>NZ_FOCJ01000037.1 GCF_900110075.1 Paenibacillus sp. OV219
ATTGGGGTGAAGTCGTAACAAGGTAGCCGTATCGGAAGGTGCGGCTGGATCACCTCCTTTCTAAGGATATACCTGATCACGATGATGATCAGATAGCATCGCAAGATGCACAACCGACAGGTTCGCTCATGTTCAGTTTTGAAGGAATAAATCCTTCAACAACTAAAAAGTTTTGCTGGTTGTTTTTTTTCTGCCTACAAAACAAAAAAAACATCCGTTTGGTAATAATGGCGAAGGGGAACCACGCGTACCCATCTCGAACACGACCGTTAAGCCCTTCAGCGCCGATGGTACTTGGACCGCAGGGTCCTGGAAGAGTAGGACGTTGCCAAGCGGGTGCTATAAGCACTTCAAAGTTTTGATGGATGTGTCTTTTCTTGAAGCAATTCAGGAAGCAGATGCGTTCAGAAAAACACTAGCACCTTGAAAACTGGATATGAAATTTGCGAAATATCTCTTAGCTGAGATTAACGAAAAATACAGCATCGTTAACACGATTGCTGCAAGCGAAGGTTTTGTCTTTTGACTGCCTTTGGTACGAAGCGTAAGCGCCGACAGTTCGAATGAGAACGACTTTGGTCGAAGACCACGGGAGAGATCATCGAATCTGGCGGGACTGAAGCGGCGGCACCAACGGAAGCTCAAACAGACACTCTAAACCGGAGCAAAGGTTAAGCTACTAAGAGCGCACGGAGGATGCCTAGGCGCTAGGAGCCGAAGAAGGACGTGGCGAACGACGAAATGCCTCGGGGAGCCGTAAGCAGGCTTTGATCCGGGGATGTCCGAATGGGGAAACCCGGCTGGAGTAATGTCCAGTCACTCATAACTGAATACATAGGTTATGTAGAGGCAGACCAGGGGAACTGAAACATCTAAGTACCCTGAGGAAGAGAAAACAATAGTGATTCCGTCAGTAGCGGCGAGCGAACGCGGATTAGCCCAAACCAAGGAGCTTGCTTCTTGGGGTTGTAGGGCGTCTCACATGGAGTTACAAAGGTGTTGGTTAGGCGAAGAGGTCTGGAAAGGCCCGCTAGAAGAGGTAAAAGCCCTGTA
>NZ_FOCJ01000033.1 GCF_900110075.1 Paenibacillus sp. OV219
GGGCAGCATTCCTATTATGAAGAAATACGAGGTTTGAGAAATAAAAAGACTCCTTGGTATGATGTTAATGGGGTCCACGACGCTGGCCGGCTGACCGGATCCCAAAAACAAACCAAGGAGAATACAACATGAATTCTAATCAAAATGAACGAATTAATCAAATCACATCTTCTACCTTAATTGTCGGTGTAGACATCGCAAAATTCAAACATGTGGCTCGCGCACAAGACAACCGCGGAGTCGAGTTCGGGAAGCCAATTACGTTTGAAAATACCCAAGCAGGATGCGAGTTGTTTGTGAGCTGGTGTCAAAAGATCTCATTGGAGCACGGCTTCCAAGACATCATGGTAGGCATGGAACCAACTGGCCACTACTGGCTGAACCTAGCTCATTTCCTACGTGAAAAACAAATCGCGTACGGTGTTGTAAATCCGCTGCACGTAAAGAAAAGCAAAGAGCTCGATGACAACTCGCCGACGAAAAATGACGTTAAGGATGCGAAAGTCATTGCACAACTGGTCAAAGACGGGAGATACGCCGTACCAAGCCTTCCTCAGGGCATTTATGCGGAATTGAGGGAAGCGATGAAGATTCGCGATCACCTAACGACTGACCTTTGTGTGGTTCAAGCACGTGTCCATAACTGGCTAGATCGGTACTTTCCAGAGTTTCTAACGGTATTTAAGGATTGGGAATGCAAGTCTGCCATCCAAATGCTGAGCCTCTATTTACTGCCACACGAACTTGTTCAAGTGCCAGAAGAAACCTTGCTGCAGCACCTGAGAGAGGTTGCAAAGCGAGGGCTTGGTCTAGGTCGGATCAAGAATCTGAAGGAAGCAGCGAGCCGTTCAGTAGGCATAAGAACGGGTTCGGTGTTAGCGAAAATGGAACTAAAGCTCTTGCTTACCCAGTACGAATGGCTTCATAACAAGCTCGAAGAGTTGGGAGAAAGATTGGATGAATTACTCATACAGATTCCTCATGTGCCGCAATTACTAGCAATGAAGGGAATTGGAAGAGACACCATCGCAGGGTTCCTTGCTGAGGTAGGTGACATTAGCCAGTACCGTCATCCAAAGCAGATTACTAAGCTTGCTGGATTGAATTTGAAAACAAATTCATCCGGCACACACAAAGGACAAACCAAGATAACCAAGAGAGGCCGAAAACGCCTGCGCGCCTTACTCTTTAGAGTAATGATGCCATTGGTCGCTAAAAACGCAGCCTTCCGAGCGTTGCACGAGTACTACACCAAACGGCCGATAAATCCGCTTAAAAAGATGCAATCTCTCATCGCGTTGTGTAACAAACTCATACGGATCCTGTTCGGTATATTGAAGAAGGGACATGAGTTCAGTGAAGAGAAAATGATTCAGGATATCCCTCGATTCGCAGAATTACCGCAAGCAGCTTAATTGAACGTTTTCCTTTGATAATGACCTAGTAATGAAAAACAGATAACAAGAAGCACGGATGAGTCAGAACGGCATTAACATACGGACGAAGATCCTGTCGGGCAGCATATCTGACCTCCACCTCATAGACAGGTTGAATGAAGGAATGTGGGAGCGTAGACTCTGCGAGATGTGGGAGGGTTGACCGCCATGAGCTTATGTGGAGATCCAAAGGTGCAACCATACTTTACCTAAGCAGCCACTTTTTACAGAGAGTGGTCTAGGTGGGGACTTTTTCGCGCCTTAACCAGCCCCATAAATTTCTTCGTCTACAACTTTGTTCCATCTGGATGTTATCTGTGAAGAAGAACACTTGGTCAAAATCTAAGAAAACGAGAGCATTTAAGAGAAAAGCGATTCTCCATAGAGGGAGT
>NZ_FOCJ01000030.1 GCF_900110075.1 Paenibacillus sp. OV219
GACAAGCTGGAACGGTTCGCGGCGCTTTGCCGGGAAATCGGCGAAAGCGAAGCCAACGTCGCACTGGCATGGACGCTGATGCATCCGGCCATGACGGCGCCGATTATCGGACCGAGAACGTTGGAGCAATTCCAGAATACGCTGAGAGTCGTAGATCTCAAGCTTACGGAAGAAACGATGAAACGTTTGGATGACATTTTCCCAGGACCGGGCGGGGAAGCTCCGAAAGCTTATGCGTGGTGATGGTTTAGCTGCAGCATTACATAAATAATAATAAAACTATAATTGGAATTTAGCGTGGAAGCGGGAGGCGTCAAACGTATAAAATATCGTAAGCTCGGCAAGAACGGCGGGAGGCATTTATACCATGAACCTAAGCAATTATGTTCCGAAAGAACCTGCCATGATCGAGTGCAAAATCGAGAAAACACTGGATGTCATCGGCGGGAAATGGGCCTTCCTCGTGCTTCGAGAGCTGTTCTGCGAGAAGCGCCGCTTCGGCGAGCTGCAGCGTCAGATTTCGTACGTCAGCCCGCGGGCGCTGACAAACACGCTTCGCCATCTAGAAGGCCAAGGCGTGCTGGAACGCCATGTCTTCCCGACAGTCCCCGTAACGGTCGAGTACTCACTTACCCCCAAAGGCGTGGATCTGCACGGCATTTTGCATGAGATGAAGCAGTGGGCCGCGAAGTGGACGTAATGAAGAGGGCATAATCTTAGTTCGGTACTCCACCGGACGAAGGTTAAAAGTGGATATAGCGGTGAACTTTGTCTATGTGCTGTTTCTGGCTGGTGAAACGGTGGAGCCGGGGTGAAGAGTCGGAAGACCTCGGAGCGGCTGTGGTCCACATCTTTCGCTTCGAGGACGGCCGCATCATCGAATTGTGGGATATAGGTCAGGCCATACCAGAGTATTCACCTAATGAGAACGGAATGTTCTAACAGTAATAATTAAACGGCTGAACCAGATCCGCATGGAGGATCTGGTTCTTCATTTTCTCTAAGATAGTACGGTCGTTACCGCATCCATGTAAATGTACGACGGATCTTCCTTCAGGCATCGTGACTTCGGAGCCATGGATCGTTGTATCCACGGGAAGAAAGTGCTTATTGGGCAGTTCATTAATCCATTTGACAAAAGCGGTTACATTCTTCATTACTTCGAACGTTGGACCCGGAAATGTTCCTTCATAACCCCATAAACGGGTTGGTTGGAGGTCCCTATGCAGCTTCTGAGAAAACTCCTTCATTGTCACTTCATAATATAAACTATTATGACTACGATTTTTGGGAGACCATACTTTTTTGATTATAAAGGGCATTTTTCTATAATATATATTAGCGTCGGACGACAAGAACATATATACAACGGAAGTCGCATAAACTGCGGCTTTTTTATTTATTGTATAGAAGTTCTTGTCGTTTGCGCAAGAAAAGAACTTCTATACAAAGCCGTATTAGGACAAGAAGTTCTATACAATCCCGTGAACCAAATTACACGAGTTAACCCGTACTAAACCTCGTAAAGATAAAAGAGGTCGACCAGTAAGTTCTGGCTGACCTCATAATACGAACGGGCAGATTAGTTGCATGAGAGAAAATAATTTTATCTAACAGTTTACCACTTATGTACGTGGTTCATCTTACTTTCTATTGAATAAAGGGTTGTCCGACTATGAAAGTCAGACAACCCTTTAATTAAATAAGAGCTCTTATTTTTTGAAGTCGGCGTTCATCGTTGTTTCTTTCCATTCTTCGATACTTGCAAGTAAGTTTGTGATTTTATATGTGGCTGCTTTATAAGCCCCTTCTCCAAGTAGCAGGCGAAGCGGTGGCTTGTCTGCTTCAACGACTTTAATAACCGCTTGTGCAGCCTTGGCAGGGTCGCCAGCTTCTTGCCCTGCCCCCCGCTGGACAGCATTCAGCATTTGGCCAACAAACGATTCTTTCAATTCCGTAATAGCTGTGTCAGTCTTAACCGAAGAACGACCGCCCCAGTCCGTACGGAATCCGCTTGGCTCGATCAGTGTCACATGAATGTTGAAAGGGGCTACTTCTTGCGCGAGACTTTCGGAAATACCCTCAACGGCATATGTTGCGTGGTAATAGCCAAGTGTCGGGAATGAAGTTAAGCCACCGATCGAAGAGAAGTTAATGATATGGCCAGATTTCTGGCTTCTCATTTGCGGCAACACGGCGTTAGTCACATGCATGAGTCCCCAGAAGTTAATTTCGAACATTTTACGAGTTTCTTCTTCTACGCTTTCCTCAACCGAACCGAAATAACCAATACCAGCATTGTTCACGAGCACATCAATACGGCCAAACTTCTCAATCGTTTTGGCGACAGCATCGTTGATTTGATCTTGATTGGTCACGTCTAATGACAGAGCCAGTGTGTTTTCTTCAGATTTAGCAGTGATATCCTGAATCTGCTCCACATTGCGGGCAGTCACGACAACCTTATATCCTGCATCAATCGCATGTTCCGCGATATGACGGCCAAATCCAGTTGAGCAACCTGTAATAAACCAAACTTTTTCTTGTTGAGACAAAATAATCACTCCTTCAATTTTATCTATTTCGTAGTTTACTACTTAAAGTAAACTTGAAGTCAATAGGGGATCTAAATTAAAGTTTCTTTACTTGTCAACTTCTTATGCATCAAGATATCGTAAATCGCGATTTTGCGAATGATTTTTTCAAGATGAAATTGCGTTTGCGCTACTGTTTTCTCCACTTTCATTTTGTGCTCGGACAGAAAATCCCTCCTTGCATTCAGCGTCTCATCTCCCTGACGAATAAGCGCTGTATAGGCTTTGATCTCATCGATAGACATGCCAGTATCTTTCAATGCAACAACTAATTCGAGCCAATCCAAAACTTCGTCTGTATATTCTCTTCTCCCACGAGCATTTCGATTCACATTAGGCAGAATCCCCTCTTGCTCATAATAACGAAGAGTAGAGGCTGGTAATCCGGTTATTTTTTCGATTTCACTAATACTATATTTCATGATTATCCCCTTCAATCGTTCAAGTTGACTTTAATTAAATTATACAACAGTATCACCCATCCAATCTACCCGCTGTAGAGTGGTGGAGAGAATATAACGAATATATCGTGGGAGAAATATTTTTTTCATCAGAAAATAAAGAATCACCAAACTAAAGCAAAACTAAAGTTTAGGAGCTGCTTCTTGGCAGATCCTATTTTGTTCATTAAAGTAACGGGCAGCATTCCTATTATGAAGAAATACGAGGTTTGAGAAATAAAAAGACTCCTTGGTATGATGTTAATGGGGTCCACGACGCTGGCCGGCTGAC
>NZ_FOCJ01000028.1 GCF_900110075.1 Paenibacillus sp. OV219
AATTCCTCCCAAAAATCGCACACCTGCATGCCCAATCTTTCGAAAATACGAAACGTGTGATCCGAGAAACGCTGTCGGATTGCATCGATTTTGCCCGGATGAATCCGATATACTCTCAATTCGTATATCATTCGTCTATCATCTCCAATCTTCTGACAATTTCAATTATAGGTAATTCAACTTGCCATGAGAAGAAGGGAAAAAGTTTATATTAAGTTACTTAAAGTTAACTAAATGAAGTTCGGAGCTTGAATGGATGGCAGATTTTGCGACTAAAATAAAACTCATTATCTACTGCCGTCTCATTTGCCTCCCCCTTTTTGCCAGCCGCTATGAGTAACGGATCAACCCTCCATTTACATGAATCACTTGACCTGTGACGTACATGGATTCGTTTGCTGCAAGGTATACAAAGGCTGGCGCTATCTCAAATGGTTGTGCTGCACGTCCGATCGGGCTGTCAGTGCCTAGAGTAGCTACATGTTCCCTGGAGTAGGTACTAACGTTGAGAGGCGTCCATGACGGACCAGGTGAGACCGCATTAACCCTTATCCATTTCTCAGCCAAAGACAGTGCCATACTGCGAGTAAAACTTACGATTGCACCTTTAGTTGTAGAGTAATCAATGACATCCTTGTCTCCTTCGTAGGCGACTCTTGAGGTTGTATTGATGATGGCGCTGCCTTTATCCAAATAAGGAAGCGCCGCTTTAGTCAAATAAAACAAGGGGAATATATTGGTTCGAAAAGTGTTTTCGAGTTGTTCATTGGAGATGTCCATAATACTGCTTGTAAAAGGTTGAACGGCTGCGTTATTGATTAAGATGTCCAGTCTATTATAGTGACGGAGCGTCTCAGCTATAATATCTGGCGAACTGGCTGGATCGCGAAGATCTCGGGCCAGAAGCAGACAGCGAGTCCCAAATTGCTCAACATACTTTTTGGTTTCTTCCGCATCGATATGCTCATTCAAATATACGATAGCCAGATCGGCTCCTTCTTTAGCATAAGCGGCTGCAATTGCACGTCCAAATCCGCTATCACCTCCAGTAATGATCGCAACCTTCCCTTTCAGCTTACCGCTACCGACATACCCAGGGTAATCAAAGATAGGGCGCGGCACCATGAGATACTCCAGACCAGGGACTTGATCCTGATGCTGTGGCGGAAATGCTATAGGCTCCTGTACTAACTTGGTTTGATAACCAAGAAAGGGATAGACTGGATAGGAGAATGGCATGATTCATACCTCCGAGTTATCGTATTTGAATGTGCTTGTAATCTAATTTTCAGAATTCCATACGCAAATGGAAATGTTATACTCATTTAGATTTGACTACATCTATATTTAATTATGAGGTTTATGAAATATGTTATTTACAATCCATCCAGAGAAGTACAACAAGAGCAAAAAAGAGGTTGCCATACCTCGAGTATCAATGGCAAACCGGAGCCAAGTCGGGCGAGATCGAGCACAATAAAGAATCGAACATCAGTGCCAGCATTCATAAGTTCCAGACGATCCGCAAAGCATCTGGTACGCCCGTTCAAGCGATCGAGCAAGGCGAAGCCACTGGCGGATCCGTGATCGAGCGTCTGGAGGAGCAGATCGAGGCTACGAAGAACAACACGGAGCTGCTGGTCGAAATGGTTCGCTTCATGGGTACTGTCGATCAGCGTTTGAAATCCATGCAGGAGATCATCAACAATCAACAACATATGATTAAGAACTTGACCGATGAGATCGATCGCCATATTGCCCAGAACGACATCTTAGTGAAGCAGCAAGACGCGATGAACAAACTCATCGAGAAAGTGGTGCAATAATGAGCCAAGTGATGATAGACGGTCTGAACGACATGATGAAAGCTCTGCAGGATGAATACGATGAATGTTCCTCTGCAATCGGGGAATTAACCCAGAAGCAGATGGAGATCGCCAGCCAGATGGCGGAGATGGGTCAGAAAATTTTGCAGCTCGAAAAGGAGATATTAAAATAATGAACAATATAGCGGAATTGAAAGCCGAACTGCATCAGATCAATGATTCGATCGCCACGATCAACGTCACGCTCGATGCGTTCGGGGAAGACGAAGAGCTCAGTCGGCAGCTTCAGAAATTGGTCGAAGCGCGAGGAAATCATTCGAAAATTGAATGCTATCCATTAGGAGTTTAGTCTACTTGATAGCCCCTGAACTGGCTATTTTCACTTGAACCTTAACGTCGAATTGGACTTTTGGGTACCACGATTGCCAATCGTTCCAGGCCTTGTCCACGGCTAGATGAGTGGCCTGATATCGCAGACCGAAGCCGACAGGATCGACACCTTTTTGCTGCATCAGTTCCAATAGTTTTTGAATCCGCTTCTCTCCTTGTTTTTCCGCTTCCTGTTCGTAGCTCCTCCAATTTTCATTATAAAAAACATGATTTGTTTCTTCGATATTTCCCTCCATTTTCACTTTCAGATGGACAATCGGAGGCTGCTTTCCAACAGCCTCCTGTATATTGTATTTTACATGGAGGTCTCTGACGGCAAGCATGAAATTAGCCTTTTCCGTTTTCGTTACCAGTTCGATTCTTTGAAATGTGCGCACCAGCGTGATAAATATTCGAGTCTGGTCGGGCGAAAGGGTAAGGACTCCTTGGTCTTTGTTCAAAAGCATGACCTGATTAATTGTATAGGAGTCCTTTTCCGCTCGGATGACGGGGAGGAAAGGATCCTTTCCTCTTTCTTTGCTGCGTCTGTAGAAATCGGATAAATACTCTGTCACCGTGTAGGATGATTCTGTCCCTTCATGGTCAAAGCTGAGAAAGAGAGCATCGCCCGGAAACTGTTCGGACTTTGACTTGACTTGTAATACTGCATTCGCCGTAGGTTCCCCAACAGCCATATACCCGATCATTTGAATATCTCCCCGCCGCACCAGCCAGTCCAATGGTTCAGAAAAGCCTTCTTGGATAAGGGACTTTCCCAGTACGATTGCTTTGGCATGACCGAATTCCAGTTCTTTGTCCACTTTGGATTTGATCAGGCGAACCGCTTCCGTAACCGAGCTCGCGTCCTGTTGAACGATCTGGAATTGGGACTGACCGGGCGCCATATTTTCGGAGGGAACGGCTAGTTTGAGCGAAACCCGGTACCGTTTAGTCGGATTCCCGCTATCATCGATACCGATAACCATAACGAAAGACTGGTTATCGATATCCTTAAAGCCGCAACCAGCCAAAAGCAGCACCATTAGTGCAATAACGGCAGCCTTTTTCATGCCTTTACCTTCTTTCTCTTTCTTCTAGCTACGTAGCATAAGAAGCAGACCAATACAATCTCGCTCCAAAACCGTATGTGAATCCAGTAATTTGCATAAGCAGCCTCCATTCTCTCTTTGACTGCCCACTGGTAGAGGATCGTCAACAATCCGAAGATGCAGCATATGCACCAACTCAGGGCTGGTGTTTCCACTTTGTCGAGATTCGGCTTTTTGGAAGAAAAGCAGCCTTTGGCTAACTCGGCTGCGATATGCCAAACTACGGATACGTAAACAAACGAAAGCAAAATATACGTCAGGACAAAAAGATAAACGACCCGATCGAAAAAACCGTATTTCATGCGTAAGGAATCCGTAGTAGCAACCCAAACATGAATGTAATCTCCCACCCCGATAGTCCCATGAAAGCCGATCGGAACAAAGAAAGTGGTGGCTAGCGTTAAATAGCCCATAATCGGTAATACCCACCGGTATCGAATTTTACCTTCCTGCTTAAAGTTACGGTTGAATATACAAAAGTTGACGTAGCCGATCATTACGATAGAAGCTGAAGATAAAGCTATGAGGGACGGCGGATGCCCCACATAATTCGCTACGGTGCGAATAGCGTCCCAATCCATCATGTTGTTGCTATATGCTTTTGCAAGAATGAAAATCAACAACGGAAGACACAGTACCATGGCGATCTCTTGACCAAATAGCACTGTACGGGTGGGACGGGTCGCGGCCCAAATACAAATCAGAACAAAAAAGATGTTGAGAAAAGTCAGTTTGATATTCTGATTAAAGAAGCGCACGATCATGATCGAAATAATATTCACGATCGAAGTCCCAGAGACAAACCAATACAGTGCGAAAAACAGAAGCAAGGGCTTCCAAATCCAAGCAGGCATTGATTCACGGACAATTTCGGGAAGTCCCATCCCGGGAAAGCTGCGTATAGCTATAGTGAAGAGAAAAGCAAGCAATGATCCAATTGCCCCGCCGACGATCAGAGCCATAACGGCTCCGTGGAACCGATTTTCGATCAGAATTCGGGGCACAAAGAGGAATAGATTTATCATCATGGTCATCGTCACGTTATAGTAAAAGTAGCGGTTCATGACACGTTCCTCCCCTTCTTCATTCCCGTGGAAGAGCGTTCATTAGCAAAAATACGAAAATAAGGTTGCCCGAAGCTGCGCAGGTTTGCCAGCCAGAACAGAATGATAAAAAATCCGGCAGCCAAACCCGTCACCCCGAGTAAGCTCGCAATAAGGATCAAAGGGTACCGGATCACCCTTATTGCATAGAACATTGGGTTCACAGGAATTACAAAGCTGGAAATCGCGACGAGCGAGACCACGATGATCAGGACGCTGCTGACGAGCCCTGCCTGCTGTGCGGCTTGCCCTAGAATTAACCCTCCTACGGTCGCCGCTGAAGGGCCGATATATCTAGGCAGACGTACGCTAGCTTCCGTGAGGGCTTCTATCATAAATAACATGATCAGGACTTCCATATAGGAAGGATACGGAACGTCGGCCCTGCTGCCAGCAATGGAAAGAGCGAGCTGTACGCGAAACATTTCGGGATTGAAAGATACGGCAGCAATATAAATCGCAGGCAGAAAAAGCGTAAAAAAAATGGCTACATATCTTAAAATAACGGTAAAGCGGTTAACCCAATAATTCGTATAAATATCATCCATTGAAGATATGAAATCGTAAAAAACAACGGGGCCGATCATGACGAATGGGGTTCCCTGAACCAAGAATACGATCTTCCCCTGCGACAAGTTGAGAACGGTACGGTCTGGTCGATCGGTATGAAGCATGGTTGGGAATAGGGAGTACTTTTTCTGATTCAGGAGTAAGTACAACTGGTGAGGAGTCAGGACAACTGCAGCATTCAGATCCTTTAATCTTTCTTTCACATGGCTAAGGGCGGTTTGATCCACTAACGACGAGTCATACAATAATGAAACCTTCGTTTGGGTTGATTTCCCCGCGGTAAGATTCTCCACGATCAAGTCGGCGGACGGATATCGCTGACGGATGATGCTGACATTGGTTTCATTATCTTCACTGAACGCGTTCTGGGGCCCATAAAGCGTTCCTTCTACCTGAGACGGGCCAGGCTGACTACCTAGATCTTTTACAGCTTTAAATGCGAGAATCTGATCTCCTATGAATATCAAAGCGAATCCTGCGTACAGTTTTTGCTGTAGGCTTCCGGTATCCGATGCTTCGACCGATTCTGCCATATCCCTTATATAAGGCGCAAACTCGGATAGAGATGACATTTCTGCAAATGGAATCCGAATGTACAAAAGCAGTTTATTTGGATCGCAGAGCGAAACGTTATATAGCAGCTGTAAAGTCCCGTCCTTCTTTTGAAGCTGCAGGTTTTGGTTGTCATCCGAAGCCGATAATCGACTGATTAATTCTTGGCAGAAACGATCGATCCGTATACTCATTATTGCATCCTCCAACGGTATGATTACCTATTATTATTTCCATACCATGGAAAAACAGACCTTCAAGGGCCCCCCTATTCTAAAAACAATTAAGGCACTGTGGGGGTCAATTCAAAAATCAATTTGAAAGAAATCGTCTGGAGGTGATCGAGCTGGAGTACAAAATTACGCAGGCAAAATACAGGCGGCAAACAGATAAAGCTACAGTTCCAAGCAGTCTTAGATCAGATTTTCCCTTAATATAGAGGTATCTTTGGGACCTTATTCCAAAGTTTCATTGCTGCTGATATACCGAGCTAGTTCAATCGCTTATTGAAACTCAACGATGGGATTGTATTGGATTTGGTAACACTATCGGTATAGGAACAATATTTGCTAGTAGTTTTCCCACGGCTGTTTCATGCAACAAAAGTTGAGTTGCTCAGATTTATTTTTTTATTTTTTGGTAATAAATTACTAAATCTTCTGTGAAGGATGGTGAATAGGATGTATTTCATAATAGCAGCAACAATAATTGCATTCACTATTATGGTATATATGCCCAAAAAGCTAACTGTACAGGAGATGTTCTGTACTTGGATACTAGTGGCCTGGATTACACGTACTTGTGATCAGTTTCTTGATCAAGTCTTTAATCTCTATGACCAACTTCC
>NZ_FOCJ01000038.1 GCF_900110075.1 Paenibacillus sp. OV219
GTGAAGTCGTAACAAGGTAGCCGTATCGGAAGGTGCGGCTGGATCACCTCCTTTCTAAGGATATACCTGATCACGATGATGATCAGATAGCATCGTAAGATGCACAAACCGACAGGTTCGCTCATGTTCAGTTTTGAAGGAATAAATCCTTCTACAATCAAATAACGTCCGTTTGGTAATAATGGCGAAGGGGAACCACGCGTACCCATCTCGAACACGACCGTTAAGCCCTTCAGCGTCGATGGTACTTGGACCGCAGGGTCCTGGAAGAGTAGAACGTTGCCAAGCGGATGAAGTTTGATCTTGAAACTTCATATAATAATGGCCTTTAGCTCAGCTGGTTAGAGCGCACCCCTGATAAGGGTGAGGTCGGTGGTTCGAGTCCACTAAGGCCAACCATTTTTTATTACCTACGGGGCCATAGCTCAGCTGGGAGAGCGCCTGCCTTGCAAGCAGGAGGTCAGCGGTTCGATCCCGCTTGGCTCCACCATGAACATTTCTTTGCACCTTGAAAACTGGATATGAAATTTGCGAAATATCTCTTAGCTGAGATTAACGAGAAATATACTGTCAATTGTTTCGCAATTGCAGTTAGGTTGCTAACTTAACAGTTGCAACTAGGTTAAGCTACTAAGAGCGCACGGAGGATGCCTAGGCGCTAGGAGCCGAAGAAGGACGTGGCGAACGACGAAATGCCTCGGGGAGCCGTAAGCAGGCTTTGATCCGGGGATGTCCGAATGGGGAAACCCGGCTGGAGTAATGTCCAGTCACTCATAACTGAATACATAGGTTATGTAGAGGCAGACCAGGGGAACTGAAACATCTAAGTACCCTGAGGAAGAGAAAACAATAGTGATTCCGTCAGTAGCGGCGAGCGAACGCGGATTAGCCCAAACCAAGGAGCTTGCTCCTTGGGGTTGTAGGGCGTCTCACATGGAGTTACAAAGGTGTTGGTTAGGCGAAGAGGTCTGGAAAGGCCCGCTAGAAGAGGTAAAAGCCCTGTA
>NZ_FOCJ01000034.1 GCF_900110075.1 Paenibacillus sp. OV219
TGAACAGCACCCCGTCAAGTAGACAGTACAAATAATTAAAAACAATCAAGCGGCCTTCGTCCGGAATTCCATTGGACTGAGGCCGTTTAGCTTTTTCTGTAGTCGGTCGTTGTTGTAAAAACAAATGTACTCATCGATGTCATTTTGAAGTTCTTCGAAGGTTGGGTATGTGCGACGCAAATAATACTTCTCGCATTTAAGAGCCCCCCAGAAGGATTCCATGGGGCCGTTATCAATGCACCTGCCAACTCGTGACATACTTTGTGTTAATTTATCTGCATACAACCGCTTGAATGTGTGAGAGGTGTACTGAAATCCACGATCACTATGCAGCATTGGCTTGCTGTCTGAAGCTGCTTTTAAAGCCGAGTCTATCGTACGGAAAACAAGTTCATTGTTGTTGGCGTGTCCCATTTCATAGGAAACAATGACGTTATCATGGAGATCTAATATGGCACTCAAATAAGCCTTCTGACCGTTGCCATACTTGAGCTCCGTCACATCAGTTAGCCATTTTTCATTGGTTTCTTCAGCATAGAACTCGCGGTTCAGCAGATTCTCGGCGACTTGCTCTGGGGCTACATAGACATATTTCCTTTTCTTTCTGCGAATGACCGACTGGATTCCCTGTATCCTCATCAGGCGTTGTATGCGCTTGTGGTTGATCTGTTTCTTCGCTTGCCTGCTCAAATTAAGGGTTAATCGGCGGTACCCGTAGATGCCAGAAACCTTTTGATGCAGGGCGAGCATGTCCTGTGTCAGCTGCTGGTTCTCCACTTCACGAGAGCTAGGCGTATGCTTCAACCATTTGTAATAGCTGGATCGTGCAATATCTGCGACCTCACATAAAGTTTGCACAGGAAACAAGCCTTCCTGCCCAGCGGCTTGAATAGCGAGGTAGACATTCTCTTGGCGGTGCCCGCTTAACGTCGCCTCCTTTGGATTTCCTGTAACTTTTTTAGAAAGGTATTCTCCGCTCGAAGTCGCTCATTCTCGTACTCTAATTTCTTCATGGCGAGTTTCTGGTGATCCGCTTCCGTTAACTCATCAACGGACTTGTTACGCCCTCGGCCATCTTGTAAAGCATCTTGACCACCATCCTCATACTTCTTTACCCACTGGTACACCTGATGGTACGAGACTTGATGCTCGTCCGCTGTCTTCCGGTAGTCATGGTTATGTGCCTGGCAGTAAAGCACAATATCGATTCGTTCCTGCAGAGTGGTAGTCCGCCCCTTAGTCATAGCTGTTGCTCCCTCGTTATACGATCTTAAGCTGCTATGACCATTATACTTGTCTATCCAACTCTTGAGTTGAGTGCGACTGGAGATTTTGTACTTGTCTATAATCTCATATTGCGAATAGCGGCCTGTGAGATAATCTTGAACCGCCTTAAGCTTTAGCTCTGCAGAATAGCTGTTATTATGCGCGCGGATAGCTAATCCCTCGACCCCATACAGTTCATACTGATGACGCCACTTCACCAGTGTGCTTACACTAATGTTGTGCTTTCGAGCGACCCCAGCTCGGCTTATATTACCCGCAATAAATTCTTGTACAATAGCGAGCTTCTCCGTAGAGTTGTGTTCATTCTTTTTGGACACCAAAAAAACTCCCCTTCAAGTAGCGGTTTATTTATTAAACCTGTCTACTTAAAGGGGAGCATATCA
>NZ_FOCJ01000031.1 GCF_900110075.1 Paenibacillus sp. OV219
TTAGGATAAGCCCTCGACCGATTAGTATTCGTCAGCTGCACACGTTGCCGCGCTTCCACCTCGAACCTATCAACCTGATCGTCTTTCAGGGGTCTTACATACTGGGAAATCTCATCTTGAGGGGGGCTTCACGCTTAGATGCTTTCAGCGCTTATCCCGTCCGCACTTGGCTACCCAGCTATGCTCCTGGCGGAACAACTGGTACACCAGCGGTGCGTCCATCCCGGTCCTCTCGTACTAAGGACAGCTCCTCGCAAATTTCCTACGCCCACGACAGATAGGGACCGAACTGTCTCACGACGTTCTGAACCCAGCTCGCGTACCGCTTTAATGGGCGAACAGCCCAACCCTTGGGACCTACTTCAGCCCCAGGATGCGATGAGCCGACATCGAGGTGCCAAACCTCCCCGTCGATGTGGACTCTTGGGGGAGATAAGCCTGTTATCCCCAGGGTAGCTTTTATCCGTTGAGCGATGGCCCTTCCATTCGGTACCACCGGATCACTAAGCCCGACTTTCGTCCCTGCTCGACTTGTAGGTCTCGCAGTCAAGCTCTCTTATGCCTTTACACGCTACGAATGATTTCCAACCATTCTGAGAGAACCTTTGGGCGCCTCCGTTACATTTTAGGAGGCGACCGCCCCAGTCAAACTGCCCACCTGACACGGTCCCTGTACCGGATTACGGTACCAGGTTAGAACTCCGATACGATCAGGGTGGTATCCCAACGTTGCCTCCACCGAAGCTGGCGCTCCGGCTTCAAAGGCTCCCACCTATCCTGTACAGATCGTACCAAAGTCCAATATCAAGCTGCAGTAAAGCTCCATGGGGTCTTTCCGTCTTGTCGCGGGTAACCTGCATCTTCACAGGTATTAAAATTTCACCGGATCTCTCGTTGAGACAGCGCCCAAGTCGTTACGCCATTCGTGCGGGTCAGAATTTACCTGACAAGGAATTTCGCTACCTTAGGACCGTTATAGTTACGGCCGCCGTTTACTGGGGCTTCGGTTCATAGCTTCGCCTTGCGGCTAACCACTCCCCTTAACCTTCCAGCACCGGGCAGGCGTCAGCCCGTATACTTCGCCTTACGGCTTCGCACAGACCTGTGTTTTTGCTAAACAGTCGCTTGGGCCTTTTCACTGCGGCCCCCTCGGGCTATTCACCCTACCGAGGCACCCCTTCTCCCGAAGTTACGGGGTCATTTTGCCGAGTTCCTTAACGAGAGTTCTTCCGAGCGCCTTAGCATACTCTGCTCGACTACCTGTGTCGGTTTGCGGTACAGGCACCATCACCTGGCTAGAGGCTTTTCTTGGCAGCGGGAACTCATGACCTTCGGTACTGTAATTTTCCCTCCCCATCACAACCTGGCCTTAAAGTGTGCGGATTTGCCTACACACAAGCCTCATTGCTTGGACGAGCTATTCCATCAGCTCGCGTCACTATCCTTCTGCGTCACCCCATTGCTCATAACGGCTTACGGTGGTACAGGAATATCAACCTGTTGTCCTTCGACTACGCCTTTCGGCCTCGCCTTAGGTCCTGACTAACCCTGAGCGGACGAGCCTTCCTCAGGAAACCTTAGTCTTACGGCGGACAAGATTCTCACTTGTCTTTTCGTTACTCATACCGGCATTCTCACTTGTGTACTGTCCACCAGTCCTTACGGTCTGACTTCTACCTATACACAACGCTCCCCTACCACTACAACCATACGGTTGCAATCCATAGCTTCGGTGGTGTGTTTAGCCCCGTTACATTTTCGGCGCAGAGTCACTCGACCAGTGAGCTATTACGCACTCTTTAAATGGTGGCTGCTTCTAAGCCAACATCCTGGTTGTCTTTGCAACTCCACATCCTTTCCCACTTAACACACACTTGGGGACCTTAGCTGATGGTCTGGGCTGTTTCCCTCTTGACAATGGATCTTAGCACTCACTGTCTGACTCCCGGATATAAGTACATGGCATTCGGAGTTTGACTGGACTTGGTAACCCTTGGCGGGCCCCGCACCCAATCAGTGCTCTACCTCCACGACTCTTTACTCCGAGGCTAGCCCTAAAGCTATTTCGGGGAGAACCAGCTATCTCCGAGTTCGATTGGAATTTCTCCGCTACCCCCACCTCATCCCCGAATTTTTCAACATTCGTGGGTTCGGGCCTCCAGTGCGTGTTACCGCACCTTCACCCTGGACAGGGGTAGATCACACGGTTTCGGGTCTACGTCCACATACTATATCGCCCTATTCAGACTCGCTTTCGCTGCGGCTCCGGCTCTTCACCTTAACCTTGCATGGGAACGTAACTCGCCGGTTCATTCTACAAAAGGCACGCCATCACCCATATAACGGGCTCTGACTTTTTGTAAGCGCACGGTTTCAGGTTCTTTTTCACTCCGCTTCCGCGGTGCTTTTCACCTTTCCCTCACGGTACTGCTTCACTATCGGTCGCTAGGGAGTATTTAGCCTTGGCAGATGGTCCTGCCGGATTCCCACGAGGTTTCACGTGTCTCGCGGTACTCAGGGTACGTCTCGGAGAGTGCTGACTTTTGG
>NZ_FOCJ01000025.1 GCF_900110075.1 Paenibacillus sp. OV219
TCGAGACTGATCCAAGCGAAATACGTGCCATGAATAAGCGTGAAATCGCAGTCACGCTCGACATTGACGAGAAGACAGCATACCGTTTGCTTCAAGCGTTGACCTTCGGGGACATGCAGATGTTCGCGGAAATAAGCCGAGGGAACAAACGGAACGAACGCTTCTACATGATCAACCCAAGCTTCATCAGTCGAGGCGAATACCCGGATAAAGCGTTGCAGGTTGTGTTCAGGTGCAAAGTCAGCTAATTCAAATCGGACTTTGAATCGTCGTTTTGGGCGTCAAACAGGGCATTGAATCGCCACCGTAAAAGTGCCACAAACCCAATGGTACCAACGGTTACAGCGATTTCAATGCCGCTATTTCTTCTTAATCTGTCGGAAAAATCAACGGAACAGATGAAGGTCTTTAATGACGTGAATCCTTCGGGTCGGGACAAGCCCGCCCGGCTCCGCCTACGGCGTCGCCCCACTAATTTACCCCATTAGTTATTGACGTTAAGTACATGGAAAAGAAGGATGGTCCGGAGCCGTAAGGCGACGGCAGACCCGAAGCCGAAGGCGTAGGGGATTGGATGAAGTCGGCGCGATCTACTGATTTTGGTAGGTAGGCTACTCCATCAACTTCTTACTTCCCCAATTTGGGTACGTACCCAATTTTGAAAATTCATTGGTCTGGAAAAGACCGCTGATGCTGCCGATCACGTCAGATTACGCAACTTTCGGGGGCTCCATTCCCCAATGTACGAATTTAGATAAAAACGTACATTCGTTTCCCTGTAATGGCTCACATTTCCTATATAACGTGGTATGATGGATTCAGGTCAAAAATATCGTACATTCAAAACGTTGATTTCATTGGGGGAAATGACATGACCACGCAGATCAAGGATGTTCAGCCAATTCGTAATAAACAGCAGATCGATGACATGAAGTGGGCGCTACGCCGTCACTGTTCCGAACGTGACTACATCTTGTTCCTGATTGGGATCAATACGGGCTTGCGTGTTGGTGACCTCGTAAAGCTGAAGGTGAAGGATCTGCGCGGTAAGAAGCGTGTAGTGGTCAAGGAAGGTAAGACCGGGAAGGCGCGGGAGTTACAGCTGGGCAACATTTACGATGAACTGAACGCTTACCTAGGCACCGTAGAAAGCGAGTGGGTATTCCCTTCACGTAAGGGTGATGGCGCAATCACGCCTACCCAATCCTATCGGCAGCTGAAAACGGCAGCTGACTTTGCTGGCGTGGATAGCGTGGGCAACCATACGCTGAGGAAGACATTTGGCTACTGGATGTACAAGCAAACGCGTGACGTGGCGAAGCTTCAGCGCATACTGAACCACAGTCACCCGGCAATTACGTTGACGTACATAGGCATCACGGACGAAGAGATTGAACAGGATCTTGAAGCGTTCGTTCTGTAAGGATCAGGCTCGGCAGATCTGTCGCTGTCGGGCTTTTGCTTTGACCACCCACCGCTACCCCCGGCACCCCCTCTCGGAGTCACCGTCAAGCCCCCACAAAATTTACGAATCACTTCACAACTCCATATCCAATAAAAGGAAAAAGGGTGAGAGCCGCCTAAAGCAGCTTTTCACCCTTTACCTTTTGGCATCCATTGTTTGAGCAGTTCGCGCTTTGTTGCTTGATTTGGTCTCGGAGGAACGAGTTTTCAGCCTTTTCCTGCTGTACGTTGGCTGCGGCCCGTTACACGGCCTTGCCCCATCATTGGCGCTGAGCAGCCGCAGTCTCGGCTATGATGATGAATCGAGATGGCTTGAATACTACGAGGATTAATGAACAAGACTTCATTATCGACCAAGAACAGTGCAGAGTTCCTTTCGAATCCAAGGAACGTAGCTTGGAGTCCTCGTGGACCCGTGTGGTCGAATACAACGTCTACACGTACCCCTGGAGAGAGACGGAATAGAATGCTTGGAACTCCATCGAATCCACCAAATCCACCACCACCACAACCACCAATACCACCAATACCACCCAAACCAAAACCCATATACCTTTTCCTCCCAACAATGATCTCGATCTCATTTAAAATATGGGAGTTTGTTAGCAAACGGCAAGGCCAATCTGCTAATGAATTAGTACAATTTTTGAGATTGATAGAGGACGGGATTAGGCATTGAGAGATTGATACACTTTGTATATAACAGACTCAATCTCACTTACCGGCACATACATGATTCCGTTCGGCAGCGTAGCGTTACCGTCCACTCCGTTAATCCTTCGATCGTGCCCGAACCTTCGTCACTTCGTTATCGTCCAACCACAGTCAGATGCAACGTTGCCACATCATCTGCAAGGTTCATAGGGGGCATGACATCCCCGTAATCGGTGTTGTCGATAATCAGGTAGTACGTGCCTGCATTAAGCAATCCTGATTTTTTATCCCTTGATGTCGCGGAAGATTTGAAATCGCCGTACGTCATGAACTGAGTTTCCTTTGCACCTTCCATGACACGCTTCCACTTGAACAGGCCGTCATCATCAACCATGTAAAAATCAAGATTTGGACCAGAGTTCACCTGATATTCATAGCTGATTTCTGTCTTGCTTTTAAGGGTCAGCTTGATTAATTCGTAGTGATCTTCAGCCACCATAACGTCTGAATCATAAAGTGCTTGCGGTTCTACATCAGGAGCAGTCGCTGCCGTCACTGGTTCTTCTGTAGTCGCTACGGCCGGCGCGCTCATCACCACTGGAGTCTCATTTGGTTTCCCCAGATACTGACGATACAGCACAGCTGCGGAAACGATTATCATGCCTACCAGAACAATGGTCCCTGCCAGTGGTGCCTTTGATGATCTTACTTTCTTACGTGGCGCAAGCTGGGGTTCAGCCATTATAAGTCATCCCCCACTTCTGCTGCTTCAATTATCTCAGCAAGTCTAGCTTCATGACCCATGAATGCACGTTGGATCACCAGTTCATTGGTAACCACCAACGTCAATTTAATGTAGTTAGCTTCAGCCATTTCACGGATAGCTCTGTACATGTTGTCCAAGCTAGTCTGCGTGGAAGCTATAACTTCAGAAGTCTGTGCGATAGTTTGAAGACCTATGGAAAGCACGTACCCGGAAAAGCCCTTTTCCCACAGCGTTAGCTTAGCGATCCTGTCCGCTTCCGTGACGGCAGCTTGCTTTGGTCTGAATTGGATTACGTTGTCATCGTTCACAGCTCTTCTGTCGCCTCCAGTATCCGTTGCTCCATGTGTTCTTCGATGTAATTACGGATGAAATCTTTACGAGCTGTGACGTTCTCTTCTTTACGGAACATCCCGGCCTTCTTCATTCGTTCCGCTTCCGGCTTCGCATTCCATGCTTTCAACGCCTCAACCCGCAGCTGCTTCTCAATTCGTTTTTCCGTCAAGCGCTCTGTTGTTTGCCTGTTCCGCTCTTCCCTGATATTAGCGGCTATAGTAGCGGCAACCTCTTTGTGACCTTCCGTCATCTGTTGCGAGACGTTTACGAGCTTTTCCGCAAGCTGATTTGTGGCAGTACTCGCTTCCCACCGTGCCTCGGCAAGATCCTGTCGTATACCATCATTTTCGGTCTTTGTTTGCTGTTGTCCCTGTATAATTTCCTCTCGCATCTCGCCCGTTACGTTCACGATCTGACCCGTCAGTTGCTCAGCTGTAGCCGCTATTTCGTGAGGAATGTTCATGACCTGTTCATGGATTATCTGCACTTCTTCCCTCATGACAGCACGATCCTGCTCACCTGCATTCAAGCGTTCATGCACGTTCATAAGCATGGAAGCAATTGCATTCAGCTTGGAATCAAGGGCAGCCATAGCTTCCACCACGTTTACGTTCACGGATTCACCAAGCTCATTCACGCTCACGATCGTCGGCCGACCTGCTTTAGCCAGGGCTGCTTCCACTTCATCGGCCTGCTTGCCTTCCTCATAAAGCGTTCTTATCTGACTGAACACTGGAACACAGCTGTCCGCAATCTGATAGGATTTATGGTTCTTCTTAACCTGCAAATGATGGCTATGTCTGTTTATGTACCTTCGCACCGTCTCAGGCGGTATGTCTGCCAGTTTCCCCACCTGCGCTACCGTCAGCCATTCCATTCGTTCACCCTCCATTCATGGACCATTCACGTTCAGTTCACGCATTCATTCATTCACGATCAAGCATTCATCACGCATACACCACGCTGAAAGCCTTACTACATATGGTGTTAACCGTGAACGCAAATAGATTCCATTCATGACACATTCACCACAGATCAGTTGCATCCCTGCCTGTCATTTGCCTTCAGATCAATTACTTTTTCATCAGTAAGGGGTTAGGCCATGCTGTTGCATCTGAACGGATCTGACGGGTACGTCCGCTGTAAGGATTCGCTTCCGAGAACACTTATATGCTCATAACAACGCATTTTGCATGCAAATACAGGCATAAGAACCGTAACATCGAAATATTATAGAACATAAGAACGCAAATGAGTTCACTAGGAGGTTGTCCCAATGTCGCAAGTCGAATTTCGATTCACAGTCGATCTAAATGACAAAGCCGCTCTGAGTAAGTGGCAGCGCATTCTGAAGATCTTCGCGGAAGATGAAGAAGTAGGCACCGAAGAAGACATGACTCCTTCGCACACAACAGATCAAACAAGTGCAAATGAATTAACGATTGTCCCCGTCACAGCAGCACAGAATGCTGCATTGATCCGCCGATTTGTCAACGAAAGTACCTCGAACCAAAGGCAAGTACTTACATGGATGCAAGCAAATCCAGGAAATGTCTCAGCACACATTTTGAAACAGGTGTTTCCGACATTTCTGAAATCGCCAGGACAACTTCCAGGCGTATTCCGCTGTGCTCGATTTACCAAACACCTTGGTGGCAACAAATCGGATTGCCCATTCGTTCAAGTTGCATGGAACCGTTCGAAACAATGTGGAATATATCGTGGAATTACTGTCGAAGAAGCCGCTGCATACTAGCTCGTACAATAACCAAAGCCGCTAAAGTCCTAACTAGCGGCTTTTTCTTATTCCTTCGACTTCATTGCCTTCGCTTCGCTCGGTTCCGCACCATCTCACGCTCAGCGTGGGGATAACGAAGATCACGTTATCGCCCAAGCTTCGGTTCGCCGGGCGGCTTTATCCTCCACCGGGCCATCGTCGCTTTGTTCATCATCTGTATCTTAATTAGCTACTGTCGCTTGACACCACCGATCTTAAACGTCACGCTGGCATGGCTGGGTTCAGGCTTCAGAGCAGAGAACACCTACCTGTGCCCACAAAATGATATATTTGCAGGCACAAAGTAGATGGTTATTCCTGTGATTACGCCGTTTAAGGCGGGACGAGTCCGTCACATCCATACCCGAACAAACAGCTTTTACGCTGTGCGCTACCTTTTGCTACGTGAAGCCAATCCCACGTAATTTGCAACGCCCTCCCCGCTTGCGCGGCTTGGCAACCTCCAGTCCGTTAATGGCCGACCTCGCCATAGTCTCACGATCGGCGTGAGTATGGTTCCGCCTTAATGATCGTTACGCTGATTTTACTGCCACCGGCTCAGCTCACCTCGCTAAGTTTAACGTGTTGCTCCCGCTCTCCACGTTGGCGCTGCCGTTTCAGGCAATACGAAACTAAGCCCTCAGACTCTCATTTTTTTGCGAGATTCCGGAGCGCGCCAGATATTTAGTTGGATATGTAAACGACCTACAAGCCGCAGACAACAAGAAAAGCCCTGATCTCCCCTACAATACGGATGAGATCAGGGCTTCACAATTTATACGTTTAGCCTTGCCGATAATACGGCAAAATGCTAATATGTACGTAGAAAAGCTATCGTGAGTGCGCCTGTTTCTGTCCGTTGTAGCGGATACGAAGCAGCTAAGAGGTTCCACCCTCTTGCCGCCGAAACGATGGCTTTTGCTATTTTGTTGAACTTCGTTGCACCAACAATACCATAATCTACTATCCTAGTAAACTATCATTTCGAAAAAAGTGAGTCGTGGCGCGGGTTTTTGGCGTTGACGGTAGTACCGTTAATGTAATAACTCAACCGACAGTAAAGCAAGCATCATCTACGTCCGACGCTACGCGGGCCGCTATTCCAAGCCGCATAAAGTTACCAGTATAACGTGCTTGTATAAAATGCGTTCAGCATAACTAGTAAACGAGAAAGAGCCGAGTTCCCTACCTTTGGGATCTCGGCTCTTTCCAATTTCACGTAACGAAAGGAAGTAGCTCAATGTTAACAGCCGAAGCAATCCGAGCCATCCGTAAGGTTCGGCGCATTTCCCAATCCGAATTAGCCCAGCAGACAGGCATCCCACAGCCTTACATTTCCAAGATGGAAACAGGCGGACGAATTATTACAGCCGAAGAAGAAGCAGCGCTTATCACCGCGTTTAGCATCAGCGCAGAGCTAGCAGCTGAGCTGACCCAACTAGCGCGTCACGCCAACGATGCCAAACGATTGGAAGCTGTAGCCTGGTCAAAGCTGCGCGATAAGCTGGCGGTCGAAAGCGTATGACGGCACTCATCAGGCAAGGAACCTTGACCCCTGAACAGCTTATAGTGGCAGAACATTTTGCCCTACCGAAGAAGGCGGGTAAAACGATCACGCAGCTTGCCAATGAAGTCGGAGTTTCTGAACGTCAAATTTACAGATGGAGGTCCGAACCAGCATTCGTCTCGTTCGTGCGCGTTCGTACAATGGCTAACGCAATGGACCATCTTGCAGATGTGATGGACCAAGTCGCCGAATCCGCAAAGTCCGGGAAATCAATTCGCGCCGCGGATATATACCTGCGGGCCGTCGGTGTAATGAACGACCAACTTACGATACGACCAGCTAACCCAGAAGACGAGCGCACGACCGAAGCGGTTCAGGCTGACATTCAACGCTTACTTGCTCAGCTCGAAGAGCAGGAACGGGAGTACAACAAATTCAAGGATAGGGGAACGCATGATGAAAGCATGGAGCTTGAAAGAGAAGTTTGATAGACAGGACGAGCAGTATAACGCCGTTGTCGCACGTTACGAAGCGGCTGTCGTCGCCGCTGGCACACAGCTGTATGACTTAAAGGCACAGAAGGACGCGCTGATCCGCGACGAGTTTAAAACGGGAGCAGACCGCTCCAAGGAGAAGGTCAAGCTCGCCGCACAGATCGAAGCCGCAGAAAAGGCGCTCGCCGCAGCTGAACATGAACGCGCTCACGCTTATGAATATAGTCGCACCGTTGACGACAGGATCACCGTCCGCGACCTCGTAAATAATTGGTCAGGCGATTACCGTTCTGCCGTTCGTTCCGACGAGCTACAGCCAATTCTTGAACGTCTGACAATGGCGCGTAACGCTTACTACAACGCGCTGCTCGATATTAAGGAGTTTGAAACTGAGTATGAACCAATGTTCCGTCAGCTTCGAGATATGGCTTTTACGGACAACGCCAATCATCCAGGCGATTACCGTTCGCCGCAGGCAATCATCAGCAATAACGACATTCCACGGATAACAAACGAAGACCTATTGACGATCGATAACTATAGCAAGCTGCCTAACGGCATCGATCGCATGGCTTGGGGGGCGATGTAATGGAGCATCAGCACATCGCACATCTCCGAGCAATACAGGCCAAACTAGCGGACGCTGCCGCGATTACGGAACAAGACGTGCAGGACATGGCTATGATCGTGCAGGCGCATCCGTCGATGGTCTACCGCGCCCTGTTTGGTCAGGTATCAGCACGTCATCAAGCCCAAGCATTGGAGCCCGACGAACAAGAACCGACCGAAGCGCCTCCAACGGCTGAGCAATTGGAAGCTGCGCGCAAAGCAGCGGCGGTCAACCCATCGAACAGAACTTTAACCGCATACGCAAGCATGAAGAGACGCGCCGGGGTATGATCCTCGGCGTTTTTTTTCTGCCTTGATGTCCAAAATACGCCGGGGCTCGGTTATTACCAAAGGAAAAAACAAACAACCAGGAGAGAGGATTCGCATCATGACAATAACCGTAACGCTCCACGAGGGCGACCAAGTAATCCGTAAAGCGCAGCGTGACGCTTACCGCAAGCTCCAACAAAGCAAGCAACGCCGCACCAAAGGTGGCAACTTCACATTCACAGACATGGAACGGATCGCAGCTGTTACTTCTGAAATCGATGCTACATATCTCGGTTATCTGATGTACCTGCAAACATTCATCGACTACGAGACGAACGCGCTCGTCATAGGACGCGGTAAGTGGCCCCTGACGCGCCGAGATATGGTCGAAGGGCTAGGAATTACCCTTGAGACGTTCCGCACGTTTTACGCCGTCATGGAGCGGTATAGCATCATCATGGAAGTAGACGGTCGATTCATCATGAACGAGGATTACCACTTCCGGGGAGCTGCCGAAGGTCGGCGCGTGGTGAAGACGTATGACGATCGGCTACGCAAAATCTACGCTTCGTTACCGACACGCAAAGTACGGCAGCTCGGCTATTTGTACCGGCTACTCCCGTACATCCACTTGGAAACGAACATGCTCTGCTGGAACCCGTTCGAGACTGATCCAAGCGAAATACGTGCCATGAATAAGCGTGAAATCGCAGTCACGCTCGACATTGACGAGAAGACAGCATACCGTTTGCTTCAA
>NZ_FOCJ01000024.1 GCF_900110075.1 Paenibacillus sp. OV219
GTAGAGTTGTGTTCATTCTTTTTGGACACCAAAAAAACTCCCCTTCAAGTAGCGGTTTATTTATTAAACCTGTCTACTTAAAGGGGAGCATATCATTAAACGGAAGCCCTTTTTTTTCAAAAATGTTCATAGGATTCTTCCAATTGTGAGTTCTATCATCGTTAACTATAGCAGGATGTAGTTTAGATGGATTCGAAACCAGTTCAAATATATTGTGTATGCTATAAAGAAATCAGATTTACTCGATTAAGCATACATAACAGATTAGCCAGTATAGCCTAGCTTTCTATGTAGTGATAGCTGCCTATGCTTAAGAACAGGCTGCCTATTGTTGGCAGCCTGTTGAGCTAACGGGCAGATGAATGCAACTTTTCTCTTGTGCCTCACGTCAAATCTAGTGTCAAATATGGAATCCGATGGGAGTCATGAATTCGATGGTCAGTTGCAGAACAGCGCTATTATGGTGCAAGGGCGTACGCTGGTGCAATTGCGTTCTCTTGATGATCCGGCTTGGCTTACTTACGCCTACGACGCTAAGACGGGTACTGTCACGGCGCGCAGCAAGGATAACCGCAAGATCGTTCTGCTCCAAGCGGGACAAAAGACCGCAACGGTCGACGGTAAGCGTGTGACATTGGACACGACCATCGTGAACAAGGACGGTCGCACCTATGTGCCACTGCGATTCATTAGTGAGTCGCTTGGCGCTTACGTCGATTATAATTCCAAGGACAAGCGTGCCATTGTCCGCACTCCTGTCGGTCAGACGGCATTCAACACACTTATGCGTGGAGATCTAACGGAGGCGCGCAAGCTCGTTACAAAACTAAGTAGGATCATTGCGTCGAACGCGCTACAACCGAATGGAGAAGGCTTCACGGTGACATATACGTTCCCTGAAGGGGAGGCGCTGCGGTTCACTGAGGACTACAAAGGGCTAACCAGTTACTTCGAGGTAAATGCAGACGGTCTGCCGGTGGCCAAATGGCAGCAAGATTCACCGTTGTTGTCGTCGAAACAACGAGAGTGGGGTACTAAGCCGGTAGGCATCGGATCCAAGGTATATTTCTCAGATATGTGGATGACGGATGGGTTCGCCTACGGCAAGATCGACGCCGAGGGCAAAGTGACGGAGTTAGGGAATTTTAATCGTTTAAAGGAGCCCAAGTACAAAAACGTCGTCATCGTTCCGATTGAAGGGGAGAAGCGTGTGGACACAAAGTCATAGGTGATGAACAATCCTGTCATTGAGCTCCCTCGGTACGATTTAGTTTTCTCACGAATGCTCGCTTATTCGCAGGATTTCACCCTTGCAAGTTGTAACATTGAAGATGCCCGGTCCTAGTAAGGATCCGGGCATCTTGCTTTACTTTATCCTAGAATTCATCCAGAGCTTCTTTTGCTGATTCGTTGGCTGCAGTTTCGTTCGCTGCAGGGTTGTGCTGAAATACTTCAGCTGCTTCCTCGGCGGAAAATTCCGTATCTGCGGCTCCTGCAACCGGAAGTTTATTCAGCTTAACGGATTGCACATCTGCTTTAGATACTTCATTTTGTTCATTTGGCATACTACATCCTCCTTGATTAAATCAAAGTGACAACAAAATCTATGTTGCCCCTGGGAGGATGATAAATATGTATTTACATCAAAAATATTCCGATGACGATGGACGAGCCGAGAAAATATCATGGACAGATGTCGGTTGACAAGAACATTGTCCGATTGCCGACTTCTAGACAACATTGCAACTGTCAGATCGGCAGCTTGTTAAGCTCCTATGGAAGAAAGTAATTCCTTCCATAATCTGTGGTGCCGCGCTAACGAGGAACGATAGTTCAACACCATCAGGCTGCCGGTGCGATGATATGCTCCCCTTTAAGTAGACAGGTTTAATAAATAAACCGCTACTTGAAGGGGAATTTTTTTGGTGTCCAACAAGAATGAACACAAGCCAATCATAGACAGAATGGGTAGTATGAAAATGGAAAAAGATCATGGCTATTC
Organism: Paenibacillus sp. OV219; assembly: GCF_900110075.1. Lineage (GTDB taxonomy): Bacteria > Bacillota > Bacilli > Paenibacillales > Paenibacillaceae > Paenibacillus_Z. The sequence continues at coordinate 2,003 of NZ_FOCJ01000024.1, forward strand.
GAATATGGAGTTGAGTCCTTTAACAACAATATCTTCGGCATTTGATTCATACATGCGTGGAGGTCCCTCGACATTCATTTTAATTGCCAATTTACTTATTGGATAATGGCCAGCGTCTTGGCACCAGTATGACGCAGTATCAGAACACGTTCTTCACGCCAGGTCGGAAGAATGGTCATGTCGTATACGAATGGAAGTTCAAGCCTGGTGCGGAGAGAGCGATTCAACAACGGATCAGCGATATAGCAGTAATTGTCGGACGACAAAAACATCTATACAACGAAGTCGCATAAAATGCGGTTTTTTTTATTTATTGTATAGAAGTTCTTGTCGTTTGTTCAAGACAAGAACTTCTATACAGAGCCGTAATAGGGCAAGAACTTCTATACAAGTCCGGTGGGATTAATACACACACGAGGCATTATTGTACTAACCGGCAGGTTTGCTAACGGAAGTGTCAGGTGATCAAAACATACATGCTTAAGAAGAACCAGAGGGATGCAGCAACAAGCGAATTAACTTTTAGGCGGGCGCCAAAAGCATAAAGGAGACACCTTACAATACAAACTGCGACTACTATCCAATCGTTTATATCAGGTGTTTTTATCGACTAAACATCCACACAACACAGCAAGAATAACAAATACTCCGCTGTATGCTGCTTAGACGCGCAAACGAATGAAGGAAACTCTGCATAGATGGGAATGATGCTTGTACTAACCGAATTTATTCTACATGCAAAAACAAGTTATTTGCAGTTAAGAAGACCATATTACCGAGGAGAAACCCATGTGAGTCATAAAAATGAAAATAAAAAAATATTGAAAATGCTTTTGGTGTCGCTGATATTGACAACCATCGCTGTATTTATAACCTTTTGGGGTGTTTTTGCAACGCTTATGAGTATATTTAAAAATCAATCACCTGAAGCACAGCATGAATATTTAATGGAGTCATTTTTCAGTGTCATGATTTTTATAATAATTTTCTGCACGGTTCTTATTTATGATAAGTTGGACAAAAGGTAACCACAGGTAACTACGATGAACTTGAGATTCAACTAACGGGCACGATAGCTCAACAAACACAAAGAAACGGCAACCTGGTTTAACGGCTAACCTGTCTTCGATTCTTTATTACGGAGCGCGGGCGAATCTGCAGGGAGAAAAGAAGGGTTAGTCTCCGGAAGAATCGGAGATTTTTCATTCCGTCATGGAAGCTCATGTTTATGGGATCCGTGATGAACGTAAACGACATCCGTGTAAGTCTTTTCATCATTGATGCTCCTTTACAGACAGACGAATAATGTCATGTACTGAAAATCGAAAAGCGTGAGGCTGGATGCCCCTTCGGATCGAAAACGTTGTCTTTGCAAGTTCTGGAAACTTCATCCTGTGACTGACGGAAGGGAGGCGAATACCGTATTCGAAAAAAAAGTGTTGCACACGCTTTCATTGGTAGATTATAATCTGTCACAGGGGACCGAAAACGTTTCGGATAGAAAGGAGCAGGCAGTTGACTACCATTAAGGATTTGGCCCAATATGCCGGCGTCTCCGTCACCACCGTTTCCAGAGCGTTAAACGGCTACTACGACGTTAATGAAGAGACCCGCAAGAAGATCATACACGCAGCCAAGGAATTGAATTACCGCCCCAATGTCCTTGCACGCAGCTTGGTAACGAAGAAATCACGCTCCATCGGCGTAATCTTTTCGGAAATCAATCGGGCTGGAGCTAAGGATGCGTTGGCATTTGAAATCTTGTGCGGTATTAACGATAGGGCGTCAGAGTTGAATTACGAGATTATGTTGTTCAGTACCAACCCGAAGAAGCAGATTTCCAAGTCCTACGGGGATTTATGCAAAGAGCGAAATGTGGATGGCGCAATAATATCGGGACTGCGCGTACAGGATCCTTATTTGCAGGAAGTTACGAATGATACTAATTTCCCTTGCGTGCTGATTGATATTCCGGCAGAAGGGAGCAATTTGGGCCATGTGACAACCGACAACGTTGCAGGGGCAGCAAAAGCCGTGCTTCATCTGATTGAGCAGGGCCACCGCCATATCGCGATGATTAACGGCCATAATGACGCCGCTGTCAGCCAGGATCGACTCGCCGGTTATCGCATAACACTCGAGGCGCATGGCATACCGTTCCGTCCGGAGCTTGTACTTAACGGGGACTTCTCCGAAGAAGGCGGAAGCGACGCAATGTATCGAATTATGCTGCATCATCCGGAAATAACTGCGGTTTTCTCTGCAAGTGACCTCATGGTGCTTGGAGCACTGCGGGCCGTTGAACGAAGCGGACGGAAGGTGCCTGAGATGTTCTCCATCGTCGGCTATGACGACATTGCGATCGCCTCCTATTGCTCACCTAAATTAACGACGATTCACCAAGATAGATATGAGATGGGCTACCAGGCGGCACAGTTGCTAATCGATCTGCTTGAGGACAGGCACGTCAATCATAAAATTATTTTGCAAAATGAATTAATGATTCGAGAAAGCACGGCGCCCCTAACAATAGTCAGCAAAATTTAACAGCACAGGCGCTTTTTTTTTGAAAGTTTTCCAAAACGTTTCGGGTAGATGAAAGCGCTTATATCGTCATTAATTAGTATGATTTCCCACAAATGCTTTGACACTTTTTTTTGGCTTTTATCCGAAACGTTTCGGGATTATTTATTTCATAGAAGGAGGCAATACACATGCTTCAAACCCTACATACTGACCCGTTCGCTCTTCATCTGGGACCGGTGCTGGAACCCTATCATGAAACGCGTGCTACACGCGGCTTATCCTGGCAGGACCTCTATATTTGTGCCGGTAACCGCACTTATCTGGTAGGCGGACAGAATGGCGCCTTTCCGGATTTTGGCCATCACGTGAAGCTGGAGATGGGCGGACTTTGGCTGCATCCAATCAAGCTGCTCGACGGTTTCTGGCTGCATATCGGGGAGAACGCGAGTGCAGAAGGTTCGAACGGTGCATCGGCCATGTGGCTGACGGAATCGGATTCCTTCCATAACTATCCGTTCTACAACGAGCATCGCTACCTCCTTAAGCCGCTTGAGCTTGAAGTGGTGCGCCGCCAGTTTTGTCCGGACGATGCTGAAGGGATCATCGTCACTTATATCCTTCGTGATTTGAGCGGCCGGGACCGCAGCCTGGATCTCAATATGCTGGCTCGTACCGATTTGAGTCCCGTCTGGTTCTCGGAGGGCAAAGGTATTGAGGACGGTATGGACGCGGGGCGTGTCGACAAGGACGCCGGACTCTTCATCGCGAAGGACGAGCATAATCCGTGGCATGTGGTGATCGGCGCAGACCGGCACAGCAACCGGGGCTCGGTCGGCAGGGAAATGTTCGGTCCTCACTGGACGTCGGGCAAAGGCATCAGCGGCTCGCTGGTCTACGAGAAGGTGGCGATCCCGGCAGGCGGCTCGGAGACGATCCATTTCTACATGGCGGGATCGAACCGTTCCGAGGAAGCGGCGCTGCAAAGCTTTGCGCATCTGCGGGATTATCGCGAGCAGCTATGGGAGGACAAGCGCGGCCGGTACGAGAAAATCGCCCGGACGACTGTCGTGAACATTCCCGATAAGCAGGTTCAGAAGGTGTTCGATTGGGTGAAGTTCCATAACGACTGGTTCGTTCGGGACGTGCCTGGCGTCGGACGCGGCATGGGCGCTGGCATTCCGGAATATCCGTGGTGGTTCGGGTGCGACAACAGCTACACGCTGCTTGGTCTGCTGCCTGTGGGCGGACTCGCGATGGCGCAAGAGACACTTTTGCTGATCCTGAAGGCGTCGGAGGAAGCGAACGGGAATGGGCGGATCATCCATGAGCTGTCGACGAGCGGACTCGTTGCCAATCCAGGCAACACGCAGGAAACAGCCCATTTTATCCAATGCGTGTGGGAAGTGTTCAAATGGACGGGAGATATCGAGTTCCTGCGCAGCGTCTATCCGGCGGTGAAAAAAGGGCTGTCCTGGCTGCTGGAGGAGATGGATCCGGATGGCGACCTGTTGCCTGAGGGCTACGGCATTATTGAAATCGAGGGGCTGAACGTCGAGCTGATCGACTCCGCGGTCTATACGTGGTCCGCGCTGCTCGCAGGCGCCAAGATGGCCGAGCTGTTCGGCGAAGGCGAAGAACAGGCGCGTTACGGACAGCTGGCGGTGTGCCTTGGCGATAAGATTAACCGTGATCTGTGGATCGACAAGGAAGGGCTGTATGCCGATGCGATGGCGCCGGCAGGCAAGATCGAGAGCCGAATCGATATTTACATTGAGCGGGCGCAGGAATTCGGCGCACTTAATGCGGTCCACGATTTGGAGGCAATCAAGGCGGAGCTGGCGGGGCTCGATCCGGAATGCGAGCGGCCATGGCTGTTCAAGAACTGGGTCATCAACACGCCGATGGAAACCGGCCTTGCGCCTCGGGATCAGGCAGTTCGAGCGCTGGAGCGAATGGCAACGGAGGAATTCACGGGCCCGTACGGCACCTATCTGTCGGGCATGTACCGCGATCAGATGATGACGATTTCAACGGGCGTGCAGGCGGTGGCCGAAGCTCGTTACGACCGGATGGACGAGTCGCTGCGAATGATCCGTCTCATCGCCTCCACCTTTAACAAGCGCCTGCCCGGCTCAATCTCGGAAATGTCGCCGGACTATGGCTGCTTCGTGCAGGCATGGACGAACTACGGCATGACTTGGCCGCTGATGACATTCATGTTCGGCATTAAGCCTGATGCTTACCGGAAGGCCTTGACGCTGCGGCCGCGTTTCCCGGAAGGCTGGAACGACATGTCGGCGAAGCAAATCAAGCTTGGTCTTGGTGATTGTGCCAATACGCTAGCTATCGAAGTCAGCCGTTCCGCTGACGAGGATGTCTATCGCTTTGAGCTGGAACAGACGGGCTGGTCGGTGACCTTGGATTTGCCGCTGCCAGAAGAGGGCGCATTCACCGTCACGCTGGGCGGCGAACCGGTGACGACAGCCGTGCTGGAGGGGGCGATCGTCCTGGCAATCGCTAACGCGGGGAAACATGAGCTGCGGGTTAGCCGGTCAAGCTAATTCTAATCAGAAAGGGGAGTTTCAGCATGAAAAGTGTCGAGACGGTGGTCCGTCCTGCGGCCAGCAAGAAACGGAATGTGTTTATCTTCGACATGAAACGGAATTATCCTTACTACCTGATGATGCTACCGGCCGCGTTAATCATGTTCGTGTTTTCTTACTTGCCAATGCCGGGCATGGTCGTGGCGTTCCAGGATTTCAATTTCGTCGATAAATTCAAAAGCCCGTTTGTCGGCTGGGATAATTTCAAATTTTTCTTTACGAGCTCCTATGCGTACCGCACAACCTTCAATACGATTTTTATCAATTTGAACTATCTGGTTTGGACGACTTTCGTCAGCGTGCTCTTCGCTATTCTCTTAAACGAGATCCGCTCCAAGCTGGCTTCGAAATTTTATCAGAACATGATGTTTCTGCCCTATTTCTTCTCCGCTGTCGTCGTCGGCAAGCTCGTCACGAACATCGTGTTTTCCGACCAGAACGGGATTGCCAATCAGATCATCCATCTCTTCGGGCATAAGCCGATCATCTGGTCGCAAATTTCGGGGCCGTGGGGCTGGATCATTATCGGTACCCACATCTGGCAGACAGCCGGCTATTCGTCCATTATCTATCTGGCCAGCATCGCCGGCATTGACGAGCATTTGTTCGAAGCCGCTTCGCTTGACGGAGCAACGCGCTGGCAGCAGATCAGAACGATTACCTTGCCAATGCTTACGCCCGTCATCATCATTATGACGCTGCTGAGCATAGGCGGCATGCTGCGAGGCGACTTCGCCACCATCTATTCCATCGTCGGCGATAATGGATTGTTATTCGCGCATACGGATGTCATCGATACGTACATTTTCCGCGCGATCAAGCAGGCAGCCGATTTCGGTCCGACCGCTGCCGTAGGCCTGTATCAATCCGTGGTGGGCTTCATCTTGGTATTCGGATCGAATGCATTAGTGAAGCGATATAACAAGGATAGCGCGTTGTTCTAATCGTGCTGGAAGCGGAAAGGAAGGGTTTCAATGCATAAGCGTTCTCCCAGCGAGCAGGCTGCACAGATTGTGATTCATCTCATTCTGTTCGCATTTGCCGTGTGCTGCATTTATCCGTTTATTGTCACCTTTATCGTATCGCTTAGCAGTGAAAAAAGCATCCTCTATAACGGCTATCAGCTGATTCCGGATCAATTTTCGACGCTGGCGTACAGAATGGTATTTAAAAACCAGTTTATTTATACCGGCTACGGCGTCTCCATTCTCGTTACAGTCGTCGGTACGATATTGTCTCTGTTTATTTGCGGCATGGCTGGTTATGCGATGTCCATACAGCGCGTGAGATACCGGAACGTGGTTGCCATGTTCTTCTACTTGCCGATGATCTTCAACGCGGGTACGCTGCCTTGGTATCTGGTATGCACCCAGGTTCTCCATTTGCAGAACACCGTCTGGGCGCTGATCGTGCCGCTGCTGGTATCGCCGTTTAACGTATTCTTGATGCGCAATTATTTTGCAACGGTGCCGACCTCGCTCGTCGAATCTGCGGAAATCGATGGCTGCGGCGTGCTCAAGACGTTCGTCCAAATCATCATTCCGTTGTCTAAGCCAATCATTGCAACCGTAGCGCTGTTCATCGGCCTCATGTATTGGAACGACTGGTCGAGTGCGCTGTGGTTTATCGATAATACCCACTTATATCCGCTTCAATATATGCTCTATCGCATTAAATCCATTATGGACTTCGTTCGTCAGAACGGGGCGATGGGCGGCACGGATATGCCTGCGGCAACGTTCCAGGTTGCAACGCTGTTCGTGACGATCGGACCGATTATCTTACTTTATCCATTTGTTCAGCGCTACTTTGTAAAAGGCATCATGGTCGGCGCGGTCAAAGGGTAACTTTCATCCCGGCATTAGTCTAATGAAAATTAGATTTTTGTAATAGCATCTCGCACTTCATGCAAGGGGACGTTTTTATACTCAACCAACAGCGGTATAGGAACGCATTAACATCTGGCTGTTGACAAAGGGGAGAGATGGAAATGAAGAAGTTCAGAAAAGCATTTTTCGGTTTGAGCATCGTGGCAATGGCAGCGCTTGTGCTCGCAGGCTGCGGATCCAGCAACAACGACGCAAGCGGAAGCAATAATACGGGTACCGGCGCCGCCAATTCGACGGATAGCAAGCCAAGCGCAGATGTCGTGAAATTAACCGCTGTTTTCCCTGGACAAGCATCAACCGCAGCACCGGATGTACTGAAAGCGATCAATGAGAAGCTGAAGGCGGACGGGCTTAATATTGAAGTCGACATTAAGTACATTGACGATTACTGGAACAAGCTGGCGCTGAATATTGCCGGCGGTACGCAATACGATCTGGCATGGGCGCACAGCAGCACATTGTCCGACCTTGTTGCCAAGAAAGTCTACCAGCCGATTGACGACGCATTAAAGTCCGACGGTCCTGACCTGCTGACGAATACGCCGGATTATGTGCTCAAGGGCGGCGCGATCAATGGCAAGCAGTATGCGATTGCCAGAGCGATCCCGATGACAGGCTTCAATAACGTATTCGATATCCGCGGCGATCTGCGCGAGAAATACGGCATTTCGAAAATCACGACGCTCGATGGCCTGGAATCCTACTTCCAAGCCGTTATGAAAAACGATCCGAGCATGTATGCGTTCGTCGGACCGAACACGCAGGCCTTGTTCCCGATTTATGCCAACTACTACTACCCGATAGGCGATGGCGGCATGTACCCGGTTTATATCGACCCAGCCGATTCGACACACACGGTGAAATCCTTCCTGGATACGCAAGCCTTTGCTGATATTGTGAACAAGAAGAAAGAATGGAAAGACAAAGGAATCATATCTGCCGACGCTTCCAAGCTTGACGATGCAGAAGCAGGGTTCGACAATGGCAAAGTAGCTGCCCTGGGAGCGAATATTTTCAGAGCCTCCGAGCGTGTTGACACATTGACGAAGATTGTTCCTGGCGCGAAAGTCGAAACGGTTTATCTGGAACCATCGAAACGTTACATCTTCTCGGCCGGAGACAACATGCTGGCAGTTCCAAGCACGAGCAAACACGTCAAAGAAGCCGTACAATTGATGAACTGGATCAAGAAAGATCAAGCGAACTTCGATCTGTGGTCGTACGGCGTCGAAGGCAAGAACTATAAGCTGGTCGACGGTTCCGTTGACACGAGCAGCATTGCGGAAGTCGATAAATACAACACGAATGTGTGGATGTGGAACGACCTTCGTCTTGCCCGTTTCTCGACCAACTATGCGAAATCGGACATCGATGAACTGAAAACATGGGACAGCAAATCGGAAGTTAGTCCGTTTGTCGGTTTCACGCTGGACACAAGCAAGATTAAATCCCAAATCAGCCAGCTCCAAGCGGTAATGAGTGAGTATGGCGACAATCTAGGCCTTGGCGTTACGGATTACAATTCCGTCAAAGATGAAATCATGAAGAAGATGAAAGCTGCAGGCTTACAGGACGTTATCGACGAAACGCAAAAACAAGTCAACGCATATTTGGCAGCAAAATAATAAGGTGAATGTACGTTGAACGGAGACTCGCGGGAAGGACACTTGAAAAAGTGTTCGTCTTGCGGGTTTCTTTTTTATATATGAGCATTTTGCAGTAATCTAAGCCCTTGATCTTAAAGGCGTTTTTAGACATAGAAAGGACTTCAACAACTTGGAGCGGTTTTCAAGTGACACTTTATTGAATAAGCGGAGAACGATAGCTCAATAAACACGAAGAAACGGCAACCGGCATAAAGGCTGCCGTTTTTCAACTCCCTCGGTACGATTTAGTTTTCTCACAAATGCTCGCTTATTCGCAGGATTTCACCCTTGCAAGAAATATAGAAAGAGAGTAAGGGGGA
>NZ_FOCJ01000029.1 GCF_900110075.1 Paenibacillus sp. OV219
CTTTTATTATATGGGGGTCTTTATTCATTTTCATATACAGCTTAATAAATCTCAGTAGAATAAGTCATGTTAACAAAGGTAATTGAGCTAACGAGTGGTATAGGTTACTATTACCGCCCAATTGGGGGACAATCGAACTCGGAGAAAGATCAAATGAGACATTACAGTTGAGGGAAGTAAAACTAAATGGGTACTAATAGAAGAAATATTCTCAGGGGATAAGCCGAATTTTAAGCTGTTATACTAGGGGGGTTAGGATGAAGACATTTTTGATACTTGTTCTAATCTCGATTTCTATAACAGCATGCTCGCTTGAACAGACCGAATCGAACCAATCAAACAACATTATCGAACCCTCGATTGGAACGCTAGTCGAGGAGTACTATCCGTTAAATGATCTTCAGAAAAGCATGAAAATAACGATTACATTAGATAAGTCGGCTTATGAACAAGGTGATAGGCTTGGTATTACCGTCACGAATAATTCCGACGTACATGTTTCCTTGGGAACTAATGAGGTTAAGATCCAAACGCCGGTAAATAGTGAATGGGAGACAATCACTTTAGACAATTACGCATATGATTCTATTGGAATTGTCTTGAAACCGGGCGGCCATTATACGGATAACCCCATCATTCTAAAATATCTGCTAGCGGGTAAGTACCGGGTTGTGAAGCGTATACGTCTTGGTGAAAAATCTGAACCGCAAATATTTTTGGTAAGCGATCCTTTTACGTTGAAATAATTAGGTAGAAATAGGTGCTGAACTAACCAGAATTGTAAATTTGAGGACAATAACTATAAGAATATAAAAACTGATCGTGATATAGAGAGAATTAAGGGAAGATACATGCAATTGACGAAACTAGAATTAGTTGAGCTATTAATTAATGCAGAACAATATATATCTAAACAGAATAATACTTGGATTAAATCACAATTCAAAAAACATGTATCTGAAAAAGAAATGGCAGGAGAAGTTTTAAAAAAGATGCCCCTCGGGAGGAAGCATCTTTTTTTAGATTTTGACAAGAACTTGATCTCATTCCAGTCAGGCACGATTTCGAAAACTCTGCCTTCTTAACACGGAACGAACAAATCCATGGCATAATTAAGGTTGAGTTTTGAGCTTATCGTCGCAGGAGGAGAAGTATTATATGAATCGGTTGGTGGAGGTATTGAAGGTATCCTTATGCCTCGGGCTGACGTCTTTCGGTGGGCCGATCGCGCATTTGGCATATTTTCGCGAGGAATACGTGAAGCGGCGCCGGTGGATTACGGAGGAGAGTTACGCGGATCTGGTCGCGCTCTGCCAGTTTCTTCCTGGACCGGCGAGCAGCCAGGTAAGCATTGCGATCGGCATCGGACGTGCCGGTCTGCTCGGCGGGCTGCTCGCCTGGGTCGGTTTCACATTACCGTCATTCATCCTCATGATCGCTTTCGCCTTCGTGCTGCAAGGACTGGATGTCCGTGACACGGGCTGGTTGCACGGACTCATGATTGCCGCGGTCGCCGTCGTCGCGCAGGCCGTCTGGGGCATGGCCGCTAAGCTGGCGAACGGGAAAGGGACGGCCGCCATTGCGATCGCATCCGCCATCACGGCGCTGTCCATTCCTTCGCCATTCATTCAGGCGGGGGTTATCGCGGCGTCGGGGCTGATTGGCTGGCGCTGCTTGCGCGCTGATGACGCGCGCATATACGAACCCCTACTGTCCACGATCAGCCGCCGGACCGGCGCATGTTTCCTTTCGACGTTCGGCGTGCTGCTCTTGGCGCTCCCGCTGCTGCATGTCGCCTTGACGGGCCACGGACTCGCGCTGTTCGACAGCTTCTACCGGGCGGGCGCGCTCGTCTACGGTGGCGGCCACGTGGTACTGCCGCTGCTGCAGCAAAGCGTCGTACCGACGGGCTGGATGACCGAAGATCAATTTCTTGCCGGGTACGGCGCGGCGCAGGCCGTACCCGGCCCGTTATTTACGCTGGCCGCGTACCTCGGCTTCGTATCCGAGCCCACTCCGAACAACATCGAGGGCGCCCTGCTAGCGGTAGTCGCAATCTTTCTACCGGCGTATTTGCTTGTCGCGGGATCGCTCCCTTTCTGGAACGTCATCCGCACGAAGCCGGCCTTTCGGTCGGCGCTCTCGGGCATTAACGCCGGCGTTGTCGGCATACTGATGGCTGCACTCTACGATCCCGTCTGGATGAGCGCCATCCGATCCGGGGCCGATTTTGCCCTGGCGCTGACAGCGTTCGGGCTGCTGACGGTTTGGAAGATGCCGCCGTGGGTTGTCGTCGCCGTATCGACGCTTGGCGGCTTGGCAGTGCAGTACATCTAGATGTTCTTTGAAAATAAAGTATAAGACTGAACAATAAAGTATTAGACCTTATACATAAAGTTATAGACATTGGCAGCGTTTAATGAAAACTGTAGTGCACCCTTAAAATGGGTGCTTTTTTTATGAATTGAAAATTCAAGGAAAACGAAGCAATAGGTGGCGGAGTTATTGGCAACGTATAAATAGACCGTCTTAAGGTATGGATGCGTTTCTCAATGTGTGAATTCAGACTCATGGATCAATGTGGTAAACGAGATGTCGATGAATACGTCGTGTCATACGCTGGAAATGGAGAATGCTGAAGGCGAAGGTGTATCAAAGAAGTATAGTCTCATCCACGTGCTCTACACTCAACAACACGATTAAAGAAATTATTATTTGTGTCGATGAACAATTTAGCCCAAAGCGAAGTCTTTCCCTATATAGACAGGAGAGGAGACTTCAATCATGAAACGGATTATCGAATCAGTCATGCAAAGATCGACCATCATTTTAGTTTGCGTTGTGCTTATATTGGGCTGGGGGGCAGTCTCGGCTTTACAAATGCAGAGAGACTACCTACCTGGCATCAATAACACCACTTTAATGGTGTCGCTGCGTGCTTCATCCTACCAGGCGGATCAAGTAAAGAAGGATATTACAGCACCTCTCGAGGATGCCATCCGCAAGACCAACGGAATAACCAACCTGGAGACAACCTCATATGACGGAGGTGTCTTAATGAATATCTACTATCCCATGGATTACGATATGAGTAAAGCGCAAGACTCGCTAAAACAGGCATTGAATGATGCGGTATTGCCCGATGGGGTCAACAAACCTGCCATCACCCGATTAACGTCGAGCACGTTTCCGATCTTGAGTTACAGTCTAACGGCCAATAACAACAAAGTTGATGATCTAACGCTGGAATCCACCTTGCAAACCGACATCGTCAAGCAATTGAAATCCGTACCCGGCGTATCGGATGTCCAAACCATCGGCGGGGCAAACAGAGGCTATGTTGTCGTCCTGCGCATGAAAGATCTCGTGGCGAATAACTTGACGCTGGACGATTTCAATAAATCCATCACAGCAGACGTACCCAGCCTGCAAGGAAACATTGCCAATGTTAAAGCTTCGTTCCCGATCCGAGTCGAAGGATGGGATCTCACGGAGCAGCAGCTGAACAATCTTGCGATTAAGAACAAAGATGGTAACAGCATCCCTTTATCGGCCATTGCTTCGGTATCTCAATCCCTAACCGATGTGAAAACCGTCTCAAGAACGAATGGCAAAGCAAGCGTGATGGTCAATGTGATTAAGACGCCAACGGCAACCATCACGGATGTAGCTAAACATGTAAAAGAACGCGTAGCTGGCATTTCGGCCGTTCAAAGTGGTGATGTCGCGATGACGCTGCAAACCGACCGCGCGCAAGACCTGAACGGTTCGTTATTGGGACTGGTTCGTGAAGGGTTACTGGGCTGCCTGTTCTCCATGCTCTGCGTGCTGTTCTTCTTCAGAAATGTACGGTCTACGCTATTGATTGCGGTCACACTTCCGATTTCGTTGCTTGCTACGACAGCGATTTTGAAATCAATGGGAGTCACGCTGAACATCTTGACCGTATCTGGACTTATTGTCGCAATGGGCCGAATCGTCGACGATGCGATCGTGATTTTGGACAACATGTATAGACGGGTTCAGGAAAACAAAGACAAGCCGGTTTTGGGCGTGTTGTCTTCTTCTGTGGTCGAGATGCTTCCGGCCATTTTTGCTTCTACCGCGACCACGGTAGCCGTATACGTACCTATTGCCTTAGTCGGCGGTATCATCGGTGCATCTTATTCCGGCTTTGCCTGGTCGGTCGTCATTGCCTTAGCGGTATCCTTCCTCGTCGCCATGTTGGTAATACCTGCATTCGCTTATATGGGCTGGAGAGAATCGAAGGCGGAGGCGGTCACGCTCGAACCCTTCATGAAGCCGCTTCTTCAATCCGCGTTGAAGCACAAGAAAACCGTTATCAGCATCTCGCTGATTCTGTTTGTTGTCGCGGGGGTATTCGCATCACAGCTCCCGTTCAGCCTGCTGCCAAGCACGGCAAGCGGTCAGATCGCCGTCAAAGTAGAACTTCCGAAAGGAACACCATTGTCCGAAGTAGACAAGGAAGTCAAGAATGTAGAGCGTGTCCTGCATAACAATGCCCAAATCGCATCCTTTTCCGCTACATTCGGCTCGACTTTCACACCGACGGCAGACGACGTCTTTGACCAAGGCGGGGGATTCATTCAACAGCCGAACGTGGCGAATCTGTCCGTCCAGTTGAAAAACAAAAAGGATGTTACTGCCGTCATACCGGCACTGCAATCCGATTTGAATCAAGTGGCCAATAACGCGGCGATTACGGTAACGAATCAGAACATCGCTGGCGATGATTCCACGATCAATATCATGTTAACCGGCGCCGATCAAACTACGCTGGAAAACACGGCTCAGCAAGTCCGTACGAAGCTGGTTACTATTCAAGGGTTGAGCGTTACAGGGAAAACAGATCTTACAAACGGGATACCGAAATATGCGATCACGATTGATAAAGATAAGGCGCTGCAAGCTGGCATTAAACCTGATGACATCAATAAACTGTTGGCGCGTTACACGTCCAAAGCAAAAGACTTTGACATTTCAACGTCTGCAGGTAACATTCCAGTCGACGTGTATATCGATACCGTCAAGACAGGCGTTATGAACGATAATATGGTACCGGTGTATACGCCTGCACAAGTATTGGCCTCGATGGCAGCTGAAAATGTAACCGGAAATAACGGCCAAACTTATCGTTTGGACCAATTCGTATCAATTCAGAAAAGCGACGCTGTGTCTTCCATTCAAGAACGCGACGGACAACCGTTCTCCGTCGTACAAGTTCAGATCACTTCAAGCGACATGAGCAATGTGTCAAAAGAAGTCACTCAGTCCTTGAAAGACATGAAGCTCCCGAACGGAGTAACGTATTCGCTTGGCGGCATCACCCAACAAGTGTCGCAAATGATCATTGAAATTACGATCGCGGTTATTATTTCCATTCTGCTCGTGCTGCTCATCACCAGCTTTGTTTTCAAAGGTTGGAAAGCACCGTTGGCCGTACTGATCAGCATTCCGCTTGCCTTGTCAGGTATCGTGCTCGCATTGTACGCTATTCATGGCCAATGGAATCTCGCTGCATTCATCGGCGTTTTGATGCTTACGGGAATCGTGGTTACGAACGGAATTGTTCTCATCGATAAAATCGAACGAAATCGAAGGGAAGGCATGGGACTTCGAGAAGCCGTCGTGCACGGCAGCCTCTCCAGGGTTCGTCCGATTTTCATGACTGCGGGCACGACCGTTCTGACTTTGATCCCGCTGGCGTTATCACATAGCTCGGATACCGTCATTTCACAAGTGCTTGGTATTGTAGTCATTGGCGGCATGATCACGTCCACGCTCAACAGCTTTGTCGTGATTCCGATTATTTACGAATGGATGCAGGGCAAGGCTGTACGAAACGCGGATGCAGTAAATCGGATGAACTGATTATTTTGGGTTAAAACTACAGGAAGAGGAGGGGTATCCGTGTGGGATTGGACGACATGGCTCGAACAGTATGGATATGGACTAATTGGTTTGGCTGTATTCCT
>NZ_FOCJ01000023.1 GCF_900110075.1 Paenibacillus sp. OV219
GGAAGTTGGTCATAGAGATTAAAGACTTGATCAAGAAACTGATCACAAGTACGTGTAATCCAGGCCACTAGTATCCAAGTACAGAACATCTCCTGCACAGTTAGTCTTTTGGGCATATATACCATAATAGCGAATGCAATTATTGTTGCAGCTATTATGAAGTACATCCTATTCACCATCCTTCACATAATATTTAGTAAATTATTCCCATAACAACAAAAAATTAATCTGAGCAACTCAACTTTTGTTGCATTGTCGTAGCCCACTCATTCCTTCGTTACGCCTGTTCAAGAGGTGGAGGCCGGTCTTACTAACGGTACGGGTCGGTGCCCTTTGGTTTAACACTGCATTCGGTACTCCGCGCTTTCTTTTGAAATCCCGCGAATAAGCCAACATTCGTACGATGAATCGGTAGAAAATGGTTAAGCAGCTAGCTGTAGTCATCACCAAGCTCATCGTCATCATGAAGATAAACCGTGGCGGACATACCTGGCGCCTGCAGGAGATCGACCTAGTGGAGGACTATAAATACGGAAATGCATATCCTCCCGTCTTTGATCCAAGCGACTCGAAGGCAGGCACTCTTAAGATAGAATTTCACAACGATGAGGGTAGCAAGACAATTCACTATGTGACCAGAGACGGCGGCTCTACCTGGAATACAGTCGAGTAGAGGAGATAATGTATAGTTGATCCTCTGTAGATTGGCTTCTTATTTTCCCAAACAGAATCAAGCGAAAATCGCGGCTTTTTGCATTTATGGGATAAAGTTCTTGTCAAAACCAAATGACAAGAACTTTATCCCATTCCCGAAATTGACAAGAACATTATCTCATTCCCGATAGAATAAACAAAATGACCAAAAATCCTATTACTAAGCGAGGGGATGAAGAAGACGTTATAAGAATGAAGTCACATGAATGGCTGCTGTGTTCAACTAAAGGGCAGTATAGTTCCAATATGTGGTGGTCAGCACGACCAGCTCCCTTTTCTAAAACTAACCGTATAGTAGGTGCTCGTCTTTTTCCAGCGATCGCTGGATATACTTGTATTATCTTATTATACATTGGAGGCAAGCTCATGGAAGAAAACAAGGTGACGATTAAAGTGAACGACAACGGATCACTTCGGGTAACAGGGCAGGTCGAGCTAGTTGATGCAGAAGGCAACCCGTTCGAGCACAAAGAATCGTTCTCGCTATGTCGGTGCGGAGCATCGGGCAACAAGCCGTTCTGCGACGGCACGCACAAGTCGATCAACTTCGAAAGCGCACCGAGAGCGAAGAAGGACTAAGTCGAAAATGATAGAGCGGAGAAGGCAGTTGTTAAATTGCTGCTCTATTTGCATTCAGTGATGATCAAAGCGCCCCCTCCATAGATCTTCGCGTTTGTTGAATAATGGATTTTTTTAATGGCTCCAACTCTTCTTTGTAGAACAATTCCCCAAGTTGGTATGCGTCAGCAATATCCGTTTTGACCTTCTTTAAACTAGTTTTTTTAGCCTGATGTGAGATTATGACGATATACAAATATTGATGCTCATATAGAAACTGAATCACTGGGCTATGGTAGTGCCCAGTTGCTTCTAAAACTACTGCCGGACAAGGATTCGAGATCCTGCACATAGTTTAAGAAAGACGCCAACCCTTCGAGGTTATGCTCAAATCAAAGATTTTTCCGTGCGTAATTCCTCGATTAGTGAAAGCTTGGGCATGACTTTCTCCTTTGGAAACATCTAGTCCAATGACAGGATTCATGTAAACACTCCTTGATTGATATTCGCCGGCAGCCCCTGACCATCTTGTCGTCCACATTATCGCATGTTATACGGGGTCGCGCCCCAACTAGCCTAATCATGGTTTAACAAGTAGGGGGGATGAACGGAATAGCTCTCGGGATCCGAGTTCCACGGTCAGTTACGTTCGATCCCCGGCTACCGCAATTTGTCTTGCGATTTAAACTTCATAGAAGAGCGTCCTCCTGGATGATGGGATTTAAAGGGCTATGACCCGTTGCGTACTTCCATCGTACCGAGGCGCTTTTCTTTTTTCAAAGACGAAATTAATCCATCTACAGGAATGCTAACAGGCAGTTTAGCTTAGTTAATAATACAATCGCCATTAAGAGGATTTCTTTCATCAAGACGAGTAGTATATGAAATACAGAGATGACTCCTTCATCCAAGAGGAGTTGTCTTTTTTGTTTGCCTTTTTTCCAGTGTTATACATACTCCTATGCAGAGACGGCACACTAAGCAGAAAGAAGGTTGGGAGGACCGCAAGTGTCCAGATTCAAGTGGCTCCGCAAATCAATAGAATTCCCTCTACCGCATAACAAAACGCTCGTCAGAACGCAGCAGAGAAACGAACTGAGCGACGAACAGAGCAAAGCACAGGCTGAAATCGGCTCTGACATCGGTTCCCGGATTGCCTATTTGCGGCGCAGATTCTCGGAGAGCTCGGATGTTGTCTACCATACGTTAATAACGCCGTCCGGCCTGTCCTGCGCACTTATTTATATTAAAGGCATGATCGATCAATTAACTGTGGAACAATCCGTGCTTAAAGCGTTGGCTGAAATCGATCCCGGGATGAAGGACGAAGAGCTGTACGCCATGCTATTCGCCAGTAAGCAATTGCCGATAGCGAAGCAGACGATTTGCGATTCGATGACCGATGCGGAGAGGAGCATTCTGGACGGGAATCCTGTTCTGATGGCAGACGGCGAGCCGAGAATGCTCAGCCTCTCCATAAGCTCGACCAAGCAGCGTTCCATCGACGAGCCGCCGAATGAATCGGTCATTCGAGGGCCGCGCGAAGCTTTCATCGAGGACCTCGAGACGAATATTACCCTGATCCGAAAGCGGCTGAAGACGCATCGCTTTACGGTCGAATCGATGCATTTCGGCAAGGAAACGCACACGGCCGTCGCGCTTGTCTATCTAACCGGCGTATGCAAGCAGGAGCTTGTCGACGAAGCGAAGAAACGGCTGTCCTCCATAGAAATCGACGGCGTGCTCGGTTCCAGTTATCTTGAAGAATACATCGAGGACAATCCGTATTCGCCTTTCCCGCAATTGCAAAATACCGAACGCCCGGACGTCGCCTGCGCCGCGCTACTGGAAGGGCGCTTCGCGCTAATCGTCGACGGCACGCCGATTATTATTCTGGCGCCTGTAACGTTATTCATGCTGATGCAGTCCGCCGAAGATTACTATCAGCGTTATATCGCTGCATCTTGGATTCGGTTGATCCGCTATTTTTTCCTGCTGATTTCGATTCTGCTGCCATCCTTTTACATAGCGATCACGACGTTTCACCCGGACATTATTCCGGAGCGTCTCTTGGTCACCGTCGCCGCCGCAAGGGAAAGCGTGCCTTTCCCCGCCTTATTGGAGGCGTTCATCATGGAATTGTCCTTCGAAGCCTTGCGGGAAGCGTCATTACGCATACCGAAGGTAATCGGTCAAGCCGTCTCGATCATCGGCGCGTTGATCATCGGAACCGCTGCGGTGCAAGCCGGCATCGTCTCCGCCAGCATGGTCATCGTCGTCTCCATGACTGGCATCGCTTCATTCATTATCCCGCACTACGATCTAGGGCTCGCTTTTCGGCTAATACGTTTCCCGATTATGCTGCTTGCCGGGTTATTCGGCCTGTTCGGCATCGCCTGTGGCATGATCCTGCTGTACTTCCACCTCATCGAACTGCGGTCGTTCGGCCTTCCGTATCTGGAACCGCTCACTCCACGCAATAAGAGCGACCTGAAAGACGGGTTCGTCCGCTCGCCTTGGTGGGTCATGAAGTCAAATCCTTCGTTCTCGGGCGCCAACAAGCAGCGCTCCGGCGGCCGGAAGTGGGCTGCGGGCAATGAAGAGGAGGAATGAGGGCGTGACGACATCGACGATTCGCATAATCTGCACCGGTGTTCTCGTTATCGCCATGGCCGCAGCGTTGTGCGGCTGCTGGTCTAGTGTCGAGCTCAACGAACGGGCTTTTGCCCGAGTCATGATATTGGACAAATCCAAGGACGGCATTGAACTTACTCTCGGCTTCCCACTGCCTAACCGCATAAGCGGAGGCGTTAACGGATCTTCAGCATCGACGGAGCCGCCGTTTGCGCTCGTTACGAAGACTGGCCGCGACCTCGGAGAAGCTTACCGGCTCATTCAGGCCGATTTGTCACGTCGTATCACCTTCGGCCAGCTGCGGAACATTCTGATCAGCAAAGCATTCGCGCAAGACGGGATATCTCCGATCGTCGATTTCCTGATGCGCAATACGGGCATTCGCATTAACGCCAACTTGTATGTGACCGACGGTCCCGCGAAGCAAATCGGCCGTATTCCGCTCACCTTCGAGCGGTTTCTTACTGATATTTTGACCGCCTATGCGAAACATAAAATTACGTTGACGACAACCGCCAAAGACGTATTAATGACCACGACGACAGGCGGGGATTTCGCGCTGCCGATGCTCGTATTCGGCGAGTTGGGCGCGGAGTCGGAGCGCGGGGGACAGGAATGGATGGGAACGGACGGGGCGGCCGTGTTCCGGCAGGGGAAGCTCGTGGCGCAGCTCGATTCCAAAGATACGAGGGCGGCCTTGTGGATCATGGATGAAATGGAAGAGGGCGTCATGCGGATCAAATCTCCATTGGACGGCAAGATAATCAGCGTTCTGTTGTACAGCAAGAAATCGCGTATCAAACCGGTTCTGAAAGGAAACCGGATACGGTTCGTTATCTCCTGCAAAGGTTCGGCGAAAATCATCGCCAGCGAATCTGCATTGGATGTCACCAACCGGCAGAACCTTGCGACGCTTGAGCAGCAGCTCAATCAGTCATTGAAGGAGCGCATTCTCCGTACCGTAAAGCAGACGCAGTCTAAGCGATCGGATGCTTTCGGATTCGGACAGCGTATTCGGTGGCGGAAGCCGAAAACTTGGAATCGGATCAAAGGCAACTGGCGGGACATCTATCAGAAACAAGTAGTCGTCGATGCCGATGTCGCGATCCAAATCAGATGGTTCGGCGGCGCGCAGAAACCGATCTGGAATATCGATCTATCCGACAAAGAGGTGACCGAATGATCGCCGTTACCGTCGTCTTTGGTTGCATCGCATATTTCGAATGGCGGTACCTCCGCCAGCATCATCGGAGCAAGCGCACGATTCGCATTGTCTTCGGTATGCTCTCGCTACTGTGGCTGCTCGTATTTGCAGTCGCTATGGCGCGGAGCCGTTTCTTGCTGGGTCCGGCGATCGCAAGCCTGTTCGAGCCGTTGCAGCGGCTGCTATTCATGACTTAATGAAGGAGACTAGACATTGAAGACCATTACGCAGTTCCAAATGTATACGATGTTCTCGCAGTTTCTCTTCTCGACAGCGATCGGCTTCTTCATCGGTCCGCTCGTCCGGATGGCCGGTTTCATGTCATGGATCAGCGTCATCATCGGCTGCGGGATCGGTTTGCTATTCGGGTTCTTCACGTATCGGCTTGTTCTGAAGAGACCCGATGAGTTTCTCGGCATTTACGGCAAAGAGATCGTTGGAAAATGGGCTCATTATCTCTTCGTCGGAATCGCCATCCTGATTAATCTGTATATGGCCGCGTTCATTCTTCGCGAGCTGACCGATTTCATCGTACAAATTTATTTGCCAGGGACGCCGGGCTGGGCGGTCGCTACATTATTCGGAATCTGCATCGCGCGCGGCACACGTTCGGGCCCTGTCAGCTTCTTTCGTGGTGCGCAGGGACTATTCTTCTTCAGTGTCATTGCCGTCTTATCGTTCCCGCTGTTCTCTATCACCGATATCGATAACAACAAGCTCGTGGCATTACTGACGGATTTCCAGCCGCATGGAATATGGGAAGATGCGATTCTGTCAGGCGCACTCTTTGGCGAAATGACGTTTATCATCTATTTGATGCCTTTCTTTGAACACAAGGAAAATACGTTCCGAACGCTCACGTGGGCCAGCTTGACTGCCGCAATCGTCATGATTGCGAATATGATTGCCATACTTCTCTTGTTCGGTTCCGATCTTACGGCCAGCATGACGTATCCAACGCTTGAATTGATTCGGTACATGAGAGTAGGCTCTTTTCTGGAAAATCTCGATCCGATCCTGATCGTCTTCTGGCTGTTCAGCATGCTGCTGAAGATCGGTCTGTTCCTGCTCATCGGCACCATGCTGGTCGCCCACGTATTCGGCCTGAAAGACCATAAGCCCTTTTCCTTCGGCATGGCCAGTGCCATGATTTTCCTCTCCATCCTGCTCTTTGATTCGATGGCCGATATTGAGAGGATCACGAATCACAGCGAATCCGCCATTCTTATTCTGATGGCTTCGCTACCGACGCTTTACTTTCTCGTAGACTGGCTGCGCTCCAGGAATGGGAGAAGTAGAGGCAGACCTTCTCAGCCTTACATTGCGGCGGAACAAAACGTTAATCACAAAAGACATTTATCATCAGAAGGTAGCGAAGTGGAGAAGTAAGTGGCCCGAATTAAACGTTACAGCTTGGTGAACTTTATAATTTGTAATTAGCCAATCTTTCCAAAAAGAAATTACCAGGTGGTGGTGTAGAAGAGGGGGAAACTCTTGAAGAGGCTGTGATTCGTGAAGTCAAGGAAGAAGTAAATTTAAATGGAGTAGTCCAACGGTTATTATTTGAGGATGAATATGAATTCAGATCAGTCTATTGTTTCTTGGTTAATGAACCCGGTCGTTCAGCATTCGTGCTCTCGGATAACAGTGCAAGTACACCATTCTTGCCGATCTCGGCCATTTTATGAATATCTGCGTATTGTTCGTTACCGGTGTGAAGTCAAACTTGAAATCTCCAGTATGTACGATCGTTCCTAGCGCCGTTTGGAAAGCAATACCAAGGCAATCGGGAATACTGTGAATTGTACGAAAGAATCGCACCATGACAGTGCCTAAAGTAAGTTCAGAGTTCGAGTCGATTTCATAAAGTAGCGTGTTATTAAGTAATCCGTGCTCACGTAGCTTCTCTTTTATTAGTCCAAGAGTCAAACTAGTAGCGAAAATTGGCATATTCAACTGCTTAATGACATAAGGAACTCCTCCAATATGGTCCTCATGCCCATGGGTAACGACCACCCCCCGGATTTTGTCTTGGTTATCGAGCAAGTAGGAAACATCCGCAATGTCAGGTCGATGCCCAGTAAACTTTCATCTGGAAACTTAGATCCGCAGTCCACCACAATGATATCATCGTTACATTGAATGAAGTGCATATTTTTTCCAATTTCATTCACCCCACCAAGAGCAGCTATTGACACCCTGTCATGACTTGACTTTACAGACACGACGTAACCACCTTAAGCATAATTTTTGAGTATAATCTTTCACGCTTTTGTGTTAATTATCCATCCAAGCCGATCTAGTCTCCTGTTACTCAATTTGTCACACTCCCGTGGAAATTAGTGATTGTCTAAAGGAGAACTGGGAATGCTTTTACCGTTACTATCAACGGAGAAGTGGTGGAAATATATGAAAGCATTAACTTATCAAGGGATGAAAAAAGTAAAGGTTAAAGAAGTGGAGGATGCCAAGCTCATTAAAGCAGACGATGTTCTTGTACGCATTACGACAACAACCATATGTGGATCGGATCTTCATATCTATAATGGAGAAATTCCTAATATGCCTGACAATTTCATTATCGGTCACGAGCCAATGGGGATAGTGGAAGAGGTAGGAAAAGAGGTAACTCGTGTCAAGAAAGGGGACCGCGTGATTATTCCGTTTAATGTCGCCTGTGGTCAGTGTTGGTATTGCAACCATCAACTCGAAAGCCAATGCGACAATTCAAACGAATTTCTACATGGCGACACTGGTGGTTATTTCGGTTATTCCGACACCTATGGCGGATACGCAGGCGGACAAGCTGAGCTTATGCGAGTGCCATACGGTAATTTCGTACCTTTCAAGGTTCCGGAGGACGCGGAGATGGAAGACGAGAAGATATTGTTTCTATCCGATATTGTTCCAACTGCTTACTGGAGCGTCGACAACGCCGGAGTAAAACAAGGCGATACCGTCATTATTCTTGGTTGCGGGCCTGTCGGTCTTCTGGCTCAAAAATTCGCGTGGCTTAAAGGTGCAAAAAGGGTCATTGCCGTGGATCATGTAGACTATCGTTTGGAGCATGCTCGAAAGACCAATAAAGTTGAAGCGTTCAACTTCAAAGAAACGGATAATCTTCTTGGCCATTTGCAGGAAATAACAGCAGGTGGAGCGGACGTTGTGATCGATGCAGTAGGGCTGGATTCCGAGAAGACGCTTTTGGAGAAAATGGAAACACTGCTTAAGCTCCAAGGCGGTGGACTCGGTGCATTTCGGATGGCGACAAAGTTAGTCCGCAAAGGTGGCACAATCCAAGTAACCGGGGTATATGGAATGAATTACAATTTCTTTCCGTTCGGCGATTTGTTTGCACGTAACATAACTGTGAAACTGGGGCAAGCGCCGGTTATCCATTACATGCCGGAACTTTATAGACAAATCAAGGATAGCGTGTTCGATCCGACCGATATTATCAGTCACCGCATCGGCCTAGACGAAGCCGAGCATGGATACAAAGTGTTCAATAATAAAGAGGAGAACGCGATGAAGATCATTTTGAAACCGTAAAGCTTATTGGCGGGATTTAGAAGCAATTCAAAGGAACAAAACATAAGTGTTATATTTGCTCCATTATAAAGACGCGTTAGAGAAGTAGCCTCTAGATCCTTAGGTTAAGGTTCTAGGGGCTAAATATTCGCAATATGAGATTATTGTCGGACGAAAAGAACGGAAGTCGCATAAAACCGGTGGAGACTTTTTGGAGTTGTCGTCCGACAACAATGTCGAGTGACAAGAACATATATGCTTAAGAAGCCGCTAACTGCGGCTTTTTTCTTGTCATCCGACAAAGTTCTTGTCGTGCGAAAAACATTACTAGATGTCGGGTGACAATAACATTATCAAATTAAAGGCCGCGGAAATGAACTGCACCCCAATTGTTAGACACCATCTAACAATTGGGGTGTATTTTTGTGGCAAAGTTTACTGAAGAAGAGTAGTATCAAGCCGTACAAGCCTATCTATTGGGTAAGGAGTCATTCAGGGAGATAGCTGCACGTATTGGTGTGGCCCATTACGCTGTTGTAAAGTGGGTAGCCCTTTACCAGGCCAATGGCAAGGAAGGTTTGACCAAGAGATATGCAACCTACTCAAAAGCGTTTAAACTAGACGTACTGAATTTTATGAACGAGTCAGGAGCGTCTCTTTTAGAAACAGCTGCGAGGGTTAACATTCCAGCACTCTCAACCATTTTGCAATGGAAGAAGGTGCTGGAGCAGCGAGGTGAAGACGCCCTAATACCTAAGAAAAAGGGGCGTCCCTCGATGAAGGAAGAAACGAAGAAACCAACTCCACTTGAAGGTTCTGTCGAAGCGTTACAAGCTGAATTAGAGCATTTGCGTATGGAGAATGCCTACTTAAAAAAGTTGAATGCCTTAGTTCAAAGCAAAGAAAAATTACGAAGCAAGACAAAGCGAAAGTAGTCTTTGAGCTGACGCAAGAATACCCCATTACATCGTTGCTAGCGCTGGCTCAGATTCCGCGCAGCTCGTACTATTACTTGGATCGTCCAGACAAGGATGAAGCTTTAAAAGCTCGTATTACAGCGATCTATCATGAACACAAAGGGCGTTATGGTTATCGTCGTATAACCAGTCAACTTCACAATGAGAAGCACCTTGTTAATCACAAGAGAGTACAGCGCATCATGCAAGAGCTTGGCTTGACTTGCATCGTGCGTATGAAGAAATATCGCTCGTACAAAGGGAATGTGGGTAAAATTGCGCCGAACATATTAGAGAGGAAGTTCAGCCCTTCAAAGCCAAATGAGAAGTGGGTAACAGATATTACGGAGTTCAAGCTATTTGGGGAGAAACTATACTTGTCCCCAATGCTCGATTTATTTAATGGCGAAATCATCGCCTACACAATGGACTCCCGACCAGTCTACTCACTTGTTTCCAATATGTTGGATAAAGCTTATGAAAGGTTGAATGCCGAAGATACACTACTCATTCATTCCGATCAAGGGTGGCACTACCAGATGCGTCATTATCAACATGCATTGAAGGAACGTGGAATAACCCAAAGCATGTCACGCAAAGGAAACTGTTACGATAATGCAGTCATGGAAAACTTCTTTGGCATCTTAAAGTCTGAGTACCTATACACGCAGGAGTTTGAAAGTATGGAGCAGTTTAAACATGAATTGGACGAGTATATGACTTACTATAATCACAAACGAATCAAAGCAAAACTAAAGGGCATGAGCCCCGTACATTACCGGACTCATGCCTCAAAGGTCGCTTAACGGGGCACGATTGCAGAGGGGCTTGCTACACAGCAGCTCCTTTTCTCTTGCTGAAGTAACTGGCAGTTTTAATCAATAATCTTACCGATAGCTCAAAAATTATTTTCTAACAATCTTCTCATATTGATAAAGCATTACTCCTGTACCTTTATTTTCTTAGCGTCCGTGTTTCGCGTTTAGCTGGCTGTACCCAAATGGCAAAAAGCTTATCAGATTTAATTTGGTTAGAGTTGCCCGCTTTCGGGTTCCAGGACTGTTAAGCATATGCCACGCCGTGTACTGTTCGGCATAAGGATTCCCAGCAGACATGCAGTCAACGGGGATAATAACATCGTATCCCCGGAAAGCAGCACTAGTGGCTGTGTGAAGGACTGCGCCATTGGCGGCATAGCCAGTAATAAGAACAGTCTTAACACAATGCTCTTGTAATATTTTTTCTAAAATGGTTTTGTAGAACTTATCAACGTTTGATTTTACAATAGTATCGCCTAGTGAGGGGGCTAGCTGCCAGGCAATATCCGAAGGATTTCCAGTTTGTGTAAGGCTATAGACAACTAGCATGCCCATTTCACGGGTCTTAGTCAATAGATTATTAATCTTAGATATGGAGGCTATACAGCGATAATTATTGCATATAGAGGTCTCCATATCTAAGACTAGTAGTGCGCTGTTTTTCGGCTCAACCGCGATTGATTGCAGATCAGGTGCAGGAGGAGTTGAGATGGTGTTCCATTCATCGATGATTGTCTTATCACTAACTTCAGCCTGGTTCTTCGTCTGAAGCCAGTACCCACTATTTCCATGAATGTAGTACTCACACCAGTCACCACATAAAGGACAACGATATATCATATAAATCCTCCTTGATGCTTCAATACTGCAATATATTATGTAGAGGATAAAGAAGGTGACACATTCGCTTCCCTAACGCTCATTTCGGATAGGAATAATTATCTCAACTCACTGAATATTCGATATCTGCTTTGTGTACATCATGGGATTGTGTGTTGACGAGCGCAGGACGTTCTACTTTACACGGCAATTTGCACTTTGTATTTCAGAACTTCGAATATTGATTGTGCTGATCGATTTCCGAGGTATGTGTGACCGGCTGGCGGTTATGCGGATGAGGAAACTCGAAGGGCTCGCTGATCCGTCGTAATCTTGCTAATCAGCAGCGTCTTAGGGACTTGGATTATCGGTAGTCCCGTAGTCAGAGTGAAAATTGGTACAAATGGAGATAAGAGAGCTATATGAAATGCAAAAGACCCATAGAATGGGCCTTTTGGGGAGATAACTTCAATAATTCAATTTCAACATGAACTGTTTCTACCACGCGAACCGTAGCTATCCCCTTTTTCGCACGTTTATTGTCTTGATCAACACGGATGGGAGATCTATGAGTAGCGGATCTTTCCGCCGTTAACATGAAAGATTTGACCCGTGACATAAGCCGAATCATCAGAGGCCAGGTAAACATATGCGGGAGCAACTTCGAAAGGTTGGGCGGCTCGCCCCATTGGAATCTCAGCTCCGAAAGTATGTTGATGTTCTGCCGGATAAGTGCTCACCGTGAGTGCAGTCCATGTCGGTCCTGGTGCGACACCATTTACCCGAATGCTTCGTTCGACGAGTGAAAGGGATAAGCTTCGGGTGAAGGAGACGATTGCGCCTTTGGTTGCCGAATAGTCGAGCACATGTTCATCTCCTTCATACGCGACCCTGGACGTGGTGCTAATAATGGAACTTCCTGCGTGTAAATGAGGCAATGCGGCCTTAGTCATGTAAAACATTGGAAATACATTGGTGCGGAACGTATTGTCCAGTTGTTCATCCGAAACGTCCATGATGCTGCTTGTATAAGGCTGTACGGCTGCATTATTGACTACAATATCCAAACGCCCATAAGTATCGATAGTAAGCTTCACTGCCTTAGAAGAGGTATCAGGAAACCGCAAATCTCCGGGCAGGAGTAAGCAACGCGCGCCTAGTGCTTCTATATATTCTTTCGTCTCATTCGCATCTTCATGTTCATCAAGGTAGATAATGGTTAAGTCAGCGCCTTCCTTCGCATAAGCAACGGCTACCGCCCGTCCGATTCCGCTATCTCCTCCAGTGATAATAGCCGCTTTTCCCTTAAGTTTGCCGTTCCCTGTATAACCGGGATTATCGAAAATAGGTAGTGGCTCCATCAGCCGCTCGATTCCCGGTTCTCGGTCCTGATGTTGGGGTGGAAAGGTAGCGTGTTTCGTTACCGATTGTTCTACCGTACCAATGTAAGGATAAACAGGATAAGATGGATTCATGTTCATATTCTTTCCTTTCGCTTCAAAGTAAGTCATACACTACATGTAATGAGTGTGTGCTAGGAGCATTTTTACTATTCTAACCTTACATGGATTCACCTACCGTTGGGCAGCTACTTTGACGTATAAAAGTTTTTTCCGTCGTGACGGCAGTCGACAAGGAGTTTATGTTAGTCGCAAAATCTGCCATCCATTCAAGCTCCGAACTTTATTTAGTTAACTTTAAGTTACTTAGTATAAACTTTTTCCCTTCTTCTCATGTCAAGATGAATTCTCTATAATCGAAATTGTCTGAAGATTGGAGATGATAGACAATGATATACGAATTGAGAGTATATCGGATTCATCCCGGCAAAATCGATGCAATCCGACAGCGTTTCTCGGATCACACGTTTCGTATTTTCGAAAGATTGGGCATGCAGGTGTGCGATTTTTGGGAGGAATT
>NZ_FOCJ01000010.1 GCF_900110075.1 Paenibacillus sp. OV219
AAGACGATCAGGTTGATAGGTTCGAGGTGGAAGTGCAGCAATGCATGCAGCTGACGAATACTAATCGGTCGAGGGCTTATCCTAAATAAGTGAAATCAGCTAAAGCAAGAAACCTTCGCAAAGGTTCGTATCCAGTTTTCAGGGTGTTAAGTAATGCCCGAACAATTACATTGTTCCCTGATAGCTCAGTTGGTAGAGCACTCGACTGTTAATCGAGTTGTCACAGGTTCGAGTCCTGTTCGGGGAGCCATTTGCTCTCATAGCTCAGTCGGTAGAGTGCATCCATGGTAAGGATGAGGTCACCGGTTCGATTCCGGTTGAGAGCTCCAGTGATTTTCTTTTTGCATGGCCCGTTGGTCAAGTGGTTAAGACACCTCCCTTTCACGGAGGTAACAGGGGTTCGAGTCCCCTACGGGTCACCATCTCTTCCATTATGGAGGCTTAGCTCAGCTGGGAGAGCATCTGCCTTACAAGCAGAGGGTCGGCGGTTCGATCCCGTCAGCCTCCACCATCTATGACTAATGGGGATTAGCCAAGCGGTAAGGCAACGGACTTTGACTCCGTCATTCCCTAGGTTCGAATCCTAGATCCCCAGCCACTATTTGTACGAGCCATTAGCTCAGTTGGTAGAGCACCTGACTTTTAATCAGGGTGTCGTAGGTTCGAATCCTACATGGCTCACCATTTTCATCTTCAATGAGATGGAAATCTATATTATGCGCGTATGGCGGAATTGGCAGACGCACCAGACTTAGGATCTGGCGGGCAACCGTGGGGGTTCAAGTCCCTCTACGCGCATCAGACACGAAGACCCTGTATAAGGGTCTTTTTTGTGTATAGATTTGTGAATAACAATTCGGAGGAGCTTAGGAGCTCATCGGTTTTAGCTGCCTCTATCCATATTTCTTGCTGCATTAATCCACAAATCTGCTAATTAACGTATTCAATATTAAATGGGATTAGGGAAGAAAAGCATTTGAGACTTGACGCATTAACTGAGAATGATTATCATATATAGTACTGAGAAATGTTATCAAGGTATGGGCAATAGCAATATCGAGATTAAGGGGCTGTCGAAGGATGCAATCATTTGAAACGTCGAAACTAAACATTGGCTATGAGGAACGACTGATCGTCGAGAATTTAAATATCTCTGTTCCAAAAGGCAAGATCACTGCTCTCGTCGGTGCGAACGGATCGGGTAAATCAACGATACTGAAGACGATGGCTCGCTTGATGTCGCCATCCGCGGGAACTGTTATGCTTGACGGGAAATCAATTCACAAGCAGTCAACTAAGGAAGTGGCGAAGCAGCTTGCCATTCTTCCTCAGAACCCAACCGCCCCAGACGGTCTTACGGTGTCTGAGCTCGTCTCATACGGCCGTTTCCCTTATCAGAAAGGGTTTGGCTCCTTAACGAAAGAGGACCGCTCTGTTATCTCTTGGGCCATCGAGAAGACTGGAATGGTGGAATTCGCGGATCGGCCAATTGACCGCCTCTCAGGTGGCCAGAGACAGCGTGCTTGGATTGCTATGGCACTGGCACAACAGACAGATATGCTATTCCTGGATGAGCCGACTACATTCCTAGATATGACACATCAGCTTGAAGTGTTGGAACTGCTCATACAGCTGAATGCGACGGCAGGCAGAACAATCGTTATGGTTGTTCACGATCTGAATCATGCTTCACGCTATGCGCAGCATATGATTGCCATTAAGAGCGGCAAGGTCGTAGGTGAGGGAACTCCGCAAGCAGTTATGACGAAGGATGTATTGCGTGAGGTATTCAGCATCGAAGCCGATATTATTCCAGATCCGCGTACAGGGGTACCGCTTTGTCTGCCTTATGCACTGGCACACAAAATGTCGCCTGTAGCAGCGAATGAACTGGTGGAAGAGCCGGTAATGATGAGTATCTCCGTATAGATGGCGAGTGTCAAAAATATTTTCAAAAGAGGCTTGCAATCTTATATCGAGCGTGATATATTATTACTTGTCGCTCAGGAAATACGACACACAAATGCGGAAGTGGCTCAGCGGTAGAGCATCGCCTTGCCAAGGCGAGGGTCGCGGGTTCGATTCCCGTCTTCCGCTCCATTTGTGCCCTTAGCTCAGCTGGATAGAGCATTTGACTACGAATCAAAAGGTCGGGAGTTCGAATCTCTCAGGGCACGCCATTTCTTTTTAAGCAGCAGAAAGATACATAACGGGATGTAGCTCAGCTTGGTAGAGCACCTGGTTTGGGACCAGGGGGTCGCATGTTCAAATCGTGTCATCCCGACCATTTCTTCTGCGGGTGTAGTTCAATGGTAGAACTTTAGCCTTCCAAGCTAATAGCGTGGGTTCGATTCCCATCACCCGCTCCATATCACAACAAACAAGCCTTGGGTAACCAAGGCTTTTTCTTTTTATTCATGTTTGTTCCTTTTTGTAGACGAAATGAAAAAGCTTCAACCGCATGTCATTTTGTAGTATGATATGAGGAGTTATATTCAAATCAGGTTGTATAAATAAACGTTTGAAGAAGAATTCATGCATGTTGAAAACTATGTACATGCTTTACGAAGTGGCTTTCTTCGCAAAACCTTGAGGAGGATTAGAATGTCGGAACAAGCTGGAACTGTTGCAACTACCAACCGGCCGCAATCCAATAACTTGCTGCGCCGCGATGTGCGTTTCCTTGGTAACATTCTTGGAGATGTACTTGTGCATCAGGGCGGACATGAACTGCTGGAGAATGTTGAAAAAATCCGCGAAATGAGCAAGGCGCTTCGGGCTGAATTTTTGCCGGAGCTGTATGAAGAGTTCAAGCAGGTAATTGATGCATTGAACCCGGAGACGCGCCATCAAGTCATTCGCGCTTTCGCGATTTATTTTCAACTTGTTAATATTGCGGAACAGAATCACCGGATTCGCCGGAAACGTGACTATGAGCGTTCTGCAGGCGAGACTGTACAGCCGGGCTCGATCGAGAGTGCCATCCAAGTTCTAAAGGAAAAAGGCATCTCTGTTGATAACGTTAAAGAAATTATCGGTGACATCTCACTCGAGCTTGTTATGACTGCGCATCCAACGGAAGCAACACGCCGTGCGGTTCTGGACATTCATCAGCGCATTGCGGCTGAAATGACCGAGCTCGATAATCCGAACCTGACTTATCGTGAGCGCGAAAAGCTGCGTGAGAAGCTGCTGAACGAAGTGCTAACGCTGTGGCAAACAGACGAGCTGCGTGATCGTAAACCAACGGTTATCGATGAAGTGCGTAATGGCATGTACTATTTTGACGAGACGTTGTTTGAAGTACTTCCTAACGTCTATGAAGAGCTGGAGCGCTGCCTAGACAAATACTATCCATCTGAGGACTGGCATGTACCGACTTACCTTCGTTTCGGCTCATGGATTGGCGGCGACCGCGATGGTAACCCTTCCGTTACTGCGAAGATCACTTGGGAGACCCTGACGCTTCAGCGCGGACTTGCGCTAAAGAAGTATGAGCAGTTGCTCAAGGAAGTAATGGAACAACTTAGCTTCAGCACGAATATTATTACGGTTTCTGATGAGCTGCTTGAGTCCATCAAGAAAGATCGTGAGACCATTGAGCTGCGCAGTGTAGAACTGTGGCGCAATGAGAAAGAACCGTACAAGATTAAGCTCGGTTATATGCTTGAGAAGCTGGCGAATACGTCGGAGGTTACGCTGAAAGGCACTTCGAAACGCTATGAAAGCGCGGATGAGCTCATTGCAGATCTGTATGTGATTGACCGCAGCTTGCGTAACCATTTTGCCGATTATGTTGCAGATACGCATATCCGTAAGTTGGTTCGTCAAGTGGAACTGTTCGGCTTCCATCTGGCAGCGCTGGACGTTCGTCAGCATAGTAAAGAGCATGAGAATGCGATGACTGAAGTACTTGCGAACATGAACATTGTAGAGAATTATGCTGATTTGAATGAGGATGAGAAGATTGAGCTGCTACATTCGCTGCTTAAGGATCCGCGTCCTTTGACATCGCCGCATTTTGCATATTCGGATAGCACACAGGAATGTCTGGATGTTTATCGTACGATCTACCGCGCTCAAGCGGAGTTCGGCGTGAACTGTATCTCCAGCTACCTGATCAGTATGACACAGGGCGCGAGCGACATGCTTGAAGTTATGGTGTTCGCGAAGGAAGTCGGCCTGTTCCGCAAAGAGGCTAACGGCACGGTTCGCTGCACGTTGCAGGCGGTACCTTTGTTTGAAACCATTGATGATCTGCATGCAGCGCCTGGCATTATGGAGCAGCTATTCGCACTGCCAATCTACCGTCAATCGGTTGAAGCACGCGGTAACCTGCATGAGATTATGCTTGGCTACTCGGATAGCAACAAGGACGGCGGAGTTGTTACGGCAAACTGGGAGCTGCGTGTAGCGCTTAATGCGATTACAAGTGCAGCGAAGAAGTTCGACGTGAAGCTGAAGTTCTTCCACGGTCGTGGCGGTGCGCTAGGCCGTGGCGGCATGCCACTAAACCGCAGTATTCTTGCGCAGCCTCCGCACACAGTTGGCGGCGGTATCAAGATTACGGAGCAAGGTGAGGTATTGTCCTCCCGTTATTCGATGAAGGGCATCGCATACCGCAGCTTGGAGCAGGCGACTTGGGCGCTTGTGACAGCATCGCGTCTTGCGAAGTACCCTGAGCAGGAAGCTGGAGCAACTGCTCAGTGGGACGAAATTGCAAAGGGCATCTCGGAGACGGCGCTGAACAAATATCAAGATTTGATCTTCCGCGATCCGGATTTCATGACCTTCTTCAAAGAGTCGACGCCTTTGTCCGAAGTAGGCGAATTGAACATCGGTTCCCGTCCTGCAAAACGGAAAGGAAGCGATCGCTTCGAAGATCTGCGTGCGATTCCATGGGTATTCGCTTGGACGCAGAGCCGTTACTTGTTGCCGGCATGGTATGCGGCAGGTACGGCGCTGCAAGAATATGTAGGCGGAGATGTGAACCGTCTGGATACATTGCGTGTCATGTATGCGAAGTTCCCGTTCTTTACGACTCTCATCGATACGCTGCAAAATGCACTGGCTAAAGCGGATCTGCAGATTGCCAAAGAATATGCAGGAATGATCGCTGATAAAGTGATCCGTGATCGGATCTTTACGCTAATCGAGGTAGAATATGAGATGACGTCGTCGCTTATTCTGCAAATTACTGGACAAGCGGAGATTCTGGACAATTTACCGGTTATCCAAGAGTCGATCCGATTGCGTAACCCGTACGTGGATCCACTCAGTTACATGCAAGTGCAGTTGCTGAAAGAACTGCGCGAGAAGCGCGCTAACGGTGAAGCTGACGAGCCAGAGCTGCTGCGTGAAGTGCTGCTTACGATTAACGGCATTGCGGCAGGCCTCAGAAACACCGGTTGATATCGTATTGAAATGCCGGACTTAAGGCAGCATTGCTGCTTCGAGTCCGGTTTTTTTGTTTAAATATATGATTGCTGCAGAAAAAGTAGTTTTTTGCCATATTGCTGAGTTTCCATGTATAATCATGGAGGTACGATTCGTTTTTTTTGTATATATAAAGAGTGGCTGTTTGGAGGAGTAGCGTTGAAATCAGTTGAGGCAAGGTTAGCAAGATTAGCTTTGAAAGGCGATCAGCGGGCTTTTGCCGAGCTTGTTGAGATGTATCAGGACAAGCTTTATCATATGGCTTACCGAATGCTATATAACCGGCAGGAAGCAGAGGACGTTGTACAAGAAGTGTTCCTGCGGGTATACAAGAACTTGGAGCGCTACGACGACACGATGAAGTTCTCCACCTGGATCTACCGGATCGCAACGAATCTGTGTATTGATCGGCTGCGCAAGCGCAAGGCGGTTTATTCGCTGGATGCGGAATCGTCGGAGCATGAAGGGCTTGACGGTTACGCAATGATACCTAGCGATAACCGGACACCGGAGAGTGAGCTGCTGCTCTCAGATACGCAGCGGATCATTCATCAAGCGATTGAGACATTGCCAGCGAAATATAAATCCGTTATGGTGCTGCGCTACTTAGAGGAACTGTCGCTGCAAGAAATCGGCGACGTGCTGGGGATGCCAGTAACAACAGTGAAGACGCGAGTGCATAGAGGCCGGGAGTTCCTTCGCAAGAAGCTCGAGCATAAGCTGTAACAGATGGGCGAGAGCGGAAAGTTACATTTTGACAGTCGTGACATCTTAAAAAAATGAAACATCTCGGCCGGCGACACGTAACGTATACTACTGTAGATTATAATGATGAAAGGATTGGCTGCTATGAATTGCAACGTCGCCATCATGCAGATGCATGATTATTTAGATGAAGAGCTGTCTCGAGAAGAGCAAGCTGAATTGAAGCTTCATATAGATTCCTGCGTGGCATGCTGCATAAGGCTGGAGCAGCTCGAACGGACCGAGGCGCTCACCGAATCCATGATGGATAAGCGGCGTACAGTCTTGACGAGTGAGCAATCCTCCGCTCTTAAAGCACGCATAATGGACGCAGTTCCATTCAAGCGGCGGCGCAGAGCTGGATTCGCAAGCTGGGTGCGCAGTCATCCGGGACTCTCGGTTGCAGCGGTATTCGTATTCGTCATGTTCTCAAGCTTCCTCGCCATGTGGCAGCAGGATAGCGAGCTAACGGTAAGCGGTTCGGATCTTGCACAAGTCGTCATTAAAGGTGATACTGTGACTGTGCCCGAAGGCGCTCGCTTAAAAGGTGACTTGGTCGTTGAGAATGGCAAAGCGAACGTTTACGGAGAAGTGGATGGGGATGTAACAGTCATCTCAGGTTCACTGTATCAAGCGTCGACTGCCCATATATCCGGAGAAGTGAAGCAGATTGACCAGGCGCTGGACTGGTTTTGGTACAAAGTGTCACATTCCATCAGCAGTTTGGCGTACTAGTTTGCATTGCTAACCTCCTACTCAGGGAGGTTTTTTTGTGAGAAAAAAAGGAGTTAGAGCACCAGTTCTAGAAAAGAATAAGGTTAGAAATAAGGGTAATGGATTAATGATACCTAGACAGATGTGTTTGGGGGTAGATGATGGATGAACTATTTTGCAGATCTGACCTGGAAAGGCTGGATCAAGGATCTTATTGATATCTCGATCGTTAGTTATATTATCTATAAGCTCATCTTGCTCGTTCGCGGTACCCGGGCGGTGCAGCTGCTCAAGGGAATTATTGTGCTCGTCGCGACATGGGCACTTAGTACGTGGTTTAACCTGTATACGTTAAAGTGGCTCATGAATCAGATGTTCACCTTCGGGGTTGTGACGATTCTGATTATTTTTCAGCCGGAGCTTCGCAGGGCGCTGGAGCAGCTTGGACGAGGTAGCTTGTTCAGCCGTTCTTCCGTGGTAGAGCGGGATACTAGCGACCGAATTAATGAAATCATTAAGTCGATTAATTATATGGCCAAGCGCAAAATCGGCGCATTAATCGTGTTTGAACGGAGTACGGGGCTATCCGATTATATTGAGTCCGGTATTCAGATGGAGTCGATTGTTAGCTCAGAGCTGCTCATTAATATTTTTATCCCGAATACACCGCTTCATGATGGTGCCGTCATTATTCGAGGCAATCAGATTATGGCTGCGGGCTGCTACTTGCCGCTCTCGGAAAACCCGTTCATCAGTAAGGAGCTCGGGACAAGGCACCGCGCCGCAATTGGGGTCACAGAGGTGTGCGATGCCATCTCGGTTATCGTGTCAGAGGAGACGGGACAAGTCTCCCTCGCTGTCGGCGGCATGATCGTTCGCGACATTAAAGAGGAGTCGCTTATCTCGAAGCTATTCGAGGAGCTTAATCCGAACGCGAAGTCGCGTGAACGTGAGCGCAATAAGACGCCTTTCTGGAAGCGCAAGGGGGGCAATCAGCATGGATAAGTGGCTGAGCCATCCGACGGCGATCAAAATTATCTCGCTGATGATCGGGATCTTGATGTGGGCTGTTGTTCATTTTGACTCGGAGAAATCGCCGAATACGGTTGCGAACTTGACGGAATCGCGTGAAATTGATGCGGTTCAAGTAAAGCCGATCGGCATGGATGATAAAAATTATGCGCTCCGCCTGCTGGACCCGGGCGAGGTGCATTTGACAGTAAGCGGATCGCGGTCGGACTTCCTCATCGCGGAACGCAACAATGATTATCAGGTCACGGTGGATCTCAGTCAGGCGACTGAAGGCCGGAAGGTGCTGCCGCTTAAAGTGAATTTGCCTCGAGGGCTTGAGCTTATTGAAGTAAGGCCAAGCAATGTCACGGTCGTTCTGGAACGGCTGCTTACGAAAGAGTATGATGTGACGATACATACCGAGGGCAAGCCAGGCAAGGGGTATAAGACCGGGCAGCCGGTCGTGAAGCCGAATCGGGTGCATGTTACACTGCCGAAGGATCAAATGAACCTTGTCGCCTCCGTTGGGGGCACAATCTCGGTAGAGGGCGAAGAGGAAACCGTCGCTGATAAGAAAATGAAGCTTGCTGCGTACGATCAGGACGGCAATGAACTAACAGATGCGGTTATAAGTCCAAGCGTGGTAGAGGTAGAGGTACCGATCACGAAGCCGTTTAAGAAGCTGCCGTTGCAGGTTGGATTCACCGGGGAGCTGCCAGAGGGACTCGCAATTGCTTCCTTCAAGCAGAGTGTGGATCAGATCACAGTGTATGGACCGCAGGATGTGCTCAATACGTACGAGTACTATGACGGCATTACAATTGACTTGTCGAAACTGAAGCGATCGGGTACGATGGAGCTCGATGTGGTGCCGACAGGCGATATTGCTTCGGTTGACCCGATAAAAGTGACATTCGAGTATACGATTGTGCCCGTGGAGTCCCGAGTTATCTCGAGCTTGCCAGTTACGCTCATCGGGCTCTCGGACGGATTGAAAGCCAATATATCGCTGCCTACGACCGGCACGGTAGATGCGATTATACGCGGTGCGCCAGATACGTTGGCTGCGCTTGGCGTCAAGGATGTGCAGCTCATTGCCGACTTGAGCGGGCTAGGCCCTGGCAGCCATGTTGTGCCGCTGGAGGTACATCTGCCGCGCTTCGTAGAGCAGGCGCCGAATGCGCCACTCAGTATCACGGTGGATATTACGGATGGCACGACAGCTTCCGTGACGCCAACTGATGCGTTGCCGACTGACGGACAGCCGAGTGATGGCAGCAGTAGTAGCGGTAATTCGACTGCGCCTGATGGCACAGACAATGCGGCTGACGGTGGAAGCGGGAAGGCAAGCGGAGACAGCGCTGTTGGTACGGGCAACGGGACGGCGACGGAGTCTCCGGCTGCCGGAGGTGACGCTGCTTCAGGCAGTGGAAACGGGCAGAATAGCCTAAGCGGGGCCGGCAGCTCGAATAAGAAAGATGAAGCGAAAGAGTAGCCGGGAAGCTGCGCTTGAACTTACTACGAATAGATAAAAGGGGAATATGTATAATGGGTAAATATTTCGGTACTGATGGTGTGCGGGGCGTCGCGAATCGCGAACTGACTCCGGAACTTGCATATAAAATTGGCCGCTGCGGCGGATATGTACTTGCTGGACAGGCGGAGCGTCCGAAGGTTGTTATTGGTCTTGATACGCGTATTTCCGGTCCGATGCTGGAAGCTTCGCTCATTGCGGGCTTGCTGTCGATCGGAGCTAGCGTTGTCCGCATTGGCGTTGTATCGACGCCGGCAGTTGCTTATTTGACGCGTGAGCTTGGCGCAGATGCGGGGGTTATGATCTCGGCTTCGCATAACCCTGTCGAAGATAACGGCATTAAATTTTTTGGCGGCGATGGCTTTAAGCTTTCTGACGATACAGAGCTTGAAATCGAGCGCTTGATGGATGCTGAGGTAGATGAGCTACCTCGCCCAGAAGGCGGCGATATTGGTACAGTAACGGTGGATGAAACGGCGAAGCGCAAGTTTATCGATTTCTTGAAAACAACGGTTAATCAGAGCTTTGCAGGGCTGAAGATCGTCCTTGATTGCGCGAACGGTTCGGCACATGAAATTGCGCCAACGGTATTCCGTGAGCTTGGTGC
Source organism: Paenibacillus sp. OV219 (assembly GCF_900110075.1). GTDB lineage: Bacteria > Bacillota > Bacilli > Paenibacillales > Paenibacillaceae > Paenibacillus_Z. Next base: position 10,047 of record NZ_FOCJ01000010.1, read on the forward strand.
AGAAATCATTACGGTTGGCGCTGAGCCGAACGGCCTCAACATCAATGATGGCGTCGGTTCCACGCATCCGGAATATCTTCGCGAGGAAGTGCTGAAGCACGGCGCGGATTTCGGCTTGTCCTTTGACGGCGACGCTGACCGTCTCATCGCGATTGATGAGAAGGGCGAAGAGGTAGACGGTGACTTCATTCTGTGCATCTGCGGCGACGCGATGAAGCGAGCTGGCACGCTTAAGAACGATACGGTCGTAACGACAGTAATGAGCAACATTGGCTTCTTTAAAGCGGCACAGAAGATTGGACTGAGCACGGCTCAAACGGCGGTTGGAGATCGTTATGTAATGGAAGAAATGCGCCGCGGGGGCTTTAATCTTGGTGGCGAGCAGTCCGGCCATGTGATCTTCCTCGACTACAATACCACTGGCGACGGCATCCTGACAGCGCTGCAGCTGACGAATACGCTAGTTGCTTCCGGGAAGAAGCTGAGCGAACAGAAGACGCTTATGCGTAAATTCCCTCAGGTGCTCATTAACGTGCGTGTAGCGGACAAGAGCACGTATAAGGACAATGAAGCGATTGCAGCTGCGATTGCAGAGGTTGAGCAGGAGCTTGGCGACAACGGCCGCGTGCTCGTTCGCCCGTCCGGTACGGAGTCTTTGATCCGCGTCATGGCGGAAGGACCGGATAAAGAGCAGGTCGAAGCGTATGTGAACCGAATCGTTGATACGGTTCGCGCTGAGCTTGGTGCAGAATAGTATCAGTTTATGGTAAATGGCTCCGGCCAATTAGAACACTCAGACAATCCTGGATGTGCAGCAATTGCGGCATTCAGGATTGTTTCTTGTTCGCTGTAAGGTGCGAATATGCGACAAACCTCTCGAGTTTTTGAAAACGATTGCGGAAATTATTTGTTGCACCATCGCATGAAAATGAATATAGTAGGATAGTACATTCAGGAATGGAAAGCGAGGATCGATGTTAAAGTTTCACTAAAGCGCCAGAGCTTGCACGGATTATTACAGCTGCTGTGTTTGTCCATAATGGAAATGGACGCACGGCGTATAACCGGCTGTATCAATCGGCAAGCTGACGAGGTGGAGGTGTTCGGAATGTTCGGCGGGGACCTCCCGGTATTGCATTTGACCGTAAGCCGATACTCAAATAGACTGGGCGACTGGTCTGACAAAAGGTCGGTAGAATGCTCTATAGCTACATTGGATGCGCACGCGGCAACGGAGGCCGTGATGTGCGTTATGGTTCAAAGCAGACGTAAAGTGCTGCTTTTATTGTGTTGTTCTCGAATGAAAGAATTATTTTCCCATTTGCATACAGGGTGTGCGCTTTCTTTGTTATTGTCTTTTTACTTGTATGAGCTCATTCATTATTCAAATTTAACTCTTGGCAGGACGGAGCCGGCGATTAGGCGGCCTTGCGCCGCCATGCATAGTAATCGAGGCATCCGACTGATGCGAGGGTAATATACCCAAATTCGGAGGTCTATTCATATGTGTGGAATTGTAGGATATATCGGTAAACGGGATTCGCAGGATATTTTGATCGAAGGCTTGAAGAAGCTGGAGTACCGCGGTTATGACTCCGCAGGTATTGCTGTATTTACGAAGAACGGATTGGAAGTACGGAAGTCGATCGGTCGTCTTGCAAACCTGGAGGAGAAGCTGGATGGACAGCCGCTTGAAGGGTCTGTTGGTATCGGTCATACGCGCTGGGCGACACATGGTAAACCGTCTGACGTAAACTCTCACCCACATACGGACAACTCGCATAAGTTCTCTGTTGTGCATAACGGCATTATTGAGAATTACTTGGATCTGAAAGATGAACTGATCGCGAAAGGCGCGAAGTTCGTATCGGAAACAGATACGGAAGTCATTTCCCACCTGATCGCGGAAGAGTACGATGGCGACATCGTAAAAGCGGTTCAGCGTGCAGTGAAGCGGATGCGCGGTGCATATGCCCTTGGCGTGTTGACGGAGTTTGAACCGGATCGCCTCGTTGCAGTTCGTTTTGCAAGTCCGCTCGTTATCGGTGTAGGTGAAGGCGAAAACTTCATCGGCTCGGACATTCCAGCAATTCTGGAGCATACGCGTGATGTGTACATTCTGAATGACGGCGATATGGCGATTCTGACGAAGAACGCTGTCGAATTGATGACGATCGAAGGCGAATTTATTTCCAAGGAAATATTCCGTGTCGATTGGGATCTTGTTACAGCTGAAAAAGCAGGCTTCGACCACTTCATGCTGAAAGAGATTTATGAGCAGCCTAAAGCATACCGCGACACGATGATGGGCCGTATTTCGGATGATGGCCGCAGCGTTGTACTGAATGAAATTGGCATGACTGCAGAGCAAATCCGCGGCATCCGCAAAATCCAAATCGTTGCATGCGGTACGGCAATGCACGCTGGTTTGGTAGGCAAAACCGTTATCGAGAGCTTGGCTCGCATTCCAGTTGAGACGGACGTTGCTTCCGAGTACCGTTACCGCTCGCCAATCATTACGCCGGATACGCTCGTTATTGTTGTCAGCCAATCCGGTGAGACAGCGGATACGCTCGCAGCACTGCGTGAAGCGAAGCGCAACGGCGCACGCGTCATGGCGATTACGAACGTGGTTGGCAGTTCGGTAGCCCGTGAAGCGGATGATGTGATCATCACGCAAGCAGGTCCTGAAATTGCCGTTGCTTCGACGAAAGCTTACACGTCGCAGCTGATTGCTTTCTACCTGTTCGGCTTGTTCCTTGCCGATACACTCGGCACACGCGATGCGGATGCAATCGCAGAAGTGGTTGCAGCGATGCACGAGCTTCCTGAGAAAGTGGAGCGCATCCTTGAGGAAGCACCAGTGCTGAAGACGCTCGCGGAATCGCTCGCGAAGCATCAGAACCTGTTCTTTATCGGCCGCGGCGTTGACTTTGCAGTCGTGCAAGAGGGCTCGCTGAAGCTGAAAGAAATTTCGTATATCCACTCCGAAGCGTATGCAGCAGGCGAACTAAAGCATGGTACGCTGGCGCTGATCGAGGAGGGCATTCCTGTCATCTCGCTCATCACGCAAGAGGATCTGTATGAGAAGACGCTTAGCAACATTAAAGAAGTCAAAGCTCGCGGCGCGCATGTACTTGGCGTTGTGAACGAAGGCCTGGAAGCGGAGGTCAGCAAGTCCGTTGACGAGCTGTTCGCGATTCCGAAGACGCTGCCGTTGCTTGCACCAGCATTGTCGGTCGTGCCATTGCAGCTGATTGCATACTATGCGTCGCTAGCTCGTGGTAATGATGTTGATAAGCCGCGTAACTTGGCGAAGAGCGTGACAGTTGAGTAAACACAATTATATTGAGTTAAAAATGTCTGTTGATAAAAAAGTGTGGAACCAGTAAAAAAACTATGGAACCAGTAAATAAAGTATGGAACTAGTAAAGAAACAGTGGAACCACTATTGAAGAGGAAATAAAACAACGAGAAGAGTCCCGATGATGCTTTATTAGTCATCGGGACTTTTTATTAAGGAGCCAATTAATGTCGGAGACAATTGGTACCCGGGTGAAAAAGATACGCAAGTTGAATGAGTTGATTCAAGTTGAATTCTCTTCATTATTAGGAATTTCACAAGGAAGACTGAGCGAAATTGAGAAAGATATAACTAAGCCTTCAGCTGAAACATTAATTGCATTAAGGAAGAGGTTTATGGTCGATTTGAATGAGCTTTAAGTGATGTGGATTAATCCGCTATTCATACATATCTATGTAACCATCAAAGCGAGGTTGCCCGGCTAAGGGGAACCTTTTTTTGTGGAATGTTTAACTTCTTGTCTATTCAGAGATTTTGACCTTATAATAAGCCTTATTGTTAATCATCCAAGAAGACATCAACGGGAGATTAGGTGGTATTCCAATGCTAAAGGTTCCATTCCGAAACAAGAAGTTCTTTACGGGGATTTACATATGGATTACGGTTGCTATATGCATGATTGTAACCGTTTTCTCCGCCTCTCTATATGTCAACGTTAAGAACAATGTTGAGAAGAATAACTATGAATTGAATCAGTAGATGCTCTATCAGACACAAGCCAATATCGAATACATGAACGAAACGGTGAAGCAACTGATTTCGACGATCTATTTCAGCGCTGAATCGGATTATCTGCTGCATGTGAAGAACCTGGATAATTCGATTTTTGACGTGAACCTCACGCTGAATAAGTTAACGAGCTCTGTTATCAACAATAACCCGCTGATTCATTCCATTTATTTATATAACGGAGAGACGAAAGCTTTCCTATCGACTTACAACGGCATGTTTTATCAAGACGACGAGCTGCTGAAAACACTGAAGACCTATAAAGATGTTCCGATCCTACAGCCAATATCGCGAAAAATGAGTATCAATAACAAGATGGTAGAGTAAATGTTAACCCTGCGTATGCAGGGTATTTCTATATGTAGGGAGTGGTACCAGGAACAAGGAAGCAGCAACTGCCCGTTAAAACTAATATTCAAGTTAAGTTAAATTAGGTATAGTCATTTCATAGCTATTGTATGCGCTTGCGAAACTATGAAGAAGGAATGATCAGCTATGAATTTGAGCAAGATAGGTCGGACCAAATGGTACGTCTATCAAAAAATTGTCACGGTCTTTATCATATTGTTCGTTCCTCTAATCGTGATGAACATGTGGATCAATTACAAGGGATTATTCTTCATCAAAAATGAGATTGCTGATTCTGCTGTTGCCGGGGCGTCGTTTTACTCGAAACAGCTGGATGACCAGCTCTATTTTATTCGTAGCCAGCAATTGCAATTTTTAAATGATCAAGACTTACAGAAGCTTAGCTTTCAAGGCGCAACTATGGATAAATTTGAAATGGTCCAACTTATCAACCAGGTCAAGGACCGGCTGGTGTCGCTTCTCAATTCGAGCGAGTATGTCGTGAATGCAGGCGTGTATGTGAAAGAGATTGAAAAGACGGTCTCCGTTAAGGATGATGTCCTGAACACGCCGAATGAGGAGTACAACTTGATCTCCACCTTAATTAAAGAAACACCCGTCCCTTCGTTCTATATGTACCATGATCGGCTCTATTTTATTGAAAGCGCAAACAATTCAGGCGTTTGGTCTTATATTGAACTTTCCAGAGACAAGCTGCTAGAGGCACTGAAGCAAATTGCATCACTCTATCAGAACTCTGAAGTTCTTATTGGCAGCCAGAGCAACGGAGTGCTCTTATCAACTTTATCGGATCGCCCTGAATTAGCTGAGGTGCTTACAATAGCACAAGAACTGAGTGGGCCAGAGCCTGGGAAGTCGATTGTACGTAAGGTAAATGGAACGAACTATTTCATAACGCGCAGTGACGTAAGTTCTCTGCATCTATCACTCGTCATGTTCGTGAATCAGAATGAGCTGGTACGCCCGCTTAGCCAGTTCAATTCATGGTTCTTCGCCTTATTAATTATTGCGGTTGCCGTACTGCTGCTGTACTCGTTCTCCATCCATTTCATGATTCATCGCCCGCTCACTAGGCTGACCAAAGCCTTTCAAATCATCGAGACCGATAACTTGAATCTCGTCATCGAGTCAAAACGTAAGGATGAGTTTCATTACTTATTCAACAGCTTCAACCGTATGGCACAGCGCTTAAAGCGTTCCATTGAAGAGAATTATGAGCAGAAGATTGCCCTTCAGCATTCGGAGCTCAAACAGTTGCAATCGCAAATCAATCCCCATTTTCTGTATAACAGCTTTTTTAATATTTATATGATGTGCAAGACTGGTGATTCAGATGGGGCTGGAGAGCTGTCGCAGAAGCTTGGAAGCTATTACCAATACATTACGAGAAGCGGCTCAGACGAAGTTCCTCTCTATAAGGAATTCCAGCATGCGCTTGATTATTGTGAAATCCAGTGCATCCGGTTCTCGAACCGGGTCGAGTTCGAATACGAAGAGTTGCCGGAATCTACAGCCGCACTTTATGTCCCTCGATTAATCATTCAACCGGTCGTGGAAAATGTGTTTGAGCACGCGTTTGAAGATGGGATGATGGAGGGAGTTCTCTATATGCGGAGCAGCTTTGAAGAAGAAGTCGTCTGTATTACGGTTGAAGATAATGGCAAACTTCTATCAGATGAGAAGCTTGGTCAATTACGAGCGAAGTTGGGGAGTCTGAACGTTGAACGAACGGAGCAGACCGGCATTATCAACGTAGGCAATAGGCTTCAATTGAAATATGGCCCAAACAGCGGACTATTTATCTCGCGTAGTCATTACGGCGGTTTGAAGGTAGATATCAAAATCGATTATAAGCAAATGGGGGCATAGCATGTATCGACTGCTTATTGTTGATGACGAGCCTGTCATCGTAAACGGACTGGTGCAGCTGTTTCAAGGGAATTCAGAATTTGAACTAGATATCGTTAAGGCTTATTCTGCCAATGAGGCACTCGAGATCGCCAAAACCTCGAAGCTCGATATTATGGTTAGCGATATCCGAATGCCCAAGAAGAGCGGGCTCCAGCTAGTAGATGAAATGGTTTATTACTGGCCATCGTGCCGTATTATTTTTCTAACCGGATACAGCGAATTCGAGTACGTTTATGAAGCCATTCAGAAGAACGTCGAGAACTATATTCTCAAAACTGAAGGCATGGAGCCTATCTTCAGGGCTGTAAAGACGGCGATACAGAAGCTGGACGCAGAGAAGAAAGCAAGAGTGTTGGTAGAAAAAGCACAGCTACAGCTCCAATTCACGGAATCTCTGCTTAAAAAAGAATTGCTGGAAGGTTTGCTAAGAGGCGAAACGATCGCGTCGCTCCGAGCAAATCCTCAGTATGCGGATATTGAGCTTGGGGTTTCCCCAGAGCATCCAGCTATGCTGTTAGTCGGTCAGCTTGATTCGAGAGAAGAGCTCGCCTCTTCTCAGAAGTGGAAGATGCTGCAAGTCGTTCAGCAGCTTGTATGTCATCAACTTCCAGCTTCAATCCATATAGAGCAAATGGTTTATGACGCAAGCGCGCTAGTTTGGCTGCTTCAACCGGATAATGAGCTGGCTTCCCGGTTAAAGCTTCTGACGGATGAAGTGGACATGCGCAGCTTTGCGACATATGTAAAAGGAGTCTTAGAGTCAGTACAGAACGAGTGTGAGGAGCGTACCGGAATTTCGGTTTTGTTTGCCACTTCGAGTAATCTGCGTAATTGGGCGTTTATACATGAACAAGTCGAGCAGGCTAGTGTGCTCATTCGAAGAAGCTTCTCGCTGGGGAAGGCTATGATTATTCTCGATATGGACAAGCCTGCTGAAATGATATCTTCCCGGGAGATGGTCATTGATCAAATCCATCTCTATATTCAAAAGCATCTATCGGGTAACCTCTCGCTAACCGCAATTGCCGATGAGGTTCACTTTAATCCTTCCTACTTATCCCGTTACTACAAACAAGTGACGGGGCGCAATCTACTGGACTATATCCAATCTTCCAAGCTGAGCGCTGCAATTGTGATGATGTCCGATCCGCAACTGAAGCTGAATGAAATCGCGGTGAAGCTTGGCTTTGACTCCCATTCTTATTTCACGACGTTCTTTAAGAGAATGACGGGTTCATCCCCGCAAGATTACCGTAATGCATTACGTAAATAAAGTAGAAGCCAATGTAAAGGATTCAAAATTGTTGCGCTTCCATACTCCCTATACAATTAAAGACGTAGTCAAGATAGCACAAATACCTAGAGGGGGTTACAAGTTAAATGAACAATTCGCAGCGAATGAAGCTTCTTGTAACGGCAGGCTTGGTAATCTCGGTGTTGACCGCGTGTGGCAATAATGGGGAAGATAGTGCGAACTCCAATGCCGCCAAGAACGCGGACACTGCAGCTTCCAACTCTGAGCAGGCAGCTTCGGACACGAATGCATCCAACAGCGCGGCGTCCAATAATTCCAGTACCACTGCCGCAACGCCGGATCCGCTGGGCAAGTATGCCGAGCCGGTAACAGTAACGGAGGTAATTGGTTACAATCCGCCGGAAGATCCGCGAACACCGAAAGGACTTACACCGGATAAGAACGCCTACCTCAAAGATCTGAAAGACATGATGAATATTGAAGTGAAATACAAGTATATGGTTCCTGGAAATCAAGCTGAGCAGAAGTTTGCCCTCGCAATGGCTTCGGGAGATTTGCCCGATATTATGGATGTTGATCAACGAACATTCGAGAAGCTTCGCAAGCAAGGCGTATTGGCAGATTTAACGGAAGCTTACAATCAATACGCATCTCCTACTCTCAAAAAATATATGGAGTCTGATGGCGGATTCGCGATGAAAGCATTCAGCTCAGACGGCAAGCAGTATGGCATACCTTCGTTTGAGGATCCTTTTTTGTCCACGCAACTGATGTGGATTCGGAAGGACTGGCTTGATAACCTGAATCTTCAGCCTCCAAAAACGATGGATGATCTAGAGAAGGTTGCGGAAGCTTTCGTGAAGAACGATCCAGACAAGAATGGCGCTAACGATACTTACGGTTTGGCATTACAGAAGAACCTGTTCTACTGGGGCTTTGATACGAGAGGCTTGTTTAATGGGTTCGGCGCTTATCCTTCTGTCGGCGACGGACAATCGGCTTGGGTCAAAGGCTCTGATGGCACATTGGTGCCTGGCTTGATTCAGCCAGAGGTCAAGACTGTTTTAAGCAGAATGCAAGAATGGTATAAGAAAGGCATTATTGATAAAGAGTTTGCGCTCAAAGACGAGAACAAGGTGTCCGAAGACATCGTCGCTAGCAAAGTCGGGATCTCTTATGGCGAATGGTGGTACCCGAACTGGCCGCTTAACCTGAATGTGGACAAAGATCCGAAGGCGAATTGGATTCCGCTGCAGATTCCGTCGCTCACCGGCCCGGGCAAATCACTTGTTCCAAAACTGCGCGGTACGAGAATTACGGTGGTCAATAAAGCGGCGAAAAATCCGGAAGCTGCGATTAAGATGATCAATTTCTACTTCGAGATGGGCAAGAAGCAGTATATCGACAAGAACCAAGCTGCTAATGGTTATGTATATAACTGGTTCGTTCCGAGAATTTACAATCCAAGTCAGATTGATACGATCTATACCGAAGTGAATAAAGCATTGGATGCGAAGCAGACGGAAATTACGCTGGATGATGACAACTACAAAGTAGTTGCCGATGTGTTCAAAGCGTCGAATGACTTCTTAAGTAAGAACACTTCGAATGCTTCAAGCGGCGTTAACTGGGGTCAATACTTCAGCCGCGCTGCGAAGGACGGAGGCTGGGGTCTTACTCGTGAACTGAAGGAGCAGCAACAGTACGTTAGCAATGAGTTCTACGGTGTACCAACTGAAACACAAGTGGAGAAGGGCGGGCAATTGGATAAGTTGATGGCCGAGTCATTCACAAAGATCGTTATGGGTGGGTCGATCGATGATTTCGATAAGTTCGTTGCCAGCTGGAAATCGCTTGGCGGCGAGCAAATAACGAAGGAAGTCAATGATTGGTATCAATCGGTAAAATAATGATCAAGGCGAGGGGAGAAGCACACTCCTCTCGCTTTTTTAATAAAGGAGGTTGCCTGACTTGAGATCATTTCGCAAAGAGTCTCCGCTGCATCTTATGCTGCTGCCTGGCGTGATTTTCACGATTATCTACGCCTACGGACCAATGGCGGGCATCGTAATGGCCTTTCAACAGTTTGAGCCTCTGTCCGGCTTCTGGAAGTCGGATTGGGTCGGATTAGATAATTTCGATTACGTCTTCCATATGCCTGATTTTAAACAAGTGCTGTGGAATACCGTCATTATTTCGATTTTTAAAATCATTCTCTTTCTGCTTGTCCCACTTATTCTAGCGCTATTGTTGAATGAGCTTACAAAGAGATGGTTTGTACGCATCATTCAATCAAGTATTTTCCTTCCTTTCTTTCTGTCTTGGACGGTCCTTGGTGGTGTAATTATTGAGCTGTTTTCGTTGCATGGTCCGGTTAACGCCTTGTTATCGCAGCTGGGGCTTGAACCCATTATGTTTATGTTAAATAACGATTGGTTCAGAGGAATCATCATTGGCTCAGACGTTTGGAAGGGAATGGGCTATAACATGATCATTCTGTTGGCTGCCATAACAGGCATTAATATGAGCCTCTATGAAGCTGCCGAAGTGGATGGGGGAGGCAAGTGGAAGCAAATGCTTCATATTACGCTGCCCGGCATCGCTCCTATATTAATTCTGCTTGGTGTCTTGAGCTTGGGGAATATATTGAATGCCGGCTTTGAACAAATCTTTCTGATGTATAACCCGACCGTCTATCAAGGATCGGATATTATCGACACGTTCGTCTACAGGCTGGGGATGTTCAGTCAGCAATTTGGACCTGCGGCAGCCGTCGGAGTGTTTAAATCGGTCATTTCGCTCGGTCTCGTTTCAATCTCCTACTATGCTGCTTACAAGTATAACAATTACAGAATATTTTAGACACTGGAGGATGTGCTGTGGTCTATAAACAATCGTTAAGCAGAAGGCTATTTAGCCTAGCCAATGTTCTGTTTCTGTCATGTATTACACTACTTGGTATTATTCCTTTCTTGCACTTACTCTCCGTGTCGCTGAGCACGAATGTTGCGGCTTCGGCAGGTGAAGTTAAGCTCTGGCCTGTAGGATTCTCATTAGATGCCTATGAGTATTTAGGAGAGAAGGTAGAATTCTTCCGATCACTGTGGGTATCCATCGAACGGGTGGTGCTCGGTACGGCCGTGAATATGATTCTTGTATTTCTTACTGCGTATCCGCTATCCAAATCCAATGACCTCTTCAAATGGAGGACCCCTTATGTTTGGTTTTTTGCGGTAACGATGTTCTTCGGGGGCGGCCTTATTCCGACGTATATCATAGTTAAGGACACGGGGCTACTGGATTCCATTTGGGCGCTCATCCTGCCAGGCGCGCTCAACGTATGGAATATGATCTTAATGCTGAATTTCTTCAGATCGATTCCCAAAGAAATGGAAGAAGCAGCGACCATCGATGGCGCAGGTCACTGGAAGACGTTATGGCAAATCTATTTGCCGGTCTCACTCCCTTCTATTGCGACAATCGGGTTATTTACCGTCGTTGGACATTGGAACTCTTGGTTTGATGGCATTCTATACATGAATTCTCCGGATAATTATCCGTTACAAACGTATCTATCGACGCTCATTATGTCCTTGAACACTCAGATGACTTCGATTTCAGTCGAGCAGCTGGAAGCGTTGGAGAATTTGAGTGAGAAGACGCTTCGAACCGCACAAATCTTCATGGGTGCTCTACCCATTATGATCGTCTACCCGTTTGTTCAGAAGTATTTTATTAAAGGGATGACGGTAGGAAGCGTGAAAGAGTAAGTTCGAGAAAGAGTCAAATAAGGGGAGCTAAATTATGAGGAAAGTTACAGTAGCTTTAATTGGAGCGGGATTGAGGGGAGTCAACTATTTGAATTATGCGCTGCAGCATCCTCACGAGCTTGAAGTCGTTGCTGTAGCAGAGCCAAACCACGAGCGCCGAGAGTATTTTAAGGCGCTGCATAATTTGCCGGATGAAATGTGTTTTGTTGACTGGGACGCGCTGTTCGCAGAGACTCGGCTTGCAGATGTAGTTCTCATTTGTACGCAGGATAAACTCCATTTCGAGCCGGTTGGAAAGGCATTAAAGGCAGGCTATCATGTACTCCTGGAGAAGCCGATGTCACCGGATGCCAAGGAATGCGTAGAGATGGGAGAGATGGCGAAGTCATATAACCGTATTTTCTCCATATGTCATGTGCTCCGCTATACGAATTTCTTTTCTACGATTAAGAGCCTGCTCACAAGCAAGGTAATTGGCGATCTAATGTCAATCCAACTTAATGAAAATGTCGGCTATTGGCATCATGCGCATAGTTTCGTTAGAGGTAATTGGAGTAGAAAAAGTGAATCCAGTCCGATGATTCTGTCCAAATCTTCTCACGACTTGGATATTCTCTATTGGCTCGCAGGTGCATCATGCACTCATGTAGCTTCGTTTGGATCGTTATCGCATTTCATCTCAGACCAAGCGCCCGAAGGCGCGCCGCATCGCTGCTTGGATGGCTGTCCAGTTGCAGATGAGTGCTTGTATTATGCGCCAAAGCAATATTTGACGGAGGATACGGGGTGGCCGACAGCGGCAATAAGCAATGATAGCAGCTATGAAGCTCGGCTTAAGGCGCTCCAAGAGGGGCCTTACGGACGATGCGTCTACCACTGCGATAACGATGTTGTAGATCATCAAGTTGTCAATCTGGAATTTGAAAATGGCGTCACCGCGGGATTCTCGATGAACGCGTTCACGAGAGATATAAGCCGGACGATCAAATTGATGGGGACGAAAGGCGAAATTCGAGGCGCAATGGAGAAGAATGAGATCGAGATACTTCATTTCGGCAGCGGAAAGGTTGAGCGAATCTCATTCGAGACTGCTGGAGGGCATGCTGGCCATGGCGGGGGAGACATGGGACTTATCAAAGACTTCGTAAAGCTGGTTAGGCAAGGCGGCATCAATGATGGTCTTACAGCCGCGTCGCACTCGGTTCAAAGCCATTTGATGGCATTTGCTGCAGAGAAGGCGCGGGAGGAGCAGTGTGTCATTGATATAAAAGAATTTGCTGCAAGTCTTATGGCTGAATAAGGAAGAATACTCTATTTCGATTATGGCGAATAGTTTAACGATTAGAAAATGGAGGTCCAATCTGGTCTTCATTTTCTTTGTGTTTTATAAAATCTACTTTCTATCTCGGACATGTCTCCGCCATTCACTTGGCGAGCTGCCTGTTAGTTTCTTGAAGACAGTCGTGAAATGCTGGCTTGTCTTGAAGCCGAGTTCCATGGCGATATCCGTAATTAATCTGTCCGTCTTCAATAAATTGCAAGCATGGTCCATTCGGATGCGTTCCATGTAAGCGACCGGAGCCTGTCCGTATAGCTCATAGAACAATTTATAGAAATGCGACACACTCACTCCTACGGAGTGGGCCATTGCTTCGATCGAATACCTCGCTTCGGGATTCCGTGAGAACTCCTCGATAACAGTCGCAATAGATTCTTTGAGATCAGGATCAACCGGCTTGGCCGTAGGCTGCTGCAGCATCCCGAGCAAGATGTCCAGAATCTGATGACGGGCGAATAGTTCTTTATTGGGCATATCGTTCTCTACGGTCGATTTTAGACGAGTGAACTGCTCCGAGACCCGCTGGCCAGCGCGAAAAATACGCGGAAGCTCCTTTAAGCGACTGGAGACGAAAGCCAAGTCATTGCGCTCCATACGAAGCCAGTCACTCTCACTGGACGGATCTTTGAGGACAAACCACCTTATCCGGCTGGGCTCTAAATGATCAAATCGCGCCCGATGCGAGCTGCGCTCGCGAATAAAGCCTGGTAGACGAATCGCCGTAATTGGGGCGGGATTCATTGGACTAGAAGTAGCGGCAAGCGCTCGGGAAATCGGATGCTCCGTTACGGTTATCGAAGTCGGTCCGCGCATTCTCATGCGAGGTGTCCCCGAAGAGATCGCGAATATCGTTGCTGCGCGGCATCGTGAGGCTGGTGTGGAGTTTAAACTTGGAGTCGGCATTGGGGGTATCGTGTGGAATCACGATGGATATTATGTGCTTCTAGCAGATGGCACGACCATCCCCGCAGATGATATCGTCGTTGGGATTGGCGCTATACCGGAAACATCCTTAGCCGAAAGCTGCGGCTTGAAGATTGAAAATGGCATTTATGTAGATGAGATGCTGGTCACGAGTGATCCCGACATATTTGCTGCCGGCGATTGCTGCTCATTCCCGCATACACTGTACGAAGGCAGAAGAATTCGGCTTGAGGCTTGGAGAAACGCGCAGGATCAGGGCACTCACGTAGCGTTTAATATGCTCGGCGCTACCGATACTTACAAGGCTCTCCCTTGGTTCTGGTCCGATCAGTATGACCTCACGCTGCAGGTTTCCGGTTTACCGGATAGCGGTGTGCTGACGGTGTGCCAGAGTATCGGCCCTTACTTTATCAGAAGAACGACTGCTGGTTTCAAGTAACTGGGAAGGATTAATTTGCAGCGCGTCCGAGATCTTCCAAAGAGTTTCAAGTGTAACGTTAATCTCGCCTCTTTCAATTCTTCCCAAGTACGACTGATCAATATGTAGAATTTCCCCTAGCTCATCTTGTGTTAAGTTCATCGCTTTCCTATACAGCCTAATTTTCTTGCCAACACTTGCATTGATATTAAACATATCGCCACCTCTCCTTAAGAGTAGGCAAGTGTCGGGGACTATTGAAGAGAGTTAAACTAACGACCAAGGGCTTTATTCATTTTTCGGGACATGTCCCAACAACCATCTGGTACTTGCTAATCTCAGGCTGGTTAAGGGATCGGGGAGATATCATTAGTCCAAGCATGTTTCGATCCGATGACAATTAATTATCCTTGCTAGAAAATTTGCGTTATAATATAATGTGCTCAATGAAGTTGCAATAAGGCTGGTGAAGCCATTTTATCAGCATGGGATAGGAGGGATAATAAATGAGCACAGCGAATCGTGGTGTGAATATCGGTCCTCCTCGTTTTAAAATCGCCGTTCATGCGATCGTTTGGCTGGCAAAAAGCGGCGGTATGCTGTCAAGCGCAATGATCGCCAATCAGGTTGATTCTCACGCAACTTTCATGCGCCGAGTGATGCAAGCCTTGTCTGTGGCAGGAATCGTGGAATCAAAAGGCGGACGCGAGGGAGGCTACTTCTTACGGAGAACTGCGGAACAAATTACTTTAGGAGAAATTTACGCTGCCGTAAATACATGCTCGACGGAACATGAGGAGGACGTGGATTGCGGTGAGACAGGAGAGCGGTTGGATCTGGAATTAGAGAAGATCCTTTCTGAAGCCGAACAGAAAACGATTGATTTCCTACGGCAGTATACAATAACTGAAGTAATGAGCCGTATTGAGTTCTTCACAACGTAATTTTTTTTGATAAGGGTCTAGTCAAACATCCTTAATTTGTTTTATAATGTGCTTAGTAAAGTTGCAGTTTAGATTGACTGCACTTTTTATTTTCACTTTAATGTGCTTTTCATAAGCACAAATTATTGTAAAAAGGGGAAGCATCATGAATTTCACAATCTTTGGAGCAAGCGGAGCAATCGGTCGAATTGTACTGAAACATGCTCTACAGAATGGGAATCGAGTAACCGCATATGTCCGTAGAGCCGGTAGCATAGATCAATTGCACGACAATCTAACTGTTATCGTCGGAGAATTGACGAACCCCGATTTTAGTAGAGAAGGCAGTTGAGAATGCTGATGTTGTCATCAGTACACTTGGTCCAGCTTTGGATATGTCACGAAAACGAAAAGGAACACCTATCGCGAATGGCCATGCGGTTATTATCAAAGCAATGGAGAAGCTACACAAAAAAAGATTGATTACATTGGCTACGCCTACAGCTCGATCGAAAGAAGATAAAAGTAACATTAGCACGGTTGTTCCAGGCTTCATGGCGAAAATTCTCTTTCCCAACGGTTATCGAGAGATGAAGGAAGTTGAGCAGTTGATACGCAAATCATCTTTGGAATGGACGGTTGTCCGAATTATAAATCCAAATGTTAAACATGTGAAAAATGAAATCGGCTACTCATATGGAGATAAGCCTGCCAAAATGGCGGTATCCCGTGAGAACGTTGGTGAATTTATGTATCGTACTGCGATCGATAATACGCATATCAGAAAGATGCCAATCGTCTTTAATAAGTAAGAAATGAAGCTGAATATAGGTTTTTATAATAAAATTGTGCCTAATTCAGTTGCATATATAATGTATTCAAAAGGAGATAATTAAAATGAATGTATTATCAATCGTACTAGAAAGCTTATTGGCCCTTATGTTTTTAATGGCGGGGTTTGGCAAAATTTCAGGATCTAAAATGCATGTTGAAGGTTTTAAACATTGGGGACTGCCGCAATGGTTCCGTATTGTAACTGGGCTTGTGGAGCTCGCGGGTGCAGCAGCATTAATCGTTGGCTATTGGGATCCAAGTTGGGTGGCTGTAGGTGCGCTTATTTTGGGAATTACAGGTATCGGCGGCGTGATTACGCATCTTCGGGTAAAGGATCCATTCAAACAAACGTTCATGATTCTATTGCTTGCGATAATTAGCATTGTGTTGTTTACCATCAACGCATCGGATCTTGCTGATTTTCCTGGGTTTAAATAATGAGTCAGACCGAGTTTGAATTTGGCATTTACTCCTTAGGGGAATTAATTCCTGGACCAGCGGGGCAGACACAGAATGCCAAAAGCCGTGTTGATGATATCATTGCTGCGGCTAAATTGGCAGATGAAGCAGGGCTAGACCTCTTCGGCATTGGAGAACATCATCGCTTGGATTTTGTCACTTCTTCTTACGCTATGATCCTTTCTGCGATCGCACAAGCCACGAAGCAAATTCGACTTACGAGCACGTTATCGGTCATTAGTACGGCCGATCCGGTTCGGGTGTATGAGGATTTTGCGACGTTGGATCTGATTTCGGGCGGACGTGCTGAGCTAATTGCCGGTCGCGGAGCTTTCTTGGAATCATTCGAGCTTTTCGGGGCAGATTTAAGAAAATACGATGAGTTGTTTGAGAACAAATTAGATTTATTACTGAAGTTAAACAAGCAAGAACGAGTAACATGGAACGGTCAATTTCGTACCGCTTTGCATGACGCAGCAATCGCGCCTCGCCCCATTCAATCCTCAATCCCACTCTGGATTGGAGTTGGAGGAACGCCGGAGAGCGCAGCAAGAGCGGGGCGATTGGGTATTAATATGGCACTTGGCATTTTAGGTGGTGATCCTAGAAGAGTTAAACCTCTCGTAGATATCTACCGAGCCGCAGGTAAAGCAGCTGGTCATGACCCCTCCCGGCTAAGGGTCTCCGTCACGGGTCACTCTTACATTGCCGAAACATCTAAACAAGCGCTCGATGAGTTCCATCCGCATTACAACAATTATTTTGGCTATTTCTTAAAAGAACGTGGGCAACGGTTCTGGGTATCGCGTTCAGAATTAGATCCAATGACTGCTCCGGACAATGTGCTTGCAGTGGGCAGTCCGCAGCAGCTTGTGGAAAAAATATTGTTCCAGCATGAATTGTTCGGGCATAGCCGATTTATGGGTCAATTTGATATGGGTGGACAGTCACTTTCGAAAGTAGCAAAGGCAATCGAGCTATTAGCGACGGAAGTCGCACCTGCCGTTCGCAAAGCACTCAAACAATCGGGGGTATAAAGATGAAAATCATGGTGACAGGTGCAACAGGGCAACTCGGTTCTTTGGTAGTAGAAGCATTATTGAAATCTACTCCAGCTGACAACGTGGCTGTTAGCGTTCGTGATCCACAAAAAGCAAAAGCTTTAAGCGATCGCGGCGTAGACGTTAGATTTGGGGATTTCAATCAACCGGAATCGCTGGTCACTGCTTTCGCCGGTATTGATCGACTTCTCATTATTTCAACGGGAGATCTGGAAAATCGATTGCAACAGCAACTCGCTGCAGTTAAGGCGGCACAACAAGCAAATGTAGGATTTATCGCCTATACAAGCGCTTCGAATGCAGCTGAAAGCAAGTTTATTCTTGCAAATGATCATCGGATCACGGAGGAAGCCATCCGGGAAACCGGAATTCCATATTCAATGCTGCGCAATAACTGGTATATAGAGAATGAGATTGGTTCTATTCAAGCGGTATTGAATGGTGCGCCTTGGGTAACGGCAATCGGACCTGGCAAGATAGGCTATGCAAGTCGGGGAGATTTCGCAGAAGCTGCTGCGATTGTGCTTGCAGGAGAAGGACACGACAATACGGTGTATGAATTAGCGGGTAAACCCTCTACGCAAGAGGAATTTGTGGCAATCATCGCAGACGTTACCGGAAGACAGGTCGATGTTCAGCAAGTGAATGATGAAACTTATGCTAGTGTAATGAGTAACGTTGGCATGCCGGAAGCGATGATTCCATTTCTTGTTGCGATCCAAGGCGGGCTACGTGACGGTGGAATGGATGTGGAGAGCGAAGATCTTCCGAAATTACTTGGCAGAGAAACAAAGCCTCTTAAAGACGTTATTCAACTAATTGTAAGCAACATTCAGCAATAATAAATATTAAACAACAGGGGATATCACTCATGTCAAAAACATTATTTATCAATGCAAACGATCGTCCATCAGACCAATCTATAAGTGCAAAAATGTACGAAGAATTTGTAAAGACTTACATCGAAGCGAATCGTACTGAAGAAGTTACAGTGTTAGATTTATATCATGAAGAGTTGCCTTATTACGGTAATCATGCAATCACCGGCGCGTTTAAACGCAACCAAGGTCTGGAGCTTTCTTCCGATGAAGAGAAGGCAGCCAATTTAGTCGATAAGTATTTAGATCAATTCATGGAAATGGATAAAGTTGTATTTGCCTTTCCGTTATGGAATAAAACAGTTCCTGCGCCGTTAATCACGTATCTTTCCTATTTGTCGCAAGCGGGGAAGATGTTTAATTACACTGCCGAAGGTCCAGTTGGTTATGCCGGTGACAAAAAAGTAATGATTCTAAATGCTCGTGGCGGAGATTATTCGCTAGACTATATGGCTTCTGCTGAAATGGCTGTAAAATTAGTGAAAAACATTATCGCTATATGGGGAATTAAAAATCCAGAAGAGGTTATTATCGAAGGACACAATCAATTCCGTGATCGCGCAGCAGAAATCATTGCAGACGGTATGGAGAGAGTTGTGAAAGCTGCTGCTGGCTTCTAATGTATTAGCTAGAATGTTACATCCTAAAATGCTATTCAATACTGCAACTTATTAAAATTAGTATGATCTGTCCCATACTGAAGTCAGTTCTGGAAAATCTGTAATAAAAAAGGGAACCAACGCATTCGTATTGGTTCCTTTTGTTATTTTGACAGGATAGTAAAGCGTAGTGAATCTTTATTTTTTAACCACAGGCACCCAAAATTCGCCGTAGAAAGTACCGTCGCCGTTATCATTGCGATAAGTCGCATTCGGACCGCCGATGTAAGCATAATCAGTGATTTGGGCCAAGACTTCGCCAAAAGCACGATAAGTCAGCTGATCAAACAAAGCATCCTTGTCGCCATTTCCTGCGACCACGATGTACTCGCTCTCCGGAAACTCGATGATTCGCGTTGCGTCAGCCACTGATTTTCCAGCTTCTACAGCGAAATAATTCCACGGTTTGCCTTGATAAACCTCGTTGACTGACCATTCGCGATCGTCCTTCGCGGCGTTCTTAAGTTTATTAAAACGCCCGTCGGCCTTGAGTCTGCCCCAAAACTCGGCTTTTTCCTTTTGTAAAGCTGGCATGTCTTGAAAGTTCGACTGGATTGAAAAGCCATAAGCGGTCAATGTGAATGATTTTTTTTGTTCAACTGTGTAGTGTGCCATGTGAGTGCTCCTTTTTCCAGAGATTAGCCTTCGGCTTTTTTTACACGAAGCCACATTTCGCCGTAGTATTCACCGTTTTCATCTGCTTTGACGAATGTTGCGTTACCAGGACCAACATATTTGTATTCTGTGATTTCTTGCAGCATGCCGCCGAAAACTTTGCCTGTGATTTCGTCTGCAAGGCGGTCTTTGTCAGTGCCTGTGCCAGGCACGACGAGGTAGTCGCCAGCGAGGAAATCGAGGACGACCGCGCCTTCCACGTCGAACTCACCCATCACGCCGAAGCCTCGCCAAGGCTTGCGGTCGATGTTGTAGTTGATTTGATATTCTTGCCCGTCAGCGAGTGCGAGAAGTTCAGCAAGCTTGCCGTTTTCAGTGATTTCAGCTAGTTTCGCTGCTGTTCTTGCTGCATTACCTGCCCAGTCGTTGAAGTCTTCAAATGAAACACCGAAAGCAGTCATTTTGTAGTTTTCTGAGATCGTTTTGATGGAGTAGTTAGACATTTTATTCTCTCCTTTGAGGGATGTATTCTTTACAAGACTGATTCTATTTGCCGAATGTATCAAAAAATGATACCTTTATTTTGCTACATTTTTGATACAATAAAATTATGAAAAAAACAGAACGAGTGAACCTGATCATGCGTTACATCAACAACCGCTCGCATTTTACGATTGCCGAGATTCAGCGGGAGTTCAAGATTTCTCGCGCGACGGCAATCCGTGATATTAACGAGATTCAAGCGATGGGTTTTCCGCTGACGACCGAGCTTGGACGCGGGGGCGGTTACTATGTCCTGCAAAATCAATATTTGCCCACCGCGCGCTTCACGCCAGACGAGCTTAAGGCGATTTTTATCAGCTTTATCGCCTCAAAAAATTCGCAGCTGCCTTATCTGCAGAATCGCCGCTCAATCACTGAGAAACTCATCGGCATCGCGTCGCAAACCCAACAAGACGAGCTGATCGAGCTGAATAATATCTTGCTTTTCGAAAATACAAACCCCGCCAATCCGAATCTTTTGGAGCTCGATGATGCGGCGCCTGCGGAGCTAAATCAGCTGATTTCGCTTGCTGTGCGGGATAAACATTTGCGCGTGACTTATGAGCTAAGTCTTGGCTGGCCGCAGCTGCTGGACGTTTATTTGCTACATATATTTAACTCGAACGCTCAGTGGCTAGTCGAGGTTTATGATTTAGATACGGATGAGTTTCGTTATTTACCTGTTGAGATGCTGCGGTATTCGGCAATTTCTGAGAAAGAGATGAAGTGGTCTGAACAAGAGATTTTAAGCAAGAAACTGCTTCGTGCACGTAAATCCAATCTTATAGTGAAACTTGATGCGATTGGAATTCAGCGATTTAAGCGCATGCACCCGCCAGGGATCATTTTGTCCTTTACTGGGATGTTTCAGTCGAGCGGGATTTTCAATGTTCAGTTGGATGTAACCGATGTTGTGGCGCTGGCGTATTATGCGGATTGGCTTTTGTTTTTGGGGAAAGGGGCCCGGTTTGAGCGGATCCCTGATGAACTTCGCGTGATTTTGGAAGAGCGTTTAGCCAATTTAACATTTTCTTGAGTTTTATCTGAGATTTTTAAAGTTGGCCAAGAAGGAGCACTTGAATCAGTTTAAGATCAATCAGTGGAGAGCTTTTTTATTTCGTCTGATTTGAAACACATGAACACCATTGACATCGGATTTATCCTGACTCATAATTAAACTGACCAGTCAGTACAAAAATGGGAGGTTGTTTATGATGAAGTGGGCGAGCCAATATGATTTGCTTCCTCTAGAGCGGTACAAACAGCAGCGCGCTGAAGGAGCGGCGGTGTACAATTCGGATAGCGGTTCGTGGTCGGTCTATAGGCATGATAGCGTCAAACGAATTCTTGCCGATTACGAGCATTTTTCCTCTCAGATGCAAGAGAAGCCATCCGAAGACGAACCGATCGAGGGCAGCATTTTGCGGCGGGATCCGCCCAAGCATAAGCAGATGAGATCCCTCATCGCGAAAGCATTTTCCGCGAAGGTCATTGAGGCCATGGAGCCTCGAATCCGGAAGATCGCGGAGGAGCTGCTTGACCGGGCTGCTGCCGCTGGGAGCTTTGAAGTCGTCAGCGACTTTGCAAGTCCGCTGCCCGTTATCGTGATTGCGGAGATGCTGGGCATTCCTCCGGAAGACCGGGAGCTGTTCAAGAGATGGTCCGATGATCTCGTTGGAAAGGACTATTCGCGTTATTTGCAATGCCAGAAGGAAATGACGGATTACTTCCGCATCCAAATTAAAGAGCGGAGCGAGCAGCCTCAGGATGATCTAATCACGGCGCTCGTTCAGTCCTGCATGGCGGATGATAACGGGCTTAGCGAGCTTGAAGTGATCGGAATGTGCATCCTGCTGCTCGTCGCCGGAAACGAAACGACGACCAATCTTATTTCTTCGATGATCATGTGCCTCGAGAGCAGCCCGGAAACGTACGACGAGCTTCGCCGGGATCGCGCGCTGATTCCCGGCACGGTCGAGGAAACGCTCCGCTTCTGCTCGCCAGTGCAATTGATGGAACGCAGGGTGAAAGCCGATATGGATTGGAACGGGCATTTGATGAAAGAGGGGCAAAGGGTATACACTTTCATTGGAGCGGCCAACCATGACGAGAACGTGTTCGCTGGTCCTGAAAAGTTCGACATCAGGCGAAGCCCGAACCCGCATTTGGCTTTCGGGCAAGGCATTCATTTCTGCCTAGGGGCGATGTTGGCGCGGCTTGAAGCGAGAGTGGCGCTAAACGTCATCGTTGATCGAATCGAAAGGCTAGAGCGTACCGACGACGAATCGCTCGAAAGACTGGAAAGCGATATGATGTTTGGCATTAAACATATGAGGATTAGAGTATGAATGGAGGCTAGTGCCTATGAGCAGAGATAAGATATTGGACGCGGCCGCCCGAATGTTCTCGCGCAGCGGCTATCACCGGTCTAGCATGGATGAGATTGCGCTGGAGGCAGGCGTTGCCAAGGGAACGTTGTATTATCATTTCCCGAGCAAGGCGCAGATGTTCAAGGCGCTGATAACAGAAGGGTTGCAGATGATTACCGATACGATCAAGACGGAAATCAATCGGGATCGTTCGCTTCAAGAACAGATCGAGACGGTTATTCGGTTAAATGTCGATCTTTTCTTGGAGTACAGCGAGCTGGCGCATATTTTCTTCAATGAGATCACGAACGGTATCGAGGAAGACGTGCTGCTGGCCGTACGGAAAGAACGAGATGCATATATTCAGTTTATTGCTGATATCCTTGTCGAAGCGGGAATTGCAAAGGAAGACGGACCAATGGCCGCGTCTGGCGTTCTAACGATGCTTAACGGCTTATGCAGCTATTACTTGCAGCACCCGAGCGAATCGAAACGCGAGCAGATCAACCGTCTGCTGTATGCAGCGGTCACGACGGGTTTACTGAAAGAGCCAGAGTAAACGTTGATTGAGTTTGAACGGCCGCATCATGACCAGGTTGCCCTGCACAGGGTAACCTTTTTTGTTCATGAAAGCGGAGATTCCAGCAGGTAAAGATTGCCTTGACATCCATTGGTGCGCAGGTAAACATTAGGTGTGGGAACGAAACTATGAAAATAAGGTGGGGAATGTAGCGTGACTCTTCGAATTGGGATTGCGGGCACTGGCTGGTTTGGACGTATGCATGCGGAGAAGCTTGCTGCGATGGAAGGCATTAGTGTCAGCGCTTTTTGCGGGACAAGTCTCGAAAAGGCGGAGACGGCGGCAAGACCATATGGCGATGCACGCGGTTATGACTCTATTGAAGCGATGCTGGATGACCGGAAACTGGATGCGGTATATATTTGTACGCCTCCATTTGCCCATGGCGAGATTGAATTGGCGCTTGTGGAGCGGGACATCCCTTTCCTCGTCGAAAAGCCGATTGGCGTAGATGAAGAGACGCCTTCCCGGATTCGACAGGCGATTGCAGATAAAGGACTTCTTACATCGGTTGGTTATCACTTCCGTTATATGGACAGCACCGGCTTAGCGAAGGAGCTTCTTGCGGGCCGCACGCCGCTGATGGCTTTGGGGCAATGGATGGGCTCGATGCCAGGTGTATACTGGTGGCGCAACATGGAGACCTCTGGCGGGCAGTTTGTCGAGCAAACGACGCATATCGTTGATTTAATGCGGTACTTGCTCGGCGAAGTGAATGAGGTGTATGCGGCATATGGCAGCAGACATATGTCCGGTGTAGAAGAAGGTGTGACGGTGCCGGATGTCGGCACGGTCACGATGAAGCTGGCGAGCGGGGCGGTTGCTACCATTAGTAACACTTGCGCGATTCCGGCGGGAGATTCTGCGGGCTTGCAGATCTATACCAATGCGGGTGTGCTCCAAGTGACAAGCGAGGCTCTTGTGAATATCGAAGCGGCGAAGAAGTCCGAATACAAGGCTTCGAATAACCCGTACGTGCGGGAGAATGAAGCCTTCCTTCATGCGGTTAGAACAGGCGACACTAGCCGGGTTCTATCTACCTACGAGGATGCCTGGGAGACACATCGCGTGACGATGGCAGCTAATCAATCCGCAAGAACAGGGCTGCCTGTTAAGCTGAGATAATGTTCGCACGCAACTCGAAATCAGATAGCTAGGAGATGATTAAAGGTGGCACGAATTCAACGGTTATCTGAAGAATGGTATGAGAAGCGGATGCAGCTCTCTCAATTCGCTTTTCAGTTTCAATTAACTCCGGAACAGATGGAAGGGGAGAGAGGGACGTTCCCTTCAGGAGAAGAATGGGGCATCGTCGACGACCAAGACCGGCTATTGTCTGCCCTTACCTTGCACCCTTTTGACATATGGATAAATGGTAGAATCATGCAAATGGGCGGCATAGGCGGCGTTGCTTCCTGGCCGGATGCCAGACGGCAGGGCGGGGTTGCAAAGCTGATGATCCATGCATTGGAGCGCATGCGTGAAAATGGACAGACCATCAGCATGCTCGCCCCTTTCTCGTATCCCTTCTACAGAAAATACGGCTATGAAATGACCATCAATCGGATGGCCTATACCATGGAGACGAAACATCTGCCATCCCGTAAGGAATTGCCGGGACAAGTGCGGATTGTAGAGAAATCAACGGAGCTGCTTCGCGGAATGCACGATGCTTATGCAGCTCCATATAGCGGGACGATCAAGCGTGATGACGACTGGTGGAAACGCAAGGTGCTGACGAAGCCAGGAGTGGCTGCCGTTTACTATGCTGAAAGCGGCGAGCCGGATGGATACCTGCTTTATCACATTGCGCAGCGCACGATGACGATTCATGAATGTATTCACGGATCGGAAGTCGCAAGGCTGGCCTTATGGAATTTCATTGCGAATCACGACTCGATGATCGACAGTCTGACTCTAACCGCGCCGATTGGTGACCCTCTGCCGTTTATTCTGCCTAATCCTCGGTTTAAGCAAGAGATTCAGACTTATTTTATGACGCGAATTGTAGATGCGGTTAAATTTATGGAGCAATATGCATTCGAGCCGATGGACCGGGAGGATGAAATGCTGCTTGTTCTAAGCGATGAGACGGCAGAGTGGAACCACGGAGCATTCCGAGTCGTATGGTCGAAGGACGGGGCAGCGCATATGGAGAGAGCAAACGCCACTAATCCTGGAGTACCTACGGTTGAATGCGATATTAGAACGTTGGCTGCGTTGCTGACCGGTAATCAGCGGGCGGAGCTGCTGCTGCGAATCGGGAGGCTAAGCGGCGATGCAGCCGCAGTTAAGCTGCTTGATCGTCGGATTCCGAGCCACACCCCGTATCTGATGGATGGTTTTTAGATAAGTTGTATGAAATAGATAACAATAGAATGGCTTATCTTTGTTAACTGAAGATAAGTCTTTTTGTATTTTAAAATGAAACGGTTTTATTCCTCATGTAAGTTTCAACTGTAAGCGGGTGTAAGAAGCATGCCTTATGATGCAGTTGGATAAAACATTTTTGCATCGTTAATAGACGTTTTCTATAAATCGGATAGCCCAAGTATAAATCCGCAGCTCGTGGATGAAATACGGAGTGGGCTGGCTGTGACCAAGTTCTCCATTTACGGCGAAGTACCAGCACTTGAAGCCCTTCTTAAACAGCTGCAAGAACAATATGGGGATCTGATTACAGCTTCTTTCTCGGATCCGGATGGTATAGATGTAATGCCTAACAATGTAGATAAAGGTGTCGGTATTCGCTTATTAATGGAGCATATTGGTGTTCCTGCTGAGGGAGTGGCCTGTATTGGCGATTCGTTCAACGATTTAGCCATGTTCAGGGCTTGCGAGCAGAGCTATGCAATGGCTCATGCCCCACAAGCAGTTCGGGAAGAAGCTGCATTCGTTGCGGAAACGGTAGGAAATGCCCTTTATAAATTATTGTGAAAGCGGTAACAAAAATTGGATTTACAAACAGTAACGTTAATGATACCCTTATTTTGAACTTACATTAACGTTAATACTACACTCCGGAAAAAAAGGCATATTTTTTTAGATCATATATTATCGTTAATGCTAGTCACTCATATAAATTGGATGGAGGAATTCACAATGAGCAGCATCACTAACGTACCGCAAAAGATGGCGATCCCTTTATTTATCGGCAATGGTAAGATCTCTTATGGTGAAAGTCCCGTTCCTGTTCCTGGCGAAGGCCAGCTTCTGATTCAGGTAAAGGCGAATGCTCTATGTGGCTCAGACCGCAGCCAATTTTATGACGGGACCACAACAACACCAGGGCATGAAGCGTCCGGCATCGTCGTTGCTGCAGGGCAAGGGACGAAGACTGCCATCGGTACGCCTGGCGTCGTCTTTCTGATGGATTTCTGCGGAGAGTGCCGCAGCTGCAAGCAAGGCTTCACTAATCAGTGCTCGAGCAAGAGAGCAGATTACGGCTTCTCGCATAGTGGCGGGTATGGCCCGTATATGGTCGTGAACGAGAATGTATTCTTCGCAATTGATCCGTCCATTCCGTTAACTGAGGCTACAATTCTACTGGATATTATGGGCACTGGCGGGCATGCCGTGAAGCGGGCACAGCTCGTTCACAAAGACATTCAATCCGTGCTCGTGGTCGGTGCAGGCCCAATCGGTCTAGGCGTGCTGGCTATGGCGAAGATTCTGCTTGGTTTCAACATGCCGGTATTCATCATGGACTTTGTTCAATATCGACTCGATCTTGCTCAGAAGATGGGTGCAATACCGGTGAACCTGGCGAATCGTTCGATCAAGCAGGCTCTTGAGGAAGCAGGCTACAGGGATGTTGACGTCGCGATTGATACAAGCGGCAAAACCGCTGGAAGACACGCAGCACTAGAGGTTCTGGGACAGCGGGGTGTGCTCGTCTGCGTAGGGCACGGCCAGGAGCTGAACCTCAAAGTATCTAGCGACTTGATCGCTCCGGAACATAGCGTGCTAGGCAGTGAGTACTTCCAATATCACGAGATTGCGGAGAATCATCCGCTGCTGCTGAGCCATATGGCCTATTTGCAACAAATCATTACGCACCGCTTCGGTGTTGATAAGATTCAAGAAGCGTACGAGTTATTCTTCCAAGGCGACACGGGGAAAGTTGTGGTCGAGCAATGAGTCAGGACAAGAATCTGAAGGTCGCATTGATCGGCGCGGGTGGTTCTTCGAATGGCCGCGGACTGTCGGCCGGATTTACGGGTGCGGGCAGTTGGGGGCTCCAGCATGCAAGAATATTCTCGACTCGCCCGGACGTGGACTTCTGCGCAATCGTAGGACGAGACGCGAAGCGGACAGAAGAGAAAGCAAGAGAGTATGGTACGAGACCCTACACCTCGATTACCGAGATGCTGGAGAAGGAATCGCCGGATTTGGTGAGCTTGTGCCTGCCGAACCAGGGCCATTTTGCAGCTACGCTAGAGATTATTCAGGCTGGTGTTCCTCTGCTCGTAGAGAAACCGTTGGTGTTTGATTTGAAGGAGGCTGATATTCTCCTTAATGAAGCTGCCAAGCGTAATCTCTTCTTTGCGATCAACTTTAACCACCGCTATGCGAAGCCTGTGGAGCTGGCTTACGAAGCGATTCGCTCTGGACGGCTAGGCGATCTGACCTTCTTTTCCTGGCGCTTCGGAGGCGAAGGAGGAGCCGGTCACCCACATGCGAACTTAATCGAAACGCAGTGCCATGGCTTCGATATGCTCGAGCATCTGTGCGGACCGATTGAGTCCGTGATGGCGGAGATGACGGACAAGACAGGCGGCGGTTATCGGACGATGTCCCTCGCGCTTCGTTTCACCAGCGGAGCGGTTGGCAGTCTGATCGGCACGTACGATTCCTCGTATGCTTATCCGGATACGCATCGCATCGAGATTGACGGTACGCGGGGACGCGCCGTCATCCATGATACGGTGAAACGGTACACGTTCCATTCAGCGGGCAATGAGATCGGGGAGAGCTGGGAAGCAGGCTACTTTAATGATGTCGACCGCGAGTTCCATCGGACGTTCGACAAGCATGTTGATGGCTTGCTTGATGCGCTTCGTAAGGGCGAAGCACCTCCCATTCATGCGGAATCCGGATATCGCGCGCTCTTAATTGCAGATGCTGCTATCCAGTCGTTCGAGAGCGGGAAGCGGGTTAAAGTCTCAAGCGCATTGTAATCATTCATAATCCTATTATTGGGGTAAGAGGTGTACGAGAAGCGATGATAGACAACCATACGGTGAGTAAATCCAGTAATTCCGTAAAGCCTACGACATACGACAAGCAGAAGATTACGAACCTACCCGTGACCGCGGTCCAAATTTCCGACCGGTTCTGGAGCCCGAAACTGCAAGTTGTGCGGAATGTGACCGTACACGATGTGCTGGATAAATTCGAGAGCGACGGCGCCTTTCGTAATTTTGATTTTGTAGCGGCAGGTCAAGGGGGCTATCATTGCGGCGAGCCTTGGTTCGACGGCCTCGTGTATGAATCCATTCGCGGCATATCCGACATATTGGCGGCCGAGTATGATCAGGCGATTGACAGCAGAGTTGATCTGATTATCGAGAAGATCAACAAGGCTCAGCAGACGGTGGGAGACGGCTATATCAATACGTATACGCTGGTGGACCGTCCGCATCAAAGATGGGGAGACAACGGAGGCAATCTAGTATGGCAGCATGACGTCTATAATGCCGGATGCTTGGTTGAAGCGGGAGTCCATCACTATAAAGCGACAGGCAAAACATCACTATTGCAGGCTGGAGTCAGGTTCGCGAACCATATGAGTGACTTGATGGGACCGCCGCCGAAACGAAATATCGTTCCTGGGCATTCATTACCGGAGGAAGCGCTGCTGGGGCTATCCCAACTGGCAAAGGATGAGCCAGAGCTTGCCGGTCGCCTAAACCTGCCGTTCGATGCGGACCGTTACTTGGAGCTGGCTACATTCTGGGTTCACAATCGAGGCAATCATGAGGGCAGAACTTCGTTTAAAGAGTACGCCCAGGATCATAAACCGTTCGCCGAGCAAGACGAGGCGGTAGGGCATGCTGTTCGGGCAACGCTCTTCTACACGGGATTGTCGGCACTCTATCTCTCGACAGGCGATGAGCAATATTATGAGCCGGCGAAGAAGCTGTGGGATAACATCGCTTATCAGAAATCGCATATTAGCGGGGGCATTGGAGCCGTCCATGATGAAGAGAAGTTCGGCCAGAACTACCAGCTCCCAGACGACGGATATCTGGAGACATGCGCTGCAGTCGGCATGGGATACTTCAGCTGGAATCTCTTCTTGGCGAGCGGCGAAGGAAGATACATCGATTGCTTGGAGAACATCCTGTATAATATTTTGCTTGCCGGCCGTTCGATGAATGGTCATAAATACTTCTATGAAAATCCACTCGTCAGCAATGGAAGAATGCACCGTTGGGAATGGCACGGCTGCCCGTGCTGCCCGCCGATGATTCTGAAGATGCTGCCAGAGCTTCCTGCCTTCATTTATGCTCATGACGCGCAAGGTCTGTTTGTGAATCTGTATGTCGCGAATGATGGAGAGTTAAAGGTTGGTGATACGAATGTTCGCATTACGCAGAGAACCAACTACCCTTGGGACGGAGCGGTC
The DNA here is from genome assembly GCF_900110075.1 of Paenibacillus sp. OV219. Taxonomy (GTDB): domain Bacteria; phylum Bacillota; class Bacilli; order Paenibacillales; family Paenibacillaceae; genus Paenibacillus_Z. Next base: position 39,678 of record NZ_FOCJ01000010.1, read on the forward strand.
GAGATTGCTGTAACTCCTGAACGCGCCTCTATTTTCGAAGTTCGCTTACGCATTCCGCAGTGGTGCGAGAATTATACAATCGAGGTGAATGGTCAGTCTGTTCATTTCGACATTGCTGATGGGTTTGCTGTCCTAACTCGGGAGTGGAGCGGGGACGATTCAATCCAGCTTCATCTCGATATGCCGGTGAATCTGGTAGAAGCACATCCGAATGTAACCTCTCATGTGAACAAGGCAGCCATTAAACGAGGTCCGCTGCTCTATTGTCTCGAGTCTGTAGATAACGAGAAATTCGTCATTCGACGGGGGCAAGTGCAATATACGCGCGAGACGTCCGATATGCAGAAAGGCGTTCATCGCAAGCTTCCGACTCAGCCTGAGTTTAAGCTCGAGCGCGTTGAGGACTTCTTTGACGGGGCGGTCATTCTGTACACGAAAGATGCGGATGGAGATGACATTACCGCCATTCCGTATCCGTATTGGAATAACCGTGCAAGAGGCGCGATGAGTATTTGGCTGGAGTATGACAAACAGAGCGAGCTAGCGGGATGGGAACAACGATTGTACCGGAATGTGAAGATCGAATAGGTAGTTTGTACCCGAACCAAGCGGCTAATTAGCTGCTTGGTTTTCTTCGTCTCCAGGCGAGTGGTGCCTACTCCTGCTAATTATTGACGAAACAATTGGGCAAGTGATATCGTGTAGTTATGAACGTTAATGTAATGTGATGTAATGGCATGTCGGTGCTCTATTTTTCGAGTCGACTTCTGTTAGGAGAGGGAAACATGGATGGCAAAAAGATAACACTGAAAGATATCGCAGGCCGAGCAGGGCTGTCCATTAATACGATCTCCAGAGCACTCAAGGATAAAGAAGATATTGCTCCAGCTACTAGAGAAGTCATTAAGACTTTGGCTAAAGAAATGGGCTATGTCGGCAACTCTGTTGCGGGCTCCCTTCGTTCCGGACATACTAGAACGATCGCGGTCATTGTGAGCGACGTCGCCAACCCGCATTTTGGCATTATGGTTAAGGATATCGAGCAGGCTGCCAGGAAGCATAACTATACGATCTTCGTTATTAATACCGAGGAAGATAATGAATTGGAAGAGCGGGCCATCCATACGGCGATAAGCAAGAACGTCGACGGCATCATTATCTGTCCGGCACAGAGCAGCACCGAGAATATCGAGTTCATGAAGCGAAATGGCATTCCGTTCGTACTTATTGGCAGGCGGTTTAATGATGAGACCGATTACGATTACGTCATATGCGACGATGAGAAAGGCGGCTATCTTGCCACGAAGCATCTGCTCGACAATGGTCATGAGCGAATCTTGTTCTTGAATGGGCGGAATCGGATTTCGAGCGCTCAAGAACGATATATGGGATATAAGAGGGCGCATGAAGAAGCAGGACTGACGGTGGATCCTCTTCTTGTTAAAGAAGTGGGGTATGAACCGGGCGATACGCGAAAAACCGTTAAAATGATGGTTGAAAACGAGTCGTTTACCGGTATTTTTGCCTTCAATGATGTCATTGCGTGGGAGGCCATGTACGTCCTTCAAATGATGGGCTGCCGAATACCGGAGGAGTACGCGATTATCGGATTTGATAATATTCATTCCAGAATGTTTGTTCCGTTTCCACTCTCCTCGATTAGCAGCTCTAAGGGGGAAATGGCACGTCGCGCTCTCGACATTCTTCTTCGCAAAATCAGTGAGCCTAATGAGAAGAAATCATATAGAGAAGTCGTCGACACCACCTTAATATGGCGTGTAAGCACGATAGGAAATAACGAGAACTAGTGAGCTACACCTAGCACCAGAAGAGAAAAGGGCTCTCCCATGTCATCATCGACGACGGGAAAGCCCTTGTTTATTTGGCATTCGTATCGGGTTGATGGAGGCCGATAATATTGCCTTCGGTGTCGATGCAGTACCCTTGCCAAGCCATGCCTGGCAGCGCGTATTTCGGCAATGCAACCTGCCCGCCAAGCGCAAGGATCTTCGCTTCCGTCTCATCGTAGTCGCCAACGCCCATCGTACAGGCGAATCCGTTCACGGGCTGCCCCGGCTGTGGCGAAGCGCCACGGCGCTGCATCAAGGCTCCGTTAATGCCCATCGTATCGGCATCGCCGGTTACCGCTCCAAAGTAAGGCATGCCCGCATAGCTGCTCCAATCTTCAAAGGTCCATCCAAATACTTCGCCATAAAACTTCTTTGCGCGCTCCATGTCATCAACGTGAATCTCGAAATGAACGACTCTTCCCATGATGGCCTCCTCTGGTTTTCACTGGTTTGACTTCCCTAACTCTTTCTTTAAACAGGGTTTCCTTTCCTATCTGATATAAACGAAATTATAAATTTTTTGCGGAAAAGAATGCGGGGGACTTTCGGTCATCCTACTGCTTCAGCGAAAATAGAGAGGTTAGCGAAAGAAGTTAATTGCTCATTCGGCATCATGATCGGTATCATGTTCGCAGGTTAGACCTATTTATTTCATGAGATGGAGTGTGAGTGGAAAGTGGCGAATGAAACTCAAGTGATTGCGAATAAGCAATATATCTTCGAAGAAGGGCAGCCGTTCCGAAGCAGTCACGCATCGACAGTTGCTGTACTTCCTGGCGGCGACGTGGTTGCGGCATGGTTCGCGGGCAAGCATGAGAAGTCCAGCGATGTGGCGATCTGGATGTCCCGGCGAGTAGAGGGCGTCTGGTCTGCTCCATATAAGGCGATGGACGAGGAGGGGATTGCCCACTGGAATCCGGTCCTGTATGCACAGGGCCATTCTCTAATGTTGTTCTATAAAGTAGGTCATGAGATCACCGACTGGTATACCTATGTAAGCTGCTCTGAGGATGGCGGTATCAGCTGGGAGAAGCCTCATGAATTAGTTCCGGGGGATGTCGGAGGCCGCGGCCCTGTACGGAATAAACCAATTGCGCTGCTGGATGGGACTCTGCTCGCTCCGGCGTCGGTGGAGCGGCTTGATCCTGCTGTGGAAGGGAAGCAAATTTGGGAAGCATTCGTTGATATATCGAGGGATAACGGACAGACATGGACAAAGAGCGAGCTTGTGCCAATGGACCTGGCTTCGTATGTAGGCGCGGACCATTGGTTTGCCAAGGGGCTCATTCAGCCAACGCTATGGTCCTCGGGCGGAGAGCATGTACATATGCTGCTGCGCAGTACGGAGGGCTGGATCTTCCGCAGCGATTCGGTGGATAACGGGCGCACATGGTGCCTTGCGTACAAGACATCGCTTCCGAATAACAATAGCGGTATCGATGTGACTTTGATGGATAATGGCAAGTTAGCCTTAGTCTTAAACCCGGTTGCCGGATATGCGACGGATAGCCCGCGTACTCCGCTTGTTGTGCGCTTCTCGGGCGATAATGGCATGACGTGGGAGGACGAGTTCATCCTCGAGCAAGAACCGGGGGAATATTCCTACCCTGCCATCGTCTCCAAAGGCAATGAGCTTTATATTACATACACATGGAATCGGGATCGTATTGCGTTCTGGACATTGGCGGTGGACTGATATAAAGTAGCAATAAATTCTTTGAAACGAGTTGATCCTGCAATGACATTGGAGAAGAAGTACCAGTCCCTTCACGAGAACCGAATCTTCATGGGTGGAGCGGCTGATGTAGAAGCGATGATCAAGAATGAAGGTGTCGACGTCATTGTTGACCTTCGCGGGGAAGCGACCGGCAGCGAATATCCGCAAGAGAATGTCGAGTGGATTCAAGTTCCGCTTGGCGACAACGCTACGGAACCGCAGGATATCTTGTTCGCACGAGCGATTGACTACGTAGTGGACGCATATAAAAGCGGCAAAAAGGTAGGCTTCCACTGCAATGGAGGCGGAGGCCGAACAGGTGCTGTTGCTGCGGGAACGCTGATCAATCTGGGCATCAGCAATACGCTAGAGGATGCGGAGCAGAAAGCTAAGAGTATTAGAGCCAAGATCAACATTAAACCACAGCAGCGCGAGGCGCTTGAGAAGCTGTATCCAAATGTAGATGAGAATTGAATTTGAAGAGCGAGTCATCGACGTTCATGTGGTCTATGGGCCTGGAACGAAGCTTTCGATCCAGGTTGAGCCGAACGGGTTTGTAACCGTTAAAGCGCCTAATGGTACGGGTGAAGAAGGAATCGCGCAAGCGGTGAGGAAGTATGGGAAACAAATTGCAGCTAAGCTTGATGCGCTTGAGCAGGCGCGCGAATTGATGCAGTTAAAGGAATATCAAGAAGAAGGGAAATTCCTTCACCTTGGCCGATATTATAAACTGCATGAATTGATCGACACGGCGGGCCTCGGGGAAGAGGAGCTTAGACTGCAGCTGAGGAAGTTTTATTTTGCAAGCTGTAAGAAAGTGATCCAGCAGCGCATTCAAGGCTACCAGAAGCAGCTGAAGGCAGCGCCGAAGTCGGTTGAAATCGTGGACTCCAGCACCAAATGGGGGAGCTGCAGCTCGAAGAAGCTATTGACCTTCAACTATCGCCTTGCGATGGCGCCGGTTGAGGTCATTGATTATGTCATTATTCACGAGCTTTGCCATCTCACGCATATGAATCACGATCGGTCGTTCTGGAGGCTTGTCGGGAGCATCATGCCTGACTACAAAGAGAAGGAAGCATACCTCGCAAGATATGGCCAGGCGATGACCTTATAATTTATTGTACACAAAGCAAGCCCCCGTAATGAGCTTAATCATTACGGGGGTTAACTATTTCATTTCGGAGGTTTATTCAGTTTCTTACCAAGCATCAGCCGCAGAAGGAGCAGCAGCGCCGGCAAGCCGAAAGCAATCGGCAGCGCGATCCGAGGCCAAGTCACCTCGAGATAATCAATAGCCCGGTAATGGTCATCCACAATCCAGTAGCCGAACACGCCAAGAATGACACTGACAATTGGAATAGTCGTTCTGTTGCTCTTGAGGCACGCAATTCGTGCGGCGCATACCGAGGTCGCATAGATGCAGAACATCACCTCGAACAGAATCGGGATCGAGTACAAGGCGATCATAATCATCTCATAGCGCTGCAGGAAGGTGCCGATATGCGAGTTGCGAGCTAATTTCATGCATGATACGGTATATTGGCTTGTCACCTCTGCTGATAGAACGGCTCCTTCGAGGAGGGACCAAATCATGGTGAGCAGTCCGCTTGCCGCAATCCCAATCATGCCTGTCGTGCCACCAATGCGCCCCGCGTTCTTCAGCGAGGGCATCACAACCGCCGCCAGCATCGTCGCCAGTGCCCAATCGGTGTCGAAATTCAGGCTGGCGAGGAAGGTACGGGGAAACCCGTTCTCCATAACGGGCAGTAAATTCCGAATATCGAATTCATGCTTTGAGCCGATAATAATGAGCACATTCAGGAGGAAGATAAAGAGCAGCCCAACAAGCGCGAGCCGTGCCATCACTTCCAGCCCGTAATAGCAGCCGAGCGCACCGACGAGCAGCGGAGCGATGATGAATAGAATAAGCGGCGCCTCTGGCAAGAAATAGTCCTGCAAATGATAGACGAATGTAAGCATAATGGGCCCCATGCCAGCCAGGAAGAACACGAAGACGATCAGCGCGATCAGCTTGCCGAACCATTTGCCGAGCAGCCGCTGGCTGAGCGACAAGAAATCGAGATCCGGTGTTTTGCGTAAGACGAGGTAGGTGATGTACATCATGGCAATCCCCTGGAGCGTGCCTAGAAGGGTGGCGATCCACATATCCTGGCCGATTGACCGGGCGAGTACGCCTTGCGTCACGCCGATTGCCTTGACGAAGATGAGATTGACCATCATCGCGATGAACATGCCGTTCGTAATTTGGAATTTGCTCTGCTGATTCATCTGATTTCCGTCCCAACCGCTTTAACTACGCCGCTCTTGATAGTCGCCTTCACTTCCACATCGAACGTAGCCTTCGCAAACATCAAGTTCCAATTCTGCTTCATGCCATGCCACTCCGTCGGATACTTATTCCGGAACACATCTCCGAGCTTTAGAAAGTCAGTGTGATAGCTCTTTTGCGCCTTATCCAGGACGCTCGTAATATTCAGCTTCAATTGCTCCTCGAGCTTCTTTTGTGTTGCCAGCCGTACTCCATCATCCAAATTAATGCCGCATCCGCTCTCTACGATATCCGCACTAGTCTTGATCTGAATGCGGAAGTGAGGCTCCTTATTCGGGAAGCTCGGGGTTACTTTCGTACGGGCCTCTTTGAATTCAACGGACAGCTTCTCATTGTTGTTGGTACATTTGACGACTTCTATGCCGCTGCTAAGCTGCTCCAGGAAGAAGAGGAGTCCGCGCGTTTCCTTGTTATTCAGCCAACCGACCATTTTGTCGCCATGAAACGCTGCTGCGCCGGCGAGATCAACCTGCTCCAAGGAGCCGTGCTCCTCTGGCTTCTTATTGGAGATGCCTCGCGGTATCAATGTAACTCTAGCAAGGACAGGCTCTGTCGAGCTGCTTAAGAACGCCTCCTCGAGATTCATCATGTTGCTCGCGGGTGCACGGCCGACGATATGATTATTTCGGAACAGCCGGTCGATTGCCTCGCCGGGCACGACTTCAAGGCCGGTAATCGTGGCAATGACTTCATCTGGCCGGTTCGGTGTTACCGCGACCCATGTATTCATGCGAAGCTCATGGTTGCGAGTGAAGAAGTCGACCATGTCCTCGATGCCCTTCTTGGCGTAGTCTTCATGCATGACGATGACAAAATTATGAGCCCAGTAGACACGCCGTGACGAGAACCGACCGAGATTGCGGATCGCATCGAAGATCGTCTCTCCCTCGGCGCTAATGGAGTAGATCGGCTGCCCTGTTCCTCCTGACGGCGCACCGGTCTGCCCGCGCGCATCGGCCGGTCGGATAATCTGGACCGATACCCGGACCGTACCCGGCTTATCGCCATTATCGAGACCGACGGCAGTGACGAGCGCGAGTTCATTAATTTGCCTCAGCCCAAGGCAAGAGGTTTGGGACATCAGGATGAAGAGGCTAAGTAACAGTAACGCAGCTCGTTTCATCATGAATGACTCAACCTCCCTTAGGTGTTGGCTTGGGCATTTGATGTTCACCTAGCCGCTGCGTATCTTGAGCAAAATCCGGCCGCTCATTCATCATCCAGATGGGCATCCGCAGCAGCATATCACGCTGATCTGCCGGCCGGAACGGGCTTGCCGGGGCCAAATACGATTCGCCGAAGGAGCGGATCGACAGCGCATGCAGCAGCAGGGCGAAGAACACCGTCGCGAAGCCGAGCAAGCCGAGCACGCCGGAGGCGATGAGAAGCGGGAACCGGAAGATGCGCAGCGCGAGCGACGAGGAGTAGCTCGGGATGGCGAAGGACGAAATTTCCGTTATCGCGACGACGATGACCATGAATGGGGAGACGAGCCCCGCTTGCACGGCTGCCTGCCCGATAATGAGCGAGCCTACGATGCTGACCGCTTGCCCGATTGGCTTCGGCATTCTCAGGCCAGCCTCGCGCATGAGCTCGAATGCGATCTCTAGCATTAACGCTTCCAGCAGCACCGGGAACGGTACCACCTCGCGACCGGAGGCAATCGTCAGCGCGAGCGCGGTCGGAATCATCTCGTGGTGGAACGAGACGAGCATAACGTAGATGGACGGCAGCACGAGACTGATAATGAGTGCGAGATACCGCACACAGCGGAAGAACGAACCGACCCAGTAGCGATTATAGTAGTCGTCCGGCGCTTGAATGAACTGCCAGAAGAAGGTCGGCACGATAAGGACGACCGGCGTATTGTCGATGAAGATGGCGACTCTGCCTTCGAGCAGCGCAGAAGCGACTTTGTCCGGCCGCTCCGTGCTCTGGATCGTATTGAACGGAGACAACGGCGCGTCTTCAATGAGTTCCTCAATATAGCCGCTCTCGAGAATCGCATCGATTTTAATGCCACTCAGCCTTCTTTTGACTTCGTCGACAAGTCCTACCTTCACAATGTCCTTGATGTAAGCAATATTGATGTCTGTCTGTGAACGAGTACCGATGACCATCGAGTCCAAACGCAGCTGCGGATCCTTGATGCGCCTGCGCACATGCGCCGTATTGGTGCGGATGCTCTCGGTGAAGCCGTCTCGCGGACCGCGAACGTTATTTTCCGAAGAAGGCTCTTCGATGCTCCGGTCTTTCCAGCCCTTGGAGCTGACGATAATCGCTTCCTCCATCCCTTCAACGAGGAGAAGCGTATCGCCGGACACGATAGCGGCAATGCCGTCTCGCATCCCGGTCGTGGTCTTCGCTGAAGCGTTCACGAGCAGTGTCGTCCGAAGGTCCTCTGCCGTCGGGATCGCAGCAGGATCGCGATGCAGATCTTCGCCGAACACGATGAGCGCCTTCAGAATCGCTTCGACAATGAGCGTATCAGCCAGCCCATCCACAAAACAGCAGACGCCGGGATAACGCGGATTGCCACATAACCGGAACTCCCGCTGCTGCACATCAGCGCTCTTCCCGAGCAAGGCATCAATAATTGCGATATTATCGGCAAGCGTCGACGTGAAAGAGGTACTCAGCTGCTCCTCCTGCACGGCCTGTGCTGTACGTACTGCTTGGTCGGTCTGCTCCTTCTGCTCTGCTTTGATTACGGACATGTTCGTCTCCATCCTTTCTCCTGCCTGGTATAGATGAGAACCCGTCTGCTTACAATAACAACTGCATTTATGCGAGTTATGACAGAACAGGGTAAAGGAGCCAGGCCGGTATGGATTTCTATCATTCTTGGATCTATCAGAACGTGTTCAATACGGAATGGTTTATGTGGATCGTCGTTTGCCTCATTCTGGGCATTAACATTATCGCGCCGGTAATCATCTGGTACTTCATTACCGGGAAGAAGCTCCTCAAGCAATATTTGGCGCATAAGAAGCAGAACCAGCAGCCGGAGGAGCAGCAGAGACCGAAGCAAGCGCAATCGTAATCGAAGTAGCAACCGCAACCGTAACTGCAGCAGCAACCGAGTCAACAGCAGCGCCCGAAGCAGCAGCAGCAGCGGCGCCCTAGGACTAGGAATGTGTCGTAGGAAGAACATTCCAACCTTGGAGGCAGAAGGTAGCTTCCCCGAAAATGGCTTGTTTTATGCGAAATAGGAGGCCCAAGCGAGTATGAGCTTGCTTGGGTTTTTTGCTGTGTGCGGCGCTGCTGAGCTAACGAATCGTAGTGAGCTTATCGAGGCGAAAATGGTGCTCAGTAAAATGTAACGAACTCCAGCGTTGCTTATTAGCTCTTTTCAGGTCAAATGAGGCTGGTTTATGGGGAATAGCGTTGCTAGGATTCGTTAGAATTCGAAAAGGAGCGGTATCGGGCAAATAGCGATTGTGGGATTCGTTAGGCGGCCGAGTAGGTCTGCGGGGAGCCGGAATTTGCGGATTTCAGCGAAAAAAATTTTGGGTAAAGTTTACAAATTAAGCAGGATATATTATGATAATAGCGAACATATATTCGTGTCCGGCAGAAGAGATAGGGGAATGTAAGCGTTTTCTAGTCTGCCGATAACAAGCGATTGAAGAATGGGAGGAAACCATGTCGATCCAGAATCAGCTTCCGGAAGCGCTGCGGAAGCAATTAACGGCTGAGCTGTTGTCAGCGGGAAGACCGATCTCTTAGAGGATGGGCGTTTCGGGGAGCAGTGGCTGGCCATTACGGAGCAAGCAATCACGGTATGGCAGAAGGACGGCACGCCATTGCTTCAACTGGCAGTATCTGCACTTACGGATGCGCGCGCGGTCAGCGCAGTCGGCGGCGGTACGTTGGTTGCCGATACGAACAAAGGACCTGTTGTCATTGCGCGTTATACGGCTGCGTCATCGCCGTTGTTTGGCTTCGCTGCCAAGCTGCTCGGCGCACTTGCCAAAGGGGAGGATCGCCCTGTTGTCTCGGAACGGGAACAGCCTCGCAACTGCCATAGCTGCGGCAATCCGTTATCGGAAGGTACGCAGGTATGCCAATTCTGCAAAGATAATTCGAAGGTAGCGGCGCGGATGCTGCGTTACACGAAACCGTATAAGCTGCAGATGGTAGCTGCAGCTGGCCTATTGATTACGACAACGCTTGTCGAGCTGGTGCCGCCTTATCTAACGAAAGTCATTATTGACGATGTGCTCGGACCGAAGGATCTTGGCTCCACGCTGCTGCTCGTCGTACTTGGACTTGGTGTAACAATGCTCCTCATGGCGATGATGCAGACGATTCGTAGCTTGATCGGCGTCTGGGTTGGCTCCAAGCTGATGGGCGATCTGCGCAAGGACGTTTACAGCTCGCTCATGCGGCTCTCGCTTGCATTCTTCGATCGCAGGCAGACGAGCCAATTCATTGGTAGGGTTAATAATGATTCCGAGGCGATGCGGCAGTTCATGACGGATGGCGTTGTGTTCATATCGGCGGAGCTGCTGAAGATTATTGCTATCTTTATTATAATGTTTGGTCTTGATTGGCAGCTGACGCTGTACGCGATACTTCCCGTACCGGTTATGGTTGCATTGTCGATGACGATATGGCCCAAGATCGGGCGGCGCTGGTATCAGCAGTGGCGTTCTATATTCCGGCTCAACACGCTTGTCGGAGACTCGCTGCAAGGCATTCGCGTCGTGAAGGCTTTCGGCCGTGAGCGGGATGAGCTATCTCGTTATGCGGAAGCGAATAAAGAAGTCGTGCAGCGGAATATCCGCATGGAAGGGCTCTGGTCGTTTATGTTCCCGGCCTTCGCTTTTATTGCAGGGCTTGGTACACTTCTGATCTGGTATAACGGCGGCAACAAGGTGCTGCATGACAATATGCAGCTCGGTGTGCTGATGGCGCTAATCGCTTACCTCGGTATGCTCTTCGGTCCGCTTCAGTGGGTCAGCCAGATGATTAACTGGGCTAGCCATGCGATGGCGGCTGCACACCGCGTCTTCGAGATTATGGATACGCCATCCGATGTGCCGGATGTACAGAATCCGGTGTCGATCGGTGTTATTAAAGGCGAGGTCGAATTCAAGGATGTGACCTATGGCTACGAGAGGCATCATCCTGTCCTTAAAGAAGTGAATCTGACCGTCCAGGCAGGCGAAATGGTCGGCTTGGTCGGCCATTCCGGCGCAGGCAAGTCGACGTTCATCAACTTGATCTGCCGCTTCTATGACACCGATGAAGGCGCAATCCGGATTGACGGCACCGATCTGCGCAGCATCAGTCAGACTGACCTGCGCAAGCAGATCGGCGTCGTGCTGCAGGAGACGTTCTTGTTCGATGGTACGATTGCCGAGAACATTGCATATTCGAAGCCTGATGCAACGCCACTTGAAATTATGCGTGCAGCGAAGATTGCGAATGCGCATGACTTCATTGTTCGGCTGCCGGACGGCTATGATACGCGCGTAGGTGAGCGCGGCCATAAACTCTCCGGCGGGGAGAAGCAGCGCGTGGCCATTGCCCGTGCGATCATTCACGATCCGCGTATTCTTATTCTGGATGAAGCGACCGCATCCGTGGATACCGAAACGGAGCGCCAGATTCAAGAAGCGATCTCGCGTCTAGTCAAGGGCCGGACGACGTTCGCCATCGCGCACCGTCTGTCCACGCTTCGCAATGCAGACCGGCTCGTCGTGCTTGAGCGGGGCAAGATCGTGGAGGTCGGCACGCATGAGCAGCTTCTCGACAAAGAAGACGGTGTATACCGCAAGCTCGTGGATGCGCAGCGTGAGCTGTCCAAGATTAAGGGGGATGAAGGTTAATGGAGACAGATAAGTATGATATCCGGCTCTTCTCGCCGGATGATGTCTACTTCAGCCGCGGTCAGGGCGGTGTGTTTCAAGGCATCGTGGACGGTAAGACATATGACGAGCTTGAAGTATACCGCGCGTTTCCGTTCCTCTATGCGACGGAGTATATCTCGATTCGGAACATAAAAGGCGAGGAGCTAGGCATCGTTGCTGACGTGAAGGAGCTACATGAAGAAAGTGGTGTGGAGCTTACGAAGGAACTGCAGCTGCGCTACTTTATGCCGCGTGTTACGCGTGTGGAGAGCGTGAAGAACAAATCGGATCTATGGATCTGGGAGCTGCAGACGCATCTTGGTACGACCCGCATTGTGATGCGCAATCTGCATGAGTTTATGCAGTATCCGGGTGAGGGGCGTGTTGTGCTCACGGACATTAACGGCAAACGCTGCGAAATTGCCGATTGGCGGCAGCTGGATGCGCACAGCCGCAAGCAGCTCGAAGAGGTATTGTAAGTCGAGTGATAGAGGCGTTCGTAGGCGAGCACGTGAGCCTTCGAACGCCTTTTTTGTCGCATATTGGTTGAATAAATCAGGAAACGCAGTCGCGGCTGCGTTTTTACCTATACCTTATCTACCAAAGTTGAATAGTCGACCTGAATAGACTTCAAATTATGTTCTCGCATGATCATCCATTGAGTGTACATCTCGTAATATATGTGTCCGTATAATAGATTGTCTGGAAGCGTATCAAGAAATTGAATCTCCGCAATCTCATAGTCCGGTAGATCAGCTAGCTCGTTTACTTTGGCGTAGAACATCATGCCGTAACTACCATTCATCATGTATATGGAAAACGGATTTAATTCGAATCGAATAGCTCCTGTCTCTTCGTATAGCTCCCTACTTGCCGCTTGTATCAAATCTTCATGCAGTTCCTTCTTACCACCGGGCAATTCCCAAAGCTCGCGGCTCTTGTTCCGAATAATAATGAGCTGATTGTTGTATTCGGCTATTATGACAACATATTTAATCTGATTAGTATCTATTTCATTCAGATGATACCAAGCGCATTCCATAGCAGTCTCCTCTTCGAGAATTGCACGAAGCTCGCTTACAGCTTGAATCGTTCGGAACGGAGCTGGTTTATCATGCGCATCGTGCCGAGCTTCTCCGCTAGGGTTGACCCATATACCCCGAATACCGAGCTGCTGTGGTGCGACGATTTCCCATTCGTAATTGTCACCAACCATCCAAGTTTCGTCGGGGCGGACGTCGAGCTGCTTCAGTGCATGCTGATAGATGCTGTGGTGAGGTTTGCCGTGGCCGAACTCTTCTTCAATGAGAATGCAGTCGAAGTAGGGGGCAAGCTTGAACCGGTTGATTTTGTCACGCTGACCGGATGCGCTGCCATTGGTGAGCAGGGCGAGCTTGATACCAAGCGACCGCAAATGTACAAGCAGCTCGATTGCATCAGGATGAAGCGTAATCGCATGATTGCGCGCTGAGCCGTAATCGATCGCAATGCGTTCCGCAGCGAGCAGGGATGCGCCGGGAGGATTGATTTTATCGAAGGCTGCCCCGATAATCGCGGTTCTGGCCTTGTCCAGATCAAGCCGTCCGATCCGATGCCTGTCGGGATCACTCCAATACCATCTTGCTTCTGACTTGATGCGAGCAATCAGCTCGTCCAATTCAATTGGGTTAAGCTGCAGATGGTTGCTGCATGCGATTTGCCAGCAACGATCAAGGTCGAGACCGTGCTCAAAGGCGATGAGCGTATCGTCTAGATCGAATAAAATCGCTTTCGGCTTTATGGTGGCTCACTCCTTTTTACATGGATGAATATACCAATTTATTATACTTGGTTAATGTTCCTTCGTTAAGGCAGTTACGCAATCCGGCATTAAATAGTAGAGTAGAAGAGGGAGGGGTTATGAGTGAAGAAACTCGGCAAGCGAACCAGCATCCTGATCGCCTCAGCCTGCTTGCTGATCATAGCAATTGTAGCAATTTGGATGGGAAGTGATCGGATGGGCTCAAGGACAGTGGACGCGCCAGTCGTTTATCATGGACATGGAGGCACGTTCAAGAATACGCTCGCGGAGATGGATACGCCGGATCCGAGTGTTGTTTATAAAGATGGTTACTACTATATGACGTTTACGCATAATGGCGCTGATGTGATGGTCATGAAGTCGAGAACGCTAGACTTCCGTCAGGCACAGAGCAACACAGTTTGGCAACCGCCAATGGATACGGCATATTCGGCGAATCTATGGGCACCTGAAATTCAGTATATTCAGGGCAAATGGTATATTTATTTTGCCGCAGATGACGGCTTAAACGAGAATCACCGCATGTATGTATTGCAAGCGGATACAGATGACCCGATGGGCGATTATACGTTCAAAGGTCAAGTCAAGGACGAGACGAATAAATGGGCGATCGACGGCCTTGCGATGGAGCATGATGGGAAGCTGTATTTCGTCTGGTCCGGCTGGGAAGGCGATGTGAACGTGCAGCAGAACACGTATATCGCGCCGATGAACGATCCACTGACTATTAGCTGGTTCGCGTGTGCTGCTTAATGAACCCACGCTCGAATGGGAGCAGGCGGGAGGTCCGCCTTACATTAACGAGGGGCAATCCATCTTGAAAAGTAAGAAGGACGGACGCCTGTTCATCGTCTACTCGGGAGCGGGCAGCTGGACGCCGTTCTACAGTCTCGGATTGCTGGCGCTTGAGCCGGGAACGGATCCGCTAGTCGCGTCCAATTGGAAGAAGTCCGAGCAGCCGCTGCTGCAAATGGATGAGCAGGCAGGTGTGTTCGGGCCAGGGCATAACTCCTTCGTCTCATCACCTGACGGTGCGGAGGACTGGATTGTTTATCATGCTACGACAGATAGCTTAGATGGCTGGAATAATCGCAAAGCGAGAGCGCAGCGGGTGAACTGGAACGAGGCAGGAATGCCTGAGTTCGGCAAGCCGCTATCGCTGGATACAGCGATTGTTGCGCCTGCGGGAGCGGGAGTCATTAAGGCAGAGCATGCGATGAAAGCAGGAGAGCAGCTAGAGTTTGATGGCATTCCTGCGACGTTTGATACGGAGGTGCCTCTGCTTATTCATTATCGCAATACGAGCGGAAACGTACTGTCTACGGAGCTAATCGTGAACGGCGAGAAGGCGGCAACGCCCATTAAGCTTATGCCAACGAAGACGGACCAACTCGGATATGCGTACACGCAAGCTGCATTACAGCAATCGGACAACAATGTCATATCGCTGCCAGCTGCGCTAGCGGGACTGGAAATTGCAGCGATTGAAATTCCGCGCTATGAAGCAGAGAATGCCGGGGCGGAAGGGAAAGCTGAAGCTACCGAGAATCCGTTCGCGTCCGGGTGGGGAGTCGTGGAGCTTACGCCAAGCGGCGAAGGTAGCGAAGCAGGAGAGGGAGATAACGAAGAAGCCAAATCCGCGTCCGCGGTACAGTTCATGAATATTGTCGTTCCCGAGAAGCGAGACTATACACTGCGAGTTGCAGCCTCGAACCCAGGCGAGCAAGCGGCTAAATTGAAGATGACAATCGACGGCGACAAGACGAAGACGGTGGAAGTGGGCAAGACGGATCGAAATGTGTTCGTTCCGGTAGCTGTTACTGTGAGCTTGAAGGCAGGCGTTCACACGATCAAGATCGAGGCTGTATCAGGCAATCTGAGCATTGATTACATAGACATTGCGGGTTGATAGACTGGTATTCAAAGTTGCAGGGCAACGAGGGACATGCAGCAATTGGGTATGTTATAACCGCAATGATTGGTTGACGCGACGAGAGTTGTCGTCTCGAATGACGGCTGAGAGGAAGCCGAAATTGCCAGTCGAGTTGATTAAGGCGAATAATGAAGGCATTTATTCATCGGAATAAGGAGTGAGTATTATGGCAGCAGTGACGATCTACAATGAAGTGAAGACGGAGGAGAAGCTACTGGCGTTCACGTTCGACGACGGGCCAAACCCGGAATGGACGCCGCAGTTCCTCGATACGTTCAAGCAGTATGGCGGGAAGGCAACCTTCTATGTTCAAGGTACGAATATGGAGAAGTATCCGGAGATTGCAAGGCGCATCGTCCTGGAAGGACATGAGCTCGGCAACCATAGTTACTCGCATCCGCGTCTACCGGAGCTTGACCGAGAGGGGCAAGTAGAGGAACTACAGCGGGCAGAGCAACTGATCGTTGCGGTAACCGGTGTTCGTCCGAATACGTTTCGCCCGCCTTATCTGGCCGTGAACGACGAGCTGCTTAGCGTTGCAGGCGAGTTCGACTACGCGGTCATTCACGGCGTTAATCTTGAAGCGAATGATTGGGATATGCCCGGCGTCTCGCACATTGTAGATTCGACTCGAGCGGTCATGCGAAGCGGGAGCATTCTGCTGTTCCACGACGGATTCGGCGACCGTTCGCAATCGCTCGCTGCCATCTCGATTCTGCTCGAGGAAGCTGTGGCGCAGGGTTATCGGTTTGTTACAGTCAGCGAGCTGCTAGGGCTTAAAACATAGAAATAGGTTGGACAAGCAACGCGGTCAGAAGCTTCTCATGCTCCTGGCCGTTTTTGTGTGTTGAAGCTATCGACAAAAGGACAAGAATCGCCTACGATAAATGCAGGTTTTGGAATATATCCGCCCAAAAGGAGCGACAAAAAGCTATGTCCAAGCAGTTCTCTCCACTAAGCAGCAAATTTCCTGTTCCAGTGCAAGGCGTCGACAATAATTCCACTCCATGGCTGCGTTGCGACTCGGCGAAGGAGGCGGCTGCGCGATGAACAAGCATCTGGCTACGCTTCAGCACAATTACCCCGATATTGCCGAGTGCCTCCCTGCCATCGAGCAAGCCTATGAGCTGCTCGAGCGCTGTTACCGCGAGGGCGGGCAGCTGCTCGTCGCCGGTAATGGCGGCAGCGCTTCGGATAGTGAGCATATCGTTGGCGAGCTAATGAAGGGCTTCTTGCTGCCGCGCCCTGTGCCGCAGCAATTCCGAGACACCGTTACGGGGCTGTTCCCCGAGGAAGGCGCATTGTTGTGCGATCAGCTGCAAGGGGCATTACCCGCGCTGTCGCTCGTTAGCCAGAACGCCTTCAATACGGCGTTCGCGAATGATCGGTCGTACGAGATGGCTTTTGCCCAGCAGGTGTACGGATATGGCAGGGCAGGCGATGTGTTCCTCGGCCTCAGCACATCGGGTAATTCACGCAATGTCGTCCATGCCGTGCAGGTAGCTAAGGCGAAAGGGCTTCGGACAATCGCGCTTACCGGCGGTACCGGCGGCAAACTGAAGGAGCTGTGCGATGTCACGATTGTGGTGCCTCACTCAGCGACACCGGCCATTCAAGAGCGTCATCTACCAATCTACCATACGCTCTGCATTATGCTGGAGGAGGCGTTCTTCGGATCATGCTGACTTTTGCCGGACTGGATATAGGCGGAACCAAGTGTGCGATTACTCTTGGACGCGCCACCGATCACGACATTGACATCATCGCTAAAACATCTTTTCCAACCGCTTCATCTCCTCACGAGACACTTCAGCAGCTACTTCACGAGCTAGACAACATGCTAGAGCAGCACCCGGAAGACAAACAAAGACTGCAAGCCATCGGCATCAGCTGCGGCGGACCGCTAGATAGTACGCGTGGCCTTATTCTCTCGCCTCCGAACTTGCCGAATTGGGACCACATTGATGTCATCACACCGTTTCAACAGCACTTCGGAGTACCCGTCGGACTCCAAAATGACGCCAACGCCTGTGCGCTCGCCGAATGGCAGTGGGGGGCAGGACGTGGCACGCGCAATATGATCTTCCTTACCTTCGGCACCGGCATGGGAGCGGGGCTTATTCTGGATGGTCGGCTCTATGCGGGGACGAACGACAATGCCGGTGAGGTTGGGCATATGCGGCTAGCTGAGGATGGACCTGTCGGGTACAACAAGGCGGGGTCTTTCGAAGGCTTCTGCAGCGGTGGCGGTATTGCACGGCTGGCGCAGTCGCTTGTAAGTCAGCGATTGGAGGCTGGTGAGCAGCCGCCTTCGTTCTACTCGGTGGGCGAGTCGTCGCTGGATGCGATTACGACTAAAGCCGTGGCGGAAGCAGCACAGGCTGGCGATCCGGACGCGGTGAAGATTTTTCAGGAAGTAGGGCGTCAGCTAGGACGAGGACTCGCGGTGTTAATTGATATTTTGAATCCGCAGAAGGTTGTCATCGGCAGTATCTACGCGCGTCAGCAGGAGCTGCTGCAGCCTTGTATGCTGGAGGAGCTGCGCAAGGAGGCGCTGCCTGGCTCGCTGTCCGTCTGTGAAATCGTCCCGGCTGGGCTCGGCGAGCAGGTCGGCGACTATGCCGCGCTGTCGGTCGCAAGGGCGCTTTACTTGAAAGGATAGATGGAGAGGAACATTATTTTGCGGCAGGGAGGCAGCTGAGATGTCACATCCAATTGGCATGCAAACGGCTGAGGGAAAGGAAATGCTGAAGCAGGTGCGCCGCATCTGCGAGGCGCTTCCCGAGGCGACCGAGTTCATCGACGGGCATGGTCACACGTCGTTTAAAGTAAGAGCGAAGACGTTCATTATGATGAGCGACTATGGCATAAATTTCAAGTCCGATCTGGAGACGCAGGAGATTCTTATCCAGGAGGAGCAATTCTATCGGCCTGCCTACATTGGACATCGGGGCTGGATCGGCATTCGCGAGCCGAAGGACTGGGCGGAAATGGCGACGCTGTTGAAGGAAGCCTACTTGCGCGCTGCACCGAAGCGGCTGGTGAAGCAGGTGCTGGAGGCGGAGTAAAATGGCGAGCTGGAAAGAGCAAAGCTGCTTTTTTACACTGGCTGCGGCTGCCACGAGGTACCTCCAAAGCTTGCCTGTAGCAGCGACCGATGGTCGCTGCTTTTTGGTATCTCAACCATGGCTGACCTCTCGCTGTCGACTGCCGCCCGCAGCACCGCACCTCGTAGCTCCGCACCTCGTAGCTCCGCACCTCGTAGCTCCGCAGCCCGAGACTGCGCCATCGCGTATCCGCTCACCTCGCTAACGAATCGTAAACACCTTATTCGCTTCAGAAAGCACCAAAAAAATATAACGAACCCCAGAAGCGTTATTCGTCACTTTTACAGCCGAAAAGGCTGATTTCGTCCGAATAGCGTATCTGTGATTCGTTACATTTCAAAAACCGGCTAATTGCGGCAAATAACGATTCCGGGATTCGTTAGCGTCACTAGTCCGAGTTCGTTTCTCTTGACTGAAGACTGAGCAATGCCCTGCGAAGATAATAGGTTGGTGGACCGAGCTCCCCTCGGGACTTAACCTCGGTGTGATGCAGGATGGATTGGTAGCTAACCGCATGGTAGACCGCGTGCACGACCTCGCAGAGCGACCAGAGCTCCAGCAATCGCGGCATTGGCTCGAAGTCGATCCACATTTCCAAATACGCATTTCGCAGCTGAGTTTGCAGCGTTAAGTCTTTTTCTCCAAAGATAATAAACATATCCATGAAAGGATGAGCGATACTCGCATCCGTCCAATCAATTAACGTAATTGTTCCATCGTTGATTACGGCGTTCCCCATATGTAGATCACCATGGACGAGTGTAGATGGCACCGCATAGGTCGAAATTCGGTTGCACATATCCAGAATGACGGGCAAATTCCGACGAAGATTTTCAAGCTCCTCATGAGCAAACTCAGAAACGACAACCTGATCCTCTAAAAGCGGTTCAACAAGGGGAAGGAGCATCAGAGGCCTTCGGTCCGCGCATCCTAGCTCTATTATTTCCTCTATACGGGTTATCATTTCAAGTTGAATATGACCGAACGTGCGCAGTAGCTCTAATTTATTCTCCACGGTGTCCCGGCTTAATTTGTCTCCGGCGTCAGCAAGGAGCATCCAGCCTTCGGTATGCTCAGAAGCCAGAACAATCGGCACATGAGCTGGCAATACTCCCGCCATGTAAGTCAGAAATATAGGTTCATGAGCGAACAACGGCTGCTTGGCGTTTGTTTTGAAATATACGATTCCGTGTGTGGTTGTAAGCCGGAGCACACAGGAGAGGCTCCACCACTTGACCTGTTCTGGAAGCGCCGTGAGCTGGATACCGAGCGCTCGAAGAGAACTATGAATCCAAGACATTGCAGGCGTATACCATCCGATACGCTCCCAAGGCTGTCGGAATTCCGGGACATTCTCGCTTTTCGCCTCTACTAGATAATCATGAATAACTTCTCTTTGATACGGTTGCAATATGGGTAGTAGATCCCCGGGGCCAATCCACTTTTCATTTTCCTTCAGAGCCCCGAATGAGGAGTCCGTGCTGTCTAATTCGATAAACGCTTCATTCCCGCCACTGTGACCAGATAATCGGATCCATACGTAACGGCATGCTATGATGGACCGTCCGAGAAGCCCGGACATTTCTCGCGTTATGAAGCTAAGTGAGGCTTCTGTTTGCTCGGAAACGATTAATGCCGGTAAGCTCCAATCTTCGCTGTTAGGTTGCTTAACCGCTAGAAGTTGACCGGTGGAGGGATTGCGGTGCAGTCCGTAAATAACGGATTGAGCTTCATTTTCAGGGGAAACGATTATAGTCAACCTCCTAGGAGTAGAATGGTAATCATAGTTTACCAAATTACTCTATGTAAAACGAAACAAAACCAGCTTCGCTGACAGCATTGTCCGCAAAGCTGGTTCATGCCTTAAAATTTAAACATTTTCAGAATCGGCATAATCGATTTGATCATTCCAAAGCCCATATTCATGATTGGAAATGATTTTCCCATCAGTCCCATGATATTCCCCAAACCTCCAAAACCTTTGCCCAATCCACCGAAACCTCCACCGAAACCTCCGCCAAATCCTCCGCCAAATCCGCCTAGTCCACCTAGCGCACTTCCACCACCGATGCCCCCAGCGCTTGGAATCATACCCCCGCCAAGCATCGAGCCGCCTCCAACCATCGACCCTAACATACCCGGTATAAAACTGGACACTTTAACTTTCCCTACACGTTTGTTGGAAATCGTATTTGTCTTCCGCGGAATCTGCTGTCCGGACAGGAACAGCTGCCCATTCTCTGCACCCGTGACATAGCCGACATAGGAGCGCCCGTTCTTTAATTCGATATATACGGGCTGGCCTACCCATTGCTTGGCGCTGTTTCTTGTCATCCTGGATTTTGTAGTCATTGATTATCACCTCTTTTCTACAGGTATTACAATCTATGCAGACAGCAGCAAGCCGTCTGTACGCTCATGCCATGTAATATTCTTTACGTTCCTATGTACAAGCCCGAACCATACGGATTGCTTTTCATAGTAATAGAGTATAAGTCGTAAGGAGGGGATCGAACGTATTGGTTACTCTTTTGAGAAGTTTTCGGGGGAAATTTGTTGTGCTGAAAATGGTTTCCGCGGAAGAAATCGGAGGCCGGATCGTTAAAGTAAACAATGGCATTGTCGTATTAAGGACGATGCTGGGGACGAAAATTTTTATCCCCATTAGTAAAGTTATTGCTGTCATTACGAAATAATTGGAGAGCGAGTGCCGAGAGCATCCCAACAAGGATGCTTCGGCACTTTTTTTCTAGCGCGAGCCGGGCTTAAATGAAAATAGCGGCCCAGTTTCCCTGAACCGCTGATCTGTAGCTAAACTAAGTTGTTCCGGCAGAAGCACTGCCGTTGAACACAGCTGGACCGGACAGGACCAGGCTGAAAGGGCTGTCTACACCGATGAACAGCACGTACCTTATCTGACCTGTTAAGACGTCAGCTGCCGGAGGGAAATCAGCCGCGGTTATACTGATTGGAAAAAAGGATGCAGTCGGCGCGAGATCAAATTGCTCATCCCAGATTGTCACGCCTGTTCCCGCCGTTCCATCTCCGCCGCGTTCCACAAAAAGCGTAACGGTGGCGGGGGAAGGGGATTCCGGCGTCGGAGGAGCAAAATCAATGCTTACCGTACCTACTAGTGACACGCGGACGTTAGACGTATTGAGTGGGTTCGCAGCGACAACCTGAAGGCCGATGTCCCCCACCAACAAAGGTAAAGTGGATAGCGGCTCCGATCCGCCGAAGCCGTTGTTATGAATGGAGATACGCTCGTCAAGAATTTGAATAGCTATAGTAATCACCTCTTTATCGTTTATAGCATTCTATGAAAACATGCAGAAAGTGGGACTAGTCTAGGGCGTAATTAGGCTGCTCAGCAATCGGCTTGACGTGCCATAGCCGACCAACATAGTGGCCTCGGACAAAGCAGATTTTTACATTTTGGAAGAGAAATGGATATTATTCCGCTATTGACACATACTACATCGTGCGTTAATAATCTAAATATGAGCATATGCTCATATTTAGATATAAGGAAGGCGAGGAACCGATGCAAGTAAGTGAACATACGTTTCTGGATAGTGACAAAGTCGAAGCCATATCGCAAATTTTCAAGGCGCTGGCAGACCCGACCCGCCTGAAGATTCTGTACTTATTGTCTCAAGAGGAATGTGCGGTGAACCATATCGTGGAGGTGCTGGATTTGTCGCAATCGGCTGTCTCGCATCAGCTCGGCTTTCTCCGTAATATTCGGCTCGTGAAGAAACGGCGTGAAGGTACGACGGTGTTCTACAGCTGCGACGATGAGCATGTCGTCTCGCTGCTGCACCAAGCGATCAATCACTGTGACCACTAGTTAGGAGGCTACCACGATGCCCGACCATAAGCAGGACGATAATCATGAACACGACCATAAGCACGACCACGACCATGACCATGACCATGATCACAATGATTCGAATCATCAGCATGACCATTCGCATAAGCAGCAAAAGCAGCACAGTCATCACGGCCACCATCACCACCACGGCCACCATCATCACGGTCATGACCACGGCAGGGAAGGCAACAAAGCCGGGCTTGCGATTGCACTGATTATTACTTTCGGCATTATGCTGCTTGAATTTGTCGGCGGCTTCCTGACGAACAGCCTTGCGCTCCTGTCCGACTCCGGCCATATGCTGAGCGATGCCGGCGCGCTTGCGCTCAGCTTGTTAGCGCTATGGCTTGCTGCGAAGCCATCAACCGCTCGAAGAACGTTCGGCAATCATCGCTTCGAAATTCTCGCCGCACTCTTCAACGGCGTTGCACTCTTCGTCATTGCTGCATTCATCGTCGTGGAAGCGATCAAGCGGCTGAACGATCCGCCAACAGTTGCCAGCGGTTCGATGATGATCATCGCAACGATTGGGTTACTAGCCAACCTGGGCAGTGCTTGGGCGCTTATGCGCAAAGGCGATGTGAAGAACAACGTGAACCTGCGCAGCGCCTACTTGCACGTGCTCGGTGATGCCCTTGGCTCCATCGGCGCAATTGTTGCTGGCGCAGTCATGATGGCATTCGGCTGGTACGCCGCCGATCCCATCATCTCCGTTCTTGTGGCGCTGCTTATTCTTAAGAGCGCATGGGGAATTATTACGCATACCCTGCACATTCTGATGGAGGGAACGCCAGCCTCAGTTGATCAGCAAGAGGTGCGAGAAGCGCTGCTTGCCATCGAGGGCGTAACTGACATGCATGACCTTCATATATGGACGATTACGTCAGGCTTCGACGCCCTTAGCTGCCATTTGCAGATTACGGACGGCAAAGACAGCCAGACCGTTCTGCAGTCGGCAATTCATCTGCTCGCGAAGAAATTCCAGATTGAGCATGCGACCATCCAGGTTGAGGCAGCCGGCATTCAGCACGAGAAATTGAAATGCTAAAAGGCTTGATAGGCGACTTCGCTGCATAGACATGTAGTAGAGGAGCGTGAGTATCAAGTGGATAAGATGGTAAAACGGTACTACCAGCTGAAGAAGAAGCAGAAGGAGCTTGAGCAGGAGCTTTCGGAGCTGAGGGGCGAGATTTTGACACACTGTTCTTCGCAAGGCGTATCGGAGCTCGAGACCCCGCGTTATATGGTCAAGATTGTCCATCAAGAGCGCAAGGAATATGACGATGACAAGCTGTATGCAGCGATTCCCGATCTTGAAGTGTGGCGGCTGCTCTCAAAGCCCGATACCTCCAAAATCGCTTCGCTCATCAAGCTAAACGTCATCACCGAAGAGAAAATTAAAGACACATTCTCGGTCAAACAAGTCTCGTTGCTCCAAGTGGAGAAGAAGTGAGCGATGCGAATCATTCATAGCATTAACCTTCCGTCCAGGCGTTTCTCCGCGTCTGGATTTGTTTTTTATGGTAGATTAGAAGAATGACTGGAAATCACTAATGCAAGGAATAAGGGGGAGCTAATGTTATGAAACATACAACGTATTGGCTGGAAAATGTAAGACTTGAGACGGGATTTCAGGTAGAGGACGGGCGCGTAACGGCGACGGAAACTGCAACGGGGAATATCAAGATTGATGGCGGCAAGGTCGCAGCCGTTACATTCGATCCGATTGCAGCGGACGATACGCTGCCGAAGCGGGACGCGAAGGGAGCACTGCTGCTGCCACCGTTCCGGGATGCGCATATTCACCTCGACAAGACGTATTATGGACGCCCTTGGCAGGCAGTGAAGCCGGCTCGCAGTATATTCGACCGGATAGAGGAAGAACGCCAGCTCTTGCCTAAGCTTCTGCCGACGGCAGCGGACAAAGCGAAGGAAATCTTGGAGCTGTTGCTTGGCTTCGGATCTACCTTCGTGCGGGGGCATGTCAATATTGAGCCGACGAGCGGCATGCGCGGGTTGGAAGCGGCGCAGGAGGCGCTTGCGGCTTATGCGGACAAGCTGAGCTATGAGCTTGTTGCATTCCCGCAGCACGGGCTGCTTCTCTCCGATTCGCGCGGCTTAGTGAAGCAAGCGATTGAGCTTGGCGCGACGCATGTCGGTGGGCTCGATCCAATTGCCGTCGACGGAGATATGGAGCGCTCACTCCACGCGATGATGGATATCGCGGTCGAGACCGACGCTGGCGTCGACTTGCATCTGCACGAGCAAGGCGCAGCGGGCTATGCCATTATGAACCGGCTAGCCGATCTGACGCTGGATGCCGGATGGAAGGGCAAAGTAACGGTTAGCCACGCATTCGGCTTCGCAAGCGGCACGCCGGCAGAGGCGGAGCAATTGGCGGAGCGGTTCGAGGAAGCAGGCATTTCGGTCGCTTCGACGGTACCGATAGGCAGAATGGTCATGCCGCTGCCGATGCTGCACAGCAAAGGCGTCAAGGTGGAGCTGGGAACGGACAGCTTGACAGACCACTGGTCACCTTGGGGCAATGGAGACAATCTGGAGAAGGCCGGACGGCTAGCTGAGCTGTACCATATGTCGGATGAGCTGTCATTGACGCGTGCGCTCCGTTTCATCACCGGAGGCGTGCTTCCGCTGAATGATGCCGGAGCGCGCGTATGGCCGGCTGTTGGCGACGACGCATCGGGCGTCCTCGTTCAGGCGAGCTGCTCGGCAGAGGCTGTTGCGCGGAGAGCGCCAAGAATCGCGAGCTTGCATAAGGGCGTTGTGAGCTGGGGGCAGCTGCAATAGCAGAGGGGTGTAGGCAATGTTCAAGCATATCTGTTTGACAGCCGCTGTTCTTGTCATATCTCTGCTGTGTGTCTCTTGCGCGAATGAGGACAAGCAGGAGCTCGTCCTCTCCAAACAAAGCTACGTCCGTTGGCATGAAGCCGATCAGCGGCTGGAGGTTTATGCGGTCGTGGTGAATCAGTCGAAGGCTCCGCTATCGTTCCGCGCGACCGATGTGATGCTCCGTCCAGAGCTGAGAGATGCCACTGGCATAGAGCGGTTGGAATTGACGGCAGACGATAGGCACGGAACGCCGCCATTTACCCTAAATCCGCATGACGAGACCGTGTTTCAGCAGTTCTTTCGCACAAACCAGCCGCTAACCCAGCAGCTCTTGCAGAGCGGTGTCGGAATTGAGCTGAGTACAGACGATAAAGGCTCCCTAATCCCTATCCAATACGGGGAAATTCAATAAAATTCGACGTCCAGCGAGAGGAAATTCGATTGCGTTTGCAGAATGATTACAACAGCTTAGAAAGTAGCAGGTGCAGATGTATAAGGAGCTGAACGTCCAAGATGAATAATAATAGCTTTCATCTGCAAATTGGCCAGATGCTGGATGAAATTTCAGATACCGTTTTCATTATGAAAGTAAACGGTATGGAGCTGACCTACTACTATATGAATCGTGCTGCATCGCTTTTGACGAACATTACAATGGAAGATGCGGCTGGTAAAACCTTTTTTGAACGTTATGAAACTCCGATGGCCGATTATCTGTACAGAAAATACGGTAAGGTGCTAACCGAGCGAACGGTCATTCGTTACGAGGACGGCGTTGTCATGCCGAATGGCACGATGAGCGGCGAGACGGTACTGACGCCTATTTACGACGAATCCGGTGCGATTGCCTATATTTTCTCCGTTACAAGGGACATTACGGATCGCAAGAACTATGAGAATTTGCTTATCCACTATGCCTATCACGATGATTTGTGTCTGCTCTATAATCGCAGATACTTGCTTGAGCAGACCGGAGCCGCTGAGGCGTTGTTTCTGCTGGATCTAGACTGCTTCAAGAACATTAATGATACATTCGGACACGATGCCGGCGATACGGTCCTCATTGAGGCAGCGACTCGCCTGCACGCGGCGTTCGGCCCTGAATATACACTCGTGCGGCTTGGCGGCGATGAGTTCATCGTTGCGGCGAGCAAGCAGGTGAATCCGGAAGAGACAGCAATGCTGATTATGCAGCTGTTCAAGCCGCCTTTTGACGTGAAAGAGCAGCAGTTAAAGCTTAGCGTCAGTGTGGGCGTCGCCACCCGGCAGGATGGAGAAGATATTCCGACACTGCTGAAGCAGGCGGATATTGCGCTCTATAAAGCGAAGGGGGCCGGGCGAAAAGGCTACCATATCTACGAGTCGACCTCCAAATACGATCATGTCGAGAACTTCATTCATGAGCTTGCGCTTGCAAACGCAATTGAACTGCAGGAGTTTGAGCTCTATTATCAGCTGATCTACAGTCCTCGGCAGGAGCGGGTCGTTGGGGCGGAAGCGCTGCTGCGCTGGAACCGGACAGGGATTGGCATCGTATCGCCGGCTGACTTTATACCTGTAACGGAGCAGACCGGCCTTATCGTACCGATCGGCTATTGGGTCATTCAGCAAGCATGCCGCGACTGGCATCGACTTGTTGCACGTTATGGCATCGACTTTAAAGTGTCGGTTAACATTTCGAGCGTGCAGCTGTCGGAGCCGAATTTTGTCGAGCGTGTTATTGAGATCGTGGTGAGTGAAGGAGTCCCTGCGCAAGGCATTGAGCTTGAGTTGACCGAAAGCTCGGTCATTCATCATTATCAACAGGTGGAGCAGATGCTTGAGCAGCTCCGTGCAGTCGGCTTTACGATTGCGCTTGATGACTTCGGCACGGGTTACTCGTCGCTCAGCATGCTGACGCTGCTGCCGATTGATAAGCTGAAGATCGACCGCTCCTTCATCCGCGATATGAATCAGTCGCTTTTCTCAGCAATGCTTGTTATGGCAGAAGCGCTGCACATGAAGGTCATTGCCGAAGGGGTGGAGGATGCAGCGCAGTATCACATGCTCAAAGAGATGAATTGCTGGGGCCTGCAAGGCTACTTGATTAACAAACCGATTGCTCTGGATGACTTATTGCAACACGCTGTTCCGCAAATGCAGTAATTTCAAGGAGGCGCATGCATCCATGACGAAGCGGGTACTCATTATTGGAGGAACGGGCTTGATCAGCACAGCGATCACGAAACAGCTGCTTGCCCGCAGTGATGTAGAAGTGTGGCATTACAATCGGGGCCTTGGAAATCAGGCAGAGGTTAGCGAAGGTGTGCGGACGATCCATGGTGACCGAACAGACTATGCACGGTTCGAGGCTCAAATGGCGGAAGCTGGACCCTTCGACGGTGTCATCGACATGATTGGGTTTAAGGCGGAAGAGGCGGAGAGCGCGGTTCGCGCTTTTCACGGCCGTGTTGGTCATTACATCTACTGCAGCACGGTGGATGTTTATAGTAAGCAAGGCAACGCCTATCCTGTTGCGGAAGATGGAGAGCGTAATGCGAGCCCATCTTTTCCGTATGCGTATAACAAAGTATTGAGCGAAAATATTTTGTTTGCCGCCCATGACGCAGAGCGGTTCCCCGTGACGATAATACGCCCCGCACAGACGTATGGCGGAAGCGGTACTGCGGTGCCGTCCGTAGCCGATGGCAATTATCAGATGAAGCGGCTGCGGGAAGGGCGTCCGATCATTGTTCACGGCGATGGCATGTCCATCTGGGTGGCGTGTCACCGCGACGATGTGGCTCGCGCTTTCGTGAACGCGATTGGCAACGAGGTGGCGCTGGGCAAAGCGTACAATGTGACGGGCGAAGAGTGGATGACGTATGACCGGTACTGGCGGATTGTCGCTCAGGAACTTGGCGTACGCGAGCCGTCTATTGTCCATATCCCGACGGATCTGCTTGGCAAGCTGCTGCCGAAGAGGGCGGAATGGTGCGTGGAGAACTTCCGCTATAACAACATCTATGACAACAGTGCGGCGCGGCGGGATTTGGATTTCCGCTACACGGTAACGTGGGAGGAAGGCATACGGGATGTAATTCGTGTGCTGGATGAGAGCGGGGCTATTGAAGCGGCAGGCGAACGTCCGTGGTATGATGCGCTGCTCACGTCATGGTCGGAGGCAGAATGTCTGATGGAAGTAAAGATGGTTGGCATGGATGACTGAGCCGAACGCAAACCACGCAATCCTAGTACCAACCATACGGTGCCTACGATTCCACACCATGGATGTGGTATAATGATCGCTCATGAAGTCACGAAGCAAAGGTGGTAGTGGGCATGTTGATTGATATACACGCAAGACTGGATGAGGAAGCAATTCAGGAACTTCTCGGCTGGGCTGTGTTTCCCGAGCCTGAGCATTTGGAGCGTGCGATTAGTTTGTACAAGAATGGCGCGACAGGCGAAGGCGGACACAAGCTGCTCGGCTACGAATCCGAGAATGAAGTTATCGGCTTGATCGGCTATCACTACGTGAACAGCGATACGATTGAGATTGACCATATTGCCGTTACGCCTTCCGATCGAAACAAAGGCTACGGCAGAGGGCTCATTCTTGAGCTGCTGGAGCTGGAGAAGCCGAGCGTGCTCATCGCGGAGACAGACGACAGTGCGGTCGACTTCTACCGCAGCAGCCGGTTCACCGTTGAGAGCCTGGGGGAGAAATACCCCGGCACCGAGCGGTATAAATGCACGTACTATGCAGACGATGAAGATGAGGATGCATAGGGGTAGCAGAAGGAAAGGACTTCCCGGCTCACGCTTGGCGTGGGGGGGAGGTCCTTTTTGTCGTTGTTGTTGAGCGTGTGCGATTGCTTGCTTCGCGAGAGAGCGTATATGATCACTCAGCGCGTAAAAAGCACGAATCGGGAGCTGAGAGAACGTATGTGATCTCTCAGCAATGAAAAGCGAAGGCTTACGCTTAAAAGGACCTCCGAGAGAGCGTATATGATCTCTCAGCGTGCCAAAAGCGTGAATCGGGAGCTGAGAGAAGGTATGTGATCTCTCAGCAATGAAAAGCGCAGGATTACGCTTGAAAGGACCTCCGAGAGAGCGTATATGATCTCTCAGCGTGCAAAAAGCATCGGCAGGCGTGGGCTCTGAGAGTCGAATTTTGCGTCTCTCGGAGCAAAACTGCGGCTGTTTTTGGACTGAGAGTAGTGTTTTCCGACTCTCAGAGTTCGCAGCAGCCCCAATTGGCAAACGTGAAGGCGCCATTTGCTCAGCTTCAGTCGAGGCTAAAGTTAGTATGGTTAACTGTTGAGAGATCATATGTGATCTCTCAGCAGCTGTTTAGCATAATTTCATAGCTGAGAGAACCTATATGTTCTCTCAGCAAGAGAATGCGCAGAATCCCGCTCGAAAGGACCTACGAGAGAGTGTATATGATCTCTCACTGTGCGCAAAGCACAAATCGAGAGCTGAGAGAACGTATATGATCTCTCAGCATTTTTTAGCATGAAATGGCAAGGCGCGCAACGCTGTCGCTTGGCGATCTTGCCAATGGCGAGCAGCATCCAAACTATGCCTAGCTGCTAGTTTCTATGAGTTCTGCTTCACAGCTGGAGGAGGGTAACCACATGGTATCTACATCAATCCAGTACCATTTTGACACTCCCTAAAAAGGTGATAATTCCCTTATAGCGAGGTGGGCTTTGCAACGTACAGAAGGGGTGTTATCTTGAAAGCTAAGAAAGTATTGTGCTGAACTCCATACGAAATGAGGGAATTGATAGCATGTACCGGATTCTAATTGTGGATGATGAACGAATTGAACGTGAAGGCATACAACACTTAATCCGCAAGTATAATCTGGAGCTCGACATGGTGACAGCGGAGAACGGCGAGGCTGCACTGGAGATCGTGAAGCAGCAGCCAATTGATATGATCATGACGGACATTAAGATGCCGTTCATGGATGGACTCGAGCTGTCGGAGAAAGTTAGCAGCATGAATCCCGAGATAGAGATGATTATTTACAGCGCTTATAGCGACTTTGAATTCGCCCGCAGAGCGATGCGGACGAATGTATCGAACTACTTGCTCAAGCCGATTCAAATCTCTGAATTTCTCACCACCATGAAGGAAGTCATGGCGAGGTGTGAGGCGAAGTGCACCGCACGCAGCCAAGCGAGCGAGCTGTTGGATGGGTACAATCGCGGGCTTGTGTATGAGCGGGAGAAGCAGCTGATGAATGCACTCAACGGGACTTATGCCGGTGAGGAGCAGGATGCAGAAGGTTCATATATGAACCTCATGCTCGTTGACTGCGGAGGGCGGTATTTTGACAATGCCGAGTTCGTCACCTTGCTCAGGGGACCGATTCGTTATACATACGATTATTTGAATATTAATGAACGCCAGAGTGTCTTCTTCTTAAAGAGCAGCGAACCAATCAACAAGCAGGAGCAGTTGGCGCTGGCAGAGGCAATGATAGCGCAAGCAGCGGACGGTTATCCGGGGCGGATCGGGATCGTTATTGGACGGACGGTTAATGAACTGGAGCAGTTATTTGACGTATTTAATGAAATGGAACAGACGCTCGAGCTGAAGTTTTTTATGGAGGGCAACCCGATTTTATTTACGGACGATGCTTCTCCCTCTACTCAAACCTTGGCTGATGAGAACGAGATTGAGCGGATCCGCAAGCAAGCCAATGAATATATAGACCGTGCTGACGTTCAAGGGGCGCAGTACAGCATCGAGATGCTCTTCTCTACGCTGCGCTCCAGGGGGGATTTTCCCGTGATCTATACGAAATTCATCTGCTCAGAAGTGACGAAGCGGGCCCATGAGCAGGCTGACAAGGAGCGTAGGGAAGACTTTGTGGTCTATCTCGATCAAATCTTTAGTGTCCATTCGTTAACGGAGCTAAAAGATTTAATGATCTCCATCGTTGAGTGTCTCATTCCGGCTCAAACAGAGGCAAAGGAGGAGTCAGCGAGTAAGCTCATTACGAGCGTTGAGCGGCTTATTGAGAAGGATTACAGACAAGACCTGTCGCTGGAGGGCATTGCGGAGCATGTCCATTTGACACCGAGCTATCTCAGTTTTCTGTTCAAGAAGGAAACCGGGAAGAGTCTCGTTCGTTATATTGCCCAGGTACGGATGGTGAAGGCTGTAGAGCTGCTGACAAATACGAATATGAAAATCATTGACATCAGCGAAATGCTCGGGTTCAGCAATTCCTCTTATTTTATACAGATTTTCCGTAATTTCCATGGGGTTAGCCCGGCCAAATACAGGGAGGAAGGCACATCGTAAAAATTTGATGCCCATTCTTAAAAATTTCGCATAGAGGGCGAATGTAATTGCTCGATATAATGAACACGTAACTTTCAAAGGTGAATTTGGGGGATGAACGTGAGGACAAGATGGGTAGGCATAATGCTATGTGCAGCAGTTGCTTTAAGTTTGACAGCATGTGGTTCGAACAATCTTAATCGTATTAATCAAGGGGATGTTGCCGGCATTTCGGCGGCCTCGATGAATTCAAATATCGCTCCCATAGACTCGAATACAGCAGAAGCCATAGACGATGGCCCGTTTAAGAAATATGATCAGCCGATTACGATCTCACTTGGTCGCCAGGGCATTACAGGCAACAATCTGCCTGACGGAGATACGCTCGAGAGCAATCAATATTTGAAATACGTCGAAGATCGGTTGAACGTAAAAGTAAAGTATGACTTCTCGGTTGAAGATCTGGATGCGTATAACCAGAAAGTGAACCTGACGATTGCAAGCGGCGACATCCCGGATATGATGGTTGTCGATGAGCAGCAGTTCAAGCGGCTGACGAAAGCGGGCTTGCTGGCGGATTTGACCAAAGTTTATGAGAAGTACAGCTCCCCGCTTATCAAACAATATTACGCTTCGTACTCCGGCGACCGCGTTCTGAATACAGGTCGCGTGGATGGCAAGCTGTATGCTCTACCGAACACGAATATTGATGGCAGCTATCAGTTGCTGTGGATGCGTAAGGACTGGCTGGACAAGCTTGGCCTGAAGCTGCCGACAACGCTCGAAGATGTGATGACCATTGCGAGGGCGTTTAAGGATCGGGACCCGGACGGCAATGGTGAACCGGACACAGTTGGCTTGCTCGGTGATCAGTCATTGGTATACGATGGCCTGTTCTTCACTTTTGACCCTGTGTTTAACATGTACCACTCCTATCCGAAGAACTGGTTCAAGGATGCGAGCGGCAACATTGTCTACGGCTCTACAACACCGGAGACGAAGCAGGCGCTTGTGCAGCTGAGCCAAATGTATAAAGAAGGATTGATAGATCAACAATTTCTTACCCGCAAGTGGGAAGACAATGTTGGTCTTGTATCCAGCGGCAAAGCAGGCATTCTGTTCGCGCCATGGTTTGCAGGCTGGATGATCTCCGATAGCGTGAAGGCCGATCCGAATGCGGAATGGCTACCGCTGGCTGCACCGCTCGATAGCGACGGTAAGCGCAACGTCGTTCCTTCCGCGCCAGCGGGCACATTCCTGGTTGTCAGCAAGAAGGCTGCGCACCCGGAAGCGGCGCTGAAGCTGCTCAGCGTGGAGTATGAGGGCATCCGCCTCATTGACCCGGCAGCAACTGAACTGTACAAGGGTAAAGGAGTAGGCTGGGCTAACTATCCGCTGAACCTGCAGCTCGACTTCCAGGACGCGATCGCTCGTGACATTCCCGTCTATGAGAAAGTGATTAAGGACGGCGATACGATGAATCTGCCTGAGCGGCTCATTCCACGGGTCAACTCGGTGCTGAAGAATTATAGGGATCCGAAGAAGGACATTACGGCTTTTGCCGATTCCCTCGCTTTCTTCACAGCCGGTGCAGTCATTGGGTCCGATAAAATCACGAAGGTGGAGCCGATCTTCTACGGCAAGACCGAGACGATGGCCAAGCGCGGCGTTTACCTCGACAAGCTTGAGAATGAGACGTTTCTGCGTATCATTACAGGCGCAGCGCCAATCGATGATTTCGATAAGTTCGTATCCACATGGAAGAAAATCGGCGGTGACACGATCGCGAAGGAAATTGACGCTATCGTGAAAACGAGGCGATTCAAGCAGCCGTCATAGATGGAGAAGGGTATCCTTGCGATTTAAGCGAGCGATACCCTTCTTCTGTTTAAGGGAGGTGCTAGATCCTCTATGATGGCTGGTCAATTGCTTAAAAGATCCTATCTTTCTCTAGCGGTTTCTACTATAATGATCCGGTAAAACGAAAGAGTGCTGGGGGCAAAGACATCTATGAGACTAGGCTGGTTAAGCAACCTGAGCATGAGGCGAAAGCTCTTCGTTTCCTACTTGGCTGTAATATTGATACCGCTTACGATACTTGGCGCGTATTCGTTCCAGCAATCGAAGCAACTGCAGGAACAGCAGGCGGAGCTTGTTCTTCAGGACAGCCTGCAGAAGATGGAAGATAGCTTGAATTACAAGCTGCAGCGGTTTAATTCAGCGATTGAGCTTATTGCGTTTAATCCGAATTTTGGCCGCATATTTAACGATGAATATTCCGATTATTTTTCCATGTACACCGACCTCAGTGAGAACGTTGATCCGCTGCTCGACACGACGTTAATCCTTAATCAGGATATTAAACGGATCATGATCTACACGGGCAACAATATTACGCCGCGCAAAAATTCGATTATGCCGATTACGACTGTCGAGCATGAGTTCTGGTATGACGAAGTGATGAATTCGGCGCAGACAAACTGGTATGTGCGGGATGGGCGCATTTTCGGCGTTAGGCGGATCTTTGGTGAATTAAGCGATGATCTGAAAAATATCGTTTACGTGGAGCTGAAGCCGGAATTCTTCACCTCACTAACCGATACGAGCGCGAAAAATTTCTCCATTATCGTTTCGAATACGCAGCAGCAGGTATTATACGCAAACCCGAAGGATGCGCTGCTGCCTGCAGGTGGTAAGGCGAAGGGGGATGAGGTCGTGCTGTCGCAGCCCTTGCGGGAAGCGAACTGGACGATCTCGCTGATCTATTCCTCTAAGGCGTTAACGATTAAGCCTTGGACCATCGTCCGGGCTACGATTGTGATCGAGAGTATCTGCTTCATCGTTCTACTCCTCATGATCTGGTTGCTCTCGCGGGGGTTTGTTAGACGAATTTATACGCTTAATCATAAAATGCGACTCGTGGAGCAAGGGGCGTTTACGACGACGAGTACTAATATTGTTCGTGCGAGATGAGATTGGGGAGCTTGAGCTGCGGTTCAGCAAAATGCTAGCTAGCATCAATATGCTCATTGAGGAAGGCTACAAGAACAAGATCAGTCAGAAAGAGGCTGAGCTGCGTGCGCTGCAATCGCAGATCAACCCGCATTTCCTATACAATGCGCTGTCGGTCATTAACTGGAAGGCGATTGCGGCAGGCTCGGAGGATATTAGCAATGTGGCCGGGCTGCTGTCGACGTTCTACCGTACATCGCTCAACAAAGGCAAAGATATGATGTCGGTCAGGGACGAGCTGCTCAATACGAAGTCCTACGTGGAGATGCAGCTTATTATGCACGATGACAATTTTGACGTTGTTTATCAGATTGATGAAGACGTTCTGGATCACCATATGATAAAGCTGGTGCTGCAGCCAATCGTGGAGAACGCCATTGAGCATGGCATCGACCAGAAGCGGTCGGGCAAAGGAGTTCTGCGAATGAGCGGGACACTCGAAGGTGGAGCTATCGTATTTAGGGTGGAGGACAACGGACCGGGTATGACGCAGGAGCTGGTGGACGAAGTGCTTGTACAGCAGTCCAAAGGCTATGGACTCTTCAATGTGCAGGAGCGCATCCGTGTGCAGTACGGTGGTGGATACGGGATCAGCATTAAGAGTGAGCTTGGCGAGGGAACCTGTGTAACGGTGAAACTACCCAAATAATTGATATATTCCGTAAAAAATTGCTAAATGGAAAATCCGACTCTCAGCGTCTGATCCCCCGCGGGGTAGAAATTCGTCGATAGTAACTGCTGAGAGACCGTATATGATCTCTCAGCTGATGAAAGCGGCGATTCCGGCGCTGAGAGCACATATATGATCTCTCGTGGTCCCGCAGCCGCACTAACGCTTATCTGTTGCGCTTAAATAACAATTTAATGCCCAAAAATATGACGGCGGCTATCATGATTATTGTCAGCGCTTGATAGATGAGATTGCTCCAAACGATGGTCAAAGCAGCATCACTCCTGATATGTTTATGGGGTTAATTGTAAACGTTTTTGATGGTTGTTATTCATTATAACGATTAACCACGCGCCAATACAAAGCCCCCTCGAGAATCTCTCAAGGGGGCTTCGTGTTGGGGTTTAAAAAATGAAGATGAAGGGCTCTTGCTCTGAAATTTGAAATCAGGTTCTGAGACTGATTTTAAACTTTATATGTGAACGGTATGCAGCTCTAGCACTTCGGCCAGAGGGGTATATGCATAACCAAGATCATCAGCTACAGCTTTGTACGTGACTTTTCCTTCTATAATGTTCGTGCCGCTTTGGAGAGCGGCGCTGTCCTTGATCGCACCAATTGCGCCTTTGCGGGCAATTTGCTTTGCGTAAGGCATCGTTGCGTTGGTAAGTCCGATGGTGGACGTCTGCGGCACCGCGCCGGGCATGTTCGCAACGGCGTAATGAATGACGCCATGCTTCACATAAGTTGGATTATCATGCGTCGTAATATGATCGATCGTCGCTACGTTGCCGCCTTGATCGATCGCAACGTCTACGATAACAGCGCCGCGTTTCATCGTTTTCACCATGTCCTCGGATACGAGCACAGGTGCTTTGGCGCCTGGAATAAGGACCGCGCAAATAAGTAGGTCCGCTTCGGCTACGCTTCGTGCGATATTGTGACGGCTCGAAACGAGCGTCTGCACTTGATTGCCGAACAGGTCTTCAAGCTGCCGCAAACGATTCGTGCTTAGGTCGAGAATGGTTACATCCGCACCAAGGCCGACTGCGATTTTCGCTGCATTGGTGCCAACGACACCGCCGCCGATAATCGTAACTTTGCCTCTCGCTACACCCGGGATGCCGGAGAGTAGAATACCGCGTCCGCCTTTGGAGCGTTCGAGCAGCTGTGAGCCGACTTGGGCAGCCATTCGTCCAGCTACCTCGCTCATTGGCGTGAGCAATGGCAGCGTTCCGCCTTCTTTGACGGTTTCATACGCGATTGCGGTTACTTTTGCATCGACCAGCGCCTTCGCTAAAGCCGGTTCTGCAGAAAGGTGCAAATAAGTAAAGAGAATTAAGTCTTCTCGGAAATAACCATATTCACTTGGCAGCGGTTCCTTTACTTTCACGATCATGTCCGCTTGCTGCCATACAGATTCGGCTTCCATCACAATCACGGCGCCGGATTGCGCGTAGTCGGCATCGGTAAATCCGCTCTCTAGGCCGGCGTTCGTCTCGACATAGACGGTATGGCCATCCTGCACGAATTCATACACGCCATAAGGCGTTACTCCGACACGACATTCATTGTTCTTTATTTCCTTCGGTACGCCGATCTTCATGATCTGTCGCTCCTCGACTCGTAATGGGAACCTTGCTTGATAACTCTATTATAAGATCGACAAACAGCTTATTCATCGTACAAAGTATCAAGTCATTTGACGGATTATTTTACAGTTGTGTATAGTTGGACTAGTTGATATAGACATAATGTCTAGTTGGAGGCGGAAAATATGGACACTAATTTGAAGTTTGATATTAGCCAGCTGCTCGCTAGGCCCATATTCCGCTCAGCGAAGCTGGTTGCCGGGCGGGAAGGGATGCATCGCCCCGTGGGCTGGGTGCATGTGCTTGAAATTACGAACGTGGCTCCATATGTGAGTCCGAACGATCTTATATTAACGACGGGACTGTGGCTGAAGCAGAATGAGCAGGACCGATTCGCATACATGAAGCAGCTGATTGATCAGCATGCGGCA
The DNA here is from genome assembly GCF_900110075.1 of Paenibacillus sp. OV219. GTDB lineage: Bacteria > Bacillota > Bacilli > Paenibacillales > Paenibacillaceae > Paenibacillus_Z. The sequence goes on from NZ_FOCJ01000010.1 coordinate 77,011, forward strand.
GGGCTGTGCATTGAGATGGGCACGTCGGTTGACGCCATTCCGAAAGAAATTGTGGAACTAGCCGACCTGCACCATTTTCCGCTAATCGTGTTTGAACAGCCGGTCCGTTACGTTGAAATTACGCAGGACATTCATGCACTGCTCATTAACAGGCAGCATCAGTTCCTGAAGGAGCTCGAAGTCTATTCCCGCAAACTGCAGCGGCTGACGATTGAGAGCACGGGCATTGCGCAGATTTTGAGAGCTTTTCATGAGCAGACGGGACGGCAGGTGCTGTATTTCTCGTCGCTCGATCACAGCAGTATATTCTATCCTGCATTGACCGCGAAGGCGTCGAGCCCGATATCGAGCTTCCTGCAGCGGCAGATGGATGCCAGAGCGCTGTCGGCCAAAGACGTTTCCGTGCTGACGATGAATACGCAGCAGCTCCTTGTCGTTCAACCGGTCATCTGTTTCGGCCAGACCTTCTCCTACGTAGGCATTCTTCTGCACAACACGCCGGAAATAACGGAATCGCTTACCTTGCTGCTTGATTACACGACGAAGGCCGTCGCTGCTATAACTCTGAGGACAGAGTTTCTGGAAGAGAAGCTATCGCGTGACCATAACGAATTTATTCTCGACATCATGAACAACCGGATCGAGAACGAGGATCAGGCACAGGCGAGAATGGGGCTTCGACAGCTGAGCAAAGGGGAGTACCTGTTCGCCGGCGGAATCATCGAAATCCAGCATACAGCCGACACGGAGCCGATCACGATTGAAGCGGATAAGCAGGACCTGCTAATTCTAGTTAGGCAATTGCTCAAGAAGCATAGGCTGAACAGCTTGGTTATGATGCAAAATAACCGGATCTGCATGCTCTGTTCCAAAGAAGCGCTGCACAAGGATTCGCAGGCGAACCTTCAAGCGACGCTGCAGCGGCTGGTGGAGGAGCTGAGGGAGTCGGCGAATGAGTCGCATGCTTCGTCGCTCAAGCTGTATGCCGGGTTCGGCAAGCTGCGCGCACAAATCTCGGAATCTTCGCGAAGCTACGAGGAAGCGCAGCAAGTTATTGATGTGGCGCGGAATGTGGCGGCGTACGTGGGCTGCATATTCTATGATCAGCTAGGCGTCTATCAGCTGCTCAAAGCAGTGCCGAAGCTATCTTTTCTCACTTCATATGTAGAGGATCATTTAGGCGCGTTAATGGCTTACGACAGGGAGCATCATCTGCAGCTTATTGAGACGCTGGATGTGTATTTGGCCTGCATGGGCTCCAAGCAGGAGACGGCCACGAGGCTAAACATTCATCGGCAGACACTATATAATCGCTTAGATAAGCTGGCGATTCTGCTGGGGGAAGATTTTCTCGAGACGGATAAGAGGCGCTGCCTTGAGATGGCGCTTATGGCGTACAAACTGAAGTGACCTCATACTAGTACTCGGATTTACAGAGGATTTCTCAAGTACGCCATTCAACAATGGTGTCGCTGTGGCGGCCGATGACGGACAAAGCAGCTTTCGCCATGTATACTGAGAGCCTGGGGGTGAAGGGAATGGAGAAAAAGCAGAGCTTGTACTACGGCTGGGTCGTAGTCGGTATTGTTTTCTTATGTTTATTAGTTTCGGCGGCGATAAGCGCGGTGCCAAGCGTGCTGATGCTTCCGCTTGAGAAGGAGTTCGGCTGGGACCGCAGCGCGATATCCGGTGCCGCTTCCATACGAATTCTGCTGTACGGATTAATGGGTCCATTCTCCGCTGCCTTCATGGCACGGTTCGGCATCCGCAAAATAATGGTTATCTCGATGCTTATCTTGATATTCAGCTTATCGTTAACGCCGTTTATGACTACGATTTGGCAGATGACGCTGCTCTGGGGCGTTATGATCGGCATCGGCACGGGATCGCTCGCGAATGCGCTTGGCGTTTCGATTGCGAATCGCTGGTTCGTCAAATATAAAGGGCTCGTCATCGGCATGCTGACGGCGAGCGCCGCAACCGGGCAGCTGCTGTTCTTGCCGCTAATTGCGCGAATTACGGAGGATATCGGCTGGCGGTACGCCATCTACACCGTTATGGGCGTGCTCGTGTTGCTGACGCCGATCGTCGCACTCTGGATGCGCAATCATCCGTATGACGTTGGCGCAGCTGCACTAGGTACGGAAGAGATCGTAAAGCCGGTGCCGCTCGCAGGCAATCTGTTCCTCGCTCCGATTGCCGCCCTTACAGAGGCTGCGCGCAAAGGCACGTTCTGGCTGCTGGCTGGCACATTCTTCTTCTGCGGCTTCTCTACTAACGGCCTGATCGGCACGCACCTCATACCAGCTTGCGGCGATTATGGCATTCCCATCGCAACCGCAGCAGGTTTGCTCTCGCTGATGGGACTGTTCGACCTTGTCGGCACAACGCTGTCCGGTTGGCTGTCCGACCGAGTTGACGGCCGCTGGCTGCTGTTCTGGTACTACGGTCTGCGCGGGCTGTCGCTCATCTACTTGCCGCAGGCACTTGGCACGGGCTATACGCAGCTGACGATATTCGCCGTCTTCTATGGCTTGGACTGGATTGCGACGGTGCCGCCTACGGCGAAGCTCGCATCCGATACGTTTGGTAAGGAGAAGGCCGGCATGATCTTCGGCTGGATCGTCGTGGCGCACCAAGCAGGCGCTTCGTTCGCGGCGTATGAGGCGGGCTTCATGCGCGACTGGCTCGGCAGCTACACGGTGCCATTCGTCACCGCAGGCTTTGCTTGCTTGTTCGCTTCATTGATGGCGCTTCGCATCCGTAGAAGCAAGCTCGGGCAGACGACAGCTGTCGGCGCTTAAGTAGATCGTAGAGTAGGATGGATCACGTAGCCGATGGGCTCCATACGATAACAACAAAAAAAGCCGACCCAATAGGGCCGGCTTTCCTTCTATCAGCTATCAGTTGGTCGATAAACCGCCTGATAGATTGTTCCGGATGGAAGTGGATGCTCCCTCGGAATCTGCATGATTGATGAGCTTCTCCACCGATTTCAGATGCGCGCCGGACACTGGTGCGCTAGGTGAGTCGCTATTAACGGGCCGCTTCACAAAATAGAGCCGCTGCTGCACATCGTCAAAAAACTCGACTTGATCCATCTGCACGACATAACAGCGGTCCACTTTCTTAAACCCTTGTTCAACAAGAAAGCGTTCGTGCTCTTCAAAGGTAGAAATTTGACTATAAAGTCCTTCTCTCGTCTGGTAGTAAACCTCTCCGCGATAGCTGCGCATAAGAAGAACGTCTTCGAGATCAATAAAAATAATATCAAATTCTTTTTTATTGAACCTCTTAACGACCGGGATCTTCATGATACACGCCCTTCTTCAAAATTTCACGATGGAACGACAGCGACTGTGCCGACCAATTCTATGTAAGTTTAATTATAGCTTGTTTTTCCTCTATCTACCATGTGTAGAATAAAGAAAATTTTACAATTTTTATATAAAAACAGCTCTTCCCGCAAAAACTGCGTTCAGAGCTGTTTCTTCGCGGTGACAGCAAGGGGCAGCGCTCCGATTATTTATTCGCGTGCGTGTAGACTTGCCAAGTTACGCCAAACTTATCAGTCAATACAGCGTACGCGGGGCTGAAGAACGTCTCCGTAAGCGGCATATGCACCTGACCGCCTACTGGGAGTGCTTCGTAGATTTGGCGGGAGCGCTCAATATCTGTGGACGAGATGCAGATCGTCACTTGATTGCCGATCGCAAACGGCGTGCCTGGAAAGTTATCGGAGAACATCAGATCGGTTTCGCCGACGCGAACCATCGCGTGTCCGACAAGGCCCTTCGCTTCTTCAGCCAATGGGAATTCCGGATTCTCCGGCATTTCACCGAATGTTTGCAGGAAAAGAACCTCCGCACCCAAAGCTTCTTTATAGAACTCAATCGCTTCCTTCGTATTGCCGTCCATCACCAGATAAGGCTCTAATTTCATCGTCATTGCGATAATCTCTCCTTCGTTATAGTAGGTCACTGTCTTCAGTATTGCCGACAGGATCATCATAATATAACGAACATATGTTTGCAATATGATTTTATTTTTGTGAAGATACCGTCAGTGTTACTGGCGCGGATTGCAGTTTTTCGACAACAACACAGTTCATGCAGCTGTTTAAGCGGCATCTCGGCGCCATGCCTCTTTCAGTATCGAATCATGCAGCGGAAGGAGTGAATTGTACCGTAAATAGATATGAATCCGACTTATCCACTGAGTTATCCCCACTGCTAACAGCCTGCAATATGAAGAAACTTGAACTATTTTCGCGACTGTAAACATATCCACAACTCTAGTTATCCACATATGAATAGCGAGCTAGTTCCATAGAAAGGTACTTCATGCTTGCGTTCTCACCCTAAAGTAGGAGTGCCACTCAGAGACCCCGATTCGACGTGTCGAAAAATTGTCTAATCGTGACGAATTTTGTTTCAGTTTGAGATGAATCTCTGCTACTATTAGAAAAGGTGTCAACGAACTTAAAAAGTTTCTAAAATTTCTATAAACTTTTAAAGCAATCTTGATCTGGATATACTATATTGAATATATATTAACCATAGAATGAGTGGTGTTAATAATGAATGCAATGGACCGAGTACCTCTATATCAGAAGATTCAAGATTATATTCGCAGCCTGATCAACTCGGACGGCCTAAAAGAAGGCGATCGCATTCCGACTGAGAAGGAGCTTATGGAGCGCTTCAATGTCAGTAAAATCACCGTCGTCAATGCACTTACGGGCTTAGCCAATGAAAATGTTATCACGCGCGTGCCAGGAAGAGGGAGCTTCGTAAGTAGTCAAGCAAGCATGATGAATGCTGTGGAGACGAGGCCTGCTGCAAGCAGTGTGGTGGTTCGTCATGAGCCGGTTGCTCGGGCGAGCACGAAGTCTGGAATTATAGGGCTCATCTTGCCTTCGATCTATGATTATTTTGCCGCACGGCTGACCCAAGGTGTGCAGAGAGCACTCATGGAGAAGGGCTATCGGACAGTCATTATGCTTTCGAACAGTGTGCTCTCGGTTGAGAATGAGGCTATTCAGACGCTAATGGATATGGGTGCGGAAGGGATGCTGATCTTCCCGGTTGATGAGGAGCAGTACAATGTCGAGATTCTCGGCATGAAGCTGTCCGGTTATCCATTCATTCTTATTGACCGTTACTTGCCTGGCGTCGAAACACACTACATTGCCGGTGACGGCCGTACGGGAGCAGAGCTTGCAGTCGACCATCTATGGGAGCTGGGTCATCGGGAAATTGCGATTTGCTCCGATTCGCCGATTCAGACCGTGACCGTTCAAGAGCGGATTCAAGGGTACATGGACGCGCTCAAGAAGAAGGGGGCGCTCATTAATCCGGCACATATCATTACGGAGTTCGCGCCGTTCAACGAAGTGAAAGAGGATCACCCGCTGTACCGTTATATCCGCAATCGGATGGCGACGGCTTACATTACGCTGAACAGCAAGCTTGGTATGCACGTGTACCGAATTGCGCGGCAGTGCGGATTATCGGTGCCGGATGACCTATCGCTCGTCAGCTTCGACGATCCGACAGCGATTGCAGAGGATATGAGCATGTTTACGCATGTGAAGCAGTACGAGTACGAAATTGGCTACGAGGCAGCGAACAAGCTGATCGAGGTTATCAACGATAAGCAAGCAGCAGAGCACAAGTACAGCAAAGTGATTGTTAAACCTGAACTTGTCGTACGGCAGTCGACAGGTCCACTGAAACCTGTGAAGTAAGTAGAGTCGGGGCTGAGCAGAGTTCACCCGGGGGCAGATGAAGAAGAAACTTTCCGAAGGGAGAGCTTCTTCTTTTTTTGCACAATAATAATGTTGCGTGTATATTGAATATATATTATATTAAGATTCAAGTTATTGAAAGCGTTTGCCAGCTTAAGCGGACATGGGATGGATGGAATCTTAAACAGTAAATATGCTGCGGAAAAGGGGATTTAGATGCCTTACGAAACCGTTAAATTTGATCAGATGCGGTCCATGCTTGGGAGATTGCAGGAATATATATATCACCCAGTAGCTACATTGACGGCTACAGCTTGGGTAACCAAAGAGCCAGTTCCTTACGCGGAGCGTATGTCGGGACTGTGTCTGGAAGTGGCTGCAGGTGAGCGGTGGGGCGAGCTTTGGGATTGTGCTTGGTTTCATTTTGCCGGTCAGGTGCCGATCGATGCGCGCGGGTCCAAAGTCGTGCTTCTCATTGATGTAAACGGAGAGCTGTGCTTGGTTGATGAGGCGGGTACTCCGGTGCAGGGTCTGACGAACATTAATTCGGAGTTCGATTATTCGCTCGGCCTGCCGGGCAAGCGTGTTGTCCACATTAACGAATCGTCCACTGGGGACGAAACGATTGATCTGTGGGGCGATGCTGGCTGCAACGACTTGTTTGGCCGGTACCGCAGTGGCACGCTCAAGGAAGCGGTTATCGCGATCTGCCGCGAGAACGTCCGCGAGCTCTACTACGACGCGGAAGTGCTGCTGGAAACGGCAGAGAAGCTGCCGCAAGGCTCCGCGCGGAAGGAGAAGATCGCCCGCGCGCTTTATGAAGCGACGCTCATTCTCACGGAGATGACTGATGAGCGCATCGCGAAGGCGAGCGCCTTGCTTGGCGAACAGCTGGCGAAGCGCGGAGGCGATCCGGTGCTAATGATCAGTGCCGTCGGCCATGCACATATTGATTTGGCGTGGCTGTGGCCAATTCGGGAAACGATTCGCAAAGGTGCGCGGACGTTCTCGACTGCGCTGCGGATGATGGAGCGCTATCCGGATTATATCTTCGGGGCGAGCCAGCCACAGCTCTATGAGTGGGTGAAGACGCACTATCCTGCCCTGTATGAACAGGTTAAGGAGCGTGTGAAGGAAGGGCGCTGGGAACCGCAAGGCGCGATGTGGGTGGAATCCGACACGAACGTGCCAGGCGGGGAAGCGCTCGTAAGGCAAGTTCTGTATGGCAAGCGATATTTCTTGCAAGAATTCGGCCAAGAGATGAAGTCGTTGTGGATGCCGGATGTGTTCGGCTACACGGCGAGCTTGCCGCAGATCTTGAGCAAATCCGGCGTCGATTACATGATGACGCAGAAGCTGTCATGGAGCACCTACAACCGTCATCCGCATCACACGTTCATGTGGGAAGGAATCGACGGCTCCAAGGTGCTGACACATATGCCACCGGAGGACACCTACAACAGTCCGGCTGCGCCGCGTTCAATCGTGAAGGCGGAGGCGGAATATCTCGACAAGAATGTATCTGATCACGCACTCATGCTGTTCGGTATCGGCGACGGTGGCGGAGGTCCGGGTGAAGAGCACCTGGAGAGACTGGCGCGGGAAAAGAATCTGCTCGGACTCAGTCCGGTCGTACAGGAGCCTTCCTCGGCATTCTTCGAGAAGCTCGCCGAGAAGCAGGCGAGCTACCAGACATGGCGCGGAGAGCTGTACCTGGAGAAGCATCAAGGAACGCTGACAAGCCAAGCGCGGAACAAGCGTTATAACCGCAAGTTGGAGAAAGCGCTTCGCGAGCTTGAGTTCGCTGCGGTGCTGGCCCGTACTTTATGCGGCATCGCTTATCCGCAGGCAGAGCTGGAGGAAATCTGGAAGGAAGTGCTGTTGTACCAGTTCCATGATATTCTCCCAGGCTCCTCCATTAAGCGGGTGTACGACGAGTCGCTCGAGCGGTACGCGCTGTTGCTGGAACGGGTGGAAGCTATGGTTGCGGAGAAATATGAAGCGATCGCGCAGCAGCGTACAGCTTCACCGGTTGCGGTCGCAGCAGTTGCAGCTACGGCATCGGCTCCAGCAGGGGATGTGCTCACCGTATTTAACTCTTTGCCGTGGGAGCGCGCCGAGTGGATCGAGCGTGTAGATGGAAGCTGGCAGCGTGTTACAGTGCCTGCAATGGGTATCGCATCGGCGGCGGTTTGCAGTGGCGAGACTGAGGCAGCAGCGGAGCAGTCCGCAGCGCCTGCAACGCCAATCGTGTGCACCGATCTTCGCGCGATTGAGAATGAGCTTCTGAAGGTTACCTTTGGCGAGGATGGAGCCATTGTTTCCGTATTTGATAAAGTACACAATCGCGAGGTAATCGCAATTGGCGAGCGTGCCAACTTGCTGCAGGTGTACGACGACAAAGGCGATGCGTGGGACTTCCGCCAAGATTACCGCGAGACCGGCGGCCTGTCGCTCGCGCTAATCGAGTCGTCATCCTTCGAGTCTGGGCCGACTGCAGGAGTGATCCACTGCTATCAGTATGGCGAGTCCGTTCTCATTCAGAAGGTTGTGCTGACCGAGGGCAGCCGACGCATTGATTTCGTAACGACCGTCGATTGGAAGGAAGAGGAGAAGATGCTCCGCACCTCCTTCCCGCTAAACGTTCGTTCGGAACGCGCCGCATGCGAAATCCAGTTCGGTTATTTGAACCGCCAAACCCACCGCAACACAATGTGGGACTACGCCAAGGACGAAATTTGCGCGCATCAATATGTCGACCTGTCCGAGCCAGGCTACGGCGCAGCGCTGCTTAACGATTGCAAATACGGCTACCGCGCTGAGGGCAGTACACTCGATCTGAACCTGCTGCGCAGCCCGAAATATCCGGATCCGGAAGCGGATCAGGCGGAGCATATGTTCACTTACTCGCTCTATCCGCATGCCGGTGATCATGTAGCAGCCGAGGTTTATAAGCAAGGCTATGAACTGAACGTACCTCTCCGAACTGCAAGTGTCGGAGGTTCGCATGTGCAGCAAGCATCGGCGGCGCAATCCTTCTTCCAGTCAGCTCACCCAGGCATCATGATTGAAGCGGTGAAGAAGGCGGAAGACAGTGATGCCATTATCGTTCGTCTATACGAGACAAGCGGCGCATCCGTACAATCGGCGCTTCGCGTCGGCCTGCCGCTCCAAGATGCATGGTTGACTGATTTAATGGAAAACAAGCAGGAGCAGTTGGAAGCTACGGATGGCAGCGTACCACTCACATTCACGCCATTCGAGATCAAGACTGTAATGCTGACCATTTCAGATAAATGAGTCGGTGAGTTCGCTGAATAAAGCAAAAGCGCAAGGAGCGAATAGTCGCTCCTTGCGCTTCTTTGTGCTTCCTTACAAACGCTTATCAGCATTAATCTAATCTGAGTAGCGGATGAACGACAGCAGCAGATCCTGCCTGTGATCGCCGAAGTTTGCGCCGAACAGGTTAAGTCCGCGACAGTTCGCCGCATCCTCGGCGACTTCGAGACGGACGCGGATTGGCTTGTTGTACTGCAGATCAAGCGACGCGATGGTCACCTCGGAGGAGGCTGAACCGTTCACCAGGCTGCCTGAAGCGGTAATGCGCCATTCGGTGAGCTCGCCGTATTCAGTGCCGCTCCACTTGTCGGGTGTCAGCTTGCCTTTACGATCGCCGAGGTCCCCGGGGCTTGTGAAGACGCCGACTAGCTGGTCGTTGATGAACAGCGAGATGTCCGAAGGCCAGTCCATCTGGAAGTGCGGCGCCTCCGAGCAGAGCTCCGCGCTGAACCACAGCTCGTCAATCGTTACGCCAGGTGGCATCGGGTTGGCAAAATAATATTCGAAATAGCCTGCGCCGGAAAACCAGAGCAGCGATGAATCCACTCGTTCCGGCAAATAGAAGGCGCGCGGATCGTCGACGGAACCGACGTAGGAGCCGTCCCGTGTCACAATGCCGCAGGTCGGCTGGGTCATACAGTGGGCATACATGCCGATCGGCATATGGAGCTCTTCCGTGCGGTGCAGTCCCTCACCGAGCTTGACGGGCAACTCGAGCAGGATGGAGCGTCCGGTGACTGAGCATATTTTCTCTCGATTCGCGCCGGTTGTGGACGAGACGAGTTCCACGCTCTCGAGGATTTGTACATTAATGGAGATTGTCGGCTGCGCTACACCGAGCGCTTCCGCAAGCTGGCTGACGCTCATCGGCTTCTCGCCGAGCGCTTCCAGAATGCGTACCCGAACGTCACCAGATAACGCCTTTGCCACGTCGACAATGCGGGAGGAGGGGTATCTAATTGTGTCTTGTTTGATTTCGTTCATTGGCTTCACTTGACCAGCCCTTCAAATCGTTATAGAGGTAGTGTACTCGAAAATCGTTATATTGTAAAAGTATAATATACATATTGATTAAACTATATAGGGGTGCTAAAATGGGGGCAAATCCACTTTTAGGGAAGGTTGTGTACTTGATATGACTGCACAAGCATTAACGTCTGCATTGAAACAAATACCTCGTCCTGAATATCCGCGCCCAGACTGGCAACGCCAGGATTGGCTGAACTTGAACGGTACATGGGAATTCCGTCTTGATACGACGGAAGTTGCAAGCGGTTACGAGACGCCTACGACCCAATTTGACAGTGAAATTATAGTGCCTTTCTCATGGGCAAGCCCACTATCGGGAATTGGCCGCGATGAGCGTGGTACAGGCTGGTATAAGAAGAGTGTTGCTTGGTCGCCTGCTGAGAGCAATTCGCGTGTCTTCCTGCGCTTCGGTGCGGCTGATTACAGCAGCGAGGTTTGGGTTAACGGTACGCATGTCGGCTCGCACATTGGCGGCTACGGCGGCTTCGAGTTCGATGTAACGCATGTGTGGCGCAGTGATGCGGAGAACGCGATTATCGTCAGCGCGACTGATTTTGACCATGGCTATCAGGCACGCGGGAAGCAAGGTTATGGTGAAATCCGCGGCATTTGGCAGCCGGTCTGGCTGGAGGCGCGTCCGCAATCCTATATTCAATCAGCGAAGTTCGCAACGTTCATTAATGGCACAATCGGCGTGAAGGCTGTTGTTGTCGCTCATGAAGCGGGAGAAGCTAGCTTGCAATTCAGCTTCGATGGCGGAACTGTGCAGCATAACTTCGTAGCTGAGCTGGTAGAGGGCGAGAATGAGGTTAGCACTTCTTTTGTCGTAAGCGATCCGCAGCTGTGGAGTCCTGAGACGCCTTATCTCTATGAAGGTTCACTGACGCTCAGTCTTGCGGAGAGTGCGGGTGATGTTGTATCGACGTACTTCGGTATTCGCGAGTTCGGGACGGCGCTATTCGGCGATCGTTCGTACCGCTGGGTTACGCTGAACGGCAAGCCGATATATCTGAACGGTACGCTAGATCAATCGTACCATCAGACTGGTTATTTCACATATCCGACCGATGATGAGATGCAGGACGAGATTTATTTGCTGAAGCGCCTCGGGCTTAACCTGGTTCGGATTCATATTAAACCGGAGGAGCCGCGCAAGTTGTACTGGGCGGATAAGCTGGGTATGCTCGTAATGGAGGATATGCCTTGCTTCTGGGGCAATCCAGATGAGACGGCAAGAGCGAATTATGAGAGCGAAGCGAAGGAAATTATTGAGCGTGATTACAACCATCCGTCGATCTTCTCTTGGGTCATGTTCAATGAAACTTGGGGGCTGAAGACGAATCCGGAGTCACAGGGTCTAACGAATCAATCGCATACGCCAAGTGCCTATTTGCCTGAGACTCAGGAGTGGGTCAGAGGAATTTATCACTGGGCAAAAGAGCTTGACCCGACGCGGATCGTCGAAGACAACTCCCCTTGTAACTTCGACCATGTCGAGACGGATTTGAATACATGGCACTTCTACATTAATGGCTACGAGCAGCTGCGTGAGCATGTGACGGATGTTGTGGGCAAAACCTATCCGGGCTCAAGCTTCAACTGCATTGGCGGTAACGTTCAGGGAGATGCGCCGCTGATGAACAGCGAGTGCGGCAATGTGTGGGGCTTCTCGAACGGTGCTGGCGACAGTGACCTCGCTTGGCATTATTGGTACATGATGAATGAGTTCCGCCGCCATGACAAAATGTGCGGATTTGTCTTTACGGAATTCCGTGATGTAACAAATGAATTTAACGGCTACTACCGTCTGGACGGCTCGGATAAGCAGTTCGGATATGAAGATCTGGTGCCGGGCATGTCACTCTCAGACCTGCATACGCCAGACTACATCGTCATTGACGCTCCTCCTTGCCAAACGGTGCAGGCAGGCGAACAAGTATCGGTGTCACTGCTGGCATCCAGCTATTCCGATGCGTACCATGGTCAACAGCTGACGCTTGCTTGGGAGCTGACGTATGACAACATCGGCGTACGAGTGACGGCTGAGCGCGGATCGGTAGAGCTGGCTTGGAGCGAGTATGGCGTGAAGCCAATTGAGGCACCGATTGTAGTGAATATGCCGAAACAAGATGCGGTTGCTGTACTAGCAGTTCGTCTTGTGGATGCAGCGGGCCGCGTGGTAACGCGCAACTTCACGACCTTCGATGTGCGCAGCGGCGCTGCTCACGGCGTCTATGAAGCGGAAGGTCAGTTCGTGCAAGTGCCTGTTACGGGCTTCGCATCGCACAGCTTCCCGCATCAGTGGAACGCGATACAAGAGGGCAAAACAAACGGTGGCTCGGAAGGCGAGTTTGTGTACGACGTGGAGCTGCCAAGTGTAGAAGAACAAGGTGCGATCCATCATATCGAGATCGCTTTCGAAGCAAGCGCGAAGCGACTGCTTGCCCGTAATATTGAGGGTTCGCGCGACCGTCAGCATGGCATCGACTTCATGCATGGCGCGAATGCGAATGTGGAGTACAACAGCAATACGTACTACATGACCGATGATGAGCAGCATCCATCGCACATCGTTGTGAGCATCGACGGTGAGCAGGTTGGTACGTTCACGCTGCCAGACAATCCGTCCGACAGCCGCGGCGTGCTGTCGTATCAGTATCAAGAGATCTATAACAAGCTCGACGAGGCAGGCTCGTACGGTTACCTGTGCCGCATTACGATGCCAAGCCGTATTGCAGCCAAGCTGAACCGCAGCCGCAGCTTCAAGCTCGCAATCGCAGCGGACCATGGCGGCGTGGCGCTTTACGGCCGCAATGCAGGGCGCTACCCGCTTGATATTTTGGTGCGGGTGAAGTAGTAGGGGTAAGAGTGCAACGGAGGTGCCGCTCAAGGTGCCTCCGTTGATCGGATGCAAGGGCCGTCTCGACAGTAGTTTTAAACTACTGCGAAACGGCTTTTTCTATTTGTTTTGTAACGAACTCCAGCGTTGCTACTCACCGCGTTTGTCGTCTGACATCGCACCCGACCATTGCGTATCCATCCTGTTAGCTGCCTGCTTCGTTTGAAGCAGGCGGCTTTTTTTGTGTAGGCAAGTCCGCCTAAGACTGAGGAATCAAAATTAAGTATTGATAATATATTAAATATAATATATGTATAAAATAGTGTTTGAAGCTGCCGGAACAGTTTGTGAAGGAGAACTCATTGGTGTGCTGGGGATGAAAAAAGAAAACGGAACGACCTTCATTTTTCTACATTTTTCGACGAATACCGCGAACTATAAGGGTCATATCGTAGTTTGGATTTCAAGGGAAGGTCGAGAGAGATACCTTGGTGGCATGTCATATTTTAGTCGATGTACCTGGTAGAAAACAATTTTAATAAAAGTGTTGATTAAATATATTAAACATATTATATTTATATATAAGGTTAATGAAACCGCTTGCAGGATGCTGCTGCATTTGTTTAACGGGCTGCCGCAGTCCTTTTGCTTTTCGCGCATCCATGTCTGTCGGTTCATTAGTTGAAAGCGCTTCGTTTGGCTATACCCTGTAGAAGGTGGGAGGAGTAATGATTGCAAAAGAAGCAAGAGTTGAAGTCATGCCCGAAGTATTGCCGTTAAAGAAGAACAATGCATGGGCCAAGGTATGGAGTTTCAGGTCCATCTACTTATTTATGCTCCCTGCTTTTATCTGGTATGTCGTATTTTGCTACTATCCGATGTACGGTATTTTGATTGCGTTCAAAGATTTCAAATACAACCTAGGGATATTGCACAGCCCGTGGGAAGGCCTGCGGTTTTTCAAACAGTTCCTAGGCGATTCCAGTTTCTATTCGGTGCTCTACAATACGCTATCGATTAGCTTCCTGAAGCTGTTGCTCGGATTCCCGGCGCCTCTCATCCTTGCTTTGATGCTGAATGGCGTTATGCATGGGAAATTAAAAAGGATCTTCCAAACGATTTCCTACCTGCCACACTTTGTATCCTGGGTCGTTGTTGTGACACTGATGCAAAAAATTCTTTCTCCTAACGTGGGACTTGTCAATGACATCCGGGATCATATGGGGCTTGAGCCGATCTTCTTTATGGGCATGCCGTCATTATTTTATCCACTGGTCGTCATTTCGGATATTTGGAAGGGTGTAGGTTGGGGCTCGATTATTTACTTGGCCGCTTTGACCAATATCGATCCACATTTGTATGAAGCTGCGGAAATGGACGGGGCGGGACGGTGGAGCAAGCTGTTTAAGATTACGCTGCCATCTCTGACGCCTACGGTTGGTATCCTGCTGATCTTCTCTCTCAGCGGCGTTCTGAATGCCGGTTTCGACCAAATCTGGCTGATGCAAACGCCTGCTACACTCAGCGTTTCGGAAATTCTAGACACTTATGTCTTGAAAACAGGTATTCAGCAGGGACAATTCGCTTATTCCACTGCCATCGGATTGTTCAAGTCAGTGATCTCTCTGCTTCTCATTGTGGCTGTTAATAAAGTATCCAAAAAAGTGAGCGATGTATCGCTATGGTAATCAGGCATAATTCATTATTTGAACTTAAGGAGGTGCAGGTATGGGTGTGAGAAAACTATCGGCTGCCGATAGAATCTATACCACAGTGAACTATTCGCTGCTGCTCATATTCTGCCTGACGGCACTCTATCCCTTTATCTATTTTCTAGCGCTATCATTCAATGACGGCTATGACGCCATGAAGGGCGGCATCTACTTCTTCCCGAGGGTCAGTACGTTTGAGAACTACTCCAAAGCATTCCATAACCCTCATATTTTGAAATCATTTTGGATTTCCATTTCCCGAACGGTTGTTGTAACCGTAGGTTCAACAATGTTGACGGCTCTGCTGGCCTACGGGCTTTCACGGAAAGGCTTGCCGGGAAGAAAATATATCGTTTTCTTCTTCTTCTTCACTACGCTGTTCAGCGGCGGACTTATCCCGACATTTATTCTGTACCGGGAGCTGCATATTCTGAACACGTACTGGGTGCTCGTCCTGCCGTCGCTGTATAGCTTTTTCAATGCGATTATTATGAAGACCTTCTTCGACGGAATTCCATTAGGCTTATCGGAATCGGCGCGGATCGACGGCGCAAGTGAGTTAAGCGTATTTTGGAGAATTATTCTCCCGCTTTCAATGCCGGTAATGGCTACCATCGCGCTGTTTGTCGGGGTAGGCGTCTGGAACGACTGGTTTACCGGGCAGTTCTTTATTCAAAATCAAGATCTTCAGCCTGCAGCTACATTCCTGAACAAAATGATCAGTGAAGCGTCGTTCCAGTCCATGACGGGCTCAAGCAGCGGCTCAGCCATTCAAAACATGAACCAAAACCAGATGACGCTGCGAGGTGTAACGCCTGAGGCTCTCAGAATGACCTTCGTTATCATAATTACGGCACCGATCATCTGCGTGTATCCATTCCTTCAGAAGTATTTTGTTAAAGGCGTGCTTGTTGGTTCGCTTAAGGAGTAGCCGAGTATAAGAGGCAGTGCCTTTTATATATAAAAAAATTAGCAAAAGAAAGGGGCTTGTCTAATGCGTAAGACCAGATTGAAAAGTTCTCTTAGCTTGACGCTTGCCATTCCGATGATTGCATTGTCTGTAACGGCATGTGGAGGAAACAACAATGATTCGAGTACGAATGCGAACTCGGGAGCCGCTAACTCGACGAACGCGAATTCCACGAACGCGAACTCGGGGACAAACGACTCATCTGCACCTAAAGAGGCCACATTATCCTTCTTAAGTGCCTGGAACGGCGGAGGAGCAGGATTCCCGCAGGATCAGGAAAACAATCCGGTTGCTAAAGCGGTTAGAGAGAAAACCGGCGTAACGTTAAAGCTGGAATCGATCACAACAAGCGAAGTTGAGAAACTGAACACGATCTTCGCTTCGGATACGGTTCCGGATATCGTAAACGCGCCGTACTGGTCGACGACAGGCGGGGAAGGACAAGTCATCAAGAAAGCGGCTTTGGAAGGCCAACTTCTCGATTTAACCCCTTATCTTGATAAATATCCGAACGTGAAGAAACTGATGACGCAAGGCGTAGCGAAGGACTTTGCAGAATTCGATCTGAATAGTCCTGATCTTGAAGGCAAGCAATATGTCATTCCTATGCAGACGCCGGACGGCACTCCAGAGAGTATTCATAACTGGAACTACGGCCTCTACGCTCGCGGAGATATTTTGAAAGCGTTGAATGTGAATGCTGCTGATATCGACACGGAAGAAAAGCTCGCAGATCTGTTAACGAAAATCAAGTCTGGAGATTTCAAAGATATTAGCGGCAAGCCGGTCATTCCTTCCGGTACGATGCACAATGGATGGGACTATAGCCAATTCCTATCCGGCTGGTCTGATTACAACATTTCCGACTTCCGTGAGGAAGATGGCAAGCTTATCCACTGGACGCAATCCAAAGACCAAGAAGCTCGCTTGTTGTATATGAGAAAGCTGATCACAAACGGTCTCTTTGACCCTGAGGCATTCAGCAATACCGATACGACTGCGAATGAGAAGCTCGCTACAGGCAAGCTGGCTGTATTCGGCGCTCAAAGCATGATTGGCGAATTGCAAAAAACGCTTTACAAATCAAATCCAGACATGCAATATGAGCTGCTTGGACCAATGAAGAATAAGAGTGGCAACATTGTAACGCAAGTAGAGAAGCCAGGTCGTTCCGGGTTCCCGGTTATCTTCTTGAGCGCGAAGATCAAAGATCCAGATGCAGCGCTGCGTCTGATTGATTACTTGAACAGCGACGAAGGCCGCCTGCTCGCTTACTGGGGCATCGAAGGCAAAGATTATACGCTAGCAGATAGCAAGCCGCAATGGGTTGCAGATGTGAAGAAGCAATTCGATGATAATCCGGATGTGAAGCGTGACGAAGGTCTCAACTACCTCTCCGGCAGCTTCATGGGCGCTTTCTCCTCTGAAGTCACTTGGCCGATCCCGGATGACCAGAAGACGCAATGGGAGAAACTCGAAGCAAGCTACTCGAAGAGACTTCCGATCCAAATTATCGACAAAGTCAGCGCAACTTACCTGGAAAGAGATTGGCCTAAATACCAAGAGTTCCGCGATAAAACGGCTAGCTTGAACTTCGACGAAGAATTCCGCAAAGCTTGCTACGCGAAATCTGATGCCGAAGCGCTGAAGATTCTGCACGGCATTCAAGACAAGTTTAAATCTGCAGGCGTAGAGGACATGGCTAGCTATGTCGGCGAAAAAGCTGCAGCGCGCGATGATATCGGTTGGTAATACGAGGTTGATTGCAGCATAAGGAATAGTAGAGTAGAGAATAGACCAGACCGCTTGTATTGGCGGCTTGGTCTATTTTGCGTTTCGGGGAGTACTACAGGGACCCCGAGCTAGTGAGCTAAAGGATGGCGAGAGAGCATATACGATCTCTCAGCACCGTAGCCAGAGTAACATTGCCGTTTGGTAGTACCGAAGTGAGGTTAGAAATGGTAATTGCACCTGCTTTACGGAGGATAATAAACAATCCTACTAGAAATGAACAAGGGTGTGAAATTGATATTACCGTCAGAGAAACATACGAGATTTGAGAGGCTAGAGTATCGGCCTATAAGGAGAGTCCTACATGCAAAAGAAATGCAAGTTAATATTGGTCGAAGGCTTGTGCGGTACGGGTAAGTCAACGTTAGCGGAACGGCTGCATCGTTACTTGCTGCATCAAGGTATCTCTTCTTACTTCTATGATGAAGGTGCCGAG
This sequence comes from Paenibacillus sp. OV219, assembly GCF_900110075.1. Taxonomy (GTDB): domain Bacteria; phylum Bacillota; class Bacilli; order Paenibacillales; family Paenibacillaceae; genus Paenibacillus_Z. The sequence continues at coordinate 94,876 of NZ_FOCJ01000010.1, forward strand.
GGGCATCCGGTGAGCTTGAATTGGCATGCTTTCTTCCGGGAGGGGGAGTATGCGGAGCTTCTGGGGCGCTATCCGGGCGTGGCTGGCGAGATCCGTTCGCGGGTAATTAGAGATGGCCATCATTATTTGATTCCCTATCGAGAGGTCATTGCATTTAACGAGCCGAAAGTGCTCCGTGCCGAGCTAAAGTCTCGCGAGCTATGCTGGACGGATTCACCGATAGCTTCGTTGTCGGAGTTTACCCAAGCAATCGAGCGACATTGGTTACGATTCGCCGAGCGAGTTAGCGCAACTGACGATATCTACGTGCTGGAAGCGGTGTTCCTTCAGCATCGGATTCATGATCTGCTGAGGCATTATAAAGCTGACGACGAGCAAATCGAGCAGCACATTAGTGGTATCGCCGACAGGATTACCTCGTTGGACCCGATACTAATTTATTTATCTCAGCCGAGTGTGCGGGAGCAGCAGGTTTGGATTTCCACGATACGCTCAAAGCCTCATTTTGCCACGGAAAATAGTATTAGATTCATGGAGAACCGCAAGCGGATTGAATTGAAGCTGCTTGAACAGCTTCCTTTTCCGGCCTATACGATTCATAATGTAAATCGGGATTGGGATGGGGTTTTCAATGACATGCTGGAACACCTCTCATATCCATCGTAAGAATGGCTTATTCACGAGACAACTTTCGGAGTTGCGAGAACAATTTTCACTAACGTGCCGCTCAGTGGGTTCGATAAAATAGAACCATAATCCATACAAGGAGTGTGCAGCATTATGATTCAAGCAACGATCCAATCCAGCTTCCCAACGAAATCCATCAAGCCATCAGACCGCTACCAGGTTCGTATTGGTGGCCAGCCTGTTTTTGTATATCAGTGCCAAGGCGCAGGCTACGCCGTGTTGTCGGCTGAAGGCACAATCGTAATTGAAATCGAGACGAGCGATGCTTTCCAGCAAGCGATTGTACGGCCATTGCGCCACGGCATTGTGCCTGAAAAGGCAGCAGATAATGTACTTCGCTTCGAGGTCGAAGCACCGGCTAAACTGTCTGTTGAGTTTGACGGTGACATCAGGGAGCCGCTCTTTATTTGGATTAATCCGCCGGAGACAGCAGAGCGTCCGGATCCTACTGACAAGGGAGTTCACTATTACAAAGGCGGCGAAGTACATCTTGCTGGCGAAATTCGTTTGCAGGATGGCGAGACGCTTTACATCGAAGAAGGAGCAGTCGTGCATGGCCGAGTGACGGCAGACGGCGCATCGAACATTACGGTTCGTGGCAGAGGGATTCTTGACGGCTCCCTGTGGCGGGAGAATGAAGAGGCGAAGAAGCATGCGATGCTGCTGCCTGCGCGCTGCTCGGGAGTTACCATTGAAGGGATTAGCGTCGTGGATGGACCGACGTGGCATCTCGTACCGACGGCTTGTTCGAATGTGCGGATCGAGAACGTAAACGTGCTTACTTTTGCAGGGACAGGTGATGGTATTGATATCGTCGGCTGTGAGGATGTGACGATAGAGAACGTGTTCGTTCGCTCCAAGGATGACTGCATCGCGATTAAGGCGGTCGATTACTTCCATGAAGCGGGCTGCCGCGATGTGCGCCGTGTGCGGGTGAGCCGCTCGGTGTTCTTCAATGCGGAATGGGGCAATGCGCTCGAAATTGGCTACGAGACAAGCTGCGAGACTATCTCGGACATCGAGTTCAGCGACTGCGACATTATTCACTGCCAGTTCGAAGGGTATGAATCAGGAGGGACTTTCACCATTCATAACGGCGACAGTGCAGTCGTGGAGAACGTGCTGTATAGCAACATTCGCATCGAAGATTCGGAGGAGAAGCTGGTCGATATTAAGATCCAATTTTCTCAGTATTCCCGCGATACGGAGCGTGGTCAGGTTCGCAATATTCGTTTCGAGAATATCGTTATTACGGGCGGGTTGCTCCCGGTCTCCATCATCCGCGGCTATGACGGTGCACATATGATTGACGGTGTTACGTTCTCCGGAATCAGCTATTTGGGCGAACCGCTGAGAAGTGCCAATGCAGCCAAAATGGTAGTCGAGCTCAGCCGAAACGTGAAGTTCGAGCAATAACCACAGTAGGCGTTGTGACTAGGTACTAGGAGAAGATAGTACTTATGCGATTGCAGAGTCGGCCTTACAATAAAGTCATAACGAAGCAGCCGCGAGAGGCTGCAAGGGAGGACTTTAGATGATGACCGATTCGACAACAAATACAAATGCAACTGCAACAGCAACTGGGGCACCGCTTCGCAATAGAATGCAATTTTACCGTCGCCGCAACACACCGACATATACATTCATGGCTTGGTCAGCTTTTGTGCTGGCATGTGGGTTCGAATTTGGAGGGATTTACACGCTCAAGGAGGCTTTGTCCGTTCAAGGCTACTACGCAGTATCAGCCATCCTGCTGATCGTAACCTCGTTCCTGCTTCAGAAGGTGGCGCGGGACAACGATGAAGACAACTTCCTGCAAACATTCAACGCAGGTTACCGCCGCAGAAATACGTCAGCTTTCACATTCCTCTCTTGGGCTGGCTTCGTCCTCGCAATTCTTGCGGAGTATATCGGGGTCTTCAATCTTGAAGAACCGCTGTCGGTAAAAGGTTACTACGCCATCGGTGGCGCGTTTCTGATTGTGTCCTGTCTCGTGCTGCAGAAGACGATTCGCGACAATGAGGAAGATAAGCTGCATAGCGGGGTGGATGCGGTGGAAGAGAGCTTTGAGGTTCGTAACTAATAAAAAAGGCGCGCTAATACGGCGATTTTTCATTGAAAATAGACCTTCGTGCAGGAGATTCTTGACCGAAGTAGAATGAAGATAGATCATTTCCATAAACAATGCATAGGAGGAACCGTATTATGGATCATGCTGAAGTGCATGAATGCTCGATCGAAAAATCACTGCAAATAATAGGCGGCAAATGGTCCTTCCTTGTACTTCGAGAGCTGTTCTTTCATGGAATGAAACGATTTAGCGAGCTCAAGAGTTCAATTAACGGAATCAGTTCTAAATCGCTTACGGAAACACTGCGGCACCTGGAAGAGCATCAAGTCGTGATTCGGGAAGTTTATGCGACCGTCCCGCCTACCGTCGAATATCGGTTAAGTCGTAAAGGCGAGGCATTTAACGGGATATTGCATGAGTTGAAGAAATGGGGAAACGAGTGGGCTTAGCCAACTTCAATGAATAACAAAAGAGGAGCTGTCGTAAACAAGCTCCTCTTGCATATGCGTTTTAGTTCGGAAACTGAACCCCGCCTTGGCCGCGATCGAGCTTGAATTCCCAACGCCATTCCTGTTTTGAAATCGCTCCGATATTACTCCTTACTTCCTCTTCGTTTCGCATCCCGCATATCGCGACAGACACGTCAGGGTTTGAAAGAACGAAGTCCAATGCAATCTGGTGAACGTTAATCTTATCCAATGATTCCGGGGAAATGCGCTTCATGAATCGGTAAAGCGATTGGCTAGTCAACGGCCTCATCACGACGACTCCGACATCATGCTTAGAGGCTTCGGAGATGAGGGGATCGGCTGCTCCCTGATAAAACAGATTGTAACGGACCTGCACGACATCAAATTGTCCGGATTGAACAGCCCAAAGCAGTGTTTGGTCTGGAACTTCGTTCGTAATTCCGATAAAACGTATTTTTCCTTGTTTTTGACACTCTTTCAGGGCGTCCAAAGGGCCATCATTGATCAGTCTTTTGTATTCTTCTTCTCTCAGATACCCACCATGAAATTGCATGACATCAATATAATCGGACTGTAGCCGACTCAAGCTATCATCGACCGAACGAAGCACTTCATCGTAACCTAGATGCGAAGGAACTTTTGTCGCGATATAAGCCTGCTCCCGGCGATCTTTCATGGCTTGACCTATGATTCGTTCACTCAGTCCGTTGCCGTAACCTGGGGCGGTATCGATATAATTAACCCCGTTATCCATAGCCGCGTGAAGTGCGGCAATAACCGTATCCACGTTTTTTTCAGCATCATAGGCGTCTAGATAATTGTCAATCCCCATTGGTGCGCCGCCAAATCCTAGACACGAAACATTGAATTGCGTTCGTCCAAGTCTTCTATATTCCATTTATGTATCACTCCTTCGGAGTTGGTTAATCAGGGCAATTTAATCTTTCCATTTGATCATGGTATGGCTGATCATATTGCTGCCATGTGCTTCAGGGGATATCATCTCAAAGCCTTGCAAAGTTCGCTCTCCATTTTGTATGCGATAATCGACCATCTGAATGGGGAAATTCATGCGGTGAAAGTACAAGGCTTCTTCTCCGCTCATCGGTGTTCCGTCGCAAGCATCCAATGTCAGTCGCGCTTCTTGCATCGTAGATAGACTTACGGAAGTGGCGAAAACGGAAGGCTCCCTGAAGATCCATTTCAGCCAAGGGCGTACCAACTCATCTGGCTTTACACCTGGCCATTTGAAGACAGCCCCTCTGGCAAAAGCGCCTACAGCATAAACCCCAAGCCCGTGCTCGCGGGCAAACTCGACCATAAATTGCTGACGGCGCAAGGAGTAGTTCCAATACGGTGCAATAAAATCAATACGGTCCCAGATTTGATATAAATATTCTTCTGACAATCTGCCGCCGGACAACATACCCCATCCAATTGCATCTGCAAGACCTTCTTCTTTCAGTCTTTGAAATCCATCAAAAACCCAGTCTGGATAGGGCTGTTCAATATTTCCAACAGCAGGCCCTTCAGGCCAGGTATTATGAAAGATCACCATACCTGCTTTTTCACATCCAAGTTCATTGAGTATATACTTGAAATTGGTGACGATATCTTCTGCACTTTTTTCATTCCGATCATGCCATCCGTGCCAAATGACAGGAAGCAGCTTCTTGCTGAGACCTGTTCTCTTCAGTATTTCACTGTAAATCTGTCTCTCAGAGGAAAATGTACAATCAAAATGAGTTAACCCCTGTTCTGCTAAGAAGGAGACAACTTGAGTTGCTTCTTCAATGCTCGGTTTTGGCCTCCCCATAAAATCTATGAATCCATGGCCGCCTAGAACAATTGGCGCAGTTTCAATCGTTGTTAAACCGAGTTTTCTTTTTTGCATGATGTAACCTCCTAAGTTAATCAAACATCCGTACTCTCCTTAATGAAAGAGCAGTTACATTATGCGAAGCTAACTTCTCTTACCCGTGGAACGGCATATCTTTGAAGACTTACATGCCTATTAATGGTTCTACGCCCTATCATAGGGTAAAGGCCCGTTCTTGAGAAGGACGCACTTTTTCTTAACTAAGTTACCTAAAGGTTACAAATAGAAGAAGAAGCCATCGCCAGAATTTCGCCACCTGCGCCGCATGAATCCCGCTTTCTTACTGAATTGTCTCCCCAGACTTCCCCAGCATCGATTGACATCATCTTGGTAGGGGCGGTCCGTGTGATAATACTCGATAAATAGTGCTTCGTGTAGTTCCAAGAAACATCTTCGCTCAAATCCCTGCTACTAGAGTCAGATTTTTCATTGATAGGGAATTTTACCTAGTCTATAATGTTACGTACAAGTTTACATAACATGTGAAGGAGAGTTTCAGTAATGAGAAGTTTGCGTGTGCTTTTAGCCCTATTCGTACTCGTATTTGCAGTTCAACTATTTCCAGATACCAAACAGCTAGTACACGCAGAAGAGAGCACGGGAGCAACAGCGACATTCCCGGACATCAAAGCGCACTGGGCGCAAAGCCAGATTGAGAGATTGGCAGAGATGGCAATTATCAAAGGGTATCCTGATGGCAAGTTCCTCCCGAATCAGAACGTCACCCGCGAGCAGTTTGTGTCCATGCTGGTGAACACGCTGGGCTACTCGGTGGAGGATGCGTCAGCTACTGGCGCTGTTTTCGCAGATGTCGCCGCATCCCGCTGGTCGAGCGGGGCGATTGCAGCCGCTCTTCGTGAAGGCACGCTCGTGAAGAGCGAGTATGGCACGAATTTCAAACCGGCGCAGGCGATTACACGCAACGAAATGGCGATTATGATCGCGCGTGCATTGAAGCTGGATCCGAACGAGAAGGCACTGGATTTCAAGGACAAAACCAGCATCAAGTCGCATCCCGAGCTGGTCGGTGCCATCGTTGAAGCCAAGATCATCACCGGCTTCCCAGATCAGACCTTCCGTCCGGCAGGTACGCTGACGCGTGCGCAGTCCGCTATCGCGCTCATCAATATGCTCGATACGGCACTGAAGTCGCAGGATCCGGATGTGCCGACGCCTTTGGTGCACCGGGATGCCGCGAACGAGGTGACGTACCAATCGGGCGTGACGGAAATTACTGATCCGCAGCAGGTGAAGTCGTTGTCGTCAGACGGCGAGCTCGTACTGGACAATACGGCAGAGATACCTGAAGCAGGCGAGCTTGTTGTCCTGCCGGCGATGGAAGGTTATCCGTTCGGCGTTGCGAAGCGCATTGTTTCCGTTGCAACCGAGAACGGGCAGATCGTTGCGCAGACGGAAGAACCGGAATTCCAGGATGTCATCGATCAGATCGACGTGCAGAAGACGGTGCAGATGCAGCTCGCTAATCTGGATCCTGCTTCCGTTCCAGAAGGCATTACGATCAATAAAATTCCAGAACCTGCTGTGGCGGCTTCGCCAACGATTTCACTAAAAAATAAAACCGAAGGCTTTGAAATTGGAATTAAGGGACTCGAGTTTCAGCCTGAGTTTAAGGACGATTATGCAGGGGAAGTCGATAAGTCGAAGGTCAAAATTGCGCTTTCTGGTAAACTGCTGATCGGCCAGCCTCAAGTGACGCTGGATTACGATTATTCCTTTTGGAAAGGGCTAAAATCGTTTCAACTGGAATATGCGTCAACGGATAAGGTTGAAGTAGAGGTTAGTTTGAAGGGTGAAGCCAGCGCGTCCGCAACATACACGAATAACTCGGATGTGACAAGAGTTTTTGATGCGAAAGCGAGTTTCCTGACTTTCGAGAAAGATATCAGTCTCGCAACCTTCTATGTTCCTGTAGCTGGACCGGTAGGCGTTCAAGCGACGCTGCAGCTGAAAGTAAAGGCAGACGCATCCTTGGGCATTACGGAAACAGTGACGGCAACGTTCACAAGAGATGTTGGACTCGTCAAATCCCATGGTGAGTATCAGCCGATTATGAAGTTTTCGCAAAATATTGAAGCAGTAGGTAAGGGAGCCGGCCAGATTGGAGCAGGCTTAGGACCGGACATGAGTATGGCGGCTTCGATTCTCCAATTCGCGAATGCAGGTCTGAGACTTGGTGCGGGAATTGAAGGGAAAATCGCTGTTTTTGCTGGAGGGAAAGTGACGGTATCGGATGAAGTTAATGCTGCTAACCCTTCTGAGTCCAGTATAGATGCCGACGGCGAACCATTCGCTTGCTATATTTATGGGGTCAATTGGTACTTAAATGCAGGGGCGTTTATTAAGATTCCACATGTGTTGACGCTTGATTTTCCAATCCTTGATCTGAAGAAGCCGATCATTGCGGAAGATACTTGCAAGAAGCCTGATCAGCCGAAAGTCGACGACACGGATAAGACGGACAGCGACGAAAAGCCGGCTGAGCCAACTGACTCTGACAAGCCTGATACAGGCGGTGATACCCCGTCAGGGCAGGCTTCGTTGCAGAAGACAGTCGTCGCCAATCTGGAATGGCAAAACATGCTGCATCTGAACAAAGGCGAGCAAGTAACCCTTACGGCGGTTGATGGCAAATGGAATATTTGGCCGGGCCAAGGGGATACGTTCTGGTGCGACGCAAATGGTTATCCGTTAGCGATTGATCAGACGCTCGCCTCCAAGAGCCGAAGTGAAGTGCCGGATCATCCTTGGGGCGCATTAATCGGCAAGACGAGAACGGCCTCCGGTGCGGAGACGAAGTTCTTTGTCGGCGGGGAAAGCATGACAATAACCGCAAGTGAGGATATGGATTTGTTCCTCGAGATCAGCGATGACCCGGGCTATTTTGCAGATAATCAAGGCTCCATTACCGTTAAATTCGATAAGACGAGTCAGTCGCAGAAGGTGTCTGTCTCAGCATCCCAAGATCCATCTCAAAGCGGCTATACCAACACGGGCATTACACTCGCGAAAGGGCAGACGGTCAACGTTACGGCGACAGGCATTGGATATTACAGTGGATTCGACTCGTACTTTACCGATGCAGACGGTTATCAATTCCTCTCATCCAGCGCGGATAGGCTTAGTCCGAAAATGGATAGTATGGCAATGGTCAGCATAGCGCCAATTGGCACATTGGTAGGCGTTATCCAGATGTCGGACGGTTCACTGAGCGGTCCAATTGTGCTCGGTACGAACCAGACCTTTACTGTACCTGCTGATGGCGTGCTGCTGCTCATGTATAATGATGATCCGGGTTACTATGGCAACAATTATGGCGGGTATGATGTGACGGTAAGTGTCTCCTCTAACTAACATGGAAACTGGATTTTCGCTGCTGGCATGATGTACACTACTTGCGTATAGCAAGTTGAACCTAGAAGGCTGGGTTTTAGGAGGATGCAATTGTGAGTAAAGAACAGGCAAGCAAGGTATATATGGGTGATTGTAAGGTGCTGCAATTCTTCGAGGAATTGTCGAAGATTCCGCGGGGATCGGGCAACGAGAAAGCGATCAGCGATTACGTGGCGCAGTTTGCGAAGGAGCGCGGCTGCACGGCGATTCAGGATGAACGATATAATCTCATTATTAAGAAGCCGGCCGCGAAAGGGTACGAGCAGGCGCCGGCGGTTATTTTTCAAGGCCATTTGGACATGGTTTGTGAGAAAAATAAATCGACGCAGCACGACTTCACCAAGGATCCGATCCGCTTCAAGCTTGACGGGGATATGATCTATGCGCAGGATACGACGCTTGGTGCCGATAACGGCATCGGCGTTGCGTTCTCGATGGCTCTGATGGACTCGGCGGAGATGGCGCATCCGGCGCTGGAGATTTTGCTGACGACGGAAGAAGAGACGAGTATGGCGGGAGCGGAAAATATTGATGCTTCCAAGCTGAGTGGGCAAATGATGATCAACTTTGATTCCGACCGCGAAGGCGTTGTGTTCGTAAGCAGCGCCGGCGGAGCATCGGTGTTCCATATGGTGCCGATTGTATGGAAGAGCGGAGAGGCAACGGACGACCGTTCGGCGTATGCCATTGCGGTGGAAGGCTTGATTGGCGGTCACTCTGGCGACGATATTATCCGCGAGCGTGGCAATGCGAATAAGCTGGTCGGCCGTGTGCTGGACGATCTGCGGCGCCATGTCGCTTTTGACCTGGTGAGCGTTGCCGGTGGCATGAAGGTGAACGCAATTCCGCGCGAGTCCGAGGCGATTGTGCGTCTGACGGCGGAGGAGCTGGCGGCTGCTGAGGCGCGTATTGCAGAATGGAACCAGACTTATAAGGATGAGTTCGAAGCTGCGGACCCAGGCGTGAAAGTGACGATTGCTGCGATTGGGGCGGCTGAAGGTACGGCTGGGACTGCGGCTGTGCCGCGTTGGCTGTCGGAGGAGACGAAGCTGCTTGTAATCCGCTTGCTAGCGCTTATGCCAAACGGCGTGCTCAGCATGAACAAGGCGATCGAGAATCTCGTACGGACGTCGACGAATATCGGTGTGATTTCGATGAAAGAGGACGAAGTTGTGTTCGAGAGCCTTGTGCGCAGCTCGCACCGTTCTCAGCTGGATGCGGTGCTGCAGGGGATGGAGACGCTCGCGGAAGCGGTGGGCGTGACGTTCCGGCATGATCATTATTTTCCGGGCTGGCCATACCGGTCGGATTCGAAGCTTCGCGAGGTGTTCGAAGCGGTATACGCACGCAAGTACGGCAAGCCGCTTCAGGTTAAGGCGATCCATGCGGGACTCGAATGCGGCGTCCTCATTGAGAAAATGCCGCATCTCGACGCCATATCCTACGGTCCGAACATGTACAATTTCCACACGCCGGAGGAGCATCTGTCGATCTCCTCTGTGGAGCGGACGTGGGAGTTCTTGCAGGACGTTATGCGTGAATTGAAATAGGTTGGAGAGCGCGCGGGGGCAATAGGTCCTCGCGCTTTTTTTGTTGTTGTTTTGTTGGTTGGTGGTGTGGCGGTTTGCGGACGGGTGACCGAGGAACTCAGCGCTAAAGGCAGAGGCAATAGCGGCAAATCTGGCCCCGCCTGAAGTCGCCGTTTACCACCTGACAATACAAGAAAAAAGCCCCGCCGCACCGCCAAAAAATGGCGAGCTGCAGCAGGACTGTGAACAACATAAACCGTTTACTTCGCGAGTTCCCCGAACCGCGAATAGACGGCGAGCGCCGGATCGATCGGCACTTCGGCGCGCTGGACGTTCGCCGGGATTTGGATCGTTGGCGTTGGACGAGGGAGTCTGCCCTCGAATTGTGGCAGGTATTCCTGCTGGGCAACGAGCATCTCCGTTACCATGTCGCGGATTTGCTTCAGCGTCAGCACGGAGGACGTGAGCGGGTCGAGCGCGATTGCTTGCACGACCGTCTCAGGGTCGCCCGACTTCGCCGCCAGTACAGTAAGGCGCTGTACGTTAATGTTTGTCATATTGAGTGCCGCGCACTGCGGCGGCAAGTCGCCGTTGATGGTGCGATGCAGGCCATTACGATCTGCAAAGACAAGACCTTCTGCGCAGCAATCTTCCGGCAGGTTTGAGATCATGCCGTTGTTGCGCAGGTTGCCGCTGAACTTGAAGGTGCGGCCTGTTTCGAGCGCTTCGATAATATAAGCGCAGTACTCCACGCTGCGTGGTGGTAGCTCGGCGGATTCATCCGCAAGCACATCTTTCTCCTTGTACTTATCGGCGACATAAGTGCACCACTTGTAGTACGCGCCGCTCTCGCCGCCGAAGGACGGCTCGTCGCAGTAGAGATCGAGCGCTTGCTGGCTGCTGCGGAACCATGGCACGTATTCGGATAGATGTCCGGTCGACTCGGTCATGAAATAGCCGAAGTGGCGGAACACTTCACCGCGGACCTTCTCATTGATGTAGAATTCCGGCTCCTCGAACTTCTCACGCAGAATCGGGTAAAGATCTTGCCCTTTATGCGTCAGCTTCGTGAACCAGCCCATATGGTTAATGCCTGCGGAGACGTAGTCGATCTCATGCTTCGGTACGCCTACATAGCCGGAGATGAGGTCGAGCGTCGTCTGCACACCGTGGCACAGCCCGACATACTTGATCTTCGTCTCGCCAAGCGCCCAGCAGATCATCGCCATCGGATTGACGTAGTTCAGCAGCGTTGCTTCCGGGCATAGCTCTTCCATATCGCGGGCCAAATCGAGAATGATCGGAATGCTGCGCAGCGCACGGAACACGCCGCCTGGTCCGAGCGTATCGCCGATACATTGGTCAACGCCGTAGGAGAGCGGGATTTTGTAGTCCTTCTCAAACAAGTCGACTCCGCCAATCTGGAAGGAAGCGATGACGTAGTTCGCATCGCGCAGCGCTTCGCGGCGGTCTGTCGTGATCGTCACCTTCGACTTCAGTCCGTTGTGGGCAATCACTTTGTCGGCAAAAGCTTTCACCTGCGTCGTCTTCGACGTCGACGGTGCCATCAGGACAAATTCCGTGTCTTCGAGCTCCTTGGTAGCCATAATATCGAGAATTAAAGTTTTGCAAAAAACGATGCTTCCTGCTCCGATAATCGCAATTTTTCGCATAGGTACACGCTCCTTCAATGTTTTTGCGCGTTCTTCGCTCTCCGCGAGCCGCCGCGCTTCCTAAGCCTTTGCCGGCTGCTCCCAATACGTCCGCGACATGAAGTCGATGTACGAGCGGGCGAGGATCAGATCCTCCAGCGCCTCCTTCGACGTACACGGCGCAGGGCGTTCACCCTTCACGGCTGCGATGAAGTTAATCGCTTGATTACGCATTGCGGATACGTTAGGCATGATTGGCTGCACGATCTCCGGCGGCGCGATATCTGGATTGTCCTTGTAGATCGCTAGCTTACCTGATTGCTGGCGAACGAGCGGAGCAGGGAGGTCGACGCGGACGAAGCCTTTTTCGAATGAGACGAGCACTTGTTCATGCCATTCAATGGAGTTCGAGTACGGCGCCATCTCTAGCGTTACGGTAATGCCGCTGTCGCTCTCGCCAACAAGCAGCACGCCTTCGCGGTCACCGAAGGTCAGCTTATAATTCTCGCCGCCGAGGAAGAAGCGAATCGCGTTCACTTGATGAATGTAGTAGTTCACGAAAGTATCCAGCTCGCGCGTCTGCTGCTCGGTATAATCGGACGGCCCTTGCTCCAGCGTCAGAGCAGGGTACGGCTCATTCGCGCTAAGTGGTTTATCCGCTCCAGCAACCCAATCACCCGGAGGCATCGTAACACGAATGCTGCGCAGCTTGCCATAGTCGCCGCTTGCCCGCCAAGCGTCTACTTCCTTCTTGGCGCGTTCCATCGCTGGATCGGAGCGCTTATGGTAGCCAACCATGTGGAGCGTGCCCGTCTCTTCGCTAATGCGGACCAACTCGCGTCCGGCCTCAACCGTTAAGCAAAGCGGCTTCTCCGTGAAGACTGGAATACCTGCTCGCAGAATGTCCGGGATAAGCGCAGGATGGTGGCGATACTGCTGCGGTGCCACAATCGCATCCACATTTGCATTCGCAATCAGCTCCAGATGGTTGTTATATACCTGGGGAATTCCATACCGCGTTGCCACGAGCTTCGCGGATTCCGGACGCACTTCAGCAAGTGCGACGACTTCGCATAGATCCGTGAGCACCGCATAGTTGCTCAGGTGAGCCATCTGCCCCATACCGCCGCCGCCAACAAAACCAATTCGTAATTTGCTCATCGTCACTAACCCTCTCTTTTGCCTAAATTTTCAAATAGATAGAGTCCGTCCTTGCCTGGCGCGACAATGTCTGGATAGCCGTTGCCGGTCAAGTCCTGTACCCAGAAATAAATCCCTGCGCCGGAAGCCTCGCCAGCAGGGCCAAAATCAATGATATGCTTCTTAAACTGGCATCCATCCAGCTTGTAATAGTAGATGCCAATCGGGTCATGAGCTCCCGGATCGCCGTCGTTGTGGGCACGGTACCGCTTGCCCGTAATAAGCTCAAGCTCGCCGTCTTGGTCGAGATCCACGAGCCACAGGTCATGGAACTGGGAGCCACTCATGTCGATTTCGTGCTTCGTCCATGTTCGCGATCCGTCCGCAGCGCGGCCTTGCTCGTACCAGTGCAGCCCGTAATCATGCGCTTGCCCGACGATCATATCCATCAGGCCATCGCCGTTTACGTCATGCCCAAGAATCGGCACGCTTGCGCTGCCGAGCGAGAATTCCGGATGGAATGTCCACAGTCCGCCGGTAAGTGGATCTTCCGGTTGTTCGAGCCATCCGCCGCTTAGAATAACGTCCATGCGCCCGTTGCCGGTCACATCCACGAAGCCCATGCCATGTCCGCTCGCACCTTCGCTGATGACGAATTTCTTGAACTGGCCCGTGCCTTTGCCGTCCGCATCCCGAACGAGTTTATAGAACGCCTGCGGCTCTCCCGGTGTATTCGGAAAAATCTCAGGTACGCCGCAGCCGTCGATATCGTAATAACGAATCGTCTCGATACTACCGCATTTGTCAATGTCGAACGTCTCCCAAGCGGTCGACGCATCGCCCGGATTGCGCCGCCAGCGCAGCGTCTCGCCCCACCAAGCGCCCGTAATAATGTCGAGCCGACCGTCGCCGTCAACATCCATCGGGTAGTCGGAGAAGTCATCATGGTACTCGGAAATTTCCATTACATCGCATATAAAATGTTTGTTCGCATAGTCAGGTCCCTCATACCAGTAAGCGCCGCTCACAATATCCGGAATGCCGTCTCCGTTCACATCGAACACAGCGCAAGCCTCGTATTTCTCCTCGGATAGCTGTCTCTTCTTAAATTGCAGCAATGATTACACGCTCCGATCCGAAACTATTTAATGTTGTACTTACTAGCCTTGCTCAATTATGCTAGGCATAACAAGATGCAAGCGCTCTCCATTAAAGCGTATGTCATGCAGAAGCAAGAGACAATAAGTGAACTTGGGCAAAAAACTATTCATTCTTGCGATGATGAGAGGAGGTCTAGCTTTGGCGGATTCGACATTGTTTCGTGGGCAGCCGATCTATATAGCGGGCGGCTCGTTCGATATGGCAGGGGGTGACAGCCGGTTCAACCTAGAACTGCATAAGCATGACGCGAACAGCGAAATACTGCTGATTGAGGAAGGCGAAGGCGAATTTGAAATTGACGGACGAAGCTATACCGCAGGGGCTGGTTCCATGCTTTTCTACCATCGCGGGATATGGCATAGGGAGCAGTCGACGAAGCATCCTTTTCGCTGCACCTATATCGGGTTTACGGGCTTGCAAATCGGGGAGCTGGAGCGGGATTTCTTCCTCAGCCGGGATCGCTTGCCGATTATCCAGCTGCATGATCAGCTTCCCGTCATCCGCAAGCTGATGCGCGACACGATCGCGGAATCTGACAAGTTTGAGCCAGAGGCGCAGATGATTGCGAGTCACTATCTCGGCATTATTTTCGCCAAGCTGGCTCGTATTGCTCACTATGGCGATGAGGCGCAGCGGTCGCGTTTCCCAGCGAAGGAGGCGGTGTGGAAAGCGAAGCGGATCATTGAGGAGAACTATAGTGCGCCGCTTACGCTGGATACACTCGCGGAGGAGACGTACTTGAATAAGTATCATCTGGCTCATCTATTCAAAGAATTGGTTGGCGTCAGTCCGATTCAGTTCCTCATCTACTGCCGTATTGAGGCGGCAAAGCGGTACTTGCGCACGACGAGTCTTCAGGTGAAGGAGATTGCGGAGATCGTGGGATACCAGAGCGAGCCGTCGTTCTACAATGTGTTTATGAAGGTGAGTGGCGTGACGCCGAGGAAATATCGGGAAGGGACAGTGGACTGACGGCAGGCAAGCGAACATACAGTTGACACGTAAGGAACAGGAAGGACTATATGCTATGGGGGTATCGTTGATGGCATTTCACCGTGCGACGCGTGGGAGTTTATCAGATGAGCAGCTGTTGCAATACAATCGCGATGGCTATTTGGTTCTGGAAGATTTGCTAAATGATGATGATATGGAGTCGCCCCGGCAGGCGATGATGGATGAGGTGTCCACGATTGCCGACGCGCTGTTCGAGCAGGGGCTCATTACAGATAAGCTTACGAACGAACCGCTCAAATATCGGCTGGCGAAGCTGTTCGACGGACTCACAGATCATCACTTCTTGAAGTTCGGGCGCAGCTGGCGAAACCGGACCCCAGGCTACTTTCATCTCCTCAGCAATCCCAAAATCATCGATGCCGTGGAGTCCTTCATCGGAGAGGAGATCTTCGCGAGTCCCGTATACAACACCCGCCCGAAAGTGCCTCGTGTCGCAGCCGGAGCCGTGCCATGGCATCAAGATAAATCGTATTGGCCGGACTCGAATGCCAATCCGGTTATAACGGTGTGGATTTCTTTTGTCGATGCGACTCTCGAAAATGGCTGCCTGCACATCAAGCCCCGCACACAGAACACGAAGCTGCTGGAGTGGCATTCGGAGGCTTACAGCGGAACAAGCTACACAGCGCTGCATGAGCATCAGCTCGGTTCACGCAAGACGGTCGCGCTGCCGGTAAAGGCTGGCACTGCGATTCTGTTCAATGACCGGGTGCTGCACATGTCGACGCCGAACAACTCCGACCATGTTCGGTGGAGTGTCGACCTTCGCTACCAGTCGACGGATCAAGATCCGATGCCGCAGCATGGGACCGGGTTTCTGGCGAAGAGCACGAAGTTTCCAGAGCGTGCCGCGACGCTTGCGGATTGGCTGGCGGGGCGGGCGGAGCATGAGGGACAGGCATAGTATAAGTGGAGATATGCAGTTATGATCCCTATTGCGGCAAAAAGCCGCCTGCAACGATGCAGGCGGCTTGAAGTCTAGTTATTAATGGCGAATGAGATAATCAAAGGCACTTAGCGCTGCGGTTGCGCCCGAGCCCATCGAAATAATGATTTGATTGTACGGGCTGTCCGTGCAATCGCCGCCGGCAAATACGCCTGGCATGCTCGTTGCCCCGCGCTTATCCACGATAATTTCACCGGAGTTCAACCGCGCGATGTCATCGCCAAGCCATTCGGTGTTCGGGACAAGTCCGATCTGGACGAATACGCCTTCTAGCTCGACATGCTTCTCGGCACCCGTTCCGCGTTCCGTATAAGTAATGCCGTTAACTTTGTCCGTTCCTGTAATTTCTTTCGATTGCACGTTCTTAAGCACCGTGACGTTCGGAAGACTGTATAAGCGATCCTGCAGTACCGCGTCTGCCTTCAATTCGGGAGATGATGCCAGGATGGTAACATGGCTGCAGATGCCTGCGAGATCGATAGCAGCCTCGACGCCGGAATTGCCTCCGCCGACAACGGCTACGCGCTTGCCAGCGTATAACGGTCCGTCGCAATGCGGGCAATAAGCGACGCCTTTATTCTTGAACTCTTCTTCGCCCGGAACGCCGATATTGCGCCAGCGAGCGCCTGTAGATAGAATAACGGTCTTGCTCTTCAGCAAGGCGCCATTCTCGAGCTCAACCTCGACGAACTCCCCGTTCTTCTCGAGGCGTGACGCGCGCTGCAGCTTCATCACATCGACGTTATACTCCTTCACATGCTCCTCAAGACTTGCCGCGAGCTTTGGCCCTTCGGTATATTTCACGCCGATGAAGTTCTCGATGCCAACTGTATCGACGACTTGCCCGCCGAAACGGTCCGCTACGATACCTGTGCGAATTCCTTTACGCGCGGAGTAGATAGCGGCACTTGCGCCTGCTGGTCCGCCTCCTACAACGAGCACGTCGTAAGGCTCCTTGTTGAACAATGCGGAGTCGTCCCGTTTCATCCCCATTTTGATCAAAATCTCGTCAATCGTCATGCGGCCGCCGCCGAAAAATTCACCATTCAGAAACACGGACGGAACCGCCATGATGTTGTTACGCTCGACTTCCGCTTTGTATACCGAGCCGTCGATCATCGTATGCGAAATGCCGGGATTAAGGACGCTCATCAGGTTCAGCGCCTGCACGACGTCAGGGCAGTTATGGCAGCTTAAGCTGATGTACGTCTCGAAACGGTATTCGCCTTGGACGTTCTTGATTCGATCGATCACGTCCTGCTCGACTTTAGGGGCTCTGCCGCTGACTTGCAGCAGTGCGAGCACCAAGGACGTAAATTCATGGCCAAGCGGTACGCCTGCGAACACGATACCTGTGTCCTCGCCTGGACGGTTCACGCTAAAGCTCGGTGTTCTTGGCAAATCCGCTTTCTCAATCTTAATCCGGGAAGTCATGCTTGCAAAAGCGTCCGTCAGCTCAAGCATCTGTTGCGACACTTGATCGTCGCCTGCACTGACCTTGATCAGCACGTCGCCTTCCATCAAGCCAAGGTATTGGTTTAATTGTGCCTTAATTTCCTGATCTAATACCATGTCCATTCACCCCTTATATCTTCCCGACGAGATCGAGACCAGGTTTAAGCGTAGAAGCGCCTTCCTGCCATTTGGCAGGGCAAACCTCGCCTGGATTGTTCCGGACGTATTGGGCTGCTTTAATTTTGTTCACGAGCGTGCTAGCATCGCGGCCGATGCCGCCTGCAGTAATTTCAACCGTTTGAACGACGCCGTCTGGATCGATGATGAAGGTGCCGCGGTCAGCTAGTCCTTCTTCTTCAATGAGCACATCGAAATGGCGAGAAATGGTATGTGACGGGTCACCGATCATAATATATTCGATTATCCCGATCGTATCCGAATGGTCGTGCCATGCTTTGTGCGTGAAGTGGGTATCCGTCGAAACGGAATAAACCTCAACGCCAAGCGATTTCAATGCTGCGTATTGATCTTGCAAATCGCCGAGCTCCGTTGGGCAAACGAATGTGAAGTCAGCTGGGTAGAAGCATACAACGCTCCATTGTCCTTTGAAATTCGCTTCTGTTACTTCGATGAAATGGCCGTTTTGGAAAGCTTGCGATTGAAAGGGGAGTACTTCTTTTCCGATGAGTGACATGATGTGTGTGTTCCTCCTGTGGAATGAATATTAATTTATAATTATTATAAATTGATAATAGTTCTCAACGTTAAGTTTGTCAACTCATTTCCGCTTCCAATTGATAACTATTTTCAATTAAGACCGTTAATATGTCAATGTCGGACAAGGATGGAATGTTGAACTTTGGATGTGGGGGGGCGCCGAATCAAATAACTGCAAAAAGCCACTTATTTTGCTGAGTTTGGCCCAATTCCTATGAAATAAGTGCAAAAGTACAGTTATTTAACGCAATTTGCCCTTATGATGCTAAAATTCACAGAAATAAGTGGATATTTGCAGTTATTTTATCACTTTAAGCGCGAAGTAAAGTAAATAAGTGGATATTTACAGTTATACCGCTAGGGGGGCGCATGATCCTCGCGCAACTCGTAAAAGGATTGCCGCCCATGGTAATCCTTAATTATTTTTCTCGAAAAATGGAACTTTCATCCACCCTCAGTTGTCTAACTAGTGGAGAGGAGTGAGCGGCTTACGTGGAAGATGACTATCTCAAACATATAACGAGGCTGGATGATCCGGAGATGGATGGGCTTGTCCGTCGCTATTGGCATGACGTGTGGCAGTACGTTTACTTTCTGACCCGCCGTGAGCATGTGGCTGAAGACATTGCGCAGGAGACGTTCATTCGGGCGTTCCGCGCGATAGACGCATTCCGAGGACAATGCTCGGTGAAGAGCTGGCTGTTCAAGATCGCCCGCAATACTGTGTTCAACTACAGCAAATCCGCCTTCCTTCGCAAAGTGACGCTTATCGGGTTATTCCAGGATACGAGGCGTTCATCGTCTGCGGAGGTAGACTATATGTCCGCCAACTTCACGGATGAGATCTGGTCATTCGTACTTGAGCTTCCCCGAAACGATCGGGAAGTCATTATACTGTATGCGCATTATGAGCTGTCGTATAAGGAACTCGCCGAGCTGCTGGGGATTGCCGAGGGTACCGTGAAATCCCGACTTGCACGCGCTAGAGCAAAGCTTGCAAAGCGAATGAAGGAGGAGCGATTTCAATGACGAAATGGCATTCAGATGAGCCGCATCAAGCGGATCCGTTGCTCGATCGGCTGAAGCAGCGTCCTCAAGACGAGAGTCGAGTCCCTTCGGAGCAGCACATTGCGGACATTCAACGGCTTGCAGCGTCCGAGCGGAATCCAGGCAGACGTAGAAAGCGGCTGTGGCTGGGGTGGTCAGCTGCGGCAGCGGCATGCCTTGTACTGTTGATTGCTTTTGCCTACGTATATGAAATCCCGGGCGGAATCGCGGACTGGCGTTATTCCCGCGCTGCGGGTTACACGGGCACGGTGAGCATCCCGATTGGCAAGACGCCGGAAGATGCGGTTAAGAAGTTCAGGGCCTACACCTCGATGGTGGTCGTTAACCGTGAACCGATCGACGGCGGGATGCTGCTGTTCATTAAGCGTTTCTATCAGCAGGACGGCACCGATCTCGAGATCGAATTTGTCCGCAAAACATGGCTCGGGTGGAAATGGGTCATGGGCGGCATGTACGGCCTAGGCAGTCCTGTGAACTCGAGAGAAGCGTTCAATTACATGAGTATGCCGAAGTTCGAGGGCATTCATGGTCCGTTCCCGATCGTATTCGGGCAGCTGTCGAATTCTTCCATCAAAGCGGTTAATATCACTATTGGCGGCCCGGATGCGGGCAGTTATCCTGCGAAGATCGTCGAGTTCGACGAGGGACAATGGCTATGGTTTGCTGTTCTTCCGCAGACTTCGGCTCCGACGTACGGTATCGAGGCACATAATAGTGAGGGGGCAATCGTCGCCAGCACGACGTTCGATGATCCTCGCGAGATGAACAGTGTACCTATGAAAGCCAACACGGGCGTTCAGGTGAAACCGTTTATATTGACCGATATTTTAAAAGTCGTTCAGGATCAGCAAGTGAAGCTAGTTCCTTACGGAATAACCGGGCATCCGCAGCTGCTGGACCATGTGACCCCTCAAGTTTTTGCTGTTGAAGCGGAGTCGCAAACGGATCAGAGCGATCCCGAGTTTGTTCATATCTATGTTTTCCCGTCGAGGGAAGCACGGGTGAAGGGAGTTCAGCAGTTTAACGATACGATGAAAGTAGCTCAATTCATGACTGTATTCCCCTTCGTGTATGAGAAAGGAAATGCACTCCTCATTTATTGGGCGAAATCGAAAGATAATCCGCTTATGAGGCAAGTCATTGATGCGGCGATGAACGAGCTTTGAGAGTGAATGGAGGGAGTAATAGGAATGAGTAGGCTGCAAGTAGTGCTGGATGCAGGCGGGGTCATTGTTACGAATCTGCCTGAGCTTTGGAAGGAAATCGCGGAACATGCGGACCTTCCCATCCATGAGCTGAAAGAGTGCTTTAACGTGCAACTGCGAAGCAAGCTATGGACCGGCGAGTCTGACGAAGAGGCTTTCTGGCAATGGATGACTTCCTATTATCCGGGTATAACGACTGCGGATGGTCGGGCTATAATGGCTCGGCATCTCCGCGTGCTGCCGGCTTATCATCGTATCCAGGCATGGAGCGAGTTTGCAGACATTCATGTGCTTAGTAATCATCGGCATGAATGGTTAATGCCGCTGCTCGTGCCTATTCAGCCTTACCTGACAAGCGTCACCATTTCGAGTCAGGCTGGGAGCTGTAAACCGTCACTGCCGATTTATAAGCTTGTTCAATCAAAGCTGCGGGCGCAGGATCCCGTCGTGTTCGTGGATGATTCAGAGCGAAACTTAGTTTCCGCGCGCGAACTGGGCTGGAAGACATTGCTGGCGGATGAGCAAGGGGCATGGATGGGAGCGATCGATGTTAGGTTGTAAATGACCGCGCCTGTGAATACGTATCAGATAAGCTGTTACGACTTTGGAATAACCATACTAAATACAGGAGTGATGACAATGAAGACGTATATAATCACCGCGGAAAAGGACAACACACTGCTAAAACGACTAAAGTGGAGGAATGTTTTTGAACCAATTCATGAAGTTTGTAGCGTATTACAAGCCATATAAGAAGGCACTCCTAGCAGATCTCTTCTTCGCCTCGCTGTCTTCTGCTGCGGTGCTTGCATTTCCGCTGCTTGTTAATCAGATTACCAAATACGCAATAAGCGATGGAGGTGTCGCTGCCGATTTAATAGTCCAGATGGCAGGGCTCTTCTTGTTTCTAATGGCTGTCGAGTATGTGAGCAGCTTTTATACGGATTATTTTGGACATGTCATGGGGGCTAGAATTGAATCGGATATGCGGAGTGATCTGTTCGCGCATCTCCAGAAGCTCTCCTTCCGCTACTACGACAACTCGCGTACAGGGCAGCTGATTTCGCGAACGACGAATGATCTATTCGACATCTCTGAGCTCGCACATCATGGCCCTGAGGATATCGCGATCTCATTGGTCAGAATTGTTGGTTCCTTTATTATCTTAATGCATATGAACTTGGTGCTTGCGCTTACGATTTTTGTCATACTGCCCCTCATGATGCTGTTCGCCTATCACTTCAGCATGAAGATGAAGAGAGCACTGAAGAAGAACAAGGAGCGTATCGCAGACATTAATGAGCAGCTCGAGGACAGCCTATCCGGTATTCGAGTCGTACAATCGTTCACGAATGAACCGATTGAGATGAGTAAATTCAGAAGCAGCAACGCCCGGTTTCTAGACAGCCGCAGGAAGGGTTATTTCATCGAGGCATTATTTTTTAATGGATTAACCGGGTTTATTTCATTTATCCACATTGCAGTCGTCGTTGTAGGCGCGTTTCTGATCAGCCATCATAAGCTACAGCTTAATGAGCTTATTACCTTCCTGCTTTACGTCACAACGCTGGTTGACCCTGTGAAACGGCTCATCAATTTCACACAGAATCTGCAAAATGGCATAGCCGGCTTTGAACGCTTCCTGGAAACGATGGCAGTGGAACCGGAGATTAAGGATGCTCCTGATGCGATCGAGTTAAACGAAGTTCATGGGAAAGTGGAGTTCATTTGCGTCAGCTTCCGGTACGAGAGTGACTCGGAAAATTATGTATTAAACCGAATCAATTTGTTGGCTAGTCCAGGTGAGTATGTGGCGCTGGTCGGTTCGTCCGGAGTTGGCAAAACGACGCTGTGCAGCTTGATCCCGCGTTTCTACGAGACGAGCGAAGGTGCGATTCTCATTGACGGCATGGATATTCGGAAGATGAAACTTAAATCCTTGCGCGATAGCATCGGTATTGTGCAGCAGGACGTCTATCTGTTCGCGGGTACGATTAAGGAGAACATCCGATATGGTAAGCCAGAGACAACGGATGAGGAGATTGTCGAGGCTGCCAAGCAAGCCAATGCGCATGAATTTATTATGGGGCTTCCTGGCGGATACGATGCCCACATTGGGCAACGCGGTGTGAAGCTATCAGGCGGGCAACGGCAGCGCATCAGTATTGCGCGGGTTTTCTTGAAGGACCCAGCGATTCTCATTTTCGATGAAGCGACCTCCGCGTTGGATAACGAGAGCGAACGGGTGGTGCAGGAGAGCTTCGAGCGGTTAGCGAAGAACCGCACAACCTTTGTCATTGCGCACCGGTTGTCCACGATTCGAAATGCGCATCGCATCATCGTCCTATCGGAACAAGGAATCGCAGAAGAAGGCACCCATGCCAAGCTGTTGGAACAGGGCGGTTTGTATGCGAAGCTGTACAATATGCAGTTTAGCCAAGTGTTGGCGTAAGAAGAATGAGGCGTGTTTGCCCATAATAACGTTGCTGGGGTCCGTTAGAAAGCGGAAACCCGCGATTTTGGCCGAATAACGACTCCTGAGTCCGTTAGCGCGGGGAGAAGAGGCAGTGAAGGCAGTGACCACAACAGGTCACTGCCTTTTTTACATACTTTTACCACTCCATGGTTAAAGTAAGGACATCTCTAACGGAGGAGGGAATACGTGTGAAATTAAGCGCATCGTTGAATGAGACGGAGAAGTACTTCAAGGAGCTGTTCTCGGAGCAGAGTGACTTTCAAACGAAGAAGCTGAAGATCGGTGAGTCGGAGTATCAGCTGTTTTATTTTAGTACGCTGATTGATTCAGAGCTTGTTCAGAACTATATCCTGAAGCCGCTGCTGTCCCGTCCGCACGACCCCGTCCAAGACGTCGTGTCCATTCTCGACTATAAGGAAAGCGATAACCTGCAAGATGCGGTTCATGCGATCATGTACGGAAATACTGTGCTGCAGCGTGGTGGAGAAGCTAAGCTGTACCTCCTGGGAACGGATCTCAAGAAAGAACGTTCCATCAACATTCCGACCAATGAACGGGTGCTGCGCGGCGCGAATGAAGCCTTCATCGAAAATATCGATACGAATATCAATCTCATGCGCAAGCTCATTAACACAACGGACTTCATCGTCAAAACCTATACAATTGGACGCCTATCGCAGACCAAGGTCGCCTTGATGTACATCAAGTCCGTTGCGGATATGGCTCTGATGGAGGAAGTGGAGCGAAGGATTAAGAGCATTGACATCGACTTCATCGATACGCCCGGAGATATAGATGAGCTAGTCCGTGAGAATAAAAATAGTTTGTTCCCGCAGGTACTGATTACGGAACGCCCTGACCGTGCACGCGCCAATCTGATGGAGGGCAAAGCCGTTATCTCGGCAGCCGGTTCTCCGGATGTGGTCATCCTGCCGGTCTCGTTCTGGTCGTTCTTTCAAAGCGAGGACGACTATCAAATCGGCTGGCTGCTCGGGACGATCTTCCGGCTATTGCGCTTCTTCTGCTTCTTTATTGCTATCGCCCTACCGGCTCTCTACGTGTCAGTCGCTAATTTCAATCCACAGATGCTGCCGATCAATTTCGTCAACACGCTGCAGAGTTCATTGAAATACGTGACATTCCCGCCATTAATCGAGGCGCTCTCAATGATGATCCTGCTTGAAATACTGAGAGAGGCGACGGTTCGGCTTGCGAGCCCCGTTGGCCAAACGATTGGCGTCGTCGGCGGTATCGTGGTTGGTACGGTCGTCGTACAGTCCAATCTGGTCTCCAATACGATGGTGATCACGGCTGCACTAACGGGCTTAGCATCCTTCGTTATGCCGTCATACGAGATGAGCAGCGCCGTTCGCCTGTTAAGTTATCCTGCGCTCCTGCTGTCCGCTTTGTTTGGCTTGTTCGGCCTTACTTTCTTCCTCATGATGCTTTGCACCCATCTTTGCCAAATGAACACGATGGGTCTCTCTTATTATAAGCCTCCTTTCTCCTTGAGCGATGCCAGAGATACTCTGTTTCGCGCACCGACCTGGAGTATGCTGAAGAGACCGAAAGCAACGGCGCCAAACAATCGAACAAGGCAGCGGAATCCAAGGGGTTGGAAACGATGATGAGGGAAGAATCGATCACAGGAAGACAGCTGTTCATACTGATCTTTATGACACAGCTTGGCGTCGAGGTCATGTCCCTGTCACATGCGGAGGCCGATGTTGCCGGACATGATACGTGGCTGGCCGTCGTGCTGAGCTGGTTATGCGCACAAGTCGGCATCATGCTAATCTGGTGGCTCGGCTGCCGCTATCCTTCGCGAAATTACTTTGCTTATGTCTCCAAGATCGTCGGCAGGCCAGTCGGTGCTCTCGTTAACATCATGTATGGATGTTATTACGCGCTATCAGGGTGTCTCTTAATAACGAATTATTCCGATGTCCTGAACCGGTGGCTGTTCGCATACACACCGCGGTGGGTCATATTGCCGATGCTATTCATCGCATGCGGTTATGCGGCAACCTTATCATTGAAGAAAATTTCGTTTCTCGCCCAAACTTACATGGCTCTGCCCTTAATCGGCCTTATGCTGATTGTATTCTGCGGGGTCTACGGGTTTGATGTGAAGAACCTGCTGCCTGTCCTGCCAAGTGGCTGGAATCCGGTTATGAAGGGCGCCTATGCCGCATTTAGTGCCTATGTGGGCTACGATTTGCTGCTTTATGCCTTCCCTTATGTAAAGACCAAGACCAAGAGTAGGAAGAAGCTGCTGCTTATCGTGTCGCTGGCTAACTTCAGTTCGATGCTCTATTACGTTATTAGCTGTCTGATCTGCTCGACCATGTTTAGCTTGAATCAGCTTAGGTTAATACCAGAGCCTATCGTGTTTATATTGAAGTACTATCACATTGAAGTGCTGCAGAGCATAGATATCTTGTTCCTGATATTCTTTGTTTTCATTGTTTCGGACACGGCATATATCTACTTCTTCTTGTCGGCGAAGGCATTCCAGCATCTCCGCAGTCAAGGGATGGGCAAGCAGCAGGTTTGGGTTTGGAGCACGGTATTCTTAGCTTTTATCGGCGCTCTTTTCTTTCAGAAGCGGGCCTCGCTTAGGCAGTTTTCTGAGATGCAGGATAAACTGTCCCTTATTATGGTTGTTGCCCTGCCCGCCATAATGCTTATCATTTCCGGGATCCGTAGTGTAGGGAGGAGCAAAGCATGAAGAAAGGAATTGCTGCACTGCTGATATGCCTGCTGCTGACCGGATGCTGGGATCAGATTAAGCTGAAGGATCAGCTGTTCGTCGATATTGTCGGAGTCGATTACGTAGGTGACAGCAAGAAACTCAAGGTGGGCTATGTCATCTCCTCACTTCGGGAGGCGAGTCAAGGCGGAGGCAAACCATTCAGCTTATACTTTGAAGAACCAGGTGATAGTATTTATGACTCTGTGGGGAAAACAAATGAGTCCATGCCAGGCGTGTTAACGGTTCAGGAGACCAGGCTGTACCTCATCACCCCTAGGTTTGCCAAAGATGAACCGCTTAACTATTTGAGTTCCGCGGGTCAATTCATATCGAATCCGCTCTATGCCCATCTTGCGGTGTACGATGGCGATTTCACGGAGCTGCTGTCAAGGAAGAAAATTAAAGAACAGACCGTTCCCGACTTTATGAACGGATTAATAGATAATGAAATGAAAAGGGGGGATATTCCTACCAATAAGCTGCTTCGGTATATACTTGGGGGAACAGATTTCATTAGCGACTATGCGATCAATCGGCTCGTACCGGATAAAGAAGGGGCTCGTCTTGCTGGGACTGCTCTTTTTCGAGACGGGAAGTACACCGGCATTAATTTGAATAACGCGCAGACCCAGCTAGCCTGTCTGATGGCTGGAGTCCCTGCAAAGATTCAAGTCATCACCAGTCAAACGGAAGGCAAGGTCTATTCGATTCGGGTACGGAGCGCCAAGAACGATTATCGGATAATCCACAGTGATAAAAGCCTTCGTGAGATCGACATCTCGCTTAAGATGAGTGTCAAGTTAATCGAGGATGGACCTGCCGTCAAAAATCATACGAATCCAATGTTGCAGGAGATGGAGAAGGCCATTGCAGCGGATCTTACGAAGAAGGCAGAGAGCATCATCGCAACGCTGCAGAAGGCGAACTGCGATTATTTTCAGCTGGGGCACGAGCTTGCGGCCTACCATCCGAAGCTGTACAAAGGGATGAATTGGCGTGAGGAGTATCCGAAGCTGACGATTAAACCGAAGATTAAGGTTACGATACTGAATACCGGTGTGTTGGACTAACAATAATGGAGCCTGCGGCTGACTTATGCTGCGGGCTTCTTTTTGTTTTGATGGACTATTGCATATCCCGCGGCGGGGATTTTTTTTCTGTATGGAGAGCCACTTGCTAGAGAGATGTGCTAAATTAATAGAAATATTTATGAAAAGGGATGAGCGTGTATGGAGAGAGAGCAAGGTGGTTTGCAGGATCGAAATCAGGAGCGTCAAGAGTTGAACCGTATTTTGCGGGAGCTTGGCCATCAGGAGCTGGTGACGCAGCTGGCGGAGGGTCTATCCGGTGCGGATTTCAATACGCTGATGCTTGAGTTATTCCGCCGGCGTGCGGCAGATAAACAGCCGAGCGAGCTGCTGCGCAGTTATCGGGAGAACCGCTTCGTGAAGCCTGCGGTTGTGGACTCGCTCGCGCTCAAGCAGCTGGAGCTGGATTTGCTCCTAATTGCGCGGGAGCGGGGGTATGCACCCATGCAGCTGTCGCCGGTCGCGCCGCTTGGTTCCTGTTCGGTCGTGGCGCATGCGGACCAGAACAAAGTCATCTCCGCTCTCCGCGGCACCGAAGTCGTCGGCGATATGACCAACCTGCTCGCGCTGCATATTGCCGACGGTGTACAGTCTGGAGCGCTCAACAACCATCCTGATCCGGTCAGGCTGTGCACGACCCATCGCCTTGTGCGGGCACAGAAATTCCCGGATTTACCGGGATATTTATCGCATTTCTCTGCGTACGCAATGGTGACGGCGGGCAGGGACCGCGGCTCGTATACGTTTGAGAAAGAGGCGGTGTGGGAGCACATTGCGATGTACCGGGACATGTTCAGCAAGCAGTTCAGAGGGACTGGCATTGAGGTGCTCATTAGCGGTCGAGGTGGCTATACCGACGGAGAAGGCTTAATTGAGCGGACCGTCCAGCACCTTCACGAACGTGCGCCGGAGCTAGTCGTGACGGTAGTCCCGCCGAAGGACAACGCGTACTATCTCGGCCTGCAGTTTACGATCAAGACTACAATCGACGGACGTGAGCACTTTATTGGCGACGGCGGCTTCGTCGACTGGACCCGGCAGCTGCTTGGCAGCAAGAAAGAGCGCATGCTCATCAGCGCAATTGGGCTGGATCGGCTGTTGATGTAGGAAAGGTTAGGAGGGGAGAACGAGCTGCTATCCGCATCGCTGCCCGTTGTTGCAGATAAATAAGCTCATAGTTCTAAAGTCGTGGTAAAATAGTCATATCATTTATGGCATAATTGACCAATGACTTCAGGGGGACTAACTTATGGGCGTTTCGGCAGCTATGATTGTGAAGGATGGGGAGAGATGCATTGAGCGAGCAATTAGATCCGTTCTTCCGGCTGTGCACGAATTTGTTATCGTCGATACGGGCTCTACGGACCGCACCATAGAGATTATCGAGAAACTAGCTGGTGAAGATGAGAAGATTAAGCTTTCTCATTATGTATGGAGTAATGATTTTTCCGCTGCTCGGAACGAATCACTTTCTAAGGTTTCGCATGATTGGGTTTTTGTCGTCGATGCGGATGATGAATTGCCGGCACAGCATCAGACTCAAATTCGCCAGTACACGGAACAGATGGACCTTGATGGTCAGCAGGCAGCGCTGTACATTGTCTACGATAACACGGTAGGCGGCAAGATAACTTCTTCGTATGATAATGCCTATATTCGTATTTTTCCTTCGCAGTTAAGGTTTAAAGATATGATTCACGAGGTTTTGGACCTCGAGAGCCATTCGATTGCTGTCCGGAAGTCGGACATCCATCTTCTGCATGATGGGTACGACCATAATGTTGTTGATACGTGGGAGAAGCGCAGAAGAAATTTGCACCTGCTGCAGCAAAATTTGAAGAAGGACCAGGACAACGCTCGTCTATGGATGCAGCTCGGTCGAGAAATGAAAGAGCTCGATCCTGTGAAGGCTAAGAGGTATCTGGAAATTGCCGAGTCGAAGACGAATGATCCACGGTTGCTGAAGTGGATCAATGAGTCTCGTCAAGGTCTGTAGGGGGCAGGTTGCTGGGGATGAGAGAGTACATATGGGCACTCGGCACGTTGGCAGGAGCTGAGCGAGCAAATACGTGCTCTCAGCATCAGAAACGCGCGAAATGTTGGCTGAGAGAACACATATGATCTCTCAGCGTCGCGGTCCCGAGTAACCGGCTTGCTGTGGGAGCTGAGAGAGGATAAAGCCTCTCTCACCAGGCGAAGTGGGCGATTAGACAGCGTTTATGGTCTGAGAAGTCAGTTCATCAAAAAAGGGAGGAAGCCGACCACGGCTTCCTCCCTTTCGATTTATGCTTTTGCAGCAGAAGCAAGTGGACCGAACGCACTGCGGTGCGCCTCGATGATTTCGTCTTCCCAAGTCTCGTTGTCGGAGTTCGGGATGCGGCCGCCTTGCTTCATCACTTCGAATACTTCGCGCATGCCTTCTTCTAGCGAGATCGTCGGCACGAATTCAGGCACATCGCGCATCAAGCGCTCCGAGCTGTAATATACGTTATGCGCAAAAATCTCGCTACAAATGCCGAAACGTCCGGCATCAATCGAGTTCAGCGTATCTAGCGATACACCAACAAGCTCGACTTCTCTTCCCAGCAGCTTCATCGCCAGCTTATGCTGCTGTTCCCATGTCGTGAAGCCGCGCGGAACGACGTTGTACGTTTGGCCGATGCAGTGTGCTTTGCCAAGAACGCCGACGAACGCTTTTGCCGCATCGTCAACATGCATGAAAGAGTGGAGCGCTTTGCCATCGCCGCAAATGAGCAGAGGCTTGCCTTTTAGAATACGGTCGATCCACGTGAAATCCCAAGCCACTTGGCGTAGGATGCCGCTTTGCGGACCATATGTAGTCGACGGCTTCAGAATCGTCACAGGGAAGCCTTCGCGGTAGTGCGCTTCCAGCAACAGCTGATCCGCTTCCGCTTTGCCGCGGCCGTAACCGCTGATCGGACGAAGCGGGTGATCCTCCGTCACAGGCATCCAGTCGTAATCGACGCCATACGTACACACGGTGGAGCATTGAACAAAATGCTTCACTCCACGGAAAGCGCGCAAGCTGCTCGCAGCATCTTCCTTGTCGAAGCTGATCATATCGATCGCCGCATCGAACTGCTCTTGCTGCATGGTTGTTTCAAATGTATCGCGATCCTTGCGATCTCCATTGATAACGCGAACACCCGCAGGCAGGTCGCTGGCGCTTTGACCGCGGTTATAACAAGTGACTTCATGGCCCTGAGCCACCAGAAGACGAACAATGCTAGTACTAATGTTGCCGGTACCGCCAAGAATAACAACTCTCATGCGTTAACATCCTCACTCTCTCGCCTAAAGTCTGTAACTAACAGCAAATACAAAAACCTCCTGCTTATCGTAACACAGGAGGCTTCGCGTTTGTTAACCCGAAAGAAGTTCACCAAATTTCACTAAAATTATTCGTTTACGCGTGTCGCAGCGAGGTCTCTGACGGTCTGAAGCTCGGCAGACCGCTGCTCGAGCGTACTCAGAAGCAGGTCTACGTTCGTGATTACAGCCTGCAGTTCCTCTGCTTGCGTGACGCCAGCCAGCAGCTCGGCAGGCGCCGCCGAGAGAGCTGGCAGCGCGCCAAGCAACTGCTGCAGCTCGCCGAGCAAATTCACACCGCTCACACCACTTGCACCGCTCGTACCCACACCGCTCACGCTACTCGCATTGCTCGCACCCACACCGCTCACTCTACTTGCATCGTTCGAACTCGCACTGCCCGCACCCAAGCCACTCAGCGCTGCACCGCTCGCACCCGAGCCGTCTCCACTCAAGCTCGCACTACTTGCACTTGCCTCACTCGCACCGCTCGCCGTGCCGCCTCCTGCCACGCCCGCAGCCGCTTCGCGCTCCGCGGCTTCCGCCGCGAGCCGCGCCTTCTCGGCCTTCGCCGCGGCGGCGCGCTCTGCCTGCTCTGCTTTTAGCTCCGCGGCCCGCTCGCGTTCCGCTTTATTTTGCTGCACGGTTGACCACGTTTGCAGCAGCTCGTACCCGCTCTTGTACAGCAGCTTGTCCTTCGTGCCCGAGGAAATCTCCTTGTCCTTGAACAGCTTCGCGATCTTCTTCACATCACTGACAGGCAGCGCGTCGCGCGCAATAATGAGCGCGAGCGGGTCGCGATGCTCGAACGGCAAATCCTTAATCGGCAGCAGCTGATCCTCGGTCAGCTTGCCCTCGCGGATTTCCGTGCCGCTGACGATCAGCTTCCGCACGGCGTTGCCGAACTTCAGCAGCTCGCACTTGTTCTTAATATAGCTCTCTGGCTTGCCGAGCTTATTCGCGAGATACTTAATCGAGCTGTTGAACTTCGATTCATGCATCAGCTTATGGAACGCTTCCGCTTCCTCAATCGGCGAGAAACCTTCACGCGTCAAGTTCTCCGCGATTTGCTCCAAATAAATTTCCATCTCATCGGTCGCACTCGACACGATGCATGGCATTGACGGCTTGCCGAGCATCTGGCTCGCTTTGTAGCGTCGGTTGCCGTAGATGATTGTATAGCGTCCGCCTGCTGTCGTCCGTACTTTAATCGGCGAGAGCAAGCCGATCTCTTCGATGCTCTTCGCGAGCTCCTGCAGCGCTTCCTCATCGAACTGGTAACGCGGCTGGTCCTCGTCCTCATCAATTAAATGGATTGGGATTTGAATAATATCCATATCATTTCTCCTATCATGACACATCTTTAAGAGTCGCAATCTCTTAATTTATCTGTTTTCGCCTTATATTTGCTAGTCAACCGTATTATATACCAGGATGCTTTTTGTGGAAATAATACCGATGATGTCGCTTTCTTGAAATTGGTAAATGAACTGGAATGTGATACCATAAGGACATTTACTTCGATTATAACGCTTTCATCGATCAGAGGAGGGGCTTATCAATGTCTTATTTGTCCATCAGTACGTGGAGTTTGCATCGCCTGCTCGGCCCGTTGCGCTTTACAGCTTGGAACGCGGAGACGAAGCAGCATGAGCCGCAAGTTACAGAACAGCCTCAGGTGCTAACACTGCTCGAGCTGCCGGCTGAGCTGGCAAGAAGAGGGTACCAGGCTGCAGAGGTATGCCATTTTCATTTTCCATCCGTAGAGCCGGCGTACTTGCAGCAGTTGAAGGAATCATTCCAGTCGGCAGGCATTAAGTTCGATACGCTCCTGCTCGATTACGGCGATCTGACGACTGCGGACGAAGAACGCCGCGAAGCGGACATTCGCTACATGCAGCAGTGGATCGACATCGCGTCGCTTGCAGGCGCGAAGCAAATCCGTATCGTTGCGGGCGAAGCTGCGCCGGATAACATTGATGCGCTTCGTTTATCGGCAGAAGGCCTCACGCGTCTCAGCCAATACTCACAGGAGCAGGGCAAGAACGTTCGCATCATCTCAGAGAACTTCAAGGCGCTCACGTCGACTGGTTCCTCCAGCGTGAAGCTGCTTGAACTCGTGGGCGACAACGCAGACTTCATCACCGACTTCGGCAACTTCAAGCTCCCGAACAAATACGATGAGTTCCCGCTCACGCTACCGAGCAGCGTGTCCGTTCACGCCAAAGCGCAATACGACGATCAAGGCTATCCGGACCAAGATGAATTTATTACATGCTTGAACACCGTCCGTGCCGCCGAGTTTAACGGCGCAATCGTACTCATCTATGACGGACCTGGCGATATGTGGGCCGGACTCGATCGCATTAAAGCCATCGTTGCCGACTATCTATAACATAGTAGGAGGTGGCGGAAAATGTCATCATCATCATCAGCTATTGCCGCAGAGACGCGGATTGGACTTGTGCAATTGCGGGTAAGTAACTTAAAACAGTCGATCCGCTTCTATAGGGAGATCGTCGGTCTTCAGCTCATTGAAGAGAAGCAGGAAGGAATGGCCGCGCTGGGAGTCCCCGGTGCGGCTAAGCCGCTTCTTCAGCTGCGTGAAATTCCTGATGCGGTGCCGCGTCCACGCCGCTCTGGCGCGGGCTTGTATCATTTTGCGCTGCTCGTGCCGGATCGGAAGTCGCTCGGCCTGTCGCTTCGTCACTTGAAGAGCACCGGCATTCACATCGGGCATTCAGATCATCTCGTCAGCGAGGCGCTCTACATCACCGATCCGGATAATAACGGCATCGAAATCTACAGCGACCGTCCGCGCGATACGTGGCAGTGGGATGAACAGGGCCGCGTGCAGATGGGACTCGATCCGATTGACCAAGATGGCTTGCTAGCGGAAGCCGGAGATACTTCTTGGAACGGGCTGCCTGCGGGTACGACTGTCGGGCATATTCATCTGCATGTGACGGAGCTGCCGACGACAGAGCATTTCTACATCGACGTGCTCGGCTTCGATATCGTTGCATCCATGAGTAATTCAGCACTCTTCATCTCGGCAGGGGGCTACCATCATCACATCGGCCTTAATGTATGGGCTGGCGTTGGCGCACCGCTGACACCGGCGAACGCACCGGGCCTTGATTATTACCAAATCGTTCTTCCCTCCGAAGCGGCTCAAATGGCCGTTTTTGCACGTTTGCAGGCTGCAAGCGTTCCGCTTCGCACCGAGGGTGGTACGATTATTACGCATGATCCATCAGGTATCGAGGTTCATTTTGGCATATAGCACTTGTGTGTAATAACACTCTCCATTAGATATCGTTTCTTAAATAACGCGATGCAGGCAGGAAATTGGCCTGCATTCCGTTGTGTGTAAATATGCAAAAACTGGATAATTGAGAGGGGCGATTTAGTTGGGCAGTGGTCGGGGCCTGTTAACGACGTATATCCGGGCAAAATGGTACATCTATGCATCAGGTATTACGTTTACTATCGCAGCGAACTTATTTCAATCGTATTATCCGAAGGTGCTGGGGAGCTTCACAGATGAGCTGCAAAAGGGTGGACTGACGAAAGATACGGTCCTGCATTCGAGTCTCGTGCTGCTCTTGATCGGCGTCGCTTACGGCATTCTTGGCGGCATCGGGCAGTTCCACATTATGTACGTAGGCAGGGTGTTTGAGAAGTTTACACGGCAAAAGCTGTTCAGGCATTTCACAAGGCTTGGCGAGCAGTTCTATTCCAAGAACGGGGTCGGCAAGCTGTTAAGCTATGTGATGAACGATGTCACGACCGTTCGCGAATCCATCTCCATGGGTGTCAACCAGACTGCGAACGCGGTGATGCTGATCGTCTCTGTCATTGTCATGATGCTGATCAGCGACATTCCTTGGTATCTGATTCTGATCTGTATATCGCCGCTGCTCTTCATTCCTTGGATTGTCGTTCGCTTTGGCCCAACAATTCGTAAACGCTCGCTCGCTGTGCAGGAGTCGCTTGGCTCTATGACTGAATCGGCGGAGGAGCAATTCGGCGGTATCCGTGTCACGAAGAAATTTGCCGTCGAAGACATTATGAATGGCAGATTCGGCCGCACCGTTGACCGGATCAAAGACAATCAGCTGAAGCTTGTGCGCGTCTCCTCCTTCTTTCAAGCTCTTATTCCGTTTCTTGGCGCATTATCGCTAGTTGTGACGCTTGCCTTCGGCGGTTATCTGGCACTGTCAGGGCGTCTCTCACTCGGTAACTTCGTTGCGCTGACGCTTTATGTTCGGATGATGGTTAACCCTTTGCAGCAGATCGGCAACGTCATCAATACGATACAGCGCTCCCGGGCGTCGCTTGAGCGGCTGAACGAATTGCTGGCGAAGCAACCGGAAATTATCGAGAAAGAACTTGCGGCGGACGTCGATTGGAACAAAGCCGTACTTACTGTGAATGACCTATCCTTCACATATCCAGAATCACCTGAGGAAGCGCTGAGGCACATTTCGCTTCGCCTCGAACCGGGCAAGACGCTAGGAATCGTAGGAAGAACCGGCTCTGGCAAAACAACGCTCGTAAAGCTGCTGCTGCGCGTCTATGATCCTCCTGCTGGAGCAGTCGAAATCGGCGGCAGCGATTTGCATGATGTTTCGCTCGAAAGCTTGCGCGCTGGCATCGCTTACGTGCCGCAGGACGGCTTCCTGTTCAGCACGACGATCCGCGACAACATTGCGTTCTATCGTCGCAGCGCAGACCTGTCACTCGTGGAGAAGGCAGCACGCGATGCGCAAATTCATGACAGCATTATCGGCTTCCCTGATGGCTTCGAGACGAAGCTTGGCGAGCGCGGCGTAACGCTATCCGGCGGTCAGCGGCAGCGGACGGCGTTAGCGCGGGGGATGATGATGGAAGCACCGATTCTTATTCTCGACGATAGTGTTAGCGCCGTAGACGCTGTCACGGAAACGGTCATCATTGATACGATCCGTCGGCAGCGCGAGGGCAAGACGACCATTATAATTGCGCACCGGATCAGTGCATTGAAGCATGCAGATGAAATCATTGTGCTCGATGAAGGGCGAATTGTGCAGCGCGGCACGCACGAGACACTGCTTGTGCAGGAGGGCATCTACGCGATGCTTCATGCCATTCAGGAGGAGGGAAGCAGCGTTGGCTAAAACAGCGGACTTCAATGCGAGTAACAAAATCGCTTACAAAGGGCTCATGTCCTACGCCAAGCCGCATACGAAGACATTCCTTGCGGTGTTCGGCTGTATCCTGGTCGCGATTGCGGCAGACCTGCTGCAGCCTTACTTAGTGAAAGTGGCCATCGACGATCATTTGATGAAAGGCGATAAGAGCGCGAGCACGCTGCTTCTCATTGCCGGCATCTATTTGCTCTTATCGGTGTGCGGATTTGTCTTTACCTATTTGCAAAATAATTATCTTCAAGAAGCAGGCCAAAGCATCGTTGCAGCGATTCGCAAACAGCTCTTCCGCCATATTTCGAAGCAATCGATGTCGTACTTTGACCGCGTGCCAAGCGGCAGCTTGATTACGCATGTGTCAAGCGATACGGAGTCGCTGAATCAGTTCTTCAGCCAAGTGCTGCTGAGCGTGCTGCGCGACGGACTGACGCTTGTGTTCATTATTGTGCTGATGTTTCAGCTCGATGTTCGGCTAACCTTGTACTGCCTCATTTTGATTCCAATCATTGCACTTAACGCCATTTCATTCCGATCCTACATGCGCACGACCTATCAGATCACCAGGACGAATCTATCGCGGCTCGTCGCGTTCGTAGCTGAGAACTTGTCTGGGATGCGTATCATCCAAGTGTTCCATCAGGAGAAGGAGCAGCAGCGGCAGTTCGATGAGGGTAATCAGCGGTACTTTAAATCAAATATGCGCGAGATTCGCACGAACGTGCTGTTCAACCGTTCCTTCGATATGCTCGGCAATTTGTCGGTCGCCTTCGTCACGTGGCTCGGTGGTAATGCGGTGCTCGGTCATTCGATACCATTCGGCGTATTGTTCGCGTTCATTACGTATATCCGGCAGTTCTTCCAGCCGATCAATAACATTACGCAGCAATGGAATACGCTCCAATCCGCACAGGTATCCATGAACCGGATCTGGTCAATCTTCGAGACGGTCCCAGAGGTGCAGGATGCTGATAAAGCGCGCGATGTCGAAGCAACGCGTGTGAAAGGAAAGATTGATTTTGACGGTGTGAAGTTCGCTTACAGTGATGGGGTTCCGGTCATACACCACCTTGATCTCCATGTGCAGCCTGGTGAGATGATTGGGATTGTCGGTACAACAGGCGCGGGCAAAAGCTCGCTTATCAGCTTGCTATGCCGCTTCTACGATGTAAAGCAAGGAAGCGTCTCGATCGACGGGACGAACGTTCGAGACATTCCGCAGCATACGCTCCACCGGCTGATAGGTCTTGTGCAGCAGGAGCCCTATCTGTACTCAGGCAGCATTATCGACAATGTCCGGATGTTCGATGAGACCATATCCCGTGAGCGTGTTATTGAGGCGTGCAAGATGGTAGGGGCCGATACACTTATTTCCCGGATGAAGGATGGTTACGATACGCTGCTGTCGGAGCGGGGCAGCGGCTTGTCTGCAGGTGAGAGGCAGCTCATCTCGTTTGCGCGGATCATTGTATTCCAGCCGAAAATCCTCATCTTGGACGAAGCGACGGCGAACCTCGATTCCCACTCGGAGCAGCTCATTCAGCGGGCGCTTGCGGTCGTCTCCGAAGGGCGGACGACGCTCGTCATCGCGCACAGGTTGTCTACCATAATGGGCGCCGATCGTATTATTGTGATGCGGCAGGGCGAAATTGTTGAAGAAGGTACTCACCGTGAGCTGCTTGCACTTGGCGGGTATTACGAGGAGCTATACCGGCATTCTCAGGGCGAGCATGAAGAGGTGCCTGCTTCGGAGGCGTTGACTGCTGTGGATATGGCGGCGACTTCCGCGGGCTGCAGCTCACGGCGATAACGTATCGGCAGGGTATTACCCACAGGTTATGCACGTTTTGTGGATGGATTGTGTACAAAGTTGTGGATAAGGCTGAAGCAATTCCCTTTAAGCAGCAGTCTCGTACACATAGACAATCCCATTTGAACTATGCGATAATGGGCTATTACTAAGACTGACTGTTTGAGGTGCAGATAATGGAACTATTCCTATTGCTGGCAGAGATCATGCTGGTCAATATTGTGCTTAGCGGTGATAATGCTGTCGTCATCGCATTGGCAAGCCGAAATTTGCCAGAGGAAAATCGCAAGAAGGCTGTATGGTGGGGAGCGATGGCGGCTGTTGTTCTCCGAATTATTTTGACGGTGGTTGCCGTTTACTTGCTTAAAGTGCCGTTCATTCAGGTTGCAGGCGCATTACTCTTGTTCTGGGTTGCGATTCAACTGCTGAAGGATGACGGCGACAGCAAAAATATTGCAGGCGCGCAGTCCATTTGGAAGGCGATTCGCATTATCGTGACTGCTGACTTCGTTATGAGTCTCGACAATGTGCTTGCGATTGCATCCATTGCGAACAACAACATTTGGCTGATGTCGCTCGGCGTTGCGCTCAGCATTCCCATCATCGTCTGGGGCAGTCAGCTCATTATGGCGCTGCTGCACAAGTTCCCGATTGTCGTCTTCATCGGCGCCGGCATTCTCGGCTACACCGCTGGTGAGATGCTCGAGGATAATGAGACGCTCAAGAAAGTTCTGCATAACGCTGGTGAATGGGTCGACACATTATTCCCATTCATCTGCGGCCTGCTCGTTATGGGCATTGGCTACCTGCTGCAGCGCCGCGAACGTTCGCGCGTGCAGGAGGCTTAAAGAAGAAGGAGGGTTCCCTTGCGAGGGAACCCTTTTTTTTTGCGAGAAACCCGGGAAGCTGGCTGGAGTGCTTCCTAGATTGAAAAAGGTAGTAGATTGTAAAAAAGGTAGTTGATTGTAAAAAAAGGTATTGAAAGCGCTTATAAAATGTTGTATCTTTTGAACATCCAACTAAAACAACATAAAGGCACAAGAAAAAACGGGGGAGGGAAATCAGGAGTGTAAAGGAATTCAAATCTAGAGGGGGAAAATGAAATGATGAAAACAGGTAAAAAATACTTGGCATCGTTAGTTTCAATGACACTTATGCTTTCAATTCTTCCATTCGCCCAGGTTGTCACAGTATCTGCAAGTCCGGTAACACCAACCATTGCCGC
Source organism: Paenibacillus sp. OV219 (assembly GCF_900110075.1). GTDB lineage: Bacteria > Bacillota > Bacilli > Paenibacillales > Paenibacillaceae > Paenibacillus_Z. The sequence goes on from NZ_FOCJ01000010.1 coordinate 133,154, forward strand.
AGACTGGATCTTTGATCAAGCTCACAGTACGGAAGATAACGGCGCATTAAAAATTATGGACCAGTCAGGTAACAATAACGACCTGCATATGCAGTTCTTTGTGGATGATAAGATTAAAGCAAATCCTGCAACATTGTCCTCATCGGCGACAAATACAAAAGGCGTCAATGTGACCGCCGGTACGTATGGCTCATTTACAACGAATACAATGCCAGGAACAACAGATGCAGCGGGTAGTTTTAATTTCCAGCCGGTGAATGCAAGAACAGCAAGTGCAACATCAAATGGCAATGTGGTACGTACAGGCGTCGATTTTATAACGGCTTTAGATGCTCCCATTAATCAAAATCAGTTCAAAAACGGCTATACAATGGAATTTATTTATAAACTCGACACCAACTATAGTAAAAGTACATCCAACTCCTCTCCATACAGAGATAAGTGGATGGGTATTATGGGGCGTTTGGGCAACTCCAGCGGTAAAGATAATATGTCCGACGATGGCACATATGGCTCATCTGAGTATCCGATGTTGAGTAAAAACGAACCTTTCAGCGGAACAATGAACGTTTCTGTTTCTGACATTAGAGAGGTTCAATATGGAGTCGCTAATGCGGATAACAATTATTATCCTACTACTAAGACCCAAGCATGGTCGAATCCAATGGAAAAAGGACAATGGCATAACATCGTTATTACGTCTGATAACAGTTCTGTTCGTGTAATCGTTGACGGTGTAGATGCATACAGAGGCTACTACGGTGCAGACGGTGCCGGCATGAAGGGGATGTTTGCCGATCCGAATGACGGACGCTTTTACATCGGTGCTGCCTATTGGATTGATCCGTTAACAGGCGGAGTTATCTCCGATGCTCAACAGGATATTGATGCAATGCTCCGTGGTGAATTGCAGCATATTAGAATTTCGGACGGCGCGTTGGATCCAAGTCAGTGGCTTATTCCCAATCCGCTTACAACCTTAAACCCTGTTGCAGGTACTCCGGGTAGCCATGCAGTTCCTGGTAATAATGATCCTTACTCTCTCGTCAATCCGACAGCTAATAACGATTATGACTACAACGTCGTATTCATACCGGATACGCAGTACAACACTCAGAGCTCCAATTTTATCGTTAATGATTCCATGCAATGGCTTGTTGATCATAAGGATAGCGCAAAGGTCAAAGCAATTGTTAGCTTGGGCGATATTACGCAAAGCAATGATCCGGATGAGTATGTACGCACACATGAAAGCTACGATAGGCTTGCAAATGCCGGAATTCCGACGCTGATAAGCGAAGGAAACCATGATTATGGTGGAAATCCACCTGCCGATTTATTCAAGGCTAGTTATGGACCAACATCGCCTTGGAATGCTCTCGTCAATCCGGGTGGAGTACAAAATGTCATTTATTCACCAAGCGGACAGAGCTCATACACGTTCTTTAATGCTGGAAGCTATAAATATTTGGCAGTTTCCTTGGGATGGTTTGCTACACCGAATCAGAATGCCAATGAGGGCACATGGCTGCAAGATGTTTTGACTGCCAATCCGAACATCCCTACAATTATAGAAACGCACGATATGTGTACCAGTAATAACGGTGTTGCTACACTAAGCACCGCGGGAACTAGCATTTGGAATATTACGAAGGATTTTGATCAGGTATTTATGATGATCGGTGGACACTATACAGGTGCAGCCACAGCAGTATTGCAAAATACAAACGGTAAGGACGTCAAGCTTGTCCTTGCTGACTACCAATCTGCTAATGGCAGCGGCTTCGGCTATCTTAGATTCGCCGAATTTGATGAACTTAATAATGTCATTCATATGCGGACTTTCTCGCCATACGCGGCTTCACTTACAGATGCCGAAAAAGGTAATGTCTATCCGAATTATCTGGAAGACGACGAAGTATCGCCACTTGCCTCCGTTTATGGCAAATTCGTAAACACCGAGGATTGGGCCTTTAATTTTAACGACCGTTTTCCAGTAGCGGTGAAATCAGTTGCCTTTGCAACGAATTCGATCAGTAAACATATTGGGGAAACCTATCAGCTTGCTCCAACCGTGCTTCCTATCACAGCAAAGGACAAGTCATTAATCTATTCATCATCTGCTTCAAGTGTTGCTACGGTGAGCGATACGGGCCTTGTGACAGCAGTTGCCCCAGGAACAGCTACAATTACGGCTACAACTGTGGATGGTAAACTAACAAGTACGTTCACAGTCATTGTTAAATATAATTTTAACGGATTCTTCCAACCGATCGATATGGGAGTAACTGCTGTTAATACGGTTAAAGCCGGTAGTGCAGTTCCAGTAAAATTCAGCTTAAATGGTGACATGGGATTGGATATTTTCGCAACGGGATATCCTAAAGTCGTAGACGCCGAATTAGGACCTAATGTTAACTATGATGAAGTTGAATCAGTTGGTGCTGCAACTAACAGTGGTCTTACTTATGACAATGTAACAAAAACGTACACTTATGTCTGGAAGACAGATAAATCTTGGACTGCAACTGACAAACGATTGGTTATAAAATTAAAAGATGGTACAACATGTACGGCTAACTTCGTATTCAAATAAAAATAGTACTAAAATAATTTTAAAAACATGGGCCAGCACTAACCTGCTGGCTCTTTTTCTTCGTAATCCTGTGCTGAGAGTCGTGAAATCCGACTCTCATAGAATCCAATAGACGGCGCTGCGCTGCGCACGATATAATTGCGTTAATTTACATGGAAGTGAGTGATTCGCATGCAAATTCGTCAAGTTGCTAAATCCGAGAGTAAGAAGGTACGGAAGGGATAATTGCTTCTGAGCTAGCATGAGTAGAGCCGGGCGAGGTAGAGTCCCTTTCGTGGCCACAAACCACTAATGGAGGGAAAGCGAATGTCTTTTAGCTACTATGGTGAACTATGTACAGAGGTTTATGATCATACGAAGAAAGTCGGTCAATCTATCGATGGAGATATCGAGTACTATCGTGAAAGGCTGCGTGACTTCGGAGGCGGGCGCATACTGGAAGCGATGGTTGGATCGGGGCGCGTCATCATTCCGCTGCTTGAAGCGGGATTCCAAGTAGACGGAGTAGATGCTTCATCGGACATGCTGGCATCCTGCCGGCAACGCTGTGATGAGCATGGGCTCTCCCCCGAGCTGTATCAGGCGGAATTGCAGGAGCTTGAGTTGCCGCATCGCTATGATGCGATCATCGTACCAGCAGGCTCGTTCCTGCTGATTGAAGATCGGGAGCAGTCTATTGAAGCGCTGAAGCGGTTCTATAACCATTTGAAGCCGGGCGGCCGATTGCTGCTGGACTTGGAATTGCCTGACGCTAACTTTGAGCAGAGCCATTTTGCCGGAACAGCAGTGTTCCACATGCCCAGTGGCGACCTCATCACCATGGAAGGGAAGCTGATCGAAACGAGCTTCCTTCATCAATACAAAGTGTCGCTGATCAAGTATGAGAAGTGGCGGAATGGCATGTTGATCCAGACAGAGCTGCAGCGCTTTGCTCTGCGGTGGTACGGCGTGCACGAATTCAAGCATGTGTTGGAGAGCTGCGGCTTCACGGATATCGTCGTATCCGCAGACTTCGAGTACGGCAAGGCGCTGACAAACGACAAGCAGCCGTTCACATTCGAGGCAGTACGTCCATAAAGAATAGGGGTATCCCACCACAAGCATCGTAGACAATGCTTGTGGGGATGCCCCTTTTTTGTGTTAAGACAATGGGCTAAGATCCGGAATAAACATAAACTCCGATGGCGAATAACGCTGGTCTTGCACAAGATTGCCGAACTCATCGATACCGAAGACCGATATAATGACGTTGTTCAGGGCAGGCAAAATAACGTCGTACTGAACTTCGTAAGCGACGTTGCCGCTAATGAAGTAAGTCGTGATTTCAGTTTCATTAGGCACGAGCGTGAAGGACTCTGCGTAAGCAGGAACGAAGCTTGATGAGTCAACAGAGGCGAAGACGAGGATGACGACTGTCGCCGTGTCCACCAAGCTTTCATTCTTCATGCTGACGACGATGTTGGACGATGCTGTGCCAAAGTCTCTAGTGTTGGTCACAATTCCAGTAGTAAATGGCATTTTCTGCAACACCTCCTTTCTCTAGTTACCAGTATATGGGAGGAATGAGGGTTGTCCTGTGCAGATGTTACTAGAAATCTATTAAATTTTGCGAGAACCATTATTTGAGCTGCTAAAATGTTATGCTAGTTAACTAATGGAAAGCAAATGGAGAAGAGGGTAGCGCAGTGAATATATCCGAATTGCAGCAATATGTGCATGGATTCAGTGAGGCGAAGGGCTTTGACAAGAGTACAATCGAGCAGCGGATGCTGTTTCTGATGACCGAGGTCGGTGAGCTATCCAAGGAAGTGCTCTCGATATCCTTCCATCCCGAACGGGAGCAGAGCGAGAACCTCGGCTACGAGATGTTCGACATCGTCTGGAACCTGATGGACCTGGCGAACAAGCTCGGCATCGATTTGAATCAAGCATTCGAAGCGAAGATGGCGATTAACGATAAGCGTAGTTGGGAGAAATAAAGTTTCGACGGAACTCTCGTCAGCCCTTTTTCATTGTCCATTACGAATTATTAATACGCATCCGGTCATAGCTCGATTCCATCAGCTGGCGAATCCGTATCGTTCACCGATCAAACAGCAATTTCGACGTGGGCCGCGAAGGACGTTGATGCTGCAGTTTCCCTCGAACTCATTAAAGGACGATCCGCAGACAAGTTCGAGCCGAAGGGCATGACGACGCGTGCCGAAGCCGCGCAAGTCATCTATAGTTTGCTAAAGCTTTAAGCTTGATTAGAGCAGCCAGTGTCGTTCGCGACATTGGCTGTTTTTTATTGCGGGAAAACAGAGAAAAGTTGAAACATTTTCCAAAATAAAGCGTCCAATGGATACAGGAAAAAGAGAACGTTTGAAGGGGTGGCGGCAATGTGGATGAAGTCGCGTAAATGGGCGTTTCTGCTAGGTGTCTGCTTATTCGCAGTATTGTTGATTGCTGGGTTATTACTCACTACAGGTGAGCGATTCACCGCATACGCGCCTGCGAAGCAGACATCCCATGAGATAGCGCCGGTCACCCCAACCCCAATTGAGACAGATACATCGGATACTCCAGCTGTTTCGGAGACGGGGACGGTTTCCGTATTGCATGCTTTCCGAACGGATTCCGTGGAGAAGCAGGTGCTATGGCAGGTCGGAAAACAGACTATTTTCGTGCAAAATGGGCAGCTCATCTATGGTTCGGGCGCGGAGGCAGCTTCTGAACAAACACTCTACACGTGGAACGCTCCTCTCTCCTCACAAGCATGGCTGAATGGGGAGTATTTGCTCATTGGCACGCAGCTCATTAGTGGAGAAGGCAATGGTGACGGGTATCGTGGCTCGTGGCTCATTATTCGTACTTCAGATAACCCAGCCGTATTCGGTGAGCAGAAGATGTTCTTCGGGCCGGACGATCTCCTGTCCACGGGACTCGCAAAGGAGCCAAGTCTCTTCTTCGTGCAATGGCGCAATGCAGAGATGGTTGAAGAGTTCGTGCTTGACCCTTCTCAGAAGCAGTGGAAGAAGGTAGAAGGTGGGGGGATAGACATTTCGTCAGGAGCGGTGTCGCGTACCGCCGCCGAGCCTTATCAGTTGGCCGAACCGAAAGTAATTCAGCTTGCTGGCGAGTCAACGGTCTATGTGTTTACCGAACCATCAGGCATGATTGTCTATTACACAAAGCCTTATTACATGGTAAGACGCTATGATGGCTATCATCTGCTGGACGCGCAGCTTATGCCTTTTCTGGATGGTAGAACGTCGCAAGTTATTGGACTCCTACAAGATCAATCCGGCAAAGAGTGGATGTCGTTCCTGAGTTATGATCCGCGGCAAGCGGACGATTCGTTCCTGCCGGGCGTGAATCGAATGGAGAAGTTTATGCAGAGCGCGTTTGTGGATGAGCATGGCACACGTCTGCGCGTTATTGAAACGATGAGCTCGCCCGGCGACGTCATTCTGTGTCATCCATTTCTGTATCACACGCCGTCGCAGAACCATAGTGGCGTAACTCGCTTTATGTGCAACCGCACTACGCCGCTCAAGGAGCGGATGCGGTTCGACCGCGAGGACGGTACGGCGTATTCGCCGCTGGAGCTGAGCATTAAGCGAGCGATTGAGTAGAGTGCGGAGCGGGAGGGCAGGGGCTGCCGAGATATTCCGGCAGCCTTTTGTGTGTCTGTTTCGCTAGGTAGGCTAGCCAGCTACCAGCGCACATTCTCCCATTCTCGTTGGCTCTCTTCACGGAACCGTTGCACCCACTGCTCAGCTACATCATCAGCCAGCTTGTCAAATGCTGGCGGCGCTATTTTCACATGGTCACCCGGAATGTCCAGAAACTCCAACACTCGCATGACCGTTCCCTCATTGTCTTGAATAAAATCCTCGTAAACAATTGTCAGCGGCATAATATTCGACTCCGTAAGAAAGTCCTCGATCGCCGCTTCGAACATCATACTTTCAAAGATTAAATGTTTAATCGCATCAAAATGATACTGCTCCGCAATATCATGCTCCTGCGGCTTCTCGCCAAACTTACGATGCCATTCACCGGATACAATCGCACGCCACCAAGAGACAGCCAGTCTGACTTTGTTGCGGCGCGTCATATAAATATGCTTGGAGCAGTTCGGGAAGGCGGTACCCCATACTTCTGCGCGAGTAGCATGCTCCGGGAGCCCGAACAAGGTGCGAAACGCGTCTATCCATTATCCCGAAGACCCCGTTCGGAGTAGTGCCGTGCTGCCACTTCTGTTCTATATCCTCACGCGTCATTGTTAAAGGGTCATTGGATTGAAAATGAAGCCATTCGGCTGGATTACCGGCCACTCCGGTCGAGGCGAGCGCCTCGCCTAGCAATGTGCTTCCGGTCCGTTGTGAAAACCAGATTGTATAGCTTAATTTAGGCTGTGTCATAAGATCTCCTTCTACTTAAGTTAATAATGTTGATGTGGTTTATGATAACGATTTGAAAGGCTCCATTGTATGTAAGAAACGGTTTTGAACGGTTCTCTACACAAAAAAACCACATCAGAAAGGAATCCAATGTGGCTCGCATACATAGCGAAGTATTCTATTTCATCTTTGTATAAACAATTTTCTTAATGCTATCGCAGGAAAGGAAGAACTGTTCAGTGAGCTGATCAACAGTAGCGCCGTGAGCGAACGCATGACGAATCTGCAGATTTCTTTGCTGTATATAGGCTCGGCCGCCAGAGTTCACTCCCCAACCTTTGCGTAATCCTTCAGATTTAGGGATATAAACCATGACACCATTCATATATTTCTGAACTTCCCTCAGTAATTCATCCGGTAAAATATCAGCTTTAGCGTATTTTATGATCACTCTACCCCTTAAAGTTTAGTCATTTTAAGGAAGCAAAGTCTCATCATAAACGGATTCACCAATACAGGAATTAGACGGTCTTAAAGCTATAGCTCTATACAAACAACCGCCGTTGTTTATCATGTAGACTTTGCATAGAGCTTATTCTCTTTGTCATCCAGCATAATTGAACCTCCTTCACAGCATCATCCGAACTGCCTATCTCATCTCTAATGCTTCGCGAGCCACTCCAGCATCACGCCAAAAACGTCCTCGCGCTTTAATTCATTGTGCAGCTCATGTTTGTAATCCGGCCATTCCATGAACGTGCAAAGCGGCCCGACTGATTCGGCGAACTGCCTGCTGGCAAGGATGGAGGTTACTTTATCGTTGCCGCCATGCATGAGCAGGAGCGGCACCTTCCATTCGGAAGCGTGCTTCAGCGCCCACAATCCGGCGGTCTGCACACTGAAGAAGAATTTCGCGGTAATCGAGCCGTGACCGAGCGGATCTTCCTGGTACCGCTTGATCATGACCGGATCACTCGTCAGGTGGTCGCCTTTCATCGGGCGGTCCGTCGTATACGCAGGGAACAGCCGCTGGACGATCCGCGCAGCGATGACTTGCAACGGCGGCGGGTTGAAGGCAAGTCTCAGCCACGGTCCGGTAACGATTGCCCCTGCAATATTTGGCTTCCGCCGCAAAATATAATTGATCGCCACATTGCCGCCCATACTGTGAGCGAATATATAAATCGGCAGGTCGGGATACCGCCGCCGCGCTTCCGCGAGCATCGCGTCGACGCCGTCCAGCAGTGCATCATACGAAGTCGTATGCCCGCGCTTGCCTTCCGTTCGGCCGTGACCGCATTGGTCGAAGCCAAAAGAGGCGTAGCCGTCCTCCGTGAACATTTTCGCAACATGCGTATATCTTCCGAGATGCTCCCCCATGCCGTGCACGATGGCAATGACACCTTTTGCCGGCACATCGCTGGATTCCCGCCATTCCGCTGCAAACCGCCGCGAACCATCCCCGCATACGAGCTCAAAGCTGCGCTCATTCATTCCGGTGCACCTCCTAAGCTGATAGCTACTCTTACAAGCAAACTTTACCATATCAGAGCTCGATTTGAAATTGACAACCGAACCAGCTTCTCCAAAAAGAAGGAGATTCAGCCCTAAGGGATGAAATGATTAATGGAAGCGTTTCATATTATGCGGCAAGCATGCTCGGAAAGGTGAGTGTTATGCAAAAAACGAAGATCGGCATCATCGGTTGCGGAATGATCAGCGACATTTACTTGGAGAATTGTATGAAGACGTTCGAGATTTTGGAGGTCGCGGCAGTTGCCGACCTGAACCTCGAGATGGCGCGCAAACGCGCGGAGCAGTACGGGATTCCTAAAGCATGCTCCGTCGAAGAATTGCTCGCTGACCCAGAGATCGAAATCGTCATCAACTTAACATCCCCGCAGGTTCATACGGAAGTAAACTTGCAGATTCTTCATGCCGGCAAGCATGTGTATGCGGAGAAACCTTTTGCCTTCACAAGAGAGGATGCAGACCGTGTACTCGACCTAGCACGGGAAAAGGGTCTTCGCGTCGGCATCGCACCCGATACCTTCCTCGGCGGCGGGCTGCAGACAGCGCGCAAGCTGATCGATGACGGTTGGATCGGCAAGCCTTACATGGCAAACGGCCTTATTCTGATGGGCAGCGCATGGGACGGCATGCATCCGAATTTCCGCCAGTACTTGCAGACGGGCTGGGACCCGCTTTATGATATGGCCCCATATTATTTAACGGCATTTGTTCATTTGCTCGGTCCGGTTCGCCGCGTCAGCGGTTCGGCAGGCTCCGTGCACAGCGAGTTTACTGTGAGTAACCCTCAGTCGCCGAGTTATGGCGAGACAGTTCCAGTGGGTGCGCCTATGCATGTGACCGCTACGCTTGATTTCGAGAATGGAGCGATGGCGAGCCTGCAGGTGGCAAAAGAAAGCTTCGGCTACACGCCGCGACTGGAAATTTACGGTACGGAGGGCATCCTGCAAGTGAACGATCCCAATAGCTTCGACGGCGCAATTACATTGCAGCAACGTAACGGCACGGTGAAGGAAGTCCCGTACTCGCACAGCTTCGAGCAGAACTCACGAGGCATCGGCGTTGCGGATATGGCCTATGCGATCCGCTCCGGTAGAGCTCACCGAGCAAGCGGAGAGCTATCACGCCACGTGCTCGATGTGACAGTTGGCATACTGGAATCGTCGAAGACGGACAGACATGTTGCCATTACGGCGCGCTGCGAGCGTCCTGCTCCGCTGCCACTAGGACTTATTTATAACCAGCTTGACCAGTGAGGAACGAACCAGAACAAACTCTAACATAAAGAAACATATTCTAACGTCAAACCGCGTGAAGTTGTTGTATACTGGAGATAGAAGCATCAGAGAGACTTCACACCAGAAAGTTACAAAATATGGGGGTTATTTTACAATGAATCAAGTACTCCGTGTTGGCCTAATTGGTTACGGCTTTGCTGGAAGCGTATTTCATGCACCAGTTGTAACAGCCGTTCCCGGCCTCGAGCTAGTCGCAGTCGTTGAGCGCAGAAGCGAAAAATCCAAAGCGCGTTATCCAGGGGTTAATGTCGTCAAAGACGTTCGCGATCTGTATGAAGATCCTTCGATTGACCTTATTATTGTGACGACACCTAGTCCAGGGCATTTCACCTTCGTGCGAGATGCGCTGCTTGCAGGTAAGCATGTTGTCGTGGAGAAGCCGTTCACGCCGACCGCTGCCGAAGCGGACGAGCTTATTGCACTTGCGAAGCAGCAGGGCAAAGTCGTTAGCGTCTTCCATAACCGCCGCTACGACGGTGACTATCTGACATTGAAAGAGCTGCTGAGCCAAGGCTTGCTCGGCGATATTAGAGAAGCTACATTCCGTTGGGATGGCTTCAGTCCAGTAATGAACTCCACCAACTGGCGTGAAGGTGCCGAGCTTGGCAATGGCGTTTTCTATGACCTTGGCGTTCATCTGCTCGACCAAGCACTTACGCTATTCGGCATTCCAGATGCGGTGAGCGGTGATGTTCGCAAGCAGCGTGAAGGCGCGGAAGCGGATGATTACTTCGATGTGACGCTGTTCTACGGCGAACGTCTGAAGATCAATCTACGTTCCTCCCGTTTCGTGCGCGAGGCGACTCCTCGTTATGTTCTTCACGGTACGAAAGGTACGTTCACCAAGTACGGCGTCGACCCGCAAGAGCCGGCGCTTATTAGAGGCGGACAGCCGAATACGCCGCGCTGGGGCGAAGAGCCACGGGAGCTGTGGGGCAAGCTGAACACGTCAATCGGCGGTCTTCATGTAGAGGGCGTTGTCGAGACGATCACCGGATCTTATGCGGATTACTACAGAAATGTTTATGAGCACATCATCGGACAAGCCGAGCTGAATGTGAAGCCAGAGGAAGCAAGAAACGCGGTTCGAATCATTGAATTGGCGCTGCAAAGCAGTGAAGAAGGCAGGAAGCTACCGATTAAATTGTAAAATTATGCGGTTAAGAGGAGAGAGTGCAACGATGTTTCCATTTAAAACGTCATTAAACGCATCAACCTTATTTCCTTATAAACTGAATGTAGTGGAGCAAATCGCAATCGCTGGGGAAGCGGGCTATGAAGGAATCGAGCTGTGGGTTTCCGGAATCGAGAGCTATCTCGCTGGCGGCGGCACTGCTGCTGAAATTCGCGAAGCGCTAGCTAGTCACAACGTAGCGTTCGTGAACGCGATCGCCTTCATCAAATGGGCGGATCAGGACGAAGCGATCCGAGATGAAGCTTTCGTACAAGCGGAGCGCGAGCTTCGCATGCTGGCTGATCTTGGCTGCCGCGCTGCTGCTGCGCCGCCATTCGGCGATGTGGCGAACGTCAGCTTGACCGATATGGGCGCTCACTTCGCAAGGCTGTCGGCGCTTGGTCGCGAGATCGGCATCGACCTCTATGTCGAGTTCTGGGGTCGCGCGAGTAACTTATCGCGTGTTGATCAGGCACTCGAAGTGATGCGTGCGTCAGGCTTGGCGAATGCACAGATGCTGCTTGATCCATTCCACATGTACACGGGCGGCAGTACTGTTGACGATCTGAAGGGATTGCAGGGAAGTCAGATTGGCATTATGCATGCCAATGACTACCCGACTTCACCTAGCCGCGAGACTATTACGGACGCAGAGCGGGTATTCCCTGGCGAAGGCATCGCGCCTTCCAAGGAAATTGCCGAGACGCTCTACGCGGCAGGCTACCGTGGCTATCTCTCTGTAGAGCTGTTCATTGCGGACTTCGGCTCGCAGACGGCGCTGGAAACAGCTGTGAAGGGTCTGCAAACGTTGAAGGAAACGTATCAGGTTGCAGCCGAGTAATTGCGATAAAGATTGAAATGAAACTGAGCGTTCGCGGCAGGCTTGCCGGCGCTCAGTTTTTGTATAGCGCGATTGTTAAAAATGGTAGCGCTGTCAAGAAGCCTGTCGCTTGATGGATACTGTTCCTTCGGACATCATACAAGCTGCAATTACATATGGAAAGTAGGTGAGTTTGCAGATGAAATTATCGGTATGTGTTGACGCCGTCTATAGAGGCAAGGACTTTTATGCGAGCATTGAAGAAATTCGCGAGATCGGCTATGACACGATTGAGTTCTGGAGCTGGTGGGACAAAGATGTGGAGAAGGTTGCTCATGCCACTCGCGAGCTTGGTCTTGGTATCGCATCGGTATGCACGAAGATGGAAAGCTTGGTGGATGCGTCGAAGCGGGAGGGTTTTGTAACGGGGCTCCGTGAATCCATTGAGGTGGCTGGGCAGCTTGGCTGCAAAGTGCTGATCACTCAAGCGGGAGCAGAGCTGGTTGGTGTGCCACGCGAGGAGCAGCGACGGTCGATAATTGAAGGGCTGAAGGTTGCTGCGCCTCTACTAGAGGAAGCAGGGGTTATGATTGTGCTTGAACCGCTGAATACGCTTGTTGATCATAAAGGCTATTATTTATATTCTTCAGAAGAAGCGTTCCATATTGTCCGCGAGGTCGGCAGTCCGAATGTGAAGCTGGTGTTCGATATTTATCATCAGCAAATTATGGAGGGCAACGTGCTGGCTAATATCATCCCGAACCTCGGGCTGATCGGACATTTTCATGCGGCGGGCAATCCGGGGCGGCATGAGCTTAGCTCGGGCGAGCTGCACTACGGTCGGATCTTCGAGGCCATTGATGCGGCGGGATACGAAGGCTATATGGGACTGGAATATTTTCCGGTTGCGGCACCTGCTGACGGTTTAAAAGCACTGCTTGGTTCATAGCTTGTTTGTAACTATATAAGGAGAAGGAGTGGGATGAATGGAGCTTACGAAAGAGCAGCTTGCGTTCTTTGACACCTTTGGGTTTATTAAACTATCAGGCCTGCTGAAGGCGGACATCACGTGGATTACAGAAGAGTTCGAAGCGGTATTCCCGATGCTGGAAGAGAAGCATGATGGGTCGAAAAGAACGATGATCGTCCCGTTTGCCGATCAGCGCGAGAAGCTGTGCAGCCTCATAGATGACGCCCGGATTGCGGGCATTGCGAAGTCGCTGCTCGGCGACGACTTTAACTACATGGGCAGCGACGGCAACTATTACACAGGCGATACTGGCTGGCACCGCGACGGGGAGAATCGTGCGCGCAGACATGTGAAGATCGCGCTCTATCTCGACACACTGGACGGCTCGAGTGGCGCGCTTCGTGTTATTCCGGGAAGCCACCGGCTTGACGACCAGTTCGGCGTCGATGTGAAACGGGTGAGTGGGTCGCAGGCGGCGCTTGGTGTTGCAGGGCCGGATGTGCCTTCAGTGGCTCTGGATGTCGTGCCGGGCGATGTGCTCGTGTTCGACCATAATTTGTTCCATGCCTCGTTCGGCGGCAGCTCGCATCGGCGTATGTTCACTTTGAACCTGTGCGAGCGGTTTGGTGAAGATGCACTGGATGAGCTTCATGCGTATATTTTGCTGCATGCGCATTATCGGCGCGAGCACTATTACGGCTCCGCCATGCTGCGCAGTGCTGGACCGGCGCGGATGGTCCACCTCGAGCAAGTCGACGCCCTCTGCGGCGACTACGCCGAGCGCACGAAGGATCTGCCGCAGCTTCCGCTGAAGGCGCTGATCTAATGGGGAAGGCGCTCTCGATTGTGGGGAGCGCCTTTTTGTGTTGGTTGTTGTGGGAGGCCGTTCACCAGCCTAGCACATTCGCCGAAGTTGGCTGAAAATAGCCCAAGAGGTCCAGCAAACCAGCTACATTCGCCGAAGGTGGCTGAAAATAGCTAATGAGGTCCAGCAAACCAGCCACATTCGCTGAAGTTGGTTGAAAATAGCCCAAGAGGTCCAGCAAACCAGCTACATTCGCCGAAGTTGGCTGAAAATAGCTAAAGAGGTCCAGCAACCCAGCTACATTCGCCGAAGGTGGTTGAAAATAGCTAAAGAGGTCCAGCAAACCAGCTACATTAGCCGAAGGTGGTTGAAAATAGCCCAAGAGGTCCAGCAAACCAGCTACATTCGCTGAAGTTGGTTGAAAATAGCCCAAGAGGTCCGCAAACCAGCTACATTCGCTATGTTCAGCTCTGGCATCGCTCCTCTTAGCCTACATCCTGCGCGGCCTCCCAACCCGCCAAACAAAAAAAATAGGCTCCGCACCCAAAGGTGCGAAGCCTGCTATTCAAACCAACCAACCTATAGCTTAAACCGTTCCACACGCAGCTGCAGATCCTCTGCCATCTTCGTGAGGAAAGCTGCAGACGCGGCGATTTCCTCCATGGATGCGAGCTGCTGCTGCGCGGCGGCGGATACATTTTGCGTAGCGAGAGCAGATTCTTGGGCGACACCGGAGATCGTATTGATCGCGGTAACGGTCTCGTGACCATCGCTCGAAATTCGCTGCGACACTCGCGATACTTCCTTGATTTGCGCTTCGACTTCAAGGACGGACCCTTGAATTTGTTTGAACAATGCACCTGCGCGGCTTATAACTGCGATACCTGCTGTCACCTCGACGGACGTTGCATTCATCGAATCAACTGCGCGCTCGGTACCGCCTTGCATGGATTCAACAAGCTCAATGACGCTCTTCGATGATGTGGCGGTCTGTTCCGCCAGCTTCTTCACCTCTTGCGCAACAACTGCAAAACCTCTCCCGTGCTCGCCGGCTCTTGCTGCTTCGATGGATGCATTCAAGGACAGCAGGTTCGTCTGAGTCGAAATATCTTGAATCATGTTCACCATTTGGCCGATCTCTGCCGATTGCTGTGTCAGTCCCGTGATGACATGCGACAATTCTTCAAACGTGCGCTCAATAGACTGCATCTGCGTAATCGCTGTCTCAATTGCAGCATTGCCCTCTGCGGATATATGGGAGGTTTGCACCGCAACCTCTGTGACCGATTGCGCATTAGCAGCGATCTCTTCGACGCCTCTGGACATCTCGCCGACAGATGTGGAGCCGATCTTAACACTTTCCACTTGTTTCTCGGAGCCGCTCGCCATTTGCTGAATATTCTCAGCGATAAACTGTGTAGCCATTGAAGTCTGGTCCGAGCTGGCGGAGAGCTGCTCGGATGAGGCAGCCAGCTGATGGGACGTTTCATTCACTTCGGTCAGCAGCGTCTTCAGCGATACGATCATAGCATTGAAGCTTGTGCTAAGCTTCGTAATTTCGTCCTTCTTGGCACCCGTTACATGAAGCGATACGGTCAGATCGCCACGGCTGACTTGCTCCGACACATGAATGAGTGCACGAATCGGACGCACAATCGCACGAATTATGATATAGATTAGCGCTGCGCCTGCAACGAGGCAGATCACAACAACAAGCAGCGTTTGGTTCAAAATCTTCGTGGCGTCCTTGTCGATCTCATTCACACTGAACGTGCCGGCAAGCTTCCAGCCTGTAAGCTTATTCGTCAGTACGGCCTGGCGCATCGTGCTGTTTTTCGTTTCATAAGTGAAAAAAGCGCTTTGTTCTTCATACATTGGCTTGGCAATTTCATCTGGAACCTTAGCCCCAGCCTGGAGAAGGGGATGGATGAGGTACGTCTTGGTGTTATCCGCGATGGAGACGTAGCCTTCTTTGCCGATTTTGACACTTCCAATCTGTCCGTTCAGCGAGGTGAGGTTCAAGTCTACGCCGACCACGCCTGCTCCATTCGGAGTTGCTTTGGCGATCGTGACGACGACTTTTCCATCCGTAGCGTTGATGTAAGGCTCGGTAATGATGATTTTGCCATCTGCCTTCATTGCACTTTCATACCAAGGACGAGTACGCGGGTCAAAATCCGCCGGTAGCTCCTGTTGCGGGCTGAGCAGCATTTCGCCTTTGCTCGTACCAAGGTAGACGTTATCGACTTGAGTGTGTACTTTCTGGAATGCAGCGATCAACTTCTGCAGGTCAGATACTGCTGTAGGCTGGCCGGCGTCGAGTTTAAAAGTCTGGGATAAATAATCAACATCCGTAGTGATGGGCTGGATATAGCCAGTCAGCATTTCGTCGAGGACACGCACATTTTCTGTGACTGTCATATTCATCCGATCCTCGATTTGGGATTTCGCCGTCTGATAAGAGAACCAACCGATCGTAAGGCTCGGCACGAGCAAAATAACTGTAAAAGCAATAATGAGCTTATTCCGAAGAGTAAGTGCGAATAGATTGCGTTTCAATACATTCAACTTCTTTCATTAATTGATTGGGCGGCTCGCAAGTATGAAAGCCACAGCACCCTGAATAAATATCGTCGAAAACCATTTAGAAAATTAGAGAAAAACAGGTGGTAAAAGTTAGATTAATGTTAGTTTTGCTTGCAGATATATTATAAATTTGAGGAAAAAAGGAAGAAGCCAACTGGATGTCCAGCTAGCTCCTAAGTCAAGGCTATCGGATTGTTGTAAAAGAGAATTGGTAATGTCTCTTGCCTGCGTCCACGGTGACGATGATATTCCGCCCTGGATTGAGGTCGTGAGCTGGCCGAAAAGATAACCCGTATACTGTGCCTGCAACAGTGCCGTAGATATATTCATTCGGAGCATCTGCGTAATGTAGCGCCATCCCTAGGTCGTTGCCGCGTGTACCTTTCCAATTGGCAGTAATTTGAGCATCGTTCGGCACATTGACCTCGCCATTGGTCGGATAAGTCCGCAGCATCCAGTTGTTAGAAAGGTACAGTTCGGCGCCTAACGCAACGGTTACAATGCCCGCAAAAAGGATGAAAATTCGCATCATCCGGCATGTCTCCTCGTGGTAGTGGTAGCACCAGTATGTCCGGGAGGCTTGCTGGTTTAGACAGGGGAGAGGGAGCGCAGGAGCAAGAGCAAGAGCAAGAGGGGTAGTGGTTACCCTACATGAGTCGAAAAAGCAGCAAAAGAGCGCAAAGGGGGTAGTGGTTACCACTCCGGTTGGCTGATACAAGCGAAAGAGTATCCCCAAGGGATACACATCAGCGATAGCCCGCCGAAAAGTGTCCGAGAGAGTATATACGCTCTTTCGCGCGCAGGGCGGGGTAGGAAAAAGAGCTCTGAGAAGCAGAGAGAGCAAATGAGCTCTCCCAGCAGGGAAACCGACGGTATTCCCCGCCGAAATGCCTCCGAGAGAGCAAATACGCTCTCTCGCACACCAGAAAGGGCCCAAAAAAAGAGCTGAGAGAGCAAATATGCTCTCTCAGCAAGGAATTCGGTGGAGGAATATCCGCAGCAGCGGCGCCATCCCTACTTCGTAAAGCACAGCAAATTATCATCGCTGTCCAAATGTTTAAGAATCTCCTTCTGGATCAGATCCAGATCTTTGGTGCGGAACGCATCCATGAGCTCTTGGTGATCGCGCTCCATATGGTCGAGGTTGTAGAACGAGATGTTCTTCGTGAAGTGGAGGCGGATTTGGTTGACGATGCTTTGCCAGGTCAGCATGACGGTCCGCTCGGCCGCCAGCTCCAGAATCGACTGGTGGAACAGGATGTCGAGGTCGACTAGCCTGCTCTTCTCGCCATTTTCGACGGCTACGCGCATTTCATTAATAATGACTTGCTGCTTCGCGAAGAAGCTGTCGTCTAGCTTGTCCAGATACCGCTTCACAACGAACCACTCAATATGGAAGCGGATCGGCATGAGAATGTTCTGCACTTCATCGGCGTCCAGATCAGCCACGATCGTTTCCTTATAAGGATACGACAGCAGCAGACCTTCGCGCTCCAGTTGGCGGATCGCTTCACGAATCGGACCGCGGCTGACACCCATTTGCTCGGCGATGTCCATCTCTTTAATGCGTGCGCCAGGGAGAAGATGACCGTTCAAGATGGCTTCTCGCAGATCATTCGTCACTTTTTCGCGAAGGGACGTGTTGGCTTGCTGCTTAAATGTAAACTCGGACATAAATAGTAGCTCCTTCGGCAACTGAGAGACGGTAGCGCTACATGAACAGTAAACGCTTTCCCATTATAAAACCAGTATACCCCGAATCGCTGCAAAATGCACCACATTGTACTTTGTCAACAATCAGCAACTGACAACGAGGATAAATATTGTTGACAATATGCGAAAATCGGAATTACAATAAACCCAACTAGTGAAAGCGTTTTACTGCATTCATATATTCATATACCAGCCTACATCTATCTGCGAATGGAGGATTTTAATGAAGATTACCGAAGTTGAATCCGTTTACCTGCGTATTCCCGACCTTGATGCTGAGCGCTGCGACGGCACTCAAGACACACTTATGATCCGCATTCATACCGATGAGGGCATTTTCGGCTACGGCGAGGTCGACTCTGTTCCTCTCGTGGCAAAAGCATGCATCGACGCTCCTCCATCCCATTCCATTGCGACGGGACTTCGTTCGCTGCTGATCGGCGAGAATCCGCTCGAGATTGACCGCCTCTGGGACAAAATGTACCGTGGCACCATCTACTTCGGTCGCGGAGGCCCAGCCATGCACGCGATGAGCGGCATCGACATGGCACTATGGGATATTGCCGGCAAGAAAGCAGGCCGTCCCGTATCCGAGATGCTCGGTGGCACTTACCGCTCCAAGCTGAAGGCTTACGCCAGCTCGCTCATGCCGGACACGATTGAAGAAGCGGTCCGCCTAGCAGGCCAGTTCGTGGAAGAAGGCTACAAAGCGATGAAATTCGGCTGGGGCCCGATCGGCCGCGATGAGAAATTCGACGAGCAGCAGGTTCGCGCGATTCGCGAAACGGTTGGTGCGGACATCGATATTATGATCGACGGCGGCCTCGTATGGGATTTGAAAGGCGCTCTCCGTATGGCGGAAGTGTACGAGAAGTATGGGGTATTTTGGCTGGAAGAGCCTCTTCATCCGGAGAACTTGGCTGACTACAAGGAGCTGTCGAGACGGACGACGCTTCGCGTTGCAGGCGGCGAGCAGGAGAGCGGCGTGACCGCGTTCCGTCGTCTCATTGAAGAGGGCGGACACGACATCGTGCAGCCGGACCTTGGCCGCTGCGGCGGTCTGACCGAAGGCAAACGGATCGCATATATGGCGCATGAGCGTCATAAGCTGGTGGTGCCGCATGCGTTTAAGACAGGCATCCTCGTTGCGGCGAGCACACATTTTGCAGCTTCGATTCCGAACGGCTTCATGATCGAGCATACGGCCTCGACTTCGCCACTCGCGCGCGAGCTCGTATCTGAGAAGATCACGTTCAAGGACGGATACGTGCACGTACCAGACCGTCCGGGTCTTGGCATCACCGTCGACGAAGCGGTTGTGGAAAAATATCGCGTCAACTAGCTAAGGAGGCGCAGCACATATGAAACGTTTCGAAGGAAAAGTCGCCTTCATTACAGGAGGCGCGACTGGAGTCGGCTACGCAGCGGCAGCAAGGCTCGCATCCGAAGGAGCCACGGTCATCATCACTGGACGCCGCGCCGATGTTGGACAACAGGCGGAAGCAGCGCTGCAAGCGCAAGGCTTCAAGGCGCAATTCATCGCTGGCGATGTGTCGGACGAGCAATCCGTTGCGGAGATGTTCGCGCAGATCGAGGAAACCTACGGCAAACTCGATATTCTTGTGAACAATGCGGCAACGTTCGAGCCGATGCGTTTCCTCGGTGCGGACATGAAGGATTGGCGCAAAGTGTTCGACATTATCGTGAACGGCACATTTCTCTGCACGCAAGCGGCTGCCAGGCTCATGACTTCCACTGGTACGCAAGGGACCATTATCAATGTTTCCTCCATCAACAGCAGCCGTGCGCTGGAAGAGTCCTCGAGCTATAACGCGGCAAAAGGAGCCATGGACCAGCTGACGCGGAACACAGCGCTGGAGCTAATCGACGTAGGCATTCGCGTCAACTCGGTTGCGCTCGGCTTCATCGAGACTCCGATGTCGGTGGTCGACGGTGTGAAGGAGCATGAGACGGACTGGTTCCAAGATATTTATGTCGCCCGCGGCAAAATCGCCCAAAGACGTCAGGGGCAGCCGGAGGAAGTGGCCGGCGTCATCGCTTTCCTGGCATCGGAGGATGCGTCTTATATGTGCGGTGCAGTTATTCCGGTCGACGGCGGATTGTCGATCACATTCTAATTCCAAGAGAGAGGTGCGGGCTATAAGCCTAGCGCCTCTTTAATCCAGAGAGGAGCAGCATTCCATGCAGCTGCAGATGCAGGCGCTTATCTATGAAGGTCCGAAAGAGATGAATATAAGAGAGGTAGACGCGCCGGTCGCGGGCGAAGACGAAGTCATTATTCGCGTTGCATTCACCGGCATTTGCGGCTCTGAGCTCAGCGGCTATCTCGGCAAAAACTCGCTGCGCAAGCCGCCGATGATCTTCGGCCATGAGTTCTCGGGTACGATTGCTGCGATGGGCAGTCGCGTGGAAGCCTCCGGCGCATGGCAGCTCGGCCAGCGCGTGACCGCAAATCCGCTTGTCACCTGCGGACACTGCGAGAAGTGCCTCACGGGCAAGCAACAGCTATGCGGCTCTCGCAAGCTGCTTTCGGCGGCATTGCCGGGCAGCAACGCGGAATATGTGAAAATTCCGGCTGCATTCGTATACGCGGTGCCAGATAGCATGACGCTGCAAACCGCAGCAATGGCGGAGCCGACTGCGTGCGCGGTGCGTGTGGCGGAGCTGGCAGCAGCAAAGCCGACGGATAAGGTGCTTATCCTCGGCATGGGACCGATTGGGCTGCTCACGCTGCAGGCCGTTCTGCAATATGGCTTGAAAGAAATTATCGCGGTCGACATGAACGAAGACCGCTTAGCCATCGCGCGTAGACTTGGCGCGAAGCATACGATCTGCCCATCGGCCGTTGACACGCTTGAGGAAGTGAAGCGGCTGACCGGCGGTACAGGTGTGAACGTCGCCATTGATGCCGTTGGCGCGGGGCTTACGCGCAAACAGGCCGTTATGGCTTGTACGACAGGCGGACGTACCATCTTCACTGGCTTGCACGAGGAAGAATCGGCGCTGCCGATCAACTTGGCGATTCGGAGCGAAATTACGATGACGGGCTCATTTGCCTACTCCGCGATGAACTTCCGTACGGCTCTACAGTGGCTGGAGGAGGGCCGAATTGCCCTCTCGGAAGGTGTCATCGAAGCACCGCTTAGCGAAGGCGCGAAGTGGTTCGAGACGCTGCTTGGCTCACCGGGCAACGTATCCAAAGTACTGTTAATCCCAGGAGGTGCAGCCTGACATGCCGCGTTACGAAGAATGGCACTCGCCAATTGAGGGCATCAGCCGCAAAATTTTCCCGCCAGGCAAAGACATGATGAGCATGATGATTACGTTCAAGACGGGCTCAATCGGTCCGGCGCATTCGCATCCACATGAGCAGCTGACGTTCGTCATCAGCGGCCGGCTTTCAATGACCATGAACGGTGAAATCATCGTGGCAGGCGCAGGCGAGCAGATCGTCGTGCCCGGCGATGCGGTGCATGAAGTGACGGCGCTCGAAGATTCGGTCGTCATCGAAATATTCACACCTCTTCGTGCAGACCTGCTTGCCACGATAACGGAATAGGAGTTGTTGCCGCTGTGGCAGTTACCGTAGATACGAACTGGACGTATAACGATATCCGCACCGTCGTGCTCGAGAATGAGAAGCTGCGTGTCATCGTCATGCCGGATCTCGGCGCGAAGATATGGCAGATCACGTTCAAGCCAAGAGGCAAGGACTTCCTCTGGCAGCATCCGCGCATCAAGCCTCGCAAGGTGGGGCTGCATACGAATTATGACGATCATTTCTTCGGCGGCTGGGACGAGCTGTATCCGAACGATATTGCAGAGTCGATCAATGATGAAATGCTACCCGATCATGGAGAGATTTGGACACTGGGGTGGCAGTATGCAATTGAGCGTGCCGATGCGGAAGCGGTGATCTTGCACATGTGGGTGGACACGCCGATTACGGCGAGTCGCCTAAGCAAGCGCATTACGCTGCGGGCAGGAGAAGCGAAGCTGCATTTCCAGCATGCGATTACGAATTTGGGCCGCAAACCGCAGCCTTACTTGTGGAAGCTACATGCTGCAATGACTGCGGATGAGCATTCTCGCATTGACCTGCCGGCACGCAATATGATGGTGGAAGGCTTCGGGTCCCCTCGCACGGGCAAGACTTCGTACACGTACGAATGGCCCTATGCAGAGGACGCAAACGGCGGGAAACACGATATGCGCAACGCATTATCGTCCGATTCCGGCGTCAGCGAGTTTCAGTATGCGACAGATATGAAGGCGGGCTGGTGCGCCCTTACGCATACGCGTGAAGGCATCGGCTTCGGCCTCAGCTATGATAACGAGGTGCTTCCAAGCTGCTGGTTATTCGCTTCCTACGGCGGCTGGCGGGAATTGCAAACGGTCGTACTGGAGCCGTGCACCGGCTACCCGGTAGGCTTGCAGGACGGCATCGAAAGAGGTACGCATCAAATTTTAGAGCCAGGGGAAACGGTGTCTTGCAGTATTGTCGCGAGTATTTATGAAGGGTTGTCTTCCGTAGACAACATTGACGCGAACGGCGAAGTGACAGGCACTGCATTTGTACCGGTACTGTAGATAAATGGAGGTTATGTAGCCATTATGAAGCTTATCAATTTTATTGAAAATGGAACAAGCAAACTTGGCGTCGCGACTGACGCAGGAGTCGTTGACGTTGCAGCGGCTGCTGCTCAATCTGGCGCACAGGTGCCGCTCTCGATTCACGAAGCGATTGAAGGTGGTGCTGCTGCGCTTGATGCGCTCCAGACACTCGCGGTCAGCGCGCCAACAGCAGCGCTGCGCAAGGAAGAGGAGCTGAAGCTTGGCGCCTGCGTGCCTGCTCCGAATAAGATCATCTGCGTCGGACTCAATTATCGTAAGCATGCGGAAGAGACAGGTTCGCCGATTCCGGCTTATCCGATTCTGTTCAATAAGTTTAACAATACGTTGTGCGGCAATGGAGATGACGTAGCGCTGCCGAAGGTTAGCGTGAAGGTAGACTACGAGGCGGAGCTGGCTGTCGTAATCGGCAAAAAGGCGAAGTATGTGTCCAAGGAAGATGCGCTGGACTACGTGTTCGGCTATTGCAACGTTAACGACTTGTCCGCGCGTGATCTGCAAATGCGCACGCAGCAGTGGCTGCTCGGCAAGAGCTGCGACGGCTTCTCGCCGCTCGGCCCTTACCTCGTGAGTGCCGATGAAGTCGGCAATCCGAACGACCTGTCGATTCGCACGATCGTGAACGGCGAAGTACGTCAGGACTCGAACACGTCAGATATGATTTTCCACGTGGATGAGATCGTCAGCTACATTTCGCAGCATATGACGCTTGTGCCAGGCGATGTCATCCTTACAGGTACACCTGAAGGTGTCGTCATGGGATACCCACCGGAGAAACAAGTCTATCTTAAGGATGGCGATGTTGTTACAATTGAGATCGAGAAGCTTGGCAAGCTGACAAATCGAATGGTTGCGGAATAGCAGTAGCAGCAAGGCCCGATTAGCGTCCTCGTTCATACAGGATTGTTGCTCGGGCTCTTTCTATTATTTTAGCTAAAATAAGGAGATGAGAGGCATGCGGTTTTGCACGATCACAGGCACATCCTTGACACCATCGGTAATCGGGCTCGGGACGGCGGACTTCGGCACAGCTTTGGATAAGGAAACCTCTTTTGCACTGCTTGATCGGTATGTAGAGCTTGGCGGCAATCTGATTGATACGGCGCATGTGTATGGCGCTTGGGTACCAGGCGGCGACGGAGCGAGCGAGACGTTGATCGGTCACTGGCTGCAGGAGCGCGGCGTACGAGACCGCGTGCTGTTGTCTACCAAAGGCGCGCATCCGCCGATGTCGGACTTCTCGCAGAAGCGGCTGGACGCCGAATCCATTCGCAGCGATCTGAACGAAAGCTTGGAGCGGCTGCAAACGGATGTTATCGATATATACTGGGTGCACCGGGATGACCCGGCACGTTCCGTGGAATCGATTATGGACGCGCTGCACGAGCAGGTGTCTTCGGGACGTGTGCGGTATATCGGCGCTTCCAACTGGACTAGCGAACGGATCGACTCTGCGAACCGCTATGCGCGGGAGAACGGACTGACTTCGTTCATCGGTAGCCAGCCTCACTGGAATTTGGCAGCTCTGAATCCGGTGCTTCCGGGGGATCTTATTGCGCTAGATGAGCATGAGCGTCAGTGGTATGCCGACTCTTCGGATATCGCTGTATTCGCGTATTCCTCACAGGCATCGGGCTTCTTCAGCGGTCGTTATAGCAGAGCGCAGAAGCCGGAAGGCGGGCGAGCGGATTCTGTGGGCAGCATGTACGCCAATGAAGAGAGCTACAAGAGGCTTGATCGGGTGCAGTCGCTTGCGGCGAATCTTGGCGTGACAGGCTCGCAGATTGCGCTGGCGTTCCTGACCTCGCAGCCTTTCCCAGTCGTTGCTTTAATCGGCGCGAACAAGCTTGCTTATTTGGAGGACAGCTGTCAGGCAGGCGACTTGGTGCTGTCGTCGGAGCAGCTTCGCTACCTTGAAACAGGGCAATAGATCCAAGGAGGAACAGACGTGAGCAATTATGAAACATCCTTTACAATCGAAGTGAAACCTGTGGAAGCCTCGCAAGTCGATTTAGTGCATAGGCAGTTCTCACAAGATGACTATTCCCTCCCCCAACATCGCAGGTATCAGGTTCAAAGTAATGGTGAAGGCGTATATTTGATAGCTTGGGATCGTGAAACGCCGATCGGAGGTTTTCTCGTAAGGTGGAGCGGGCCTCAGGACGAAGCCGTATCTTCTCGAATAGACATATCCAGAAGTGCTTTTCTTGAAGCCGGGCTGACAATTGACGAGTACCGTCGCAAAGGGGTCGCGACAGCAATTATACGTGAAGCTGAACGACTGGCAAAATTGCATGGTTGTACCCATATCGGCATGGAGGTAAGCAGCAACGATAACCCGGATGCGAACCGACTTTACAAGAAACTAGGTTACGTTGATTGGGGCTACGGCGACTTTACGATTAGCTGGAAGTGCATGGATGCTGACGGGAATTCAAGGGTAGACTCAGACGTTGTTACCTTTTTGCAGAAACCTCTTTAAAATAAGAGATTCCGTTTCGACGGAGAACGATAGCTCGATAAACACGAAGAAACGGCAGCCTCTACTGGCTGCCGTTTTCTCTATGAGCGGGAGTTCAGTGGTATTGTTTATGATTTATTCAGAAGGATGGCTTTTAAGAAGGAGTATAAGATAGGCTGGCGCTAAACGAAAGTTGGGTGATATCAGCTGCAGAGGGATCCGTCGACTGGAGCGTCCTTATACGTATCCCTATACGATCACCCGCAGCAACGACTAATGATCCCACATTTATATTCGTTGCAGTTCGGAAAGTGCCCGCTGTAATGATATTATTCGGAAATCCGAATCTTAGCGAGCTAGTTAGTGGAGTGGTCACGTAAGGTGAAGAGCTGTGATCAATCCCGCTATTAGGAACTGACGGTGCGAGGAACACAGTAAAGTCATATTGAAGACCGAGTGTATTTATAGAAACCACAGAAGCAACCAGTAGATCAGCACTAATTTGTAAGTTTTGAATCGTACCTGCAAAGGGAATTGGGAAAGCAAAACCACCTGCTTCGGGAGGCATAGTTGATTCTCCAGAACCGTCAATAACTTCAACCGTGTGATTACCAAAACCCATTAAAATTGGAGCAGCTGATACGACTGTAGCACCGCTAATAATGATCCCAGTTGAAAATGGAATTAATCCCCCAGGTCCTGCTGGTCCTGTTGGTCCTGCTGGTCCTGCAGCTCCTGCTGGTCCTGCAGCTCCTGCTGGTCCTGCTGGTCCTGCAGCTCCTGCAGCTCCTGCAGCTCCTGCTGGTCCTGCTGGTCCTGCTGGTCCTGCTGGTCCTGCAGCTCCTGCAGCTCCTGCTGGTCCTGCAGCTCCTGCAGCTCCTGCTGGTCCTGTTGCTCCTGCCAAACCAGCTGCTCCAAGTGCGCCTGCAAGTCCTGCAAGTCCTATAGGTCCAGCCTCGCCAATTGCTCCAGCAAGTCCTGCTAATCCTGCAGGTCCAAGCGCTCCTGCAAGCCCAGCAGGTCCAGCTTCTCCGATTGCTCCAGCAAGTCCTTGAAGTAATTGGGCTCCTTCTGCTGGAGGTCCTGCTGGTCCTCGGGGCCCTCGGGGTCCTTCTGGTCCCGGAGGTCCTGGAGGACCACTAAATCTACCCATAGATTCATCTCCTTATTGTTGAAGTGCTTCATTATATTCAAGTAAATGAAGGTAACTGGTAATAAATGCCTAAAACGTTTGGGAAATGGGTGATGATTTTTACTTAAATTTCCTTCCTATTATGTGATTGTCCCTATCAAAATATCTACTCCCGGATTAGAATGTTATAGGTTTGAAGACTAGGGAGTGGAGAGAGTGGAGGATCGGCCATTAATAGGGATTCTAGTATCCAATAAAAGTAATAGAAAGAGTGTTTTGGAGCTTTATCAGCGTTATGACCGTCTGAACCTTCACCTCTTCGCCTTTACTCCATCAGATATTAATTGGGAAAATCAGCGTATTAACGGACTCAGCTTGAATAAGGGCGTATGGAAACAAAGCTCCTTCGCTTTTCCTAAAGTCGTTTATAATCGGTCATTTAACAAAAAAACAATCACGATACAACGTCTTGAGAACGTGATTGGCACAAACAAATGCTTTAACAAGATTAACTTTTTCAGTAAATGGGATCTCTACAATCTATTCAAACAGTCAGAGCTTAACCCGTATATTCCAGAAACTCTTTCTTACGATCAAGCGAATGTATCCGAGCTATTAGAGAAATATCATGTCGTATATATTAAACCTGCTTATGGATTCAAGGGGAAGTCTGTATACCGGGTTGAACAAACGAATCATGGGGATGTCAACATTTCTTTGTACTCTTTGGCTCCGAGGTATATTTGCAGACACAATGAAAGCTATCAGGGAAAATTAGGTGAACTTCTCGGTTCAGAGAACTACATGGTTCAGCAAGGGATATTTATCCAGAAACTTAATCATCGATATTTTGACATTCGTGTCCTTGTTCAAAAAGATATTTCCGGAGCGTGGACGGTTTCCACACTCGCATGCAGAGTGGCTTATGAACATTATTTCAACACGAGTATGTGTGAATTCATCTATGATGCTGCAGAAGTTATTCCCTTAATATTTAGTCAGGATAAAACCAATGAGATCTTCCAATCTCTTCATGAGGTAAGCATTGCAGCTGCGCAAGTAGCAGAAGCTCATATAGGTTCATTGGGAGAATTGAGCGTGGATTTCGCAATAGACGAACAAGGTAAGCTGTGGATAATTGAACTGAACGGAAAACCTCAAAAAAGTATATACAAAGACATGAAGAGTTCAAAACATAAAAATCTAGTTTATAGTAGACCATTGGAATATGCTTACTACCTCTCTCATTCTTCAGGTTTCACACACGATTCCGCAAAAAGCTATGAGTAATGCACAGATAAACTTAACAGTTGCATTCTTAACAACACGTGCCTGTTGTTTGAATCTTACGCATGCATTCCGACCAGTTTATGCATTTACGACCTATACAATTGTCTAAAACCTCAATCATCAGCTCGATTTGTTTGGTTTTGTTCTCTAGCTCACAGCGTTTCTGCTTTACCAACTGTTCCCACTGTTCGGATTGGGGATCTCCTGTTTCATATCCGGTTAATAAAATAGCAATTTCCTGCATGTTAAATCCGGTATGCTGCGCGACTTTTATGAAATGAATCCGTTCAAGCAGACTTTCATCATAACGGCGTTGACCGTTTCTCCGTTCTGGGAAAGGTAGTAAACCAATGGATTCATAATATCTTAGCGTCGATGCATTTACATTTGCTTTTGCAGCTAATTGACCAATACTAAGTCCTTCCATAGCATTCACCCCTTGACATGAAGTTAGCTTCAAGTTTTACGATGGAGATAAACTCTTTCGTAAGCAGGTGTGATGAATTGGATAAAATCCCGGTAAAAATTTTTTGCTCCCATTGTCGTGACTTTAAATGGATTACAGCAGATCCTCATCCGTATAAAAATATGGCTTCAAACAAATTTCCAGTATCCGTTTGTTTGGATTGTAAAGAAGACATCGAAAGGCAATTACAAGAGTACTTTGATCGTGATCAAGACATGTTTAGATAATCTCAGGTTTTCAGATAGGAATACAAAGAGGCAGCCTGCATGAAGGATGCCTTTTTGTATGGAGTGACAATTGATACATATATTGGTGAAGCATAATATTATATACAATTTAGTAAACGCAAATATGTTAATGGAGGTTGTCTAAAATCATCTTTGAGAATCCATCGGCTAATCGACGTCTAATAAATAACGGGCCGCCGGAGAAATTCGGTCATACGTGGTTTTTCGGATGTATTCTCGCATATTTTGCTGCTGTTCGAATTCTCGCGCTACATAATAAGGATGGATCGCACGTCTCGTCCGATCCGTATGGTTGACGGTTCCCCCATGCCACGTGTGCGAGTTCAACACGATTACCGAGCCGGCCGGAGCCGTGACCACAATTTCGTCAGAGTGGGGATCTTTCAAATTCATCATATAATCGGCTGGTTTTCCAGCCAGTTTATGTGTGCCCGGCACGACACGGGTAGCTCCGTTCTCAGTCGTGAAATCGTCCAGCATCCAGATCGATATGGCCACATGATTGGGTTCATTGTCCATCCGACTGCCCCAATCCGCATGCAAATCCTGATGCCCGAATCCCGGAACAGCATCGCGGCCGTTCATGGCAGAGACCTTGAATTCGCGGCCAATTACGTGGTGAATGGCAGCCAGTATCTTGGGATGTGTATAGGTCCCGTCAAATACCTCCCCTTTATTCGCTAAATCCGACAGCCTACGGGTACCCTCCTCCTGGTGAACTTCCGTACCGGCTTTCGCCCCTTCCTGATCCATTAAGTATTCATACTGTTGTTGCAGCTTGCCCAACCACTCCGCATCGATCAACCGTTCGAACAAAACATAACCTTTCTCGTCGAGCGAGCGCTTCTCCTCGTCCGTCAACGTCGATCCGTTAACGTCATAATAATGAAGAGCATCTTGGATATTGCTTATAGTCGCGTTTTTCAATTCTTACGCCTCCGCTTCTTTCATTCTTAAACATTTGGTTTACTTAAATTGTAGCCCATGACGTAAAGTTGGATAATGTAGTATATTGATTTTGAACTATTGTATATTGCTCGATCGGGGAGTGTGGGGAATGTTCGATTCAATGTTTGCGGGCGGCGGCCGTCCAAGCTTGCGGTATGCCGGAGCCTTAGAGAAGCCCGTAGGGGAGCAATTCGTTAATCCGCTACATCACAATCCGGAGGAAGCAGAATTGATGCTGATTACTGAAGGCGAAGGTACGTTTATTTTTGACGGACATCATTACTTCGCCGGACCCGGTACCATCATGCTTTACAATCAAGGACTCTGGCACGACGAGCGTTCTCATTCCCATCTTCCTTTTCGTACGCTGTATTTGGGCATAGCCGATCTCCAGCTATCCGGTCTGCCCCCGGGTTATTTTATTGCTCGCGATGAATCTCCGGTGATTTCGCTTGGCGAACATTATTTTTCCTTGGCGCAGCGTTTGCGAGAGTTGGTCGAGGCCAAGCGTTCGCGCGAAGCTGATTCCGATCTTCTGGCTGATCATCTATTGATGGTTTTTCTCGTCGAATTGGTTCGCATCATTCATCAACCTAAGTCTCCCGGCTTTCGCCCCGGCGCTATTGCTGCCTCACAAACGGTGCATCTCGCGAAGCGACTCATTCATGAGCGCTACATTCACGACATTACTTTGCATGAACTAGCGAGGCATGCACATGTAAGTCCATTTCATTTATGCCGCCTATTCAAGAGGGAAACAGGCCATACTCTTTTTCAATATATCACTCGATACCGAATGGAGGTTGCTGAACGGTACCTAACGACGACCGATGAAACCATTGCCACTATAGCGGGGTTGGTCGGTTACCAAAGCGAGACTTACTTTCAAAGTCTGTTTAAAAGATGCACGGGAACGTCACCTGGCCGGTATCGCGCGAAACTTAGGGAACACGTTCGTAAGTGACTAATGCCCATGGCAGTAAGGCGAGAAATCGAAGAGATTCCGTGACGCGAAAGCGAAGAGGTGGCCGCGGTATTGCGGGAATGGGGGCGGGAAAAGAACGTGGACTGTGACGCAAGCTCCCCCTGTAACCTTTTTCTCCTGCTCACCGTCTAGAGGGTGATTCTGGGTGAAATACTAACACCAGCCACTCTTAGAGGGGGTTCTCTTACCAATGAACAATAAATTTAAACCAAAACATAAGCTGTTCGGCCTGCTGGCGGCGGCCCTGCTTACAACTTGCGCGGCGCAGGGGGCGGCGGCTCAGACGGCGAGCAATACGAGCTATAGCACCGACACGATGCTGAGCTCGGAGAATAAAGTGCCTGGGGCGAAGCCGCTTTGGACGGCGGAGCTGGACAAGCCGACGGCGGAGAACCGCGAGCAGCCAGCATTGGCGGTCGCAAATGGCAATCTCTATTACGTCGCGGGCGGCGTACTGCATGCGCGAAGTGCGAAGACCGGCAAACAGCTCTGGACCTACGGTTCCAAGCTGAAGCCCGGCTCTGCTGTCGTAGTGAACGGCTCCATCTATGTTAGCGGACAGACCGACAACAGCATCTACCGCGTCGATGCTGCGGGCAAAGGCAAGCGTGTCTATCAGCTGGCGAAGGGCAGCACCTTGACCTCATTCTCTATTGATGGCACGACTTTGTATCTCTCGACTTGGACGGGGCTCAGCTCTGTGAATCTTACAACAGGTAAAGAGAACTGGCGCAGCACGCAAGTGAATTCGCCGAGCATTGAGCTGAAGGTCGGCAATAAATTGCTCATTCCTGCAGTGGAATCAGGTGCGATAACGGTAGGCACGCTCTATGCTATTGATTCCCAAACTGGCAGAACGATCTGGCGTCTAAGCGGGAGCCATTCGCAACTGCTGAAGGCTGAGGGGACGAAGCTGTACATGGTGGATGATTGGCCGAAGACTGATAGCAGCAAGTATGTATCAGATATCGACGTAATCGACGCGAATACAGGCAGCATCATTAGCAGCAAGTCGTTCGTCCCAATCAAAGAAGGACTCGACCCTCTAGGCCAATATCCGAATGATGTGACGATGGTCGGAGATAATATCTACGTCTCAACGAGAGATAACGAGCTCTACCAATATCATTTCAATGCCGACCAAGCGACTGTCCGGCCTTCCGTATTGAATGACAACGGGCAGTGGATCTTTGGACCGTACAACGGCAAGCTATTCTATCTTAACAGCGACAACATCGGTATCCATGCGCGCAAGCTTGCCGATCAGACCGCCGTTTATTACGAAGGACTGGACAATCCGGCGAGCCAAGTCGATTTTATCAACTCCGGTATATTCGTCGGACAAACAGACGGCGAGGTCTACGCACTGAACGTCACTACAGGCAAAGCGCTGTTCCGCTATCAGACGCCCGCCCGCAGCTTCGGAGAGTTCCAAGTGTCAGGCAGCCAGCTGCTCGTGCAAGCGGAAGGCAAGCTATACGCGTTCGCGCTGCCTGCGGAACTGACAAAGCCGCTAAGTGTGAGCACCCCGGAGAGCGCGTACAAGAAAGCGGTAGCTACGCTAAGCCTTAATGGGAAGAACAAGCCGATCAATCCAAGCATGATGACGATCAATAATCGAATGCTTGTGCCGCTTCGGTTTCTCTCTGAGGAGCTCGGGGCAACAGGCACCTATGATGCAATAGCGAAACAAGCCGTAATTACACTTCGCGACCGTACCTTCACCATCAAAGCAGGTGTTCCATACGCGGAAACGGGCACGGGCAAGGAGCAAGTCGCGCTCGTCTCCCCGCCGGTCGTGCTGAACAATAGCTTATATCTTCCCATCAGCGACGCGGGCAGCCTGCTTGGCGTTAAAGTCGTATGGAACGGCGGGCCACGGACCGTGGAAGTGACAACTGGATGAGCAGAAACAGGCTGTTTTTCGGTCTCATCCTGATCGCATTGACAGTAAGCGTAATACTGCCAGGATGCAGCAAAGTCAACGAGAGGCACTTCACTTTAGCGGAAATTCAAGACATATTCGATCAGCAAGGCGTCCAATTGGTGCAAAAGGGTGACGATGCCGCGCCGAACTCTGTATTCGCGCAAGCCTCTAACGGAGTTGCGCCGAGCATCTATACAATTGGCAACGAGCAGCAAGACCCGTCCGTTTTTATATACATCTATCCATCGATGGCCGCTGCTTCGGACGGAGTAAATGCGTTTAATGACAAGACTGCTACTGCGGATTTGATCGCGAATAAGCGGTACCATTTTGCCAATGTCGTTCTGTTCTACATCAAGGGTGATCCGTCCTATGAGCAAGATATTGACCAGATGGTTTCCAGGCTCCGTGCGCAAAGAGTGAAGCGACCTGAGTAATGCAGCATGTATGGAAACGAGTAGCGATTAAGTGTTCAGGCTCCGGCGAGCAACAAGCCGGAGTTTTTTTGTGGACGGGAATCCACCTCCATCAGACCGTTTTCCCTCACGAATGTAAAAATACCGCTTGTATAATAGAGTGAGCAACCTATATCCATAACCATAACCATGAATTGTTGTCCAAGGAGTGAAATTGAGATGAACCCCAGCCATACCTCGCTGCTGATGATTGAGAAGGCGTCGCTTCATATGCTGGCGCATGATCTCCATCGGTGTACCGAGCTGCGGCATGTCAATCGTAAGCTTCCCCATTATATTGTGTCATATATCAAAACAGGCTCGTGCAGGCTTCGTATCGGAGGCAAGGATTATAACGCCCGCCAAGGCGATGTCGTGTTCATTCCGCCGCATGAAGTGCATGACCATGTGAAAGATTCGGGTGAGCTGACGGAGTTTTTGTGGTGGCATTTTACGCTGGAGATTGCTGAATGTATGGATGCGCTGCAGGCATTTCGATTCCCGGTCTGCTTCCAGCTGCCGAAGCCAGAGGCGTTCGAGGCGGTATTCCATGAATATCGGCGCTTCGCCGAAGGCCCTCTGTCCATCTCAGACAGCCTAATGAAGAAGGCAAAGGCACATGAGCTCGTTGCCATTCTCGTCGATGCGGTGATCCATCACCCGGCGGTGCAGCTAAAGTCGGATCATTCGGAGCCTTTCGTGGTGATGCTGTCCGAGCTGCTCGACAATCCGGACCGCCGGATCGACCTTGCTGACCTCGGCAAGCGCTATTACATGCACCCGACGTATATTGCGGAGCGGTTCAAGAAGCTGTTCGGCATTACCCCAACCAAGCTGCAGTTGTCGCTGCGCCTGCGCAAGGCGAAGCAGCTGCTCGAGACGGAGAGCAAACCAATTGCAGAAATTGCTCGGATGACGGGCTATGAGGATATCGACGATTTCTCCCGTTTCTTCAAGAGCAAGACTGGACTGTCTCCGTTAAAATATCGCAGCGCCCTGCTTGGATCCACAAGGGGCTAACACGAACAGGCGCAGCAAAAGACACTACCACTAATCGTTAAAGGTGCGTGCACAATTGTGAATCAGAATACAACGCTAATTACAGCCAAACCAGCTGCTGCACAGGCTATTTGGTTTGACGAGAGCGGGCAGGGGCGCAACTTGTATGCGCGGTTCCGGCTAACGCTCGATCTGTCAGAGAAGCCGTCGCAAGCGCTGCTGCATCTGTTCGCAGATACGACTTATCAGCTTTATGTAAATGGGGAATATGTACAAACAGGTTCGGTTCGTTTCGACCCGCGCCACCCGGTTTATGATACGCATGATCTCAGTGAACTGCTAACAGAAGGCCGCAACGTGATTGCCGTTCAGGTCAATTATGTCGGACACAAAACGTTTATTACGATGCTGTCGCAAGCAGGCTTCACCGCTTGGGGAGAAGTAACGCTTGCGAGCGGCGAACGGATGGAACTGACAACAGGCGTCGCGGACTGGAAAGCGGCAGCCGTACCGGCTTATCGATATGCGGCCAAATCAAGCTTGTTCCTGAAGGCGGCGGATCACTACGATCAGCGCCTTGAGGAGATCGGCTGGAGCGGGAGCGAGTTCGACGACAGCAGTTGGCGGCGTGGTGTGGCGCTTGCGAATCAAGCGGCATGGGGCGAGCCGGAGGAGCGCAATATCCCGTTCATGTCGGGCGAACAGGTGCAGATTGAGAAGGTTCTGCATCTGCTGCCGCTTGCGCAGCGCGAGCAGATTCATGCATTCAGTGTGCCGATGCCGCATGTGAACGAGATTCATATGCCGGATCAGACAAGCCGGTTCATGACGGTGAAGTCGTGGATTTACGCGCCAACTGCGATGGACATTACGATCGGACTGTTCTATCAGAATACGTGGATCAATGGTGAGCCTGTCGCCAAAGGTCTCTATGCCGATGACATGAGCATGCGTCTAAACCATCGGGTTAGCTTACGTGAAGGCTGGAACGAATATTTTGTTAAAAATGATTCACTTCAAGATATGTTCCACCACTATTTTGCATTGCCTAACGACCGAGGGTTAGTCGTCTCAGCGGACCGGAGCCCGGATTCGAACGTGAAGTTCCATCGCTCGTCTGTCGTCTCGGAGGATCTGTTCCAAGCAGCGCTTAGCAGTAAGGCGCTCCCTTATTCAGCAGAAGATACGCTCGCAGAAATCGGTGGCTGGATTGACGTCACAGCGGAGGAACAGGGCGAAAGCCCGACAATGTCGACCGGCTGGGAATCGTATGGCCATGCATTCGAGGCAATAACCGTAGAGGGACTCAGCGATCGCGAGTTCAAGCTGAAGGACTACCCAGAAGGCTTCTCACTGCTGCTCGATCTTGGTTTAACACGACTCGTTCAACCGCGCATTGTGCTCGAAGGTGCAGGCGGAGCTACGGTGGATCTTACCTATGGTGAGCACCTCAATGCCGACGGCAAGCATCTGCGCCACTATCACTGGTACGGTCTTGGCGACCGCGCGTATGCGGATGAGCGGCAGTCGGTGCTCGATTGGCGGCTGACGCAGCCAAGAGGCTTCCGCTATGTGCAGCTTACGGTTCGGGGACCGAAGCAGGACGTGAAGCTGAAGGCGATTGAGCTTCGCTCGGCAAGCTATCCAGTGGAGACGAAAGGTGCGTTCCGCTGCTCCGATCCCTTGCTTGAGCAAATATGGGAGATGGGCGTCCGCACCGAAGCGGTCAACATGGAGGATGCGTACACCGACTGCGTAACGCGCGAACGCGGACAATACATCCGCGATACGATCATTCAGTACCACAACAACCTTGCCGTCTTCGGCGATCATGCGCTTATGCGACGCAGCCTGCAATTGATGGGGCAGTCGCCGGATGCAACCGGCAAGTTCAGAGCGGTTTATCCGAATACGGGAGATTATACGATCTCGGACTTTGCGCTTAATGCGCTCGAAGGGTTCTGGGCGTACTATGCGCAGACCGGAGATGCCTCGCTTATTGAGACGTAT
Source organism: Paenibacillus sp. OV219 (assembly GCF_900110075.1). Lineage (GTDB taxonomy): Bacteria > Bacillota > Bacilli > Paenibacillales > Paenibacillaceae > Paenibacillus_Z. Next base: position 168,608 of record NZ_FOCJ01000010.1, read on the forward strand.
TGGGATGTGATGCAGCATAATCTCGCATGGTTCCATGAGCTGGCGGACGAGCGCGAAGACATGCTGCTCGACGCGGAATGGGACGTAAAGCGCGGCATAGTGGCGCATTACGGCGGCTTCCACGGCGACCTTGCCATTGTGAAAGGCTACATGGACATTACTGGCATTCACTGCGTGTTCAGCTGCACGTATCTGATTGCGCTACGCAGCGCGGCGAAGCTGGCTGACGCTATCGGACGTGAGGCTGACCTCAAGGAGTTGAACCGCCGCATTATCATTGTCGAGCGCTCTATTCGCGAGACGTTCTGGAATGAAGAGCTCGGCTGCTACAGCGACAATGAGAAGACGACGACGCACTCGGCACATGCGAGCTTGTTCGCTGCCCGCGCAGGCGTACTCACCGAAGAGCAGCTGGAACCGGTTCGCCGCCATGTCGCACGCGAGCTGAAATCGCTGTTCGTGAACGGATATGGACCGGAAGACGGCGTGAAAGTGTCGCCAAGCTTCTCGTTCTATATTTTCGAAGGACTTTATGCGATTGGCTTGACGGAGACGGCGGAGACGATGATGCGCCAAGGCTGGGGCTGGTTCCTGCAGAAGGGATTGAAGCAGACGCCGGAGTATTATGATCTTGGACAGAGCTTGTGCCACGCTTGGTCGTCCTGCCCGACGTACTTTATGTCGCGACATGTACTTGGTGTTCAGCTGCCAGAGATTGACCTCAAGCCTGACGAAGTTGTGATTGATGTGCAAGCAGCAGGAATAACATCGGCCGAAGGCGCTGTTCCGCACGCGCTTGGCCTTATTGAAGTGAAATGGCATCTTGATGAGGACAGCGTGCGAGTGTTTGACTATATTCGAGTGCCGGAAGGATTAACGGTGCGAATCGTTCGCTAAGTTAAATGTGAAGGAGCTGAAGGCTACCGATGACGATGATGAATGAACAACAGATTCGGCTCATTACGCGAGCCGATGATGCGGGTAGTGCCCGTACGGCTGACCGCGCCATTCTGGATGCGATCGAGGGCGGCATCGTCCGCAATGTGTCGTTGATGGCGGTTGGCCCGACAATCGAGCATGCCGCCGACCTACTCGCCGGACGCCGAGACGTATGCTTCGGCATTCACGGGACGCTGAACGCGGAGTGGACCGATGTCCGCTGGGGACCGATTCTTGGTGCGGCGAAGGTGCCGTCATTAGTCGAGCCGGATACGGGCATGTTTACGCCGACGCCGGCGCATTTTCTGAATCGTCCTCCGGCCACCCAGGAAGTGATGGCGGAGCTGCAAGCACAGCTGGACCGGCTTCGCAGCCTTGGCTTCCACATCAGCTACGCCGATTCGCATATGGTGTTCGAATGGGCGATTCCGCAAATCGCCGAGCCGTTCGACCGTTGGTGCGAGCGCGAAGGCATCCGCAATTACCGTCGCTACAGTAAGCCTCTACCCGAAGCGGCTGACGGCGCGGACAAGCTGAGCAATCCAGTGGAGGCGCTCATTACACGCCTTACACATGCGGAGCTAGGCCAATATCTCATTGTCGGCCATCCAGGCTATGATGAGGCGGATATGCGGGCATTCGGCAATGCCGATTACAAGAGCGAGCAGGTCGTTGCCGACCGGATCAACGAGCGTCTCATGTTCACGCGCGAGGATGTGCTTGCTTGTGTGAAGGAGCGGGGCATCGTTCCGATCCGATACGACGAGGCAGCAGAGTTATAATAATAGTTACAAGCGGACAACTAGACCGATCCATTCGGCCCAGGGCGTCCGTTTTGTTGCTTGATGGAAGGATATTGTCGCTAGGGACCCGAATAGTGCAACCTATCCGTTTCACACGAACACGAAACTTCTTTGGGAAAGAGGTTATCCTATGCTGTCTCTGCTTCGGGATTCCATCAAAGGTAGAATGATCGTGCTTCTACTGCTCAGCTCCATCGTGCCAGTGTCGCTGCTTGGCGGCTTATCCTACTATTCCTTTAACTCTTTTATGGAGAACAAGCTGAAGAGCGGGATTCAGGAAAATCTGGAGAAGGAGCTTATCGGTCTCGATAATATCCTGAAAAATTTGAATTTTGCTTCCCAGCAGCTCGCATCACCCACATCACCCGCATCACCCACATCACCTAGGCACAACCATGCTCCGAGCTGCCATTATTCCACCGTTCGACCATCTAAATACCATATAATTCCATTTATTGAGCAGCGTCGAAGCTTCGCGACGGTGACGATCATAATAACTGGATAAATCCAGTTATTTAAGGCGATTTCGCTAGTCAGCTTGCGAATAACTGGATTTATCCAGTTATATGGTGCGAAATAAGCTGGATGATCGAGTTTGGCCACAAATAACTGTATATTTGCAGTTATTTCACTTCGTATAATCTTAATCACGCAAAATAACTGGATAATTGCAGTTAACAGAAATAGTTTATAGCTTGCCGAGTGAGACGGTAACCCATCGTTCTCTGCCCTGTAGCGCCAACGACCGGTGTAAACCAGCCACTCGTGACAAGATCTGATAAACAACGGACGGCAGAACGGTGATCGATGTGCAAATGCCGGGTTACGTCAAGCGGACGGATCGGTTTGGCAAGTGAGGAAGCGAGGCGAATAATCTCAACTTCCGCCAACTTGGAAATCGTTTTAGGTGAATCGGAAGGTTCATATCGGCTGAACAGCATACGAAGAAGCAGCACACAAACCTCGGGTCGGTTCGCAACATCGTCGTAAGCAAAGGAAATGACTCGATAGCCGAGACTCTGCAGAAACAGCTCTCGGTTTAATTCATTACAATAGCCTTGGCGGTCCATATCGCGAACGTGGGAATTGTAGCCTTTAATCTCGATGACCCATTTTGTTGAACCTGGGGGCAGCCAAGCGAAGTCGGCGAAATAAGAACGCCCGCGCCAATCCATGATTTCATATTCCGGATGCAAATCATTCATGTTACCTTTCAAAAGCCACCATACGTTCTTTAAAAACAGTTTTTCGGCGTGGAAGTTTCGTGTTAGGAGCCTTCCTTTTCGTTCTCCCGTTCGATGGCTGATGTGAAATTGAATAAACACCTCGTAAGTTTGTTCGAAATCCATTTCTTCGACCTCCTCCGCATAAAAAACAAAAACGTCCATCCGGTTGCCGCTGCTAACGGTCAATCAGGATGGACGTTCTTCGTCTACTCCAATCATAAAGGTGAAGGATGTAATATTCAATCCTATAGCTCAAACTATCAGGTAATAGGTTCACTAGCGAAGATAAAGTGTGATTTAACCTGGAAAATGGATTTGATATTTGCCGCATGAAAGCAGGCAGCTGTACGTTCCGCGACGGCATGACGTTCCACTTCGCTCATGCGAATTCGACCGACAAACCGCGCGGGCGCTTGCGATAAATATTATTGGAGGACGGTACGCGGTATAGCGGAGCGGACCACATTGTAACAGATGGACTCGGATTTGAGCCGTGAGATCAGCTTGGTGGAGGACTGCTACCGAAGCTGGCGTAATAATAGCCGTTCAATGTTACTCGTTCTGCCACGCAATTGTAAGGAGTAGGATGTAAGAGCTAAGAGTGTGTAGACCGCAGAGGCTGGGGACCAACTTTTGCGGTTTTTTTGTCATTAAAAACAATTCGTAAAACGGTCACAGGTGCGGAAGGACGACTCCTCCGTAGATAAAAGCAGCGGCGATGACTAGAGCAGGATGCATTCGCCACTTAACGAGTGCGAGAAATGCGGCTGCCGTAATTAGCAACGATTGAATGATGCCAAGCGAGGCAAGAGAGGTTTCACTGGTTTTCCAAGTGAGCTCCAGCATCATCGCGGCGATGACGGGCTGGACAAGCAGTGTCATCCCTTTGATCGCTTTGGATTGCCGGTGATTCTGCAGCAGCTTGAGCAGTGCGATTAAAATCAGCGCCGAAGGGAGTGTTGTGGCAATGAGTGCTGCGGCGACACCGAGCCAGCCGTACGCTTCGAAGCCGACGTAAGCGGCGATTTTCGTCGCGATTGGACCGGGCAGCATGTTGCCGAGCGCGAGCATGTTGGCGAACTGGTCATGGTCCAACCAGTGATAGTGGTTAACAATTTCCTCGTACATGAGCGGAATGGAGGCGGGCCCTCCGCCGTAGCCAAGCATATTGGCTAGAAAAAAGCCCAGCAGCAGCTGCAGGATAATCATCGCGACGCTTCCTCCTTTCTGTCAGGCTTCGAATGGCTGAAGCGTCGAATCGCAGCTTCGAACAGGGAGTAGTGGAAAAAGCCATAGACGATAAACGCCAGTATAAGCCAGGCAGGATGAAGATGCACCTGCGTCAGCAGTAGGAAGGCGAGGACGACGATTGCCGATCCAGCCCATTTTCCGAGTCCTTTCCATGCTTTGTTCATAAATTCATACGTCATCTGACCGAGCATGACGGCAATGACCGGATTGACAGCGGCGATCATGTCTTCGACGATTGTGTGACCGGAAAGTGAGGTTACGGTGGTAAACAAAGCGATCATAGCTAAGATGGAGGGAGCGATATGGGCAGTGAGGGAAACGGCGGCGCCAAGAGGGCCCTTCAAGCGGTAACCGAGATAGGTGGCGATTTTCGTGGCGATTGGGCCGGGTAGCGTGTTAGCGATCGCCAGCACTTCCCCGAATTCATCGTCGCTCATCCAGCGGAAGCGGGTGACCGCCTCGTATCGGATCAGAGGGATAACGGAAGGTCCTCCCCCGAAGCCAACGATGCCGGTTCTCGCCATGGCGAGAACAAGTTGCTTGTAGAGGTTACGCATCGGCAGTCCACCTTTCGCGAATTATTTGTATCGTCGGAATACGAAATAATATAGCACGAAAAGTTTCTAAAGGTTAGCATTTATTTGAATTTATTTTCGAAAATAAAGTTTTTTTACGATAATGGTTTCGAATTGAATTTACAGTCGCATGCCCATACGACTTTTGTAGCGATTGATCAGCACCTGGGTGTCGACGCTCATAATGCCGGGCAGTACGTACAGCTTGCTCAGGAGAAAGTCTTGCATTTCCTGGTTGTCTGCGAATAGTCCATGCATATGAAGCTTGGTCGGTCCCGTCATGTGGTAAAGGCTCGTAATCGAGGGTTCCTTGGACAGCTGATCCGCGACTTCGTCGAGAAATTTAGGCTCAACCTCTACGTTGAAAAAGGCGGAGACGGAGATGCCTATTTTCTCAGGATTGATGACGATCGTGAACCGTTCCACGACTCCGTCTTCCATGAGGGCATTCACGCGCGCTTGCACGGCGACGCGGGACAGTCCGATTTCTTTGGCCAGGTCGGTATAGGACATGCGGCTGTTTTCATGGAGCATCGAGATGATTTTGCGGTCGGTCGCGTCGAGATGTGTGTTCGGAATATCCTGCGGGGATGGCATAAGCCACTCAGCCTCCTTGTTCGAAAATGACAAAACGTAAGCGAATACTAAAAAAAACCTAAAAAGCGTTCGTGAATGGTGGAGATATGGCTCATTTTAACGATGTTGTTGATAAAAGTCTACCGGTCGTGCTATTTTAGGTGACAACGTCGAGATGGAGGAGATGGATGCTTTGGGGAAATCGATAATCGGAACACGAGCGATGGTCACAAGCCCGCATCACTTGGCCTCCATGGCAGGAGCACGGACACTGCAGCGGGGCGGAAACGCGTTCGACGCAGCGGTCGCTATCAGCGCTTGCTTGGGGGTTGTATATCCGCACATGACCGGCGTGGGCGGAGATTCGTTCTGGATGACGTATTCCGCTTCCGAAGGGCGTGTTCGAGTCTATAACGCCACAGGTAAAGCCGGGCATTGTGTCAATCGGTCGCTATACGAAAATGTTGCCTCCATCCCAAGCCGAGGCATCCGCGGTGCGATTACGGTTCCCGGCATGGTCGACGGATGGGACGCCATCGCGGGAACCTATGGTCGATTGCCCTGGGGGGAGCTCTTCGAGTCCGCCATTGCATATGCCGAAAGGGGTTTTCCGCTTTCGGGAGACCAGCATGCGAACACCGCCGCGAACTGGGCGATGTTGAAAGCAAGTGCCGCGGCCTCACGCGTGTATGCGCCGGGCAATCAGGCGCCGAAGGCGGGCTCGAGCTTCGTTCAACAAGACTTGGCCAGAACCTTGAAGCAGATCGCAGAAAAGGGGAAAGAGGTTTTTTACCGCGGCGAGCTCGCCGAACGAATAACGGAGCATTTCCTTCGCGCAGGCGGGTATTTGACTCTCGAAGATTTCGCTAATCATTCCGGCTATTGGACGGAACCGCTCAAAGGGACTTACCGGGGATACGAAATCTGCCAAGCGCCTCCGAACTCGCAAGGATTCGCAGCCATTCTGGCGCTCCATCAGCTGGAACGTCATTCGCTTCAGCATATCGAGCATGGCTCATACGAGTACTACCACTTGCTTATCGAGAGTCTGAAGCTTGCATTCCGGGACCGCAACGAGGTGCTGACGGATCCTGATTTCGCTTCAATTCCGCTTGACCGCTTGCTTAGTCCTGAGTACGCGGCGGGGCTCGCGGCTAGCATCGACATGAAGAAAGCCGGAGAGCTGGCGTCGGCTCCGATGGGCGGAGATACGGCATACGCGGCCGTCATCGACGAAGAAGGTAACGCAGTTTCGTTCATACAGAGCTTGTACTTTGAATTCGGATCGGGAGAAGTGGCGGGAGATACGGGGATATTGCTGCAAAACCGCGGCTCTTTCTTCTCGCTCGATCCTAAGCATCCGAACCGGCTGGAGCCCGGAAAGCGGACGTTTCACACGCTCATGCCGGCAATGGCTTTGCGGGATGGCAAACCTGCGATCTTGTACGGAACGCAGGGCGGCGAAGGACAGCCGCAAACGCAGACGGCTATTCTGACACGGATGGTCGACTACGGAATGAATCCGCAGAGCGCCATCGAGGAACCTCGGTGGGTGTGGGGACGCACCTGGGGCGAGGCGAGCCATGCGCTTCGGCTCGAAAGCCGAATCGACCCGGCAGTGGTGAAGCAGCTTGGCGAAGCGGGTCACGATATTCGGGTTGTCGGCAGCTTCGATCAGGCGATGGGGCATGCTGGGGCGATTCAGGTGACGGATGAAGGGTTTTTGCAAGGGGGGGCGGATCCCCGCAGCGACGGCGCGGCGATTGGCTGGTGAGAGAACCGGTGGGCATCCGGCGATTGTTTTCCTGAAGTAGGAAAACAATTGCCGGATTTCTTCTTTTCTGAAGCGGAGAAGAAGGCTGGCTTCTGATGGCAGTGATGAATTGAGTCAAGTTTATGTTAGTTTATCTAACACAATTTATAGTTTTTGATTAGTTTTCTGGCTTATAAAAATCGAATCGACGGATGGATAAGAAAACGAAAGCGGATACATCAAATAAATAGACTTATATGTTAGAAAACTTAACATAAATAGATTGACAACATGTAGATCAGAGCTATAATGAAAAGCAACAGCAGCGACAAATGGTAATTAAATTTGCGAAATTTACTTCGAATTGAAATCTTTTATTTCAATTTACTGCTATCTTTATCGAAAAATCAGATTTATTGACTAATATGACAACATGCGGCGGGAAGGTGTCCGGATGAAGATTAGATTCGGGGGAGCATTGAAAGAAAGCAATCAGCCGTGCACAATGCGAGACGGCATCGTCCTGTATGCGGATATTTATCGGCCGGACGATGATAGGCTTTATCCGGTGCTCTTGATGAGGCAGCCTTACGGAAGAACGCTTGCTTCCACGGTCACCCAAGCCCATCCGGTTTGGTACGTCAGGCAAGGGTTCATTGTGGTTATTCAAGACGTAAGAGGCCGCGGCGATTCGGGAGGGGCCTTCGATCCGTTCATACATGAAGCCGATGACGGCTACGATGCTGTCGAATGGGCAGCAGGCTTGCCTGGCTCGAATGGATGCGTAGGAATGTATGGCTTCTCCTATCAAGGGTTCACTCAGTGGGCTGCGGCTTCGGTCAGTCCGCCTTCGTTGAAGGCGATTGCTCCTGGGATGTGCGGCGCGGATCTCTACAGGGGAATGTTCTACCCGCAAGGTAGATTCGCGGTATTCGAGCATGTGCCTTGGGGATTTCAATTGGCAAGAGACAGCGCCCGGAGGGTCGGCGGCGAAGCTGCAATCGAGGCATACACGACAAGAATTCGCCGGAAGACACCAGATGAGCATCTATACCCGTTGCCGGAAGACGGAAGCCATCCGATATTGAAAGGCTACTTCCCGCAATATGAGGAGTGGTATTCCCATAGCACTTACGATGCGTATTGGGAAAGCCGCAATTGGATGAATGCCCTCCGGGAACGGTCGGTTCCGACGTTTCTGATCGGCGGCTGGTACGACGTATTCCTGATGGGGACGCTGCTCGATTATGAGGCACTGCGAGGAAGGGAACGTGCGGGTAATGGGGTGCTCAGGCTAATGATTGGGCCTTGGGATCACATCCCGTGGGGTCGATATGCCGGCGGACGAGATCACGGACCTGAAGCAGATGGGCGGATTCACGAACAACAGGCTGCTTGGTTCCGCTACTGGCTGAAAGGGCCAGAGGAACGGTCAATCGAGTCTCCTCTCTTGGCGGATGCAGAAGTGACGTACTTCGAGAGAGGGAGCGCGGCATGGCGTTCCATCCCTTCTGCCTCCCCGTTCACGGACGGAGCAAGGAGGCTGCGATACGAGCTGCAGGGTGGCGAGAGACCATCGAACGGCGCGCTGGGAAGCGGCCGACTGAAAGAAATGGCGGCCTCCGGTAGTGGGACAGAGGCGAAAGACGATATTCGTGAGAAGGAAGCGAATGGATGCGATGTATTCGTCTATGATGCCCGGATGCCGATGGTTGTGGAAAGCTATCAGCCAATCGATCGCAGCGCGCAGCAAGACCGAAATGAAATCTTGGTTTATACCTCGTCGCCTGCAAACAAAAAGTTCAGAATATTCGGTAAACCAAGCGTAAAAGCACAGTACCAGCTGATCGGGGGACCAACCGATCTTGTCGCGATACTAAGTCTCGTTCGGCCGGACGGCTCTGCCGAGTTTCTGACCGCGGGCAGGACGGAAATTAGCGAAGAAGCCGGTGAGAGCGGCAGTTGGGGGCAAGCGACAGTCGAGCTTCGCCCGCTGGCGTTCGAGCTTGCGGAAGGTGAGGTAATTCGGCTGGAGCTCACAGGCAGCGCATATCCGCTATTCGCTATCCATCCAAATGGCTGCCCGCCGGACGTGCTGCACGAAGCCGAAGCGGACGTTCTAAAGATGGCGACGGTCGCCATTGGATACGGAACGGAGGGTGGCTCTTGGCTGCAGTTGCCCCTCATCGATGACGAAGGAGGACAATGAGCATGATTCGAATCGGATACGGGCGCAACGATTGGAAGGTATCGGCGCATTCGGCTGATCTTAGGAGATCTCCGCAATCGGAACAAACCGCAACGGTTGAAGCCGCTCCCCAGTCCGTCACGCTTGATATGAGCCGAACGGCTGTCATCGTCGTCGACATGCAGAACGATTTCTGCTCGCCGGGAGGCTGGCTTGATTTCATCGGAGCCGATTACGCTCCGCTTCGCGAACCGGTTGAGAGGCAGAACCGTTTCTTGTCGCAAATGCGGCGGGAGAGTATCCCAGTCATCTGGCTGAACTGGGGTAACCGCCCGGATCGGCTGAACCTTAGCCCATCCGTCCTGCACGTGTACAACGGAACGGGAGCTGGCATCGGCATCGGCGAAACGCTGCCAGGTAATAGCTCCAAGGTGCTCGAGAAGGGAAGCTGGGGGGCGGAGATTCTGGAGGAGCTCGAGGTCGGGCCCGAAGACATTCGAGTAGATAAGTACCGGATGAGCGGCTTCGTTGACACGCCGCTGGACAGCATCCTGCGCAATCTGCGGGTGGATACGATTCTGTTCGCCGGCGTTAATCTCGATCAATGCGTCATGGCGACGCTGCAGGACGCCGTGAACGCCGGCTACGATGCGCTGCTGCTGAAAGACTTGTGTGCCACGAACTCGCCTGGATATTGCATTGAAGCGACGTATTACAACGTCAAGCAGTGTTACGGCTTCCTGACGGATTCCGAGGCAGTATTACGAGCTCTCGAAACGACTATTTCATGCTCATGAAGGGGAGGAAGTCCATCCTATGATGACTATGCCTATGATTGCGGGCCGTTTCGACGAAAGCCCGGTTTACAAAATTTCTCCCTCCGACAGCAACAAGTTCGTGCTCCTCTGCGACGGCACACAAGTTCCATTCGTCTCCGTCGTGGAAATATTCGATGTTGGCGGACAGACTCCGCCGAACGAGCACGCCGAAGCATATGAGTACTTCTATGTGCTTCACGGGGAGGGTATCGCATCGGTCGGGGACGCAAGCATCCCGATCCGCCAAGGCACCTATTTCATCGTTAGTCCCGGAGAGATGCATCAGGTCCGTAACACGGGGGATTCACGATTGTATGTACTGACGACGATGGTCCCGGATGAGAAGTTCTCCGATCTGATCAAATCAGGTCCTGCGGCTTCGCTTGACGATGAGGATCTGCGGGTGCTGTCAGCACTTCGCTGATCGAATGCTAATCGGTAAGAAATAGCCTCCGGTGCTTTTCAGAGTAGAAGGGAGACCGAATATGAAGGATGTGCATCGCGCTTTCATCGACGCTAGCGTTAAGGCAGAACCGACTGGAGACGGGGTGCTGGACGGCATGACCTTCGCCGTTAAGGATGTGTTCCACGTCAGGGGACATGCGAATGCCGCGGGCAATCCGGACTGGTTGCGAACTCATCCAAGCGCAGAGCGCCACGCCGCCGTGATCGAGCGGCTGCTCGCAGCCGGCGCTACGTTGACCGGAGTAACCCATACCGATGAGCTGATGTACAGCTTGAACGGGGAAAATGTCCATTACGGAACGCCGGTCAATCCGGCGGATCCGGAGCGTATTCCCGGCGGCTCGTCCAGCGGCTCGGCTGTCGCGGTCGCAGGCGGCTACGTCCGCTTCGCTATTGGGACGGACACTGGCGGATCCGTACGGGTGCCTGCATCCTATTGCGGAATATACGGCTTCCGGCCGACGCATGACGCTGTTTCCTTGGAGGGGGTCATTCCCCTTGCGCCAAGCTTCGATACCGTCGGCTGGTTTGCTCGCGATGCACAGACGCTGCGAGCGGTCGGTCAAGCACTCCTCCTAAGAGAACCGGAGCGCGTGAGTGGCGCTGATATCGCTCCTTCCAGTCCGTTCCGGCGCCTCATATTCGCGCAGGATGCATGGGAATTGGTGCAGCGCGAGACGACGGACGCATGGGCGGCTACATTGGCCCGTCTGGAGGCCGAATTCGGGAACCGGACCTCGGAGATCATCGCTCCGGAAGGATTGGCAGAATGGATGACGAACTTCCGCGTGCTGCAAGGACTTGAAATTCGCAGAGCCCACGGCGCTTGGATTGAAGATGTACAGCCGCTCTTCGCCCCTGACATTGCGGGGCGCATGGAATGGACCCGGCATCTTCGGCTGGAGGAGGAAGCGCCGGCGCGCAGGCAACGAGAGGAGCGGCGAGCGCGGCTTGCGGAGCTGCTCGGAGATGACGCGATTCTGGTCGTGCCGACAGCGCCGGGGGCTGCGCCGCGGATCGGCGAGGAATACGAAGTGCTGGAGCGCTACCGCTATCGGTTGCTGCAGTTGACGGCGATATCCGGATTGGCGGGGCTCCCCCAGCTTACGATTCCAGGCGCGAACGCATCCGGTCTTCCGATCGGGCTGTCGTTTATCGCGCCTGCGGGGTTCGACCGGGAATTGCTGAATTGGGCCGTGCAGCTCGATGAGAAAAGAGGGAATTCATATGATACTGGCCACGCTGTGTGACGGAGAACTAGAGGAGGCGGCCGTTCAAGCCCCTCACGGATGGATAAAGCTCTCCCGTATTAATGAAGCGTTCGAAGCGAATTGGCCCCTGCAAATCGGGGAGCTTATCGCCAGCGGCAGGTGGGAAGCTCTCTCCAGCTGGTATAAGGAGGAAGGGGAGGCACGGCTGCTGCTGGAAGTGGAAGCCGTGCCGGAAACGGAGGTCGCGTTCGGGCTTCTCTACCGGAATCCCCGCAAAATTTGGGGAATCGGCATGAACTATCGCCCGTCTGGAGAGCCGCCGGCTCCCCCGGACCCGGGCGAAGAGCCGGTCAGCTTTATGAAACCGGACACGACGCTGATCGGACCTGGCGAGCCCGTACGCTTGCCGAGGCAAGCGGAGCGCGTCACTGCTGAAGCGGAGCTCGCCATCGTCATTGGCAAGGTATGCCGGAACGTGAGCGAGGAAGAGGCGCCTGATTATGTGGCAGGATTCGCGACGGCGCTGGACATGACGGCGGCTGACATTCATGAGATGAACCCCCGCTATCTTACGCGAGCCAAAAGCTTCGATACGTTCCTGAGCATCGGTCCGCAATTGCTGACAGTGGGCGAGATAGAGGATGTGCATAAGCTGGAGATCTCGACCGTATTAAACGGGACAGAGGTCCATCGCAATACCGTCTCGCAAATGCGTTTTCGCCCCTGGTGGATCGTCGCGTTTCATTCTCGGGTCATGACGCTTCTGCCCGGGGACATTATTCTAACCGGTACACCGGGGCCTGTCATCATTCGTGCGGGCGACGAAGCGCAAGGCTGGATTGAAGGCTTTCTGCCGCTGATCAATCCGGTAGCTGCCGACTAAAAAGGAGGAGCTCTGCCATGTTTACTCGCAATATCGGAAAAGCGTGGGACACCCACTTCCTGCCTCGGCTGAGCCGCAAGCAGGTCGCGGAGCTCGACAAGGAGGACGCTGTCGTCGTCCTGCCGATCGGCGCCGTCGAACAGCACGGGCCCCACTTGCCGACGTATACCGACACGCTTATTAATGAAAGCTTCTTGACCTGCGGATTCGAAGCGCTGCCGGATGATGCGCCGGTCTGGCTGCTGCCTCCATTGCCTTATGGCAAGAGTACGGAGCATCTCGGTCATCCCGGCACCATCTCGCTGTCCGCGTCGACATTGATGGCCGTGCTGATGGATATCGCCAAGAGCTTGCAGCTCAGCGGATTCCGCAAATTGGTCTTTTATAATACCCACGGTGGAAACGTCGACCTGCTGAACATGATGGGACGCGACATTCGCAAGGAAACCGGACTTATTGTCTATCAATTGCATGTGAATGCTACGGCCGATCCCGAGGTGCTGCAATACCGGGAGCCGACGCTGGATATTCACGGCGGGGAAGTCGAGACCTCACTCGTGCTCGCAGTGAGAAAGCATTGGGTAGCTATGAATGAGGCTCCCGACGAAATCCCGAATTTGCCAACCTCGCCGCTGCTGCAATTTCGGTCGAAGGCCTTCGCCTGGGTCATGAGCGATATTTCGGAATCCGGCATCGCGGGCAACGCAAGGCTCGCGGATGCGGAATACGGAGAACTGCTGCTGCGGCGAGGAGGTCTGGCGATGGCGGCTGCACTGCTGGAGCTGGCCAGCTTTGATATGGGCAGTCTGAAGAAGTAGGCTATTCACTTTAAGAGGCGGGGGGCGGTTCGAATGGAGCTGTTGGAAAGCAGGGTCGCCGATACCGAAATCGGCACGAATCATGAATCGTTCGTACGGATGCAAAGCTTATCCAAGATATATCCGAACGGAACAGTCGCACTGCAGGAAGTGAATCTGAATTTGACCAAGGGAGAGTTCGTCTCCTTCGTCGGCCCTTCCGGCTGCGGCAAATCGACCATCTTTAAGCTCATTTCGGGGCTGAGCGAGCCGACCTCGGGGCAGCTTGAAATTCTCGGCAAGTCGCCGAAGGATGCCCGTAAAGAGAATAGCACGGCTTTCGTCTTTCAGGAGCACACCCTGCTGCCGTGGTCGTCCGTCATTGAGAATGTAATGCTTCCGCTTAAATTGCGGGGCGATTCGAAAAAGACGCGCAAGGAAGAAGCGGAGCGGGTCCTGGAGCTCGTCGGGCTGAAGGACTACACGAAGGCACTGCCTCGCATGCTGTCCGGCGGCATGAAGATGCGCGTGTCGATTGCGCGGGCGCTCGTGTCCAAGCCGAAGCTGCTGCTGATGGATGAGCCGTTCGGCGCCCTGGACGAAATTACGAGGCAGACGCTTCAGGACGAATTGCTGGCTATCTGGGAGAAAGAGAAGGCCATGACAGTGCTGTTCGTCACGCATAACGTGTTCGAAGCGGTGTTTCTATCGACGCGGGTCGTCGTCATGACGCCTCGTCCGGGCAAGGTGTCAGACATCGTTCCAATCGACGTCTCGTTTCCCCGGGATGTGGACTTCCGCACGACAGCTCGTTTCGGGGAGCTCGTGCGGAGCGTATCCGGCGCTTTAAAACATTAGAAGGCAGGTGGAGAGCGTGGGTAAAGGATGGGAGAGCGACGTTGCCGAGCTGCTTGGAGAGAAGAAGCTGGTACTGGATTCATCTGCGGTCGAGAAGCTGTCGAAGGACTATTACTGGTACTCCCCGGTTCTGGATGCAAAGCTGAGAGGGAAAATCGCCGATGGCGCCGTAAAGGCGGATAGCGAGGAGGATGTTGCGAAGACGCTCGCGTACGCTTACGCACATCGGATTCCGATCACGCCTCGAGGTGCCGGAACCGGGAACTACGGGCAGGCTGTGCCGCTAGAAGGAGGCATATTGCTCGACGTCAGCGGGCTCAACAAGATTGTCGAGATCGGTAACGGCTACGCTCGCTGCCAGTGTGGAGTGAAGCTCGGCGTGCTGGAAAAAGCGGTTCGTGAATCCGGTCAGGAGCTCCGCATTTACCCGAGCACGCTTATGGTCGCCACGATCGGAGGGTTTATTAGCGGAGGCTCCGGCGGCATTGGCTCAATTACTTGGGGCAATCTCTGGGATGGCAACGTTCTTGAAGCGACGATTTATACGATGGAGCAGTCGCCCAAGAGGGTTATTGTGTCGGGGACGGAGGTGCAGGATTACATCCACAGCTATGGAACGACAGGCATTGTAACCGAGGTTGTCATTCCTCTGGCGCCTGCAAGGTTGTGGCAAGAATCCATCTGTCAGTTCGACAGTTTGGAGGAGGCTGCGCTCTTCGGCAACGCCGTCGCGCACGACGTCTCCATTCCGAAACGGATGGTCAGCCTTAGCGAGTGGCCGCTGCCGAGCTATTTCACACCGCTCGCGAAGCAGCTGGAGAAAGGATCCGCTGCAGTATTGCTGGAGACGGAAGAAGGCTATCTGGAGGCGGTATCGGCTCACGCGAAACAGGCTAACGGAAGAATGGGCTACGTGAAGGACTCCTCGCAATATCGCAAAGGCATCAGCTTGTCCGATTTTACATGGAATCACACGACGCTATGGTCGCTGCGCGCCGATCCGAGCTATACGTACTTGCAGTCGGGCTTTTCGGCCACGAGTTTCATGGATCAGATCGCTTCGATTAAAGGCAAATTCGGTGACGAAGTGCTGCTTCATATGGAATGGATGATGGCGGGAGGCGTCATCTTCCCGATTGCTCTGCCAGTCATCCGGTATTCGACCGAGGAGCGGCTCTACGAAATCGTCGCGTACTTCGAAACGATTGGGGTGTCGGTATCCGATCCGCATACCTGGACCGTCAGCCCCCGCAGCACGACCTACGGGGGTATGGTTGAACGGAAGAGAGTCAACGATCCGCTCGGTCTGCTGAATCCGGGCAAGCTTGTTGCCGATCCGGCGGACTAACTAGAAGGAGGTTAAGCGCATGGAAAAAACGATCACCGATATGAGAATCGTGGGCAGCGAGTATTCACCGCCGAAGAACGCTACAATCCGGCGTGAATGGTTGAGGAAAGCGATAGGGTACTCGCCGTCGCTCGCGGCTTTTATCATATTCGTTGGAGGCTGGGAGTGGATTTGCCGGTTATTCGACGTTCCGATCTTCCTTGTGCCGAGGCCGACGGACATCGTGAGATCCGCGGTGGAGAACGGGTCTAGTCTTCTCGCTTCGCTGTGGACGACCGCCTATGAGACACTGATCGGCTTTATTTTAAGCTTCATTCTAGGTGTCTTGGGAGCGGTGCTGCTGGCGAGCTCCAAATGGGTGGAAAAAAGTGTGTACCCCTATGCGATCATCCTGCAGACGATTCCAATCATCGCGATTGCCCCGATCATCGTCATCTGGTTTGGAGCCGGATTTAACGCCATCGTGTTTATTACATTCCTTATCGGCTTCTTCCCGATGCTGTCGAACACGCTGATCGGCCTTAACTCGACCGACCACAATATGAAAAACCTGTTCTTCCTCTATAATGCTTCTCCTTTCCAAATGATGTGGAAGCTGCGGTTTCCGGCCGCAATGCCGTATATGCTCGCAGGTCTCAAAATCTCAGCTACCCTGTCCGTAATCGGGGCGATCGTCGGCGAATACATGGCAGGCGTAGGAGGCAGCAAAGGCGGTCTCGGATACGCGATCACAGTGGCAGCCGTACGGATGAATACGTCGTATCTGTTCGCTTGCGGACTGTCGGCATCCCTCATGGGCATCACCTTCTACCTCATTGTGAATCGAATTTCCAAGCTGCTTCTTAGCTCCTGGCACGAGTCCGAGCTAGGGAGGGATAACTGATGCGCGCAGGTAAGCTCCACATCGTAAACGCGCGCTTGCCGCTTAACGGGGACGACCGCTGGTACGAGCTGATTGCGGAGGACGGAAGATGGATATCAGTCGTCGCAAGTACAGAGAAAACCGTCCGACACGATGCGGTTTCGATCGCATCGAAGGAAGCGATCGGTGCGGACGGCCGGGCTGCCTCCGCTGTGGATCTCGAAGGCCGAATCGCGGTGCCGGGCTTTGTCGACATGCATATGCATTTGGACAAAGCGTTATCGCTCCCGCGGGTGGGTAATGCATCAGGTACGCTTTTGGAGGCGATTTCCAACTACGGGCAGCATGTGGATCGCTTTTCCAAGGAGGAAATCCGCGAGCGTATTATCCGCACGGCCAAGATGGGATTACGGCATGGCACGGTGCATATGCGGACGCACTTGGATATGCATGCCTGGCTCGGCAGGGACATCATGTTCCGAACCGTGGAGGCAGCGCTGGAAGCGAAGGAGGCGCTCAAGGGACATGTCCAGCTGCAACTGTTCCCGATGCTGTCGTTCGGGCAAGTGCCGCGCGAGACCGCGGAGCTAGCTAAGGAGCTGATCGGGCTTGGGATGGATGGAATCGGCGGCTGTCCGCATTTGAACGAGGATCCAGAGGCAGACATCCGCCATCTGTTCGATATTGCGACGCGCCTCGATGTGCCGATCGATTTGCACGTTGACGAAAGAGACGATCCGTTCGTCCGCACGGTCATTCCGATCGCTCGGATGACGAGGGAGTATGGCTACGAAGGCCGCGTAACGGCAGGCCATCTGTGTTCACTCTCCAGCATGCCGAGCAGCGAAGCTAGGCCAATCATCGAAGAGATGGCCCGCGCGAAGGTCGGGGCGGTGACGCTTCCGGCTGCCAACCTGTATTTGCAAGGCAGGGCCGATGACGGTCCGATTCGAAGGGGGGTGACCAGAGTTAAGGAGCTGCTGGAAGCGGGCGTCGCCACGGCGGCGGCATCGGATAACATACGAGATCCGTTCCATCCCTTCGGAAAGGGGGATCTGGCGCAGATCGCCTTGTTAACCGCCTATGCCGCTCAAATGGGGTCTGCGGACGATCCGGACGTATTGCTTCGCATGATCACTGTAACGCCCGCCTCCCTGATGGGACTAACGGCGTCGTACGGTATCCGTGAAGGATGCTCGGCCGATCTGGCCGTTCTGGACGCCGCGAACGCCGAGCAGTTGTTGGTTGAGGGATCTCCGTCCCGCTGGGTGGCTGTTCAAGGTCGATGGGTCAGCGCGTTGGTACAGGAAGACCGTTTGGAGCTTGGCATGAGGCTTGAATAGGGTTTGGGTCATGAATCGAAACGCATGCTAACCTATAGAGAAAAGTGGAGGGAAAAAAGATGACTAAACATGAATTCCGTACTGTGAGGTTCTCAAAAAGCTCAATTCCGTTCTTAATCGTTCTTATGCTTACACTTCTCGTTTCGGCTTGTTCTTCCAACAATAACACGAATTCTTCGCAGGAAGCAGCGGCAACGGCTTCGAACGAAACGGCTTCAAACGAAGCGGCCTCGTCCGATACGTCTTCCACATCGACATCCTCCACATCCGAATCATCTGAAAAGGCGCTTATCCCGATCACCCAAATTACGAATTGGTATGCGCAAGCCGAGCATGGCGGCAACTACACTGCTTTGGCTAAAGGCTTCTACAAGGACGCCGGCTTCGACATGACGATTACCCCGGGAGTCAACGTGTCGGGAACGCAGCTTCTCCTCTCGGGCAAAGCCCAATTCGCTATGAGCTCTAGCGACGAGGTGTTGGTCGCCCGGGATCAGGGCATTCCGGTCGTCGCTATTCTAGGCACGTTCCAGAAGAGTCCGCAGTCGTTCACTTATCATGAGGGGCAAGGCATTAAGAGTATCGAGGATTTGAACGGGCGGACGGTGTACGTCAGCAACGGCATAACCTATTGGGAGTTTTTGAAGAAGAAATTCGATCTGAGCAAGACGAAGCAAATGAAATATAATTACGAGCTTGCTTCCTTCATGGCCGACGACAAATCAGTGGTGCAAAGCTACATCACGGCCGAGCCGTATGTCCTGGACCAACAGGGCGTAAAAGTCGGAAGTCTGCTAATCGCGGATTACGGCTATTCGCCTTACGCTAATGTGATGATTACGACTGAGTCTTTCCTGAAGGAGCATCCGGATGAGGTGCAGGCATTCGTCGACGCGACGATAAAAGGATGGGACTATTATAAGGATCATTCGGATGAAATCAACCCTAGCATATTGAAGGAAAATCCGGATGAGTCG
Source organism: Paenibacillus sp. OV219 (assembly GCF_900110075.1). GTDB lineage: Bacteria > Bacillota > Bacilli > Paenibacillales > Paenibacillaceae > Paenibacillus_Z. Next base: position 187,481 of record NZ_FOCJ01000010.1, read on the forward strand.
CTCGATCGGTTCGCCTACAGTTCGAAAGCGCTGCAGCCGCTAGTTTACGGAGGAGACGCTGAAACTAAGGGCGTGGGCACAATGACGACGGAGCGTTGGGAAGAAATGAACAAACAGCTGCTCGACCTCGGCGTCATCAAGAAATCCCAAGACGTTTCCAAGGCATTCACGGATGAGTTCGTCGAGAAGGCGAATGCCGCTAAATAAAAGGGGTTCACTCCAATAACCGGGGAAATGTAATAGAGGCTGTTCCTAAAGGTCGAACGTGACCCAATGGATCAGCCTCTTCTGTCTGGCAAAAAGTCGATAGAGGATCATATAGATGTGTTCGTTGGCAGATCGTCTTAGTTTTTCCCCATATCCTCCAAGAAGGATACCGCTTTCAGATGTACAGTAGAAGTATATTCTAAAGCGTGAAGGGGCGTTTCATAGATGATCATTTCGAAGATGCAAATTAGCGAAGATAAGGTGCGATTTTACCGGGAAAATGGCTTTGTTCAAATTGATAACGTGCTGTCGCCGGAGGAGCTGGAGGAGCTTCGCCAGCATATGGACGAGACGATGAACGCGCAGGGCGGACGTGGTGTTCAAACGTCTGAAGCGGGGGGCGCTTATTTCAAAGTGCTGAATCAGCGAGTGAACACATGGCGCGATCACGGCGGCATGGCGCGGTTCGTGCTAGGCGAGCGCTTCGCGGACTTGGGCAAGCAGCTGACCGGCTTTGACGGCATTCGGCTGTTCCACGATCATGCACTGCTGAAGATGCCTGGCGATTCAAAGGTGACGCCGTGGCATCAGGACCGTCCGTATTGGCCGATCGAGGGCGACAAGCCGATGATCGCGTTCTCGATCTGGGTCGCGCTCGACGACGTCGATGAGCATAATGGCTGCATGATGTTCGTGCCGAAGTCGCAGAAGATCCGCAACTTGAAAGGCGTTGATCTTGTCACGCCTGAAGATATTTTTGAGCAGGAAGGCGCGAAGGAGCTTGACCGCAATACGGCGGTCATTTGCCGCATGAAAGCAGGCAGCTGCACGTTCCATGACGGCATGACGTTCCACTTCGCACATGCGAATTCGACCGACAAGCCGCGTCGGGCGCTTGCGATTATTTTCTTGGAGGACGGTACGCGGTATAGCGGAGCGGGTCATATTATAACTGATGGTCTTGGATTTGAGCCGGGAGATCAGCTTGGCGGAGGACTGCTGCCGAAGCTGGCGTAATAATAGCCGTTCATGTTACTCGTTCTGACACGCAATTGTAATGGAACTGCAATGCCATTTTCATCTTGTTTTAATCTTCAGTCTCTATAATAAGACTCAACCCCCTATTATATATATTCTTTTAAGACCCGCGGCCCGTTGCCAGCGGGTCTCCTTTTTTTTGTAAGGTGGGAAGCCTCGGCCTTCGCTCCTGAGACTTTCTAGAGAAGCTTCGGCCTTTCGCCTTTACGCTCTGCTCTGTTACTGTACGCCCGCCACTTTACGGACGGCGAGAACGACATCGGATACATCCTCTTCCGTCATCCGCTGATGCAGTGCGATGGCGATGGCGCGTCCGAGCCAGTTCAGCGTGTTAGGGCACATATCCTGTGAATATTGCGCGTTGCCCTTATAGCTTGCGCAAGTCCAGGGATTATCGTGTTCGGAAACGCCGCGTTTGTCTAACACATACGACCAGTTCGTATAGATATGCCGGTCGGCAAAGCCGTTATTGCTGATTGTGCCATTCGGGATGCCTTCCGCCGCTAGGCGGGACGAGAAGCTTTGCGCATCATCCGCCGTATGCAGGTAGAAGACGAGGCTGTATGATACATCGCCTTCAGGATCTGGAATTCGTTGCAGCTGAATGGACGGAATGTCAGCAATGCCGCTCACGATCGCCTTCTTGATCTCCCGTAGCTTAGCGACTATCGGGTCGATCCGCTGGGACTGCGCAAGGGCGAGCGCTGCGTTTAATTCGCTGAGCCGGTAATTTTCGCCAGGAATGGCTTCATAATTCTGCTGGCGCTCGGTACCCCAGTAGACGAACGCAGAATCGTGGTAGATGCTGGCGCGCGAATAAATTCGGTCGTTTTTCGTCGTGACCATGCCGCCTTCTCCAGCCGTAACGAGTTTATATTGCTGGAAGCTGAAGCAGCCTGCATCGCCCATGGAGCCGAGCGGCTTGCCTTGATACGAGCCGCCGTTCGCTTGGGCGACATCTTCAATGACGGTGAGTCCGTGCGCTCTGGCAATGTCCATAATTTCGTCCATCTGACAAGGAACGCCTCGCATATGGACAGGAATGACTGCCTTCGTGTGCGGCGTAATGGCCGCCTCGAAGCTTGCCGGATCCATCGTTAGCGTGTCGTCGACTTCTACGATGACCGGAACGGCGCGAGCCGCGAGCACAGCCGCAGCAGTCGCGATGTACGTGTAACCGGGCACGATGACTTCATCGCCCGGACCGATGTCTGCGCCGACAAGTGCGGCGATAAGCGCGGAAGTGCCGGAATTGACCGCCAAGCAGTGGCGGGTCGAAACTCGCTGCCGATACAGATCCTCTAGCTTAAACGCCTCGGAATTCTCGATATCTTTTCCTGTGTAGCGAAATACCCGTTTCTTGTCCAGCACCCGCATGACGTATTCTTTCTCCAGCTCGCTGAATTCCTCCGTGCTAATAAAACCGAAATCCCACGGCTTCGTGCGCACAGGCCCTGAATTTGTCGTCGTCATCCTCATCGCTCTCCTCTCTGCGACCCGTTAGCTTGATGCTGACGAGCGCATTGCCTTCCATGTAGGAGCTGAACCGATTCATCTGATGATCTCTAGCGTTGCGTTGTTGCGGTTGTTGCGTTGTACCTTCCTTGACGATTCACACGCTCACGATCATGGCGAGACCTCTTTAATTAGTTCCTCCGCTTCGCGAAGAAACACGGAACAAGCTTCTTCACTGTAAGGCGAAGCGTTTAGCTCATAGCCGCCGAGACCATCCGTGAACGCCTCCGGCGATGGAAGATAGCTGGTGTATCCGTTCGACACGCCGGATAATACGAGCCTCTGCGAGGAGCAGCGCTCTCTTAGACGGCTAGCGTAGCTGCCGAACACTTCGCAGGAGGAAGAGAGCAGTACAATATCTCCGAGACGAAGCGCGCGGAGCTCTGTATCCACTTGCTGAACGGGGTACCCTTCCTGTGCCTTAAGAGAGGTGATTCGCGAGGCGCCTGCGAGCGGATGCTCAGGTACGGGCTGCAGACGTCCGGCTGTCTCGGCAATGCTCATGTAAAGTTGATCCGCGAGGCTCGTAACGAGCGGGTAGGTGTCTTCCATGATGGCGAAAGAAAAGCCCTTCGGCCCGATATCGCCCGAGAAGCCTTGCAGGAAAAGCGAGACGAACCCGCCGCCGTAATGCTGTTCCAGTCTTGCCATCGCAAGTCCGACCATTTCCGGTGACACGCGATTCCGTGGGTTGTTCACCGACGTAGGGTGAACGGCGCAGTTCACGATACCTCCGAGCGGCATGCCCTCCGGTGTCTCCAACATCAGGAAGTGCATGGAGCGCTCGACGGGCAGCGACTCATTCGGAGCAAGCTTCGGCCGCCGATTAACGGATATTCCGCAGCTGCCTTCCGCTGCCCTTAGCCTGACAGGCTGAAGCTCGTTAGTAAGCTGGATAAGCTTCTCAGTAACTCTGTTCGTGTACTTCTCTCCGAACTGTTCGGGTGCCGAATGTGTGTGCGTCGCATGCACGGATACGCACTGCTCCGTCGTTCCCGCCGCTATACTCCAGGCCCCGCGTGTGCCTTCAGGAAATGTATTCCGAAACTCGCGGAATTCACCGGTCTTTCCTTGCGAGTGGCGTGCTAGAAAAGGCTGTTCATTCGCGAGGCAGCAGTCGAAGGAGACGAGAACATGCCGGGAGCGACCATCGTCTAAGAGGAGTAATCTGGCGAATAAATCGTCTTGCACATCGTCCGGCGGCTGTGCGATGAACATATCGGGATCGTAGCCCTGAAGCGGTGCCCGTTCCTCTGGCGTTACGCATACTTTTCCAAAAGCGGCTCTTAGCATCGGTACTCTCCTCATTGGCATGTTAGAGTTAAGATGTCTAATTAATTCAATAAGTAAATTATATAAACGAACAAACATCTTGTAAATAGACTAAGATCAAAAAAATGCAGTCTATTCGAACGGGATGGGAGGCTTCGTAGGAATACGGTCAGGAGGCATTGAACATCATGCCATACGGGAGAAGATAAGTGGAGATGTAGAAGGGAGACGGTCGGAGTGGAGTGGGGGGAGAACGTAAGCGGAGCAGAGGCACGAGGGCGTATCCCCGTGCACCTGCACCTGTCATCAAGAGTTAAAAAAGAAACGACGATGCAGCTAAAGTAAGCGAGCCCATGAGCCCTTCGTTGTTGCCGAACGAGCTCACTTCAGGCCGCAGCCCTACAGTGGCAAACCGGTTGGCGCGCAGCAATATTGTCCGTTTCGTCTCTTCTAGCACGAGCGGAAGCTGCTCAGCAACCGCGCCACCGATATAAACCGCCTCGGGATTGAACAAATTGACGAGATTGCTAAGCGCGATGCCGAGCGCTTTGCCGGCGTTCAGACAGATATCAATCGCAACCTTATCACCTAGGGCATAAGCCTCGACAATTGATATCGATTTGTCACCTTGTCCTTGCCGGTAAGCCGCTTCCAATATCGGAAACGTAACCACGTTCTCCAGGCAGCCGTAGTTACCGCATCGGCAGCGTCCGGCGCTCTCGTCAACTGTCGTATGGCCGAGCAGTCCGCCGACATTGTGGTATCCCCGGAGCAAGCTGCCATTAATCATAATGCCAGCAACGATTCCGAAGCCGATATGGACGACGACAAAATCCTTCGAACCGCGCGCTTTTCCCTTCATTTTCTCTGCCAGAGCCATCGTCCTGCCGCCTTCGTCCAAATAAACGGGGCATTGAAACGCTGCCGACAGATGATCTGCAATGTGAAGGTTATCCCAGCCCGTCACGTTCGGGATGTTGACGATTCGCCGCAGCCCAGCGTCGACGATGCCGCTCACACCGATCCCAATCGCGTCGATAGCGCTACTGCCGGTCTCCTCGAGGAATGCAGCGATTTCTTGTGTCAAATGATCCAAGAGTGGCTCTTCGCCCGAGAAATGTGCGGTTTGAAATTGCTTGCGGTGCGTGATATTCAATCCATTATCGGAAACGGCCAGCCGTATGCTGAAGCTGCCGATGTCGATGCCGAGGTAGCGATACTTGCGCGGATTCGCGTACAGCAGCACCTCTTTACGCCCCAACCCTTTACCGATTCGCTCGCCTTCTTCGATTTGCTCTTGCTCTGTCAATGTTTTCGTAATCTTCGTCAAGCTCGCCTGCGACAAGCCCGACATTTCGGCTAACGCTTTACGGGAAATGCCGTCGCTGCCGTAAATGAGTCTCAGCACTTCCCTTTCCGATGGGTTCAATGTCATGGTGGACCCCTTTAATACGATATAGTTTATGATCTGAATTATATCATATGCCGGGACGCCATCGACACAAAGCAGCAAAGGCCGCCTCCGGGTTGATATGCTCCCCTTTAAGTAGACAGGTTTAATAAATAAACCGCTACTTGAAGGGGAGTTTTTTTGGTGTCCAAAAAGAATGAACACAACTCTAC
>NZ_FOCJ01000004.1 GCF_900110075.1 Paenibacillus sp. OV219
AATTATTGCAAGTATAATCGAACCTGCCATTCCCACTACTATTCCCAGAATACTGATAAGCTTCATTAGTCACTCACCTTCTTCTTCATTTTAGACGACTCTAGTTGCGCATAACTGCCCCGTTAGCGCAACAGGCTGCCGATAGGCAGCCTGTTGTAATTTTTGCTATTCATACTTCTTAGCTAAACTATTTTACGTTGTTTGTCGGAAGCTCATCTTCTAGAGGTTCTCTTACTGTCCCTTTGAATTGTTCCTCACAGACTCCAAATTTATTGTAGTTTATTCTAGCTTGGTTCAATGAAAAATGATTTGCACCTATGTTTCATTCAGGCTTGTCATGGGCCACTACATCATACTGCCAAAAGCATACTTCACAGATTTCAAAGAAGGCTTCTTCCATGCTACCGAAAGTAAAATAGTCGCAACAAGGACATTGCACTCTCAATATTCTGCCCCCTTTCCTTATTCAGTACAACTCTGACTTAATTACAACTTTCGTTCACACTGAGCTCTAGTACCCGTTAGTAGTACCCGGTAGTTCAAACGAATTCTGTTGCAAGGATGGAATAAACTAATGAATTGTGCCATCTTTCCTTGAAAAATATATGTTCCCTTAATGTGCCTTCCTTGGTCATTCCGATTTTCTCCATAACTCTTGACGAGGCAATATTTTCAGGTCTGCAAGTTGCGAAAATCCTGTGCAGTTTGATATCAAAAAATCCAAACCTACACATTGCATGTGCAGCCTCCGAAGTATATCCCTTTCCCCAGAATTTACGATTTAGGCAGTATCCTAGTGCAGCTTGTGAATGTTTCTCAATATGCAAGCCGCACCCTCCGATTAAGGTCCCATTTTCTTTAAGAGTTATCGCTAATTCATATTGCTCTCTAGGGTACTGTTTTTGAGACATTAACATCCTCTCTATATAATCTTTTGTTGCAATCTCCCGATTCGGACCCCATTCCATATGTTGTACTAAGTCAGCATCAGAAGCATATACATGAACCGCTTTCCAATCATCGAGGATAAAATCCCGCAAAATCAGTCGTTCTGTCTCAAAAATCATGATATGCTAATCCCCCCATATCTTACAAATTATAAGATTATTCACGTTTCGTCGGAGTAGGCGGGGCGGATGCGAGTCAAACCCACTTGACCCGGGCTCGGCGGATTTTATCGTGCAAACGCCCACGCCACCATCAGCGGGAACTCTTCTCGCCACATCACATCGTCGTGCGACGCGACCCGCTCTCTCATTTCAACGTCCGCACCTGCATCGCGCAGCGCAGTCGCCCACCGGGTCGCGTTCTCGAGGAAGAACGGCTCCAGTGTACCGGCTACGAGGTAGGTGCTCGGTAGCGGGCTTGGCATCTCGGCAGGCGGTCGGTAGCCCCCGCCTGGCGACGCGGAGAAGACCGTACCGTAGATGCCCGGATGGCGAAGCCCTATGGCGAGTGAGAGCTCTCCACTCGCCGACACGCCGCACACCGCGGTGCGTTTGGCGGGCAGCGCGACGTTGAAGCGCGATCGCACCCATCGGCGGACGTCTTCGACGAAGAACCTCTCGTGTGCCGCGAACCGTTCCTGGTCGAACGGCGGTGAGTACTCATGGATGCGCACCATCTCATCCTCATCGGACGTCCGGTATGCACCGACGATCATCGTGGGCGGTACGTCGGCGGCCTCTAGGTACCCGCCCCACTGCGAGATCAGCTGACCGTCACCGGCGAACACGATTGCCTGGGGTGGATCCGGAGGGAGGTACACCGTAACCTGCCGACCACCATCATACTCGAGCGTCTCTGTAACGAGCTCTCCCGCGATCTTCATATCTCACATCTCCTATGTTCATAATTTTAGAGTTGCTCCTTGGGGAGCCTCCTCCGTTTACGAATAACTTCAGACAAATAATTGAATAGAAGTCATTTTCACTAGTTAAACCAAAAGTTATAAAATTCTTCCGCAAACCAAAAGAGATATATTCCAAAAAGAAACAAGATCAATCCAATTATTTTTATTATTCGTAAAGTTAATTTACCTGGTTCTTTGTATTGAATATTCTCTTCAAATTCATAATTTGGTTTTATTGATCTATAGGTACTAAAATTCAAATATTTGCAAACTAAGTCGGGGGAAAAAAATAAAAAGACACCTATTAATGAAAGTGGTATCGAAAACAATCCAATAGTCGTCGGATCCAATTCAATTCCAGATCCTTTATTTAGTGAAGCTCTAAGAAGCATAAATGATCACCAAGATTCCGTAGTTTTAACGATGTATACGAGTCATTTTATATAAAGTTGCTCATTCTTTAATCTGTTACGATTTCGCCCGCTAGTTGAACAGGCAGCCTTTCTTGCCGGTTGCCTGGTGTCGTTGTACTATTTCGTTACTGGTTCGGGTCACTTGTCATGATTCAATATAAAATCCACAATCGGCTTGGGATCCTGCAGTCCATGCGGGTGGTGCCCGCCCCCTTCCTTGCCGAACACGGTGATTATGTCGCTCTTTCCGTGTTTTTCGTAGAAGTCGGCCAGGAGTTTACCGTTTTCCTCATATGGGACGATGGTGTCGCTGTCGCCGTAGAGCAGCACCACTGGAATGTTGTGCTCGGCAAGCGTGCCCATCTTGTCCATGGGATGGCCTCGGAAGCTGAGCATCTCCGACGCGGTAAGGCCGAGCGCATCCAGAACTTCCTTTACCAACTCCTCGCTCTTAGACGGCTTGTTGTAGCCGAGTGGGGCGCTCAACAGATTCATGGCCGGCGCGTCGAGGTAAAGCACCGACACGTAGTCAGGGTATAGGTGGGCAAAATTTACCGAAGTCACGCCACCCGCGCTCATCCCAATTGTCACGAACCGACGGGACAAGCCATATTCCTCAGCCAGGAAATCCACAAAATCCCGGCGCATGTGCTGATCATCATCGGTGCCCCACCGATTGCTGTTCTTTATGTATGAGAGGTGGTATCCGTGCTCGAGGAGCGAAATCGCGGTGTTGGGGAAAGCGCCGAAATACTCCATGTACATGACCATTTTGCCGCCATCGGACTTGTCTGAACGCATTTCAGGCTGTATAAGAATGCACTCGCGGCCCTTAAACGTGAAATCCAGCCGGGTCAGGCCCTCCCAATCGGATGTTTTAACCACTGCAGCCATATGAACCGTCCTTTCTGTCGTGAGGTGTTGATTGTTAAAATCAGTAGGCTTCTTTCAGGATCTCATGAAGCTTTTCTGTAATTTGTCCCCTAAGCTTTGCATGTTTTTCGTCGGAGTATTGTAACTCCTTCCAATTCCACAAATCTCCATTAGCTCGTTGAGTGAATTAGCCTTTGGATATGCTAGAAGAACGCAGTAACCGGGCAGAAACTGAGTATCACCGCTCTATCGCACCAAAGCGATCCTTTCTCCATCCCTTGTTCACTGTATCCCTCATTTCTAATCAATCACTCAACACAAATATACCATCAAAAAATAAATTCTGAATGGATTTATGAGGCTAACAACAAAAGGTACCCGATCGCTTCTATACGACTTTAAGTTCAAGAACATCTTTGTTCAACATTCACGATTTCATTGCTAATCGTCACCGTTGAATTTCCCGACAAATATTCTGTATAGCCGCAAATCGTTTTCTTATGGGTTTCTCCTCTTGAATCCGTATATTTAAAATATATCGCTCCCTCTCCAGTCAAGTTGAGGGTTGGCTTAATTTTCACGGTTCGCCCGCTTTTTATTTTCATTGTATGAATGTCTTATAACGCCTAGTAATACTAGACATATCGTTCTTTCCGTTTCATATTCATACCTCTCTACAACTTTCGCATCGGATTACTCTCTGTAAGTAATTAGACGAAGTCAGCTTCGTATTGTTGCGCTATTCTACCCAGTAACAACGGATAATCCTTTACGACGACGAAAAGAGTCACTAGGAGGTGAGGGTTATCATGAAATTAAAGAAAATGAGCATCCAAACCATAAACCGCCGAACAAATAGAGGGATGAAGCGCGGCCAAGCCGGCCGACTTCATCCCTCCTTCTGTTTGCTAAGATCGAATACTGAGCCCCCATGCTCGGCAGAGCTTTGTACTTACAAGTTACTCATGCTCTTGGTACTAGCGTAATTCATCACGCTCGCTGACATGTACACCGCTGCAACAACAATGATGACGATAAGCCAGCCATCATGAAGCTCGTCGAACCAGTCGAATGCTGTCGTTTTGACAAAAGAGAAGAACAACACATTAAAGGAGCATCCAATGAGGATGACCGACCAAATCGATCGCAGTCGGATATACATATAGCCATACAGGAGACCAAGTGGAATACCAAGCAGCTGCATGGCGAGTCCACCCGGCTGGAGGGCGGCGATAATAATGGAAACGAGGATCACCGCCCAGAGGACGGAACCATTTCGACGTACTTCATTAAAGAGAATACCCATGAACAAGATGATCTCCAGAGAGGTGTTGATGACGGCGGAGACTATAAGATAACCGGCCGGAACGTCGGAATATTGATCAGTGAAGCTTGCCAGCTCGTTAACCCCTAGATGGAGAAGGAGTTTGAGGGCAGCGGTGAAGAAGAAGGCAAACCCGATGCCGACGGTTACCATATGTACCGTTTGTAGTGTAGAGATAGGGAGGTACCGCTGCATCCGTATGAAGCCGGGTGGTGTCTGCGAAACCATCCATTTGTATTTCAGCTTATAAGCTAGATAGCACAACACAATGGACAGAACCAGTACGATAAAAGCTTGCGCGGGCAGTAGCTCGCCTTCCCCGAATGTTCCCCAGCCAACCAGCGGGTTTACTGCCACATTGTAGATCACAATCGCGGCTATAATCATAGCCACATACAGCACCACATTTGCAAGCATACCAAAGTATTGTCTCATCATCTCAGTTCGCCCCCTTAACTGGGTTCCTACACATCAGAGGATCAAGACAACATATTCGTGGAATGGAGTATCTATGCCATCATTCGGCACATACAAAAAGGTTGCCCTGAGGAATCAGGACAACCTTTTTCTTTGCTTGTATTTAGCTTGCTAGTTCCGGTTCGGGAACGATAGCTTTCTCATCTTCCGGACGACCGGTTCGTTTGATGAAGAACGCAAGGACTAAGCCGATCAGACCGATTCCAACAATGACCAGGTATGCATCATTGATTCCCTGAATCGACGCTTCCATGATCATATGCTCCTGCGTATCGCTTCCACCTGCTGCCATCATGTCCGTCATATGCGTCTTCGTTCTAGTCGACATAATCGTGACGAGCAAGGAAGTACCAACGCCTCCGGCAACCTGCTTGATTGTGTTTGAGATCGCCGTACCGTGCGCATTCAATCTTGCAGGCAATTGATTCAAGCCTGCTGTCGTGATCGGCATGAGGAACAGAGCCATACCTAAACGACGTCCTGTAGACATCAGAACCAAATAGGTGTAGCTAGTAGAATCCGTCAAATTCACGAAGCCAAGTGTCGTAATGATTGTAATGGCCATTCCAATAATGGATAACCATTTTGCTCCGAATCGGTCAAATAATCTGCCTGCTACTGGCATCATAAGACCCATAAGCAGCGCTCCAGGCAACATGAGCACACCGGATTCAAGAGCCGTGAAGCCACGTGCGTTTTGCAAATACAGAGGCAGCAACATCATATCGGCGTACATCACCATAGTAACCGCGATATTGATGATGGTCGTTAGCGTGAACATGTTGTACTTGAAAGACCGCAGGTCAAGCAGCGGACTCTTGGATCTGAGCTGCAATAATGTAAATACAATCAAAGAAGCAACGCCTACGATAATGGATAAGATGACCTCTGAACTCGACCATCCCAATTTACCTGCACGGCTAAAGCCATAGAGAAGAGCACCAAAACCGATCGTCGAGAGAATGACGCCGCCAATATTAAGCTTCGGATACGTACGCTCAGCCACGTTTTTCAAATAGAAATAACCAACGACGATGACGAGCATAGCAAACGGTATCATGCCATAGAACAACCAGCGCCAGGAGTAATCTCGCAAGACGTATCCAGCGATTGTCGGTCCGATTGCTGGTGCGAAGATGATGGATAGTCCAACCATTCCCATCGCAGCGCCTCGCTTTTCAGGAGGAAACACCGTGAGGATAACGTTCATTAACAACGGCATAATAATGCCCGCTCCGGCGGCTTGAATCAATCGCCCTGTTAACAAAAGATCGAAGCCCGGCGCGACCGCCGAGACAATGGTTCCGATTAGAAAAATAATCATGGAAGCCTGGAAAAGCTCCCGGGTCGTAAATCGTTGCATGAGATAAGCCGTAATCGGTATCAGAACCCCGTTTACCAACATGTAACCGGTTGTCAGCCATTGCGCTGTAGATGCCTCGATTTTAAAGTCGATCATCAGCTCGGGAAGCGCGACGCTCATAATGGTCTGATTCAGTATGGCAATAAATGCACCGAGAATCATGACGAATAAGAGCGGACCTTTCTTAATGGCGTTTGTGTCCGCCAATGCGTGGGTACTCATTTCTACTATCCCTCCAAAACAAAATAACTTAATTAACAACGTGTTGTATAACATACTCACTGTAATGAATTATAGGGACCGTCTCCACGTTATACAAGCAACATATTATCAAATACTGTATATTAATAAACAATCACTTTTAATATGTAAATAAACCATCACATAATATACATATCGGAATCATTTGTCATGTTTAGTTTGCATTTTCAACTATTCCAAGGGGAGTGTACGCATTAATGCGTATTGTTCGGCAAGATACCGCGGGGTGTATGGCAGGTCTTGGCGGAGCCAGCCTACGATCGTGCCAATCAAGGCTGATGAACTATACCAGATGGCGATATCCTTCTGAATTCCTGATTTTGAAAGAAAATGATCTGTCCTTCTTTCGAATTTTTCAGTGAGCATTTCCGTTAACAGCTTCAATAGTCGATCCGTAAAAATAGTCGTTCGTCTCGAGGCAAGTACAACCTTATACCATTTCGCATTTGCGGCGATATGCTCAAGCAGCATGACCAGTATGGGCCAGTATTCCTCGGCGGAGCTTTGATTCTCAGGAGCAGGAAGCAGAATCTGTTGAATATTCCCGGTCATTTCATCTGCCAGCTTTTCCAACATGTCTGGAATGTCTCGATAATGCAGATAAAAGGTGACACGATTAATCGTCGCACGTTCGGCGATTCGATTCACTGATATTTTCTCGAGTTCCATCTCTTGAAGCAAATCGACAAAAGCATCTCGAATCAATTGCCGTGTTCGGATGACGCGAGGATCTGTACTCGGCTTCTCTTTCACACTCATAGTTGTACTCCACCCCCTTAGTATTGCCACAGTAAGTAAATAGCACTTGTCCATCTTTGCTGTGTTATTATGCAACATATTGTAAATTTAGTCTAGAAAGCGGAGATACGACTAACCAAAATAAACCGCCGAATGAATTCTCCACAAAAAAACCGCACAGGCTCTATCGCCTATGCAGCTCTCTATCAACCTATTCTTCTTCGCCGTTTCCCCAACGCCAGCCGAACGGGTATTGTTCCGACAGCGTGAGCGGCAGCTTGCCCTGCGGCTCGAACTCGCCGAGCAGCGCGCGAGCTGCGGATTCGAGTGCGAGTGGACGGCATTCGTATACGGCGAGGAACACGGGCACCTCCGGGTAAACGAGCAGGTCAAGCGGATTGCGCACCGATACCGCAACGGTACGGTCAGCCGCCCTAGCGAGCAGCTGCGCCGCTGCTTCGCGCTCGTCCGCATGCTTGGCCGCATCGTAGCTGACGAAGATGATCTGCTCGAATGCGTCCAAACCTTCAAGCGCATCCGCTTCCCCAATGCGCCGCTCGGTCACTTCAGGCATCCGCGCAGCGAGTCGCCCGCCGAGCGTTCCGTCATCGGTCAGCAGCTCGTCTGCATCCGATACCGCGACAATCGCGGGCCATAACACAAGCGTGCGCGCCTCCCGCTTCAGCGGCAGCAGTCCCGCTTCATTCTTCACAAGCGTCACCGACGCTTCACTCCAGCTGCGGGCAGCCTCTTGCTGCTCCTGCGTATTGAGCTTCGGCTCAAGCGATTCCCACGACTCCAGCGCCTTGCCGACTTCCCGCTTCGCTTTCAGCTTCATGATGCGCGCTAGCGATTCGTCGATCCGCGCCTCAGTCAGCTCGCCGTTCTCAACCGCTGCGACTACCGCTTCAAGCGCAGCCCGCTGCTTCGAAGCGGTATGGCAGATCAGCACCATATCTGCGCCAGCCTGCAACGCCATCACCGCTCCGCGCGCTGGTCCGTAGAAGGTATCGATTGCATTCATCTCAAGGCAATCCGTGACGATAACGCCTTCATAGCCAATCTCTGCGCGTAGCAGACCGCTAAGCACCGGCTTCGATAAAGTAGAAGGTACACCTGACGGATCAAGCGACGGCAAGCAAACATGCGCCGTCATAATCATATCCGTCTCAGGCGCTGCCTTGCGGAACGGCACTAGCTCAATCTCCTCGAGACGCTCACGGTCATGATGCAGGACAGGCAGATCCCGGTGCGAATCGACGCTCGTATCGCCATGACCTGGGAAATGCTTAATCGTCGCTGAGACGCCAGCCCGCTGATAACCGCGAACCGCAGCAAGACCAAGCTCGCCGACAACTTCTGGTCGGTCACTGTACGAACGGACATTAATAACCGGATTGTCCGGGTTATTGTTGACATCCACACATGGCGCATAGTTCAAATTAATGCCCACTGCGCGCAGCTGCTCGCCGGCAATCGAAGCCGTCTCGAACACGCCGCCAGCTGAAGCAGTAGCGCCAAGCGCCATGTTGCCAGGCATTAGCGTAACCCCGCGAACAAGACGCGACACCATGCCGCCCTCTTGGTCGACGGCAATGAACATCGGTGTTTTGCCCGATCGCTCTGCCGTATCCATTAAACGACCCGACAGCTCGTGCACCTGCTTCGCATCAACAATGTTGCGTGTGAAGTAGATGATGCCGCCGACACCGTACTCCTCAATCAATGCTTCGATATCTGATGACGGACGCTGCCCATGAAATCCGAATACGAACAGCTGCCCGATTTTTTCCCGTAAACTAAACTGCCGCCAATGCTCTCCCATCACCAGCACCTCTTCTCCTCTATTTAACTCCTACCTATCCTAACGCCAATCGCCCGGCTCTTCATCCAGAGAGATCGAACCTGTTTCCCCTTGCAGCGCCATCCGGTACTCCGTTGGAATTTGCCCGGTGTACTTCATAAACACTTTCGTAAAATACCGCCGTTCCGCATACCCGACTTCCTTCGCAATTTGCGCGACGCTCTTCGGTGTCTCAAGCAGCAGCGCTTTCGCGGTTTCCATTCGCTGGCGCGTTATGTACTCGATGAACGTTTCCCCGAAAGTCTGCTTGAACAACAAGCTAAAATGAGATGTGGACAGCCCTACATGCGTCGCCGCATCTTCGACACTGAGGTCCCGATACAGATAGCGGTCAATGAACTGCTTCGCATCAACCATTTGGCGCTCGGAATGCTTGCGCTTATCTGTGGATCGCGCAACACCTTCATCGGATGCCTGCCGAATCGCTGCGAACAAATCTTTGACGCTGAAATGCAAATCCATCTTCCGCCACAGCGCCTCTTCCAGCTCACGCGGCAGCAGATCCGCTTCCTTCAGCTCTCGCATCAGATGAAGCGCAAGGAAATGCAGCAGCGGCTTCAATCGGCCCTCTGCACTTCCGCCTGCTTTTTGCAGCTGATCGGCAATTCTCTTCTGCTCCTCGTCGACACCTGTTGCGTCTCCGCGCTTCATCGCGCCGATTAGCCGCTCCGCAATGTCCCACAGCGTCCGGCCCGTATCGAAACCACTAGCAGATTCGCTGCTATAGAATGCAATCGTCACCGTTTCCGTCGATAGCTGCATCCCGCGCTGAACAGCCTTATATGCGGTAGAGAGCTCGGTCATCGCCACCACTTTATCATAGATGCCCGCATGGAGCTGCAGCTTCGCGTTATGCTTGACGGAAGTGAGCAGCATCTCTGCCCACTGCTTCATCTGCACCGCATCCTGCTCCCGAGAGCTATCCGATTCGGTTGTGCCGCCTGCACTGCCTTGAATAAGGACACACCACTCGCCATCGCGCATCTGGATGACGGAATGATGCAAGTGAGCGACCTGAAGCGTCTCGCGGAGCACATTACATACAGCAAAATTCCATATTTTTCGCTCTTTATCTGGCCATTCGCGCCAATCCTTCGCATCCGCGGAACCTACGTCAATGTCCAGTACGATTACGGTGTACTGCGGATTGCCGAGCTGCTGCTCCTGCCCTGCCATCAGCCAATTGTCTGGCGTAATATCTGTGTAGTCAAGCAGAACGTCATAGAGGATCTTCTCATTGGCAATATCAATGATCTTGCTAAGCTTTCGCTGATCTTCCTTAAGCTGCATCCTCTTGTTACGTTGCTCTGACATGACCCTGGCAATGACGCCAGTCAGTTCGTCATATGGAATCGGCTTCAGAATATAATCCTTCACGCCATATTGAATCGCTGCGCGCGTATAAGAAAAATCCTGATAGCCGGTCAGCATAATAATGTCGCACGGAATGGCCCGCTCCCGAATATGGCGAACAAGCTCCAGTCCATCCATGACAGGCATCCGAATATCGCACAGCACCAAATCAGCGGGCTCCGACTGCAAAAGCTCAAGCGCCTCAACGCCGTTCTTCGCTGTACCTATTATCTCAAGTCCAAGCATACTCCACGGAATAACTTTCTCCAAGTTCCGCGTAATATGCTGTTCATCATCTACGAGCAGCACTTTACCGTTCATGTTCACAGACCACCTCTGCTTCGCGGTATCTTAATTCGGATCATCGTTCCAAATCCTTCATAGCTGCACATCATGAGGCCGAACCTTGGACCATAATGAATGCGCAGCCGGTCTGCAACGTTGCGCAGTCCAAGTCCCCGCCGCTCACCTTGCTCTGCCACACTGAGATCCAAATCGCGCAAAGGCGCAGGATCAAGCCCATTGACCCGCTTCAGTGCCGCTTCATCCATGCCAATACCATTATCCGTAATCGTGAAGATGACGTAAGCAGCCTCATGTGTCACAGCAATGTGGATCAAACCGGCATAATGAATACCTTCGAAGCCATGCTGAATGCTGTTCTCGACAAGCGGCTGAAGCGTCAGCTTCAATATCGTATCTTCCAGCGCCTCATCCGGAATGTCCAGCTCATAGCTGAACAACTCCTCGAAGCGATATTTTTGAATTTCCAGGTAGCTGCGTACATGTTCAATCTCTTGTCGTACCGTGATCATTTCGGAGTGATGCATGCTCGTTCGGAGCAAAATGCTGAGGCGACGCACCATCTGCATGATCTTGCCGCCTTCGTTCTGAGCTGCGAGCGCATTAATGGACTCGAGCGTGTTGAACAGAAAATGAGGCTTAATCTGTGCCTGCATCAGCATCATCTCGGCGTGCTGCTTGCGCTCCTGCTCCGTCCGCACCTCACCGAGGAGCCGGCCGATGCGATCAATCATGCTGTTAAAGCTGCGAGCGAGCAGCAGCGTCTCATCCTTGCCGGTTGTTGGCACACGAATGTCCATCATCCCTTGCTCAACGAGGCGCATTTTGCGAACGACGCGAATAATCGCTTTGGCCACGGGACTCACGAAGAAGATGTTAAACAGGATCGCAAAAATCAAACAGAGCAGCGTAATGCCGCCAATCCACTGGACGAATCGAACGTTCTCGCTCGTCAGCGATTGCCACGATTTGATGGACACAAGGACCCACCCGCTCCGGTCAAGATTGTACGCAGAGACGAGTGAATCCTCATGGTTGAATATGGCGCGATAGCTGTCATAGCGGTCGGTATGCTGTAGTGGGAGCGCGACCTGGGTGTTTGCAAGCTGACCTTCAAGCTGATGCTGGCTGTCAATCATGACTAGCCCGTCCTTATTCAGGATCAGATAGCGTGTCTGCGTCTGCTTCTCGCCGGTCAAGGTAAAATCCTGCAGCATGTTGTCTACTTCGTCCGACTTCACTTGGATGACCATGACACCGGAATCGTTAAAGGAATACATATCCTTCACCATCCGAATTTGCGTAAACAGCGTTGCCTCCGAGCCCGTCAGCCCCGGCTGCTCGTAAGGACCAATCCATTTCTGACGGCCGCCAAGCTTGACCACTTCCGGATAAATCGCATGGCTCTGCAGCATATCTAGCGTGATGTTCTTGAACGTTGTACGGTCATTCCGAAAGGAGCGGAACATCGTGCCGTCCTTCCCGTACAGTACCAGCATGCTGAGCGCCGGATTCTGAGACAGAACGGTATCTCTAAGCGACTTCTCATATTGGCTAATCGCAATTAGCCTGCTCGCGTCATTCACCGAATTTCGGGAGCTGCGCAGCGCATCCTGTACGGTCGCGTTCGTCACGGTTGCATCCGTGAGCTGGTCGAGCTCTTTGAAGAAATAGCGGATATTGCCGCCTACCGCCTTGAGCGTAATTTCCGTCTGCTCACTGTACTTCTTCTCCAGCAGCTGCTCCGAGTTCAGGAAGGACACGATGCCGAGGCATATAAGCGGAGCAACGATCAGCGCGAGAAAAGCAAGCAGCAGCTTCGGACGAAGGTTCATAGGGGAGACGGCTCCTTTGGGTCAAAATAATCGCGGCAGGCGGGCTGGCAGAGGGCTAAAATCCGTGAGCATATGGAAACTGTGAGGCAAACGCTGCGCGTGCGGATCATTGTTCCGATCGCTGTTGTCCTCGTATTCCTCTGAAATAATACAATCAGAAGTTGTAGGAATTCGGGGACAAAGGCGCAAATGATATGGCGTAGTTTAGACAACGCATATCATTTCGCCTAGGCGACCGCTGAGCCCGAACCGTAATGCTGGAGTGCTAACCAAGCATGAGGTTCTGGGCAGGTTTCTCCACAACGATTCCGCCCTCTCCGCTGCCTTCACAGATCCCAATTCGTTCACCAATCAGCCCTTCACGCTACCCGCCGTCATGCCGTCGATAATTTGACGCTGCAGGAACATATAGACGAGCAGAACCGGGATAATGCTGATGATAACCGCAGCCGACAAGGACGCGAAGTTCGTTCGATAGCCATCATTGAAGGTGGCCATGCCCGTCGGCAATGTGCGTAGCGACTCTGTCGTAACAAACAGCTGTGAGAAAATATATTCGTTCCAGTTGCCGATGAAGGCAAGGATAAACACCGTTACAAGCGCCGGCATCGTGACTGGGATGATCACTTTCGCGAACAATCCCGCAGCGCCGAGCCCGTCCATAATGCCCGCTTCTTCAAGCTCGGACGGAATGGACTGCATGAACGCATGCAGAATAAAGATCGTTATCGGCAGCGCATATGTGCAGTATACCAGAATGAGCGCACGATGCGTATCATAGAGGTGCAGCTCGTTCACGAGACGGTAAAGCGGGATGAACAGTGCGCCCGGTGGTACGAGCAGACCGAGTAAGATAAAGCTATACACACGCTTGCTAAGCACTTTGTACTTCATCCGCGACAATGCGTAGGCCGTTGCTGCAGAGAAGAGAAGCGTGAAGAAGCAAGCAATAACCGTTACGTAGAGACTGTTCCAAGCATAAAGGCCGATATTAGCGCTTTCCCAAGCCGCCCGATAATTCTCGAAGTTCAACGTGGATGGTAAAGCCCATGTATTCACCGTAATTTCACGATTCGTCTTGAACGAAGACAATAGCAGCCACACAAGCGGGAAAAGAGAGATGGTGACGTAAACAGCAAGCAGCAGATGCATCGGCAGCTGACCTGCTCCGAGTCGGTTCTTGGTGCGCAGACTGCCGTTCATCGCACGGGACACTGTTACTTGATCTGCTGTAGCTGTGCGATCCATTAGTACTGCACCTCCTCGGATTTAGAAACGCGCTGCAATGCAGCTGTCATAATGAGAATAATAACGAACATCGCAACGCCGATCGCGCTGCCATAGCCGAGCTGAAGCGAACGGAAGCCGATTTTCAACGCATACGTGGACATAACTTCGGTCGATTGGAACGGACCGCCGTTCGTCATAATTTGAACGATATCAAGTACCTTGAGCGTACCGGATACCGTTAGAAGCAGCATAACGAACATGACCGGACGGACGAGCGGCAGCGTAATGCGCCATGTTTCGTTCCAGCCGTTCACGCCATCAATCTTTGCAGCTTCGCCGATTTCCTTCGGAATGTTCAGAATGGCTGCCAGGCAGAGCACGATGAAGAAGCCGATATTTTGCCAAGCGTTTGCAATTAGGATCGAGAGCATCGCAAGATGCGGATCCGACAGCCACTCTCTCGCCCAGCTCTCGCCGCCAATGAGGCGCAGCATCTGGTTAATCAAGCCGGAATCGTAGTTGTACAGCACGCCGAACAAGATAGCAACCGTCGTCGTCGAGATGACGACGGGCACGAATACGGCTGATTTATAAAATCCGCGTAAGCGTCTTACTTTGCTGATCAGAATGGCAATCAGAAACACAAGCGGAATATTGACGACAAGTGAGAAGACCATGAAATAGAAGTTGTTTCCGAGCGACTTCAGGAAGACAGCGTCGCGCAGCAGGCTTTTGAAATTATCAATGCCGATGAATACTTTATCTGTTACCCCATTCCACTGGTAGAGACCGTAGATGAATGAAACAATGACCGGATAAATAAAGAACAGCCCATAGAGAAGCAAGGTTGGAATGACGAATATGGCATAGACCCATGGATTACGAAGAGTATGGTTCATGGTGATCCTCCTAAATCAGCGCTTATCATGCAAAGAGGGCGCCTGTTACGGCAGGCACCCTCCTCGACATCATTACATGGTGTAACGCTTCGTATTATTTTTGCGCGTTCGCTTTGTCTTGCGATGCTTGGGCTGCCTTCGCTACATCTTCCGGCTTCTTCACTTTGCCGATTAGCTCTTGCAAACCTACACCGACATCTGCGCCTACGCTAGGTTGAACGATAGCGTCGAATGCTTTCCAGGAGGTAGATGCGCCACCCATTACGCTCAGCACATCAGAGATCAATGGATCTACGCCGGACATATCGGACAGCTTCATGGAAGGGAGAACTTTGTCTTCAAGAAGCGTACGTTTTTGGACTTCTTCGTTAAAGAAATTTTTGATGAACGCAGTTACAGCTGCTTTTTGATCTTCGTCAAGGTTAGCCGAGAAGCCGAAGCCATTCGAGTAGCTCGCGTTGATCGATGTTTGATCGCCTTTACCGCTTGCGATGGACGGGAAGTTGAAGTAACCGATGTTGCCTTTCAAGTCACCTGCTTCATCGCTTGTGAAGCGGTTTGCATCCCAGCTGCCTGTGAAGACCATTGCTGCGTCGCCCTTGAGGAATTGTGCGCCTTGATCTGCATATGGTAACCCGAGTGCGCCCTTCGTGAAGTAGTCATTGTTCACGAGTTTCGCATAGTCTGCGAAGCCTGCTACGAAGTCTGGATCCGTCCATTTCGCTTCGCCGGACAGAAGCTTGTCGAAGCTTGCGATACCGACGTGGCGCTCCATGATCGTGTTCCAGAGCATGCCATTAACCCAAGCGTCTTTCGCAGCGAGTGCAAAAGGTGTTTTGCCTTTCGATTTAACCGTGTCAGCGAGCGTAATTAGCTCGTCGAATGTCTTCGGTACTTGAAGGCCAAGGTCAGTGAACATCTTCTTGTTGTAGAACACGCCTTCGCTGTAGCCGCCGAACGGCAAGCCGTACACTTTGCCATCAATTGTGAATTCATCAAGGCTTGCAAATTTATCTTTAATGCCGAGCTCGTCAAGGATTGGCGTCAGATCGAGCATACGGCCAGCTTTTACATACAGGTTCAGGTCCGCGCCGCCGAATACTTCGAAGATGTCTGGTGGATTGCCTGCAGCCATTTCGGCTTTCAGCTTCTGATCGCGGTTAACGACTTCGTCGATGCCCTCCATGCTGATTTTCAAGCCAGCATTCTCCGTTTCGGTCTTTGCGACAACATCTTGCAGGATCTTCAAACGAACCTTGCTCGTTTCTTTAATTTGCGTGTGACGGAGCGAGAGCTTTACATCTTTGGCAACCGGTGCATTATCTGTCGTTGTATTGTCCGTGGTAGCCGTGTTTGTGCTTTCATTCGTCGTTGTATTATTCTTGCTATCATCCTTGGATCCGCAAGCGGAAAGTACAAGAGATGCGCTCATTAGCGTCACTGCAGCAACTGTTAATCCTTTTTTCATTACAAAGCCCCCTTAAATGAGTGAATGATTACCGCTTTCCCTTACACTTTGAATTATAGAGCGCCTTCCAAAAACACAGGAGGTCGAAATTACAACGGGTTTGGGATACTTTTGGGCGGTCATGTCAAGAAGGGGGAATAATAAACGACCCACAGGAGGTAAAAATCCTGTGGGCAGCGTTTTCATTCAGAGAAAAGTATCCTTCGTGTCAGGTTCGGTTACAAGAACAGCTTACCACGCGTATGCGCGAGGAGCGTCTCCGCCTGGACCTGGGAAGATTTCATCAATACGCGCAAGCGTCGCTTCATTAAGCTCAAGCTCTACTGCACGCAGCGAGCGTTCGAATTGTTCTACCGTGCGCACGCCGATAATCGGAGCGGTAACGGCAGGGTTCGCGATCAGCCAAGCCAGCGAAACGACGTCTTCGCGCTCGCCGAGCTCATCGCATAATTCTCCGTACGCAGCGAGCTGCGCGGCATGCTTCTCAAGACGCTCCGAGTTACCGCTACGCTTACCTCCGCCGCCATGACGTGCATTGCCTGCAAGCAATCCGCCGTCGAGCGGGCTCCAAGGAATGACGCCGATGCCAAGGCCCTTCGCCGCAGGCAGTACTTCAAGCTCCGGCAAACGGCAAAGCAGGTTATATTTATGTTGTTCCGATACGAGTCCAAGTATGCCGCGCGCTTTCGCTTCGCCTTGCGCAACTGCGAGATCCCAGCCAGCGAAGTTGCTTGCGCCGACATAGCCGATCTTGCCCTGTGCCTGTGCGGAACTGAATCCGTTCCACAGCTCGTCCCAGCTCACATTGCGGTCCACATGGTGCATTTGGTACAGCTCGATGTGGTCGGTTTGCAAACGCTGCAAGGAAGCTTCCAGATGGCGGCGAAGTTTATAAGAAGACAATCCGCCATCACGGTTCGGACCGTCATGCTTATCACTCATATCTCCGTAAAATTTCGTAGCAAGCACGGTACGCTCGCGGCGTCCGCCGCCCTGCTTAAACCAGCGACCGATAATTTCTTCCGTGCGGCCGGCATTTTCGCCCCAACCATAGATGTTCGCCGTGTCAAAGAAGTTAATGCCCGCGTCCAAAGCGGCATCCATAATGCGGAATGATTCCTGCTCGTCCGTATCGACCCCGAAGTTCATCGTGCCAAGGCAAAGTCTGCTTACCTTCAAACCAGAACGTCCCAAATAGGTGTACTTCATCTCGATTTCCACAGCTCCTCTATCATAGATAATGGTATAGCGTCTCTAGCAGGAAAAGTCTCCCTTCTCTATTATAGAGATTTAGCCTGTGAATACCAAACGCGAAAGTACTATATTTGCAAAATAAAAAAGGCGATGTCTCTCCCGCGTTGTTACCCCGGGAATACGGCATCCTTTTCACTCTGGAAAAAATAGAAAAAGCACCAACCAAGCCGTAGAAATCTACGTCTTGGCGGTGCTTCCGCTGCTTTGATTATATCTGTTGTATGCTTGCTCGTAAACGAGCCAGCTAATTAGCTCGATCGCATCGCATCTACGGCATTACGAATCGCTTGATAGAATTCTCGCCAGTGTGGAGCGGCTCCTTCTGGTCCGACCTGCGCCTGTGCAGGTCCGCTTTGTTCAGGCTCTTCCGGCTGCTCCGCTTGTCGCAATGCCGAGGCTGCTTCCTCGTTCGTCACTGTTGGCGTTTGCGCTTCCTTCTCCATCATCGACTTACGCTGCCACCCTTCGTTAACCTTTCAGACGATGCTTACGCAGCGTGAACAGCTCGCGCAGCTCGTCGGTCGACATCTCGGTAATCCAATTCTCCGATTGACTGACCACCTGATCGTTCAGCATTTGCTTGCGTGCTATCATATCGTCGATCCGCTCCTCGAGCGTACCAAGCGTCACATACTTGTGCACCTGCACGTTGCGGGTTTGGCCGATCCGGAAAGCGCGGTCCGTCGCCTGATTCTCCACTGCCGGGTTCCACCATCGGTCGAAGTGGATGACGTGGTTCGCCGCCGTCAAGTTCAAGCCTGTTCCGCCAGCCTTGAGCGAAAGAACGAACGCACAGCCCGGCTCCTGTTCGTTCTGGAACGTCTCAATCATACGGTCACGCTCTGCCTTAGGCACACCGCCGTGCAGATATGGCGTCGGTAGACCTAACCGCTCATTGAGCAGTCTCTGCAGCGTAAGGCCCATATCCACATACTGCGTAAAGATTAAGCAGCGCTCGCCCTCGGCAGCAATTTCCTCCACCATTTCAAGTACGCGCAGCACTTTGTTGGAGCGCTCCGGGTCCCAAGCGTTCTTCAGCACAGCGGCATCCTCCTTGAGCAGTAAGCTCGGATGATCGCACACTTGCTTCAGCCTTGTCAGCGCCGATAGAATGATGCCGCGCCGCTGGAAGTCACCTGCAGATTCAAGCTGGTTCATCAGCGTCGATACCATATTCTCATACAGCGCACCTTGCTCCACCGTGAGCGAAAGGTAAGTACGCATCTCATTCTTCTCCGGCAGCGCCAGCTGGATGGACGGATCCTTCTTCAAACGCCGCAGCATAAACGGCTTCACCCAGCGCTGCAGCTCAGCGATGAGCTTCTCATCGCGTTCCTTCTCGATCGGCAGCACAACCGCCTTGCGGAATTCATTCAGCGAACCGAGATAGCCCGGATTTGTAAAATCATACAGCGACCACAACTCCGTCAGCCTATTCTCCATCGGTGTACCTGTCAGCGCAATGCGATGCTGCGCCGAGAAGCCGCGAATGGCCGCCGACTGCTTCGTGTAGTAGTTCTTAATATTTTGCGCTTCATCTAAGCAAACGACGTCCCACGATACGTTCCCGAGCTCTTCTTCATCGATCGGCGCAAGCGTGTAGGAGGTGATAACAAGATCAACTTCCGCCGCTTCGAGCGCGAACTGCTCGCCTCTCGCCCGCTTCGGGCCGTAATGCACAAGAACGCGCAGACCTGGCGCGAACCGTTCCAGCTCCTTCTCCCAGTTGCCGATAACCGACGTCGGGCAGATGAGAAGCGAGGGGCCGAGCCCGCCATTCTCTTGCACATGCTGCAAGTAGGCGGTGAACTGAATCGTCTTGCCAAGACCCATATCATCGGCAAGACAGGCGCCAAGCCCGAACTTGCGTAAGAACACTAGCCAGGATACCCCTTGCAGCTGATAATGGCGAAGCTCACCCTGGAATGCTTCCGGCTTCTCAACAAGCGGCAGATCCGATGCTTCACCAAGCTGCGCAATCCAAGCAATCAAATGCTCATTCAGCTCTACCTCAGCTACCAGCGCATCCTCAAGCTCGTTCTCCGCTTCCAGCTCCGCACCGCCGCGCAAATGCATCTCGAACACATCGCGCATTGACAGCCCGCGCTTGCCGCCGTTCTTCTTCAGCCACTTGCGCAGCCGTTCCATATCGCCGGGATCGAGATGCACCCACTCGCCGCCGATCTGCATGAGACGGCGATTCTCCGATGCGAGCTTCATGAATTCCGCTTCGCTCATATCGACATTACCAACGGCAAGCTTCCAGTCAAAATCAACGATCTGCTGCAGCCCGAACATCGACTGCTCGCCGGAGCCGACCGATGAGCGGACCTTCGCTTTCAGCTTCATCCTCCGATTACGCGCCGCTTCCCACCAAGCCGGCAGCAGTACGGAGCAGCCGGCAGCCAGCAGCTTGACGCTCTCATGCTCCAGAAACTGAAACGCCAGCTCGTCGGTAATCTCTGTCCGAATGAGCCCTGCCGGAGCGCCTATGCGGCTCAAGGATTCGGGCAACACCCATTCCGGCAGCGCAGTCGCCCACTTCTGTTCTTCCTTGCGCAGCCGATCAGCAAAGTACTCTTGCCACTCGGATGGCGCATCCTCCGGCAGCACGAAGCGAGGTGCTGTGCCATCTTCTTCGTATGGCGCGACGGCCGGCGCAAGCGTCAACCATTGGCCGCCCTCCGCCCGCTCCTGCACCGCAGGACGCAGCCGCCAGCCCTGCTGCTCATTCGGCTCAAGCAGCTGAAGTGCCGTCCGAAACGGCACTTGATCCTGCTTCATACCGATCGAGACAAGCCAGTCATCCTCATCGGCGGCCTTCATCATAAGCGCGCCTTCACCTGCTAGCGCAGCAGCTTTACGCCAAGCGACTCCTGCTGTTTCATCGGTAGCGATTAGCTCTTCCACGATGCCGCTCAGCCATCCTTGCACAGCATCGAGGTCGCCTTCCTTCTCAAGCTGAGGCACAAGCCCGCGCCATGCTTCGAGCGTCTCCTGCTCGCTGCGCGGAATTTCGAGCCGCCATGCTCTTGCCTCTGCACGCCAGTGCGACCAATCCGGCGCATACCAGCCGTTTCTCAGCGCTTGCCGGAGCAGCACCGCCAGCTTCGACAGCGCCTGCACACGATCCGTCCATTCTACACGCAGCAGCCGGGCCGGCTTCGGAGATGACAAGTAATCCATCGCAAGCGACGGCGATACGGTCAGTTCGATGCGCTTCAGCCGCTCATCCGATCGCTCCTCAATATCCGCGCCATACCACGAAGCTTCATGCCAAGCAAAGAGCAGCTTTCGCATTCGAATCGTAAGTCCAGCCGTATGCGCGGTGGACAGCACGATGCCTTCGTCTGCTTTCCAGAACCCGTCTACGACGATAATATCTGCAATTGAATAGCCTCTCATGTGATGATTTTACCCCTCCACAGCTCTTCCTGCAGTGCGCGCAGCCGTCCGTGCTTACGCACGATGCCGTCCACGTACCGGTTCCATTTATCTGCCTTCATCTCCGCTTTATATAGCTTCTCCAGCTTCTTCATCAGCTTGACTGCTTGCCTGTAACCCTGCCGGTTCCGTGACCGAATCGAGCCGTCGATCGCTTGATGATAGAGCGGATACAGCGCATCAGGCGCGAGCTTGCTCATCTCCCGAATAAGCTGGACATCCATCTCATCCGGCTCTATGCCGAAGAGCAGCTGCAGATCGGCCCACTGCTCATACTGCTTCCGATCCAGCCAATGCTCCGACAATGCGGAGTAGGAGTGCGGCAGGAATGAGACTAGATACTGCTGCCACTTCGGATTGTCCTGCTGCTGCATATCAGCTAATCTGCACATCGACAGAAAAGGCCCGAATGCTTTTGACTTACGCTGTGTGACAAGACCGCTATGCAAATAGCCGATCCAGCCTTCCAGCTTGGCATAGTTGCGTTCTTCCAGCCGCTGCAAAGCACAATCGCAGGCGAGCAGAGCCGTCCGATTAAACACCGTCTTGCCGAGCAGGTCGATCGCATCAGCGTCACGATTATCGGCAAAAGCTAGAAAAGCGAGCGCCATCGGCGCAAAGAAGCCTCCCATGCCCGCCGAATCCGGCGTGCTCAGCGAAGATTCCAGATTG
The DNA here is from genome assembly GCF_900110075.1 of Paenibacillus sp. OV219. Taxonomy (GTDB): domain Bacteria; phylum Bacillota; class Bacilli; order Paenibacillales; family Paenibacillaceae; genus Paenibacillus_Z. Next base: position 21,624 of record NZ_FOCJ01000004.1, read on the forward strand.
CTTTTCAGCCAATCCTCTTCCGCCCGCGTCCACGCCTCATCATGTACGAGCTGGCCCCACAGTGCGAAATAGAGTGATTCCCATCGATGCAGCTGATGTTCCCGATCCATCTCCCGCTCATGGAACAGCTCAATCAAGTGAACGACAGCTGCCCGCTCCGGCTCAGTCATCTCGGCAGGCTTCAGCTCTGCCGTCAATTCGAAATATTGATTCATCCACGGCTCTGTCATCCGTGCGAAAGCCATTTCATAATAATAGCGGCTGTAGGTATCCGTAATGGAATACGCCCGCTCAGCCTGCTCGAGTACATAAAGAATGCCATGCATCCAATGCAAGCGGCGAAGTCGGTCATCCCATAACTTGGATACTGCTTTTATATTTAACAATACCGCCTGTAGCGGATGAAGCGAGTGCCGGCACTGACGCCACACTTCTCCATGCTTGCGGTCCATCTCCTCGATCCATTGCTTAGGGTCCGTCTCTGTTCCGGGAACTGACATATCACTTGATTTCATTGTTACAGGCCCGCTCGATTCTACGTCGACCAGCGAATTCCCAATTAGCATTCGGTTATGAATCTCATCCGCGCTTCTGCCGGCATACGCATAATACCCATAGAACACTGCGGCCATATGCTTGCAGTAGCCCGTGTTCGGACATGTGCAGGTGCTGAAGCCAAAATCATCGGTATCTAGAGTCACCGCATAAATAACGGTTCCTTTTACCGCACCGTATATGGAACCGCCTTCCATCACTTGTACGGATAGCACTTTCTCACGGCGGTAGTAATCGAAGCCGCGTTCCAGCACCTCAAGGGGGATGCTGCTTGCTATTGCCTTCTCAAGCGCCTGCAGTCTATGCTCATCCAGCTGAAAAAACGTGCTCACTTTACTCCCCCCTTGTCTTTGCAACCATTCCAACCATTATATCACATTCACCAAGCAGTTTCGCTGTTCACCCGAACAACCTTGTTTATGAAAGCAAAAACCCCCTGCCTCGGAGCCTCCTCCAAAGCAAGGGATAACATTTGATTAATACGGGATTTTGACGATAAAGGATACAACGTTTGGTTCGTTAATCACGAGGCGAATGGTACCTTTATACTGCTCGACGATGGACTTCACGATATGCAGTCCGAGGCCGGAATGCGTACTGCCCTTGGACGAGTAGCCAGCTTGGAACAGCGGCTTGTCCGCCAGTTCTTCGGCATTGTGACAAGTGTTGCTCAATATAAACTCGTAATAGCCATCCTTCTGGCTAGCGGCCAATCGAACCAACCGCTGCGATTCCGCATACTTCACAGCTTCGTCGAATGCATTATCAATCAGGTTGCCGAGCAGACGCGTCATATCAAGCGACTTCATGCCTAGCTCAAGCTTGTTCAAATTTTCGAAATCCGTCTGAAAATCTACCTTCAACAGCTCCGCGAGCAGCAGCTTCGACCTTACGACTGCAGCAATAGCCGGACTTCCGATATTAATAATATCGTTCAGCTGCCGAATTTCTCCTGTCAATTCAGAGGCATATACTTTCAGCTCATCCATGCGGCCAAGACTTGCAAGCGACTGAATCGTCTGCACATGGTTTACAAAATCATGCCGTTGAGAGCGGATGGACTGGAACAGGCTGTTCATCTCTTCTAGATACGTCTCCTGCGCTCTGCGCGCCAGCTCATCCTTCGACTTGCGATAGGCGGTGACGACCCAGAAAACGGCAAGCAAGCTAAGTACAGTAACAATCGCAATTATAATGGCAATATTCACGAACTGCTTATCCAGCGTATTCTGAATAATGCCATAATCCGCCACGAGCGACAGCACATAGCGGCTGATCGGATTGCCCTTCTCATCCAGCATGCTCGCTACCTGCTCATGGACATCAACCGGAATAAATACCTTCATAACATGTTCGCCGTTAATGACGGCATCTTCGGTAACCTTCTCGTTCTTCTCATAAGCGAGCTTTACATTCGCCTGATCGTCCTGATGCTTGAAGGTGTACGCGCCGCTAATGATCGGATTCTGTGTCATATGCTTCACAACTTCGCCGTTATTCGAAATCGTGTTCTTCTGGCCGAGCGGGAACGTCTCTGGATTAATGACCGTAATTTCTTCGAGCGTCTTGTTCTCCTTCAATGTTTCGGAGATCAGCTTGCCTACGCCAGTCGCCTTGTCATATTCAAGCTGCCTGCCGTCATAGCTGACGTACGGATCGAGAATATAGTTGGTCGTACCGTCGTAGTAGTAGCCCCATTTCTGAACGGACTTCGTCTCTGTCGAGGAGAATTCAAACGGGCCTGTCCAGAAATTCGGCAGCCGCTGGCCCCAAGCAATAGATACTTCTTTCTTGTCGAACAGCTCATTAAATGCTTGATACCAAGGCTTCCACGTGTTTGTCTTATAGCCAAGCTCCTTGGGATTCGAGGATTTATAAAGCACGATATTGTCAGCAGTCCGCTTGAGCAGCGTAATATCAACCATATCCAGCTTCTTCGCGAGTTCGACGAGCTGGGCATTCGATACATCCTCGACGTTCGGGCTTAACGCGAACTGGGTTGCAATCGAGGCGGCACGCAGCTCCCGGCCGATTTGCTCTTGATATTCTTCTGCACCGTTTCTAGATAGCTCAATAGATATTTCAATTTGCTTCGCAACTGACTCCAGCTCATGCTGCAAACTGTCTTCCAGCGAATTCTTAGTTGTGAAATAATAGATGGTGTTGTTCACACCAAGTAAGACAGCAATCATAATTATTGCCAAAAGCCATACGTTACGGCGCATGAAACAAAATCTCCGATCAATAAATATAATAGAAATCTCTCCAATTATGAAGCATTTCGCGCATTGTGACAATGAAAGAAATGCCCAATAAGCAGCTTGCAAAGAGAAAGCCGCCCGCTTGCGGACGGCTTGAACCCTTCTATGACTTACCCTCTTAGTCGCTTCAAAAAAGCGAGCAATGCCCATTTGCGTTCTTGGCGCTTCTTGTAACGCGGCAGCGAGCGGTAGATGGCACCGCATTCCGTTAACGTCTGCTTCGCTTCGCCTGTACGACCAAGCTGCTCATAGAGGTTCGCCAACTTGTAATACGCTTCAATCGACGAGGAGTGAATGGAACGGAACGACTCCAGATGATGGATTGCTTTCAGCGGATCTTTCTTCGCTTCAATAGTAGCTAAGCGCAAGTAAGGTGTTCCGTATTTCACCCGCGGATTGATGGAGAGCGCATTGCGAAGAGCCGCTTCTGCTGCGTCCGTTTCTTGCAAATGCATCAGGCACGCACCAAGGTCATCCCAGAACTCCGCGGAATGCTCGAGCGCATCCTGGAGTGGCATGAGCCATTCTCTCGCTTCCTTGTACTTCTTGCGTTCGATAAGTAAACGAGCTAGCTCATGCTTTGCTGGAATGTCATTCGGGTTCATTGCCACTTGCTGGCGCAGCCGTCTGATCGTGCCGAGCCTTCGCATCGGCTTCACAAAGCTTGGCGTCAAGCCAATATAGCGACGATCCAGTACATACAGGATGCCGAGTAGCACGATTACCGCCAGAAACGGGCTGCCTGTGAGCCACCATAGAAAGCCGAAAAGAACTAATTTAATCATAATGCCTCCTGCCTGCCCTTGTGACAAGCGCTGAATGGAAATCTGTTTCCATTATTGTACACGATGATTGCTTGGTGCGGTAGATACAAAATCGCCCGCAGATTATGCTTGCCGAGCCTCTTCGGAGGAACGTACACTTATAGTAAATGAAAGTAAGTACAGCACAGCATAGTCATCAAGAAAGTAGGCGCCTTTATGAACATGGATCAGCTGCGAGCGGCACTGCCGCAATGGGTGGAGGCAAGTCGCAAATACACAACCGAGGGTAGGGTCGCCTCGTATATTCCTGAGCTGGCGAAGGCTCCAGCGCATGCACTCGGGGTAACCGTCATGGGACGGAGCGGCGAAATGATTCGTGCCGGAGAAACGGATTTCCCGTTCACGATGCAGAGCATCTCGAAGGTGTTCACGCTACTGCTCGCGCTCATGGATAATGGCGAGGACGGCGTGTTCGCCAAGGTAGGCATGGAGCCGACGGGCGATGATTTCAATTCGATGCTGAAGCTTGAGCTTGTTGAGCCAGGCAAACCATTCAACCCGTTGATTAACGCTGGAGCGATTGCCATATCGTCACTCATCCATGGCGTTACGCCTGCAGCGAAGACAGAGCGAATTCTCGCTTTCTTCAGCGAGGCGGCAGGCGGGGCGAACCTCACGGTGAACGAGGACGTCTTCCGTTCGGAGTCCGCAACGGCGCACCGCAATCGTTCGCTCGCCTACTTCCTTAAAGATAATGAAGTGCTTGGCGAGGACATCGATGTCGAGGATGTGTTGCAGGTTTACTTCAAGCACTGCTCGGTCGATGTAACGTGCGAACAGTTGGCGCACATGGCGCTCCTGCTTGCTTTCGACGGCACTGATCCACTGACTGGCCGCGAAATCGTCCCCCGCCGTTACGTACAGATCGCGAAGACCTTTATGATTATGTGTGGCATGTACAACGCCTCCGGCGAGTTCGCCATTAAAGTCGGCATCCCCGCGAAGAGCGGCGTATCCGGCGGCATCCTGGCCCTTGTGCCCGGACAATATGGCATCGGGGTGATCGGCCCCGCATTCGGCAGCAAAGGCAACAGCACCGCCGGCGTTCATCTGCTGGAGACGATGTCTACTGCGCTGGATTGGCGGATATTTTAACGGTTCAAAAAAAGCTGCCCAACAAGTCAATCTCATGACCTGCTGGGCAGCTTTTGTATCATTAACCGACGTGCATCATCATTTCAGGACGATTGCCCTCTTCACCCTCGACCGGCTCAGGTTTGCGAAGCACGAGACCAAGCACTGCACCGAATGCTGCGATGAATGTGAGCACGAGGAACGTGTCACCGAACGAGCTCGAAAATGCTGCGAGCTGGCTCTTCGCATTTGGAGCATACACGGTCATACGCTTCGCAAGAATCGTTGCAAGACCTGCTACAGCGAATGACGTCATTACTTGCTGCGCAGCGTTCGTCAGCGATGTTACACGGCTAACGAGATCACGAGGAGCGGATTGCATTAGATGCGTGTTGAGCGGCATCATCGACAGACCCATTCCAGCGCCAAGCAACGACAACGGACCCATGATCATCATTAGCCCGGACGCTTCATCTACTCTGGACAGAATGAACGAAGCGACTGTAACGAGCAGCATACCTGTGAACACAAGCGGTCTTGCGCCGACTTTGTCAAACAGCTTACCGCCGATTGGCATGAACAGACCGGCTGCGATTGCTTGCGGCAGCATGATAAGGCCTGTTTTGAATGCTGAGTAGCCTAGAGCTTGCTGAAGCAGCATGGGAACGAGGAACATCGTGCCGAATAGCGCGATTTGGGAAATCCATTGTACCACGATGCCACGAGAGAAGTCTGAAGAGCGGAATACGCGCAGCTCGAGCAGTGGCTCTTTGCGGGTAAGCTCAACGATTACGAATAGTATAAGTGCGATTGCGCCAACTACGATACCTACGATTGTTTTTGCAGCCGTCCAGCTTACCGCACCTTCACTTACGCCATAAGACAAGCCTGCGAAAGCGATTGGAGCCAAGATAAAGCCTAGTTTATCAAGCGCAGCAACAGCTTGACGCTCAATACGCGGAAGCGTGCGAATACCAAGAAGAATACCAACTGCACCGATTGGCAGATTAATCAGGAACAACCATTTCCAGCTCACATAGTCAACGAGGTAACCGGCAAGTACCGGTCCAAGTGCCGGAGCAAGCAGAATCGGAATACCCATCATCCCCATAACCGCGCCGACTTTATCAGGCGGGCTAAGACGATACGTGAACGCCATTGCAATCGGAAGCACCATACCGCCGCCGATACCTTGAATAATACGGAACATAATGAGCATTTCTACCGAAGAAGCAAGTGCGCAGAGCAGCGATCCGACCGTAAACAGAAACACCGAGATCAGAAAAACCTGCTTCGCCCCGAATCGGTCAGACAGCCAGCCTGCGAGCGGAATAACCGCCGCTTGAGCAAGCGCGTAGCCTGTTACCGTCCACGACACGACTTGTGTTGTCGTGTGAAATTCTTCAACGAGGCCTGGAATGGCTACGTTAACTGCTGTACCATCAAGGACAACCATAAAAATACCGATAATAATTGCTGCGAGCGGGCCTAAAATTTTCCGAATGGAAAACGGCTCTTCGCTTCTTGCAGCTGATGCTGCTTGTGCAGACATAGTTTAACCCTCCAGCTCCCTTAATTTTCCGTCTCTCCAGCTTCTTCCGCTATATGCTGCATTGACCCCCATTTAACAGAGGAGTACAATGTAGGCACAATAGCCTAACGAAACTTGACGGTTTTTTAGTAAATGGACAATTGTCCGCTTACTGTTCAGCTTACATGAACCGTCTCCGCATTGTCAATGAACGACAATGTGAATTTTTTTCAAAATCAGGAGGTTCATGGTTCATGATGCAACGGAGCGAACGAAAGGATGCCGCCAGCAATCGCGAACTTATCCTTGATACAGCGTCCCAGCTGTTCCAGGAGCATGGTATCGACAGCGTCAGCATGCACCAGATTGCCAAAGCAGCCGGTGTCGGACAAGGCACGCTGTATAGGCGCTATTCCTCGAAAGCGGAACTGTGCCTGGATCTGTTCACGGAACGCTTCGGACGATTCGCGGGTGACATGAAGTCTGAATTCACCCCGGCTTTGAAGCAGCCTGTCCGCGAGAAGCTGGCTCATTTCTTAGCTTGCTGGATCGATTTTGTCGGGACAGAATTACAATGGTTTAATGCGATCAAGCCGGATGCATGGTGCATTGACGACAACATCAATGTTTTTCAGTCGGAGCCATTCAGCTTCGTCATTGGCTCGATAAAGCAATTGCTAGATGAAGCTGTAGCTAACGGTGAAATCCGATCGCTGGATGCCGAATTTGCCGCCTTTCAGATCGCAACCTCGATGAGTCCAATCGCCTTCGCGTATTTCACTGAAGAACGCGGTCAATCGGCGGAGCAGCTGAAAGAGCAGTATTTGCGCTATTATGACCGGTTATTTTTCGGATAACCATTAAAAAGGACGTTCCCCTCGCTAGTTTGCGCCGTGGGAGCGTCCTTCTTACATGTAAATATCGGTTACGCTTTCGTTCCGAGCAGACTAATCTGGCCGAGCAGCGGCTTATTTGGCAAGTAATGCTGTGATTTGATGTAACGAATCGTACGCGTCTTCGCTCGCATGACTATCGAATGAGTCTCAGCGCGCTGTCCCGGCAGCATCGTTACCCCGCCAAGAAACTCCCCAGGCGTCACCCCTGTAGCAGCAAAAATCACATCCGTGTCGCCAACCATATCATCCATTCGCAGCAGCTTGCGCGGATTCGTTAAACCCATCGCGATGCAGCGTTTCTCCTGCTCTTCATTCTCAGGCATAAGTCTTCCTTGAATCTCGCCGCCTAAGCACTTGAGCGCCGCGGCCGCGAGCACGCCTTCTGGTGCGCCGCCGGAGCCGACATACAGGTCGATACCCGCCTCCGGGAATGCCGGAGCGATCGCGCCTGCGACATCGCCATCAGAGAGAAACTTGATGCGAACACCTACCTCGCGCAGCGTGCGTATGATGTCTGCATGGCGTTTACGATCGAGCAGCATGACTGTCAGATCAGACACCTGCTTGTTCAGCACAAGTGCAGCCTTCTCGACCGTCGTGCGAATCGGGTCTTCGATACTGAGCTTGCCGGCAAGCGCCGGTCCGACTGCGAGCTTCTCCATATACATATCTGGAGCATGCAGCAGCTTGCCCTTCGGGGCAACGGCAATGACCGCCATTGCATTGTTGAGTCCGCGCGCAACAAGCTCCGTCCCTTCAAGCGGATCAACGGCCACGTCGACCTCTGGGCCTTGAAGGTTGCCTACTTCCTCGCCGATATAGAGCATCGGCGCCTCATCCATCTCACCTTCGCCGATGACAACAGTGCCCCGCATCGACACGGAATCGAGCATGCCACGCATCGCATTCGTCGCCGCTTCATCAGCATGGTGCTTGTCGCCCCGCCCCATCCACGGTGCGGCGGCCAGCGCCGCCAGTTCAGTGACGCGGACAATTTCTAGTGCAAGTTCACGTTCCACGTGCAGCCACACTCCCATTGATTAAATCAAGTGAAATTTTCTGAAGCTGGGCTACTAAACAGAGCTAATGAAATATAATTCCAGTGAGTCAAAAAGCCTTCTTGCTTCGTCCCCGGAGAACCGGAGTCGATGCTAGAAGGCTGAGCAAGGTATGCGGTGGACTGCGTCAAATCTTTAACTCCCCAAGCTTTATTAGCTCGACAACCGCTTGTGAACGACCTTTAACGTTCAACTTTTGCATGACGTTGGAAATGTGGTTTCGAACAGTTTTCTCGCTGATAAACAACTGCTGTGCAATATCTCTCGTTGTTTTATCCTGTACTAGCAGCTCGAAAACCTCGCGTTCACGATGTGTTAACAGAAACTTGCTCTTCTGGTCGTTACCCATTAATTTTGTCACCCCTCCTTGCTCGGGTTTTTATGTTTTACAAGGTTAAGGGATACAGTCAAAGTATATTATGATCAGGCGCCTGTAGTGGTGCGGTATGTCTCGAAAAATGGGCGGGTATTTGTCGTATTGCAATTGTCCCTGTAAAGTCAGCCTATACATGCAAAAAACAAACAGCCATCCCAGACTCGGGATGGCTGTTTGTGATTCTCACTCTATCTGCGCCAGTAATTATTATGCGCATACCGGTACTGCTCCGGCTGCTTCGGCTCATTAATCGCGAAGCCACCTTGCGGCTTATAGACAAAAGACGTTTCGCCTTGTGTATACGAAGCCTGCTTACGGCGTTCGATGCAGTCGTACAGCAAATGCTGCTTGAGTGCGAGATACTCTAGCGTGTGCGGGCCGAATTCGGCTTCGATCTCACCAGGGCGGAACTCATAATAGACGGTACGGCGCAGCGGGTTGCCGTCGCCGGCTGGGGAGCCGTGCAGCACTTCGATATTGTGCAGGATCACATCGCCCGGCTGCATAGGCACCGGAATCGCATCATCTGTTGTAAAACCTGGCTGCTTAATGCGTTTATCCGCATCTTCTGCAGTCCAGCGGTTCGTGCCCGGAATAACCCAGAGGCAGGTCTGCAGATCGGCTTCATCCAGATAGAAATCGACGTTGAAGATCGGCCTCGGATCAATACAGCCATCCGGAACGGCAGCGTCGCGGTGCCATGGCACGATTACGCCTTCATTCGGAGCTTTCAGCACCATCGAGTCCCAAGTCGGGATGAAGTTCACGCCCTGCAGCTTCTCGACCGTCCTTAATATAAAAGGATGCGCGAGCAACACCTTCATCGGGTCGCTCTTCTCAATAACATACTCAATGCGGCGCAGAATGGGCTGGCCTGATTTCACACCAACACCATACATGAAATCGGGATGATCCACTTCCTCCGCTGTCCCTTGGTCAACGAGCTGCTGCATCTCAGCTTGCACGAGGCTCAACTCTTCGCCGCGAAGGACATTTCGTATAACAAGAAAACCATTATCAAGGAAAAATTGCGCTTGGCCTTCGGTAATTACATCTTGAACAGCTGCATCAACATGAGGTAGTTTGATATCAATCGCGCCCATCATCTATCGCTCCCAACCGTGTAATAACTGCTTCACACTTGTAGTATAAGGGAACGCATCGCCCAAGTAAGTAGTTAAAAGTAACAAAGAGGTTGCCCAAATCACACGAATCTGCCATCGTAAGAGATGAAGAGGTGATTACACTTGACCAAGGTTCCTCTGCACCATCATCCGTTGCCCGAGCATGCGGCAGGACTTTATTTTCACCCGCCCTATATTACGTTAGCCCATCTGTTCCATGCACCCAAGCAATGGGATATTCAGAGCCGAATGTTGAGCAGCTATCAGCTGCAATACGTCGTCGAAGGAGCCGCTTCGTATACCATTGAAGGCCAGACCTTTATTACAAGGCGCGGCGATCTCATCTATCACTCTCCGCAGCAAGTCCATGAAGTCCATACGATTCCGAATGAAAAATACATATGTATTTCGATTTTGTTCGATTTTGGCGAGATCCCCTACCCTGTTGAGCAGCTGCTCGGAACAAAGCGCTATCTCGGTAATTTTGCCGGTCATACGATCGAGACGATGCTTACGCAGCTCATTACGCATTATCAGCAGCCTGGACTTGCCCATCATACTCAGTGCCAAGGCCTACTGATGCGCATTCTGGGCGAATTGTCCGGCTGGAAGCAAGATCAGGAGACTAGAACAGAGCCTCAGCATAAAATTAAAACGAAAATGGTCCTCATCCGAAACTTTATCGCGAACAACTACAATCAGGACATTCAGCATCATGAGCTGGAACAGTTGTCTGGCCTTAGCCGCAATTATATTATCGTTAAGTTTCGCAACGCCTTCGGAATCACACCATTCGATTATTTAACTCGAGTGCGCATTGAACGAGCCAAGGAGCTTGCGATTCAGACGAACATGTCCTTCAGCGAAATCGCGAATGCGGTCGGCTACTCGGATGTGCATACGTTTGGCCGTATGTTCAAAAAGAAGCTAGGCACTAGCTTTAGCCAATTCTGCTCGTCGATTGTAACGGATCGAATCGGGCGAATAAACGAAAACAACTGATTCGCGATCTCGCGAATCAGTTGTTTTCTATTTGCGAATAGTAAGGAAGAACGCGGTAATTATAGCTATTTACGTGCTGGGAAGATACGGTCGACCATCGCGTTGAATTCCGCTATGAAGCCTTGGATTGGATGACCAAGCTTCACGTCATTCATATACGAAGTCATGCGGTCGACGAAGTCTGGATTAGCAGACACGTAAACTTCTTTAATTTGCGGAGCCATCGATCTCACTTCACTTGCGATCCGGTCTTTAACGTCACTTGTTACAGTAGACGCATTGTTATTACTCCTCATGAGCGGCGCCGAATTTGGGCTTGAATATGGACGATTAATCGTTGGAGGCATTGTCCGTGTTGGCGTCGAGAGCGGCACGCTGCGCATACTGAAGTTTTTGGTCGTCATATTCGGAGACGAGATTGAGCTTGCGCGCGTTTTGCCTTTGCTGCTCATACTCATGCTCGTACCGGACGACATAATCTTCATGTAAGGGCGCTGGTAAGCTTGTTGCGTACGGCTAAGCGGTGTTGGCGTTGGCACGTAGTTCATCGCCCTTGTCCCCTTAGCCGAAACGTTATGATCTTTGAACGAAACCGCAACATAGGCATTGTCATCGGTCAGCATGACATACGCTTTGTTCACCTCAGGCATCGCTTCGAGCCGTTTGGCAATGGAATCGCTCATCTCAAGACGGTAATTCTTGTGCAGTCCAACAATGTTGTTGCTGTTCAGACGATGGCCGTCTACCCGGTTCATCTCATTCATCTGGTCATTCGCAAATCTTGAATGAATGATTCGGTTGCCATTCATATCATAAGCTACACTATTGCCCCGGATATTACGGTTACCTAAGTCACCCTGCTTCTCCATACACCCTGTCAACATCGTCGTCAACATGGCGCCGGCTGCGAGCATTGCAAATTTCCGCTGCATATGTCTCATCCTCCGTTTCATAAGGAACCGACTTTAGGCGGCCCAGTTATAGCGTTAACCGGACGGAGACACGCTATGCTGACAAGTTTTTAGGTTAAGTTGCGCCTTTTTGCCTGATGGCTGTCCTTACAGCGCACCTACGACTCGATGAGGAACATAAAGCTCTTCAAGGGATGCAATTTCATCTGGTGTTAACTTTAAGGTAAGCGAGCCAATCGATTCCTCAAGCTGGGCGATGCTAGTCACACCGATAATGGGAGCTGTCACAGGTTCCTTCTGCAGCAGCCAGGCAAGCGCGATCTGTACACGAGGAACGCCGCGTTTCTCAGCGATTGCAGCAACCCGGTCGGCGATAAAACGATCCGTCGCTGCAGTTGCGTCATATTTCATTTTCTGCGCTTGATCGGTCTCTGAACGGTATGTTGTTACAGACGCATCGCGAACCAATCGGCCAGAAGCAAGCGGGCTGTATGGGATCACGCCAATCTTCTCTGCCTTACACAGAGGCATCATTTCCCGCTCCTCTTCACGGTAGATGAGGTTCATATGATTCTGCATCGCTACAAACCGCGTCCAACCATGCTGCTGTGCGACATGCAGCGCCTTCTGAAACTGCCATGCATACATAGCGGATGCCCCAATATATCTAGCTTTTCCCGCCTTCACGACGTCATGTAAAGCTTCCATCGTTTCTTCGATGGGCGTATTGTAATCCCAGCGGTGAATTTGGTACAAATCCACATAATCTGTCCCGAGCCGCTTCAAACTTGAATCGATTTGACTCATAATCGCTTTACGCGAAAGACCTGCACCATTGGGACCTTCATTCATGCGGAAGAACACCTTCGTAGCGATGACAATCTCATCCCGATTGGCGTAGTCCTTCAGCGCTCGTCCTACAATTTCCTCACTTGAGCCGCCGCCATACACATTCGCCGTGTCAAAAAAATTAATGCCAAGGTCGAGTGCCCTTTTAATGACCGGACGGCTGTTCTCCTCATTAAGCACCCACGGATGCGTCCATTGTTCTGCTACGCCAAAGCTCATACAGCCAAGGCATAGACGGGAAACGTCCAAGCCAGTATGACCGAGTTTTACATATTCCATTCGATTTGTCCCTACTTTCTCCAAAGGTATAACAAGAGTGTACAGTCTGGAGTTAACTCCAAGTCAATATGCTGTTTCGGCTGTTTACCTTTTCCTTGATAGCCATCCATGACCCTTACTCGTTTTCCAATTGCCCAAATTAGACTTAACATCCACGTTATTATTTCGATTGGAATCTCTCTGTCCTTGGTTTATATACTCAACATAAGTCATTAACTTCGCATAATCCTGTTCATCTCTAAGAAAAAACACGCCAATTACATCCGTTTCATCATTCTCATTCGCCTTAACAATATGAGAAACAATACGGTATGAGTTAATCGTGTTATCAATTCTTCCTTCCTAAACTCCTACAACACCATTTATCGGTAAAATTCTGTTGTAATTGAGGCATAAAATGATTCTATAGATAGGATATAGACATCAGCATTAAAGTAGTGTAATCTATAATTAGTACCAAGTACTAGTACCTGATATTAAATTGGTATCGCCAATGCAGCTATCTAAATCAGCCAATGCCGTTTTTTTTGCAGCCTTACAGCTAATACTGACAAAACAGGCACCACTATGAATGACTACTCTTTAAAGGAGTTGACGAACGATGCCTCACTCATCACTACGATCTCTTACTGCAATTACAGCCTTTGGTGCCTATGTGCCTGAACGCGTGCTGACGAATCATGATTTGGAACAGATGGTGGATACGAATGATGAATGGATCTTTCAACGTACGGGGATAAAGGAGCGCCGAATTGCCGCAGACGACCAGTTCTGCAGCGATATGTGCTTCGGTGCCGTCCGCGATTTGCAGCTGCGCTATGGCGTCGTGCTTGAGGACGTCGACTATATCATCGTGGCAACGACGACGCCGGATACGTTCTTCCCGAGCATGTCTGCTCGCGTGCAAGCCGAGTTCGGTATCGCATCATGCGGAGCTGTCGACATTCAAGCTGCGTGTGCGGGCTTCGTTGCTGCACTTCAGATGGCGAATGGCCTCCTACTCTCCGGCGTTTATCATAAAATATTAGTAATCGGCGCAGAGACACTGTCCAAAGCGACCGACTATACAGACCGCACCACCTGCATCCTCTTCGGTGACGGTGCGGGTGCAGCGCTGCTTGAGCGCGATGACGAAGGCGCCTTTCTCGCTTCCTACTCGGCAACGAACGGTGAAGACGGCCGTCATCTGTACCGTTCCAGCCTCGCAACTACGATTAACGGGCAGCCGATTCAAGCGAACGGGCTCATCGTGCAAAATGGCCGCGAAGTGTACAAATGGGCGGTAACTACGGTACCGAAGGGCATTAAGATGCTGCTCGAGAACAGCGGCTACAGTGTCGACGAAGTCGACTGGTTCGTGCCTCATAGCGCGAACATGCGGATCGTGGAATCGATCTGCGAGCGCACTGGCATTCCGTTGGAGCGTACGTTAACGAGTATGGCGCAGTATGGCAATACGTCTGCGGCCTCCATTCCGCTCGCGCTTGATCTAGCGATTAAGGATGGACGGATTGCTAACGGCGATACCGTTCTGCTCTACGGCTTCGGCGGCGGATTGACCGAGTCGGCGCTGCTGCTGCGTTGGACGCTATGAAGACGCGTATGAAACAGTCCCTTTTGACTTGAGCAATGAGGGGCTGTTTTGTTTTATTTTGTCGATTGGGGGCAAAGGAAGTATACTAGTACTAATGCGTTTACAAGTTTAATAGAAAGAGAAGGTAGCCCCGCCATGAATGATCTCAAACAAGCCTATGAATTGCTCGGCCTGACTGAAGGTGCATCGAGGGAAGAAGTGGAGAAACGGTATTTCATATTGCTCCGGCGTGATCGCTCCAACAAGCAGCGCGAAGGAGATGAGCAAGATGATTTCCCTAGCCTGGAGGAGATCAACCGTGCGTACCGGCTTATCGTCGGCCATGAAGACGAGAAGACCATGGAGAAGTACAATGAGGCGTCTTATGGAAAATATAAATCGATGGGACCCACGTTTCAGAAAATCGACCATTTCGTCAGCTATTATAAGTTCCACGTTCTCGGTGTAATTGCTGTAATTGCCATTCTGATCTATGGGATTCACGCTTATGATGTTCACCGCAAGGAGAAAGCGGAGCTTGCGAAGCTGCCTCCGGTTAATGTGAGCGTCTCCTTCTTCGGTGAGTATTTCAACGTGGACGGCACGTTCCAGAATTCCGATATGAAGCCGTTTGAGACGAAGTTTACTTCGCAATTCCCGCAGTGGAAGCGCGTCGTTACTTACTTCACTTTTGTCCCTCAAGAGATGACGAGTCAGCAGGACTCCGCTTTGATGCAGAAGAGCATCATCGACCTAATGATGAACAAAGCCGATGTGTACATTTTGGATAAGCCGAATTTCATTAAGCTGGCACAAGACGGATCGCTGCTCCCGCTGGACGGCGATGCTGCCAGCAAAATGAGCTTCTCCTACAAGCCTGAGTCGGCGTTCAAGACTGTCACTCAGGACGATCCGACACTGCATGTCTACGGCGTGGACATCGGCGGCAGCTCGCTGCTCAAAGACTTGCCGGTCATCGGCAAGGAATACATCGCCGCAATCCGCATCAACGGCGAGCATCATGACAATGCGTTCACGTTTATCCAGAAGTATGTGAATAACGTGAAGACGAAATAGTTGGTTTGATTGATGAACCTCTGCTGCCTTTGGCGGCGGAGGTTTTTGTGTTTGGTTGGATAGGATTAGGAGATGTAGATCCCTGGGGGATTCTCTTTGGGAACCGGAGTATGGCTCGCGCGCCAAGTCTACCTTAACATCAGCCCATGTAGCTGGTCTGCTGGACCTCTTCCACGTTTCCGCCGCCATTTCCGCCTATGTAGCTGGTCTGCTGGACCTCTTCCACGTTTCCGCCGCCATTTCCTCCCATGTAGCTGGTCTGCTGGACCTCTTCCACGTTTCCGCCGCCATTTCCGCCAATGTAGCTGGTCTGCTGGGAGCAGTAACCCAAGCTTCTCCCATTCCACCGACATACACTAGCAATGAGTGTCTATGTAAGCGTGTGAGAGAGGAAGATTGCGATGAAGCTGCTAGTTACCTATTTTATTCCGAGCGGCGGGATTGAGACGTTGAACCGGCTGCGCTTCCATGCCCTTCGCGCGGTAGGCATTGAGGTGCATGCGCTGTACCTGTGGAATGGCGCGGGGAGGCAGAACATGGCGGACATCCCCCATTTTGTGACGAATAACGATCACGAAATCCAGACTGTCCTCCAAGCAGGCCGTTACGACGCCATCATCGTCACCTGCGATCACCTGATGCTCCAGCGGCTGCGCGGACTTGGCTACACCGGCGCGCTAATCTACGAGGCGCAAGGGCTCGGAACGAAAGAGCAAGCAACTGGCACGCTCGCATTCGGCTCAACGTTTATCCGTGCTTTTGCAAATGCAGCCATTAGTACGCCGACCTCGCACCTCATGGAGCTGTTCCAAACCTACCTCGGCGACCTGCCCCGTTTCTACGTCCAAAATATGATCGACACGAACCAGTTCATCCATCTAGGTCCCGCAGCTGCTGCACTTAATCCGTCAGGCGCACCGATCATCGGCTGGATCGGACGGCTGGAGCGCAACAAGAACTGGCCCCTCTTCCTCGATATTTGCAGCGTGCTTGCATCCGTAAGGCCGGAGCTGCAAATCTGGATGTTCGAGGACGCCACTATCTCAGAGCCCGGCGAACGGGAGCGATTCCATGCCCGCATTCACGAGCTGAACCTGACACAACGGCTGACGGTCCGCTCCAACCTCCCGCACAGCCATATGCCGCTCTACTTAACCGCCATCGGCGATTCCGGCGGCCTCCTCATGTCTACCTCCATAACCGAGGGCTTCGGCTATGCGGTTGCAGAGGCAATGAGCTGCCGCTGCCCAGTGCTGTCCACTGACTCCGACGGCGTCCGCTGCTTCATTGACCATAATCGAACAGGCAAATTTTTCTACTCCAGCACGGTTCCTGAAGCGGTGCAGGCCGCAAGCGAGCTTATGGATAATTTGCCGCTGCGCAGCGCCATTCGCGATGCAGCTGACCAGCACATTCGAACGCATTTCTCGCCAAGCCGCTATGCCGCGGATATCGTCAATATCCTCGTCGCCCTCAGACTCCGTCCCTACGTCTAGCAGCTGCTGCCAAAAATAGTCTTTTAACTAAGAACACCTGCTGTGTCTGCATCCGCCCTGTCCCCATATAGTGAAGATAGAATGAACTATCGCGAGGTGAACGATCATGCTGCCAAAAGTGTCTATCATCATCCCGTTCTACAACGATCCCTATGTCGATCAAGCGATCGTCAGCGCACTCTATCAGACGTATCCGAACATTGAGATTCTCGTCATCGACGATGGCTCGACGAAACATCAGGATGTGATTGCACCTTATCGATCCCGGATCATTTATCTTGGCAAAGCGAACGGGGGGACCGGCAGCGCACTCAATTACGGCATCGCGATGGCTACTGGCAAATACGTCGCTTGGCTGAGCTCTGATGATCGGTTTCTTCCTGACAAAGTCGAGCGGCAAGTGGCGTATATGGAACGGACTGGAGCACGCATCTGCCATACCGACTATCACGTCATGAACGAGCATGGCACCATTACGCAGTATGCAGCAGCAATTAAATTCCCATCGGCAAAAGCATTCATTAACGGCATTCGCCACGGTTGTCCGGTCAACGGCTGTACCATCATGATGACGAAGGAGCTGTTTCAAGACATCGGCGGCTTCAATGAGTCGCTCCCGTACACGCATGACTATGATTTATGGATTCGCGTGCTGTTGTCGAGGGTTGATTTTCACTACTTGAACGAGGTACTGACAGTCTATCGCCGCCATCAGCAAATGGGAACCGTCCGTAACTTCAACACGGTCATGCAAGAAGCGAATATGGTGAATGCGACTTATGGGGCGCTGCTCGATTCCCTGCTCGCACAGCTTCCTGGATAATGAGAAAGCCTGCCGGCACCTTGTGAAGTGCGCCTAGCAGGCTTTTTGCTTGTTTAGATCATTTTCACAATATAACCGATAAAATAAGCCGCAGGGATTAGCACGAACTGCGCAAGCATCGTTCCGAAGAAGCGGGCGGTCATGAGCACGACGTAGATTTTGCCCAGCCGGTCACGATGGGTTTCGTCGCTGAGCGCTTTGTCTGTAATAAGCCCGAGCTGCGGGTCAATGAAGATGGTGAGCAGGATGGTCGCGATGCCATTGATGAGGCCGGATGCCTGTGAGGCGGTGGTGCTGAATTGTGGGTATATATGCGCGGCATACAGGGAAGCCAGGACGCCGACGGTATAGAAGGAAGTCACGATCATACTGAGCAAAATAAACTTTTTCGGAATGCCGAGGTAGCGGAAACGTTTGAGGTTAAGCTTGGGTGCTTTGAGGTAATATTTCGTATTCTTCAACTGGCCGATCGTGACGCTCGTGATAAGCTTCGGGAGTGAGCCCGCGATCTCAAGCTTGGCAATCAATCTGCCGAACAGGTTCACGAAAGTGGGAAAAAGAATGATCGCAAACAGTGTCCCAATCGACGAGGCGAGCAAAATAAATCGCAAATACGTAAGCAACTGGAACGTCGCATGATGCTTCGCGTAATCGACGAACTTGGCGGTCAGCGGTGCTTGGATAAGGTTTGCCGTACGTGAGACAAGGACGATGATCCCGGTCAGCGACAGCGCGACAGCGATTTTGTTCAGCCGGACGCCGGCGAGCCGTACCGCATAGGACAGTGTTTCTGTTGTATGGATAATCATTGTCATAATGAATACGATAATGAGATTGTTCGTCAACGGCGCTTCAACTCCATAGCGTTCAAAATGGGGCTACCAGTGTTTCTCCAGCGCTTCCTCACTCGGGCGAAATCCGCTTCGTTCATAGAATTGGACGCTGGTGCTGCTTGGCCATAGAATGAGAAACTCGACCGCTTGCTCCTTCGCCCACAGCTCCATCGACTGATGAATTTGAGTTCCGATCCCGCGGCCTCGATAATCGGGTCTTGTGTATACATTTGTGACATAGCCGAAGTACGGGTCCCGGACTCTACCTGGTCTAGGCACCTTATGAATGAGTTGCAAGTACATATGTGCGACGATACGCTCGTCCTCTTCAGCGACCCAGATGAACCAGTCTCCGCCCGTGATCGCCTGTTCGAGAAACGCCGAGCACGTTCTGTAGAACTGTTCTTCTCCTTCAGCTCCCTGCCGCAGCTCTGGATAATCCTCCACCGTGAACGTATAACGTATTTGGGCAAGCTCGCTAATATCATTTACTGTTGCGAGTCGAATAGTTGTCAATAGTCCCCCTCCTTGTCTGTTCAACTCTACTATACTAAACCTACTCTACGAATGGAAAATCTATGATATCTATACAGAAAAAGGCGCGGCCACTTTCATGCCACGCCCAACACCTCACCACTCCAACACCCTAAAACCCGCTATTACCGTTCAACGTCGGCACGACCAAGCTGCTCGCATTCGTATAGCTTGCCAAAGTGTTGCCGCTGGCGATGTTGAAACTGAACTGTGTGCGGCCGCCGCTGTCACCGTAGGCAGTGTTATCGATATGGATCCCCTCGGTCTCACCGTTTGTGATCGTATTTAACTCAATCCTCACATTTTGCATCGGATTCACATCCAGCCAGAAATGAAGGCTCGCATGATTGTGCCCCGTATGCCCGGCGTTATTGATCGTGTTGCGCTGGAACTTGAGTCCATTGATGGTATACGAAGGCTTTGTCGGTTCAACCGGCTCCGTCGTCACGATCATGCCAGCATTGTAGGTGCTGTCGATCACATTGTCGCGATAGATCAAGCTGCTGCCACCAACGTCAGACATTCCTCTACCCCAATAGCTCGCAATAATGGTATTAAACTGCGCGGTATTATTGTGGGCGACGGTCTCAAAGTTCATCAGGTTTACTTGCGCAACGCCGTCATCACCTAAGCCGCGCATGAAGTTGTTCTGCGCCAGGTTGTTCGCGTCGCCGCCATCTCCCCAGTGGATCGCGTCAAAATACGTATTCATAATCCGGTTGTTCTGAATGACCGAATTCGACCAGTCATTCCAGCCCTCGAAGCAGCCGACATGCTCGCCCCATAGATTTTGCAGCACATTGTTCGAGCCTGCGCCTGCCGTTGTTGTAATGATGATCCCATAGCGCGAGTCACGCTGTGTATCGACGCCGCTGATGCGAAGATCGGAGATTGTCGTATTGTCGTTAATCTGGAAACCGACATCGCCTCCCCAATCACTATTCGTAATCGTGCTATGCAGATGCGAATACCAAATACCCGCGCCTTTGATCGTCATCCCTGATGGTACTTGAAGTTTGTCACTCTGGTTATACGTGCCCGGTGGAAACCAAACGGCTTTGCCTGCAGTTGCTGCGGCATTAACGGCATCCTGAATCGCTGTCGTATCATCGGCTACTCCATCGCCGACTGCATTGTACGGAGCCGACTTGACCGAGATGAAGTTCGCTGGCATCGCAAGCGGCGCTCCCGCCGTCTCCAAATCGATTAGATCAATACCGTACCATGCCAAGCTGTTCCCGGAATCCTTCTGGATTTTGACCGTATCACCCGCATTCAGCTCCACCACAAAATCCTTATCATCAAAGCTGCGCACATACGTCGATCCCGGCGCAGTATCATAGTTAAACGTCGAAGTCAGCGCTAGATCTTGACGCTTCACACCGTTGACATAGAGAGCAATGGAGCCGCTCGTATTCTGTGGGATGCTGTAACGCAGCACGAGCCGGTTCGCATCACGGACATTCGTCCACATAACGGATTCGCCGGTCGCATCGAGGTGGACGTAGCTTTTGCCAGATGAGGCTTCTTTCTTCACGGCCGTATCGTTGTTCAAAGTCGCACCGCCGCCCAGCGTACTGCCCTCCGCCTCATACGTGGTAAAAGGAACCGTCGCTCCCCTTGTATTGTTATTCGTCAATCGGAACCAGTTGAAGTTGGCAATTCCTGAACCGATGACGCCTTTGAAGTACAAGTTGTGCACGCCTGTAGCCGACCCAACAATCGGCCAAACTTGCGTCTCGAACGTCGACCAACTGTCCGTATTTGCTACTGTGAACGTACTGATAACGGGACCGGTCAAGCTGTCCAGCCGCACCTCAAACTTGTTGCCAGTTGCAATGGCAGCGACACGTGCCTCCAGTGTTTTGTAGCCGCCGCTTAGATTCACGTCTTTAAAAATGAGGTAATCATCCGCATCAAAGCTGCCCACCTGCGAGCCGCCGCCTGTATCTGTAGTCATCGAAGCCGTCACGCCTGACATCGCGTCGTACCCTTCCGCTTCAAGTTTGACAGCCGTCGTCATCTTAATGACCGGCGACCAATTCGTCTCGTCAAAACTCATATTGCCGTTCGCGCCAATCGTAAAATAAATCGCGTCCCCCGCTTCCACATGAATATCGGAGACGCCGCTTGGCGTCACATCCGCCGACGATGTGACTGTGGCACTCCACAGCTGCGCCGTGTTTTTGTAAATGCGCGCAATGACGCCATTGCTGCTCGCATTAACTTTCGTAATCGTTCCTGTAATCTCGATGTTTCCGGCTTGCGGAGCGACCCACTTCTTCACCGCATCGAGAGTCGTTTCCGGATGGAAGAACGAATCACGGACGTAGGGATAACCGGAAGCTTCCTTCCATTTGGCCGGGGCTGTCGCGTCATATTGGCTAAGATACGAATACGTCGTACCTGACTTTTTCATGTTGAACCAGTTGTTTACGCCTTGAACGGAACCGAAGGAAGATTGCGCGCCGTACGTGATCGTCTCCAGAACTGGGGCTGCCTCCGACTTCTTCGCGTCTGTTACGAAACAGCTTGCGATTAGAGCTGCAGCTAGAACGCCGCAGATCCCATACTTCAGCATGTTTCTTAACATGCATGCATTTCTCCTTTATGGATCGGTTGGATGGTACGCGAGCTGAGAGACGGATTCTACGACTCTCAGCCTCCACATCAATCTACGATGGCGAAAGCGAACGGCTTCAGCATCAGCTCAAGCGTGTCCGCAGCCACCGGCTGCGATGGCAGCGGGCGCTCCTCCAGCCGCAGCGACGAGGCATCAGCTGCTGCGAAGCTGCGCTCGTCAAGAACGCGCAGCCGCGACGGCAACAACCCGCCGCTAAGCTTCACTTGCAGCGTGACCGCTTCATTCGTATAGTTAGCAAGCAGCAGCGCGAGCCGCCCATCACGTCCACGCACCGCCGCTGCTTCGCAGATTAATGGATCGGATACGCGGCAATCCAACAGCTCCGCGCCTTGAAGCTCGCCAGCCGCAGCGAAGGCATGGAATAGCGGATACACCGAATCCGCACCTTCCCCCATCACCCCAAGCGGACCGACTGTCTCGTAATAGCACGCACGATCCACGCCTGCTTCCGCCAAATGACGCAAGCTGCCGAGTGTCCAGCCTGCCCCGAACAAGGACCACTGGCGCGCATCAATATGATTGGCGCGCTCCTCCGCTCTGAGCCTGCCCTCTTCGCTAACTGCAACCGGATTCATGCGCGGCTTGAACGTGATCGGTCCGACGCTGAGCGCAAGCCCCGGCGCAAGCTCTCGAGCGCTGCGCACCGTATCTCCATGCGCGGAGACGGTCTCCGCTATGGATGCCGTATCGAAGGCATGCACCTGAGGATTGATCGTATACATCACCGCTTCAAGCTGCGGCGCGAGCGGACGTTCAACTCGATTTAGCTCCGCGAAATAAGCCCGCGTTCCGCCTCCGACCTTGAACTGCAGTCCCGCCTCGCCTTGCAGCCTGCGAAGCTCGACCAGCAGCTCTCCCGAGCTTACAACGCTGTCCTCTTCGTAAATAAATATCGTGTCCACTAGCGAGCCATCGCCTGCAACAGCAATCGCCATAACCAACGCCCGCAGCTGTCCCTGCTGCAACATAGCATCACCGCTGCTAACGACCGCTTCCAGCTCCAAACTCATGCCAAGCCTAGTCGCAGCATCCGATGCACAAGCGAGCGTCGACTCCCAATCTGGCCCAGACAGCTTCAATAACGATCTCACAAACGAAAGCTTCAACCGCTGAAGCACTTCGATTTCCCGCTCATTATGCATATGACCAGGCGTTACGGACAAGCCAACCTCTGGCATTCGTCCAATAACTGCTTCTGCAAGCTCGACTGTAACCGCTTCAGCAATATCGTCCGCTAAAGCAAGCCCTCCCGCCACACCACCAACATACGTTTCCGCGCCAATCAGCCGAAGCGTTACTTGCTGCTGCACACGCTGCCCTTGCAAGATTTCAACCGGATAAGGCAGGCGCAGCGGCGTACAGTAGGTTTTGAAGGAGGCATCCGTCCAGTTGCGCTGATCCTCCATCTCGAACAGGTCACCTGCAAAGCGCAGCTCTGCTGACACGCTCTCCGTAACAAGATGACGAATGGCTGTCATATCGGAGAAAGGCTGATGCGGCGAGATCCGTTCCGGGAACACCCCCGCGAGCTTTCCGCCATCGGCAGTCTCTACCTGGACAGGGCATCCCGCCAGAGAAGACGGATGCAGGACGCAGAAGCCGATGCGATTGCAAAGGAAGCTGCTCCCTGCAATCCCGTCGAACGAGAACGTAATTGTGCCGTCCGCTTCGCCCACAATCAAACCCTTCCATTCAAAATCCACCTCGCCCTGGCGATGCTCCGCGACAAATGCGACCTCGAACGAATCGGCGCGCCGCGTCACTTGCTGCTCGCGAAACACCGGCTTAATCGTGCCCCAGTTCTGGTCACGAACAGCCGCATAGATGCCGCGGACAACTTCCTGTCCCCGGTATCGGATATACCGCAGCCCGCCTTCCTCCAATATGGCGGTAAGCGGTCCAGCCTGCAGCCTGCGCCGCTCAGGCAATGGCGCAGGTGAGCCGTAACGCAGCTGCCTTACATCGCGCTCGCTGCGGCTTACCATCCTGACATCACCAGACGCTTTAACGCGTCCGCCACTCGCTTTTTCATCGACCTCATTGCTCCCTCTTCGCACCTGATCGCTTTCCAGTTCAATCGTTCCTCTATCTTCCGTATGCTAGTATTCAAAGCTTATCGCTTGATGCGTGCGCGCGCTTTCGTATGTGGAGAAGGTTAATCTCAGCGTCCGCAAATTGTCTTCACCGCTCGTTTGGAACGGCTCGCCCGACTCCAAGCAATGGACAAAATGTGATGACAGCCGATAGTGGCTCTCATCGTGATCAAGCTCGGTCGGTCCAGTCAGCACACGCTTGCCACCGTTATTGTCGATGATTGCAATGCTGCCATCGCCATATAGCTTCAGTGTTGCTTTGTCGCCGTCAATGACGAACTGCTCGATATGATGCGCCAGCACGATGTCCGGTTCAAGCGCTCCATGCAGCTCTCGGCGCGTCGCCCAGCTCATATCCAGCATGCCATAGAAACCGTCGTGTCCGAGCGTTACGAGACCCGAATCCTCCCCAATCACATGTGGGCTGCTGTACTGGAATTCCGCATAGAGCCGCTTCGGCTCGCCAAGCAGAAATCGCCATGTATCGAACCAGTGAACCCCCATCTCGTAGAAGAGAAGGCGCGGCATCTTCCTGAAGAACGGCTGCGGCAGCTTCATGTCCTGCGACATCCGCATCGTAAAATAATCCGAGTGCATATACCGCGCAGCCAGCACGCGGCCAAGCTCGCCCTCATCGAGCACCTGCTTCATCTTCTGAAAGATCGATAGCCAGCGCCAATTCTCCGTCACCATCAACCGCACTCCTGCATCAGAGGCTGCCTTCACCATTCGCTCAGCTTCCTCATAGGACTCGGCGAAGGGCTTCTGACACAGCACATGTTTCCCTGCCTTTGCTGCCATCTCGACGAAGGCCGGATGTGTCTCCGGACCGGTTACGATATCAACAATATCGATATCCGCCTTCTCCAGCATCTCCTCAAGCGATCCGTAGAGCTGTTCTGCAGGAACCCCGTAACGGCGCGCTTTTTCGATCATTTTGTCCCGGCTCCGATTACATAGCGCGGTAATTTGTACATTCGGAATGCGGCTCCAAGCCTGTAGATGCTTCTCCGACCAGAACCCTGTCCCAACAAGCCCAATTCTCCAAACCACCATCATTCGCCCCTCATTCGATCGTTTTGATGTCGAAAATACAAAAAGTATGTATATTGTATACATTCATTGCCGAACTCGATATTCCTCCAACGGATTGGGGCTTATTTTATAAAATATATGACTAGGTTCGGTTGCTATGCTTTGCGGGAAACTGCCGGGAGCTTGTTCAGCAGCTGCACGCGATTCTTTACGCCCGCCTTCTTGAAAATATTCGAAATATGCTTCTTCACCGTCGCTTCGCTGAGGCAAAGCTCGCTTGCGATTTCTTTGTTTGAGCGTCCCGCGACGAGAAGCCGGGCTACCTCTTGCTCACGGAACGAGAGCAGCACCTCCGGCGCCCCAGACACTTCCGCGGCTTCTTGCTTCTGCTCCTCCGCACGTCTGCTCTGCACCGCGTCCTCTTCGGGCAGATCGAAGGAAGCAATCATTTTGCTCATATAGCTGTGAAGCTTGCTGCCTCTCGTATCCATGAAATAATAGCGGTTCATCGTCACCCCGTCGTAATCAGAATGCGTGACTCCTTCCACAACCTCAAGTCCGAGGCTCGTGCAGATCGCATAGGAGATTGGGTTCTCCGTTGGCGCTGCGACCACGAATCCGGCAGTTAGAATATGGGAGATAAACGTAAATAAGGACGCCTGCATCATGGAAATATCGGAGAAATCGTACACATCAAGGATTTTCACAAAATAGCCGGCTTTCGTATGTCCAGGTACCATGAGCTCGCTTCGTTCAGAATGAGAAAGATGATTGAAATATGCTGCCGAGATTGGACTCGACTGTAAGTAATTCATCGTCTTCGTGTTGATCGGTATAATCTCCATCAAGCCATAGATGGTGCCTTCGGCGTTGCGAATGAGCTTCACACAGGTCGGATCAAGCTCATATAGCTCTTTCATGCGGATTTGATTCAGAATCCCGAGACTCTCATTCGCCGTCAGTATGTATTCTTCCTGCAGACCGGTTTCCCGGTTGATAAAGTGGAGAAATGCATCGCGTGCCGTCTGCCTTCTGTGTTCAATATACCGCTCAGCCTCCGCCCAATTCGACGGATGAAGCGGCTCTGCGCTGAAGGAGATCGACTGCTGATAGAGCAAGAATTGAAGAAACTGGTTGCCGATGTAGAATAAAATCTCGCCGTTCTCCCATGCCGCTGTCTTCTGCTTGGCGGATTGCTTCATCTTGTCGCAATAGAAGAGGACGCAGCGCTTCCATATCCGGTGGTAATATTCTGGCCTGCGAAGCCGCAGATCCGCGCCGATCGCGTCCCTGAGCAAATCATGCAGCAGCCAACCCCTCTCTACGCGTTGCACGAAGGAGTAACCGGTGAGCTTCAGAAACTGCTCGTTCGTCACCGGCTTCTCCAGCACTCGGCTAAGCAGCTCCTGATTGAAGCTGCGAAGTACCGCCGACGCCTCTACCAATTCCCGCATATCCGGGTCAGGTACTTCACGCAGCCATGTGCTGACGACCTGCATAAACACTTCGCTGTCTGCGAATGCCTCCTTTGGCAGCGCGCCTGCGAGCGTCGTCGAGACGAGCAGTGAAAGCGTTAGCGGATGTCCCTTCGTTCTGCTCCAAATCTGCTTGATATTGTCTGCCTTCACGATACCGAAGCGCTCCAGATAGAGCTGCGCGGCATCATAATTGAGGTCGCCGAGCGGCAACTGGTGGATGAGCTGTCGCCAGCCTGGCGATGACAGCCACGCCCCCTGAAGCCTGAACCTGCCGGCAAGGATGACGAGAATGCCAGGATGCAGCTGTGCGAGAAACTGCTCCCGCAGCCAATATTCCATCTCGCCGAACGATTCGAAGGAATCGAGTGCCAGCACCATTTTGCCGTGAAGCGCCATATCGGCCAAGGCTTGCAAGCAGCTCTCGATCAGCTGCAAGGCGTCACTGCTTTGAAGAATCGACTGCATCGGGTAACGGATCGCACGCAGCACATGATGGCAGAAGTCTACCGGATTGCCGGGAAAGACGCGGCAGTCCAGCAGTAGAAATTGAATGTTCCGCTGACTTGCTAACCGCCGGAACTCGTGCAGCAGATAGCTTTTGCCAATTCCTCCGGTCCCGTACACATTGATAATACCGCCTTGATCTGACGCCCCTTGAAGCCGATCGACAAAGAACTCAATCTCTTGATCCCGTCCAACAAGGTAGTGCTGTTCCATCAAATCGAGTGTCCGCGCTACCCGCTCATTACCGCTGCCTCTCTCCATGTCCACGCCCCTCTTATCTAAGCATCAGGTTCCGTGAATACCACTCGAGGTACTCCTTTTTTACAACTTTCGGATAATGTTTATTTTACAGCCGCTATGCTATTTTTGAAATATCTGTAAGTGAGCCTGTTGGCCTAATTTTGCTGCATTTATTGGGGAACATATAAAATTTATTTGGGAGGTTTATAGTAATGAAGAAAAAAAGCATGATTGCCTTGCTATCCGCCACAGCGCTGCTCTCAATGACTACGGGAGCGTTTGCAGCCACGACGTCAACGACGATTAAGGCTGTGCTCGACGGGACGCTTCACTTCAAGAAAGACGGCAAAGACTGGCAGCCTACCGATGCGAATGGCAAGAAGCAGCTCCCGATTACGTACAATGGCACCACCTATCTTCCGCTTCGCTCGACTGCAGACGCGCTCGGCGTACCGCTGAAGTATGATGCGGCAACGAAGACGGTCAGCCTCGGCGAATCGGGCACGACAGCTTCCAATAAGCAGGTCACCTTTTATGACAAACATATTAAGATGGTCAAAGACTTTACCATAAAATATTACGATGTTATCAACAAAGCGCAGCTTGTGTTTGATGGCAAGCAGTACAATGGCGCGTACTCTTTCGCGGTAGCTCATACGGAAGATTATTATTTGTCCTTCGATTTCGGTGCGAAGTATAACACGCTTCACCTTGTGGTTGTCCCTGAAGTCGATATGAAGATGAAAGTGTATAACGGTGACAAACAGCAGATCTCCGAGGAGATCTCGCTCTACAAGGGCGAAGTGAAGGAGGTCGACGTCGATTTACAGGGAAGCCAATCCGCGATGATCTACGGCTACGGCGTTGACTACGGCAAGGATGTCTTCCTCAATATTCTGAAAGACAGCTACGTGACGAATGTGCCCATTCCGGGTCCTGGCCTACAGCCCCCTGATGATATCGGCTCAACTATCCACTACACGAACACCTTCAAGAGTCGCATCCCGCTTATGACAAGGGGGACTTCTTCTTGAAGGTGTTTCTTTATGCACTATTTTGCAGCATCTTCCAATATATATGGAGCACAGGCAAGTTATGAAAGGAGGAGCTATGTGATTCCGAAACGTAGAAGGTGGCTGCTCGTTTGGTCGCTCTGCATCTGCGCGCTTATTTGGATGCCAATGACAGCAGATGCATTCACGCCTATTAAGCTTAAACCTGGCATCCCTGTTAAACCGATTCGCCTCATTCCATTCGGTGAGCAGCTTTGGTCCAAACAAGTTGGCCAAGGGAATGAGACAGCACCTGCCATTGGACCGGACGGTACCGTCTATATGCATGTCGTTCTAGGCTTCCTTGTCGCCTATAACCCGGATGGTACGGTCAAATGGACGCAAAGCGGTTTTTCATATATTACGTCCATTACGGTTAGACCTGATGATGGTACGGTGTATGTGACCGACGACTATAAGCTGTACGCCTATACGCCTGCCCGCAGCCTGAAGTGGAGCATCTCGCTCCCTTACTCGACACCGCCTTTGCTTGGCAGAGACGGCACGATTTACGTCGTTACGAATCTGGGAGAGCGATCAACGCTGCAGGCAGTCACGCCTTCGGGGAAAATCAAAGGGCATTTGGACCTCGATCAGACGAGTTCTACAGTAGGAGGCGCAATCGGAACGGACGGCACGATCTATCTCGGCGGGAATCATGGTACGCTGTATGCCGTGTCACCGCAAACCACAGTTACCATCACCGTTCCGTCAATTGGACATCTTCCGGCAAAAATCATAACAAGGCTTACGCCGATTCCACATCTAAAGTGGAAGACAATTCTAGGGGGCGGCTATGCGAGCCTGGCATTCGATCCGAACGGGACGCTCTATGCCGTTTCAAACGATCATCATCTCTATAAAGTAAACCCTTCAACCGGGGCGGCGGCCGTGTTGTTTACCGGAAACGGGATGTTCACCAATACGCCGGCCATTGGAGCCGATCATACGATCTATGCAGCTGCCTCAGACCGCTTTTATGCGCTAAATCCGAACGGCGCGGTCAAATGGTCCTATCAAACGCACGGAACCGTTACGACTTCAGCGACACTTGACGCGATGGGCAAGGTCTACTTTGGTTCGAATGACAACTACCTGTATGTTCTTTATACGGATGGAACTGTGCTCTGGAAATACAAGACAGGCGGCACGATCCTTCATACGCCTGTTATCGATCCGGTGCGGCCTGTTGATTGGCAGCCGATTTATATCGTATCTGACGACGGCAAGCTGTATGCCGTGAGGGCTCCGGGCTCTGCCTAGCTGCTTGCTTTAACAAGAAGTCCCCACGGGATTGTTCCCGTGGGGACTTCTTGTTAAGCTCTATATTAGCTTAGTGCGTCATCAAATACTCGGCTAATAGCCGGACACCCCAGCCGGTAGCTCCGGCGGTAAGCTGACCCTTGGCCGAAGAACAATCCTTCGGTCCGTTCATATCGATATGCGCCCATTCCAGCGACGGATGGACGAATTTGCGCAGAAACAGCGCCGCCATGATCGCTCCACCGCCATTGCCGCTGCTGATGTTGGATGCATCCGCATAATCGCTCGAGAGATATCGCTCATACTCATCGACCAGCGGCAGCTGCCACACTTTTTCACCAAATGGCTCGCCTGCAGCCGTAAGTGCCTTCACAAACGAATCATGACCGAAGATTCCCGCAACGCTTGTTCCAAGAGCGCCGACGACCGAATACGTGAGTGTCGCCATATCGACGACTTTCTTTGCCCCTAGACTATGCGCATAGACTAGAGCGTCCGCCAATATAAGCCTGCCCTCCGAGTCGGTATTGCCAACCTGGATCGTAACGCCATTCGCATAACGGATCACTTCGCCTGGAAGCATCGAGCGGTCAGATGGATTATTCTCTGCTGACGGGACGAGCACAACGACATTCGCTGCAGCGGAGCTGCGTACGAGCACATCAAGTGCTCCGAGCACGCCAGCAGCGCCAGCCATATCCATGCGCATGTCGCTAATATCGTTATCGCGCTTCAAGCTGATGCCGCCCGTATCAAAAGTGATGCCTTTGCCAATTAGCGCAACAAGCGGCTTCGACGCATCGGAGCAATACCGAAGCTCCATGAATACCGGCGGATGAATGCTTCCTTTGCCGACCGCCGCAACGCCAGTGAAGCCTCTCTTCCTAAGCTCCTCGCCTTCGTATATCGATACTTGAACGGCTGTGCCGGCAAAGCGCTGAACCGTTCTTTCCGCCAAGTCGCGAGGTCGTAAATAGTTGGGAGGTTCGTTCGTCAAGTCGCGTGCCCACATCGTGCTTTCCGCGCGAATCTGTCCGAGACTAATCGCATCCTCGAGCTCTTCCGAGCTCTCGCAATCGAAATAGATGTCGAGATCTAACCGTTCCGATTTCACGGACTTATAAAGATCGAATGTATATGTACCCAGACGCGAGCCTTCGACCCAAGCTGCAAGCATATCAGGCAGCAAGGCAGGCATTGCAGCGAAAGGCGGACATTGCAGCGCTTCAAACGATACAAGAGCCGTCATCCGCTTGTCCTTAAGCAAGGCGCGTCCGGCATTCCCAGCTCCGTCCCGCAAGCTCGCTAGTTGGAATTGCTCTGCACCACCAAGCCCGACAAGCATCAGATCTGGCTGACCATTCGTACTGTAAAACCACGTCACCGCTCCTCTTTCCCCCATGTAGGGTTGAAGCGTTGCATGCCGCAGCACCTCGATCGTTTGCGCCAGCTCCGGGAAGCTTTGCGAGAAGCATGGCACAATAATAGTCTGAACCGCCGCGCTGCGGCTAACTTCGAATTTCATCGCACGATCCCTCCATAGCAACTCTTCCATAACTAGAGCTCAAGAATATCTTTACAAAGATTATGAAGCCGCTCTGGTCTCCGGGTTGTAATCGCGTCCACATCCATACGAATCAGCGCTTCCATCGCTTCAAGCTCATTCACCGTATACACCCATACGAGCAGTCCAGATGCATGAGCGAGGTCTACAACCTGCCGTCTGCACGTCGAGAAATGCATGTTTAATCCTACGTAGCCACCTTGAAGCGCTTGCTGGCATATTCGCTCAGCGAATTCATCATACTGCTCTGATTCTGCCTCAGTCAGGTTGGTGGGCGTATTCAGCATCACTTTTATAGTCGGAAAATGCTCTGCGAGCAAATCGTGTCCTGTAATAAATACCCGGCTTTGTGCTTCCCGTTCGCGCACGAGCCTTACTGTAGGCTCGATCGCCTCTTCTGACTTGATGTCCAGGTTGAGTAGTAGACGTTCACTATCCGATGCACGAAGCACCTGCTCAAGCGTAGCCAGCTCAAAGTCCGCATAGATCGGGTCTAGCAGTACTCTCATTTCCGGTTCCTTCAGCTGCTCATAGCTGTATTCCCGCAAGTATGGCGAGTCATCGTGAAGCAGAATTGCGGTACCGTCCATAGAGGCATGCACGTCCACCTCGGCGATATGAGCGCCGACTGCTATCGCTTCATAAAAGGAAGCCATTGTATTATCAGGATGAACGCCGCAGCCTGTATGGGCTGCTATCAATGTTCTGCACATCATATCGCCTCTTTTCGCGGGAAAAGGATTCGGCCGTCTAACGTAAGTTAGATCGGCCGTCCTGTTGATTGCCTGACGATAAGCTCTGGCTCCAGCACGATCCGCTTCGATGTAACCGGCTGATCAGGCTCACGCTTGCCGATGATTAGATCGACAGCAAGCTGACCAAGCTTGTCGGTTGGCTGAGCAATTGTCGTCAGCGCAGGATCGGTTACCGTAGCAAGTATCGTATTGTCAAAGCCGATGATTGAAACTTCAGCTGGTACGCGAAGACCTAGCTCCTTTGCCGCTTGCAGCGCACCGATGGCGAGCAAGTCATTGCAGCAGAACAAGGCGGTTGGCCCTTCCTCGGCTTCCAGCAGCGCGAATGCATTGCGTTTGCCGTCCTTCACCAAATCGCGTTCACTCGCCTTCACTGACGCCTGGGGCAGCTCTAGTCCCGCTTCTGCCAGTTCATCGCGGAAGCCGCGAATCCGCTCCTGCGAGCTCGGGATCTTCGCGCTCTCCGAGAGAACCGCCATGCGCGTGTGCCCAAGCTGGGTGAGATGCCTGGCCGCCAGCCGTCCGCCTTCGTAATCGTCGATGACAACCGTATCGACATCAAGCCCGGGCATCTCACGGGCAATTGCGGCAATCGGCACTGATTTGGCGAGCAGCTTCTCAAGCATTTCTTTGCCGCCCATACCCGTTCCAATAATGATGCCGTCCACGTGCTTCTGCGCAAGCAGCGACAAGTAATTCTCACCGCGTTCATCACGGTTATCCGTACTGCAGATCACGATGCTATAGCCGTGAATGTTGCCCTGATCCTCCACGGCACGAGCAATCTCGGCGAAGAAAGGATTGGAAATGTCCGGAACGAGCAGTCCGAGTGTATATGTCTTTTTGCCGGTTAATGCGGCGGCGATAACGCTCGGCTTGTAGCTCAGCTCCTCCATTACGCTGATAATGGCGGCGCGACGCTCCTCACTTATTTTACCTTTGCCGTTGATCACTTGTGATACTGCTGCTATGGAAACACCGGCAACACGCGCTACGTCGTATATCGTCGCTTTCATCATCCATTCCTTTCTTGGCCGTGTCTCTCACAGAGCTTTACTTCAAGCTCGGATTGACCATGATCCATGCATGATCCGGGTCGTTATGGAACTTCCATGTACGAACCGGACCGGCCATTACATTCAAATAATAACAATCATATCCTGGCGGTGCGCACACCGGATGAAAGCCCTCGGGAACGAGGACCGCTTGACCGTCCTTCACGACGAGCGTCTCATCGAGCGACCTGTCATCGGTGTATACACGCTGAATGGCAAAGCCATTTTCTTGTTCGATCTTGAAATAATACGTTTCTTCCAGCAACGATTCATCCGGCAGCGCATTGCGATCATGCTTATGCGGCGGATAGCTCGACCAATGCCCATTAGGTGTGAACACCTCTACGACAAGAAGGCTATCGGCTGACTGCTGTTCAGGCAAAATATTATGAATTTGCCGCTCAATATTGCCGTATCCGCGCGTTTCGCGGCCTACGTCCTCCGGCCCAATGAGCCGTGCTTCATAACTCCCGCTGCCCGGCGCTGTGCAAATCGCAGCTTCAAGCACGGTTAACGCTACGAGCTCGAACTCATCCTCATTCGGAACGTACACCGAATAAGGCGGCGTGCGCTCGAATACGCTCATTCGGCTGCCGATGTCGCGCCATTCCTTCGCTTTCGTCTTCACATCCGCTTTGCCGCTTAACAGCACAATGCATGCTTCTTGGTCTCCTGTAGTGCGCCGAAGCGATTGCCCAGCCTCAAGGCGAACAACCTCAAAGCCTACATACTGCCATCCCGCCGACTCTGGCGTTATAGCGAGCAAGCGTCCGTGCTCATCCGGCAGCTCCGCCGGTTTAACGATTAGTTTCGACATATTCGCCTTTGCTCCCTTACTCCATTATGCGAAATGCAAATGCTGTTCTGCAAGCTGAACCGCTTCATCCGTTTTAACTGGCCGCTGAAGCTGAAGCGACAGCTTCGCCGCAAGCGCTGCCCGCTCCGCCCCGAGTGCGTCATTACCGCTGACCGGAACTGGCTTGTCATATACGATGCAGTCGATAAACATACGCGTCTCTTCTTCATAAGCAGCTTGGTAGCGTTCCAGGAAGAAGTGAAGCGGCTTATCGCGATACACCGCTTCAGCCGTGCTAATCTCTGCGGTATTCGGGTAATCGTTCGTCACCGAAACCGAGCCTTTGGAGCCGAACACCTCTACCCGCTGATCGTAGCCGTACACGGCTTGGCGGCTGTTATCAATGACGCCAATCGCGCCGTTCGCGAATTTCAGCGAAACGACTGCCGTATCGACATCGCCGTATTCGGAGAATGCCGGATCAATTAGCACGGCGCCTTGTGCATAGACCTCAGTAATTTCGCTGCCCGAAACGAAGCGAGCCATATCGAAATCGTGAATCATCATGTCCATGAACATGCCGCCGGACACGCGGATATAGTCTTTATGCGGCGGATTCGGATCGCGTGAAGTGATCTTCACAATATGCGTGGAGCCAATCGTCCCACCTTGAACATGCTCGGCAATCCGCTTGAAGTTGTGGTCGAATCGGCGGTTAAACCCGATTTGCAGCTTAACTCCCGCTTCTTCAACTGCTTGTGTCGCTTCCATTGTCTGCTTGATGTCCATACTGACAGGCTTCTCGCAGAAAATATGCTTACCTGCCGCCGCCGCTTGCTGAATAAGCGGTACATGCGTATCGGTGGAAGAGCAGATGAAGATTGCATCAATATCCGGGTTTGCAATAATCGCGCTGCTATCCTTCGTTACAGAAGCGATTCCACGCGCAGCCGCCCATGCTTCGAGCTCCGGTCCAGCGAACAGATCACTTACCGCCGCCACCTCGACCTGCGGCAGGCGGAGCAGATTATCCACATGGATTTTGCCGATTCGGCCCGCACCGATAATGCCAACTCTAACCTTTTGCATGTGTAAAATGCCTCCTCTATGTGTCTCTCTACCAGCGTGCCGTCACCATTTTTTTACGAGTGTAGAACTCTACGCCGTCGCTGCCATTGGCATGCAGATCGCCGTAGAACGACTTCTTCCAGCCCGAGAACGGGAAGAACGCCATTGGAGCCGGAACGCCAAGATTAACGCCAAGCATACCCGCGTCGATCGTCTCTCTGAATTGACGTACATTCGAACCGTTCTGCGTAAACAAGCATGCGCCGTTAGCGAAGTCCGAACGGTTAGACAGCTCAATCGCTTCCTCAAGCGTTGCCGCACGAACGATGGATAACACGGGAGCGAAGATTTCGTCCTCCCAAATTTTCATGCCGCCTTGCACTTCGTCGAAGATTGTCGGTCCTACAAAATAACCCTCGCCTGCGCAAGCAGCGTCTTTGCGTCCGTCACGAACGAGCAGCGCCCCTTCGTTCTCACCGATCTCGATGTACTTGAGCGTCCGTTCCTTATGCGGTCCGCGAATAACAGGTCCAAGGAATATGCCTTCCTCCATGCCGTTGCCGATCGTAAGGCGGTCAGCCGCTTCGACCAGTCTGTTCACAAGAGCATCGCCGACTTCGCCGACAGCGACAACGACGGAGCAAGCCATGCAGCGCTCTCCAGCTGAGCCGAAGGCAGCGCTTATGATTTCTTTCACGGTCAGATCCAGGTCCGCG
The DNA here is from genome assembly GCF_900110075.1 of Paenibacillus sp. OV219. Taxonomy (GTDB): domain Bacteria; phylum Bacillota; class Bacilli; order Paenibacillales; family Paenibacillaceae; genus Paenibacillus_Z. The sequence continues at coordinate 56,963 of NZ_FOCJ01000004.1, forward strand.
TCTGGCATGACGATGGAATGATTCTTCGCTCCTGCCAGCGCTTGAACGCGCTTGCCATTTGCAGATGCGGTTTTGTACACGTATTCAGCTACCGGCTGCGAACCGACGAAGGACACAGCGCCGATACCTGGATGCTCCAATATTCCGTTCACGACATCATGCGCACCATGCACGATATTGAGCACGCCGCTTGGCAGTCCGGCCTCGTGGAACAGCTCTGCCAGACGATTAGCGAGGAGCGGTGTACGCTCGGATGGCTTCAGTACAAAAGCGTTACCACAAGCTATGGCGAGCGGGAACATCCAGCAAGGCACCATCATCGGGAAATTGAACGGCGTAATGCCTGCTACGACACCAACCGGATAGCGGTACATGCCCGACTCTAGATTCGAGGCGATATCCGGCAGCTGCTTGCCCATCATGAGCGTTGGCGCTCCTGCAGCGAACTCGACGCATTCAATGCCGCGCAGCACTTCACCGTAAGCTTCGGTGTAGCTCTTGCCATTCTCAAGCGTAACGAGGCGAGCGAGCGACTCCCAATTGTCGATCAGCAGCTGCTGGTATTTGAACAATACGCGTGCGCGGCGCGGAACCGGTGTGCGGCTCCAGCCTGCCGCCGCTTCCTTCGCAGAACGAACGGCAGCGTCTACATCCTCTCGTGTGGAGAGCGGAACCTGCGCCAGCACCTCCTCGGTTGCAGGATTAAAGACGTTCTCGTAGCTCGTAGCAGCGGAAGCGATCCATTGCCCGCCGATCCAATTTTGCAGCACTTGTGGTTCTGAATGTGATTGTGTCATGCTTCATAGCCCCTTTCCTTATTGAATTAATTCGCCTTAATGAGTCCATTGTTGCAGTCTTCGATATATTGCAGGACTTGGTTTTCCGAAGGCATCGCATCCGAGCAGCTGTGGCTCGAAATGACGATACATGCCGCCGCACTGCCAAACTCCATACATTGCTCGAGTGTCCAACCGTGCATAATGCCGTGCAGGAAGCCTGCCGCATAGGAATCGCCAGCGCCGAACGTCTTGATTACTTTTGCCGGGAAGCTCTTCGCGCGATGGCTCTTGTTGTCCGCTGTATAAGCAATGGAACCGTCCTTGCCATGCTTGATAATGACGATCTTGGCAGCATGATGGAACCATTTTGCAGCGGTCACCTGGTCGCTGTGCTCCGGATTCTGTTCGAATACTTCCATCATGTCGAACTCTTCTCTTGTGCCGAGAATAATATCGCATTGCGCTGCGGCCAAGTTATAATAAACAGCTGTTTCTTCTTTAGAAGTCCATGTATAAGGGCGGTAATCCAGATCAAAGGCGATCACAGTGCCATGCTTCTTCGCGTACTCCAAAGCCTGAAAAACAGCTTCTCTCGAAGGGCTCTTCGCAAGCGCCGTGCCTGAGATAAGAAGCATCTTCGACCTTGCAATAAGTTCTTCGCTCACCTCGCTAGCTGTAAGCAGCAGGTCAGCGGCGTTGTCACGATACATCAGAATGCTGCAGTCCGACGGACTCTTGATTTCGGTAAAAGCAAGCCCCGTTACCGCACCGCTGTGATCTGTAACAACATTCGACGTTTCAATGTCGCAGCGTTCCAAATAGCTATGAATGAAGCGCCCCATCTGATCATTCGCGATTTTGCCGATAAAGGCCGTCTTGCGAGAAAGCCGCGACATGCCAATCGTAATATTGGCAGGCGATCCGCCTACGTATTTCGTGAACGTCATCGTCTCTTCCATCGGACGATTGATCTCATTGGCATTAAGGTCGATGCAGAGCCGTCCGATTGCGGTAAAGTCAACCGATTTCTCCTGCGAAAAGGTTACATATGTCGCCATCGTTTACTGCTCTCCTTCCTCTGCAACGAGGGAATCGAGATAACGGAGCGCTTTTGCTGCATATTCATAGGCGGGGTGAAGCCCTGGATCCTGCTCGCCTTCAAGCAGCGCCCAGCCTTCATAATTACGTCCTACCAGCTCATTGATAATCGGAGCAAAATCAATGCAGCCATCGCCTGGAACCGTAAACACGCCTTTGCGGATACAAGTGATGAAGTCGGCTTTCTCAGCGCGAGCCTCTGCCAGCACCTCGGGGCGAATATCCTTCAAGTGCACGTAGGCAATACGGTCGTAGTGCTTCTGTAGAACGGACAGCGGGTTCGCGCCGCCGTAGTAGGCATGGCCTGTATCGAACAACAGATACACAAGGCTTGGATCGGTCAGCTCCATCAGCTTGTCGATCTCCTCTGGCCGCTCGACGACCGTTCCGCCATGATGATGATACGTAAGCTTCAGCCCGTATTCCTGCGCAATTGCGCCTGCAGCATTCAGCCCTTTCGCCAGCGCTTCCCACTGCTCCTCATTCAGACGCTGTACTTCGCTTGGCGATTGCCGCGGATCGAAGTGCAGCGAGCCTCCTGCCTCACAGGTGCTGATTACAGTGCTTCCCATTTCCTTAAGGAACTTGGCATGTGCTCTGTAAGCTTCAAGCTCCGTCTCATGATAAGCCGGATCAGAGAATAGCACGGACTTCCACTGTGACGTCAGGCTGATGCCGCGACTTGCAAGCTCTTGCTTCAATACTTGCTGATCTGTTGGGAATTTGCGTCCCATCTCCGTGCCGGTAAGCCCAAGCTTCTGGATTTCGTCCACGATTTGCTCGAACTTCGTTGCGTCGCCGTGCTCTTTCACATCCTCGCCCACCCAGTTAATGGGATGAATGCCGAGTCGAAATGGTATGTTTTTCATTGTGAATGCCTCCTCGTCTACAAAAGGGTAATGGACCGTATCTTCTCGTTCATTGCTTGACCTGCTTTAGTAACATTGTCGCTAGCCGAGACTTCTGGTACGCCGACGTTCCACCAGGACTCGTAGCCGCCAGTACCTGTGCCTGGCACGACTGGAATCTCAATCAGCGTCGATATTTTCTCCTGCTTGGCTTGCTGGAGCGCTTCTCTCAATTCCTCTACATTATTAGCTTTGTAAGATTTAGCTCCAAGTGCCCTAGCATGTGCGGCAAAATCAATCTGCATATACTCCCCTGTAAGTCGGCCCGTCTCTTCGGAACGGTAGCGGAACTCGTTGCCGAAGCCTGCGCTGCCTTGGCTCTTCTGCAAGCCGTGAATACATTGGAAGCCGTGATTGTCGAGCAGCAATACCGTAATTTTGCGACCTTCCTGCAAGCTTGTAACAAGCTCCGAATGCAGCATCAGATAGCCGCCGTCGCCGACAAGCGCATATACCTCTCGATCAGGCTCTGCGAGTGCGACGCCGAACGCGCCTGCGATCTCGTATCCCATACAGGAGAAGCCGTATTCCATGTGATATGTCTTCGGCTCAACCGGTCTCCATACCCGGTGCAAATCGCCTGGCATGCTGCCTGCTGCGCATACGATTACCGAGCTCGGGTCAATGGTTTCTTGAATGACACCGAGAGCGCGGGTTTGAGCGAGTCCGAGCTCGTGTTCAACCGCGAACAAGCGGTCGACCTCGCCATCCCACTCTCGTTTCAGCGCGGCAATCGCTTCTTCGCTGTAGCTGCTTGCGTAGTTTGAGTCTTCAAGTGCGGTATGAAGTGCGAGAAGCCCTTCCTTCGCATCGGCGGTAATTGCGACGCCGTTCAGCTTGGAGGAGTCAAAGCTACTAACGTTTATATTAATGAACTGGACATCTGGATTCGTGAAGGCTGATTTGGAAGCTGTTGTGAAGTCCGAGTATCTCGTACCAATACCGATAATGAGATCTGCTTCCTGCGCCAGCTTGTTGGCTGCGAGTGTTCCTGTTACCCCGACTCCGCCGACATTCAGCTGATGATTCCATGGCAGTACGCTTTTGCCTGCTTGCGTCTCAGACACTGGGATGTGATAGGCTTCTGCAAAAGCCGCCAACTCGCGCGTCGCTTCGGCATATAGCACGCCACCGCCTGCAACGATTAGGGGCTTCTTCTTCTGCGCCATTAGCGCTGCCGCGCGTTTGATTGCCTCCGGAGCCGGAGGACGGCGGTCGATATAATGAACTTTGCGCTCGAAGAAGGAGAGCGGATAGTCATAGGCTTCCGCCTGTACATCTTGAGGGAGTGCAAGTGTAACGGCTCCCGTCTCAGCCGGATCAGTAAGGACCCGCATCGCTTGAGCCGCCGCCGTTATGAGCTGCTCCGGTCTTACGATTCGATCCCAGTATTTGCTGATCGCCTTGAACGGCTCATTCGCCGAGATCGTGTAATCGCTTACAACTTCGAGCTGCTGGAGCACCGGATCCGGCTGTCTACTTGCGAAGTTGTCTCCTGGCAGCAGCAGTACCGGAATTCGATTCACAGTCGCAGTAGCTGCTGCTGTAATCATGTTCAGCGCACCGGGACCAATCGAAGAGGTACATGCATAGATCTGCTTGCGATTCTTCTGCTTGGCAAAAGCAGCTGCGGCATGAACCATCCCCTGCTCGTTCTTGCCTTGTACATAGACCAGCTCGCCTGCTGCATTTTCCAGCGCTTCGCCGAGTCCAGTCACATTGCCATGTCCGAAGATGCCCATGACACCTTTCACAAACTTAATTTCTTCACCGTCCACCGATATGTACTGCTGATCTAGAAACTTTAAAAGTGCCTGCGCCATCGTTAATCGAATCGTACTCATGAATGCTCTGTTCCTCCTATTATTTTATTAGGTTAAGCGCTTTACCTAATCCTAAAATAATAGCGCCAATCACAATTTGGAGTTGCAGATTAAGCGCTTAATCTCATCATACTTATTTTATCAGCGGTACTCAAGTACCTTCTGTAAAAAAATAATAGACCGTCCCCTATCATCTATATTGAATGATCGGGACAGTCTCTCCGGTTACCTCTTCACTTTAAACGCTGAGATGGACTCGTTCATCGTCTCCGCTGTATGCGCCAGCGACTGTGTCGCGCTAGCCGTTTCAACCGCCGATGCCGCTCCTTCTTCACTAGATGCTGCAATCGACTCAATCATCAGCTTAAATTCCGATGCGCCGGATTGCTGCGATACGCTTGCTTCCGCAATCTCATACACTTTATGCGACGTTTCGCCCACCTTCAGCTCGATGTCCTCGAACGCCCTCTGAGCGAGGTTTTTTCCGCTCTCACTTCGACTTTCTACTACTTTGGCACTCTGAGAGTGGTTTTACCGCTTTTCAGAGCACGGAATCATGTGAGTTGGTTAGTTTGTCGTGCTGGGAGTTGGATTTACCGCTTTTCGATGCTAATTTGGAGGAGGTTGGGGGCTTGAGAGTGGGTTTTCTCGCTGTTCAGTCTGTCAGGAAGCAGGGAGCGGACAATGAGCGGTTGCTGAGAGAGCATATGTGATCTCTCAGCTTCCTAATTCGCGGTTTTCTCCGCTGAGAGAACGGATTTGTGCTCTCGTGGGACGAACGGTCGGGATTTCCACGATTGCACAGGCTGAGAGAACATATGTGTGCTCTCAGCTCCCTAATTCGCGATATTCTCCGCTGAGAGAACGTATTTGTGCTCTCGTGGGACGAACGGTCGGGATTTCCACGATTGCACAGGCTGAGAGAGCATATGTGTGCTCTCAGCTTCCGCCACAACCACAACCACAACCACAACCACAACCACAACCACAACCACAACCACAACCACAACCACAACCACAACACAGCAAAGAAGCCGCGCATGAACACGAGCGGCTTCTTTGCATATTCCAAATCAGCCTCGCACCGACTTGCGAGGCCTGCCGTTTTGCGCTGCGCGGCCTGACTGCTTGCTGCGTGGGAGAAAGCCGAGCTCGCGCACGTAAGCGTGCCAGCGCTTCTCATAGAGCGCGAATGTCTCTTTCACTTCCTGTGCGATGGCGCCTTGATGGCGGATCGTCCCCATCGCGTCGTGCTTGCGGTATGCGCAGAGCGGCTCAGGAATGAGCAGGAACGGCGTCCCTGCGAGAAGGACCCGAAACCAGTAATCAAGGTCATGCGTATACCTGCGTCCCTCGTGGAACGGTCCCGTTCTGCGGTACAGCTGCTTCGTCATCATAACTGTGCATCCGTTAACCGGATTGCTGCTCAGAAACGCCCGGTAGAACTCCCCCAATTGCTTGCCAGGCGGGATCAGATCAAGCTCTTTCATCCGGCCCGTACCGTCGATGATGTCAAAGCCGCTGTGGCTGATCTGCGCTTGCTGGCGCTCCATCGCCTCGACTTGACGTTTGATTTTGTCCGGGTAGTATCGGTCGTCGGAGCTCAACCATGCGATATACTTGCCGCTCGCCAGCCGAAAGCCGTAGTTGAGCGCGCTAGCCGTACCGCCGTTCTCCTTACCCACATAGTGGATGCGGCCCTCGTATGGACTCAGCTTGTCGGCATGCACCGTGGAGCCATCGTCGATCACGAGAATTTCAATATTGGGGTAGGTTTGGGCCAGGGCGCTCTCCACCGCTTCAGTTACATAAGGGTCATTGTAAAAAGGAATAATGATTGACACTTTCGGCTTCGCGGACTCATTGATCCCTTCCATCGTTCACGCTTCCTCTCTCCATCAGCCCAAGAATATCGCTTCACTGCTTCCGAGCCGCTTCCAGCGTATCCCGAAGCGACTCCGTAAGCGAAATACGTACGCTCCAGCCGAGCGAGGCCAGCCCCTCGCAGCTCACAGGTACCGGCGATGGCGCATTGGAATCGCCGACCTCCCAGAGCAGCGGCTGCGCCGCCAATGCGCTGAACGCGTCCGCAATCTCGCCAAGTGAGCGCATATGCCCGGACGCGACCGGATAGACGCGCCCGCTCTCTCCGCCGCGCAGCAGCAGCTCGTATGCGCGAATCGCATCGCGCACGTCTAACAGATCGCGCAGCTCGGTGCGCGAGGATAACCGGAACGGCTCTGGCGTTGGCTCTCCAAGCGCCCCGGCACGCTCCACCTGCGCGGCATACCTCGCGAGCAGCGCGCATAGTCCGCCGGATCGGCCCGGTCCAATGAGATTGGACGGCTCTGCTACGATGACGTCCATGCCATAGAGCGACGTCCAGCTCTGCGCGACGAGCACCTGCATCGTTTTGCTTAAGCTGTACGGATGCGGCGGTGTGGGTCGGTACTCCCCAACACCTAGCGCGACTAGCGGGAAGCGAAGCATCGACCCCGCAACAACGACACGGCACTTAGCGGTTTTCGTTGCCTCATTGGTACTGGCTAGTTGCAACGAGGGAGACCGCGAGGCGGTTGGTGTTGCTGGGACGGTTGGGACGGTTGAAGTTCTTGGTGTGGTTGGTGTGGCTGATGTGGTTGATGTGGATGATGTGGTTGATGTGGATGATGTGGTTGATGTGGATGATGTGGTTGATGTGGTTGAAGTACTTGGTGTGGTTGAGGCGGTTGACGTGGGCATTACCTCACCACCCCCGCCAAGCCTCCGCACCGCTTCCAGCACGTGCACGGTCCCCATCACGTTGCTTTGCAGCACCGCGGCAGGATCGCGCCATGACGTGCCGACGGCATTGGCGCCGGCCAGATGCAGCACATAATCCGGTGCTGCCCGCTCCACCAGAGCCTCAACCTCGGCGCGAGAGCCGAGATCGCATGCCGAGACAGCATCAATCAAACTGAGCCATGCCCACTCTGGCGCGCCATCTACCGGCAGCCGGCGGACGACGCCGGTTACGGCCCAGCCCTGCTCGCTGAAATAGCGGCAAGCATGCTCGCCGCAGAAACCTCCCGCCCCCGTCACAAGCAGGCGCGGGCGGCTCACCCTTGCTTCATCCAAGCTGCGAGCTCCGCCAGCATTGGGACGTAGCCCTGCGATTGATAGCCCCAATCGCTGCGCGTCGACACGAGTGTCCGATCCAGGATGATGCGATCATCGGATACGATCGACACGCCATCAAGCTTGAATGCGTCCTGGAACAGCCGAAGCAGCTCCAGCTTGCTCACCGTCTCAGCAGCGGTCAAGTTGACCAGACCGCCAATCTCCGGATGCGACATGGCATAAGCAGCGGCCTTCGCAAGCTCCAATGTCGTCACGCCATTCCAGTACACCCTTGCGTACCCGCTCACAGTCCCTTGCTGCTCGAGGAACCATTTTAACAACCCGATACCACCCTGCCGAATTTCCGGTCCAATGATAGAAGTGCGAATCGTTAAATGCCCGCCGCCACCGCCAACACCACCATCGCCTCGATGTTCGCCAAGCGCCTTCGATTTCGCATACACGCTCGTGCCATCCGGTACATCGTCCTCCGTATACTTGCCCCGCATACCGCTGAACACACAGTCCGAGCTGACATGGATGACGCGTGCACCGATCGAATCCGCGACATGGCGCAGCCAATGCGGCAGCAGACCGTTCACCTGGTACGCCGTCAGCGGATGCGACTCGGCATCCTGATTAAGGACGCCGACCGCATTCAGAATGACATCCGGCTTTACCTGCCGGACCAACGCTGCAACCGCCGAGGCATCAGTCGCATCGAGCTTCAAACTTCGTCCCGCCGCATCACCAGTCCGCGTCGTGTTGACGACCTCCATACCATCCGTTCCAGCCGCCTGCTGGAAGTAACGAACGAACAGATGACCCGCCATTCCATTGCCGCCGATGATGAGCAGCTTCATGACAGAAACCCGCCGCGAACCAGCATAGATCGAATTTCATCCTTTGTAAGCAGCGATTGGCTCGAGCTATAGCTGTCGAAATCTACCTTCGGATATCTGTTGTAATGCTGGCGAAGTCCCGGAATCTCGATCGTCGGCAGGATAACCAGATATTCCTGGTCATACACCACCGTCGTCATGCTCTCATGGTCGGTCAGCAGAATCTCATGTATTTTCTCACCTGGTCTAATTCCAGTTTCAACCATCTTCGCAGGCATTCCGATCGACTCGATAAGCACTTCCGCAAGCTCCACAATCCGGCACGTCGGCATCGTCATAACGAAGATTTCGCCGCCGATGCTCTCGGCTGACGCTTTGAAGAGCAGCGTAATCGCATCTTGCAAGGTCAGGAAGAACCGCGTCATCCGCATATCGGTAATGCGAACTTGGCCCTTCGTCTTAATCTGATTCGTAAACAGATGGACCACGCTGCCGTTCGTACCTAGCACATTGCCCCCGCGCACGCATACAAACGTCGTATCGGAGTTAAGCAGGTTCGCATAAACGATCAACTTCTCGCCAATCGCCTTCGTCATGCCGTAGAAGTTCGACGGATTCGCCGCCTTGTCGGTTGAGATGTAGATGACGCGCTTGACGCGGTTTGCGATTGCGGCTTCGATGACATTTTGCGTGCCGATGACATTCGACTTTAACGCTTCATAAGGCTGGTCTTCACATACGGGAACATGCTTCAGCGCTGCCAAATGAAAGACATAATCGACCCGCTCGCACGCGCGCATCAAAGCTTCCTTATCGCGAATGTCGCCGATGCAGAAGGTAAGGCGTGGATCCTCGAACGTGCGGCTCATCGCCACCTGGCTGGACTCGTTACGGGAAAACACAATAATTTGCTCGGGCTGCTGAGGCAGCAGCTGGCGAATCAATTCGTAGCCCCAGGACCCGGTTCCCCCGGTGACCAGTATGCGCTGATTAGTAAACATTCCATTTCCCTCCAAGGACAAATTTAACCACTTTATCCGACACATCCTCTGCCAAATACCCGTCCGGACATTGCCATACCGGAGGCAGCTTCGTCATAACGACCGACGCTTCCTCAATCCGTGCCGCATTCAAGCCGCATACGACGTTGCTGCCGCAATCAATCGTCTCCGGTCGCTCCGTCGTCATCCGAATCGTCACGGTCGGCACATGGAACAGGCAGCATTCCTCCTGCACCGTACCGCTGTCCGTAATCGCGAGATACGCGCTCTTCTCCAGCTTCACGAAGTCGAAGAAGCCCATCGGCTCGTAGAACTCGACCCTCGGATCCATCGTCACCTGTACGGAGCCGCTATCAATCCGCGATCGCGTACGGGGATGAACACTGCAGATGATCCGCTTGTCAAACCGAGCTGCGACACGATTCAACCCCTCAAGAATGCCGCCAAGACGCTCCGGCACATCCACATTCTCCGCGCGGTGCGCCGTGACGAGCACGTAGCCGCCTGGCTGCAACCCCATTCTAATGAGCACATCGCTCGCATCAATTTGCGGCGTGTAATGCTGAATCACTTCATAGATCGGATTGCCTGTCAGCACGATCCGATTGCTCGGGAAGCCTTCGCGCAGCAAATTCCCTTTACTGTAGGACGTATACGGCATGTTGATGGACGATACGGCGTCGATAATCCGCCTATTCTTCTCTTCAGGCACCGACAGGTCGTAGCAGCGGTTGCCCGCTTCCATATGCACGACCGGGATGCCCATCCGCTCTGCGATAATGGCGCACAGCGCACTGTTCGTGTCGCCGAGCAGTAGGACGACATCCGGCTTATGCGTCGTCAAGATCCGCTCGATCTCCGCAAACATGACCGATAACTGGCCGCCAAGCGTCTGCCGCGCACCTTCGAACAAATAATCCGGCGGGCGTAACCCGAGGTCCTCGAAGAACACATCGCTGAGCGTCCGGGTGAAGTTCTGTCCGGTATGCACGAGCACATGTTTGTCGGCCAGCGCATCCAGCTTCCGAATGATGAGACTGAGCCGAATAATTTCCGGACGCGTGCCCAATATCGTTACAACTCGCATTCCATCCATTCCCTCCCCTCATCTGTTCAAAAAGTTCCCGTGGCTATCGGCGCGAGCGCTTCCGCCGCCCTGCGCCTCCAGCCGCGTTTCTCCGGCGGCTCCGCTGCCTGCCGCCCCGCAACCTTCTCCTTGCAGATCCGCCGGACTTGCGGCGGCGTCTGCGGCCAATCGAGCCACCGATCCGCCCCCGCCGGCGCCTTCTTCTTAGTGCCGTGCCAATCGGCGCGCCTTTCGGCCATGCGGCAATGACGGCGTCCGGGAGGACACGCGCCTCTTCCATGCTGTACCCCATGCGAAGCAGTAGCTTCATCGATCGGAACTGACGAAGCACGCCGTCCTCGTACAAGTAAACGGATGGCGATCCCGTGCTTCGCACAAGCGTCAGAGGAATGTAACCCCGAACGCTAAGCTGCTCCACGAACATGCGCAGCCGCTCGCGGTAAGCGGTGATGCCGTATACGGCATGCGCGGCCTGCGCATTGCGCGCGCTAACCGCTTGCAGCGCGACATCGTCGGCGAGCAGCGAGGAGACCGCGCCAGTCAGCATCGCCGAGTCGCCGGTCGGCACCGTGAAGACCTCGTTGCCCGTAGCTCGGCCTATTTCAGAGAGTCCGCCAGAGCCATAAGCGACAACTGCCTTGCCGAATACCATTCCTTCAAGCGCCGTCATGCCGAAGCCTTCGATGGTTAAACTAGGAACAACAAGCAGATCCATTGCGGGGTACACACTCTCTACCTGCTCCTCGAAGCGGATCCACCGGAACCGCTCCATCAGCCCCCGTTCCCTCGCAATGTCGAGGCAGCGATTGAAATAGCCGGGATCGACGGGGTTGCCGACGATGAGATACATGGCATGCGGATACTGCACCGCGGTGTTTACCGCCATCTGCATGAAGTGCTCGAGCCCTTTCGCTTCGAAGATCGACGAAGAGATATAGCCAACGAAGCGGTGGTGATCCTCGATACCTAGCTGCCTTCTTCGATTCACCCTCTGCATGCTCCAGCTGCCCGGCGATAGCACCTCCTGGTCCCAGGAAGGCAATATGAGCGTCGACTTCGCACTTAAGCCCGGCGTGCTAAGCGGGGACAGCGTCGATTCGGAGATGCCGATGACATAGTCGGAATACTGCTCGATAATCGAGGCTGCCATGCCGGAGTGCGTCGTATCGCGGAGCGTCTCCATCACCGACCAGATGACTGGAATGCCAAGCGCCTTGCCGACGATAGCAGGCAGCGGATGGACGCAGGTATTCGCGAGGATGATATTCGGCCGTTCTCCGTCAATGAGCTTCACAAGGTCGCGCCATGCCGATTCCCTTTCACTAGCGGCGATCTCATCTTGCATAAGCGGCAATGCAAGATAGAGAGGGACGACAAGCGGAATGTGGTGCACAATGACCGTAATGCCGAGCTTCCTCGCATTCGCGGCAATGACGCCTTCGTTCGGCACGACGAGCGTGCATTGGAAGGATGGTAGCAGCTCTCGCACCATAAACAGTAAAAGCTTCTCTGCGCCGGTCACATACTGCGGACTGCAAATATGCGAGAATACCAGCATTTTCGGTTTCACACTCACACGCTTCAATCGGCCTGCCTCACTCGTTTGTTCGAAACGAGCAGGCGCTCACCTCCGCCCGTTAACTTTGCAGCTTCCTACTGGCTACTTATAAACTCTAAATCTCCCAGTTGTATAATATATTGAGCAGGCCTTCTAATTGGCACGACACTTGAACCCTATTCAAACGTACAAAATACCGCTTCTCGCGCTCCGCCTTCTGCATGGATGGACAAACGCACAAGTCTGTTCTAGCCTCTTAACCTGGAAAAAGAATCGCTAGCATCGCTTCAATCCGATTGTTGTACGTATGCTCCGTCAACGTCCGGTGCATGCCTTTCATGGCAATCGCTCTTCGCTCATCTTCATGCGCGAGATAATATTGGATCTTCTCTACCATCTCTGCAGGTGTTGCATAAGTGACAATATCAACGCCAGGGGTATAAAAAGAGACCAGATCGCTGCGCACATCCGTCAGTTGCAACGTGGCGCAGGCGGAGATTTCAAACGTGCGCGGATTCGGCGATACAGCCGGAATACCTGCGCTATTGTTGTTGAACGTCTCATCATCATGGGCGCGATGCATGTTAATGGCGATTCTGGCTCCGTTGTACATGTTCGCCGTCTCTTCTGGTCCCATCCAGCGGCCAAGACCGATCTTGCTCGCCATCTGTTTGAAGTCGCGTAGCCGCTCCCACCAGATGCCAGAAATATGCGTGTCCTTCGTTTCTAAGTAACGCGTCACCTGATTAAAGAACTCGACACGTTTCCAATAGGCAGAACCGATGAAGCAGATGTCATGACGCTGTGAGCGAAGCGGATTGCGCGGCCTGAAGTACGCCGGATCCGCGCCGAGCGGCAAATAATGGACGCGCGGACAGCCGAGCTGGCGGTAGTAGTCGACACAAGTGAGCTCCAGTGTGAAGACATCGTCGAAGAAAGGCGCGATCCCCTTCGTAATGTCCGTATAGTAGGGGTCGTCGGTAAACCAGATCGCCGTCCGAATGCCGGCTTCGCGCATCCGCGCCGCGTGGATGACGTTGAACTGCAAACCGTCCAAGACGATAACAATGTCAGGCCTGATCCGCAATGCAATATCGGCGACAGGCTGCTGCGAATCGGTAATCGTCAGCTGGGTCACTTGTCCGCGCAGCGCATTCGCGACAGACTCGTCAATCGGGGAATAAGGAAATCCTTTACCCGTCGCCACGAACATGACATGCGCTTGTCTTAGGCCGAAGGGGCGGATCGTACGCTGCAGCACCGACTCGCATTGTCCAAACCAATGACCGTGCTGCCAGCCGAGCCGGTGCCCATCCGCTCTTCCTCTGGCTATACCCGGAAACTTAACTAGCTTGCGACCACCTCTACTTTGCCGTCTGCGTAGCGATTTTCTTCTCAATGCAGCCACTCCTCTCTTGCTTCTCGCACTTGCGTGAAGACTCGCACGCACTACCATTTCAGCACCTCAGCTACCGTATGAAGCCGCTGTACGAAGGAGTGATCGGCAAGTGCGCGCTTCAAGCCACTCAGCGCGATTCGGCGGCGCTGGTCTTCATGAGTTAAGTAATAATTCAGCTTAGCAACCAGCTCACTCGGCGAAGTAAAGGTTTCAAGCTCAATACCTGGCCGAAAATAACTCGTCAAATCTTCACGCTCATCCGTCAGTTGAAGCGTGCCGCAAGCGGCGATTTCAAACGTGCGCGGATTAATGGAGCGGCCTGGCAAATTGAGACTGTTCTTATTGTCCTTGCCTGCTTCAGTCGTGCGGTGCATATTGATTACAATCTTCGCTCCATTGTAGTAGCGGATAGATTCCTCAACCGGCAGCCAGCCGTGACGAATGAACGGCTTCAGCTGTTTGTAGCTGCGCAGCCGATCCCATAGTCCACCGGCGATAAATACTTTGCGCCCTTGCAAGTACGGGGCGATTGCATCGAAGAGCTCGACGCGGTTCCAGAATGCTTGCCCGATAAAACAAATATCACTGCGGTATTTGGCCTCCACCTTCATCGGCTTGAACAGCTGCGGATGAACGGCGAGCGGCATATAGATGACCTGCTGGCAGCCGAGCTCCCGGTATAGCTCGACCGTGCTCAGCTCATGGGTCAGCACGACATCATAGCGAGGAGCAATGTGTACCGTATCTGCCGTCACATACGGATCGTCGGCAAACCAAATTGCCGTCCGTATTCCTAGCGCACGCACAGCATCGACCTGTTCTAAATGATTGCTTGGAAATACATGCAGCCCGTTAAGCACGAGCATCCAGTCCGGTCGTATGAAGGAGGCCTGCTCCGCCATAATCGAAGGATCAGCTACATGCACCTCGCGCACCGTCTGGCGAAGCGCTTCAACAATGCCCGTATCAATCGCCTCAAAGCCTTGCGGGATGTATAGAATGCACACATTCAGCTTCTTCGGCGCCGGAAGAAGGATGTGCTGGCTAATCGAATCGCAGCCGCCGTCCCTTTGGCCGCTCGCATACCCCGCCGCGAACCCTGCCCTTGCCGCTTGAGCAATTCCTTTTCGCTTTAATCGCACTCACACACACCTGCCCCATCATGTTCTGCACCATATATATATGCGAGTGACAGGCAAGGCTCTTGGTCACTTGTCCGCGTAAGCGGCTAAAATTGGCGTTTGACCCTCTGCAGTATTAAAAAAAAGTAGTATAATTATGGGAGTACAGACACATATTAAAAGAGGTTAAGCAAGCAGAGACGGTGTCGCTCGAATTGCGGGTGAGGCCGATTTTGCGTGAAATACGAGGGGGGTCTTGATTATTCATTTCTCAAAGAAGCACGTTGAACCGATTCCGGAAGAACAGACAGCCATTTGGACATGCAGTAATGAAGATTGCTCCTGTTGGATGAGAAACGATTTCTCATTCGGAGAATTTCCAAGCTGTCCGATTTGCCATTCCAGCATGACAAGCGATACGAAGAGCTTGCCTGTGCTGACGAACGGCACGAAACGTAGCTTCCAGTAAGCACATCGTGACTTGCCGCGAAAACGACAAATAAAGCCTCTCCATGCCGCGCGCAGGGGAGGCTTTATTGAGGTTATAGAAGTTAATCCAACATGAAAACGACAGGTTTTCAGATCCTCAGACTTATCCGTGAAGGCAGGATATTATAGAAAATAGAAGCAAGCATATCCACTACAAACGCGATCAACGATTCCACCCGTTCGTTCTAACGACCTATCTTCCCGTAAGGATGTGATGACTTGGCGACGCAGTACGAGAGGCTTAGCTCGAAGCTTCTGACTTATACATTGATATTTCTCAGCTGCTACAACAATAAAGCCAAGAGTCGCCTAGGCCGACTCTTGGCTTTAAGTGTGTTTCCGGCATTCCGCCGCCTGAGCGAGCACGGACTGCCGCTTCCGCTCCTTCTCCATCAAGGCTGCTGCTCGTATGCGAGCTGATGCCCATCCTCGAACCCTTTGGCAAAGCCGAGGTTGTAGCCTTGGTTGTACGCTTGATCGAAAGCGCGATTATAGCCGCTTTGCCCTCTATACAGGCGCTTGCGACCACGCTGCAGCCTGCGCTGCCTTGACGCGCCGCTCTTGCTGCCGCTTCCAGTCTTCACCGTACGTTTGCGCTGCTTTCCCGTGGCTTTAACTGCTGGACTTATACTCTGCCTGCGTGCT
This sequence comes from Paenibacillus sp. OV219, assembly GCF_900110075.1. GTDB lineage: Bacteria > Bacillota > Bacilli > Paenibacillales > Paenibacillaceae > Paenibacillus_Z. The sequence continues at coordinate 72,812 of NZ_FOCJ01000004.1, forward strand.
CCTGCCGCTTTGCTAATCTTCATACTTCCTTTGCCTGCAGCTGCTGGCATCACACTGAATTCCTCCTCTTCCGTCTTGGCGGGGATTGGTGCCTGCTTGCCTTGCGCTGCTCATCCCACTCGTTGCTGAACCAAGGCCCCGCAGGAACTCGTTTGCAAGCCGGTCTGCGTTTGGATGCACGTGGAGCGCGATCCGGTTCTGCCGCCACCTGCGACATCGCCTTGAACGTCTGTTGCAGGTCGGCTAGCGACTTCATATTGCTGGATATCACTTCCGCAAGGCCAGGCGATTGCTGCGCCGAATCCGCGATCGATTCCAAAATGCGGGCAACCGCCTGCTGGCTGCGGGTTAACGAAGCGATCAGCTCAAGCCGAATCTGCCGCTCCTTCTCATTCCAGTTCATTCAAATTTCTCTCCCAGGTCGAAGGTGCCGCCGCCCATCATGCCCCCCGTCCCATTTCCCATATTCATTTCGTCTACATGGCGAAGTGCGGCCTTCAGCACACTGGTCATGCCTTGATTCAGCCTCGCGAGGCCATAGATAACCTCAACGAGCTGCTCATGTACGTTCTGCGACGATTTGAAACGGTCCTGCTCTTCTACGAACGCATCGGCCGTCACATGATTGCACAGCCACGAGCGCACCTTCTCGGCTTCGACTGCTTTCGCTTCAAGGATCATGGCGACATTCCATTGCACCTTGGCGGAAGCGTCCAGCATTCTTGCATAAGATGTTTCCCGGCTCATTCCCGCACACGCTCCTTGCCGCTATTCCTCGTCCTCAATGATAAGCTCTTTCATGACCGCTGTAATGGTGAGTGCCAACGATTCCTGGAGCTCGGCAATGCTGTTCAAATAAGCGACGACGTTCTTCGTCACCGCCTGCGAATTATCCATCAAACCGCCGAAGCCGCCAAAATTCGGATGCTGATCCGGCAGCCCATGCACGAGCTGCGACATGCGCACAGCAACATGGCGCTCTGCCTCCAGCACGCGCGCCAGCTGTTCATGAGAATGGGACATATGCTCAATGATTTCAGTTACAATATGCTGCATCAGGAGAGGCTCCCTTCTCTTTACGTTCACATCTCAGGCGGTTTAAGTCTCTACACTAGCATATGCGCGGCGTCTGCCGCATGGCACACGCCTTTTGTTATGCTTCCTGGATTACAAGTGCTCAGCCGTTCGAATTGGCGCAATAATTGGCAGCCCTTCGGGAAGCGCAGCGACCTGCTCGGCTAACAACGGACTGCTCGGCTTCCAGACCAAGTGCCAGCCTTCCGCCGCCTTGCTACTAACCACTCTGCGCCTAAGGCCATTTTCCAACATATACAACATACCGTCCGTCCCTCTTCCCATCAGCCCCTCTGACCACGGCAAGCCTTCCACCGTGACGCCATGCCACTTGGCCACCGCTTCCTCAGAGGAGATTGGCTCGCCAACCGGCCAGCGCCGCAGCTCGACACGCGACAGCCGTGTTGCCGGTACTGCAACTGGACCGACAATCGGACGTCTGATGCCCTCTTCAATCCAATAGAATGTCTCGTGTCCGCCTCGAACGATGACATGCTGCGGGAAGAAGGCTGTCTCGCCTGCAGCTGATGACTCATGCCCCATCCCTTTTACGACATGAACGAGATCATGGGGATTGCCCCATTTGTCCATATATACGTGCATATTGTGATCGTTGACGACAGGTAGCCGCTCACCTAGCGCCTTCATGCTCACGCTGCCAAAATGATGGATAAACGTATCGCGCGCAATAATAAGCGAGTAACCCTGCAAGCGAACACGAATGTTGTAATCGTCGTCCTCATAATTGCCGACAGTGAACCCTTCGTCCATAAAGCCCGTTTTCTCCCACACCTCGCGGCGCATAAGCAAACAGAAGCCTGTCAGTCGGTCCGTCCGCTGCCATCTCGCCGGATTCGGCGCATTGTGCTGCCTCGCGAAGTTCGGCATCCCTTTCACCGTCTTATAAGGGACTTCAATGCGTTGGTCGCCACTGATGTAGTTGGTGACAGGACCGACCATGCCGATTGCAGGTGAGCTGTTCAAGCATGCGAGCATATTGCTCAGCCAGTTCTCCGCGACAATCGTATCGTTATTGAGCAGCAGCAAATAGGAGCCTCTCGCCATCATCATACCGACATTGATTGCCCCTGCGAAGCCGCGGTTTGTCTCCAGCACGCGGTAGCGAACCGCGCTTCCGAGCGTTGCCAGATAGGCTGCCGCGCCGTCGGTGGATGCATTATCGACGACGATGATTTCGTAAGGTGGATGCGTAAATTTACTGATGCTTGTTATGCACAGCTTTAAGTATTCGACTTGATTGTAATTTGGAATAATAATGCTCGTGCCTTCAAAATACGTGCCGAAGCTGTTTTGTCCCGTTCGCAGCCCTTCCTGATAGCCAAAATCCATCCCGGTCCGATACCGGCCGGACCAGGTAGGAATCGCCACCCGCCCCCGCCCCCGCCGCTGCATGGGGCGGCGCTTCGGACGACGCGATTCCGCTTGCTTCCTCATCGGTTCATCACGCTCCTGTTCTTTCGCCGGTTACAAGGTCAGCTGTCCTTTCACGATAGAGTCCGCCATATGGCCAAAATCAAGCGCGACCCTGCCGAGCTCATTCGCAATACGCGTACATATGATGACTGCCGGAATGCCTGCAGATACGAGTGCAAGGTCGAAATGTACCCCGTGTGCCTCTTGCACGACGCGATCCACATCTTTGACGCCTCGCACCGGTGTAATCATGCCGGAGATGGTGCACCCGTGCTGAGCCAGCACATGCACAAGCGCCGGCGCGGTGTTGCCGATAACGAGCAGATTCTTGCCTGCGAGCAGACGGCTAAGCAGACCGGATTGCTGCAGCGCATAGTTCACGGTCGAGCTCGTGAGTCTGAGTTGGCCAAGGTCGATATGGTTCGCGCGTAACACAGCATGCAGCAGCGGGTGAAAATGCTTCCTCCGCGACTGGGGCACACCGACGATTCCTGCTCCTCGAATCGCTTGCACGAGCTGTTCGCGCGCCTCAAGATCCGGTGGAACGACGCCAGCGTAAGGAAGAAAGGTACCTTCGCGGCTAATCGTGTCAGCATCGTAAACAACGTCCTGCGCGAGTGTGAGCAGCTCACCATCGCCAAGCCGAACGATCGAACATGGTCTGCGTTCATGGATTGCCTGCTCCATCTCCCCGTACACCTCATGCACGCCGAGCAGCGGCAAGCACCTCGGAACTAGTTGGGAGGCACCTAGCGCAATGACCTCCTGCAGGCTGATTTCCGGCAGCAGTAGCTGAAGGGGCAGCGCTTGTTCGAGCATATGCTCGCCGCCTTCATACTTGCCAAGCTCATAGCCAGCCGAGAACGCATTGTCGTGATATTGCCGATGTTCAGCAGGCGGATGCGTAATCGTTGGCGTCTTCCGTCTGCGCCTGTTCAGTCTTCCACCAAGGGGACGCTTCCTGCCGCCTATTCTTCGCTTCGCGCCTTGCAGGCGAGGCCTTGTAATCGGGCGAGTTACGGATGAAGTGGGCTTTCGTTTGAATATCGGTTTCTGCACGGCTCCTACTCCTGCTCCTGAGGTGGATTTTATCGGTGTATCTGTCGATTGAGATTGGGCTTTGCTTGTCGTTACAGACGGCTGCCTGACTTTGGTCAGCAGCACGCGGTTCGCGCTTATCGTCATGCCGGAGCCTACACGCGAGCCTCTGCTCATGGCTCATCCCCCATCATTTTGATCGCTGCTTCATGGAGCGACTGGAATGTACCGGCATCTGTCCACCAGCCGGTCAAATGGCGGTATTCGAGCTTTCCTTTGCTGGCGTACACATTGTTCACATCGGTTATTTCCAGCTCGCCACGCTGCGATGGCGACTGTGTCGCAATGAATGCAAACACGCTGCTGTCATACATATAAATGCCTGTCACACAGCTGTTTGTCTGCGGGTTTGGCGGCTTCTCTTCGATGTACGTAATGCGCCCGCTCTCGTCAAACACCGGAACTCCATAGCGCTCCGGGTCTGGTACCTGCTTGAGCAGCACCATTGCACCGTCTTGCTGCTGCGTGAACGCATCCAAATGCGATCGCAGCGATTCCTCATACAAATTGTCGCCGAGCAGCACGACGAATTTGGATTCATCCCCAATATACGACTGAGAGAGCGTCAGCGCTTGTGCGATTCCGCCCGCTTCTTCTTGAATTCGATAAGTAAGGGACACGCCGTACTCCTGGCCGCTTCCGAGGAAAGCCGTAAACATTCCCGCTGCATGACGGCTCGTAACGAGCATGATGTCTGTTATTCCTGCTTCCTTGAGGCTGTTAATGCTGTAACAAATCATGGGAAGCTTCCCGACCGGAAGCAAATGTTTGTTGAGCAGCCTCGTCAGCGGCAACAGTCTGGTTCCCGTTCCGCCTGCCAAGATGACAGCTTTCAAATCCATGACCTCCTTAAGTAACTGTTACAAGAACGTCGCAGGGTCCACCTGCCATTTTGCAATAAACAGGCTCCGGTTCCGCTCAACGAGCTGCTGCAGCTCCTTCGGATCCTTCCGCTTGAAGCTGACGCTTCCTTTGTGATGAACGAACACATCCTTGCACATGAGCAAATTGTAGCCGTGCATCCGTGCTCGCAAGCTGTAGTCGTCGTCCTCGTAGTGGCCTGGCGAGAACCGTTCGTCCAGCTCGCCAATCCGCTCGTATAGGCTGCGTTTGAACAGCAAGCAGAAGCCGACAAGCCGGTACATCGGATCCGCCATCCCCGCTTCCCTGACTAACGCCTCCGCAGCTGCAAGGTGGAACTCCTCCATTGTCGTGAATGGGTACTCGACCTGCTGCCTGCCGCTCACGTAATTCGTCACAGGACCGACTATTCCGATATCTTCGCGCGCGTTCAGCGTCCGCAGCAAAGCCGGCAGCCAGCCCGCCGATACGGTGACATCGTTGTTGAGCAGCATGAGGAACTCGCCGCTCGCAATACGCAGCCCCATATTGCACGCAGCCGGAAAGCCGATGTTCCTAGGCAATGACAGGCAGAGGACACCTACCTCCATGCACCAGCTGCATGTGCCGTCACTTGATCCGTTATCGACCACGATCACTTCATAAGGTGTGAGCGTTCGGTCGGTATACTGCCAAATGGCGTAGATCGCTTCCTTCAGCAGTGCAAGGCCGTTGAAGGTAGGAATGATGATGCTCGTTACTCCATTCATCACTGAGCGCCTCCTGCCGCGCTGCGGCACCTGGAATGATCCGGCATCGTAAGCCTTGCGCCTTTCAGCTTCATTGCAGCTCGCAGCGCTTCAATGTGGTCTCCGAATACAACCTGCTTCGACTCCTGTGTGTGGCTGAGACTCAATGGCGACCATGCTGGCGAGCTCTTGCCGTTTGTACGCTTCATAATGGAGCAGGCTTGAACCCGAAGTCTCTGCTGAAGGGCGATTACATGAGCAAGCGGCGGGACGGCGAGTGTCTTCACTCCGACTGACTCTATCGCGGCTCTCGACCATGCGTGCGGCAGTAGCCCCACGGAGCTTACACCTAGCTCTTGACGACCCAGCGACCAATTTACGAAAGCTCTCACGCGCATGAGATCATCCCACTCCCGGAACGGGCCAAGCCGCGATGCGTAGCTGACCAGCGCGACATCCGCCCCCGCCTGGGCAGCCGCCAGCAGCTGCGCCAGCTTCTCTGCTTCAATAAGCTGCGCGGCGTCGGCGAACAGCACGATATCCGCTCGCGTCATTCTTGCTCCGACAGCGCGCCAAACATCAGCTCCAATCGCTTCCCCAGGATTCAAAATCTTAATCTCCGGAAGCGCCCTGAGTTCCGCAAACTGTGTCTCGCTCGCGCCTTCCTGCACGACAATGATCTCCGTGAGCGGCAGCCGCAGCAGCTGCTTGATGCTGGCCGGAATTGCATCCGCCCCTGCGCGCACGACTGCCGCAGCGCTCCTCGTAAGCGGTGCTGGCTGCCACCCTCCGTTTGCGTTTGGCAGCCCGAGTGCGGCGGCGAATCCGCTGGCGAACGCGCGGCCCTCCTGCATTCTTTTGCCCGACGTCGCAGCTGTAAGCTCCTTCGCCATACATCTTCTCGTCCAACGCTCGTTCATGCGGAGCTTCGCTTCATGATTGCTTAGGCCTCCGCCTTCGTTTTGCTTCAGCGCTATGCCTTCTCCATAACCGGCAGTGTACGCAGCATGATGCGAGCCGCCCGAAGACTTGCCTGGTCGTCTCCCTCTTCCGCTGCTAATCGCGCGTTTGCTCTTACCAGATCGCATCAATGCCATCACCTCGCCAGTTCACGTTTTCGCATTGCATCCACATAGCCGCCGCGCTCATCCGTTTGCTTCGCGAGCCAATCAATGGCCTCCAGATGATCGCCGACGATGAGAAACTCCAGCGGATTCAACCGTTCCCGTTTCGCCCGCGGCAGGTTCAGCTTCCCTACGTTGATTCGTTTGACCGGAATCACCGCTAGTCCCTGCTGCACCGCTTTCGTATGGGCAAGCGGCGGAATTGCCAGCGCGTCCGTTCCGATAGCGGCAAGCGCACGGCGACTCAGCGCATGGGGCACAGCCGTCATGGACGTTCCCTTCAGATCTGGCCTGCCTAGCATCGCGTTCAATGCATGCTTGGCGAGAACAACGCTGTGTACGTTCGCCTTGTTCGTCGGACCTGAATAGTTGTTGAGCGCCACATCGACCCCATCCCGCAAAATCGCATTCATATAAGGCCGCAGCTCCGAAGCGCGGATGACCATGTCGCCGTCAATAAACAGCAGCACCTGACCTCTTGCTGCCGCTGCGCCTACACTTCGTCCCACATCGTGGCCGAGCGGCTTCTCGAACTGGATGACCCGGGCTCCTTTGCGTTTGGCAACCGCAGCCGACCCGTCAGTAGATCCGTTAATGACGACGATCACTTCGCTGCTCGGATGAACTAGCTTTGCTTGTTCGATTACGCGGCTAATGGTACGGCGCTCGTTCATGACAGGAATGATAACCGACACGACAGGTAAATCAGCTGCTCGAGCTTCGATTGGCAGCAACACTGGCATTTCCATCGCAGGCGGCGTATTAAATGCTGCTCGCATCGTGTCTTTAACGAGCGACTTGCGGGAGTTAGTGCGAACTGATACTGAAGCTTGCAACTTATGCGATCGTTTTTTCGAGGCAGATGTTGATGCTAGTGCCGGTGCGGTTTTGGCAGCGGCCCGTGCGGTCTTACTGCTCGTGCGGCGAAGAGCGGTTTTCCGCTGCATGCTCTTCACGCTCGCTCTGCTGGCAGCTTGTGCAGGTGATGATGGCGATGAAGCTTTCCGGCTTCCCGTCAGGTTAGCTGGATCAGTGCCAATCGGAAGTGGCCGCTTTGGCGAGAGGAACATCCCTTTATGAGTGTGCAAGCCGGCTTTTACGATAGGCTTCATGGACACCTTCACCTCTTGTTAAACTGTCTTTTTACCACATAGTGTATGGCTAGTTGAGAGTAAGAGGAACGGCTGTTGTACGTCAAGGCGTACGCCTCGCTTCTTGTTTGTTCATATAAATCGACATGGAATCTAGTAATTATTCTATTGATGGCAGGTAGCATTGCGCGAAAATCAAAAAGCCGGAGCAGCTCTTTTTGAGAGCTCTCCGGCTTGTTATTATGCGGTATTCAGTTGTCTAGTGGCCGATAGCAATCCAGTTCACGAGACCGATTGGTTCCGGGGTAATCCGCGTACGCACAATCGTTATTTGTACGGCTGCGGCTGTTTTGGTCTTAATGACCGCAAAGCAGGAAGGCTGATCCGTCGTAGCGACAAACACGTATGAAGGGCTGCTAAACGGCTGATCGAAGCCGATCGTAATATCGAGCAGCTCTCCCATGCTGCCTTGGAAATTGTACGGTGCAAGGCCAAACTGCTGGATGACCGGCGCTTGGCGCTTCACCGTCGTCACAGGTGTAAAGCCGAGCTTCTCTGCACCGATGCTGCCATCCTTCAAAGCCGAGGTGTCGAATCCAGTGCTTGCGGGAGCAACAGGAGCAGGAATTGCATTTGGCGCCAGATGTGCTGCTGTAATGGAGCCTAGCGCAATCTTATCTCCAGTGACTGCTCCGTTAGCGAGCTTGCTCGCGGTTACTGAGTTGTCAGCGAGCTTCTCCGTGCTGACTGAACCCTCGAGCAGCTTATCCTTGCCGACCGAGCCATATGCCAGTTTACTTCCGGTTACCTCGCCGTCGCCGAGCTTGCTTGCCGTTACCGAGCCGTCGATCAGCTTCTCGCTGCCGACTGAACCATCTGCCAGCTTGCTTGCTCCTACCACTCCGTCGCTAAGTTTGCTCGCTGTCACCGATCCGTCGATTAGCTTTTCACTGCCGACTGAACCATCAGCCAACTTGCTTGCTCCTACCACTCCGTCGCTAAGTTTGCTTGCCGTTACCGAGCCGTCGATCAGCTTCTCGCTGCCGACTGAACCATCAGCCAGTTTACTTGCTCCTACCACTCCGTCGCCGAGCTTGCTTGCCGTTACCGAGCCGTCGACCAACTTCTCGCTGCCGACTGAACCATCTGCCAGCTTGCTTGCTCCTACCACTCCGTCGCTAAGCTTGCTCGCTGTCACCGATCCGTCGAGCAGTTTTTCGCTGCCTACCGAACCGTCTGCCAGCTTACTTGCTCCTATCACGCCTTCGCCGAGCTTGCTCGCTGATACCGATCCGTCGATCAGCTTCTCGCTGCTCACCGAGCCATCCGCTAGCTTGCTTGCATCTACTACTCCGTCGCCGAGCTTGCTCGCTGTTATCGATCCGTCGATCAGCTTCTCGCTGCCCACCGAACCATCCGCTAGCTTGCTTGCTCCTACTACGAAGTCGCCGAGCTTGCTCGCTGTTATCGATCCGTCGATCAGCTTCTCGCTGCCCACCGAACCATCCGCTAGCTTGCTTGCTCCTACTACGCAGTCACCGAGCTTGCTCGCTGTTACCGAGCCGTCGATCAGCTTCGCGCTACCGACCGATCCATCTGCCAGCTTGCTTGCTCCTACTACGAAGTCGCCGAGCTTGCTCGCTGTTACCGAGCCGTCGATCAGCTTCGCACTACCGACCGATCCATCTGCCAGCTTGCTTGCTCCTACTACGCCTTCGCCGAGCTTGCTCGCTGTTACCGATCCGTCGATCAGCTTCGCGCTACCGACCGATCCATCTGCCAGCTTGCTTGCTCCTACTACACCTTCGCCGAGCTTGCTCGCTGTTACCGAGCCGTCGATCAGCTTCGCGCTACTGACCGATCCATCTGCCAGCTTGCTTGCTCCTACTACGCCTTCGCCCAGCTTGCTCGCTGTTACCGAGCCGTCGATCAGCTTCGCGCTACCGACCGATCCATCTGCCAGCTTGCTTGCTCCTACTACGCCTTCGCCGAGCTTGCTCGCTGTTACCGAGCCGTCGATCAATTTGTCGCTGCTAATTGAACAGTCGACCAGCTTCGCGCTGTCAACAGAACCATCTGCCAGCTTGCTTGCCACGACTGCGCCGTCCGCAATTTTGCTGGACTGCACTGCGCTTTCCGCGAGCTTGCTCGCCTGTACCGCACCGTTTGCCAGCTTACTCTCCGTTACGCTGCCGTCGACCAGTTCTAGCTGCTCTTGCTCGAGCAGTCCCGGTGCCAGCTTATCTGCTGTAATAGCTCCGTCTGCCAAAGCTTCCGTACCTACTGCGCCAAAAGCCAGCTTCTCTCCGGTTATTGCACCGTTACACAATACGATGCTTTCGATCGATCCCGGTATAAAATGTGCTGTCGTCAACGAACGAGCAGCGATCTTGCTAAGCGTAACCGCACCGTTCTGCAAGCTGTTCTCGCCAACGGCTCCAGGTGCCAGCTTCGTACCAGTAATAACACCGTCGCCCAGCTTATTCGTTATAATCGCGCCATCGCCGATTGCTTCGCTGCCCACCGAGCCCGGAAGGATATGGCCCGCCCCGATCGCTCTTGCAGCTAATTTCACAGCTGTCACTGCGCCATCTTGCAGATGCTGCTCGCCAATTGCTCCGCCTGCCAGCTTCGCACCGTCAACGACGCCATCGCGCAATGCTTCTGCACCTACAGCGCCAACCGCCAGCTTCGCGCTCACAACCGAACCATCGCGCAGTGCTTCCTTGCCAACCGCACCTGCTGCCAGCTTCGAGCTGTCCACCGCGCCGCCCCGCAGCGCGTCGGTTCCGACAGCTCCGCTTGCCAGCTTCGTGCCAATGACCGCGCCATCGCGCAGCGCTTCTTTGCCGACCGCTCCATCCGCCAGCTTCGCGCTGACGACTGAGCCATCGCGCAGCGCTTCGGCCCCAACTGCTCCGCTCGCTAGCTTCGCACTTACAACCGCGCCGTCGCGCAGCGCTTCCGCGCCAACCGCGCCTGCCGCCAGCTTCGCGCTGACAACTGCGCCGTCGCCGAGCGCTTCTGCGCCAACAGCTCCGCTTGCCAGCTTCGCACTGCCAACAACGCCTTCACCGAGTGCTTCTGCGCCAACCGCTCCTGCCGCCAGCTTCGAGCTGACGACAACGCCATCGCCAAGCGCTTCAACGCCAACGGCTCCGTTTGCCAGCTTGCTGTTCGTAACTGCTCCATCTGCAATCGCTTCGCTGCCAACGGAACTGGAAGTCAGGTGCGCTGCCGTAATGGACTTCGATGCGATTTTGCCAAGAGTGACCGCACCGTTCTGCAGATGCTTCTCGCCGACAGCGCCTGTGCCAAGCGCTTCCGATCCGACTGCACCGCTCGCCAGCTTCGCGCTGTTAACCCCTCCATCACTCAGCAGGTCGCTGCCCACGGTACCCCGTTTGATTTTGCTGCCATGAATGATGCTGTCCGGCGCTTTCTCAAACGTATAGAACTCCGATGCCAGATGCGCCTGCGTAATGGAGCCTTTGCGAATGTGATAGCCTTGGATCGACTCTGCCTTCATATGTTTGCCCGCAATGGTCTCGAGCTGAATATGGTCGCCATTGATCGCCAGCTGCGCAAGCTTGCCGCTCGTTACCGCTTCATTGGTCAACTGATCGGTGCCAACCGACTCGTCGGTCAAATGAATCTGCATCACGCTGTCGACTTTCAAATGATTGCTGCCCACTGACGACTCAGCCAAATGATTCGTGTCGATCGAAGCTGCCGCTACATGCTGGCTGCGAATCGCAGATGGCTCAATAACTCGTGAACCGACGGATTCATTTTGCAAATGATAGCTTGCTACACTGCCTTCAGCCAGCTTCGAGGAGGTCACCGAATCATTGCCAAGATGCACCTCATGCACGCTCACCGGCGCTAAATGCACGCCGTAGATCGACTGCTCTGCCAAATGCTGGCTGCCAACCGCTTCGTTCGCCAAATGACTGCCGTTCACCGAGCCTGCTGCTAGCTTCTCACTCGTCACAGAACCGGAGGCAAGCGAATTGCTACCGATAACGCTGCCAGCCAGATGCCTCTCGCCAACTGCGCCGCTCGCGATATGATCGCCATCCACAACACCTTTCGTCAGGTGCTTGCGTGTAATCGTCCCAGGAGCAAGCTGATCACTTGTTACTGAACCATTCACGATCTTCGCCGTTGTTACGCTGCTGTCAGCCAGCTTGCTCGAAGTAACTGCACAATCGGTCAGCTTATCCGTCGACACGCTCTCTGGAGACAGCTTCACCGAGTTGACAATATGGTCTGCCAAGTGGTGAGAATAGATCGCACCTGCTGCCAAATGCCGCTCCGTGACTGAGCCGCTCGCGAGCTTGATGGATTTGACCGCCCCGTCTTGCAGCGCACTCGTTTCGATAGCCCCTTCGCTCAGGTGCGAAGCGTCGATAAGGCCCGGCTGCAAATGCACAGCCCCTACTGCTTCCGGCGAAATCGCTTCCTCCGTCACTGCTCCTGGTGACAAGTGGAAAGCACGAATCGCTTCAGGTGAGATTTTGTCAAAGGTGATGGACTCATCAGCGATATGCTTCGTCTGAATCGCCAGCTCGCCAATCTTCGTGCTGCTTACACTTCCATCGGCGAGCTTGCGCTCGATTACCGATGCGTCAGCCAGCTGCACTTGCCCTACCGCCGCGCCGCTAATATGAACTTGCTTTACGGCTTGCGGAGCAATCTTCTGGTCCGTGACGGCATTCGCAGAAAGATGGGCGACTTCAATACTATCTGCAATCAGCTGTCTGGAGCCGACCGAATTCTCTTTCATGTGGCGCTCTTCGATCACATCGCTAATGATTTTGTCGCCGCTAATTGTCAGCCTGCTGAGATGCTTGCCATGAACCGCATCATCGGTCAGCTTGCTTGTTGTAATGCTTTGATCTGCTATCTTGGAGGATGTTACCGCCTGGTCGATGAGTTTAATTGTCGAGATCGAGAAGTCGGACAGCTTTGGCGTCGTAATCGCTTGATCACGCAAATGCGTCGTTACGATTTCTCCATCTGTAACATGCTGTGTTCTAACGGCTCCGGCCTTTATTTCCGCCGATCCGACCGCCCCTTGCGCGAGAATTTCCGTTGTTACGCTTCCGGCCTGGAGCTCCCTCGTTCCTACCGCGCCCTCGACTAGATGCTCTGCTGTTATTTCGCCGAGTGCCAGATGCTTTCCCCGCAGCACGCCAGAAGAGACATGCTCTGCGAGCAGCAACCCTGGCTGCAGATGGCCGGATTCAATCGCGCCGCTGCTAATTTTCTCGCTAGTTATGGAGCCATCTCTCAGCTTGGATCGTGTTACGGAGCCTTCGGCAAGCTTCGAAGTCGAAACCGCTTCATTGGCAATGTTCTCCGTACGAATTGCAGCGCTTCTCAGTTTACCTGACGTAATGGATTGATCATCTAGCAGTTCTGTTGTCACGATCATCGGCTTAAGATGCTTCGTTTCAATCGAACCCTCGGCAAGCTTATCCGCGCTAATGGTACGGTCTGCCAGCTTCTCGGATGTAATGCTGTTATCGCGCAGCTTCTCGCTGGTAATGGAGCGGTCGCGGATCTTCGCACCAGATATCGCATTCTTCACGAGGTGATCGCTCGTAACGGATTCCGAAGCGAGCTTCGAGGAGGTGATTGCGCCATCGGCTATTTTAATGCTTTCGACGGCAAAATCAGCAATCGTCTGTGTGATTACATTGCCAGGCTTAATGCGCGAGGAATCTACTGCGCTATGAGCCAGCTTCTCAGTCGTAATCGCATCATCCGCGATATCATCGGTGTGTATGAACGGTAGTGGTGAATCTGGCATGCGCTTCTCTTCGAGCATGACTTCTTTCTTGATGAGCTCCTGCTGAAGCAGCTCTTCCATGTATACCGTGTGGAGCTCTTCTTCCTGTTTCTTGGCTTCAAGGACCGTTGTATCTTCTGGAGTTTCTTGAGCTGCTTGAGTTACTTGATTTGCTTCAGTTGCGTCAGCTGCTTCTGCTTGCTTTGGTGCTTGCTTTGGTGCTTGCTTAGGTGCTTGCTGTGGCGCTTGTTCCACCACAGCTTCTGCAGCTGGCTCTGGTTTCGCTTCCACTGCTTCTACCGTTGACGTGCTAACCGCCTCAAAAGAGACTGTCGCCGCTTCAGCTGCCGGCTGCTGCACAACTTCTGTTTCTTGATTGTGCTGTTCTTCTACAGACACTTCTTGCTCCAATGCCGACGCTGCCCCATTCACCTGCACCGGCTTCTTGTCAGCTGTACCCGCTTTCGCCGGTGTAGCTGGTTTCTTCTTCTTCAATTCCTCGAGCCATTTTAACTCCGATGCGTTCGGATTATCCACGTAAAATAACGGCTTACGCCCTTTGGGGCCTTTTCCTTTGCTGCTCTTCGCCATAGCCCTCTCCTTCTTCCACCTCAATGTCATAGACATCATATGCATTCACCCATGGGCAGGTCACACAACCGCTATGTCAAAATATGTCCGCAAACAGAAAAACTGCCCCAACAGGAGGCAGTTTACTAATATTTATCCTTTTTTATTGCCTGCGATGAACACCGACCGTCTGCTGAATATTTCCAGCGATGACAATCGTCACAGGCGTCAGCTTCACCATGCCGTTACTGTAAATGGCTTTGAACATAAAAGTTAGCGGACCTTCAGGCAGCTTCTCAAAATCCGCCTCCCACATCTCCCCGCTCCAGCTCGTATGCGCGGAGTTCGCAGCAGTCAGGTTTACCGTTACTCCATTCATCGTCACCTTCACTTCATCGGCAACCGTAGCTGTGCCCGCGTCCGTTGTACTGGCGCTCAGCATGAACCGCTCCCCCGCCCAGAAGACCTGATAAGCTCGCGGATTGTTCTCATCTCCGGAAGCTTTCTTGTTGCTCTCCTTGCGGCGTTGATCCCATTGCTCCGTGTGCTTGACTTGCCCGCTAACGGAAAGGGGCAGCACAATAAGGAGCTTGTTCACTGTAACTAGCGGCGCTTTTCCATCAGTGACAGTCATCTGGACGGTATACGAGCCTACGAGTTGCCCTTTGAAGGTTGGACCAGTTGTTGTATAGGGATAACTGTCCGCAAAAGCAAAGCTTTGCTTGGCCCCAGATTGGTCCGTGACTAGATAGGTAACTGTCAGTGGATCATGATCAGGATCATCAATTGACGGTAGCAATGTAATATTGTCGCCTTCATAGATCGGCTTCGGCTTCCAATCGAGTTCAGCTGTCGGAGGCCGGTTCGTCTCGATATAGAAATACTTCGGATCGCTATACTCGCTCCAGTCGTAGCCGTCGAATACGCGGACAATGGCATACATATTGACCTTCTCCGGCAGATCAGCACCAGGCGTCCAGAACTGATCGTCCAAGTATTTGGTGCCGGACTGATACTCCAGCACGCCCCCGTAGCGGTAAATCTTCATCTCATACTGAGTTTGTCGATCGCCATCGCTATCAGCGTAGTTCCACTTAAATGTTGGCCGAAGCAAGGTCAGCTTCGTCGGATTGCCCTGGTCCGTGCTATCCGGAATGTAAAAGTCCGAGCTTGGGATCTGGTTTACGATGCTCACTTGCTGACTGTACGGTGCCGTAGCGCCTTCCGAGTCTTGAACGACTTGCCGGATCGTGAACAACCCCATTGTGTTAAAGGCTTTATCCCAGCTCGTGCGTGAATTGCTAGCAAACACTTCGGCGCTGCCGGTTGTTTCGTTTATAATGTAATACTCATGCGCCAGGTTCGTCCGATCGCCGTCTTCTTTATCGTAAGCTTCCGAATCAATGGTAATGACCTCGCCACGGTAAGCACTCTCAGCGCTCATCGTGAAGCCTGGCACTGGTGGTGTATTCGGAGCTGGGAGCGCAGCGATAGTCAGATTCACGACCGTGTACTCCGACCATGCGCCGTATTCGTCGCGCACAGCCATACCTACCTCGTACGTACCTACTTCCTTCGGATTGACGAGCTTCTTATCTACATAGTCGCCGCTAGGGGTAATATAGTAGAATCGCTTCTCCATGATTCCTTTTGTGGCCTTGTAATCAATTCCCGTATCCTCCGTCGAGTAATCGGTCGAGGTCACATAACGGTCTGGATCACGACTGCGATCCGTCCAAATAACGGTATTGTCCGAGCTAATCGCAAGATTAAAGTCCGAAATCGGCCTACGATGAACGGTGATCTTCTTCGTAAACGTATTGGACAATTTGCGGTAATCATCAAACGTGTCATCAGGCGATAAGTAATCCGGATTTGGATCATCCTTCGCCCGTAGCCCTACGACATAATCCCCGACTTTATCAAATTTCAGCTGCGCGTTGCTGAACGTCTTTCCATTCAGATCGGATACACCTTGGTTATGAATAAAGCGCGGTGTATGCTTCACGCTCCACGTATACTTTCCGTCAGTCGGCGGGTCGCCTTCCGGATCATTAAACACGATATTGCTGTATTCCGCCTCTGCTGAAGCATAGGTTCCTGATTCATCTAAGATCGCGTACTGATCTGACCAGATGTTCATTTCGCTCGCCTGCTTCACAGAGATCCCCCAAAAGTTTACGTTCGCTTTATCGGAATACGGGCCGAAGCGTCCGGAAGCAAATGAACTGTCCTGAACCTCAATAATTGGAACTTTATTCAGGAATACCGTTAGCTCTTTCCCGATGGCCTTGATCTTAAAGACCGCGTTAGTGTCCGCCTTGAACGGATACGCCGCGCTGCCGAGTACGGTTCGAGTACCACCCACGTATTTAACGAGCTTAACATCAATGGCTGAACCCTCTACTGCGTACCGATTGTCCAGATCCTGCACGCGGAATGAAAATCCATAGTCCTGATTGTCATAGGTCGTTGACGCCATCTTCATGGAGAAGTTCAACTCCGCATCCGCGTACTCGTCCTTGGAAACAAAGTGGCCTAAGCGGAATCGCTCCGGAATCGTTTCCGTAGAAGGCGTCGCCATCTGTAGGAGCCACATATCCAGCTCGCTCTCAATTGAGTATCCGTTGTTAACTATATGTCGCAAGGATACATAGAGTCCGTCACCAATATACATCACATATTGATTATTCGTTGTGTTTATGTAAACCGAATAACTATTGGCCTCATCGTAAGAAGTAAAACTACTGCCTCCTAAATAAGGATAAACTCTCGTTTTATTTGTATTACCTAATGAAGTGCGATAGCCATCGATTGTCATCACTTCCGACTTCCTCGTCGCTTTTCGAGGAACGACAGACCCGTCGGGAAGAATCGAGAAATCGGCAGACGTTGAATTAAGTGAATATTGCCCCGTAACATTTAGCACGCTTCCTGAATCTAAATTTACGGTTTCCTGAAACACTTTACATGTACTAGAGTCTTTCTTATCGTAACTTCTTGCAATCAACTCTCCTGCAGCCGAATTTACTATGAGTACAGGAAATGAATCTATCTTAGAGGATAATGCACTACAGAATGTTTCTACGGGTTGTTTACCGCTAAGATCCGCCCTCCAAACCAAATCCAAATTGGAATTGTACTTCAGAATGGATGTGTTTTGATTTCCAGTTGTGCATGTTTCATACCCATAGAAGTTCCCTTGCCCGTCCGAATAGATGGAAGATGAATCGAGTGTACAAGTCGGATAGTTCGGTCTCGCAGCAATTGGTTTGCTCTGCACGAGTTCCGCGTTCCGATTAAACTCATATGCTTTTCCCTTCGCAAAGACGACTACATTATCATTCTTTTTAAAACTAGCATAGTAGGTTGTGCTCCGCCCACTTACACTTAAAGTCGTCTTCTTATCCCATCCATGAAGAGTAGCCTTGCTGACTAGCTCACCAGTAAATGCATCGTACGTATACACATCATTGGATAAGAAAACATACAGCGTTCGATCTCCGAGCTCAAAGCTGGATATTTTGCTATCGCTCAAAATGAAGTCGTACGGCGATCCCCCCGTATAGGACCAGGTGGTAGATAAAAGTTCGTCCGTTCTTTTTGCTTTAGTGATTTTAGACTTGTTCATCGCATAAATATCACTGCCGTTTTTGAAGTAGAAATAAGTTCCGTTTGTACGCAAGACGGGAACAGTGGTTGTTACTGCCATGTTATATCTTTTATCGAGTACCGGCTGAGACATAGTTTGTCCTTTTCCTGAGCGATAAGGGGAGAATCCATTCGCACCATATCCAAAGTCAAAGCCAGGCTCGACCATTAATTGATCGTACTCCACGTTATAATAGGTTTCTTCGTAACTGTGTACATACTGATGCTCGGATTGCTTTCCAAGTCCACCTTCCAGCGTCCCATTTCGGATGGTCCAGTTTACCTTGGGATTCCAAATTCTGTTCTTGGAATTCATGTCGAACAGGTCCCACGTATCGAGAATGTCCTGAGCAGGATAGCTCTTCGGTAAATTCAGATCCGGCTGCGGATTTTTTCCTTCAAGATCAAATGATACCTCCGGTGCAAGATTCGAAACGTTCAGCGTATTGGATAACGCCGTCCATCCGGACGTATCTCCGGTCATCCCATAGTCTTCAGTCACTTTTACATAGAAGAGATATCTGCCGACCTTGTTCGGAATGAATGTCAGCTCATCAAGTGTACCCGTAAGGTCTTGCCAATCATTATCATAGAAGCCATTTTGGTTCGCATCGTACTTGTACTTGTACTCGGCTTTGACAATTTTATCGCCGTCCGGGCTCGTGGAGAGATTCGGAATGGTCACCGTTTCGCCCCGCAGCCCCACACTTGGTACAAGAAGTTTCGCAATTGGCGGCAGATCCGGCTTCACGACGATTGTACAGCGATCAGAATCAA
Source organism: Paenibacillus sp. OV219 (assembly GCF_900110075.1). GTDB lineage: Bacteria > Bacillota > Bacilli > Paenibacillales > Paenibacillaceae > Paenibacillus_Z. The sequence goes on from NZ_FOCJ01000004.1 coordinate 91,017, forward strand.
CTGATTTAAGTCCCTTATTGTCATAGACATCCAAGCTCACGATCGCATTTATGTTTGCATTCGTGAAATTCTCGTAGGTCGTGTTCTTATTGGACCACTCGTCTCTGCTGTGATCAATCGTACGACCCGACACAGGACTACGGCTGCGACTCGCACTAAACTTCGTCATATCGACCGGGTGATTCGCTGTAACCACCGTAGGACAATCAATAACCGGAATGGGGTTTAACGGAACAACTTTGATATAGGTACAGGCTGTAGCCGTTGCACCAAATGTATCCCTCATCATCCCACATACCGAGTGATAGCCAAGCGTGTCCATCACAAAAGCGTGCTGACCATCCGCGTACTCAGAACTCTTCGAAGGAATAGACTGGACGAAATCATTGCCGTTCATAAAATCAAAGCCCATGAACGTAATCGTATCCCCGTCCGGATCGGTAGGCGTAGGAACATCTGGATCGTTAATATAAATCAAATCGAGCATCGTATTCACAAGAACCTCATGTATTGGGTTCTTGTTATCATAGGGATACACAAACCCGATCTGAAACTCTGGCGGGTTATTATTTGTCGGTCCGGTTACATTGAGCCCCTTTGGCCCGATCCACTCTGATGTGCCGCAATTCGTGACGATTTTCATCGAGACATCATGGCTGCCGATGCCGATATTCCACGGATAGTCACTATAGGGATAATTCGAATCCGTGTTCATACCTGTTATAGCGCCACTTTGCCACGATGTCCCATCACGCTCGATTTTGTAGTAATGGTACTGATAGACACAGCCATTCAACGAAAAATCTTTAGGATGTAGTTTAAAAGAGTCCTTGTAGGCAATATTCGACGGAACGACATCAAAGTCTCCCGTAAATTTGGCCGGTTTCTCATAGAAAAAGGAGACAAAGCCTTTATCATTATTGGTTGCACTCAGATAAACCGATTGACTCTGATTCGGAGTCTGCAAATCAGAAAAGTTCACATAAGACAAGTTACTGCCCGTAAAGTTACCATACTGGCTATCATAGCTGTAAGGCTTGTTAAACGGCAACGCGCTAACATCTTCTACGATGAGATTCACTTGCTTATACACGCCTGATGGACCTTCCCTTACCATATGCCGGATCTGCACCTGGCCAGCGACATTCTTTTCATAATAGAAGGTGATGTAGGCTTCCTTCTGTGAAGTCGTAAGGTTGACCGTCTGTTGATCTCCAGATCCTTGATAGTCAATATAAGTGACGTACGATAGATTGCTACCATTAATTTTCCCGTACTGACTGTCAGCCTTGTATGGCGTTGTATTTGTAAAAGGTAAAGTAGCTATTGGTAATAGTTCTTCATTGGCCTGTGTGTACGTGCCAGTCGGTCCGTTCCTCACCATATGCCGGACGTGGACTTCACCCTTATGAGCAAGCATATAATAGAAGTTCAGATAAACGATATTCCCATAGGTTTCGACGCTATACGTGCCGAAGTTGTATTCCGAAGGAGGCGAAACCTTGGGATTCGATGTAGGATCTCCCGCGTTAGTTGCCTTCTTATAGCCGGTGTATGTATAATCTGAACCCGCGTTTGGTTCATCGTGCGTAAAGGACTGATAGGATTGACCGTCGTTGAGCACTTGTTCCCGATCGAGTAGACCGGCTACTTTATTCAGCGATTTACCATCCTCGTCGTAATGCTTAATGACGATCTTCCCAATTCGTGTGTAGTAGTAATTCACGCGGTATGTATCGAACGAACCATCATACGTGATACTCGGTGTTCCGATCTGATAAGCGGTTGAGGTCGGATCCGTACCGTTGGTTGTCTTTTTATATTTTCCTGCATAGACGTAGTTTGAGTTTGTTCCAGGTACCGGCGGATAGGTGGAGCCTACAGTCATCGTGCCAGTCTTGCTCGGGATAATATCATCAATAGAATTGCCATCGGTCGTGAAGTTGTGGACTTCGTAGGTTGGTGGGACCTCGATGGTTGCCTGGAATGTTACAGTAACTGGAACGGGATAAATCATAGATGGACTAGTTCCGCATTTATTAGAGGCAAATCCGTAGACGCCTTTACCTGAAAATCCAGAAATCGTTACCTCATTGTACTCAATTTTTGGAGCGCCTTTGATTGCAGGATCAGCTGATTGCTGCATAGAAACAGAAATGGGCACAGGATTATTTACTTGACTGTATGTGTAAACATTACCGTTCATATCTTCCCATTTCGTATCTGTTGGAACCGATATGCCAGCCGACGTGTGAACAAACTTTTTAGCAGGCTCGCCACCATTATCAGGAGAAGTTTGAACACCATCAATTGTGCTATCTGTACTCCAATGACCATCTAAATGTTGGCACCAATAGTAACCTGGGTCAACGTTTTTGGTCGTTGTCACCTTCCGAGTTGATGCTTCAGCGATTTGATTCAAATATGGAAAAGAAAAATAAGATATCAGCATTGCGAAAGTTAAGGTTAAAGAAATTATAATGTTCTTAATTTTTTTCATTACATCGACCTACTTTCCAATTGGTTCCATCAGAATCGTGTGCCAGCCACTTGATTTAGCATTATTAGCATTAAAAGCAACCGAATGAAAATTCGCTAAAGCTCCATAGCCACCATAAAGTGTTACTTCAACGGTCTTTCCTTTCTCAACTAAGTAGAGTGGTTTCATGTAAGGGAAAACAAATCCATAGTGCTCGTATGGTTCTTGATAGAAAAATGCAGATGCTGGCGTCATAAAAAGATTTTGGGAATATAAGGTTCTATCCCCTGATTTCTTGAAAGTAACATCCGCAACAGCTACAGCAAATCCAGAAGCTTGCTCCAGATAACCTTTCGGATAAATAGCCCGATCCCAAATATACTTCCGCTCATACATACTCTTGGTTGCTCCCTTAATTGGAACAACATACACTCGCTTCAATTTAGCCGTAAAGTTCGCATGTTCGATCACGATCGGCTTGTCCTTCACAATGTTAACTTGGGGAATGAGCTTCGACACGGCTTCCGCATTCATCCCCGTCTCCGCAACTTCTTTCAACTCTATCAAATATGGATAGCTCTCCGGCTTCTTCCCTCTCACGCCGCTCAACGTCTGGAACATAGCAGCCGCTTCGGCTCGAGTCGCTTGCTTATAGAGACCAAACGAGGCATCTGCGTAGCCGGTCATTATTCGGCTGCCGAACGTAATAGCGAGATACGGCACGTCCGCCTTCTTCATCTCGCGATAATCTACTAACGGCAAGTCAGCGTTATACAATCCGCCGAAGGCTCTCAAATAAACACTATAGGCAGGCACTTTAGCCAGCGCCCTCGCGATCATCCGAGCCATTTCCAAACGAGTAATCGCTTGGTTCGGATGGAATGCCGAGCCATACTCAGCTTTTGTCACGATGCCTGCTGCAGCTGCACTTTGGATCGCTCCAGACGCCCAATGTTCCGAGATATCACTGAACATGCCGGACTTCGCAGCCTTCAATCCCGAAATACGAACAATAACAGCTGCAAATTCAGCTCGTGTTATGGTTTCGGAAGGAAGGAATAAATTTCCAGCATAACCGGCCATGTAACCCTTCTCACCTACGTATTTAATCGCATCTTTCGCCCAGTGATTACTTGGTACATCCTTGAATGTGGTAATCGTTATTCCTGCGATACCTGCTGCGACAGCTTCGATAGGCTGTACCTCAGCCGCAACTGGGATACTAATTACTGCTAAACAAGCAAATCCTAAAGACAAGTTTTTTACACGTTTCATCCATCATGTCTCCTCTAAGTAGCATATGAAATATGTTAATTCCACACCAAATCCCCTAATAGCAAACAAAAAAGCACCGCCTGCAAGCCAAATAATCAGCCCGCAAGCAGGTGCTTCCCGCTTCGTCCATCTCTAAACATACGTTACTATTAATTCCCATATTACCTAGTAAACCGACAAATTTCAACCATATTTTTCTTTATTCTCAATCTATCTCTGCACTTTTTTCTACCTTTGCTCATACTTTACTCTCTTTACTCTCTTTACTTACTTTACTCCCATTACTCTCTTTACTCTGTTCGCTATCTTTACTTCTCTCTCATCCCCGCCTCAAGCTGGGCCTCATCGAACAGCTGTAGCCACCTCGCTGCGGAATGCTGCCACGTAAAATGCTGTTCCACCCGCTCTCGGCTACGCAGCCCCATCTCATGCCGCAACCTTTCGCTCTGCAGCAGCTCAAGCAGACGCGCTCTCATCTCCGGCACAACCTGGTCGGGATCGACGAGATACCCGGTCACACCGTCCTCGATGATTTCCTTCATCCCTCCGGCTCGTGTGGCAACGACCGGCAAGCCGCAGGCCATCGCCTCCACGTTTACCAGACCGAAAGCCTCCCTCTTCCCGGACGGCACCACAGCGACATCTGCGCCGAGAAACCAGCCCGGCACTTCGCCATAGGGCACATAGGGTACGAACTGCACATACCCCTTCATCTTCCTGCCAAGCCGGTGCAGCTCGTTCACATAAGCCGTCGTCCGACGAGACCCATAGAACGCCCCGCCTACAATAACTAGCAGAACTGACGGATGCTCCTCAATAAGCCGCGGCATAAGCTGTAATAGATGATGCACCCCTTTGATCGACAACAGCCTTCCCATAAAAAGCACTACGCTGCGGCCAGCCCAGCCCCGCTCCGAACGCAGCTGCATTCGCCTCCGAGCACCTTCTTGCGTATACTGCGAGACGAAACGCTCTGTGTCTACACCGGGATACACGACCCTCAGCTTATGCGCACACGCAGGAACGCGAGCAGCCGCATCCTCGCGCAAGTATTCGCTGTTCACGATAACGCGATCTGCAGCGCGAAAACTCCGCTCAAGCTCAGCTTCACTTATAACCCCTTTACGTATAAACGTAGAAGAGTGCAGATTGAGCCATATTTTCCCGGAAGGTGCAAGCCGGCGAAGCTTCAACACATAACGCGGCCGATTCTCCACCTGCGTCAGATCAGGCTGAAACCGAAGCAGCGCTCGGCCCACCCGCTTCAAGTAAAGTCGTTTATTCGCAGCCGGAAACCGCTCCACAGCCGATCCGCTTAACTTCCCCCTGCGCCCCAGAGCCCGGCTGCTTCTGCCATAAATGCACGGTTCGATGCGAGGAGCGAGCAGCGGAACCAGCTTCTCCACCACCCGTTCGACAGAGCTGCTGTTTTGTGAAGGGAGCGGGAACGTACCCGGCGTTACAAAAGCGATTCTCGGTCTAGCCATTCATAAAGCCCGCCTCTCATCCGATTAAGCTTGTTAAAGTAGCATACGTTAAGCGGATGAGCTTGGACCCGCGCGAAATGCCCGTATTTCTTGTACCACTGCCCCTTCTGTTCTAGCCTCTCCTGTCTATTAGCTGCTGCACCAGCAAGGCCAAGCCATACGGCCCTAAATAAGCCCCGCTCGCGAGAAAAATCGGACTCTGCAGCACCTCATGCACCTGTGTCATAAACACCGTATCATCCCATATCGTCCTCGCAACACTAGTTGCAGCTACAACGAAAAAGCCCAGATAAGCCAGCACCGCCAGGCCATCGAGCAGCATTTTGACTCCATCCGACTTTCCTCTCAGCCATATGAGCAGCGCAGCCCCTAGCAACGCACCTACAAGTACAAATCCTGCCATCATCTTCACCTCATTGTCAGTATTCGCGCAAGCAGGGTGCCGATAAACGTACTGGAAATGAACTCTATTGCTAATTAAGTCGCGATATGTCACACTAGTTCACAGATAACGACGTATGGCTCCACCGTAAACCTAGAGAGGACGTGAATTACCGGCATGACCAAATGGCTGCTCCGATCAATGACCGAGCTTAGCTCTCGCAAATGGATTTCGCGAATAACCGGTCGATTTGCCCAGTCGCCCGCTAGCCGGCGCTTCATCCCGAAATTTGCCCGTATGTATGGGATTGCTATAGAGGAAGCCGAGAAGCAGTTGCATGAATATGGAAATTTGAACGAGTTTTTCACGCGTCGGCTGAAGCCTGGCGCACGAACGATAGATCAGGACGCTGCTGCACTCGTAAGTCCGGTTGACGCCCTCATTACCGGCTGCGGACCGATCGAGCAAGGCACGATTCTTAATGTAAAAGGCCAGGATTACACGATTGAGGAGCTGCTCAACCGCTCGCCTCGCATGGAGAATTACAAGAACGGCTACTACATGGTGCTCTACCTGAGCCCGACAGATTACCATCGTATACATACGCCAATTGCAGGTACGGTCGTGGAACGTGAGCATGTGCTTGGGAAAGTATATCCGGTTAACGATTTCGGCCTCCGGCATATGCGCCGAGTGCTGAGCCGCAATGAGCGATTGATTACTTATATGAGGCATTCGAATGCAGAGACAGCGATTGTCAAAGTAGGCGCGATGAACGTCAGCAGCATCAAGTACGCACTCCCGCTCCGTGAAAAAATGGACAAGGGCGATGATCTCGCATACTTCGAGTTCGGTTCCACAGTTGTGCTCTTGACCGAAGATGACAGCTTCCTCCCGCGTCCGGACTTGAAGACAGGTCTCAAGGTGCGCATGGGTGAACGTCTAGGCACGCTAACTCCTTGATTAAACGCAGCAAAGCGACAGGATCTCTACACGATCCTGCCGCTTTTTTTTTATTTTCCAATATCCTATCGAATTTCCGACGGACTCTTGCCCGTATACTGCTTGAACTGCCTGCTGAAGAAGAAAATATCCCGATAGCCAAGCGCGTCGGCGACCTCCGTCACATTCATTCCCGCATGCATGAGTAGATGCTGCGCCCGTTCGATGCGTGTCCGAATCATATACGTTTGCACGGACGTGCCGATCATTTCCTTAAACTTGATGGAGAAATATCTCGGCGACAGCTGCGCGCGCAGCGCCAAATCCTCGACACGATGCACAATGCCGGGATTTTGCCGAATATAGTTCGCCACCTCATGAATCGCCTCGGTCAGCTGATTGCTTCCTTTACGCTCAATCGGACTTTCCATATCCTCTCGCAATAAGTAGATCATGAGCTGCTTCAAGATCAACTGCGCTTCCTCTTCGGCCGCATACGTCTTCACCAGGAACAACCGCACATAACGAGAGAGCAAATGCTCGAAATCTACCGTCTCGTTCAGCATCCGATACGACTGAGGTACAATATCCACCTGCTCGTCTATGTCAAAATGAATATAGGTCAGCACAAGCGGCTTTTGCGGATTATGGGTTGCACTCGTATGATCTCCAGGCCTGAACAAGAAACAGCTGCCTTTACTGACCTGGTAAGGCATACCGTTTAATATGACTTCGCCGCTGCCGCTCCATACGTAGAACAGATCGTAATTAGCCAGTGGCTTCTCACGCTTCTGCCACTTCCATCCGGGCTCGCAGACGATTTTGGCTAAGGCAGGCTTCAAAATAAAGGATGTCGGCGAACTGTGCAGCATTACAGCTTCCTCCTCTTGCATCGTACAACTTCGTCGATGTCATCATACAATACTGCGATTCCTTTGCCAATATTGATACCAACCGTCTATGCATGCACTCCCGAAAAAAGTGTAAAAAATAATGAGATAACATGGTCTTCCACTCCGAATAAGTGTTATAATATCAGCTAACGGTTTCCAATGGAATCCAGGTAATGAGAATGAATCGTCGGAAGGATGAATTGAAGTCCATGAACCCACTTGCTGAAGCATTGAACGCTACGATTGAGCGCGAGAACAGCCATGTTTTCGCCATGTTGTCCTCACTCGGTAAAGCGATCTATTTTCCGAAGGAAGGCATTTTGAGCCAATCGGCCGAAGCAAAAGCAAAGGCAAAGAAGTACAATGCAACGATCGGAATCGCAACTGAGAATGGCCAGCCGATGCATTTGAAGGTCATCCAAGACACACTCTCCGCTTATAATCCGAAGGATCTCTATGAATATGCACCGCCTGCAGGCAAGCCTGAGCTGCGGACTGCATGGCGCAGCAAGATGCTGAAAGAGAACCCGTCGCTAGCGAATAAAAATTACGGCAACCCTGTCGTAACGAATGCACTTACACACGGTCTTAGCATCGTAGCGGATCTATTCGCAGATGCTGGTGACGCCGTCATTATTCCGAATAAAAACTGGGAGAACTACGAGCTTACCTTCGGCATCCGCCGCGGCGCAGTAATGGTAGAATACCCGCTATATAACAGCGAGAACCGCTTCAACGCTCAAGGTCTTCGCGAAGCTCTGTTCGCTCAGAAGGACAAAGGCAAAGCGATTGTCGTGCTGAACTTCCCGAACAATCCGACTGGCTACACGCCAGGCGCTGAAGAAGGCCGGGAAATCGTTGCTGCATTGAATGATGCAGCTGAAGCTGGCATCAATGTCGTTGCCGTTACAGACGATGCGTACTTCGGTCTCTTCTTCGAAGGCTCGATGCATGAATCGCTTTTCGGTCAATTAGCCGGTCTGCACCCTCGTGTGCTGCCGATCAAGGTCGACGGCGCAACGAAGGAAGAGTACGTATGGGGCTTCCGCGTAGGCTTCATCACTTATGCAGATCCATCGGACGCAGTACTTAGCGCACTGGAACAAAAGACGCTCGGCATTATCCGCGCGACGATCTCCAGCGGACCGCATCCATCGCAAACCTTCGTGCTGAAAGCACTGCAAGCGCCTGAATTCGAAGCGCAGAAGGAAGAGAAATTCGCTATCATGAAAGCCCGCGCGAACCGCGTGAAAGACTTGCTCGACAGCGGCCGCTTTGGCGATGTATGGTCCTACTATCCGTTCAACTCTGGCTACTTCATGTGCCTGAAGCTGAACTCGGTCGAAGCGGAGACGGTACGCACACGCCTGCTCGACGAGTATCAGATCGGCACAATCGCACTTGGTAAGTCAGACCTGCGCGTCGCGTTCTCTTGCATCGAAGAAGAGAACCTGGAAGAGCTGTTCGATACGATCTATAAAGCAGTGCGGGATGTTACGGTAGCTAGTAAATAAAGCTCCGGGATTTGCGACTGGCACTCCCGTGGTGCTCCACCAAAGTCGTTCCAGTTCGCAAACCCTCCGCCAGCAGCAAAAAAAGGCAGTTATTCGTTTGAGGTTAGAAGACCTCTCCCGAACAACTGCTTTTTTACGATTTTTTAAATTTGTTGCGCCGCCTGCTCTTGCCCCTGCTCCTGCCCTTCCTCCTGCGCTTTCGCATACCGATTCACTGGAATCTGCAGTCCCAAATTGCCGCGAAGCGTATCCGCTTCGTACTCTGTGCGGAACAAACCGCGTTGCTGCAACAGAGGCACCACATGGTCGACAAAGTCTACAAGACCATTCGGAACTGCCTCAGCGAGCATGAACCCATCTGCCGCACCGCGCACGAACCATTCCTCGATCCGATCAGCCACCTGCTCAGGCGTGCCGATGAACTTACCGCGTGGCGTCGCTGCTTGCAGCGCAACTTGGCGAAGCGTAAGGCCGCGTTCTTTCGCATCCTTCTTGATTTTGTCCGTACCGCTCTGGAAGCTGTTCTTGCCGAGGTCGCCGAGCTCGGGGAACGGCTCATCCAGTGGATACTGGGAGAAATCATGATGCTCGAAGAAACGGCCCAAGTAGTTGAGCGCATTCTCGATCGTTATGAGGCTCGCAACCTCTTGATATTTGCGTTCCGCCTCCTCTTCCGTCGCACCGATTATTGGCCCGATGCCTGGGAAGACGAGCACATCATCCGCCGAACGTCCGAAGCCTACAGCACGCGATTTAATATCTTGATAGAATGCGATTGCATCCTCAACCGTCTCATGCCCAGTGAAGATCGCATCTGCTTCATTCGCCGCATAGTTTTTACCGACTTCCGAAGCGCCCGCCTGGAAGATTACCGGGCGCCCTTGCCTCGACCGCGCTATGTTGAGCGGACCTTTGACGGAGAAGAACTCCCCTTCATGATTCAGCGTGTGCAGCTTCTCCGGATCGAAGAAGACACCTGCCTCTTTATCCCGTACGAATGCGTCATCCTCCCACGAATCCCACAAGCCGCGCGTCACTTCCAAGTATTCAGTCGCGATGCGGTAGCGCAAATCATGCTCCGGATGCTCCTTCTTGCTATAATTCAGCGCCGAACCTTCTAGCGGGGAAGTGACGACATTCCAGCCCGCACGCCCGCCGCTCAGCACATCAAGCGAACCGAATTGGCGCGCAACGGTAAACGGCTCACTGTACGATGTCGACAAAGTCCCGACAAGACCAATATTCTTACTGACGGAAGCAAGCGCGCTTAGGAGCGAGATCGGCTCGAACCGGTTCAAGAAGTGAGGAATGGATTTCTCATTGATATATAAGCCATCGGCAATAAAGATCAAGTCCAGCTTGCCTGCTTCAGCCTTCTGCACCCAGCTCTTATAGAGTTCAAAGTTCACGCTCGCATCCCCTTGGGTATCCGGGTGCCGCCACATTGCAGGATTGCCGCCCACACCGTGAAGCAGTGCGCCAAGCTTCAGTTGTTTCTTAAGGTTACTCATTCTAGTTCCTCCTCTACCTATCTCTGAATGGGATTAAACAACAACATAGGCGGATGCGATCCGCTCGATTTGACCAATATGAAGATGTACGTGTTTAATGAATCCCCAAATCACATTACGAACCGATACCGTCTCGCCTTTGAAATTAACGCCAGTCCGTTCCCATTCGGAAGGATCAAGCCGCTTCAGCAGCTGCAGGTTATAGGCCACATACGCCCCATAGAACGCCAAGATATCCTGTGACGTGCCTTCGTTTGCCCTCGACGAGGAGACCCACTCATCCTGGTTGAACGCTGGAAGCTGAGCAGTAGATCCTGCCAAAATCTCACGAATGCGGAAGCCTACCACGATATGATGGTCCGCCAAATGCGAGAGTACCTCCGTCGCACTCCATACCCCAGGCGCCGCCTGCCAATTCAGTTGATCTTCATTCAAGCCTGCAATTGCCTGCTCCAGTTGATCACGCAGTGAAGAATAATCAAGAAGAAGCGTATCGATTTGGTTCTGTGTCATTGTCATTTCCTCCTATCGCGATGTTATATCTCATTCAAAGCCAGCTCCGCCAAGCTCGCAAGAAACCGAGCGCTCGGCAGCAAAGCTTCTTCATTCACATCAAACTTCGGATGATGCCACTCCTGGCTGCCACCAACACCCATAAAGACGAACAATCCGGGCACCTCTTGCTGATAAAAGGCAAAGTCTTCCCCAGCCGGCGATGGCACTGGCACAATCGGATCAAGCCCTGCCTCCCGCGCAGCCCTTACGCCAATCTCCGCAAGCGCCGCGTCATTCACAACTGGCGGCGGGCCCTCAATCCAGCGCACATGTGCCTTCGTTCCAAGTGCTGCGGCAATCCCGGCAACCACTTCATCGAATCGCGCCAGCACGCGCTTACGCACCTCTGCACCGAATGAGCGTACAGTACCTTCAAGCACAGCCAGCTGCGGAATGACATTCCATGCTGTTCCGCTATTGAGCTTCGTCACACTAATGACGGCGCTCTCGAGCGGACCTACGTTACGGCTCACGACCGTTTGCAACGCCGTAATGATATGCGCGGCCGTGACGATTGGATCAAGCCCTGCCTCCGGAACGGCGGCATGAGAGCCGCGCCCTTCGACTTCGATAACGAAGCCATCGGCCGCCGCCATCATCGCACCGTCTTTAATGCCAACGGTGCCGACCGGCAGATCCGGCTTGTTATGCATGCCGAATATGGCGCTGACGCCTTCCAGCGCACCTGCGGCAATAAGCTGCTGCGCGCCTTTCGCCTTCTCTTCGGCGGGTTGGAACAAGAAGCGAACCGTCCCGCGCAGCTCATGCTCATGCTCCTTCAAGAGCAGCGCTGCTCCGATAGCTGCAGCGGTATGGAAATCATGCCCGCAAGCATGCATCCTGCCGGGATAGCGCGAGGCGAACGGTAAGCCCGTTTCCTCCTCAATCGGGAGTGCATCAATATCCGCACGAATGGCAACCACCGGGCCGGGATGCCGCCCTCCAATCTCAGCGATCAGCCCCGTCCGCAGTGCATAACCTTCGGCAACTGAGATCCCTGCATCCTCCAGCCAGCCGCGAATAGATGCTGTCGTCTCGAACTCCTCATGAGATAGCTCGGGATGCGCATGCAGGTGACGTCGTGCCGCAATAAGCCTCTCTGCTAAAGCCGTGTTTTCAACCACAAGACTCATGCCATTTCCCTCCCAATCAGCCAGCAACGGATACTTCAGCGAAAGCTTCCTTCAATAGTTCGAACGACCGGATGCGCTTCTCGATATCAGGCACTGCCGCCGTCACAATGAATTCGTCGACGCCAAACTTCTGCTGCAATTCAAGCAACCGATTCCGCACCGTTTCCTTGCTTCCCTTCGTCACTTCGGGCTTCGTTATTTCAATGCGGTACTTCTCATTCGACTGCCGCCCATATTCTTCCGCTTGTTCCACGGTACCAACAGTGAGCGTTCTTCCGCTCTCCAAATGAATTTTCACCTGGGTGTGATCGCCAGCGAGGGCAACAGCTTCCTCGTCTGTCTCCGCCACAATGGCAGCTAAAGCAAAGATCGGCAGCGGCTCCCGTCCTCCGGAACAATCGAATTGCAGCCGGTATGTCTCGAACGCCTCAAGCGCAACCAACTCATCGCTATTAATAAATTGCGAGAATACATAGGGTAACCCTAAGCTCGCGGCAATTTCAGCGCTGCCGACACTCGTGCCGAGTACGTACAGCTCAGCAGGCAGCTCCGGCTTCGGCGAAGCGGTCAATCCGTAGAGCGGATGATCTTCCGCTAACGTGCCATGAATGAACGCGCCAAGCTCCTCGATTTTCTCCGTTAACGATGGCGCATCCTTCACACCACGTTGCAGCGCCTGTGTCGAACGTGGAAGTCCACCTGGCGCACGCCCGATGCCAAGATCAACACGACCCGGTGCCAGCGCAGAGAGTACATTGAAATTCTCCGCAACTTTATAAGGACTATAATGCTGCAGCATGACACCGCCCGAACCGACGCGAATACTCGACGTCTTCGCTAGCAAATGTGAGATCAACACCTCTGGTGATGATCCGCCGACAAAGCCGGAATCATGATGCTCCGACACCCAGAATCGGTGATAACCAATCACTTCGGCGCGCTGTGCCAGCGCAATTGTATGCTGAAAGGCGGCTGTCGCGGTCTCGCCCGGATAAACGATCGTTTGGTCTAAAATGCTCAATTTAATTGCCATTGTAAATTCCCCCTGCTCACTTAGATGGAATAAGCCGGCTCTGGCATAATCCGTTTCAAAAATTGTTTTGTTCGCTCTTCTTTCGGCAAGCGGAAAATTTCTTTCGGCGTGCCTTCTTCCACAATGACGCCTTCATCCATAAACACAACATGGCTGGCGACATCTCTTGCAAAGCTCATCTCATGCGTAACAACAATCATCGTAATGCCTTCTGACGCTATTTTGCGGATAACCGCCAGCACCTCGCCGACTAGCTCGGGATCGAGCGCGGACGTCGGTTCGTCGAACAGAATGACTTCCGGATTCAATGCTAACGCACGGGCGATGCCTACACGCTGCTGCTGCCCGCCGGACAGCTGGCTTGGATATGCATCCAGCTTGCTCCCGAGTCCCACCTTCTCCAGCACCTCGATGCTGCGGCGGCGCGCTTCTTCCTTCGGAACCTTTTGTACGATGACAAGACCTTCCATCACGTTCTCGAGTGCTGTCTTATGACGGAACAAGTTATAATGCTGGAATACCATCGCACTCTTCTGACGCAGCTCGTAGATTTCACGCTTATGAGCATGCTTGCAATCGACTGCGAAGTCGCCAATGGCGATGTGCCCGTCATTTGGCCGCTCCAGATAATTGATGCATCGCAGCAAAGTCGTTTTGCCCGAGCCACTTGGACCGAGAATGACGACAACCTCGCCTTTATTCACTTGCAGGTCGATGCCCTTCAGCACCTGCTGCTTGCCAAACGACTTGGCTATACCTGTCAGCTTAATCATGCGACCCCACCTCGGTTGTACAGATTGATGCGTTTCTCAAGAATAGCGGCGAACCGCTCGATCAGTACGGTCATGCCCCAGAACAATATCGCTGCAGCCAAGTAAGCCTCGAAGAATTTCCAGTTCGTCGATGCGACGATCTGCGCCCTGGCATTGATATCAACAACCGATACGGTAAAAGCAAGCGTAGACGCATGCAGCATGCCAATGACGGAGTTAGCGAGGTTCGGCACGCTGGCAGCCAGCGCTTGCGGGAAAACAATCCGCCGCAGCGCTTGCGGTGTCGTCATCCCGACGGAATAAGCAGCTTCGATCTGTCCGCGATTGACCACGAGCAGGCCGGAACGAACCACCTCCGACATGTATGCGCCTGCTGTAATCGAGAAGGAGAGGAAGGCAAAATCAATCATCGGAATCGAAGCAGACCGAAAGCCAATCCCAAACTGCTCACACAGTCCATCAACGATCATCGGAAGGCCAAAATAAATAATGAGCAGATGCGTCAGCATCGGTGTGCCGCGAATGAATGTCACATAAGAGACCGCAATCGGATAGAGCACAGGCACTTTATAGATGCGAATGAGCGCAACTGCCGTTCCGATGATAAAGCCGCAAAGTACGGATACGGCTGTAATGAGCAATGTCGTAGGAATGGCGGACAGCAGCTGAACAAGCGCCGTCCATATAAATGCAGGATCCAGCTTCATGGCTTCTGCGCCTCCTCTCTCAAACGAATGCTGCGTAGCCTCCAGCGCAGCGGCAGCCGAATTTTACGGTGAAACGCGCTATAATCAGCCGCATCTTCACGTTTCTCATGCCGCATCAGCCTGCGCTCTGCCACAAGCAGCAGCCGCTCCAGAATAATGCTGATGATGAGATAAACAAAGGCGAGTGCGATATAGCTCTCGATAAAATGCCTCGTCACCGATGCGAGTGTCTGCGACTTCCCTGTCAACTCCATGACGCCGAGCGTAAATGCGAGCGACGTATCCTTGAGCAGCCCAATCAGCACATTCGATAGCACCGGCACCGCAATCGCGAGCGCTTGTGGCATGACGATACGGGTAAAAGCTTGATAGCCCGTCATGCCGATCGCATAAGCAGCTTCAACCTGCCCTCGATCCACCGAAGTGACCGCCGAACGAATCGTCTCTGAAACATAAGAACCGATGTGCAGCCCGTAGGTCAGTATGACGAAGAAGAGCACCGGCGCTTTACTAAGATCGAGACCGATCAGCTTTAACACTTCAGGCAGTCCGTAATAAAACAAGAAGAGCTGAATGAGGATTGGCGTCCCTCGGAAGAAGGACGCGTACACCTGTGATATCCGCTGCACTACTGGCACCTTATAGAGCCTTGGCAATGCAGCGATAAATCCGAATAGTAGTCCTAGCAGCATCGCCCCGAATACGATGAAGAGCGTTGTGCCAAGTGTGTGCAGCAGCTTCGGGATAAACTGGAACACATAGCTGATATCAAACGTTGCGCCCATACTTCTCCCGCCCTTTCAATTACTTCGTATAGTCGGCTCCCAGCCACGTTGTGCTCAGCTTGCTAAGCGTGCCGTCTGACTTAATTTCGTTCAGTGCACCATCGACAGCGTCTGCCAGCTTCTGCTCCTTCGGATCGTCCTTGCGGAAGACGAACAGTACATCCGCTTCTTCCAGCGCATCGCCGACAGCTTTCAGCTCGCTCTTCGGATCAATGAGGGATAGCGTGAAGTCTGCGCCAAGCGTCGCTTGCACACGGCCGCTTGTCAGCTGGCTGACCGTATCGTTCGCTGCTCCATTGGTATAGACAATATTAATCGCATTGTCGTGGTCTTTATTGTAATTCTCCGCCAGCGTCGCTTCCGCGCTAGTAGCGGTAGTCAATAGTTTCTTGCCCTTCAAGTCATCTAATGAAGCAACCTCACTGTTGTCCTTCGCTACGATCAGCTTTGTTTTCCAATGTGCATAAGGCACAGTGTTAAACAAATATTTCTCCGACCGTTCTGCATTCTTCTCCATCTCATGAGCGACAAAATCAATCTTCTTCGTCTCAAGACTGAGCAGCAGGTTCGTGAAATCTAGCGTTTGGAACTCAAACTCATAACCTGGCAAGCGCTTGTCGATCTCCTTCACTAGCTCGACGTCGAACCCGGTCAGCTTGCCATTCTCGTCGATGAAGCATACTTTCGGGAACTGCGTCCCTGTACCGACAACGATTTTTTCCACTTCTCCTGTTGCTGCTCCATCGGTATTCCCGCTTACTGCATTATTCGTTGCTTTATTCGCATTGCTCGTATTAGCTGCTGTATTTGCATTGTTATTTGAGGAGCACCCTGCTGCCACCAGCGTCAGTGCAACGAGTGCAATTCCAGTCGGTCCAATAAGTGTCTTTTTCATTATCCTTCTACCTCCACTGTGTTTGAGTTTTACGAACCGCCACAAGTATGGTAGATTCGACCGTTTATTAAACTGCATAATTCCAATTGATTTAATCGGAATTGTTGTTGCACCTAATTTAGCACCCAATGCTTCGTTCAGTCAATGGACTCATCAATAGAGATTTTCTATATACACCTCTGCAAAATTTATCGAATCTATGTCGCCTCTATTTCAATCGGCCCAAACAATGATTTGCCCAGTTCCATGAATGCATCGACAAAATAGGAGTGCTCGTTGCCGCGCGTAATTAGATTCGTTTGCAGCGTAATACCGCTAACCTCCGGAATTTCGATCGGGAACAACTGTCTGCTTGCAACCTCCTGCCTGACGCATAGCTGTGGCAGAAAGCAGATGCCGGCGCGACCGAGGACAAGCTTCTTCGCCGTCTCGGAATTATCGACTAAGAATTCAATATTCGGCTGCTCGGCGAGATTGTCGAATGCGCGGTGCACCCGCATCCAGTCGAGAGACCCGCATTCGAAGAAAACTAGCGGATGGACGCCAATGTCTGCGATAGACACTTCCTGCTTCCTCGTGAATGGATGGCCTTCATATACATAAAGCCGAATCGGATCCTCGTAAAATTTGACCGAAAGCAAAGTAGGATGGACGATTTTGCGTACGAAAGCAAGGTCCAGCTCCTTATTATGCAGCTTGGTTACAAGCTCATCCGACGTTGCGGTAACGAGCTTAATATGAATATCCGGATAGCGCTGCTTCAGCCGCGGCAGCAGCTCCGGGAGCATATAGTTGGAGACGGAGACCGTAGCGCCGACCCGAATTTCGTGAGGAATCGACTTACGCTGCTGAATCTGAAGCTTACCTTTCTGGAAGGTTTGCATAATTTGCTGCGCATAGGGGAGAAACTGTTTTCCCTTCTCGGTCAGCACAATTTGCTTGCCCAACCGATCGAACAGCTTACAGTCCAGCTCGCGCTCCAAAGACTGAATCCGTGCCGTCACGGAAGGCTGAGATAGATAGAGCACGTCAGCCGCCTTATTGAAGCTGCCGTAATGATTGACGTATACGAAAGCTTCCAAGTTCTCTATATTCATCGTTGCACCGCCTTATCATTCTATAGTTGATTATTCTGATTGATTAACTTGGAATTATAATACAAATTCTATAGCACGCTTTCTCATTCGTCAACGAAAAGGTAAGCTCTCCTTTCAATCCCGGGCTTATAGCAACTTTCTATCGACGAATTGAAGTTTTTAATATCCTATTTAAACGGTCGGAATTATAGGTTAAAGTGGAAACATGACGAAGGGAAGATGAAGGAGGCTACTGATTATGAGTGCAATTGAATCGATAACGATACGCGATGTGACAAATGAGGATCGGGAGCAGGTACTGAAGGTGCTGTTAGCTGCCTATGTACAATATGAGCAAGTGCTGCCCGCTGACAAATGGGAGCTTTATCGGCAATCCATTATCGCGTCCTTCGATCAAGAAGGACCTGAAGCGCGAATTGTAGCCGAGGCGGATAATACGATCGTTGGTACGGTCCAACTGTTTGTTTCCTCTGCCGCTGCTTATGGCGCTCCCGAGCTTGGCATTACAGGACCTATCATTCGGTACTTGGCCGTCTCGCCAGATCAGCGGGGACGTGGGGTTGCGACTGCCCTCATTCGCGAGTCGATTAATCGTTCCCTCAGCCTCGGTGCGGAGTGGCTGCATCTGCATACCTCGGATATGATGGCTTCAGCAGTGAGCTTGTACGAACGGCTCGGCTTTGAGCGCGCGTTTAACACCGATGTTCAGAACGGGGAAATTCTCGTGAAGGGCTACCGGATTGATCTGAAGAACGAACAGGCGCTTCAGCTCTAATAGATAGATTTAGCTGAAATAAAAAAGTGGCATAAGCAGCTGTGGAGCATTCCTCCCCATCCTGCCTTTGCCACTTTTTCATTCGATTAATCTTCCTCAGGATCTGCAGACATCTTCTTCTTCACGCTTGCAGGACGCAGTACCAGTACATAGAGCAGCGCAATAACAAGCGAAGCTCCCGCTTGTACTGTATGTCCATTCGGCAGCAGCCAGATGCCTTGCGGCAGCCAAATAATTAAGGTGCACAGCAGCGATGCCCTGCGATCCACGCGAAGTACAGCCGTTTGGCGAGTTGCTTCCGGCAGCGGATAGACATGCCTCCACACGGAATGCCGATGCGCCTGCGCAATTGCTCTTAGCTGAACGCCTGTCAGCCAAACGAACAACAGACAGACGCTGGCGGAGCCCCAGCCCGCCCATAATGCAGAATAGGCGGACAGCCAGCCTGTGAACAGGCCAAGTGCCGTTAACCGTAGCAGAATGCCGCCGAGCTCTGTACGAATAAGCGTCTGCGTATACAGATAGAAGAATGCGTTAGACTTGCGGTACGCAATCAGCTTAGCCACCCAAGCCGCATACTTGCGAGCTTTGACCCCTGCCGATTCGGTCGCTACATCGGCGAAAGCGCTGAAGAACACCGTGTATCTTCGGCGCGTGCGCTTCTCTTCCTCGATCAGCGTCAGCCAAGGGATCGGATAACGCGGCAGTCGGTTGTAGATGATGGAGATCAGCGTAATCGCTCCTATAATATATACGATTAGGAATCCCTTCAGCAGCGCGACAATCGCCAGTGCTGTCGCAGCCCAGCGTAACAATCGCAGCAATCTGCGGCTACCGACGCTAACGACCTGCCGTTCCCGCCACGCCGCTTGGAGTTGCAGCAGCTTAGAGAGTAAGACGCCAAGCACCACTACGACGGCGCTTGTCCGTCCATCGCCAGCAAGATATAGCGGCAAATACACGGCGCAGCCAATGAGCACAGCCGCTATGCCAGCCATTCCATTGTATCGCATCGAGCGCCGGATATACGCGGGCATCTCTGCTTCGCGTGGAACGAGAAAGACGATGTCCGCTTCACGAAGCCAAGTGCGAAGCGGACTCCAGCATAGGAGAGGCATCAACACAAGAACGCCGACAAGCACGACCGGGAAGTTCGCCGGCAGATTGCGAAGCAGCATTCCATACCCGGTAATGCCGGCGAGCAGCGCCATTATGGTCACACCGGGCAGCCCGCTCTGCGCCATATAGCGGAAGTAGGGCATCGATTCCCGCCAGAACGCAGCTGAACGGGATCGCCACAGCGTCTCAACCGAACGTTCCATGATGAGTGCCTCCGCCTCTGCCTCCGACCTCGCCGTTGCCATCTCCCTTGCTTGTCACCAGCCGATAGAACGCCTCTTCCAGCACACCTGAACTACGATCCTCCCGCATTCCAGCTGCCCTGCACACATCTTGCAGCGTGCCTTGCGCCACAATAACACCTTGATGAAGCACAATGAACCGGCTGCAATAGGACTCCACCGTCGCCAAAATATGCGAGCTCATGAACACCGCCGAGCCTTCTTTTGTCACCTCAACGAGTTTATCAAGCAATGACCGGATCGCGAGTGGGTCAAGCCCAAGGAACGGCTCGTCAATGACGTAAAGCGACGGCCTTGCGAGCAGCGCGTTCATAATCATCACCTTTTGCCGCATCCCCTTCGACAGATGAGCCGCGAACGCCCCGCGCTTCGGCGTCATGTAGAACTCGTCTAACAAGCTCTCACTCCGCTGCCCATACACCGACTCCGGCACATCATATGCCATACCGGTTAGCCGCAAATGCTCCTCAACCGTAAGCTCATCGAACAAGAGCGGCGACTCCGGCACATAAGCGAGCGAGCTTCGATACTTGTCCGGCTGTTCAGCCAGCGTATGACCACCGATCCGAATTTCTCCTTTATGCGGCTGCATGAGACCGAGTATATGTTTTATCGCGGTACTTTTGCCTGCTCCATTAAGGCCAATCAGTCCAACCATCTCGCCTGCCCCGACCTCGAAAGACAGATCATGCAGCACCGGTCTGCGCGGACTGTAACCGCCAGTCAATCCTTTTACCTTTAGTACGGATTCCACCTTGGGGCGCACCTCCTCTTCTCTCACCGATACTACCAAATTTTACGCAAAATGAAAAATGAACCTAAATGCAAAAAAAACCTCACGCCTGCTATTCCAGCAGAGCGCGAGGTTTTCAGGCGTGCATAGTCTGAGACTAAGCCAGCACTTTAATAGAAGTTACGATGTTATTAATGACGACAAGCTCAACCGCATGGCCGTTCACAAGCAAGGAAGTATCTCCAACAAAGGCAACGTCAGGAGCAACATTCAGTACGAGAGCTGTAGTTGTGCCATTAACCGTTTGCGTAATCGATACCGTTGCGACTCTGCCTTGCGCGTTCAGCGAGAAGGAATTGAATAGACCTGCTTGCATTACAACTACAGGCTGCTGAGCTGCCAGCTTCGTTACTTCTACGAACACGACTTTGTTGTTGTATGTGCGCACAAGCACTTCATCGCCAGCTTTCAGCGCAGTTGCCGCTACCTTCACGTTATCACGGAAGATAAAGACGTTCGGGTCAAGTGTCAACGCGACTTCTTTATTGTCTGACTTTACAACAACGATGGAGCCATTAGAAGCTGCTGCTTTCAGCTTGCCTGTAATTGCTGTTGCATCATTATCATTCTCCGGCAGCTGCTCATCCGTACGGCCAAGCAAGGCAGCCAGCTCAGCGCGAGAAACCTGTTGGTTCGGACGGAATGTGCCATCCTCGTAACCAGTGATCAGACCCTTCTCGATTGCAACGGCAACATAACCAACGGAGCCTGCCGGAATTTTGTCCGCATCTTTGAAGTCGAGGTGGGAGTTCACTTTTGCCTTCGCTTCTGCATCAAGACCCATCGCCTTCACGAGAAGCGTTGCTGCGAACAGACGGCTTGCAGGCTTGTCCGCTTGGATAATCGTATCCGTCTCTGTGAACAGATCCTTCTCAAGCGCGACTGCTACATAGCCAACTGCCCAAGGATACCTCTTCACAAGCTGATCAGCGTCCTTGAAGTTGAGCTTCGTGCTCATCTCCGCTTGCGATTCCGCTTGATCCTTCAGCCCCATCAGACGAACAGCTGCAACGATGGATTCAATGCGCGTAATCTTCTGTTGCGGCTTGAACGTACCGTCTTCGTAACCGTTGAATACACCTTTGGATGCAAGGCGGATGATGTATTCAAGCGCCCATTTCAGATCCTTCTCGTCCTTGAACTGAAGGTTGATCTCGTGTTTATTTTTATCTTTCTTGTCATCATGTTTGTCGTTACCGTTAGCAAAAGCGCTTCCTGCGCCTCCTGCCAGGGTTAGTAACGCCACGGACGTAATTGCTGCCTTTTTCAAAATGGCCTTCTTCATGGTGTTGCCACTCTCCTCGCGAATGCGGTCGTTGCCGCTTTTTTACTTTCGCTCATATCGTTCGGGGAGCAGCAACCTTTTTCAGGGGGTCTTCACCAAAATAAAACGATTTCATTCGTCAAAATATGCAAATTCCATTCACCGAAAAACCGGTCAAAAGCCAGCTAGAAAGCGTATTACAGCTGCTCGGAAGCCGAGTAAGCTAGTGGGAAATATTCATTGTTGAATAGGTCGCCTTGTTTCGGACGAGGACCGAGCAGACGGATATTATCGACGTTCTGTTTCTTCTCGTAAGCCATGTTCTTAGGGAAATAATGGCCAACGACGCACAGACGCGGATCATTGGAGAAATTCTGACGTGATCCGTGAATCGTAAGCGAATGGTGGAAGCTCACTTGTCCTGCTTTCAGAATGAGCGGCTCTTCACGCCATGGCTTCGCTTCTACCTCCATTTGTTTCTTCACTGCTTCCAATTCCTCGTTGAAGAAACCGTCCGAGTTCAACAGCCCCCACTTGTGCGAGCCAGGAATAACCGACATGCAGCCATTGTTCAAATCCGTATCTTGCAGCGCTACCCAAGCGGTAACGAGGTTCGTCGTATCTGTACACTGCCAGTACGTATAGTCTTGGTGCCAACCTACATTACCGGCCGTCGTTTGCTCGCCTTTGCCTGTACCCGGCTTATAGATCACTTGATCGTACCAGAGGCGTGCCTCTTCGGAGTTCATCAGGTTCGCTGCCAGCTTGCCAAGCTTCGGACTCGTAACCGCGTTCTTCACGACATCGTTAATCCACCAAGCGTTATCGACTTTGCGAAGGCGTCCTGGCTTGTCGTCCGGTTTCCACTCCCAGAGCGGGAATCCGTCACCGTCATAATCGAGTACCCAGATACGGTCATGTGCTGCACGCATTTCGGCAACTTCCTCCGGCGTAAACACAATATCGCTCACCCAATATCCATTCTCCTCGTAAAATTCCTGTGCTGCTTTCTCTTGCTCTTGCGTCATGCTATTCAACATAAGTTTTTCTCGCTCCTTCACCTTGTGTTTGTATATCCTTGCATTCACTATATCGCGTATAGCTTGATGTTGATTGTAAAAGAATGAATCCATTTGTATAATTGTAAGATGATTGGAGGATGAGAATATGGGAGACAGCCTTCTTCTTCCAAAGCTTGAAGCATTGATTCAGCTGGCAGACACCAATTGGAGCCATATCCGTATTCACTCTTGCGGCTTCTGGGAGAAGCGCGGCTGGAACGGGCCTGGGCGTATGTTTGAGTTCACTTATTTGGTTAGCGGCAGTATTCGCTTGCAGCAGGACCGGCATATGGTCGATGTCAGGCAGGGCGACCTGCTGTTTGTACGGGACACGCTTCGCAACAGTTCATGCTCGGACGGCGACTTCCAGCTTTACTATATCGGCTTCTATGCGGATAAGCCGGAGCTTGCAGGGGCGATCCGTGATCTGTTTACTCAGCTAGAGCTTGATACGAAGCCTCTTCAGCTGCAAGGGCTGCAGCAGGATTTTCGCTCCATTATGTCGGATCTCAGCTTCGGACGGCATGATTCCGTGCTAGTGAAGCAGCATTTTTTGCATGTGCTTGTCCGGATCTATCACGGCATCGTGCAAACCGGGCGAAGCGCGCATGAACGGCTCATTCACGCCGTTATTAATGATCTGCACGAGCTATGTCGCTCTGAGCAGAAGATTAAACTCGCCGATGTGGCGGCACGTTATTCGCTTAATGAGCGCTACCTCAATCACCGCTTCAAGCAGGAAACCGGCGTTACCATCGGCAACTACATTACGGCAATCCGCGTCGAACACGCCAAGCGGCTGCTCGAAACGACTGCGATGCCGATCACAACGATCGCGCATGCGACAGGCTTCTACGACGGCGCGCACTTCAGCCGCACATTCAAGAGCAAGGAAGGCATTTCGCCGCAGGAATATCGCGCACTGCAGCAGGGGATTCCGCTGTAATCGGAGGCAACAAGGGACACTTTGCAACCTTTGCAGTTCAAATCCGTCTAGGAAAAGATACCATTCCAAGCGATTGAGCCACGGAGGTTATTATGAATAAAATCATGCTCGCTCTATGCACCCTTGCTGCGTTCTTAGCTTCATGTTCCTCGGGGGATCCGCAAGCGCAAAAGCCGCTATTGATCGTTGATCGTACTGATCCGCTGCATAATTTGGCTGATGCGCCGTTTCATGCTGTCATCTCAGATGCCGAAGAAATCGATAAACTTATGGATCGGATCAAGCAGTTGCCGTCATTCCCAAAGGAAATTGTGCATTGTCCCATGGATATTGGAGTTAGCTATATGCTGACATTCAAAAACATCGACGGCAGGAATCAGGAAGCAATAATCACTGCGACAGGCTGCCAACAGGTAAAAATGGACGGCAAGGTTTACTGGGCAATGGAACCGAAGGGGAATGGTTTTCGTGCTTATTTCATGCAGGTGCTGGGCATGACGGAGCAGCAGTTTGATGGGATAATGAAATCAGGGTGAGAGTGCGGGTTTCGCGATAAAAGAAGGCTGAGAGATCGTATGTGTTCTCTCGGCGGCGCGGGAGCTTGGATTTCGCGATAAAAGAAGGCTGAGAGATCATATGTGTTCTCTCAGCCTGTTTGTTACGCGATTTGGTCGCTGAGAGATCGTATGTGTTCTCTCGGCGGCGCGGGAGCTTGGATTTCGCGAGTAGCAAAACCCGACTCTCAGCCGCTACTTCCGCCCCTTCAATACCTTTCCCACCAAGAACGTATAGCTAAAAAGGCCGAGAGCGCATACTCGCACTCTCGGCCTTTTTGCTTGCAGTTACTGCTGCTCGCCCTGCTTCTTCGCTTTCAGCCACTTCGGCGCGCCTTTGTTCTTGCGCTCGCGTTCCTGCTCGCGCTTCGACTTTGTCGGCTTCGCCGCTCCAGCGCCTCCGCTGCTCGGCCTGCCGCCAGCACGCGCACCTTCACTGCCCGCGCCAGCGCTGCTCGGCTTGCTGCTACCGCGAGCGCCTTCGCTGCTGCCTGCGCCGCCGGCGCTCTTAGCGCCAAAGCGTGCCGCGCTTCCGCTCGTACCTTCCGCTCCGCCGCCAACGCGCGCCGCGCCGCCGCTGCGCGAACTCGCTGGCGCCGCAGCGCGAGCCGCCGCCGGGCGATCGCTGCCGCTGCCCGGCCTACGCGCGCCATCGCCGCGGCCAAAATCGCGGCCTTGCTGCTCTTCGCCGGGATTCCACAGCTTCCCAGCGTACAATGTCTTCTCCTGCAGGTCGATTCCAAGCTGCTTGCGGAATTTATCCATAATGAACAGCTGATTGCGCGTCACAATGGAAATAACCGTGCCTGCTTTGCCCATCCGCCCTGTACGGCCGGAACGGTGCACATAATGATCCGCATCGAGTGCCGGATCAAGATGCACAACGAGCGGCAAATCGACGATATCAAGCCCGCGTGCAGCAACATCCGTTGCCACTAACAGCTGGCAGCGTCCATCGCGGAACCGTGCTAGCGTCGCAGCACGCCGCTGCTTGTCTGCATCGCCATATAGCGTTTCAACGGTGAAGCCCTCATAGCTTAGCTTCGCTTCATAATTCGCGATCTCATCGGTTTCGTTAATGAACAACAACGCAGATTTCGGCTTCAGCATCCGAATAAGCTTTCTTGCCATATCCACCTTGTCGCGCCGCTCGCTTACGACAAAATAATGCAGAACCTGTTTGCCCGCCTGCTGATCCGGCGACACATCAACTCGCTGCGGATCACGCATCCACCGCTCTTCCACTTCCGCCATCGCTTGCGGACGCGTCGCGGAGAAGAAAGCGATCTGACGATCTCGCAACATCCCTCGCAGCAGATTTTCCACTTCTGTCGTGGAGCCGAGGTTAAACACCTGATCCGCCTCGTCGATAATGACGAGCCGGATTTGGTGAAGCTTCAGCTTGCCGGAGTTCACAAGCTCGTGAATGCGACCTGGCGTACCAACGACGACATGCGGATGCAGCCGCAGCTTCTCCACCTGCCGCTGCATCGACGCGCCGCCGATCAGCTGCTGCGTCTTTACTCCGATTGGTTCGCCGTAAATTTCGGCAACTCGAAAGATTTGCATCGCCAGCTCCTGCGTCGGAGCGAGCACCATTACCTGCACGGCCTGGTTAGTTATATCCACACGCTCAAGTGCAGGCAGCATGTAAGCTAATGTTTTGCCCGTACCCGTCTGCGACTTCGCGGACACATCATGACCTTCCATTAGTACTGGAATCGTAGCCGCCTGAACCGGGGTCGGCGAATCAATCTGGTTATTTTTCAACGTTTCGATCAGCTGCGGCTGCAGCTTCAATGTTTCCCATGTCACTCTTATCAAATCTCCTCATGTTTCAGCGTCCTATTTGCGGTTTAACCAGCGGCCTGCAATCCGATCCGCAAGCCTTGGAAACAACCCGTAAAGCTTTATTCCTACAGAAGCCGACAAGGGCAAATCCACCTCCGGCGTCCTGCGCTTTATCATTTGTACAATCGCTCCGGCTACCCGTTCAGGCGTCAGCATGTATCCGCGAACATTGTTCGCATACGTACCCTCTGGGTCAGCCGTATGTAGGAAAGGCGTATCTATCGGTCCTGGATTAATCGCCGATACTGCGATATTCATCGGTGCCAGCTCCGCCCGCATCGCATTGGTCAAGCCAAGAACGGCATGTTTCGTTGCCGCATAGCCCGATGACTTCACTGTGCTCAGCTTGCCTGCCATAGAAGCGACATTAATAATATGGCCGCCACCCTGCTTCTGCATAATCGGCAGCACTGCTTTGCTGCAGCGAACGATACCCATATAATTCGTATCCATCATTTCGGCGAAACGCTCAATCGGAGCATCTGCAAAATGTTCAAACACACCATAGCCGGCATTGTTCAGCAGCACATCAATTTTTCCGAAATCCTGGACCACCTGATTCATAACCAGAACGATTTCATCATAATTCGTTACATCCAGCTTGTAGCAGCCATACGTACCTCTAATAGAAGACGCCATCTGCTCGAGCTTGTCCGGCTTACGCCCAGTTATAATTGGAACTGCGCCTGAAGCAGCAAGCAGTCGGGCCGTTTCTGCGCCGATGCCACTCGCCGCGCCGGTAACCAGTACAATTTTCCCATGCAACAATCGAATCACCTAGCTTTCAGTTTACTGCAATGGGTGCAAATAGGCAAAATATGCCCGAATACGAAAAAAAGCTCCTACAGGAGCTTGACTCGTGTTACGATGCAATTAGTACTTGAATATCAAACTGGCCAATGCCTTCCATAATGAGCGGTATCGTTAACGCCTTGGATGGGTTGATTCCGGCGGATTGTGCGGAGTGAAGCACCTTCGGAGGTGTAATGTCGACCCGTACGCCTTGGTTAAATAGCATCGTGCTGGCATTGCCGCTGATCATGTTGCCAAGCTCGGAAATGGCACTCTTGCCCATTTCATCCATTTCAGAAATTTCGTAGCCGCCCATCATTGCGGATACCATCTTGAGCGCTACTTCCTCGCTTAGGCCAAATACGATATCGCCATTCATTTGACCGTTAATGCCGATTTGAATCCATATGTAGTTTTCGACAAATTTAACTTCCTTTACGCCGAGCTTTCCAGTTGAAGGTTTGATTTGAATTAATTGCTCTATAACAATCTTAGCGGACTCTAGAAAGGGATTAATATATTCGGCCTGCATCGGGTGTAGCGCCCCTTTTCGACTTAATTCGATTGCTTTCTTCGTTACAACTGATTATACAAGATATGCTAGGTCAAGTATACTACTCAATTCGGTCAATATTTTAAACTTTTAAAGTAGATCGTGAACAAAAGAGTCCTTAGGAGGATTGACGTGCCGAATATTTGGACGCATTTCTTATTCGGGCAGAAGTGCCTGCAGGAGCTTGGAGAAGCGAATTTAATCGCAGCTCCGCACCTTGAACGAATGTTTAATATGGGCTGTCAAGGTCCTGACTTTCTGTTCTACCACAACTTCCTGCCATGGAAGAAAGATACCCGCATGAGCTTATTAGGATCGGAGATGCATCAGCATCACTGCGGGGAAGTCATTATGGATATGCTGGATACACTCGAAGGACAAGCAGCGCCACGATCGAAACAGGAACCTGCTCTCGTCTATGCGCTTGGCTTCCTGCTGCATCATCTGCTGGACCGCGTGATGCATCCGTATGTGTTCAGCCGCTCTGGCTCACGCAAATGGGATCACCAACGGTTCGAAATCATGATGGACACCTTGATCGTGCAGAAGCTGCTTGGTGTAGAAACGTGGCAAACCGAGGTTTGGAAAGAAATTGATATTCGTGGAGATCTGCCAACATTAATTGTGAATGCGTTCGAACAAATCGCAGCCGTTCATTATCCTGCGCTCGCGACGCGAATAAGGCGTGAAGATTGGCGTGCTGCAATGCGTGACATGATCGCGGCACAAAAGCTATTTTACGATCCTACAGGCCTTAAACGCCTGTTCACATTCGGTCAGATCAATCCGTTCGTCTTTAAGCGCGAGCTCCCGACGCTTGATATATTGAACGAAAGTAATCGTCCATGGCTCGATCCGACTGATGGGAAAACTTTACATACGGAGGGTGTCTGGGATTTGTGGGACATCGCCATGGAAGAAGCACTTCCGGTCGTGCGCGCCGTCCTTCTTTGGCTTCGGGCTGACGATTCCTCGCAGCCGGAACCAAGCCGTGAAGCCCCTTCCCGCAATCAGCTGCGAGAAGAGGCAGTCCAGCTGATCGGTAATCGATCCTACGAAACGGGGCTGCCTTGTGAGAGCATGGCCACCATTCAATACGAAGACCCGATCTGGCCGTCGTCGTTATCGCTATGATACTTGGTTACTCTTCGTGCGGCGGTAACGCAACCGCAGGAGCCGCAGCCGATCATAGAGCAGGTCGATCGGTTTGCCCCTTCCCTGCATCGTTTCTTCGCCATAAACCTGATGAAGCACAGGCTTCAAATAACGGTCCCCAATCGTGAGCAGCGCATCCCACAATTGCTGTTGCTCCACTGGAGGGATTTGGCTCAGCTCTCTCTCAATCAACGGTTCCATATCATAGCCCTCTGTCTCCAGCTTCTCAATCCGATCCATGAGGTCCCTTCTGGGCAGCTCCACCTCGGCTAGCAGTTCCTCAATCGTTTTGCCTTCAGCAATAGCCTGAAGCAATGCGCGCTTCTGGTGCTGACGGTCCATCAGAGTCTTATACTTGTTCTCCTTCTGCTTGTAGATCCAACCCGTATACTGCTTTGGGTCCAGCGCTTCTGCCACCCAATCTAGCGGAAAATGCGTC
Organism: Paenibacillus sp. OV219; assembly: GCF_900110075.1. Taxonomy (GTDB): domain Bacteria; phylum Bacillota; class Bacilli; order Paenibacillales; family Paenibacillaceae; genus Paenibacillus_Z. The sequence goes on from NZ_FOCJ01000004.1 coordinate 120,022, forward strand.
TGGCGCTCGAATTTCTGCGTAATGGCCAGTACTTCCTCACCGTATGCCGCCTGCCGAGTTTCACCCCAGCCTGGAATTTGCAGTAGCTCCTCCGCTTGCTGCGGAACATAACTGCTGATCATCCAGAGCATCCGGTTCGTGGCCACAAGATAAGCGGATTTCTTGGCTGCAACCGCTGCCCGCCTGCGCCATTCCCGCAGCGCTTCGAAGATCGCTTCATTCTGATTCGTCTCGCCATAGCACTGAATCATTGAATAGAGACTGCCATTATCATCCAAGCTTCGGCGATCCTCGAGCATGCCGTCAATGATTGGCGTATATCCTTTTCCCATACGAACTGCAACGCCGTGACGAAATGCCGTAATCATCTCCTCCCATGATCCCCCCTCGAACCAGACCGATTGCTCCTCAGGAGCCGACCCTGTCCAAATGACGGACCAAACACCATTTTGCTCACAGATAGACAACTGCGCTTGCTCTACCCCACGATCTGTTCCAACTTTCTCAAACGTGTTCAAAAATACGACCTGCATGCAGGCACACCTCCGTATTATGTTAGTATCTTGTCGGGTCGCGTAAGGTGTATCGCACGGCAGGTCGCCGCACAACAAAAAAAAAGCACCCCTAACGCCAATAAACTGGCGAAAGAGGTGCTTCCTCACGTTCAACGATTTGATTGCTCACATCATAGCACAGCAGCACATGCAAGGCAATATCCAATTTTGCCAAAAGGTACCTATTCATGTCGTTGCCCCATTCCGAAGAGTGATGCTATGATAGAGCGAGAATAGAAGAGGAGCGAAGTTTGATGCAAATGAATGATTATGATTTTATGTCCGATACTACGGAAGACACTTCGACCCGCTTCGTCACGTTCATCACGCCGAACCTGAAGCGATTCGATCTTGCGATCACATCGACGAACCGATTCTACGGCAAGAAGCTCATCATTGATTTGCAGGGCGGCCGTACCGCAATTGTCGGTCAAGATGACCTGGACGAGGAAGGCTACCTGGAATTCACTTTCAAGCTAACAGAGGAAGAAGCAACGGATCTTCGCCAGTTTTTAGAATTAGTGGTTGGAACGGTGAATTTTACCGACTAATCCCGGGTACACTGTGACGGTACACCATTAGCCGCCATCAGGAGGTACCCATGTTTAAAGATAATCGCCAGCCCTATGCTGACTTGAAAACGGTCGAATCCCAGCGCAATGATCTTGCCGCCGAAGAGTTTCCCGATGGCCCATACGGTTCTAATCGGATCCTCGCGGAGTCACTTAGTACGAACAGACCTTGGCGGATCGAGCAGCGCTCACCGAATCGGTTCGATTATGAAAATCATGAGCTGCATGCAGGTATAGATCGTGATTATCCCGGTGAAGATGCTTACCCGGATGCAATGGATGAACCGTGATATAGACCTTGCTGTGTGAAAAAGAAAACCGTTTGGCATTTGCCAAATAGTAAGGATTCATCACTACCCTGACCGTTTGGCATTTGCCAAACGGTTTTTCTATTACCACTTCAACTGCTGACCGAACAAAAGCGTATTACTGAGCGATCTTCCAGGCGCGGTGACGGTTTGACCTTGGAACCATAGCCCAGAGGAAGCGCGCGACTAAGCAGATGAATTGAAGTATTCGGCATAAAAAAGAGACCAGAAGCACTGTTTCTGGTCTCTCCTCTTTAGCACGTTCGCTCACGCTGGCGGTCAGACTACTCCTCCATAAGCACCGTCTCCGTCATCGACCGATCGCCTATGGAAACGCGGAACGTCTTCACTTCGAACGGCGCAAGCGCGACACGGCTCGAAATGCCCAGTATTGGGATCTCCACTGTCGTCTCCCGCGCGCTGCCTGTCGGCTCAAACAGTCGCAGCACATAGTCGTCGCCGCGCTCCATCTGCTTGAAAGCGCCGAGTTGCACAATCGAATCCTTCAACACGACGAGCGGCTCGACCTGCTCCCCGCGTCCCGAAGGGAAGAAGGACAACGCGTACGGCACTTCATTATGCAGCGTCGCTTCGCGGTCCACTGCACTTAGCCGCTCGTCAGCACAGCCGCCGTTCAGCCAATAGGTGAACTCGCGTTCGCCTTGGTCGATCCGCGGCGAGAAGCGGTCCTGCACGATGAGCGGCCGATCCATAATCGGATGCGCCGTGTAGCTCGGGCTGCGCAGCAGCGTCGGCCGGATCGCGCCATCCTTGAAGTCCGAGCCATACGTGCCATTATTGATTAGTGTCAGCGCTACTCCTGCCGATCCGGAGAAAGCCGCGGTCCATTTCTGCGCGACAGCCTCTTGCCCGGTCGCATCCAGCTGCTGCACACCATACATCGTCTGGCCGATGTACGAGGTATCACCAATTGCAGTCGGAATGGACAGCTTCAGCAGCTTATTCTTCTCGTTCCAGAAGACGCGAACATGCACTTCAAGCTCGGTGCCCTGCTTCGCCAGCTTATAAGTAAGCACAAGCTTCGACTCGTTATACGCGAGCATCGCTTCTATTACCGTGCGAACTGCGCCGTCCTCAATGACGCGAACCGACGGCAGAAGCTCGTGACGCAAGCCGGAGAAATCAGAGCCGGCGCCGCGGTCCATCAGCTGGAACGAGCCAATGTCCGGCTCGAACCGGTTCGTATCCATCCGCCAAGGGTCTACATTATCTGCAACGACTATCGGCTGGAACGCCCGCTCCTTCACATACGAGACGCCGTCAACTGTATAAGCATCGAGTAGTCCCGTATGCGCGTTAATGACCGCAGTCATTCGATCGTTCGAGAAGCGAATAACCCCGCCTTCGACGACAACTTGTGGCAACGGCTTCGCTGGCAGCATCTCAATACGGCAATCGAACCGGTTCATTGAAGATGGTGCGAGCTCCGCCCCAAAGACGACACGTTTACGCCAGTCCAAGTTAATATTGCTGTGCTCTTTCTCCGGCTGCGACTCTATCCGTTTGCCATCCTGATATACGATCGGCATGGAGAACTCATCCTTCCAATTCTGGTCAGCAAGCATAAATTCACATGCAAACACGCCACGAACCGGATAAGGATGCGGATTGTAGATCAGAATCGGATACTCGCCATCGTCCGCTTTGCGCTGTCCCGAGGCAAGCGCAAAGAAAGCTCGCGCCTTCAGCCTGGAGACGATTTCAAGGCCATGTCCAAGCAAGCGCAGCGATGCATCCTCTGCAGGCTGCACCGACGAGCCTGGCAAAATATCATGAAACTGTGCGGTCATCAAATCCTCCGTCGCTTGCCTCAAATCTTCGCGAGGGTATACGAGCTTGCCTGCAACTGCGGCGGCTGATAACATTTTCTCCGTTAAATAAAGCTCGTTCTCCAGCAAGCGGTGCTTCTGCTTAATCCGAATCATCGACGTATAACAGCCGACGAAACGCGGATTTAAGTCCCCTTCATGCGTTGGCAGCTCAGCACGATTCTCCGCCAGATCGGCAAAATACTGCTCCGGCGTTGAATGCGCAAGCTCTACTTCCGAATTCCCATTCGCCATCAGATCGCCGATCTCGTCCAAATCCACCCGAGAAGGTCCGCCGCCATGGTTGCCTACTCCCCACAGCATTAAGCCAAGCGATTTGCCCTCATGCTCAATAAGCTCCAGACGCTGTTCAATCGCGCCGCGCGCCTGCCCCATGAGCGTGTTGTACTGATAAGTCTGATGTGCCATCATCTCGGAGCCGTCGAAGCCGATCCAGCGAAATTCGCGGTCAGGTCCTACCGTATGATCATCCGGGCGCATGAACAGATAAGAATCAAAGCCAGCTTGGCTCATTAGCTGCACCAAGCCTCGGGAATGTCCGAAGGAGTCGAAGTTAATCGCCGTCGTAGGCCGGGCACCGAACTTCTCTGCGAAATACGCGCGTCCATGCAGCATTTGTCGCACGATCGACTCACCAGAGGGCATATTGCAATCAGGCTGCAAATACCATCCGCCCATGATATGCCACTTGCCGAGCCGCACTAGCTCCTGAATTTCCGTGAACAGCTCCGGCTCATATTCCTCAATCCATTTGTACAGAATGACCTCATTATGATTGAAAACATACCCTTCATATTCCCTGCAAAATTCAGCCGCAGCTCTGAACGTCGACACTGCTGCCGCAGCTCCTTCCTCCCATTCCCACTGCCATACAGGGTCCAAATGCGCATTGCTTAACAAGTGAAGCTTCGCCGCCATTCGTTCATCCTCCTGGAATCATTTTCTCCCATCAAACATGTTCGTTATTAACATTAAATGTTTCTATCAAACATACAATACCTCACATTCCATGCGCTGTCGATAGAAAAGAAAGAAGGCGATTCTACCGCTCACCCTAGCCAAGTAGATTCGCCTTCCCCTCTTACATCTATTCTTGTACAAACGCGATCTCGTCGAACGATATGGTGAAGTCTCCTCCGATAGATGTAATCTGAAGCTCCAATAGGTTCAGCTGGTTCAGATCAGGATTGCCTGTCATGCTCCGCATCCATCCGTTCACTTCGCGGGTCAGGGGGATGCATTGATGCGACCATCCGTTTCGCGCTTCCGAAGCGATCTGCGTCCACTCGAAGAGCGGACATGCGGCAACCCACTGCACGTACCGGTTGTCTGTTTGTTTCATACGGACGGTGAAGGCAGACGGCGGGAAGCCTCCCCATGTCTCATGCGAGAATTTGATCCAGAAGTGAAGCTCACAGCCGAACGCTAGAGCATCATCCGCCGCTGTATTCGGTATATCAAACTGCAGCTTGACGAGTGAGGATGTGGCTTGCAGCTGCACAGAAGGTCCGGCATCAACGGTCTCTTGCTCATTTAGCTCAAGATGAGCGCTTCGGCTCGGAAAGGCTTCCTTTATGACCGCCGAAACCATATCGAAGCGGTACTTCACTTGCTCGTCAGCTGGCAGCACATGAAGGTCGATCCAATCGAGATCCACTGTGCCTAATGCGCTTATGACCGTAAGCCCCACTCGATAAAATCCTGGCTCCGCGTATATATGTTCGACTACTGAATCCGCGCTTCTTGTTCCATCCCCCAAGTCCCATTGATAGGTCAGGCTGCTACCTCCGTCAATATCCTGGCTGTACGATCCGTCGAATTCCACCACGCCCCCTGCTCGCGGGCTTACAGTCGCGAGTGTTGCCACAGCTACCGGCGACGGGCCATCCGCAACACAAACGGCAACTTGCGAGACGTTCACTTCGTGATGGAAATCTCCGCTGCCATTGCCAGTTATGGTGTTGCCGGCAAAATACAGCTGCTTCGCATGTTTGATATAAACACCATACGTGTCGTTATCTGTAATCTCGTTCTGCTCGACGATCCAATGGTTCGCTTCATAGCCTTCCTTATAGCCGATCGCGAGCCCTACGCTCTTATTGTGATGAATCCGATTGCGCCGCATCGTGAAATGGCTGCTCGAGCCGTTCACGACCGCGATTCCCGCGTTGCCGAATTTCTCCGGTGCGTTCGCGATTCGGAGACCATTATAAGCGGCTTCGTTCTCAATCAGCACCGCACGGCACGAGCCTCCGAGCCAGAAGCCGTAGCTGGAATGGTTGCCCTTATTGCGCACAAACACGTTGCCTGGATCCCATACTTCCCATGCATTGTTGTTCGCATAGGATGCATCGTTATTTTCAAAATAGTTGCCTGTGCTTACATAGCCATTCAGCGAGCGAATAAACACGCCATCCCCGCCGTATGTAAAGTCGTTATTCCGAATCCGGTTGTCATTCGATCCGCTCTCGATGAGCACGGAGGTTGAATCTCTCGCATGGACCTCCCCCGGATCGATTCGAATGCCATAATTCATGACGTTGCTATCGATCTCGTTGCCAGAAGAACCCCATAGCTTCAAGCAAACATTCGTGCAATTGGCAAATGTGTTGCTGACTACCTTATTGCGGTTTGCGTATCTCAAATAAAGCCCGTTCCAGACACGATTGCCAATATTACGGGAGATGATGCTCGCTGAGACACGCTCGAGAAACAGCGCGCCGTACGGTTCTCCATCACCCCAGCCGTAATCAGGATCCGTATAGTTGTCGGAGAAGTCATTGCAGTCGATAACCCAATCTGAGCCATTCGACACCTTCATGCCGGTCTTGAAGCCATATACACTTAGATTCTTAACTGTAACACCACAATATCCATTGCAGGAAACACCTGTACCGTCGTAGGTGTGAATATTGCCGGGCTTTCCTCTGCCACGAATAACTGCACCGTTGCCATCAATCGTAATATGGTCGGCAGCGATAACGATGCCCTTGCTATTGCTGAACACATATTCACCTGGCTCAAAAATAACGTCCTCGGTAATAATCATACCAGCGTATGGCTTTACAGTTTGCAGCATGCTGTTGCTTGACCCCCGCTTCTGAATTAGCATCAGTCCGACTGATCGTGATGAGCGATGCTTGAGCTCTACAGCTCTTGCAGGTGGATTAAGTCGAGCTGCGTTCAATCAGCTGAACGTCAAGCTCGTAGAAGCGATTCTCTCCGCCGTTTGATTCGATCTTGCCAATTAGGATCTCAGCGGCCATCTTGCCCATCTCCGCAATCGGCTGTGCAATCGTTGTCAGCTCTGGCTCAGTCATGCGAGTCATTCCGATGCCGTCGAAGCCGCACAAGGCAATTTGCTCCGGTACTCGGATGCCCCGCCGGATTAGCCCCTTCAGCGCGCCAATTGCCATCATATCGTTGCCTGCGAAGATGCCGTCCACATCGGGATGGCGTTCTAAAAGCGATTGTACGGCTTCGATTCCGCTCTCAACGCGGAAGTTCCCAGGTATGAGCAGTGATGGCGAGTACCAGGAATACTGCTGCGCAACTTGCTCATAACCTTCCAGACGCTCGCGCGCGGTGACGATAGATTGCGGCCCGTAGATGTGCGCGATTTTGCGGCACCCCTTATCAAGTAGATGCTGAACCGCAAGTGTGCCGCCTTTTCGGTTGTCAGCACGAATGATACTGCAGTTGTCCGCATTGCCGCTCCGGTCGAGCACGACAATCGGTGTGCCGGATTGACGCAGCTCCTGCAGATCCTCTTGCAATAACGAATCCGTTGCAAAAATAAACCCGGCTACGCTGTTGCGATGGAGCGACTTAATATAGGCGAGCTCCTTCTCCCTCTCATTGTCCGAGTTGCACAGAATGAGCGTGTAGCCTCGGCTAAGGCAAATGTCTTCGACCGCTCGAGCGAGCTCCGGGAAGAACGGGTTTGAAATATCCGGCAGGACGAGTGCGACAACTTCCATCCGCTTCCCTGCGAGCCCACGGGCAATCGAGCTCGGCTGATAGTTCAGCACTTCGATGGCCTGTTTGACTTTGCGTTCAGTCTCCTTGTTCACGTAACCGTTTCGGTTAATAAAGCGGGATACTGTAGCGACGGAAACGCCGGCAAGTGCAGCCACGTCGCGAATCGTAGCCATTAGAATACAACTCCGCATACGAGAGATACATTCGCGTACGGCGTAAATTCACCTGTTCGGATGACCGCTCGCGCACCTTGCTTCACATGCGTCTTGAATGCCTGATGAGGCAAGTGGTGAATCGGCAATTGCGTGCCAGTCAGCGTAATCATTTGATGGTACAGCTCCGGACTTTTCTCGATCATTTCCTCAGCGATGATGAACTCTTGGACGCACAGCTCATTCAGAATGACTTGCAGCGTCTCGATAAATCCAGGCACGCCTTGCGTGAGCGCGAGGTCAATTCGCTTCATGTCCGCAGGAATCGGATACCCGCTATCACAAATAACAAGCTCATCCAAATGGCCGAGCTCAGCGATCAATTTTGAAATTTTCGGATGTAAAAGAGGTGACTTCTTCATAAATGACTCCTTTCAGCATTCAGATAGAATGAAGATATTGTGTGGTACCGGTTACATAAACGTTGAAAAAAATGGTTCAATCTGGAACCTCATACTCAGCGTTAGACTAGCATGGAAGCGTTTTCTTGTCAATTGTGAAATACATGGACAGCGTAAAAAGCCGAGAACGGATGTGAACCGTCTCGGCCTCTATTGATATGTGGCTATGTTGCTAAACAGTCGCGAATGGGTCCATCTCACGTAACGGATGGCCTTCGAGGATTTTAACCAGTGCGCCAAATTCAAGCTCTTCGAACTTTTGCTCAGCAGCTTCCTTCGTAATATGCCAGCTGCAGGCGGACAGCTCGCAGCTTACCGGCACATTGATGCGAATCGTTGCGAGGTCACGGGACAGATGCAGCATATCGAGATCGGCCTCGATTTTGGAACGAACGCCCTTCGGCAGCTTATCTAGATTCAGCAGTACGCCTTCGATTGACTGGTATTCCAAAATGAGCTTGAGCGCTGTTTTCTCACCAATGCCTTTGACGCCTGGGTAATTATCGCTCGTATCGCCCATAAAGCCCTTCAGATCAATAACTTGCGTCGGAGTCAGCTGCCTCTCTTCGAGCAGAACCGCCGGATCGTAGACCGCGTAATTCAGCTTGCCCTTCTTCATGATGACCACCTTCACCGTCTCGCTGACGAGTTGAAGCATATCATGGTCACCTGTTAGGATGTAAACTTCCGACTCCGAGCTCAGCTGTGTTGCGAGCGTGCCGAGACAGTCGTCTGCTTCAAAGCCGACGATACCGATATTCTGTATGCCCATCGATTCGACAACGTCTTTCACGAGATCGAACTGCGGAATAAGCTCCTCTGGCGCTTCTCCCCGATTGCCCTTGTAATCAGCGAACTGTTCGGTGCGGAACGTCTTGCTTCCCATATCCCAGCAGCAAATGACATGTGTCGGTTTGAATGTGTTGATCGCGTCAAAGAAATATTGGATAAAGCCATAGACCGCGTTCGTTGGCAGTCCTGCCTTCGTCTTGCGAATGTAACCGGTATAGGATGTTGCATAGAATGCGCGGAACAATATGGCCATCCCGTCGACAAGCAGCACTTTGCGGTTCGTGCTCTCAGACATGTAATCTCCCCCATGATGATCGTTATATGAGATAAATCTATGATTTCTTTTCGCCTCTTATGAATCTTCCGATTCGTTCTGCTGCTTCTACTAATCTAGCTTCGCTCTCTACGAGTGCGATTCGGACATAACCTTCCCCTTCAGCGCCAAAAGCATCGCCAGGGATGACTGCGACTCCAGCCCTTTCGAGCATTTCCCGGGAAATGCGACGAGAGTCCCATGGTTCCGACAGCTCCCACTGCATAACTGGAAGCTTCGCCCAAATAAACATGGTCGCTTTCGGATACGGCACTTCCCAGCCTTGATGGTGGAGAGCTTGGACGAATTGATCCCGGCGTTTCTCGTAAAGTGTCCCGACCGGCTTATGGGTGGTAGGCTCCATATCCTGCTGCAGCGCAATGATGCCTGCCTCCTGAACTGGGAGAAATACGCCATAGTCAATGTTCGCCTTCAGCTCGCGCAGCGCTGCAACGGCTTCACGATTCCCCGCGAGAAAGCCAATGCGGCAGCCGGCCATATTGAAGCTTTTGGACAAAGAATGAAACTCTACTGCAATGTCTAGCGCACCTTCTGCTTGCAAAATACTAGGAGGCCTGTAGCCGTCGAATGCCATCTCCGAGTAAGCGAGATCGTGAACGATGAGCACATTGTGCCGCTTAGCGTAAGTGATGGCTTTCTTGAAGAACTCCAGATCCGCCACTGCGGACACCGGATTGCTCGGATAGTTCAGCAGCATAAACTTCGTGCGCTGCCATACCTGCTCCGGAATGGCGTCGAAATCGGGCAAGAACTGATTCTCTTCCCGCAGTGGCATGAGATACGGCTCCACGCCTGCCAGTGCAAGCCCGGCGGCATATACGGGATAACCCGGGTCTGGGAGGAGGGCGATATCGCCCGGATTGCATAGTGAGAGTGCCAAGTGGCCGAGGCCATCTTGGGAGCCCATTAGGGAGACAAGCTCGTGCTCCGGATCAATCTGGACGCCGAAGCGGTAGGCGAGCCAGTCCGAGGCTTGCTTCAGGAAGCGAACGGATCCTTTGGATCCCGGGTATCCGTATGCATTGTCACGCAGCACCGCTTCGCTTAGTGCTGTTCGAATCGTCTGCGAGGGCGGCAGGTCCGGGCTGCCAATGCTCAAATCAATAACGTCGACGCCACTGGCGATCGCCGCTTTCTTCCACTCTGCTACTTCAGCAAAAATGGACGAGCCAAGATGCGACAGTCGCTCAGCGCGCCATCCTTTTGTAGTCACTGTATTCATGCCTCCCCATGTGTCGATCAGAACGTTATCCGCGCCAAACTTGCTCGAAATCTTCTTCTTTGAAGCCAACGGTTACAGTAGTGCCATCCGTGACGACAGGGCGCTTAATGAGGCGTCCGTTCGACGCAAGCAGCTCGATCTTCTCTTGATCGGACATGCTCGGCAGCTTGTCTTTCAAGCCGTGCTCTTTGTATGCATCACCGGATGTATTGAAAAATTTCTTCACTTCAAGACCGCTTAGCTTAATGAGCTCTGCAATCACGTTCGCAGGCGGTGCTGTCTCGAAGACATTGTGTGACTCTAGCTCGTAGCCGCTGCTCTTGAGCTTCTTAATCGCACTGCGGCATGTGCCGCATTTGGGATATTCATAAATGGTTAGTTTTTTCATATGATTGGAATCTCCTAAGATATTAAACCACCTCCTAAATCGAGGGCGATTGCCATCCCCTAAATCCAGGGCGATTGCCACCCCCTAAATCGAGGGCGATTGCCACCCCCTAAATCGAGGGCGATTGCCACCCCCTAAATCGAGGGCGATTGCCACCCCCTAAATCCCCCTAGAAGGGGGACCCCGAGGGCTCCCGCCCTCTGGACACCCAAAGGTATAACGTCGGGGTTAGAGAGGTGCTTTATTGGTGGTTTAGTGGGTTGATCGCTTTCGTCCCTTGCGGGACACGCTTAACGTTTGCGCTGATGGTTAGTTGAACTGCATGGGAAGAAGCTCCCATTCCGCGAATGTGTATCCCTGGGGATATTCTTTGGTTACTTTCTGCGGATTTCCGCAGATGTAGGGTACCTGCTACCCTTCTTTCACCATTTGGAGCTGATTTACATCAATGTAGGGTACCTGCTACCCTTCTTTCACCATTTGGGGCTGACTTCCGTCAATGAAAGGTATCTGCTCCCCTTCTTTCACCATCTCACGCGAATTTCCGCCAATGTAGCTGGGCTAGCCAGCTTCTTTACCCACTTCCGGCGGAAATTCCGCCGATGTAGCTGGCTTATCCAGCTACATCGCCCGCTACTCCAGAGCGCGGAGAGCCACTTCAAGCTGCTGAAGATCATCCGGCAGCTTCGCTTCGAACGTCATCTGCTCCCCGGTAATTGGGTGCTTGAACGAAAGAATCGCCGCATGAAGAGCTTGGCGCTGAACAGCTGCTTCAAGTGCTGAAGAGCCGCCTTCGGCTTCCTCTCCTGCAAAGCCGTATAGCTTATCGCCGATGAGCGGGCAGCCGATATGCTTCAGATGCACACGAATCTGGTGCGTCCGGCCTGTTTCCAGCTTAATTCGCACTTTCGCTGCAGCACCACCGCCATAGACGGCCTCGACCTCATAGTGCGTCACGGACGGATATCCGTCCGCCTTGACGACGCGCAAATGCGGATTGTCCGTATCGCGGTCGATCGGCTCATCGACTGTGCCCATAGCTTCCGCAGGGCAACCGTACAAATAGGCGCGGTACCGCTTATTCACTTCTCCTGCCTGTAGCTGCTCCGATAGCTGCTGATGAATATAAGGATTCTTTGCAATCGCAACGAGACCACTCGTCTCTTCATCTAACCGATGAATCGGACGAAACCGCACCCTCTCCCCGCGCGACTTCCAATGATACACAACACCATTTGCCAGCGTCCCCGTATAATGCCCGTGCGTCGGATGAACAATAAGGCCTGGCGGCTTGTTCACGATAAGCAGATCCTTATCCTCATATACAATATCAAGCGCCATCTGCTCAGGCAAAATATCATCGGACTCTTCTTGCTCCATCCGCAGCTCGACCACATCACCAACAGCGACGCGGTCATTCGTATACACTCGCTCACCGTTGACTGTAATGCCGCGCTCGGTCAGCTTCACCCGGGAAAGCAGCTTGCGGGACACACCGAGGCGGCGCTCCAGTACGTTACGAACCATTTTTCCATCGTCCTCAGGTTTTACGACAACAGTAAGAGCCTCATAGTACTTCACTACCGCTGCTGCATCTGCAGAAATGAACCTTCTAGTTTTCTCCGTCATTTCCGTCATTTCCGTCATTTCCGTCATTTCCGTCATTTCCATCATGTCCGCTTTTTCCATCTTTTCCATCATCACTCTTCTTGCGGAACACATCCGCACTCCGTATATATTCAGTATCCGGCACACCGAGCTTCGCATTCGCCGCGCGGGCAGCTGCGAAGAAATAATCGGACAACCGGTTCATATAAGTCTGCACCGGCTCATGCACCTGCAGCTCTGCAGCCAGCGTTACAATACGACGTTCCGCTCTGCGACATACTGTCCGGCACACATGCAGCAGCGCCGACACTTCACTCCCGCCTGGCAATATAAACTTCGTAATCGCCGGAGCCGCATCCGTATGCGCATCGATCCAGCCTTCAAGACGAGCAGCCGAAGCCGGCGCCATCTTCAACTCACGCCCATTCGGATCAGCAAAAGCAAGGTCCGAGCCACAGTCGAACAGCTCCTGCTGAATTTCCAGCAGCTCTTCCACAAGCTCTTGAAGTCCAGCCGCCGCAGCGACCGCTGCCGTCTGGCCGACAAAGCTGTTCAACTCATCCACTGTGCCGTAAGCCTCAACCCGGTTGTCGTCCTTGCGAACCCGGCCGCCTTTGACCGATGTATTGCCTTTATCGCCTGTACGAGTATACAGTTTCATCGCTCGCCACCATCCCGTCCTATCCAAAATACTACTCCCCATCATAGCACAAAAGCTCCCGCTAACGCCTAGGTGGAGCCAATTTCCTGAGCTGCCATACTGCCTCGTTTCCCATACACGGAAAGCAGAACGAGACTGAATAAGAGTGCACATAACGACAAGCTTGAAATAATTAAATAGAAATAATGCACGCCAGCCGATTCATACAGCACACCGCCCGCATACGAAGCAACGATTCCTGAGACGCCGAAGAACAGCAGCGCAAGAACAGTTTGTCCAGTCGCCTTCCACTCTTCCGGCACAATCCGGTACAGATACTGAATAGCAGCCGTGTAGAAGATTGGGAACGTGAACATTTGGATGCCTTGAATGTAAACGAGCGCGTGCGGGTCGGTCACCCATGCCGATATAAAGAACCGCAAGAAATAGAAGAAGCTTGCAAAAGCAATCATAGCCAGCTCCCGCCCTTTGCGCATCCACCAGAAGCTCAGCGCAAATACGAGAATTTCTGTGCCCGCCGCGAGGAACCACGCTTGCCCGACAAGCTCTGGACTGCCGCCTAGATCATGCAACGACACGCCTAAATACGTATCGTTCATCCGGGATGGCACGGCAGCGATGAAGATTAATACGAGAAACATAAGTGTCTCGCGATGGCTAAGAAACTGGGCTAAACTTTTCATCGAGACAGGCTTGCTCGCAGCAGGCACATCCGTCAACGTCAAACAGACGATGAAGCTTACCGCACACAGCGCAGCAAACAGCGGCGCCATGCCGCTCACACCGAAGTAAAGCATGACGTAACCGACCGCAAGCGACATAACGGCATAGCCGAGCGCACCGAATGTGCGGATCGAGCCATAGCTGACGCCGCGCAGCTCGGAGATCTGGAAGTTGAGGCTCTCCGTCAGCGGATCCATCGGCAGCAGGAAGCAGTAGAGCAGCATCGTGAATAGCACGAGCAAGAGGAAGCTCCCTGAGGCGTAGAGCAGGTAGCCGATTACTGCCGAGCACGCGATAAGCACAAGCAGCACCTTGCGGATCGTTTTGGCACGGTCGCTAATCATTCCCCAGAACGGCTGGGCGAAGATCGACACAAAGCCGCCCGTTCCGATAATGATGCCGATCTTCGTAGCAGATTGTCCTTGCGCATCCAGATAGACAGGCAAGAATGAGATAAACATCGCAAGTAACGCGAAAAATAAAAAGTTAAATAAGCGCAGATTTGCTGGGGATTTCATGTTGAATCGTTTACTCCTTCTTCTTTGCCAAGTGAAAACGGGCTATCGCCGTCTTCCGGTGGCGTATGCTAACGTTTCGCGGAGATATCTAAGCAAAGTGTGGTAAAAACTTATTCTTTCTTAGATTTACAAAAGAAAAGAAGTCCTTGATAAGGACCTCTTCCGCTCCCGAAGTCGACTGCCGCAGCGCCAACCCGTCTTACGAGTGCAACGCTGCGTAGCTTCTTCGAAATTGCATATATTCGTTTATTTTCATATCGAGAAGCCGACTTAGGTCAATAACCTTCTCCGAGCTAAATGTCGCTTCTTCAATATAGGATTGCTCCATTTTGATTCGCAGCGCATAGATCTCGTCTTCAAGAAGACGTATGGATGAGGACATAAGCTTACGACCCGTTTTTGCACAAGCCATTGCCATCCCTCCTGTCATCAGCTCAAACGAAGTAAACTTGCGCGCAATTATAAAGTTTTTTAAATTATAACAAAGTTTGGGAAAACTGAGTAGTATCCATTTTTAGTAAATTTGACCTATTGCGCACAAATGAAGCTAGTTGCCTTTAAGCTCTCTCACGTAAAGGCCGATTCGTTCGATCGCTTCGGTAATCAGATTCACTTGTGTCGCGTAGGAGCATCGCAGATGTCCTTCTCCGCCGAGACCGAATACATCGCCCGGCACAGCTGCTACTTTATGCTTATTCAAGAGGCCAGTCGCAAACTCCTCCGAAGTAAGTCCAAGGCCGGCAATGGAAGGGAAGGCGTAGAACGCGCCTTGCGGCTCGTGGCATTCAAGTCCGATCTCGCGGAAGCCCTTAACAACGATTCTACGACGCTGATTATACGATTCCACCATCCGATTCTTCTCTTCCATGCCGTTGCGAAGTGCTTCAAGCGCAGCAACCTGTGCCATATTGGAAGCACACATAACGGTATATTGGTGAATCTTCAGCATCGCCGAAATCAACTCAGGATGACCGCATGCGTAACCAATCCGCCAGCCCGTCATCGCGAACGCCTTGGAGAACCCGCTCACTAGAATCGTGCGGTCCTTCATGCCAGGCATCGCAGCGAAGCTGACATGCTTCGTGCCGTAAGTAAGCTCCGCATAGATTTCGTCAGAGATAACGATGAGATCATGCTCTTCCACAACCTTCGCAATCGGCAACCAGTCTTCATAGGTCATAATGCCGCCTGTCGGGTTGCTTGGGTAGCACAGAATAAGCAGCTTCGAGCGTGGTGTAATCACTGCTTTGAGCGATTCAGCCGTTAGCTTAAAGTTATCCTTCGCGAACGTCTCAACGCCGACTGGAACACCGCCGCTAAGCGCCGTAATCGGCGAATAAGAGATGTAACACGGCTCTGGCACGAGAATTTCGTCGCCCGGTTCAATCAAGGCACGCAGTGCAAGGTCAATCGCCTCGCTGCCGCCGACCGTAACTATGATTTCATTCGCCGGATCATAGGTCACGTCAAATTCACGATTCAAATAAATGCCGATTTCCTCACGCAGCTCAGGCGTTCCAGCATTCGAAGTATATTGCGTCTTGCCTGTTTCAAGCGCATACACGCTTGCCTCACGTACATGCCACGGCGTCACAAAATCCGGCTCACCTACGCCAAGAGTAATAATATCTTTACGTCCGCTTGCCAAATCGAAGAATCGGCGGATGCCCGACGGTTTAATGGACCGTACTTGCTCCGAGAGATAGTCCGACATGGATGCGCGGCGCGTCAATGTTCCTGTTTGCTTTTCCTCGTCCTTAATCATACGGAATTACACCCCTTTACGGCGAGACAAGAAGACGGTGATCGTCCTCATGCTCTTCGAATATAATGCCGTCCTGCTTATATTTCTTCAGAATAAAGAATGTTTTCGTAGAAAGTACAGCGTCGATTGGCGACAGTTTATTCGAAACGAAGGACGCGACGTCCTTAAGTGTCTTGCCTTGGACCTCAACGAGCAAATCGTAGGCTCCTGACATCAGATAAACCGATTTCACTTCCGGATATAAGTAAATCCGTTCAGCGATGCCTTCGAAACCACGGCCCCGCTCCGGTGTAATTTGAACTTCTATAAGTGCAGTGACTTTCTCGTCTTCAACCTTGCTCCAATTAACAACGGTCGCATATTTGACGATGATATGATCCTGCTCCAATTCCGCAATCGCCTGCTTTACCTCCGCGGCGGGCGCGTCAAGCATTGTCGCGATTATTTCCGCGCTGCGTCTTGCATCCTCTTTAAGCAGTTCAAGTATTTGCCTTTTTCGTTCATTCATCGTCAAACCCTCCTGTTTCCTTCACATTTACGAAGCTTCCAAGCCTCCAAAGTGAAATAGCTATAAAGATTATATTACAACGAATCAGGGCGTCCTGCAAAGCAGAAAACAAATGCATGGTTTCCACACTAAAAAAGACCCCGAAGGGTCTTGGATAGCGCCGCCATCCTTACATATAGTACGGATTCGGGTTATGCTGCTGCTGGGACTGGCCTGCATGCTGCTGATACTGCGTATTTTGCGGCTGCTGATATTGTACCGGCTGGTACTGCTGCTGTATGCGATAACCGCCTCCGCCAAGAGAGAGCTGCTGTAGAAACTGATCGGTCTTCTGCGCAGTCTGCTGATTCTGTTTCAGCTGTTTGTCGATCTCTTGCCGAAGAGCTGGCGAAGATGTGCTGTACATATTGTTCTGTTCCATGACCTTAAAGAGCTGCCCCTGCATTTGCAGCGTGCTGTTCAGCAGATTCGTAAAGAGCGCTCGTACTTGCTGGCAGCTGGATTCTGTAGCGGCCGTTGTATACTCGCTGACGACTCGCTTCAAGTCGGCAAGTACGGTATAGGCTAGATCTTCATCGGTGAGTATCGGCTGATGAAGGGTTTGTCCTTGTTGTTGTTGTTGATATGGTTGCTGGTACACTTTCGCTATCCCTCCCTTACTTGGCACAGCATTATTGCTGCGGCTGCATCGGCGCTAGCTGCTGATGCTGGCTAATGGATTGAAGCAGCATTTGCACATGCTGCTTGTGGGTTTGAATCATTTGCTGACCTAGCTGACGTAAGGCAATATTGGTTGCGGACTCCGCCATAACTGCATTTTGCTTAATGAGCAAATCTTCATTCGAGATCGAATCGACCAAATACTCAAGTTCCTTGCCTGTCAAAGCTTGAAGCAATGTTTTGTACCTCCTGGATGTAAAAAATGTCGTTTGCTTAGCTATTATGCCCTTTCTTTCCACTGCGTATGTAGCCGTTTCTCCCCGCAGAAAGGGAAGAAAGCGGTGAGTGCCTGCGATTATGGCAAATGAACGGTTTTGACATGATCAAAGTGCAGAAATACCGGGTTGCCGCCTGCTGTAGACAGTTCAATCATATTTTGGTCGAGGCCCTTGAGTACGCCGATCTTGTTCGGATTCTCCCCTAAGTCGAGGATGACAAATTCTCCAATCAGCTTGCGAAGCTGTTGATCAAAGGTTCTAGCGAGTGTAATAGGCGAGGGTTTGAGCGGAAATTGTTCTGGAGTCAGCGTATATGGCGTCACATTGGGGTTGTAAGGAATTAAATATTTCAGATGCTGTAATGAGACGATAACGGAATGGTACACGGGTGAGTAGAAGACGAAGAAATCGTTCATTACGCTGGTCAAGTAGCCATGGATCGATTGATTGCCGGTTATATACAGCTCGGAGAACATCCCTTTGGCATTCATAAGCACTTTGCGGTAAGAAATTGGATCATTCTGCGGTTCAAATGGGAGCTCAGGGACATCTATTTCTTGCTGCGTATCGTTCTTGGCCAGCCTAAGCTGCTGCAGATGGATCAAAGGAACATACAGAAACTGCGTACCGTTATGAAGCACGAGAATATCTTGACCTAGATCAATAAGCTTGCCGCGAATAGGCATCATCTTTCCTGAGATGTCAAGCTCGACATAACGGTCTAATAAAGGGTGACGATGTTTCATGAAATCGGCCTCCTTTCATCCTAATAAATGCGTCCATGCATAGAGACTGAGTAGACTTGCAAGCAGCGTTGCCCGCCGCCGGCGAGAATAGCGGACACTGATATATGAAAGCCAAGTTCCGAAGCGAGAAAGCGGATCAGACCAGTTTGCTGCAAGCCGTCCACAATCACATCAATACCGAACGCAAAGAAGAGGAGTTGCCGAGGAGTCTTTGCCGCCACATCTCGCACGCAAGCGACGACGATGATCATGCAAATCTGAAACAGCCGCCAATTGACAGGAAGACTTTCTGGAGATGGTGTATGTGTGCTGGAAGTTATCATGAATCTCTCCCCTTGTCAGCGTGTAAGGCTTAGCCGGGGCCGGCTTAATAGCCGTAGCCCCGACATGCACCTAGGCCTTATTAACCGTGGGAGAATTACTTCCCGGATCTGCAGCTTTTACCGCTTTTGCCGCCTTTAGCAGATGCATTGCGATTGCCGCGTGCGTTGCCGTTTGCGCCGCTGTTGCCGCCGCTTTTGTTTCCTCCGCTGCCGCCTGTGCCACGGCTGCCTTGGCTACCTTTGCTGCCGCCGCTTGCATAGATGCCAGCAGTTTTAACTGTTTTGATGTGGTAAAGCGGGATTTGGACCAATTCTTGACCTACAACCAGCATAAGTGCTTGGTTGCCAACTTGTGCGACAAAGCCCTCGATACGTTCTGGACCGCCCCAGTTGATTTGAACGAATTTGCGAGTCAGCTGGTGGAGTACGCCGTTGAAGCTGTCTGCGTTAATAAATTTGTAATGATCCATTCCACGGCTAGTTTGGCCTGGAAGGTCTGTAACGCTTTTAACATGAGATGCATTGATATACACGAAGCCTGTGCTAGACCGAAGCACGAGATAACCTGTTTTAACACCAATCATGCGGCCTTCAAGCGATTCAGGACCGCCGCGGTTAATGCGAACGTTCATACCCATTTGAGATTCCAAGAAGTTTTGCCCTCCCGATTCATGTTTTGGTGGTTGATTTCCACGACTTCCTTGCGTTCTTTGTGGTCTTTGACCGCTTCTGTTGCAGCAGCCGCCATTTCCCATTTGCCAATTGTTGCTCTTAACTTCCATACCAAAATCCCTCCGTAAAGTAATAGATTTTGACCTGTACCACGACGAAAGCACCGGTGCAAATACGTGACGATTCGACCTACCTAACATACGGTTCATCCATCTCGCTTCGGCATTCATCCCTCCATTACTTGCCCCGGTGAAATCTATCATGGGAGACAATTTATAATGTATTTATATGTATCCCGTATCTTAGAGGTACTAGTTTTATATCTATTTTCTAGAAGATTAGTCATTAGCCCGGTGCGATTGATAGATTCGAATCATAGCTTGTATTAGAAACTATTAAAGGAGGAATAACATACTTTGCAAAGAAAAATGACGATTTCGACACAAGGCAGCCAAGGTTCCCGTGGTTCCCAGGGCTCCAACGGTTCCCGTGGTTCCCAAGGCTCGCGCGGCAACCAACCATCTCAAGGTTCGCAGGGTTCCCGCGGTTCTCAAGGCTCGCGTGGCAACCAACCATCTCAAGGTTCGCAGGGTTCCCGCGGTTCTCAAGGTTCCCAAGGTTCGCGCGGATCTCAAGGCTCGCAAGGCTCCCGTGGTTCTCAAGGATCGAGTGGTTGGGAAGGCTACGAAGGAAATGGCGGCAATGAATATGACTGGGGGAACAGCAAATCTGATGGTTCCTTTGGTATGAGTGCTTATACGCGGGGACGCAACGGCAATAACCAAAGCGGTGGCAACAACAAAAGCGGCAATAACCAAGGCTCCAACGGCTCTCGCGGTTCCCAAGGCTCCAACGGCTCCCGCGGCAGCCAAGGCTCCCGTGGATCTCAAGGCTCTCGCGGCGATCAAGGCTCACGTGGATCTCAAGGCTCTCGCGGTTCCCAAGGTTCCCGTGGCTCCAATGGTTCTCGTGGTTCCCAAGGCTCGCAAGGCTCCCGTGGCTCCAATGGTTCTCGTGGTTCCCAAGGCTCGCAAGGTTCTCGTGGCTCCAACGGTTCTCGTGGCTCCAACGGTTCGAACGGATCCCGCTGCTAACCTGCAGTTAGCGCCGCACCATTAGACGAATATCCGCATAGTGTAAATAAGCTGAAGCCTATCGAATGCGATAGGCTTTATCTTTTGGCTAAGGAGATGGTCTAATGTCCGGGGAAGGACTGCCTACTCGTAAAATAACAATTGACCTCGAAGATTTGCGGAGGCTGGAATCGGACGTTTGGAGCAACGAGTTCGCTCCCGTCAAGCTGGAGATGAACGGCGTCGTGATGGATGCCCAGCTTCGGTTCCGCGGCGGTCACACACGCAACTATCCGAAGAAATCGTATGAGATCCATTATGGATACAATCAAATTCTGCACTGGAATGCCGAGTTTGACGATCCATCCATGATACGCAACGCGCTCTCTTTTCAATTTTTCAATCTGATGGGTGTCCCTTCGCCAAAGACGAAGCATATGTGGCTCGAATGGAACGGCAATCCTCATGGCTGTTACTTAGAGCTGGAATCCGTTGATTCGAGGTTCTTCCGCAAGCGGGGAATTGGCGCGAGATCACTGATCTATGCTGTTAATGACAAAGCAAACTTCAGCAACATCGACCCTTATACGGACGCGGAGAAGGAGACTATGTTCGAAGGATATCGGGTCATGAAAGGAACGGATTATACACGAACGAAGCTTGTTCGCTTCATAAGGCGTATTAACCGGCCGGCGAATTCATCGCTGCGGACTTATTTGGCGAACCGTCTTGACGTCTATTTATACTTGAAATGGCTCGCAGGCGCGGTATTGACCGGCAACTACGACGGGTTCGACCAGAACTACGCGCTGTATGAACATACAAGCACGGGCAGATACCGGATCATTCCGTGGGATTATGAAGGTACATGGGGGAGAAACTGCTACGGCAAATTATGCGGCAGTGATCTTGTCGATGTGAAGGGGTACAACACGCTTACATGGAAGGTGCTTTCTTATAAGTCTTGCAGGCAGGCTTATCGCAAAATCCTCTCGAATATGCTCGCAACCAAATTCACTGTCGAAACGATTGAGCCGATGATTGCGAACCTGTATGAGAAGCTCGGACCTGCGATTCGGGATGATTTTACGCGCAAATGGCCCTATTACGCCTTCGAACAGGAGCCGCAGACTTTCCTGGACTACATTGAAGAACGCAGGGCCATTGTGCAAGAAGTGCTCGATACGTGGAAAGATTAAGCTAATTATTATTCAAATAGTCCCATACTTAAATACCGCTCGCCGCTGTCCGGCGCGATACAAAGCACACGCCCGCCTTCTCCAATACGGCGGGCTTGCTCCATTGCCGCCCATACGGAAGCACCAGAGGACGGACCAAGCAGCAGCCCTTCCTCTCTGGCAAGACGACGCATCGTCACAATAGCATCATCATCGGACACTCGAACGATTTCGTCATACACCGATGTGTTCAGAATAGCCGGTACGAAGCCCGGACTTGTGCCAACGAGCTTATGCGGCCCTGGCTTACCTCCCGACAATACTGGAGAACCAAGCGGCTCAACGACAGCGACGTACAGTCCTGGCAGCGCATCCTTAAGCGTCTCGCCAGTTCCGGTAATTGTTCCTCCGGTACCTGCTGAAGCGACAAACACATCGAGCCTGCCTCCTGTTTGACGCAAAATCTCCTGCGCCGTCGTAACGCGATGAATGTCCGGATTCGCGTGATTCTCGAATTGGTTTGGGATATAGCTGCCCGGACGCTCTGCTTGCAGCTCGAATGCACGTTTGATCGCGCCTGGCATACGCTCGGAGGCAGGCGTCAGCTCGACCTCCGCTCCATATGCCTTGAGCAGGCCGATCCGTTCCTTGCTCATATTGTCCGGCATGACCAGAATTAGTTTATAGCCCTTGGCTGCAGCATTCATCGCTAGGCC
Source organism: Paenibacillus sp. OV219 (assembly GCF_900110075.1). Taxonomy (GTDB): domain Bacteria; phylum Bacillota; class Bacilli; order Paenibacillales; family Paenibacillaceae; genus Paenibacillus_Z. The sequence goes on from NZ_FOCJ01000004.1 coordinate 142,065, forward strand.
GATGCCGGTGTTGCCGCTAGTCGGCTCGATAATCGTCGCTCCCGGAGCAAGAATGCCTTCCTGTTCTGCGGTGGCAATTAACGAGAACGCAGCACGGTCCTTCACGCTTCCGCTCGGGTTGAATCGCTCAAGCTTCACGAGCACTTCAGCCATACCAGGCAGCCTAAGCCTTCTTAATGCGACGACCGGCGTCTCGCCGATCAGTTCAGTTACGTCGTTTACAATACGGGGCATACACAGCCCTTCCCTTCCCCATCAGCCTCTCGAAGGAGAGGCACGTTCTTTATCAACAGGCTTCGTGCGAAGCAGCGGACGCATGAGCAGCCAGCCGAGAATCGGAAAAGCACCAACAGCCAGCATAAGCGAAGGCACGACATACGGAGAGCGGTCAATGAACGGCAGAACGATTAAATATGCCGTTACGCCGATCACTCGACCGACCGTCAGCCCTGCCTCCCTTAGAATGACGAACTCCTCCCGCTGCTTCGCGCTGTCTTCATCCCTTCCGATGAGATCGAATACAGCCGATGTCATCGGTATAATATAGAGCGGCATGAATAGTGCCGTTCCAAGACCAAAGATAAGCAGTGTCCGGTAATTCAGCGGCATGAAGAGCACGACTACGATTGCCGTTATCGCAATCGAGCCGATCATCATGGCGACACGTCTTCGATTCGGCTTCAGCATCCGGCCAATAAGCCAGAAGCTTACGAGCGCGACGAGCGACGTAATTAAGGAGAAATTGCCGAGCTTCCCTTCATTCTTCGTCGCAATGTAGACAAGCAGGCCGATGAAGAACATAAAGACGCCTTCTCGCACCCCTTGCGCAATGATCGCCGGGACCGCCAGTCGCCAATGGTTGCCGTGCTCACGCAACACGCGAAAACCGTGAAACCATTCATACGTACCGCTTGACTCCCGCTTCTTCAGCCAGAAGCTGAGCACAACCGCCACGGCAAAGATGACAGACGACACCGTAAAAATAATACTGTACCCGCGCTCGCCCTGATTGATTGTGATGAGCCAGCCCGAAATCCAAGGCGCGATAATGCCTGCACCTGACCCGAGCAATCCGGCCCATCCGTTGAACCGGTCGCGGTTGCCAGGCTCGGTAATCTCGAAATAGACAACGTTGAACGCAAGCCAGAAGCATCCATTGCCAATTCCAATCAGCAAGCCGAGCGGCACAATATAAGAAATAGCCGTTTTTCCAAGCAGCAGCACGACCAAATAGAAAACTCCGGACAGCGCAACGCCGAGCCGGAGGCTGTTCATTTTGTTATGCTCCTTCACCCATTTGCCAGCCAGCCAGAAAGTGAGGCCGCTTACGACGAACTGGGTTAAATTGAACCAGCCGATCAGCGCGAACGAACCGCTCGCTTTCCATAGATAGACTGGCAGAAACGTGCCGGACAGCGCGTTCGCTATACCGAGCAGCGCTTGAACCGCGAGCAACACAATCGCTTGGCTATCGAGCGCGCGGCTGTCCATATTTCGCTTGTTTCCTTCATTCGATACGATGCGTTGCTTTTCTCGCGTTTTACCTGCATGCCAGCGTGATTGCACGGAATGTTTGCCTTGCTCCAATCGTGAATCCCTCCCGCCTGCTGCATCCCTAAAGCTGCAGCCTTCTAGGCGTAAGTTTCCCCCATATGGGATGCGGCATGCCGGAAAATCCTTCTAGTCCTCCAAATTTGTAGCTTTGGATAACAAGCTGACCAGACGTTCTTGACCCTTCACGGACAATCGGTTCTGCGTGTGGAAGCAGGAAGGACATACATAGAGCACTAGCTCGAACGGCGCTTCTAGAATTGGCTCACCTAGAGCAGCAGACACTTTTGGCGTAAACCGTTTCTCCTTCACAGTCTGCGTGCCCGCTTCGATCATAAACTCACGGCAGGACGGACATTCAGGCGCTTCTAGCTGATCGTCCAATATGCGGTTCATCGTCTCTTCAAGCGCAAGCTGGTCACGGTTATACGGTCTCAGCTCGGATAAGTCATGCGAATGAGAATGCGAACCTTCACCTTCACCTTCATCTTCATATTCTTCTTCCCAATCGGTGTCGTCCTCTTGTTCATTCGAATCCACTGTGTCTGTTTCTTCATCTTCCAGCTCCATACCGATTTGAAGCGTACGGTAGCCGGACAGCTCATTCTCACAATGCGGGCAATTACGCTCTGGGCCAATTTCTTCATCCCATACGATCTCGGTATGACACCAAGGACAGATCGCGTGATCTTCGTGTTTCTCGTTCATTGTTGTTTCTCTCCCTATACAAATTATTGAAGCAAATATACGACGCCAAAAATAACGAAAAGTGCGGCAAGCGCAAACAACGTTCCCCATAAATATTTCATTTGTTTAGCAACAGCCTTTCAACAATTAATGAAAGCTACGCAATCGTAGCGCCAATGACGTAAGAAAGCGATATCGAAATGATCATGGCAATAAATCCGACAGCCTTATTGTCCTTCTGAATCTCATCGTCGATCCGGAATACAGGCGTCAGAAATTCGAATAAGAAATATGCAGCAATCAGCAGCGCGAAACCGAACGTCGCCCACACAATGCTCTGGTAGACGGTCTCGTTCGCCTCAATCGAGAAGCGGAACAAATTGCAGATGCCGAAGATTTTGCCTCCGGTCGCCATCGCAACAGCCATATTCCCGCGCTTGATCTCTTGCCAACACTTATATTTGGTTACAAATTCAAAGAAGAACAGAAACACCAGCAAGGCAAGCACCGCTACTGACACATAAGCTAGCGATGCCGCAAACGTATTGCTGAGCAATTGATCGATTTCTTGTTCCATCTATTTGCCCTCGCTTTGTTACTTCAATTCTGCAACCGTAACGCCCGCGCCGCCTTCGCCATATCTGCCGAGACGGTAGCTCTTCACATGCTTATGTCTGCGCAGAAAATCGCTGATTCCGGTCCGCAGTACGCCCGTGCCAATGCCGTGGATAATAAACACTTGCCCGAAGCCCGCCAAGAACGACTCGTCGAGGAACCGATCCACCTCAATCATCGCTTCCTCTAAGTTCGATCCGCGCAGATCCAGCTCGGAACGCACATTCTCATCGCGAGTACGCTTGAGGCTAGCGGAAATCTTCGGCTGCGCCTTGTTCGCTTCCGCACGTTTCACAAGCTCCAAGTCGCTAACCGCAACCTTCATCTTCATAATGCCGAGCTGCACAAAAGCATCGTTGCCTGACAGCTCCACAACATGTCCGCGCTGATTCAAGCTGTACACCATGACCTCGTCGCCGTTCTCAATCTGCTGCGGCTTTGCAGTCTTCTGCTTCGTACCAGCCGCTTTGCGCTTCTCTGGCATCGCTTCATCTAGCTTACGGCGTGCTTCGATCAGCTTGTGATCCTTCACCGCCGCGCCTTCCTCTTGCGCGAGCTTGCGCAGATCCGCGATGATGTCTTCCGCTTCGCGCCTCGCCTTCAGTAGCACTTCGCGCGCATCATCCTGCGCCTTCGCGAGCAACCGCTCGCGCTGCTCCTCAAACTTCTGCAGCTCCGCTTCATGCCGCGTACGCTCCGCCTCCAGCTGCTTGCGCAGCGCTTCGGCTGTGTTGCGCTCAGCCTCGGCACCGATTCGATTCTCCTCCAAGGAGGCGATCATCGACTCGACGCGCATATCTTCTTCGCTCACTTCGCCGCGCGCGTGATCTATAATGGTCCGCGTAAGGCCAAGCCGCTCCGCAATCGCGAACGCGTTGCTTCGGCCAGGAACTCCGATGAGCAAGCGGTAGGTTGGGCTCAGCGTCGCAATATCAAACTCCATGCTCGCATTGATTACGCCTTTGCGGTTGTAAGCATAAGCTTTCAATTCACTGTAGTGCGTTGTCGCTATGATACGGCATCCGAGCTTATGCATATGCTCGAGAATCGCAATCGCTAGTGCAGAGCCTTCCGCCGGATCGGTTCCTGCACCAAGCTCATCGAGCAGAACAAGACTCTTCGGCGTCATATTGCTCAAGATTCGGATAATATTCGTTAAGTGGCTGGAGAACGTACTTAGGCTCTGCTCGATGCTTTGCTCATCGCCAATATCGGCATAGATCGCATCAAATACGCATAGCTGGCTGCCGTCTTCAGCCGGTACGAACAAGCCGGACATCGCCATCAGGCTGAGCAATCCGATCGTCTTCAGTGAGACCGTCTTACCGCCCGTGTTCGGACCTGTTACGATAATCGCCGTGTAGTTGTTGCCAAGCTCGACATCAATCGGCACCACATGCTCGCGAGCAATAAGCGGATGGCGACCGCGGCGCAGCTTCAGGAAGCCTCTGTCATTCATGAGTGGCAGCGTTGCCCCCATCGTATGTGCAAGACGCGCTTTGGCAAAGGCAAAATCAAGCTGTCCGAGCACATCCATATCCAGCATCAACTCATCCGCATATTCCGCTGTCAGTGCAGTCAGCTTTTGCAGGATTTTCTCAATTTCCCGCTCCTCCGCAAGCCGCAGCTCACGCAGTTTATTGTTCATGACAACAATCGCTTCCGGCTCGATGAACAGCGTCGCACCAGAGCCCGATTGATCGTGGACGATGCCTCCGAAATTCGAACGGTATTCCTGCTTCACTGGAATGACATAGCGGTCGTTCCGGATCGTAATAATGGCATCCTGCAGCATCTTCTGCACAGATGAAGAACGAATCATGCCCTCAAGCTTCTCGCGTACGCGAGATTCACCGCTGCGCAGCTCTCTACGGATATTAGCGAGCTCGGCGCTTGCGCTATCCATCACTTCCGCCTGATCATCAATACAGAAGAAGATTGCGTCTTCCAAAGCTTTATGCTCGGTCAACTGCTCAACCATGGCCGCAAGAAGCGGAACCGAATGGTCATCATGAAGCTGCTCAACATGGCGTTTCACCCGGCGCGAACCGCGAACGGTCTCCGCAATTTCCAGTAGCTCCCCGGGGTTTAGCGTACCGCCGATCTTCGAACGAAGCAGGGACGGCTTAATATCGACAACACCGCCGAATGGCGCACTGCCTTTGAGCCGATCGGCTTTATAGGATTCATCCGTAATGGCTAGGGAATGCTTCACCATCTCCAAATCGGAGTTTGGTTGGAGCGCCTGAACAGCTGCTTTTCCAAGTGATGTCGCAGCATGCTGCTCTAATTTATTTACAATTTTGGCATAATCGAGTGTGTGTAATATTTTGTTGTCCAAGCGGGCACAACTCCTCTCGTTTCTTATTATAGCGGAAGGAAGCAGTCTATGCCATGACAAGCGATGCACCCATGAATGACAGTTACAAAAAAGGTAACACTACATGTACACGAGGAGTAACACCATCTCCGAGTAAGGAAGCTCTTCCAAAAAATAGGTACAGGAGGTTTTCCGTAATGCATTTTCTGGGTCATGTAGTTAGATTCGTTGTATCAGCGATTGTATTAATGATCGTCGGTTATATTGTGCCACAATTCAGTGTCGGCGGATTCTGGAGCGCTTTATTCCTCGCTCTTGTCATCGCAGCGCTAGGCTGGATTATTGAAGGTATTTTTGGCAAAAGAGTTACGCCATTCGGACGCGGTATCGTTGGCTTCCTATGCAGCGTACTCGTCATCTGGCTTGCACAGTTTATCGTCGGCGGTGTTCATGCGACATGGCTCGGCGCGATACTGGCAGCGCTTGTTATCGGGATCATCGACCTATTCATCCCCGTCAGCACGCCTTACGAGGCTGGACGCGAGTAAATAGAACGTTTCAAGCTACAGGCACTGCGCCTTCCCGTATTCAACAGATCGTCACAGTAATTTTACCCATGGCAAGGTATACTGGATACATTATTGATTCCAAGCTATGGAGGGTTATCTAGTGAAGAAATTACTGCTTATCGCTTTCATGATGGTTGCAGCGGTTCTTGTTCTGGCGGCTTGCGGCGAGAACAAATCTGACAATACGAATACAGGCGCAGGCGCCGGTGTAGAAGAAACAGGCACTGCGGCTTCGACCAAAATTACGATTAAAGCGAAACGTTACGAGTTCGAAAAGCCAGTCTATACGATCAAAAAAGGCGAGCCAACCGAAATTACGCTGAAATCGGAAGATGGCATTCACGGCATCGAAGTATCCGATTTGAACGGTCTGAAGATCGACAGCGACAAGCCGAAGGTTGTAACGATTAACGAACCAGGCGAATATGAATTCCACTGCGATATCATGTGCGGAAGCGGTCACTCTAAGATGATTGCGAAGCTGGTTGTTGAATAACACCTATAAACACCCATGAAACCGCCCTTCCGGGGCGGTTTTTATTATACCGATTCGTAATGCTGTCCATCAGAAAAGCTGATGAAGCGCCTCAATTGTCATCTATATTGGTTTTACCAGCAGTAACGTATAAGAAATCCTTATAGCCGTACTATTTCTTTCGATTGCCTGTTACTGCTACGATGTTGTCAACAATGATGCAAAGGGTGGTCTTCATGGGCAAGCTGAGTGGACAAGTAGCGGTAATTACAGGTGCGGGCACGGGACTCGGCAGGGCAACGGCAATTGATTTTGCACGGGAAGGCGCTCATGTCGCTCTGCTCGGCAGACGGTCCCACAAGCTCGAAGAAACAGCTGAACGGATCAGAAACGATGCAGCCGGCGAAGGTAAAGTACTTGTACTGGCATGTGATATTACGATTGAAGAGCAAGTAGAAGCTGCTATTGCACGGGTCATGGCCGAGCTAGGCAAGATTGATATTCTCGCGAACAACGCAGCAGTACTGGAGCCTGGCAAAGTCATTGAACTGACGGCTGCAGAGTGGGCGCTTCAGCTTAGCGTGAATTTGACGGGACCTTTCCTCATGACGCGAGGTGTCCTGCCAACTATGCGCGAGGCACGCTATGGCCGGATTATCAACATTACTTCCGGTCTTGCATGGAACGGTGCCGGTGGTTATGCCGCATACAGCGCATCCAAAGCAGGCCTCGAATCACTAACGCGGACGACGGCCGATGAAGAGCATGATTTCGGCATTCTCGTGAACGCGTTCAATCCGGGCACAGTTCGCAGCGAAATGCATGCAACAGGCAAGGATCCGCATCAAGTGACGTCTGAGCTTGTTCGCCTAGCCTCGCTTCCGCAGAACGGCGTGACGGGCTCGATCGTTACCCATTAATGAAGCATTAAAGTGAGGTAGTCGCGAAAATAAGGGCTATGTCCGTATGAGCAGGTTCCAGTAGAAACCTTCATACGTCCATAGCCCTTATTATGTTGGTACGGATGGAGCTTTTCTCTTAGTTGTCCGAGATAAGCTCAATCCACTCATTATACTCCGTTTGCAGCTTCGAGTATTCAATCTGCAGCTTGCTGTGCTCCGTTTGCAGCTTCGCATGTGACTCACGTTGCTGTTGCTCGGCTTGACCCGCTTCATGCAGCGCCGATTCTAGCTCCGCGAGACGTTCGCTAATTTGCTGCGCCTCCTGCTTCACTTTCATCGCATCCTCTTCGGTTAGCAGTAGCTGCTCAAGCAACCCTGCTTCCGCTTCCGCATGCGCTGCGGCTTCCCGCTTCGCAAGCTGAATCTCCGAATCAGCCGCCTGTACCTGATCATTCAGCTTCGAGGACGCTTCATCTGCGATCCGCTCGGCTTCCGCCATGTGCTGACGAGCTTCGCGCATCCATTCGAATGCGCGATCTTCAGCAGCTTGCAATCTGCTTGCAAGCTCTTCCTTCTGCTCAGCGAGCTGCTTCAGTTCCTGCTGCAGCGTATCACGATGTTCCACCAGCAGTTGGTGCTCATAATTGCTGCTTTCAGTTACCTGATGCGTTTCTTTCAGCTGTGCGCGTAGCTCTGCGAGCTGTTCTTCAAGCTCTTGCATCGCTTCAAGGCGGTGCTGGTCTTCCTGCTGGAAGGAGGCAAGCGCCTGTTCTATCTTAGATACTGCGTTCTCTCGCTCGTGAAGCTCTTGTTCAAGACGCTTTACTGTTTTGCGCAGTGAATCGTCCTGCTCAGCTGCTTCCAAGACGAACAGCTCTGCCTGCTCTTCTGCTTCCTTAAGCTTGGCTTGCAGCACGCTCAGCTCTCGTCCCGTTTCATCAAGCAATGAGGAGAGCGCTTCACGTTCGTTCTGCCACAAAGTCTTTGAACTCTCCGCAGCTTCTTCAAGCGTCGCATAACGAAGCGTTAGCTCCGCACGGACCGCGTCTAGCTCTTGCTTATATCTAGTGGCAACAGCTTCCGCCTCTTGCGATCCTTCTTGCAGTGCTTCCTCAAACAGCGCTTGACCAGTACTGCGCTCCTGCTCGAGCACAGTTGCAGCCTGTTTACGCTCTTTCTCAAGCTCAGCCTGATGCTTCTCGCGCATTTGTGCAATCGTTGCAGCTGCGTCTTCATTCGCCTCTGCTAGCGCTGCTGCAGCTTCTTCTCGCTCGGTTTCTAGTAAGCTTTGCAAGGCTACACGCAGCTCCGACAGCTGCTCCTCTGCCGCCGCGGCTGCTTGCGAAGCCTCACCGCGAATGCGGTCGAACCGCTCGCGCGCCGCTTGGCGAATACGCTCCACTTCCACCTCTGCATTCACGCGCGCTTGCTCCGCTTGCTGCTGCAGCTCTGCTCGCGTTTCCTCGAACATCTCCACTGCTGCAGCTGCTGCCGTCTCATGCATCAGACGTTCTTTGCTGAGCTCCTCGTCAAACGCGGCGAGCGCATCCGCTAGCTGCGCTTCTGCTGCTTGGCGTTCACTTGCAAGCTGCGCTTGAAGTACCGCACGTTCGCTCTCATGTTCTTCGCGAGCTGTGCGAAGTGCAATAGCTTGCTCTTCGAGCTCTAGCTCCTGCTCAAAGCGCTGCTCCGCCATCACTGCTCCCAGCTGCTCACGTAGCTGGGCAAGCTCCGCTGCTGCTGCATCGCGGAGTTCTGCCAGCTGCGCGGTAGCAGCTACTCGCTCGCGAGCCAGCTGTGCCCGGCCCGCTTCGAGCGCTTGCTCATGCTGTGCTTCAAGTGCCGCGCACTCGCGATCATGCTCTTCGCGAGCTGTGCGCAATGCGATGACTTGCACTTCGAGCTCGAGTTCCAGCTCGAAGCGCTGCTCCGCCATCGCCGCATCCAGCTGCTCACGCAGCTGCACAAGCTCTGCAGCTGCCAGTTCGCGCTCACTTGCCGCCTCGATTGCTGCCGATTCTATCGCTTGCTCAAGCCGTCCTTGCAATTCCGAACGGACCTGCTCTAGCTCAACGCGAGCCGACTCTTGCTCGCTCGCCAGTTGCTTCTGCAGCTCCGACTTTACTTGCTCAAGCAGGACGCGAGCAGTTTCCTGCTCATTCTCCCGCTCCGCCGTAAGCTCTACCCACACGCGCTCCAGCTCCGCTTGGGAGGCCGCAGCCGCATCACGCTCACTCGCGAGCTGCGCCTCAAGCTCGCCTTGCACCTGCGAGAGCTCCTCTGCCGCGGCTATAACCGCTGCGTTCATGCGCTCTTGCAGTTCGGCGCTTGTTCGCTCCAGTTCTACGCGCGCTGCCACGCGCTCGCTCTCTAGCTGAGCACGAACTCGCTCTTGCTCCGCCGCTACAGCTTCGCGTTCACTCGCGAGCTGCGCCTCAAGCTCACTGCGTACTCGCTCCTGCTCTTCACGCGCGACTTCACGCTCGAATCCAAGCGTCTCCTCTGCGTTCTTACGCTCGATGAGCAGCTTCACCTCAAGCTCGGTACGCACCTTCGCTTGCTCCGCTACCGTCTTACGCTCGCTCTCAACCTGTGCTAACAGCTCTTTTCGCACGCGTTCAAGCTCTTCACTCGCGACTTCACGCTCGAACTCGAGCGTCTCCTCTGCGTTCTCACGCACATTCACGAGCTGTGCTTCCAGCTCGACTCGTACTCGCTCTTGCTCCGCTGCCGCTGCTTCACGCTCGCTCGTGAGCTGTGCTTCCAGCTCAACTCGTACTCGCTCTTGCTCCGCTGCCGCTGCTTCACGCTCGCTCGTGAGCTGCGCTTCCAGCTCGACTCGTACTCGCTCCTGCTCCGCTGCCGCTGCTTCACGCTCGCTCGTGAGCTGTGCCTCAAGCTCGACTTGCACTCGCTCAAGCTCAGCCGCTGCTGACTCGCGCTCACTTGCAAGCTCCGCTGCCGCGGTGCGTGCCGCTTCTTCCAGGCGCCCTTGCAAAGCTGCGCTTGTCCGCTCCAGCACTTTACGCGCTGCCTCTCGCTCGCTCTCAAACTCGCCGAGTACTCGCTCTTGCTCTGCAGCTGCTGACTCGCGCTCACTTGCAAGCAGCTTCTCCAGCTCGACTCGTACTCGCTCCTGCTCTTCACGCGCGACTTCACGCTCGAATTCGAGCGTCTCGTCCGCTTTCAGACGCTCACTTGCCAGCTTCGCCTCCAGCTCGGCTCGTACTCGCTCTTGCTCCGCTGCCGCTGCTTCACGCTCGCTCGTGAGCTGTGCCTCAAGCTCGACTTGCACTCGCTCAAGCTCAGCTACTGCTGACTCGCGCTCACTCGCTAGCTTTACCTCAAGCTCAAAGCGTACTCGCTCTTGCGCCGCCGCAGCCTCGCGCTCGCTAGCTAGCAACGCCTCCAGCTCGCCGCGAACCCGCGCCAGCTCCGCTGATGCCGCCTCACGCTCGCTTGCAAGTACATCGGCCGCTACGCGGACCGCTTCTTCCATGCGCCCTTGCAGAGCAGCGCTTGTCCGCTCTAGCTCTTCGAGCGAAGACTCACGCTCGCTCTCAAGCTGCGCTTCCAATTCGCTTCGTAATCGCTCTTGTTCTTCTCGCGCTACTTCACGCTCGAACTCGAGCGTTTCTTCCGCGTTCTCGCGTTCACTCGCCAGCTTCACTTCCAGCTCGTCGCGAATCCGCGCCAGTTCCGCCGCTGCGGCATCACTTTCACTCGCGAGCTTTGCCTCCAGCTCACTTCGTACTCGTTCCTGCTCTCCCACAGCCGCCTCGCGTTCACTCGCCAGCTGCGCTTCCAATTCACTTCGTACTCGCTCTTGTGCTTCTCGTGCTACTTCACGCTCGAACTCGAGCGTCTCTTCAGCATTCACACGCTCGCTCGCGAGCAACGCCTCCAGCTCGCTTCGTACTCGTTCCTGCTCTCCCGCAGCCGCCTCGCGCTCGCTCGCCAGCTTCACTTCCAGCTCGTCGCGAACCCGCGCCAGTTCCGCCGCTGCGGCATCATTTTCACTCGCGAGTTTTGCCTCCAGCTCAGTTCGTACTCGCACTTGCTCATTACGCGCTGCTTGGCGCTCCGAAGCAAGCGTCTCCTCAGCATCCGCGCGTTCTGCATCGAACTGCTTCTGCAGTTCATCAAGCAGCAGCTTCAACTGCTCAAGCTCAGCAACCGCTACCTTGCGGCGCTGTTCGATCTCATGCATGTGCTCGTTCTCGCCGCGCAGCCGGAAAACATCTTCAGCCATATGTACGGCAGCAAGCATGGAAATTTTCGGTAAATCCAGCATGGGATATCCCTTTGCCAGCTTATGCATATTCTCATCAACAAGCGCGGCAATGCGCTTGATGTATTCGGGATTTGTATGTCCTGCTAGTTTAAATTGGTTACCGTATATATCAACCGTTACTCGTGTCCGATCGGCAGCGTTCATAGGGGTGATCCTCCTATAGGTTCATAAGTCAAAACTACAGTTCTATGCGACAATCGTTGCCATCATCCACATTCAATCAAGCAAAAAACGACGACTATTTTGCCTCCGATTCATACAAGGTCTTACAAATAGGATAAAGCCGCATCGAATATTCGTTCAGAGGCCGCACAGCACGTATCGCCTATTACTAAAATAGACAATATCCGTTTTTGCTTGGCAAAGAACTAATTCGATACGGCTTCCCGCATCTCCTGCCTATTTACGCAATTCTGCTGCAAAAGATTGTTCCAAGTTTGCTACAACCTTGCCGTGTAGCTCCGTTACTTCTTCATCAGTCAACGTACGCTCAGCATGGCGGTAAACGAGCGACAATGCGACACTCTTCTTGTCTGCGCCGAGCTTCTCGCCCATGTAGATGTCGAAGATGCGAACCGACTCAAGCAGCTCGCCAGCGGTCTCGCGAACAGCGCCAACCAGCTTGCCTGCTTCAACCTCAAGACTCAATACGACTGCAATGTCCCGCTCCATCGCTGGGTAGCGAGGCAACGCTTTGTATACAATATCGAAGCTCGTCGCATCATACAGCGGCGCCAGCTCTACTTCAAGCACATACGTATCGCCAAGATCGTGATCGTTCTGTGTCGTTGGGTGCAGTTGACCCATGTAGCCGATTGTCACAGGACCGCGTTCGCTATCGAACACAATGGCAGCCGTACGGCCCGGATGCATATGCTCCGGCTGTGCCGCCTCATAGCTGATGTCGCCACTTACGCCAAGCAGATCGACAATTGTTTCCATGATGCCTTTCAAATCGTAGAAGTCATACGCTTCTGCTTTGCGGTTCCAAGATGCCACATTTTTATTACCTGTAAGCAAAATCGCCAAACGATGCTTCTCATGCGGCAAGCGAGTAAGCTCCGCCTCATCTGTATGGAAGACGCTGCCGATCTCGAAGATCGCGGCATCATCATTCTTCCGGTTGCGATTGTACGTCGCCGTCTCAAGCAGTTGCGGCAGCAGACTTGTGCGAAGCACACTGCGGTCCTCGCTCATCGGCAGTGCCAGTCGAACAGGGAACAGATCTGCGCCAGTCAAAGCCGGGAACAGCTTCGTGCGGTCTGGATGCGTGAACGAATAGCTGATCACTTCATGAAGGCCTGCATCTGTCAGACGCTTACGCAGCTCGCGGCGGATTGCCTGCGGCTTCGTCAGCGCACCAGTTGTTGCTGAGCCTTCAATTGCAGTAGTTGGAATGTTATCGTATCCGAACAGACGGGCTACCTCTTCAATCAGATCGACGTCGCGCGTAATGTCGCCGCGGCGCGAAGGTGTCTGAACGGTAAATACCCCATCCGCCGACAATTCAAACGGGAATTGCAAACGACCGAAGATTGTCTCGACTTCAAGCTTCGACAGCTCCGTGCCGAGGTAACGGTTGATTTTATGGAGAGATACGCTGACAACGGTTTGCTTCGGTTGCTCTGTAAGCTCTTCGACGATGCCTTCAAGCACAAGACCGTCCGCATACTTCTCCATCAGTGCCGCTGCGCGATTAAGCGCAGGCACGACACGCGCCGGGTCTACGCCTTTCTCGAAACGAACGCTCGATTCCGAGCGAAGACCGACTTGGCGGGATGTCTTGCGGATCGTTCCGCCGTCGAAGCGAGCCGATTCCAGCAGAATATTGACCGTGCCGTCAGTAACTTCCGTTGTCGCACCGCCCATTACGCCTGCGAGCGCAATCGGCTCGCTGCCATTCGTAATGACGAGCATGCTCGAATCCAGCTTGCGCTCCCCGCCGTCAAGTGTTTCCAGCACTTCGCCGTCATGCGCCATACGGACAACGATACGTCCACCTGCTACTTTATCTGCATCGAATGCGTGTAGCGGTTGACCGTATTCGAGCAGAACGTAGTTCGTAATATCAACGACGTTGCTGATTGGGCGAATGCCTGCAGCCATAAGGCGGTTCTGCATCCATTGCGGTGAAGGACCGATCTTAACGCCTTTAATATAACGTGCGGAATAGTGCGAGCACTGCTCCTTCGCTTCAATGCGGACGGACACATGCGCAGAAGTCAGCTCTGCCGCATCGCTTACGCGATTGTCCGGCAGCTTAACTTCACGGCCTGTCAGCGCGCCTACTTCATAAGCAACGCCAAGCATGCTCAGGCAGTCCGAACGGTTCGGTGTCAGATCAAGCTCCAGCACTTCATCATCAATAGCCAGCACATCAAGAATCGACGCGCCTACTTTAGTACCTTCAGGCAGAACGAGAATGCCTTCCTGCTGCTCCTTAGGAAGCAGCTTCTCGTTAAGGCCAAGCTCCTTCGCTGAACAGATCATCCCCTGGGATTCAACACCGCGCAGCTTAGCGCGCTTAATTGCAAAGTCGCCAGGAAGCACTGCGCCGATTGTTGCTACCGGAACGAGCTGGCCTGCCGCAACGTTCTTCGCGCCGCACACGATTTGCAGCACTTCCGGGCCGCCAACATCAAGTGTACATACGCTCAGCTTATCTGCATCCGGATGCTTTTCACGAGTTAGCACATGACCAACTACGACGCCGGCTTTAACGCCTTTGTTACGGTTTTCAACGACGTCAATCTCAATACCGCCGCTTGTCATCAGTTCCGCCAGCTGCTCGCCGGTGTAACCGTTCAGATCTATATATTCACTTAGCCATTTATAAGAAACATTCATCTTTAGTTAGCCTCCTTCTCACATTCGGACAAACTGGCTCAGGAAGCGCAGATCGTTCGTATAGAAATGACGAATATCGTCGATGCCGTACTTGAGGAGCGCGATACGCTCTACGCCCATACCGAATGCGAAGCCGCTGACTTCGTTCGGATCGTAGCCGCCCATCTCGAGCACACGTGGGTGAACCATGCCGCAGCCGAGAATTTCGAGCCAACCGGTCTGCTTACACATCCGGCAGCCATGACCGCCGCATTGTACGCAAGTGACATCCACTTCAGCGCTTGGCTCTGTGAATGGGAAGAAGCTCGGACGCAGACGAATTTGCGCCTGCTTGCCGAACATTTGCTGCACGAATTGCAGCAATGTGCCTTTCAAGTCGCTCATACGGATGTTCGGCCCGATTACGAGGCCTTCAATCTGATTGAACTGGAACGAATGCGTCGCATCGTCATCGTCTCGACGATAAACTTTGCCCGGGCAAATCACTTTAACTGGCTTGCCGTTCATCGCTTTCATCGTGCGAACTTGCACCGGCGATGTGTGCGTACGCATCAGAATATCTTCCGTTACGTAGAACGAATCCTGCATATCGCGCGCAGGGTGGTTCTTCGGCAGGTTTAGCGCCTCGAAGTTATAGTAGTCGGACTCAACCTCAGGACCTTCCGCAATGGTATAGCCCATGCCGATAAAAGCATCCTCGATCTCCTGCGCCACCTTGTTAAGCGGGTGGATCGCGCCTGCGCCAAGCTTCTTGCCTGGCAGCGTGACATCAATGGTTTCCTCGCGAAGGCGATTCTCTGTCTCTGCTTGCTGGAATGCAGCCTGCTTCGTCTCGATGACTTCTTCGATTGCCGCGCGGACTTCGTTGCCGACTTGCCCGATAATCGGACGCTCTTCAGCGCTCAGAGCACCCATACCGCGAAGAATTTCGGTGAGCGCACCTTTTTTGCCTAAATATTTGACCCGCAAATCATTCAATTGCTGCGGCCCGGCTACTTGCTGCAGCTCCTGCAGCGCCTCGGCGCGCAATGCTTCCAAACGCTCTTTCATCTTCTGACCATTCCTCTCTTAAACAAATAAAAAACGGTCCTCTCTCCCCGTAAGGGACGAAAGAACCGTGTTACCACCCTAGTTCGAACTCCTCCGCTATCAATCCTCGCGGAAAAATTCCTCAAACTCCGGATATCGGCCGGAAAACCGGTACTCTCTACAAAGCTGTAGCTTTAGCAGCCACGCCCTTCAAGAGTCTGCTCGGAAGCGAACTTCGGCAGCCTGATTTCCTAAAGACGCTCTCAATCTGTGGCGTCTTCTCCCTGTTAAGAAAGCACTGCGTACTCTTCTTCCTCATCGCATTTAAGATATATAACTTCTATTATAAGTAATTATACTGTCACAGCGCAAGTCTTCTCCGCGAAAAGCTTGGATTAACGTTTCTTCCGTGTTGCCGCCACGACAAGCGCTGCCGCTGCAAGCACCACTGCTGCAATTGCAAGACCAAGCGTGACATTCGCTTTCGTACTGTCATCATCTGCTGTCATTGGCTGAGCTGTCTCTTGTGCCGAAGCAGATGCATCGTTCGTTGCTGCATTGCCAGTGGAGGTGTTGCTCGATCCCGCAGAAGCATTCGACGTTGCTGCGTTCTTGTCGCCAGCCGGCTCTGCCGATGTGCCGTTGCCGTGACTGTCCCCTTCTCCTGCAGCCGCCGCTGTAACCTTCGTTACGGAAGCTGGGTATTCCGCATCTTCGCCGCCAACCCATTCCACTAACGCTTTGTCGCTATACGTTTGGTACGCTTTCCATACGAGCTGTGTCGCGTCCTGTGCAACTTTGCCGGATACGCGGAAATCCGTAAACTCCGTCTGCGACAAGCCTGCGCCTTCCGCAGTCCACGTAATCGCGGTGATCGCCTTCGTATCTGCGTTGCGCTCAAGCTCGTATTTCCAGCCTGTTTTTGGCTCCACGCGGCTTACTTTTACACCGTCAGGCACTTTTACTTTAATAACCGTTGTTGTTACGTTCTCTTTCTCGCTCGGTACGCGAACCGAGAAGACTTGATAGCTGTTCTGCTCCGCTGTAGGAGGCTGCACCGTAACGTGCGCGCTTGCGATGCCTGCGAACAGGAATAGGGATAGTGCTGTTAGTGTAAGTACGGACCATTTTTTCAACTTATTCATTGTGGATTGCTCCTCCTCTTTATTCTCTACAGAGGAGTATAGCCCAGATTAATTTGGAGGGCATGACTCGATAGGGCTATATGATTGTTACAATAAATTGTCGGCTTGTTCATTTCTTCGGAATTAAACCCTTCTCAATCGCATAACGCGTAAGCTGAACCCTGTTATCCAAGTGAAGCTTCTGCAAAATGTTCTTCAGATGGTTCTTCACTGTATGCTCCGAAATGCCGAAGCTCTCCGCAATCTGCCGGTTGGAGCTGCCTGATGCGACCCCTTCAAGCACTTCGCGCTCGCGATGCGTCAGTGCGGTATGGTACGCTTCCTCCTCGGATGATCCTGCGCTGCTTCCCCCGCTTAGCGGTGTCCCGATTCCCTTGCTCCCGCCGTTAAACTCCTGCAGCATCCGAAACGCCAGCTCTTTGGACAGCGGCGCCTCGTCAATCGCTACGGCGCGAAGGTATTCTAGCCACGCCGAAGGCGACAAGTTCTTAAGCAGGTAGCCTTGCGCCCCGCGCTTGATTGCTTCGAACAAATCGCTAATATCATCAGATACAGTCACCATAATGATCTTTATCCGAGGATCGATCGCTTTGATATGCTGCGTCGCTTCCATCCCGTTCATCACAGGCATATTTATATCCATCAAGACAAGATCCGGAACGAGCTCGGCAGCTAGCCTGACCGCCTCTTCACCGTTTACCGCTTCCCCTATAATGAAGAAATCCGCATCCCCGCTGACAATATCCCGCATTCCTTCACGACCATGCGGATGATCGTCCGCCAGCAGGACTGTAATCTGCTTCTGCTCGCTCATCGATTGGACGCCTCCTTGATGACTTCTACTGTTGTGCCATGCGTGAGCTCATCTCGGCTTCGCACATGAAATTGCCAGCCCATTGCTTCTGCGCGGTCACGCATCATACGAATGCCGTATCGTCCTTTAGCGCCGAGCTGCTCAGGAAGCGCGCCAATGCCGTCATCCGTAATTGTGCAGTGGAAGTCAGCTCCATTAGACTCGCTTTCAGGCACGGCGCGCACAATCAGCTGCGTCGCATGCGCATGCTTCTGCACGTTCAGCATCGCCTCGCGGACGATTGCGAGCAGCTCCACCTTCTCTTTGCCGCTGAGCCGACTGTCTCCCAGTCGCCAATCCAGCTGCGCATCCAGTCCGCCGAGCCGCAGCTCCTCCGCCATCTCCCGGACTGCCTGCATCCACTGCACGTCCGTTCGGGATGGCTCACTTCGCAGACTTGCAATAGATTGGCGCACATCTTCATAAACATGGCGGACGGTGCGCCGCAGCTGCTGCGCCGTCTCCATGACCTGCTCATTGTCCTTCGCCTGCTCAAGCTTGTCGAGCTTCACTGACAAGAGGAAGAGCGACTGCGATATGCCGTCATGCAGCTCGCGCGCCAGCTGCTCGCGTTCCATGAACGCCGCTTTGGCAGATTTGGCCTGCTGCAGCGACTCGTTCGTTTCTTCCAGCATTCGAAACAGCTTGATGACGAGCGTCGCCGTTACTGTCATAACGAGGACAGGCGTTAACCAATTGCCAAGCTCCATCGATACATATGGCAACAGGATCGTATGCCTAAGGTATTCCCACAGCGCAATCGTCAACGTCGGCGTCCACAATATAAACCATTTGATCCGTTTATACGACGACATTCGCGCTTTCTCCCCCTTCCTCGAATTAGTTACTAGCCATCTAAATTAGTAGTTGCGGAACTCCGTCTTCTCAACCGTTTCATTATCGTCTTTATCCATGACGCGGATTTCGGCTTGCCAACGACCTGCGAAAGGAACGAATGGGCCTTCCGACGTAAACGCCGCCTTCACGAAGCCGTCGAACGAAGTTATTTCTGGATCTTCAAAAGCTTTAATTGGCACATCAATCGGTCCTATATCTTTGCGATCGAGCGAAAACAGTCGCAGCTTCACCGACTTCGGCGCGCCTGTCGCATCCGGCAGCCATACTTTGACGATGAACGTGTTGTCTCCTGGCTTGTTAGGCGTTACTCGGAGCGAGAGGTGCATCTTGTCACCCATCTTGTGGTACAGCACCGGCTCATTCGCCGGCAATGGACTTATATAGGTAAAGAGCGCCGCGCACACGATAATAAGTGCCATTAGCGCTGCATCTACACGAAGCAGTACGGTTGTCGGCAGGTCGCCTCTGCGCACGCGCAGCTGAAGCAATCCTCCAACGACAAGCACAAGTACTACGAGGCCTGTCTTCACAAGTAGAATCGTTCCCCATGCGGTATAGAACAGGTAATGAAGCGACGGCAGGAAGAGCAGCGTGAGTCCAATCCCTGTCAGCACGAGCAGCGTAATAGACAGTAGGGCTGCCCGCGAGAATACAACAGCAAAGCGCCCAGCTTCCTTACGATCTGCGATCCACAGCACCAGAAGCAGCAACAAGCCTCCTACCCACACGGATGCCGCCGCAAGGTGTACGAAATCGAACAGCACCGACGATATTTTCGGCGTGAATACGACAGCGTGACCACTGAGGCTTTCCAGTACAAGAATGCCAACCGCCCACAACGCCTTCATTATTGGCCCGAATCGGACGATAATAAATCCGATGAGAGCGAGTACTAGCAGCGCTACCCATTCATGGCCAATTGTCGTGCGCAGGAACAGCTTGCTGTATTCCGAGCTGGGATAGCCGGTAAGAATCTCACGCGCGTGTACGAATATATAAAGAAGCGAAGCGACGAGAAGCGTCTGAAGAGCGATCATCTCCCATTTCTTCTGAAGCAGCCGCAGCTGTTCACCGCGTCCTCTTGTGAGCAGCGGCCATAGCATGAGGCCAGCCGTGAGCAATAGCGATGCGTAATAGACTGCGCGCACTGCATAAATAATGAATTGATTAATGGTTAGCTGTGTGGATACACTATGTCCCTCATGACCAAGTTCTTTGTGCGGATCGAAGGTTGCAGCATCAACTCCTTCGGTCACATTACCGACAACAAATACGTACGATCCGCTAACGGGATGTCCGTCTTCGGAAATGACCGCATAAGAAACGGTGTATACGCCTTCTGTTAGCTTGGGGAGCGGCAGTGTAAGCGACTGTCCGTCCTTGCTGGCAGTAGGCGCTTTGTCTGTTACAGGGCGAGATTTAGAATCCAACACTTTAATGGCACCGACCTCAGGTTCGATCGGTTCGTTGAAGGCTAGCTCGACAGCCGTTGGACTTTGCTCATATTTCGCATTCGGCTCTGGTACGGTACGTTCAAGCTCCGCATGTGCGGCGGCGGCTCCCGGCATGCTAAGAAGCATCAGGCACATCCAGATGGAGATGGCTGCTGCTTGAATAAGAGATAGGTATTTGTTCGATTTACGGCTCATAGCGGATTAGAAGTCACGTCCTCTCATTTACAATAGGTTCAGTCGATTAACAACTCAGCCTTAGTGTACTAAAGGAAGACGACCAACACCAATGTCAATTTCGCAAACTGCTCTATTTCGAGCTGATTGATTCGACATGATTTATCCCTATTATTGTCACCACATGGACCGGGCAGTTAGTGCTATAATTAGTTTTCGTTGTTTGGATGTAGCTAACTTTTTTATAGGAGCGCTGTCTTGATTAGTAGAGTTTTGTAAGACTTCAGAAGGTGCGTCACTGCACGTTTTCAACCTGTTTTCATGCCAAAAAACAGCTGTAACGGACTCGCTGGATGTCGAATACTATAACTTGACAGACACTATATATTGGTGTAATTTAGAAAAGCAATAACAACATATTGTGTATCAGGGGTTGTCGGAAGACAATCTTCGACAAGGAGAGGCTCCGCTCGTGGATATAATTAAGAGGAACGGTCAGAAAGAAGAACTTATCTTTTCAAAGCTAAAAAAAGTCATCGATTTTTCGTGTGTGGGCTACAACGATTGTGACCCGCTAGAGCTTGAGACAGCTTTGCTTCCATATTTCCGCAACAACATTACAACTAAGGAAATTCAACGCACACTCACACAAGTTGCAGTGGAGAAAACAAGCATCGAGCAGCCGAACTGGCAGTACGTTGCAGCTAAACTTCTTGTGTATGACCTCTATAAAGAATCTGCAATCAACCGCAAATACGGCTATTTTGGCTATGGCGATTTCTACTCTCTCATTACGTACCTGACAGACAAAGGGCTCTATGGCAGCTACATACTAGAGCATTACACTCGCGAAGAAATCCGTGAGCTCGGCAACTACATCGTGCCTGATCGCGACTACTTGTTCAACTACATCGGCCTTAAGACGCTTGCCGACCGTTACTTGATCAAGAGCTTCAGCGGCGATGTGCTTGAGCTTCCGCAAGAGCTGTTCATGGGCGTAGCGATGCACCTAGCAATGAAGGAGACGGACAAGCTGGGCTGGGCTCGCAAGTTCTACGACGTGCTAAGCCGCCTGCAAATGACAGTGGCGACGCCTACGCTCGCAAATGCGCGCAAGCCGTTCCATCAATTGTCCAGCTGCTTCATCGACACAGTGCCTGATAACCTGTGGGGCATCTACAATGTAGACTCCAGCTTCGCGCAAGTGTCCAAATTCGGCGGCGGCATGGGTATCTACATCGGTAAAGTGCGCAGCCGCGGTTCCAACATCCGTGGTTTCAAAGGTGTTGCTGGCGGCGTTGTGCCTTGGATCAAGAACTACAACAATACGGCGGTTGCGGTTGACCAGCTAGGCGTTCGTTCCGGCGCGGTTGCGGTATACCTGGACGTATGGCATAAAGATATTTTCGACTTCCTGAACCTCAAGACGAACAATGGCGACGACCGGATGAAGGCGCACGACATCTTCCCTGGCGTATGTATTCCAGACCTCTTCATGCGTAAAGTGAAAGAGCGTGAATCCTGGTGCCTGTTCGATCCGCACGAAGTTCGCAGCTACATGGGCTGGGCGCTTGAAGATGCATGGGGCGAAGAGTGGGAACGCCGCTATGAGGAGTGCGTGAACCATCCTGAGCTCTCCCGTGATGAAGTGCCAGCTATCGAGATTATGAAGAAGATTCTTGCGAGCTCCTTCGAGACAGGTACGCCTTTCATTTTCTACCGCGATACGGTTAACCGGGCGAACCCGAACAAGCACAAAGGCATCGTCTACTGCTCGAACCTCTGCACAGAGATCTGCCAGAACATGAGCGCGACTGAGTACTTGACGACGACGCATGAAGACGGCATTATCTCGACACAAGTGAAGAGCGGCGACTATGTCGTATGTAACCTCTCCTCTTTGAACCTCGGCCGTACGAGGACGCTTGAGGAAATTGAAGAGGTTGTATCCTGCCAAATGCGGATGATGGATAATGTTATTGACTTGAACCATTACCCGATCCCGCAAGCGGAAATAACAAACCAGAAGTACCGCGCAGTTGGCCTTGGCACAAGTGGTTACCACCAATGGCTTGCGCTCAACGGTATCGCATGGGAATCCGAAGAGCATCTGGACCGTGCTGATGAGCTGTACGAATGGATCAACTACTATGCCATCAAAGCGTCCATGGAAATTGCCAAGGAAAAAGGCTCTTACCGCGTATTTGAAGGCAGTGAATGGCATACGGGCGAATTTTTCGAGCGCCGCGGTTACGATGCCCCACACTGGCAGAAACTGAAGAAGGATGTAGCCGAGAACGGCGTCCGCAACGCGTGGATGTTCGCAATCGCACCTACAGCGTCCACTTCACTTATCGCTGGTTCGACGGCTGGTATCGACCCGATCTTCAACAAGTTCTTCGTCGAAGAGAAGAAGAACGCGGTCATCCCGCAAACAGCGCCTAACCTGAACGAAGAAACGTTCTGGTTCTACAAAGAAGCACATCATATCGATCAGCACTGGAGCATCCGCGCAGCGGGTCGTCGTCAGCGCCACATCGATCAAGCGCAATCGTTTAACTTGTATATTACGCCGAACTATACGGCGAAGGAATTTATGGAACTCTACATGGCAGCATGGGAGAACGGGCTGAAAACCGTTTACTACTGCCGCAATAAGAGCCTTGAAGTCGAAGATTGTGTAAGCTGCAGCGCTTAATATGAGAATATAAGCCCGGAGGGCCGGATTGAAGTCGGAAAAGCGTAAGCGGTCGCCTTTGTAGTCGGATTCATACCTCTATATGTTTTATTGAATCAGTTGAATCCGAACTACAACAGCGATTGGAGACTCAATCCGGACCGCAGGGCTCCCTTTCTCAAATAATAAACTAAGCAGCTACATGAGGAAGCAGAAGGAGGCAGCCCATTTTATGGATCTGCAGAAGAAGAAGCTATTCAACGAGGATGGCGACCGGGATTGGGGTAAACGCCGCATCATTGGCGGAAACACGACGAACCTAATCGAGCTTAACAACGTAAAATATGACTGGGCATCGAAAATGTACCGCACGATGATGAATAACTTCTGGATTCCAGAAGAAATTCCACTTGCTCAGGATGCAAAGGATTATAGAAACCTGTCGCTCTCCGAGCGTAACAGCTACGATAAAATTATTAGCTTCCTAATCTTCCTTGATTCGCTTCAAACGGCGAATCTGCCGAACATTAATGAATATATTACAGCGCCTGAGGTAAACCTGTGCTTAACCGTACAAGCGTTCCAAGAAGCTGTTCATAGCCAATCCTACTCGTACATTCTGGACAGCGTCGTCTCTCCTGAAGTACGTGACCAAATCTACAACTTGTGGCGTGAAGATAAAAACCTGCTCAAACGGAACCGTTTCATTACGGACCTGTACGAGAACTTTATCGCGAACCCATCGTCGCAAAACCTTCTTAAGACAATTATGGCGAACTACATTCTCGAAGGCATTTACTTTTACAGCGGCTTCAGCTTCTTCTATGCGCTTGGTCGTCAAGGTAAAATGCTCGGGACTGTGTCCGAAATCAAATATATACAGCGCGATGAGCTGACTCATCTTGCATTGTTCCAAGGTATCTTCCGTGAAGTGCGTAAGGAGAACCCAGAGCTGTTCACACCGGTTCTGATCGAAGAGCTGCGCCAAATGATGCGTACAGCTGTTGAGCATGAAATCGAGTGGGGAAAATACATTACGAACAACCAAATTCCTGGTCTGACAGACGAAATTATCGAGAACTACATCAAGTTCCTCTCCAACGAGCGTCTGCGCAAGCTGAACCTGGATATCCTGTATCCAGAAATCGTGGAGCATCCAATGAAGTGGGTTGAAAGCTTCAGCAACATGAACGGCATGAAAACCGACTTCTTCGAACAAAAAGTAACCAACTACAGCAAATCGTCCAACCTCAACTGGGGCGACCTGTAAAGCATACGAAGACTGCCGATTCCACTTGGCAGTCTTTTTGATTTTTATGTGTACAACATACTTGATTTGGCTTCTTCGTGATACAATAAGAATAAGAGATTTTTTGGACGTGCGGGTATGTAATCGATCAGTAATTGGACGATTATTCAATTCATCAATTGTCGAAACAATTTACATCCTATAATGGAGATTACAACTAACGCGGTAGAACAACCGCCCAACATACTGGACTAACGTCCAGCAGAGAAACTAGACCAGAGCCAATTCACGGTAATAATGACTTCCTTGTACACTGAATAATGGAAGAACACGTGAAGAAGGAGGAAAATCATCATGTCCGAGAAAGTTTATGTGACCAATGCTGTTCTTGTAATTGTACTGCTCCTGTTAGCTCTGTTCGCCGGACTGGCCTCTGGCAGTCTTGCTTTCCGCAAGACGATGGAAAGTTTGAAACGCACCGCCCTTGTTACGCTTATTCTGCTCGCAACCATGACACTTCTATCGATCGGCAAAATGATACTTCTCATCGCGACATATTCCTACCGTGAATGGTTCGTGCTAGATAATTTGTTGCTATTCGTCACTTTAATTGCACTACCGTCAGCGGCTATGGCCTTCTTCTCAGTCCCACGCCTGCTGGAATTGATCCATCTGCAGCCTAAACACCGTGAAGAGATGGCCAATCGCACGAAACGTCGGGCCGCTTCAGAAGTGGCGCTCGTTGTTCCTATTCAAGCATTAGTGGTAGAAGCGTTGATCTATGCCGCGATTAACGTGTTTCCGCTCGGTATGGAATACCGCAAACTGACCTTGCTCGTCGGACTGCTCATTCTGTCTTCACCGGCACTGCTAATCTGGCGTCAATCCATCCGCCGCAGAACCATTCATCGCGATGATGGAACAGCGCTAATTCATACGATAAAACGTGTCATCATCTATACGATGGCTTGTATGCTGCTCGCCTTCGGGATCATCCATACGATGAACAACGTAAAAACGCTCAGCACGACGGCTGAGCGTAATTCAACAATACGTATAACGATGACATCGACTTCGCCATCTCTCAATGAATAAGGAGCTACGCTTACGTCAGATCCGCCCTATCTTACGGGCAAAGTAATCAGGCCAATAAGGCTCCTCAATTGCAGGGTAGCCTCGCGGCGACTCCCATACATACACCCACCCGCTCATAGCAGGCGAATCCACATCCTGTACCCAGATCCGATCATAATCATTATCCTCTTCAATACCTAGAAACTGCTCCAATTCATCCATTCGTTTCAACCCTAATTCATTCACATCCACCCACAAACCGCGTACGACCATACTACATTCACGCGCTTTGTCATCACGGAGCAATGCCGGATACGGCCCGTAATCAACGAGCCGTCCCTGAATGACGCCAGACCGCGAGGCGCGGATATAATCCGCCGCCACATGATGATTGCTATGCCCCGGCAGTAATGAACCATAAATAAATACCGATGTAAACCGCTCCTGCATGATCTACAAGCTCCTTGGGACTAAGTTACGCGGACTGACTGCGATGCCTGAACCAATTCTCGAACAAGTTCGCCGGAATCGGCTTCGTAAAGTAAAATCCTTGCGCTTCCTCACAATTGCTCTCACGTAAGAACTTGATTTGCTCGTCATTCTCGACGCCTTCAGCGGTCACCTTCAGCTTCAGATTCTTCGCCATCGTCGTAATGGTTGATACGATTGCTGCGTCACTTCCGCCCTGCGATAAATCACCGACAAACGAACGATCGATCTTCAGCTTATCAATTGGGAACCGCTTCAAGGAGACAAGCGAGCTGTAGCCTGTACCGAAGTCATCAATACTAATCTGCACACCAAGCTCCTTCAAGCTTGTTAGCGTCTCAGCAGCAAACTCGACATCACTCGTCATACTCTCGGTGATCTCTAGCTCGAGAAACTGCGGCGGCATGCCGGTTTGCTCCAAAATCTCTTTAATCCGTTCCGCGAGCTGATGCTGCCTGAACTGGCGCATCGACAAGTTGACAGACATCATCATCTGCGGCAATCCTGCTTGCTGCCAAGCAACATTTTGCTTACATGCCGCCCTCAGTACCCACTCGCCGAGCTGGAGAATTAGTCCGTTCTCCTCAGTAAGCGGAATAAATTCGCCTGGCGGCAGCAGTCCACGCTTGGGATGATTCCAGCGGACAAGCGCTTCAACGCCGACTACTTTGCCAGTAGTTAAATTAACGAGCGGTTGGTAAGCCAATGAGAATTGCTCCTGTTCGATTGCCTTGCGCAAATCGCTCTCCAGACGTAGCCGGTCATGCGATTTCTGGTTCATCTCCGGCTCGTAGCTGCTATATTCGTTACGGTGCGCTTTAGCACTGTACATAGCAGTATCTGCGTTCTTCAGCAGCACTTCGACACTCTCGCCATCCCTCGGGAAGAAGGAAATACCAAGACTGATCGTAATATGATATTCCGCATCGCCAAGCACGAACGGTGCATCAAACAGCCCCATAATCGCCTTTGCCTGCTTCTCGACACGTTCGTCCTCCGCTTCCTGAATGTCCGGCATCAGCATAACAAACTCGTCCCCACCCATTCGGAACAGATGATTCCCATTACCCGCCGCATAGCGCAACCGATCGGATACAGCGAGCAGCATCTGATCGCCAAATGAATGGCCTAGCGCGTCGTTGACGTTCTTAAACCGGTCGATATCAAATAGGAAAACAGCCAATCTGCTATCATTCAACCTGGCGCGCGTAAGCTCTTCGTCAAGCTTATCTTTGAGCAACCGGCGGTTGGACAAGCCTGTCAATTCATCATGGTAAGCCAAATAATTAATGCGAGATTCTGACCGTTTCTCTTGCTTGAACGGCTCGTAGATCGTTACGTAATAGATCCCCTTCATTAGAAAATAGTAGCCAGCAAGCTTATAAAGATGTCCGAATAACAAATCGCTGCCATGATCATTAGAGCCCAAGATGAATTGCAGACTCGCGATCGTAAAGAATACGAGCGACTGTATAATCGTTAGAAGAGCTTGCGGACGCTCCGTACGATTCAAATACAAAACCATCGTAATTGTGCTTATGTAGGCAAAAATAATGACGAAATGTACAAGCCAGCGCAGCAATTCAAGCGGCTTGCCAACTAACACAGGTACCGATGACTGTTCGGCAATCATGTAATAGAGTATAGCAACTGTTGCAGCAAGGCCTAGCGACAAGGCGAAGGCTGGCAACCGTCTTGATGCTCGAATAGGTGCATCGTTCTTGCGGAAAATCACAAACAAGCCGACAGCGCCGACTACCTGAGCAGTATCGGAGAACAGCGCCGATAGCGATGTCTCCCCTGCCGTCATATAGTAGGGCATCCCTCTCGAGGTCAGCGCGTGCAACAGATCAAACAAGCCGATTGCACTAAATAAGGCGGCGGTGTATAGCCGATGTTTCGATAATGATTTGGCGAAAAATAACCAGCCGAGTACTAGCATTGTGAAACTGATGGCAAAGCCGATAAATTCCATGCCAGAATGAACGAATAGATACATCCGTTCTGGAATTGCCATATAGAGTTCACTATGGAAGCAACGCACAAGAATAAAGCTGAAGATGGCGACCAATGCCGTCCACATCGTTATTTTTTCCGCCCGGTTTATTGACATGATGTCCTCCTTCAACAAATGCCACTGCTGTCTGCATGTCTGTCGCGAATGAATAGATATTCTTAATAGGCATGCGGGGGACGAAGTTCAACACCAGCGCCCTCCAAGCCTTGACGCAGCAGCGCGGCAAACTCGGCGGCATGCGGACCGTCACCGTGCAGGCAGACGGTATCTCCCTGTACGGTCGTCTCCAGACCTGATGTTGTCTTGACCTTGCCATGGGTAAGAATGGCGAGCGTCTGCGCCAGCGCAGCGTCTGGTGTTGTAAGCAACGCGCCTGGCATATCTCGCGGCGTCAGCTTGCCATCTTGCTGATAGGTGCGGTCGGCAAACACTTCCGATACACGAAGCATCCCCTGCTTATCCGCAGCTGTCAGCAGCTCACTTCCCCATTGCCCGAATATCAAAACGCGTGCATCGAATGATTTCACGGCGCGCACGAATGCCTCCGCAAGGGCAGGGTTGCGGCCGGCCATATGATAGAGTGCGCCATGCGGCTTCACGTGTCGCAGCGTGCCGCCGGTGATGCTTTGAACGAAAGCTTGCAGCGCTCCGATTTGGTAGAGCGTCAAATCGTAGACCTCCTGCGGGCTGACTGCCATCTCCCGACGGCCGAAGCCGAGCCGGTCAGGCAAGCCCGGATGCGCACCGATGGCAACGCCCGCTCCTGCGGCCCGTTCCACTGCTTCTCGCATCGTGTGCGGGTCGCCGGCATGGAAGCCGCAGGCGATATTCACGGAGGTCACATGCTTTAGGAGCGCTGCATCTTGACCAAACGAATATGCTCCATATCCTTCGCCAAAATCACAATTCAAATCAATGCTTCTCTTCGCTTGAATCATACCTGTATCAATAGTCATATCGGCAATTGGCGCTCCATTCTTTACCTCAAATTAAGTGGATGCGGCTACGCAGCCGAATCGCTGCGGAAAGCAGCCGCATCTCGCGTTCTTGGTCAAGTAGAATACGCTGCGCCTCGCCTAATGTAACTTCTGTAAATGTCAGCCAATCACCAGGCCTGCACTGCGCAAGCACAGGCAAATCGGCGCTAATGACGTGCGCGATCTTCGGATAACCGCCGGTCGTCTGACAATCGGCGGCTAATATAATCGGCGTCCCGCCATGCGGCACTTGCACCGTGCCGGCGATGACGCCATGGGACAGCAGTTCTGCGCTGTCCGAGATTTCAAGAGGGGGGCCATCTAGGCGGACCCCCATTCGATCCGAGGCGGGAGCAACGCGGTAGCGCTCCCGCATAAACGCCGTACGGGCCGCTTCGCGGAATTGCCCGTACTCGGCGCCAGGCACCACGCGAAGCACCGTGGTGCTACGTTTGCCGCTGCTGCTAGGCGAAGCCAGCAGCGGCGTTCGCGGCGGAGCCGCGAACCAGGCCGGGGCCGCCCAGTTCGGGCGGCGGCCCTCGGCCCCGGCGGCGGCACGCGCGGCGAGCGAAGCGTGCCACGCGGCCGCGCGTGCGCGCCCTGCGGCGTCGGCGTCGCTGCCGCAGGGGAGCACGTCGCCGCCGCGAAGCGCGCGGCCCGCGATGCCGCCGATGCCGGCGCGCGTGTCCGTGCTGCGGCTGCCGAGTACGGGCACCGCGTCAATGCCGCCGGCGACGGCGACGTAGGCCCGGCAGCCGCTGACCGCTTGGCCGAAGGCGATAACCGCGCCTGCGGCAGCCCATACCGGCCGCCACTGAGGCAATGGCTCGCCGTCGATTGTCGGCGCCATCTGCGCACCGGTCACAGCGAGCAGCACATCCTGCTCGAGCCGCAGCTGCGGCCCGTTTAGCGTCAATTCAAGCGCTGCTGCGCCTTCGGCATTGCCGACAAGCATATTGGCTATCCGCAGCGCGATGCGATCCATCGCGCCGCCCTCCGGTATGCCGCCTTGGCGCCAGCCGGGACGTCCCAAATCTTGCACCGTCGTATGAAAGCCCGGTTTCATAACGATTATAGTCATCGCGATTCTCCCAGAGCATACGAGCCTTCATCGATAGGGACGAATCGAACGACATCGCCCGTCCGCAGCAAAATCGGCTCAGCTCGCTTCGGATCAAACAAACTTAGCGGCGTGCGGCCAATTAACTGCCAGCCACCTGGCGTAGCCAACGGGTAAACGCCGGTCTGCCCGCCTGCGATGCCAACTGCCCCTGCCGGAACGACGCTTCGCGGCGAGGACCGGCGCGGTTGGCTAAGCTCCGGCGGCAATCCTGTCAAATACGGAAATCCCGGCATAAAGCCGATCATTGCCACCCGGTACACCGCTTCGGCATGCCGCTTAATAAACTCTTTCTCGCTCATCCCAGCCCGCTCCGCGCACTGCGGCAGATCAGGCCCATCCATTTTGCCATAATAAACGGGAATTTCGATGACGCGTGGTTCGGGGAGCAATGTTGGATCAGGCTGTATATGGCCCTGTAGAAGCGTCCACACCTCGGCAGCCGCCTCTTCATACAAGAGCTGCAAAGGATCATAAACGACGGTTACCGTCGTATATGCCGGAACAACATCTAGGATCCAACTGCGTCCCGCTGATCGAAGCACTTCCGCCATCCCCGCACTTTGCTGCCCTACGGGCTGATTCTCATGCTGAAGCGGCAGCTGAATGACCAGCGCGCGGTCGCCAAGCGGTATAATGTTCCTATTCATTCCATCCGCCGCGGTCACAAAATTCACCATTTTTCTCAAATTTTCTACATTGCAAATAGAAGTTGGAAGTTAATTCCGTTTATGTTGTTACCCTCTAGTTTGTACCATTACAGCCCTTTTTGTCTAGCATCTTCTTAACACTTTCCTAAAACATTTTCCGACAAAAGAAGCCTTTCTTCTACGAAGTATAACGATTGATTACATCGACGAGCAGATCGTTCAGCGCTTTCACTTCAAATTCGCCGACCGCTGGCTTCAAATGGTCGTTTCCAATGCCGCTGTGATCGGTCAAGAACAAGTAAGTACCGCCTGTGGCAGCCGCAATAAACCGCATCAAATACTCCGTGCTGACATCCACGCCGCTTGATGCGACCGGGATGATCCGAATGGCTTCGGCAGATGCTGTCTCGATCAGCTCATGCATGTGTTTCGTCACTTTGCGATCATGGTGCGGCGGGGCATCCATGACGAGGAACAAAAGGCGTGCTCTAGCGTCATTGCTCCATTTGTGCTCATTGATCGCATTGTCCAGCGCTTGGTCCACTGCCTCCGGAAAATCTCCACCGCCTGCTGCTTTCTGCTCTCCAAGCTGTTTCACGACATCATCAATATCGCCCGTAAACGGAAAATCACGCACGACATAGGCATCGTTCTTATCCCGGTAAAAGTTCGCGCTCACCCGGATATCTAGCTGTTGTCCGTTGTCCTGGCCGACTCGCTCGACAACGTCCTTCAGCTCTGTTTTGAGATAGTTCAACTCATCCTCCATCGAACCCGTCGTATCTACGACTAGCATCAGATCAAGCGCACTAGGGATTTTGGCAGAAGCGTCGAGATCTATCTTCAAGGCAGAGTCTCTTGGGATCGGCACATTCTCGTACCGTTTCTCGCTGTTGCCAGATTGCACAACCACGCCGTACGTGTCGTCCGTCCCTTGCTCATCGAACAAGCCTGCAAAAGCATACGCTTCTCCGTCCATATTGGTGTGCGCTTCCCAGATTGTCTCTCCGTCTTCATCCACGATGCTGACATCAGCGTCAGGTACCGGCTTGCCGCCTCCCGTCACGATCACCTCTAGCCGATTCTCCGGAAACATCGACCAGTACGACTCGTTATCTGCCCCTTCATTACCCTGAAGCAGCTTCTTCCACCTCTTCCACTCCCCGAGGTCATCCCATTCTCCCGCTGTCAATTGGCCCGGTTGCGAGCTGTCGTATTGCGAGTTGCCAGTTTCATCATGAGAATCCTTAGTGTCAGTCCGATCTGTGTCGTCTGCCGCGGGTTTGTCTGGAGCGGCTGTGCTGTCTGATGTGCTGGAATTGGAGTTACTGCTGGAGCTGTTGTCCGCTTTGTTTGCAGAGCTGCTGTTGTCTGCGGCATCCGAGCTTGCTGCGTTCCCCGTATCATTCGTCGCCGTATTCGAAGCATTTTCCGAAGAACTGTTATTGCCTTGATTGTTGTTGCCGGAAGAACATCCCGTCATAAGCGTAATGAGTGCGGTTGCCAGTAATAGGCCTACTTTGAGCTTTGCTGCGCGTTTCTGAATTCTTTCTCTCTTTAGTTTGAATCGCTTCATTGGTTGTTGCATTCCTATTCCCCCTTGAGTCGCAAGTTCAGACTCCAATATTTGTAAAAGGCGTCTTATCACTTTCGACGTGTGGGCCGGAGCAATTGTTGCAATATGAGAGGTGGGACATTACAATCGGGAGAAGATTATTTTTGCGAGAAGGAAGGAGGCTTATTGCCTTGGAAACGTATCATTTGGCGGAGCTTAGTATTACATATAACGAGAACACCACGCGGCTTGCTTTCACGGCTGCCCAGCTCGTAGTTGTCACGGAGACGGGCTTTAAGCTGTGGTACATTGAGATTGACGGGATGACGCAGACGTCGCTGCTTCGTATGTTCAACGAATCCGAGCAGATCGGCGTTACACTTGCGGGGATCACTGCCGGTGGCAAACCGTTCAACGCATATGGCTACTTCCATCCGAACGTCCAGCACCACGCAGCAGCAATCCGCGGCGATGGGGAGTTGGCAGGGTTTTAAAAGAGAGCTCAGCAGAGAGACGCGTCGAGGTGAGGACCTCTCCTCGCGTTTTTTCCGTTGGTATGCAGCGTAGGAGAGGGCAGGAAAGCACTCTTGCGTGATTTTGTTTGGTTTTCTGAGTAAGAGGGGTACGGGGTACTCCTCTTGGGCTATTTTTGCTGATCTTCTGCTCAAGAGGGGTACCTGCTACCCCTCTTGGGCTGTTTTTGCTGGTTTTCTGCTCAAGTGGGGTACTGGTTACTCCTCTTGAGCTGTTTTTGCTGGTTATCTGCTCGAGTGGGGTACTGGTTACTCCTCTTGCACCTGAGGAATTTCGGTCGCAGTGAGGTATCTCGCACATTGATAGAGTAACTAGTTAGTCAACTAGACCTGCTACATTCTCCCATCCCTACTATGTAGTCCACCTAACCAGCTACTTTCCTACTTTCCTCATTCCACCAAATTCCCACCAATGTAGTCCACCAGAGCAGCTTCTTTCACTCATCCCACCGGATTTACACCAATGTAGTCCACCAGACCAGCTACTTGCCTTCATTCCGCTAGATTTCCACCAATGTAGTCCACCAGACCAGCTACTTTCTCTCATTCCGCAAGATTTTCCACCAATGTAGTCCACCAGACCAGCTACTTTCGCTCATTTCGCCAAATTTCCTCCAATGTAGTCCACCAGACCAGCTACATTCTCAAATTCCACCGATTTTCCACCAATGTAGTCCATCTAACCAGCTACTTTCTCTCATGACACCTGAATTCCGCCGATGTAGTCCACCAGACCAGCTACATTCTCAAATTCCATCGAAATTCCACCAATGTAGTCCAACAATCCAGCTACTTTCCCTCATTCCACCGAATTTCCACCAATGTAGTCTACCAGGCCCCAGCTACTTGACTCCAAAGAAGAGCACTACGTGATACTACTCTGTCGGCATCCCGACCCATTTCCCCCCAATGTGTATCCCTGGGGATACTCTTTCAGCTTTCC
This sequence comes from Paenibacillus sp. OV219, assembly GCF_900110075.1. GTDB lineage: Bacteria > Bacillota > Bacilli > Paenibacillales > Paenibacillaceae > Paenibacillus_Z. The sequence goes on from NZ_FOCJ01000004.1 coordinate 175,122, forward strand.
GGTCCATTTCCCGCCAATGTGCATCGCTACGGGATACTCTTTCGGCATTCCGACCCATTTCCCCCCAATGTGTATCCCTAGATGACTCTCTTTCACACCATTCACCGTTGTTCCCCTCCAAGGACCCTCACTCCCCACTCCAACCAAAAAAAACACCGACCTCATCCCCATTCGGATGAAGCCGATGCCCATAAACACATCATCACTGCCTTTACACCGTAATGCCTCTAAAAAACAACTCGAATGCCATCGCCATCCGACTATCGAGCGGCTCGTCGTTCTCCTCCATCGACCAGATGATGAGTGTTCCAAAGTAAGATTGGAACGCCTGCTGGGCAATCATCTCGGCTGGCATGTCGCGGCGAAGCTCGCCGTTGTCCTGGCCTTGTCGGATGAGCGGGAGGAGCACCTCCTTGAGCGAGTCGAGCAAACGATTGTGCGACCCCAGCTGACGCTGGCTGCCGAACATCGCTTGGAAGAGCGCTCGCGTGAGCGTCTTGCTCAGCTCAAACTCCTTCACGAGCTGGAAGATCAATAACTGAAACCGCGGTACGAGCGGTCCCGGCTGGTCCTTTAGCTTCGCGACCTCATTCATGGCGAATACTGCCTGCAAATCACATATAAGCTCATCCTTCGATGAGAAATAGTTAAAAAAAGTCCCCTTCGCAACACCAGCCTGCTTCGCGATCTCTTCGATCGTCGTCGCTTCATAGCCATGATCGGCGATCAAATCAAGCGCCGCTTCCTTGATGCGCAGGCGCGTCTGTTCCTTCTTGAGCTCGCGCTTCATCGCTCGTTCCTCCGTCATTTCTGCGTTTTACTCTCTTTTATTGTAGCATAGCCCCTACTTAACGTAAACATTACTTGACCGTCGGTATAAGTTTCTTATAATTCATGATACAACACATTCACATAAAAACTCTTATATGCCTGATATATCTGTGAAATACAATGTAAAATAATTATGACCGACAGTCCAAAATATTGACTTCTGTTCTTCCGTTACGCTATAACTAAACTTAGAGAATACGAAGTTTAGGGAGGAATTCAGAAATGACAGAACGTTTAATCCGCGGACTTGCCAAAGCAAGGTGGGCGATTATTATCGGCTGGCTCGTCATTACATTCGTTTCCGTACTAACGCTGCCGAATTTACAGTCCATCGTCCGCCAAACGGAGCAGAAGTTTATCCCGGCAGATTCCGAATCAGTCGTTGCGAAACAGCTGCTTGAGCGGATCAATCCGGAGACAACGGTGAAATCAAGCGCCATTATCGTCTTTTCACGGGAAAATGGCCTTACAGAGCAGGATCGCAGCTGGCTGAAAGCCAAAGTCGATGAGCTCTCCTCGCTGAAGGAGGATCAGGGCTTCAAATCCGTGCAATCGGCGTATGAAACGCCTGAGCTTGCATCCAAGTTCCGAAGCAAGGACGGTACGACGGAGCTCGTCATCGTCGGCTTCACGAACGCGGATAACGACATGCTCACGCAAGAAGCGGTCGATATTTTAGCCTCCAAGGTCAAAGACGCCCCAAATGGCACCAAGGTTGAGCTGACAGGCAGCGCGCCGATCGGGAAAGATTTTCAGAGCAGCTCAGAGGAGGGATTGAAGAAGACGGAGCTCCTTACCGTCGTTCTTGTCCTTGTTATTCTGCTCATTGTCTTCCGTTCCCCGGTTGCACCGTTCATCCCGCTCATTACGATCGGTCTATCGCTCGTCATTACGACAGGCCTTGTAGCGGCGGCGACGCATCTCGGCATGCCAGTCTCCTCCTTCACCCAATCGTTCCTGATTGCGGTCATGTTCGGAGCTGGTACGGACTACTGTATTCTGCTCATTCAGCGGTTCCGCGAGGAGTTCAGCCATGATGGCGATAAAGTAGAAGCACTAGTCAGAACGATGAGGACAGTCGGCAAGACAGTCGCTTTCTCGGCTAGCACCGTGTTCGTCGCGTTCTTCCTGATCGGCTTCGCACAGTTCGGACTGTACCAGTCAGCTGTAGGTGTAGCGATCGGCGTGGCAGTTACGCTTATTGCAGGTTTAACGCTGACACCTGCGCTCTTGATGGTGTTTGGCAAAGCAACATTTTGGCCTTCCAAAACTGCGGGCCAAGGTCATGGCGAATCGAAGCTGTGGAAAGGAATGGCGTCCCTGGCTGCACGCAGGCCGGTTGCCATCCTGGTAGTAACCGTCTTGCTGTTGACTCCACTGACGCTGCTCTACCATAACAAGCGTTCTTTCGACGATCTCGCCGAAATCGATCCGAAGCTCGGCTCCGTTCAAGGGTTCCGTCAAGTCGAGCATTCCTTCGGCTCCGGCGAAGTGTTCCCGCTGTCCGTCGCGCTGACATCCTCTGAGTCCATGCGAACGTCGTCTGCACTTGCCGCACTTGAAACCGCAAGCGCAAGCGTCGCGAAGCTAAGCGGCGTCAAAGAAGTACGCAGCGCCGTCCGCCCACTCGGCGAGCAGCTGAAGGATCTAACCGTATCAGACCAGCTGACTAAAACCTCTGATGCGCTTCAGCAGATGAAAAACGGTGTTAACAAAGTAGCCGGCGGCCTTCAAGATGCCAGTGGTTCGCTTGACAGCGGTCAAGGTGACGTTCAGAAGCTGACGGATGGACTTCGTACGATGGCATCCAAGACGGCCGAGGCACAGAAAGGGCTGCAGCAAATTTATGGCGGACTGGAGCAAGCTTCCAAAGGAGCAGGCAGCCTGTCCGGTGGACTGAAGCAAAGCACAGACGTCTCGGATTCGATGAGTGGCAACTTTCAGGCGCTGCTGAAGAAATATCCTGAGCTTGCCAAAGAACCTGAGATGCAGCAGCTGCTCGGCAAGCAAAAAGGGCTCTCCGGCGGCTTGCATCAGCTGCAGAGCGGCGCAAGCCAGCTCGCCACAAGCTTCACGAAGCTGAATCCCGGTGTGCAATCGGTCACGAACGGTCTCGGCCAGCTCGCAGCCGGACAGAACGATGCAGCCGACGGAACAGCGAAGCTCGGCGGCGGCCTCAAAGAGCTAACGAGCGGTCTTAAAGATGGCGCGAAAGGCCTTGCTGATGTTTCCAGTGGTCTCACAACCGTAAGCGACGCTCAGAAGTCCATCGGTGACAGCCAAATTCCAGGCTGGAACCTGCCGCAGGCAGCACTTGATACGCCAGAAATGCAGCAAGCTCTTGATTACTACATCTCGACGGACGGCAAGACCGCGAAGCTTGATATCGTGCTGTCCGTGAACCCTTATTCGCCGGAGGCGCTAACGACGGTGGAACAAATCCGCGATGCGCTGCACAGCAGCCTCGATGGCGGCTCCATTAAAGAGGCTAAACTGTATATTTCCGGTACATCGGCTCAGATCAATGAGCTGAAGGACATCTCGAAGACAGACTTTATGAGAACTGGCTCCTACGTGCTGATCGGTATTTTCATCGTGCTCATGATTCTACTCCGCTCGATTATCGCGCCGCTCTATGTACTGCTGTCGCTCGGCTTTAACTTCCTCGTGACGATGGGTATCGTCGAATTTATCTTCGTCGATCTGCTAGGCAAGGAAGGGCTGTCGTGGAGCGCATCGTTCTTCGTCTTCCTCATCATCGTTGCGCTTGGTGTTGACTACAGCATCTTCCTGATGGCAAGGTTCAAGGAAGAATACCGACCGCGCGGCATTACGTATGCGATGACGAAGGCGATGTCGACGACCGGTGGCGTTATTATTTCGGCAGCTGTCATCATGGGCGGCACATTCGCTGCACTGATGCTCTCGGGCGTCAATACGCTGCTGCAGATCGGTGCGGGCATCGTAATCGGTCTGATCCTGTACGCAACTGTGTTCATGGGACTCGTTGTTCCAGCTCTCGCCAACTTGTTCGGTGAAGCAAACTGGTGGCCGTTCCGCAAGCTGGCTGCACAATCACAGCCACAAGCAGAAGCCGATGGTGAATTAGACACAGCGGTAAAAGCAAAGTCGAAGCAAGCCCCTAAATTAACTTAGTCTGTAACAGGAATGAAGAAGGACCTCATGATCACGTAATACACGTGGTCATGAGGTCCTTCTTCTCTGAGATCTGAATGATTAAGTTTCCAATACGCGCTTAGCCGCTTCACACGTATAGTCGAACAGCTCTATCAGCTCCATATGCTGCACATATTCAATCGCGCTTCTGGTCTCCTCCGAAAGTGCTCCGCTCTCCTGCAGCGCAACCATGCTCGTAAATGCATTTGGGTTCCAGCGAACCTGCTGTTTCATATGTAGCAGTGCATCACGGATCTGGCCGTCTGGCAGATCTCCAAGAACGACGCTGTTCTGAATCCAGTCAGCTACCCGCACCTGCAGCTTCTCCATCGCTGGATGAGCGCCTGCTTGGCTGAACCAATAGTTCGCGTTCGAGTAATCGCCTTCCATGCGGTGCATAATGCCGTGCCAGTAAGCGCCTGTCGCGTCATCCTCAATCTCCTGCGACTGCGAATGTGAAGCATCCAAATTATCATTGAGCAGATACATCCCTGCCCGGAGCGCAATAAGCGCAGCCTCGGCAGCCCTTGTCCTTAATGTTGTTTCAAGTGGCAAGTCCGCAATTTGATCATCGAGCGACGAGTCCCACGCAAGCTTCGGCGACAATGCCGGCAAAGTAGGGCGTGCTTCCAAACGCCTCTTGATTAGCGCTAATGTATTCTCCATGTCACAGCCACTCCCTCTCAAGTTCAGTAACGCCAATCATGGTATAGAATGGACTTTATTGTAATGGAAGCCTTACCAAATTTCAATATGGACTAGTAAAAGAGTCGAATCATATAAAAACAGCACGGAATTGCTCCGTGCTGTGCTTCGATAAGTTCACCCGTACGGCCCGCGCGGATGAAAGCCCATCAGCCGCTTCAGCCTCGGATTTCCCTCCATAAGATTAATCACTTCCTGCGGCATCACATAGTTGATAAAAGGATAAAATCGCTGCGACACCCAACGTCTGCCGTATGTGACTTGCTGGACTTGCCGGACTCGGTCGCTTTCATTTTTGGCGCCACGATGCCAGGTTTGGCCGTTGAAGTATAGCACATCGCCCTTACGTGCCAGAATCGATACCGGTCCTTGGTCGTTATAATATGGCGTCTCCTTCGGAGAAGCCGGATGCCGGCCGCTGCGGTGGCTGCCCGGTACAAGCTGTGTCGGTCCCATATCTTCTGTCACATCCGTAAGGTAGTACATGGCGCTGAACATGAAGCACGGCATCGTAATGCGCGGATCCAACTCGGCTTCCTCTGGGATGGGGAAGAACAAATCTTCATCCACATGCCAGAAATCAATGCCTGTGCCCGGCGTCGTATAGAGCGCATTGTTCGAGAACATGTGGCAGTTCGCGCCAAGCACCGCTTCCGCAAACTCCACGGTCGGCGACTTATTGATGAGCTGGAGGAAGATATCCCCTCGCTCGAACATTTTGGTTCGCAGATTGGCGCCATACCCGTCCGGCTCGGTCGTCTCGAAGATATGCCGATGCTGCCGCTGAAGCTCATCCGCTTCCTCTTCACTTAGTACGTTCCGTACCAGCGTGAAGCCGTCCCGGTAAAACTGCTCGATATGCTGCTGCAAATCCACCGAGTCAACGCTTGTCCCCCGCTTGGTTTCATCATTCATTTGTAACCCAACCTCCAGATAAGGTTCGCTTGATTCGCTTGGTTCGCTTGATTCGCACGGAGTCTCTATTACGTGTATGTGGGAAATCAACGAAGCATGACCGTACACGAAAAAGACGACAAAAGGTCTAAAGCCTTCTGCCGTCTCTTGCCCTGGTATGTGATTAGATTATTTGCTATGCAGTACTTCCGGTGTCGTCAGCTTGTCATAGAAATCGACCGCTTTATCTTTGTCCTCGGAGTCGCGAAGCGCCATCGCCGAGCGAGGGTGCTCATCCAGCATACCTGTAATCATGTAAGGAATAATGTAGCCCCATTCTTCTTTCTCACGGAGCGTAATCATATATTTCTCGATCATGTCCAGAACTGGACGCACGTTGTACTTCGTATTCTTCAAGTGAGCAACAAGCAGCTCAGTTGGGCAGTTACCCGCTGCGCGGCCCATGCCGTATACGGAAGCGTCGAGGAACTCTACGCCCTTCTCAACAGAGATAAGCGTGTTCGCGAATGCCAGTTGCATGTTGTTGTGCGTGTGCACACCAAGACGCTTGCTTGGCAGGTACTTCTGGAATTTGCTAACTAGGTAGTTGAAGTCGTTCGGATCCAAGCTGCCGTACGAGTCTACAACATAAACCACGTCTACGACACTTGCTTCGATCAGTTCAAACGCTTCAAGCAGCTGGTTCTCCATAACGTTGGAGAGCGCCATAATGTTGAGAGTGGTTTCATAACCACGCTCGTGGAATACGTTAACAAGCTCAAGTGCCTTCGGCACGTCTTGAATGTAGCACGCAACACGGATCAGATCAAGCATACTCTCTTCACGCGGCAAAATATCATTCTCATCTACACGGCCGATATCGACGAGCGCAGACAGCTTCGTGTTCAGCTTCTGCGGAATGACTTTACGCAAGAAGTCATCATCTAGGAAACGCCAAGGACCTGCGCCTTCAGCACCTTTGAGCAGCTTCGGCGAGTTCTTGTAGCCGATTTCCATATACTCAACGCCAGCTTCATTCAACGAATGATATAAGTGCTGAACGAACTCTACGCTGAAATCCCAGTTATTGACGAGTCCGCCATCGCGGATCGTACAGTCGACGATTTTGCAGTTACTTTTCTTCGAAGCATTCATAGCACGATAGTCTCCTTTGCAGCCAGATCTTTTCTAACCATAATACTTGATATTGGCTATGAACGCAAAGTCAATTTGTCAGATTTGCACGAATTATTAGCATAACCCAATTAGAAAATTTTGTTTCATGCTGGCAGTAGAGAACGCTAAACCATATCCTCCGCACGAACGACTTCATCGAACTTCTCAGCTGTTAGCAGTCCGCTTCGAATAGCTGCCTCCCGCAGCGTTAGCCCTTCCTTGTGCGCCGCCTTGGCAATCGCAGCCGCATTCTCGTAGCCGATGTGCGGATTCAGCGCAGTTACGAGCATAAGCGACTCGCTAAGATGGCGGGCAATGGCCTCGCGGTTCGGTTCAATGCCGCGCGCACAATGCTCATCGAAGGAGCGCATCGCGTCGCTCAGCAGCCTCGCCGACTGCAGGAAATTGTGAATAATGACCGGCTTGAATACGTTCAGCTCGAAATTGCCTTGGCTTGCTGCGAACCCGATCGTCGCATCGTTGCCCATTATTTGACAAGCAACCATTGTTATTGCTTCACATTGTGTCGGATTAATTTTCCCCGGCATGATGGAGCTGCCAGGCTCATTCTCTGGAATCCGAATTTCCCCAATGCCGCAGCGCGGGCCGCTCGACAGCCAGCGGACGTCGTTGGCGATCTTCATCAGATCCGCCGCCAGTGCCTTAAAGGCGCCGTGCACGAAGACGATCTCGTCATGGCTCGTTAGCGCTTGGAACTTGTTCGGTGCACTGATGAAGCCTTTGCCTGTGAGATCGCTGATCGCCGCTGCGACTTTCTCGCTGAATCCCGGCGGGGCGTTCAGCCCTGTGCCTACAGCCGTACCGCCAATCGCAAGCTCGCGCAGCTCCTCGAGACTATGCTTTACGTTGCGCTCACCTTTCTCGAGCATGCGAACCCAGCCGCTAATCTCCTGCCCCAACGTGAGCGGAGTCGCATCTTGCAGATGCGTGCGCCCAATCTTGATAATATCGGCGAACGCTTTGCTCTTCTCCGCGAGTGTTGCCTTCAGCTGTGCAATTGCCGGAAGTACGGTGTCTTCGACCGCAATAAGCGCTGCGATATGCATCGCCGTCGGAAAGGTGTCGTTCGAGCTCTGGGAGCGGTTCACGTCATCGTTCGGATGTACAGCCGCGTCCGTCGCGCCTTGCTCCTGGAGCAGCTGCGCCGCTCGGCGGGCAATGACTTCATTCACATTCATATTGGACTGCGTGCCGCTGCCTGTCTGCCATACGGAGAGCGGGAATTCCTCCAACCACTTCCCGGCGATTACTTCATCAGCCGCAGCCGCAATCGCCTCTGCCTTCTTCGCATCCAGCTTGCCAAGTCCACTGTTGACGGTTGCTGCCGCTTTCTTCAAGAATGCGAATGCTGTGATGAGCTCCCGCGGCATCTTCTCTGTGCCAATCTTAAAATGGTGCAGGCTCCGCTCGGTCTGAGCGCCCCACATCCGGTTCGCCTCTACCGCAATTTCACCCATGGAGTCTCGCTCCATCCGATAGTTCATCGTTAATGCCTCCCTCGGTCTTCGATCTTCTTATGATTGACCCATCTCTATAGCCTATGAAAAAGGCGATGCTGCTTAGCATCGCCTTCTGTTCCATGATTTCCTATTTCATTATGCCCGATACAGCCATTTAACGTTTCTGATCCAGGAAAGGGAACAGCAGCTTCTGATTTTCTTTGCCGTACATCGTCTTTTTCCAAATTACCTGCGAGCCAGTATCCATACGAGGGGCAGCTTTCTTACCTTGATGCAGCTGCACAGCCGTTTTGACGGCGAGATAGCCCATATTGAACGGCTTCTGCACGACGATTTAATCCGATCAATCGACGTATCTGCCGTCGGTACCGTTCCGATGTACTGACCGTCGCGCATGACCGTGATCCGGTCGCTGATCTGCTTCAGCTCCTCCATCCGGTGAGAAATATAGACGATGCCAACGCCTTCCGCCCGCAGCTGCCGCACCATGCGGAACAGCTCCTTGATTTCCGTATCGGTCAGCGCCGCCGTCGGCTCGTCCATGATGAGCACTTCGGCGTTATAGGAAAGCGCTTTGGCAATTTCCACCATCTGCTGCTTGGCGACCGACAAATCGGAAGCCTTCAAGCGCGGATCCAGCGTCAGGCCGAGCCTGCCGAGCCATTCGGCCGTCCGTTCGTTAATTGTTCTGTCGTCGAGGGCAAGGCCGAAATATTTGCGGGATTCCCTGCCGATGTACAAGTTCTGTGCGAGCGTCAAGTCGGGAATTAAATTCAATTCCTGATGGATAATGCTGATTCCCAGCTGCTGCGCGGCCTTCGTGCCTAAGATCGCTGTTTGTTTGTCGCTCAGCCAGATCGTACCGGCATCTTGCTGATAGATGCCCGCTAATATTTTCATGAGCGTGGATTTACCAGCGCCATTCTCGCCAACCAGTGCGTGCACCTCGCCCGGCATCAGCTCGAAACGGCCTTCTGAGAGCGCTTGCACACCAGGGAACTGCTTCATGATCCCTTCCATTCGTACGAGTGGATGCGTCATCGTCATCGTGCTTCACCTCAATATCCGAAATCTGATCTTATTGTAAAAAGAATGCGCGGTTTTGAGAGTGGAGTTTTTTATTGGAAAAGTCGAAAAAATTACGATTAGTTAATAAAGGCAATAAAAAAGACACACGCGAACATTTCTAACAATAGAAATGTTCATGTGTGTCATTGGATTTAGCTGTTTTTGTTATTAACTCTTCTCATGTTCAAAAAACTTCCGCAGCTGCTCCGGTACTTCGCGGCTCTTGCGCGTCTCCACATCCATCGTGACACTTGTCACAAGCGCATCGGCGCACAGCTCCCCGCGGTTATTCACGATTTGCTGCTTCAGCACGTAGCTTGTGCGCCCTACCTGCTCCGGCGCTGTCGTGACGGTCAGCTTGTCGCCTTGCTTGCACTCTTTGCGGTAACTAATGTTAATGTTCACTGTCACCGTTTGAATGCCCATCCCAAGGAAGACGTTGTAGTGCAGCCCTGCCTGCTCGTACCACTCTTCTCTCCCCCACTCCAAGTATTCGAGATACTTGGCGTTATTCACATGCCCGTTCACATCAATCTCCGTGGAACGGACGATTATATCCAGCTTCGCTTCCATTGCACACGTTCGCTCCTTTGCCCGCCGCTTGCGTTGGCTCGATACCCGGCAGCGGTGCTTCGTTGCCTTCATGGTAGCGAGTTGTGGGGTGGTTGTCAAAATTTTCAATGTTGAGAGCTGAGAGAACGTATACGATCTCTCAGCTCTCAACTCACCGCTTTTTCCGCGTGAGAGAACGTATATGATCTCTCAGCCTTGGATTCCGCCCGATCCAGGCTATTCTCTGCTCTGAGAGATCCATATCTGCACTCTCAGCTATATAATCGTTCCTTTTTCCGCGTGAGAGAACGTATATGATCTCTCAGCCTTGGATTCCGCCCGATCCAGGCTATTCTCTGCTCTGAGAGATCCATATCTGCACTCTCAGCTATAATCGTTCCTTTTTCCGCGTGAGAGAACGTATATGATCTCTCAGCCTTGGATTCCGCCCGATCCAGGCTATTCTCTGCTCTGAGAGATCCATATCTGCACTCTCAGCTATAATCGTTCCTTTTTCCGCGTGAGAGAACGTATATGATCTCTCAGCCTTGGATTCCGCTTCAGGTACACTAAATGAGGAATTGTAGCGTGAATGAGGTTGGCAAGCGAGGTTTTAGCCTCTCTCGGAAGAAGAACCGCTGCCCGATGCAGGCAGGCCTTAAACAAGTTGAGAGAGGATTATTCCTCTCTCCGGGTGCATACGACGAGAAATTGGTCGTAGAGAGGGGAATAGCCCCTCTCTAGGGGCGTTTTAGGCGTGCGAAGCAGTTTCGCTGTTAGAAAGAGAATTTACCTCTACCTGTTTCAACCGATGAATTACAGCCTCCCAAAAAAAGCCCCCTCTCTAAGTACTAAGTAGAGAGGGGGCTTTTTTTGGGGGGGGGGCGGGCTTAGAGAGGGGGGCCGGCCCTATTCTACTCGATTACCATTCCGCGAACGATCCGTCATCGTACGCGAGGCGAGGCGTGTCCCAGTCCCCGCCGAAGCTGCGTTCGATGAGCGCTTCTTCGTTGATTTCGATGCCAAGCCCCGGACCTTGCGGGATCGCGACATGACCGTCGATGACTTCGAACGGCTTCTTCAGATAGCCTTCGCCAAGGTCCCACTTCTCCGCCATCGACGGATGCTCTTGAATGAGGAAGTTCGGCGTGCACGCATCAAGCTGCAGGCAGGACGCGAGCGAGATCGGTCCGAGCGGATTGTGCGGTGCGATGGACGCGTAGTAAGTCTCTGCCATGGCGGCGATTTTGCGGCCTTCGAAGATGCCGCCGGCATGGCACAGATCCGGCTGCACGATCGCGACCGCGCCTTTCTCCAGCGCTTCGCGGAAGCCCCAGCGCGTGAACAGCCGCTCGCCTGTCGCGATCGGAATGCTCGTCGATTGCGCGACGCGCAGCAATTGATCGACATTCTCCGGCAAGCACGGCTCTTCGATGAACATCGGATAGTACGGCTCCAGCGCAGCCGCCAATCGAATTGCCATCGCCGGGCTGACGCGCCCGTGGAAGTCAATTGCAATATCGACACCGCTGCCAACCGCTTCGCGAGCAGCCGCGAACTTGTTCACTTGGCTCTCCACGAAGGCGAGCGAATCCACGTTGCGTACAGGCGCATCTACGCCGGTCTTGATCGCGTCAAAGCCCGCCGCGACCCGCTTCTTCGCGTTCTCCGCGAACTCCTCAGGCGTTGCGCCTCCGCAGTGGCAGTACATGCGGATCTTATCGCGCACGCGGCCGCCGAGCATCTCATAGACAGGCAAGTTGTAGAACTTGCCTTTAATATCCCACAATGCTTGCTCAATGCCGCTAATCGCGCTGACGAGCACAGGACCGCCGCGGTAGAACGTTCCACGGTACATGACCTGCCAGTGATGCTCAATGCGAAGCGGATCTTCGCCAATCAGATAGCGCTTCAGCTCTTCAATAGCCGTCGCAACCGTCAAGGCTCGGCCTTCCACAATCGGCTCGCCCCAGCCCACAATCCCCTCGTCGGTCTCAATCTTCAGGAACAGCCAGCGAGGCTTGACATGGTAGAGCTTCATATCTGTTATTTTCACAATTCGAATCTCCTTTGCTTCGTAGACTTGGCCACCCAAACCTTCGCCGTCTAGCCGTTATTCCCCTTCTCCGCCCATACCGGAAGCAGAGCGCCGCCATCCATATAGATCGTCGTTCCCGTCATATAGCCCGCGCTGCCCGAAGCTAGAAACACTGCCGCTTCGCCAACCTCCTGCGGTGTGCAGAACCGTCCCATCGGAATGCGCGAAGAGATATTCTCGATCATTTTCTGCACACGTTCACTTCCATCCGCCCAGCTATTCTTCGTGTAGCCAGGGGCAATACCGACGACCCGAATGCCGTGCGGAGCAAGGTCCAGCGCCATGTTCTTCGCCAGCTTGTTCACCGCAGCCTTCGATGCCGCGTACACGGTCGAGTTCGCCCAGTTGCCCTCCGCATGATTCGAGCTGATATGAATGATGACGCCCTGCGTACCCTGCTTCACCATCAAGCGAGCCGCATGCTGCGAGCAGAAATACAAGCCGCGAAAGTCGGTGTGAACCACCTCGTCGAACAGCTCTGGAGACGTCTCGAGGAACGGCTTCATTCGCGTAATACCCGAATTGTTCACGAGGACGTCGAGCCGACCGAACCGGCTCTCCACCTGCTCGATAAGCGAAGCCACGTTGTCGAGGTCGGCAATGTTCGCTTGCACCGCTTCTGCCTTCACGCCAAGCCCACGCAGCTGCTGAACGACTTCCTCCGCCTGCTTGGCGCTCTTATTATAGTTGACACACACGTCGTAGCCCGCGTTGGCAAAAGCATGCGCAATCCCTTTGCCAATGCCGCGCCCCGAACCGGTTACTAAAGCCACTTTACGTTCCAAAGCGATCTCCTACCCTTTGAGCCCTGTGAAAGAAACGCCTTTCTCAATCAGCTTCTGACAGGACGTAATGATGAGCATAAGCGGAATCGTAGCGATAACGAGACTTGACATAATAACGTTCGACCCTAGACTTCTCCGCTGCTGGAAGTCGTTCAGAGCAACGGTAAACGTCCATACGTCCTGCGTCCGAGCAACGACGAGCGGCCACAAGAATTCATTCCATACCGCGATGAATGTCATAACCGCAACAACGGTGAAGATCGGCGCTGACATCGGCACAACGATGCGGTAGAAGATTTTGATCTCGCTTGCACCGTCAATTCGACCTGCCTGCAAAAGTTCGCCGGGCAGCTGCTCGAAGAAGCCTTTGAACAGGAAGATGACGATTCCCCAAGCGGTATGCGGCAAAATAATGCCCCACAGCGAATTGACCAAATGCAGCTTATCCATCGTGAGATAGAGCGGAACGAGAATCGCAATCTCCGGGATCATGATCGTCGCGACGAAGAAGAGCGTCAGCCAGCCGCTGAGGCTTTTGCGAACAAGATGTGCAAGTGCATAGCCCGCTGTGCCCCCTATAATGAGCTGCAATATAATCGTTACACCAGTAACGATGACGCTGTTCAGCAAGAAGTGCGGGAAGCCGTACGAAGCTGTACTCGTCTTGCTTTCCGAGCCGCCGGTCATCTCCCATAGCACGATATAGTTGTCGAACAGCCGCTTCCAGTCGCTTACTTCACCGATAGTCAGCACCTTGCCCTTGACCACTTTGGACTCGGACAGCCATTTCAATGCATTGGTCGCCTGCTCAGGCAGCTCTGCGGCAACCGTCGTATCCCCGCTGTACTTGCCGCCGTCACCCTTGTAATCGAAGGTCGTTAGCTTGAGGTTATGAATTTTCTGCAGCTTGTTCTTCATAATCGCATGAGTAGCGATCATCGTCGGGACAATCTCAGATCGTCCCACCGTAAACTTATATGCAGGCATGGATGCTTTATAGACGACGACGCCATCCTTAACGCCAGTAATCTTCATCGCACCGACAGCTTCGTTCTGCATTCGTTTCCAGGTGAACCAGATCGCTTCCATCGCATCTAGCTCATAATCTGCTTTTTTCAAATCCGTGCCGTCATAATTCAGCGTTACACTGACCGTCTTCGGCACCTCGGGAAGCCATGTCGGAGGAAACTTATAGATGGATATGTTGTCCTTCATCGACGAACTGATCATCCAGACCAGCGGCACAATCGACGATAGGATGAAAATAATAGCAACCGTGTAAGAGACGATCTTGACGGAGAGTCCGCCTTTCTCCTTAATACGTCCGCGTCCAGCCATGAGCTGCTCCTTCCTGCTTCGCAAATCTCGCATATCTCGTAATTCTCGCAAATCTTCTCGCATTTCACGCACACGCTAATCCCGATTCGATATCTTAATCTGCACAAACGTAATAATTGCAATAATGGCGAACATGACGAATGAGATCGCGCCTGCCACCCCAAAGCGGAACTCTTTGAAGGAGCTGTTGAAGACGAGCATGGAGAGCGTCCGCGTGCTGTTCGCCGGACCGCCGCCTGTCATGATGTACATCGGGTCGAACGTTAAGAAGACGCCGGATATAAACGAAATAAATTGAATGCCAATAATGAATTTCAGGCTTGGGAATACGATCGAACGCATCCGGCGCCATGGACCTGCACCATCAATCTTTGCTGCTTCGATATTCTCGCTTGGAATGCCTTGCAGCGCAGAATAGTAGATGAGCATACCCATTCCTGTCGCGAATACGCCTGGCAGTACGATTGACCACTTTGCCGTAGCAGGATCATTCAACCATCCATAAGGACCAAGACCGATGAAGTGAAGCAGATAGTTCAGCAGGCCGTAATCCGGATTATAGAGCCACTTCCACAGCAAGTAGCCGGCAACCGCTGGAACCGCCGTCGGCAGCAAATACAAGGAGCGGAGCGTCTTGCTCGCGAACTTGATCTCGTTCAGCAGCACCGCCTGTACAATCGGCACCCAGAACGTAAGGACGAAATAAATAAAGAAGAACGCGAACGTGTTCTTGAGTGCATTCCAGAACTCGGTCGAATGAATCAAATACTTATAGTTATCCAGCCAGACGAACTTGCCTGGCGGGTTGATGACTTTGTAATCGAAGAAACCCATATAGACGGCTTGAATGAGCGGGTAGTACTTGAACAGCAAAAAACAAACAATCGCCGGAGTCAGGAAAGCGATCGATGTCCAGGAAATCTTAAACCTTGAACGGGTTCTGACCCGCACTTGCACCTGAGGCTGCTGCTCTATAGCTGTTTTCAACGTATTGACGCCTCCCTTCGAAATGGCAGGCGGAGCAGCGCAGCTAGCACCTAAAGTGCCCGCCGATCGACTCCGCCTTTGTTACGCTGCCTTATTTCTTCACGGATGCGTTATACGCATCGACAACTTCTTTTTGCGCTGCATCTTGCGCTTCTTGGAGGAGCTGCTTAGGATCTGATTTCTCATCTGTCAGCGCTTTTTGAACCGCTTTAACGACATATGGAGTCAGACGCTCTTTCAGGAAGTACTCGAGGTGCGTGTCGGAAGCCGCTTTGTTCACGGCTGCTACAAGCTCAGGCGAGATGTCTTTCGCGAATTGCGAAGGATCAACGTCGCTGCGAACGGACAGCAGATTCGGGAACATACCGTTGTCTTGCTGGAATGTCAAAAATTTCTCAGCTACTTCTTTGGAATTCATGTAAGTGATGTATTTCCATGCTGCGTCCTGCTTCTCTTTGGAAGTCTTCGGATTGATGATCCAGTAAGCGCCGCCGATTTGGCCTGGGCCTTTGCCGCCAGGACCTACCGGATATGGAGCAAAGCCTACATCGTTCAAATCCATACCTTGCGCAACATAGTCGCCGAAGCCGCCGGATGCTGCATTCGACATGGCCGCTCGACCTTGGAAAATATCGTTCATATTATCCTGGTAGCTTTGGAGCACGTTGTTTTGTACGATTTTGTACTTCCACTTGAGATCTTTATAAAATTGCAGTGCTTGAACCGAAGGATCTTCTGTGAACGCCAATTGTACAGTACCGTCGTCATTCACATGCGTCAGGTCACCGCCTGCTTGCCATACATAATACTCAAACCACCAGTCCGCCCATTCCATACCAAGCAGCGTAATTCCGTACTGCTTCTTGGACGTATTCGTCAGCTTCTGGCCGAATTCAACCAGCTGATCCCAGGTCGCAGGAGGTGTATCACGGTCAAGTCCTGCTGCTTCGAACATCTTCTTGTTCCAGAACAAGCCGGTTACGTACATATCGTGCGGAATGCCGTATACCTTGCCATCGATTGTACCTGCTTGCATCGAAGAAGCAATAAATTGATCTTTGTCCGCATAGCTATCCCAGTAAGGCGTCAAGTCAAGCGCAAGACCTTGGCCTACCCAGTCACCAATGATCGGGAAGTGAGCCGCGTGGTACGCATCCGGGCCGTTGCCGCCCGCCATCGCCGTTACGAATACTTCACGGTCGTTCGTGCCTTGCGGCATCAACTCGTGCTTGACTTTAATGCCCGGATTCGCCGTTTCAAAATCAGCAAACACTTCTTCTTTCACGGATTTCATCGTATCGTCCGGATTCGGCTGATCCCATACTGTAATATCGACGTTACCACCGCTTGCAGCTGCGTTATCTGTAGTTGCTGTATTATCTGTTGTGTTGTTTGTCGTCGCATTCGTGTTCGAAGTGTCGTTCGTAGTTGCAGTATTGTCTGTCGTGCTGGTGTTGTTGCTTGTATTCGAGCTAGTATTGTTGTTACCGCTATTGCTGCCCCCACAAGCTGAAACGATGAGCATTAAGACGAGAACAATTGCCAAGCTTGACCATGTTCTGAACTTCAACTTGTTCTTCAATTGACTGCCTCCCTCGAATGATTATCTGATTTACAACTCAAGTATAGGCTCAGTTGGTAGCGCTTTCTATGTAATATCTTAACATTCGATTAGCAATAATTTAAGCAACTTCTAGAATAAAGAACGCCTAAAGCGTAAACGGCTGGCACCGTCCTTCGGCGGTAAAGCTAACGTTTCGCGGTGAAATATAAGACAGACGTATAAGGTGAGACTTATACGTTCTTATATTTTAAAAAAAGGAAACCATCTGAATTTGTCGAATACAATCGCAAAGCAAAGGAAAGCGGTTACAGATGTTAGGGGGTTCCTTATCATGCAGTTCCGCAATAAAATGATTCTCTCCTTCTTCATCGTCATCAGCCTCACGGCCATCATCATGGGCTACTCCTATTACCGCATCATGAGCCGCGAGCTTGAAGCTTCTACCCTGCAAGGCCTTGAGAAGATGACCGAGCAAACGGTCGATACGCTGAATCTCCATTTCAAGACGATCTCGAATACGGGCTACAGCTATTTCAGCGATACCTCGCTGCAGAAATTCCTCGACGGTCCCCCGAACTTCGACAATGAACAATATTTCCGCAATAAGCTTGTTTCCCAGAAGGTACAAAATCCGCTCATTTCCTTCATTTCGATTACCCGTTTGGACGGGACGCAATTATCCAGCTACTACTATTACAACCCGAGTGTCAAACAACTGCTGGATCAGGAACAGGCGAAGCTAAATCAAAAGGCACTTCAAATGGATGGCTTCCCGTTCTGGTCCGTCTCGTATACGACCATCAGCACAACCGTGACTCCAGTCCAATCCGTCAGCTATATTCAACTGCTCAAACGCATTATGATGAATGCGCAGCGTCCGATCGGCTATATCAAGATTGATATGGACCCCGGCGTGCTTGACAAAATATTACTAGGCCTGCAAACCGACAACGGCAGCAAGTATTACATTGCAGACCGCGCCGGACGCATCATCTACACGCAAAATAAAGCGGATATTGGCAAGACCCTTGCAAGAAGTCCGCTGTTCGCTGCCTATAAGCAGGCGCAGAAGTCGAATGATTACGTTAATTTCCGATTTGAAAATGAGAGTAAAACGTTCATCGGCTATTATGAAAGACTGAACGCCGGCGACTGGATCATTATCGGCAGTGTTCCTCTGGGGCAAGTGCTGCAGAAGGTGGATACCTTTCGCAATACGCTCATCATCGTCGCCATGATCAGCTTCCTCTCTGCGATGCTGCTCGCTTCGCTCATTGCCGCTGGTGTAACCCGCCCGCTGAAGGAGCTCAACAAGAAGATGAAGCAGGTGGAAATGGGCGACTTCGGAGCTACGATTGAAGTGAAGGGCAATGACGAGCTGTCAACCATCCAGCATAGCTTTAACAAGATGACATCCGAGATCAGTACGCTCATCTCCAAAGTCTATGAGACGGAGCTGCTCAAGAAAGAGGCTGAGATCAAGGCGCTGCAAACGCAGATTAACCCGCATTTTCTCTACAATACATTAAGCACAATCGACAGCATCTCCTCAATTGATGGGGATGAGCGAGTCTCGTATATTTGTATCGCGCTCGGGAGCATGCTTCGCTATAACCTGAACGGCGGCAGCCTCGCAACGGTGCAGGAAGAAGTTACGCATCTGGACCAGTATCTGTCCATCTATCGGATCCGTTTCGCCAAGCTGTTTGCCTATGAGATTGATGTGGAGCCCGGCATTGAAGAGTTGATTTTGCCCAAGTTTCTTATTCAGCCTCTGGTTGAGAATGCGATTATTCATGGCCTGGAGCAGAAGGTCGGCTTCAAGTCGGTGCATGTCACGATTGGCAGTCTCGATGAAACTAGGCTGAAAATTATCGTGGAGGATAACGGAGTCGGTATGGACCCCGCCATGATCGAGCTCTTCCACCGCAAGCTGAGCAATACGAGCGATATCGTGTCCAGACAGTCCTCCTCCCGCACCATGATCGGACTTGCGAATGTATTTAGGCGGATTCAAATGTACTACGACAGCGACCCGCGGGTTGAAATTGACAGTCAGCCGGGCGTTGGCACACGGATTTATTTTGTGCTGCCGAAGCAGACTGCAGGAGGGGATGAAGCGGATGAAGGTTCTCATCGTTGAAGACGAGCCGCTGCTGCGGGAAGGTCTGATACGCAAGATCGATTGGAAGACACTCGGTCTTGAGCTTGCCGGAGAGGCTGGCGACGGATTCGAAGCGATGTTCCAGCTTGTGAACTGCCAGCCGGATATCGTCCTTACCGACGTCAGAATGCCAGGCCTGGACGGACTGCAGTTCATCAACCAGGCGCGGGTCAACTTTCCGAACGTGAAGTTTGTCATCATCAGCGGCTTCAATGAGTTCGAATATGTGCGTGAAGCGCTGCTCTATAATGTGAAAGATTATTTGCTGAAGCCAATCGACAAACAGAAGCTGCATGTTTTGCTGGCGGGACTCGTAGAGGAACTGCATGCGGAGCGGCAGCAGGAGGCTGATCGTTCCAAGCTAAGTGAGTTGAACGAGATGATTCGCCAGAGCAACTTGCAGCCGCTAGATTTTCAGCTGACGCATCTGATCTCGGAGCAGGATGCCCGCTGGGATGGGCTGCCGATTGGCTTGGTGCGCAGCCACTCGTTCACAGGCGCATCGGTGCGAATCGTCTACCGTAACGAGACATCGCGCTTTGGCGAGAATGAAGAACCGCTCGCCCGCTTCGCGGTGCAGAACAGCATCGAAAATGCGCTAGTCGCGCTTCCGATTGAAGTCATCGCGTTCAAGCATGCCTATCACTCGGAAGAGATTGTCGTCTTCCTCGGCTCTCAGGCGGATGCGCTCGACCTTGGACGCATTGGGGAGACGCTCACGCAGACGGTTAGCTGGATTCGCCAGCATCTCGGCCTCATCGTCTCCATCGGCGTCGGCGGCGTGAAGGAAGAGCTGACGCAGCTGCGGCTCTCCTGCATGGAAGCAAGGAAGGCGCTGCAGAACCGGCTGCTGTTCGGCAATGGGAATGTTTATGTGGACTCGGGCGGTGGAGTGGTTGGCGGGAGTGGCGCTGGTGGCGCGAACGGAGTGAACGGCGGGAGTGGAGTGAAAGTTGGGAATGGCGGGAACGGAGCTGCCGGCGCAGGGGCTGGCGTATCGGGTTATACACAGCTGATGAATCAGGCAGAGCGAGGGTTGACCGCCATGCTGGAGGAGGGGCGGCACCGGGAGTTTCTCGACTATGCGGCGCAGCTGTTCCACTCTCTCGCGGAGTCGCCGGACGCGCGGTATGAACAGGTGGAGTACCTGTACACCGAGATCATTCATATGCTCCGCAAGCATGCCGCCAAGACGGCCATCGACCTGCCGAACTGGAGTCTCGGCACGCCAATTGCCAGCCTCGAGAGCCTCACGGATTGGCACGATATTATTGCGATTATCGAACAGCAGCTAGAGCGGCTGAGCAGCATGCTCGACCGCGGCGCCGAGCGCTCCTGCGACGAGATCATCGAGCACGTGCAGCACTATGTGCAGCAGCATTATGAGGAGGACTTGTCGTTGCAATGGGTGAGCGACAACTACTACATTCACCCGAATTATTTCTCCAAGCGGTTCAAGAGCGTCGTCGGCATCAGCTTTAACGACTATGTCACGCGCGCGCGCATCGAACGGTCGAAGGAGCTGCTCCGTACAACGACGCTGAAGATCGCGCGCATCTCGCAGCTGGTCGGGTATGAGGACCAAAACTACTTCTGTAATGTGTTCAAGAAGGTGACGGGTGTTAGTCCGTCGGCTTACCGGGTGTAAGACGTAAGCATCGAAAGCAAAAAAGCCTCGCACCTTCTTCGAAGGGGCGAGGCTTTCAATTTGATGCAGCTTTTTTTGCTAATGTAGATCCCTGAAGTACTCTCTTTCACTCATTGGCTACTTTACTGTTAGTCGCGGCTGCGCAGCTTCGCTAGCAAACGAAGAATTTCAATATACAGCCACACAAGCGTCACCATGAGGCCGAAAGCGCCGTACCATTCCATGTACTTCGGTGCGCCTTGGTCTGCTCCTTGCTCGATGAAATCGAAATCCAGCACGAGGTTCAGTGCCGCGATAACGACAATGACAAGTGAGATGCCAATACCAAGTGGCGTACTGTCATGCAAGTAAGGCACTGAGACACCGAACATGCCAAGAACCATGCTCACGAGGTAGACGAGCGCAATGCCGCCGGTTGCTGCGAATACGCCAAGCTTGAAGTTCTCCGTCGCTCGAATCAGCCTCGTCTTGTATGCAACTAGTAGCGCGAAGAACACGCACATCGTTATGAGCGCGGCTTGCAGCGTAATGCCGTGGTACTTGCTCTCGTAGCCCGCTGACAATGCCCCGAGGAAGCAGCCTTCGAGCGCAGCATAGATTGGTACGAGAAACGGCGCAGTCGTTGGTTTGAAGCTAATGACTAGCGCAAGAATGAACCCGCCTATGGCCCCTGCCACGACGAACGGCAGCACATTCCTGCCATCGAAGTACATCGACCAAGTGGCAAAAGCGCCGCCAAGGAGGATCGCCAGCGTAATGAACGCTTTGTTGACCGTCCCGTTAATGGTCATCCGGTTCGTGCTGGAGTAATTACCTGTTTTCTCAAAAGTTTTGTCATTCAACGTTGGATTCCCGCTGCGACCTATCATGATTCCATCACCTCTTCGAAAGTTGTAAGCTTGTCACCATTATAGCATTGTCTTCTCTATTTCATGCCAATTCAATTCTAACAATACTGGCGGGATATAAAATGGCTCTACCCAGGAGTAGCTCCCATCCATGGCTAGTTGCCCTATAAGCATATTTCCATTAACGTCTGCTTGCAATTTCCACTTTCCACTTGCCACTGCTTTCCCTGACTCCATTAACTTAGCAGCAGTGTTCCAATCAAACTCTTCGCCTTTATTCTTCTCTATGTTAGCAAGCATATCAGCATACTTCTGCTCTTTCTGACGTGCCATATCTTCCGTTATTTCAGAGTCCCAAACTTCATTAAAGTCTAGTCCCTTTAGTTTTGAGTCTAGTACCGCATTACGAAATGCATCAGAGACGTAGATTCTAGTTACTGTATGTTCTGGAACTTTAAATATTGGAATATCTTTAATCTTTTCGGGGACAAAAGCAATCTTTTTGAACCCAGAGAGTCTACCACTACTTTTAAAATATGTTGGTATTGACCTCTCATAATCAATGCAATCAATAACTCTTATCACATTACAAATTGTGATTTTCGGCTCTATAAAGCAATCATAATTCTGTCATCATCATCATCAACAGTTACAACCATACATTCTTCGCTTGAACTTATTTCCCAAATTTTCATTTGAACCACACCTCGAGTTTCTTTTCTATAGTACAAATTATTACAAAATCTCTCTTCAATGAGAAGGGCTATGTCATCCAAGTTACTATAAAGCAAAATAAAAAGCCCCGCCCGCTCCATCCGGAGCAGGCGAGGCATTCACTCACAATTGCAAACTACTATTCCACATCCGCCCACGAACGCACCGGGCTCCAGTTCAGCAAACGCCCGGCTAGCTCGTTGCTCACAATCGCTTCGCGCCCTTCAAAGCGCTTCCTGCGGTCGCGCACTTCGGGGTAAAACTCCGCGAGCAGCCGCTCCGTTTCCCAATCGCTAAGCGTATCGCTGCTCGTAATGCCGAGCGACACATAGCCGAGGCCTTCGGCGGTGAGCGCCGCAATCGTTGCGGAGACGGCATCATCTACATGAATGTAGCTCCACAGAATATTCTTGAAGCGAGAAGGGTCGGCGAAGCTTTGCCGATGCCACTTCAGCTCCTCCTCCGTTGTGATCATCGAATAGCGCATCGCCACGACCTGCATGCCATTCCGAAGATTGAACATCTCCGCCGTCTGCTCATTCACGATCTTTGAGAGCCCATAGCACTCCTGCGGCAGCTGCGGATGCGCTTCATCGACTGGCAAATAGTGCGGATCGAACGGAGTCGGTGCCCAGCAGAAGCCGTATGATGATTCACTTGAGCCGAATACCGCCTTCTTAATGCCCAGAAGAGAAGCAGCCTCGAGCACATTGTATGTAGAGGTCACATTGTTCGCAAAAATATGCTCATTGGTATAGCCTGTCGGCGACGGAATCGCTGCTAAGTGGACGATCGCATCCGCACCATGAATGCCGCTGACCACTTGCCCTAGTTCAGATAGATTCACCGTTATCTGCTTGCAACGCAGCTTGTCGCTGCGGCGGGTATCCAGCGCAACGACCTCATAGCCTTGCCGCTGTAGCTCCTCTACGACACGTACCCCAAGCTTGCCGCTTGCTCCCGTCACTGCGATGGTCTTCATAGCAATCGCCTCCATTTCTTATGGACGAACTAGCGTCCCATCCGCTTTACGATCTGTTGGGTATGGGAAGTGGTATGCCTTGCGATTCCAGTTCTCGTCGACCAGCAGCGCTGCCTTCTCCTCGTCGATATCAACACCAAGCCCCGGCTTCTCCGATGAGTACAGATAGCCGCCCTTGCGCACGACATGCCCTGGGAACGCCTCGCATTCCGCATCTTTGAAATGATTAATCTCTTGAATGCCAAAATTCCAGACCGCGCGGTCTAGATGAACAGCCGCCGCTTGGTTCACCGGATCGTTCTCGCCGCCCTCCTGCCAAGCAGTGCGGACGCCGAAGTTCTCCCCGAGCGCCGCGATTTTGCGGCATGCGCTGATGCCTCCCGCTTTGGAGACGCGCACGCGGATGAAATCAATGAGCCGCTCGACGATGAGATCCGTCCACTCGTGCGGATTGGCGAACAGCTCGCCGACGGCCTGCGGTGTCGTTGACTGCTGGCGCAGATGGCGATACCAGCCGATCTGCTCCGGCGGCAGCACATCCTCAAGGAAGAACAGGCTGTACGGCTCCAGCCTCTTCGCTAGCTGAACTGCGCCAATCGGGGTCAAATGCTCATGCACGTCATGCGTGAATTGCATATCGTTCCCGAACTTCACGCGCAGCTTCTCGAACATGTCCGGAATAGCGTTCAAGTACGTCGTTTCATTAAATGTAGCGCCAGTCGACCAATGCGGGTCCGGCAAATTCGCCTCGTTATCCTTCAGGAATCCGCCTCCGCCGTAAGAGCCGAGCTGACAGCGAATGACTGTATAGCCTTCCTCTTTATACTTGTGTACCGCTTCCTCTAGCTCCGATTGATCTCGACCGTCCGCATGACCATAGCATGGTACTGCCGCTCTACATGCACCGCCAAGCAGCTGATATACGGGCAGGTTCGCTTCTTTGCCCTTAATATCCCACAGCGCCATATCAATGCCGCCGATTGCGGTCTGCGTAATGGAGCCATGCCGCCAATAACCGCTCTGATGCAGCGTCTGCCAAATATCTTCGATCCGGCTCGGGTCTCTGCCAATCAAGAGGGGGGCAAAGAGCTGCTCCACCACCTGAACGACCGCCTCCGGATTGAAAATATCGGTCGCAGAGCCGATTCCATAGAGACCGTCCTGGTCCGTCGTCACCTTCACTATCGTCCAGCTGCCGTCATGCCGTGTGCGAATACATTTTACGCCTGTAATTTTGGCCACGTTCGCTACCTCCGAATCTTATTAGGAAAGATTGTAAGTGCATCTCGTTGCAAAAGGGTCTGGTCCATTCGATGTCGTCGTGCCGCTGCCAGCTGTATAAAACCGCTTACATTATAGAAGAGAAGCCAATGATGTCAAGGAAAGTACCTTCCCCTATTGTAATCAATTCCAAAACTTGTATAAAGGGGGTAATCCGCATTCTGTACGAGTATTTGTTTTAGGATATTTGGCGTTACCTATCCTCCAAAAGCAATACGATACCCATCTACATCTTCAACCGTAATTTCACTGAAGAAATCATTCAAATCCGGTCCTCTTACAATCGAGACATTCTTCTCCCTTATCTCTTCTAGCAATTGCCGTACATCGGTATAACAGAATGCATCGAAGTACAGCCCGCCTTGAACGGATGAGAGAGGCCGTACATCCCCCGGATTAACGGCTTGGTGAAGAATAAACGTCACTTGATCCCGGTTCATATGTACATGCTGAACATCCGGTCCGCCAATTCGTTCATACTTAAACCCTAGCTCTGTATAAAACTGAACCGAACGCTCCAAATCTCGCACCAGCAATACCATCGTCGGTCCTGTAATAACGGCTCTGCTCATCTTCTGGAATGCCTCCTCTTAGTCATAGTCATGCGTCTCGTCCAGCCCGGTTGCATAAGGGATGAAAGCATCAATGCGATCTTCGAGCATCATCTCCAAATGATATGCCCCAGCCGCCCCCGGCTCTGTCTTCAGGAAGCCGAATTGCTGACCCAGCCACCGATAAATATCGGAATATTGACTGCGAAAATCCTTCTGATCACGCTTGAACGAGAATACAGCATAATTTTGCTCCGGGATAACAAGCTCATCTAGTCCGCCCGGAACAGCAGCATCTATCGACAGCTCGCTGCATACCCACAGTCGATGCTGCTTGACGCCGGCGTACCGCTCGAGAATCGGATTGACGATCACCAATCGCTCCCCTAACTTTAATCGCTCTGCTGCTGTGGCAATAGCCGCTTGCGGATGATTCACATCTACGGTCACAGGGATACCAACGCAGCGCTTGGACGGCATTTTCTCGAACCGATATGACCGCAATTCCGGAAAGTCTGGCCGGTTCACGTTATCTGTCTCGTTCAAACCAAACAACCCGTTCCACACCCCGAAGGAATTGCCATCCGGATCCCGCAGCATGTACCAATGCGTATCCGCCACACCGATCTCAAGCGGATCTACGTCAGCACCCTCCCGCTCCAAGTGGTCATGCAAGGCAGCCGCGTCTCTCACGTGGAAGTTGATTTGTCCCTGTCCTTTCCTCGCCGCATCCTGGTGGATCCAGCAAATTCGCCCAGGCGACATCTCAAGCGTCGCGAAATGAGGGTTATAGGCGAGCACTCTAAAATTCAGACAACGGCAATACCATTCCAGTGCATCCTGCAGATTCGTTACGAAAATAGTCGGGATTACAGAAGCTACAACCGGCATATGCGCTACGTTCAATGGCTTCGTGATCATCGTGACAACCTCCTCTTTTTTATCCCACACCTTTATAGATGCCACACGACTCTATGAACCTGACCTACTAAAAAATTTTTTTACAGGAAAATAAATCCTTTTATCGAAATTCTTTTAAAGACCACCGACCATACCTAACAGGAGACTCTACACATGGATGTTCAAAACATAGACAGCGCCTCGGATGAAATGCTTATTGAGCGTGCTCGGCTCGGCAGTACCGAAGCCTATCAGGAACTACTGGCAAGGCACCGCGGGCGCGCATTCCAATGGGCCAAACAAATGACGCCGGATACTCATCTAGCCGAGGATATTGTGCAAGAAGCGCTTATTCGGGCATTTTTGAAGTTGGGCACCGTGACGGATTTGTCTAAATTCCTTCCCTGGTTTCGAACGATCGTCCGCAATCAGGCTTTGATGAAGCTGCGCCGCGGCGGACCGCATGCCCAGGAGAGCACTTTTACATCGCTGCTTGCCCCGAGAACGCTGGAATCCAGAGACCAACCGCCAGACTGGGGCGATCTGGATACCGTGCTTCACCATTACGCGAAACGCAAAGCAGTAAGCGGTACGAATTCCACCTCCACTTCTATTGCGGACTCCCCGCTCGCCGAGTGGCTGCCGGAAGTGATCCGCGCTTTGGGACCGAGAGAACGCAATGTATTCGTCAAACATTTCTACGAACAGCTATCCCCGCAGGAAATCGCGGAAAGTCTCGATACGAACGTCAACACGATTCACAAGACACTGTCCCGCATCCGGCGCAAAGCAGAGGATAGCCGAATTGAACTAGATATTCGAACGCAAATCCGTGTCCATACGAGTGCAAGGGGAGGCAGCCGGACGGTTGTATTAAACAAGCCAACCATCCAAGATGAACCCCTGCCTCACCAAGGCGTCGCTTTTGCGAATGCCTTTTATCACCTGCTCCGAGCAGTTGGCTCCAAGGTGTCGATGGCGGAGGTAATGGGTTATTCCGGTTATGCTTTCAACCTCAACGTGCTAAGGCATACGATTGGCGCTGAAAGTCCGATGCTGTGGGATTGGGACACGTTTATCTCTAATGCACTGCTTAATCTCGGCTATCACTCGAACTACGTGGATTATCAGCATTTCAAGAACGCTGCGGCAAGCGCCCACAAAACAAGAAATTTCCTCTATACGCTAGACATGATTCGCGACTCCATCGACCGAGGATATCCGGCGCTGTTATCGAGCGCCATGTCCTATGATTTGGCGATTGTCTACGGGTACGACGATGAGAATCAAATGCTGCTCGCAGCTGATCCGCAGAGAAGCGGTGAGGTTCCGTATCGGACCTTGTATTATGGAAATCCGAAGATCGATCACGCGATTTCACGTGAGCTGTATGCTTATGTGCTGGATGGCGAACTCGGCGATGAATATCAGCGGCCTGAGCATAAACTGATTCGCTTGCTTGAACGGGTCATTCGGCATGCAGATGGAGGCGATTATACGTTCATGCCTTGCCTGAACGGTCTGGCTGCCTATGACGAATGGATTGCCGCGTTCGAGAACAGTACGATAGATCCTCTAGGGAACGCCTCCAATATTGCGTTGTACGTATGGACTCGCAAGCAAGCTGCGACGTTCTGGGCAGAACGGCGAGAAGATCCGATTTGGTCGGAAAATCATAGCGAGATTATTAGATTGCTTCGTCAAGCCGAACTCGCATATGAAACGGTTCAGCACTCATTCGCAGCTCTCGCACAATTATTCCCATTCCCACACGGCGGATTTCCCCGCCAGCCGGAGCTTCGTAAGCAAGCCTTACAGTGGCTTTGTGAGGCTAAGAGTCAAGAAACAGTAGCAATTGGCATCCTCCGCGAGCTGCTGACCGAGCTTCGAAGCATAAGCTTAACCTTATGCGCTGACCAGACGCCCGTGCATCATATCCCGCTCAGTCCTTTCTATTCGTTCGGCGGAAACCGGCCAAAGCCAGCTCTCCCTTCGCATGCGGATGGCAGGTTTGAAGGCATCGTGTACATGTGCGGTAATTTGAAAGCAAGCATGCAGTTCTATGGATCGCTGCTCGGAGTCGAAGTGAAGCCGGATCAGCTGAACGATCCAATAGGCCTGCTTCCCCTCGGGGCAGATACATGGCTCGTCTTAATGGACAGGCGGCTCGATCTTAACCATGCCGATTGGAAGCCCTCCTACTATGTGCGCGTGCCCGATATGGATCAAACCTATGAACGTGCGCTACGGCAAAAATGGACCATCATCAATTTTCTCGATAAAGGCGGTCCCTTCACCGATATTTTTATTGCTGCAGATGCGGAAGGCCACCAGTTAATGATGGGCAGCCACTCGCTCGCGGAATCTTTTCCCGCTGCTAAGCGGACTTGCGACACCCACGCTCTACGTGCTGGTGCTGCCAAAGCCCCCTTCGCACTTGCTGTGAAAAGCGTAGCGGCGGCGGCCAGCGCTTACAGCGAGCTTCTCGGTGAGGATATTGTCACGCGCAGCATACGATTCATAGACAAGTTCAGCTCCTCGGATGCAGCCGCGCGATTACAGCTGGAAGTTAAGGATGCTTCATCGTTCTACTCATGGCTGAGCGATTCAGGCATTAACGTCTCGCGTACAATCGGTGATGCAGACGATGGCTTGCATAAATGGGTACTTGCCGACCCGGATGGACATGAAATTGTCATTCAGTTGATGAGTCCCGAAGCTGCTGCTCGGACCTGAAAAGCTTCTAATTCGCTCAGTTCCTTTGCCTAAAGTTTACCCGTGCTGCCAAAAGGTTTAAAATAATAAAGATCAATAGATTAAATGAATAGCGAGGAATGTTAGCCATGAATCAAGATACGATGGAACTAATGAAGACACTGAC
The DNA here is from genome assembly GCF_900110075.1 of Paenibacillus sp. OV219. Classification (GTDB taxonomy): domain Bacteria; phylum Bacillota; class Bacilli; order Paenibacillales; family Paenibacillaceae; genus Paenibacillus_Z. The sequence continues at coordinate 203,747 of NZ_FOCJ01000004.1, forward strand.
CGATTTTCAAGCGGCATCCGGATTCGAGCGAGAGCTTAGAGGCTTTGTACGCGGAGAAATTGAGAAATATACGAGCGAGATTGTAACTGACAGACTTGGCAGTATTTTTGGCGTGATGCGGGGCAATGAGAGCGGTCCGGTCATTATGGCGGCTGGCCATCTAGACGAAGTTGGCTTCATGATTACGGGCATTACCGAGAACGGCATGCTCCGTTTCCAGACGCTTGGCGGCTGGTTCAGCCAAGTGCTGCCAGCGCAGCGCATCCAAGTGATGACCGACAACGGCCCCATCGTCGGCATTATTGGCACGACGCCAGTCCATCTGCTCGACGAATCAGCGCGCGGCAAGCCGCTTGATGTGAAAGGCATGTACATCGACATCGGCGCAGACAGTCGCTCGCATGCCGAAGAGGTTGGCGTGCGCATCGGCCAGCAAGCTGTGCCATATTGCCCGTTCACCCCGCTGGCGAACCCGAAGAAGATTATGGCAAAAGCATGGGATAACCGCTATGGCGTCGGCCTTGCCATTGAGCTGCTGAAGGAGCTGAAGGGCAAAAAGTTACCGAACGTGCTTTACTCCGGCGCAACGGTACAGGAAGAACTCGGCCTTCGAGGCGCGAAGACAGCATCCTTTCTTATTAAGCCGGACCTGTTCTTCGCGATGGATGCGAGCGCGGCGAACGATATGAACGGCGACAAGTCGCAGTTCGGCCAGCTTGGCAAAGGAGCGCTGCTGCGCATTTACGATCCAACCATGCTGACTCATCGCGGTATGGTCGAGTATGTGCTCGATATGGCGCAGACGCACAAAATTCCTTACCAATACTTCGTTTCGCAAGGCGGTACGGACGCAGGCGCGGTGCATACACAAGGCATCGGCATCCCGTCGACTGTTATTGGCGTATGCGCAAGATATATTCACACTTCCGCATCCGTTCTCCACACGGACGACTACGACGCAGCGAAGGAGCTGCTCGTGAAGCTGGTTGAGAACTGTGACCGGTCGACTTACGAAACGATTGTTGAGCGTGCTTAGAAAAAGAAGTCGCCACTAGCAACTAGTGGCGGCTTTTTTTGTTGCAGGGAGACCGGCTGCGGCGACGAGACCGGCTGTCTACTAACTTTGAAACGTTCGCCCCCTCGTCTGCCTTCCCTCCTAACGAACTCAGAAAGCGTTATTCGCCCGTTTTCGCCGAATCTGAAATTCTAACGAACCCAGGAAGCGCTATTCGGGGCAAATCGCATGCTTCACACTTGTTTTAGGCCCAATAACGTCGCTGGGATTCGTTAGAATTTAATAATGAGCGATTTGGGGCGAATAACGCTTCTGAGATTCGTTAGCGATGTTAGTGCGCAGCGCCACGTCGGGTTCGCGGGTTCGTGGGGTTGCGGGGTTGCGGGGTTGCGGGGTTGCGGGGTTGCGGGGTTGCGGGGTTGCGGATTTTCGGATTTGCGGGGTTGCGGGGTTGCGGATTTGCGGGTCTGCAGGTCTGCTTGTTTGGAGATTCACGGGTTTGCAGATTCGCGCGTTCGACTGTTAGCAGGTTCGAGGATATGCAGATTCGATGGTTCACAGGTTTGCATAGCTGCTTGTTTGCAGTTCTGCTTGTTCGCGAGTTCCCAAATTCGCGAGTTCACAGGTTCAACGTTCCAGTTCCCAGGTCACCGAGCTGCGGTGACCAAGCTACAACCCGCTACAACAAACAAGAGTGCCCAAGAATCCTGGCACACAGGAACTTCTTGGGCACTCTACGTTGCCACTACTTTACCGCCATGTTGCCACCATTATTTTCTAGCTGCAACCTCGTAACATTACGCTGTATCCTTTCGTCCAATAAGTGAAAGTATAAGGAGGAAAGGGTGTATGGAAATGAACAACAATGTTGGTAATCGTCTACATGTCTGGTTCCGGCTCTCGGCAGCCGTTCTTATAACCGCTTCAATGCTCGTGCTGGCTGCTGGTTGCGGTCACGCTGACACTAACGACGCGAATACGTCTGCGCCGCTCAGATCAGCGGATCCGACGACAGTCTCTGATCGCATCGAGTCAGGGACGAATCCTTTTGAAGTGGCGGGCATTCGCGATCCTAAAAACTTCCTCACCGTATTTAATACGGTCAAGGACGCCATCGCGTCAGGCGATCAAGCCGAAGTTGCCAGCCATATTCTGTATCCGCTAAGGGTGAACAGCAAGTCCGGCACGGAGCTCTATCAGACACGGGCTGATTTCGTGCAGCATTACGACGAGATCATAACCGAGCCTGTGAAAAAAGCAATTGCGAATCAATCCGTCGATCAGCTATTCGTCAATTATCAAGGCGTCATGGTCGGCAACGGTGATATTTGGTTCGGCGGCAGCTCCGACAAGGAGCAGGTCATTGGGATTATCGCCATCAACCACGATTTCTAGAGAAACAATCGGCGCTGATACTCAGCAATGCTCGCATATTCCTCTTCCAGCTTGCCAGCAAGGCGCATGTAAATCGGCAGCAGCTCCCTATATTGGGCTGCTGCTTCTTTATTTGGCGTGTGCGAGTAATTCGAGCCCGTCATCTGCGAGACGATGTTAAGCGAATCCGCTCTGCCTGTCGCCACAAGTCCCAGAACAACCGCCCCGAGGCAGGAGCTCTCGAAGCTCTCCGGTATAATCACTTCCTGACCGAGCACATCCGCCATCATTTGGCGCCACAACGCCGAACGAGCGAAGCCGCCAGTCGCATGAATCCGAACCGGCTTCCCGATCGTCTCCTCCAGTGCTGCGAGTACAGAGTACAAATTGTAATTGATGCCTTCAAGCACCGCCCGCATCATATGCTCCTTACGATGATGCAGTGTCAATCCGAAGAAGGAGCCGCGCGCATCGGGATTCCACAGCGGCGCTCTCTCCCCTGTCAGATAAGGATGGAAAATAAGCCCGTCCGAGCCGGGGCGAACGCCTTCCATAATACGAGTGAGCATATCATACGGATCAATGCCGAGACGCTTCGCTGTCTCCACTTCAGCAGCCGCAAGCTCATCCCGGAGCCAGCGGAATATAATGCCGCCATTGTTGACCGGCCCGCCGATGACCCATTTCTGCTCCGTCAGCGCATAGCAGAAATAACGGCCTTGCGGATCGGTCACCGGCTTATCGACAAGCGTCCGAATGGCACCGCTCGTCCCGATTGTAACGGCGACAACGCCGGGGTCAACCGCGCCGACACCTAGGTTCGAGAGCGGGCCGTCGCTTGCTCCGACGACGAACGGCGTATCCACATGCAGTCCCATCGCAGCAGCATACTCGCCCCTAAGTCCCCGCTGCACATGCGTTGTTGGCACGAGTGCGGACAGCCGGTCTGTCGTTATGCCAGCAATACGGAGCGCTTCGTCATCCCAATCGAGTTTCTCCAGATTGAGCATTCCTGTTGCCGAAGCGATAGAGTGGTCGACAATATAGACGCCAAACAGCTTCACGAATATGTATTCTTTAATCGAGATGAACTTCGCAGCGCGTGCGAAGACATCAGGCTCATCATGACGCAGCCAGAGCAGCTTCGTAATCGGCGACATCGGATGAATCGGCGTACCTGTGCGCAAGTAGATCGCATGTCCGCCCATCTCCTCCTTCAGCCGCTTCGTCCATGCCGCGCTACGGTTGTCCGCCCAAGTGATGCCGTTCATAATCGGCATGCCATCTGCATCCACCGGAATGACGCTGTGCATCGCCGAGCTGAACGAGACGAACAGCACTTGCCCTGCATCGATGCCTTGCATCACTTGCCTAACGGTTGACACTACCGCGGCAAAAATCTCCTCCGGATTCTGCTCGGCAACCGCCGGCGTCGGCGTAAATAGTGGATATTCCACATGCGCCGAGGTGACGACTGTACCCTTTTCCTCGAACAGCACTGCTTTCGTGCTCGTCGTTCCGATATCGACACCTATCATATAGCCCATCGTCATGTTCCTTAACCTTCTCCCTCTGCTAGCAAATGCAGGTTTTGCGTTTAATACCGATTTTGCCCATTCCCGCCATCTTCGAAATATATGCAGTGGCAAGGGGCACTTTGCAGGCCGTATTGCCAACGTTGACATGCACTTTACCGACGGCTTCGGCGATTTCAATCGCTTCCTCGTGCAGTTCTCTCACATACGCCGCTGTCGATATGAGGAAACCGTTCATCGTATAGCGGACGCGGTTCTGCTCCTCATGAATGCGATCTCGTACCTCGTGAAGCAGGCTACGAATTTCTTCCATGTTGAGCTGCTCATCCGGCGTTATCGACAAGTAGTTCGCATACGTGCTCCAGCCGCATGCAGCAATCATTTCCTCCGGTGACCGAATCCATTCCATCGCTAGCTCACGGGCAAAAGAACTCTCCGCCGCCACACTCGCTACCGTATATTCAGCAAGCGAATACCAATACGCACCGCGCACCCAGCTCTGCAGCTGCTCCTTCGTGATCGTCTTCGGATTCACAGTTAGTCCAGCGAGATACATGGCATCACTGACACCAGAATCGTACAGCGAAAGCGCGAGTGCTTGATCCTTCTTAACTGGCTTTACTAACTTCTTCAAATCGCCAACTTTCACTCCGTAAAAGGGCTCTCGAGCGCCGTGATTCACAAGCGTTTTCTTCGTCTGCTCCGATCCCATCTCAGCTAAATGCTGCATTACTTCTTCGTACGTAATTGTCCTCACCCGCTTGTCCTCTTAATGAAACATATCTCCAACTATAGCATGGCTCCCCTGAACGGTACAAACGTACATCATAACGAAGAAACCCTTCACCGTCCGGCTGCAACCAGGTCGATAAAGGGGTTCTATAATTAGCTTCTGCCGTGAAGCGTTGGCGGCTCCGGCGGCATGAATGAGACGTTCACTTTCTGCTGCACAACGAGCTCATCCTCATTAAATTGAAACTCTGAAGCTAAATAAAAAGGCGTCTCGATATATCGAGCTGTAATCAAGAGCTTATCCGGTTCCTGCCAAGTAAAGCTCGACATCATGCGCAGGTTATGACCACGCTGGAACGGAGCACCTTGCGGCAGAATGCCTCGGCCTTCCGCCCATTCGCCACGACCACATCGGAGAACGAATTCGCCTTCACTACTCTCGTATGTGACGAGCGCTGCATCCGCTTCGAACCGAACGGTAATTGCGGTCAACTGCATCGAATTCTCCTCAAGCGTATATCTTTTGCCATTCACCTTCGACTCTGTGGAGGCTTCATCAGGATTCAACCGTGGAGGCTCGAGCGTGAGCGATGCAAGCTTGGCGATCAAAGCCTCGGCATCTTCTGCCGTCGCAGCCGAGCTCTCATCTGTCAAAGCCGGCAGCAAATGCGTCCAAATCCCGTCCAGCACACCCTGCATATCGTTCGTACCGCTTGTCAGCGCAATGACTGTATCCTGCTCCGGGAGGACGATGCAGAACTGACCAAAAGCACCGTCGCCCCGATAAGCGCCATGACGGCAGCGCCAGAACTGGTAACCGTAGCCCTGCGCCCAGTCGCTCGCTTCATCATCGCCATTGTTGATATGCTTCGAGGTTGCTTCATCCACCCAAGCTTCCGAGAGAATGCGCTTACCATCCCACACTCCACGCTGCAAGTACAGCTGCCCGAACTTGGCGATCGACTCCGTCGTCAGTGTCATGCCCCAGCCGCCAGTATGGATGCCGCGCGGGCAGGCTTCCCAAGTCGCTTCAGTAATGCCGAGCGGATCAAGCAGACGCGGCTGCAAGTAATCGAGAAGCTTCTGCCCACTTACCTTCTGAATGATTGCCGAGAGCATATACGTAGCCCCGCTGTTATATACAAAATGCGTACCTGGCTCACGTTCCACCGGTGCCTGCACAAAAGCGCGAACCCAATCCCCGTCTTCCGCAAAGGCAAGATACTGCATCGTATCGACCTCATGCCCGGTGCCCATCATGAGAAGATGGCGGACGCGCATCGCGCTTAAGTTAGCGGAAGGCTCCTGCGGTGTCACTTCGGGGAAGAACGAGATAACTGCATCGTCCAAAGACAGTAGCCCTTCGGCTGCGGCGAGGCCAATCGCGGTTGACGTGAAGCTTTTGCTAAAAGAGAACATCATATGCGACAGCTCAGGCGAGTATGGAGCCCACCAGCCTTCAGCCGCCACTTGGCCGTGGCGTACAATCATCATACTGTGCAGCTCGAGATGCGATTTGCGCCATGCATCAAGCAGTGAAGCAATTACAGCGGATGGAATACCGACCGCCTCAGGGGTTGTTCGGGGCAAACGCAGTTCCGTACGTGTGATGATAATCGCCTCCAATGATTTTGATTGAACATTCGTTACACATAAGATGACTGATAGCTCTATTCTAGCACTCAGCTGGTAGCAGATTCCATGTGGATTCTTTACTTAAATGACTTCGTTTGGGCATACTGATTGGTTAAGTAGAGCGGAAGGCAGGCCTTAACTTAACATGAAAGACTACATCATTTCTTGGATTATTGGCATTGGAATGCTGCTAGCTGGCATTATCATTATTCGCTGGTATTGGCTAGACATCGCTACCCATGTACGGCAGTACAAAAAGGAAAAGCACGACGGGCAGCTGCGGTGGTGGTGGCTCGATTGGGGCTTCATTGTCTGGGATGTGTTTCTAGGCGGCTTTCGTCCGAGCTTGATCATCGCGCTCATCCTGCTGCTGTGCGGTATTGGCATCGTCGTGGTGCAGGTTCGCGAGACGGTGGAGATGGTGATGGGTTAAGGCTTCGCCATGCTAGTGAGGTCTCATCTTGCCCACTTTCGTTTTTTTTGCTCTATCTTTATCAAAAAGTATTGTGATTACAAAACCGAAGAGCATCATTCCAATCGAATACGGAATTCCATTCACCTGATTCAGAAATTCAATCTCAAACATTCTGGATAGTACGGAAACACTGAAGCAAACCGCTCCCAAATAAAATAGTATAATTCCGAGATTACAAATTAACGGAAGTTTTTTGAATTCATTCATTGTCTTAATTTCATATGATATCTTCATTGATGTCCTCCATGAACTTACGATGAAACTATTATTGGTTACACACTTCTATCAAATTACAGCTTAGCCAGCCAATCATCCGAACCTACTGGACAAGAGCTGAAATACTTGAGCGATTCCCCCTGCAGCACGGGATTGCTTGTCGCGTTATAGCAGGTAATAAAAGTGCGGCGATGGCGATCTGACATGTTCGGAGCGGAGGCGTGCAAAAGATTGCTATGGAAGAACAGCGCCGTTCCCGGTTCCATCTCGCAATGCACAAGCTCAAACATGTTTTGTACCTGATGAATACGGCTCGGGTCAGCTCCTGTCTGAGAACCTACTCTGCCATGCTCCAATCGTCCGAGTTTATGGGATCCCCGAAGCACCTGCAGGCATCCATTCTCCACAGTTGCGTGGTCAAGCGCGATAAAGACACTCATCATATTCGGATATAAAAATCCCTGATCGTACCAGTAACCGTAATCCTGATGCCACTCCCAAGCTCCGCCGGATTTGGCCTCTTTGAGCATGACTTTGCCGTGGAAAAAGGCCGCATCCTCCCCCATTAAAATACGCACATTGTTGATGATACGCGGGCAAATCGAAACACTCGACCATACGTCTGATCCGAGCTCAAACCAGATGGCAAGCTTGGCTTTAAGGCCGGAACTATCGTCGGTGCTGTATGTCGTCCCCGCAACGCGATCCCCGCCTTCAATCTCGCGGATCAACAAGTCCACTTCTACTTTAGAGAACAGGTTCTTCATTAGCACGAATCCATCTCGGTTATATTGCTCCACTTCTTTATGCGTCACAATCATGTTCGTTCCCCCAGTCTACGAGTTAAAATGCAAAGACAAGCTCACAACTTCCGGCTCCCGCGGGATTCGCTGTCACACACTCCGAGAGTCGTCTTTTCGTACTCTCAGCTCGCTACTCGCCTCTTTTCACACGTGAGAGTCCATTTCCCCGCCTCTCACCTTCAACTTCGGGCGTGTTCTCCTATCCTATCTACTTCGTGGAAACATTTAACTTTCCTTCTCGATCTCTCACATAACTGCATCAAGCAAAAATGCCCTCCCGCACACTCCGTGCGAGAAGGCATACCTAAACTCACTTACAGCAGCACCGCTTCTCCCGTCTCCGCAGACCGTACGGCGCTGTACATCGTCCGCAGCACAGGCTCGAACTGCTCAATCGTATAAGGACTTCCGTCAATGTGAGTATCCTTCCCTTGCCATACATCATGCAGATGGTCAAAAATACCGAAGAATCCTTCGTACCGCGCAGGCAGCAGCTCTGCTTCACGTATGACGCCGTTACTCCCCGTAATGGAAACACGTCCGCCCTTCAGCTCAATCGTGCCTCTCTCACCTTCTATGCGAATATCGCCTAGATAGTCCGTCGGCTCCGCCCGAGAACCCCATGTCGTCAAATAATGAAGCCGGTACCCTTCCGATGTCTTCGCTTGCATCGCGGCAATCGGCAGCGTTCCTACTTTTGCCCAGGATGGCTTATAGGACTGCGCGTAGAGCGTCACCGGATGAAAGCCGAGCAAATAATGAAGTGTGCCAAAATGGTGATAAGACAAGTCTTCTAACGTCACATGCTTGTAGCTCGACATCCATCTGTTATGCACATTCGAAGTGAGCGGCAGCGTGCAGTTCCAGACGACATACTCGATTTTGCCCACAACAGAATGGTCCTGCAGCAGCGACTTTATCGTCCGAATGCTCGCCAGGTAGCGGTAAAATTCACCGACGATAAATTTGCCACCTCCACCTCCACTACTGCTGCGGCGGCTAAGCTGAACAAGCTCCCACATATCCTCAGCGCTATCGAGCCGAAGCTTCTGCACGATCAAATCAAGCCCCCGCTCCAGCACCTTTCGCTCCGCATCGATCGTATTCTTGCAATCATTCGGCACGATGATAACCGCAAGCTCTGCCGAAGACTGTACCAGCGCCGTGTCCACATCCGGATAGACCGGATAACGGTCCAGCCAGACTCGATCTTCAGCAGGAAGCCGCTCACTCTCGTCGTACAGATCAACGACACCAGCTACCTCCAAGTAGGGCCGCTTGCTCCATTCCCCAAGCTTCTCCGCGCCGAGCACAAGTATTCGTTTCGGTGGCGACGCGGCTTCCTTGCCGTGCTGTGTTTGCTCTTTTTGCTCTATTTGCTCTGTTTGCGCATCCCTCTCCATGGCCACTCCTCACAACCTCCTACTCTTGCGGCAGCTGATCGTACCACTGCCCGACCTGCTGCCAGAACGACTCCGGTATCGGTCGCTCCAGAGATGCAATCGTATTCGTCACGTCCGCAGCGATGCTCGGTCCCGACAGTGTAATATCAATCTGCGGCTGCCGCACCGGGAATTGCAGCGCTGCGTCCGTGATGGATACACCATTCGCTGCGCATAGGTCATACAACTCGCTCGCCCACCTCTGCCGCAGTTCAAGCTCAGGAACGCCGCGTGGAATATCTACTTCCATCGGCGGCAGCCCACAGAGCAAGCCCGTCAAGAGCGGACTTGCATTAATGACGCCTCGCTTAAGGCCGCTTGCCTCGGCAATTAATGACGATGCGCTCGGATCAACCGGCGTATAGTCCGAATAAGTCAAGATCGTATCGAACTGGCCGTGATTTGCAGCAATCGCGAGCAGCTCATGCTGCCTTGTCGCAAGACCGATGTTCCGGATCACGCCGCGCTCCTTCGCTTCAAGCAGCATGTGCAGCACGCCGCCCTCTGCGAGCACATTCGTTAACACATTCGGATCATGTACTTGAAAGAGGTCAATATATTCCGTCCGCAGTCGAAGCAGGCTTTGCTCCAGACTAAGCTTTGCAAGCGCGGCCGCTTCCTTCACTGTCACATCCTCGCGCACACGCACCTTCGAGGCGAGAAACAACGACTCCCGCGGCACCTGTGCGAGAAAATGGCCGACAATGCGCTCGCTCTCGCCGTAGGCGACCGAGGTATCGAAATAGCGGACGCCGCTGTCATACGCAAGCCTCAGCACCGCTGCTTCGCTGTCCATCGTCGCCGTATCCATCGCGCCTCGACCAAGCCATGCGCAGCCGACGCCATATGGAATCCGGTTGCCGGCTGCTGTTTGCAGCAAGTACCGGTTTATTGTCTGTTTGAACTGGCCTGTTTCTGCTGCCATGTCCATATTGCTCTCAACTCCTCTACCGACTGCCCACCGTATAGGCCGGGTCATGAGCAAACCGCTTCATGCCGAGATGCAGCGTAATTTCGCTGCCGGGCAGAAGCGTCACCTCAAGCACGTTATCTTCAATAACGGCTTCCTCCATACCGTCGCCATCCGTGCTCCGCGTCCGGTACGCAGCGGTTGTGAACTGGTGCTCCCCGAACGCCCCGGCATAGATCGCCAGCTCCCGCTTCTGCGACACACTGAGGTTGACCAGCTTGACGGTCAGCCCTTCCGCATCCATATGCTCGACGAGGGCGCCGACATCGGCCGGTAAGCCCGGTCGCCCGCGCTCTAAGTCCGCGTATCTGATGCTTGCCATCAGCAGGCCTCCGTTATAATCCGGCTGCGGCGCGCCTAGCGTCAGCTGAGTCAGCCCTTCCGCCGTTACGGGATTACGCGCCTGTAAATACCAATCTCCGTACGTGGACGGGTCCTGTGTATCGTCGCGCATGAACTGCAGCCGTCCGTAGACCTGCTCCAGATTGTGCATCAGAATCTCCTCCGGATAAGCCGGATAATCGCCTTGCAAGTAGCTGATCCACGCTTGCTCATGCCCGCCTTGATCCTTCTTGCGGAGCATGTTCACCTGCTCCCATTCCCGCGTCTTGCTATTACGAATCGTCACGAGCCGTGCAAGATCCGCCTCATCACGCGACATGTTCCACAGATGAGCAATATAGCGTGAGTCCATCGGCAAGTACTCGAACCAGCCGTCATGGCGGTATATCTCGCCCTGCTCATTCTTCAGCGCAGGCTCGCAGTTGTACGGCGGCTTCTCGAACGGATCACCCTTCTTATGCGGCACGTATAGCGTTCCATTGTCTCGGACGCCAAGCTTGATCAAATGGTCGATTTGCGAGCGAGGCAGATCGAGATAGCTGGCATCCTGGAACAACAGCATCGCATTCTGGCCCGCGATAACTGCCGCATCGCCGACGGTCTCCCAGCCATGAGGCCACGTCCAGCCGTAGTAGCCGCCGTACCATTTCCCCCCGTTATGTTCGCCTACTATGCCGGATAGCCCAACGTTATCAGGCAGAATGCCGCCGTTCTGCGCGGTCCGCTCTACCCAGCCGTCCACATAGGTGCGAATCCAAGCTTTATACTTCTCCTCGCCGGTCAGCAGATAGGCGTTCGCAAGCATCGTCGTCACCGCCAAATTGACCGCAACATCGCCGTAAGCCTGCCGCTCCTTCATCGCCGTACCCATGAGCGCCGCCTTGTCATGGTCCTTCAAATCATCGACGGTCTCCACGCCTGGCACATCAAGGAACGGGAGGCCATACCATTTCTTCCAGTCCTCGTAATGCCAAGGCTCGCCGGAGAAGTTCCGATGGCCTGGCCCTTTGCTGCCGGTATGCGCGCTCCGCAAAATATTGTGCTTCTCGTCATAGTTCGGCGCATCCGGGTCCTCGTTCATATAGAAGCCGGCGAACCGCTTCGCTCTATCCATGTTCCTCTCATTCGAAGGATCTGCGAGACAGAGCAGATAGAAGAACAGATAGCCTTCGCCTTGATGGAACCAGTCATAGCCTTGCTCATATTCCTTAACGACCATCGGATGACCGTGTCCGCTATCGTATCTCGTGAACTGCTCGGTGATCGCGTCGAACTCCTTATGCGACAGATCCAGAAACCGGTCAGCCCCGCCGAGCAAATAGAACAGCGGCCAATTGTGGAAGCTCTCGTACGCATCATCCAGCGCGTCGACTCCGACGTGATCCTCCTTCGTCGGCCACATGATCGTACCGTCCGAATAAACATACTTTTCCAGTAGCGGGTCGATCGCCGCATTCATGAGATCAATCAACTGACGCTCCAGGAGCGCCCACTTCGGCGGTTGGCCGAATGGCAAATCAGCTACAATTGTTTGTGCGCGTCTTTCCATCCTTATCCTCCTGCTCTAGTGATATGGCGAATCCAGCCTTCTACACAGAGATCGAGCCAGAACCTCGCCTCATCCGCATCCGCTTCCTTCGCATCCATCAGCCATTCCGGCAACCGCGATTGTTCGATCGTATCAAGCGCCTCCATGCGAACCGTCTCGGGATCGATATGCTGAATGAGCTGCGTTTCTCCTTTTCCGGCATGGCCGATCGGCATCGGTCCCAGATTGTCCGAAGGATAGCGCAAATACGTATCAATGCCTGCAACCTGAATGGCCCCGAAAATATTCGGGTTCGGCAGCGTGCTCGGATCCCGCCAGCCCCAAGAGTGGCCGTAGCCTTGTGCCTCTTCGCGCGTAAGCTCCGCAGCCGCATGCCTCAGGCTCAGCGCCTGCAATCCATCCATACCTTGGTGATGCTGGACAATATAGATCTGCTTAAAGCCGATCATCCGCAGCCGCTTCAGCAGCTCCTTCGCATAGGCTTCAAAAGGCGCCGGGTCGAAGTCGATCTCCCCGTCCTCCGGTCCTGCTGCCCACGACATCGTCGGGCCGAACGCAATCGGTGGAGCCACGACGCATGGGATTCGCTTCTCCACCTCTGTGCAAATATGGCTCGCAATCATTGCATCCGTCCCAATTGGCAAATGCGGTCCATGATATTCCACAACGCCCGAGCCCATAATGAGCGGCAGGTTATCTCGCACCGCTTCCCGAACTTGCTCTGGCCGCATACGCGTCAAATACATCGCCTGCTCCCCTTTCACCTCGTAATCATGCTACCTCGCGATTACACTATAGCTCCGGCCTATGGCGCGGCGATAGTCACTCTTTGTTAGATAAGTGTCTTTAGCGCACATTCGTAAGCAGCAGCCCGATACAAGTGCGATTAAGCCACTTACCGCCATAGCCCATAGCGATAATAATGTTTACAATATAATAAAACAGTTAACAAAATATCTTGTTTATGCAAATGATTGCGTTTACACTAGTGGTGAAAGCTACATACATGGGGGGTTATGGCGTGAAGCTAGAGCTAGGCAGTCCGCTCACCGATTATCTCAGCGGCGGCAAGCTGCCGTTCTCATTCGTTTACGGCGGAGAGTCGTCGGAGAACATGATAAGTCGGTTTATGATGAGCGAGAAGGCATCAAGCGACAACGGGGTCAGTCAGATTGAACGTTTGTACGAGGATGAAATGACGGGGCTGCAATGCAAATTGGTATGCAAAAGCTACTCCGGAGGCATTAGCGAATGGGTCGTAACCTTCCGCAATCGCTCCGAGCAGAATCTGCCGATTCTCGAGCATGTGAAGGCGATTGACCTACAATATGAGCTGCCGCAATCCAAAGACGCTATTCTTCATTATTCCAAAGGCTCCAGCAATCAATATGATGACTTCATGCCGCAGCGCATCCAGATGAAGGACCGCGAGCTCCACCGCTTCACGCCAGTAGGAGGCCGCTCATCGAATGGTGTCCTGCCTTTCTTTAACTTGCAGCAGGAGGAACTTGGACTTATCATCGCGGTCGGCTGGTCAGGGCAATGGTCGGCAGAGCTGACATGTCCCACTCAGAACCGGTTCGCGGTTCGCGCCGGCCAAGCGAATCTTCGCCTCTCGCTGCTGCCTGGGGAAGAGATTCGCACCCCGAGCATCGTTCTCGTGCCTTGGACGGGCAGCAACCGAATGGACGGACAGAACAAGCTGCGCCGCTTTATTATCGAGCACAAAACACCGAAGGTAGAAGGCGAAACGATTACCGGACCGATCACAGTCGGCTCGTGGGGAGGAACGGAGACGGCCGTTCATCTGAACCGGATTCGCGCCGTGAAGGAGCTGGAATTGCCTTATAACTACTATTGGGTCGATGCAGGCTGGTATGGCGATTCGAACGCCGATACCTCCGACGAGTTTACCGGAGAATGGTATCGTCAAGCCGGTGACTGGAACTATCACCGCAAGTATTACCCGGATGGCGTGAGAGTCGTGAGCGACGCGGCTCGCGAATCGGGCCTGAAGTTCCTGCTCTGGATGGAGCCGGAGCGCGCCATCTACGGCAAACCGATTACGCTCGAGCATCCGGAGTGGTATGTCGGTAACAAGGTAGAGGGCGAGAGTCTGCTGCTCAATCTCGGGCAACCGGAAGCGTTGGAATGGCTGATTGGAATGATTTCGGGGATCATCGCAGAACACGGCATCGATCTGTTCCGCCAAGACTTCAATTTCAACCCACTTCCTTACTGGGAAAGCATCGACACGCCGGATCGCATCGGCGCTGCCGAAGCGCATTATGTACAAGGGTTGTACACGTTCTGGGACGAGCTTCTTCGAAGGCACCCCGGTCTCATCATCGATAACTGCGCAAGCGGCGGACGCCGAATCGATATCGAGACGACATCGCGCAGCATCCCGCTATGGCGAAGCGATGTGCAGTGCGTTCCTTCCGACCCGATTGCCGCGCAAACGCATGGCTTTGGCTTATCGTATTGGATTCCGCTCAGCGGAACAGCAGCGCGATCTTCGGCGCCCTATGACGCGCGAAGCATTCTCTCAGCCGCCGCTGGCCTATCACCGTACTTCCAGACCGATGGAACAGTCGTCCCGGACTTCCCCGTCGATGAGCTTCGCGATCGACTACAAGAATATAGCCGGGCAAGAGCGTTCTTCGCGGGCGATTTCTATCCGCTCACGGATTGCTCGATCTCTCCACAGGTATGGCTGGCGTATCAGATGGACCGCCCGGACCTCGGCCAAGGCATTGTAGCCGCTTTCCGCAGACAAGAGAGCCCTTTTGTAACCGCGATCTTCCAGCTGCAAGGCATTGATACGGAGGAGAATTACGAGTTGGAGGACGCGGATACGAAAGAAATCCAAGTCATTCGCGGGTCAGCGCTGCAATCGCTGCAGGTCGAGATTGGGCAATGCAGGCAGAGCAAGCTGTATTTTTATCGTAAGCAATAATGTTTGCGCGGCGAGCGGGTTTGACTCGCTCTGAGAGAACGTATAAGTTCTCTCGGCGGTTTGATGGGTTGATTTTGGTGCTGAGAGAGCATATTGGTTCTCTCAGCACCATTTTTTTCGCGGCGAGCGCGTTTATCCTGCGTGAGAGAGTGGATTTGGGCTCTCTTGTTCTAGTCTTGCATCATTCCGTGACGCCCATGCTTTTAATATTGGTTTTCACATGAATACGGACATCTGCATCTGCGAACGCAGTCCCCCATTCATTCTGAATGTTCTTCCAACTTTTATATTGATATGCCCGGGCGTAGAGGCCGAATCCGAACGGATCGACCGACTTTGTCTGGCATTTACGGATTAACGCTTCCATTTGCTTCGTAAGCTCAGCTGCGGTGATTTTCTCAATTTCGGTTTTGTTGTTCCTAGTAAGATTGAGATCCACCATCTGCAATGTAGTGATGACAATGTTGAGTTTTAAATCAATATCAAACTGGAACCTTCCGTTCACTACCGCGGTACGCACTTTTCTCTTGTACGTGGCCACATCGAATGCAATAGCGTCCTTAATCGTAGCTTCTTTGTCGCTGTCCTCCTCATCCTTCGTAGAACCCAAAACGATGACCATTGAAGGTACGCCATGGATTTGACCTTGTAAAATCAACAGAAGCGTACTTTCCTGAAGAGAAAGCTGACCCACCATCGCATCCTTCTTATTTAAGAGCGCTGTTCCCGTTACGAAGATATTATCCTTCTCTTTCTTTATGAGCGATAAGGAAGGGGTCATGCCCTTCTCTTTCATCTGCCGACGCAGCTCCTGCAAGTTTGTTAATACGGTGATATTCGTCTGGTTCGATGTATCGATCAGCTTGCTCATATGCAAAGAGAGACGCGGCTTATCCGCAGGCTTAAATTCAAAAATCTCCTTTACAGGTCCATCAACGATGATTGCTCTCGACGTTTCCGTCAGCCTCGGAACGCGATAGAATATATCGAATAAGGTAAACCAGTCCTTCTGCTGAAGCAGCCGCTTGCCGATTAAGATCGTTTGCAGCTTCCCTCCGGTCGTAATCCCGGTTAGTACCGCATCGAATTTGGTGCGTGAAAGCCGTATCGTATCGGCGGTTACAGCTACCGTCTCCGACTTTTCCTTTGCCTCTCGGGAGAAAACAGGACTTTGCAAATAAACCAATAGCTGGCCGTTATCATCCACGTCGAGCCCTAACATGAGGGAAATCGAGGCGTCCTCCAAATTCATCTGATCATAGCAGCCGGGCAGCAGCAGCGTACATAACAGGACAAGTGCGATTTGGTAGAGCCGATTCATCTAGAGCGCCCCCTTACGGCCGAAAATGCTTGTATAACCGAGCAGGAAGAACGGAAAAGCAAAAGCGATGATCCAGCCCGATGTGCCAAACCAATCCAACATCAGCTTCATCGCTTGAAACGATGGCTTGTAGAACGTGAAGAGCAGGAGCATCCCGATGGAGATGAGCTTCACGAATGGCACATGGTCTTCCCTCCCGGCCAGTCTGCTGAGCCCGAATGTCGCTGCGAACAAATAATGGGTCCATACTCTAATCGCCAAGAAGACGTAAGCCACTAGAACAACAACCTCGACGCGTTCCAGAAAGCGGAACTCCATTACTTTCAGCACTTTCAACGTCGGATATTGATACGAAATAATATCATCGGGCGAGAAGAATAAAAAGGAAATGATGGTGACGATTAAATAAAGGAGCAGCGTAATGCTGTTCCCGATGATAATACCTAAAGCTGCCCTTTCTTTATGCTTCAAGAAGGGATAGAGAACGAAGCTCATCTCAAAGCCAAGGAAAGAAAGCCCTGTCGTATCGACGCCTTGCAGCACAGGTTCCCAACCCTCTTTAAGCATCGGCAGCATATGCAGCCAGTGGGAATTCTTCAATGGATACAAATAGACAAGCAGCAGCCACAAGAAGCCCCAGAAGCTTATTTCCGCGTATCTGCCGAGTATGCGCACTTGATTGCGGGCAAGGTTGTACGTTGGCACTAAGAACAGCAGCACCATCAAGAAGTTGGGCGTATTCGCGAGCAGCTCGACTTTGAAAAAACCGACCAATGCCATAAAAGCAATTAAAAAACCGAACAGGAAGTACGCAATGATTACCGCATTCATGATGGAGCCGAGCACTTTGCCGAAGTAGCGGGGGATCAGATCATACACGGTTTGATCGGGATGCTTCTTCATGACATGAGTGATGACCAAGCTGGCAAGCACGGCAAGCGCCCATCCAAACAGGAGGGAAATCCACCCGTCCGTTCCGGCACGCTTAGCTAAATCCGTCGGAAGCGACATCAGGCCGAACCCCACTTGCGAGCCATGGATCATAAAGATGTATTGAAATAGCGTAATATCATTCAATGCGTACTTCTTCAACCGTTTCCACCTCGATTATTGCCATGCTTGCGCCTCTGAATCGCTCTCGAGCTGAGTGGCCGATTCACCATTTTCCACATCGGCAGCCGAATGAGCGTATCCTTCATATCCGCGAATCGGAGCGGACTGAAAGGAGCAAAATAAGGGGTGCCAAGCGACTCCAATGCGATTAAATGTCCGAGCACCACGAGCATGCCTATGCCGACGCCTAGCATCCCATATACGAATGCGGCTAGCATCATCGGGAAGCGGATTAAGCGGATCGCCGCAGACATATCATTATTCGGAATAATAAAAGAGGACAGCGCTGTTAGTGACACGACGATAACCATGATATTGCTGACAACTCCCGCCTGCACAGTCGCTTGTCCGATAACGATCGCGCCAACGATGCCCACCGTCTGCCCGATTGGCGCCGGAAGCCTAATCCCGGCCTCCTTTAGCATTTCGAGCGTTAGCTCCATAATCAAAGCCTCTATTATAGGCGGAAACGGAACGCCTTGCCTTGATTGACCTACTGACAACAGCAGCTTAAGAGGGATGACTTCGAAATTGTATGAAATGACTGCGATATAGAAGGCGGGCAGGAATATGGTGACAAAGAACGCACCAAACCGAAGGAGCCGAATAAACGATGAAACCTGCCACCGGATGCTGTAATCATCGATGCTTTGGAAGAACATTGCAAAATTAGCCGGACCGATCAGCACCTCAGGCGACTTATCCACGACCACTGCCAGCCTGCCCTGCAAAATTTGCGAAGCGACGGAATCGGGACGCTCGGTTGTCGTGAATTGAGGAAACGGTGAGTACGGATTATCTTCGATGTATTCTTCCAGCTCGCCGGTAGACAGGATGGCGTCGATATCGACTTGCTTAATTCGGTCGACCAATTCCTGCAGCACTTCGGGATTCGCCACGTCTGCTAGATATAAGATGCTGACAGTGGTCAATCCTCGTTCGCCGACTTGAATTTCGATTATTTTCATTTCCCGGTTCTGGATATATCGCCTGATAAGCGCGATATTTTGACTGCTGGTTTCAATGAAGCCTTGGTGAGCGCCTTTGAGCGAAGCCTCCAATTGCGGATCTTCAATCGCCCTCTGCGGCCATCCATGCGTGTCTAATAGATAAGCAGTGCCCGTATTCTCAACGAACAAGACACTCCCACCTTGCAGAACGCCCTTCTCGATTTGATAGAGATCAGTTACAGTCTTAATCCGGCCAACGGTGACGATATTCTCGATTTGAGGGTCAGCCGCCGTTTCATGCATAAGAGGCCGGAGCACATCATGATTGACGGCTACCTTGTCCGATAAACTATCCAGATAGATGAGCGCGGCCCGTTCACCGGTTGCTCTGATCGGAAAACGACGCGTAACTAAATCAGGCGACTGGCTGAGGCATGCCTGCAGTTCCGTAATATTGCTTTCCATATCCGCGCTGAGCGGCTGGGCCCCATGCGTATCTTGCGTACGGGCAGGCGACGGTGATGACGGCTTATGCTGCCGGCGCTTACCTCTTAGCATGCTGCGAAAGAATCCCACTAGCGTATCACCTCCTCGAAAAATAGTCTGCGCTGCAATTATTGTGCATTTGGAATGGATAATTTATGCAATAAAAAAAACGATCGCTCCCTGCTGCGTGCAGGGAAACGATCGCCTATTAATTATATTTCCAAACCGTCATACGCGACCTGAACGTTGAAGCCGCTCTGATCGAATACCAATTGCATGTCATCATGCAGCAGATCGTGCTTGTGATTAATATGCGTCGCATAAATGGGAGTTTGTGCATCAATAAGCCCGATGGCCTGCATACGTTCCAGCATAAGGAGAAAATTCGGAATGTCGAGATGGCCTTCCACGTGCATCCCGCGGTCTTGTCTGCCGCCAAACGTACACTCCATGATGAGCATGTCGAGCTTCTTGCCCTCTAGATAGCCCCAAGTTTCCTCACTGTACCAGCCGGTATCGCTTGCATACAATATCCTCTTCCCACTCTGCAAAACAATCAAATAATTATTGGCCAGCTCACCTTCACCGAATGCACGATGGCTTCCTTTGACAGGTGTTACGAGCAGCTCCCCAATCGAATACGTTTCGTAGTATTCAAGCGGTACCAAGACGTATCTGCTCTTTAGTTCCGATCTTTGTTCCTTGGATAGATGTGTTGAATAGCCATCCATTAACCGTTCAGCCCATGAGAGCGCAGGCTTGCTTAAATAGATGTTCAGCGGCCTCGGGTGTGGATCAACCGCGCATTCCTTGGCAATAATTTCGGCAAGATCGAAATGGTCCTCGTGCGTATGCGTAATCAGTAGATGCTCCAGATCAAACACATCCAGACCCAGCGTATTCATCTGAGAAAAAATATCCGGACTAAAGTCAATCTGATGCTTCCCGTCAATGCGGAAGGACGATCTTGTGCGAATGTCCTTGCCCCTTCGCTTCCTTACTTCGTTGCAGTAATCACAGCGGCAATAGTAACATGGAAGTCCTTCGGCAGCGCCAGTACCTAAAAATATCATATTCAAGATACGGTTCCTCCTGGGAGTTTAACTTCTAATCGGTCTTTTTTAAAGGATACCTTACGGCAGGTGCTATTAAAAGCCCCTTCATCCATCATGCTTTAACCTGGGAACTCATTTCAAAAGATGCAGATGGTTGAGATACTGGAAGCATCCCAACGGTATCCATATCCAATACAAATTCAAAAGAAACGATTTGATTCAATGCCATCATAAGCTGATCGTGACCTGGGGTTTTCAGGCTAAAGCATAGCTGCACGGTCTCTTTACGATTATCAGTGCCTTCATGATCCAATTTCATTCTGATATTGCTAATTTGAATCTTGTATTCGCCTAGCTTCGAAGAAATCAAGCCGAGCACGCCGGGGTAATCCAATGCGTTGATGTTAACTTCAACGTTTCTGCGGCGTCTCATAATATACCGTTCTAATTTGTTAAACAACAGCAGGCTGATCAGAACAATGAGCGTTGAGAAAATGGCAGCATACAAATAACCAGCGCCGACACATAAACCAATCGCTGCGACTACCCACACCGATGCGGCGGTGGTCAGACCGCTTATCATAGATCCGTTTCTCATGATGGCGCCGGCACCAAGAAAGCCTATCCCGCTAATAACCTGTGCCGCTAATCTGGCCGGGTCCATACTTACATGCGGCTCGCCTACAAAGTCTGAAAAACCATACATAGATAGAAGCATAATGGTCGTCGATCCGAGACAAACGAGGATATGGGTGCGGAATCCAGCAGCGTGATTATTCCATTCCCGCTCAATCCCGATTAATCCGCCTAACAAGACTGCAATCCCCAACCGCATTAAAAGCTCAACATGTATAATCGGTGAGCCACCACTCGGAGGAATCGCCTAATGAGAAAGCATCCATCAGTTCAGGCTGATTCTGTGACGGGACGTGAATCGGCTGCTCAAGCTCCACCTTATTTCCTTCCAGACGGATCCAGGTCTCGAAGTCGCGAGCTCCCTCGCGGAGCTGGATGATCCTAGCCCCTCTTGCAAATCCCGCCATGCCGTAAGCATTGTATCCTGACCCCCTGCCGTAACAAAGGCGGACGCCGTACCAGTCACCGTAAAAATCATTGATATGATCGTGTCCGGCGAATGTTCCTAGCATATCCTGCTGTTCCACCATCGCTGCGCCAAACCCAGAGTTGATGATCGGAGGGATGAAATCCTCATATTTGACACCGTAGCAAATCTCGTTATCCCAGACCTGCTTGTATTCAGGGATAGGAATATGGAAGAATGCCAAGGATGGCATCGGTCCGCCGTATTCTGCGGATAGCTTCTTGGATTGCTCTATATACCAGTTAATTTGACTTGGACGAATCCAATCATAGCCCCCCACCGAAGCAGGCGCATTGCTTCCGGAGTCAAGGAAATATAAGGCGAAAGCAGCTTGGCCATCGGCTCCATTAACGGGAAGAATGAAATTCCCAAACCCGAAGATGTCTTCCGGTCCCGGTTCGGAGAGGCAATTCGCACAACCTAGCTGAAGCTCCATAAGCTCCTCACGGGTAACAATTCTCTCTGTATCATGATTACCGAAAACAGCTGCCCAAGGAATACCGGACGCTTCGACACAGGAGACAGCTTCAAGAAACGAGCGTTTTGGATCATCGCTGTAATTGGCATAAACAATATCGCCCGTGAAGACGACGAGATCTGGCTTCTCTTCGCGCAAAACTTCTTGCATCAAGGATTGAGTACGCAAATCCAGCAATCCGCCGCTAGACCAATGAAGATCGGTAAATTGAACGATTTTAAACGTGCCGTCTTGCCTAAAGAACAGACTCTTCTTCAGTGCCATAAGGGATCTTCCTCTCCTTGTTTCACTTCTTCAAATCGTTTTGCTCTTGAAGCTTACCAAGAATTGCATCGCCTGCTGCCAGCGATAGCGGATTTCCCCACGATAATCGGAAGACCAACGTGGTTCAAACACGTTCTTTAAGACCGAGCTGCTCGTTATCTCTTCATATGTCCACCAACCACAAGCCTCGCCAAGCAGGTAAGCTATGCCCAGCGCCGTCGTATCGCTTAGTTCTTTCCGTTCTACCGGAATACCGCTAATGTCAGCCTGAAACTGCATTAAGTAATCGCTTTGAGAGAGTCCCCCATCCGTGCAGAGAACGGAGATCTGCCGGCCGGACGCATCTTTCATCACATCCATAACATCGGTAACCGAATGAGCAATTCCTTCCAGTATCGCGCGCGTCAGTGTTTCTTTGTCAGAATGGAGCGTTAATCCAAGAAACATGCCTGCAGCCGCGGGATTCCAATGAGGAGCCGCCAAGCCGCTAAGTGCCGGGATAAACATGACCTCGTGATTCAATGTAGCGGTATTCCGCTCCGATAACGCGTTATACCATCGATCCGACCAGCTGTTCAGTTCACCTAAATCCCCGTATAATCCGAGCTCATCCCGAGCCCAATCCAGTGCGGAGCCAGCAGATAGCACGCCTCCATCTAATGCATAGGTGACCTCGTTATCGTTCTTCTCCCAAGCAATTGTCGATAATAAACCTTTCGTTCGATTCGTTGGCGTTATAACGCTGCCTGTATTCATATAGACAAAACAGCCCGTTCCATAGGTGCACTTCGTCATTCCGGGCTCCAGACAGCGATGTCCATAGAGAGATGCCGGTTGATCTACCATGCTGACTAGAACGGGCGCTTGAATGCCGCAGAAGTTAACCGGATCGGTGACGCCATAGGAATGGACGGAAGGCAATACTTCCGGCAGCCACTCTATATCAATCTCGAGGTAGCCGGTAATATCCGGATCCCATTGTTTCTTCTGAATATCGAATAATAATGTCCTTGCCGCTGTCGAGCTGTCTGTCACATAACAACCTTTGTTTCCGGTCATCTGATTGATCAGCCATGAATCCAATGTGCTGCAGCGCGCCCTCCCCTGACGGATCGCTTCACGTACTTCCGGTATTTCATCCATCATCCAACGGATTTTCGTAGCGCTAAAATACGGGTCAATGTTCAGTCCTGTTCGTTCTCCAACTAGCTCCGGCCATCGGCCGTCCCTCGACCATCGCTCCGCGATTGCTAACGAACGCTTGCACGACCACAAGATCGCGGGACTAATTGGTTCCCCAGTCTGATTATCCCAAAACAGCGATGTCTCACCTTGGTT
This sequence comes from Paenibacillus sp. OV219, assembly GCF_900110075.1. Taxonomy (GTDB): domain Bacteria; phylum Bacillota; class Bacilli; order Paenibacillales; family Paenibacillaceae; genus Paenibacillus_Z. The sequence goes on from NZ_FOCJ01000004.1 coordinate 226,901, forward strand.
TGACAACCCTACCGCTTCAATCTGACCGGCATGTGCCGAGACTGACTTTAAAGCCTCACTTACACATTGCTGTAACCGACTCCATATCTCTTTTGAATCATGCTGAGCCCATCCGGGCAACGGGTAGTATTGTGTATGGCGCTGATAGCTCTGCGAGATGATACGACCTTCCGCATTAAGAAGCAGCACCTTGGTCCCTGTTGTCCCTTGATCTATGGCTAACAGCAGCTTCTGGGTCATGAGTCTATGACGCCTCCATCCGCAATGACTACCTCCACACCACTTTCGCGTAGTTGACCAATCAGCGCTTCCGGCGCTTTCGAATCCGTAATGACCAAATCCATATCTTTTATCGACGCAACTTTTGTGAATGCAACCACACTAAATTTGGAATGATCGGCAAGTGTAATCTTCATTCCCGCTCTCTGAAGAACGAGGCTCCTAATTTCCGCTTCCCCGATGTGGAAGTCGGTAAATCCATTTTCCTTGGAAATGCCGCCAACACCAATGAAAGCCTTGTCTACGAAGAAATCTTCAATTGTTTTGCGAGCAATAGGCCCGGATAATGACAGCTCTCCTGGTCGTAATTCGCCTCCGCAAAGAATAACCTTAGCACTGGGATGTTTGGACATTTCCAATGCTACGAGTAAAGCGGACGTGATCACCGTAATATTGCGTTTCTGCATGAGCTCTTCGGCGAAAAGCAGTGTGGTCGTGCCAAGATCGATGTAAATGGCATCGCCATCCTCGACAAAGCTAGCCGCTTTGCGCGCAATGGCTTGCTTCTCTTGGACATTCCAGATGGCTCTCTTGGAATACACCGGCTCTTCGTTCGCTTTATTGAGCATGGCCCCCCCATGTACTTTTGTAATCAATCCTTGTTTCTCCAGCTCATACAAATCCCGTCGAATGGTCTCCCGCGTTACTCCATAGTGAGAAGCAATCTCCGCGATTTTCACTGTCTGATTGTTCTTAAGTCTTTGTACAATCTGCTCTTGCCTTACATTCTGGAACACGATGCGCACCATACCTTTCGGACTGATCGATTTCGGTCTAATTGAATATTTTCTTTACGTTATCGGCGAATTCAATTGCCGACTTCTCCACTGTTTTGCGTATCAATATTTCACCGAGTGATGCGAGCCTTCCGGTCATTTGAACATCCATCTCATAAGTGACGATCGTTTCATCGGGTACCGGAGAATCGAAGTGTACATTGAGGCGATTCCGGAACACCCCAGCCAACGCCACGGGCTTACCGCTCATCTCTACTTGAATGGATTCGTTCTCTACTGACTCTTGCAATTCGCCAACAGCTTTGAAAGCAAGCGTCATAAACTGAATTTTAACTTCCATCTCCGCTTCATATTGGGTTGGTGAGAGGACTTTTATATTTTTGACTCCAGATACACATCCAGCCAATTTCTCTGCATCCATAAAGACGGCAAACACATGACTTCTATCCGACGGTACACGAAATGAACCATGAAAGATCATCGCGGGCAATCCCTTCTATATCAAATTAGCAGCTTTTCCATCACCTGTTGGGCAAGTTCTATGGAGTTCAAATGATTGTCATCCCCAACTGTTGTGCAACTGCCGGCTGCGAATACACCTGTTATGTTCGTCCGGCCGTATTGATCAATCTTCACGGCCATTGCCGAATCCCGTTCGATAACGCCACCTTTAAGGAAAAAGGTACCCGGCAGCCGGCCTTCGTTATAGATTAGCGTATCGCAATGAAGAAACTCTTCAGTCCCGGTCACTCGGTTGCGAACGACTATTCCCTCGACGCGCGACGAACCTTTAATATGGATTACGTCGTACTGCTGCTCATCCAACATTGTAAGCTGACAATTGCGCGAACGAAGCATCTGTGCGAGACTCATTGCGATCCGCCCAGAATTGAACTGAATGATGCGTTCCCCTGGCTTAAAACCACGTTCCAACAGTTGGGCAGCCATTATCGGTGTCATGACGCCTGCCGGACGATCACCGGCAATTCGGTGGGCTTCGCGCGGCTTCTCAAGCGCCCCTGAAGCAATTAGTACTTTGCGTGCTTTCAGAGTGAGATTCTGATTGGGAGTCTGCACAATGACTTTGTTGCTTTTGTCCTTGTTATTCGCGAACAACCCAATTGCGGTAGACTGGGTCCAAATCGGATAAGGTAGGTTACGAGCGCGGTCCAGCAGTTTGCGCTCCTTCTCGAAGTCTGATGAATCCATATAAAAACGGGTAAAGCCTCCAATTTCCTTCTGATAGTCGATAAGCAATACCTGCTCATAGCCTTTATTATGAGCTTCGATTGCAGCCGTAAGACCAGATATACCCGCGCCGATAATCAACAGCTGCCACTCATCCACTTAGTTTCCCTCCTTCAACGCGACATAAGAACGCCTAATCCCCTTTAGAGGCTGCCATGGGTGCTGATCGTTCTTATGCTCAACGAACATATCCATAATCTTCGGTATGCAGCAATTTCCCTGGCATTCTCCGAGCATTGCGCCAGTTCGGCGTTTAATGCCATCTATTGTCAGAGCTTCGACTGGTCTATGGAGCGCATTGGCAATTTCGCCGCGTGTCACTGATCGGCAGTAGCATACGATCTCGCCCGATCCACTCTCATTATCTTCCACAAACAGGTCCGGTAATTCTTGCCCGGCTTCCGAGTTTGGTTGCAGGGATAACCCCGACAGGCTGAGCTGTTCCAGAACAAGCTGGGCAATTCCAGGAGATGAGGAAATGCCTGTTGAACGGATGCCCGCTGCGTGAATCATCGCCTTGCTCTTGCTGGATGGACGAATGACGAAGTCTCCTTCGCTGCATGCAGCCCGTACTCCAGCGAACTGCCGAATACTACTATAGGATCTGGAATCCGGCAGCAGCTTCTCGCAGCCGGCCAGCACACTTTCGAGCCCTTCATTGCTTGTCGAGCGATCCCACTTATCCTCTTGATCTTCAGCGGTCGGTCCCAGCAGGAACCCTCCAAATACAACGGGAGCGACCAAAATCCCCTTGGATTTAGCATTTGGCACAGGCAGTACAATTTGTGAGATCGGCAAGGGGTCTTCCGTCAAGATGAACTGGCCTTTTCGCGGAGTGATCGTGAAGCTGTCATCGCCAATCATTCGCGCAATCTCATCGGACCAAAGTCCAGCTGCATTGACAATATAGCTTGCATCTATGAAGCTACCATCCTCCAAGTGAACTCGGAACCGAGACACATCAAGCGATTGTGTCGAATCTCGCATCTCAATGCTTACTACACCGTTGCTTAATGTCAGCTCCGCCCCATTGAGAACTGCCCTTTCGGCAAAAGCACGAGTCGTCCAAAACGGATCGCATATCCCCTCGTTCATAACAAGCAATCCGCCAATTGCTTCCCCAGTCAGTCCCGGATTTGCTTCCAGCAGTTCTTCTTTGCCCAGCCACTGAACCTCTACTCCATTAGCCGCCGCATTTGGTATGTACTTTTGGACAATGACTTCTTTCTCTTCTTCATTTCTCGCCACCATCACAGCACCGCAAGGCAAGAAGGGTATTCGTAAGTTTGCGATTAAATCCGGCCATAGCTCCTGCGAGCGCCTGAGACAATCGGCTTCAATCGTCCCTGGTTTTGCATCGAATCCGGTGTGGATGATTCCACTGTTCGCTTTACTTGTTCCCTCGCAAATATCAGGCTGCTTTTCAATAAGCAGAAGATCGAGCTGGTAGAACGAAAGAGCATGTAAAATTGCACTCCCGACTACTCCGCCTCCTATTACGACTACATCCTTGACCAAATGTGGTTCCATATCGGATGACTCCTTCTCACTCGGGATGCGAATGTGGCATTTTTATCAATTTCAAGCAACAATGTTGCATTATGTGTTGTTTTAAATTCTAATGCAATATAAAACAACGGTCAAATGTTTTTTTATATATTTTTCTTCTTGTACAAGCTCATCCATTAAACTAAAATGGTTCATAATACCACATTCAATCTCTTCAAACCTCCCCCCACGCAGATATACTTACACAATTATGTCAGTTCTAGCAGCAGGCCAATCAACAACATGGAGGGCCGTCATGGACAATTTGAGTTGGATACGAGATAAAGATATTCGCAGAGGCGTCAACGACGCCATTCAAAAAACGCTAACTCCCGCCCTTTCAGAAAAGCTCTTCCCCGGACACTTTATGGTTGAAGCGGACGGCGAGCATTTCGGCCAAACGTGGGTGTTTCCTGGTCTGGATGCTTGGGAGATTTCCGGCGCTTATCTTCTAATGGGCAAGATACGCGCAGTATTGGATTATTTTGATTTCGCCCATGCGTCTCAAAGGGAAGACGGCCATATTCCATTTGCCGTCTTCCCCATTGATAAACCTCCCGTAGCGGAAGGGGCTATTAAGAATATCCGATACCCTGAGGATATGTTTACGTATGCCCCCATTCAAAGGGAAGGTCAACCTCCCCACTCAAACATGTCGGCTCAGCAGTGGATTGGACTCTTCGAGCATTGGGTACCGAACAATCCGCTAGGTGTACTGGGGCCGATATCATATTTGCTGACGGGGGAGGACATCATGTCCTTCACCAATGACGTGAACTGGCTGCGTGAGAAAATCGGCTCGCTCGAGCAAGCCGGACGGTATGTGCTTTCTTGCAAATGCGAGAACGGACTTATAGATGGAGCAGGCTTTTACATGGAAATGTATTCTCGCCATAAATGGGACGGCGTCACGCAATGCTACGCCATCCATGCATTCCACCGCTTGGCCGGGTTGCATCAGAAGCTAGGAGACGAGGAGACTGCAGCCCTCTGGCTCTCGAATGCGAACGAATTACAAACACATTTCCAGGAGTTCTTCTGGCAGGAAGACCATTACGCAGAATATATCCACCCCGAGCATGGGATCGTTGATTTCCACGGCCTAACCGATGTCAATTGGGCAGCGGTCGCCTTTGGTATCGCTGACGAGGAGCAGTCGGCGTTGGTCTGGAATGTTATGACACGCGAGCACCGGTTCTGGCGCGGGGATTTTCCAACTCAGGTCATTTCAGTCGCGTACCTTTTTCGGGATTGGGAAATTGCAGAGCGTATGCCGTTTCAAAGCTTAAGCATGGGAGAGCTTCATGACGTTGCCGCAATGGGCCGAGTTTGGTATCTGGAGGCAATGGCGTGCATACGCATGAACGATACCGCTCGGCTGGTGAAATCAGTTGAGCTTGTCTGCGCGATGGGAGCTCGTTTCGGCGGCTACTGGTTCGAGCGATACCAGCCACTGCAAACTTGGGATGTATTTCCGACAGGTGCGAAGCGATATTGCGAATACGCTGCCATATTGACGAGGATTGTGCTTGGAAATCAGCATATTTTCAGCTGAACGCGATGCTCGTTATACTGTCGAGGATTATGAAAAATAGACTGTTGCGTCTCACAACATTCTGGTTAGTCGTTGAGAGCTTTTAGACCCAAGGAGGATCGTTATGAACCAAAGCATGACCTTAAACGGAAAGTGGAAATTGTACTATGGCTTGGAAGAAGGTGAGATGCCTGCGGTACTAGCAGATGTTAAAGCACGTAATTGGCCCGCCATTGAGGCATCTGTTCCGGGAAATGTGGAACTCGATTTGGTTAGAGCCGGAGTCGAGGACGATCCGTACATAGGGCTTAATCTATATCAATTTAGCAAGTATGAATATTTTCAATGGTGGTTCGAAAGAGAGTTTCAGCTTCAAGACGATTTCCAAGGAAAAGATATTGTGATCAAACTGCACGGACTGGATACATTCGGAACGATATGGGTCAATGACGCGTTAGCGGGAACGACAGATAACATGATGATCGAGCATGAGTGCGATATCACACGCTATGTTCGCTTCGGTGAAACCAACCACATTGCCATCCGGATCGAATCAGCCATGAACAAGATCAGAGACAAAGAATTTCCCGTGAACCTATGTATGTCCGAGCGTCACGACGAATTGGTGTGGCTTCGTAAGCCGGCGCATTCCTTCGGCTGGGACATTGCTCCCCGCTTGCTCTCTGCAGGGATCTGGAGAGATATCGAAATAATAGCCCAGGAGAAGACGCGTCTGACAGATGTGTATTACGCAACGCAACAGTTACACGGAAACAGCGCTCAAATGGCTGTTCGCTATCGATTTACGACCGACAAAACTTATCTCAACGATTTTTCGATCAGAATCAAAGGGGTAAGCGGAGAGCATAGCTTTGAACACGAGGCGAATACGAAATTCGTATCGGACGGATTTTCTTTCGATGTACCGAACCCGAAGCTGTGGTGGCCCAAGGGATACGGGGATGCAAACTTATATGAGGTCACGTTTGTTTTGCTTTATAAGGGACAGCCGATAGATAGCAGAACAGAGAATATCGGCATTAGAGTCCTCGAATTGAAGACCGCATTCGAGCCTGGCGATGCCGGGGAATTCCAAATCATAGCTAACGGCATTCCGATATTCGCCAAAGGTACGAACTGGGTGCCGCTCGATGCTCTGCACAGCCGGGACAAAGAGCGATTGCAGCAAGCACATGATTTGCTCACGGATTTGGGCTGTAACATCGTTCGATGCTGGGGCGGCAACGTTTATGAGGACCATGAATTTTTCGAATTATGTGATCGAAGAGGGATGATGGTTTGGCAGGACTTTGCGATGGCTTGCGCGATTTATCCCCAGAACGAAGAGTTTGCCGATATGATCCGCAAGGAAGCTGTAAGCATCGTCAAAAAAATGCGTAATCATCCCTCGATTCTCCTTTGGGCAGGAGATAATGAGATCGACCAGCTGTACTATCATAAGGGTTACGTCCTTCCCCATTCGCGTTATAACCGAATATCGAGAGACGTGCTTCCGAATGTAGTGGGAAGCCATGACCCATTCAGGAACTATCTGCATTCGTCACCTTATATTCCGGATCACATCATAGGTGATTTGAATGTTCCTGAGCAGCATAACTGGGGACCTCGGGATTATTTCAAGGGGGACTTCTACAAACATACTACCGCACATTTTATTAGTGAAATCGGTTATCATGGTTGCCCTGCTGCATCGTCAATTAAGAAGTTCATTTCGCCTGATCAGTTGTGGCCTTACCAAAACAACGATGAATGGGATACTCACAATACCGAGTATATCCCCTTCGAGAAACGCTACTATAATCGCAACGAGCTGATGGCCAATCAAGTTGAAATTTTATTCGGGCATGTACCTGGCACACTTGAGGAATTTGCATTAGCATCACAGATTTCCCAGGCCGAGGCTAAAAAGTTTTTCGTGGAGATGGTACGTCTTCGCAAGTGGCGCCGGACCGGAGTAATTTGGTGGAATGCCTTAGATTGCTGGCCTCAATTTTCCGATGCCGTAGTCGATTACTACTTCAACAAAAAGCTCGCTTATCATTATCTTAGGAGAGTACAGGCTCCTGTATGTTTGATGATGTCTGAAATCGAAAACTGGCATCATAGAGTTATCCTTGGCAATGATAGTCTTGAAACCGGGCTCGTCTCGTATCATGTCGAGGATGGAGATACAGGGGAGATTCTGCTCCAAGGTCAAGTGATGATGAAAGCGAACGAAAATGTGGAAGTAGGGTCTATCAGGACGATGGAAGGAAAAAAGAGACTCTATCTATTGAAGTGGAAATACAATTCAATCGAATGCGCCAATCACTATATTTCGGGACTTGTTCCGTTTGATTTGAATCAGTACAAGAAATGGCTGACGATCATTGAAGCCTTACCGGAGGCGTTCTCCTCTGAAAAATGCTATTCCTGAAATAAAAAAAAGCACCTCGTTTCGGGTGCTTTTTTGCTTGCCTGGCGTAAGCTCAGACTTCGTTAATCTGCAGTCCGTCATAGGCGACCTGAACGTTGAAACCGCTTTAATCAGCGCCGGAGCTATCGTCCACGCCATAATTTCTGCTTCTTTACGTCTGCCTAAAGCACGCATAACGTTCCCGAGCGAGTGCCCTCCGAGTCCAAGTGTGGATACATTCGGGATGCTTTTCACATCCCCCGTTCTTCTATGGCTTGAATCATTTTTATGTATTGCGTATCTCCTAGTCCGTAGTGAGGAAATAGACTAAATAATTGTTGCAATAATTCATCCTGAGGCATACCTAAATGCTTCTTGATAAATGCTGTGATTTCATTATCTTCCTTTAAATATTCTAAATACAAACGGATTCCCTGGTACATCACAGGCATTAAATTCGCTTCAGGCAAATGATGATGAATCAAAACCTGTTGATAGATTTCTTTATAGCCTTCTAGCAGGATGTCCGTTTCTTCCACTTCATAAGTCATTTCCTTAACCATATGGAAATACACTTTTCCTTCATATCCCTCTTGTTCTAGATAGGCCAGTACGGTCAGCAAATTCATTTGACAGAACATGTCATCACCAAACCATAGAACCATGCATTTGTATTTGTTTTCAAACAGAGGTTTTAAAGGAGTCACGGTAATCCGCTCATAATCTTGTACAGACACCTGATGTCCGGAAGCTCTCATTTTAATAAATTCATCGCTGAAGATCGAACAAGTAGTATCATTTGAACACATCGCTTCATTAAAGGGGACATAATCACTTTTCTCCATAAGCTGATGATTATAAAATTGTTCATACATCATTTGTCCATTTAAGATATTCAATATATCTTGATCAAATTGATCATGGAGGATATTTTGCAAAGCTCCAATCTTTAATTTCTGAGATATGTCCATCGAGAAACCGTCCTTTCTACTATTGATAATAAATTTCACATAAGTCTGCAATGGTTGTGGGGTTTTTCTAAAGACGCTAGGACTGATACCAAATGTCCCTTTAAATGCTCTGGAAAAAGCTTCTTGAGATAAAAATCCATATTTAAATGCTATATCAATCGTTTTTTGATTTGTATCTTTCAGTTCGATGGAAGCAAGATATACTTTTCTAAGTGACATATATCTTTTTATGGTGATTCCGGTCAGTTGATGAAATTTGAAAGAACAGTAATACGGAGAATACCCCAATTCGTTACCTAAATTTTCTAATGAGAAATCTTCAAAGAGATGATCCTCAATCCAATCAACCATCTCCTGCATCGTATTGTTCATAAGCACCTCCTCCTACATGTATTATAAAAGAAATGATTATCGTTTTTTTGATATAAGTTGTGTTTGTTGAAAATAAAAATGCCGCATGACTCCAATGGAAGTCATACAGCATCTTCAGCAAAATTGTAAAATGAGAAATGAGAACTTACTTGAAATTCACCAAGCTCTTCACATGAACCGGCAGCCCAGTGCGAATCGATTGATTCGCCGCGATGCCTGTTAGAATAGACCGGGCGCCGTCAATGTGATTGGCTGCCCGTTTGAAGCGATCTTCTTCTGGTTCACCGAACAGGTCACGAAGAAGAATAGGATCACCACCGCCATGTCCGCCGTCTCCGTCCTCCACTTCTACCTCGTAAGGCCGCTTAAACATCGGATGAACGATAATGGACTGGGTTTCTAATGCGCCTTCATCTTCCTTACTGCCGCCAGAATTTATGTATGCCCGCTCCAATATCTCCATTTCAATTCGCCCTTTGCTGCCGTTAAACGCGATGCGATAGCCTTCATAAGGCAAGTAAGCATTCAGGGAGTAAGTTAGAATCGCTTTGTTGTTGTAACGAACCATAACCCCCATCGTATCCTCGATGCTGATGCCGTCTCCGAATACGCTCTGATCCCGTCTGTATCCATCCTCATGCTCGGCATCTAAGTACATTTCCTTCAGATGCTGATTCTCATCAAGCTGCAATCCGAACGGATCTTCCTTCGCAATCGGATTGCCAGTGCCCCGCTCATAGAAGCTGGTCACTCCCCGCTTCTCCGCATTCTCTCGTCCATAAAATGACAAATTACCGAAAGCAAACACGGTTTCTGGCTGCGCGCCAATCCAGAAATTCACAAGATCAAAGTGATGGGTCGATTTATGTACAAGCAGCCCTCCGCTGTTGCGTTTGTCGCGATGCCATCTGCGGAAGTAATCCGCACCATGCCTTGTATCGAGCATCCATTCAAAATGAACCGAAAAGATATCGCCGATGACGCCGTCCTCGATGAGCTCGCGCGCCTTCGTATGATGCGGTGCATAACGGTAGTTGAATGCGACCCGCATGCGGCGGCCTGTACGTTCAACAGCATCCAGAATATCCTGGCACTTGTTCTCATCCACCGTCATCGGCTTCTCAGTAATGACATCGCAGCCAAGCTCCATCGCACGAATAATATACTGATGATGCGTACGGTCGATGCTTGTCACAATGACAACATCAGGCTTCTCAGCTTCGATCATCTGGTCAAACTGGTCCGGTTTGTAAGTCCGAACCGCCGCCCCGCCATAGCTCTCCGTCAGCCGCTTATTCGCATAATTCATTCGTGTCTGATTCATATCACAGAAGGCGAGCAGCTCTGACGTATGCTTGTAAGTTGTTGCAATTGCCTCGTAGAAGAACTCTGCCCTGCCTCCGGCACCAACGATTACATACTTCTTCTTATTATTCATTTATTCATCCCTCGCATTCATTATAATTAATCAGCTTTTTTAATCTCAGCAAGCTGCTCCGTAAGTCGCTGCATCAGCTCATCGGCTGCTTGTTCAGGTGTTTCTTTCTTGAAGCCGACCTTCTTTATAATGTGCGTCGTGATGTTATAAACTTCATAGCTCGTTTCGACGTAATTCTCCTTCGAACCCTTCGTCGCTTTCGTGATCTCGATACCTTTGGCAACAAGCGGATTCATCAATTTCTCCTTCACTAGCAGCGTTCTGGCATCAGCAGTTGCAGGCACGCCGCGCACTGTACCAAGCAGCTTAATCGCTTCCGGATCATGATAGAAGAAGTTCAAGAAATCCAGTGCCGTCTCCTGCTGCCTTGAAGCTGCATTGACTGCAATCAGCTGCGAAGGACGCATAACAACGCCTGTGTCTGTTGTACCGGCAAGAATTGGAGATTGAACCACATCAAGAGCATTTTTCGTCTGACTTTGGTAATTCTCCAGTTCGCTCACTTGGTCAAGATAAGCCATTAGCTGACCATTTGCCCACTTTGGATTATGCGATGGCTCCTCATCGTATGGCAAAATATCTTCAAACGGTTGAAGCACGTGGCTTTTTTCCATTCTGAGCAGAAAGTTAAACGCATCGACTGCATCCTTCTTCGTAAAGCCAAGCGTGTAATCCTGCATAATCCATCGCTGGCCCGTATGCTGGACCATATATTTTCTTAAGATATCGGAGAGGTTATATAAGCCTGAGTTCAAAAGGTAAGCCGATGGTTTAGCCAACTTCAGCTTCTCTCCATAAGCGATCAGCTTGTCCCAATCGAGCTTCTCATCGACTTGGATGCCGGCTTTACTCATCGCATCCTTGTTATAGATGGTGATATCGCCATTCAATCCCGTTGGCAACGCTTGCAATTTACCATTAACGACAGAGAAATCATCAAGGAATGTCTGATCGAAGCCTGAAAGATCCACCCTGCCGTGCAAATCTACAAATACATCGGAATGGCTGGTCAATTCGGCAATCCAGGGCTGGTCGATCTGGATAATATCCGGCGCTATATTCGATGATAGCTGCGTGAGCAGCTTCTGGTAGTAGCCCGTATAACCGCTGTATTCGCCTTCAATCGTGACATTCGGATGTTTCTTCATATAAAGATCGATTACGTCAAGCGTAGCCTCATGACGATCAGCGCCACCCCACCATGAGAAACGAAGTGTTACTTGTTCTGAATTTACGTTCGGTTTAACTTCTCCAGCATTCTCATTAGCTGTATGATTCTCTGTGTTGGCAGCATCATTCATACCTGAGCATCCGGCTATACTGCCCGCAAGCAACGTGATTGCGAACGGGATCGTCCATAACTTATTCATCTTTGTTTCACTTCACCTTATTTGATATGCATGCATTCATATTAGTACAACTTGAAGCGTCTTACCACTAAGTAAGGTTGGCAATTCCTATCATTGTATTGGTATATCTATCCTTAGTTGTCATCATTCATTCAGTCTGAGTTATTTCCGACATTTGTTTCTATTTATCACACAGGATATGTTGTATACTGTCAGCAAGTTTCACATGCATGTAGAAGCATTAGGGGGCATCGCAATGTACAATTTAATGATTGTCGATGACGAAGTAGAAATTCGTACCGGCTTGAAAAATTATTTCCCATGGAATGAGATTGGCTATGAAGTTGTATGTGAAGCGGAGAACGGACTTCAGGCCTTGGAACTACTGAAAGAAAAGCAGGTAGATGTCATTCTAAGCGACATTATGATGCCGTTAATGTCTGGGCTTGAGCTCGCCAAGGAACTCCATGAAAATGATTCAGCGATCAAATTGGTGTTTCTAAGCGGATATATGGATTTTCAGTATGCTAAGCAAGCCATGACGTACAGTGTTAAAAATTATCTCGTGAAACCAACTGTATATAAAGAGCTGGTTGAAGTGTTTCAGAGCTTAAAGGCCGAATTGGATAAAGAACGCAGCAAATCCGAACAGCGAGCTGAAGAAGCCGATTCGAAACAAGAAAACCGTTATATTTCAGCTATAAAAAAGTTTATTGATGCGAACTATACAAATGTGACGCTCGAGAGCGCTTCTGCTCATGTGCATTTGAACCACTCCTATACGAGCAAACTGTTCCGACAACAAACCGGTATAACCTTCATGGATTACGTAATTCAAGTCAAGATGCAGAAGGCTGCCGAGCTGCTGGCGAACCCCATATATAAAACCTATGAGATCAGTGAAATGCTGGGCTATACGAATCCGCATAATTTCACCCGCTCCTTTAAACGAGTCTTCGGGAAAAGCCCAAGGGATTACCGCAACCATGTTTAATAAACTCAAAACCGTCCATCGTTCCATGCTCCGCCATCTCATTACCTTATTCATTCCGATGCTGATCCCGCTTCTGATCTTGGGATCTCTTTCTACTTTTCTAATTAAGCTCTATATTCAAGATCAAATTGATACCAATAACAAGGCACTCTTGTCTCAGACCAAATCCTATATTGAGCTTTCGTTCCGCGAAATGGACTCTCTCAGCACGAACTTCTCGGCAAATCCAGGACTTGTCGTCACGATGAAGGATATTTTAAAAACAGGACGGATCACAGACAACAACTTCGATCTGCTTAAGGTTATCCGCAATTTCGTCGATTCAACCGTTTATGCGAACCCTTTCATCTACTCCGTCTACATTTATTTCGATAACGATGACAAGCGATTCCTATCTTCGGTAACAGGCCTCAATACGGTGGACAAGTTTTATGACCGTGAATGGTACGAGCTGTATAAGAATCATTCCGACGAGCGAGTGTGGACGGAGAACCGCATTGTGAAAAGGCGGGTCCCGGAAGGCGAGAATCGAGTCATCTCGATCTACCACAGACTGAATATAGCAAGCGGCGGCGGTGTTGTCGTCATGAATGTGAAAGCCGAGTATATTGAATCACTCCTGCATGATCTGCCCGCAATTAACAGTCAGAGCATTCTTCTGATGGATGAACATAACCATACCATTGCCAAAAATTCGGATTTAAATTACATGCAAATATTCAAGGAAAATGGTTTTACCAATAAAGACATGCTCTCCGAGGAAATGAAGCTCGACAGCCGCACCTATAAGGTCGATATGGTGTCGTCTTCTCAATTGGGATGGAAATTCGTATCGATCGTTCCCAAAGCAGCCCTATATTCCCTTCCTTCCAAGCTGCGAATGCTGACTGGATTACTGCTGTTTATATCCACATTAATTGGGCTTTTTCTCGCTTATTCCTTGTCTAGGAAGAACTACAAGACGATTCATACGGTCGTCTCCATCCTTCATGCAGCTGAACGCGGCACGCCGCTGCCACAGGTCGTTCCCGGAGCGAAGGACGATATTTACGGCTATATTACCGAGAATATCGTGAAAAAATTTGTCGAGAACGAGTTCCTGACCGTACAGCTATCCGAGCGAAAATATAAGCTGCAAGTGATGGAGTATATTGCGCTTCATTCCCAGCTCAATCCACATTTCTTATATAATACGCTGGAAACCATCTACTGGAAGGTTGCAAGCTATACAGGAAAGCCCAACGAAGCGAATGAAATGATTGAGAACCTCTCCGGCGTGCTGAGGTATTCGTTAGACAGCTCCGTCCCTTTCGTGCCGCTGCATGAAGAGATGAAGTACACCATGCGTTATGTGGACATTCAGAATATCCGGTACAAAGAGAAGTTCGATGTGGTCTGGCAAATCGACGAAGCAGTCGCAAACTGTAATGTCATGAAGCTGATTTTGCAGCCGATTATTGAGAACAGTATTTATCACGGTGTTCGGATGAAGAGCGGTAAAATAACAATCCGGATTAAAGCAGAATTGGTAGGCGATCACGTTAGGCTGACCCTAACGGATACCGGTGTAGGGATGGAGAACGCGCAGCGTCAGGAGGTTATTGCTAAGATGACTTCCGAGATCGAAGGCGGCCGACATATCGGACTGCTTAACACGCATAAACGGCTCAAGATTACTTATGGTGAACAATATGGGATTTCAATTCGCAGCAAGAAAGACTGGGGGACCTCCATTACTCTGACCTTCCCTGTGAAATAGACATGAAAAATGGTTAGATATAGGTTAATGCAAAGGGCAGCCGGTAAACCGGCTGCCCTTTGCTATGCCTTAGCAACGTACATATTATTGACACAAAAATGATTGTTGAAAACAAATAATGATTGATAAAGACAATCTGCAATTATTTCAATAAATAATGCGCCAGTTAATGATTGATTTTGTGAAATGAACTAACTATAAACGACCTCAAGAGTTACTCATAATGAAGCTTAGGACCAAGATTTAATGAAGATAAGGGGGCGTCCTTTCACTACGAGCTTCAAAATTGTAAACGCTTCAATTTCAGAATGAAACACCAGAACCCAACAAAAGGAGCTACTTAAGAATGTCGAAAAAAACAAAAAAAGCTTCTAAAGTTATTTCTTCAATCGCTATTGGCAGCATGCTATTATCAAGCACGGCATTTGCTGCTAGTCCTGCTCCGAATGTTGCTACGAACGGAGCACCTAAAGAAGATGTCTCGACGCACTGGGCAGCGAAAGAGTTGCAGAAATGGTCATCTACTGGCTTACTGCAAGGCGACGCGAATGGTCATCTGAATCCAAACGAAGATATCACTCGTGCGGAGTTTATTACGATTCTGAATCGCGTATTCAATCTTCAAAGCACTGAAGGTGCAAAGACGTTTACTGACGCGAGTCCAGACGATTGGTATTATGAAGAGCTTCAGAAAGCTTCTGCGGCCGGATTGCTAAACGGCGACGCGAACAACAATGCGAATCCTAAAGCACCTATTACTCGTCAAGAAGCGGCTACACTGATTTCAAGAGGATTCCAAGTCGTTACGGGTTCAACGAACACAAACTTCTCTGATTCCTCCGAGATCGCAAGTTGGGCAACAGACGCTGTTTCTGCGCTAGCTTCCAAAGGATTCCTGACCGGAAGAGGCAATGGTGAGTTTGATCCTCAAGCTAACATTACTCGTGCTGAATCGTTCGTTATGACGGACCGCGTTATGGGCAACTTAGTTAGATCGCAAGAAGAGCTTGATAAGCTTGCTTCACCTATTGTTGGAAACGTAACCATCGCTTTCCCTGGCGCTATTGTAAAAGATCTTACAATCACTGGTGATGTGTATGTAACTGATGATGCATCAACAACACCTGTTGTTTTTGATCATACCAAAGTAACTGGTGATGTCAGCCTTGTCGGTATAAAAGAGGTCAAGCTAGTCGCTTCCTCGATTACCGGTACAACGAATGTAGCGGCGGATGTACAGCATCCAACAACGCTCAATGTTGACGCTGATTCTTCTCTTAACACGCTTACACTAAACAAACCTGCAAGCGTAACTGGTGCTGGCAGTATCGAAACGGCAAACATCAAATCAGGTGGCGTTACAGTAGAACAGCAGCCGGCTCATGTTACAGTTGCAACTGGCGTTACTGCTACTGTTGCTGGTGAAACTGTGGACAGTACAACTACTGGCGGAAACACTGGTAACCCGGGTGATACTGGAAATCCAGGTGGTACTGTTGGTACTGGTGGTACAGGCGGTACTGGTGAATCAGGAAACACTACCAAAGTCATTAATTTATCAATCGACTTGAACAGCACAGAGATCACTCGCATAAGTCCTACAGGAATTAATTTATCGAAACCGATCCAGTGGACAACCTCTGATCCGTATGTTGCTTACGTGGATACCATCGGTAACAGCAAAGGGAATTACGCCGGTAAAGTGCTAGGTGTTACAGCTGGAACAGCTATTATTACAGGTGTTCAAGGTAATACCACTATTAAGGCTAGTGTTACGGTTGATGATTCTATCCAAGATACACATTTAGAAAAGATCGTTTACTATTACAATGCAGGCGATTCGAATATTCCTGCTGATCTAAGTTCAACAGCATGGAATACAACGAATATCCCTGCCGCTCCTGAGGGTAAAACTTTCCCATCTAAAAACTACGTTGGTTATGTTGATGGTGGAGAAGGTGTACAGTGGTTAGTATCGAAAGACACTTTAATTAAGTCAACTGATAAAGTGAAATTAGGTACAGACTCACATCCTGTAACGACTGGCATCGTATCTGATGCTGTAACGTTATACGACCCTAACTTAGATGAAGCTGACCAAATTCAGTACCTCCAAGGTGGAAGATATATTCCACAAACAGGTGATGACGGTCAATCCATCAACGCCAAAGAAGTGATTACAAACATTATGCCCGACGGCAATAATGGACTTTGGATCTTAGGTTCTACTGGTAATGCGACTCACATTGTTCGTAAGCCTATGTCTTTGATGGCCAAATCATTGGTTCAAGAAGAAATCTCCAGAAACTTTGCTGATCGCTTCGGCTTTCAATCTGGTTCTGTAAACTTCAAAACTCCAGGCGATATGCTTAAAGCAGTGATGAACGCAGATAAAGGTGCTGGTGCCTCTATCGGTGATACAGACAATGACGGTCTCTGGACAACGATGTACGCTTCCGGTGAAATCTGGAGATACAACTATATGAAGAAAACGTATGGAGATGATGACGCTAGAACCCAAGATGCGAAAGCGTCTGCTACTCGGGCTATCGAATCCATCGTTACTCTTGGTTATATCTCTGGTATGCAGCTTAAAGTACCTTCCAAGGACAATGTAAACGACCCTTCCATCTACACGGTATTGGGTGCAAGAACAAATGGTGCAGATGAGGGAAAGCCAGTTTATGTTGACTCTACTACAGGTAACTATACGTTAACTGCTGCTGGTAACAAACCTGCATCTGCCGGCTTCTTCGCTAGAAGCTACAAGGTTGATGGTAAGAACAATGGTTCTACTACAGCTGAGAGTAAGAGCTTCGATACTGCTTGGTTGCAGAAGAAAGCAGGAACAACTACTGATATCAACGGAAAAACAGTCAGCTATTCATCTCCAGGAGCAAAACATAAAGATGTGCCATATTCAGCATTATTAAAGGCATATGACACGGTTTCTGTTCCTTCCAGACTTGTTCAAGTTTTTGCTGATCTGAACGGCGGAAAAACGGAAGGCAACTTGGATAGCAGCAATGTTTATTACAAAGCTTCAACTTCAACGGATGAGTTGGTAGGTCATTACTTTACACTTGATCTCGCATATAGCGCATTCAAAGACAGCGACCCTGAGCTTGCTGCTCTTATCAAGAATGACATGATCAACCATACCAACGCGATGATTTTGAACAACTACTACCAAGTAAGCGTAACAGGTGAAAATCCTGTAGAAGATCGTTTCAACCCTGACAGCACGGTGGAATATAAATCAAAAGGTAATGGGTTGAATTATCCTTCCGTTCCTACGAAATGGGCGAATTTGAACCCTGAATTCCTTGATGGCGTTTCTAATGCGTGGGGCAGAAATGACTATGAGGACGGCCCCCTGAACGCGACGCTTGCGCTGCAAATGCTTGTCGTTGCCAAAGATATGGGCGATTACACAGAGGCTGAACGAGCTGCTCTTGCTAATCAAAAAGTAACGGTTGCTAAGCCTCTTGATTATGCAAACGAGTTAAATGTTATGAACGGCGATGTTCCAGCTGACCCGAATGCTCATAACGATTACGAAACAAGATACCCGAATACACCTTTCTCTACTTCTCTACTTGATATGAGCAAGCAATACCTCTCCAGATACTTTGGTATTTCAGCTCATAACGGAGATGGAATGGGTGGAAATGGTGTTTCTTATCAAGCTTATATGAACTACTCTGACGAAGAAGAAGCTGCTCTTTCTTACTATACTTTAACTACTCATGCTAAAGATGATCATCATGCTGCGGACATTCTAACCGGCATGAATCAGTGGTGGTATAACGAGAAGAGAGAGAAAAATCCGTTCATGACTACTTTCTATGCAGCATCTCTTGGTGCATTGAATAAAAAAGGAATTGACATTGGAGATCCAACTGTTGATCTTGCTGGCTCAACTTGGCAGATGACCCGTCTCCCTAACAACTTCATGAACTGGGATGTCCTCTCTGCGAACAGAAACGATGTAACGCATGTTACACCTGATTTGATGGTTGACCAACTTATTCCTCGTGACGAAGTGATGATGTCGAAGTACAACACGAACATCTTCGGTACGCAGGATAGAAGAACAATTGACTCTGGTTTCTCGCCAAGCATGGAATCTTCAACGGTTATTTCTATGCCTTATTGGTTGACGATGAATCCTACAGATGCTGCTAATGTATCTGCACTAGGCGATGCTGTTACTCAACCTGTAAACAATGGAACAGATACATTAACTTATCCTCTTGCTGAAAGTGTTACAGCTAAGAACCCTAATGGTAACTACGATGAAGCTACTCACACCTTTACCATTAATGTTGGTGACTCTGTGAAGATTGATGCTGTAGCTACCGGCTATATCAAAGGCGTATCTTGGCTGACAGATGCTTGGGATCAAGCGGGATATATCGATGGAAAACCTGCTCCAGTAAATGCTGATCCTAGCAAATACCAAGTTATTGACCTCAGAGATTTAGCTGTTTATGGTGAAGTCGGAAATGTTGATGCTTCCGGCATTAGCATTGAGAACGAACATCATGGAGCTTATGCAACAGGTCTTAAACCGGGTAAAGTTACGGTTACTGCATATGTTGTCGACGGATTCTTCAGAACTCCGAAGAAACTAACCTATACAATTAATGTCGTGGATCCTAATGCTGGCAAAGTTGCGGCTGATACAACATTCAATGCAAACAATTTTGCTTATCCGGCTTGGCTGAAGAACGTAATGGCTGGACAGGATCTCAACAAAGAGGGTAAACCGTTTGTAAGTGTTATCTATTCTTCCTCTTCTCCAGAAGACGGTGAAGTTAACCCTGCGACAGGTGCAATCACGGTTAAGACTGGCAAAGGCTTCAATGCAATTGCAACTGTTGCCTATTCCGATACAACCGTTAATGCTTCTGAAGCTAATCCAGATGCATATGATGATCTGGGTGCTAGATTTGAAGAAGATAGCCATATTATGACGTTTGTCTATCCTGTTCCTACTGCAGCTGCAATAAGCCTGTCCAGCACTGACATCACTCATTTGCATCCAGTAGGTTTGGATCTTGCTAAACCTATCCAATGGACAACTTCTGATCCATATGTTGCGTATGTGGATACCATCGGTAACAAACCTGGCAATTATGCTGGTAAAGTTCTTGGTGTTTCTGAAGGAACAGCAATAATTACAGGCACGCAAGGTGCCGTAACGGTTACTACTACAGTGAACGTTACAAATAATAGTTTAGCGACTAACCTGGAAAAAATCGTTTACTACTACAACGAAGATGATGATCAGATTCCAGACTTCACTAGTGCTACATTAAGTACGGATCCTGTTGAAGTTCCAGACGGAAAAACTTGGCCTTCTGTAGCTTATGACGGATACGCCCAAGGTCCAGATGGCGAAAAATGGATGTTAGCTTCTGACAAGAAATCCGTTACGCTGTATGATCCTAACGCGAGTAATACTCTTGACGAAATTCAATATCTGCAAGGCACTAGATACATCCCTGCAACAAGTCCGCAGACGGCAGACTTGATCACTTCCATCATGTCGGACGATAATGGTGGACTATGGATTCAAGGCGCTTCTGGCGGTGCGACTCATATCGTTAGAAAAGAAATGTCGCTGATGGCTAAGACACTGCTATTGGATGAGGTTGGAAGAAACGTAAATGACAGATTGGGCTTCCAATCAGGCACAGCTCGCTTTGACTCCAAAGAAGATATGTATGCGGCTGTCAATGGTACGAAAGATCAATCTGACATCGCTCGCTCCTTGGGTAGTACTGACAACGATGGGCTATGGACGACGATGTACGGGGCTGGCGAACTCTATCGCTATAACTACATGAAAGCTACTTATGGCGCTAATGATGCTCGTACAAAAGATGCTCTAGCATCGGCAACTCGTTCGGTCGAATCGGACTTGCTGCTGTCATTCGTTTCTCAACGACAGCTTAAAGTTCCTGCGGCTTCAAACGTAAATAATACAGCTATCTATGATCTGTTAGGTGCTAACCCTGACGGCACTGATGAGGGTAAACCGGTTTACCTGAATGCTGACGGAACCTTTACACTGAAGGTCACAGCAAAACCTGCACCAGACGGATTTGTCGCTCGTTCCTACTATGCATTTGACGATGCTCAATATGCTAATACAGGTTACTTGGCTACCAAGTTGAACGACAAAGAAAGATGGATGGAGATCGCAAGCGGTACAACCGAGGACATTAATGGGACTGAAGTTAACTATGCTAAGCCATATGATGTTAGTGCATTTAACGCTAACACTTATGACTACAATTCTCTAAAGGCTTATGCAACAGTACCGGTTCCACAGCGACTGGCTGACAAATTCGACATTGCTGGCAAGCATATCTTCTACAAAGATACGACTTCCACAGATGAGATGATCGGTCACCTCTACTTCTTGGACATGGCTTACAAAACATTCAAGGAAGTAGATCCAGAGCTGGCTTCTCTTGCGAAAACAGCAATTACGAACGTTACAAACCATATTATTATTAACAACTACTATTTTGTAGGCATAGCTCCTCAGCAAAAGAATGGCAATCCTGTTGTTCCATTGCTGCCAGAGTATAGAAAAGATCTGAACGGTACTCCTGGCGCTAAATACTCTGCTGGATATGCAGCTTCCGGTAATGGATTGAATGTACCTTCAACACCTACCAGATGGTCCTACTATAACCCAGAGTACATGGATGGCAATGTCAATGCTTGGGGACTTTCTGATTATGAAGACGCATCGCTAGGCGCAATCCTTGACTTGACGATGCTGCAACAAGGTCAGAACTTTGTAGCTGATTCCAGTATTCCGTTGTACACTGGCGCTGCTGATGGTTACAAAACGGCTAAAATCGGCATTATTGACTACTTGGATGAGTTTAATGTTCTGACTACCCCAAGTCTATACAAAGCAAGATTCCCGAAAGTTAGAAATTCGAACACGATTGCTGATGTTGCTTCGCAATACCATAACAGATACTTTGGTATCTCCGAGCACAACGGTAACGGAATCGGAGAAGACGGCAATACATTTGAGGATTACTTGAACTACTCTGATGAGGAAATGGCGGCGCTTGGATTTGCAGGTCTTATCTCTTCTGCGAATGCAAACACAACGCCTGCATTGAAGCAAGAATATCTGAAAGGTCTTAATCAATGGTGGTACAACGAGAAGAGAACGAATAACCCGTTCCTATCTTACTTCTATGCGATGAGCCTTGGTCAACTGAAAGCGCTTGGTGTTGATGTAG
Source organism: Paenibacillus sp. OV219 (assembly GCF_900110075.1). Taxonomy (GTDB): domain Bacteria; phylum Bacillota; class Bacilli; order Paenibacillales; family Paenibacillaceae; genus Paenibacillus_Z. The sequence goes on from NZ_FOCJ01000004.1 coordinate 248,826, forward strand.
CCGGCAATCAAGTAGACCTTGCAGGCGCTGATTGGCAAATGCACCGTATGCCAAGTAATTTCCTTAACGTCTCTGTTAGCAATGCGGGCAGAACCGATTTGACGAACGAACTGCCTTCTGATGACTATGATCAACTGCTGCCACGTGATGAAGTTAAAACGGCCAAGTACAATACGAACTGGCTAAATCCAAATACTTCTCGCGGCGATTACAGTATGGAAGCACCAACTGGAATTTCACTTCCTTACTGGCTCTCGGTGGATCCGACTAACAAAGCGCTCATCAGCTCTTTGGGCAACTCGATTACATCTGTTTCGAGCAGAGTTACAGGCGATATTTCGATTCCTTCCAACCTGACTCAATCGCTTACTTTGAAAGTCGGGGAGCAGCTTGATCTATCTGTTACAGGACAAGAGAACTCTTATATCAAGAACATCTCTTGGAGTACAGATGCTTGGGATGATTCAACTTCTGCTTACCAAGTCGTTGACCTGCGTACTGGCCAGTCCACGACGAACTTTGACGGCAAGTTGTATGGATCCGTTGTTACAGCTAGAAAAGCTGGTACTGCTACTGTAACGGCATGGACCGCAGACGGCGGCGCAGCTGCTCCGCGTACGGTCACATATACGATTACTGTCGAAGATCCTAATGCAGAACTACCTGCAACAGACTTGACTAAAGTGACTCTTGCTAACTTCGCGCTTCCTACTTGGTTGACGAATGCATTCGCTAATCCAGCTAAGAATACCGACGGTAATGTATGGGCTAAAGTTGAATACTCTTCCAGCTCACCTACTGATGGTACAGTTGATGCTGATGGCAATGTAACGTATCTTACTACTACTCCGTTTGATGTAATTGCTACTGTAACTTACAGTGACATGACATTAAATGACGAGCCAATGTTTGAAACAGATAGTCATGTAATCACATTTGTGCTTCATGTACAGGGAGAACCTACTGTACCTACTCCGTAAGTAGCAATCTGGAGTAGACGATTGATCAAGTGAAAGAGCTAATACCCTTAGTCCGTGTCATCGGACTAAGGGTATTTTGTTTGATGTCAGGGAATACGCAAGAAGGCGCTGACCGCAGCCGGCCAGCGCCTTCTTCTACTTGCCCCTATCCCTCGTTTACCAGCCGTACTTCGACGGCCCCCACTCCTTGCGGACAAGATCCTGTTTCACATACAGCAGAGTTCGATTGGGTACATCCTCCTCCAGGATGACGCCCGAACCAACGACACTGTACACGCCGACCTTGACGCCCGGCATGAGAATCGCATTGACACCTGTGCGAACAAAGTCGCCCAAGTAGATGGCGTTGCTGTGCTCGCTTGGTGTCTCCTTGCGCCCTTTGATCCGATGCGACGTTCTGCCGTCATCAAACCGCAGCGTTCCGCATACAGTAGCTGCTCCAAGATCCGTGGACGTACCGATAACGCCGTAGAACTCCATGTAGTGGTACAAATACACGGTGTCAAATATGACTCCCTCCAGCTCCGCGCAGTGATTGATCACGCAGTGATCACCGACAGTTGTGCCTTCGGATAGGAAACAGTAGTTTCCAATGTACGTATCATTGCCAATGATATGGTTGCCCTTCAGAATCGCGCCATTCTCAATGATCGTTCTGTCTCCGACAATGATGTTGCCTTCAATTATGACATTACGGCCGATTCGGCTGCCAGCTCCAAGCTGCACAAAACCATCGATGGATGCGCTTGGATCAATGGACGCACCCTCGGCCAGGACATTATCCGTTAGCTTGGCGCACGAGCTGCGCGCAACAAGCTCATTGGCGAGCAAAATATGCCACGGCTTGTCCAAATCTATAAAGTCACCTGTCGTCTCAACCGCCCGAACCGCATAGCCGTCATTCATACAATCCAGCAGAGACATCTCAAGATGCGCTTCCAGAGGCGGCATCATCCCCACCTGCACGCTTGTAAACAAGCCGGAGTTGCTGCTTGCATAAGACCAGAATTCAGAACTGAAGGCAAATGCGCAGAACCGATGCAAGTAATCACCGCGCGGATGTCCTACAATATGCGAGACGTAGCCACTCTCAAGCTTGCAGCAAATCCAATCCGAAGAGGATTCTTCCTGCAGCGGATTAACAAGCGCAGCTGCAAGCTCACGCTCCGTCCTCCGATCAAACGAAGCAATCAGCTGCTCAATATCTGCTCGGTCAACAAGCGTATCACCGTACAACACCAGGAAATCCTCATCACTGCCTACTGCTGTACGAGCAGCAGCTAGCGAGAGCGCCGTTCCTTGCGCCTTCTCGTCAGCCAATACGGTAATCTCTACGCCGTTCTTTGCGCCCGAACGGAGCCCGTTCTCACGGAAATAATTACGAATCTGCCCATGCAGCTTCCCGCCGACAATAATCATTTTCGTAAAACCAAGCTCCTGCAGTGACTCCACCTGATGCGCAATAAGCGGCTTGGTACCAACAGGAATCATCGCCTTCGGCCGAATATCAGCAAATGGCCACATCTTGGTGCCGAGTCCGGCTGCCAGAATAACTGCTGTTTTCATGTTCACACATGCTCCCTTCGCTCTTGAAATGGTCGATTATAGGTTGAAATCTACGATTACAACTGATTTATCATCAGACACTTTGTGTCTAGCATAATGCGTGCAAAGTGGATCCTGACTCTCGATGTGGCACAATTGGTCGGAATACGCTTCAATTCCCTGTACGTTCAGATCCTGAATCATAGTCTCCCATTTATTCGGATCGTCGTTATGCTCGATAAGATGGAACATCCCGTCCGATACTGCATAAATTTTGCTCACATTGGCTCTGGAGGTATGCCCGTACTCCATATAATGCTCAAGCTCCGGCTCTCCGTTCATGACCGAATAGCCTTCTAGCGTATTTGCTCGATTTCGATTCGTGATACTTAAAGGGAACAGCTCTTCATACACTTGCTCCTTCGATAATCCCGATTCCTCAAGCTCCTTCTTCTTATTCAGAGTCAACTGGTCAAAGTAAGCCACTTGATTACGCGTCAGTACACGTAAGCTGTTATCGGTATAATGAATGAACAGCATGCAGTCCCCGCTTTGTACATATTCAATATGCTTCTCATGAACACGAACAACAGCAAATACAGCGCCCCACATCTTCCATTTGCAGGACAAATCAACATTTGCTTCCGTCATATTCTCTCTTAACTTTCGGTTCGCAGTAAGAACCGCTTCTCTCAAATCCAAGCTGGCGTCCTGCGCGTTCAATGCCGAGGCAAGTAATTGGGCTGCAATATACCCTCCTGACCGGCCCTGATCATCTTTGTATCCCATCATCGAGGATACACCGTCAATCACTCCGTAAATCTGATTGGCGTGATTCACCACCAAAGCATCTTCATTTGGTTTGGAGCCGCCCGCTCTAGTGTGACTTTGCACGTTGAAGTTATTTAATTGCCGATACACTTGATCCCATCTGCCTGCATGATTGTCATGGATATAAGTAGGCTTAAAGCCCAGCCTTAAATAGATCTTGATCGCGGATAGGCGAAAATCATCCGTTTCCAATACCGCTCTATCGAACCCTTCGCTTCTCATCTGCTGCAAGACAGCAAGACTTACGGAATATCCTAGCCCCTTGCCGGAATGCTCGGGGTGTACGCCTACCATATGCACATACCCGCAATGCTCACCAAACTTCTCCTCATACCAAGCACAAGCCGTCGCAACCGGCTTATCGTTATAACAGATAAAGAGCACCCGCTCCGGCTTAAAGAAGGGATCGTTAGCAATCGCTTTATGAAAATCTTTCTGCCAGCCAAAGGCCAGCTGCACGATTTGCTCCCAGTGCTTCTCATCGCCCGGCTGATAATAGCGCAGCTCGTATCCAGGGGATAGTTCCAGTTCTGGTAAATCCGCCAGATCCGCTCTCTCCATCACGAATTGCGGCAGCAATCTCTCTTGGTTCATCATCGTCGCTCCTCCTATTGGCCAGTGCTTCGTTTATTGAATTTCGGGAAGGTCATTACCTTACCATTCTCAGCGACGGATTGCATCGATAATGGAAATACGGAGCTCCAGGTCACAGCATCATAAACATCCATAGACGGCTCCCGTTCGCCCAAGATAACCGAAACAAATTCTTCAAGTACAAAGAAGTCTCCGCCGCCATGTCTTACCTGGGAGGCATGCTCCGCCCACTTTTTCCAAAGTGGATGATCATACTCAGGCTGATAGCTGCTTAGCGGTCGCCATGTGGTTTGCAGTTCTCCGCTCTCAAGCCATTGATCGGTGCTGGAAGATGACCGGTCTCTTAACCAAATCAGGTCCTCTTCTTCTTGATAGCGCCCAGACTGATACGCCCCTTCAGTTCCCTGAAGAACATAATGCTTCGTATTATGAGGTCTTGGTGACGACCAATCTACACGCAGATTAATAAGTACGTTTTGTTTGGTCCGTAGAACCGTAACCGCAGAATCGCCCTGCTGCCAGAAACCATCCTGTGCCCCAGGGTGATCCTGTCCGAAATACTCGTCGCAAAAGTTTCTGAGCGCGCGGGATTTGGAAACGAATGTAGCCATGCTCTCCAGCTCATCACCATTTAGCCCGATCCATTGCGCGACAGGTCCAAGCGAGTGAGTGGGGTAGTTCATTCCGTTATACTCTTTATGAAGCTTCCCGCGCCAGTTCAATTGGCCATTCGGGTTGTGAAGAATATGTCGCAGTTCATGGATGTAGGCGCCTTCCATATACGTGATTTCACCAAACATCCCCTTCTCCGCCATATGCTTTACTGCCAAATTGGAACGCGTGTAGCAATAGTTTTCAGCCATCATATAGACAAGCCCGGTTTTCTCCACCGTTTCCACCAGCTCATACGCGTCTTCAAGCGTATGCGCCGCAATCACTTCGCTCAGTACATGCTTGCCCGCTTTCAAAGCAGCAATTGCTTGCCTCGCATGCAGGAGCATGGGACTTGCGATAAGGACCGCATCAATGGAAGGATTCTGCAGCATTTCGTTATAATTTTGATACGTCTGTATGTCAGGATATTGTTCTTTCCATGTTTTCAATATTTCTTCATTCAAATCACAAATAGCAGCCAATTGGACTTTGTCTGCCAGCACAGCAAGCGATCGATTGAAACTCGTCCCTCGATTTCCACCCACAACAGCCAACTTTACCGCTCGAGCACTCATTGATGCATAACCTCCCGCTATAATAACAAGGCTTCCTACCGCATGAAATCATGTTGTAGGAAGCTTTAGTTAACGTCCGTTTGAACGGACCTCTTATTTCAAAGAGCCTTCCGTCAATCCGCTTACAATATGTTTGTGGAAGAATACATAGATCATGATCATTGGAATCGTGATGATCGTAAGAGCTGAGAACAACAGCTTATAATCCGTCACATGCTTACTCGAGAATGCAAGTAATCCTACAGGGATCGTCTTAAGCGTGTCGCTTTGCACATAGAGCAAAGCAAGCAGCAGCTCGTTCCACGAATTCAGCGAGGAGAAAATCGCAACGGTTGCCAAGCTTGGAATGAGCAAAGGTAGGATGACACTCCAGAACATTCGCAGCTCTCCGCAGCCGTCAATTCTCGCTGCTTCCATCATTTCTTTTGGAAGGGAATCGAGATACGCTTTAAGCAGGAAGATCGCAAGCGGAAGTCCCATCCCGACATAAGGTAAAATAAGTGCCCAATACGTATTCTTAATATGCATGTGTTCAAACAGGTAGTTTTGCGCAATAAAGAAAGACTGCAGAGGCATGAACAAACCAAACACAAACATCAGCAGCATTGTTTTGCTTCCCTTAAAGCTTAACTTACTAAATGCAAATGATGCTAAGCTTGCGAAGAGCAAGATAAACGTAACCGTAAGCGAAGTTACGATTAAGCTGTTCTTCACGTAGATGTTCATGCCGCCAATTTTCCAAGCTTCAGACCAGTTATGGAAATCGATATGGGTAGGCAGGGAGAATGGCTTATTAAATATATCTCTATTTACACGAAAGGAAGAAAATAACATCCAAATCATCGGATAAAAATAAATCAGCGAGAACAAGCTCATGAATACATAATAAACCAATCGAAAACCGATATGACTACCACTTTTGTGCGCTTCGTATGAACTAGCACTTGCCATGTTGAGCACCTCTTTCATTCCATCGACTGCATCTAATACTCCAGTGTTTCATTACGCTTTAACAAGTTCAATAATAACCCGATACCGACGACCACCAGAGTCATAATAACGGCCAGTGCGGAACCGTAGCCGATGTTTGCATTGGTAAATACAACTTTGACCAAATATGTGGTTACAATTTCAGTAGCATTATACGGACCGCCATTTGTCATGACATAGAACAGGTCAAACCCTTGGAAAGCTCCAAGTATACATAACGTAAGGGCGACTTCCACTAAGTTTTTAATCATCGGAACTTTAATTTTGAAGAAAATGTCTTTCTCTGTCGCACCATCTAAATAGGCCGATTCATAAATATCTTTGGGAATACGTTGAATACCTGCATAGAAGATCGTCATATAAAATCCAGCATAGGTCCAACCAGACACGATAGAGAGCGCGTACAACGCTGTGTGCGGGTCGCCTAACCATACTCTTGACAAATTTTCCAAACCAACAAATTTCAATACGGCGTTCAATAAACCGAAATCCGAATTATATACAAATCTCCACATGAAGGAGGTAACCAGCATCGGCAGCATAACAGGTGTAAAGAAAGCGACTCGGAATATTCCCGTACCTCGTAAATTCACCGTAATAAGCCCAGCCAGCAGAAGTCCTGCTACTACTTCTAAGAAGATAGTCAATATGATATAGATGAAGATATGCCAATAAGAGATAAGGTAAATATGATCGTGAAAAGCCCGAATATAATTATCAATACCATTGAATTTCATGGAACCGAAGCCGTTCCAATCATAAAAACTGAAGATGAGCGTCATCACAATTGGAAGGAGGATCGTAAACGCGAATAAAAGTACTGCCGGTGCTGTAAAAAGATACGGTGCTATGCGAAATTTGTGCACTACTTTCAAACCTCCTTATTTATTAATGAATAAGTCGGCGGCTACGTCATAGACGCCGACTTATAGGGCGAAACATTATTTTTTCAGCGGGGCGATTTTTTCATCCAGCTTCTTCAATGCTTCCTCTGGTGTGCTTACTCCGCCAAGAACCTCTGCTGTAGCCGAATTAAGTGCATCAGCAACCTCTAGGTTATAACCCGTATCCGGAGGTGAAACGACTGTTTTCGCATCATTCATCATACTTCTCAGCTTCAGATTCATCGGGTTCGTTTCTGGTTCCGATCCTGGTGCAATCATCGACGAGCCAGCCTTGCTCAGCATCGTAACAACCTCAGGTGATTCGAGCAGCTTCAAATAATCAACCGCGGCTTGAATATGTTTGGAATTCTTGTTCACGACGTAGCCTTGCAGAACGCCGATCACGCTGTCTTGATCACCTTTCGCGTAAGCGATTGTTGGCACATTGAAGTAATCGAATTCCATATCTGGCGCGTGATCGATCGCTCCGGACACGAACCATCCACCTGAAGGATACATGGCAGCTTTCTCGTTATAGAACAACGCTGCGCCTTCGTCGTCGTTGATACCGTTGACGCTATCGTTAATGTATTGGTTGTCCCAAATTTGCTTCGCATAGCTCATAGCCTTAGCAAATTCCGGCGTGTTGAATGGCGCCTTCAATTCCATTGCATCAGCATAAGCTTGTTCGCCAACGACTCTGGAGATCATATGCGCGTTCCAGTTGCCAGCTGTCCACAGATCCTTGTTACCCGTAGTTATCGGAGTGATGTTGGCCGCTTTAAGTTTCGCGCAAACGGCCATGAACTCGTCCCACGTTTTAGGAACCTGCAACGACAAGTCGCTAAACATTTTTTTGTTATACCAAATGACATTTGTTACTTGAGCGTCAGTTGGAACCATGTATTTCTTCCCGTCGTAAACCATGCCAACGAAGTTACCTTCTGCAAACTTGCCTTTGAGTCCATCTTGCTCCAATGCCTCAGTCAAATCTGCTGCAAACCCATCATTTACTCTCGTCTTAAGCCTGTCGCCTGCCCATTCAAAGTAGATATCCGGTGCATTTTCACCATTCAACAGGCTTGGCAGCCCCATCGTTTGATACAGCTGTGGATCCTGAAGAACAAATTCTACGGTGACGTTCGGGTGCTGCTTCTCATACATGTCTTTCACTTGGTTCCATACTTTAAGAACTTCATCACCTGGAGAGCCGTCGGCTAGACGGATCGTAAACTTTTCATTGCTATCCGTATTAGCTGTGTTTGCTGTGTTTGCTGTATTAGCTGCATTGCTGGTATTCTTTGTGTCAGCTGCATTCTCTGAGTTCGAATTTCCGGAACAGCCGGTAAGTGCTGTAAGTGTAGTAGCAACTGCAAGTCCAATGATTGCTTTTTTCATGTGTAGATCATCCTCTCAATTTGTTATTTCGTCGTATAATAGCGGTCAAGCACTTTGTTCAAGAATGAAAAGAGCACATCGGCAAAAACATACGTGAGATCACTGCGATACCGTTCGTAATTATCGCGAACTTTCACCAGCTCATCTGCATCTTGACTTCGAATATAGTCAACGCAGACTTGCAGCAGTTCGCAGCCAGCCGAATATTTAACAAGCCAGCGATGCAGTTCCTTCTGCAAAGCTTGATTTTCCATATTTCCAGATAATAGTGCATGTGCAGCGACGCTCATTTTCGTTACGAATCTCTCTAATTCATCGATTGCTAGTTTCCGATCCCCAAAAAAATACGCAAAATTAAATCGAGTCAATTCAGCGGCAAGCATCGGCGAGTCTGTGAGATACAGACAGGAGTATCTTACATTGTCCGCGAATTGGAGCATGTGCTCGTAATCCGAAAGGCCGACCACCTCCCTCAGCGCATCGCGCCAGCTCTCTTCCGGATCGTATTGCTCAGGGTTCCATAAGTAGGATGCGATCGTTGCATAAGAGATTTTGGAGCTCTCGGCATACTCCATCCCATTTGCGATAACACCGCGAGAGAAGCGGTACAAATGACGATCCCTTTCTCTATATGGGCCGATATGCATCTCATCGGTCATTTCCACATCGTTTACCGGGTAGTTGTCCCAATATAGCGGTTTGCGATGGGTGCTCTGCGTAAATACGGCAGCTTCGCTAATCGTAATTTCAGGGGCGCAGATATTGCGGCCTGTCCAGAAGAGATCGATACTTGGATGTATCCGGCTTCCCAGCTGCGAAATATAACGTTCATTGCCTTTACCCCAATATTGCGTAGGGCAGACAACGAGGCGAATTCCAGCATCCCACTTCATAATTTCCGTATAGAATCGATTGACCAATTGAACATGTGCTTCAACCAAATCGCTGAATCGCCCAATATCCTCTTGATGTTGAAGATGCTCTGGAATATCATCGAGCAGTAGACAGAAGTGCTTCACACCGAGCTCATAGATTTGACTTACCTTGCGGACGAGCGACGCGAATTGTTCCTCGCTTGAATAACGCATAGAAAGCCCTGGAGCGATGGAATAATAAAAGTCGAGCCCTAGCGTAGTAGCCTCGTAGAAAACTGCGCCTAGTCTGTCGTAAGATTCCTGATCGTAAAGATCCTGCCAGCGCTCGCGATGATACTCGTCGTCTTTAGGACCGTATACGTAAGCATTCATATTGTTCGAGGCAATGAAGCGAAGCATGCTTAGTCGCTGCTCCTGATTCCAGGGCATCCCATAGAATCCTTCGATGATGCCTCTGATAGCAAACAGCGGGTAATCATACTTAACGCCTTGCTGCCATTCTCCCCGCTTGCTCATTTGATCAAGCGCATTCAATGCGTATTTTAAGCCTCGTTCGCTCGAATACGTGAGTTTCACTTCGCAATGAGGCGGTTCGCCTGCTACTTCCAACTGATAAATCTCATCAGAGATCGTGTTTGTTTCCTCGATATACGTAAATCTAGCATCCGTTGAATGAGAGGCTGCAATTCGAATTTCGCCTCCAGTATCCCCTAGATAGGAATACCCGTTACTGTCACACCAGGCCCGAATGACGGAACTGTTCTCTCCGATTGAAGAGATGGAAGGACATGTTCTCATAAGCTCCGTATCACTCCTTTATATTTGTCAATGAGACGACGATTATGGTCATCCCCATTATCCATATTGCTGCTGGCGAATAAGTCCGGCGTTACTCCACGCTGCAATAAGAGGTCGGTGACTTCCGCCACGATCGCATTCACAATCAATGCCCCTGAAACTGTAGAGGTTGGAGATACTTTGATAGCCAAACCGGGAATGCTAACTGCTGCATCGCCGATACATCCGTGGTTATCAATGACGACATCACTTACTTCATGCAGTCGTTTGCCACTGCTGTGCCTTGACGATGCTGCCTCAGCATGCTTGAGACTCGTAATGGCGATGACCTTTAAGCCGCAAGCCTTAGCTTCTAGAGCCATCTCAATATTGACAGCGTTTCTGCCTGAGTTTGATGCAATGATGATGACGTCACCAGAGCGCGCAGCTTGCTGCTTGAAGATCACTGCAGCTAATCCTTCCAATCGCTCTAGATCCGTGCTTTGCTCCGCATTCCGGTGCAGCATCAAGCCTTCCTCCAATATCGGATTTACGCTAGCTAGACCGCCTGCCCGATAAAACAATTCCTCAGCGAGCATGTGAGAATGCCCCGTTCCGAAAGCGTGCAACGTTCGACCTGATTCAATCGCATCGGCTATCAGTAACGCGGCCTGACTCAAATTCTCTTGTTCCTTTGCTTTCAATGTTCCGATAAGTTCTAATATGCCGTCTATATAATGCAAACCCGCGTTCATTCTACTCCTCCTTCAGCATTTCGTAGGTTAATTTCATGCGCTCTTGAATCGATGGCGTGAGTACGATGTTCTCTTTGTGAAAACAAGCGTAGATTGCGCCAAACTCCGGAGGACAATCGATCAACTGAACCGTAGATAGCGGACAATGTTGCTTGAGTAGACTTTTGAATTCTGCGAAAATCGTGCTGTTTTTTCTAAATACACTTCCGCTTGCGCCAATGGGCACACCACGGATGTTCAATCGTTTCTCCAGCTCGATCGCATGAGCCGCAAGATCGAGAGCGGCCTGCTTCACTAGCTTCAGAGCAACTTCATCTCCTTGCTCGGCGCAATTCGCAACCTCGGAGGCAAAGCCGGCAATAATGTGTTTATCTACTGGAGGATTATAAAATTTATCGATAAGATCCTGAAGATCTCCTACAGCATAATATCGTTTAAGCGCTTCCTGTAATGTCGTGGCTTTCGCCATTTGATCCTCGGCTAGAACAACTGCTTGAATGCCCTGAATTGCAATATGATAGGCGCTTCCATAATCTCCGAGTAAATGTCCCCATCCCCCAATGGTCAGGAGTTCATCTGTGTATCCCTTCGCCATCCCCATCGATCCGGTGCCGCTGATGATCAGAATTCCCGGTCTGCCGATCGTCATAGCTACCAAAGCGATATAGGAATCACTATGCATATAAACGCTTCTACTCTTAATGATGCCTCCGGTGAACTCATCGATCATGGACGGTGACGCTTCCTGACTGAGCGCTGAGTTTCCGATGTAAACGCTATCAAAAAAATCAATTTTTATTTGTTCAATAATCTGTTCAATGATTTGCGTAAGATGATGGCGTGCTCGCTGCATCCCTAAAGCATAATAATTAATCGATTCGCCAATTACCTTTGCTAAGACATTTCCCTCCATATCAACTGCGATCGCGGTCGAATGGGTACCACCACCGTCAATGCCTAGAAAAACTTCTTGTCTTAACATTTAACTACACCCCTATAAAGAACCGGTAACTTTACGCATCATATGTTACGACTTCAGTTTAGAACAGGTTGAAGTGACGGGGTACTGAGGGAGGATGGTAAATCCTATCTTTGTATGCGCATCTGCATCCCGGAAATCTATCACCTTTTGACATAGTCAATCTTAATTTGGCAATTATGTCATCTCTTCTGTTTCAATCACGATAAAGCCCAAGTGGCAGCATGTAATAAAAAGAGCTGTATGACTTCGTAAGAAGTCATACAGCCCTATAACAAATCCATCATCTATTGTTTTAATCGCGCAGCGCTTCTCGCAACACCCGACCGTCGAAGCCGATCTCCTCTTGGAGGCCGATCAGCCAGCAAACAGTCGGAGCGATATCCACGATGCCACTAGGGATGTCCGATACAACACCTTGGTGAAAGCTGTTTCCGACGGCGAGGCAGAAGGCATGCCGGTCGTAGGGACTGTTCGTCCCGTGGCTTGCGCGAAGGGACGTTGAGGAGGTCAGCGCCATCGTCGTCCCTGGCACGCCATATTCATTCGTCTCGTGTGACCATACCGGCTGAATAGCGAAGAGAGGAGCGCGGCGATGCGCAATCGGTCCGAGCAGCTGCTCCAGCGGCAGCACACCGGGAAGATCCATATATTCGGGAGAGCTGACGTAGACCTGCTCGCACCACGGCTTCGCTTGCAGCCAAGCAATGAGAGCGGCTGTATCCTGCAGCGAAGGCTCTATCGCCCCATCGGGTGCCGCATACACATAATGGCCCGCTGCAGCGAATTGCTTCGCCAAGCCTAATTCCTCACAGCCTATTCGCACATGTTCTTGCAGTGAGCCTTGAGCTCGAATTGTTGAATGGCCGTGGTCGCTGATCAGGAATAGGTCCAGCTCATCCGTCAACGCTTCCCGCTCGATTGCCCTTAGCACCTCTGCCACACATGCATCGATAAGCTCCAATGCCTCTAGGCTCTCCGGTGAGCCGAGCCCATAGTCGTGTTGGCTGGCGTCCGGCTCGGACAGCCACAGAACCATAGCCTGATTCCGTTGGCTCCGTAGATGAACCTCCACTAACGCCCGCGTCGCCCATAGAGCACGTTCCCGCTTCACATGCGACTCCTCTGGAGATACTTCTCCGAGCTCGACATGCAGCTGCCGAAGCTGTTCGACGCCATAGGTCGACGATGGATTGATCACCTGCTCCGGGTGCTTCAGGTTCCATAGAAGAGAGGCTCCAGGGGAGCTTGAGGCAGCTACAGCAAGCTTCATCCCGTGCGAATGCAGCCGATCTCCTAATGTCGGTGCCAGAATGAATGGCTCTAACATCGCCTCACTGTAAGCCAAGAGATCCCCGTCGTCGCCCGTCTGCAGGTACCCATCGTCGCCGAAGCCGGGCACCACCATCAGATTGCTGACAACCCCATGGCGGCCAGGCAGCACACCGGTAGTCAAGGTAGTCATACTGACACGTGTCTCTGAAGGGAAGGCTGACTGGAAGGAACCAAATAACGTCCCTCGCTTGATGAGCTCTGAATAAGTCGGCATCCGATTCAAATCCACGTTGTCTGGGCGCAGTCCATCTGTCCCAATGATGAGTACACGCCGGCTCATAGGATCACTCCTTCGACAACTCCTTGCTTGCTCAGTCTGATCAATGAATCTCCATATGGCTCTGCCTTTAGCACGAAAGGAAACCGATTCAAACTTAAGCACAAGTCAAAGTCCTCCGGTGGTGCGGAAGCATCCACCGTATCGAGAAATTTACCTGTTCTGCTCTCGAACTGCAGATAATGGACAATCGCTTGGAAGTCGTTCGACTTACCTTCCAATGCGTTCTTTACATATTGCGCAAACAGGATGTCCTCGTCGGCCTCTTCCACAGCCCCCCATCCCATGCAGACTAGAGAAACATATTGCGGATTCCGCAAACGAATGTAGTCTATAATGGCCTGCGCGTTGACAAAGCTGCCCGTAATAATCTCGTCGGCATTCACGGCATTGACGATGCCTTGCGTTCCCGCACTTGTCGTGTGTACGACCGTCCGGCCATTGAAGTCAACGTCTTGAATGGAGTACGGTGAGTTACCGTAATCAAAGCCTGGTTGAATCACTCCACCGCGTTCTCCAATCAGAATATAATCCGGATGCTCCTGTTTCAGCTGATAAGCGGTATCCATGCTCCCGACTGGCAGCAGATTTTTAACTCCGCCCTCTGTCACGTAGCAAGCGACCGAAAAGGCTCGGAACACATCGATAATGACGGTCAAACCACGTGCTTGTCTTGCTCCTTCAACATAGTGATAAATTTGAATATCCATGCAGTCTCTACGCCCTTTCTGTATTTTTATAGCTTAAGGCTTTCCAATAGCTCCGCAATCGTGGCATATACATAATTCGCCTTCGGCCAGTCATTAGAGTCACGCTCAGCAAGGCTAGCCGGATTGGCAGACTCTGATCTGATCCATACCGTGTGCATGCCTGCATGTTTCCCGCCGGTAATATCGGTATAATAATTGTCTCCGATCATCACGCTTTCCTGTTCGCTACAACCGAATGCTTGCATGCCGTAAAGAAACAAATGCGGTTCAGGCTTCCCTACATACTCTGCTTTCCTGCCTGATACCGCTTCGATCGCGGCAATCAGAGCGCCCGTTTCCGGTATTCGCTCCCCTTGGCTGCCAGGGTGGCAGCCATCGGCGTTAACTCCGATCAGAAGCGCCCCACGGTCCAATTCTTTTGCAATTCTCTCCAGCGTTGCGTAGGAGAACGTAATATCCCGCCCAACCACGACAATATCGGCCTGTTCCTCCGCATCGAGTGGGAGCAGATCATGTCCAGCTGTCGCTAACGCGGCACTCAGCCCAACACTGCCAACGGATTTCACGCGCTTATTGCCGTACTTCTTCTTCAAGTATAGCCCCGTATAATCGGTAGCCGTAAATATATGTTCAGAGGGAATATCTAAGCCCAGATTGTGAAGCTTTGCCTTAACTTCATATGCTCTAAGCCGGGAGTTGTTGGTAATAAAACCAACCTTCTTTCCTTCCTGCTTAAGCCTCTCTACTAAAGTGTCAGCGCGTAATGCCAGCGTTTCCGTAAAATAAACGCAGCCATCCAGATCGAAAAAAAATGCCTTTACCTGATCAAACAGCTCGCTCCCCTTCGCAAAACTTACGCCCATCAAATTCTCACCTCCTTTTTAGAATGGAAATCAAAAAGCTCCCAACAAAAAGACGCATGTTAAGGAACATGGCCTCATTGTTGGGAGCTTTCTCTTCGTCATCACTCCAACAGATGAACATCAATTTATAGTAAATTTGATTCGTTTAATTGGTCGAACGTAATATTCCAAAGCTCCTTATTGCTTACCGACAAAGAAGTCGCCCCTGCGTCCAAAGCCGCATTCACCTCTTCACAGGTTTGAATGAGACCGCTGGCGATAATCAATTTATCATTCAGCGATTCCGAGAACGTGCGGATTACTTTATCAACAACGCCTGGCATCAATTCAATACCGTCAGGATCGATCTGCCGGCATAGCCTCAGACCATTCTCGAGCGCAGCTGTATCAATGATAAACAGGTGAAGAATACCATACAATCCGAATCGCTTCGCTTCCTTGATGATGTGGCTCTTGGGCGAAATAACACCATCGGCTTCCGCATACTTTGCAATCCATTCTAAGCTCTCTCGGTCTGTACTAGACAAACCCTTAATCAAATCAAGGTGAACAAAGGCTCCCTTGCCTGCCTCCTTCGTTAAACGAACGGACTGTACCAGCTCGGTTACGGTGCCACCCATAAAAAAAACATTATCAACTGGGCTACTCAAAGCATCCGCAAGCTCTTCCGGTCTTCGGACAGCTGCAATAATGGGGTTTCTTCCAACCTTATGTAATAGTTGCATGGCTATGCCCTCTTCTGTCAGGTTTTCACCCAAATCCTATCTTAGGAATTAAATCTTGTCAATAAGCTTTCCACTTCACCATCATATCGTTATTGCCTTTACCGGATAATTTTACGCAGTAACTAAAAAGGAGAGGGTTGCCGATTGCCTCATCCCTCTTCCCATCCGAACAAGCTCCTTCAACTACCGCGGCTGCTCACATCCATTCCTTAATCAGCCTGTTCTCTTCCTCCGTTAAAGCTCCACGCCGAGCAGCTTGCAGATTCGAATGGACCCACTCCGTTTTCCTCATTGAGACAATAACTCGGTCGATTAATTGCTGCTCGGACACCCACCTCAGCAGCAGGTCCGCAGCTAGCTCCGATTCGATTTCGTCAAGCTTCCAACCTCGAACGAAAGGCGACAGTGCAACCGTTGTCAGTCCCATCTCCTTTGCGATGACAAACGTTTCCTTGGTCCTTTGATGCGCAATATTGTAAGGAGCAAGGATATGCGTAACGGGATGATCGGCAGGAAGGCTATTAAGATGTGAAGGCTCGACCATGCCAAGCCCGACTGTTCCCACTTTCCCTTGTTCAACCCAACGCTTCGCAAGCTCCATCTCCTGCCGAAGTTTACGTTCATCATCATGCGTGTGGATAACCAGAACATCAATACGATCAGTTTGCAGCTCACTCAGCATTACATCGATATGATGGGGCTCATAGCAGCTAAAACCGACCAGCTTATTGGACTGACCCGGCAGATTGAAGAAATTCCACGCCATAATTTCTGCTTCATTACGTCTGCCTAAAGCACGCATAACGTTCCCGAGCGACACCCTTTCCTGATAATAGGTCGTATCGATTAGCTGAATCCCGTTATCGAGGCACTCGCTGACAATCGCGCACTGCTCCTCGAACGATGCGAGTGGGTCGTTGCCCAGCTCCTCAATGAACGAGTGTCCTCCGAGTCCAAGTTTGGATAGTTTCGACATGCTTCTCATATCTCCCGTCAAGATAGATTGTATTTAACGTTTTAAAAAGAGACGTATTCTTGCGCATGATTAAATAAGTATGCTCGATCCCAATCTCCTGGAAGCTCTCTGTTATTTAAGCCCATATCCATTTTTCCGACTATATCCATTAATGCCGATTCAATTAATTCCACTCTAACATGGCCCCATACTTCTTGTTTTAATTGAGGGTAGCCGATGCTTTCAATCAAGGTCAGACCTTTTATTCGTTGGAAAAGTGTTGCCCACATCGTCAAATCTCCCGTTAGGCTTTTAGTTGAAATCCTAAATTCCTTGAAACCAACTACTCCAACGTTTGTGGAAATCGCAATTAATCCACAAATATCTGTTTCTTCTCGATGCAGCAACTTTCCTCTAAACTCATGATCAAATCGAAAACATTCTATTCGGGTAATCCTGCAGTTCTGTAAATGAGCCGAAACTTTGTTAGGATTCATAATCGACATATTGTCCTGTTCCTCCTATTTCGATATTAATTCCGTACATGAAAACAAAAAATGACCTTCTCTGTAATAAGAGAAAGGTCATTAGCATTCATTCGAAGTCATATCCTCACTCTTATCTGCCAGATTCGCTTTGCAAAGCGTTTCCGCAAGAATTAGCACCGTGCATTCCTTTGTATAACAAAGGTTTGTCGGTTGCCGGGTTTCATCGGGCTAGTCCCTCCACCTGCTCTTGATAAGAAAGTTCCATATATTTAATTATTTCAATTTTACTATAAAGGGCTTTGATGTCAAGACAATGTCTGAACCCCTAATAACTGCTCGTACATTGATTCGATTCGTATTACCCGTATTGTCGATAACTTGAACGTTTACCTTGCCTGCAGGGGTTGTAAACCTGCTAATAATTCCCTCGCGAAAGCTTCCAGCTCAATTGATTTGCCGCCCTCCAAACGAGACACTTCCGCCGCGAATGCCATCAAATGACTGCGCACAGATGCCGCAGCCGACGTCAGCGTCTCTTGACTGCTGTAGTTCCGGACATCGTTCAAGAAGCTGCGGACGATACCGGCATCACCGCCGCCATGGCCGCTTGTTTGTGCAGGAATGGTAATTTCGGTTTTCTGGTGCGTTAGAAAATCATACAACGTGATCGTATTGTCATCTCCGCGCAGCTCACCTCGTGTGCCCATGATTTGAATTCTGCGCTCTTGGTCAAATGTAAAGCCGCACATGCTGAACATAGCGGTAGCTCCGCTCGCGAATTCCATGCCTACCACTTGGTGGTCGACGACGTTATTATCGCTACGATAAACACAGCGGCCATAATCAGTTTCACGCAAGCCTCTTACAATGTTTTCTTTCGTTAGTTCCGGCGTGAAGTGACGCGCCCAATTGGTATACTGTTTGCTTAAATAGAATCGCGGCGCGGAATATGGACATGTTGATTCCACCTTGCAATCGAGGCAACGTTCGGCGGAGCCTTCTGGTGCGTTCGCGATATTGAAATGCATGAGTGAGCCATAGGAGTTCACGCGTATGCAGGGCTGCTCCATTAACCAGGACAAGACATCCATATCGTGACATGATTTCGATAGAATCATAGGACTTGTCGTGTTCGAATTGTTCCAATTGCCGCGTACAAAGCTGTGGGCGATATGCCAGTAGCCTACATTTTCATTCAATTGGATGGAGGCGATATCACCGATGCGGCCTTCCTGCAGCAGCTGCTTAATCGTACGCCAGAATGGAGTATAGCGCAGCACGTGGCAAATCGAGAGCAGTCTGTTATTATCTCGTGCGGCTTGCTCCATCTCCAAACACTCTCTCGGGTCCGGGGACATCGGCTTCTCCAGCAGCACGTGATACTTTTTGTTCAATGCCTTGAGAGTTGGCTCATAATGCATCTTATCCATCGTACAGATAAGCGCAATGTCAGCTAATTGATCCTCATCCAGAAGCTGCTCCCATGATTCATAGCATTGATCCGCTGGAATCTCATATTCCCGTGCGAACTTCTCGCGGCGTAACTGATCCGGCTCGGCTACGGCAACAAATTTTAATTCATAAGGGTAATCTAGTGCGAATTGAGCGTAGGCACCTACTCCGCGAGCGCCAGCTCCAATTAATACAGCTGTAAGTTGTGTGATGCTATTCTCCTCCAATGTAATTTTTTATGCAGAATGACCCTTTGGCTTCTTGCCAATCCATCGCTCATCTACTTTATCACTAGCAGACTGATACCTGGTGTCAACGCTCAACCGATAATGGTTAGTCGTATTCTCGAGCGAACAGTGCATCAGATACATCCCGAATATAAGTACATCTCCGGCACGGAACTCGGTCGTCGCCCATTTCCCTCCGAATTTCTCCGTAATGACGAGTGGATCGTCCGTATAATGTCCGACACCATCGCGATCAGAGTCTTTCTTTCCATAGCTGCTCTTTAATTCTTCAAAGTTATGAGAGTTCAAGCAAATCGCAAGCCCTCCCATCGCATAATTAACGTCGCCAATTGGGGACCAGACGGTATAGAGATTATGAGTTCCTCTGCCCATGTAGATAATATCGTAGTGCGCGCCCGTGAAATCGCCTTTACCAACGGCCCTCAGCCATTTGTAGTGGTAAGTCATCGATTGTTCGCCGAGCAGTCCGTCAAAAAAGCGCATAACATGTTCACCGTTCAGTACATGGAGCAATTCAGGCAAGTCTTCATTCGTACCACCCATGAAAATCGATTTGCTTCCATCAGCCATGATGCCTTCTTCAAGAAGCGTATCTCGCTCCAGCTTCCCCATCCGGTTCATTTTTTCCAAAATGCTCGTGCGAGCACGCAAGACATCTTCCCGGTTATGAAAATCGCGCAACAACAAATACCCATCTTCTTGCAAACGCTTACGAAGCGCCTCGACATCATGAAGAAGATCATTCGAGCTTCTTAATTCCGTCAAATGAGGTCCTCCGAGCTCTAACTCTCTACTACCCACCTTAACTTGCATTCCCCTTGCCCCTTTCCAAATTGTTTAGCCCTATTTTAAGATTGTATGACCTCCCGCACCATGGAAATCTGTAAATAATACATGTATAATCGTACAAAAACATGAAGCTAATTGATAAAAGAGGGTTGAACGTCGGATGACCTATATGAATATTCCTTACCAGTTAACAGAGTTGCCGTCCCCGCCGCCATGTCAATTCAAGTCCATCTGGAAGGTACAGGCGAATAACGCTTATCAAGTCGTTCAATCTCAAGGACTATCAACACCTGGGTTATTCGTTACCCTGGAAGGAAAAGGTAAATTCGTTCAAGAGGACACAACAATAGAGCTTACGCCAGGAACGATACTATTTGTAAAAGCGTCTACTCCTTGCTCTTATGAGTGTGCGGAAGATGACTGGAAGTTTTATTTTCTTCATTTTGACCAGCTTGATATGATCCATCACTTAGGCCTTCCCATCGGACAACAAATTGCAACCTCCAAAATACATGAGGCTATTCGATTATGCGAACGCCTCATTGATACCCTTATTATTCAATCTATTGGTTACGATTACGCTGCCAATCTCACTCTTCAAGAGCTGCTACTTATATTTGCTGGAGAACAGACAACAAGAATGACTAGCAATTCCGACATGGAAAGGATCCTGTTCCAAATGCATCGTAACATTGGTGGGCAGTTCCGGAGTGAAGATTTCATTACGAGCAATAGCGGCTTATCCCGTACTGCGTTCTTCTCGCAGTTTCGAGAGATGACCGGAAAATCCCCTACCCAATACATGTTGGAGCTCAAGCTCGCGTCTGCCAAGGCTTCCTTGGAATCTACAAACTTATCGGTGAAAGAAATTGCAGCTACGCTTCATTTTTACGATGAATTCCATTTTTCAAAAACGTTTAAGAAGCATTACGGCATTTCACCACGATCCTATCGACAAGCATTTTCACGGTTGAATTAATGCTCATTAAAACAAAGCAGTTACACCGGATCCGAACTGTACATGAAGCTAAGCTGCTTCTACACAGTATCTCGAGTGCTCGTCATCCAAGAACTACGGAGCTACCTATTCAAGAAATCGGGCGGCGTTGCGGCTTCTATTTTGTAAAACCTTAATGCATTTCCGCCAAATATAGCGTCATAGTCGGTCTCCCTTAAATGAGAAGGTAGTGATCTCTGTAACGCCACTACAACCGTATCATAGTCACAGGTTAACAAACAGACGGGCCAATCGCTTCCGAACATAATGCGACCCGGACCAAATGTCTCGACGACATGATGTACATAGGGAACCAAGTCCATCCAGCTCCAATTTTGTTGATCAGCCTCGGTAACTAAACCCGATAATTTGCACATCACACCAGGGTATCGTGCTAACTCAGCGATTTGTTCCTTCCACGGCTCAATGATTTTATCTGCAATAAATGGTTTTGCCGCATGATCAATTACAGCCCGGAGTGAAGGGATTTCTCGCAGAACTTTCCTCATGTCCGTCAGATGTCTTGGTCTCAACTGCAAATCGATAGGAAACTCATCCTTAGCAATCAATCTCAAGTTATCCATAACCCTTGGCCGAAGAATCCATCCATTAGGCAAGTCCTGCAGCATCGGACGAAATCCTACAAAGCCTTTATGTCTGCGGAAGTTAGAATAATGTAGAGGAAATTCGTCGGAGTCGAGCTCAAGCCAACCGACCACACCAACGATTGATTCCTCTTGCTCATACAGTGAGAGCATAAATGCCGTCTCTTCCAATGTCGGCGCAGCTTGTACAACGATCGTTCGCTCAATGCCGTGCTTTTGCAAATGGCTCTTTAAGTGAGAGGGCAAGAAGTCTGCATACAGATGGCCTTGCTCTGGGGTGAGCCAACCATAATCTCCCCGGTCTGGTTTCCAGTAATGCTGATGCGCATCTATCCTTATGTTCAACTCATTCGCCTCCTCTTTGAAGCCTCTTTACACAGACGACTACTCCGCTTCCCTCACAAAAACGATTTCGTTCGTCAGGTATTCATATGCAGCTACCCACTCGTTCGATATTAATATATCGCTTAACGTCGCATCGCTTACAAATCCATTCCGATTCATGCTTATTAATTGATACAAGGCTAGCTTATCCCACCCGATGCAATCACTTATCGCGATACCAACGTTTCGGCACCGTTCCTTTCTCTCTGCCTCTACTTCTGTTTCGTTTATGTAGTGTTCGTCTTGGAGACTGAGGAAGTGGAGTAATAAGTCATCCAAAAGAGCCATGCTGGATATGCCTTCTGGCCGCTCTCTCCACTCAAGAAGTTGAGCTGATATGTCCAAGACAGCCTTTTCGTGTTCACTTAATCTGCCGGGGATGAAAGGTTTTACGGTCGAAGCAGGGATCTCCCACCTGCCTTTTCTTCCTTTGCTCTTGCGCTTCCCTTGCAAAGTGCCCGTTGCTAACCACTGGTAAATGATGCGCTTCTCTTTATTTAACATAATCGCGACTTCTTCCACTGTAAAAACAGGCTCATAGGTCACTTCATCCGCCTCCTTAGACTATGAAACTATCAATTGTTTCATAGATATGATTCAGTAGACGAATCTATAACCGCTCCATAGGCAATATTCTGTTTATGAAACTGCTCTAGATTTAGTATAATAGTGTAAGCGATTTCAAGCTATGAATCGTTATCCATAGGGGGAGTGCATTTCATGATTCATAAGTCGGCAGCCACAAGAGTTTCGGAATACGTCAATACACTCAGAGGGAGCAACTCGGATCCGTCGTATTCGAAAGGAAATACGTTTCCTGCCACAGGGGTTCCGTTTGGCTTCAATTTCTGGTCACCTATGACTAACGCAAGCGAGCAAAGATGGATATACCAGTACAGCAGCAGCAGCATTCAGGCGTTTACGATCAGCCATATGCCAAGTCCATGGATTGGCGATCGCCAAACGTTCCAGTTCATGCCGATGTCCGATCAAGTCACGGTGGATCGAGACGCAAGGGGGGCTTCATTCGATCACGAGAATGAAACAGCCAAGGCGCACGTATACAGCGTGAAGTTTGATAACGGCATCCAAACAGAGATGGCTCCGACTGACCATGCGGCTTGTGTTCGTTTTAGCTTCCCAACGGATCGTTCCTATTTGCTGTTCGATACGTTTGACAATCTGGATGCCTCGATTGCATGGGATGAAGTCAATGGAGTCGTTACAGGGCATGTCGATTACCCGGATGGATTCTTGAGTCTGGTGCCTAGAATGTACGTATATGCAGAGTTCAGTCAGCCTTTTGTACGCTCAAATAAAGTCGAAGGTTACCGTGACCTAACTTCTTGGGTCGAATTTGATACGAATCAAGATCGTCAAGTGATTATGAAGATTGCTACATCCTTTATCAGCGTTGAACAAGCGAAGGCGAATCTGCTTGAGGAAATCGGCAGCAGCACCTTCGAGCAAGTGAAGCTGGCTGGGCAGGATGCCTGGGATGCGATCTTGAATAAGATCGAGGTGGAAGGCGCCTCCGAGGATCAGCTGGTCACACTGTATTCCAACCTTTATCGTCTGTATATTTATCCAAACTCTGCTTACGAGAATGTTGAAGGCACTCCGAAATACGCAACGCCTTATGTGAAGGGCAACCCAATCAAGGAAGGCAAAATTTATGTGAACAACGGCTTCTGGGACACATACAGAACAACATGGCCTATGTATGCGCTGCTAACGCCTGATAAAGCCGGAGAGCTGGCGGAGGGCTTCCTTAAGGGCTATAAGGACGGGGGCTGGATGGCTAGATGGTCCGCTCCGGGCTGTGTAGATTGCATGGTAGGAACTAATTCTGAAATTATTTTTGCGGATGCTTATTTGAAGGGTATTACGGGCTTTGATGTCGAAGCTGCCTATGATTCGATGATTAGGAATGCAGCAACCTATAGCAGTGACTCCTCCAAAGGACGCAAAGGAATGGATCGCTCCGTGTTCTTGGGTTATACCCCGCAGGATCAAGTGGGTGAATCGACCTCCTGGTCGCTTGAAAGTTATCTGAACGACTTTGGTGTTGCTCAGCTGGCATCAGCGCTTGGCAAAGAAGATGACGCTAAATACTTCTATAACCGGGCATTGAATTATGTGCATATCTTCTCGCCATCTGTTGGCTTCTTCCGCGGCAAGAATGAGGATGGCACTTGGCGCACCTCTGATGAAGAATTCAGCTCGATTCGCTGGGGCTTTGAATACACGGAGGGGAATGCTTGGCACTATTGCGTAGCTGTGCCGCATGACGGACAAGGGCTTGCCAATCTGTATGGCGGAAGAGAAGGATTGTCGGGCAAAATCGACGATGTATTCCATGCACCTAGAGATTTTGAAGAAGGTGGATACTTCCGCGTCATTCATGAGATGGTTGAGGCTTACGATATCGATAGAGGTCAGTACGGACATTCGAATCAGCCTGTTCATCATACCATCTACATGTACAACTATGCCGGCACACCGTGGAAGACACAAGAGCGTGCGCGTGATATTGTAACTCGTCTATATGATTCTGGAGTTGGGACGGGCAACGGCTATCAAGGCGATGAAGATAACGGCGAAATGTCCGCATGGTATCTGTTTGCTGCGATGGGCTTTTACCCTGTAAGCGTAGGACGTCCTGAATATGCGATCGGTGCGCCTTATTTCAAGAAGATGACGATTCATTTGGAGAATGGCAAGGCTATTGTCATCAATGCTCCGAAGGTGAATGACGACAACATCTATGTACAGGGTTTGAAGTTGAATGGGCAAGACTATACGAAGAACTACTTCTTGCACCAAGATCTTGCAAATGGAGCTGTTCTAGAGTTCGATATGGGTCCATCTCCATCAAGCTGGGGCTCAGGGAAAGACGATGTGCCGCCTTCACTGACTACAGGCGAGCTGCCGCCGCAGCCGTTGCAAGACCTAGCTAACGGAGGCAAGGTTACGGCAAGCGGAGAGAATGAAGCAGCTGGCAACACAGCGGCTCAGGCATTCGTCAACAATTCTTCGACGAAATGGCAGACATTAGAGTCCGCAGGCTGGATTCAATATGAGCTGAAGGAAGCAGGAGCTGTGCAAATGTACACCATCACCTCAGCGAATGATGGTAAAGCGCAGGATCCTATGAGCTGGGAGCTCCTTGCTTCCAACGATGGAACCAACTGGACCATTCTGGATGCGAGAGACGATGAGGCCTTCACCTGGAGACAACACACACGTCCATTCGCCATGAATCAGGCTCACGCATTCACCTTCTACCGTTTGAATGTGAAGCAAAACCATGGAGCCGACTCCTTGCAAATCGCAGAAATTGAATTGCTTGGGTAAGCGATCATTCAAGCCAGTCAGCGGAATCAGGACGATTCTGAATGCTTGAAATGATTGAATCGAATAAATCAATATTAATGAAAGAGCCATCCCGCAAGGGATGGCTCTAAACCTTCTCGTAACAGACAGCGAGGTGAACCGTATCACAATAGTGGCCTATCCGGCCGCCATTGTCGCATCAGCCAGCGCTATACAACATACCGAAGCTGATCGCCATTTTTAATCAAAATCATAGCGCTGTTCCAGAAACGGATCGCCATACATATGGTACCCGTTCCGCTCCCAAAACCCCGCCTTATCTTTCTCCATAAACTCGATACCGCGCAGCCACTTGGCGCTCTTCCAGAAGTAGAGATGCGGCACGACCATACGAACCGGATAACCGTGTTCCGGAGATAGAATTTCTCCATTATGCTTGATTGCAAGGAACGACGTGTCACGTAAGAAGTCTTCGAGCGGCAGGTTCGTCGACCAGCCATGCTCGGCGTGCAGCATGACGAACTTCGCCTCCGGCTTCAGCTTGACCCGCTCCATAATGGTCGCCACCGCTACGCCTTCCCAGACGTTATCGAGCTTCGACCACGTCGTGACGCAGTGAATATCGTTCCCGAATTGCTGTCGCGGCAGCTGCATGAACTCCTTGTACGAGATCTCAGCAATCTCTTCAACAAGACCGAACAAGCGCAAATGCCATAACCCCATATCCCGGTAGTAAGGCACCTCCCCATGATGGAGTACAGGGAATCCTGTCGTTACCCGCTGCCCCGGCGGAACACGGTCTCCGTCACCGGCATCGCTGTCTTTGCGTGCATCTGGCCCAAACAACATCTTCGCTTCTCCTTCCGGCGCTGTGAGCTGCGCCGCACAAGTATACGACTGCTTCGCTTATTGTTTCACTAAATACGAAATAACCGGATGAGAAATCACATTGCGGTCCCGATATGTAGCAGTAATGGCTTCGCTATGCGAGCTGACGATGCCGTTCTGCAGAATGACCGGCTTGAAGCCGCGTTCGCTCGCTCCGTTATAGGTGAACAGCACGCAGTGCTCCGCAGCGTTGCCGGCAATAATCAACAGCTCAACGTCCCGCTCGCGCAAAATTCCCTCAAGCCCGGTATTCCAGAACGAATTGGAATATGTTTTGGTCACAACCAGGTCGTTCTCCTGAATCGGAATTTCCGGAATCGTCTGGAAAGCTTCCCGATTCGACTCGTCCATCCCCTCAATATCTTGAATATGAATGATGACATGATCCTTCGATCGAAGAATCCCCGCAACATAGTTACTATACTCGCAGGCTCTGTCGATGACCTTCTTGTCTGCTTCCTGCAAATGGACGGGCTGCATATCAATAATAAGAAAACCTAGCTTCATAGTTTAGAACGCTCCCCTCAAAATGGTCATCCTTCCAGCTGCTCTTCTTCTACATATCCATTATGCTCCACACGCAGCACGAGCGGACCAATCGCAAGCGCCAGCACGAGCAGTGCCACGCCGACAAATAGGGAAATGCCGTAGCTCTGCAGCCAGTATGGACTATCTTCAATCTGTTTGTAGATCCAGCCGCCGACAAGCGGTCCTATAAATCCGGTAACCCCGGTCAGAGCTGCGAATAGCGCCACATACATCGGCCGGTCTGACTTCGGTGTATCCCCAATAATAAAGTTGAACACGAGCAAATTATAACCGCCAAGTCCAAAGCCGAGCACGATATTCACGAGCATCAGCACAGCAATAACCGGAATAATCTCGATGCCCGCCCACAGCACGCAGGAAGCAGCAATAATTGGGAATGCCCAGAGCAGCAGCGTCCGCGCATCATACTTCGTATTGAGGTTCCCCCAATAATAGTAGCTGAACATCGTCATAACCATCTGCACGGTGGTAATGACCGTAATCATCCATTTGCTAATGTGAAGTGTTTCCAGCATCACGTAGGAAAATAACGGAATCGCCATATTTTGCAGCAAAATGTAAATGGCTATGAATACCGTCGCTTTCATGAAGCCCCGATCCTTGAGCGGCTTCAAGAACAGCGCGGCGGAGCTCGATGCCTCCGACTTCTGAAACGGTGGATTCGGGTAGCGCCACAGCTCCATCCCGTTCCATATCGCACAAATCGCGCTAATCGCATACAGAAGAATGAATCCTGTCTGATCGTTAAACCGCTCCAGTATTTGACCGCCAATGAGCAGCACGATGCTGCCGACCGCCCAGTGAATTGTGTTGCGAATGCCAAAATATCTGCCCCGTACTTGCGGCGGCACCATATCAGCGACAAGTGAAGTCCAGAAGACACTGCTGGCCGAAGCCGAGATGAACGACATGAAGAACAAGCCGATAAAGACGCCTACGCGCAGCTCTTCAGGCACGAGGAATGGAATCAATCCGGTTGCTACCCACAATATCCGGTGAAGCGAACCGAAGATCGTGAGCAGCAGCCGTCGGTTTGTAAACCGCTGCATGTAGAAAGCAGCAACGAGCTGCACCAAATTCGCCAGTGCAGGAATAGCCATAACGAGCCCGACGTCCGAAGCCGTCCCGCCTAGATAGACAATATAGATGGTCAGAATCGGACCGCCAAGCAAGTTGGCGACAATGACCGCCGGGATCCCTTCCCTAATGGAAGTAAGCAGCCCACGGCGCTGCTCGGACAGCTCTTTTCGTTTAAACACCGAGATGATGTGATTCCAAAATGACATGAACGTAAACTCCTCCGCCCCGTTACTCCTGATGTCATACACAGCCAACCAAGCAAGCTGCCTTATTGCGTGAACAATTCACCTAGCGTACGAACCATAACGCCAGTAGCACCTTTCACTTCCCATACCTTATCCCGCTCCAGCCATGCGGTTCCGGCAACATCGAGATGGACCCACGGCTTCTCCTCCGTGAACGCCCCGATGAACAAGCCGGCAATGCTTGCGGCACCGTAACGGCTTCCCCCGTTCTTCATATCCGCTGCATCGCTATCGAGCTGCCTACGGAATTCAGGGAAGGCTGGCAGCGGCCAGATCCGCTCTCCTGTCAGCTGCGAAGCAGCGATGACCTGCTGGTGCAACGGCTCGTCGTTCGTCACCGAACCGGTGGCGACATCGCCAAGCGCCACCAGCACAGCGCCTGTCAGCGTCGCGACGTCGATCAGCTTCGTCGCGCCGCGGCGAAGAGCCGTCGTGAGGCCATCGGCCAGCACAAGGCGGCCTTCCGCGTCCGTGTTTACAATCTCAACCGTCGTGCCATTCATCATCGTCAGCACGTCGCCTGGCTTAAACGCTCGATCCGATGGCATATTCTCCGCGGTCGGGATGACAATGACTGCATTCATTGCCGGACGAAGCTCGCCAAGAATCCGCACGACGCCAAGCACAGTCGCCGCACCGCCCATGTCCGAGATCATCTCTTCCATGCCAACCTTCGGCTTAATGCAGATACCGCCGGTATCGAACGTGATACCTTTGCCGATTAAGCCCCATTTCTCGTCATCGCCTGGTGCGCCTTCATAATGAATGACGACCATACGCGGCGGATGAATGCTGCCCTGCCCTACGCCGAGCAGCCCGCCCATGCCTTCCTCCGCAGCGGCAACCTCATCGAATATCTCATAGTCGAGATTGTACTTCTGCGCCAAAGCTTCCGCTTCCTCTGCAAGCTTCTGCGGTGTCAGATTGTTACCCGGTAAATTCGTAATGTCGCGCGCATAGCGGACGGACTCCGCGAAGACGACGCCGCGATGAATGCCGTCTTTCCACTGCGCCTCCACATTCGAGGCCTCCGCAGCCTTCAGCGGCTGGGCCGGCGTGAACGTGACCGATGCCACGGTCGACTGCCGCTTCGCATCCGCTTTCTTCGCAGTCTTGCGCACGAACAATCCAAGCGCATATCCATCCGTCATCGCTTGCGCCGCTTGCTTGACCGTGAACGTCGAAGCGCCGGCGCTCGCTCCAACACCAGTACCACTGCCGCCGAGCACTGCCGCCGGAAGCAGCTGCTTCACCGCCGCTGCCTTGAGGCGTGTTGCCGCCTTCGCAGCGACTGCCGCCGCATCACGCAGGCTATCCGTCGTCATCTTGTCCTTCGCCGTGATCCCGACGAAGAGGACATGCGACTCAGGAAGCAAGCCAAGCGTCGGCATGACGAGCGTTTCCTTCGGCTCTCCTCTGAACAGCTCCTTCGCAACATGCTGGCGAAGCGCCTCATCCAGCTGCGGATGCACCCATTTCTGCCCGGCTGCCCCTGACTGCTTCAGCTCATCCTTCGTTACGAATACGACTGTAACATCAGCAGCACCGCAGGCTGCCGGCCCACTTGCATATATAAATTGAACACTCATCTGCACATTCGCTCCTTCAATTCCATCATCTACGAATTTCAGTCCGTTGACAACACAAAAAAACCGGGTTTCCCCGATTTCATTGCAGCCAATTTGGCCCATTTATCCATAAGCCAAGGGTCATACCCGATTCTAATCGTTTACTCCGCCAATGGCAAATAAATATTGAACTCCGTACCCTCGCCCGGATTGCTCGAAACGCGGATTTTGCCGCCGTGATTTCGGACGATCCGGTAACTGACCGACAAGCCAAGCCCAGTTCCCGACACCTTCGTCGTGAAGAACGGATCGAACAGCTTCGACTTCGTCGTCGTATCCATGCCATTCCCATTGTCACGGATTGTTATTTCCGCATCACGCCCGTCGCGGCGCGTGACGATGTCAATGCGCCCGCTGCGCTCACTTTCAAGCTCGCCGATGGCATCGATCGCATTGCGGACCATATTCAAGATGACCTGCTTCACCTGCTTCACGTCAATGGAGATGGTAAGCTCCTCGTCATACGATTCCAGATGAATCTGGCAGCCTTTGAGCAGCGCCTCGCTATCTGAAAGCAGGATAACCTCCTTAAGCAGCGAATGGATCGGCACCTTCTGCTTCATCGGCGCGGAAGGCTTCGAAGAATTGAGAAATTCATAGATAATATCGTTGGCACGGTCAATTTCCGTGAGGATGATACGCGAGTACTCTTCTTTGCCAAGCTGTGCAAGATGTGGTTTGAGCAGCTGGATAAACCCGCGAATCGATGTAAGGGGGTTGCGAATCTCATGTGCAATCGCCGCCGCGATCTTCCCAAGCATCGCGAGCTTGTCATTCTGATAAGCGGTCTGCTCAATCTGCTTATATTCCGTAACGTCCTTCACGCTGATCAGATAATCGCCGTCCAGCTGATCTCCGTAGGTGACGGTTACGAGCAGGAAGCGGCCGTTCACATCCTGAAACTCCAGGTAGCGGCTGCGACGCAAATGCACTTCCTTAAATACTCGCAAAATAATCCGTTTTGATCTGCGGCTCAGCTGACTATGCCATAGCATGTCGATAATATTGCAACCGATCAGCGTCTTGCGAGGAATGTCGAGAAGCTTGGCCATCTGCACATTGACGAAAGAGAGGATGCCATCGCTGTCAAAGATCGCGATACCGCTGTCCATATGCTGGAGAACATTTTCATATTTATTTTTGACCATACGAAAAGAACGATGCGAGCTAAGCAGCATGTCGCGCATATCGCTGAACCGCTGATCTGGCGTCTGCTCCGGCTGCAAACGGAAACGAAAAGCAACCATGAGCTCAATCAGAAAAATAAAAGAACGGCTGTATAAGCTGAGCGCTTCATCCGAGTCCATATTAGCCACAAGCTTCTGCATGGATTCTTCATGAATTGCGATGATGTCTTCCGGGTGGATATCCTGGAGTAACTTGCCAATTTCAGTCGCCTCAAACAAGGAGGCTTCGCTTCCGCTTCTCATATATTCCGCGAGCGCCGGGAAGTATCGTTTTCGAATTGCTTGCATGGCCTGCATGTGTTACTCCTCTCCTGCCGCGCAGTTCGGTGAGCTGTAGCGTACCTCCGAATGAATCCACTTCCGAAACGTGATCATCGTCCCGCGAAGCTGATCATGGGTCAGCTCTAGATCTGCAGCCAGCCTATCTAACCACTGCTGCTGAATCCGACTAGGCCCGCGAAAATGATCGAATAATCTGACTTCAATACCACTAGCTTGTTCACCTTTGCTATAACAAAGCTGTCGAATGGTCAGATGACCCTTCTCTGCGAAAGAAATGAGCTTGAGCGCAAGTTCGGAAATTGTGTATGCAATAATCGTTTGATCGACAAGATTAAAGCCGACCGCTCTCGCGGTATCCCGACCTCTTTCCCGGGCATAGATAATGTCTGACTTCTCCCTTATATGCATCATTTCCACGTTCAATTCTCTCCTCCACCCTCTTAATGCTTTGTACATGCAGGTTCCGAGTCTGAGATGGTTTACAATAATCATAGAGATAACAGGTAATTTCTGTCAACCGAAGATACTGTCGAATCGACTCGACGAAAAGATAGGGCGAAAGGCGCGGGCAATAAGTGCCTGCGCCTTTCCTTGCGGTAACGTTAGTCCCGACCCGAGCGATCGTTGTCCTTCTATCCTCGGCCACTGCTATGATTGCTATCATCTTTATCCCCGCGGCTGCTCTGACCGTTGCTCTTGTCATCGCTCTTGTCGTCCTTGCCGCTGATACTTCCACCGCTCTTATCTGCACTGCCTTTATCGCTGCCGTTGTCCTTCTCATTCTTCCCCTGCGTCTGGTTTTGGCTCTGCTGCTGGCGACCCTTGTCCATGCTTGTTCCTTTACCACTACTGCTGTTGGTGCTGCCATTGCCATTGCCTTTGCTGTCTTTGCTGTCCTTACCCTGGCCGCCATTCCAATTCTGTCCATTATTTTTACCCGAGCTGGACGGCTTTGAATCCTTGCCTTGAACGCCACTAGGGCGACCGTTGGAAGTGTTTTTTGCATCTCCCTGGCCGCCTTCATGCGTTTTATTCTCTTGTTCCTGCTTTTGGTCGCTGTCGCCTTGATGATCGCCTTTCTTCTCCGAATGACTACCGGAAGTCGCCTGCTCGCCGCCATCTTCCTTCTTATCATCATTCTTACGATTATCGCGCCAGTCATCGCCGCGCAGGTCATCACGGCCTTTGCCGGATTTACCGCTTCCCTTGCCACTGTTATTACCGCTCGCTTTATTCGCAGCAGCCTTCGCTTCCTCGCGTTTCTGGCGCTTCTCTTGCTCCTTCTTCAGAAGCTCCTTCAGCTGCTCCTTCTGCGCTTCCCGCTGCTTTTCTTTGTCTGCTTTAATAGCAGCTCCAGCAGTTCCATCAGCTTTGGTATTACCAGAAGAAGTGCCAGATGTATCTGACTTACCGCTCGACTTAGCCGGCATATTCATATCCTTCGCGCTCTTATCGTCACCCGCCCCGGCAGCAGGCTTCTTCGCAGCTTCCTTCTCGTTCGATGAAGCATCATCATTCACCACTGCCGCCACACCGCCCATCGGCTTCGCGGCTTGATGGATCGACTCTGTCTTCAGCTGGTGAATCGAAATGTTGTAGCCCTTCTTCTTCGCCATCAAGTAGAACGCCATCTTGCCTGCCGACAGGCCGTCATTCTTCGCTTCCTCCCGCACCTCAACTGGAGCCGAGATCTTCGTTACGGCTACCTTCAAGCTGCGGCCCTTCTCTGTCTTCTCAAGCGACTTATGAACAGCTGCGTCCATATGCGTCGTAACCGCGTTCTCATAGTCAACCGACGCCTTCTTGTCGTCGACCACCACGCTCGTAATTATGACATCGCCTTCGCCGCTGTTCAGATACGGTCCGGCACTAATGCGGTCCATAATCGCTTCGGTCACTTCCTCAAGCGACAGCCCCTTATACGCTAGGCCCTCCGTGACATCCGCGCCATCATCATTGATCGCTCGCAATTCCTCAACCTTCTCGTCCTTCGTCACGCCAAGCTCGATACTCGGATTAACGTCCATCGTTAAGTACGCAACGACCGGATGCTGATTTCCCCAATAGTTCACGAGGAACGGTACAATTAGGAGGAGCAAGATTGCCGCGGCACCTGCGCTCGCGCTGTATAGCTTACGGGGATTTTGCATACGCCTCTGCTCAGTAAAAGCGAAATCTTCACCTACTTGCGGCTTACGCATTGTTCTTACTTTGCGAAACTGTCCGTCCGGCATTAGAACGACGACAAATTTCGCGCTTGTTTCCATCACAATACCACGACTCATGCTCTCACCCCCCTTGCTTCAGCCTCTTCCTCCAGTGCCTGATCTTGCGGTGCAATGTATTGCTGCAAATACGGATAATCTCCGTTATGTAATAACGCAAGTGCGATGATATACTTTCGATTGCGTTCAATCGTCTTCCTGGACACGCTGGCCATTTCACACAGCTCTTTGATCGGCAGCTTCTGCTTCGTCTCTAAGACTTCGTACAGCTGCGGATCGGATGCGAGCAGTCGACTGATTGATATAAGCAGCAGCCTCGAATCGCTATGTTTAGGAGATAGATCTGATAGCTCCATGAAAGAAATGTCGAATTGCTTCAGTCTTGCATCGTATTCCGCGATTTCCATGCGACGCGCTTCTGTTTCCTGAGTGATCGAGTAACGATGAAGCGCTTCTTTCGTCTCAATCGGATTAACCGTCATTTCCTCTTCATCATCTTGATCGAAAGCGCTGTATGGAACTGTACCCTGATGCCTTTGTTCTTTTCGGACATAGTCAATAAGCCTACGCCGAATGACCGTTTCGGCAAAGCCGAGGAACGATTTTCCTGCCTGACCTTTGAATTGTTCGATCGCTTCGTTGAAAGCGACAAGTGCAATGCTGAACTCATCTGCCCGCTCCGGATCGATATATCTCTTGCAAAATCGGCTCGTCACCTTCGCGATATACGGCTTGTATGCCGCGATAAAGTCACTGCGCGAAGCTTCTCCGCGCCTGATTTGCTCCACAACTTCCTCTGGAGCAATATGTAGGCTTTCGGTGACTGCCGACTTCTCATGCTTCCCGCCGAAAATTCGTTTGAACAGTACCAGTAGCAACCGCTCCACCTCACAATTACATTTTTCGTGTTCACTGTATAGATTGAGGGGGTAGACATAATAAAAAAGCCTCCTTGTTAAGGAGGCGGTTTCATCCATCAACAATACCCTTCAGAGGTTCTGCGCTGCATCAGCTTATTTCGCCGCCCGTTCAATACGCTGAGCCGGCGTTTCAAGTCAGCTTCCCAGCTCTCATCTTCGATTTGTTTCGCAAAACAAAGCAGGTCGAGCGCCATATCAATTTGGTTCGTCACAACATCCATCGGATCTTCGTTCTCGTTATTCACGCAGTTCTCGAACAATTCCTGTTCTTCCTGCTCGACATATTCAATGAAGTCAACTTCAGATGCGCCATCTCCATGGGCATATTCAGCCAAAATTTCATATTCATTCTCAATCATGTGATGAATCTCCACACGGTGGCAAACGGGGCAAAAAAGAATAGGAACATTATGAATATGCGTGCGAAAATGCTTCAGCGTACCGTTCGTGCCGATCATACTAGCTCCACAGCAAAAGCTCATTCCTGTCACCCTCCTTAGTACATTACCCTTCTTGAAATGATCTGAAACTTTGTATAACTTATTCGCTCCTCTAAATCAAAATTCCTGCTTTACGTTTGTTTCCAGTGTATAGAAAAACCCGAAGCCTGAAACGGCTCCGGGATCTATTTTAAACATAAGATTACTTCTTGATTGCTGCAACGATCAAATCGCCCATTTCAGTTGTGCCAATCGCTTTGCTCTTATCCACTGCGATGTCGCCTGTACGGTGACCAGCATCGAGTACCGATTTAACTGCATCTTCGATTGCTTGCGCAGCTTCGTGGTAGCCGAAAGTGAGGCGGAACATAAGCGCAACCGACAGAATCGTTGCGATCGGGTTCGAGATGCCTTGGCCAGCAATGTCAGGCGCGGAGCCGTGTACCGGCTCGTACAAGCCGAAGGCGCCTTCGCCAAGCGATGCGGAGGACAACATACCGATCGAGCCTGTCAGCATTGCTGCTTCGTCACTGATGATGTCGCCGAACATGTTCTCCGTTACGATAACGTCGAAGCTTGAAGGACGGCGGAGCAGCTGCATTGCGCAGTTGTCAACGAGCACGTGCTCAAGTTCAACATCCGGATACTCAGGCGCGATCCGGTTTACTACTTCACGCCATAGGCGGGAAGTTTCAAGCACGTTCGCTTTATCAACCGACGCCAGCTTCTTGCGGCGTGTGCTCGCAATTTCGAAGCCTTGGCGCACGATGCGCTCAATTTCAACCACGTTGTATACGCAAGTATCTACCGCTTCTTCACCGTGTTCACCTTGACGGCGGAACTTCTCGCCGAAGTAGATGCCGCCAGTCAGCTCGCGCACAACGATCAGGTCAGTGCCCTCAAGAACTTCCGGCTTCAGCGTGGAAGCTTCCTTCAAGCAGTCGAATACGTTCGCTGGGCGAATGTTCGAGAACAAACCAAGCGCTTTACGAATACCGAGAAGGCCTGTCTCCGGACGAAGCTCCTTCGAATTGTTATCCCATTTCGGTCCGCCTACAGCGCCGAGCAGGACAGCGTCCGCAGCTTTACAAATATCAAGCGTTTCTTGTGGAAGCGGCGTGCCTTTCTCATCGATAGCGATACCGCCGAACAGGCCGTGAGTCGTTTCGAATTGGTAGCCGTACAGCTCTTCCGTTTTCTTCAATACTTTCAGTGCTTCGCCAACAACCTCAGGTCCGATACCGTCACCGGCGATAACTGCAATTTTTTTAACGTCTGCCATAGTCGAAAGACACTCCTTTTATTCAGGGCCATCTTGCACCCTCTGATTATAGTTCTCACTCTCCCTTAGTTGTACCATAACAGCCTTGGTATGACAAAGATATAATAGCTATGACTTTTATAGGCTGAGCATATAAAGGTGACGGAGCGTCCTTGTTTAGAACAGCTCGTTGTCCTTCGCACGCTGTGCAGCATCTTTACTGCTCTTCCCGCCAATCTTGCGCAAAATATTGTTTACGTGGTTCTTCACCGTACGCAGCGACAGGAAAGACTTCTCCGCGATCTGCGATTGGCTGTTACCCTCGTGAATCATCTTCAGCAGCTGCACCTCCGACGGCGTCAGCATCCGCTTAAACTTCTCGGTCTCATATTCCCGCTCAAGCCTCTTCAGGCGGCGGAATTCCTCAAGCATCAGGCGAGCTGCAGAGCTGTCGATCGAGGAGCGGTCTGCAGCTGCACTCCGAACCGCATCTGGAATCGCGGTGAAGTCTGACTTCACCAAGTAGTTCACCGCGCCGGCTCGGAACGCCTCCACGACGAATGCGCGATCCTCCATCGACGTCAGCATAATGATCTGCGCGCCGCTGCCGGACAGCTCGGAAGCAAGCCGCAGTCCATCCGGGCTATCAGCGAGCATGATGTCAAGCAGAATGATGTCCGCACCAGATGACGGCGCAATGGCAAGCGCGGCTTCTGCGTTATCGGCTTCGCCTATCACTTGCATATCCGGCTGTCCGTTCAAATAAGCAGCCAGTCCTCTGCGCCAGTCCGGGTCATCCTCTACAAGCATGATGCGGACTTGCGTCCCCTCATTATGTGCCATTCTAGCTCTCATCCCCCTTCTTTCTTACCGCCCGAAAATGGAACCGCACAATCGTGCCCGCTCCCGCTTCGCTGCTAATCCGCAGCTCGCCGCCTTGCCTATGCATCAGCTGATAGCAGTAGGCAAGCCCGAGTCCGAAGTTCATCGTCTTGCCGCTCTTCGTCGTGAAGAACGGCTCAATGACCTTTCGCAGCTGCGATTTCTCGATTCCGATGCCTGTATCTGCAATTTCGATTGTGCTTCCACGTTTGCCGGCGATAACAGCAGCCGTCAACTGACCGCCGCCGGGCATCGCGTCAATGGCGTTCTGCAGCACATTATGGATCGCTTCGGATGTTTGCGCAGCATCCGCTATCGCTACCGCATTGTCAGCATAATGTGTTGTAATCGAGATTCCTTTCGCAGCCGCTTGTTGTTCAAGCGCTGAGATCTGCTCCTGCACAAGCGGAGACAAGCTCACTGCCTGCAACTGCAATTGCAGCTCCTGGGTCCGTTCATGCACGCTGCGGATCATCGCTTCGATATGCAACGCGGCTGTGCTGATGACGTTAATGTCCGCATGCAGTTCAACGTTTGCACCCGCTTCTCGCTTTATTTTGTCCGTGAACAGCTTCATCTTGCCGATATCGTTCTTGATCGCATGGTTCAACATCGCCGTCCCGCTCGTAATCGCCCGCAGCGAGTAGTTCAGCTGGCGACGCTCAATGAGCAGCTGCACACCGAGAAAGCCGACATTGAACAGCGCAACGATGAAGATGACGAATGCGAAGCCAATCGGATATACATTGTACCGCCACATCCGGTAGAGGCCCAGCAGCGGCAGCACATAATTCATCGTAACGGCTGCAAGGATAGCTGGCATCACTGCCACAAGTAGAATCCCATGCGCTCTACGTTCGGCAGGATGAACATGCTTCTTCGCCAGCAGCAGTGAGCCGCCAATCCCGAAGTATGGAACTGCCCATATCGCAAGCAGGTTATAGTGCACTGGATAGTCATCCGCAATCGGCAGCGCAAGCATCGCGAGCGGAAACAACAGAGCTAGCAGCGGCATGTGCCGCGATAGCCGTTCCGGCAATAGCTCCGCATTGTAAGATGAACCGAAGCATAGGAATCCGTACGGCAAGCCGTAGTAGCTCGTCCATGAGCAACAGCGCTGAATGATGCGCAGCACATGCTCGCCCGCGGAGTCGATGTCGCCGCTTGCAAGCAGAGAGACGATCCAGCCTTCAAGCACGGATGCGAGTGCCCCCATCCCGCCACAGAAGGAGACGAAGCTAAGCCAACGTCCGGCTGCATTCCGGCGATTGGCCGCGATAAGCAGCGCCGAAGCGATCCATAGTACGATCCACACGAATAGCATCTGACTAGTTGTCCCCCGGTTAACGATTTTTCATTATTATACCATGGTCCTCACACCCTGCTATAGCGCAAAAAAACGCTCCGGCTATCCCTATAGGGACGACCGGAGCGGTTTAACAAGTTAGATCAGGCTCATTTTGTCACGGCGGCCCGGAGACTTCCGCTTCTCAATTAACCGGTTCAAAGCGTCGATGTAAGCACGTGCGCTTGCTTCGAGAATATCCGTGCTCAGGCCGCGGCCTTGTGCGGATACATCCTCTTGCTTCAGCACAACATGCACTTCGCCAAGCGCATCTTTACCATGCGAGACGGACTTGATGGAGTAGTCCTCAAGCTC
Organism: Paenibacillus sp. OV219; assembly: GCF_900110075.1. Taxonomy (GTDB): domain Bacteria; phylum Bacillota; class Bacilli; order Paenibacillales; family Paenibacillaceae; genus Paenibacillus_Z. Next base: position 287,074 of record NZ_FOCJ01000004.1, read on the forward strand.
GACATTCTCCGTCGTCAAGCCGTCGATAGCGTTGTAAATCGCATCAACAGAGCCGTTGCCTTCTGCAGTCTGCTCTTTCACTTCGCCTTCCGCCGTACGAACGCGGATCGTAGCGCTAGGTACCGATTTGTTGCCATAGCTGACTTCAATCGTCTCAAGCGAATACACTTCCGGCGAGTCCGTCAGCTTCTCTTCGAGCATAGCACGGATGTCCTCGTCCATAACGTTCTTCTTCTTGTCTGCGAGGTCTTTGAACTTCGCGAATGCAGTGTTCACTGCTTCATCGTCCAGCTCATAGCCAAGATCGATCAGCTTCTCACGGAATGCCGCACGGCCGGAGTGCTTGCCAAGCACGAGCTTGGAATCGCGAAGGCCGATTGTCTCTGGAGAAATGATCTCATACGTCGTCTTCTCTTTCAGCATGCCGTCTTGATGAATGCCGGACTCATGTGCGAACGCGTTAGCGCCGACAATTGCCTTGTTGCCTGGAACGACCATGCCTGTCAGCTTGCTGACAAGACGGCTTGTCTTGGCAATTTCTTTCAGGTTAAGCGTCGTTGTCGCACCGAAGAAGTCTGCGCGCGTCGCAAGCGCCATTGCCACTTCCTCGATCGCCGTATTACCGGCACGCTCACCGATGCCGTTGATCGTACCTTCGATCTGGTCGGCACCGTTCAGAATCGCAGCTAGCGCATTCGCTGTCGCCATGCCGAGATCGTCATGACAGTGCGCGCTGAGCTGGATCTTCTCGATGCCAGGCACTTGCTCCTTGAGCGTCTTGAAGATATGACCGTATTCGGACGGGTTCATGTAGCCAACCGTATCCGGAATATTAACGACCGTCGCACCTGCGCGAATCGCCATATCCGTTACTTGGCACAAGAAGTCAAGCTCGGTACGGCCTGCATCCTCCGCCGAAAATTCGATTTTGCTAAAATATTGCTTCGCATACCGGATCGCACGCTCCGCTGTTTCCAGCACTTGTTCCTTCTCCATGCGCAGCTTATGCTTGCGGTGGATCGGGCTAGTCGCGAGGAACAGATGCAGGCAAGGGTCTTGCGCGCCCTTAAGCGCTTCAACCACTGCATCGATGTCCTGCTCGCGGGAACGCGCCAGGCCGATGACAGAGGCATTCTTGACCGCACGGGCAACGGCGTTCACCGCTGCCAGATCGCCTGGGGAAGCGGCCGGGAAGCCGGCTTCAATCCGGTCAACGCCTAGCTTCTCCAACTGGTAAGCGATCTCAAGCTTTTCCTTCGTATTCAGGTTTACACCAGGAGATTGCTCACCGTCACGAAGCGTCGTATCGAAAATATATATTTTACGCATTAGCTGCACCTCGAGACTCAAGAGTTCCGAAGATAGCGAAACGGCCCTAACGCCTCCAAGGGGAGACGCAGGGACCGGGGCGCTTATCCGGGTATTATACTTTCAAGTATTGCCGAATTATTTCTTGATCCAGTGCATCAATTCACGAAGTTGACCGCCAACCACTTCGATTGGGTGAGCAGCTTCGTTACGACGAGTTGCTGTCATGAATGCATTGTTCGATTGGTTCTCCAAGATGAAGTCGCGAGCGAATTTACCTTCTTGAATATCAGTCAGAACAGCTTTCATCGCTTTCTTCGTTTCGTCAGTAACGATACGAGGACCAGTTACATAGTCGCCGTATTCAGCTGTGTTCGAGATGGAGTCGCGCATTGTAGCAAGACCGCCTTCATACATCAGGTCAACGATGAGCTTCAGCTCATGCAGACACTCGAAGTATGCCATTTCTGGAGCGTAGCCAGCTTCAACCAAAGTTTCGAAACCTGCTTTAACGAGTGCAGTAGCACCGCCGCAGAGAACGGCTTGCTCACCGAACAAGTCTGTTTCTGTTTCTTCTTTGAACGAAGTTTCGATAACGCCTGCACGAGTACAGCCGATACCTTTTGCATATGCAAGACCGATTGCTTTCGCGTTGCCAGTAGCATCCTGCTCGATTGCGATCAGACCAGGAACGCCGAAGCCTTCAACGTAAGTACGACGAACCATGTGGCCCGGGGACTTAGGAGCAACGAGCAATACGTCTGTATCTTTACGAGGATTGATTTGACCAAAGTGAACGTTGAAGCCGTGGGAGAACATCAGAGCTGCGCCTTGCTTCAGGTTCGGCTCGATTTCTTCTTTGTACACGCGTGCTTGTGTTTCGTCAGGCATCAAGATTTGAACAACATCAGCAAGCTTTACAGCTTCGCTAACTGCAAGAACTTCGAAACCGTCGTTCTTCGCTTTCTCTGCGGATTTACCAGGGCGAAGGCCGATGATAACTTTCAGACCGCTGTCACGCAAGTTTTGTGCTTGAGCATGACCTTGACTACCGTAACCGATAACTGCGATTGTTTTGCTTTGCAGAACGCTTTGGTCTGCATCTTTTTCATAGTACAATGTAACTGCCATGTAAATGAAGCCTCCTTTAATTTAACCCTTTTGAGCGGGTGTTACAGAAGGGATTGCGGCGGCGGACTCTCTCATGCGCGAACAGCATCTGCATCTGCTCCCGCTTCATTCCCTCACTCTAACCCCCGCTCAAAAGCGGTGTGAACCCTCTTGTTATAACCTGCTGCCCGACGACTTGCTAACTTCGACTTTTATCCTATGAACGTGTTATCTAGCGTTACCACGGATCATCGCCGTAACGCCCGTACGAGAAAGCTCGCGAATGCCGTAAGGCTTCAGCAGCTCAATCATCGCATCAATCTTCTCGGAATCGCCAACAACTTGTACCATCAGCGAAGTCGTGCCGATATCAACAACTGCTGCGCGGAACGTCTCTACCACACCGAGAATCTCTGGGCGGGCTGTCGGATCAGCCGTTACCTTAATGAGCGCAAGCTCGCGGCCAACCATCGGATTCGCGCTAAGATCAACGACTTTAATGACGTCGATGAGCTTGTACAGCTGCTTTATCACTTGCTCCAAAGTGTTGTCATCGCCGGTTGTTACGATGACCATCCGGGACAAGCCGGCTTCCTCACTTGTCCCGACGGTGATGCTCTCAATATTGAAGCCGCGGCGTCCGAACAATCCGGATACGCGCTGGAGGACGCCTGGCTGGTCGTTTACGAGTACTGCTATCGTATGTCTCTTCATTCCGCATCCCCCATTAACATTTGATCAATTGTGGAGCCTTGTGTAACCATCGGATACACGTTCTCGTACTTGCGTACGACGAACTCCACAACTGCCGGACCATCATGATTCATTGCTTCTTGCCATACAGCGCGAGCATCTTCCTTGTTCGAAGCGCGGAAGCCGCGAACGCCGTAAGCTTCAGCCAATTTCACGAAATCCGGGCTGCCCGAAAGGTCGATATGGCTGTAACGGTTATCGTAGATCAGTTCCTGCCATTGGCGGACCATGCCGAGCACTTGATTGTTAATGATAACGACTTTAACCGGAATTTTGTTGATGGCGCAGATCGCGAGCTCTTGCGCACACATCTGCATACCGCCGTCGCCGTTAATCGAGATAACGAGACGATCCGGGTTCGCCATCTGAGCACCGATTGCCGAAGGGAAACCGAAGCCCATTGTACCAAGGCCGCCGGATGTTACCCACGAGCGCGGCTGCTTGAACTTGTAGTACTGCGCCGCCCACATTTGGTGCTGGCCAACGTCAGTCGTTACAATCGCTTCGCCTTTCGACTCTTCGTACAGCATTTCGATTACCCATTGCGGCTTCAGTTCTTCGTCGGAATCCGTGTAGCTGTACGGCTTCTCCGCTTTGGAGGCTGCCAGCTTAGCACGCCATGCATCAGCCTTCGCCGCGTACTGCACTTCTTTGTTCGCAAGCTGAAGCACTGTCTTCACATCGCCGACAATCGGAATGTCTGTCGGAACGTTCTTGCCAATCTCAGCTGGATCGATATCAACGTGAACGATCTTCGCTTTCGGCGCGAAGCCGGATAGCTTACCCGTTACGCGGTCATCGAAACGTGCGCCAATGTTGATCAGCAGGTCAGCATCTTGAATGGCTGTGTTCGATGTGTACGTGCCATGCATACCTGGCATACCGAGCCACAGGTCTTCGCCGCTTGGGAAAGCGCCAAGTCCGAGCAATGTCGTCGTTACCGGAATGCCAGACTTTATAATGAATTCGTACAATTCTTCATGGCCTCCGGAGTATACAACGCCGCCGCCTGCCAATACGATCGGGCGCTCTGCTTCCGCGATTGCCTTGATCATCTTGTCAATTTGCAGCTTATTAGGTGTTACTGTCGGGCTGTAGCCGCGAATATTAATTTCAGTCGATGGCTCGAACAGGGCGAGCTCAGCCGAAACGTCCTTCGGAATATCAATGAGTACCGGACCCTTACGGCCAGTGTTCGCGATATGGAACGCCTCGTGAATGATACGCGGCAGATCAGCTGCCTTGCGTACCAGATAGCTATGTTTCGTAATCGGCATCGTGATGCCGGTAATGTCTGCTTCTTGGAATGCATCCGTTCCGATCAGCGTAGTCGCAACGTTGCCGGTAATGACGACAAGCGGTACCGAGTCCATAAACGCAGTCGCGATTCCTGTGACAAGGTTTGTAGCTCCCGGTCCCGATGTTGCAATACATACGCCAACTTTACCGCTAGCCCGCGCATAGCCGTCGGCCGCATGAATGGCGCCTTGCTCGTGACGGGTCAGCAGATGGTGGAAGTCCGAGAATCCGTGCATGGCATCGTAGATGTACAATACCGCGCCGCCTGGGTAACCGAAGACGCACTCCACATCCTCCAGCACCAAGCTGCGAAGCAAAATTTCTGAGCCGGAAATGACCTCCGGTTTCTTCAGGTTTTCTTTTATTTCTTCTTTTGACCTTAACGTTGCATGTTGAGCGTCCATTAAGTCGTCCTCCCTTCCAAGTGTAAACGGCTGTCGCCGACTTCTGACGGCAAAAGCTTAAGTTTATAAAAACAAAAAAACCTTTCGTTCCTAGAGCGAGCATATCGCCTAGGGACGAAAGGTTTAGCTTCCGTGGTACCACCCAAATATGTTATACGCCTCACAGCGCATAACCTCATAAGGTTAGAACGAGAGTTCGTTCTACCTTGGCACATTAACGTGTGCCTTACGATTTCCCCTAATGCGGTTCGCTTACGCGTTCCTTTTCAGGGAAACAGCTCCGAGGTGAGCTCGTTGGAAAGGGGTTTTGGCGTCGGTTTCAGCAGTTCCGCACGCTCTCTGGAGCAAAAGAGCCCTTAACACTTCGTCCTCTTCATAGCCGTTCAATTATTAGCTTATCGCTTATTATATGCGTCTGGGTACCATTCGTCAAGCAAAACAATGAACAAAAATTTATTACTTTCTGATATTTCAAAACTTAGCTTTGGGCTTCATTTGAAAAAGTTATGTACCCGCATATCCCACGTAATCGCGAGGCATACACCATCCGCATAGAATATAGAATCCTATAGGCCAGAAAGAAGGTTCCCGACCCATGATTCGAGCCAGACGCGCTCGTATTGATGACGATGAAATCATCCGTCTCATTAAGTGTGAACTCATTCCGCTCTCACACACAGCCTCTCCACGAGACGCACAAACGATACGCGAGCTGCCCCGGCGGCTTAGCGAAGGTGTGACGCTTGTCAGTTCCCGTTCAAAGTCCAGCTTGCCGCAAGGCTTCATCCATTTCTATACACGCGGCGACCGGCTGCTGCTCGATATGCTCGTCGTTCATCCACAGCACCGGGGCAGACAACTCGGTACAAGTCTACTGTACAATGCCGAAGTGCATGCACGCAAAGCAGGCTGCAGCTCAGCTACCTTGTTCGTCGATTACTCAAATCCAAGAGCCCAGCGGCTCTATTCGCGGCTGGGCTTTCAGACTGTTCGAGCTTATCCTGATCTTCGCTGTTACGAAATGTTCAAGCGCCTGGATTAATAGAAAGGCGTATTGTTATAGCCACCAAATTGCTGGCCATCATAACCAGGTCCTGGTCCAATACCGCCTATCCCGCCTGGGTAACCTCCTGGGAATCCGCCTGGGCCGCCTGGAAACCCTCCTCCTGGGTAACCGCCGCCACAGCCGCCGCCGCAGCCGCCTCCCCAGCCGCCTCCCCAGCCACCGCCCCAACCGCCGCCTGCGAATAGGCCGATAACGAGCAGATCGAACAACACGAGTGGGATGATCGCCCTTGTCCCTGCTTTCTTATCAGCATCGAGCGGGCTGATCAGTAGCTTGCTATTATGAGCATGAACGAGCTTGCCGGTTACGACGGAGCCGTCTTTGCGTACTGCGTAGATCGTTTTACCGACGAGCTGCTGCACTTGCTGCTGTGAAACACGTTGACGTTGACGTTGCATAATATCCCTCCTCTCAACATTTAGACTACATGCTGCAATGACCTTCTACGGCAATTGACCATTACTGTCATCTGTCTCGAGAGTGTAAATGTCGTTGTCCTATACTCTATTCGCTAGCAGCTGTTTGCGCTTGTACCTTTGTCCCTATGACAACAAACCAAAAGAACATACTAAAAAAGAGCGCCCCTCTGCGTAGCAGAAAGGCGCTCTCTATCATGAAACGTGTAAGCGGTAGGCCTACGCGTTTACTTTTTGTTTTGCAAGGCTTGCAAAAGAGTTGAACGAGTTGATGTCGTTCACTGCAAGGTCAGCAAGCATTTTGCGGTTTACTTCAACGCCCGCAAGCTTCAAACCGTACATGAATTTGCTGTAGGACAGGCCGTTTTGGCGAGCTGCAGCATTGATACGAACGATCCACAGTTTGCGGATGTCGCGTTTGTGTTGACGACGGTCACGGTATGCGTAAAGCAAGGATTTCATTACTTGCTCTTTCGCTGTTTTAAACAGGCGATGCTTTGAACCGAAATAACCTTTTGCTAGCTTCAAAATTCTTTTACGACGACGTGCGCGGACGAATCCGCCTTTAACTCTTGCCATGAGTAGAAACCTCCCGAGTATATTTATACGAAATTAGATCGATCTAATTAACCTTTGATGTTTGCAAGGCCTTGTTGCAGACGTTTGAAATCGCCTTTAGCCAAGTTTGGTTGAGTGTTCAATACACGCTTCTGACGGGACGATTTGCCGGAAAGAAGGTGATTCTTGTACGCTTTGTAACGAATTACCTTACCAGTACCTGTGATTTTGAAGCGGTCTTTAAGACTGCTATGTGTTTTCATTTTAGGCATTTTGATGATCCTCCTCAATGATTGATTATTAAGTCGCTTTCGGTGCTAGAATCATGATCATGCTGCGACCCTCAAGCTTCGGTACACGCTCCATGACACACAAGTCAGCAACTTCGATTGCAAGCCGATCCAGAATCTTCTGGCCGACAGATGCATGTGTAATTTCACGTCCACGGAAACGAACAGAACATTTCACTTTATCGCCTTCACCCAGAAACTTCACGACATTACGGAATTTCGTTTGGTAGTCATTCTCGTCAATGTTAGCACGGAACCAAACTTCCTTCGTGTCTACGATTTTCTGATTTTTGCGAGCTTCTTTATCTTTCTTTTGCTGCTCATAACGGAATTTGCCATAGTCCATGACTCTGCACACCGGCGGTTTCGCTGTCGGTGCAACGTTCACCAGGTCCATGTTCAAATCGATTGCCAATTGCAGTGCCTCGCGGAAAGGCTTAATACCAAGTTGCTCGCCTTCTGAACCGACGACGCGCACTTCTCTGGCCCGAATTTCATCGTTGATTTGATGTTCCCTGCTAATAACCTGCCACCTCCAAAAATTATGAATCAAGCAAAGCATCAAGCAAAACAAAAAATGCGGATCCGTTATTAGGACCCGCATTCCATTAACCAAGATCGTAGGCTTTTCAAAAGCAACATAATGTTGCTGCCTGTTACAATCATCGATCGCATACCATTCAGCCGTTGGCCGAGTAGGTGAGAAGCGGGTGCTTCTGCTTGTGCGTACACATCTTATGAGTGTTCAAGAGATGTTACTGAAATACTATAGCATGATGCAACAACTGTAGTCAACCCTTTGACTAAACTTGCTTGCTTTGCACATCATCCAATCGCAACACACGCGTATGCTGCGTATGGCTCCATTGCTTGTTGTTCTGCGTGAAGAATGCGTAGCAAGTGATCGGCAGCCATGAAAGTTGGAAGATCACCATGGAGAACAGGTGCGCAAACATTTTCCCAGACTTGATACCTTCAAGTGCCATAACAAGCGGGAACATTATCGCCGTCAGGAAGATCGCCAGCGGCGCAACCCAATTCGGCGCGTAATAATAAATGGATGTAAACATATTGTCTGCTGGAATGATGTTATCCATCCAGAGCATAGCTGTTACGATAAAACCAAGGAACGTATTGTAAACCGAGATCGAGTATAGCGCCGCGTCGAACTTCACGAAGCTGCGTTCTTTAATGCTCGCCCATAGCAGCGGGAAGAAATAGCTGCGGGCTACAGTAAAGTGACCTTGCATCCAGCGAAGACGCTGTCTGGACGAAGCCTTGAAGCTTAAAGGCTTCTCATCATATACTTTCGCATCGTAGTTCAGAACAGGATGAATGCCGCGCTTCACGCAGCGCATTGAGAACTCCAAGTCCTCGACAAGGCTCGTCGCGCCCCAGCCCATTTCCTTGAGCAAGGCGGATTCGAAGCACATGCCCGTACCGCCGAGGTAGTTGGCCATGTTCAAGTTTCTGCGGGACAGCTGCCACAGACGGTTGCAGTACCAGTAAGTGATCGCATACGAAGCGGTAACCCATGAATCTGTAGGGTTCTTCGTGTCCAGGTAACCTTGGATGACCTTGCGGCCTTCGCACAGGTCGTTGTTCATATGCGTCAGGAAGTCGTTGCCGACCAGGTTATCTGCGTCAAACATGACAATGCCGTCGTATTGGCGAGGCATCGCCCAGAGTTCCTTCAGCATCCATTCAATTGCGTGGCCCTTTCCGCGCAGATGCGGATTTTTGCGTTCCATCGCATGGACGCCCATGCTGCGTGCAATGTCTGCCGTATTATCCGTACAGTTATCGCAAATAACAAAGATATCGTAAAGCTCTTTCGGGTAGTCGAGGTTCTTCAAATTCTCGATCAGCGCCCCAACCACTTGAGCTTCGTTGTGAGCTGCAACGAGAACCGCGAACGACTTCTGCGGATCATGCTTCGTTTCCTTCCGTTTCCTTACAATACCGAACAAGGAAATAACAAATTGATACACGCCGACAAACGCCAAAAAGACTTGAAACATAATAATAATCGTATTGAACATTTACTTGTACTGCCCCCTTGAGACCCCATTTTTATCTTCTCTCTAGTTTCTTTATACGCTCTTTATTCATGGTGACTGCGGCTGCGGTTTGTATTTTTATATTTATATCGCAACCTTAATGATTCTCCACACAATGCGTCTGTTTGTCAAAAGTAGAAATTGCCTTTCAAACGCCAAGAAATCGGAGAAAAGCGCTTGCATTGGGATTTTAACGGAAGGTAAAGCTTGTTTCCTGCCGTTTTACCCGTATTTCATACATTTACGATTAATCCAAGGCACTCACTCTCAATAAACGTTGTTGAAAGCAGTAAGGTTTCATCATGTCACCTGCCAATGTGACGAATTGATGAATTCACAGCCGGCTGCTGCTCCGCTTGCTCCATATTCGATAGCAGTTCTTCGAATATAGCCTCCCAAGACTGTCTCATGCTGTGTGCCAGACCTCTTGCGACCAACCTTTTTCTCAGTTCCTCATCCAAATAGATTCGCTCAAGCGCCTCGCAGAACGCATCGGCATTGCCCGGCTCGCAGAGCAGTCCGTTCCACTCATGATTGACCGTATCGACGACACCGCCGCTGTCTGCACAGATAACTGGCGTACCGCATGCCATTGCCTCAAGCACGACATTGCCGAACGTCTCGGTTGGCGAAGGGAACAGCAGTACATCTGCTGCCGCATACCACTGCTGAAGCTTCGGCATGCCTGTAAAGCCGAGTAACCGCGTGTTGATCCCCTCGCGCACCGCCTGCTGCTTCAGCTGCTGCATCTGCGGACCGTCCCCGGCCAGCACGAATACGGCATCTTGATTCACTTCACGCTGGAACTTTGCGAAAGCAGCTACGGCTGTATCCACATTTTTCTCCGGAGCCATTCTGCCAACATAGAGAACGACAAACTGACTCTCTGCAATCTCTTGCTCTGCAAGCAGTGCAGCACGATCTACATTCGGATGAAAATGCTTCGTTTCGATGCCGCGCGTCCATACGGAGAGTCGCTCTTCATCCCAACCGCGCTCAGCAAGACCATGCAAAGTCGAGGCGGAAGGCACGAAGATGCGCCGGCAGTCCTGATGGAACCATTCAAGGTACCTCCATAACATCTTAACCATCCAATGGATATTGTAAAACGCCAAATAACGGTCAAAATGTGTATGATATGAAGCAACGAGCGGAATATTGTGTTTTCGGGCATAATGAACGCCGCAAAGGCCCATGTTGAATGGCGTTGCGACGTGGATCAAGGTCGGCTGGAACTGTTCCAGCGCACGGCGCATATGAATGGGATTCGGCAGCGCTAGGCGGCATTCCGGATAGAGGACGAAGGGCATGCTCATGAACCGTTCCACGAACGGCGAAGACTCCCGCTGGGCGGCAGAGGCTGGATTCGGGGCAAATACAAGACAAGGAATATCGCGCTTCCGCAGAAAATGCTCCCACTTCTCAAGTGTTCGAGCTACTCCGTTGACATCGGGTGCATAAGTGTCTGTAAACAAGGCAAGACGCATATCTAATCGCCTCCAATTGCTTATGCCGCGATTGCGCAGCCAGCTTATACTACCAGTATATGGAGGCTGTATTACCGCCATATCAATTGTTCATGAAAGGATCGTTAAGAATTCATAATCGCTTATTAAACCGTTGATATGGCGTAAACAATTCCCCTTTACACTGATACCAAACAGTGGATGACGAGAGCCGATTACAACTTGGGAGGGAAAAAGAATGGTCAATATGATGTTCTGGGTCCTTACACATGATCAGCGCTTGTTAATGTGGGCAAACCGCAGGCCGTCGCATCGAGGACTAAACGTATGGTTAAGCAGATGGCTCGGCACGATCACGCATACAGGCGGAGCTTCATTTACGCTTGTGACCGCTTTGCTGATCGCCTTGCTTGGATCAGGCTCCTGGAGCAATGCGGGTTGGCAATGCCTCGTCGCTACCGCAATCAGTCACATTCCTGTCGCTATCGTCAAACGTAAATTTAGCCGGCTTCGCCCCTACCAAGCGCTTCCAAGCGTAAATGCATGCAAAAAGCCGCTATGCGACTCCTCTTTTCCATCGGGTCACACAACGGCTATATTTGCTTGGCTTATGCCATGGTTGTTAGTTGATGCAGCACTGCTTCCGCTTCTGCTGCCGGTTGCCATTTTGTTAGGCGTTTCCGTAGGCTGGTCGCGCATGTACCTTGGCTTGCATTATCCTTCCGACGTCGCTGTCGGCGCCATACTCGGCTCGTCTTCTTCATTATTCATCTCTGCTGCTTGGTCATCATTCTTCTGAGCAGCGAGCTTCGCTTCTTTATGTGCCGCAATGGCTTTCTCGCCGATGACGACTTCGACGCGGTGAATGTTGTTGCCGAGCTCCACGAACTTCGATTCATATTCGGTCAGCACGAGATCATCACGCAGCGTTTCCTTGTGAAGATGAAGGGCTATGTTACGCATATGAAGCTCCATATCCGCAAAGCTGTTCAGCGAGAACTCAAACAGCGACTGCGAGTCTGTCTTGAAATGAATCTCCCCGTACTCATTCAGAATCTCCATATATTTGGCCACGAAGCGAGGATGCGTGAGCCTTCTGCGCGCATGCTTAGCCTTCGGCCATGGGTCGGAGAAGTTCAGGTGAATACGCTGAATTTCGCTTGGTGCGAACATGCTCTCAATGCCTTCAATATTCGCTCGCAGCAGCGCAAGATTCGGCGGGCTGTCCACGCCGTGCTCTTCCCATGCCAATCTTGCTTTGTCGCTGGCGCGGCGGATAAGCTCATCGTACATGTCGACGCCGATAAAGTTGATATGCGGATTGCGCACGCTCATGTCGCTGATGAAGCGGCCCTTCCCCATGCCCAGCTCAATATAAATCGGATTGTCATTGCCGAAGAATTCCTTCCAGCGGCCCTTATGCGGTGCTGCATCCAAAACGACAAGCTCCGGCTGGGCTTCCAGACTTTCCAAAATCCCTTTTCTTCCTCTAAGACGCATATGAATTGATTCCTCCACGTATTGATCGCAGGTTTTACCGCGTTAACTAGTCCTTATTGTGCCCGAATTCCGTGCTGCTTGTAAAGTACGCGCCTGCCAGTGTCTAGAAAAAAACAAAAAAGCCGAGGGCGCCATGGACGCCGCTCGGCTTCATCTCATATCCGATTAATTCAAGTACTGACGCGCTGTGCCGTCTTGCGACTCCAGCAGGTCATGCAGCTTCTTACGTGCGGAAACTTCAACTTTATGGTTATCGTAGAAACGGATGCCGGCAAGCGACATGAGCTCTTTTCTCGTTAGTTCAACAGTTACCTTCTCATCGCCATTAGGGATTTTCACTTGATTATTCATTCCTCATCACCTCAACTGGTTTTTTCAAAAACGAATTTCCAGATATAAACCTTACATGAAAAGTGGTTTGAAGAGGGCTATGATTTTGTCATTTTCATTGATCTGTCGCTCTTTTAATATAACACTTCATGTTAGGTATAGCAAGCCCTTTTCGCAAATAAATTAACGTTTTTTTCGCCCTTTCTTCCAGCTTGTCCACGCCTTAAAGATGGCGTTTTACTCGGATTTTCGTTATGATTGTACTTAGTCAATTTCGCGAACTACAAGCAAGAGGAGCTACTAAGATGAAGGTTCATACCGAAACTACTGCCGTTACCGCTACGCCTAGGCTATGGAACGACAAACGGTTTCATACATGGAATTACGAAATGCGAGAGCAATTCGGCGGTAAAGTGTTTAAAGTGATGCTCGATGCTGGGTTTACCTGTCCAAACCGCGACGGCTCAATTGCAAAAGGTGGCTGCACTTTCTGCAGCGCACGCGGATCAGGCGATTTCGCCGGAAGTAGGCGGGACGATCTAGTGACCCAGTTTAACAACATTCGAGACCTGCAGCATAAGAAATGGCCGGAAGCGCAATATATCGGCTATTTCCAGGCTTATACGAATACGTATGCGCCTGTAGAGGAGCTGCGGGAATATTATGAAGCCATTCTCGTTCAGCCCGGCGTAGTCGGCCTGTCGATTGCAACCCGGCCGGATTGCCTGCCGGATGATGTCGTCGATTACTTGGCGGAGCTGAATGAGCGCACATATTTGTGGATAGAGATGGGCTTGCAGACGATTCACGAATCGACGTCGGAGCTCATCAACCGTGCGCATGATACCGCCTGCTACGAGGATGCTGTCAAGCGACTGCGTGCCCGCGGCATTCGTGTATGCGCGCATATTATCTATGGCTTGCCGCAAGAGACGCACGAAATGATGCTGGGTACAGGCAAAGCGGTTGCGGCGATGGATGTACAGGGCATCAAGATTCACCTGCTCCATCTCATGCGCAAGACGCCGATGGTGAAGCAGTACGAAGCAGGCTTGCTCCGCTTCCTCGATCAGGACGAGTATGTGAAGCTGATCGTCGATACGCTGGAGCTGATGCCGCCGGAGATGATTGTGCATAGGCTTACTGGCGATGCGCCGCGTGATCTGCTTATCGGTCCGATGTGGAGCTTGAAGAAATGGGAAGTGCTAAACAGCATCGACCATGAGCTGGCTCGGCGCGAGACATGGCAAGGCCGCTTGTGGGAGGCGCAGTAAGTTGGGCTTTCTCAGCGTGCTCAGCATGGCGCATAAGCTGGTGAAGGAGCGCACTGCGAGCGGCGATACCGTCATTGACGCCACATGCGGCAACGGCGTCGATACGCAGTTTCTATGCGAGCTTGTTGGGTCTCGCGGCACGATCTACGCCTTCGATATTCAAGCGGAGGCGCTTGAGCGTACGCTGCAGCGTCTGTTTGGCGACAGCAAGGCTGAGGCAGATGTGGCGATGGCAGATCATGTGGCAGACCGCGAGGCGGATCGTGAGGCGGATCGTGAGGCAAAGCGCGATATGGATCATGAAGCAAACCGTGAGGCGGATCATAAAGCAAACCGTGAGGCGGATCATGAAGCAAACCGTGATGCGGATCGCATAGCGAAGCTGCAACTGGTGCATGCCAGCCATGCCGAGATGGACAAGCATGTTGCGGCCGATGCTCATGGCAAAGTCGCTGCGGTCATGTTCAACCTCGGCTACTTGCCTGGCGCCGATCAGAGCATCATCACAACAACAGACGGGACAATTGCCGCACTCGAAGCTGCGATCTCTCTGCTGCGCAAAGGCGGCATCCTGACCGTCGTCCTCTATCCCGGTCATCCCGGCGGCGCCGAAGAAGCGGATGCGGTTACCCGCTTCGCTTCCGAGCTGCCGCAGCACGTTGCGCAGGCCGTACTGTACCGAATGACACAGAAAGCAGAAGCACCTTATTTGTTAGCGATTGAGAAGCGGTAAATCCCATTATCCCAAGGAGGTCTTTATTCATGGCAGTTCGTAAATTGGAGCATGTTGGCGTTATGGTTAGCAATTTGGAGGATTCGATTAAGTTCTATACCGAAGTAGTTGGACTCAAATATCTGTATACATTGACGCACAATAATGGCGTTATTCGTCTCGGCTTCCTCGCAGGCGCAGACGGTCAGGAGTCCGAAGTTGAGCTGATCGAAGGCTACCCTGGCGAGCTCTCCGAAGAAGGCCGCACGCACCATCTTGCTTTTACAGTGGATGATGTGGAAGCGGAATTGGAACGAATCAAAGGCCTTGGCGTTCCGCTGAAAGAAACAGAAATTACAACGCTCTCTAATGGCGCGCGCTACTTCTTCTTCTACGGCCCAGACCGCGAATATCTTGAAATGTTCCAGCCTGCAAGCAAAGCCTAAGATATCGGCAACTACGAAGTGGGGAGAGAGATACTGTGACACAAGCTTATCCGCTGCAATTTAAAGCAGAGATGAAGGAACGAATTTGGGGAGGCCGCGCGTTGGAGCAATTCGGCCTAGAGCTGCCGGATGGCGCAATCGGGGAAGGCTGGATGATCGGCGACCATCCGAACGGCACAACGAAAGTAATGAACGGCGCACTCGCCGGGCTTGGACTGGACGAGATTCGTCAGCAATACGGACGAGAGTACTTCGGCACGAAAGGCTACGCCGAGGAAGGCCGCTTCCCGCTGCTTATCAAGCTGCTTGACTGCAACGACGATCTGTCGATCCAAGTGCATCCGACGGATTCGTATGAAGGGCTTCCGAAGGGCGAGCTTGGTAAAACCGAAATGTGGTACATTCTCGCTGCCGAACCAGGCGCCAAGATCATCTATGGGTTAAAAGACGGCGTTGACCGCGCTGCGCTCGCTTCCGCAATCGAAGAAGGCCGCGTGATGGATTGCCTGCAAGAGGTTTCCGTCGAGGCCGGCGATGCGTTCTACATACCAGCTGGAACGGTTCACGCGCTGTGCGCTGGCGTTGTCGTCGCTGAAATTCAGCAGAACTCCGACACCACTTACCGCGTGTTCGACTATAACCGTCCGGGACTCGACGGCAAGCTCCGCGAGCTTCACGTTGAAGATTCTCTCAACGTAACGGCATATGAAGGCGCGGGTGCGAGCCGCATGAAGACCGATGCAATCGGCGACAATGAATGGCTGTGCATCGCAGAATCGCCATACTTCGTTGTAGATAAAGGTCTCGTTCGCGCACCGTGGAAGCAGTCTACAACGCCGGAATCGTTCGTCATTCTGGTTATTGCCGAAGGAACTGGCTCACTTAGCTGGGACGGCGGCAAGCAAGCCGTTAAAGCAGGCGAATGTTTCCTGCTCCCTGCCAGCCTCGGCGGCTATGAGCTGGACGGTCATATGACCGTGCTGCGCAGCGTAACGCCTTAGATCAGTGAACATAGTAGAGCCCCCTTCGCGTTAATTGCGGAGGGGGCTTTAGTGTATAAAGAGTCTTGATAGAGAAGCTAGATTGCCCACAATTCAATACAGTGCTCGCCCTTCAAGCTAGTCGGAATGACATCAAGCTGTTCGCCATCGCATGTCATTCGGAACTTCGTTCCGAAGCCATGGACGGCAATATTGAGTACAGCCTCCCGGTAGCGCAAATGATCTAGCCGGAGATCGCGAAGCGTCTCTGGAACAGCAGGCGTAATCGTCATTCCCTGTTCATCGTACTCAATTCCGAGGACCCCGAAGTAGAAGTAAGAGATGAAGCCAGCGGCATGCCAGAGCTGACCGGGCCAACGCCATGCTTTGCCTGTCTTGTAGTCAATCACTTCATAGAACGTCTTTGTCATCACGCTATTGCGGACTTGCTGCGCAATGAGAGTCATGAGCAGATCGAGTCTCCCCTCACGCCCCGCAGCCGCCGCCATCCCGCTCGTCCAGACGATCCAAGCCGCACCCGCGAAGTGATTCGTCTCCTCGCGATAAGGAAAGACGTTCACGCCGAACTCGTTCATCGCCACCTCTGGCAGCCGATTCAAAATACGCTGACGCTGCTCCGGCGTGGCAATGCCGTACCTCGGCCACATCGCCATCTCCTGTCCGGCGGATTCCCAGTAGCCTTCACGATAGCTCTCGCTGCCGATCGGACCGCTGGTGAAGTAGCCTGCTTCATCATTCCAATATTGACGCTGAATGCCCTGAAGCAGGCGTTCACCTATCTCCGCCCAGCTCCTGACCTGTTCCTCCGGTTCCCCCATGAGAACACCCATGCGCGACATCGCACGGAACGATTCCATGAAATAAGTTTCCGTCGCCAAGCAGAATCCGCCAGCCTCGGGTTCAGGAAACGCATCATTGGAGGTCGACTGATCAGCTGGGACTAAGCCTTGGTCTGCATCGAAGCTCTCTTCAAGCTTCGCAATCCGGCTCTTCAGATTCGGCCATGTTTGCTGAACGAGAGTCAGATCACCTGTCGCCAAATAGTAGTCCCATATGCCAACGATCGGCATCGCCGTGCCGTCTACGCCATTGTCGAAGCCATCCTTCGTCGTGAAGAGCAGCGATGCCCTGGCTCCTGCCGGGTCCAGCAGATTCCCGGAACGAATCGCGATATGCGTCGTATCCCGAACCCAGACACCGAAGCCTTCCCCTGGACCTTGGAATTGTCCCGCGGTCCACATCCCTTCCTCGCCTGGTCGGGCAAATTCTGGCGAGCCGCACCGATAGAAGACATCCGCTGCGAGACGGTACGCAGCATCTATCGTCGCATGGCCAGTGTGAAGATCTGGCAGTTTCGCAATCTCAGCCTGTGGATGCCAGACGTTGCCGCGATCAATGACGCGGGTCATATCATTCGCCCAGTTCTTGCGCCACACGAACTCTTCGACGGCACGGGTTGGCGATAGAATTGTATTGCGGTCAGGCACGTATGCAGGCGGCTCGCCATAAACGGTATCTTCAACACGATGGCTATAGATTGAATAGCTCTCCGATTGGTAAATAACATGGTCCTCTGCCGGATGAGCCGCTTCGATGAGCAACCGCTCGGGCGGACTCGGCTCCGTGCTGCGCAGGCCATATACGTCTACAGCCACCGATTGTATCGTTCCGCTCTGACAATGCAGCTTGAGATTCCGCTGCTGCTCGTAGTCGGGCGTGACCGAAATGGATAAGAGCGCCTCGCCGTCACCTGCGAATATCTCCATCGAAGTTTGGTCCAGCAACAATCGTAGCTTGAGGCTGACTTCGCGCATCGCCAACGTTGTCGCCGCCCCGTTGCATCTAATAGTTGACGCGAACTCGCTCATCTCCACAACAATCTTGAGCCCATAGAGCACGATCTCGAGCAAATAGCTTTGAGCTACCGCGTTAATATCCAGATGAACGTCCAGCAGATTTGAAGTTATCGCATCCGGTTCGCCATCCTCCGCAGGCAGAATGCGAATATCCGGCCATTCGCCAGGAGCCATTCTAAACTGTAAGCTTTCGTTGAATGGATGCTGTTCATGCAGATCAGCGACCGTCCATTCACGTTGCCACACACGCAGATTGTGCAGTTCGCCAACAGGCGCAGCATGAAGCCTGGCGCTGCCCTGCGCTGATCTGCGCATACTCAGCTCCGTAAGCACGAGCAGCCGACCGCTACTTCCAAGGCTAAGCCCAGCAAGGATAAGGCGTCCCTTCCCACAAGCCAGCCGTTCCGAATCCACGCCGTAACACAAGGTAGCAGGCTCACCATCCGTGATGAAAGACTCGCCGTCCCACTCCCCGATATCGTACGTGTGATTCTCGTGAAGCCTGAGCCATTTTGTAAGATTAGGGTCGTTCACAATCGGCAGCTCGACTATACATGGAGGAGCCTGACTATCCTTACCCCCAGTCAGCTCCTTCCTCGTCTGCACAGTTGCCTCATGCCAATGGACGAGATCCCGGCTAACCGCAGCCCCCGCTCCTGAACCATCCGCATACCTGTATTCGAAGCACCACTGGCCCTGCTCATCCTCATAATAGAAATCGATCAGTTCGCCAATCCCACCTTGAGCCCCCGCTGCAAAATGAAACTGAGGTCTGCGCAAAGCTACTGGTTCCGCTGTTTCCATCACGGCCTCCTATGTCTAGCTGATGTTCGCTGCTCGCATCTCCCAAATCTCCAAGCTGGAGATTTGAACTTCCCCGCTAGACTGTAGAAGAATGCGATTGCTATCTTCCAAGGAAGGATAGACGCGCGCGGTCATGCAGATTTCATCGCCGGCAAACAGCTCAACAACAGACTGATCGACGAACAGACGCAGCTGCACGGACTCCTCTCCTTCTTGCAGAATCAGCTCGGATACCATATCGGCTTTGCGTACTCCACTGAACAAGCTCGAGTTAGAACGGTCCAGCGTAATCGTCCCTGCCGCAAAATCAATGCGCACATCTGTATGCTCCCGCCCGTCAGGCGAAGCCAGAACAGAGATTGTCAGCACCTGAGCAGCATTAGCAGCAGGCTTCTTGATTTCAATCGCAGCTTCGAATGTGGTCGAGGATATACCCGTATCGAGCGACTGTTCCTCACTGATTAGCACATCTGCGAAAGTAACACTCTCGCCCCGCAGCGACGCCAGCTCCGGTACCGGTGTCATCGCAATACGGCCAGAAGGCTTCAGCTCGACAACTCGCGGCAGCGCCAGCGCTCCATTCCAGTCCAGCTGTACAGGAAAATCTTCTCCCCTGCACTCTGGCATCCAGCCGAGTAGAATGCATCGACCCGCTTCGTCAACGAAGCCCGTCGATGCGTAATAACCATCCCATCCCCCAGTATCAACGGTTCCGCGTCCTTCGACTTCCTTCAGCCCTTCTGCGCTCCACGGGCCAGTCACATATTGCACAGGTGCGCTTGGGGAATAGAATAGAACCGCTTTATCTCCGAAACGGAAGATGTGCGGACATTCAAAAATCCCCTCTTCACCTTTATAGTAAATCCGCTCGAAGCTCCACTCTTCCAAATTGTCGGAGCGATAGATGAGCGCAACACCTTTATCCTCATGAATGCCGCCTGTGAGCATTTTCCATCCATCCTGCTCTTTCCAAACGTACGGATCGCGCCACTCCGTAACTTGCAGGTCACCGTGAAGCTCACCCGTAAGCACAGGGTTGAACTCCGGCTTATGCCACGAGAGCAAATCTTCGCTGTCACGCTTAACAGTCCACTGCTGTGCACCGATAGTTGCATTTCGTTCCCCTTCGCCAATGCTTGTATAGAACAAGCGGACATCTTGGCCATCGACAACCGCACAGCCCGAGTAGCAATGTTGCTCTCCGAGATCGCGGGAAGGCGCCAGCGCAATAGGAAGGTGCTCCCAGTTCACAAGGTCGAGACTCTTCGCATGACCCCAATGAATTTGGCCCCACTCTGGCGCATCAGGGTTATGCTGGTAAAACAGATGATATTCGCCGTTCCGCTGAAAAGGCCCGTTCGGGTCGTTCATCCAATTGCAAGGCGGTGTAAAATGATACTTCGGTTTGTAACGATCCATAGTTATCTCTCCTTATGTTCACTTTCGTTCGCTTCGTTTAGATAGTTCGCGGAAGTCCTCCGCCATACCTTCGATCTATATAAAAAAAGTAGAGCCTCCCATTCAGGAGGCTCAGCACTGCATTACTTAGAACTATTTGACAAAGAACGTTGCGTCTTGCTGATCCGCGCTCGTTGTAATGGACGAAATGTACAACAGTCCGTTCATATGTCTTATATATTGTCCCGCAATGTTATACGATTCGAACGACGCTGCGAGTCCATTCGCGAATCCCGTACGGAGCTTCCACGTTGCATCGTTCTTGAACAGCGTCGTGCCGTCGTTCACATCCATCCACACTTCGCCATTCTTATGACGCAAGAAGCGGCCTGGGAAGTTGACGGATTCGATAGATATTGCAGTAGAATCCGCCAACCCCGGCACGATCTTCCATTGCGCGTCCGCGATATACTGGCTTCCGTTCGTCTTACCTCTGCCGCTCTCATGGCGAATGAAGCTGCCTGGGAAGTTGTAGGTCTCGAACTGGTTAATCGGCGTTTCGGTATCGACGCGGACGGCTTTCCAACGCTGTGTATCCAGACCGTTCGCCGTATATTGAATAATCTTCGTTCCCGCAGGCGCTCCGCCGCCAGCGTTATCGACCATCAGACCGCTGTGCTCATTCATTATGGTATAAAAGCTTCCGCTGCCCGAGTACGTGAACTTCCAGCGCTGCGTATCGAGGAAGTTGTCCGTCCATTGGTTGATTTGTGTGCCCGGTGTCATCGCGCCGTTCGGATCATCCCAAACGAGACTGTTATTTAGGTTCATCACGCGGAAGAAGCCGTTGCTCTGATAATCTGCCTTGAACCATTGGGTATTCACGCCGAGGTCGTTATACTCGATCAGACGTGTTCCCGCAGGAGAGCCTCCGCCTGCGTTATCAATGACGAGCCCGTTGTTCTGGTTGACGAATTTGTACGTCGCACCGGAGACAATCGACGAGTCACCGTTCATTTGCGCCACATTGGAACGAATTTCGTTGATGCTGCCGACTTTGACGGTGTTGATCTCAAGAAGCATGTTATTCGCAAGCGGGAGCAGCGTTCCGCTCCACGCAGCAGGTGTGTTCTGATTGCTGCCCACCACAGTGAGCGGCGCATCAATCAGCTGCCAAGTGGCGCCGTTATCCGCACTCGTGAACAGTTTGTTATGATCAGGCACAACGTCGGTCATGCCGCGCACATAGAATCTGCCATTCGTCGTGCCGTCGTCCACATATGCGACTTCCGGAGCTTGGGAGGCGCGGTAAATGCCGGAGCCAACAACAGCCCCAAGTCCAGATGGCGTTCCCCAGTTGATGCCATCGGAGGACGTTTTGAACCGAACCGCTGCTTCTGGCGGCGCTCCAAAATGCTCATAGAACATATAATAAGTGCCGTTCTTATGGCGAACGACGCGAGGCATGCCTGGCCGCGCGCCCGAGTTCGAGCTATCGCCGATGATGATGCTGTAGTTGCCCCACGTCACGCCGCCGTCCGATGAAATTTCGCGCGCAATTGCCTGGTTGTAACCCGCTTGCCGCTCATCGGAATAGTAGCAGATCAGACGACCATCGCTTGAAACAGCGAACTCCGGCTCCCACGTATGATGCGTACCGGAGCCGCCTTGAGCGGCCAAATTGCTGTGCAATTGCCATGTCGCGCCATTGTCAGTACTACGCCAAATATGAATCGTGTAGGTCGCGCCAGCGCCCCAATCGCTCGATGCGAAGAGCAGCGTGCCAGCCGGATAGCTGCCAAGCTGCTGAGGCAGCACATACAGCGTCGTCATCGCCTGCTGATCGCGGTTCAAGCCATAGCTGTTCGGGTCGATCTGGGAGAGGTACGTCCAGCTCTTGCCGTTGTCCGCGCTCTGATAGAAGTTGAACGGCTGCATGCCCACCCAGCTCGTATTGACAGGGAATTTTCTCGTAAAGGTAGCCAGGATATTGCCATTGCCCAATTTCACCGCTCTTGCGTAATAAGGCTCAGGCTCCGCAGAATTGCTATAAACGACCGAACCGGAAGCGGCTGCATTCGCAGGTGCAATGGCAAACAATTGAAGCAGTAACAGAAGCGCAAGCGATACTAGAAAGAATCGTTTCCTCTTGTTCATTACTGTTCCTCCTAAGGCATTATGGTTTATTCGTCACCGGCCCGTCCTGCTGCAGCGCTGCGTTTGGCCCCATGCCGCCTGCGATGACCGGCCATCCGTCCTTCCAGTCGATCCTATCAAGCATCATCACACGCCCTGAAGAGGAAATATCTTTGAGGTTGTAGGCATGGTACAGCATCCAATCGGTTCCTGCCTCATCTTGAATGACAGCGTTATGGCCCGGCGCGAGGAATGTGTCATTCTTCTCGAGCACCGGATTGTTCGGAAACGGCTCAAACGGGCCAGCCCACGACTTACTCCGCGCAGCCATTACTGCATAATGGGCGTCTTGACCACTGTTATCTTGGCAGCAATAATCGCCGGAGTAGAACATGTAATAGTAGCCGTTTCGCTTCACAACCCAAGGTCCTTCGACTAGTGCATCGTAGCCTTCTCTGCTTTGCACGCCAGGGTAAATAACGGCCTTCTCTTCCCCGACTACGCTCAGTCCGTCTTCTGCCAGCTGGGCAGCATAGATCGGCTGTTTATCAGAGCCCCAATACAAGTACCGCTTGCCGTCCTCAACATCCAGCACGAACGGGTCAATCTTCTCAAACCCTGTACCCCACACAACCGGGCCACCTTCATCCTTATAGGGTCCAAGCGGGTTATCCGCGACTGCTACGCCAATGCCCATCCCTTTGAACGGGTCGCCGTCGTTCACTTTGGTCGAATAGTACACGTAATACTTGCCTTTGTAATAGGTCAGATGCGGCGCCCACATATAATCGAATGTCGCCCAAGACGGCACTTCATCGACTGTGAATACGGTACCCTTCATCTCCCAGTGCACGAGATCCTTCGACTGCAGAATCGGCAGCGGTACGAGCTTCCCGTCATACTGGCTTTGCGTAGTAATCGCGTAATAATAACCGTCCTCTGCCTTAATGACTGTAGGGTCCGGCGCGTCATGATTGTAGACGGGATTCGTGAACGCCGTCTTCACGACTGGCTGTCCTTTATCGGCACTAATAAAGAACCAAGCCGCGTAAGACAACGCGGCCAGGATAAGTACGAGAGCGGCAATTACTGTACTCTTTCTTTTACAAAACGCATTTGGCACGCTCACAATCATTCACCAGCTGGTAAGGGACAATCGGTCTCCGTCGATACCGGCTTGCCGAAATCCGGTTCTCCTTGCGCCGTCCAACCAAACTTCTGCATCCGCGGCTGACGGTTCTCCATGCCTCCCTCAGACGTCGGAATCGCATGATAGACGATCCAGTCTTCGGTGCCGTCCGGCGATTGCGTGAAGCTGTTATGCCCAGGTGCATACACGCCGTTCTCCACACATTTGACGAATACGGGATGATCACTCTTCGTCCATGAAGCCGGATCAAGCAAGTCGCTGTCCGCATCCGACGTCAGCATTCCTAAGCCGTAATCATCCGACCAAGTCGTGCTGGCCGAGTAGATCAGGAATACTTTCCCGTAACGGATAAGGAAGCATGGGCCTTCATTAATTGCCATTCCGCCTTGCTTTTCCCAGTCGTATTCCGGTTTCGTCAGCAGCACCTCTGGACCGGAAACTGTCCATGGATTGTCCATTGCAACCGCATAGATAGCGGAGCCGTAATCTGGATAGTTACCATATCCGGCATACATGAAATACAGCTTGCCGTCATGCTGGAGCACCGTACCGTCAAGGCCCGGCAGCGCTGTCTTGATCGCGCCTTTCTCATTCCACTCTCCCTGCGTCGGATCGTCGTTCTCGTTCTCGAGCACATAGATTTTGCGGCCGGCATCCCCGCTTCCGTCACTCGCCGTGAAGTAGATGTACCATTTCTCCCCGAGAAAATGAATTTCAGGCGCCCATAGGTCGCAGCAGCCTGGACCTTCTTGCGGCGGCAGCCAAACCGTCGTCTTCCGCGCTCCGGCAACCCCGCTCATAGTTATGGATCGGAACAAATCCAGCCGATCGCCGCATGTCACCATATAGTAGTAGCAGCCGTCGGTGTGCCGATACATCCACGGATCTGCACCGCTTTCCATAATCGGATTGCGAAAAGTTTTATTCGTCGTAAGTGTCAATTTAGTTCCTCCTGACTATCCTTTCATTCCCGTCAATGTGACGCCTTCAACGAAATAACGCTGTGCAAAAAAGAACAGTAGCGCCGTTGGAATCAATGCGAGTATCGAGCCAGCCATAATATAAGTCCAATTCGACGTATACATCCCCTGAAAGGATGCGAGTACGAGCTGAAGTGTGAATTTCTCCGGAGTGTTAATGTAGATCAACGGTCCAAGAAAATCGTTGTAGCCGCCTAAGAAACCGAATATCCCTTGCGCCATCAGAGCAGGCTTCGACAAAGGCAGTATGATTTTGATAAAAATTTGAATCGGATTCAGCCCATCCATCATCGCCGCATCCTCAAGCTCAGAAGGAATTGACATAAAGAACTGGCGGAGGAAGAACACCGCCGCAGCCGCGCCGAACATTCCCGGAACCATGAGCGGTAGCCAGCTATCCACCCATCCAACGTTTTTGTACAAAATAAAGGTCGGAATCATCGTGACGACGCCAGGAATCATCATCGTCGCAAGCAGCATAACAAACAAGGTGTTACGAGCCGGAAATTGAATTCTCGCAAACGCATATGCCGCCAGCGCACTCGTAAATAACCCGATTAAGGTCGTCGGAATGACGATAATAAGAGTATTCATAAAGCCGTGCAAGAGATTGGCTTCTCCCAGGACAAACGAATAATTGCTCCATTCGATATGTGTTGGGATCCACTTCGGCGGCAGTTCAAACACAGCGCCTTCTTCTTTGAGAGAAGTGGACAGCATCCAAAGAAAAGGAACAGCCAAAACCACTGAGCCCGCAAGCAGAAACAGGTAAGCAACAGCTTTCCGCATTTGCTCGGCAGCACGCTTCTTTGAAGATCTGACGCCGATTGCAACATCGGACATTGGACTTACCTCCTATTCGTAATGCACCCAGCGGCGAGACAACCAGAAGTTAAGAAGCGTAATGGCCATCAGCAAGAGGCCGAGCATCCACGCCATAGCAGATGCATAGCCCATCTCCATGTAGCGGAACGCGTTTTGGAATAGGTAATACACAATCGTGGTCGTCGAGTAATTGGGTCCGCCTTCGGTCATAATTTGGAATCTTGGGAAATCCTGCATCGCGCCGATAATCGACGTAATCAGTATGTATAGCGTCGTAGGCGAGATACACGGAATAGTCACTCTTACGAATCGTTGCCACGCATTCGCTCCATCGATCTCCGCCGCTTCGTACAAGCTTCGCGAAACTCCTTGAAGCGCTGCCAAGTACAGTACCATATTAAATCCAAGTCCCGACCATATCCCTTGCAGAATCATCGCCGGCATCGCCCAATCCTCACTGCTGAGCCATGCAAGTCCAGCGATGCCGAACCAGCCGAGGAAGATATTGAGGAGGCCATAATCAGCATTGAAAATCCACTTCCACAGTAATGTCATCGCAACAACAGAACTGATGGTCGGCAGGAAGAAAGCGGTCCGGAACAACCGGATGCCTACAATCTTCTGATTCAGCGCAATTGCAATCGCAAGCGACAGTATCATCCCGAACGGAATGGAGAGCGCAGAGTACAAGGTGTTCTTGAGCGTCTTCCAGAAGAGCGGATCGCGAGCGAGCAGCCGGGCATAGTTGTCCGCACCAGTCAGCTCAGGAGCATGGTAGCCGCTGTACTTCGTAAAGCTTACATAGACCGAGAAACAGATCGGAATCATGGCAAACAGCAGAAAGCCCAATATAGGAGCAGAGATGAAGGCATAGGCCCACAAATACATCTTCCGTTTGTTGCTCACATCTATCCTCCTCCTTACTTCAAGAGCATGGAAGGAGCTCTAGCCCGAGCTCCCCCTTACGCTCTTTTGCATCATTTTACTTAAAGATTGCCGGATTACCTTCCTTGATCGCCGCATCAATCTTCGGCTTCAGCTCATTAAGGAGATCCGCTGCCGGACGCTTGCCTTCCCACATCGGTCCAAGGTTTTGGTTCAGCATATCCCACCATTTGGCATTCGGCAGGTTCGTCCATGGACCTGGAACTTCGTTCTGTGCCGCCTTGATGAACACTTCTGCGTGCTCAGGCTTCTGTCCAGGCTGCAGGAACACATCAGTATTCGCCATCGACTTGAAGCTCGGAATTGCAAAGCCCATCAGCGATTGTTCCTTCTGTCCTTCAGGTCCGCCCAGGTACTCAACAAGCTTGTAGGCTGCATCCTTCTGCTTCGTCTTACTGTAAACACCGAGACCTACAGAACCGCTCCAGCCTGCCCATTTTCCATTCGCTGGCAGTGGTGCAACGTCCCAATCAAACTTCAGCTTACGATAAGTCGGCACCATCCAGCGGCCTTGAATCATCATCGCCAGCTTTCCTGTTTCGAACATTTGACCGTCATTCATTGCTTTCAGCGCTCTGCTATCAGGTACAACGTTATGTTTGTGCGCGAGATCAACTGCGAACTGCAGCGCATCCGACGCTTCCTTGCTATTCAGCAAGAATTCTTTCTTATCTTCGCTGAGGAACTGGCCGCCGTTACCAAACACGAAGCCTTCCCACCAGATCGGGCCCATACCGTATTGCGTTACTTTATCGCCATTCTTAACAGTCAGCTTCTGAGCCGTATCTAGGAGCTCGTCGAATGTCATAGGGTTCTCAGCGCTTGGGAATGGAACGCCCATCTTTGTGAAAATATCTTTATTGTAATAAAGGACTGTCGGGCCGATATCCTTCGGCAGCGCGTACAGATTACCTTTGCCAGTTACAGCACCGTCATAACGGTAACGAAGAAGTGAGGACTCCCACATGTCGGCAGTATCGATGTTGCTTGTGCTTAAGTACTCGTCGATCGGCAGCAGCAAATCTTGGCTAACCCATCTGCCGAAGTCGCCGTCTGGCACGTAGAAGACGTCTGGAGCGTCGCCGCCAGCCAGGATCGTATTCATCTTGCCGACGTAATCGTCCGGGATATGTAGATATTCAACTTTGATGTTCGGATTCTTCTCTTCAAAGCTCTTGAGCAGCTTCGTGAACACTTCCTTCTCGGAAGGATCGCCCCAGCCAGCAAAACGAATCTTTACAGGCTCAGCAGCTGGCTGGTTTGCGCTCGTATTTGCACTGTTATTCGTATTGGATGAGTCCGATGCCGTATTATCCGCTGCAGTCGATGTGTTACTTGTATTAGCCGTGTTGTTATTGCCACTGTTGTCGCTGCTTCCGCATGCCACCGTACTACCGATTAATACCGTCATTGCCGCTAAGGCTCCAACCCGTTTTGTCCATTGATTCATTCTCTTTAGCCCCTTTGTCGTTAATTTAAAACCAACTTCTTGTTTTAAATATCAGATCATCCTGCCAATTGCGAAGAAACTTGCGCTTCTCACCTCCAAAGTAGGCTAACAATTTCGGGAACCCCTTGCCATATGACCAAAACCTTCTTTTAATAAACAACAATCATGTTACAAATCAAATTATATGTTTGTTCCCATCTCTTGTCAACGCTTTCAAACATAAATATTATTTTATAAAACAAAATAAAAAGCGCTGCTGCGCCTTTTATAATATCTATTATGTTTTACTCTTCTGCGAGCGACTCATAATGTACTTTCATGATGATATCTTGCTCGTAATTGCCGAATCCACGTCCGAATAAATTCATCCCGCCTTTATTAATGGCGTCCGGTTTCACACCGACTTTGAATCGAATGTACGGGAGCTTGTCCAGCTGCAGATCCTGCAGCGTGATGTCGGATATCCTCGTATTGTCCACCGTGCTTCGGTACTGGTCTACACGGAACGTCTTCAAGAGGCCATATTGCGTGCTGTTGTCATGCCACCATTCGGGATTATTCTTGCCTCTGCGGTCACCGAAATCGCCAGGCGACGTCCACGTACCGACCTCCACGTTATTAATCCATACTGTAATATCCGATGGCCAATCATTATTGAAATTCGGGGCTTCTGAGCAGAGCTCCAGCGAGAACTCAATCGCCTTCAGATCAATGTTCCGTGGTATCGACCGAGGGAAGCGGTATTCAAGCCAGCCTTGTCGCAGCCATATAATCTCGGCTGTTTTGCATTCTGGAATATAGAAGCTCGACGGATCGTCCTCCGTAACAATCATCGATTGCGAATTGGCTATGCCGCATGTAGGCTGCACATCTACATCGACGAAATGACCGATCGGCATCTCGATCTCATACAGCTGCGTCTTGTTCTTATAGCCTTTAATCGGATTCAGAATCAGCCTCACGTCATCGAAATTCCGCTTGCACACTTTCATCGCGCCTCGGCTTGCAGGCAGTATCTCCGTCAGGATGAGACCGGCCTCTTCCAGCACCTTTATATTAACGCCAACCGTTGATACCGGGATTCCCAGCTTCTCGCCGATTTCATTAATATTCATGTTGTTATGAGCCAGCAGAAGCTTAATAATCTTCAATCTTGTATGTGAGGACAGGGCATGTGTGACCTTCACCAGCTCGTCCGGTGCGTCGATGGACAGTTCCAGCATCAAAAGCACCTCCATTTATAATATATTTTATATTCTATAACATATATTTTAATTGGAAGTAGTGCTTTTGTATAGTGCTGGAATTCGTCATCGACATTATTCGACCTGCAGAGCGTTATTTCACCTCGATGACGAACGGTGCAACGATCACTTTCCCTTTGTATTGAAATTGTCCCCACAGCTTATAGATGCCTGCCTTAGGGAATTGCGTATGGAACATGACGTTTGAGGCGGAGCTCATATCCGTCGTAGCATGGACGTGGAGATACTGCTTCGCCTTCTCGTCGAGAATGACGCAGTGCCCCGCTGTACCGAGATAGGGTTCAAGCTGAATGAACTTACCTGTGGCAGCGTCCTTCAGCGTGAAGTTCAGCATCGCCATATCACCTGCACGCACTTCTGCTGCATCCGGCATCGCAGATAAGGTAATTTGCAGCCCATCAACAGTTTGCGTTAGCTGCTTATCCGGCTCGAGCTTCTTCGAATCAGCCTTCTCCCCATCTACCGTCACCCACTGTTTATATACGGTCAAGCCTGCGCTGTCCGGCATAAATTCCGAGATGAGCAGGAATTGTCCCCCATGCGGAAAATTCACCTTCGCATGAAACCACCCATTGCCGACGTAATCAGGATGAATATGCTGAAAGGTCGATAGATCGCTGCTGACGACGATTAGATGCATCAGCTTCGTCATGTCCTCTTTGAAATGTTGAACCGGCTGCCCAGAAGGGTCAAGCACCTGCAGCTCGATAGACGCTTCCTCTTCACTTTGCAGCTTGCGGGCACTCGTCGTGTCAACCGGTGCTCGATAGCCGTGATCCGATACATTCGCCATCTGATCCTGCTGCAAGTAATGGATGAGCCCCTTGGAAGGGGGATGTATCTCGACATTGGTCATCGGCTTGCCTGCGCAGCCGCTTAAAGCAAGAAGGATGATCATAATAGTCGCCGTCGTAGAAACGAGTTTTCGCAGCATCACCATCGTCTATGACCCTTTGACCGCAGGACGCGGAGCTGCCAGCAGCTGCACGCCAAGTGACAGCAGCGTCGCTTCAACAATTGCGCCTGTCCACAGCTCTGTCTCCCAGCCGATCCCGTCCGTTATATGCATCCATGCGAAGTAGATGCTCCATAGAGCAATCGGCAGAACAGCCCCGACGATTCTTCTTGCCCATTCGCGGTCAGGCTTATCAGCCTTCAGCACACGATAGCAAATATCTCCGAGCAGGCCCGCACCGAATGCGATAATAATCGACTGGTAGTTCTCGAACCCGTCCAGTACGTTCATCAGCGCCGTAATGATCGTGAAGTGTGCTGTCATGACGCCAATTGGCAGCGCCCAGCGCTTCATGAATAGGAAAACCGGCACCATATACACAATCGTATTGACGAGAATATAACAGACCCCGCGCACCTCGTTGTTCTCGACGATCATCCCTGATCCGAAGCTGCTTAGATACCAATCAACAGTAGATGCAGATGGCAAATTATAGCGGAACATCCACGCATACATGAGGAAGAAGCCGACCGCGCCTGTCGTAATGACTAGCGACAGAAATGCAGGTGCGAACTCGCCCCAGCCGGGCTTTATCATCCGCTCATTATGCCATCCCGCCCGATATGGGCTCGATACGATAAGAGCGCCGCCGATCAGCAACATCAGATGTGATGGACTTAGCAAGGCTGCGAGATTCTTCTCAATGCCGAACACAATATGCCAATACATATCGAATAGTCCGCCCAGTAGGAAAATAGCGACGCCGACCAACCCTAGCCCATAACCTACAGGAGCTGCTTTCACCCATGGAGCTCCCGTCGCTTGCTTCGAGCGATACAACAGCCAAGCCATCCACAGCGCTGAGGCCATGAAGCCGGAATACAAAATGGCATGCCAAGGCGTGAAGAACGTCTCTACAACTCCGTGATTGTGAGCAAACCCATCTACGAATATACCGCCGATGAGCCACATTCCAAATAGAATCGTCAAGTAATCTTTGCCCGTCGTCACTCTGACTGTTCGTGACGCGGTTGATACAGCTACCAGCGGAGCAGAAGCATTCATCAAAGTCCCTCCTAATTAAGGTACATCCTATCTTGTTAGCGCTTACACTTCATTGTACTATGTCAACTCGCCTCTCAACTACTGCCTTATGAAAAAAAAGCCGCGCGGTCGTTAACCGGCGGCTTGTTCTCGCTGCTTCCAAACGCCTCTTCGCTCGAGCAAGGCGACGATTGTGACAGCACCAAATATCGTTAATAGACAGACGAGCGGATAACCATAGCGTCCGAAGGTAATAAATGGTAAATGTATAAACCAATAATAGAGGAACGGCAACAAAATCGGCAGCACAATCTTATAGCGACGTTGAAGGCCTAGCATGACGATGCCGCTGAAGCCGAGCAGCACATAAATCCAGTGCACCACATTGATTGCCGGCCTTGGTAAGCCCGGAACCGGCTTCGAGTAGAACGGATTCTCGAATAGCTGAATCGACTTGCCTACCGTAAACCAGTATGCATAATCGACTGGTTTGTGCGTGAAGCCGTACTTGATGATCCGCTGCGCTGCTAGCTTCTCCGAGCTATCGCTGCCAGTGAACAGCTTTTCTTTATACTCTGGATATTGCTCGAAGAACCCTTTTGGCGGCGCGGCTCGTTTAATTAATGCACCAAGCAGCATCGGATTGCCTGTTGATTTGGTAAAAGGAATAAACTCATGGAATGCCGAGTAATTGCGAACCCACCAAGGTGTTAGCATCAGCATGCTGCATACGCCGATAATCGCTGTATACTTCACCATATCCTTCAGGCTATAGCGCTGCACAAGCCAGATGACTAGGAAGCAGATGGGCAGCAGCGCACATTGCGGCTTCACGTAACAGGTGATGCCCAGCATGACGCCAGCTATCGCATAAGCGCCCGCTGTCTTGCGCTTAATCGCGTGAATGATACTGCAGATCAGCAACAAAAAGAGCAGTTTAAACGTCGATTCTGTTAGAATCGCACCTGATGCGAACAAGTTCGGAACATAGATGGCGTCGAGAATGACAGCGACAACCGCGACGCGCCTGCCAAGCAGCTCGCGGGCGATGGCGAAGATGAGATACAGTGACGCCGTCTGCATGAGACATTGCAACAGCCGGAAACCTATGACGGCCGCATCGCGATCCAGAAACGACATGAAGCCGCTTAGCACGACGGGTACCACAGGCATGATATAGTTGGTCGGATTCATGCCGCTGTTATAAACCAGCGTATGATGCTCCAGCAGCACCTTCGCAGCATAGACGTATTTGACATCGTCATTGTCACGCTTTTCGTAGGAGCCGAGCAGGAAGTGATCGCCCAGCGTCAGCACGACAGTCACATGAACGAGGAAAACGACGGCCATCATGATCCATACAAATTTTCGCATGCGTGATGACTCGTTAGTTAAGGAAAACACCGTAAAACTCCCTTTCCAATTTACTGGTATTTTATTAAAGCGACGATTTCTATTATACTATATAAGATTTGTATAAAAGCAACCCTTACGCATGAAGGCTAGCTTAACCGCTAGATAGCTAGCTAGGAAGAAAGAAAGAAAGAAGGTATACGTTATGAGTTCCCAGCACCGCAGCAGCGATATTCTAGTCATTATTCCAGCTTACAACGAGGAAGATACGCTGGCGAGGACTGTCCAAGAGCTGCAACGGCACACGCCGTATGATTTCATCGTCATCGACGACGGCTCCAAGGACCGTACGCCTGCTATTATTCGTGAGGAAGGCTTCCCCGCGCTTCGGCATGCCGTCAATCTTGGAATCGGCGGTTCGATGCAAAGCGGTTACCGCTATGCCGACCAGAACGGCTATCAATATGCGATCCAGCTCGATGCCGACGGTCAGCACCGTCCTGCCGATATTGCGAAGCTCGTGGATGAAATCCAGTCGAGCGACTATGACATGGTCATCGGCTCGCGATTCGTCGAGCACAGCAGCTATCGGGGCAGCCTCTCCCGCCGCGCCGGCATTCTATACTTCTACTGGCTCATTCGCCTGCTAACGGGTGTTCGCGTCTATGATCCAACGAGCGGCTTCCGCATCGTCGGGCGTAAAGCAATTGAGCTGTTCTCGCGCACGTACCCGACCGATTACCCGGAGGTTGAAGTGCTCGTCAGCCTGTCCAAGCGCGGATTCAAGTTGAAAGAAATCAGCGTCGAGATGCGGAATCGCCAAGGCGGCTCGTCCTCCATCAACTGGTCGAAGTCGATCTACTATATGATGAAGGTTACGATGTTCTCGGTTATTCGCAAGAGCTTCTCTTGATCGGAAGATCTAAAACGAAGAGAAGCGAAGATAAAACAAAACAAAACAAAACGATACGAAACGCAAGGAAAGGAACAGGTTCCCTAATCTATGAATCAGCTTGTCGCCATCCTGATTACGCTATTTTTCCTCGGCCTCACCATCTCGTTCACGGTGACGCATAAACTGAAGGATCGCTACGCCTTCCTTTGGCTCATCACTGCCATCGCCGGCGTGCTCTCTGCGGCTTGTATCCCTCTGCTCAACAGGTTCGCACTATGGCTGGGCATTGCGTACATGCCGACGTTCGTCTTCCTTGTTACGATTATTTTCATACTAGCTCTCTTAGTGAGACAGACGATGAGCTTATCGAATCAATCGGAGAAGATGAAGAGGCTGACGCAGGAATTCGCCGTCTTGGAAAAGAAGCTGCTCGAGCTGCAGAAGTCTGTGGAAGGACGTGATTCCGTATGAACTCGTCTTCCTTCCTGCTCATTCTTGCGAACACGCTCATGCTCGTAACCGGGCAATTCTTATGGAAATACGGTCTGATGCAGCGCGAGAAACCGTTCGAGTCAATTCGTACCATTCTCGAACTGCTCTTCTCCCCTTATATCATCGGCGGTTTGTTCATCTATGGCTGCGCGACGGTGCTTTGGCTGTTCATCGTCTCCCGCGTTGACCTCAGCCTTGCTTATCCCATTCAGAGCCTCGCATACATTATTTCAATCTTCGGGGCGTACTACTTCTTCGGGGAGTCTCTGTCGGCTCTGAAGATCGTCGGCTGCCTGCTCATTCTGGCAGGGGTCGCATGTATTGGTCTGTCTGGCAAGTATGCGTAAAATGACAAAAGCACGGCTTCGCGAGTAGTCCCCCAAGTGGGACTCCATCGCTGCCGTGCTTTTATCGTTGTATACGCTATTACTCAGCTTCGCCGATGCCGCATGCATCATCCGTGCACACTTGACCATCCTTGCCTGAGGACGATGGATCAAGAATAATAAGCGGCTTCACTTCCTCCCAGCTCTTGTTCAGCACGTCGAGGAACACATCGCTTTGCTGCGCACCGGATACCGCATATTTGCGATTAACGACGAAGAACGGCACGCCATTCGCGCCTAGCTGATTCGCTTCCGCACACTCAGCAAGCACCTCCTGCTTGTATGCATCGCTGTTCAGCGCCACTTCAAGCGCTTCTGGATCAAGGCCGGCATCAGCCGCGATGCCTTTCAGCGTCTCCATCTTCGCAATATGCTTCGAGTCGGTAAAATACGCCTTGAATAGCAGCTCCGCCACTTCCGTCCGCTTGCCATGCGCCGCTCCAAAATGGATGAGACGGTGCGCATCGAACGAATTCGCCGGAATGGCGTGCTCGAAGTTGTACTCGAGACCAAGCTCCGCCGCCTGCTGCACAAGGCCCGCATGCATTTGGATGGATTGCTCACGGCTAACGCCGTATTTGCTCGCGACGAGACCGTACACATCGTGCTCCGGGTCCTTCGAAGCGTTCGCGTCAAGCTGGAAGCTGCGGTAGATAACCTCAACCTCATCTTGATGGGCAAACTGTGCAAGGCCCGCTTCAAAGCGGCGTTTGCCAATATAGCAGAACGGACACATAATGTCCGACCAAATTTCAACTTTCATCACTGGCAGCTCACTCCTTCACTCTTGTAGCTCCATTATAGACCTCGCCTAGAGGTAAGACAATGTTTGAGAGAGGTTGGAAGACATGATATCGTGCGCCAGTGTTCTGTTCGGGAAGCCGCGCTGCAGCAGCTTTAAACCACCCGCCGTACAGGAGATATGATGGCATAGCTTGTAGAACCGCATCCTGACCTCATCGAGGTCTGTTCGTGCTAAGTAGCGCTCATAGTTCGCGAACCGAAATTGCAGGAAGCTGTGCTCATACTCCAGATCGAAAAATCCCGCCCCCTCAATGTCAATCAGATAGGGCTCAAGCTGCTCATTCAGCAGAATATGGTCTGGACCAAGCTCGTTGTGGATGAAGCGGTAATCGGTGCGAGGGACGATGCTTGAACAAACCTTGGCGAGCAGCTCGTCTAGCTTCCCCTGCTGCTCCTGGGACAGCTTCGCTTCCTGCGAGAGAAATACGAGATTCCGACTCGCATTGTCATGGATGCCGTCTTCACAGTTGGCAGGGCGGTGCCCACCAGGCTTCCCTGCGAGCGTAAGCTGGCCCCAGCTCGTGTGGCGAATCTGATGCAGCTTGCCAAGCAGATCTCGGCAGCCTCCGAATACCTTGTCCCGAACCGCCGTAGATGGATGCTCCATATAGGGCTGCAAATCACCGCCCCCGACATACTCCACCAAAGCGTAATCGAACGGATACTGCTCTCGCGATCTGTTCATCGCATAGATTGCCGGTGTCCTTATACCATGCTCACGCATGAATCGATTATTACTGAGGAAGAGCTCCACGTCAAAAGAGCGCTGCTCCTCATTCCCCTCTGTCGCTGCCGCCTCTTCGATCTCCGCTTGAAAATAATTGTTCGTGATGTCCCAAATACAGAGCATCAATGTAAAACCATTCGACGCTCGTACGCGATAGACGACCTTCTGCGCACCGCCATGCATATTCGTAGCTTCTGCCACCGAATAATCGTTTCCAAACGCCTGATGCAGCTCACTTGTCAGATCGCCTCGCTGAACCTTGCAGTCCCAGCTTTCCCTCTCCTTCATGTCATCACAACTCCTTTGTTTGTCGATCCATCGCAAGAACAAACATACCGAAAAACCCGCATGAAATATAGACTGTTTCGAAACCGGATGTTATGATGTTGAGTGAGTTCTTTGTATTTTTACCCATACAATAAACAAAAGCCTTGGAGGACCAATCCCTCCAAGGCTTCTTTATTATGCGCGAATGATATCTTCGATGCTTGCTAGCTCTTCGCTCGTGAACGACAGGTTGTTCAGCGCCGCCACGTTGTCTTCGATCTGGCTGACACGGCTTGCGCCGATCAATGCGGATGTCACGCGTCCACCGCGAAGCACCCATGCAAGTGCCATCTGCGCCAGCGATTGACCGCGTTCTGCTGCAATCGCGTTCAGCTTGTTCAGCTGCGTCACGCGTTGAGCGTTTACCGCGCTCTCTTGCAGGAAGCCGGTTTTACTTGCTGCACGCGAATCCGTCGGAATGCTGCCGGTCAAATATTTGTTCGTCAGCAGCCCTTGTGCCAGCGGGCAGAAAGCGATGCTGCCTACGCCGTTCTCTTCAAGCACATCCTGTAGACCGTTCTCGATCCAGCGATCGAACATATTGTAGCTCGGCTGGTGAATCAGCAGTGGCGTGCCAAGCTGCTTCATAATCTTGATCGCTTCCGCAGATTGCTCAGCGCTATAGCTGGAGATACCGACATAGAGCGCCTTACCGGAGCGAACCATATGGTCGAGCGCGCCCATCGTTTCTTCAAGCGGCGTCTCCGGGTCTGGACGGTGCGAATAGAAAATATCAACGTACTCAAGGTTCATTCGTTTCAAGCTTTGCTCAAGGCTTGCGATCAGGTACTTGCGCGAGCCCCACTCGCCATATGGCCCCGGCCACATGTAATAACCGGCCTTGGAGGAGATGATCATCTCGTCGCGGTATGGTTTAAAGTCCGTCTGCATGATCCGGCCGAACATTTCTTCTGCCGATCCTGCTGGAGGGCCGTAATTGTTCGCCAGGTCAAAATGCGTAATGCCAAGGTCGAAAGCCCGCGTCAGCATCGCGCGACCGTTCTCATACGTATCCACGCCGCCGAAATTGTGCCACAGTCCAAGGGAAATGGCCGGAAGCTTCAGGCCGGAATGCCCAACACGATTGTATTTCATCGACGCGTAACGTTCATTATTTGCCGCATATACCATTTACTATCGCTCCTCTATTGAGTGTACTTGTAGGAAACCTATTAAAGCTTACAACAATTTACAAGGCTACTCAAGCCTGTCTTGCCTGAATGAGAGGGAGCGTATAAAATTGTGCCGCTCGCACATCGCTTTTGCCGCCTCCGCTGTAAATGACAATAAGCAACGTCTCTTCCTCCGTCGACACTACGCCTTCTGCGAGGTACTTCTTCAGATTGAACGGCAGCTGCTCAATGACCGCATGCTTTTGCAGTTCCTTCTCGGTCAGGCCAAGCGCTGCGAACTGCTCCGATACATCCTGTGGACGCTCGGCGAGACGCTGCATCCAGCTGCCGAGTACCTGCTTGTCCATCGTGAAGTCCCACCACACCTTGCGCGGCTTGTAATTATGCTGCAAGAAGTAATCGAGCTTCATGAGTCCAAGGACGACGTCAAGTGACCACTCTTTGCCATCCTCTGTAGCTTGTTTACGACTATGCTCAACAGACAGGAACGACCATAGCCGCGAGAACAGATCCTCCAGCTGATGCCCGATCTTCTGCCAGCCGCGCCCTTCCCAGAAGTCGCCGAACTGCTGGAAGTAATCGAACGCCGAAGGGAAAGCCCGCTCCACGAGGTAGAGCAGCGCATGGTCCATCCGGTGCGCATTCCAATATTTCTCCAGTACATCCTCGACTCGCTTGATGCGCACAATGTCGGAGAACGGCATAATGTCGTTGCCGAGAATCTCATATGGCGCGCGGTCCATATAGATATAGCCGTGCTTCTCCGCATCGAGGCGCATCCCTGTACCGCGAAGCATCTTCAAGAAGCCGAGCTGCAGCTCTTCAGGCCGTAGCTCGAATACGTCATTGAATGTCTTGCGGAAAGAGTCGTAATTCTCGTGAGGCAGACCCGCAATCAAATCAAGATGCTGATCGATCTTGCCGCTCTCCTTGACCTTCATGACGGTACGCGTCAGCTTCGTGAAGTTCTGACGACGCTGCACCGCTTCATTCGTCAGGTCATTGGTCGACTGCACGCCAATCTCGAATCGGAAGATGCCAGGAGGCGCATGCTCTGCCAAGTAATCCAGCACCTCAGGGCGCATAATGTCCGCCGTAATCTCGAACTGGAATACGCAGCCGCGATGATTCTCGATGAGGAACTGGAAGATCTCGAGCGCATAATCACGCTTAATATTAAACGTCCGGTCCACGAACTTAATCAGCTTCGCACCGGCATCAATCAAGTAGAGAATGTCCGATTTCGTCCGCTCCATATCGAAATAACGGACGCCAACCTCGATGCTGGAGAGACAGAACTGGCAGCTGAACGGGCAGCCCCGACTCGTCTCGAAGTAGACGACACGGCTAGCAAGGCGCGGCACATCCTCCGCGAACCGATGTGGTGACGGCAATGTCGCCAGATCCAGCTTCGGACGAGGCGGGTTCACAATAATCTCGATTCGTCCGTCCTGATGCTCCTTACGGTACGCAAGCCCGAAGACGAGATGGAACTTGCATGTGCTGGACAGCTCTGTCAGCAGATGGTGGAACGTCTCTTCCCCTTCGCCGACGACGATATAATCGACCTGCGGAAGCCGCTCTAGCCAGAACGGTGTGTCGTAGCTCACTTCTGGACCGCCGAGCACGATCTTGATGCCTGGCTTTATTTTGCGGAGCATGTCGATGACCGTGATCGTCTCTTCAATGTTCCAGATGTAACAGGAGAAGCCGACCACATCGGCGTTTCTCGCATACAAATCCGCGACGATGTTCATCGCCGGATCCTTGATCGTATATTCTGCAATATCGATATCAAAATCTTTCTCGCTGTACGCCTTCAAGCAGCGCAGAGCAAGCGAGGTATGAATAAATTTAGCGTTAAGCGTCGCCAATACGACTTTCATCTTCGTCATTCCTTCACCAATCTTAGATAGAAACCATTCCTATATTGTAACGAACTTGGCGGCAAAAAAGAAGAGCAGCTCCACTCCCATGTGGGAATGAACTACTCTTCCGTCTTTACGTGCGTACTTTCACGAACACTTTCTCTTTGCCTTGGAACTCAATAACCGGGAAGCGCACTCGCCACTTGCCGTTGCCTTCATTCGTAACTTCGCCTGCAGCAAAGCCGCGCGGCTCGAAGCTGAACACTTGGTCGTAGTAGACCGTCAGCTGGATTTTATCATCTGGAAGCATACGGCGAAGCTCATAGCCGGTATTAATCGCCCAGAGGCGGAAATCCTGACTCGATTCATCACCATATACCATATAGAAGCTAGGCTCAATAACCGCATTAATAACGAGCCAGCCTTCCGCATCACGCTTCACGTCGAACTGCTTCAGCTCTGTCGTGCCTTGCGACGTCTGGATAGCAGAGAATTGATCCTCTATCAGATCGCGAATCTTGTCCGTCGAAGCGCCTGCAAGTGACGCGGGCAGCTCCTGCGGCAGAAACTCGATCTTCGCCGGCGGGCTGTCTTCCAAATCATACAGCAGCATCTGAATGTTCAGCGATGAGATCGCGAAGTTCAGATCCGCTTGCGTCGCGTCAATACCGGACGATGTGATGCCGATCAGCTGTCCGTAATCGTTGAACAAGCCGCCACCCGAGCTGCCGTGGTCGATCGGCGCACTGATCTGGTAGAGCTGTGCCGAGTCAAAGATGATGTTGCTGATAACACCGTCCGACACCGTATTTTGCAAGCCGAGCGGGCTGCCGATTGCGACGACATGGTCGCCTTTATAAGCGGAGAATCCGATCTCCACCGGGTCAATGCCAAGCGGCGTCTTTGTTTGAATAATAGCTAGATCGGAAGCTTTGTCGTAGCCAACAAGACCTTGAATTTCTACATCTTTGCCATTCAGCGTTGTGATACTGCCTTCCGATGCGCCTTGCATCACGTGGTAATTCGTGAGGATCTGGTTCTCACCGACAACCACGCCGCTGCCTTGTGCAATATCGGTCATAATCATGACGACTTTGCTGTCATTCTTCGCGACGATCTGCTTCGTTGTCAGAACGACAGGCGCTTTCTCCTGCTCCTTCTGCTCAGCAGCTTCCTGGGCTTTCTTCGTAATCGCTTCAATCGAAGTTATACGAATGGTATGGTTTGCTGCTAGCTGAACGTCAGCACCAAGCGCCTCCGCTACGAAACGAAGCGGGACCATTGTTGCGCCAGCGATCTGTTGCGGAGCCTGTGCAAGCGTGATCGTCTTCCCGTTCTGCACCGCTTTCTTCGAACCGAGCTGTAGTGAGATTGTCGTACGACTTTTCACGATGAAGATCGTCTTCGTCGATGCTTCCCATGTCAAACTTGCCCCAAGCGCATTGAAAATCGAACGCATCGGGACGAACGTTGTCCCATTAATTTGTTGAGCTGCCGGGTTAAGGGCGAGCTTCTTGCCGTCCAGGACGACTGTATATGCAGTAGATTGAGCTTTTGCGACCGCAGTCGTTGCTTTTGTGGTTGCAGTTGCAGCTGAAGCCGTGCCTGATGCCCCGATAACCGGTGATAGAATAAGACCTGCGGATACTACGGATAGCAATATGTTGCTCTTCCATTTATTTGTCCATTTCACGCTGTAGGTTCCTCCAATAATCTCCCAAATCTTACATCTCTCTCTCGTAATCGTAACACTCGCAATCTTCTTTGTCTATGAAATGAATGTGAAGAAAATAATAGAAAAAGGGCACTACTGCTGCTTAAATTCGGTAGGCGTCAGTCCCGTTTCTTCTTTGAAATTACGCGAAAAGTAATGAACGCTGGCATAGCCGAGACGCTCTGCAATTACTTCCATCTTCTCGCCGCTCAGCAAGTAATATTTGGCTTTGCGGATGCGTTCGGAGATGAGATACTGCTTCGGACTTTCGCCAGTGCATTTTCGAAAAAGCGATGAGAAATAGATAACGTGATAGCCGCACAGCGCTGCGAGCTCATTCACGGTCCAGTTCTTCTCCGGCTGTTTATTGATCGCCGTCAAGGCGGGATCAATCTTGCTCTGTTCCAGCGACCTTGGGCGCTTCGTCAGCTGGTTGCGGACAATGGCAGCGAGCAGCTCCGTCATGAGCGCGCGAAGGACAACCCTGAAGCCCGGCTGTTCATTCAAATATTCGTTGACGATGCGCATGAGAATCGGCTCGAGACCCGGCAGCGTGAAGAAAGGCGGCAGCTCTAGCAGCTCATCGTTATAGAGTTCAAGCTTATAACTGCGGCGCACGCTCGTTTGAAGCTCTTCTTCGCTGCATGCTTCTATTGAATAAGCAGGGTGGACAGGCGCAAGCGACTCCTGGATGTAGGCAAAATGAATGCCGATGAAGACCGCGTCGCTTTTCACGGTGATTTTGTGCGGACAATGTGGTCCATACAGCGCGCTATCTCCAGCATGAAGGGTGTAATGCTCTTGACCGATTCGCACTTCGGCCTCGCCGGATAACAAGCAGAACAACTGGTAGTCTGGAATGATGCGCGGCCCCCACTGCTCAGCGGCTGGCACTTCCGCATGGCTCGCAAAATTCACCGTCGGCTGCAGGTCATCCATGGTGCCTAATACGATATCTGGATATGGATATGGATACGGAGG
Organism: Paenibacillus sp. OV219; assembly: GCF_900110075.1. GTDB lineage: Bacteria > Bacillota > Bacilli > Paenibacillales > Paenibacillaceae > Paenibacillus_Z. Next base: position 328,555 of record NZ_FOCJ01000004.1, read on the forward strand.
CTCTTGGGGCATACGGCTGAATCACCTCGATTAGCAGGATATTTGAAAAGTGCAAAGCCCTGTTTCGTATCTGTAAATACACCGCTTACAATCTACGTTATGCTTAGCACATGGAGTTGAAGGCAGAAGGCAAGGTACAAACGATAACACGTTAAAACGCAATGAGCAATACGCAATTCGCAAGCAATCTACTCATTATAGGGGGAATGGTTTCTATGCTAAGTCAAGCACAAATTGCAGAGTTTGAAAACAACGGTTTTTTAAAAGGTGACGTCGTACTGAGTGACGCCGAGGTAGAAGAGCTTCGCGAAGAGCTCGATAAAGTAATGAACGGTGAAACGGTGAAGAAGCCTGTGCTGAACCACAATATGCTGGGCTCGGATTCCCCTTACGACAATATGAAAATGGTTGCAAGCGCGAAGGTCGTCCAAATCGTTAATATTTGGCTAGCCAGCGACCGGTTCCTGCAGCATGCCGGTCATCCGACGATCTGCGAAGAAGTGGCTCAGCTGTGCCATTCCAACTCGCTGCGCATCTGGCATGATCAAATCCAATATAAACCGCCGATTACTGGCGGACCTACGGCATGGCACCAGGATCACCCGCTGTGGCCGATCATCCAGCCTGCCGACCTTGTCAGCGCATGGGTCGCACTTGATGATGCCGTCATCGAGAACGGCTGCATGTGGATGGTGCCCGGCAGCCATAAGTGGGGCAACCACCAGCGCTACCTGTCCAGCACGAAGGAGTTCAAGCCTTTCCACAAGCAGCCGGAAATGCTGCCGAACAACGCGAACGTTGAAGCTGTGCCGTTCGAGATCAAGAAAGGCCAAGTGGGCTACCACCACTGCCTGACTTGGCACGGCAGCCCGCACAACCGCTCCGAGATGAAGCGCCGCGCCATCGCCGTGCACTACATGCCAGGCCACACTCGCTACGAGCCGATCGGCGAGCACGTCATGCTCTCCTACGTCAACGTAAAGCCAGGCGAGCTGCTCGTTGGCGATCATTTTCCAGAGGTGTACCGGAAGCAAGGGGTACAGGTGTAGGTTGTTGGGGTTCGTTGGGAGCCGCGCGGAATGCGCGGCTTTTTTGTTTTGGCGTACCACCCCTCCCGTCTCCTCGCGAATAGAGGCTTTTTCCTCTCTCAACTTTGCGATTTTCCACGATTTTTCTCTCCCGCCATTTGTGCGCAATCGCTTCTTTCGGTATAGTAGATGCGATAACCAATTCGGATCGTACTAGGAGCGTCAGATAGATGAATAAGAAACATTCAGCAAGACCGCCGAAACAGCAGCAGTCCCCACGGGCGGGAAACGCTTCGCGGCGTGAGCCTGCAGCGCCGGCACAGCCGCAGCAAGGCAGCGAACGCGCGCCAGGGCAAACGCAGCGAACATCCGCGCAAGCTCCTCGTCAATACGGCAAATCCGCAGCGGCAGCTCTGGGAAACCGACGACCAGCCGCAACACAGCCGCAAGGCAGCGCCAAGCCTGCACGACGCTCTGCTCCAACACCGCGCCTGGCAGCGTCAGCGCCGAGCAAAAGCTATGAAGTGCAGGAGCAGATGGAGCTGCTCACCTTCCTGCTGCAAGAGGTGAAGGGCGAAGGCCGCAACGCAATCAAAGCGATGCTGAGCCGCGGGCAGATCGCCATCAATGGCACACCGCAGAGAGTGTACAATTACTTGCTGCAGCCAGGGCAAACAGTGACGGTGTCGAAGGAGCGTATTATTGAGACTCCACCGCTCATCGGTCTCACGATCCTTCATGAGGATGCGGATGTCATCGTCGTAATTAAGGAAGCAGGCCTCTTATCCATCGCTACCGATCAGGAGTCCGAGCTCACCGCATATCGGCAGCTGACGGCACATGTTCGTGCCAGCAATCCGAGCGGACGTATCTTCGTCGTTCACCGTCTGGACCGTGATACTTCAGGTGTCATGATGTTCGCCAAGAGCGAGAACGTACAGCAGCAGCTGCAGACGACTTGGCAAGATACGGTCAAGGAACGCACTTACATTGCGCTCGTCGAAGGTAAAGTAAGGAAGCAGGAAGACACGATCTCCTCTTACCTCAAAGAAAGTAAGACGTTAAAAATGTACTCCACCTCGAACCAGCCTGACGCCCAGCACGCTGTCACGCATTATAAGGTATTGGAGCAAAACAGCAATTTTTCACTGCTTGAGGTGTCGCTCGAAACGGGACGGAAGAATCAAATCCGCGTACATATGGAAGACATCGGTCATCCGATCGTCGGCGACAAGAAGTACAGCTCCCGATCCAAAGCGCTGAACCGCCTTGGCCTGCACGCTCGTGTGCTTGCATTCGTGCATCCGACAACGGGCAAGCTGGTTCGCTTTGAGTCTGACATTCCGCGTGCGTTCTTCCAGCCCTTCAAAGAAGGCTTTACTCGCAAATAATAAGGAGGCAGCTTGGGCATGTCCAAAGCAGATAACATGCTGGCCATTCTATGGCTGCTCAAAACGAATAAACGCACGACCGCCAAGCAGCTGGCTGAAGCGCTCGAAATGCACATCCGTACCGTATACCGCTACATAGATGCGCTGTGCGCGAGCGGTGTTCCGATAGTCGCCGATGCAGGACATAACGGCGGCTACAGCCTGCTTGAGCACTTCAAGGAATCCCCTCTTTTCTTCGACCTCGATGAACAGAAGGCGCTCGTACAAGCTGCGCTTTTCGCGGAGGAAGCGGGGTATCCGTACACAGATGTGCTCAAGCGAGCCATAACGAAGCTGAAACGCTACACGAACGAAGAACAGCGCAGCGAGATTGACCGACATCTAGCCGGCTTTGAGGTCATAAACGCGGCAGCACACACAAGCATCGGCATTGAACCCCTCTTGCAGAAGCTGGAGCAAGCCGTCGCTAGCTGCAGCACACAGCTCATTGCCTACCAAAAAGGCTTCGGTCTGGACGTTGAGCAGCGCCGCATTAATCCATACGGTCTCATCCACTGGCAGGGTAAATGGTACATGATCGCCTTCTGCCATCTCCGCGAAGACATCCGCAGCTTTCGAGTTGACCGCATTCAGACAATCACCGGGTCAGATGATCGCTACGAGCGCCCTGCCGACTTCTCGGCACGCGATTATCTCAGGCAGAACATGAAGCCATGGCTAACAAGCGACGAGCCGCTCGTACGTGTTGTCATCAAAGGGCACCCGCGCGCATTGGAAGCATTGACAGAACATTGGCTATTCAATGATTCATTGATTGAGCGCATGAGCGATGAGGCACATTTTATGATGGATGAGAAAGCACTGCTAACTTACATCCCCCACCATCTGCTCGGCTACGGTATGCGCATTCAAGTTCTGGAGCCGACAATTCTCCGCGAGCATCTGATCGAACTAATGACAAAACTACTCGTTTATTATCAAGATCCGACAAATTTCGATAAATGAAGGAATTGTAAAGCAGCGTGAGAAAACGAGAGATAAAAAGGTAAAACCTTCTCGTTTTCGCTATATTTTGATTTTTCTGAATATTTACTAAATAGGCGAATTGCCTGTACACTAAGGTCAGATCAAACAAGACGCACTCGCTTCTCAAACCGAGGGAAACCAAGGAAACCGGCAAACCAGCGAGTGGCTCTAATGATCAACCAGCTTAACAAGTTCTAGTAGAGAGGGGATAGTCCATTGAAATAGGTTAGCGAAGTATGTCCCCTATTAATTCGGGAAGGAGTATCCGGTTTAGTGATTCTGGGACATGCGGGATCATGAAAAAGGACAAGGACGACGGATATATACGGATCGCTGGGTAACAATCGAAAATGCAAAGCAACACGCGAAAATGTAGGGTACAAAAATACGAAAATGGAGAGCAACGGCAGTTGTTTGAAGTGAATGGAGTGCAGGTTACAATTGAATAGTAATGGTGAGTATCGATAGGGATTTCGGTTGTCTTAGACAAGCGGGATCCCTATTATACTGTATTCTTGCAAGCAGTCACGCTCCCCGATCTGTTTCTTCTTCCCCGTCATCGTCGCCAGTCATGGGTGCCATGTAGTTGTTTGAACGACTGTTTTCCGTATACTGTGAACGATTCAGAGAACCAGTGCCTAAGCTCCGGTTTTTTTTGGTTTGACATGAGGAGTAAATTTGATTACTATCTAATTAGATGATCATTAAATTGGAATCCAATTAATCGAAACCAAATGAAAGGTAGGTCTCTGCTATGATGCAGCTCGACAAAATCGTCAATTACCACAAGGCGCTGGCCGATCCCACCCGTGTTCGGATTTTGATTCTGCTGTCGGAGGGCGAACTGACCGGGCAAACATTAGCAGAGAAGCTCTGCCTCTCCCCCCCTACGATTACCCATCACGCCGCCAAGCTGCGTGCCGTCAGCTTAATTCATGAACGGCGCGATAAGAACGCGATCTATTTCTCGCTGGACCGCTATTTCTTGAAGCAGTATGAAAGCTCGCTCCAGTCTATTCTGGCGAAGCCAAACGAAAATACAACAGAAGCAAAGGAGCTAGAAACGATGGATGAGAAGAACGAGCGGCTGAAGCAGTCCGTCCTGCGCAATTTTATAACTGCTGATGGCAAGCTGAAGCATATTCCTGCGCAGTTGAAGAAGAAAAGAATCGTGCTGGAGCATCTTGCGGAGCAGCTTGAGGAAGGCCGAAAATATACGGAGAAAGAACTTAACACGTTCATTCAGCAGTACCATGCCGACTTTGCGACGATTCGCCGGGAATTCATCATGCACGCTTACTTGTATCGTGAACAAGAGGTCTATGAACGGAACCCGTTGGAAATGTGGGAACGCTGGGAGACATTATCTTAAGCCAAATGGAGGCACCGATCACAATGAGCCATTCGAACTCGAGTATTGCAAAAATACCTGAACCTCCTTACTATGCCGTCATTTTCACCTCTGAACGTACGGATGGCGATAACGGTTATGGCGCGATGGCGGATCACATGGTAGAGTTAGCCGCCGGTCAACCAGGCTTCCTCGGCGTGGAGAGCGCAAGAGAGAGCAGCGGAGTCGGCATCACCATCTCTTACTGGGAGTCGCTCGAAGCGATTAAGAACTGGAAAGAGAATCCGCTCCATCTCGTTGCTCAGCGCAAAGGACAGACGGACTGGTATGCGGAATACGGCGTAAGAATTAGCCGCGTGGAACGGCAATACTTTCTCTAAACAAACAAGGGCCGCCTCACGATCCGGATTCATCTCGATTCCGATCGGAGCAGCCCTTTTGCTATTTACTCATTAGTAACGCTGTTTTCTTTCAAGATAACGTCATGCGCGCCGCCCTCAACGATGCTTGTCGCCGAGACAAGCGTGATGCGAGCATTCTTCTGCAGCTCCGCAATCGTCAGCGAGCCGCAGTTGCACATCGTCGATTTGATCTTATGGATGGTTTTGCTGAGGTTTTCTTGCAGGCTTCCTGCGTATGGCACGTAGGAGTCTACGCCTTCCTCGAACATCAGACCCGCCTTGCCGCCAGTGTCATACCGCTCCCAATTTCGCGCACGGTTCGAGCCTTCGCCCCAGAACTCTTTCACGAAGTTGTTGCCCACCTTAAGCTTCCGCGTTGGGCTCTCGTCGAATCGGGCGAAATATCTGCCCATCATAACGAAGTCTGCGCCCATTGCCAGCGCAAGCGTGATGTGGTAGTCGTGAACGATACCGCCGTCCGAACAGATTGGAACGTAAATGCCCGTCTGTTCGAAGTATTCGTCACGCGCAGCCGCAACTTCGATAAGCGACGATGCTTGTCCACGGCCGATACCCTTCTGTTCCCTTGTAATACAGATCGATCCGCCACCGATGCCGACTTTGATGAAGTCTGCGCCTGCCTCGACCAGATAGAGGAAGCCTTCGCGGTCAACGACATTACCTGCACCGATCTTCACATCAAAGTTCGATTTCACAAATTGAATCGTACTCTGCTGCCACTCCGAATAGCCGTCGGAAGAATCAATGACTAGCACGTCCGCTCCTGCCGCAACAAGCGCTGGTACGCGCTCTTCATAGTCCTTCGTGTTAATACCCGCGCCAACGACGTAGCTCTTGTTGGTATCGAGCAGCTCAGACGGATTCTCTTTGTGCTCATCATAGTCTTTGCGGAATACGAGATAATCGAGGTTATTCTCTGCATCCACAACAGGCAAACAGTTCAGCTTATGATCCCAGATGAGGTCATTCGCTTCCGACAGCGTAATGCCGGACTTCCCATAAATGAGCTTCTCAAACGGCGTCATGAAATCACTTACCTGCTTCGAGAGAGAATCCCGGCTGATCCGGTAATCGCGGCCTGTGACGATGCCGAGCAGCTTGCCGTTCGCTGTACCATCGCTTGTAATGGCAACAGTCGAGTGTCCTGTCCGTTCCTTAAGCTCTAACACGTCATTTAGCGTATGACTTGGCGTCAAGTTCGAGCGGCTGACAACAAAGCCTGCCTTGTAGCTCTTCGCCTTGCGCACCATTGCCGCTTGGCCCTCCACGCTCTGGGAGCCAAAGATGAACGAAATACCGCCGCTGCGAGCGAGCGCAACCGCCATCCGATCATCAGATACGGCCTGCATCACTGCCGACGAGAACGGAATATTGAGCGAATACGCCGGTTTCTCGCCTTTCTTGAATTTGACAATCGGGGTTTTAAGCGTGACGTTAGAAGGATTGCATGCCTTCGTCGTTAAATTCGGCACCAGCAGAAATTCACTAAAGGTGCGGGATGGTTCCATGTAATAGTGTGCCAAAACGTACGCCTCCGATCGATTCACGTTGATAAATTTTTACAAGCATATCACAGCGTATAAAAACAAGCAATGCACCTTTTTCTACTTTTACTTCATAGCCGCCTGTAAGAGCGCCATCGCTTTGTTCCGTTGCGGATCTTCCACGTTAAATTGATCCGAGAGCCTGCTAACCATATGGTAAGCCGTCTTATCGTTCACCACGCCGGTAACAGATAGCTTCTCATTCGATTGGAACGCGCGCACTGCATTCTCTGTATCTGCGTTATAAATGCCTAAGCTCGTGCCCACATTGTAGCTGAGCACTTGGAGCATCTTTTGCACAGTTACTACTTGATCACCGTAATCGCCGGCTTTCAGCTTGAGGCCCACTGGCAGTCTCGGAAGCATCGCATAATCCGGAGCGGCCACAGCGACTGTTGGATCGATGCCCTTCTTATGAATCCAGCTCCCCTTTGGCGTACGCCACTGCGCTTCGGTTAACTTCAGTACGGAGCCATCCTTCAGCTGGCGGAAGTTCTGAACAATGCCTTTGCCAAAAGTCTTCTCGCCAACCACCTGTGCGCCTGCATCCTCTTTGAGCGCTGCCGTCAGCACTTCTGCGGAGCTTGCCGTGTGGGCATCGACGAGAATGGCAATCGGTAGCTTCCACGGTTCTTTCTGGCTTGAGTTATGGGTAATGACATGCTTCTCATCTTTATAGACAACTTGAACGATTGTTTGGCCTTTGGGCACAAACCGGTTCGCAATTGAAATTGTCGGCTCAAGCAGACCGCCCGGATTGCCGCGCAGATCAAGCAGCAGCGACTTCATGCCTTTCTTCTGTAGCGCTGCGATCGCCGCAGCGAACTCATCCGCCGTCTTCTCTGCGAAACGGCTAATCGTGATCTCGCCAATACCGCCCTGCTTCATCTCGTAAGCTACGGTCAGCACCGGAACAGCGCCACGCGGGATCGTCATATCGACTGTCCCTTCCGTCCCTTCCCGGCTGACGGAGACCTTCACCTTCGTGCCCTCTTCACCTTGCAGTAGTGCCTTCAAATCGGCAAGCTCAATCCCGCTCGTCCGCTTGCCCTCAATGGTCACGAACGTATCGCCAGCTTTCAGCTCGGACCTGTCCGCAGGCGTTCCTTTAATGATTTTATCAATAATAAACTCGCCGTCTTCTTCACGAATTTCCACGCCGATACCGACAAAATGATCCTCATACGACTGAACGAACTGCTCGCCCTTCTCGCCGGTCATATAGACGGAATACGGATCACCGAGCGAAGCAACCATCCCTTCGGCCGCGCCGTCGACAAGCGCCTTCGCTTCTGCACCGTTCAAGTATTGATTCATAATTTCATTGTACGCGTAAGATAAGTTCTTAAACGCCGCTTCTTTCATCACCGGATACTGAATCAGCATACTGATTCTGCCTCCTGCAAACCCTACCGTAACTGCGATAACGAGAACAATGGCTAACGTTACCTTCCGGCGCTGTTTAACTGCTTGCTCACCATAAACACTCATGCCAACACCTCTTCCAAAATGAACCTGTAACTCACTCTATCGCATTCAGGCTACCGTCGCAAGTTCATGTCCAAAAGGAAAAAGGCGTCCGAGTAACCGGAACGCCTTTCATTAAATTTCAGTTCATGTCTTCTCCTAAAGCGCGATAGTCTCCGCCCTCAGATTGAGCCAATCGCGTTCCGCATCCGTGAGGATGACAGGCAAAGCCTTGAGACTGTCCTCCAGCTCGGAAGGCTGCTGCGGACCAACGATCGCAGCGACCGGGAACGGCTGATTCAGCACATAAGCGAGCGCAATATGATTCGCGGTTACGCCGTATTTCTCAGCTAGCACCGACGCTCTGCGTTTACGCTCCCAGTTCTCCTCGCTGTAATTGACACGAACCATTTCTGAATCCTCACGGTTCTCCGGGGAATAACGGTTCGTGAAGAAGCCCCCGGATTGCGATGACCAGGAGAAAATCGGCAGCTGCGATTTCTCATGCCAAGCTTCGTCCTCGGCATTCGTCGATACGCAGCCTGCCCAGCGCGCTTCATTCGGTCTTGCCAGCGCCAGATTCGGGCTGCTGCAGGCGAAGCCCGTCATGCCATGCTTCGCCGCGTAAGCATTGGCCTCCTGAATGCGCGCGACGCTCCAGTTGGATGCGCCAATCGCACGGCAGCGGCCTGCGGCGATCTGGTCGTTCAGCCCTTCCAAAATATAGCCGACATTAACGTTCGGATCGTCGCGATGGAGCATGTACATATCCATATAATCCGTCATGAGCCGGTCGAGCGATTCTACTAAATCGCTTTGAATGCATGTTTTCGTCATCCGCGATTGCTCGTACGGATGAGCTCCTTTGCCGATGATGACGATATCGCTGCGATTGCCACGAGCTTCCATCCAAAGCCCGATCGCGCGAGCAGAGCTTTCGCCGTAAATATGCCCAGTATCAATCGCGTTTCCTCCGACTGCGATAAAAGCGTCAAGCAGTCCGGAAGAATAGTCCATCCGATTCTTATCTAGCATCATAGAGCCATGCACCAGCTGGGTAACGCCTTGTTCGATGCCTGCTACGGCAATTCGTTTCATCGGTTCTGCACTCCTTTATATCGTTATATTGCTCATTATAGTAGAGGAATTTGCTTTTAAAAATCGAAATATATTGCAAAGGGCTACAACGATATTGATTCCACAAGGAGAGACTACGCGAATGGTCCAGCTGCAGCATTTGACGCTTCCGCTCCAGCGGAATAATCGATTTTACTGCTTTCCCGAGTCCGCCGGCTACTACCGGCATTATCAGGGCCATGAGGTGCGCCGCGCCGCAGGTATGCTGCAGGAATTCAATCTGCATCTTGTAACCGCAGGCGTCGGTTATGTCGAGCTCGAACAGCAGCGCTACGAGCTTACAGCCGGCGATGCCTTTCTATATTTCCCGGGCGATAAACAAGTGTATTACGCCGATAAAGAGCGTCCGTGGGACTTCAAATGGATCCATTTCTACGGTAGCGGCATCCTCGCCGATCTGACCGAACGCGGCTTCCACCGCTCGATCGGCTGGCGAATACGCTCATCCTCCGTGCTGGAGAGTCTGCTCGACGAGCTGCTGCTCGAGATGGACCAGCATAAGATGCTTCATCCGAGCCGCATCTCGATGCTGATGTACGGCATTATCGCCGAGTTCATCGAACAGGCGGAGCCGGTTTCCGCACCGGGCGCTGGCGCGTCCGCCATTGAACGTATGCTTAAGCTGCTGCCGGAGCTGCAAGCGGCGGCTACCGAGCCGTTCGATCTCGACGAATGGGCAGCCCGTGCGGGAACGAACCGATATGCTTTCTGCCGATGGTTTCGCCGCGCGGCAGGACAAACACCTCTGGAATTCGTGACCATGTGCCGCATTCAGCGCGCGAAGCAGCTGCTTGTCGAACGGCAAAGCTTAAGCGTACAGGAAATTGCGCGCTTGTCCGGCTACATGCACCACAGCTATTTTAATAAGCGGTTTCAGGAAAGCGAGAATATGACACCTACCGCTTACCGCCAGCAATTTTATATGCAGTCGCTTGTTCATACCCCCGATTTGGGCTACAATCAATGAAAATACGCACGAAATAGAGAGATAAAGGAGTAGGAGAGAACTTATGTATAAACTGATCGCTATCGATATTGACGACACCTTGCTGACGGATGAATGTACGGTAACGCCGGGTACGAAGGAAGCGCTAATCGCTGCGATGGAGAAAGGCGTGTTCGTCACGCTGGCAACCGGCCGCATGTTCCCTTCCGCACGGAAGATTGCCAATCAGATTGAATTGAACGTTCCGATCATTACGTATCAAGGATCTAGCGTCAAAACCTTGCTTGACGAGCAAGTGCTCTACGAGCGTTACGTCCCGCAGGATGCGGCAGAGCTTCTGATGAACTACTGCGAGGAGAACAACGTCCATCTCCAGCTGTATACCGACGATATCATTTATGTTAGAGAAGATAACCAGCATGCAAGAAACTACTCGAAGCTGGCGAATCTCCCGTTCGTCGTTGAGTCAGATTTCAAAGCATTAATCAAGCGTCCGACTGCCAAAATGCTCATGATCGATGATCCTGCGCGCCTCGACGAAGTTGCTGCTGACTTGAGGGATCTGATTGGTGCGAACACGCATATTACCAAATCTAAGCCGCACTTCCTTGAAGTGACGCATAAAGAAGGCACCAAGGGCCACGCGATCTCATTCATGGCGCAGCACATCGGCTGCACGATGGAAGAAGTCATTGCGATCGGCGATTCCTGGAACGATCACGAAATGATCGAGGTAGCCGGACTCGGCGTGGCAATGGGCAATGCGGTTCAGAAGCTGAAAGACATCGCGCAGTATATTACGAAAACAAACAATGAAGAAGGCGTACGCCATGTCATTGAGAAGTTTATTTTGCAGCCGGAGACGGTATAAGTAGTGATGGTGAGAGCTGTGCCTTCGGGCACAGCTCTTTTTGGTTATGATGACGCGACGACGAAGTATGTCCATAAGGTGAGTAGCAGTGATGTTACCAGCATTGCGATTAGCGGTTTCACCACCGATGCTCGCTGACCATCTCTCCGCAGATTCACATTTAGCCCAAGCGCGACCATCGCCATTGTAAGCAAAAATGTAGTCAGCGTCGTCAGTCCATTCGCAAGCGTTGGCGAGGATTGCAGAATCGCTTGGCCGGAGCTGCTGCTGCCGAGCAAGCTCATGAGCATGAAGCCGAGTAGAAACCAAGGCAGTGCGATTGGTTTGGCGTTGGCGGAATCTGCTTGCCCATTGCCATGTGCGTGTGCGCTGCGGATGCGCTTCATGACCGCTACAAGTACTAGGCACAACGGCACGAGCAGGAAGACGCGTCCGAGCTTCGCGAGCAGCGCAAGCGCGAGAGCATCTTGCCCGGCAGGCGCTGCTGCCAGCGCGACATGGGCGATTTCGTGCAGGCTTGTGCCGGACCAGACGCCGTATTGCAGCTCGGTTAGCCCGATGATTGGTCGCAGCAGTGTGTAGCTGACTGCGAAGATCGTGCCGATGAGCGCGATTAGTCCTGCGCTAAGCGCTGTCTCTTCCTCTTTGGCTTGTATAATCGGCGAGACAGCAGCAATAGCTGCTGCGCCGCAGATGCCAGTGCCGATGCCAAGCAGCAGTGACAGCTTCATGTCGGCTTTGAGCCATTTGGCTAGCAACAGCGTGCAGCCAATCGCGAAGACCGCAGCCAATGCATCGCGCCCGAGAAGGTCGAGCCCTTCTTGGAATACTTGCGCAATATTCAATTTCAACCCATATAGGATGATAGCGAGTCGAAGCAAGCTTTTGCCTGAGAAGGCGATACCTGAACGTAGTGTATCCTGCGGATATCCGCAGAAGTGCCGGTATAGAACGGCGAGCATAATGGCGCAGGCCATCTGTCCAGCGTAGTGGAAAACGGGCAAGCGTGAGATGCCGAACCCTGCCGCGGCAATGAGAAAGGTAAAACCGACACCAGACAGCCTCTGCTGGAGCGCAGATAGGAACGGTATTTGATGTACTTGATTCACTTGCACGGAGGCAAGCGGCTTCACGGTATTCGTATGATGTACTGCTGCCATAGCGGTCTGCCACCTCCTGAACGATCGTATGAGATGGTTCCCATTATACGTGGCGCTGCCTTATAAGAGAAATCAATCATAATGATGAAATAAATAAACAATTGTTATGTAATCGTTATTTATTAATCATGCCCTTGCGAGCAGCGGATGGCCGTTACCTTTTTGTAACTTTACTCGTTGAACAACCGTCTATAATGATAGAGCAATCACCTACAACGCGGAGGGATCCTTATGTTCAGCAATCGCTTTAAACATCCACTAAAACAACTTACACTCGGCGCACTCGGCGCACTTGGCACACTTGTCATCGCCGTTTCTGCTCCGCTGGCCTTTGCGGATGAAGCCGCACCAACTGTAACGACCACTACCGGCACCGTCACAGCGGTACCGATCAGCGCTCAGCTTCCTGCTTCTGGCGCCGTAAAGATTCAGGAGAATAAACTGACCTTGAAGGACGAGGTCTTTGATTATGAACTACATCTGCCGGTCATTAGCGGTATGAAGGATGCAAAATACCAGCAAGCACTTAACGCTAATATTACTGCACGCGCGATGGCTGTTGCGGATGGGCTTCATAAGCAAGCGAAGGATGATGCCGCTGCTGCGCAAGGTGACTATGAATTCCGACCATACTCCGTTTATGTAAGCTTTGAACTAATCTCCGACGGCAGCGAGGCAGCAGGTAATATTTTGTCATTCAAGGTGCTCACGTATACGTTCACTGGCGGTGCTCACGGCGCTACAGTTACTCAAACCTATAACGTGCGCAACTCGGCAGCCGCTTCTCAGCTCAAGCTGAAGGATCTGTTCGGCAGCAACTACAAAGCCATTATCAATAAAACAGTTAAGGCTGAAATCTCGGCAAATCCGGACTATATTTTCGCTGATTCATTCAAAAGCATTTCAGATAATCAAGCCTTCTACGTGAAGGACAATAAGGTTTATTTCATCTTTCAGCAGTACGAGATCGCGCCTTATGCAGTCGGCATGCCTGAGGCAGCTGTGAACATCCCAGCGCCAAGCAATCTGGCTTCACTCCCTGTCGTTGTGAATGGTACGAGCGCCGCTGCTGCGAAGCTGTACGTGAACAAGGAAGGCGTCGCTATGGCGTCGCTTCGCCCGATTGCCGTGCAGCTTGGCTACACGCTTGGTTGGAATGCGAAGACGCAAACCGTGGAGCTTACAAAAGGAGCGCAGTGGACATCGCTCCAGGTCGGCAAAGACCGTTACACCTACGCACGGATGGCTCCATTCACACTTGGCACCGCGCCGGTTGTGAACGCCAAGACGATCTATGTGCCGCTCACGTTCTTCTCGCAAGTGCTGAAGGCTCAGGTCGCTTATGGCCAGGATTCGGTTACGATTACGGAGGCCGCGAAGTAAGAGAAAGAAGCTGAGAGATCGTATTTGATCTCTCAGCTTCTTTCTTGTGTGATTTCACGTATGAGAGATCATATTGGATCTCTCAGCTCCGCGCGAACCTCTTCTCGCGCTCATTTCATCGCTGAGAGCACGTATATGATCTCTCAGCTCCATTTTCGCGCGGATCCACCTCCGAGAGCACGTAAATGTTCTCTCAACATCGCGCCACTCATCCCCAAACAAAAAAGGGCAGGGAAGGGTTACTGTTACCCCCTGCCCTGCCTAACCAAGCCCTGATCCAACTTCTAAATCCCGGCAAGTACCTGATACCATACGCCCTTCGGCGAATAAAGCGTCTTGCGCACCTCGTCCCATCCGCCTAGATAGCTAATATCGAACAGATCCTCAGGTACGTCATAGTTCTCCTTCACCTTATCCATCACAGCCGGATCGACTGGACGGAAGCCGTAATCGGCGAACACCTGCTGCGCTTCCGGAGTGAACATAAAGCTAAGGAACGCCTCCGCCACTTTGCGCGTGCCGTGCTTGTCGACGTTCTTATCGACAATCGCCGCTGGATTCTCGATGAGAATCGTCGACTTCGGTACAACAATCTCATAGGGCACGCCGCTCTTGATCCGTGAACGCAGCTCGTTCTCATACGTCACAATGACATCGCCAACGCCATACTCGAAGGCCGCCATCGAGGCACGGCCGCTTTTGTCCAGCGATTCTACATTCTTATGGATTCGCTTCAGAAAGTCCTTCGCATACGCCGGGTCCTTCTTCCCCGTCTTCGCTTCGGACTCCTTCAGCCCCGCGCCGTACATCGCATTAATGTCCCACTGCGCTCCGCCTGATGTTTTCGGGTTCGGATAGAGCACCTTCACACCTTTACGGGTCAAATCGTCCCAGTCATGAATGCCCTTCGGATTGCCCTTGCGCGTGCCCATGACCGCAAGCGAGCGCGTAATCATGCCGTGATTAGGGGCAGCGCGCCAATCGCTCGTAATAAAGCCTGCTTTTGCAATTTTATCAATATCGCTCTCCATCGCGAGGGCGGCAATATCCGCTTCGAATCCGCCAGCTATGGCGCGTGCCTGCGTGCCTGACGCTTCATACGACTCTTGGAAAGTAACAGTCTGCCCCGTCTTCGCTTTCCATTCCTTCGCAAATTGAGGCAGCAGCTTGCTGAATGCATCTCTCGCTACCGAATACGCGCCGATAACGAGCGTGACATCGCCTTTTTTCACAGTAGCAGCAGTAGTACCATCTGCGCCGCTGGCCGGCTTAGCCTCACCACTATTACCGCAAGCAGCCGTCAGTAGCAGCGCAATTGAGACAAGTGCCAATCCAGCCATGCGCCATCCTTTTGTTAGGGTAGGTTTCATCGTATACACAACGCTTTCTATCAAGTATCAAGTCGGCTGTTGCCGCTATTAGATATGCATCGGCATTGGGTCTTCTTTCAGCTTGTTCTCCATAATCCACGTGTCATTGTCGTTGAACAAGTACGCACGGTGGATGAGCACGTTAATCTCGTCACCCGGCTGCAGAACATCCTTCTCCAGGGAGCGGTACGTAATGAGCTTAATGTCGCCGACCATTACTTCAACCATCCACTCGCTTCCGCGGAAGTGCAGATGCTTCACCTTGCCAGCAACCGTAGCCGATGGGAGACGGAACTCGTGACGCTTGCCAATCTCAATATATTCCGGACGAATAAGTGCTTTTGTACCCGGCCAGTTGGCCGCTTCCTCGAAGCCCTTAAGCAGCTCCACTTGATCTACAATCGTCGACTCGCCGATGAAGCTCGCCACGAACTGAGTTTGAGGACTCTTATAAATATCCCAAGGCGTACCCTTCTGCTCCAGGCGCCCTTTGTTAATGATCATAATTTCGTCCGCCACTTCAATCGCTTCGTCTTGGTCATGCGTAACGAAGATCGATGTAATACCGAGACGCTCGATCATTTCTTTCAACCATGTACGCAGCTCCGTACGGATCTTAGCATCAATCGCGGCAAAAGGCTCATCAAGCAGCAACAGCTGAGGCTGAGGAGCAAGCGCCCTTGCAAAAGCAACCCGCTGCCGTTGTCCGCCAGAAAGCTGGTGCGGATAACGATGCTCGAAGCCTTTTAGCCCCGTAAGCTCCAGCAATGACATGACTCGCTCACGAATAACATCCTTTGCTGCCTTCTTCACCTTTAGCCCGAATGCAACATTATCGTAGACCGTCATATGCTTGAACAACGCGTAGTTCTGAAAAACAAATCCGATCCCGCGCTCCTGAGGAGGCAGATCATTAACGCGCTTGCCGTGAAACACAATGTCACCGGAAGTCGGTGACTCGAGACCCGCAAGCATACGGAGAATCGACGTTTTGCCGCCGCCGCTTGGGCCCAGCAGGCCAATCAATTGCCCTTTGGCAATGTCGAAGCTAACATCTTGAACCGCTTGAAAGTCACCGAACTGTTTATTTAAACCGCGCACCTCGATATGCATCGCTTAATGCACTTCCTTTCTCTTCTTGGCCCATTCCATAAGCAGCAGCAATCCGACGGAGAAAGCCGCAAGCACAAGCGCCACGCTGCTCGCCGCCGCTACATTGAAATTCTCTACATCCTGATAGACTAGCGTTGTCGCTGTCTGGGTCTTATTCATAATATTGCCGGAGACGACGAGTACAGCGCCGAACTCCCCAAGCGATCTCGCAACCGTAAGCACGACGCCATAGATGACGCCCCAACGGATAGACGGCCAAGTCACTTTCCAGAACGTATACCACGAGTACGCGCCGAGCGTCGAGGCCGCCTCTTCCTGCTGAGCCCCAATCTCCTGCAGCACCGGCATTACTTCGCGCACCATAAGGGGGAATGTAACGAACAACGTTGCAAGAATCATCCCTGGCAGCGCATACACCACTTTAAATCCGATATCTTCGAAGAACGTACCGAGCACCGAGCTCGGTCCGAGCATAAGTACAATCATCAAACCGCCGATAACAGGCGATACCGCGAACGGAAGATCGACGATACTGTTCATAAAAGCTTTAAGACGCCTGCCGAGCCAAGTCCCACGAACGAGATAGAGCGCTAACATAACGCCGAACAGCGTATTGAGCAAGGTGACGACTACGACGATCATGCCGGTCATCATAAGCGCATGCAGCGACTCCGGACGGGTAAGCGCATCTGCAAAGCCGCTCCAGCCGTCTCCCCATGAGCCGGTAAAAATCTTTACAAGCGGCACAATCAGTAGAACGAGGAATACCGCATAGGTTAGTGTGATCCAAAGCCTTCTCATTTGCCATTCCTCCTCGACTGCACATAGTTGACTGCGCCTAGTATGAGGAAGGACAGCGTCAGCAGCAGGACGGATACAGCCGCTGCTCCTTGCGTGTTATCGCTCTCAATCTCTCCGAAAATATAAACCGAAGCGATGAGCGTCTTACCTGGTATGTTGCCCGCAACGAGCACGACTGCACCGAATTCTGCAAGCGCGCGCGAGAATGCCAGCATCGCGCCACTAATAATGCCAGGCAGCATGGATGGGAAAATCACCTGAAAGAACGTTCTTGCCCGCGAAGCGCCAAGCGTATAGGACGCTTCTTCCTCCGACTTATCCAGCTCTTCGAGCAGCGGCTGCACACCGCGAATGACGAAGGGGAATGTAACGAACACCATGGCGATGATAATCGCCGGCTCATGGAACACAATTTCAAATCCGAGCTTATCTGCTAGATTGCCAACGATGCTATTCGGGCCTAGCAGCAGCAATATCATCAAGCCGCCGACTGCGGTCGGCAGCGCAAAAGGCAAATCGACAAGGCTGTTCAAGATGCGGCGTCCGGGGAATCGGTAGCGAATGAGCACCCAGCCTATCATCGTTCCGAGAACAACATTCATAAGTGCAGCAATAACAGACAATTTGATCGTAAGCAGCACCGCTTTCCATGCAAGCGGGTCAGTAATGCTGTCCCAGAATGGCGTCCAGCCTAGGTGTAGCGATTGCGAATAAATCCCAATAATCGGCAGTACAATCAAGAGCACAAAATAGAGCATAATGGTACTGCGAAAACCGAAGCTCCACAAACGGTTGCGCATTAAGATATTCAAGCTGACTTACCTCCTGACGCTTTCCATGAGGAATCGCGGGTACATTTTTCAATAATACTTCAACCTTCACTTTAATCCCCATCAATATACTTGGTATTAAATGTAGCAGACAGGAGCGCGTCTAGTCAATTGTTATTATTGTGATCAGCTACGGCTTCCCTAGCAAACAAAACTCCCTAGCGCATCATCGCTAGGGAGTTTCTGATGGCGAGAGCTACTCGCCCTCGATATAATAGTTGTCCTCGCCGATCGTCAGCTTGGCTTGTCCTTGCGTCAAGTCGGTGATCCAATTGCTGAATCGCTCTGCATCCGCCGCTTCCGGCAAGCAAGTAATGATGACACGGTCCGTAAAGTCCGTCCCGCCGATGCGGACGTTGCGGGCATGGAACTCGTTCTCGAGCTTGCCATACCACGTATAGTCAACATCGACAATGACCTCGCGGTGCAGCACATTGGTGATCGTTTCCGCCGCTTCAATGGCCGTTACCGCTCCGTCCGTGTACGCACGGATGAGGCCGCCAGCACCAAGCATAATTCCGCCAAAATAACGGGTTACGACGATGACGACATTTTTGAGACCATGGTGCTTGATCACTTCAAGAATCGGCTTGCCCGCCGTGCCGCTTGGCTCGCCGTCATCCGACTGCTTCTGGATCTCGTCCCGTTCGCCAATGACGTAGGCCGAGCAATTATGATTCGCATTCCAGTGCTGCTTCTTCAGCTCTTCAATGAAGGCGATCGCTTCCGATTCCGACGTGACCGGTTTGCCATAGCCGATGAACCGGGATTTCTTAATAATAATTTCACCGCTCGCCAGCTGGCGGAACGTCTTAAACTTAGCTAGCATGACAGCCGATTATAACCGAGCTTCGAGCTCAGCCTTTTCTTTCTCATAGCCAGGCTTGCCAAGCAGAGCAAACATGTTCTTCTTGTACGCTTCAACGCCCGGTTGGTCGAACGGATTCACGCCAAGCAGGTAGCCGCTGATACCGCATGCGATTTCGAAGAAGTACACGAGGTAGCCGAATGTGTACGGCTTCATGTCTGCAATGTTCACGACAAAGTTAGGCACTTGGCCGTCTGTATGCGCAAGCAGCGTACCTTCGAACGCTTTCTTATTCACGAAATCCATCGTCTTGCCGGTTAGGAAGTTCAGCCCGTCCAAATCGTTCTCGTCATGTGCGATCGTAATTTGTTCAGCGACATTGTTCACTTGAATAACCGTTTCAAAGATGTTCCGGTTGCCTTCTTGAATGAATTGGCCCATGGAGTGCAGGTCCGTCGAGAAATCTACAGCCGCTGGGAAAATCCCTTTGTAGTCTTTGCCTTCGCTCTCGCCGTACAGCTGCTTCCACCACTCCGATACGAAGTGAAGAGCTGGCTCGTAGTTGACGAGAATTTCAGTCGTTTTGCCTTTGCGGTACAGTGCGTTACGCGCTGCAGCATATTGATAAGCTTCATTCTCCGAAAGCTCTGGGTTGCTGTATGCTTGCGATGCGTCTGCTGCGCCCTTCATCATCTCTTCGATGTTGATGCCAGCCGCTGCAATCGGCAACAAGCCAACCGCTGTCAATACAGAGTAGCGGCCGCCTACATCGTCAGGGATAATGAACGACTCGTAGCCTTCCTCTGATGCAAGCTTCTTCAGTGCGCCTTTCGAACGGTCTGTCGTTGCGTAGATCCGTTTGCGCGCTTCAGCCTTGCCGTACTTCTCTTCAAGCGCTGCGCGGAATACACGGAACGCGATCGCCGGCTCTGTTGTTGTACCGGACTTCGAGATAACGTTGATCGACCAGTCGCGGCCTTCGAGCAATTGAAGCAGATGCGTTACATATGTAGAGCTGATATTGTTACCCGCGAAGAGCACTTGAGGTGTCTTGCGCTGCTCGCCTGGGAGCAAGTTATAGAAAGAGTGCGATAGCATCTCGATTGCAGCACGTGCGCCGAGGTAGGAGCCGCCGATGCCGATAACAATCAGCACCTCGGAGTCCGACTGGATCTTCGCAGCCGCTTTCTGAATGCGGGAGAACTCTTCTTTATCATAGCTATTAGGCAAGTCAATCCAGCCTAAGTAGTCTGAGCCTGCACCTGTTCCATTGTGAAGCTGATCATGTGCAGTGCGTACCTGCGCCGCTAAATTGTCAATCTCGTGCTGGCCGATAAAGGTCAGCGCTTTGCTGTAATCAAACTGAACTGCTTTACTCATTCCGCGTAAAACCTCCTTTTTCATTAGGACTAGGATAAAGGATTTGCTAGCTAAAAACAAGGGATTGCGTTAGCTCAATACTTCTCGTCTCTGTTTTATGATAAAATGAAAACAGTTAAAATTTCGGTTCAAAGGAGATGAATTTGATGTTCAAAATCGGCTTTATCGGCCTCGGCGTTATGGGCGAGCCTATGGCTGCTAACTTAATTCGTAAAGGCTACTCCGTTACGGTATACAACCGTACGCCCGGCAAAGCGGACAAGCTCCTTGAGCTAGGTGCAGACGAAGCGGCAACACCTGCAGCCGTAGCGCGTGCGTCGGAAGTTATCATCACGATGATCAGCAACGACGATTCGATTCGCGAAGTATATTATGGCGAGAACGGTTTGCTTGGCTCGATGATGCCTGGCGCAATCGTTATCGATAGCAGCACAATTTCGCCTGCGCTCTCCCGCCAGTTGCACCGCGATATTACAGCCAAGTTCGGCGATTTCCTTGATGCTCCGGTTACAGGCAGCAAGCCTGCGGCAGAGAGCGGATCGCTCGTCTTCATGGTCGGCGGCGATATCGAAGTCATTCATAAGGTGCAGGATGTGCTCGAGACAATGGGCCGCAAAGTCATTCCAATGGGTCCTGGCGGTAACGGCTCGATTGCGAAGCTTGCGCACAATACGATTGTCGGCGCTAACGTGGCGGCGCTCCTCGAGGGCATGGCAATCGCTGCAAGCGGCGATATCGACGCGAAGAACTTCCTGGAGCTCGTTCAAGCGGGCGGCGCTGCAAGCAAGATGGCGGACCTGAAAGCTCCGAAGCTGCTTGATCGCGATTTCAGCGTACAGTTCTCACTAGGCCTCATGCTGAAAGACTTGCGCCTTGCATCTACGCTCTCGGATGAGCTGAAGACGCCAACGCCAATTCTCGAAACGGTCAAGAGCCTTTACCAAATGGGCGATGCGATGGGACTCGCTGACCTCGACCTGTCAGCGCTCGCTCACAACTACGAGCAATGGATTAATAGGCGGATTACGAACCACAGCGATGTGGAGGATACGGTAGCAGCAGCTTCCGCGACTGAGCAGACGGCGAAAGTAATAGAGGCACAAGCTGAAGATATAACAGGTGCGAACCGCAGACGCAGTGAGCGTTTGACGCTGAATGTGCCGCTTAAGCTGTCCGTTTACCAATGGGAGCAGGAAGGTGCTTTCTCCGGTCAACTCATCGACAGCACGCTCTGCGATATCTCGGACAATGGCATTCAGCTGTCGACAACTTCTCCGCTTGAGCTGGACATGTTCGTCGTCATCCATTACCCGCAAGATTCCGAGCTACCCCCGATGATCGGACGCATTATCCGCATCGAAACGACGGCAAGCCGCTTCCGTTACGGCTGTCTGCTTGCTGGACTTGCTCCGTACCAGCGCCTGCAGCTGGAAGCTTATATCAATAAGCAACACATTATTGCTGACTAATCTAACAAGAATGATGCATGCAAAAAGGCTGCCCGCGACGATGCGGAGCAGCCTTCTTTATTATGATACGTATTATTCCTGAATATAAGAGCAAGCGTAGTCTGTCACAGTCGCTACTTGAAGCTTGAACTTCGCATTCGCCGGAACTGTAAACTCACCTTCGCCCGAAATGCTGATCCACTCGGATTCGCCTGGAAGCAATACTTTCAGATCCCCTGCAAGAATCTCCATGATTTCTTTAACATCTGTACCGAATTCATATTCACCTGGCATCATAATGCCGAGTGTCTTCTTCGTTCCATCCTCAAACAGCACTGTACGGCTTGTTACCTTACCATCGAAATAAACGTTTGCTTTCTTGACTACTGTTACGTTAGCGTATTGGGACATTCGTTATTCGCTCCTCATAAGGTATTAGGTATTAGGTATTAGGTGGAAAAAAAGCGGGGCTTGCAGACGCTGCATCATGAATCGAAACAGCTTGCTCTGCGAAAACCCCGCACTGTTAATCGAAGAAACAGGTTCCGGGCGCTGCGCTAGTCTAGCTCCTACAGCAGACCTTTAACTTTGCTTACTACGTTCTCTACTGTAAAGCCGTATTCTGCAATGACACGGTCGCCTTTAGCAGATGCGCCGAACGTATTGATGCCAAGAACAGCACCTTGATCGCCGACATAACGCTCCCAGCCGAATGGCGAAGCCATTTCGATTGCAAGACGCGCTTTCACATCCGGAAGAATAACGGAGTCTTTGTATTCTTTGGATTGACGCTCGAACAGGTCAAAGCTTGGCATGCTGATGACACGTACGTTGATGCCTTCTGCCGCAAGTGCCTTTTGTGCTGCTACTGCAAGCTGTACTTCAGAGCCAGTCGCGATCAACTGTGCTTGCGGCTTGCCATTCGCTGCTTCTGAGACCACGTATGCACCTTTCGCAATGCCAACGCGCGCTTGCTCAGCCGTACCTTCAAGGATTGGCAGGTTTTGACGTGTCAGAACGAGCGCTACCGGCTGATCCGCATCAGCTAATGCATACGCCCATGCTGCCGAAGTTTCGTTCGCATCCGCAGGACGAAGTACCGTCAATTGCGGGATGATACGCAAAGATGCAAGCTGTTCGATCGGCTCATGCGTTGGACCGTCTTCGCCGACAGCGATACTGTCATGCGTCAGCACGAATACAACCGGCTGCTTCATCAGCGCCGACAAACGAACTGCTGGACGCAGGTAGTCTGTGAATACGAAGAAGGTTGCGCCATATACTTTAACGCCGCCGTGCAGGCTCATGCCGTTAATTGCAGCAGCCATTGCGAACTCACGAACGCCGAAGTAGATGTTGCGGCCTTCGTAGCTGCCCGGCTTGAACACTGGCAAGCCTTTCAGGTGTGTCATTGTCGAGCTCTCAAGGTCAGCGGAACCACCGATCAGATTCGGGATGTTCTTCGCAAGACCGTTCAGTGCGTTACCGGAAGCAACACGCGTCGACAGCGCTTTGTCTGTTGGTGCGTATGCAGGCAGATCCGCGTCCCAGCCATCAGGCAGGTTGCCGCTGATTGCTGTTTCGAATTGAGCTGCAAGCTCTGGGTATGCCGCTTTGTAGGAAGCGAACAGTGCATCCCATGCTCCGTTTGCTTTCTCGCCGCTCTCTTTCACTGCTGCAAAGTGCGAACGCACTTCAGCCGGAACTGTGAAAGCCCCGTGCTCCCAGCCGTAGAATTCCTTCGTCAGTACGGTTTCGTCAGCGCCGAGCGGGCTGCCGTGCGTACCAAGGTGGCCGCCTTTGCCGCCTTTGTTCGGGCTGCCGTAGCCGATTGTCGTTTTCACTTCAATCAACGTCGGTTTGCTTAGATCTGCTTGTGCCGCTGCTACTGCTTGGCCAAGCGCGTTCATATCGTTACCGTCTTCTACGCGCAGCACTTGCCAGCCGTATGCTTCGAAGCGGCCTTGTACGTTCTCGGAGAACGACAGGTTCAGCTCGCCGTCGAGCGAAATGTCATTGGAATCATAAAGCACGACCAGCTTGCCGAGCTTCAGGTGAGCTGCAAGGGAAGCTGCTTCGCTTGCTACGCCTTCCATCAAGTCGCCGTCGCCGCAAATCGCAAATGTATAGTGATCAATTACGTTCAGATCTTGTTTATTGTACGTCGCGCCAAGCTGAGCTTCAGCCATTGCCATACCGACAGCCATTGCAATACCTTGTCCAAGCGGACCAGTCGTTGCATCTACACCAGCTGTGTGACCGAATTCCGGGTGACCCGGCGTTTTGGAGCCCCATTGACGGAAGTTTTGCAGCTCTTCGATTGGAAGATCATATCCCGACAAGTGAAGCAGGCTGTACAGCAGCATGGAACCATGACCTGCCGAAAGAACGAAACGGTCGCGGTTGATCCACATTGGGTTGGACGGATTGTGCTTCATTGTTTTCGCAAACAATTGGTATCCCATCGGCGCAGCACCCATTGGCATGCCCGGGTGTCCGGAATTGGCTTTCTCGATCGAATCAATCGCAAGTGTGCGGATCGTGTCGATGGAAAGCTGGTCGATGGACTTCTGTGTAACTGTCATTACGTAAACTCCTCCTAAATCCGAATAAGCTTGCTTCCATAACTTTGATGTCAATATCTCTTTAAAATAGGCAGTTTAGCCCCTACTTGCTTTGAAACATTGTACCATTACCAATGCGGCTTTTCCATCCTTGAATAGGCAAGGCATTAAAATTCGACAATATCAAGCTGGCTGCATTAAAAATGGCGTGCCCGCCGGACAACTCCCGGAAGACACGCCGCTTTATCTATATGCTAGTTGAAAACAACCGTCTTGTTTTGATGAACGAGTAGCCGGTCTTCCACATGCCATTTGACCGCACGGGCAAGCACGACACGTTCAATTGTCCGGCCAATTCGTTTCAGGTTATCAACATCGTCACGGTGGCTGACACGCTGTACGTCCTGCTCGATAATCGGGCCGCCGTCGAGCTCTTCCGTTACGTAGTGAGCAGTCGCGCCGATGATTTTGACACCGCGGTTGTACGCTTGCGCATACGGTTTGCCGCCTACGAAAGCTGGCAAGAAGGAATGATGAATGTTAATAATTCGGTTCGGGAATTGTTCGATGAACTTCGGCGAAATAATTTGCATATAACGCGCGAGTACGATCAAATCTGCTTTGTCCGAAACAATTTCAATCTGCTTCTTCTCAGCGATCGCCTTCGTGTCAGGCGTTACCGGAATGTGATGGAACGGAATGCCGAATGACTCGACAAGGCGTTGCATGTCTGCATGGTTGCTTATGACCATCGCAATCTCTGCGTCCAGATCACCTGCCTGCCACTGCCAGAGCAGCTCCAGCAGGCAGTGATCTTCTTTGGAAACAAAGATGGCTAGACGCTTCTTGCGGCTTGCACGGAACGTAAGCCACTTCATCTCAAAGCGGTCTGCCACGCGTGCAAAATCCTCTTGCAGCACAGGAAGCTCTTTGTCGAGATCGTTCAGATCAAATTCAAAACGGATAAAGAACATGCCGCCGCCAGGATCCATCGAATACTGATCGGATTGTACAATGTTAGCGCCATGCTCATAAAGGAAATGGGATACGGCCGCTACAATTCCCGGACGGTCAGGGCAGGAGATGAGCATTCTCGCACGATGGCGTTTATCTGGCCGCTGTGCGGATTGCCCAGGCTGATGAATGTTTTGCATAGAGAGTTAGTCTTCCTTCCATCGACGAATAAGTGGTGGTGCGTAATATTATGCATTAACGAGCAATGTTTTGCCCGCAAACCAAGCTGTAATACGCTGGTTGATTCCTTCTTCAGAAATCTCCGGAAGAACGCGGTGCTCAGCAACAAGTTCATAGAGACGATCCATCGGCTCACGAGGATCAGCCTTCTTCGCTTTGGCGTCGTTCTTCAAAACGTCCCATACCGCAAGGACGTAGTCGCGGTGGCTGATGTCCTGTTTGTTGAAGAAATGGTGCAGACGCTCCACGTCCTCAAGGAATTCGCTGCCGAAACGCGTATGCGCTTCGCCGCGAAGCAAAGCGATTTCCGCTTCGTACATCGGACGCTGCGTCTTGTCATTCTGGCCGATCCAAGGCGTCTCCAGAATAAACGGACGACCCTTGAGCGCTTCATGATGAACGATGTTGCGGATGGCATCATGGCCGATCCAGCCAGCGCCGATCGGTGCATGGCGGTCTTTCCCAGCGCCGCGCGGGTTCTTGCTGTCGTTCACGTGAACAACGGCTACACGGTCAAGGCCAACGATGCTGTCGAACTGCTTCAGCACACCATCAAGATCATCGACGAGATCATAGCCAGCATCATGCATATGGCAGGTGTCCATACATACTGTAAGGCGCTCATTGGCGCTTACTTTATCAATAATCGCAGCGATCTCATCGAAACTGCGGCCGATCTCCGTGCCTTTGCCCGCCATCGTCTCAAGGGCAATGTTGACGTTCGTCTCTTTCGTGCCGTTCAGCACTTCGTTCAAACCTTCTGCGATACGAGCAATGCCGTACTCCGCGTCTTTGTCCGTGTAAGCGCCTGGGTGAAGCACGATATTACGTACGCCAATCGCGTCTGTGCGGCGAATTTCCTCTTGCAGGAAGCGAACCGCCAGCTCGAACGTGTCCTCTTTATACGAACCGAGATTAACAATGTAAGGGGCATGAACGATGATTTCGTCGATGCCTGCCGCGCCCATTGCCACCTTGCCGTCTGGAATATATAAATCTTCAATCGGTTTACGGCGCGTGTTCTGTGGAGCTCCCGTATAAATCATGAAGGTGTTTGAGCCGTAGGATACAGCCTCGTTCGTCGCAGTTAGCAAGCCTTTATCCGAAAATGAAACGTGTGAACCGATTTTTAACATGGACTAGTCCGCTCCTTTAGTGTTTTTTGCTTCTCTATCAGTTTCAGCAAAAATCACATGCATTAAAACAATGAATCTCGCATGCAAAAACGGAATTTGCCGTGCTTATACTGGCAAAACAGTTTTGTACGGCGATCATATAAATGCTTGTCCTTCCTATTTTACAAGGAATATTCAAATAAATCTAGGTTTAAGAAATCCCTCCTTGTTGCGAGCATAGGAAGAATTAGCATATAATTAAAGCGATTTAATTGCATCGGTTAGAGGTGAAAACAGCAGATGGCACCGAATTGGTTTATGTACTTTATTATGTTCTGGGCATTTGTCATGATTGGCTTTATGTCCATCGGCGGTTATTTCATGTTCCGTAAATTTCTTAAAGTGCTGCCGATGCGTGACGGTAAGTCCAAGCTTGATTGGCAGAACTATTGGGTGGAGCGCAGCCGCGGCATGTGGACGGATGACTCGAAGAGCTTCCTGGACCAGCTTGTTTCCCCGGTTCCAAGCGCGTTCCGCGACATCGCAAGACATTCAATCGCAGCGAAGATCGCGCAAGTAGCAGTTGAAGGCGGGTCGAACGAAGTGTCGCGCAGCCATTGTATTGAAGGATATATTAGAGCAACACCGAAACGGGATTACCGCAGCTTGATTACGTTCCTTGAGAAGGAGCAGATCGACTATACTTCGTATCGGCATTTGCTCAATAAATAAAGCCGCCAGCTTGGCGGCTTTTGCTGTACATAGCGACTAAATTAGTGTGGAAGTTAAGGAGGAGAGCACGGATGAAGATTGCTGTGACGGGCGGTACAGGCTATGTAGGAAGCCATGTGGTGAAGGCGCTTCATGAACGGGGCGATGAAGTCTGGATTATTTCTCGGTCGAGCAGCAAACAGTCAGCTAAGCCAGGTCTGCACCTCATAAGCTGGAAAGAGCTTGCGGACAACCCAAAGAAGCTGGGTGGCGTCGATGCCATCGTGAATTTGGCAGGTGAGTCGATTAGCCGTAGATGGACCAAGGAAGGCAAGCACGCCATCCTGCAGTCGAGGCTTGATGCAGCTAAAGCAATCGAGAAATTCGTCGCTACGGTTGATGTGAAGCCTCGCGTCGTCGTGAATGCATCAGGCATCTCCATCTATGGCAATAGCGCGCCTGACGAGACGGCGGCCGATGAATCGAGCCCGGCACGCATCGCAGATTTTCTCGCCTCGGTTGTCGAGAAATGGGAAGCCGCAGCGGACCGTATTCCAGTGGAGCGGCTTGTTAAGCTGCGAATCGGACTTGTGCTCGGCATGGAAGGCGGCGCCTTCCCGAAGATGGTGCTTCCTTACCGACTTGGCATCGGCGGCCGTATGGGTAACGGCAAGCAGTGGATCCCTTGGATTCACGAGGTAGACATGACGCGCCTCATTCTATTCTGCCTCGATAACCCTGATGTGGCAGGACCGGTCAATGCTTGCGCTCCAGAGCCGATCACGAATGACGCTTTCGGCCGCGCCATCGGCAAAGCGGCAGGCAGACCGCACTGGTTCCCCGTCCCCGCATTCTCGTTGAAAGCTGCGCTTGGCGAGCTATCTATGCTGCTCCTGGAAGGCTCACGAGCTGTGCCTCGCAAAGCACAGGATAACGGCTTCGTCTTTAACTATTCCACCGTCGAGAAAGCCTTCGAGCAGTTGTTTAGAAGACATTAATTCATCGCTAAAAAAACAGCCATGTAGCAGGGAGATGAGTGCTCTCTCCTTGTCACATGGCTGTTGCTACTTATTACTTCTTCTTACTGTCGTATGCTTTTTGATAGATGTCCAAATAGTGCGTCAGATTCAAGCCATCAAAGCCCTTCACATAGCTGTCCCATTCAGCATCCGCCAGCTTCTTGGAGCCTGTAACGAACTGTGCCATATTCGAGCGAACGTATTCATTGATCTGAGTACGCAGCATAATCGTTTCCTTCGCATCGTTCTCATCCATGAAGATGGTAAGCGGGAACGTCTCTTCCGGCTGCTTGTTCTCGTAATTATTCGCCGTTTCAGTGAAGAGTCGGAACTCATAACCTTGTTGAGAGAACATATCAGCTGGAGCCGTCCAAGACTCACGAATCGCGCGTGTCCGTCTTGTGATACCCATTTGATCCCACGTATCGTTGAACGTCGTCTCCGTCGAATCCCAATATTTTGGCTTCAGGCTGTATTTGGCAGGGTTGCCGTGAACATCCTTCTCGCCATCCGGAGCCTTCGCCCAGTAGTTCCCTTCCAGTCCATATTCGTTCATGACGGCATACTCTTCGGAATACATGTAATCAGCCATTTTGATCGCTGCAATGGCTTCTTCCTCTGAAGCCTTATTCGTGATGGCAAACTGCCCGTTACCATAAGCTTTATAATAACCGGAATAGGCGACTCCGCCCGGACCTTTAAGCGGCGGTACCGTTACATAATCCTTATGACGAGTCTGCCCATCTGCCAAGCTGAAGGCCATGCCAATATGGCCAGCCGTCACGCTTCCGACGATATTATCGCCTTCTTTGTTGCCCACTTGCGCCATTTGGTCGATATTTTGCGTGAATGCTTCTTTATCGATCAAGCCTTCGCTGAAGAGCTTGTTAATGTAAGTCAGACCGTCGCGCCACTCCGGTTGATTAGCCGACAGTTGCACTTTACCGTCCTTCAAGTAGAAGAAGTCTTCGTCATTATCATAAATAAAGCCATTCATTAAGAAATTGGAAGGAATCGCATGCCAGGTATTAAAGGCGCCAGTCAGTGGAATCTCATCTGCTTTGCCGTTTCCGTTCGGATCCTGTGTCTTGAATGCTTTCAGCACTTCGAAATATTCATCCGTCGTCGTCGGCATTTTGAGACCCAGCTTATCTAGCCACGTCTTGTTAATCCACAGCTTCTGCGAGTACCAGCAGTGGAAGCAGTCATTGATATGCGGAAGCGAATAAATGTTGCCGTCCGGCGCCGTAATCGCATCCTTCAGATCCTTATCCTCCGTGAACGCACGCTTGATTTCATCACCATATTTGTCGATCAGATCGTTGAGCGGTCTTAGAATGCCCTGCTTACCGTAGTCGATCTGCTCCGCCTGCGTGAAGTCACCCGAGAGAAAGACCGCCGGATAATCACCGCTCGCCAGAATCAGCTTCTTCTTATCCGCTGCGTTGGCGCTTGGCGTTGCATCAAATTTGAACTTAATATTAAGCTTGTTCTCCGTAAACTTCGTTACTTCATTCGTAGTAATGTCCTCGATCTTAGGAGAAACGCTGATGAATGTATTTAACGTGACGGTTTTACCGGTATCGACCTTATTGCCCGAACCATTGTTTGATCCCGTATTGCCGCTATTGCTAGTATTGTTGCCATTGTCGCCATTGCTTCCGCATGCTGTTGCAGTGATGAGTAAAGCGATCATGACTAGTAAAGCTAGCATTTTCGAACTTTTTGTCATCTTCAAAGCAGACGCCTCCTCAATGATATTCATCTTAACACGCTTCATTCTTCTCGCACATAATTCGTTACAGTTAATTGAGCTTGCTTCACCTCCATAACCGAGTAAGATTAACTAGCCTTTCAGAGAACCGATCAGAATGCCTTGTACAAAATATTTCTGAACAAAAGGATAGATGGCGAGTATCGGCACTGTAGCGACTACGATAAGCGAGAATTTAAGCAAATCACGTAGACCCTGCATCGCGGCCATCTTGTTGGCGTCCACCATCATGCTGGAGTCAATGGAATTCAGAATGAGAATATTACGCAGCACAATTTGAAGTGGAAACAACCCCTGTGACTTTAAGAAAATTAGTGCTTCAAAGTAGGCATTCCAATGCCCAACCGCATACATGAGCACCAATACGGCCAGAATCGGTTTCGACAATGGCAAGACGACCCGCCATAAGAAGCCTATGTCCGTGCAGCCGTCGAGCTCTGCGGCTTCCCCTAGCTCCTTCGGAATGCTGGACTGAAAGAAGGTACGGGCGATAATGACCTGCCAGACCGCCATTGCACCAGGGAGCAGCATGGCCCATCTCGTATCCAGAATGCCAAGATTTTTCACCGTCAAGTAGTATGGAATCAGACCGCCGCTGAACATCATCGTAATGACTAGTAAGACCATGATGATATGTCGGCCATAGAACGTAGATTTGGAGATCGGGTAGGCTAGCATAATAGTCAAGCATACGTTGATCATGACCCCGAACACCGTATATAAGAGCGAGTTGCCGTACCCCGTCATGATTTGCGGGTTAGAGAAGATCGCCTTATAGCCAGCCAAGCTGAAGTCTACCGGAAATAGCCATACTCTCCCACTGATCACCGCTTGAGGCGAGCTAAAGGATGAGCTCAGAATATAGATTAACGGATACAGCACTGCAAGCAGGATAATCGACAAGAAAGCATAGACCACTGTCAAAAACAGCTTATCTCCAAACGATTCTCGAATTGCGTTTGTACGCGCCACCTTTGTACGCCCCCTACCATAAGCTGCTTTCTGACACACGCCTAGCAAAATAATTGACGCTTAGCAGCAGAATGAGATTGATGACCGAATTGAATAAATCGACTGCAGCAGAGAAGCTGAAGTTCGCGCCAAGCAGACCGATCTTATACACGTAGGTTGAGATAACCTCCGAAGTGCTTGTGTTAAGCGGATTTTGCATCAAATATATCTTTTCAAAGCCTACATTCATGATCTGTCCAACGTTCAGGATAAGCAAAATCGTCGCAGCAGGCATGATGCCGGGAATATCGATATGCCATACTTTCTGGATGCGTGACGCCCCGTCCACCCTGGCTGCTTCATACAAATCGGTATTAATGCCGGCCAGCGCCGCCAAATAGATCACCGCGCCGTAACCGATGCCTTGCCATATATTCGACCATACGAAGATGCTGCTGAAGTAGCTCGGAACACCCATGAAGTTAATGGCTTCCATGCCAAATGCGCTCAGGATATGATCGATAAAGCCAAGTCTGGGAGATAGAAACAGAATGATCATGGAAACCATGACAATCGTCGAAATGAAGTAGGGTGCGAACGTCACCATTTGAACGAACCGTTTGAAGCGCATGCTCCGCACCTCGTTGAGCGCAAGTGCCAAAATAATCGGTGCTGGAAATCCAATAAGCAGCGAGTAGGTACTAATGATAAGCGTGTTCTTAATCAGCATCCAGAAATTCGGCGACTTAAAGAACGTGTTGAAATTAGCTAAACCGACCCATTCGCTTCCGAGGATGCCTCGTACCGGACTGAATTCCCGAAAGGCAATTTGAGCGCCGTACATCGGGATATATTTGAAAATAACCAAATACGCTAGCGGGAGCAGAACAAGCAGATAGAGCTGCCAATGCCGCTTAATGCGTTTGCCCCGATCCCTCAGCAGGAGCAAGCTGCCACTGACGCGGGCTTCCGATTTCTTCCTTTCGATTACTCCTGTCGATGAAGACATGCTTTCACTCACATCCCTTATATGAAGTTTGACCTCGATTGCTTTCAACGATAATGGACACGTGAGGGCGCCGACAACAACCACAAATCCGGCAGATGTTCAATTTTCTAAAGCCGCGCCATTACTGGAGTTCCGGCGTATATCGCTCAACTTTCCGCGGAGCGCTCACCTTTCCGATTAAGCCTGTAAACAAAAAAAGACCGTTCCACAAGCAGCGATTCTGCTTGTGGAACGGTCCTTATGTTTATTACATCGCATGACGTTTACGGAAGTCGACGGGTGATATGCCTTCAACTTTGCGAAAGACGCGTCTAAACGTTGCCGCATTCACGTAGCCGACATGCTCACCGACTTCCTGAATCGAATCCGGTTGCTCGAGCAGCCGCCTCTTCGCTTCGGAAATTCTTAGCTGTGACAAGTAATCAAGAAAATTCTCGCCAAACTCTTCTTTATACAGCTGGCTGATATATTTGGCGCTTATGCCGAATTTATCTGCCAGATATTCAAGTGATAGCTCCGGATTAGAGAAGTATCGACCGATGTAGCCTCTAATTTCCTGCAAGAGCTGATGATGCATGCGCCCACTGTACAATTGGCCCATCTGATCGGCATACAACTGCAACGTCGCGTAGCAGAGACTTTGCAGCTCGTCTAGCGTATCGAACTCATCTATGATTTGGCGCAAGGATTCTGAGGCTTCGGACATCCAAACATCATAATAATCCTTAGAAGCCTGAGACAGCTGAAGATCCATATGTGCGACAAAATAACGGGACAGCTCGGCAATCTCACTCTTCGGCAAGTAACAGCTTCTCATACCGCTAAACATGGCGTCGAAGCTCTCCCGCCAGTTCTCTTCGTGAAGGCGAAAATGTTGGATAAGCCGATGGATCGCCTGCAGATGCGTATTTGTTGCTTTCACCGTCGCCACCTGCTGCGTGTCGCTGTAATGGATGACCCGGTTGTGGCCAAGAGCTGCCTTGAAAGTCAGCGCCTCCAATGCTTGTTTATTGGACACTCCCGCCAGCTCAGCGACTGCATCAGCCTCCCCAAGACCGATAGATACCGTGAAGGCTAAATGCTGATGGATCCACGTGGTAATACGTTCGCATATTACTTCTGCCTCTTCTTTCGAGGAATCCGGCAAAAACAATATGCCAGTCATTTGCAGCATGGATGTCCATTCAAGCCAGATCGGAATGTCGTGCTGTGTGAACAATTCATGTGTTGCGCTGCTGATGACGAATTTGAATAAAGACTGGTCGCGGCTCTTATACTGATTGAATACTTGCTCCGGTTGATCAATTTCGATAACGAATACCCGCTGCTTATCGTGCTGGGGCAACGCCGCTGGATCAATAGCTTCCTCCTGCACGCCTCTCTCGAGCTGCAGCAATTCCATGAATAGAGTCTTTCGCTTGCTGATAGCCGATGCTTCGGCTTCTTTTCGAAACAGCTTGGTCTGCTCGGCAAAGTTGTTGATAGCCGTTTCGATGAACGTAAACTCATCCACCGCCAGCCTTCCCAGCGTCGGCTTTCCCGATCCGAATTGATCTTGAATCCGAAAAACGAGCTCTTCGATCGGCTTATAGTTTTTGCGAGTAATATACACAATGAAGACACTGCCAGCTAAGAAAATAATGAATCCCAGCACGAGCCATATACTCGATAAATGCGAAATCAAGGCAACTACCTTACCATTCACAACACCACTCTCAACCGTCCAGCCAGAATATAGAGACGTCTGACTCGCCAGAACCTTACCTGATGTGTTCGTTTCATCTTGCATAAAAAGTTGCTGATTGCCGCGATCATACAACTGAACGAACGCTTGGTCTGGGTTGTACATCTCCTTAATCATCGCGCGAAGCGATGCCACGCTGACATTCACAACAATAAGTCCGTCCGCGCCGCTGCCAACGGAAACGCGATGAACGAGACTAATAACACTTTTAGGCTTCTGAGCGACCAGTTCATGATATGGACGAATCGAGCTCCACGTAGAGGTATGACTTTCTACGCTGTTCTGTTGGCTGCGAATGAACGCGATGTCTTTGAAATCATCCATCTTCGTTGTCTTCCCGCTGAAGACGATGCCGTCTTTGTAGCGTACCAAATAGTAGGAATCAATGATCGACAGCTCATGCTGAATTTGCTGCATTCGATTGACGACCTGATAGTTTAGAAACACGTTATCATTGCCGTTTGCCAGGAAGAAATCGCTTAGCAGATT
This sequence comes from Paenibacillus sp. OV219, assembly GCF_900110075.1. Lineage (GTDB taxonomy): Bacteria > Bacillota > Bacilli > Paenibacillales > Paenibacillaceae > Paenibacillus_Z. The sequence goes on from NZ_FOCJ01000004.1 coordinate 362,601, forward strand.
GCTGGATACCAGTTCACGAATCATCATCGTGTCCAGCGACTTTAAGCTGACATCGACCGTTTGGAGCAGCTGGCCTACAAAGACCTTACTGGCTTCTTTCGTATTGCGGTTATTTTGCTCGACGAGTGTTTGGAAGAAGACGAAGAAGAGAAAAGAAAACATAATAAAGAAGATTGGCAAGTAGGACCAAATCATTCTTCGCAGCCATGTACGGTTCAAAATAGCATCATTCCTTTAAAGGAAGTTTGCGCGTATTCATGGTGAGATTTCCGAATGTAACCGTATTCATTACTTCTCATTATACTCGCAGCTGTAATTACCGTCCATGCAACTATTGGTAGTAATTGTATCACCCTGCTCGAAAAACATATTTCGGGCCCTTCTCACCTGCAAGCTGAATCAAATCATTGTCGCTCAGCTCATATGCCTTGTACGGGATCATCGTATTCCCATTTAACGTACTGCCGTTGCGGGAGCCCATATCCTTGGCTGACCAGCTCCCTTTGCTATTGATAAACTCAAGATGAGCTCTCGAAATGCCATGCGAGGAGTCTGCATATTGGACGCCTTCTGCTAATCTTCCAATAATAAAATGCAGCTGCGCAAGCCTAATCCTCTCGGCCCCTTCACCTAATTGGCGTTCAAGCCATGACGAACTGTCATTAGCGGTTACTGCTCCTCCTTTAGTAATTTGAGTACTTTGAGTACCTTGCCCACCGCCTAATAAAACCGTTGCATCACGAGATGCCGGTTGCTGATAAATCGGCTGATGTTTAGCGTTAATCTCCAGCTCATCCGGCTGCTTAGTGATAGCCAATTTCTGAGATAAGAGCGGAGCTTCGCCGCCTCTTACCACTGACTCCATATTAGCCAAATGCTGATGAACCGGCGTATTTTGCTTCTGTACTAGCGACGATTTGGATGTCAGCTTGCCGAGCAGCCGAGAGTCAGGAGTGAAGCTGTCTTCCTCCCCCCATTCACCTGGCTGGGCCCAGCCTGATTCATGCTCAGTTGCATGACTACTCTTCTTCTGACGAAAGACTAACAGTATAGCAATCGCCAGTACACTCAATCCGCTGCTCATGAGCAAGCTTGTGCGAGATGGTGACGCCATATACAGATAGCGCCAAATCAAGCCATTCACGAGCACGAAGATCGCTCCAATAATCCACTTTGTTCGGGTGACGGACGCTTCTGCTCGCTCAGACTCCGGTAGCTGATCAGCCATCGGCAGCTCGTGCTCAAACTCTTCAGGCAAATGGGCTCGCGATGTCCTTGCATGGTTTACCGTTCCAAAGCGAAGAGGCTCAAGCCGTTCTTCTTCTTTAACAGTCTGATGCTCCTGCACGCGAACCGGCTCAAATTCAATCGCCTCTAATTCTCCGGTTCGCTCAGCCCGATAACCGTCGCCAAGCAGCGATAACAGCGTCTGCCTCAGGCTTGTCCACGAAACATACTCATCTCGCAAATACTGAAACACGCGCTGAAGTCCCGCTCCGTCAGGCTGATCAATAACGCTGACAAAACGAACCGCCATCGCAAGTACAGCTTCTCCTGCCGATGTGACCATTCGCTCGCCTCGCAGCGGCACATACACAAGTGAAATATTTTCCCAGCTGTCGCCAATAAAGATGTATTGCTCATGCAGAAGGAAATTGTCCGCTCTCAGCATGTAATGCCGGCAGTCGTCGAGCGTTTCCACAATAGCGAGGAGCACCGTATAGAATTCTTGCATAGATAGCTGCTGCGTCTGAAGCCGGTGGAGCATGATCCTCTTACCTGTAAATAGATATCTGAATGTAATTTGACCATCCATATCGATCCACTGCACAGGGAGCAGCATCGGAATTCGCTGACTCTGCAGCATTTGAATTTCCAGCTGGTCGAGCCTCTCCCTCGTTATTCCGGATTGAAGATCAACAATCAATTCATTGCCGCGTTTCATAGCAAAATCAATCTTTAGTTCATCCATCAGCATCGTTTGTCCCTCCTCTCATTGCTAAGCCGGTATGAAATACCATGCCGTTATTACACCAGGCACGACCGCGATCATGAACGGAAAGCGCGTTCCTTCCGTCTTGCTCGTAACGAGCACGGATACGATGCCTGACATCAACTTTCTCCCTGACGCCTTGTTGAAGGCAAGCATCAACGCGCCTAGCAATCCGCCGTACAGAATGGAATTCATCAGGACATAAAGAACATTCACCGCGCCAATCACCGCTCCTAGTGCTGCAAAAAACTTCACGTCCCCTGCGCCGATTCCGCGTAGCGCATATAAGACAAGCAGCGGCAGCAGACCTGCCAGCCCGCCAACCAGCGCATAACCAGCACCAGCGAGCCCTTCTGCGATCAAGTGATACAGCACACCTGCTCCAAAGAACGAAGCGGTTAATGCATTTGGAATGCGCATCGACCTTATATCGTTTACGAAAGCAGCGGCAACGAGCAGAACAACCATCGTGCTAACAAATACGCCTCCCATGCTTAGGTCCCTCTATTCCTTAATCAGACTTCTTCTCTACGACAAAATGTCTCGCTGCTTTGCCCCCATCGCTGGAAGTAACAACGATTTCCCATACACCAGGTGTTGTGTTGCCCGAAACGAGCCAAGTCCACTCCGCCATACCATCGTCGCTCGCATTCGTATTACCCAGATGCTTCGCAACGCTTCTGCCACTCTTATAGATCACTTCGATAGACAGGCTTCTACCTGGTGTTGTCTTCACTACCACTCTTGCTTTATTGCCTCGCCTGAGAGGAGTTGGCTCCACGAGTACGATTTGGATCGGATCCGTAAGTCCCGCGGTGCTAGCATTGCCAGATAAAGACGGAGTCGGATCACTGACCCATACCCGCTCCTCCGCTTGCTCCTTGAGTACAATTGCTTTCTTGGTGAAAGGAAATCCCAGCTTGAAGGTGTAGGAAGCTTCGATTAGCATGAAGGCGTCCTGCTTGCTCTTCAAATCCGGCAGTGACAGCTTGCTGAGATGTAGCTGTTCCGGTTCAAGCACTGATGTGTCCGCCGCCCGGATCAGCAGCGGCTCGACAATCAAGCGGCCAATCTCTGTTGCAGCTGCATCTTGGACTGGCTTCCAATCTCCGCGCAGCGCAGCCGCAAGTAGAGGTCCGGATGGCGACGGAAGCCAGCTCTCCAGCTTGTCTGCCACAATACTTATTCCAGGCAGCTCCGCCAGAGTCGAAGATTGTGAGTTCTCCTCTTCTGCTACTGCTTCTCCATCAGCATCATCGCTTGGAGTAAACTTCTCCATGGCGAGCTCCACAGGATGAATGTTCGCCGCGGCTTCTCTCACCGTTTGTGAGACGGCGCCATGAAGCGCCATCTGCACCATACTGAGCCGTATGAAACAGATCAGGAAAATGAACACCATAAGCACAATCGGCATAATCAACGAGGCTTCCAGCGTTATGCTCCCGTGCTCACTCCGCCTCCGCTTATCCATAGGACCAACCGATTGTGCGGGTCGTTTCATAGCGATTCCCTTTCACCTTCCCGTTCAAAATACCGCTCGCCGTGAAGCTCTTCATCAGCCCCGGCAGAAACCAGAGATTTACCGATGCCGTAAGCTCGCCTGTCAATCCCGTAGATACCCGCGACAGGTCGGTGTCCGTGTTCTGCTCAATAACTGCAATTATTCTTGCGATTCGTGCCTCGCTGACGCCATGAATGATGAGAAATAGCCGCAAATAATCCAAATAACTAAGCTCCGCCGGAGCGTATTTGGACAATGGGATGCTTCCCTTCTGAGCGAGTGTCGCCATGTCTGCCATCGCTTTTTCGATGCCGTACAGTACCGCAGCGGAGAACACGAGCAGTGGATGTCCAAGCGCACGGCATTCGATGAAGCCCTCCATCGTTCGCACGGCAAGTCTTAGTGCAAACAGTTCGCCGTAAGCAGCCGACACATTGGAGGCCGGCTCATGAAAGCCATAAAGAATATATTCCACTTCCTGATTCTCCAGTGCTAGCGCTTGGGAGAATGTCCCTTGCTGCCCATTACTCAATGCGAACTGCTTAGGATCAAAGGCTTCGAACCGATGCGCCACATACTCGTTAATGTAGAGCGGATCGCGGACATCCTCCAGTAGATCTGCCATGCCGCTATAGATCGTCCCCACCGCGCTCATCGACTGCCTCACCGTCTCGCCGGAATCCTCTCCAAGCGACTCACTGCTAGGAACTTCAGACTGTGTAGCAGCTTGATTAAACTCCAAGTTGGCTTCCATTCGCTGCTTCACTTGTTGGAACGCATTACGGTTCTCCTCTTGATCGGGAGCAGACTTCATTTGCTCCAGAAACTCTTTGATTTCACCAAGCTTGCTGCTCGCAGCCGCCTCATTTGCTTTCCGCTCCCGGTCGCTCGCTTGGCGTTTCATGCGCTCCGACTCCCTCGATTGAATGATCGAGCCCGTCGCTCCATAGAGCTGCTTATAATCTTTATAGAAGCTCTGCAAGCTTTGGAGTGCTAGTTGCATGGACGACAAAGATCCTTGCTCCGCAAGCGCTGAGCTAACAGAAGCTTTAAATGTTGCCGCTTGGTTGCTCACACGCTGAATAGCTCCTGCTTGCTGCTGCAGTTCCCCTTCATAGGCCTCGAACCAGCCAGCGTCAAGCACAAGCTCCAAGACAGCACCTCTTGTCTGCTGCAAATTACTCAGATCAGTCGAAGTCATTGAGGTCGGCTCGCGACCTGCGATCTCATTCTGGCTTACACGGTCATAACCACCGCCTGCTTGCGATTCGCTGATCTCGTCAGCCGCCGCTTGTATCGAAGCGTTATACCGCTTCGCCTCTAGCAGTGCTTCCTGCGCTCGCTGCTCATACTCGCGATGGTGGCTAAGCGCCTGACTGCCGCTAGTAGCAATAGAGGTCGAGCCAGCCACGGCATTGTTTACATAAGCAGCTATCTCCGCTTGGTGCATTGGTTCTTCACCCTCTTCCAGCGATGCATCCTCGTTCCTCCAGCTCACATAATTCCCGTAGCCGTTAACAATGGATGACGCCGTAGATGAAATCAGAGCTGGCAGCCGCTCCGAAGCAGCGGCTGCGGCTTGCTTCTGAAAGGCAAGCACTTCATCAAGCCGCTTCTCCCGCTCCTCATATAGCTGCTGAACTTGCGATAGTAGCTCTACTGAGCTCGATGCTTCTTTCATTGCTCCAGCAATTGGCGCAAACTTCGAGGCGATCTCGAGCGTAAAGTCGATCGGCGCCTTATACTTCAGCTCCTCCAGCACCTGCCGTTTAAATACCGCATGATTGCCAAGCACTTCATAGCTGTCCACATGTGATGCTTCCGTCTTCATATCCAGTAATCTGAAGCTATCTGCTGTCTCCGCCGTCCAATTATGCTTTACAGCATGATCGAATAACTCCCCCCGATCGGATCCGCCAGTGCCGAATAAGCCATATTGTTCATACAATCCAGCATCGTAGGCTGACAATGCTGAACGAATGCCAGACTGTGTGGCAAGCTCGGTCTGCCTCTCAAAAGCTGCGATTCTCGCAAAATCAATAAGCAAAGAAGTGAGCAGCAGCATCGCAGCAGTCGAAACAATTAAATAAAGGCTAACTGCGCCATCTGCCCGCCTCCAGAAACGAGCAACTGAGTAACCGCTCAATCTCAATGCTGCCACCGCCCTCCCGCTCCCTTCGTTCAACCGCTTATTTACCGACCTCGTTCATCCAGTATCTGTCTTCCCTGTTCTCTCTCGCCTCTGTGTTCAGACCCGCCAAATCGGTCTGCATAATAACGGACCAAATCGACATTTCTAATGAGCTCCACCGGGTCCACAACAGCCGCGCTGCTCACCGTTTGAGGCTCCGAGTTCCCTTTCAATAGATCCAATATCGGGATGGACATAGGATGACGAAGCTTCACAACGATTTCCTTCTCCAGTATCCCGGTAACAGAAATCTCGCCGGCAAGCGGCTCCATAACGTATCCTGCTCCAGATTTAAGCTTGCGCTCCGTGAGCGGGATTGTACCATCCTCATTTCGTGATGACGGTACGGACGGTCCAATCTGTACAGCCACAGTCACTTCCTCTCCTTCACTTGCTTGACTTCCGCCACTGTTAAACAGCGATTGCAATGCGCCATTCTCCGCCATCCGCCAGTACAATCCGTCATATTGACCTGTCAGACCCATCCCGCTCATCGCGTCTCGGTAGCTGTTATCAAAGCGAAAGGCAGTCCGTTCTGCGGCAAGCGAAGCATTCTTGTAAAGGACGACATGCTGGTAGGTGTACATGCTAAGCAGCAGTAACGCTAGGAGCGCTATAAAAATCGAAGGAAAGACCACGCTCGCCTCCAGTGTAAAGCTGCCATCCTCCCTCTTTAGCAACTCCCGCCATGCACTCGTATTAGTTGAAGATCTCGTTCGCTTTTTCATCCGCGTCACCCATCAAGCTCTTCATTAATTCAATAATCCAATCCTTAAACAGCAGCGCCAAAATAATAATGACCGCAATAATCAGCACGATCTCTAACGTGCCAATCCCTTCTTCTTCCTTCCAAAATCGTTGTATTGCTTGGCCTACATTGTTCATCATGTAGTCACTCCTTCTCGTTATGAATTACCTTATTAATAGAATCGCCGGCGAAGCGACGAGCGTCATCAGAATAAAAAAAATACCGACCAGTGGGAACACCAGCTTCGACGAGGCTTCCTCGCCGCGCGCCCTTGCCACCGCTTTGCGCTTCTCCCAAATGGAGTACGACAGCTCCTTCAAGGAGAGCGCGAGTTTATCTCCACCACGCCTGTAATTGAGCAGCAGTGTCGTCGTAAAGAGAGAAACCTCCTGCACCGCGCATCGTCTACTAAGTAGCTCCAGTGCTGCTGCGAATGATTCACCGTTGCGCACCGCTTCATTCACCTTGCGCAGTTCAATGAGCAGCGGTTGATTCGCCTTCTCATCCCTTCGTTCCGCACAGCGCAGCAGTGCCCGCTGTATGTTCTCACCCGCTCCAATCAACAACATGAGCTTACTCATCACCTCTGGCAGCAGCAGCAACATGTCCTGTCTGCGCTTCTCGACTTTTGTCGTGGCATCTCTCCACTTCGCGGCGGGAATGACGATCCCGAGCAGCAGCCCGATATAGAGCAGTGCTTGCTCACCGCTTAGAGCGCTCAGCCAAGCCGCTCCACAAACTGCGCCATAACCGGCCGCTGCCACTACAGCTATGTAGCTATTCGTTGAATGGAGCGACCAGCTACTGCCGTGAAGGATAAACAGCTTGCTATGCAGACTTGCAGTGAGCGGCCCCATCCGGTCCAGAATACCCGACCGTTGCAGCAGGAATAAGAACGGAGCTCTAACCAAGCGGTCGATCGGTTCTTTGGAACGACAACCCCCACCTCCATTTCCTTGCCGATCACAGTAAATTACAACCGCTAGCCATGCTATAGACAGCACACAGCCGATTACATTTGATAGGACCATCCCGGCCTCCTCAGCCTGAAGCTTGTTTACATGCGAATATTCATAATCCTAATCATGAGTGCGTAGCACAGACCGAGTATCAGAAGTGCCGCTGTGAGCAGAACATAGCCTATCCCGCCATACAACGGAGCCATATAATCAGGAGCTGCAAAACTCATGAAAGCAAGAAACACGAAAGGAACAGCCATCATAATGCGAGATTCGAATCGCTTCTGTGCGATCATAACGGCAATATCCTGTTGAATGTCCAGCTTCTCCCCGATCGTCTGCGAAGTTCGGCGTATCACTTCAACCAAGTCTCCACCGGAACGTTTGCATGTCGCAAACACATCGGCGAATTGTGCAATATCGTCCATACAAGCCCGCCTGCTGAAATCGAGCAAAGCCTGCTCAAGCGACTCGCCGAATGCCATTCGAGCTTCAATAATTTCGAATTCGATAAGAATGTCGGTTTGCGGATTCGGGTATAACAGCCGCAGGTCCGTAAGCGCCGTGACGAAAGCATTCTCGACAGATCTGCCGGCTGCCAGTGAAGAAGCGATAGAATAGAGCGCTTCTTTAAATTGCAGTGACAACCGCAGTCTTCGCCGAGCAAGCAACGATTGGCGGTGAAAACGTGGAGCAGCAATGCCCGCCACAGCAAGCACGGCAGCAGCAATCATGGAATGGTAGAACAGGTACGCTGCTATAAATACAATCAAGTAGCCGGCGCATGCCGCGATATGAAATTCACGCCTAGTCAAATGATACTGATCATAACGCGGCAGCTTACCTGTCCCTCCCGCTGCCCTCGAGCTTCGCTCATCAACCGATTCCCCTGGCCAACCTAGCCAATGCAACCAACCGTTCCATCGGTTCTGCACCTGCTGCGCTCTCTTCAAGCCCCCTCACGCTCCGCTATCGCACCCATCCCGGCCATCCGCAGCTTCCAGCTCCGCTGCAACCGATGAGCAGTTCGTCTCAGCTCGCCAATTACTCGTCCCTCATATTCATCCTCTTCAACGAAGGAGTAGATTGGCTCAATCATGACTTCACCGCCAACTACACCGGTCACCTCGCATATTTCAGTCACTCTCCGCGTACGGTCACGCAGTCTTGACAGATGGACAATAATATCAATAGCCGAGCTGATCTGCTGCCGAATGACTCCAATTGGTAGGTCCGCGCCGCTCAATGCCATCGTCTCCAGACGAGCAGTCATATCCCTCGCGCTATTACTATGGCCCGTGGATAAGCTGCCATCATGACCAGTGTTCATCGCTTGGAGCATGTCGATGCACTCCCCTCCCCGAACCTCGCCTACGATAATCCGGTTCGGTCGCATCCTAAGAGACGCTCGAATGAGCTCCCTCATTGAGATCGCCCCTTTCCCTTCAGTATTCGCGTTCCGTGTCTCCAAAGAGACGAGATTCGGCACCGAACGGATTTGCAGCTCTGCCGCATCCTCAATCGTTACGATTCGTTCATCCGCAGGGATAAACTGCGACAATGCGTTAAGAAAAGTCGTTTTACCAGAGCCTGTTCCACCACTTATAAAAATGTTGTATTTCGCCTTAACCAGCGCCTCAAGCAGAACAGCTGAATCCTCCGACAGTGCTTCTCGCGCAATCAGATTATCCATCAGCAGCGGCTTCTCGGGAAATTTACGAATGGTCATTGTCGGCCCTTTCAGCGCAATAGGCGGCAGCACAATATGTACCCGTGAGCCATCCTTCAGCCGCGCATCAACGATTGGCGAAGATTCATTCACGACACGGTTTACAGCTGCGACGACCGTTTGAATAAGATCCTCCAGCCGCTCCTTACTCTCGAATGCCGAAGGCAGCCGGCTGAGCTGACCATCCCGCTCCACGAACAGTTCCTCGTGACCATTGATCATAATCTCCGTGATCGAAGGGTCATCCATTAGCGGTTGAAGCAAATCCAATCCGCGAAAAGCATGAAATAATCGGTGAACGAGCACCGCCTTCTCCGCTGCCGCCATCGGATGATCCCGGCACCACTGGAACACCGTCCGTTCAATCCGGCTCCTGAATGCCTCATCCGTCATTGCACTACCAAGCTCAAGCTGGCCGCGTATTTGCTCCTTTAGCAGCAGTACTGTCGCTTCGTCCACCGCGCTCGCCCCCTCCTGAAATTCCAAGCCGGCCCATCAGTACTTCAACCGCCCCTCGATACGCCGATGTGCCAGCTCCAAACCCAAGCCAGCCATCGCCGCAGCCGTCTCCTTCCGACAGCTCCAGTACATAAGGAAGCTCACCTCCGCCCCCAACCTGCACGATTTGAACGTTATGTTTCATCTGATGAAATGCATCTCCGTACTTCTGCTTGCCATACTCCTTCGCCAGCTCCATTTTCCGTATGCTGACCGGGTGCCGCGAGACAAGCCATATCACATGCTGGCTAGCTTCAAACACGCCAATATGCATGGAGTCCATCCGGCTATCCAAATCAGCGACAACCATGTCATAATCGCCGGTCTCCTTTATGGTCTCGATCAGCTTCGTTACATGCTCGGCTGTAAGTGATAATCGCTCATCAGCATTCTTGCATGGGGCAATGTAATCAACACCTAACGCCACATGCCGTTTTCGCAGCGCAATAAGCTGCGTGACAGCGCGCTCTGGTTCGGTTTGAACCAAATAGAGCAGCTGCGCCATATCCTCGCTTCCCTCTTGCACCTCCCCTAGCACCCACGAGTTCCACTGCTCGAGGTTCAAATAGAAGACACGCGCTCCCGAGATGGCAGCCTGCTGGCAGATCTGCATGGCGAGAGTCGTCTTCCCGATACCACCGGAAGCAGAGTAAACGGTAACGACAGCCATCCTCCCTCCGTCCGAGGCACTGCTCCGACTCTGAAAAGCCGAACCGCCATAAGCTGCGAAAGCAGCGGTTAAAGCTTGCAACAATTGCGGCAACGGTTGTATCCTCACAATTTCATGTACGTACCCTGACGTCCGACCGCCGCTTCCATCCACAAGCGCAGCAACCGGCAGTCCGTCTGCCAAGCCGCCAAGCTCACCTAACAGCTCTATATCAGCAGCGAGCAAATCGACTGTATATCCCTCGCGGATAAACCTAAGCAAAGCTGCCGGATTCGTAAAAACAGTCAGCTGCCAGCTCTCCCCGAAAGACGAATGGCGAATATAGTCCGCGAGCCGCTCGGTATAATCCGTATCTACGGCAGCAAGAATGAGGCTTTTCTTATTCATAGTTCACACTCCTTCGGCTTCTAGCAAGGACGAAATAGACGCAAAAAAGCACCGTAACGACGCAGATCATCTGCGCAGTTACGGTGCTTCCGTAAGCAGTCCTATTTAATAATTGACCATAATTTACCACGAAAGCTGTCATATCGTCAAACATTTTTTGAGCAAGCTGGTACCAGCGCCATATCGCCGCAGATCCGTTCTTACCTTCGTTCTTCCATAAATATTCACAAATAAATAAGTTGCTTATCTTTTGTAAGTCAACTATACTTAGGTAAGTAATCAACCAATAAGTAAGTTACTTATTTTTACAATTAAACCAACACCAAGGAGAGGAAGATATACAATGACACAAACAAACACAGTGGTTTCAACTGAAACCGCAATTCGCGAGCGCCACTCGGTTCGCCAATACAAGAGAGATGTCGTTATTCCGCAAGAAACATTGAACGAAATTTTGGAGCTGGCTGCTGCGGCGCCATCGTCTTGGAACCTGCAACAATGGCGTTTCCTCGTCGTTCAAGAGCAAGCTCAGAAGGACCTGGTTCTTCCAATCGCATACGGACAACAGCAAGTTTCTGACGCTTCCGCAGTTGTAATCGTTCTTGGCGACCTTCAAGCGCAAATTACTGGCCGCGAAATCTTTGACGGCATGCTGGCAGCTGGCCACATTTCGCAAGAAATCCGCGACAACATGGTAAACCAAATCGAAGGCGCGTACTCTTTCGAGCAAGTAGCGCGTGACGAAGCGAACAAGAACGCAGGCCTTGCTGCCATGCAATTGATGCTTGCAGCGAAAGCAAAAGGCTACGACACAGTCGCAATGGGCGGCTTCGACAAAGCGAAGCTCGTAGAAGCACTGAACGTCCCTGAGCGCTTCATCCCAGTAATGATGATCGCAATCGGCGAAGCAGCAGCACCAGGACGTCCAACTCCGCGCCTTCCGCTCGACAAGCTCGTAATCAACGAAACATTCTAATTCAACCTTTTTCTTTATCATACAATAGCGAAAGCCCTCCGTTCTCAGAAATGAGAATTGCGAGGGCTTTCATCATTTTTGGGCATACTATCAATGGATCGTTCTTTCGCCATGCTCTAGGTCCGTCCCAGTAACCAATTGTACCGGGGCCAGAGCATGCGTGGTCGTAGCGGCGTCAGCGCCGCCGAAGAACAATCCGATCTCCCGCTCAGCACTTGCCGGGGAATCCGAGCCATGTACAATATTGCCGGCAATATCGAGGGCGTAATCACCGCGAATCGTGCCTGGCGCTGCTTCCACCGGATTCGTCTTGCCAATGATGGACCGCGCATTCTCTATCGCATGTTCCCCTTGCCATATCATCGCGCAGACAGGTCCGGACGTTAAGTAATTAACCAGTTCGCCGAAGAATGGCTTCGCCTTCAGTTCTCCATAGTGCCGCTCCGCGAGTGCCCTGTCAATCGACCGCAGCTGAATCGCCACAAGCGTAAATCCTTTCTGCTCAAACCGCGTAATGATCGGTCCTATTAATCCGCGCTTCACACCGTCTGGCTTCACCATCACAAATGTCTGTTCTACTTGCACGTTCTGTAATCCCCTTTCTCAAAAGCGTAAGCCTGCTGACAGAAAAACGGCGCATTCACCTGCTGTATAAGCCACAGGCCGCACCGTTCCTTCTGTATGTCAGTATTCCACTTTTCAGAGGATTCTATTCTTGTTCTTGCTGGTTCCTACATGTCTGATTCCTACAAGTTAGCGCGTCAACTCGAGGAACGTATCGACGTCCTCCAAAGCTAGCTGGGCTGCTTCGCGCCAGAAGCCCGGCTCATCCAGCCTTACGCCTAGGTGTTTCTGCGCCAGATCTTCTACGGTCATAAGCCCTGTATCACGAAGCAACGCCACATAACGGTCCGCGAACGAACTCCCTTCCTTCTTTGCCACCGCATAGATGCCGCAGCTGAACAAGTATCCGAATGTGTAAGGGAAGTTGTAGAGCGGTACATCCGTTAGATAAAAATGCAGCTTCGACGCCCAGAAATACGGATGCTTCTCGCCGAGTACGCCGCTGAATGCCTCCTCCTGCGCATCCTCCATCAATTTGCTCAACTCTTCATGCGTGACCATCCCTTGCTTGCGACGCTCGTAGAATCGTGTCTCGAATAAGAATCGGCAGTGGATGTCCATGAAGAACGAAACAGCGCTATGGATCTTATCGTCGAGCAGCGCCAACTTCTCGCTGCGGTCTGTTGCAGCCTTGAGCACAGAGTCAGACACAATCATCTCCGCGAATGTCGATGCCGTCTCCGCCACGTTCATCGCATACTCCTGCGCAAGCGGCGGTAGGTCATTCATGACATGCTGATGATACGCGTGCCCAAGCTCATGCGCCAGCGTTGAGACATTGGAAGCCGTGCCTGAATAGGTCATAAAAATACGCGTCTGCCCGCTCTTCGGGAACGCCGTACAGAAACCGCCCGGACGTTTGCCGGGACGATCCTCCGCTTCGATCCAACCTTCGCGGAATGCCTTTTCCGAGAAATCAGCTAAATCAGGACTGAACGCGCGGAATTGTTCCAGAATAATTTGCGCGGCGTCATCATAAGGCACAACCTTATGCGAAGAACCGAGCGGTGCGCCAACATCATGCCAGTCAAGCTGCTTCAGTCCGAGTAGCTCCGCTTTGCGTTCCAGGTATTTGACCAGCTTTGGCTTGCCTTCGGTTACGGCCTCCCACATCGCGCTGAGCGTCGCTTCGCTCATCCGGTTAATCGCGAGCGGCTCCTTCAGCACAGAGCCCCAGCCCCGCTTCTCATATAACTTCAGACGGAAGCCTGAGATACGGTTGATCGTATCCGCACACAGGTCGCCCTGCTCATTCCATTCGCGCTCCCACTCCTCGAACGTTGCCTCACGCACCGCACGTTTACTGTTTGTTAGACGGTTACTCATCTGACCAGCGGATAGCTGCTTCTTCACTTCATTGCCTGAGCCATCATCCTCCGTCACCTCGAACCGGACTCGGGAAACGATTGTATTGTAGAAATCGCCCCAGCCATGGTAACCGTCGACGGCAAGCTCCGCAGCAAGCGCCTCCTGGCTTGGAGGCAGCTTCTCCTTCGCCGCTTCACGCCGCTCATTCAGCACGAAAGCGACCGGGGCTACAGTTTCCGATGTTTGAAGCCAGCTCGTCCAAGCAGCATCATTGGCGTTCAGCAGCTGCTCGTCAAAAGCAGTCAGCGCGCCATTAAACTTCGCCGACAGCGTCTTCACCCGATCATTAAGTGCATTCGCAGCCGCATCCTTCATTTGCTGGGCTTGCAAGCAGCCTACGAAAGAATCCGACTGGCGAATTCGCAGTAAAATGGACTGCACGGCTGCCGTCCATTTATTCAGCAGTTCCACAGCAGGAGCTTCCGCACCTTCTGACTTCGCCTCCGCCAGCTGCTGCGACAAAGCTTCGATATCAGCCTCTATACCGCTTAATTCTTGCAAGAATGCCACTGAACGTGAGCCACCTGCATACAGCGCTTCCAAATCCCAAGATTGCGGATATGCTGTTTTCATTCTTTTCCCCCTCGTTATCGCTATTTGCGTAATTAGCAGTGTCAGTGTATAACTGAAAGTATAACCGTTTGAGGATTGTCCTCTATTCATACATTACCCATACTATGAAGCATGAAGCCCTGCTTATGCAAGCAGCGCTAATACTACAGATAAGGAGTGCAAAGACTATGACGCAACCATTACAGCTGTCTCCGGAGACGGCGATCAAGCTTTCTAAGGAGCTTGGCGTACCGCTGGAGCATCTGATGCATATGCCGAAACATATTTTGCTGCAAAAGATCGCTGAGCTTGCTACTAAAAATGCAGCGAATGAGCCCAAAGGAGACACCGACAAGTGATCCCGTTCGAGCGTGCATGGCCTTATGATATTATTATGAAAGACGTATATGTCTCTTCTTGCCCATTCTGTCACAAAGATAACGTCCTGCTTCCGCTGCGACCGAAGGAGCTTGACCATATTCGTTCCGGCAGTAAGAAGCTGCTTGTGTTCCCTTGCTGCCATAGCCGCGTGACGGTTGTCGATGCGGACCAGGATTACCTGCTTACCGATACGAAGCTACGCCAAGCATAATAAGTAAAGCCGCCCAGGCATAAGCCCTGAGCGGCTTTCTTTATTTATGCATTCATTGCAGCTGGTTCTTCTTCAAACAGCTCGTTATTGTTATTCTCCCGCAGCATTTGCCACTGGTCACGACTTGCCCGGATCATAGAAGCATCTGTAATCCGCTTGTCATTCACGACTCGCGAGAACCATTGGACCGCTTTACGAGGCTCGCCAACCCGGCGGTGCAGCTCTCCGATTAGATACATCAGCTTCGCGTTGTTAAGCGAGCCACCTTCTGTCTCGAAGACGGTTATGTAAGCTTCAAGCGCAAACCGCAGGAAACGCTGCTCCTGTTCCTGAAGCCCTTCGTAACGGTACAACCAAGCGATATGATGAAGAAGGCCTGCAATGACCCGATCCTTCTCTTTAATAATTCCGCAGCAGAGTAGCGCAAGCTTGTAGCATTCCAGCGCCTGCTCCTTCGTGCGGTTGCCTCCGTAATCGCGATGGATCCAGCGGCTGCCGAACGTATCGTAATATTCCTTCTTCTGCGCATCCGTCATACGCTCCGCGCCATTCTCTGTAGAAGCGAAGCCGCAGCGAGGACAGACGCGAACCACATAATAGTCCGGATTAAAATCTGTTTTGTAATGCGAGCAGAAATCCGTATCCCGATTCGACGGTTTCTTAAAGCTTGGGCGCACGCGTGATGTCTTATAGGTCGTCTCACAGCAAATGCATGTAATAGATGTTAAGTAGAGCGGCTCCATATACTCACGTCTCCCTCAAATTTGTGTATCGCTCAAGTAGCGACAAAATCGCACCTGAGTCTACGGTTGATTAACAAAGTGATGCGCAGGTCCAGATAGCCGATCGATAACAAGCTCTTGCAGCGCCTCAGGCAAGTCCGTCTCACGGAGCGCTTCGCGCATACAGCCAAGCCATGCCTCAGCCCGCTCAGGGGTGATTGGAAAAGGAAGATGTCTCCCCCGCATCATCGGATGCCCGTATTCATCGGAGTACAAGGAAGGCCCTCCGAAGAATTGCGTCAGAAACTTCGTTTGCTTCTCCATCACGGGTATAATATCTGCCGGAAAAAGTGGTGCCAGCAGCGGGTGCTGCTGTACTTTAGGATAAAAGGCCTGCACAATACCTTCGATACCCTTAGCCCCTCCGACAGCTTCATATATAGTGCTATAGTTATTCATCGTCACAAACCGCCTTAATTTTTAGGTCTTTTGTATTGGTTCCTGTAGATATTTTAGCATGAAAGCAGTACGGATTAAAACTACGCTTTCGGGTGGGAAATAAAAAAAGCTACCAGCCCTTTGAGGGCAGTAGCAGCTCTGCACTTTTAGTGGACATCCATTTCACCGGACCGCCATACTTGCTCGAAATATGAAAGCCGCCAAGTCCATGCACGATCAGCTTGTTCGCTTCTACTTTCAGAGGCTGCTTCTCGTCAGTGTGAGCCCTTCTTAGTAGCCTGATATCACGAGCAAGCTGCAGCCCATCAGTCGAGCCAAGACTGACATCTATAAACGCAATATCAACAGACTTGCTCCGGACAAAATCAAGCGCCTTATCTGCTTTCTGGAAGCTCCCGGCACGTGACCATATAACTATATAATAGTCTGGGACTTTTAACCTATGTATAGAGTGCGAAAAAATGCCCTCTTCATAAAGAGGGCATTGTAGTGTAAGTAGTATTTCGAATAGATGGTGGCAAGTTGTTTAGCTTTCGTAATCCTCTTCTCCAGGAGCCACCAGTGACTCGCGGATGACATAAACGAATGCACAGACGAGAATGCCTGCAATAATACTCATTGTCATCACTCCAAGTTCTATTGACGTGAGACAATTGTATCATACGGCCCAACAAAATAACATCAATTTTGCAAGCGTTTTCGAAATGTAATACAGCTGTAATATAAGGGCAATATCTGGCGTTTTCTCTGCCTTTCGAGACGAACCAGTGATGATTGTCCCACTTCCCACATATAGCAATAATAGAGCTGTTTGTTCGCTCATGGGGAGGGACTTACGTTTGCATATCGTTCGTTATTTAATGCGGCCAGCCGTCATCCCGGCATGGGCAGCCGTCATCCTGACACTGCTAATGATCGGCTTTCCCAGCGAAGCGCTTCACGCCTCTATTCGTGGGCTTTCTATCTGGTGGGAGGTGCTATTTCCTGCCCTTTTTCCCTTCTTCGTCATCTCGGAGCTGCTCCTTGGGCTTGGCATTGTCCATTTCTTCGGCAAAATGCTCGATCCGCTCATGCGGCCGCTCTTTCGCATTCCCGGCATCGGCGGCTTCGTCGTTACGATGGGATATGCTTCAGGCTACCCCGTCGGGGCAAGACTAACGGCTCAGCTCTGGGAGCAGAAGCTCATCAATCGCGCGGAAGGCGAACGCCTCGTCGCTTTCACCACGACATCGGATCCGATCTTCTTGATCGGCGCCGTCTCAGTCGGCTTCTTTCATAACGTCGCACTCGCACCGGTACTCGCGGCGGCGCATTACGGAGGCGGCCTCATCATCGGCCTGCTTATGCGATTTCATGATCGGAATGCGCCAGCAACGCTGCAGGCTAAGCCGGAAGAGCGCAGCGGCAGGCGCAAGAGTCGCCTCGCCGAAGCGATTCGGGCGATGCATACCGCCCGCATGATGGACGGGCGTTCCCTCGGCACCTTGCTGCAGGACGCTGTGCAAGCGGCTCTGCGGCTCATGATCGTCGTCGGCGGCCTCGTCGTCGTCTTCTCCGTCATTATGGAGCTGCTGCGGCAAGCCGGCGGGATCGAGATGCTCGCCATAGGTGTACGTGGGCTTCTTGGCTTGATCAGCGTACCGCCTGCACTATCCGACGCTGTCGTCAATGGTCTTTTCGAGGTGACGCTCGGCGCGCGCTCGGCTGGTACAGCAACGAGCAGCGGATTGCTGCATCAAGCGGCGATTGCCGCCTTCGTGCTATCGTGGGCCGGCCTCTCCGTCCATGCGCAGATCGCCAGCTTGCTTAGCCGCACAGACCTGCGCTACAAACCTTTTATCATCGCCAGATTCCTTCATGGCTGCATTGCAACCGGGCTCATCTATGTGCTCTGGGACTGGCTCGGACCTGCCGTCTAACGTTGTATTCGGCATCATTTTCCGCTATGATTCAAAGTGTAAACGGCTGTATTCGTCCTCGGGCGGAACAAGCTACATTAATCTCTAAGAAAAATATACTACCCGAGCGGAAGGGGCTTGTTTGTTTGAACTATGTCATCATTGACAGAGGCGATAAGCTGTCTAAGGAGCTTGTCGATCGTTTCCATGAGCTTGCAGCTGCACGAGGACTTGCACGCAACGATGAAATGCCGGAAACCATAATCTCCATCGGTGGCGACGGAACTCTTCTGAAAGCTTTTCACACGTATGCAGATCGGATTCATGATGTTGCCTTTATTGGTATCCATACGGGTCATCTCGGCTTCTTCGCCGATTGGAAGGCCGATGAAATCGAGGAGCTTGTCCGAATGATGGCCGAATGCGAGCCGCGTATTGTCCGCTATCCGCTGGCGCAGATCGAGCTCGAGACGGATGAGGGACGTTCGACCTATACTTGTTTGAATGAATTTACGCTCAAAGGCGTCAACAATATGCTTGTCGCACAGATCGACGTGAATGACGAATTGTTTGAGATGTTCCGCGGTGACGGCATCGTCGTTTCCACGCCATCAGGCAGTACCGCTTATAACAAAAGCTTAGGCGGCGCCGTAATTCATCCATCCATTGAATCGCTGCAGATTGCCGAGATCGCGTCGATCAACAATCGCGTCTATCGGACGCTCGGCTCGTCACTCGTGCTGCCGCAGCATCATCACTGCGATATTATTCCGCGCAAAGATCAGCGCTTGCAGCTAACGATCGATCAGCTCACCATTACTCGAAACGATATTCGTTCCATCCGGTGCAGCGTCGCGACGCGAAAAGTGAGCTTTGCTCGCTATCGGCCGTTCACGTTCTGGAATCGGGTGCGCGAAGCGTTTCTTGGCTACGATGTGAAATAGATGAATCATTATCGCGCTTATTTGCGGATCGTCGCGCCGTACAGATGGCTCATTCTGGTGACACTGATCATTGGCATCATCAAATTTGCTATCCCACTGACGCTGCCGCTCTTTATTAAACATGTCATCGACGACGTGCTGCTGGCTGACTTGCCTGTTGATGTGAAGACATCCAAGCTGATGAAGGCGATCGGGCTTGCCTTTCTTCTCTTCGTCGTCGTCCGCTATCCAATGGAATATTACCGTCAATATTTCGCGCAGCTGACAACGAGCCGCGTGCTTTTTGACTTGAGGAACAAGCTGTATGGCCATCTCCAGCATCTGTCGCTTCGCTTCTACCAGAACCGCAAATCCGGTGAGATCATCTCCAGAATGATGAACGACGCCGAACAGACCAAGTCGCTCGTCGAAACGGGACTGATGAACATCTGGCTTGATATGTTTACGTTGGTGCTGGCGCTCATCATTATGTTTAACATGAATGTGCTGCTGACCTTCGTCTCAATCGCCATTCTGCCGTTCTACGGCTACGCGGTCAAGAAGCTGTACAAGCGGCTGCGCGGCTATTCCCGCTCGCGCTCGCAAGCTATGGCTGAGATGCAAGGTTATTTGAACGAGCATGTGAACGGCATACCAGTTGTAAAAAGCTTCACATTGGAGCGCTACGAGCAGCAGCAGTTCGGCAAGCGGAATCAGACGTTTCTGGACCGTGCCTTTGCGCTGACTCGCTGGAATGCGCTCACGCAGTCGATTATTAACACGCTGACGGAGATCGCGCCATTGCTCGTGCTTGCCTGCGGCGGCTACCTTGTCGTGCAGAAGTCGCTGACGCTTGGCGAATTCGTCGCATTCTACGGCTACTTGGACCGGCTCTATGCGCCTCTACGCCGGCTCGTCAACTCGTCGACGGAGCTGACGCAAGCGTCCGCATCGTTGGAACGTGTGATGGAGCTGCTTGGCGAGCAACCGGAAATCAGCGATTCACCGAAAGCTGTGGCGCTAAAGGCTGTAAACGGTGACATCCGGTTTCACGATGTGTCGTTCCGATACAGCTCTGACGGCGAATGGGTGCTGCGGGGCATTAACTTGGAGATTCCGCAAGGCCATACGGTCGCTCTTGTCGGCATGAGCGGCGGGGGGAAGTCATCGCTCGTCAGTTTGCTCGCCCGCTTCTATGATACGCAGGAGGGCGACATCACGATTGATGGCAAATCCATTCGCGATGTGACGCAGGAGAGTCTGCGCTCTCATATCGGGATGGTAATGCAGGATAATATTTTATTCAGCGGATCGGTCCGCGAAAATATTATGCTTGGCAATCCCGAGGCTTCTATCGAGCAAATTGTTGCGGCGGCCAAAAAGGCGAGTGCACACGACTTTATCCTGTCGCTGCCGAGCGGTTATGACACCGAGATTGGCGAGCGCGGCGTAAAGCTATCCGGCGGCCAAAAGCAGCGGATCGCGATCTCCCGTGTGTTCTTGAAGGACCCGGCGATACTCGTGCTTGATGAAGCGACCTCGGCGCTCGATCTCGAATCGGAGCATGCGATTCAAGAGTCGCTCGCCGAGCTGGCGCAGAACCGCACGACACTCATCGTTGCGCATCGCCTCTCCACCATCACCCATGCCGACCTCATCGTCGTCGTCTCGCATGGAGAAATCGTGGAGCAGGGCAAGCATGATGAGCTCATGGCGAAGAATGGATCATATGCACGACTTTATAACGTACAGTACTTATAGGGCTGGGAGCGGAGTGTCGCTCTCAGTTTTTTTGTGCAGTGTTCAAGAGTCGGGTTTTCCGACTCTCAATCATGCTTTGATGCAATTTCCAACCAAAATTCAGAATGTAGCTAGTTTAGTGGACTCCTTTAGAGCGACATTTCCGTTGCAAACGATCTGTCGCCGCAGCCAGCAACACCAACAAAAAACGCCAACTCATCATGAGATGAGTCGGCGTCATATTTAAGATTGCTTGGGAGCATGGTCCTTATGGTCCTTATGGTCCTTATGGTCCTTATGCTCTTTATTGCCGCGTTCACGCGGCGCGTGGTTCGACTGCTCTGAAGCAGCGGCCACCGGCGCTTTGTTGTTGTTGTTGAAATGCTGCCGCTTGTTGCGGTTCCGTTCCGGACGATCCGAACGATTGCCACCGCCACCGCGCTCAGCGTTCCGCTCATTGCGTTCCGCCCGCTCACCGCGCTGCTCCTGGTTGCGTTCACCACGATCACTGCGCTGCTCCTGATTGCGCTCACCGCGTTGCTCCTGATTGCGCTCACCACGATCTCCGCGATCTTGCTTCTCGCCACGCTCTTGCTTCTCACCACGCTCTTGCTTCTCACCGCGATCGTGCTGCTGGTTCCGCCCAGAACGGCCGCCGTGATCGCCGCGATCCTTGCCGAACGGCTTGCGTCCCTCGCGGCCGCCTTCCTTCTCGGGATCCTTCGCCGTGTCCTTGCGGTGGCTGTTGCGCTGCTGCTCACGGCGCAGATCTCGCTCAGCACGCGGCATAAACTTCACCTGCTGATGCTCGCTCGCAGGCGCTTCGCTCGATTGCGCAGTGGCTGCGACAGCGCGTGAAGCGGACACATAAGCATCCAGCGCGCCTTCGACCAGTTCGAAATCCTCGCCATCATGATCGTCGTTCAGCTCGCCTTCCTCACCGGACTTAGCGCCGCCTGGCTGCTTCTCCAGTACAAAGTAAGCGCAACCGAAATTACAGTACTCATTAATATAATCGACCATCGAGGATATCGCGCTCTCGCGCGACACCTTCGGATGGTTATCACGGAAAAACCCTTTGAGCCGCAGCTGATTATATCCCCAATCACCGATTACGTAATCGTACCGTTCCAGCACTTCACTGAATCGTTCTCGAAACGCTTCAAAATTCCATCCGTTTCTATTTTCATGAATTAATTCGTAGGTTCTGCCGCCGATATGGATCAAGTCTGCTTCTCCCTCCTTCTTACAGGGTTGCCGATAATTTGGCTTCCGTTGCCGATGCGGATTGAACCTGCTCATGCGCATGATACGAGCTGCGAACGAGCGGCGCTGATTCCACGTGGCTGAAGCCGCGTTTCAGGCCCTCTTCTTTCAGCTTCGCGAACTCATCCGGATGCACATAGCGTGCGATCGGCAGATGGTTCTTCGAAGGCTGCAAATACTGGCCAAGCGTCAAAATATTGCAGCCCACAGCACGTAAATCGTCCATCGCCTGCAATATTTCATCCCATTCCTCGCCAACGCCAAGCATAATGCTCGACTTCGTCGGAATGTTTGGTTTCATTTCTTTCGCGCGCTTCAGCAGCTCCATCGAACGAGCATATTTCGCCTTCGCCCGAACGCGATTCGATAAGCGGGCAACGGTTTCAATATTATGGTTCAAAATGTCCGGATTCGCATCCATCACTGCTTGCAGCGCATCCCAATTGCCAATAAAGTCAGGGATTAACACTTCTACGCTGCAGAGTGGCAGCCGCTTACGGATCGCTTTGATCGTTTCTACAAAGATCATCGCGCCGCCGTCCTTCAGATCATCGCGGGCAACCGACGTAACCACACAGTGCCGTAGCCCCATCTGTTCCGCTGCTTCGGCTACCCGTTCCGGCTCCTGCAGATCAAGCTCTGTCGGCAAGCCCGTCTTCACCGCGCAGAAGCGGCAAGCACGCGTGCAAATATCGCCAAGGATCATGAAGGTTGCCGTACGGTTCGCCCAGCATTCATAGATATTCGGACAACGCGCTTCCTCACACACCGTGTGCAGTGTCTTCGTGCGCATCATCTCTTTAATTTCGGCATAATTGCCGTCAGTCGTCAATCGTATACGAAGCCAGTCCGGCTTAGGTACTCGTTCTTTCTCGTTCTTCATAACGGGAGTTAACCTGCTTTCTGTAATCTCTGCGTCTTATTATAGCACGTTTCGGATAAAAACCAATGATTTGCAGATCATATCAGAAGAGCATTACTTGAACCAATTGCACCCAATTTGATCATTCAACCGGTAGCGATAACCGCGCCTATGCCGGTTGGCACTTGGAGGCCGATACTTCTGAGATCCTTGTATTTATCCTTAATAACGGTCGTTCTAGTTATTAACCTGCAGTTCTTCGGCCAAGACCAAGAACATACCGCTTCCGCCGCTTCGGGAACTCCCCCAGATCAGGAAGTCCGAACAACAATGAGCGCAAGCGCCAAGAAAACCGATGCCAAAGACGAATCTTTCTTAAAAAGGCGCATCCTCTATGATGAGATCAGCGTCGTCACTCGGATTCCCTGGTTTCGTCTTGCCGCGATCGACCAGTACGAACGGACGATAACGAAGGCACGGCCCAAGACACGCCAGCAGCTGGGACAATACATCAGCGTGTTCGTATCAGAGTCCGAATGGGCAGGGGAGCTGAATCCCGACGTCAACGACCAATCGCCCATGTCGATCCGCTGGTTCAGCGGACTTGGCGAGGATGGAGACGGCGATGGGCTCGCGGTGCGCACGAACGATACTGACTTACTGTATTCCGTCGCCAATCATTTGATGCGATTCGGTACGGAAGAGGACGATTTTTCAATCGGATTATGGCAGTATTATCACAATACGAGAGCAGTCCAGCGCATTCGCCAGTTTGCCCGCCTCTACCAAAACTTCGGGACACTAAACCTGTTCGAGCATGCATTCCCGCTGCCAATCGGCGATAACTATTCCTACAAAGGAACGTGGGGAACGCGCCGCAGCTGGGGTGGATACCGCATTCATGAGGGAACCGATATTTTTGCTGGCCATGGCGTTCCTGTACGCAGCACCTGCTACGGCATTATTGAGATAAAAGGCTGGAATCCTTATGGAGGCTGGCGGCTTGGTATACGAGATCTCAATAATTATTATCATTATTATGCACATCTGTCTGGCTATGACAAGGCGATATTCGTAGGCAGCACCATTAAGCCCGGCCAAGTTGTCGGTTGGGTCGGAAGCTCTGGCTATGGACGCCCCGGAACATCAGGTAAGTTCCCGCCGCATCTGCATTACGGCATCTACCGAGACCGTGGTTTAGTCGAGTGGTCGTTCGATCCTTACCCGTCGCTCAGACAATGGGAGAACGATGAACGTCGCAGAATGCGCACACGCAAATCATAAAGAAGAGCGCTCATCAAGGCCTGCTTATAGGCATTAGGCTGAGCGCTCTTTTTTTGCTGCTGGTCATTCCCCGGTATTCGTACTCGCATTCGCATTTGAATTCATATTCGTGTTCGACGACGAAGCAGGCTCCGATCCGTCTCCCCCAGTCGTACCGTTATCTGCTGGTGACGTCGTGGTGACGCCGTTCTTGCCATCTTGCATCGGTAGTGAAATATTCGGCGCATTCGGTGCGGAATCACCGACCGGATTGCCTTTGTTATCATAATAGTACATCGGCACATCACCAACGACGAGCAGGTACGAGATCGGAATTTCCGTATCCACCAGCTCCGGCTGCGTATCGAATGGAATAATAATCGATACCTCTGCAACGATATGCATATACACCTCGACCAAGATCATATTAATCCCGGCATCCTTTTGCTTCGTATCGAGATCGACCTTTACTGCACCAATTGGCTCGAATTTGACCGGAATGCGTGGACCGAACGAAGCGATAATGGCACTGCCGAGCGCTTGGCCGAGCGGGATTTTCTCCGGAATGTCGCCCATCTGGTTTAGTTTCGTCTGTACCGTATCAATCGTTTCGGACGTAATGCGCATATGCTCGGAGTAATTCAGCATAAAGCCGGACACTTTCCCGCTCGCATTCGTCTTCCACTCAATGAGCTTATCGGCGGACGATTGATGCGCAACCTGCTCTGTAATCGCCTTATTGATCGCCTGAGTTGCGACCTGCTTGACGCGGACCTTGGCAACAGCCATGAGCGGACCTTGTAAATTCCGTTCGACGAAAATAAACATCTGGAAGAAGAACAGCCCGAAGATGATCAGCAAAATAAGAACGAGCTTGCGGCGGCTCATCTTCTTACCGCTGCTTCCTGATCGGCGCCGGCGTCCGCTGCTTCGCCATCCCCTTCTTCCCCATCTGCGCATATGGGCGCCTCCTTCTCACCAGTTGTCCGCTGTTCCCTTCCAAGCTTATGCGGATAACAGGCAAAAAAGAAGAAAGCTAGTTCACCTCAATTAAACCAAGCTGCAAGCAAGCGCTGACCGCAAGCTTGCGCACGCCGGTCGTAAAGCGGATATCAACCGATTCGGCATCAATCGTAAGGAGCTCACCGCTGCCGAATACGCGATGCTTCAGCTGTGTGCCAGGCGCTATGCCTTTAAAGCTCTTGAGCGCATTCGGGTTCGCCGGAACGAAAGCCTCCTCCGGCTTGCTAATCGTCACGCTGCCCGAAGCAGCTGAGCCAGCCGGTTTGCGCTGCGATATCGTAACTCCTGATGAATGCTGCTGCACCGGCGGCTCAGCGTTCGGGTCTTGGATATAACGAACGGCGGCAACGAATTCGGACTCTTTCACTTCCTCGCCATCCCGCTTTCCATATGCAATCAGCTCCAGCTGCTGCTTCGCCCGCGTCATGCCAACATAGAAGAGTCGCACAGCTTCTTCCATCTGCTCGGACACTTCCCCTTCGACCTTCTTCATATCTTCACTCGACGGAATGATGCCTTCGATGAGATCAATGATGTACACCCGCTCGAACTCGAGCCCCTTCGCGCTGTGCAGCGTCGAGAAGGTGACGGCATTGGCGTTCTTGTTCTTCTTCGACGCTTTCATGACCGCTTCCAAGTACTTCAATCTCTTCGCAAAATCCTCCAGCGACTCCAAACCATCCGCAATATCCTCAAGCGTGTTCAAAATCCCGATCAGACTCTCCTTGCGAAATCCGAGCCGTTCACACATCCGATCCAGCGCCCGTTCATAGCCGAGCTTGCTCCGAATCGTCCGAATGGCTTGGCGCGGCGGCATCTCCTTCAGCGTCTGGAACGTTTCCTTGCATTCCAGCAGCTGCTTCGGCTGGTAATCCTGCACCGGTACATGATTGATTAGGTTATCAAAGACCGACTCGTTATTCTGAATGCGGAGCAGCGCCGCCATCTGGGTTTTCGAAATATAGCCGCTCATCTTCGTATGAATTTTCTCCAGCAGCTCCGGCCTTTTATCCGTATACGCCATCCGCATGAAACCGAGAATATCCTCCAATATCCAATGAGAAAAGAATCGGTTGTCGCCGTCCTTCATATAGAACGGAATGCCGCGGCGCTCGAACTCATTCATTAGCGTAATCGAGGATGAATTGTTCCGGTACAGAAGCGCCACCTCGCGCAGCTCCTCAATCCGCGAAACCTTCTCCGCCACATACTTGGCCTGCTGTTTGTAATCGGCAAGGCTCTTGATCCGAATCGGTCTGTTGGTGGAATTGCGGGTGAACATATTCTTGTCATAGCGATTCTTGTTGCGCTTAATGAATTGGTTCGCGATTGCAACGATGTTCTTCGAGGACCGGTAATTCTGCTCCATTTTTAGAATCGCCGCATCCGGGTACACGTTCTTGAAATCAAGCAAATACTGCGGTTCCGCCGCCCGCCACGTGTAGATGCTCTGATCGTCATCCGCGACGACGCACAGGCAGCCATGCCGCTTAACGAGCTTCTCGATAATCGCATGCTGAACCATCGACGTATCTTGGCTTTCATCCGTCAGCACGTAGTCGTATTTATTCTGATACTTCCACAGCAGCTCATTGCTCTCTGCGAGCGCACGGTTGCCGATAACGAGCATATCGTCGTAATCAATCAGCAGCTTGTCGCTGCGCGATCGCTTGAATGCTTCATATTCCTTCATAATAAGAGCGGATTCCTTAACGTCACAGTTCACGGACGCCCACTGATCCTCGGGAATCAGCTTATTCTTAATATAGCTGATGTAGGTCGTTAGTTCCTCCATCTGCTCTTCCGTGATGTTGTCGTTATGAATTCGCTTATAGATATCGCGCAGGATTAACTTCTTATGCAGCGGTGGGTTGTCTTCATCAAAACCTTCGCCTTCACTCTCGTTCTCAACGGAACCTTCAATAATTTGAAAAGAAGTCCGGTTACGCCGCAAAAACTCCCGCATCAATTCGAATGCGAGACTGTGAATCGTCGAGAAATCGACGCTGCCCGCAGGATGGTCCGGGAAGAAACGGCTGAACCGCTCCTTCATATCCTGCGCAGACGCCTTGCTGAACGTGACTGCCTTGATCCGGCTCGGATGAACACCCTTTACCTCAATTAAGTAGCCAATCCGCATGATGATTGTTGTCGTCTTACCCGAGCCCGGCGATGCGAGCAGCAGTAATGCGCCTTCGGTATGGAGCACCGCTTGCCGCTGAATCTCATTCAGCAGGACACCAAGCTCGGCCTTCTTCCGCTCAAAAAAATTCGTTGTCGTCGCTTTCGTCATTACGTTCTAACCCATCCATTCTTCCATTAAACGATTGCGATTCCTCTCCTTCTTCAATCGAAAGAGGGAATCTACGTTCCCATTTTACTCGATGATACTAGTATCGCTTGTTAGCGCCGCCTGCTGCAATAGTTATTTTTAGTTATTTTTTGCCTAGTATTTCGATACGGTTCTGCTACGCTGATTTCATAGAGAGGGGGATAGATATGACGGATATGACGATCAAACTTGTGCCCGTTGAAAAAGATCAAAAAGAAATTCTCTACAAACTCTATCAATTCTATGAATATGACTTTAGTCCATACACCGGAAACGAATTGGGGGTAGATGGTCAATATTCTGTTAACCTAGAGCATTATTGGGAGGATCCAAGGTGGAGCCCTTATTTCATATGTGCCGAGAGTAACATCGCAGGTTTTTTAGTTATTCTCTTCGAAAATCTTGATACAGACCCCGACCCGACTCATGTCATCTATGATTTCTTGATTCTAAATAAGTATCGGAGAAAAGGAATTGGAAAATCGGCGGCCGTGCATGCATTTAATCTTTACAGAGCGAATTGGAAATTGGCTCAGATGAGTGTCAATCGTCCGGCCTTACACTTCTGGCGGTATGTTGTGAATGAATATACTTCAGGGCTGTATACCGAAGAATTTCGCGAAGATCGCAACAAATATATACAATCGTTCAGTAATAGAGGCTAACATAGCGACGAAAAAAAAGAGCGGACCCGCTCGGTCCGCCCTTCCTCTATTATCCCAGCAGCTAGCCTATCATCTCTGCAACGAAGCCGTTAATCCCCCGCAGCCGCGACTGGAATGCCTCGTAAAGGCCATCCGCTTGCGCAGAAATTGTTTTGTCGCTGCAGCTAAACTTGTTCAAGCTCACAGCTTGATTCACCTGCGCCACAAGCTGCTCCGGCAGCGATGCGCCACCGCTCAATGCGCCTGCGATCCCAGCTGCAAGCGCCGTTACACTCGCAGTGTCTCTACCCATATTAACCCCTGCGATAAGCGCGTCGTAGACATTGCCATTAACCAGTTTCACGATGCAGATTGCTTTGGTTACGACTTCATTCGCGAAGCTATTGCCGTACGGCACGCCGCAGCCATGATACGTCCGGTCGAACGCTTCCCGTAATTGCTGGAAATCCGTACAGCCATCAACCAGACGCAAGCCTTTATCCAGCTCTTCGAGCACATTATCCCGCAGGTAGCCGTACTTGTAGCCGTCGATCTGCATGCCGACATCGGTGTAATTGCAGTGCTCATACAGATCATGAATGACGCTGTTAATTGTCGCATCCGGCTTCGTTGCGGCAGCAATGGCAGCCGCCGTAATCCCGGACCACTTCACCCCGTAGCTTCGCGAAGCTTGATAGAGCTGACCCAGCTCGAATGCATCGCGTACCGCGTTCTTCACCTCGCCGGCATTAATGAGGCCTACCGGATGGCAATACCCCGCGAAGCTGTTCAGTCCCGCATAATCGCAATAATTGCCTAAATCACGCGCAGGCAAGCCGTTATTCGCAAGCGCAAGCAAACCGATGTCGAACGGCTCCATGACCTTCTCGGCATCGCTTCGAAGCAGGTCGGCATTCCAGATCGCTCGCACATCTTCTGCCGTAATGCGGTCCTGCCGCTCACAGATTGCCGTAATTAAGAGCTTCTGACGTTCGATGCCGCTCTCCGTCGTTCCCGCCGGCCGTGACCAGACGCGTTCATAAGGCAACAGCTTGTTCAGCACACCATACTTGCTTGCAATCTCCTGCCAGCTCCAGCCTTGCACGGGAGCCCCCATCGCTGCACCGATCTGTGCGCCGGCAATACAGCCGTAAAATTTATCCTTCAAACTGACTCTTCCACTCATTTCTCGCACGCTCCCCAGTTTTTATCCATCCATCGCACACGCTCGCGCTCGCGTTCTTTTATAATGCGCCCATCAGATTGGAATAAGCTTTCAGCCGCGTCAGTCTGGTGTTGTAGGCTTGATACAAGCCTTCCGAATGCTCCTTGATCGTCCGTTGGGAGTTCGTCACCACATGCAAAGTTGTCGCATAGTCAGTCTGTTTGATCCAAGCTTCAGGAACAGTCGAGATCCCGGTCAGCGCTCCGGATATGCCAGCGGCAACCGCGGTTACGCAGTCCGTGTCGCGACCCATATTCACTGCAGCGACCATCGCGTCTTTGACATTACCTTTTGTCCAATTGAAGATGCATACCGCCTTCGTCACAACTTCATTCGCATAGCTGACTTCATATGGAATGCCTCGAATGTTATACGATTCATAGAGCGCTCTTCTGAACTCACGGTAATCCGCAATATGCGCTGTCCGCTTCAGCTCGCGGTCAAGCTCTCCGACCACAACATCCGGATCGCAATGATCATAGATTGCGCCAAGCACACTATCGAGCGTCGCACCAGGCTTCGTACCTGAAGCGATGGCAACGGCGGTCACCATAGCCCACTTCAGCCCGCGTCCGTTCATCGTCTGATAAAGCTGTCCGACTTCGTTCACATCGTCGATGGCCCCCGAGATGTCACCGGCATTAATAAGCCCGATTGGATGGCAGGAACGGGAGAAGCTGTTCAGCCCGGCATAATCACAATATTTGCCGATATCCCGGGCCGGAATGCCACTCTTCGCCATCGCCAGCAGCACCGCTTCGAACGGCTCGGAGATCATGCCAGCCGATTCAGGCTTAATGCCCGATATCCACATTTTCCGAACATCCTCAGCCGTTACGCGGTCCTGCTTCTCCATAATGGCAGATATCATTAGCTTCTGGCGCTCAACGCCATCCTCGGTCGTACCTGCTTCACGTACCCAGCCATTGTGAAAATGCTCATAGGGCAGCAACTCTTCCAAAATGCCATACTCAGCGTCAATGCGCTCGAAATCCCAACCTTCTATCGGTGCACCCATGGCGGAGCCGATATGAACGCCGGCAATACAGCCATAAAATTTGTCAAATAAGGTGACTTGCTCGCTCATTAGCTTGATCTCTCCTCTTAATAGGTAGTCTGCTAGAAACGAAAAGTGGTGCAATAATCAAACCGACTTTGAAAGTTGAACATATTCGGGGCGTTTATAGCTCGCCTATAATGAACTCGGGTAGCGTGTGAATCTACGGATTGATAGATGAAAGGGTGTAACGGAAACGATGATTGATTATGCGAAGTATCGTCTAGATGACGCAATGATGTTGAAACGGCTGGCTCATCCGAATGACAGAGTTAGAATGATTCTGGATACGGATGCATTCAATGAAGTGGATGATCAGTTTGCGCTAGCGTACGCCTTGCTGTCGCAGGAGAAGCTTCAGGTGCAAGCCGTGACGGCCGCGCCGTTCTTTAACTGGAACTCGACAAGCCCAGGTGAGGGTATGGAGAAAAGCTATAATGAGATCTTTAATATCTTCAAGCTGATGGAGCTCGATCAAACTCCGCCGGTGTACCGGGGATCCTCTCAATTCATGGACAACGCGGATGAGCCTGTTCCAAGTGAAGCCGTCGACCGAATTATTGAGCTTGCGTTAAGCGGTGATGAGGAACCACTCTATGTCGTCGCAATCGGAGCGATTACGAATGTTGCCTCTGCCATCGCCAAATGCCCCGAAATCATTCAGAAGATCGTCGTCATCTGGCTTGGGCCGAACTCCTACTGGTGGCCGACGCAGGATATTTTCAACGTCTCTCAGGATTACCACGCATCGCGAATATTCTACGACAGCGGCGTTCCGCTCGTCATCCTGCCTTGCCATAGCGTAGCCTCTCATTTGCTAACATCGACCTATGAGATTGACGCCTGCTTGCGTGATCGCAACAAGCTCGGCACCTACTTCAGCGATTTGTTCCACGGCAGATTTGAGCGGTTCGGACGCAATCGTCCTGGCTGGTCCAAAGTGCTGTGGGATGTCTCTGCGATTGCTTGGCTGTTGAATGAAGAATGGGTGCCTTCGGTCGTGCGGCGAACGCCGATTCTTAATCCGAACTTCACTTACTCGGTAGATGATAATCGTCATTTCTACAAAGAAGCGATCGACATAGACCGGAGTCTGGTCTATATGGATCTATTCGAGAAGCTGTCCAAGCCATACTAGTATCGGACCCGGACCACTCGCTTGTGGTTAGCGACAGGCGGTCATGCTGCTATCCCGGTATTGACCGGGCGTTATGCCGACGCTTCTTTTGAAGGCGCGAATGAAACTGTGCACGTTGGTATAACCGACCTCGCCGCTAATCGCAAGCACCGTCTGACTGTCCATCATCAGCAGCTGCTTCGAACGCTCAATCCGCTTCTGTGTAAGGAGGCTGTAGAAGGTATGGCCCGTATGCTGCTTTAGCAGCCGGTTCAGGTAGGTCGACGAGCAATGCATCTCATCCGTCACCTGCGTGAGGCCAAAATCCTTCCCGAAATGCACGTCAATATAAGCGAGCGCTTCTTCGACAATATGCGTTGCTAGTAGAGATTGGTAGAACAACGTAATCGAGCCTTCTTGCTTATGGAGCATTCGCTCCACGACGCTATACATGATCGAATTGCGCAGCGCCTCCAGCTCCTTCTGATCTGAAGCGGCTGGAACTATAGATTTGGGTAAAATCTGCATGTCGTTTCAGTGCCTCCTCGCAAGTAAATCGTGATCGTTTGCGCGTTAGGGCTTCATGTATTGCGCTGCTTCGCGCTCCAGCACGGCAAGCTTCTCGACTCTTCTGCGGAACTGCTCTTCGGTGCTGAAGGTAGCCTGCACGAACGATGTAATCAGATCTTTGGCAAGCCAAGCTCCAACGATTTGTGCTCCTATGCACATGATGTTCACATCGTCATGCTCTACACTCTGATGTGCCGAATGATAGTCGTGGCACACCGCTGCGCGAATGCCGGGGATCTTGTTAGCTGCAATGCTGGCGCCGACGCCGGTTCCACACACCATAATGCCGCGCTCCGCCTCGCCGTTCAGGACAGCCGGGCAGACTAGCCGGGCTATATCCGGAAAATCCACAGCATCTGCACTATGGCAGCCGTGGTCAATCACCTCGCAGCCGAGCGAATTCAAGTGCTCTGCAACCGCCGCTTTTAGCTGAAACCCGGCATGATCGCAGCCAAGAGAAATCTTCATAGGTATAACCCTCCCATGGAAAGTAAATCATTCTAATAAAAATGGCAACGTTGCCATTTTAAGCAGATCATAGCGTAGCTGCTTGTAGCTGTCAACCCGTTCCAGCTGAAATTTACGCGCGGCCTCGCTAGTATTTTGCACGAAGATTCATTAAAATCGTGATAGATGGTATCGTTTCCAAGGATGAGCCATGACGATCAAGGAGGAAATTGCGATTAAGAAACCAACCATACATGACGTCGCAGAACGAGCGAAAGTGACGCCCTCCACCGTATCACGGGTTATGAATGGCTCAAGCCTCGTCAAGCCGATGACACGGCAGCGGGTGCTCGATGCCGTCCAAAGTCTCGGTTATGTGCCGAGCCGAAAGGCCCGCATGTTCAAGTCCGGCAAGAGCGGTATCCTCGGACTTGTCGTGAGTGCACAGCATATTAGCGAGCTCATTTATAATGCAGGCTTCCAATCGCTCTTCAAAGCGCTAACGGAGAAAGCACATGCCGAGGGCTACAACCTTCTGATCATTACATCAGCCAGCGCGGATTCTGACTCGTTCTTTGATGTAATAAAGAGTCAGGTAGCCGATGGATTTATTATTTTGAGCCCCTCCGGGAGTGAGACGCTTGCTTCAATGCTGGATGAAGCGGGCATTCCTTATGTGTTTAATATGAAGTATTCGAATAACCCCGAGGATCACTACTATGCTTCGTACGACGATGTAGAAGCCGGTTATATCTCGGCCAAATATTTGCTCGATCTGAACCATACCGACATCCGGTTCATCGTCGGAAGCATTAACGGCAGTGTGATTTCCTTCAACAGCGATCGCATTGTCGGCGTGAAGAAGGCGTTCGAGGAGTACGGCATCCCGTTCCAGGATGATTTCATCATCCTTGTTCCGGGCCAAATGGAAGAGAGCTACGCCGCGATCCACCAGCTCCTGCAATCGCAGAAGCCAACGGCGCTGATGATCTCGAATGAAACGACAACGGTCGCAGCTCTCAATTATTTCTACGATTACGGCTACCGTGTTCCGCAGGATCTGTCGGTCATCGGATTCGGTCCAGCGGATTTTTACCTCAGGCTGCGCCCGAATTTAACGAGCGTCAGCTTCGATATCGCATGGTCAAGCGGTCGGATCGTCGACATTCTGCTGCAGCGAATCGAAGGGGTGCCGGTGCTTCCGGAGACGCCGAAGAAGCCGGAGCTCGTTATCAGGGACAGTACCGCTCGCAGGGGGATGTAAGGATTGAGCGGATTTCGCCGAATGTAGTCCAGCAAACCAGCTTCTTGTGCTCGTATAAGCGGATTTCGACGAATCTAGTCCAGCAAACCAGCTTCTTGTGCTCGTTTGGGCGGATTTCTGCGAATGTAGTCCAGCAAACCAGCTTCTTGTGCTCGTTTGGGCGGATTTCGACGAATGTAGTCCAGCAAACCAGCTTCTTGCGCTCGTATGAGCGGATTTCGCCGAATGTAGTCCAGCAAACCAGCTTCTTGCTCTCGTTTGAGCGGATTTCGACGAATCTAGTCCAGCAAACCAGCTTCTTGCTCTCGTTTGAGCGGATTTCGCCGAATCTAGTCCAGCAAACCAGCTTCTTGCTCTCGTATAAGCGGATTTCGACGAATGTAGTCCAGCCAACCAGCTTCTTGCTCTCGTTTGAGCGGATTTCGACGAATGTAGTCCAGCAAACCAGCTTCTTGCTCTCGTATGAGCGGATTACGACGAATGTAGTCTAGCTTCTTGCGCTCGTTTGAGCGGATTTCGACGAATCTAGTCCAGCAAATCAGCTTCTTGCGCTCGTATAAACGGATTTCGACGAATCTAGTCCAGCAAACCAGCTTCTTGCTCTCATTTGAACGGATTTCGCCGAATGTAGTCCAGCAAACCAGCTTCTTGTGCTCGTTTGGGCGAATTTCTGCGAGTGTGAGGTACCCAGAACCCCTCTTTCACCTTTTCAACCGGTTTTCCACCTATGTGAGGTACTAGGTACCCTTCTTTCATCATTTCAGTGTGATTTCACTAAATCAGGCCCCTGGGGGAGCCTCTTTCAAAGACAAAAAAGCACTCACCGCAAGCCTGCGAGTGAGTGCTTTTTTGCATCAAATCACACGCTAGCCCCGTACAGACGCAGAGCTTTGCGGAGCATAAATTTGTGGATTCTGGCGGCGGCATTCTTCGATGACTGTCAGCTGCTGACGAACCTGCTGCGGCGTAATTTCGAGCGGGGCACCGTCAAGAATTGCCCGACGCAGCATGTTATATAGTTGCTCCGCCATATAGCCATACTCGTCTTGGCCGTCATTAAGCGCGAGCTCCCAACCCTCCGAATACCAAGTGAGCGTCTCACGGCAGTAAGACGGCAGGCCGTTCTTATCGACAAGCGGCTCTGTAGTGAGCTGCTGCTCTGGCGCTTCCTCAGGCTTGAAGTATCTCCACTCCAGTCGCTCATTGTTGCCGCGCAAGCCGCCGTTTGTTCCTTGAATTACGAACTGTTCGCCTGGAAACACACTACAGGAGGACACTTCCACATCGACCGTCGGGCGACCTTTTCCTTGCAGCACCAGCTTCACATAGTCCTCCGCATCGCCGAACGTGTTCACCCGGTCCATGATGCATTTTACCTCCGGCATCATATCGTTGCCGAACAGTTGCAGCGCCTGATCGAGCACATGCGAGCCGAGATTAAGCAGGCTGCCGCCATTGTTGCTTTGAAGTGTCTGCCAATCCCATCTGCGCGTAAACCGGCTGCTTGTAAAATCCAGCTGCACAATGCGCCCAAGCACACCGCTTGCAATGACTTCGCGAATTTTCACATAAGCAGGCATATAACGGGATTGCTGGAAGACAGCAAGCAGCTTGCCGCTGCGCTCCGATGCCTCGATTAGCTGGTCTACTTCCGCTGATGTGCGGGCAAGCGGCTTCTCGCATAGCACGTGGAAACCACGGTTCAGCAGCTCCAAGGAAATTGGCACATGTTGATGGCTCGGGGAAGCATTAACGACGAGATCGAGCGGCTCGGCGGCGATCATCTCCTGCCAAGTACCGTATGCTTTACAGCCGAACTCTTTTTCCGCCAGCAGTTGACGCTCTGGAAGCGAATCAGCAACTGCCACGATTTGAAAATACTCTGGCAGCTTAGCCAGATTCGCCCCATGAATATCGCGCCCGCTTCTACCTTGTCCGATAATCCCGACTTTAAGAATGTTTTGGCTCATACTCTCTCATTCTCCTTCTCGTACTCGTTATAGGATGAAATGCGGTTCAATGCGGATTTCCTTACCCGAAGCCGAACTCTCGTAGACCGCCTCAATCAGCTGAATCGCTCGAAACCCATCTCCACCAGATACGGCAGGCTGACAGCCGGATTCGATAGATTCAATAACATTCGCTAGCTGCAGCTGATGATAGAGGTGGCTGATGCTGCGCGGATCCGAGACACCTCCATAGGCAGGAGACTCAGAGAACACCGATGGAGCCTCGTACCCCGGAACCGACCAATGTTCAATACTGGAACCTGACAGCTTAATTGCCCCTTCCGCACCATATAAGCGGATTGCCGCTGGGAATCCAGGAGTGATACTCGTGGAAGCCATCATCGTCCCAAGCGCCCCACTCTTAAAATGAACGATGGCAACGCCAATATCCTCCGCTTCCATCTCGTGAGTTTGCGTGACGATCCGACCGTACACGGCGCGGACTTCACCTGCAAGCCAGAGCAGCAGGTCGACCGAATGAATACCTTGATTCATGAATGCCCCGCCGTCCTCAGCAATCGTTCCCCGCCATGGCGAGCTGTCATAATACTGCTGCGATCTGTAAAATGGAACCTCCACCTCGGCGAGCAGCAGCTTCCCGATCCGCCCCTCCGCCACGATGCGTTTCACTTCGCGATGAAGCGGCTCGAACCTTCGCTGCGAGATGACGGACAGCGTTAGTCCGTGCTCTTCCGCCAAGCGGCACAGCTCCTCCGCTTCCGAAGCCCGCATTGCCAGCGGCTTCTCAATCACGACATGCTTGCCCGCAGCAAGCGCATCGCAGCCGATGCGATAGTGACTGCCGCTTGCGGTGGTGATGCACACGATATCAACGTCATCTCGCTGTAATAGCTCCTTGTAATCTGCCGTCCAAGCGCAGTCTTCGCGCTCGGCAACAGCATGCGCCTTAACCCCATCACGACTCGATACGACCGTCAGCTTA
Organism: Paenibacillus sp. OV219; assembly: GCF_900110075.1. Classification (GTDB taxonomy): domain Bacteria; phylum Bacillota; class Bacilli; order Paenibacillales; family Paenibacillaceae; genus Paenibacillus_Z. Next base: position 399,153 of record NZ_FOCJ01000004.1, read on the forward strand.
GCGCCGTCCAGCCCCCGAATCGCAGCGATGTGAAAATCCGCAATCGTGCCGCAGCCAATGATCCCAAATCTCCACAAACCAGAATCTCTGCTCACGCTCATGTGTGCGTTCACCTCACTTCGATTGCAGCCGCTCAAGTAGCGTATTCAAACCTGTCAGAGACATCGCCGTTCCTTCCAATGCGGTTCCGCCCTCCGGGATATAGTGCGTTTCGATCGTGAACAAGCCGGTGTAGCCATCCTCCCGAAGTGCATGAAAATGCGCTTCATACGGTACAAGGCCCGCTCCAATCGGAACCGCCCGCGGCTTCCCCTCTGCATCCAGCACAACATCTTTGAGATGCACATGCGCAATAAACTCGCGAACCGCTGAATAGCCTTCCGGGTAGCTCGGTTTGCTACCGTACTGTTCATTGCCCGGATCCCACAATATGCGAAGCGCGGGGGACTGTACAACAGCGGCGAGACGAGCAATCTCTACGGCAAAGCCGCCATTACAAGACGGTTCATTTTCCAGCAAAAGGAGCATACCGCGTTCTTCCGCAAGCTTGGCGGCACGCGTCAGATGGCTAACGATCTCCGCCTCGAACCGTGCAATCGGTTCCTCCTCCCGCCAGAACGAGAAGATGCGGATCCGGTTCGTGCCGAGCCGTTCTCCAAGCTCCAGCGCCCGCTCCAACATGGCAAAATGCTCGGTGACGGACCGTTCCGCTTGATTAAACCGGTCCCCCTCGGCAACCTGACGTGATGCATCAAGCGCGCACTTGAATACAGGAGAAGCGATACAAGAGATGAACAGCCCGCGGCTCTGCGCCTCCGTACGTATACGGTCCGCCTCCTCATCGCTAAGCACGAGTACATTGCGATTGTCTACACTGCGAATCTCGATATGCTTCAGCCCATTCGCCGCCGCAAAATCCAGCGCAGTGATGATGTCGGATGAGACCTCGTCCGTAATAACGCCTAGTCTATCGATTATTCGTTCCACAATGCAGCTCCTTTCGTCCAAAGTAGATCCCTAAACACTCTTCGTCGCTTCGCAACTAATGTAGATACCTGGAGTACTCTCTTTCCAACCATTCGCAGTTAATCTACCAAGTCCAGACATCTACCACAAAGCCTGCCCATCTTGCCAAACCGTCCGTCCGCCGACGACCGTCTGCACTATCTGAATCCGCCCAAGCCCAAGTCCGTTCACGCCGCCGTCTTCCTCTTCCAAGCGAAAAAGCGTCAAGTTCGCCCTCGCTCCCGGCTCCAGACGACCGAGCTCCTGCCAGCCCATCGCTTCAGCAGGACGCTTCGTTACCGCGTCGATCGCCTCCGCCAAGCTAACGCTAGCGAGCTTCATCGCATTCTCGATGCCGCAGATGAGCGGCTGCGCGGAGCCCGCCAAGATACGCGGATCGGCTGCCGTCTGCAGCCTTCCGTTCGACAGCAGCTCCACTCGCTGCCCGATCTCGCTCTCATATCGGCCCGGCGGCATACCGCCGAACTTGACGCTGTCGCTCACGAGGATGAACCTCCCCTGCTTCGCCCGGATCATCGCTTTCAGTGCAGCTGCGCCAAGATGGTGTCCATCGGCGATAAACATCGCCGTCAGCCCATCGTCCGCCAGCTGCTCCCAAATATAGTTCGGATGCCGCGGCAGCACCGGATGCGCCCCATTGCCAAGATGCGTGGACATAGAAGCACCGGCTGCCACCGCATCCCCCAGCTCCTCCGCCACCGCCATCGTATGCCCGATGCTGACCTGAACGCCGGCCCCGCGAAGCTGCCGGATGAACCGCACCGCGCCCTCCTTCTCCGGCGCGACAGTACATAGCGCGATTCGCCCGCCTGCCGCCTCCTGCCAAGCGGCGAATTCAGCCCATTCGGGCTCACGAATATGCGCCTTGTCATGCGCTCCGCGCGGTCCATCTTCGGCCGACAGATACGGCCCTTCCAGATGGATACCCGGGATCGCCTCTCCGAGTAATTCATCCTGCTCGCAAGCGGCATGAATCACATGCAACGTTTGGCGAATCCGCTCCGCGCTGCCCGTAATGATGGTCGGGCAGAAGTTCGTCACGCCGCGGGGAAACAAGGCACTCGCCACGCCGAATACATCCTCCGGCGTCGTCACCTCGCCATTAAGATCATAGCCGGCGAAGCCGTTTACCTGCAGATCGATCCAGCCCGGAGAGATCCAGCAGAAGCTTTCGCTTTGGCTTTGGCTCTGGCTCACACCTATGCCCATGCCCTCGCACTCGCTCTCTTCCTCGCTCACTCCCGTGCCCTTTTCCCCTTCCTCCCTCACTACCGCCGCAGCCGCAACAACAGCTACAATCACTCCGTCTTCCGTATCTATATGTACCAGCTCGCCGGTGTCATATCGCCTTCCCGTCCATCGTCTCCGCATGTTACTCGCAAGCCGCCAATTCCGTACGCGCAGCCGAGGCGCGATCCAGATATAGCGTCCAGCATGGATGCGTGCGCAGCATCGTCGACGGTACATTCGGCGCAATCTCGCTCGACAACGTCAGCCTTATCGCCTCTGATTTCACCGCATGGGGCACGCAGGAGAGTATCACCTTGCTTTTCAGAATCTGCCTTACACTCATCGTAATCGCATGCGTCGGCACATCCTCCAAACCTGCGAACCAGCCTTCTCCAACCTGCTGCCCTTTGCACGCGTCATCCAGCTCCACCACAATGTAAGGCTCCTCTGTATCAAAATCAGCCGGAGGATCGTTGAACGCAATATGAGCATTTTCCCCAATGCCAATCATGGCAAGGTCAATCGGCGCTTCGCGAATCGCTTCATTTAACTGGGCAATCGTCGAACGAAGATCGCCTGTGCCGTCGACAAGATGGTACTTGCCGAGCTCCACCTGCCGAATAAACCGTTCGAGCAAATACGCCTGGAAGCTAGCAGGATGATCGGGTTGAATGCCTGCATATTCATCGAGATGAAACATCTCAACCTTGCTCCATTCCACCCTCTGGCCCACAAAAGCTTTGAAGAATTCAAACTGGGACGAGCCCGTAGACAGCAGCAGCCTCGCTTTCCCTTGGCGATTAATCGCCTCTTGCAGAACTGACGCTGCGTGTGCCGCCGCTTGCTCGCCTAGCAGCTGCGCATTTTCCAGTACTTGAATGTCCATACCGCTCTCCCACCTCATCCTAGTTTAATCAGCTCGGCAATACGGACCGGCCGTCCTTCCCGAATCGACCGATTCGCTGCAAAGCCGATCGCGCACGACAGCGCTCCATCCCGACTCGTCGCTTGCCTGCCACCCTCATCATCGCCGCCGATTAGCAGTGCACGAAGCAACCGCTCGTCGCCGCCTCCATGACCGCCGCTCTCTTCCGCTAGCGGAGCATCTATCACTTGCCCATGCCGCCCAAACAGCCTGATCATTTTCCCCATGCCCATGCCAACACCATCACTCATGCCTCCGGCATCACTTTCCGAATACACCGCTTCCAACCGTCCGGCAGTGCCTGTTATCACCATACGAAAGCCTTCATACGGAGCGTAAGCCGTCAAGGAATAGCTCATCATCGCGCCCCTAGCATAGCGAGCGGTCAAGCTAACGGTATCCTCAATGTCGATCTCCTCCGCAAACACGCAAGCATCGCGGTAGTACTGATCCACATCCTCGCAATCTGAATAGAGCAGCCGATAATTTCCTTCTCGAATATCGATGTGAAACTCACAGCTCGCCGCATACTCGCAGCCACTGCAACGTACGCCTCGTTCCTTGCGAGTCGGTCCATAAAACCTCGTCGCCCCAAACGCATGCACTTCAACCGGCTCATCTTCAAGTACCCAGTTCACGATGTCGAAGTGGTGCGTTGACTTATGGACGAGCAGTCCGCCGGAATTCTGCTTCTGTCGATGCCATCTTCGAAAATAATCCGCGCCGTGCTTCGTATCCAGAAACCATTCGAAATGCACATGTGTAATTTGGCCAAGCGTCTTCTCGCCCGCCATTTCTTTCAGTCGCCCCATAAAAGGCATGTACCGCAAGTTAAACGTCACCGTCACCTGCTTGCCTGTTCGGCGCTCCGCCTCCAGAATGAGCTCGCACTTGTCCTCATCAATCGTCAGCGGCTTCTCCGTAATGACATCGCAGCCTGCGAGCAGCGCCGCAACAATATACGTGTGATGCGTGCTGTCAATTGACGTCACGATAACGACATCGGGCTTCGCCTGATCCAGCATCACCGCATAATCCTCATAGACCGGCACATGCCCACCAATCCTCGCCTGCAGCAATGCCGACCGTTTTGCGTTCGTATCGAACACGCCGACGATTGCAGCCGTATCCGCATAATTCCGGCTCATCGGCACGGCATACATATAAGTGCCCCGATTGCCCGCTCCTACAAAAGCATACTTTTTCACTTCCGGCCCCTTCCCCTCTAGAAAAAGTCCGTCATATACGAAATCTGCCGCGGTATCTCCTGCTCCCATGCCGCTACTGCCTCTGCCGATCCATCCAGATGCCCGTGATTTGCTAGCTGCGCAGGCCGCTGGCACCCGATCAACATCGCCCCTAAGGTTTGGATGCTGCAACTGATCGCCCCGCTGGCAGACGCTTCCCCCGCAAGAAGTGCAGCTTCGGCTCTCCCATCTGCGCTAACTGTAATTTCCCACAAGCCGTTATTCCACTCGGCATGATCGTCAGCAAGACTCACGTGCAGCGCGCTTCCTGAAGCAGCCTCTGCAAACCGGTACTGCTTCACGAAGGCCGCCACATCGACGATACGGAACATGAAGTTCGAATGCAGCTCATGCTGAAGCTTGGGTTCGGCCATCCCGAACAGAAACGGTTCATCGGCTGGAGCTGTAAACTTCAGCCTTGAAATAATCGAGTCATGGTTCCGGATGAACTGCCACAAGCCGTTCCTGCTCTCCTGATCGAGATAGACAAGCTCCTGCATATTCATATGCCGGTCCTTGATGTCATACAGCATATAACCTGTCGGTTCGGCGCTGCCCGCCGCATAATAAACCGCCAAGCTGCCTAGCTTGCGCCGAAAGACATGGTTCAACCACCAATCCTCGTCCCGCCGCAGCATCCCGTTATACCTTTTGGCATACTTGTCATAGACTGCGTCTGCCTCTGTCCAGCCCTCTGCCCGAAGGCGCTTCACTGCACCAGGCGCTGTTGGATATTTCGGTGCGGCGCCAATCTCAAGCGTATACACACTCTGCACGGAGAAATATTCCCAGCCATACTTGCGGTAGAATCCGTATGCAAATGGGTTCAGCATGGAAACGGTTTGCCCGCTCTCTCGCATCTCCGCAAGGCTTCTTACGAGTAACTTGCCCACCATGCCCTGCCTGCGCAGCTCCGGGTAAGAGGACACAGAGGCGATGCCGCCCATTGCGACTTTCTCACCTTGCACATAGATAGCAAGCGGCAGTATTTCCAGCTGAGCAGCGAGAAGACCATCGACGTAATAGCCAAGATATTGCTCCATTTTCAACTTGGGAAGACGCTGTTCGATGTCACTCTCGCTGAAACGGATCGCGAAGGCCGCCTGGGTTAGTTCGAGCGATTGACGTATTTCCTCTTGCCTGATCGTTCTAATCATGTCACGCCCCCTTATGACTCCACTATAGCGAATCGCCGCTGTGCCTGATACACGCAGTATTTGATATGGTTCATTTTATTTGCATTACCCAAAAATACAGTGAAGTTATGAAAATAAGACCATTGTTCTAATGCCGACTATTCTATAAACTTAATGTAAACAGGCTTGAAAACATACCAAGATGAAAGGGTTGTTTTCATGAATCGAATTGCATCGCTGCTTGCGTTCCCGATCGCCCGCATTAAGTCCCCCTCCCTATTCATCTGGCTCCTGATCAGCTACATCACAATTGTGACACTGCTCGTCTCTTTCATTCTGTATTCCGTCTTCTTCTACCGAGGCCACATTAAAGAAGAAGTCATTACCTACAATAACCTCAACTTGAAAAATACGATCGACAGCTACGAGGGCAAAATCAGCCTGATTGAAAACTCTATCCTCTCCTTCTCGATGAACGACAAGATCGCTGCGCTCGACAAACCGAACTTTGATTACGCGGCAGGCAGCAAGCTTATTGACGAGCTCCAAATGTACCTCTCCAATCAATCGCTTTACCTCGAGAATATGATTATTTACTTCCAGAAGAGCAACGTCACCATTGAGAAATCCCGCGGCGCGGACGCCGACGTGATGTTCCAGCGCTTTTACAACAGCAAGGACTACTCCTACGAGTTCTGGAAATCACAATTCGATAAGCTCTATGTCACCCGAATCTTGCCCGCTTCTTCCTTTTCCGAATATGAATATTTGAACAAAAAAGTAAGCACTCAGCTCATTCCAATCGTCATCAAGAACCAAACGAATCCTTCCGTCCTCATCATCGCCCTCGTGGATGCCCGGAAGATGTACCAAGCGTTCCACCAGTCCATTACGAACGAATTCTATATTTTGGATGATGTACAGGGGTCTTACTTCTCGAGCGGCGGCGCGGACGGGACATTCCCTGCCTTTGATCGCAGCTCCAGCTTTGTGAAGCACGGGAACAATTATTATTTCTATAAGAAGGGTGATACGAGCAGGCTCACCTACGTCAACGTCATTCCGGACGACACCATTTCGCAGATGAAGTGGAACATTAACTTCGTCTTGCTGCTCGCGCTCGCAGTTGTCATTAGCATTCTGGCCGCTTTCCTGTTCAGCCTTCAGTTTAATCGTCCCGTCAAGCAGCTCGTGCAGGCGATTCAGCAGCTAACGACCGGTTTCCCGTGGCAGAAGCATAGCAGTATTAAGGAATTCGCCATCATTCAAGATAAGGTCCGTCATCTGCTCGATTCCAATTTCGATATCAATCAGAACCTCGAAGAGAAGAACTCACTGCTGCGCCATTATGCCTATATCAATCAGCTGAAGAACATTCGGGGCAATGCAAGCTATTTGAAGGATCTGATCAAGAGCAATCAGCCGTACCGGGTTGTGTTGTTCAAGCTGACTTTCCGGCCGCAGCTGCTCGAGGAAATCGCTGATGACGAGGAACGCGCAACCTTATTTATTAGGGCGTATCTTGATAAAATCTTAACCGAGAAGCATCCAGACTCGCTCACCCTCCAGCTCGAGAGCGATCAGCTGCTGTCTGTCATTTATTCCGGCGACGCTGAACTGAATCTGGATGAAACGCTCGAAGGGTTCAAAAATGTGCTCGAGCTTGACCAGGCGTATTGCTTCTCGACGATGGCGGTAAGCGCCCGTTATGAGCAGCAGGCAGACTTTAAGGTGTCGTTCGAGCAAGTGAAGTCGTTACTGCAGCACCGCAAATTTGGCAGCACTAACCAAGTGTTATGGGAATCCGCGGATTCGAAGCTATCCAATTATTATTTGATGCATGCGCAGGAAGAAGAGCTGAATGCGAGCCTGACCAGCGGCAATGAAGGACAGATCGTTCAGTTCGTGAAACGAGAGCTTGCGGCATTTCGGAAGAAAGAAGCAGGCGAGCATGAGGTGCAGAGCTTTGTGAGCTGCATTGTAGATCGAGCCAAACGTGCGTTCATCGTCAGTCAGCTTGATACCGAACTGCTGCAAACGATGCAGACCCGCCTCGCGCACTGCCATACGTTCGAGGAATTGGAGCTCGTGTTCGAAGAATGGCTGCCGCGGCTGACGGACCTGATCAAGAGCAAGAAAGAGAAGAAGGATCATATTACGAGCTTCGTATTCGATTATCTGGAGCAGCATTATGCTCACGACATTACGCTCGATATGATGGCCGACAAGCTGAACATTACGCGCAGTTATCTGTCGACGTATTTCCGAGAAAAGACGGGTACATACTTCGTCGACTATGTGAATTTAATCCGGGTAAGCCGGGCGAAGGAGCTGCTCTCCCGCTCCGACGTCAAAATCGGGGACGCCGCCGCACGGGTTGGCTACCAGAATATCAATTCTTTCAACAGGATGTTTAAGAAGTTTACCGGCGTGACGCCAAGCGAATTCCGTAAGGTGGAGCGGGCTTGACGCCGGGCGAATTCCGTAAGGTGAAGCGGGCTTGACGCCGGGCTGGAGCGAGTAGACGCAGTAAGCGGTCATCCGATTCGCTTGTTTTTTACGCATCATTTCGGTGGGGCTTCAGCGCTGAGAGTTGGAATTCCCAACTCTCGGAGCAAAACTGCGGCTGCTTCTGGGCTGAGAGTACTGTTTTCCTACTCTCAGAGTTTAAAACCAAGCATTTCGGCGGGGCTTGTGCTCTGAGAGTCGGATTTTCTAACTCTCGGAGCAGAACTGCGGTTGCTTCTGGGCTGAGTGTACTGTTTTCCTACTCTCGGAGTTTCAAACCAAGCATTTCGGCGGGCTTGAGCGCTGAGCGTCTGATTTTCCAAATCTCGGAGCAGAACTGCGGCTACTTTTGGGCTGAGAGTACTGTTTTCCTACTCTCGGATTTCCCAGCAGCTCCAACTGGAAAACGCTGAGGAACCATTACGCTCTCTCAACAAGTTCACCCTAACTCGTCTGCTAAGACCACCAACGGTTCCGGTGGAACAAAGTTCCACTATGTGAAACACTGAAAATCAAGCGGCGAAATTGACGAATACGTCGATTTCGCCGCTTGTTGTTATGACCCCCTGAGGGGTTCAGCCAGCCTCTTCATCGGATCGAACCAGCTCTCGACAGTGACGACTCTGAGCTCGGATTGCAGTGTCTGTAGCAGATCAGGAATATCGAGGGCAAGCAGCAGTCCTGGGACGATAATGCCTGCATCGTACTGGTGCTGATCAGCTTCCGCGAATGCTCGGAAGCTGGTAAGCAGCCCTGCTACATGCAGGCTGTGAATGCTGCTGCCGCCGCTTAGCACGGCGGCGTAGAGAGCAGTGAGGGCATGCTCCTCCTGCCCGTACAATGTTACTTCCGCCTGTTCGCAGCCTGGCGTCTGCTTCAAGCAATCAATGGCGGCGAGAGCATCCGTCACTCGCATGCCTTGCAGCGACTGGCCGAGCATCCGGGCGTTATAGCCGCTCGCCAGCTCCGGTTCAAACATGCCGAACGTGCAGCCCGGCTCCATAGCTGCCGGCCCAGTTCCACGCGGGTGAATGATGAGCACCGCGTCATAGCCGGAGCATCTCGCCCGCTCAAGCTCCGCTTCCTTCATGCCGCCAATGGCGAGCCAAATTCGCCTCGAATCGTCAGCTTCAGACGAACTCCAACGGTGAAAAATCCCCGTAATGATCATGCCGTCCTCAGATTCGAACGAAATGCCGCCATTTCTATCTGGCTCCAGCGGCGAGTAGTTGCGCTCGCCGTCATGCCTTAACTGCAGCAGTCCGCTCAACTGCTCCCTTATCTCTGCCCCATTCTGCTCTGGCTGCTGCTTCGCAGGCAAGCTCCGAACTCTCTCCTGAATCACATCGAGCAGCGAGCCGCAAGCGAGGCCAGCTGCTTTGCCGCCATTTGCCGCGAAGCAGCACAGCTCTATCTCCGAAGGCAGCCGATCATAATCTACCGCCTTCCCCGAGCACCATTCAACCCCAAACGTACGGCAAAAGAACCGCAGCACCTGCTCCCTCATTTCCTGCCAAAAGCCATGGCCTTTCATGACCACATGCAGCTCGAGCTGCTCCTCTGCATCAAGCAGCCGGTACAGCTTCTTCGCTTCGATGAATGCATCGCGCACGCCGTCGATTGGGAAGAAATCGAACATCGCAGCGCCGATATGATAAGGCTTCGGTGCAGCTGCCGTCACCAAATCACTGTGATCGAGCCCGCGTGCCATGAAGCCGGGTAAGCACTGCTCCGCATCCTGCGCCATAAGCCGGTACAGCATCGACCGCAGCTCGGTAATGTAGCAGCATGGCGCAACCGCCTTTACCCGATCGTCATATGCACCCATATATGCGGACATCGTGCCGCCGCCGGAATTGCCGGTCACTCCAACGCGTGCAGCGTCTACCTCAGGTCTTGCAAGCAAATACGTTAGCGCAGCAACGTTTTCCTGCATCATATAAGCGCCAAGATGCTCGCCGAGCAGACTTAGCTTCTGGTCGAGGAAGCAGTGCGCCGCGACCGGGTCCAGCCATGACCCACTGCCTTCGCTGCCTTCATCGTCTTCACCAACTTCTTTGCCTTCCTCTACTCCCGCTCCCCGCACCCTTCGCTCACCCTGACCAACCGGGTCAAACGTCAGCACGCAAAAGCCTGTCATAACCGCTTCGACGCAGAAAGATACATACGTCACATGCGCCTTGCCTTCATTCGAATGTCCGCATAGCAAGAGCAGAGCCGGCAGCAATTCTCCCTCGCCCCCGCTGCGTTCCTTCGGATAATAGAAGCTCCCGGTCGCATAAATACCGGGCATCGTCTCGATGCATACCTTATCGATCAAATAGCTTCCAAAGTCCAAAGTCCCCGTCACATAGGCGCTCGCGCTCGCACTTCCACTTCCATTGCTGCTACTATCGCCGTTTCCTTGGTCGCTTCCTTTGCCGCCACTATTGCCGCTTCCACCGCCATCTGCCCCAGCTGGCAGCGGTCCAACAGATGCCCGAAATACCTCGCGAATCCGCGCCTGATAAGCAAACGCCGCCGCTTTATCGTTCACCTGACGAAGCGCCGTCTTGCGCTTGACCAAATACTCCGTATTCCGCTGATCCAAATACCGGCGGAATGGATGCTTATGAAACCGTTCAATATCGGGATAATCCTCGATATAAGAGAGCTCCCGCCTCCGATTCGCCTGCTCTTCTTGCAAGGAGTAATTGCGCATAGAATCTCCTTTCGTCTTGTTATAAACTATTAACGAGAATGGAAATGGAAGGAAGATCCACATGTTGCCAATTAAACTCATTCTATTCGATCTGGATGATACGCTTCTACATTTTGACGACTATTGGGAATTTAGTGTGAAGGAAGTTTTCAGCCATCATTTTTTCACGAAAGAGATGAATGTGAACGAGCTATTCGATGTCTTCGAACAGGTTAATCAAGCAATGGTTGAGAAACTGGACAGCGGCCAAATAACGTTAGACGAATACCGCACAGCGCGTTTCATCCGTTCCTTGGAGCAAGTTGGGAGAATTGCAGATGAAGAGCTGGCATTCAGCTTTGAGAGCCTATACCAATCCATGAGTCAGAAGAATATGAAACCAGATCTGAGAACGAAAAAGCTTATAGCTGAGCTTGGCAACCATTATCAACTAGGGGTTCTGACAAACGGAAGCAAAGAGTGGCAGCTTGCCAAGCTGCATGCAATCGAGCTCATTGACGTCATACCGCCAGAGTATGTTTTCATATCCGGGGCAATCGGTCACGAGAAGCCTAGTCCACAAATCTATCAGCATGTGCTGGGGGCGACATCTCTATCGCCGGATCAGGTGCTCGTCGTCGGTGACTCATGGATGAATGATATTGCAGGTCCGATCAGCCAAGGATTGAACGCGATCTGGTTGAATCGCAAAAACAAGCAGCTCCCAGAGACCCCGCTACCTTTAGCGGTTATTACCGAATTAGAGGAGCTGCGTGCGATCCTGTTACCGCAGCGGTTATAAGATAAAGAAGGAGAGAGTCGATTTCGCCTCTCTCCCCCCTCCTTACTCCTTACTCCTTACTCTTTACTCCCTATTTCCATTCACCCGCGATACCATCTTGATCCAGCAGCTGATTAACCTGGTCGATAATATCCTGACCGCCTTTGCTCAAGTACTCTTGGACCATCTTATCCCAGTCCTCGATCGATTCCTGACCGACAATCATCTTGGTCGTGTGCTCAGCAACGCTCTGATCGAGCTCGGATACTTTCGCATACAGCAAGTCGGAGTGAACACGGTTGACCGGATCCAGATACGTCTTCGTACCCTTCAGCAAATCGACCGCCGACTGTACGAAGCCTTTCGTGAACGGATCCTGAAGAACCATTGCCGGCTGTGTATCTTCATCCGTAGGCGCCCAGTAACGAATACCCAGGTACGTTTGAGGCATTTCGCTGAACGCGCCATCGATATCGATTGCAACGCCGTTCTCCATCGTATAACCTTTGCCTACGCCGCCATTTTGCCAGTCAAACTCCGGATTTTGATCGTTGCGTTGATCGACTGGAACGAACGTCATGAAGTAGTTGATCATTTCCAGAACGCGATCGATTTTGTCCGGGTCATCCTTCAAGTTTGCGTTCAAGCTGTGCAGTTCATAATAGCCCGGCAGGCCGGTGAAGCCTTGCTGTCCGTCGTCCTGCACGAATGGTGGAATGACTGCGAGCTCCGCCGTCGGATTCGTTTCTTTCAGCTGCTTGAAGCGAGTTTCAGAAATATCATATGGCTGCTCGTAGTAGATACCGATCTTGCCAGCGAAGAAATCTTTGCGAGCGTCCGCAGACTTCGTGACCGCCCAGTCTTTGCTAATAGCACCTTCTTTGTACAAGTCGCGCAGCAGTGTAACCTGATTCTTGAAGCCTTCGGATATATTGCCTGGAATGAGCTGTCCTTTATCATTCTTGTTATACCAGCCGCTGTCCCACTCCGCTCCCATCCATGCGCCATACACAATTGACTTCGCAAGGCCGAGACCGAGCGTATCATTCTTGCCGTTCTTGTCTGGATCGTTCTTCGCGAAGGCGATCGCTACTTTCTTCAGCTCGTCGTAGGTCGTCGGCATCGTTAAGCCGAGATTGTCGAGCCAGTCTTTGCGGATAATTGGCTTTTTACCGTATTTGGCAGGGAAGTAATTCGGAATGGCGTAGATCTTGCCGTCAACCGTGACCGCATCCCATACGCTCTTCGGAATATTCTTAATCGCTTCATACTTATCGATGTAGTCGTTCAGCGGGAGGAACGCACCTTGCTTCGCCCACTTCACAAAATTGGCATCGACGCCTTCCATGCCGATCATATCCGGCAGATCGCCGGCCGCCATAACGACCGGAAGCTTATTCGCATATTCGTCATACGGCACGAACTGCGATTTCAGATCAACGTTGAACTTTTCATTGATCATTTTCGCGCCATTGCCGCTTGGATCTGGAAGTGGACTTGCCCAAGTGCCTTGAATGCTGGAAATTTCGAGCTTCTTATCTGTAGTGGTCGTTGCCGCCTGATTATCTGTTGTCGTGTTCGAGTTCGTATTCGTCGCTGTATCTGTCTGGTTCGTAGTCGTGTTGCTGGAGTCGGTCGTCGCCGTAGAGTTCGTGCTTGCAGTATTGTTCTCGGAATTGTTGTTTGAGCCCCCGCAGCCGGCAAGCCCTGTTACGAGACTTAGTGCTGCGAACAGTGTAACGATTTGCTTCGTTTTCATGTTTAGCCCCTCCCTATTGTCCACCCTAATGGTATGCCGAATCTGGACGCGATTACAATGCTGCTTTTTAACCCTTTACCGATCCCAGCATCACCCCCTTGGCAAAATGTTTTTGCAGAAACGGATACACAATCAGAATTGGAATTGTCGCCAAAATAATAGCAGCCATTCCGATCGTCTCCGGTGGCGGTAAGTGTGCGCTTCTCGCAGCTTCACGAGCGGCGCTGGCAAGGGTGTTGGTCGTATCGTCAAGAATAACGATTTGCCGCAATATAACCTGGACCGTCCATTTGGACGGATCATTCAAATAGAGAATGGCTGTGAAATACGTGTTCCACTGCCCGACCGCATAGAAGAGGCCGAAAGCGGCAAGCGCAGGCTTGGAGAGCGGAAGAATGATGCGCGTGTAGATTTGCAGATCATTCGCACCGTCGATAACGGCTGCTTCGTGCAGCTCTTCGGGGATACTCAGGAAGAACTGCCGCATGACGATCAAGTTGAAAGCGCTGATCGCATCCGGAATGATGAGCGACCAGTAGGAATCGATGAGGCCCGTTGCTTTGACGATCAAATACGTTGGAATCATGCCAGCACCGAAGATGAAGGTAAACAAGACGAGGAAGAGATAGAATCGCTGTCCCCACAGCTTACGAATGAGCGCGAAGGCCATGGTGGAGGTTAGCAGCAGACTCACGATAGAGCCGACAACCGTAATGAACACGGTGACGCCGATGGAGCGAATAAATTCCTTGGAGTCGAAGATAAACCGGTACGCGTCCAACACCCAAACCTTCGGGAACAGGAGAAAATCGGTATTCACGAACTCTTCATAGGAAGAGAAAGAGACCGCGGTAATGTAATAGAACGGAAACAGCATCACAAGCGACAGCAGCACTAGCAGAAACAGGTTGATTGCGTCGGTGATCCGATCCGATACGGTGCGTTTTATCGGCATGGCTCGCTTAACTCCTCCCTGATTAGAATACGCCTTCTTCGCCGAACTTCTTGGCAAACCGGTTCACACCGACGATGAGCACCAGACCGACAAGTCCTTTGAACAATCCGACAGCCGTTCCGAAGCTGAAGTCCGACTGCTGGATCCCTTTGAAATATACGAAGGTGTCGAGCACGTTGCCGACGTCCATCGTGAACGGATTCAGCATTAAGAAGATTTGCGTAAAGCCGGAATCAAGCACGCTGCCAAGCCGTAGAATCAATAGAATAATAATCGTGCCCCGAATGGCAGGGAGCGTAATATGCCACATTTGACGCCAGCGGCTCGCACCGTCCACAATCGCCGCTTCATAGAGGGTCGGATTAACGCCAGCAAGTGCCGCGAGGAAGATGATCGTGCCCCAGCCCGCTTCCTTCCAGATGACTTCGAGTACAATGAGCGGCATGAACCAGCCCGGCTGCTGAAGAAACTGAATGGATTCCATCCCGAAGGCAAGGCTCAGCCCTTTGTTAACGATTCCCTCCGTCTTCAGGAAAATCGTCACAATACCGATGACCACGACCCAAGAGAGAAAATGAGGCAAATAGACGACGGATTGAATGAGCCTCTTCACTCGCTGATTTTTCACTTCATTAAGCATAAGCGCGAGAACGATTGGGATAGGGAATGCAAACGCGATTTGCAGCAATGAGAGCCACAGCGTGTTCCCGATGACTTTAATGACTTCCGCATCCTCGAAGATACGGGCAAAATGCTTGAACCCTACCCAGTCACTGTGCAAGAAGCCTCTGAACGGGCTGTAATCCTCGAAGGCGATAATGTTGCCAAGCATCGGGACGTAGCGGAACCAGATGAAGTACACAAGGCCCGGAAGCAGAAGCAGAAATCCGTATCGCTCCCGGAATAATCGTGCGGCAAGCGATCTGGTCGGCGCTTTCGTCTTGACGTTAGCCGTCTTGCTGGCTTCCATCGATGTTGGTGTTGTGACAGCCATACAGCTTCCCTCCTTTGCCTATAGACTCTGGATATAGCGAATAAAATGCGGCAGCGCGACTTCCGGCTCTTCTATTGAAGGAATCCAGCGTTTCTCCCATTCGAAGGATAGCCAGCCTTCATAACCTCTATCAGCTAGCAGTTGGATACATTCCTTAATTGGCACGTCGCCTTCACCGCACAGCGTAGTTTGTCCATGCATGTCCG
The DNA here is from genome assembly GCF_900110075.1 of Paenibacillus sp. OV219. Taxonomy (GTDB): domain Bacteria; phylum Bacillota; class Bacilli; order Paenibacillales; family Paenibacillaceae; genus Paenibacillus_Z. The sequence goes on from NZ_FOCJ01000004.1 coordinate 414,600, forward strand.
CACCACGAGTATCCTTGATATGTGTGTGCTTAATATAGCGTCCTAATCTTTCATAGGTTAGTTCGAGCGGCTCTCCGTCTCCGTACTTATAGGGATTGTTAATATCCCAGAGGACGCCGAATGCGCTGCTGCCAACCTGCTCAATTACGGCAAGCAAAGCGCGGGAATCGGAGAAATCGCCATGTGTCTCCATTAGGACGGTGACGCCGGTATCTTCGGCATAGCGGCTTACCGCTTGTATGCCCCGTGCCACCTGCGCAATCGTCTCTTCGCGAGCGGTCTCGGTTGGGATTGCATCCCCGAACACCCGAATATAAGGAACACCAAGCTTTACCGCGAGGTCGACCGCTGCCTTCCCTTCCTCAATAGAAGCTTCAAACTTCGCAAGATCGTGGAAAACGCAGGATGTATCGAGACTAATGATTTCGAGACCGTGCTCCTTCAGCTGCTGCATGGATTGTTCGATGTTCTGTTGCAGAAATGGCATACAACGATGAACCATCATCTCTTGTTCAATGCCGCGTATTTCGATGCCGTCATACCCGAGCGAGGAAGCTTCTCTCAGAATCTGCTCCCAGCTCCAGGTCGGGCATGCCAGTGTGGAAAATGCTACTTTCATCAGGCTCGCCTCCATTTTCACTCTTGCCCATCGTCTCTCGCCTCTTTCTGATTCAACTGTACGGGATGAAGGAAGAGAAAGAAATTGGTGCATTTTTCACTCGTTCATCTATTTATCGCTGTCCTTAAAATTCGTGAAGAACTGAAAAAACCGACCATACCCGTACGGTAAATTCGTGAACCATACGAAATTGCTACAATTTCACTTTGCCTCGCTAAGGCGCACAATGGCAGTAGTGGTTAAATCAAAGGAGATGATCCGATTGGCGCTAGCGGTGTGGGCTGTGAATGATGGCGAGAAGATACTGAAGGAGGATCTGGCGAATCCGAATAAAATGGAAAACAGCGTCTGGGATGGCCGTACCGTTCGACTGTTCGGTGCGAGGAACGAGACGGTTGCGTTTCAAGTCATTGTTGAGGCTGGAGATGCGGAAGCAAGCTCGCTCTATGTGGAGATGTCCGGGCTTGTCCATGACGAGCATGAGGACTGTCGGATTGAAAATGACTCTGAGCTTAGTGGAGACGAGGCGAGTAATGTTGGCTTGCGGATTGAGGTGTTCACGCAGCATTACTTATACGTCTCTCCTGATCTCAGCACGGCGCCCCAATGGTTCTATGCAGCGTCCGCGCCTCCACTTCACCGATCCGGCTGGATACCGGATGCGCTTATTCCTGCCAATGCGAAGCCTCGGCTTGGGGGCCAGCCCGTTCGCGCAGCGGCTCGGGTCAATCAAGGGTTCTGGATTGATATTTATATTCCGCGAGATGCTGAGCTGAAGGCGGGCATTTATCGGGGGACAGTTACGGTTCGAGATGGTGAGGCGCTTGTCGCTGAACTGCCGATCGAGCTTCAGCTGTATGATTTTGCGCTGCCAGATGAGAATCACTCGCTCACTTTCGTCTACGCGAACGATGTGTCGGAGTACTACCCTGAGGTTCCTGATATTCGGGACCGGTTTCGCCGGATGGCACATCGCCATCGTTTCGATCTCGTCGGCTCCGAAGTCCACAGCCGGAAGTTCGATGCCGAGGCGTTGGAGCAGTATGCGCCTTACTTGAACGGCTCTTTCTTTACGAAAGAGAACGGCTATGAAGGGCCAGGCGAGCATGTCGGAGAAGACGTGTTTCCAATCGGCATGTATGGTGCAAAAGTGCTCGGAAGCGAACCGGAGGAGATGCAGCGCGAAGCGGACAAGTGGGTGGAGTACTTCGAGGCGCTGAAGTGGCCGGGTTCGTACTTCTGCTATCTGATTGATGAGCCGCTCCCGGCAAAATATGAATGGATTCGTGAGCAGGCCGCGATTGTGCATGATTCGGTCGGCGCTGGAAAACGGCTGCCGTTGCTAACGACGCGGCGCTATACGCCGGAGATCGAGGATTCGATCGATATCTGGTGCGCGCATAAGATCGATCCGGAATCTATGGAGTATTGCCGGGCGAGCGGCGACAAGCTGTGGTTTTATAACGGATACCGACCTTACCACGGTTCGCTGATATTGGAAGCGGAAGCAGTCGATATGCGGGTGAATTCTTGGCTGCGATACCGCTATGGCATCAAAGGGTACTTCGTTTGGCACGGCACGCATTGGCGGCACAACCATCAAGGTCCTCGGGGACGCTGGAACCAGAACGTCTATAGCTACGCGGTTACGTTCATGTATGTCGCGAAGGATGAAGCTGCCTATTACGGCGACGACGGTGTTCACTTCGGCAATGGCGACGGCCTCTTGTTCTATCCCGGACGGGAGCCGTTCTTCCGCGAGCAGGATCGCGGTGTTGATGGACCAATCAGCTCGATCCGGATGAAAAATTTGCGCCGCGGCATTCAAGATTATGAGTATTTGTGGTTGGCGGCACAGCGCGGATATGCAGCTGAAGCGGACGCGATTGCTCGCGAAGCGGTGCCTAGTGGCATGCACGAAACAGTTGTAGGCGGGGAAGCGTCTTGGTCCCCCTGTGGCAGCAAGTGGGATGAGTATCGGAGACGGACGGCGGAGCTGATTGGGGCTGTTTCAGTAAGTGCTGGAGACCGCCAATAAAACGACGGAAATCGAAACTTGGACACGGAAACGGAGGCTGCGGTTAACATGATGTCAAATTCAGCGCAATCTGGCAGCAAAGTGATCGTCATCGGAGAGTTGAATGTCGATTTGATTTTTGCAGATTCGAACATAACGCCAGAGCCAAACCGCGAGAGGCTGGTCCGGGATTTCCGACTTGCTCTCGGCTCGTCTTCTGCGATTGCGGCGGCGGGTTTAGCCGGACTCGGGCTTGATGTCGCATTCGTCTCCATCGTCGGGGATGACGAATTCGGGCATTTCTGCTTGAAAGAGCTTGCTCGGTTAGGCGTCGATGTAACACATGTTGCGGTGGATAGCTCAGTACGTACTGGCGTCACGCTATCGCTGACCGATGGAAGTGACCGCTCGCTGCTTACCTATATGGGCTCGATTGGCTCGGTCACTCCTGCGATGATTCCGATGGAGCTGTTCAGAGAGGCGTCGCATGTGCATTTCGGCTCTTACTTCCTGCAAGACGCAATGCGGCCGCATTGGCTCGAAGTGTTCCAGCTGGCGAAGGCTTGCGGGATGACTACATCGTTCGATGCCGGCTGGGACCCGGCGGAGCATTGGGATCGGGAACGGCTGGCAGCTCTGCTCGCGTATACGGATTGGTTTATTCCGAGCGAGGAGGAAGCGCTGCAGGTGTTCGAGGTGGGAGCGGTTGATGAACTGCCAGGGCGGCTGCCAGCGGAACGGGGAGCGGTGGTTGTAAAGTGCGGCAGCGCTGGGGCGGTTGGTATCTTCGCGGATGGGCGAGTTGAGTATGCGCCGCCGTTCACGGTGGTTCCGGTCGATACGACCGGGGCCGGCGACTCGTTCAACGCCGGCTTCATTGCTGCTAAGCTACGAGACGAGCCGGATCGCGAGGCGCTTGAATACGCCAACGCTTGCGGCGCACTCTCGACGCTTGCCATCGGCGGGGCTGGTACGGTGACCTTGGATGCGTTGGCGCGGTTTTGGCCGGAAGGGCGGCGGCTGGCATGAATGGTGCGAGTGACATGGGTGGCTTGAGTGGCATGAGTGATATGAGTGATATGAGTGATATGAGTGACATGAGTGATATGAGTGATATGAGTGATATGAGTGATATGAGTGATATGAGTGATATGAGTGATATGAGTGATATGAGTGATATGAGTGATATGAGTGATATGAGTGATATGAGTGATATGAGTGATATGAGTGGGAGAGCATCGGGCGGGTTGATCGTGTGCGTATCATTGAACACCGCTATTGATAAGCGGTTGCTCGTCCCTGGGTTTCAGCTTGGCGCGGTCAATCGCGCCGTTCAGGTCGATGCAACCGCTGGCGGCAAAGGGCTGAATGTGGCGCGAGTGGCGCAGTCGCTTGGCGCGGATGTACTTGCCACTGGGTTTGCTGGCGGCAGCAATGGGGATTGGATTAGAAGGAAGCTCGATTCGATCGGCCTTCCTCATCAGATGGTGCCGATTGTGCAGGAGAGCCGAATCTGTCTCAATGTGATTGATAGTGAGACCGGCCGTTCGACTGAGATGCTTGAGCCGGGACCGGACATCTCGGCTGCGGAGAAAGGGCAGTTTCTTGCACTGTGGCAGAAGCTGTGCGTGCCACGGCGGTGGCTGACACTGTCTGGCAGCTTGCCGCGCGGGCTGGGGGACGCTTTTTACGCGCAGCTTGTTGGGATTGCGCGGGGAGCCGGAGCCTGCGTCGTGCTGGATACGAGCGGCGAGCCGCTGAAGCTCGGTGTTATGGGCGGACCGCATACGGTGAAGCCGAACGAGGAGGAATTTCGGCAGTGGAGCGGTGCAGACCCGCGCGATTATGCGGCAGTGCGGCGAGTGGCGGCAGAGCTTGGCAGCTATGGCGTGCAGACGCTGCTTGTGTCACTGGGGAGCGAAGGCTGCCTCGCGGTTAAGCCGAACGGCAGCTTGTGGCTGGCGTTCCCCCCTGCGGTGGACGCCGTCAATCCGGTCGGCAGTGGCGACTCCTTCGTCGCCGGTTGGACCGTCGCCTGCTCGCGCGGGCTGGACGTCCCGGACGCGCTGCGCTGCGCGGTTGCAGCGGGAACCGTCAACGCGATGTCCCCGGGCACCGGCGAAGTGAACCGGGAAGCGGCGGAGGCAATGGCGATGCGAGTCGTCGTGACCGAACTCTAGTTTTGTTTAAAGGACAGCCGTAAGTGGCTGTCCTTTGTGTTTCTTTTGCAGTCTATGGGTTTTCCACTGCCCCCCATACTCCACTAACGCCATCCTGTCGCTCGATACCCTTCCCAACCGCCGAACTCTTAACTAACCTCGCAACCTTGCAATGCTTATTAGAGCGAAATCTCTGCTTTGAGCGGCTAGTGCTAGTTGGTCTAGTGACTACACCAACAGAGATGCGGAGAATGGTGAGAAAACAGCTAATCCAGTGGACCACATTGCTGAGAATCCAGCGAGGAAGGTGAAAGAGTGTACTCCAGGGATCTACTTTGGCGGAAATCCGATGAAATGAGTGAATGTAGCTGGTCTAGTGGACTTCTTGGGCGGAATTCCGGCGAATTGAGTGAATGTAGCTGGTCTGCTGGACCTCTTTGGCGGAATTCCGGCGAATGCTGTGAATGTAGCTGGTCTGCTGGACCTCTTCGGCGGAATTCCAGCGAATTGAGTGAATGTAGCTGGTCTGCTGGACCTCTTTGGCGGAATTCCGGCAAATTGAGTGAATGTAGCTGGTCTGCTGGACCTCTTCGGCGGAATTCCGGCGAATTGAGTGAATGTAGCTGGTCTGCTGGACCTCTTTGGCGGAATTCCGGCGAATGCTGTGAATGTAGCTGGTCTGCTGGACCTCTTTGACGGAATTCCAGCGAATTGAGTGAATGTAGTTAGTCTGCTGGACCTCTTTGGCGGAATTCCGGCGAATTGAGTGAATGTAGCTGGTCTGCTGGACCTCTTTGGCGGAAATCCGGTGAGTTGAGTGAATGTAGCTGGTCTGCTGGACCTCTTTGGCGGAAACTTTCCGCCGAAATCACCAAAGAGGATCCCGCAAGGATCCCCTATTCCTATTCCTATTCCTACTCCTACTCCTACTCCTACTCCTACTCCTACTACTCCCGCCCTCGCCAATCCAGAATTACGCCGCACGCGCGGTTCTTATGGTGCAGCAGCAGCTCATACGCCCGCTTCGCTTCCGAGCTCGGCAGCCGGTGCGTAATGAACGGCTCTACGCAGAGCGTTCCGCTCTGAATCATGCCGAGCACCTCTCGGTAGAGCTCGCCCGAGGTCGGCAGTCCTTCGACTCCCTTCAGCGAAGCATGTGCTCCCGTCAAGCTCACGCCTTTGCGATGGATGAGCTCGTACACGTTCAACGTCACGAGCCCTCGCGTCGAACCGAGCAGGATCACTTGACCGAGCTGCCGACACAGCTCCAGCGCTGTAATAACCAGCTCGGGCACGCCGCTCGCTTCAACCACAATGTCCGGGTCCTTGCCGCCTGTGATACGATGAACATCTTCCCGAAGCGCCGCCTTCCCAACGTCGCCGCCAGAGAGCACAACATGCGTAACGCCTGTCTGTTTTGCCAGCTCAAGCCGCTCAGGCACAACATCGATGCCGATTGGAATGGCACCGCGCTGCGCGAATAGCTGTGCAGCTAAGTTGCCGACGAGCCCCATGCCGAGGACAGCGACATAATCGCCTGGCTTCACACGAGATAAGAGCACCGACGTCATCGAAATTTCGGCGATTCGTCCGAATAGCGCAAGCTCCGGCCTCAAGCCGTCTGGCAGCCGGACAACCAAATCATCTGCAGCTTCCAGCACTTCATGACTCGCATGATGCCCCGCCGTGAAGACACAGTCGCCGCGTGCAAAACCGCTGCCCGCTCCCGCTTCAATGACCTCACCTACCGTCGAGTACCCCGGATGGAACGGAAACTTTGCGAACCGATTGGCGGGATTCGGCAAATCAATATGCGTGCCTGTATATAAGGCCAGCTCCGTTCCCGGGCTGATCAGGCTGTACTGCGTCTCAACAAGGACGTCACGCTCGCCCAGCTGCGACGACTCAAACGAACTCTCTTCATATTGAACCGAATAAGGACCGGGAAACCGCAGTTTCGTTATATGACGCATCGTCATCTCCCCAATCCACCTCCTTCTCACACTGGGATGCATACGCAACCGCGCCAATTAATCCCGCTGAGTCGCCGAGCGCCGCCCTTAGGACAACCGGCTTTTTCGAATTCACGTACCGGCTGTTAATTTTCTCCCGGACAGGTCCGAGCAAGAGCTCGCCAGCCTCCGCAACGCCGCCGCCAACAATAACCGCATCCGGATTAAGCAGACAAACGGCTGTCAACAGCTTCGAAGCAAGCACCTCCCCGACATGACGAAAAATCTCCCGCGCTGCAGCATCTCCCGCGCTCGCCGCCTGATAAACATCCAATGCACTTGGCCTGCGTCCCAGCAAACTTAGCTTCGTCCCACCTTCCCCCAATGAAGCTACTGCCTCTGCTGCTAACCGGGAAATTCCGGTCGCCGACACGATACTTTCCACGCAGCCGCGCTCGCCGCATGCACATAACGCCGATTCCCCAGCAACCGGATCATGCCCAATCTCACCGGCAAAATAATCCCCGCCCCGCACAATCCGACCATCCACAAATGTCGCTGCCGCAATCCCCGTGCCGACGGTCAAACATAGTACATTTCGGTAGCCTCGCCCCGCTCCTGCCAGCACTTCACCAAGTCCGTAGATCCGTACATCATTGTCGATGTGAACGGGAACGCCAAGCCTGTCGCTCATCTGCTCCGCAAAAGGTACGTTGAACCATCCCTTATTGGAGGCTGCCTCAGCCCTACCACGAACCGGATCTACCCGTCCCGGTACGCCCATGCCGCAGAGCGCAAGTCCATCCTTGCAATCAACCTCCAAGACAAGCCGCTCGATCTCCTCTTGCAGCAGGTCAAAGAATCCCGCCGGATGATCCGTCCTCCCCGGCAAATGCGGCAGAAGAGTTGGCACAGAACGTTTGCCAAGCAGCCGTCGTGATCGGTCAAAGATACCGATAACCGTATTCGTTCCGCCAATATCGACTCCGACATAAGCTTGCTTAAACGAGGGTTGCAGCTCACTCATCCGAATCCCTCCGATAGACGGTTCTTCCGCGAACGACGGTCTGCTGTACATGAAGCTCGGCATCCAGCAGCACGAAATCTGCATCTTTTCCAGCTTCGAGCGACCCTTTTGCAGCGGATACCCCAATTTGTCTAGCGGGCACAAGCGACAGCGACGGCAGCACCTGCGCAAGCGATAGACCTGTAAAAGAAATCGCATTTCGAAGCGCTTGACCCATGGTGAGTGCGCTGCCGGCAAGGCTGGAACCGTCTTTCAAATAGATTTGACCGTCGTGCATCGTTACATTGCCATAGTCCCCATCCGGAAGTCCGGCACAGGTTACCGCGTCTGTAATCATGCACACTTTGCTCGGCCCTTTAACATCAAACAACAGCTTCACCACTGCCGGATGAACATGAATGCCGTCACAGATCAGCTCACAGGTCAGCTCATTCAGCGTCAGACCGGCGCCAGCGAGTCCTGGCTCCCGATGATGAAGCGGGCTCATGCCGTTAAAATGATGCGTCGTGTGGTTAAGCCCAGCGCGCACCGCCTCGCGAACCTGCTCATAAGTAGCGTTGGAATGTCCAGCAGACACCGTAATACCAAGCCCCGCCAGCTGGCGGACAGCCTCCATCCCTCCGTCCACTTCAGGCGCGATGGTTACCAATCGAATCTGCTGCCGCGCTGCCTCTACAATCAGCTCGATCTCCTGTGCCGATGGCGTTCGGATATCGTCAATGCTTTGCGCCCCGCGCCGCAGCACATCAAGATACGGCCCTTCAAGATGAATGCCAATCAACTCCGCTCCACCAAGTCCATCGCCAAGAACAACCGAAGAAGCAGCATCAAGCGCGTGCAAAATCCGCACAAGCGGAGCCGTTGTCGTCGTAGCAAGAAACGATGTCGTGCCATGCTTGGCATGAAAGCGGCTGATGCCATCCAGGTGCTCCCGCTCCCCTGCCATCACGCTAAAGCCGTTGCCGCCGTGGATATGAACGTCGATGAAGCCGGGCACGAGCAGCTGCCCGCTAGCATCATGGATCGGGACATCAGCGGGAACCGTCAGCTCCGCGCCGCCAATTGCCGCAATTCGACCGTTCTCATCAACCGAAAGGCGACCACCTTCAATGATCCCTTCCGGCGTATAGATCGCTGCGTTTGCATAACATGCTGCCTTTGCACTCGCCATCGTCATCGCCCACTTCATCTCCCTCATGAGTCGCTTATTCGAAATTCAGCAGCCTCGCATAGCGCTCTTGAGCGAACCGAACGAGTCCGGTGACCTGGCGCTTATAACGAAGCTCGCCTTCCGCAGCGGTTGCCGCCGAATACGGCCGTTCGCCGCCAACGCCAAGATGCTCGCGGTCATGGCCCTCATTCGCTGCCATGTTGACTCTTTCGCCATGCAGATACAGCATCATGCTCGTCTCAATTGCAGCGGCGTGATCGCTTGTGCGAAGCGGATCGCCTTGCTCCATCAGCAAATAATCCATCGAGAAGCAGACCGGCTCCGCTCCGTCATCACGTTTGCAGCGGTAGCACACTTCGTCGATGGTATTTTGCTGGATGGACGGATTGTGCCCGGAGATAAGCACGACAAGCCGGAAGCCCCGGCTCAAGTAATTGCGACATGCGTTCTCTAGCAGCGCTGCGAACAGCTGTGTGTCGATGGAATAGAACGAGCCCGGAAGCGCGTAGCCTGCCGTGGCGTCCATGCCGTAACCGATACCGAAGCCCGCATCCCAATAAGCGTCCGCTGCAAAATGTATCGCAGGCATCACGACGCCGCCGGTCTGCTTTGCCGCTGCCAAACATAGCTGCTCGGCCTTCAAAGAATCGACGCCAAGCGGGTTATGCCGACCATGCCACTCCAGCGGCCAGCGTGCCAAGCGGCTGGTATGCAACAGGGAACTGCTCCTGAATTGCCAGCAGCTCGCCCGGCCGCAAGTAGAGCGCACGCACCTCCGCAGCAGGTATTGGCTCGAGCGGCACCTCACTCTTCACCTTAGCTGCATCGTAATGCTTCCTCATCGCCGTTCCCTCCATCGTTACTCTAGTGTTTACCTTTGGCGTTAACCCCCGTAGCGTTTACCTCTATCCGAAGCTATACATGCTCCAGGTATCTGCTCTTAATCAGTTCAAGCGACTCCTCGCCGCTTAGCTCCCATATCGCCTTGTTGAAAATCTCCACTTCAATCGGACCCTTATAACCAGCCGCCTCGACAGCTTGCCGGATACGCCGCAGCTCGATGACGCCATCCCCCATCATGCCGCGTCCCATTAAGAGATCCGGCGTCGGGACGATCCAGTCCGACACATGGTAGCCAACAATTCTCCCAGCAGCTCTAGCAATTTGTTCATATAGAGAAGGGTCCCACCAGACGTGGAATACATCGACGACAACGCCGACCTGTTCCGGCCGGTACCGCTCCGCGATATCATTCGCCTGCGAGAGCAGGTTAATGACCGAGCGCTCCGCCGCATACATCGGATGAAGCGGCTCGATGCCGAGCCTAACCCCGTGCGACTCCGCCAACGGAACAAGCTCGGCGATGCCTTCCTTCACCATGAGCCGCGCTTCGGCAATGTCTTTGCCTGCGGCCGGGCCGCAGACGAGGACAAGCACATCCGTGCCGAGCTCCGCCGCTTCCTCCACTGCGCGGCGGTTATCGTCCATCCGCTGCCGCCGCTCCTCGGGCGTCGCCGCCGGGAACATGCCGCCCCGGCATAAGCTCGATACGCGCAAACCGGAATCGCGGATCAACCGCCTCGCTTCAGCCAAGCTCGGCATTTGCGCCAGCTTGTGGCGCCACAGCGCAATCCATGGGACATCTGCGCGAAGGCAAGCCTCAACCGCTTCGGGTAAGGACAGCCGATCCGTCGTAATCTGGTTTAAGCTGAGCCTGCTTAAGTCCGTTAGCTCCTGCATGTGAACCCCCCTCTCATTGTTCAATGCCTGCGAGTGCCAGCACCTGCTTCATCCGGCGCGCCGCAAGCTCCGGCTGAACAAGCAGTCCAGCCCGATCTGCCAGCTGGAAAAACTCGGACAGATGCACGATGGACCGCGCTCCTTCGGCTGCGCCAAGCATGCGGAAGTGATTCTGATGACCGTTCAAATACGCCATGAAGACGATACCCGTCTTGTACGCATAGGTTGGCCGCTGAAAAATATGCCGAGACAACGGGACGGTCGGCGCGAACAAAGCTTGATACCCCGCCACGTCGCCTTCATCAAGAGCGTGAATCGCCGCGGCAGCAACAGGTGCGATCGCGTCGAAAATGCCGAGCAGCGCATCGCTGTAGCCGTACTCATCGCCGAGAATTAGCTCGGGATAATTGAAATCATCGCCCGTGTACATGCGCACGCCGCGCGGAAGCTTGCGGCGCATCTGCACTTCTTTATCCGCATCGAGAAGCGAAATCTTGATGCCATCGACTTTCTCCCGATTCGCCCCGATAACGCGGAGACAAACTGACATCGCCGTATCGATATCGCTCGAGCCCCAATAACCGGCTAGAGCGGGATCGAACATATCTCCGAGCCAGTGCAAAATGACCGGCCGAGACACTTGACGCAGAATCGTCCCGTACACCCGCTCGTAATCCTCCGGCGATTTCGCAGCTGCAGCCAAAGCGCGGCTCGCCATCAGAATGACTTGCCCGCCGCGACTCTCGATATATTCGCACTGCTCCTCGTAGGCGCGAATGACTTGCTCGATTGTCACCTGCGGCCCCGGTGCCAGCTGATCGGTTCCGGCACCGCAAGCGATGCGCCCTCCTACGGATGCAGCTTCCTTCAGCGACAAGCCGATCAGCTCCTTGGCGCGCAGCCAATCGAGCCCCATCCCGCGCTGCGCGGTATCCATCGCTTCGGCAACGGCAAGGCCGAGGGACCATAGATGATGCCGGTACGCCATCGTCGCCTGCCAGTCAACAGCAGCGCCAAGCAGCGGCTCCACAGTTGCAAGCGGATCACAAACAACATGCGCCGCAGAGAAAGCGATGCGCCCTTTCAGCGGAACGGCGGGAGCTTCAATCGGCGCTCTCCCGCTCAGCGTATAGTCTGCCAATCCCCCTCCGGCGATAGGCAGTCTCAGCTTATTCACTTGGCTCATCATCGCGTCCACCCCCTAAAGCTCAAGCGCCGGAACATCGACCCAGCGCCGCTCTGCCCAAGATTGCAGGCCAAGCTCCGCCATCTGCGTTCCTTTTGCACCTTCCAGCAGATCCCATGGGAATGGCGATCCAGTAACGACATGCTTCAAGAACAGCTCCCACTGTACTTTAAAGCCGTTCTCGAACAGCTGATTGTCCGGGACTTCCTGCCATTGCTCCGTGAACCTAAAAGGATTCGGAATGTCAGGATTCCACACCGGCTTAGGCGTGTTGACACGGTGCTGTGCCTTGCAATCGCGCAAGCCTGCAACAGCGCTGCCTTCTGTGCCGTCTACTTGAATCGTTAGCAGATCATCCCGATCGACACGCACCGCCCAGGAGGAATTCGCTTGGACGATAACGCCGCCTTCGAGCTGGAAAGTCGCGTAAGCCGCATCGTCCGCCGTGCAGGAGTAGCGCTCACCCTGCTCGTCGACACGCTCAGGAATATGCGTAGCGCCAAGGCAAGAGACCGCTTTCACTTCGCCGAATAGATTATCCAGCACATAGCGCCAATGCGCGAACATGTCCACAATGATCCCGCCACCATCCTGTTTGCGGTAATTCCACGAAGGCCGCTGAGCCGCTTGCCAATCCCCTTCAAACACCCAATAGCCGAATTCCATGCGCACGGACAGAATCCGGCCGAAGTAACCCGAGTCCACCAAACGCTTCAGCTTGATCAACCCAGGCAGAAACAGCTTATCCTGCACGACGCCATTCTTCACTCCGGCTTCGCGAGCCAGCTTCGCAAGTGCAAGCGACTCCTTCAAGCTGTCCGCAGTCGGCTTCTCGCAATAAATATGTTTGCCTGCCGCGATTGCTTGCTTCACGCTCTCCGCCCGCCGAAGGGTCGTTTGCGAATCAAAATAAATCGTATTGTTCGGGTCCGCCAAGCAAGCATCCAGATCGGTGCTCCACCTTGCAACTCCGTGCTTCTCTGCCAATGCTTGCAGCTTATTTGCCTGTCTGCCTACCAGGATCGGATCGGGCATAATGCTATCACCGTTGGGAAGCACGATGCCCCCCTGCTGACGGATCGCTAGAATCGAGCGGATCAGATGTTGGTTCGTACCCATCCGCCCTGTCACGCCATTCATAATAATGCCAAGCGTATGTACGGTCATCTTACATAGCCTCCTTATGATTAGGTGTCGCCGCTAGCCTTCATCCGTCCCAGCCAGCGGCGACGCACCCATCTAATTCTTCACATACTCAAACGCGCCAATATCGAGCTTTCCTTTATCCGGCCGCTTCTCGCTTTGCTGATGCAGCACGTACTGCTTCTGCAGCAGCTCACTGTAGGAGCCGTTCAATCCCGCTCCCGCATTGATCAGCGCTGAATCGGCTTTCAGCTTGTAATTCTGCACGCCAAGGGTCACATCAATGAAGCCTGGGTCGACGCCGATTAATGTCCCGATGTTCTTCGCGGGAACACGGTCAGGCTCATTGAAATCATAGAAATAGCCCGCGGTAAACCAGTTGTTCCGCAGCTCAATCATGCCGTCATCATCAGTAATGACCAGCGGCGCCGGATTCGCACCGGCATGGTGGAACACATTGTTGCGCGCATCCACATGCTTGCCCGGCGCGTAGAAGAGCACTGTCCGCTCGGTGCGTCCCGGATCCTTCAGACCTGGCACGCCGTCTTGTCCATACACGCGCTGCTGACGGTACGTCACGACCGTGTTGTTCCAGAAATTCAGCGTTCCGTGCCGATCTGGAACCGTCACATTATCGCCGCCGAAGTTAATAATTTCGTCATCGCCCCAAGTATCGAACAGATGGTCACGCTCAATCAGCAAATTGCCGTATACGAACGAGCTGTTGTACGCCCGATCGAACACGATGCGCGGCGTATCCTCTGCGTCATCCAATGCAATTTGCCTGCGTCCGCCTTCAATCCAGTTATACCGGACGACGGTGCCTGCGCCGCGGTCCTTCAGACCGTAGCCCTGCGAGCCAGCGAGCAAATCGCCGTAATGATTGTTCTCATACACCGTGTCAATCGCGGCAATGTAGCTGTTATGCTCGAACATACGGCCTGCGTTGCCGTTGCCGTAGATGGAATTGCCTTGAATGAGCAAATCCTTCGAGGTGTAGTCGATGAGCGCTCCTTCCCATACATACATCGAGGATGTCCCGAATATGCCGTTTCCGTTTGCATGAATCGTATTGTTACGCAATGTCACATGGTCGCCGTTATCGATCCAGACTCCCGCGGCATTGACTGCGTAACTGGTCTCCGCGCCGCTCGCGTTCACATATTTCTTCGAGGCATGCGCATTCAGCACTTCAAAATTCTCAAACGTCACATACGCCGCCTTCTTGCTGTCCTTGCCAATGCGTACAAGCGAACGGCTTGCGTTAGGAAGCGGATTAAGCGTGCGTGTCACCGCTCCGCTGCCGTCAATCTTAGGCAGCTCGCCGCCTGGTCCCGGTACGCCGTGAATGATAATCGGCTGCTCCTTCGTACCCTCTGCGAATATTCCGATTTTTTCACGGTAAGGCTCAGGGCGATAGTAGATGTACACGACATCTCCGGCTTTCAACGTTTCCCAGGCAAAATCATTAATGTTCTCGTACGTCTTGCCCGGTCCAATCTCCACCGTAGCAGGCGGCGCTTCATTCACGCCCGGCTGCTGCTTCGAAGTCGCTGGCACCCAATTGTCATAGCTCACGCTGCTAAGGTCGAGCTGGAACTTCAGCTTGTCCTTGTCCGCCATGCCGGCCAGATCAATCGGATCGCTGAAGACCATCCATGATGCACCTGCACTGCCAGCCACAGAGTACGAGATGCATTTGGAATCAGACACCCCGCACTTCTTGGCAATTATCCCGTTGATTGTGTAGGTGTAGTACAGATCGTCCTCTCTTGCAAAATTAAGGAATTGGAACGGGCGCTCCGCCTCATTCGTGAACAGCTTAATGTCGCCGATGCTCATTTTGTCCACATAGAGCGCATCCTTCGATTCCGGCCAGCCGTTCACAATCTCGCCGTCCTCGTTCATGGCTGCCTCCGCAGGCACTAGAGCAATGCTGCTCAGCTTGCCGCCATCTAACGTCTTCAAGAGAGACACCGGAATATCAACCGATTGGAACCCGTCCTTCACGTCCACGTCGAACGTGAATGAATGAGCCCCATCCGCTTCGTATGTACCGCTCTCCGTGTCGACATTGAACAATGCTTTCACCTTGAATGGCGCGGCGGCGCCACTGGCCTGCTGTACACTACTTGCCGCAAGCAGCGAGAGCAGCATCGTAAGCATAATAAGAATTAGGATGACTTGTTTCGATCTCATCGGTCTAAGTGCTTGGTTCATCTTCGCCCGAACCTCCCCTTCATCGAAGGACTGCCCTAAGACTAACCGTACAGCTGCGACATTCTCGCGGCTACGGTAGCCTTTTGCAGTCCTTCATTCTTCTTCGACTTGTGAAAAAAATGACCGGAATCGGAAAATAAGAGAAGAACCGTTAGAGAGGCTCTTCTCCCTTGGGTAACGTTAATTCTCGAATGCGCCGATATCTAGTGTGCTGTGAACTGCGCGAGCGACGGATGATTGATGCTTCACATATTCCATGTTTACTGGATAGGAGCTTGCGCCAGCGGCCAGAGAAGTACCGGCGTTAATAAGCGCAGAACCGGTTGTCGGACGCAAATCGAGCGTAGAGAAGTTAGTGAAGCCAGGTGATGTGCCGGTAATTGTACCGGAGTGGGTCACTGTGCCGCCGGAGCCTGCAGCAATGTTCACATAGCCGGTGTTGATCCAGTTGTTATACAGATTCGCCGTACCTGTCTGGTCGATAATGCGAAGCGAAGAAGTTGAGACGCTCTTATAGAACACGTTGTTACGTACATCCGCTGTCTCGCTGCTCGACGACAGCCGCATCATGGTCGCGTTATCGGTACGGTTCGAAATAAACGTATTGTTGTACAAGTAGAGCGTTCCTTTGCGGTAGAGGGAGGTTGTGCCGTTGTCGCCGCCGTAGTGGACAAATTGCGGGTTGCGCGTATCATTTGGCTTAATGAGGACATTGCCGTACACATACGTTTTGTGATAATTGGCATCGCTGCTGATTAGCGTCGTATCATCGCCTTCAACAAGATCGAGCTGGCGATTGCCGCCTTCAACCCAGTTGTACCGGATAACCGTGCCCGATGAGCGGTCCTTGAGGTTGTTGCCCGTGCAGCCGCTGCACAGGTCGCCAAGTCTGTTGTACTGGAAGGTGATGCCAATCGCCGCGGTATAGATGTTATGCTCATAGACACTGCCGCTGTTGCCGTTACCGTAAATATAGTTGCCTTCAACGAGAATGTTTCGCGAAGCGCCGGCATCCGAGCTTGCAACGAACAAGCCGTTACCGCCGTCAGTAATGATATTGTTGCGGAACGTCAAGTTCTCGCCGTACTCCACGAAGATTGGGGAAGCCGCCTTCACATAGCTTACCGTTGTGCCTGCATTGTTCGTGTAGGAGTAACCCAGCTTCGCGCCACGAATTTCCAAGTTCTCAATCGTGATGTACTTCGGCAAATTACCTGTGGACGGATCTGAAGCACTGCCCGCGAAGCGTGCCCCGCCAATCTTAATGACGGAACGGTTGTCGTTCCAGAAGTCCAGCGCAGCACGGGTCGTTGCCCCGTTGCCGTCGATGACCGGCCTTACGCCGCTCGCGTTCGGTACGCCTGTGACCGTAATCGGTGCTGTCGAAGTTCCCGCGCGGGAGATGACGATCTTCTCCTTGTACGGCGTGGAGCGCCAATAAATCTTTACTTGGTCGCCCGCGTTCAGCGATTCCCACGGTACATCGCCGATATTGGTGTATGCCTTGCCAGGTCCGACCTCGTAGAGCGTTGCTGCATACGCTTTGCTCGCGCTTGGCGTGAAGCTGATTAATCCCAGTACAGGCAGCATCGCCAATACTACATAAATCGTTTGTCTACGCATTTTTCATCCTCCTTCAGTTAGCTTTTTCTTCGCCACCATGGCAATATCCGCCCCTTTAGCGGTGCGCACATCGTGATGCAAGCCTCCTAACGAATCACCTCCAGCCGATCGAGATTGACCCCACTATAGAAAAAAACCGACGAGAAACCAATCGTCGGTTTTTTATGTCTCTCACAGTTTTCATGCTTTCTAACAAACAGACTAATTCGATGCCAAATTCGCCTCTCCCATAATGCGAATCTGCTCCTTCGGCTCCGCGTTCGCCAAGGCTGCACGGTCGGGAACAAGCTTCATCTCTTTGACCCAAATGTTGCCGCCGACCGGTTGATCGACAAGCAGCCTGATTGCGGCTACCGTCCGCTCTGGATGCGGGTTCTCAATCAGCCACTTGTAGCAGGTTTCATCCCCGAGCTGCATCGGCAGAGACGTGAACGCAGCTTCGTTCAAGATGGCATCTATCTCATACTGCGCTGCCGTATAGATGGTTCCTCGGGTCAGCTTCCGGTTCCAGAACCGGTCTTTGTTCGAAATGTTGAAGCCATATGTGATCGGTACACTAGCCTTCGAGCCGTCCTCGTACTCCAGCACATATTCACCGATTCGGTATTCCCGATTATCCAGGTAGATGCCATCAATGAACTGGTGGTATTCGCGAATATGATCGGTTGTGTGTACGACCTCGATATAAGCAGTCCCGGGAGAGGATCCAGCTTGGCGCAGCGCTTCCCTATAGCGGTATCGGTAAAGCTCTTCGAAAGCGAGACTCGCCGTCTCTTCATGCATCGTGTCATCATAGTTATCCCGCCAGAACAGATAAGACGAGTATGCCATGGAGAAAAGCACGCCATTGCGCTGCAGGTTCGCTTCTTTGAGAGCGCTCCAGTTCGAGATGATGCCCCCGAGCGGCTTTTGGCGAAGTCGCGTGCTCCAATCGGCGAAGGAAGGTCCGTCGAAATTGCCATAGACAACCGGCATGCCTCGCTCGAAATACTGCTGTTCAAAATGCCGTTCCACGCCCCAATACCAGTGCATCATCAGCATATCCCGCGGCACAAGATCGATTGCTTTGTACGTTGCCGGGATCGTCTCGCCAAAATCAGCTCCTGTATAATAGTCGACCATGCGCCGCTGTGCACCGCCGTATGTTTTGCCGTCCGCCGTGATCGCGTTCAGGAGCTTCTCGCTCCAGAGCATCGTTTGCACGCCGCGCTCTTGCAAGTAGGCATAAATGCGGTTAATATCATCGGCGTACAGCTGCTCCGCTGGCTTGCCTTTGCACTTGTCGCATAGCCCAATGGAGTACAGCTCATCATGTCCGATATGGACCGTGCGAGGCTTGAAAACATCAAGCACTTCATCGAACACATCAAACAGCAGCTCATAGGAACGCTCGTCGGACGGGCAATACGTATCCGGGTACGGGTCGTTGTGGCGCTCCCTAATTTCAGGATGGTTGATGAGCAAGTAATCGCAATGGCTGTGGCTTGGCACCTCTGGAATGACGTCCAGATAGCGCTGCTTGCAGTACTCCACCAGCTCCCGAACCTGCTGCTGCGAGAGATAGCGACCGCCGCCGTTCTCGGCATGGATAGAATTTTTGTACCAGTTGAAGGTTTGCTCTTGGATGACGATCGTCTTGCCGCTGTATTCGTACATCTCCTCGCAGTAACGCACCCAGCCCTCGTTTATCTCGGGATGCTTCTTATATTCCATCGCGCCGCCGACTTCGATGACGATTGTATTGTATTTGAAGTAGACCAGCATATCGACGAAACGCTTGAAGTAAGGAATGTCTTCCTCTGTCGGCAAGTAAACCTTCAAGCCCCTTACTGGAACGGTCGGCTCATTATAGAGCAAGCCTGACGGCACGAAGCCATGTCTGCGATCGGCCTGCTTCGTGAGTGTCACAGCCCCGTACATGAAACCTCTCTCCTGCTCGGCATAAACCGTAATCGCGTCACCGTCCACATGGATGACATACGATTCTTCTTGCTCTGTATACTCGCACCCAAGCTGCTCGCGGATAAGCTGGCGGACCGCATCCGGCACGCCGAGGCGGAATGCAACTTCCCTGTAAGCCGTTTCGCCTTCGGGAGACTGAGCTACAGCAGCCTCTACCAGGATGTCTCTAATGAATGAAATATCGCAATGAAGTGCCGTATCCTTCGTCAGCCAGCTTCCTGTCTGCTGCCAAGCCGCATGTGCCGTTAAAAAATCGTCCATTGACGCATTCCTCCTGTTTCCGAGTGAGTGAGTTGAGTTGATTATGCGATTATTACTTCGAGCCGGGCAGAGATTCCCGTCGCTGCATCTTTTGCTGTAATGGTCCACTTCCCTATCCGCTCATTGAATGGAATGATGAGTTCATGGGTCGCCCGATTGCCTGTTAGCGTGAGATTCTCGTCATACAGCCACTGCCGCTTGCCGCCTGGGTCCGTCAGCTGGAAGCAGATCACGCTTGCAAAATGATGCTGCGGCTCGTCGGTCAGCAAGTCGATGCTGACCGACGCCTTTTCCCCGAGCTTCCATTCCAGACTCGGGGACGACAGGCTGATGCCGTTAACGCGGCAAGGCAGCAGCGCGAATAGCTTCGTATCCCCTTCGGCGAGCTCGAATTCCGCCGTATCGGTCAGCCCTACGTAGCGCTGTTCGCGAATATCGTACACATGCGCCTGCTTCGTGAAGGCGAATCGCAGCTGCTCCGAATCTCCATACTGCTTCTTCCCTGCGCCGACGGCTAGGCCGTCATGACCAAGCGTCCGCTTGCCGGACACGCCTCGAATGACTGCAACGTACGCGGCGTTCTCGCTGCGGTAATAGAAGCTCTCATACCCGGCGTGTGCCGGTGCGCCGTCAGCTTGCAGCAGCTCGGCCGGCTTTCCCGCAGCCGACAAGCCGATGAGCTCACGCAGCAGTGCGCGTATGGAGTCACCATCCGCACCTTTGTCACGCAGCTCCGCGTAGTCAGTCATCGCGATGTTCAAATATATCGCCTTGCCTGCGCCTACTGTTCGAACATGAACAGCGCTGACCTTCCGCATGAAGTCATCGCGAAACGCAGGATGACCGTCCGCGGAACGGATACCGATTTCGGCGAACCTTACGCCTTGAATCTCATCGTTCAGCAAGAAAAACGGAAAGTCCGCGTTCGGCACGAACTCATTGTTGATATAGAACGGCTCCGCTTCCAGCGATAGTCGCTCAATGCCGAACAGCGGATCGAGCTGTCCTTGCATGAGCAAGGCGCAATGCCGGTCCATCAGGCCGGTTTGGAAGTCACCAATGATGACGCCGCCTTCTTGGACAAACCTCATAATGGCTTCCGTTTCTTCCGCGCTGAGGGCAATAGAGTAAGGTAGCACCAGCAGCTTGAAGCCCCGCTCCAGTAGCTCGCCCGCTTCGATCTGCTGCGAAGCGAGAAACACGTATTGGTAACCGCAATCCTCCAGCAGATGAATCCAGCCTTGGCGGTTCTTCTCGAACCGTGATTTATCCGATACAATTGTTGTTCCACGAACGGATGCCATAGAATAATGGACGGCAATGCCGCAATGGTCGCGCTGCGAGGCGTGCAGCAGCAGCTTGCCAATGCCCTCTTCACGGATTTCCTTGAAAGGCATGCTGAAATCCCGCGCACTTGCGCTAAATGTATAATCAGGATTAATCAGGCTGTACTCCCAGAATAGGTTGCACAGCGTAAGCCCATGATAGAGCGCATGCCAGACACTGTGGCTCGCAGTCACGCCATCAACGCCGTAGCCGAACCAGCCGCCGATGATCGTTCCCGGCTTTGCAAAAGAGCGATGGAACTCGTACTGATTGCCGACCCCGTAGGCTTCAAAGTAGCCGACATGCTGATGAAGCCGGTAATAATCATATCCGGAGTAAGCCGTCGACGCCTGGCAGCCAGACATCCGAATGACGCCGTCCTCGTCCACGCTTCGGACGATATTCGCGATGCGGCGGTACGCTTCCACGAAGGTATGCTCCATGAATCGGCGGTGGTCCGCCCATGGCGCAAAGCTTGCTTTTGCCTTAGCTTCCTCCCGCGTGTACGGCATTACGTCTTCCCATCGCGTGAAAGAGGTGCCCCAAGAATGGTTCAGTGCCGCGATACCGCTGGCACCACCATACTCCCGTTTCAGCCATTCTCGCATTTCCCTCATGCAGTGCGGGCAGAAACATAGATCCAGCTCGTCGGTGTAGCAGGTTAGCGAGCCTTCGTCATTGGCGAAATACGCGATCGGGCCAAAATGCTTAAATGCCGACACCTTGCTCGTAATCTTGCGCTCCATCCCCTCCCAGAACTCGGGGTCATTCAAGCAAGGTACTCGTACAAGGTATTGTTTGTCCTTCGTCCGATAGTAATTTTCTTTGCGCTCCACGTATGGCGCTCTGTGGTACCAGTAGATGCCGAGGCCTTCTGCTCCCGACATCGTCAGCGTCTTTGCGCTGCCGGGATAGAGCCCCGTAATGCCAAGCTCGCGGAAACGCTCGCCTATCAGATGGAGAAAATCACCATGCCCGCGGTTTTGCGGGGCGGTGAATACTTCGAAATCATGAATACAGCGCTGCTCAGGCGTCACGACAATTGGAGCGGAGCTCCATCGCTGGATGCGATTTCCGCCGACATACACATCGGCGTGAACGGTGATGTGCATCGATTTGGAGGATGCTACCTGATATGGGGCAGCATCCACATGCACTGCTTCGCCCTCGGCCTCGGCCCCGGCCCCGGCCCCGCCACCGCCGTCGCCTCTGAATTCATGCTCCGACTGCTGCAACACCTGGCCGTAATCGTCGATCACCTGTACCGACAGGTAGCCGGGTCCGCCTTGCAATTGAAAGCTCGATTCGACGAGTTCACCACATGCCGCCGTTTGATGACTGACCGTCGCTTCGCTGATGCTTGCGAATAGCGGTAACGAGAAGCCGTATGTAGCGAAGTCCTGCAACTCCCCCTCCGCATAGACGTTCAGCTCGACGCGGAAATCTCCGCCTGCTGCCAGCCCAGGCTTCGCAGCGGTCAGCTCAAGCAAGCCGCTGCTTCCGCAAATGCCCGCATCCACTACGTCGTCATAGCCGTTCTTGATCGTATAACGAATCTCATCCGATGATACGGCTCCCGACGTGCGAATATGCCAGCCCTTCTCCGTTTGCTCCGGCTGCTCCAGCACACAATCAGGCTCGCGCCGCGCAGCCCAAGTCACGCTGCGAAACACAAGCTCATAGAACGATTCCAGAAATGCAAACGTGCAGCCACTCCGCACGCCTTGCCACCGATCAATAACAGCGTCGAACGTCGACTCTTTGCCAGTGAAGTCCTTATGCTGCGGCAGTATATCGCGCGGATAATAGCCGAAAGCGACAACTCTGCCGCGTCCATAATCGCGAGCGGCGGCAATCGGCTCACCAGTCGGCGTTGCGATCAGCACCTCTGCCCCTTCAGCTGCCTGATAAGGATAATAAGCCAGCTCTTCGCAAGGCAACAGCTCAAGTGGGATACCTCTAGTCACATAGTGGGGCTTCGCTGCCTCCCACTTATCCGAGCGCAGCAGGTCGAATCGCACCTTCGGATAACCTTCGCCTGCATTGTTGTCGACGGCGAACCCTTCCTCGAACTGATTGACCAGCGGCGACAACGCTTCAAGCTCTGGCGACTTCGGTTTGTCCTGCCCGTGGAAGGGGCGAATGAGCACAAGTCCCGCGCCGTTCTCCACTCTGCGCACTATAGCGGCTCTCGTCGCAGCCGTGAAATGTGCCCAGCCGTTCACACCTGGAATAACGAGTACATCGTAATGCTCCTCGCTCGTCATGGCTTTTTCCAAGTTGTCGTACATGATATGCTGGTCGTCCACCGACGCGCGGATGTCATAGAAGTCGCCAAATCCCCATTTGTTAAGGTCCCATGCCCGATCAATTGTCACCGTCTCATACTGGACGCCCGTGCGGCGGATGAACTCCACGCTCTCACGCCCATACTTGACGCTTGGCACGAAGAATAGCTTCAGCTTGCTTCCGCCGCCTGCGAACGGCTGCAATCGGTCAGGACAAGCTTCGCCACTACTTATGTCATACCTGATGTCGTATTGGTATTTCATCCTTATCACGCCTCCCTCAATTTCCGCAGCGGTAGCGGTACAACTGATCGCATGGGAATTCCGTACCATATTGGCTGCGCAGCGCGTTCGCCCTGTTCATTACGCCGACACGATACACATCGTCCACTTGGCTGACATAATGCTTGAACGCCAGCTGAACAACTGCCTCCGGGTGATGGCGATAGATGCGCCGTTCTAGCGGATGGCTGCCGACCCATGCCTCGATCCGCGCCATTTCCTCTTCCGTCGCAATGCCTCCATATGGCTTATCCTCTTGAAAATAAATCGTCGACCGCGCCTCGCCGCCAAGCTCCTTGGCAACCGCAACCGCTGCCTCGCGCACGATGAAATGGTCGATATGCTCCTTGAAGGCTACCGGAAACACAAGTGCCGTATCGGAGAGCGTTGCCCACTCCTTCGTCCGGGTAATCATCCGAGCGAAGATCTCATGATCCTGCTCGGTGAAATCCGCATACATGCCATGCGGAAATTCCATCTCGCTGTCTGCCAGCTGCTTGCCCCGTGTGAAGCATTCATTCTCGCCAAGCAGCTCATAACCGTAATTGTAGGAACCGAGCAGCTCGTCGATGCAGCCGAGATCCTCCAGCAGCCGTTTACCCGTAGCGAGCTTCTGCCGATCCAGACTCGAGTCAAAGTTTCCACTGCCCGTATGCGCCAAATAGTTGCTTCGTGAGAAGACGTTCACGATGCGGAAGCTCTTCGTATGCAGCAGCCCCTGCTCCGCAAGCTCTAGGACATAGCCGCCTAGAAAGAACAGGAAATCATCATAGTGCGGGGAGATCACAATGATATTTCGCTCGGGAATGACCGCTTCAATTGGTAATGGCCGGATACTCATCATTTACGATTCCTCCAGCAGCTTATAAATTTCCGTGTACGAATCTTGAAAATACGGCAGCTGCAAGCGAGCCAGCTCCTCATGCCTCGCATCCTGTTCGAGGAAAGCGACAGCCTGCTGCGCCGCATCGAGCGAGTCGAACTCGCATTCCCAGATCAGTGTGTTCATCGCTTCCCTGCCGCTGTAAGGCATGTACCGTCTACCCTTCGGGAATGCGAATATCTCCCGCTCCAGCATTGCGAACCGCTGCTCCAGCTCCAGAAATTCTGCCCGACTGGCGGCATGAAACCGCTGTACGAGCCGTAATTTATACGCCATCTTCGCTCTCCTCCTCCAATTGCAGCATGCGGCGAAATGCGTCGCCCAGCGCGAGGTCGTTCTCGCTTGCGATGCTTCTGAGCAGCCTCACATCTGCATTCGGATGAATCGAATGCGGCGAAGTGACAGAGAGCGCGGCAAGCAGCACGCCAAGCTCCACTGCACTCGATAGCGGCGTCTCGCCGAAGATAGCGTCAGCGGAGTGGTCCTTCATAAACGGAAGCCCACAGCACAAACCACTAATAACGCCGCCAAGCAAAGCATCTCCCGCACCAGCGCTGCTAACGGCAGCAACCTGCAGCGAAGGTGTATGAATGATGCGATCACCTTCGCAGCTGTAACAACCATCCTCGCCGTCCGTCATGATGAGTCGAATCGTCGGCTGCTCAGTCTTCAAGACGTTGTAGCAGCGCTTGGCAATTGTGCCGCCGTCCTCGCAGGCTTCTTCCAATCCGGCGATGCGGTGCGCCTCTTCCCGGTTGACCGCAAGTAGGTCGGTCAGCCCGTAGCCGCCAAGCCGGCCGAATGCTTCCGCCTCGGCAGCAAGCACCGAGGCAACAGTGAAGCTGCCCCTCGCGCGGCCTGCGGCAAGAAGCGCAATACGCGCTTCAATCGGCACTTCCGGCGCTGCCAGCACCAGCTCGCCTTCTCCTGGCGGCAGCTCCTGCAAGGCGTGCCCGATATCAAGCGCCGATACCAACCCGCTCGCGCTGTTCGACGTCGTGATGTTACCGCCGGACAGATCGGGATATTGGAAGCACACGCTGAACAACGTCCGCGCAGCTTCCGCTATATTCACGTGAGCAATGGACATGCCGGTATCCTCCAGCTGTGCGAGCAGCGCGAAGCCTTCGGCGTCTTTGCCAACCTTGCCGATTGGATACACCGCGAAGCCGCCACCCCCAAGCAGCACAGCCGGATAATGGCAAATAATATGCAGCTTGCAGAAATCCCGGCTATCCGTCAGTACACCTAGCCTGCTCTCATTTCTGCCGAGCGTATGCTCATCCTTTAGCTGAAACAGCATGCCGGAGCCAATCCCGCCTGTTCCAATCAGCCTCGTGTACCGGTAACCAGCTCCAGTCGCATGACTTAGCACATTCGCACTCGCATTCATGCTCATTTTTTTCATCCATTCACCCCATTGAACGCCCACTCCGGATGCTCGGATATCGGATGCGTTGCTGTCTCCACCGTTGCCGTAATGAGGACGTCGGGATGCGATTGCAGCAGCGTCATCGGATACTCCGCCGTTTCCTCCGCAAATAGCGCCACTCGCAGCGCGGTCTGCTTCCATGCGCCGGTATCGCTGTATATTCGCACCTTGCGTGCCGACAGGCATTCCTTCATCCCAAGCGTAATCGACATCGGCGGCACGAACTGATACGCACCTCCGTATGTACGCTGCGCAAGCGCAATGATCGTATCGGCATTGTTATCCTGTACACGGATCTCCGAGCTGCGTAGCTGCTCTACCGTAATAGCGCTGTAGTGATTCCTGCGCGCCTGATTGTAAGCGAGGTGTCCGTCCTGTCCCCAGCCGCCAAGCGTCAGATCAATCGGAGCTGCGGCAATCTTGCCCTTGATCGTCTCAATAGCCGATGGCAACGGAAAATACCTCTGTTCCTCAGGAACCGCTAGTTCCGAATCAATGCCCCCATAGAAATGCTTTTCCATAAAAGCTCTGAAGTTGTAGGGATCACCCGGATGAAGCTCCCTGCCTTGCCAGTCGAGACACTCATCCATATGAAACACGGTCATGCGAGCAAGGGAAATCCGCTCCTTATTCACGATGCGGACGAAAGGCTCATACCACGCCTTCGGTCCGCAGGGCACAATCGCGCGAAACGGCCGATCTTCCTCATTCGCTCGCTTGATATCATCGGCGAAATCTCTGGCCATGAGCATTCCCATCGCAGCAGAATCGTTCACGATCCGCAGCGGAATCCGCTTCTTCGGGTGAGCGCTCAGCTCGGATGCCGGCACTTTGCACCATTCATACAACTCTTTTACATCAATCTGCCCCATCGTCCCCATCCTCCTTACACAAGGCTAGCCGCCTCCATCCTAGCTTAGAAGAACAATCTCCCGCTGAACATCGGCAGTTCTTTGACTTCCTCGACGATTTGTTGCCTCAGGTGAAAAATGATGAAGCAATGAGAAAATCGACCAATAAAAAAGGTCGAGCTCGTGGCGATAGATGCACCACCGGGCTCAACCTAATCATTTATAACTGTCTACCTGCGCGAATTCCCCTTACCACTCTTGCTCCCTTTTGCGGTTATGACCCTATTCCCAGCCCGGCTCAATCCCGTTCTTCTTCAGCAGCGCATTGACCTCGTCAATGATCGCCTGCCCGCCGTCTTGCAAATACTCATCAACAGCGGCGTCCCAATTCGTAATCGACTCCTCGCCGATAATCATCCGCGTCACATGATCAGTGAAAGCTTCCTCAAGCTCCGACTCCTTCTCGTTTCGCAGTGGCGATTCTATCTCATCCACCGGATTTTTATACATTTTCACATGCTCCAGCGTCCCCACAGCATTGGCTACAAACTGCTTCGCCAGCGGATCGGTAACCGCGTTCTGCGGCTGCAGCACTTCATCGTTTGGCGCCCAGTATCGGCCGATCAAATAGTTTTTGGGGCGCGAATTCTGCGCATCAGCCTTCTCGACCGCAATACCGTCCTTCATCTCATAACCTTTGCCAACGCCGCCGTACTGCCAATCGAAGTCCGCATTGCTCGGCCCCCGATTCTCCCAAGGAATCCAGGTGCTCATATAATCCAGCATGCCAAGAATGAGGTCGGCTTTCTTCTGATTCTGTGAAAGCGCCGCATTCAGCGTAATCATTTGGTAGATGCCTTTGCCGCTGGAGAGATAACCGCTCTGCCCGTCATCCTGCATGAATGGTGGTATAACAGCAAGCTCAGCGGAAGGCTGAAGCGTTCTTAATCCTGCGAACCGTTTCTCGTTGAAATCATAGGGCTGCTCGAAGTACATGCCTATCTGACCAGTGAAGAACGCATCGCGGACATCGCTCATCTTCGAAACCGCCCAGTCCTTCGCTATCCCTCCGGCCTTGTACAGCTGTGCCAGAAACTGCACCTGCTCCTTATTGCTTGCTGCAATAGTGCCCGGAATAAGCTGGCCTGCGCTGTTACGGTAATACCATGCGGACGAATCGTACCCTACGCCCATAGCCGCCCCATACAAGAGACCCGTCCCGGCCGAGGACATGCCAAGGCCAATCGTATCCGCCTTGCCGTTCCGGTCGGGATCATCTTTGGTGAAGGCAATAAGCACATCCAGAAGCTCTTTATAGTTGGCCGGCATCTTGAGACCCAGGTTGTCCAGCCAATCCTTGCGAATAACCGGGCGCTTGCCGTACTTCTTCGTGAACCAGCGCGGAATGGCATAGATGCTCCCATCAACGGAGACCGAGCTCCATGCGCTTTGAGGGATTTTGGACAATGTGGGGTAATGCGCAATCAGATCATTCAGCTTGAGAAAAGCTCCCTGCCTCGCCCATTTAACGAAGCGACTGTCTGGATTTTCTAAACCAATCATATCCGGCAGCTCCCCGCTTGCCATCGTCACCGCGAGCTTGTCTGGATATTCCTGCATATAGTAGAACTGCGGCTTGAAATCAATGCCGAATTTCGAATCAATCGCCTGCACAGCAGCACCTTCCGGCGCAGGAATCTGGGCATCCCACATGCCGTCCATATAGGAGATTCGCGGCACCCCATCAGAAGCAGTGGATTCATCTTCGCTAATGTTTGTATGACTAGCATCTGGAAAATTAGTTACATTATTGCCGCTGCAAGCTGCAACGGAAGCGAGCATGGAGGCAGCAAGCAGATATGAAACCCATCTCATCATGGTGGCATAATCTCCTTTCGCAGCTGCTGGCGTTTGACTCTATTATCGTATAGACATCTCTCGTAAACTAGCAACAATTGATAAAAAAGCCTTTTTATATATAAATTTCTTCTATCTTGCTAAAATGGTAGCCTGGTGCTACGATTGATTCACCTCATATATTCCAGATGAAACGGAGGAAAACAATGGCCAAAACTGAGCGCCTCAGGCGAGCCTCCAACTCCCTGTTTCTGCAGCTGCTGCTTAGCTTTCTAGCCATTCTCGTGCCACTCATCGCCTTCTTTTTCTTCTCTTTCACCTTTATTACCAACCACGCGACCGACGAAGTAATCAAATACAATACATTAAGCATGAACAAGACAATCGACAAATACGAGAATCATTTCAACCAAATCCGCAATATCGGTCTGGATCTGCTGCTCGATGAGAAGCTGGAGACGCTGAACCGCCCCACCATTGATTATTTGAATGCACGCGCCCTAATGCGAACCATTAACAGCTATCTCAGCCATAAAGAGATTGCGGTACAGAACATTTTCATCTATCTCAAGAAGAGCAATTTTGTTATTTCCGGTGATCGAGGGGTTCGAGCGGACGAGCTATTCTCCAAATACTATATGAGCAATACGTACACGCCAGCCTCTTGGGAGAAGCAATTCAGCGGCAGCGGCGGCCTCAGCATTTTGCCAACCTCCGACTTCAGTGAGAAGACAGTCAGCGGGATATCCGTCAAAGGCCGATATATGCCAGTTGTCATCCGCAATGCATTCTTCCCGGATTATCAAGTCATCGTCATGCTTGATGTGAACCTCATGCTGAAGGAGTTTCAAGATTCTCCCGAAGATCCGTTCCTTATGTTCGATAAAAGTGGCTTGCAGCTCTCAGCGGATAACGTGAGCGATAAAATGCAATCGTTGCCATTTACGCCCTCAGCAATCGCTACCAGTCATGTTAAGAAGGACGGCATCTATTATTTCAGCAAGAAAGGCTCTGTAACCGGCATCCAATATATGAAGATCGTCCCGGACAATCAGATCTCTGCGCAGATTAGTCGATTTAACACGATTCTACTCTCTCTGCTCCTCCTGTTCGCCGCGGTCAGCGTCTGTGCCGCCTGGTTCTTCACCAAACGGTTCCATAATCCGGTCAAAAGCATTATGCAATCCATTCAGCAGCTGAATGCGACGTCCCATGCAGAGAGCAGCATTCATGAATTCAAATATATTCACGACCAAGTCCGTCATCTCGTGGAGACAAGCAATACAATAGATCACGCCGATGCTCGTAAAAACTCGCTGCTTCGCTATTACTCCTTCCTGAACAAACTCAAGAACATCAACGTAAAGGATCAGGAATTTTACGACTTTAATATTCAGGGTCCATACCGGTTACTGCTATTCCGGTTGCAATTCACACCGCGCTTCTTCCAGGAGATTGATGCCGATGAGGGCAAGGCTTCCCTCTTCGTCCGGGAGTATTTGGACACTCACCTGAAGGAGCACGCAGAGACGCAGACTGTACAGCTTGAGCATGACCTCATCCTGTCGCTCGTCATCGGCGGTGAATTGCAAGAAGAGTTACCCTCGTTCCTCACCAGCTTAAAGGCGATCTTCGACCTCGACCAGCGCTATTGGTCTATGACGATCGGGGTTGGAAGCTTATACCGAAGCTCCTCTGACTTAACTCGCGCCTATGAGCAAGTGCAGTCGATTATGGAGTACCGCAAGCTCGGGAATTCCACTCAAATTTTGACGGCTAGTGATGCTCCGCCGGATTATCAGGCTGTAATGAGTGGGCTTCAGGAACAGGAGCTGCAAGCGAATCTAGCGGCAGGCAACGAGGAAGGAGTTCTTCGCCTCATCACTAAAGTGCTTGGGGTGCTGGATAAGAAGGGGGCGACAGCGAACCAATGCTATGATTTTGCTGAGAGTATCATTCAATTGGCAGCGAAGACAGTTTCCTCCCTGCAGCTTGATATGCAAGGCTATAAGGGATTCTTCACTTCCCTCGGCAAGCTTAGGTGCTGCTGCACAGTAGAAGAGCTGCAATCGTACTTAGCCTCGCTGCTGACCTATGTGATCGCCCGCATTCACGAGAAGAAGGCGGAGAAGGACAATATTATCGCTTTCGTAATGAGCTATACAGAGCAGCATTATCAGCACGACATTACGCTTGATATTCTTTCAGACAAGCTCGGCATCTCAGCCAGTTACTTGTCGACCTACTTCAAAATGAAGACTGGCACGAACTTTATCGACTATATCAACAACTACCGGATCGAGCTTGCCAAGTCGCTCCTGCGGGCAGCAGATTTGCGCATTCAAGACGTCGCCTTGCAGGTCGGCTACCAGAATATAAATTCGTTCAATCGGATGTTCAAAAAGATTAGCGGCGTTACGCCGAGTGAATTTCGCAAGCAGCAATTTATTATGGAAAGCTAGAGAAGAGCCGCGCGTCCCTGGCACAACCGGCGGATCATGCGGCTCTTCTTCTGCGATTATTAGTTGCTAGCCGTAATAAGCTTCAGCGCGTCCGCGAATTGCCTCCATAATCTCGACCGATTGGACGGATGAGCGGAGATCCTCCTCGAGCCCGAGCAAATCGGTTCCTCCAGCGCTAAGAATGTCCAGGAACGATGCATTCTCATCGTAGAAACCGAACGCATGCTGCCAATCTTCTGCTGCTGCGATCGTCTCGATTCGTCCTCGCTCCGAGCAGATCAGTCCTGTGAAGCTGCCGGCGTTCTCCATGAGCGGCATATGCAGCTCGTAGGTGAAGCCCTC
Source organism: Paenibacillus sp. OV219 (assembly GCF_900110075.1). Taxonomy (GTDB): domain Bacteria; phylum Bacillota; class Bacilli; order Paenibacillales; family Paenibacillaceae; genus Paenibacillus_Z. The sequence continues at coordinate 445,403 of NZ_FOCJ01000004.1, forward strand.
TCCTCGCACCGTTACCAGCTCCCGCGCGATCCCTGAATGGGGATAGCAATTGAGTTGTACCCGGATACCGCTGCGGAATGTGCCTTCTGCTGCAATGTTCATGAGCCCTTCGCTTATCGCGGACAGATCATCGTAGCGGAAGCGCAGGCTCTCGTAATCTGCACCCGCAATCCATCTCGCTGCATCAATCGCGTGAATCGCTGTCGTAGAGAAGTCTGGATCCGTTCGCTTCACGCGGATCATGTCATATGTCAGGCTGTAGATAGACTTCCCCTGAGCAGCCTGCTCTTGGAGCTTATCCATCAGCTTGCGTACGAGCGGGACATACCTCCGATTGAACGCCACCCGATGCTTGATGCCTTTCAGCTTCGCATGTTCGTACAGCTGAATGACCTCCGCCGTATTTACGCCTGGCGGTTTCTCAAGCAGCAATGCTGTGCCCGCGTCCATGACCTTGAGCGAAACAACTGTTGTCAGCTGCTCGGGAACGAGGACCCAGACAGCATCCAGCTGCTCCTGCGCGAGCATCGCTTCCAAGCTGGTGTAGGCGCGTTCGAAGCCAAAGTCAGCGCGGTAGGACTCTACCGCTTCTTCGTCAACGTCACAGCAGGCTGCGAGCTGAAGCTCCGGGTGCACTGCTTTATATTGCTTCAAGCTAGGGCCATGTGCTGCCCTTGAATGCCAGCCGCAGCCGATGACGCCAACTCTAATTCTGTTTCTGTATTCGCTCCCGCTCATCAGACGCCGCACCGCCAATCCTGATCCTCATGCGCCTTCAGCTGTATCGTCAGCGTGCCGTCATCATGAATTGCTTGCGCGCAAGCCCAGTTCAGCGGCTTCATCACGCCTGGCCTTATTTCCAGCTGTATCGCAAGCTGAATCGCCTGTCCCCGCCAATCTGGCGGCAGCGTCATCGAAACGAGGCTCACTTTGCCCGGGATCGGACAGCCGGGAGCGAGCTTGCCACGCAGCTTCGCGCCCTCTCGTCCTGTTGCTTCCAGCCACAGTGTGCCAGGGACGCCAGCCGAACCGTCATTGATCATCGCGAACACAAGCTCATCAGTTCCGTGCCGCTTCCGTTGCCAGATCCAAGCCGGGCGCAGCCTGTAGCCAAGCCGCCGCTGAAGCGTATGAATGCCTTCAGGATAGCGCTCATTGTACGCTGCAATCGCCTCGGCTTCTGTCCATAGGCCCCAGTAGTTTCCGCTAATATCGAGCGCGTGCAGCATCGAATTCGCGATAACATCAACATTCGCGCTGTCAAAGCTCAGCTTCTCCAGCCGGAAATGACGGTAATAGCCATCCTCGATTATGGCAGCCGTATGCGGCGCCCTGTTCGCAATCACTTCGATCTGTTCCGGCTCATCGAGGATGATGCTGTCCGTCCGCACCCAGCAGCCTTCGTTCATCGCGTATTCTCTCACCGTGCGATTGCCTGTTCGGCTAATATCCGGCTGCGTATTGACCGCAAGCGGTGTATGCTTCCAGCGCTCGATCTGCTGTCTTGTCATCGCCATGAACGTATGCTCGGCAATCGCATAGTTCGGGAACGGGTTCGGCAGATCATTCGTATGTCCCTCTCCCCAGAAGCCGTACATCATCAGATCAACGAATTCGATGAGCGGGTCGCCATCGAAGCGAGCGGCCAGCAACTCATTCAAGTCGTCAAACGCAGCTTGAAACGCAGGATGGTCATACCGAGGCTCGAAGTAATCGAAGTCTTGATTATTGAACCGGCCGATATTGACAAGCGGCACCTCATCAAGCAGGTAGTCGGGCATTGCAAGCCGGTCCGGCTGAATATTCGGGCTCGACAGCTGGATACGGAAAGCCACCCGCAGACCATAACGCTTAGCCGCATTCAGCGTAATGTCCCAGATCGGATGCAGGTTCAGCTCGCCTGACTGCGTTTGCACATCCCGCCAATCGCAGCGAATATAGAGGACATCGACGAAAGGAAGCGAGGCGAGCTTTTCCACATGCTCCTCCAGTGTCTCCTCGCCCTGCCTTGCTTTCAGCGATGGGCCGTTCTCTTCCCAAGCGTACGCGATCAGTCCCATACCCGGATTGCGGACAGGTTCCTGCGATGGCGTCGTCATGTAGATTGTGTACCAACCGTTGTCCTGCTCGATTTGAAAGGGACCTTGATAGAGGCGCCCCACATTGATTTCGGTTTGCACCGCCTCATCACTCCTTAAGAGAAAGTTCACCTTCACCTTAGAAGATGCCCGCTCGAAAAGCTATAATCGGTATTTACGCTTATTCATCATTTTATCGATTTGTATAAATCGTGTTGGAAAACAAAAAGAATGACATTGAATACGACAGTGCCTATTCGTTTAATAATGAACTAAATAATTAAAGCATCCTAAGCTATTGAACCTGCGCCAAAAATCCATTTTCACTTTCCCACCATAGCCTCACCCCTTATCCACTTTGCTTGCAGATGCATACTCCTCAAATTTTCATAACCCTCACTTCATTGACATAAAATCATTTGCGCTGCATAAACTATTTCATTTGGCCATTCTCGGTTGAGGGTAGGTGGAACTAATGAATCCTTTCATAATAGAACAGGATAAGAATTGCGAGATATACTATCGATATGGTAACTATAGCCCAGCTGTCAGTATGAAAGGAACAATTATTGCATATTACAACACGGAAGACGCGTATCTTCATTTCAAGCTAAAAAACAACAGACTGATGGTTATCTCCCTATCCCATATTGTTGGCATTAATTACGACAGTCCTACTCAATAAACTAAACGTAAACAAAAAAACCTCCAGATTCCACATTAAGTGGTTTCTGAAGGTTTTTCATTACGCCTTGAAAACTAGATACGAACCTTTGCGAAGGTTTCTTGCTTTAGCTGATTTTAACTTATTTAGGATAAGCCCTCGACCGATTAGTATTCGTCAGCTGCACACGTTGCCGCGCTTCCACCTCGAACCTATCAACCTGATCGTCTTTCAG
>NZ_FOCJ01000026.1 GCF_900110075.1 Paenibacillus sp. OV219
CTGGGAATGATTCAGGATTTTCTTGCACATGAATTCAGCCAATTCGATGATGTGACCTCTTATATAATCCTCACGGTATTCGGTTCTGAGTGGCAGGATCAAATGCAACTCTTCGCGAAGCTGGGAACCATTTACCTTTACGGGCCGCTAATCGTAATTACATCGATTTGGATTATGTTTAGAGGCAGGAACAAAGGCTTGGAGTTTTCATTTCTTCTCTGGGTCGTACTCGGCGGGGAGGTGCTTGATGACGGATTGCGAATGCTATTTCACCGTCCTGGGCCGGTGGTAGCCGGAATCCAGCTCATCAATACATTTCCGAGTGAAGAAACCCTTACTTCGATTTCGGTATGCGGATTCTCGGCCTTTCTGTTGCTCAGACACTACAGTCAGAGCTTGATCCGGATTTTTGTTGTTCTATTTGTTATTCTCGTGTGCCTGCTGGTCGGGATTAGCCGTATTTATTACAATGTGCAGTTTCCAAGCGATGTCGCGGCAGGTTATGTTTTCGGCGGCGTATGGATAACTTTGAACGTCATTCTGCTTGAAGTGTTGAGGAAGCTTCAAGATAATGAAGCAGCGATAGTAGCGAATTGACGTGAATCCTCCTGGTTCCGTTCGGTAGGAGTTGAGTATGCGAGTGGTGGATGAGGAATTGAAGCATATCATTCATCGAGCCAAACGTGGCGACCGGGAAGCTTTTGCGAATCTAGTCCAACGTTTTAAAGGCCATGTCTATCGATATGCGGTGGGGATGTTAGGCGATCGAATGGATGCGGAAGACGTCTCGCAAGAGACATTTATTAAAGCCTATTACTCCGTATCAAGTTTGGATAACGAGTATGCGTTTTCTTCTTGGATCATTCGAATTGCGGCCAATCTCTGCAAAGACAGATTAAAAAAACGCACGAATACGCCAGAACAAGAGATGAATGAAGAACAGAACAAGCGGATAGCAGATCAACATGCAACCGACCCGTTGGAGAAGTTATCCATTGAAGAAGGGCTAAGCAGACTCTCAGTGGGTCATCGGGAAGTTCTATTATTACATGAGATCCAGGGCTATAATTATGAAGAAATCGCGGAAATGATCGATGTTCCTCTTGGAACGGTGAAGTCAAGGCTGTTTGCGGCCAGGATTAACTTGCGGAAAGAATTAAGAAGGGAGGACTGACTGGGAATGAGCAAACATCCGGAGGAACAGTTGTCGGCCTACCTCGATGACGAACTGACTCAAGATGAAAGAAGGGAAATCGAAGAGCATCTTGAGACATGCGAGTCCTGTCAGGCGCTGCTCGAAGACATGGCAGACAACAACTATGACCTTGTGCAGACTTTCAGCCTAATCGAAGTACCTATGAATTTCGAGGTTAGGGTTATGCAATCCATCGGAGCGGAAGAAGAACGACAATTTGCAGGCAAAGGGTGGGTTTTGGCGCTTCTATTGGGTTTGTTGACACTAGGGGTATTTTATCTGCTAACAGGAGCGATTATCGGTAAACTCATACATGGATGGTCTAAATTAGTGATCACACTGATCTATGCGAGTTCGCATTTCATTCTCAGTGTACCCGCCTTAACCGGGGGGACGATTGTCCTCTCGTTAATTATCCTTGTGACCTCCTTCATTTCACTCAAGCGGTTGCTTCAAACCTCAACGAGTTGAAAGGGAGGGTCACTATGAGAAAACTAACATACACGATATGCTTCTTTATGCTGTTCATGTTGCTCATCCCTGATATGGCATCAGCAAAGAGTATTTTTGAACACCAGAACACAACTGTGCCTGCTGATCAGACCGTTGACGACGTGTACGTTGTCGGAGGCGATGCCGATATCTTAGGCCAAGTACAAGGTATCGTTGTCGTCATTAACGGCAACCTGCATCTGGGCAGCACGGCTAAGATTACAGGTGTGATTGTCGTGATTGGAGGGAAGGTTGAGCAAGATCCGGGTGCTGCTTTGGGGGACGATATCTATGACATCTCGCTGGATAACGCTACGCAAAACAGTTTTCTGATCGGCGGCGGGCTCGTGATGAGCCTATGGGTGTTGCAACTGGCAGGAAACTTGCTCATGGTTCTTGTACCTGTCCTAATTAGAGTCCTCGGTAAGAAAAAAATAATTGCTTTTACCGAACGTTATCAGCGTGAATCGTTAGGTAGGCTCTTATATGCCGGTTTTCTAAGCGGCTTGGTTATTGTAGCCTTAAGTGCATTGTTGCTCGTTACTGTTATTGGCATTCCGATCTTGGTTCTGATACTGCTAGCGCTACTCGTCGCATTGGCGATGGGAATGACCGTCATTAGTTTTCGAATTGGCGAAATGATCAAAGGTTCGGAACAAATGCCTGATTGGTTAAAAGTGCTTATCGGCGCCAGCATAATAACTGCATTTTCGAGTATACCTCTGATTGGTTGGATTCTCTTGTTGGTAGCTGGATTCGTCTCTTTGGGAATCTGTACACAATGGATTGCGGGGATGCGCAAGAAGAAATGAAGGTCCGATAAGACGACTAGCTCGACGTGAAACTCGTGATCATAAGTGAAGCTTTATGTCGAGCTAGATTTATCCGATAGAAAACGGCAGCAGGCGTAATGGCTGCCAACTATGACCTCGTGCAGTCTTTCAGCCTAATCGAAGCGCCTATGGATTTTGAGGCTTCTCATCAGGTTATGCAATCAATTGGAGCAGATCAGGGAGCTATGTCAAGGGGACTGGGATCAAGCCAGTTGATTATCTCATTAAAGGCTGCGGAAATCGCGGCTTTTTGTATTTATAAGATAAAATTCTTGTCAAAAATAATGCTACGCTAGAGTTTATTCAAGGAATGTTAGGTCACGAAAAAGCTTCAATTGTCGGACGACAAGAACTTCTATACAGAGCCGTATTAGGACAAGAACTTCTATACAAGGCCGGTAGGATTAATACACACGAACTTATATTGACTGGTCACATTTGAACCAAGCTGGAGTGTAACCGTTCCGGAGAATGATACCGTAGTAAAACTCGCTTCTCCAGCGGAATATCTGTTGTTTGTTGTGACTCGCTTGATAATAGCAGCTGGGGGTTGACGCCCGTCCCAGGTTGATATAAATTGTATACATATCCAGAAGTATACAGTTGTATACAGCAAGAGATAGAATTAGAGATGGTGACGGACGTAGGCATGGGTGCGGATCTAGAGGAGAAACTCAAGGGCAATGAGGGTCGGGTGGAGGAGAGAGGCAAGAGAGAGCAATACGCTAAGAAGAGGTTGAGTTTCGATGCTTCTGGAGAATTTGAATTGAAGCGCACGTCGCTTGTCCAACCGTTTGCATTTCGTTATCTTGTTCGATATTCAAGAAATCGGAGTGGAGCCGAGACCCGAAAGTCCGGCTGATGAAGGAGAGGGGATCATTTAACGATGCTTCGTAGGTTTTTCTCGTACTACCGCCCTTACAAAGGCTTATTTATTCTCGATTTTACTTGCGCGGTCATCGCGGGATTGCTTGAGCTCGGCTTTCCGCTAGCGGTCAGTAAATTTATCGACGATCTGTTGCCGAACGGCAACTGGAAGATGATCGTGCTAGCCAGTATCGGACTACTAGGAATTTATGCCCTCAACACCGTATTGAACTATGTCGTCACCTATTGGGGACATATGCTAGGCATCAATATTGAAACCGATATGCGTTGGAAAATGTTTGACCATATTCAGAAGCTGTCTTTCCGCTTCTTCGACAACCATAAAACCGGTCATCTCGTCGGTCGGGTCACGAACGATCTGAACGACATCGGCGAGATCGCGCACCATGGGCCTGAAGATATTTTCATCGCGATTATGACGCTTGCGGGCTCCTTTATGCTGATGGCCTACATCAACCTGGAGCTGGCCTTACTCACGTTCGTGATCATTCCGTTCATGGCTTGGCTGATCATCATGTTCGGAGGCCGCATGACGAACACGTACCGGCGGTTGTTCGGCAACGTGGGGAGCTTTAACGCCCGCATCGAAGAGAACGTCGGTGGCATTCGCGTCGTGCAGTCGTTCGCGAACGAAGAACACGAGAAGAAGTTATTCTCAGTTGACAACAGTAATTTCCGCGAGACGAAGCTACTCGCCTATAAGACGATGGCTAAGAGCTTCTCGGTGAGTTACATGCTGATGCGTCTCATTACGATATTTGTTATGGTATGCGGCGCGTGGTTTTACATCGACCATAGAATCGAGCTAGGGGAGTTTATGGGGTTCCTGCTCCTGTCGAACATTTTCTTCCGACCGATCGAGAAGATTAACTCTGTCATTGAGAGCTATCCGAAGGGGATAGCCGGATTTAAACGATACGTCGAAATTATCGACATGGAGCCGGATATTCAGGACGCCAAGGACGCCGTCGAGGCTCACTCGCTTCACGGAGAAATCCGCTTCGAGAACGTCTCTTTCGGCTACGAGGAAAACCGAGATGTGCTGAAGGGCGTCGATCTGACCGTTCGAGCGGGAGAGACGGTTGCCTTCGTCGGCCCTTCCGGCGCTGGGAAGACGACTATCTGCAGCTTGCTGCCGCGTTTTTACGATGTCACAGGAGGGCGCATTACTGTCGATGGCAAAGACATCCGCAACCTGACACTGAAGTCGCTTCGTAGAAATATCGGTATCGTGCAGCAGGACGTATTCCTGTTTTCCGGCTCGATCCGTGAGAACATCGCTTACGGCGACCTGAAGGCGACTGATGAGCAGATTTGGGAGGCGGCCAGACGAGCCTCACTGGAGGTAATGATTCAGCAGCTGCCGGAAGGCATGGACACGATCATCGGTGAACGTGGTGTAAAGCTGTCCGGCGGCCAGAAGCAGCGGATGGCGATCGCTCGAATGTTCCTGAAAAACCCGCCAATTCTAATTCTGGACGAAGCGACGTCGGCGCTGGACACCGAAACCGAAGCAGCAATCCAGAAGTCGCTGGCCGAGCTGTCTGTTGGCCGCACGACGCTCGTCATCGCGCACAGGCTGGCAACGATTAAGAACGCGGACCGCATTATCGTCGTCGACGAGAACGGTATCGCAGAACAAGGCAGTCACCGGGACTTGATTGCGTCCGGCGGCATCTACAGCAGGCTTCATCAAGCACAGTACCAGCACGCTTAAGTGCACGCAGGGAAGAAATGTGGAAATAAGTAAGTTTAAACAAAACCTCTGAGTGAAAGCTTGAGAAACATTGCAGCGCATACTCAGGTCGGAGAAGCTTGCTCTTCTCCATCTTGAACTCGACAGAGTATTCTGTTGAAGAAAAAGGTCGAACAGGGCGAGAATGGACGGAGACTTCGTGAGATCCACACACCAGTCATAGCAAAATTAAAATATGGGCATCCAAAAATTAATTTGGTTGCCCATATTTCTTACCATTGTTTTTAATGAAACATTTCCATTCTGGAATGCGTCTGCAGATTAAAAGAGGTGAGCAGGATGAGATTTTTTCTTTTTCTTATTCTCATTGTTTGCGTAATTATAACCGGATGTAATAGTGGTAGTAATACTACATCTAAATCCAGCGGAGATTGGAATACCTTATTGGTTACATGGAAAGAAAATTTATATACATATCACGGTGAAGAAGTCTCATCTGATAAAATCGGGAAAGAAATTGGAGAGGTTACCGTTTACAGTGACGAAGAGACAAGAGATTTCACGAGAAAAGATGTATTCTCCAACTTTTTGCAAGCAGGAACTAAACTATACACAATAACTGATACCGCTGAAGAAAAAGCTATTGCAGCAAAGGATATAAAAAATCAAAAATATATAAAATTAATCTATGAGTCCCCTTACTCTTTTCAATAACGATTGCTGAAAGGGCTCCTAAGGTAAGCGCATAGAGCCACAGCGTCAGCACAAAAGTGTCGGGTGACAAGAACATTATCTCATTAAAGGCCGCGAAATCGCGGTTTTTTTTATTTATGGGATCAAGTTCTTGTCAAAAGCGAATGACAAGAACTTGATCCCATTTCCGAAATTGACAAGAACTTGATCTCATTTCCGACGAAAGACAGGGAATCGCATCTGTAGTGCACTTTCTTAACACGTCAACTTAGAGGGGGTAATGGTTCGCATTAACCAGTGAAGTTACCGGCGGTCGCAAATCCACTGAAGTTTCTCGCTCCTGCGGTTGTAGCGGGGTTGGGGAACGCCGTAAAGATTAAGGCAGTATACCGAATTTGGCCGTTGGCGACATAGGCTGCCGACGGGAAATCAATGGCGCTAAAACCTAGCATTTCATTCTCAAGGGCCTCGACTGCGGTGTAAGTCGATGTAAATATCAGTATCCCTTCCCGAAAGACTTGAATGGTTACGCTTCCGAATTGAGGCCCAACGACGACTTTGACAAATCCCGTTAATTGAACGCGGACAAGTCCTTGATTTGCGACTTCAACACCAGCGGTTTGAATTCCGATATCTCCAAATAGGAGCGGCGTTGCCGCTACGGGGATTGTGACCAGCACAGCTTCATCAGTATCCGCTTGTGAAGATATCCGACTATCTACAAATTGAATGGTCAATCCCAATCACCTCTTCCGATTATGATAGAATAGTTTATGATTGATAGAACGGATGGATTGGATTTTCTTACCGTCTTGAAAGAGAAAGTAACGATAAATTAAATAATAATTACTATTCATTCAACGGAGAAAAAAACGGAATAAATATGACTGGAGCAAGCGCTTCGGCTGGGCTTGTAATAAAGAATGGAAGAGTATTTACTTTAGTACGCAGGGAGTGTTGTATTATTTTTTTTGAAAAATATCGTGATGAAGCCTATATCAGTCAGTTAAAACAGTTTATTGAAGCAAAATATGGTTTGGGAATACGTTATATAGCCGCAGCAAAGCGTGGATACCACGGGGAAACATGGAAGATCGATACAGAATGTGACACTTATTTTGCCAAACTCGTTTATTTTGGTCCACACAAGTCAAGATATATGAACAGCTTTGCAATAGTGGAATATATAAATCAGAATGGGATTGACTTTATTAGTAAGATTAAAAAGACTATAGATGAGCAATTGTACAGTATTTTTAATGATGGCGTGTTGGGCTTATTTCATTATGTCGAAGGTGAGCATACAGAGGATTATCTGTTATCGGATTTGTTTCATAAATTGGCGCTCATATACAAAGTTCCAGTTCAAAATGTTCAAATAATTAAGGAAGATTTCAACATCAACTACATTGATGAGTATTACAGCAATCTTACCAAGCTTAAAATTACATTATCTCCTTCTATAATAGAAGCTGTGCGCTTGTTGGAAGGGAATAGCAAGAAAATCGAACATTACGCTGACAGATTAATGCAATTTGCTGATAAAAACAAAAACGATTTGACCCATTTCCACATCACAAGCGGCGATGTCGGGGGGAACGTTATTATTCAAGGCGAACAATTCATAATTATCGATTGGGATCATCTGATACTTGCGCCGATGGAACGGGATATATGGCCGTATCTTCATGATGAGAAGCAAATTGATTTGCTCAATGAAATATTGGAATTAGAGGGCCATCATTATAAAGTAAATCAGGATCGGCTGGCATTTTATTGTTATTTGAGCTTTTTCTATTTTTTGCATGAATATATGAGTGGTTTGTTGGAGTTTGATGATGAGGCTGTTCGAGAAGCGATTGCGAATGATATAAAAGGCTACTTGAATGTTAGTTGTTGGATTTATGGAAATCTTAATAAAGTGGATCAATTTAAACTAATATAATGTTAATGAGTGCAATTAGTAGATCAATAATAGCTTGATTCAATAAAGAACCCAGTCGTTTATTGAACTAACGGGACACTTTAGTTCCAATATATATTAGTATTAGCTCGGGATAGAAGCGCGGATTTCTTCCGAAAGAAGCAGTATTTTACATAAAAATGTAAATAAACATCCAAACCCTTTTTCACCTCTTTTCATAGAATAGAGCATGTCTTTGTAAGAATGAGGTGAGATGAAATGGCTCTTTCAACAGGAGTAATAACAAATACAAGAGATTTTGGTACAGCTTCTTCAAACATTGTCGTAAGTACAAGAAACTTCGATTTGGTAAATCCGGTAACAATTATGCTTGAAGTGTTCGCTTCGGTAGATTCTAGCTTATTCTACACAGCATATCTTACTTCTTATGTAGTGCCTGCAAATTCTTTTGATGTACGAGAATTTTTTATAGCAGGAAACGTTGCATATGAAGTTCAACTCGATTCTTCATCGGTTAATGTCTTGTTCACTGTATGCGGAATAAACGAGTTCGGGAATTTGGTGGAGGATCAGCGTTATTCGCACTCGGAACTGAATGTTATTCCAGCTCTTGGTCCATCAATGTAATACAATCTCTTTAACATTAGGCTACCGTGTTATGAACAGCACCCCGTCAAGTAGACAGTACAAATAATTAAAAACAATCAAGCGGCCTTCGTCCGGAATTCCATTGGACTGAGGCCGTTTAGCTTT
>NZ_FOCJ01000008.1 GCF_900110075.1 Paenibacillus sp. OV219
CTGAAAGACGATCAGGTTGATAGGTTCGAGGTGGAAGCGCGGCAACGTGTGCAGCTGACGAATACTAATCGGTCGAGGGCTTATCCTAAATAAGTTAAAACCAGCTAAAGCAAGAAACCTTCGCAAAGGTTCGTATCCAGTTTTCAGGGTGTTAAGATTTGCCCGAACATTCATGTTGTTCCCTGATAGCTCAGTTGGTAGAGCACTCGACTGTTAATCGAGTTGTCACAGGTTCGAGTCCTGTTCGGGGAGCCATTCATGGGGAAGTACCCAAGTGGCTCAAGGGGACCCTCTGCTAAGGGGTTAGACCGCGTTAGTGGTGCGAGGGTTCGAATCCCTCCTTCTCCGTTGCATAATCTTTAAGTAAGGCCCGTTGGTCAAGTGGTTAAGACACCTCCCTTTCACGGAGGTAACAGGGGTTCGAGTCCCCTACGGGTCACCATATATTATTCCCATGGAGGCTTAGCTCAGCTGGGAGAGCATCTGCCTTACAAGCAGAGGGTCGGCGGTTCGATCCCGTCAGCCTCCACCATATAAGTTTTACTGACGCGGGGTGGAGCAGCCCGGTAGCTCGTCGGGCTCATAACCCGAAGGCCGCAGGTTCAAATCCTGCCCCCGCAACCAATTTCTTATTTCGGACAAGTATTCGGAATAGGTCAACGCGGAGCCGTGGTGTAGTGGCCCAACATGCCTGCCTGTCACGCAGGAGATCGCGGGTTCGAATCCCGTCGGCTCCGCCATTCTTTAAAATCATGTAATACACCATGCCGGTGTAGCTCAGTTGGTAGAGCAACTGACTTGTAATCAGTAGGTCGTGGGTTCGACTCCTATCGCCGGCACCATTTTTACATGAGCCATTAGCTCAGTTGGTAGAGCACCTGACTTTTAATCAGGGTGTCGTAGGTTCGAGTCCTACATGGCTCACCATTTTCTAGCCAAAGAAAATGGATGCAACATAACGTGCGCGTATGGCGGAATTGGCAGACGCACCAGACTTAGGATCTGGCGGGCGACCGTGGGGGTTCAAGTCCCTCTACGCGCACCATATTTTTTTGCGGAAGTGGCTCAGCGGTAGAGCATCGCCTTGCCAAGGCGAGGGTCGCGGGTTCGATTCCCGTCTTCCGCTCCATATTTGCGCCCTTAGCTCAGCTGGATAGAGCGTTTGACTACGAATCAAAAGGCCGGGAGTTCGAATCTCTCAGGGCGCGCCATTTTCATAACGGGATGTAGCTCAGCTTGGTAGAGCACCTGGTTTGGGACCAGGGGGTCGCATGTTCAAATCGTGTCATCCCGACCATAATAAACAGACAAGCTTCTTGCCTAGCGCAAGGAGCTTTTTTTGTGCTTGTCCAAACAAATTAACTAAAACGTTTTACACGAATTTAGCTAATAGTTAGAGTGTTTTTTCGCTGTTTTTATAAGCCTTTTCATCACGAATCCAGTAGTATCAAGGGTTTGGCTTCAGAAAAACGATGCTTTGTTTTAATGTTGTTGGAATTGCCTATTCGATGGTAAGATGGCACTACAAGCTCGTTGTAAGCACTTACATTACTGTGATGACCTTTCAGGAGGCGGTGATTGCCGGCTTCGCTGTCGAGAGTAAAAACGTTTTATGTGTTTAAAAGCTTATCTTGTCCATGTCTATTCATATTTGAGGGGGACTCGTCTTATGAAAAGCAGGAAAGCTATTGCATTACTCACCTCGGTCATACTCGTTCTTACGCTTCTGGCAGCATGTTCTAACTCAGACAATAATAACAGCTCAAATTCAAAGAATGATTCTACCGAAACATCCAATGACTCCACGAAGACCAACAACTCAAATTCCTCAAACACAACTACGAATAACACGAAGTCCGATGACAACTCCTCGACTACAACAAATGCCACCGTGAAGAAAGAAGATAAGACAATCGTATTCTCCACCATTACGAATTACTACACGGCCGGCTTGCAAGTTGCTGCTGATGATTATCACAAGCTACATCCGGAAACGACGGTTAAGATTGATATCGTGACGGATAACACAACTTATCAAACTTCCTTCCAGGCGAAGATGGCTGCCGGCGGCGATGATGCACCGGATATCGTGCATGCCAACTTGCTCGGTGACAGTCCGGCGAACAACATCCAGAAGGGCTTCCTCATGAAGCTGGATGACTTCGTGAAAGAGCCGAACCCTTATAATAACGGTACATCGCTGTGGGACGGTATTAACGCAGACTACTGGCCGTACGCTTACACGGCTGACGGGAATATTTTCATGGTACCGTTCGATATCGTGGGCACAGGCTTCTTCTACAATAAAGATATTTTTGCAAAAGCAGGTATTACAGATCCACCTCTTACTTGGGAAGATCTGTTCGCTGATCTTCAGAAGCTGAAGGACGGCGGGTATATTCCAGTCTCGATGTCGCAAGCGACTGGCAGCGACTATGAGGGCTGGATGGTTGCAGCGTTCGCTGACTGGTCGGCGCGCCAATATATCCCTGATATCGTCGTTCAAACCGGTGATGCACGCAACACGCCTCAGGTTGAAGCGATTAACTCGAAAGTGAAATACGATGTGAACAATCCATTCTTCGATGTTGGTGCAATTACAGATAATGAGCGTCTGATGGCACTGTGGAAGAGCAGCAAATACGATGCACAAGGTCCAGCTGAGCAGAAGACATGGTCAACATTGAAGGAATTGTCTAAGTTCCTGCAACCAGGCTATGCAACGATGAAGGATGCTGATGCGTATCAATTGTTCATTGCCGGTAAAGCAGCAACGTACTGGAATGGAAGCTGGCAGGTCGGTCAAATTCTGAAGGATCAACAATCGCTTGGCGATAAGAAGTTCCAGTGGGGTACTTTCAAATTCCCTGACTTCAAGGACACTGATCCGAACTTCTCTGGTCATCCGCGCGGTATTCTTGTTCCAGGTCACCAAATAGCGATTACGAACAAAAAGGATGCGGAAGCTGTCGCCCGCTCGAAGGACTTCCTCCAATTCCTGTATTCGCCAGAAGAAGCACAGAAAGTATTCTCAGCTACTATCGACGCAGGGCAATTCGTGCAAGGCCCAAGCCTTGTTAAAGGGGTAACGCTCTCCGATGAAGTGAATTCGTATCTCGACGGCTTCAAGGTAGCGGGTAACATGAGCTTCGCAATCGGAACTATTACAGGAGGTAACCCAGCTGCTGAACCGAATGCAACTGCAGAGATGAAGAATCTCGAGTTGTCCTTCTACAACGATAAGATATCGCTGCAAGACTATCTGAAGAAGAGAGCGGCACTGACGAAGAAAACGAACGAGAAGTATATTAAAGACAATAAGCTTGATCTTGATCCAACAACAAATCCTTAAACGTTCAGTGCAGTGTCTTGGCGGGGTGGTGGCGCTCAGCCACCACCGTCTTGTTGATTATGGCAACTGGCCGTGGAGAGGAGAATTTAGGTGAAGAGCGCGGCGAGGTGGAAGAGATATGGCATCTCCTATTTGTTTCTTGTTCCCTCATTTGTATTTATCGCGACTTTCCTGTACTACCCGATTATACTGGCGTTCTTTCATTCCTTTACGGAGTGGAATCTTGTAAAATCAACGTGGATCGGTGTTGCCAACTTCAAGCAAAT
This sequence comes from Paenibacillus sp. OV219, assembly GCF_900110075.1. Lineage (GTDB taxonomy): Bacteria > Bacillota > Bacilli > Paenibacillales > Paenibacillaceae > Paenibacillus_Z. Next base: position 3,619 of record NZ_FOCJ01000008.1, read on the forward strand.
GTGGAGCGAGCCAACGTTCACCAAAGGTGTGACTAATCAGCTGATTTATACGCTGAGTGATGTCGTGAAGGCAGTCGTGTTCCCTCTGCTTGGCGCGGAGCTTATCTATTTAATCGGCGGAGCCAGGATTAAGTATTTGTTCAGGACCGGTTTTATTCTGCCCATGCTGCTGCCGGGGATTGTTACGATCCTGCTCTGGCAGAACATTTATGATCCGACCAACGGGTTGTTGAACAAGGTGCTCTCGATTGTCGGCTTCGATGCGTGGGTGAAACCGTGGCTAGGGGATGAGCATACTGCAATCTGGGCGATTGTGCTGTTCGGCCTGCCCTTCATCTCCGGTTTGCCGTTTCTGATCTTCTACGCGGCGATCGGCAATATGAACCAAGAGCAGCTGGAAGCGGCACGGATTGACGGGGCAAACCGCTGGAATGTGTTCACGCGGATGCATCTTCCTTTTCTCATACCGCAATTCAAAGTTGTCATTATCCTTACGATTATTACCAGCTTGCAGGATTTCGTGAAGATCTTAGTAATGACGGCCGGAGGTCCGGGTGTGGCGACGACCAACCCAGCGATGGTTATGTATAATGCGGCATTCGGCAGCTCGCAATATGGCTATGGCTCTGCCATTGGCGTCACGTTGTTCCTCGTTATTCTTGCACTTACGCTGTTTAATATGAAATTTCTGAAGACGGATTACTAAGGGGGCGTGCGTATGACGACGGCCACATGGCTAAAATGGACTGGCGGGACGCTGCTCACCATATTGCTCATTCTTACTTTAGTCCCGTTCATACTGTTAGTATTCTTCTCATTCAAAACCCAAATCGAGGTGCTCATCGATTTCTGGGGCATGCCGGAAAAGCTGCATTTTGAGAATTATTCTGCGGCATGGGATGTCGTTCGAAACAGCATCAGTCATTCGCTCCTCGTCTGCTTTGCAACGGTGCTTGGCGCGGGGCTACTCGGCTCATTATCCGGGTATGTGTTTGCAAGACATCAATTTCCGTTAAAAAACTTGCTCTACCTCCTGCTCATCGGTGTTATGATGATCCCGTCACTACTAACTATCGTGCCGCTCTACGCGATTATTTCCAAGATCGGCATAACAGGCTCGTATTGGGGACTTATCCTTCCATACATTTCAGGTACACAACTGCTTGGCATTCTGCTCTGTCGAACACTGTTCGAGTCGCTCCCAGAGGAGCTGTTCGAGGCGGCGCGTATGGATGGAGGAAGCGAGTTCTATCTCTATTCACGGATAGCGCTGCCGCTCTGCATTCCGATTCTTGTTACGATCGGAATCGTTACATTCCTGGCGGTATACAGTGACTATCTATGGCCGTTTATCGTCCTTGATCAAGATCATCAAACCTTCACCATGGCGGCGGTTAGCTTGAACCGTTCCGGACGGTCTGATGTTGGCTTATCCTTCGCAGGTTATATTATCGGCAGCGTACCGACGATTCTCGTCATCGTCTTCGGCATGAAGTACTATATCGAGGGCATGGTGTCCGGGGCTGTTAAATCGTAGATGAAAAGAGGAACCATATGGACACTCAGCTAGTAAAATCGGAGCTGCCGCTTTGGCTGTGGCATGAGGAGAGAGAGCATCGTCCAAGCTGCGTGCTATCCCGTAAATTTACACTTGAGCAGGATGTGAGCGGCGTATCCTTTCACGCTTCGTTCACGGGTGCGGCTCGCGTCGTACTAGATGGCGTGCTCGTTGCAGCCCTTACGGAACGGGCGGGAAATGCGGGTGAATGGCTGACGGTTTCGGCTTTTCCCGAGATGCTGCGGGCAGGCGAGCATGAGCTGATGCTTGAGATGAACTGTAGTAGCTTCATTCCACTCGCGGAAGTGAACTATTATCTATGGAACCGCCGTGTTGGGGCGATTGGTTATTTGCAGGGGGATGGCTTATGGCTGGTGACAGACGAGTCATGGCAAGCCGATGATGAGCAGGCGACGATTATTTGCAAGCTCGGCGAGGAGCCGTTCGGAGATTTGGAAAATAGTCCGGCTGCGTTCGTAGCAGGCGGTTATGGCGATATTGAAGCATACGATTTGAACAGTACGGTTGTTATAGGGGAGGAAGCTCTTCGAGCGGCCGTCGCAAGCGGCGTCGTGAGCGTAACTGGCAAGCACGGGCAAGATGGAACGCTTGTGAAGCCAGAGCAGCAGCAGCTCGAGCTGTTCTATCATCTGCGCAAGCAGAATGAATGGAAAGCGATGCGGGAGCTGCAGAGCAAGATGAATCTCAGCGGCGCCTCGTCGGTGACGATTGATCTGCAAGCGGAGCATAATTGCCGGTTCGCGGTTGTTAATAACGGAGCTGAGCGAGTGAAGCTGCTCTGGAACAGCGCGGAGTCACTGCATGAGCTCGCGCATTACGAAGGGTGTATTACAGAGTGGCTTGAGATAGAGCCGGGGCAAACGCAATATACGCTGCCGCAAGGCTGCCGATATATTCAGCTGTTCGTGCTGGGCGAGATCGGACAGCCCTTTGCACTGGAGCTGAAATTCCAATCTGTCCACGTCGCACTTCGCCAAGCGGGCACATTGACGAGCGATTCCGAGCAGCTGAATGAGATATTTGGGGTGTCTGCGCATACGAGCCGGATTTGCCATCAGATCGGGCTATGGGACGGCATTAAACGGGATCGGCTCAATTGGACGTTCGACTTCTATCTCGCGGCAAAATCATGCTATTTCCTATGGGATGATACGAAGGTCATTCAGAGAGCCGTTCGGGAGCTTGGCGTCGATACGCCGAGCGGACACTGGATGAACAGCATTTGCGAGTATACGCTCTGGTGGCTGAAGACGGTGTGTGAATATTATGTGCAGACTGGAGACAAGTCCTTCGTGCTGGAGATGAAAGAGCCGCTGCAGCGCCATATCGCATGGGTCGGTCAAAATACACAGCCCGGTGTCGGGATTCTGCCGCAGGATGGCGTCCTCGTGGAATGGGTGCCGCTTACGGATGAGGAGCGCGCGGTTGCCTTGCAGGCGATTTATGCTCTGACGCGGACGGATCTGCTGAAGCTGGCCGCTGCTCTGCCGGAACTGGAGCTTACGATCGACTGGCCGCTTCAGGCGCTTACCTCGGCGCATTACATGAAGCAGCCGTACGCACTTGCGGTCAAGGTGCTCGGTATCGCGAGCGGCTATGTTTCGGATGATGCGGCAGTGGCTTTTCTAGATAGCTATCAATTGGCTGATCCGCTCACGCCTCTATCGGCTTTCCAACTGGCGGAATGTTATTCCCGTTATGGTAGGCATGAACGTGCGTATGAGATCATTACAGCGGTATGGGGCGGTATGCTGGACAATGGCGCGACAACGTTCTGGGAATCGTACACTGTTCGCTCGGACGACAGCTCCAAGCGGGATTTTCATGATGCGCTCACGACGTATACCGCTTATGGCTCCTATCGGATGAGCTTATGCCACGCTTGGTCGAGCACGCCGGTGAAGTGGATTGGCGAGGTCGTGCTTGGCATTCAGCCGCTGTCGCCAGGCTACAGCACGGTAAGAATTGCGCCGACGCCTGTTGGTGGCATCCGTTCTTGCAGCGGTACGGTCAACACGCCACATGGCGATCTGAGTGTGAAGTGGTATTATGACGCAGATGGGGAGTTCCGTTGTGAGGTGACTGCGCCTCCGGGTATAACAGTCGAAGAGATGGCTGGAAGTGAGCAGCCTTCGGTATAACTTATTTGATGAGAGCAGCCGTTTCCGTATTTACTCGCGGAGCGGCTGTTTGTTGTGCAGCAGCACCGCACAAGAGTAGAATGGGGGAAAGAAGAGGAAGGGGCGTGGCTGCCAGTGGAGCGGCTGTTGGAGAAGATTAGACAAGAGGGTATCGTCCTTGAGGGCGGCGTTCTGAAGGTAGATACGTTCTTGAACCATCAAGTCGATGCGGGGCTGATGATGGCGATGGGACAAGCCTTTGCGGAGTTGTTCGGTGAAGCGGGCGTTACGAAGATCATGACTGTAGAGTCGTCCGGCATCGCTCCGGCTGTTATGGCGGCCTACCGGATGGGCGTACCGATGGTGTTCGCACGCAAGCGGAAGTCGCTTACGCTGCAGACGGATCTCTATACCGAGAAGGTCTACTCCTATACAAAACAGGAGGAGAGCGAGGTTACGGTGTCGAAAAAGTTTCTCGAGCAAGGTGACCGTGTGCTCATCATCGATGATTTTCTAGCGAATGGCGAAGCTGCGCTCGGGATGGCACGCATTATTGAACAAGCGGGAGCAGAGGTCGCTGGCATCGGCATCGTCATTGAAAAGTCGTTCCAGGCGGGCAGAGGGAAGCTGATTGAGCATGGTTATCGGGTGGAATCGCTGGCGCGTATTGCTTCGCTTGACGGTGGCGTGGTGACGTTTGTTTAGCGGTGGGAGATAGATTTTACTGGCGTGTGATAGATAACTTCAAGCTGCTGTGTCTATAGGGTGAAGTGTTATATAGAGCCGATATGGAGGAATGATGACGATGACAAATGAACTCGTTCGAAATGCAGTAACGGAGAGCGATAGGGAGCTTATTAACTGGCGAATCATGGACGCGCCGCGCGAAGTGGTGTTCGAGGCTTGGCGGGATCCGGAGCAGCTTGCGAGCTGGTGGGGACCAAATGGGTTCACGAATACGTTCCATACGTTTGAGTTCGAGCCAGGCGGCCAATGGGAGTTTGTCATGCACGGACCAGATGGTACGGATTACAAGAACAAGAGTGAGTTTACCTTGATTGAAGCGCCGGAGCGGGTCGTGTTTAAGCATCTGAATGGGCCGCATTTTCAAATGACGGCGATCTTCGAGGAAGTGGACGCGAACCATACGAAGCTTACGTGGCGGATGCTGTTTGATACGGCAAAAGAATTCGAGATGGTGAAGCCCTACGCAGTGGAAGGCAATGAGCAAAATTTTGACCGACTGCAGGCGCTACTGCTGAAACAGCGCGGTTAATAACAAACGTCCTCGCCTTAGTGGCTGAGGACGTTTGTTTGTTCTGGTGCGTTGCTGGCAAGCAGGGTGAGGCTTTGCGAGATATAGCGTGTTAGGAGCAGGCAGACCATATAGAATGCAAGTGTAATGACAGACAATAGGATGAATACAGCTGCGTTATCCGATGAGTCGGGTAATAACCGCCCCAATATATAATTCATGACGAAGAGCGTAATCAGCGGCGCAACCAGTTTAATGATTCGGCGTCCCTGAGTAGCAGTAATAGCTTGCTGAGCGAGCGTGTGTCCCATTTGATTAAACGTTGAGGGCAGTCCATAGAGGCTATAGATCGGAATAATCATTGCGGCAAGCGCTGCGCCGGGTGTGCGGGAATATTGGGCGAATAACTGGTTGAGGTCGCTGTGTACCTTCCATATCCAAACCAAGTAGAAGAAACAAATGATCCCATAAAGAACGGCTCTGATAATCGAAATCATGCTGAACAGGCTGTAGACGGAATCCATGTAGAAACTTTCATTGATGCCAAAAATGAGCGACCCGATTAAATCGAGTATGGCGACAGCAACTAGAATGGTGAGCATGATACGCATGACGTTAGATAGAACTTCGGATTTTAATTGTAATTTCATTTTCAAAGGATCTCCTTACTTCAAATGATGTAAGTAATCAAGGGCTTCTTCGAGCGTGGCGACAGGAACGACTTTCATTCGATTGATGTCCATGATGCTGATGATCTGCCTAGCTTCTTCCTCATTACTCAAACCTTCGTATGCCCAATTCGCTTTATCCTTCGGAACAAAGAAGATATCTACACCTGCATTCTCCGCGGTTTGCAGCTTGTCTGGTATGGCGCCGACTGAGCCGACCGTATGATCCTCTTCCAGCGTACCAGTTCCCGCGATGACATACTTTCTACCTTTCGAGAAATTGAGTTGCTGTTCCTCTTCAACGAGCCCAATGCCGAGCATCAGCCCTATCGAGTCACCGTAATAGCTTGCGGTTTCTTCCGATAAATGGGTGTATTTGTCCCCGTAGTCTTCCTCAGAGCTCGTGTCAGCGTTCTGCTCATCGGCAGAATGAATGGCATTGACGATTGTTTCATCGCGCAGCTCTTCTCCAATGTCCATATCGACTTGCAGTTCCTGCTTCGCTGAGGCGTCGGCTCGCTCGAATTTGGCGTCTGGAGTGGATTGTTCGACTGACAGGCGTTCAAACCAATTGCTCGTGACTCCTTCTTGCACGTAGCAGAAGTTGACACTCCCTTTGACACCGATATCTTGGACAGAGACGATGTCACCCGGTGCGGTAAACCGATCGTAATGCGGATAGAAAGCCAAAGACGCGATCACAGCCGGAATCAGCAGCAAAAGGCTGACAATGATGTACTCGCGGCGAATGCGTCTATTGGTAGGTGAGGTAGGTAAGTTTGTCATGATGATAGTTTACTATGATCGGTACAATCTGGGTAGATGGCTGTGATCTACTGCCACGTCAGCTTCAGCAAATGCAAATAGCGGTTAATTGCTTCGTTAACGCCTGCTGAGGTGTTCAGACTGAGCAGCAATTCCTGCATGCAACCGTGCATCTCATGCTGATAAGGCGCCATCCAACGCTTGCGGTTGTTGGACCAGAACAATCGGGAGGAGCTTCTCTCCAGCGTGCGAAGCATCTCTTCATTGTGGCTGAGCGCGATGGTGCGCGTGAGAAAGTGATATTCGAAGCGGCAGAGTGCTGTACTGTCGCCGCCTTCCAAGGAGGCGAGCTCGGCAAGCAGGTCGCCGGACAGCTTAGACAGCGCAGCCGCATCGCGCAGCTGCACGCTCGTCACCGCGAAGAGCAGCATTGCCGCGATGAGCTCCAACAGGTCGCTAACCCGCTGTGCGGAGGAATCGAGAATGAGCACGCCATGCTTTGGGACGATGCGGACGAAGCCTTCCGTCTCGAGCTGCTGAAGCGCTGCACGGATCGGCGTTCGGCTCATATCGAGCTGCTGGCTGAGCTGCACCTCGGAGGTAACGGTTCCTTTTGCCAATTGATTTGATATAATCCGTTCATAGATGGTTTGATAGGCTTGCTCGCGCAGCGATGGGCCGGGCATGGGTAAGGGAAGGCCTCCTCTAACGCTTCATCAGAAAGCAGTTAAGAGGAAGTATAGCATAGGAGAGAGGTTAGGAGCAGATGGCAAGCGTAGAGGAAGGGAAAACATTGCGCGATACCGCTTTTGACGTTATGAAGCAAAATATCATCAGCGGCGAGTGGCCAGGGGGGATGTTTCTACCCGAGAAGTATCTGAGCGAGCTGCTCGGGATGAGCAAGACGCCGATTCGTTCTGCCCTTGATCGGCTCGAAATGATGGGCCTTGTGAAGCTCTCGCCGAAGCAAGGGGTTATTGTGCAGGAGGTATCGCTGAAGAAGATTCTTGAAATCTACGAGCTGCGCTTGTCCCTTGAGACCTTCGCGGTGCGCAAGCTGACGGGGAAGATGGACGATGCTTTCTTCCGGCAGCTGGATGAGAATCTGTCGCTGCAGGCGATAGCTATTGATCGGGAAGATATAACGCGCTATGTCGAGCTCGACGGCCAATTCCATGAGATGATTGTCGCGGGGCTGGACAATGAAGAATATACCGAAGTGATGAAGCGGATTCAAGATAAATTCATGCTTGTGGTGCGTACGACATTCGTTCGAAATCCGAGCCGGCTGATGGGCAGTCTGGAGGAGCACTGGCAAATCCGTCATGCGTTGTCAGGGCAGGATGCGGAGCTGTCGCTGCGGCTTATTGAGCAGCATATCGAATATGTGAAGGTTATTATGCTGTGAGGATTGGCGAGTAAGGGAACGGGGCTGCCTGCGGCAAGATGGCGGAAGATAATGGCGAGATAACGTTAAGATAGCGGCAAGATGACGGCAAGATGACAGCGGGGAATTGCTGTGGTATTGATGTATACAAGTTAGACATCTTGTCGGTGACATTTCCACTATGCTACGTTGGTTCTACCAACACTTAGGAGGAATACTCTGCGATGAAGATTACTGATGTTCGCACTTATATTCTCGGCAACCCGTGGAAGAACTGGCTGTTCGTACAGGTTGACACGGATGAGGGCATTACTGGACTCGGCGAAGGGACGCTGAACGGCTTCGCAAAGACGGTGGAGGCGGCCATTCACGAGCTGAAGCATCTTATTATCGGACGCGATCCGTTTGATGTAGAGACAATCAGCTTGAAGCTGTTCCGCGACGTCTATTCTGACGGCGGCCAGATTCAAGGCTCCGCGCTGGCGGCAATTGAAACCGCTTGCTGGGATATTATGGGCAAAGCGACGAATCAGCCGCTCTACAAGCTGCTCGGAGGCAGCTGTCATGATAAGCTCCGCGCCTATGCCAATGGCTGGTACCGCGGACCGAATACGCCGGACAACTTCTTCGAGAAAGCGAAGATCGTCGTGGGTAAAGGCTATACCGCGCTGAAGTTCGATCCGTTCGGCGCTGCATGGCGCACGGTGACGAGGCAGGACTTCTCGGCAGCGATTGAGAATATCGCAGCGGTGCGCGAAGCGGTCGGCCCGGATGTCGATATTCTCATCGAAGGGCATAACCGCTTCAGCGTGCATACAGCATTGCAGTTCGCGGATGCCATGCTGAAATATGAGCCGACGTGGTTCGAAGCGCCGGTGCCGCCGCAGCTGACCTCGTCGATGGTGGAGGTTGCGCGTCGCAGCCCTGTGCCTGTCGCTTGCGGCGAAGACTATTACTCGCGTGAGCAGTTCGCAGAATTGCTGCGCCATGATGCGGTGCATATCATTCAGCTCGAGCCGCAGTTCCTCGGCATCTCCGCTTCGAAGCAGGTGTGCGGCATGGTCCATGCGCACAATGGCGTAACCGCGCCGCACAGCGCGCAAGGTCCAGTCTGCTCCGTCGTCTGCAGCCACTTGAACATGGCGACGCCGAACTTCTTCCTGCATGAAATCTTCGACGAGTTCAACGAGGCTTGGGAAGAGAACGTGCTGCAGCCGCCGCTCAAAGTGCAGAATGGCTTCCTCGTTCCGCCGGAAGGCCCGGGTCTTGGCGTGGAGCTGAATTTGGAGGAGCTCGATAAGCATCCGTATCAAGTAGGCAACTGGCTGCCGCTCTTCAAGCAGGGCTGGGAGAAGCGGGAGACGGTGGAATAAGCCTAAGCCGTAGACAGATTCCATTGTACAGCGAATACCGGAAGCGAGGTTGAAGCGTATGAGCAGCTGGAAAGATAAAGTTGTCATTGTCACAGGTGGAGGTAGCGGAATTGGCCGGGCGGTCTGCGAGCGATTCGCGAGGGAAGGCGCAAGCGTCATCATTGTTGATCGTGCTGCGGATAACGCGGAAGCAGCCGCAGAGGAAATTGCAGCGGCGGGCTTCCGCGCCGCTGCGGTGGAGGCGAACGTTGCCTCGGAAGGAGATGTGAAGCAGGTGGTGGCCGAGACGCTGGAGCGTTTCGGCCGCATTGATGTACTTGTCAATAATGCGGCAGTTTGCCCACAAATTCGTATAACCGAGATGAGCTTGCAGGGATGGAATGAAGTCATTACGAATAATTTAACATCGGTATTTTTATTTTGCCGCGAAGTCATTCCATCTATGGTGCAGCAGGGCGGCGGCGCGATTGTGAATGTCAGCTCCGTTCATGCTCTTGCTACGCTGGACGGCTATTCGGCCTACGCCGCATCGAAGGGCGGCATTGTTTCGCTGACGAGAGCGATTGCGCTCGACTTCGCCAAGCAGAACGTTCGGGTTAACACCGTGCTTCCTGGTGCGGTGCACACGCCGATGCTTGAGAGCAGCGTGAAGAATCTGGATACGCCGCGAGAGGAAACGATGAAGACGTGGAATGAGGCGCAGCCGATCGGACGCGTCGGGCAAGTGGAGGAAATCGCCTCTGTCATTCTTTTCGCAGCAAGTCCGGACAACTCGTTCATGACAGGCGCCTCGCTCGTTGTGGATGGTGGTCTCACAATTGATTTGTAGGAGTGTGGGGGAAACAATGGATCAGATGGTTACGCAAGCTGAGGTGCGGGACCGGGTAAGAGCGTTCGCGCAGGAAGCGGATTTGCTATTGGATGCGAAGACGATCCTCGGGGAAGGTCCTTACTGGCATGCGGAGCAGCAAAAGCTATATTACGTCGATATTGCCGGGGAAATGTTTTGTCGGTTTGACCCGATTACGATGCAGAACGAACAGTTCTTGGTGGGCAAAACAGTCGGTGCCGTCGTATGCGACGCATCCGATTCCGATGTGGTCATCGTGTCCACGCGAGACGGATTCGAGCGATATCATATGGGTACAGGCACGCTGACATTGCTCGCCGATCCGGAAGCGGACTTGCTGGGCAACCGGTTCAATGATGGCAAATGCGATTCGAAAGGCCGTTTTTTCGCTGGAACGATGCAGCATGTCGAAGCAGATGTAACCGGTTCCCTATATGTGCTGGACACAGATGGCCAGTGCCGCAAGCTGGTCGATGATGTCGGTGTATCGAATGGCATTGCCTGGAGCCTCGATGAGAAGCAGATGTATTACATTGATTCCATGAAGCAAACGGTAACTGCTTTCGACTATGATGTGGCAAACGGTACGCTGAGCAATCCGCAGATAATTATAGATTTTCATAAGGAAGACGGTTTCCCTGATGGCATGACCATCGACAGCGAAGGTATGCTTTGGATCGCACATTGGGATGGCTGGCAGGTGTCGAGATGGGATCCGCGAACAGGCACCAAGCTCGGAGCGGTCTACGTGCCTGTTGCTAAGGCAAGCTCCTGCGCCTTCGGCGGCGACGATCTGATGACGCTGTATATTACGACAGCAAGTATCGGCACCTCCCCTTCTGCGCTTGCGCTGCAGCCCCATGCAGGCGGAATATTCACCTATCATCCTTGTGTGAAGGGAACGACAACGAACCCATATCGCCGAGCTGTAAGTAAGGGGGAATCGGCGTCATGAGCAATAGCAACCCGGCAGCGTATACCGTAACCGCCGAAGAGTTGAAGCACTATAAGGAGCAAGGCTTCTTAATTGTGCATCAGTTGTACACCCCGGAAGAGTGCGATCAGATTATCGCTCGTGCCGAAGGAATGGTCGAAGGTACCGTTCCGATGTATAAGGGCAATGCGCTCTACATGGAGCCGGAAGCAGTTGAGCGCGGACTTGTATCGGATGAGGAACCAACCGTGGAATATTTGTTCAAAATCGGCCACGAGATGCATCTGTCCGACCCGGTGTTCCGTTACTTCGCCATGCATGATCGGATCGCGGATGTGCTGAACGGCATTCTCGGGCCGGATATTAAATGTATTCAGAGCATGTACATCGACAAGCCGAGAAACCTTGGCATTGGCCAGCCATACCACCAAGATTCGCATTACTTGAAGACGGTGCCGGACACGGTTATTGGTGTATGGATCGCCTGCGACGATGTCGATATCGCCAATGGCTGCTTGCATGTCATTCCGGGCAGCCAGAACTCGCAGATCTATCCGCACGACGTTCCGGTGGATATCATGCAGCGAAAGTATTTTCAAGAGGTGCATGCAGCGAGGGCGATGAGCGAAGTGCCGTGCATTTTGCCAAAAGGAAGCGCAGTCTTCTTCCCTGGTAAGCTGCTTCACCGTTCGGGCAATAACGTGACGGAGGACCGTCAGCGCCGTGCCTATGTGTTGCATTATGCAGATGCACATTCAGAGCCAGGACGTGTTCCTGCGGTGCCGAATCCGCATCTACTCGTGCGCGGACGTCAGTATCCGGGCTGTATCTAATCTGCTAGTGGGACTACTGCAAGTTTTACGGAATCTTTAGCAAGAAGGCCCCTTCAGCACCTGCAAAACTGTCAAACAATCGGGTATGATAGAAGTAGAGGCAAGCCCGCTTTTTCATTCTGAAGAGGCGATGGATTGCATCAGGCTCGTACACGAGGAGACGGTGATGATGAAACGACATGCGCTTGGCATCACGCTTACGATCTTGGGATTAACAGCATGTATCTCAACAGCTTCGGCCTACAGCAACAAGGCTTATGAGCCGATCGCCCGCACTCCGGATACGATTACGGTCTTCATCGACGGGATGAATGATCAAGGCGGTAAACTATCGCTTAAAGCCGACCAGATTGAATGGTACGAAGGGAAAGAAGCCGACGCTGCATTCGCGAAGAATGAGCCGGATTCAGGCCTGACGAGCGCGCCAGACGGCTATTACATTGTCAATGATGACAATGCGCTGAAGTCGTTAGAGGTGGATCCGCACGCTGTTGTACAGATGCAGATCTATGACCATGACAGCTTGTATAGTACGACGACCGAATGGAACAAGAGCATCCCGCTGCCGAAGCTCGAATCGCTCTTTCATGAAGCTGACGGTGGACAGGTTGACGTGAGCCAGTACCCCTACCATCTCACGCTTGCGAACGGCAAAGTCGTACAGATCGTGCAGCAATTTATTCCTTAAAACGATAACAGCGCCGAGCGCTGATAGAGGAAAGCCCTCGTCTATGAATCTCATAGATGAGGGCATTTTTTTGTTAGGCGGATTGCTTGGGGTTCTCACCGTAGCGGTTCGTACCCGGATCGCTGTCAAGGCAGGTGAAGATCAGTAGAACGATGAAGCCAACGAACGGGATAAGCCCGATGAGGACCCACCAACCGCTCTTGTCGGTATCGTGAAGCCTGCGTACGGTCACGGCTAGACTTGGCAAGAAGATAAAGAGCGAGTACAGCTTCGATAGTAGATTCGAGAGTCCAAGCAGATTCTCGAGGATGCTGAGGATGACGGAGATGATAATATTAATCAGTATGAACATCCAATATTCTTTGCGCCTTGCCCGTCCTTGAAAGCCGACATAATTCGTAATGACTTTCGTATACCATTCCATAAGTAGTATCCTCCTCTATGGCTGGCTTGCGGAAAGCGATGGAAACGGCTGGTATTCCTTATTGTATGTAGTAAACTAGTGAGTATGAAAGTCTGATGGCTAAAGGAGCTGGCTTGCCGATGTTTGATCCAACCGTATTTGACAACTTGAAAGTAGCAATTGAGAACCAGGTGTATGATCTTGATACTATCGCAGGCCAAGTGCTTGTTACGCATCGTATTGACCGGATGGAGCTGGCTGTGATGGCCCGTATCTTCGCGATCCAATTTACGCTTGTGAACGGAGCGGGCATTACCGCCGAGATTCGGCTTGAAGCCTCGCTGAAGGATATCGCGGCGGAGGTGCTGGAGCAATCGGGCGAGAAGCCTGGCTGTACGCTGCGTCTTCGTTTCTATATGCCGGTGCAGGACGCGAATGAAACTTGCAAAGCGATCGAGCAGCAGCTCGAGGCACTCTGGCAGCCGGAGCTTCCGCCGACGCAGACAGTGAGCTTCGGCTACGGCGAGCAGCCGGTCATTTATAATAACGAGATTGAGCTACACTTCAACCGGAAGATCAACGAGGATCAGATGGAGGATCTGCCGGAGCTGATCGACCATATGCTGCAGTCGCTGGAGGCGCTGGATAAGCTGGTTTAGTTGTTTAAGGTAAATATAGCTGCATACTTAAATAGGTCAAACCAATGGGATTCATAGGAATCGCGTATTTCACGAAGAGCTGTGCGCGGGTCTATGATGGAAGCAATCATTGGAGGTGGTCGTATGGAAAATCAGGCAAGTGCAAATCAGCATGTTCACAGTACATTTAATGAAACGGCAGCGGTGTATGACCAGCAGCGGCGGAAGCTTATTCCTTGCTTTGACGATTTCTACGGAGTGGCTGCATCGCTTGCGGATTCACAGCATGAAGCGCCAAAGATTCTTGATCTTGGCGCAGGAACGGGCCTGTTCGCCTCGCTGCTGGTGCAGCGGTATCCGAATGCATCGCTAACGCTCATTGATCTGGCTGACAATATGCTGGACGTAGCGCGGGCGAGATTCAGCGGTAATCCGAATGTCCAGTATGTGTGCGCGGATTACACGAACTTCGTTACTCCGGATTCATACGATATTATTATTTCGGGCTTGTCCATTCACCATCTATTGGACGCGGATAAGGTGCAGCTGTACAAGAACAGCTGGACGAATCTGCGAGAAAGCGGCGTGTTGATTAATGCGGATCAAGTGCTAGGTCACACGCCGTTCATTGATGAACGATACAAGTCGGATTGGCGAGGCAGAGTGGAAGCGAGCGGATTGAGCGGCGCTGAAATTGCCGCCGCGTACGAGCGGACGAAGCTGGATCGGATGACGGACCTTTCGTCGCAGCTTGGCTGGTTGACACAGGCCGGATTCCAGGATGTCGATTGCGTGTACAAGTATTACAATTTCGTCGTCATGTTCGGTAGGAAGATGGCGGAATAGGGAAAACAAACAAAGAGGCTTGCTGCGCAGCAAGCCTCTTTGTTTATGTCGCAAGCCCCTCCGAATCCTCTGCATCGACCGCGACCGCTTCCGCATATCGGTCTAATGCTTTCCTCGACGATTCGAGCATCCTCTTGCGTAGGTACTCGCCCTCTTTGACCCGAATCCGTCTGCCGAGAAACCGAATCTTGCTGAGCACATACTCGCTTTCGTCGCTTAGAAAGCTAAGTCGAATTGCGTAGACGCTAGCATCCTCGTCATAGTCGACGGTCTTCTCGAAGCAAGAGAACGCGTAGAGAATACGAGACAGCTCCCGATTATAGGTGGGAACCACTTCAATAACAGCCGATTCCTTACGCTTGTTCAATCGCTCGCGAATCGAGCTCAGCGCTTGCTGCACACGCTGCGGACTCATCTCAGCCTCGGCAATCGACATGATCTTATCCAGCTTCGTGCTCATGAACGCACGCTTCCTCACGTTATACCAGAGCAAATACCATTCGCGCTTCACCATCGAATATTCGAGCTTATAAGGGACGCCTGCATAGGCTTCGTATTGGCGTCCGTCTCTCAGCGAGAACGTAAGCGAGATCGCGGCTGGGCTTGTAATGAAGCGGCTTATGCTGCGCAGAAGCGGATGATAGACCTGCTTCTCGAAGCTGCGAGTTTTCTCGATAAGATGCTCCTTCACTGCAAGCGATACATCTTCGCTTAGAATGGATTGCAGCTTCTCTAGCGTCTCCGTCGCAAAAGCCGCTTCCGCCGCTGGATGCTCCAGCATCAGCTTCAGCCACGCTCGCTCATGAGAAGTAACCATGAACGTGCCGGAGTCCTCCAGGCGGGAGATGACCTGGTAGTTGAATATTTTCTCAAACGGATTCATAGTAGGACGCAATCTCCTTCCATTCCTCAATCATCTCACGTCTAAGCGTTGCGGGGGCAAGCACCTCACAGCTGGACCCGAAGCTGCGCAGCCACGGCCGGATTTCCGTCGTCCCGTTGACGATAATCTCGTAGATGAAGGAGTCTTCCTCTTCCTCTACAATTTCCCCCCACTGTCCTTGCAGCAGCACTCGCTCCTTCACGAAGTTCGGCTCGGAACCGCCTGGATGAAAGAACCGTACGCGCACAGTCACGACGCGGCCGGTGTCGATGAGCCAGCTGTGCTTGATGCGCGTCTCCAACTCGGAGCGCTTCGCCTCGAATAACTCCTCGGCAACCTGCTCGCCTTCCGCAATCTGCGTCATCCCTTCCAGCCGGTACTTCCGAATGCCATCGCGGCTGTTGTTGGCGAGCATATACCAGCGGCCATATTGGTGGTCGTAGACGACCTTAATCGGCAGCGCAGTCTCCGCTCTGCCTTCATGCTCGCGCTCGAACAAGGGGTTCGTGTTCTTGGAGGCGTAGCTCGTATCCGATTTTGGCGAAAAATAAAGAAGCGTCACTTTGCGTCGGTTCTGGATCGCCCCAAGCAGCGTAAACAGATGTGCCTCGTCCAGAATACGAGAGTAGTAGTGGTACTTGTATAGAAACGGCTCTGCGGCATCTGACATGCCGCCGCCACCGTCGTCACTGCTGCTTCGCTTATGCGCGGCGCTCTTCTTCAAATGATCGCGCAGCAGATAGCCTTGAACGGACGGTATCTGTGTATTCGCCATCACATCAACAAAGTTCAATAGATCGCGCAGCTCCTCGCCCGTCAGCTTGCGAACGAGATCGTCTTGCATCCGATAGCGGTACGGCCGCGGACCCGGCTCCCGCTTGATGACGCCGACCTCCTCCAAGTAGCGCAGGTCGGAGCGGATCGTCTTCTCGTCCGGGAATAGCGCGATATGTGCGGTATCAGGCGCATTGCAGCAGACGTCGAGCAGTTCCAGTGCCGTCTGCGGCTTCTCATCCAGTGCCGCCAGGAGCAGCGCGAGCCGGACGCTCTCCGATTCCTTGAGCGACTTGGCGCGGAACAGGAAGAGCAGCAACGGGTCAGCGGAATCATAGTAATTGAGGCGAAGCGCATCCGCAATTTCCTTGCTCTGCTCCTCGGGAAGTTGGCCCCCAGTGGAAGAAGCAATCTCCTTCAGCTTGCGAATCGTCTTGTCAAAGGTATGTACAGAGATACCTAGCCGCTTCGCGAATTGCTGCCGGTTATAGGCGCCGCTCGTTAGGACGAGCATCCGCAAGAACTGGATCTCTTTATCAAAGCTTTCTCTAGCCAAGCTGGTAACCTCCTCTGCGGTGCACGATGCTCTAATGGTAACATTTTAACAGGGGATGCTTGGAAACTGAATGGGGATTTATGGGGTCGTCATACTTTCGCCATGTTCACGAGCAGAGAAACCGGAGACAATAGGTGCAGTTGAAGAAAAGGGAGGCGGCGGCATATGACCGTATATACGCGAGAACAAATTGTAGAACAGCTAAGAGGAATTGAACGCGAGGAAAATGTCCGTATCGTCTATGCTTGTGAGTCCGGCAGCAGGGCATGGGGATTTCCGTCCAAAGACAGCGATTACGATGTGCGCTTCATCTATGTGCGACCCGCAGAGTGGTACTTATCGATATTCGACAAACGTGATGTCATCGAGCGTCCGATCAGCAGCATGCTGGACATGAGCGGCTGGGATATCGGCAAAGCGTTGCAACTATTTCGCAAATCGAACCCTCCTCTCCTCGAATGGCTGCAATCGCCGATTCCTTATTTGGAAGAAACGACGATTGCACGGCTAATTCGAGGCTTGGCAAAGCAGGCATTCTCGCCGCGATCCTGTCTCTATCATTACTTACATATGGCAAGAGGCAACTACCGCGCTTATTTGCAAGGGGATCAAGTGAGGTTGAAGAAATACTTTTACGTGCTGCGGCCGATACTGGCTTGCAGATGGATCGAGCGGGAGAACACGATGCCGCCTATGGAATTTCAGACGCTTGTAGATGAGATGCTGCCGGAGGGAAGCGAGCTAACGGACACCATTCATCAGCTGCTCGCTCGCAAAATCGCCGGTGATGAGCTGAATTACGAGCCGCGTCTTGACGTGCTGAACGAATATCTGGAGCAGGAAATAGCTTATTTCGAGACCGAGGCACAGGCAGTGAGCAGCGCGGACACGCTTGCAGAAGAGAGACTCAATCAACTATTTCGCGCCGCAATTGCGGAAGCGTGGGGAAGAGGGATATAGATGGCTTATACAACAATTGAAGGCGTCCGTGTCTGGGGAACACCTGATGAAGGAGCGGTCGCACAAGCGCTGACTTGTGCGGAAACTGGCAACGTGGTGCAGACCTTGCTCATGGCGGATCATCACAAAGGGTACAGCCAGCCCATTGGCGGCGTCGTTGTCTATGATGGACAGATTTCGCCATCCGGAGTCGGCTATGATATTGGCTGTGGGAACAAGGCGGTTCGGACGAACTTGCTGGCAAGCGAGATTAAGCCTAAGATTGCAGCGATTATGGACACGATCGCGCAGCGTATCTCATTTGGCGTCGGCCGTGTGAACGATGTGCAGGTCGATCATGAACTGTTCGATGACCCGGACTGGGCCGTGTACAAGGCGATTGGCAAGCAGGAGCATGATAAGCTCTTCTCCTTGGCGCGGACTCAGCTTGGGACCGTGGGAAGCGGGAACCATTTTGTCGATTTGTTCGAGGAGCAGGCAACGGGGCGGTTGTGGGTGGCGAATCATTTCGGCAGCCGCGGGTTCGGGCACAAGACAGCGAGCGGCTTCCTCAATCTCGCAGTCGGCAGGGAGTTTCTAGGCAGTGCGCCAGGGGAGAAAATGGACCAACCGCCTACACTGCTTGGCATTGATAGTGAGCTTGGAGACATGTACTACCGTGCCATGCGGCTCGCTGGTCGGTATGCATATGCCGGACGTGATTATGTGATGAATCAGGTGCTGTCCATTCTTGGCGCAGAGGCGGATATGGAGGTGCACAATCACCATAACTATGCGTGGAAAGAGCAGCACTTCGGTAAGGAGACGATCGTCGTCCGCAAAGGAGCGACGCCTTCAGCCCCAGGACAGCTCGGGTTTATCGGCGGCAGCATGGGCGATATTTCGGTTATTGTGCGTGGGAAAGCTACGGAGGAGAATCGCGATGCGTGCTACAGCACCGTGCACGGAGCGGGACGAGTGATGAGCCGGACGGCAGCCGCAGGCAAAATGAACTGGAAGACGCGGCGGCGAAGCGGTGGCTTAATCTCTCCGCAGCAGATGAAGCAGGCTGTAGATGAGTTCGGTGTCGTTCTTCGCGGAGCGGGTACGGACGAGAGTCCATTCGTCTACCGCAAGCTGCAGGATGTGCTGGATGCGCATCGTGAAACTATTGACGTGCTTCATGTGCTGAAGCCGTTCGGGGTATGTATGGCTGGTGCGGATGAATTTGATCCGTACAAAGATTAATAGGCTGGTTGAGTTAGGGAATAGGATATTGGACCTAGAGTGACAATGAATGAATTCATGTATTCTTATGGCTATGTGGCAAATTCGCAGGGATATATGGATAACTATGGAATATAGGAATGACCCGATAGTCGCTTGCGTAAACCCGCGTAACACGGTGTCGAATCGAGTCGACTAGGGAGATCGATATAGTGTAGGATGCGTGTATAGATGAGGCTATCCCCCGTAGGCCCTATTTTAGGAAAAAAAGAGGATGTCGCTTTCTACCAGCTGCTGATATAATGGGAATCAACCTTTTTTTTACGCGGAAGGAGATTCTATGCGCAAACTCATCAGTCTCGCTATTATTATGATTCTAGTTGTCGGTTCACTAGGCATGACAATGGCGGCAGCCACATCAAAGTTCCCTTACCAGGCTAAAGTAAACACCACAGAATTGAACGTTCGAAGCGAGCCATCACTTCAGGCATCGGTCGTCGGTCAGCTGAAATCGGGTGACGTCGTAACGGTAACGGACGAAGAAAGCGACGGCTGGGTACAGATTAAGAAAAATAAATTGACCGGCTGGGCGGCGGGCTATTTGCTCCGCAAGCTGGACAGCTCGGGACAGCCTGAGAATGCAACGGCAGCCACGTCGCCACCGACAAGCGGCACTGTAAGTACTAATTCGGGATCGACTGCGACCGTCCTGACGGAATCGCTTCGAATTCGTTCCGGCCCAGGCACGAGCTATAAAGTGGTCGGCTCACTCGCACAAGGCGAGCAGGTGACGATTAACGGCAGCCAAGGGAGTTGGCTAAAGATAAAGACAACGGCAAAGGTGAATGGCTGGGTTGCGAAGCAGTACGTTGGCAAAGGCGCACCGTTGTCGGCTCAATCATCCGGCAGAGGGCTGCGAGGCAAGCTCATCGTCGTTGACGCCGGGCATGGCGGTAATGATCCGGGCATGATCGGCACAACGCAGGATACGAAGGAGAAGACGCTCACGCTCAGCACGGCGAACTATCTGAAGCAGGAGCTCATAAGGCTAGGCGCTCGCGTCATAATGACGCGTACAACAGATGTGAAGCCGGAGCTGTCGGAGCGCGTGCGGATTAGTGAATCGGCACACGCGGATGCTTTTGTCAGCATTCATTATAATTCGTCGGTGAAGAAGTCGACCGGAACGTTGACGTTCTTCTACTCGGAGAAGAAGGATCGTCCGCTTGCGCAGGCTGTAGAAGCGGAGCTAAAGCAAGGCATTGGCCTCCGCAGCAACGGCGTGTCGTTCGGTGATCTCTACGTGCTGCGTGAGAACAACACGGTCGCTACGCTCGTGGAGCTCGGCTTCTTGTCGAATCCGAAGGATGAATCGCTCGTTCGCGGCGCTTCCTATCAGAGGAAGGCAGCTGCGGCGATTGCGAGAGGGCTTGCGGATTATTTTGGATAACTAGATTTGAGGCTGCCGGGCAATTGCCTGGTAGCCTTTTTTGTGCGAATTGGTTACATTTACTAGGGGGACGTTACTAGTTTGAAACCGAACTGTAACTGTTCTGTAACGACATAAACCAACAATCGTTTTATAATGATTCATGCAGGTTACATATTTGAGAGTTATTGAAGCAAGAGTGAGAGTTGCCCATTAACGGAAGGAGAAGGAAGCAAGTGCCAAAACCATTAGGAAACAGTGGACGCTATATGCCTGGATTGGATGGATTGCGAGCGATCGCTGTCTTTGCGGTCATCGCCTATCATCTTAACTTATCGTGGGTGCCAGGCGGACTGCTGGGCGTTGGCATGTTTTTTGTCCTTTCCGGCTATCTGATTACGGATATTCTATTAAAGCAGCATAGTAGAGGGAATAAGCTGGCACTCGGTGATTTCTGGATTCGCCGCGCTCGCAGGCTGCTGCCTGCTATGATCATTATGTTGGGGCTTGTCTCGATATGGCTGGCGACGACTGATCCGCAGCGGCTGTACACATTACGCGGAGAGATTGGTGCAGCTCTGCTCTATATGAGCAATTGGCGGCTAATCTATCATCAAGTATCGTACTTCGAGAGCTTCGGTCCGCCATCACCGCTCGGGCATTTGTGGTCGCTTGCGGTTGAAGAGCAGTTCTATCTCGTCTGGCCGATGCTGCTCGCGATACTCGTGAAGTTCGTACCGCGGCGCGGCACGCTGGCACTCGTTATCCTGGCTGGTGCGGCAGTATCGGCTCTTGCGATGGCCTATATTTATGTGCCGCAGCTCGATCCAAGCCGTGTCTACTATGGCACGGATACACGTTCTTTCGCGCTGTTGATCGGCGCAGCGCTCGCTGTGGTGTGGCCAAGCTGGAAGCTTGCGGACCTGATTGCATCGAAGCGTGCGGTGAAAGCGCTTGATACGATCGGCGTCATTGGATTCTCCGTCATAGTGGCCATGATTGCGATGGTGGGCGAGTACGATGCGTTCCTTTATCGCGGAGGCATGGTCGTCCTATCGATTGCTACGGCCGCTGTAGTTGCGGCGCTAGCGCATCCGGACAGCTGGCTTGCCCGCATCATTGGATGCAAACCGCTGCAATGGTTCGGTGCAAGGTCGTACGGCATCTATCTGTACCATTATCCAGTCATTGCGCTCTCAACTCCGGCGGCTGAGCTGGATATATTCAATCCGGTGCGCGCATTGTTGCAAATTCTCGCATCTGTAGCACTAGCGGAGCTGTCCTGGCGATTCGTAGAGGAGCCAATCCGCCACGGTGCGATTGGGAAGCTGGTGCAGCTGCTGAAGCAGTCGTCAATTGGTAGAAGATCGAGCCGTAAGTTGATGCTCGCCTCGGTCTGCTTGCTTGCTGTCGTCAGCGTATCCTGCTCGGGACAAAGAAATATTGTCATAGGAGATTCCGCCAAAAACATTGACATGGGCGTTAGAGGCGGAGGCCCAGCTCTTGCAGGGGGACAAGCTGTAGTAACAGGCGGAGGTTCTGCGGGTGGCTTAGTGCCAACCGTAACGAATCCGTCGACGGATTCGAAAGGGTCATCCGATCAGCATGATGCGAGTCAGACCGATAGTAATGGCGCGCAAGGCACTACGGATGCACCGACCGGTGAAGTGAACCCTGATGCAGATGGCGATGGCGATGTGACGGACAAGCCTACTGATGCGAGGCCTACGGATGAAGATCAGCAGAGCTCGGAGCAAGCTGCATCAGGGCAAAATCAGGACGGAGCCGGATCGGGTCAGCCTTCGAAGGATAGTGGCGGGAGTTCGACTCCACCAGGTAAGCCGCAGGAATCGGATACGCCGCCGCCGAGCAAGCCGAATACGCCAGTCGCGCCGGAAGATACGGTAACGGTCATCGGCGACTCGATAATTCTGGACGCGAAGCCCTACTTGGAGAAACTAATCAATGGGATCGTCGTGGAAGGCAAGGTTGGCCGGCAAATGTTCGAGTCAGACGAAGTAGTGGAAGAACTGAAGCGGAACAAGCAGCTCGGCCATACGGTCGTAATCGAGCTCGGCACGAACGGATCGTTCACAACGAAGCAGCTCGATTCGCTGCTTGAAGCAATCGGTGATGATCGGCGAGTCGTGCTCGTGAACACACGCGTGCCGCGCAAGTGGCAGGACGTCGTGAACGACTTGCTCAGTGAAACGATCAAGAATACGCCTAGCTTAACGCTTATCGACTGGTATTCCGCAAGCAAAGGGCGTGAAGACTTCTTCGGCAAGGACGGTGTCCACCTGAAGAAGCACGGCGCTGAATTTTTCGCGAATTTGCTCGTTCAAGGCATTGGACATTGACACGCAGTAACAAGAAGTCCCCGCTCTCGCGCATCGAAAGGATGCGTAAGGGCGGGGACTTCTTCTGTTATGCGGCAATCGGTTGCGCTCGCTTCAACAAGCCGGATAAGCCAAAATATCATTAATCTGGTTCAGTGGATAATGGAAGGTGGCAAATTGGGACGCATACATGTACTGCATGACGTACACTTCGCCGCCTTCAACGCGGCATAGAATGCCGGAGACACCGGTGCCGTTTCTGAGCGAGATGCCGACGGGCCTGCCCATCATATAAAGCGCCTTCTGCTGCAGCGGCATTTGGCTTGGCATAAACATGGGACCTCTTCCTCCTTCATGGATAAGAGCCTGGTGCTGTGCTGCAATTAGTGTATGTTCATGCAGGAACTATGCCATCCGCAGCTGCCTATGCGTCGAGAACACTTGCGCTCTTCTTCACATCGGAAGGCCGGACATTCATATAGAGGAAGCCAGAGGCGATCAGGACGCCGCCCGCAATGTACCAAGTGATGGAGATCGACGCGTTCTGTGCGATATAGCCATGTACGACGGAGCCGATCAGTCCGCCGAGCTGCAAGAACAAGGAGGACATGGACTGCATCGTGGAGCGGTTGCTTTCATCGAGCTGTTCATTGAACAAGGTTGCATCCGGCGCGCTTACCATGCCATTGGTCATAAATAGGACAAAGTAGAAGACCGTAAAACCAAGTGCACCGCTCTGTGCGGCCAGGACGAGAAAGAGGATGCCGAGCAGTACGCGGGCGATGAGCAGCAATGTGCGGAACGGAACGTTCAGCCAGCGTGCCACGGGCGAGGTGGATAGGCCGCCGATGGAGGCGGAGATGAAATAACCGGCGGTGAGCAGGCCGAACTGCCATGTTGCTGAACCCGCGCCAAGGATGCCCTTCACCTGCGGCTGCCAGTAGGTTTCGAGACCTGAGAAGGCGAAGCCCCATGCAAAAGTAGCGAGAAGCAGCATGAAGACAGCCGTTTGTTTGATACCGTAGCGTACAGAATCCGATACGAGCTGCGGGAGCTGGCGGAAGCCGTCCGTCATTCGCGCAGAGCGGGAGGTATGGACCTTCTCGACAACGAGTCTAGCAGTGAGTACATATTGCAGCATAATCATAAGTGCCATTGCGATGAAGTTAATCGAATAAATGCCTGCCCCGAAGTGCGTCGTGTAGCTTCCGAGCCAATCCGGCAATACACCGCCTGCTAGCGCGCTTATTCCCATCGCTAGTGGAATATAGATGTTCGCTTTGGCAAGCTTGCTGTTCAAATCACCGCCAGGCTCAAGCCGGTTGAACTCATCGACGAACCAGGCGTCGATCGAGCCGGAGGAAAGTGCTCTCGCCGCGCCGAACAGCACATAGCCGAGTAAGAGCGATATAAGATTCCACGAAAGCATGACGAGCACCACTGCGCCGAGCAGGAACAGCAGCGAGAGCTGGTAGACACGTTTGCGGCCAAGCACATCCGACAAGCCGCCGGTAGGCAGCTCAAGCAGTAGCACGGCGCCAGAGGATACGGCAAAGACGAGGCCGATCTCTTGTAGATTGAGCCCTTTTTCAAGCATGAACAGACTGGATACAGGCAGAATGAGCCCGATGATGAACCAATGGAGCGACTGATGATGATGTACACGAGCAGTAATTTCGATACGGACTTCATTCGTGTTAGTAACCTCGCATTTGTAGGAAGATAGGTTAAGTCTACATTCCTATATCCAATCGGGCAAGGTTAAGAAATGGCATAGACAAGCAGGATTAATCACATTAAAATTAAATAGGTATCATTTACCAGTGCGTGTCGAGAATTGCTGTCCTTTCGCAAAAAATGATGGAAGAAATGATTCATTTTGGGAATACTAACCGTGTATAAATTGAATGTGAATGAAACGTTAGATAAGTTGACACAAAAAGGCAGGAATACGTCATTAGGCGGAGAAATCTTATTTACAAATGCCTAAATTACCCGTATATTTGATACTGGACAAACAAATGCTAAATTTGGTTTTTTACAAATGTTCAAAACAGGGGTTAGAAGGGAACAAAATATGGAAATGAGGAGTGGGATCATGAAAAGAACATTAACGACAATCGCAATGTGTTTGCTCGCGGTTACACTGGTCGTTGGTTGTGGCAGCAAAAACAACAACGAAGGTAACAATGCAGGTACAAACGCAGGCACAAATGAACCAGCAAAAGCATCCTTCAAAGCAGGTATGGTTACAGACTCCGGTACGATCGACGACAAGTCCTTTAACCAAGGCACTTGGGAAGGTCTAGAGCAAGCAACGAAGGATCTTGGCGTAGAGAGCAAGTATTTGAAACCAGCCGGTACAACGGAAGCCGACTACCTGAAAGAAATCGGCAACCTGTACGATGCAGGCTACAAAATGATCGTCGTTCCAGGCTTCAAATTCGAGACAGCGATCTATGCTGCACAAGATAAATACAAAGACGCTAAATTCGTTCTGATCGACGGTACGCCGCACACTGCAGACGATACAACGCCTAAAGTTGGCACGAACACTGTATCGATCTTCTTCGCAGAGCACCAATCCGGCTTCATCGCTGGTGTAGCAACTGCGCTTCAATTGAAAGAAGGCGAAGCAGGTTTCATCGGCGGTATGGAAATTCCACCGGTTCAGAAGTACAACTGGGGCTTCCAACAAGGCGTGAAATACGCAAACGACAACCTCGGCACGAAAGTCACAATCAAGCCTGAGAATGTTGTATACCAAGGCAGCTTCGATAACGTAGCAGCAGGCGGCCAGCTGGCAGCAGCAATGTACGACCGCGGCGTTAAAGTTATCTTCGCAGCAGCAGGCGGCGTTGGCGTAGGTGCGATCAACGAAGCAAAAACTCGCGCAGGCCAAGGTAAAGAAGTATGGATCGTTGGCGTAGATGGCGACCAATTCAAAGACGGTGTATACAAAGATGACAAGTCGATCATCCTTACATCCGCAATGAAGAAAGTAAATGCTGCTTCTTACGACATGGTGAAAGCGGAGCAAGATGGTAGCTTCCCAGGCGGCCAAACATTGACATTCGATATTAAGAATGACGGCGTAGGCATCCCTGCAACGAACCCTAATCTTGGCGACGATGTTACAACGAAAGTTACAGAAATCGTAGGCAAGCTAAAAAGCGGCGAAATCGATGTGAAAGCTGAGAAGGGCGACCTGATCAAGTAATTATTTTCGAATACGCTTAGCTAGCAGCTTTTATAAATCCAAGAAGAGACGGGACGCTCCGTCTCTTTTTGGTTAATCACTGATGAATATATCCTTACGATCATTTTGGTAAAGGAGCCGCAGGCGTATGGAATTCGTAGTAGAGATGTTGAACATTCGCAAGGAGTTTCCGGGGGTCGTCGCCAATGACGACATTACGCTTCAGCTGCGTAAGGGCGAAATCCATGCGTTGCTTGGGGAGAACGGCGCCGGTAAATCGACGCTGATGAGCATTTTGTTCGGCATGTATCAGCCAGACCGCGGCACGATTAATGTGCGTGGCGAGCAGGTGAAGATTGCAAACCCGAACGTTGCGAATAAGCTTGGCATCGGCATGGTCCATCAACATTTTAAACTGGTCAGCAATTTTACCGTTACCGAAAATATTATTCTTGGTAATGAGCCCAAACGAGGACTCGTCCTGAACATTAAAGGAGCAGCTCGCAAGATTGAAGCGCTCTCCAAGCGTTATGGCCTTAACGTAGATCCTCATGCGAAGATTGAGGATATTTCTGTTGGCATGCAGCAGCGTGTCGAGATTCTGAAGATGCTATACCGTGATGCGGAAGTGCTTATTCTAGATGAGCCTTCAGCTGTTCTAACCCCGCAGGAGATCGACGAGTTGATCAAGATCATGAAGAGTCTCGTCGCCGAGGGCAAATCGGTCATTGTTATCACCCACAAGCTGAAGGAAATTAAAGCAGCTGCAAACCGCTGCACCGTTATCCGCCGTGGTAAAACGATCGGTACGGTTGACGTGGCAACAACGAGTGAGCTGCAAATGGCCGAGATGATGGTGGGCCGCAGCGTTAATTTTAAAGTCGAGAAGAAACCGAGCCAGCCAGGTGATGTCATTCTGCAGCTGGATGGGCTTACGGTTAACAATAATAAGAACGTGCCTGGCCTCAAGGACTTCAATCTGGAAGTCCGCGCTGGAGAAATTGTCGGTATTGCCGGTGTTGAAGGCAACGGGCAATCCGAGCTAGTGGAAGCGATTACAGGTCTTCGCAAAAGTGAGAAGGGCCGGATTATTCTGAACGGTCACGAAATTACGAAGGAATCCATTCGCCAGCGGATTAACAAAGGGGTCGCGCATATTCCGGAAGATCGGCAGAAGCGCGGGCTCGTCCTTGATTACACGCTGGAAGAGAATATGATCCTGCAGGTGTATCAACGCGAACCGTTCTCGAAGCGCGGTATTCTCAATAAAGGGGCCATCCGCAAATATGCGAGCGGCATTCTGGAGAGCTTCGACGTGCGCTCCGGGCGCGGTCCGCTCTCGGTATCGCGTTCCTTATCCGGCGGTAACCAGCAGAAGGCGATCATCGGCCGAGAGATTGAGCTTGATCCGAGTTTGCTGATTGCGGTTCAGCCGACGCGAGGACTTGATGTCGGTTCGATTGAGTACATACATAAACGGCTCATCGGCCATCGCGACCGTGGTAAAGCGGTACTGCTCATCTCGCTTGAGCTGGATGAGGTGCTTAACGTATCGGATCGTATTGCCGTGGTCAATAACGGCGAGCTAATCGGCGTCGTGGAAGCGGCGGCAACGAATGAGAACGAGATCGGCCTCATGATGGCCGGAGTTAGAGAAGGGGGAGACCAATGAGAAACCTCATTATTTCCCTGAGTGCAGTGTTGTTCGGTCTTATCGGGGGCGCCATTCTGATGGCGGCAACAGGGCATTCGCCACTGGAGGGGTATCGCTACCTGTTCCAGGGCGGGCTTAAGAACGTGAGTCGATTCGGCGACACGCTTGCAACAGGAACACCGCTTATCTTCACAGGGCTCTCGGTGGCATTCGCCTTCCGAACGGGACTGTTCAATATCGGCGCAGCAGGGCAAATGCTGTTCGGCGGCTTCTGCGCTTCGATCATCGGCCTTAAGATCGATGCATCCGGTGCTGTGCTCATACCGCTCATGATCATCGCAGCTATTCTTGGCGGTGCAGTATGGGCGTTCATTCCGGGGTTGCTCAAGGCAAGATTCAATGTCCATGAGGTCGTATCGACCATCATGATGAACTGGATTGCCTATTGGACGATCTACTATGCAGTTCCTGCTTACCTGAAGGCGGAATCCGTTGAGACGGAATCTCGCGCGCTTCCGGATAAAGCAACGTTGAAGGCGGCATGGCTCTCGGACATGTTCGGCGGTTCCTATGTGAACCTCGGCTTGTTCCTCGCGGTCATCGTCGTCATTATCATCGCGTTTATCATCAATAAAACAACGCTTGGTTATGAGCTCAAAGCGGTTGGTTTTAACCGTCACTCTGCGGAATATGCCGGTATCGGCGTTAACCGCAGCATCATTCTGTCGATGCTCATCTCTGGCGCCCTTGCCGGTCTTGCCGGCTTGGCGCAATATGCAGGTAACGGCAACAATATTCAAATCGGCGTGCTGCCTACGCAAGGCTATGATGGCATCGCGGTTGCGCTGCTCGGAGCCAATTCGCCGGTTGGCGTACTTGCCTCTGCACTGTTCTTCGGCCTCCTGTACTCCGGCCGGGGCTTCATGAACGCGATGACAGATATTCCGCCGGAAATTGCGGATTCCATCATTGCGATCATCATCTATTTCGCGGCAACAAGCGTACTGATGAACCGCGTCATTACTTGGTTTATCGGTCGTCGCCGATCGAATGAGAGCCGTGCTGTAAGCGGAAAGGGGAAGGTATAGCGTATGTGGACGACGATTCAACAAATTTTCCCGTATGCGATCATGTTCACCATTCCTTTGCTGATTACCGCGCTTGGCGGGTTGTTCAGCGAGCGAAGCGGTGTTGTTAATATCGGTTTGGAAGGGCTAATGGTCATTGGCTCGTTCGCATCTGCGTTTACGATTAGCAAGCTGGAAACGAATTGGCCGGGTCATACAGTGACATCGATCTGGATCGGGATTCTCGTTGCGGCAGCTGCAGGGCTCGTATTTTCTCTGCTGCACGCCTTTGCCAGCATCCATCTCAATGCAAACCAGGTTATTAGCGGTACGGCGATTAACATGATTGCAGGTGCGCTTACTGTATTCATGTCCCGCAACATTACAGGTAGCGGTAATATCCGACTGACGAACGGCTTCCCGCCGTTTGATGTATGGGGACTATCCCATATTCCTGTCATCGGTCCGCTAATCTTCACGAAAACCTACTGGACGACGTGGCTCATTCTTCTTGTCGTGCTCCTTAGCTCGTTTGTGCTTCGGAAGACGGCGTTCGGTCTACGCCTTCGCTCTTGTGGTGAATATCCGCAGGCGGCAGAGGCGGCAGGGGTTAATGTTCGCAAAATGCGCTATATCGGCGTGCTCATATCCGGCGCTTTCGCTGGACTTGGCGGCGCCATTCATCTCGTTACGATTGCCGGAGAATTCAACGGTACGGTATCGGGTCTTGGCTTCTTGGCACTCGCAGCGCTCATCTTCGGACAATGGCGTCCACTCGGCATTCTTGCCGCGACGCTGTTCTTCGGATTTGCCAGCACGGTTGCCAACGTCTCGCAGGTTATTCCGCAGCTTGCTGATTTTCCGCCGATCTTGCTTAAGGTATTCCCTTATGCCATCACGCTCATAGCGCTCGTCATCTTCTCGAAGTCGTCGCAAGCGCCGAAGGCAGCAGGAGAGGTATTCGACTCCGGCAAGCGATAGCAGATTGGCAGGATGTCTAAAGCGTCTGCGGCTTAACGATCACAGGGGAGGGAGAGCCAGTGCACGAAGAGCGTTCAGAGGATAAACGGGGAAAAATGCTTGATGCGGTTCGGATGTACTATCAGCTGGATTACAGTCAGCAGGAAATTGCCAAGAAGCTGGGCGTATCCCGCCCGACCGTAAGCCGTTTCATTCAACAAGCCAAAGAAGAAGGCTATGTCATCATTAGCATTGTTGACCCGCTGGAGAACAACGATCTTCTTGCCGGGCAGATCGAACGTAAATTCGGCCTGAAGAAAGTTGTCATCGTCAACGTGCCGCATTATGAGGATACGGTCGTGAAGAAGTATCTCGGCGTTGCAGGTGCTAAATATATTGATAGTATCGTCAAGGACGGCGATATCATCGCAGCGACGTGGGGAACGACGCTGTACGAGGTGGCGCTGGGTCTATCGGATAAGCATGTCCGCGACGTCAAGGTTGTGCAGCTGAACGGCGGCGTCAGCCATTCGGAGACGAATACGTACGCGAGCGAGATCATTACGCTGTTCGGCAAAGCGTTCCATACGACACCGTACTTCATCCCGCTGCCCGCGATATTTGATCATGCCGTCGTGAAAGAGACGATTGAAACCGACCGGCATATCAACAATATTTTGGAGCTGGGTAAGAAGGCGAATATTGCGATTGTGACCGTTGGAACACCGACGGAAGATTCCGTGCTGATTAAGGCGAATTACTTTAACGAAGAAGAGCTGAAGATGATCTTCGAGAAGGGGGCGGGCGATATTTGCTCGCGCTACTTCAATATCCATGGCGTCATCGTCTCGCAGGAGCTGGATCAGCGCACAATCGGCATTTCGCTGAACGATCTGAAGCAGAAGGAGCAGTCCATTCTGATCGCAGGTGGCATCCGCAAGGTGGACGGTATCTATGGCGCGCTTCGCGGGAAATATACGAATGTGCTTATAACCGACCAGTTTACGGCAAAATATTTACTGGAGCGCAATTTAAACAGATAGAGAGAGGTTACAGGATGGGACAACAATTAGAGGGCGCAGCTTTAGCTGCCTATTTTGACCATACGTTATTGAAGCCGGAAGCATCCTTGGAGCAGATCGTGAAGCTCTGCAAGGAAGCGAGGGACAACAAATTTGCAACCGTATGCGTGAATCCGTATTGGGTATCTGAGGCGGCTTCTCAGTTGGCAGGCTCAGGAGTTGGCATTACGACGGTTGTCGGCTTCCCGCTTGGCGCGTCCACTTCGCAGGTTAAAGTGGCGGAGACGAAGGATGCGATCGATAACGGCGCGACAGAGATTGATATGGTGCTTAACGTTGGCGCGTTGAAATCCGGACGTCTAGATGAAGTAGAGAAGGATGTTCGTGGCGTAGCGGAAGCTTGCAAGGGCCGCGCTGTGATGAAGGTCATCCTCGAGGTTGGTCTGCTGACGGATGAAGAGAAAGTAACGGCTAGCGAAATTTGCAAGCGTGCAGGCGCTGACTTCGTGAAGACTTCGACAGGCTTCGGCCCAGGCGGTGCTACAGTGAAGGACATCGCGCTTATGCGCCAGACGGTTGGACCGGAGATGGGCGTTAAAGCGTCCGGCGGCGTTCGCGATCTGGAGACGGTTCGCAGCTTGATCGAAGCAGGCGCTACGCGCATCGGCGCAAGCGCAAGCGTGACGATTGTTGGCGGCGGCAAGGGCGAAGGATACTAATAGACAGGAAAGCGGCGGAGCTGATGCTCCGCCGCTTTTTTTCGACCGCGATGCTATTAATTCATAGGATCGATTTGTATGAATTTCTATCATGCCCCGCGAAACGTAAGCTTTGCCATGAGGATGCGTCAGCCGTTTACGCTCGGTTATGGATAATAAATAATGACGTCGTAACGAACAACGTCATCACCTGTGTTGCGATACATGTGCGGCAGATCTGCTACATAGCGGACCGCATTGCCTGCATCGACTGTATAGGACGTGCTTTGGATTTCGACAATAAGACTACCGGATGAGACGAGAATGTACTCTTCCACGCCTGTACTATGCGCTTCGGACTCGTAGACGCAGCCGGCATCCATTTCGACGGAATAGACCTCGAATTTCTTCGACGGATCGAACGGGAACATCGGATAGACGCGATAATGTCCGTCACACTCGAGCATCGGCTCCATTTCGCCCTTCACAATGACGGCAACCTCAGACGGAGGCTCTTCAATGAGCGTCGTGAAGGAAAGGCGCAGTCCGTTTGCGATTTTCCATATAATCGAGATCGTCGGGCTCGTCTCGCCTCGTTCAATCTGGCCGAGCATGGCTTTGCTGACGCCAGTCAACTCTGCCACTTTATCAAGGCTTAATCCTCTCGTTTGACGAATCGCCTTCAAATTTCGCCCCAGCTTAATGTGAATCTGTTCCATACTCTTCCTCCATCAGCGCACTTCTATTTCACTTATTGTAGCCGAAACGGGCAAGGATGTCGAAAAATAAATGTGCGTTATAGCATACAAATATGTTGTGCGTCATAACATACGTATGTATAATATAAAATAATTAAACTAAGGCAACATACAGAAACGGGGAATGCATGCATGTCCAGTCCATCATTGCTTACTTATTTGATCAACAACCTGGAAGAGCTGAAACAGAAAGGCTTGTACAATGAAATTCAAGTTCTTCAAGGCGGCAACGGGCCGACCATTCGCATTCAAGACCGAGAGCTGATTAACCTCTCTTCTAATAACTATTTAGGCCTTGCTGGCGATGAGCGTCTTATCCGTGCGGCTGAGCTGGCGCTTCGCAAATACGGCGTAGGTGCAGGCGCGGTTCGTACGATCAACGGTACGATGGATCTGCATGAAGAGCTTGAGACGAAGCTTGCGAAGTTCAAGCAGACCGAGGCCGCTATCGCGTACCAGTCCGGCTTCAACTGCAATATGGCTGCTATCTCGGCCGTTATGGAAGCTGGGGATGCGATTCTGTCCGACGAGCTGAACCATGCGTCGATTATCGATGGCTGCCGTCTGACGAAGGCGAAGGTCATTCGTTACAAGCATTCGGATATGGTGGACTTGGAGCTGCAAGCGAAGACGGCGCGTGAGTCCGGCCAGTATAACAAAATCATGGTCATTACGGACGGCGTATTCTCGATGGACGGGGACATTGCGAAGCTTCCTGAGATTGTTGCAATTGCAGAGCATTACGACTTGATTACGTATGTCGACGATGCACACGGCTCTGGCGTTCTTGGCAAAGGGGCAGGTACGGTCAAACATTTCGGCTTGTCGGATAAGATTGATTTTCAGATCGGCACTTTGTCCAAGGCAATCGGTGTTGTTGGTGGATATGTAGCCGGTCGCCGCGAGCTGATTGACTGGCTGAAGGTGAGAAGCCGTCCGTTCCTATTCTCGACTGCAACACCTCCGGCGATTGTAGCAGCTTGTATCGAAGCGCTCGATATTCTGTCGAATAGCGCGGAGCTGCAGGAGAAGCTGTGGAGCAACGCAGCCTATTTCCGAAACGGCCTTACACAGCTTGGGTTCCATACAGGGCATACGGAAACGCCGATTATCCCGTGTATCATCGGTGACGAAGTGCTGACACAACGGTTCAGCAGAGAGCTGTTTGAGGCTGGCGTATATGCTAAGGCGATTGTGTTTCCGACTGTTCCGAAAGGCGCAGGCCGCATCCGTAACATGCCGACAGCCGCGCATACGACGGAGATGCTTGATCAAGCTTTGGCGATCTATGAGAGCGTGAAGAAGCAGATCGGTGTAGCTGCAAACGTAGGCGTATAAGAAAGAATGCTCGATTAATCGGAGGCGATGCGGATATGAACACCATCTTAGTTACAGGCTCCTCGGGCCAAATCGGCAGTGAACTGGTCGCTGCACTTCGCGCACGCTTCGGGGCGCACAACGTCATTGCGACAGATATCAAGCCGAGCGCTTCGATCACTTTCGACGGTCCGTTCGAAAGTCTTGATGTAAATGACTTGCAATCGTTCTACGCGATTGCTCGCAAATATAAAGTCGATACGATCATTCATCTGGCGGCGCTGCTGTCCGCAACGGCTGAAGCTAACCCGCTGTTCGCATGGAACCTGAACATGGGCGGGTTGTTGAATGCGCTTGAGGTGGCGAAGGAGCTGAACTGCCAGTTCTTCACGCCAAGCTCGATCGGCGTATTCGGCCCGGATTCGCCGAAGGATCTGACGCCGCAGGTGACGGTACAGCGGCCTGTCACGATGTACGGCATTAATAAAGTAGCCGGCGAGCTGCTGTGCGACTACTACTATCGGAAGTATGGCGTCGATACGCGCGGCCTAAGGTTTCCGGGCTTGATCTCGTATTTGACCCCGCCTGGCGGCGGTACGACGGACTATGCAGTATCTATGTTCTTCGAGGCGGTTCGCTGCGGTGAGTACCGCTCCTACATTAACAAAGGCACGTACATGGACATGATGTACATGCCGGATGCAATTGATTCGATCATTCAGCTGATGGAGGCTGACCCGGCGAAGCTCATTAACCGCAATGCCTACAATGTGTCGGCCATGAGCTTTGATCCGGAGATGCTCGCCGCTGAAATTCGCAAGCTGCTGCCTGCTTTCGAGCTGACGTACGATATCGATCCCGTGCGAGAGGCGATCGCGCAGAGCTGGCCGAACTCGCTGGACATCTCGGCTGCTCAGCAGGAATGGGGCTTCAAGCCACGTTACTCGCTCGAGCAAATGGCGTATGACATGCTAATCCAGATCGCATCGCGGACGATCGAGAGCAGCAGAGAGATCATGAAGGTTTCATAGCTTGATTGTTCCGTGTAATAAAGAAAGGTTCCTCTGCCTGAAGAACTATACAGTTCTAGGGCAAGGGAACCTTTTTCACTGCGAGTGCGTTATTCGGACTTCTGCAAGTAACGTTCGCGCACAACGTTGATGTGATGCATTTCATGGCCTGTAATGACATGCGCCAGCGCGCGTGCGGATATTTCTGTGTTGCTTGCAATTCCTCTGCGCAAGTACGCTTCTGGAGTTAAGCTACGAAGCAGCACAATGGTAGCGGTGCGGACCGCGTCGTAATGCTCGAGCAGCTCGCTGATGGAGTTGTCGTCGAACGATGCGTTTGCGATAAAATCACTCTCTTCAAACCCAGGCAGCGGCGTCCGGTCAGCGCGGGCAGCGCGCAGCAGGCGGTAACTCATAATGCGCTCTGTGTCGATCAGATGACCGAGCACTTCCTTCAAGCTCCATTTGCCCGGCGCATAACGATGTAGTGCTTGCTCCTCCGTAAGTGCTGAGAAGAGCGCGCTCGTCGTCATGCGATTCTCGGCTAGTATATCCAGCAAATTTCCATCTTGTACAAGCTTGATGTAGGTGCCAAAGTGGCCTCCATACTCGTCTGCAGAAGGTCTGGTGATCAAGGGCTCCATCTCCTTAGGTTGAATTTACACCGCCTTAAGGTGTAAGCTACTAGAACAAGAGTAACCCCTAAAGCAATGTAATGACAAGGAGTGTTGTACAGAATGTCAGGAAGATCGAAAGAGGAATTGCAAGAAGGCGGCATCAGTCATTTGGGCAATCAAGGAACGCAGTATTTGTTCAACTATAGCCCAGAAGTGCTGGAGTCGTTTGATAACAAACATGTTGGCCGTGATTATTTTGTCAAATTCAACTGTCCGGAGTTTACGAGCCTATGCCCGATTACAGGCCAGCCGGATTTTGCGACCATCTATATCTCTTACATCCCTGATGTCAAGATGGTTGAGAGCAAGTCGCTCAAGCTGTACTTGTTCAGCTTCCGTAATCATGGCGACTTCCACGAGGACTGCATGAACATCATTATGAATGACCTTATCGCTCTTATGAACCCGCGCTACATTGAAGTGTGGGGTAAATTCACGCCTCGCGGCGGCATCTCGATTGATCCTTACACGAACTGGGGCCGACCAGACACCAAGTTTGAGGAAATGGCAAATTACCGTCTGATGAATCACGATCTCTATCCCGAAAAAGTAGACAATAGGTAAAAGTCAGGACGTGGCTGCATATGAAATTTTCATGGGAACGGAACTTGGTTGTATTGTGGACCGGGGTTTTCTTCTGCAGCATGGCGTACTCGATCTCGATCCCTTTCCTGCCGATCTTCCTAAATACGGAGCTCGGCGTAGAGCATCACCTTGAGGCTTGGTCCGGAATTGCCTTTGGTATTACCTTCTTGGCGAGCGCGCTAATCTCCCCTTATTGGGGGTCGCTCGCGGACAAATACGGACGCAAGCCGATGCTTATCAGATCCGGCTTTAGCCTTGCCGTGCTGTATTTGCTCAATTACTTCGTGCAGGACCCGTACTGGTTTCTCATCATTCGTATTTTTCAAGGTTTGCTCGCGGGCTTCGTGCCTGCATCCATTGCACTTGTAGCTACGAATACGCCGGAAGAGAAGACTGGTTATGCGCTGGGCATTATGTCAACCGCAGGTGCGACAGGCAGCATTCTCGGCCCGCTTGTTGGTGGCGTGGTCAGCCATTATTTCAGCAACCGCGAAGCATTTCTCTTCTCCAGCTTCATCGTACTGATCGCTGCGCTTACTGCCACGTTCTTCGCGAAAGAGAAGAACTTTAACAGGCAGGCGGTTCGTTCGCATGTAATGGATGATCTGCGTCATGCTCTATCGAATCGCGCGTTCTCGGTTATGCTGCTCATGGCTGGAGTCAGCACATTCTCTGTTATGATTCTCGAGCCGCTTATTACGGTCTATGTACTGAAGATGGGCGTGCCTAAGGATACAGCTTCGCTCAGCTCCGGTATTGTCTTCTCAGCTGTCGGCATCGCGACGGTCATCATGGCGCCGCGCTGGGGCAAATGGGGTCGAAGAATAGGCTATGAGAAGGTGCTTATGATCGGTCTGCTCGGCAGCGGGGTCGGCAATATGCTGCAGGTGTTCGTGCCGAATTATATCGGCTTCGGCATTCTGCGCTTCGGTTACGGACTCTTCTACGCGGCGGTCAATCCATCTATCAATGCGATGATTGTGAGGACGACGGAGCCCGAGTTCAGAGGGCGGGCATTCAGCCTGAACCAGTCCGCTTCGCAGCTTGCGACGATGGCTGGTCCAATCATTGGCGGCTTGCTCGGAGGCATGATGCCGATCCGGTATATCTTCATCATTAATGGCGGTATGCTGCTCTTTGCGGCATGGATGTTTCGATTCAAAATCCAGCCTAGAAGTGCAGCAGTATCTCGTCATAGCTGATGGGCTGCTAACATAGAAGATAAGGAACCACCTCTCATTGACGAGAGGTGGTTTTTTTCGTCATGATTTGACATTTTTTTAGCGTATTCTCATTCTCTATCGAATCTCGTCGTGGTATATTAGCAATAGTAGAATTGGTATCTAATACCTATTGTTTAATAGGCAGTTTATGACATAGAGCATAAGAAATAGGGAGGTATCGATAATGTCGAAAAGACAGAGGAAGCAGCTGCATAAGAATCGGTCGATGAAGAAGATTGCCCGTATGATTGGCGCGGTAGCAGCAACGATTCCGCTGGCGTTAGCAATTCCAGTGATGGCAAGTGCGGAATCACCGGGGACAATGACCAATCCAGGGGCACAGACAGGGGCATCGACGATTAGCTCGCTGATGTTGACGGTGTATGCGAATGAATTGGTGGCAGGCAATAGTTTCTCGGTGGATTTGAGCCTACTCTATCCGGACGTTACAGATATGGATTTCCACGCTGTGGTACAAAACAAACCGGTAGCTGATGCGACGGTTGACTGGGTATCGGAGAAACCTTATCTGCGTCTCTCCCTCAAGAAGACGGGAACAACCAGCATTGATCTAGAAGTGACTCCAAAAGGAAGCGCTACGTTCCATGAGAAATTTCAGATCACAGTAGCGTCTAACTCACTTCTGGATCCGAACAATAACGGTATCGATCTCGGAGAATTGGTGAAATACATCAAGAGCAACGGACTTGACAGCGAAAGATTCAAGTCGACAAGCGAATTCCGCAATCTGCTAAAGTCAGCAGTGTCGAGTACGGTCACGGAGCCGAATCATGCGCCGCAGTCGAGCGAGGGGCTGTATTCGAAAGATGTAGCGGACACGGCCATCATCGACTTAAACGATCTCTTTAGTGATGAGGACGGCGACAGCTTAACTTATCAGCTGGGCAGCTTGCCAAGTGGACTTCCGTTCTCGGCAATTGTCACAGGAAGCGATTTGCTGCTGGCAGCGACAGGTGTGGACGATAATGCTTATGAGTTTGACGTGACAGCGACAGATAGTCATGATGGAACGGCGACGAAGCACTTCAGCATTACATCGACAATGACGCCGACTGTACCGGAAAATCATGCGCCAACTGGAGTAAACGCGACGATCAGCTTCGCTGAGGATTCGTCCTCCGAAGGCCAGCTTGATGGCAGCGATATTGATTTGAACACGTTGACATACATGAAAATTAAAGGGTCCGATCATGGCGCGTTTGAGCTGAGCCCATCGGGATATTACACGTATACCCCGTATGCAAATTACAACGGCACAGATACGATTACTTATATGCTGAGTGATGGTATTACGGAGTCAGGTCCTTATACAGTAACCTTTAATATTGGAAGTGTGAACGACTCGCCAACGGTAAACAATTCGTCACCGGAAGCTGTCGAACTCAGTGTAAGCAGTCTAGGTCCATTGTCGACAGTACTCGATCTGGATGATTACTTCAGCGACGTGGATGACGACTCGCTTACTTATACGGTCATGAATCCACCAGGCAGCGGTGTCTTCTTCTCAGCTACTGCGTCTGGCACGGAGCTTACTCTTAAAGGAAAAGCTGCAACTGCGGCGGCTTATACGCTGGAAGTGCAGGCAAGTGACGGTAGTCTGAATGCGACGAAATATTTTAGCGTGACGGCAATAGACATTGATCCACCTAATGATGCTCCTGTGGCAATGCCCGCCTATTTTGAAACGAATGAGGACACCACGTACTCCAGAGTATCCGGCATATTAGTAGGCGTAGATACGGATAATGACTATTTAACCTATCAGAAGGAATCTGATCCCGCACATGGACAGCTCGAAATATCCGTAACGGGTGGGGTTACCTATACGCCAAATGCGAATTATTACGGCATGGATTCTTTCACTTATACCGTAAGTGATGGCCGGGGCGGCGTTTCTGCGCCAGTCACAGTGAATATCAATGTCATATCTGTTAATGATGATTTCGTATTGCAGCCTATCGGCAATGCGAATAATGAGATTCACTTGAAGAAGGAGCAAGTCGCAACAATCGATCTGTCTAAGCTCTTCACTGACGTGGAAGGCGATGCAGCGTACGAGGTTACCTCTACTGGCGCTTTCCTCGGACAAACGAAGTATGATCAATACCTGAACATCACGGCAAGTACGAAACCTGGCGACTGGAGATCCTTTACGATAACGGCAAATGATGGTGAACACACGGCTACGGATACGATCAAGATTATTGTTGATGACGCTGTGGGCAGTCAGGATAAATTCACAACGAATGCGAAAGCAACCCTTGGCGATACGATGGATTTAAGCGCCTATTTTGCGGATGACTACACGATTTTCATGGCAAAAGTCATTAACGGTGTGGCTTCTCAGTCTGTGACAGACAGCACACTAACACTTACATCTGCGCAGAACAGTGTATCGACGATTAAGGCTAGCGCCTCTGACGGTAATAGCTTGACGATATCCGATACGTTCGACGTGTACTTCGGCAGTGTTATAAATGATATTGGAACGCAGTATTTAACGAAATATGGCAACGTGAGCTCGGCCAGCATTCCGCTTTATTATATATTCCCAAATGCGACATCGTTCCAAGTAACCGATTATAACGATGCAGTACTTAACAGTTTGGGCAGTTTCTCGCTTCATGAGTGGAATGGCTATCCGCTCCTAGACGTAAGCTCGTTTGCACCATTATCCTCGCCGACGACGATAACGATTGAAGGCAAGACGACGGCAGGCGATATAGCAAGCTATACGCTCACTTTGGATCAAACGCCTGTCGTGAATCAGCTGCCAGTTGCAGAGAACGCGACGATCCCAGTCAATAAGAATGATTCTACCGGAGGCCGTTTAGGCGGGTTTGATCCAGATGGTAACACGATTACCTACAATAAAGAAAAAAATGCAGAGCATGGCACATTTGATCTAGATGCGATAACGGGATTCTTCTCCTATAGGCCAGATCCGGACTTTATTGGTACGGATACGATTACGTATACGCTGAATGATGGAACAGCGGATTCTGCGCTTATTACAATAACCTTCGATGTTCAAGAAGTGGTAGTTCCACCTGTTAATCAGCCGCCATTTGCTGAAGATGCGACGATTCCCGTTAGCGAGGATACGCCTATCTCTGGCAATTTAAGCGGGGAAGATCCAGAGATGGCTGCTTTGACCTTCAATTTGGTAGATGATGCGGTCCATGGAGATTTCCATCTAAATGCTGACGGGTCCTATACATATGCTCCTGATCTGGACTTTTTCGGTACAGATACGATTACGTATACACTGAATGATGGGGCAGCGGATTCTGCAATAATTACAGTAACCTTCGATGTTACCAACACGGATGACGAAATAAGGTTGAACTCGATTTTCGACGAAGCTACAAACGAATCGGGAATTAGCTTGCATCCAGGTGTAACAGCAATAATCGACTTAACCAAGTTATTTACAAGCGTTGACGGAGACCCTGTGGAGTATCAGTTCGATGGTCAGCCAAATGGTGAGTTTGAATGGGTTGGAAATCAATTATATATTTACGGCTCATCGTCAGGCTTGGAGGAGTTTACAGTTAAAGCAACTGATGATGTTGGTGACGAATCTGTAGAAAAATATTGGGCTTATGCAACCATAAAAGTGAATGGAACTTACAATTCAAGTTTGTCGGATGTATATTTTACGAACAGTGATGCTGAGTCTCAAAATATCGACTTGGATGCGTATTTCGGTGGGGCGTATACCTATACGGTTGAAAGACCAAGTGGTAATGCTCATGCGGAGCTATCTGGTACGCACCTTTTACTTGATTTCGAACCAAACGATAATTCGACGATTGTTGTTACTGCATCGAATGGTACAGGTTTATCGATTCATAGGACATTCCACACTTATATTGGTATGGCTGTGGAGGATATCGGCGTTCAAACCTGGCAAAATATCGATGGCATACGATATGCTCAGATTGATTTGCAAAGTATATTCCCAAATGCAGATCAGTTCGATGTTGAATCCTATGATGATGAACTGTATTCGATTGGCGGCAGCTTTGATTTTGTGGAATGGTCCGATGAGCAGCAGCTGGAAATTTACAATTCGTCTTCGGTATCTGCTGATGAGACCGATTCCGATCAATGGATTGTTGTTACAGGCCGAAACAGCAGCGATGAAACTAATGTTGCAATGTATATCATTAAGTTAAAAGACAACAAGCCAACCATCCTTTATGACGAAGAAGGAACGCCGATTAATTATGAGAACAACACGCCACTGTATATCCAGAATGGCGGGTCGAAGACCTTAACGATACGTGATGATGATGGCATTTATGATTTAGAAGTAGATGAGGAAGGGGAAGGCAATCTCGATCTATTAAACGGGACGCATGTCAATGAAGACGGAAATACCGGAACGATAACGCTTGGTGGTAGTGTATCCGGTTATACGTCAATCTACATTCGTGGTCATGATAACGTTGGTGATGAAATCTGGTTTTCTCAAGATGTTGTCGTCTATGACGCAGAAGTTGACTTTAATGAACAGCTCGAAGCAACGATCGATCTGGCGCCGTATGTCAGTGCTTTGGGCTTGGACCCTGAACAGTTTTACGTCTATAGCGTCAATTCCGAGCTGTTAGAATCGGAGCCGGAGCTTGACGGTACGATTTTATCTTTAAAAGCATTGCCAACAGCTGCGGGCGATTATATTCTTAATATTCCAGTTTCCGAATATGCGGAATCAGGAGAGCCAAGCTACATTGTTCTTTATGTTCACATTCCACAAACATCTGTCTAGTACAAGCAACACAAGAAGAAGGCCAACTGCTCGCGTGGGGAGTTGGCCTCTTCTTGTCTTCACACCATGAGGGGAGCGGTCACGAATGAATGAAGCGGTTCGCCTTGCGATGCAGGGAGGCCAATACGCGCAGGCGGAGAAACTGCTCACCGAGCAGCTCGCTGTAAATCCGCTGAGCGCACAGAGCTGGGTGCTGCTTGGCGAAGCGCTGCTGCATCAGGGCTGCGGTGACGCGGCGCAGCTCGCCTTTGATCGAGGCTGGCTGCTCGACCCGATGGCACAGTGGGTGCCATCGGTGCAGCAGATGCTAGCGAAGACGCCTGCCGGCCCGGCGCGGCCGGAGATCAAGCGACTGCTAGCGCCTAAACGCAACGTTACCGTGGCTGCAGCGATTATGACGCGTAACGAAGCACGCTGTATCGAACGCTGCGTGCTCAGCTTGCAGCATGCAGTTGATGAAATTCTCATTATTGATTCGAGCTCCACGGACGGTACGGTTCAGCTCGTCGCGAATCTCCCTAAAGTGAAGGTGATTACGAGCGCCGCGCAAAATGATGATTTTGCAGCTAAGCGAAATCAGGCGCTGCCGTATCTGAACAGTGATTGGGTGCTGTGGGTAGACGCCGATGAATGGCTGTTTGAAGAAGATGTCCAGGCGGTCCGGCAGGTAGCAGAGCTGTTCGATAGTCGAGGACAGGTTGTATTGAACATCTGCCAAGTGAACTATGTCCAAGGGAAGGTGAAGCCTGACTTCGGCATTCCGCGCATGTTCCCGCTGGGTAGAGGACTCCATTATTATGGCCGAGTACATGAGCAAGTCGTTCCTGAGGATGGAGAGATGTACGAGACGAGTGTACTGAGGCGGCCTGTCCGAATTAGGCTGCACCATGATGGCTACGAGCCGAGCATCGTACAATCGCGAAGCAAGATTAATCGTAATCTTCGCTTGCTGGAGATGATGGTCGAGGAGGATCCAAGCAATCCGGGCTGGCTCATGTATTACGGCCGGGAAACATTAGCGGCAGGAGATCGCGAGAAGGCGAAGATGCTCCTACTCGAAGCGGAGCGCCGGGTGTCCGACAAGCCGAACTTCGGCCGGCATGCCGATATTCTGATGCTGCTCGGTAAAATCTACATGAGCGAGAGCAATTACGAGGATGCGATTGGGGTATGCAGCCATGCGCTGAAGCTGCAGCCGAACTATCCGGATGCGAGCTACCATCTCGCGCGGGCGCAGATGAAGCAGGCCGCAGAGCTCCTGCAGAAGGCGGAGCGCAATCTCGTCGGAGCGAAGCAGAGCTTCCAATCGTACCGGGGCATCGTTGCGGTAGACGAATCGATCAAGGAGTGGCGGGCGGATTTAGCGCTGGCCGACTTAACCGCGATCTCGGGCAAGCAAGCAGCAGCCAAAGCGAAGTATGAATCACTGCTGGCTCGTTACCCCGAGCTTACATCAGTGAGAGAGCGGCTTGCTCGGATGGAGTAGTTT
Source organism: Paenibacillus sp. OV219 (assembly GCF_900110075.1). Taxonomy (GTDB): domain Bacteria; phylum Bacillota; class Bacilli; order Paenibacillales; family Paenibacillaceae; genus Paenibacillus_Z. Next base: position 46,559 of record NZ_FOCJ01000008.1, read on the forward strand.
TATTTTGCATAAAATCTAATGTTTACTGACATGCTGTTGTCAGCAGACCTTCTGTATAGTGAACTTATGAAAGTTAGCGATAGAAGTAATGGAGGCGAACAGCATGTTTACAAGAGTGCAAGACTTTATTAATGACTATAGCAGAGAGTCCCAAGGGACACAGAGGCTGCTTGATACCCTGACAGATGAATCATTAAACGGGCAGATTGTAACGGGCTTCCGCACACTCGGCCGCCTGGCTTGGCACTTAATTCACGATGACAAAGGCATGCTGCAGCAGATCGGCATTAAGTTTAAAGCGCCGGCCGCGCATTCGGAGCCGCCGCAATCGGCGGCAGCCATCGCGCAAACATATCGGGAGACGGCAGACGCGATTCTTGAAGCCGCTTCACAGTGGTCGGATGACAAGCTGCAAGAGAGCCACACATTGTTCGGCCAAACATGGAAGAACGGGTTTACACTCATCCAATTCCTGAAGCATGAGGTTCACCACCGCGGCCAGCTGACCATCCTTATGCGCCAAGCAGGTTTGCCGATTGCAGGTGTGTACGGTCCTTCCAAGGAAGAGTGGGAACGTATGGGCATGACTGCGCCATTGTAATCTATCGTTCAATGAAGAAGCTGCGATTGCTCCGCACAGGTGGGGCGCTCGCGGCTTTTTTGTTATTCACGCTTTCGATCCGCTCATCGCCAACATCTTTAATTTTCGAAGAAAGAGCCATACTTTCTTTAATGTGCCTTGCCGCAATCCTTTCTATAATATAATGAAAGCGATTTCTAGAATCCACGTAACAAGAAGGAGCGCTAAACTTATGGATACGAACACAAGCAAGAAAGCACAGCAGAACGAACCCATTGTTACGCATATCTATACCGCCGACCCTTCTGCACATGTATTTGAAGGGAAGCTCTACATTTATCCTTCCCATGACATCGACCATGATGGTCCTACGAATGATAACGGAGACCAATATGCGATGGAAGATTACCATGTTCTGTCGATGGAAAGTGCGGATGCGCCAGTCGTCGATCATGGCGAAGCGCTTCATATTAAAGATGTGCCATGGGCATCCCAGCAGATGTGGGCGCCGGATGCGGCCTTCAAGAACGATACGTACTACTTGTATTTCCCGGCTAGAGACAAGGACGGTGTCTTCCGGATCGGCGTAGCGACAAGCGCATCGCCAATCGGACCGTTCAAGGCTGAGGAGAACTACATGGAGGGCAGCTTCAGCATTGATCCTGCCGTATACGTCGATGAGGACGGCCAATCTTATATGTACTTCGGCGGACTATGGGGCGGCCAATTGGAGAAGTGGCAGACAGGCGCTTACAAGCCGGAGGCAGAAGGACCTGCTGTGAATGAGCCGGCGCTTGGACCGCAAGTTGCGCAGCTGAGCGATGATATGCTCTCATTCCAGACAGCGCCAATGGAAATCCTGATTGTAGATGAGAACGGGGCACCGATTCCTGCAGGTGATGAAGAGCGCCGCTATTTCGAAGGTCCATGGATGCATAAGTACGAATGCAAATATTACCTCTCGTATTCAACGGGCACAACACATAAACTGGTCTATGCAGTAGGCGATCATCCAGAAGGGCCGTTCGTGTTCAAAGGCACGTTCCTAACGCCGGTGCTCGGCTGGACGACACACCATTCCATCGTCGAGTATCAGGATAAGTGGTACTTGTTCTACCATGATGCGTCGCTTTCCGGCGGCGTTGACCATAAACGAAGCGTCAAATTTACGGAGCTACATTACAACGAGGATGGCACGATCCAATTGATTGAGCCTTATAAGGAGTAAGCAGAAGAAAGCGGCCTACGGGCTGCTTTTTTTTATCTTCATTATAGATTTATAAGTTTCAAGTGTACAAATTTCTATAATGTCTCCGCGAAACGTAAGCTTTTCCACAAGGATGGCAATAGCCGGTTACACTTTTTATATGCGTTTTTTGGGGATGCTATAGATGAGATGTTCCACGAAGTTATCCCAAGTCTATACTGAATTTGCTTCCTGATAACGAGGAACGTATATGCTTTTTAAAGCTTTAGCTATAGTTTATTAGGTCAACAAAGTCCATAGAAATTATATAATGAAAGTGCTTACAAAACATACAGCGATTGAAAGGGGTTTGAAAGCATTGGCTAAAAAACTAATGGTTGCTTCTATGGCGATTGCAGTGGCTTTGACTGCATCTGCATGTGGAAATAGCAACAACGGCGGAGATGAAGCATCGAAGAACAACAATTCTTCGAATACTACAAACAATACTGCTGCTTCCACCGATAATACCTCGGCAACAAATGAAAGCGCTTCGGCGGCACAAGAAAAAGTGACCTTCAGTTTATTTAACGGAGTAGCTAATGCGCCGGATGGCAACACGAACGAGACGACAATTGGTAAGTCGCTTGAGGATCAAACCGGTGTCAACTTCAAAATCGAACATTTGGTAGGCGACCTGAAAACTAAAATCGGTACGATGATCGCATCCAACAAATATCCGGATGTTATCGACCCGGACGCAGGCATTGACCAATTGCTCGATGCTGGCGCTTTTATCGACCTTTCTCCTTACATCGACAAATATCCTAACATCAAGAAAGTTTACGGACCGTACTTGAACCGCATGAAAGCGAAGGATGGTAAGATCTACTACTTGCCGTTCTCCACGCAAGTTGGCGCATACACGCCAGACCCTAACATCAACCAAGGTGCATTCTGGGTTCAACGCCGCGTACTGAAGGAAGCGGGCTATCCGAAGCTCAAAACAATGGACGAGTACTTCAAGCTGGTTGAAGACTTTGTCAATAAGCATAAAGACGAGAACCTGATTGGCTACGCATCGCTGACGAATGACTGGAGATTCTTTGCAACTTCCAACCAGTCGATGCACTTGGCAGGCTATCCGAATGACGGAAACGTCGAGATCGACATGACGACACACGAAGCGAAGACATACTACACGAACGATGATACGAAACGCTGGCTGCAAGCATTGAACACGCTGAATGCAAAAGGTCTGTTCGATAAAGCGTCGTTTGTTGACAACTATGACCAGTACATCGCGAAGCTCAGCTCCAAGAAAGTCGTCGGCTTCTTCGATTACGGCTGGCAAATCGCGAATGCGAACAACGTATTGAAGGACGCTGCTAAGAAAGATCCGGCTCAAGATGATTACGTATACCAACCAATGCCGATCACTTTCGACGGTCAACCGGACCAATTGCTTGACCCGCCAGGATTCGTTAACAACCGCGGTATCGGTATCACTGTGAGCGCGAAGGAACCTGAGCGCATTATGCAATACTGGGATACGCTGCTCTCTGAAGACAACCAAATTCTTAGAAGCTGGGGCATCAAAGGCGAGACGTATGAAGTGGACGACAAAGGCCGTTTCTACCGTACGCCAGAAGAGATTGCTAAGATCGACGAGCCGTTTAAGCTGAAATTCGGTCTCACGTACTACGCATGGGATTGGCCGCAATACGGCACAAACTCGACGCTGTCTAACGGCAATGCACTTGCACCAGGCCTGCAGCCGGAAGTGTTCCAACTGAGCTTGACGGACAAAGATAAAGAAATTCTTGGCAAGCATGGCGTTAAAACGTATGCAGATCAATTCGCAACTCCGCAAGACCGTCCTTGGTACCCAGCATGGGGTATTCCAAAAGAGCAAGGCTCGCCACAGCAAATTTGGGAAACCAAGAAGGACGAAGTGACGAAGAAGTACTATCCGAAGATCGTTCTAGCGAAGCCAGCTGACTTTGATAAAGTATGGCAAGAATATCTCGGCGCATTCGGCAAGCTGGATACAGCAGGCTATGAGAAATGGTACACCGAGCAAATTAAAGCCATTCTTGATGCAAGCAAGTAAGCAAGAAAGAAAGTAATCGATTAGAAGGCTAAGCGAAGGGCCGACATAAGCGTGCAGCTAATAGCGCAGACGTCTGGCCCTTCGTTTATTTCTACCATGGTCGAAATGGAAGGGGAACTATTACGTATGGAAAAGAGTTTTCTTAAAAAACTCATACAGCAACGGATGCTCGTCCTGATGTCCGTTCCATTCGTCATTTGGTTGTTTATTTTCAAATATTTGCCGCTTTGGGGATGGACGATTGCGTTTCAGAAGTATAAGCCGGCTTTAAGCTTCTCCCAGCAGAAATGGGTTGGCTTTGAGCATTTCAAATTTCTGTTTCAGGACGAAAGGTTCCTGCGTGTATTGCGTAATACGCTCGCGATGAGCGGCATTAATCTCGTGCTTGGCTTCGTAACTGCAATTACGTTTGCGCTGCTGCTGAACGAGGTCCGCATAATGGCTTTCAAGAAGTTCGTGCAAACAATCAGCTATTTGCCACACTTTATTTCATGGGTTGTTGCGGCAGGGATTATTCAGACGACGCTTGCTCCTGATGGCATTATTAACGATATTTTGGTCGGAACAGGTATTATTCATAAAGGCAGCGAGATTCTATTCCTTGGCATCCCGCATTATTTCTGGGGTATTTTCGGGGCAAGCTCCGTGTGGAAAGAGGTCGGCTGGAATACAATCGTATATTTGGCCGCAATGACAGCAATTGATCCTTCTCAATATGAAGCGGCTGATATGGATGGCGCTGGTCGTTTCAGGAAGATGTGGAACGTGACTTTGCCGGGTATTCGGCCGGTTATCGTCGTTCTGCTCATTATGAATATCGGTAATTTGATGGAATCGGGATTCGAGCCGCAATACCTTCTCGGCAACGGGATGAACGTCGACTTCTCCGAGAACATTGACATATTCGTACTCAAGTATGGTATTGAACAAAGCAACTACTCGTTATCAATCGCAGCGGGTATGTTTAAAACCGTCGTCAGTCTTATTCTTTTGACTACGGCGAATACAATCGCCAAGAAAACAGGAGAAGCTAGACTGTTCTAGGGAGGGTAGCCAGATGATCAAAAACGCATCTTTGGGAGATAAAATATTCGTAATTTGCAACTACACTTTTTTGGCCTTACTTATGGTCATCACCTTATATCCATTCTTGAATACGCTCGCTTACTCGCTTAATGCCGGACTTGACTCACTTAAAGGCGACATTTATCTATGGCCAAGACTGTTCTCGATCGAGAATTACAAGTTTGTATTCAAGGAAGCGACGATTCTCCACGCTACACTTATTTCGGTCCTTCGTACGATAATCGGTACGGTCATTACGGTGTTCTGTTCGGCGATGGTGGCTTACACGTTAAGCCGTCAGGACTATGTACTGCGTAAGTTCATTACAATCGCATTTATTCTTACGATGTATTTTTACGGCGGTTTAATTCCAGTGTTCCTATTGATGCGCGATTTGCACTTGGTTGGAAGCTTCTGGGTTTATATCTTCCCAGGCGTAATCGGCGTATTCAACCTGATTGTCATCCGTTCCTTTATCGAGGGGCTTCCCGAGAGCATCATGGAATCCGGACGAATTGATGGCGCCGGCGATTTCCGCACGTTCTTCAACATCGTGCTGCCGCTCTGTCTTCCAGTTCTCGCAACGGTGGCGTTGTTCACGGCGGTGTACCAGTGGAACTCTTGGTTCGATGTTTTCTTGTACAACTCGTCTGACATCAATCTGAGCACGCTGCAATACGAATTGATGAAAATTTTGCAGAATTCCAACGTTTCCTCGGCAACGATGGAGAGCGGATTCGCGAATTCGGGCGGGACAACTTCGATGGTCACGCCGCTCTCGATTCGAGCGACGATGACGATTGTGGCATCGGTACCGATGATTATCATTTATCCGTTCCTTCAGAGGTATTTCGTGAAGGGTATGACGGTTGGCGGAGTAAAAGGTTAATAATACGAATGAGGCGCATGCTGCTATTGGCATGTGCCTGCGTTGTTTCTCGGCAAGTGAATAAATCAGGTAGAACGTGCTATACTTTTCAAAAGTGCTGCCACATCTTGAAAGCGATTGCAACGTAAGGAGGCGTGCTGATGCGTAGAGCTATTCTGGTTGACGATGAAGTATTTGCCCGCAAAGGGCTTGTTGGACTTATTCCTTGGGAACAATATGGCTTCGAGATTATCGCTGAAGCTGAGGACGGGGAAGAAGCTCTTGCGCTTATCGAACAACATAAGCCTGACCTTGTTATTACAGATATTCGAATGCCCGTACTCGATGGGCTTGAATTAATCCAGACCGTTCAAGAGCGTCTTGGCAAAGCCGTCAAGTTCATTATTATAAGTGGGTACGGCGATTTCAAATATGCACAGCAGGCTGTTCGTTTCGGCGTCCATGATTACTTGCTGAAGCCGATTGACGAGGATGAGCTGATGGAGACGCTGCAGCGCATAGCGGCGATGCTCGATAGTACGCCAAGCTGGACGCAGGAAGGCAATCCGATGCTGCAAGCTTCGTTATTTGAACAGCTCATATCCGGCAAGGCCGACGACAAGACGCTGTCCGAAGCGGCCCAATATCTCGCATTGCAAGGCGATAAGCCGCTGCGCTATATCGCGCTTGAGCTGAATGATATTGCTGCGGATTCAACGGATGAGCAAAGAAACAGCCAGATTGAGATGGTGAGAGAAACAATTGTCGAGCTCTTGAAGCGCAGGCTTGAAATCACGCCGGTTGTCTACGTGCGGAGTCAGTCGGAGCTTGGCATTATTTTACGCCCTGATGTTAATCCCGCTTGGACGGTGCGACTTGGGGAAGAATTAGTCCGTGCTGCGAAGGGCCAGATCATGGAAGGCACGGTGCCTCTTGTCTATGTTGGAGCGACAGCAGAAAGCTTACGCGAGGTCAAACAATCGTACCAGAGCGCGATGGAGCTCATGCGGCTCAAGTATGCTTTTGCAAACCAAAGCGTGATTGTATTTGACGACTTAGGGGGGATGAAGCTGCAGTTCAAGGAGCTGGAGCCATCGTTCTATTCCGAGCTGATGGAGCGGCTTGAGGAGCATGACAACGGGGGTGTGAACCTACTTGCCGATGCGATGTTCCGCGCGTTTCAGGAGCAGCGGTTTGCCTTGGAGTCGATGACCTCATCGCTTGCAAGATGCGTGCACGAAGCGACCCGGATCATCCAAACCATGCAAGGCGACGAGAGCAAGCTTACTAATTTGCAGCCTATTCTGCAGTGGCATAACGAACCGCGTACGCTGCAAGGCGTAAAGCAGCTGCTGACCCAGTTTCTGTCCGAGTGCATGACTTCGATTGCATCGCTGCGCAGTACGACGATGAGAGGCGATATCGGCAAAATTCGAAGCTATATCGAGACGAACTATACGAGTAATATTAGCTTGAAGAGCATTGCGAAGCTCTTCTACATGAATCCGGTCTATCTCGGCCAACTGTTCAAGAAAACCTACGGTGTCTACTTTAACGATTTCCTGCTGCAAATCCGTATTCAGGAAGCGAAGCGCCAGCTGCGCCAAACCGATAAGAAGATCTATGAGATTGCAGCTAGTGTCGGCTTCGGCAACCCGGATTATTTTGTCAGCCAGTTCGAGAAGGTTGAAGGGAAGACGCCGACCGAATATAAGAACGCCATGATTGCCAAGAAGTGAGCAGAATGTTATCCGGGGGATCCACCTTTATGAAGTTAAGCGCATTCCACAATATTAGGCTTCGCAGCAAAATGCTGATGATCTATTTCTTGTCCGTGTTTATCCCGGTCATTCTGACGAACGTGATCTTCTATAACATTACGACGAACAACGTCAAAAATCAGAAAATGCGAGATTTGTCGCTGGCGATGGAGCAGATGCGCAACGAGCTGATGTACCAGGCAGATGCAGTCATCGGGATCGCTACGGTGCTGTACACCGATTCGATTCTGAATGATTACCTCGATACAAGGTACGTCAATGATTCGGATTACGTCTACAACTATCACTCCTACATTACGGACATGCTGGAGAAATATACGCCTGTGTATAGAGCCATTCAGCGAATTACCTTGTATACGAATAACGATACGATCATCTATGGCGGCTATGTTTACCCGATCTCCGGAATTAACAAGCAAGCAAGCTGGTATAAGCAGCTAATGTCGTCCGGAACGTCCAATCCGATAATTGTGGAGGATTCGGAGTCTGTCTCTAAGCCTGCGCTCAGTGTAGTCGTCAGAATGAGCAATACGACCGGACTGAACGTCTTTGACAAAATCATTAAGATTGATTTGCATCCCGAGCTCGTTAAACAGATCCTCAGCAATGTTACGCTGGAGGGCAATGTGTATTTGATGGAGGGCGACAATGTCCATTATAAGCTCTACTCCGGCGATAACGGCATGAGCGAAGAGTCAGAGGACGGTGCCATTGTCATTGAAGAAGACTTGTCGAATAAGTCCTACTTCAGCAATTGGCGAATCGTCGGCAAATTCCAGGAACGACAAGTGCTTGAAGAGGTACGCAAGTCAAAGGAATTCGTTCTTTATATGGCGCTGCCGAACATTCTGATCCCGTCATTGATCATCATCTGGTTCACTCGATCGCTTAACCAGCGGTTATTCCGCATCTTGAAACAGATGAAACGGGTTAAGAATCATAGCTTCGAGCTGATTGAGAACGAAGAGACGAATGACGAGATCGGCCAGCTGACTTCGGAATTCAACCATATGACGATGCAGCTTAGAAGCCTTATTCATGACGTGTATATGGCGGATATTCAGAAGAAGGAGCTTGAGCTTGGGCGCAAGCAATCCCAGCTTCATGCGCTGCAAAGCCAGATCAATCCGCATTTTCTGTTCAACTCGCTGGAGACGATTCGGATGCGCAGCTTGATGAAATCGGAAGAAGAAACGGCGAAGATCATCCATCATCTGGCGAAAATTTTCCGTAAGTCGTTGTCCTGGGGACGAGATCTGGTTAGCGTCAGAGATGAGCTTGATCTGGTAGATAGCTTTCTAAAAATCCAGAAATACCGGTTTGGCGACAAGCTGGACTACCTCATTGAGGTGGATGATGATTGTGTTTCGAGGCTCATTCCAAAAATGACGCTGCAGCCACTTGTGGAGAATTCCAGCATTCACGGCATTGAGCCAATGAAGCTGCCTGGTTTCATCCGCGTTAGCGTGCAAAAGTCGAGCAGCGGCGATGGTATTGTCTGCACGATTGCCGATAACGGTGTCGGCATGTCTTCGGAGAAGCTGAGCCAGCTTCAGTACGATATGAATCATTCGGAGGAGCTCGGCGAGAGCATCGGAATGCGCAACGTCTTCTTGCGGCTGAAGCTGTTCTACGGAGATGAGGCGAAGTTCTCGATAGACAGCGTGAAAGATCAAGGGACGACCATACGTATCGAGATTCATTCTCTATAGTTCAGGCTCTATAGATCAGTCTCTATAGTTTCCTAAGTGCGAAGTATAGTTTAGTGGGTAAATAAACTTTTGCCCGCTTTGTATACTTGATAGGTCTATTAAAAGCGCTTACAAGGAGGCGATAAGGGCGAATGAACGCGAACTATCGCAATCTTCTGCTCGACTACGGCTATGAAGAGTCCGCAATCGACCGCAAGGTCGAAGAGACGTGGGAGCTGCTGTTCGGGGAGCATGAGGCGACACGCATCTATTACCCGGCTGGAGACGATATGGGCTATATGCTGGACACGGGCAACCTCGATGTTCGTACAGAGGGCATGTCCTACGGCATGATGATGGCGGTGCAGCTCGGTAAGAAGGATGTATTCGACCGGCTGTGGCGCTGGAGCTATCAGTATATGTATATGACGACAGGCCCGAATAAAGGGTATTTCGCTTGGTCCTGCAACACGGATGGGATGAAGCGTTCGAATGGTCCTGCGCCGGATGGCGAGGAATATTACGCACTTGCGCTGCTGTTCGCGTCGCACCGATGGGGCGACGGGGAAGCGCCGCTTGATTACAGTGTAAAGGCGCGCCAGCTGCTGCATGACTGTATCCATAATGGCGAAGATGGCGTAGGGTATCCGATGTGGAACCCGGACAATAAACTAATCAAGTTTGTACCCAATTGCGAATACAGCGATCCTTCGTATCATTTGCCGCATTTCTATGAGCTGTTCGCTCTCTGGGCGAATGTTGCGGATCGTCCATTCTGGCGGGAAGCGGCGATTGCTAGCCGCAGCTATCTGAAGATCGCATGCCATCCTACGACGGGGCTATCCCCGGAGTATGCGCATTATGACGGCACGCCGAATGATGAACGCGGCTACGGGCATTTCTTCAGCGATTCGTACCGGGTAGCCGCCAACATTGGACTTGAGGCATCCTGGTTCGGCGCGACCGAGTGGATTCGCCAGGAAGCGGATCTGATTCAAGCCTTCTTCTCGGATAAGAACCCCGAGGATTACCGGCGGTATACAATCGCGGGTGAGCCTTTCGAGGAGAAATCGCTACATCCAGTCGGTCTTATCGCGACGAATGCGACAGCATCGCTGGCTTCGCCGGAGGGTCCGCACGCACGCTCCTCCGTGGCGTTGTTCTGGCGTACACCAGTACGTGACGGTGAGCGCAGGTACTATGACAATTGTCTTTATTTATTCGCATTATTGGCTCTGAGCGGGCGCTATCGGATTTGGCATCCGGTGCAATAAGCGCTTAAGTGTTTGTGGCGAGGGTCTCCTATTAGCGGAGGCTCTTTTCATTTCGGCATGATAGGTAGAGATAGAATGGGAGTGGTGGATGATGAATCGGACGACTTTGATAGATAGTGGCTATGATTGCTGGTTAGGCTATAAGCGGATCGCGGATGACTCGGTGCGTGAGAGCTACTTGGAGCGCTGCTCGCGGTATGTGGTGATCGGTGGAGAAGGGCAAGGCGAAGGGGAAGGCAAAGGCGAAGGCGAAACCGGAGGAGAAACCAGAGGCGGAGGTAGAGGTGAAATATCGGTGCTGCGCACCGCGAGCAAGGAGCTGTGTCTTGCGCTTACTTCGCTGCTTGGCAGCGATGTGCGCGAGAGCGCGGTCGAGAGTGGGAGTTTGGGAGGAACGATTGTTGCAGGCGTGTATGGCAGTTCCCCGGTGTTTGAGCAGTTGGCGCATACTTATGATTTTGCTGAGCTAGGCGATGAAGGCTACATCATTCATGCTTCGGAAGAGGACGGGGACGGGAGTATCTATTTGACGGCGTCGTCGGATAAAGGCGTACTGTATGCTGTCTTCCATTTCATTCGTCTGCTGCAAACGGGCGGGACGCTTGCGGGCCAGCAGATTCGGGAAGTAGCGCGGAACGGGCTGCGCATGATCAACCATTGGGACAATATGGACGGATCGGTTGAGCGCGGCTATGCAGGCGGGAGTATTTTCTACAAAGATGGAAGATTCATAGAAGATAAGAGCCGCATTCGGGATTATGCCCGCTTGCTTGCTTCTGCGGCGATCAATGCGATCTCGATCAATAACGTCAATGTGCACAGGCAGGAGTCGAAGCTCATTACCGACGAGTTTCTGCCGGATGTCGCCGAGGTTGCTGGGATCTTCCGCGAGTATGGAATTCGCCTTTATTTGAGTGTGAACTATGCGAGTACGATTGAGATTGGCGGGCTGGATACAGCGGATCCGCTTGATCCAGTTATTGCTGCATGGTGGAAGGATGCGGCTGCGAAGATATATAGGTACATCCCGGATTTCGGCGGTTTTGTCGTGAAGGCGGATTCGGAGTTCCGCCCAGGTCCGTTCACGTATGGCCGGAATCATGCGGATGGCGCTAATATGCTGGCAGATGCGATTGCACCGTTTGGTGGAGCGGTCATCTGGCGCTGCTTCGTCTACAACTGCTTACAGGATTGGCGCGATCGGAAGACGGACCGTGCCCGCGCGGCGTATGATCATTTCATTCCGCTGGACGGTGAGTTCCGGGACAATGTGATGCTGCAGATCAAGAATGGACCGATGGACTTCCAAGTTCGCGAGCCAGTGTCGCCGTTGTTCGGCGGCTTGACGAAGACGAATCAATTGCTAGAGCTGCAAATCGCTCAGGAGTACACTGGGCAGCAGCGGCATGTCTGCTACCTGATTCCGCAGTGGAAAGAAGTGTATGACTTTGACACGTATGCATGCGGAGAGAAATCTACTGTGGCGGAGATCGCCAGTGGCAGATTGTTTGGTCGTGCGCGCGGCGGCATCGCGGCTGTCTCGAACGTTGGCGATGACCTGAACTGGTGTGGTCATGTGCTGGCGCAGGCGAATTGGTACGGCTATGCACGGCTTGCGTGGAATCCGGATTTGAGCGCGGAGCAGATCGCTTCGGAGTGGATTCGGATGACTTTTGGACTGGATGAGGAATTGGAGCGCGTCGTGCTGGATATGCTGCTTGGCTCATACAACATCTACGAATCGTACACAGCGCCGCTTGGGGTAGGCTGGATGGTGAATCCGAATCATCACTATGGACCGAACGTTGACGGCTATGAATATTCCAAGTGGGGGACCTACCATTACGCTGACCGCCAAGGTATGGGCGTTGACCGTACGGTGCTTTCGGGCACAGGCTACGCAGGTCAATATCATGCGCCGGTTGCGGAACGCTATGAGTCGCTGGATGAGTGCCTGGATGAGATGCTGCTGTTCTTCCACCATGTCCCTTATTTGCACGTATTGCATAGTGGCAAAACGATCATTCAGCATATTTATGATACACATTTCAGTGGCGCGGAGCAGGCAGCCGAGCTGCTCGAGAAGTGGGATTTACTCGCTTCTAGAGTGGATAGCGGGCGATTCGAGCACGTGCGCGAACGTTTAGCTCATCAGGCGGAGCATGCGTGCGAGTGGCGCGATATGATTAACACGTACTTTTACAGAAAATCCGGTATTGCTGACGAGCAGGGCCGCGTTATCTATTAAGCTCGGGATCGGGCAGAAAGGTGGGGAAATGATATGCGTATGGTGTTTCGCTGGTATGGAACGGGCAATGATACGGTAACTTTGAGGCAGATCAAGCAAATTCCGGGCGTGGAAGGTATCGTCTGGGCGCTGCACGACATGCCGGCTGGTGAAGAGTGGCCGATGGATAAGATTCAGGCGTACAAGGAAGATGCTGATCGTTACGGCCTGCATCTAGAGGTCGTCGAGAGTGTAAACGTGCACGAGGACATTAAGCTTGGCTTACCTTCGCGTGATGTATATATCGAGAACTATAAGCGGACGATTGCGAAGCTGGCGACTGTCGGGGTTAAGACGATCTGCTACAATTTCATGCCCGTGTTCGACTGGGTTCGTACGGACTTGTTCAAGGAGATGGCGGACGGCTCTACGGCGTTGTTCTATGAGAAAGCGAAGGTCGATCAGATGGATCCGGTTGAGCTTGTGAACCGGATTGCGAATGATGTCGATGTGACGATGCCTGGCTGGGAGCCGGAGCGGCTGGGGCAGCTGGCTCCACTATTCGAGAAGTACAAGTCTGTCTCGGAGGAGGACTTGTGGGGGAATCTGCAATATTTTCTCGAGCAGATCATTCCCGTCGCGGAGCAGCATGACATACGGATGGCGATTCATCCGGACGATCCGCCGTGGCCGATCTTTGGGCTGCCGCGCATCATGACGGGGCAGGCGAGCATCCGCAGGCTGCTTTCCTTGGTGGACAGTCCGTACAACGGTGTGACACTGTGCAGCGGCTCGCTCGGTGCGAACCCGGACAATGACATCGTCGCGATGGTGCATGAGTTTAAAGGGCGTATCCCATTCGCGCATATTCGCAATGTTCGCGTGTACGACAATGGCGATTTCATCGAGACATCGCATCGCACGGAGGATGGTACGGTTAACATCGCGGGCATCGTGCGTGCCTACTACGAGAGTGGCTTCACCGGCTATGCGCGTCCGGATCATGGACGACATATTTGGGATGAGCAGTGCCGTCCAGGCTACGGGTTGTATGACCGGGCGCTCGGCATTATGTATCTGTGGGGTGTCTGGGATTCAATGCGTGCAGGTGAAAGGAGCGGGAGTGGGGTATGACGGGGATGACAGGTTCAGTGGCAGGGTTGAAAAATATTCCAGTTCATGACAACTTGCGGGGTAAGGTTGCTGTCGTTACCGGAGGGAGCGGCGTGCTCTGCTCTGCGATGGCTGTCGAGCTCGGATGCCAAGGAATGAAGGTGGCGATTCTAAACCGCACGGAGGAGAAGGGGCGTGCAGTTGCGGAAGCAATTCGCGCTGCGGGCGGCACGGCGATTGCTGTTGTGTGCGACGTCTTAGACGCTGCAAGTGTAGAGGCTGCGGCTGCAAGGGTGAAAGAGGAGCTTGGCGATTGCCATCTATTGATTAATGGTGCCGGCGGCAACCACGCGGAGGGGACAACGACGAATGAGACGTTCAAGCCAGAGGACCTCGGCCAGCCAGACATTCGGACGTTTTTTGACCTGACGCAGGCTGGCTTCGGCTACGTGTTTGATTTGAACTTCCGTGGCACGCTGCTGCCGACGCAAGTGTTCGCCAAGCAGATGCTGGGCAAGGAAGGCGCGTCAGTTATTAATATTTCATCGATGAGCGCTCCGAGTCCGATGACGAAGGTGCCAGCTTACAGCGCTGCGAAGGCGGCGATTGACAACTTCACACAGTGGCTCGCGGTGCATATGGCGGAAGCGGGCATTCGCGTGAATGCGATCGCGCCGGGCTTCTTTTTGACCGAGCAGAACCGGAAGCTGCTCATCCGTGAGGACGGCGCTTTAACCGAGCGTTCTAACAAAATCATCACGCATACGCCGATGCGCCGCTTCGGCCAGCCGAACGATTTGCTCGGAACGCTCGTATGGCTCGCGGATGACGCGGTGTCCGGGTTTGTCACCGGCATTACGGTGCCTGTCGACGGCGGGTTTATGGCTTATGCCGGTGTGTAAAATGGAATACGGCGGGACGTTTGGATATCTAGTCATTCGCATTGAAGTTGGACTGGATTGCGGAGGGCAACGATGACGGCAATTGTACGCATTCGGGATGTAATCGATGCGTTGGGTGGTCCTGTGGGCACTGACGCCTTGTGCTTCGGAGAGCCTGAGGAGATCGTGACAGGCATCGCAGTTGCGTTCACGGCATCGCAGCAAGTGTTGGAGCAGGCGCAACAGAACGGCTTGAACTTGATTATTTCGCATGAAGGGCTGTTCTATAGCCATCATCATCAGTCGTATGCGAAGCTGATCGAGGTCAAGGACCCTGTTTACGAGGCCAAGCTGCGCACAATAGCCGAGCATCGTTTGGCGGTCTACTGCTATCACGATGGCTTGCATCGGCAGAAGGTCGACGGCATTATGGAAGGGCTCTTGGCGGAGCTGGGCTGGGACGCTTATGTGCAAGAGCACGAGCGGGCAGCTTCAGTCGTCGAGCTACCGACTTGTACCGTAGGCGAGCTAGCAGAAGAGTTGAAACGCAAGCTCGGCATCAGACTCGTACGTGCTGCCGGCGACTTGACGATGACCTGCCGGCGGGTCGGCGTTCTAGTCGGATTTCGCGGAGGCGGCGAGGTGGCTATTCCACTATTCGAGCGACACCAGCTCGATGCCATCGTGTATGGCGAAGGGCAGGAGTGGGAGACACCAGAGTACGTGCGCGATGCGTACTATGGGGGCAGGAAGAAGGCGCTGCTAGTGCTGGGCCATCTCGAGAGCGAGCAGCCGGGCATGAAGCTGCTTGCCGACCGGCTCAGCGTTAGATTCCCGGATGTGCCGGTGCATTATATGCCGGTGGATTCGTTGTTTACTGTTTTGTAGTGAAAGACTGTCTAGCAAGTCACAAGGTGTGGCTTGCTAGACAGTTTTTTGTGTTGAGAGTCGGATATTCCGACTCTCGTGCAGTAATCAGGAGGAAGCTGTTGCTGAGAGTCGGATATTCGTACTCTCGTGTTTGAAATCGTGAGTTTTTACGGTTGAGAGTCGTATTTATCGATTCTCAGTTTCAAAACGCGCCGAAAGTTGGCTGAGAGAACACATATGTGCTCTTCCCGCCGCCGCCCAACAAACTAACCAACAATCTGTAGCTGAGTGAACACATATGTGCTCTCAGCAACCAAAACGCACCGGAAGTTGGCTGAGAGAACGCATATGTGCTCTTCCCGCCGCCGCCCAACAAACTAACCAACAATCTGTAGCTGAGTGAACACATATGTGCTCTCAGCAACCAAAACGCGCCGGAAATTGGCTGAGAGAACACACCATGTGCTCTCATCACGAGAAAGTAGCGCCTCACGCCGCCGATATTGGCAGCTTCCTTATCTGAGAGTGCTGAATCTGCACGCTCGGAGCAACAATCGGCCGATTTTCATGCTGAGAGTACGTATTAGGCTCTCTCAGCTCCGCCAAGTTGCCGATATCGGCAGTTTCTTTATCTGAGAGTGCGTATTCCGCACGCTCGGAGCAACAATCGGCCGATTTTCATGCTGAGAGTACGTATTAAGCTCTCTCAGCTCCGCCAAGTTGTCGATATCAACAGTTTCTTTATCTGAGAGTACTGATTCAGCACGCTCGGAGCAGCAATCGGCCAATTTTCATGCTGAGAGTACGTATTCCGCACTCTCAGCTCAATCATGCCGTCGATATCAACAGTTTCTTTATCTGAGAGTACGTATCCCGCACGCTCAGAGCAATAATCGTCTGATTTTCGCGCTGAGAGTACGTATTAGGCTCTCTCAGCTCAGCCAAGCCGCCGACATAGGCAGTTACTTTATCTGAGAGTACGTATTCCGCACTCTCAGAGCAACAATCGGCTGGTTTTCGCGCTGAGAGCTCATATACGCTCTCTCGCGAACTCCAGAACACAAAGAACCAACCGCATGCGGTTGGTTCTTTGTGTTTACTCTAGGATTTATAGCTTCCACATGCGGTACAGCATGACCGCCGCTTCGGCACGGGTGAGCGAATCGTTCGGCGAGAGCTTGCCACTATTGCCGATAACGATTCCTGCTTTCACCAAAGCTGCTGCGCTGTCTTTGGCATAAGCAGATACGCTCGATGCGTCAGAGTAAGCGTCCAGGCTTCCACTTGCCGCGACCTTCTTGCCTGCTGCCGCCAGTGCGCGTGCTGCAAGCACCATCATATCTTGACGGGTGATTGTGCTGTCAGGCTTAAATGTATTGTCTCCAAAACCGGTGGCAATTCCGAGCTCCTTCGCAATGCTCAGCTCTTTGAAGTAATAAGCGCTCTGCGAGACATCGCTGAATGCCGTCCCATCTTTGCCCGTACCTTTCAATTCAAGTGCTCTTATAAGCAGCGCGATGAAGTCTGCACGTTTAATGGAAGCTGCGGGAGAGAAGCTGTCTGCAGACGTTCCTTTGATAACATCGCGTGCTGCCATCGCTTCAATCGCTTGCATCGCCCAAGGTACGCTCGCCAGGTCACCGAAGGATTTCACCACAGAGGCTACCGCATAAGTACTAAAATGGGTCGTTTGGAACACGATCGTTCCAGTTACTGCATCATATCGGCCATTCGGTATCGCAGTTACGCTGCCATCGCCAGCAATGTACCAAACAACGAGTGAATCCGGATTGCCGAGCTCTTCCGCTGTTGGTGTGTATGGAACTGAGATCGTTACCGGTGCATCCGGGTTGTTCCATGCAATTACTTGGTCGCCTGCTGCGATACTCAGATCGATAACAGGACGGTTTCCGATCTGCTCGCGAGTAGTTGAATCCAACTTTTCCACATCAGCTTTAGCTACGCGGAAGCTTACTTGATCCGTATTTCCTGTCACATTAGACAACATGTTGCTCGGAATTTGAATAGTCGCTGTGTCCGTTTTCAATGAAAGCTCAAAGGATTCTTGACCTTTCAGGCTCTGCGAAGGCAATTGCACTTCGTAAGATGTCGCATTTGCTTGCGCAGGCACATCGATTACAATTTGTTTCTTGCCGTTTGCTGCTGGTACAGCCTGCTCGATTGCCTTTTTCAAACTATCGTCGGAAACTACGCTTGTTACTCGTCCTGCCTCACTCTTGACGGTAGGCTTAATTGTAACAACGCCGTCTTCGTTATTCATGCTTCCTGTCGAGGAAGTAGATCCGCTACCTGACCCTGATCCCGAGCCTGATCCCGACCCTGATCCCGAGCCTGATCCCGAACCGCTACCCGACCCTGACCCGGATCCCGAACCGCTACCCGACCCCGAACCCGATCCATTATCTCCGTCACCCGATCCGTCACCCGAATCCGTTTCTTTCGTAAGGTTCAGCACACCGTAAACGGAAGTGTCCATATATCCGGTACCCGTTGTATCGTTCCATGCCGCAACACTTTGACGGCTGCCGTCTTTCGCGTCATTGATCTGTACGTCAAAACCTAGCTTCGTCTTGTCGGCAGGTGTGATCGCACTGAGCGGAATCTTCACTTCAATCGTGTAGTTCGTACCGGAAACATCAGTCGCGGATTCGAAGCCCGTCGCGATGCTATCCGGATTAAAGGATGCTTGGTTATCAAAGTTAATCCGGTATTGTCCGTCGTCATCCTGATAGGAGGATGTCTTGCCATTGTTTTGATCCAAGAAAATTTCGACGGAATCCTGTTCGTACTTGTTTTCGCTCGTTTTGTCGAGCTGAGCGTCGTTAACTTGAACCAAAATGTACAGGTTCTGATCATCCCAGAGTGCTTTGGCTACTCCTGTTGCTCCTTGCCATGCCATCTGGTATTGGTTAATCGGGAGCGCAGTCGTCTCACTCCAAACGGAATCAACCGTGCCATCAATGACTGGTGTAGCGTAATGAGCAGATGCTTCCTTTGCTTCCTTCACTACAGGCTCATGTGCTGAGATGAAAGTATCTGGGTCTATAACGCCATAGTATGCTGGTTTGGCTTGCAAATCCTTGTCAAACAATAGCGGATTGGTAGAAGCCCGCCAGCTCGTGTTATCATCCATTCCCCAGAAAGTCACACGTTCAATATCGGCTGCGTGATCTTTGAAAATATTCATCAGCTGTGCGTACAAATAACCTTGAGCATTAGCAACAGAATCGGCCAGCTGATAGTTGCTTCCCGCCTGAATGTCCATCTCGGTAACGCTGACCGTGACACCTAGGGAAATAAACTTCTCCAGGGACAGCTCAACATTTTCCGGATTCGTGTTTACATTATAGTGTGCCTGCATGCCTACGCCGTCGATAAGAAGTTTACCAGGGTGCGTCTCGGCATAATTGTCATTCAATTCTTTGACCATGTTGTAAATGGCCTGTGCTTTATTCTGGTTATCCTCATTGTAATCGTTGTAATAGAGCTTAATATTCCAATCCGGATGGGCGTCCAGCACTTCTCTTGCCGCTAAGAACGCTTGTTCAATGTAGTCGGAGCCAATGGCATTATACCAAGGCGTCTGACGAAGCGAAGCTTTCCAATCTGCCGGGTTCGACGGGTTATCGTTCATCGCTTCATTAACGACATCCCAAGAGATGACCTTGTCTGCAAAATGCGTCATAACCGTCTCGATATGAGTTTTCAAGTTAACGAGCGCTTCTTCCCGGCTGAGAGGGCTGCCGCCAGAAGTATTCATCCAAGTAGGCGTCTGCTGATGCCAGACCAGTACGTGTCCATGCATTTGCAAGCCAGCATCAACCACTTTAGTAACGAGAGCATCAGCCGCCGCGAAAGTAAAGGTGCCCTTCGTAGGCTGCAATGCGTCAGGCTTCATGGCGTTGCCAGCTGTAGCGATGTTAAAATGCTTCTTCAGAAGTTCCAGTCGAACGCCATCCAAATCCTCAGCAGATATCGCGTTGCCGATGAGGAAGTCGCTTTGATAAGCATCTTTTATTGGAGTCAGGTCATTCTGAATGGTAATCGGGCCAGAGCCGGATTTCACAAAGTTAATATCGTCGATATAGTAAGAGGCTGTTTTGTTACTGGAGCTTTCTACATAGATAGTCAAATATTCGCTGCTCACATTGTTGTAACGATAGGTCCCTTGGAACTGAACCCATCCGTCGGTTGCATTAATGGTTTTCGCCGAGAGGGTCACATAGTTGGCGCTGCTTCCGCTGCCGACCTGCGTAGACAGCTGGAGCTGCGAGCTTGCAGGAGAGATCAGCTTGACCCACGCCGTTACTTGATACTCATAGCCCTTGTCTACGTTTTTCTCCACACGCAGAGTCGGACCGTGCCAAGAATCTGTTCTGCCTTCCACTTTCAACGCGTAAGAGCCGCCTTCGGTATGATTATCTGCATTGGTAACCGTCAGCGTTTCCGTGCCTGCTCGACCTACAAAACCGCTTGCTGCTTGGTTCTCAAAGGTTATAGGTGTGAAAGGAATAGCAGGGTCCCGAGTTGGTTCTACAACTGGACCTGGATCTTCGCCGCCGCCTGAGGTCGCCTGTTCGGTGATCAGAATATCTCCAATGTAGAACGGAACCGGAGCACCTTCGCCGTTGGAGGATACACGCAATCTAGTGTTGCCGCCGCTTGTGTCAACCGTATACTCCTTCGTCAACGTGAAAGCATGACCAGCCGCGAAGCTTGTAAAGAAGAGATCTGTATAGTTCTCTGCGGTTTTAAGGCCTGCTTTTGCCCCCGAAGGTATTTGTACATCTGAGTCCACATAACCCGTGACTGTAACCGTATAGGTCTTGCCGTTTTCCAAACCGATTTTGCTAAATTCGAAGTCGGCTCCATCCCAGTTGTTCGCTCTATTGGCGACATACAAAGCTTTACCGTCGGAATTGCCGTCGAAGGATTTATCGACTGCCGACAGGTTGGCTCCGCCGGATTGTACAGACAAGCCTTTACCGTCTGCAAAAGTTTCATGATAAACCGTGACCGTCGTATCTGCAGCCTTCGCGACCTGCGCGAACAAGCTTGAAGGGATGAGTAAAGCAGCTGCGAGTAAGAACGAGATGACTTTTTTTAGAGTTCTGCTCATGTAACATATTCCCCCTAAATAATTTTCTTATAATAATTAAGCGCTTACAAAACACTTTATCAGTGGTCCTCCTCTTCATGATTAATTGTATCTTGTATCCAGAAATGCTTTTACCCGAGGAACTATAGAATCTACTGTAATAACTTAATATGGATTTGTAAGTTTTGCTTGGACAAGCTCCGAATGCCAAAAAAAAAGCTAGCAGGCTACCACGCCCACTAGCGAATTACATTACCCAATCATCTCCATAAACCTCACTGCTGCACTAGACACCGGCATGCTGCGCATCGTCATGATCCCGACCTGTGAAGGCGGCAGCTGCACGTCGAGCTTAATTTCGAACAGCGATCCGTCCTCAAGCTCTTTGGACACGAACTCCCTTGTCACATAGGAGATGCCGAGTCCTTTACGCGCCAGTTCGATGAGCAGATCGACGCTGCCGACTTCTATCTCTGGCTTTATCGTATGTCCGTAGCTCTGGAACAGCTCCGATATCGCCATCCGCGCCCGGCTGTTGCGTGAGAACAGAATAACCGGATACTGCTGCAGCTTCTCTAGCGACAGCGATACATTCCTCAGCTCTGCATAATGCGGTCCAGCAACGAAACAGTCCTGCAGCTGCAAGCTCTCCCGCACCTCAAGCTGCGGATCCGTAATCGGCATTCGCACGACCCCGAGATCAATACGTCCTTCTTTCAGGAATGAAATAACCTCCGGAGTCGTCCCATGGTTCAGGTGAAGCCGAACACCAGGGTACTTCCGATGATAATCTTCTAAGTACGGGAGGATATAATGCTTGAAGAGGGAGTCGCTTCCGCCGATTCGCAGCTCGCCGCTGTCGAGATTTTTGAGCGCGGCCATTTTCTCTTCTGCGAGTGAAATGAGAATTTGCGATTGTTCGATATAAGAATATAGAACAGCTCCTTCT
Source organism: Paenibacillus sp. OV219 (assembly GCF_900110075.1). Taxonomy (GTDB): domain Bacteria; phylum Bacillota; class Bacilli; order Paenibacillales; family Paenibacillaceae; genus Paenibacillus_Z. Next base: position 68,276 of record NZ_FOCJ01000008.1, read on the forward strand.
TGCGTCAGCGTCACACCTTTGGGATTGCGGTAAAATAACGCGATGCCGAAGCTGTCCTCCAGCTGCTTAATCGCGTGGCTAACGCTTGGCTGCGTAATGTATAACGCTTTGGCTGCTTGCGTGAGGCTTCCCGTCTTCGCTGCCCAGTAGAATACTTTGTACAGCTCGTAGTTTATGTTCATAGACATGGTCTATAGCTCCTGTGAAATATATTAATTACATGTATATGTGTTAATCGTATTATAGTGGAATTAACGAAGAGAAGCTAGCGGCAACGAGCGGCCAGGCGATCAGCAAAAGCAAGCCGCCCTGACAGTGCTGCATGGCAAGGAAGGAGAACGATTACTTATGGAGTCAATGACGCTTATTCTGTTCGGTGCCACAGGAGATTTAGCCAAACGCAAAATCTACCCGGCACTCTACAACCTATATATCGACGGCAAGCTGCCGTCGTCTTTTTCCGTATTCGGGCTTGGCAGAAGAGAGCTCACGAATGAAACGTTCCAGGCGAATGTAGAGCAATCGCTACGGACGTTCTCCAGACGAGAACCAGGCGACGAGGCAGTGGTGAAAAACTTCTCGAACGCGTTCCGCTACAGCGTGCTTAACATCGGCCATGAGGAAGATTACGTGAAGCTGCTTCGCCTTGTTGAGGAGCGGGAGGCAGCACTCGGAGCGGTGCCGAATCGGATGTTCTACCTGTCCGTCGGACCGGAGTTTTTCGAGCCAATCGCAGCGAATATCCAGTCCAGCGGGCTTGGCGGTGCTGACGGCTGGAAGCGTCTGATCATTGAGAAGCCGTTCGGTCACGATCTGCAATCGGCGAGAGAGCTGAATGAGAAGCTGAGCGGTGCTTTTGCCGAGCAGGAGATTTTCCGCATCGATCATTATTTGGGTAAGCCAATGGTTCAGAAATTAGAATATTTGCAGCGCTCGAACCCTGTCATTCAGGCACTTTGGACGAACCGCCACATTGCGAATGTGCAAATTACCGCGAATGAGACGGTCGGCGTTGAAGAGCGCGCGGGCTATTACGATCATTCTGGCGCAGTCAGAGATATGTTCCAGAACCATATGCTGCAGCTTCTCATGATGCTGGCAATTCATATTCCAAGTAACGGCACCTCTGAGGTTGTGCGGTTGCGGAAGAAACAAGTGATGGAGGCGTTGGTGCCGCTGCAGAGCGACAACATCCAATCCTCAATCGTTCGCGGTCAATATGCTGCGGGAAACATGCAAGGCAAGCCGGTTAGCGGTTATACATCCGAGCAGGGAATCCCGGAATCGTCGATGAACGATACGTTCATTGCAGCAAAGCTTGAGATTGATGATTATTTCTGGCGTGGCGTTCCGTTCTATATTCGTACCGGCAAAAGAATGCAGGAGAAATCCACGCGTATCGTAGTCGAATTCAAGGAACCGCTGAAGCAGCAAGGAACACAGCAGTCGGAGCAGCTGGAGCCGAATTTGCTGGTCATTGATATTGGTCCCCAAGAAGGCATCACACTGCAACTGAATATGAAGGACTCGCGGGAAAAGGATGCTTTTGAACCGATGAATATCGAATTCCATACGAGCTCGCAAGACGTGCCGGAAGCCTATGAGAATTTGATTCACGATGCGATGCTCGGTGATCCGACGTTCTTCGCGCATTGGGATGAGGTGGAGCTGTCCTGGCAATGGGTACAGCCGATCCTCGATGCTTATCAGGCAAACCGCATTCCGCTGCTTCCCTATCAAGCGGGATCTTATGGACCGCGCGCATCTGAGGAGTTACTCGCCAGAGATGGTCACCGCTGGTGGTTAGATAAAGAATTGGAGCATGAGCAAGAACAAATAAATGAGGTCAAAGAAGGAGAAGGAACAAATTATGCCTACAACACAAACGATTGATCAATTAGCGATTGATACGATCCGGACATTGTCCATCGACGCGATTAACAGCGCGAATTCAGGACATCCGGGATTGCCGATGGGAGCTGCGCCAATGGCGTACACGCTCTTCGCCAATCATCTTAGCCACAATCCGGCGCATGCCAAATGGTTCAACCGCGACCGTTTCGTTCTATCCGCGGGCCACGGCTCGGCTTTGCTATACAGCCTGCTGCATCTGACTGGCTATCAAGTCAGCATTGAAGATCTGAAGCAGTTCCGCAAGCTGAACAGCAAGACGCCGGGTCATCCCGAGTTCGGACATACAGACGGTGTAGATGCGACAACTGGACCGCTCGGTCAAGGTGTTGCGAATGCAGTCGGCATGGCGATGGCAGAAGCGCATCTTGCTTCGAAGTACAACCAAGAGGGTTTCCCAGTTGTTGATCATTATACTTTTGCTCTGGTCGGAGACGGCTGCTTGATGGAGGGAATCTCCTACGAAGCGATGTCGATGGCGGGCCATATGAAGCTCGGCAAGCTGGTCGTGCTGTATGATTCGAATGATATTTCGCTTGATGGCGACTTGAGCCTCTCGTTCGGCGAGCAGATGCAGAACCGCGCAGCGTCCGCGAATTGGCAGTACCTGCGTGTTGAAGACGGCAACGACATTGAACAGATTGGCGCAGCGATTGCAGCAGCGAAGCAGCATGATTCGCAGCCGACATTGATTGAAGTTCGTACCGTTATCGGCTACGGCAGTAAAAATGCAGGTACGCACAAGGTGCACGGTAATCCACTTGGCAAAGAAGAAGCTGTCGCGACAAAAGCGGTATACGGCTGGAAGTATGAAGAAGAGTTCGCGGTTCCAGCTGAAGTGCGCTCGCATTTCAGTGGGCTGAAGGAGCAAGGCGCGGCGAAGGAAGCGGCATGGAATAGCTTGGTGTCGGAATATACAGCTCAGCATCCGTCGCTGGGTAAGGAGCTTGCAGCGGTCATTGATGGATCGGTTACGATCAACGCAGCGGATATCCTGACATTTGACCCATCGAAGACGGTCTCAACTCGTGTTGCAAGCGGCAATGCGATTAACCATTATGTGAAGCTCGTGCCTTCGATCTTCGGCGGAAGCGCGGATCTGTCGCACTCGACGATGACAGATATTAACGGCGAGAAGAAGTTTGCAGTGGAATCTTATGCAGGACGTAATATTTACTTCGGCGTTCGTGAGCATGCGATGGGAGCGGCAGGTAACGGTATGGCGCTGCACGGCGGCGTGAAGCCTTTTGTCAGCACGTTCTTCGTATTCAGCGATTACTTGCGTCCGTCGATTCGTCTGGCAGCTTTGCAGAAGCTTCCGGTCACGTATGTGTTCACACATGACTCCATCGCGGTTGGCGAAGACGGTCCGACGCATGAGCCGGTTGAGCATCTTGCAGCACTGCGGACGATCCCAGGCCTGACGGTTTTCCGTCCAACGGATGCGAATGAAACGGCAAGCGCATGGGCATATTCACTGCAGCAGCAAGAAGGACCAGTCGCTCTTGTACTGAGCAGACAGAACCTGCCTATATATGAAGCGACGAGCGGGAACATCGACAGCTTGTCCAAAGGCGCATACGTGCTGACGGAAACAAACGATCAACCAGATGTAATCCTGATCGGAACAGGCTCTGAAGTATCGCTGGCGGTAAATGCGAAGGCTGAGCTAGAGAAGTCGGGCGTCTCTGTACGCGTCGTTGCGATGCCGAGCCGTGAGCTGTTCGAGCGTCAGGCTGCGAGCTATAAAGAATCGGTGCTTCCTGCAGCTGTGACGAAGCGTGTTGCGATTGAAGCGGGCATTTCGCTCGGTTGGGATCGCTATGTAGGACCAAGCGGCACTGTTCTGTCGGTTGATACATTCGGCGCTTCCGGTCCAAGCGGGGAAGTTTTGGAGTACTTCGGCTTCTCGGTAGACAATGTGGTTCGATTGGCAAAAGAATTGCTAGGTTAAAAATATAATCGTAATGGAGGCAAGAATTGCGATGAAATTTTTTATAGATACTGCGAATTTGGAAGATATTAAGAAGGCTTATAGAGTCGGGGTGCTCTCCGGCGTAACGACGAATCCGTCCCTGGTTGCAAAGGAAGGCGTAAAGTTTGAGGATCGGATCGCGGAGATTTTGCAGGAAGTGCCTGAGGTTGAATCGGTGTCGGCTGAAGTAACGCCTGACGCACTGACGGCGGAAGAGATGATCGCACAAGCGAATGAGCTGATCAAGATCAACGACTACGATAAGAACATCACGATTAAGGTGCCGATGACGCTTGCCGGTCTTGAGGCTTGTCGTTACCTGAGCAAAAAAGGCGTCAAAACGAATGTCACGCTCATCTTCACCGTGAACCAAGCGTTGCTCGCGGCTCGCGCCGGTGCGACTTACGTCTCACCGTTCCTTGGACGACTTGACGACATTTCGGAAGATGGCGTTCAGCTGGTAGCAAAAGTAGCAGAGTTGTTCCGCATTCACAACCTGGATGCTCAAATCATCGCAGCATCCGTTCGCCACCCTGACCACGTCACTCGCGTAGCGATGGCTGGCGCGCATATTGCGACGATTCCGTTCTCGGTCATCGAGCAAATATCTAAGCACCCGTTGACGGAGCAAGGTATGGAGAAGTTTGCGGCGGATTGGAAGAAGGCTGTTTTGTAAGTTTTGAGGTGAGGTGGCGGTGAGCCAGTTGAGCTTGGGGGAACCCGGTAACCTTCGGGGCACCTCGGCGGCAAACCCCGGTAAACCCCGGTTAGACTTTTTTTGTGGTCATTTCGACGCCAATAAGCGTTGTATGTTCCGTTAGAAGATCAGCATCTTTTATAAGGACCTCCTGAATGCAGATTCAGGAGGTCTTTTATTTGTGCTTAGTTAGTGAAGGGAGTGTGTTTGGAGCAGCTGCTTACCTCGTTACTCCGAAACTTTCACTTTAGTTGTTAAACTAACTAGTCACTTTGCCTCGGTTCGCAGCTTGCCGTGAAAGAGGTCCAGCAGACCAGCTTCATTCTCCAATAGTTACTCAAAAACGCCGAAGAGGTCCACCAGACCAGCTACATTCGCTGAAATTTACTCAAAACCATCGAAGAGGTCCACCAGACCAGCTACATTCACTGAAAGTTACTCAAAAACGCCGAAGAAGTCCAGCAGACAAGCTACATTCACTGAAAGTTACTCAAAACCATCGAAGAGGTCCACCAGACCAGCTGCATTCACTGAAAGTTACTCAAAAACGCCGAAGAGGTCCAGCAGACAAGCTACATTCACTGAAAGTTACTCAAAACCATCGAAGAGGTCCACCAGACCAGCTACATTCACTGAAAGTTACTCAAAAACGCCGAAGAGGTCCAGCAGACCAGCTACATTCACTGAAAGTTACTCAAAACCATCGAAGAGGTCCACCAGACCAGTTACATTCACTGAAAGTTACTCAAAAACACCGAAGAGGTCCAGCAGACCAGCTACATTCACTGAAAGTTACTCAAAAACGTCGAAGAAGTCCACCAGTCCAGCTACATTCGTATGTTCTGGCGAAGTGTGGGGGTTAGACCTAAGGGGGGATGTGGACACCAAATTGGCGGAGAACGGGAGGTTTGGCGATCAAGAAGGGTATTGAGACCCTCCATTGGCGAAGAACAGTTGCATAGCACGAGCTACCACAAAGAGAGGTGCCCAGTCGCTACCTCTCTTTCCCCTATTAACCTAAGCTTCGCTGTCGAGACGCAACAGCCGCGCTTCCGTCTCCGCCTGCTTGAAATGGTTCGCCCAGCCCGCCGGAGTAGAGTTGTACCGGCGGTCACGCTTGCCGAGGTCGGCGCCGCGGCTATGCAGGAGCTCCACCAGTGCGACGTTGCCCGACGCTGCTGCCCAGTGGAGCGCAGCTCCGCCGGTTTCGTCGAAGCCGCGCGGGATCGCGTTCACGTCCGCGCCGCGGTCAAGCATGAAAGCAGCGGCCCCCACTCTGCCGCCGATACAGGCGTAAATGAGCGCCTGCTGCAGCAGCTCATTCGCTACAGGCTCGCCGGTAATCGGCGTATTGACCGGCTCCCGGTGTACGCCGGCGCTATTAAGCAGCTGGCCGTCTTCACCGAAGAAGCCCGGCAGCAGCTCAGTCCGCCCCACAGCGGCAGCTAGCTCAAGATCAAGCGCTGCGCCTCGAGCAAGCAGCAGATCCCGCACCTGCGTGCAGCCATACCAGATCGCCTGAGCCAGCGGCCGGCGGTCGTCGTTCAATCCATTAACGGATGCGCCTGCATCCAGCAGCAGCGCAGCCATTTGCACGTCATCGTTGCTGGCAGCCCACTGCAGGCCGGTCTCGCCGCGATCTAGATCAATTGCGCGCGCATTCACATCTGCGCCTGCCGCAAGCAAAGCTTGTCCAATCTCAAGCTGGCGTGGATAATGGCCGGGCCAGTCGCAGAGATGATGCAGCAGCGTACGCCCCTGCATGGAGCGCGCCTCTGCAAGCGCGGGAAACCCCCATAGCAGCTCCGCCAAACGCTCGACTGCGCCTGATTTTACCGCACGACATGCCTCACGGAACACTTCGGCTAAATCTATGTCCCGCGCCTCGAAATCAATCTCATTGCTATAGCTCATGCAGCGAACAGCTCCATCCCTCGAAATGTCAAAACAAGCAGCTTTATCCTCACTCTATCATGAATTGGCTCCGGCGAAAATACGATGTAATAAGCACCCATAGTGAAGCAGCTCTCTGTCTTTAGCCGAAGAGGGAGGAGCGTACAAGATGGATTTTCAGCTTACGGATGAACAGCTCATGATTCGCGAAATGGCGGCCCGGTTTGCAGAAAATGAAATTGCGCGTGCAGCAAACAGTTTGGATGAAGCGGAATTGTTCGATCGGAGTTCGTTTCAAGCAATGGCGGAGCTCGGTTTCACCGGCTTGCCCTGGCCCGAAGCTGCCGGCGGAGCAGGTGGCGGCTTCGTAAGCTTCGTGCTTGTGCTGGAGGAGCTGTCCCGTGTCAGCGCATCGCTCGGAGCGGCTCTGTGGGCACATGTTTATTTGGCGGCTTGGCCGCTTTATACGTACGGCAGCGGCGAGACGAAGCGGAACTACCTGAAGGCACTCATTGACGGTAATCGCATTGGTTCAGGCGTTCTTCCGGGAACGGTGTCTGGCAGCACCTCGCTGCGCGTTGGCGTTGTCGCAAGGGTGGAAGAGGAGGCGGAAGAGGAAGGCTATGTGCTCGACGGTGTGCAAAAATATGTCCTTGGCGGCTCGACCGCCGACTTCTTCATTATCTATGCGGAAACAGGGCTGAGCAAGGCGGGCAGAAGGAAGCGCTATAGTGCGTTCATCGTGGAGCGTGATTGCCCCGGCCTCGTTATCCAGCCGGTCATGAAGAAGCTCGGGCTGCGCTCGGCGGGTATGGCGCATCTCAAATTTACGCAGAGCCGCATCCCGAAGCGGCAGCGGATCGGGCGCGAAGGGCAAGGCGGGCCGATTGCAAGACTTGCGGCGGCAAGCGTTCGCTATGGACTTGCGGCAGTAGCTGCGGGCATCGCGCAAGGGGCGGCGGATGCGGCGCTCGCTTATGCGATGGAGCGGACTCAGTTCGGCAAGCCGATTGCAAAGCATCAGGCGATAGCTTTTATGCTTGCGGATATGCGGACGGCGGCGGACGCCTCGAGGCTGCTCGTTTATCAGGCGGCAGATCGAGAAGACACCGAGGGAGTTGCTGACGACAAAAAGTCGGAGCTGGCGCTTGCTTTTGCAGCGGATGCGGCTGTGAGGTCGACTACCCAGGCCGTGCAAGTATTCGGCGGCTACGGGTATATGAAGGAGTTTGCGGTAGAGCGGTATATGCGAGACGCCAAAGCCGTGCAAATCTGCAAAGGACTTGAGCTTGCCGTGCCGAAGCTGCCGCGCAGAAAGGGGGGACGCCATCGCCATGTCCATGGCTGAGCTTGTAATTGCCGGAGGGGCGCGTACCGCCTTTGGCAAGTTTGGCGGTGCATTGAAAGGAATGAGAGCGGTCCAGCTTGGAGGCATCGCAATCCAAGGGGCGCTGCAGAAGAGCGGGGTCCAGCCGCATACGGTGGACGAAGTGATGATGGGTATGGCCGTTCAAGCGGGAGCGGGGCAGAATCCGGCGCGGCAAGCGGCGGATTATGGCGGTATTCCGCCTGCGGTGCCTGCGGAGACCATTAACAAGGTGTGCGCTTCCGGCATGCGCAGCCTGACGCTCGCTTCGCAGATCATTACAGCAGGAGATGCGGAGCTAATCGTAGCCGGCGGCATGGAAAGCATGAGCAGCGTGCCATACTCGTTGCCGGATGCACGCTTCGGTCTCCGCATGGGTGACAGCAAAGTGTTGGATTTGCTGCAGCGGGACGGCCTGCGCTGCGCCTTCGCCGATATGCACATGGGTGATTATGCAGATACCATCGCTGCTGATTACGGCATTTCAAGGCTCGAGCAGGACGAGTGGGCATTGCGCAGCCATGAACGCGCGGTGCAGGCGAGCATGCAAGGGGTGTTCCTATCGGAAATTATTCCGGTCCCGCTATCAGCTGGCACACCTGCTCAGATGAAGAGCCACGTGTTCGCCATCGATACCGACGAAGCGCCGCGCGGGGATACAAGCGCGCAGAGGCTTGCCGCACTCTCCCCTGTGTTCAAGGGCGGCAGCTCCGGCACGATAACCGCCGGCAATGCCCCCGGGCTGAACGACGGCGCGGCTGCGCTCGTCGTCGCTTCGAAAGAGAGAGCGCTGCGTGACGGCTTATCCGTGCATGCGGAGCTGCTCGGGCATGCAGCGGTCAGCGTGGAGCCGCGCAATTATCCGATTGCACCGGCTTTCGCGGTGCAGAAGCTGCTCGCGAAGCAGGGGCTGACGCTAGGCGCAATTGACCTCTTCGAGATTAACGAAGCTTTTGCGGTCGTAGTGCTGGCATGCAGTAAGCTGCTTAGCTTGGAAGCGGACAAAGTGAACGTGCATGGCGGTGCTATCGCGCTCGGGCACCCAATTGGCGCGAGCGGTGCGCGCATCGTGCTTACGCTCATTAACAGCCTGGAGCGGCGCGGCGGCGGCCTCGGCATCGCAGCGATCTGCAGCGGCGGTGGTCAGGGAGACGCAGTGCTGGTACGAGTAGGAGGCAGGGTTTGAGCAGCCAAGCAGCAGCTGATTAACTATTCTGCAGCTGCGGCTTTAGTCGGTGCAGTAGTTGTTGCAGTAGCCGTGACTTCACATGTGGCAGCGAGAACTCGGCGGGATTAGGCGTTCTTCCCAGCTACGCGCCTTTCGGAGGTGAACGAGTCAGGTGATCATAAACCAAGTTGCCGTTATTGGCGCAGGGCAGATGGGCAGCGGAATTGCCCAAGTTGCAGCGCAGGCGGGGTGCCAGGTGCGGCTGTACGATGCCGAAGCGGGGCGGGTAAGCCGCGCGCTTGCAGGCATCGAGAAGCAGCTTTCCGGCGGAACCGCTAAGGGCAAATGGACGCAAGAGCAGGCGGAGCAAGCACGCAGTCGAATCGCAGCAGCTGGCAATCTACAAGAAGCTGCTGAAGGCGCCGACCTCGTCATAGAGGCGATCATCGAGAGCATGCCCGCGAAGAAGGCGCTGCTTGCGCAGCTGGATGGTCTTTGCGACGAGCACACCATTCTCGCGAGCAATACGTCCTCGCTGCCAGTTACGGAACTGGCTTCGGTGACGAGGCGGCCGGAGCGGGTCATCGGAATGCATTTTATGAACCCGGTGCCTGTCATGAAGCTGATCGAAGTCATTCGCGGCCTGCGCACCTCGGATGAGGTTTACGCCTCAGTAGCGGAGCTCGCGGAGCGGATGGGCAAGACAGCGCTTGAAGTGCGCGATTTTCCCGGCTTTGTGTCCAACCGAATTCTAATGCCAATGATTAACGAGGCGGTCTACACGCTGTACGAAGGCGTTGCGTCCGCCCTTGCAATCGACGGTGTCATGCGGCTCGGAATGAATCATCCGATGGGGCCGCTGGCGCTTGCGGATCTGATCGGACTCGATACATGCCTCGCGATTATGGAGACGCTGCATGACGGCTTTGGCGACTCCAAGTACCGACCGTGCCCGCTGCTTCGCAGCTATGTGCATGCCGGATGGCTTGGCCGCAAAAGCGGACGGGGATTTTATACGTATGAAGGGGGCTGACTTCTTCTTGTGAAGCTGAAATTTACGAAGGAGCAGGAGCTGCTGCGGAGCAGTGTGAGGACGTTTGCGGCAAGCGCTGTCACCGCGGCGGTTCCTGCAATGGAAGAGAACGATACGTTTCCGAGGCCGCTCGTCGATGAGATGGGACGCCTTGGATTTATGGGCATACCGATTGCGAAGGAGTACGGTGGCCGCGGCCTTACGCTAACCTCTTATATTTTGGCGATTGAGGAGCTGTCTCGGGTAAGCGCGGCAGTTGGAGTCATTCTGTCCGTGCATACGTCAGTCGGGACGCTGCCGATTGTATATCATGGCACCGATGAGCAGAAGCAGACGTATTTGCCGAAGCTTGCTAGCGGTCAGTGGCTCGGCGCATTTGCGTTAACGGAGCCGCACGCGGGCTCGGATGCATCTACAATCCGGACGGCCGCCGTCCGGGATTCCGATACGTATGTGCTGTCCGGTTCAAAGCTGTTCATTACGAATGGCGGCGAAGCGGACAATTACATTTTGTTCGCTGCGGTGCAGGACGGCTACACGGGCAATCGCGGAGGGATTACCGCGTTTCTGGTGGATAAGAATACGCCGGGCTTCCGCGTCGGGAAGAAAGAGAAGAAGATGGGGCTCCACGGCTCCAACACATGCGAGCTCATTCTTGAAGAAGCGATCGTGCCAGCGGATCGGCGGCTCGGGCAGGAGGGGCAAGGCTTCGCCATTGCCAAGTCCGCTTTGAACGGCGGGCGAATTGGCATCGGCGCGCAGGCGCTCGGCATTGCGAGAGGCGCGCTTGAGCTTGCCGAGCAGCAGGCGACGGCGATGCCGCAGCGGCAGCGGAGCAGGGCGGCGTCGGAGCTTCGCGAGATGGCTGCTCAAGTCGAGGCGGCAGCGCTGCTCGTATATCGCGCGGCGGATATGCACGAGCGTGGCATCCGCTGCACGAAGGAGGCATCGATGGCGAAGATGTTCGCGAGCGACACCGCGATGAGCATTGCTACGAAGACGCTGCAATGGTGCGGTGCAGGCGGTCTTGCCGATGAGCTGCCTGCGGAGCGGTTCTTCCGCGATGCGAAGGTGACGCAAATCTACGAAGGAACGAACGAGATTCATCGGATGGTCATATCAGGCGAGCTGCTGCGGGGCTAAGGCCGGGACAGAGGCTTTCAAGTTGAAGCTACGATGAGCAGCTCGCCCCTCGAAAGGAGTAAAGCCGGCTATGAGCATGACGAACATGAATCGAAGCTCGCCGGGTCGCCGGTTCCGCGAGGCGCTGCAGCAGGAGAAGCCGTTGCAAATCGCTGGCGCTATTAACGCTTATTCGGCGATGCTCGCGCAATCGGCCGGGTTTCGCGCGCTCTATGTATCGGGGGCGGGGGTGGCGAACGCCTCCTTCGGCCTGCCCGATCTTGGCATCACGACGCAGGGCGACGTGCTGGAGGATGTGCGGCGCATTAGTGGCGCCGTAGAACTGCCGCTGCTCGTTGATGCGGACACTGGCTTCGGCTCGGCATTCAATATCGCACGGACGGTGCGGGAGATGATTCGCGCCGGAGCAGCGGGCATCCATATTGAAGATCAGGTTTCCGCCAAGCGCTGCGGGCATCGACCGAACAAAGCGATCGTGAGCACGGCTGAGATGGCGGATCGTATAAGGGCTGCGGCGGATGCGAAGAGCGACGCGGATTTTGTGCTGATGGCGCGCACGGATGCGCTAGCTTCGGAAGGGTTGGAAGGCGCTGTCGCAAGAGCGCTCGCTTATGTGGAGGCGGGGGCGGATATGATTTTTCTCGAGGCGGCGGGGAGTTTGGTAGATTATGCGGCGTTCACCTCGCAAGTGAATGTACCGGTGTTAGCGAACATTACGGAGTTCGGGCGGACGCCGCTGTTCACCGTGGAAGAGCTTGCCGGTGCAGGCGTGTCGATGGTGCTCTATCCGCTCTCGGCGTTCCGAGCGATGAATGCGGCAGCGCTGAAGGTCTACACCGCGCTTCGCTCGCAAGGGACGCAGGCAAGTGTGCTAGGCGACATGCAGACGAGGGAGGAACTGTACCGTTACTTAGGCTACTACGAGTATGAGCGCAAGCTGGATGCGCTGTTCGCACAAGTTGACGAGCCGGATGAGGGGGAGTGAACGATGGCTGTGAAGAAGCCCGGAGGCTTGGCCGGTATTGAGGCCGGTTCCACAGCAATCAGTACAGTTGGAAAAGATGGCCGAGGTCTAACATACCGAGGCTACTCCATTGAAGATTTGGCGGATCATGGAAGCTTTGAGGAAACGGCGTATTTGCTCATTCATGGCAAGCTGCCGAATGTTGATGAGCTTACGAGCTACCGGCGTAAGCTGGCGGGCGCGAGCGTCTTGCCGGAGACGCTGATGCGCATACTGGAGCTGCTTCCAGCGGATGCCCATCCGATGGAGGTGCTGCAGGTTGGCTGCACCGCACTCGGCACCATGGAGCCGGAGACCGAGGCACGGTCGGCCGCCGATCTCGCGGACCGGCTCATTGCGCTGACAGGTCCGATGCTGCTGCATTGGTATCACTATCATCGCGACGCGGAGAGCGGCAACGCTGCTCCAGCCGCCCCTCCTCCCTCAGCCGATGCCGCTGAAGCAGACGCGTTGCCTTCGGCTCTCGTCATTACCGCAGATACCGCCGAGGATGATCCGCAAGTTTGGCCGCAGCATCCGCCAATAGGCGAATCCGCATCGGCAGCTGCCGCATCAGATCCGCAAGAGTACGACTTCAACAATTACAGCGTTGCCGGTCATTTCCTCTATCTGCTTCACGGGCGTCACGCTGAGCGAGCGGCGATTCGCGTCTTCGATGTATCGCTCGTTCTCTACGCCGAGCATGAGTTCAATGCATCGACATTCGCAGCACGCGTGACCGCTTCGACACTGTCGAACTACCATTCGTGCATCGCCACGGGCATCGGTACGCTGCGCGGCAACCTGCACGGAGGCGCGAACGAAGCGGTGATGGAGCTCATAACATCCTTCGAGACACCGGAGGAAGCAGAGGCAGGCACCCGCGCGCGGCTCGCGGCGAAGCAGCTCATTATGGGCTTCGGCCACCGCGTGTACACCGTGTCTGATCCGCGCTCTGACATCATTAAGAAATGGTCGGAGACGCTCTCGCTCTGGGCGCAGGATGGCCAGCTATACGCGATTTCCGAGACAATTGAAGGCGTGATGCGGCAAGAGAAGGGGCTGTTCCCGAACCTTGATTTCTACAGTGCTTCCGCGTATCACTTTATGGGGGTCCCGACGCCGATGTTTACGCCGATCTTCGTCATCTCCCGCATCACGGGCTGGACCGCCCATATTATGGAGCAGCGGCTTAATAACCGCCTCATCCGTCCGTCAGCGGCTTATATCGGTCCTGACAACCAGCCGTGGGCCGATGTGCATGCACGATTTTAGATTTAGATAGGGGATCGAGGTGCTCTTCGTGGGAAACGGACAAGGAACCGGTCATAGCCAAGACAACAAAAGACCAGAGCCGGACCAAGTGCTCGTCGATATGGCTGATTATGTAACCAGCTCTGTTATTGACAGTGACCTCGCATACGAGACGGCTCGGTATTGCCTGATGGATACGCTCGGCTGCGGCATTCTAGCTTTAAAATATCCCGCCTGCACCAAGCTGCTAGGTCCTCTTGTTCCCGGCGCAGAGCTGACTGGCGGCGTACCTGTTCCAGGCACAAGCTACCGGCTCGATCCGGTAACGGCGGCATTCAACATCGGCTGCATGATCCGCTGGCTCGATTATAACGATACATGGCTCGCGGCGGAGTGGGGTCATCCTTCCGATAATCTTGGGGCCATACTGGCTGCGGCTGATTATACGAGCAGGCTTCGCCTTGCTGCTGGGGAACCGGCGCTTACGATGCGCGATGTGTTGACGGCGATGATTAAGGCGCATGAGCTTCAAGGCGTGATGGCGCTTGAGAACAGCTTCAACCGCGTCGGCCTCGATCACGTTGTCCTTGTCAAAGTCGCATCGACGGCAGTTGCCACTGGACTTCTCGGAGGAGGCAAGACCGACATCATCAATGCGCTTTCGCACGCTTGGCTTGACGGTCAGGCGCTGCGCACATATCGACATGCGCCGAATACCGGCTCTCGCAAGTCCTGGGCTGCGGGCGATGCGACAAGCCGCGCGCTGCGGCTTGCGCTCATTGTGCTGCGGGGGGAGATGGGGTATCCGTCGGCGTTATCGGCGAAGGGATGGGGATTCTACGATGTATCTTTCAAAAGCCAGCCGTTCAAACTTAGCCGTACATACGGCGCCTACGTCATGGAGAATGTACTATTCAAAATCTCCTTCCCTGCCGAGTTCCACGCTCAAACGGCGGTGGAGAGCGCGATCAGTCTGCATCCGGAGGTCGCAGGCCGATTAGACGATATCGCGAGCATCCGCATTCGGACGCATGAGTCTGCAATTCGCATCATCGACAAGAAGGGGCCGCTGCATAACCCGGCTGACCGCGATCATTGCCTGCAATATATGACGGCCATCGGCCTGCTCCACGGGGCGCTTACTGCCGACCATTACGAGGATGAAGCGGCTGCAGATCCGCGCATCGACGAGCTTCGCAGCTTGATGGAAGTGACGGAGCATGGACCGTATTCGGTCGATTACCTCGATCCGGAGAAACGCTCGATCGCGAGCAGTGTGCAGGTGCTCTTCAAGGACGGCAGCGCGACAGCGGAGGTTGCGACGGAATATCCAATCGGGCATAGGCGTCGCAGAAGCGAAGGCATTCCGCTTTTGATTCAGAAGTTCGAGTCGAATCTAGCGACGAGGTATTCCGTTGATCAAGAGCAACGTATTGCCGAAGTGTGCAAAAACCGTGAGATGCTGGAGGCGATGACGGTGCCTGCCTTTATGGATATGCTTGCGCTTGATGAATAACCTGCTGCGTCAACCTGCAACCTCGCCAATTAAGTGGATATTTGCATTTGTTCGAAGTCAACACAGCAGCTGACAAGCTCGCTGGTTGCCTCAACACGAAGAAAGCCGCCCCACATCAGGGCGGCTTTCACTCGATTTATTTATGCAAACGGTATGGCACCGTCGCAATTACGACGTCTTTCTGCGTGAACAGATACGCTCTTAGCAGCAAGCTGGATTGGTTGTGCAGAATATTATGCCACCAATGCTTCGTGATGAACTGAGGAATCAAGACTGTAATATGGTCAGTCTCTTGCGTCTTCCATTCCACCGTCTCGATGAAGCGGACTAGCGGACGGATAATGCTGCGGTAGCTGGAGCGCAGGACGATCAGGCGAACGCCCGGGTCCCATTCTTCCCATTTGCGCTCGAGGCGCTCGATCTCTTCTTCGTCAAAGCCGACATAGACGGCTACAACGTTGTCAGTCAGCGATTTGGCATAGCTGATCGACTGGAGAACGACTTTCGTAATGCCGGCAACTGGCACGACGATGGTGCTGCCCTTAATCGCTGGCTTCTCTTTATCAATGTTCACTCGCAGCTCGTCGGCTGTGTTTTGGTAGTGACGGTTGATTTTGAAGAAGCCCATGATAACGATCGGCAGGAAGATGAAGACCATCCAAATCTGACTAAACTTCGTGAAAATAAAGATCAGTGTAATGATTAGAGTTGTCAGCATCCCGATCGTGTTGACGCACAGGCCGACACCCCATCTAGCAGGCTTCAGTCTAATCCACCGAACCATCATGCCAAGCTGAGACAACGTGAACGGAATGAATACGCCGACTGCATAAAGCGGAATTAGGTTCTCCGTGTCACCGTGGAACAGCACGACAAGCAGTGCCGAGAAAACACCTAGAAAAATAATGCCGTTCGAGAAGCCAAGACGGTCGCCGCGCACTTTGAAGGCGTTCGGCATGTATTTGTCATTCGCCAGCATGAAGGCAAGCAGCGGGAACGCGGAGTAAGCCGTGTTTGCTGCCAGGAACAGGATGAGAGCCGTAATCGCTTGAATCGCGTAATAGATCATGCCGCGTCCGAAAGTCGCATTGGCGATTTGGGAAACGACAGTTTCCTTCTCGTTCGGCACAATGCCGTACCAGTAAGCGAGCAAGCTGATGCCGATAAACATCGCGCCGAGAATCGTACCCATCATAACGAGCGTTATGGCTGCGTTGCGTTCTTCCGGCTTCTTGAAGTTCGGAATGGCATTCGACACGGCCTCGACACCGGTGAGCGCCGAACAGCCGGAGCTGAATGCCTTTAGCAGCATGAATAGGCTTATGTTCGACACGGCTGCACCCATCTCCGGTATGTCGCTATGAACACCGTACACAATGACTTTAAAGACGCCTGCGATAATGAGGACGAAGACGGCGATGACAAACAGGTAAACGGGATAGGCGAGCACGGAAGCCGATTCCCCGATCCCCCGCAGATTCATGATCGTGAGGAATATAATCATAATCAGCGCGATGAACACCCGATGATCATGCAGTGACGGGAATGCAGACGTGATCGCATCCGTTCCTGCCGAAGAGCTTACGGCAACCGTCAGGATGTAGTCGACGAGCAGGGAGCCCCCTGCGAGCAGTCCAGTCGAGACGCCCAAATTATCCTTGGCGACGATATAAGCGCCGCCACCCTTCGGGTAGGCGTAGATCGTTTGGCGGTACGATATGATAAGTACGAGCAGCAGCCCGAGAACCGCGATTGAGATTGGAATGGAGTACCAGACGGCAGCGAAGCCTGCTGCAATCAAGACGAGCAGAATTTGCTCGGTACCGTACGCAACTGACGACAAGGCGTCAGACGACAGCACGGCGAGTGCCTTCAGCTTGCTAAGCCGTTCTCCTTCCAATTCTGCGCTCTTCATCGGACGCCCGATTAAAAACCGTTTAAATCGGCTGATCATGGAGTATTTCTCATCCTCTTTTCTTCACCGTATAAGGTAAAAGTTCACTTTCATCTCAAGGATTGTATTAGAATATCCGAAATGAACAAATTTCATTATATCAAAAATATGGTTGGTTGAAAGATACAGTTTCGTGAAGGCGCAAACATTTAGTTGAAGGCGCATAACACGGTGGTATACTTGGGGTAACAAAGGTTTACCACAATAAAGGTAATGGATAGGAGAAAAAGACGATGCCGCCGATCAAATGGGATGGACACACGCACACGAAATTTTGTTATCACGGTAATGATGCTGAAGAAGAGCAGTATGTCGATCGAGCGATCGAGCTTGGTTTCGAGCGCTATTCCATTACGGAGCATCCACCGCTGCCGCTACACTGGGTATCGGATGAGAAGTTGATGCGGGAGCTTGCGATGCCAAGCGAAGAGCTGCCGTTGTACATGGACTATGCCAAATCCATCAAGCAGAAATACGAAGGCCGTATCGACATTGGAGTCGGGCTAGAGCTTGATTATCTGCATGGCAATCTATCGTTTACGGAAGCGATCGTAGACCGCTATGAGAAGGAATTGGAGGATGTCGTCTACTCCGTTCACTATTTGCAGGGCAAGGGCGGCGGTATGAAGTGCGTCGACTTCACTGCGGATGATTTTGCCGAGAATTTGCTTTCCTATTACGGTTCGATGGAGAAGGTCGTCGACGAATATTATAACCATGTGGAGCTAGCGATTGATTTCGCATCGAAGCTGCCCATGCGCAAACGAATCGGCCACATAAATTTAATTGAGAAGTTCTCGCTGAAGCTGTCGCCTATTGACGAGGCACAGATCAAGAGCAGACTAACGGCTATTCTGCCAAAGCTAGAGCAAGGCGGAGTTGGCATTGACGTGAATACCGCTGGGCTGCGCGTGCCGACATGTGGCAAGCCTTATGTGCCGGGATGGTTCATGGCCGAATGTGCGACGCGCGGCATTGCCCTCGTGTATGGCTCGGATTCACATCGTCCCGACCATGTCGGCCTCGGCTATGAGTGGTTCGAGGCTAATTTGCTTAAGTGAATGACGCCAATCTAGTTAAAAAGGATTGATGTAACATGGCACAAACCGTCACGCAGGTGTTTGATCCGAGTATATGGCATATTAGCAATATGGAATTGACGCTTCGGCTCGTGCTCGCGCTCGTGCTTGGCGGGCTGATCGGGCTTGAACGCGAGTTCGGCGGCCATTCTGCGGGATTTCGGACTCATATTCTTGTTTGCGTAGGCTCAGCAGCAATTGTATTGCTCTCTATGTATGGCTTTTCGGAGTTCGCTGCCGATCCTAATGTGCGTCTGGACCCTTCACGCCTTGCGGCACAAGTCGTTAGCGGTATCGGCTTCCTCGGTGCAGGCACGATTTTGCGAACGGGGATCACGGTGTCAGGGCTTACGACGGCGGCTTCGCTCTGGGTTGTGGCGGCAATTGGTTTGACGGTCGGTGCAGGATTTTATTATGGTTCGGCTGTGCTTACTTTTCTCGTTGTCGTCAGTTTATTCGTGCTTAATAAGTTTGAGAAGAAGTTCTCGCGGGCGAAGAGCAAGCGGGATATTGTTCTGAAAATAACGAAGGATTCGGCTAGCCTCAGCAACGTCGTTACGAAGCTTCATCACTTCGGAATTCAGATTAGCAAAATCATCGTTGAGAACGAGGAAGCGGCCGCCGGTGACATTGCGGAAATGCTGATCGTTAGGCTGCAAGTTAAGCTGAACTATAAGAGGCGGTTCGAGGAAGTTATCGTATCGCTGACAACAATTGAGGGCGTCGTCGGCATCGAATCCGGCGGTGAATCGCTCTAGCGCACGTATCAAGGGCAGGTCATGGGGGATGATTTGGGGATGACAGAGTTGAATCAATCATTGCATTACCGCGAGGACGGCACGTTCACAATTGTACAATTTACAGACTTGCACTGGCAGAACGGGGAACCTGCCGATGTGCTGACGAAGCTGCTGATGGAGCTTGTGCTGGATCAGACGTCTCCCGATCTTGTTGTATTTACCGGCGATATTATTTATAGCAAAGATTGTACCGATCCGAAGCAGTCGCTGCGCGATGCGGTTAGTCCGGCAGAGGTGCGGGGCATCCCTTGGGCGGCGGTATACGGCAACCATGATACGGAGCATCTCGTGACGCGGGATGAGCTTATGCAGGTGCAGCTGGAGCATAAGCATTGTCTTAGCAGCGCCGGGCCAGAGGGGATACATGGTGTCGGCAATTATGTATTGCAGCTAAAGGCGCATGGCAGTGATAAGCCTGAACATGCGTTCTACATGTTCGACAGCGGCAGCTACTCCACACTGCCTCATCTGGAGGGCTATGAATGGATTCACCGTGACCAGATCGAATGGTATGTGTCGCAGTCTACGGCACTTCGCGCTGCGAACGGTGGGGAACCGCTTCCAGCGCTCGCTTTCTTCCATATTCCGCTTCCGGAATATGATGAGGTGTGGGAGAAGGAGCTGTGCTTTGGCAGTAAGTATGAAGGTGTTGCCAGTCCGCGCATCAATTCCGGGTTATTCGCGGCGATGATGGAGATGGGCGATGTGAACGGCACCTTCTGCGGGCATGATCATGTGAATGATTATTGGGGCGCACTGCATGACATCCGGCTCTGCTACGGCAGGGCGACCGGTTATCAGACGTATGGACGCGAGGGCTTCCCGCGCGGCGCACGCATCATCCGGTTGAAGCAAGGCGAGCGGGGCTTTGTGTCCGAGCTTCGTCTGGACGACGGTAGTGTCGTTCTGGAGCTGGAGGAGCATTACCCGAAGGGGATCGAGCTGTAGGATGTTGGAGTGAAGTAGAGGGGAGGGCACCATGATTTCTGCTGGACTTACGCAGGAGGCGCGGTGCCCTTTTTTCTGTGTAATCAAGGCACAAATGCTGTATTTTCGCTTGGCGTATGCTACCCTTAACTGTATCGTCTATGTAGGAGTTCGAAGTGTGATGAAAACAATATTAGTCAGTGGTTATCGGGCAACGGAGCTGGGCATTTTCTCTGCTAAGCATCCCGGCATCGCCATTATTAAGAAGGCGCTAACGAAGCAGATTTCGGCACTCGTCGAGGACGGACTCGAATGGGTCATCATCAGCGGCGGATGGGGAGTCGAGCTGTGGGCTGCGGAAGTGACAATCGAGCTGAAGAAGAGCTATGAGAGCTTGCGGCTTGCGATAATAACGCCTTTTCTCGAGCAAGAAGAGAATTGGAATGAGCAGAAAAAGACAACGTACAGCGAGATTCTCTCCGGAGCGGATTATGTGAACAGCGTCTCCAAGCAGAAGTATGCGGGACCATGGCAGTTCAAGGCGAGAGATCGCTTTTTGCTCGACAACTCCGATGGGCTGCTGCTCATCTACGATGAGGAACAGGACGGCTCGCCGCGTTACTTGCTGGAGCTTGCGCGTGCTCATGCCGAAGTGACGCCAGACTATGGGATTATTACGATCTCAGGCCATGATTTGCAAAATATCGCCGAAGAAGAGCAGTTCTACGATTATGAATAGTTGGGGATGGGGGCAAGTGTGATGCCGCAATTGACGGTTCGAGGAGTAGATAGTGAAACGCTAGCCCAGGTAAGCAGGGCGCTGATTGAGGAGCTGGCGCAAATTTGCGAGTGCGGGACAGACAACTTCACGCTGGACTGTCTGCCGGTCGTATCGGTGTTCGGCGGAGAGGTCGTGCAGACGTACCCGTTCGTTGAGGTTGCATGGTTCGACCGCGGACAGCTTGTGCAGGACAAGCTCGCCGCAGCGCTGACGCGCCATCTGCAGCAAGCAGGCGTCGCTGAGGTGGAAGTCGCGTTCAAGGTGTACAAGGATACGGCGTACTACATCAATGGCCGTCCGTGTTCGGCGGCAGAGTAGTAGGAGGGCCGATTTGCTGCTGAGAGTGCAGAATTGGCACTCTCAGCGTTGCGATCGGCTCGTCTTGAGCCGAAATCGCGTGTGAGAGATCAAACACGGATCTCTTACGCCGAGAAATCGGCGAATTCGAAGCTGGAAACGAGCTATTTTCAGTGCTGAGAGAACGTATTCGTTCTCTCGTACTCGAAAAGCAGTAAATTCCGAGCTGAGAGAGCGTATCTGTGCTCTCGGAGCAGCTGAGAACCAGAAACTAGTGATTTTTAAGGCCGAGAGAACCTATTTGTTCTCTCGTGCGCAAAAAGCAATGAAACTGAAGCTGAGAGAACGTATTTGTTCTCTCAGCTTTTATATTGGTTACAGGGTTGAACAAGTGCTTGTTGTTCTGAACTTGGTTTCAATGTGAGGTTTGATCCGAACCGTGATTCGATGTCTGTCTGCTCGTCTCCAATTCATACAAACATACAGCCGAAACGTGCAATTACACGCCGAATCGTTCGTTGTACAATATGGGTAATCAAGCACGCAGCATTCATTTTCGAGGAGGATTTGAACGTCATATGAGCGTATTTCCTGTTTTGTCTCAGCAAAAGCTGCTACAGCGTTTAGCCCATCCGCAGCGCAAAATTCGTATGGTACTGGATACGGACACGTACAACGAAATTGACGACCAATTCGCCGTTATTTATGCGATGAAATCGCCAGAGAGCATGACGGTGGTAGCGTTCTACGCAGCGCCATTCTTTAACGACTTGTCTACAGGCCCGAAGGATGGCATGGAAAAGAGCTACAACGAGCTGAAACGCATCGCTTCCATCCTGCCTGAAATGGAAGGCATACCGGTCTACCGCGGGTCGGAGAGCTACCTGCTTGAAGCGGGTGCACCTGTCGAGAGCGAAGCGGCAAGAAACCTTGTTGAGCGCGCGATGGCGGCGCCTGATGATGATCCGCTCTATGTAGTCGCAATCGGCGCGATTACGAACGTAGCTTCGGCCATTCTGATGGAGCCGCGCATCATCGAGAAGATTGTCGTCGTCTGGCTCGGCGGCCATGCGCTGCACTGGCGAGATACGACCGAGTTCAATCTTGCGCAAGATTTGCACGCGTCACGTACTGTACTTGACAGCGGCGTGCCGCTCGTACTTATTCCGTGCGGCGGCGTTGCTTCACATCTAGCTACAACGCTATCCGAGATCAACGATTACGTGCGCGATAAAGGCCCAATCGGCGAGTACTTGTACGAAACCTTCAAGAATTGTCACCCTGACCATTTCGGTTATTCGCGTGTCATCTGGGATATCTCGACGATCGCATTCCTGAACAACGAGGAATGGACGCCGAGCACACTCGTGCACAGCCCGGTGCTGTCCTCCGACTTCCGCTGGAGCGTCGACCGCAATCGCCATTTCATCCGCTGCGTCGAACATATCCACCGCGACAGCGTGTTTAAAGATCTGTTCAGCAAGCTGGATAGCAACAATAAATAAGTGCCGCTCCACATCAAAAAAGCTAACCGCCTCTCTGCCGCGAGCAGTGGAGTTGGTTAGCTTTTTCGTTTACCTCTGTCGAAGCAGCAGCGCGGCTAGCTTGTACTTCAATTAAAACCTCTGCCGAAGCAGCAGGCGCGGCTAGCTTGTATCTCAATTAAAACTTCGCCAGAAACTGCTCCAGCGTCTCATTGTCTTTCTTGACCTGCCCAGCTACGACCACGCCGACATATCGGATATGCCAAGGCTCGTACATGTAGCCGGTCAGACCCTCTTTACCCTTCTCATAACGGATGATGAAGCCGTAATCCGCAGCGTGCTCCGCCAACCATTTGCCTTCCTTGGACTCGCCGAAGCTCTCGTCAAGATTATAGTTCACGCTCGCGCTGGAGACGTCCATCGCAAGTCCAGTCTGATGCTCGCTCTGTCCAGGGTGAGCGCTGAACGTATTCGCTTCATCTTCGCCGTTCTCGCGGGCATAGTTGTCGAATATCGATTTCTGCGCCACATACGACCGATACCCGGATACTGCAGCCAGCTCAATATCCTCCTTCTTCGCGCCAGCGAACAATTTCTCCAGCGCTTGTGCAGCAATCGCGCGGAGCTGCTGCTTCGGGCTGGTACCTGAGAAGGAGAAGGTCACCTTCGCTACGACGAGATCGTTAGGCGAATAAGTCGAGGCAAGCTCGCGTTTCTTATTGACGAGGACGAGCGGGCTGTTCATATTCGTCACGATATCCTTACCACCGGCGTTCTTCGTTACCGTCAGCGCAGGTGAATTCTCGTGCATAAATGCCTGAAAAGCAGCCTGGCTGCTCGTCATCGTTGCAGATGCGGCGGCCACTTCTTTGTCATCCGTCTGTCCCGCTGTATCATTGCCCTTCGAGTCTGTTGCTTTCGTGGAGGTAGAGCTATCTTGATTCTGTTGACTGCTGCCAACGGAAGCTGGAGCTTTATTATCCAACCGGTTGAACAGATCGCCAAAGATTGTAGTTTGTGACGATAAAATAACGACTGCGGCAGCAACACCGAGTACGGCCGAGCTAATTGCAATTGATTTTTTCAAAGGCCTTGCCTCCTACATATTACGCTTCTTCTACAACAATTATAGACGCTTGACACCCTTTTACAACTGGGGACAGCTGCCAAAGAACGTCAATCGCTTGTCCTGTATAAGTGAAGACGATTAACTGACACATTTTGTTGCAATGCGCTGTCATATCGCGTGAAAAGGTGGATATTCAGTAAAATCCTGCTAAAAAATGTCTTTCCTACTCGCTGTCAATTGGTGTAAAATTTCTGCTGTAGCTGTATACCTAAAAAGAGATCATCATGGAGGAACGAGAGAGTGAAGACCAACAGTAGCACGCTGACTTTCGCAAGAAAACTAGTACTCGCAATGGTTACCATTATTATCGCTTTTACAACATTCCACACGTATGAAGCACATGCAATGAACGTATGGGGAATCTACAAGGAAGCGGTAGCGCTCGAGCAAAAAGGCAAATATGCCGAAGCGATTGCCAAGTATAAGCTAATTATTCCGGAGTTTGTGAAGAATAAGGAGTACGGTAATTCCGCGAATATGTACCGCTATGTCGGCAACGACTATGCAAAGCTGAAGCAGTACGACGATGCTGTGGCAGCCTGGGATAAGGAAGCGGAATACTCCGGCAAAGCAAATCAGACTCAGATTAGCATTGCCGCGAAGCGCAAAGCCGATATGCTGCGCAGCTCCGCGAAGCTGTTCGTAGAGACCAAAGCAGCTGATGTCGGCACATCGTATACGCATGGCGCAAAGTTTGAGCCGAAGAACGGCGCTTACATTGGCGCTTATGCAGAGCGCGATCCGGCGGTTCATAATGCAGCGACGTCGAAACCGTTCTACACAGAGAAGTTTCCTGAGCTGACTGGCAAGAAGCACGCCGCGTATTTGTTCTATTTTACATACGGTCAACCGCTGTCCTCGATTAAGAGTCACCTCGACCACGCGCGCGCTGCAGGTACGGCGATTGAGCTTGGTGTTCAGCCGCTCAAAGGGCTCAGCGAAGTGCAGGACAACGAATATTTGCACCAGCTGGCACGTGATATCGAAGATGCCGGCGTGAAGGTCTTCCTACGTTTTGCAAACGAAATGAACGGCGATTGGGTGCCATGGCACGAAGATCCGAAGGTCTACATCGAGAAGTTCAGACTCGTTGCTAAGGTGTTCCATCAGGAAGCTCCTAATAATGTTGCAATGGTATGGGCGCCGGATCGTCAGCCAGAGTACAGCATCGAGAGCTACTACCCAGGCGATGATGCAGTCGATTGGGTCGGCGTAAGCTTGTACTCGATCTTTAACCCGACGCTTGACCCGCTCAAACAAGGCCAGGACCGCTCGAGTCACCTCGAGAAGTTCGATTTTATTTATAAGAAATACTCTGCACGCAAGCCTGTCTTCATCTCAGAAGGCGGTGTTGCATACATGTATCCAGAGAAGCAGCAGGATAAGACCGATTGGGCGGTTTACAAAATGAAAGAGTTCTACTCGACCTTGCCAATGCTCTATCCTAAGGTGAAGGCGGCATTCTGGTTCGACAGCAACCACGATCAGACTGCAGCCTCGACACGGATGAAATATTATATGCTTTCGGCGAATGAGAAGCTATTAAACGCATACAAGAAGTCTGTAGCTAATCCGTTCTACCTCAGCAACGTTGGCGATGAATCTCCGGTTGCATACAAGCCAGTGAATACCGTTTCAGCTGTAGCTGCAGGAACGCAGAAGATTTCCGCTTATATGAAGACATGGTCGCCGACGCTTGCCAAGGTGACATATGAAATCGGCGGTAAGCTCGTTGCCACAGCAACCGATTCGCCATGGACAGCAAGCATCAACTTCGCGCCGTACAAAGGCAAGAAGATTGACGTTGTGCTGAAGGCTTACAGCAACAACACGCTTATTACGACGCAGAAGGTCGCTGTCAGCGTGAAATAAGCTCGTTTGAAGGAACCCGGGGCGCCTTGCTTAAGGCGCCCCGGGTTTTATTTTGCAGACGATTCGCGTTACAATAGAGCTAGTCGAGTGTAAGGCATGGGAGGGTAAGCCAAGGTGGATGATATCATAACACTTCAGGGAAAGCTGCAGCTGGCGAATGCGGAGATCGAAGCGCTGCGGAAGGACAAGCTGCGGCTTACGCAGGAGCTCGCGAAGGTGCGCGGCATGCTGCGTGCAGGCGGTGCGGACAACATGTCCACGAAGCTGAAGGATGCGCTGCGGGAATAGTTATTTTACAGGAGAAATTTACCGCCCGGGCTACTGGAAAGAAAGCGGAAAAAGAGCTACAATACAACTAGTACACACTAACGAGGTGATCTTAATGTCCGAGAACGAGACGACGCCGGAAGTGCAGGAGCCGAAGAAGGTTTCCCTTGCAGAAGCAGTGAAGCAGAAGCTGGCTCAGAAGAAGCAGGAGCAGGCGAATGGTGCAGGTAAACAGAAGCATGGTCCAGGCGGCAACCAACAAACAATGAGAAGCCAAAATCATAAAAAAGTGAACAACCAGCGCAAGAAGATGGGCGTGTAGTTCAAACAAGAAACTGAAGGTGATTATGCCTTCAGTTTTTTTGATATTAAAGGAGCGTATTGGGATTGGAAAAGCAGGGGATCGGCGCTTCAGAGCGTCATGCGAATATAATTCTGGACAGCTATCATCGGCTAATTGGCAGGCCGCTCGTGGAAAGGGAAGCAACTCATGAATCGGCGGCTGCGCTGCTGTTCGAAGCTCCAATTGTGGTGCTCTCGCACGGGACGCAGGCGGACCCCGTGCTGAACTACGGCAATCGTGCGGCACTTGGTCTGTGGGAGATGGACTGGGATGCGTTCACGAATATAGAGTCGCGGCATACGGCGGAGCCGATGATTCAAGCTGAGCGGCAGCGGTTCCTCGAAGCGGTCGCGAGCCAAGGCTACATAGACGACTACAACGGCATCCGCATCTCGAGCAGCGGACGGAGATTTCGTATCGAGCAAGCGATTGTCTGGAACCTCTATGATGAGGATGGCGTTTATTATGGACAAGCTGCGACTTTTGAAAACTATACTTTTGTGCAGGAAGGGGAATACTAGCAAATGGAAGCGTTAATCGGACACTGCTTGTCCAAGGCAGGCGCTATTAAGGAATTTCCGTTTGGCCCAGATCCGCTCGTTATGAAGGCCGGGGGCAAAATGTTCGCGCTCATTCCTGGCGATGGATCGAGCATTTCGCTCAAATGCGATCCTGTCATCGCGGAAAATTTGCGCCAGCAGTACGAGGCGATAACTCCGGGGTATCATCTGAACAAGAAGCATTGGAACTCAATTACGTTGGATGGGTCTGTTCCTGAGCAGGAGCTGCATGATATGATTGATCATTCTTATGAGCTGGTGCTGAAAGGAATGACCAAGGCGGAGCGTGCCTGTATTGCGGAAGCTGCGGCAGAGGTCTAAGCAGGTCTAAGCGCTATAAAAATCGAAACACCGAAGCATCGAAGCACGAAGCCGCCGTGATTGGCGGCTTCGCTTATTTTTGCGGACACCAGCCCGGCGGATCGGAACAGACAGCAGCTGTGAAGCCCGGGGCATCCTGCGCCAGATCGTTGAAATAGCTGCTGATGACATGGTTGCCCCCGATTGATCCGTACCGAAAGCTGCGTTTAACCTCTTCTTTGACATGTAAGTAATAGTAGCTCTTATCGGTTTTCGGTGATTGGTACACAAGCGGTGGAAGATGAGGCACGACATCGAATTCGTTCTGAATCCGGAAAGAGATGGGGACTGCTGCATTATAGGCACGGACGAATGCGGGGTCGCCCGTCCTCGGTGATCCGAACGTATACGTAATGATTGTGTCCGGTTTCCGGTTAACAGCGATATCAAGCGAAGCCAGTGTCGCAAGCGCTCCGCCCAAGCTGTGGCCTGTGACGAAGAGCGGCTTATCGCTCGGCACTTGGTCAAGCAGCCGGAAGATTTGGTCGCGAGCGGACATGTACACCTCTGTGAAGCCGCGGTGCGTCATAACGCTTTTCTTACTGAGCGGCTTGAACGTCGTTTGTTGCGCGATCATGTCCGTCACCCAATCCGTTGGAGAGCTTGTGCCGCGGAAGGCTAGAATTACCGCTTGCGGCGATTCGATGACGAAGCCGAAAGGCTCTTCATTGCCAGTGAACGAAGACGCATTAAATGGGCCAATGACGCGATAGGAATCCGGCACGAGGAAGTAGCCGTTATTGTTGTATTGCATATAGGTTTGACCACAGACTGCAGCCAAAAAGATGGCTGTGCGAATATCAACCGTACTGCCGCTGCTCATGATTGCACCCACTCTCCTTGCTCCCATTGTATGAACCGATAGGCCAATGTGCTTTAGGCCGTTGCCCTCGCCCGTGACGATTCAAACGATTGAAGTAGGGGTAACGATTAACATAGAGAAGTAGATAAGAAAAAGACAAGCTAGGGAGATGGAAAATGCGAATTGCCGTCGTTGACGATAATCCGATGAACATAACGGTGGTCAGAGAAATTTTGAAGCGTGCGGGCTACACCGACATTGAGTCGGCGGGATCGGCAGGAGAGATGTTCTTGCTCCTTGGGCTTACGATGCAAGGCGAAGAGCCGGCTGATGGGCCGGGGGATGACGGGCACGGCGTTGATCTGATTTTGCTCGATATGATGATGCCTGGCATAGATGGGATAACAGCTTGCGCGATGCTGCAGCGATCTGTGCGGCTTAAAGATATTCCGGTAATTATGGTGACGGCGATCGGCGATTCCAAGAAGCTCGCGGAGGCGCTTGACGCTGGGGCGATCGACTATGTGACGAAGCCGATTAATCGCATCGAGCTGCTTGCTCGCATTCGCGTGGCGCTGCGGCTGAAGGTGGAGAAGGATTGGCATAAGGAGCGAGACCGACGGGTGCGCGAGGAGCTGCAGCTGGCGAGGGAAGTACAGCTAGCGGCACTGCCGCATAAGCTCGATGTCGAGGGTGTCGCGATAGATGCCATCTTCCGCCCGTCCGAGGAGCTGTCCGGCGACTTGTACGCGTGGAACAGAATCGACGATCACCGTTATGGCATCGCCGTGATGGATGCGATGGGGCATGGGATCTCGTCCTCGCTTGCCTGCATGTTCATCGCCTCGGTGCTGAAAGAAGCGATGTCGAAGCAGGTGGAGCCGAAGCGGGTCATCCGGGAGCTGAACCGCCGCTCACTGCAGCTGCAGTTTGCGGATCAGCTGATTCAGTATTATTTTACGGGACTGTATATCGTCGTTGATCTCATTGAAGGCGTCGTCGAATATGTCAATGCAGGCCATCCGCCGGGCATGATTATCCGCCAAGGCGGCGAGGTGGAGACGTTTGCACAAGGCGGCGTGGCAATTGGGATGTTCGGCGATATTGTCGTCGAGAAGCATACGCTGCCGATCAGCTCAGGCGACCGGATCGTGCTGCTGACTGACGGCATCTACGATCTCGTCGGCAGCGATAGCGAGGAAGACCGGCCGGCGAGCCTTACCGCACTGCTGCAGCCGTACGGCAGCAAGACCTCGCTCGCAGAGCTCGAAGCGGCGTTATTCCATGCCGGTCAGCGAGCGGAAGAGCTTCAGTCGGACGACCGCTGTTTGGTCGTTGTGGATATTAAGTGAGAATGGGGAGCCTCTGCTATGGCGGGGCTCTTTTGTTTTGCGTGGACAACAAAAAAACCGAGACAGGAGGAGGGGCAAACAGCCCCTACCTCAATTCTCGGTTTACATCAAATCAACCTATCGACTCGACCGTGATGGCAGCGGCGCGTCTTTCTCGTCGCGGCTGGTCTCGCCGTTGCCGCTCGCGCTGCTTGCGCCTTGCGCACCACGTACGCGGTTACTGCGGCTTGGCAACGGGCGTGGCAAGTCGCCGCTAGCTGCAACGGCATCGATGCCCGTGCCGGGGCCGACGATTTCGCCTCGGTGACGGCCGTTCAGCAGATCGCCGGTCCAGCCTTTGTGCCAGAGCCACCAATAGATCAGCATGGTGACGATGACGATGATGGAGCAGACAGCAACGAAGCCCCACGGCTCGCCTGCCCAAGGAATACGCTTGAAATTCATGCCCCATACCGCACCGATAACCGTTGCAGGCATGAAAAGGGCGGTGAAGATCGTCAGCGTCTTCATAATATCGTTGCCACGGAAGTTCGAGATGGCGTCATCCATCATGAGGAGTGTATCGATCTCCATCGCATAATGGCTGAGCAGCGCTTCGATTCGCTCGAGCTTGAGCTCCATCCGTTTGTACTCTTCCTGATCAAGCAGCGTGTCCATGAATGCTTCCTTAGCTGCGCCTTGAATTTCCTTAATCGGAATGAACAAGTGGCTCCAATGCAGCAGCTCATATCGCCGTTCGAAGATGGTGTTCATCAGTCCGGTACGGTTCTGCTTGCGCATCTTATGCTCCAAGTCGCCAAGCCTCGTCTCGAAACGGTCGAGCCCAATGTGGAACGTCTCCAGAATGGACCCGAGAACGACGAAGAAGCCCTCTGGTGCGCTCTGGCAGCGGTTCAGCTTGTCCTGCCACGGGTCGACCTGCAGCCGAACGGATAAGCGCATGTCGCCGGCAAGCGTCACGAGGCGAGACCTCGTGACGCGGAAATGCAGCGGCAGCACATCGGTCTCGTCCTCTGACAATTGAAACATAAGCGTCCCCTGCAGCACAGATTCGCCGCCGGCTAGCTCGCTGACGATAATTTGGTTGTGAGTGTTGCCTTCCATATCGCTTAGCCAGCCGGCAAGCTCAGGATAAGCATGCTTCAAGGCAGCGGCGCTTGCCTGCTTCACTTCAGCCTGCTCCTCGGCATGTTCTGCGAGCGCGGCTACGACAGAACCGCCGCCGGCAGCTCGAGTGCTACTGCGGCTGAGGCCGGATGATTCTGGCCGCTGCTCGTTAAGCACGAGCCATTCCCATTTGGAAGGAAACTGCAGCAAACGATGCATCATGGTTTAGAGCCTCCTGCCGTGTCCGTTCATACGTGTTACTACCATCATAACGCGAACAATACACCGAGTACAACTCTAGCGCCGACAATTTTATCCAAAAGGGTTCCAGATAACGAAGGAAGCGCGCCATCCGCGGTTCACAGTGTTCGTGCCGCAAGGATAGCGCGCTTCTAATCATCAAGCTCTTCTTGTTCGCTTAACAGCTTCTTCAGCTTGAGCGTTGCCCTCCGTTGAATGCGGGAGATACTCATCTGCGAGATGCCGAGCATGTCGGCGATTTGCCGTTGCGGCAGTCCATCCTGATAGGCGAGCAGCAGCACGCGCTGCTCCGCAGGTTCAAGCTGCGCCATGGCGGCTTCCAGATCGAGCCGCTTATCAACGTTCTCGAAATCATCGAGCGGCGATCCGAGTAGATCGCCGAGCGTCGAGGTGCTGTCCTCCTCGGATATTGGCGTATCGAGGGAGACATAATGATACAGCTCGCGTCCGGCAAGAATTTCGGTCGTTTCTTCGACGGATAGCTCCATACGCTCCGCGATCTCATCCATTCTCGGTGAGCGTTCGAGCTTGACGGTTAATTCGTCGATCGTATGCTGAAGAGCAATGCCTTTCTCCTTAATGCGGCGGGGAACCTGGACATACCACGACTTGTCGCGCAGGAAGTTCTTCATATGGCCGATGATGCTCTTCATCGCATAAGGCTCGAATTGCACCCCAAGGGTGCTATCGAATTGGCTGAACAGGCGAAGAAGCGCCATCTGGCCGATTTGAATCAAATCCTCGTACAGGTCGGGACGGTTACGTGATATTTTACCGGCAGCCATTCGAACCATAGGCTCATAATGGACGATCAGAAGCTCAGCGGTCTCATTATTCGGGTTTTTCTGATAGGCCGTAATGAGTTCGATGCCGCCGGCGCTCCGATGATTAGCCGGTTGCGTGCTCATTAGAGATCACCGCTTCGGAGGAGCCGCTTGGTCAGCACGACCTCGGTTCCCATCTCGCTGCTCACGATCACATCATCCATTAACGCTTGCATCAAGTAGAGTCCGAGACCGCCGGCCTGCAGCTCATCAATCGTTTGCCCGTCCACAGGCTGAGCCAACTTCGCTGCCGCCGCAGCATCGAAGCTGGATCCCTCGTCCTTCACAATGATGGAGAGGGCGTCGTACTTCTTCACGAAACGCACTTCAATCTGAGGCACGCTAGCCCCTGTCAGGACCGCACGGCTCCGCATGTCGCCATATGCATGAAGCACTGCATTGTTGCATGCCTCCGATACCGCAACTTTCATATCTTCGATTTCCTCGTAGGAGAAACCGATTTTGGCAGCGAGGCCATAGAGCGTCAGCCGTACCAAGTCAATATATTCCGCCGCTGCTGGCACTTTGAGCGTGATTAAGTCTTCATTATCGTTCATAGTTGTGAATTCCTTTCTGAAGGCTGGCCCTACCTATCGCCTTTAGGCCTATTTCAGTAAAAATGGTGTAATGCCTGTCATATCAAACAGCTTACGAATGTGCGGAGGTACAGCGGTTACGGTGAATAGCGCTTCCTTCGCATGGCGGGCTTTCAGTACCGAGACAAGAATCCCGATACCCGTACTGTCGACGTAGCGCAGCTCCTGCAAGTTCAGAACCAATTCACGATCAGTCAGCTCGATGAGCGGGGTCATTGCCGCACGCATCTGCACTGCTGATTCCAGGTCAAGCTCACCGCAGACATAGACGGTGCACTTGCCCTCCTGATTTTCCGTTCGCAGCACTAATTTATCGGTGTGTTTCATCGCGCAACGCTCCCAAATCGAATAATTTCTATAAGCATATTACCCACGGAGACTTCTTTTGAATCAAATTTGAATTCCAAGTTATGTAAAATAATCCGGTGTCGCTGTCGTTCCACCTACGACAAGCCGAGGCGGCAGCACGATCTTCTTACGTTCCTGATCCGGGTTCTCGGCGAGTGAGAGGAGCAGCTTCGTCGCTTGTATCCCTATCTCTTCCTCTTGCTGAAGAATGCATGACGGACGTTTCGCCCAGCGATAGGAATGCTCCAGATCATCGAAGAAAATAACGGACAACTGCTCAGGGATCGAGAATTCCAGTCGTTCCGCCGCCAACATCACTTTCAGGCCGAGCGAGGAGTTAAGCGCGAAGATGGCAGTTACATCGGTGCTCTCACGCAGGAACCTCTCGATCTGTAAGGGATCCGTATTCGTGAAAACGAGTCTGGGGTCGCTAGAAATTCCGTGATCGGACAGTGCTCTGCGGTACCCTTCAAGCCGGTCCTCCATGCTCGATGTACCTTTGGCTGGAGCGGTCAGGAAAGCGATTCGCGTGTGGCCGGATTGAATGAGATGGTTCGTCGCTTCATAAGCACCACCGAAGTGATCAGAGCAGACGCAGTTCGTCTCAAGCCCTTTCAAATAACGATCGATGACGACGATCGGATAGCCGCGCAGCGACATTCGCAGGATATCTTCGTTATAGCTTTCTCCTTCTACGGGGTAAACAATTACACCGTCCACGCCAAATTCGTCAGCTTCTGCCAGAAGCGTGCACTCGGTATCTACAGACTCATGCGTGAGGGACACGATAACCCGGTAGCCTCCCAGCGCAGCTTCCTTCTCGACGCCTTGCACGAGATGGACCATATAGGAGGTCTTGAGACTCGGAATCATCAGGGAGATCAGCTTCATCTTGCGCGGCTTCACGAGAGCAGCAGATGCTGAGGCTGATGTGGAGGCAGGCGGGTAAAGGACCGGCTCCCTGCTCTGCGGTCCATCGGCGACATAGGAGCCTCTCCCTTGAATACGGTAGACAGCCCCTTCTTCTACGAGGGTGGACAGTGCGCCTTTTACCGTAATGCGGCTGACGCCAAAATGCTCGGCTAGCTCGTTCTCTGAGGGCAGACGCTCTCCAGGCTTTAATTTGCCTTGTGTGATTTGATCAACGATGTATGTGCGAATCTGCGTATATAAAGGCACTCGCTTCATTGGAACGGACATCGGTCTCCTACTCTCTAGCTTGATATGATATAAGGACGGAGTCAGCCGGTTTCACTTGATATATTGAATATACAACTATTTACAGTGCATTCAAATCTTTTTCTTTACAGCATAGAGGGATCGGAGTATGATGCAATTAATTGAATATTGTTAACAATACCGTTGAGCAATAGTTGTATATTTGTTATAAGCAGCTTGTTCATGTTCGTACCTTCAATGTCTTAACCCTCAGCGTTCATCTTCTTTAGCTATTTTAGCTATTTATGCACGATCCACCTCACAGAGCAATTGACTCCACGAGCAGTTTCTATTGCTAGCACGCCACTTACAACAACCACAACAAACAATCACAAGCACTAGAAACAACCACAACCACAACAAACAATCACAACAAACAATCACAAGCACAACAAACAACCGAACATCTAATCCAACAATTTAAAAATGTAAGCGCTCTATTTACGTGTCTGTCTCCATGATCAGCACGGCTTGTTTGCCGATTCCACATGAATCACATGCGAATTAGTCAGGGGGAGTAATGATGGTAATGGATGTAAAGATGCAATCAAGGCCGCAGACCTATTTCCTGCAGGAGGCGATTGAACGAGGCTTCAGTGCGATAGCGAACCGGCTGGACAGAGAACAGAATTACCGGCCGTACTTCCTGCTTCGTCTGAAGCCAGAGCCAAAGCTGGAGCATCATATTTGGGATCTTGGTGATATGTGCAGCCGGTTCACGGATGCGTATTTGCTAGGCCGTTCGGTGACGGGATCATCCGACTACAAGGAAGAAGAAGAGGCGCTTCGCGCGATGCTGGACACTTGCGATCCGTTCCTCAACCCATTCATGGCCGGCAGAATGCTGCTCGCGTATGTCGATTTGTATCTCGATGCTCCGAGCGAGGAGCGACGGGAAACCGTGGAGCGGTTAGCCGCCTCGATCCGTGACAATGTGAAGCATGAAGGAGACTATAGCTATTGGTTCAAGCACGCTGACGGCTGGAACACGATGGAGCATGCGGTATTCGGCGATTTCAACGGCTACCCGACATTCCCGCTCGGCGGAATTATGCTGGCGCTGGCTCGCTTCACGGAGAGCGTCAACGATGCACCGGATTGTGAGGATCTGCTCGATAGAATGTCCCGTTTCGTGCTGAATGTGAGCGGTACCTTTGAAGCTGACGGCCGCTATCAAGGGCATACGCACTCCGGCGGCATTCTAACTGCAGCTGTAGCCATCATGCGGCGAGCGCTGCGGACGAATGATACGGCAGTTGTACAGCAGATGAAGAGCGTGTTCGACTGGACACTTCGCTTCTCAAGCAAGTGGGGCTGGGTGCCGGACGGCGTAGGTCCAGATGATGCCTCCTGCGAATCGTGCACGATTACGGATGCCATTCACCTTGGCTTGCTCATTGCTCGCCATATCGATGAGAGCTATTACGCCATTCTGGAGCGCTTCACACGCAATCAGCTGCTTGAGAACCAATTCGTACATACGGATCCGATGCTGCCTCAAGGCGATTTCCCCGAGAAGCCGATCCTTGAGCGCGCGCTCTATGGCAGCTGGGCTTCCTGGTCGAAGCCAGGCTCGCTCGACAATTGCATCGAGAGCGTCGAAGGCTGCTGCTTGGGCGCAGGCATTCGCGCTTGCTACCTCGTCTGGGACGACATCGTGACGAAGAGGGATGGCGTCGTCAGTGTGAACATGGCGCTCAGCCGGAACAGCGAGTGGGTAGAGGTCATTAGCTATCAGCCATATGAAGGCAAGCTTGCGTTACTCATACATGACGCCCAAGCGCTACGAGTGAGAATCCCAGATTGGATCGCTCAGGAGGATGCTGTGCTTTCCGTTGATGGAGAGGCGTTGCCGATTACTGCCGACGAGAGCAGTTATATCTGCCTCGAGGGCTTGCAGCAAGGACAGCTTATCGAGCTGCTTTACCCACTGACAACGATTGAGACGATTGAACGCGTATCCGGTCACGATTACAACGTCCGCTGGCGCGGTGATACCGTATTGTCGGTGACGCCGTCCGGTCAAATTTATCCGCTCTACCAACGGAAATGGATGGAGCAAGATAACACCCCGATGACTGGGGGCATCCCTTATGCGGATCAGCGCGGAGGGAATGTGCATTGGTAGATTTGACGTAAGGGGGAGTGGAACTCGGTTCAATTGATTTGGGATGAGGGCTTGCGACTGGAACGGACAGGGCTTGGCGGGGTAGCTTCAAACTTCAAACTGATGTTTGCATGAACAACCTATCACATATTCAGGGGGAATAACTTGTGAGAATCCGTCAGAATGTAGGTATTTTGCTTACAGCAGCTTTAACGGTAGGTTTGGTCGGATGCGGCGGCAACAATGGCAACAATACGGGCAACAGCAGCAACGGTAACTCATCCAGCAATGCAACGAATTCCACGAATACAACGAACTCCACGAATACGTCCAATTCAACGAACAGCTCGAATAACGCAAACACATCCAACTCGTCGAATTCATCCACTGGGGAAGTCGGCACCGTCGATAACCTGAAGATTACCGCGTTCAACTGGGGCTGGGATAACCCTGACCCGGCGAAGGACATCGTCTTACCGGAGCTGCAGAAGCGTCTTGGTCTGACAGACCTGACGTATGACGTTATCAAGACAGGCGGCTACGACGACGTCGTACAGAAGCTGCAGCTGTGGGCATCCACCGGCGGCTCCGACTGGCCGGATATCGTTACAACCGGCGCGGATTCCAGAACGAAGCTGATCTTGAACAACTTAGGCGAGAGCGGCAAGCTCGAAGACTTAACGCCATGGCTGGAGAAATATCCGAATGTGAAGAACGCAGTAGAGAAGCTGCTCCCATTCACTTCAGATCCGCATGACGGCAAAATCTACAGCATTGCGCAAAACTTCTCCAACATGCAGGCGTACGCCATCGACCAGCCAACGATCTGGATTCGCAAGGATTGGCTCGACAAGCTGAACCTGCCGCTGCCGAAGACGGTCGACGATCTATACAACGATCTAAAGGCATTCAAGGAGCAAATTAAAGACGTGAACGGCCAGCCAGTCATTCCGTATGCGGCATTCGGCGAGAACTTCCGCAATATGATCAAGCTGTTCTTCCCACCGGACCAGAACGACGGAACAGGCGTATGGTACACCGATGCGGACGGCAAGCCGGCTCGTTCCGATGTTAGTCAGTCAGAGAACTTGATCCGCGCGCTTACGTTCTACAACAAGCTGTATAACGAAGGCTTGATCGAGAAAGAAGCGTTCACGCTCAAGCAAGGCCAGATCGACGAGAAAGGCAACCAAGGCCGCTATGGCGCTGTGCACGGCGCTTATTGGGAGCAAGCGAATCCGTTCACGGACAGCATGAAGAAGACGGATCCGAAGGCGGAGTTCGTCGGCGTTCAGCTGTATGATCCTACAATCGCTTCCGGCCCAAGCCTGCCGAAGTTCAGACTGGAAGCATGGAGCCTCTGGGCGGTGAAAGCCGGCCTGCCGAAGGAAGAAGTCAATACGTTCTTCAAGACGCTGGACTATGTCCTCTCTGAGGAAGGCACGATTCTAACGAAGTACGGCATCGAAGGTGCGCAGTGGGAGCGCAATGCAGACGGCAAGGTCGTTGATACGAAGTCGTTCTTCGACGAAACGCAAGGCGACTGGAACAAGCGCGCACACTTCGGTATCGACGTGTACTCCTTCATTCCTAATTATGATGCGCTCATTAAGAACCAAGCGCCAACCGGCTATGAGATGCGTGAAGATATGATTGAGACGTGGAAGAACCTTGGCTCCAAGTTCCCAACCGAATACATTACAGATCCGCAGCGTTATGTAGAGCCAGGCGATGTGGAGAACAAAGCGACTGTCGGTCAGAGCGAGCGCTACAAGCAACTGGTTGCGAAGGCGGTAACGGCGAAAAATCCGGACGGCATCAAGAAGCTCGTTGAGGATTGGGGCAAGAACGTCAAAGCGCTTGGCTATGACAAAATCGTTGCAGAGCGCGAAGAAGCGGCGAAGTCGATCCACCTGGAGAATTTGAAGTAAACGTTGCAACGGGGGGAGCGCTATTAAGGCGCTCTCCTTGAATCATTCCTTGGCAAGAAGGAGGGTCACTTACCGATGACAACTCTCGTAGAAAGCCAGACGAACTCCGCAGCGGAACCAAGGCGCAAGGCAATGACGAAGCGGATCTTGCGCAAAATGTGGGACCAGCGCTGGCTTTACATTTTCACCATACCGGGCATTATCTTCTTCCTCTTGTTCTCGTATTATCCGATGGTCGGCATCATTATCGCTTTCCAGGACTACAATCCGGTCAAAGGCTATTCCGGCAGTGAGTTCGTTGGACTCGATAACTTCAAGACGATCTTTAATCTGCCTGATTTCACGAATGCGCTTCGCAATACGATTATTATTAGCGGGCTCAAGCTGCTGATCGGCTTTCCAGTTACCATTCTGTTCGCGCTCCTCATTAACGAGATTCACCAGACTGTATTTAAGCGCTTCGTGCAGACGATCAGCTACTTGCCGTACTTCATCTCCTGGGTCATCGCTGCAGGATTGTGGTACAAGATGCTATCCCCGGATGGCGGACTCATTAACGATATGCTGACGCGCATCGGCTTCCTGAACGAACCGTTCTACTTCATGGGCAGTACGCAAGCTTTTCTGCCGATCGTCATCTTCACGGAACTATGGAAAAACATCGGCTTCAACGCCATTATCTATTTGGCTGCGCTGTCAGGTATCGATCCGCATCTGTACGAAGTGTCCAGCATCGACGGGGCAAGCCGTATTCGCCAAATTTGGCATATTGCGCTGCCGGGCATCCGCGGCACGATGGTGCTGCTGTTCATCCTGAGCGCCTCCGGCCTAATGAGTGCAGGCTTCGACCAATTGTGGACGATGGGGAATCTGCAAGTGCAGGAGGTCGGCCAAATTCTCGATACG
Source organism: Paenibacillus sp. OV219 (assembly GCF_900110075.1). Classification (GTDB taxonomy): domain Bacteria; phylum Bacillota; class Bacilli; order Paenibacillales; family Paenibacillaceae; genus Paenibacillus_Z. Next base: position 106,540 of record NZ_FOCJ01000008.1, read on the forward strand.
CTCATCTTGAGCTATCTGCGCAACTCGGGCGGTTTCATGGGCCTCTCGCTCGGCGCAACAATGGGTGTGTTCCAAGCGACAGTCGGACTTATTCTGTTCCTCGTCTGTAACTTTGTTGCCAAGTTAATCAAGCAAGAGTCACTCATATAGGGAGGCGTGCCGGCATGCAGAGATCACGGGGAGAAAAATGGTTCAACGCCGTCAATATGCTGTTCATGCTCGCTTTTTCGTTTCTGTGCTTATATCCGTTTATTTATATTCTAGCCATCTCCTTCAACGACGCGATGGATGCGCAGAAGGGCGGCATCTATATCTGGCCCCGCATGTTCAGCTTGAAGAACTACGGCGTCATCTTTAGCGACCAAAATATTTTCATCGCTTACGGTGTAACGATAGCTCGGGTTGTCGTCGGCGTTATTACGCAGGTGCTGCTTGTGGCGATGTTTGCGTATGTGCTGACGAAGAAGAATTTTCCGCTGCGCAAGTTTCTGAACTGGTGGATTGTCATCCCGATGTTCCTCAGTGGCGGACTCATCCCGTTCTATATCACGCTGCAGCAGCTCCATCTGCTCAATAGCTTCTGGACGTACATCATTCCTGGCTTGTACGGCGCATTCAACATCATGCTCGTGCGCACATTCATGACCGAACTGCCGGAAGCGCTGGAGGAGTCGGCGAAGATAGACGGAGCGTCGGACGCTCGAATCTTTTTCAGCATTATTTTCCCGCTGTCGAAGCCAGTGCTTGCGACCATTGCGCTGTTCGTCGGCGTTAGCCATTGGAATGACTGGTTCACGGGCTTCACCTTCATCTCGAACACGAAGCTATGGACGGCGCAGAACCTGCTGCTCTTCCTCATTCAGTCGAACGAGGCGTCCAACCTTGCGGTGTTGAGCAAGATGCATCAAGGGGCGGTGACCGTCACTGCGGAATCGATCAAGATGGCGATGTTGATTGTCACGACAGCGCCGATTCTATGCATCTATCCGTTCTTGCAGAAGTATTTTGTTAAAGGCATCATGCTAGGCTCACTGAAAGGATGATCGTAGATGGAACACGGCAAACTTAGCAAGTTAGGCAAGGCGCTTGATTATCGGGAGTTGGCGGCACTTGCCATCAATCATTACGAGCAGATGCTCGATCCGGACTATCATTACTTACCGTACTTCTTCGCGAAGATTGGCAGTGACGAGTCGTTCGCATGGCATAGCGAATGGGATTTCGGCGATGCGGTGGGACGATTCTTAGACGCTTCGATTCTGTGCGGCGAGATCATCGGGAAGCGGATCGGACGCGAGGCAGAGGAGCATATGAAAGAGGCGCTCCGCTGGATGCAGAGCGAGTCCGACGGGCTGTTCTACCGGATGAGCAACGAATGGGGTGTGCCTGCGGGAGCGAATATGTTCGACCAGCGCAGCGTCTTCCTCGGACTGCTCAGCTGGCATAAGTTCGATCAGGACGTGGAAGCGCTGGTGCGTATCGAACGCATGCTGAAGGGGATGCGGAATATTGCGGTGGAGCGGGACGATTACATTTGCTATCCATTCGAGACCTATGTGCCGGGCATGGTGGTGCCGGCGGAGATCTATACCGAGCATGGCTTTATCGTGGAGCCGACCCATTACGGGGGCGGTGTGTTCATTCTGCCACTAGCGATCTATTACGAGCGCACAGGCGATCCGTTAGCTGCGGAAATGCTGGAGAAGTTGACGAATTTCGTCGTGTACCATTCGAAGGTGTTCGCTGAGGACGGCAGCTTCTGGTCGCAGGGGCGATATCCGGATGACGGTCATTTCCATTCGAAAATGGGCGCTGTCGCAGGCATTCTCCGCTATGCGACATTGAAGCAGGACCGTACGCTGATCGATTGGTGTCAGAAGGTGTATGACTGGGCTTGCTCGATGGGCAGTACATACGGCTGGTTCCCGGAAGGTACAGGCTTAAATGGCCAAGAGCCGGTTGATGAGCACTACCGGTGGCTTCCGGGTGTCATTCAACATAGCGAAACCTGCTGCACGACGGATATGATTCATACGGCCATTTATCTTGCGAAGAATGGCAATGCTGCCTGCTGGGACGATGCGGATCGGTTCGCCAATACGCTTGTCGCCTCGCAGGTACGGGACATTTCGTGGGCGAAGACGGTGACAGACAAAGAAGAGACGACGACAAGAACGTACCGTGACGTGCCTGCGCGGTACAGGGGCGGCTTCACGGGACGGATGAATCCGAACGACTTCTCGAACGAAGGCAAAGTCGATACGATGGCTTGCTGCTGTGCGGCAGGAGGACGGGGACTGCATCTGGTCTGGGATCATGCGACGACATGGGATGCGAACCAACAGCGGCTGTACGTCAACATTTGGCTGAATAAGGTGAACGAGGATGTGCGAATCGAGTATGGCGTGCCGGAGGAAGGCGTGCTCTGCGTAACGCCGATGCGCGCTGGTGATGTTTATATTCGATTGCCGGAGTGGCTGAAGGCGGATGAAGTGAAGTGCCGAGCGCCTCGCGGGCTTGCTGGTGTGATGTCGGATGAGGGGCGTTATCTCGTTGTGCTGGGCCTCCGAGCCGGCGAAACCGTGGCGCTTACGTTCGAGCCGAAGCTTGTGTCGCGTACCGAAGTAGTAGCAGGTAAGCCATATGAGGGAGCTTGGATAGGCAATCGCCTGTTCGATGTGAAGCCGCATGGCGTGATGCCGATGTACAATGCGCTCGTAATGGAGATAGAGGAGGGGGAGTAAACGGTGAGTCTGACATTGAATGAGCAAGTCGCGCAGTTTGAGCGCGATGGCTATTTGGTTGTGAAGCAAGCGCTGAGCAAGGAGCAGGTCGCGCATCTGGTTGAGCGTGTAATCAGCATATCCGAAGGGTTCACAACACGCGAAATTCCCGACATTATCGACCGGGATGAAGCGTTCGTTCCGCTGCTTGTCCATCCTCCGGTCTTTAACGTGATGCGCGCGCTGATGGGGCCGAAGCTGCAGATGGAGAGCGTCAATGCGACGCGGATTAAACCGGACAAAGGGATGCCGGTCGGCTGGCATATGGACTCGCATGTGTTTCCAGAGCCGCTGCCGCCGTATTGGTATTTTCCGATCTCGATCAATTGCGCGTATTATCTCGATGCTATTACAAGGGAGAAAGGTCCGCTTGTCGTCGTGCCAGGCTCGCATAAGAGCGGGAAGAATCCGCCGGAAGGCCTTGATCACATCGAAGGCCAAGTGGAGGTGCTCGTGGACGCTGGCGATGCGGTCATCTTTCACGGCGCACTCTGGCATGCGGCTCTGCCGAACGAGCATCCGACGGAGGAGCGCCGAGCCTTGTACTACAACCACTTGCAGTCGTTCTGCAAATACCGCGTTGACAATTTCAAGGGTGAGCGTTCGCAGCAGCTGCGCGAGAGCGGTCCTTTCTACATCCAGCAAATGCTCGGCAAATTCGATGGTTGGCATGAGATTCCTGCGGATGCTGAGGAGCAACTAGCGAACCTGTAGGTTCGAAGTGAGGAGCTGTCGCTTGCATGGAGGAACTATTGAAAATTAGAGACGTCCGCGTCATTCTGACCGCGCCAGATGGCGTTAATCTGGTCATTGTGAAAATCGAAACGAATGAGCCCGGTCTTTACGGCCTTGGCTGTGCAACGTTTACGCAGCGCCACCTCGCTGTGGCGACTGCGGTGGAGCAGTACTTGAAGCCTTTTCTAATCGGCAAGGACCCGCGCCGCATCGAAGATATTTGGCAGACGGCCATGGTTAGCGGCTATTGGCGCAATGGTCCCGTGCTGAACAACGCCGTCTCCGGCATCGATATGGCGCTATGGGACATCAAGGGAAAAATGTCGAATCAGCCTGTGTATGAAATGTTCGGCGGCAAGCTTCGTGAAGCGGCGGCGATCTACCGCCATGCGGACGGACGCGATCCTGCGGAGGTCGAAGACAATGTTCGTGCCTTCATGGAGCAAGGCTGCCGCTATGTGCGCTGCCAGCTTGGCGGCTACGGCGGTCAAGGACATAAGCTGCACCAGCCGGACCATGTGCTGCCCGGTGCTTATTTCGACCCCGATGCCTATGTCCGCAGCGTGCCGCGCATGTTCGACCATTTACGCGGTGCGCTCGGCTATGAGGTCGAACTGCTGCACGATATCCATGAGCGAATCGTGCCGATCGAAGCGGTGCGGCTCGCGAAGCAGCTCGAGGAGCATCGGCTCTTCTTCCTCGAGGATGCGCTGCCGCCGGAGCAGATCGACTGGTTCCGCCATATCCGCGGACAATGTGCGACGCCGCTTGCGATGGGCGAGCTGTTCGTCCATTCCGCGGAATGGCTGCCCCTTGTGACCGAGCGGCTGATCGACTTCATCCGCTGCCATATTAGCGCCATCGGCGGACTGACGCCTGCGAAGAAGCTTGGCACCGTCTGCGAAGCGTTCGGAATTCGCACCGCTTGGCATGGTCCGCCGGACCTGTCGCCTGTCGGTCAGGCGGCGAACCTTCACCTGGATCTATCGAGCCCGAACTTCGGCGTTCAGGAATGGAGCGCGCTGTCGGAGCGGATGCACGAGGTGTTCCCAGGCAGTCCGACAATCCGTGATGGCTATGCGTATGTGAACGACAAGCCAGGGCTTGGCGTCGACATCGACGAGCAGAAGGCAGCGCTGTATCCGTGCCATAATGTGCTGCCCGGCTGGACGTTATCGCGCATTCCGGATGGCTCGCCGTCGCGGCCTTAAAGTAATAACCAGCCGAAATCGGCAGCTTGGCGAAGCTGAGAGGGCGTAATACGTACTCTCAGCGCGAGAATCGACCGACTGAAGCTCTGAGCGTGCAGATTCAGCACTCTCAGATAAAGAAACAGCCGAAATCGGCAGCTGGCGGAGCTGAGAGAGCGTAATACGTACTCTCAGCGCGAAAATCTGCCGATTGAAGCTCTGAGCGTGCAGATTCAGCACTCTCAGATAAGGAAACAACCGAAATCGGCAGCTTGGCGAAGCTGAGAGAGCGAAATACGTACTCTCAGCGCGAGAATCGACCGATTGAAGCTCTGAGCGTGCAGATTCAGCACTCTCAGATAAGGAAACAGCCGAAATCGACAGCTTGGCGAAGCTGCCGGTTATTTCCTCCGTAAACAGGGCATACCAAGGGTGGTATAGTTTAGTGGTATGCGGAGGCGAATGAATTGACTTACAGAATAGGGATTTTTAACACGGAGAATGAAGCGATTGAAGCGGTGAATGCACTTGAGAAGGCAGGTTTTACGCGGAATGAGCTGAGGGTGATCGCGAAGGATCGGGACCATTCGAGGCGTATTGAATCGGAGACTGATGTCCATGCCGATGAGATGACGGACCTCATGCTGACCCGCGCCGCTGCTGATGATCACGACAATAACGATCTTGGCATCGCTGCTCCGGTTCCAGTCAGCGGCATGAATATGGGCGTCTTCGGCGGCGTGGCGTTCCCGAGCAACGGGATATTGGCAGCAGCAGCTGCATATGACAGTGACAGCACGCTCGAGAGTGCGCTTGTCGACATCGGCTTTGATGCAGGTGATGTCGGCGCATGCCGTGATGCGCTTGCGCGCGGAGCGATTTTGGTCGCTGCCGACATGGGCGATAACCAGCTCGCTGACGGGCCGGATTTATCGGTTGGCGGTACAGCGGAAGCGGTATTCCGCGATTGCGGAGCTGCGCGGATTTTATAATATTTTGCGGCATTTACAAGGGCATTCCTTTCCGCAAATTCGTATTCGACCAATCAAATGTCGACTTTGAAGTGACGGGTATCTCCTAGGTAATAGGCGAGTTATGGCGATTCTATTCGGTAAAGCAGGTGTTCCTGTGAAAGCGGGAGCGTCGCTTCGTGACAAGCTGATAGCAGATGAACGCATTAGGCACCAGTGGAAGGTTAAGCTAATGATCAACCGGGCGGTACGGATTGCGCTGCCCGGTTGATTTTTTTTGTGCGTAAAAATTTTTTCAAACGATGTGCTATGATTCACCCATACCCAGCGTCTTACTCTATGAAGGAGGCGAGAGCATGCCAAACGATCAGATGCCGGCCCGATATCAACAGTTATTTCGGGAGCATTATCCATCCGTGCTGCGCAAGATAATCGGTCTCATCGGAGACCGCGCGGCGGCGGAGGACTTGGCGCAGGAAGTGTTTATCAAACTGTACCGCAACCCGCCGGAAGATCTGGCGAGAACGGGACCTTGGCTGCACCGCGTATTGACGCGTATCGTATATGACCATTACCGCAAGGCGGGAAGGCTGAATGACTTGAATGAAAAGCAGCAGCATGAAGCGCTCGCAGGGGAACAGACTTATCCGTCCAATGAGGCGGTTGTCATTCAGAGCTGGGAGCGGGACGTTGTGCGCGGCGTGCTGAATAAGCTGTCAGAGCGGGACAGGCAGGCGCTGCTCTTGAAGGAGCAGGGCTACAGCCATGCTGAGATTGCTGAGGCGCTTCAAGTGAATCCGAAGATTGTCGGAACGCTGCTCATGCGAGCGGCCAGCCGATTTAAGAAAAATATGTTGTCCGAGGAGGTTATGGAGCAATGAAACAACAACCGAAACGCCTGGATGAAGAGAATCAAGGGCTGAACATAACGGAAGACGATGTAGAGCTGGCGCTGAGCCGATTGTTCATGTCCGTGAAAGAGGAAGAGGTTGCGCCCGTTTGGCTGAAAGAGGAGCAGATGCCAGCTGCAGCGCAACGTGAAGAACAAACAGACGAAGCAAAGGATGCTTTGCAAAATCAGGCTCAAGTTCCGGCTCAAGCTCCTGCTCAAGAGCTTGCAGCGACACCAGTACATTTCAATCCTATTAATGAAGAGAAAAGTTCACATAAGCCTTCGAGCCGCAAACGTTACGAGCGGAGATTGGTATCTCTCGTATCGGCAGCTGCGGTTGCCGGAGTGCTCATGTTCTCGTCTTGGGGCCAGGATGTTATGGCGTCAGTGATGAATACGTTCCGCGTGCAGCATTTCCAGACGGTTGCGATCAGTCAGTCTGATATGGACAGCTTCCGAGCTGCTTTGCAGGATGGTACGGACGGAACACGCCAGCTGAACCTGAAGCGTTACGGTGAAATCGAGCAGACAGGCGGTGGACAGGATCGTGTCGTGAGTGGAGCGGAGGCGGCTGCGCTTGCTGGAGATCGTTCATTGAAAGAGCTCCCGGTCAAAGGGAATGCGGTTATTCACTACATGCCGGAGCAGCAAATTACGTTCAAGCTGCATCCGAAGGCGATCAATCAGATGATTGCACTGCTAGGCGGCAAGACAGAGTTCCCGAAATCTGTTGATGGGTCGCCAATCAAGCTCGTTATTCCGGGCACTTTCGTCACACTAAGTACAGACGATTCTTCGTCGAAGCGGCTTACTCAGCTGCCTAACCCATCGCTTGATGTGTCAGAGGAAGTAGATGTCGAGCAGATTCGTCAAGCGGTGCTAGATCTGCCGATGCTTCCGGACGATATGCGATCGAAGCTTGCCGGCATTGGCGATTGGCGCCATACGCTGCCTGTGCCTTCGTTCTCGACGGATAGCACCCACACGACGAAGATTGAAGGCAATGAAGCCATTGTGACAGACTCAGGCACTAGCCGTTCGATTATCTGGCTGCAAGATGATTGGGTTTATCAGCTAAGCGGCTCGGTGGCGGACTATCCGACGGAAGAATCCATTATTAATGAAGCTCGAGGAATGATGAAATGATGATTTTGCAAACAGATCGTCTGTCCAAAACCTACTCATCCGGCACAGGCTGCTCGAATATCTCGCTGAGCATCAAGCAAGGGCAAATTTTCGGACTGCTCGGGCCGAACGGGGCAGGCAAGAGTACGTTTGTGAAGATGGTCGTCGGCCTCCTTCGCCCGGACAGCGGCAGTGGCACGCTGTTCGGCAAGCCAATCGGCGACCCTGAATCGCGGGTGAAGCTCGGGTATTTGCCCGAGCTGTTCCGCTTTCAGGATTGGCTGACCGGAGCGGAGGTGCTCCGGTACCATGCAGGTCTGTGCGGCATGACGAACGCACAGACGAAGTCGGCTTCCTTCGCCGCGCGGATGAAGGAAGTATTCCGCATCTGCGGCCTGAATGAACGCGGCAATGACCGGGTTCGGCAATATTCCAAAGGCATGCAGCAGCGGCTTGGACTAGCATGTGCGCTGCTTATGGACCCGGATTTCATCATTCTGGATGAGCCGTCATCGGCGCTTGATCCAATCGGTCGATATGAAGTGAGGCAGCTTCTTGAGCAGCTGCGCTCGGCAGGGAAGACGGTCTTCCTGAACACCCATTTGCTTGAAGACGTGGAGGCGGTATGCGACGAAGTCGCGTTCTTGCATAAGGGACAGCTTCGTGCCAGCGGTTCGATGCGCGACATGCTGCGAAGCGACCTCAGCTGGGAGCTTACGGTGAGCGGATGGCTGCCAGAATTGCAGGAGGAGCTGAGTGAACAGCTGCTGCCTGGGATGGCCCTCGAGATCGCGAAGCAGGCTGCGGATGGCAGCGCCGTCCTGAAGGTGTCTGCACAGGACCGCGAGCAAATCGGCTATCTGATCCGCTTATTCGTTGAGGAAGGCATAACCGTCTATGAAGTGGTGCCGGTCCGAAGCAGCTTGGAAGCTTGGTTCTTATCCATGTCAGGCGGGCAAGCGGCTGGAGGTGCGCGCACATGAGTTGGATCGTTTTTGCCGGTAAGGAGCTGCTGCGCAAACGGATTTTACCGGTGACGTTCGTGCTCTCGCTGCTTTTCGCCTCGCTCTTCACCTTCGGCGTCTATAAAATATCGACCAATTTCGAGGGACATGTCGTGACTCTCACCGGGAACGTCGCCGACAGCATCATGCTGATGACACTCGGACTGCTATTCTCCCAAATGATTATTGCGTTCTTCATCCTCTTCACGACGATGGGCGCGATCTCCGGGGAGATCGAGAATGGACTGATGCTGGCTGTACTGTCGCGGCCAATCGCAAGGTGGCGCGTATACCTTGGCAAGTATGTCGGATATGCATTCTGGCTGGTACTGTATTCGGGCATCATGTTTTTTGCGATATTGCTGCCGGTCCATTATTTGTTGCATTTTCCGATTATGCCGGTGACGTTACTTAAGACTTTCCTGCTGTTTATATGGATTCCAATGCTGCTGCTTGGCGTATCGATGCTCGGCTCAACGTATTTGCCCATGCTCGGTAATGGCGTTGCCTGCGCGATGCTGTACGGGCTGAGCATGTTTAGTGGTTTCGCCGAAAATATATTCAACCATAGCGGCGAGAATGAGCTGGCGAGCCGGTTTGCATTCCTGCTTAAGCTATTGATGCCATCCAATGCGCTGCTGAATCGGATTACGTTTGAGCTGCTGGATGGACTGGAGCTGCCGCTGCCGACGCAGGCGGTGGAGAACATGGGGCCGTTCGCTGTGTTTAACGTGCCAAGCGGTGCCTTTGCCTTGTATACATTATTTTATCTTATCGTCATTCTTGCGCTTGGCTGTCGTGCTTTTCGTAAGAAAGACATCGCTTAAAGGGGAGTTTGACAATAATGAACGATGTAATTCTGCAGGTCCGCGGACTTTGCAAGCATTATAAAGGGGTCAATGCGGTAGACGGCATTGATATGGCTTTGCAGAGAGGCGATATCTACGGCTTTCTCGGACAGAATGGCGCGGGCAAGACGACGACAATCCGCATGATGATGGGGCTCATTCAGCCGACAACCGGCTCTGTGGAGCTGTTCGGCGAGAAGATTGGGCGAGGCAAGAATCCGGTGCTGCGCAAAGTCGGCTCCGTAATCGAGTATCCTGGCTTCTATCCGAATTTGACAGCAATAGAGAATCTCGAGCTTCACCGCAAAATGATGGGTATGCGAGAGTCCGATGTGACCGAGGATGCCCTTCGTACGACAGGACTTTGGGATGCTCGAGACCGCAAAGCATCGAACTTCTCGCTTGGTATGAAGCAACGCCTTGGCATCGCTCGTGCGATTCTTCACCGGCCCGAGCTGCTTATTCTGGATGAGCCGACGAATGGTCTTGATCCGATGGGGATTAAGGAGATCCGGCTTCTCATTCAAGAGCTGGCGCAGAAGCGGAAGATTACAATTCTTGTCTCCAGCCATATCTTGAGCGAAGTGGAGCAGCTGTCAACGAAGGTCGGCATCATCCACCGCGGCCGGATGCTGGAGGAGACGCCGATGCAGCTCTTGAAGGAACGGAACCGGCAATATATCAGCTTGCAAGTTGATGAGCCAGAGCGCTCGAAGGAACTCCTCGCGAAGGAGATGGGCATTCAAGATTGCCGGCTTGATGAGGACGGCTGGCTGCGTGTCTATGGTGATGGTCATGTGCCTGGAGAGATGAATCGATTGCTTGTTCGTGAGGGGATTCTCGTGAACAGTCTCCATGCGATGAAAGATTCGCTTGAGGATTACTTTGTACGATTGGTGGAAGGCGGTGCTGTACATGCTTGATCTGATTGCTTGCGAATGGCTGAAGTGGCGCAGATCGCGCATGCTCTGGCTCGTCCTGCTTGGGGCGCTGCTGCCAGCTGCGCTGAACTTCTTCGTCGAGGTGCATAACTCGGGCACTGGCGCGGAGTTTGGGTGGAAAGGCTTCTTCGATGATAATCTCATGATGATGATGATGCTCATGTGTCCGGCCTTATTCTCGTTATTAATTGGTTATTTGTTCGCGAGGGAGTTTCAAGAGCGTACCGTCAACAATATGCTGACAGGGCCATATTCGCGCAATCTCGTGCTGGCAGCCAAATTCATCATTGCTGTCCCGGTACTCGCGTCGGTGCTGCTCCTCTCGTTCTTGCTTACGTTCGCATCTGCTTTCGTATTCACGTCACACCTACCGTCTGCGGAGATTTTCTGGCATACGCTCGGCAAATACGGGCTGCTTCTCGCTCTGGAATATGCGCTTGTCCCGATCGCTGCAGCTGTTGCGCTGCTGTGGCGCAGCTACATCCCAGCGATGGGGCTCGGCGTATTCGCGGTCATCTCGGAGCTGACGATCATGCAGTCCAAGTACATCATGTACTATCCGTGGAGCGCTCCGCTGAACATGCTCGACACGATGAACGAGCACTATAAATCGACTCCGACTGGCGTCATTACGATGTGCGTCGCTTTCATCGTACCGCTTCTCTTTATCATGACGTACTTCCGCAGAACAGATGTGCATAGTGGATAATAGCCCGCGCCTGCGCATCCCGCACAAAAACGCACTGTCCGATTGGACAGTGCGTTTTTGTGATGTCCGCCTACTAAGTTTATATCTCCGATTCGCGGAACGACTGCGGCGACTTCCCGGTATATTTGCGGAACATCCGCGAGAAATAATGAACAGAGCTGAAGTGATACTTGTCAGCGATTTGCATAATGCTGAGGTTGGAAGAACGAAGGTCCTCCTTCGCCCTGCTGATGCGGAACTGATTGATGTACTGAATCGGCGATAGGCCGGTTGTTCGCTTGAAGAGGTCGAAGAAGTAGCCTCTGCTGACACCGAGCGCCTCGGAGTAATGCTCAATGACAATATCGGCGCCGCTCAGCAGATCGACCTCGATTCGCTCCAGCAGCTTGCTGATGCGGGGGTCTGGAATATGCGACTCTTGTAGCGAGAACGTTAAGAAGTGATGGATGAATTCGGCAAAATGGCTCTGTGCTGACATGCTCCGCAGAAAGGTCCGCTCATTCGTATGCTCATTCGAAATGAAGCTTCGCTGCAGCAGGTCGGTCCAGTTCAACAGCGACGCGCTCACGTTTGCGATTTCGGGCAGCGGGAAAGGGAATTTATCGCCCAGGAACTCCGTATGCAGCAAATCGCGATCGTAGCAGATCGGGGCTGTTTCATCCTTGAACACTGCTGTGCGATCGACGTAATACCAATCGAAATAGCAGCATACTTTCGTCATCGGCTCATCCTTATCCGCGATCCAGCCATGCGGTTGTCCGGGCTCCATATAGACCATCATGCCTGGGTAGACTTCATGTTGGTCGCCCCGCAGCCGGAAGAGACCTTTTCCCTCCGTGATGATATAGATGGAGCTCGTGTAGACGTAACGATTAAGGCTGGTCTGTCCGCGATAGAACGGATATTTGGTAGCGTAGTAGACATAAGGGTGGAATTTAGAGAAATCCATCGTAGCCGTATCCCTTCTCCATGGTGTGCTTGATTAAATTGACCTGACTATTGTGCAACTGTCTGACTGTGAGCTAAATACAATTCAGGCTGCCCTCTGGTACATTTAATATAACATATCACTTATTCGAGAAGGGGCTGCGTAGGATGTCTAGCGAGTTGAAATTGCTCAATGATGAGCAGATGATTCAGTTTATTACGAAGGGTTATGTCGTTCTTCAGAATGAATTGCCGGAGGAACTGCATCGGAGCGTTATGAATCAGATCGACTTCGCCTTTCAGAATGAAGGGAATCCCGGCAATAACATATTGCCGCGAGTACCGGATATTCAGAAGTTTTTTGAGACGCCGGTAACGAAGGGCGCACTGACCAGTGTTCTGGGACCTGACTATTATATGCATCCACATCGCCATATGCACTACAACCAGCCGGGCAACGGGAAGCCGGGCGGTGGGGAGTGGCATAAAGATGGCTTCTGGTCATCCATGCGCAGCCATCGTCCGTGGTGGGTAATGATGTTCTACTACACGCAGGATATTACAGAAGATATGGGCCCGACGGCGATCATGCCAGGCTCCCAATATAATGAGAAGTTTCAGAACCAGCCGGAGCTGCTGCCGACAGGAAAGGCAGGCACTATCGCGCTCGTTCACTTCGATCTATGGCACAAGGCTTCGCTGAACACGTCGAATATTGACCGCTATATGCTCAAGTTCCAATTCGTCCGTCTAGCTGAGCCCGTGTCGCCAAGCTGGAATCATACGAATGCCGTTCCGGCGTTCACATTGGATGCACCTGATGCACATTTGAATTTGTGGCATGATGTATGGAACTGGCTCAGAGTTGAGAAGAGCCTCCAGGCGGCAGCTGACGGCGGCACCACAGAAGTGCCTGCATTAATCGAAGCATTGTCGAGTGAGAATGAAGTCATTCGCAGCGGGGCAGCCGATAAGCTCGGCTTGATCGGCCAGGCAGCGGAGGCAGCGGTTCCGAAGCTTAAAGAGCTTATTCGCGATTCGTCTGAGAATGTGGCGCTGAATGCTAGCTATGCGCTCGGACATATTGGGAATTCCGGTACTGCAGCTTTGCTGATGGAGCTAGGGGAAGGGTTCAAGTTAACCGCACAGCGTGCGGCGTATGGACTTCAAGCGGCAGGAGCTGAGGCCATTCCAGGTCTTGTTCGGTTGCTTGCACTTGGAGAAGAGAACAGCAGAGCACTCGCAGCCTTCACGCTAGGCATGCTTGGATCGGCGGCTTCTTCCGCAGTTCCTTCATTAATCGTTGCGCTGAATGATGTGAGCAAGTGGGTTCGCCGTAACGTTGTGGAAGCACTAGGCATGATCGGTGAGCCGGCGGATGAGACGATCCCGGCGCTCGTGAGAACAATCGAAGAAGCGGTTGCGAAGGAGTCTGCAGACGAAGAAAATGCCAGCACTGGTTCTTACGTATACAATCAAGAATATATTACGAACAAAATCGCCTATACGGCTGCATTATCCTTGCTGCGAATCGGTAAAATCGGCGATTCGGATCTAGTCATCAACGGGCTTGAGGCCGGCCTTCTGAGCAAGGACCGCTACACGAGAGCTTATGCATTCGAAGCGCTGACGGCTATCCGCTCGGATCGGGCGGTAGATGTGTTGATTAAGCAATACCGCGCTGCGCGCTGGTGCCCGGATACGCATAAATCAAGCACGTTTTAAGCAACAATTGGTGAATAGCCGCTGCGCTAGCTCTACTAGCCAGCGGCATCTCCCCATGTAAAGTTTCGCATGAACGCGAAGCTTCTTTGGTGCGGACTGCTCGTTCTCCTGTTGTCCTGTGCTGAAATTTTCCGAATTTTATACTTCACAAGCAAATCATACATGATATACAATTGGACATGAACGCACTCCACAACGAAGATAGGATGATCAGGGATGTCCAAGAAGCAGCTAAGTCGTTATGTACTAACTGACGAGTTATACGCCCTATTAAAGCAGCAAATCTTATCCCACGTTATGCCTGCAGGTGAGAAAATCAATATAGATAAGCTGGCGAGAGAGTTAGGGGTCAGCAACATTCCAATCCGCGAGTCGTTATTCCGATTGGCCTCTGATGGCTTCGTGACGGTTATTCCGTTTAAAGGCATGTTCGTTGCTCAGATGAGCTTGAAGGATATTGATGAGATATTCGAAATTCGTATTCAGCTGGAGGAGCTTGCTATTCGTAAATCGGCACCGCGTATTACGAAAGCGCGTCTGCAGCAAATTTTGAATGCGCTTGATGGCATCAACGAAGTCGCAGTGGATGAGCAGAACGAGGAAAAGGAAGTCCTGCAAATGAACGAGGGACTACATGGGACGCTATTGATCTATGCAGATAATTTCAATCTCCAGCAGATGGTTTCATCGCTAATTGAACGGATTCATCGCTATTTGAATTTGCATCACTACAAGATTGATCTGGAAGCAGAGAAAGAAGAGCATCGGAGCATCGTCAATTATTTGCTCGCAGACAATACGGAAGAAGCAGTGAAAGCGATGCGTTTGCACCTGCAGAACTCGTATGAGAGGCTCGTAGCAAATTTCAAATAGTGCTAAATGCCCCATCTGTTTTTTTGGGAATACATGTTTACATTATAAATCGTGTATGATATTTTATTTCTTGACAAAATAAGAGCGCTTTCATCGAAGGGGAGGGAAATGCCGGGATGGTCAAACCGGATACAGCTCGTCTGAAACGAAGAATACTCAGACACTGGCAGCTTTATCTCATTGTGCTGCTGCCGACGATCTTTCTAATCACGTTTAACTATGTTCCGATGCTCGGTGTCCAAATCGCGTTTAAAGAATTTAGTCCTGTCAAAGGCATCTGGGGAAGCCCTTGGGTAGGCGGCAAGCAGTTTAACATGTTCTTCACTTCTCCGTTCTTCTGGCCGGTCATTCGCAATACACTGCTCCTTAGTGTCTATGCGCTGCTGATTGGGACGCCTGCAGCCATTCTTCTGGCGCTTGCAATGAATGAGGTGCCGAGCCAGCGGTTTAAGAAGGTCGTTCAAATGACTACCTATGCGCCCTATTTTATCTCTACAGTTGTCCTCGTCGGTATCCTCAACATCGTTCTCTCACCTAGCACCGGCATTTACGGGCAATTCGCTCATCTTTTCGGGATTGATCAAGCTTATGATATTTTGGGCCAACCGAAGGCGTTCTCATCCCTTTATGTTTGGTCAGGTGTTTGGCAGGAAACGGGATATGGCGCCGTTATTTATCTAGCCTCGCTCGCCAACATTAACCCGGAGCAGCATGAGGCATCCAAGATTGACGGTGCATCCAGACTGCAGAGGATCTTACATATCGACTTGCCGGCTATTCGCCCGACCATCATCGTTCTTCTCATTCTCTCTGTAGGCGGTTTGCTCAGCGTAGGCTTCGAGAAAGTGTTCCTGCTGCAAAATATGATCAATATGGAAACCTCTGAAGTGATCTCGACTTACGTGTATAAGATCGGACTCGTGAACACGAACTTCAGCTTTGCGGTTGCGGTCGGCTTATTCAATTCCATTGTCGGCTTCATCCTGATCTTCACCACCAACCTGCTAGCCAAACGATATTCCGACTCCAGCTTGTTCTAGTGAAAGGGGACTCCAAGTGAACCAAGCTATTCGCATTCGAGAATCCTGGGAAGATCGACTACTCCTAACGATTGTATATGTGGTTCTGGGCCTTGTTACAATTGCCGTCGCTTACCCGATTATCTTTATCATCAGCTCTTCCTTTAGCTCCTCCTCCGCCGTCATGGGCGGTAAAGTATGGTTCTTGCCAGTGGAGCCAACGTGGTACGGTTACTCGGCGGTGTTCAAGTACAAGCAAATTTGGACCGGTTACTTGAACTCCATCTTCTATACCGGCGCCGGTTCGACACTCAGTGTCGCGCTTACCATCATGATGGCGTACCCGATCTCGCGAAAGACGTTCGTCGGCCGAAATATTTTCGTCTGGCTCCTGCTGTTTGCGATGCTGTTTAGCGGAGGACTTATCCCGTATTACTTGGTCGTTCGTAATTTGCATTTGCTTGGTACGGCATGGGCGATGATTCTCCCAGGGGCGCTAAGCATCTTCTCGGTCATTGTCGCGAAGACGTTCTTCCAGTCCTCCATTCCGAACGATCTGTACGAAGCAGCGCAAATCGACGGCTGCACGGACGCTGGATTTCTGGTAAGAGTCGTTCTGTTTCTATCAAAGCCGGTTATCGCCGTGCTGTTTCTATGGTCGGCCGTCGGCAACTGGAACTCTTACTTTAATGCGCTGATCTTCCTCAATGATGCCGGCAAGTATCCATTGCAGCTCGTGCTTCGGGAGATTCTAGTCGTCAACAATGTGGATACGAGTTCGATGTCGCTTAGCGCGGAGCAGCTGAAGCATTTTGAAGATATGAAGACGCTGTTGAAGTACTCGGTCATCGTCATTTCGAGCATTCCCGTTCTCATTCTATATCCGTTTATTCAAAAGTATTTCGTGCAGGGGGTGATGGTCGGGGCAATCAAGGAATAGTCCACCGTCTGAAAATAGAGCGTTAGCTTTAGCTTTAGCTTAGCGGCAAGTGGCTTCATCCATTCATGTAAGTGGTGTTTGAGACAATTCAGGAGGGGTGTTCATGTTGCGTATTACTAAACTAATTGTAGTTACGGCACTTATCAGCATCTTATTAATGGTTTCTGCTTGTTCTTCCAATAACAGCAACAATAATAGCGGAAACACGGCGTCGAATGACACGGCTTCAACGAATTCGAATTCAGGAAATGCCGGTGCTGCAGTCGATCAGGACAAAGTTGTAGATGTTTCCTTCTTCGCGGTACCTGGTGGCGATATCGTAGATTTGAAAACGAACTGGTTCACGAGCTATGTCAAAGAAAACTATAAGCTGGATATTTCGTTCAACATCGCGCCTTCGAGCGATGCGGCGACGAAGCAGTCCCTGCTGCTCTCAAGCGGTGATTATCCGGATGTATTCTGGAGCGCGAACTTCTCGCCTTCTGATATCTTGAAGTACTCGAAGCAAGGTATTTTCGTACCGCTTAACAAATATATCGATGAATATGCGCCGAATCTGACGAAAGCAATTGAAAGCGCTCCAGGCTTGAAGTCGGCGATTACAGCTCCAGACGGCAATATCTATGGCTTGCCTAACTACAACACATGCTGGCACTGCTTCTGGGCGAACAAGGCTTGGATCGATAAGAGCCTGCTGGACAAATTCAATTTGCAGATGCCAGCGACAACAGAAGATTTCGAGCATGTGATGCAAGTCTTCAAGGACAACGGCGTTACCGGATACTCCGGTTCTTCGGATGGCTATGATGTCATTCCGTTCCTGATGAATGCATTCACTTATGATAACGCTTCCGACTACTTTGATGTGCAAGACGGTAAGGTGTCGTATGCGCCAACGCTCGATGGCTGGAAGAAAGGTCTTGCTTACCTAAACACCTTGTATGACAAAGGATTGATTGATAAGCAGTCACTTAGCCAGAAGGGCGATATTGTGAAGCAGCTGGCTGCACAAGGCAAAGTCGGTGTTGTTCCATCACTTTACAGCGGTGCTTTCTTAGATATGAACGGCCCGAATTATAAGAACTGGGTAACAATTCCGCCTCTTAAAGGTCCAGATGGCGTGCAATACGCAGCATTCAGCGGCAACAGCCCAAGATCCCTCTCCTTCGCAATTACGAACAAAGCATCGGAAGAGTCAATCGTAAGGCTGATGAAGCTCGTGAACTTTATCTACACACCTGAAGGCACACAGATGATGAACTACGGTCCAGAAGGCAAGTATTGGACGAAAGCGGAGAATGGCGTTAAAGGTCTGGGCGGCGAACAGGCGCTGTTCATTACACAGTCTGATAAATTCTATTCCGCCGGTGCGAAGCAGAACGAAGGCTGGAACCAAATGGGCCCTGTATTCCAAGATATGACGTGGAGAAATGGCTTCGTTAAAGCAACATCTCCATTCACTGCAGATGGTCTGGAATCACTGCTGCTTCTTGAAACGATGAAGAATTACGCAGGACACCAGCCGAAAGAAGTGTACCCAGGCGCGATCTATATGGAGGATGCACAGAACCAGAAATTCGCGCTGCTCAAAACAAATATCGAGCAGTACATGAAGCAGTGGACGGCACAGTTCATTCTCGGCAACAAATCGGTAGATAAAGATTGGCAGGCATATTTGGACGGCTTTAAGAAGCTGGACCTCGACGGCTATCTGAAAGTCGCACAAGATGCGATGACGACGCCTTTCGATACATCTGCTTATCAGTCCGATTCGAAAACCGTTGAATTCTTGTCTTCGTTGAAATAAGAAGCATATACAGAGCAGTGATTGTGGAGGGAGAACCTACTTTATGAAGATTACGAGCGCAAAGAGCTTTATACTACATGTTCCGATTACGCCGCCGATTACGGACGCGATCAATGTAGCGACACACTGGGGTGTAACCGGCGTCCGTATTGAAACGGATGAAGGCATTACCGGATACGGCTATACTGGAACGACCGCCAAGGGCGATGAGATGATTGCCGATACCATTGATCGGTACTATGCCCCTGCGCTCGTTGGCAAAGATCCGACGATGATCAAGCAAATTTGGGATGATCTGCGGTTTGGCCCGATGCACTGGATTGGCCGTGCCGGCATAACGCATATGGCGCTTGCGGCTGTTGATATTGCGCTGTGGGATATCGTCTCGAAGGCTGCGAATAAGCCGCTCTGGCAATATCTTGGCGGACATAAGCCTGAGAAGATTAAAGCGTACAATACGAACGGCGGATGGCTGAATTGGAGCAAAGAGCGCTTAATCTCAGACATTACGTCCATCGTGGATCAAGGCTTCACTGCAGTAAAGATGAAAGTCGGCAAACCGGATCCGCGCGAAGATTTCGACCGTGTGCAAGCTGTGCGCAAGGCAATCGGCGATGACATCGGCCTCATGATCGACGTTAATCAGCAGTGGAATATTACAACTGCGATGACGTGGGGCAAGAAGCTGGAGCAGTTTGATCTGATGTGGCTCGAAGAGCCGCTTAACCCGGATGATATTGCGGGGCATCGCAAACTGGCGGATGCGCTGAACGTGCCGATCGCACTTGGCGAGCATGTTTACAACAAGTATGCTTTCCGGGATTACATCCATCAAGGCGCTGTTGAATATGTGCAGGTTGACGTTACACGTGTAGGCGGCGTAACCGAATGGCTGCAAGTGGCGGGACTCGCTGCGGCGTATGACTTGCCGATCTGTCCGCATGTCGGCGACATGGGTCAAATTCATCAGCATTTGGTTGCATCGACGCAGAACGCGATCATGCTGGAGTACATCCCATGGATTCGGCATATCTTCGAAGAGCCGGCTACTGTCGTTGACGGTTACTATAAGCTGCCGGAGCAGCCTGGAGCTTCGACGACCATTATTCCACGGTACTTTGATGAATATCGGATTCGGTAGTATGCATCCAGCGCTCGTCAATTGGCGCTTCAAGAAAGGACCTTCTCATAATGAAGGTCCTTTTCTCTTTATATATGGATTAAGCGCTTCTGCTGCGGCTCGCCGTCTGCGCCTTGCTCTTCTTCGGCGAAAAGCGGCGAATGAAGGCGCGGGCAATCGTTAAGAGCAGCACAGTAGCAGCGGTGACGATGTATCCGAGCCGGATGACTGGAAGCTGAGTATCCGTTCCGAGGAAGTAGCCGTGGATAAAGGCCATGACGAAGATCGGGTATGAGGATAGATGGATAAGGAACCAGAGCTTCTTTTTCAGCTTATTTCGCAGATCGGTCGTCAGTATGACAATGAGCATGCCGTATGCTGCAAGAATACCGAGCCCGTTCAGAACAGGATGATTCCGAGCGGTAAAAGGTACAAGGAGCTCGCGCCATGAGAACGGCATATAGGTATCAATGACGGTGAATACGCCGTGTAAGAGACCGACAACGGTTCCGCTAATGGTTAAAAAGCTGTGCAGCTTATAAATATCCGCCTTGCTCTCCCGCGACCACTGGGGAAAGCTATATAGAATGCCGAGGCAGATGCCGAGCGTGAGCATCACGTAAGATGCGATGCCAAGCGTACGAATTATCGGCCATGTTGGCAAGTCCACGATATATGAAATCATAGGTAGATCTCACCTCTCATCTATGTCTGTGTGCGCCAATGGGCTTGATCAATCGAGACACCGCGCCATTTGGAAGCTGACTCGAAGGAGGATCGGCTGCCGCAGTAATGGACGCGCCGGTCCACGCCGAACAACAGCGCTTCATAATGCTTCGTCTTGTTCTTGAACCGTTCAATCCCTTCGGAAGCACCAAGAATGCATATCGTTTTCGCCCAAATCTCGCAAGTGACAGCATCCGGGCCTGTCACCGTACATTGTTCGACATCGCTGCGGCTTGGCTGCAATGTTCGCGGATCCAGCAGATGATGCTTCTCATTGCCGCCGATCGTCCAGCGTCTTCCGAGCTTGCTCGATGTAGCTGCCGCGCCATCACAGAGCGCAAGTACGCCAATATCCTCTCCTTGCTGCCACGGATGCTCAATCGCCACAAGCCAGGGATCGGACTCAGGCGCACCCCAGACGGCGAGGTCCCCGCCGGCGTTGATTATCCCTTGCGTAACGGCAAGCTTCCTCATCATATAGCTCGCTAGCCGCTGAACGGACCAAGCTTTGACGATGCCGCCTAAGTCGAGCGGGGCGTGCAGCAAGACGGATTTCATGCCGGGATCAATATCCATAGCTGACTGAACTCCTGTTTGAGGGTGAGCCGCATTCGTATTCATTGTCACAGAAGCTAGCTTCGTTGTCCCTGTCGCCGCAGTGAGACGAGATGCCAATTGCTCGAATGAACGGTCATAGCCGCAAGTCTCAATCGCACCCAGCATACACGGATCGAATATCCCGCCTGTCTCGCTGCGATAAAGCTCCGCTAGCAACAGCACCTCCAGCATTGCATCCGAAAGCATGCATCGCTCTCCGATGCGCTGGTTCAATCGGCTCAGCTCGCTTACCTCGCGGAAGCGGGTGAAGCGCAGCTCCGTCTTCTGGAACCAGTCCTCTGCGAATCTGGCTATGCCGCGCACCCTGGCTCCCTGCTCTGTGGCAAACTTTAATTCAATTTGCGTATTCATCGCCGTTGTACGGAATTGATGCAGCGTCGTATTCACCCGCGATCATCCTCCTCACTCACGTATCCGTTATGAGCGCTCCGTTCGCGTATGTCTCGATTGGGACGACACGTCTCCGCCCCCAAACGAACCTGCGTCATCACTGCCTTGATTATCATTGAACCTATCATCATATCCGCCGCTGTCGGAATCGCTGTTATTGTCATCGCTGAAGTAGCTATTGATGTCATCATCATTCATGACCGTATCTGGCACATTCGCATCATCCATTACCGAAGGAGGGGATTGTGGCGCCTGCTCGGCATACGCCTCCTTGAAGGTTTGGCTCGTTCGTACCTCTTGGAACAGAAGCAAGATCCCGAGGGTGGCAACAGCGCCGATTTTCCATTTTCGCCACTTCTTCTGTTTCATAGAATGACGTACACCTACTTTCCTGTTCACTTAGCTTCATTATATAGGAGCTAGATGAAGTTAAGATGAGATTTAGTAGAACAGCCGCCAAAGAAGAGCCATGAAAAATCCGTTGACCTGCCGTTAAATGAGGGGTTATGCTTACCGATAGAATGCAGCAACCCGCAAGAGAAGACAGCAATTATAAGCAATATGAGGTGGATGAATTGATAGGTAATGGAAGTTGGCGAGACCAGTGGACGACGGATATGAGAGCGAATGTGCTGGCAGGTATGACGGCTACGCTGGCGCTTATCCCGGATTCATTGGCGTTCTCGTTTATGGCTGGCGTGCCGCCGCAGGTAGGCATTTATGCGACGATTTGTATTTTGCTCGTCATTACGTTCTTAGGCGGAAGACCGGGGATGATCTCGGCAGCAGCTGGCTCGATGTCGGTACTGATGCTTACGCTGGTGAAAGAACATGGCATTGCGTATCTGTTCGCAGCAACGGTATTGACCGGAATTATTCAATATTTGATGGGTGTGTTTAAGCTTGGCAAGCTCGTAAACTACGTGCCGCAGCCTGTTCTAACGGGCTTCGTGAATGCGCTGGCGATCATGATCTTTCTATCGCAGCTTCGCTATTTAACAGATGGCTCCTGGATGATGTATGTGCTTGTTGCGGCGGCACTGCTCATTATTTATGTATTGCCGCGGTATTTCAAAGCCGTACCTTCACCGCTCGCAGCTGTTGCAGTACTGACGCTCTTGGTCTGGGTATTCGGCCTTGGCGATGTGACGCGTATTGGCGATATTGCGGCGATTGATGCTTCGCTACCGTCATTCCTGTTGCCGGACTTACCCATCTCCTGGGACACTTTCTTCATTATATTGCCGTACTCCCTCTCGCTTGCGGTCGTCGGTTTCACCGAGACGATGCTGACACAGAATCTGCTGGATGAGATGACGGGCGAGAAGACAGATAAGAACAAAGAAATGCGCGGTCAAGGTATCGCCAACTTCATTGCCGGTTTCTTCGGGGGGATGGCAGGCTGTGCGCTTGTGGCGGAATCCGTACTCAATGTGAAGATGGGCGGTCGAAACCGGCTGTCTATGCTCGTGGCAGCGTTGTTCCTGCTACTGCTCGTCGTGGTGCTGGGCGATCTGCTGTCGCTTATTCCGATGGCGGCGCTCGTTGGCATTATGCTCATGGTATGCGTTGCGATTTTCGATTGGAAATCCGTCTTTCAGCTTCATAAAGTACCGGCTGCGGAAACAATTGTCATGCTCGTCACCGTTGCAGCGGTTGTAGTTACCCATGATCTCGCGGTCGGGGTCATCGCAGGTGTCATTGTAAGCGCCTTGTTCGTTCTGCTTCGCAGGAGAAATGTGAAGCGTGAAGGAGTGCATGAGCAGTAGGTAAGAGGGGAGTGGGCTGCCGGTGCTGGAGCGCAAATACAATTTGTACGATCCGTTATGGCGCGATGGGGGCGATTACCGCCCTCATATTGTCGCGTACTACTTTAAGCAGTGGATAGATTTTCATATGGACGTTCATTCGCATGATGCGATTGAGTTCATGTATGTCATCTCTGGCACCTGTGTCGTGGAGACGGAAGCAGGAGCGACGGCGATGCGTAAAGGCGATCTCATTCTGCTCGATGCCGGCGTTCCGCACAACTTAATCGTGGAGAAGGACAGCCCGTGCCGGATGCTCAACGTCGAGTTCACGTTTACAGCTTGCGACGGTATCTATCCCTCGATGAAGCAGCTGGCGGAGAGCAATGCACCGTTGTCCCAGTTGCTGGAACGGCATCAGAACTCCATCGTCCTGCGCGACCCGAGCGATATCCATCATATTCTAAAAAGCATCGTTATGGAGCTGGACACTAGCGGTTCAGGTTCTTACAACGACAGTATGACGCATCTCTTAATATCGCAGCTGCTTGTTCGCGTTGCGAGACTTGCAGCAGAAGAGCCGGCGGATCAGGCGGCAGCGGCTTCGCTCAATCAGCGCTATGTGCGTAAAGCAGCGGAGTATATGCATCAAAATTATGATTGCGAGATTCAAGTGAAGGATATTGCTGCGGCTGTCAGCTTGCATCCGGTATATCTTCAGCGGATATTCAAGGCGACGATGCACATGACGATAACTGAATATTTGGCTGAACTCCGGGTCGAGAAGGCGAAAATGCTCCTTGCCCGCACGGACATCCCTATTATCGATATCGCCGATTATATTGGGCTTAACAGCCGGCAATATTTCAGCATGCTGTTCAAGAAAGTAACCGGGTTGTCGCCTGCTACGTACCGCAAATCCATTGAAATTCGTCGGCATGGATAACGATTCAGGTTGCAATAGTTGACATTAGGAAAGCAAAGCGGTTGGAAATGTGGTAACGCCTTCATCCGGACTCCTGCTACAATAATGATGATGAATCAAGCTGGTTCCCCAATATTATTGATGTAGGAGGGGTTTCGATTGTCGTTTAAAGTGACCTTTATTGGAGCAGGAAGTATCGGGTTTACTCGCGGACTGCTGAGGGATTTGCTGGCTGTGCCGGAGTTCCGCAATATTGAGATTGCATTCACGGACATTAACGCGCATAACCTCGAAATGGTTACGCAGCTATGCCAACGGGATATTAATGAGAATGGGCTGAACATCACCATAGAGCCGACGACTGACCGTAGAGAAGCGCTTCGCGGTGCGAAGTATGTCCTGTGCGTCGTACGGATCGGCGGACTTGAAGCGTTCCAGCATGATGTGGACATTCCGCTCAAATACGGCGTCGATCAGTGTGTAGGCGATACGCTTTGCGCCGGCGGGATTATGTACGGACAGCGCGGCATATCAGCGATGCTCGATATTTGCAAAGACATCCGCGAGATGGCGGACCCGAATGTGCTGCTGCTCAACTATGCGAATCCGATGGCGATGCTCACATGGGCATGCAATAAGTACGGCGGCGTTCGTACGATCGGTCTGTGCCACGGCGTGCAAGGAGGCCATCATCAAATCGCGAATGCGTTCGGCCTTGAGAAGAAGGAAGTCGATATCATCTGCGCGGGCATCAACCATCAGACTTGGTATGTGTCGATCAAACACAACGGGGTCGACAAGACAGGCGAGCTGCTGGAGGCATTCGAGAAGCATCCGGAGTACAGTAAGACCGAGAAAGTACGCATCGATATGCTTCGCAGATTCGGCTACTATTCCACAGAATCCAATGGCCATCTGAGCGAATATGTACCTTGGTACCGCAAACGTGCGGATGAGATCAATGATTGGATCGATATGGGCGTCTGGATCAATGGCGAGACGGGCGGCTACTTGCGCGTATGTACAGAGGGGCGTCACTGGTTCGAAACCGACTTCCCGAACTGGATGAAAGGCGATCCATATGTGTACTCGGCGGATAAACGCTCAGAGGAACACGGCTCATATATAATAGAAGGCTTAGAAACAGGCCGTCTATATCGTGGACATTTCAACGTGGTGAACAGCGGCGTCATTACGAACCTGCCGAATGATGCAATCATAGAAGCGCCGGGTTATGTCGATGCGAATGGCATCAACATGCCGGTTGTCGGCGACCTGCCGCTCGGCCCCGCAGCGGTATGTAACGTAAGCATTTCCGTGCAGCGGCTTGCAGTCGAAGCGGCTGTTCGCGGGGATGATAAGCTGCTCCGCCAAGCGATGATGATGGATCCGCTCGTCGGCGCGGTGTGCAATCCGAAAGAAATTTGGCAGATGGTCGATGAGCTGCTCGTTGCGCAGGAGAAATGGCTGCCGCAATACAGCGCGTCAATTGAAGAGGCAAAGCAGCGGCTTGCTAGCGGCAACCTTATCCCGACGCGCGACGATTACCGTGGAGCTGCACGCCTCAAGACCAAATCGGTCGAAGAGATGATGGAGGATCGCGAAGCGGCAACTCGCAATGCAGGCGAGGCGGACAAAGCGAAAGCAGCACATTAATAGAAGAAGGGGATTGCTCCACCGCGGCATCTGCTCGCGGGGGCAATCCCCTTTGTGTTATTAACGTTTCGGATAGAGCGGATAGTCCACTGTGGACGGTACATCAATCAGGATGAGGCGAAGCGGCGTATCGCCGGTTGCGGTGATGATCGCTTCTTCGGCTTGGTCGGCTCTCGCTACGATGAAGTCTTTGTGATTGAATGTTGTGTCCTTGCCAGCTTGCGAAGCATAGGTCCACGAGCCGTCGCCTCGGATCGCAAGGGCAGTAAGCGTGCGTCCAGCTTCAATGGCTTGGTTGAATGTCGCGCCAGCCTCGAGCTCAACATCCCACATTTGTGCATCAGCTACGATGGAGATCGGTGAACCGTAGCCCATCACCGTTTTTTTCGTGAAGCCTTCTCCCTTAGCGATTGGGAACTCTTCATGCTCATATTGGTTGTACGTTGGTTTTGTTTTCACCGCTTCCTGGACGGATGGCTCGAACCAAATTTGGAAGCCTTCCATGTCAGGACCGACGAAACGCTCTTCATGGCTGACGCCAGAGCCGGTCTGCATGAGCTGTACGCCGCCTGCGCCAATGCTGCTCTTCGTTCCGAGCGTATCGCCATGCTCAGCTTTGCCTGCTACGACATATGTCATGATCTCGAACGCTTGGTGCGGGTGAAGCGGGATATAGCCTTCATTCTTCGAATGTGCCCATGCCCAGTAGAATAGGGTGCTCACACGTTTCACTACTGAGCCCTCACCAGGGAAGCCGATTGGCTTTTGCTCCGTAATTTTGCCACCGTCAAAAGCGCCTGTTGCTTGCATCGTTGGTCCGTATACGAGTGTTTGTATCATCATAAATTCCTCCTAATAATTGTAGTTTGGTATTTGCATCTATTCATTAAAGTATTAACCGATTGCATACTCGCCTGCGCCGATCAGCGCAAGCCCGATTGCCACTGCGATCAAGATAACGTTGTATTCCATACCGTTCTGTGTAACCCAGAAGCCATTCTTACGATGTACCGAAATAATTGCGCCAAGCATCGTCAGTACGAGCAGCACCGCTGCCGGGACCATCCAAAAACCGAGGACGAACAGAAGACCTCCAGCCAATTCAGCCAATCCTGCTAATAATGCGATCAATACGCCGGGCTTCAATCCGATGGAATCCATCCAGCTGCCGGTTCCCTTGAGCCCATACCCGCCTAACCATCCGAACAGCTTCTGTACCCCGTGACCTGCAAATGTTAACCCAACAACAACGCGAATAATTAATAATCCTAATGCGATACTCATGATGACATTTCTCCTTCATATATAATTAATAGTTTGATTTCTTAAAGTTAAGATATTTGATTAAAGGAAGTCAGCGCACCAGTCTGATCGACTAAGTGAAGCTGCTCTGTGCGGCAATGCCGAGCTTCTTCAGGAGATGAATCGCTTGCGTGCGTTCCTCTTCAGTTAATCCGCTCACGGCTTTGCCGATTGCTTCTTTATGAAGCGGAAAGACGGAATCGAGAAGGGCTGTGCCTTCTGCTGTAATCGCCGCGAAGATCACTCTACGGTCTGTAGGGCACGCCTTCCGCTGAGCTAATCCTTTGCCAGCAAGCTTGTCGATAACGTAGGTAATATTACCGCTAGTCATTAAGATCTTCTCGCCGATCTGCTGAAGCGGCTGCTCGCCCTTATGATAGAGAAGCTCGAGGACAGCGAACTCAGTCGGATTGAGGCCATGCTTGCGAATATCTTGATGGACGTGGGCGGTGACCCACTGACTTGCCCGGGACAGAACGACGAATAATTGAAGTTCGTTGTTTGTTTGCTGTTCGATCTGTTCACTCATCTTCCGCTCACCTCGCTTGCTGTAATCTCAATATCAAATATCTTAACTTAAAGATAAATGAATTTGAACCAATTGTCAAGCGTCAGTTATTGAAAAAGGGCAGAAGCTTTATCCACCCTTTAATGCAATGGTTAAAGTCTGCCCGAATGTGTATGAATTATTTCTCTTTGGTATAGGAAATCTTCGTCTTCGCGCTCTCAGCGAGTGCAGCTGGTTTCACGGTTACGTATACATAGCTTGCATTTGCTCCAAGCTGTTTCACGCTAATCACTGTTGACTTCTTGCCTTGTGCAACTGGTTGAGAAGTTGCAAGCAGTGAGCCTTTGCTGTTGTAAACTTTAATGATATCGCCCTTGTTAAGGCCATTCACTGTTACAGAGTCTGCTGATCCTTTACGATTAGCGATTTGAACTTGTGTCGTCTTCAGTGGCAATGCAGCAGCGATTAGCTGAAGTTTATATGGAACTCCGCTTGTAGCGTAAGTATAGGTATCCCCCGAAACTCGGACGTAGTATACCCCTGGCTGTACTACAATCGGTTGTTTCAAATCCACATTTATGGAATTGCCGCGACCATCATAAAGTTGAACATAATAACTATGTGATAGTTCAGCTGCAACAAGGAGCTGTGGCCGGATGGCTGCCTTCACTGAAACTCGGAAAGCATAGTAGTCTGAATCGCTATTTGTCTGCAATGCGCCTTCATAAGCTTTGTTCATATTAGCGTTCGTTGCTGTGGAAAGTTGATCATTCGACTCTAATTCGTTTTCAGTGCCTTGTTTGTAATTTACAGCTAAATAGTATGTCGCTTTTGCTTCTCCGTATGAGTAAGAGTCAGCATAAACCCGTAGATAATAATCACCGGCAGGAAGACCGATATAAGTAACGCTGTTGCCCTTAGCGAGTTGACTATTGTCGGTATATCCGCTCCAACTATATGCATTACCTGAACCGTCATAAAGCTGGTAATACCATCTCTTGCCGCTAATATTGCGAAGGGAGATACCAACCCGGCCGCTCTTATCCAGATGCAGCTTGTAGTAGTCTGTGTCATTATAATATTGAAGCTGTGCTGTGTAATCTTTATTTAGAGCAATCGTTGTCGCGGAGCTCAGTGTGTTGTTGTTCTCTTTCTCATAGGTGGTACCTTCATTGTAAGCTACAGTGAAATTATAAGGAACATCAACTGTGGAATAATCATAACTATCACCATAGACCTTCAAATAATACTCTCCAGCTGGTAGTCCGACTTGAGTTACAGTATCACCTTTAGCGAGCTCGCTGTTATCTGTGGAATCGTACCATGCCATTGGGTTGCCATCTGCATCCACTAACTGATAGTACCAACGGCTGCCGCTCAGGTTAGGAATTTTAATAGAAATAAGTCCGTCCTTTGGCGTAGTGAATTTATAAAAGTCAACATCTCCATAGTATTGCAGCATGCTGGAATACTTCTTATTGAGAGCTATGGATGTTGCCGCTGTCAGTTTGTTATTCCGTTCTTGTTCATACGTATCGCCAGAAACGAACTTTAGCTGGAATTCGTAGGGCTCATTTGACGAATATGAATTGCTGCTTACTTTGAGATAATATGTACCTGCTGACAATCCAACCGGTGTTTCAGAGTAACCTTTAGCAAGCTCGCTGCCTGTTGTTGACTTGTACCAATCGTAGCTGTTCCCCTCTGCGTCGAAGAGTTGATAATACCATGTAACACCACTGACATTTTTCATCGAGATCGTAACTTGGCCTGGTTTATCGAGCACGAACTTGTAGTAATCGACATCATTGTACGTGGTTAGCGTACTCGTCATAACGGAATTGGTTTGGATGGATACGGCTGTGCTCAAAGAATCGCCAATGTCCTCCATCGCCTTCACTTGAGTGGGGCTTACATTGAGTAATAGTGCAACGGCTATTACGGCTGCGAAAAAACTGCGAACAATGGATGATGATGTACTCACTAAAACACTCCTTAATATGAGGTTAATACGGACGAGGAGAATTATACTACGGAGGGAATGGCAAATCTATAAAAAACTGTGACATATTTCCTGGTTTTTACACTAACGAGTTGATATGTATTAAATGAAGAAAAAGGCTGAAGCGCCAATCTTGCGCTTCAGCCTATACTTTATGTGTGATTTTTAGCACGCTGCTGCTGAACGTTAAGTGGTTCTGGAACTTCGTCACCGCCAGCAAACTGATGTTTAACAAGCTTATTAAAGGAAGAGAACCAAGGCGTAAGGGAATGTCCGGCCCACGCTTCCTGAGCGTATTGAATGAGATGGTTGTTGAATTCTTTGTTCGCCGAGATGTGCACTTCCTGTACGGCAGGCGCCAGACGGCGGACATGAACGGCGATTGTCTGCTTCAGCTCGCCAGAGATCTGATTGTGATCATTAATGGAAAGCGCAGAGTTATATGGTGTAACCATACGCTGGTTATTCCAATACGGGCTACCATTCTCTACATTATATACGCCCTGAGTCGAGCCTGAATTGTTCTGCTCTCTTGGGCCGCCGCTCTTCCGGGTACCGGTTGCGGTCCAGTCTGTCGTAATCGCGATGTACGCATTCTTATCTGTAAGAAAAACAAGCGCGCCGGCTACTCCGTTAATGCTCGATACATCGCTTGAAATAAGCGAGCTGTACTCAAACCAGTGGTTATCATGCTGTCCGGGCAATCCGCTCATTGTGCCGTACATGCGGCTGCCAAGCATTTTCGGGTCGCCTTTCTGCTTTGTGCCATAGTCGAAGGTGCTGTTCTGGACACGGCGTTCATAATTACAGCCGCTTAAAGTGAGTCCGAGCACGGTAACTGAGGCAATCAGGATGAGAAAAGAACGATAAGCTTCACGCTTTTTCATTAAGGGTAGCTCCTTTCATAAACCTATGTTTAGAATGGGCCCGAAAGAAGCAAATATGCATGCTGTTTCAATACATAAAGAACCATGGTTTTTGCACACAATGTAGGATAGACATGGAGGCTTCAACCTATCGAATGGCAAGTGGAAAAATCGAAAAAAACGGCGAGTTTACTGGTATGAGAACAATTTGTGAACACTGCTGGGAAGATTGACAAATAGCACCTCCAACTTTATATTAAATAAAGTGATTAGATTGCGGAAGTTGTCTAACATCTTGGATTTCACGCAGCACAGCCGCTTTTTGCGCCATCATTACGGCAGCTGCGAAAACGTAAAAAGTGGGGTTGATTGATGATGAATCGGTGGCACGTTCTAAAACGGCTTATGCCGCTTCTTGTCGGAATGGTGTTGCTGCTGTCAGCATGTGGACGAGCAGACTTATCTACACTTAGACCGCAAGGGCCGGTAGCCGAAGAACAGTTTGGACTAATGAAATTAACGATCATGATCATGGTTCTGGTCGTTCTGGTTGTGTTTGCAATTGCAGTATACGTTATTATTCGTTTCCGCCGTCGTCCAGGTGATAAGACGATCCCTGTACAAGTGGAAGGAAACCACAAACTCGAGATTATTTGGACAGTTATCCCGATTGTCCTTCTGATCATTCTTGGTGTGCCAACAGTTAAGTCTGTATTCGGACTTGCGAAGGACTACACACATGACTCGAAAGCCATTCAAATTCACGTAACAGCTCACCAATATTGGTGGGAATTCGAATACCCTAATCTGGGAGTGAAGACAGCACAAGAGCTGATTATTCCGAATGATGCGGTTATCTCGGTTGCTGCGAAGACAGCAGACGTGCTTCACTCGTTCTGGATTCCTTCGCTGGCTGGTAAAACAGATACAAACCCAGGCGGCAACGTGAACACCATGTACTTCGAAGCGCCTAAGACAGGCGTATACCTCGGTAAATGTGCTGAGCTTTGTGGACCATCTCACTCCTTGATGGATTTCAAAGTTAAAGTTGTTGACCGTGCATCCTTTGACCGTTGGGTAGCGGCAATGAAGAACCCCGTTCAGCTTCCGGACAACCAACAGGTTGCTGACCTTCTCAATAAACAATGCTTGTCTTGCCACGCGATCGGCGACAAAGGCGTACAGCTGTATCCGAACCTGACAGGTATCGGTAGCCGTCAAGCTGTTGCAGGTATTCTCGTGAATACAGACAAACCGGAATATAAGAACGAAGGCTCTGTTGAGGACAACCTGAAGAGATGGATCAAGGATCCTCAAAAAGTGAAACCAGGCACGCTCATGCCGAAGGTTGACCTGACTGACGATCAGATTGATGCCATCGCGAAGTACTTGGCAGGCTTGAAGCTAGAATATTAATACTTATGGAATGAAGGAGGTACCTACTTTGGCTCACGGACATAAGGTGAAACGGTATAGCGGTCTGAAGGACTGGCTAACTACCGTAGACCATAAAAAAATCGGCATTCTGTACTTGCTGTCAGGCGGATTCTTCTTCTTGGTCGGCGGTTTGGAAGCACTCCTGATTCGGATTCAACTGTGGAAGCCGCTCAACGATTTCGTTGCGGCACATACGTTCAACGAATTGTTGACGATGCACGGTACAACAATGATCTTCCTTGCGGCGATGCCGATCATCTTCGCATTAATGAATGCGATCGTACCTTTGCAGATAGGTGCACGCGACGTAGCGTTCCCGTTCGTTAATGCGATTGGCTTCTGGACATTCTTCGCAGGCGGCGTCCTGCTGAATGTCAGCTGGTTCGCCGGCGGTGCGCCGGATGCGGGCTGGACAGCATACGCTCCGCTCTCGACATCGACGTACAGCTCGACACACGGCCTTGACTACTACGTAATTGGTCTTCAAATTGCCGGTATCGGTACGCTGGTCGGTGGTATTAACTTCTTGGCTACAATCATAAACATGCGTGCTCCTGGTATGAGCTTCATGCGTATGCCGATGTTTACTTGGTCGGCGTTTATCACATCCGCTCTGATCTTGTTCGCTTTCCCGGCACTTACTGTTGGCTTGGTAGCGATGATGTTCGACCGTGTGTTCAGCGGGAACTTCTTCGAACCGACTAATGGCGGTAACGCGGTACTATGGGAGCATATCTTCTGGATTTTCGGACATCCTGAGGTTTATATCCTCATCTTGCCGGCATTCGGTGTTATCTCCGAAGTTATTAGTACGTTCTCGCGTAAGCGGTTGTTCGGTTACAGCTCCATGGTCTTTGCAACTGTATTGATCGGTTTCCTTGGCTTCATGGTATGGGCGCATCACATGTTCACGACAGGTCTTGGACCAGTTGCGAACGCATTGTTCTCCATTGCAACGATGTTGATCGCTGTACCAACAGGTATTAAGATCTTTAACTGGCTGTTCACGATGTGGGGCGGTTCGATCCGTTTCACAACAGCGAATCTCTTCGCTGTCGGCTTCGTTCCAACGTTCGTAATGGGCGGTGTAACGGGCGTTATGCTTGCAGCAGCTCCTGCTGACTTCCAGTATCACGATTCGTACTTCGTCGTTGCTCACTTCCACTACGTAATCGTTGGTGGTCTGATTCTGGGCTTGTTCGCTGGTCTTTACTACTGGTGGCCAAAAATGTTCGGTCGCATGCTGGATGAAACACTCGGCAAAATAAGCTTCTGGACATTCTTTATCGGCTTCCACTTGACGTTCTTCGTACAGCATTTCCTTGGTTTGATGGGTATGCCGCGCCGTGTTTGGACATACCTCGACGGTATGGGCTTTAACAACCTGAATATGATCAGTACAGTCGGTGCGATGACGATGGGTATTGGTACGCTCGTATTCTTGATCAACATCGTAGTAACATCGATGAAACCGCGCAACGCTGCAGGCGATCCATGGGAAGATGGTCGTACGTTGGAGTGGTCAATTCCTTCTCCTGCACCTGAGTACAACTTTGCACAAACTCCGCTCGTTCGCGGTTATGATGCATTCTGGAAAGAAAAGATGGAAGGCAAGAAAGAAATGGTTCCAGCTGAACCGCTTGGTCCAATTCATATGCCTTCACCTTCGATTCTACCGTTCTTTATGTCGATCGGCTTGTTCATCGCAGGTCTTGGCTTCATGTATGCGAAAGGTGATTATGGCACAGGCGCATGGGCGTGGATATTGCACCATCACATCATCGCCATGCTAGGCCTTGCAATTACGCTTGCATGTATGTTCCTTCGTTCTGTATTTGACGATCATGGCTTCCATATCGAAACGGATGAAATTCTTGGGGATAAGGGGGTTAAAGCATGAGCGGACACGCACACGTAGACGGACAACTCCCTCACGAACCGGAAAAAGCAACTTTAGAGGGTCGTAATAAGGTACTTGGTTTCTGGCTGTTCCTTGGTGGTGAAACGGTATTGTTCGGAACGCTGTTCTCAGCGTTCCTCGCTCTCCGCCATCAAGTTGGCGACGGTAACCCGACGGCGAATGAGCTGTTCGAGCTTCCGACTGTAGCACTTGCAACGTTCATCCTGTTAACTTCCTCGCTCACGAGCGTATTCGCGATTCAGTCGATGCATACGAACCGCGTGAAGTCGATGATCAACTGGCTGATCATTACAGTAATCTTCGGTCTTGCGTTCCTTGGCCTGGAGATTTATGAGTTCACTAACTATGTCCATGAAGGACATAAGTTCTCCACTAGCGCATTCAGTACATCGTTCTATACACTTGTTGGCTTCCACGGCGCCCACGTATTGTTCGGGGTACTCTGGATCTCGATCTTGATCGCTCAAGTGTTCAAGAAAGGTCTGAATGTCGTTACTGCTCCTAAGATATATGTGGCTGGTATGTACTGGCACTTTATCGACGTCGTGTGGGTATTCATCTTCACCGTCGTTTACTTGATGGGAAAGGTGGGCTAACGAATGGCTGGTCAACAACATTCTGCTGCCGAAGAGAACAAACGCCATAAGCACGAAGGTCCTAAGAAACATATTATCGCGTTTATTTTCTCGATCTTGCTGACAATCATTGCGTTCGCAATGGTAGCTGCAGGTGAAATTAACACTACGTTTATCTACATCATGCTCGTTGCGATGGCGCTCATTCAAGTTTTCATTCAAATGGGCTTCTGGATGCACATGAAAGATCGCGGACATGTATTCCCGCTCATAGGTATTCTTGGTGGAGTATTCGTCGTATTCACAATTGTCATCATGGCCTCCTACTGGGCTTGGTGGTAATACAGTCTTAAATTGAAGAGAGGGAGGTCCTTGCTGGCCCCCTCTTTTGCTGTAAATGAGTGTGTTTGTGGAAAGGGGTACCATTATGCTCGGATTGCAATATTTCAGTTTTGACGCGCTATGGAGCCCATGGTTTTTCTTCTTTATGACAGCATTAGTCATACTCTATTTCTACTTAGCTGGACCTTGGAAGGAAAAGCATGCACCGGAGGCACCGCCAGTTACCGTGATTCAGAAGACGTTGTTCGTATCGGGGATGGTGCTCTACTATTTGGTGCAGGGCGGGCCTTTTGAATTGCTTGGACATCTTATGTTTGCGTTCCATATGATCGATATGTCGGTTTCATATTTAGTGGTACCGCCGATCATTATGTTCAGTATCCCTGCGTTTTTATGGAGGGCCATGTTCTCCGCGCCATTCTGGAAACGGTTCAGTTGGGCGACGCATCCGATTTTTGCGCTAATTGTATTTAATGTATTGTTCTCGCTCTATCATTTGCCAGTCGTGCATGACTACGTGATGATTCATTTTGCAGTACATCGGATTTACTATCTCGTTCTATTAGCGACAGCATTCTTGATGTGGTGGCAGATCACTTGCCCGATCCCGGAATGGAACCGACTTAGCGATGTACGCAAAATGGCTTATATCTTCGCAAGCGGCATGCTGCTCACGCCTGCTTGTGCGCTTATTATTTTCAACGATACGCCGATGTATGCTACGTATAATGACCCAGAGGTTTGGGCGAAGGCGATGGGCTACTGTGTCTCCGGTGATCCGGCTTCACTACTTGCTTCCTTTAAAGGTCCAGCTTTCTTCAATCTCATGTCTCCTGCTGAAGATCAGCAGCTTGGCGGTATCATTATGAAGCTTGTACAAGAAGTGATGTATGGTGTTATTCTCGCCTACGTCTTCTTCCATTGGTATAGGAGAGAGCATGCCGATTCTGACGATCCGTTGCCAGAGCATGGCGCGTTCAATTAGTCGGAAACGATTCATATTTATAGAGGAATGGACGGGATGATGTTTGTCACTGTATGATATTTTGCCTGCGATTAGCACCTCCTTCATTGCCATTAGCGCCATTCTCGTTGCGATTGGCTGGAGTCTCGCGATCAAGCGCAAGCTTGAAGCGCATAAGAAAGTAATGCTCGCCGGTGCGGTTGCGGCATTGCTGTTCTTCATTATTTATATGTGCCGTACGATATTCGTCGGCAACACGGATTGGGGCGGCTCTGATGAGATGAAGCCGTACTATCTGACGTTTCTATTCTTCCACATCGTGCTTGCAACGGTAGGCGCGGTGTTTGGTCTAACGACGCTGACGCTTGCATTCCGTAACCGGTTTGCAAAGCATCGCAAGTGGGGGCGTATAACTTCTGTTGTATGGTTATTCACGGCTGTTACAGGAATTACGGTTTATGTGCTGCTCTACTTGATGTATCCAGGCGGTCACACCAAGCCAGTGTTTGATGTGTTGTTCGGCGGCGCTTAAGCAGTTCGTATGATGCGAGGAAGGGCGGTTAATCTCTATGTAGAGATTGCCGCTCTTTTTTGCGTTAGAGACAAGTTTACAGATTCGCAGTGAACCAGTACAATCATGTTAAGATAGAACAAACCATGTTTGTTTCAAACAGGGGGGCAGTGGCTAATGAAGCTCTATGGGAAAAACTATGCACGCAGGGAAATTGAAGCCCGCGTCGGACGGATTGAACAGATTGGCGGCATTCGCAAGCTAACATTAGCCGATGGCAATGAGAATGGATCATCTGTGATCTCGGTTCGGACAGGAGCCGGGCTGGCATTCGATGTCATGCCGGACAAGGGACTTGATCTGTCCGCTGCGACATTCTCTGGTAATTCCGTGAGCTGGCAATCGGCAAACGGTGACGTGCATCCTTCGTATTATGACGATAAAGATATGGGCTGGCTGAGAACGGCTTCGGGCGGCTTGCTGATGACTTGCGGCTTGATCAACGTGGGGTCGCCGAGCAGCAGCGGAGGCAAGAGCTACGGTCTTCATGGCAGAGCGCATCACACGCCTGCCAAGCAGGTTGTCGCTGAAGGCTATTGGGCGGGAGACGAGTACGAGATTCGAATTGCCGGCATTATCGAAGAATCTTCGATGTTCGGCGGACATCTGCGGTTAAGACGTGAGATTCGGACAAGACTCGGAGAGAATCGGATCTCCATTCGCGACGTGGTGGAGAACGCCGGCTTTGAGGCATGTCCGCATATGTTACTGTATCATTTTAACTTTGGCTTTCCGCTGCTAACGGAGCAGACTGAGCTTGTATTCCCGAAGGGAAATGTACGAGCAATTGTAGAGGGTGTGCCGGTTGAAGGTTATGAGAAATGGACGGCACCGGCAGCGCCATATCATGAGCGCGTTTATTACCATGACCTGGAGCATGCAGCAGATGGGCGGCAATCAGTTACGATTCGCCAGCCGGAATTCCCGATTGCGGCGGGGCAGTCTGCACCTATTGCATTAACGCTTAGCTGGAATTCGGATACGCTGCCGAAGCTTTCGCAGTGGAAGATGCCAGGCGCGGGGATTCATGTATTAGGTATTGAACCGTCCAACTGCGGCGTGGAAGGCATGGAGACGGAGAAGGAGCGCGGTACTCTAGTGATGTTAGAGCCGGGCGAGTCGCGTGAATATGAATTGGATTTGACGATTGTGTAGGAGTGAGCAGCAATGACGATGAACTTGAATGAACGGCAGCAGCAGCTGATGACGATGCTGGAGAGTGCGGGGGAAGTGAAGGTTGCAGGGCTGAAGGAGACGTTCGGCGTGACGGAAATGACGATCCGGCGCGACTTAGAGAAGCTGGAGCATGCCGGTTATGTGAAGCGGACTTTCGGTGGCGCAATTCTCGCATCGAAGGATGCGACGCTGCAGGACCGCTCCGTCGTTATGACGGATGAGAAAAATCGGATCGGGCGGGCGGCAGCATCGCTTGTGGAGGAGAATGATTCGATCTTCATCGACGGCGGCACGACGACCTTGTATGTGGCACGCCATTTGAAGCCAGGTATGAATATAACCGTTGTGACGAATGCACTGAACATTGCGCTCGAGCTGCTGGAGAAGCGGATTACGACGGTTGTGACAGGTGGGATGGCACTCGAAACGACCTCGACGCTTGTTGGGCCAGGCACGATAGAGTCGATCGGGCGGATGGCTTTCGACCGGATATTCCTGGGGGCGACGGGCGTGAGCGCAAAGCATGGCTTCAGCAACTCGAACATGTATGAGGCGGAGATTAAGCGAATGGCAATTGCGCATGCTGCCGAGGTAAATGTCGTTGTCGACCATACGAAGTTCGGAGCAAAGGAGCTGTTCTCATTCGGGACGCTTGCTACGGTGCATCGCATCGTATGCGATCAGGAGCCAGAGGAGTCGCTACTCGCGGCATGTAAAGAGAGTCATGTGGAGCTGTTAGCTGCTGCGGAGTGAGAGAATGAATGATAGTGTTTGTTTGTAACATTTTATAGACAGGAGAATGAGGGTTCGATAGAATAATGTTATAAACGAACATTATTTGTTTGCATTATAGAATTTATAAGTTTCATTTGTACAAATTTCTATAATGTCTCCGTGAAACGTAAGCTTTTGCCGAAAGGACGCAACAGCCGTTTACACTTGTAACAGAACGTAAGGGGATGAATTCAAATGACAGCAGTGGCACCACGGTTAAATCGGATGTTTAGTGAGCAGGGGAAATGTTTTGATGTTGCAGTCGATCATGGATTCTTTAATGAGTATTCCTTCTTAGCCGGAATTGAGAATATGCAGAAAGCGATCGAGACAATTGTGGAAGCGAATCCCGATTGTATTCAGCTTAGCATCGGACAGGCGAAGTGGCTGCAGAGCGTTCCGGGCAAGAAGAAGCCGGGACTTGTTCTGCGTACAGATGCGGCGAATATTTATGGTACAGAGCTGCCGCGGTTTCTGTTCAGTGAGCTAATTGATCGTGCGATTGAGAAGGCGGTTGCGCTTGATGCCGTTGCGGTATGTGTGAACCTGCTGCTGGTTCCAGGACAGCCGGAGCTGCATCACCAGTGCGTTCGCAATATCTCACTGCTGAAGAGTGAATGCGAGAAGTACGGCATGCCGCTTATGGTTGAGCCGCTTGTCATGCTCCCGAATGAGGCGAAGGGCGGTTACATGGTCGATGGCGATATTAACAAAATCATGTCGCTCGTTCGTCAAGGCGTGGAGCTCGGCGCAGATGTCATTAAAGCAGATCCTTGTGATGATGTGACGGAATATCACCGTGTCATTGAAGTAGCTTCCGGCATTCCGGTGCTTGTTCGCGGCGGCGGCCGGGCAAGCGATGAAGAGATTGTGAACCGCACGGTCGAGCTGATGAACCAGGGGGCCTCAGGTATCGTGTATGGCCGCAACGTTATTCAGCATCCGAATCCAGCGGGCATGACGAATGCGCTTATGTCGATCGTGCACCATGGCGCTAAGGCTTCGGAGGCCCTGGCGATTTTGGCTGGAAAGGGCGTGGAGTAGAATGAGTGCGAGAGTCATTCGATTCGGCGTTATCGGCTGCGGCTTGATGGGCAAGGAGTTTGCGAGCGCGGCGGCGAGATGGCTGCATCTGGAGCATGTTGAGTTCGAGCCGCAGATTGTGGCGGTGTGCGATGCGAATATCGAAGCGACGAAGTGGTTCAAGCAACACGTTCCAAGCGTGGAGCGGACCTACACCGATTACCGTGAGCTGCTTGGGGACCCTGAGGTGGAGGCGGTGTATTGTGCAGTGCCTCATAACTTGCATGCGCAAATCTATGTCGACATTATTGCCTCTGGCAAGCATTTGCTAGGCGAGAAGCCATTCGGAATTGATAGGGATTCGAATGCACGAATCTCGGCCGCGCTTATTGCACATCCGGAGGTCATCGTTCGCTGCTCGTCGGAGTTCCCATTCTTCCCAGGTGCGCAAGCGTTGATTAAGATGGTGGAAGAGGGCAAATTCGGCCGAATTATTGAGGTGGAGGCGGGCTTCTGGCACTCCAGTGACTTAGACCCTACGAAACCGATTAATTGGAAGCGCCGTATTGCAACGAACGGGGAATATGGCTGTATGGGCGATCTCGGCATGCACGTGCTGCATCTGCCAATGCGGTTTGGCTGGAAGCCGAATAGCGTTCGTGCGCTGCTAAGCAAGATTGTCAAAGAGCGTCCAGACGGCAAAGGTGGTATGGCGCCTTGCGAGACATGGGATAATGCGATTCTCGCATGTGATGTAGGGACAGCAGATGGCGGTTTTCCAATGGTGCTTTCTACGAAGCGTATCGCGCCGGGCCATGCGAATACTTGGTTTATTCGCATTCAAGGTACGGAGCTATCAGCGGAATTCAGCACGAAAAATCCGAAGCAGGTCGCTACGCTTCCATATTCTCCTGGTCAGCAGCAAGCATGGCATGTTATGGACGTTCCTTATAAATCGGCATACGGAACAATTACAGGCGGTATCTTTGAATTTGGTTTCTCGGACTCGATCCTGCAAATGTGGGCGGCATTCTGCGACGAGCTCGCAAATGGCAGAGATGGGATGCAGCAGCCGTTCTATTGTGCAACGCCGGAGGAAGCGCAGGGCAGCCATCGCGTGTTCACGGCAGCGCTTGCATCCGAGCGAACAGGTCAAACGATTGCAATTGACTGGAGGGACTAGCGGTGAGTGTTGCTCGCGCAGGTGCGGAAGTCGTCGTTGCCGGGCATATCTGCCTCGATGTTATCCCGGCGATGCATGAGATGAAAGAAGGAATAGGCGCGATCCTCGTACCGGGCAAGCTTGTCGATATTGGCGCTGCTGTTATCGCTACAGGCGGCGCAGTATCCAACACGGGACTTGCGCTGCACCGGCTCGGGCTGCGCACGAAGCTGATGGGCAAGATCGGTGATGACATGTTCGGCAGAGCGATTGTCGATGTGCTGCGCAGCTACGGCGGAGAGGAACTGTCGAGCGGTATGATCGTTGCCGTAGGCGAGAGCAGCTCATATACGCTGGTCATTAATCCGCCGAATATTGACCGGATCTTCCTGCACTGTACCGGAGCCAATGATACGTTCACGGCTGCGGATATACAGGAAGAGGCGCTTGCCGGTGCGAGGCTGTTCCACTTCGGCTATCCGCCGCTAATGCGGAAGATGTATGAGGATGGCGGAGACGAGCTCGCTGCGCTGCTGGCAAAGGCGAAGAGCGCCGGCCTTACGGTGTCGCTCGATCTGGCTAAGCCGGACCCGGAATCGCCGGCAGGACGCGCGAATTGGCGTAGCATATTATTGAAAGCGCTACCGCAGGTGGATGTGTTCCTTCCGAGCTTCGAGGAAATTCTGTATATGCTGCGCCGGGAGCAATACGAGTCGTTGCTTGCGCAGCATGGAACGAACGATCTGCTGCCGTTCGCCGAAGGGCCATTGCTGCGCGAGCTGTCGCAGGAGCTGCTCGATCTCGGCGTCAGCATCGTAGTGCTCAAGCTTGGGGAGCACGGTCTGTACCTGCGGACGACAGACGATGCAGCGAAGCTTGCCACCATCGGAGCGGCTGCGCCGGAGCAGCTAGACGAATGGGTCGGCCGTGAGCTGCTCGTGCCTTGCTTCGAGGTCGTCGCCCTCGGCACAACCGGAGCGGGCGACTGCACGATCGCGGGCTTCCTCGCGGGCCTCTTGAAGGGGCTCGCGCCTGAGTTGGTCTTGAATGGCGCCGTTGCAGTCGGCGCCTGCAATGTGGAGCAGACGGACGCAACGAGCGGCGTGCCCGCCTGGGAAGCGGTGCAGCAGCGGATGGCGGCAGGCTGGCGACGCCGGGAGGTGAAGCTTGCGCTGCCGGGCTGGCGAAGCGGCTTAGGTAGTGCGGTTGGAGCTGGTGGCGGAGCAGCTAGCGGTGCGGCTGACGGCGTATGGTATGGGCCGAAAGAGCAGAGTAAGCGGCGGTAAGCGATTGTTAAAGGTTATGAAGCCGACTGGAAGAGTGCCTAAAGGGCGGAACGAAGTCAAGTCGAAGCAGCGATAGCGATCGCATTTGTATTTGGACTCCAACATCCAAGTGTCTTATAGAATCAGAAAGGAATCCAAATACAACGGCAAGCGTAGACTCGTACCGTCAGTAAGGTGCATTGTCCAGATGAGCATGATTTTTAATGG
Source organism: Paenibacillus sp. OV219 (assembly GCF_900110075.1). Taxonomy (GTDB): domain Bacteria; phylum Bacillota; class Bacilli; order Paenibacillales; family Paenibacillaceae; genus Paenibacillus_Z. The sequence continues at coordinate 148,328 of NZ_FOCJ01000008.1, forward strand.
GAGGCGTTAAGGGATGAGAAGAAGCGAAGTGCGTGCGGCGCAGAAGCGAACGGCAGCGATGTTCGATCAGGTTGGCATTACATTGACACCAGATGAGCGCAGCAATATTGAGGTTGCGGAATTTGGGCTTGGCGATCTGCAGCAGCAAGGGCTTGAGCTTGTGACCTACATTAATACCGACCGCTACTGTGCGAAGGATCTCGTCTTGTTCCCAGGCCAGACCTGTCCCGAGCATCTGCATCCGCCGGTAGGCGACGATCCGGGCAAGATGGAGACTTTCCGCTGCCGGTACGGCGTCGTGTGGCTCTACGTTGAAGGCGAGAGTAACGGCACGATTCAAGCGCAGGTTCCGAGGGGCAGCGAGGAGTACTACACCGTCTTTCACGAGATCGAGCTGAAGCCGGGACAGCAATATACGATTCCTCCAGGCACTCTGCACTGGTTCCAAGCTGGGGAGAAAGGTGCGGTCGTATCGGAGTTCTCGAGTACGAGCCGCGATGAATTCGATATTTTTACAGATCCGAGAATTAAGCGGGTTCCGGAAATTGAGGAAGACGTGTAGAAGTGTAGACGTGTAGATGTATGGATGTGAACAAGGAAAAGGAAATGGAGAAAGAAAAGGACACCTCCCTAGCGGAAGGTGTCCTTCTTCGTCTAAATAGACGGATTAAGAGTTGGTGCCTGTCTTATCGCGCAGCACTTGTTCTACTTTGGAGAGATGCGCATCCATACGGGCTGCGGCTTCAACGGGATCCTGCTGCCGGATCGCGTCGATGATGCCGCTGTGCTCCTCGAGCAATCTGCGCGCCGATTGCTGCTCGGCGTAGAACCAGAGCGAGCGTGTATCCCGCATGCTCTCATGAAGGCGCTGCGAGAGCGACTTCATTAGCTCGATCAGCATCGGGTTGCGTGTGGCGCGCGCGATCTGCTCGTGCAGCTGCACGTCGGCCTGCTCGCCGAACGCTTCATCGCCCTGCCACTGTTCCATCTGCGCGAGCGTCTCTTGCATGGCAGCAAGGTCCTCCGCGCTGCGATGCTTCGCGGCAAGGGCGGCGCAGCCAGTCTCGAGCACTTTGCGCACTTCGAGCAGCTGAAGCAGCGAGTCGGCGCGGTCGAGCCAGTCTTCTCGTGCTGGGGACTCGTCTTGTGATTCCGGGGGTGCAAGGACGAAAGTGCCGCCGCCTTGACGGATGTCGAGCAGCCCCCGGGCTTTGAGCGCGCTTAATGCTTCGCGGATCGTTGAGCGTCCGACACTATATTCGGTAGCGAGGTCGACAACGGAAGGGAGCTTGTCTCCTGGCTTCAGGTCGCCTGCTGTGATGCGATCGTGGAGCTCGCGGGATACCCATTCGTAGCTTTTGAGCGGCCTTGCTTGCATGGGGAGTCCTCCTTCGGATAACGGTGGTCAGCACCTTTTATCGAATAGACAAATACGCATATCCGGTTTCTCCATCTTATGATATACTACTTCCAAAACAAAGTCATCAGATGACCTGATCTATTATCTATATATAACGCTAGGGGGAAACCGTACCATGCTAGTCGATTCGGTAAAACAGAAGCTGCGCGAAATTGTCGGCAGCCAGTGGTTTAAAGACGACATGGAATCATTGATTACGCATTCCTATGACAGTACACCAATGCTGCAATCGTTGCCTGACGGGGTGATTTACCCGGAAAATACGGCGCAAGTGTCGGCGATCTTGAAGCTGCTTAATGAGCACCGGATTCCGGTCGTTAGCCGAGGTTCGGGCACGAACCTATGCGGGGGGACGGTTCCGGTAGAGGGCGGCGTTGTCATGGTGATGCACCGGATGAACCGGATTCTTGAGGTCGATCTCGAAAATCTCACAGCTACCGTTCAGCCCGGCCTCAATACGAAGCAATTCAGCACCCATGTCGAAGGGCTGGGGCTATTTTACCCACCGGATCCAGGGAGTATGGCGATATCGACCATCGGCGGCAACATTGCGGAATGCTCAGGCGGCTTGCGCGGTCTGAAATACGGCACGACAAAAGATTACGTCATCGGGCTGGAGGCTGTTCTCGCGAATGGGGAAATTATCCGAACCGGCGGGAAGCTGATGAAGGATGTGGCCGGCTACGATCTTACGAAGCTGCTCGTTGGTTCGGAAGGAACGCTCGCAGTTGTAACTGAAGCTATTCTTAAGCTCATCCCGCCGCCGAAGACGAAGAGGACGATGCTTGCGATGTATAAGGATCTGTACGGCGCAGCCCGGACCGTTTCCAAAATCATCGAGAACCGCATCATTCCCGCAACGCTTGAGTTTCTGGATAATCCGACGATTCGGGTCGTGGATGATTTTGCGAAGCTGGGGCTGCCGCTTGATATGGACGCGATCCTGCTTATCGAACAGGACGGCGATCCGGAGATGGTGGAGCGGGATATTGCACGTATTGCGGACATTTGCCGAAGCGAAAATGCGGAGCGTGTCACCATTGCGACTGATGAGGCGGAGGCGTTGAAGCTGATGACCGCGCGGCGGAGCGCGTTCACGGCGCTGGCACGGCTGCGGCCGACGACGATTCTCGAGGATGCAACGGTGCCTCGCTCGAAGATCGCCGAGATGGTGCTCGCAATCAATGAGATTGCGGAGCGGCACAACGTGACGATCTGTACATTCGGCCATGCCGGCGATGGTAATTTGCATCCGACGGCGACGACGGACGCGCGGGATAAGGAAGAAATTCATCGCGTGGAAGAGGCTTTCGAGGAGATTTTTGAAGCGGCAATCCGACTCGGAGGCACGATTACTGGTGAGCACGGTGTCGGACTTGTGAAGGCGCCGTACTTGGAGTGGAAGGTAGGTCCGGCGGGGATTGAAGTGATGCGGGGAATTAAGATGGCTTTTGACCCGAACAATATCCTGAACCCGGGCAAAATGTTCGCAAAATCCTCGCGCAAAAAGGTGGTGCTCGGCCATGCCTAATCTGCTCGTGTCGATGCTGGAGGCAAAGGGGAGCAAGGGCAGCGACGGTTCGTGCAGCGAGCTGGCGACAACGCTGAAGAATACGCTGAACTATGATCAACTGACGAACTGTATGCGCTGCGGCTTCTGCCTGCCGGCTTGTCCGACCTTCCGCGAGACGGGAATCGAAGCAGAGTCTCCGCGCGGACGGATCGCTCTCATGAAAGCTGTTGCGGATGGCTTGATGGACCCGGATTATGCGTTCGAGACGCAGATGAACCATTGTCTCGGCTGTCGTGCTTGTGAACCGGCGTGCCCGGCGGATGTGAAGTACGGGCAGCTGCTGGAACAGGCACGGGATTCGGTGGAGCAGCATACGCAGAGCCACCGTTGGTGGGTGAAGCTGGCGCGGAAGACCGCGTTTGAAGGCATATTCCCGCACCAAGGGAGAATGCGTCTGCTTGGCGGTGCGCTGCAGGTGTATCAGAAGTCCGGCCTTCGCGGGCTTGTGCGCGGAAGCGGCATGATGAAGTTGTTTCCGAAGCATATGGAACAGATGGAGCGAATCTTGCCGGATGCATCGTACCGCGGCGTCATCGAACAGATCGGTTCCGTTCATCCCGCGAAGGGAGAGCGAGTCGGCACGGTCGGCTTGTTCCGCGGCTGCATTATGGATGTGCTGTTCACAGAGACGAATAAGCATACGGTGGAGCTGCTGAATGCAGCGGGCTTCGACGTCGTTATTCCCGAGTCGCAGAACTGCTGCGGCGCTTTGCATGCGCATAGCGGCGAGCAGGACGGCGCTCGCGAGCTGGCGAAGAGCAACATTGCCGCGTTCAAAGCGGCAGGCGTTGATTGGATCGCCTCGAACGCTGGCGGCTGTGGGGCGCTGCTTGTGGAGTATGATCATCTGCTGCATGATGATCCGCAGTATGCCAGCGATGCGAAGTGGTTCGCGAAGCGGACGCTCGATGTGAGCAAGCTGCTTGTGGAGCACGGCCGCTTGCAATCGGCGGCTGCAGCTGCGGTTGCTGCGAGCAAGGTGCAGGGAACCGCACCGAGCTGCGGCGGCGGGGCTTCGGCTTCTGCCGCGGTGGGTGCAGGTGGTGGCGCTGCGCCGGGCTTTGGCAGCCGCGGGGCTTCGGGAGCGGCGAACGCCAGTGGCGGTACGGCGGTGGCATCTGCCGCGGCAAGTGATACTGCCACTGGCTGCGGTGGCGGTTGCAGCGGAGTAGGCTTCGCAGCGGCGGATCCGGTGCGCATCACGTACCAGGATTCCTGCCATCTGCGCAACGTCATGCGCTCCTCCGAAGCGCCGCGTAAGCTAATGAAGAGCGTCGCGAACGCGGAGTTCGTCGAGCTCTACGAGTCGGACCGCTGCTGCGGCTCGGCGGGTATCTACAACTTGACTCAGCCAGAGATGGCGGGTCAAATTCTCGATCATAAGATGGACCATGTGAAACAGACTGGCGCACATTATTTGCTGACGAGCAACCCAGGCTGCTTGCTGCAGATGAAGCTTGGTATTGAGAAGCATGGGATGAGCGGGCAGATGGAGGCCGTTCATTTGGTTGATTTTCTACATGAGCGGATTTGTAAGGAATAGTGTAGTGATAGAAGGCGGCTTCGCGCTTGGTGATCAAGCGCTTGGTCGTCTTTTTTTGCATCGTTGTCAAAATAGGGATAACCCGTCGCCGCATAAATATGAGTAACAACAGGCGAAAGAGGTGCAGCCGCATGGGGAGATCGCTCGTTTCGTGGCTGATCAGGCTGCTTATTGCGACGTTTACGGTAGTGTTTATTTATCCGGCGATTGCGTTCGCATGCCTTGTAATCGGCTTTACTCCGTCTTGGAGGTCGGGGCTCTTGATGCTCGGATCTGCTTTGCTGCTGCGTGTGATTTTGAAGTGGGAAACGCGGAAGATGAGACCAATACGCCGATCGGCCGGCGAGCAGCAGCTTAGCATATTTCCTGGCATGTATGAAGATGAAGCGTCCCCTCCGCCGCTTAGCGATATTTATTACGATATTGCCTCTGATATGCGGGAGCAGGAACGGATTATGAATATTGTCAATAAACGTAACACTGATATTTGTCCGCCAGGTAGCGGACATCCTGCTAATTGCAAATGCCAATCGTGCAGCCGCGTTGCAAGTCAAAAGTGAGGAGAATGCATCGTTCGTATTTCATGCGAACCGCCGCAGTCCACGAAACTAACCAAAGTTCTGTAGCTGAGAGATCAAATACGATCTCTCGGCATCAGAATCGCGCTAAAAGTTGGGTGAGAGAGCATATATGATCTCTCAGCGCCGCAGCCCAAGTACCATGGAGGTTTAGAGAGAGCTGAGAGATCAAATACGATATCTCAGCATCAGAATCGCGCTAAAAGTTGGGTGAGAGAGCATATATGATCTCTCAGCGCCGCAGCCCAAGTAACATGGAGGTTAGAGAGAGCTGAGAGATCAAATACGATATCTCAGCATCAGAATCGCGCTAAAAGTTGGGTGAGAGAGCATATATGATCTCTCAGCGCCGCAGCCCAAGTACCATGGAGGTTAGAAAAAGCTGAGAGATCAAATACGATATCTCAGCATCAGAATCGCGCTAAAAGTTGGGTGAGAGAGCATATATGATCTCTCAGCGCCGCAGCCCAAGTAACTCGGAGGTTTGAGAGAGTGAGAGAGCAAATACGATCTCTCAGTATGCGAAAGAGGCAGTACGGCGAGTTGAGAGAGGCAATACACTCACTCGCGAGTGAAACCGCTCGAAAAGTAGATTTCAATCCGCTTAGAGAGCAAATATGCTCTCTAAGCTCAATTAAAAATTCCCAGACCGCCGGGCATAAAAATCGGCGGTCTTATTACTGCTCCTCCCCAGTGGAGGAGTGCCCGAAGGGCGGTGCGGAGGCGGAGCAGCGTTAGCGGTCGCCTTTGTAGTTGGATTCCAACATCTAAATGGTTTATATAATCAAGGGAATCCAAACTACAACAGCGAGCGTAGACCCGTACCGCCCGCAGGGCACGACCTCCACTGTCTTTCTTCCAATGGTTTACTTTCAATCCCCCTCTTGCTTATACTGTACATATCACGTTTGTGAGGGGAGTTTTGCAGGGAATGAATGCATTATCGCTCGAACAAGTTTTCAAGCAATATGGCGAGAAGACGGCTGTGAATGGGATCAGCTTCGATGTAGAGCCAGGAGAAATTTACGGACTGCTTGGTGCGAACGGGGCCGGGAAGACGACGACGATGCGGATGGTGCTCGGGCTCATTTATCCCGATTCCGGCAAAATCCGTTATAACGGCAAGGCCTATAGCAAAGAACAGCTGCGTGGACTCGGCTACTTGCCAGAGGAGCGGGGGCTGTACCCGAAGATTATTGTAAGCGACCAAATTATATATCTGGCGCAGCTGCGCGGCATGTCCAAGCGGGACGCGGACCAGAACTTGAAACGCTGGCTTGATCGATTCGGCGTGCCAGAATATTACGGCAAGAAGGTTGAAGAGCTTTCCAAAGGCAATCAGCAGAAAATCCAATTCATCGCATCCGTCATCCATAATCCGGGCATCGTCATCATGGACGAAGCGTTCAGCGGACTTGATCCGGTCAATGTGGAGCTGCTCAAGTCAACGGTGAAAGAGCTTCGCGATAGCGGCACGAGCATTCTGTTCTCGACGCACCGGATGGAGCATGTCGAGGAGCTTTGCCGCAACATTACGATTTTACATAGGTCCAATCCTGTCCTGCAGGGTAATCTCAAAGCAATCAAGAAGCAGTTTCCGCGTGAGCGAATCATCCTAGCTACTGATGGTGATGTAACAGGACTCGCCGATATTGGGGGGGTCATGAATGTGACTCGTCATGAGTACGGCTACGAGCTACTCATCAGCAATGAAGCAGCGGGACGGCCAGTGGTGGAGCTGGCACTGAGTCAAACGAATGTGACACGCTTTGAAATTATGGAACCGACGCTCAATGAAATTTTCATTAAGACGGTAGGTGAGAACCATGAATAGCAGCTTCTGGACGGTCGTTGGATTTACGGCGCGCAACAAGCTGAGAACGAAAGCTTTTATCGTCACGACTCTTATTATTGCGGTTATTATGAGTATCGGCATCAACTTGCCGTATATCATCTCCCAGTTTAGCGGTGAAGGTAAGCCAACAGCGGTCGGCTACATGGAGACCAGAGAAGATCAGCTTGGATCGCAGCTGTTCACAGCTAGTCACATCGGCTCATTGCTCACTGAATATTACAAGCAGCAGCCGAAGCCTGAGCTTGAGATTGTCTCCACAAAGCCTGCAAGTAACGAAGATCAAGACAATGAGGCTGCGCTCAAACAAGCAGTAGCCGATGGCACAATCGATGGCTACATCACTTTCACACCGAACAAAGAAGGATTCCCGACGGTCACGTATAAATCGGAGAGTCTGATGGAGAGCAAGGTGTCACAGTCACTGAAGATCGCGCTTCAAGTGGTGAAGCAGGAGGCGGTTCTGAACGGCGGAGGTCTCAGCGATGAGTTGAAGAAGCTTCTCCAATCGACGATTCAGTTCGATACGGTGCAAATCTCAACGTCTGGCGGCGCTGGCTCAATCGGCCAAGGCAAGACGGAGGACGAGCAGGGAATGGATATGCTGACGGTGTACGTCATTATTATCTTGCTCTTCATGGCCATTATGATCAGCGGTCAAATGATTGCGAGCGAGATTACAGCGGAGAAAAGCTCCCGCGTCATGGAGATTCTCATTACGAGCGTCGCGCCCCTGAAGGCGATGTTCGGCAAAATATTCGGCATGTTCCTTGTCGTCCTGCTGCAGCTGGCGATCTACGTTCTCGTGATCATCGGCAACATGTCGATGCCGCAAAATAAAGATAAGCTGAGCAGCCTCGGCATTACGCTCAGCGACATAGATCCCGTTCTCGTCCTTTATGCGCTCCTGTTCTTCTTAACAGGCTACTATCTATACGCGACACTGTTCGCTGCAATCGGCTCTATCGTCAGCCGGACGGAAGACCTCGGTCAAGCGGTGCTGCCAATAACAATGCTGTCGCTCGCAGGCTTCTACATCTGTATTCTCGGCGGCATTAACAATCCGGGCTCGACGCTTGTGAAAGTGTCGTCGTTCATCCCGTTCTTCTCGCCGTATGCGATGGTTTGTCGGCTCGGACTGAGCGATCCGCCTCTATGGCAGGTATGGCTGTCGATTGGTATTTTGCTCGCGACGATTCTTGGAGCCGGCTGGCTGTCCGCGAAGATTTACCGCGCTGGCGTGCTCATGTATGGCAAGAAGCCGACGCTTCGTGAGATTGGAAAAGCGATGCGGGCGTATAAATAAACGAAGAAAGCGACAAAAACTACACTCACATGAGACCAGTTAGATCAAACCATGATCTGACTGGTTTTTTTCGCTTTCCCTTATGAAGGAGATGGTTTTGCGGCAGCATGAGATTGGTATTTACGAATACTAAACTATTCTGTTTTATAAGAAGATAATAGACTATACATACCAGGAGAAGGAGAGGAAGAGTATTAATGACACAGAAGAAAAGTTTGAGCTTCAGGAATGACGGTACGTTTAAAATCGTTCAATTTACGGATCTTCATTGGTCAAGCGGTGCTCTGCTCGATATGCGCACCCATGCATTGATGCAGGAAGTTCTGCAAGAAGAGAAGCCGGATCTTGTCGTCTTTACGGGCGATATTGTCTATGCGAACTATAGCGAGGATCCGAAGCGTTCATTTCTTGAGGCGGTCTCCTGCGTGGAATCAGCTCAAATTCCTTGGGCGGCGGTGTACGGCAATCACGACACGGAGAAAGGGGTTACTCGCGAGGAGCTTATGGAACTGCAAATGGAATGCGACTATTGCCTCTCCGAACCGGGCCCGGAAGAAATCTTCGGTGTCGGCAATTTCGTTCTGCCCGTTCTTGGATCGGACGGCGAGACTGCCTTTGCCTTGTATTTTCTAGATTCCGGAAGCAATGCGCCTGCTTCGGTGGGGGGCTATGATTGGATTCGTCCAAGTCAAATCAGCTGGTATATGCAAAACTCTAACAGATATGCAGCCGATTACGGGGAACCGCTCCCTTCCTTGGCGTTCTTTCACATTCCAATCCCTGAATATAAGCAGGTTTGGGACGAAGAAATTTGCTGCGGGGTTAAATATGAGGATTTTATGCCTCCGCTCATAAATTCAGGGTTCGGTGCTGCTATGCTGGAACAGAAGGATATGCTGGGAACGTTCGCCGGACATGACCATATTAATGATTTTTATGGTGATTGGTATGGCATCCGCCTTTGTTATGGGCGGGGGTCTGGATATAACGCCTACGGCATGGCTGGGTTTGCACGGGGGGCCAGAATCGTTCAGCTTCGTGAAGGTGTGAGGGATTTCGAGACATGGATTCGTCTGGAAGGGAATATTGTGGAGCGCGAGCAGCCAATCCATGTTCCGGAGAAAGACCGGAATATGCAAGCTGCTTCCGTAGCATTAGAAGATGCTTCAGCTACTGAATGGTGGCTTACTAAGTATAGAAGCTATTATGACTCTTCTCCTATAGAGACAGGCCCAGTGTATAATCTGGTTTCAACGGAAATGGAAGAGCTGGCGCGTCTGCTAGCACCTGAGCTCCATCTAGCGGAGAGTGAGCCGTTTACCTTAAGAGATTGCGTAGCTGTATTTCATCCAGAGCAGCCGCTCATCGCCTATCATCTGTTTTGGGATAGGGAAATGGAACGTAATGAAGCTGATCATCAGTTAATCTGGGTCAGTTATCATCCCGAGACAAAGGAATTGTCTGAAATTAAAACCTATTTCCATGAAAATATGGTTAGCTCCCATGAAGCGCTGGAAGAAGCGAAGGCGCAACAAAACCGGCCTCAGGTTTATATACAGTGGGGGATTCATGGCGCGTTCCTGACTGGGGGCATCCGTGATGTTACGGTATCACGACTGGTTAATGGCATTCTTATTACGAATACAGGACTTGATTCGTTGACCAGTATGTTTTCCGATGCCTTAAGGGGAAGAGTGAGAGGGGTACCTCTACCGGAACATGATCCATTACAACCGTTCTCGGGACAACTCTCAGATTATATGAATTTCTCCAAAGAAGCAGATACGCGAGACTTTCTTAATAAAGAAAACCGTGTGCTGATGAGCAAACATGCGAATACCGCGATCAGACAGATAGCGCTTGACTACCGTTTTGTACCCATGCCTGAATGGCCGGAAGACTGTCTCTCATTTCAGGAAGCCTAAATTATAGTCGTTTTATATCGAGCACCCATTCGCGGCCAACTTGGCTAAAAATGGGTGCTTTGTTGTTTAACATACATGAAAAGAACAAAAAGGAACAAAAAAGTTAAATTAACAAAACAAACATGCGTAATTGATCCTTCGTTTACGTTCGCCGTGTATTCTTGGACAAGTGAGGGAAACACATCGTTGCTTACTTCATTGAAATAGGAGGAGAACATTTATGTCTGCCATACAATTCGCGAATGTGCATAAAACGTACTCGAATGGAAAAACAGTCATCGAAGGTTTGAACTTGGAAATAAGAGATCGCTCGTTTACCGTACTTGTCGGTCCATCGGGCTGCGGAAAAACGACTGCGCTTCGAATGATCGCTGGTTTAGAGGAAGTTACCGAAGGAACCATACAAATCGGAAACACAAACGTTACGAAGCTTGATCCAGGTGAGCGCGATGTCGCGATGGTTTTTCAGAACTATGCGATCTACCCGCATATGTCAGTTAAAGGAAATATTGAGTTCGGTTTGAAAAATCAAGGCATGCCAAAAGCCAGTATCATAGAGCGACTGAAGAAGGTCATCCATCTAGTTGGCTTGGCACAATATACCAATGCTAAACCTTCCATGCTTTCCGGAGGACAACGCCAAAGAATCGCGCTCGCAAGAGCCATTTCTAAAGAGCCGGGCGTATTTTTGATGGACGAGCCATTATCTAATCTAGACGCGAAGCTGCGTAATCAAATGCGAAGTGAATTGATTCAGCTCCATCAAACGCTACAATCGACATTCGTTTTCGTAACGCATGACCAAATCGAAGCCATGACGATGGCGACTGACATTGTAATCTTCAATGAAGGTAAGGTTATGCAAGTAGGTACGCCTAAGCAAGTTTACAACGATCCTGACAACATATTCGTTGCAACCTTTATTGGCGATCCAGGAATGAATATCGTTAAGCTTGGAACGGCTTGCCAAATGGGTTTCAGACCTCAGAAGGCCAAGTTTACGATGAAGGAACAATTTCAAGGTATCTCAGTTACAGGTGAAATCGTGACAAGTGAAACGCTCGGATTGGAATGTCTAAATCATGTGAAAACCAACCTAGGCAACATGATTGTAAAGTCCGAGGAAGAGCTAGATTTCGGGCAAAACGTTAGCGTGTATGTGATGGAAGAAGACTTGTATTTCTTTGATATGAACGACAACCGTATCCGTGAGCCACATCAAATCAAGCAATTATCACAAACCATTTTATTGAAAGAGGGCGTGCGCGTTGCAAGAGAACATCCTACCGCAGAAACGGCAATATAAGAAGTCCGTAAGCTCTCGCAATATACTCGTATCCATGTTTTCCCTAGTTGCGAACAAGCTGTTGAAAAACCCTTATGTGCTCATTGCACCGGCGATTATACTGGTTTCTCTATTTTCCTTGTATCCGGCTCTGTTCGCACTGAAAGTCAGCTTTCTGAAATGGGATGTAGTCACAGGCGAGAAGTCATTCGTCGGATTTGATAATTACGTGTCCGTCTTCACTGATCCTGAGTGGCTGCAAGTGATGAAGAATACATTTCTTTACACCGTTTTTACGGTAATCTTTGGCTTAATATTCGCTTTGTTAATCGGCATTTTGCTGAAGAACAGCTCCGTGTTGAATAATTTCGTTCAAAGCGTCATTTTCACACCGCAAATTGTTTCGTTCGTGTCGGTTTCGATTATGTGGATGTGGCTCTTTGATCCACAGATGGGCATGATCAATTATGCTTTGAAATTCATAGGCTTGAAGCCTCAGCTGTGGATGTTGAGTCCGAAAACTTCATTGTTATCGGTCATCATTGTATCCATATGGAAAGGCTTGGGATTCAACGCGATGATCGTAATCGCAGGCCTGCAAAGCATTCCGGTCTATATATACGAAGCTGCAAAGCTGGATCGATCAAGCAGGCTGAGTACATTGTTTCGGATTACGATTCCGTTACTGTCGCCGACATTGTTCTTTCTGCTCATTACATCCACAATAGGTGCTTTCACTTCGTTCGATGTCGTTAATTTAATGACCAAAGGCGGGCCACAGGGGTCCTCCAATGTGCTCGTTCACTGGATTTATCAAGTTGGATTTTTGAAATTCCAGCTCGGCAGGGCGATGGCGGCCTCCATCTTATTTCTTATTATGATTGGCATCATCTCTATCATTAATTTCAAGTTTTTCTCTCGGAAAGTTCACTATCAATAGAAGGGAGGAACACAACTAGCCATGAAACTGGTTATTCATCTACTACGTTACCTGCTGCTCGCAGTGCTAATAATTACATTTATCTTTCCATTCTATTGGATGATCAGTACGTCGTTGAAATCGTTTTTCGAAGCGATCCATTTTCCGCCTGCGATGTTTCCGAAATCTTTACATTTTGAAAATTATGCGGAAGCATGGGTGAAGGTCAAATTTGTTCACTATGGTACCAATTCGGTCATTATTACATTACTAACGGCAATCGGACAGCTGCTTGTTTGTGTGCCTGCATCGTATGCGTTCGCTAAGAAGAAATTTGCTTTATCGGGGTTCTTCTTCGCATTAGTACTCGTCGATTTAATGCTTCCGGCTCAAGTTACATTCGTACCTATTTATGTATTGCTCAGCGATTTTGGCTGGCTTGATACGTATGCGGCGCAAATTATTCCTTTCATCTACTCATCCTTCGCGATCTTCTTTATGACGGAGGCGTTCAAGCAAATACCGGACGAGCTGCTTGATGCGGCGAAGCTGGATCAAGCGACAGAGCTGCAGCTCATGGTTAGAATTATGCTTCCAATTACCAAACCGTTCATTCTTACGCTAATGCTCTTAGCGATTATCGGAAAATGGAATGATTATTTCTGGACCTTAATTCTGACCAACTCTGAGAATGTAAGAACACTGCCGATTGCCGTGAAAAGCTTGTTGGATGTTGGAGACGGAATCAATGAATGGAATATCTCAATGGCAGGCAATGTTTTGTTAATGGCGCCGGTACTGCTCCTTTATTTGTTCGCCAACCGGTTTATCAAAAATGCATTCGTATATGGCGGCATTAAATAGGAGCAGAAATTACTTGAAGGAGGTGGTTGCTGGAGAGGAACGTTGCAAGTGATAAAGTTCAAGTTATCGGTGGGTATAGGGTAGGAGAAAAAGAGTCATAAAATGACGGAGGAGATTTCCTAATGAAACCAACTGTAAAGAAATTATCAACTTTAGCAATTGCAGGTGCTATGACTGTCGGATTACTGGCAGGTTGCGGTAATGCAGAAACGAATGAGAATGGAACTCCGAAGGCGAACGATACTGCAGCGAACGAAACGAGCAAGCAAGAGAAAGTTGTCGTAGATTTCTGGTCGATCTGGGATCCAGGGAATGGCAACGGTAAATTGTTGGCAGACGCTGCTGCAAAATTCAATAGCGAAAATCTTGATACCGAAATCGTTGTTTCCGGCCAAGGCGGATACGATGGTGTTGCCGAGAAGCTCGAGGCTGCTTTAGTTGCTAAGAAACCTCCAGTAATCGCTCAAATCGAAGAATCATTTATTGCTCGATACAGTCCGGTTGCAGCTGATTTGAGCAAATACGTATCCAAAGCAACGATTGACAACTATATTGACGGCTTGACCGTTTCCAGCATTGTTGATGGTGTATTCAAAGCAGCTCCACTGAACCGAAGCACACCGATCCTTTACTTGAACGCTGATTTGTTGGCTAAAGCTGGATTGTCTAAAGAAGGGCCTAAAACTTGGGACGAGCTTTATGAATTCGCTAAGAAAATGGCGAAGCCAGATCAAGGTATTTACGGATTTTCAGGCCATTGGGATTCGGATGCTTGGTTCTGGGAATCAGCTCTTTATTCCTACGGCGGCGAAGTTGTAAACGAAGATGGCTCAGAAGCAGCTTTCGATAACGATAAAGGCAGCAAAATCGTTGAACTGTGGCAAAAAATGTCTAACGAAAAAGTGATGTTGAATCCTTATAGCTCACAAGGTAACGTGTCCGATATCGTTAAACAAAACTTTGTCGATGGTAAAGTCGGCATGATCCTTGATTCCGTTGGCTCAATGGGTCCTTTGCTGAAAGATCAATCTAAATTTAAGGTTCAAGTCGCTTACCAACCAGCTGGCGAGAAAAACTCGATCGTAACTGGCGGAGCTAATATGATCATCTTGGATAGCGCTACTGAAGAGCAGAAGAAAGCAGCAGGAAAGTTCTTAGAATACTTGGCTTCTGATGAATTCGTAGTTAACTTCTACAAAACATCCGGTTACTTCGCTACAACGAAATCTTCGCTCGAAACAAAAGAAGTGAAAGATCTGTTTGCTGAACACCCGCAATTTAAAGTAGCGATCGATCAACTGCAATTTGCTCACAAGCGCCCTTGGCAAAAGAACTGGCGCGCCATGTACACTTCAATCGTTGATGACTTGAATGGTGCAATGGTTGACACAAAATCAGATGCTAAAGCTATCATTCATACAGCTGATGTAAAAGCGCAAAAAATTATGGACGATAACAAATAAGGAGGCTCCTAGAGTCGTGAAAACGGTGAATGGCTTTATTGCCGAAGGCAGCTTTTATAAAGGGAATTTCCACTGTCACTCGACGCTTTCGGATGGGGCATTAACAGTTGAACAGCTGCAGGATGCGTATAAAGAAAAGGGCTATCATTTCTTATCGCATTCCGAGCACGATTTCTTCACTAATTTCGAGTCGTCGAATGAAGCGGATTTTATTACACTTCCTTCTAGTGAAGTAAGTATTCTAATGCCGCAAGGAGACTATCGCATCTACCATCTCCATGTTATTCTAGGAACCGACGAGCATATACAGAATGCGACTTTAGAACCGCTAAAGCATATGCAGCCGATCATATGGGACGCCTGGGAAGGTTATTCGACAGCGCAAGCCTTCATTGATGACATGATTTCAAGAGGAAATCTCGTCATGTTCAACCATCCTCATTGGTCGACTGTTGAGTGGGAAGATGTGTACGCGCTAAATAACCTTTTTGCACTCGAGATCTACAATCACTGTTCCGAGTGGCAGGAGAATATGGGTAATTCCCGCATTATGTGGGACACCTTGCTCCGCAAGGGTATGCGCTTGTATGGATTGGCTACCGACGATAACCACAACCGTCAACCGCTGGATTCACCTAAGAACGACTCGTTTGGAGGCTGGGTAGTGGTCAAGGCGAAGGAGCTGTCCCGAAATTCGATAATCGATGCGATGCTGAAAGGCAGCTTTTATTCCTCGACAGGTCCTGAAATTTACGATTTCCGAATCGTCGAAGATGAAGTAATCTTCGAATGTTCGCCAGTTGAGCGGATTTATATGAACGGCGATGGCCGTCAATATCAAATCGAGATCGGCGAGAACGTGACGCAATTAAGAAAGAAGCTTCAAGGTACGGAGAAATACATTCGAATTGAAGCCATTGATAAATTCGGAAAAACAGCTTTTACAAATCCAATTTACTTGGATTAATAGTTCCGACCAAGCCGGAAAATGAAGCTTCTACATCGTTTCCCGGCTTTTTTTTTCTAGAAGGAGATAAAGGTGGAGAAACAGTATGCTGCAAGTTGAGCGGATGAGCCTGATATTGGCTGAATTAAATGCAAATGGCAGAGTAATGGTCAATGGGCTTGCTGAACAGCTTGAAGTATCTAAAGTAACAATCCGTAGAGACCTGGAGTTGCTCAGTCAGGATAACAAACTCCTCATCGTGCACGGGGGTGCAATTAAACCCAACTTCAGATTATATGAGGCCCCTTTCAACCAAAGGCATGACATCAACATCGAAGAGAAGATACAAGTTGGCAAGAAAGCAGTCGACTGTATACAAGATAATGATGTAATCGCATTCGGCGTTGGAACAACAACACTTCAAATCGCAAAACATGTGCAGAACAAACATAATCTAACCATTATTGTCAGCTGTGTATCGATTCTTAATCAATTGATCGAGAGGAAGAAAGCGGGTGTTTTCAGCGAGAAAATCATCTTCCTTGGCGGCGAAATCGATACGGATCAAATGTTTGCAACAGGCAGCATGATGCTTGATATGCTGGATAGATTATACATCGACAAAGTATTCATCGGTGCGAGCGGCTATTCAATTGTCAATGGCATCACAACGTACAATATCGAAGAGGGTAACTTCTTGAAGCGTTTGATTAATCGTTCTCGCGAAGTCTATCTCGTTATCGATCACACGAAAATCGAAGCCAAATCCTTATTCAAATACACGGAATTTAATGATGTAGATTATATTATTTGCGACAGCAATCCGCCAACCGACTGGAAGAAACCATTGGAGAATGGGAAGGTTCAGTGGATTAAAGCATAATGATGGCGTCACTCATTTTATTATCAGGAAGGATTCATACATCCATGAATAGATCGCCAGCTATTGTCGACCAACATGTTCATACGAGTTATTCTCCTGATTCGACCGAACCATTAGAGAATATCGTCCGTCTCGCGCATTCGCTTGGGAAATCATTCGTTGTGACGACAGATCATTTTGATTATGATTGCAAGTATTTCAAGAAGGATGTCTTGATTGACATGCCTGCGTATGAGCGAGAAGTTGACGTATTACTCAGCAAGTACGAGATCGATATTCGAAAAGGAATAGAAGTCGGATATCGCCGAGACTATCATAACGAAATCAATGCTTATCTGCAGCAGTATTCATTCGACCTTGTTCTGCTCTCCGTTCATAATAATGGTGTTCTTGATTTTGCGGAAGATAAGTTCCAAGGCCAGCCGCTTGATCGCGTATTCACTGACTATTTCATGCATGTATTCCATTCTGTGAGTGATATGGACAATTATGACGTCGTTGCCCACCTTGATTACTTCGTCCGTTATTCCAAACGGGTTATTAACGAATCTGATTACAAACGAGTAAATGACATCCTATATGATCTATTGAAAGTTATTATCCGCAAAGAAAAGACATTGGAGCTCAACACGACTGGACTGTTCCGTCAAGGCTGGATACATCCGCACTCTTATTTACTCCGCATGTACATCGATTTGGGCGGCAAGCTGTTTTCGCTCGGATCCGACGCACATCGATTAGAGCATTACGAGAGAGGCTTCGAACAGGCAATCGAGTTATTGAAGTTCTATAAGATCCGGGAGATCGTTCAGTTCAAGAACCGGATACCGTATACGGTTTCTATTTAGAAGGAGTGCCCTTGATATCAATAATAACGCACAAGTGCGATGGCCTTTCTCAAAGGCATTGCACTTTTTTTGTTGAAATGATAGCGATACCTATATCAAAATTCGGAATGAAAATGCGATTTTCTTATATTTTAATATGCCTTTACAAGAGTAGAATAAGAGAGAAGGTAGGCAGCAGAGCTATAGCGGGAATGTCGATGCATAACGAGGAGGCGTTACGATGAAAGGGATTGTTTGCGACGAAATTGAACGGTTTCGGATGACGGATGATTTGCCGGAGCCAGAGCTGCTGGACGGTCACGCGATTGTAAGTATTCGGCGGGTTGGCATCTGCGGTACCGACTACCATGCTTTCAGAGGGAATCAGCCATTTTTTCACTATCCACGCATATTAGGGCATGAGCTGTCGGGTATCATCGAACAAATTGGCGATAATGAAGGCTCGCTTCATACCGGTGATCAAGTGTCCATTATTCCGTATTTGCATTGCGGTCATTGCGTAGCATGTCGTAGAGGGAAGACGAACTGCTGCACAGATATGCAGGTGCTTGGTGTGCATGTTGATGGAGGGATGCGCGAGAGGATCTCGATGCCAATCACTCACTTGCTTCGTACCGATGGTCTGTCTCTGGATGAAGCGGCGATTGTAGAGCCTCTCGCAATCGGCGCTCATGCTGTGCGTAGAGCGGGAATTGGTGCTGGTGACAGGGTTCTCGTCATAGGCTCCGGGCCAATTGGTCTTGGAGTGATGCTCTTTGCGAAAGATGCGGGAGCAAGCGTAATTGCGATGGATATGAACGGAGAACGGCTGGCGTTCTGCAAAGATTGGGCGAAGGTAGATCATACCGTTAACGCCTTGGAGACGGACGTGAAGCAGCGGCTCTCAGAACTGACTGAAGGTGAGTTTCCTATTGCTGTGTTCGACGCGACTGGAAATGCCGGTTCGATGAACAGATCATTTGAACTGGCGGCGCATGGCGGGACGCTCATATTCGTCGGACTTGTCAAAGGAGAGATTACCTTCTCCGATCCTGAATTCCACAAACGGGAATTAACGCTGATGGGCAGCCGAAATGCGACAAGGGAAGATTTCAATCATGTACTAGATGTTCTGCGTCATACGGAAGTCGCTATCGATAAATACATTACACATCGTTCTTCATTTGACGGAATGATAGAAGCGTTCGATCAATGGTTAATGCCGGATAGCAAGGTCATTAAGGCGATTGTAGAGCTGAAAGCGGACTAACTATTTCCACTCGGGATGGTGAAGAAGCATGGGTGATAAGATAGCAGCGAAGTTGTGGTCATGCGTAGAGCTTACTTTCGAGGCGGCGAGGAGCTACGAGAATCCGTTCATGGATGTAGAGCTTCATGCTCGGTTTACAGGCTCCAATGGGCAGGAGCTTCTGATTCCTGGTTATTGGGCTGGGGACCATCAGTGGAAAGTTCGATTCACGCCGAGTGCTGCAGGCGATTGGACATACATAACGCAATGTTCGGAGGCGACAGACAGCGGGCTACACGGTCGGCAAGGTACAGTCACGGCCGCCGCTTGGCAGCCAGGGGAGCTGCTCGCAAATCCGAATCGAAGGGGATTCATTCGTGTTCATGAATCCGGCCGCTTCTTTGAATATGCGGATGGAACGCCATTTTATTGGATGGGAGACACGCTATGGTCCGCACATACGCTGCGCTGTGATCTGGAGACGACGCTGCCTACTTACTTGGATGACCGCAAGCGCAAAGGGTTCAACGTTATTCAGATGGTAGTCGGTCATCCGACGGCAGATGAACATGGCGAGGAAACGGCGAGTTATGTGAAATATGACCCGGAATACTTCCTCAACGAGGGCGGAGCTCCTTATTTAGAGCGGTATTCCCGCATTAATCCTTCTTACTTCAATTTCTTGGATTTGCGTATTCAACGGATGCTGGAGCAAGGCTTCGTACCTTGTCTGATGGCAATGTGGGGACAGGATCTGCAAGGCATAAAGGTAGAAGGCGCCAAGCATTATCTTCGTTATATCATTGCGCGTTATGCGGCCTATAATGTCATGTGGTCGCCGACGGGCGAATATTTGTTCACGGACAACGTTGAAGGATGGCGTGAGCTGGGCCAGGAGTTTCACCGATATGATCCGTACGGTCATCCGACCTCCGTTCATTCGATCGCACCGCATAGCGCAAGCCGCCACTACCACACAGAGGAATGGTATGATTTTAACTTGATCCAAGTCGGGCATGTGCTCGCGTTCAAGAACTTCATGGCGGAGCTCCCTCTTATCGACTATCGTATGGAACCGCCGAAGCCTGCTATCATGAGCGAATCCTGGTATGAGAACCATCCGAATTGTGTGCTGGAGGATGGTCGAATTCACGATAAGTCGATTCGGTTCGCAACCTATGTGCCGCTGCTGCAGGGCTGCATTGGACAGACCTACGGCGCACATGGCATCTGGTCGTTGTATAATGATGAGCAACAGGAGAAGTGGACGGATTTCTTCCGTCCAGATGTATGGACGCATGATCTGAACCTGCCTGGCTCCGGTCAAATGCTGCATGTTCGGTCACTTATGGAGTCGGTCGATTGGCGGCATCTTGAGCCGCATCCGGAATGGGTGAGCACGACTGTCGAGAGCAATGTATACTGCGCGGCTATTCTGCAGAAGCAATATATTGTCTACTGCACAGGCGGACGGACAGCTATGCCGGTTATGGTCATGATTCTTGGGGAGAAGCGTGGCGGCGGGCAATATGCGGGCCAGTGGATGAACCCGAGGACAGGCGAGTGGAGCCCGGCAACAGGTGAATACCACGGCTATGGCAGCGGCATGATGTGGCGGGCGTTCACACCGGATCAGGAGGATTGGATCTTACGGATTGAGCGGATTTTAGAGTAAGCGGGGTGAAAAGGATCTAGCCGGGTTCTATTATTGGAAAGTGTCAAATTGTGATATACTGTTTATGTGATATACAATTTCGGTGCTTGAAGAGCATAATACCGGAGGATCTGAAATATGCGGAAAGAAAGAAATACAGATGTGACGCAAAAGGAGAATTTTGATTCAGATTCAGATGCAGCTGCGAACGCAGATATCGATGATGTACTCCAAAGCTTGCCGAGTGCCTTGGCTATAAGTTGGGGGTACGTAAAGCAGCAGAAGCGCGGACCGAAAGGCGAGCTGAGCATCAAGATGATCGTCGATGCAGCGATCGCAATCGCCGACAAGGATGGGCTATCCGCCGTTTCAATGAACCGTGTTGCACAATCGCTCGGTTACTCCGCGATGTCGTTGTACAGATATATCCAAAGCAAAGAGGACCTGATACTGCTCATGCAGGAAGCCGTCTGCGCCTATGACGTACCGCCGATATCGGAGGATGAAGACTGGCGGGAAGGCTTAAGGGACTTTGTTCGGGTAACGGCATCGGTATTCTGTGCGCACCCTTGGTTCGGTGATATACCTGTCTCTGGTGTGCCGATGACGCCCAATCATCTGCAAATCGTTGACTGGGCGTTGCGATCGCTTCGAAATATGCCGTTCAACGATTACGAGAAAATGTCGTTCGTGCTACTAGTGAGTAGCTACGCTAGAAGCGTCGGTCTCATTCAGCGTGATATGATTCTCGCGGTTCGGGCGGGTAAGACACCGGAGGCATTCAGCGGTCTCAGCTATACGGGAGCTTTGAAGCAGCTCGTTACGGCGGATGCGTACCCCGATTTGCACCCGGTTGTTGAATCCGGGGTTTATACCGGAGAGAACGAAGTTGAGAATACGGTAGGCAACGACTTCGACTTCGGCCTGGAGAGGATACTGGACGGCATCCAGGTTTACCTGGAGCGGAAACGGCTATGAAGCTCTTAGCAAAATAAAGCTCATCAAGCAAAGAACCGCAAAAGAACAGCGCCCCGGCCAACTTGGCAGGAGCGCTGTTTTTTTGAGGCAGGAGCCGATTTTACCGCCGTCCTGCCTTCCGCTTGAAGACAAGGTTGCACCAGATGAATGCGATCGCGAGCAGCCCCAGGCACCAAGCAAGCGCCAACCATCCGTTGTTATGAATCGGCGTTCCGTTCAACAGTCCGCGAATCGTCTCAATTACCGGAGTAATCGGCTGGTGCTCGGCAACTCCGCGCAGCCATGTTGGCATCGTCTCGGTTGGGACGAAGGCGCTGGAGAGATAGGGGAGGAACAGCAGCGCGAAGCCGTATCCGCTTGCCGCGCTCGGGTTGCCCGAGGAGAGTCCGATGGCGGCGAACAGCACGGTGAACGCTAGAATGAATAACGTGATGACTCCGAGCGCAGCCAGCCATTCGCCCGCAGAGGCGGAGGAGCGGTAGCCGACGAGATGACCGACCCCGATGACGATTCCGGTCGCGACCAGATTGCGCGCAAGACTTGCGACGATATGCCCCGTGATAACGGAGACGCTATGAATCGGCATCGTACGGAATCGGTCGATGATACCGTTCGTCATATCTTCGGCAACACTTACGGCAGTTGAAGAAGAGCCGAATCCGGCACATAACAGAATAATGCCAGGAACAACATAGACCACGTAGTCTCCGCCTGGGTCAATCGCCCCTCCGAACACATAGGTGAACATCAGCATGAGCATCACGGGGAGAACAATCGCCATGACCAGAGCTTCGGTATTGCGCAAGCTTAGCCGGATGCTCCGTCCGATAAATACGGCGTTTGTCGTGAGATACGTCGGTTTCACTTCTGTCATTTGTGCAGGTGTCATACAGATGCCTCCTCTTTCAGCTGTGTAGTAAGCGCAACGAATACATCGTCCATGCTCGGTTTGCGAATGGTGACGCGCGTGCCAGGGGCAATCCGATCACCAAGACCATTGAGCGTTTGCCGGACATCGTGCAGACTTCCGCTTGTCGGGATCGACATGACCACTTGCTCATCTTCGCCGATCAGTTCGATGACTTCACCACCAATACGGGATTTCAGCTGTTCCGACGTGCCGGTCGCAACGACATTCCCGCCGGATATAACGGATATCTTATCTGCAAGCTGATCAGCTTCCTCCAAATACTGAGTTGTCAGAAACACAGTAATTCCACGCGACTTCAATTTCACAATAATGTCCCATAAGGAACGTCTGCTTGTCGTATCAAGCCCAGTAGTCGGTTCATCAAGGAAGAGAACGGGGCGTTCCACGACGAGGCTAATCGCCAGATCCAGCTTGCGGCGCATGCCGCCGGAATAGGTTTTTACCCGTTTGTCCGCAGCAGCAGTCAAGTCAAAGAGCTCAAGCAGCTCAGCAGTTCTCACCTTTGTGTTAGCGGAAGTCAATCCCGACAGCCTGCCGATCATATTCAGGTTTTCCCGGCTCGTCAGCATCTCGTCAACCGCTGCAAATTGTCCCGTCAAGCTGATCGAACGCTTGACTCCGCTTTGATCTGTGGCCACATCATGTCCGGCAACCTTGGCGGTGCCTGCGTCGGCGTTCGTAAGTGTCGTTAAGATGTGGATCAGCGTCGTTTTACCGGCGCCGTTTGGACCAAGCAGCGCGTAAATGGTTCCTGTTGGCACGATCAGATCAATGCCGTTCAAGACTGTCTGCTGACCATAGCTTTTACGCAAGCCGTGAATTTCAATGGCATTAAGGTTCATTTGCATATCCTCCAATATAAAATTGATTATGTTATAAACAGTTATTTATATAAACAGTATATACATTAAACAGTTGTTTGTGCAACATGTGGACAACAAGAAAATTTTCAAAGGGCGCCGGAAAGTTTTACCCGCAACAAAAAAGCGATTGCTTCATAATGAGCAATCGCTTTTTTACATTATCCAATCTCCAGCCGATTCCGAACATTTAATGCCGCGCCTGTCACAACGGCGTCCTCGGCAAGGCTGCCCCTGGAGAAGCGGGGCGTGTAATCAGGGGCGTAATACGTATTCCCTAGTGCAGTCTCCGTCGCGATCCGATAGAAGTCGGGGCTTGAGTTCAAGAGGATGCCTCCGAGCAGGACGAGCTCTGGATGATAGAGGTTAATCAGGTTAGCCAGTCCGATGCCGAGATAAGCGGCGGCCTGCTGGAAGGACTGCTTCACGGAAGGTTCATCGTCGCCCAGCGCCTTCAATAAGACTTCGTAATTGATCCGTTCTTGGGTGACCCCGTATCGCTCGCATAGCGAAGAACTGCCCCTCTTCGCATTCGCTCGTGCCTCGCGCTCCAATGCGGGAACGGAGCAGAACGCTTCAAGCGCGCCGTAATTGCCGTTCTCATGCAGCCTCGGACCGTCGGAATGAACGATCATTTGTCCGATTGAGCCTTCGGTATCGTATTTGCCATGGACGATGCGTCCGTTCGTCATCATGGCGGCGCGTAGGTTGACTCCGGCGTGCACATAGAGCGCGTGCTCGGCGCGTGGTTCGTGCGAGGCTACGATTTCGCCCATCAGCGCGGTGTTCGCTCCATTTTCCAATATGGCAAGGTGGCCTGTCGCCTGCTCGAACATCTGGCAGATCGGAACGTTCGTCCACCCTTCGGCGGCGAAATACAGCGGACGGAGAATGATCCCTTGGCTTCGCTCAAGCGGACCAACGGCGCCGATTCCAAGGCCCAAGATTTGCTCCGCGCCGATTCCGTGATCCTTCAATAAACGCTTCATTAAACCGGAGGCATGCTCGACGAGCGCTTCCGGTTTCATGGCTTCATCCATCCACCAGCGGACGAGCGACTTCGGATTTAGCGCCATATCGAATAGGCCGAGCGTAGAAGAGAACCGGGATATTTCCAATCCGAAAATATACATGTAATCCGGATTGATCCGGTAGAGAATCGGTTTACGGCCGCCACTTGATGGCCCGAAGCCGGTCTCGGTGATCAGCCCATCGGCAACGAGGTCGTCGAGGAGCCGGGTCAATGTGCTGTTCGTCAATTGGTCAGCCGCAAGCAGCTCCGCCTTGGATATCGTGCCGCCGCTCTCAGCGATCCGCGAATAAATCCGTTCTTTGGGGGTGGAAACTCGACTTTCGATAAGGTTCACGGTGTATCCCTGCCTATCGGTTATCTTTCGTATGAATGCTCCAACTATCATTTATTATATCTCAACGAACTTTAATCCAAAATAGATTTTTCTCATCGGAATACTATTTATCAACGCCTTATATAACTGACATAAATTCATTTGATACGAAATTCCACCAAATACTTAAATCCAAAATGGAATAAAGATGATATTATAAAGGTATAAGGAGTTGAGCGGTCATGCTGAGCAATTGGCAAAAGCAATTTAGAACATGCGGCGAGCTGTTCGCCATCTTTACAAAGATAGGTCCATCGACGTTCGGGGGCGGATATGCGATGATTCCAATCATCGAACGGGAAATCGTAGGCAAGCGGCAGTGGCTCGATGAAGCGGAATTGGCTGACATGCTGTCACTCGCGGGCAGTGCGCCGGGAGGCGTAGCGGTCAACTCAGCTGTATTCGTCGGGTATCGCAAAGCCGGCATCGCCGGAGCGATCGCGTCCGTCATAGGCATTACGCTTCCGGCACTTATGATCGTCATCGTGCTTAGCCTAGTGTATCTGCTGTACGGCTCGAATCCGAAGCTGATTGCCGCTTTGAAAGGGATTCATGGCGCAGTAATCGCACTCATTCTGATGGCGGCATACAGGATGGCGAAGGCGTCTGTCATAGACAAAACAACGGCCGCCGTCGCAATCGTGACCGTCCTCGTGCAAGTTATATTTAAAATCAACCCGATCTATATCATTGTGATCGGGTTATTCGCGGGCATCGCAATCATCAAGGGCAAGGAGCTAATCGGGCATAGAACGAGTATGGATCAACTTCAATCGCGGCCTAGCGCGCAGGAGCTCTTCGCGCCTGAATATTACATTTAGACAAGAGAGGGGTGGCAGACTATGGTATGGCAGTTGTTCTTTACTTTTCTGAAAATCGGATTCGTTTCCTTCGGCGGCGGCTATGCTGTCATCCCGATGATTCAATATGAAGTCGAAGCGCATGGCTGGCTCGAGACGGAGCGGTTCCAACAAGTGGTCGCGATGGCAGGCATGTCCCCTGGTCCGATCTCGACGAACACAGCGACGCTCGTCGGCTACGACTCGGCTGGCATACTAGGCGGCATCGCCGCAACACTTGGCATGGTACTGCCGTCGCTTGCCGTTATTGTTTTGCTATCGGCACTCTTCTTCCGGTTCCAAGGGAGCAAGTGGCTGAGGTCCTCGCTGTATGGATTAAGACCGATCATTGCGGGAATGATCGCATACGCGGCGCTGCATTTTGGATTCTTGAGCGGCAAAGAGGCGTTTACGTGGATGACTGTATCGACGTTAGTCATCTGTGCGGGCTGCTTGGTGCTGCTCACGCGGTATAAGCTGCATCCCGTTGCCGTGATTGCGGCGGCAGGCGTGGCAGGCATTGTTATATACACATGAGAAAAGGTTGTCAGATACAACCTTATTTGTTAGGCGTCCCGCGCACAGCGGAATCCGATATTGCTGCTGGAGCTGTCAGGCGTATTCGAGCTGCGTGCAGCTACGCGATAGCGATTGCAATAGGATTTGTGGCAGAGGAAGGAGCCGCCGCGCATCGACTTTGCCGTCCCCTTGGCTGGACCTTTCGGGTTGTGGCGAGGTCCTGTTAGGTGATCGTTCGGACTGAACCAGTCTGAACACATCTCCCATACGTTTCCTGACATATTGTACAGTCCGTAACCATTAGGCAGATAGGCGTTTACTGGCGATGTTCCGACATAGCCGTCGCTGGCATGGTTCTTCGTTGGGAATTTCCCTTGCCAGATGTTGCAGCGATGCTCGCCGCCTTGCTTTAATTCATCGCCCCACGGGTATCTCTTCTGCATAAGCCCTCCGCGCGCGGCGTATTCCCATTCCGCTTCGGTAGGGAGCCGTTTACCTGCCCAGCGGCAGTACGCTTCGGCATCCTTCCAAGTGACTTGGGCGACAGGATGGTCTAACCGGCTTGCAATATCGGAATCCGGTCCTTCCGGATGCCTCCAATCCGCCCCTTGCACGACCCACCACCACGGCGTGCTTTGAACGACGCTTACCACCTTCTTCGCCGTTTCAGGAGAGACGAGTGCATGAAATACGAACGACCAGCCGAACTGTTCGGTTTCGGTAGCATAGCCTGTTTCATCGATGAAACGGGCAAATTCTGCATTGCTAACTGCGCAAGGATCCATATAGAACGGCTCCAACGTCACTTCTCGGATCGGTCCCTCCCCGTCGGCCGGAAATCCCTCAGAGTCGTCCGTTCCCATCAGGAAGGACCCGCCTGCCAAATGCACCATGTTCTGTAGCTCCGCACGTTCGTGGTCAGACGGAAGGACAGCTTTATCACGCGGATCGAGCTGTAAAGAGGCTTGCACGTCTAGCGGAACATTCAAATTCAGAGAATTCAAATTCGCTTCGCTCCGCTTAGCCGCGCAGCAAGGTTGTATCGAAGATGATTGCAGGTCCATTGTCCGAAGCTCCTTTTTCGCTAACGTTTGAAGCCATTATACATGTAATTCTGCGCTTTCACGTACTTCTATGGATAAATCTCCCGATTTTGACGTGCAGCGGGGTCTTGTATGCAGGTAAGATAGAGTTAGATGTTGAGAGTAATAATGGTGAACCGCACAAAGTGGGAGGATGTAAGGATGCAGCCGAATATTTTGTTAATTACCGTAGATCAAATGAGAGGGGACTGCTTGCACTATCTGGGCCATCCCGTCATTCAAACTCCGAATTTGGACAACTTGGCGAGGAATGGGGCAACCTTCACGAACGCCTACACAGCAACGCCTTCTTGCGTACCGGCAAGAGCAGCGATCATGACCGGCATGAAACAGGAGAATCACGGCAGAGTCGGGTATCAGGATAGTGTGCCGTGGAACTATGAGCATACCATTGCCGGGGAATTCGCAGCGGCAGGCTATCATACTCAGTGTGTTGGCAAAATGCATGTATATCCCACTCGCAACCTATGCGGTTTCCATAACGTGGTGCTGCATGATGGCTATATGCATTACAACCGGGACCGTTCCAAGGCGACCCCGTTGTCATGGTGGGACCAGTGCGATGATTACGTGAATTGGCTTCGCGAGAAAGCAGGATCAAGTGTAGATATTATGGACAATGGCCTTGATTGCAACGCCTCGACGGTAGCGCGGCCATGGCATCTGGATGAATCCCTACATCCCACGAACTGGGCAGTGACGCAATCAATCGACTTCTTGCGCAGACGCGATCCGAGCAAGCCATTCTTCTTATGGACTTCGTTTGTCCGGCCTCATCCGCCGCTCGATCCGCCGCAAGCTTTCTTGGATCTGTATGACGGGCTCGAGCTGCCGCAGCCGCCGATTGGCGATTGGGCGGATCGGTCCGATAGCAGTCGCGACGGCTTGAATCCGACAACGGGCCGCGGCATTGTGCATGAGCGTATGCGGCAGCGGGCACTAGCTGCTTATTATGCGCTGATTACCCATGTAGACCATCAAATCGGGCGTCTGTTGAATGCTTTATTCGAATATGGTGTCCGGAGCAATACAATCATTCTGTTTACTTCAGATCATGGCGAACTGATGGGCGATCATTTGTTGTATAAGAAGATACTTCCTTATGAGGGCAGTGCGAAGGTTCCTTTTATTCTGAGCGATCCAACCGGTACATTGGAATTGAAGAATGGGAAGCTGGTGGACGACGTCATTGAATTGCAGGATATTATGCCGACACTGCTTCATGCGGCAGCCGTTCCGATTCCAAGTTCCGTTGATGGCATGAGCGTCATTCCACTCGCTCAGCGAGTGGCGAAGAATGAGGTAGCGTGGCGTGCATATATCCATGGAGAACATAGCTATGGCGAGCTGTCCTCCCACTATTTGACCGATGGAAAATGCAAGTATATCTGGCTCTCGCAAACAGGCCAAGAGCAACTGTTCGACTTGGAGCATGATCCGCAGGAGCTATGCAATTTGGCGGGGCTTGAGCAGCACGAGCACTTGCTTACGCTGTGGCGCGGGCGGTTGATCAGTGAGCTTAACGGCCGAGAAGAAGGGTATTCGGATGGTTCGAGGCTTATTGTTGGACAAACACCTGTGAATGTACTGAGCCATTTGCTCGCTAGTAACGATCATTGATCGGGCAGAGGGAGCTTTCGGTTGAAGGCTAGGCTCTATCGGATATGACAGTCCCTTATTAAGAGAAACCCGACTTCGTCAATGAAGTCGGGTTTCTTGTTAGTTAAAGGCTTTGCCAGTCGAAGATGGCGCAGTATTATCGAAGCCTGTTCGCTCGGCAATCGTTGCCAGGTTGAGCTTCGTATCGACCAAGAGCTTCTTGACCAGATTCAGCTTGACCGCGAGAATTTCGTCATGCGGCGTTCGTCCAAGCGATTTCTGGAATCGGCTGTCCAGTACGCGGCGTGATACCGAGAAGTGATCAAGGAGTTGCTGCACTTGAATGTCTTCGTGAGCGTGATCACGGATGAAGCGAATGACATCGGATACCATTTTGTCTTCAACGGCAAGTACGTTGGAGGACAGCCTGACTTGAATGCTGGTAGGCTCGATCAAGTGGATCCGTTCTTCAATGGACTCGCCCGCCATCATGCGATCCAGCAGCTGCGCAGCTATATATCCGGTCTTGAGTGCGTTCGTCTGGATGCTAGACAGAGGCGGGTTGGAAAGCTCGCACAGCAATTCGTCATTATCGACGCCAATAACGGCTGCTTCATCAGGCACGGCAACGCCGACATATCGGCATGCTTCCAGAAGCTGCTGGCCGCGAATATCATAGCACGCCATAATTCCGATCGGTTTAGGCAGCTCCTTCAGCCAGCGGATCAGCTCTTCGCTGCTGGAATGCCATGACTCTTCATGCGCCGCGTCCGCAGGCTCGAAGAATAGGCAATCGTAGCCTTGCGACCGCAAATATGCCTGATAGGCTTCGCCCCGCAGAATCGACCATTGGAAGCGGGGGTCGCCGTAGAAAGCGAAATGCTTGAAGCCGCGCTCCACGAAATGCTCAGCCGCCATCGCTGCGATGGACTGATCGTTCGTTTCCACACAAGGCAAGGTAGGAATTCTTCTGGATGCGCTGACGTCAATAGCGGGCAGCCCCTTCTCCCGGATGAACCTCGCCGTCTGCTCATTCTCAATCCGCGCAATAATACCGTCCCCGTTCCAATGGTCCAGCCACGCGAAATTGTTACTGCCTCTGCTATATTCTCCTAACGTGACGGACCAAGATGATGCATGTTCACGAAGGTAGTTTTTGATCCCGTTTAACAGTCCGCGCGCATACTCGTTAGAGGTTTCGATGAGCAGCGCGACCTGTTTGCGCCTCGGTGATGTGAATAAACTCATTAGATCCCCTCCATTTCGACATATTTCCCAATAGTAACGCCTAATCATGTTACTTATTATACAATACTCGCGTAAAAAATCTCATTTTTATAAAAAATAATTGCATCGACTTCCTCTGCCACTCGGTTTAAAGTTAGTTTTGTTAGCGCTTTAGCAAGCACTTATTAGGAGGATGCTCAAATGCAGCAAAAAGTACGTGTGGCTATTATCGGACTAGGCTTTGGAGCAGAATTTATACCCATTTATCAAAATCATCCGCATGCTGAGATGTATGCGATCTGCCAACGATCAGAAGACAGCTTGAACCAAATTGGCGATCATTTCGGCATTAGCGCCAGATATACGAGCTTCGAGCAATTGTTGAAGGACGATCAGGTCGACGCTGTACACATTAACACGCCGATCCCGAACCACGCTGAACTGAGCATTGCCGCGCTTAAAGCAGGCAAGCATGTTGCTTGTACCGTTCCGATGGCTACGACGGTGGAGGAATGCCGCCAGATCGTGGAAGCGCAAGAGCAATCCGGGAAAAACTATATGATGATGGAAACTTGTGTGTTTACACGTGAATTTTTGTATGTGAAGGAACTGCGCGATTCGGGCAAGCTTGGCCGCATTCAGTTCTTGCGCGGGGCGCACCATCAGGAAATGGCGGGGTGGCCTGGTTATTGGGAAGGTCTTCCGCCGATGCATTATGCGACGCACGCCGTAAGTCCGCTTCTGGCGCTGGCTGGTCAAGAAGCCGACTTCGTATCCTGTCAAGGCTCAGGCCGCATCGCTGACAACCTCGCTGAGAAGTACGGTTCTCCGTTCGCTGTTGAATCCGCTTTATTCCGCTTGCGTAATTCGGAATTGGCGATGGAAGTAAGCCGCTCCTTGTTCGCAACGTCGCGTGAATATGTAGAAAGCTTCGATATTTATGCGGAGAAAATGAGCTTCGAATGGCAGCAGCTGGAAGGTGAAGCTCCAGTCGTATTTACTGGCGAACAGGCGGAGCGGGTGAACGTGCCGGATTATGCCCATTTGCTACCAGAAGGCATCCGAAAGTATACTACGGAAGGTGTCTATGACGCATCCGAGAACGTGCACTTATCCTTCAAGCAGGGCAGCGGCCACGGCGGTTCCCATCCGCATTTGGCACATGAATTTATTATGAGTATTGTGGAGCAGCGTCCTGCTTTTCCAGATGTATATACATCGGCTAACTGGACCTGTGCGGGGATCTGTGCACATGAATCCGCGATGCAAGGCGGCGAGCTGGTGAAGCTTCCGCAATTCCGCAAATAGGAGAAGGGGGAAAAGAAGATGCAGCCATCCTTTTTAAGAGTGGAGAGTACGGAGTCGTGCATCCGAATCTTTCGCAGCGCTCAGTCCGAGCCGATCGTGGAGCAGCACGCAGAGCCAGGTAAGAGACCCTATATTCATCCGGTCGTTGCTCCAGATGGAGGCGGCGTACTGACGGAAAATGTGCCTCCTCATCATCCTTGGCAGCACGGAATTTATGTGGGGCTGAACGATGTGAATGGGGTCGGATTCTGGGAAGAAGGGCTTCGGAATAAGCCTACGGACGGCAGCTTTAATCCGTTGCGTCTTCAAGCGGTCATTGTCGAGACGAACTATGCGGCTTGGGAAGTAGAGACAGAGTGGCTCGATCCGAATGGACAGCCGATGCTGATTGAGACTCAAGGCTGGCGTCTTACCGATCACGGAGAACGCTACGAGCTGGACCTGGTCTGGTCTTTAAAGGCGGTAACTGCGATTACTTTCGGACAATACACCTATGGCGGCTTGTTCCTCAGAATGCCTTATCGTGAAGAGTTCGGGGGTCAAGCGATCAATAGTGAAGGCCAGATTAATGGGGAAGCAGAAGGGCAGCGCGCTCGCTGGGTCGCTTGCTGCTTGCCGATCGAAGGCAGGTCGGATGAAGCGGGTATCGCTTATATGGATCACCCCGGCAACGCTGAGCATCCGGTTCCTTGGCGCGTCGATAATCAACTCGGTATCTCGCCGAGCCGCTGCATCTCTGGCGCTTGGCAGCTTGGTGTTGGTGAAGTGAGCACCTCGAAGTACCGCGTTCTCGTCTTCTGCGGAAGCACGAATCCAGATGTTGTGAATGCAAGCTGGCAATCATTCGCTAGTCTTTAAGGAGGGAACTACAGAAGATGAGAACGGTCATTGTTGTAAGTCCTGCGTTCGAAATCGTATGGCCATGGACAGCGGATCGCTTCCACAGCCTCTTTGCGGCGCAAGGTGCAGCGGAGTTTACGCGGTTGGAGCGAGGGGAAACGCGCACGCTGGACCAGCTTATCGAAGAGCCGGGCAGCGTTACGAGATTAGTTACCTTGATGGGCCCCATTACGGCCGAAGGTATGCGTGCCTTCAGCAGCCTGCAAGAAGCGGTCATTATAACACAGCCATATGACCGCACAATTCCAGAAGACCTGCAGCAAGTTTTAGAAGATGCTGGGGTGAAGCTGTACCGCCATAATAGCGAAGGGTATTGGGGACAGTCCGTATCCGAGTTCGGTCTTGCCTTAACGCTATGCGGCTTGCGGCGTATTCCGCAAACCCACCACGAGATTATGACAAGCTTGCAGCCTTGGGATTATGATCCGATTGGCGATAATCCAAAGCGCAGAGGGCATCAATTCGGGGATAACCCTGGCTTTACGAGCGGAACGGTCGAAGGCAAGCGTATTCGTATCGTAGGAGCTGGCAATATCGCCTCCAGATACGCAAGCTTCGTCAATATGCTCGGTGCTGACGTTGCGGCGTGGGACCCGTTCGCTCCGGAGCCTAACTTCCACCGTACGGGAGCACGAAAGGAATGGCATCTGGATCGGCTCGTTCAAGATGCGGAAATTTTCGCGCCGATGGTGCCATTGACACCGCAAACGCAAGGCCTTGTTACGGCTGAGCACATCTATGCGCTGCCGAAAGGCTGTTTAGTCGTATTGGTGACGCGCGCTGACGTCTGCGATATGAAAGCGATTCGGGAACGCGTACTGAAGGACGAAATCAGCCTCGCTGCAGACGTATTTGATATTGAGCCTCTGCCGCTTTCAGACGAACTTCTTGGTAGACACAATGTCGTGCATACGCCGCATAATGCGGGTCGCACGATTCAATCGTGTGAGCGTTGGGCAGAACTGTTATTCCAGCAATTCTTGCCGGTATAAGCGGTATCCTATTGGCTTCCCTACTCAAGCGGGAAGCCAATGGTTTACTGCAGCGGTCAACCGTCAGCGTTCAGCAGCTGCAAGCGGCAAGCGACTATCAGAGGTCGAATTGGTCGGTATATTAATAAGCAGTGACCTATGGTCACCTAGGGAGCCTTCCCGACGAAGGCTTCTTTTTCATCTTCCGGCGCACTCCTACGACGAGTACTGCTTGCGGAACCGAAGAGGCGAGACGCCGGCATACTGCTTGAAGCAGCTGGAGAAGTAAGGCGCGTACTGGAAGCCGACATGCTCGGCGATTTGTGCAATCGACCATTCCGTCTTGAGAAGCAGCAGCTTGGCTTGCTCTAGCCGGTATTCGTGCAGGTACTCCATCGGCGTGCAGCGGTAGATCTCTTTCATGCATCGCACAACATAGTTCGGGTGAAAATGAAGTGCAGCCGCAAGGCTCTCGTTCGTCAACTCTGTCTGGTAATACTGCCGCAGGAACGCCTCCGTCTTCTCCGCAAGCTTCAAGGCAGGGGAATTGCTCTTCCCGCTATTGCTCTCCTCCAGCACATGCAGCAGTTCCATGAAGAGCTGCTGCTCATTCCAGAACGCTTCGGAGCGGAGCCCGCCAGCCGAGGCAAGCAGCTTCTGCAAATGCCGCTCAGCCATCTCGAACTGCGGCGGCGAGGCGTACTGCCGAATCCGAATCATATAAGGGTTACTCCAAGCGTTGCGCACCGGATGGACAGAGTCTTGAGGAGTATCCGCCACATGATAGGTTCCTGTGAAATCAAAATGAGTCCAATAGAAAATCGTTTCTTCCTCACACGGTCTGACCGAATAATGATAGCGGTCCGGAAGCAGCAGCAGCGTCTGTCCCTTTGTTAACGACCATTCTTGATCGTCTTCGCCAATATAGAGCGTCCCTTTCACAACCCATAATAAATCGAACAGCCCGATGTTCTTCCGGCTCGGATGCTGCTCTCCCGGCTGCAAGGTCGTTAACCCGGTTGTAATGTAATACGGAACGGGAGGAATCTCCATTATCACGAATGTCTGCTGCTGGTTCATGTGCACATCCCTGCTCTCGAAATGAGTGTCATATTTTATAAAAAATGTGTTGGTCTTATTCGTAGTTTCCCGTTATTTATAACGATAAACTGGATAACAAGAATAGTCAAAAGTCATATAAAAGTCACTCGAATTCCAGGAGGGAATACAGATGGGAGCACCACAAGTAAGGATCAGCGATAGATTTTGGGATTCGTACATAGAGCTTGTCAGGAAGACGGTCATTCCCTATCAATGGGAAGCGCTGAATGATCGAATTGCGGATGCCGAACCGAGTTATGCGATCCGTAATTTCCGCATTGCGGCAGGACTGGAAGAGGGCGAATATGGCGGTATGGTCTTTCAAGACAGCGATGTGGCGAAATGGCTTGAGGCGGTAGGCTACTCGCTTGCGAATCATCCAGATGCAGCATTGGAACGAACAGCGGATGAGGTTATTGACCTGATTGCATTGGCTCAGCATGATGATGGCTACTTGAATACCTATTTTACGGTAAAAGCTCCCGGAGAGCGGTGGACGAATCTCTATGAAGCGCATGAACTCTACTGTGCGGGTCATATGATAGAGGCTGCTGTCGCTTATTATGATGCAACGGGGAAGAGGAAGCTGCTCGAAGTTATGTGCCGATTCGCTGATTATATTGACCTCGTATTTGGCAGCGAGCCCGGCAAGCTTCGCGGCTATGACGGACACCAAGAGATTGAGCTTGCGCTGGTCAAGCTTCACAAGGCAACGGGAGAAGAACGATATCTGGAGCTGGCGAAGTATTTCATCGATGAGCGGGGAGCGGAGCCGAACTTCTTCACTGAGGAATGCAGGCAAAGTGAAGGGGTTAGTATTTGGACAAAGCAGAAGCTGCCGGTCCCTTCTACTAATCAATTGGCGTACCTGCAAGCGCATCGTCCGGTTCGCGAACAGGATACGGCAGTTGGTCACTCGGTCCGAGCTGTCTATATGTATGCGGCTATGGCGGATCTAGCAAGGCTTACGGGGGATACGAGCTTGCTGGATGCATGTCGCCGGCTATGGGCGAATACGACGAAGAAGCAGATGTACATTACGGGCGGAATCGGCTCAACGCATCACGGTGAGGCGTTTACGTTCGATTACGATCTTCCGAACGACACCATATACGCGGAAACCTGCGCTTCCATCGGGTTGAT
This sequence comes from Paenibacillus sp. OV219, assembly GCF_900110075.1. GTDB lineage: Bacteria > Bacillota > Bacilli > Paenibacillales > Paenibacillaceae > Paenibacillus_Z. The sequence continues at coordinate 183,500 of NZ_FOCJ01000008.1, forward strand.
CTTCTTTGCTCAGCGCATGCTGCAGCAGGAGGTGAAGGGCGACTATGCGGACGTGCTGGAGCGGGCGCTCTACAATAACGTGATCGGGAGCATGTCGCAGGACGGCAAGCGTTACTTCTACGTTAATCCGCTGGAGGTGTGGCCGAAGGCTTCACAGTTAAATCCCGGACGTCATCATGTAAAGGCTGTACGGCAGAAATGGTTCGGCTGCTCCTGCTGTCCGCCGAATGTAGCTCGGCTGCTCAGCTCCTTGAACGAGTACATCTACACAACGTCTACAGAGGACAATATCATTCATACGCATCTCTTTATCGGCAGCGAAGCTAGCTTTACATTGGCGGCGGGAAAGGTGGCGTTTGTTCAGCAATCGAACCTTCCATGGGAAGGCCAAGTGTCGATCGAGCTAACCGAAGCGCCGAAGGAGGCGTTCACGCTTGCGCTAAGAATACCGTCTTGGAGCCGCGGGAAGGCTGCATTAACAATTAACGGAAAATCTTCGGAATATGAAGTGGAGAATGGGTATGCTGTCGTATGTCGTGTATGGTCGCAGGGTGATGTCGTTGTGTGGGAGCCTGAACTGAAGGCACAGCTGACTGTTGCTCATCCGGAAATTCGAGCGAATGCGGGCAAAGCCGCTATTGAGAGAGGGCCTCTTGTCTATTGCTTGGAGGAAGTCGATAACGGCAATGCCCTCTCAGCCTTGACCATTCGAACGGAGATGGAACTCCAGTCCAACTACGACACTAGCTTGCTTGGAGGGGCGGTAACGATTACAGCGGAAGGCCAATCGGACAACAGAAATTCATGGCAGGAGGATACACCGTACCGCCCGTTAGAAAATAATGAGCAGTCACCAAGCGTTCTCCTTAAAGCGGTACCATATTACTTGTGGGGAAATCGTCAGCAGGGAGAAATGACCGTATGGACTCGGACTGCTTCCGCGGGGAGCATAGATAAATAAACAAACAAGCCCAACACATCGGAGTGCCTGGGCTTGTCCTTTTCAAAGCTGCTTCCTACGCACGATAGGATTCAATCGCGATGGAGTTCGGACCGTTGTCTCTCGCACGGCTAAGCGATTCAATGGAATCCTCGACCATTTGGCGAATAGCAGGCAGCTGGATATGACCTACGAGTCCGCCGATGTAGCAGCCCATTTGCTTCTTGCATCCGATGCTGGAGAAGTCGAACCGCTTGATTTCATCAATGATAGACTGCGCGGTTTGAACACACAATTGCTCTTCGGCTTTGGCAATGACGAGGAACTCGTCGCCGTGAGCACGGCCGATAGCGGCCCCGGACAAGTAGCGCTGGACATTCGATTCAATTACTTGATAGAAAGCGACAATGACTTTGTCCCCTACCTCGAAGCCGTAATCGTCGTTGACTTGTTTAAAATGACTAATATCGAGGCGGAACACACTAATCTGATCCTGTGCGGAGCACGAGTCGACGATGCTAGAAGCTGCATCAAGGAACGTTTCGAAATTTGGGATGTTCTTCTTGATTTCATGAACGCCTGCCTGCTCAAGGAGCAATAAATCTACTTTTTTATCCATTTCAAACCCTTCCTTCTCGATGAAGTGGATGAGGCGGTCAATTGCGACTTTCTTCTGAATTTGCACATTTAACGCGGAGTGAATTTCGACACGCTTACGGATCAGCTGTTGGATGATTCGGAAGCCATCCGTAGGACCGCTCAGAAGCTCTTTTATTTCGGATAATGAAAAATCAAGATTTTTAAGAATGACAATCCAATTTAATAGATGCGCTTGGTTAGACTCATAAGAACGGTAGCCTGTCTCCGCATCAATTGCGGTAGGCTTCAGCAGCCCGATCTCGTCATAATGGCGAAGCATTTTGGCAGTTACGTTGTTCATTGCAGCGAATTCGCTAATTTTCAAGCAAGGCGCCTCCTCATGAAGTACTCCGGCCGGAATAACTTAACCTAAAGATAAACCTTCCCCTAATAGGAAAGTCAACGTTTTTATATGCTTATGTCGTTTTTTGTATGTTTACTTGGGAGGATAGGTCGACGTGAAACGCGAATAGGAGATAAATACCAAGAAATGGATGGTGATCAACATGAAGCTAGTACTTCTATTCGGTCCGATGGCTGTCGGCAAAATGACGGTAGGGCAAGAGCTTGCGCAAATCACGGAACTGAAGCTGTTCCATAATCATATGACGATTGAGCTGCTGTGCCCGTATTTCGGGTTTACCCCGGAGATGTGGGAGTTGACCTATCAGTTCCGAATGCAGATCTTCGAGACGTACGCGAAGGGCGAGGGCTACGGAATGATTTTCACCTACGTATGGTCGTTTGAAGTGCAGCAGGATTGGATTTACGCGAAGCAAATCTGCGATATATTCGAAAAGAACGGCGGCGAAGTGTACTGGGTCGAGCTTGAGGCGGATTTGGACGCGAGAATCGAGCGGAACCGAAGCGAGAATCGGCTCGCTCATAAGCCATCGAAGCGGGATGTGGAGCAATCGGAAGCGAGAATGCTCGCAGGAGTAGAGCAGCACCGGCTGAACTCGGGCGAAGGTGAACTTGTGCATGATCGTTACTTGAGAATTAACAATACCGATCTGACGCCGGAGGAAGTTGCGAATAGGATTAAGACGCATTTTGAATTGTGAGCATTTTCAAGGTGACAGAGGATTTCCAGTATCGGGTAGGGAAAGAAGAGATTAGCAGGAGGCGCACTCAAGGTTGAGATTCCAACATTGGCGATCCGGACTTACCGGATTCGATTCGAATAGGAGGAGATACCCGCGATGGCAGAAAAGCTGAAAGCCAGAATTGAAAACTCTCTTACGGTATTGCTAGTCTCGGATTTCGAGAAGTCGAAGAAATATTATGAAGAGGCGCTCGGCTGTGAAGTGAATGAGTTTTGGGCAATTCGGGATAACTTCGGACTGGGCTTCAAGCTCATTCAGGCGCAAGACCCGGGCGACGTTCGGCCGAACAAAGGAACGTGGAATACCTACGCCTACGTGCAAACGCATGAGGAATTGGATGCACTGTACGAGGAATTCAAATCGAGCGATGCGATTATCGTGTCAGAGCCGGTCGTAACTGAGCATGACTGGGGAGCTTGGAAGGATTTTGCCGTGCAGGATTTGGATGGCTACGTGATCGGGTTCGGGTCGGGGAAGAAGTAAGCGAACTTGCAGTGACCATTGGTCGCTGCTTTTTATTTGTAACGAATCACCGTATCGCTATTCGCCGCTTTCCCGGCTCCATGCAACCATTTTGCCGGTAATAACGTCTATACGATTCGTTAGAGTTTAAAAGTGTGTGATTTCAGTCCAATAGCGATTGTGGAATTCGTTAGACGAAAGCGAGTCGGCGCGATGCTATCACCTATAATTTACCTCTAAACAAAGGAGCACGTTTCTGCCAAGATAGTAATGAACTAGAATACAACAATCAGTAATAGAATAGAGGTTCCCTCTTGATTAACATTAACAACAAGGTACGAGCAGATAGAAGCACCATCGATCAGTTTCAGAACCAAATCAGATTGAGGCTTCCCGCTGACTATATCGCGTTCTTGGAACAGTTTAATGGCGGGTATCCAGAGCCAAGTATATTCCATATGAAGATCTACCATCCACTGGACATGGAATCAACCATTATGAAGTCCTTCTTTGGTTTCGGCTTGGAGAATGGCGATGATCTTATGGAGAAATACCGCTTCTATAAGAAGCTGTTGCCGGCAGACTCGATTCCCATCTGCAGCACAGAGGGCGGAAATATTGTTCTGATGTCGCTATCCATTGAGAATTATGGCGAGATTTATATTTGGGATCATGAACGTGCACATCGGCATCGGGCGGTGCTGCGTGATTTGCAATATATTACGGACTCATTTACTGATTTTCTAAAACGAATTATGCCCTATGATCTTAGTGATGTCCCGACCAAAGGTTATGAAGTAGAATCGCTTTGGATACATCCTGATTTCTATAAGATTATGAATAATGATTAAGCTTGGGGCTGTTTGAACAATGAAAAGATGGATCGTAGCAATCGGAATTCTAATTATCATCATTGGCGCTGGATGGATCACTTATGTGAAATACCCTCGCACAGTTGATGTGCAGCTATCGGGCGTAAAGTATCAGCTAGGTTCCGAAGGGGCTAAGTTTGGTACGGAGCCTACAGCAGTTGTCATTCAAGGTAAGCTGTATACGAGCCTCAGAGGGGATCGGGTATTCAAAGGTACAATTGATATTGCCGGTGAGCAAATTCCGGTTCCTGCGGATCAGCGGAAGTTAGAGATTCATTTTGCCGACGACGGTTGGGGCTCAATGGCCTATCCTTATGTGATCTTGAATGGCCGGGGAGCAGCCGTAGACACCGAAATATATCAATCGCATCAACTATTTGCGAACGCGGACTTCAGTCAAGTGACGTTCCTGCTGTCAACCCCTGACAACTATTCGACAGGTGCAAAAGGGCATACAGTCTGGAGCGATGTGAATGGGATGATGCTGTCGGCCCCAGCAAGTTCGCGTGAAGAGGCACTTGCTCTATCGAATATGCTGATGCGTGATTTTATTAAAAAGCCATTGCAATAGCCGTTTATTTGCTAATCTCCATCTATCCGTACCTCGGAAGGTGGAGCTTCTTTTTTAGGTGGGAAATGGGTTAAAATGGTTACAAAAGAACTGTCTATCAACTTTGACCAGAGGAGCGACCACCATGCAAAAGGTATTCTTCATCTCCGACCATCATTTTGGACATAAGCCTATTATTGATTTCGAATCGAGGCCTTTCGCCGATGTCGATGAGATGAACGAGCGGATGATTGAGTGCTGGAATACGGTCGTCGGCAAGCAGGATAAAGTGTTTCACTTAGGCGATTTCTCGTTTCTGAATCAAGAGAAGACGAAGACGATCGTGTCACGGCTGAACGGCTACAAGGTCCTCATTCTCGGCAATCATGACAGGGGCCGTTCGCGGGCGTGGTGGCTGGAGGTTGGCTTCGATGAGGTGAGCGAGCATCCGATCATCTACAAGGATTTCTTCTTCCTCTCGCATGAGCCGATGTACATGAACAAGCATATGCCGTACGTGAACGTGCATGGACATATTCATTCGCAAAAATATGCAGGCAGCAACTACTTCAACGTCAGCGTAGAACACTGGGACTACACCCCGATTACGTTTGAGCAGATCCGCGATGCCGTTGTGCCGAGCGAAGAGGGCGAGTGACCTAATGCGAGGCGGCAGTAAATGTACAGGACAGCTTAGCCAAAATGCTTTATACTGCTGAGGAAGGTCAATCGCATATTTTGAATCGTTTGTGACCAAGCAGCCAGGTTTCAACCGATAAGTGGAGTTGTTTATATAGTGGGAACGCCTTATTCGGCGATATTAACGCTTATGGTGACAGCCGGCGTCATTAATGTCATCATGGGCATTTACGTGTTCTTTTACCGGGCCAAGCAGTCTATGTCCAAAACCTTCATCGCCTTCACGCTTCTATCGGCGGTTTATGTATTTGGCTCTACGCTTGAGCTTTCATCGAGCACTCTTGTGGAGGTTAAGCTCTGGATTAAGGCGGAGTATTTCGGAATGCCTTTTCTGCCGCCGCTTAATTTGCTGCTCGTTATGTACTTCCTCGGCATGGACCGCTTACTAAAGCGTCCTGTCCGTATTGCAATGTTCATCCTTCCAGTAATTACGCTCGTGCTCGTGCTGACGAATGATGCACATGGGCTGTACTACCGCTCGATTGAGCTGAAGCAAGGGGCTTCTTTTCTAAAAGCGAACCTGAACGCCGGGCCGTGGTACATTATCGCAGGTGCTTATACGTTCGGCTGCATGATCGGCGGAGTTACGCTGCTGCTCATCTATTGGAATCGCATGAAGTCGTCGTATCGGCTTCAGCATATGACGATGCTTGCGGCGCTGCTGCTGCCGCTGGCAGGAGACTTCTTGTACCTGGGCAACCTGACGCCAGATGGCATTGACCCGATTCCAGCCATTATGGCCGTCACGTCCGCACTTTATATGTGGGCGCTCGCTGGCAGAGGAATGTTGAACGTGGTGCCAATCGCCCGCGATAATCTGTTTGAGAGCATGAGCGACAGCGTTCTTGTGCTGGATCTGGAGAATCGGCTCGTCGATTATAATCCGGCAGCGGCGCTTGTTATGCCTGAGCTGTCCGCACAACATCTTGGCATGCCTATTGAGGAGTTATGGCGGTACTATACCGATGAGCCGCTTGCGAATCTGGTGAATGGTGACCTCCAAGATGAGCGAGAAGTGATCTGGACGATCGGCGATCGGTCCTATCATTACAGCGTTCGGTCCTCGGTCGTCCGTAAGAGCGGGGGGCAGGTGGTCGGCAAGCTGCTCATTCTGATTGATATTTCGGAGCAGGTTGAGCTGCAGAAACAGCTGCATTCGCTTGCTTTCTACGATGGGCTGACGGGGATTTACAATCGCAATCACTTCCTGCACATGAGTGAACAGCTCATTGCGCAGTCGGTAGCAAGCGGTGGCAACTTCGCCGTTCTGCTGTTTGATATTGATTATTTTAAACGAATTAACGATACGTATGGCCATGATGTCGGCGACCAAGCGCTGCAGCATGTCGTCACCGTATGCCGCCGTATGCTTCGTGATGGAGATGTGTTCGCTAGATATGGCGGCGAGGAGTTCGTTGTCGCGCTGCCTGGCATGACACTGGAAGAGGCGGGACAAGCTGCGGAGCGCATTCGCGCGGAGATTGCCGATCACCCGTTGGTGATGCCGGTGGAGTCGATCACGATTACAGCCAGCTTCGGCGTTGCTGCGGGAGATCGTCAAGCCGCTTATGAAGTGAAGCAGCTGCTCAAGCTTGCGGATCAAGCGCTGTATGATGCGAAGCGTGCAGGAAGAGATAGAGTATGTCTGGCTATGAGAGCACCGGCATATAGCATATGAGAACATGAATGCTCCTTTTACGGGCAGCAGGCTTTGAAGCCTGGCTGCTGCGATACGGGGAGCATTTTTGCTACTGTGCGCGATTTGTGGGTATCCGAGCAATCCGTTATTGTCTTGAGTAAAATACTCCCATACAATGGGCATATATCCAGACGGAGAGCGAGTGATTGTCATGAAAACAACTGCGGAGTTTGGCTGGCTTAAAGCGATGAACAATACAAGCAGGAGGTTTGGCTCAGACTATGGATCAAATCAAGAAAACTAGCGATTCAGATAGATTAGAAGTGGTTGCGGAAGCAGAGGCAGAAGCAGGAGCAGGCGCAGAGGCAGGAGCAGATGCAGAAGCAGGAGCAGGAGCAGGGGCAGGAGCAGGATCAGAAGCAGAAGCAGGAAGCTTGCATGCTGGTGAGGTGAGAGTGGATGCCGCGTTAGTGAAGCGCCTGTTGGCAGGGCAATTCCCGCAATGGGTGGAGCTTCCGCTTGTGCGGGTAAAGTCTACCGGCACGGACAACGCCATCTATCGGCTTGGCGATGAACTGTCGGTGCGGCTTCCGCGAATTGAATCGGCGACCGGACAAGCAGAGAAGGAGCTGCATTGGCTACCGAAGTTGGCTCCGTATTTGCCTTTGGCGATTCCAACACCGATAGCGATTGGTGAGCCTGCCGAAGGGTATCCTTGGCAGTGGGCAGTGTATCGGTGGTTCAGCGGTGTGGATGCAATCGTCGGACGTATTGACAATTTGGCTGAAGCGGCGAAGGCGATGGCGCAGTTCGTCGCGGCTTTGCATCGAATCGATCCGACTGGCGGGCCGCTTCCAGCAGGCTCGCGGAGGGATAAGCTCGCCATGCGGGATGAGCTCGTCCTCAAGATTATTGCGGATATGCACGGCGAGATTGATCATGAAGCGGCGGCTGACGCATGGTCTGCGGCGATGAAGCTGCCGGAGTGGCAAGGGGAGCCGGTATGGATTCACGGTGACCTTCATGCGGGTAATCTGCTGATTGATGAGGGACGGCTAACGGCGGTGATTGATTTTGGCTGCATAGGCGTAGGCGATCCGGCGTACGACATGCTGTTCGCATGGAGCATACTCGATGCGCAGACGCGGGAGATCTTCCGGGCGGAGCTGCAGCCGGATGAGCAGACCTGGGTGCGAGGCAAAGGCTTCGCGCTATCGATGGGGCTGATCGCGTATCCTTATTACAAGGAAAGCAATCCCTTGTTTGCAGGCGTGGCGAAGCGAATTATTGATGAGGTGCTCGCGGATTACCGGAGCAGCTTGGGATAGCGAAGTGGCGGTGCGGAGGCGTAGAAAAAGCGGGCCTTTGCCCGCTTTTTTTTATTGCTAGACGAGATAAGCCCAGGAGCGAGCTGCCCCTCGATAAAGAAAAGGATGATATGCTTTTTCATATTTCAGTATCAGCAAACTACAGTTTTCTATAAACAATCAGGCCAAACAAGGCAAAGATTTAGAAGAAGCAGTGTACTGGCTTTTAGGAATAATAAAATAAAATTCCAAAAATAAACACTGATAGCGCATACAAAAAGCTGTTGAGAACAACCGCTATTATCTGTACAATGAGATTAAGCGCTTAATCTACTATTGAAGTATGTGGAAGGGGCTATTATTTTAGGCATCTCTTAATCACATAATACAATTCTGGTATCGGTACCAGAAAAATGCTAGTCATACAGGGAGGCAATATATAATGGAATTCTTGACGATTAATGGCGTTTCGCTGTCTCGGCTTATGATGGGGACAGGCGATATTAGTAAGATGGACGGAATGGAAATGCTCGATATCTTTGTTGCAGCTGGCGGAACGACTATCGATACAGCGCATCAATACCGAAGAGCAGAAGTGACGATCGGCGAGTGGATGGCAGCTAGAGGAAACCGCAGTCAGATGGTCATTATGACTAAAGGCGCTCATCATGACGATGGGAGCCCGGGACCTCGGGTGAATGCGGAAGCGATTCGTAAAGATTTGTATGAAAGTCTTGAACGATTGCAAACCGACTATATTGATTTGTATGCCCTTCACCGCGATGAGCCAGGAACGCCAGTTGGTCCGGTTATGGATGAGTTGAATCTCCACTTGGCTGCAGGCCGAGTACGTGCGATCGGCGCGTCCAACTGGTCGTATCAGCGCATTCAAGAAGCGAATGATTATGCAAAGGCTAACGGTTTGCAAGGCTTTATGTTCAGCAGTACGAACCTCGCACTCGCGACGGCGAACGAGCCGAGATGGGCCGGCTGCGTGTCAGCGGATAAGCAGACATGCCAGTGGCATGAACAGTACCAGATTCCACTGCTTTCTTGGTCGTCGCAGGCTGGAGGATTCTTCACAGGTCTGTTCTCGCCTGAGGATCGCTCGAACGAGGAGATGGTGCGCGTTTATTACAACGGTGACAACTGGCGTCGTTATGAGCGTGCGAAGGAACTGGCAGAACGTAAAGGCGTCACCGCGCTGCAAATCGCTCTATCCTTCGTGCTTAACCGTCCATTCCCGACAGGTGCTATTATCGGGCCCCGAAATGAAGCGGAGCTGATGGATTCTGTGAAAGCGATGGAGATTGAATTAACGGCACAAGAGCTTGAATGGTTGGATCTAAAATGTGAGGAGCTGGCAGGATGAGACAAAAATTTGCGGCACAGCTGTATACGCTGAGAAACGAGTTGAAGAAGGATTTTCCTGGCACTCTTAAAGAATTGAAGAAGATGGGCTGGAGCGCTGTTCAGATCGACGGCTTGCACGGCAATGATCCGCGAGAAATCGCAGCGGTAATGGATGAGCTTGGCCTTCATACGGCAGGTATGCATGTCGGCCTTGAGCGGATGAAGTATGATTTGCCGGCTGTACTGCAGGAGGCGAGCTTGTTCAAGACGAAGGATTTCATCTGTCACTCGCTGCCGGATGAACTGATGAACCCTGAAGGATACCGGAGCGTTCGTAACGATTTGCGCCAAGTCGCAAGCCAAGTAACTGATTTGGGATTGCGGGCAGGATACCATAACCATGACTTCGAGTTTCATACATCACTTGATGGACAATATGCGTTGGATTATGTGCTTGAGCTGGACCCCGTTAATCCTGTCTATCCGGAAATTGATACTTACTGGGTGAAGAAGGCGGGGCTGGACCCGCTTAGCTATATCCGGCAGTATGCTGGACGTATGCCTATTCTGCATCTGAAAGATATGACTTCGGACGGACGCGAATACTTTGCGGAAATTGGGACTGGAGTGATCGATTTTGTTCCGATTATTGCGTGGGGTGAGCAAAGCGGTGTGGAATGGTATTGCGTGGAGCAGGATTATTGCCCGGGTAATCCGCTTGATAGCATAGCGCTTAGCTTTGACAATTTGCAGAAGATGGAACTGGCCGTTAAGCGGTTATTGCAGCAAGTTTAATTAAATATGTCATGAATATGAATAGTCTAGCTAACTTTGCACCTACTCGGTGGACCCATGGATTTGGGAACGTAGATATGAGATCGATTCGTTATGATATCCTGTCCAGCTGTGCCATCTATACTGGAAAGCGATAGGCTATTCTTGATATGAGCAGAACAGACCGCGGCCCACACAGGCTGCGGTATACACCCAGATAATATGCGTGAGCTTAGCTACGAGCAGCTGAACGCGCAGAAGCGGGTCTTTATAACAGGTAACCTAGACGACGGTCAAAGAAGATATTCAGATGAAGTCGTTTGTGGAAATGAGCTTAGATCCCATTACGACATCCGGAAGCCGAAACATCTATTAAAACTTTGTAAAAATGAAATTATGTTATAGATTTATTTTGGAAGAGTTGCTATAATCACATTATGATAACGTTTTCATTTCCAGCACATTAGGAAATGAATTTTTTCAAACACATTCTGGTAACGTTTCCAGAAATAACACAAGCGAGACGATTGACATCATTGAGAGAAGAAGGTGAATTGAAAGCTTATGGCACAGACGTCGACTTCGAACATGAAGCCGAGCAGGCCTGGAGCTGCTTTGTGGAAAAACATTGTGCTCCATCGCTACTTATACTTCATGCTGCTCCCGTGTCTCTTGTTTTTCATTATTTTCAATTATATTCCGATGGGGGGCTTGCTTCTCGCCTTCAAGGAATACAAGTTCAACAAGGGAATTCTTGGAAGTCCATGGATCGGGTTTGACTATTTCGTAACGTTCTTTCATTCGTATCAGAGTAGAGAATTGATTCAGAATACGCTCATTATTAGTTGTATGAAGCTGTTTGTGTACTTGCCGTTTCCGATCGTGCTGGCACTTATGTTCAACGAGGTTCGGAACAAATGGTTCAAGAACGTTTCGCAGAGCGTTCTCTACTTACCGCATTTTCTCTCGTGGGTCGTCGTAGTTGGTCTTGTTCAGCGGATTCTTGCGCCAGATACAGGCTTACTTAATGAACTCATCACGAATATGGGCGGCGATGGAAGCACCTTCTTCATGATGGACCCAAAGTATTTCTATCAGATTATGTTCGGCAGCCATTTGTGGAAGTCGATCGGCTGGGATTCAATCATTTATATGGCAGCGATTTCAGGTGTAAATCCCGATATGTATGAAGCAGCAAAGATTGATGGCGCAGGCAAGCTTCGAGAGATATGGAGCATTACGCTTCCTTCGATTATGCCTACCGTCGTTATTCTGTTCATTTTATCGCTTGGCAACATATTATCCGCCGGTTTCGATCAGCTATACTTGCTCCGGACACCAGGTAATATGCAGCTTTCCGATATATTGGATACTTACATTATTCGCGTAGGATTAAAAAACGGCCAGTTTGGTTATGCGACTGCTGTCGGAATGATACAAGGTATAATTGGACTTATACTTGTCGTATTCGCGAATCGCCTCTCACGCAAGGTATCTGACACATCTTTATGGTAACGCTTCCATGTCTCATTATGCAGCATCTAACCATTGGTGGAAATGTCAACTGACGTATTCATAATAATCTAGACAAAAAGGGGTATAACGCATGAGCAGAAAATGGATGAAGTTTCTAGCACTTCCTGTTATGGCGGCAATGGTATTGACGGGTTGCTCCAACAACGGGAATAACGTAGCAAACAATGATCAAGCTTCGGACAGCAAGAACGCTACAACTAATAATGCAACTGCAACAAATGCAACTGACGGAAAGCCGGCAACATGGATCGCAGACCGCAAAATTAAAGGTCTAGTATTCATGGGAACTGACGATTATACCGAAGAAATGAACCCCGAAATTAAAGCAGAAATCAAGAAGCAAACAGGTATCGATTTTGAAATCGAAATTATGAAATCTGCCGACTCGCTTGAAGGTATGATTGCAGGTCTTGCAGCGAATGACCTGCCGGATTTCATCGCTTTCTACCTCAATAACAGCGGTCGTCCGGAAATGCCAGTCGCTCTGAAAGCAGCGCGCGAGGGCATGTTCACGGATCTGGCTCCTTTCTTCAAAGATTCGAAAGTATACAGCAAATACTTACAAGACGATTACTTGCCAGCGGATACGAAGTTCGGTGTCATGTTCCGTCCTGAGTTTAACGGTGCTACTTACTTCACGCATATGAACATTCAGCGCAATGGCGGTCAAGTGACTTGGAGAGGTGTAGGCGGTCCTTACATCCGTAAGGATATCGCAGACGCGCTTGGTGTTGATCCACGCACAATTACAACAACGGCTCAGCTGGAAGATCTAGCTAAGAAGATCAAAGCAGGCAATTTCAAGGATAAGAACGGCACGGCTGTAACGCCAATCGGTCCTGGTTACTGGGGCGGTCATGAAATTGGTGCCCTGTTCAACGATTTGGAGTGGGGCGACTCTGACCAACATATCAAGCAAGACAAAGACGGTAAGATTCTTCACGAAGCGCAAACGCCTATCGCTATGAAACGGGTTGAATATGTACAAAACATGATCAAAGATAAACTGATTCAACCGGAGTTCTTCACGATGGACGAGAGCCGCGCTACAGAAGGTGCAATCAACGGTACTTGGGCAATTATTGCGGATATGCACAGCTATCAAGAATTTAACCAAGATATGCACTACATTCCACTTGGTCCAATCAATAAAGTAGACGGTCCTTATAAGAAGGTCATTGATTTCAAATCGGGTTACTCTGCATGGGCAGTTCCAGCTACAACTGAGAAACCAGAAGAAGTTGTGAAGTTCGCTGACTGGCTTGCTAGCCGTGAAGGCAAGCTGCTGTGGAAATACGGTATCGAAGGCCGTGATTATACGCTTGATGCGAACGGCAACCCGCTTGTGAAGAAAGAAGTTATCGATCTGAAAGTGAAGGATCCGAACGAAGCGAAGAAGCTTGGTTTTGCAGGAGTAGGCAACAACTGGGGCGATATTCTCGGCAGCACTGACAACGATAATAAAGCGGATTTCGGTGAAGAGAACTATGGCGACAACACGAACTCGGGTTTATTCCCGGCGGTTGAGAAAATTGCGACATTCTATGGCCTTGATCAGAAGATCAAAGACGCTGAAGTCGTGGATGCATACCAGCCAAATTCGTTCATTGGTGAGTTCGAAAACGGTACTGATTTGAAGACGGCGCTCGATAACTACAATGACAGCCTGGTTCAAGCTTACTACAGCAAGAACCTTGATGCAGCGAAGAAGATTTTGGACAGCGCTTTGAAACAAATGGAATCGGCAGGTCTTGATGACTACTTGAAGCTTCTTGCTGAGAAGAATGCAGATCCAAAAACGAAAGTGAAACTGTAACAGCTAGCAGCATCTCAATCACAGATGGTTAGGCGGTTTCGTCCGCAACTCGGATGAAACCGTCTTTCTTGATTGTTCGATCAGCTTTGCAGCAGGAGGGAGAAAACGGTGAACGAATTTTATAAGCTTAGTGTAGGGGAACGAGTTTTTCGAATTGTCAATTATACACTCATCGTATTGCTGTGCTTATCGATTATTCTTCCTTTCCTAAACATATTTGCGTTAGCATTCAATCCCGGTAAAGATGCGGAAAGAGGTGGCATTTACTTCTGGCCGCGCGTTTGGACGCTCGAAAACTTCAATAAAGTGTTTGAATCCTCGAATATTGCAACTGCTTTCGGTATTTCGATGTTTCGTACCGTAGTAGGAACGATTTCCAGTGTGTTTTTGACAGCGATGGCTGCCTATGCGCTTAAGAGTAAGACTATTCCCGGCGGCAAGTTTTTCATGATGTTTATCTTCTTTACAATGTTGTTTGGCGGCGGCACAATTCCTTACTACATGCTACTGAAATGGATACATTTAACGGACAACATCTGGGTGTATGTAATACCGAGCTTGTATAGTGCATGGAATTTGATCATTATTCGGACATTCTTTCAGCAAATTCACCCGAGTTTGGAAGAGTCGGCCCGAATTGACGGATATAACGACTTTGCAATCTTTATTCGCATTATTTTGCCGCTCAGTCGTCCGGTTATCGCAGTTATCGGTTTGTTCAATGCGGTCAGCCATTGGAACGATTGGTTCACAGGTGCTTTCTTCGTACGTAAAGCGAGTTTAAGGCCGCTGTCTACGCTGCTGCAGGAGATGCTGACTAGCGCTGAAGCAATGCGAAACACGCTGAACCAAGCAGCAGGAACAGTCAATTATACGCTGCTTGATAAAATTCAAATTACAGGTGACTCGCTCAAAATGGCGACGATTATCGTCGTTGTCGCTCCGATTATTATTATTTATCCATTCGTCCAGCGGTATTTTGCCAAGGGCATTATGATCGGATCGATGAAAGAATAGATAATAGAAGGAATTTTACCTTATTATGAAGAATTGCATTCCAATGATATTTCAAGTAAGAGGGTGAGTTATGTGCAGCCAAAGATTAAAGACGTGGCACGGCTGGCCGGTGTTTCGGTTACGACCGTTTCCCGTGTGCTCAATGGCGAGAAGTATGTCAAAGACGATCTCAAACAGAGAGTATACGTTGCCATTGAAGAATTAGGATATGCTCCTAGCCAAATTGCCCGTAGTTTGGTGCGTAACAAAACAAACCTGATCGGCGTCATCGTTCCGGATATTACGTCTAGCTTCTATGCGACGATTCTAAGTAGCATTGAAGAAGCGGCGAGTGCCAACGACTACAATTTGCTCGTGTGCAACATTAGCGAAAATATTGATAAAGAGCATAAATATTTGAACGTCTTTCAGGAGATGCGGGTCGAAGGCATCATCATCATGCATGAGAAAATTAACGAGGACATTCGAAATCTGATTCAGAAGATGAAGATTCCGGTGATCTTCTCAAGCGTTAAGCCTATGGAGCAGGAATTCGTATCGGTCATCGTAGATGATTACAAGGCAGCCTATGATGCGACTAATTACTTGATCGGGCTTGGGCATGAATCGATTGGATTTATCGGCGGCGACATGAGGGACATTACTTCCGGCCAGAACCGTTACAGCGGCTACCGTAATGCACTGACGAACAGTGGCATCAAAATCATTCATGAGCATATCCGTTTCGGCGACTACAAGGTGAAAAGCGGCTATGAGCAAATGAAAGCGCTATTGCGCGTGAAACAGCCCCTGACTGCGGTGTTCGCCGTGAGCGATGATATGGCTGTCGGCGCGATGAATTGCATTCGCGACAATGGACTGCGTGTACCCGAGGATATTTCTGTCATGGGGTTTGATGGTAGCCAACTAACGGAGCTGACTCGCCCGACGCTTACCTCGATGGAGCAACCGATTCATGAAATGGGCAAGGTGACGATGAGAGTACTGCTCAGTCAAGTCGAGACTGGTGAAGTGCCTACGAGCGACATTATTCTTGAGCATCGGTTGGTTGCACGCGATAGCTGCAAAGCGAGAAATGGTTCGTAGCAGGGTGAGAAGCGCATAAATGGAGCAGACGGGGATGAGGCAGTTGTGAAGAAATACGATGCAATTGTTATTGGCGATGCAAACATCGATTTGGTCGTTGCCGGCTTGAGCGAGCTGCCAGAGCCAGGGCAAGAAGTGTTTGTCCGCGATATGACGCTTCATGTTGGCGGCGGAGCCGCTTTGTTCAGCATGGCTTTGGCGAAGCTTGGTCTGAAGCTTGCATTTAACGGCACACTTGGCGAGGATGGTTTCGGACACTTCGTACGGGAACAATTTACGCAATATGGAATCGATACAAGCTATATATACAAGAGCAACTTCAATACGGGGATTTCCATTGCGATTAACCCCGAGGTAGATCGTTCCTTCATCTCTTATTTGGGCTCTAATACAGAGCTAAGCTTGCAGCAGCTGGATATGGACAGTGTAGCTTTGGCGAGGCATGTGCATTTGACAGGGTACAAGGGAAGAAGGAACCATGCCGAATATATGAAGGTTGCGAAGGAAATTAAGTCACTCGGAGTGACCACCTCGATCGATGTAGGCTGGGATGAGACGGGCGAATGGTTCTCGGGTATTTTTGAACTGATGCACGAGGTGGATGTCTTCTTCATGAACGAAGTGGAAGCGCAACAGTTTACAGGGCTGTCGAATATCAAGGATATTCTCCACAAGTTTGCGGAATACACCGATCATATCGTCATTAAGCTGGGTTCAGCTGGAGCGGTTGCGGCTGTCCATGGTCAGACTAAATTCCAGTCCGGGTTTCAAGTGCCTGTTGTCGATACGACGGGTGCAGGGGATTCGTTTAATGCTGGTTATATTTACGGGTTTCTCACCGGACAGTCCATTGAGATGAGCTTGCTATACGGCAACGCTTGCGGTGCATTATCCGTATCAATGTCCGGCGGCAGTACCGGAACGCCTGACGGCATTAAACTGGAAAAGTTTATTTCCGAGCGGGGCAGCAGTACGACAGAGATCTGGGAGACAGCGTAGTATCCCTTGCGAGGAGGAATGAAGTGATGGTCAGCAAGTTGAAATTTCGGCATGACGGAGCTTTCAAAATTATACAGTTTACCGATATGCATATCGGCAACGATCATGAAGAGGACAGGGTGAAGGATGGCATGACGGCCGACTTGATACGGCGTATTATTGCCTCCGAGCAGCCTGACCTGATCGTGCTTACCGGCGATATGATCTGGAGCGACGGCGTAGCTAACCCGCAGCAAACATTTCGCAGGGCGATTATGCCTGTTGTTGAATCAGGGCTCCCTTGGGCGGCCGTATACGGTAATCACGATGCGGAATCAGGAGTCACACGGGAGGAACTGCTCGCGATTCAGCAAGAGCATGAGCAGTGCCTAAGCGTTGCCGGGCCTGCTGACATTAACGGGGTCGGCAACTATGTTCTGGG
Organism: Paenibacillus sp. OV219; assembly: GCF_900110075.1. Taxonomy (GTDB): domain Bacteria; phylum Bacillota; class Bacilli; order Paenibacillales; family Paenibacillaceae; genus Paenibacillus_Z. The sequence continues at coordinate 200,716 of NZ_FOCJ01000008.1, forward strand.
CATTGAAGGTGCTTCTGGTGATTCAGATGCGGCAGCGTTGTATTTCTTCGATTCTGGTATCAATGCGCCTAAACCGATCGGCGGATATGCGTGGATACATCCAGATCAAGTTCATTGGTATACCGAGCAATCCAGACGACTTGCAGAGCAGCACGGCTCGCCGCTGCCTGCCTTGGCCTTCTTCCATATCCCATTCCCGGAGTATGAAGAAGCGTGGACCGGCGAGGATGTTACTGGAACGAAGGAAGAAAATGTGGAGTGCCCACGAGTCAATACCGGCTTATTCGGGGCGATGGTTCATATGGGCGATGTTATGGGAACATTCGTTGGACATGATCATGATAACGACTATTGCGGCACCTTGCACGGCATTCGTCTCTGTTATGGCCGAGTTTCCGGCTACAACTGCTATGGTAAGTTTCAGCGAGGCGCTCGAGTTATTACCCTTTCCGAAGGGAAGCGGAGCTTTGAGACTTGGATTACGGAAGCAGATGAGGGAATTGTACGATGAAATTCGGATTTGGCCGTGAATCGGCTGTTTCTGGTATCGATACCAGAAATGCCTAAACAACGTTACACGATGACTAACCACGATTACGGAGGTCCACATGAACCATACTATGTTTGGTGGAAGTATTAGCCGGAATGTTCTGGAAGGCTATCTTTCCAGGGCAGTTACGTCCGCAGATTTGGTCAACAGTACTACTTTAAGCGATGACTTGAGGATGATCAAGAACATTGGGGCTAAGTTTCTAGGCCGTGCTTCAGGCGTATGGCTGCTGGAAGCGGATGACGATGAGCATTACCGCAAGTCCAGGGCGCTTGCTGAACGTGTACACGAAGTCGACCCGGACATTATGCTGCAGACATGCATTTTCGAAGCTGTTTTCCAAGAAGTAGAGAAGATTAAGATTCCGGATTGGGTGTTCAAGGCTTTCCAATTACCGGTCGAGAATCGTACTTTCTGTATTACCGATATGCTGTTTGACGGGAGACCACAAGGGTTCGTCTGGGAAGATGGCGGAGGTATTCCTAATTTGAATAAGCTAGAGTCACAGTTCTGGTTTTATTACCGAGCGGTAAACTATATCGATGCCGGATTTGAAGCCATTCATATGGGTCAGATTCACCTATATACCGCCGAGGATCAGGGGTTCAAGAAGACGATTTCTTTATTCCAAATGATCCGTGACTACGCGAGAGATCATGCGCGGCGAGGCATTGTGCTGCTCGACGCACATACGCACGGAGTGAATATTGACGGCCGGCTTCTATTCGACTTTCATTCCATGCCTTATTCACGGATGCCGATTCTCGACAGACCAGGCGACAAGCTCGCTTTGGTGCAAGAGGGATTCAGTGAAGGCGGTGTGACGCCAAGTGGATGGAGCTGCGATTCTTTGCCAATGCTGATGGAGCTCGATAATTGGGGCGGCAAATTTTTCGATGAGAACGATAACCTCCCCAACGAACGCAGGGCATGGAAGGAATGGTGGGGGTACGATCAGATTGCTTGGTTTGCCTCGCAGGATGAAGAGGGACGCAACCAATTTCTTGAATACGCCTTCAAATGGACGGCTGTAAATAATGTCAACTCTTATATGCAGATGCCGATTCGAAGAGGACTAGGCAGCTGTCAGGTTCCAATGCAGACCGGCAGTGCGGGAGTAGAACTATCAAACTGTTATCAGGCCAATCGAGCAGGCGAGGGCTGTCCACTTGGATTTGGACAGGAAGAGATGATTAAAACGCTGTGGCAATCGGAAAAGGGACTCAGGCAGAGAGCAGGTAATCCGCTGCCGAACACTTCCTATGGAGCGGAAGACAGCTACGATCCTGATACTGGAATCAAACTTCCGGCGCGTGTTATCTTATACGGAAGCTTCCAGCATCATGTAGGCGCGATAAACCAAGATTCCAATAGCGAAACGACGCGGATGACTTACATCGGTAATAGCATCTATCGACGCACGTTCGTAATGCCGTTCAAAGGTTCATACGAATATGCGGTTGCGCCATACGGAACGTTGTCTCAGACCTATTCCATTGACAGTTATCCGCGAAGCGGGTCTTCGACGAAAGCAACAATGGTCATAGAACGAGATAACACGGTCATTGAATTTCTCTTCAACTTCATGAATCGGAGCCTAACGGTTCAAGTAATCGAAGGATTGTAATGCACTGTAAATGACAGTGATGCATAGCGCGGAATAACACTTAGACGAAACGGTAAGTATATATCCAGAATTTGTTGATTCAAGACCTTTCAGAAGAGATTGGGTTGGAAATTAAAAATCTTATGTCTCAAAAAGGGCAGACTCTCCTAAATGAGTTTCAGCCTGTTCAAAGCGGAAAGGGTAGCCACGATGGCTACCCTTTTTTTGTCCTTATGAAAACGACGGTAGTGTGTAGTAGTACAACGACATAAAGATGAGGAGATTTTCTTGTCGTTTTTTTAAAGTCAAGAAAATCCCACTATAATGTACGGACGACAAAAAAATCACCATATTCAGAACAAATGAGGATTTGCCGTATTTAGAGTTTCGCAAATGATTAACGTTGATCATGTAGAATTGCCGTATTTAACACGGGATCCGTTATTCCGGATCATGATATAGAACATATTTGGGATAGCTTTTATAAGGCTGACAAGCCAGGAATCGCTATGAAAACGGAACGGGATTAGGTTTATCCATTGTAAAGCGCATAATGGATATGCACAAATCCCATTTGGCGTATATAACACGGACGGGGGAGTCGTATTCTGGTTTGAGGTGCCTGTTATGACGGCAGAAAAGTTCCGTTATAACGCGGTTCATCTTTTTATGCTTATATGTGGTATGATATATCTAAATATTTGAACTTATGAAGGGGAAGAAGTTGTTTTGAACCTTGAATTGCAGCAGTTTAAAGCAGAGTTTTTTAAAGCGCTTGCCCATCCGATGCGTATTCGCATTTTAGAGGTTTTGTCTGAAGGCGAACGAACTGTAAATGAGATTCAAACCATCATTGGAAGCGAAGGATCATCGGTTTCGCAACAGCTTGCTATTCTTCGCAATAAGAACGTTGTTTACGGATTAAAAGACGGAACGACCGTTATATATAGTTTACGTGATCCACTTGTGAAAGAGCTTCTGGCGGTTGCAAAGAACATCTTTGATAATCACTTAGTTGGGACGATCACGATGCTAGAGAATATGCGAACTGAATAATACTTTTACTTGAAATGATCAATGCCAATTGCAGGCATTGATTTTTTTTGTGCTCAGAGTTATTATTCTTTCATATATTCAAATATTCAAATATTAAAAGAGAAGAAGGGTTCCGAGATGAATTGGTCGAGCAGGTTCAAAGGGTACAACTTAGAATCGTTGCAGCGAGACATCGTTTCAGGGTTAATAGTCGGAATCGTAGCTATCCCATTGGCGATGTCCTTTGCAATAGCCTCTGGGGTAAAACCTCAATATGGAATTTACACAACGATAGTCGCTGGTTTTCTTATCTCTCTGCTCGGAGGTTCGAAATTTCAGATTGGAGGGCCCACAGGTGCATTTATTCCGATATTAGTCGGTGTTGTATTGCAATACGGGTATGAAAATCTACTGATCGCCGGGTTCCTTGCCGGGTTGTTACTTGTATTGATGGGAGTCTTTAGGCTCGGTATTCTTATTCAGTTTATCCCTCGTCCAGTCACGATTGGATTTACGGCAGGCATAGCTGTAATCATATTTTCAGGTCAGATCTCCAACTTTCTGGGTCTTAAAAACATTTCACGGCATAATGATTTTTTTTCAAACATGAGAGAAATCGTTCTTCACCTGCCAACACTGAGCCTATACAGTCTATTAACAGCAACCATCTGCTTAATCGTTATGTTACTGACCCCAAAATACCTTTCGAAATTTCCAGCGTCACTCATGGGTCTAATTGTATCTACACTTGTTTCGATGCTTCTGTTTAAAGGTGAGATAAGTACAATCGGTTCCGCATATGGAGCTATTCCAAGTTCACTGCCTGTATTTTCATTACCCCATATAACACTTGAAAAGATCGTCCTTCTCATACAACCAGCGTTAGTTATTGCAATGCTTGGTGGTATTGAATCGCTTTTGTCTGCCGTTGTAGCGGATGGCATGACTGGCAGCAGACATAATAGTAATAGGGAGCTAATCGGGCAAGGAATAGCCAACATAGGAGCTTCATTATTTGGTGGCATTCCTGCTACTGGAGCGATTGCGCGTACGGCGACAAATATTAAAAGCGGAGCTGCTTCACCAGTTTCGGGAATGGTTCACGGGCTTGTCGTGTTAATCATCCTCATGCTATTCGCACCGCTTGCATCAGACATACCGTTATCAAGTATGGCGCCAATACTTATGGTTGTTGCTTGGAATATGAGTGAACGTAAGCATTTTGCTCAATTGCTTCGTGCGAAAACGAGTGAATCCATGATTATGGTCGTCACATTTATACTGACAGTTTTTTTGAATCTTACCATCGCTGTTGAGATGGGGCTGTTACTAGCAGCATTTATGTTTATGGTGCGAATGAGAAATTCTCTAAGAGTTACGAAGGTGCAGTATGACAATCTCATGAATGAAGAGGACTTGAAGCCATACATGATGGAGTATGATTCAAGGATCGGCATTTACTCGATTGAGGGACCCTTGTTTTTTGGAACAGCGAATAAGTTTGAAGAGTTATTCGAGAATGAAAGTACTTCGAACCAGAACGTTTTAATTATCAACTTGAAAGGTGTATCAGTTGTTGATTCGACCGGCGAGTCCAAGTTAGCTACTATCGTCAGTCGTACAGTCTTAAAAGGCGGGACGATCATTTTGTTGGGCTTACAGCAGCAGATAAAAGAGTTTTTTCGTAAAAGCGGCTTTGTTCATGTGATTGGAGAAGAGAACATATTCGATGATTATTACGATGCGATATATGAAGCTCATAGAAGGACAACTGCTCTTAATCGAACAAACTGAAAGCTTGATTCAATCTCGGGTAAACTATTCACGTGGATATAATAGATAATATAATTTACAAAAATAAAGGGGGGAATATCGGAATTTATTGTCGCAGGCCTCACGTAAATTCCAGAGCGAAAATGAAGCAAAAAAGAAGCAGAGAAGCTGTCATTGAAATGGGGACTGAGTTTCTTCGAGACGCCGGTGCGGAAAGCATTTGTAAGGTTTGCATTTCCGGTGGAGGTTCTTGCTGCATAAGTTGTCAGCACCTTATAGATCGAGTGGGATGTCAGAAACGGAATACAAGTTGTACCGCATGGTTGTGCGGTTTTCATAATTATATTTTGTTTGAATTGAACCTGTTAGAAGAATGGAATAACTTTTGGGATGAGGTGCCTGGAAAAGACTTTAGGAAAGATGAGACGCCAGAATTCTTTTTTATGACAAAGTCACTTTCTAAGCCTGATATTAGACATATTTGTGAAGCCTTTGCCAAGGATCTCGATGTATTAGCTAGTAACCAAATTGCTATTGGGTTCATTCTTACTCTCAGAGAGAAACTGGATAGGTGTATTGAACTCACTGAGGTATACCGATATGACCAAACACACAGAAATATTGTGTTGCGAAAAATAAAGAGTTTATCCAGTCTGTTTACGCAGTTCAACTTAGTTTTACAAGAATATCGTCTCGAATCACAACTTACCGACACAACTGAATCCAGTTAGAAATAAAAGGGCCGCCTCCCGGAACAGGCCGAGCCGTATCGGTTGTTATTTAGATGTATCTGCATTATAATGCTTTTTATATTCAAACTTTTGAATATTTGGTTTTGCGCAAAATAATGATATGAGCAGCCAGACGGTAAGCAAAATTGGCGTTGATGCTTTGAATGGAGATAATGAATAATGTCGGATTTTCCAAATTGTCCTCAATGTAACTCGGAGTATACGTACGAAGACGGAGGATTATTTATTTGCCCGGAATGCAGTCATGAATGGCCGAAAGAATCGGACACTAAGAAGAGTGACGATAATAAGATGATCAAAGATTCTAATGGAAATGTATTAAGCGATGGCGATACCGTGACCATAATTAAAGATCTTAAAGTCAAAGGGAGTTCATCTGTTTTAAAAATAGGTACCAAAGTAAAGAATATTCGCCTTGTTGACGGTGATCATGACATTGATTGCAAGATTGATGGCTTTGGAGCCATGAAGTTAAAATCCGAATTTGTAAAAAAAGTATAGGCAAGTTGGCTGAGTGCAAGGCAGCCTGCCCGGGAAACTGGGCGGGCTGCTTTTTTGGATATTGAAATGTATCACAGCAGGTCACCTAATTTCGCTGTGTGGTTGCAACTTTTTACAGAGCTTACTCCCTCAATTCTAGCATGCTCGAAGCCATAAGCTTAACTTTGACATGCACTTCAATTCCTGGAATCTCGTCGTTGACGGCAAGTCAATGGTCCTAATGTCAACTCAATCAACATAAGTACGATAAGAAATGATGTTGATTCGAGATATCTTCCCTTGGACATCATCCTTCAGGAAGAGCATGAGGAAGATTTCCGTTATGCCCGATGTCGTATACCAAGAGCCTGTTGCAATGGATTGTGCCGTATTTTTGAATACAGGAAATAAGTAGCCGTAATCCTTATATTGAAAGTTCACTGTCATGACATATAAGCCGGCGATAATGATCCAGGGCAGAAGGATGCCATTGGTTATGGCGATTGCGGCCAGTCCCTTTCTTGCCGTGAAATAACAAATGCCGATGAGACATAGACCAACTACCCATTGTGGCGTATAGGTCAAGTAAGACGATTTGGAACACACGATCGTATTCCAAATTCCACCGGTTTTATGTGTAAAAAACAGGGTTCCCTCAACGGAAGCTTGTTGCGATGCATGATTGTCTTTGCCAGAAAGCAAGGGAAACCGCTATGATAATGCTTGCATCGAGTCTCTTCACAGCACGCTACTGATTTTACAAAATCACACGTATGGGCTATAATACGAAATAATCTATTTGAACTGCAAAATGAATACTGCTTTACCGGAGGAGCCTGCCAACAGCGGGCTCCTTCTGTTTTTTTTCGGCTTTATGATCACGTGATATAGGAGGGTTCATCTTTGGAGCAGCAAGCAATTTGGGCAATTGGCATTTTTCTCGTTATTTATGGATTGATCATTTCGGAGAAAGTACATCGAACGATTGTTGCCATGATTGGCGGGCTGCTGATGGTCGCTTTAGGCATCGTCGATCAAGAGACTGCTATCCATCATATTGACTTCAATACACTCGGGCTTCTCATCGGAATGATGATCATCGTAAGTATTACTGCGGATACAGGTCTATTCAGATTTATAGCTGTGTGGGCAGCGAAGAAATCAAAGGGGAAACCGGTTCGCATTCTTATCTCGTTGTTAATTATCACTGCTGTATGCTCTGCTTTTCTGGACAACGTAACAACCGTATTGCTGATGGTTCCTGTTACACTAAGCATCACTAGGCAGCTGAGGATATCACCGATTCCGTTCTTAATTACTCAAATCATGGCGTCCAACATTGGCGGAACGGCGACGCTAATCGGAGATCCGCCGAACATAATGATCGGCAGTGCAGCGAAAGAACTTACATTCCTGGCGTTTATTATGAATCTTGCGCCAATTGCGATTATCATTCTCGCGATCAATATTCCTATTTTTATACTTCTGTTTCGTAAACAGATGATTGTCAAACCTGAATTGACGAAGGTTATTATGGAAATGGATGCCAAAGAGCTCATTACGGAGCATAAATTGCTATATAAATGCCTATCGGTACTGTTGCTTACGATGCTGGGCTTCTTCCTTCATCAAGCGCTGCACCTGGAATCGGCTACGGTTGCGCTTTCCGGTGCGTTCCTGCTGCTCTTGTTGACAGGTGAACATCGCATGGAGGAGGCTTTTACCAAGGTGGAATGGGCGACGATTTTCTTCTTCGTCGGGCTCTTCGTGCTTGTATCAGGCCTTGTTGAAACCGGAGTCATCGCGCGTTTGGCAGAGCAAGCCATCGAGTTGACGGACGGTAATCTCGTAGCAACGTCCATGCTGATACTATGGCTGAGTGCGATTGCGTCTGCGTTTCTGGACAATATTCCGTTTGTTGCAACCATGATTCCGATGATCCAGGATATGGGTAACATGGGCGTCAGCAACTTGGAACCGCTGTGGTGGAGTCTGGCGCTAGGTGCATGTCTGGGGGGGAATGGAACACTCATCGGCGCGAGTGCGAATCTTATTGTTGCACAATTGTCTTCGAAAGAGGGATACCCCATTAAATTTATGGCCTATTTCAAATACGGGTTTCCGTTGATGCTATTATCGATTGCAATTTCAAGCGTTTATCTATATGTCAGGTATTTAATCTGAGAAGACAGGAGCTTGGTCCGATGGAACTGAAGTATACGTATAACAAGTTTATTATTGAGCTGACAGAAACGCCGAATGAGGGGGATATCGAGCTCGAAGTTCAAATTGTGGAGGATGCTTACTGGCCTGCTATGAAGAACGTACAACGATTCTTTGAAGAGAACGAAGTGTATACCGATGTGTTGTTTTACCCCTATGAGAACCATAGGTTTCACATTATCGTTCGCGAGGACCACTACGCGACATTTATTCTGTGTCTAATGAAGCATAAGCTTCTGCAGAAGGTGGAATGGATATAGCCACTGCGAACCACGAGCGCAGTATAACCAGCTTAGTTTCCGGTTTAACCGGAAAACGGGGAACCCGATTTTTAGGGGCGAATCGGTCATTTCGATGATCGTAGGGAACCATCTATCCCGAGTTCGTCAGCTAACCTCGTAGCTTTGGATGGGTCATCTATTGTTGCAGATAAATTTGTATATTCAGAGGCCCTTTTATTAGGGCTTCTTTTTATTTGCTGAAGGAGGAGGTGCCCCCCCCCATGGCAAGTAGGTAGAAGAAGAAAGTAGGTAATTACCCATTGACAAAAACTAATCAGATTAGTTATTCTAAAACTAATGATATTAGTTTTCCTGGGGAGGAACTATTAGAATGAGAATAATACGCAAAGGTGACCTGTATCAGCTTACGTTTATGCCGAGATTTTTTCCTGTGAATTGTTACATCGTGGATGAGGGCAGTGAGCTGACGCTTATCGATGCGGCGCTGCCGTTTAGTGCCGATCCGATTCTGCAAGCGGCGAAGGACATCGGCAAGCCGATTACGCGCATCGTGCTGACGCATGCGCACGGCGACCATGTTGGCGCGCTCGATAAGCTGAAGGCAGCGTTGCCGAACGCGAAGGTATACATCTCGACTCGGGATTCCCGTCTGCTCACGGGAGACCGCTCGCTGCTCGAAGGCGAGCCGAACACGCCGATAAAAGGCGGCGTGCCGACGAAGCTGGCGACTCGCGCGGACGTTCTGATGAACGACGGCGACATGATCGGTTCACTGCGCGCCGTATCCTCGCCAGGACACACACCGGGCTCGATGGCATTTTACGATACGCGAAGCGGCGCTCTCGTTGCAGGCGATGCAATTCAGACTCGCGGCGGCGTTGCTGTTTCGGGACAGTTTAAGCTGTGGTTCCCGTTCCCTGCATTCGCAACTTGGCATAAGGAAACCGCGCTTACTAGCGTACGCAAGCTCCGCGACCTAGAGCCAACGCTCCTCGCCGTCGGGCACGGAGAATTGCTGGAAAATCCCGCTGCCGCCATGAGCAAGGCAATCGCAGAAGCAGAGAGTAAGCTCGGACAGCGGCGATAGCACAACAGAGCACACTACAACACATCACAACAAATCACATCTTAAGGAGACCACATCATGCCAAGAGTTGGACTTGATCTTGATACGATTTTGCAGGCTACGGCTGAGCTTGTCGATGCGGAAGGGCTAGAGACGCTAACGCTCGCGACATTGGCGCAGAAGCTGGGCATACGCTCGCCTTCGCTATATAATCATGTGAACGGACTGCCGGGGCTTCGCCACGAACTAACTTTGTACGGCCTGAACCAGCTGGGAGCGGTGATGCGAAGCGCTGTTCAAGATAAGACGAGAGATGATGCGATACGCGCACTCGCGCACGCTTATCTCGAGTTTGCTCGCAAGCATCCTGGGCTGTATGCCGTCACGCAGCGAGTCATGGACCGTGCCGACACGCAGATCCAGCAAGCTGCGGGCAACATTGCAAGCATTCCAATCGAAGTGCTGCGCGGGTACGGGCTCGATCACGAGCTGAGCATTCATCTCGTGCGCGGACTACGCAGCCTGATGCACGGCTTCGCCTCAATCGAGCAGCAGGGCGGATTCGGAATGCCGATTGATCTGAACATTAGCTTCCGGCTGATGGTCGATACGTTTCTTGCAGGCATTCATGCGCAAACGTCGAAGTAACTCGTAAAAACCCATTCATTTTCGAGGAGGCGTCTTTCTTCATGTTTCTAGTCAATTCTCGCGCATTGATTGAGCGGACAATTAATGGCAGCATTGAAATCGTGGTTCAGACACGGAATAAGCCAGACGGACCTCAGCGTATAGAGCTTCCAGGCGGCAGAATCGAACCGTTTGAATCGCTGTTCAAGGCGCTTATTAGGGAAGTGAAGGAAGAAACGGGATTGGACGTTACAGAGATCGAGGGTGAAGCTACGCGGATAGACACCGTAGGGATTGATCCCAATTTCGAAGTAGAGTGTTTGAGACCATTTGCTGTTTATCAAACGATTAAAGGGCCATTTGATTCGGTTGGCGCCTATTTCCGCTGCAAAGCCAGTGGCGAATTGTTGAAATCAGGCGATGAAACGAAGAATCCCAGATGGGTAAATGTAGATGAATTACGGCGGTTGATGAACGACGATCCGCTGCAGTTCTCAGATGTGGACCGTGCAGGAATCATGTATTATTTAAAATATGTTAACCAATACCGTCCTTGAGGACGGTTTTTCTTACTCTGCCTGTCATCGCCCAAAAGGAGTTCTTATCATGCCTAAATTCAACACGCTCAGCACACGGTTCATTCTTCTCTTCTGTGCGATTACGGTTCCACTCTTATCTATTCTGTACCTCGCCGGTAATTTCACGAAGGGCGTCGTACTGACGCAGGTGGCGAATTCGTATCAGAATCTGGTCAGCGCGCCGCAAAGGCAACATCTATGGCGTCCACGTCCATCAAGAGCTTGGCAACTTGCAAGGCGTCGCACTAAGCAAAAGAACTTGTAGATAAATATCATATCGATCTGAGCCCGCTGAAGTCCGGCGAATTCAAGGACCTCGGTCCGATTCTGAAGCAAATTAAAGATGCTGAGCCTGGCGTTACGCCGGCAGTCGGCCCATCCTTCCCGCTTGGTGCATACTTCGGCTCCGGCAGCATGGAGAACATTATCGGTCCGATCGGACTCGACCAACGCGATACGAATCCGGATAACCAGTACAAGGTTGTAGATGCCTATGAGACGACGCGTTACATGGATCTCGCGAAGCTGACGCATGAATGGTACAAAGCCGGCTATATCAACAAGGATGCAACGACGCCGGGCATCGACATCTGGAAGAAGTTCCAGGCGAAGACTGCTTTTGCGGCGATCGGTACCGACCTTGAAATCGTGAAGGACATGAAGATCGGCGAGCCGTCTCTCATGGCGAACAAGAGCACGCAGCTTGGCATGGACATCATCCAAGTGCCGCTTAATATCGACCGGCTTCACACATCGAAGCTGTCGGCGACCTTGCAGGCAATTTCCCAAACGTCGAAGGACCCTGCCCGCGCAATGATGCTATTGAACCTGTTCTACAAGGATAAGAACCTGCTCACGTTGTTCAACTACGGCGTGGAAGGCACGCACTATGTGCTGAATAACGATCAGATTGATGTGCCGGCAGGCAAGACGAAGGATAACGTCGGCTTCTTCCACGACAACCAGTGGCAGCTGGGCAACCAAATGCTCGACTATACGCGTGTCGGCGAAGACCCGAACAAATATTTGAACTATGAGCAATTCAACGAGCAAGTAAAGAGCCAATCCTCGCCGCTCATCGGCTTCGTATTCGACTCCGAACCGGTGAAGAACGAGCTGATCGCAGTCTCCAAGGTACAGAGCACGTTCGATCCAGGCTTCCAATCCGGTCAGCTTGATCCGGAGAAGGAGCTGCCGAAGATGATCGACAAGCTGAAGAGCGCCGGCCTTGACAAAATCATTGCAGAAGCGCAGAAGCAAGTCGACGCATGGCGTGCGGCGAACGGTAAGTAAATCGAGTTTGTATGCAGAGAATCGGGGTATGACCCACAAGGTTATACCCCGAATTATTTTTAGGCAGAAGGAAGTGCATGGACTCATGTTAAAGGTAACAATCTGGAACGAATATTTGCACGAAATCAATAATGCGAAGGTTGCGGAGATCTATCCGACAGGGATTCACGGTGCGCTTGCAGAAGCTTTAGGAAGAGAAGACTTCTATGTGCGGACAGCGACATTAGAGCAGCCAGAGCATGGCTTGACGGAAGAGGTGTTGAATGCGACCGATGTTCTCATCTGGTGGGGGCATCTCGCCCATGACCGGGTTGAGGATTCGATCGTAGAGAAGGTGTATCAGCGTGTGCTAGGCGGCATGGGGCTTATCGTGCTGCACTCCGGGCATGCGTCGAAGATCTTCAGCAAGCTGCTGGGCACACCAACGGGACAGCTCAAGTGGCGCGAAGCAGACGATAAAGAGCGGATCTGGGTTGTGAACCCCGCGCATCCGATTGCAGCTGGCATCGGCGAGTATATCGAGCTGCCGAAGGAGGAGATGTACGGCGAGCATTTCCACATCCCAGCGCCGGATGAGCTTGTGATGATCTCGTGGTTTGAAGGCGGGGAAGTATTCCGCAGCGGTGTTACGTACAGCCGAGGCCGGGGCAAAATCTTCTATTTCCGTCCGGGTCACGAGACGTACCCGACCTACCACAACCCGCAGATTCAGCGCGTTATCGCGAACGGAATCCGGTGGGCCGCGCCAAGCGCCGCCGCTTCGCCTGTATATGGGCATACAGCTCCGCTGGAGAAGATTCAGCCGAAGGCATAAGGCATAAGGGAATAGGAATAAGCTGAAGGTACAAAAGAGGAGGAACGATGAAGACGATGAGCAAGTATCGAATTGGCTTAATTGGACTCGGCGGCATGGCGCAGGCGCATATCCGCTGGATGTCGGCCTTCGCAGATCGCATGGAGCTTGTTGCGGTGAGCGATGTGAATGAAGAAGTGCTAGCGCGAGTTGGTGACCAGCAGGGCATTGCGCCTTCGATGCGCTATTCGAACTATACGGCGCTTATTGAAGACCCGAACGTGGACGCGGTCGTGTCCGTTACGCCGAACAATGTGCATGCTGACATCGTCGCGCACTGCCTGGCATCACGCAAGCCGTTCATGGCAGAGAAGCCCTTCACTCGCGTTTTCGAAGAAGCGTTGCCGCTGCTTGCGCAGTACGAGCAGCATCCTGTGCCAGCGATGATCGGCTTCACGTATCGCTTCACACCTGCGTTTCGCTATGCGCGAGAGCTGATCCGCGAAGGGAAGCTTGGTCAGATTCGCAGCTTCTCGAGCCAGTATTTGCAAGGCTGGGGAGCACCACAGTATAACGTTGGTTACAATTGGCGCTTCGACAAGTCGGTGACCGGCACTGGAACGCTCGGCGACCTCGGCTCGCACATGATTGATATGGCGCGCTTCCTCTTCGGCGAATTCGAAGAGCTGTCGGCGCAGCTGCATACGATTGTGCCGCAGCGGCTAGATTCGCGCACAGGCGAGCAGGTGAAGATCGAAGTCGATGACTTCGCGAGCTTCCAAGCTCGGATGAGCGGCGATGTGCACGGCATCTTCCTAACGTCGCGCAATGCCATCGGCTCCGGCAACCAACACGAGATCTCGATCTACGGCGACACCGGCACGCTCCATGCGTCGACGGAGGACCCGAACAAGATCGTATGGATTCGCGAGGAAGACGGCCAGCTGGCTCGCACCGTATTGAACGTGCCGAAGCGCTGCGAAGTGACGCAATATGAGCAGTTCTTGTCGATGCTGGAAGGCGGTCAGCCGGACGGATTGCCGGGCTTTATGGACGGCTATCGGAATCAGCAGGTGCTGGATGCGATTATTCGGGCGAGTGACTCGAAGACGGTTGTACAACTATAATCTGTGAAAAAGACCGCGCGCAGCTTGATGCTGTGGGCGGTTTTTTTCATTGGGACGAATTTGAAGTAATGGGCGAAATTCAGTAATAATATCCCTATAGATCGTAATTCTGTCACGCGGATATGAAAGTCGTACATGCTATAGTGAATGGATAGAATCTAATCGCTAGTGGCACGTAGGCAGAATCCGCAGATACAAGGTACAACGAGAAAGGAGACTGGCGATGCTGCTTGAGGTCATTGCACTTACAGAGGAAGACGCCATGACGGCTTCGCGCTTCGGCGCTGACCGAATTGAGCTTGTTTCAGTCATTGAAGAGGGAGGACTTACTCCTGATGCCAGCGTCATCTCGCAGGTAGCGGCGGTATGCACGATCCCTATGCACATCATGATACGCCCGCACAGCCGGTCGTTTCAGTATTCGGAAGCTGATTTAGCGGACATGATTCGCTCGATCGAGGAGATTCGGGCGATGCAGCTGCCGAAGCTCGGTGCGTTCGTGCTTGGCGTGCTTAACGCCGATCAGACCGTCGATGAGGAGCAACTGAAGGCGCTGCTTGAAGCTGCAGGCGATGTGCCGGTAACCTTCCATCGCGCGTTTGATGAAGTCCGCGATCAAGCTGAGGCGCTGGATACGCTAATGCGATACCCGCAGGTACGCACGGTGCTCACTTCCGGCGGCGTGCCGAATGTGCTGCATGCGACCGAGCAGATTGCGAAGCTAGTCCGGCAGGTACAAGCAAAAGGCTCGGCGCTTGAAATTTTGGCAGGCAGCGGTCTCACCGTAGAAGCGGTGTCCGAGTTCGTGGAGGCGACACCGGTGCGGGCTGTACATTTTGGCTCAGGCGTTCGTGAGAACGGCTCGTCCACCGCGCCGATTGATTCGGCTCGGCTCTCGGACCTGCGTGCTATTCTGAATCAGCGATAACAAACAAGGAGGCAGCTTAGATGAAGATCGGATTAAGTACGTACAGCCTGCTCCCGGCGCTCAAGTCGGGAGAGATGACTGTGCTTGACGTTATTCAGTGGATCGCCGACAACGGCGGGGAACATATGGAGATGGTGCCTTATGGCTACACACTCGTTGATAACCTGGAGCTTGCAGATGCGGTAAGAGAGAAAGCAAAAGAGGTAGGCATCGCATTATCCAACTATTCGATGCCAGCGAACTTCGTGCAGCCGACTGAAGAGGAATTCGAAGCAGAGATGGCGCGGGTGAAATCGCATATCGATCTCATTCACCGGATGGGCATGAACCATCTGCGTCATGATGTGACGGCGTTCACAATTCCGAAGGAACAGATGACAATTGCCTGGTTCGAAGAGAGCTTGCCGCTTATCGTGCGAGGCAGCCGTATTATCGCCGATTATGCTGCGCAGTTCGGCATTACGACGACAATTGAGAACCATGGCTTCAGCGTACAAGCTAGCGACCGTGTGCAGCGCGTGTTGCAAGCGGTTGACCGGCCGAATTTCAAGACAACGCTCGATGTTGGCAACTTCATGTGCGTTGACGAGAATCCGATCATCGGTGTTATGAGGAACCTGCCGTATGCGTCGCTTGTTCACTTCAAGGACTTCTACTTCCGTCCATACGATGCACCACCAGGGGGCGGCGATTGGTTCCGTACCTCACACGGCAACTACTTGCGCGGTGCAATTGTAGGTCATGGAGAAATCGAAATCCGCAAAATCGTCAAGCTGATCAAGGATTCCGGCTACGACGGCTTTATTACAGTGGAGTTCGAAGGTATGGAAGAATGCAAATCCGCTTCCAAGATTGCAATGGACAATCTGCGGACACTTTGGCAGGAAGCATAAGAAAATTCAAGGAGGCGTTTACGAAGCGATGCAAACGGAGCAGCGTATCATTCCTAGCGCAAAACAGCTGGCATACCAGGAGTTGGAGTTCGGACTTTTCATTCATTTTGGATTGCGTACCTTCTATGAAGGCTATGCCGATTTCGACGAGCGGCCGATGACGACTGCCGCCTTCAATCCCGTTGGGCTGGACTGCGAGCAGTGGATTCGCACGGCCAAAGAAGCCGGTATGGAATACGCGGTGTTGACAGCGAAGCACCATGACGGGTTCTCGAACTGGCCTTCTAAGTACAGCAGCTTCACGGTCGAAGCTTCACCATGGCGTGAAGGACAAGGTGATGTCGTTCGCGAGTTCGTGAACGCTTGCCGGAAGTATGATGTTAAGCCTGGGCTTTACTATTCACCGTATGACGGCTCGGCGGACTTCTATACGCAGGATGCCAAGGCGTACGACGATTACTTCGTCAATCAGATCACGGAGCTGCTGAGCGGCTACGGCGATATCGATATATTATGGTTTGACGGCTGCGGCTCGGAGGACCATACGTATGATTGGCCGCGGATTATCGGCGAGATTCGCCGCATGCAGCCGAACATTCTAATCTTCAACATGGGTGATCCCGACTTCCGCTGGATCGGCAATGAAGACGGCATTGCGCCGACTCCTTGCTGGAACGTAGTAGATTCGACGGACTTCTCGATCTATACGGATAAGCTGGATGATCTTGGCGAGCAGATGTGGCTTCCGGCAGAATGCGACGTGCAAATGCGCGCGAACGGTTCTACCTGGTTCTACAGCGATGCCGACGAACATATGGTGAAATCCGTCGATGAGCTGATGGGGCTCTACTATCTCTCCGTCGGCAGAGGCACGAATCTGCTGCTGAACATCGGGCCGAACCGTGACGGACTGCTGCCTGCCAAGGATGCAGACCATCTGACTCGTTTCGGCGAAGAAATTCGCAGACGCTTCGGCAATCCGATTGCGACAAGTGAAGCTTGGGTGCAAGAAGGCCGCACATGGCAGTACAAGGCGGAAGCTTCGCATCTCATCGACCATGTCATCATTGAAGAGGATCTCACCGCAGGTGAGCGAGTACGCCGCTTCACAGTCTCGATCATCTCGGCTAAATCACACCGCCTTGTTACGATGTACGAAGGCAGCAATATCGGCCACAAAGCCATTATCCGTATTCCTACCGTAAAAGCGGCCGGAGTGATCGTAGAAGTAACCGAATGCGATGACGAGCCAATTCTTCGTTCCATCTCGGTGCACTATGCGGGCGGCGACGTTTAAGAGCAGCTAGATTATATGAGTACAGCCCGAGCCTGGCAGATTTCATCTGCCAGGCTTTATTTTTGAAGTATAGTTAATGAAGAGAGGAGGGATCGGCAAAGTGAAGAATCGAAGATCCATCCTAGCGCTAGCAATCACGATGCTAGTGTTATTGTCAGCAGTTACTTCCGCAATTGTTATCCATCACGGTCAAGGTGGTAGAGCTCCCGTAGTAGTTGACCCGCATGAGATCGGATTCAACACTCAGGATCCTTACTTCGCTGGGGAAGACGAGCTTAACCGCTTATATGATCAAGTTCGAGGCACTGGCGCGCAGTGGGTACGAGCAACTTTATTCTGGGATATGATGGAACAATTTGAGGGTAGCATCGATTGGACGCAGGCAGATCTCATTCTCGATACGGCTGCGGCAAAAGGGCTGAAGCTGGTGCTCGTTATTCGCTCATCGCCTTCTTGGGCGGCTGACGGCGCGGATACTTCACTGCACAATTATATACCCTCGGACGGAGATGCATATGGGCTATTCTGCTATGAGGTTGCCAAGAGGTACTTGGAGAAGGGCGTTCCGCTTGTCTTCGAGCTCGGCAATGAAGAGAACATGCAGTTTTTAAATATGCCAGAGGTTGACGCTGCTCAATATACGAGGGCGATGCTTATTCCAGGCTCGAAAGGCATTCGCAGGGCGGCGATGGAGCTTGGCGCTGTGCGTCCGCTTGTGCTCGTAGGTGGGTTCGCGCCTGTTGAGCCCGCCTATATCCCCAACAGCGTCCGGCCGCTTGATTTCATGCAGGCGATCTATGACAACGGCGGACAAGGCTATTTTGACTCCATTGCCTATCATCCGTATACGTATGTGTCCGAGCCGTCGAGCATCCACTGGACATTTAGCGAGCTTGCAAGTCTCGTCGATCTCATGAATAGCCACGGCGATACTGACCGCAAAATCTGGGCGACGGAAGTGGGCTGGGCCACCGGCACAGGCGAAGGGGAAGTAAGTGAGGCGGACCAAGCGCAATTCACAAGTAAGGCTTTCGATGTCTGGTATGGCTTACCTTACGCCGGGCCGATGCTCTGGTACGAGTTGGTGGATAACGCCTCGGACGATGATGCCAACCGGGAGAACAAATTCGGGTTATTACACAGCGATGCGAATTGGACGCCTAAACCGGCTTACGACGTATTCGTGGCCAAAGTTCGTTCCTATCATGTGAAGTGATGGAGCCAACGCTGCTAGAAGATGTGGTAAACTTATCCTAAATCTTTGATAGAAAGCGGTGGATATGGGATGGCGATTCACATTGCTTTGCTGCGCGGCATTAATGTCGGCGGGAAGAACAAGATCAAGATGGCGGAGCTGCGCGAAGCGCTTGCGACAAGCGGATTTGCGCGGGTGCAGACGTATATTCAGAGCGGAAATATTTTGTTCGAGTCGGATCAAGAGGAACCGGAGCTAGCCCGTCAGATTGAGCAGGTGATCGAGAATTCGTTCGGTCTGTCCATTCGAGTTATTATTCGCTCTGCAGCAGAGCTTGAGCATATCGCGGCGAACTGTCCGTTCACGGAAGCACAAGTTGCGCAGGCGAAAGCATCCTGTGAAGGGGAGTGCCTGTATGTGTCGATGATGCTGGAAGCGCCGAAGCCGGACAAGCTCAGCAAGCTGGAAGCGTTCGATGCCGGTGCGGATCAGTGGGCTCTTACTGGCCGTGATCTGTATCTGCTGTTTGCGGAGAGTGTCCGTAATTCGAAGCTTGCTGTCCAAGTGGACAAGCTGAGTCCGCCGACGACGGTGCGCAACTGGAACACCGTGAACAAGCTGGTTTCATTGGTGCGTGAAATGGAGGGACAAGCATGAACAAGGACAAGGAAACGAACATGAACATGAACATGAACTATGACTTGACGCATTATCCGTACTCGTCGAGAAGAACGGCGACCGTTGCTCGGGGCGGAATGGTCGCGACGTCGCAGCCGCTTGCTTCGCAGGCAGGGCTTCGCGTCCTGCAGCAGGGCGGCAATGCCATCGACGCGGCAATCGCAGCGGCTGCTTGTCTCACCGTTGTCGAGCCGACCTCGAACGGCATCGGCGGCGATGCATTCGCCATTCTATGGTACAAAGGCCAAATGTATGGCCTTAATGCAAGCGGCGGCGCGCCTTCGTTGCTGACGCTGGATGCCGTCAAGCAGCGCGGCTACGCGGGGGAGATGCCGGCAAGCGGTTGGTTGCCGGTCACCGTCCCTGGCGCGCCGGGTGCTTGGGCGAGCTTGTCCGAACGGTTCGGCAAGCTGCCGTTCGCGCAGCTGATGGAGCCTGCCATCGCCTATGCAGATGGCGGTTATCCGGTCAGCCCGGAGCTGAGCATCAAGTGGTCGCGGGCTTATGAGGTGTGGAAAGCGCGGCGCGAGAGCGGCGGAGAAGGTGCGAGTGGAGTCTATGACGAGTGGTTCCGCGTCTTCGCGCCGAATGGAAGAGCACCGAGGCCAGGAGAGATGTGGCGCTCGGAGGGCCATGCGTTCGCGCTTCGCGAGATCGCCGCGACGAAGGGCGAATCGTTCTACCGCGGCGAGCTCGCGGAGCGAATCGACCGATATGCGAGGGAGAGCGGCGGCCTGCTTCGCAAGGAAGATCTAGCCGCATTCCGGCCGGAATGGGTGCAGCCGCTGTCGGTCAATTATCGCGGCTACGATGTGTGGGAGCTGCCGCCGAACGGGCAAGGGCTTGTCGCGCTGATGGCGTTGAATGTATTGAACGGCATTCCGCTTGGCGACAAAGACAGCGTGGAGACATACCACGCCCAGATCGAATCGCTCAAGCTGGCTTTCGCGGACGGCAAGCATTACATTACCGATCCGGCGCGGATGAATGTCAGCGCGGAAGAGCTGCTGTCGCAGGATTATGCGGCGCAGCGAAGAAGTTTGATCGGCGCGGAGGCGCTTATGCCGGAGCCGGGCGAGCTGCCTAAGGGCGGCACGGTCTACTTGGCTGCTGCCGACGGGGAAGGCAATATGATCTCTTTCATTCAGAGCAATTATAACGGCTTCGGCTCTGGCGTCGTTGTGCCGGGGACAGGCATCAGTCTTCAAAACCGAGGGAATTCGTTCTCGCTTGATCCTGCGCATGCCAACGTTCTGGAGCCAGGCAAAAGGCCTTATCATACCATTATTCCAGGCTTTCTTACGAAGGACGGCGAGCCGATCGGTCCGTTCGGCGTCATGGGCGCATTCATGCAGCCGCAAGGACATTTGCAGGTGATCTCGAACCTGATCGACTATAAGCTGAACCCGCAGGCTGCCCTTGATGCGCCGAGGTGGCAGTGGACCGAAGGCAAGCAAGTGCTTGTAGAAGCGGAGGTACCGCCTGCTATTGCAAAGGGGCTTCAGGAACGCGGGCATCACATTCAAGTGATGGCCGACCGCAAAGCTTTTGGCTGCGGACAAGTGATTTGGCGGGAGCCGAGCGGCGTATTGATTGGCGGGACAGAACCAAGAACAGACGGCTGCATAGCATCATGGTGATTGCGGCGTTATCGAGAGGAGACTTGTAGCCTGATGGTTGGACATGCAACTAGACAACAATTGGCGGAACCGCTCTGGTTCCTGCAAGAAGCGGAGCTCACTGCAGCGAATGAATGGCTGCAGCTTCCGGCGGATGCGCTTCGCGCGCTAACAGCAGCAGCAGCGGAGATACGCGCAGATGAAGCTCTATGCAAGTTGGCGCAGGAGGGGCGCGCGCTGCTGTTCCCCGAGGATGCTAGTGGCGCTGATACTGAAGATGCTAGTGGCGCTGGCTCTGGCGCCGATGCGCATGCTGCCGGAGTTAGCCCCTATCGGGCAGAAGTGTCCGATTGGATCAAGCGCACAGGCAATAAAGCTGCGCAGTTCATCCCGCTTGTCCTTTTCAGCGGACTGCCAAGAACAATTGAACAGTATAAACACTATGGCATCCCGAAAGAGGTGCTCGTCCATACGCTGAGCGACTTGAAGCTGTGGATGGAGCATTACTACCGCAAGCACGGCAGCTGGGGCACCGATATTATGTGGATGCATCATCATTTGACGTTCCAGCTGTTCCGCCTCGGGAGACTACAGTTCTGCTGGAGCCGATTCAATGGGCATATGGTTGTACTGCGCAATACGAAAACGAGCGAAGTGGTCGTTATGGCAGAAGGCGGCATCCGCTTCCGGCGCGATGGCCTCATCGACGGCACGAGCGGGCGGTTCGAGTCCTCTGATAACGGAGGTGGCGTTTGGCAATCTGAGCTTCTTCTTGAAGAAGCAGCAATACGCGGACACCGCATCAATGCGGACGGCTATGCGAGCCAAGCGCAGACGACCTTGTCACCGCGCGAGGATTGGGACATTATCCTTCGAGACGGCGATTCCGTGCTCGATATTCATGTCGCGGCTGATGGCAAGCTGGACATCCGCGAAAGCGGCGAATCGCTGCGCGAGGCGAGCCGATTCTTCGCGCAGTACTTCCCGGAAGTTGGCTTCCGCGCCTATGCGTGTACTTCATGGCTGCTGGATTCGCAGTTCAGGAAGCTGCTGGCACCAACTCAAAACATCGTTCAGTTCTTGAACGGATTTCATCTCTACCCATCCGCGAACGACGGCACCGAAGGGCTGAGGCGGATCTTCGACGGGCAATTGTACGCCGATTGGGGGGATGCGCCGCAGGATACGTCACTTCGCCGTATCGTTCGGCAGCATATGATGGATGGTCACTCGCTGCGCGATATGGGCGGGGTTATTTTGCCAGATGACGCGGTGTGGCAGTAGCTTTAGGTGGCTGTTCGTTTATGTTAGAATTAGCAAATTAGAAGTATATGAACATCTAAGAGAGGTATCTATTCTACATGCTGCCATTACAACGAAAACAAGCTGTGCTGAACTATCTGGCGCAGCGCGGCGCTGCAACGATGAAGGAATTGAGCGATCATTTTGGCGTGTCGGAGATGACGATTCGCCGCGATCTGACCTTGCTCGAGCAGGAGCTGCGTGTTACACGCTCGCACGGTGGTGTCGTCTACAATGATACCGGCGCGGTGGCGGACGAGCCTGATCTCGCTACGAAGCTTGCGAACAACGGGGATGTGAAGGACAAGCTGGCGGCTTATGCGGCAGAGCATTTTGTTCGCAGCTCCTCCGTTAATATATTGGAGAACGGTACGACCGTTTCGCGTATGGCAGACTATCTCGGAGCCTATGACAACTTGACGCTGGTTACGAACGGGATCGACACGCTGGGCAGGATTCGTCCGCTCTCTGCGAAGAAGCATACGATTATTAGCTGCGGCGGCATGCTGCGCGAAGTGTCGGGCACATTCGTTGGCCCTGTGGCGGAGGAGTTTTTCAAGCGCTACCACGCGGATACGCTGTTCCTGTCCGCACTCGGCTATTCCCATGAAGAGGGCTTCACGGACCCAAATCTGATGGATACGCAGGTTAAGAAAGCGATGATGCGCTCCGCAGAGAAAGTCGTTATTCTGCTCGATTCGTCCAAAATCGGCAAGCGGTTCTTCTCTACCGTTGCCCACCTTGGCGACATTCATGCTTTCGTTACAGATGAGCGAATTACAGATGCAGATAGGCATACGATTGAAGAGGGCGGGGCAGAGCTGCACATCGTTTAATTCCTCCCTTTTACAGATGTCCAATCATGTTCATTTATGTTATATTGTGATAGTTAATATGACATGAAGGAGCTGGACTTTACGTGAAGGCAGCCTACAATAAAGCACCATCCATCACGATACGCGGCTATGACCATGAGGCATGGTCAGGCTATGAGGCGATCGGGCACACCCTATCAGCCGCACTTGCGCGAACAGAAAAAGAGAAAACCGTTGTCGTCATCGAATGCTACCCCGGTGTGAGACAGCAGGAAATTATAGACGGACTGAGCGAAACGCTTCGTCCGTCGCTTGTCGTTCAAGCAGAAGAAGCGGCTCTGGCCCCTAGCGATGTCGATGCCAAAGTCGAGCGCTACATGACGGATGATCGTGTATTCGGCTATATGACGCCGTTCACGATTGGGGAGTTTTACGATACAGGGCGGGTCGCGGAGCTGCAAGAGCAGATCAAAGCAGAGGACAAAGGCATCATCCTCGTCATCGGCTTCGGCGCTTCGCTCATCACACAGGGCGATGTGTTCGTCTACGCCGACATGGCGAGATGGGAAATCCAACAGCGTTACCGCTCGAAAGAGTACGCGAACTGGAGAACAGCCTGCAAGGAAGAGGATATTCTGCGACTTTATAAGCGCGGCTTCTTCTTCGAATGGCGGATGGCGGATCGGCTGAAGCGCTCGCTGCTGGAAAGCATAGACTTCTACTTGGATACGAATACAATGGATGCTCCTAAGCTGCTCTCGAAGCAGGCATTGTTCGCTGGACTTGGGCAGGCGGTGAGCCAGCCGTTCCGGCTTGTGCCGTATTTTGATCCGGGCGTATGGGGCGGCACTTGGCTGGAAGCGAACATTGATCTACCGAAGCGGGCGCATCCGTATGCATGGGGATTTGATGGCGTACCGGAGGAAAACAGTCTTTATTTTGATTATGATGCGATTCGGGTCGAGCTGCCGTCGATTAATGTGGTGTTCTTCGAGTCGATCCAGCTGCTCGGCGAGAAGGTGTATTCACGCTTCGGCGCGGAGTTCCCGATTCGTTTCGACTTCTTAGATACAATCGGCGGGCAAAATCTTAGCCTGCAAGTGCATCCGACGACGGACTATATCCGCGAACAATTCGGCATGCCGTATACGCAGGATGAGAGCTACTATATTCTTGAAGCTTCGCCTGGCGCTGAGGTGTACTTAGGGCTGAAGGACAATATTCAGCCTGAAGCGATGCTGGCCGATTTGCGCAAAGCGCAGGAAGGTGGAAATACTTTTCCAGCGGAGCAGTACGTCAACGTCTATCCGGCGGCAAAACACGACCATTTTCTAATCCCGGCAGGCACGGTTCACTGTTCAGGTGCAGGCTGCATGGTGCTGGAGATTAGCGCGACACCTTATATTTTCACATTTAAGCTGTGGGATTGGGATCGACTTGGCCTTGACGGAAAGCCGCGGCCGGTTCATGTGGAGCATGGCTCCAAAGTTATTCAGTGGGATAGGACTACCGACTGGACGACGAGCGGCTGCGTAAGTGTGGTCGAGACGATTGCGGAAGGGGAAGGCTGGAAGGAAGAGCGTACCGGTCTGCATGAGCTGGAGTTCATCGAGACAAGGCGGCATTGGTTCTCTGCGCCTGTTCTTCATGAAGCAAACGGCAGCGTCCATATGCTGAACCTAATTGAAGGGGAAGAAGCCATTGTGGAAAGTCCGGACGGCGCCTTCGAGCCGTTCATCATCCGTTACGCGGAGACGTTCATCGTGCCTGCATCCGTCGCTTCTTATACGATTCGCCCAAGCGGGCCAAGCATTGGTAAAACAATTGGAACGATCAAAGCGTACGTGCGAGCATAGGAGGCGGATTTAGCAGATGAGCCGTGACGTAATACTTGCCTTCGATGTTGGCGGAACGCAGATTAAAGCCGCGGCGATGCGTGAGGGCGAGATCATCGCCTCGACCGTGGGACACTATGATTCTCGCTCGGAGCTTGGGGCGGATGCGATTATTGCCCATTTTGTAGCTATTGCAGTCGATGTGCTAGGGCGCGAGGGGCTATCGGAAGAGCAGATTGTTGGGTTCGGGCTTGCCTTCCCTGGCCCGTTCGATTACGAACAAGGTGTCTGTCTCATTCAAGGACTTGGCAAATTCGAGTCACTGTACGGGCTTAACATCGGGGATATGCTGGACGATGCGATCCGTTCGCACGCCCAGCTGAGCAGACGATTAAGTTCGAAATTCCACATCGTCTTCGAGAATGACGCGGCGCTGTTCGGCCTCGGAGAAGCGAATAACAGCGGCGAGGCATTGGACGTAGAGCGTGCAGTGTGCTTGACGATTGGGACAGGGCTTGGTTCCTGCTATCTCGAGCGTGGACAGCTTGTAAAGCATCGCAGCGGCGTGCCGGAGAACGGCTGGTTGTACGCGCAGCCATACGGCAACCGGATCGCGGATGAGTGCATCTCGCGCAGAGGTGTTCTGCAGTTGGCTGAGGAGATGGGGATGGAGCTTGCAGGCAGAGATGTGCGCGAGCTTGCAGATGCTGCAGCTTCTGGCGATGCAGCTGCAGTGCAGCTGTTTGATCACTTCGGCCGGCGGATGGCGGTCATTCTCGGCCCGGCGTTTCAAGCGTACGAGCCGAATCGGATCGTGCTCGGCGGTCAAATCTCGAAGAGTGCGGATCTGTTCGCTCCCGCGTTCAAGGAAGGACTGCTTGCGCAGGGGATTATCGCGCAGGTGCGGGTAAGTACGGATACGTTCGCGAGCACGTTCAGAGGTATCTATCATTTGGTTAAATAGAGTAGAGCGATAGAGTGGAGAAGCAGGGGAGAGACTGCTTCTCTGCTTTTTTGTTTTATAGAGAGAAATTGCGTAATTTTGCAGTACTGCGACTCGTCCTAATCATGTAAATTAGAAATAAAAGGTAATACAAGGAGGATGCACGATGAAGCTGACTCACAAGCAGAAGCTGTCGATGTTGAACGATGGATATATTTACGTCCCCGGTGTTATCCCAAAGATCATGGTGGATCAAGCGGTCAAGCATATTAATCACGCGATCGGTGAAGGGATGCCGCCTGAGCGGATGACGACGTTCCGCGCGCAATCGTACTGTCCCGACTTGCAGGACAAGTCCCCGATTACGGGGCTTTACAACGACACGCCAGTTAAGTCACTCGTCGAGGACTTGCTTGGCGAAGGAATGAGTCTACCTGTCGGCGGCGGGCAAATCGCGCTGCGGTTTCCATCGCTTCAAGACCCGACGACTGTGGCGCGTCCGCATTTGGACGGGATGTACTCGCCGCACAACGGAGTAAAGGAAGGGACGATCGGCAACTTTACGATGCTTGTCGGCGTCCTGCTCAGTCCCGTGCGTGATGATTTCGCCGGTAACTTCACAGTATGGCCCGGCACACATGCATCGTATGAGCAGTACTTCCGTGAGCATGGAGCGGAGTCGCTGCTGGGCGGCATGCCTCCGGTTGCACTGCCAGAGCCTGTCCAAACGAAGGGAGAGCCGGGGGATATTTTCCTTGTGCACTATCAGCTAGCGCATAGTGTAGCGGCTAATGCATCTCCTTGGCCTCGATACGCAATCTTCTTCCGGGTGAAGCACACCGAGCACGGCATAGACTGGAAGGCGCCGATGACCGATATTTGGCTGCACTGGCCGGGTATTCGCGAGATAAAGAGCTGAATTTGCAAGCAGAACGAGCAGAACGAGCAGTACGAGCAGAACAAGCAGTACGAGCAGAACGAGCAGAACGAGCAGAACGAGCAGAACGAGCAGAACGAGCAGAACGAGCAGAACAAGCAGAACAAGCAGAACAAGCAGAACGAGCAGAACGAGCAGAACGAGCAGAACGAGCAGAACGAGCAGAACGAGCAGAACAAGCAGAACAAGCAGAACAAGCAGAACAAGCAGAACAAGCAGGTAATCTTTTAAAATGTATACATATTGTACTCATTAAATTTGTGTGCTAGTCTAGGACTATCAAGTCGAGGTGTATTTCTATTTCTACCCTTACGAAACGGGAGAGTGAGTGCGGAGAATGGAAGCTTTGCAGCGGTTGAAGATTAGTGATAATAAACGATTTTTGGTGCATGAGGATGGAACGCCATTCTTTTGGCTTGGGGATACGACATGGGAGCTGTTTCATAAGCTGAACCGTGAAGAAGCTGTAGAGTATTTGCGTAATCGGGCGGAGTTGAAGTTCAATGTCGTTCAAGCCGTCGCATTATCGGAATTCGAAGGACTGACGACGGACAATTATTACGGGCGCAGACCGCTGAAGCTGAACGTAGAGGGCCAGTACGATCCAACAATGCCGGATACGGACGGCGACTATCATTATTGGAATCATGTCGATTATATCGTTGATCGAGCAGCGGAGCATGGCATCTATATTGCATTGCTGCCTACGTGGGGAGACAAGTATAATTTGGCCTGGGGCAAAGGGCCTGTTGTGTTTAATGCTGACAATGCGCGCGTATATGGCAAGTGGCTTGGGGAGCGCTACAAGGATCGCACGAATATTATTTGGGTGCTGGGCGGGGATCGGCCTCTGCAAACGGGACTTCATTTTGACGTGAATCGGTCTCTTGCAGCGGGCTTGTCGGAGGGGGATGGTGGCTCGAACTTAATCACATTCCATCCTTGCGGCAATACGTCATCGTCTTTCCATCTGCATGATGAGCGTTGGTTGGGCTTCAATATGATCCAATCCGGACATCATGCGCAGGTTCGCGTCAATTACAGCCACGTCAGTGCAGATTACGCGAAGTCGCCGGTGAAACCGACGCTCGACGCCGAGCCTTGCTACGAGGATCACCCGATTAACTTCAAAGAGGCGAACGGTTATTTCGACCAAGCGGATGTGCGGCAAGCAGCCTATTATGCCGTCTTCTCCGGTGCGTTCGGACATACGTATGGGCATCATTGCATTTGGTCGATGACGACGGAGCTGACGCCTTACTTCGTGATGCATTGGCGTGATGCGCTGAACCGTCCGGGAGCTACGCAAATGAAGCATGTACGCGGGCTGATCGAGTCGCATTCGTTCCTCGATCGGGTACCGGATCAGAGCTTGCTTGCTGCCAATCTGGAAGGCGCCAACTATATGGTTGCGACGCGCGGGGAAAGCTATGGCCTCATCTATAGCCCGAACGGGCTGGCTTTCACTGCGGTGCTAAGTCGATGGAACGGCAGCCGCGTTAATGCTTCCTGGTTTGATCCGAGAACAGGTCAGTACAGCAAGATTGGCGAGTACGAGGGAAGCGGTGAAGTAAGGTTCGTGCCTCCAACGAGCGGTCGAGGCTGCGATTGGGTGCTGGAATTAGTGGTTCAATAAGTAATTTGGCTGCCGGTTATGCCGGCAGTCTTCTTGCTTTTAAACGGTTTGAAAAAGGTGGTGGGTTTGATGAAGTTGACGAGATTATTGTGTGGGATCGCATATGCGCTATTGCTGAGCTTGCTGCTGACGGCATGCCGGGGAGAGCCGGCTGTCGTTAAGGAGACAAGCAGCGAACAATCGCAGCCGCCAGCAATTAAGCTTGAGACGATTTTCCCTGAGGGGACGCTCGACAATCCGGTTGGCGTGGTAAGCGAGAATGGGGTATCGAGCAGCTTGAAGGATCATCTGTTCGTGGTGGAGCAGAAGGGGAGGATCATCATGCTCGATCCGGCACATCCTGCTTCGGAGCCGAAGACCGTGCTGGATATTCGGGACCGGGTCCACTCGGACGGGAATGAGCAGGGGCTGCTCGGGCTTGCTTTTCATCCGAAGAAACCAGGCATCGCATTCGTGAACTACACGACGAAGACGCATTCCGTCGTCGCTAGATTTGTGATGAAGGACCCGGAGCATCCGGAGCTGCTCGATCCGAAGAGCGAGGTCATCTTGCTTACATACGAGCAGCCGTTCGCGAATCATAAAGGCGGACAGCTTGCTTTTGGCCCAGACGGGTATTTGTACATTGGAGCGGGTGACGGGGGCAGCGGCGGCGATCCTTACGGTAATGGTCAAAATACACATACGCTGCTCGGCAAAACATTGCGCATCAACGTGGATGTCGGCGGATACCAGAGCAAAAAATACACGATTCCGGCTGATAATCCGTTCGCGGATGGAAAAGCTGGCGAACCTGAGATTTATGCGTATGGCTTGCGTAATCCGTGGCGGTTCAGCTTCGATTCCGTGACAGGGAAGCTGTGGGCTGCTGATGTAGGGCAGGACCGTCTGGAGGAGATCGACATTGTCGAGAAGGGCGGTAACTATGGTTGGAATGTGATGGAAGGTGACCTTTGTTATAGGCCAGAGGAGGGTTGTGACAAAACAGGGTTGATCGAGCCGATATACACGTACGGGCGGGATCTTGGCGTTTCTGTTACTGGGGGCTTCGTGTATCGGGGGTCAGCGATTCCTGATCTGGTTGGATGGTACATCTATGGCGATTACGCCATGGGCACGATTTGGGCGCTGCGGCAGAAGTCGGATGGCAGTGTGCGGAACGTGACGCTGCTTCAGTCAGGCGAGCTAATTACTTCCTTCGGCGTCGACGCAGCAGGCGAGTTGTACGTGTGCGCGCAGAACGGCAGCTTGCTTCGCATTGTTCAAGGGTGATAATCAGCTGATATGAGGGGGGAAATGCACAAGAGTGTTCCGTGGTAGCCTACATTGACGAAAATAGCTGGATATTCGTGCGAGAAGGGTACCCAGTATCCCACATCGCCGAAAATAGCTGGATATTCGTGCAAGAGGGGTACCTGGTACCCTTCATTGGCGAAATCAGCCGGAAAATCGCGTAAGAAGGGTACCCAGTATCCTATATCGGCGAAACCATTGGCTCAGCCTCGATACAAATAAAAAAACACCGAGAAAGTCCTCAGACCAGGGACTATCTCGGTGTTCCGAAGCCGTCGGACAATCGACGGCTATTTGCTATTCATCGATGTCTTTCGGTTTAACATGTTCTGCAAACAGCGCACCAGAGCGTGCATCGGCGAGCACAGTGGTGAGCCATTGCTTCTCCGTCTCACCGAACTGGATGAAGCCTCGAATCATCAGCTCGGAGCCGCGAGGTATGATGCCTTCCTTCAATTGAAGAACGGCGGTCATCCGTTCGATTCGAGCTTCGCAATCGGCTAGCTGTATCACGATGAGTGCTTCAACCTTGGCAGGATCGCCATGGCGGATGAACGGCATCGTTAGGAAGACCGGATGCTGGGGATAAGAGTTCTGCTTGAACTCAGCATGCAATAGATCTTGAAAAGATGCTTTGCCTGCATCGGTAATCCGGTAAATCGTCTTGTCCGGCCGATTATCGCCAGGCACCGAGACGACTTCCGCCGCCTCGATTAACCCGTCCTGCCGCAGCTGGTCAACTGCATAATACAGCGACCCGTCGCGAAGCTTGAAGCATTCATTCCAATTGCGGTGTTTAATCGTTTGACGAATCTCGTAAGGGTGACGCTCGCACTCCATCAATAGCCCCAGGATTAAGAGCCGCATGGACATTGGCTACTAGCCTCCGTGGTACGAAGGTTCAGGTTTGCCTGCGCCTTCGCCTTGCTGGCCCCCAGGACCTGGCTTGCCTGAAGCGCCTTTCGGGCCTCCGGCAGCTTTGCCGATTTCAAGTCTTGCGCGGCCGAGCAGGAGTGCGAATACAATCGCAAGAACCGGCAGGATAACCGACCATTGGAAAATAAACACGATGGAGTCTGAGAGCTTGCTTAGCAGCGTATTGACGATTTCAGGGGAAAGGCCCATCTGCTTTTGAATGACAGGATCCAAGAGCGCCTGGCCGCCTTTAATTTTCTCGGCAACCGCTGGATCCATATTTGGAATTGCTTTGACATCGGACTGGAATGCAGATTTCTGTAACGTACCGAATACCGTTACGCCAAGCGCGGAACCAATCGTTCTGAAGAACGTGATCAGCGATGAAGCCGAACCTTTATATTGCGGTGGTACAGCATTCAGCGTTGAGATGTTTAGCAAGGAGAACGATACGCCAATACCGAGACCGACAATGACCATGAACAGTGTGATGACTAAGCGGCTTGTTTGATCATCCATCACGAAGCCGAGCAGCGATGTGCCGATGATCAGCGTAAGTGCGGATAGAAGCATAACATCGCGGTATCTGAAACGTGTCGCAATCCGGCCGCCGATCTGACTGCTCAGAACGACGCCAAGCATCATAGGTGTAAGTACGCTGCTTGTTTCAGTAGCCGATTTATGGAATACCCCTTGAATGAAGATTGGGATATAAGTAGCTGTGGCGATCATTACGCCGCCGTATAGCAAGCTGATGCCCATGCTGCCTGTTACGACATTGTTTTTGAATAGGGACAGCTGAATGATCGGGTCTTTCGCTTTACGCTCCACAAAGAGGAATCCGATCAACAGTACAGCGGAAGCGACAAACAGGGAGATCGTCTTCGCCGAAGCCCACGGCCAGTTGTCCGAACCGCCCAGCTCTAGGCCGAACATGAGGAACAGGATGCCTGCAGTCAGAACGATTGCGCCTGCCCAGTCGATAACTTGTTTGCGTGCATTACGCGTTTCATGGTAAGCCTGTGTGATGAACAGTACCGCAAGAATGCCAATCGGCACGTTAATGTAGAAAATCCATCTCCAGCTGACGCTGTCTGTAATAACGCCGCCCATAACGGGGCCAAATACGCTCGAAATACCGAATACGGCACCGAATAGACCCATCATTTTGCCGCGCTTCTCAGCAGGGAATATGTCAAAAATAATCGTGAACACGATCGGCATAATTGCACCGCCGCCGATACCTTGAATCGCGCGGTAGATGATCAGCTGATCCATGTTTGTTGCCGTGCCGCACATAATTGATCCTAGCATGAACAGGATGAGACCGGATAGGAAAAATCTTTTGCGTCCGTACATATCGGACAGTTTACCGAATATCGGCGTTGATACGACCATGGCGATCATGTAGGCGGAATAAACCCAAATAAATTTATCAAAGCCGCCGATCTTTTTGATGATCGTAGCCATTGCGGTAGACACGATCGTCTGATCGAGCGCCGCCATAAACAGCCCGAGCAACAATCCGGCAATGACGAGCTTTACGTTACTTCTCTTGGCGTCCACTTGCATTCTCCTCTCGCTTTTGCGTGTAATAGTGATAACTCAAATTTGAATAGCCATTCATTATTATACTCAAATTTGAGTTTCTAACAAGTGAATTTGAAGTAAAACGGTTTAGAAATTATTTTGCCCGGGTATAGGGTGGGGAATTCGGGTCGTGTAGGGGAGCGGAAAGTTGGTCAAAAACGCCGAAGAAGTCCAGTAGACCAGCTACATTGGCGAAAAGTTAGTCCAAACCGCCGAAGAAGTCCAACAGACCAGCTACATCGGCGAAAAGTTAGTCCAAACCACCGAAGAGGTCCAGCAGACCAGCTACATCGGCGGAAAGTTAGTCCAAACCGCCGAAGAGGTCTAGGAGACCAGCTACATTGGCGAAAAGCAGCTACATTGGCGGAAAGTTAGTCAAAACCGCCGAAGAAGTCCAGCAGACCAGCTACATTGGCGGAAAGTTAGTCAAAACCGTCGAAGAGGTCCAGCAGACCAGCTACATTGGCGGAAAGTTAGTCCAAACCATCGAAGAGGTCCAGCAGACCAGCAACATTGGCGAAAAGTTAGTCCAACCCGCCGAAGAGGTCCAGCAGACCAGCTACATTGGCGGAAAGTTAGTCCAAACCGCCGAAGAGGTCCAGAAGACCAGCTACATTGGCGGAAAGTTAGTCCAAACCGCCGAAGAGGTCCAGCAGACCAGCTACATTGGCGGAAAGTTAGTCAAAAACGCCGAAGAAGTCCAACAGACCAGCTACATCGGCGAAAAGTTAGTCCAAACCATCGAAGAGGTCCAGCAGACCAGTAACATTGGCGGAAAGTTAGTCCAAACCGCCGAAGAGGTCCAGCAAACCAGCTACATTGGCGAAAAGTTAGTCCAAACCGCCGAAGAGGTCTAGGAGACCAGCTACATTGGCGAAAAGTTAGTCCAAACCGCCGAAGAAGTCCAGCAAACCAGCTACATTGGCGGAAAGTTAGTCCAAACCGCCGAAGAGGTCCAGTAGACCAGCTACATTGAGAACCAATGTGTGAATGTATCCCCCAGGGATCTATCTATATTCGCCGAAAAACAGCAAAAAGCCCACGCAGCGCATCAACCGTGCCGCATGGGCTTTACTATTTATTATTTACTCGTTCTCAACTACTCGAGCGACTGGCCCGGAGCAGGTACGGCATTTGCCTCTTAGCAGAAGGCCGTGCTTCTCTTTCTTGATGCTGTAATCGACAATTTCAACAGCCCCACCGCATTTGCCGCAAAATACGTTTCGTACAAGCTTCTCGCGATACTGCTCAGGAATCGCTTTCCAAGTTTGTAAAGCTTGGATCGAGGTGACGTTCTCGTTCTTCGCCATCGAATACTCACTCCCATTCCATTCGATTAGTTAATCTCCGCCAACAACCATTAGAACAGCAGTGCGAGCCATTCTTCCCGATCGACCGGGCCAAAATACACCGTCAAATCCACATCCGCCAGCGCGGCAGCGACATCCGCCGCATTGTAACGCACGCCTGCGAGCCGCGCAGTTACATCGCTCACTTCGCCGGTGCCGAAGAAGTCGCCGAAGACGGACGCTTCGGCAATGATGCCGTCCTTCACATCGAGCCGCACGTCGAAGGTGCCAGCAGCAAGCCGCTTCACTTGACGCACGTTGAACGCAGGGGAGCGACCGTAATTCCAATCCCAGCTGCGGTACCTCTCTTCCGCAAGTTGATCGACTGCTGCGAGATCCGCCTCTGAGAGCGGATACGCCGGAATATCTTTGCCGCCGAAGATGGACTCCAACAGGAAGGAGCGGAACTGCTCCATTGTCATCGGCTCCTGCAAGAATTCGGCAATGTTCGCGACTCGGCTGCGGACGGACTTCGTCGCTTTCGATTCGAACTTGGCTGGATTCGGCTTCAAAGCCGACACGATGGAATCCACCTCGGAGTTGAACAGCAGCGTGCCGTGGCTGAACATGCGACCTTTCGTTGCGAACTGTGCGTTGCCGGAAATTTTCCGTTCGCCGACTTGCAGATCGTTGCGGCCCGACAATTCAGCATCGACGCCAAGCCCACGAAGCGCCGCCACGACGGGCTCTGTGAACTTGCGGAAGTTGTGGAACGATTTGCCGTCGTCCTTCGTGATGAAGCTAAAGTTCAAGTTGCCCAGATCATGATAAACTGCGCCGCCGCCGGACAGTCGGCGTACGATATGAATGCCGTGCTCTTCCACATAGGAAGTGTTAACTTCTTCGGCGGTATTCTGATTCTTGCCGATAATGATGGAGGGTTCATTCATGTAGAAGAGCAGAAAATCTTCATCCCCCGTCAGATTGCGCAGAATATACTCTTCAAGCGCAAGGTTCCAGGCAGGATCATTGTTGCCCTGATTATCGATAAATCGCATCGCAATGTACCTCCATTTATTTGACCGTGACTGTTCCCCAAGCGGACTTGCGGATTTCTGTCGGGGTGCTGCCAGTCTGTTCTTTGACAAGCCGGGACAGGTGAAAAGCCGTCTTGAACCCGCAGCGCACAGCAATCTCGCCAACCGCGAGGCCGGACTGCGTCAGAAGCTCGGTCGCCTTCAGCACGCGATAGTGCCACAAATAGCGAATCGGCGTCATCTGATTGTGGCTGTGAAATAGTCGAACGAGATGCTCGGGTGAGACACCGGCCGCGCCAGACAGTTCATGCAAGGAAATTTCCTCGGCAAAATGCTGCTGCACATACGTAAGAGCTCCTCGAATGCTCGGATGCAGCTCTTGCTGCTGCTTCGTCTCTGCGATACGTGCGGCAAACGAATGAAACGCCGCATAGCCAAGGCTCACCATCAGCTCGTTATGGTTCAAGCCATCTTCCTTCATGGACAAGATCATATCTGTAATTGTATTGAGCGCTTCCGGAATCGGCATGCTAAAGGGAAGGCTGTCCAAATACGCCAACTCGAATTCGGTAAGCGGCTCCACCGATAAGGCGATCCAGCGGTGCCAAGATTCCTGCGTCTTCGCGAAAGCAAAATACTCTTGGTGATGCGGCTTCAGCAGGACGACTTGTCCAGGCTTCACATCATAATGAACACCGTCAATCGTCATGTCGAGCTCTCCCGTATGAAGCAGCACGAGCTGTATATCCTGCTGCACGCGAGGACCATATGTACCGCGAGGTGGATAGACGATGGTACCCGCGTGAATAGAAGTTATTTTGGCATAAGGCAGGCTCATCGTTAGTTCCCAGCTCCTTATCTCCATTATAACGATATCGCCCTTAAACAGGAACAGCCCGGCGAGATCCGCCAGGCTGCTGAACAACATATTCAATTAATAAATGCGTTTCGCCCCGGCATAGCGCGGGCTCCAATAGGTATTGTCCAGCTGCTGGACGTACACGCCTTTCGAGGATGTAGCTGAGATGAACGAACCATTGCCCATATAAAAGCCGACATGATCGATTGTACCAGTCGTTCCGATACGGAAGAAGACGAGATCGCCTGGTTTCAGCATGGCGCGTGCCACGTTACTGCCTTGCGTAAATAGATTCGCAGCGGTTGTCCTCACTTGAGGGACGCCGAATTTAGTGAACATGAAGTAGACAAAGCCTGAGCAGTCGAAGCCAGACGTGCTTGACCCGCCCCAGGCATAGGGAACGCCTATGTAAGATGAACTTTCTGCAATCAGCTTCTGCTTCAAGAGCGCATGATTGATCGCATCGCCGGTTACCGGACCTGCAAGTCCGTCAGCTGGGAGGCTGTAGTTGTTCTGGAAGGCAAGAACGGCATCACGAGTAACCGTACCGTAATAGCCGGTTGCTGTAGGGTAGTTGAAGTAACTTAAGGCTTTCAAATTATTTTGCAGCGTTGTGACGTTATCGCCTGTTGTACCTATGCTCATAATGGCAGAGCTTGCTTGCGCGCTTCTAATAAACGGCGAAGCAGCCTGTGTTGTTCCTGTCAGAAGGGTGAAGGCGGCCGCGGCTAGCAATAGATTTTTCTTCATGTTAGTCCTCCATCCAAAATTGGGATAAATACTCCTATTCTTTCTCAGCATACCAGTAACAAACAAGAGAGATAAGCTGAGTTTTACTGGAAAAAAAGAGACAGCCTTGGCATTACTGCCAGGCTGTCCGATTCATTACATATTAGTAGAGCAGGAATTTCTTCTGCAAATCCATGCGAGGTGTTGTCGCATCCTCGCGGATATAGTGGCAGACGTACGAACGGCGCCAACGATCTGTGCTGCGGTTGCGTCCTGAGGAGTGAATGAGCAGCTCATGGAAGAAGAGAATGTCGCCTTTCTCCATGATGACAGGTACCTGCTTCGTAAGGTCGATGCCTTCCGTTTCATCTGTCCAAGGCTCATGCTCATCGAGGTTCTTCACCGCACCATGCGGCAGAAGGCCAAGGCGATGCGACTTCGGAATGACCCATAGGCAGCCATTCTCTTCATCGACATGCTCTTCCATCGCGATCCAAGCGGCAATCATCGTCATTGGATCGTTCTTAATATAATAGAAGTCCTGATGAGCAGCCTGTCCCGGTGCTCCCGGTTCTTTATAGAAGAACATGCTCTGAATGCCGACCGCCTCACGACCCATTAGCTGAGCGAGCGTTCCCCGAATGACGGGAAGCTTCATCATCTGTGCCGCGAAGCCGTCTTGCAGATGCGGATTGAAGAGGCGAACGGAGTAGCGTTTGCTTGGCTCGCAAGATGCCCATTCCGGCATCGGGTCCATATTTCGCAGATCGTAGATATGTCCGTTATAGGCATCTATCAAATCATCGGAGCAGCCCTTCTTGATGAGCAAGAAGCCGTCATCTTGGAATTGATCTATCTGCGCCTGTGTTAGAGGCGTTGTAATTGGCGGAATCATTTTGTTCATTGTCGTCATCCCCTCTCCTTAATTAATTTAAGCATACCGTGGGAGAGGGAAGCGAACAATGGCTGACATTATCACAAATATATCTGAAATTGATATTTATGCGATTGGGTAGTCAACAACAACAACATTCTCAAGCAAGCCGCCGAGCTGCTGCACGAACGCTTGGTGAAGCGGATGCGGACCATATGCGCGAAGCGCTTCCTTATTCTCGAACGTCACCCGCAGGCCGAGGGAATAGCCGTGGATGTTATCCGTTTCTTCCGTCACATTAATGCCGGCACTAACATCAACAATGCCAGGGATGACGCCTTTGAAAGCAAGCAGCTGAGCAAGCAGCTCCTGCTCCTTCTCTGTCGTAATGCGGTCGTTGAATTTGAAAATGACGAGATGCTCGAACAAGTGAATCGCTCCTTTGAATTAGGGGATTTTAGGTGATCGTTCATTCCGTATTATAGCAAAAATCGGATGATGTGGATTGACGCTTATTTTGGCATGTGGCAATATTTTGAATAATTATTCAATATACTATCGCATTAATGTATTAGTATATTAAAGAGAGATGGGCATATGAGATGCAGGAAAAGATCGGAATTTCCATGCTATTCCCATTCGATTTTCCCTTTTCTCAACTTGGCTATATACACGATTTGCCCCGTGTGATAGTGAATCTCTCTTACCATGGCTATCATTAAGTTAAGCGCAGTTGACTGGTTATTTATTTGGCTGTAGGTAAGGGGAGGCTTGTCTAGAAAAGGCTGCGACATCAGCAATTGAGGATTAGCCTTCAAGTGTTCCAGGAATTGCAGGATAATATCAAATGCTTCTTTTGCCTTCTGATATGCTTCCTCTTTGGAACCCTCGTTCAAACTCCTTGTCTCTGTCCCTTGTGTCAGGTATGTTAAAAAAGATTTGTTCAATTCGTGAGTGAACACATCCGCGAATATGAGCGACTAGATTTGCAATACTGTTGCTTTCAGAGTTTGGCGACCAAGTAATATCTTCTTCCGACAATTGTCCTATAGCTGTAAGGGTCCCTCTCATTTCGGACCGAAACTTCGGCAACATACTTTCAATGACCTCGATGGCGATATCCATTAGCACACCTCTGAATCCCTTATTTTGTATATAATAACGAACGTTTGTTCTTGTGTCAATAACTAGATGGAGGTGTGACATTGTGCAAAATACGCAATTAATTATGATCGAGGGTATTCCTGGTTCGGGAAAATCCACGACTGCACAGCTAATATCGAATGAGTTACTCCGGATGGGTTTGGGTCATAAATGGTGGTACGAAGAAGTGAAAGGCCATCCTGTTTACATTTACGAGAATTACAACGAAATGCAGACAATCATTGAGGATCTGACAAGTGGAAATTATCAGAAGGTTATCGATAGGGCTCTAAAGAAATGGCGTGAATTTGCCGATTCTGTACAGTTATCTAATGAAATCGTTATTGTAGACAGTTGTCTTTTTGGATACTTGACTTGGACTTTATTTCCATTTGAAGTGCCGGTGCAAGAAATTGAGGCATACGTAAAAGCTGTGGAACAAATGCTAAAGCCTTTGAATCCAGCCATTATATATTTCTATCAAATCGATATTGGTGCAGCGCTCAAAAACATCTGTACGCGTCGAGGTGGAGAGACCGAACAACATTTCATTCGTGCTTCTACGGGGTCTGCATATGGAAAATCCCGAGGATTAGATGGATTCGAGGGTATGGTAGCTTATTGGAAGGACTATCGCACCTTAACGGATACAGCTTTTCAAAGCTTGGCTTGCAATAAAATTTCCATTAACAACTCTGAAGGAAACTGGCCGCAGTATGCTCGTATGATATCTGATTTCTTAGGATTTGATAACTCCGATGTTGGTCCAATGGTTGAACGTGATCCTAAACCTTTACTTGGAGACTATCAAGCTGAGCTGGAGGGGATTCCCGATTGTTCGATTCAATTCGAATCAGGTCATTTGATCGCAGATGGACTTCCACAGGTATGGACAAGATCCATATTAATTCCGAGGGCGGTCAATGTGTATGATGTTCAATCATTACCGTTTCAAGTGAGGTTCATTGAAGATGAATTTATTCGATTGTGCTTAACGGGTCCTGCGTTATTGGATGGTCCTGTTGATTATAGATTCGTTAAGAAGGTGGGAAACCGTTGAAAGAGCTGTACTTAATCAGGCATGGCGAAGCCGAGCACCTATTGAAAGGTAAGGTTGGCGGATGGTCGGATACACCATTAACCGAAAAAGGACGTAATCAAGCCAAACTGACAGGAAAGAGATTGCATGCATTATTGCAAAACAAACCAATCCATTATTATGCTAGCGACCTCTCGAGAGCAAGCGATACAGCTGTCATAATTGGTGAGATGATTTCAAGCAGTCCAGTTATCGTTAAAGAACTAAGGGAATTAAGTAATGGACTTGCAGCAAACAAAACGAAAGAACAAGCCGAGAAATTAAAGCTGCCGCGCACGGATCCCATACTTGATTGGATACCTTACCCCGGAGCGGAAAGCTGGGTTATGATGCATGATAGAGTAGCTCGATACATGGATCAAATTAATAACGATATATATGAGACAACCGTGATTATCTCTCATTCGAATACAATAAATGCAATTATACATTGGTGGTTAGGATTTGATGCTGAGCTGATCTCCAACGTTTCGTTTGATATTGACCCATGTAGCATAACCTTGCTTAATAGAGTCGAATGGTCTGGGAATAAGAATATTTCCAAGTTAAACGATACGTGCCATTTGGAATGTAATTGTGAATGATGAAATGAACGGAATATGGGAGGCAGTTATGACACTATAGGACCCTAACCTAGGCTACCGGAAGCAACGGACTTCGTGATTTGAGTTGGTTGTATAATAATTACAGAACGGTTGACCAAGCTTTTCTTAACAGTTGCACACCACGATCCATATCCTTCACTTTGATTCCCCCAAATCCGAGATAAATCTTGGGGTTGCCACCAGCTAATCGCATTTGATTATCCTGACTACCGTATACAAGCACGCCTTCCTGCTTTGCTAACTCCATTAAATGCTCGGCATTGACAGGGGTAGTAATCGATAATTCGATGTGTAACCCTGACCCGCTGCTATTGACTGCGACAGAGTCTGGCATATAGGTGCGTATGTATTGAACCAATGCCTCGTGCTTTAACCGATATACCTTCCGCATCCGCCTTAAATGGCGATACCAATGACCGCGTGACATAAATAACTGCATAGCCCATTGATTCATTCTTGAAGGACAGGAGTAAACCTGATCTAATAATTGAAGCTTTTCTAATAGCTGCAGTGGTAAAATCATATAGCTCATACGAAGTGAAGGCGTAAATACCTTCGAAAATGTCCCCATATAGATGACGACGCCGTCCTTGTCCAGTCCTTGAAGGGAAGGGATTGGTTTGCCAGATAGTCGAAGCTCCCCATCATAGTCATCCTCAATAATATAGCCTCTGTTCTTATTGGCCCATTGAAGCATTTGTTGTCTCATCACATAGGACAAAGGTTCACCTGTTGGACGGTGTGAAGGGGTTATATAAAGCAAACGAATCTCATTGTCTGTAAGCTCGTGTTCCAGTTCTCCAGTATTGTTCATTGAACATGGGACAATGTGAAACCTGTTTTGCGTAAAAATGGGTCTGACTTGAGCTATTCCAGGCTTCTCGATCCCAATGTTAAGGTTTTCTCCCAAAAGTCTGGAGAGTAAGTGAATACTAGAGGAAATTCCGGTTCCAATTACAATTTGTTCGGGTGAACATACAACTCCCCGTGAGTGTCGAAGATACTGTGCCAAGCTCTCTCGTAATGGATATTCCCCCTTTGGATCGCGTATTCATGAAGGGATTGACTATGGAGTGTAAGGGATTCACCTACTATGGACTTCCATATTCGAAGAGGGAACGAATCTCCATCAATCGTGAGAAGACTGAAATCAATATAACCTTCTTCCTTATATGCTTGTCCATTTGCCTCAAGTTCGGTTGCCAGCTTCCTAGGAGTCAAGGAATCGGTTTGAATGGATGCTCTCTCTACATACGGATTAACCACAATTAAGCCCGCTCTTTCTTTACTAAGAACATATCCTTCTTCCAACAACAAATGATAGGCCGTTTCTATCGTCGTTTTGCTGATGTTTAACTGTCGTCCAAGTGAGCGAATGGAGGGTAATTTCGTACCGTCTTTTAAGACGCCTTCCTGAATCAATGCCCGAATATGTTTATATAACTGCATATATAGTGGTCCGTCTGTATGAAAGGAAAGATTAAGTTCGATCGTATTCACCTCCTCTTCTGACCCTTAAATATTGTTCTAAACTGAACCTTTATAAAGGGTCATTACTATTTTAAACTTTGTACTAAGTTTCCATCAAGTGTGAGGAGAGAGTTAAAGATGAGGATGGCATTTATATTATTCGATGATATGACGACGTTAGATTTCTCCGGCTTCCATAATGCGGTGACTTGGTTAAAGAAACGTAATATCTTGGAGGACTTGTCGTGGGATTATTGCTCGAATAAAGAAGTAGTTAAAGATGATAGAGGGATGAGCATTCAAGTAGACCATGTTCTTCCGGATTTGTCTGTTTACGATCTGATATTTATCCCTGGTGGCATAGCGACACGGCAATTAATCCACGACCCGATCTTTATCGATTGGATTCGAACCGCACAAGAAGTGGAATATAAAGTCTCTGTATGTACGGGGGCGCTCCTGCTCGGAGCAGCAGGATTAACTAAGGATAAGACAATTACGACCAACCCGTTAGCCTTAGATTTACTGGAACCTTATTGCAAGGAGGTCGTCAAAGTTCGAGCTATGCGAAATGGGGATGTGTTTACCGGTGGCGGAATAACCGCATCCATCGACCTCGGTTTGTTCTTTATCGAGGCAATTACGAACAAAGAAGTTGTACAAGAAATTCAAACCTATATGGACTATCCCTATTACAATCTTTGAGCATGCAGGAGGAACAACCATGACGGAACAAACAGTAGCTGAGAGATTGAGGTTGCTCGGGATTGTACTGCCAAGTGCGAGTGAGCCTGCTGCCAAATACACGAATGTTGTGAAAGTAAATCATCTATTGTTTGTTTCAGGAAAGGGACCTGCGGGGAATCCTAGGGGCAAGCTTGGAGAGGATTTTACAACAGTAGAAGGTTATCAGTTCGCTAGACAGGCTGGAATTGAAATTCTCGCCGTATTGGTATCAGCTATAGCTTCCTTGGAAAACGTGAAAAGAGTGGTTAAAATTCAAGGCTTCGTGAATGCAACCGCTGCTTACGAAGAGCATCATAAGGTGTTGAATGGCTGTTCAGATTTAATGCTAGACGTTTTTGGAGAAAAGGGAGTACATTCTCGGTCGGTTTTTGGAGCTGTTTCTGTCAGAGATAATCTTCCGATTATTATTGATTCGATATTTGAAGTGGAAGAATAGAAGGCGTAATGCGAGGTTCAAGCAAAAGAAAAGGTGCCGGCATCCCGG
Organism: Paenibacillus sp. OV219; assembly: GCF_900110075.1. Lineage (GTDB taxonomy): Bacteria > Bacillota > Bacilli > Paenibacillales > Paenibacillaceae > Paenibacillus_Z. Next base: position 243,073 of record NZ_FOCJ01000008.1, read on the forward strand.
CACCTTTAACTTATCCCATCATCATTTTGCCAACAGCTGCCTCAGTCTCTTCCTCAAACGCTTTCGCGTCGACCATCCAAGGCGTTACGCCGAGCAGCATTTTGCGCATATTGCTAGTCGCCTCGGATTGGATTCTCTCCGATGGCTCATAGCCAGGCCATGTGCGAAGGGCGGATTGAGCGTAGTTGTAGATCAGCGAGCGACGAGTCACGTCGGACAGATTGTTCAGAGCGGAGTGGTACGTGTAGCCGTTGAAAATAACAGCCGTACCTTTCTTCACGTTCATCCGTGCATGTCCAGGCAGATCTTCTTGCTTCTCGACCTTCGGCAGATCAGCGTCCTTCATGTTATTGCTTCCCGGCAGGAATGCCAGACAGCCGCCGTCATAAGGAACATCGGAGAGGAAGTAGAACACTTTAATCATCCATGGCACTTGCTTCTCGCCGATGAACATCTTCGTCGAGGTATCGCGGTGCCAGTTCGTGTGCGACACTTTGCCGGGCGGCTTCAGCAGGGCGTCGTTGTCGATCATCACGAAGCTGTTGCCGATCAAGTCACGCATGATGTTCATCATCCGCTTATGCTCCATCAGCTGCAGGAATTGCTCGCCGTATTCGATAATGCCGCAAATTTGCTTCACATGATTCAGCTGGCCCGTAGCCGGGTTCACACGATTATTCGTTTCGAATTCGACGAACGCCTCGTCGATTCGGTCATTGTATAGGTTTACTTCGTCTTCGCTTAGAAAATTGTCCAGGACGAGAAATCCATCGCGTTCCCACATCAATTGCTGTTCCTCAGTAAGTCCGTGCAAGCTCATTATTACGTCCTCCTCATTAGCGGATCGCTTTATTTATCTTTATTTTAAAGGATACTGAGGTCGTATAAAATAAAGCGGATTGCCGACTATACACCATAAATTGCTGTTGTACAGCAAAGATCAGCCCGCCCACTTATGAGCGTCTTAAATTTCGCCGGAAGTCGCGGGGCGATTCATGCTGAACCTTGAGAAAAGCATGCAGGAACGCATTATAGCTGGCAAATCCGCTCTGGATGCTGATCTCGTTAATGGAGTGGGAGGTGCTGATCAAGAGCCGCTTCGCATGATGCACCTTCTTCAGAAGCACATATTCTTTGGGCGTCACACCGTATTGCTTCTTAAATTGGCGGATAAAATGGTACAAGCTAAGCCCAGCAATTCCTGCCAGATGCGACACGTCCTCTACGGTCAAGTAGCTCGCGTCAATGTAGGCTTTTGCACGCTGTAGTGATTCAGGCTCCGCTCCGCCATAGCCGGAAGTGGCGTGGCTGCCGCTCAAGTCGCGCCGAATGCGATAGAATTCGAGCAAGAACTGATAGAGCAGCGCTGAGACGGGTAGCTCATGCGGTGTATCCTCATCCTTCATGAGCGTGATGATCTGGTCGATCAACTCGGTCAGCTCGTTGTGAGGAGTCGGCAGCGATTGAATCATGGAATAAGCCCCTTCGCCGTAGAGCCTTGGCCAATAGTGCTCCATATCGATGCCGTCGAAGACGAGATAGTACATCTCGAATGGGTTATTCTCTTCGGTCTTGTACGCGTGCGGTATACGCATATCATGGATAAGACAGTCGCCTTCGACGATGTCGATCCATTGGTTCGCATGCTTGAAGCTGCCTTTGCCTTTGGTGACGAACAAGATTTCATAAGCGGGATAATAGTCGCGATAGTAGGCGAAAGCGCCGTGCGGCGCGTCATAACCGCCGATTAGGCCGTGAAATAGTTGGCTGCGTGCGAACTCGCTCGGCGTGCCGATATATTGGTATGATGCCAGGGGGGAAGTCATACAAGCATCCTTTCCGCTTTTCGGTTGGTGCTTTCATTATAGCGTGGATTCGTTGCTCGCGTCAGGCGCTGCCTAGTACAATGAGGACAAGCAAGCTCTATTATCGTGAGGATGGATGGGGATGGACAATGGAACGAGCGGAAGCAGAGGCAATTGCCGATTGGATGCGGCGTTATAGCGAAGCCGAGGCAGTGGATACTTACGATGTAACGCGGATTAGCAGCGGCGGCGCACCATTGCAGGGATTCCATCAGTGGGCAAACGGGAAGCCGCTTGTGGATGCTTTTCACGTCAGTCGGCCGCTTGTGGGCGGAGCGCTTTATGTGCTGTTCATTGATTGGCACCGGAACGACAACTATTACTTGGTGCTCTATGCCGGCGATAAATCGACGACACATGCGGAGATTCAGAAGCTTGTTTATGATGAAGGCGGGCAGCCGTCGCATCTTCGCTGGACGTACAATCCGCTGAAGCGCGATGGCGGCAACGCAGTGCGCAAAGCCTACTTCAAGCAACAGTGGGGTGAGCTTATGATGACGATTCCGGTGCTGGGCGCTCTGGGTGAGGAGGAGATCGGGTGTTTCTTTGATGCGATCTTCGATGTAGTGGATCGGCGGCTTCGGGCAGACCGGGCTCCGGAGCTTCTAGACGAATTTGACAATATGTAGAATTGTGATTGAAAATGCCGTTATGGAATAGGCATTGGGGCCAATAAAATGTATAATACCGATAGGGATTCAAAACTATTATCAATAAGGAGCATCAAGATGTCAAAAACATTGATTTTCGGCCACAAAAACCCGGATACAGACACGATCTGTTCTGCAATTGCTTACGCGGATTTGAAAACAAAGCTTGGCCTTGAGGTTGAAGCAGTTCGTCTTGGCGAAGTGAACGGTGAAACGCAATATGCGCTGGACACGTTCAAAACAGCAGCGCCTCGTCTCGTTGAGACAGTTGCAAGCGAAGCAAGCAATGTTATCTTGGTTGACCACAACGAGCGCCAACAAAGCGCGAGCGACATCGACAAGGTGCGTGTTGTTGAGGTAATCGACCACCACCGTATTGCTAACTTTGAGACAAGCCACCCGCTTTACTACCGCTGCGAGCCAGTGGGCTGTACGGCGACAATTCTTAATAAAATGTACAAAGAGAACGGCATCGCAATCGACAGCAACATCGCTGGTCTAATGCTGTCCGCAATCATCTCCGACTCCTTGCTGTTCAAATCTCCGACTTGCACGCCGGAAGACGTTGCAGCAGCTCGCGAATTGGCAGCAATCGCTGGCGTTAACGCTGATACTTATGGCCTCGAAATGCTGAAAGCTGGCGCAGACCTGAGCCAGAAGACAGTTGCTCAACTGATCACGATTGACGCAAAAGAATTTACAATGGGCAGCTCCAAGGTTGAGATCGCACAAGTAAACGCAGTTGACGTGAACGACGTTCTGTCGCGTCAAGCTGAAGTTGAAGCGGCGCTGAACCAAATCATCGCGGACAAAGGTCTTGACCTGTTCGTATTCGTTGTCACTGACATCCTCAACAACGACTCCGTTGCTATCGCTCTTGGTAGCAAAGCTGCAGCTGTTGAAACAGCATACAACGTGAAGCTTGACGATAACAAAGCGGTTCTGAAGGGCGTAGTTTCCCGCAAATCGCAAATCGTTCCCGTATTGACTGAAACGCTGAGCAAGTAAGACTTTGCTCTCGCGCACAATAGGAAAGCCGCATCTCCTTAGGGGGATGCGGCTTTTTTTGTATGCTTTAGGCCATCGCTCGACGCTTTTTCAAAGTGGTATATTAGCCCGATCGAAAACGCTGGATCATTTTATCCGCCGCTAAGCCTACCCCGTACCAGACGCCAACAGCCATTACTACAGTGAGCAATCTGAAGTGATAGCTAACAATGTCGTCAAAGCCCAGCAGCTGCTTGAAGAGAAACTCGACATTGCTGACGAGATTTGCCGACACTTGATTATCGCCTTCGCCAAGTCCGTGCTGGATGCTTTGGTCGATACATACAGATATGGCAGTGAGAAGAAGTTGAAAGGCAGGTAGTACATACCGCAATTGCAATCCCATACGCATAGCTCTCCACCAATCTATTAGGATTTACATAGCATTAGACTGCGGCAGCACAAGGAAAGTTGCGTAAAGATGAAGCTGAGACTGCCAACTATCTATCCATAAGAGTTGTATTTTTTGTACATATATCTAACATGCTGTTTGTGCAGCTTGTCCTTCAGCTTCGAAAGGGAGGCTGCATTGAGCTGTGCCATTGTTTCCGGCATCCCTTGATAAGCTTCGGTCAATTGGTCGATAACAAAGGCTCGGTCATCGTTAAATTTATTTTGCAGCAGGATCGAGAAGAGCTCGGACTCCAGCTCGCGGGTAAATCGAGCTACCTCGACCAGATCAGAAGAACTGTGAGTCTTGTTAAAACCAAGCAGTATACCCGTTCCTTCGCGGATCAATCCATACTGCTGGAACACAGGCTCACCGGGAGCTTGCTCGAATACATCTCGTACGCCGCCTACATAACTTCTGACGTCATGCAAGATATCTGAGGCTTGCTGCTTGGACTGTTTGTGCTGTTGAAAGAGGTGTGTCATGTACAAAATAACAATTAGAACGACAATCCCGAAATAGATATACCGTCTCACCCTCATTTTTCCCTCCAATTCTATCCAGTCCTTCGCCCTGCATCATGCCCAAACCAGCACTGAGTTATGTGCAAAAATGAAAAAAAGGGCTGCCACATGGCAGCCCTAGAAGTACAGTTATTTAATAAGTCCGATACTTACTATCTCATGTCCTGCAATCTCAACCGTCGCAGAACCGCTGTCGCCGCTGCCCAGACGCGCATCAGAAGCATCCTCGAGAATAGTGCTCGGATAAAACTCGCGATGCGATGGGGAGCTGACGGTCAGCTCGGCTGGCTGGCCGGATAGGTTGTACCAGCGGGCGATCCAGTCGCCGCGGTCTTCTCCCACCTTGAGGCTGGACAGCGCAAGGCCGGATGCGCCCATTGTGTTCCAGCTCAGCAAGCTGTGCTCGGCAGGGAGGCTGCCGCTATGCACGCCAGTTTGGCTGACGGTGAGCGGTACCTGGAAGCCGTATGCTTGCTGGTACGCCGCGAAGCGATTGTATTCTCCCTCGCCCTCGCCGTTATGCGGAATGATCATCCACTCCGCTTCATTGTCACCGATGCACTGTGCATCCGGCGTCGTGAAGACGCCCCAGTCGCCAAGCTCGCCAACGGAGCGAAGTATCGTTACTGCAATCGAGCTTCTGCCATCACGCAGCACCTCATACTCATTGAGACCCTTGTTCGCAATGGTCAACCCGCGACCGGCATGATGCACATCGACAAAAGCGCTCTGATGCTGGCAGTTGCTTGGGTTCTGCCACTCTGCTTCCGGCTGCGCCTGGCGCTCTGCGACTTCGAAGATCGAGTCTGCGAAGTGGCTGGATGCCGTAACATCAGACGGGAAGAGGACGCGCAAGCGCTGATCCTTCGCCGGATTGCTAATGCGCGCATGCACGCGGACGCCTGATTCGGAACGATTCAAGCTGACGCGCGTGACAATGGTCATCGGCACAAGCTTGCTTGAACGTTGCGCTTGCCGGTCGAGGAACGGAATCATCGTTGCAATTTCCGTCTGAAGACGTTCATCGGCACTTTCCGGAACGTCGAACGTATGCGTAATTTCAAACGCTGCGCGATATGGCGTATCTTCGACCTGTACGATTGAAGCCGTAAGTCCTTGCGTCGTAATCGCCTGATCTCCATTCGGCTGCTTGAAAATATACTCGTTGCCAATATCCCCAACGTTCTCGTAATAGCCGAGGCCAGTGAAGGTTTGACCCGAGCGCTTATCAAGCAGCGTCAAGCTGCCGTCTGCTTCGATTGCGACACGCAGAGAAGCGTTCTCCAATGTGTTCGGCTGCGTAATAAGCGATGCGCCCACACCAGTCGTACCAGCCGCGCCCACTGCAGCTTCCCCAGATACCCACGCAAAGGTAGAATAGCCCATCGCAGGAAGTTTCGCCGCTTCAAACGTCACAGCTATAACGCGGGCAAAATACGGCTGCCTGAATCTGTCACTCGGCAGATCATAGTTAAAGCGAACGCCTTTATCGACAACGGTGCAGTCAATCCGTTCGCCTGTATGGCTAACGAGGTAGCCGTCCGCTGTCGACTGCTCCGCGACGAATGCAGCAGTCGCATCCGGCGTCTCGCCTGGCTTGGAGTTGAGGTAGCGGCGACCAAGCTCAAGCTCCACCGTCACGACGCCTGAACCGCTATAGCCGCTCGTGCTGTAGACAACGAATGGCGCAGCAGCCGCGCTGATCGAAGCGAAGCCCGATGTATCAATCTGCTCACTTAGATGAGCGGCGCTGTCCGCGATGACCGATGCGGCTACGCCTTTGCTCTTCTCGAAACGAGTCTTCATCTCGTGGTACACTTCATCAACGCTGCAGCCGCAGATGCTGTCATGCGGATGGTTCTGCATAAGCGTTCTCCAGGCATAGTTCAATAAACCATGCGGGTACGGACGTCCCGCTGATTGGGCGAATGCCGCGAGTGGTTCAGCGACCTTCTCCAGCATCGTCTGATTCTGCTGATTGAGCTGCTTAATATATACACGCGCAGAAGCTGTATTCACGAGCGTGAACCAGCCGTCTGTCCGCTGTCCGCGCAGCTCGCCGCGAATCGTGCTGAGCGATTCAGGCAGGGAAGCCTGTACGGCCTTCATATAGTCATCATAATTCGAATGAATGAATTCGTGGTCGGGGTACAGCTCGCGGGCTGTCCGAAGTGCCGCGGACAGATTCGCTTGCGGAGGCTGATGATCGCAGCCGTTCATGAGCAAGAGATGCGGCGTTGAAGCAAACTTCGACGCATTCGCAATGGCATTGTCCCAGAATCTACGCGCAGCTTGCGGCTCCTCTGGAATTTCCATGCCGTTATGATACCAGTTGGCGAATAGAATGCCGAGCACTCGCGAGCCATTCGGCGACTCCCAGTACATCTCGGAGTACGGAGACTCGAGGTCCATAGCTTCGGCCACACTGTTGTTGAAGCCGGTCGCTTTCACGCCACGTCCGAATACGGCTGTCGTAATGCCAGCTTGCTCGAGCAGTTGTGCCGCCTGCCCCATATTACCGAACGAGTCGGGGAAATAGCCGAGCTTCGATACCGGCCCGAATGCCCGTGCATCCCGGTGGCCGATCTGCATGTTCCGCACATTCGCTTCGCTGCTGGTCAGAAACTCATCCTGCAAAATGTACCAAGGTCCAGCGGATAAGCGGCCTTCCTGCACGAGTTGAACTAGCTTTTCCCGTTTCTCAGGATAGACCTGCAAATAGTCGTCGAGCACAATCGTCTGACCATCGAGATAGAAGCTCTTAAACTCCGGATCGTTATCCAAAATGTCGAGCAGCTGATCCATCGTCTGAATAAGCTTGGCATGATGTGCCTCGTAAGGCATATACCATTCCCGGTCCCAGTGGGTATGCGAGATGACATGAATGACCTCTTTTGGCGTTGTCATAGTGGGGGCGACCTCCTGAATTATCGAATAAAGTATATTTTAATAATAACGAAGTCCAATTTTCTTGTAAATTAAAATATATACAAAAAGCCCGTGACCTTGTGGTCACGGGGTGGAGACAGTGCGTTTATCGGTTGGTTAGCGGATGTTCACGGGAATGACGGCGGTGCACTGGTCGATTGTCTGGCGATCAGCTTCGTGCTAAGCACGAGCTTGTTGTTATTGCTGTCTTGTCCACGCTCTGGGGTTAAGACGAGCTTCGCGGCTTCTCGGCCGATGCTGTAGAAATCCTGTTCGATCGTCGTTAGCGGCACTTCCAAATGCTCGGTGAAGGAGAGATTATCGAAGCCGGTAATGGACAACTGCTCCGGTACGGCTACGCCTGCTTGCAATGCGGTTTTCAATAGCCTTGTGGCAGTATAGTCGTTCACGACAACGGCAGCCGTTGGTGCCGGATCAAGCGAGAGCAGCTTGGACAGCATGAACTCGCCTTCTTGCGCCGGCTCTGCGAGCAGCTCCATGTATTCGGTGGCGGAGCGAATCTCATCAATGTTGATGAGCCATTCCGGCATAGGCGGAATGCCAGCTTCGATAAGCGCGTTGCAGTAGCCTTTGTACCGGTCGCTGACGGACACGGCTTCTTTCCACGATTGGCACACAAAAGCGATCCGGGTATGGCCGAGCTTAAGGAGATGTGAAGCGAGATTATAGCCCGCTTCCACGTTGTTGGAGATGACGAGCGGCGCATCCAGTCCTTCGATGTTGCGGTCGATGAGGGCGAACGGGATGCCTTCAATGGTGAGGCTGCTGAATACGTCGATGTTCTTGTAGCTCGACACGGGATAAACGATAATGCCGCTCACGTGGTCCTTGGTCAGCCTCTGGATAATGCTGCGCTCGACGCTGTCATCGTATTTGGAATTATGAAAGGTGACGTACAGCCCTTGCTTCGCGCATTCTTCTTCTACCCCGCGAAAAATCTCATAGCCTACCGTTTCGCTAAAAGGCATAACGAGCGAGATCACAGGCATAGCGTGGTGAGAGGCAGGGGCAGCAGGATCCAATGCGAATATAGCCCCAGAACGGGATTCCGCTAGTGCAAAATGCGAAGGCTCCGGCCGCTCAGTGACGAATGTGCCTGCTTTCTTAATTCGCTTAATGAGGCCATTTGTCTCCAACTGACGCATGGCATTGGTTACCGTAATGGCACTGACGCTGAACTGCTCAGCAATCTCCGGTCCGGTCGGCAACTTATCTCCTGCGTGCAGCTGCCCGGTTCCGATTTGGTCTGTATAGTAATCGATAATGATTTGATAGCGAGGTTTACGTTCGCTCAAGGGTGCTCCTCCAACTTTGTGCCGATGCATTAATATATATTTTAATTAGTATAAGGCAAGGTCGGCGATATGCACAATAGCAGGCAAGGTTAGCGGAAAAAGCAAAAACGCAGTAACCTGTCGGTTATCTGCGTCTCGTTCTGCTCGTATGATTAAACATTAAGCTTCATCTACAATAATGGTGCCCTTCATATCGCGATGTCCGGAGCCGCACATAACGGAGCAATGGAATTCGAAGGTGCCAGCGTTCGCTGCATCGAATTCGGCGCTGCCATTGCCTTGGATGTCTACGCTGTAGTCAGGAATTGTGAAGCCGTGGCCGCCATCATCGCTTGCAAGCGTAATCTTCACATGCTCACCTTTCTTGACGTGAATTTCCTTCTGATCGTACTCGAAATCTTTGGCCCCGAGCTTAATCTCGTGTGTTGCGCCCGATGATGCGCTGTCTGCTTCTTTTGTATTGTTGGTTGAGTTGTTCGTGGTGGTGGTATTAGATGTTGTATTGCTTTTGCCTGAGTTCGTGTTGTCCGAATTACTTCCGCAAGCGCTGGCAATGGCTGCTGTAACGATGAGCGCTAAGATTAGCATCCCTGTTTTTGCTTTCACGATTATATCACTCCCCCAAATGTTGGCTACATTTTCCATTCTAGCAGAGCTACATTAAAATAGTATGAAAGGAACGATTCTATCTGTGGAGAATTTATTTAGAGGAGATAGAGGAGGGGGCTGGCGATGCCAATAGGCCGCACGACGAGGTTGCTCACAGACACGGGCAGGAATAATCCTTTTGCCAGTGATGGCGGGTCCAGACGGATCATGGTCAGTATCTATTACCCTTCAGCGAAAGTGGATGAAGCGTTGCCGCTGCCTGTTTATCCGCAATTGTTCGAGCCGGGTCAAGCGGCCGCGCTCGCTTTCTTGCGCAGCAATGGCGTAGATCCGGCGTATATCGCTTCCTTACAAACGGACATTTATAACGATGCTTTATTGGCAGAGCCTAATCTTACTGCTGCTTCTTACCCGGTCGTTATTCTATCACCGGCCTTCGGCATTGAGCGGGATATGTACTCGTTCGCTGTGCGGAAGCTGGTGCGGAGCGGCTTCGTTGTGCTGACCGTCGGCGCCACCTATGAATCGGTGTTTACGGTATTCCCGGACGGCGAGAAGATTGCGCAGCTTCCTTCCTTAACGAATCTGCAATTGACGGATTGGCAAAGCTGGAACTCGCTGCTAGAGGTGCGCGTACAGGATCTTACTTTTGTACTCAATCAGCTAGAGGTGATGAACGAGCAAGACGCACTTCTGCGAAACCGACTGAATCTACAACAGGTAGGTATAGTAGGGCATTCACTCGGCGGTGCTGCTGTATATCATTTGCTGGGCAGAAGCCCTTCTGTGAAAGCAGGGGTTTTGCTCGATCCAAGCCTTCATATGCTCGGTTCCGTCAGCAAACTGCTTCAAATACCAGTTCTGCTCATGCGCCAAAATGCGTCCACATATGAAATGCTGCTCAGCAGCGGTTGGTCGGAATCGCTTGCCAGCGAGACAATAGCGGGCCAGCGGCAGCTTGCCGATGTGTTGATAGGCTATCAATGCTTCGTGCGCGTCCACGGCGCGAATCATCTCTCGTTCAGCGACGTGCCTCTATTTATGGCGGACGCGAGCATCGCACAGAAGCATAAGCTTATTGGCACGGCAATCGCGGACTTCATGATGGAGCATGTCTGCGGCGCGGCAGGGCAGCACACGAACCGGGTTCAATCGTATGCAGGTTTAAGTGTTATTCGCAGTGACGGGCATTCGGCAAGCTAAAGCTCACGGGGGGACTGTTAACCGGCCGCAAGCCGTTGCTCTGTTCCTCGCGAGAAAGAGAGGATAATAGAGACCTAATAGAAACGCCTGTTGACGACGAACTGCTGATCCATACGGATCGGCAGTTTTTTTGTTGAGTGATTCTCTCTGAAGTGAAATGATGCAACCTTACTTGCTTCCTTGGCGTCTTAGGTGAGTATAAAAGCTGTCTAATAAATGGTAGAACAGGAGCGTACTCACATGATGAAGGTTATCATTCCAGCAACACTCGCGATGAGCCTGCTTACATTTTTCGTAGGAGCGGCTAACGCTAGTGCTGCAGAAGCAGCGAGCCAATCCACGATTAGAGATTTTGGTATCGATTCGCTCATTAAGATGGACGGCACCTACTGGATATGGGGACAGAACCATTCGGTTCCCACCCAAATTCATGAACTTTCGGACGTTGCGGCTTCTTATGCTGATCGGGTCATTATGAAGAAGGACTTGTCTGTCTGGCACTGGGAACCGACTTCATCTGCGACCGCATATAAGCTGGAGCCTATCCCAACTTTGACGGATATCGCTTCGATTACAGATGCGTGGGAGAAGACTTTTATCATCGAGAAGGATGGGGATGTATTCGTTACACCACGATTGAATGGGACTACGCTTGACTGGGGCAGCATGAAGCAAGTTGACGGGCTCGATCATGTGAAGAATATGAGCCTCTTTATCGAATCCCCAAGCTATAATCAGCAGCAGCTCTTTCTGAAGACCGACGGAACGGTATGGAAGAGTGAGGATAAGCTCGGCGAGGTTTATCAGGTTAGTAATCTTGATCACGTCGTAGATGTAAGCAACAAGTTCGCGCTTAAGCAGGACGGGACCGTTTGGGCGGTAGATACGAGCTCCGCGACCAGGCTGTCGGAACTGTCTGATATTCAAATGATCAGAAGCAATGGAAATTCAACGGTGGCGATAGACAAGCAGTCGCATCTCTGGTTCTGGGGAGTGACGTTCACAGGAGTGTCTGATGGAACGGTTCTGCACGATCAAACGCCGATACAGATTACGAGCTTAAGCGGGGTGGCCGATGCTTTTGTCGTGGAACGTACACTGCTTGCTTTGACCAAGGATGGCAGTATGTATAGCACGTCAATTAATTTGGAGACGATGTCTGTTGCCCCTCGCTTCGAGCTTCTGGCTACACGTATTAGCAGCGTTAAAGCCGGACCCCGCCATCTCATTATGCAGAAGAGCGACGGTACGCTGTGGGGATGGGGCGTCAACAAAGAGGCCATGCTCGGCAAAGGCGATTACGAGTTTCAGTACACGACGCCTGTGGCTGTCCAGAAACCGATAACAGTCGAGCTGAACGGAGACAATATTGCGCTTAGCAACGGAGTTATCATTCAAGATGGGCAAGCATTCGTTCCGCTTCGTTCGATTTTCGAGAAAATGGGAGCAGCAGTAAAATGGGATTTATATAGCAAAAAAGCGACCATTCAGAGTGCGGATACTGCAACCCAAATCGAAGTCAACTTCATGTCAAGCAATCACACATTGAATGGAAAAACGATTAAGATGAGCGTCGAGCCGTTTATTGTTAATGGCACGGTCTATTTGCCGCTACGTTTCATTAGTGAATCGCTTGGCGCGAAAGTGGACTGGGTGCAGCAGGAGAGCCGCATTACGATCACAATGAAATGATTGTAGTTTTATTCGTTTGTGCAAATACGCAGCTATCCCCTTCCTCTATGAGCGAATGATCATATCCTATATGGAAAGAGTAGGGAGGTGGTCAAGCTGGCTAACCAATTTCTGGACATGCGGCTGTCGGTGCACTCGAATACGAGCGGCGGCGATACGGAGCTGACGAATACGCCGCTGTTGATCGGAGACATCGGTGTGCAAACCGCAGGTGCAGCTTCTATGAACGTGAGCAATGTTCGCGTATTGTTGACGGGAACGGTATCCGTTATCAAGTTTTATGATCCCGATATCATCATCGTAACAGAAGAAGCTATCCTCACCTCGTTCATAACGATAAGCATTGAACGGGGCGGTACGGGGACTGCCGGTACGGGGACGGTTATTTGGGAAGAGGTTGTGGACGTAAGCTTGCTTCAATTGACGATTGCGCCGCTAAGCGTTAATGCCGGGGATTTTCCGCCTGCCGCTGCGGTTATGGCTGGACAGATTCGTTACACGATGTTCATCCGTGTGGACAATCCGTTTTACTCGTATCGGTTCGAGCTGAGTGGTCCTGCTGTACTGAATGGCATCGCCGCAGCCGGAACGACATAGAAAGATGAGATGACTCCTGTATGGACGGGAGTCATCTTTTTTCTGGTGAATGAATTAATCCGAGAAGGCGCTGGCATTAAAGCTCTCGGGGCCGATACGTGTGCAACCTTCAGACGAAAATAAAAAGAGCGAGTAGACAAGCTCATGCGAAGCGGGAAAAGGAACATTGTAGTCGGATGCGGTCAGATGGAGAATCTTCACGCCGGACTCGGCTCGACTGAACTCGTAACGGGTGTAGCCGATAATCGGGTCAGTTGGCAGTGTTCCTCGGATCGCGCCAAGGGCAACAACCTTTTCCTCGGGCAGCTTCTCAGGAATATCAATGGCGGCTATGCCGGACAGCTGGACGCGGATAATGCCGGATGCGCCGGTGACGATCAGACCGACAACACCGATCATTGTAGGCGTATCGGCTAGCAGCTCGATGTTGATTGAGTTGCCGTTAGAAGCATTTTGCGAGGTGCGGGCATCTAGTAATTTACTCAGTGGACATCCCTCCTTTGTGCTAGTGTATGCCACCCTTGTCCACATCGCTCACGGCAGCAGCTAGTAATTGAGAAAATATGGATTCTGGTTACATTTATGTATCCCATTAACAAAACATACATATACGGAAAACATCCTCTTAATAGAAGCGCATTAAGATAAACACGTAACTATTACGAGGAGGTAGAATGAATGAAACGGTTAGGCAAAGGTATGAAAAGCGCGATTACGGTGACAGCATTAGCTGCAGTTGCAATTACGAGCAGTGTCGCTGCGCAACCTTCAACACCTGTGAACGCAGCATCCTCGCAAACGAAGAACGTAATTCTGTTTGTCGGCGACGGTATGGGAACAGCACAGCGTGACGCGATTCGCCTTGCAACAGTCGGTGAGAAGGGCAAGCTGGCTATGGATACAATGCCTTATGTCGGTCTATTACACACGAGCTCTACAATTCCGGTAACGGATTCTGCTGCGGCTGCGACTGCTTTTGCAAGCGGCGTGAAGACGTATAACGGTGCAATCGGTATGGATGAGAACAAGAAGTCTGTGAAGACGATTATGGAATATGCGAAGGATGCGGGCAAATCAACTGGTGTCGTGACGACGAGCCAAGTAACAGATGCGACTGGCGCAGCTTTTGGCGCGCATGTTGAGAACCGTGCGTTGCAAAGCGATATCGCGCTGCAATACCTGACGAAGAGCAAGATCGACGTTATTCTCGGCGGCGGTGAAGACTTCTGGTACCCTGCAGGCGAACCGGGCAAGTTCAAGGACGAGCCGGCTGAAGATCCATCCGAGAAGAGCAAAGGTACGCAAGGCAATCTCGTGAACAAAGCGAAGCAGCTCGGCTACAGCTTCGTATCGAACAAGACGGATCTGGCAAAAGCTAAAGGCGGCAAGCTGCTCGGCCTGTTCTCGAATGAAGAAATGTTCCAGCAGCGTCCAGAGGGCGAAGGCGACATCTACAATCCAGTCGTTTCGCTGCCTGCCATGACGAAGAAAGCAATTGATACACTGTCGGCGAATAAGAAGGGCTTCTTCCTGATGGTCGAGGAAGAGGGAACAGATGAGTTCGCGCACAGCAACAATGCGAAGATGACGATCAAAGCAGGCCAGCAGCTGGACAGCGCGGTTCAAGTAGCGAAGGATTACGCGAAGAAGAACCCGGACACGCTCGTGCTTGTGCTCGCTGACCATGAAACAGGCGGCTTCTCCATCGAAGAGGTAAGCGCGGATGACGAGAGTGGCGATGGCATCTCGAAGGAAGACGGTCCATTCGCAATCGCGAACTCGAAGCTGAACTTCGTTGTCGACTGGACAACGTCCGGCCACACAGCGGTTGACGTGCCAGTTACTGCAACAGGCAAGAACGCGGAGTTGTTCTCGGGCGTGTATGAGAACACGGAGATTTTCACGAAGCTGATGCAATCGCTTGGGTTTAAGAAATAAGTTTTGTGCGAGGTGACTGGATTCAGCCGAGCCCAGTCCGCGCTCCCGATATGGTGCCCCCATCCCGCCTAGTTGGCGCTGGTGGGGGTTTTTGTGTTGTTGACGGAGGTATCTACATTGAGAGCGACTTAGCTGGTCTGGTGGACTACATTAGTGGAAATTCGGCGTAATGGGGGAAATTAGCTGGTCTGGTGGACCACATTGGCGGAAATCCGTCGCAAAGGGATAAAGTAGCTGGTCTGGTGGACTACATTAGCGGAAATCCGTCGCAAAGGGATAAAGTAGCTGGTCTAGTGGACCACATGGGCGGAAATCCGTCGCAATAGGAGAAAGTAGCTGGTCTGGTGGACTACATTAGTGGAAATCCGTCGCAATGGGAGAAAGTAGCTGGTCTGGTGGACTACATTAGTGGAAATCCGTCGCAATGGGAGAAAGTAGCTGGTCTGGTGGACCACATTAGCGGAAATCCGTCGCAATGGAGGAAAGTAGCTGGTCTGGTGGACCACATTGGCGGAAATCCGTCGCAAAGGGATAAAGTAGCTGGTCTGGTGGACTACATTAGCGGAAATCCGTCGCAAAGGGATAAAGTAGCTGGTCTGGTGGACTACATTAGCGGAAATCCGTCGTAATGGGGGAAAGTAGCTGGTCTGGTGGACTACAATAGCGGAAATCTAACGTAATGGGAGAAAGTAGCTGGTCTGGTGGACTACATTAGCGGAAATCCGTCGCAATGGGAGAAAGTAGCTGGTCTGGTGGACTACATGGGCAGAAACCGGCTCGGTTGGTCGGTGGGCTCTTGCCATAAACACGAAAAAGCGAACCACGGACAAGCGCCCATGGTTCGCTTTTTACTATTCACGCTTACTTCGATCTAAGGAACGCGTTTAATTGCTTTTGCTTCTCTTTGAGCACTTTATCGAGTCCGTTCGCGACTTCTTTCTTCTGGAATTCTTTCGCTTTCGAAGGGGCGATTGCGCCTGTTTCGAGTCCGGCAATATATTTGCTGCGGACGGTAACGAGAGCGGCTACTTGCGATTTCACCGGCTGAGCGTTGAAGGTAAAGCCAAGTGCCGGCGACAGCTTCGCGCCTTTGTTGAACGCTTTAAACTGAGCCCATTTGTCCGGAGATTCCGTATTCCAAACATAGTTCAAGAACTGGTTACCAAACATCCATGTCGCGCCTGGATTGTAGTTCGCTGCGTTCGGACCAGGTTTAATGATTTCGTTAGATACTTTCTTGTAATGCGTGCCTTCGATACCGAAGTTAAGCAGATTGTTTAAGTATTTGTCAGAGTGGAGCAAGTTGATGAACATCATCGCACGTGCCGGATTTTTGGACGTAGAGGAAATACCGAGCATAGAGCCCGCTGTTTCGCCGGTCGATACCGTACGGCCCGTCATATTAATTTGTTTCAGCTTGCCTGCCAAGTTCGCTGCAATGCCGAGCTCGGCATCTTTACCTGGCTTCAGCGATGCGACGATCATAAAGACGTTGCCTTTCTTCAGGGCATCCTGGCCGGACAGCTGCGTCGTTGCGGCATCTCTGTTGATATACCCTTTCTTGAAAATGTCGCGGGTGAGCGACAGCTGGTCCATATACTGCTTGTCGTCAAATCTTGTAATGACTTTGGTGCTTGTGCCGTCTTTGCGAATTAGTCCTTCGATTGTCGTATCGCCAAGGTAATCCTGTTGCATGAAATAGTGGGAGTTGAAGTTGTCGCCGTCACGCAAGAAGAGCGGTGTCATGCTCGGCATTTTCTTCTTGACCGTTGCCAGAATCGGAACGAGATCCTTAACAGATCTGACAGTGTTCAGCTGCGTGGTCAGGCCGAGTCGGTCGGCGATATCTTTGCGGTAGATGACGCCGCCTTGGGCAGCCAATTCTTTGTTCGTCGGAATGCCGTAGTTATGGCCATTAACCTTAGAGCCCTTCAGGAAAGCAGAATCCAGCGTCCGGGTTATGTCTTTGCCATATTGGGCGATCAAGTTGCCAGCAGGTCCTCTAGAATCGTCAAGCGCCAGAAACACATTTTTAGCTACGTCGTTCGCATGGCCATTCCATTGCGCTGTAAAGATAACATCCATCGGCTCGCGGCTTGCTTTGAGCAGGTTCATTTTGCTGTCCCACTGGCCCCAATCGATCGGGATCAAGTCAATCGTCGCATTGATTTTGGACTTTAAATAAGTGTTCATCTTCGCTTCAACTTTAGCCTCATCCTTCGCCGGAGAGCCAGGGTAGTACAAAGTAAGCTTGTAAGGCGCAAGTGAACTGCTGGATGCTGCGCTCGCTACCGGTAACGCGGATAAAACTAAGCTAGCCCCCCCTACAATGAGAGAGATGCTTCTTCCCAGCTTTCTTTTTCCTACGAACATGTGGTAGTGCCTCCCTTATAAGTTTAAATGCGATGTATACTCAACCGGATGCAACCGGACCGAGCCGTTCGTGAATACCAACTAATATTCGCTCGTTACCCCTTTATCGCTCCGACAGTCAAGCCTTTGATGAAGAAGCGCTGGAAGAAAGGGTAAGCGAACACGATAGGGCCAATACCGACAACCGCCATTGCCATAGTTACCGTTTCTGTAGGCAGCTGGTAATCAGGGTTTTGAGCCAAAAGCGCCGAGTAAGCCGTCGAGTTGGCGCTCAGGAAGGTGATATCGAGCAGTGCCTGATACATGCGGAATTGGATCGTATAGAGCGTATCTTCATTAATGAAGAGTAAGCTCAGAAACCAGTCGTTCCAGTAGGTCAGCGTACAGAACAGGCCGACGGTCGCAAGGACTGGTAGTGAGAGTGGCAGAACGATTTGGGCGAATATGCGCCACTCGCCGGCCCCGTCGATTTTTGCAGATTCCAAGAGCGCAGGCGGTACGGAATGAGTGAAGAAGGTACGAATAAGTAAGACGAAGAAGGGCTGAACGAACATAGGAATCATAAGAACCCATAAGTTATCCCGCAGATGCAAGCCCTGTGTATACAGCAGATAGAAAGGAACAAGTCCGCTGTTGAACAGGAGGGTGAAGAACATGATGAAGGAGAACACTTTGCGATGCGGAAAGTCTTGTCTGGATATCGGATAGGCATATAGCGACATCGTAATAAGCGCAATCATTGTTCCGACTAAAGTGATTAGGATGGAGACGCCGTACGATCTGACGATGCTCGCCCAGTCACTGAGAAGGAAGTCGTATGCCGAGGTACTAAACTTCTCGGGCCACAGCTTATAGCCGTCTACCAGCACGCTATTCTCATCCGAGAAAGATACCGCGATTACGAGAAGGAGAGGCAGTACGCAAAGAATCGTGTAGAACCAGAAGAAACCGTTAATTAGAAAGTTTGGTAAGCTTGCGATTTCATTTAAGTTTTTTTTTCGTTTGGCTGCAGCTGCAGCTGTATTCATTACGAGCCCCCCTTAGAACAATGCATCGTCTCTGCTGATCCGACGAATGACCAAATTTGACAGCAGCACCAGAATGAACCCGACGAACGCTTGATAGAGGCCAGCCGCGGAAGCCATGCCGATATCGCCGCTTACAATAAAGCTTTGGTAGACGTAGGTATCGATGACGAGCGTTGTATCGTAGAGGATTCCCGAGTTGCGAGTGACCTGGAAGAACAATCCGAAGTCGGAATAGAAAATGCGGCCGATCTGCAGCAGAGTCAGAACGATAATAACCGGGCGAATCAATGGGAGCGTAATGCTGCGGATTTGACGCCATCTGGAGGCACCGTCTATCGTTGCCGCTTCGTAGTACTCTTGGTCGATTCCGATAATAGCTGCCAAGAAGATAACCGCGTAATACCCGATCACTTTCCAAGTATTAATGAGGGGCAGAATGATCGGCCACCACTTCGGATCCGTGTACCAGTCGATTGGCTCAATCCCGAACCAAGGAAGTACCACCTTGTTCATGATACCGATGTCCGGATTTAAGAAAGCGTATACAAGATACGAAATGACGATCATCGACAGAAAGTAAGGAAGGAACATGACCGACTGGTGCAGCTTCGCCAACCGGCGGTTTCTCATGGCATTAAAGAGGAGGGCGAACGTAACGCCGACGACCAAATTCAAGAAGATGAATACAGCGTTGTACAGGAGCGTGTTGCGGGTAATCATCCAACCGTCGGTCGTGCTGAACAAGTAGTCGAAGTTGGCTAGACCGACCCACTTGCTGTCCAGAAAGCTTTGGATGAAACTATCGGCCGTATACTCAATTTGCTTAAAGGCGATCAAGGAGCCGATCATCGGGATGTAATTGTTCAGTAGCAGCACAAGCAGTGCCGGAGCCATCATGATGTAAAATGACCCAAATCTCTTCCAATAGCCGATGTTTTGCTTGGTTCGCGACTTCGGCACAGACGTCTTCTTAGCGGTGTCCACAGCTTCTGTCGTTGGCGTCATCTCATCACCATCCTTGCTTTCTCTTGTACCTTCATTGTAAAGGAATGGGAGATTAGTCATCTATCTACTCCGGTGACTGACATAGCACTGTGGTGACATTAGGGGGAGTCTAGCATTTTGTGGCTAATGCATAATTTGATTCATTTTGCGATATTCCTGGGGGGATAAGCCTGTCATCTTCTTAAATAGCTTGGCAAAATAGGAGAAATGGACATAGCCGACTTCTTCCGCAATGTTGCTCACTTTGTCGTTCGTTTCGATCAAGTATCGTTTCGCGCGTTCGATACGTATTTCCGTAATATAGTCCGATAAGGAGTTTCCTGTCTCTTTGCGGTACAGACGCGATAGATAAGCTGGGTTGCGATATACAGAAGCAGCGATGTCGTCCCGGGTCAACTCCGTATGCAAATGCTCATGGATGTACGACTGAACCTTCGCAATGACGGCGGAAGCATCGCGCGGACGCTCCGCGATGGCTTGTCCCATTTTGTAGACCATTTTGGCGGCCCATGCCAGCAGCTGGATTGAACTTCGCGGAACTTGATACTCTTTCAACTCACTGACTGTGAATACATCGTAGATGGAAAAGCCTTTGCGATAAGCGACGCGATACAGCATGCTCATCATGCCATAGTGGAATAGCTCGAGCGCTTCGCGGCTTGCTTGCTCGGTCTGCCACTGCTTCAATGTGTCTTCGACCACCATGCCCAGCTGTTCATAACCGCCATTATCGAGCAGTGCTCCCCAATCCGCGAACGAAGGAATTTGAATGCCCGCACCGGCAGCACTCATTTCATAGCCGCATGCAGCTGCGTCCTGGACAGACTGTGGGGCGGACACATTGGACCGCTCCAATTGCTGCAGCCGCTCAAGCGAGCTGGCAAGTCCGCCTAACCCAGAGCCTTCCCCCACATAACAGGAAACTCTGCAATGGAAATAACTTTGGCAGGCCGCCACATATTCATTGCATTTCCGAAGCAAAGCAGCACGATCAGCGGGATCGTCGTCGTTCAAATACAGCAGTACCATGTTCAGTTCGTTACGGTCTTGCAGCACAGTGCCTGGCCATTCCCCTAAAATAATCTCCGCAGCCGATTTCCGCAGAGCGTACTCCATGATGCTCTCGTCGCGCGCATCGAGCTCGATATCCCATTGTTCGATGCTGAGCAGAACCGGAAGCACCTTACTGCCTTCACCTAGCGGAATATCGAAGTAATCGAATTGCCGCTTCAGCCGCTCAGGAGTCAGACGTACACGGCCAGATAGAAGTTCTTGCCAGAAACGCTCCACCAGGATGGGGAGCTGGTTCTTCCATTGTCTCCTACCGAGTTCGATGATCTCCTCGAATTGCTGCTGTTCTCTTCGCAGCTCGATCTCGACCAAAGCGCGTTTCACAACTTCCTTCAACGCATCGTGATCGACAGGCTTCAATATGTAGTCGAAGCAGCCGTTATGCAGCGCTTCCTGTGCGTAATCGAATCTCGCATGCCCCGTAAGGAAGATGGTCAGCGTGTGAGGGCGGTTATCCCGCGTCCAACGAAGCAGCTCCAGTCCGCCGAGGCCGGGCATTTCAATATCGGAGATGATAAGATCCACGGGATGCTCCTCCAACAGCAGGATAGCCCCGGCTGTATCCTCGGCCTCCATAATTTTGTGGATCGGTAAATCGCTCCAATCGATGCCTTGTGTAATGCCTTTCAGCGCGTAGATTTCATCGTCGACGACAAGCATTCTAACCATCCGAGCAGTCCCCTTCCATATCGTATGAGTAGGTGTATGAGTATGAGAAAAGAAAAACGTTATTATCCGTCTTCGAATGTGCTTGTCCCGCGAAGTGGCAGGCGCATACGGACGATTGCACCTCCGGACTCGCCGTTCTGAAAGGTAATCCCGCCATCATCGCCGTACAGCATACGGAATCGGCGGCGAATGTTCCAGATCCCTAGATGATGCTCGCCTGCTTCATTAATATCCGCGCCGCTTTGCAAATCCTCCATAAAGGCATCAGGAAATCCCGGGCCGTTGTCCACAATTGTCAGCATGAGGAATTGCTCCGGCTTCTCATCATCATGGCTTGAGGAGATGTCGATACGGAACGGCTTGCCGTCTTGAACCTTCTTGCTGAACCCGTGTATGACCGAATTTTCGACGAAGGGCTGCAGCAGCAGCGGGGACAATTGGACCGGTAAATGCTCGGGGAGCACATGAATCTCATATTCAAGCTTCGTCACGTAACGGATTTTTTGGATTTCCAAATAATGCTCGATATGCCGGATTTCATCCTCCAGCGCAACCACCGTCCGATGCCCGAGCATTAAGAAACGGAAGTAGTCAGCCAAATGCAGGCTCATCTTCTGCACCAATTTGTAGTCCTTCAGTGCGGCCAAATTATAAATAATATTGAGGCTGTTCATATAGAAATGAGGATTGATTTGGATTTGGAGATGTTTATACTCTGCCTTCTGCACGCGAATCTGCTCCTCGTACACGTCGATTTTGAGCTTCTCGATCTGTTCAGCCATTAAGTTGAACGTGCTCGACATGAAGGCAAATTCGCTGTTACCGGGGTTGACCGGCAGCCGTACATGGAATACCCCTTGGCCCAGCTTCCGCATACCGCGGATGAGCGCGACTAAAGGCTTGAACATCACCCTCTGCAAGAACAGCCAATAGAAGGATAAGACGATGGCAACGGTCAGCGGGATCCAGATATACAGCATTTTTTGAAAATACGGCAAGTTTTTGAGCGTATACGTTTCGGGGATAACGATCATATAGTGAATATCAGAAATCGCTGAGGGCTGTGTTATGACGAGAAAATGATTGTGGTTCCATGTCGTTCGTCCCTGCTTGGTCATCTCCACGATATCGTTATGCACGACCGTCTCTTGAACGACTGGCAGCGGAGAGTTCGTCAGCGGATTACCTGCTGGATCAACGACAAACGTCGCCCCATCGGGACCAACGTCAAATTTGCTGAGTTCTTCGTTTAATCGGTCAATTTGTACCAGCGCTCCCATATAGACGCCGGAGCCAAGATCGACCGTTTTAATGAGATAATTGGTGTCGTGCGGAATGGAGAAGCGCTCCCAGCGCTGCGTCTCTTCAGGCAAATTCTTCGAGGCAAGCTTCGTGGTGTAATTCAGCAGAGCATCCTGCACTTCAGCGAAGTGGAAGCTGTATTGAGTGGAGAAGAACATATCGTCATCTTTGCGGGAATAAACGAAGAAGGTGTCGACTTTATTGTAGTAGCCTGTATCGAGCAAGAAGCGCCGAGTCAGCTCCATCTTCGCCATCGTATAATCCGAATCGTCGCTTTGCAGAGACAGCAACTGTATCGTTTGAATGTCCGGGTCGCCTTGCATGCGATATAAATAACGCATCGTTTCCTGGAGAATGGCGTCGTTATTCTTCACCTGCTGCTCCATCAGGTTGTTATAGTGCAGCGAGATTTGGTCACGCACAACGTTCGTCGCATACACATTGTTGTAGATGAGAAAGAGCACCATAGGTGCAGTCATCATTAAAAAGCCGAATACGATCTTGAACCGAACGGACTGCAAAAATTGCATGGTCCCCCATCCCTCGCATCGTAGTATCCAAGTTATTCCAACCTCATTCAAGCATACTCTAGACAAATGAAAGCGGCAACAAAATCTGGGTCTATCGTCGCATTCGCATGATGGAAACAATGAAGGGGCTGCCCCTCAAGTCTTTTTGACTTTTGGGACAGCCCCTTCTAAATAATAAGCTAGGCGAGTTGGCGCTTCACCGTCCAGCCCGTTGTCGGCGGCTCGATGACGAATTTGTGCAGCTTGCCATCGGTGTCTTCGATGGCAAGCTTCAGTCCGTCAGCGACGGGGAGGATGTCATGCACTTCACCGCCTGGGACGAGCTCTTGCACGAGCGGCTCCAGGACTGGGATAAGTGCATCCTCGAGCCACATGCGCTCCACATGCCATTGCGGTGCAGGCGTGGGAATGGGATAGCCGCTCGCTGGTGCGCCAAGCGCGGCCGCCAGCTCGAGCGGATCGCCGCCGTTGTCTGGCAGTAGAGCATCAGCTCCAACCACGGCGACAAAACGCAAACAAAGCTCAATCGCATTCAGCACCTCATCATATTCGATGCTGCCATTGGCATAGCGGATTTCGACCGTTCCGATATCGAACCATGCCGCCGTATTGATGCCTGAGCGGTGGGATTGCGGTCGGCCCCTATGGCGGACCGACTCTGCGCAAGGCTCTGCCACATAGCGGTCACGCGTCTCCTTGGTCACGCGCGGACAGTAGATACGCCGATGCTCGCTCATCTGAAGCAGCTGCTCTAGCGCATTCTGATAGAGTAGCGCAGCGTCCAGTAGCGGAAGCACAGCATCCTGCCCCCAGGGCTCAAGACCGACATGCACATGCAGGCCGCAGCTCCAATTGGCGGATGCGCCTTGCGCTTTGAGCCGCTCTAGCATGATGCGGATTTGCTCGCGCTCAGACCATAACATCGGAGGAGGCTTGAGCTCGCTTCCCGACTCCACGCCAGTCATATCAAGCTGGTGTTCATCCAGCGACATGACCCAGCCTGGCAGCAGCGCAAGCTCTTCCGGCTCACCTCCCACGAATTCAATCTCAACTCCAAAACGCAACATTTTCCAATTAACAACAGATGGCCACATGCCAATCACCGTTCCTCTCCATTTTGAAATCTAGCTGGCAAAATGAGAGTAGGCGGGCCTCGGGCACACAGAGCATATCCGGCACATGTTGTGGCTTAACGGGGGATTTTCATTCTCGCCATCGCTGCACGCCTCCCACTAGGTATTTTTAACTACTACATCAATTCGCTAGTTCTATCTGCTATTCCTCTCTCAAAATACGCTCTCATCTAGTTCATCTACCTGCAGGCGTTCATAACATATAGGGAATAGATAGGGAGGTGGTTAAGTATGGCGATTCAGTTTTTGGACATGCGTTTATCGGTTCACTCCAATGAGAGCGGAGGAACGACGGCGTTTTCGAGTACTCCGCTGTTAATCGGCGATATCGGACTGCAAACGGCAGGAGTATCCCCTTTCAATGTTAGCACTGTTCGTGCGCTGCTCACGGGAACAGCATCGGTTGCTAAGGTGTTCTCGCCAACTTCAGAGGAAGAGGTTCCTGATCTCACTGCGCGGATTACGATTACGGTTGAGCGTAATGGAACGGGCACAGCTGGCACGGGGACTGTGATTCTGGAAGAGGTCGTACAGGTTGGCGCCGCACAGACGACGGTTGCACCGCTTAGTGTAAGTGTTGGCGACTTTCCTCCTGCAGCTGCAGTGCAAGCTGGTCAAATCCGGTACACGATGTTCATCAGCGTGGACAATCCACTATCAATTGCTTTTCAATATTTGCTGACTGGCCCTGCCGTATTTAACGGCGTCGCTACAGCCGGCACAACATAATATATGTCTATGGAGGACGCAATCTTACATGTGAAGATCGCGTCTTTTTTGATGCGTGCAGGAAATGCTAGTGAGAAACGTGTGGAAAAGGAGGTGCAGAGTGCAGTCCAGTTACCGAGTTGTGATCGCTTTGTTAGTGGTTTTGCTTAATGGATTCGTGCCCCGAGCGCAGGCCGGGCCTGAGGAAGAGCATTGTCAGAGGCTTGTCCTTACGCTGTTGAACCCAGTTATACAAGCCGAGGTCTATAAGTATTATAGTCAGCTATTAACGGATCCGCCGATGGTCGTCCCTTTTCTCCGTGACACCGAATTAGCGTATACATACGACTCGTCACACATTGATGTGACCATAACAGTCCAGCCTTATGTCGGTCCGCATCTCAGTGTAGGGAAGGATCGAATTGTGCTGACCATCGATAATCTAAGTCATGTGAAGGTCGTGAGCTACGAGCATCTCGCGGACTACGAGCTGCCGTGGAACTGGGAGCATATTCGGAGGTAGCGGGGGAGTGTGTCGTGCAAGGGTAGCAGAAGGAGCTGCAGCAAGAAGGGCACCCAATACCCTACATCGACGCATCTAGCGCAATATTTAAGCAAGAGAGGTACCCAGTACCCTACATTGCTGCAATAAGCGTAAAATTCAGGCAAGAAGGGTACCCAGTACTCTACATCGACGAAACTAGTCTGGATTTCTCGCAAGAGGGGCGCTACAAGATAGGAATGTGCTGCCCTAGCTTCTAGATTCAAAAAAGAGTCGGCCCCCAAACCCGGGCCGACTCTTTTCCCCATTTACGGCAAAGCAACGCCGCGCGATGCGACGTACAGACTGTACCAGTCCTCGCGGGAGAGGCGCAAAGTCGCCGCGTCTTTACAGGCGCGAATACGCTGCGGGTTAATCGTGCCGATGACCGGCTGAATACCTGCCGGATGCGTCATCAGGAATGCGAGCACGATCGACTCCGTCGTCGTGCTATACTTCTCAGCCAGCTCAGCGACGAGCTTCGCCGTCTTCACGACGCTCTCGCTTTGTCCTTCCAGCGAGCCACCGGAATAACGGCCTTGAGCGAGCGGTCCCCACGATTGCAGCTGAATGTTCTCAAGGCGGCAATATTCCATCGTGCCTTCAGGGAACACATTGCTGCGCCATGCTTCCTGATTGACGCTGACTGCCGTGTCGAGGAAGCCGAGCTTGTGCAGACTCATCTCCAGCTGGTTGACGATGAACGGTTCGTCAGTATACGCCGACAGCAGGCGGATTTGGCCTTGGCTCATGTTCGAGACGCCGAAGTGGCGTACTTTGCCGGATGCCTTCAGCTTCTGGATCGCGCTTGCTACATCTTCCGGGTCAACGAGCGGATCCGGGCGGTGCAGCAGCAGGATGTCGAGATATTCGGTGCCAAGACGCTCCAGAATGCCGTCAACACTACGCAGAATATGGTCCTCCGTAAAATCGAACCGGTGCGGCGAGTTGCCGTCACCGAAGCGGATGCCACACTTCGATTGCAGAATGATCTGCTCGCGAAGCTCTGGACGCTCCTTCAGCAGTTGGCTGAACACTCGCTCCGCCTTGCCTGCCGTATAAATATCGGCATGGTCATACATGTTAATGCCGATTTCGAGCGCGGCATCAAGCGCTGCATGCCCTTCCTTATAATGCTCGGTCGTAATCGGGCTGCTTGCATTCCAGTCGCCGCCAAGTCTCATGCAGCCAAGCACTAGCTGGCTTGCCGGAATGCCACGGCGCTGAAGCGGTATCGGTCTTGTCATATGTAATCGTCCTCCAGATCAGTGTAAGATGAAATGCTTTTTGCGAATCAATTCCCGTCCCATTATGCGCCACACGCTTCCAAAATAAAAGTAGTGAAATAATTGATATGTAATGATACAAGGTATATATAGTACGCCAAAGTATAGCGGGATTTGCTCCTTTACCCCTGGTCTCTGCCTCGTGATTTTGTTCTACTCGCACGTAAATTATATCGAATCGACACAAAAACGCATGCTTTAACAGATGCGTTTCTTGTTTTTCCTGTTATAATAAAGGGAGTAAGTTGGATGACGGGTGGCAAAGGAGAATTGCCGTGAACGAGGCGCAATTAGTGATGTTATCGAGGCAAGGCGATGAGACGGCCTTCAATAAGCTGGTCGAGCTGTACAAGGATAAGCTGTCGAGAATGGCTCATACGATTCTCCGCAGTAAGACAGATGTCGAGGATGTCGTACAGGAAACGTTTCTGAAGGTGTATTTGAACCTGAATCGCTTCGATGAGAACAAACGATTCTCAACCTGGATTTTTCATATCGCCAAGAATGTATGCCTTGATTTGCTGCGCCGCCGCAAAACACCGCCGCTGCCGCTAGATCAACCCGTTACCGCTCATTCCGACCAGAACTTGTCACTTCACGATGTCATTCCGCACACCTCGCTATCTCCAGAAGGCGAAGTGATCGAACGCGAGCTGGCCTCGAAGATGACGGAAGTCATTGCGAAGCTGCCGGAGAAGTATAGAACCGTCGTGTATCAGCGTTATGTGCTGGAGATGTCTATGGAAGATATAAGCGAGATGAACAACATTCCTGTCAACACAGTGAAGTCGCGCATTCACCGCGGCAAAGATTTCATGAAGAAGCGCTGGGGCAAGACGTTGCTCATGTATTCGCTGCTGCTGTTCAACTTCTTACTGCTCGTAATCCCTTAATAGATCAAAGTGCCTTAGAAAGTCCCCTCGGACTTCTGGCACTTTTTTTATTTGCGCGAATCTCGCCTAGCCTAACGAAGCCTACAATCGCTATCTTAACGAAATCGCGCAGAATTGATTTAGCTCTTTTGGGCGATCCAAATGGATTCCTTGTTCCTTAGTACCGTGCTGCAAGGTTTCCAGAACGCGATGGAAAGACTGGATGGAGTCCAAATGTTCAAGCAAAGAAACACTGATAATATAGTCAATGCTGCTCTCACCCACTTGAAGCTTGCTTATATCGGATTGAATCAATTCCAGCTTGTCAGCAACGCCGAATTCACGCGCATTAACTTCTAAGTGACGAATAGCGGATTCAAGAAAATCAACACCGACAACCCTGCTGTTCGCACCTTCAAGCCTTTGCGCCAGTGGTATGCTATTCCTTCCGACTCCGCAGCCCAAATCGAGCAATTGAGCATTATTTTTGTTTGACAGCAGCTCAAAGGTATCCATAACGGTTTTGACAGGCTTCTGTAACCAAGTATCTTTGGTAAACAGCTTAACGTTCTCATAGTATTCGTCATGATAAAGCTTTTCTTTCATCCGAATTTCGTCAAGACGACTCAGTGGCATGAGCACGCGCTCCCTTTCAAAGTAATGCGATTCAACGGAGTTAGTCCAGCTTATCTATTTCGACGATAAGTTGACATTGTCCTTGAACGACAGCTTGGCGAAGCTGAGAGTGCATAATAGAGAGTGACCGATTGAGTCGACACTCTCTATGTATTTGGTGCAAACTGCTGTGCACGGACACAGATGAGATTTTTTTATTTCCAACGTAGAAAATGTATAGCCAGCAAGGCTTCCGGGACGGTATAATATCGAGAAATGCGATTGTTTTCGACAACTTTCGCAGTTTGACAAATTCCGATAATTCCGGTAGGATTATTGGTAGATAAGCTTGCACATACACATCAGACAAAAAGAGTAGGGGAGAAACGTAATGAAAAAAGGGTTTTTGCTAGTCGCAGCACTTATTTTATTGTCTTCGTTGTTCGTCGGATGTTCCAAGAATGACAATTCTGCTTCCAATAATGGAGCAAACAAGAATGCAACAGCTAATGCAGGCACGAATGAAGGCGGCAATGCAGCAGCGGACACAACAGCTGACGCGCCTAAGAAGAAGGTTGCACTTGTGCTGCCAGAGAAGATCGGCGTTAATGCGTTCTTCGTACAAATGGATGAAGGCTTCAAGAAAGCTGGTCAAGAATTTAATGTAGACGTGAAAACAATCGAATCGACAGACCCTGCCGCATTCGAACAGAACCTTCGCGCTACAGTTGCTGAGAACTACGATCTAATCATCACAGCTACGTTCCAAGCGGAAGATGCACTGAAGAAAGTTGCTGCCGAGAATCCGGACAAGCCTTTCGCGGTTATCGATACAGTTGTTGATCTGCCTAACGTTCGCAGCGTTGTATTCCGTGAGTATGAAGCTTCGTACTTGCTCGGCGCAGCTGCAGGCCTTACGACTAAGACAAACAAAGTCGGTATGGTCGTTGCCATCGACGCTCCGCTCCTTAAGAAATATACAGTTGGCTTCCAAGAAGGCCTGAAATACACGAATCCAAATGCAGAAATGCTCGTGAACTACGTTGGCGGCTTTACTGACCCAGCGAAAGCGAAAGAGCTTGCATTGCTGCAATTCTCCAAAGGTGCTGACTTCATTGCCGGCGCATCCGCTGTAGGCGACCTTGGCGTGTTCGAAGCGGCGAAAGAGAAAGGCTTCCACACTTCCGGCCAAGACATCGACAACACTGGCGTTGATCCAGAGCACGTTGTACTTGCACAACTGAAAAGTACAGATACTGTCGCTTACGAAACCGTTAAATCGTTCGTGAACGGCGACTTCAAATTTGGCGCAGTTGATTACGGTTTGAAGGAAGACGGCGTTGGTCTTACTTATGTAACGCGCGACAGCAAAACTCCGCTTAACGCGTTCGTTGGTCAAGCGAACATCGATAAGCTGAAAACGATTAAAGATGATATCGTATCGGGTAAACTTGTTGTAAAGAACCCACTAGCTCAATAAAGTGAAGTTGCCGGCTGCGTGCATGATGCAGCCGGTTTCTTTCGATTTATAGATCCGGTAGATTTGGGCCCGATTGTATAGAGATGGAAGGAGTAGAGCAGCCGCATGTTGTTGAATATGGAGAACATATCCAAGTCATATGGTCCTGTAAAGGCGAATACGGACATTAATTTCACGCTTGGCAAAGGCGAAATCCATGCGCTCGTCGGTGAGAACGGCGCTGGTAAGACAACGCTGATGCGTATTCTCTATGGCATGGAGAACCAAGCGAGCGGAACGATTCTCGTAAACGGGAAGCCTCAGTCCTTCGCTACGCCAGCAGATGCGATATCGAGCGGGATCGGCATGGTGCATCAGCATTTCATGCTGTTCCCATCCTTCACGGTGGCAGAGAATATCGTCATCGGACAGGAAACGAAAAAGTGGAACGGATTCGACCGTAAAGCGGCTGCCGCTGCGGTAGAAAAGCTGTCAAAGCTATACGGCATGCCGGTTGATCCGCATCAGAAGGTCGAATCTTGCTCACTCGGTGTCCAACAGCGAGTTGAGATATTGAAGGTGCTGTATCAAGGCGCGGACATCATCATTCTCGATGAGCCGACAGGTGTACTGACACCGCTTGAAGTCAAAGAGCTGCTCGTCTCGATTAAGCGGTTGGCGAGTCAAGGGAAGAGCTTCATTATCATCAGCCATAAGCTGCAAGAAATAATGGAAGTGGCTGACCGTATCACCGTACTGCGCGATGGTCGCGTCACCGGTGTCGTTGATGCGAAGAACACGGACATTGAACAGATTTCTCGGCTGATGGTTGGCCGCGATTTGATGCAGATGGAGCGCAGTGCGCCGAAGCTTGGCGCACCGGTTCTGGAAGTAAGAGGGCTCACCGTGGCAGGCGATCGCGGCAAGCCGCTAGTAGACGGCGCAAGCTTCAAAGTGCATGCCGGTGAGATTGTCGGCGTCGCGGGCATCTCGGGCAACGGTCAATCGGAGCTCATTGGCGCGATTGCAGGTCTGCAAGGGGCTAGCAGCGGACAAGTCATGCTGGTCGGACAGGACGTAACAAGCGCTCCGGTGCGGAAGATACGCGAGCTCGGCTTAGCGCATATTCCTGAAGATCGGTATCAATGGGGGGCGGCGAAGGACGCGACAGTCGTCGAGAACGGCGTCATGGGTCATGCTCGCCAGCAGCAGCGCTCCGGGATCATGCGTGGTCGCAGCATTCGCAAGATGGTCGAAGGCTGGGTGAAGCGCTTCGAGGTGAAGACGGGTTCTCTCGATACGAAAGTACAGTTTCTATCCGGAGGTAACTTGCAGAAGCTGATCGCTGCGCGCGAGCTTGCGCAGGGCACACCGTTTCTTATTGCTGCCGAGCCGACGCGCGGTGTCGATGTCGGCGCGATGGAGATAATTCATGGCGAGCTGCTTAAGCGGCGCGATGAACAAGGAGCGATTCTGCTCGTGTCCTCCGAGCTGACAGAAATTCTGAAGCTGTCCGACCGCATTCTCGTTATGAATGAAGGACGAATCGTTGGAGAATTGGCGGCGGGTGAAGCGACAGAAGAACAAATTAGTTTATTAATGGCAGGAGGCAAGAGGCATTGAACTTCAGCAAACTTAAGAATGGCATGGGCGCGCTCGTTCAGCCTGTAATTGCAATCCTACTTGGCTTAATAATCGGAGCTATTGCGATTGCGATCGTTGGCGGCGACATCACGCAGACGTATACCGAGATGTGGAAAGGCGCCTTCGGCAGCTTCTACTTCTTCACGAATACATTGTCGCGGGCAACACCGATTATTCTGATCGGTCTTGGCACGACACTCGCCTTCCGCGCTGGCTTCTTCAACCTCGGCGCAGAAGGCCAGATGATTCTCGGCGGCTTATGCGCTGCGATTACAGCGCTTTATCTACCCGGCCCTGGTTGGGTGAAAATGATTGCAGCGATTATCTCCGGCATCGTCGCAGGCGGAATCTGGTCTGCATTCGCGGGCTGGATGGATGCGAAGTTCCGTATGAATCTACTCATTACGACACTCCTTCTCAACTATATTGCATCGCTGTTTGCGGGCTACCTGGTTGCGTATCCGCTTAAGGATAATACCGGCTCGGCGGCAATGGCGCAGACGAAGATGATCGAGCACAGCGCTTGGCTGCCGAAGCTGTTCCACGGCATGAGCCTGCACGCAGGTTTCCTGCTTGCTGTGGTAGGAGCTGTGGTGCTCTACTTGTTTATGAAGTTCACAGTCAGCGGCTATGAAGTGCGCATGCTCGGCAGCAATCCGTTGTTTGCCGCTTACGGCGGCGTACAGCGCGGCAAGCTCATGCTTTACAGCATGATTGCAAGCGGTGGATTCGCCGGACTTGCTGGTGCCGTGGAAGTGCTTGGCACGCAGTATCGCTACCTCGACGGCTCGCTGTCGACGCCGGGCTATGCGTGGTCCGGCATTATGGCGACGCTGCTCGCGGGCTCCCATCCGCTAGGTACGGCGGCAGCCGCACTGCTTCTTGCCGCATTGCAAACCGGTGGCATGGGCGTCGAACGGAACACGGAAGTACCGCTGGAGATCGCAAGCGTCATCCAAGCGACGCTTATCCTGTTCGTCTCGGCGAAGATCAGTTATTCCTTCATTAAACGCAAGAAAGCGAGGGCTCAAGATGGATCAATTGCTTGATGTGTCGCTGTTTAATTCAGCGCTGCGGATGGTTACGCCCATCCTGCTTGCTGCGCTTGGCGGCGCCATCTGTTCACGTGCAGGACTGTTCAATGTTGGACTTGAGGGCCTCGTGCTCTTCGGAGCTTTCTTTGGCATCGTAGGTAACTATTTGACAGGCAACGTCTGGCTTGCTGTGCTGTTCGCTGTCGTGTGTGTCATGTTATTTTCGCTCATATTCGGCTATTTAAGCATTCATCTAAAGGCGAACGCCATAATCGTTGGGATATCGCTGAACTTTCTGGCGCTTGGACTCACTTCGTTCTGCTTGCGGGCGATCTTCCACGTGAAAGGCGCATACTACGACAAAGATATGAAAGGCTTACCGCAGCTCGATATTCCGCTTATTAAGGATATTCCGTGGGTCGGCGGCATCCTTTCGGGGCATTCACCGCTTGTATATCTTGCTATCGTGCTCGTATTCGTGTTTCAATATTTCTTGTTTAGAACGGTTAGAGGCTTCCGCCTGCTTGCTGTCGGGGAGAACCCGGTGGCTGCGAAGAGCCTAGGTATCAAAGTGACGCGCATCCAATACGGTGCAGTGCTCATCTCCGGTTTGCTCTGCGGCCTCGCAGGTGCGCAGCTGTCGCTTGGACAAGTGACGATGTTTACGGAGAATATGACGAGCGGCCGCGGTTTTATCGCACTCGTGGCGACGATGCTGGGACAATCGAATCCGTTCGGCGTTGCGGCTTCGAGCATGCTGTTCGGCTTCATGGATGCAATCAGCATCCGGCTGCAAGGCTTCTCGATGCCGACGAAATTCACGGATATGCTGCCCTATGTGATGACGCTTGTCATGATGTACTTCTTCAAGAATAAGAGCTATGTGCAGGAAGCGCGCAAAACGAATGAGAGCTCTAGATAAGACGAGAAGCAGGAGGAATGAGAGTTGCATAATAAAGCGGAACGTTTGAAGAACGCGAGAGTTGTGGAGCTGGATCCAAATTTGGATCCTGAACTGGCACGTCGTTTGCCACCGGGTCAGGCGCTGACCGAGCGGTTCCCCATTCTGCATGAAGGCGAAGTGCCGCAATACGATCTGGATACATGGACATTCCGTGTGTTCGGAGAAGTGGAGAAGGAGCTGACCTTCTCGCTTGAGCAGCTAAAAGCGATGAAGCAGACGGATGTCGTCAGCGACATTCACTGTGTGACGCGCTGGTCGAAGTTTGATACGTTGTGGGAAGGCATCCTGTTCAAAGACTTGCTGCCGCTACTAGGCGTGAAGCCGGAAGCTCGTTATGTGATGGTTCATGCGGATAACGACTATGAAACGAACGTGCCGCTTGAAGACCTTATACGTGACGATGTCATGCTGGCGTTCATGTTCGATGGCAAGCCGCTGACACCGAAGCATGGCTTCCCGGTCCGTCTTGTTGTACCGCATCTGTATTTCTGGAAAAGCGCAAAGTGGGTACGCGGGTTCGAGTTTATGAAGGAAGACCGCCTGGGCTTCTGGGAGCGCAACGGCTTCCATAACGTGGCTGACCCGTTCCGAGAAGAGCGGTTCTCCGGCGAGGATCTAGGCTTGCCGGAAGATTTATGGGTGGATGTGGATTTTGACTAATGACTCTTATGCCGATCTTACAAATTCATACCGAGGACGCCGCTGAGTACGCCATTGTATGCGGCGATCCGAATCGTGCGGCTCTGATTGCAGCTAAGCTCGACAATGCGAGAGAGCTGGCATTCAGCCGCGAGTATCGCACGTTTACTGGCGAAATTAACGGCGTGCGCCTACTTGTAACAAGCCACGGCGTAGGCTCCGCCGGAGCAGCGGTCTGCTTCGAGGAGCTGATCCGCGCAGGCGTGAAGACGCTCATCCGTGTCGGCACAGCTGGCTCCTACTCCGAAGAGCATCCGGCTGGCAGCCTTATCGTCAGCACCGCAGCGGTTCGCGCAGAAGGGTTGACCCGTGGGCTCGTGCCTGACGGCTACCCAGCTGTCGGCGACGGCGATGTTGTGTCTGCGCTCTACGCTTCAGCGCTGGAGCAGGGCGGCATCGTCAAGAAAGGACTGACCGTCTCGCTTGACGTCTTCTTCGCGGGCGTGGAGGAAGTGCCGCATCGGAAGTACAAGCAAGCAGGCGTGCTCGCGGTCGAGATGGAGATCGCCGCGCTCTATGTGGTTGCTTCGCTTCGCGGCGTGCGCGCCGGCGCAATCGTAGCGCTGGACGGCTACGCGGACAGCGATCTCGCGGCTACGTACGATCCGCACACCAACGTTGTCGCGGATGCGGTCGAGCGCGAAATTCAAGCTGCGCTTGGAGCCATCGTGAAACTGGCTCGAGCTGGACAAGCTTAATTTAACTTTTCGAATAAAAAGGTATGCCCTCGGTAAACTGGTCCCTAAGTCAAGGACACTTGAAAAAAGAGAGTTAGGCAACCGACAAAAGATGATTCCTGTACTGCACAGGGGTCATCTTTTTTAAA
>NZ_FOCJ01000005.1 GCF_900110075.1 Paenibacillus sp. OV219
AAAAGCTAAACGGCCTCAGTCCAATGGAATTCCGGACGAAGGCCGCTTGATTGTTTTTAATTATTTGTACTGTCTACTTGACGGGGTGCTGTTCATTAAACGGCAGCTTTTTGCTTAGAAGTTTTTGCGTTTTTTTGCGTGTGTTTGCATTCGTCGTGAATGTTAAGTCATAAGGTCTTCTAACATACCTATCGACATAAACATTCGGCTCGACCGATCACGCTTCGCTCGGATACTTAAGACCCCACGGCTCCCGGATCCGGTCTAGCGTCTCCATGATACGCACAGTCTCGTCGACGGTCAAGACTTCGCTCTCTTTACGGCCCGCGCGCAGGCACTCCATCGCCTCGATTGCCTGGTAGAAGTGGCCGGACGGCTCGAGCTCGTGCTTGAAGATTACTGGCTCCTCCCCGTTCACATGCAGC
Organism: Paenibacillus sp. OV219; assembly: GCF_900110075.1. Taxonomy (GTDB): domain Bacteria; phylum Bacillota; class Bacilli; order Paenibacillales; family Paenibacillaceae; genus Paenibacillus_Z. The sequence goes on from NZ_FOCJ01000005.1 coordinate 426, forward strand.
GTCGCGGCCTTGGCGAACAGGAATCCCGGTATTTCGATCCGCCCCTTCGGGCCATAGATGACAGCCTCGTTGGTCATGGACAATCGTACCGAGCCGTGCAGGCTGGCGGTGCGACCGCCGCCGTATTCGAACAGCAGCGAGAACTGCTCATCCACGCCTGTCTCGCCGATCAGGACGGAGCTCGCGATCTTGGAAGGCTGCTCTCCGCCGTACACCATCGACGCGAACGAAACCGGGTAGATGCCGGCGTCGAGCAGTGTGCCGCCGCCCTTTTCTTTGTTAAGCAGCCGGCCTTCGGGATTCCAGCCCGCGTCGAATCCGAACTCGGCCTTCACGATGCGCACGTCGCCGATCACGCCGCTGTCCAGCCACTCCCGCACCTTGATGATGGCGGGTAGGTACCGCGTCCACATGGCTTCCATCAGGAATAGACCCTTATGGCGGGCCAGGTCTGCAATCTCCCTAGCCTCGGCAGCGTTGATTGTGAAGTGGCTTCTCGCAGAGTACGGACTTGCCGCCGCGCAGCAGCGTCAGCGCGTTCTCTTTGTGGATCGGATGCAGCGTGCCAACATAGACGATCTCGACGTCCGGATCGGCCGCGAGCTCCTCGCAGCTCCCATAAGCGCGCGGGATGCTGAATTTCTCGGCGAATGCTTGCGCCTTGTCGAGCGAGCGTCCCGCGACGGCGACGAGCTCTGCGCCCGGCGCGTGCGGTAGCTCCGTAGCGAAGTTGTCCGAGATGCCTCCCGGACCCATGATGCCCCATTTCACGATGCGTTGTTCCGCCATGATTAAGTCCCCTTTATCTCTCAGATAATTCTACCTTAACCGATTTGAAAACGATTGCAAAGCGTTTGGGTCAAAGTTAACGCGCATTCACTTCAGGGCGGAACAACAACAACAAATTTTCATGCCGACCGGCTGCTTGTCTGCAATCGTACCATATTCTTGTCAACGGACAGTTTCTATTGTTGTTCCTTCACCGGCGAAGCTTAAAAATAATTGCACGTAATCCCGCCGTCAATATTCAGGATCGCGCCGTTCGTCCAATCGGATTCATCCGATGCGAGGTAGATCGCGCTGTTCACGATATCCTCCGGCCGTCCGAATCGTCCACTCGGCTGGCGGTTCAGGCGGATCCGCTTCGCCTCCTCGTCCTTGAGCAGCCATTCAGTAAGCAGCGGCGTCTCAATCGGACCGGGACATATGGCGTTGCTGCGCACACCGTAAGGGCGGAATTGAATCGCGAGCGATCTCGTCAACGACACGATCGCTCCTTTAGATGCGGTATAAGCATCCTGCGGCACCGAGCACCCCATGAATGCGACGAACGAAGCGATATTGATGATCGAGCCGCTTCGTCGCTGCACCATATGCGGGATGACGTGCTTGCACATGAGAAAAGTCCCTTTCACATTCACATCCATCACCCGGTCCCATACCTCGACTGTCGTATCGATGACGGAGCCGTCCTCCGCCAGCATAATGCCAGCATTGTTGTACAGCACGTCGATAATACCGAAGCGTTCCACTGCCAGGCCGACCGCCGTCTGCACACTTTGCTCATCTGCGACGTTGCACCGGAAGAAAGCTACCTCCCCGCCTTGCTCCCCAATTTCGCTGGCCGCTGCCTGACCCGATTGCTCGTTTACCTCAAACAAGGCGATTCTCGCACCTTCCCGAGCAAACATGCGAGCCGCCGTCAGCCCCATGCCGCTGCCTGCGCCGGTTATAATACATACTCGATCCTGCAAGCGTCCCATCGCTGCAATCTCCTCTCCATCACCCTTGTTCAAAATACCGCATCCGTTCCCAGTCGGTGACGAACGCATCATATGCCTGTTGCTCCACGCGGGCCATATTGTAATAATGGTCCGTCACCAGATCGCCGAACGCCGAACGTACCAGCGGGCTCGTTTTCCATAGTGCCATCGCCTCATTAAGCGACGCCGGAACACGGGGAAGCCCTTCGGCCGCATAAGCGTTTCCTTTCCACTCCGGAGGAGGTTCGATCCGGTTCTCGATGCCATGCAAACCCGCAGCGATCAAAGCCGCGTAGGCGAGATACGGATTGATATCCGCGCCGGGAATGCGGCTTTCGATCCGCAAACTCTGCCGTTCTCCGACAATGCGCAGTCCGCTCGTCCTGTTATCCCTGCTCCAGACGATGCTCACCGGAGCCCAGCTGTCAGGAGCGAACCTTTTATAGGAATTGACGGTCGGGGCGAAGAACAGCGAGAAGTCTCGGGTGCAGGCCAATATTCCGCCGAGAAAATAACGCATCTTCTCCGACATTCCATACGGCTGCTGGTCCGGGTCATCAAACAGATTGCTCTCCCCTTTCTGATCCCAAACACTGATATGGATATGGCCGCTTGATCCTGTCCAGCCATGATGAGGCTTCGCCATAAACGTAACAGAGCAGCCCTGTTGAATACATATTTCCTTGATCCCATGCTTCAGGATAACGTGCCGATCAGCCGAGGTCAGCGCATCAGCAAAGCGCATGTTAATCTCATGTTGTCCGACGGCCGCTTCACCTTTCGTCGATTCAATGGGAATGCCCGCCGCGTTCATGCTGCTGCGAATGAGCCGGTACAGCGGTTCGTTGCGTGTACCCTGAAGCAAATTATAATCCTCGTTGTAATGCCCTGCGACGTTCATATGCATCGTGCGATAGCCGTCTGTATGGAGCTGTTCATACGTATCCCGGAACAGAAAAAACTCCAGCTCGCTCGCCGTCATGATGCGGAAAGAGAGTTGCTCCGCCCGCCCAAGCTGCCGATGTAACATCTCCCGCGGAGAAACAGCGATCCGGCTGCCTGTATGCTCATCTTCGACATCGCAGAGAACGAGCGCAGTCCTCTCCTGCCACGGAATGACACGCAGCGTGCTCCAATCCGGCTTCGCCAGCCAGTCTCCATAGCCGCTTTCCCAGTTCATCAGCGCATACCCGCTGGGTGTATTCATCTCCATATCGGTGCCGAGCAAGTAGACGCAGAAGTGGGTTCCTTTCGTCAGCCCGCTGCGCAGACAATAATCACCGGTCAGCCGTTTCCCCATTAACCGGCCCTGCATATCGCAAAAGGCGAGAATCAGCGTGTCGATCTCACCGCCTTTCATCGCTCCTTCCAGCTCCGCTGTGGATATAAGTCCGCCGGACCCGGAACTGGACTCGGTCTTCTTCCGATTGTCATCCATCGTTCATCCCCCCTTGCCCTCCACGTTCAGATTGATATATTTCAGCTCCAGAAAATCGTCCAGCCCGTGATGCCCACCTTCCCGTCCCGTTCCACTCTCCTTGATGCCGCCGAACGGCGCCTGGGGTACGCTGAGCGAGGTGCCGTTCACGGCGATCATGCCGAACTCGAGCTGCTCGCACATCCGGTACACCCGGCTCACGTCGCGGGTGAACACATAGGCCGCCAGCCCGTACGGCGTCGCATTGCAGCGGACGATGACCTCGTCTTCTTCAGCGAATGACACAATCGGCGCAACCGGCCCGAACACTTCCTCTTTCATCACGTCCATCTCTTCATTAACGTCCGTCAGTACAGTCGGCGCGTAAAAATGCCCATGCGCATATTTCTCTTCCATTAAGCGATACCCGCCAGTCTGTATGGACGCCCCCTTCGCCTTAGCGTCGGCCACTAGCCGGTCGACCCGAAGCATCGCCTCCCGGTCGATCAGCGGGCCGATGTCGACGTCGGGCTCATCGCCCAGGCCGACGCGAAGCATGCGGGTTTGTGCGGTGATTCGCTCACTAAGCTCCTTACGAATCGCCTCATGGGCATAGATCACATTAATGCCGTTGCACACTTGCCCGCAATTTTCAAACTTGTTGCTTACGATCGACTCCGCCGCCAGCTCAACGTCGGCATCCGGGAAAACGATGACCGGTGCGATGCCGCCAAGCTCCAGTGACAGCCGTTTCAGCCCTGCCGCCGCCCGCTCCATAATCGATTTGCCTACTTCAGTAGAACCTGTAAACGAGATTTTGCGGACACGGGAATCCGATAAGAACACGTCGCTGATCGCAGAGGCGCTTCCGGTTACCAGATTCGCGACGCCGCTTGGAATGCCGGTATCCATCAGCAGCTGAAATAAGGCGACGGCAATCAACGGCGTTTGGCTCGCCGGCTTGACGACGATCGTGCAACCGGCTGCCAATGCAGGGGCAGCTTTACGGATAATCATCGCAGCGGGAAAATTCCATGGTGTAATCATGCCGACGACACCGACCGGCTGTCGCCAAACCATAATGCGCTGATTGGGGCGGGAGCCGGGTATCGTCTCGCCGTAGACGCGCTTGCCTTCCTCGGCATACCAACGGATAAACTGCGCCGACCCTTCCAGCTCGCCAGCCGCTTCCGCAAACGGTTTTCCCTGCTCCCGCGACATTAAGCGCGCGAGCTCATCCCGTTCCCGCTCAATCCGATCCGCCCACTGGTTCAGGAAAGCTGCCCTTTGCACAGCAGTCAGCCGTCCCCAGCCGGGCAGCGCATGCGACGCGGCATCGACAGCCCTTACTGCAGCCTCGCCGTCTCCTCTCGGCACTCTGCCGACCGCCTCGCCTGTCGCTGGATTGTAGACTGTCATGCTGCCTGGTGCCTCTGTTACTTTCTCCCCGTTAATCCATTGGCAGTTCCATCTGTCCAAATCCAAATCCAGTTCCAGTCTCGGATCCATCTCCTCGTTCCCTCTCGTCACGGCTACCGCTCCTTCCGTTGATTTGATCAATCAGCCAGTGGAACGGTATTAGTCCTTCGTCATCGTGGACGGCCATCATCTCAGGGTGCCATTGCAGAGCGAGCACGCTCGGATGACCGAGATGAACGATTGCTTCGACAATACCGTCCTCAGCGACAGCAGCCGCAACAAGACCAACTCCGAGACTTCGAACTGCTTGATGGTGATAACTGTTCACCCTGACTTCATCCATCCCATATAGTCGCCGAAGTTCCGCCGCTAGCAGCTTCACCCGGTGCGACTTGTACCAGCGAGGCGCGCGGGCGAACTGATGGGCGAGCACATCTGCCGAGTGATCCTCTACGTCCACATACAGCGTGCCGCCGAAGCTGACATTGAGCAGCTGCATCCCTCTACAAATTGCCAGAATCGGCTTCTTCTGCCGAAGCGCCTCTTCAATCAACCGCAGCTCGAATCGATCCCTCTCAGGCGCAATGATCCCGCAGCGTAGATCGGGATTCGCCCCGTACAGCTGCGGATCGACATCCTCGCCGCCGGCCAATATGAGGCCGTCCAGCGCCTCTACAATTCGCCCGCACGCTGAAGGGTCGCACGCCGGTATACCAACCGGTGCCGCGCCGACCTTCTGCACAGCATGCATATAATCGTGCCCGATCACGCCAAAACCTTGTCCGGGCATGCCGCGGAACGCCCCGCCTACCCCTTCCTCGCCGGCGACATGATAGCCCGTAATGCCGATAAGCGGCATCGTTCTCATCCGATCTCCCTCCTTCTCGCTTCATTTTATTCCGAGCCTGTGGGACAAATGACCAAGCAAAATGAAACGGCCTTTCGTCCAATGGAATTTAGGACGAAGGCCGCTTAATCAACTCTTTATTATTTATAATAGGGACCTATCTGATCCCCGCTATCTGCGATAATTCCAACTATCCGCCCCATACTTCTCGCTGGATAGCCGACCCGCGAGCTCCAGTTCGCCTTCGGTTAGCTGCCCGTTCACGAGCTCGGCCTTAAGGCCTTCCGCGAAGCTGTTACGGAATACGTTTTCAAGATGATGCATCGACACGGGCGGCATTTCCCTCCGTCGCAGACAATCGTTGATCGCAGACGCCTTACGTCCAAATAGACTCCGCATCCGCTGCTTGATGTCCGGACTTGCGAATCGAAGCACGGAGAACAGCTTCTCGTCATCCAGCTCGAGCAGAATCGAGCCGTGCTGCAAAATAACGCCGTTCCCGCGCATCTGCGCGCTGCCGGCGATTTTGCATCCGTCGACAAGTAGCTCGTACTTGGACGGCGCGTCAAAGCAGGCTGCGGTAAGCGGCTTCCGCGCGGAAACGTGTTCTCTCCCGCTATGCACCTCTGGCACGCCTACCTGTCCCGTCATCGCCGCATCCAGTCCCAGTTTTCGAACGCCGATCAACAGACCGCTGCTTAACTCTGCGTAAGCTTCCGCTACATTCGCTGGGATGCCCGGATACCGTTCGGAGACGACGATACTGTATGTCAGCTCTTGATCATGCAGGACGGCTCGTCCTCCCGTTGATCGCCTAACGAACCCCAAACCATGCTCGCGAAGCGCCTGAAAATCGACTTCCTTTTCCGCCTGCTGAAAATAGCCAATCGATAGAGACGCCGGGTTCCAGCCGTAAAAACGTACCGTCGGCGGTACAGCGCCTTCTTTGTGAGCGAGCGAGATCGCCTCGTCAATCGCCATGTTTTCCGCAGGAGATCGGTTTCCTGTATGCAAGAACCGCCATGGCGACCGATCATAACCGGCATCTTGCCGCAACTGCCCGCTATTTATTAATGGCTTCATACTGGTCGGCGCTAAGCAACCTGTTCACGAAATCGGTAGCATCGCCATTGACCTCGACTTCGACGATCCAGCCTTCGCCGTATGGATCCGAATTTACGAGCTCAGGCGCGACCAACAGCGCTTCGTTGATCTTCGTCACTTTTCCCGTTACTGGACTGTACAGCTCGGAAACCGTTTTTACCGATTCAATGTTGCCCATCGACTGTCCTGCGTCTACCTCTTGGCCAATCCGCGGAAGCTCGACAAACACGATATCGCCTAATAGATTTTGAGCAAAATCGGTAATGCCGATCTTAACAGCCCCGCTTCCTGCTTCCGCCCATTCATGCTCCTCTGTATATCCTAATCCTGGCTTGACTAAGCTCATCTTCAACATCCTCCCGAAATCGTTATGAAACGCTCCGTTAGACACGCTTAGCTTAATGGAGTAAGCGAACCAGTGTCAATATACTTGACAAATATTATTGCAAATCGACTTTTTCCATTAACATCTTCTCCCATGGGCGTGTATATCTTAATGTAAGATGGTAGGCATTGGGCTGATACCGTACAAGAAAACCGAATAAGCGGATGATGGTAATGGGAGAGACCGCCTACGGCTTTAAAGCGGCGGCGCCGAAGGAGTAAGCTTCGCAGGAAGTGAATCTCTCAGGCAAAAGGACCTTTACCGGACGCATCTCTGGAGAGCACGTGCGAGGGCGGGTACCACTGCCTCGGCGTCACCCACGGGGAAACCTGAACGTATGCGCCTTCTTCGTTCGGGGTAACTCTCAGGTACAAAGGACAGAGCAAAGAGCGAGAACGGGCATGCGCAGCCAAGCTGTGCGTTCGTAACGCTTTTTGCTGCTGTCTTTTTTAAGTTTATGTTTAGGGCTTAGTCTTGCATTCTCGTCTAGGAGGGCAACGAAATGGCGATCGACCTGAAGAGAACGCCGCTTTACCCGCTCTATGCCGACTTTCCCGGTGCGCGTTGCATCGATTTCGGCGGATGGGAGCTCCCTGTTCAATTCTCCGGCATTCAAAAAGAGCATGATGCGGTGCGTCAACAAGCCGGACTCTTCGATGTTTCGCATATGGGTGAATTCTTTGTTACTGGCCGCTTCGCCGAAGCCTTTCTCCAGCGAATAACCACAAACGATGTATCGAAGCTGGTTGACGGTCAGGCGCAATATACGCTGATGTGCTACCCGGACGGAGGCGTCGTCGATGACCTGCTCGTGTACCGGATAACGGCAGATTATTTCATGGTTGTCGTCAATGCAGCCAATATCGACAGTGATTTCGATTGGATGCGCGAGCATCTGATAGGCGATGTTACGCTCGAAAATAAATCAAGCGAGCTTGCCATGCTTGCGCTGCAAGGGCCGTCTGCAGCCGCAATCATGGCATTGGCCACGGAACAATTCGATTGCGATAAACTTGCTCCGTTCCGCTTCGAGGCCGCTGTTTCGGTCGGCGGCGTCCAATCTCTCGTGTCCCGTACCGGATACACCGGCGAAGACGGCTTTGAAATCTATGTGTCTGCCAATCAGGCGCAGCACGTATGGCGGTCGCTGTTTGCTGCGGGCACAGCATTCGGACTCCAGCCCGCCGGTCTTGGCGCGCGGGATACGCTCCGGTTTGAAGCCAGGCTGCCGCTGTACGGTCAAGAGCTGTCCGCTCGGATTTCTCCGCTCGAAGCAGGTCTAAGCCCTTTCGTCAAGCTAGATAAAGGCAGCTTCATCGGCCGCGACGCGTTGGTTCATCAAAGAACGGACGGCGTGCCCCGCAAGCTCGTCGGCATCGAGATGATCGACCGCGGCATCCCCCGTAGCCATTATCCCGTCTACACGGCCGATGGCACACCGGTCGGTGAGGTCACGTCTGGCACCCAATCCCCCACGCTGAAACGGAACCTCGGTCTTGTGCTCATCGAGTCTGGCTACTCTGGGACTGGAACCGGAGTATGGGTCGAAATTCGCGGCAAGCTGCTCAAGGCCGAAGTCGTCAAAACCCCTTTTTACAAAAGATGAGCAAGATTGACGCCATCAAATTCCCTATTTGAGGAGAGTGCGTAATGACGAGACCGCACCGCTACATCCCGATGACCGAACAGGATAAAGCCGAGATGCTGGCCGCGATCGGCGCAGCCTCGACCGATGATCTCTTCCGCGATATTCCAGATGCGATCCGTTACCGCGGCGTCCTGCCGATGTCACCTGCGCTGGATGAGATTTCACTGCTTACCCATATGAAAGAGCTGGCCGGCCGCAACACCGATACTGGCAGCTGCACCAGCTTCCTTGGCGCCGGCATTTATGATCATCATATACCTGTAATCATTAACCATATGATCTCCCGCTCCGAATTTTATACCGCCTATACCCCTTACCAGCCGGAAATAAGCCAAGGCGAACTACAAGCCATTTTCGAATTTCAATCCTATATTTGTGAATTGACGGGCATGGCCGTTGCAAACGCAAGCATGTACGACGGCGTGACGGCGCTGTCGGAAGCAGGCGCGTTGGCAGCCGGAGCCACCAAACGGCGCGAGCTCATCATCTCCCGCACGGTTCACCCCGAAGCCCGAGAAACGGTCCGAACGATGGCGCGGGGACTTGGCCTCGATATCGTCGAGGTTGGCTATTCCGCAATCGGCGTCACCGATCTGGCGGCACTGCGAGTAGCGGTTACCGTCAATACTGCTGCGGTACTTGTCCAATCCCCTAACTTCTTTGGCTGCCTGGAGGACCTGTCCGCGATCGAGCCGATCATCCATGGCGTCAAAGGGCTGTTCATCGTCAGCGCCAATCCGATTTCGCTCGGACTTCTCGAAGCGCCGGGCAAGCTCGGTGCCGACATCGTCGTAGGCGATGCGCAACCGCTCGGCATACCGCAATCGCTCGGCGGACCGACCTGCGGCTTCTTCGCTGTCGCCGAACCGCTGATGCGCCGGATGCCCGGCCGAATCGTAGGCCAGACGAAGGACATCGATGGGAAGCGCGGTTTCGTACTGACGTTGCAAGCCCGGGAGCAGCATATTCGACGCGAGAAGGCGACCTCCAACATTTGCTCGAATCAGGCGCTGCTCGCTCTATGCGCTTCGATTTACCTTTCTACATTAGGCAAGCAAGGCCTTATCGATGTAGCAAATCTGAATCTCCAGAAGGCGCACTACGCCAACTGCCAGCTTGCCGACCAACACGGGATCACGATTCCTTTTACCGCTCCTTTCTTCAATGAATTCGTCATCCGGCTGCCGGAAGAAGGACCATCTGTGAGCGAGATCAACCGACAGCTTCTAAAGTACGGTATCCTCGGCGGCTATGACCTCGGTCTGGCGTATCCGGAGCTTGAAGGGCATATGCTGGTTGCAGTCACGGAGAAACGGTCGCGCGAAGAAATCGATCAATTTGCAAGCAGATTGGGGGAATTGGCATGAATACGGGAGAAAAAGCGCTAATTTTCGAACTAAGCAAACCGGGCCGTATCGCCTACTCGCTGCCGGCGTGCGACGTTCCCGAAGCAGAGGCTGCGACCTGCATTCCAGCATCAATGATCCGGCAAGTGCCCGCTCAGCTGCCCGAGGTATATGAGGTCGACGTTATTCGCCATTATACAGAGCTTTCGAGGCGGAACTTCGGCATCGACAACGGTTTCTACCCGCTCGGCTCTTGCACGATGAAATACAATCCGAAGATTAATGAAGATACTGCTCGGCTAAGCGGATTTGCCCACATACATCCCTATCAACCGGCTACTAGTATTCAAGGAGCTCTTGAGCTTCTATATACGCTGCAGAACGATTTGGCCGTACTGACTGGCATGGATCAGGTATCGCTTCAGCCCGCTGCCGGCGCGCATGGAGAATGGACCGGACTCATGATGATCCGTGCCTACCACGAGAACAGGGGCGAAAAGCGGTCGAAGGTGATCGTTCCAGACTCCTCGCACGGCACGAATCCGGCAAGCGCGACGACCGCCGGGTTTGAGACTATAACGATTCAGTCGGATGCGTGCGGCATGGTCGATCTGGATGCCTTGCGCGCGGCCGTCGGCAGCGATACCGCCGCACTCATGCTAACGAATCCAAGCACGCTCGGCCTATTTGAGGAGCACATTTTAGAGATCGCGCAAATTGTCCATGAGGCCGGGGGGCTCCTTTATTACGACGGCGCCAATTCCAACGCCATTATGGGCATTACCCGCCCCGGTGATATGGGATTTGACGTCGTTCACTTGAACCTGCACAAGACGATGAGCACCCCGCATGGGGGAGGCGGACCAGGGGCGGGACCCGTCGGAGTCAAAAGCATGCTGATACCATATCTGCCGAAGCCGATCGTAGGCCTTCATAGTGACGGGACCTATTATTTCGACTATGACCGTCCTGAATCGATCGGCCGAGTCAAAGCGTTTTACGGCAACTTCGGCATATTGGTCCGGGCTTACACGTATATCCGCACCTATGGATCGGAAGGGCTGCGCCAGGTGTCCGAATGCGCCGTGCTGAATGCCAATTACATGATGCACCGCCTCTCATCCCATTACGAGATTCCGTATCCCGGCGTCTGCAAGCATGAATTTGTCATGTCCGGGCGCGGCTTGAAGGCTTACGGCGTCCGGACGATCGACATCGCCAAGCGTCTGCTCGATTTCGGCTACCACCCGCCGACGATTTATTTTCCTCTCAACGTCGAGGAATCTATGATGATCGAGCCGACCGAAACCGAAAGCAAGGAGACGCTCGACCGCTTCATCGATACGATGATTCAGATCGCCGAAGAAGCGCGTACGACTCCCGAACTCATCATAGGCGCTCCCTACGGTACCGTCGTGCGCCGGCTCGACGAGACGAACGCGGCGCGCAAGCCGATATTAAACTGCTCGTGCGGATTCTAAATAAGGATATATTAGTCAACTTTGTATGCTCTGTCGGGAATGAGACAATGTTCATGTCATAATCGTAAAAGGGATAATGCAAAAAGCCGCGATTTTCGCGGCCTTCCTGCGAATAAGCGAGCATTCGCGTGAAAACTAAATCGTACCGAGGGAGTTAAGGCAGCTTTTACTCTAAAATGAATATTTCAGATAAGACTTCTTTTAAACGTCACTTATTTATTACTGAGTTGTTCCGCCAATCCGATTAGAAGTCCATCATTTCCACGAATATAGCAGAGCCGATACGAGTCCTCGTACTGCACCACTTCACCAACAAGCTGAGCACCATACTTAGTGAGTCTGGATACCAATTCGTCAATATCTTCAACGGTGAACATGACGCGTAGATAACCGAGGGCGTTTACAGGAGCAGTCCGGTGATCTGAAATAGTAGGTGGGGTGAGAAATCGCGAAAGTTCAATTCGGCTGTGACCATCTGGGGTAACCATCATAGCAATCTCTACGCACTGAGAACCCAGTCCGGTTACGCGACCAGCCCATTCACCTTCGACAGTGGCTCGCCCTTCGAGCTTCAAGCCAATCTCCTCGAAGAAAGGGATTGCGTCATCAAGGGATTCTACAACGATGCCAACATTATCCATTCTTAGTAATTTGCTTTTTGCCATAGTTTTATCTCCTTAAGTGTACAAATTTATTACCTGATCATCTTCATATTTATTCTATCAAGAATTACTAATTCCTTCCAAACGATTCCGAAGTCCATTCACTATCCTCATTAAGCACATCTTGATCGAAACCGTGCCAATAGTATGGTGCATTGCTGGATCTTATTTTCTCGGTTTGTTATAGCAGACATTTAGAATCTCCGCCCATTTTCGAGCTTTATCCATGAACGAAATATGTGCGCCGGGCAAGGTAACTACTGCTAGTTTCTTGAGATAATTTTTTAGCCACTTCTGCGAACCAGACCTTATTTTTAACGGTCCAGTCTCCTGATGCAAATATTAGTTTATCCTTGTGTTCGCGCAGAGCTTCCAAATCAGGTATGTAACTAGTTACTTGGATTAATTCTTGCTTTATAAAAATATCATCAGCCAGTTTTTGAGGCAATCGAGTTTCGCCTGCCTGCTTTGGCTCTTTTAATAAATAAATTTTTAGCCTAATATCTGATAACAATGGAGCAATAGTCTTACGCCCCATCACGCCCATTCCGAATTTTGTAGCGACTTTACCAGAGTCTTTGCTTACAGCCAATTGATAACAATCATCAAAGAATTTCAGCCATCTCGCAGGGTCATTTGCAAAGTTTGCGAGCGGTGGTTCATGGATAATCGCCATTCGAACCGCATCCGGGAAATTTTTAACAAGTTCTAGTGCAATAACGCCGCCGCTGCTGTTCCCAAATACAAAGGCCGATTCTTCACCCACTGCGTTAAGCACTGCAAGCACATCCCTGCTTTGCTGTGTAATCGAGAAGTTAATGGGCTTGTTAGCTGTGCTCCTAGCATTTGCTCTTCGATCATAGGTAGTGACTTTAAATTTGCCATCTAGCTCATCTGCTAATGGGAGAAAAGAATCCCCGTCACCGCCACCACCCGGGATCATTATTAATGGGATGCCGTTTCCGGTTACTTTATAAAATAAATCATCACCTTCTGTATGAATTATGCCAGATTTTCTTTTATTCACAGCAATCGCCCCTAATTATCCCTAAGTGTGCTACTTCCGAAGACGGTTCACTTCTTTATTAATTATTACACTTCTGACAGATAATAAAAAACGTATATGAACTTCACATGAACAAAAGAAAAAGCACCGGTCAGGGTGCCAGTCATGCTATTATTCAACAATGAATGCAAGATCCCCATCTTTCGGTTTCCCACTCGATCATCCTGGCGTTAGCTTAATCAGAAAACTTATTATTAAAGACCCTCCCGATATATTGACCGAATTTCTTAGATATTTCAGCTCTAACAAGGCTTCTCAACATCTCAAATACACCACGGTATCCTTTATTTGAGTATTCGTATTTAAAGGCCGATTTCTCACGCACCTCAGATGAATGAACCTTCCACATTTTAATGTTCGCTTCACGAAGCTGATTCCGTGTATTCATAAGATCGGCGTGGATCGTATTCTGCAGTCTTATGAGAGCTGCCTGGTAAAGGGTCTTCATTGGTGAGGTAGACTTCTCCATCTCCAAACGTTGCTTCTCAAGCATATCCAGCATGATCGGCAACAGGCAGCACTCTTTAATCAGTATGATTTCTTCTGGTGTCGAGTTCACACATATCACCTCAAAGGTAGTATATGCGAACATTTGTTTGGTTACAACCGTTTAACAAAAGATTGGTGTGTATTCGATCATTATCCAAAGGGCTCCAATCACATTAAACAATGCTCTTTTCAATCGAAATGAGCGCCGATATTGGATCGGTGCTCATTTGGGTTAGATTAGTTGCCAAAAACCACCTGCTTGTTATTTCGCTTGCATTTCTCTCGTCGGTCCAACAACACCCGGAACTGTTAAGCCCGCTTGACGAAGCAGGACCGTCATTTGACCGCGGTGGTGCGTTTGATGATCGATAAGCAGGCGCAGAAATTTGCCACGCATCATTTTACTTCCGAAAGTTTGGATTTCCTCCAGCATCTGTTCATCCGTCCATTTATTAGCTTCCAGCCCATAAGCCTTGTTGATCTCTTCATATTTGCCGACGATCTCCGCTATATGCTCTGGTGCTCGAACTCCGCGTTCCACTACTGGAACTTGAAGCCCCGCAATTTGTCCGAATATTGCCGCGGTCCCCGTCAAATGCCAAGCCAACCAACTTAACGAATTATGTCCTTCCACAATTGCGGTGTTCATCTTCTCGTCCGTAATGGATTTCATTACAGCTATTGTACCTGCCGCTGATGCAGACCAGTCATTCACAAAATCTTCCTTAGTCCGGTACATGCGTATCTTCCCTCCAAATTGAAAGTATCTTGTTCATTTTAGTCAAAAAAAGGAGAGAACTCAAATTCCGTTTATGTAGCTACACAGGTATTTCTCCCATAATATTCTAACTGAATGTTTTGACCTTGAGTCGCATGTTATTTCTCCAACTCATAGCGGACCGCGATAATGCCCGAATTGAACGTTCGGCTGGACAGCAGCTTGAGCCTAATTTTCTCACCGTCACCGTGGAATGCCGATCTTCCACCACCAAGGATGACCGGGCAAATCGTCAGCAAGAATTCGTCGACCAGGCCAAGGTCAATCAGCGTCTTCGCCGCCCCCGGACTGCCGAAGATAACGAGATTTTTGCCGGGCTGCTCCTTGAGCGCTTTGATTTCCTCTGCGATATTGTCCTTGATCAGCATCGTATTGTTCCATTCTACCTTGTCCATAGAGCCGGAAATGACGATCTTTTTAACATCCTGCAGCCATTTGGCATGCTCCCTACCGTGTTTCGACGCATTCGGATTCTCCAACACCGTGGGCCAGTAGCTCTCCATCATTTGATACGTCGTGCGTCCGTATACGGGAGAGCCGACTTCGGCTACAACCTCCTCGGCGTATTTCTCTAATTCCTCGTTGTACGGAATCCAATCCAGTCCTCCGTTCGAATCCGACGCATACCCGTCTAACGACACATGCATGAACAATACGAGTTTTCTCATGTTTGTTTCTCCTTCGATTTCGAATTTATTTGCTCGATTTGGCAGTAGGCCCGTGTTTCGTCCTGCTCTTACGTTCACTATAAAGCATTACGTACCAACGATGGAAGTAATCATAGGTATCATTAATCGAAGTATTGGCCCTTGACGGTAGAGGATAAAGCCTCTGAGATTAACCACGTCGTCCTTATACAAACGAGAAATCCCTGACCTCACTTGTCTTCGTCGCTTAGACGCTCCCTACAAGAGGTTCGATTGATACCCGTCTCTTTTCACGCGCGGAAGCAAGACATGCCTCGATGACTTGTATCGTTCGTACGCCGTCCCAAGGGTTGACTGCCTCCGGCTCTCCGTGAAGCGCCGCTCGCGCGAAACTGTCTAGTAGCCATAACTGCTGGTTCCCACGCTCGAACGGCTCCGTCCGCATCTCGCCGAGCACAGTGACCTGAATGTCAGGGCTCAGATCACCGCGAAGCGTGAATGCTGACGGCAGCCGGATAGTGCCGCGAGTACCTCGGATTTCTAATGTATTTGAGAAGTCCGCCCACAATCCGCACTGGAACATAAATGCCACATCAGCCGGAAATTCGACGAGACCGGAAGCCATCATATCAACGCCATCATGTTCCGGGGAGAAAAAAGCCTGCACCGTTGTGGCCGCTGGTTCCATCTCCAGCACATAGCGAGCCGCGCTGAGCAAGTAGCAGCCGATGTCGTACATACTGCCGCCACCCATTTCCTGATGGAATCGGATATCGCGCTCCATATTGGAGCGGTCCGACGTAAAGACACCGTGAACTGCCCTAACCGTACCAATCTCGCCTGAACGTATAATTTCCCTGACACGATCATAGCGCGGATGGAAGCGATACATTATGTTCTCCTGAAAGTGTACGCCGAATTGCTCGCAAGCTTCAACCATCTGTATCGCATGGCGCTCCGACATCGACATCGGCTTCTCGACCAACACGTGTTTGCCTGCTCGAGCGGCATGAATCGTCCATTCCTGGTGCATATGATTAGGCAACGGAATGTAGACCGCATCAATTAATGGATTGGCTAGCAACTCCATGTAGCTGCCGTATGCATCTTGTATGCCATATGCGTCTGCAAACACTCGAGCTCTTGTTTCTTCACGGCTTGCAACGGCGACTATCTCATGGATGTCCGAAGCTCGGACAGATGGAATAAACGCCTTTGTGGCAATTTGGGCGCACCCCATAATCCCCCAACGCAGCTTCCTCATCAAACTCCTCCTTCAGGATTACACTGAACTTATCGTCCACCATTAGCTTAGTGTTGTATTTGAAGTACATATTCGATTGAGGTGGACAAATTCCTCTGACATAAAAAAAGCAGCTGATCCATTTAATCAGCTGCCTTCGGGACATTGGACGATCACTCCCCCATTCAAAATGGGGCTCGTCCTTCAATGAAAGTCTCTAATTTGCTTAACAATGCCGCTACCTAATGGTGCGGTCCATCATATAATCTAGTATTCGAATTAAGAGAACGAACTAAGCGACAGAAACAATTTTGTCAAATGGGATGACTAAGATATTGATCCCATTTGAAATCGCAACAGCGTTGTCGTTAACAAAAGCTACGGTACCTAAGACCAGTATGCCCGTTGTGAGCGTGATCTGTGCGGTATCTAATGAAGTTGCGCGCAGTGTTAATAATTGCTTTATATAATCCATAGGAATGACCTCCTTTAACAATAAGACTATATTAATATATTACAATCAAAGGGCTCATGTTCTAGTCTATTAAACTATCTATTTCTATTAGGAGGTTGCTTGTAGATGAAGTTAATAGATCGCTATAACATCTACTTTCTGTCATTGAGTAAAATTACCGTGTTCCTATCCAATGGAAGAATTGTGCGTGGTCATATCATTCAGCTTCATGACGACTTCTTGTCCATCCATGACCGAACTTACGGTCCGATCGATATTCCTTTTCAATCCGTTGTTGCCGTGGCTCCTATGAGCAATCTCAGAAAGCGGACAAAGAAAAAGCGGGTAGTTCGCACCCAAGCTATTCCTCTTAGCCAAGCATAGGATGCACAATGCATGCACGATTAGTTTCCTTTTAGGAGAGGATTGATAGAGTGAGCAGTCAATACCGATGGGCAATATTATTATGCAAATGCCAGGATACGCCTGTTAATCAGCAAGCGAAAGCGTTTTTCGATCAATTATTTGCAAGGGGTTCCGGCAGCGCAATCAGTTACTGGTCCGACATGTCATACGGAAATTTGAATATTTCCAAATCGACCGTGTTTGATTGGGTCACTTGGCCGATCACAGCGGAACAAGCAAAGGGCGTTCGGCGATCCGATGCCATTGCGAACGGAATTACTGCACACCAAAATGCGGGTCACAACCTCGCAGGCTATGACAATTACCTGGTCTTCACGGATGTCCCGTTTATTGGTCAGAACGTAATGGAAGGCGGACAGCAAGGTCCCGGATCTGCAAATGGACATGTCCTTGTCGATCAGGAGCGGATGCGTCCGAGCTTTATTTTTCATGAAATGGGACACGGTCATGGATTTCAGCACTCTTATGACTTGCAAGGCAAAGACTATGGTGATCCATTCTGTGTCATGAGTGCCGAAAGTTACGGGGGGACGGATGCTCGTTTTATAGATAATCGGTTCGGACCCTCTGGCCCGTCACTTGCCTCCACCTACATCACCAGCAAGGGTTGGTTACCGCCATCCAATGTAATTAAAATCGAGTGCGATGACAAACGTCCCAAGAAGACGTCGCTCATTCTGAATCCGATACACCAAGATACGATTGGACGCGTCCAGGTAGGAATTATCAACTTCAAGGTCCCCTTCCAAGCAGCCTACTTTATCGATTATCACAAAAGTATTGGATGGGATAGCGGTTTGGCACAGGATGCCATTGTGATCCGTCAAATCCGTCCTGACAAGCGATCCCTATATGTTGGTCAAATTCCTTTCAGTGATGACACGATACCTGCCGCAGACACATTTCGCGACGCTCAATTCAATCTCTCGGTCAAATTAAACCGCATCCTAGCGCCCGATGTCGTCGAGTTAATCATTGCTCCAGCGCACGACTTCTCTCTATGGAGAATTCCAGGATCTTATTATCCGCTACCTATCTTTGATGGTTCTTAGCAATGAAAAAGCAACCGTTCACTTCGACGGTTGCTTTTCTTGTGTAATGGCCAGCTTTATTTAGGTAAATTTTGGACTAGTCGACACCAAGTGCCAGTCCTCGCCGCTTGCTTACGTTAAACTTGATCTTGTTTATAGACGCGGAGGGGGTATATGACGTTGAACAAGTACGACGTAATCATAATTGGATGCGGCCACAACGCGCTGATCACGGCCGCTTATTTGACGCGAGCTGGGAGAAGCGTTCTTATGTTGGAGAAGAATGACCGGGCTGGCGGATTTTTGCGGACGGAAGAACTGACGCTGCCCGGCTTCAAGCACGACGTCTACGCAGCAGCCCATCCGCTGTTCCTGACTGGCCCCGCTTATGCAGACTTTAGGGAAGCACTCGAGTCGCGTGGGTTGCGTTATGTGAACACGGAACTGCCGACAGGCGTTTCTATGGAGAATGGCGAGACTGCAGTTTTATCACGCTCGAGCGAGGACTTGGCCGCTGAAGCTGAGCGTCTAGCCCCCGGTGACGGGGCGGTGTTAGGACGTATGTTCGAGGAATTTGCTCCTTATGCGGGGGACGTGTTCGAATTATTTTCCTTAGATTTATCCGGATCGCAAGCTTCCAATACAATTCAGAATTTATTGTATGACGAACGAACTGGGGGCAAAAGTTACTCGGCATTCGCCGCTTCCCTATTTTCCACCGCCCGCAATGTGGTTAGAGATTTCCGGTCTCCTGTTACACGCGCGATGCTCGCTTCATGGGTCACTCACCTGGGTCGGACGCCGGACGAAATCGGCAGCGGTATCTGGGTCCCACTTACGACAATGGCGCTTATGGGCGGCGGGATGCCTATTCCCGAAGGGGGTAGCGAGAAACTTGCTCTGGCATTGACTCGTTTGGTGCAGGATCAAGGCGGCACGATCATTACGGGTACAAGAGCTGAGAAGATTATCGTCAATAACGGCAAGGCTGTCGCCGTGCGTACAGCGGAAGGCGAGGAATACCACGCTAAACATGCTGTCGTTGCCTCTACTGGTCCAGACCAGCTGTACTTGTCGCTCCTAGCGGATGCGCCAGTCAGCTCCGACATTCGCAACCAAGCAAAACGATACCGCTATGGAAGAGGCTGCGTGCAGATTCATCTAGCTCTGAAAGAAGCGCCGAAATGGCCCGATCCTCGATTTGCCAGAGTCGGTCAGCCCCATCTTACCGATGGGCTTGACGGCTTCACCCAAGCCATTGCACAAGGGATGGCCGATCTTTTGCCTGCAAAGCCGACTTTTACGGTCGATTGCTCAACCAATCTCGATCCGAGTCGAGCGCCGGTCGGCAAAGCGATTATGCGGATCCAGGTTCTAGAGGTTCCTTGCCGTCCTCGCGGCGATGCTGCCGGTCAAATTGACGTCGGAGACGGAACGTGGACCTATGAACTTACCGAAAGATTCGCTGAGCGAGTGATCGCCATAGTAGGCAAGCATATACCTAACATTCCAGACGCTATTATCGGCAAATCCGTCGTCACGCCTGATACCATTGCCCGCTTCAACCCGAATTCCGGACCTGGTGATCCATACGGTGGATCACATGACCTAATGCAGAGCTACTTGTTCAGACCGCTGCCTTCCCAGCCGGGCCATCGGTCAGAAATCGCTAACCTTTACATGCTTGGCGCTGCTACATGGCCGGGTCACGGCATAAACGGAGGATCGGGCTACATTGTGGCGCAGCAACTATTATCTCTCGACCGTTGAGCAAATCATATTTGCTTGCACGATATATTTTCGTCGGAAATGGGATCAAGTTCTTTATCATTTGGTCTTTGACAAGAACTTGATCCCATAAATAAAAAAGCCGCGATTTTTCGCGGCCTTTAATGAATTAATGTTCTTGTCGCCCGACAAATACCGTTCGATTCATCGTGCTTGTCGACAGCTTAACTTGCGTATGAGAAGAGCCATTACTGCTCCGTAAAGAAATGCTGTTGTTTCCAGCCTAATACTTCCTTTATTCTCTTATTGGACAAAAAGCTAGTACGTTCCGGAAGCTTAGACGAATATTCGGATAGCTCCGGCATAAACCGCTGTATCAACTCGGAGCTAGGTTGATCTGATGATGTATCATCAGCTGCCAGAATTAGCGAGTGCACGCCTAGCCCTTCCTTCTCAACAGCTAGACGACAAGCGACAGCCACATCGCGGACATCGATATAACTCCATAGAATGCGAAGTCGTTGTTGTGGATCATCGAACCTCTCTCTCACTTTTGGATAATCCTGTGGTTCCAAAATATTTCCAAGCCGGAACGAAATAACCTGCATTCCGGTGCGTCTATGGAAGGTTTCACCAGTCATTTCGTTCACCATCTTGGATAGTCCGTAGCTGTCTTCCGAGAGCTGCGGATGCTGCTCATCAATCGGCAAATAATTTGGAGCAAAGAACTGGCTCGCGAAGACGATACCATAAGAGGATTCGCTTGAAGCAAGTACCACCTTGGAAATGCCGAGATTAGCGGAAGCCTCAAGAATGTTGTAGGTGTTCATCACGTTATTTTTGAAGGTTACATCATTTGGGTAGATGAATGCTTGCGGTATTGCTGCAAAATGAATGACAGCATGGATCGGCAATCGATCCCCGGTACCGAATTGAGATAAAGCGTTATGTACCTGGCCTAAATCATTCAAGTCGACAATCTGAGTTGGACAGAGCGGCTCAGTTGGCAGCTTCCAATCCAGATTTAACACTTCATAGCCTTGCTCTACCAATTCTTTAACAATCCATTTCCCCGCTTTACCGCTCCCGCCTGTAACAACTACTCTTTTTCTCATCATTGATTATCCATGGCCTCCTTGGGCAATCCGTTTCAATTATCATTTTCACATGGATATTCATCGTTTGTCTAGGGCCCTGTCACCGTTAACTCAACATACATGAGGAAAAATAAACTATAACTAAGCTTTCTTTCGGAGTTTCGATAAAACGATCTGCTGGATGAAGACCACGAGCAGACCAACGTTGATTGATAGATCCGCGATATTCATGATCCCCTGCCCAGATCCGAATTGCAGGAAGTCTGTTACTTTCCCAAATAATAACCGCTCCACGCCATTCCCAGCCGCTCCTGCCACTAGGAACGCTAATCCGACATCCATCCAACGGTGATTCGAAGTTTGTTTATTTCGATAGAATATGACTATTGTAATGAAAGCCACAGCGATCACGCCAAACAATCTTCCGTTGCCTTGAAATGAACTGCGGGCTGCACCGGAATTCTGATAATATGTAAACTGCAGAATGCCTTGTCGAAACGGATGTGTATCACCAACCTGCATATTCAAACGCACGATCAATTTTGTGATCTGATCCACTACTGTCATAAGTATCGCTATCCAATAAAAGATTACAATCACCTGCTTTCAAATTCCGTTAATACCACCATCTACAAATGATTGCTATTGCATAAGTCCTTCAGCTATTTTCTCGCAATCTTCTGCTAATGGTGAATTGAACTCCTTGAATACATTAGCGAACTCGTTAAAGTATTTGATATAGTCCAGTTTCCCATCATTAAAGTAAGTTTGGTAGATGATTTTAAACTCTTTGTTAGGTAATACCCAGAAATAGATAATGATATCTCGCAAATTCGGTGGATTCATGCCCTCTTCTTCATAAGCTTGTAACGGATTGACAATCGTGAGATCGGAAAAGTCTATATGCTCAACCTTTTCTTTCGTTACTTCCATGCTGAAATGATCGATTACATAGCTCACCGTATCTTCTGTATGTTCGTTTAGTCCCGATGTTATCATATTATTGTTCATATATTCATTAATTTCTTTAATATTCGAATCCACTTCGTTTCGTACGGAACTCCGCAGTTTATTTCCTTTATCCAAGCTCTCAGATATGGATTCTAATGCTTTTCTTTCTGCTAATAAAACAAGTGATCCAACAATTTGTGATTTATAAGCATAGAGGTTATCTGGATATTCAATCTGCATTGCACTTAGAGGATAACTAGCTTCTACTACTTTGTGATCACTAATGATTTGAAGGATGTCGGTAAATCTTTCGGCTGGGTCTTTTTGTTTACTGTTCCTAACCGCCGTCGATATGATTTGTTGAAACTCCTCCACACTACGATTATTAAAAGGTACTAGCAGTTCTTTGGTAGCTTTAGAGGTAACGATTCCGTCCTTGACCTGCCAAATGCCGTCTCCATAACTATAAGACCAATAAAAGCCATCCATGGTTTTCATTAATAGAAGAATGACTTCATCTCCTTTTTTCACAAAATCTTTTGACTCTATTCCAGATGTTGAACCGTGCTGTAATAAAGTGATCGTATCTGAAGTTGGTCGTTTACCGTACAGCACTTTACTTATCTTTACGATAGCAGGTGTCACATCAAAGTCGGTATCAACCTTTGAATTTTCTATCCCCGAATCTCGTTTGCGAGTTTCTTGTAGACCTAGAATACTTCCTCTGACGACAAGTTCAACATATTTCATTTCTTGTTCCAAAAAATAAGGGTTCTGATCCGACATCATTGTGGATTCGTAGTCAGCAGTATGATTATTAACATCGGGCTTTCCACAAGCCGTTAGCAAGAACATTAACAGGGATAATACGAATAATAGAACTCGCTTCATATTGACTACACTCCTTATTTTGGAATAAACAAGCTATCCGTGAGAAGAACTGCTTGTTTTTACTCACTATTCCATTCTGCACCTCTGAAGTTAATTCCTGTGAGGTCAAAATTACTCTTGAAACTCTCAGCGATTACTTAACTTCACACGCTGGCTTGATCATCGTCGGCAAGCTAACTTGATCCCATAATAAAAAGCCGCGATTTTCGCGGCCGTTAATGAGATAATTTTCTTGTTACCTAACAAGCTCTGTTTAACTTCTCGCCGTTATTCCTACTGAGCCAGATGAATTCATGGACAGAGGTGGTTAATTAGTCTTAAAGCAAATTGAAATAAGCATCTTGATACTTCTGCATTCTCTTTTTGTCTGTATGTGTTGGCGCTTTGATTCTGTCCCAATTCATGTTGTCTCGTAAATCAGCGAACTTAACTGTTCGACCAATTTCGTTCTGCCTCGCTCTAAAAATGAACATTTCGTATGACTCATGATCTTGTCTTGTCACACTTATCAGAGCGTCTAGAATGAATGGTATTGGAGAATCCTTCGTTTTTAAGCCGCTCTAATGTAAGCTCTGTGTCTTCAATAGTATCGTGCAATACTCCAACAATTTTTGCATCTTCAGCTTCAAGAGACATCATGACACGTAGAGGATGAAGTATATACGGTTGACCAGACTTATCCTTCTGGCCTTCATGAAATAAAGCTGCTAATTCAATTGCTTTGTTAAGAGTTGACATTGATTCGGTTCGCCTCCAATTAACTGAGTCGTTTCAAATAATCCACATGCTCGATAATCAAATTCATAACAAAAAAAGCTTGATTTCTCAAGCTCTTTTACTCATTAATTTATGCAGGTGGATTTCTGTCGTTAGCGAGAAACAGTATTGATTTCCACCGTGTATTCAGCACTATTCCAAACGACTTTTGCACCAACAGTTTCGGACACAAATCGAAGCGGTACAAGCAAGCTGTCATGCGCATAAACAGGCTTTTTATCGAGATTTACAGTCTTGCCGTCAACTTCTGTTTTCCCGCTTATCGTATTGAAGACGATATGCTTATTACCTTTATCAGCAATGACGGACCTGCTTGCGATATCCCAGCGGATATTCACGCCCATTGCCTCAAGAACTCCTCGTAATGGAATGTAGGTTACTCCGTTCAATATTAGTGGAGGCACTGTTGGCTCAATGCTGTTACCGTTCAAAATAATGGAGGCAGCTTTCCTTATCGGCTTAAAACTTCCAACTTCAAAGTCTAGAGTACCTTGACCTAATTGTCCAAATTGATTAAATCCTTTCGAATAAATACTGCCGTCGTTCATCAGTACATAAATATTGCGACTACCCTCAGTGATCGCTTGTGCCTGGTTCACTGGCACCGGCAGTGCATTAAGCTCTAGATATTTCCCAGTAGCAATTTTCCACTTCCAAGCATTCCCTTTCGAATCTACCGCTGAATGAACTGTAAATGAAACAATATTGTTCATATTTAGAATCCGCTGTGGCTGAAGCTTTGATTCTGCTTTCCATGAGCTACCGCTGTAATTTTCCCACACCCATACAGCTCCGTAGCTATCCAAGGCTGCTCCCAGTGTAGAGTCAGCAGCAATTGCTTGATACTTATTGTTGCCAGACATTGGGGTCGGTTTGCGAATAAATCCATGCTGGATATCATTCACGTTGTAAGCCTGCAAGCCCCATACCCAAACATCGCCTTCTTCACTGAGCACTATTGATGTATACTGTCCCGCAGCGACACTTTTCATCTTAGGCATACCAACAACCAGTCTCGGATTCAGTCTGTTCTCTCGTGTATCGTCTCCAAGTTGGCCGTGTTCATTTCCACCCCATGCCCAAACAGTACCGTCACTTTTGACTGCAAGACTGTGATTATCTCCAGCGGCTATATGAATAACATCTGACAACCCTAGTATTTGCATCGGTTCTGTAAATAACTTCTCTCCATTACTTATTTGACCATTACCAAGTTGCCCATGCTCATTTCCACCTACTGCCCACACCGTACCGTCTTCTTTCAAAAAGAGAGTGTGCCTGTAACCGCTAGAGATTTGTCGAACGTGATCAATATGGATGCGTACTGGCAGAAAGGCTGGCGTGGTAGCGCCATGACCTAAAGCTCCATAACCTCCGCCCCAACCCCATACCGTACCGTCCTTGGCGATCGCAAAAGCTGACTCAGCTCCTGCCTCGATTTGGGTCGCCACTAAATAGCGTGAATCATCCGCTTGGACTACTAGGTTAGAACCTGATTCATTTGCCTCCACAACAACCGGAATCATTAGAAAGAAAATAGCAATTACGAGTAAAATTGATCTTAAATTATAGTTGTACAAACTCATGATAAACCCCCAACAAAATATCCTCTACTTAAGGCTTCATTCCGCTACGACCTCGAATGGCGCGGCGAGCTTGACGCTCAGCGTGCCTCCACCAAACCTTTTTACGATCTGGTATTTGCCGGGCTCTAGGTCTAACCACTGCAGTGATATTTTGTACGTCGAAACCGTCATTATTCATCTCCATGCTTGCAACATGATCTGACGCCAAGCCGTGGACGGAAATTGCTGATATCGCGGTAACCGCCGCGATCGCTGTACCAAACAGCCACTTTTTGTTCATAGAGTAAGTATCCTCGTTCCTAGGTGATGCACTTATGGACGCGATCGAATCGGGAAAGTTGCAAGGTTAAATATCCCATATAAAACAACCAGCCCCAACTCATAATGAGCCGGGGCTTGTTGCCTTGCTTTTTGCTTTCGCACTTTTGCTTAGCTTAGTATGCGAGTGAGAACAAACCGTTGATGTGCGACAGGTAACGGGCATTGCTTGCTTTCTTCATCAAGGAAGCAGGCGAGCCTTTCATCACGATACCGCTCTCACCGATGACGCCGATGCCGTCTTTACGGCCAAGGCTTGCCAGCGTGCCGGAGAACACCGGGTTGAATGTACCCATTGCAGCGCCTTTGTACGATGCTGCGATGTTCGCGCCTACAAGCTCGCCCATTTGCCATGCCAGTTGGGCAGTCGGCGGGTATGGACGGCCTTCTGTAGCGAATACGACCGCACAGTCGCCGGCAAGGGAGACTTCTGGATGCGATGTGGATTGCAGGAACTCATTGACCGTTGCGCGGCCGCGGTTCACTTCGATGCCACAGTTGCCAACGAGCGGGCTGCCTTGAACGCCGCCTGTCCATACGAGCGTATTTGTCTCGATCGTTCTGCCGTCCTTCAGCGTAACGATGTTGCCATTCACTTCCGTGATCGCAAGACCAGTCAGGAATTCTACACCACGCGATTCCAAGCTTGTAACTGCGCGCTGGATCAGCTCAGGCGAGAAGATAGGCAGGATTGTAGGCATCGCTTCGACCAGCGAAATCGAAACGTCCGAGAAGTTGACGCCGTATTCACGGCAGATTCCCGGAAGCTCGTCCGCAAGCTCGCCGACCAGCTCTACGCCGGACAAGCCGCCGCCACCGATAACGAATGTAGCGTCTGCTTTGTTCTTGCTTGTTGCATAAGCCTTGACGCGGTCTTTCACATGGTTAAATACGCGGTTAGCGTCTGAGACGGATTTCAGCGTCAGGCTATTTTCTTGCAGTCCAGGGATGCCGAAGTAGTTTGTTTCACTACCCAACGCAAGCACCAGATTATCGTAACGGTAAGAAGATCCATCGTTCAAAGCGACTTTTTTGCCTTCAACGTCGATCGTTTGCACTTCGCCGACTACGATGTTGATGGATTTGCCTTTTAGCAGTTTCGCGAGCGGCAATGCAACGGCTTTCTCGGCTACGTTGCCTGCTGCAAGACGGTGAAGCTCCGTAATGATTTGGTGGGAGCCGACGCGGTTAATGATCGTGATGCCCGCTTCTTCAGTCGTCAGATGCTGGCGTGCTGACAGCGCACTCAGCAAACCGCCGTAGCCTCCGCCTAGAATCAATATTTCTTTTCTCATGGGATCTCATCCTCCGTGCTTCAATTAGTATGATGCTTCTATTTCTTTCTTTCACCCAGGATATCGAGGTACGCTTGGCTGAAACGAAGCATCTTTTGCAGCTCCGGATCTTTCAGAAGCTTAATCATACCAAACAAACCGATTACATTCTCGTTGCTTTCTGCGCGGTCGCTTGCTTCGATAGCTGCAGACGCGTAGCCTTTCACTTTCTCTGTCAGCGGTTTCACGACTTCTTGAATGCCACCCACTGTGTCTTGGATCAAGACGCGGTCGGAAGTGACCTTTTGCGCAAGTTCGTACGTTTTCGTCATCAAGCTCATCATTTCGGACAGTTTCGGCAGTTGGTCCACCAGCTGCGTCAGCGCTTCTTGCACTTCCGGCTTCAGTAGTTGATCAAGCACGTCCGATTTCGCCAGTGCCGATACGGATTCCTGCTGCTCCAGGTCTTTTACCATTGTTTCACTCATTGTATTGCCTCCTTCAGATGTAGTCACTCAGCTGCGATCATCTTGCAAGATGAACCCCCTGCCCGCCGTTGTAGGCAGTGCAGACTTAATCCCATTAAACGTGCAACGCGGTAAAGCATTCCAACGCAAATAAATGAGGGAGTGTGAAATAAATCACAAAACACTTTGAAGATGAAAGCAACCTTTTTTCTTTCTCTACTGTACTGCTTTTTGCTCGTCTCGACTATAGATTATTTAAAAAATTATTTTTATTGTGTCAATAAAAATAATTTATCTAGCGAGAAAATTTTCCCAGTGTAGGAACCATACAGCTTAGAGGCACTGTGAAAAATGAAAACGTCACCAATTAGGGCTCATTCTCCCCCATCTATTCATCCCATCTTTAGCATGAATTTTCAATAGCTTTAGCCTGCCAGAGAGCAAAAAGAGATGACTGAAGTGTCATCTCTTTTTGTTCTGTGTTTTCAAGGAGTTGAATTAGTACAAACGCTGCAATGCGTCAGCGGAGAATGGAAGGAGTTCATTGAACCGTTCTCCCCGAACCTTCTCAGCCCAGGCAGGATCCACCAACAAGGCGCGTCCAATAGCGACGAGGTCGAATTCGTTCTGTTCTAAACGGACAAGCAGCTCGTTAATGTCGGACGTTCCTGCACTTTTTCCTCTGAAGGAGCCCATGAATTCATCATCGAGACCGACGGACCCCACCGTAATCGTAGGCTTGCCCGTTAACTCTTTCACCCATCCTGCCAAATTAAGGCTAGATCCTTCGAATTCGGGTTCCCAGAACCTGCGAGTCGAGCAATGGAATACATCCACACCTGCTTCCACGAGAGGAGCGAGTAATTGACCGAGCAGTTCTGGCGTAGCTGCGAGTTTCGCTGTATATTCAGACGATTTCCACTGCGACAATCGAATGATGATCGGGAACTCAGGACCTACTGCGCGGCGGCAAGCTTCGATGATCTCGACGGCAAATCGAGTACGTGCCTTTAAATCGCCACCGTATTCATCCGTGCGTTGATTCGTTCTCTCCCAGAGGAATTGGTCGATCAGATAACCATGGGCGCCGTGGAGCTCAATACCGTCGAAGCCAATCCGTTTCGCATCGGCTGCCGCTTGTGCGAAAGCTTGTACGACTTGATCGATTTCCGCTTGCGTCATCGGTTCATTCACTTGTTCACCCAGTAGATTGAGTCCTGAAGGTCCAATCGATGGCGCTTCCGGATGAGGAAGTGAACCGTTCATTCGGGTCATCCCGACATGCCAGAGCTGCGGCACGATACGCCCTCCCGCTTCATGCACCGCGTCAGCGACGCGTTTCCAGCCAGCAAGCGCTTCTTCTCCATGAAAGTTAGGGATATTAGCATTGTCGGTTGCCGCTGGATGATTGATCAGCGTACCTTCCGTGATGATTAAGCCAACGCCATTAGCCGCGCGTCTACGGTAATAATCTACTACGTCCTGTCCAGGTACACCTCCTGGCGAGAAGGCTCGCGTCATCGGAGCCATCACGATCCGGTTAGCTAAGCTGAGATTACCTAATGAAAAAGGACTGAACAATACTTCAACTGAATGCGAGTTCGTTGCTTGATTGGTATCTTGATTTGTCATAATTGTTCCCCCACGCCACTTGTTATTTTTTAATGAGTTCATTTTTGACATGTTATTCCAACGATTGTCTGTTTAATAATTCGATTGTTATCGAACAATAGAAATATAGCATGCGGTATGGTAAAATGCAATCACTACGTTTCGACAAGGAGGAAACATCCTGAGGATACTATATCACCCGGACAAAGCTGATATTCATCTCTCGTCCATCCTCTATGCGCTCAGTGATCCCGTTCGGTTATCTATTGTTGCAGAAATCAGCAGAATTGGAGAAAGCACTTGTGGCGGCATCGATGCTAACGTCGTGAAATCAACGTTATCCCACCATGTTCGTACAATGCGCGAAGCGGGGGTCGTACAGGTTCGCGTGCAGGGAACCCAGCGTTTCTTGTCCATTCGAACAGCTGATCTAGAAGAAAGATTCCCTGGCTTGCTAAGTTCCATTCTAAATGCCTACAATGGCTCATAGGAGCATATTTCCAACGTGCCCGAAGCTACAAACTTGTCCATTAGTTCTATGTTCAGAAAAAAAAGACACCATCCCAGGTGTCCTTAATCGATTTATACTCCGACCGAGTTGGTCGTTCATTCAGCTTAGATGATTGACAATTTTCAGAACCGTATCTCTCGTTAGCTTGCCTCCGCCTACGGAGATGAGGTTCACTGTAGCATGAGCTAACGCTAATGGGATTTTGCAAAATTTCAACGCTGGACCTTTGTTCAAATCTTCAATGTAGGAATCGGCGATTGCCAAATTGCGGCGTGTGTACTGCAGCATGTCTTTGAGTTCCCAGCCGTCCGGGAAGAAATCCACACCTCGCTTAAGATCCTCGTCTCGGTTGCGGATGATATTAACGGCCTGGAGTCCTCTTCCGAATGAAACTGACTTCACATGATCGGATTTGGTTCCGTCATTCCACAGCCATAGCTCGGACAGCATTTCGCCAACCATTCCGGCTACACTGTAGGTATAGTGGTCCAAGTCTTCTTCCGTATGAATATTCCATCCATTCTGAACCCAATCGGTCATTTGCAAAGCCATTTTACTTATGTAGCGAAATACAATCGGAGCCGCGGTAGGCGGACACAGAATCGCCCATTCATCAAGCTGCATAGAAACCGCTGGTAGTACCTCCCGATAAGGCGCTAACAGCTTTTGAGTGGCTTCGATTACTTGCGGAGAATTAAATGCCTCGTTGATCCCGCTTAACAGCGCCACCTTCAATTGTACAGAAATCTCTTCATGATCCTCGATTTCATCTATTGCACGCATACATAAATAGGCCGATGCGACTGCATCTTTTAATGCCCCATCAAGTTTACTGATCGGTATATAAAAAGTACGGCTCGTGTTCTTCAACATATCCATTGCATTTTTATTAATGGGAATTCCCTCCAAAATAGTCCTTTGAGTTTGACTGAGTTATCGCTTTATTATACATGATAACACGAATGAAGGATGTTAATAAGTACTTCGACCATTGTTACATATTTTCGAACAATATCACTCCTTCATTCTATAGCTAACGAATGCCAATTGCTTGCTATCGGGAGACCAGGAATTGACGTTAATGGTTCCCTGTCCTCCGAATAGCTTAACAAGCGTACGGAATTCACCGCCTGAGCTAGGCATGATACGGATTTCTACTTCCTTGTTGGGGGGATGGTCCCCGGGAGCGACATCGCCCTTACGATATGTAATATAAGCAACCTTTTCTCCATCAGGAGAGATATGAGGAAACCAGTTGTTGCTTTCATCAAATGTCATCTGAATCTGTTCGCTACCATTGGCATTCATGCGCCATACCTGCATAAGTCCTGTGCGTACGGAATTGAACCAAATGTGCTTGCCATCCGGTGAATATTCGGGCCCGTCATTAAGTCCAGCGGTATCCGTTAATTGCTCTTCGATGCCTCCGCTTACGGGAATGGTGTAAATATCGTATTCACCGTCCCGCTCGGCGCAATAAGCGAGTAGGGTTCCGTCCGGTGACCAACCATGCAAATAACTGGGAGCCATCGGAGTGACAAGCACGGGATTGCCACCTTGCAAGGAAAAAATATAAATACGGGACTGGCCATCCTCGTAGGTATGATGGCTGACGGCTACATGTGTGTTATCTGGTGAAAGTACATGGTCATTATTACATTGACTGGCAAAACCCGATTCGATTATTGTGCTCTCACCCGTACCGATGTCAAATGTATAGAGCCGTCCCAAGCTGTTATAGATGAGAGACTTGCCGTCGCGAGTCCAATTAGGCGCCTCAATCAGATAATCGAACTCGGCCAAGATGTAACTTTCTCCGCTTTGCACATCAACGGTTTCCAGGATACTAGTTACATTTCTTCCTTCTTCTTTACGGGGTTCTTTTAACCGCTTCATCCTACTTTCACCTCGGACTTCTATTTTCTATGATATCTGTTATCTCCAATCACATGTAAATCAATCTCTATAAATCACTTTAATAATAGCCGAAAATGTTGATGTAATCTGCTCGACAATAACTTGATCCTTTAAAATGGAAAGCACGCTTGACAGTTCTTGCGTTGCACGATATTCTCTCCTTATGGAAAGTTAGCTTTCCATAAGGAGAGTGAACACATGAACAACCGCTTAGAAGAAATCCGCAAGCAACGCGGAATTAAGCAAGAAGAATTGGCATTGGCTCTTGAAGTGTCAAGGCAAACGATCAGTTCGCTGGAAAAGGGGCGTTATAACCCATCGATCCTCTTGGCGTTCAAGATTGCTCGCTTTTTCGGTATGAGTATCGAAGAGATCTTTATATATGAGGAGGATGAGACTGTATGAAAAAAACGATTTCATCATATTTTCTTACCATTGCAGGTGTAGCACTATTTGCAGTTGGTCTGTACTTCATTAAAACAATTGAAGATCCACAAGGTTTACTGCGAGTATTACCTTCTATCAGTTTTGGGCTCGGCTGTGCTATATTCGGGCACGGTATGGGAGAATTACTCATCCGATTCACTATGAAGAATAATCCTGCCGCAGCAAAGCAGATGGAGATTGACAAGAAAGATGAGCGAAATTTGGCAATCGCTAATCGGGCTAAAGCGAAAGCATATGACATGATTGTTTTTATGTATGGAGCTTTAATATTAGCATTTTCCTTAATGGATATAGATATAACTACGTTATTTGTATTGGTTTTTGCCTATCTATTTATCCTTGGATATGGCTCTTATTACCGCGTCAAGTACTTTAAAGAGATGTAATAAACAAGGCGAACTCAAACGCTACGTTTGATCAGCCACAGTTTATAGCTGAACCGGCCGCATCCCCTGCTCCATTGAATCTGTGATCGCTTGCGTAAACCGCATATACCGCACACCTTCCTCGAACGAAGGAGCGCCTTTCTTTCCATCTGCTACGGCACGCAGAAATTGCTTCTCTACTTCCCATTTTCCTACTAAATCTTCAGGGATATCGATTCTACGTTCCCCCTCACTCGTTTGCACAAACACGAAGGGCTCGCCCTGGATGCAGCGGAGCGTCCCTTTGCTTCCGTGAATCGTCAAGCTGCATGCGACGGTGTTGACCGCTCCGGTGAATAGGGCTGTGAAAGTTGCACCGATCTTGAACTGTCCAATGACGGTAACCGAATCCGGCAAATCAACCTTAGACTTGCCGTCAAGGTCGGCTGGCCGCTCGTTCACCCAGGTTTTGCCGAGCGCGCTTAAGTGGCTGAGCGGGCCAAACCACCGGTTTAGCACCTCGCCCATAATGCCAACTTCCAGCAGATTTATCCCCTGCAGATCTTGACGCTGACGCCAATGCAGAGGCTTTTCCGGATCATTGAGCGAGCTCGTCGCATGATGGAGCATGATATGGCGAATTTCTCCGAGATGTCCTTCTGCCAAATATTGCATCACGAATGGTTCAACTGCCATATAGGTAGGAGGAGGACAAAGCATAGTTGTAAGCTTCGTATTCCGATCGGCTTCAAGCATCTCCTCGGCTTCGGCTAAATTCATGGCCATTCGTGCCTGGCAAAATACATGCTTGCCTTTGGATAGCGCGTAGCAACTGATTTCCTTGTGCATATAAGGTGGGGTGCAATTAAAGATGATGTGCACCGCCGGATCGTCCACTACTTCCTTCCAATGCTCGTATGCTTTGGCGAAACCGAACGCCTCCGCCACCTTCCTGCTGCTCTCCAGACTGCGATTAGCTACAGCAACGAACTCGACTCCTTCGATCTTCTGCAAATTAGGCAAATGCTGAGAAATCGCAATCCCGCCTGCACCGATCATTCCGATTGGAAAATGTTTCACGCTCGTCCCTCTTTTCTCCGAATAATGATAAACCCCACATCATTTTCTCATAAACTAAAATAATTCGATATGCAACAGACGAAATAAAAG
Organism: Paenibacillus sp. OV219; assembly: GCF_900110075.1. Taxonomy (GTDB): domain Bacteria; phylum Bacillota; class Bacilli; order Paenibacillales; family Paenibacillaceae; genus Paenibacillus_Z. The sequence continues at coordinate 33,742 of NZ_FOCJ01000005.1, forward strand.
CCGCGATTTTCGCGGCTTTTATTGACATGATGACTATTAATGACATGATGCTCTTGTCCTCTTAGGTCAGTACGATCATTGTTTCGCCTAACGATTGTTCCGATCGGGTTAGCTGCTTCTTCAACAGAACCATCTTGCCGTCATCCACGGTCTCGAGCTCGTAAATGCGTTCGTAACCTCTTCGCTCGTACATCTGCACGAGCCACGGATGGCGTTCGGCTGTACCAAGTGTAACCGCTTCTGCCTTCCACTTGCCACGGGCTATGTCTTCTTCTACCCATGTGAGAAGACAGTTGCCGACTCCTTGACCTTTGAAAGCGGGCTCAACCGCAAATTTCATGATAAATGGAAAATCAGCAATTGCCTTTAGCTGCTCAACTGGCTCGGAGATGGTGACTGTCGCAATGATTGCACCGTCACGAACAAGCACGTAACATTCATGATTTGCGACAGTGTCCCGCACCATCTCAATGTCTGCGTAAGCCGCTGGGAAATTAATGCCTAACTCCCGAATCGTCTCATAAGCCCTCAGAATGACGCCAAGCAATTCCTCGGCATCATCTAGCGTAGCCAATCGATAGATATCACTCATTCTCGTCACCTCGTTTATGATTAAGACTCAACATATTCCTCTCCGACGACTTTCATATCAGTCCCCTTCTAAGGGCCTATCGGCTAATGATGGACTGAATTTCCCGAAGAATGGCATTCTGTTCTTGGCCGATGACTTCCGTTCTCCGAAGCTTCAAGAAGTGAAGCAGTTCCTTTCTCTCCGCCTCTTCGAGCGAGCTAATCGGTTTCCCGCGGCCTTCGAGCTCCGGATGGTCGGTCCAGAAATTTGCGATCCATTGGCCAAGAAGGGCGCTGATCTCCGCGGGACGTTCAATGAAGACGCCGAGTTCTTGTCCCGATCCGTCGAAGAAGACGTACGTAGGAATATGATTGCGCCCGTCGGCATGCTTATACAAGTCGGCGATATCTTGATTATCCGGATCGCGGTTTAGGATATGCAGTCGTAGCTTATCTGTCCGTTCCGCGATTTTACCGAACAGCGGAAGATTCGCGACAACATCTCCGCACCAATCGTGTGCAAGCACGAGAACGTCCACCGGTTCCTGGAGTTCGTTCAGGAAATCTAACTGCCGTTCGTCCGGCGCATAAGCTTCGAAATTAGCCGCAAGTGCCTGTTGGTTCACCTGCGCCTGCTCGATGAACGTGCCGAAAGAAACGGCTTCTTGAAATGCACGCTCTCTTCTTTCTTGAGAAAGGTTGGATGTCTCTGATAGGGTCATGGGAATACCTCCATTTTATCCGATTATTCTTATTGGTTTATATGTATATTATGAGCATAGCTCTTTGACATGGCTAATTGACTTTTTCTATTGGATGATAGAAAATTCGTGAAACCTCAAAACGCGCACCCATGGTATCCCGTCAGTAAACAGAACGAGGCTGCCGATTGGTTTCGCGGCAGCCTCGCATTATCGTTTCATTACAATATTTCAATGTACCCTTCTGTTCCATTCACGCGAATTCGTTGCCCGTCTTTGATCAGTCTGGTAGCATTGTCCACTCCAACAACTGCCGGCAAGCCATATTCACGTGCGATAACTGCTCCATGGGTCATCAGTCCGCCAACTTCGGTGACTAGACCTTTTATTGACACGAATAACGGTGTCCAGCCCGGGTCAGTAAAGGTGGTGACTAATATATCTCCATCTTCCAGATCGGCATTTGCCATGTCTATAATGACACGAGCCCTTCCTTCAATCACTCCAGAAGAAACAGCTAATCCTACAATCGCACTAACCGGCAGATGTTCTCGTTTGTACTCACCTGTAATGATTTCACCATCAGACGTGATGACTCGCGGGGGAGTTAGTTTTTCGTAAAATGTGTAATCTTCTTTTCGTTTACTGATGATCTGTCTGGTCGCAAGCGTCGCTTGCTGCTCGACCAAGTAACCCGGATCATCTAGTTTGTGAGTGCGTACGACTTCGTGAAGCTCTTCATAGGTTAAATAGTACATATCTTCTTTGTCATGGATAACGCCAGCTTGAACGAGTTGTTCGGCTTCTTTCAGTAGAGCCTGCTTATAAACGAAGTAGCGACTTACTATGCCGTATTTCGGATATTCCCGGTAGCCGATGAAATTCCGGATGAGGTCGATCCTTTGTTTTGTTTCTTTGGCTTTTTGTTCACCATCCGGTAATTGCTTCAATCGATCTATCAACTCTTTTTCTTTCTCCAAAGCTTCCTGGCGTCCTTGCTCAAATTTACGATTGCCGGCATTAGGCGCAGAGTTCTTGATGTTACTCAGAATTAGGGGGACAAGCGTAATTGGTTTTTCACTCCAACGAGTTCTCGTAATATCGATCTCTCCGGCACATCGCATTCCGTATTGGCTGAGATAATCATAGATAGCTTCTCTCGTTTCCCTTCCTCCATCGAACTTAAGCAGTTCATCCATAAAATGATCTTCTTTCGCATGCTGCAAATATGCAATAACTTCTGGAAAGGGCCGAATCACATCCGCGACATTCAATAACGCCAGACCCATTTCCGAAGTAATGTTATGAGGTACAGATTGTGAAAGAGTATCTGCTGCGTTTTTTTCGCCTAACCATTCGTTCATGCTTTCATTCACCCATGATGTAGCATTTATAGCAGCCATAAACACAGCCGTACTTTGTGGGTCAAATAAGATCTTCTTTAATTGCTGGATATCTTCTAGTATAAAATCAAACAAATCCGGTCCCGATTTTGCATGGATGTTTTGTTTTAACTCATCGATCGATGTTTGACTACATTTTATCAAATTAGAAACGATTGTTGGATCGTTCTCGAATTGTGAAAGCTTATCAGTGTTACTTCTACCCAGTGGCGGTGCTGCTGAAGGATCACTTGGCAACAATTTGATAAAACCTCGCTCTATTATGGTCGTAATTGCGCCTACAATGAGCGGATCGGATTCCAAGGTTTTCAATAAAGCTGCCCTGCCGGCAGGTGTAGCCAGCCTAGCTGCAATATCAACGAACAACCTCCCACCTGCCTTGCGCATAGGTGCAGGAGTAATTAACAGGTAAAAAGACAATCCCAATGGTTTAATGGGATCTGTCATCATTTGTTGGTGACCGACAGATAAATAGACGTGATTATCTTGATCATTAACTTCAGGGATCGGGTATATCGTCGTGATCGGCCGACTCTGGACAATATAGTAGGTATCATCAACCAAGCACCATTCGATATCTTGCGGGCAGCCAAAATAAGCTTCGATCTGTCTACCAATGTGAGCCAGCTGTAAAATTTGTTGCTCCGAAAGTGTTTGAGACATCTGCTGATCCGGATCGATCTGCATTGTCTCTGTCCCGCCTTCTTTCTTTCCATAGATATCCAATTTCTTAGTTGCGATCCTCTTCTCGACGATTTCCTCATCCCGCACCTTATAACAATCAGCAGATACCAAGCCGGAGACCAGAGCTTCTCCAAGTCCAAAGCTGGCATCGATGGTCAGTAATTTTCTGTTAGAAGTCACGGGATCAGCGGTAAATAAAATCCCTGACGCTTGCGGGAAAACCATCTTTTGAACGATAACGGATATATGAACTTGCTTGTGATCGAATCCATTCTGCATACGGTAGATTACAGCTCGTTCCGAGAATAGAGAAGCCCAACATTTGCTGATATGCTTCAGAATCGCATCTTTACCGATGATATTTAAATAAGTATCGTGTTGACCGGCAAAAGAAGCATGCGGCAAATCTTCAGCAGTCGCGCTTGAACGAACTGCATAAGCATGTTCCTCGCCAAATTGGGAGAGATAGTGAGCAACTTCTTTCACAACCTCGGATGGGATTTCTACTTCCGTAATGATCTGCCCTATCTTCCTGCTGATTTCACCGATTTGGTCTCGATCCTCCTCATTTAGCGTGCTAAGTCGATTGAGCAAAACATGATACGTTTCATTTTGTTCGATGGCTTGCTGGTACGCCTCTGTCGTCACACAAAATCCTTCCGGTACTTGTATCTCTTGAATCTTTGATAATTTCCCTAAATGCAACCCTTTTCCGCCAACGAGCCAAAGCTGCGTTTTTTCTACCTTCTGAATATCGAGAACCAAAGTACTCATTCAACATGTCTCCTCACCATTAAATTGACAATTGACAAGAGCTTGCCGGCATGGTACGATTAATTTATAAGATGAAACAACTGTGTTCAAACGGAAAAAACTAATCGTATACTGATTATAACTTCGCCTCTATTTTAGTGCAATATACAAAGAACTTGGACTGCCGTCCAGGTTCTTTTTTGATGCATCATCGGAAGACGACGGCAGAAACGAGTCAGAATAAACAAGGAGCAGCTGCCGTCGGCAATCTGCTCCTTGTTTCGTTCAGCTATCGTTTCCCGTTAGAATGGAAGTCCAACCGCTTCCTGATCGGATCACTTCAATAATACGCTGATCACGATATCCCTCTCGGAAAGTGGGATAAGGTTGATAGGCCTCGCCTTTGACGTCTCTTACAAATTCACGGAAGAAAGCATTCCATTTATTCTGTTCCCCATTACCTGTATCAGCATATCCCTCTAGTAATCGATCCGGCATTGTTTTGGTGATCGTTCCCTCATGGTTAACAATACTTACATCGTAAGAAAAAATGCCTTTTGCATCTATCGTTCCACGTTCTCCATAGATTCGAAAATACGGGGCTGTAGGAGAAAATGGCATCATAGCATCGAACTGAATCGTACAAGTAAAGCTGTCTCCAGATGGAGTACGATATTCCAATATAGCATTAAAGGATGAGTCTGCATCAACCGATTTCCACTCGGCGGCAGCAACCTCCTCATCGCTCAGAATCGCAAAGGATTGCCGCCAATCATGAATCTCACCAATAACTGGTGCCTTCTCTCTACCAAGTCGCGATTCTCCCATCACGCGGATGGGATCACTGCCGAAAACCTTGCTCAGAATCCCTAGAAAGTGCGTGAGAACATTATGCAACGCTCCACCGCCGAGTGAGAGGTCAAATGTCCACGTCCATGGAGAGTTTGAGTGAAACATGGGTACGAAGGCACTAATTTCTACAGCCTTTATCCGTCCGATTGCTTCCGATTGAACCAATTCTTGAATCCAGGATGTAGTCGGATCATACGCTTGAGTTGCTGCGTAAGCATGTTTAATACCGATGTCCTCGACCGCATTCAACATGCGTTGTGCTTCAGTTGCAGACACTGCGAGGGGCTTCTCACAAACAATATGAGCTCCTAGGGCGAGAGCCTCTTGGATAACATCCTCTCGTAATACAGCTGGTGTCGCCAGCGAAATAATATCAGGCTTCAATTCACGCAATGTAGCGCGCCAATCAATCGATGCTACAGGAACTTGTAGCCTGTCTGCAACCTCCTTGACGACAATTACGTTACGAGCGCAAATAGCGGCCACTTCAACACCTGCACTCCTTAAGCCAATCGTATGACCTTCCCCAGCCCAACCGGCACCAATAACGACTGCCCGCAACGGCGCACTCATATTCAGTCCACCTCCGCTTTACGTTAGTCTTTTAGCCCCGGTCACACCAATTCAGCATGACTTGGTTGAATACCATGGAGTTTTTTAAAGAAAGATAGCGCATCGCTGGGAGTCTTAATGGTTGGTCCGTAAATTATTTTGTTGTTAAAATGTCCATTCATCTTGTACCATACTCGATACTGCAAATAATGCTCCATACCTCTCCCTCAACTCCTCCATATGAATAAGAACATCATATAATAAGTATGATGAAAATATTGTCAGAATGTGAAGACACTGGATGGGAATTGTATACGTCAAAAGAGAGCCAAGACCTTATCGTCTTGGCTCTCTTTGGTGCTTGTATGGTACGAAGCTTATAGGCTAATCGTACTTGAGCGGTTCCTTCTCTCGTGAAATCGGCAGCACAACCTCTGTCCGACTGGAGCTCTTCGTTATCAGGTCCCTCATCCTCATGATTGGGACCTCATAATACCGATGCATGAGGAACGTAAACGTGAACAACACGATTAGCGCAAATATGAGCAAGTACAAGCTATGTCCAACACTCGCTGTCGTATTCTCCTTATTGAACCAGATGAATATGTTCCAATGAAACAAGTAATACCCATAACTCTGGGCGCTGAAGAAGCGGATGCTAGACCGCAGCTTCGGAAGCCGATCCAGTCGTGGGAAATGCACTTCCAGCACAGCAATCAGCAGCGCGATAAACAAGGATACAAGACTGAACAGGATCGTCCTGTCAAACCAGGATTGATCCATTGTTTGATCTTGAATACCTTTGTAAACAAGGTAGCCGCTGAAATACGTGAGCCCGGCTAACGCGAGAACGAAGGACGTTTTGCCTGCGAGAATTTTCCGGTAAAACGTCACATGGTACGTTCTGAAACCTGCGAGCATGACACCGAACACAAGGCTATCGAGACGCAGCGGGATTTGCTTACGTATCCCATAATCCCAGAGCGGCTGACCGCCCTGGACTTCAGCCATTCGCAGCAAGGGAAAAAGAATAAGAAGCAGTGATGTCATAACGAAGAAGGCTGCCGATTTATTGCGAAATTTACCTACCCATAGCAGAGGAATCGGAATCAACAGGTAAAACCATTCCTCAATGGAAAGACTCCATGAGATCGGAAGAAACGATAAATGCTGCTCATTAAAGTTTTGCAGAAAGACAAGGTTTGAAAAATCCATATCTTTACTTACTAACCAATACGTGGCGAACACTGTGAAATAATACAGCGGCAGCGTCCGAAACCAGCGACGGAGATAGAATTGCTTTAAACCAGAGAGTGATCCATTCTCAACGATGTCCTTTAGTAGAATCCGCCCAATCAGAAAACCGCTTAATACAAAAAACAGCTCGACCCCTAAATACCCGGTTACATAGTTGAGCGGGTTGAAATTGTGATATTGCATGAAGAAGAATCCGAGTGCATGGCAGAATAACACGAGAAAAATAGCGATGCTACGGATGAAATCCAATCCGGCATTGCGTTCCATTATGATGCACTCCTTCAATTCAGCAGCTGAATAACATCTATAGATCGACGGCGGAGCTGCTGCACATATTCGGCAGGTGTTTGCGTATCCGTAATAAGATGATCGATCCGGTCCCAACCCGTGATCGTTGTGAATGCCTGCATATTAAATTTGCTGTAGTCTGCCAGTAAAAACACTTGATCCGCCATGCCAACCATTTTGCGCTTAACTCTGGCCTGAAGCTCGTTTGATTCGGAAATGCCGCGCTCCATATGAACTCCTTTACAGGAAATGAATGCTTTATCGACGTGATATTCCTCTAGCGATTGCTCGGCCAAAGGACCAACGAATGAAAGTGAATTCGGCACAAGTGTACCGCCTGTACTGATGACAACCACATTCTTCTTCTCCCTTAGCACATACACGACATTCAACGAATTCGTCAGAACGGTCAGCGGAATGTCTGGCAGCAGCTCAGCGAGATGCCATGTCGTCGTACTGGCATCAATCACGATTCGATCATTCGGCTCGACGAGCTTGACGGCTTCCATCGAGATATTTTGCTTCTCCGCCACATGCGCCGACTCCCTAAGTAAATAAGGCGTTTCAAGCGTTTGCGGCTGAATGCGTATGGCGCCGCCATAGCTGCGCAGCAGACGGCCCTCGTTTTCTAGTCGATCCAAATCACGACGTATGGTTTCCTCGGTGACTCTACACAATTGGCTAAGCTCAGCAACGCGTATGCTGCCTTTTTCATTCACAATCCGAACAATGTATTGGTACCTCTCCGCTACGAGCATGATTGCCACCTCCTTACCAAGCTCGCTTCTACATTAATTTTGATCGGAAGCAATTGCTTTCTTCCCGAGCGCTGCGGATAAGATCGAAAGAACCAATGCTCCAATTCCCTCGACTACAATGAGAATCCAATCGCTCTGAAGCTTGCTCTGCATTCCTGCTAATAAGTATGGAAGCCCACAGGCGAACAAAATCCAAGCTTGGATAGAAAGAACCTTGGTAAAGGACTTCCATAGTCCTCCGGATAAGACCCGTTTCTTGAAATGATATTGACTGTAATATACAAATACGAGCCATCCGATACCAAGAATAATAAACAAACTATAGTCGATGGCCTGCCATTTGAAAGGATCCACTTCAAAGTAGCCGAGAAATGCAATTACGAGTCCTCGCAGCGATAGCCAATTAACAATCCCGATGAGCGATACGACAGCTGTAAGGAGTACGGACAGAAACCCGGCCAAGGCATGTTTCTTATGCTCCTGCAATAACGGATCCATTCGTTCCCTCCTCACTCCACTCTCTATAGAGTTGCTGGAGTGTTCGCAGAATAGCCTTCCGAGCTTCCTCGTTCTCAACGAGGTTTGTTCGTTTAACATAAGCCGTTAATCGGCGGAGTTTCCGCAGGTAACTGCGGGCAGCAGCCTGCTGCATTCTCTGAATCGCCTTTTCGTTCCCACTTTGATGAAGCTGGATGAGTCTCAGATTATTTTTGCGCGACCAACGCTCCGGGATCATGCCAGATGAGGTGATGGCATCAATGTCGCGATGTTTCTCTCCGAAGATCTTCTCGAGCATAAACCGCATGTACCATATCGAGGCAAACATGATGAGAGATAAGCTAATTAAGAATATGAGTAAAATCAGCGCAATCGCACTCATATGGATGACGCTCCCTGCAATTGCAGCTCTCCGGCAAAGTGACAAGCGGAATAATGTCCCTCACCCACTTGCTTCCACTCAGGAGCGGTGCTTTTGCAAACGTCTTGCGCATACGGACAACGCGGGTGGAAGTAGCAGCCGGAAGGCGGATTCGCCGGATTAGCAACCTCGCCTGCTAAAATAATACGATTTGTCTTCTTTCGTGGATCTGGTAAAGGCTTGGCGGATAACAGCGCCTCCGTATAAGGATGCTGCGGATTTCGGAACAACGTCTTCGTTGCAGCCGTCTCCACCATCTTGCCGACATACATCACACCGACTCGATTGGATATGTGCTGGATAACGCCAAGATCATGAGAGATGAACAAATAACTCAGATTCAGCCTCTCCTGCAAATCCTGCAGCAAATTGATAATTTGAGCCTGAACGGATACGTCGAGCGCCGATACCGCCTCATCGCAGACAATAAATTTCGGATTCGTTGCGAGTGCCCTCGCGATTCCGATACGCTGACGCTGTCCGCCGCTGAATGCATGCGGGTAGCGCTCCAAATGCCGACTGTTCAATCCGACCATTTCCATCAGCTGCTTGACACGGTCCTTGAGTTCATCTCCCCGAGCCATTCCGTTGCATATAAGCGGTTCTGCAATAATATTGAGCACCGTCATCCGAGGGTTTAACGACGAATATGGGTCTTGAAAGATGAGCTGCATATCTCTTCGTATTGACCGCAGATCTTGATTGTTCAGCTTCATTACATCTTTGGTTTGACCTTGTCGGTCGCGGAACATTACACTTCCCGATGTTGGCTCGATCGCCCGTAATACACAGCGTCCGAGAGTCGTCTTCCCGCAGCCGGATTCTCCGACAAGACCAAGTGTTTCTCCAGGCCGAATTTGAATATGTACATCGTCGACTGCTTTGACAAATCCGACCGTTTTCTTTAAGAATCCCTGTTTAATAGGGAAGTATTTCTTCATGGCATGGACGTCTAGTACGAATTCCTCCTGGATCATTGCTCAACCTCCTAAGAGTTTTTGCGCTTCGTAAGCATACGCTTCAGTTTATAACCCCTTCTACCAGCAAACAACGGACAGAATGACCTTCCGCCACATTAAAGAGCGGCACATCATCGACATTGCAAACGCCGTCCTTCGCTAGCTTACAGCGCGAATAGAAGCCGCATCCTTTAGGTAAATTCATCGGGAAGGGCACGGTACCTTCAATCGATTCTAGCCTTTGACTCTCCCGCATGACGGAAGGTATTGAATTGAGAAGTGCTTTCGTATAGGGATGTTTCGGGTTATGGAACAACGTATCCACGTCCGTATACTCGACCACCTTGCCTAAATACATAACCGCTACATCGTCCGACATTTCTGCGATTACACCGAGATCATGTGTAATGAAGATGACGGAAGTGTCGTGCTTCGTTTTCAAATCATTGATCAGCTGCAGCACCTGTGCTTGCACCGTGACATCAAGCGCCGTCGTCGGCTCGTCGGCAATCAGAATGGAAGGGCTGCACGAGAGTGCCATCGCAATCATCGCCCTTTGACGCATCCCACCGGACAGCTGATGAGGATATTCACTCATCCGCTGCTCAGGATTTGACATACCTACCTTCTTCAGAATATCGACTGCAATTTGGTAAGCTTCGTTCTTATTATCAGTCGCATGAAGCAAGATCGCCTCTATGATTTGGTTACCGACCGTATGAATTGGCGAGAACGCCTTCATCGGTTCTTGAAAAATCATCGCGATTTCCCCGCCGCGAATATCTCTGATCTCTTTGCCCCGGGCATCGAGCTTGGCGAGATCGACGGTTTCATAGCTTCCATCTGCCTTCTTCCGGGAAAGCCGAATTTCACCTTGAACCTCTCCTGGCTTCGGCACGATGCGCAGCAGCGCCTGTGAAGTTACGCTTTTACCGCATCCGCTCTCTCCAACGATGCCTAATGTCTTGCCGCGCTTTATCCGCAGATCGACCCCGTCTACTGCTTTCAGAAGGCCTTCATCAAGTCGGAATTGTACTTTGACGTCCTTCATTTCCAATATTACGGTCTCTTGCTGAGTCACGCCTCCACCTCCTAAGAGTTTTGCGATCCTAAATATATGCAGAAGCTATTTATAAGGATCTGCGGCATCCCGAAGCCCGTCTCCGAGAAAATTGAACATGAGTACGGTTACCATAATAAAGGCAGCCGGCATGAGTAACCATGGATGATGTGCAAGTGTATTCAAGTTCTGCGAATCCTGTAGAAGGACGCCCCATGATACTACAGGAGCTTGTAAGCCAATACCGAGAAAGCTAAGTGCAGTCTCACCTAAAATATTGGCCGGTATGGACAATGTCACGCTCACGATGATGTAACTAGCAAATGAGGGAAGAAGATGCTTTCTGATGATACGCAAATCGCTTGCCCCAGCTAGCCGTGCCGCCATCGTGAAATCTTCTTCGCGAAGAGACAAGATTTTACCACGTACGACTCGGGCGAGCCCCGTCCAACCAATGATGGAGAAGATGATAATAAGACCGAAATAGATTTTCGTAGACGACCAGTCTCGGGGGACAGCCGCCGATAGCGCCATCCAGAGCGGAATGGTTGGAATACAAATGAGAAAATCAATAATACGTTGAATGATCGTATCGGATACTCCGCCCAGGTAGCCGGAAATGCCGCCGAGCAGCAGTCCTATAATGAGCGTTAATGCGATACCTATGAGTCCAAACGATAAGGATATGCGGCCCCCATAAATGATGCGAGAGAACAGATCATGTCCGAGCTGGTCCGTACCCATCAGAATGAGCGCAGCTTTCGAATCACCTAATCCAAACAGATGAATATTTGACGGTATAAAACCCCACATCTTATAAGACTCTCCAGCTACGAAGAAGCGGATCGGGTATTTCTGTGTCTTATCCTCTGTAAACGTCCGCAAAAATGTGTCTGGATTTACCTTCTCTTTCATCCCGTAAACGAAAGGTCGAAGTTGAAAGCCGGTTTCGGGATCGACGAAATGAATCTTTTGGGGCGGGGCGTCTTTATAGGTTGTGAAACGCGTCCCTGCCAAATTAGGAGACAAAAATTCACAAAACATAACGATTAGATACATGATAATCAAGAGAACCGCCGAAATAACCGCCAGTTTATGTTTTTTGAATTTCCACCACATAAGTTGCCATTGCGAAGCCACTTCATAGCTTGTTGGGTCGGCTGACTTTTTTCGCTTCGTTCGCGATTGCCGGCGAAGCTGGTTAAGTACGGTTGATAATCCACTCATTCTGATACACCTCCGAAGCGGATTCGAGGGTCAATTGCCGCAAGTAAAATATCCGAAAGCAGGGTTCCTAGCACCGTAATGACGCTAGTAATTAATATAAAGCTGCCGCACAAGTACATATCTTGAGACATGAGCGCTTTCAGCAGCATCGGTCCTGTTGTCTGCAGGTTGAGAACAATCGAGACGATGACTTCTCCGGAAATTAGCGCGGGAAGCGTCCATCCGATCGTGCTGATGAGCGGGTTGATCGCCATGCGAACGGGGTATTTAAAGAGCAGCTTGCCTTCCGAAACACCCTTCGCTCTAGCGGTAATGACATATTGTTTCGATAATTCATCAAGCAGCATACCCCTTGTGATACGGATGAGCGAGGCAGCGGCAGACATCCCGATGACGACAACAGGTAATATCATCCTCGGCAACATGTCCATCAGCTTCGCGAAGCTCCATGGTGCATCGACGTATTGTGTGGAGAACAGCCCCGTAATCGAAACTCCCGTCTCTATGAATATAAAATAGACGAGCATAAGTGCGATTAGGAAGCCTGGGATCGCAACGCCGATAAATCCAAGAAAGGTAAACACATAATCGAGAATCGAATATTGGTGTGTTGCCGAATAAATGCCGATTGGAATGGCCACGAGCCAAACGAAGATAAGAGAAACAAGCGATATGGTGACCGTCAGACCAAGTCTTGGCCAGATGACGTCAGCAACTGGCATATTGTACTGGAACGAACGACCCAGATCTCCGTGAAAGACAATATCTTTAATCCAATAGACATATTGGACGATTAACGATTGATCCAGACCGTATTGTGCTTTCAAGCTCAAGATAGCGCTCTCTGAAACATCATTACCTGCTAGCTTCAATTGTTGAACATAGTTGGTCAAGAAATCACCTGGAGGCAGCTGAATGATGACAAACACGATAACACTTATCGCGATCAACAACGGAATAAGCTGTAGTACGCGGTACGAAATATAATTTAGCATGCGGTTCCCTCCTTCATTGTACGCCGCAAACCTAGTAACGAACCAAGAGCCCAGCCACCTTGTATCGGCTCCCTGGGCTCCTGTAAGGTTCGTTGACTTACTTATTATTTACCGAAGAAGAATTGCTCTCCGCTAAAGTCTGAGGCGATCGCAAAGCTGCTATCGCTCGGAATATTATGGAGCTTGGCGTTGACGATGAGCGGTTGTTTCACTTCGCTCAGCGGAACGAATGCCCACACGTTTTTATTCATTTCTTGCTTCACCTGCTCAATGATTTTCTTCGCATTGTCAGGATCAGTAGCCAATGCTTGGTCGATGAGATCATACAGTTTCTTCACGTCTGCAGGTGGCTCTTTACCTTGTTTGCCTGAGCTTGAATGCCACTGATCCCACTGCGGAGCCCACATGCCTTGACCCCAATCGCCCATATACCAAAGTGGTGTATGCATCCAAATGACTGTCGCCTGAAGGTCATTGGCGGTATTACGTTGACCCCATAGCGTTTGGTCTATCGTCTTCATCGTTACGTTTAGTCCGAGTGCTTTCCACATTTCGACGATTAGCTGTGTATACGGAACGATATCCGGCGCTTGAGCACCTACTTCAAACGGAATTGTAAATACTTTTCCGTCAGGGCCTAACCGTTTGCCGTCCGAGTTTTTCTTCATACCCATATCGTCAAGCAGCTGGTTCGCTTGATCCAAATCGAACGTAGGATCAACGATGTCGCCCGGCTTAGCGAAACCATAATAGATCGTATCGATAAGCTCTTGGCGGTTGATCGCCAGATTAAGCGCTTTGCGGAATCGAACGTCCTGAACGACTTTCTGCCAGTTCGGATCTTTGTAGGTCAAGTTGAGGAAAATATCTGTCGGTGTAACGTGCATGTTGTTAAGCACCGCTTTGTACTTGTCCTTCTCGTTTTCTTTGTACAGAGACATCTTGACGAGGGAAGCCGATTCGCGGGAGAAGTCAACTTCGCCGGCGATCGTTTTCAAACCAACCATTTCAATGTCCGTTACGAGCGAGCTTTCGATTTTATCGATATAAGGAAGTTGGTTACCTGCCGTATCGACTTTAAAGTAGTACGGATTCCGTTCATACGTCGTTAAGCTCTGGGTCGCTTTTGTAATAATCCATGGATAAAGCGATGGGAATCCAATCGCTTCCGAATGATTCAATTTCCAGTTTGTAATATCCTTGAAGTTGAATAGATTCACCCACTCGCCTTTTTTAAAGCCGGCTTTCTTGATTTCCGGCTCCAATTGATCGAGCGGTGTGTACTTGGTGTGGAATTTCTTAAGGAAGTGAGCAGGTTTCAGAAGTTCCGTATATCCACGCCAGCCTTGAATGGCAAGTCGGATTAGGAGACCACCGTAGGGACGGTCAAACGAGAGCTTGAAAGTGAACTCGTCGATGACATCAAGCTTCAATGGTGCACCGTCAGCTACACCGCCGGATTGAAGATATAATGGGAAGATCGGCGTCAGTGCCTTATTCATCAGAACATCCTCAACCGTGAACCGGATATCCTCCGTCGTTACAGGCTCTCCATCGGACCATTTCAGTCCTTTACGCATTTGGAACGTAATGGATTTCTGGTCATCGCTCAATTGATAATCTTTGAGCACGTTGCCTGTAAGCTTCTCTCCGAGAATACCTGGGGTATTGAGCAGCGGCTCGTTGTCCATAACGAATACGTCCGCATCCCAGTTCGCAACCGATGTAACCGTTTTCAAAGTTCCGCCGAATGAGCCAACTTCATACTTCAACTCATCCTCTGTCATTTCATTCGTAAGTTTGTAGTCTGCAGGTAAACGATCTTTCACAGCAGGAAGGCCCTTGCTATCTAATACTGGTGACTGATGGAATTCTGTAATCTGCCCATCTGTAGATGTGTTCGTTGCATCGTTCGTTGCGTCGTTCTTTGAATCGTTTGTTGCATCGTTCGTTGCTGTGTCTGTTGAATTGTTAGCGGTGTTGTCTGCCGTATTCGTTGTCGTGTTGTCATTCTTGGTGGTTGCGTTCGAAGTGCCTTTCGAGTTTGAAGAGTTATCATTGCCATAACAACCTGTTAAAGCGAGCGTACAAATGAGAGCGGTTACAAGAGATACTAGCAAAAGCTTTCTCCTTAACTTCATTTACAACCCTCCGATACCTTTGTTTGTTTTTGAGTTTATTGGACTCACCATCATTATTATGTGAGATTACCCACAAATTCAATAAAAGATTTCTGTTTTTTCTGAATTTTGAATAAGAAGTAAAGATCGCCCACTCGGTAACAAATTTTGCAGTCCATATGCCCACATAAAACAAAAAAAGCCCCACAAGGGGACTTTTTGTCGAATGTAAGCGATTTCAATTTGTTATATGCTGTTCGCGCATCTGCTGAGGTGTAAGTCCGTAATACAGTTTGAACAACCGATAAAATTGTGATTTATCGGAATAACCCACACTCTTTCCAATAGAACCCACACATTCGACAGTCTCGAGCAGCATGCGCTTCGCCTCTCGAAGTCTTACTTTCTGGACGTACTCGGTAAACGTATAGCCGCAGCAAACTTTGAACATTTTGCTAATGTAATAAGAGGAATAATAGCTTTCTTTGGCAAGATCTTGGAGTGTGATCGGGGAGGCATAATGTTGTTCGATATATGACAATAGCTTTGGCAGTAATATCTGAATGTCTTGGGTTGCTCCGTTTTGAAGATTGTCCTGCATCCTACGAAAAGCAGAAGTTAGCAGCAGCGTTGTGTAGCCGCTTAGCATGGCTCGATAACCGTAGTTCTTATTCGTGTACTCCATGTACATCGTTTCGAGCAACTCCTCCAGCTCCAGTATGGAGCCGCCTATAAACCGGATTTGTCGCGAAGATCGCTGCAGAGTAGGATGAAACTCTAGAAAAAGCTCTTGTGAAAAAAAGCTTTCGTCCGGTTCAAGTGAAATCAATTGTCTGTTGTAGAAATCAGTTTGAATCAAAATATTCATATACTCCATACCTTCTACATCCTCGAA
Organism: Paenibacillus sp. OV219; assembly: GCF_900110075.1. GTDB lineage: Bacteria > Bacillota > Bacilli > Paenibacillales > Paenibacillaceae > Paenibacillus_Z. The sequence continues at coordinate 49,735 of NZ_FOCJ01000005.1, forward strand.
TGAATGACGATCGCCTACATTCATCCATAACAAATCACCACGCTGGACCTTATACGTTTGGTCGTTTACCTGGTGTCTACCTGTACCTCGCAAAATATACACTAGTTCGACAAAATTATGGGTGTGCTCGGGCTCATGCGAGTGATTCGACAACTTTAGCAGTGCGATTCGCTCATCGTTCTGAATGAAATCAATAGCTTGGTAGACATTCATTTATTAGCCCTCTTTCTTCCGCAGAAAGCCCCTTTGCAATCGCCAACTGCGATTATTTTGCGTGACAGTACTACATTCGCCAATTCCTTAACATTCCCTCCTATCCCACATTGCTCACATTTAAATTGTTATTTGTATGCATGGACCCATTAAAACTTGTCTCAGTGAGCGTAGCAGGAACAGGGGAAATGATATCGAATGTTGTAAATCAATCACATATTCCTTTAGGAGGAGCAGCCATTGATCCGCAAGCTACTTCCATATGCCATCGCACTTATGAGCATCTTGTACGTATTCGTCATTCCAGCCGAACCAGCAGGCATGAAGCTGGTTTTCAAGCTGATTCCAATGGCGCTCATCCTGACGTATGCCAGCCTGCTTTGTCCGCCTGCAAGGCAGCCGAAGCATTGGCTGCTCTTGTTCGGGCTATTCTTCTCCATGTGCGGCGACGGACTCATGAAATGGTTCGTTCCCGGGCTCTCCGCATTTCTGATCGGACATATGTTCTACATCGCATCTTTCACGAGGCAGCTCCGTTTCTCCTGGCCGCGTGCCGCAACTCTTCTACCGATTGCTCTCTATGCCGGGTATATGGGCCACCGCCTTATGAACGCGCTTCAAGACAGCGGGGACGGCGGACTCATAGCGCCTGTTCTCGTTTATATCACCATTATCTCGTTGATGGCTTGGACGGCGATATTAACAGGCAATCGTAACGCGATAATCGGATCGCTGCTCTTCCTGGCCTCCGACTCCATCCTCTCTTGGAACATGTTCGTTTCGGACATCTCCTATTCCACGATATGGATTATGAGCACCTACTATGCGGCGCAGTTTTTCATTGCCAGCAGCATTCGGGAATCCTCTGCTAGGTGACGAAATAGGAGCAGTGCGCTAACGCAGCTCCCTTGATCCGATAATAAAAAAGAGCCCGATCCTGGGCTCTTTTCGTTAATTTGATTAAAAAGTATTGTATACATTTTCACATTCTGCACCGGTCGGTTCATAAAAACAGTGCTTCTTCCATCGTCCTACGAATGGCTGATTATACCAGGTTGCCGGACATGGCCCAGGATTATCGAACGATCCTGGACGGAAATACCATAAGGAGAATTTGGCTGGCCAATTCCGCTCACCATTCACCGCCCGTTGCGCCAGTCGGCGTTCCCTCTCTCTTGCATTTTGATAGTACATACCATGTTGCAACGCTTCGAAGGCATGCGGTTGGTTGATCATTTGAGGAATTGTCCGGATATCTTTAAAATCAGAGCAGTTCGCTCTTATTCGGTTAATGCCAACATTTCCAACAAGGAGCATGCCCATTTCGCCTTCGGTCTCAGCTTCAGCTCGAAGCAACCTCGCCAGCATATCAATATCCTGTTTTCTGGATTTTACGACAGCCATTGGCTCACCTCTTTAGATTTCTAGACTCATCATATTGTAGGTGAAGCGGATGTGTTACTCTGGCAAAATAGAAAGGATTACTAATGAATACATAGCGGTACCACATTCGCCACCCATCGGGCTTTGGTTGATGACTTTCCACCCATTCTCAAGCATATTATTCAATTCATCGAGATTGTTTTTCTTTTCGGAAATGTAATAAACAACGATTGCTTTCTGCATTTTTCAAGTCTCCCTTCCATAATTGATCTTGTAATTTACCGTATCCGATTCCGAAGGAAATTGTGATCCCATCGAAAAAACGTTACGATAGAGTTAACAGCTAGATTAGCAGACTCCGTTCGCCAAATCGATCGACGAATTCAGAGGAGGAATCGAATATGGATTACACACGCCTCGGCCAAACCGGCCTGGAGGTATCCAGACTATGTCTGGGCTGCATGAGCTACGGCATACCGTCAAGAGGATCGCATTCGTGGACGCTTGACGAAGAGCGAAGCCGCCCTTTCATCCGTAAGGCGATTGAGCTCGGCATTAATTTCTTCGATACGGCCAACGTTTACTCGGATGGCACGAGCGAAGAAATCGTGGGACGCGCGCTGAAGGATTTCGCCCGGCGCGAGGACGTCGTCATCGCGACCAAAGTTCACGGCCGCATGCGGCCAGGCCCGAACGGCGCCGGTTTATCGCGTAAAGCGATTCTAAGCGAAGTGGACGACAGCCTCCAAAGACTCGGCACGGACTATATCGATCTCTATCAAATTCACCGCTTTGATTCGCATACGCCGATCGAAGAAACGATGGAAGCGCTGCATGACGTCGTCAAGTCCGGCAAGGCCCGCTATATTGGCGCTTCATCCATGTACGCCTGGCAGTTTCTCAAAGCGCAGTTCACGGCGGAGAAGCACGGCTGGACCAAATTTGTGAGCATGCAAAATCATTTGAATCTGCTGTACCGCGAGGAAGAACGAGAAATGCTTCCGCTCTGCCAAGATCTCGGTGTAGGCGTTATTCCGTGGAGCCCACTGGCCCGCGGCCGCTTGACGCGAGGTTGGGACGAAATCAGCGAACGGTCGGAAACCGACGCGTTCGGCAAGACGCTATATACGTCCGCCGTCGAGTCGGACCGAGCGATCGTCGAACGCGTTAGGAGCATCGCGGCCGAGCGCGGGGTACCGCAAGCTCAAGTGGCACTGGCCTGGTTGCTGAGCAAATCCGCGGTCACGGCGCCAATCATCGGCGCGACGAAGCCCGAACATTTGGACGATGCGACAGCGGCGCTCTCGCTCTCGCTCACTGCAAGCGAAATCCATGAGCTGGAAGAACTGTACCAGCCACATCCCATACTGGGCTTCCAGTGAGCCATGATGAAACGATTCATTGACAGCCCCATCCGCAATGAAGAAGAACGGGACCGAGCCGCACTCGTCGAGCGGCTGGCAGCTCGATTCGCGGAACGTGCGCCCCAGTACGATCGCGAGGGCTCGTTTCCGTTTGAGAATTTTGCCGACCTGCGGGAGGATGGCTATCTCAAGCTGACCGTTCCTCGGGCTTTCGGCGGCGATGAAATCTCGCTGTACGAGTTCGTCTTATTGCAGGAACGGCTCGCTTACGGGGATGGCTCGACCTCGCTTGCCGTCGGTTGGCATCTCGGCCAAATCATGCATTTGCGCACGACCGGAAAGTGGCCGGCGGAGACGTTCGAGGCACTGTGTCGCTCAGTCGTAAAGGACGGCACGATGATCAACACGTTTGCCAGCGAAGCGTCCTCCGGCAGCCCGAGCCGCGGCGGCCGTCCAGAGACGACCGCGGTTGCCGCGGACGGCGGTTGGCGGATTTCGGGACGCAAGACATTCAGCACGCTGTCGCCGATTCTCGATCGTTTCGTCGTGTCCGCCTATATCCCGGACGAAGACTGTACGGCCGATTTTCTCGTCCATCGGTCGGACCGGGTATCGATCGTGGAGACATGGGACACGATCGGGATGCGTGCGACGGGTAGCCATGACGTCGTGCTTGACGGGGCCTTCGCCGGTGCGGACAGCCGGCTGACCGGCAAAGGCACGGATGACGGCGGTGGTTGGCTGCTGCATATTCCGGCCTGCTACATGGGTATCGCCCTCTCCGCGCGCGACTATGCACTTGCATTCGCACGCACTTATAAGCCCAATTCCTTGGATAAGCCAATTGCCACCCTCCCTTCTGTTCAACAGACGATCGGGGAGATGGAGATCGAGCTTCGTACCGCCCGCACGCTGTTGTATGCGGCAGCCGAAAGATGGGATAAGGAACCTGCGGAAAGAACCGCGATGAAACCTGAGCTCGGATTAGCGAAATATACGGTCACGAACAACGCCATCCGCGTCGTGGACTTGGCCATGCGTATCGTTGGCGGCACCAGTCTGTCGCGTGCGAATCCGCTAGAGCGCTATTACCGTGACGTCCGCGCCGGCTTGCACAACCCCCCGATGGACAGTTCGGTCATCCAGACATTGGCCTCGTCCGCGCTTGATGAAGGTTCGCATTCGTAGGTAAGCCGCTGCAGATGATGCACGGCCGACGCCATCACGCAGCTTATTGACATTGAAGCAAGGCGCTTTCGGCGCTATTAGAGCGAACACACAAGCCGCTAGATTCTACTAGCGGCTTCTTTGCCGTTCATGAACGCAAACACAACAACTAAAACAAATCGTCATTTGCCTGCTGCGGCGTGTTGACATCCCCTTTCAGGAAATATTCATACTTCCCGAACCGAGACAGCGCAGCTTTATCGGATTGCCATACCCATTCGTCGATTTCGGTCTGACAGCGGTGAGCGCGGAACGCGGCAAGCTTAGCTACGTTGTGCGCCTGGACGTCGATACGGACGACGTCCTTTTTGGTGTACTTATATTTCTCAGGATGCTCCAGCGCGTCACCGAACGTTATGAAGTACAGCTTGCTCTTGTCCGCCGAACGCCGGAAGGCAGCCGTCGCGGCTTTGCCGATCGCGCAGTGGTCCGGATGTCCGCCGTATTGTTCATGGAACGTCAGCACGACGTCCGGCTCCACTTCGCGGATAAGCGCTTCGATGCGCTCAATAAGTGATGCTTCGTCCTCGAATTCAACGGTTTTGTCGCGGATACCGAAGAAGATCAGCCTACCGATGCCCAGGCAGTCGCATGCTTCTCGCAGCTCCTGCTCGCGAGCGAGGGCCATCGATTCGCGATTGAGGTACGGCGGGTTGCCCATTCGGCGGCCCATATCGCCCTTTGTTGCGCTTACTAGCGTGATCTCGACGCCTTCAGAGGCGTATTTGGCCAGCGTGCCCCCGCAAATAAACGACTCGTCGTCCGGATGGGCGAATACCGCCAGCAGCTTGCGTTTCGGCGCTTGTTCATGGTTCATTCTGCAAACGGCTCCCTTCCTAGATGCAGCGCGACGTTCATACGCCCTCTGTCATCATAGCCCGCCAGCAGTAGGCGGCCCAGCCCATCCACCTCGAAATGAGTGAGCGCTTCCATCCGCAGCCAGCCGTGCCCGTCGAATCGGAGCGCGGCGCGGAAGGACCCTTCCCCCGCGATAAAAGCGTGCGTTACCTGTACCTTGAAATTGCGGACGAATACGAACGATGTAGCTTCGCTGTGGATATAAGCCTCTGACCCGACGAATTTTCGGAGCTCGGCTTCCACTTCCATTCTATTAATAGGGATCATGGTACAAATCTCTTTTCTTTAGGGATTTTGATTTCCAGCTTATTGTAACATGTGAGGCATGCCGTGTTCGAATGCCTCCTCGATTTTGGCGGATGATCAGGCTTCGAGGTTTGGAAACTTAAAAAAATCTCGCAGAGCCTACGTCTGCGAGATTTCTTGTGTTTTGAATCATTGTGAACTGTGTTTTAGTGGCCTTCCACAATTGCTTTAATCGCATCGAGCGGCAGCTTCGGCTCGCGGTCGTAAGTCAAGAGTCCGTTAATTTCTTGTTCCACGTCCGTCAGCTGCGTGTAGCAGAAACCTTGCACGACGCCAGCCAGATACTCAGCTCGAATCTTCTCCACGATGTGGTTCAGCGTATTTGCTACATCCGAATATTTTTTTACTGGATGAACTAATAAAACACCGTATTTTCAATCTCTAGAACTCCTTTATCTACAAGACTCTCTACAACCAATTTATATATTTCTTTTTGTCTGTAGTAAAAGTAAGAAACCCACTTCGTTAGCTTCTTTGGTTTCTCAGCAGCCATAATTTCGATTAATCTATCCAGATATTTTTCTCCTGTGGATGCTGAGTCTGATATTCTGACCGTATCATCGTCTTCGAATGTAACGTTGCCATTGATAGAAAGCTCCATGATACAAGCGATTAACGTATACAAGGCAACATGCATTCGAAACATAGACTTTAGTTTATTGGTTTCACGATCTAGTGCAAGTAAGACAAACTCTTGGGGAATTGATAAATGGTTTAACATGGTCATGTCATCCTCTCGAAGTTTTTACATACTGCTTATTACTTACTACTTATCACTTTTGATATTGTGCGAAATATAAAAAGTCAAAGGAATCCTTCTTTCATATGACAAAAGAAAAAACCGTCCTAATGGACGGTTTTCATCTAATAATCCCCTTACTGTACAGACTCTGCAGCCTTCCTTGCTTCAACGCCAGTCAGATTGCCTACAATCGAGTACTGGACATCGTCGACCATCCAATACAATTCCGTGAGCTCTGGCTGTTCAAAAATGAGTCCGTTATTCCCGCCAATCTGCGTCTTGGTGAACAGATCAGTCGGAAATGCTGCTTGCATACGGCTTACGACATACGTGATCGTCTTATCGCCAGATCCATACGTGAAATTGATGTCCCTCGCCAGTTCGCCTGCCATCCCCACCGCAGAAATCTCCTTGAGTGTGAAGCCTTCTGGCAATTCGCTCGGGACGAGCAGTCCTGGTCCGAAAGCTTGCTGAGCTTCTTCCACCGTATTTAGATTCGATGTTACCAATTGGGACAGCTCTGATCCAGTCACACCTTCATTAGTCGAGGGTACATCTACATTGCCAATTTGATTCTGAGCAGGCGACTGCGCGGACGGCCCTTGAAACACCAGAATGCCAGCAACAATGAGAACTACCGCAGCCATTGCCGCAATTCCATTCATCCATGCTTTCGAGAATATGAACATGCGGCGCTTCTTCTCCACAGCTGCTTGCTGCCGGATCTTCTGCTTTAATTGATCACTTAATTCAACTGTAGCAAAGAGCATCTCATCCGACTCCTCTCGAAATTGCCGACCTAATTTATGATCCTGATCCATGTTTGTCATTTGTCTATTCCTCCTTATCCATTCTCCGGGCGAGCGCCTCACGCGCTCGATGCAGCCTGCCACGGACCGTTCCTTCGGGAGACTGCGTTGCAACCGCAATCTCCTTCGTGCTTAGCTCCAAATAATAATACAGATACAATACTTCCTGATAGGGTAAAGGCAAGCACAGCACATGCTGCAGCACCTCGCTCTTCTTCAGCTGTTCAAGCACTTGATCCTCGACGCTGATCGTTCGTCCGAGCTCCATATGACTGAGGTCTGTCGGCTGCTCTGTGAACATCCGAACACCCATTTTGTCTCGACATACATTGACTGTAATGGTTGTCAGCCACGTTTTAACGGCGCTGTCCCCCCGAAACAATGACCAATTACGATACGCTCGCAAAAATACTTCCTGGCTAATATCCTCAGCGAGATGACGATCACCTGTATAGAAATAAGCGGTGCGCATCACGACGGAACCGAACGCTTCCATAAGCTGCTCAAGCGCTTGCGCGGGGTCTTTCCTAAAGTTTTCATGGGATTTCAAGCCGGCCGGCTTCACTATAACCACCTCCAACCTATTAGACGGCATGAGTAGTCAATCCGCTTCATCGAGCAGAAAATCATTTTCGGCACCGAAAGCTTCACCGTAAGAATAACAAGACGAAGTGATATAACAAACAAGGGCTTGCTCGTAATGAGCAGCCCTTGTTTTATTGTTGCCTCCATTAACCTACTTTAGCACCGTAAGCGAGGGTAAACAGCACCGTTTGCTCCCTATCCATTCGCATTCCTGTAACGGTGAGTGATTTGAAATCCACTCCTTCCATCTTTGCCCCTCTTACATCTGCGCCATGCAGCTTCGCATTGGCGAGTATCGCCATCGTCAGATCACAATCTCGTAGGTCGGCCTTTTCTAAATTGGCTCCTGATAAGTCAGCTTCATGAAATTTAACCCCACGCAAATCCTGTCTGACTAATTTGGAATGCCTCAAATTTGTATAGGACCAGTCACCTTTAATAATAGAGATTCCATCCATAGTGGCGCTGGAGAAATCCGAACCTGTCATTTTGCACGCAACAAATTTCGATACGAACAGGTTAGCTCCGTTAAAACGACAATTCTCAAATGCGGTTTCATTATGAATAGAACCATTTAACGATGCCCCGCGAAAATCACATTCTATAAACCGACAGTTGCTGGAGACAATTTCATTTAATGTTCCATTCGCGAACGAGCACTGATTAAACGTACAACTTGTTAGCTCGCCATACTTTAAATCTTGTGAGCCAAATTCTACTCCTGTATATTGCTGATTGCTATACTGAAACATAAGGTGCCTCCGTAAAATAGTTATTTTCAAAGTGAAAATCACCTTTTTAATATAGCATACGGAAGTCAAGTACCTGTCTGATCCTCATGAATAGTCAAGTGTATTATTTTTTCGCGAGCTTCTCCCGGATGATCGGCGCGACTTCAGTACCCATCAATTTGATCGCGTTCATGACCTGGTCATGCGGCATGGTGCCCACTGGCATATGCATGATGAACCGTGAGAAACCCAGTTGTTCGCCCATAAACAAGATTTTATCGGCTACAGTCTCGGGATCTCCGACGTACAAGGCGCCTTCAAGACCGCAAGCGGAGTCGAAGGATTCACGGTTATAAGAGCTCCAACCGCGCTCGCGGCCGAAATAGTCCATCGACGCCTTGGTCGGCGGGTAATACTGTTCCGCTGCGAGCGAATTGCTTCCTGCGACGAAACCGAGGGAGTGAAGCGCGATGCGAAGCTTCGATGGATCGTGGCCAGCGCGAGCTGCCGCGTTCTAGTAGAGCTGTAGGACAGGCGCGAATTTCAACGGGTTTCCGCCAATGATCGCCAAGACCAGCGGCAGGCCTAGTGTGCCGGCGCGAATGGCCGACTCCGGGTTGCCCCCACTTCCGATCCATACCGGCAGCGGGTCCTGGACTGGACGCGGATAGATCCCCAAATTCGTAAAGGCCGGACGATGCCCGCCTCTCCAAGTGACGTGCTCCGAGTCTCTGATTTTTAGCAGTAATTCAAGCTTTTCTTCAAACAGCTCCTCATAATCGTCCAGATCGTAGCCAAATAGCGGAAACGCATCGACCAGGGACCCGCGGCCCACTATAATTTCAGCTCGCCCGTTCGAGATACCGTCCAACGTCGAAAATTGCTGAAAGACGCGTACTGGATCTGCTGCGGAGAGCACCGTAACCGAGCTTGTCAGGCGGATGTTCTTGGTCATCGGGGCAGCGGCGGCCAGCACCATGGCTGAAGCGGAATCCGCGAACTCCTTCCGATGATGCTCGCCGATGCCGAAGATATCCAAGCCGACCTTGTCCGCAAGTACAATTTCTTCAACGACCTCACGTAAACGTTGAGCGTGGCTCATCATTTCACCCGTTCTGGGGTCTGGCGTTGTTTCCACAAAAGTATCGATGCCTATTTCCACTTGTAATTCCCCCTTATCCGTCTTACCTATCTACTAAATGATCAAACTATGGGCTCATTCTACCTTCTAGTAGATAGTAAATCAATTCAATTTTAGTTCCTTATTATGGCTTCTTGTACGCTCGAAGCATGAAAAAAACCGCGATTTTCGCGGCCATTTCATGAGATAACGTTGGACCTCCTGTGCTTTAATTGAGCTTGCCCAAATTCGTTTCTTATTATGGAATTAATTGGTCTGTTTGGATATGGTCTCGAAAAATGCTACAACGATCTCGCGAAATTCCAATGCAGCCGGCGATAGATATCGACTCTTATGCCACAACAATGCGATTTCCCGTACCACTTCGTGAGTCTCTACCTGGAGATAATGGATTTGGGCTCGTTCATTCCTCGCCGTGCTTGGTATGAAGGCAATGCCAATCTCGGCTTCCACCAGATTGACCAACCTCGCCGGTTCATCCCCCTCGTACACGTAATGAGGTGCAAATCCGACTGATCTGCATACCGCATCCATTAGATCGCGCGTACCGAAGCCGACCTTTACTCCGACAAACCATTCATCCCTCAGCTCGGTCAAGGATACGCTGCTTCGATCTGCCAACCAATGCCCCTTTGGAACGGCCACAAGGATGGGGTCGATGTACACGATTTGACATTCGATGTCATCTCGTTCGATAGGCGGCGAGGACAAACAATAATCGACCTCACCTCTTTCCAGAAGCATAACCATTTCCTGTGTAGTCAGCATTTGCACATGAAATTGAATATTGGGCCGCTTTTTTCGAAATTCACGAAGAATGCCCGGTAATACACTTGCGCTAGTCACCCCTAATTCAAGTGTGCCATGATCGGGGTTGAGTAAGTCGTTAAGCTCTAGCTTGCCCTGCTCCAATTCGAACAAAGCCCTTTCTGTTCGTCGAAGAAAGCTTCTTCCGAACGCATTCAATTGCAGCTTCCTGCCTTTTCGATCAAATAGCGAGACTCCTAGATCTTCCTCAAGACGTTGAATCGTTTTGCTTAATGACGATTGCGTGACGTGCAGACTCCGGGCAGCCTCTGTCACATGCTCCGAACGAGCTACCGCGAGAAAATAGTACAGTTGAAGAAGTTCCAAACTCGCACGCTCCATTCATTCCTTCTAGTCAATGTGAATATAGCATGCAATGCGTTGGAATAAATAATGGATATCAAGTACGATGGCAATAACAGTTCATAGAAAGGATGGAACATCATGAATCGTAAATTCGTTGTTTATCTCGTTGCGTTTGCTGCATTTCTCGGGCCGTTCACGCAAACGATCTACACCCCGGTGTTACCGGAAGTTGCCAGTCAACTCCACTCCACCTCATTCGTCGTAAATTTGACGATTTCCGTGTTCACCTTATTTCTTGCCATCATGCAGATGATCTATGGTCCGCTTACTGACTCGAAGGGGCGCCGCAAAGTCATGCTGTTCGGAATATCGCTGTATGTTATCGCTTCGGTCGGGTGCTTCTTCTCTGAAAATATTGAGCTGCTCATATTCTTCCGAGCGTTGCAAGCTATCGGAATTGCAGCGGGATCCGTTGTTGCCGTTACGGTCATCAGTGACTTGTTCGATGGAAAAGAACGCGGCCAAGCGATGGGAACCTTTCAGATGTTGGTTTCGCTTGGCCCTGTGCTCGGGCCGGTCATCGGCGGCTTCTTAAGCGGTTTGTTCAATTTTCACTCAGTGTTTCTAGCTCTTGCAGCAACAGGATTGCTTGTTCTAATTTTCAACTACCTGTATTTGAAGGAAACGAAGCCGGACACCGTCGAAGTAGGTCGCTTTCAACTGCGGGATTTTGCAGCGATTCTTCAGAATCGGATCGGATCGTCCATCATTTACCTTGGCTTTATTCAGTATTATGTGTTCTACGATTTTCTTGTTTTCCTGCCAAACATCTTAAGCGATCGTTACGGCTTATCAGCAGAGCAAAAGGGACTGGTATTTCTGCCGATGTCACTCTGTCTCGTGGTCGGTAGTTATTTAGGAGGAAAGTTCCAATCACGGATTGATGGAGAGAAGCTTCTTGTTCTGACGACTTATTTAAATGCGATTTCGGTGTTGTTTTTCATCATTTTTTATTCATTTTCATTAGCTTGGCTGCTGGCAGGAATTATACTCTTCGGATTATTCCTCGGGCTCTCGCTCCCCGTTCAGACAACGCTGCTGACCGGAGCTTTCACGAAGAACCGTGCAACGGCCGTTGGAGCGTATAACTTTTTCCGTTATATGGGAATGGCTTGCAGCCCGATTGTTGGCAGTCTAATCTACAATATCGGCGGCTATTATCTGCTGTATGGTTTTATCGTGTTCGTATTTCTGGCTTATGCTCTGCTGTTGTCGCGACGTCTCCTTGGCGCACAAGCAAATAGTCCGTCCCTTGAAAAGGGTTAAATGACCATATGGAAGAGACGCATCGAATTTGTCCAGCACAGTGGTCAATTCGATGCGTCTCTTCTCTTTTACCCGTTAATCACTGTCCTCGCCTACCAGCTTCCAATAAGCGATTGCGCATCCGTATTTAATACGGACTTCGCCTGATCCGAAATGTTATTCTTTTTCTCCTTGTTAACCTGATCAATGAATTTGTTCATAAACTTAATCGCTTGATCATGCTTGCCTTTGTCTAATTGATGCTGCGCCTGATCTAGGCTGTTCGTCAGCTGTGAAGCCAATGAACTACTTATTTCGTTAGCTGCTTTGTATTTGGCAACGAGATTAGTCAGACTACCGATACTCGTCTGTACCTGAATAGATATCGTCTTCTGAAGCTTATTCCCTGCCGCATCCTCTACCTCAACAGTAACGCTCTTTGTTCCGAGCTGTCCAGCCAGCCCGACTCGAATATCACGCGAAGGGCCCGAAGTTAACGATAACGAATACTTCTTGCCGTCAAAGGTCACACTTGCCGATTTAATAGCAGTCTGGCCATCTCCTGCTTGTAAGCGGAGGTACTTGTCATCATCTACTACTGCTCCATCTGATATAGCAGCTCCATTCACCGTCAAGGCATAGACAGGCGCAGCATTCGCGTCTACCGTAATACCCGCGGATTCATTACCAGATTTGTCTGCGGTACTGAACCGGAGCGTGTAGTTCTGATCTGCTTCAATGCCAGTAAACACAACTGTCTGAACGCCACGTTTGATCTCGCGTACATCTCCAACCTGCTCACCGTCACGTAGCAGCGTGATGTTCACGATGTCACCATCAAGATCATACGGACCATCCCATAACACAGTCATTTCGCTGCTATTACGGGTTACTTGAACGTTCTCTACCTCTCCTGGCGCTGTATCATCATCGACAGGCTCAGGTGCCGGAGGTTCCGCCGTGAATACGGATACATTACCAAAGGTGAATTTATCAAAGTTGTATAACCAGTCATTGCCTTTGAACAATAGATAGACGAGATGCTTACCCGTTACAGGAGCCGTTACTTGGCCGTCAAACACCTTGAACGTCTGCCAACCGCCTGTTCCACCTACCGTGGCAGTCGCTATGACAGGTCCGTTAATACCGTCGATACGTGCCTCTATCGTTCCTCCGTTTGTTGCACTTGCTGCCTGGATATGGAATTCGGTCGGGCTTGTATTGCCAAAATCAATGTAGTTGTACATCGCATACGGATTGTTCGGGCCATATACACCTGCCAAGTAAGTCTGATTACCACCGTTTTCCGTACCTACTTGTACACTGTTGGTGAAATTTTCTGCTTCCAGCTTGCTGTAGGCATCTCTTGCTTTACCTTTTATCGTAGAGAAGGTAAACCAGTCCAGATTGCAAGGATAGTCGCTGCCGTCTGTTCCATGGAAGATCAGATACACATCGTGAATACCAACCGCCTTCGTATCATCAATAATTGAGGTGATGTCGACCCAATTCTGCCAGCTGCCGAGTGCCGGGATGTCGATCACACCTGCCGTAGGACCATCGAGACTGTCGAGTTTCACTTCAACGGAGCCGCCCTGATTACCACTTGTGAGGTGCAACGTTATACCTGCCGCTCCGGAGCCAAAATCAATATCGCTATAAGAAGCATAAGCATTATTGTGAATACCGTCAGCAAATTGTCCGCTACTGTCAATGCCTAGCCCTTCACTGCTTACAAATTGCTCTGCCTGCAGCTTGGCATAAGCATCGGTCTTCGTCGGATCGGACTTCGTAAATTTGAACCAGTTCAGATTGAACAAGTAGTTATCGCTCGTTTTCTTGAATACGAGATATACATTATGGACGCCAGTCACTGAGCTGGTCGTGCCTTGATCGTCTTTTAGCAGCGTTCCAGCATCAATGAAATTATTCCAGCCGCCGGTGCCTTCGACATGTAATGTGCCTACCTTCGGCCCATCAACTGCATCCAGCCTGATCTCGATATTACCGCCGCCCGTACCGCTTGATGCACGAGCAATGAAACCGCTTGCACCTTCACCCGTACCAAAATCCACATTTTTATAAGCGGCATAGTAGCCGTTCTGAATCCCACCAAGCTGGAGCGAGCCTTCAATGCTGTCTTCCATTCCTGGACCTTGAACGATATTATAGTTCTCCGCTTCGATCTTGCTGTAAGGATCTTTGCGTGCATATTCCAGCACATTGGCATGAGGATCGAGTACCGTCAAAGCTTGTACAGCCGCAGCTGAGCTCCATGATTCAAACGTGCCTGACAGCTGTTGTCCCGCCCAATTGCCATCCACTAGATTGGCATTATTACGGTGGCTCCATGCCATATCCGTATTGAAGGCAAGCCATTCGTTATAACCTTCGGCAAAAGACTGATACGTGCTCTCCTCGCGCGTATTTACAGCCTGCTGAAGATAGCCGAGATTACGAACGAGTATCGTTTTGCCACCCTTCAAGTCTCCATTAGGGCCTTCATAGCGCAGCAGCTTATTAGCATCCACCAGTCTCTCTTTCGTAAAGGTGGCTGCATCGATGGCATCATCAAGATAGATCTTGTCTCCAGTTACCTGATATAGACCAACGGCTGCTCCAATGAACGTACCTTGATTATAATGAGTAGCATCCGGGACTGGCCCTCTCTGCGTCTCGATCCGGTCAAACACTTTTCCGTTCCCGTCTGTCAGCATCGTTTTACCCCAACGGTAAATCTGCTCCGCTGCATCCAGATAACGCTCGTTCTGAGTCGCGTTATACAGGAACACAGCTGCTTCTGCAGCAGGGAAGTTAATGCAGGCATTTTTCGTAGTACGGTCATCACTCTTCCACCAAATGCCGCCAGCTGCAAATTCATCGTCCCACTGCGTATCATAAACATAATTAAAATAATATTCCGCTCTCTCGAGATATTTCGGGTCATTCGTAATCTGATAGGCTCTTGCGCTTCCCATCGCCCACCACATAATATCGTCGTTAAACGTGTTATTCTTCCAGTCCTGTCCATACTTCGCTACAGCCCCGTCATATACATCGTCAATCTGGGCACGCAACTTCGCTTTAAGAACCGGATCGGTGGCTTCTAGGTAAGCATCCATGACAAGCTCCCACAGCTCTGCCTCCACCCAAAAGTCTTGATATCCGTCATGATTAGAGGTTTTCCAGAAATACTTGGCATTTGCATCCCAGAATGTAGCATTATACGACTCAATCGCTGTTTTGGCATCCGCAGCTTCGAAAGCATGAGCACGGGGTACTCCATTTGGCATTAACGGTGTAATCGAAAGCGCAAGTGCAATGGGCAGAACAATAAGCTTAGGTATCTTGATTTTACTGGTCAATTACAGTCCTCCTCTATATTTGACTACACTAAAAGCCAATTCGCATACGGACATACAATCGGCTTCAGTCACCTAATCATATAGAATATATTAATATTATGTCAATATAACAGAGACAATTATATCCATAATACTATATATAAATGGTATATCATGTTATGTTAATTGAGCAAAAAGAACTACTTTCCATAAATTTGTCGAATGTAGTCGACGCAAAAAAACCGCGATAAACGCGGCTGTCCATGAGTACTGTTATTATCTGCTACCTTGAAGTCAGCTAAATATTTCTTTTTTCAACCTCAAAGGGTTCTTCACACGAGTAAATATCATGGAAAAACCCCATATACGGGATATCGTATTCCAGACATCGGATACGATATGACAACTCCTCATCACAATCCGGCACTTCGCCGTTGTTACGCATGACCTCGAATGCATCAACAATATTTTCCATGAGGTTTACTTAGATAAATATTGGCAACATTTCCAACATCGAATTGTCGATCTCGGTCTCGGATTTGTATCCTGCGAGGGCTGTTTCAAAGTAATCATCCATGAATCTTTTACGTTTACCGGCGTCTGGTTCGAACTGTATCCAGCCCATTCCTAGTGTCCAGAGGCTCGCCAAGTCAAACATATACCAACAGTAACAACAATTATCGAAATCATATACGGTTATTTGTCCGGTATCAAAATCTATCGAATAATTCCCATCGTTGTAATCAAAATGAACCACACCGAAAGAAGCACAGTTCCTGTCCAATCCTTCTAAGGTGTGAAGGAGCTCAAACAGCTTCTCCCTCAGCAGAGTTAACGAACCGGGAAGCAGTTTATCGATAAATTCAGCATTGATTTTTCAAAGAAGCTATACCGACGCGAGCCAGGACGATATTCTTGTGATAATTGGTGTATTTTCCCCAGGGCTTTACCGCAATTATAATAATATTCATTAATTGGAGCGCCTTCGCGGTACCGGTAACTATTTTCCACGAGCATTTTACCCTTAGCCTTATCAAACAAGCAGATAAAATAGGTATGATTATTATGGGTGATCTCTTCCAGCAGATTCCCCTTCTGGGAACTGACTACATCGGAGACACTTCCGCCATGCTCGAACAAATACCTGATATACTCAACTTCGCCCAGAAAATCTTCCCGGCTCCTGTCATTTAAGAAGGAGATTCTGAGTATTTTTACGTCGGCGCCTTCTTTCTCACAGGTATAAACGACATTCCGCCCTCCGGAATGTGCCTTAATAGGCTTGGTTAGATAGCCTTCCAACCCGTACAGCTCAGATATCAATGGAATTAAATAAGCATCAGCGATATTAACAACCTCGTTATAAGTCATAAACTCCTCCTTTAGCTACTACCTGTACAAGTGCGATATTTAAACTTCATTACAATCCCAATTACCCAAAATTTAACATCCCGTATTGGGGTATTGCAATAGAAATTTCCTTCGTTGTCCATTAGAACGTACTCGACTTTTATTCCTTTCGTCTCAAGTGCCTTATATACCATAACTAGTAATATTATGCAAATCCTCTTTGAAATCCTCCCACTTGCCTAATTGTTCGTAAGGTCGTTGACAGACACTTGTACCATATGTTATTAATTTATTAGTCAATAAATAACGCTTAAGGTGGCACATTCGAAATGACATCCAAAGAAGACGCTTCCCTAAACCGCAAAGAACAGATCCTTGATGCTGCTGCAACTCTCTTTGCAGAGAACGGCTATTACAAGACGACGACTGCTAAAGTCGCAGAGGCCGTTGGCGTTACCCAACCTTACGTATTTCATTTTTTCAAGACGAAAGAATCGTTGTATCTAGCTGTCTTAGAGCGCGCCTATCAGCGCATTCTGTATGCGTTCAGCTCCGTTCAGGCGCCGCCAGATATGCTGCAGGAAACAATGGGCAAAGCATTTATCGATTTGCTAGCCGATCACCGGGATGAGATCCTATTGATTATGATGGCATATACGACTCCCGAGCCTGCGATTCGTATCCATACACGCAGTCAAATGGAGATGGTCTACGATCGCGTCTTGAACCGGTTCACGCAAGCCGGACTTGCTGAGCCTAAGCAAAAAGCGAGCAACTTCATCAGCTTCGGTCTCCTGATTGCAATGTCGGAAACGCTTGACCTACCGTATCTGTGTCGATGGCGGGAGAATGATCCAGAGAATCACGAACATCAACGGAACGACACTGTTTGAGTGAAGTAATGACGCGCAGCGGACTTTTTTCCATGACTTTGTGTCAAACGATCCCGCTGCGTATTGTTCGGCGAAGAATTTATTTATTGATAAATAATTAAGCTTTTACAGCTAATTATTTATTTATTAATAAATAACAAAAGGAGTGATATCATTGTTTACATCCTCACGTGTCAAACTGCTCACCATCACCTGTGCTGCGCTATTCATGGCAATGCTCGACAATCTCGTCATCGGTGTCGCGCTGCCCGCGATTCAAAAATCATTTCAAGCCAGTATCTCCGACCTGGAATGGTTCATGAACGCTTACACTCTCGCGTTCTCCGTCTTGCTTATCCCTTTCAGTGTCCTTGGTGAACGTTTTGGCCGCAAGCGGATGTTCCTGACCGGCATTGTGCTGTTCACGTTCGGCTCCGCTCTCTCCGGTATTAGCGAAAGCTCAATTCAGCTTATACTATCCCGTGCACTCCAAGGCATCGGTGGCGCTGCGGTCGTTCCACTTAGTCTGACGCTCGTCAATTCCGCATTTCCTCCGGAAAAAAGAGCGGTCGCACTCGGAATTTGGTCTGGCATTTCAGGACTCGGCTTGTCCGTCGGGCCGCTTGTCGGTGGTCTGATCGTCAACGGCGCTCCTTGGCAGCTCATATTCTGGGTCAACGTTCCCGTTGGTGTCCTGGCCTTCTTACTTGGCATGCGCTGGCTGCCTGAAGCACGTGGCGAACGCAAACCGGTCAATGTGCCCAGCATTTTAATCCTTGGAGCTGGTCTGTTCGGTATCGTTTTCGGACTCGAACGCGGCAATAACGACGGTTGGGAATCCGCACTCGTCCTCTCCTATCTTGTCGGCGGCGCGGCGCTGCTAGCACTATTCTTTCTGTGGGAACGCACCCGCAAATATCCTCTGATCCGCTTTGAGCTCTTCCGCCGTTCCAAATACACCGGCCTCGTTCTGGCTAGCTTCTGGATGAATGCCGGCATCTTCTGCGCCATCTTCCTGCTCACGCTATTTCTTCAGCAAGCGCAAGGCAATTCCGCGCTGGAAGCCGGCGTACGAGAGATGGTATGGACCGGCTGTACCATGCTGGCCGCGCCACTTGCAGGTCTGGCGGTTGGGAAGCTCGGCACCCGCACCGTTCTGCTGACTGGTTTACTGCTCCAAGGAGGCGCACTGCTCGGATTCGGGCTGCAAATTCTCGATCTAGGCGTCGATTTTCCGTTTGGCTACATGGTTCCGTTCATGATAATGGCCGGAACCGGCATGGGACTGAGCTTCACCCCGCTCTCGCATGGCGTCCTCTCCTCGGTACCAGAATCAGCCGCAGGTGAGGCAAGCGGTGTTAACAACGCGATGCGCGAGCTCGGAGGTGTGTTCGGCATCGCCATCGGTGGTCTCGTCTTCCAATCCGGCGCTGTTATCCAGTCACCAGCCGACTTCGGTGACCACATTGTGCCGGCGCTCTTTACTGGCGCAGCCATGACTTTGCTCAGCGTACTCAGCGTTCTCGTCTTTTACAGCAGAAGCAAGCAGGCGGCTCGCCATTCGCGAGCTGTTAATGAGCTCGGCTGATACTGGGTTTTCATATAAATCACAAAACCATCGTCTTATTAAGGCGATGGTTTTGAATGGTAATGCTCCGCGTGCCTCTACCAAACGTTAGTACGATCTGGTATTTGTTGCTAGGATCGCCTACTCATAGCCTGAAAGGCATGGCTAGTAACGCATTCCTCAAGCCACTGTGGATCGAGCCTCCCAGCCACTGCTGCAGGGAAAAAGTCAGTAAATAAGTGATGATAAGGACGCATATTGCCGCCTTTGTCCTGTCCTACATTATACCAACCGGTATCCTGAGACAACAGCACTCGGTCACCGACGCCGCTGTCTAGTAATTGACCTAGCAGATCCACATGCTCCTCATACGTCCCCGGCAGAATGGAGTCGATTGAGATCCAACCTCCGGCCTCCGCAAGCCGCTTGTAGACATCAGTGACTTTGAATGTTTGCGCATGCACCCAAATGAATCGATCCTGTTCGAACTGCGCTAGTTTCATAATCTCGTAGGCGTGCATGGCGACTTCAGAGCCTATCGTATGACATTGAATCTGCAGGCCGGTTTCCAGTGAGGTTCGCATAGCTGCACGGAGGATTTTCAATTGCATATCGTCGATTGCTGCTCCGTCATTAAGCGCGATTTTGATATAACCCGGGTACACCCCGCTCTCTCCAATGCCGTCCCTTGCTTCACGAATCCATATATCGGCTAGGTCTCTTTCTGAAATCTCATACACGAAAGAAGGCAGATACGGCTTCTTGTAAAATCCGGTGTTCGTAATTAGATGGACTCCAGACAGTTCTGACAACCGCCGCAAAATGTAAGGGTCCCGTCCTAAATACTCCGGTGCACAGTCCACCATCGTGCTGCATCCGGCTTCCTTCAACTTCAACAAAAACGGAAGGATGGACGTGACCACCTCGTCACGGTCATACATATCCGGTGTAAGCTTGCCGTCTTCCACAAACCCAACGAGCACATGCTCATGTTCTAATATTCGTCCAGCTTCCAGCGCAGTAATTTGACCTGTAACCGTTTGCAACAACGAAAGCACCTCTTTTCGTGAATCTGGTTTTCTTGCATTTCACTACCAAGGTTGTATTCGCGAAATGATTGAGCTATCCTGCCAAATTGGAATAACGTACGATTTACTTACCTAAAACGTTCGTATGAATGGATATTCTGGTCAAAATGAGCAACTACTCCGTACACTTCTTGCCCCTCCAAATCAAATGAATCATCCCCGTCGTAGTTCAATCTTTGCTCGACTCGAAGACAAAGACAGGACCATTCCAGTTTTCATTATGTAGCAATTTCTCTTGATAGTCGTTGTTCTTTTTATATTCTGCAATGACTCGTTTCCAGAAAGTGTAAGCAGGCTGGTTACCGACTGTTTGCCTTACTTCCCATGTACCGGCGAACCGATTAAAGAGTGAGTGGCTAATTCGACTTCAATATTCATTTATGCCCTCCTGTTTCTACCTTGACTAACGCTCACATACTGATCTAGGTTCTCCTTGCTTTCACTGTCCCATAGAATGACCCAGCAATCCGCGAAATCTAGACGCTGCATGGCTTCGTGACGATGATTGCCATCCCGAATCGAAAGATGCCCGTCCACAAGTTGAACGATCAACGGCGGATATGACCAGCCTTTGCGATAGAGCTCCATCAGCTCTGCTACATGCATGTCCCAGCTGCCCTGCGAGACGCAATATTCCATCTCCGCTTCCGGGCCGCAGCACCGGATAAGCTCTTGAAGCGGTAAACGCACTGGCCCCGTCCAATATCTAGGCTGAAGCTTAAGCCCTTCAGAAAATGGCTCGTTACCTCCCGCCGTCTTCAGAAAAAGGTGTACCCACTCTTCGATGCAGCCGTGCTCAGCAAATTCGATCGCCTCTTCGGTTGTAAATGATAAAGGTAACATTCAGTAATCCCCCTCTTGATCAATCCAAAATACAGCAGCCGGTTATTTGACCGGCTACTGTCTCTAAATAAATCTATTTCGCGCGCTATAGTCATTTACTTTCGCCAAGTATTTTTTTGATTGGAATCCAAATTTCAGTTTTGAAATCCGGCTTACTGAAATCAAAACTTTCATACCAAAGTATTTCTGGTCCATCTGTCATTTCATATCCGGATGTGGGAAACCATTCCGAATAAATTCGGCCCCATGTATCCTGTGTTTCATAGGGTCGTTTCTCGATCGTTGTAAATACAACCCACGTAGAAGCTTCAACTGGCAATACATCAAATCTTGTTTTAAAACGGTCGGGCATTGGTTCTTCCATCGCGATGCCTACAACTAAATCCAGTTCGGTCCCCTCAACTTGCTTGTCATCGTAATTTGAATATGCATTGAGTATGCCTCTCGGCTCAATCTTGGTGTATTCCGTTAATACCAGCAAATCTTCCTGCTTCAACTTTTTCCATACATTTGCGGTATGAGGGTTCGGACCGTTGTAAATCAAAGGAATTCTCCCCCGGGCACCCATCATATAAAACTCACCTTTTTCAACGATTCTGTAATTCATTTCATATCCTCCTTTTAGTGTTAGTTGGAAGGTTAAAGGAGGGAATGTTTTAAGGATAACAGCATCTTTCCGTGCGTGTGATGGACTAATACCATGCATGGCTTGAAATGCCTTACTGAAAGCATCGGGTGATTCATAACCAAGTCTGAATGCGATATCAATGATTTTTTCATTACCAGCTTGTAGGATGCTTGCTGCATACGACAATTTTCTTTTGCGGATGTATTCACTCAATGACATACCTGAAACGTACGAAAATATCCGTCTAAAATGATATTCGGAGCAGCATGCGATTCTCGATACGTGTTCAAAATTCATTTCATCGCATAAGTGCTCTTCGATATACTGCATCGCGTCATTCAGCTGCTTCATCGTATTCATCCCATAACCTCCCTTCATCCATAATATAACGGTTATTTATGCAAGAAACCCGCTAATCGAGATATGAGTTTTGACTGTTACATTTGCATATTACTTCAACGATATTTTATCACGAATCACTCAGCTGAACTGCCTGTTACTTCAATGTAACAAGGTGAAGCTGCCGCTGGCAAACTGCTCCTTGTTCGTTCAGCTCATGTACCCGTTAGCACAATTAAATGGCTACTCCCTATCGTTCAACGATTCCAGTAGTTATCTTCATATTTGGGGCATAGGTGAGGAAGACGTCTTTGTTAAAAGCTTGTGACAAGAACGACTCCAGCCTGTACTCTTTCTGACCTTCTTCAAAGCTAGCGCCACGGTTCTGCAAATTTGTAATAAACGATTCTTCTTCCCCCGGATCAGCCCCAAAGCCGCCCTCCTTTAAAGAATTGTATAATGCTCCGTTTTCTTCAGAATCAGATTTAGGATTTAAAAAATTCACCCTATCACTGACTCTGCATTCAATTTGCCTAACCCCTAGCTGACTTAAATAAATGGGCAGCTTTATCCCTACATTACCGTCTTTCCCACTCCGCTGTGCATCTCTTTCAAATAACTCCTGGAGGAACCCTAGTTGAACTACATCTGATGGATAGTGGCCGTCAAGATAGTAGCTCGCCATGCTTGAGATCCAATGAGGTTCAAAGCATATGATCCTGCCTTGATCCACTAAACAATTTATCATTTTTCGCAAAATTTCCTTCGGATTTTCCACATGCAATAAAAAGGCGTGGCAAACGACAACATCGTACTTTGGATCAAAGTCCATTTCCTGAATATCACCAAGGATAAATTCTGTTTGAAATGGAGCGTTTTGAAATGTTTCTTGTGCATAATCAATTAACTTGCGACCAGCATCTACACCCGTATACGTGGACCCCTCTGGGAGCAGCGGCATTAGCTTGGTCCCTAAATATCCATAGCCACAACCGAAATCGATGATCCGAACAGGGGATGAAATGTTCCAAACGCTTCTTAGAAGGAAATTCAAATAATCATCATTGTAATTCAACCATCTAGTTTTGCTTAAATATTCAATTTTATTGTCCCAATAGTAATCGTCCATTCGGATATCTCCTTCTGTGCAAAAATAAATTTGCGCCGCGGTCGCATGATTACAATACAATCTATGTGAAAAAAGAAATAGACTTATGTTGAAATTTTATATAGACTATTATTTATCTATGGCAATTTTAGGAAGCGTTTTTAACCGGCATATCATTATGCCGGTTTTTTCTGTTTTATATTGACCCTTACTTCGATAAAATGGCAGCTGATCCTGTGATCGGCTGCCATCGTTTTGTTCTGAATATCATACCCATCAAGATTATTTTCGCCAACATACCCGTTATTTTCGCCATCGCAACTAGAAGAGATCATCCTTACAATGGAAGCGAAAGCCTACTTCATAAAGGGGTGTGATCTTGTGTCCAATCAAATGATGAATGCTCTTGCGGTTACCATCCTTGGAAAGAAGGCAGAGTTGATTTCGTTACCAATACCGGTTGCCGACGCCAACTCGATCGTTATTAAAACCGCCTACTCCAGCGTCAGTATCGGTACGGAGATGTGGATTGCGGAAGGGAAACGAAACGATTATGGTTCGGTACCCTTCGTAAACGGTTACCAAGCAACTGGGAAGGTCGTTGCAATCGGTCCCGGAGCGGAAAGCAAGGTTAAGCTCGGCGACCCGGTTGCCGTCTTCTGTTCCGGAGCCCACTCGGAATATGTCAAAGCTCCAATCGATCTCGTCCATAAGTTGTCTAGTGCGGACTCCATGCAGACATGCTCCATGTTCGTACAGCCAAGCGTTGCCGCAAACGCGTGGAATCTGGCAAATCTGCAAACCGGCGATATTGCCTATGTTGTAGGACAAGGGCTGGTCGGACAATGCGCATCTATGATCGCGAAGCTTCGTGGCGCGTATGTAATCGCTTCGGATATTTCGGAAGATCGTCTGATACGCTCTCGGGCGAATTGTGCCGACTGGGTGATTAACTCTACGGAGGAAAATGCGCTAAACGCGATACTCCAGCAATTTCCTGAAGGTGTTGATGTGGTTGCAGAGTCGACAGGCTTTACAACGCTGTTGGATGACGCTATGTCCGCTTGCCGCAGGAAAGGAACCTTTGTCTTCCTCGGATGGTATCCGGATCGGGCGAGCTTTCATTTCCAAACACCGCACGAAAAACAGTTAAGCGCCGTCTTTCCCTGTTTTATTGGCGATAGACCGGTAAGAGAAAGCGTAATCCGTTGGATCGAAGAAGGAAAGCTGAACATGAGAGCGCTCATATCGCATGAGCTTCATTGGAGCGAAGCGGAACATGTTTATAATCAACTATTTACTCCTGAGCGTAATTCCTATAACGGAATTACGATCAAGTGGGATTGAGGTCCCGATAAACCTGCGGGGATACCTCTTTCAACTTGCGGAAAGCCGAGAAAAAGGTTTTATAATCGGCATAGCCTACCTCTCGAGCGATTTCTCCAAGTGACTTGTCCGTATTCCGGATCAGCCTGCTGGCTTCTTCGATCCGCATCTGCTGGCCGTACTGATAGACGGTAATGCCCGTCGTCTCTTTAAACAACCGCGCAAAATAGTTTTTACTAAAGAAAGATTTGCGAGCCAACTCCTCGATATCGATTGATTTCGCATAGTTAGCTTGAAGATGCCTAACTGCGGATTCAATCATGGACAAGCTGCGGCGAGGGTGAGGATTCTCCAGCTCCTCCCCTTTCAAGTGAAGCACGCGCATAATGTTGACGATAAATCGAATCAAATGCGATCGTAGAATAGCCTGATATCCCGAAAGAGCGTTCTTGTACTCTTGAATCATATCATCTAGAAGAGGATCGATTTCGTTCAGGTTCCCCATAGAAAGCCGTAATCCGACCATCTGCGATTCATCCTCCCATAAGCCCTCGAATAAGTAAGACAAAGAAAGGCTGGAAAAGTCGTCGAAGGGCAGCAACCTATCATCAATAAATCCCGGTTTAAAAAGTAGATTATAAGTAATTAATTCATCGTCCGTTTCGCCCCGATAGAAAGCATGCTTATTTCCGTCATTGATGATAAAAACATCGCCGCGACCTACCTGGTATTCCATCTCCCCGATCCGATGAAACCCGGAGCCACTATATACATAACAAATCTCAAGAAAATCATGAGAATGATAATACCTGTGATCCCGGTCTACTTCTGCATGACGAACAATACTGAAAAGCTCCCCGGGACGAAAAAAAGATTCCCCGTATAGAATCGTATTCACTCCATACACCTCACCATGGTAGTATCTTCCCTTATTGTACCATACGCGATAAACCGAGTTTCGTTGAGCTATATCTGCCAGTTACCTCAACAAAAAAAGAGACCCACAGCAACGGGCCGTGGGTCTAAGTTATATTAATAGGGGGTTGAGTTTTATTATAGACGCACTTCATTAAGGGGAGATGAAGATAGCATTTCAATCGTGTTACATTTACTGAATAATTGCTCTCTATTAACTCTAATATGTAACCAGAGACTATACTTCGAATGCTCTTTCTTCTAATTCCCGTTCGGTCCAACCACATGTAATCCAGGTCGCATATGTTTTAGTAAAGGTACTTAAGGCAGGTGATAGAGTATTGACGAGATTATTAGATTCGAAAACTTCACAAAATGCCAGCTATGCGAACTCCATCTCAATACCGATCATATTGATATCACTCCCACAAATTATTGCGCAACAAACACTTAATTTATCCACTGGAGCTGCGAATTTTACAACTGTTTCTTTCTCAGGAACAGTTGTACTCCAAGTTGGCCCTCAACAACCCGCTACCAACATTCTAATCACTGTGATTAGAGGCTTAACAACTTCAGGTGTCAGCGTCTTCTCTGCTTCAAGAAACTTAAATATTAATCTGCTCGGACCGCAAGTCATTTCCTTCTCAGGATCGGATTTCAATGCCCCTAATACTGCTAATGTTGCATACACCGTATTTATTCAAGCATCACTTGTAGGTGTAACAAGAGTCGGTCCAGAAAGTGTTAATTTTACCGCAGTATCTGAAGTTTGATTAACGTATCCGCGCACTACGTTACCTATCCTGCACCAGACTATTGAAATAAGATTGAAAATGTCCCGTTGACGTTTCTCCGTGTAACCGAGCTAACTCCTTCAATCCGTAAGCGCCATATTGTTGAAACAAGCCATTCAAATTTTTCTGGAAATCTTCTTGCCGATCTCCAAGAGTCATTCGCTGTGCCAATGTCGCATGATAGACCCATGATGTCGGCATACACTTTGGACGCCAGTTGCATATAGTACCCATATAATAGGAGTATCCAATAAGCAAGCTATCGTCTAGGGTTCTAGCAGCTTTTCAATTTCATGCTCCATCATACATCCCTGATTATATATGACAACATTGGTGTCATTCGTATAACTCAGGCTTTCGAAACATGCCTTCATTAACTTCAAGTCTTGATCCTTATTATCGGAACGGATAAAAAATGGCATCGTATGCATGATTTCCATGAGCAAGTTTCATCCCTTTCCGCGTTTGCTTACTACTATATGCCCCCCTATCATATCCGTGTGGTTGAATACCCCAGAACGCTCACCAAAAGTTACATATCGGTGTCGAAGAATTTTATTTCCAACATACAAAAAAGCCGCGATATACGCGGCTATTGACAGTGAGTGGGATACTCAGGATTGATTCTAACTTGGGCGCTGGTCATATACTTGACGCAATTCAATCTGACCTTCTCCACGTCCTTGAGGGTCCGGCATCCGCATGGCCCATTCAATGGCTTCTTCCCTCGAATTTACATCAATCAGAATAAACCCGGCAATCAATTCCTTCGATTCTGTAAATGGGCCATCTGTAACGACCGGCTTTTCCCCTGGATTTGGGAACGAAATGCGAATCCCATTTGAACTTGGATGAAGTCCTTTCGCCATAACCCGTACTCCTGCCTCAACCAATTCCTCATTGTACCTCGACATGGCTTCATGGAGCTCAGGACTCGGTCCTTCAGGATTCGTTGAAGCTTTAACGATCAACATAAATAACATACATCTTCCTCCTCATTGTTGAGACAAGTTCATTCTCTAGATGACCATCCATAATCGGTCTCCATATCAATACAACGAACAGGAAAAAGCAAAATCGACAAACAGAATAAAAAATCTTTAATAATCTCTATCTCCCGTTATGATCGGCTTATTGATACTCGATCAAGTTCACTTCCTGCACAGGATGGGCAGAGTTGCTTGGAATGAAGAAAGTCTTGATTTCACATTTGCCAAAGCTTGCATGCCAAGAACGGTTTAACAACGGAACAACGATTTCTGTCTCAACCGAAGAACCCGAAGTTTCGTAACAGCGCAGAATCCATCCGTCACCGTCTTCAGCTTGTTTGAACACAGTTGCCACCACTTGAACCGAAGCGATTTGAATGCCTTCCATAAGCTGAGACAGTGGGCCTTCATGGTAAGTTTCCCATACGCCGATCGGCTGTACATTCAGTTCATAGCCTTTGCGCACAATGCCGCTCTCCTGCCAGGAGCCACTGTGTGGGACAAGCGCATAACTAAATTGCTGTATGCCCTGATCCATATATTCCACCTGATCGTCACGTTCCCCGTAGTGATCGGCGAAGATCGGACTGCGGACCACCGTCAAACGCGCTTCAGACCCCATAACGTCGTATGCGTACTTGCCCGTGTTAAGAATAGCTAGACCGCGCAATTCGCCTGTCCCCCGCGCCTGCCCGTACACATCGAACCATTGCTGCCCCGGCACTTCCTTGCCGCTTGTCTCACGGCGAATGAAACCATATGGAATTTCCGATACCGATTCCGGTTGCTCGACTGCGACTGGGAACGAGAGCTTCAGCATCTTGTGCTTCTCCCTCCAGTCGAGCTGCACGTTAACTTGAACTTCAGCGGCATGGTGATGCAGAGTGAAGTCTTGACGCAAAGTGGAGCCGTTATACCGGCTCGTAACGCGAATGATACCACGC
This sequence comes from Paenibacillus sp. OV219, assembly GCF_900110075.1. GTDB lineage: Bacteria > Bacillota > Bacilli > Paenibacillales > Paenibacillaceae > Paenibacillus_Z. The sequence goes on from NZ_FOCJ01000005.1 coordinate 77,622, forward strand.
AATGGTCCGCGTTCAAGCACCTTCACCTCGGCATCTGAGAAATAGCCGATTAGCTCACGGTAGCTATGCAAGCCATGTCCCCACGTATCGCTATGATACTCGTCTATTACAACAGGAACTGCACCTGGACCGTCCAGCACTTCTGTATTTGTCCGTTTGTCTACTAACCGCTTGATTGTACCTGAATTCGCATTAAATTCGACACGAAGGAATTCATTTTCCAGCACATGCCCTTCTGCGATGACAGGGTTGTCCACCGAACCAGATAGTGACTCGTTCGTTAGGTAGCACCAGTAAACGCGATAGCCCATTGCAGGAACTCGTGCGATGAAGAGCGTATCCCAATTGTCTTGTCCGTTCGTTCTTGAAGCGCGAACCGTTTGCATCGGTACAGGGTTCCCTAACTCATCTGAAACAGCCGACATCTTACGGTTAGCGTGAACCGGCACCTCTACTTCCCAAGACAGCGGGTTAAAGACGACGAACGGCGTGCCGAGATCGCCCTGCTCCCACGACATCCAGTTCTTATCCTTACTAAGTGTGCGCACTTCCGGCTTCATCGTATCAATCGACCAAGAGATGCGCTGCGTCGCAGCGTTCAATGCTTTTGCCGCAATATGTAACGCTTCTCCATACGATTCACGAGCATCCTGGAACGCTTCCCGTATGCTGCAGCCGCCCATAATATCGTGGAACTGGTTGAACAACACATTTTCCCAAGCGACTTTCAATTGCTCATTCGGGTACTTTAGCCCAAGCAGCACATTTGCGGTCGATGAAAACTTCTCAGCGTTTAGGAGACGATGCTCTGCACGGCGATTGTTTTCCTTCGATTCTGAATGCGTGGAATAGCAGCCTACTGCGTGCATCTGCAGTTCATCCTTCAGTACAGGCAGCTCAGGCTGAGTCGATTCTATCTCGGCAAAATAATGATTTGGTGTGCTGATTACAAGCCGGTCCTTACCGAACTTTTCCTGTAGTCCTTGGATGACCTCCAGATTTCCGATTGTTGGTCCTCCGCCGTGATTCCCAACTCCGTAGAAAGTCATATGTGCATGGCCGTCAGCATCCGCCATTAATCCATGGTTCAACACTTTATCCTCAAACGGTGTGCCCCAGCTTGTCGAATAGTTATCGGAGAGACGGAATGTGAGGACACGGCTGCCATCCTCTGATTCCCACCAGAATAAATTTTGGTCCAGTTCCTTCTCATGCTTCTCAGGACGCATGAAGACGTAATAATCCATTCCGCTTTTCTTCAAAAGCTGTGGCAGCATGCCGTTATGACCGAAGGAATCGACATTGTATCCTACCTTCGCCATCACACCGAATTTCTCTTGAAAATAGCGCTGACCATATAGTCCATGCCGCGCGAATGATTCCCCAGAAGGCAAGTTGCAGTCAGGCTGAATCCACCAACCGCCTACGATGATCCAGCGACCTTCTGCGACGCGCACCTTGATCTCTTCGAACATGTCTGGCGCATTTTCTTCAATCCAAGCATAATAGGCTGCACAGGAGCGGGTGAAGACGAATTCCGGATACTCCTTTAAACGATCAAGCGCAGAACGGAACGTCGCTTTAATTTCACCATAGCCTTCCTGCCACTGCCATAGCCATACGGGGTCTAAGTGGGCATTACCAATCAAATGAATTTTCCCGATTTGCGTCATAATTGAACCTCACCCTTCTCGATTAAATGATTCAAGTAACAAACAATCGTTCAGACCAGGGCTTATGCAACTCTCGAAATGAAGACGGAGTCACCATCGCTACCTGACGAAATAAAGTGGAGAAATAGAACTCATTTTTCAATCCAACGGCAAGCGCAATTTGCTTCAATGTCAGCTGTGTTTCGATCAACAGCTTCTTCGCCTGCTTGATGCGAATATCGTTCAACTTCTCGATGACCGTTACGCCAGTTCGTTGTTTGAATAGCCGCGCTAACGTCCGGTAGCTAACGTGCAGGCTACTGGCGATATCCTGTACTCGCAGTTCGGTCGCATAATAGGCATTCAAGTACAGCAGGGTTTGCCTGACAATCACGTCGCTGTGATCGTGAGACTGCAATAAAGGAATTTGTGTATTCGCGCGCCAGTCCTCAAACAGCCCGGTTATCCAACTCGCGAAAGCGGATCGCAGTGCGAGCACGCTCATCTCTGAACGAAGCGCCAGCAGAGGAGCGGCCGTTTCGGGTTTTAACGCGTAAGGGCGTATTTGTGCGAAGCATTGTAGAAATTCCTTTTCTTCGGCAGTACCCGTTCCTAAATCATCATGGGCCTCATCTACGATTTGCCATCGAAGGCAGAACCCCTCGTCACTCTCCCCTTGTCGATGTCGATGCGAGTGTACGATGCCTGGCGGAATGAGGTAGGACTGTCCCGCTTCAATTCGGAATTCGTCCCCAGCTATCGTCGTAAACAGCCCTCCATCAGAAACATAATTAAACTCATACCAGGGATGCCGATGTGACGGATACGACCAGTCTTCGTCATGATCAGCCGACAATGCATCTAGCAAAGTAATCGTCAGACCGCCAATTCGAATGGGTTGAAGCATGAGCAGGCGTAACTGTTGAAGAGGAAGCTTATATGCAGCTGAGCCATTTTTCATTACTTTCGTCCCCCTTCATAATTCAAAATTATAGAAGAAGCTCATTTTTCCTGTATGACAAAATGATAGATTTCTTTATAAAATTCTGCCATCTTCAGCAAAAACCCTCCTTCCGGCGACAATTATGCATCCATAACAAAAAAACCGCGCATAGCGCGGTTAAAGTTAATGCGATGAAAGTGATCCAAACAGCTGATGATTAAATTGTTCTCTCCCAATCGCATTTATAAAGTCGATTTTTCGTTTCTCATAAAAATCCTGCACATGTCCTCGATCAAAATACCAAACACAATCCATTAAGATGCTCAGCTTGTATACATCAAACAGATGCATTTCTTCCAAGCTATGCAACGCCCTGTATTTCGAATATTCGGAGAGAACCTGTCTAGCTTTCGCAAAATCGAGGATGTTGTCATGATCGTGACGCCATGCCGAGGACTCGATCAAGCCAACGAGATCATATAGAAGATACGTGTGGTTGGCATCGTCAAAGTCGAGCAATGCATGGAACTCATCATTAAGATAGAGAACATTTGAAAAGTGGAAATCCGCGTGACAGATCCCGCTCGGAAGTGACTGAGGGAGCTGAAGTTGAAGCAATTCCTTCTCAAGCCAGGAGAACTTCTCCGTTGCTTCAGTCGTGTTAATCCTGTGGGAAGCTTGATGGGCAAGATCACGGCAGAGATCCATACTGTAATTTAATCGATCTTCCCTATTTACTGGGACGTAATGCTGAGTAAGGTTGTGCAGTTCTGCTGCTTTTTGAATGAGTTGCTTCCGCTGGTTCATCGTCGGATTACTTATATGTTGACCGTCCATAAATTCGAATAGAACAAAAGACTTCAGCTGATGAACGCCGATATAGCCACCATCCTTTTTACATATGGGTGCCGGACAAGGATATTGTTGATCCTTCAAGTAGCTTAAGAGGCTCACCTCGAATAAGACGGAGCCTTCCTTGCGATTTTCATAATATCTGAACACATACCGCCCTTTGGTTGTGTAGAGAACGATATTGGTTTGCACGGTCCCGCCCGCACATGGTTCTGAATGAATGAATTCACCTAGCTCGTAGTGTGAAAGAATATGTATAAGTTCCTCGTCGCTAAACTTGGTTTTGAGTGCCATCTACGTGGATATCCCAATTGGAAAACTAAAGAGTCCATCGCTGTTAGGTTCGAATTTAATGACTTGATCTACAGAGTCAATCTCTAAAGCACCATAGATGTGTGGAAATAACTTCCCTGTGTTATATAAATCCTCATATACGATTTTTGGGCTAACCTTATTCTCATCAATACAAAGAAGCAACAAGTCCTTGGAACCTTTATAAAAGTCGTTTGCAACATCAATGACTTGATCGCTGGTGGAGCAATGAATAAATTTGTCCGTCTCTAAACTGGAGGGCGCGTAAACACCGTTCTTCTGTGCCTCTTCCCATTCTGATTTCTTAACGATATGCAGTATCATCCTGCCATCTCCTCTTCTGAACGTAATCTCTACATGAGGTCCTGAATATGGAGTTTACTCTATGTTAAGTGGGTTCACCACTATTTTTTTTCGAACATACGTTATTCATACCACCTATAATCAAGAAAATTATGGATGCATAAGCATGACTACATACACCGACATCTTGGTTCGGACGAAAAAAGAGTCGGCTAGAAGGCGCTTAGCCTTCTAGATCGACTCTTTATTACATTCGCTAACTATCGCGACCCGACTTCTCGGGCAATTCATAATAAAAAGCCTGTTCCTGACACAAAGTCAGGAAGCAGGCTTACAAATTACACTTTTACAACGTTTTCAGCTTGTGGACCGCGTTGGCCTTTAACTACATTGAATTCAACGCGTTGGCCTTCGTCCAAAGATTTGTAACCGTCGCCTTGAATAGCAGAGAAATGAACGAATACATCGTCACCGTTTTCTCTTTGAATGAAGCCAAAACCTTTTTCTGCATTAAACCATTTCACTGTACCTGTTTCCATTAACTAAAAACCTCCAAAGTTTAAAAACATAATGCCGCACAAAGCGGACTATTCACAAGTATATCCCATAATCGATAAAAAAGCTTCTGAAATTTATCTAAAAATTTTTTAAATTGAGTTTTATGTATGTGAAAATATTTTTTGATGCAGAAAAGTGGATAAATACTGCCAACTTCATTAGCTTTTATGCCTGTTAGCCTGGGACATCTATATATTCCGCAACCCTTGCTTTTAGTATTTCAATGAGCTCTTCATCCATGTACTCATAATCGTCAGGTATATCTAGGTTCCAGATCGGCTTTTCATTTAATGATGATCTGTTCCAGCAGATCTCACATCATAACCATTCCATTTATGAAATATTTTTTCGGCCGTTGGGCTTCTCCATTTGTTTCTGCTGCATATAAAGAGTATTTTTATGGTTGACATCCCCTTTTCTGAAAGTGTCTACTACCGATAATGTTATTGCAATACAGGTGCCAAACTCGCTGCCACAACTACCAAAACGTCTTGCACCATCGCTTCCGCTGAGCGATTCTCAGGGTTTCGGCTCCACTGCACAGCAGACCCAAATATGCCCCAACTTGTGACGAGGGATGTGGCTTCCACAATCTCTTGCGAGATCGAATTGGACTCTTTATTCAGCCATTCGAACAACAGCTGATAAAGCTCTTGTTGCATCGCGACTTCAAATAGCGGTTCAAATTGACGGTCTTCTTCTGACTTCATGTACAGGCGAGTACGGGCAACAAAATCGAATACGGATAGGATGAGGGTTCTTAAACCACTCATGTTCGCAATTGAGGCATCCGGTAGCTCCTCTTTCAATTTTCTCTGAAACTTCTCCCTCATCCAACACTCAAGAAAAGCAAATTTATCTGCAAAGTGTGCATAAAATGTGGTCCGATTAACAGTCGCCCGAGCAGCAATGTCTTGAACTGAAATGGAGTAGATATTCTTTCTTTCTAGCAGCAAATCCATGAAGGACTGCATCATTAACTGGCGCGTTCGTTTCACGCGGGGATCGTTTGTGTTTATCAGCATGATTCACTTCTCTCCTCCATTTACACAGACAAACCGACAATAACGCGCAGATGTCGGTTACACCACGATAATAGCTTTGTGCTGATTGTTCTGTCCGCTCATATCGCTTACCATGCACTATACAGTGTAGTATACAGAAATTCGTTGTGTAAACAACACTTGTAGGATTTTGACTTATAGAAAGGATGATAAGTGTGATAGCAATAGCAAAAGTACGATTTGGAGGACATCATGTCACTGAAACTATTTCTTGGAGGTGGTTATCATGATCGTCATCACCACTCCCACCGGCCAAATCGGTAGGCAGGTCCTTGATAACATCTTTGCCAGCACGGAGGCAATCCGTGTGATCGTACGCGATCCATCCCGTCTATCCCCACGCTTACTTGAGCGTGTCGAGATCGTGCAGGGATCGCATGACGATATTGATGTCGTCACCAAGGCGTTCGAAGGTGCTGATTGCGTGCTATGGCTGGTGCCCCCGAATTCCCGTGCCGAGAATCCGATGAGCCATTACTTGAATTTCACACGTCCGGCGTGTGAGGCAATCAAGAGCCAGGGTGTCAAGCGTGTAATCGGCGTCTCAAGCTTAGGTCGCGATTTCGGCAAGGACGCCGGACTACTGTCGCCAGCGTTCGCGATGGACAACCTTATCGAAACTACGGGCGTGAGCTACCGATCACTGCGCATGCCGTTCTTCATGGAGAACTTGCTCCATCAGATCTACACGATCAAGAGCCAGGGCATGTTCGTAATGCCAAACGCCGGAGATCACAAGCTCGCGCCTGTGCCACTAACGATATCGCCGCTGTGGCTGCCAAGCTGCTGCTCGATGACTCTTGGACGGTCAGGATAGCGTTTCGGTCATCGAGCTGCAGCACAGGATCAGGGCATTTACAACAACGAGTCGCGTACCTCGCAGCGTACGCCAACCGGTTTTTCTCAGTGGTGTGAGGAAGTTCTAAAGCCTGCCATAAGTTAAATACAGAACCACAATATCCAATATGTATTAGTGGCAAAAAAAAACCGCGATTTTCGCGGCCTTTGGTCTTTAAATGAGATAATGTTCTTGTCACCTGACAGCTGCCGTCAAATTCGGCAGCTTGCATGTAAACGTTCCACGCTGCTATCATCTAACATCTAAAATTGATGTGAATCATTAGTTCAACATCACTTCAAAAAATAATCCCGTACTTCTAACCAATTGTTTACTCGAACGTATCCTGTTTCATGTATATTATGTGGTGCAGTAAACAAAATTCCTTGACCTTTAAACCTTTGAAAATGTTCTTCATTATCGTCAATCAGGTAATCCGCATTAATAATACTCTTATTTCCACAAAAAACAAAATTCATTTCATCCAGAAATGAAAAATGTTCCTTTAGCCATTCATACTTAGCTGTAAAAGAAGTTGGAAAGTACATCGCTGCTGTCGTGATGAAAACTTCAAACTGTTCACTTAATTCTTGGATTACTTCTTGACTATCTTTCATGACATCTAAATCGCGAAAAAATGTAGGGTCATTTAAGTAAGCAATAATCTCATTCTTTAACTGAGGACGTAAATCCCTAAGATGTGTTCCCATCAAATCGTTTAGAGTAAGATTCTCATTGTAATCGCGATTAAACACTTGTAAATGTTTCAAGTTAAAATCAGCTATTACTTCGTCCATATCAATTGCAATTCTTCTCATAAAAATATCCCGCACTCCCTTTAAGATCAATCTGGCAACGTGCTGGCCGGTGTCATCGACGGATTCCTTTGATGAATTCGCGTAATGATTACAAAATCCTGCCGTTACTTCAATAAAAAAAGAGCAGCTGCCGCTGGTTTGAGGAAAGCATCAGCCAAGGCGGCTGCCCCGTCTATTGCCAGTGATCCACCCATGCCAGCAGCCGTAGAGGCGCAGTATCCAGCATCACCGACTAGCGCTACCCTTCCTTTTGTCCAAGACGGCATTTTCATTTGGCACAGCTTGTCAAAGTAAAATGTTTTCGAGTTCTCACAGCCCATACGTTTCACGATATTGATCGTATTTTCACGGATATTTACTGGCGTGCCGCCTTTTTTGAGGCCATCGGCGAGCTCAACAATGGTCAGGTTGTAGCCCAACTTTTTATTCATATTCGTTCTTCTAGTGATGGTTGTATTCGTATTGATTCCGCGACGTCCGATCAATATATATCGCAGTTAGCGGAAAAAGAGTAAAATGGAAGAGGGTACAATCACTACCTGTAACCACTAGTTCACCGGTGAAGGAGTTGGCACTTTTCCATGAAACGATATGCGTTCGTAACCGGCGCAGACCACGGTCTCGGCTTTGCGCTCGTAAAGGAATTGCTTAATCGCCAGTATTGCGTCATTGCAGGACGCTACATGGCAGACAATCAGCAGCTGACTGACCTTGCTGAGTTGTGGCAAGACCAGCTGTCGCTCGTAGAGTTGGACGTCGCCAGCGATCGTAGCGTCGCCGATGCTGCAGCACAAATAGCCCGCATTACGGACACCTTGGAGCTGGTCATTAATAACGCAGGGATTTTAGGCGATATTCAAGCGACGATCCTCGATCCGCTTCCTTTCGCGGACATACAGCACGTCTATAATGTAAATACGCTTGGTCCGCTCCGCGTCACTAACGCGGTCGCGCCGCTCGTACTTCGAGGCGAATCTAAGCTGTTCGTGCAAATCTCTTCGGAGGCTGGCAGCATTGGCGATTGCGAGCGCAACAGCTGGTTCGGCTACTGCATGTCGAAGACCGCCGTCAATATGCAAGGCGCGCTCATTCATAACGAAGTGAAGAAGTCCGGCGGAAAAGTGCTTCTTCTCCATCCAGGATGGGTGCAATCTTACATGAGCGGCTCATTAAATACAGAAGCAACATTAACTGCGGACGAGTCCGCGGCTCATCTCATCGATCGGATTCAGGAAGAAATACCTGCCGCACCCGAAGAGAAGCCGAAATACCTCGATTATGAGGGGAACAAATTGCCTTGGTAAGCCGAAGAAAGCGAGGGATTGTGAGATGACCGTCCAAAAGCATATTCTTGTACTAGGCGACAACAATGAGCGAGCGCCCTATCATCCGCTAATTAATATTCAAGACGAGCTTGCTGCCATTCTTGGCGACCACTATGCAATCGATATTACCGATAATTACAGCGCGCTTGACCCTGATAACATTCATTCATACGATCTGATCATTGCCTACACGGACTGCTGGTCAGTACCAGTGACGGAACACCAAGCCGCGTCGCTCGTCCAATTCGTTCAGCGCGGAGGAAGCCTGCTCGTCATACATAATGGCATCTCACTGCAATCGCGTGAGGAGTGCGCGTTGCTCATTGGCGGTAAATTTACCGGTCACCCGGACTATCAACGTCTGGACTTCTGCAAGACCGAGATCCAACATCCGATTACGAGCGGCATCGAGCCTTTCTCTCTAGAGGAAGAGCCGTATCAATTCGAGTTTTATGCCGATGCTTGCAATGAAGTACTGCTCGAATATACGCTTGACGATCGGCGCATTCCAGCTGCATGGACTGCGATCCGCGGGCAAGGCCGGATCGTGTACTTAATGCCGGGCCACCATAAGCCATCGTTCCTACATCCATCCTGCCGCAGGCTCATTCAGAACTGTGCGCAATGGCTGACCTCGACCTCATCGTTCGTATAAATTCATAATAAAACCTCCTACTTGAGCAATTCATTCTAAATTGCTTCTAGTAGGAGGTTTTAGACTGAGTCATTTAAGTACTATTCCCTATCCGTTAAACGAATCAACAGTTATCATCTACTTCATTCGTTTGGAGATTGGATGGTCTTCCTCCATCTGCACTAAATCCCATAGGTTCCCATATAAATCCTTAAATACTGCTACGGTACCATATGATTGATTTTCTGGTCCTCTCACAAATTCCACTCCTCTTGAGACCATTTCATTATAATCTCTCCAAAAATCATCTGTGTTTAAAAACAGAAAGACTCTACCGCCGGACTGGTTGCCTATAAACAGCGCTTGCTCAGGTTTTGATGCCCTTGCAAGTAATATTGTGGTACCAACTGAACTAGGCGGAGATACAACTACCCATCTTTTATCTTGCTCTGGCTGATAGGTATCTTCAACTAATATGAAATTTAACTTCTTCGTATAAAATTCAATAGCCTCATCATAATCTTTTACAACAAGAGCGATATGTAAGATTGATTGAACCATACTCCAAACCCTCCTAAAATTATTTTTTTTTCCAATTCTAAGTTTTGATTAAGTGTTCAGCTGCAGCTTACTCTGAAATGTTCCAAAAATAGAACAGTAAAACCACAATAACGAGATGAACGAATGGAACTGCCGGTACCCACATCTTTCCATGGTTTCGCTTATGTTTTTTGAAATAATACATCATACTTAGCAAATACGTTAAGGGATACGAGCTAGACGCATTTCCGGAGTCCTCCACTTGAATGTCCTATATTCACATTATCTAATACAATAGAAGTTCTGATAAGTACCATATTACGCTAGTACCTGTTCTCAACTACTCTCCGATCGTTTATCGTCGGCTACCTTGCAGAAAAAAATCCGCTGAAATCGCGGATTCAAATGCATCTATGTTCATGTCCTCTTCATCATGCGTTATTAGAAAAACCCACCGTCAAAACCGCCGAATCCACCGAATCCACCAAAACCGCCAAACCCAGTAAACAAGCCAATTGCGAGTAAATCAAATAACAACAACGGAATAAGAAATTTCGCTTTTACGACTTTTCCTTCTTCCTGTCTATACTGAGTCAGAACTACACGATTACCTTGAACTTGCGTCAGTATCCCTGTAACGATTGTTCCATCCTTCTTGACCGCATAGATCTTCTTGCCGTAATATTTCGAAATCTGGTTTTTGCTGACAGCCATATGGTTTCCCCCTTCTACTCTGCACGACTACTACTTTATTAATCTATTCAAACGTATAAAAGGATGACTGGGATTTTGATAGAATCTGTTCTAATCTTTGTTATCTACACTCCTTAGTTTGTCATTACCAATAATATAGTCTTGTAAAAATGGTGAAAGTTTCTTATTTTTAAAGAGGCTTTCATTTTTTTGTTATGACAAAAGTTTGCTAGATTTGACAACTAGACTAGAGGTGCATGATGAGAAAATTGATTCTTGCTTTATTTTCGTTATTATTCTTAGTTACATTAGCTCTTCCAGCTACATATGCGGCACCAGCGACGATCGGGTTGTTTCTTGACGGTAAAAAGCTAAAATCGACCGTTGCCCCCCGTTTGATTAATCAAACCACAATGGTACCGATTCGCGTCATCGCAGAAGGGTTAGGCGCTAACGTCATATGGAATAAGAAGAGCCAAATTACAACCTTATCGGGCGATAAGACGACAATCACCCTTCCGATTAACGGTGCCTATGCGATTCTGAACGGAAAAACAATGCCTTTGAAGCAGCCTGCAATCGTCATAAATGGCGTTACTTTGCTTCCGATTCGGTTTGTCGCCGAAAATCTTGGCCTTATCGTGAAGTGGGATGCTTCAGCTTATGCAGTCAGTTTATGGAGAACGAATAGCGGCGTATCCGGCAGCGACCCAGCCGCCGATCCGAGCGTACCTATATTACCTCCGGATCAATATCCTGCGCTGCAATCCATTCAATTGGAGAATAATTTATTAACGATCGCAACCGATGGCAGCTTCTCTCCTAGCGTTTCCACATTAACCAATCCGGATCGGCTGGTCGTCGATCTACCTGGTGTAACGTTTAAGGGGGCGATTAGTGAGCCAGCCGAGAATACCATGGGTAAAGTCTCTAACCTTTCTCAGAGTAACCCTTATATTTCGGGGATCCGTTACATGATGAAGGATTCGGAATCTTCGGCTATTCAAGTCGTAGCGGATTTAAAGCAGAAAGTGACCTTCCAAATTGAAAACACCGGAGCCCCGTCTAAGCTGGTCATTCGTATTAATTCGGCAACTGCAAATCCAGTCTCTAAGTCGGCGATCTATATTTACCAGTCGCATAATCGGGAATCGTGGATCCCCGAACTGCCAGGCGTAACGAACCCCGATCTCGCATTCAATGCGACAACAAATGTCTCCATGCTAGGGGCACGGTTGGCTGGCATTCTACAAGCGATGGGCGCAGAAGTTTATCATACTTCCTATGACTACGCATCTATTTACGGAAGCCAGTTCAGTTATGGGAAATCATACGTCTACTCGGGCAAAACGATTACCAATCAACTTGCTCTGCATCCGCAAATCAAGTATATGTTTGATCTTCATCGCGACACGAGTCCGAGAATCGAGACGACAGCCAACATTCGCGGTACAAACTATGCCAAGCTATATTTCGTGATCGGACTCGAGAATCCGAATTGGAAGCAGAACGCTGCCTTCGCCACTAAATTACAAGCTTTGGTCACGGCCAAATACCCAGGTCTGTCCAGAGGAATCTATTATAAAGATAAAAGCGTCGGCAACGGATGGTACAATCAAAACTACTCTCCTAACAGCGCATTAATCGAAGTCGGTGGAACGGCAAATACGCTTGCGGAATCGAATCGAACGATGGATATCCTGGCTCAAGCCATCAATCAAATCCGTTTGAGCGGGCAGTGAGTTAAGACGAATAAATAAATAAATAATGCCTTTAAACACTCGGAAATCCTTGTGTTTAAAGGCATTTTAATTTGGAGTATCCTCTCGTTCCAGGTGGCAGACAAGGGCTATTTCTGCTTGATCACTTTTCTAAAGAAGAGGAATACCACCACAAGCACAGCGACTGCAATAATTGCCGTCCATGTTTTATGTTGTGCTGCGCCCGTATCTGCAGCGTTTGCATACCCCTCAGGAAGAACGGTGTCTGTCGCTTGATCATCAGCAACGGACGTATCCGTAGCAGTATTAGTTGTATTAGAAGTGGTTTCAGCATCAGCTGTATTCGAATTGCTTTCTGATGTTGGTGTCTGCTCCGGCGAGTTGTTTAACGAAGTGCTTGTGTTACCTGCATTCGTTGCATCTGGCGCATTCTCAGACGTTGTAGTATCATCCGGGGCCGGTGTTGGTTCCTTAGGCAAGGCGACCGTGAATGAATACTCGCCTTTAATATTGTGGCCATCCTCACCAATAATCCGCCAATTCACGGTATATGTACCATCCGCTAGTGGTGCATCAAACACACCTGTCATGTTATCTTTGCCCGTTTCAATCTTAACAGGGACTTCCTTCTTCGAAGCATCTGTAACGGTAAGAACAACAAGAGGTTGAATTTCTGTAGCAAAAGATAATTTGATTTCACCCAGTGCAGCTGTGACAGTGTCTCCATTCGCCGGCGTTGATTTTTTTAAATCCGTATGGGCTGATACTGGCTGTGGAAGTAAAAGTACGGTAAAAAGAATGAAACATAGTGCAATAAATTTGTTCATGTGTATATCTCCTTACGGGAGCGTTACTGTTCTTATAGATTTATTGTGCTAATGCGATTCGAGTATTCACCGAACACCCGCCGAAGCTGCTCGACTTCCAGCCGATTGGTCGCCGACAGCGTCTGTCCATTCAGATTCCGGCAGGAGACATCTGTTAGAATACCTTCCAGTAAGAGATGATACTTAGCATTCGCAGGATAGAGCTGTCTCTCAATTAGAGAGCACACGCTTAACAAATCGGCCAGTCTAGCTGCTTCTTCGGGGCGATCCTTCCAATTCTCCACTAACCAAACGTACAGTTCGGGGTGAAAATTCGCCATGACGCCGCTAAAACCTGCCACGCCAAGTTTCAACGATTCTAGCAAAGTCGCTGCATTGGCATTGAAAATCTGCAGTCCGCTCCCGCCCGCCGCTTCCAGCTTTAGCCGAATGTCTTCGATGTCGCAGCTGGTATCCTTTAAGAAACGGAACCTTCCGCTGTCCGCGCACCACTCAATCACCTTTGGGGACAATAAACGCTTATACGGATACGGGCACTCGTACAAGCCAAGCGTTAACTCCTCCGGTAGTTGCTGCAACAGCCGCTCCATCCGTTCTATCCAAACCTCGTCGGATTCCTCTTGTGATGCGAGGCGGTTCGTAATCAATACCAGTGCATCGATTCCGGTTTGGGCAATCCTGTTTAATTCCTCGACCTGATCCTCGAACGCTTCAGAAATATGACCGGAAGCAATGACAGGTACGCGCCCTGCGGCAGTACGTTTGACGAACGATGCCAAGGATACCCGCTCTTCCAGACTCAGATAAAACATTTCGCTAGATTGACACACCGCGAATAACCCGTGCACGCCGCGTGCTATATACCATTCAATCAGTTTCTCGAGCCCTGCATAATCAATCCGGTTATCACTTGTGTAAGGTGTGACCATCGTAGGCCACACTCCTCCGTTTATCCCAGCTCCCAACTAGCTCACCTCCGCAAATTTTCTATGATTGAAGTATTCGTGAAGAGATTAAATTATCCTGTAAATCCATTTACATAATATGTGCTTTTCCGTCAACGAGCGATGAATACGAATTCCAATCCAGGACGATCCGGTGCATCTCGAATATCATCGACTTTTAAGTCCGCAGCAGCTAATGAGTCAATAATCTCGGACTGACTACGGAACCTTAGCGTCGAGTCCGATGTCAGTACCGATCCGTCTCTGTGAAAAACGAATGTGCTCCGAAACGTTACAAGCGGAAGCTGCACATCAATAAGATCGGTCCACGACTCTACATTTCCAATACCAGGAGCTTCAACCATCTGATAAGTCTGCTCACGATACCAGTTCTTCCATGCTTCCTTTGCAGGATCCCGGACCTCGAAGACAAGCCGCCCACTTGGGCGTATAGCCCCACGGCAAGCGCGAAGTGTTGATATCCACTCTTCGTCCGTTACAAAGACTTGAGCGACGTTCCCTGTCATTGTGATTAGATCCGCTTGGATTTGTAATCCAGAAAGCATTTCGGTTGTTCCATGAATCCACTTTACGCGATCCGAATAAGGCTTTCGTCTTGCCACATTAAGTGAAGCAAGCGCTGGATCGATTCCGACGACATCCTTACCAAGCGCTGCAAGTCGTGACGCAAGGTTGCCGGTTCCACAGCCAATGTCTATTACTGACTGAGCTCCGAATTCTTCTGCAAGTGCAATATAAGGATCCAGATCCGGACGTTCTAGCGAATCAAACCAATCATAAACATCGGCAAGCCGCGGCTCTTCAAATATCTTATCAACCATCTATGTACCTCCAAGTTTCACTTATGTCCGTATGCTGTTTTAACGGCTGACCTGAATTTCACTTCTTTGTTCACCAAAGTTCGGAATGTTCACACCCTGTATAACAGCAAAGTATAGGCAGACGATCTTCGTTCATTGTCAGCGCTTTCATCTAATAATATAATGAAAACTACAGAAACGGAATCCTTCACTGTGAACTATTGTGTGTATGACCGAATTGGAGGGATGATATGCAGGTTTCAAGACTTCGACGCAATGGTCAGATTTATATCAAGCTTCTGGTTGGCATCACGATCTGCATCGTATTCACCCTTCTCCTCTCCTCTTCTATTTACTACATGAACTACTCTGATATTCTCCAGAAGCAAGCATACAAGACCGATCTTGGCAACCTCGGGCAGACAAGCCGAGAAGTCGTCGGACTCACGCAAAGCGCGCAAGCTGTTTCTTTCCAGATCTATCGCAATAGCACGATTACGAAGCTGCTCTTCTATAACAAACCCAATGTATACGACGTTCAAGCCGCTATGGGAGATCTAGCCAACTATTTGAACTCCATGCCGTTCATCGAATCGATCTACGTCTATAATCCGGCCGCTTCATCCTTCTACATCGCAGCAGAGAAAGGACAGAACGGCATCTTCACAGTGAATGAGTTGGAAGATACGGATATACTGAACGTGCTTAACCATTTCGGGGACTATAAACCGTTCTCTCCGATTCCGCGCCGGTATAAGCTGACGGCAGATGACCCGGAGCCTACCGCCATCTATACATATCTTTGCTATGATGCGATCGGCTTCGATTCCAAGATCAATTCCGCCGTCATGATCAATATTTCTTCCTCTTGGATTAACCGGGATATTGGTTTGACCGACGGCGAAGGCGGTCGAACTTATATCCTTAACGATCGAGGCGGCATCTTGTCCGGTAATGACCTCTCCCCCCAGAATTGGTCTTCCGATGAAGCGGAATTGCTCCATTCTCGTGTACAAGGACGGAAGGCAGATTACATCATCGCAAATTTTCAAGGCAAGAAGTCATTAATCAGCTTCACTTCTCCCGACTCACTTTCCTGGCAATACGTTCGGATTACTCCATATGATCTCATCACGAAGAAAATCGCTAATGTACGCCGTATGACAATTGAGATTGCCGCGGGAATCCTACTGGCTGGACTGCTGCTAGCTTGGGTGCTTTCGCGCATTTTGTACGTTCCCATCCAACAAATCGTTACACGCGTCCATTCACTCGAAACAGAGAAACGAGATAGCAGCTTCGCCATCAGACAAAATGCGCTGCGCAAGCTGCTGCAGATGCATTCATTTCACCCAAAATTGCAGCTGGAGAAGTTAGCGGCACTCGGAATCACATTCGACTTTACGCAGAATTATAGACTCGTGTATCTAAGGTTCGACCGATTCGAGGAGTTGAAAAAGCAGCATAGCAATGACCTGACTGTGCTCCGATTCGCGATTATGAACATTGCATCGGAGATCGGCTCCAAGAGCTATTGCGTAGAAACGATCGGCTATGACGAGGATGGTATCCTTCTGCTAGCCAATGTCCTGCCGGAAGGCGAAGAACCCTCCGTCCTATCGGTGCTCGAGCAAATCCGAAATGCTTGTCTCGAATACGTGAAGATAGGCGTGACGATTGCTTACAGCCCAGTTGACTGCGGTGTACAGCATTTGCATCCTATGTTCAAGCTCACAAAGGAAGCAACCTCTTATCGTTTCTTTCGTGGTCAAGGCTCTATAATCGACGCTGCCGAAATTGAAAGCTACAAGACCAATGAGTATGCCTTCCCCGCTAACAAAGAGAAGCGGCTTGTCGAGAACCTCATGTCAGGCAAGACCGAAGAAGCGAAAACGCTGATCGGCGAGATTCTCAAGGAAACATCAGACTATCCGCTCCATGTTGTCCGTTCAGCTGTCTCCCGCCTGACGATGACGATGAACAACCTGCTTTGCGAGATAAAGAAGAACGCTTCGATAAAATTGGATTGGCATGCCAATGCGGACATCGGGTTGCCTTACGTCGATACTTTTGAGACTCTGGAAGAGCTGACTGCTTGCTACTTTGCTTTCTTCGACCAAATCAAGATCAAGCTTAGCGACAAACGAAGCGGAAAGCAGGAGAATATAAGCCGAAGAGTCAATGCCCTCATTGAAGAGCGGTACGCTGATCCGAACCTTAGCTTAAACGGAATTGCAGATGAACTGGAGTTGTCCTCCTTCCATGTAAGCAGAGTTTACAGGCAGCAGACGTTTGCAGCCATCGTAGATGTGATTAACAAGACGCGTATGGATAAAGCTCAAGAGCTGCTCCGCCAGACCGAGCTATCGATAGTGGAAATCGCCGAACGAACCGGCTACACGAATAGTTCTTACTTCCACCGAATGTTTAAGAAAACCTTTGGCGTAACTCCTGCCGAATTCCGCAAGTCCGATTCCGTCCGATCGGAAAATAAGCTGTAAAGAGAGCCGCCTATACCGCGATGAATCAGCGGCGAGGCGGCTCGTTTGTTGTTATTGGATTCCTTTGTCAGTCAAGTACTGCTTCCACTGCTTCGTATATTCGGTCTGAACTTTCTCAAGGCCCGCTTGCTTCGCCTTTTCCATGAACGTTTTGAGGCCGCCCTCGATGTCACTGACTTGTCCTGCAATGAGTGGGTATAGATATTGCTTCTCGACCTGATCGAGCGCCGCGCGTTCTGCTTGATAAGTAGAATAATCTTCGGCAAAACCGGTAAAGATGTCAGGCTTCTGGACCTTGTCTAGCTGCTCAAAGATTGCTTTCACGCCGTCGTAGCTGTGATCGAACAACATGAATTCCGGATTTCGCCATGCCCAGCCGTTCATCGCCTCACGAGGGAACCCGTTCGAGTTAACGTCGCCTACCATTTGGTAGTACCCGTTGTCTACTGAATAGTTTGTGCCTTCGATTCCGTATTCTGTCAATTGATTATAGCGTTTGTCGAGCACCATCTTCTCGTAGAAAGCAAGAGCGCGTTCTGGATTCTTGCTGCTCTTCGGAATTGCGAAACCGTTGTGGATCGGATGATTCGGAATAGCTAAGCCGCGTGCAAGCGGGAACGGATAGTAGCCGAGGCTCCAATCCGGATGCGTCGACTGCATGTTCTGGTTGGTTGCGTTGTAGCGGGTTGGGTTATCTCCGAGCATGGCAGCGGCTTTACCGGTTGTCAGCTTCTCTTGGTCCGTCGTTTTCTCATTCAATTCGTTCTTCGAAATGTAGCCGTTATCTGCCCAGCGCTTATAGGTTTTGAGGTCAGCAAGCTGCTCGTCAGACCCCCAGTAGGAATAGACGTCCCCTGGCTTATCGTACGTGATCCCAATCCCGTATGGCAACGGCCCCCCGACTGGGTTGTGAGCGATCTCGCGGTAAGTGTCCGAGAGCGCGCCTCTAACGTCCGCACCGACCGCGAGCGGCTGCATCGTAGGTTCGTTCTTCTTGATTCCGTCTAGGTAAGCTTCAAATGTAGTCAGATCGACTGGCTTAGGGAGATTGTATTTCTCACGCAGATCCTCCCTCCAGACGAATCCGTTCGTCACGTATTCCTTATAAGTAGCTGGTACTGTATAGATTTTTTGGTCGATTTTGACGGCATCCCACATCTCTTGTGGAACGAACTGCTGCAGCGTAGGAGCGGCTTTCGGCAATAAGTCATCCAGCGGCAAGAACGCACCGCCTTTGGCGTAGGATTGGTATTGGGTCCAATCTGCGGTGAAGATCAAGTCAACCGGTTGGCCGGTAGAAAGCAGCAGCTTATACTTCTGATCCCAGTCCGTCCACGTGGTGTAGTTGAAAGTTACGTCTACATTCAGGTCTTTCTCCGCCATTTTGTTGATTTCGGCTTGAATTTTGGCAAGATCCTTCGGAGCGTCACCGAGCATATAGAATTGCAGATCGACCTGCTTGGAGATATCCAGTCCATTCGGCTTTGCTTCAGCCGGAGTGTTGGATGTAGACTCATTCGTTGACGTATTCGTATTCGTACTCGTATTCGATGTCGTATTCGAAGTATTCGAATTGTTGTTATTGCTGGAGCATGCCGCTAGAAAAGAACTTACTAACGCAATGGAGAGTAACGCGCTTGACCACTTCTTCGTCATACTAAGCATATGAAACCTCCCTTTGTTGATTGCGATGTAATGACCGAACGATTTCTTGTTCTTCTATGTTAGCCGATCCAGGGGCCCCTGGATAGGTTCTAACCACAGTTAGCCTTTAACGGCGCCGATCGTAAGACTTTTGACGAAATACCGCTGTACAAGGGGGTACAGGAATAGGATCGGTCCCATGACGATGACTGCCATCGCCATCTTTGTCGATTCGGTTGGGATATCCCCAGCGACGTTGACACCTGAGCCTGCTCCCAGCCGACTGATTGAGTCCGCAGCGTTTATCAGGTTGTAGAGGTAGAACTGGAGCTGGAAGAGATGGGTGTTGTTAATGAACAAGGACGTGAGGAACCAATCGTTCCAATACTGAAGCGCTAAGAAAAAGCCAACCGTAGCGATTCCGGGAAGCGATAACTGCAGAACGATCCGGTAATAGATGAGGAAGTCGTTCGCCCCATCAATCTTCGCCGACTCAATGATCTCATCCGGTATGGAGGCACGGATAAAGTTCTTCATCAGAATAATGAGAAAAGGCGTCATAAGCCCGGGATAGATAAGAGCGGTATAGGTATCCGTTAGCTTCAAGTATTTCGTCATCAGCATGTACCAGGGCACCAGTCCCCCGCCAAACATCGTAGTGAAGTAGATGAAGAAGGAGAAGAAATTGCGATACTTGAAATCTCTTCGCTGAAGTACGTAGCCTGCCATCGTCATCAGGAACAATCCAATGCAAGTTCCAACAACAGTCGTAAGGACCGTCACTCCATACGCTCGCAGCACTTGGTCGGGGAAACGGAATACCGTTGTGTAGCCTTGTAAGGACCATACCTTGGGAAGGAGATGGAACCCATCGCGAATGATCGATTCGTTGTTCGTAAGCGATGCTGATAGAATAAGCAGGAACGGGATGAAGCAGATGATCGCTCCGAGCAAGATAAAGAGCAGCGCTAGAAGCCGGAATAGTTTCGTCGAATTTTCTTCTTTGATCGTCATGTGCACCCTCCTTAGAACAAGGCGTAGTCGGAATTGATTTTGCGGATAATGGTATTGACAGTCATGATTAAGGTGAAGCCGATCAACGATTGGTAAACCCCTGCTGCGGTCGCCATTCCGACATCGAAGGTAACTTTTAACGAGCGGTACACGTAAGTATCAAGAATGTCCGTCGTGTTGAACAGGAGGCCGTTGTTGCCGACCATCTGATAGAACAACTCGAATTGTCCTTTCATGATGCTTCCAAGCGCAAACAAGAGCAGTACCACGAACGTCGTTTTCAGCATTGGGATCGTGATATACCAGATTCTATGGTAAATATTTGCCCCGTCGATTTTCGCAGCCTCGTAATATTCATCACTAATCCCGGTAATCGCAGCCAAGTAAATGACCATACTGTACCCGATGTTCTTCCATAGATAGAAAATGATGATTAGTACAATCCACCAGCCTGGCTTGCTATAGATGTCTACAGGCTGCACGCCGAACCCTTTCAGCAAGGTGTTCAGAAACCCATGTTCGAAGTTGAACATGTTATAGACGATAACGCTTAGAACGACAAATGAGATGAAATACGGTAGGAAAAGTACGGACTGCGTAATTTTTTTGAACCATTTGCCTTGAAGTTCACTCAGCATGATGGCTAGTATGATCGCAAATAGATTGCCGAAGACGATAAATGCGAGATTATAACCGAACGTATTGAACGTGAGTTGGAGCAGCTTCCCGGATTTCCATAGAAACTTGAAGTTCTCTAGTCCGACGAAAGGCGAGTTAAACAGGCTGGTATTAAAGTCGAATCGCGTGAATGCATAGTAAATGCCAACCATGGGCGAATACGAATTAAGCAAGAAGAAAATGATGGTAGGCATTAACATGAGGAACAACAACCAATTGGTCATCAATTCGCGGATGAATGATTTGCTCGTCGGCATACGGCGTATTCCCTCCCAATAATCCACGTTTATGAAGACGCTTCACGTCTTAGTGGCTTGAGACTAGATTACACTTATCGACTCGTTCCGGAGTAGAGTACCTTTGCGGCAATGGTGAACTATCGCTTCTTTTCGAGTGTGAACGTTATTGCGATTTGTGAATTTTACAGTAATTGAACCAACATCCTGTTCCTTTGAAGCTGTACGTTCACTCCAAACAAAAAAAACCTACCGTTTATAGGTAGGTTTTTAAGAACGATTAGATAGCTTTCTCGTTCATCTGTTGATTTGCAGCAGCTTGGGTAGAATAATGGCTTGGCTTCTTCTTGCCCAGTAAGAAGTAAGCCAGCATTGCAGCAACGCTTGTAATTAGAATAATGACGCCGAGCGGAACAGCTGTGTCTTCACCCGCGATTCCGACTAGTGGAGAAACGACCGCACCGAGTAAGAATGGAATGACGCCGAGTAAAGCAGCAGCGCTGCCTGCCATATGTTTCTGGCTCTCCATGGCCAGCGGGAATGCTGCGGTTGATGTGATGCCGATTGCCGCTACGAAGCAGAATAATGGAATGACCAATGTGAATAGCGGTCCATGAACGACGGCTACTACGATAACAGCGACACTTGCCAAACAAGCGAGCAGCAAGCCGAATAATAGGAAGGTATGTTCAGATACTCGATGGGCCATTCGCCCGACAAGCTGGGAGCCAATCATCAGGCTTATACCATTCATTCCGAAAAGAAGCGCAAACACGGTCGGCGATGCCCCGTAAATATTTTGATAGATAAAAGGCGTTCCCGAGACATACGCGAAGACCCCGGCGATCATGATTCCCTGTGCCAGCATATAGCCGACAAACTGGCGATCTCGCAAGAGCGTTCCATAGTTCCCCAGCTGTTGTAAGAAATTGCTTGGC
Source organism: Paenibacillus sp. OV219 (assembly GCF_900110075.1). GTDB lineage: Bacteria > Bacillota > Bacilli > Paenibacillales > Paenibacillaceae > Paenibacillus_Z. The sequence continues at coordinate 99,478 of NZ_FOCJ01000005.1, forward strand.
CCTCTGTTTTCAACTGGAAGCGTCTCTTGAAGTTTCCATTTTGTGACCGTCAGCAGATATAATCCGAGCAATGCCAACGCGATAAATACACCTTGCCAATTCGTGAAGGACAGAACCCCGCTACCCGTAACCGGCGCTACGAGCGGCCCCAAATTACCGACAAGCAAGAGCATCGAGAAAAATTTAGTGAGCTCGTGACCGCTGTACAGATCGCGTGCAATCGCGCGGGAAATGACAATGCCCGCCGAGGCAGCGAAGCCCTGTATGAAGCGGAATGCGATCAATAAACCAATATTGGGCGAGATGGAGCAAGCTAATGAAGCGATGGCATAAGCGGCCATTGAGAAAAGTAGCGGATTACGTCTACCGTGAGCGTCACTGAGCGAGCCCATAACGAGCTGACCGATACCGAGTCCGAGCAAACAAGCGGTTAGGCTGATCTGTACAAGCGAAGCCGACGTATCGAATTGCTTCACAATCTCCGGGAAAGCCGGTAAATACATATCAATCGTAAAAGGCCCGAGTGTTGAAAATATCCCCAGTAGTAGTGCTAGTTTAAACACATTCAGACTGTTCTGTTTAGTCATGTTCAAGCAATCTCCTATTCCATATCCAATACCTTATTTATAGTGAATCTTCTAATAATAAACGATTGTTCTACTAAAATACATCCTATCTTATTACCACCCACGCTAGCATTAACTCCACTGAACATTCAGATCTGTTCTTTACGGATAGCGATATACTCATAAACGCGGGTTATTTCATCCTCATAAGAGCGATCGATCTCGAAGAATTTCTCTCCAGTTGCTGCGCAGCTCCGCCTAAACACGTCATTTTCTTTGAGATATTCCTCGATTGTGGAATCGGAGCTATCTTCTGGCGTCAAGTCGCCTCGGTTTTCAATGATGTTTCTGTACTTCAGTATCTTCTCTTCATAGTTTTCCATGATATAGCGATTGGAGAAGCCGAGGAAAACAGGAATGATGTTGCGCAAGTAGGATGTATCAAACTCTTGAAGATAATGTGGTAAAATATAGCACCCTTCTATGACTAGACTCTGCTGATTCTCAATCGCCGTCATGATGATCCCTTTCAAGATGGGCCACAATCGATCACCAATGTGTTCATTGCTATCCATAGGTGTGAAGCCACAATCGGCATTGCCCCGATAGATCCCCATTTTTAGATGATCAATGGAGTAGTAAGGAATCTTGTAGGTTTCGAGCAGCTTTTGAGCCATATAGGTTTTACCCATCTGACTGTTGCCGCTAATAAGAATAATCATCGAATTCCCCCTCTCTATAAAGAACAGGTACAATCACTTGGATTGTACCTGTGATGTTTCGGTCATTTCAAACTACATTCAGCTCTTTGGACCTTGGCCAGCCGCTTGCAGACGACGCTTTGCTTCTTCGTATATCTCTCCTGAAAGTGCGCCCTTCTCGGCAATTCGAATATTCTCGGCAAGATGCTCCGGATTCTTCGTTCCAACGATCGTCGTGGACAAATTCGGATGGCTGAGCGTGTACCGAAGGATAAAGCCAGTCCGACTTTCGCCTTCCTCCAGCAACTCATCCAGCTGCGCCTTCTCCCAAACAGCCCAGCGATCCTCATTGCCAAGTCCTGCGCCAGGTTCCCCGCGACCTACACCACCGCGAATGATCGTTCCTGCACCGGCATTCGCCGCATCCGAGATGATGTTCTCATGATCTCTTTCAAGCGCGGAGTATGGAATTTGGAAGCTGTCGTACACGCCGGATTGAATGTAGCTTGCAATGTGTGGTAACGTCGAGGAAATGCCGATCCAGCGTACTTTACCGGAAGCCTGAATTTCCCGAAGCACCTCTACCAAGTTGCCTTCTTCAGTCTGCTCAACAGTCGGATTATGGAGCTGCAACAAGTCAATATAGTCCGTATTCATTCGACGCAAGCTTGTTTCAATGTTGTGCAGCAAGTTATCCCTTGTCCAAACATGAGGCGTTTCATCGTGATCGCCGCAATTGACTACTGTACATCCGCATTTTGTTGCAAGAATATATTCGTCACGGCGTTTGCTGATGAAGCGGCCGATGTATTCTTCGCTTAAGCCGTAATCATAAGCAGTATCGATAAAATTAATGCCCGCATCAAGCACGGTGTTTAAGATTCGATCAGCCTCGGAGTCCGTGACGGATCGACCTCCCCATATCCGCGGGCCACGAATTTCCATGGCGCCAAATCCTAATTTCGTTACCTCGAGTCCTGTTCTACCTAGCACTGCTTTCTGCATTCTGATTCCTCCTCAAACGAATAGTGAATCCTAAACCCTACATGGATATGCAAATATAATGTGAGTATCATCATGAACGCATCAACCATGTTCTATTATATCAATAGCCCCCCTCTAGCATAAGAAGTGAAAAAATGATTACTCACTAACCTTTAAGTAACTACTGCGTGGTAGAGGTACGAGGTGCATACAAAAAAGGAGTCTGGAATACTCCAGCCCCCTCTCCTTTATCCGTAACGGTTGTTTATAACGTTAAAGCTAATCTCTTGATAAGCTCGGCCTGCGTAAAAGGACGCTTTCTCCCCCAGCGCTTCACGCGAACGAGGTAAGGGCTTGCCGGATTCTTCCGGTGGTAGAAGCCGGGAACACGCATGACTCGACCGAGATCTGTGATAGAGGGATCTGAGTTGAATTTGCGAACGAGCGCCTTCTGAATAGACACGAACCGGCCAAGCGATCCATTTCTGATTGCCCAATAGATATGATAGCCGTTCTTGGTCTCGACGATCAGCGAAGTGCGAAGGTGCTTCCGGTGCTTTATGAGAAATCTCCGTTTCAGCTGCTGTACTCTTCGCCTGCTACGCAAAGCGAGCAATCGGTAACGTCCTTGCTTAGTAGGCGTCAAAGTGACGGATAGGATCTTTTCTACGGGATCTGCTTGCAGCTCCTTCATTCGCTGCTCTGCCTCTTCGATCGAATGAAACCATTCAGATATCTTATTAAGGTCAACGTCGATGAAATGAGCGCGAACCTTCTGGAAGTCACCACGAGCCTTTTCCCGGTAGTTGATGGTCATGAACACCGCGTAGCCGTCCTTGTTTCTGAGCAGCAGAGGAATTGGCTTATTGGCATAGGTCAGCAACTTAATCCGAGGCAGCCGGTACTCCATCAGCTTCATCTTCTTATGCAACGTCATCGCCCGCTTCTTACTGTGCGAAGTCGGCTGAACAGGCACCCGTGCCATAGTGTCGTGGACGAGGGTGAAATGCAATGTTTGGTTTCTTTTACAACCAAGCTTCTTTATAAAATAACGGAATTGGCGGGAACGCAGCCACATGCTTCTTGCATGCAGTGTCAAACGCTGCTCCACGGAATCACATCCTTTATTTTGCTCATATCACAATGTATTCTCCTAAACATATTTATTCTGCCGAGCTGCCGGACGTGTGGTCACTCATCCCCTGGCTCATTGACACGTATGGAAAGAACGAAAAAAGGCTGCCATAGGCAGCCCTTCTGTTCTGGAACTAACTCATATACTGAGCATATAATTGCTCAATGGTATCGTAGCGTTCTACCTTTCTGCCGACCTTAACATATTCGTCTAGGTACTCATCCATCATTTGAAGGAATTTCTCTTTCATTCCTTGTAATTCACTTGCATCAAAGTGCTGCATCAAATCAAACCTTGGTGTTCCTTTAACCGCAGCCATCTCATCGAGATATTCTTGAGCTCCTAAAGCTGCATGAAACGCATACGATGTATCGTTAGTCTCAACACTGTTCATTATTTTATTTCGACAGTTGCACCACAATTCTTCGTATGTTCCTCTAAGATTATCGAAAGTCGGAGTCGGTTTTACAAGGAAGCTCGTACACATTGTTCGATGTAACTCCGTAACGCTTCTCAGAATAGTCAAAGATGCATGTCGGATGCCTTCTATCGTATTTGCTTCAATTACTGTCATGTATAAGGATTCCAGATCGTCTGGGATATAGCGATACATGCAGATTTCTTCCAAATACCGCTTGATCCCCCGTTTGATGCACGTGTTATTCATGCTGACCAAGGCATTGACCAGATTATAGATAACACCAGCAGATGCATGGCGCACTGAGCCGATATCATCAGCCAGCATGGTAGCGCTGTATTCTTGCTTTGCAATATCGATCCATTTTTTTGCTCGAATAAGACACTCTTCTCCAATTGGCTTTGCAAGCGCATCTAGAGCTTTTTGCCTAAACTTATTAAATTTCTCTAAATCCTCCGTCTTTGCGTAATAGAGAATTTCGAGATCGGTTAGGCTCGAAACTCCCGGACTCTCCAAGCTCGCTTGCGCCTGGATTCGAGTGTCCCAAGGCGTGCAATACATATCATATCCGACTTCATCTAATATAAAGCAATAGGATATCCCCCAGGCCCGGTCCGTGTTATTAATGATAATGAGGTCAAGATCGCTCTTCTCGTGGAAGTCTCCGGTTCTCATAGAACCTGTAAGCCCAATAATTGCTATATCATCAGGAAAATCTCTTTTTGCACGTTCAATCACCATCTTTATGAGCCGTTCATTCTTCTCCATCAGCTGCTTCTTGATTAATTCGTTCATACGTTACACCCTTTCTTGGAGCCGTCCTACTCAGGCAACTATTTCAACTTGAGTCTATCGATTTAGCGGGGCGATTGCTATGTAGAAGTTGTTTTAACTCATCTTATACACAAAAATCCGCTAAACAGTCTTCTTGACTGCTTAACGGATTTGATTAGTCCTTTTTATAAATAATTTTCTTTATGCTTTCGTGGGACAAGAAATACCGATCCGACAGCTCACGCATGCTGACTCCACCACGGTATAGTGATTTAATCTCAGCGTTTCGAGCGGAGACCATACTTTTACTGCGAGTATTCTCGCCCCATTTACTATGTGCCTCTTTGGGTTTTGGAATATAAACCAATTCGCCTTGAACATATTGTTGAATGATAAGTAGTAATTCTTCCGGGAAAATGGACTCGGCTTTTGAATATTTCACTTGCCTCACTCCTTATTTAATGGATCAATAAGGTAGCAAAGCCAGCTTGAAGAAAATAACGATTGGTAGTTGGCAATGTGAAATTATTTAACCTCTATGCAAAGCATTGCCATTTCCTTCACTGGCTTTGCATAGAGCCGCGCATGTAAGAATCCTACTCCGATTGGTTTCAATAGCTACACCTCCATATAAGAAATCTGCCATCTATTCGCAAGTATAACAAAGTTTTACCCCGATTTCTTGTTGTTTAACTGTTTATGAACCATGTCTTTCATCGCAGACACGGTTGTTCGCTTATATTGAATTCCCAGCCGAAGCACCTGCAATTGTTCTCTGCGAGAGAGACTCTTGAACCGAGGTTCCTGCTTCAAGAAGCGACGGATAATGGCCCAACTGCTTGACGGGGTTCGTTCCCGCTTCATGTATGGCACTTCATAAGGCAAATTCTGCTTGCGTATCCGTTGAATCAACGAACTCAGCTTGGCCGACGCTTTAGTCTCGTCTACAAGACATGGCGCAGCTGATTTCCTCGTGTACTTCTTTAGGTAATCATAATGGCTGCTTCCACTCACCAGGACGTAGCCGCCAGCTTTCCTGCTCTTGCGGACAATCATGAGCTGCATACAATCCTGTGCGGTCCGTTTGAGCTCCTTGATTCGATTCGTTAGCTGGGTCGTTAATCCGGGTTTGATCTTGCTAAGGGGGATATACTGAACCGTATATTTCATGGCATTCACCCCTTCCAGGTTTTCTTATATATATGCACTTCGCCTTCCTCAAGCGACCCTTACGCGATTAAATAAATTCGAAGTTCGATCGATTTTTTAAAATTTGGTTTACAACGACAGTGCGACAGCATATAGTTAATTTAAAAGTTTTGCATCAATGCAACATTTTGTCCCTTGAACAAGTATGCTTTTTTTTGACAATTGTTTTGCTCTTGGACAAAATAGTTTCCCTAATACAAAAAGGTGGTGTTCTCGAAATGACGTTCGATCCAAAGCGTCCGGTATCTAGACGACAGGTGTTAAAGTGGGGCGCTGTCAGCGCGCTTGGTGTTATCGGCAGTTCCATACTTAATCCCGTATCCTTGTTCTCGAAATCCGTGAGTGCCGCGGAGAATCAAACGGGACATACAGGGCATTCGGGCAGTGAGAACAAGAAGCATCAACAGATGGCGCACGGTTACGATCCGGGAACCGGTATGACGGACGGTTTGAAGCAAGCCATCAATGCACTCACGGATTTTGATTACGGCAAAGTCAGTACGCGGGCCGATGGGAAAACGGTAAGAGACTATAAATTGGTCGCGGTGGACGTCGAGGTCGAAATCGCCAAAGGTATTAAGTTCCCCGGATGGGCTTACAACGGTACGATACCCGGTCCGACGATCCGATGTACGGAAGGAGATATTGTGCGTGTTGAGTTCTGGAATGGATCCATGCATCCACACTCCATTCATTTTCATGGCATCCATTCGCCGAAGATGGATGGTCTAGAGCCTATCCAGTCCGGAGACAAATTCATCTACGAGTTTGAAGCCAAACCGGCCGGTATGCATGTTTATCACTGCCACATCCCTCCACTCGCCAAGCATATCCACAAAGGGCTTTATGGCAATCTTATCATTGATCCGATAAAGCCAAGGAAGCCGGCCAAAGAGTTGAACATGGTGATGAATGGATACGATTTGGACTTGGACGGCGCGAATGAGGTGTATACGGTGAACGGCTATGCGTTCGCATTTCAAGCCTACCCCATTCAAGTTAAAGTTGGGGAAATGGTTCGGATTTATCTCAGTAATCTGACAGAGTTCGATCTCATCAATTCTTTTCACCTGCATGCAAATATCTTCAAGTATTACGAAGTCGGCGCTGACCCGGACGCCCGTCCCATCATTACAGATACGATTATGCAGTGCCAGGGACAGCGCGGCATACTTGAGATCGTCTTCCCTGAACCGGGCAAATACATGTTCCACGCACACCAGAGCGAATTCGCCGAGCTGGGATGGATGGGGTTCTTCGAAGCTAAAGTTTAAGGAATGGAGGTGAGGTGCATTGAACACGGAATTCGTAACTGTGAAAGAAAAGCTGAACAACTCCAAGCGGTTTTGGTTATGGGGCCTTATCCCCTTCGTTCTACTCGTTATCATTATCTCTCTCCTCTCAACTCTGGGAACCGGCATTAAGGATAAGTCCGCAGCACCGATTGAAGTGTTGGACATCCAGAGGATTATGATGACCGAAGAGGGATTTACTTTAAAGGTTCTGAACACAGGCCCGGAAACTGTGACGATCGCGCAAGTCGTAGTAAACGATGCTTTCTGGAATGCCGATTTCCACTCAAGTCCAACCGTCGGCAGGTTCGGCGAGACCGAAATCACGATCCCATATGGTTGGGTAGAAGGCGATCCGTATACCATCGTCCTGATTACGACCAATGGATTGCTGTTTACTGCTGAAGTTCCTGTAGCGAGTATGACGCCAGAGCTTAATACGAATCGGTTCCTTCAATACGCGCTGATTGGGTTCTATGTCGGCGTCGTCCCAGTCGGACTGGGCTTGCTGTGGTTCCCGTTCATGAGACGGTTCTCCGATCGAGGAATTCAAGCTGTATTGGCGCTAACGGTCGGATTGTTAATCTTCCTCGTGATCGATACCTTTCAAGAAGGCTTTGAGCTCGCGGCAGCGGCACCAGGAATTTTCCAAGGCACCGGTTTGGTATGGCTTGCGGCATTACTCAGCTTTCTGTTCCTGCTCGCTGTAGATCAGTCGAATGACAAGATAGGCTTTGCATCCGGCAAGAGAGTAGCTTACAAAATCGCTGGAGGAATTGGTCTTCATAATTTGGGAGAGGGACTTGCGATCGGGGCTGCATTCGCGGCGGGCAATGCCGCTCTGGGCACCTTCCTGATTATCGGATTCACTCTGCACAATATTACAGAAGGCGTCGGCATTGCGGCTCCGATGTTGAAGGATCGACCAGGTCCGAAGACTTTTCTTACCTTGGCAGTACTGGCCGGTGGACCTGCAATCTTAGGTACATGGATCGGAGGCTTCCTATTTAACCCTACACTGTCTGCCTTGTTCTTCGGCATCGGCGCGGGAGCGATCCTGCAAGTGGTCTATGTCATTAGCAAAATGATCGTAAGAGAAGCAAGCAAATTAGGTTCCCCTGCCGTCTCTTGGTCTAACTTCGCTGGCCTTTCGCTTGGCGTAGCTATCATGTATGCAACGGCAATATTAGTACACTAAAGCATTTTGAAGGAGAGTCATTCTAATGCCGATGAATATTGGAATCACCGGATTTATCTTGATTGCGCTGCTTGCTCTGCTATTATTCGGTCCTTCCAAGCTGCCACAGCTCGGAAAAGCGATCGGAACCACAATTCGAGAGTTTCGATCCGGCACAAAAGAATGGATCGAGAGTGATGATTCTAAGACAGAGAAAGACGATAAATAGATGACACGCTATAGTCTCAATATGCCGAAAAGCCACGTGAATTCACGTGGCTTTTCAGCATTCGAAATGTGCTTGCTTCTTACTATAATATTGGCGAATGTGTGGTATGAAGCTCATGCGTGTAACTCTCAAGCGCTTCCTTGGCTTGCAGGACATCATCTTTATGGACCTGCAAATTCAAAGCTGAATATTGGAGCGATGAGTCCATCGTGCCGGCGGCAATGCCCGATAACGGCTGACCGTCCTGCTCGCGGATACGGGACCGTATGCCCCGTCCGTGTAAATAGGCATGTTTATCCTGTAATTCTTCCGCCTGACTGCCTGGTGCGGTCAGAACTGTTTTCCAGCGACTGGTTCGGATAATGAGGGCGGCGACGATCAAGAACACAGAGACACCAACGATAATCAGAATTGCATTCATCGTTATTCACCTCTTCGTTCAGGGAAGATTCCCCTGTTTCCCATACCTTAACCATCACCGTTTACTCGTGAAACAGCATGCTTATCTTAGAACTGCCCTTTTTGATTCGATTTGTACGGCATCAGCCTGTCTATTTCTGTACTGTCGATAGGCTGCAGCTACACCCATTAATACTCCTTAATGGCATTAAGGATACGCCAAATGCTACAGGCACTGGAGCCTTTAATAACTTACATAGAACTGATGTAATGACGACATTTATAACACCGACCCAAATGATGGACTCTGGCAACAAGTGATGCACAGTAACTGCAAGACCAGCCGTAATCGTCAATACCGCTAATCGCGGCGGAATCATCCGCCAAGCAAATTTCTCAGCATGAAAGCTTTCAAAAATGAGGGCAAATACAGGTGGAACCACGATTACCTCAAGGTTTGTTCCGAATGCGAATCCAATCCAAAGGCATAAAACGATGCTAATTATGAGAGTATCTGTCTTTTTACGAAATGTCGCAGCACCATTAGGTAGTTTGGCTTGCTTCAGCATTCTATAAGCAGCTAACATAATGACGAACGTAAAGATCGTTGTTGAGATTGCAAATACATAATCATGAAGGCCTAAGAAGATCGGCAGCAATCCAGCAGGAATGGTTGGTCCGAAATTCACTCGAAACAGATGCATGAGAATAATAATAATAACAAAACCAAGCCATAGCTTCAGTAGCGGCGTCACTGTCAAATGATTTAATGAAGTACCCTAGAATGCTGCTAAACTCGGCGAAAGCCACAAGCCATTCATGCTTATCCATGAAGCAGAGTCCCATTAAATAGTATCTTCAACGTTCGAATAAACAGAACGATAACAACCATACTTAGTAAAGCCAGAATGATCGCTGCAATGACGATTAACAGCCATGAATCCATGAACATCGCATATTTGATCGCTGCGTTGCTAAGCGCTGCTATCGGGAAGCTTACTCCCCACCAGGAAACACCGAACGGGTTAGACTTCTTAAATACTTTGAAGAACAATACGACGAACAAGAACAATCCGAAGTAAAACAACATGGATGCGAATGGATCAATTCGTTGCACAAAATTCGTATACCCGAGAAAACCAACCTCAAACGGCGCAATCAAGATAATCATCGAAGGCGTTAACCCCGTTGGCATTGGAGCATGATGAATCAATCTGGATAATATGAGTGTAAAGAATACCAAAGCTACAATTCCCCCGATTGCAAGAGACATCAGATTAATCTCATGCGCCCACTGGAAAGGAATCGTCCCTCCAGCAACCGGAATATCAAGTGTGCTCACCACCGGAACCAGGGAAGCTGGAACCTTGTTAAGCGGCTCCAGATTTCCGTTTAACAATCGTTAAACAAAAACAAAGCAAGCGGCTAATGCCAGTATTGTTCCGATGATCCAAATGGTTTGTCCCGATTGTTTGCTGTAAATGCCGATCACGGAGGAGAGCAACAGTATGGCAATCGGAATCGTTCCGAAAAAATTCCCTAAGACAGGATGCATGAATTCTGCTTTCACTTTTTGCGGATATAGAATCCATTTGGTAAGATACCCGATACCTAACACGATAAATAACAGAACAGCAACAATTCCACTGATATCCGCTATATTCGTAGAAAAGCCGAACAACTTACTTGCTTGTCTCCATGCCAGCGACAAACCCGATATTCCCATAACCGCCGCAAATAGATTAACGGGTAAGAATTGGATTGAGCCGATGCTTCTTTGTTTCTGAATGGCAGCCATGGTTTGCATGGAATTGATCCCTCCCTCTTTCAGTTCGGAATTATTCCGATGCCTTATTCTAAGAAATATCTAATCATTGATCAATATCGTTGTTTCTATGAAAATGATAGATAAAAACTATGATTAAGTTAAGCGATCACAGCCCTCCATCTGCGTATCTTGCTTTAGTGTTTTTATATGTGCGGTCAACAGATTAATAAATCCTTGTGTTGCTTTTCCCATGTATTTATCCCGGTGATAAACGATACCCACTTCTCGGCACAGTGTTGGATTTTGAATCGGAATCGGAAGCAAATCTTCATAGTTGTACATTTCAAATAATGTTTTTGACAATACGGTCCCGCCTGCACCTGAACGAACGAGTCCAAATAACGAATCGATCGTTGTCGTTTCGATCAGAGGCTGGAACTTGAAACCGGCCCTAGAACAAGTCATATCGACTAACTGTCGGCAGCGGTGGGTTTCAGGAAACATAACGATAGGCACATTCATAATTTCCTCAAAATCGATAGAGCTGCGACCTGCATAGGGATGCTGCATTGTTGCAACAAAATAGAACTTCTCCTCATAGAGCGGAATCGTATGAATCCTCTCATCCTCGATCGGAAGAATCGTAACGGCTACATCCAATTCGTTATTCAAGACACGATCTACGATATTCTCGACACCAAAGATTTTAATGCGAACCTTTGGATAATCGCGATGAAAATGAAGCAGCAACGATGAGACCAATCGGTTCAGCTCGCCTGGAAGCGCACCAATCGATAATGTGCCGCGCTCAATTTGCTGTAGCTCACCAATTTGCTCCTTGGCACTCGCCAAATTGCCAAATGCCAATTTACTCTGCCTATACAGGATCATCCCGGCCTCGGTTATCGCGATTTTCTTCCCGATACGGTCGAATAAGGGGACGCCAAGCTCGTCTTCTAGCGCTTTTATTTGATGACTTAAAGAAGGCTGGGTAATACCCAGCCTGACGGATGCTCTTGTGAAATGTAGTTCTTCGCATGTTGCGATAAAGTATTCTAACTGACGTAACTCCATCTAGATCCGCCCTCTCTGCACGGTGCCACTTACTTACTATCCCACTTTTGGCTTCTGTTCAATCTATGAATTGTTGTAATGACCGGGCGTAATGCCTCCATATTTCAGGAATATCCTCGTCATGCTTGCAATAAATCGCCTCTAAGTAACGGGACAAGTTTGTTACTTTTCCTTCAACAAGCACCTCAAGTATTTCGGACGGTTTTGAAGGCAAGTAACTTTCCTGTACAGACTCGAATCGCATGAGTGGTAAAAACATTTGCAGGCTTTTCTTATAGGAAACACGAGCTGGATACCGAGGCGAGCTTCCGGAATCGTACTTAGACAATTTGACTTGTTCAAAGCAGTCACGGAGCAACGATTGCGCATCAAGTTGAAACACGGCAAAGCCCTCATGAGGTTCTCTTTTTGAATACATTTCCAGCATTTTGAGGCAACTCCTTCTGGTCGGCCAAAAAAACACATGCTGATCAAGATGCTGTTGAAATTGTCGCTGAGTCGTATTCGCATCCATCACTTGATCTACAATACGCAGATGAGCATTCGCAACGAAAGTTTTTCCATGCAATTGAATCTCTTTACGGCTGCTTCGACTTTCATTTGCTAATGCAGGATCAGCCTCGATACTTGAATACAGAGCATCGACATTCGCGATCGAAGGCAAGTTTCGGACTCTCGTGAAGTGATAGAAGGACTTCCGCATTACGCTCTTCGTTACTTTGTTTACGATTTCATCATACGCTTGGAGCTTCACTTCTCATCTCCCATAATCACGTCATCAATCGTCGAGCCAGGGGTAACCATTGGGTAAACATTCTCTTCTTGGTTGATTACAAAATCAATGAGTACAGGTCCAGGGTTGTCCATCGCTTCTTTCCACGCCGTGCGGGCTTCGTCTTTGTTTGTTGCCCTGAGACCAGTAACGCCATATGCTTCAGCCAACTTTACGAAATCAGGGCTTCCGGAGAGGTCCATATGACTAAAGCGATCATCGTATATAAGTTCTTGCCATTGCCGTATCATGCCCAGAACTTGATTGTTGAGAATGACAATCTTCACGGGAATGTTATGAATCGCACAGATGGCAAGCTCTTGAGCGCACATTTGGAACCCACCATCTCCATTTACGGACACCACGAGTCGGCCGGGGTTACCTACTTGTGCCCCTATTGCAGACGGAAATCCAAAGCCCATTGTTCCGAGTCCTCCAGAGGTAATGAGCGAACGCGGGTGCTTAAATTGATAAAATTGAGCGGCCCACATTTGATTCTGACCGACGTCCGTAGTCATGATCGCTTCCCCATTCGTCGTTTCGCTAAAAACTTCTACCTCATTTGTTGCTTCTACCCTTTCGTGTACATTGTCATCCCTTTGATTTTATGGATGATCGGAAGTATTCGCGACGCGGTACGGCGACCACTATAAGCAAGCGCTACGCGAGTGGAGGCTTGTTACCTTGTTGTAACTATTTCGTTACCGTTCTGTCACCCCTTCTGAGACAAGGTTAGTTACTATAAGGTTGTAAGTTAACCGTCCCTAGTCTCCACAAAACTTGAAGAGGTGATTGTTTTATGAAGAACAAATCCAAATACTCCTTGAAATTAGTCAATAAGATTGCCCTGGCCGCATTGATTGCGGTAAGCTCCACAGCAGCTATCTCCGATTTGAATGTCCACGCGGCAACAGCCGATGCCGGCCTTAGCGCGCAGAAGGGCAGCACTTATATTAAGACCATCTACAAGCTTGCAAGTGTTGGGAAAATTCCCGGATTAAACGCCATCGCTGGAAAAACGCCGATCTCAGCCGTTCATTACAAATGGGGCGGTCCGGAAGTTGGCGGCGACCTGAAAGGTAACCATTACGAAATGTACAATTTCGGTATGGGACAAGGCGCTTACGGCTTCGGCATCAACAAGTCCGGTGTCATCTATGATTTGCGCAATTTCGGGCAGTCCATTGATCAGTCAGTTGGCGTCAAGTCACTGACCTTCGCTTCCGTCATCCAAACACTAGGCATGCCCAAAGAAGTTCGCTTCACAGGGACAGACAAAATTTACGTATACAGTCCTGCCAAAGCATACGAACTGAAATTCGTCGGCCCAAGCAAAGCTGCTAAAGGTAAAGTCGCGCATATTGACCACATCAACGTCTACGCTGCCAAAGCGAATACGTAACACTCAGGAACAGGAACACTCAGGAACAGAACACTTAGGAACAGAACACTCAGGAACAGAACACTTAGGAACACAGAAAAACCGCCTAATAGCTGAACAGGCTGCCGAATTTATAATCGGCAGCCTGTTTTTTATTCATTTCTGCAAATTCGCCTTAAACCAGAACACATTGTACGGGTTCCACAGCGACAGGGTAAAATAAACGGTCTTACTCTCGTCAGCCGTATAACGGCTGTTCATAAACGGAGCGTATAGTCCGGGCCCACCTTCTCGGCAGCCATATCTGGTATCTTAGCCTTGACCGATCCAATCGGCCAACGCCTTCGCCTTCCACTGTTCACGAATCGCTTCGTATTGTTCCACAGGCAGCAAGCCCTGTGCCAGCAGCCGTGCATTCTCCGTCCAGCGGTCCGGCTTTGTCGTGCCGACGATTGCGGCATTCACACCTGGTACGGAGAGAGTGAAGCGGAGCGCCGTACCAATTGATTCGCTCAGGTCTTCTTGCAGGAAGTCGTAGCCGAGCTCCTGCAGCCGATTCCAGTATGTGTGATGGTACCCGGATTCCGGCTTCTTGCCCGTCTTCCAAGCCGCGTTCGCGATCGGCCGTTTCGCGACGACGCCGATGCCTCGCCGCTGAGCTTCCGGAATCGTCAGAGTTATCGCTTCCTGGTCGGCAATGTTAACCGATGTCTCGAGTGAGTCGAAAGCACCGCATTGCACGGCGTAGAGTGCGGCTTTATGGTCTCCGCTGTAACCGATGTAACGCGTCTTGCCTTTCTCTTTCGCCCGTTTCAGCACATCGATGACGTCGCCCTGGCGCAGCAGTTCCTCGGAACAGCCGTGCAGATGCACGATATCGACGTAGTCCGTTTGCAATCGTCTCAAACTACGGTCGATGCTGGCCTCCAGCATGGCCGGATCCCAGTCCTGCTGGTTGAACCCGGACGCGTGGCCGCATTTGGTGAATAAATAATAATCCCCACGCCGCTTCGCAATCGTCTTGCCGATCAGTTCCTCGCTCGTCGCGTAACATTCCGCCGTGTCGATGACGTTCAGCCCCGCATCGAGCGCGCTGCCGAGCAGCTTGTCCGCCTGTTCAGCGCTGATACCTTCGAAGCCGATCTCCGCGCCACCGAAGCCTAGAATGCTCACGTTCATGTCGGTTCTGCCATACTGCCTTTTTTCCACCTTGCATACCGCCTCACTTTCGTCGATTGGACTTGGATTGATGTCTCTCATTATAGGCTGTTCGCTAATGTTTAGAAAGAAGTGAAAAATTTGTCAGCAGCTAACCTAATGTATAGTTACTAATGAATCCGTTAATCGTTGTCATCGCCTAAATTAGAAAAAGTCCGCGATTTACGCGGACTTCATACGACTTACAATCTAATCAACACTTCCGTGCCATCCTGAGCCCGGACATCGACCAGCACCGTTCCTTTGCAACGTTGCAGCTCCTTGATGAGCTTCTTAATCGATTGCTTCGTGCTACGTTTATCGAGAATTGACAGCACCAGTTCAATCCCCTTCTTATTGCTCAGCCAATCTTTCATTCTGCGATGGACTAATTTGGAAGTCAGTATTCCACTCCCCAATCGTAATACGGTATAAGGGACAGGAATTGTAAAAGCGTGCTCCTTACTCTTAACTTTCACCATTATCATGAGCTATCACTCAATCACTACGGTGATGGTATCATTGTCACCAGTGCGGATGTCAATGATTTGTCCATCAAGCTCGTTCTCGATTGCATCGATCAGCAGGTTGATATCGATATCCTTCACATACTGCGCTGCCTGCGGAATATTGGACGCGATGCTGTGCCCTGCTCCAAGTACGGCTTTCACCAGTTTGATGGGCACATTGATATTGACATTATCATTATCTTGGGATGTAATTCGTATTTTCAACGTCTTAGATAAATAACCGCCGGATGTCGATGACAATCTTCTCGAATAGTCGGGTCTTGCCAGCACCTGTACGGCTTGAACGGGTTGCTTCTCCTTTAGCGCGTTAATCAATTCTGAAGCCTGGACTGAATCAATTTTACCTTCTTGCATCATAGATAGCACTTTGCCGATTTCTTCTTTCATCGTTTCATCCTCCTTATTCATGCTTCAACATTTTGACCGCTTCGTCCGCAGTAATCTCGCCATTCTCCAACATGGAAATGACCTTCTTCTCATCGACTTCCGACTTCTTCCGCGTATCGTACCCGAGGGCCGTAATGATGTCATTGAGCTTGCCGCGCACCGTCGGGTAAGAAATGCCGAGCTCTTTCTCCACTTCCTTGATATTGCCTCTGTTCACTAGAAAGGTGATCGCAAATTGGAGCTGTTCGGGCGAAAGTTGAGCTAGTGTTGATAATTCAAATGTGTTCTCAATTCGCGTCCTGCAATGTCCGCATTCCAACTTGACGGCGTACAGCGAATTGTAGCATACAGGGCACTGTGTGATGATGGGATATTTCATACCCGACTCCTTTCCTTTTCTTAAAGTATATTTCAACATATTCAATTTGTAAACGGTTATAATCAATAAAATTAAGTACGAAATTAATTTTATTGATTTACCGAGTGTCATCACTCTCTGATTATTAAGTGTTCAATTAAAAAAAGAAAAGCCTCATCGAATTCATCGGGATGACGCCCAGTTTCAACCTGGTCCATCCCTACGACTCAAAGAGACTCTTTTACTTAATGATTGCGTTTCATTTGCGATTCGTAATTTGTTTGATGGTTTTATTTCCCTTCTGCAACAAATCGCTCGATTCGGTTTCTAATCGAATCGCGTACCTCGCGAAACTTTTTATTGATGTCTTCTTCAGAACCGGTTGCTTTTGCTGGATCATCAAAGCCCCAATGCCATCGCTCAGCTTTGTCATTGCTGATAATTGGACATTTATCGTTTGCGTGTCCGCATAGGGTTATTATGTAGTCCGCTTGTTTCAAGATTTCTGGATCAATAACATCCGATGTGTGAGTTGAAATATCGATACCTGCTTCCGTCATAATATGTACCGCACGGGGATTTAATCCGTGGGCTTCCAGTCCAGCGCTTTTCACTTCGAATTTATCATTGCTAAGTGCTCTAAGGAAACCGTCAGCAATCTGACTTCTACAAGAATTTCCGGTACAGAGAAAGTAAACGAGTGGCTTGTTTTTCTTATTGTTCATTATTAGTACTCTCCCTTATCTTGAAATGCCTGTGGAATTAATCAAGTAAAGCCAGAAATACAATCCTGTTAACGTGAGAAATAGTGTTGGAACAGTCAGCATGATACCGATTCTGAAATACCCGCCCCATGTAATCTTCACGTCTTTACGGGATAATACATGCAGCCACAAGAGCGTTGCCAGTGAACCGATAGGCGTGATTTTTGGTCCTAAATCACAACCGATTATATTGGCATACACCAGAGACTCACGAATAACACCTTGCGTGGATGTCCCTTTTATGGCAAGCGCATCAATCATAACAGTCGGCATGTTGTTCATAACGGATGATAATATCGCTGCTAAAAGCCCTGTAGCGACCGTAGAAACAAACAAACCTTGATTAGCGATCGCTTGCATAACATCTCCAAGGGTATCTGTCAGCCCGACGTTTCGAAGTCCATAAACGACAACATACATTCCAAGTGAGAAGATGACGACTGCCCAAGGTGCGCCTTTAACGAGTTTCCAGGTATGAATCGCAGGACTGCGCCTTGCGGAGAGAATAAACCAAATTGCAACACCTCCTGCTAGTACTGAAACAGGAACGTGAATGAACTGACTAACAAGGTACGCTACGAGCAGTACAGCCAAGATCACCCAAGAAAGTCGAAACATTTTCTTATCTTTAATGGCATCGACCGGTCTTTTGAGCTGATTGAGATCGTAATTGGCAGGAATGCTCTTTCGGAAAAACAGGACCAAGACAAGGAGGCTCGCCAACAGAGAAAATAGGTTCGGTACAATCATCCGGCTAGCGTATTGGACAAATCCGATACCAAAATAATCGGCAGACACAATGTTAACGAGATTACTGACCACAAGTGGCAATGAAGTCGTATCTGCAATAAAACCACTCGCCATGATGAACGGCAATATCATCCTTTGATCGAATTTAAGTGCGCGCACCATGGAGAGAACAATAGGCGTCAGAATGAGCGCAGCACCATCATTTGCGAAGAAAGCAGCTACGGCCGCGCCAAGAAGAATTACGTATACGAACATCAGCTTACCGTTGCCTTTGGCAAGACGTGCCATATGCAGCGCCGCCCATTCAAAGAATCCAATCTCATCTAATAGGAGTGAGATCAGAATGATGGCGACAAATGCTAGCGTTGCATTCCAAACGATACCGGTAACCGTTCCGACATCTGCTATATCAACGACTCCAAAAATCAAAGCAAGGATAGCTCCACCGCTCGCGGACCATCCGATATTAATTCCTTTCGGTTGCCAAATAACAAACAGTAAGGTAACAAGAAAAATTAGTAAGGCTACAAATGCCATTAGTCCCTCCATTTTACTTAGCAGCAGCTTGAATTATTGTCCGCCGGTCTAAAAATGCAGCAGAGCTGCTCAGAAAGAAGGGCGTTTATCTCGTTAGGATTGAGCTCGTAATAGCTCCAAGTCCCTCTTGTCTCTTTCGTAATAAGGCCAGCATCTAACAGTAACTTAAGGTGATACGACAGCTTGGATTGTGGCATCTCCATTACTTCAGTTAAATCACAGACGCAAGTATTGCCGCGTTGGCACAACTCATACAGAATCTGAAGTCTTTTTTCATCAGCTAAAGCCTTGAATTTTTGTTCGTATTTTTCAAATGAAATCGGTTGAGTTGTTTGTTCATTGATTGGAATTGTTCTTTTCAATCTCGATCACCTTCGCCTTCTTCTTTGCATTTGTTGTAGCATCAGTGATTCTGAAGATAATAATCAAATTTTTTTGATATAAAAGCTTGAGAAAAACTTACCACACAATCATCTTCAGATCAACATCTAATCAAAAAAAGTTGATTTAATGAATATACATTGCGCTATTAACATCAAAAGGCAACCGATTCTTGAGGTCGGTTGCCTGGGGATCGTACAATTTACAAAGCATTACAGCGGATTAATTTGCTGCATTCTGTATCCGCTTCAATGCCCGAAATCCAATGAATTTTCTACTTGCCTCATCCCAAAGTCTGAAATTTAGTGAAGCAAGACTGGAGAGCAGCGTAATTTCTTGTACTTGCCGCATACGCGGATTGGAATGATGAACAGTTCCCAAGTTATAGTTTGGAATTCTTGGGCTCAAATGGTGAATATGATGAAACCCGATGTTGCCAGATATCCAACGCAGGACACGAGGTAATTTATAGTAGGAGCTGCCTTGCATCGCAGCTTGTACATAATCCCATTTATCGTTCATCTCATAATAAGAGTCCTCGAATTGATGCTGTACATAAAACAGCCAAATCCCAGCCACACTTGAAACGAAGAATACCGTTCCCTGAATAAGGATAAACGACTGCCAGCCTATTGCCCAGCAAAGCAGTCCGGCAACAGCGGCGATACCTGCATTGGTCAAATAGGTATTGTAGCGTTCTTTCGTGTTAGCGCGCTTCCGGTTAAAGCGGTAGTCAATCAGGAAGATATACACGGGCCCGATCGTAAACATGATGAAGGGACTGCGATACAACCGGTACACTAGTTTGCGTAAAGGTGTAGCATTTAAATATTCGTCAACCGTCATCGTCCAGATATCGCCTGTCCCTCTCCGTTCGAGATTGCCACAAGTCGCATGATGTACGGTATGACTATGCTTCCATTGAAGGTATGGCACATACGTCATAATTCCAGTAATGGTACCAACAATATCATTAGCTCTGCGGTTCTTGAAAAACGATTTGTGACAGCAGTCATGGAAAATAATAAACGTCCGTACCAGAAATCCTCCGGTGACGACGGATAGTGCTAAAGTCAGCCAAATCGAAACAGATAAGCTCCAATAGGCGGCAAGCCACAGCAGCAGGACAGGCCCAATCGTATTCACGATCTGCCAAATACTGTTCTTTAATCTCGGTTTTTCGTAGGCTGCAATCTCTTTGCGCCAGTGATCCTGCTCAGAATCCATCATGTTGTAAGGTTATCCTCTCTTTGCCTGCCATCATTGAGCTTAATTGTACCAACAACGGTAGTACGTGGATAGGGCAAAGTAGTTCCAATTATTTTTTTTTTTTGCTGATATGCCAATTTGCGGCTTCTAATGCTTGTCATCGAACAACTTTTAATGAGACTCAACGATTTGATCGTAAGTCGTCGCCTCGGCACCATGGATCTCATTTTGTGCATTTACCATCGCTTCCTTCAATTTCTCCACATTCAATTTACCATCCGCGGAAGCGTAATTCAACTCGCCGACCAACCTTGTATATTGATCGTCTATTACATCCAGATAGCCTACTTCTTTCAAACGTTGATTGTCCAAAATTTGAAGGCAACTGGCTGCAAGCAGTCGGTAAGCTTTGTTCGTGCCTGCGAGATATCCACGGACTTTTTTTGCATCTACAGCTGTTGGGCCAAGCTCAATGTTGACGCCATGCAATTTCTGCTCCAACTCACCTACTTGGTTTGAATTGCCAACTGTTGTAGGTTCGGATGTCTCAACAGGCGAGGTTATCGTCTTCGTCTCTGTAGAGGAAGAGACATGTTTTTCACCAATAGAGAAGACACCCGCTTGAGTTAGTGCGATGGTCAAACCGGTCACAGCCGTAATAATGCCAGCCATTGCTGTCAATATACCCGGCAGCGTCTGCCACCAAGACTGAGGTTTGGGTGGTTCTCCATTCATGCTCCTCTCTCCCATCTTTTTTTCTAACATTATATTCCAATGGGATAAAAGAGTGTTGCTGTTTAAGAGGGCTCATGTATCGATGCTTAAGACAAATTTTTAATCATGGTAATACTTTCAACTTCAAGTTTAGCCTTCGAAAATCCTTTTGCTGTATAGAATTCAACAGCGTCAGACCAGTGGTACAATTTCGAAATGGTTCGTATTTACCCACTCGTCCCAATAAAGAGGCGAACCCCAGAACGGGAAGAGCGTCTCGAAAAGCCCCTTCTTCTGATCCGCATTACCCGTGTAAGTGTCCACAGCTTCAAACAGAACCTTGGCGCGATAGCCGCGATGATGCAGTTCCTGGAGAGTGCTCAGAACGCAGATTTCGAATACCAGTCCGATTAAGACAATTTCATGCTCGGAGCTCGGTGGTCCGATCGTTTCGGACAACCACCTGTCAAAGCCATTCGGAGAGGGATAAGGGATACCTGGCAGATCACTCACCTCTCCGGCTCCTTCACGAATCCATACTGGCGACGGTTCTGACTTGACCCATACGGACTGGTGTTTAATGTCGGTAGGGACGAGAGATTCATATCCCCACGTACCTGGTATACACACTGATGTACCCTTATCAGGCTCGGTATCACGATAGTCTGATATAATCTCAACAACCTTATAACCGCGCTCGCGAACAAACGGGAATAGGGTGTCTCTAATAAATGGTACACAAGGCCGTGGGCTGTAATGGGCACCGCCTTCTGTTGCGAAGTCGTTCTGCAAATCAATAGATAGGAAAATGACTGACATTTTGCACCTCCAAACACATCTCATTTCATTTCCTTACATCGCTCATCAACTTGTTACGAATACGAATATTCTACCATTAAAGTATGGAAACTGCCCGTAGCTGAATTATGAAGTAGAAAAAGCCGCAATTAGCGGCTTCTTAGTCCTATATGTGTTGTCATCCTACAGCTTTCTTGCGAATTGGATAAAGCATTGTAAATGCAAATGTCTCGATTTCCGAATAAGGAATCGTAAGTGCGTTCAGTGGTTCAAGCGGAACTGTCTCCATCCCGAGAACACCTTCACGCGTATCAATTTCATACTCAGACGACTGCTCGAGCCAACCGAACATGGCATCATAGACACGCCACATATGGGCTTCATCCCCAGATACTCTGGCGCTCACGCACAGCCCTCCGCTTACTTCCAATGTATCGATTCCATCCGGCACATCCCCAAATTCACGAACGGCCAATCCAACCCACAGTGTTTCGACTTCTTTACTCCACTGCTCTTGCGGAATGAACACATAGGCTGACGACCCTTCAGACAGTCGCGCATCTTCCAGTGGGATCTGCGCTGTAAGCTTGTTCCAGGCTACACGGGTCCCGCTCTTGTCCGGTGTCATTCCCGTTCTTACTGCCAATGCCTTGAATGGTGCTACTTCAACCAGATCAATCACAATGGATTCTCGCACAGCCGATTTTATCTGAACAAACACATCGAATTCGCTATCATTCTCTTCACCTTTATATCTATCATCGTATACTTCGAAGCAGACAACGTCGAATTGCTCATAATGGTTTGACCCGAGCCAGCTCATGAGTGCTTCGAAAGTATCATTAATTCTGCTTATGGGCCCCCGATGTACAGCTGCAGCATATTGGCCAGCGGGAATTGTAAATGCATACATTCCTTCAGGTATTTCACCTACTAGGTTAATTTCAACGCCGGCCATATAGCCAAGTTCATCTCGTTTTATCAATCCAATTGTTTCAAGTTGATTTACTCTGTCATTCACTTCCTCGATCCTCTTTAACAAAACAGGCCAGCAATCCCCAGGATTGGCAGCTTCACCAATATTACCTATGCCAACAATCTTACGCTCTGGACACTCAACTAACCGCGGTACAATATTCATTGTAATTAACGCCTCCCTTCACATAAACAGTATTAGTTGACCCACGCTTCCGACCAATATCCCTTCATAAAATCGAGCAATCGTTCTAAGACTTCTACTCCTAACATTTCGGATTCCTTAGCTGCCCGCAGCAGTTGTACCGATCGCTCAGCTACCTCCGGCTCATCTGGTTGACCGCCCTGAGGGAAAGGGAACATCTCTCGCATTTGTGCCAGAGCTGCAGCGGTTTTTGAATAATGCGCCGCCGCCTCTGCTGCGAATTTCCGCACCGTACGCTCAACTACATTTTCACCGTTCCAGCGAATCACTAGCTCACTCAGAAATTGCGCAGCATATTCGCGGGCGTCGCTTACTACCGCAATATTGTAAGCGTTACCGAAAGGGTCCGCACCTCTACGTTCCATGCAGGCAATCCAGGCATCGTACCCAGCAAGCCCAATCTGATATTTGCCTTCGAAAATGTGCTGCCATTCCCGTCCCCGCGCATGATCCACGATCATATCGAGCGCCATACGCAGCGTTTCGTATTTGGAGTGCGGTAGACTTTCACTAATGGCCGTCACCCAGAGCATATTACGCTTTTCCACGAAATCGGTATACGAAATCGTACCTTCTTGTGAGACATCCTTAGCGTGAAATACCTGCTGTTCGTCGTCGTATCCATAAATGAGCCCGAATTCCGGTATGAAGAGGTCAAAACTGATAACCGGAAATCCCTTATCGATAGATTGCTGGATAAGAGCGAGTACCTTCTCAACCTTCTCCGGCGTGAATGGCTTCACAGTATCGGAGAGACTGCTAATATACCCCAGGTTACACAGATTCCGCCTAACGAGATAACCGCCTGGAAACATTGTGGGGCCAGCCACATCAATATGATCGGGATCAATATTGATTCGGAATGCATGGCCTGTAATGCCCATTACATCAACTAATGAATAGTGCTCCTTTTCCGTATAGGCAATGGCTCCATGGATCGCGGATGCGGCGCTCGTCCACGACTTTGTCCAATCTTTTTGAATCGTGCTGTTTACTTCGTTCATAGTGCATCTCCTTCAAATCAAATTTGTGGACTACGCAAAATGTTAACCCGCTTCTGCCCCGTATCCTCACGTACCTTGACATAAAGCTTAATGGCGACCCGAATCCGTTCTTTCTGCACCTTCGCACGGGAGCGAGACAGAAGATTGTAAACGTTAGCAGTCGTCGTATCGTACAGTTGTGCAATTTCTCCCGGTGGCAGTTCACCGAAGAAATGAGCTTCGAAGATCTGACGCTCACGTTTGCTAAGGCAGTGCAGCAGCGATCGCAGCTGCTCCATTAATTCCATTCTAACCATGCCTCTGGCATGATCTCCGCTTCGATGCGCCTCTTGAACAGCGGATCGGGACATCTGGAACAGGATCCGATCAATATCTCCCCAGTCCATGGAATCGGTATCTCCAGAGAAATCATCTACTGAATACCCGCTTTGCGTTGCGAAACTGGTGAAAGGCTGTTCTTTACCGAATGGCCCGCCTCGGCGCAGCTTCATATAGGCTTGATTGCGGATGATCGTCTGGAGCCAAGGCAAGAATCGCCCGGTATCCGCCAAAGTGCCAATGTGCAGAAAGGCACGAATGAGAGCATCCTGAACGATATCGTCAGCCAAATGAACATCCCTCGCAATGGTATTCGCCCACCCATAGGCCTGTGCCCGATGAGCGCGAACCAACTCGCTGAACGCTTCTTGGTCTCCTTCACGCGCACGTTCAACAAGCACGCGAACCGCATCCTTCTTGGCCGTGTTCTCAGCCGTAGCCAATCGCGATGTTGCGGTTATCTCGTTCATCTCAACATGTAGCATCATACTCCTCCTACCCCGGATAACTATTAGATGCCAGATGAAGAGATTATCTATCACTTTATGGATATGAATAAGACTGCTGATCACTCATGGCAGCAGTCTCTTAATTATTCGTCTTTAAATCTCATCATTTAGCCATTGTTCTAATTCTGAGATCTGATCTGCATAACTCTTAATGGCATTAATTGTGAGTAAAACTTGCTCCGTTCCCAACTGCTGTTCTTTCTCGTTCGTGCATTCGATCCACAAGGACCGTTTCAAGTTATATTCTAGCCATCCTATTTTGCCGAGGAAGCCATTATCTAAGACCGCTTTCCAGTTAGCATGAAGTGTTCCGCATCTCACTTTATAACTGCGAATAAAAGCTATAAATCTTTCTTTATCAATGTCCCCGGCTTTATCTTCAGACCAGTAAACAGCCGTTTCAACTACGTTTTGCATCGGATTTATATAGCCGGATGCTTCCCAATCAATAATGATTGGGCGATCTTGATTCCACATCACATTTTTAGAATCCAAATCCCCGTGGCTTATGACCATATTGGATATAAGCATTTCTGCTGCATGATTTGCTTGAATATGCCATTCGTAAAGCTGATCCATATTGTCACGAAGCAGATCAACCCACACAGAATTATTGTCTTGTCCTTGCTTCAAATATTGACTCCAATCCGTCACATAAGTACTAATTGATACATGTACAGGAATAATTAGCTCTGAAAAATCAGACTGATGGATTCCTCCAACAATTTCTCCCATTATCTCGCAATGAGTTGTACTAATTTCATCAGGCTTCAGACTTCTGCCTTCTATCCAATCAAATACTAGGAAGTATTGATTCTCTACTTCTTGCACGGAAGCTCCATTAAATTGCTTAGCTGGAAGAGCAGGAACATGATTAGCTGCAATATTCGCAATTTGTTCTGAATGGACAAAATTAATCATTGCTGTAGGTCTAATCATGATTTGAGGGTTTAATGCTTTAATTGCAAACGTCCCTTGATGAGTTTCAACCCTATACATGCTGTGCAGAAGCCCACCGGGTATTGCTACAGGAATACCTATTAATTCACCAAGCTGCAATTCATTACATAACTTCTTAATTTGTAAATCGGCTGTCATATAGGAGCAACTCCTTCAAATCTTAATCCCACATGAGTCTTCAACTAGAGGTGGGATTCTTATCCAAAAATAGAATAGCGAATATATGTTCGGTTGTAAATAATTTTTCTGAATTCTCACCTGATAAGCTTAAATAATCACAACAAAGAGGTCAGCCAGTCTTAACTGGTTGACCTCTTACTCAGTCTTTGGTCGTTCCCGCGCATTGCTTTTCTGAAAGAATGATCTAGATCGTTCTGTTCTACGTAAATCAATAATGGATTAAGTTGTTCTATACTCTCAGCTAACTCTGCAACATAGCTTCCGCAAAACTCTATCCGCCATATCTTAACGCTATTGCTCAATTACATCACATACACACGCGCCTCGTAAGGCTTCAACGTGCCATCCCGAAGCGCTCCTGTATCTTCGACCGGATAGTTATGTAGCATCAGAAGAGGCTTGCCAGTTGCTGTTTCCGCCGGAAGCTTCAGCTCCGCGCTTTCAGCTGAGAAGTTGCAAATAACAAGTGCCTTGCCGCTGTCACCGCTGCGCGTATATGCGAATATCTGCTTATCGTCCTCGAGCAGCAATTCATACGTGCCGTATACGAATTGCGGATATTCCTTGCGCAAGCGAATCATATCTTTATAGAAATTCAGCACGGAGTTTGGATCTTCCTGCTCTCGTTCCACATTGATCTCGGTGTAGTTAGGGTTAACACCCATCCACGGCTTACCTGTCGAGAAGCCCGCATTCGGTGCATCCGACCATTGCATCGGAGTTCTAGAATTATCACGGCCTCGTTTCCAGACAACCTCCATCACATCCTCATGCGGACGCCCTTTCCCCGTTTCGATGCGGTAATAGTTAATCATGCCGACATCGTTGTAATCGTCGATGGATTCGAATTTCACGTTCGTCATGCCAAGCTCCTGGCCTTGATAGATATATGGCGTGCCTTGCATGAAAAAGTAGCAGGCTCCGAGCATTTTAGCACTTTGCTCCCAGTACTCGGCGTCATTGCCCCATGTGGATACCGAGCGGGGCTGATCGTGATTTTCGAAGAACAAAGCGTTCCAACCACGGTTTTCAAGTCCCTTCTGCCATTTGGACAACGTCTCCTTAAGAGCAAGCACGTCAACGCCGTTGTTTAGACCGATATCCCATAATCCCAGATGCTCGAACTGAAAGATCATATCGAACTTTCCGTTCTGCTCGCCTACCCAATCATCCGCCTGTTCGATGCTCACGCCGTTCGCTTCCCCGACTGTCATAATGTCGTATTTGTCGAACGTCCGCTCTTTCAACTCCAATAGATACGTCTGAATTCCTTCGCGATTCATATGGCCTTCGAACGAAGGGACGAAGTCGAGCTCATCTGGATTCGGCATATCCGTTAGCCCTGGAATTTTCTTAATATGGCTGATCGCATCGACGCGGAAGCCATCAATGCCTTTGTCGAGCCACCAGTTGACTGTATCGTAGAGCGCATCGCGCACTTCATGGTTTTCCCAATTCAAATCCGGCTGCCTCACTGAGAAAATATGCAAGTAGTACTGCTCCGTCTTCTCGTCAAATTGCCATGCCGATCCGCTGAATATGCTTTCCCAGTTGTTCGGTTCATGGCCGTTCTTACCGTCCCGCCATATGTACCAGTCTCGCTTCGGACTGTCCTTGGATGCACGGGATTCAATAAACCATGGATGTTCGTCACTCGTATGATTGATGACCAGATCGAGGATCAGCTTCATGCCTCGCGCATGCGTCTCCTTCAATAGCCGGTCGAAATCGTCCATCGTACCGAATTCTTCCATAATGTCCTGATAATCAGAGATATCATAGCCATTATCGTCATTCGGAGATTTGAAGAACGGGCACACCCACAGCACATCGACGCCAAGATCCTTCAAATAATCAAGTTTCGAGATGATGCCTTGCAGGTCGCCAATGCCGTCCCCGTTACTGTCCATAAAGCTGCGCGGATAAATTTGATATGCTACCGCGTCTTTCCACCAAACCTTGTTCATTGCAATATTCCGCCTTTCAAACATTTTCCTACCTCGTTCATGCCCACATTTTCTGCCGCACATACCTTGGAGCTGAAAATGAACACCGATTCTTTCCAAACAAAAAAGCCGCTTTTTAAGCGACTTTTATACATGAAGTGATTAGTCTTCTCTTACAAATGTTTATCTTATTTTCTCGTCGTCATAGCGTCGAAGCACGATGACGGCATTATGTCCGCCGAATCCGAAAGAGTTGGACATTCCGATCCGAAGATCCGCTTCGCGCGCGGTATTCGCCACGTAATCCAAATCGCAGTCCGGATCGCTTTCTTCTTGATTGATCGTCGGCGGAATGATGCCTTCTCGAAGCGAATTCGTGAGCGCGATTGCTTCGGCTCCACCTGCCGCGCCTAGCATATGCCCGGTCATCGATTTGTTTGCTGTAACCGGTACGCGGTAAGCGTGCTCACCGAACAGCCGTTTAATCGCCCGCGTCTCGGAAATATCGCCTACATGGGTGCTTGTCGCGTGAGCGCTGATGACGTCCACGTCATGCGGCGTCAATCCCGCGTCTCGCAGCGCCGCTTTCATCGCAAGGTAAGCGCCTGTGCCTTCCGGATGTGTAGCGACGATATGATAAGCGTCCGAGCTGGCTCCGTAACCGATCACTTCTCCATGTATCGCAGCGCCTCTTGCAAGCGCATGGGATAATGATTCCAGAATCACAATGCCCGCACCTTCGGCAATGATGAAGCCGTCGCGTCCGCGATCGAATGGACGGCTCGCGTCAGAGGGATTCTCGTTGTTGGTCGATAGCGAAGTCGCGTTGCCGAAGCTGGCGAGCGACAGCTCCGTTATCGCAGCTTCCGACCCCCCGGCGAATATGACGTCGGCGCCTCCAGATCGAATGAGCCGGAACGCTTCGCCGATCGCGGTGTTTCCTATCGAACAAGCGGTTACGGGCGACATCGATGGCCCGAGCGCGCCGTAGTGAATGCTGATCATTGCAGAGGCCATATTCGAGATCAGCATCGGCACGAGCGTCGGACTAACTCTGTCTGGACCTCGCTCTCGCAGAACACCATCTTGTTCGAGCAGCGTATTCAGTCCACCGATCCCCGATCCGACATATACGCCCAGTCGTTCATGGTCGATTGATTCGGCATTCAACCCAGCGTCCGTCCAAGCTTGCTCGGCCGCCGCCATCGCGAACTGAACGAAGCGATCCATTCTTCTCGCTTCCTTACGCCCGAATCTCGCTTCACTGTCGAAATCGCGTACAAGACCGGCAATGCGTGACTTCAACCGGCTCGCATCTATCGTATCAATCGCGGTGATACCGGAATCGCCTCTCTTCAACCTCTCCCAGAACAAAGCCGTTTCGTTGCCGAGCGGTGAAATAATCCCCATGCCTGTAATGACTACCCGTTCCATATTAATTCCTCCTTCTAACCATTCACTATTCGCGCCGTTCTTGCTTACAGTCCTATATTGCGCTAGAATTTATCCTATTACAAGTTAGCATTTATCCTAGTATAAAGACTACCAGACTATCCCACGCCTTAAATGAGGAGCGATCCGAATCATGAATCGCCAAGCCAGACTGCAAGCTCTTTCCGAATTTCTTAAAAAGCGCCGCGAGCAGCTGATGCCTCAGACGGTCGGCCTTCCCACCGGCACTCGTCGGCGGACGCCGGGGCTACGTCGTGAGGAAGTCGCGCAGCTCGCAGGCGTGAGCACTACATGGTACACGTGGCTTGAACAAGGCCGCGATATTCAAGTTTCTGCTTCTGTGCTGGACTGTGTAGCTTCAGCTCTCCGTTTAACATCAGACGAACGGAAGTACCTATTCTCGCTAGCGATGGAGTCCACGAGTGCGCCGGCTCCGGGAATCGAGCGGACGCTTGAGATTAATCCATCCCTGCAGCGCATCTTGCAAGAACTCCGTTACTGCCCGACGATCGTTACGGATCGGAGATTTCGAATTGTCGGCTGGAACGAGGCCGCATCGCGCGTATTTATTGATTTCAATACGTTACTTGCGGAAGACCGCAACCTGATCCGACTATTATTCGAGCGTAAAGATTTCCGTAGGCTAGCGGTTAATTGGGAGCATTTCGCCTTGGATTTCCTAGCGATCTTCCGAGCCTACTACGGAAGATACGTGGAGGATGAGTGGTATAGCAGCTTCCTCTCAGAAATGAGGGAGTCCTATCCCAACTTCGATTCCCTCTGGGAGCAGAGCCGCGTCAGTCTCTCACCAGATATGCTGATCGAGTTCCGCCATGCGGCTGCTGGCAAAATGCTGTTTCAGCTGACCTCACTTCAAGTCCAAGGTGAAGACGACCTCCGCTGCAGCGTGTACACCCCAGCCGCAGACACGAAGACCGAAGCAAAGCTACGAAAACTGGTGGATACGCCTTCACGAACATAACCTTACCGCGATGTAAAAATAATGAAGCTGCCAATCCGTTGGCAGCTTCTTTATTTTTACGATATTCTTTTACTGGTTACTTGTTCTATTACGCTCTAGCCTTGGCTCCGAGAGTACACGATTATCGACAATGACATCAGCACGAGAAGGCGCTAAGGTAAGTTGTTCATAGAGCTCGTGCGTCGGTACCCAGAATCGGCGGTATCTCTCTTCAACGACCTGAGTCGAGCCAACCCATGCCACATCTCTTTGTACAGCTCGAGTAACCATCGTTTCGTTATCAATATCAAGCCATATGATGTAATCCCAGTGATTTGCAAGCATCGGGTGGAGAAGAAAAATACCATCTATAATGGCCACATCACTTTCACTCACCTGATGCCATTGCTCAGGCACTTCCTTGTCATGGAACGAATCCCAAAGATCCGTGCGGCATCTCCGGCTGCCAGCAGGACCAAGCGGCTGTAAGACGAGATCGACAAACGAGCGATAGTCGTATCCGTGAACATAATATGAACGCGGTGTCCACTCGCCTCGCTGCGAACGATATTTATGCCCTGGATAATGGAAGTCGTCGATGGAAGCCCGAAGAACCCCGCGATTAAGCTCACGGATTGCTTTAGCCAATTCATCAGATAAGGTTGTCTTACCTGCAGCAGATCGCCCGTCAACTGCAACCCTTGTCGGGTGGCTCAAACTTAAGGAGACGATTTCATTGGCAAGGGTAGTGATCATCGCTTTTCTCGACTTATCTGATTGGACAGACATTGGTTCACTCCTAGTGCCCAGAGTCAACTTCAAAACTGATTAATTGCTGACGAGCGTACCGCTTCCAAGAATTCCTCCGGCGCCTGGCAGATTTGCAGATTCTTATAATCTTCAGCAGGCATATGGTCTTGCAAGATAGGGAGAGACTCCTCCAGGTCGTTCTTCCTGCTACCTATTACGGGGTCTGACAATAAAGCGAAACCGAAGTCCGAGTATAGCTTAATTGCACGATAGCTGGACGGATGCGTATGGAGGTAAACAGGGTAGTCTTCCTCTCCAAGTTCCTTCATGACTTCAGAAATTAACGCCCTACCTAACCCTTTGCCTTCGGACGACTTCAGCACCTTTAGCCAATGAAGCGTATTGATTTGACCATACGCTTTCCATATGAAGCATGTTCCAACAGGCGCATCTTCGTCATTACATATGAACAAGCACTTGTCGAAAAACAATTCCCCTTCCTGCGCATACACATCATGAAAATAATTCGTCATGAACTCACCATAGTTTCTCGCGGTTTCGGGATCATCAAAATGGATCGTTTTCCAGACATCCAGCTCATCTTTCCTGCAGGTTCTAACGTGAAATCCTTGCGGTACTTCTTGGATTGCAGATGGAATTAACGATGAACACATCATAAATAAATCAAAGCTCGGGATACTCATTTGATCACGTCCGATCGAGAGGATAATTCACAGATCAACTCATAAACCTTGCGTGCAGTATCTTGAGGCGAGTCATGGCTAGTATCGAGAGCAACTATTCGAGGCGAGTTTATTGGACCCTGCTCGATAAACCACTGATTGAAGCCGACCATCCCTTTTATAAAATCATCACTGCTGCTGCCCCTCCATGCAGGACGACTTCGCAGTCTTTCCTCAAGCAAGCCGCTCTCACAAACCAGTGCGATATAATGGATTTCGCCAAAATAGCGCCTCTCTACGCAATCCTCTAGCTGCTCCGGTGTCGTTGAGCCGCATAATACAACAGGCTTCCCTGCTTGCGTAATGTTCTTAGCCATCCGCAGCCACATTTCCCGGTAATCGCGATAATTCGTATCCGGTTCATTGTAACGGTTGTCCCACAGAATGTCCGTTTCCATCACCACGAAGTCTTTCGTTATACTCGATAGCTGCAATACTAAAGAGGATTTCCCCGCCCCGCTCGCTCCCGTCACGATAAATAGCGGCAATTGAAGAAAAGGATGCGGATGCTCGCATGCAGGACAGATTGCGTAGGTACCTCCATCGGTTTGCTGAATGCTTTTATCTATACGATATTCACCACAAGCTGGACATACGTTGAACATTCAACTCACCAATCCCATCTGAAAATGTTGATGCATACGGTTACTTCAAACGCTTAAGCTCACTCAGAATTCCCTCTGCAAGCTCAAGCTGGCGAGTAGCAAATGGTAAATCGCCGTGCCCTTCTAACGCGTAATCCAGATTGCCAAGCGTTGACATCAGTATTCGTGCCGACACTGTAAATGTAAATGACTCCGCATTAATTGAAATAGCCGTTTGTTCTAACTGTTCTAACATAAACCTGAAAGTAGGTTCCTGAAGACCGCCAAACAATACGAGATTACCAACGTAGGAAGCCATGTCCCAGTGAATTGGCATCAGAGAAACATCTTCAAAATCCATCCATTTCCAGCCGCTCGGGCTTGGTAATAGATTTCCCTTGTGAGCGTCACCGTGACACGGAACAAGAAACATTTCTTGGGAACGGATCTGTTCATTCGTTTCTTGAAAGTCATGAAGCAAGCTTCTGATTCTCAGGTCGGATTGTTTCGCTAGTCTCAAGGCGGATTGGCAGGATCGTTCCCAAACACCAAGTACAGGGAGCTCACCAGGATAATGCCTCATCGCACCTGACAATAAGCTCACCAGTTGAACACTTTCACTGGGTGAGAGCGCTTGCAATTCTGTCCAAGGCTCATAGTTCCACAAAGTCAACCATGTTCCGTTAACGTTGTAGGGAGTAGTACCTAATCTCTCAGCAGGTGATAACACGGGAACACCATAGCTTCGGAGGTAGTTCGCTACATGTAATTCACGATTCAGTATCGTATATGCATGATCTCTGACTTGGATCGATCCAAAAGTTGAAATTCGTGCTACGACTGGATGTGGAGCTAGATGAATAATGAGGTTACCACCATCACTCAGAACAACAGGCATGACTTCAGTTAAGCCGATTGTCTCTACGAATGATACTACTTGAGATAATAGCTCATCTTTTGTGAACAGTTTCAGCACATCCTTTTATAATACTTGAGAATCCAAAATAAAAACCCGCCAAAAGTAGCGGATATTTATTTTCAAATATTGCTGAGTAACCGCTTCCATAATTAGTGATTTCAATATAATTCATTATCCGATAGGTGTCCATCTTAAAATGAATAAAGAAAAGCAGCTGACCGTATGGGCCAGCTGCCTTGTCTTCTCAGAGAACAACCTTCTTTAGCCCCCAATTTAAAGTAGAGATATACATGCAATCCCCGGTATAGCACATATCGGTTACCGGATAACCAGTTAGCATAGATCGCATGATTACCCTTGATCCCAGCAGCTGAAGTCGGTACAGTCCGCGGCTCGAACAAGCGTACACGCCAGTTTCGGTTGATTTCAAGGCATACAGGCTTAACCCCTCGAAGCCGCTTACAGTGAATCCACCCTTTTGATTTCCTTGTACCAGCTTTCCATCCATACTTACGCCAACCAATCGGCCGTGAACCACCGCTAAACTTGTAACTGCAGTTCCGAGAGGGAATTCAGCCCCGGAATCCGTATAACGGTCATAAAGGGATATTCCCTGATTCGAACCGAGGAAGTAATACTGAGGAGTAAGTAGCAGATCGTATACAGGCATGTTCGGATAAGCGATATTTTTCCAATGTGTTCCGATTTTGCACCATATCCCGTACTCCGTTGCTGCAGCGAAGAACACGCCTTGTTTGACGACTTGGTAGCAAGGAATTGTAATTTCGGTCGGGTACCAACAATTCGCGTCATAGAAGAACAAACCTTGATTCGTGCAGAGGTAGACCGACCTATCTATGAACTGTAATCGGTTTACAATGATTCCGTCAGGCAGCCCTTGATCTGCTTCAGACCATATATCATCAGGGCTTTTACGGAAAATGCCTTTTCCGAAAGCTGCAGCGAACATAACATCCGCGCTCGCGCTAACAGACAATATATCGGGAGATGGACAATCGGTCACATCTGTAACAACTTGAAATGGAGCCACCATAATGCCACATCCTTATTCGTTATAAGTGGTTTTTAGTCCCTCTATAATAAATGATAATGATTATCAATGTCAAAAGGAATTTCAACACATCTGTCCAAATGATCCAAGAGTGCCAGATGAAGCGAATAATGGTAAAATGCTAACTTAGAACGATTATAATTAGAATCTTGGAGGTATGCTTGACTATGGCTTCGACATTTGCCTTTATCGGTTCCTATGCGAACGCGAATGAACCCGGTATCTACGCTTGTGCATATGACAAACAAACTGGCGCATTAACCTTGATCGGTCAAGCGGATGGCCTTCAGAATCCGACATTCCTAGTTCCTAACGAGACGAACCGGACGCTCTATACGATTATGGAGGGTAAAGATTCTGAAGGGAATAAATGCGGTGCAGCCGCTGCTTACCGCTTCGATCCTGCAACAGGAAAACTGTTAAAATTGAATGAAGCGATCACGCTTCCGGCAACGACATGTCATATTACACTTGATCCGTCGCACCAGTTTGCCATGACGGCGAGCTATCATGGCGGTATGCTCAGCCTTTCGCCGATTCTCGAAGATGGCAGCATCGGTCAGACGATCGACGTTCACAAGCATGAAGGATCGAGCGTTCATCCAGCACAAACGCAGGCGAGAGCGCATTCGGTCATTGTCGACAACGCTGGCAAGTATGCTGTTGTGTCCGACCTCGGACTTGATACTCTCTTCGTCTATGAATTAGATGTACCGAACCAACGTTTGCAACTGCACAATAAGACAACCATCGCACCTGGATCTGGTCCGCGCCACTTCGTTTTCCATCCGTCGCTGCCATTTGGATATGGCATTAACGAATTGAACAGCACGATAACGGTCTATGCGTACGATGCTGATCAAGGACAGCTCAGTGTCGTTCAGACGATCTCCACGCTGCCGGAATCGTTCGTGGGAGACAGTGCTACTGCTGACATCCACCTGTCACCGGATGGTAAGTTCCTGTATGGCTCTAACCGCGGGCATGATAGCTTGGCTGTATACCGCGTCGACTCGGCTGATGGCCGCATTGAGCCGATTGAATATGCACCTACGCTCGGCGGACACCCGCGGAATTTCGGGATCTCACCAGACGGCCACTTCGTGCTTGTCGCGAATCGTGATGGCAACAATATCGTGACATTCAGCCGAGATGCTGAGTCGGGCAAGCTTCAGCCGACTGGCAGCGAGCTTCACGTATCGAAGCCGGTATGTATCCGTTTCTCTGAGATGGGTTAACGCTGTAATATGGGTTAATAAAGATGAGGGCAACCGCTAAAATAGTGGTTGCCCTCATCTTTATTGGGGATAATTATTTACTTTTCTTTGACGCCAACCAGAAGACGACAATCACGATTGGAATGAATATGAACCAAGGAATGTTAATTGTACTTTGAGTGATGAAAGCGAGGAAGAACAATCCTACGGCGCCAAGTATAAGCCAAAGGCAGCCTCTTCCGAACGTTTCCATGGATGTGGACTCTCCTCTGTCGGTGTAAGAAGGAGTATGATCACTATAATAACGAGCGCTTTTTGCCATTTTGGATACGACGGTCCCGCAATATCTGCACTTTAATGCTCCTTGCTCCAGACGCTCATTACAATGTTGGCATGTGGTTGGGCTGGTGTTTCCTGAATAAATCTTAGCTGCGTTTGGAGTACCTTCTATGGGTGCACTTGTAAGCGAACTTCCACAGACAACACATAATAATGAACCCTCGGAGTTAGACTCCCCACACTTCGTACATATCTTAACTGCCAATCTGCAGCCCTACCATTCTCTGCAATGATGTCCGAAAGAAAGCTCCTCCAAATGGGATCCCTTTACAGTTAAGACGTATGATGCTGAATAAAGTTGCGTTTAATTGACCGACCCTCCTCCAACAATCATCGCAGCCCCCTTCCCCACCAACTCGCATGCTTTTCCGATTCATGAATACATTTAAGTATTCGAGGATCAGGAGGACAAGGAGATGGCACAAAAGAAGGAATCGTTCATGAGAGGGACGATGGCCTTATCTGTCGCTGCTTTTATTAACCGTATTCTTGGTTTTATAAGCGGCATGTATGTCGCTCGCTTTCTTGGAGCGGAAGGAATTGGCTTGTTAATGATGGCACATCCTCTCGTGCCGCTTGTCATTACGATTACGGAGCTTGGTTTACCTATTGCAATTTCAAAGCTGGTTGCAGAAGCCTATGCTCGCGATGAGTTGTTGAAAGTCAGGCGTATACTGCATGTATCACTAGCAGTGACCGGCGTCTTGAGTGTAGCGCTGACGACTCTCTCCTTGCTTGGCTCTCATTGGATTGCATCTATCATGCTAAGCGACCAGCGCGCTTATTATGCCATGCTTGCGATTACACCGATTGCCCCGATTGTCGCCGTTTCCGCCGTTCTGAAGGGATACTTCCGAGGCATTCAGCGAATGAAAGTGATCGCCGCTTCCGATGTGCTCGAGTATTCGGTTCAGATTGCTTGTGTTCTCGCATTGGTCCATTTGCTGCTGCCTTATGGCGTTGCTTACGCGGCAGCTGGTGCTATGGCTGCCTCTGTTATTAGCGAGGCGATCAGTCTCTCGTTCCTCGTTATTAGTTACAAATTATATGGTGAAGCCAAAGTTGCGGGCGAGACATGGGCTGGACATCTGAGGAATGGCAAAAAAACCCTCACCGAGCTGCTGCAGATTGGCCTGCCGACAACGGGTACAGGGTTAGTTCATTCGGTATATAGTGCTTTCCAGCCTTTGCTCATTGCAACTAGCCTCGCGATGGCCGGCGTAAGTACGGCACTTGCTACGAAGCAGTTCGGGATGTTGGCGGGGTATGCGTTTCCGCTGCTATACATGCCTAGCTTTATTACGCAATCTTTATCTACTGCGCTTGTGCCGGCTGCCTCTGAGGCTGCTGCTAATAAAAATGATCGACTTATGCATGAGCGGATGAATCAAGCGTTGAACTTAGGTTTACTGATCGGCGCACCAGCTACTGTTATCCTATTTCAGTGGGCAACTCCGCTTACAACTCTTGTCTATCATGCGCCTGAAGCGGGACTGCTGCTGAAGATATTAGCGCCGATATTTTTCCTCCATTATTTCGACGCTCCCATGCATGCCATCCTACTCGGACTTGGACGCGCGAATGCTACGCTTTGGAACTATGTCGTTTCCACTGCGTTAAAGGCGATCGCCATATTCGTATTTGGCAGCCAATTCGGCATTGTCGGCGTCACCTTCGGCATTGGAATCGGAATTATGATGCAAGCTATGCTAAACTTTTTCTCAATATCTAGCTCGATCGGCATCTATATGAGTATTGGGCCCTATCTGAAGGTTGGCGCGTGCATGCTGCTGATGGCGATTTGCGGGCGATGGACCCTCGAATATTTAACCGTCGTAGAGCACCTCTCGCTCTTATGGAGCGTCATTGGCTCTATCCTCTGTTCTTTACTGGTCTACTTCGTTGCACTTCTATCTATGAATGCTTTGCGAAGAGTAAGCCGTTCGATATTGATACCACGTTGAATAGCGAAGAAAAACCGACCTGGCAATGGCCAGAGTCGGTTTTTTAGCAGTTTAAGGTACAAGTCTAAGGAACCAACGATAAACCAAACACATGAATATCCGAATTGGCAGGCAACGTAAGGCTGGTTACGGTTTTTCCTGCAGTCGGAGATAGGCTGTATCCGAATACATAGAACGATCCGGTGCCGGTAGCCCCGCTAATATGCGCGTACGACATCACCTGCATCTGATATGCAGTCGTATTAGGCAAAGCCCAATCCTGCATGGAGACACTCACGCTGCTTGTACTTCCGTCGGAATAATTCACGATAAAGGTCCCCGTTTTGTTACCGTGTGAACTAGCGCCCAGAAGCTTGATCGCAGAATATTGGTTCGGTGGCAGCTGCAAAGTCTGACCTGTTCCTTTGATCTGATTGTTCTGGCCGTCTGTCGCTGCTCCAAGGGTATACTTGATACCGCTGTATGTTGGATTCAGATTCAATACGTTCGCAGAATAACCATACCCCGCATCCCCGCCGAAGCTGTTATTGCTCGGGTTCGAGTCGCTGCCCCAGCCATCTTCGTTGTAGTAAGCGGACAAGTCTGCTTGCTGGGCGGAGACAAGTGTGATGGCAAAAATATTGACATTCGGCGTATTTGGCAGCGTTATACTTGAAAGATTCCAGTTAGGGGTCGTCCGCAAGGAGTAGGCATAAATTCTGCCGCTTCCAGAAGTATCGCCGGAAGAGGTATGCATGGAAGTGAATGTTTTGGCGACTTTCTGACCGGTATAATCGCTTGCCGCCCAGTCTGACATGACGATGTTCGCCTGATTGGAAACACTGCCGCTGCTGCTATAGTTGATCTTGATTTCTTTTGCCAATTGGCTTCCATACGTTCCAACCGCAAGCATCCGGATTTCAGTGTATTTTCCTGAAGGAAGCGAGATCGTTTGTCCTACGGCTTTGATGGCATTGCATTCCGTATTAATAGTGCCATTGCAGTTCCCATCATAATTAGGTCCCATTAGATACGGTGTATTATCGAATGTGATTGTGGAAGGAACCTGCTCAGCAGGATAGGCATATGTACCTCCACTCCAACTGAAGCTGCCAGGAGATGCATCTGTGCTGATCGCATCTTCATTGTATGCACCAAGCGCTTTCAGATCGACCGTGGTTGTAGTCGCAGGAGCGAGTGGCTTGGTGATCGAACCGCTGGCAGGAACGGTGGTTTGAAGCGCCGCCACTCCAGTCGAGCTACCGAACGATTTAATTAAGGAACTCGGAGCCTTGATTGACCAATCCTTGTAAGTAAGGTTATCCGATGTTCGCCGATTGCTCCAAACCGTGTTCGCATTCAAATTCATCCATGCCGAATACTGGCTTTGGCCATCTTGATTAATCAGCAAGTTCATATACCGGACAAAGATACCTTTGAAACCAGCTCCAGCCTCTACCCCATCTTCGGAGTCAAAATTCAGAATGTAATTGGTATCCGTGATGTGTTGATACGAATAGTCCGCAGCAGCGATGGCGTCTTTCAAGTACGAGGTGTTATTCGTCGCTTTATACAGGTAATGAGCCGCACCGATGAATATGCCCTGGTTGTACGAGAATTCCCAGCTGTCAATCGTTGTGTTGTCGCTGTGCAGGTTGTCCATCACACGCCCGTTAAGGAACAGGCGGCTCTTCTCCCAATTGTACAAATCTTGTGCCTTCGTTAAGTAGGTCGTATCGCCAAGCGCGCTGGATAACCGGACTGCTGCAACGGCCGCTGGCATGTTGTTGCAAGTATTCTTCGCTGTCTTTGCATAATCCCACCAGATTCCGCCGCCCAGCTGAGTGTCATAGGCAGCGTTCCACACGCCGTCAAAGGTATTCTTAGCTGCTGTCCTGTAATTGGTGTTGCCAGTAATGGAGTATGCTCTCAGGAAGGCAATCGACATCCACATCGGATCATCCGTAAGTGTTGCGACATAGGTCCAGTCATTTCCATACTGCGTTAATATCGAATTAGAAAGACTTACAATGTAATTGTAATAGGTTGTGCTTGACGACCGATCGTAGGCGTCCTCGAGTACTTCTAGCATCAGAGCTTGCTTCCAAAATTCATCTTTCGTCGACTTATTCGTATCAATGGCAAATTGATTGGCGCTTGTCATCCAATACCCGCTAATAAAAGCATTCATCGCCGTATCGGCGTCCGTGCTTGTGAACGCAGTAGCTGGTGCGGCGAATGAACCGGCAATAATAGGAAAGGCGATCATGGTGGATAAGATGATCTTGCTGGCAGTCGTTCTAAGTTTCTTCAACGGGTTACGAAACAGAGACATTAGACTAACACTCTCCTAAAGGACGAATTG
This sequence comes from Paenibacillus sp. OV219, assembly GCF_900110075.1. Taxonomy (GTDB): domain Bacteria; phylum Bacillota; class Bacilli; order Paenibacillales; family Paenibacillaceae; genus Paenibacillus_Z. The sequence continues at coordinate 139,424 of NZ_FOCJ01000005.1, forward strand.
GTTAAAGCACAGCCAATGACAATACGTCTGACTTACTCAAAGATGTGCCTGTTGTCGCGGGCAAGCATTTCATAGGTTTCGGATATCGTGAGGGAATCGTTGTTAACAATCCACTCCTTCTTGATGTAAGGACTGTCCAGACAGCTTAATTGACTCTCGCCTATAGTGGTTTCATTCGCTGAATTCTGCTCGCTTATGCGCCCACGGAGTCTTTTTCTATCCAATATCACCTCCACAGAAGGTTTGAGCAGAACAGTTGTAAGGTTCAAAGCCTTACCTTGTAGAGCTTCCTGGTATGCGAGCAGAGGTCTTGGCGGATCACAATACAGAATGAATTCAAGCACGACATTCTTTCCCTCTTGAAGCAGTTGTTCTACTTTAGTTGCAACTTGGTTCTGAATAATGACCTCCTCTTCAAGGGTTCGTCCCTCATCCACCGGACAATTTGCCTTATATTCACCCCAGAATTTATCCTCACTTACAACGGCAAAATGACATGTAGCGCCTAGATATTCCGAAAGCGCTGTTTTGCCACTGCCACTAGGACCAGAAATTAGAATTACATTGCTCATCGAATAGAAAACCCCTCTATCTATATTTTTCCTTTATAGCGAAAAGCCGAGGAACCCGCGCGTTAATTGGAAGTCGACGTTGCCTTGCTGATAGAGACGCGGCGTATAGTCATGCTCCAATGTTTGTTTGATGCGCTCTAGCAGCTGCGTCGTCCACGCCCCCGAATCGCCTGTCAGCCGTAGATCCAAATCGTTCTCATTGATGGCTGCATTTGCCGATGTTGTTGCGATTTGCAGCATAGGCACGAATGGATGCGTCTGCATCGGACGTTCACCGACGAGCGCGATTATGATTTCGATACCGGTAGCCGCAAGGCCGGTCACCGTTTCTACCCAATGCTCGGTTGGGGTTTCCATGATGTGGAAGCCTCTTCGGCGCACATGTTCTCCGTACGCAATGGACGGCTGGACATCGGATTGTGCGAATACCGACGAGCGATAAGCATCAGCAGTCAACAAACCGCTGTTCTGCGGCACAACAACCAAACCGCCTGCTCCGACGACCAATCGTGTCAACCTCGCGAGCAGCGCCCCGGCCTCGCCTTCGATGGCGCCGTCGCTCAATATGCCGATTCGCAGCCCTTCCAAACCGACGATTGCCTCATCGGACGTTGTGCCTGCCGTAAGCCGCTCTGCAAACCATGCTTCCACCTTCTGCGTCACTTTCGCGATGCCTCCGTCTAGCTGTATGCTGGCGAATCCGAGACGGCTTGCGTCAACTCCCATTTCTTCCATCTCATGGCGCATGAAGTCGTTGTGGGTTTTCTCGCACCCATGCTCGAGCAGCAAACAATGGCTCACCATCGGATGGGTGACGTGACCGATCAACGTTCGCGCATGCAGTTGTTCGGCTTGTCCGCCAGAATTCCCGCAGCCCTCCGTATGGGCCAAAGCAACGAAGCGCGAAACCTCGGGATGATCGGCGTATTGTTTGTTCAACTGCTGCGTAATCATCGTGGCTACCTGCCCAGCGCACAGACTCGTCGGCAATATCAAGCCGATATTGTCGCTAGCCACGCTGTTGTCCGCATGCTTTGCAAGGGTAAATTGGATTGGGCTGACTTCCGCTTCCGAGTAGGATTGAATGTCGATCGGTTCCCCCGTTGGTGCCGGGGCATGAAGCAATTCTTCCAACCGGCTCGCGTCGGTTTGCTGCCAATTGCGCCAAATCTGCACCTGGGCATGGCCCGCCTTCTCGCCTACGCTGCGCTGTCCGGAAGCGATTTGGAGCGTTAGCTCGAAGGTCTCCTGGCCCAGCTGATCCATGGACGCACCTTCCAAATACTGCCCCGCGTTAATATCCATGTCATTAGACAACAACTGGAAACGGTTCGTCGTCGTGACAACCTTAACCGTCGGAACGAACGGGAAGTTCGTGATCGAGCCATTGCCTGTCGTGAAGAAGATCATATTACAGCCTGCTGCGACCTGACCCGCGATGCTCTCGAGGTCATTGCCGGGGCTGTCCATGAAATAGTAGCCGCCGTCCTTCATCAGCTCCCCGTATTCTGTGGCAAAGTCAAGGCGAGTGATCGGATCTTTCTTACGCGCAGCGCCAATAGATTTGAGATAGATATTGTAGAGGCCGCGATATTTATTGCCGCCGGAAGGGTTACCTTCCGCGCTTGATCCGTGCCAGGATGTACGCTCCTTGAAACGGTCAACCAGCTTCAGAAACTTACGAGCGGTCTCCACGTTCCGTACCTTCGACAGCACATATGGCTCCGCACCAATCAATTCATCGGTTTCAGCAATACTAGCCGCGCCTCCGTGCCGAACCAATTCTTCCGAAATCCAACCGAGAAGCGGGTTCGCAGAAATACCGGAGAACGCATCTGAACCACCGCACTGCAAGCCGATCCTCAAGTGGCTGATGGATTCGCTCGTCCGCTGCATAGCGTCTACTGTCGGCAGCCACGCGCGCACAATTGCTTCACCCTCCGTTAGATCCGCTTCGAATGCGCCTTGGAGAGTCACGAATTTATGAATGACGTCGTCAATCGGATAACCATTGTCGCGCAAATAGGTTTGCACCATGTCGTTCGTAACCGCTTCGATGCCGTAATCGACAATTAAGACAGCTCCGACGTTAGGGTTCACCGTAAAGCCGGCTAGCGTCCGCAGCAGCAAGTCGAGATTATTCGGGTTATCGGTGCCGCCTTCCGTATGCGCCGCGGGAACGATCCCGTCGATGTTCGGGTATAGCTTCAAGTCGTCCTGCAGGCGACGGGCAAGCTGCTTCACGTAGCTGCCGGTACGTGACGAACTGCCGAGCAGCACCACGTGATTACGTGTACCAACGCCCCGGCTTTCGCAGCGGCGATAGCCCATAAACGTGCGCGTATCCGGATAGGCTGGCGGTGCCGGTGCAGGCTGGAAGCTTACTTCATCCAGCACATAGTCCGGAACGCGATCCTCAAAATTCGCCTCGGCCGGAAGTGCGAAGTTCAGCTGTCGTACACCAAGCTCGCCCAAGACGGCTCCGTTGATCACATAATGTCCAGGCGGAATCGACTGCACAGCCACGCCAAACGGCATTTCCCAGGAAAGCAAACTATCACCCGGCTCTATCGTTTTAACTGCAAAGCGATGGCCTTCCAGCACTGTATAATCCAAGGTCAGCATTTGCTCTTCATATTGGATGATAGATCCGGCTTCTAATCGACGAATCGCTATGGCACAGTTATCTCCCGGCAAGGGAAGTCTGGCTACTTCATGGAATGGTAATATTGCGTTCATCATGTTCACTCACCTTTGACTTGAAAGATTATGTAGTGTCTGTTGAACTCACTTAAGAAAGCTTTGATCGTTCACTTCTATGAAACTGACCGCTGGATCAGCTGAATCGTCTTGCGAGCGCCTTCGATTTCATTACCGTCTGCCGGCACGCTCTCGACACCCCAAGTGCCCTGAAAGCCGTTCTCTAGCAGCACTTTGCAGAAGGCAGGAACATTTTGGGTTAGTTCTTGACCATCCTCCGTGAAACGGAATGTTTTGATATGGGTGGCAGTTGCGTATTTCGCGCATTTCAGCCAACCATCCGCCTGCTTCCCATGCGCCCAATTCCAAGAATCCAGCAGCAACCCGAGCCCTGGAACCGCTTTCAGAAGTTTGACTGTATTATCCGGATCTACAGTTGGACCCCAGTGATTTTCTACGACCACCTTGACTCCAGCCTTCTCTGCACGTGCAATGATATCCTTATACCCTTCAACAACAATGTCGAACACTTCTTCGGTCCACTGCGACGGCCCGCCTGAGTCGATACGGATGGAGGACGCGCCAAGCTTCTCGGCAATGTCGATCCAGCGGTATGCGCGCTGCCGATTGCTATTTCGAGCTTCTTCCGAATCTTCATAGATATGTGCACCGTCCACGGCGATACAGCCGAACGGAAGGCCTGCTTCGTCAGCTGCAAGCTTCACACGTTCTAGAAACTCATCGTCTACCGCCTTCAAATGCTGGGACTGATCCGGATTGGCACCGGCGTGCAGCGCATCGGCTCCATGATTCAATTGAGCGAGGTGTGCATTCCAAGGATCGAGCTGTGTACACCCAAGTTGTTTACAATCCTTGATATATTGGAAAATGTCTTGCTCCCCTGCCGCCAACATTCTGTGAAAACTGAAAGAACAAATGCTGATTTTCATACCGTATCCCTCCCATGTTTACGTCGGTAATGAGTAATTCGAATCTATTTATGTCGATTCCTACTGGAACATATTCCATTTACATAATGTGTTTTCCTCCCTTTGATGCGGGATAGAGCTAATAAAATCTAGCGAATAAAAACAAAGACCCGCTCTATTAGCGGATCTAGTTATTCGACAAGGGCAAGGGCTGGTTTTATACACTTCTTTGAAGCTTGAGACTACATGCAGAAGTTGTCTCCGTGGCGTATTCGATGTAGTTCACAGCGCCGATAAAGTTCAAGTATGCTTCAAAGCGCATGCGAATGGCCGGTAGAGTAATGAAGTCCAGAACATGTTCCTTAGGAACCCACCTGCACTCACTTGTCTCATCTGAAGTCGTTAATTCGCCACCGACTGCTGCTCCACATCTTCCTCAGCGGTTCGTTCCTCTCCTTGCCATAGTAGCTGCATCTCACTGCTGAAGGTCAACAGCTCTTGCAATGATCCTTCCGCTTCGATACGTCCATCCTTCATCACGATAATATGATCCGCACGTGCCAGCGCCTCTCTGCGATGAGATACGGCGATACAGGTAACTTCCTGTTCGTTAAACAGACGCTCCCATAACACATTCTCCGTTTCTACATCCAGCGCGCTAGATAAATCGTCAAAGATGAACAGGTCTGATTTCGTTAGCATCATCCTAGCGGTGGCTGCGCGTTGAATTTGTCCGCCGGACAACATGACACCCCGCGGACCAACCATCGTCTCGAGGCCGTTTTCGAGATCTTGAACATCTTGCTCCATCACGGCCATGTGGATCGCATTGTCGAGTGAATCCGAGGAAACTCCGCTACCTTGGGTAATGTTCTCGCGAAGGGGATCGCTGAACAGGCGCGGTACTTGCGGTGTGTATGCCGCTCTCGGTGGAACCAGGAACGAAGCCGGATGGTCAATCGTCTTCCCGTTCCAAGTGATCGTCCCGCCCTCTTTGGGAAGAAGTCCTAGAAGCGTCCGTACTAACGTTGATTTGCCAGAACCAACTCTCCCGGTAATGACGAGAAATGTACCGCGCTCCAAGCGGAAGCTAACGTCTTGAATCCCATTATCGGAATTCGGATATGCATACGAGAGCTCTTTTACCTCTAGGCTGTTCAGATGCTCCTCCTTGTTTTTGTCAAATACAGGTACATCCGGCGGCGTATCGTACAGGTGAATGTCATTATGATCCACAATGCTGTCTTGCGTCCCTGGACGAAACAGCATCCGCATCCGGTCAACCGCCACTTTCAAACGCATGTGCTGAAAGACCATGTAACCGAATAGCGAGATACTAGATGCAAAGGAGCCCACGTACATCGTAAAAAGAGCAAAGTCGCCGACGGTAAAACGGCCGGCCTGCATCTGGGAAGCACACATCAATAAAATGATGCCGGTACTGATGTTTAACACGTGCTGAGAAAGTGACCGCATCCATTGCATGAACAAGTTATCCTTTAGTGCCGCCTGTCTACGAGCTTCGTTGAGTTTTAAAAAGCGATTTAAGACATTCTCTTCCGCCCGTCCAAGCTTCACGGCTTGAACGCTGCCGAACGTTTCAGCAATAAAACCGGTGATTCGGCCGGTCGCTTCGCGGTTTAGCTGACTGTACTTTCTCGCCCGTCCCCTAGATAAGTTGTTCAGCAGTGTAACGATTAACAAAGGAACAATTGCAACGACGGTGATAGTCCAGTTAATTCGAGCCATAATTACGATGGCAATAATCGCGTACGCTAACTTCCCCCAGAAATCTACCCAGGATTCCACGTATTCTACAGCTTCGTCAATATCATCCCGGAACCGGGTCATGGCCTCCCCTGGAGAAGCAGGAAGATTTCGCCCAGGCCACTGCATGATGCCAGTCAGCATGTTCGTACGCAATATGGCTTGCAAGTGATACGAATAGGTGATCCATTTATAAAAGGCGATGAAAAACATGCCGACTCTGGTAAATCGGATAACTGCAACAATCAACAGCGGCGTCGCTATCGAAACAAAGTTATGAGACTTGCCTGTGACAAGGTCGAAGAACCACTGCATTCCAATACCAAATAGCAATGGTATGGAGTGAAACAAACACCATAGCAGCACATTTATGACATACAACGATAATCGAAATCGAAGGAGCTGCCTTACAAAATGACCTACCTTCATGCCAATTCCTCCTGACGATCCGTTCGTAATAGCTTCGCGAAGCGTGAGGACGAATCTTGCGCTAGCGCTTCCCGCGGACCAAACTCGAGAATACGTCCGTTGCCAAGCACCATGATCTTATCCACTTTCTTCAACGTTGATAAACGATGTGCAATAACGATACCTGTGCAATGCTCCATAATTTGATCGACAGCGGTTTGCAAAGCGGCTTCCGTCGCTGCGTCAAGCTTGGAAGAAGGTTCATCCAGAATGACAAGGCTAGGTTTCGTTAAGAATACCCGAGTCAGCGCGAACAACTGGGCTTCACCCGCAGATAACGAAGCTCCGCCAGCCGCCAGATGAGTATCCAATCCGTGTGGCAGCTTATCAATCCACTTTCGTAAGCCGAGTCTTTCGGTGGTCTCCATAATTTCTTGATCCGACACTTTGCTGTTGAATAGCGTCAAGTTGTCCCTGAGCGTCCCGTCAAACAACTGCACATCCTGCGTGACCATGCCGACCCGATTGTACAGCGCTTCCATCCTTAAAGTTTGAATATCCGTACCGCCTACTCGAATTACGCCGCTATCCGTGTTATACAAGCGAAGCAGTAGACGGCTAATGCTGGACTTCCCGCTACCGGTACGTCCTACAATGCCAAGCCGTTCCCCCGGTCGCAAGGAGAAGCTGATGTCTTGAAGAACGCGGTTGTCACTGTTATAGCTGAAGCTAACCTGGTCAAAATCAACACCGAGAGCTCCGTCAGGAAGCGTCTCTTCCGTTCCTTCACGAATCTCGCTTTGCAAAGAAAGGATTTCACTGGAGCGGCGCATTCCCGATTTGGCTCTCTGAAATTCCTGCACTTGGTTACCGAGCTGTTCGATCGGATCGTTCAGCATTTGCGTGTATTGATAGACAAGATATAACGTACCTAAGGTGATCTGACCTTTGAGGTACATATTAACGCCAATCAACAGTACCACCGTGACAGCTACCGCGAATAAGACGACTGTGGCGTTCCAAGGGACTACGCGAAGCATCCATGCCTTGCGCCCGGTCAGGAATACGCTGCGCATGGCTCGATGAAAGCGATTCATCACATACGGTACACCACCGTTCGCCTGCACGTCTTCGATTCCGGAGATACGTTCTTCGATAAGACCGAGCAGCGATGCTCTGGCTTGACGTTCCGCTTGCGTTGCGGTAACTCCGAGGTCGCGAATATATACCATGACCCCTATGGAGATACATGTAAAAATGGTCATCGTGGTTGCAATCGGCCAACTCGTAGTAAACATATAACCCAGAATGCCCGCAAGGAGAACAAAGCTGCCAATAATCTGGACAATAAATAAGGCGAAAAAGTTCGACATATTAGTCACGTCACCGTCAACGCGTTCAATCATTTCACCGGGTGTTTTAAGATTGTGAAAGCGCATATCGAGCCGCAGACATTGCTTGAGCAGATCGGCCCGCAGCCGATTAGTAGCTCGCCAGGCGACGTCGTTTCCCATGTAGCTAACGGCTACAGTGAGAAGCTGGTTGATAACAGCTATGACAAGGAAGATGCCAGCGAGTCTGAGCAGACCCACGATCGCTCCTTTGGTGGAAGCCGTGTCGATAAACTGTTGGACAATTTGCGGATTGATAAGTTGAAGTGCTGTTGAAGTAAGCAGCATTCCCAAGAGAATGACGATTCGCCCTTTGACGGGGACGAGATAACGTAACAGCCAAAAGATTGATAAGCTTCGTTCAGGTTTCAAAATATACACTCCTTCCGAGGTTATTGCCTTGCTCTTCGTCGAGACATCAAACATACTAGGTTTTCCCAATAAAATATAGACTTATATTTTTCCGTGGGATATACTAATATTGTAAGGGATTGGAAATAGATCCCTCGCTTAAATAGTGCCTAAAATCAAGTGCGCCACCTAAAAGGTGGCGCTTTTTTCTTATAGAGCATAAATGTTAAAGTACTAAGAGCTAATCCCCTAAAGGTTAGTTTAACTGTTTCTACTTAGGAAAAAAAAGGAAGAAACGACTATAAATGAATTTTACACTTCATCTGAGTAAAAGGGATCGACACTGGGCATTGGCAACATTTACGCATTAAACTGTGTTCCCGTCTTTGTTAAAGTGGATAAGACTCGCGAGACAAAGACAGGAGCATTAATAGACATGAACGTTATCTCCAAATGCATCATCAGCCTGCTCGGCATAACGACGATCGCATGTGCGGTTTATGGTTATAAGGAACATCAGCACAATCGAGAATGGGAGCGGCAACATTACCGAAACGTCATATATGGGGTTCAACTGCAATCCATGTACTTGAGCGGCTTTGACTTCTCCCTCGCAGAGGCGCTTGCGGCCAACTCCCCTATCAATCGGCAAGAGGCGATCAATAATGCAAGTGAGGAAGCAGGCCTCATTATTCACGAACTTACGAACGCTTCCGCTATGAACTTTAATGGTCTTTACTGGCCCTCTTATGAATCATTTGCAAACGACAGTAATCGGTACCTGGTCTATCCCTACAGCGAGAAAGGGCCGGCACTCCTCTCGGATCAATTGGAGCAAATTCAGCGGATGCGGAAATTCGCACGCACGGCCATGCCTTACGTCGATCGCATGAAAGCGCACGGAGTCTCCCTAACGGGTATACAGCGGATATCTGCAGAGATGGAGTTGGCGCTCGCCAAGCTCGATGGGATTTCAATTTACGGCAATAAAGCCTTCAATGAATTCCGATACAACCTACATCCTTACAATCCGACGAAGCCGGGTACCGTGTTTGCCGGCGAGCTGACCTTTAAGGCGACGGAGCTTGCGACCAAAGCAAAAACCTTCATGGGAGACGCTTGGAACAAAGGACCGGGCAAACAAATCGTCCGTATGGTTTCCGGTGGGGTCAGCCCCGAGTTTGGCGAAGTCATGGATTTCACATTATCCGACGCAAATGGGAAAAGAACCAGTCCCTACATCGTCACGCTAAGCAAAAGTAAACATGTCATTCGGGTGACACAGAGCGGCTCGCAAAGTGAAACCTCCCAGCAACCTATGGACGAGCAACAAGCCATCGTGCTCGCGGACGAATGGATGAAGCGGTGGTCCGATGACCACTTAGCGCTCATGACGAAAGCTCAAACGGATACCTCGATTCAACTCATTTATATCCCGGTCCGAGAGCAAGTGCCTATTTCCCAGATGAAAGTCGTATGGCGATTCGACCCGCGCACAGGCGAGCTGATCAGCTTCGACGCATCCGACTACTATAGAAATTACAATAAAAGCTTCCCACTTCATCCGAAGCAGACAGCGGAACAAGCTGCCGCGGCTCTCGGCCCGAACTTGCGAGTCGCCGGCTCTCCAAAGCTCGAGATTCACGATGGCAAACTCGTGTACGAAATACCTGTGACTGGCGTAGAAGGCGTTACGCTCGCGTACGTCAACGCACTTACAGGCAACACTGAAAGCATCGCTTATCATCCATAACCTAACAAATAGGCAGCCCCTGCGAAAATCCATGCAGAGGCTGCCTATTTTGTCGAATGTCAACTCGTTATTTCTCCCAAAGCTCGATTAATCGACCATCAGGGTCTTCAATCCAAATAAATTTCCCAAATTCACCAGTCTCTTCTTTCTTAGCAAGAGGCACACCCATATGTTCAAGATGCTTAATCGTCTCGTCTATATTATGTACTTGGAAATTCAGCATCACTTGTTGATCTGTTGGAAAATAACTGTCATTCTCGGTAAAGAAAGAAAAGATCGTTTCATTTCCTAATTCGGGTTTGATAACGGTTCCGTTCCAATCATTTATATCAAGCTTCAATACTTCGCTGTACCATTTTTTCACAACCTCAAGATTTTTAGTTCTCCAAAAAACGCCTCCAAAACCTTTTATCATCGTATCTAGCTCCTGTCTATCTTCAATTTTAGCTGATCCGCTATTTCCTTAAGTCTATCGTAACTCGTTCCCAATACATAATTAAACCAAAATGCATTCTGTGATCTCCGTTGAGGACTCGAATGAAATGTCTTTTTGCCGCCTCCAACGAACGGATATATTGAAACTTGGGTATTAATTTCAGTTCATTCTCGGATAAAGGAAGTACGGAGTTGTACCCTTCCAGAAACCATGTTGACATATCCATCTCAAACCCTTCATCTTCCTGCAAAGAGATCAAAAAAGTAGATAAATCATACAGCCTTGGTGCCCAGCGACAGCACTCAAAATCAATCATGCCTGTTATACGATTACCGTGTGTCAGCAGATTAGCAGGGGCAAAATCTCCATGACAAGGGAGTTGAGGCAGTAACGAACATGGCTCTTCGTTCATAAGAACATTTGCATCTTCCATACGTTGCAGTAGACTCTCGATGCTACACCATAAGTTTGGATACTCTAATAGCGCCTGATCATCTATAAATTTGCTTAGCTCGCCAGCTTGGAGCACCTCATGACCAAAAGCCTCCGATAAGGGCTTCCAAGGCAAGCTGCCCGTATACCCATCAACAGACAAGTGATAATGTGCTAAAGCCTTACCCGCGTCACGCATCAACTCTTCGTTATTTATATCGAAATTAAGATCAGCTTCCAGGTATGGGAAAATGCTAACGTTCGTCCCATTAGGCAGCCTAAACAGTCTCAGCATCGGAACGATCAGATTATGTTGCTCCGCCGCCCTGCTCAGAATCAATTGTTCTGCCAGCAGTTCATCTGTATGCTTGGAATATTTTGAAACCCGGACCCTATACTTACTCTGACTCGTCGTTAGTATGTAATTATCATTACTGAATCCGCTAGACATTTGTATGAGTGTCCTCGGAGTTCCTACGTGAGGTGCGATTGACGAAAAATGCTCTAGAGACAATTCCATGGTTTCCAACAGTAAAATCATCCTTTACTCTATATTTCGCAAATCTGGCCACCTATCTCATTGTGACAAAATGCATTCCCTAACCATATTACCAAAGGTCTGTATGTCTCTTATATAATCATAACCTATGGGGGCATTCATTGATAATAACGTCATTTTGGATTATTAATACTGATGCTGCTGATGCGGAAATACGTTTCTTAATATCACATAGGTATTGGTTAAGACCTTCGAAGCGACTCTCTTGTATATCGACCCCGAAATCCATATAAAGCCCCCATTTTAATCATTTCAAGTATATGAGTTCTAGCAACTTGCACCATCTTATACCCGTCTGATATAAGAAGCTAACTGAGCTAGATCATCGATAGAAGCGATTGGAATAACACCTTTACTCCTCATCCTGTCGATATCTCCTTGGTAGGAGATGAACTTTACCCCTGCATCTTGCGACGCTTTACCATCTATCCATGCATCACCAACTGATATCCAATCATCAGCAGAATGATTAGGATATTTATTAAGAATAGCATACACGCCATCTGGGGCTGGCTTCATGAACTTCATCTGTTCTCTGCCAATAACCGTCTCAAAAAAAGGATTGATTCTATGATTTAATAAAGCTGACATCGCTGCCGTATATGAATTATTCGTTAGAATGACCATTTTAAACTTACCATGTAATTCAAGCAGAATTTCTCTCGCTCCTGGCTCTAAATCCGCACCAGACATACCCATCAGCTCATGCTTTTTGGCAATATCCCATAAAATCTCCTGCAAATGTATGTCCCAATGTTCTGAACGCTGAACATGTTCAATGATCGTTGAGGTTGTGTGATCATTTACAGGGAAATTCTCATGTAGGAGTCTATTATCTAGTAAATACTGAGAAATCTCAGCTTTCATCGCACTGAAATTTATCTTTGATCGTAGGATGGTATTGTCCATATCAAAAATAATCCCTTTTACCTTGTATGAATTCAACCTCGTCACCTCTTTAGGACCATTACGCCCTGTTCTTACGCTGCTGGTACTCATAAAAAGCCTGGTAATAAAGATACTCATTAAAGCTTGGCCACATTTCATCGGTAAACCACAATTCAGATTGGGCAGCTTGCCACAATAAAAAACCGCTGAGTCTTTTCTCACCGCTTGTTCTTATTATTAATTCCGGAGAAGGACAGTCAACTGTATGTAGGTATTTTCCAAACTCTTCTATCGTGATATTATCTGTACCCTTTGCAACGATTGCCCTTGTAGCATGGATAATCTCTGCGCGTCCCCCGTAATTCACAGCAAAGTTTACAGTCAGACCTGTATTCCCATTAGTGCTGTCTATCACACTTCGCATGAGTTGCTGTGTGTCTTCTGAAAACCTTGAGATGTCCCCTATAAAATTTACTTTAATATTGTTTTCATTAAACCTATGAATATTGATCTCCGTCACAAATTGATTAATAAGACCTATAATATACTCTACTTCTACTGCAGGCCTCTTCCAATTTTCTGTTGAAAAAGCATACAGCGTCAGATAATGAAGTTTTAGTTTATGACTGACGTAGATAATATCTTCCATTACCTTCATTCCAGCAAAATGTCCGGCGGTACGAGGCAGTCCTCGTCTTGTAGCCCATCTTCCATTTCCGTCCATCATAATCGCAACATGCTTTGGGATTGCATCCCAGTTTATTAAATGCCTTAGTCTTCTTTTTTTTAGTTCTTTTGTAAATGATAGCAACTCATATCCCCTCCCCTGTCCGCTCTAAATCATTATATTACATCTGTATTTATCCAAAAACTGTAACTTTAAGATATCGTAATTACATATTTTCAATGAGTCAATTCCACGTGAAAACTACTCGTTTGCAAAATGAAAAATGGAGCAGCTGCCGTCGGCAGCCTGCTCCAAAAAATTCATCCTATATCAGCATTACTGCCATGTAGCAGCACAATTCAAATTTCAGACCGGATCACTAGGAGCAAAACGGTATTTACTCGCTTGCTCATAGCCGTAAGCTAATCGGAATAGTACGGGCTCGCTGTAGGCGGTTCCAACGAAAGTGATTCCCTGCGGTCCCTTGGTCGTATAACCACCTTCTGCGATAACGCCTGTTTCTGCGTAGCCGCCAGGCACAGTAATGGCAGGATAACCCGCGCGCGCAGATATATCGAGCCCATCCTCGTTACCTAGGAACAACAAAGCGTCCAGCTTATATTCTCGGATCGCGTGGTCGATGCCTTGGTCCCGGGCTGTCTCACAGTTAAGGCGCAAACTCTCGGAATACTCCGGTTCAGTCAATGTTCCACTCGTTCCATTTGACCAGATCAATGTGCCTTGCCCGTATTTCAATGCAACGTCGCGATTCGCTTCGTTATAAGAAATGAGTTCATCAAAGGAACGGACAGCCGCGCCAGGGCCTACTTTGCTCAGATAATTGTTCAAGCCATGTTTGAACTCGTATCGCATCACGTCCCAGTCCCACTTCGCACTCTCGCAAGGCAACGATACCGGGTCGACGATAACTGCCCCGCATTCCTTTAACAAGTTGATTGCCCTCTCGATAATCTCCGCACGAGCCTTGTCCAATCCTTGATAATAATACCGAGGAATTCCAATTCTTGCGCCTTGCAAGCCATCCACGTCCAGGAAAGTTGTATAATTCATATACGCCAATCGCCCAGTGTCTCGCGTTGCCGTATCTTCTGGATCCATCGCTGTCATGGCGCCGAGCAGGATAGCAGCATCCCTAACCGTACGCGTCATCGGACCAGCTGAATCTTGGGTTTGCGTAATCGGGATGATACCTCCACGGCTTACGAGCCCGATAGTTGGCTTTAGGCCGACAAGTCCGTTCTGTGAGGATGGGCTGATGATCGAACCAGATGTTTCAGTCCCAATGGCAGCAGTACACAGATTCGCGGCAACCGCCGCCCCAGATCCCGAGCTCGAGCCACCCACGAACAACTCGCCGGGGCCGTAAGGATTGAGCGTCTGTCCACCTCTGGAACTATACCCCGACCACATCGTGCCCGACATGAAATTTGCCCACTCCGTCATGTTTGCTTTACCGAGGAATACAGCTCCCGCAACTCTTAATTGTAAAGCCACGGCCGAATCCTTCTGAGCGATATGTTCCGCTAGAGCGACCGAGCCGGCGCTAGTATGCATATTGTCGCCAGTATCAATATTGTCCTTGAGCAATATCGGGATACCATGAAGTGGTCCGCGTGATCCTCGCTCCCGCCGCTCTGCATCAAGCTCCTTTGCGATAGATATCGCATCCGGGTTGACTTCCAATACCGCTTTCAGCTTCGGGTTAAGCCGTTCAATCCGCTCCAAGTACCAACGAACGCAAGCCTCCGACGATAACTCGCCTGATTCCATCGCCAGCTGCAACGAAACGATGTCTGCTTCTATTAGAAATTCGTTTATTGTTCTGTCCATTTAATGTGTCGCTCCTCGTAGTAATCTAGTTAATTCCATAAACTATATAGCACTATTGCTTGTTGAACATAAAGGAGATTCTTCTTAAAAGAATGTCCAACAAAATAGTCAGATGAAATCGCGTCTTCACTGATCTCTTCCCCTCTGAAGAAGGGAGGACATGGATTTAGTATTGCATTGGGCTTGGCTAATTTCATTCTATCCAGAGTGATCTGATATTTGTTGATATATTCATCGGTAAGTAACTCCTTCGGCAATGAATCGGTCAGGATTACATCGCTTCTTGTTAGTACATCTTCAAATTCATTGTGGTAGGAGTAGTTAGTAGACCTCTCTCCCAATTCATGTCCTTCTGCGCAAATATGATTAAAATTCAAATTCATCACACCTGCTGCTTCTACCCATGATCTGCAAATATTTCCCGCAGGCCCTACGAACGTATATACTAATTCTGTGAAATTCTCCCTTTGCCTGCTTATTGAATAGAGGTCGGACAAAATCTCACAAGGATGGTTTACCGATGTCATAGCATTAATAATGGGCAATGATGACTGGTAAGCTAACTCTTGGATTTTTGAGTAATCAGGATATCTTACAATGATTCCGTCAACCCAGTTCTCTAGGTAATGGGTAACATCACTTAGCTGTTCCCTCTTATCTAGCGTTTCTGGAGGGAATAATATGCACTCTCCCCCAAGATCCTTAATACCCTTCTCGAAAGTAATTCTTGTTCTAAGACTCGATTCAGGAAAGAATAATACAAATGTTTTTCGAGTTAAAGACCTCGAGTATTTATCATTTTGCAATCTTAGTTCATCAGCTAACTCAAAAATCTCATCTATTTGCTTATGCGATAATTCTCTTAGATTCAATAGGTGCAAGCATTTCCCTCCTATCATGTACTTTTCTCCACTACCAATATTATCCTATTATGCGCAAGAAAAAAGAAGAAGGCAACCGATCGTTACGACCGACTGCCTTCCTCCCTTTTGTTGAACGAATTAATAATTCGGAGTAACCTCAACAATCTTCCATTTCTGTGCTGGTGTTCCGTTATCTTCCCAAGTCTCCACATTCGTCCCGTTTGTTGATCCCCAACCAGTTACATCAAGCGCCTGGTGGTTCACTTCACCGCACTGTGGCAACAACTTGAAATACCCGCCGCCGACATTAACAATTTTCCACTTCTGTGCAGGGGTACCGTTATCCTGCCAAGTCTCTATGTTCGTCCCGTTCGTCGACCCCCAGCCTGCAACATCAAGCGCTTGGTTGTTTACTTCACCATTCTTCGGCAGTAGCTTGTAATATCCGCCGCCTACGTCAACAATTTTCCACTTCTGCGCAGGATTATCCAGATCCTCCCACGTCTCCACATTTGTTCCGTTTGTAGATCCCCAACCAGTCACATCAAGCGCCTGATTGTTCACTTCACCTGTCTGCGGCAATAGCTTATATGTGCGACCTGAAATGATACTGCTAGCCACCCCGATATCGACAGTTCCAAAAATAATTTTTGAATCTGTAGAGTCAGAAGCCAGTACTCCTACTTTTGAGCCGCCTGTATATACTAAACTTCTGCTATAAGCTGTTGGAATAACGCTATCAAGTGCAGACCAATCCCCTACTCCATTGTTGTAGTTAACGAACAAATGATTATCGGACCATGCGGATAAGATCAGTGACCCATTCGGTCCGCCTAGTGGCGTCCAAATAATATACGGCGTGCTTCCAATCGTATACCCCGGGCTATTAATCGGCGATCCAACATTGTCAGGAGTCCAGGATTCAGGGTTGGAAGAGATCTTATAATAAACTTGAGAGTTGGCATATCCAACGATCTCATAGGCCAAAATATAGTTTCCATTTCCCATCTTCGTAACAGCAGCCATGCCAGGTCTATAATTTAAGCCCATCCTCACATCGTCTACGACACTAGACCAATTCACGCCATCTGTTGATGTCTTATGGACAACTTTCTGATTATGATTAGCATCCGTCTCATCTGTGTAGAAACAGATCAGCTTATTATTGGCAACAAGAAGCTGCGGCTCCCAAACACCTTGACTCGCTAAAGTTGCACCTGCATATGGGCCGCCTGTGACGATCTTCGATACAAACTGCCACGTTTGGCCGACATCGTTGCTTTTATAAAGCTCAATCATTAAATTACCAGAGCTGTCTGCAGCGGTTGGGGTAAATAGAATCGTGCCTTTCGGCATACTCCCGATCGCTTGCGGCAATTCATATAGATTGTTGGCATTAACCAGCTTCTCGCCGGAATGGACATCGCTTACTGTTGAAACGGTCGACCAGCTCTGCCCTCGATCTGAGCTTATATGAATGGGTAGGCTGGTGTAGGCGTCTATTTGCTCTGAAGCAAGTAGCTTGCCATTGTCTGATGCACTGCTCTGATTCTCAAGCTTAATGGCCCGAGGATACTTCGCATTGACAGATGAATTGGGTTGCTGCCAAATCGTAACAGGTCCAAATGCGTGAACGATCTGAAGAACTGGAATTGTTGCCGCGAGCAAAACAATAACGAGGGCCAATGAAATCTTCTTGTGCATTCTCATCATGCTAAACCTCCATTTTTTCTGATATAGGAGCTGTTCGGCTTTGTTCATACGCAATCATGTTCATAAGCAGCATGTCCGCAGTGGGGTTAACACCAAGATTAGCCATAATTCGGAACGAATTCAGTACGATACGTCCGGCGCCAAGAGCATAGGATCCTAGCAATACGCCGGTTGCCACGCCGGTCTCGCACGGGTAACCGACAGCGAAAGAAGCAGCCATAACTTCATCAGGAGTATCTTGCCCGTCAAATATATAATCTGGAATGACTTGACCGTAATAATCGATGTCCATAATTCCCTTTGATTGCAAGCCTTCGAAATATAGATGCTCCTTCGCCACACAATCCTTGTGATACAGCCAGTCAATAAATTTATAGCACCGACCTTTATTCGTAAACGGAAACCAACCCATACTATCTTCTCCACGCTTCCACACATGCGGCGAGAGGAATATGACCGTACTGCCAGCTTCGGCTTTTTTCATTAACAAATCCCAAGTTGCTGAAGTCAACTCTTCTCCGGAAAAGCCCCCAACTATGATAAGTCCATCATGCTCAATTATGCGGTCGGTGAGTGGCTTAATCTGTATCCCTTTCTTATTCAGCCAATATTCGGCAGTAGAATCGAGTCCGATTACAGAAATTGGTTCTGAGCGAAGAACCCGATACGATTGATTGTACGCTACATTAAATCTAAGTCTCCCTCCAGATGGCGCTCCGCCGTATTCCATGAATGCCGATAGCTCGTATTCACCGGCTTTCACATCGTCCAATACGACTTGTTCGAGGATGACGGGAATTGCGAGAGGACCGTCTTCTCCGCTTTCGGTTTCTGAAATACTGACTTTGGCGCGTTTTTCCCATACGACTCCGCTCTTACCTGAAATTCGGAAACAAACGGGGTATTCGCCAGGCAGAAGCACGTCCTCATTGGCCAGAACAGCTTCTACTTGGAATGGAGTCCCTGCATAAACGTGCATCGGTTCTACGAAGAGACACCAGCGCAGCGGAGACCATCCGTCTTGCAAAGCTTCTATTACGCCGGGCTTCCATTCTCGGAAGAAAGTCCAAAGTCCTTCGCCGGAATATCCATGGTCTAGCATGCCTGTCAAATTGTACCCGCAAAACCTTGGATTAGAGCGGACATGATCGAACACCCTTCTCCTCTGCCTGCTATGTATGCGACTGCTGTCTTCGAGCATATGTTGCGGGAATGCGTAGACCTCCTGCATGCCTAAACGGTTCCATTCCGATTCGAATCGATCTGCCATCCTGCGAAACAACGCGACATCATGAAGGTCGCTGCGTGCCCCATATTGTTCGAAGTATCTCGTTGCCCGAATGACATCGAGCAGACTGCCATAGCCCCATTCCGACAAGAAGACGGGCTTCGTTTCCTGACCAAGCGTACGCACGAGTTCGTTAATTGGACCCGTTCGAGGCTCGACCGGATAGAAATGGGCATCTCCCATGCCTTCGTATAACCCTGTCGGATAGCCCCATTCCCAAGTGAAAGGCGATCTGTTCGGTATTTCGGCCGCACCGTACTCCTCGGCTCCCCATTCAAACTGCCAATTAACATCTCCTGGATTGCATATCGTTCCTATCCCGAGCTGTCGATCCCACCTGCCGCTTCCAAGCAATACGAGTCTAGTATCGTCGACAGCTCTCAACTGTGGCAGAATCGATGCTGCGTGCCGGAATATCGGATCATCCATCGTTTCGTTCAATAGTCCCCAGATCACGACGCAAGGGTGATTGCGATCGCGCCTAACGAGCCCTAATGTGGAATTGTTGAATCGCTCTTTCATCATAGGAGAATCTTCCATCCCCCATGATGCAGCACACTCGTTGTAAACCATAAGTCCGATCTCGTCGCAAAAATCCAATTGTTCTTGAAGAGGAGCCGTGGCAATAAATCGGATCATATTGAATCCACTCGCTTTGGCATAAATGAGATCCTGCCTAACGAGATAGGGATCGGTTATTGCGACTGCGGTTCCGACCGGATAATGATTGCCCGTATGAGTAGATCGAACAAAAATACGTTTGCCGTTCAAGCGGAAGAAACCCTTCTCCACTCGGAAATCTCGAAAACCACACCTTACGGAAGAATGATGGGTTTGAATTCGATCACTCCATTTACTATCCAAGGTTACGTTAACTCTGTACAAATAAGGAACTTCCAAGCTCCAAAGTCGAGGCTTGTCGATGGTTAGCACCGTTTCGAAGACCGATTCACCGGTAGCAAAGTCGTAATCTCCATTCGAAGATAACAAAACTTCGCCGGATTCACTTGAACTAACATCTATATTGATTCTACTATTCACTGGAATAGAAGTACCGTTCGCGACCGTTACTCGGATATTGATTTCACCAGTTACCATATTTGGTCTTACAAATAAATTGGATATGCGGACTTGCGGTAATTCGACCAGATGGATATCGGAATAGATGCCGCCAAAATTAAATCCGGTGCCTGGCGATACTTCTCTCGTGCTTTTATGGCGATTAGGAGTTTGCTTCTGTATGATCCCGTCGATTTCAAGATCAATTGGATTAAGAATCCGAATGGCTAATAGATTCTCTCTGCATCTGATCAAGTGATCGGTCACATCAAATTCAAAAGGCATTTCCCCGCCTTCATGACTGCCGATATAAATGCCATTGAGCCAAATCTCAGCGTAGTAATCTACGAATTCGAACTTCAGAAATTGCTGATGCTCCGAAGCAAACGGCACTCGCGGAACGAAACGATGCCAATACCATGCAACGCCATGATAGTCTGGGAATACTTGTTGAATGAGGCCGGGGACCGGCGCAAGTTCCGATTCTTCCACAATATTCGATTCATACCATTTCTCTTCCGTACCTTTGTTCTCGGGATCTTTTGCAAGACACCATGCCCCCGATAGTACTTGTTGATTATTCTTCACGCTGGTACATCCTCTCATGAATTGTGCCGAAACGTTCGATATGAATGATCAAATCTGATGATAGACGGAAGTTTGGATTTCTGGGGCATGATAAGCAGAATAGCCGCCATCCACGTATAGGGTCGTACCTGTAATAAACTTCGCTTTGTCAGATACGAGAAACAGAGCCGCCTCGGCAATGTCCTCGGGCGTTCCAAGCCTTCCTTGGGGAGTACGTCTAACCATATCTTCACGGTTTAGTAATCCTGCATTAAACGTATGATCCAGACCTTCCGTCAAAATATAGCCAGGAACAACCGCATTCATGCGAACTCCATCCGCAGCCCACTCACATCCGATTGTACTTGTAAAGCTATTAATTGCTGCCTTTGCAGTAGCGTAAGGACTTCGATTGGGAATCCCTCCCAATCCATGGATGGATGAAATATTAACGATAGCACCACGTTTTTGCTTAAGCATGATTTTGCCTGCAGCCTGGGAGCAGAGGAATGTGCTTTTTAAATTAATGTCGATAATTTGGTCCCATTCATCTTCCGTAAAATCGACCATTGCCTTTCGAATCGTACCTCCGACATTGTTAATGAGAATGTCCACCTTGCCGAATACTCGTAACGTTTCATCGAATATGCGTTCAACATCGGTTTTGCGCACAACATCCGCTTCGACTACTAGACATGTACCCCCGTTTTGACGGATATGCTCCTCGACTTTAAATGCAGCCTCCATATGAATGTCGGCAATGACGACTCGCGCTCCTTCCTCAGCAAGCGCTATAGCGATAGCTTTGCCTATTCCGTTTCCGCCTCCTGTGACGACCGCAATTCGGTCTTCAAGCAATCTCATTGGCTTCCCCCTTTCCATTCCGTAACCGCTTTCAATAAGGATCTGGTATCATCTTACGACCGCCACTTGTTATCGTCAACATATTATTTAATTTGTTAACAAATAAACATAAATGGTTTCACTGTTTCGAATTTGTTGGCTAAATCTTTAATGTTCGCTATACTAATAGACAAAGATATGCAGAGGATTATGAGCAAAAGAGAAATGAGGCCAGACTATGTTAAAAAAACCGACACCTGAACCCTACGCAAGGACTCCACAAACAAAAGATGTGCTGAATAAAATTCGTACAGATATCCTATTAGGCGTGCTAACCCCTGATTCACATATCGTGGAAAATCAAATCGCAGCAGAGCTTGGCGTCAGTCGGGGTCCCGTTCGAACCGCTTTGCAAAACCTGGAGCAGGAAGGTCTTGTGCGTTCGCTGCCCAATGGTCGTACAGTCGTGGTTGGATTCTCACTGAAAGCCGCCGAGGATACGTTCGATTTTCGCTTGATGCTTGAATACAAGGCACTGGAACTGATCATCGCGAACGAAATGGTTGATTTCTATCCCCTATTCTCCATCATCGAGCAAATCCGTGAAATTAACGCAACAATCCAAGATGGAAACGAACCTGCCGATGACTGGGTGCAAGCCATCACTGCAGTAGATATTCAGTTTCACCGCAGCATCATGATCATGAGCGAGAACGTTCCAATGCTGCAAGCCTGGAACCTATTGGCCAGTACGATGTATACTGCGTTGACGATCTCAAATCGTAGTAACTTCAATAGTTTTCATGAATATTTTAAAGATCACAAAGCCTTCTCGGATTTAATCATTCAACGTAACCCGATCGTTCTTGAAAGAATCGTGGAGCATATTTCGAAAGCCAAAAGACTTGTGCTTGATCGGCTTAAGAGTCGCTAGTGAACTCTAGATAAAGGGGGCTTGGAACATGTATGATTTTACGGGGCAAGTGGCGCTTGTGACAGGCGCTGGCAGAGGTATCGGCAAGAGAATCGCCTTGAAGCTTGCTGAATGCGGTGCGAATGTTGTCGTGAATTATGCGAACAGCGCACAAGGAGCGAACGAAATCGTTAGTGAAATAGTAAAGCTAGGCCGTCAGAGCTTTGCCCACAAGGCAGACGTGTCCGACGTCAGTCAGATTCACGAAATGGTTGAGAAAACGATTGAAAGATTCGGCAAAATCGATATTCTCGTCAATAATGCCGCTATCGATCCTACGATCGACTTTTTCGAAGTGACGGAAAGCTTCTGGGATCGTGTTGTCGATACGAATTTGAAAGGCGCCTTTTTTTGCGCTCAAGCTTGTGCTGCGGTAATGAGAAAGACCGGTAAAGGAAAGATCATTAATATAAGCTCTGTCCACGGCAACCTGACAATGCCGCAATACGCCGTTTATGCCTCGACCAAAGGCGGTATGAACGCAATGACCAGGCAGCTCGCGCTCGATTTGGCCCCATATCACATCAACGTTAACGCGGTTGCTCCGGGTGCGACGGAAGTCGAGAAGTTTACAGAAAATCCGAACCACGACAAATATGCTGTGGGCAAGCAAATTCCGCTTGGACGAATCGGATACCCAGAAGACGTTGCTGAAGCGGTCTCTTTTCTATCAAGCTCTGGCGCGGACTTTATTACGGGTCAGATTCTTACCGTCGACGGTGGATCGAGCACTCGATTTTTCCTGCAATAAATAATATTATCCAATAGAGATGCTATAATTAGAGACAAGCTGAGATGCTCAGCAGACGAAATCACTAGACTGTAGGAGGAGAACAATGACCATATCAGGTGTTATTCCGCAGCTTAGAACGTTGAATCTTGACAGTACGATTCATTTCTACACGACGAAGATAGGCCTCGAGCTTGCGTTCCGCCACGAGGATTTCTACGCCGGTATTCGGGCAGGGAACCAGGTATTCCATCTCAAGCTTGCAGATGAACAAGACCCTTCTATCCCCTTTACTCGAGACGGCGATCATTTCCATCTCTACCTGCAAACGGACGATGCTGCTAGCTTAGCTGAAGAATTGAAGGCTCGCGGAGTCGCTCTTGCTGCTGAAGTGTGCGAGACAGAATGGAATACGAAGGAATTTATCATTGAGGATGATCAGGGTCATACGATATATTTTGGCGAGGCGCTTTAGCGGATATAGGTAAAAGATGACGATCACGCACAAGAGTTTGGCGAATTGGCAGGCTCATCATGCTCGAGAATGAAGTCTTGTTGGGACTTCATCTCGGGCATTATTTTTACCTCGTTTTTGGAATGTAACGAATCTGAGAAACGTTATTGTGTTGAAATCAGACTCAGCGTCCAGCTAGCGTTACCCATTCAATATCTCATCCAATATGTTCCTAATCTCGTAGATATCTCTCATCTCTTGAACCGTCTTCCCCGTGTGCCTCAAGTAGATCTCCCTCATGTAATCCGCGCCAAAATCATGCAGAAGCAGTCCATCAAACAACATACCAACCGCATCCGGATGATCAACATCTGCGACAAATGCTTGAATCGCTGCTTGATCGTGGTCGAAGAGATCGAACAATATCGGAGGATATTCATACCAAGCTGGGGCAAATGAGCTTTCTGCAAAATCAATCATGTAGAGTTGATCATTCTTATCGAGAATGACATTGTTGGCGTTGATATCTCCATGTACACTGACGCAATGAGAGAGGTCGAGCTCTTCGATGAGCGCTACAGCCTGCCTTCTCACAGACTCCGGGTACGGCTGCCATCTATGATTCATTTTGGCCTGATTACGCATACCAGAAGCATCAATCTCCTGATCTGGTTTGATGTTATACAGAGCCATATTGCTCTTAAGAGCTTGGATAAATGGCATCCTCTGAGTGTGATCGAACTTCTTGAAAGCTTGTCCCGCTACCTCGCCTTCAATGAATTCCGAGATGATGTACGGAAATAAGTACTTGTCTTGCCAGTAGGAGGCGGCAACAATCTTCGGTGTACGAATGCCTAGTTCATGCGCTCTTCGCGTGGATTGGACCTCCAATTCGTAACCTGCTTCTGTACCTACACCAGACTCTTCGGGTGCAAAGATCTTTACTACATAGTTACCTGCCCTAAATACTGCATTCGTTGCAGGCGTAAGCAGTGCGAGCTGATCGCTACCAACAAGCGTTTCCCTCCCGAATATGGCATGGATTAACGGACTGAACTCCTCTATGGACTGCAGGATCGATGACCAGGTCGGCCAATCGTAGATTTCTTTGTGAAAAAGAGTCCCCATTCTCTATTTCTCCCCTATGAATATTAATATTCACTCATTGGTGCTCCAAACGTGCTATCTCTGCGCTCATGCCCTTAATGATGCCATCGAACCACCCTTTACCTTGAGGAACCCATCTCCTAGCGGCCTGTGCGAACCAAGCAAGATGAAGGAAATGATGGAGTTGTACGATCCCAATAGGAACATGCTGTGTTGGATCAATTCCCAATGATAGAAGCAGTGTAGCGGTATCCAGCAATACGGGACCACGAATCGGCCGCTGCCAGTCGAGGACTCTGTAACCATCAGGTGTAACCAAGACATTGTCAGCTTTCAAGTCCCCATGGACGTATCCTACCTGAGTGTGGAGCGCATTCATGATTGTCGAACCTTTACTCCAATCAGAGAGGCTGCTTACTAGCTCAAGATCTACCTGCTTAAAACTCCCTTCATGAATCAAGAAACGCATATCATCGAAGACCATTTCGGTATAAGCAGTCCAGTGTTCTTCGGTACTAATATCTAAAAATATCGGTAAATCTCCCTCTATCTCTCCGATCTGTTTCAGCAGTTCAGCAGCAATTCCTGGGATCTCTGTCTGCTCCAGCTCAATGTCGTTCAACCGCGGAGCGTTGACATCCTCCATGATCATTGCCGACATACTGCCTTCCGCCTCGATTTCACGCACAGAAACCAGGAGCTTCGATCGCGCCTGATTGTAAAAGCTTGCTTCAATTGTCGGCGGCGCCTGCACCTTGTAGATGTAGCTGTTGCCACTTGCAGTTCGTACACGTTGGACACACGATAGAGGCCACTCGTGAATCGTAGCTCTTTCCAATACCGAACTATCAAGCAATTTGGTTAGTTCGTCGTCGTCATGCAGCAATAAATCGAATGATGGATGTCGATACATAACTGTATACACCTCTCTCGTATGATCAGCTAACATTGCTAAACCTTTTCTTCGATCTCAGCTTTCAAGCGGAGCCATTTCACTTTGAGATCATGATTTACCGTCTCCCATTCATAACGTTGGAATAAGAAATTGTAATCGAGCAGCCTTCGGTATCGAATGAATCTCGGCAATGCTTCAAGCCACCAGCTCTCGATGGTATTTATCTCTTGATAGCCTTTCAGAAACCATTCAAGAAACCAGGCTGCATGCTCGTTCGGATCCCCCTCAATATTCAGTCGGTTATGTCTAACGCTGACCGAGTAAAGGATGATCGCAATGTCATAAACGAACCAATGATAGCAGGAATCGTCAAAGTCAAATGCAGTAATGGTACCATCTTCCATTACAAAAATGTTGTGAGCATGCAGATCACAGTGGACCAGGCCGTAGTTTCGCGAGTCTGTCGGAAGCGTTTCCAACCAATTCAATAACTCGGTCGCTTGTTGCCTTGCAATGACCTCCTCTTTCGGCAAATGCCGCAGCATATCCATCCATGGTTCTTGCTTCCAATCCCGTCGTTTGGCATTCTGCAAGGGAACGTAGGATTGGGTAAGCAAGTGTAACTGTCCGAGAGTCCGTCCCCAGTGAACAAACATGTTCGGGTTCCAGTCCTCTTCCGTCGGAGTTCTGCCAGGGGCTTTAGCGAATAGTGAAGCATAACAGCCCTCTGTAACATTTTCAACCCATCTACCTGTTCTTGATAGGAACGGCTGAGGAATAGATAGTCCATTATTAAACATGTAATTCATAAAGTGTAGTTCCGCTACGATTTCTTGTTCGCTACGCCAGCTTTCTTTCGATACACGTAATATCTGATCACCGTGACCGTTATGTGCAGGAGATTGATATATGGCATTAACATTGCCGCCTGTATAAGTAAGAAGACTAGCATCCAACCCAAAGGCGTCTGCTGCTGCGTCCAAAACACGATCCTCTACCATTTCAGACCCCCTTCTCATTTCCTTTATTCAATATTTCCGTTTATGTACTTGCTTTTCCTGCCTCTTCTTGTCGAAATACGCAATCAAAAAGCCCGCGGAATACGCGGACTTTACCATTCACAATAATCTTACTTCAGCGCCCGGTCAGATACGTACACATACCTTTCGAAGCGTGCCAGAACATGACTCTTCTGTGTAGGGTAATTCTTGTACAAATAGTCAATGAAATAGCCCGGATTCTCCGAATTCCCTTCGAACATGTCATAATGCGCTGGAATGACGGTGTCGATGCCCGCAGCGACCGCAAACTCGGCAGCCTCGCGGAAGTTCATGTTGCCAACAATATCACGCGCCAAGCGGAAAGGATCGCGTCCATTAATCGGCAGAAGCGCGCAGTCGACGTTCTCCGCTTTCACGGTCTCGATCATTCCGGGATAAATCGTCGTATCTCCCGCATGATAGAATGTCACTCCATTCAGCTGAATCACGTAGCCGACGAAACGATGATCAAGCGCCTCATCGTACTCAAGCTCCTCATGAGCAGCCGGGATCGGCATATATCGCAGCCCTTTTACCTCCTGCCACTCGCCTGTTTTCGCATGAACGCGTCGCTCCTGTGGCACGCCATATTCAGCGAGGGCGTTCAGGCAATAGCCTGGTGCAACAAATACCGTATCGCTGCGATTGTTCGCCATCCCAGGAATCGTATCTGGATCCATGTGATCGATATGATCATGCGTAATCAGCACGCAATCGGCATTGACTACCTCTTCAGGCCGAAGTGGCGGCTTGAAACGCCTGTAAGGAGCATCAGCCAAATAAGGATCTATATATACAATCGTATCGCCACCTTTGATGACGACGCTTACTTGCCCGAGAAACCAAATGGCGAGCATGCCATAAGGGACGCGTGTTTCGTTGATCTCCTGAATTAACGCTTCGCCTGTACGAACGTTAGTATTCTCCATTTCTTTCTGTTCCCCCTTAAAATTTCAACATTCGGTTAAACACAATTGGAGTTTAGCAATTTCTCTGTCATAACCTTCCGCACCATCTGGAAACCAGCGTAGTGCACATTGAATGAACCAGGATATTTTCAGAATACCTAATAAGTCTATCACACCTGGGTTTACATATGGTCTCGGGTCCATACCTAATTCTTCTAACAGATTTGCTCGATTAAGTTCAATTGGCCCATAGAATGCCTTCTGCCAATCAATAACCTTGGTTCCATCTGGATGCATAATGATGTTGCCGCGGTTCAAATCTCCGTGTACTAAACCGCTCGTCGATTGTATCACAGTGAGAACCGAGGAATGATTACACACCGATGCGATTCTATCCAGTACATCTCGATTGGTCTCTCGAAAGGTTCCACGCTCAATTAACGTTTCAAGGTCTCTTAATTGCGTGATCGTGTAACGATTCCAGTTAGAGAGGCCGCCAATGGTAGTTAGAAAAGGGAGAGCGCCTTCAACTTCAATTTGAGAGATTTGATAGGTAATGTCATCGACGAGACGTAACGCTTCATCCCTATCCAATGTAAGCTCGGATAAGCAAGGAGCATCAATATCCTCTAAGAGCAAGGCATGTAGAGAATCATTCTGCTCAATCGCTCGCGCACTAACTAATAGAGAGGAACGCGCTGCTCTATAGAACGGAGCCTCAACAGAAAATTCACCTTGCACTTTATAAATTATCGTTGACGCATCACTCATACGAATACGCTGAACACAGGAAAGTGGCCATTGGTGAAGCGTTGATCTCTCTGTTATGGAAGTTCCCAGGATGGATTCAAGCTCCTCGTCATCGTGCAATAGCAAATTGAAATACGGATGTTTAATCAAGTGAGTCCCTCTCCCTAACAGCTGTAAGTGGATTAGTTACAATGTGCGCTAGAAAAAAAAGCTCCTCATTAAGAACCCATGAGAAGCTTAAAGAGATTCCACAATTCCATACTAGAGACTAGATGCCCATTCCTCCTGCGATAGAGAGCTCTGTTCCCGTTACCTGAGTAGACTCATCCGACAGCAGATAGACGACGCCATAGGCCATGTCATCTGACGTTTGCATGCGTCCAGTTGGAATGCGGGTTGTCGCCCATTCCTGCAGCTGCTCCTCGTTGTAGCCCAATTTGCCATACAGCTCCAGCTCGCCTTCGGATGCCACCCAACCAACCGTTACCCAATTCGAACGGATGCCATCCCCGGCATAATGGACTCCGATATTGCGGTTAAGTGTCCGCATCGCGCCTTTCGAGCATGCGTATGCGACAAGATCCTTGGAGCCTTTATAACCATTCGTAGAACCAATCTGAACGATGGAGCCGCCGCCTGTCTTCTGCATCTCCGCAATCGCATACTTCGAACAGAAGAATGCCCCTTTGACGTTGACGTCGAAGATGGAGTCGAAGAACTCCTCCGTCGTCTCCAGTATCGTGCTTCGCGGGAAGACACCCGCATTATTCACAAGACCATCTATACGCCCGAAATGCGCGACCGTCTCCTCGATCAATTCGCGGCAACCCGCCTCGCTGCTAATATCCTTCTGAATGAATAGCGCTTCCGCTCCGAAATCCTGAGCAATGAGCGAGACGACTTGGCTCCCGTCCTGCTCGTTCCTGCCGCTAATGACTACCTTCGCGCCTTCTGCCGCGCACATACGAGCGATGCCTTTACCAATTCCTTTCGTTGCGCCGGTAACGACGATCACTTTGCCTTCCAGACGATTATTACCCATGAATAATTAGCCTCCCGTCTTCTGCTTGGATCTCGCTATCGCTTCCATACCTGCTTGCAGCGTTTCGACGATCCGATCGACATCATAGATGCTTCCCCTCCACGTGCCTCCGCTTGCTGCTTGAAGTGCAGCCCATAGCCGCGTATCATCAGGCAGACCTGGATCGGGGGCAAGGTCAGGATGCGACGGACGTGCTGCTAATAT
The DNA here is from genome assembly GCF_900110075.1 of Paenibacillus sp. OV219. Taxonomy (GTDB): domain Bacteria; phylum Bacillota; class Bacilli; order Paenibacillales; family Paenibacillaceae; genus Paenibacillus_Z. The sequence goes on from NZ_FOCJ01000005.1 coordinate 168,564, forward strand.
CGCAGCGCCATCATCGGGGCTGAAGCGCTCTTCGCCCTGACCTACGAAATCGATGCTGCCTTCCAGCTTATTGATATCAATACGGACATCAATCCAATCACCATTCTGCAGCTTACCGATTGGACCACCAACCAGCGCTTCAGGACTGATGTGCCCGATACAAGCTCCAGTCGACACGCCCGAGAACCTTGCATCTGTCAGCAGCGTTACATGTTTTCCGAATGGCAGATGTTTTAATGCCGAAGTTAACTGGTACGTTTCCTCCATACCTGTTCCGGAAGGACCTCTGCCCATCAATACTAGGATATTGCCTGCCTGTACTTGACCGAGCTTGATGGCTTTAACCGCCTCTTTCTCGGAGGTGAATACTTTAGCTTGCCCGGTATGACGGTATACACCGTCTTCCCCGACAACGCTTGGATCAATTGCCGTTGACTTGATAACCGAACCTTCTGGAGCCAGATTGCCAATAGGAAAAGTAACCGTGGACGTCAATCCTCTGGCGTATGCTCGCTGCGGACTCATAATGACTTCATCAGGATCAATGCCGTCGATATCTTGTAAACGTTTGCGAACGATATGGCGCCGCTCCGAATCTTCCCACCAGTCTAGGACATTGGCTAACGATTCGCCCGCGACTGTCTTGACGTTCAGATTGAGCAGACCGAGCTTACGCAGATGAAGCATAACCTCTGGAACGCCCCCAGCCATAAACACACGGATGGTCGGATGATATTCCGGTCCGTTCGGCAGCACGCTCACAAGCCGCGGAACCGCCTTGTTCACACGGGTCCAATCCGCAACATCGGGTATCCGGCATGCTGCCGCATGAGCAACTGCCGGGATATGTAGCAGCAAATTCGTGGAGCCGCCGAATGCAGCATGAACGACCATCCCATTCTCGATGGCAGCATCTGTTAAGATATCTCGCATTGTAATGCCGCTCTCATGCATACGCTGAATCGCTCTAGCAGATTGACTAGCAATGTCGCGCCAGATCTGCTGGCCGGACGGTGCGAGTGCCGAATGCGGCAGTGACATGCCAAGAGCCTCGGCGACAACTTGCGCGGAGGCGGCGGTGCCAAGAAACTGGCATCCGCCTCCAGGTGTGGCACATACACGGCAACCGAGATCGGCCGCTTCCTCTAGCGTGATCTGTCCATGTGAATAACGAGCTCCGATGGTCTGGATCTTCGCCGCGTCTTCACCGACAGTCGGCGGCAGAGTAACGCCTCCTGGCACGACAACTGCAGGAAGATCATGCATCGCAGCAAGGGCAATCATCATGGCGGGAAGCCCTTTGTCACAGGTGCCCACCCCAATGACGCCACTTCTTGTCGGAAGCGATCGAATCAGGCGTCGGTACACCATCGCGGCATCATTACGGTAGGGCAGTGAATCAAACATACCGGTCGTCCCCTGCGAACGACCATCGCAAGGATCACTAACATAGGCGGCGAAGGGAACTCCGCCAAGTGCGCTCACTTCAAGCGCAGCCTCTTTGACGAGAATACCTACTTCCCAGTGTCCCGTATGGTAGCCGAGCGCGATCGGCGTGCCGTCTTCGCTGCGAAGACCGCCTTGTGTGCTAAGGATAAGTACCTGCTTACCGAGAAGTCGCTCGGGCTTCCACCCCATGCCGACATTTTGGCTCATGCCGAATAAATCCCCGCTTGGGAGATTCATCAGCATATCGGAAGTAAGCGGAAGCTTGCCCTCTGGACCGGCTGCGTGGGTGAAGATGTCATATCGATTCGGATCTTCTGCTCCCATGACGAAACGTATTGCTTCGGACATCGTGTTACCTCACCTCAGGTTTGTTATTTCCAGCATACGATCGTTTCGCCAGATAGGGCATCCGAAGCGGAGCCGCACAGGAACATAACGATGCTCGACATATCTTCTGGCTGCGCGATGCGCTGCAGGCGGGACCGTCCTTCTTCGCTTCCCACAGTCCGCGTCGCAAGGAATCTACCGGTATAAGTTGGAGCAGGTGAAATACAGTTCACGTTCACATCATACTTTCTCAGTTGCTCAGCAAGACTTCGTGTATAGAACGAGATGCCAGCCTTAGCCGATGCGTAGATGATTCCTGACGTCACCGGTACATGTCCTGCAATCGATCCGACATTCACGATCTTGCCGGCTCTTCTCTCTTTCATATGCAAGCCCGCAAACTTGCAAGCATACATGGTCGACAACAGGTTCCGCTCGACAACCGAACGAATATCTTCGACGGATATATCAAGCGCATCGTTAGGATCAGGGCGAGGCGTGTTTAGACCAATATCGCCACCTGCGTTATTGACGAGAATATCCAAGGAGCCGAGCTCGGCAATGGCGCCGTTAATTAGCGACTCGACTTGAACCGGATCGGCCAGATCAGCTGCAATAAACGCCGATTTGACGCCAAGCTGTCTGATTTCCTCGGCAACCGCATGGCCGGAAGCCGCTTCATTGAACTCAGCTGCCGAGCTATCTGAAATATCATGAATAATCACGTTAGCGCCTGCGCGAGCTAGATCAAGCGCGTATTGCTTACCAAGCCCCCGGCTCGAACCGGTAACTAGCGCATTCTTACCTTGCAATCCTGTCGTATTCACAATGATCCCCCCTGAGATATTGTAGATTCACTGCGGCTTCCAAACTTGCGGATTTGATGCGAAAGATACCCCATTGCGATATCCATCTCTTCCAATTCGTACTTCGCAATCTCATCCGGTGTTTGTCCACGCTCGTAAGGTGTTCTCCAATCGCCACCTGCTCTGGCGTTATCCTCCACGAAGCGTAGAATTCGGGTTAGCTGCGATGCTGTGCGAGGTGGATATTCGGTCCAGAAATCCTCCTGAAGAACCCGCACATGCCGCGCTTCAAGCGCACCGTGTTCCACAGACATCGTTACATTCGGGTTAACCTCGCTTAATAGCTGGAAGAGATCTGGAAAGTCGATGACGCCTTGCCCGACTGCACAGCGAACGAGACGGTATCCATCTTCGGACCGGTAGATTTTGTAATCCTTCAAATGAGCATTCTTGACATACGGTGCAACTTTTCGGAAGAAATCGGCAGGGTGTTCGGCTGTTGCAAGCGGGTTGCCTGTATCAAGTGTAATCCCAAACCGCTCAGAGCCGATTGTTTCGCAAAGCCACAGTATTTCTTCGGAAGCGATATCCTGGTGATTCTCTACGGTAAGATTAACGCCGAGTGTCTCCGCGACTTCCGTGGCTTCTTGGAATGAGCTCAAGATTTGTTGGAGAAAAGGCTGCCAGGTTCCCGCCATATGACGGCGATCTCCGCCGAATTTAGCCCCGCCTACGACAGTACGGAGCGTTATTGCGCCAGCCAGCTTCGCAACATGAAGCGCTTTCACAAGTGCCGCAGGCTCGAAACCGCCCATCGCAACGTTGACGAACATCCCTTTCTGTCTCGCGTAAGCGGCAACTTCTACTGGGTCACTCTGCGATAGCACATCTAGAGGAATTTCCACACCTTCAAGGCCATACGCTTCCGCCATGTCAATCTGATCCTTCGCCGTAATGCGCACTCGATTAGAGGCGCCTGCAAGCCCCATATGATATACCGTTCCGTAAGCAGTAAGTCCGAATCTCATCTACGTACTCCTCCTTATTCTGCCGTCCATCCGCCGTCTATGACGATGGATGATCCAGTCATAAAGCTCGATACGTCGGAAGCGAGGTATACTAATAAACTCGCTAGCTCCTCCGGCTTGCCCCAGCGTTTGATCGCCAGATGATTCATAAAGAATTGATTGGCCTCAGGATTGTTCATAACGACCTGATTAAGTTCTGTGGCAAAAGGACCCGGGCAGACCGCATTCGCAGTAATGTTATGCTCCGCCCATTCCAGTGCCATTACTTTCGTCAGTTGAATAAGACCGCCTTTGCTGGAGCAGTATGCTGACCTTTCTGCTAAACCGACTGTGCCCAGCATAGATGCGATGTTAATAATACGTCCGAATTTCTGCTTGATCATATGCGGCACAACTGCTTTCGCGCACAAAAAAGGCGCTTTCAAATTTGTCCCTTGCACGAGATCCCAGCTCGCCTCATCGTAATCGAGGATCGGCTTGCGTACGTTCACACCAGCATTATTAATCAAGATATCAATACGCCCGAACTTCTCGATGACTTCACCTGCTGCTCGTTCGATCTGTGTGTAATCAAGCACATCAAGTGCCAATCCTGCCGCTCTAATGCCCGTTTCTTCGGTCAACAACGCTGCTGCTTGCTCAGCTTTACCGAGATCCCGGCTGGTGACGACAACATGCGCTCCGGCATGCCCTAGCGCACGGGCGAATTCAAGACCTAATCCTTGCGTGCCCCCAGTAATCAGCGCTGTTTTTCCTTCCAATGTAAACATGATACAGCGTACACTCCTTCCACAACCTCATCATAATAAAGTCTCTTAGGAAAGCGCTTCCTTGTTCATGTCCAATATTATACTTTATAAGTGCAAAGTCTGTCGAAATAGGTCGAATCGTAAAATTTTTCTACTAGCGCGGCTTATTCCACTCATACTTGATATCATCAAGCTGTTCTTCATTAATGGATCCTCTGCCAACAATTCGAAATCCGTTTCTCTCATAAAATTGCTGTGCTTTCTTATTGACGACAAAAGTGTATAAGAACAAGGTATCATCTGATTGCTGTTTAGCGAGGTTCAGAAGCTCCTTCCCTATTCCTTTCCCCTGATAGTCGATATGAATGTATAACTGATTCACCCAGTTCGCATTGCAAGCTAGTATGCCTACGACTTGCTCGCCGGAAGTGTCAATTGCCAAATATACCTTATTATCTTGGACCAGAATGTTATTGAGAAAATAGAGATGATCCTCTATGGGATGAATATCGCTGTGCCCAATCGCTTGTTCCTTGCTCTCTCTCCACATCTTCACCGTTTGTAAGGCATAGGAAGGTTCATACTCAATGATTGTAAATTCCATTCCAAATTAACTCCCTTACGATGATTTACTAAAAATGCTAATCATTGACCTGAAATCTGTCAATTCCAATTCAGTGCCATGAGCCGGTGTGGAAGCAAATAAATACAATCGCATAAAAAAAATCCGCTAGGGGAGCGGATTTTTCATGATAAAACCTTTGAAAGGTCATGTTGTTGATGTCTACTAGATTCACCTATCCGAACCTTCTCCTTACGCTGGCGCTTAAATAACAGTAAACCGGCGATTAGCGCTATTATCCCAATGGCCTTCTGCGGGCTGAAAGGAACCTGTTCGAGTCCGAACCAGCCTGCTGAATCCCACCATAGCGCGCAAAGCAGCTGAGAAGCCATGACCATCGTTGTCAAAGCACTCGGACCGAGAAGTCGAACTCCATTAACGACACAGGTCACTACGCCGATTCCTAATAACCCGCTGAACCAGAACCAAACAGGCATCGCGGGCCATTGAATAAAATCAGCGCCTTCCAATAACAATCCCATCCCAAGCGAGGCGATGAATCCCATGCCCAGCACGAGTGCGGTTGTCGTATGGGTGTGCACAGTATAACTCACTTTATTATTAAACAAAGTCTGTACACTGACGAGCATCCCTGCCATGAGTGATAATACAATACCGATAAGCAATGCTACTTCCTCCTTTCTCCGTGTTCGTATATATTTTGACCCGCGGCTGCTTCAAGCCCTGCTCTATCACGGACTATAAGTGTACCCCGAGCTCGATCAAGAAGATGCATATTGCAAAACTTCAGAATGACTCGATTCAAATGCCGATAGCTAGTGCCGATAAGGCTCGCGATATCTTTCAAATTAGCGATGCTGATTTTTGCTTCTTCGGGAGATGTCACGGATAACAGGTAGCTTGCCAGACGTACCTCTACCGGATATAACAGATTGAAGCTGAGTGATATCGACTTGCTGTGAAACTTATGAGAGACCAGATGCAGCAAAAACTGCAGGAACGTCACTTCCTCCCGGTAAAGATGCAGCCAGCGTTTATGAATACCAATCGCTTCAACTTCCGTTACGGCCGTGACCGTATTCAACGTATCCAGCCCGCTTATACACTCGATCTCACCTATGACACCGAGCGGTGAGTTAAAATTGACTAGAAGTGTATTCCCTTCAGATGACGTCGTGTAAACCTTCACTTTCCCGCTCACGAGCACAAAGATCCATTCCTGAGTCTCGCCTTGCCTGCAGAGCGCTTCGTCCGGGCCAAACTTGAACAGCACTAAGTGCTGACGAAGTGAATGGGGGAAAACATCTTCCAGCTCATATTGATTTAGATATTGCCTAATCCGATCTGCGTTCTCGAATTCCATCATCAAACTCTCCTTAATCGTTTGCGGAGCCTAGAAAGATAAACATAAGATCCCTATAATCATAAGTCCAATTCCAAGCCATTGTGGCAATCGGAGCTTCAGCGTACGCGTCCCGAACCAGCCGGCTTTCTCCATGCCAAGCGTGGCCAATATTTGAGCGATCAATAATGACGATACCGTTAAAGCTGCTCCATTGTGGTGGAAAGCCGTAATGTTACTGAAAATGATAATCGCTGCCAGCATGCCGCCCAAACGATATCGAAGCTTCACCTTTGAGAGCTTCCTCCAGGATTGATCCTTCGTCATCCATAATAGCATCAAAGCAGCAACAAACCCTGTTCCTTGCGTTAAAGTCGCCGCATGCCATGTTCCGAGCCGAGTACCGATTGCGGCGTTGGCGGTACTTTGCATCGTTAGAAATACGCCGCCAAGTATGGCATATCCGATTCCTTTCATTCCCCTACTTCCTCCTCATTGAACCTGCTCTCCTTATTAAACGATGGACAGTTGGTTCCGGAAAGGACATATGTCCTAACTATTAAAGTTAGCAGATACTAGCTTTCAAACAAACGAAACTGCGCATCTCGGCGCAGTTTCGTTTGTTACCCTTAATACTTTTCCCCTGATTCGCCTATCGTATATAATCCTCTTCCAATAAAATTCGCTGACACTGGTTTCTTTCCAATCTCCCGTGCCCACACGGACAATTGACCCATATGATGAATCTCGTGGGCGATCACGTGTCGCAGCACCTCTCCGTATGTATGGGCTTCCCGTTCCCCATTGTCCGTAGTATCAATCATAATGCGATCTTCCAGATCGTCATTCCAGGATTGGACGAATTGCGAGACTTCCACATGACAACGAGCGGAAAACTCCTTTACTTGCGGCAAACTAGCGATGTCCTCAAATGTCGGGATTATGATCGGCTTTTCTTGGATTCCGCCACATAGCCAGCCAAATTCGACTGCTACTATATGATAGAGTGTTGGTAAAATATAACCGAGCCCACCTGTGCGTCTTCTCATCAACTCTTCTTCGGCGACAGACTCGCACCAATTAAACCAGTCATTGCGAACTTGCCAGTTATAGTGAAATAGCTTCAACATCGTGTAACCTCCTATCTCAATGTTATCTTAAGCTTTTCTCCACACTCCACCGCCACAGGGAACGAACCCGCTTTTTGTATAGAACGATGTGAGTTTCGTATCGAACGTCAATGTTACAATCTCAAGACCAGCACGATCAGCTTCTAGCAGCAATCTCTTTACTAGCGCTTCGCCAATTCCCTTCCTTTGATGTTCAGAATGGATGATAATGTCCTCCATATAGCCATGCTGCAATCCCATTCCTGCAACATATCCGAACGCAATCAGCTCATTATGCTCATCCCGGAGTCCCGCCCAGAAATTGCAACGCTCAAATAAAATCGGATAATCAGAATATCTACCATCCCAGCCAACGGACTCTCTTAGTTTGGGAACCTCGTGCGGTGCTATCGGTAAATTAATGACAACCTTTTGATACAACGGCTGCCATTTCTCATTGCTGCTCATTTGGTCCACCTCCAGTGTTGTTACTGCTAAATTCCTCACTGGGATTTCATTTTCCTGCCAAACAAATAAGACCCTCATTCCATATGGAACGAGGGTCTATTATCACTCAGGTGAACGCTACCACTCCGTTTCAATGGATTGTCAACGCGCATTCCCAGCTCACTATCTTGTCTCTCTGTGGAGCGTCATCTTCTTATGAGACGGGCAATATTTCTTAAGCTCCAGACGCTGCGGATTGTTTCTCTTGTTCTTGATTGTCGTATAGTTGCGTCCACCGCATTCTGTGCATGCCAACGTAATGATTACGCGCATGATGATTATCACCTTCCTTTGTCATATGGTATGACTGAAGGAATCTGGGTGACAATCGAAGAAACGTTGAACGGCTCAAATATGCGAGAATTTGGAGAATTTCTGCTTGTACATTTTCTCTAGCCCAAGCGATATCATATGGAAGCCGACAATGAACATGATAAAGGCGAGCAACGGTACGAACAGCACCCACTGGTAAATATACAGATTGCTGCGGGCTTGGCCTATTAATCCGCTCCATTCGTTCGTGCGGCTCACATACAGGGGAAGCTCGGGCCACGGGTTTTCGTACACAAGCGTGCCACCGACGAAGAAATTGAAGACCGCCAGCTGTCCGAATAGGCTCAGGATCAAGACGATTTCTTGGACAAAGAGGATCAACAAGCTTTCCTGCAAATGTGGTAACAGATGTGTCCGCATGATCGTCCAGCGACCTGCTCCGATTGACTTAGTAGAGAGCACGAACTGCTTCTCGCGGAGCACCATCGTCTTCCGGATACTTCGTCTTCTTCTTAATCGGCGTTTCCCAAGCTGCCGCGAACATCTTTAACTTTCAAAGTCTTGTGCTTATCGACGCCGGCCAAGATGCGTGGATATCCATCATTCTCATAGGTCTAAGCATACATGTAATCGTCTGGATGATTTACAAGATGCTTGATCATCCATCGAAAGATGTGATTGACTTGCATCGAACACTGTTCGGCAAATTTTTCGGGAACGCCTTGTCTCTGCTGTTAGTCGGATATTATTTCTTAATGACTCTGTTTTACCTCCGCGCTTATATCGAAATTATTCAAGTGTGGGTTTTTCCAACTGCTCGAACATGGGCTATAACGGCTCTCTTCATCTGCCTGATTTACTATGTTGTATCCGGCGGGTTTAGAGTGGTCGCCGGGATTAGTTTCTTCTACGCGGCTATGTTCCCGTTGCTTATCTGGCTCTACTTCCCCATTCGCCAGGGCAATCTCCATCATTTGCTGCCTGTACTCAATCATTCTTTTCTTGATTTGCTTAAAGGCTCCCGATCAATCGGGTTTATTTTCTTCGGGATCGAAGCGCTGCTCATTTACTTTCCTTTCTTGAAATCATCGCAGAAAAACGCCAAATGGGCGCATATTGCCTTGTTGTTCTCAACGATCAAGTATGTTGCAATCATGCTCATATCGTTGATGTATTTCAGTCAAGGACTGCTGAAGCATACGATGTGGCCAACGATGGCGATGACCAAGATCATTGAATTATCCTTCCTCGCCAGATTCGAATACTTATTTATTTTTATGTGGCTGTTAGTGATCATCCCAACGGTTAGTATCCCTATCTGGTGCTGTACACGAATTATGAAGCGAGTTGCTACAATTAAACCACGGCTTTCATTGCCTATTGTATTGGCTACCCTCGGCATCTCCATACTCTTCTTTGATGAGAGAACGCAGATCAATGCATTAGAATCCTTCATTAATGATCTTGGATTCTATTTCATCTTCGCCTATATCCCGTTGCTATTTGTCATCAGTAGCTTTGCATCCAAAATGAAAAAAGACCTGCCATCCGGCAAGTCTTCCTAATCTTGATTCTATTATTGAACGACCGAATTAAATGACATAATCCATACGGATCCGGCTACGATTACGAGTACGATGAACAGCCCGAGAATAAGAGCCATGACGTTGTACTTGGGGCCATCTCCTTCTCGGATGTGCATGAAGAAGAACAACTGCACGATCAGCTGGATGACAGCCATCGTAATAATGGTGACGATGACACCGGTCTTATTCATGCTCGTTTCGAATACGACTAGCAGCGGAATTACCGTTAACACAATGGAGATAATGAAGCCAGTGATATAAGCCTTCAGTGAACCGTGGTCATCGTGTTCGTCATGATGGTCATGTCCGGCTGTTCCTGCATGATGCTGACTCATGTTACATCACCCCCATCAAATATACGATCGTGAAGAGGAAGATCCAGACCACGTCGAGAAAGTGCCAATACAAGCTAATTACTGTAATCTTACGTCTTGTGACAGGTGTGACACCGCGCATCTTCAGTTGAACCATGAGCGCGATCATCCAGATGAGACCAACTGATACGTGCAGTCCGTGTGTACCTACCAAGACGAAGAAGGCTGTTAGGAAGGCACTCGTTGAGATCGTCGCACCTTCGTGCACCATGTTCACGAACTCGTTGATTTCAAGCCCAACGAACGCTGCGCCGAGCAAGACGGTGACAATCAGCCACCCGATGAGCTGATTGACCTTCTTCCGATTCATAGCGAGTACTGCGAGTCCACTCGTAAAGCTGCTTGTAAGAAGGATGAACGTTTCCGCTACGAAGCCAGGAATTTCAAACAACTCTTTCCCTGTAGGACCTCCGTCTGTATGCGCCTTGAGGACGACATACGTGGCAAACAATGTACCGAACAGCAAGCAGTCGGTGACGAGGAAGATCCAGAAGCCAAGCACCTTCATCGACTCTTGGTCGTGATGACCATGGTCATGCGAGTGCGAATCCGCCTCGTGTGAATGGCTATGTGTGGTGGCATGCTGCATGTTAAATCGCCCTCCCTGCTGCTACTTCGGTCTCTATGACTTCTTCGACCGGAACATAATAATCGGTATCATATTGGAACGAACGCACTAGCAACGTCACGCCAACGCCAACCATCCCCAGAATCGCCATCCACAGCCAGTCGAACACGAATCCGAAGCCCGCAACGAACCAGCATGCGGAGAAGATAAACGGAACACCTGAGTTTTTCGGCATATGGATCGCTTCCAGCTGCTCTATTGGAACTGGTGGAGCTGGCTCAAAATTACGTCGCTCCTTCTCTTCCCAGAACGAGTCTCGCTCACCTGCATAAGGAACAACTGCGAAGTTGTACATCGGCGGTGGTGAAGGAATTGACCATTCCAACGTGCGACCATTCCACGGATCGCCTGTCGTGTCGCGCTCACCATATTTAACGCTATAAAGGATTTGCCATACTTGGAACACGAAGCCAATGCCCATCAAGAATGCACCGATCGTGGATACGAGGTTAAGCGGGCCCCAGCCCAAATCCCACCCGTATGTGTAGACGCGGCGCGTCATGCCCATAAATCCAAGTGCATATTGAGGCATGAAGCAGACGTAGAAGCCAATGTTCCATAGCCAGAACGCCCATTTGCCAAGTCGCTCATTAAGCTTAAAGCCGAACAGCTTCGGCCACCAGTAATAGATGCCCGCGAGATAACCGAACACGACGCCGCCAATCAGCACCTGATGGAAGTGCGCGATCAAGAAGTAACTGTTGTGATATTGGTAATCCGCAGGCGCTACAGCGAGCATGACGCCTGTTGCCCCACCGACGACAAAGCAAGGTATAAACGCAAGCGTCCACATCATTGGCTGATCGAGCCTAATCCGGCCTCGGAACATTGTGAACAGCCAGTTGAACACCTTGGCCCCGGTTGGAATACCGATTGCCATCGTCGCTATGGCGAAGAAGACGTTGACGTCCGCCCCAGCGCCCATCGTGAAGAAGTGATGCACCCATGTGAAGAATGACAGAATGCTAATACTCATAAGTGCGAATACCATCGATTTATAACCGAAAATCCGTTTACGCGAGAACGTTGCAACAATTTCGGAGAAGATCCCGAATGCCGGCAATACGACGATATAGACCTCCGGGTGTCCCCACATCCAAATCAAGTTGACGTACATCATCGGATTGCCTCCACCATCCATTGTGAACAGATGGCCGCCGAGGAACCGGTCAATGAACAATAGTGCCAGCGTAACCGTTAGAATCGGGAAAGCAAAGATAATAATGATGCTGCTGGAGAGCACCGACCACGAGAACATCGGCATCTTCATCAGCTTCATGCCTGGCGCACGCATTTTTAGAATCGTAACGATAAAGTTGATCCCGGTTGCAAGTGAACCAATACCCGAGATTTGAATGCCCCAGATGTAGAAGTTCTGCCCGACTCCCGGACTATGCGACATCTCCGACAGCGGCGGATAGCTTAGCCATCCCGCGTCCGGCGAACCGCCGATAACGAAGCTGATGTTGAACAGCATTGCGCCGAATAAGAACAGCCAGAAGCTGACGGCGTTCAAATACGGATACGCGACGTCGCGCGCTCCGATCTGCAGAGGGACAACCATGTTAAACAAACTGAACATCATTGGCATCGCCATGAACAGGATCATGATTGTGCCATGTGTAGTAAATACTTCGTTGTAATGCTCCGCTTGTAGAAAATGTACGTTTGGCATCGCCAGCTGAGCCCGCATAAGCAGCGCATCAACCCCGCCGCGGAACAGCATAAGCAGCGATGCGATAAGATACATCATTCCGATTTTTTTGTGATCGACGGTCGTTAGCCATTCCCGCCAAAGCCAGCCCCACTTCTTGAAATAGAAGAGTACGAAGAGAATCGCGATGGTAGTTAGTCCGATGGAAACGTCTGCACCATAAATTAGAGGATCGCCTGTCACAAAAAAAGAGGAAGCGAATGATTTGATACTTGCATACATAGATTGTGCTCCTCCCTCATCCTACTGATGATTGTGATTCATTTCACTTGAATTCGAATTATTCATATCCATGCCGCTCATATCGTCCATATCGTGGACTTCATTGGAATCGGACCTCGTTGTGTCGTCCGAGTCGGTAGGATCTGTACTTTCTTCATCCTTGTTCATATCCATATGATGACCACCATTCTTCATCACGACGGAATCAAACAGGTCTGATGGATACGAGGAGAATGATTGCTCTTCGGATTGACCTGGCTTAGCGAGTGCCTCATAGCCGGCTTTCGTCAGCTCGTTGTTCGAGCCCTTGACACTCTCAACCCATTTATTGAAGTCTGCTTGAGACTCCGAGACAACGTTAAATCTCATATGTGCAAAATCTTTACCCGTAAAGTTAGCGCCTGTTCCGTAATACGTGCCTGGACGATCAGCCTGCAGCCATAATGACATCGCCATACCTGGCATTGTGTATTCCTGTCCGCCGAGCTGCGGAATCCAGAACGAGTTCATTGGTGCATCGCTTGTCAATTCGAAGTCGACTTGTACGCCTGCCGGAATGTGCACGTAATTGACCGTCGCGATGTTCTGGTCTGGATACTGGAACAACCACTTCCAGTCAAGTGATGTAACTTGGATCTTGATCGGTTTGACATCTGTTACTGGCGGCTTCTTCGCAAGACCGTAAGTATCGCGAGCCGTGTAGGCGCCGAGGATACCGATTATGACAATCGGAATGCCCCACCAAAGCACTTCAAGCACCTTGCTGTCGTCCCAATGCGGCTTGTAGGGAGCCGTATTACCTGGCTTGTCGCGATATCGGATGACGATAAACGCTGTTATCGCGAGCACGGGGATCACGACGATCGCGCAAAGGATTGCGGACAGAATGATCAGCCGAAGCTGCGTTTCCGCGACAGGACCTTGCGGATCAAACACAACAAATTTGCCTTCACATCCGGACAAAAGAATGACGCTTAGTAGTCCGGTAATCAGCAGCATCAAGCCGCGGAGTTTGGATCTTCTCTTCATTTGCTACTCATCTCCTTGCACACTCAAGGCGTGCTTTCATGGCCCTTTGTCGCTAGCATATCAGAGTCTTGTGCAATTGTTACCGTCGTTAACAAAACCGTCAATCTTCTGTTTCTTTTCAGACACTTTGTGTTCAACAGTCGTTCAAGATTAGGACATTAAAGGGCTTTCATATTCAAATACAGGAAAAACAAAAAATGCTCTTTCACTTCCCGGGGGAAGTGAAAGAGCATAATGGTCTGGTATTTACTTAAACGCGTTCTGGCTGCTGTTCGCCGTGAAGCTTCTGCCGTTCCTTAGCGAAGCTCGGCTGCAAGGCATGGAACAACGAGCCGAGGAGCAGCACTTGAATGCCTCCAATAATGAAACCGAAGCCAATCATAAGACCCAAATTCGTATCTTTAAAGTCGTGAGCGAAGCAAGCGCTCAGGATGATGCCAAGGAGCATCAAGCCGAACCCGATGCGAGGCATCAACGATGTCCAGTAGTTTATTTTCTGTGCTTGTGACGGAACTTGAATGTCAGCACCTGCTGCCTTAGTGTTCTTGTTCATTGTGAAACACTCCCGATGACGTATTGTATACGTTTACTATATCACAAATTTGTCACCGGGTGTTCACTTTTTGTTCATTTTTTTATCTAATATGCGATTAGCCCCTGTCACTTGCAGCGCCGACTGTGCTGTTTGGGTTAAAACCGAAATGTAAATACTAGAAGGTAAATCTACCCTGAGGTGTATCATGCCAAACTATATCCCGTATTTATCGCTCATTATAGCTTCATTGCTCATCCTTACCATCATGATGGTTCGTGAATGGAAGTCTATAATTCTTGTCTTGCACCTCGCCTTTGCCGGAATGAGTTATATATTCGAACTCGTGGTTCTTGTTATATTTAAGGCTTATGATTACAGTCCAGGCATATTAAAGAACAACTATTTAGATAGCATGTTCGGAGCTACCGTGTCTAACTTCTGCACGGTACCTGCTGTCGCCATTCTCATCGCTTATTATCAGTTACGCTCGAAATGGATTATTTACGCGGCCGTCTTTCTCGGTGGGATGGATTGGCTATTCGTTTATTTGAACATCTATCGGCATCATTGGTGGACATCGCTCTACACCGTGGTAACACTACTGGGATTTTTCTGGATTTGCCGTACATGGATGACTAAAATCCGTAAAGGGAGGCCAGTTTTTCAATACTTTACACTACTCTTGTATACCTTCTGCGTCTCGGATTCTATATTCTTTATGTACCTCTTATCCGGATGGCGGCGGTTACATTTCGGGCTGTATCATAACCCGTTGCGAGATGACGTCATGCTCACGGTCACCTTAAGCTTCTGCATCGCACTGATTCTTGTCAATGCAATGTTTTGGTCAAACAAGTACATCTTCACCTTCATGGGATGTATTTGCATCGGAATTGGACAATACTTCCTTTATGAGACAGGGCATCTCGCACTTTACGTTGCACCATGGCTATATGCATCCGCATATGCAGCCACTTTGTTGCTTGTTGCCGTAATTTGCAGAGTGGGTTTAAAGTCGTTGCTTTATTTCGGAAACAAGCAGTAGCGCTAGCGGAATGATTAACCCAAACGTAATTGCATAGAGCGGCCAAATCTCCGTAGCGAACACTCTGAAGTAAACGATGTTTGGATAGACAACGATGGATAACACGACTAATACAATAGCTAATGGAACGATTAGAGGACGAGCGGTACGCAATTGAAACAACTGCGCCATGCCATGCACTGAAGCATGAAAGCAGATCGCCAGCTTGAAGAAGATCGTCAGAAACCAAATGATCGCCACAATAACCTCGATCCGCTGAAGAAACTCCCCAACTTGAATCTTCTTAGCAAGGGTATAGCTTGGGAAGGTATGTCTAGCTGTGAAGTCCCACCCGAGTATGAACACGCAAAATATCGTTACGATAATGATGACGAGCCCTCCGATAAAGCTGCCTTTGGCGAAAGCCGCCCCATACCCCTTGGATTTGTTGAGGTGAGGAAAAATCATTAGGAAGACGACAAGCTCCATATAAGGGATACTAAGGACAGATAGGCTGCCATGTATAATTCCTTTCACGCCAGATTCGAACATAGGCTGAATGCGGTCGAATTCGATTTGAGGAACGAGGAAGACGACTAGCACGGTGAGCAGCAAGGCAACCCATGGCAGGAATATCTCCGCCGAACGTGCGATCACTTCGATACCCAGGCTTACACCCATTACAACTGCGAGCACGAATAGGGCATGCACGACCTGAATCGGTGTCTCTGGCATAACGATGGTCGTAATAAAGTCGCCTACATTTCTTAGTACCAATGCAGACAATATTAAAAAATAGGTAAGAAAGAGTAAGCCTATCCCCTTACCTAACCACCGTCCCAGAATAGTCTCTGTAAACTGCATCAGCGATTGACCAGGGTATCGGTAGCCAAGGGCGACGTAGATAAACAAAGATAGCATGCCTTCTGCGACACCAACTATCGCGGCAATCCATCCGTCCTGTTTAGCGATGGACGTCAATGCGGAAGGTACAATGAGAATCGTGCTGCCCAAACTGAACAGCACCGTCAATATGGACAATTGACGTAGATTTATCTTTGCGTTCTCAATCATGGATCAAGGTTTCCTTTCGAAATGCTAATTGAAGATGGACAGAATGGCTCTGCTCATCGGTTTGTAAAGCGTTGTTATCAAGTCTAAAGGATTAGGGATGGGGAAATGCTGATTTTCGGCGATGCTGAGCACGAGCCCAAATGCAAGAGTGACCGCGAACACCCATAGCTCTTTAAACTGCTTGGCCCGTCTCAATTTCGGATATTCATAGCTAACAGCACCTGCCGCAACGAGAAACGCGATCCACAGCAACTCATTATTCCTCCATTCGCTCAAGGAACGATTCTACAATCGAACCGGTACGGCGGATTTTCGCATAAACCCTCACATGTACGGTCATCTTCGCGAACTCCTCCTCCCAGTGATCCTTCATACGATTCCACGCTTTGTAATTCGCGCGATGGATAGCAGTTCCGAAGCCGAAGACATCCGATTTGTAATACTTCGCTCGCTTCACGGAATCCTCTATCGTCGACTTAACTTCATCTCCTAATTCTTTCTCCAGTAGAGCTATCGCTTTATTCTCGCCCATTCTCATGTCACACTCTACTTCTCCAACATTCCCTTCCACCCGGACGTCAACTTGTACCTCAGGTTGCCCATTCACAAACTTCCCTTTCAGTTTATGGGTCGTATGAATCAACTCGA
Source organism: Paenibacillus sp. OV219 (assembly GCF_900110075.1). GTDB lineage: Bacteria > Bacillota > Bacilli > Paenibacillales > Paenibacillaceae > Paenibacillus_Z. The sequence goes on from NZ_FOCJ01000005.1 coordinate 185,571, forward strand.
TATTCAAGTTCCCTCCACTCGGACAAGGGAGACGGACAATCGTGCTTTGAATATTCCCAAGGATGTAGTTGTAGCCTTTACTTTGCTTACTGTTCATCCAACCGACGAGCTTGTCTTTATGAAATATAGCAAGTCCTTCATACTTCAGCATCGTCTGCGGACTAACCGAATTCAAGTTCCGTTGAGACTGCCCCTGCTGGGTGTCGCCGATAATACGGATTCCTGCTAGCACAGGGTCTTTACCTTTATCGACCAAATCATAAATTAACTCATGCAAATCGACCTTAGCCGTTACGCCCCAATTACGCTGAGCAGCTTTGAGTGAGGAGAACATTTTATCTGTAGGTATTTTCTCCAGTGGGGTCAATATTCGTAGCACTTCGTTCGCGGTAGCATCTTTAGCTACGATGATGTAGAAATCTGTTCGCAATTCATGATCCCGAGAGAGGCTATCCAATACTTTAGCGATGCCATCCCGAGCCAGGCTCTCTCCGATAACGAGTATCCGCAGATGAGAAGCATAGATTTTCCTAGGAGTCACCGTTGTCAGCTCGCGAATGGATTCGAATATGGTATCTCCTCTCGATTGCTGGACTGTGATAATAGGAGTCCGTCCGCTCCCGCCTTTGGATGCAGTTATTTCCGCAGGATTAATGATCTGAACCGAGACACGATAATGATCCTTATTCTTATCAAAGCCAAAAGCTGTCGCAATGGAGATTTCGTTAAGCTCTTTACGATTCCAGCAGCCGGTTAACGTGACGACCACGGCCAGGAGAAGCGCGCAGAGCAACAATTTACGCATGCTCATAGTAGTTGTCATCTCCTCTCCTTCTGCCGCCCAGGATTATTATGGTTCATTAATCGCGGACGCGTATTTAGCAGCCACTGTGGTAATCGCATCATATTGTCCTTCTGATCTTCCTTGATGAACGGTGCGAACGGTGCCAAATAGGGAACGCCAAACGATTGTAGGCTGCTTAAATGAAGCACCATAATAATACTCCCAACGAGTATGCCAAATAGTCCAAAGGATGCAGCGAGCATCATAAACAAAAACCGGATTATACGAATCGAAATCCCCATGTTGTACGAGGGAATAACGAAATTCGAAATCGCCGTAATTGAGACGACGATGACCATTGCCGGTCCCACTAATCCCGCGTCCACTGCAGCTTGACCAATAACAAGTGCCCCTACAATCGACACAGCTTGTCCGACGGTGCGGGGCATCCTCACCCCGGCCTCCCTTAATATTTCGAAGGTCACTTCCATCAGGAGTGCTTCTATAAAAGCAGGGAACGGTATCCCTTCACGTTGTGCCACGATGTTGATGAGTAGCGGCGTCGGAATCATTTCTTGATGGAAGGTCGTAATTGCAATGTATGCAGCTGGTCCGAACAAGGCGATAAATAGGCAAACGTATCGCAGCAATCGAAGCAGAGTGCCGATGTCTGCGCGCTGGTAGTAGTCCTCTGCCGTTTGAATGAAATGAGTAAATAAGGCTGGCACGACCAGTACAAAAGGTGTTCCATCTACGAGAATAGCCACACGTCCCTCAAGAAGACCACTTGCAACCGTATCTGGACGCTCCGTATTATAGATCGTGGGGAACGGCGTGATTGTTTTGTCTTGAATGAATTCCTCGATGTAGCCACTCTCCAGAATGGCGTCAGTATCAATACGGTCCAGCCTTGAGCGAACCTCCTCCACAACCTTCTCGTCAACAATACCCTGTATGTACATAATCGATACATCCGTGTGCGTCACAGCACCCAATTGCCTAGTTTCCAACCATAGACGAGGATCTTTGATTTTACGACGGATCAATGCGGTGTTCGTACGCAATGTTTCGGAGAAGCCTTCCCGCGGTCCTCTCACGACAGATTGGGAAGTAGGCTCAGTGACGCCCCTATCCTTCCACTCATTGGTCGCAGCTGCGATCCCCTCAGAATAGCCATCCACGAGTACAACCGTTTCACCGGACAGAATGGCATGGCAAAGCGAATCGCAATCCTTCACACTTGAAAGGTCACCGCTTCTTAGCATGAACGATTGAATCCACTGCAAAGGAGAAGTCACTCCCTCGGGCGGGATAACGGGCTGCGACTCGCCGCAGTTGGCAAGGAGCGATTCCAACATGTCCTTCACGTTGGCGAGCCCATCTATGTATACGATTGCAGCCGAGTGAGCCTGCAGCTGTGTGATGACCGTGAAGCTGCGAATGACAAGATCCGTGCTGTTGCCCAGTTCAGTTCTTATCATGTCCAGCGTTGCTTCCAGTTCGGTTTCTAAATGTCTCATGTCATATGCGCTCCGATATGCTGCGGTTTAAATGATATATGACCATTATTTCCATAAAGCATGATTTCAATTTTCTGGACGATACTAATCCCTGCAACCTATTCGCAATTATTCTCGTTCAGAGGATGAAGGTTCTAAAGCTAAACAGAATGGAGATAGACGAAAAAGATGAAGAAACAAGCTCTGAAAACACTCGTGACAGCGGTACTGCTGACAAGCACGATGATGCTGTCTGCATGTTCGGGCGATAATACGACTAACAATTCCACCGGGGCCAATTCCAATAATTCGACGTCACCTGCTGATTCGACGAATTCGGACAATGGGCAATCTAACGCTGGCAATGCTTCGAATGCACCGGCGAATGAACCAGGCAATACGACGAATACGAATACGAATACGAATACGAACTCCAATTCGGCACCGGATAATACGACTTCGCCATCGAATGACCAGAGCCAAACGACCAAGGATCTTAAAGCGATGCTGACGCTCGCGAAGGACGGGAAAGTAAAGGGGATACCGTTTACGGCAGATAAGGGACTTATCGATGACGTTGAGAAGGATTGGGGCAAAGCCGACAAGACGGATTTCGCAGGCAAAGGCATGTATGCTACCTATGCGAAGAAGCACGCGGTGATCGGCTTCAATAAAGGCAGTCAAATCTTTGATGTCCGTTCCGATGCACCTGAATTGCATTCCTATACACTCAAGCAGATTGAAGCAGCACTTGGTAAGGCGAACAATGTCACCAAGAACGGCAGCGACACCATCTATACGTACGAAGCTAACAAAACCTTTGAACTACGCTTCATTATCTCGAAGGATACAGGTAAGGTTGATCATATCTCCGTGTTTGCGCCTGCGGATGCGGTCAACAATATGGCAGGTTAACAAACAAAAGGAGATTTCCTCACCTATCTTGGCGGGGAATCTCCTTTTGTTTGTTTACTTTAGAAACAACGACTCTTAAATGCGGGGTCATACTTGCTTTTCAGAAATTTATTGATGGTAAAGGCGATCTCGATTGATTTGGACTTGTTTAAATACTCACCTGAATTCGCGTAAGTGGAACAATCCCAATGAATTGCAAATATTTTGGCGATATCCGTGTGTGCTGATGCTTCGACGTAAAGGTCATAGGTGTCCTTGTTATCCATAACAACCCTATCTTTTTCGATGAGTGCGATCTGTTGATCGCCTTCATAAATGCATAGAAAATGACCTTCTCTGCCCCTTCCCACCTCATACCCCTCATATTCGCGACCGTGAAGATGCAATTTGGTGAAGCTGTAGCCAAAGAAAATGAACCTCGCTACTTTTACATTATAAATCTCGCCATCATCAAGAATAAACCGATCCTGCTTGTTGCCCATCAGCGTATACGCGGCTTCCATGAGTCCAGGAATCTCAACGTTTCCCAAAATAGGCGTCGTGCCTTTAATCAAGTAGGACTCGATCTCCTGTCCGTGATGCTCCAAACTAAATTTTGTTCTCGCCGTTTGCTTCAGTGTTAGTTTCATTATTGTCCTCAACAATACATCCATTATATGATCATAGAGAAATTTCTCGTATTGACCAAAGGACATTGTAGCACACGATGCATCCCGCTAATAGACGCTTTTCAATGGAAACCCCACGCTGCCAACTCCAACTCGAAGTTGCTCTCGAAGTCTGGGCTGATTGGCGTGACCCGCACGTTCACGTTCGCCTTCCAGAAGTTGATTGAAGTGTCGAAAGTAGCGCCTTCGTAGACGAATTTTCCTTTTGACGATTGCTGTACCGGCTCTAGCTTTACTTTCCATATGCCTTCGCGGCCATCCGAGCCGACTGCCTCTACGCGGACGTCCTTATGCCATATCGGGCCGAGCTCAATTTCAGTTCGAAAGGTCGTCTTGTGCAGTCCAATTCTGCCGCTATGGTTGTCTGTCACAATATCTACTTTGCTGACACGGACTCCTGACCAGTTATTGCGAACGAATTGCTTGTAGGCTGCAACTCTTGACGCGACCTCGAAGTGATCCGATGCGAACCTCTTCCCTCTTGCCATGGCGGGGACATACACCTTGTTCCAATAATCATTTATCATTCTGTGCGTGTTGAAAGCCGGCGCAAGTGTGCAAATGGATTCTTTCATCAGGTCGACCCATTCCATAGGGAGCGACTGTTCATTCTGATTGTAGTAGCGCGGAACAATCTCTTCCTCAAGTAGCCGATAAAGCGCTTCGCTATCCTGCTTCACCTGAGTATCGTGGTCGCCATCTACCTTGCCCTCGATTGCCCATCCGTTCCGCCCGTTATAGCCTTCCGCCCACCATCCGTCCAGCACACTACAGCCCAGTACGCCGTTCACCGCAGCCTTTTGCCCGCTAGTACCGCTTGCCTCCATTGGCTTAGTTGGCGTGTTGAGCCAGACATCGACGCCTTGGACAAGCTTCTTTGCCTTATCCATCGCATAGTTCTCAACAATATGAACACGGCCTTTAAACCTGTCTTCTCGAGATAACTCTACAATTTGGCGGATCATATTCTGTCCAGGTGCGTCTGCGGGATGTGCTTTTCCAGCGAAAATAAGGGATACCGGACGCTCTGGATCACCTAGGATACGCGCAAGCCGCTGCGGATCACTGAAGATAAGAAGCGCTCGTTTATAAGTCGCAAACCGTCTGGCAAAACCAATGACGAGCGGGATTCTGCTCGTCGAGCTAATCGGCAGTCCTAGCTCTTCGGACATGACAGATTTCGCCCTCAGATGCTCCTCCCACAGCTCAGAACTTGGAATATCCCGAACAGCAGCCCAAACTTTCGGGTCCGTTGTGCGAGAAGTCCAGTCCGATGGGAGATGCCGATCGAACAGCTCCTTCATTCCAGCAGCCAGCCATGTTTCAATATGAATGCCATTCGTAATGGAATCTACCGGAATGTCCTGCTTCGGAATATGCGGCATCCAGCGGTGGAACAGCTCTCGGGTCACCTCGCCATGCAGCTTGCTCACCCCGTTCACCTTCGAAGACGTGCTGACGGCAAACCGTGTCATGTTGAAAGCACCATCCATGCGACCAAGCGACAGGACCCTCTCCCTGTCAGCCCCGAGCTGCCAGTAATAGTCGCCGAAATATCGGTCCATCATTTCAATGGAGAATACGTCATGACCAGCCGGAACCGGAGTGTGCGTCGTGAAGACAGTGCTTGCCTTTACCGTTTCAAGTGCTGTCTCGAAAGGTAAGCCTTGTGCAGACAACACCCGAATTCGCTCGAGCGTTAGGAATACGCAGTGCCCCTCGTTCATATGCCAAACCTCCGGCTCGATGCCGAGTGCCGCAAGCAGACGTGTACCGCCGATGCCGAGTAGAATTTCCTGGCTGATTCGCAAATCTTGATTGCTCGGATATAACGTATCCGTTAAGCGGCGGTCTGTTTCGCTATTGGATTCAATATCTGTATGGAGCAAATACACAGTGATCGAGCCCACTTGAACAGCCCATGCGTTTGCAAATATTTTTCTGCCTATTAAAGGAACCTCGATGAGAAGAGGTTGATTATTATGATCCATTACGAGCTGAACCGGATAGACACTTGCCTCCAGGTTGACCTCAGGGTACAGATGCTGCTGCCTGCCCCCCTCGTCGATTCGCTGCTGGAAATATCCTTTGCCATAAAATATACCTACGCCCGTGAGCGGAACATTCATGTCTGCTGCTGCCTTAATATGGTCACCTGCCAATATACCAAGACCACCTGAGTAAATCGGTAAAGTTTCATCGAGTCCGAACTCTGCCGAGAAATACGCGATACCACGGTTTTTCATGATGTCACCTCTTTTAGCAAGTTGCACTTCGTCATGTAAGCGCCTAACTGGCACCCCTTTACTATATGCCGCTTAGTGGTGTGAGTGCCCATTGGAAAACGAAAGAAGACAGCCGCCCGATTGGACTGCTGCCTTCTTGGATTGCTCGAACTATTGATCTATGCTCATTGCTCACGTTATCTAAAGCAACCGCAGATGACAATGACAAGCAGAATGAAAAGCACCAGAATCGAACCGGAGCTAGTAAACGCACCACCAACGTGACCACCGCTAAAACCGTTCAATGTATTGCACCTCCTGAAGATTAGAGTCTGTTTAGAATATGTCCGAGGTGCATGAATGGATTGGGTACTTGGCAGGGGTGCAATTGCTCGGGTATAGCTGCCTACTACGATGGCCATACAAAAAGCCCGCGATTCCCGCGGGCTTGAGGTCCATTTACAACTTTGAAATTAGGCTATAAGCGAGACCTTGCCAACTGCTGTCGCCACTCTCGAATAATTGGCGATTACTTCGAACAATCCTCCCGAAGAGCTGTAGCGCAGCAAGATCATCGAGCTCAGTCACGGACATCGCGAGATGCTCATAGAGCAGTTCGTCTAGAAGTGCACGAGCTGTCTCGTTACACCAGAAAGCAGCATTCAATTCGCAGTTGCCAAATAGCGAGTAATGATGCATGTTACACGATCCAACTGTACCCCATTCACCATCGACAATCATAAGCTTGGAATGAACCCAGACGTTGCTGCGTTTGCCATCTTCGCTCAGACCAGCGATGCCCGCCAAGGTGAATTGGTCGAACGTCGCAAGCTCAGACAGTGCATCAGGAATTTCACCTGCTGCCGGTACAACAGCTACAATTTCTACCCCTCGCAATAGAGCAAGGCGCAAGCTGCCGAGAATCTCTGGAACAGCGATGTACTGGTTCTCCATATAGATCGAACGGCGCGCCGCGTGGATTGCTGCACAATATTGGTCAAAGTTCGAGCGCTCACCTTCATGTACTGGATAAGCTGTACCTTGTGGTGTAGCTTGACCGCACAACATCCGACCGTCTGCGATCGTCCGCTGAATTTGAACGCTTGCGTTTCCGCGATTGCCCGGTACTTCCGTCGGAAAAGGAAGATCCGAATCGCTTCCTTCGCCCCACCGTCCATCAAACAGATGACGCTCGCTTGCTTCGTTCCAGCGCTGGACAAAGTTATGGTGAACATCGACAGTTGATGGGCCTGCGAGTTCGATGTACAGATCATGATTCTGTCCTTCGCCGCCGCTATGTCCCGGAGTGACTACAGAATGGGGATTGAGATTAATCCCACCCAGGAACGCCGTCTCTGCTGCATAGCCTGCGTCAATGATCCAGCTCTTCTGATGCTGACAAAACCCAAGCTTGGCTCGATCCCAGCGGATACGAATGGTCGAAGCAGACGCTCTGAGCTTATCCAAATGTTCAGGAGCTCCCCAGAAAGCATTCGTTTTCAAGTATTCCGTTTCTGGGTCAGGACGCCAGAAGACCATGCGGACATCTAGCCCTCTCTCCGCTGCCCGATTCAGAACATCAAGTGGCGATCCTCTGCCATCTGGCATTCGGCATGTTTCCCACATGAACGTTACCGTCACCCAAACGCTGTGTTGTGCCCCTTCAATGGCTTCACAGACACGGCGGAAAGCTGGTTCTCCGTCAATGAGCGGCTTGATTCGATTGCCAGAGCGGACAGGATATGACGCTTTGGGTGCAAAAGGAATGGTATCCGTCTTAGGACGTGAAGCCAAGTTATCGCATCCGATGGCCGCCAGTAATCGCCAGCTCCGTGCCTGTCACTGAAGCCGACTCTTCGCTTAACAAGAAGACAGCGCCGTAAGCAATGTCTTCTTCCGTTTGAAGCCGCCCAATCGGAACGGTTGCTTCACCCATCGCAGCCAACTGTTCGGCGCTAATCCCCATCTTCTCGTGCAGCTCGATTTCGCCATCTGAGGCAACCCAACCTACCGTAATCCAATTCGAGCGAATCCGCTGCGCTGCGAAATTCGAAGCGATATGTTTACTCAGCGTCAGCATCGCACCTTTGGAGCAAGAATAAGCAGCAAGATCCATCTGCCCCATATAGGCATTAGTAGACCCAATATGGACGATTGATCCGCCCCCTGTCTCCTGCATCGAGGCGACCGCGTATCTAGAACAATAGAAAGATCCTTTGATGTTCACATCAAACACCGTATCGAACAATTCTTCAGACGTATTGAGCAGATTCCCGCGTGGGAAGATCGCTGCATTGTTCACGAGCCCATCTATACGACCAAATCGTTCAACAGCTTTGTCAATCAACTGCTGACAATCCTCCGTCTTGCTCACATCGGTCCGAACGAATAATCCGGCTGTGCCGTACAACTGTTCGATGTCCCGGATTACTGCCGCTCCTTCTTGTTCACTCCGGCCGGCAACGACGACGTTCGCCCCTTCGCTAGCACATTTGAGCGCAATGCCTTTACCGATTCCTTTTGTCGCTCCTGTTACGATGATTGTTTTGCCACTTAGCCGTTGTCCCATTCGTTTCACTCCTTAGCAGCCCACTCCGCCAATTTCGATTTCAGAAAAACCCCAGATTGCTGCATTTCATCTAATCCATTAACACCATCTTCAATGGATATCCACCTGTTGAAACCGATTGCATTTAATGTTTCGAAGATCGCGTCATAGTCGTTAAGTCCTTGGCCAATGACACCATGCGCCAGCGACGCAGAATATCCCTGAAGCGTATATTCACGCAGATCGTTTAGCGTATAGCCCGGCTTCAAATACCTGTCGCTTGCATGCATCGTGAGGATGCGATGCTTCACTTTCTCCATCACATCAAGCGGATCTTCCCCCGCGAGCAGCGCGTTCGACGGATCGAAGTTGACGCCAAACCAAGGAGACGAAATTTCACTAATAATGGCTAAGAAGAGCTCGGATGATTGCGCAAATTCTGGATAGACCCAGTAGCCATCTTTATAATGATTCTCCATGACGAGATGAACCCGTTTCGCTTCTGCATAAGGCAGCAGCTGACGGATGCAATCAACCGTCCATCTAATGCCATCTTCCCGGTCAAGGCCCGGCCGATTCTGACCCGAGAGAACGCGAACGCTGCGGAACTCATCCGGTCCGATCAGTGCCATCAGGTCGATCATCTGTTTCATCTTCTCGATTTCTTGCTCCCTTTGCTCCACATCAGGAGTAGTGAAATCTGGCGACGAGCACATCATCGGAATTTCAAGGTTATGGGCAACAGCAGCAGCCTTCACTCGGAGCAGGTAGTCTTCATCGCTTTGTTTGAGGAAAGTCGGATATAGCTCAAGACCATCAACGCCGAGCCTAGCTGCCATCTCAATCCAATCGAATATCGTAATTGTACCGTCCGTCAATTCATCCATAAGCCCCTTCGGGAAAACGGCGACTCTCGCATCTCTTAGACTAGATGTTGGCACTGTTCTTCACCCTCGCTACAAGCGTCTCAAGCACCTGCTTAAGTTCTCCGCGATCTGTACTCGGACGAAACTCTTTGTGGTCAATGACGAGTGGAGCTCCGACGACGACAAGAGGGGCCCCGAGCTTCGGCATCTCTGCGGCTTGATCAATGGAAAGTCCGCCTACGGCTTGAACGGGGATGTTCACCGCACTAACCACGGCAGCCAAGTGATCGTAAGGGCTCCGGGCAGGGTCCTCCCCACGTTCATCGAAAGAAGTGTGAACGAGGATGTAATCGACGCCATTCTGCTCTAGGAACTGTGCGCAAGCAACTGGATCTGGGGCAGCCATAATATCGCCCATCACTTTGATGCCGTAATCTCGCGCTGCGCGAACGACAGCTCGTATGGTAGCAGGATGAGCGACACCCATGACGACGACATGGGTCGCGCCGGCCTTCGCCATCATTTCCGCTTCCAGGTAACCGCCGTCCATCGTCTTGAGATCCGCGATGATGGGATGGTTCGGAAACGCTTTGCGGAGCGCCACTACAGCATGGAGCCCTTCACCAAGCAACAGCGGTGTACCAGCTTCAATCCAATCAATTCCTGCCTCAACGGCGATTTCCGCCATTTCCAGCGCTTCTTCAATGGTCGTTAAATCTAATGAAATTTGCACGATCGGTTCCATTCGAGCATCATCTCCCTCATTTAGCTATTAAGCTTCTGGCAAAATAATCGATTTCGCATGCTGCAATCCATCCATCTCATCGAAGGCCTGCTTCCAATCGCTGATGCCGTAGCATTTTGCCATCGGAAGTGGATCAATCAAGCCAGCGCCCATCAACGTTAATACTTTCTCCCACATCGGATAATTGTGGCTGAAGGAGCCTTGTAGCTTTGCCGCTTTCTGGATCAGTGGATCGAGCGAGAAACCTACAGGCGCTGGCCCCCAGCCAATCTTCGTAATCTGTCCGCCTGGACGAATAGCATCTATACTTTGACGAAGTGAAGCGCTTACACCTACAGCATCCAAAATCACATCAGGGCCGAAGCCATCGCCATAAGCTAGCAGCTCCTCGACAACGTTCTGCTTCTCAGCAACGATGACGCAATCCGCACCAAACTGCTTGGCAACTTCCATGCGTTTCGCGTCCTTCTCCGTCCCGATGACGGTTAGCCTCGCAGGGCTGAACAGCTTGGCAATTTGCACGCACAACAATCCAATTGGACCAGGTCCGAATACAGCGACGTAATCGCCAGGACGAATTTGCGAATGATGGGCAACGGCATTGTATGCGACGCAAGAAGGTTCCGTTAGTGCTGCTTTCTCAAAGCTGACGTTGTCCGGGATAAGATGAACGATTGCCTCTCTCGTCCTAACATATTCCGCCATCGCTCCGTTCTCCAGAACACCAAACCCTCTTCGTGTCGGGCAAAGGTTGTATTGACCCGTACGACAATATATACAAGTCTCGCACACATAAGAAGGTGTTTCGCTTACAACGCGATCACCGATCTTGAACTGCTTCACTTCCGCGCCAATACCGGCCACGACGCCTGAGAATTCATGTCCGAGCGTTACCGGACGATTCACTGGAAAACCTTGAATATCATGGTACATATGCAGATCGCTGCCGCATACACCTGCTGCTTTTACTTGAATAAGCACTTCTCTAGGTCCGAGCTCCGATGGAATCGGCACATCACGAACCTCCACGCTTCCACTTCCAGACGAATAATTGACTACAGCTTTCATCGCGGCGATCTCCTTTTTGTAAAAGAATGAGTCTTTCAACCTTGCGGATAGTCCCCCCATAATTCAATGGCGTTACCATCCGGATCGTAGAACTTAAAAGACATGCCTTGATAGTCAGTTAGCTTTCCTACCTGAATTCCTTTGTCCTTGAAGTACTGGTACAACGATTGGACATTATCAGCCACAGTAAATCCGTAAGAGGCTTGCACGCCACTCGAATAGTTCATATGCGAAGTAACGTTGCCGTCTTCATTCGGAATTAGAAATATCCGAATCCCGGATGCGCTTCTGAGTTCCAAAAAAATCGGATCTTCGACCGCTACTGTAAAACCGAGATGTTCTGCGTACCATTCTGAAGCTGCCTGAAGGTTCGATACAGGTATGTACTGATAACTAGATTGTAAGCGCAGTGAATCCTCCCCCTTTAGCGCAAATTTATCTGTCTCCAAAAATAACTTCCACATCGCGTATGTTGAATCCTCCCGAATCTTGGAAGTTATATCTCTTTTACGCAAATTCGTTCAAATTGTGCAGAACCGAACTGGACAAAGAAACGAAGGCTGCTGTTCCTACCGTTCGTCCGCGAGATTAGCGTTCGTTCTCCACCGACGCACAGGTCAATCCAGCCATCTTTCACAATCGCTTTAATGGCGATCTTCTCGGTTAACCCTCCAACTTGATAGATGGAAGAATCCTCATTGGCTTGAAGGGAACGAGCATGAATCTTGTGAATACCTGCTTTCCGATCTGTTGGCTCAAACCGGACATCATATCCGTGTCCTTGCTCGAAGTTCGCTGAATCCGCTACGGAGAAGCCGAAATACATGTTCGGATAGTTCACCGTCACCTCGAACGAGACGATATAATCACCGTCGAACGAACCAATCGTCCTTGCATCGAAGCCGCTCATGGCGTCAAGCGTGATGTCATCGTATGTCCTGACAGACTTCGTCTCTTCACGCAGCTCAGGTACGAAACCAAGTCCCAAGGAACCGTCTGTCTGTTGGATGACCTCTCGGAAAACGAGCTCGCCCCCATATCGTCCCGGTGAAGATAGGAATCCTGCTGCAATACGTCTTCCACCATGGTATGCTGCTGTCTTCGGCACACGCCATTGCACACAATCTAAAGTGTCCATCGCTGGACGGAGCCAAGGACCTTCCGGGTTATGCGAATAACGATAACGAGCAAGCCCGTCATTACTGAAAATCAGATAATACCAGCCATTCCATTCGAAGAAATCTGCGCATTCCGGCTCATCATGATAACCTGGCACGATGAATGGCTCAAGCTCCTCCCAGTCCGTGAGATTATCGGATACGAGATGTGCGAGGCAGCCTTGGTGCTTTATCGGATGAACGAGACTCGTCGTAACGAGCATGTGATACTTGCCTTCTTTATCCTGATACACATGAGGATCGCGAACGGACGATAGCAGATAGCGGTCCGAGATTCGGATACTTGTATTCGTCTTGTCGAAATGAATGCCGTCGCTGCTCTCCGCCCATGTTAGCTGCGCTGGAGAACCATCGGTTGCTCTGACTGCGTAGAACGCATAATAAATGCCGTCCTTCACAAAAACCGAGCCCGTACAAATTGAGCCTTCTTCTTCCGCGGTAATACCGACTGCGATGGGATGATGCTCCCACGTTCGCAAATCTTTGGTCGACACTTGTGCCCATTGATGTGCGCCGAGGCTCCATTTGCTGGCATGACCTCTGCGGTCAAACAGGTAATATACGCGGAAGTTTTCACCATCGAAGAAAGGCATACAATCACCGACACTTGTGTTGAAGCCTTTGGGCCGCCAATATTGCAGCGCTGCTGGTTCTTCCCCCAGAATGAGAGATTCAATCTGTGGTGTCGCTAGCGCTTCAGGCTGGATTGCTTCATTCCATATGCGAAGCTGCTCCGCATCGTTATACAACTGAATCGTCGCATCATGAAGGTCAATCGCCCCCATTGGCCAATCTTCATCCACGAGAACACCGTCTACGAATAAACGAACCGCATAGCCCAAGTTTTGCAAGTGTACGGAATGCTTCGAGCTGCCGAGTCGATCCCATGGAGCGGATAACACCAACGGAGTCTTTCTTGCATCCGTATATAGCTCGGCAATTAACGAAAGCGCTTTAATTTCATTTGAAAATCCAGTATAGAATCGAATCCGCACGCCGGATTCTGCTGAAGTGATTGCAGCAAGCTCTCCCTCTGCTTGGCCGTCAATATCAATGCTGACCGCTAGCGCTTGAACGGCTCCCCAGTCCAGATTAATAGGCCCGCCGCCGCGCTCGGCTGTAACAGCAGCTTCTATAGACGCATTCTTGTTCATATAAACTCCGCTCCGTTTCTAATTGAGATGGGAATCTAGTAATGGGAATAGTTTCTTGTTCGCGCTATATAACTCCTTATATACGGTATGCAATCGCGTATAAGTCTCACGGTTAGCCACATTAGGAGTCACCGGTGTCTCTTTGATTCGGACAACCGTTCTACACGCTTCTTCTACGTTAGCGTAACGACCGATGCCGATACCTGCCATAATAGCAGCGCCTACGCAAGCTTGTTCGTGCATCGTACTGGTATAAACCTTTTTATCGAATATATCCGCGATCATTTGCTTCCATAACACGCTCTTTGCTCCGCCACCAGATAGAATTAACCTATCCGACTGAACACCAAGCGTTCTGAAAATATCATAGCTGTCCTTCAGCGAGAAGCTAACGCCTTCCAGAACAGCTCGGACGAGATGGCTTCTTCCATGGTTTAAGGTGAGTCCGAAGAATGCCCCCTTCGCATGAGGGTCCATGTGCGGGGTCCGATCCCCGGCCAAATACGGCAAGAACAATAAGTTATCGCTTCCTGCCGGGATCGCTGCTGCCAGCTCATCAAGAGCGCCGTAATCCTGCACATTCAGAATCTGGCTGCTCAGCCATTTCAATGACAACCCTGCGCTCATTGAGGCACCAAGTAAATACCATTTGTTCGGTACGGCATGAACATAGGTATGTGTCCTTAATGCTTCATCGAATACCATGCGGTTAACCGTCGTGAAGAGCTGACCGCCAGTGCCTATCGTACAGGAAATTACGCCAGGTTCTACGATGCCGTTGCCAACCGCCTGCATCGCTTGATCGGCTCCGCCATATACAACCGGAGTGCCTGGACATAAGCCCGATTCTGCGGCTGCCGTTGCCGTGATGGTTCCGCATATTTGCCATGGCTCGCTAGTTTCGGGGAACAAAGTCGGGTCAATCTGAACGCGCGACAACAGCTCGGTGGACCATTCCCTCTCCACCACATTATAGGCCGAAGTGCTGGAAGCATCTGTCGTGTCGACGCCTATGACACCAGTGAGCCGATATCTGACATAATCCTTGGGAAGAATGACCGAACGGATCTGACTATAGACTTCGGGCTCGTTCTCCTTGACCCACAATAAGGAAGCCAATTGGAACCCCGTCGCGATATGGTTCTGAATGAGCTGTCCAAGCTCCTCCGGCGTGAAGAGCTCGCTAAGCTTCTCCTTCTGCGGAATGGAACGCTGATCACACCATATAATTGCAGGTCTGACCGGCTTTCCTTCCGCATCCAGCGCAACCAGTCCATGCATCTGACCAGAGAAGCCGATTCCTGCAATGTCATCTGGGCGCAATTGTGCTTGCCGAATCGCTGCAGTAGAAGTTTGGCATACCAAGTCCCACCATTCGTCTGGATCTTGTTCCGCATAGCCGTGATTTGGGATGCTAATGTCATAATTCATCTGTGCGAGGCCGAGCATATTGCCTTGATCGTCCATTACCATCGATTTCACGCTTGATGTGCCAATATCAATGCCCATTAGAGTTGCCAATCGGATAAACTCCTTTCTAACATCGCTTCCCTAAATAAGTTCGCCACATTAATCATTCCTCCTTTTTCCATGCTGAGAAACTGTTGCAAATTTAAACGCAAAAAAGCCTCAGCGATTGCTGAGGCTTATGTTTAGGTATGGGAAGGAACCCATCCCAGTATTTGCAGTACGGTGAGCACGACCTCGATGACGATGAGAATAACGACGATCCATTCGACAAAGAGACCGCGGATGGAATGGCTGATGTCGGAGAAGCCTTCAGTGATGTGATATAGAATATCTGTTTTGCTTTTCAAGATCGTATAACGGTCGTTCAATTCGAAGAAGTCCATCATCTTATCGTGAAACTGGCTTGCCGATTGATGCGTCCATGTGACCTCGGGCTTGTCCAGTATCATAATATAAGCAAGCGTATTAAATTCATGCCGAACGATCTTCGCAGTCGTTGTGGCTAATACCTTGTTGCTGATCCGAAGCTTGCCCTTCTCTAATTGCTCGATCATCACTTCCAAGCTGTCTTGAACCTTGCCTAACTGCTGCTCTGCTTTCTCAAGCGCGACTGATTTAGCTAGCACGGTCGAAATTAACTCCGGCAAGAAAAATTCATACTCATTCACGATTACATACTCGTCCGTCAGCTCCATATCCTCAATGTTCCCAATATGTAGACTATAGTCATCCGTGAAGCTATCTACGCGCGATAGATCGATATCCCGCTCGAAGGTTTGGAGGAACTTCAGAAGCATCTGGATCTCGCTCTTATCCGAGTGATTCACAAAGACGACGCTGCCAAACGAAAATATGAGCACTTGCTGCAGTTCATTCATTCGATCCGTGTATATCGATTCGAGCTCTTTCGCTCTTAGAATTAACGGCTGCTCCCACGTATATTTCTTGGGCATGCCTAAGTAAATGGCAATTTTATTGAGATCGATTTCGCTCGTGATGGACAATGCTTTAAACGAGATATTAGTCAGTTCCATTGATCTTCCACTTTCAGTAAGTTGTTCTAACTGTAAGTCTTTACCTACTAGAGGCAATGTAAACTCGAGCAATAGAAAAAGCAGCCGATTAACGAATAATCGACTGCTCCTGCATGGTTACTTTACTTCAACATATTCAAGTACTTCTCTGCTTCTTTAAACTCAGGTGAATCCTTCATCTGTTCATAAAGAGCTTCGAACTGTTCCGGGTCAAAATGACCGTTATCGATTTGACTGATGTATTCGTCGATCTGCTGATTCGCCTCGTCAGAGCTCGCTGCAAGCTTTTCTTGAAGACTCTTCAGCTTTGCTGGCGGCTCTGTCTGAACTAGCTTGTTCAGCTCTTGCTTTACAGTGATCAATTGTTGCTTGATCTCCTGCTCTGCCGCCGATTTGTCCTCCGACTTCGTTGCACCCTGACTTCCCTTCGCTTGCTCAATCAATGCAGGCAGCTTCTTATTAACCTCATTAACCTTCGAAGCGGTTTCCTTCGTTTGTTTGGCAAAGTGAACGGTCTCGATTATGGTGTCTTTATAATAGAGAAATGCTCCTCCAAGGATGACAACAAGCACACTCACAACGATTGCCAGTTTTCGTAGCATGCGGTATCCTCCCTCCAATGCTTCATTAAAGTTCGGTCACCGAAGTATCTAATTTATCAAAATAATACTTCCGATAGTTGTTGATATGGCCGAAATAGTAGCGTGAAACTCGTAATATGCGCTTCAGGTTCAAATCCTTGCTGTACCACAACGACTTGAGCACTTTATTCTGCCGATAGAGCGCGTTAATCTCCGATGATAGTGCCGGCTCTGTTACATATTTGCGAAGAACAGCTCTCGGCACGTTCGTCCAGAGCGCTGTTTGGTCACTGTAGACGGTAGCCTCATTCTTGCCGTAAACGACGTTATCAATCAATGCTTCAATCATATTTAACCCAGCAGCCCTAACAAAGAAACTGCTTCTGCCAAGGCGCGGGTTAATTTCGAACAGCATATATTTGCCTGTTCGACTGTCATATTTCATATCAATATTGGAGAAGCCGATATAACCGATCTCTTCGAGGAACTTCTTGATTTTCTCATAAATCGCTTTATCCGAACGGCTAATGATCGCAGCGTAGTTGCCAAGTGTCTTCGGCGTATACTCCTCAAGGACTGGCTGGCCGAGACACATCATGCGCGCTTTGCCGTTATCATCGGAGTAGCTGTTAATGACTCGCATCGAGCTGTCCCCACCTGGAATAAACTCCTGAATGATCAGCTTTCCTTTGTAATCAGATGTATTCATGCTTCTAACCATCGCCATGTATTCTTCCTTCTTATTAAAGAAGAACACCTTCTTCTTCCCTTCGAATTCACAATGCAAATACTCATATGCATTACTGTTCTCCGGCTTGACGACGATCGGAAATTTGAACTCCATCTGCTCCAAAGCTCTCTCGCGTTCATTCGGCTCGCTTACAATCGTCTTCGGATAATCCATGCCATGTTTTTCACAAAGTTTGTAGAACTTGTCCTTCGTATCTAGCGTATCGAGCAATGACTCGGATATAAAATGATTCGCGATCAGCCCTTTGAACGTGCTGTAATGGCGCGACAGCATACCAGCGTAGTAATCCGAGCAAGGAATCACGACTAATTTGCGGTTTGGAGCCGCATGCTTCACCAATATCTTAAGCAATGCGCCTGGGAATACACTCTCACTGTCGAAGCGGTCAATTTGTACCAGGTCGAACAACGAACTATTCATCGTCGGAATTAATAAGCGGCTGCACAGCAGCAGCGGCTTGATCTGGTATCGCTCATGAATCAGCCTCACATTGCCGTACGCATTCTCATCGCTTCCAAGTATAATCGGTAAAAAATCGTAACTTTTCATCGTAATCTCCTTGTTCATTATGGAATCAGAGCTCTAATGAAGGATAAGCTTGAATCCACTTGATCCTCACTCAAACCATGCAGAATGAGTGGCCCTGTAAAATGCTGTACCGAGAGCAGCTGCAAATAATGATGATAATCGACCATGCCGGCTCCAGCAGCAACAAACTCCGCATGTCCATCCATAATGATATCCTTCGCATGTGCAATGACGATATGTTCGCCTAGTAAGTCGAATGCTTCTGACAAAATATCATTCTGCGAACGGCCACTCTCAGGATTATACAAATTCGCGGCATCCATTACAATCTTGACGTTAGGCGATTGAAGTTCATCCAGTAGAAGCTTAGCTCTCTTCGCATCATACACGACATTGGCGAGCTCCGGCTCGACACCCAGTACAATGTTATATTGCTCCGCAATTACTACTGCTGCCGCTATCGTATGCATCATATCCGCCCATGTTTTTTTACTCCGATTATCCGGATGCAGCTTCCACATATTGTCTCGATCTCGACTCCCTGTGCAGAGCGTAATCGTTGATGTTCCGAGTGTGCTGCAAGCTTGTGCCAGTACATGCAGACGGTCTATTCCCGCCTCGCGAATGCTTGCATCGGGATGAGCCATGTTGAACGTACCAGATAGTGCGGACATCTCTATCTGATTGTGCTGACAAGCACTTCTGATCGAATGTGCGAAATCTGGATCAATATGGTCTGGCATCGGAGGAAGTCCGGCACAGGACATATTAAATTGTGTCGTCATGATTCCGTATCCACGGATAGCTTGAAATACTTCTTCGACCGAGCTCCGGCTAAAGGTTTTCGCGAATATTCCGATTTCCATTACACACCGCCAGTTACTTCGGATAGGCTGACTTTACCGCCGCCGATTTCCGCTGATCTTGCCAATGCGACCATCGCCCTCATATTTTGCACGCCATCATGAATCGAAGCGCCGATCATGGGAGCACCGCTCAGAATCGTATCCGCGAAACCTTCTAACTGGAGCTTGTAGAAATGCGCGTCTGCACCAAGCGGCTTGCGGTATAACCCGTCTCTGGCCGAGAACACTTCTACGTCGCTTGACTTAAACAGCCAAGGATTATAGGTCTTTGCAATTACGCTGCCGTGCTCCCCGTACACTTGAAAGCCCTCATGCCAATCCATTCTCACCGCGACGGTGAGATCTAGCTGTCCTACCGTGCCATTCGTATAGGCAATGGTGCAAAGCCAACTATGCGCACCGAATCGTTCTGTATGCCAAGCATGTACACTCTCGATTTCCCCGCCGAGCAATCTCGCCGTATCCACGAGGTGACTTCCATGCGTCATCATATAATAGCGCTGTTTGTCCAGCTTCGGATTCCCCTCTGGTTTCTTGGCTGCGCCACTCGACATCATGACTGGCATTACGTTCTCTGTAACCGTGTATCGGTAAGTTGAATCGCAATACCAAGCTTTCAGTGCCAGCATTTCACCCATTTCTTCCTGGATAAAGTTCTTCGCGTAGGCGATGCCGGGGTCGAACCGCTTCATGTTGCCTACCTGGAACGTCAGGTTTGAGCGCGTCACAATTACCTCGAGCTCTTCGCATTCCTCTATAGTCACGCCAAGCGGTTTCTCTACGAGAACATGTTTGCCAGCGAGCACGGCCTTCTTCGCCATTGGCACATGGAATTGGTCTGCAATCCCGATGATCACCGCTTCCACCTCTGGATCGGCAAGCATCTCATCGTAATTGGTGTAGGTACGCTTCGGGTTATATTTCTGTTCCATCTTCTCTACTAAATCATGAGCGACGTCGCAAATGGCAATAAGCTCTACATTGTTCGCTCTTGCGCAAGCTTCCAGATGGGCAGCTTGAGAAATGACACCACAGCCGAGCACTCCGACTTTTAACTTGTTAGGTTTCTCCATCTATGAATCTCCTCATTTCCTATTGTTTGATATTACAATAGCATCACACCTCGCTAAAAGAAAGAAGCCCGCGATCGCCCGCGGACTTCTTCTTCATTAATCATCTATACCTTTACCGTTCATAATATGCTCTCTGTACTTCTCGACCCTTGCGGTGCGAGTCTTGGATTGCTTCGGCTGTGAGAAATGCAGCAGGTAACCTCTTTGCCTGCCTGGCGTCAATGCTTCAAAGGCTGTTTTCAAGGCAGGGCTCTCGTCAAGCTTCACTTGAAACTCTTCAGCAATTGCAAATTCGGTAGCCTTCTTGAGAGGCACTTCCTTACCGGATTTCTCAATCTCAATCGCTTCATATAAGTAAGCTCTAATGGTGAGCTCCATATCGATAATTTCTTGCAAGCTGGTGAACCGAAGCTGGCGTGCCGCCTGCACATTCTCCGTCTGCTGGATCATAATGCCATGCGGATCCTTCAACAAAGCCCCTTTATGAAACAGCAGCGCACAATATTCTTTGAATCCGTGAATGAGCACGACGTTCTTATCATTCAACGTATAGCAAGGATGCATCCATTTGAAATCCTCGGTAAGCTCGCTATCCAGGACGATTTCCCTCAGCTTCTCGAACTCTTCCTTCCACTTGCTAGCCATGCTGATGAACGTATCCACTGTTGCATTTTTGACTGGATTGGCCACTCCTGTACACTCCTTTCTACGTGAATATGTGATGATTGTGTTTGTGTTTATGTTTTTGTTTATGATTAGGATTTCAAATATTTTCCCGTAATCGAGCGCTCTGCATTCGCAATATCCGTAGGTGTACCTTCGAACACGACCTGACCGCCCTTGCTGCCTCCGTCCGGTCCCATGTCGATAAGCCAATCGGCTTGGCTAATGACTTCGAGATTGTGTTCGATAACAATGACGGTATTGCCTGCATCCACGAGACGGTTCATAATTTCCAATAGATGCCCAATATCCGACATATGCAGGCCAGTCGTAGGCTCGTCCATGACGTAAATACTGCCCTTTTTATGCAGCTCGCTTGCGAGCTTGATGCGCTGGCATTCCCCGCCCGACAGCGTGCTCATCGGCTGCCCCAGAGTAATGTAGGTCAGTCCAACATCACTCAGCGCCTGAAGCTTGCGCACAACTTCTTTCAGCTCGAAAAATTCGAGTGCCTGCTCAACCGTCATTTCGAGCACATCGGCAATGGACTTGCCGTTTAGCTTGTACACGAGTACCTCTTCCTTAAATCTTCTGCCTCCGCACACTTCACATGGCAGATCAACGCTGTCCAGGAATGACAGGTCAATGGAGATAACGCCTTGCCCGCCACAGTTCTCGCAAGCTCCCTTGGAGTTGAAGCTGAACAAGCCTTGATTGACTTTATTCGCCGAAGCAAAAGCTTTCCGAACATCATCCATGATGCCCGTGTAAGTTGCCGGATTCGAACGTGATGATACACCAATCGCCGACTGGTCAATGACGATTGCGTCCGAATGATTGCTTAGGAATACATCGTTAATGAGCGTGCTTTTGCCAGATCCAGCAACACCGGTAACAACTGTGAGCACACTCGTTGGGATATCAACACTGACGTTATTCAGGTTGTGCAGAGTGGCATTGTTGATTGACAGCTTGCCGCTTGGCTTCCTGGTCTCTTGCTTCAGCTCGAGCGGGCGTTTCATATGGTTGCCAGTCAATGTGCCTGATTCCAGCAAGCTCTGGTAGCTTCCTTCAAACACAATATTACCACCACGGCTGCCGGCTAGTGGACCGACATCGACAATATGATCCGCCACTTTAATGACATCTGGATCATGCTCGACGACAATGACCGTATTGCCTTTATCGCGCAGCTTCTGCAGCAATTCATTCAGACGATGGACATCACGAGGATGAAGACCAACGCTTGGCTCATCAAAAATATAGGTGACATCGACCAGACTGCCGCTCAGATGCTTAACCATCTTGACACGCTGCGACTCTCCTCCGGACAACGTATCAGTCTCGCGGTCAAGCGTTAAGTAATCAAGTCCGATATCGACAAGATGCTGCAGCCTATCAGTTAATGCCTTGATGATAGACGCAGCGACAGGACTGTCAATCTCCCGCACGACTCGGATGAGCTGACCGACTTCCATAGCGGCCAAATCGGCAATATTATACCCATTGATCTTGCTGCCAAGCGTAGCTTGACTGAGTCTTGCTCCATGACAGCTCGAGCAGACGCCTTCGATAATATAAGGCATAACGGCCTTCTGAGTACGCTCAGACATCGTTTTTATATCACGTCTAATGTACTTGTTTGTGAATTTCTCGATACAGCCTTCAACGGTCACATTCATCGCCTTACTCATGAATTGGACTTCTACTTTCTTAGCTTTGCCATGTAGCAGCTCTTCAAGCTCTGCATCCGAGAAATCGCTAAGCTTCTTATCAGGATCGAATGCCCCTGATTCAATTAGAATAGATAGATCAAAGCTGCTCGACTTGTAGTCAGGAAGCAGAATCGCTCCTTCTTTCAACGACTTGGACATATCAATCGCTTTTCTCATGTCCACGACTAGACTGCGGCCGAGCCCGTTACACTCCGGACACATGCCTTGCGGATCGTTGAAGGAGAACATATTCGCGGGTCCAACTTGAGGCTGACCCGCTCGGGAGAAGAGTAAACGAAGAATAGGAGAAATATCGGTTATCGTGCCCATCGTCGAATGTGAACCGCCGCCGAGCCGCTTCTGATCCACAATGACCGCCATGCTCAGGTTCTCTATTGCGTCTGCGTCCGGCTGCGGAACACGCGGTAAGAAGTTACGCACGAACATACTGAAGTTCTCATTCAGCAGCCGAGTAGATTCCGATGCGATCGTATCGAAGACGATTGATGACTTGCCTGAACCGGATACCCCTGTGAAGATCGTGATTTTCCGCTTCGGAATGCGCAAGGACACGTCCTTGAGATTATTCTCTCTTGCGCCTGATATGACGATATACTCCTGATTCGAATCGGTCATGATAACATCCTTCCGCCTATGTATTCAATAATATTCCTCTTCATATTGTACAGAAACAAGAGGAATTTGTCAGACTGTATAAACAGACATAACCGGCTGCGTGTATGCAGCCGGTCTAATTCTAGTCTGTCATTACTGTGCCAGCAGCTTCTCCAGCTCGCCGCCCATATTCGTCCAACCATATTTCGCGCCACCCAGCGCTTGCGGATTGGAAATTCCCGTTTGTTCGAGGTGAAGATTGACTTTGCCATCTCCCAAATCCTGCAGGGTCCAAACAACGGTATGTTTCTCCGCTCCAGTGCCCCACGTATAAGACAGCTTGCTTGGTTCGTCTACGATTAGCACTTCTCCTTCAACGATACCATCCCAATATTCGGTCGGTTTCTGGCGGAACTGGAACTGATAGCCGACTTCTGGCTTGAAGTTGTTCTCCATCACCCATTTAGCAAGCTTGTTAGGATCCGTAATAGCAGTCCACAGCTTCTCGATCGTTGTTGTATATTGAAAATCCAAATTCAAAGTTAAACTCATAATTCTTCTTCCTCCTCTAATAACAGCTGGTTTAAACGCAGCATATTGGTACTCCAGAATTTGCTATAGAATGCTACCCAATCTTGAATTTCTTGTAGAGGAGCCGCATTTAATTTAAATCGCGTTTCTCGACCGACTTTCCGGTCCATGATCAGTCCAGCTTCTTTCAATATAGTCAAATGCTTCGATACCGCTGTTCGGCCCATCTCGAATTGTGAAGTTAGCTCATGAAGCGGCAGCTCCTCAGCCTCTGATAACAGTTGTATGAGCCTTCGCCTCGTTGGATCTGCAATCGCGTCAAATACATCCCGCAACTGATCGTTATCGCTCACAACACCCTCTCCTACGTTTTCAGTTGACCTTTATTGGACACCATTTGGTGACATTTTTATTGTATGACACCGTTTGGTGTCCTGTCAATTCTGTTTTATTATGCCCCGATACCATGAGAAAAAAGCCCGCGATATGAATCGCGGACTGGTTGTCCTAGAATCGCTAGCCGTTGTGCTTTACTTCATCTCCGACAATCGCGTCGCAGCGCTTCAACGCCCATTCGAGCATCTCCGTGTCGCCTGCCGACGCGCTTTGGAAGATCAAATAAAGTCCAATACGGAGCTGGTAGCAACGCAGCTCTTCTGTCCGCCCGGTTAGCTCGCGATGCTGCTCCTCGATAAATTGCGCCTGTACTTCCATACAGTCGAGCCAAGTACGCCAGAAGAAGATGTTCGCGACATCGTAGAGTGGATCGCCGAACAGCGCTTCGCTCCAATCGATCACACCTGTAATCCGAGCTCCATACGTCAGCACGTTGTTCGAGCCGAAATCGCCATGGACGAGCTTACGAATCTCGGGGCAACGCGGCGCGAAAGCTTCGAGAGCTTTAAAGTAAGGCGCGAGCCTGTTAGAATCGACAACTCCCTCGCTCAGAGCATCCCAATTATACCGAGTTGAGTCCGTGATGCTCATAATAAAGTCGTGCCAACTCGCAAATCGACCGACTCCATGCTCGTCGAATGGGCCAAACCCCGTTGTCCCATCACAATTAGCATTCGCCATCACTTCCATTACCTGCATGACAGACCTGACCACATATGGCAACTCCGAAGACGGCAGATCCTGCAAAGTAACACCTTGCGCGCGCCTAGAAACGCAGTATGTATATTCAACATCGAGTGCACCGATATGGATGATTTCCGGGATTAGTAAGTCGGATGAAGCAAACTGACGAGAACAGAATGCATCCTTGTAAAAGTCATTTGCAGAACGATTGACGCGAATAATACATTCATTCTCGCCAATTGAGACTGCGAAAGCTTGTGACTCCTCTCCTTCGGATACAGGCTCCCATTTAGAAAGCTCGCAATTTAATTTTCGTGAAACAGTGGTCATGATAGCTTGCGGGGAAAACTGCGGCTTCATTCGAACACAACCTTTTCGTCAATTAGCAATCTATTTCCTCATTTCGAGCTAAGTAATGCTGTCCCGATTTCATTCCGGCGAATGTGTGACTTGTCTAACGGCTTGCTCAAGAACAGCATTTCGTTCCAACAGCCCTTTAAATTTCCCGTTAAACGAAGTTATCGCAATGAACTCTTCTGGCGAGTCCAGTATTCTCTGAAACTGTGCGTTGTCTAGCTTTATCTCCTTGACTTTGGTTGATTGAATGACGGATACATGAAGGTCTTCCTCAAGAAGCTCCTCTAACAATACACCGTTGATCCATTCTGCATGTTCATAGGTACGGTTCGCCGAAGTTAAACTAATCCATTCTGATCTTGCATCAAGCTCAATTTGTTTAATGTCGTTAATTTGAACCTCATTCAAAAAATCACGAAGAACAGACACAAACGGTTCACCATTACCGAGTTCCCCACGATTGGAGGTGACCAGCTGAAGGCGACCATGCTTCTTTACTACCGCACAATAAGCTTCAGCGAACGCAGCTTCAAACCATGGATATCGTTTCGCGAGCGCAAAACGGATGGTGGCAGGTTTGGCCCAGCCAGCATATCGTTTGCGATTATCGTTATTCGATTCAAGGAATACAAAGGCTTTCATATTCTTCTGATGCGCAAACATGATCGACATAATAAACAGACGCGAGGTAAGCCAGTTCTTACCACTTCCCAAATGGATAACTGTATAATCTGCGCTGCCTTCCGATAACAATAGATCTCTAATATCGATCGCTTCACTGGACTTCTGCATAATTTCCATCATATTGATTAAATCTAGTTGACTAACCGATAAGGTCGGTGTGAAGGCTTTTGTCTCGGATAATTCAAGCGATACCCCTGCAAAATCGATCCTCTTCACGCGTTTCAACAACACGTTCAGCAAATCCGGCAAGTGTTTGCGAGAGATTAAGAGTAAGACGCAAATGACAACCGGCCACATCACAGCAGATACAAGTGTGGCAATATCCAGATTGACAGTCACAAGGAACACCTGCTCTCCGTAAGAATCCTTCACATGTTCATGCGAAATCCCTTACAACTATATGCAGGCATTCAATAACCAATCTCCAAATTACGCATTTCGCTAACCTTCAGCTCCATCCTGCTTGTATTCCAAAATATCTCCAGGCTGACATTCGAGCGCTTTACAAATCGCCTCTAATGTGGAGATGCGAATCGCTTTCGCCTTCCCATTCTTCAAGATAGAAAGATTGGCCATCGTGATGCCCACTCTCTCCGATAGCTCAGTCACGCTCATTTTCCGTCTTGCCAGCATGACATCAATATGGATGATTATCGCCATGTCTTCACCTCAGACCGTAAGATCGTTTTCTGATTTAATATCGATCGCCTTTTTTAATAGCTTTTGAAGAACTGCGGCAAAGACAGCGATGACCATGGAGGCAAAAATAATGACCAGTCCAATCACAGCAAGACCTGGCGCGTCATCTTTATCCGCCAACATAAAAAAGAACGGAAACCCTGCGACATATAAGAGACTGATCGTGAGTGCGCAGTACTTAATCCGCTTCAGCGCCTGCACGGAGAGGTCCGAGAAAGCCTCCTTCTTGTCAATATAACCAAGAAGCCGCAGCGACTGATATAAGGCATAGAAGAATGGTACTACCGAACAATACATCACAATGAAGATGGGATAGAGTAAATGAGCCGGATAATCATCTGATACTTCATGCGCGATTATAGGCAGCAATATGCAGACCATAGCAAGCACCACGATACCAATCAGACAAACTGTAATTTTTAAGAAGAGTGTTGTTCCTCGCTCCACTTGTGTGCACCTCACTTCGTTATTGTCAGCAACAATGTAACACGATATTTATTGTTTTACAATAAATTATGTTTGAGTTGCAGTAAAATTCAATTGTTATTAAGCAGTTCCCTCTAATAAAAAAGAATCCGCGGAAGCCGCGGATTCAGACGAACTTAAGTTTGAGCTTGTTCAATCATTCGATTAACCTCTTCGCTTCCGCTCAACTGGCTTGGCACCGGCGCGCCGGCTCTTACGAGCTGCTCTGCAACGCCTAAATAATCCCCAGCTGGAGAGCGGAAATGAACGGAGCCCCACATGCAGCTGCCAAGTGCGTCACCGCCGAATCCGTGGGTTATCTGAGGAGATGCACCGTGCGCGAGAAGGAGGCGCACGATCTCGGCATTCCCCCGCATCGCCGCGTTATGGAGTGCTGTGAAATCCGCCGCACTGCGACGTGCATCGGCATGGAACCCGGCTTGCAACATGACACGAACAGCATCCATATCGTTGCTCGAAGCAGCATCGGTAATCGTGCTGAGATCATGTGTCGAAAGCGACTGAACCAGGCCTGGCTCTTGCGATAACAGAGCTTGAACCTCAGATTGATCACCAGTCAAGCACGCATACAGCAACCGATGCGCTGGAGGACGATGCTCCAGAATTAATTCTGCAATTTCAGTACACTTATGGCGCGCAGCGAGCTGCAGTGGTGTCACATCGCCGCCGATCTTGTACAAGTAGATATGTCCGCCTTCGGAATCTCCTGATGTGAAGCGGCCTTGTCCTACACGAGCGTCTAGACAATCGGGCTCCGTGAGCAATATGTTGCGGACTAGCTCCGGATCTCCGAGCTGGATCGCCATATAAATATCCGCAGACGCACCACGTTCGATGAGATATTTGCATTTCTCAACATCATCAATTGCCCACTGTGATGGTGAACTATAATGGTCGATATCGCGCAAGTCAATCTCGGCTCCATGTTCAAGCAGGAAATCAATAATCGCTGTGTCAGTGGCAAAGTGAAGCGGAGCTTGTCCATCCGGACCTCGCTCATTAACGGCAGCGGGATTCTTCTCCACCATATCTTGCAGAGTCGTAAGCAACCCCAGTGCGGCGGCTGCATGGATATCAACGGGAGCTCCCCGCTCAATTAGATAGTGGGATAGCTCATGATGATTATGGTGCAGAACGCCGAATCCTCCCGCCCACCAAGTACTCTTGGCATTAAGATCAGCTCCGTTCTCAAGGAGCAGGTCTACCATCTCTTGATTTCCACTAGCTGCTGCTTGGACAATTGCGGGTGTATCGAATGAAAACCAAGACTCGTTAATTCGCTCAGCCAGGAACGGATTATCGAGTAAGCTCTTGCTAGCCTCTGCCACATTATTATTCATAACGGCTTGT
Organism: Paenibacillus sp. OV219; assembly: GCF_900110075.1. GTDB lineage: Bacteria > Bacillota > Bacilli > Paenibacillales > Paenibacillaceae > Paenibacillus_Z. The sequence goes on from NZ_FOCJ01000005.1 coordinate 213,704, forward strand.
TTGAATTGTTCAATCGCATGCTGCTCACTCATTACCCGCGCACCTCCGATTGGTATGCTAACTCCTCTAGTTTACCTGTTTATTTCTGCCAGATCTATACCCTAATCCTCACTGATGTTGCTTTGCAGAAATGGTGATACTTTCGTGAACAACTGGCATTCTACGAACGGGCTACGGTAAAATAATAGCATTCCTATTCTGCAAGGAGGTTCATAACGACATGCTGCGCAACCCGCATAACAGATTCCGTCTCATTGGGACATTGGAAGGCATTTCATTCCTGCTTTTACTATGCATCGCAATGCCGCTCAAATATTTTGCTGATATACCTGGCCCCGTCACCATCGTGGGGATGATTCACGGTGCGTTATTCAGCCTCTATATCCTTACTGCTATATCGATGCTTTTCTCGGCTAGCTGGCGGATTCCAAGGCTTCTCGGAGCAATTATTTGTGCATTCCTGCCATTCGGTCCGTTCGTATTCGAACGTCGTCTTCGCGCAAGCCGATAATCCCTTCCAAAAGCAATAGGCTGCCGATACGATACCGAGCAGCCTTACTTCATCCAGAAAACATACGATTTCTTTACACTTCACTCGTCTCCACGATAATCGAAGTTATGCTTTCTGCTTTAAAAGTCCACTCATTCAACGGCAAACCGCTGTATACACATGCGAGGTTCTCATCCTCTGAAGTAACACAGATTGCAGCATGCTTGATGCTGGTATCCGAGCCAAACTGGAATTGTGATGTGATTGCTTCCTTGCTGTTATTGATAACAACCAGCGTCGCGCGATGACCACCCAGATCCGTGTAAGCAACAACTTTGAGCTCTGCATGAGCAGAATCAGCCTCGACCCGAATATCGCCTGGACGAATGAATCTGCTAAAATTGCCGAACGCCCACAATCGCTTCGTTTCTTGGAACGTTCCTTCCGACTCATCAACGTAGACGAGTCCATCTCGGAAGTCATAACGAGATACCGCGATCCAATATTGCCAAGAGGTAACCTGTCCAATCGCTAGATCTTCTTGAATTAAGTTCGCCATATGGAGTGCCGAAGACATGCCGAAGTCCTTGCCGCCTTCCATTTCGGTCCATTCGGACATCCAGATAGGCAACTCAGGCTGTTCCTTCTGAATCAAGGTCGCAAACTCTTCTTTAAAGACAATGTTGGATACGTGCGGGACATAGGAGTGCACCGCGATATTGTCAATATACTTCATAAGCTCCTTGTCTTCAGCCAGCTTGTAGTAATACATTCTGGCACTCGACCATTCCCCTGCTTCAATAGCAGAAATTCGGACAGGCAGCCCTTGCTCCTTGAGACGCCTTGCGAGTGCACGATAAACAGCTACGCATTCCTCCGGCTGATAGTGGCAGCCTTCTTGCCCATTCTGCGCGTTCCACAGCCACATCGGCTCATTGATCGGGGAAATCCAATCAATTGGCAATCCTTCGTCGTCGATGAGATGTTTAACGACATCAACTAAATAAGTGGCGAAAGCATCCTCCATACCTTCCTTGAAGTTGGATCTTCCTTCCTGATGCCCGGAGGTCATACCGGATTGCGTCATTCTTGGTGTAGCACTGTTCGCGAATGCGACGATTCGTTCAGCACCGCTTGCAACCGCCTGCTTCATAACAGCCACAGCCTGCGCATCTCGGCTCCAGTCATACTCCCCTTCCGACACTTCATACGTTTCTGCACGGCGCCATGGATCTTCAATCTCTTGACCATCTCCTGCACCGATGTTGTGTCGATAGATGGTAAGGCCAATACCCGTTTGCGGATTAAACAGCAGCTCGAGAAATCGTGATAGTTCGTTCGGCTGCCAGCTTCCCGTATGCTGTGCCCACCAAGCGCCTGATGCGCCGAATCCCTCCATCTGCTGCTTCTTGTTCGCCAGATTAACTTCAATTCGATTCAGCTCATTCATACGCTCACCTTGTCCTTTTCATAGTAGATTGACTGGAACGGATAACGGATTTCGATGCTACTTGAACAATTGTCGAATAATCTGGAGTGCAGTTTTACTTCTGCCATATCGGAGTGGAAGGTCAAATTTGGTCGTTTGGGAGAGAACACTCTTTGGGTGTGTGAAGCATTGAAAGGAATAAACTCCATGATAGGAGCCTGAGCCGCTGCTGCCAACACCGCCAAACGGCAAATTCGGATTCAAGAATTGAAATAGCGTATCATTGATGCCGCCTGTACCAAATGGAATCTCGCGAATGACTTGCTGCTTCACTTGCTTGTTTTCTGTGAATAGATAAAGCGCGAGCGGCTTTTCTTGCTTCTTAATCTGTGCAATAGCTTCATCGAGCGAATCATAGGTAAGAATCGGTGTGATCGGACCGAAGATTTCTTCTTGCATAACAGCATGATCCCAAGTGACGTTTGTCAGTATGGTCGGCGCTAGCATTCGTTTCTGCCGGTCTACTTCTCCCCCATAGTAAACAGTCGGTTCAGCTAGCAAACGTTGCAAACGGCTCAAGTGTCTATCATTAATGATGCAGGTGTAGTCTGGATTATCTAATGGTTGACTCGAATATAACTGAATCATTTCATCTCTCAAGCTCTCTCGAAATCGTTGCTCAACCGAGCGATGGACATAGATATAGTCAGGAGCGATGCAGGTCTGTCCCGCATTAAGCAGTTTCCCCCATGCGATTCTTCGGGCTGCAAGCGGGATGTTGGCACTCTCATCGACAATGGCCGGATTCTTGCCGCCAAGCTCAAGCGTAACTGGGGTGAGATATTGGCTTGCAGCGGTCATGATGATCTTGCCGATCGAACTGCTTCCTGTATAGAAAATGTGATCGAAGCGCTCCTGCAGAAGTGCGGTCGTCTCTTCAGCCCCACCTTCTACGCAGGCGATGTATTCAGACGGAAATGCGTTAGAGAGCAGTTTATGCAGCAAATCCGAGGAATGGACTGCAAGCTCAGAAGGTTTTACAATCGCGGTGTTACCGCCTGCGATGGCCCCAATTAGCGGCGTAATGGTCAGTAAGAAAGGATAATTCCACGGTGCGATAATGAGATTCACACCGTACGGCTCGCGATAAATGGAGCTGCTGCTGCCAAAATGCGTCAGAGGTGTTCTAACACGCTGTGGTTTCATCCAGCGTTTAAGATGTTTAAGCGCATGCGTTATCTCGTATTTGATGTAACCGACATCCGCGAAGAACCCTTCTAATTCGCTCTTGTTTAAATCTTCGTGAACGGCTTTCAGGATAAGCTGTTCGTTGTCTGCAACGAGCCGATATAACTTCTCCAGCTGCTGCTTGCGAAATGCATAGGATCGTGTGGAACCAGACTGAAAGAACGTCCGCTGGGATGCGACAAGCTCTGAATAGGTTGGATAGGTTGGCATCGATCCGCTTTACCTCCAATCAAGTATGAGATTAAGACTTCTTCGCAGCCTGCTTGGAATAGCTTTTCAAATACATGAATCTCATTAGCATACTCTCTAGCTGGTGGATCGGTTTGACTGGTCCGAACAAAGAAGCACCAATGAGCGCTTTACAGTTCTTCTCCAGAACCATCGCTACAGCGGTTGCATCACTTCTGGTGCTCCCACAGCATAAGGCACCTTCCCGATGGAGCAACACAGCAGAAGCATGTTTTAATGCACTCCGAATGCGTGGAGCATTCCAAGGCGTTACTGTCTTCACAGAAGTGCCCACTAGTTGTGCGAAATCGTCTAGTAGCGGACGAACGGTCAAATCAGCGTGCGACACGGCTGCTACACTTAAGGAATTCGTATGTACAATATAATTAATGTCGTTAAAAGATTGATAAATCTCGTTAAGCAGCTTCGCTTCCTCGGGCATCGACGAATGCAGCTCACCACTCTTCACTTCAATCGTTGCACCGTTGTTGAGCTTTAGTCTGAACCCTGAATCCGTCCTCTCGCTCTCGAAATAGAACCCGGATTCCATAGCTTCCGGCAACGGCTGAGGCTTACCCATTAGACGCGAGATGGCATAATAACTCAGCTCCACCAAATCACCACTGTTATTTCCGCTTAGATGATTGTACTGACTGTTGACATAGTCTGCACAAGCAGTCTCCAAGTCCGTAGCGACTTGGAACGCCTCATCATCACTTACACCGAAGCACAGCGCACCATGCTTTGCCAAAATAACAGCTTGACCACCTTTTCGCATTAACACCTTTGAAACTTTGCGAGCAAGCTTCGTCGTCGTCGGCAATGCGTATTCCGCACATATCACTTCGCCGCCGAGCAGCGGATATTCACCCACTACCTTCATCGCCTCTAACCCCGCAGCACTTACGACGGACGCATTCTCCTGATGAGTGTGAATGACAAAATTGACCTCCGGATACTGCTTATATACCGCCGCGTGCATCGCTTTCTCAGAAGAAGGCTTCACATCGCCGCTGTAGCTGCAATCTGCTATAGCCACTTCGACGATATCGTTTACCGTCATTTGCAAGTAATCTCTACCTCTAGGCGTAATGACGAAATGCGAGTCGCTTATCCGGCAGCTGACATTTCCCCATGTGCGAGCGATCAGCTTCGACTCGACAAGCTTCCTGCCTGCCTTTACTACTCGTTCTTTTGCTTCAAGCGTGTCCATATGCATGCATGAAATCCCCCAGCCTTAAGCGTTGTATTAGGCTTTAATAGCAACTTGCCCGAATACGCGGTCAAATCGGACCAACACATCATCTATCATTTCATCCGTATAAGCAGCGCTCGTATACAGTCTACTGCCTGCAAGTGTCACAATTCCTTCTGCCATGTAGGCCGCACCCATATGCTCCATCTCTTTCTTGCGTTCCGAGGTTGCTTTGAGCACGCCAGGTATACGCCACGGCTTCGACCAGTCGATTGCATAATGGAGCGTCCCTACCGTTTCGAGATGGCAGATGGAGCCCTGATTGAACGCAACGAATGGGAGCTTATGCTTCTCGATAAGCGCTTTCAATCCGCTAGTCAGTTTATCGCCCATTATACCTGCACGCTGAACCGCATTCGTTCGTTCCATCTCATCAAGCGTATAATAGCCTGCCACACAGCTGAGCGGATTCGCCGCCATCGTACCGCCGACGAGCGCCCTCTTGTGTTTGTCTCCCGACCCCAAGCCGGCTGACAAATATTTCATATATTGTTTCTTACCGCCGAGGCCTCCTGCTCCTGGATACCCGCCGGCAACGACTTTGCCGAACACAGTCAAGTCGGGAGATACGCCAAAGTAACCTTGCGCCCCACTCATTCCGATCCGAAAAGCAGTGACAACCTCATCAAACACAAGCAGTGCGCCATACTTTCGGCACAACTCTTCTACACCCTTGTTAAAATCGAATTCGAGCGGCCTCGTTCCGCTCTCTGGTCCGACCGGTTCGATCAGTACAGCCGCCGTGCCGCCGCGCAAACGATTAAACCGCAGCTTCCGCTCAAGGTCTTTCAAATCGCCGGGATAGAACTCCTGCGTGTACTTAAACATATGCCGCGGAACGCCATGTGCCTGCGTCCATTTGGAGCCGGGAATACGAATACCGTACGCCAACTGATCACTCCAGCCATGGTAGGCACCACCCATCTTAATAATATGCTTCTTCTTGGTCGCAAGTCTTGCCACTCTTATTGCAGCCATACACGCTTCTGTACCTGAGCCGAGCATCCGGAACATCTCAACCGATTCAATATGATCAGCGATTTTCTTCGCTAGCTTATATTCGTACTCATGGAATAAGCCCGTCGAAGGACCACAATCATTCAGCAATTCGATGACTTTGCTGCGGACATGAATGGGATTGCTGCCAAGCACAGTCGGGCCGCCTGCCTGCAGGAAATCATAGTATTGATTGCCGTCAATGTCGTAGAGATAGGCGCCTTCCGCCTTCGTGAATACGAGTGGAAACGGATGATTAAAGGCAAGATTATGCTGCACACCTCCAGGAATAACATGGACCGCCTCCTGAATCATGGCCTTAGACTTCGCGCACTTCTTCTCATAATATTGTTGCTCGTAGGCTGTAAGCGCTTCCGGTTTAATCGTATAGATGGGTTGTTTAATTAAGTCATCCAATTGTCTTATGATTGCAGCCGTATTAGGGTACTCTGAAATGCCATTTTTGTTATCCATATTCGCCCTCCACGTAGTATATCGGAAGTGGTTCAGCATGCATGCATGAGTCAGATGTGAGTGAACGTTCACTCACGACTTCAGTATAGTTGGCTATCGCCAGTTGTCAACAGAATTATCTGAATGATTGCAATAGTCGAATTATGTGCTAGAATGTGAGTGAACGTTCACTCACTGACTCGAGGTGTTCCTTATGCTTGAATCCTATTACACAGATTCTTTCAAGAAAATATCGCAAGAAAAGCAAGATAAAATATTAAATGCGGCCATTATCGAATTTGCTGAACACGGTTTTGACAGCGCTAACATAAATCAGATTGCCCAGAAAGCAGAAATTAGCGTCGGCTCTCTCTATAAATATTTTGGCAGCAAAGAAGAATTGTATCTCATGATCATTCGAATCGGAATTGAATCCACCAAGAAAGTGCTCGAGGAGATTATGTTGGGTGAGCAAGATTTCCTCAGCCGCATAGAACGGATCATAAGGACGATTCAGCTCCAATCTCGGGAGAATCTTCATCTAACGAGGCTATATAATATTATGGCAGCAGAGAGCAAATCCGAGCTAGCAGGCAGAATTGTGTCCGAGATGGAGAACGACACTGCCGGGCTCTATGCTTCGTTCATTGCAGAAGCACAAGCCTCCCACTCGATTCGAGCTGATATTCATCCGCAATTATTTGCTTTTTTTCTCGATAACCTCTTCATTACGCTGCAATTCTCCTATTCGAGCGATTATTACAAAGAACGGCTGCGGACGTTTGCAGGCATTGATATTCACGATCAGGATGAGCTTGTGGCAGAGCAGCTAATAAAGTTTATTAAGGGAGCTTTCTTCTTGAATTGAGTGAAATTGACCCATTCCGTGCGAGAGGATGCTAGAACATGCCTTGTTATGTGATTGCGTATGACGTAGGAACTACTGGGATCAAGACCTGTCTCATTGAAGTTACGGACACGATTAAGCTGGTGGCTTCCGCAACGGAGCACTATAAGCTATATGTAATGGAGAATGGCGGCGTTGAGCAGGAGCCTCAGGATTGGTGGGATGCGATGTGCATCACAACGGAGCGCGTACTTGAGAAATCAGGCCTCCCTGCCGGAAGTATTCAAGGGATATCGTTCTGTGCCCAGATGCAAGGGCTCGTTCTCGTCGACAAGCACGGTGTTCCGCTGCGGCGTGCCATGAGTTATATGGATCATCGGGCGAAGCGTGAGCTGAAGGAAGGTATCGCGAATGGCTTGCAGATTGCTGGAGCGAATGTCTTCAAGCTGCTCAAATCATTGGCCATTACTGGCGCCGTCGCATCGAGCGTCAAAGACCCGGTCTGGAAGTACAAATGGGTGCAGCGTAATGAGCCTGCCATATTCAGCAAGGTATTCAAGTGGCTTGATGTGAAGGAATATCTCATCTGCAAATGTACAGGTGAGTTCATTATGACCCAAGACAGCGCATTCGCTGCCCTGCTCTATGATACTCGTAAAGGCAAAGAGTGCTTTAGCGAAGCGGTGTGCAGTATGTACGGTGTCGATATGACCCACCTCCCTCGCATCGTCCGTAGCACTGATAGGGTAGGAGGCCTCACGAAGGAAGCTGCATCCCAGCTGAATCTGGCGGAAGGTACTCCTGTGTTCGGCGGCGGCGGCGATGTTTCGCTCATTGGTGTAGGTGCTGGCGCAGTCGAGCCTGGCAGCACACATATTTATTCGGGCACATCCGGCTGGGTATCAACCGTCGTGAACCGTCAAGTCGTGGATGCATCGGCGATGATTGCTGCGATTGTAGGTGCGAATCATGGGACGTTCAACTATTTTGCAGAGCTTGAGACTGCTGGAAAATGTTTGGAATGGGTCAAGGATCATCTTGCGCTCGATGAGATCAACATCTATCTGGAGAAGAAGCATGTGTCGGAGGCTTATGAATCGCATTATGAAAGCCTATACGATTACATGATGGATGCGATAAAGAACGTACCTGCCGGCAGCAACGGGGTTATCTTCACGCCATGGCTGCATGGCAATAGATGCCCTTTTGAGGATGCCAATGCGCGCGGCATGTTCTTCAACATTGGACTCGAAACCGGGAAGACCGAGATGATTCACGCGGTGCTCGAAGGGATTTGTTATCACCTCAGATGGCATCTGGAAGCGCAGGAGAAGAAAGTGAAGACGTCGCCCGTGATCCGTTTCGTCGGCGGCGGTGCACTCGCTCCCCTCACCTGCCAAATGCTGTCCGATATTCTCGGCCGCGATGTTGAGACCGTCGACAACCCGCATAACGTTGGAGCTGTCGGCGCGGCGATCGTTGCAGCTGTTGGCCTTGGTTGGATTGACAAGATCGACGACGCCAAGAAGCTGATTAAGGCGAGTGTGCGATACACGCCTAATCGAATGAATAAAGCCATACATGACAGGAACTTCAAAGTGTTCAAGGCGTTATACAAGAACAATAAGAAAGACTTTCTACTGCTTAATGCAAGCAAGTAAGGCGCCTCTCAGCATGATCGCGCATCGCTCACCACACCTTATCGCACAAATCGGAGTCCGAGAGACCATATAAGTTCTCTCAGCTCCGAAACCAACTATATATGCCGCCGAGAGATCAAATACGTGCTCTCAGCGTGAAAAACCACTATGTATCGCACAAATCCGAGCCTGAGAGACCATATATGTTCTCTCGGCTCCGTAACCAACTTTATATGTCGCCGAGAGATCAAATACGTGCTCTCAGCATGTGAATCCCTCGCTCGCCCTGCAACCCTCACTCATAATACCAAACATGCTCCTTTGTATAGCCGCCCCAAGCGATGAGCTTGTTCCCGTTGATATCATAGAAATGAAATGCCCAGCCGCAGCCGAGATCTCCTTCGATTGGACTAACCGTAATTCCGGCTTCGACTAACCGGCTGTGAAGCTGTTCGAGATTGGGAATCCTCTAACAGACGCGGACGCGGTAATTGTCCGCATTCTTTACATACCAGTAGCTCGTTTCATCTGAGTGATCAGGGTGAAACAAACAGATGCGGCAACCTGATTCGAGCCTCAATTCTGCTATGCCAAGCACGGGTTAAACTAACTCGAAGCCTAAATAATCCACGTACCATTTTGCCGACTGCTCAATGTCTTTGACCGGAATTTCGAGCGTAAAATCTTTGACGACCTGCTGTTTCACGCTTGTCTGTTCTGCCATTACGATCCACTCCTATAATTGGAAATTTATCACATAACAACTATATTCGCGTGTTGTAATACGGCTTCCTCCTGATCTCTTCAATTAAAAAAGCAGCCGATCCTCATTAGAGATCGACTGCTTGCATAACAACTATCTAATCGTGGAAATCAAGTCCCGAATGAACTTCCTTCACATATTCCGCGCGGATGCAGAAGTCTCCGAAGTGCTCGCCATCCTTACGCTCCTTCGCATACTGGAGCAGGATCGGACGCAGTTCACTCAGAATTTCGTTCTCGCCAATATTCTCGCGGAACAGCTTGTTGAGCCGGTTGCCGGCAAAGCCGCCGCCCAAATACATATTGTATTTGCCAGGCGCTTTACCGATGAACGAAACCTCCGCCAAAGCCGGTCGGGCGCAGCCGTTCGGACAGCCAGTCATTCGAATGACGATCTCATCGTCGCGCAATCCAGCTTCTTCCATCACCAGATCGAGCTTATCGATCAGCGTAGGCAGATAACGCTCCGATTCCGCCATCGCGAGGCCGCAAGTCGGCAATGCGACACAAGCCATCGAATTACGCCGCAGCGCCGAATAAATCGCTCCGTCCGTCAGCTTGTAGGTCTCAATAAGCTGATCGATTTTCTTCTTCCGCTGGCTGGATACATTCCCGATAATGAGGTTCTGGTTAGGCGTAAGACGGAAGTCCCCTTTATGAATCTTCGCAATCTCGCGCAGCCCTGTCATCAGCTGATAGCCGCCGTCATCCTTCACACGGCCATTCTGTATAAACAACGTATAATGCCAGTTGTTGTTGCTTCCCTTCACCCAGCCGTACCGATCTCCATTATGGTCAAAATGATACGAACGAGCTTCTTCTAGCTTCCAGCCCAAACGCAGCTGCAGCTCTTGAATAAACCATTCGAGTCCGCGATCGTCAATCGTATATTTGAAGCGCGCGTGCTTGCGAACCGCACGGTCTCCGTAATCCCGCTGAATCATAACGGTTTTCTCCGCAACATCAATCATCTGCTCTGGCGTAATGAATCCGATCGTACGCGCGACCTGCGGATACGTCTTCGGATCACCGTGCGACATACCCATGCCGCCGCCGACCACAACATTGAAGCCGAGTAACCGGCCATTCTCATGAATGGCGATGAAACCGAGGTCTTGAGAGAATACATCGACTTCATTCGCAGGCGGAATCGCGATGCCGATCTTAAATTTACGTGGTAAATAGACTTTGCCGTAGATCGGTTCCTGTTCGACTCCGTCATCACTGCTTGCAACCTTCTCCTCGTCGAGCCACAATTCATGGTAAGCCCTTGTATGCGGATCAAGATGGTTACTTACCCGTTTTGCCCACTCATAGACCTCTTCATGTACTTCGGACAGATAAGGGTTCGGGTTGCACATCACGTTACGGTTAACGTCACCACAGGCAGCAAGCGTGTTAAGCAGCTCCTCATTCACTTCTTGGATAACCTGTTTCATATTCCATTTGATTACGCCATGCAGCTGGAATGACTGCCTTGTCGTCAACCGAATCGTATCATTCGCATACTTCTGCGCGACTCGATCCATCATTAGCCACTGCTCCGGCGAGACGATACCACCGGCCGCGCGAACACGAACCATGAACTGATAGGCAGGCTCTAGCTTCTGCCGATTCCGCTCATTACGGACATCGCGGTCATCCTGCATATAGCTGCCATGGAATTTCATGAGCCGGTTGTCATCTTCCGAGATTGAGCCAGTTATCCGATCCTTCAAAGTCTCTTCTAGCGTTCCACGCAAATAATCGCTTCTTTCCTTGATCGCCTCTACATCGCTATGCGGTGCACTGTTCTTCGACAGCAAGTTATTGTCTGACATTCTCGCTAACCTCCTTAATAGACATCTCGTTGATAGCGTCTCTCTTGCTGCATCTTCGACAAGTACGCAGCAGCGTCCTCTTCGTTTAAGCCGCCTTCCTGCCTAATAATGGCTAGCAGTGTTGCGTGAACATCATGCGCCATCTTCTTCTCATCACCGCAAATATAGACAACGGCTCCCTCTTGCAGCCATTGATACAAGTCCTTACTGTGCTCCTGCATACGATGCTGGACGTACACTTTCTGATCCGTATCCCGCGAGAATGCGACATCCATCCGAGTCAGAACGCCTTCTTTCAGCCAGCGCTGCCATTCCACTTGATAGAGGAAGTCCGAAGCGAAATGCTGATCGCCATAGAACAACCACGACTTCCCTTCCACACCAAGCTCTTCCCGCTCACCTAGGAAAGCTCGGAATGGAGCCACTCCTGTTCCGGGACCAATCATAATAATTGGCGTCTCCGGGTTCGATGGCAGCTTGAAATTCGGGTTCTCTTGCACGAAGAGCGGCAGCTCTTGGCCGGATTCCAACCGCTCGGATACGAATGTCGAGCAGACGCCATAGCGGACTCTTCCCAGGCTCTCATAGTGCACCTTGCGAATCGTCAGATGAACTTCTTCCGGATAAGCTTTCGCACTGCTTGCGATGGAGTATAGTCTTGGAGGCAGTTTGCGCAGCTGAGCGGTGAACGCCTTAGCGCTTAGCCCCTTCAAGTCATAATCCTGTACCAGATCTAGCAGATCCCGGCCTCTGCAGTACGATCTGAGCTCCCCTTCTTGACCTGGCGCGAGCAGCTGCTTCAATCCGCTATCTGGGGCTACCTCTGCAAGCTGTTCAATTAACACAGGCGTAAGCACCGTAATCTCATAATGGCTTGTAAGAGCTTCCTTGAGCGGAATACGCTCTGAACTCTTCCGAAGAGGAACTTGTGCATCCGGCTGCCACTCCATCGCTTCAATCAGCTCATCGACGAGACGCGGATGATTCTGCGGATAGATGCCAACGCTGTCTCCAGGCTCATATTGGATGCCAGAGCCTTCTAATGAAATCTCGAGATGGCGTGTTTCTCTCTCAGCACCACGTCCGTTCAAGTTCAAATTCTCAAGCACATTCGCTTGAAAAGGATTGGATCTCGTATATTCCGTTTCCGTCGATTGTCCGCTCCGTTCGGCAGCAACACCGACTCCAGCTGCCGATACAGATACAGTCTCCGACGCAGCTGCGGACTGTCCCACTGCTTGCAGCACGCTCGTTAGCCACTCCTGCGCTGAGTCCTCGAAGTCGACATCGCAATCAATACGTGTAGCAATTCGCTTCGCGCCAAGCTCTTCCAGCCGAGTATCGAAATCTCTACCAGTCTTGCAGAAGAATTCATAGGATGTGTCGCCAAGCGCAAGTACAGAGAAAGACATTTCTTTCAGCTGTGGAGCCCGTTTGCTGTGGAGATATTCGTAGAACGAGATTGCATTGTCAGGCGGATCGCCTTCACCGTGCGTACTCACGACGATGAATAAATTCTCAATCTTCTTGAGCGTGTTTGGCTTAAAATCAATCATGGATGATAGCGTGACCTGAAGCCCTTGATCCTGCAGCTTGCCTGCAAGCTTCTTCGCCAGCTTGTGGCTGTTGCCGGTTTGCGAACCGAAGAGAACGGTCGCTTCCTTCGAAACCGCAACCGCCGGTGCACTCGCCGAAGGTGCTCCTTGCACTGCAACCGCGCCACCTGCTTGTAATCCAACCTGCTGATAAGCAGCCAAATAGCCGCTTAACCAAATCTTCTGTACTTCTGACAGCGTAGGAAGCAAGCGGTTCAGCAATTCAACCTGCTCTTGTCCGAATGGACTGTTCGTTACTTGCAGCATCTCTTTCGTACACCTCACTCAGGGTAATATGAATTATTCCGAGCATTCGGATATCAATTACAAACATTCATATATTTACCCTACCACGCCTTGCTCGTATGAACAACACAATTGATTTTATAACATTAATAAGGTATTCCAATAAAGCAACAAAAAAGCAACAAAAATGCAGCCGAAACGTGTGAGCGACTGCTTCTAGTAGCTTGAAATTATAATTTGCTAGCAGTCCCGTCCATTATGGCGGTCCTATATATCATTCACTCAGTCTATATTCGACTCAAAGCAGATCAGCAGTCAGGTATCTGACAAGACAACCGCCACATAGTCTAATACATGGAAGGTATGCGATATTTGACGGGGGGTTATGAAGCATGACGGCGGAAAGCACCTTTGAGGAAGGCGCACGATTCGAGCTCCGATTTTGGCTGCAGATTTTCGGGGATCATTCCAGGTTTATCCATGATAGCCTTGCTCCAGGAGAGACGATGGAGATTGCTCGTGCTCAGCATTTCATTCAAACCTTCGATCAGGTACTCGCTACAGCGCGGATGAACTTGTCCAGAGAGGGTATTGCTGCTTTGCTGCAAGTCGTCATTCCGCTAACCATAGAGCTGCGCACCTTTAAATTGCATCTGCTGCAGCGATCTCTCACAGGGAATATCGTCATCCACTTGTCCGAGACTTTTCTGAATCATAACGTCAATGAGCTTGAGGAAGGAATGCGTGTATTTGGAGCGTTGACAAACGGACAGCTGCCACCTCCGGGACCAGCTGTTCATCAGCATCTCGTATGGCTTCAAGATGCCATCGGACATTCCAGCAGCTTAGCCATCGAATTTGATCTTGTGGAGAAAGGTTGGATTAATAGAAGCACGGAATTCGATCGTTGTTTTCAAGCGTTGTATCTAAAAGCAATCGAGCTTGCGGGGTATATGCGAACAGGGCTTGCGGACTTCCCTGCTCTACGCAGATTTAATCAAGACGCCAATGGTGAGATGCGCCTATTCATGAAGTTTCTGACCGAAGTGCAGGAGTTCACGGCGAACAAAGAGCTGCTCGGTACGATGACGATTCTGCTTACGGACCATATGTACCGGGAGGAATGCTACTACTTAACGAAGCTGAGTCAAGCAGCGCATGGTCTCGCCCGCCCGGATTGCGATCCAACCAAGCCCAGAACCGAGAACTAAACAATCTCGCTTGTGCTCATTCCAATGAGTCACTTTTACTCTTCCGTTTTATTAGAGAGAATAGCAACAAGACCAGAGGAATAACAACCTGGAAAGGCAAGGAAACCCATGGCCAAAAATGCTTCTGAAACTCGATTACGTCCAGTTGATTCGGATGAAGAAACAAAGTTAACTCTAACAGCGCCAACCCGAGAGGTACAATGAAAATCCGATAATCTCGGCTCCCTACCGTCTGCGCTAATGCTAAAGCGGCAGCATAGAGACAAACACTTAGCATCATAAATTCACCAAACACCCAAACGATATACACCAGCGGCTCGATTCGTTCGAAGAAGTCCCCTACTGAAATGTACATTACGGTCGTATACGCGGGGAAAATTTGTGTGCTAGAAAGCTCCCCCATTACCATGACATTGAAGAAATGAGTTGAGATCAAAACGATACCGGCTATTCCGATAACAGTGAGGACAGTCTTTTTCACTTTCTCGGGGCGGTTAATGAATGGGATGATCATGATAAATAACACTGTCTCGCCCAGCGGAGAGGTTGAGATTTGTGCGGCTCCGTCCAGCACGGAACCCCAATCTGATTCAAATACAGGCAATAATAAGCTTGGATCCATTTCCGGTATCAATAACAAGGTGAATGATACAATTTGCAGAACGACAATGAGCATTAATAGAAGTGCGCATCTGCAAATCACTTCAATCCCTTGATAAGCAGCCCACGCCGAAATGGTAATCATAATCAAACCGATGACAACGCTCGGCGTTCGAGGTAGTAACACGGTTACGGTAAGATCTTCAAAGTTTCTCAAAACGTAAGCTCCCAGCTGGAAGCCGTATCCTGTATACAAAATCCCGATCGCTGTCCCGATCCAGGTCCCAAACAGGGTTTTGGCGATATGAATGACGGACTTTTGTGGGAATTTTCCGCACAGTGTCACATATATCCAAGCTATGAATAGCCCAGCAAGGCTGCCAATGATGGCAGAAATCCATGAATCATGTTCGGAAGTGTAACCGATGGGCAGTGACATGGAGCTTGCGACCATAAATACGAACATGAGAGCCCATAGCTCTGTATTTGAGATCAGGTTATTGAGTCCATAACTCTTCATCTGTTATTCCCTTCCTTATCTCCATCATTTCACTACATCCAATATCCATTTTTGTAAAATCATAGTGGGACTTGTGAGTTGAATCCCCATTGCCAAACATATACCGACAATAGTCGTTAGTGTTAAAATAAGCCCCACCACAACATAATCCCTTGTTCGCGCCATCTTTTTCATCAGCTTAAGTTGAACCCAGTAGAGAATGGCAACTAACAACGAGTACATCACTATATTCATCATTCGGTATTTACTGATGAACCAATCATGCCGGCTCTTCGCAAGTGGATTTCAGTATGTACGGTAATATCAGCTTTAGAAAATATCGTATCCCAATCCTGCCTCACCTTTTTCCACGTCCCATAGTGATATTGATGCACCAACAATCCAAATCCGAATATGTCGGATTTCCATTGTGTCTGTGCTTTCTTTATCGTGCGAAGGGTCTGCTCTTCAATGCGTTTATTAAGACCTTGTTCAATCTTGATTACACTTTCTGCCCTAGCAATATCCAGCTTGACCGTCGATTCTTGAAGCAATCCTTCTCCGCTTAGCTCAACATGAATCGTTGCTTTACCATCCTTGATAATCACCTTCACTTTCTTTCTCGCTTTGTTCATAATAACGCCGACACTCCCTCCAATCGTCGGAATTTCCTCGGCCAGATATTCATGCTTTAAATCACCTTTAACCCACCTGAGGCTTCTCGTTTCAATGTCATCCAGATATCCAACCAATTTGTAATCTTTCATTACGGCTGTCGACGACAGATGAAATACGGTTTGCTTCGGCTTCTCGCCTTCCTGTTGCTCCTTATTCTGTGAAAGCTTCTGAATTTCCACCGCGCCTAGAACAGGAACAATTCCATCTCGACCCTGGTTGATGAGAAAATCCCGAAACGTAACCGCTGTACCTACTTGTTTATACTCCAATTCACGAACCTCCTCGGACGGTATACGTTCGAAAGGATGATCCATTTTGATCAGTTCAATAGCCTGTTTCCCTTTGGCAACTACGAGGTAAGTACGCAGACGGGTTCCCGGATCTCTGGTGTAGTAATCCATAATATCTTTTATCCCTTTTTGGGCGAAAGATTCTCCAATGAAAACAACCCTGCGATGTCCTTTGAAAAATTTCCGCGAGAGCAGCTGTTGGCATTTTCGCTCTGCATCGTAAATATTGGTCCCTACGGCGGACAACACGAAGAACGTTTTGCCAAGGGAACCTGATGGAGTTCCTTTCGTAGCGGGGAGAGGGATCTGAATCGAAACAAGTAACCGGCCATCCTTGGTCATATCGAGCGAAGATGCCATGAAGAAAGCCACATCATTCATTTCCACCCTGTCCCAACAACTGCTTAATAGCGGGATATACATAAGCAGAAGAAGTGTCCGCACTTTATTGTTCAACCTGATTCCTCCTTTCGCACTCTACGGTTCTTGCCCTTTCGGTATACGGGTTTGGGCTTGGCTCTTCCCATCCAGCTGTGGGCGATAATTCATTGTCCATAACGGAGCTCGAAAAATAGTATCCTTTAGTCCCTGAAAACTAACGGGAGAAATAGGGAATAAATAAGGAACTCCGAGCGACTTGAGGCTGGCAAGGTGGATTAATATGCAAAGCATCCCTACCGTAATGCCGTAAAGACCAAACATGCCGGCAAGCAGAATCATGGGAAACCTCAGAATTCGAAAAGCAAACGAAAAATTGTACCGCGGGATGGCAAATGATGCGATTCCCGTTAATGACACCACGATCACCATCGGGGTTGATACGATGCCGGCTTGCACGGCTGCTTGTCCGACGACAAGGCCACCTACGATACTGACAGCTTGACCAATTTGCTTCGGCAATCGAACGCCGGCCTCACGTAAAGCCTCGAATGTGCTCTCCATAATTAGCGCCTCTACGATTGCAGGAAAAGGCACCCCTTCCCTCGCTGCGGATATGCTCAATAGTAAGTTTGTAGGAATCATTTGCTGATGAAACGTCGTCAGCGCCACATAGATGGAGGGCAAGAACAGGGCAATCATCATCAGCGCAAGCCGAATGATTCGGATCAAATTCGCAAACAGAACACGGTCGTAATAATCTTCTCCCGCCTGCAGAAATCCCCAGAACGACATCGGGCCGCTAAGCACGAACGGGGTTCCGTCGGTGAAGACCGCAACTCGCCCCTCCAATAAGGCAGCTACGACATAATCCGGCCGTTCCGTGACGAGATACTGGGGAAATGGAGAGAACGATCGTTCTTCGATAAATTGTTCGATATAACCCGATTCCAGCACACCGTCAATTTGAATGCGTTCGATTCTCGACCTAATTTCCTGAATCACGGCAGGATTTGCGATATCTTCAAGATAAGCGATCTCCACATCGGTTTGAGTAAGCTCCCCGACGGTAAGCGATTCAAATTTCAGCCGAGTGGTGCGTATTCTTCTGCGAATCAGACTTGTATTCGTTCGAATGCTTTCAGTGAATGAGTCGCGCGGACCACGAATCGTAGTCTCTGAAGAAGTCTGCTCGATCGACCTTGTCTTCCCTCCTTGAATGCTGAGCATGAGCGCCTCCGCCTCGGCCTCAATAATGATGGCGACATAACCTTTCAGTACATTTTGCACGATAATGGAAATATCCGAAGCTCGTTTCACTTGGCTGATGGTAATAAATTGATTTTGCAGAAATGTAAGAATGTCTTTCCTCGCCTCTAGCGGCTCGGATGAACTGCTTAACATAAGAGGTTTAAGCAGCGATTCGTCCAATTGTTTTTCTTCGATTAATCCATCTATATAGACAAGAAGAGCATCCTTCTGACCGCTGATCTGAAAGGAGCGGAAAACGACGTCGGAGCAAGATTGGAACATGTTCTTTAAAACAGCTTCGTTTTCTTCCAATGCGGCTGTCAGAACATGGCTCGTCGTGTCGTTCGCTTTTTCTTGGTACACTTTCGGCATAGGACAATCCCTCCCTCCGCAGGTAAAGAATGACAACAATATAGTTATGAGCATTCTGCATGGAAATTATGAAAAAACCTACTACTACCACCCTACCCTGTCCCATCACGCCACACCATGCTAACGAATCGTATGCACCTTATTCGTTCAAAATTTGCGCATAAAAAAATGTAACGAACCTCATTAACGCTATTCGCCACTATTACAGCCAGATAAGGCTGGTTTCAACGGAATAACGTTGCTGTGATTCGTTACATTTCAAAAACAGGTTATAATCGCCAAATAGCGCGTCTGGAATTCGTTAGGTTGTCGTTGCAGCGAACGCCGAAGCAGCCGGTCGCTAGGCCGGCTGCTTCGGAGGTGCTTATTCTTCAAGCAGATTGGAAGAAAGGTGCGTTGCTCATGTAGATCTCATCAATTTTCTCATATAGCGGTCCATTTCGTTCCGTGCGTTCTTGCAGCTCTAGCCATTCGGGATCATCTAGAAATGCCTGAAAGTTCTTCTGTCGCGCTGCTAAATCCTTATGCTCAAACACATAATAGAACTGATTCTTTGACTCATCTATATGGAGCCAGAAGTTCGTCACCTTCAGTTGATGCTTCTCGAACAGCTTCAGCGTATGGTCACGGAAACGATCCAGCAATTCGTTCATCCGACCAGGAACGACATGGTAAATTCGCAGTTCATATAGCATAGCAACTTTCCTCCTCCACCTACTCGATTGTTACCACTGTCCCGCGTTTTGTCCGCCATCGACATGCAGCACTTCACCTGTGACGAACGGCGCTGATTCCAGATAAAGAATAGCATCTACGATATCCTTCGTTTCGCCCATTTTGCCCATAGGATGCAGCTTTGCAAGGAAATCATGCGTTTCGACAGCATGCATCGGAGTCTTAATGACGCCAGGGGCGACTGCATTCACTCGAACGCCTCGGTCAGCAAACTCAATTGCTTGTGACTTCGTCATGGTGCTTACGCCGCCTTTGGTTAATGCCGCAAGTACAGCAGGTACAGATTTGATCGGCTGATCAGCAGCCCCGCTTGCAGTAATATTGATAATATGCCCGGTACCTGCTTTCAGCATTTCTCTCGCAGTCAGCTGCGTCAGATAGAACAAACCAACAACATTAGTGGATAGCGCAGAAGCGAATTCTCCCTCAGTGATTTCCGTGAAATTCAATCGCGACAGCTTTGCCAATGCCACTGCTTCCACCTGTGATAACGACGACTTTATTTTGAAATTTCATGATTATATCCCCCATTATTATTTTACCTATTAATAGATAGACAATGCTTATCGAAAGATTACGCTACCGTTACTGGTTGTGCTGCACGAATATGTTTGATGTAATCTGCCGTGCTCTGTGCGAGCCGTTCATCAGTGAGATTAGACACATCGCTTACTGCAAAGTGTGGTAAATACTCACCACTGATAAAGCGCGTAGTCGCTTCAACTGGCCGCAATAGCTCAGCTAACGTGGATCGGCTAGATCCTGATGGCTGGTACGATGCTTCCGAGCCGTAGGTCGAGATTGCCGCGCCGAATTCTTTGCCTGCTGTCTTCGATCCATTCGGACCGTACGCCCAGCCGTATTGAAGCACGGAATCAAACCATTTCTTCAGAAGCATAGGTGAGCTGTACCAGTAGAGCGGATATTGGAAAATAATACGGTCATGCGCTTCAATCAACGCCTGCTCCTTGGCAACATCAATGTTTTCATCGGGGTAAGCTTCATACAGCTCATGAACCGTAATATCGTTATGCTTGCGCAGTTCCTCCAACCAAGCGGAATTGACACGGGAAGCCTCAAGGTTCGGATGCGTTACGATGACTAATGTATTCATGTTAGATTGCTCCATTCTTATGATTTATTTGTTTGCAAAAAAGGCGACGTCTTGCATAAAGAAGCTCTCCTGTTTCAGTACCAGTGGACCATTCTGTTCCGTTACTCGTCTAAGCTCAATCCATACCGGATCGTTCCGGAATCGTTCATAGTTCTCGTTCCGCAGCGTAAGGCTGTCATGCTCCACAATATAATAAAGTCGGTTCTTCTCTTCCTCGAGATCGGCCCAGAATTGAGTGATTCTCATTCCGTGCTTCGCGAATAAGGCAATGACATGATTGTCGAACCGCTCTTGAATAGCTTTCATTTTGCCAGGATTTACATCATAAACTCGCAGCTCGTATATCACTTTCCCACCTCCTTTTAAGGTGAATTTGAATCATTCGCACACTTCAATAACTACCTACTAAAAGGTAGATTTATTTCGTAAAAATATCCGCCCTCACACTTTCAAAGCGGATATTAAGCCTTTTGCAATCATTTCGAAACGGCCTGGATCGCGGAATCCTCGGGCAAGCAATTGGCCTCCTTGCAGCGAAGCAAGAAACTGATGGGCCTGCGCCTGCGCTTCCCCTTCGAATTGCAGGTGACCTGCTTGTCGCCCTTCTTCAAGAGCACGCTCGAGATAGCTTAAGTTAGCGTTGAAGAAGACAGCCAGCCCTTCTCTAACTTTCTCCGATAAAGTGGCGAGGTCCGATGAAAGCATAACGCTTAGGCAAGTACAGTTATCTTGCACCGGTGCGCTAAAGATGCGTGTAAACTCATAGAGCCTCTCCAAATGATTCGTTGTGTCCGCGTCGATTTGGGCGCTTGCAGCATGAAATCCCTTGAGATATCGAGCAATTAACGCTTCTCCCAGATCCTCCTTATTCGGGAAGTAATAATGGATGCTCGCGGTACGAATACCCACTTTCTCAGCGATGTGCTTGTAGCTGAATCCGTTAAATCCGACTTCCTGAACGATTGCTTGAGCTGTATCCAAGATCAACTCAGATGTGTTTTTTGTTTTCGTCATGATGTTATTCTACCTTTTAGTAGATAGTATGTCAACTCATATTAAGCCATTCGGTGAAGCTAATACTTGGGAATATTTCCATGCGGCAAGGAGATCTCATGGTGATACCAGCAGTTGAAAAGATTACGGGAACTCAGCTCGGCTTGATATTGTTCACTTTTGTCGTCTCCACAATTAACTTAACTGTGCCCGCCAAATGGTGATGTTCGCCAAGCAGGATGCTTGGTTGTTCGTGCTGCCAGCCGCTATAACCGAAATCATAAGGCAGCTAGCTCCTTGGTTACGGGATGTCTAGGCTGTGAACGGATCATTCTTTTGCTCAACCGTTTCATGTCTACCTCCGCACTTCAACTTGCATCGACTGATACGTCATTTTCCCCTTGGGCAAAAGAACTTATTCTGTGCGAAACAACAAAAAAGCCCACGGAAACCGCGGACTTTACTCGAATATCGTTCCATCCTGTGCAAGCGTCATGCAGCTTGAACGGCAGCGTATTTACGGTACAACCATGCGCTTACGATGGAGAACAGTGCAATAACTGTTAAACCCCAAATGATATTATCGAAGGCGCGAACCTGCGACAGCGATTGCTGCCATACAAGTGCGCTGCCCGAAAGTGCAACACCGAACGCACCGCTGAAGAATTGTAGCAGCTGGAACAGACCCATTCCAGAACCGATTCGCTCCTTCGGAAGCATACGCGATAGCTCATTCGATACGGCACTGCTTATTGCTGTGAAGCTGACGCTGATCAGGATATAGACGACAGCTACCTCGAAGTAAGAATACGTTGCGGTCAGCGCCATCAATATAATCGAGCCAAGCAGCATGAACGGCGCGATTCGGATCAGTCCTCTATTGCAGCAAGTCGATCCGATTGGTCTAGGCGACTTCGTGCGGAGATAAAGATTGATCTTAACATTGTTCAGACCCGTATTAACCAATAAACATATAAGGAAAGGGAGAAAGGTTTATGAGCAGCAAGATCAGCGATAAATTTACCGTTTCTCCTATTCATCTGTTTTTTTTAATGTACGTATGTATCGTAGACGTAAATTTTCTGAACTTTCAACGCAAAGTTGTAAGGGAGGCTGGCCAAGATGCTTGGGTCGCTGCCATTATTGTCTGGCTATGTTCGCATATTTTAGTGTGGATGATGTTCAAGATCCTATCCAATCAGAATCCCAAACGCGCCGATTTCGTTTCCATCAATCTTACCTATTTCGGTAAATTCATTGGCGCATGCATCAATCATTTGATTATTCTGTATTTCGTACTAGGAGCGCTTGTTGCTTATCGAAGTTACCTGGAGTCGATATTAGTGCTCCTATTTCCAACGATGAATTTATGGCCAATCAGTATCGTGTTTCTCGTGCTTTTTTACTACGCGGTCTCAGGCGGATTTCAAACCGTTGCAGGAATATGTTTCTGGGCGTTCCTTGTTGTGATCATTATTTTCCCGCCACTTCTTCTCTCTGCAATACCTAATCTGCATCCACAAAACATATTGCCTTTCTTCAACCATACACCGATGCAAATCCTGAAGTCATCTCATCAGTTTGCGTTTAGCTTCTTGGGAGCAGAGGTGTTACTTGGGATTTATCCATACATTCAGACGCAAGCGAAAGCGCAAAAATGGGCTCATATTGCGATAGCTACTTCTGGATTGTTTTTTTTAGTAGCATTGATTATGTCTCTGATGTACTTCCCCCAATCTCAACTCTTTCGCATCATGTGGCCGACGTTGAAGGGGATCGGAATCATTGAATTACCGCTGTTGCAAAGAGTTGAATACCTTGTGCTATCGATATGGGTGATCAAAACGCTAGCAAGCGTCTCCGTCGGTTTATGGATTGCTTGTCATAGTTTGAAAACGTCCTGGAGGACAAAACCAAGTAACAACTTAATCATGATACTTATCCTTTTTGTTCTATTTCAGTTGTTTATCAATGACCCAGAGAAGTTAACAATTGTGAAAATGATTCATGCGAATGTTGGCTTTTATTTTGCCTATATCTACATTCCGATTATGTTTGTCATTACCATGGTTAGTAAAAAGTTTAGTAAGGGGCTGCACCACCGAAGTTGACACCTTTCTCGATAAAGTGGCATTTTTAGAGATACAAATAATAAGCAGCTATTGCCCTGAAGTACCAAGACGATAGCTGCTTTTTTAAATGGCTTAACACCTGACATATTTACGCTTAAATCCAATTCTGCCTCGTTCAATTTCCTTCTGGATATTCGTGCCCGCGTTAATCAGCTTGCTTGGTCCCTTGCCCTTGTTCACTTCGACTGAACCTACCGCATCTGCAGTCGCTACCGCTTTCTCATGCAATGGTAAATACGATACGGCGACCGTGTAAATAAAGTAATTCATCGCATATTTTGCTCGTTCCGGTGCATCATGAATCGTCTGCGCGACTTGATCCAGCATCCCGGCAAGCTTGCTTTCGTCGAACTCACTGTCCTTCCGGTTCCCAAGCAGCCAGCAATAACAGCTCCACCCTGCCGACATCTTCAGCTCATCGCCGCTTGCAATCCATTGATCAGCAACTTCCTGCGCGATGTCCGTCTCAGCGAGCGTAACAGCCACCACATTATCTGAAAGCATATAGAAGTAAGCCCCAGCGATCCATCGTTCGAAGTCCGCCGCAGTCATCGCCTTCGGATCTGCAATTACACCTGCAAAATACATCGCATCATAGTTGCCCGTGTCATACAGCTGATCAGCCAAGTGCTGATCCTTCTTAATCTTCTTGGCAATCGGCTTCATTTCACCCGTCGCTACGCCAAACACCGGTTCTGTCGCACCATTTGATAGATACATTTTTTTCAATCGTTCCTTACCGAGCGCTTCAAGCTCCTGCATCACTGTTTCTGCTTGCATGGATTCAATCGTCCTCTCTACCTAGATTTCATATCTGCTTTCACATGTTTGAGCTGTGCAACAATGATGACACTAATGATGACCAGCAGAAACCATGAGCTGATCTTGCTTACATGAACCACATGCCACGCATGGTGCTGATTCGGATATTTCCAAGCACCTAAGAACGTCGCGATATTCTCCGCCAGCCAAATAAAGAAACCGACGATGAAGAAAGCAGCCGTGAGCGGCATCCGATACGTCTTGGACCGCACTCTGTAGATAATCCACGTTCGCCAGAAGACAATGACGACAAGTCCCGTCAGCCACCACCGCAAGTCAACGATATAATGATTGGTAAAAAAGTTCAGATAGATGCTTCCACCCACGAGTCCCGCAGGAATCAGCCCCGGCCAACCAGTCATATCCATCCTTAGTCTACGCCAGATTTGACACATAAAGCTAGCCACACTTGCATACATAAATCCGCTGTATAACGGTACATGGAAAAGCTTCGTGAACGCAGGCTCCGGATAGGACCACGACCCAACGCTAACTTTGTAGATTTCCAGCAGCAAGCCAATCCCATGGAAGACACAGATGACTTTGATTTCATCGCGTGTTTCGAGTCCACTGAAGTACATGAGTGCCTGCACGCCTATGAGAATGAGAAGAATGGCATCATACCGGTGGATGAAGGGCAATTCGATAACGCTTGACATTGCAAGCGTACCGAAGATCGCAACTGGAAATATACAGCTCATCGCCTGGTTATAGCCGAAGATTAGCAGCTGTATGATTGGCGCCATCGACCACTTCACGTTCAATCCGTAACCTCCATTCTAGGACCTTCCTTTCCCCTAGCATACAAGAAACAACAGAACAATAAAGAGAAATTTGGATTGCAAGGATTTCGTATTTACACGCACAGAGGGATCAAGAACGCAATAAGCCTTAGTCCAGCACTCCTGCTTAGGTCGTACATGCGACTGCAATCCTGATCCAGCACTAGCTAAATAATACCGGATCTATCCATGTCCGCAGCCCCTCCACCCAGATGAGAATCTTGGAGATGCCTATTCCGATCGCGATGATACCTAGTGCGAATCACCTGATTATGGCAAATTGCCTTTTCTTCCGTACAACTTCATGTAATATGGTCTATACCGATCCTGCCATGAAAGGAAGATTCAACTTTGAAACCGAATTCGACAAATGCTAAATATGGTCCTAGAGCGATGCGAACCAGGAAGAAGCGGATCGCTTCAATTCTGCAAGTCTCTGTAGGGCTGCTGCTTATGAGTGTTGTATTGTATAGTATCTATGCAACTCAATCACACTTCGAGAAGAAACCGCTGGCTTCGAATCCAAGCGGCACAACGGCAACAGAAGCTGATGCTAAGAGCGAGAAGCCGATTGACATCCGGGTAGGTACGACGACGAAGAAACCGGTGAAGCCATCTCAGGTGAAGGGCGGTCAGAGTGTATCTACCTCTACCAGCGCGACTAGCACATCAATTACATCTGGCTCATCAACGGCTTCCTCATCCGTTTCGAAGCCGACAACAACCGTTAAAGACGCAAGACCTGTAAGCACGGCTTCAGCGCAAGCACCGGCATCGTCGTCATCCGATTATCCCAAGAAGTATGTGATCCAGAAAGGCGATACGCTGTCGAAGATTGCGGTTAAGTTCTACCATTCCAAACAGCAAGTAAACCGTATCGCAGAAGCAAACCATATTCTATTTATCAATGATATGGTCGAAGGTGAGACGATTACCATCCCTGCACCTTCTGGGTCCGCTGGCTCATCGACTGGGAAACAACGAGATTTGGATTACTCGAAAGTCACACTTCCCGCAACCTATCTCGTGCAATCTGGTGACACGCTATACCATATAGCGAAGCAGTTCTATCGTTCGGACGATTACATGGAAATGATTGCGAAGCATAATAAGTTGGACGTGAACGAAGGATTGAAGGCTGGAACGTCACTCCTCATTCCTGCTTTGCCGAAGCATAAAGTGAAAACAGGCGAGACACTAACCAGCATTGCCAGACTTTATTACGGCGACAGCAAATACGCAAACGCACTTGCTAGCTATAATCAGCTGGAAGATCACGATATTGTCAGAATCGGCGATGATCTTTCACTACCTCAGCTCGATACGCAATAAAATGATACAGCCCCGCGGCTCGCGTCTGTTAGAAGACTGCGAACCGCGGGGCTGTATTTGAACTTTAGGCGATTCGCCAATCTATTCTCTGCTTGCCCGGATTGCCTGCTCAAGATCATAGATGATGTCATCTATCGCCTCAGTACCGACGGACAACCGGATGAGACCCGGTGTAACGCCAGTCGCTTGCTGCTCTTCCTGGGAAAGCTGCTGGTGCGTCGTGCTGGCAGGGTGGATAATAAGTGATTTGGAATCGCCAACGTTTGCCAGATGCGAGAAAAGCTTAACGGAGTTAATGACCTTCTTGCCTGCCTCTACGCCGCCTTTAATCTCGAACGTAAGAATCGCACCTTGCCCTTTCGGCAAGTACTGCTTCGCAAGCTCATACGATGGATGGCTCTCAAGTCCAGCGTAGCTAACCCACTCGACAGCTTCATGCTGCTCTAGATATTCCGCTACCTTCTGCGCATTGGAGGAATGGCGTTCCATCCGAAGATGAAGCGTCTCGAGGCCTTGCAGCAGCAAGAAGGAGTTAAATGGCGAGAGCGCCGCGCCCATGTCACGCAGCAGCTGTACACGTGCCTTAATAATATAAGCAATCGGCCCGACCGCTTCCGAAAAAACGACACCGTGGTAGCTCGGGTCCGGTGTTGTCAGACCTGGGAACTTGCCGCTGGCAGCCCAGTCAAACTTGCCGCTGTCGACAATGACGCCGCCGATGGACGTGCCATGCCCGCCGATAAATTTAGTAGCAGAATGAACGACAATATCTGCGCCATGTTCAATCGGTTTAAGCAAATAAGGGCTTGGGAACGTATTATCGACGATCAGCGGAATCCCATTCTCATGGGCAATCCCCGAGACAGCCTCAATATCGAGCACATCGCCTTTCGGGTTTCCGATTGTCTCGGCGAAGATCGCTTTCGTCTTATCCGTAATCGCCGCACGGAAATTCTCCGGGTTGCTTGGATCGACGAAGCGCACCGTAATGCCTAGTTTCTTGAGTGTATACGAGAATAGATTATAAGTACCGCCATATAGGCTCGTTGCAGATACAATCTCATCGCCTGCTTCGGCAATGTTCAAGATCGAATATGTAATCGCTGCTTGTCCGGACGCGACGCCGAGAGCGCCAATTCCACCTTCGAGTGCTGTAATCCGCTGCTCGAAAACGTCAGTCGTCGGATTCATGATGCGTGTATAAATATTGCCAAACTCTTTCAAACCGAATAAGTTAGCTGCATGCTCTGTGTCTCTGAAGCCATATGATGTCGTTTGGTAAATGGGAACTGCTCGCGCGTATGTCGATGCATCCAACTGCTGCCCGCCATGCACGGCAAGCGTCTCTTCCAGAAAACGTCTTTCCTCTGAAAATTGATTCGCCATTGACGTTCATCCTCCAAAGTTCAAGTTTTGTCATACTGTCATACTCTTCCAATATAACATAGTCGTCTTCGGCGGTATAATAGATTCGTTCTATTCAGGAGGCGCTTAGCCTCCTATCTTCGCAACAATCTTCCCCTGTACATGCCGCTCTGACAGCAGCTTCAGCCCTTGTGGAATCTCTTCTAACGAAATTACCTTATTCACAACTGGGTCGATCTTCTTCTCCGCGATTAATTGAAGGAATTCGGCTGCCATTGCTGCGAGCTCCTCTTCGGCTTTCCGTCCGGAGCCATAGGCTCCGCCTAGCATCAGCTTATGAAGCGTGAATGTCTTCGTCGAAGGCTGAAAGTCTGCTACAGTCTCAGGAGCGCCAGCGATACAAGCGAGCTGACCGCCGAAAGATAGTGTGGACAGATCCTTCTGCGAGGTGGCACGATTAACGGAGCTTAGGATCAGGTCGACACCTTCATTTGCTGTAATCTCCATCACTCTCGCGTGTACATCCTCTTGGTTATAATCCAGCACATAATCTGCGCCAAGGCCGCGCACATAGTCGGCATTGATCGGCGAAGCAGTTGCGATGATCGTTGAAGCGCCGAGCAGCTTAGCCAATTGAATCGCATATCCGCCTACTCCGCCTGCTCCTGCATGTATCAGGATGGATTGTCCCCGCTGCATGTGCATTTTGCGAACGAGAATTTGATACGCGGTCAAACCAGCGCATGGGAATGCTGCGGCATCGACGAATGAGACGCCATCAGGTATCGCCACTGCTGTATGCGCTACGGTCGTGCTGTACTCCGCGAAGCCTCCTGGCTTTGAGAAATCTCCATGGTAAACGACACGGTCGCCAACTTGCCACTGTGTTACGCCTTCTCCTACGGCATCAACGATTCCCGCGACATCAACACCACTTACGTGAGGATACTGCCAATTCGGATGGCCGTTCATCGCCACCTTGTAATCAACCGGATTCAGTCCGGCAGCTTGTACGCGCACTCGAATTTCCCCGGCCTTCACAGCAGGAACAGGTATTTCAGACAGTACGAATTGTTCGGGCTTTCCTGGCTCGTTTAATACGATTGCTTTCATTCGTTCCATAGTTTGCTCCCTCTCTCAGGTCTTCAGCTATTCTAGCTTCCCTTATCCAATTGATTCTGCGCGGAGGTCGAAGGCTCCTGCTGAGGTTTCTGTTTAGCTATACCAATAATCCATAGGAGCAACGGAATTACAACCCCTATGACCATGATATAGGGCGGGAATACAATGGAGTCCCAGAAGTGCATATAGATGACATCGGGATAGACGATGAGAGAGAACACAATCATTATCATCGCACATGGCAGCGTAAGCACCCGATACTGCTTGATGCCGACAATTTCAGCTAAGCTAGTCACGCTGGCATAGTAGTAAAAAGTCGTTTTGACATAGGTGGTTATGAACCATAAACCTGCCAGTATCGCCTCAACCCGCTGAAGAAAGTTTCCGATGTTGATTTTTTTGACAAGGGCATAACTGGGGTACATACTTCTCTCCGTTATATTCGGGCCAAGAATTAAGATACAGAGCAGCGTGATCAGTATGACACAGACACCGCCAAGCAGTCCGGTGATATACATGCCGATCCTCGCCTTCTCTGGAGCCTGTACTTTCGGGAGCACCGAAAACAGAAATACGATGGGCATGTATGCTGTCCCGGCAAATGATAGGCCCGCTGAGAATAACGGCTTCCAGCCAGCTTCAAACAGAGGCAGCACATTGGCTGATTTGGCCGTCGGAACAAGCGTAATCACCAGCAGAACAAACAGCATGAGAAACCATGGAAGCATTAGCTCCGTGGCCCGAGCTATTGTTTCCAGTCCGAGACGCGCCCCCATCACGACAACAAAAGCAAAGAGTATGATCGTACACCAGAGCGGTGTGTGCGGAACGAACTGCGTTTGAAAGAAATTGCCAACATAGAACAGAACGGTACTTGCACCAATAAACCCGTAGCCCGTATAGATAACACCGAGCACCGTGCCTGCCCATTTGCCTAATGCGCTGCGGCAAATACCGACGAACGTCTGGCCAGGATAGGCCACCCAGAGTGCCAAGTATAGAGCGAGAATTACTGCGCCGATCAGAACGCCACATATCGCTCCGATCCATGCATCCTGCTTCGCGGTTGCAGCAAGCCCGGCTGGGACGACCAATACTGTTGTCCCGATCGTATAAAGAAAAGTGAGTACCATGAGCTGGAGCCCATTGATTTTCCCGTTCTCAGACATCCTTCTCATCACTCCTTTTACTTCGCCGGCGGAAGGGTGTTATGGAGCCAGTATCCGATCGGCTTAAATAGTATCGCAATCAGTTCAAGCGGGGTCGGACGTGGGAGCTTTAAGGCATAGCCAATACAAAGGGCGGTGCCAAGTACAAGAAGAATCCAAAATACAACCTGCTCTTTCTTATGCCCTTTGATTGAAGGCCATTCAATCGCAGCGCATAAGCCCGATACAAGGATGATTCCCACAAGCGTCCACATGATCAAGCTACTCCTCCTGTTCCATAAACGAATTCGTAATCGTTCCGGTTCGTTTAATCTTCACCTGCACATGGAGGTCAATGACAGCATCCTCAAAATGCTCGTCCCAGTCCTTCTGCACCTGTTTCCATGCCTGCGGATTGCTGCGGTGTATGGCATTGCCGAACCCGAAGTAATCCGATTTGAATTTCTTCTGCCCTGCATTCAGTGAACTGCGGAGTATTCGTGTTAGCGTCTCTTTAGCCCGTCTCTCAAGCTCCTGAATCGTACTAATCTTCGTTAAATCGATACGGCATTCCACTTCACCAACCGATCCCTCAACGCGGAGATCAACTGCTAGACGAGGACGGCCTCCAACCATTTTGCCGCTCATCTTTGAATTGGCAAGAACAACCTCAAGCGCAACGTGACCTCCGCCCGGACAACTGATATGACCAACGGTGCTTTTCACGTTATTGGTAATGTAATTGTAGCCTTTGCTCTCCTCTTCACTCATCCAGCCAATTAATCGGTCATTACGAAATACACCAATACCGTCGCTCTCTAGCATCGCTCTCGGACGAATCTCTTTCAATATATTCGTGGACGATCCATCTCCGTCACCGTCAACGATACGAATGCCGCTAATGATCGGATTTTTCCCATTGCTTACGATGTCATTGACAAAATCATCGAGTGTAATCGAAACGACCGGCGCCCATGCTTTCTCGGAGGTTTCAATCGATCGAAACAGCATGTTAGCCGGAATTCTTTCAAGCGGCGATACTATGTTCAATGCTTTCTCTGCAGTCGCTCCTCTGGCTACCAGCAGATAGAAGTCTGTACGAAGCTCATAATCCCTTGAGAGCAGATCTAGGGCATTGCCGATGCCTTGTCTAGCCATAGCTTCACCTAATAAGAGTACACGAAGATGGGCGGCATATATTTTACGAGGACTGGTAGTTGTCATTTTACGAATCGCCTCGAATATTGTTGTTCCTTCTGCCTTATACATGACGACAGGCGCATCTAGACTGCCGCTGCCCTTCGCTGCGGCGACTTGACCTGGTTTGACAATTTGTGCAGTCACTATATAATTTTTGCCTACACGGTCAATCCCCATCGCGAGAGCGATGCCAAGCTCATTCATTTCTCGACGGTCCCAGCACCCTGTTATCGGCAGTATGAGCAGCAGCAAGATGAGTGCGGCCGCGATTCGTTTAAGCGCCATCACTTACCTTTCCTTCTCGCAGCTTTGCGCTGGCGTATTGGATTCAACTTGCTGAACATGCTGGGTCTTCGTGTCAACCCAGGATGGGGAACTCGCACCAAGACGTCCTTCTGATCTTGGACGGACAAGGGGCCGACCGGAGACATATACGGCACGCCGAATGAACGAAGGCTGCAAAGATGCAGCAGAAGCGCCAAAATGCCAATGAAAATGCCATACATGCCGAATGCGGCTGCAAGTCCCATGAACAAGAACCGTGTAATCCGCACCGCAATCGACATATCGAATTCAGGAATGACATAGCTCGAAATCGCTGTAATGGATACAACGATAATCATGCTCGCTGAGATAATCCCCGCCTCTACGGCAGCCTGTCCAATAACGAGCGTGCCGACAATGGAGACTGCTTGTCCAACGGCTCTGGGCATACGGATGCCGGCCTCTCTCAATATTTCGTAGGTCGCTTCCATGATGATCGCTTCAATGAATGCGGGGAACGGCACGCCTTCGCGCTGGGCAGCCAGGCTGATAAGCAGCTGTGTCGGCAGCATTTCTTGGTGAAACGTCGTGATCGCAATATAAAGTGCAGGTACCAATGCCGCGATAAACAAACCGAAATACCGGAGTATCCGTAGCAGAGAGCTGATATCGGCGCGCTGATAATAATCCTCCGCGGATTGCAGAAACTGTACAAACAGTGCCGGTACTAGAAGCACATGCGGGGTACCGTCAATAAGAATGGCGATGCGCCCTTCCAGTATTGCTGCAGCGACCACGTCCGGTCGTTCTGTATTTTGAACGGTCGGGTACAAGGTGTATGTCTCATCTTGAATAAATTCCTCGATATAACCGCTTTCCAGTATGGCATCGGTATTAATTTGGGAGAGACGCTGATTGACCTCTTGAAGAGCGGTTTCATCTACAATGCCTTTCACATACATGATTGACACATTGGTCTTTGTCACTTGTCCGATTTTCTGACTCTTCAGGATCACGCTCGGATTTTTGATAATGCGCCGGATAAGTGCAGTGTTGACATGGATATTTTCTGTAAAAGCTTCTTTTGGTCCTCGGATAACGGCCTGGTTCGTCGGTTCAGTTACTGCTCTCTGTTCCCAGTGAGTCATCGTAATGGTGAGTGACGAATCGCAGCCATCTACGAGAAGCAGCACGCTGCCATTGATAAGTGCATCAACCGCGAGTTCCCAATTGTCTTCCTTAGCCACCTGACTCGCGGTCAACACGGATTGGACCAGATATCGAAGCAGATGCTCTTGTTCGAGCTTGTTGCCATCAGGTGTCGTACCGGCTTTAAGCAGAGGTTCAATTATAAACTGTTGGATAGCTGTATCTTCAGCCAGCCCATCTATAAACAAAAGGGCCATGTCCCGCTGGACACCGCCCACCATTGGTTGAAGCTCTCGGACGATGAGGTCGTCGCTATCCCCTAATCGTTGCTTCAATGCCACGATATTGGTATGAAGGCCGGTATCAATGCTCGGGTTATGATTCATCTGCATACACCATCCTGCCCTTCATCAAGTAATAACAATTATTTCCTTGACACTGGGCATTTAAACCAAAATGTGGCGGGCTGCTAGAAAACCAACTAAATTCAATCCGGACGGCTCGCGATTCCAGCTAAGAAGCTAAGCATAAATTGCACCGCAAGGCGCGAGGTTACATTACGTACATCTACAGTCGGATCAATACAGACGAAGTCAATCCCCCTTACTTGCGGCAGTGCTCCCAGAAGATAAAGTGCATCAAGCGCGTCCCACGGATTCAACCCGCCGGTTCCAATCGCAGGGCAGCCTGGGGCGTAAGCTTGGTCGATGACATCGACGTCAAAGCTTACATAGATCGCATCTGTCCCGTCACCAACGGCAGCAATCGCTTGAGCGAGTATAGCGTCCATACCGCTAATCCTCACATCTCGCGAGGTAAATACATGTACGCCTTTGCTGAGCACATAGTCATGATAAGGCTTTGAATTCATAAAACCGCGAATGCCAATCTGCGCGATGTTGTTCCCTAAGGCAGCGCCAGATTCTAGAATGCCGCGAAATGGTGTCCCATTCGTAACACCGCCGTCCTCGAAATTTCGCACATCATGATGCGCGTCGAAGTGGATAATGCCCACCTTTTTACCGGGATATCGCGCGGAGAACGCTTTGACCGATGGGCGGCTGATCGAATGATCTCCTCCGATTACGATTGGCACTATCGATGGCTGCTTCTCATATAGCTTGGTTAGACATGTTTCGATACGACTATGGCATTCTCCGATATCTGTCACATGCATCTGAATATCACCAAGATCACGGACCGCCATATGCTGCAGATCAACGCCGTATTCCAACGAGTAAGTCGTGAAGGATTTGAATGCAGCCCGCACAGCCGCAGGCGTCATCGAAGCGCCGGAGAGCGAGATCGAAGACTTGGAGAGAGGGATGCCGATGATCCCTGCTATTAGCTGCTCTTGCCCATCCCATCGACGGATCCAATGCGAGAGCCTGGTCTCCAAATGGTCACGAAATGCTGCCTGATCAGGTGATTTCAGAAAAGGTATACCGCCACTGCCGCTATTGCTACTGCTCTCACTACTGCTCTCACTTCCGCTCATAGCCCTCACTCCCCCGATGCAAGCTGGCCATTCCAGACGGCTACTCTGCCTTTTTTGATGACACCAAACGTATGGTTGATGCCAAAATGATAGGGCAAATATGCTAGGCTCGGCGCATCAAGTATTGTTATATCCGCCTGCTTCCCGAGCTCTATCGAACCGATCTCGCTTGCTAGGCCAATTGCAGCTGCCGCGTTGATGGTGCAGGCGGTTAAGATTTCTTCAGGCGTCATTCTCAGGTTCAAGGATGCCAGCATCATAATGAGCTGTATCGACTCGGTTGGACAAGAGCCTGGATTGTAGTCTGTCGCGAGCGCCACGGGCAACCGGAACGTATCAATCATCTCGCGTGCCCGTGCATGCTGCTTCAGCCCCAAATTAAATGATGTTCCGGGCAGCAGTACTGGAACAACACCACCTGCAGCGAGCGAGCTCAAACCTTGGTCTGAAGCTGCAAGCAGATGCTCCGCAGATATGGCTCCGATCTCTCCGGCAAGCTCCGCTCCGCCGAGCGAAACAATTTCGTCTGCGTGGATTTTCGGAATAAGCCCATATCGCTTGCCTTCTTGCAGAATGCGCCTGGATTGCGGAATACTGAAGACACCTGCCTCGCAGAACACATCACAGAACTTCGCAAGCCCTTGACTTGCCACTTCCGGCAGCATCCTGCTCACGAGAAGCTCCACATATTCATCCGCTCTGCCTGTATACTCCGTTGGCACAGCATGCCCGCCCATGAATGTGGAGACGAGATCGACCGGATGCCGCGAGTTAAGCTGCTTGGCTACGCGCAATTGCTTGAGCTCATCTTCGAGCGACAGCCCGTACCCGCTCTTTGCTTCGATGGTCGTAACACCATTCAGCAGCATGATGTTGAGACTACCGCGCGCTTTCTCTAACAATTGCTGCTCGCTTGCTGCTCGGGTCGCTCGAACCGTACTCAGTATGCCGCCGCCCTGCGCCAAAATTTCCAAATACGGCACGCCCGATCGTTTGAGCGACAGCTCATTCTCCCGCGAACCTCCGTGGACAAGATGCGTGTGCGGATCGACGAATCCGGGCGCTACAAGCTTGCCCTTTGCACTAACCGTCTCCCCGATTTCAATACCTGTGAGCTGACTCCGTACATCACTCTCCGTTCCGAACAACGCAATCCGCTCACCTCGAATCGCTATGGCTGCATGTTCAATCTCATGAATCACACTCATCTCTGCACCGTAACGCGGAACAATGCCTGATGGCGGCGTGACCAGCAAGCCAATATCTGTAACAAGCAAGTCAATTCGCTCCATATTCGTACTCATAGCGCCACCTCCTATTCCCTCATCGGGATGCAGATACCGTGCTTCTGTGCTGTTTCGATCGCTTCGTCGTATCCTGCGTCCACATGGCGAATGACGCCCATGCCCGGGTCTGAGGTCAGTACTGCGCTTAGCCGCTCCGCCGCTTCATCGGACCCGTCTGCAACGACAACCATGCCTGCATGCAGCGAGTAACCCATCCCGACGCCGCCTCCATGGTGGACGGATACCCACGAGGCGCCCGCCGAGGTGTTGATGAGCGCATTCAGAATGGCCCAATCTCCGACCGTGTCGGAACCGTCCTTCATCGCTTCTGTCTCACGATTAGGGGAAGCGACCGAGCCGCAGTCGAGGTGATCGCGGCCAATGACAATCGGTGCTCGCAGCTCACCGCTGCGAACCATCTCATTCAGCGCGAGGCCGAACTTCTCTCGTTCGCCGTAGCCGAGCCAGCAGATACGGGCCGGCAGCCCCTGGAAGGCAACGCGCTCCCCTGCCATCTCGATCCATTTTCGAAGCCGATTATTGCCTGGGAAAAGCTGAACCACGAGCTCATCCGTCTTCCGAATATCTTCCGGATCACCAGACAATGCTACCCAGCGGAATGGCCCTTTCCCTTCGCAAAATAAAGGGCGGATATATGCAGGGACGAAGCCTGGGAAGTCGAACGCGCAAGTCACACCTTCGTCGTACGCAACCTGCCGAATGTTGTTGCCATAGTCGAACACGACAGATCCCATCTGCTGCAGATCGAGCATTGCTTGCACTTGGACTGCCATGCTTGCTTTGGCGAGTAACACGTACTGCTCTGGATCTCGTGAACGTAGCGTGGTCGCCTCCTCCAATGTCAAGCCCGCTGGCACGTACCCAATGAGCGGATCATGCGCCGAGGTCTGATCCGTTGTGAAATCCGGTTTAATTCCGCGCCGAACAAACACTGGATAAATCTCAGAGGCGTTGCCAAGCAGTCCAATTGAGAGCGCCTTCCCTGCGGCCACCGCATGGTTCGCTAACGTAAGTGCTTCGTCAAGCGTTTCTGCCAACACATCGCAATATCTCGTTTGTATTCGTCTCTCAATCCTCGCGCGATCAACTTCGACGGCGATGACAACGCCATCGTTCATCGTTACAGCTAATGGCTGTGCGCCGCCCATACCGCCAAGTCCAGCTGTCAGCGTGAGCGTACCGCGCAAAGTGCCGCCTGTATGCTGACGCGCCGCTTCAGCGAATGTCTCATAGGTCCCCTGCAAAATCCCCTGCGTACCGATGTAGATCCAGCTGCCTGCTGTCATCTGCCCATACATCATCAGACCTTTCTGCTCGAGCGCTCGGAAGTTTTCCCATGTTGCCCATTTCGGCACGAGCACGGAGTTCGACAGCAGTACACGCGGCGCGCGTTCATGTGTCTTGAAGACGCCGACCGGCTTGCCAGACTGAATAAGCAGCGTTTCATTGCTCTCCAGGCGCTGAAGCTCACGCACTATGGCGTCGTATGAAGGCCAGTTCCGCGCTGCCTTGCCGATCCCGCCATACACAACAAGCTCCTCCGGACGCTCAGCAACTTCAGGATCAAGATTGTTCATGAGCATTCGCATGGCGGCTTCCTGTACCCATCCTTTGCAAGACAGTTCTGTGCCGCGCGGGGCACGAATGATGCGCTTTGGCTCAATCGGTTGATTCTCATTCATGGAAGAGAACCTCCTTCACAGTTAATACAATGGACCAGACACCGCTTCAACACATTTCAGCCATTCACCAGCTAACAGGTTGGTCGCCGTTCGCTCAATATCCGCTGAAGTCGAGCGATCCTCTTCGACTCTCGGAACGATAGCCCGCAAGCGGTCATATAACACCTTTGTTGCAGGAGCTAATCCACTCGCACCGACGAATTCAGCCGCTTCTGCCGCGCAGATGAGCTCGATCGCCAATACTTTTGCCACATTGCTAATCACCAGCTCTGCATGCCTTGAAGCAGTCGTACCCATCGACACATGATCCTCCTGGCCCGCAGACGACGGAATCGAGTCGACACTGGCTGGATGCGCCAGCACCTTATTCTCTGAGACGAGTGACGCACTGACGTACTGCAAGATCATGAGGCCCGATCCGAGACCGGGATTATGGCTGAGAAATGCCGGCAATCCTCCCGACAACGCCGGATTCACTAGCCGCTCTGTCCGACGCTCCGATATATTCGCAAGCTCGCTCATGCCAATCTTCATGAAGTCCATGGCAAAAGCGATCGGTTGACCGTGAAAATTGCCGCCTGAAACGACGTGCCCCTTCTCTGGAAAAAGGAGCGGATTATCCGTTGCCGCATTAATCTCAACCAGAAGCTTATCGAGCGTGTAACCGAGCACTTGCCGTGTAGCGCCATGCACTTGCGGTAAGCAGCGCAGGGAGTAGGCATCCTGCACCCGGAGCTCGCCTTGGCGGGTTGTGTGAGCGCTCCCTTGAAGGAGCGTTCGCAAGTTGCGCGCAACACCAATCTGCTCGGGATATGGGCGTACTAACTGCACATCCTCGGCGAAAGCTTCCGGTATGCCATGCAGGGTTTCCAGCGTCATCGAAGCGATCACATCCGCGATTCTCGCCAGCCGCAGCGCTTTCACATAAGCAAGTGTGCCAATCGAGGTCATAATCTGAGTCCCGTTAATAAGCGCGAGCCCTTCTTTGGCTTGCAGCGTAATCGGTCCAAGTCCTGCTCTCGCTAGAGCCTGTGCACCTTGAAGCCTCTTACCTTGATAATACGCCTCGCCCTCGCCAATCAGCACGAGGACAAGATGCGAGAGCGGCGCCAAATCACCGCTAGCGCCTAATGATCCTTGTTCGGGTACGATCGGATGCACTCGCTTGTTGATACAATCAATCAATAGCTGAAGCGTTGCCATCGTGATACCTGAATTCCCTTTACTAAGTGCATTAGCGCGTAGCAGCATGAGCGCGCGTACCGCCGGTTCGTTCATCGGATTGCCGACAGCGC
The DNA here is from genome assembly GCF_900110075.1 of Paenibacillus sp. OV219. Classification (GTDB taxonomy): domain Bacteria; phylum Bacillota; class Bacilli; order Paenibacillales; family Paenibacillaceae; genus Paenibacillus_Z. The sequence goes on from NZ_FOCJ01000005.1 coordinate 251,932, forward strand.
ACGCATGGCTGCGAATCAAGTTCATCTGGAGCTGCGCTGCGTGCTGAGGTGAAATGACGACGTCACTGAATTTCCCGAAGCCTGTCGTCACCCCATATACCACTTGCCCCCCTGCAACCAGCTCTTCCACCATTTTCCGGCAGGCAGCTACACGCTTCCTTGCTTCGCTACTTAGGACAACCGGTCGATTAAGATACGAGACCTCCGCTATTATTTCAGGAGTGAGGCTTTCTCCGTCCAGTACGATTGGCTTCATGTCAACACTCCTCCCACGACCACGAATGGACGAGAACATGCAGTTCCTTTCTTGCTTTACCATAAGAAAGGGACCGTGCGGAAGTTGTTCGCTTCCACGCGGTCCCAGTTTATGAAGGGCAGTAATGCGATTGTCCAGTATCGTGCTTTACGCCAATACATCGCCATCACTCATTCCCTAATCTATTTTAGGTTTCAAGGTCATTGTTGCATGCTGTCCTTGACCAAGTCAATATCGTTTCGCCTATGAGAACTTGTCCTTTTTGAGAGAGCTTGTCCCTATTGTCCTACTTTAATCTCCAGTTTCGCAAATCACCTCACCAATTCTTTAACTGACCCATCAAGAGCGCCGATAATCACTTTCGACGCGAGATTGATAAACATACCATTCTCAACGACTCCAGGGATCATGTTTAACTCCGTATGCAGCTCCCTCGGCTGATCGATCTTTCCAAATTCACAATCAACAATATAATTGCCGTTATCCGTCACGAACGGCTCTTCGCCTTGCATTCTCAAACGAGGGATACACCCATAAGAGGCCAGCTTACGCAGCGTAAGCTCGTGTCCGAATTGTACGATCTCAATAGGCAGTGGAAATCGTCCCAATTGCTGTACGACCTTGCTCTCGTCGGCAATAATGATCAACTCTTTACTGGCTGATGCTATGATTTTCTCCCGCAGAAGCGCGCCGCCCCCGCCTTTGATCAAGTTCCACTCCCCATCGATCTCATCAGCGCCATCAATGGTAAGATCGATCTCATCGATCTCCGATAATCGGACTAACGTAATCCCCAGCTCCTCCGCCAGTAATTCCGACGGCGTTGAAGTTGCAACTGCCTTCATGCTGAGGCCGTTCTTCGTCATCTCCCCTAGCTTCTGGATCACCCAATAAGCTGTGGAGCCTGTACCTAATCCTACGATCATCCCGTCACGTACATATTCAGCCGCTTTCTCAGCTGCAGCTCGTTTTGCTTCGATTCTCGCGTCCATTGTAGTCTCCGATCATGTATATCTTACAGTTCGTCTTCTCTAAATTAAAGCCTATAGAACTCCGCTCGGATGAAAAACTGGAAACACGGGAAATATATCCCTGTGAGGTGACCGTGCTGTGCGTTTCGAAAGCTTGCGAAGCAACGAGGACTTCTTTACTCGGAAGTTCGAGAAGAGCAATTATGCCATCAGTCTATATTACTTCACCTCTGTCTGTAACGAGGACGATATTTTCAAAAAACTGATTTCCGCGTTCTATAACTCGGAATCTGCGGACGCGTACGAGCTGTATGTGAGATCGTTCCCTAGTTGGACCTTGATAACCAGTGATGCCGATGCGATCCAGAGTTTGCTCGACGGAAGCGTCGCGGTCATGCTGAATGAGAAGCTCTTCATGATCGAGATGAAGAACTTCATCGCTCGAGCTGTCGAAGTGTCGACCGAGGAGAACGTGTTGCAAGGGCCGAAGGATGGCCTTAGTGAAAATTTGGATACGTCTATTAATTTGATCCGCAACCGGTACAAGAGTCAGGCTCTACATGCGGAAAGCCACTATGCTGGCAACAAATCGAATACGAAGCTGATCATGATGTACGACGACCAGCTCGTTGAACCTAACGATCTTGCTTTGTTCAAGGAGAAGGTTGCGAAGGTCCAAGTGGATATTGTGCAATCCGCCGGACAGCTGCAGAAGTGCCTTATCCAAAACAAGCTGAACCTGTTTCCGCTCTTCCTGACGACTGAGCGTCCTGACCGTGTGGTGAAGAGCTTATCTGAGGGCAAAATCATCCTTCTATTGGAGGGGTCGTCGTGGGCATTAATTGGCCCGGTGACCTTTTTTGATTTCTTCAAATCGATGGATGACCCGGTCCAGATGCCGATCATCGGTCAATTTCTGGTGTCCATCCGCTATATCGCGCTCATGATTACGCTGGTGCTCCCAGCTTTATATATTTCGATCATCTCCTATTCCCCGGACTTGCTCAAAGTTCAGTTTGCACTGCTCGTTGCGGGAAGCAGAATGTCCGTACCGTTCCCCTCGTATATTGAGATCATGTTCATGCTCATCATGACGGAATTTCTGATTGAAGCGAGTATCCGTCTGCCGAAGACGATCAGCCCCACCGCAACGACGGTTGGCGGTCTAATCTTGGGACAAGCGGCTACGTCGGCTGGACTTGTCGCGGATGTGATGATCATCGTCATCTCCGCGGTTGCAATCTCTAACTTCGTAGTCCCTGTCAATGCCATGCACCAAGCAATCCGAATTATTCGTTACCCGCTCATTATTCTCGCCAGTTTCCTAGGCACGATCGGTGTTGTGGTCGGATTACTCGCGCTTGTCGCCTATTTATGCAGCCTGAAGAGCTTGGGCAAGCCATATATGAAGCTTCTATAACAACTTTAACTAACTCGGGTGATTGCCATGCTTCAAAGCCGCTACTACTACTTTCTTATGTATCTGAACTTTATCGTCAGCATGATCGAATTCACACCAACTCTCATTTATGCAGGCCGCTACAAGAGCAGCTTGATCAGTCTGCTTGCCGCTCTACTCTTAGCTGGCATAATGATCCTCGTGTTCGAGATGCAGCTGAATCGGTTCCAAGGTCAATCCATCTCGAAGATTATGAAAGGCGCAATAACGCCTATATTACAAAAGCTTCTGTTCGTCTGCTCCCTCATCCTATCCTACTGGATCGGATTCATCTACCTGATTTCTTTTGCACAGATTGCTCATAAATATATAAGTCCCGAGCTTTCAGCGGGCTCTCTGTTTATGGTATTTCTTCTGCTTGCCGGCTTCTCCTCGTTAATGGATTCGAAGAGCACGCTCTTCATGTTAGAAATTGTCGTTGTGTTCTCCATCCCAGTTCTCGCGATTCTCATCCTGGTCTTCACGCTCGACCCCAACATCCGAATCGACTTCATCCTAGAAGCAGCTACTTACATCCGCAGTTGGCCGAGCTATCCCATGCTTGCTGCCGGAGCGTTTCTGTTCAATGGCTATATGGCGCGCATCGTGTTTAATGAGCACCTTAAGCGAAGCAAGCCGAAGAAATGGCATCTTGTTGTTGTATCCATTGGGCTTCTGCTAATACTTGCTTACTATTTCATCCCCATCGGATATTTAGGACTTGGCGGGATCAAGGGCGATGATAATGTATGGTTCACGACGATGAACAGCATGAAGCTGCCGTATTTCTTCATTGAGCGATTTATCGTCGTCTTCCTCATGATGCAAATCGGTGTGTCCCTCATGTTCGTCATCATCTGCTGGCACTCGTCACTGCAATTTCTCAAATTCGCATTTCAGATGGACGGTGGAAAGCACCAATGGATCTCGTTCACACTATTGCTAGTCGTATCGTACATGCTATGGAAGTTTATAGATGCCGCTGCGATTCGGCACAGCATCAGCTTGTTTCTGAACATCAACTTGGCCTTCGACCTCGCCATGATCGGTGTTCTCGTATGGTGTGCACAGCGCGGAAAGGCAGCATTAGACGAATAGCAGTCTGTAGTTTGTCATTGGTACTGCTGATGCTGTTTCTGCTCTGCGGCTGCGCGTTTGAAGATATTGACCGGCGTGCTTTTGTAACTTCAATCGGGCTTGATCCACCGAAGGCCGCTGGCAGCAAATATAATTTGACGATCAAGATTTCTTTGGCAAAAGGTGATCCAGAGTCGATTGGCAGTGATTTCGTACTGTTGCATGTCAATTGTAATTCGATCTCAGAAGGGCTCGATAAGCTGCGATCTATGAGCGACAAGAAGCTGGAGTATGGTCATGTGAAGGCACTCATGTTCGGCGAGGCCATCGTGAAGGATGACATCTCCCAACCAGTCGAATATTTCATGAAACGTGCGGATATCCAGAAAATCGCCTATATGGGTATCGGCAAACCAAGTGCGTATGAGCTGCTGAAATTCAAGCCCAAGGAAGAAGCGGTAGCGAGCAGCTATCTGTTCTACTCATTCGAACGAAGCCGTACGCAATCGCCTTACGTGTATGCGGTTCCTCTCTATGATGCGAGCCGCCGGATATTGACGCCGGGACTCGATCTGACGCTGCCGGTTATGGAGTATGAACGAGGAAATTTGCATGTTGACCGCATTGCTCTCTTTCACAAGAAGCAGTATAAGCTGGAGCTCACTTCCGACGAATCGAAGCTGCTTAAGCTCATGACTACGGGCTTCCGCGATGATACTTTTGCACTGAAGACGAAGAATGGCTCTTATTCCATAACTACGGAGAAAGGGACGTCGTCCTATCAGTTAGCCATTGGGAACGGTGGCGCTACAGCCATTGTAGACATCAAGCTGCGAGGAACTTTAATCGAGAGATTGGGCAACGCAGAAGCTGTAACGGAGGAAGTGAAGCTGCCAATTATGAAGGAAACGAAGGCACAGATCGAATCGCAGGTTCGCAAGCTTCTGATCAAGATGAGAGATGAAGGCGTCGACCCGCTTGGCTTCGGCTTGCGCTATCGTGCAAGGAAATTCCATCATGCGAAGGAGACTGAAGAGTGGAACGGAATCTATCCACGACTGAAATTTGACGTACGTGTGAGTGTCAAAAACATGGACAGCTAGCACAACAAGCCGCATTTCAGCGGCTTGTTGATTCCTGCTTTTGCTGGACTCGGAGCGTGTTTTCTTTTCTCAGAATTGTCTGATCATATCTTGCGATTTTATCATCGAGGCGTGTTAGCGTGCCCGTCATCTCTTCGAGCTTGGCTGCAAGCTTCTCGCGTTGATCAATCAGAAGGTCCTTCCTGGTATGCAGCGTGTCATCGCCTTTCTGGAATAATGCCACATACTCAATCAACGTTTCAACCGGAAGCCCCGCACTTTGCCGCATACATTTAATAAAATCAATCCAGTTGCAATCCTCCTGCGTATAATCCCGGATTCCGCTCTTATTCCGATTTACAGGTGGGATGAGTCCGATGCGTTCATAATAGCGGAGCGTATCCTGAGATAGCTCAAACTTCTCGCTCACTTCAGCAATTAACATGTGCAGCTTCCTCCTCGTTTCTCTACGATCTTTGATGGTATAAACGTAGTGTAACCTCTGGAGTTAACTCCAAGTCAATCGTTAATTAGATTGCTCAGCCCATTCAATTACTGATAGACTATACCTTATTGCTTAGGAGGTCTGCCACCAATATGAAACAGAATAAATATGATGATTCCAGCTTTTTCGCCAAATACAGTCAGATGCCCCGCTCGATCGGAGGCTTGGAAGCTGCTGGAGAATGGAGTACTTTTCGCGCAATGCTCCCGGATCTTCGGGGCGTGAGGGTGCTTGATCTAGGCTGTGGATTTGGCTGGCATTGCCGGTATGCTCGCGAGCAGCAAGCAAGCTCCGTGCTTGGGATCGAACTTTCCGCGAACATGCTGGAACGCGCCAAAGAGATGACGAATGACCAGCAGATCGAATATCGACAAATGGCCATTGAAGATATCGATTTGCCAGGCGCGACTTTCGATGTCATACTCAGCTCTCTCGCCCTTCATTATGTTGAGGATTATGACGCAATCTGCCGGAGCGCGTACGACATGCTTGTTCCTGGCGGAAGCTTCGTATTCTCCGTGGAGCATCCGATCTTCACTGCACTCGCAGCGCAAGATTGGCATTACGGTCCTCAAGGCGAGAAGCTGCACTGGCCGGTGGATAATTATCATGCTGAGGGTGCTCGTGAAGCGAGCTTTCTAAACGACGATGTCATCAAGTACCACCGCACAGTTGCAACATATATCAACGGATTGCTGGCAGCTGGATTCAGCCTGACGAAACAGTCTGAGCTCAGGCCAACGAAGGAGATGCTAGAGAGCAACGCTGCTTGGCATGAAGAAGTTCGAAGGCCGATGTTCCTCTTAATCGCTGCGGTTAAGATTTAATTTTATATGCTTAAATAATAAAAAGGCCGCTCCAATCAGCGGCCTTTCTCATTCTAACACCTATTTAATCATCTGCACAGGATAATAGGACGGAATCGGCTGCGTGTAATTCTCTCTCGCGAACTTAATTTGGTTCGGCGTCCACTGCGAGTAGAATAAGCGAGTCTCATGATCGTCGCTTAGTGCAAGCACTTCAGGCACTGTTGCCCAGTTCGTCAGCGGATAGCTTGATGCTCGCGAATGGTAATTATGCATCGTGCGCCGGCCATGGGTGCAGCCTTCCCTTCCGCCTTTGCGTGTGTGATAGGTTGTAATGTTATACAATACGGCTGTGCCAGCTTGCCCCCGAATCGGAATTTCCTCGTAAGCATTACCAAGCTTCGCTTTCGCATCATCAAGAGAATCATACGTGTGGCTGTTTGGCACGAGGCAGAACGCCGGGCAGCAGTCGTGGACATCCGACAGATAATAGATGACGCATGTATACGTGCTGATGTAGGGATTGTCTGGATCATAGATCTTCCCGCCCATCGTCCCATAATAGCTAATGTCTCGGTGAAAATGCATCTCGCTGCTGCTTGCAAGGTCAGGAGATACATCGCGAAAATCAAACTGGGCAAACCGAGCCTCGCCAAGTAAAACCTCTTGTACGAGCGGAAACGTAACCGGATGACGGATGAAGCGATCCATGTCCAGCGGATGCGTCTGAAGCAAACTCACCGTGCCAACTGCACCGGATTGGGGCTGATGCCACTGGTCCGGATGCTGCTGTAAGGAAGCTTCCACCAACTGATTCAAATAATCAAGTTCCTCCGCAGAAAGTGCGTTCGGAATGACCGCGAAGCCTTTCTCCTTATAGTGTGCGAGAATATCCTCTCTCGAAGGCTGGACCGACTTTGTTCTCATTAAGATAAGCCCCTCTTTCGTTTCATGGATAATGAATCACTCGTACAATATGCAGCTTAGGACAAGTTTAGACGAGTTCTTTCTTAAAATAAGTAACCTATATCTTCTTCGAAATATATTCTAATAGAAATGACCGATCCTCTTCGAAAGACAATTGCAGCTCGCGAATCATGTCCGCGCTATGCCACGAAATAGCATGAATGAGCCCATCAGGATCATGAATGGTTGGACTTCCTGCTGTCACTTCGATCTCGTAATACGTCACTTGGAACGCTGACTCTTCGAATCCGCCTTCTTTCACTCGGAGCATCTGCTTAATCTCGCACCGATAGCCGGTCTCTTCATACACCTCGCGTATGCAGCAATCTTCCAGCGTTTCGCCTTTCTCCATCCCGCCAGATGGCACCGACCATGACTTCTCTTCCTCCCGCTTGCCTTGCAGCACCATCAATAGCTGCCCCTGCTCATTCATACACACGCCAGCCGCTCCGTACCATTTATTCATACTCATCCCCCTTTCCGTACTGGAAGAGTTCTCCAGAAGCAACAGCTTTCCTTCCTAAAAAAGAAAAAGAGCCTCTATTAGGCTCTCTAAGAAGTCACATATTGATCACTTATCTCACACTTATTTCAATGCCCCTAGTACGAATGCCTGCATCCGAGAGCGTACCGTCATCGTCTGGTAAAGATAGTGCACAGCCTTCGATGAGGTAACTTCACCGTTATACCATGATATCGCGGAGGTTACGTTCGGGTCCATCAGCCCCGATTCTTTGATTGTCCGCACGAAGCTTTTCTCAGCTGGCGCATACTGGCTGTCGAAGATCATGCACCAATCTCCCCTTGCTCTAGCCAGCGCTTTATGCAGCGCATAACTGATCGTATGTTTCACATAATACAAGACTCGCACGCGCGGATCTTGATAAGACTCGATAATAGCTTCGACCTCCTTCTGCGTCGTTAAACTTACGATAAGGATCTCGCAGTTCGTCTCGTATTGATCAATAATATTACCGAGTGCAACCCTCGCTTTCTCCACCTCATTCGGCTTCACGACGAACAAAGCGCTGTATAAGAGAGGCATCCCTCGCCTCATTCGAGTCTCAAAATGCGAATGATGCACCTCATTCCAGCACATTCGGTACTTGGACGACTCATTCGCGATGTGCGTAGATAAGCTGAATGGCGAATTGATTCGGTAATCCATCAGCTCAATGGCCACATATTTGATATCACAGTAATCCGTCATACGCAGCCAATAATCATAATCTTGGATGTACCGCATCCGATAACCGTCTAACTTCCGACAATATTCCGTCCGGTGGATGAAGGAAGGGCCGATAATACAACCGTCAAGCAGCGCTTCTTTCGGGCGATTTTGCCAGTCCCGTAATGTTTGAAGAAACTCAGGTGTATGCGCATTCGTGCCGTTCTCGAAGATTTGGTTAAAGCTGCTATAGACGATGCCCACGTTAGGACTCGCTTGATCCATTTCGTAAACCAACGTACCTAGAAAATAAGGATAATACACATTGTCCGTCGATACCCATGTCAAATAGTCATAACCTTGGTCCATCAAGATTTCGAAGCCATAATTAAGCGCGAACGCAACACCCTGATTGACCGGATAAGATACGATAGTCACTCTCGGATCCCCATACGTACATTCCTGAATGAGCGGCAGAAGCTCCGGCGCCCCGTCGATTACAATCAGGAAGGTAAATTCGCGATAGCTTTGATGACGGACGGATTGAATCGCCAAACGGATAAAAGCTTCATCCTGATAATAAACGGGCATAACAACTCCGACTTTCGCCATACCTGCACATCCCTCCCCCTTCTATTGTAATCTATGAAAATAGTACGTAGAGCGAGCTAGTCAGAGCACATTTTGTCCAACTCTTCGTAAAAATAATCAAGCACACCTATTCGTATAGGCGTGCTTGTTGACTACGTTATGGCTCTAACTTGACTGGCAGTGTTCCGAGCGCTTCCTTCTGACCGATCAGAACACGAATCGCAGCCGCTGTATTCGGCTCTTGCTTGCCGTACACGGCCAAAGAGGATTGTACATTGTGCACGTACAGAAGCTCGTAGGGATTTCCGAGAGACAATAATGTGTACCGCTTCTTCTGCCCGTTCAACTCATTTATGATCGTCTGTGTATCGCTCCAATTGAATTCGCTAGCAACATTGCGGAATTGATAGGATGCAGTGATGACATAATCTGCCTTCGCAAGTAGCTGAAGCGCTTCAGACGCCTGCCCCGGCTTAATCAAGACCGTATCAACCTGCAACTCTAGCGATGAAGCCACGTATAGGAGCTGTTCCTTTAGCTGATTCGCCTGCCCTTCATCGGCAGCAGCAATGACCACCCGATCTCCAGGATGAATGAGATCCGGATGAACTTTATCACGACCGACAAGCAAGGTGACTGCCCGGGCCGCGATTTCGCGCTCAACAGTTCGGTGCTCTGGGGAACCGATTACGGTCTTCAGTGCTGCGAGCTGTGAAGTAAGGCTCTCACTTTGGTCGAACAACCCATACTTTGACTTGAGCTCCAGAATTCGTTTAACCGAAGCGTGAATTGACGAAGCCGATAACCTGCCGCTCTTCACCGCTTCTACTAGCGTCTGATGTGCCCCTTCGATATTTTGTGGCATGAGAATGATATCTACACCGGCAGCGACCGCGCGTTCAACCGATTTATTTTCTCCAAAATGCTCAGCAATGGCGTTCATCGTGAAAGCATCGGAGATGATGACGCCTTTATAGCCCAGCTCACCACGAAGCATGCCTGTAAGCACCTTCTTCGACAAAGTCGCTGGGAGCGGTATGCTGCTGCCATCCTTCAGTGAAGTTACACGCTCGTTATCGACTGCTGGAAACGCGATATGCGCGGTCATAATCATCTCGACGCCGCTGTCAATCGCTGCGCGGAATGGCTTCAGCTCCACCGCATCGAGCCGCTCGCGGTCGTAATTCAGCACTGGTAGGCCAAGATGGGAATCGACCGCCGTATCACCATGACCTGGAAAATGCTTCACCGCTGCAATAACGTCTGATTCCTTGAGCCCCTTCATCGTAGACAAACCGAGACGCGTCACCAAGTCTGGAGCTACACCGAACGAGCGTATTCCGATAATTGGATTATCCGGGTTGCTGTTAATATCCAGATCAGGCGCAAAATTCAACTGCAGTCCGAGCGCTTTCAGCTCCTCGCCGGTCAGCTTGCCTGCGGCTTCCGCGAGCTTTGCATCGCCAGTTGCTCCTAGCGCCATTTGCCCAGGCAAATTCGTTCCGCCAGGAATACGCTCGATGACTCCACCTTCTTGATCGGTGCTCAGAAACAGTGGGATATCGCCTGCTTCAGCTTGCAGATCATGCGTTAAGGTCGTCAGCTGTTTCGCATCGACAATGTTCTTGTCGAATACGATAAGTCCCCCCAAATCCTGATTATGCAGCTGATCCCTGATGCCTTCGTTCACGGTGGTCGTCACTTGACCGTTCCACTGCCGGATGTCCGGCATTAGCATTTGGCCTACTTGCTCACTAACAGTCATATAAGAGATGAGCTTGTCCCAATCATGAGAATGAATAGCAGCTGCCCGCTCGAAACGAATGACTCTCGCCATGAATACAGCATACTCCGCTCGCGTGACCGGACGATCTGGCCGATACGTTTGATCGGCATACCCTCCTATCAGACCGTTCGAGCTCATAATCGCAATTGGCGCAGCCGCCCAATGCGTTATCGTATCCGAGAGGCTGACCTGCTGCGTTCCGCTCTTCAGCTGATAAGCCCGGGATAGGATCGCTGCCGTTTCTGCGCGGCTAATTGGATCGTCCGGATGAAACGAACCGTCCGGGAATCCGCCTGCCAGCCCCATCTCAGCGGCGACCGCGATTTCTATATAGAACGGATGAGTCCGCGGAACATCCTTGTAAGTCTGACCCGCTTTCGCCATCTTGTCCGGATAAAGCTCCCGCACCAAGAACGTGACTGCTTGTGCACGAGTAACAAGCCCTTCTGGCTTAAAGGTGCCGTTTCCATACCCCGCCACCGTCCCGCGGTGCGCCATATAATGAATGCCGTCCTCTGCCCATTTCGCGTTCGTTAAGTCAGCAAACTGTTGTTCTTTCACCGACGATGCTGCTGCTGCTGCTGCAGATCCAGCCCCAATTAGCAAAGTGCCAAGCACAGCTCCTGATATAGCAATCGTTTTGAATCCCATTGAATTACCCCACTCCTGATGAACTCTTTTGCTAAGTTAGACGCGAGGAGATTGGGTTAGTTGCGATATCCCGATCACGGCTGACTTCTGGCTCTCGCTTGATGCTCGCTTTCACGTCAATGCCTTGGACCCGTTACAATTAATAATCGAGTCATTTCGACCAAATAACGCTTCTGTAGTCCGTTAGCCTTTGCTATCGTCCAAGTGTGCCCGGAAGCTTCTAATTGTGTCCACGAGCGCTCGCGAGAGTAGAAAGCTACACAAAGAAAGTGTCGAGAGGAAGTCCCAATGACTTCTCTCTCGACACTCTAATCCGCAAACTATGCGGGTTTACACTATGAGCCGCCCGTCAATACATCCTTCCGATTCACAATCGGAACAGAGGGCCCCTTCGTTATGTTATATATATCCCCATTTAAGGTCTCTGTTTGTAGCGTCAGATAGCCCCCGATAACCTTGCCCTCACATTCTAGAACATAACCAATCACATCGTTGTATGGTCCGACCGCTTCACCAAGGTCGTAACCTGATTCAAAGCTCTTGAAATAATCGACATGCGCGCTTGGAAAGTTTAGCTTCTGCATTTCAACGTTGGAGCAGCTGCAAAGAACAGTAATTAATGTGATTAAACAAATAGGAAGTCGAAAAACCAACAAGTCACCTCGTTATAATTAACGTCATTAAATAAATCAAACAAATTCAATTAGTTTGCGATCAATGATTGCGATGTCCCCAATATCAGTAATCCCATTCCACCAAATGATCTTTGCTGCTTCATCGTTCTCCACGAAGTCTCTCACCACATCTAGCTTTGCATAGTATAAGGCGCCGTACTCCGTACGTTCCGGTCCGTGAAAGCTCGGCTGCAGATCAAATTTCATCAAGCCCATTAAAGCGACATCTGCTGCAATTTGATTCGTCTCTTCGTACAGTTCACGAATCGCGCACTCACGTGCTGACTCGCCAGATTCGATGACTCCACCTGGCAGCTCCCAGCTTCTACTCCATTTATTAAACATCATTAAATACTTACTTTCATAGCTTACTACCATTAAGGCATGCGTGAATGGCGCATCGAAATCGAAGCTTTCGAGCTCATGTTCCTGAATCGCAATGAAATCGGTAACCCTTTCTGATCGGATACGATTCCCATTTTGATCCGCCCCCTCATCCCTTAAGTAGTTGCGTACACTTCCCGAATCGCATCCTCTATATCCGGCTCTTGAACGCTAAGATCCTGAATTGGCAGCTTCTGCGATAAGTCGGCGATTAATTCAGCAGCTGTAATGCTAGCTTTCTCGAATTGATACCAGAGCCGCAGTCCGTCCTGCTTAATAATTTGCGCGAATGGATGTTCAACATCTGCGCACGGGCGCTGGAGATCGACGACGAGCAGCCGCTTCGGCGTCAGCTTGCCGATCAGCTCATCAATCGGTCCATCCTCGACGACTTTACCGTGGTTGACGATAATAAGCCTGCTGCACAGCTCTTCAACATCATCCAGATCATGCGTTGTCAGAATAACGGTGATGCCTCGCTTACGATTCATTTCTTGAATAAAACCGCGAATCGAGCGTTTCGCTTCCGCATCAAGACCGATCGTCGGTTCATCCAGAAATAGAACATCCGGCGAGTGAAGCATCGCGGCAGCCAAATCACCGCGCATCCGCTGACCAAGCGATAGCTGCCGGACAGGCGTGTCTATGAATTGATCCAGACGAAGCACTTCGGTAAGCACCTTCATATTGTCCTCATAGGTTTGATCATCAATCTGGTAGATTCGTTTGAGCAGCTCGAACGACTCTCCGAGGCGCAAATCCCAGTACAGCTGTGTCCGCTGTCCGAAGACTACCCCCAGCTTGCGAACAACTGCCTTCCGGTCTGCTTGAGGAGAGACGCCGCATACGCGAATCGTGCCTTCTGTCGGATGCAGAATGCCGGTAAGCATCTTGATCGTCGTGCTTTTACCAGCGCCGTTCGGTCCGATATAGCCAACTATTTCACCGCGTTCGATGGAGAAGCTGATGCCGTCCACGCCGCGCACATTTGTTTTTTCGGGAAAGAAGAGCCCTTTGAGTGCTCCGCGAAGTCCCCGCTCTTTCTTGACAATGACATATTCTTTAACCAAATCTGTAACTTCAATAACTGGCATCGCTGCACACCTCCCGCTTATGAACCTGCACTCTCGTAATTTTTAAGCCCGAACTTAAACATCCGTTGAGACAACCAGAAACAGAGAATGCCAATAATCGGCGTCCATAGCGCGATACGCACGGGCAGCCCGAATTCCCCTGATTTCCCAAGAAACTCAATCGCAGGATAGAACGTAATGAAACCGATCGGAATAAGAAAGGTGAACAATAGCTGGATCAAATTCGGAAAAATACTCAGCGGGTACATCGTTCCTCTCTCCAGCATCGAGAGCGCGAAGCCTACCATAGATGCGTTTCTCTTCGTCCAGAACGCGATCGTACCGAGTGTGATGAACAACGCCGCACGGATGAGAACACCGCCGATGATAACAAGGATGATTTTGATAATATTCATAATCGTCCACTCGAAGCCAACAAGATGGCAGCCATAAGCAAAGATCAGTACGCCAGGAATGAGGTCAATAAGTCCAATAAAGTTGAAATAACTTGCGATGAGCTGGAAGAACACATTCATCGGCCTAAGCAGCAGTCGGTCGAATGCACCGTCAATGACCATGCCGTCCATATGCCATGTATTGATAAACAGTACGACATTAATGCCGTGACTCAACAATCCTAGTCCATAGATGAAAGCAAGCTCTGGAAAATCCCATCCATTGAGCGGCTGGAACCTGTCGACAATAATCTTCAGCACCCAGATGCCCGAGAAATATTGGATTGGAATCATGAGCAACCAACTGAACAGAAACAGCGGATATTCGAGCTGACGCTGAATCGCAAGCCGGGCGAAGCAAGCTGCAACTGAATAATAGTGACGGATCGTCGCCATCTAATCGTCACCCTCCTTGGATTAGTGTTTTGGATTTGGTGTGGCGCCAGAAGAGCGCGAGTAAGGCAAATAGAATGGCGATCCATACACCTTGAATCACCATTGCTCGCAATGCTTCAACCGGTCCGGTCGCTCCGATATAGATACCAAGCGGTGTTTGGTACGTGTATTGAAATGGCAAGTATGCGGATATGGTTTGAACAGATTGTGGGAAGAGCCATAGAGGAACAAGACTGCCCGAGAGGATGCGAACGATGGCGTCTTTGACATTCCCCATGTTGCCAAGCTCCATCACCCAGAAAGCGACCAAGCCGACAAGTGCGCTCAGCAGCCAGAGTATGGCATAGCTTAACAGACAGCTTGGGAAGAACAACAGCATCCCGATTGCAGTTGACGGCAGAGGCATACCGAACAAGAGAGATGCCACTATAAACAGAGGCAGCACCTTATTCAATAAGGAGCTTAGCATCGCCCCGATGTCTTCTGCGAGGTAACAGGCTAGCAGCGGAACAGGCCGGTAGAAATCCGTGACAATTTTGCCCTCGCGAATCTTGTAATAGATCGTGTCCTGAACGTCAGTGACGAACAGTGATGCCAACAGAATCGATACGATGGTGTATGTAACCAGGTCATGCAAGGTCATTCCGGCGCTACCACCTGAACCCCCGCTGTAGGCAGCTTTCCATAGGAAGACGGACGCCACCATTAGGATGAGGTTCGTGCCGACAGACGCGAAAACTTCAAACCGATAAGCGAGTCCAGTCAACACTCTTAGCTTCGTCATATACCAATACGCTTGAAACATAGATGCCCCCTCTTCTCTATCTCTATTGTAAACGCGACCAATTCACCATATATTACCACTACTTTCTGGAAATTGTCATTGGATTTGATGAAAAAAAGAAGCCGCCATTGGGCGACTTCTATTATAATCGTTCTGGTAGTTACTACGGTTAAATCCCAGTGTTCTGCATGTATCCTAACTTGTTCCAGATAGAAAAGCCTCCCCTAAAGTGACCCAGAACGACTCAGGATCATTTCCAGTTCTACACAAAAAACGACAGCCCTCTCCAGGCTGCCGTTCCTTTCGAATATCCTATTAACTACCAAGTAATCCTTCCACCAGTCCGTTGATACCCATGCAATAACTCATATCGCTCTTTGCTCATGAGACACTTCATCTGTGTTCTGTACTTGCGATAATCACTTCTTCTGGCGGAAGTGCACTCTTTACGGTAATGCACGCACTTGATCCCCTTGCGGAAATCTCTGAGCTTCTCTCTTCTTGGATCTTTCAGCTTTTGCTTTTGCTTTTGCTTCGAAAACAACTACATCCCCGCTGCGCCGGGTTAGCTTTTGGCTCATCGTTCAAGCCAGACTTACGACACAGCTAGTAGAAGTTAGCCTTCGGATTAAACATGCTATCACCTCTGCCTAATTGTACGCAAAGGAGATCCTACATGTTGCGATACAAACTAAAAAATCACATGTTTGTTCGCGTCGGATTATGTTAAAATGTGTCGTATTGGAGGTTATAACAATGGATATTAAACAGTTATTAGGCTTACCAGACTTACTGGACGTCAAGAAAATCATCTGCGTTCAGCCGCATCCTGATGATAATGAGGTTGGCGCCGCAGGCACGCTGCGTGCACTTGCGCTGCGAGGTTGTGAAATCGTTTACATCACCGTCACGGACGGCAGTGCAAGCGGCTCGACAGGAGCCCCCACCACTGAAGAGATTGTCCGCATTCGAGAGTACGAGAAGCAAGCAGCTGGCCAATTGCTTGGTGTATCGAAGCAGATTGATCTTGGCTTCCATGATATGGGTGACTACTCCGAAGATGATCTTCTGAAGCAGCTGATCCCAATTATTCGCGCAGAAAAGCCGGACATGCTGATGACAGTTGATCCGTGGATGCCGTACGAGGCCCATCCGGATCATATCAAAACTGGCAAAGCAGTCGCAACAGCAATGCTGTTCGCTGCGAACAAGGTTCGCTTCCCTGAAGGTGAGCCGCATGCGGTTCCGCAAATCGCTTTCTATGCGACCTCGCATCCGAATACGTTTATTGACATTACTACGCATTGGGAGACCAAGCTGGCTTCGATTCTTGCGCACAAGAGCCAGTTTGATAATGAGGAATGGCCCATGCTCCGTATGTATTTCGAGTATCAAGCTTCGCAGCTCCACAGAAAGCTGAACCTTGATCAAGCAGGTTTCGCAGAAGCGTTCAAGGTGCTCGCGAGCCAGCAGCTGCACTTCTTCCCGGCAGCTTTGTACAGCTAAATTCAAACCAGTCATCCACCCTACTTAGGAGGCATTTCAGCTATGGCATCCACTTCCAAGAAGCTAGCTTACTCACTGAACCAGATTGGACTAAGCGTCCTCTGGCAAGCTTTCAGCGCTGTCGCCGTCTATTACTACGTAGACGTACTCCATGTCTCCGGCACTTCCATTTCTATCGGCATGATCGTCTACGGTATCTTGAACGCGCTCTTCAATCTACTGGCAGGCCATGTCAGCGACCGCACGCGCAGCCGCTTCGGCAGACGGATTCCATATATCTTATTCGGCAGTCTCCCGTTCGGCGTTGTCTTCTACTTCCTCTTCAGTCCGCCAGCGGTTGATTCGACGATGCTGCTTGTCTATTTTTTCGCAATTACGTTAATCTTTGATCTACTCTACTCATTCATCGGTCTTAACACAGGCGCATTGTTCCCAGAGATGTATCAGTCAAAGAAAGACCGCTATCAAGTGTCTGCCTATCAGCAAATGTTCAGCATTATCGGCATGATCTTCGGGATTGCGCTTGCAAAATCGCTCGGATTATCGCTCGGCTGGAGCTTAACCGCAGGAATATTTGCTTTGATCGGTATTATTACACTCTATGCTTCACTTTACGGATCCTTCGAGAATCCGACATACGCTGAGAATCCGCTCCGGTTCAAGGAAGCAGCCATCACCACGCTCAAAAATAAACTATTTACGTCCTACGTTGTTGCGAATTTGCTCATCCAGCTAACAACGACGATGTTCGTCTCACTGACTGCTTTCTACACCAAGTATGTCGTGGAGCTGACAGCAACGCAGAACTCGATATTCCTGGGGGCTGTCTTCATTGTGGCCATCCCGATGTCGTTCATCTGGGCGAAGAACGGCCTCCGTATCGCGACAGTGAAAGCTGCAATTCTCTCTTCCATTCTATACGCCATCATCTCACTCGGCTTTCTGTTCGCGCATTCACCGTCTGCCGTTATTGTCATTGGCGCACTTCTAGGCATTCCTGTCTCCGGCTTCATGTTATCTCTGCACGTCTTGATCTCGGACGTTATTGACTATGACGCAGAGCGCTCGGGACGTCGCCGCGAAGGGATGTATTACGGCATCAACGGCTTCATCATCCGTATCGGCATGTCGATTCAATACGCCATTATGGGCATCTTCTTCGCGACCAGCGGCTTTGACGAGAATGCCGCATCGCAGCCAGACAGCGCGATTAACGGCTTCCGCTTCTTGATCGGGGGCTTGCCGTTTATTATTTTGCTAATCACTGTATGGTACTTACGTCAATACGGCAGAAGAGAGAAGCAGTTAAGAGGGACTAATCTATAGAATAGAAAGGCGGTTGATCTTGCGATGAAGCATTCGCCTATGTGGGGCGGTACCCGTTCAGAAGGAGATAGCTGTGCCCCTGTTATGTATGACATTGCCAACAATCGACTGATGGCTCAATTCGACGGTGTCGGCGGAGTCCACCGCTATTCGGTCGCAGGCAGGTGGAAGGTACTGAAGGATGGTTCCTGGTATACCGGCTGGACCGTCAATGGTAAGCCTGCACCACTCTCGCAGCGCAAAATTGTCTCATGCTGTGGGAAGAAGCAGCGCATCGAATATGATGATCACGCTAAGGTCCAAGTTGCGGCGGAGCTGTTTAGCCACCTAAGCGAGAATGCCTTATTCGCGGTCTATGAATTTCATAATGAGCAGGCAGCGTCAGTCCAGATTGACTTGCATTTTGGCTTCGAGATTGACACCGCCTCCTATCATATGGAGAAGCTGCGCACAGAAGGCCATACGGCAACGCTAACACCTCAACTTCACGTTTCTGATGAGCGCCTCTTCACCTACTCGCTCGCGGAGGATTACACCGTCTATTTTGCTGCAAATGATCCATTAACTAGCTTTGAGCATGAAGACAACCGGTTCCAGCTGCGTGTTCGTTTATCCGTAGAGCCCGGCGAGAAGAAGCGTTTCGTCTGGCTGCTCAGCGGAGCATGCGGCAGTTATACGCTTGCGCAGGCGGAAGCAGATATTGCGGATTGGCAGCACCATGCAACAGTCGTTGACGAAGAGAATCAGTGGCTTCGCGAGACGTTCGAATCTCAAGACGCTGAGCTGAATGCGATGTACGGGTATTGTCTGAGCGCCTCTCTCTCCTCATACAAAGATTTAGGAGAGAGCTTCAAGGGTTATTTTGCCGGCATCGACTATCAAAGCCCGCCAAGAACGTACTTCCGTGACGGCTATTGGACGCTGCTCGCTAGCCTCCCCTATCGTCCCGAATGGGTTCGCGGACAAATTGTTACACTCGCTCACGGCATCGGCGTAGATGGACAGTGCCCGAGCGCAGTCATTTACAATCAGGATAGTGGTAAGTATGAACCATTCTGGCCGGATCACTTTGACTCGCCATCGTTCTTCGCGCTTATCGTGCATGATTACTTGAGCTGGACGAACGATTATGGCGTGCTCTCGGAGCAAGTGAACGGCCGCACCGTGAAAGTACATATGGAGCAAGCGATTGCGTATCTGAGCAGCCGCACATCCGCGGATTATCCGGGGCTTGCACTGAAGCCTGACCATCGCCGCGACTGGGTGGATAATGTTTACCGCGAAGGCTATGTAACCTATGATCTGACATTGTATTGCCGGGCGTTGTATGCAGTATCTGCGGTATGCAGAGCTTCTGGCGATGAGGCTGGTGCAGAGCGATACGCTGCGGAATATGAGACTTCGAGAAACAGTCTGAGGAAGCTGCTCCAAGTGCACGGTTATTTCAACTACATGAACACTAGCGGCTTCGTTGAGTCGAATACGTCGATTGAACTGGCGCTACTCCCTTTATTCGACCTCTGCTCGGCGGACGAAACTGCGGCAATCATGCAGCTCCTCACGACTAAGCTGGAGACGCGAAACAATAACGAACAGCAGTACGGCGACTGGGGCGTCATGACCGTCTTCCCCTTCTACCTTGCTGTTCATCACCAGGTTGAGAAAAGCATGGCTCCCTATCGTTATCATAACGGCAGCGATTGGCCGTATTTGGACGGTATCTATGCGCTTGCAAAGCTTCGCAACAACGATGATGGCTGGCGTTACCCGCTCACGCGTTGGTTCCAAGTCTCGCTCGATAATGGCTGGCTAACGCCTGTTGAATACTATGGACCTGTCTATGGGAAAGGGTCTAACTTGCAAGGTTGGAGCGCCATGCCCGCTGCAGCGATGTTGATGGGAGGCATCGGCTTCATGCCTAGCCTGGAAGAGCAGAAGGTTAGGCTCTCCCTCCCGCCTTGGGGAGACTGCACCTTTAAGCATATCCAGTTTCGCGGACATCGGTATACGCTAGCCGTTACAGACGGCGTGTGGAAAGTAAAGTGTGAGGACGATCCAGCGCACGAGCACCCATTCATAACGGAGTAATAGAACGACCGCACTCTCCAATAGAGAATGCGGTCGTTTCACAGAATGGAGGAACTCATTATGAAAAGAACAGCGGTTTCATTCCAGATCGAATCCGTGCCGCTTGTCATGCAGCCGTATTTAGAAGGAGCTTCCTTCTACGACAGCAGCTGCTCAGAGGATGCCAAAACTTATTTTATAGAGAAAATGGATTCAAACCATACCTTCCTCAAGATCAACCGACGAGGAGTATTAGAGCGAGAAGCAGCCATGACCTCGTTCATTCATGACCATCAGTTGGCTCCCAAAGTAATCGCATATCATTCGGACGAACAACATGACTACCTGCTGACAGAAGCCATTAACGGTGACGACGGTACAGAGCCGCTTCATCTGAATGATCCGCACCGGTTGGCGACGGTATTCGGTCATTATTTGCGCAAGCTCCATTCGCTGCCGACGGATGGCTGCCCTTATTCGAATAAAACGGAAGACTTCTTATCCATCGCAAGAAGCAAAGACAAAGATTTATCTGTGCTCGATCCGATCAAGTACATTCCATCCAACGATACGCTTACACATGGAGACTACTGTCTCCCTAATATCATAATGAAAGACTTCGAGCTGCAAAGCTTTATTGATCTTGGTGATGGTGGAATCGGCGACAGGCATCATGATCTGTATTGGGGACTATGGACACTGCATTATAATTTGAAAACCGACCAATATGATGATCTATTCTTGGATGCCTATGGAAGAGATCAGATTCACGAGAACGGAATTGCTTATTTCGCGAAGCTCATGGAGCTGATGGCATGGTAGCATTGAAAAAGCCCTCGTCCTGTGTTTAAGGGGACGAGGGCCAGTCAGACTATCTATATTACTCTACAGTTTCCAATTCACGGTTCAGTCCGAGCAACTCCGATGTTGAGGAATGAATCTCATTGATAAGCTCCGGATTTTTCACTAGAGACACTCCGTAGGAAGGAATCATTTCTTTGATCTTCGGTTCCCATGCTTTCATCTCTTGCGGGAAGCATCTGTTCAAAACTTCAAGCATAACGGAAACAGCTGTTGAAGCACCCGGCGATGCGCCGAGCAGTGCCGCGAGAGTACCATCTGCGTCAGTAACAACTTCTGTTCCGAATTGAAGCGTACCCTTGCCACCTGCTTCTGTATCCTTAATAACTTGAACACGCTGACCCGCTACGAGAAGATCCCAATCTTCGCTCTTCGCGGTCGGAATGAAACCACGAAGGTCTTCCATACGCTTCTCTTTGGAGAGCATAACTTGCTGAATGAGATATTTCGTGAGCGACATACTCTTCGCGCCGGCTGCCATCATCGTAACAACATTGCTCGGTTTCACCGACGTGATCAAATCGAACATCGAGCCCGTCTTCAGGAACTTCGGCGAGAAGCCTGCGAACGGACCGAAGAGCAGCGATTTCTTGCCATCAATGAAGCGTGTATCCAAATGCGGGACGGACATCGGCGGAGCACCAAGCGGCGCCTTGCCGTATACTTTGGCATGATGCTGTTCGACCACTTCCGGGTTCGTACAGACCATGAATAGTCCACTAACCGGGAAGCCGCCGATCCCTTTACCCTCTGGAATGCCGGATTTCTGAAGCAGATGCAAGCTTCCGCCGCCACTGCCGATGAAGACGAACTTCGCTGTGTGGCGTTCTACCGCGCCAGTTCCCATATTGCGAACCTTCAAATCCCACTCGCCATCACGCGTACGTTTCATATTATTCACAATGTGGTTATAATTTATTTCTACATTCTTCTTCTTCAAAGCCTCGAACATAACACGTGTCAGAGTGCCAAAGTTTACGTCTGTTCCTGTAGCGATGCGAGTTGCCGCGATCGGTTCATTCGAATCGCGATCTTCCATAATGAGCGGTATCCATTCTGCCAGCTTCTTCGGATCATCCGAGTATTCCATGCCTTGGAACAGTGGATTGCTGGACATCGCTTCGAACCGCTTCTTCAGGAAGCTAACGTTCTTCGTCCCTTGACATAAGCTCATATGCGGTATCGGCATAATAAACTCTTCCGGATTGCTGATCAGATCTTTCTTAATCAGATACGACCAGAACTGTCTGGAGACTTGGAACTGTTCATTAATCTTGATCGCTTTCGTAATATCGACGGATCCATCCGGCTTCTCGTCTGTATAGTTTAATTCGCATAAAGCCGCATGACCGGTGCCCGCATTATTCCATTCGTTGGAGCTTTCCTCGCCTGCACTCGCAAGCTTCTCGAACACTTTAATTTCCCATTGTGGATTAAGCTCTTTCAGTAGGGCGCCTAGAGTCGCACTCATAATTCCAGCACCAATTAAGATAACGTCTGTTTTGGATTGTCTGTTACTCATTTCTACCTTCCCTTACATGCTAATATTTTGAAGAAAAGAAGTAGGCGCGTTACGAAATGTGCCCAAGCTGATCAACTAGCTGTGCCTGCAGCCGTACTTTTCTCGGTTCATAACCAGTCGTTCGTCGGTCAGCGCTATTAATTAAATACTATTATATGATAGTTAGTTGTGATTTAAAAGTCGGTAAATTTCTGTGACAAAATCCTGTAGCTGTTAACATGTGAGATACTGTCCAATTCATCCGAAGTTTAACATACCTGACATGACTATTCCCCTTGATTGCTGAATATGCAGCAACGATAACAGGCATCGTATTTAATAATTTGAACCATAATGGCGTATTCAATCCTGGCGAGTCTGGCATCCCGAATGTATTTGTCGTGTTGTTCAGCCATGCAGGAGGCACATGTACGCCTGTGCAGACGGACGCCGGCGGCAACTACAGCTTCACGATTGTAACTCCTGGAACGTACACAACCTATGAGACGGTTGTCAATCCAGGGCTGACATGTCCCCCCACCGTCTTCACACGGCCCGCTGGATTTACGATGTCCAATGGACCACGCAAGCTTACTTTAACGATCACGAATGTGCAGATCGTCGGAAATGCCGTTCTTGGGAATAATAACTTCAGCACGATACGAATACGAACTCGCTCGGATGCACGCCGTTAAATACAAATACCCGGTCCGCTTAGACGGACCGGGTATTGTTTGCTTTTAGCGATCGATGCGATTTCTTCTTCAGCGGTGCTTCCGCTTTCTTGTTGTTATTTATCTTGCTTGTGAGCGCCGACTGCTGCTTCGGCATTGTCTTCGCTCGAGCCGTATTTTTTGTAACTGTTTTCTTCATATCTGTTATCTTGGTATTTGTTAACTTGGTATCTGTTTTCTTAGCAGCCGATCTCATAACTTCTGAATCCTTGATATCTGCATCCTTGTTATCTGTATCTTTGATATCCTTATTCTTGGTATCTGTCTGCTTGGTATCTGTATTCACGGTTTCTGTATTCAAGTTATCTATATTCATAGTATCTGGATCCAAAATATCTTCATTCAACGCATCCGTATTCCTTGCATCTGTTTTCTTTAGATCATTTTTCTTTGCATTTGTTTTCTTGTTATCCATTTTCTTTGCATTTGTTTTCTTAGCAACAACCTTCTTATCAACCTTCTTCTTCGTTTGCTGGCGTATAATCGGCTGCATATGATCCAGATAGAATAGCCGCTCCTTATTCTCCTTCGCCGCGCTTGTCTCTCTAAGCTCTGTAATCACATCTGGCTCTTCGAATTTCTCCGAATCGTTGATCTGCTGCAGCTCCGCTTGCGTAATTGGCTGCTTCACAACGAGCAGATGCATCATCATCTGATTTGCTACATTAAGCTGCGATTGCCGAAGCAGCGACAGCTCCTGCTGATCGAAGCCGCTATTGTAAGCTGGAAAATAAAAAAACTCCATGCGTATCAGACGAAAATCTATCAGCGGCTGCTCATTCTCGGCTTCAATCTCAGGTGCGGACCACGACATATTTTGTGAAATGATATACTCATCCTCGTTCAAAATACGATCAGGACTCGTTGTCCAATAGCGTGGTGAATGCTCATTGAATAGCTGCTTAAATTGAGGATTTACCATATGATTGCTTACATGTGCATAAGGAACCACCATGCAGATTATCGTTTTGTGACGGCAGACGCGGTACAGCTCTTTCATCACTTCCATCAAGTTATCTGCATATTCCAAGCTATGCGAAGCCATGACGAAAGAAACCGAATGGTCCTTCATCGGCAGCCGCTCATTGAAATCATGCACAAGATCGACCCCAGGATACGCAATCCTGTCGATTCCGTAACTGTCGTGGAATTTATGGGCTCCGCAGCCCAAATCGATTCTCATGCCAATTCCCACTTTCTCATTCCTGTTACTATTAAGCTATTCATCTCGCAATCTAGTGGACTATGTGTTTGTTCGCTAGCATTGACCTATCTTCATATTCGTGGTACGATACATCCTGTGCTTAAGAGCACAGCTTGAAATGCGGAGCCGTGGTGTAGTGGCCCAACATGCCTGCCTGTCACGCAGGAGACCGCGGGTTCGAATCCCGTCGGCTCCGCCATTCCTTTTCAGATCTAACAGTTCTGAACCTAAATGAACGAACGCCAAAGAGCAGCGCTGCTGCTCTTTTTTTTGTCTATTTTCATTACTCCTGTGCGGGTTGATCGATAAACTGATGCGTTCGCAGCAATGTGAACTGCCTCGCCAGATAGGCAGGTGAATACGGCATATCATGCCTGATCCAAGATACGATCGTGCCAATTAAGGCAGAGGAACCGTACCAGATGGCGATATCCTTCTGAATGCCCGCCTTCGCAATGGAAGAATTCGGCCCTTCCTGATCCACTCTAGCTGCTACCGATTCCGTTAACATGTTCAATAACCGCTCCGTAAAGATCGGCGTTCGCCTCGTACCCAATACCACTTTGTAAAACTTCTTATTCGCCGCAATATGCTCGAGCAAGCTGATGAACTTATGCGAATCCGCATCCTCCGCGCTCCGTTTTTCGACGAGCGATTTATCGATCGCTTCTTTAATTTCTTCAATCATATCGTCCGCCATCTTCTCAAGCATATCGGGAATGTCGCGGTAATGTAGATAGAATGTGACACGATTAATGGTCGCCTTCTCTGCGATTTTGTTGACGGATATTTTCTCCATTTCCATCTCCTGCAGCAGATCGATCAGCGCATCCTTGAGGAGCTGACGTGTCCGTACTATTCGTGGATCTGTCCGTGGCTTCGTAGGTTCAGTCATAACCAATTCCTTCCCTAGTCGTGGAACTATGACGATTATCTAATTCATACAATGTTTATTATCTTACACATTGTTAATTAAGTATATTACTATTTCGGAGAAGATGGAGCAAGTAGACCACTACGAGGAGAGATATCAGTTGAAATCAGTTCCGTCCTCTGAATCAAACCGTCGTGAGCGCTGCGCAAACACAATGAAGGGCTATTCCAGAGGTCATCAATAATGACATCGGGATAGCCCTTTTCTCCTCACAATTAACAACCGACACCCGCAGAATCGGAATTCCCGCCTCCATATATCGAATAGACGAATAACACTTACATTTCGAGCTCGTCGTTGATCACCACAATAGTGGACGTGTCATTGAAGCTATTCAAGATCAACCAAATACTACAGAAGAGCATCACGGATCCTGCCTCTGCCAAGATGATTTTGACGAAGATCAGATCGCCTAAGGTAAAAGTCCATAGATACATCCCGATTCCGAGCGCAAAAAGCCCAAGCGTCCTTATGAATCTCCACCTGAACAGGTTCACGGCATACGCCTCCTTCACTGCAGTTCCATCGCATCTTCAGCATAACGAATCCATCTAAACGAAATGTAAACCAGGTATTAATTTTATCTTAACTGATAACCGGTAGGTATGGTGTGAACAATTAAAAACCCGCCATTTGTTGGCGGGTTTTTGGGTAAAGCTGAAGCTTACAACAACAAGCCTTTTTCTTTCAAATTCAAGTAACTCACAGTTGCCGTTTCTAGACCAGACAAATTGCGTAGCTGATCCTGCTCGACTGTCATCCACTCGACACCACCGATTTCTTGCGCTGCTTCGATGGATTCTTTTATCTGTACAACACCGGTTCCGACTGCCGTCCATTTGCCAATCTCATCTGTACCGTAGACATCCTTCAAGTGAATCGCTGGCACACGGCCTGCCATCTTGCGGAGGATATGCGCCGGCTCTGCGCCGCCAAGCGTAATCCAAGCGACATCGAGTCTAAAGTACAGATTTCGCGGATCGGTATGCTCTGCCAAAATATCGAGCGCGTACAGACCATTGAATGTCTTCTGGAACTCATGCGCGTGGTTGTGGTAGCAGAAACGCAGACCTTCAGCAGTGAAACGCGCGCCTGCTGCATTATACAGCTCAGCGTCGAGCAGCAGTTGATCCCGTGACTCGGCAACTTCCCACCAGTAAGTTACATCTTTCGTTTGCAGCGCATGGGCTTCACGAATGACATTATCCAGCAGCTTCTGATCGCGAAGCTGTTCCTTGTTCACGCTGTGCGTTGCGATTTGAAGTCCCAGTCCGTGGAACCGTGCAACGTTCGCCTTCACATCCCCATTCAGCAGCTCTGAGCCGCCTTCAATGCCTTCATAGCCGATTGCAGCTACACGCTCCATCGTACCCCAGAAATCCTGCTTCGCTTCTTCATGAACAATACCGATTAATCCGAGCTTTGGTCTAGTCATCGTCAATTACACGCTCCTATTTGGCAAATTGGCCGTTCTCAAGCATGGTAATGAAAGGGCTGTCTGTCACATCGGCTAGCGGCAGCATGACGCGCGCATTCCGGCGTACCGACTCATACACGGCGAAAATAATTTCTGAAGCGCGAAGCGCCTTGCGATGCGAAGCTTCCGGCTCCTCACCAGATTGCAGACTGTCGATCGTCTGGCTGACATATCCAATCATTTGATCTGACATGGAAGACAGCTCCATCTCCGGTTTCCAAGACGGATCAGCATAGTTCACGCCTCTGACGATTTGGCCATCCCACATCACTTCGATGAAGCCTTCTGAGCCAATTACGCGAACACCTGCCCAGATCTTCGACACGTCGCCATCCGGTTCCCATGTATCGATGGCACCAGAATAGAGGTTTGCTTGAACGCCATTGGCAAAAACAACCTGACCAGACGCGCCGCACTCAGACGGTACGTTGAACCAGTTGTAAATCTCCGTTGTATCAACAGCGCCGAGTGCCGATTTGGCCGATGTCTCGTTCATATAACTGATTGCTTGATCGAATGTATGAATACCGCAGTCCAGTAAATTTGGCGGCGAATATAGATCCATGCGAATAACTTGACCGATACGGCCTTCCCCAATGAGTCGGCGTACCGTTTGGTTGCCTTTGGCAAAGCGGCGCTGCAACGAGAATGTCAGCTGACAGCCTGTCTCTTCCGCGATACGGCTCATCTCCTGGCACTCGCCCCAAGTGGCCGACATTGGCTTCTCGCAGAGAACAGCCTTTGCGCCTGCTTCTGCACAATCCCGGAAAACGGGCAGATGAAGCGGTGTCCAAAGACAAATCAGAACGACGTCCGGCTTCTCCTTAGCAAGCATTTCCTTGTGATCTGTATAAATGTTAGCTTGGAATCCAAATTCCGTACTCAATGTTTCTGCAGAAGCTGCTGAGATATCCGATAAGGCAACAACCTCAAGTCTGCTGTCGGCTTTAATGCCGATGGCGTGCTCATGCGCACGTTTCCCACAGCCGATAAAAGCGACTCGATAGATAGATGAATTGCTCACTTCAATAATCCTCTCCTAAATCTGGATTTACTGGAACCAACCAATTGAAACGTTTCAACATCTCTACTAGAATACTCAATTATTATAGCGCTTTCAATACATGAATTGAGATTTGACAAAACTAGACAAACTACGATAGAAAAACCCGCTGCACCAATCGGTGCAGCGGGTTTTCTTCGTCTCCATCTACGTTATTTGGCCTATGGCTTTGATCCATCTAGGCAGCTTCACAAGAAGCAATTGAAGCAAGAGCACGCTGACCGCACCTACTAGAATCGCATTCGATAGCAGCGTTCCCCAGAAGCCAGGCAGCGATGCAAGGTTAGAAGGCAGTGCAATCTACGACGAATACCGTATTAATAAAAGAAGTCGTTGCTATCGGAGTCATGCCGATCATCGCTGCAATGAATAGCGGATCCAGCCATACATTCGATACAAACACATGCTGAAGACCGAGCAATAAACCTTGGATTTTGCCGACTTGCTGCTCGACTTCAAGCTTGCTCTCTTCGGGATCTGCTGTCATCACTGCTCACCTGCTCGCAAGTTATAGCCGCTAGTCCCCCGTACAGATTGGACAGCATGCAGCAGCTCTCGCGCAGCTCCAGTCGGATCCTCCGCATGTGAGATCGCGGTGATGAAGGAAACGCCGTCTGCTCCAGCGCGGATTACCTCTCCCGCATTCGCAGCCGTTATGCCGCCGATGCCGACAATTGGAATGCGGATATCACTGCCTTGCATCTCAGCAAGCACCAGCAGCCCTGAAGCAGCCTTGGCATCTTCCTTCGTTTGCGTCGTGAACAATGGACCGACGCCAATATAATCAGCGCCAGATCGAATGGCAGCTTCCGCCTCTGCAACGTTATAAGCCGACACACCGAGCAGCTTACC
Source organism: Paenibacillus sp. OV219 (assembly GCF_900110075.1). Lineage (GTDB taxonomy): Bacteria > Bacillota > Bacilli > Paenibacillales > Paenibacillaceae > Paenibacillus_Z. The sequence goes on from NZ_FOCJ01000005.1 coordinate 280,520, forward strand.
GCCGATTCTCTCACGAACCGCTGCTGCGCCTTCGTCCTCCTGCCCGACATGTACGCCATCCGCGTCTATCGTAATAGCCAATTCCACGTCATCATTCACGATAAAAGGAACACCATGCCACCGGCACAGCTCACGCATCCGAGAAGCTATCTCCACCTTTGCCTCGCCCTTCAGCGCACCTGTTCCTTTCTCACGGAATTGGAACAGCGTAATGCCGCCTTCGATGGCTTCTTCCAGTACAAGTAGCGGATCTTTCAAACAATTGTTGCTGCCCATTATGAAATACACCTGCAGCGCCTCTCGGATCGCCGCATCGTGCCATGTATGTTCATTCATCTGTTATTCCTTCTCTCCCGGTAAGCCCAATGATTCGTTGGACCATGTCCATGTCCGAGATGCAGCGTATCTTCAATTGCCGCTTGGATGAATGCTTTGGCAACCGGTACAGCATCGAGAACCGATTGGCCCTTCGCAAGCTCCGCGGTGATTGCTGCTGCGAAAGTGCACCCTGTCCCGTGCGTGTGCCGCGTCGCCTTGCGGTCGCTGCGGAATTCGTAGAAATCGCGGCCATCATAGAGCAGATCGACAATTTCATCTGCTTCGGCCGGATCATGCCCGCCTTTCATCACTACATGCTTCGCGCCATAAGCCACTAGCTTCTTAGCTGCTTCCTTGCGGTCCTCAAGAGAGATAATCTGCATATCTGTGAGAAGCTCCGCCTCTGGAATATTCGGAGTGACCACATATGCAAGCGGCAATAGCGATTGCTTCAAGGCGCGAATCGACTCTTTAAGCAGCAGCGCCGCGCCGCCTTTGGCGATCATAACGGGATCGACGACGACTTTCTCCCATTTATACTGCTGCAGCTTCTCAGCTACACAGATGATGATGTCGCTGGAGAAGAGCATTCCTGTCTTCACGGCATCTGCTCCGATATCTTCACCAATGGCATCAATCTGTTTCGCCACGGCCTCAGTCGACATCGGATAAATCCCTTGCACGCCAAGCGTATTCTGTGCGGTCACGGCTGTAATCGCCGACATGCCGAATGCGCGCAGCTCCTGGAACGTCTTGAGGTCGGCTTGAATGCCAGCGCCGCCTCCGCTATCTGACCCTGCTATTGTTAGAGCGCGTGCAATCGTCATACGTTAACTCGCTCCACCTGACCAAGTCGTTCAATATCATCAGCCGATACGAGGGCCAATTGATTCAAGAACTCAATCTGGAAGCTGCCTGGCCCTTGCTCCGCCGTCTTCGCTGCTGCGAGTTCCGCAGCTACACTATACATAACAAGCGCTGCGACCGCTGCTTTCGCGAAATCAGCTTCGACCGCTGCGAATGCGCCAATCACCGAGGTGAGCAAGCAGCCCGTGCCAGTAACACGCGTTAGAATCACGTCGCCGCCACGAACGACGTAAGTGGATGTCCGATCAGCGACTACATCTTCTTTGCCAGTTATAACGACAACGGAGTTCAATTGCTCCGCCGCATGCTTCGCAAGCTCTAGCACATCGCCGTTTCCAACGCCTGCGTCCACGCCTTTAATGCTCCATTCACGACCGACCACATTAGCGATCTCCGCCGCATTACCGCGCACTATATCAACACGAAGCGTATTCATAAGATCTCTTGCCGTCTCTGTACGGTAAGCTGTCGCGCCTGCACCAACTGGATCAAACACAACAGGAACTCCGTGTTCATTGGCGGAAGCGCCAGCTAACTTCATCGCCTCGATCTCTGTGTTGTTCAATGTGCCGATATTGAGCACGAGCGCGCCTGAGAACGAGGCAACATCAGCGACTTCTTCTTTGGCGTAAGCCATAATTGGCGACGCTCCAACCGCGAGCAGCCCATTTGCTGTGAAATTCGTAACAACCACATTCGTAATGTTGTGAACGAGTGGATTCACTTGTTTCATTTTCGACCAAATCTGTACCACTTCTTGATTATTCATCTGACCCACATCTCCCTCACATGATATAGTTCAAGCATTAACATGCCTGAGCAACAAAAAACGCCCCGTCCGCAACAAATTAGTCGCAGGCAGAGCGCATTAATTAACGCATGCTTTAGCTGTACCTTCCTACGATGGCATTACCCAACAGGTTAAACGGTCTACGACAGGTTAGCCGTACTCTCAGCCTGCATTCCGCAAGCTCCCGCGAGTATTCAATTGTGACAAGTGTAGTCTACCTTTTCGTAAAATGCAACTACATTTTTTAGAGCGATGACTTGGTAAATACAAACGTAAATATAGTGCCCGTAGGCGCACTTTCAATCTGAATCTCCGCGGAATGACGTCTTGCAATGTCATAGCAAATCGACAAACCAAGACCTGTCCCCTTCTCTTTCGTCGTCAAGAATGGGGTGCCGATCTGTTCGATGATTGACTTAGGAATACCAGATCCTTCATCCTGAACGAAGAAGCCTAATCGCTCCTCATCCTCGAATATTTCCACGATGACAGTCGAGCCAATTTCAGATGCCTCGAGGCTGTTCCTCACCAAGTTAATGAGCACCTGTTGAATTTCTTTCGAGTTAAGCGGTATCGGCGATACGGACTTCTCGATAAACACCACGTTCTTGCCCATCATCGTTGCATCTGCTTCCAATAAAGGGAGCACGACTCCCAATGATTCCGACAAGTCCTGCATCTCTCGTACCGAGGAATCATTTTGCTTCGAGAGAGATAGGAAATTACCTATAATCTCGTTGGCTCGATCCAGTTCGCTGATGATAAGATTGTTATAGTAGGCATTGTAAGTCTGATTCCGCTGATTTAACTGCAAGAACCCTCTAACTGTGGCAATTGGATTTCTAATCTCATGACTGATGCTAGCTGCCATCTGACCGACGAGGCTGAACCGATCCAACCGCTCCACCTCGCTGCGGAGTCTCGTTTGTTCTTCGATCTTCTCCGTAACGACATGCTCAAGATATTCTTTATCCAATTGGATCTCCCGCTCCCGAAGCACGAACCGCGTAATCTCCTCTGATGTCGCAAGCACGCCGAGAATTTGACCTGCCTCGTCAAGTATAGGAACGGAATTCCAGACGGAAATCGTGCGATGCCCATCATCCCATACAAATTCCAATACTTCATCCTGCACTTCTTCTCTGTCGCGGCCGGAGCGTTGCATCGGCATTTCGTCCGCTAGTAGTTCTATCCCTTCTCGAAACACTTTGACACTCGGCGGCTTGAGTGAGGAGTGGGAGAAGACACCACCCGCCGGAATGCGCAGCATTCGCGACGCTTTCCGATTATGCAGGATTGATGTACAGTTACGATCCGTAGCGATAGATACCCCGCCTGGAGAGATATCGAATATCTGCCAGTATTCATCCGGGATATGGTTATTGGTATAGCTCGTATTTTGCCCAGATTCATATGAATGGTTCTTGTACAAAGATAGCACTCCTTCTGAATAGTTTGAAATGAGAAAAGCCTAAATAAAAGCCGCTCTCGCTGGCTCTTACTTAGGCTTATGTCCAGCGCCGTGTCTGGCCCATTAAGACCTCTTATGGACTTGGATGCAGGATGAGGACGATGATGGATTTATCGAGATGAAAATCCCAATCGACAAAAGCATCAACGACGCCTGCATGAAGTATCTTCTGGAAGCGATTGTTCCGGTGAAGATGGCCCTTCTCCAAATTGCGTTTAGCCAGCTTCAACGTCTCTTCTTGTCCGATACGAATCAATTCTTTCTCAATACTAATCAGAATCCCGATGCGCATAACGAGTATAGTTCTTTCATTGATCTTATAGGAGTAGGTTTTCTCCGGCTTCTTCTCCACATTATGACTGATCAAGTCAATTTCTTGGTGAAGCTCTTCTTGGCCTGCGTACGTCCCATGTACATTTGTGGAGAACGGATGGTCCTCCTCGGAGTCAATGCCGACCATGACGCCGGATTGATTGTGCAAGCCCCAGTCATAATAGAATTCTTGAATATTCATGCCTGTGAGCAGTAGTATATATGCCTTCATCTCAGGAAATAACGATTTCATTAACAGATCTCTCGTAGTCTGGATCGCATAGACTTGATCTTGCTTAAGTAAAATCTTTTCCGTAGGTGAAAGGAAATTCCGCAAATAAATAATCACGAAAGGCCGGTTAATGCTAACGAAAATGGACTGTGGTCCTTTACCGAAAGCATCCCTTAGCAATCTGCCAATGTGGCTTGTTAGCTCTGCTTGAATCTGTTTGTCATTTGTTTCCATAACATTCACTCTTATCTGTAGGCAGAAGCATCATATCCTCTACCCTACCTGTATTTTAATGATTCTTCGAGAGTTAGACAACTATTCTTATCAATTATCTATATTTTTCGCTTTTTCTATTCATAGATCATCATAGACAAACAACCACACCCGATAAGGATGTGGTTGTTTGTTGTTTCCGCCTCTATTAACTGCTCCGATACTTTCGAATCTTATCCGCATAAGACGCTGCCAACTGCTTGGCTGCCAGCTGGGACTGTGCATTCGCATACACCTGAAAAATCGGCTTCTCATGATCAGGAAGAATGAGCGTCCAGCCTTCGTCATGGAAGATCTTGATTCCATCAATAAGCTCGACATGCTTCCCCTTCGTCTCCTGCATCAAAAAGCGCATAACCTTCCCTTTTTCTGACCATGGACAATCGACCTTTTCCTTCAGCAGTGCAAAAGCAGGTATCGTCTGGACAAGCTCGGATAGTGTGGCCCCCATGAACGCCATCATCTCCATGCTGCGTACGAGTGTATAGATACCGTCGAGATAGACATGGAAGCCGCCTTGCTGACAGCTCTCCAGGATGGAACGCGTGTCCGCCTTCGTCCGTGCTACCTTACGATTGCTCTGCGCAACCATCAGTTCTGCAATCTCTGGAAAATGAACCGGCACCTGTATGACGTCGTCCTTGGAAGCTTGCAGCTGGATGCGCATCTGAAGCATATGAGTAAGCTCATCCGAGATAAGCTCTCCCTGCTCCGTGACAAGCTGAATCCGCTGCCCGTTCGTGTCGAGCATGACACCAAAATCAGCACCGTTATCTCGCACCCAATGTGCAAGCTCCGCCGGTTCCGTTACGACACTGTTCAGCTGAATGACGCGGCAGCCCAGCTCCTGTAGAAACTCCGGCAGCACATGATTCAGATTGTGTCCGTTATATACCGTCACTACTTTATACGAACGGCTTGCGATGAGCTGTGTATCCACGGCTTCGAGCAGATCGCGGCGATATAGACGCCCCACTTCCGGACAAGTACGCTTACGCCCGACCTCGCTTAATTTGATGATGCGCTGGTCCTCCTGCACGTAGGCGTTCTCGACTTTGCGCTCCATCGCTTTCGTAATCGGCAAGCCCTTCTCATCCAGAAACTCAATAACCGCTTGCTCTTCTCCATCTTCCTCCGTCATTCGTACATAGATGCCAGCAGCACAATCGAGATGACATGCCGCATAGCGGGCAATGGAGGAAGTAACTGCGCCAAAATGATACGTATGGATACCCGAAGCATGAAGTCCGGAAGTGAAAGCTTCCGCCATTAATTCAGCGAACGGCGCCGAGTCATAGCCGATACCGACCGTAACCCCCGGCGGCAGCGCAGTGCTGAGCGCCATCGACAACCGATTCACGAAGCTGGTCGTCATATGGACGTTACATGCGCCTTTGACGCCAAACTGTCCGAAGATTGTCTTCGCCGCCTGCTCACCCCAGATGAGCGAGTGTTTCAAGACGGCATTGTCTTCGACTGACTTGTTCGGGAACATTTTCACACCTGAGGCTACAACACTATGAATGCCTACGACGCAATTGTCGCCAAGCACTGCGTCTTCTCGAATCGAAGCGCCGTAACGGCAAATCACGTTGCGGCATAGCGTAGCGCCATTGATCTCCACGTTATTATCCAGCATATTGTGCTTCCAAAGCACGGTTCTTTCTACCGATGCATGGTCCAGAATCATAGACCCGCCGCCAATAATGCTATATTCGCCAATCATAGCCTGTTTCCCGATGACGCTGCGCTCCCCGATATAGGCTGGACCGATAATCGAAGCGGTTGGATCAATCTTCACACGCTCGCCTACCCATACGCCAGGCGCGATCTCATGTCCTGGCAATTCAATCGCGACTTTACCATCCAGCATATCGAACTGCGTCTGCCTGTATTGGTTCAAGTTACCGATATCCGACCAATAACCATCCGCTACATAGCCATACATCGGACGATTATTCTTCATTAGCATCGGGAATAGATCTTTGCTGAAGTCGAACTCTTGATTCTTCTCCGAATACTGGAACACTTCCGTCTCCAAGATATAGATGCCTGTGTTGACCGTATCGCTGAACACTTCACCCCAGCTTGGCTTCTCCAAAAACCGGTTGATGAGGCCGTTCTCATCGGTCATCACTACGCCGAACTCTAGCGGGCTGTCCACTTGCGTTAACACTAGCGTTGCTACAGAGCTCTTCTCTCGATGATACTCAATCGCACGGGTAAGGTCGAAATCCGTGAGCGCATCACCGCTGATGACCACGAACGTCTCATCTAGGAACTGCTCTGCATTCTTCACACTGCCGGCTGTGCCGAGCGGACTTTGCTCTTCGAAATAATGAAGACGGACACCGAAATCCGAGCCATCGTCAAAATAATTTCGAATCGCTTCAGGAATGAACTGCACCGTTACCGCGATGTCCGTGATGCCGTGCTTCTTCAGTAGTGCAATCGTGTATTCCATGACCGGACGGTCCAAGAGAGGAACCATAGGTTTCGGCGTATTGCTCGTTAATGGGCGAAGTCGGGTTCCTTTTCCACCAGCCATAATGACAGCTTTCATTGTAGCCCTCCTGTAATTTCAATTGTGGCAGCCGCTTCCTTGCTGGCTTGCAGCTGTGCTTGCTCCAGTCGAACTTGGCGGTACGTGCCGATTGTTTCGCGTGCTATCGTATTCCAATCATAGTGATCAAGCACTTTATGGAATGCATTCCTCGCCATCGCTTCGGCATTGGACTCATCTTGCAGCATCATAATGAGCCGCGAACTTAATGACTGCACATCGCCTGGTAGCACCGTGAAGCCATCTTCACCGTCTTGGACGATTTCCGCTAGCCCGCCGACACCAGACACGATAACCGGGAGCTGTGCTGCCATCGCCTCAATCGCGACGATGCCGAACGGCTCGTATAGACTCGGGAAAACGGCGGCGTAGGCTGATCGGAACAGTCGGTTTCTTGCGCTGTCGTCTATAAATCCAGGGAAGAAGACTTTATCGCTAATACCAAGCTCGAATGCGCGGAATTTCAGCTCATCAAGCATCGGTCCTCTGCCCGCTAGTACAAACTTCGCTTCTGGACATACCGCAAGCACAGCAGGAATGCTTTCGAGCAGGACATGAACGCCTTTCTCTCGCACCATTCTGCCAACATAGAAGATGATCTTCTCGTCTGGCAGCGCGAAAGGCTCTTGGGCAGCAGGTTCAGATGGATTTGATAAGACTTGGAAGTCGTCTATGATTACACCGTTAGGGATGACATTAAGCTTATCCGCTGGCAGTTGAAAGAGCCCCTGTAATTCCCTCTCCATATACTCGCTGCACACGATGACCCGCCATGCTTCATACGTCATCTCCCACTCCTGATGATGAATCTGATGCTGAAGCTCCGTATGAATCCCTTGATTGCGGCCATGCTCGGTCGCATGGATCGTTGCAACTAACGGCAAGCCGAATTGGTGCTTCAAAGTCTTCGCCGCTTGATTCACCAGCCAGTCATGGGCATGAATCAGTTGGAACACGCCATAATGGCTGATCAAATGCGAAGCATAATCGGTCATGGCGAGATTCAGCTGCAGAATCCATTCCATGAACGAGAGATTAGCAGATTGATAGGCCCTTACGCGGTGCACATGGACCCCGCCATCAACCTCATACGCCGGACAGCCGTCCACATGACAAGTAATAACATGGACTTCAGTTCCAAGTCGTGCAATCGTACGGCTTAGATCATAGACATGTCTCGATAAACCGCCGACAACCATCGGGGGGTATTCCCACGCCAGCATGAGCACTTTGAATCCTGATGATGAAGCCTGTAAATGAACGATGTTATCGCCGCCTATGTATCTACCGGAGAAGTAGATTTGGTAATCCAAGTCTGGGAACAGATTATCTCGAAGCTCAACCTCAGTTAGCCAGCGCTCATCTATGAATCCTGTCTGCAGCATTTCATAGATCCGACCGAAACGGCCGACGTGATTGTTCACTCGTCTGACGGCATAGTCTACCATTGTGCGATTATCCATAATGAATGGCCAGTCGCTGCTTTGCGCTAGCAGCAGCTCGCGAGCCGCTTGATTAAGCGCTCTTGTCGTCTGATCATCAGCTACTGTATACCGATCAGCTAGCTCGATCATCTGCTCTTCCATATTGTGAAGATGGCGATAGATCCACTGATTCGTATCGTTTAACCATACTTCACCATATCCGCCTCTTCCCCACGTGGAGAAAGAGAGACGGCACTGTTCATTGACCGGATATTCTGCCAAATAAGCCGCAGGCGTCGACAGCTTAACTGTCTGCTGCTCGGAATCCAGCTTTCTGAACAGTTCTTCCAGCCACATTGGTCCTTCGTACCACCAATGGCCGAACAGCTCCGCGTCATACGACGCGACAATGATCGGTTTGCGGTGCATGTTCCCCGCTAGATGCTCCGTTTGCTTCTCCCTGTTGAACATGAAGTTGCCTGCATGGTACTGGGCCTTCTGGCGTGCCCAGTCTAGATTGTAAATCTGCTTCTCGGCGTTATTGCCTGTGATGCGGCAGTATTTCATCCCGGTGTTCAATCTCAGCCCGTCAATCGGGAGATGCGGATTCAAATATTCCATATCGAGTTCATAGCCAATATCACGATAATATTCACGGTAATCGAAATCACCTGGATAGCCTTCTTGCGCGCTCCATACCTGCTTTGATGTTTCTTCATCCCTGGCGAATGCGGCGATACCTCCGGGAGTCACGATCGGCGCGTATACGCCTTGAGCCGGCGATGGATCCGCGTGCTGGAACACATGGCTATCCGTCATAAAGAACTGGATGCCGAATTCCCGAAGTACATGATCAAGCTCCTCGCGGTATCCGCATTCCGGCAACCATATGCCGCGCGGCGCTTTGCCGAAGTGGGCCCGATGCACCTTCACGGCATTCTCGATCTGCGCTCGCAGCGCTTGCTCCGTGCGAATATATGGCAAGAAGGCATGCGTTGCGGATGAGGTGATGATCTCCAAGTAGCCTTGATCCGACATCGCTTTGAAGCCTTCGATGATGCAGCTGCTGTAAGTCTCCACAAAGCGCAGACGCATATGACGGAACTTCTCCGCATACATCATGACCACCGGCAGCAGCGCTTCATCTTCTTGCACTCTAGCAATCTCTTTATCCGCTAGTTCGATCAGCTGATCCATATGTTTAACATACCGCTCCTGCAGCAGCGGACTTGCGAGCATGGAGAGCAGCGTCGGCGTCATTGACATCGTCAGCTGGAACGCAACTTGATCTCGGACGAGCCCTTCCATCATGTCGAGCAGCGGAATATACGTCTCCGTAATGGCCTCAAACAGCCAGCGTTCTTCGATATAGCGTTCACTTTCAGGATGGTGCACATAGGGCAAGTGTGCGTGCAGCACGATGGAGAGATAACCTTTTTCCACAGTAGACTTCCTTTCCGGCTGTTTATTCTGCAATGGAGTACCCGGTGAACGATTCAGCCCAATCAGGCTGCTTAATTGGCTCAACACTTGCCCACACGCTATTATTCTCAGCGGAGCTGTGCTCGCTACTAAGCCTCGGCGTCGCGGCTACATTGGAGCGAAGCAGCGTAATGAATCTGCCGTCAATCGCAGTCGTACCGAAATCGACACAGAAGACAGTTCCCGCAGACATCTCTTTGATAAACCAATTGTCTGCATCTGAGTTCACCTGAATATCCCAAGACCGGTTTGCGTTATCGCCATTGAAAGCCGTGTACGATACGTCATAGACCCGCAGCCATTTGGGCAGCTCATGCCATGCGCAATGAAAATGCTGCTCAATCATCCGAATTCGCCGCTCGGTCAGCATCCAATAGACATATAAGGTCTTCGGATCTCTCGGGAGCAGCACAAGCCTGTCCTGATGGAGACCTGCAGTCTGCGGCAAGTATGCAAAGTCCACATCCGGAACTTCTACCATTTCACCGTTTCTTCCGCTGCTGCGGCTACCCTGTGGCAGAAGCCCATGCTTCGCCAGATGATACCTGACCTTACTGCTGCTAATACCAAGACGCGCTGCAATTTCCCGCTGAGTCAATCCTTCTTGCTTTAATCGAATGATTTCTTCCAAACGACAACGTACCCCCTTTAATCATTGCGGCCGCTCTACAGTCGCCAAACACCTGCCGCATATTTACGCATTATAAAGGGATCTGGCTGAAAATTTGCTCGAACGATGCAGGTAAAAAAAAATAGAGACAAGGGCTCATCTGCAGCAGATGTCCCATGTCTCTATTTCCAAATTCATGTGTTTTTTTCGTGAAAATCTATCATTGAATACGCTTTATCTGCGTGATACACAAACAGGCATAAAGAACTAGGGGACTAAATACCCATTCCGTGTTTGACTCATGCTGTCGGGAGATTTCCTTATATTGGCCGACCTTCGACAGCAATCACGCTACGGCTGACACGCCTTGTAACAAAACAGTCACTTTTCTTACTTATTGAACAAATGAGGGATTCGTTCAGTCCGTTCTCAAGCATCTAACAAGCTATCCGAGCAGCGATAGCCGATAGTGCTCCATCTCAATAACACGACTTTCGAGTCGAGATTTCTCAGCTGCGAATGCCATCAGATGACTCTGCACGGACACTTTGGCTCCTGTTAGGCTCGCTTCCTTGCCGCCTTCACTCACCAGATGGATGAAGTCACGCATAATGCCGAAATCACCACCGCCATGACCTTCTGCTGGCGCATCTATCATTATTGTCTTCGTTTCACCTGTGGAGAAGTTCGACAGCTCAATCATGTTCTTCTCCATATGCGCCCGAATCTGGCCTCCGGTTCCCATTAGATTCATGGTTCTGCCGCCTTCCATCGTAAAGGCGCACATCGTGAAGGCTATCGTCACTTCATTCGCGAATTCCAAATTGACGACCTGGTGATCAACAACATTATTATCGCAGTGGTAGACGCATCTGCCATACGGTCCAACCCGCAATTCGTGCAACACAGCTTCCCTGCTCATATCGTCGCTGACCACTTTGCGTATCGCGAGGCCTGCCCAATCTTCGCGCTCCAAATACATTTTCGGCGCGTAATACGGGCAAGTGTGCTCTACAGGGCAGCCGTCCGTACAGCGGAGCGGCGCACCTAACGGTGCATGCTCGGTGCGAAAATGCGTCAGCGACCCGAACGACGATACTTTCGTACAGTCCGAATCTGCAAGCCATAGTAATACATCCATGTCATGGCAGCTCTTGGATAGAATCATCGGACTAGAGGACTCCGAATTACGCCAATTCCCACGCACGAAGCTATGCGCCTGATGGCGGTGCTCCACATTCTCTGTATGTTGAATCGCAATTAATTGACCAATCGCGCCATCGACAAGCAACTGCTTTAGTTGTTTATAGAACTCGGTATAGCGCAGCACATGACAAATTGCGAATACCCGGTCATGCTTCACCGCAATTTCACCTAACTGCACGCACTCCTCCGGGGTTACCGCCATCGGTTTCTCGAGCAAGACATGATAGCCCTGTTCAAGCGCTCGTTTTGCTGGTTCAAAATGCAGCTTATCCTGCGTACAGATCAGAACAGCATCTGCCAGCTTCGGCCCATCCAGCAGCAGCTCCCATTGCTCGAAGCTATTCTCGGTTGCGATGCCATGTGCCTCTTGAAACTTCATGCGCCTGTTCGCATCGAGCTCAGCCACAGCAGTAAACTGCAGTTCCTCCGGAAACTCGAGGCCATACGGACCATACGCGCGAGCCCCTCGCTGACCAGCTCCGATTAGCGCTGCTGTTACTTTTGGCATCAACATGCATCTCCCTATCATCTCGATAGTTACATACTCGATTATGCTGCGTGTGAACCCAACCAAACAAGTGACTAAAAAGAACAAGACTGCCTAAATCGGCAGTCATGTGAGGATTATCCATAAAGTTGTTCGAATTCAGCCTTCGTCAGGCCATAAATGTACTCGTCGTAATGCCGGCCTTTCGTATAGATCATATTGCGTAGTGTGCCTTCCAGCTGAAATCCAAGATGTTCTTGAAGTGCGGCAGATCCGTCGTTAAACGCATACACAGACGCATTCACTTTCTGATAGCGAAGCTCTTCAAAGTAGTACCGCAGCAACGTCTTCAACGCATCCTTGGCATATCCGTTCCGCCAGTATGAGCGAAAAATAGATATGCCATATTTGAACGTTCCTGTGCGCGCATTGCAGCTCACCGTACATACGCTACCCACAAGTGTCCCGTCATGAGTTACAATCGCCAAGAACACATTGTCTCCGTCAGGACCGTTCTGCGCCTGCTGTACCGCCCACATCCCCGTGCCTTCCTCCGAGCGTGGAAAATGAATCTCATCACATAATCTTGCATTCTCGGAATCGAGATCATTGTTGTGAAAATCTGCCCAATCCTCCGGCTTAACCGGACGCAGCCTAACTTTGGAGCCTGACCAAGCGTAATGAGTCGTCATTCAGCTCTTAACCTCCTCGACCTGCTTGCTTGAACTTCTATATCCTCTACTAAGTTAGCATAAATGAAAGACTTCTTCGACGTCTTTTTTGAGAAGCTTAACCGAGTGAGAATGGAGAGCTACATAGAAAAATGCCCGAGAAGAAGTCCCAAAGACCACTTTCTCGGACACTCTGTGAACCGCTTGTTATCTGACAAACACGCCACTTCGCTCCCCACCAGATTCAGTTAGCAGCTAACAATTGTTCCCCGGTTTCGTTGTAATATTTGCTCATCGCGACGAGCATATTGCCCATGCGCTCCTCTTCGGGGAATAAGACGCGCGCGATGCCTTCTTCGCTCATCGCTTCCGCAGTCACTTTGCCAATCGCAACCGCAAGCACACTGGTCTCAAAAGCTGCTCGTACCGCTTCCAATATGCCGAGACGCGCCGCACAGCCCATCACATAACGAACCTGTACCGTGCTGGTTAAGGTTACAGCGTCGATCTGACCACGGATGATCTCGTGAAGCAGCTGCTCTATCACTTCGTCAGCTGGCGCGATATGTCGATAGGGTAGAAGCTCTTCGCACACAGCGCCGCGCTGCTGCAGCTCACCGGTAATCTTCGGCGCAGGATCGCCATATAGCTGGAGCGCAACACGGCAACCCTGCAAGTCATAGCTGTCTAACGCACGCATTAGACCGGCGGTAGTGCCATCCTCATCGCGCACTTCGGGCACAAGCCCGATCTTGCGCAGCGCATTTACCGTTTTGTAACCCCGGGCTGCTAGCTTCATCCGGCCAAGCGCAGCGAGGAACGGCTCGGCTAAGCCAAGCTTCTCTGCGGTTTGCAGTAACGCTTCTGTACCGACACCTGTCGTGAGGATGAGCCAATCAGCCGGATGATCAATGAGCGCCCGCAGCTGCAGCTCTATCTGCGAATCATCGAGAAACACCGTGCCTTGCGCAGGGCGGATTACAGCCGTACCGCCGAATTTGCCGATCATACGGCTTAGCTCCTCGGCTTTTCGCGGACCGGTCACTGCTATGATTTTGCCATCTAATCGCGACATAACACATTCCTCCTCTATGATACTTTTGGCTCGCTCAGGTCGATCCGCAGTACAACGTAATCTCTCTCGTCAATATAGACAGGGAATGTCTCCACACAGCCATCATCCGGGGCTTGCACGAGTCCATCATTCAAGCTGATCTTCCAGTCATGAAGCGGACAATAAACATGACTCCCGCACACCATGCCCTCCGACAATTTGCCGCCCTTATGCGGGCAACGGTTTTCAATCGCCTTGACCGTGCCATCGGATTGCTTGAACATCGCAAGCTCAAGATCACCTAACCTTACAACTCTGCCTCTGCGCTCTGGAAATTCGGACAAATGGCCTATGATGACTTCATTCACCTGCAGCGCCCCCTCTCTTGTTCGATGCTCCTGATTCGGTGCTTGCTGCCGCTTCCGAGGATACCGGCGCCGTAAGCGCTTCGAAGGCGCTAAGAAGATCATCGTTCTCCACGATTTGCTTCCACGGATCCTGTGTACGACCAAGCGTCATATCAATTCGCTCATTCAGCGCATCGCGATCTACCTGGTTCGTAAGTGCAACTTTTATCGTATCGAGCCCGACTCGGAGCGACCATTCACTTGTCCGTTCGCCAAAGTTCGCCGTCTCGCGGTAGTACTGCAAGTAAGCGCCGGTCCACTCCAGCACCTCTTCCTCCGTCTTCACTTTCGTAAGCAGATCTGCTGCTCGCACCCGCATTCCGCCGTTGCCAGCCACATAAAGCTCCCATCCGCCATCAATCGCAACTACGCCGAGGTCCTTAATCGTTGCTTCCGCACAGTTCCGCGGACAGCCGGAGACAGCAAGCTTCACCTTGTGCGGCGTATTCAACCGTTCAAATTTCTTCTCCAAGTCGATACCCATCTTGATGGCATCCTGCGTGCCGAACCGGCAAAATGTATTGCCGACGCATGTTTTCACCGTCCGCAGCGCTTTTCCGTATGCGTAGCCTGAAGGCATATCGAGATCCTTCCAAACATTCGGAAGATCCTCCTTCTTCACGCCAAGCAGGTCAATACGCTGACCGCCTGTAATCTTAACAAGCGGCACGTTATATTTCTCTGCGACAGAAGCGATCTTCTTCAAGTCTCCCGGGGTCGTCACGCCGCCGTAGATACGCGGAACGACCGAGAACGTACCGTCCTTCTGAATATTCGCGTGGTTTCGCTCATTGACGAACCGGGATTCCAGCTCATCCTCATGGTCTTCCGGGTAGATCATGCCAATGTAATAGTTGAGTGCAGGGCGGCACTTCGAGCAGCCTTCGGGATTATTCCATTCGAGCACATGCATCACTTCTTTGGTCGTTGTCAGCCTCATGCGGCGAATAGCCTCGACAACATCATCGCGAGTACGCGACGTACACCCGCAGATCCCTTCCTTCACCACTGCGATTTGCTCTGTTCCAATCGTCGCCGTAAGTATCGCTACCACAACCGGCTTGCATGTTCCGCAGCTGCCGGATGCTTTCGTGCATGCTTTAATTTCGCCAACGCTGACGCAGCCTTTTTCCATAATTGCCGCCACAATGGTTTCCTTCGCGACGCCGTTACAGCCGCAGACGATCTCGTCACCGCTCATCGCTGCAGCAAGGTCTGCCTCGCTTAAGCTTCGTCCGCCTCCGCTTGATGAGCCCGCTCCGCCGAACAGAATTTCTTTCTCTCGGCCTGAATAATCTTCCCCACTCCGTATCGCTGCGTACACTTTAGAGCTCTCTATCGTATCCCCGAACAGAACCGCGCCTACGACTCTGCCGTTCTCAAACACGATTTTCTTATAAACACCTTCTAAGTCATCCTGCACCCGAAGCGCCTTCGTTCCCGGCCCATCCGCATAACGCCCAGCAGAAAATACTTGGACACCCGATACTTTGAGCTTCGTAGAAACGACCGACCCTTTATAGCCTTCTACTGTGACCCCCGCGAGCCTCTTGGCGAGAATGGCGCCTTGCTCATAAAGCGGTGCAACCAATCCATATAACTTCTCTCTATGCTCCGCGCACTCGCCAACCGCATAGATATGAGGAACATTCGTCTCCATATAATCGTCTACGACGATGCCGCGATTCACTTGAATGCCGCTCTCACTTGCGAGCTGTATGTTCGGCCGGATACCAACTGCCATCACGATGAGATCAGCAGCCTCCTCCGTTCCATCCTTAAAGCGGAGTCCGCTCACCCGAGCATCACCAAGAATCGCGTCCGATTGCTGCTGCAGCAAGAACCGCATCCCTTGCCGCTCCAGCTCCTCTTGCAGCATACGTGAGGCGGTCGCATCGAGTTGACGCTCCATAATGTGAGCATGTTTATGCACAACACTCACTTCCATATTTAAGTGAATTAATCCACTTGCTGCTTCAAGTCCGAGCAACCCGCCGCCGATTACAATCGCTTTGCGATAATGCTTCGCGGTTTCAATCATCGTCTCGCAATCTTTGATGTCCCGAAATGCAATGACGCCTTCCTTATCCGCCCCAGGCAGAGGAAGCATGAGAGGCAACGAGCCAGTAGCCAGCACAAGCTCGTCATATGGAATGGAAACGCCTTTGTCTGTTATGACAGCTTTCGTTGCTGCATCAATCGAAGTCACAGTCTCGCCCGTGTGAAGGGTGATGTGATTCTCCTTATACCAATCCCAATCATTCAGAATAATATCCTGCATCTTCGCGTCGCCAGCTAGTACAGACGAGAGCATAATCCGGTTATAGTTCGGATACGGCTCAGCGCCGATAATGGTGACGTCGAATCTCTTTGGATTCAGCTTCAACAGCTGCTCCACGAACGAAACACCAGCCATGCCGTTGCCGATCATTACCAATCGTTGTCTCATCGCGTCTCTCTCCTCGTATAAAAACATAAAAAGCCTACCCCGCTGTCGTCATGACAAAGCAGGATAGGCTCCATTGCCTAAAATCAGGGGCACGCCGTTGTGCCAACCATGTTCATATTCATGGCTTCAGTATAGCGGCGGGATAATGGTATGTCAACAAACTTGACACAAGTTAGGCGAGAGCTGATCACTTACACGATGTTTACACAGAAAATTCCATTTCGATATCGACGCGCCCCATTATTGGTGTTATATTTGATTACATATTTTCTCTCTTTTGTAAGAATGAATGGCGATTATGCCATCTTTGCGAGGTGATTGTTATACCGAGAACAATTCTTCTTATCGAACCAGAATCACTTGCCATCCAATCCCCCCCACATCTACAGCAAAGCTGCCATAAGCTGTACCGCGCAGCTACAGCAAGCGAAGCACAGCACCATATCCATATCGCGGATGCCGTCGTCCTCCATGTGCCGCATGCCAATCTGATTGATTGGCAGACGACGATAACAAGTATGAGACGTTTGCCCACCTATTGGCTGTACTCCGAAGACGTTGCTCTCAAACAAGGCGACTGGGGCTACACACCAGATGGCCTGTTATTCCCTTCAATGACTGTGAGCGAAATGAAGCTAGCCCTGCAATGGGGCCTCCGAAACTTTCAGCAGCGCAAGCACTGGACTGAAGAACGCGAACAGCTCCTCATGCGTCTCGAAGAACGGAAATGGATTGACCAAGCAAAAGCCGTTCTATGTGAGGTAAAAGGCATTTCTGAAGCGGAAGCGTATGATTTCTTGCGCAAGCAGGCGATGAATGAGCGGAAACGAATCGGCGATATCGCCGCTTCGATCGTCAAGGTGTACCAATTGATCCATGGCTAGCAGAATATTATGTCAGCTATATTGACATGAACATTTCACCGCGCATATAATGCAACTAAGATCACAATGACGTGTATCTGTTCCGTAAATAGTTGGCATGCACACCGATGTGCAGCCAGTGGCGATGAGGCCGTATTGCAGTTCCAATGACTGCAGTGCGGCTTTTTTATGTTCAATGAACCCGGGAACGGGAGAGGAGACCTGAGGAAGATGATGAATAAAGAGAGCTTTTTGAAAAGCGGGAATACCCCAACACTCGCGAGCGCCTTTTTATATTTTGACACGAGCTTTATGATTTGGGTTCTGCTCGGACCGCTAGCCGTCATCATTATGAACGATTACCAGATGGACGCTGCGCAAAAGGCGAATTTAGTCGCACTTCCCATACTTGGAGGCTCTATTCTACGGCTTGTACTCGGCTATATGACCGACGTCATCGGACCTAAACGCACCGGACAAATCGGCATGCTTCTGACCGTAATACCGCTTATATGGGGATGGAAATTCGCGGACTCGCTGAGCGAGCTGTACATTGTTGCACTGCTGCTCGGGATAGCTGGCGCTTCATTCGCTGCAGCTTTGCCGCTCGCTAGCCGCTGGTATCCACCGCAATATCAAGGTCTGGCGATGGGCATTGCCGGAGCCGGCAACAGCGGTACCGTCTTCACAACGCTATTCGCGAATCGGCTCGCAGAGCATTTTGGATCGTGGCATATCGTGTTCGGCCTCGCGCTGATTCCCATTGCTGTGGTGTTCATCACCTTCACCCTTTTGGCTAAGGACAGCCCGAATCAGCCATCACCGCGCAAGCCTGCCGATTACGGCGCTGTACTGAGGCAGCGCGACACATGGATGTTCTGTCTCTTATACGGCGTCACCTTTGGCGGATTTGTCGGCATGGCCAACTATCTCACCATCTTCTTCAATACACAATATGGTTTAAATCCGGTGCAAGCGGCTGATTTCACGACTGTCTGCGTCATCGCCGGAAGCTTCTTCCGCCCATTTGGCGGCTGGCTGGCAGATAAATTCGGCGGCGTACGGATGCTAATGGCACTCTATGGCGTGACCGCCGTGATGATGGCCTCCATTTCTTTTCTCCCACCGCTCTATCTCATCGTTCCGCTGCTGTTTATCGGCATGATGGCGCTTGGCATGGGTAACGGTTCCGTCTTCCAGCTTGTGCCGCAGCGCTTTAAAAACGAACTGGGTATCGTGACTGGCATAGTCGGGGCAGCCGGTGGCTTAGGCGGATACTTTCTGCCGAATCTGTTAGGAAGTCTGAAGCTATCGACCGGGTCATATACGATGGGATTTCTCATCCTAAGTGGCTTCGCGCTTACATGCATCGGCCTAATCTTGGCTGCTCAAGGCTCATGGAAGAGAACATGGTTCACAGCTGGGCGCTCCTCTCATGTTGATTCTCAACGTTCAACGATCGCGTCATAGCGAGAGACGACGCAGTTCTCACCGCCAGCCGAGCATAAAGGAGGAATTACGATGGCGCTATTGCCACTCACCGCCTCTGCATCCTCAAATGCAGAGCGGCTTCACTCTCACTGTTGTTACTGCAGCATGCAGTGCGGCATCGATCTCATCCGCGCCGATAATGAAGTGGGTTGGGAAGTAAAACCGAGCCAACACTTCCCTGTTGCTACTGGTCGGTTATGCCAGAAGGGTCTGAATGTGCTTGGTCATGCTGTCCACTCTGAGCGGCTTCTTGCGCCGATGCGCAAGGTCGCTTCAGGTGACACGACATCGTCTTGGAAGACGGCAAGCTGGGATGACGCGCTCAGCGATATCGCAAGCCGAATCCAAGCGATTCAAGCGCAATACGGGTATGATGCCATATCCGTATTTGGCGGCGGGTCGTTGACGAATGAAGTGTGTTACCTGCTCGGCAAATTCGCCCGTGTTGCGCTTCGCACCAAGTACATCGATTACAACGGGCGGTATTGCATGTCTTCGGCGGCCGCAGCTCAAAATCGTGCCTTTGGCGTAGACCGAGGTTTGAATATAGCGCTCGAGGATATCCCGAAGGCGAAGTACATTATTCTTGCAGGCACCAACATTGCCGAATGCCAGCCGACGATGATCCCCTATTTGCTCGAAGCGAAGAAGCAGAATGCCATCATCGTTACGATAGATCCCCGCCGTACGATGACTTCGAAGATCGCAGATATTCACATAAATCTTCAGCCCGGGTTTGACTCCGTCTTCGCAAGTGGATTGATGCACGTCATTCTTGAGGAAGGCTTGTACGATGCGAAGTTTGTGGAGCAGCATACGAATGGCTTGGCAGACGTACGCGAAGCGGTGCGCCCCTTCTCTCCTGAGAACGTATCGCACTATACCGGCATACCGAAGGAAGTCATTCGTACCGTTGCGCGCGGTTTTGCACAAGCCGATACAGGAATGATATTCACGGCACGCGGAATTGAGCAGCAAGTGAATGGCGTCGAACATACGCTCAGCTACATTAACCTTTGTCTCGTCACTGGCAAGATCGGCAAGCCCGGCTGCGGCTTCGGTCCGATTACCGGACAAGCGAATGGCCAAGGCGGCCGCGAGCATGGACAGAAGGCTGACCAGCTGCCCGGCTACAGAATGATCGAAGATCCGGCAGCGCGAAGCCATGTCGCTTCCGTCTGGGGCATCGACCCGGAGGAGCTTCCAGGCAAAGGCGTCTCGGCGTATGAGCTATATGGCAAAATCCTCGATGGTGAGATCAAAGCGATGATCGTGCTCGGTTCCAATCCGCTTGTGTCCAGTCCCAACAACGCACGAGTCGCCGAGGCTCTGAAGAAGCTTGAACTGCTCGTCATTATTGATATGTTCGCAACCGAGACGGCTGATTACGCACACTGGATGCTACCCTCTTCATCCTTCCTCGAAGCGGAAGGAACATTAACCAACCTGGAAGGACGTGTCTTTCATCGCTCCAAAGCGTTCGAAACACCTGGAGAGGCGCTTGAGGACTATCTAATCATCGGCAAGCTGGCGGAGAAGTTAGGACGAGGCTCGTACTTTGCGTTCGATTCACCGGAGGCGGTCTTCAACGAGCTGCGCCTTGCTTCAGCTGGCGGTATCGCTGACTATAGCGGCATGTCATACACGAGATTGAAAGAACAGAAAGGGCTGTTCTGGCCTTGTCCCTCGCCAGACCATCCTGGTACGCCGCGGATGTTCGAGAATGGCGCTTTCTCGCACCAAGATGGACGCGCCAAGCTTCACGCGATTACGCCGATGAAGCCTGCTGAGACGACTGACCGCGATTATCCGTTCATCCTGACAACAGGCAGGCTAGGTAATCATTATTTGAGCGGTGCTCAAACAAGGCGAACAGCGGCGTTACTGAAGAAAGCGCCTGTTCCTGTAGCCGAGATCCACCCATATGCCGCTGAGCAAATCCTACTGCGTCCCGGAGACCGTCTCCGGCTGACAACGCGAAGAGGCTCACTCGTCTTCGATGTGAAGGTGACGCCCGACATCCATCCTACGAGCGTCTTCGTTCCTTTCCATTGGGGCGGCGAGCATTCGATCAATCTGCTGACGAACGATGCGCTCCACCCGATCAGCCGAATGCCAGAGTTTAAGGTATGTGCGGTCCGCCTGGAGCGCGTTAGTCAATCGCCTTCAGCATAATCGCCACCGTGCTTGTCTTTCTTCTTGCCTGGCTTATGCTCACCCTGGGAATGCTTGTCTTCTTGATTCCCGTCAGGTCTATTCTTATCATGCGGTTTGTGATCATCCTTCGGTTGCTTTGGCTCCTTAGGACCGGCTGGATGATCGCGACCTAACCCCGGTTTCCACTTCGGTTCCTTCTCCTTCCCCTTGTCACTTTGATCGCCGTGTTTATTCACTGACAGCTGAGGAGCTTTTGGAAAATCCATCACAGGCTCGTCCTTCATGGCTTCACTCATAAGCGCGTGAAAAACAGCAGCTGCAGCCTTCGACGTCGTCGTTAAGTAGTGCGATGCATCTGTATGATCATAGCCAAGCCATACTGCACCGACAAGCTGAGGCGTGTACCCGACGAACCAGTTGTCCTTGATCCCTTCGCCGCCAGTACCTGGCATTTCAGTCGTCCCCGTCTTGCCGGCAATCGGGCGACCTTCGATAGCTGCCGCTTCGCCGGTACCTTCCTGCACGACGCCTTCAAGCATCGACGTCATCGTCCGCGCCACAGCTGGGTCCGTTACTTGAATCGGCTCTTCCGATACCGCTTCTGCAAGCAGCTCTCCGTCTGCGGATTCGATGCGAACAATCGCATGTGCAGAGAACCTCTTGCCATCATTTGAAAAAGTGCTGAACGCAGCTGCCATCGTTAGCGGCGAGACGCCTTCTTGGAGTCCGCCAAGCGCGAGCCCAAGCGTCCGATCTGCATCAGACAGCTTGATTCCGAACCGTTCTGCAGCGTCCATCCCAGCATCAATGCCCATCTCATTCAGCAGCTCTACCGCCGGGATGTTATACGAGTTGACGATAGCGTCATAGATCGACACCTCGCCGTGGTATCCCCCTCCGGCGTTCTTCGGTGCGTATCCGCCAAAATCAATCGGCTCGTCCATAAGCGTATCGCTCGGCAGATAACCGCGCTCGAATGCCGGCGTATACACCGAGATCGGCTTCATCGTCGAGCCCGGCTGGCGCTTTAATTGCACGGCCCGGTTAAATCCGCGAAAGGGCTGGTCCCCTCTGCCGCCAATAAGCGCTTTAATGCCGCCGTTACGTGGGTCTAGCAGAACGGCGCCACTCTGAATAAGCTGGTCCGAGCTGCTGCTTGGAAAGACGGATGCATCCGCATAAACGTGTTCAGCTGCCTGCTGCATCGTCGTATTAAGCGTCGTATAGATCCTCAATCCGCCATGCAGCACTTCATTCTCGCTCAGTCCGTACTGTTCAGAAGCTTCGCGTATTATCTGATCCACAAAGTAAGGATACTTCAGCCCTTCTCCCCGGCTCGACTTGGCGCTGCCTAGTCGGATCGGCAGCTTGCTTGCTGCCTCATATGTACTCGAGCTAATCTTGCCCTGATCTCGCATAAGTTGCAGCACCACATTACGCCGATCCTTCGCTTCATCCATATGCTTGTATGGCGACAACGCAGAAGGTGCTCTAATAATGCCAGCGAGGAGCGCAGATTCTGACAACGTGAGCTTCTGGACGCTCTTCCCGAAATAAGTGCTCGCCGCCCGCTTAATGCCCCAAGCCCCTTCGCCAAAATAGATCTGATTCAGATACATCTCCATAATTTGCTGCTTATTATAGGTCTGCTCAATCTTCTTCGCGAGCAGCGCCTCATTCCATTTGCGCGACCATGTCCGCTCTTGCGACAAGAAGACATTCTTCGCCAGCTGCTGCGTAATCGTGCTCGCGCCTTCGACCGTTTTGCCGCTCGTTACATTCGTGAACAGCGCACGGCCTATTCCCCACACATCTGTGCCGTGATGCTCGAGGAATCTCTTATCCTCTACAGCAACTACAGCATCAATAAGCTGCTTCGGCAACGCGTGATAGCTCACCGGTTCAATCGTCGTGTTCAACTTTATCCGGCTTGCTTCTTTCTCATTATCGTCCATAATAACCGTTTCAGCCGGAAGCGGCTTTGCGAGCAGCGATATATCTTGCCGATCCACCATTACACGAAGTGCGAACCAGCTAGCCAAACCGACGAACACCATGGCTACTGCGAGCGAAACGATTATTTTCGTCCATCCGATCCGCCGCTTATTCGTGCTCTCTTTCGTATGATTACTATTCATCAATGAACCACCTGCTCTTCCAATCCTACTTCAACACTCAGATAGTAGTTCGCAGAGCATGCGTATTTTCAGTAGGTTAGGTCTATAGAACGCAAAAAAATCCGCGGAATCCGCGGATGTTAAATAAAGTAATATTCTTTTATTCCATGACTACTTCTCCATGACAGCGAAGTAATTTGATTCATCATCGGCAAAGTTGAAGCATCTGCCGAATGGCATCGTCACCAGCTCACCGACAGTTACATTCTTGTTCTTCAAGTCGCTGTAGAACTGATCCAGATTGTCTGAGTTGAACATGAGCGACGGTGTGCCCAAATTCAGTTCAGGCGACATTTTCGCAACGAATTCTTTGTTATGTAGAACAATGCTCGTTTCAGATTGCTGCGACGGCGCCACTTCAATAAATCTGAAGCCTTCACCGTTATCCATCTCCGATATGACGACAAAACCAAGCTTCTCCGTCCAAAACTCTTTTGCCGCATCTTGATTGTTGACGTACACCATAATTTGACCGACTTTGCTTATCAGTGACATTGAATGCTTCGCTCCTTATTATTCGATTTGAGGCTATTGTGCCTGCGCTATATTCTTCCACATCGGCATTGCACTATCCTGCCATTCATCAATTAAACGCAGGCTTCATCCTATTCTCCGGGCTACATGGAGCACAGCTCCCCAGTGGCGTCTTACCGACTTCTCTGGACGAGCATGAAGGCGAACTCGAATTTCATTGTAGAGCTTCTCGCGCTTCCATTCATCCATTAGGATGTGCCCAGAGAAAGTATCGAGGAGTTGAAGGTACGCTTCATCCGTATAAATCAGCTCCCAATCGAAATGTCTAATATGAACAACCTCGAACAGACCGCTTTCCTCAATCTCATCTTTTTCCACTTGAAGTTCACCAGGCCTTGGCCAGTCGTTTCGTTCGACCTCTTTGCCCTCGCCGAGCTCATAATAAACATGTTGAATATCACGGAAAAATGGATCTCCGTCGTCTGGAAAAACATGATTCGCGCTCCAAAATGCCAGATGTCCGCCAGGACGTAAAGCCTGCCATGCCTTCATGTACCGAACTTCGGGGTCAATCCATTTCCAGGCCGTTGCAGCGAATACCAAGTCATAGCTCGTTCCCGCCCCGGGTTGCCACTCTTCAAAGTTCCCGTTGATGATGTCAACATTCAATCCAGCAAGATTACGACGGGCAACTGCCGCGAGCTCAGTACCAAGCTCTACGCATGTGATTGCATACCCGCGCCGGGCTAACGGGAGTGTAGCCTTTCCTGTTGCACAGCCCACTTCCAACAAACGAGCGCCAGGCTTCAATTTTGCTACATGGATCAGATCTTCGAACAATTCTTCTGGGTACTCCGGGCGTGCCTGCTGATATATGTTAGCGGCTTGTTCGAATGACTCGCGCAATAATTCATTATCATTCATCGAGAGCATCTTACCTCCTGATTAATCAGAATCCACACGTTTTCTCATCATAATCCCAGACAACAGATAACAAAGCGAAGTAACCATAAATAATTTAAAGATGCTGGGCGTCATTACTAGGTAAAGGCTAAGCGGGAGTGACCAGAAAAAAGCAATACACATAATGATCCGACTCTTGATAAGTGCGCCAAATACGGCAAAAAATGCTGGCACTAAAAGAAATAAAGCAGTTCGAAATAGTACATCTTTGCCTTGTGGAGCAGAATTATATGGATTAAAGAAGATCAGAATGATCCATAACAATATACTTACGAATGATGAAAGGATACCAAGATATAGCCAATATTTCATCTAGACCCTCCTCGCCCGCTTGCTCGCTTAACTGAGTTATTTATAGTAAAATGTAATATCAGCTACACTACATGATTATGAGGTGCATGAATGTCCATTAATTTCACGAAAGCAATCGTCAACAAGCTCCAGCGGGATATCGCTGACATAGAAAGCAACATCGCAAACGAGAAGAACAAGATAAAGAAAGCTCAAGCCAAGATCAAACAATTGGAAAGAGATATGAAATTAAGCCAGTCGCACAACGATTTAAGCAGCAAAATGACGCGCATCAATAAATTAACCGAAGAGATTAAGATCTTAACCAGCAGCCAGGCTGATCTCACCAAGCAATTAGCGTCGAAGAAAGCTTCGCTTAGCCAGCATCAATCCAAAGACCCGCAATAACGGCTCGATACCTCAACGAAACAAGGAGCAGTTGCCTCTGCAAACTACTCCTTGGTCGGTCAGCTAACGCGCCCGTTAATTTAACGACTCGTTCAAGTGTCTGGCACAATTATAGAGTTCACATTCCCATTTTGACTTGAGATTTAGAACAGTTATTGAAGTGTTTTTTAAGTGTTCTTCTGTATCTACATGTGGGATTAATTTCTTAAGAGTTACACCAAGCAATGCTCCGTGACTAATAATTAACACTTTTTCCCCTGGAAGTGACGTTGAAATATCCTCAATAAATGACATCCCTCTCGACATGATCGTCTCGTCATCCTCGATACCTAGCTCAAGTTTTCCCCATTCGTCCCCCCACCTGCTTACTCTTTCATCTAGAGTGGTTCCTTCAATTTCGCCGCAATACATTTCTCTTAGTCTTTCATCAGTCTTTACATGTAAGCCCATTGTCTGAGCAATAATTTCAGCAGTTTCTTTAGCTCTTATAAGGTCACTTGCGAAAATATAATCCCATTCCTCGCTCTTCAACCGATTCGCCAATGATCGAGCCTGTTGTCTGCCTGTATCATTAAGTGGTATATCGCTTTGACCCTGTACACGTTTTTCAATGTTCCACTCCGTAATTCCATGCCTTATTAGTCCAATCTTTGTCACATTCATCACATCCCCTAATCCATTCTCAAGATACCAAGCCTAAACCTTCATCGAATCCAAGCATGATATTCATATTTTGAATGACTGCCACTAAGAAATACAGGCTTCTACTACAAAGTTATCACTCGCCCACTTACCTTCCCTCTTAAAGAGATCCAGGACAGTGTTTCGGTTTGGTGGCGGCTCTTCAATCCATTGCTGCAGCGTGCGAACAATAGATTCTTTATCGTGAAAATAGTGAATGATGACCTCTGACTGTTCGTGAAGCCGAGTCGTCCAAATTTGAGATCGTTGCATGAGCATGGAGTAGTAGGTTCGAATAAGTTTGCGCGCAAAGCTTTGCGTAGTTGAATTAAACTCCTCATTAGAAGCTTGTTCTAATCGAGTTATTGTCCGTGTAAAAGCTTCAAGAATATCCCCGTTGAAGCTAATAGCGATCTCCATTATAAGCTTGTAAGGACCGAACCGCCCACGAATATCGTCTCCGTGAACACAAACACAGAGCTCCTTAAGAAAGGCCTGCTCATAATAATTCTCAGGAGCAAATGCGTAGTCGCAATTTCCAACAGCTATGCCTACTTCACGAACTAGAAATACATACTTTTGAGACAGTATTATACTTAGGTGCTTTAATGCTGCAATCTCACCAGGGCTCAAATCCCCATCAAACATAGCTAGAATGTCCAAATCTGATTTACGCGCGACAGCCTCACCGCGGGCAACGCTGCCGTACACATAGATACTGTGCAATTGACGCGGAAACAATTTCTGTAGGTTCTCAACCGTTTCTCTGATGCAAGGCAAGTAGGAATTAGCTATCTTATCTAATCCAACATCACTCACGATAAATCCATTACTGTCCAAACCATAACCTGCTTGCAAATTGCGCATGTTTATCTCCATCCTCTGTATTGGAATTGGAGTTGTCGCTTCAGAAGGAAAAATTTATTTTCTTGAGATTGTTGTTCCATGTTAGTTTTGCATGAATAATTTCAGCAACCTGTCGTGCGGGAATATAAGTAATACCTTCATATCGTTCAATAATTGTATCCATAATGACTAGCTTCTCACCGATAAATACGGTGTTCCGTCCAACCTGATAAGTATAATCTGTCCCCAAATAATGCAGTGTTACGCTGTCGTCATCCTCATTTGATTGAGCAAACTCGATTCCAAACCTTATTTACAAGCAAGTCCACTGCATTAACGGAGACGGAGACATCTAATCGTTTGTAGAAATCTTCTAGGAGAGATTGACCCTCAATTGTTTCCTTTTCGATTATTTCACCAGGTAATAAGGGTCTGGCTCTATTAATAAACACCTCACTCGTTGAAGGAAATATCTTAGAATCTATCGTTATGATGTAATACATTTCTCCAACCTTGAAGTCAAAACCGCCGCAGGTACCAATGTGTGGTGTAAATACTTTAGCTAAAGCTTTTACGGTACCCTGTTCAACTTTGTAGACTTCAAGAGAGACATCATATCCACTGTGCCCATCAGCTCGAACCTCAAGTACTTTACCTACAAACACATTCGAATCCGGCCTTGTTTGATTGTTGAAATCTCTACCAAAATCGCATGCCGATACTGCCTTACCATTAACTACGAGACCACTGATGCCGACTATTACCGCAATGAATAAGATGATAAGCTTCCTAACTGCTCCACGTTGCCATACTCTGCGCATAAAATCCCCCTATATCCGCATTTCATATAGTTACCACATTTTACCACGCCAACTAATACGCGAATAATGATGATTTTGTTGCGCTAAAATCAGAAAAGGCAGCTGATAATGCTAGTCAGCCGCCTTCATGTATGGATTGTCAGCTAACTGACCATATTCTTGTCAACTTATACTGCTCCTGAACTCCGCTTTTGCAAATTCATAGAATGCCAATACTTCGTTTAGTGTCCCGAAACCAGCCTGGGCCATAGTCCCGCTACCTCCGCCTTTGCCGCCGTACTCCCCTAGATGTTCCTTGAAAAATGCACCGCAAGCACGCTCGAATCGTCCACTATGCGACAGTACCACTTTAAAATCCGTAAGATCGACGAGCAACACTGGATTGTTGGTCAAAGACGAGAGCTTTATCGCCAAGCTTTGCAAATCCTTCAACGGCTTATTCTCAAACTGATGCGCGATCAAGCCGCTTTCCTGGCGTTCCAAGAGTTCTCGCGCGACAAACGAATCATTCTGCTCTTTGAGAGCAGCCATTTCCGTTAGAATCTGTTTTTCTTCTTGCTCCCACTTCTCAACGCGAGCGACAATATCTTCTTTCCCTGTATTGAATTTCAAAGAAAGCTTCCCAATAATGCCCAAGCAATCGTTAAATTCCTTTAAGGCGCGGTTAGCGCATTTGAATGAAATGCGGGTATTTCCTCTTATCTTCTCCGTTCTTAGCAGCTTGATCATCCCGATTCCACCTGTGGACGCAACATGCGTCCCGCCGCACGCATTGTATTCCACGTTCTCGATCTCGACAATCCGTACGTTCCCCGTCACTGTCGGCGACTTTACCAGCGGCAAACGGCTAGCCTCCTCTTCGGAAACCGTATAACTAGCAATTCGGTGATTATCGTAGATAGCTTGGTTCACTTCCAGTTCCAACTGGGATAAATGCTCCAGTGTTAGCTCGGGTCTTTCCACATCTATAGTCGCGGAATCGATGCCCAAGTGGAAGCTTAACGTCATCGCGCCAAATAACTTTAGACAAACCGCAGACAACAGATGCTGACCGCTATGCTGCTGCATATGATCGAATCTTCGTTGCCAATCGATCTGGCATAACACCGTCGTTCCATCTGGCAATCGCTCTACTTTATGCAGCACTTCATCTTCCTCGCTTATAACATCTAGGACAGGGACACCGTTAATCGTTCCCGTATCGCAAGGTTGGCCCCCTCCATGAGGATAGAAGGCGCTTTCCTCCAAGAGGACGTACCATCCATCATCTCGCTCGAGCGTCTTCGTAATCTTGGTCTCCCATTCGGTTACATAGGAAGAATTATAATACAACCTAATCGTCATCGTTCAATCCCTCTTCTTTGGCATAATCATTAACTCTCTCTATTTTATCCTTTTGACTCTGAATGAATAAGTGTAGATGAACCTATCAGCCCTGCTGTCCTCCATTCAATAATTACATCAACCAAATCGTACCATAGAACAGAATGGTTGATTCACAAATATCACGAATATCGAATGAACATGAATGAAACAGAACCAAGCTGAATAAAACAATTGACAATCATGAACAATGCGGAATAGGATAGGAGCAGATTGTTATTATTTGCCACTAAGCTTTGGAGGTCAACATGCTCGCAGAGGAACGAAGGCAGCGCATACTCGAGATACTCGCGAAGGACGGTCGGGTTATTGCCCAAGAACTGGCTCAGCAATTCCAGCTATCTATCGACTCCATCCGCAGAGACTTATCCATTATGAAAGATCAAGGGCTGCTACGCAAAACTTACGGAGGCGCGGTCCCTGTTTATGACACTCCATCGCGAAAGGTCCGCGACAAGCCGCAACCTAAGAACATCCGTTATGGCGATGGTGCGCCGCATCAGAACGCCATATCCCAATTGGCCGCTTCTTATATCCAACCTAACGATACCGTCTTCATTGGCGGCGCAGGCATTCAATTCGGAATGCTCAAGTATCTCAAGGCCGAGATGCCCTTCACGGTTGTTACCAATTCACTCACAATTGCGGAAACCCTCCGCTTGATGCCTCAGGTCGAAGCCTACCTGGTTGGCGGCAAGCTGCGCCCCGGAGGGGACACTATGATCGATACCATCGCCCAGGAAATGATTGGTCGATTCAATTACGATATCGGTTTCATTACCGGAGGTGGCATCTCACAGAAAGGAATCACGGTCGCTACCCCGGAGAACGCCGCGCTGATCCGCGCGGCCGCTGAAGCGTCGAATCGCCGGATATGTCTTGCCCCTCACGAGAAGCTAGGCGTCCGAAGCTTCGCTACTTCCGTCCCTCTACAACTCATTGACATCCTTATTACGGACCAAGGTGCTCCCGAGCACCTTATACAAGATTTCGAGAATCACAACATCAATGTCATTATCGCAGATGAAAATTTGGCTAGCGGAGGCGCAGATGATGAAAGCCATTAAAGTCGAATGGACCCCCTCTCTTCACGGCAGCGTACATATTCCTGGATCGAAGAACTCTTCACTTGCCTTGCTCGCGGCTGTCTGCTTGGCGGATGAGCCGGTAACGCTGCACGGTATTCCTGATATCGCGGATTTGCGGGTCATCTATGAACTAGCTCAAGATCTCGGAATGAATGTGCAGCACGAAGGTTTAGGGACAGTCGTTATGGACCCGCGGCCGATCACGAATGCCAGCCTTGACCCTGGCAAGTCCTCTTCTTTCCGAGCGGCTTATTATTTCGTCGGCTCTTTGCTGGCGAAGTTCGGCAAAGTGAGCGTCGGGTACCCAGGTGGTGATGACTTCGTCAGCCGCCCGATGGACCAGCATGTGAAGGCACTACAAATGATGGGCGCGACGTTCACGTTTCATCCGGACTATTATACGGTTGAGGCTAAGGAGCTTCGCGGCACAACCATCTACTTCGACATGATTACATGCGGCGCCACGATTAATGTCATGTTAGCAGCCGTTCGCGCGAAGGGAACTACCGTGCTTTTGAACGCAGCTCATGATCCTGAAGTGACGGATACGGCGAACCTTCTGAATCAACTAGGCGCCAAAATCACAGGGGCCGGCACCGATACGATTCGCATCGAAGGCGTCTCCTCGCTGCACGGTGGCGAATATACCGTCATTCCAGACAGGCTAATTGCAGGAGCATTCCTTATGGCGGCAGGCGTTACCGGCGGATCGGTAACCGTTCAGCAGGTTATTCCGGAGCACCTCTCATCATGCTTGGCAAAGCTTCGCGAAATCGGGCTTGAGCTGGACATACAGGACAACGCGGTCACTGCGCATTCGAACGGAGTTCTTCGCGCCGTACGAGTCCGTACGGCGATGTATCCCGGATTCGCAACCGATCTGCAGCAGCCACTGACCGCACTGCTCACACAAGCCCGCGGCAAAAGCATTATCGGGGAACGTATCTACCCGAATCGCTTTAATCATGCTCATCAACTTGTCCGAATGGGAGCAGATATCAAAATTCGTTCCGGTGTCGCTTCGATCCAAGGTGGCAAGCCATTACATGGAGCACTCGTTCACGCCTCGGATGTTCGTGCGGGAATCTGCTTGATCCTCGCCGGAATGCGCGCGGAAGGAACGACTACGATTGCTGGCGTGCAGCATATTGAGCGCGGCTACGAGGATGTCATCGGCTCTTTCCGAGCCCTTGGCGCTAATATCAGCATGTTCGACAGCGATGAGGAAGTCGTGCGGGAAGTCATGCTGAAGCAAAGTAATTAACAAATCCTAAAGAAGCCTGCCTTCGCGGCAGGCTTCTTTCGAGTTGCCGATAAATCGGCGGCCGAAGGGGTAAACGTGCTTGTCTCATGCATAGGATGAACTACGTAACCTAACACCAAATTTCGGGCTATGGCCTAAGAAAAGAGTGTGAAGCGATGAAGAGCATGCGTGGAGTTCGCGGATTTGTTATTGGTCTCCTTAGCGGTTGCATGTTGATGCTGGCTATGCCGACAATGGCTGCGACGGTGAAGCAATTTGTGCTGGGTGAAGCGCCTTATCCCATTGAAGTGAACGGATCGACCTATGAGAGCGATCAGCTGCCGGTTATGAACTATAAGGGTAGCACGTATGTGCCGCTGCGTGCAGTGGGTGATCTGCTAGGCGGGACTGTCGGCTGGGATAGCGCTCAGAGACGGGTCATCATTACGTACGGGGGCGGTGGACCGATCCAGAACAATGCGTTCCGAAACGTGCAGATCGCGGGGAGCGCGGGTAAATATACGGTAACGGGCGAGGGCAGGGTTTTCGAAGCGATGATGAGCTATGCCGTAGAGGACGGGCACAATTATTTGCTAGAGAAGAACTACATGCTAAGTGAGGGCGCACCGGCATGGTCGGCTTTCAAGCTGGATCTATTAATTCCGGCCAATAAGCTGCCAAAGAACGGCACGCTAATGTTGCAGCTGTTCGAGTATAGCGCAAAAGACGGCAGTAAGGTGAATATTTTGAATATCCCGTTGGAGACGTTTGAGGAGTAATAAAACTTACACGGATACGGTGAACTGAACATCCAAATCGTCGGCTGACATCACCACATTGATGTTATAGTTCACCGTTCCCCATCATGATAGCAATGACTTGTTTCGCGAACGCAGAAAAGGGATCGATCAGGTCCGGACGGCGATTAATTGCCCATCTAAGGTTATCAACAGCCTTTAATAGCAGTACTTGCCTCATCCCAGAAAGGTCGTTCGCACTCAAACCGTAGCCGTCAATAAACGCTTGGAATTCCTCCTTCGTTGGTGCTTCTGCTAACCCGAGTATCTGATAATGCATCAATTGAATAACCGTTCCATGCGGTACCACACTTACAGCTGCATTACCCCAATCCAGCAAATGAACCTGGCCTGCATCATTGACAATCGTATTCTTTAGAGATATATCTCCATGGTTTAGACCAAAGCGAAACCGTTCTTTCTTCATTTTCTCGAACAGACTTCTTACTCTCAGTGATTCCATCTGAGAAATGACCCCAAGCTCGATCAAGCGATCATCATCAGTCAAACTATTAATATTATGCTGTACGTACCCGTGCCAACTGCCGTCAGATCCTGCATGAGCTGGGGACTCAAATCTACCATGCAATGGATCAATCAGATTTTCTCCGTATCCTTCCACTGGAATCGAATGAATAAGCTTGGCATAACTACCAAGGATTCTCCATACATCTGTTTTGGGAACCAGACAATCTACTCCGTTGTCGCCAGTAATATATGTCTGAATCATGTATGCGGTTTCATCATTTATGCCAATAGACAATACATCAGGGCTAGGAATACCAGCTGCGGCCACCTGCTCAATGCACCATTTTTCTTTAACAAAGCTAGCATATGTATCTTTACCATTCATGCGGACAACGACTTTATGACTCTCCGTTTCGACCACGCAAACCTGATTGATGATACCTTTATCTATAATAGGGTATGACGCTTTTACTTGCTCCTTTAGAAAATCGCTTGCTATTTTTTCTGCTTGTAAAACGATAGACTCATTCATCCATTTATTTCCTCTCCGTTTTTCATGCTTCAACGAAATTAAAGTAATAACCTGAATAATAATTCACTTATTAGTTTGAAAACTAATCACGATTGCGGTCTTGTCATCTGATTTCTTGAAACGAATATGCTTCATACATTCGGAGTCGCTTTCTTCAAGTTCTATTAACTCTTGCGTGTAACGTTGGATACCCTTATTCAATAGGCTATGCGCTACGAAGCTCCAATACGAGCTCTGTTCAGGCACCATAGTTATAGGCAAAAACATTCCGTCAGTCAACAAAATGATATGTTTTATTCCTGTCAGACTAATTTTACCGTATTCGAAGAAACGAACTGCGTTCTGTTCCCCATTTAGGACTCCGTAACCTCCATCCGTATTAGACCGATATCGGTTCTTTTTTATGATATCAATTACGGTGTCATGAAGCTCTTTCTGGCTCTTCAAGCCTTTTGCTATTCCTTCCTGCCATTTAGCGAATGCTGGTGCTTCTAAGTGAGCAACCTGTCTCCAGGTTAACGGGCGAACCTCCTCATTGTCATACACGGCTAGAATCATGCAATCGCCCGTCTGTATGAACTCCACGCCATCATCCTGTATACGTACAACGGACAATGCTGCTCCCCAGAGTTCTTCTTTTTTCTCCAAATCAATATTTGCG
Organism: Paenibacillus sp. OV219; assembly: GCF_900110075.1. Taxonomy (GTDB): domain Bacteria; phylum Bacillota; class Bacilli; order Paenibacillales; family Paenibacillaceae; genus Paenibacillus_Z. Next base: position 314,480 of record NZ_FOCJ01000005.1, read on the forward strand.
AGCACCATCTGTTCCCTAAGTCGATCATTAACTGCAACTAAGTGATCCTTAAGGCTTCCAAGCCCAGTAATCGATTTGAAGTAGTCCTTTATCAAATTCGCTGCAATAAAACCACCTGTTTCGTTTTTGGAATTTAAATAGGGGACCAATGAAGAGACGCCATCCAAAACGCCATACATATTTGCTTCGGAGAGCGTAATAACGGCATCCTCATTATGTAATCCCACACCTTTCCGGGTGGTTTCCTCATAAGTTACAATCAAATTGTCACTCCGTTCTCAAATTATTATAGTAGCGTTCACCTATTTTACCATATGTTCTCATTACTAATTATTGAAACTATTCTGCCCGTTACTTCAACGAAAAAGCAGGTCACTGTTGTGATCTGCACTGTGCGAACTTTGAAACTATTGTTGATCGACGGCTATCGCGTATTGGAGTTCAACGACATTTGACTCTTTAATAATAGAGCAATAGCGTTAACTCCAATTAAAATAAACAGGTAGAAGAATAAACCTGCAATAATGATTAAGCCCGAAACCGGATTAGGGTCATCTGCCGGATTAATATTAAAGTAAAGCATACGAGACCAATAATCATATTAACCTTATCTAAGGCTGCCATTTCAATTCCAGTAATTCGATTAATTCTATAGATATTAGACAGCAATTCACTCATTATGAATGGCAATAAAGCAAAGATAGCGCTCAAAGTAATTAATTTAAAATAGTAACGCACTATCCTCCCCTCCTAAGCACGTATGAATCTTTTAATATTTAGACGACTAAGGTATATAACATATTTGTTTTAAGACAACGGGTCACGGATCCATTGGATTTGGGGTATTGACCATATTATATAACCACCAAAATAAAAGTAAGAGGATACAACAAGTTATTATTATTAAAGCAACAATAACTTTACTTTTTAATTGATTCTTCATTTATTACTTCTCCTCCGCAAAAGCATGGTCCCTTTCTAAACGAATAATTAGAAGGGTTTGTTGCGGTAAACTGCCCATTACTTCAATGAACAGAAAAAGAGGAGCTTCTGGAAACAAGCACCTTCACTAACGTTTTCCGTTAGAGTTGAACAAAATCATAATTCAAACTTAAATATTGAATATGGTTTTATACTACGGGCTATGTAATATTCAAATAAAAAATCTCTGAGTGTTTGAGGGAACTTCAGACCATTCTTTTCTTTGTTTTGCTGTAAAGCCTCAATTATCATTGAAATATCTATCCATTCAAATCCAATTTGTGCAACATCATTCTGTAAATGAATAAGCTTTTCTTCGGTACCAAAAGAACAAAGAAAGATGAACTCAATCGCATGCACTTGTTTAATTAAAAAAGAGTACTCGTGATTGTTAGAAATATATTCTCTAACACATATTATTTTTTTAATAGCCGTACTAATATTCAATTCTTCAGTACATTCGCGTAGAATAGTATCTTCCATTGTCTCGCCTGATTCTTGCCCCCCACCTGGTAATGTGTAATAAACACCTATATTTTCAACCTTTTTCTTAATAAAGAGTACCTTATTATCGTATTCAATAATTGCTTTAGCCGTATTTCTAACCAAAATACCCCTCCTAAACTAACCTATTAGACGTTCTTTTCAGCAATTTGTTTCTTAATTAAAATATCCAATAGCTTAATAAAAACAAGGAGCAGCTGCCGTGACAATCAACTATCGTGCCGTTAGTTCAACGATGTGGTCGAATACTCCATATTCCAACGTTAGCTAAGCATAAGTTGAAATTAGTTCGGTTTCTTGATACGCAGAGGTTTGTAGCTATTACTAACTAATTCTGAATTGTTATCTAACGTATCTAATTTACTTAATGCCTTAGTTTGATTAAACCAGTTGCTCCCTTCAATTTGAATAAATCTAGTCATTTGATTAACACAATGACTCCCTGATTCTTCAGTTGGTTCAAAACTAAAATTATACTTGGTTCTAAATGAGTCACTATCTATTCCATTTAAGGCAATTGCATCAAACGAATCTGACAATAGCCTGGTTCCTATGTGAACTCTAAAGCATAGCCCAAACGTGAATTTGTGCAAATGAACAAAATCAATTCTGTCCTGGTGTAATTTCGTGTAAAATGTTGGCTTAGTTCTTTTAAAGCCCAGATTATTTAGTGACAATGCTAATTTTTTTCGAATATCTTCCGCGAGCTTCTTCTCTACCTTATCCCTCAATTTTCAATCCTCATTCCCAACGAATAAGTTTAATTCAGTATTTATTTTACCAGTTCAGTCTGGAATTAATCTGCCTGTTAATCATTACGAGCCATATTTCTAATAATAAGTTCAATTGAGTCAGTAGTTGAGTACCAGTCAAAATATGAATGCCCGATATAAGAAACAGCTAAGTACGCACATTTATTTATCAACAATTCAAGACCTAATTTAGACGTGTTCAACATAGCCAAATGGCTATCAGCATGTATTTTCAGTTGTTTCTCGTACTTCCAGCTCTCCCATTTATCCCCAATCGACTCATCGTGCCCACTTATCAGTTCTAATTGAAAATTCTTTGCTTTGTGACGATTAATAGTAGCTTTTATTCTCTTAAATTTCTTTTCTCCCCAATGGGTAAACTGCTCCATTGAAAATCACGAGATCAGCATTAGATGGATTTTCACGTTGAAGAAAAACGACATCATTAGTGTCATATACATACTTGAATAAACTAGACATCAGAAACATTTCTGGAGAATCGTTTGCATCAATAAGTAAAAAATGTCCCAACTCTTCATTCACTGTAATTCCAATATCCTTTTGCGTTAAATGAACTACAAAAAATTGTAATGTCCCTAATGTAACCTCAGTTCTTCCCACGTTCAACAGTTATGCCTCCATCTAATAACGAGATAACTCCAGAGTAGCGATTCTTCAGAGGTACGTAAACATTATCTTTATTGAGCTCTACTGCCTGCTAGCGCAAAGAAGGCTGACGGATTTATTTGCCGGCAGCCTCGTTATTGTGTAGTGAGCTATTGTACCCGTTAGCTGAACAGGCCACCGATCGCTCGGCGTCCTGTTGCTAATGGGCTGTTCATCAATACCTGCTATTCTCTTCTTAACAACTGCTCGAGCCAAGTGATCACACTTGCTTTATCGCGAGTAATCGGATTGATTCGATCCCACAAGTCCCAATAATATTCCTGAAAAGCGCCTACGATTGTGCCCTCCGCTATAGTGAGCAGCTCTACACTCGTGGTATTTTCATTTTTCGGCATAACACCAATCATAATGGTATGGTCGCCCTTGATTTCCCACTGGGCCTGATTGAGCAAATCCATCTGATTATCGCTCACCAAAGCGATTTCAAACCCTTCATACGTTCTCAAAAGCAGAATAATATGTTCGATATGATCAGTCACATCCCCTGGTGTAGGACGAAAAAAGACGTTATTGAGATGCTGTCCAGTTAATACAAGATGTTCAAACACCCTCATTGGATAAATGTGACAAATTCTGAATTTCTGAATGTCGCGCTCAAAGGACTGATAGCTGGCAGTAATTCTCTTCATATGAATGGTGTTTTCATCTTCATTTGGAATCGAGATTCGGATGTATTTCCTCATCGTTTCATAGGGAACGGTCAAAAAATTCAAATCATGATAGCAGAGCAGATGATGGCCCGCTTTTCTGTCTGCAGCTGAATTCAGCTCAAAGTATTGCTCCAAGTCCAGATTTCTTACTAAAGGCTCCACGTTATAAAACATCTGCTCAGTGAACCTCTCAATTACTAGCACCGATTGGGCGTCACTGATATAGAGTGCGGCGTCAATTGCATTGTTATTTTCTGTTGCGAAGCACAAGAGCGCGCACTTCCCCTTGATCAGAAAGATTTCAAACGGCGGATGATAAATGCCATATTTATTGACGTAGAATAACTCGTATTTCCCACGATAATTAGTCCATTCCATAATCTGATTAACCAGCTTGAGCGATCGTTCGAGACTTCTGTTTAATTTGCAAATTTGCTTTATATTCCAGCCCGCGCGTAAAGCCTCGACAATTGTATGCTGCCACTGCCCATAGATTTCTGGATAGCCATCAAAATATTCCCTCTCGCTCTGAAAGGTAAGGAATATCTCACGATCAGCATTAGGCTCCTTGTCGTTCATCGCCTCCTGGATCATGGAAATCGCCGCTGCCAGCACTTTGTCCCTTCCTTGAATGGATGCAGGAATCTGTCCGATCTGAAAGGCGGCGGATCCTTGATTGTTCGGTAGAATAGGGCTGGTCGATTGCCGATGTACGTTATCGAGCAGATCCATCACATAGCTCTGGCGTTCCACAGGTTTAGAGCTCTTCCTCGCCTCATGATCCATCCCTAAAGAATAAATTTGGGACTGCTGCAAGATATGAACCAACCGATCGTGAAAGGATAAAACTTCGGTTCCCTCTACACCACTCCCAAGTTCCTCCACGCCTTTAACAAAAGCGTCCTTCGTCGACTTTTTGTACGCTTTATCGAGCCCCTCATTAAGCGCACCGGCAATTTGTTGCAAATAATTTGAGTTCAGGGCAGGCGTTCTTTCCCCTCTCACCCACCTGCGAACATAGGAGGAATCGATATTCAACGCTTTGGCTAGCTTCGCCGCCGACCATCCTCGTAATTGCAGCATTTCGTTCAGGCAATCTCCGAATTTTATCTTTCTCATCCGTTGTCACCGCCAGATATGGTTTTAATTACCATACCGCTGATCCTATCTTTTGTCGAGGACAATTGTGTCCTGTCCCGAAATTACGGCAACTTTTTCCGCTATACTTGAAACAATTTAAATTATTGAGTGAAGGAGCTATTCCATATGCAAAGAAGCCATGTACTGCTTACCTGTTGTTTACTGCTCATAATCGGCCTAGCATTAAGCGGGTGTTCACCTGGTTCCAAGGGTATTGCGATGTTCCGTGGCAACCCGCAGCACACGGGTGTTTATACTTCGAAAGGCCCCACAGAGCTTCATGGCGTGAAATGGAAGTTTAAGACCGAGGGCCGAGTCCGCTCATCCCCTGTTTATTATGATCAAGCCGTCTACTTTGGCAGTGAAGATAAAAACTTATATGCGGTTAACGCGGAAACGGGGGAGCAAATCTGGAAGTTCCCCACCAAGGGAGCGATTCTCTCCTCCCCAACGATTAAGAATGGGGAAGTGTATTTTCTAAGCGGGGACAATACGTTTTATGCTCTGGAAGCTGCAACCGGGAAAATGCTCTGGAGCTTCAAGATAGAGGGAACAAATGAGGCCAGAGACGATTATGATTACTGGCAATCCTCTGCTGCGATCGATGAGAGGAATGTTTACTTTGGAGGCGGGAACGGTATTGTGTACGCGTTGGACGCGACGACCGGGAAGGTTGTATGGCGGCAGCACCTCCATTTCCAAAATCCCGATACGTACAAAGACTTCCCTGTCATTCTGCACTCCTCCCCTATCGTTGCAAGCGGTATCATATACATTGGCATATCCGGTTTTATTTATGATCTTCAAGCCGAGCCGGGGAATGTCCTGGCGCTCGACGCCAAAACAGGCAAGCAAATTTGGACATCAGAGTTAATGCAAGCTGTCGATTCTTCCCCAGCGATTGATAATTATGCCGTTTATTTTGGAATGAGAAACGGTGGAATTGCGGCGATAGATATAAAAACAGGAAAGACGTTATGGAGGGATCACAGTGTCCAGTATGATCTTTCTTCGCCTGCAATCTACAATGGCACGATCTTTTCGGGCAGCTCCGATCAACATCAACTGCTTGCTTTGGACGCCTCTACCGGAGAGGCTAAGTGGGCCTTTCCCACCTATGCAGCGGTACACGCCTCGCCTGTAACCGATGGCAAGATCGTTTATTGCGCATCAGCCAACAGTTATGTGGAAGAAACGGGATACGTCTATGCCGTGGATGCCGAGACAGGAGTAGAAAAGTGGAATCTACAAATAGGCGGCAACATGATTTCCTCGCCTACCTTGAATGATGGTGTCTTATATGTGGGCAACGATGATTTCAACCTGTATGCTATCTATTAAAATAATTGAAGGGGAGCTAAGAGGGATGAAAAACCGGTATCTGCATGTTGTGCATCCCTAAAAATATAGTCCATCACCTTTCACTTTTCGTTAATTTTGATAGAGATATTTTACCATATGGCATTGAACAAACATTGTATAAAACTGCCCGTTAGCTCGAACAAGCTACCGATAATGCCGGTAGCCTTGTCTATGTACTATTGTGCCCGTTAACGCAGTGGATGGTCCTATTCGTATCCAGGTGCACTGATGTATTGGGATGTCCTTGAGCGCCCGTAAGTTACTGTCATTGGCGTTCATTTGCTTCGATTTGATGGAGGATTTCGTCAACGACGTGCGCGATCGGTGCGGTGGCGTCGATTATAATCCCGTTTTTGGGAACGCCTTCTTTCGTTTGATGCAAGCACCGAATGATTTCCCGTTCCTCTGGTCTGCCACCCCAGTCAGTTGGGTCCAGTGCCACTCGCTCATCAATCCGCCGGAGACAGGTTTCCAGGTCGACCTCAAGGACAAACACGCTGTCGAAGAGATTAATGAATTTGGGAAAATTTCGCGAACCACCGCAGAAAAATGTTACCGCCTCTTCTTGATTGGCGACCAAAGCTTTTACTTTATCTACATGCCAAATGTGGTGTTCGGGTTTAAAGCCATCCGTCGGGGTACCAGTTTCCGGGTCGCCTTGATAAGCCAATTCACGGTCACCATGAATGGCATGGTAGCCGCGCCGCTGCAATTCGTTGCAGACCGTAGTTTTGCCGGCACCGGAAACGCCTACCTTGCTCCCTCTTTATAAGGAAAGGCAAATCAGTATCATGATTATCGTTGAGACAAAACTTGAAAGAGAAAATGCACCAGCAATTATACTGAGAATTTCCAAAACAATGGCGATAGAAACATTTGTGATGACTAAAATATGTGTTACTCTTCGTCCCTTATTTACTTGTTTAGTAAGGAAGTCATTAGCCTGTTCCAACGAAAACTCCTGCTTTCATACACTTTTAATGATCCAGTTTATCATGGAAATCGTCAACCAGAAATGATAAAAATATACCACTTTATATGCCCGTTAATTTAACAAAGGCAGCCGATCGTTAAAGACTGGCTACCTCTTATTATTAAGACGAAATGCTGTTAAGGAAGTTGCGCTAATATGACTGTTAGCGTAACGAAAACGGAGCAGCTGCCACCGGCAAGCTGCTCCAAAGTGCGTTGAACTATCGCACCCGTTAGTGTAGTACGCGTGCGCGATGAGGTAAAAAAGATAATTAATCGGACGAATGCAGCGAAAGCATAATAATGCAGCCTGGCAGGTGGACTACATGCCTCCAGAAGAACTAAAAAAACTCGTACTGAAAGGCTCCCATGACATGCATTATCATGATGCTGCATTCACGATGCACCAAGATAAACCGTACTTCTCGCACTTGAAGGACACCATGCTCGCGGCAAGCGTCCATCTGCATTTTTGCAGATGAGCAGAACGGTTGCTTGCGAGTGATTCCGGGCTCCCATTTCGGCGGTAACCTGCCTCATGTTGGTACCCATTATCTCAATTATAAAGAGTATCAGATCACGGATGGCACCGCTTGTCCGGCTGAAGCAGGCGATGTGTTGTTCTTTAACTATATGACAACCCATGGTCCAGAAAATAACCGGAGCGAGCTCACACGCCGTAACGTCTTATTCCAATACCGTGACGCAAGCGATATCCCGACGGAAAATGTTCATTTTACCGATCGATTCTCGCAATAAAGCTCTTCAAGGACGGCGGACGCCGAAATTTGGTCCCCTGCTCGAACGCATAGGCGAGGCGAATCAGCGTCGGTTCCTCGTAGGCTCCCGCCGTAAACGCGACGCCGAACGGGGGGCCGGCTGCCGTATAGCCTGCCGGTACGGCCACGGAAGGATAACCCGCTCGGGCTGCTAACCGCGAACCGAAATCCGCTGGGAACAGCAGCGCATCCAAGGTGTGTTTCTTCATCGTAGCGTCGATGCCTTCGTCCTTGCACAAGCGGATATCCGTGGCGCGGTCTCGCAGATAGCGAACATCGGTCAAGGCCCCGGATGAATGGAATTCCGCGTTGATCAGCGTCTTCTGCCCGTATTTCAACGTCTCGACCGGATGCTCGTTGTTGAACGCGATGATGTCCTTCAGCGTCCGCATCGGGGTGCCCGGACCGCGCTTCGAGAGATAGGCGTTCAGCGAGACTTTGAATTCATTCAGCAGCACGGTCGAATAGGCGATGGTCCGCGCCGTCACGATATTCGCCGGATCGACGATCGTCGCGCCCATGTCGCGCATAATCCCGACCGCCCGATCGAAGATCGCCAACTGCTCCTCGGTCAGCTCTTCGAAGTAGTAGTCGCGCGGAATGCCGATGCGGGCGCCTTTCAGCCCTTCCGGTTTGAGGAAGGCGGAATAGTCTGCCGGTTGTTTGCCGATGCCGCCTCCCATCGCCGCGTCGCGCTCGTCATAACCCGCCATCGCTTGCAGCATAATCACGGCGTCCGTAACACTCCGTGCCATCGGACCCGGGGTGTCCTGCGTGTTGGACAGCGGGAGAATACCCGTCCGGCTCAGCAGGCCGACCGTCGGCTTGATGCCGACGACCGAACAGAGGTTGCTCGGGTTCAGAATCGAGCCCGATGTCTCCGTGCCGACGGCTGCCGCGCAGAAATTCGCCGCGACCGCAACACCCGATCCCGCGCTTGATCCTCCGGTCGGCGTCGATATGTTGTAAGGGTTCATCACCTGACCGCCTCGGGAGCTGTATCCGGAAGGCATGCCTTCCGTCATCATGTTGGCGAATTCCGTCATGTTCGCCTTGCCTAAAATGACCGCTCCCGCTTCACGCAGCCGCTTCACGATGAATGCATCCTCGAGTGCATAGCTGTCGGCAAGCGCTAGCGAACCGGCGCTCGTCGGCATTTTGTCTCCGGTGTCGACATTGTCCTTCAGCAGAACGGGAATACCGTGCAGCGGACCTCTTGGTCCTGTCGTTTCTCGTTCCCGATCCATCGCTTCGGCGATGAACAACGCGTCGGGATTAATGGCGAGCACGGAATTGAGCAGCAGCCCGCTCTTGTCATGATCTGCAATCCTGCTCATGTACGCCAGAACCAATTGCTTGGAGGTCAATTCGCCCGAAGCAAACGCCGCTTGCATGTCCAAGATTGTAGCTTCTTCAATGTCGAATGCCACACCCATCACCCTCTCCATTTAGTCCCATTTTATTATAATTTGCTAGGCTTGTCCGATAAATTTAATTCAAACAAAAAGAGCCCGCTCATGGTGCTCATGGCAGGCCCTCTAGAACAATCGCGATGAAAATTTCTCTTTTATAAACAAATTATTTGTCTAGCTGTTCGCGCCATCTATACGTAGGCTGCCAGCCAAGCAATCGCTTCGCCTTCACGCTGCTTAGCAGCGACTCGTATCCTCCCAAAGGCTCGCTAAAGTTGGTAAATTCCGGATAACGAACGAACATCTTTCATTTCTCCAGCATTGCTCAATGAACCTTTTTCAATGAGGAAGCAATACCATGATACGTGATAGTTGACATATAACCTCCGAATGTTCAATAGTTTACTGTTTTAGTTTAGACACAAAGTCTTCTTGTTTGTTGCATTATCATTCCCGTTACTTCTATTAAAAGAATCAAACCATAGCTGCGGTTTGATCCTTGAACGGTCGTGTACCGTCCCTCAATTTCTAAGGATTTCTCTCACATTTACGGCAGAGATGTTCTACTTATCCTTATGGATCAGCCTTTTCATATCTGGAATAAAACCTTGTACGGACTTAAAACCAGCCTTACATGACGAATTCATATACTGCTGCCACGAGTCAAAAGAACATACACATTTGAGGAGGTTTATTTTTGAAAAAGAAAATTGCCTATATGTTAATCGGAGCACTATGCTCTATCATTCTTTCTTATGGATTCGTCGCCTACGCGGATCATGATTCGTCCGCAACAACAGCGGACAAACCGACTACAGCAAGCGATACATATGTTGTCCCTCCAAAAGCTCCTGCAACACCTAAGTCCTCAACTGCTCAACCGAATGCGAGTGAGGGACCGATCAAGCTCGATCAGCTGAAAGACTTGGAAATTAAAATCGCTGGCAATGGCCTAAAGATTGAAATTGAGCTCGAACGGGAACAAGCGAAGGTCGAGTCCAAGGTAGAAATAATCCGTGGCCAGGCTGCGGAAAACCACCTGACAGGCAGCGAAGCGGCACAATTTATCCAACAGCTCCTGGATGACGTCAAATTACAAGAAAACATGAATAAGCAGCAAGTATTGGATGCACTGATCAAGCATTTTGCTATCGCACCGGCCAAGGTGGAAATCAATATCGAAATCAAATTGACGAATCGACCTGAAGTGTTGAAATATGAACAAGAAAAAGAAAATGAGGAAGACAATGCGAAAGTTCAAAATGTGCAAAAGGTTCAAGATGACCAAAAGGTACAACTCGCAAATAAAAAACAGCTAGCACAAAAAGAGCAGAAAAAAGCGCTAATCGCTAAGAAAAAAGCGCTGCAAGAAGCTTGGCAAAAAACTCATAAAGAGCAGCAAGCGAAGAAAAAGCAGCAACAGCAATTCGCTCGCGGTGACCGTGACGATGACCACCATGAAGGAAAGCAAGATGACGAAGATGATGATGATGACCATGACGGAGATCACGGTCAAAATGAAAGTCACGATCATGCAGAACATGATCACGAAGGCGAGGATTAATAATTGTCCTAAGAAGTACAAAACAAGCCCCTTTATCGGGGCTTGTTTTTTATATTAACGATTCCTCAACTATCGTGCCCGTTCGTATTATGAGGTCACCAGAACTTACTGGTCGACCTCATTTTTTTGCGGTTGTAATATAACGGTAGCCGGGGATCGAACGATTCTGCCCGTGGGAGCTGGAACATACGTGCCCGTTAGTTAAACGCAAAGTGTGGTTATTCATTAATCAATTTTAATAATCTTATCAAAGCAGTATGAATCTTTGTCATAGCCATTATGCTCATAGAAAGCATGGGCATCGGTTCTCTTCATTCCGGTACACAAAATTATGCTGGATATTCCGCTGTCTTTCGCATAGTTTTCAGTGTATCGTAGCAGTTCAGTGCCTACCCTATGACGCTGATAATCATTATGAACAGCAAGTCCGGTTATATGCAGATAACCATTCGCAGACCCTACAGCTAATGAATGAACGATAGATGTGAAACCAACAACATGATTCTCAAGTAACGCTACAAACGTTTTGTAATTGCCGGCTTTGATCATCTGTTCCATCGTAACGCGAAAGTTTTCATCCGTAACAGTGCGAACGCCAAGTACATGGTTCCATAAGAAAACAACTTCAGTATAATCGTTTGCTACAATTTCTCGTATCTTAGCTTCCATACTCTGCCCCCGTTAATAAAAATATTCGCGAAACAAAGGATTCGACAATTAATGAAGCAATCCTGCCCGTTAGCCATCCATGCATCTCTTGTGCTGCACCACAGAGCATGAAAGTTAAATCGTTCTACCTCGAACATGTAAAGAAAGCCGAATTTCAGGACATTAAAATGCATTGTATAATGTAAAAGAGACCGGCAACATGTATAGTTTAGCAACCTCGGGGAAGGTTTCATCTTTGTGTCCTTTATCGGAAAACAATACAACTTCTTGTCTTTTGGAAAGGACAAGAAGTTGTATCCTAAATAAAAAACCGCGTAGAACGCGGCTTTTAATGCATATATGTTCATGTCCTCTTACAATTTGCGCGGCCCCAAACGAGTTCTCGCCAACAAACTAAAGATGCACAACGATCGTTCCGGATTCCACGGTGACAGGATATGTCTCCACTTCCGGAACATCCTCCACTTCAACCGTCACATCATATGTCTTGACCAGACATTTGTGCGGGTCATAAATCGATTTGCCGGTGGTGATGTCAAATTCCCAGCCATGCCAAGGGCAGCGTACGATCTCGCCCTCACGGCCGTATAAATATTCCCCTGGCGCAGATGGAAGTGTCATACCGGTTACGGTACCGACGCAAAGCGGCGCTCCTTGATGCGGGCAGCTGTTTTTGAGGGCGTAGTATGAACCTTTCACGTTAAATATTCCGATCGGGCGTCCTTGCACAACCAGCATCCTTCTTGTTCCCGTAGGGAATTCGGCGACCGGTCCGATGACATGCCTCCCCATATCGATTACCTCCTTTACTAAAGCTTATATAACTCTTTCGCATTATCGAAAAATATCCGGCGGTGCAGCGACTCCGGCAGCTTCGGGAAAGCGCGGGTCGGGGAATCGAAATCCCAGTGCGGATAATCGCTGGAGAACATAAGAATATGCTCGGCGTCCATCATGTCGAAGATTTGTAGCAAGTAGGCGTCGTTGTCCGGTCTTTCCAACGGCTGCGAAGTAATCCGCACATGATCGCGCAAGTATTCGCTAGGTCTGCGTTTCAACCAAGGGACTTCATACCGGAGCGCTTTATATTCCGCGTCAAGCCGCCACATCAAGGGAGCCAGCCACGAGACGCCGCCTTCGACAAGGACAATCTTAAAGCCCGGAAACCGCTCGAAAACACCCTCCGTCAAAAAACTGACGAGATGCGCCTGGAAACCGAGAGACAAACAAGTATGCCATTCGATGTAATGGGACGGAAACCCCGGGGTCGGCTGCACGTTAATTCCCATCCCGTCAGTACCGGGGTGAATGGCGAAAGGCAGTCCGAATTTCTCGCAAGCCTCATAGATGGGATAGAACTGGCGCTGTCCGAATGGAGCACGAGCTCCGGAATCTGTCATGACCTGGACAAAATGCGGATGTCCCGCCCACCGCTCGATTTCGCGCGCAGCGGCTTGGGGATCCTGCGTATTCACCGTGATAGAGCCTTTGAATACGCCATCCGGATTATATTTGCTGAGCCACGTATCCGCGAGCCAATCGTTGTAGGCCGCCGCGATTGCGTTTCCGAAATCGGGATCAGGGTGCAGGTTGCAGAATGCGCGCGGCATCAGAATCGCGTAAGCATGCCCATACTCGTCGATGAGCTGCTTACGCAGGAGCTCCGGATCGGAGCCCGATGGACCGCCCTGCGGGGGTCTTGCGTCCAAGCGGTCTCCATGCACCGGATTTCCGTAAAAGCCGCGTCCGCCTCCGTTATAACGCTCCCTCCACGGCTGGCTCATATAGGAACGGATTTCCTCCGTGTTTCTAGGGTAAGGGTGCACATCGCAGTCAATGATTCCCGTCCGCGATTTCTTTTGTTCAATCGTCTTTTCCTGCTGCTGCTCCATCCTTCCGTTCGCCTCCGTTACTTTGATCTGGAAATAAATCGGTTACGGCCCAACATAAGCGTTTTCTGTTGTATTCGCGGTGTAGTTAAACTCTCCTGCTAGTAGGCGAATAAAAGAACGATCATTTCTGCCGGTTTGCGATCATATTCAATTCTCTTCGTTGCTCAACCTTTATTGTAATTTCTGTCATCTCCTCAGCTGCCTCTTTATATTTTTTAGATTACCGGTAATTACTTTACATCCCCTGCATGGAAAAAGAATTTTTAGTCATTTTGTCTGTTCTGTCGGAATGAGATCATGTTCTTGTCAAAATCGGGAATGGGATAAAGTTCTTGTCAATTGGTTTTGACAAGAACTTTATCCCATAAATGAAAAAAGCCGCGATTTTCGCGGCCTATAATGAGATATGGTATTACTTTAATACGGTTGGATTCAGATTATACTCTTCTAAAACCTTCATATATGTATTCATTATCGATTCTGGCCCTTTGGCTAATAGACCTTGTTCTTGGTTTAATAGCCATTCTAGTGAGCCATTCATATATTGTTGAAGACCTCTTTCCCGAGTTGTTATATAACGTCTTTTTTTCACGAGCGTCTTGATCTCTATGACTCATCCCACCCAAATAACGCCTTCTCAAACTTCGCCCTATTCAGTAAATAGACAATTGCAAAGAAGAACGGTACTGAGGCTAGCAAAGGGCGAATAGTACCATCCGCCGTCCATAACAGGTCACACAGCATAAATATCAACAGATTCACGATAATATACTTTCGAAGTAGTTCCATGGTATCCCTCATACAATGTGATTTATCACTATCGTATTCAGCATGAAAATTAATGGTGATGCTTCCTCCTTGATATCCCTTCTGTTAGCATGCCTCCGATTACCCCGATGACCACGGACTCACCGCTTTCAATCTCGAAACCCGATAGGCGAGTGTTCACACTAGCTCTTCAACAGCCTTTTTGATCATATCACCGTACTTGGCTGGTTCATCGAAATACTTGAAGTAGACGACCACAATCGCTTCAATCGATGATTCGACTTCAACTTCATCTGTGACATCGCCCATACTGTAACGATTAATTGTATGAGAATTAGCCGCCGCTTACACTAAAAAAAAATTTATTATTTCATCATCTCTAAATGCCAACAAAATGCTACATAATGTTTCTAAAAATGGAATAGGCAATAGAACTAATCCTCCCTTTTAAAAGATTTTTTTGTCGCTTGTCCTAGTATTTATGCGGAAAAATGTAATTTTCGACAGATGCCCAATTTGATTTTGTCGGCGCAACATTCCGTAACTTCCCAGCGTCTTAATGAACAGCTATACAACGCGGCGGGTCTTCATGGCTCGCAAAAAAGGAGGTTAGTACATGATGCTAGTACGGAAAGTGCTGATCATATGGCTGCTGTTAGCGCTGGCGATTCCGGCTTTCACTGCAGGTGCGGAGTCGTTTTCCACGCAAGAGAAGTTCGAGGTGCTGAAGGACAAAGGAATCTTCATGGGGCTCGGGGACGGAAGCGCGGGGCTAAACCAATCGATGACGCGTGAGCAATTCGCTGCCGTGCTGTATCGGCTCTGGGGTCTATCGGACACCAACCCGGTGAAGGCGAGCTTTGACGACGTGTTGAAGACGAGATGGTCCTATCGCGAAGTGGAGGCTGTGAACAATGCAGGGCTCATGACGGGAACCGCTGCGCGCAAGTTTTCTCCCACAGCTAACGTAACGGTCGAGCAACTGGCTGTCGTGCTGGTTCGGGCCTATGGCTACGAAAGCAGTAGCTCTCCGGTGACAGGCAGCGTATCCGCTTGGGCAAGGAGCTCGGTCAGTGCCGCGCTCGATCACGGCTTTATCTCCTACCAGAGCAATTACAAAGCAGCCGCTACCCGCGGGCAGCTCGTCGATGCCGCTTATGTCGTTTATCAGCAGCAAAACCAGCATAAGCTTCAGGTGAGCACCGTTCAACCGCTGGCGAACAGTATTATTCAAGTCACCCTGAAGGAAGCCGTCACCTCAGTTGATCTGTCCAGCTTCACGCTAAAGAGCGATCAGGGCACGGTTATCGCGATCAAGACAGCGACTCTGTCCTCGAATGGCAATATCGTTATTATCTCGACGGGGCCGCAGGAAGGGAACATCATTTACACGCTTACGGTGGACGGAACGAGCTGGCGTTATTCCGCTATTTGGGATAACAACGGCGGCACGGGCGGTACAGGCGACACCACTCGTCCTACCATCACCAAGGTCGAGAGCCTGGGAGATCGGACGATTCGGCTAACGTTCTCCGAGCAGGTTAGCCGCTCCACGGCAGAAGATTCTGACCATTACGACATCGTTTCCGGCGACCTCAATCTCTATAGCTTTGCGTTATCCGACGATCGCCGCACGGTCATAATCACGACGAGCACGCAAGAGGACGGTTATCGTTACCGGCTGTCCGTATCCGGTGTGAAGGATCTATCGGGCAACACGATGACCTCCCGAAGTGACTTGTACTTCTACGGCATCTATGACCTCGACGGCTCGAAGCCGACCGTCGCGTCCGTAACTGGGCAGAACAATTCAACAATCCAGGTTGTCTTCAACGAGAAGGTCGACGCCAGCGACGCTCGCAACGTGAACAACTATAGCATCAATAACGATTTGTACGTCACCCGCGCGACTCTTGCAAGCGACGGCAAAACGGTAACGCTATACACGGGCGAACAAGAGAACGGCAAGGAATATAAGCTGACAATTCGCAACATCGCCGATTTGGCCGGTAACGTCATGAACACGCAGCGCGATATTGTTTTCAAAGGTACGAATGATCACGATAAGCCCTTAGTCAAATCCGTAACCGTGCTTAGCAATTCGACCGTCGAAGTGCAGTTCAGCGAGAAGGTCAACGCTGATCAGGCGAAGAAAATATCGAGTTACACGATCAACAACAATCTCAAGGTAACCAACGTTCTTCTCGACACTGACGGAGACGCGGTTATTCTCACAACGACGAAGCAAACGGACGCCGTACTGTATACCTTGACGATACAAGGGATCTCCGACCTGGTGGGAAATATGATGGATAAGGCGACTAACCTGTATTTTGGCGGCCTCATCGATCGCACTCCTCCGACCGTTGTCGGCATTCAAGCGGCAGCACGCCAAGTGGTTTTAACATTCAGCGAACGTCTAGATGCGAGTACGGCGACCCGCGTGGGCAACTACAAGCTTGACGGCAATCTCGGCGCGGTCAAGAGCGCGGTGTACGACGACACGAAGAAGACGGTCACGCTCACGACCAACACCCAGACGCCGGGCGGAGTTTATTCCGTCACCATCAATCAATTGAAGGACCTGAGCGGCAACGCGATCGTCACGGACACGCACATTCAGTTCGTCGGCAGTGATCGCGAAACGACCGGATCGATCGAGATTCAGAAGCTCGAAGTTGTCAATCAAAACACGGTTCAAGCGACGTTCAGCCGTGCGTTGTCCGAATCTGAGGTCGCCTCTCTCGACTTGACGATCCTGAAAGACAACAACCGAGACGTCGACGCGAGCGGGTGGAGCGAATACATTGTCCGCAAGTCCGGCACGGGTAACGTGGTTGTGATCCAGCTAAGGACGAAGCAATCGGGCAATCCTTCCCTATTCATCGCGGGGCATGCTTATACCGGACGCATCTCCGATTTGCCTGGTTTGGTCACAAAGGACGGGGCGGATCAGAAGGTATTCCCAGGCACGGAGAAAATAAACGACGAACCTTATGTTACGCAAGTGTCGGCTTTGAACAGCAGGGCGATTAAGGTCACTTTCAGCGAGCCCGTTCGCAACGTCAGCGCATCCGGCTTCTATCTTCTGCGCGACGACGATTCGACGATCGGAGTCGCTTTGGATAGTCTTAACGACACAAACATCATCGTGACCGAAATAACTCTCTATCTAGACAACGACGTGAAGTCCGGCAAAACGTACCGCCTGCGCTTCAAGGACAGCATCAAGGACGCGTCGGGATGGAACGCCATCCGAACGCAGGAAGGCTCCAATCCTTATCAAGTTGTGTTCGCGGGAACGTCGACGACCAATCAAGCACCTACTGTCACGAAGATTGTATCGAAGGACCGCTACACGTTCGAAATTCAATTGAGCGAGCCGGTATGGCTTGATGACGCGGGAGGCTTCTTACTGTACACCGTGTCCGGCGGAAACGAAGTCGACATTCAATCTAGCGGCAACGCGAGCTACGTCCTGTCCCCTGATCGCAAGACGATCACGGTGTACCTGAACGCGGACCGGTTGGATCCTCTGAAGTCGAATCAGCACTACCGATTGGAGTACGATTCGAACCACGGGAGGATCGTGGACGATCAAGGGGCCTCGCTGAAGGACTCTGATAACAGCAGCGCCTACCTCTTTACCGCTTCAAGTGCGATTAATGCCATTCCATCTATTGCGAAAGTAGACGCGCAAGGAACAACGCTTAAGATTACGTTCAGCGAACCAATCAAGGGCTACACAGATGAAACGAATTTCTTTAATATCGTCGTAGATGGCAAACAAATCATACCAACGGAAGGTCGTCTGGACGGGCAAACTATCGTGTTGAAAGTGCCGTCACTCGCTTCGGGGAAGATCGGAACGATCGTGTACACCAGCAAAGGCGCCGACTCGATCCATGATTACAACAGCTTATCGCCAGACCAAGATGCGGTATTTACCTTCGGCGTACAGTAACCCCCTTTTCGGGAAGCCGCAAAGAGAAAGGAGGAACCTCGCGTTCCTCCTTTTTCCGATGTGGCCGCTCTCGTTTATGTTCGTTCTTCCGTCATGCTTCATGTCTTCCCGGATTATATGTCATATATGGAAGGGAGAACAATTTGCTTATCACACTTTTGTGTGCTAATATTAGTCTATAAGCAGCTTTGACATAAACTCACCCATTGAAAAAGTGATCATTTGTGTAATGGTACCTTTTTCAATGTGCGAGTTTTTTTGTTTAAAAAGCATGTTAATAACAATTTGGAGGTAATTTTATTATGGAAACAGGAACAGTGAAATGGTTTAACGCAGAGAAAGGCTTTGGATTTATTGAAATGGAGGGCGGAAATGACGTATTCGTTCATTTCTCCGCAATTCAAGGGGATGGATTCAAATCGTTGGACGAAGGACAACGCGTTGAATTTAATGTAGTTCAAGGCAACCGCGGTCCTCAAGCCGAAAATGTTGTAAAACTGTAGTACAAAGTGAACTGTCCTTAACAATTGTTAAGGACAGTTTTTTTAAAAAGTACCTTTTGAGAAGAGGATAACCTAATCATGGCAAATGAAAAACCGCTATTCGCTCCCAAACAAGAATTAAAGTCAGACCAGGATTTCGAATTAGCGATGATGCACAAAGAACCAATTGAAGCCTACCAAGATCGAATGCGTATGAGACCTATTTCGACAATTAAATCTTACAATGATCACTCCGTACGTATTGTCGATGGAACAACCATCGTCCGTGGCTCAAGTAGATTTTTCACATTAAGTGAAGAGGATAGACTGAAATACTTTACAAGTTAATATTACCGTGGAATGGGAGGTGCATTGCGCCTCTCCTTTTCTTTTTAGCAAGCAATACTCGTCACCTTCCATTATTCTCCTTCACTGCATTAGAAAGAATAATAAACCTCTTTCCCCTCCAGAAACGGCTTCCATATCTTATCGCATGCTTTCTCGGCATGTTCTTTAATCCACCCGTTTCGCTCCGGATCGCGGATAAAAAATGTGTAGCATAATAATACATCCATAATAATTAATCCTTCTACGATCCTTAAGCTGTCAGCGGTGAATGCTGCCTTCGAAGCATACCCCTCCAAGAATGAATCTCTCACCCCACTCTTCAGAACAGTCGTTGCGCTGCCAATATCGAATAGGTAATAACCGAACCCGGATAAACAATAATCAATGAAACAGGGAATTCCGTTACTCATAACAACATTATTTAACTGGATATCCGAATGAATGATACCCCATGTCTTTTTCTGCGTATCCAATAGTTTGAGCTGGTCCTTAACTACCGCACTCACTTGAACAATAATCTCATACAACTCAAGGCTGAAAACCTCATTTTCCACACCGTATTTCAGTTCATTCACGGTGAAATCTACTTTTTCCGCATTATAGATCGGCCGTTCAAATTGTCCGGTTGCAGTAAAAGTCCGCGTAAATTGATGAAGAAGAGCCAGTTGTTCACCCAGCTTATATGCGATTTCTTTATTGTCGCTATCTTCCGCTGTCAATATGGGACCTTCAATCCACGTAAGCAGTGTTGCATAACAAAGTGTATCTTCCAGTTTTGTTACGGATACATATTCGTTGGATAGATTAGCAATAGGAACTTGCACTTGAAGTTCACTATTCCGATGGAGTTCCTGAAGCAAAGTCACTTCCGATTGCAATCCCTTGAGCGTATGTTGTATGCCCGACAAGCCTGCTGTAACTGGGTTATGTATTCTGAGCAAATAGCTTTTGCCGTCCGCCTTATCACTCACTTTATAAGTTAAATTTTCATTATGTCTAATAAACGCTAGCTCCGGATCTGTTATCCGATATTGCGAGATGACTTCCATTGCCAATTGATCATGATTCATAGTCGTAACCCCCTCTTTTTATAAAAACTAGTTAAACCGACATCAGAATGGTGTCGGTTCTTTATTTAGACTATTTATTGGATATCTTTTGAGAAAAGCTCCAGTTTCACCGGGAAACTATAGCCCATTGACTTTAGTGGAAGCATACTTTCCTCATCTTTTTCTTGTACTAATGTTTCAACTTCGCAACACATAACGCTGCCTACAAGCTCATCTCCATCAAATGCCGCAACGGTGTGAAACTCTGGCCCAGCCATCATCCATTCAAGCATATTGACACTTCTATATACGACGCCCTTATAGTAATTATTTTCTGCTTCTGTATACTTAATTCTTTCCTCTTGAGTTTCCATCGGATAATGCCTTACTTCTACGCCACGCCCCTCTCATTTACAAACATCACAATTTCCATGACATCGTGATCATCATCAAGTCCATGACGCAAATAACCTAGAGCAATTAATTCATCTTGCTCGTTGATTATACAGCTCATCTTCTGGTGTTCATAATCTTTGTTGTATTTAAAAAGCAACCATGCCTTATGACTTAAATGTTTAACCTGATCCTCTAAGTCAGAGTGATAAGGACGAACTGCTAATGCCATTTGAATCATCCCCTGTCTAGTCGGTACGCCAAGGATAACAATTGCAGCAAGTATAGGATATATAAGAAATGACTAGAGTTATTCTTTACTCAAGCTACTCCATTGAAGACGCTTTAAAAAAACTCATTTAAGCAAGACCAATGATCTGATACCCAAATGGATTCCTCTACAAATCTTTGGATCGCACTACCACTTTGCTCGGCACGGACGCCGACCCATGCCGCTTCTTTCCAGTAGGTTAACTTAATCGAACGAATAACTTTTTCACGGGTTAAGGGAATGTATTCCCTGTATCCTTTCAAGAAGGCATGCGCAGCTATATTATTAAGCTCATCATGCTTCAATGTACAAGATAGGATTGCCCTTGAAAACTATTTGTTCAAACGATTTCAACGATAGTCTTGAAGCTCGAAAAGGCTGCCATCATCAGATTGGCAGCCTTTCCTCGTCTCACTTATTTATCCGATCCCAATTGGATTAGCTCGTTCACGGTAACGAAACGGTACCCTTGCTTACTTAGTGCATCCAGTATGCCCTGGATCACTTTCAACTCGTCGCCTGTCTTATCATACATGGGATGCAGTAATATTATCGAACCCGGCTTAACGCCATTCACCGCGTTAGTCACTTTGTCTTCTACGGTTGTGTAATTCGTGTCAGGCTCAAGACTCCACATAATCGTCTTTATGCCTTTATCATGCAAGTAATGCGGCAAGCTGAACAACTTCTTCCCATATGGAGGCCGGAAAGTAATCTCTCCTGTATAGCCCGCTTCCCGAATCAATTCGTTCGTCAGCTCGACTTCCTGTTGGACATATGCATGGCTCTTGATCAAAATCCGTTCATGCGAGTAGGAGTGATTCCCAAGCTGATGGCCTGCTTCGACGATCTTCTTCGCATCCTCCATATGCGTCTTCAATTCGTTGCCGATGACGAAGAACGTCCCCTTTGCGTTGTATTTAGCAAGAAGGGGCAGCAGCTGCTCAACATTCGCGGACGGACCGTCATCGAAGGTGAGCGCGACCACTTTCTCATCCGTACTGACATGATTGACAATACCACCATAAAATTGGAAGCTTCGGGAGTTCATCCATTTCTGCGTGCCGATAAGCAGCAAGACAAGTACAAGCAGCGTCACGGCGGATATCCAAAGTCGTTTTCTCAAAGGCTGAAACTTCCTTTCTATTCATCCGAGTCAATTCATTCAAGGTATGCTCGCTCATATTTTAACTCGTCTCCGCTTCGTTGTCATTTCACACATTAGAATAACCGCTCCCGAAACGGCGTAATTAGCGATTGATAAGCAGTCTCTCGCCCCGCTTCCAGCTTGCTTATGAACCCTTCCCGCCAGGCCGCAACCGCTTGGACCTTCTCCGTCAGCTTCTCCGCCAATTGAGGGTCATCCGAAGGGATGATCCAATCGGCTAAGTCTAGCCCATGCATCAGATCGAAGCTCTTGAACCGGTAACCGATGCAGACGAATGGAACATTCGCCGCTGCGGACAGCAGATTAGCATGTAGCTTAAAGTTAATTGTTGCTTCGAATCCAGCGATCAGCCGCACATAATCCGATGCAGAATATACTTTAGGATCGAGAGTAACACGCTCATCACTGCCAAGTTTGCGGTACAGCCTTGCCAACGCCTCTCCGTCAGCTCCCCAAACCGAATAGAGATGGAGCCTATATCCGAGCGCTAGCAGCGTACGGCCCGCTTCTGCAAGTCGATCCTCCACTTGTTCCTCATTGCCGCCATATAGTCGGTTATACGTAGTGCCCCAATTGATGCCAATTGTCCGATGCTGCCCATGTCCCTGGACGCTTCCGACCGACTGTAATGCCGACTCCGGCTTCAGCGCGTTCATCAGCATGGCGGGATCTCCGCTGATGGTGATAGGCTTCGGCAAAGCGCTTAGCGATTCTAAATAGTCCCTCGTCCAAGGCCCACGGACCCCGCAATAAGCACTGCTTTCCATTATCGCTTTCAGCTTCATTCGATACTGCTCGCTTTCATTGGCTGCCTCCGGCACAAGCTGCCCATCTGGCGAAGTCTCCAGTTTATGAAGCCGGTCATGGCCGCTGCCCCAGATGATGATGGTCTTCCCAAGCTCCAGCGCATCATGCACCAGATCGACATAGCCCGGAACGATCAGCGACCCGCCGCCGAGAACGATCGTATCGTACTGGCTTACTTTCTTCCAATCCTCCTTCGGAAAAGAAGGAATAACCTGATACTCCTCCTCATTCAGATTACCCTCTGCCATCGCCTTGAACATCTCCCACATCCACTCATCTCCAAGGTTGTTGAAGCCGATCCACCCTAGATACAACACCTTACGCATTCGTCCCAATCACTCCATTCCAATCAAGTTTTCGCCAAGCAACGAATAATACAACTGCTTCATCTGAAGTGCTTTGTCGCGGATATGAAAATTCGCCCGTGCCCATGCTTGTCCTTGTCTGCCCATCTCCTCGAGCCTATCCGAAGAAGCAAGCGCGTCGCTGAGCGCTCCCCCGATTCGCTGCTCGGAAGGGCGTTCCTTAGAGTCATGGTCGCCAAAATAATACTGCCAAGCCTCGTCATAGACAGGCTGGTCCACGAAGCCAAAATATCCGTGATTGCCAATCGCCAGCACGGGCTTGCCGCACGCCATTGCCTCCAATGCAACTCGTCCGGTCCCAACAACGAGATCGCCTAGATTATAGTAATCTCGCATTTGCATTTGACTGCCTACCAGATGGACGAAGGAAGTACCGCATTCGAGATTCACCGTCTCAGCCAGCTCGGCAATTGCAGCAGCTTGGTTGCCTGTACCTGCGATAACGACATGAAGGGGAATCGTTCCGTTTAATTGAATGGTGCGAGCGGCTCTAACGAGCATCGCGCATACGACCGCCTTATCCCATGCCAGACGCGACGCATAGACGACCACCTTCTTCCCGTCCGGAATGCGAAGACCGGCGCGAAGCGCGCTAGAGGATTCAGAACGATACTGTTCAAAATCGATACCGTTCGCGATCACATGTGACGGTATGCCTTGACGCTCTAAATACGCCTGTACCGGCAGACTAACGCTTATGAAGGTACAGCCTGCAGCCTGCATCTGCTGCAGCTGATCTGACGGATAGTAAGCGCCATGTACCGTAAACACAACCGGGATGCCCAGCTTTCTTGCCGCTTGCGCCGCATACAAGCCGGATGGCGTTTGGTGAATATGCACCAAATCTATCTTCCGGCTGTGCATAATCTGTGTAAGCGTTTGTTCCGCATGCTCCTGGCGTGCTGGGTCCTGCAGCTGCTCCGCCGTCAGATCCACGCGATGAATCGGGCATCCTGCACGAGCAAAGGCTTCATACATCACACCGGTTCCCCCAGCATATACAGGCATGACGCCGAGCGACGGGAAAGCCTTCACCAGACTTAGCACATAAGTTTCCGTTCCTCCGACGGCCAAGCTATCCATCACCATCAGTATCCGAATCCGGCGATTATGCTTCATGGTCCTGCTCCTTCTGTGACTTACCGAAAAAGGCACGCGAACGCTGCTTCTGATGCTTGCGGTAGTAATACAGCACATCTCTCAAATTGTCCACATTTCTCGCTTCTGGCTTAATCACTTTTGCTATAAACTCGTAATCCTCCGCCCCTTCAATTCTCCTTGTATGTCCGCCGATCTGATCAAACACCGTCCCTCGGAACATCGCGGTTCCGTGACAGATGCAATGCCCACCTTCAGCGTAAACTTTCCCGATCTGATTGCCATATTTAAGCCAATAGACCGGCATTCGGCGATCCGGATGTCCATCTTCAAACACTTCGTAATTCGTGCCTAGCAGCTCGATTTGCGGGTTAAGATTTAGATATCGAACCTGTTTCGCTAGCCGCTCCGGATGTGACAGATCATCTGCATCCTGAATCGCGATAAACTCGCCTTTGGCTAGAAACATACCTGCAGTAATGGCGCCAGCATAACCTGTATTGCGCGGTAGCCGCAGCGTATAAATCCCCTTACATTCTCGCAATAATGGCTCTTTGCTGTTAAGCCAGTTCAGCACAAACTCATAAGAACCGTCAGTGGAAGCATCGTCGATGAGAATGAGCTCCCAATTGGAATAGGACTGAGCCAGCAGGCTTTCCAAGCAATCCGACAGATAAGGAAGCTTGTTGTAGACTGTGGTGACAATGCTGACAAGTCCCGGTACACGTTGAAACGTCAATTTTCTCTCCTCCCTTACTTACCACAATCGTTATAACAGCCGAATATATGAAATGAAACGTAGCTGAATAATCGCGTAGCTACCGCTTTCATAGCCAAAAACCACCGATGTGCGGAGTGTTAACGCTGCTCCGTCTACCGACACAAGCGTTCCTTGAATCGTTTCCAGTGCAGTTGCGATCTGAACCTCCTTATTCACGAGCGATTGCAGCTCTTCAATCATCGTTCCACCTGCTTCCCAGTTAGCTGAAAGGCGACCAGCTGCTCCAGCGGCACGATAACGCTCATCCCGCCATGCTCACGCACGACTAAGAAATCATCGCCTACCTTCGTGATTATTCCTTCGACAGTCCCGGCAGGGGTTGACAGCTCAGCTGGTTTACTTGTGTACGGCTCAAAGACTTGCCCCAGCTTGTTCAAGCTAGGTGCGACGACATCGCGATGCCCCGCGTTGTCGATGGAAGCCAATTCTTCTCGAATCGCCTTGCGCAGCTCCTCGATAAGCGTCGATGCATCTTGATGCTCCACTTCCGGCTCCGAAGTAACCGGTGGCTGTGCCGCCTTCGGCCTCATTAGCAGACGGGCAAGCCCGTCGAAGTATTCCTTCAGTTCTTTCTCATTTACGATAATTTTCATCGCTCCTCCATCCTCCAATTCCATGCGAAAACTTCTATTTTTCATACTTACTAGCGTATACAGTTAAGAGGTTGAGCGATTGGGACAATCCACTAGTAACCATGAAATGTTCGTATGGCAATACAAGACGAATAGACACCTATCCCAAATGATAGGTGTCTCAAGTAGCAGGTATAATTGCTGATGATATAATTGCTTATCCCCCGAACCATCTTAAGATCGGCACAAGCAATGCGCCAATAACGATGGCAGGGAGCAGATTGGCAACCTTAATCCGCATCACATTCAGTATATTAATCCCGATGCCCATAATGAGAATCCCGCCGATTGAAGTCACTTCGACGATCATCGCATCAAGTATCGATTGTCCGACCCACGTCGTAATGACCGACGCGAGCAGTGACAGGAATCCTTCGTACAACAGGATCGGCACGGACGAGAATAGCACGCCGACCCCGAGCGTTGATGCAAACAACAAGGCTAGAAATCCGTCCAAAATCGACTTCGTGAACAAAATATTATGATTATTATGCAGTCCGCTCTCAATCGATCCGAGTACGGCCATCGCACCAATACAGAAAACAAGCGTCGTCGTGACGAAGCCTTCCGCGATATTACTATGCTTATCTTTGGAGACAAGCTGCTGCAAACGGTCTCCCAATTGTTGCAGCCTATGCTCGATTGCAAGCCATTCGCCAACAATCCCACCGATTGCCAAACTAAACGCAACCAGGACGAAATTATCGGACTTCAGCGCCATCCCGATTCCAAGTACAAACACAAGCATCCCGAGTCCAGCCATGACGGTCTTCTTCATCTCTTCTTTGACACGAGGGAGGACGATGCCGAGCGCACCTCCCCCGATAATTGCTGCTGCGTTAATGACCGCCCCTGTCAAAATCACCTTGCTCTCCCCTTTGCACGACCACTGTTAATCATCAAAAAACTCGAAGCAAACTTCGTCGAGCGAATACTTGCCTCTTGCGCCTGCTTTTCTGTCGACCCATCCCCCGCTTGTAAAATCCGGAACCGGGACAGGCATGCTGCCCATCGCTACCGATTGTTCAGACAAGCAAGTGATGGACATCCAGACAGCCGCATCATACACATCAATTGGCGGCGGCGTGTTCGTCCTTATACTCTCTACGAACGCTTGTAAGACGAGATAATCAACTCCGCCATGCCCCGCTTGGACACCTTGCATCTCATAACTCTTCCACAATGGATGCTGATACTTGATCCGGTATTGTTCATATGGCTCCCATTGATGCGGATCATAAGGATGCTGCTCATAGTCCGGCAAAGTCATATGTTCAATATACACGACACCGCCGTCCTCCATCCATATCCCGTTCGTTCCTTGCACCCGGCCATTGCGGGAATAGGGCCGCGGCAGCGTGGTGTCATGCACAAGCAAGACAGTTTCGCCATGCGCGCATTTGATCTGCGTCGTCACGACATCTCCTTGCTCGAATACCGCGCTCGCAAGGTCGTACTTCTCGCCTTTGTTCTCTCGAATCCACTTGTTCAAGCCGCGTGCCTTGGATGCCATCGACGTGAGCGTCAAGAACCGGTTTCCGCGGTTAATGCGCAGCATCTTCGCGATTGGCCCAAGCTGATGCGTCGGGTACAGCTCTCCGTTGCGGTGCAAGTAATGATTGAGCCGTCCATGCTGATTCTCCCGGCCAAGCGCAATCTCTTCCCGGAGATCATGCTGGTATCCGCCTTGAAGATGAATCAGCTCGCCGAACAGACCTTGCCGCTCCATATGAAGCAGCGATAGCTCGATATCGGCATAGCAGATATTTTCCAGCAGCATCACGTACTTCTCGGTCTCCTCCGACGTCCTGACGAGTCGCCAGCATTCCTCCAATGACGCAGCTCCGCCGACTTCCATTGCCGCATGCTTCCCAGCTCTCATCGCATCAATGGCGATTCTAACATGTGTGTTCCACGTTGTACATATAATAACGGCTTCAATGTCGCTTCTTGCTAGCAGCGCTTTATAATCTGCATAGACAGCGGCGTGAGCCCCCTGTTGTCCGATTAGCTCATTTCCTCTCGCAAGCCGTTTATCAATGGGGTCGCATATTGCGGCAATCTCGACGGAATCCATATTCAGCAAGATCGACAATAGAAACTGACCTCTTAATCCAAGTCCGATGACGCCAAGCTTGATTTTCACATCAGTAGGCATTACAGGCCTCTCCTTCTCTCTCATTTCCCATCCTCCGCTGAACAACGAACAACCACTATTCCTTGATTCCGCTGAAAACGATCGTCTGCCGAACTTGCTTGGAGAACAAGACCGTAATGAACAATACGGGAATGATTGCAGCGAATGATAGCCCCATTATAAAGTTCTGCTTCGCGAAGCTATTCTGCGCCATATGGTACAATGCGACATTTAGCGTCCATAGCTGGGACCTCTCAGACACCATATACGCCCAGAAGAAATCGTTCCAGTTATCCAAGAAGGTCGTGAGCGCAACGAGCGAGAGTACCGGCTTCGACAGAGGCAAGCATATTCTTGTGAAGCAGTACCAGGTCGAGGCGCCGTCAATCTTCGCAGCTTCGAATAAACTGCCGGGCAGCTTGTCGAAGAACACTTTGTACAAATAGACGAAGGTTGCCGCAGGTGTTAAATACGGGATAAGTAAGGCGAGATAGTTGTCATAGAATCCCGCTTGCTTAAACATGAGAAACTGCGGAATCATAATCGAGACGAACGGCACCATCATCGTCCCCAGAAAGAACATGAGCAGCACGTTCGATATTCTCCTGTTAAAGACGCGGGATAACGGAAATGCGGTCAAGGCGCATAAGAACGTTTGAATGAAGATGGCGAAGCTCAAGACGATTACCGTATTCCACAGGAAGATCCAGTAGCTGTAGGTGGTCACGACCGGGTCATCCGAATACATATGAGCTGGCAGCTGGAAGAAGTACTTGTAGTTCTCAAACATCAACAGTGGTTTGTTCTCGAGCACCGTACCGATAAATCTTCCATTGATCTGATATTTGCTGACTAACGATTCTCCGATTGGCATGTTAAATGTATTGTTCCCGATCTGATCTCGATTGTAGCTTCTATGAATTCCAGCTTCATTAAATTCATAGCCGAATGTGGCTGCAGATTGCTTATATTTCCCTTGATAGAGCAGCACTTCTTTCTTAATCATCGCATTATTGTAGAGGCCAAAATCCAGCTCTAACCTCATCTGCGCCCGATGAACCCGCGTATAAAAAATGCTTTTTGCGTCCTTCACGCCAACCACTTTCACTTCATAAATACTCGCCTTGTTTAGATCATACGGAATCGTATAAATCGCTAAGGTCGAATCGATCATCAGCTTATCCAGCAGCTCTGCCTTGCTTGCGTTCTTATAATCGGAGTAATCCAGAACAACGGTCACGCTCCTGGCATGGCTCGGGAAGATTTTCGGAGGGATCTCATAGATCTTATTCTCGTCTTTCAATGAGTTCCCGAACGTGTAGATGATGGGAAACAAGATCAGTACGGCGAATAGTGCGCTGACCAGATACGCCGTGAGCTTCAGGCTGAGGTCGTGTCTTCTCTTCATAGGGCACCCACATCCATTTATCCAGATTCTGATTTGTCAAATTTCATCTGTATCGCCGTCATGACCGCGACTACAATAAACAACAGTACTGAAGCTGCATTGGACCTGCCGATTTCGCCTTCCTTCATGAAGGTGTTGTAGACGTAGAGCCCCATCGGGGTGGACGTCCCGGCCGGTCCGCCGGATGTGTACTGGAACGGCGTAACCATTAATTGCATGCAACCAATCACTCCCATGACGAAAAACAAATAGATGACGGAGGAGATGTTCGGCAGCACGATATAATACAGCTTCCTCCACCCGGAGCAGCCGTCCATCTTGGCCGCTTCAACGACTTCACCCGGTATGCCGAGAATGGCAGCCAGATAGATCAGCACCGTAACACCGCCGCCGAGAATGCCAGGCAAGACGATACAGAACTTAGTCCAGAAAGGATCACTCAGCCATAGCTGATGCGGCAGATGAAAGAAGGACAAGATGCCGTTAGCGACGCCGTAATCCGGTTGCCATATCCATTTCCATAGGATGACCGTTACGGATATTGGTACGACTGCAGCAACGAGATAGATGGTCGAGAGGAAGCTTCGGCTTCTTCGAACTTCGCTGAGGAAGATCGCTTGAATGACCGGAATGGCGAAAGTAATGATCAAGGTCAGAATGAGGAAAATAAACGTGTTCTTCCACGCGCTCCAATAGGCGCTTTGGTTCAAAATATCAGTAAAGTTCTTTAAGCCGATAAACTTGCCGGGTGGTTCAACGACGCTGTAGTCGAACAGCGAAATATAGAACGCTTTAAGCAGCGGATAATAGCGCAGCCATAGAGTGAATAGGATGCCTGGTATGACGAACAGCCATGGTATCATGGTGTTTCGCAAAGCATAGCTATTCACTTTACGTCGTTTCGGCATCGTCATGGCTTGCTTGGCAGCTTGAGCTTCAGTACGCATCCTCATGCTCCTTTCTCCATTTTAGTAAGAAGGGGGAATCTGATGGATTCCCCCTAGGTCGAACTATTCCGCTATTATTATTTTTGACCGAGCGCCGCTTTGTTGAAGTCATCCAACGCTTCCTTCGTCGCCAAGTCCTGCTGCTTCTGGAAGATCTTCGTCGGGTCAGCCTTCGGATTGGCCACGATCTTCTGAACGCCCTGATCTACATATTTGCCGATGACGCCCTTACCGTAGAACTCCGTCGGTCTCGTATCCGCAGCGACATCCGTGATGGTCTTCACCATATCCGGATCGGTCACGCCGACGTCTGCCAGCGAGTAATCCGTTCTTGGCAGAAGCACCGGATTGACGAGTCCTTGGTTCGCCTTCTGCCAAAGCAGACGATCGACGATGGTCTGCTTCGTATTCATGAAGGTGATATATTTCCAAGCGGCATCCTGCACGTTCTTCGGCGACTTCGCATTGATGCCCGTACCGCCGACACCGCCTGCTGTTGTCCGCTTGCCGGACGGTCCTGCCGGGAATGGCGCCAAACCAATATCCTCATACTTAATGCCCATCGATACAGCCCAGCCAACCCAGTCTGTCGCGAATGGCATCATCGCCACTTTGCCTTGCGCGAACGCTTCGACGATTTTATCGAACTTCATCGTAATATCGCTTTGAATGACTTTGGCACTTGCGAGCTGCTGATAGAATTGAGCCGCTTTAATAACAGCCGGATCGGTGAACGTTAATTTCAGCGTATCATCCGGGTTCTTCACGGTGAGATCGCCGCCTGCCTGCCAGACATAATACTGGAAGAACCATTCTGTCCACTCGGCAGCAAGAATTCCATAACCGGCCTGCTGCTTGTCGGGCTTCGTCAGCAGCTTCGCATCTGCCAGCATTTCATCCCAAGTTTGCGGTGGTCCGCTGATGCCCGCTTCTTTGAACAGCGTTTTGTTATAAGCGAACAGCATCGTTGATCCGGTCCACGGAAGTGCATATAGCTTGTCGTTGAACTTGAAGCTGTCTAGGAATATCGGCAAATAGTTACCGCTATCTTCCCAAGAGGCAAAATAATCATCGAGCGGTGCCAGCGTGCCTGCCCTAACGTTCTGATCGACAACCGTCTGGGAGAAAATCGCGACGTCAGGCGCATTTCCAACCGCGACGCTTTGGAAGAAGTCGTTCCCTGCATCTCCTTCATGCAGAGTCGTCTTGAGCGTGATGTACGGGTAGGCTTCTTGAAACTTCGCGCGCATGTCCTTATCCCATTGGCTGTCGTCTTTGGAGGTCCACAGGTTTAAGGTGACCGGTTCCTCTGTCTTCGTATCATCCACTGTGGTCTCGTTAGTCGCGGCCGCCGAGTCATTCGTCGCATTCGTTGAAGCTGCTGTATCGGTTGAATTGGTTGCGTCCGTTGTATTCGTCGTCGTGGAATTGTTTGCTGTCTGGTTGGTTGTGCTGTTATCTTTCACGCTTGTGCTGTTCGCATTGTTGTCGGCTGTCTTGCCGCATCCAACTGTTGAAACTGCCAGCAAGAGTGCGACAGAGATCATACTAAGAAGCTGCTTGTTAGCCATCTCTTACTACCTCCCTAGATTATTGTTGTTTATAGTTCGAGTATAAGAGTAGTCACAATTGAAATGAATGACTCTAAATTAACAAATGGTTCTTTAAATTAGCGCATTTGCCTACCTAGATGCGAGGCAAATAAAAAGAGACAAAGAGTAGACACTCTTCGTCTCTTAATGAAGCAGCCCTATAGTAGACCGCGCAATAACTTCACACTCGTTTCGACAATCCGCTCACCGGCAGCGATATCCATATGGCTGCCTCCTGATTTGCGAACCTCATAGCCGCCTTCCTCGAACGCCGCCCTTGTACACGCATAGCCGGCATTGCCATTCGTTAGCTCGGAGATGAGCGTGTATTTGAAAGGTGACCTCTCTTTAATCGCCAGGCCATATTCGACGAACAGCTCTGCAGGATTTGTCGCAATCGCAATTTGCTGTCCGAGGCGAATCGCATGGATATCCACTTTGTTGAGCGGCAGCGCTTTGTCCTTATTCGCTTCCTTCGTGCTTCTGTAGAATTCGAATACGTCCCGGCTTCCTTCCACTGGGCCGAACGTCGTATCCGGTTTGTCGTCATAATCATTGTAAGGCCGGTCAGGAATGATCAGTTCCTCATGCAGTACGCCAATATCCGCAATTTCGGGGTATTCGAGCATCGGCATAATTTGCAGCACCGTACCTGCAAGCCCAGTTCCGATCTGCTTGAACAGCTTCAGGTCGAACACTTGATTGAAATCGCGGTAATCAATCCAGTTGATCTCTCCGCAAGCGCCAGGAAGGAATAAGACAACGACATCATCGCCATACACCTTCCTGATAATGCTCGACATATAGCCCGATAGATCCGCGCTAATGACAAGCTGGTCCGTGATTGCGTTGTTATGAAGCGCATAATTAACGATGATTGCAGCGGGCTCACCATCAGCACGATCAATGCGAATCACAGTCATCTCTGGATCAATGACGCCATCCGCGATGCAATCCTGAGTGAAGCTGCGGTCTACCCAGTTCACGACAATCGAACCGTCAGGCTTCCGTAGCCGCCGATTGAACACGTGATTCTTATTCTCGCCTCGACCGACGCCGATGCGGACAGGCTGTTTCTGCTTCTGTGCCATTATGACCGACGTCACGAGCGACTTCTTGAAGAAAGCCAAATAAAAGTCCTGCTCCTCACGGTTCACTTGCCCATCGCGGAGCCCGCCGCCCATTAGCTCCGGACTCTTGTGCGTATGCGTCGCAGTGAGCAAAATATTCGTCTTCGCAATGCCGCATTTCTCACTTATCGCATCTGCAATTTCCGTGATGATCGAAGTTCCGATGAAACAAATATCGACGGAGACTAAAGCAACCTCAGCGACCCCATCATCGATGACAAGCGCGCTTGCATATAAGTCGTCCAGCACTTCGGTCGGCCGAATCTCGAAGAATCCGCCCGCAATCGGTACATCAAGCGGCGGTGTGATGCAGGTTCGCCAAGCCCCTGCTCTAATCGTTGCTCCCATAGCTGTTGAACTCCCCTCTCACTCTCACTCTCACTCTCACTCTCACTCTCACTCTCACTCTCAAAAATCATACTGGATACGCACACTTTGATTCGTGGATGCCGATTCTACAATCGCCAGACACACTGCTGCGGTTGACGCGCCTTCGACACCGTCTGTGCGTACTTGGTCGTCGTTCAGCAGAATATCGACAAATTCCTTAATCTCATCAATCGTATTGTGACTGCGAATATTAACGGGATGCGAAATGCTGATCGTCTGATCGTTAACGTCATTAAACAATCCCGTGTCGCCGCTAATTCTATCCTTATAGATTGTCAGCGTCGGACTCGTATTGTCGACAATAATCGTCCCTTGGTTTCCATAGAACACCGACCTCATCGTATAGGCACGCTTGCAGCCGACGGACACCATCACTTTGCCAATGACATCCTGCGGGAAGCGCATGATGGCAATGGTGCAGTCGTCCACCGGCCAGGATTGCAGCACTTTCCGGTTTGCATACGCCGTCACCTCATACGGATTGCCTGCAATCCACCGCAGCAAATCAACAGCATGACAGCCACCGCCCAGCACCGGATGACGCAGCCGAACCGGGTCTATGCGCCAGTTCCCCACGCCAGGCGCTTCCGAATAGTCATGTGCATATTCCGATTCCACGTAGAAGAGCTCGCCAATCTCTCCATCATCAATGAGCTTCTTGGCAAGCGCAAACCCAGGCGCATATCTACATATTTGCCCTACCATCAGCTTCTTACCCGTTCGCTCCGACGCATCGATCATCTGCTTGCACTCCTCGATGGTTAATGCCATCGGCTTCTCGCACAATACGTGCTTCCCGGCTTCTAATGCGGCGATAGTCATCTCGGCGTGCAGCTGATCCGGTGTCGACACGATGATAACGTCGATGTCATCCCGCTTCAGCAGCTCCGTATAATCGGCATAATAGTCCTGGATGAAGAATTCAGCGGCTACACGCTCCGCCTTCGCTAGATCAATATCGCAGATCGCTTTCACTTCAGCGTGCTTATTCGCCTTGACGCCTCTCACATGATCCATTGCCATGTAGCTGGCAGATATAATGCCGAAGCCCAGCTTTCTTCCTGTTTCGCTCTTC
Source organism: Paenibacillus sp. OV219 (assembly GCF_900110075.1). Classification (GTDB taxonomy): domain Bacteria; phylum Bacillota; class Bacilli; order Paenibacillales; family Paenibacillaceae; genus Paenibacillus_Z. Next base: position 348,649 of record NZ_FOCJ01000005.1, read on the forward strand.
ATGGAACGCATCACTCTCCCCATCCGCTCATGATTTACCGCTGCAACAGTCATTGCAACACGATTGCAGCGGTGTTGTGGCAGCTTACCAAGTTATGGCGTATACCCTCACATCGTAGGCTGGGACTGAAGCGCTAATCTTGACCTTTCCGCCGACGACCTTACTTATTGCTGGTGTATCTGTGATCCACTCCTGCGTCTTATATTTCGACGAAGAGGGCTTATTCACGACGACATTGCCATCCCAAGTCGTACCACTGTTGTTCATGACCATCACTACGACTTTGTTCGCATCCGTGTTCACGATGTACATGGCCGGTTTGCCTTCGAGCGTTGCAGAGACGTTCGCGCGTATCTCCGTATCAATCAGCTTGCTGCCAATATGCAGCAGCTGATCCTTACTGTTGTTCTGCATATAAGCAGGCGTCGTCAAATACACTTTGCCTCGGCCCACTTTGTTAAGTGTAATGATTGCGTCACCGTTGCTGTTCACAGCAGCCTTCTTCGCTGAGGTCAGCTTTACTTTGGCGTACGTATAGGCAGATTCCACGTAAGCAGAACTATCGGCAAGCCAGCTCGAAGTGTTTCCTGTTCCAGTGCTGGAAGTCAATTTCACCCCAAGCAGCTCCTCATCGGCCGGCGTGACTTGATTCACATTCGCAATCAGCGTACCGCCTGCTTCGACGAGTGCCTTCAGCTTTTTCCGCATGACCTTATCGACCTTAACATCACCAGATAGAATGAGCAGCTTGTAGTCCGACAACGCCTTATCGGAAGCATTGTCATACAGGACGTCGAACGAATCGCCCCACTTGGAATTGCCGATCGGCTCGTACGGTCTCGTATCTCCGTTACCCGCTAAGAAACTCGTATAGGACGCATTATCAGTGTACGGAGCTCCTATATTCGTGCCGTGCTTCCAATAATCGGGGTAGAGCTGATTGAACAGGTTATCTATCATCCAATCGCCATCTGTAAAGTCATAGGTTTTGTACCAGGTCTTATCCTGCCCGGCACCGCGCTGATTCTGCCAGTGCCGTGCGTCGTAGCCGTTATCGAACGGCATGATCAATGCAGCTGGCACCTCTGTCGTACCGATACCGCTCGCTCCAGTACGAGGATGGCGAGTTAAGCTGAAGTCGGCGAACGCCTTCTCCGCTGTACCGAGCGGGTTCAATTCCGTGCTTGAATTCGCCTTGTTCAGAATGACAGGCTCCAATCGGAGCGCATTCGCACCGTTCATATAAGCGGCATACATATGTCTAGCCAGATAGCTCTCCGAGAAGCCGCCAGTTCGCTTGTTATTCTCGTCATAAGTTGATGGTGTCGCGCTGAGGAACTGCCAGAATGAAACGTCAACTCCCCATGGCTTCGACCCGTACTGCTTCGCCGCGCCTCTGAGGAAGGCAATACTCGTCTGAATATCGTTGACGGTTTCTGTTGCCGTCTCCACTGCGTTCATATCGATGCCCCACTGGTAAGGATACGCGGCGAAGCTGCCTTGATCCGTTACTGCGTATACGTTTGTTCCTCGCTGAGCAGGTGTTTGCTTAAGCAGCGAACCGAGCGGGTTCAAAGTAAAATAATAGTTCTTAAATGCCGTGTAGGCGTCCGCTTTAGCAGGGAAGGATTTGTTCTCCCAGAAGAACGGATGCTGCGGCACCGCCATCCAGAAGCCCGATCCATCCCATTCCGCCATAATGTCCCACCAAACTTTGCTAGGCTTGCCGAGCGTATTCGTATAGTAGCTGGAGAGCGCCTTCATCTTACCCCATTCTTGTAAAATATCCGCGTACGTTCCCGGCGCGTAATTAGGTTCATAGACCATTCGGCGCTGTAACACTTCCGTGCTCGCGTTCTTATTGAGTGAGACGGCATAGCCATTGCTCTTAAACCAATCCATCTCTGATTCTGTCAACGAGGATACGATCTCTTTGCCCGTACCCATCTTCTGTGCAAAGAACGAAGCTACTGTCGGATCCGTTTCTGGCGTAGGCGAATAATCCTCGTGGAAAATCTCAAACCAGCTCGGGGAAGCTGTTCGGCTAGCTGCTGCCTTATCATTGCTGGAATCTGCAGCTGTTAGAGTTGAGAAGCTCACGGAACCTAGCATGAATGTTGCGCTCGTTACGACCAAGCATGGACGAAGCCATGTTCGCATCCCTCTTCCGTTCATCGCAATTGCCTCCCTTTTTCGTAATCTTATTAACGCTGTACATCGCCACCTGCCTTTCTCATCCTTCTTTGAGGATAATTCTAAGAGAAAGACAGCAAATAAAACATGCTACAAAATTTAAAAAAAGTGCTTTAAATCAACCAGTTCATGCGAGTTTGAAGCTAGAAAACAAAGAGACCTTGCGCGCGTCACCGGCTACGGAAGCGTCCTCATGCTCTCCATAGTGGAAACGTATGCAAAGTCTCTGCTAAGCGAAAGTGCTATGCCTAATTGCTCTCCGATAGAATATCTTTGTTGAAATCACTCAGAACTTCTTTCTCAGCTTGCTCCTGTGCTCGTTTGAACTCTTCAAACGGCTTCACGTTCGGATCGCTTACAATGCGCTGCACCGCATGATCGACATACTTGCCAACAACGCCCTTGCCGTAGAACTCCGGTCTAGTCTCCAGCTCCACAACCTTCAGTACATGAAGCAGATCAGGGTCAATCTTCACAATATTGCCGATCGTAAAGTCCGTTCTCGGGATAATGACCGGATTGGCTGCACCATTAATTTCCGCTAGATTCTGCTGTTCTTCCGTAATGTAGCCCTTGCTGCTGACGAACGAAATATAGGCCCAAGCCGCGTCCTGCTTCTCCTTCGTCGTCTTCGCGTTAATCGCCCAGCAGCCCGGTCCGCCACCGGTCATCCCGGTTCCTCCGGGACCTTTGGGGAACGGAGCGAGCCCAATATCATTAATATCCGCACCAAGACTGACCGCCCATGCGACCCAATCGGAGGCAAAAGGCATCATCGCCGCCTTCCCCTTCGCGAAAGCCTGCAGCAGCGCATCAAATTTCATGGACAAATCCGTCTGCGTGACATGAGCCTTCATTAGCTGCTGATAAAATTCCGCTGCTTTAACGACAGCCGGGTCCGTGAAGGTCAGCTTCAAAGTGCCGTCCGGATTCTGTTTCGTCAAGTCCCCTCCTGCCTGCCACACATAATATTGAAACCACCATTCGCACCATTCGGAGGCTAGAATGTTATATCCATATTGCTGCTTTGCAGGGATCGTCAGCTTCTTCGCGTCTTCAAGCATCTCAGCCCATGTTTGGGGCGGTGCTGCGATGCCTGCTTCTCGGAACAGACGTTTGTTATAGCCGAAGAAAATGGTCGAGGACTCCCCAGGCAATCCGTATAGCTGCCCGTTATACATGAAATAATCGAGCCATTTCTTAATAAAATACTTGGATTCACCCCAGCTGGCAAAATAACGGTCAAGCGGCGCTATAATGCCCGCTCTCACATATTTATCCATGAGCGCTTGATTCAGCACGACAAGGTCCGGGGCGTTGCCGGCTGCTACACCTTGATAAAAGTCCGCCCCGCCGTCACCTTCATGGACGACCGCATTGATGCGGATGTTCGGATGCAGCTTAAGAAACTCTGCCCTTTCGCGCACAATAAATTCATCCTTCGTCGTACTGTCCCATATCGTAATCTCGACGGGCTGTGCTTCCGCATCCGCAGACATGACAGTTTGATTGTTCGACCCGGTCGCTGTCTGATCCTCTGCATTTCCTCGCATGAATTTCGCAGCATACTGGTACAGCAAGGCCCCCAATACAACTAGCGCGATGAAGACGACGGATAACTTTCGCATGGATCAATCCTCCTGGTGTTCGAAGAATGGATACCGCATCTCAATGGGCCGCGTGATGATCCTGATACTCTTTTGGCGTGATCCCGGTAATCTCTTTAAACAGCTTGCTGAAATACTTCGGGCTGTCATAACCGATCATCTCGGACACTTCATACACTTTAAGCGAGAGATTAGACAAGAGCTCCTTCGATTTCTCAATACGGACCTTCTTCAAATAATCGACGAAGTTCTCGCCAAGCTCCTCTTTAAACAACCGGCTGATGTAGACCGGATGGACAAACAGAACCTCGGAGAGCTTGCTCAGCGTAATCTCTTCGCAGAAATGCTCCGTAATGTATTTCATCGCATAGTCGATAATTCTGCCTGTCGTCTTCTTTCGGACCTTCCCCAGCTTCTCCATCGACACGGTAATATAATGTTCCATGAACTGCATGATCTCGTCGATGCTTTCTAGCTGCATCAACTGCTTGATCGTGAAGGAATTTCTCTCTTCCGCCGAAGTCCCTATTCCCGTTTCGTCAGCGCTATGATGGGCAAATTTGTTCACGATAAGCATGATTTCAATACAGCTGTTGTGGATGAGTGGGCTGTTCGTCTGTGCTTTCAGCGCCATATCTTCCAGAATGGACTGGACATGAGCAATTAAGCTGGCTGAGTCTGCCTGCGACAGATACGAGAGGATAACGTTCTTGGCCTCATCCGTCACTACAGACTGCTCGGTGAAGAATCGCGCGACTTCATCGTAACCCAAGACACCGCTCTGCTTCTTGAAGACGAGGTATTCGAGCGCTTTGCCCGCCTCATCGTATGATTTCTTCGCGTGCATGATGTCGTTGTATCCCCGTCCAAGCCCGATATGGATTGTACATCCAAGGCTGCAGCTTAGCTCCTCTTGTAGCTGTCTCATAACAATCTCTAGCCTGGAATTATCCTCGTTCGTGAAGAGAATAGCGCTTACTTCTCGAATATCGTTATTGAACACATGACAAACACCGAATGGCTGCAAAAAGGCGGCTAACAGCTGGATCGCTTGCGTTTTCTGATCTTGGCTCGCTTGCTTGTCGCTTATTGAAGGCTCAGCCGGCACTGCATTTGCCCCTGATAGATGGACGCGCAAGAGACGGTAATCGCCGATTGGCAGCTCCAGCTGGAGTGTCTCTGCTTTCTTGCGGATGAGCTGTTCGTCATTGAAGCTGCCTTTCACAAGATTGTTCAACAGCTGCTCGGTCATGAAACGATAATAATCCGCCTGCATCGTTCTGCTCTGTTTCTTGCGTTCCAGCATCTCATTCACCATGCCGAATACACGATTGATCTCTGCGAAATTAACCGGCTTGGTCAAGTAATCCACAGCGCCAAGCCGCAGTGCCCGCTGCGCATACTCGAATTCGCCGAATCCGCTCAGGATGACCGTAATGATATCCGGATACCGTTTATTGATCTCTCCGATAAGCTCCAGACCATCGATATCAGGCATCATGATATCGGTTAGTACCGTCTCAATGCATTCCTGCTCCATAATCTCGAGCGCCTTCTCCGCCGAATCTGCATCGTAGACCACCCTGTAGCCCAGCTTATCCCATTCCACAAATTTGCGAAGACCTTCCCGAACGAATTCCTCATCGTCGACAATCAGCAGACTATACATCCCGCCCGATCCCTCCGTCTTCTTCAGCCTTCATATAGGGAATTTGCACGGAGACACAAGTACCTTGTCCCAGTTGACTGGCTACTCGCAGCCCATACTGCTCGCCGAAAAACAGCTGCAGCCGCTCGTTAATATTTTTCAATCCAAGACTGCTCGAATCACTGTTATAATGGCTGATCTCCTCATTGATTCGGGCTATTTTCTCAGGCTCCATCCCAATCCCGTTATCTCGAATCTCAATGATAATGTCGCCCCCTGATCGGAACGCCTTAATAGCAATTTCTTTATCGTTCTTCCGCCTGGCAAGTCCGTGAACAATCGCGTTCTCCACAATCGGCTGGAGCGATAGCTTCGTAATCAGGCATTCCAGAACTCCCTCCTCCATCTGCTGATGAAGCACGATCTCCCCCCGCTGTCGAAAGGAGAGCACCTTCAAGTACGTCTCTGCATGCTCGATCTCTTCTTGAATCGAAACCAGCTTATCGTTCTTCTTCGTCCCTAATCGAAGGAATCCGGCAAAATAAGCGATCATCTGGCTTAGTCTGCCTTCCCCATTCTCCAGCGACATCGCCTCCCACCTGATCATGTCGAGCGTATTGTAAAGAAAGTGCGAATTGATCTGCATCTGCATGGCGTCCCACTGTGCATTTTTGCGCCGAATCGCTTCTTTGTTCTGGTTAAGCTCGGCTTCGTAGATCGCATTGATCAAGCTTCGGATTCTCGTGACCATCGTATTGAACAGCTGACCGACCATTCCGATCTCATCGTGAATATCGTCCGCGTAGTGCAAATCCATGTTCTTCTCATCCATCATCACCATCGTTTTCTTCAGCCTGTTGAGCGGATAATAGATGCTTATCGTCACGAAGAAGGAAATAATCGTTGCAATGATCATGCAGATCACGCTCGTAAGGACGATAATCTTCTGCACTTCAAACACACTAGATAGCAGATTGTCCATCGGGATCAAGCTCGCAAGCGTCCAACCGGTATATTCAAAATCCTTCAATACCACAAAGCATTCCTGTCCATTAATCTTCGTCACGAAGTTCCTCTTGTTATTATGAAACAGCCCTGTCGCGACATGCTGATCCAATATAGGGCCGTTAATATTCTCATTAAGGGAATAGATGACGCCGTGATCGCTGAGGAGCAGCAAATTGACATTATTGCTTATATCGCTATTCCCGAACATGCCCGCGAACACCTTCGTTGAGATATTCATAACAATGACGCCTAGCGGCTTCCCACCACTCGGGTCCGGCAATTCTCTTAGTAAAGTGATGTAGTTGCTAATAACATGATCCTGCATGATTTGGCTGGCATAGACGTTATTCTCTTTGGATGTATCGAACCATACCGGATTGCCGTCAGAGTAAATGGCCCTTATGTAGTTATCCGACTGTCTGAACACGTTAATATCTCTCAGAAAAGCGCCGCGAATCTCGTTATTCCGGCTGATCTGCGTATACTCATCTATGTCCGTCACAATTTCAATATTCAGGATCAATCCGGAAGATTGGCTAATTTCATACAAATAATGATTCAGTGAACGTTTCGTAATATCGTAGCGCTCCTTCTCCTCCGCGTTCATAGCCTTGTTGGCGTTGAGCGACCGATTCGTGTTGAGCAACGAAACGATAGATTCGTCAGAATAGATGCGATAGGACAAATCCTCGTATTTCACAAGTCGCTCGCTGACTACTTTATTAATCATGCTAATCATTTGATTGGAATATTTGCTGTTGTTCAGCTCGATTTGGCTGGAATACTTGTGAATGGCGAAGTAGCCAATGATGAGGGAAGGGACGATAATGACTAGCAGGAATGAGAAGAGGAGCCGGTAGAAAATATTCAACCGGCGTATGTTGCTGATCATGACATAATATAGCGATCGTATCCACGATCTCCCGCCATTACGATTCATCGTAAGATCACTCCGACCATACATGATGAAGTACGGATAAATTGCTTCCAATCTGATCAAGCAGATAGCGTGAAGCCCCGCGTGTAACAGCATCTTCTTGAAGCTCGGAATAACGCACCGCCAGCTTATCAGGCGGAATGTGAGGTAGCTTCTCCGCGACAGCATCCTGCAGCAGACGCAAGAACGCATCTCCGAGCTGGGTTATTCTGCCGCCAATCATGACAGCTTCGGGATTGATGAGATGGACGACATTCGTAATGCCGAAGGCTAAATCACGAGCCATTTCATCCAATACTTCCACGACTAGCAGATCACCTTGTTCAAAGGCTGAGCGAATGGCCGGAATCGGATTCGTCTCTAGCTGTGGTTGAAGCGATGTCGCTCTCCCTGATAGGATTGCGAACTGGAGTTTATTAAGGATGGCAGGCAATCCAGCCATGAGCTCCAGGCAGCCTCGGTTGCCGCATTTGCAGCGAGGACCGTGACGGTCGATCGTCATATGTCCGATCTCGCCTCCGAGACCTCTTGAACCGGTGAAGATTTTGCCATCTAGTAGAAAGCCTGCGCCGATCCCGACATTGCTGTCAATGAAGATCATGTCCTTGTACGCCTTCGCCGCACCATAAGCTTGCTCCGCATAGGCGTAAAAGCTAGATTGATTGCCGAGCATAATCGGCATTGCGCCATATCTGACTTGCAGCTGCTCGTAGAAGTTATTGTCTCGTTCAATCGCAAGGACAGTGGATTGAATGACACGCTGATGCTCGAAATCAATAAGGCCCGGAATACCGATACATAATCCGACCAGCTTGGCGGCGCTCAATCCATATTCGGCGACCAATTCATCCAATCGGCGACTTAGGAGATCAGCAATTTGTGTGTAATCCTTGATGATGGATTCGCCGCCACCCACCTCATTTCCTTGTAAATCATAAAGAAATAAGCTGAATCGGTCGTTCATCCATTCAGCTGCCGCAACATAGCCGCCATCCGGGCGGATCTCAAGCATAATCGGCTTGCGGCCGCGCGTCTCTGACACCCCTGCTCCCGTCTCACGGATGAGCCGCTTAGACAGCAGCTCATCGGTCAGTGTCGAGACGGTGGTTGGGCTTAGCTGAGTCATCTCTGCTAATTGCGCCCTTGAAATTCGTTCATACTTCTGAATAAGGGTGAAGAGCAAGGAGAGATTCGACTGCTTGACGAGCAGTAGATTCGTACTGTGATCTGGAAAAGCTGCAGCGCTTATCTTCGATGTAGGTCGTTTGAGCATCGTTTATTCCTGCCGAGATTGGAGCGCTACGACATCGCACTCCACCTTGATTCCGGTCAGACCCGCGCCGACTGTTGTTCTTACCGGCAGCACCTTGACTCTCTCAAAGATCGTCGCATACGTTCGGCTAAAGCGCTCGAAGTCGCCGATATCCTGCAAATAGACGTTCACTTTCACAACGTCATTCAACGAAGATCCTGCTGCAAGGAGAATCGCTTCAATGTTTTTGAAAGTAACCATCGTTTCTTCTTCAATTGTCCCGCTCACGACCGCTTTGGTTTGCGGATCGAGCGGGCCTTGGCCGGACACATAGACGAATGGCCCAACTACGAGCCCTTGCGAATAGGGTCCCGTGTTGCCCGGCGCCTCTTTTGTCTGAACTGGACGCTTCGAATAGAATGTCATCGTTCATCCCTCCGATTATTGTGGAATAAATCTCCGATACTAGCTTACCTATCAAGCCAATTTGTTCAGCTGCCCACCGTCTATGACGAGCGTCTGACCACTCACATAGTTGGACTCATAAGAAGCGAGAAATAATGCCATATTCGCCACTTCCTCCGGCTGGCCAACCCGTCCGAGAGGAACGGACTTTAAATACTCTCGAATGAGCGATGGTTGATCAATAAGCGCCTGCGTGAGCCGTGTCTGTATAAATCCCGGACAGATCGCATTGACGCGGATCCCGGCTCGGCCAAGCTCGACCGCCATCGACATCGTCAACAAGTTTACGCCTGCTTTGCTGACATTGTAATGCGCTTGATTGGCCTCCCCTTGCATGCCGTTCACGCTTGAAATATGAATAATGGATCCTCGCGTGCCACATTCGACCATCGTGCGCGCCGTCTGCTGGCTGATGAGAAACGTTCCCTTCAAATTTACAGCGAGATGCCGGTCCCACTCCTCCTCGGTGATCGCGAGGAATTCCGTCTCTTGGCAAATGCCCGCGCTGGTGACAAGCACATCAATAGCTCCCCACTCAGCAAAGGTACGCTCGACTATCCGATCAACATCAGCTTTCACGGTTACGTCCGCAATTAGCGGAAGTGCGGTTCCTCCTGCTGCGCGAATTTCCGATGTAACCGATTCTAACGCAGCTGTATCGAGATCTGCTGCGGCGACGCAAGCGCCTTCGGAGGCGAATTTCAGCGCGATGGCACGCCCGATGCCCATGCCTGCGCCGGTTACGATAGCGACTTTCGAGAAGAGACGTCCCATGCTAGCACCTGCTTTCGGATCGTTCTATCTTTAGCTGACCAAACGCGCGATCGACAGCTTCGAGCGTCGCTTCGATATCAGCTTCGGTATGCGCAGCAGAGATGTACCATAGTCCATTCGATCGCACGAGCACACCTTCGTCCAACAGCTTCTCCGCGAATTTGGCATAGAGCAGCGCGTCGCGAGCATTAAAGGCATCGAATGTCGACACTTCCGGCGCATCCGTGAACATCAGATTAAACACAGGACCGATCTGATTGACTAAGCCTTTTATTCGATGCTGTATTAGTAATTCGCGAAGCCCCTCGGTGAGCCTATGAGTCAGCTGTTCCATCCTCAAGTAGACGGCTCCATCTTCCTTCGATAGCTCTCTGAGCACCGCAAGGCCTGCCGCCATGGCTGCGCCATTACCGTTCAAAGTCCCTAAGTGACTCACATGGCCGTATGTAACCAAATCCATGATGGCATGTGAACCGACAACCGCACTTAGCGCAATACCTCCTCCGAGCGCTTTACCTACCGTGACCAGATCCGGCGTGACGCTGAAGTGCGCATGAGCCCCTCCAAGTCCAAGTCGGAAGCCGGTAATGACCTCGTCAAAAATCAGCACAATATGGTGCTCCGCAGTTATACTCCGCAGCAGCTCCAAGTAACCCGTCTTCGGCTGGATGCAGCCAGAATTGCACATCACCGGCTCAGTGATAACCGCCGCGATCTCCGGTCCATGTGCGCGAATCGCAGCGATAAAGGCTGCTTCATCGTTCCATGGAAGGACGATGATGTCCGACAAGCTGTTCGCGCTTTGACCGCTCGTTCCCGGCTCAATTGCTGCGTTAGACATCTCGCCGCCGCGCATATCCGAGCTCGGGAAGGAGGTAAAGATGCTGTCTGACCAGCCATGATAATGGCCTTGGAACCGGACGATCTTCGATCTGCCCGTATAGGCTCGCGACAAACGAAGCGCAAGCATAACCGCTTCGGTGCCAGAGCCGCTGAAGACGACTTTTTCTGCCGCTGGCATCAACTCGGTCAATTTCCTGGCAAGCGCAATTTCCGCCTCATGCTGCAACCCGTATGTACAGCCGGCTTGCATCGCTTGAGTGATGGCTGTCGTTAATACCGGATGAGCATGCCCTAGTATGAGCGGTCCGTATGCGAGCAAATAATCGATATACGTGTTTCCGTCCACGTCAATCAACCGAGAACCCGACGCGGATGAGGCATAGAGCGGAACTGGCTGCATGGCAGCGCGTAACGAGCTTGATACTCCCCCTGCCAGATAATTCTTCGCTTCTGCTAATAGCTGCTTCGAGTGTTCATAGTGATTCACCGTGCATCACTCCTCCGTTCGAGTCATCCTCTGCTATGCCGCACCAGCTGAGCATCGTTTCAATATAGATGCAGGCTAGCTGCAGCAAGCTGTTCACTTCCACGTATTCATCAGCAGCATGCGCATTCTCACCGACCGGGCCAAGTATGATCGCAGGTGTGTCCGAGAACTGATTGAACATAAATGCATCACAGGCGAACGGAGCCATGTGGGCCTCCATTGGCAATCCGGTTATTTCACTTGCTAGAGGCAGCAGGAGATCAGTAAGCGACGTCTTGGCTTCGCTCCCATACAAGAACCGCGTGATCTGCTCCCATTTCACGTTCAGCTTCCCATGCTCATCACTTTGATGAATGACTCGCTCCATCCGTAATTTGAATTCCCGCTCCATATCCGCCAATGACTCACCTGGCATACACTCAACCCATACCTCTATGAAGGAAGACTCCGGCACTCCGTCAGCCATCCCTGGATCAAACGAACCCGCATGAATCATCGACAGAACGACGTTCGGTGTCGTTACTGCCCCTGAAGGTGTGCGGAACACTTTCGCTTCGCGGACTTCAGCGGCATAACGTTCAATCTCCGATACCATGTGTGCAATCGCATAGATCGGATTCGTAACCTCCTCGCCTCCAAAGCCCATTCCTCCTTTACCCTGCACCGTAATTCGCCAAGTGACGCCGCCTGTATGCGAAGTACACACGCGTAAATTTGTAGGTTCAGGCACAATTGCAGCATCCGCGCGGCTGCCGCGAAGGCGACCTGCCAGTGTGCCGTTAGCGCCGCCCATCTCTTCGTCGACGACGCTCTCGAGGATGACATTCCCCCGTAGCCGTATCCCGTGCTCCTTCAAGTAGCGAAATGCGAGCAGAATAGCGGCGATCCCGCCCTTCATGTCATTCGAGCCGCGACCGTAGACTCGGCCATTCAGGGCAACCGGTTCAAACGGTGCGTGACGACCAGCGACGCCAGGGACAACGTCCGCATGAACAGCGAATAGGAGCGATTGACCTCCTCCTGCTCCTTTCTTCACTGCAACCAGATTGGGCCGATCCGTGTAATCACGACCAGGCCAATATTGCGGATGCTCAGCTAGTCCGTTTACCTCAGTTAATGAATAAAGCTCCGTACTGAAATCGAGTGCATCAAGCTGCTGCTTGAGATATAGCTGCACTGGTTTCTCGTCCCCGACAGGTGGTAAATTCTCACTTCTACGTATAATTAGATCGGCTAGTGTACGAATTAGTTCGGTTTCATGAGCCTCAAGCCAACTTAGTGCCTGATACGCAACATTCAATCTAATTCCTCCATCTAATTAGTAAGATTTATTTACTAATTAGAGTATAGAACAGCGTCAGCTCGTCCTACAATGCCTATTTCCACATTTATACAAATAAAGAAGGCCACCGACACCGGCAGCCTTCTCCCATTCCTATTTCCCCTGATTGTTGCTTCATTCTTTTCTTCAATTTGTACATCAATCTGTGCTTAATGCTTTCCTTCAATCTCTTTCTTCTCGCCTTGCGCTCTCTTCGCTTTCATCTCAAATATCGTCTGCGTATGGTCGATGAAATCTTCGACTTCCTTCAGTGCAGCCTGCTTCTTCTGATTTGCTTGCTCATCCGTAATGTCGCCGTGCTTTAACCACGGCAATCTTCGTATTCACTTCAGACAACAGCGTATCAATCAGCTGCTGGCGGGATACGCCATGCTCCTTCGCGATATCGGCGAACGATTTGCCCCCTTGAACCTGCACGGCGAAAGAAAAAACGGCGACAGCCATTTCACCTTGTTCGTCCATAATTTCTTCCATACCGCACAATGGTGCGATATAGACTCTTGTCGCTGAGTGACTTAAGCGCACTGAAGCTCGGACGTGTATTCACCTCGAGAATCCATAGCTTCCCGTGATGGTCGAGCGCCACATCCAGCCCAAGCTCATTGAACTTCTTGCTGCGCTTATCGAAGCAGTGCGCGGTTTCCATACCGAGCTTCTTCAGCTGCTTCGTATAGCTCGCTACCTGCGACTTGTTGTAGCCTGTGCGCCGCAAGGTCGGCTCAACTAGCGCCAGCTTGCCGCCCTGATGATAGTTCGTCACGACTTTACCCGGCTTGCCGAGCTTGACGAACATCACGGTCGACACCCATTTGCGTTTTTTGGACCGCTGCATCGTCATGCGGAGATCGAATGGTCGGCCGCGGCAAGTACTCAGCTTGATCCCTTTCTGGAGCAAATAGCTCCTGCCGCTGGCGATCGACTTCAGCTTGCGGTAAAGCGCGCGCCTTGAAGTCAATTTTGCCGAACGCAAATCCTTCTTCACGTGGAAAGTACGGCCCAAGCTACGAATAATTCGAGCAATTCCTCCGCCACCTGTTCCGCCAGTCGGTTTGAAGTAAACCATCTTATATTTGCCGGTCATTTGTTTAAGCGATATACGTGTGAACTGCTTCGTCTCCGGAACGAAGCGTCTTAATTTCCGGTCTGACAGCAACCATTTGGTCTTCGTCCATTTACTCTTGATCGAGAAGCCGCGGCCGCCTTTTCGAGGCATTCCATCATCTCCTTCGCACCTACCAAGGATAGATTACTCTCCTAGACGAGAAATGGCACGGCGGATAACGGGCTCCCATCAAAAATAGGCGATGTGTCGATCAATTTGGCAGCAATGGCAATTGTCCCGAGGAAGCAGCAAAGTCCTTCTGCATCTCTACCCACCATGATCGACGCACAAATCCATCCCGACTCTTGTCCCAGAACGAATTCCATGCCTCGCTATTCGTTGCCCCTGGAATATATTTGATAACGATCCGTGCCCATTCCTTGTTGGCCGTTTGCAGCCGCTGAAGGAAGTCCTTTTGTTCATCATTTAATGTGAGATCGGATTTTGGAGCTGTACAATCATAGAGAAGGCCATTGTTCATCACCTTCCTCGACAAATACAGCTCTGCATCTAGAGTGAATTTGGCTACATTGTTCAGATTACCGTCTTGCCGACGCTTCCCTAATAACTCTGCAGAATGATCAAGCTCTTGCATTTGATTCATGATTTCGTGAGTATTCCCACAGAGCATCTGTGCATGAAGAGAAGTGAGTACAACCTTCCCCTTTGTATCCTTCAGTGTATCGTTAAGAACCTTGTCATTTTCAAGAATAGCGTGTGATAGACCCGAGACAGTATTGCTCAATTTCTCTGAAATATAACGATCATCGTACTTATTCTCATTATGCTGCCGAACCGTAATGATAAGCAGGATCAGCACGATCAATCCCAGTACTGCCGTGCTAATCATCCATTTCTTGTTAACCAATGGTACCTCTCCTCTAGTCAATCACTCTACGTGCTGTAACGAATCGCTCTTTCCACTGTCCTTCGAAGGTTTCAAAATGAACACCAAGCTTGTCTGAGTAAGTATGCAGAATACGGCCATCTCCCGCATAGATTGCAACATGTCCGATGTCGAGCCCGCGTGCGCTGAAGAACAGAAGATCTCCTTTACGCAACTCGTCAAGCTTCACTTCTGTACCTTCTTTCGCCTGATCGTAGGAGAGCCTCGGAAGATCAATGCCTAGCACCTCGCCAAAAACATGCTTGACGAAAGAAGAACAATCAAACGTATTCGTCTGATCAGAATCAGCTCCAAACTCATAGTGTGTGCCCAGGTAAGCCCCGCCAAATGCGATAATGGCATCAGCCTGCATCGCGGACAAGCTTTGACTCGAGTAATCCGTATACTTCGGTTTGGCGGAAATAAATCCGATCCCATTATCCTCCGTTTGCACCTCCAGCCAATTCGCGTCAACCTCCCGAATGACATGGATGCGCTCTGCCTTCGGCAGCATGCGGACAACGGTTGCAGCATCCTCGCCGCTAGGAACCGTTCTTAAATGAACACCATATGTAACGTTCGTGTCAAATGAATGCGCCGATGAAATGGTGATGGTATGCAGCGCAGCATGCCATTTGACCGCATTGCCAAGCAGCTCGCTCACGAATCTCAGCGGAACCATCGTTAATCCATTTATGATCTGTCCAGGTGCTGGAAGCTCTAGCTTCTCCTGATTCTTGTAAGCGACTTGATCTCCCAGTTTATATGTAATAACCGAGTTGTCTTTCTTCGCTGTAATCGAATGAGCAGCTTCATCCCATACAACCTTGGCACCTTCCGCCTCGAAGATCGGGCGCATCGGAACAAAGCTGATGCCGTTCTCGATGATGACAGGTGCTGTGAATGGCTTCCCGTCCAGGAATAACGAAGGTATCTGCTCCGCCTCTGCAGCGTGTAGACTAGTCCCTTGCGCTATCGTAACAGCCGCGAGAACGAGCATGCTTGAGATCATTTTCCAATTTCCAGTCATTAGCATCTTAAGGATACTCCTTCCACGTTAGGTACTTATTAAACGCGTATCGGCCCAATAAGTTCTGCTGCTGCTTGAAGTTTTATCGAGCGAAGCATTCGAGGCGGGCTCGTGCCATATAGTTTAGTAAACGTCGAACTAAAGGAGCGCGAGCGCTGTGAAAAAACATTTTGCCGCTTGGTTGCTGAGCGCACTGCTGCTGTCGTTAACGGCCTGTTCGGAGGATTCGCCAACTACAACTACGAATAAGGTGCCAAGTAATACAGCGAGCCAAACGGACAACACGGGTACGAAGGACGATCCCTCCGCTTCCAGCACGAATACCAATAAGGAGCCAAGCACACCATCTAATGATACTGGAAACACACCATCGAATAATGTATCGAATGATCCTTCGACCGAACCGACCGACAATCCGTCGACCTCGCCATCGGATGATCCTTCAACTACCCCAACTGATGATCCGTCGACCACGCCTTCTACGCCAGATTTCGTCCCGCCTTACACCTTCCAATATCCGGACGCGGTGCGGGGCATCTACGTAACTGGCTGGTCTGCAGGCGGCGCGCGGATGCAGACGCTTCTGAAGCTTGTTGATGATACTGACCTCAATGCGATGGTAATCGACATTAAGGACGATGATGGCTATATTACGTTCAAGCCCGAGGGTGATCTAGCCGAGTTCGGCCAGCCGTATATGCGTGATCCGCAGGCACTCATCAAGACGCTGCATGAGCATAACATTTATCCGATTGCCCGCATTGTAGCGTTCAAGGATACGGTGCTTGCGAAGAAGCATCCCGAGCTCTCTTATGTACTAGACGGCAAAGTTTGGCGCAACGGCAACGGTGATGGATTCATCAATCCATTTCTGAAGGCGAACTGGCAGCACAATGTCGACGCCGCCATTCTCGCCGCGAAGCTCGGCTTCCAAGAAATCCAATTCGACTACGTCCGCTTCCCAGAAGGGTTCGAGCGCAAAGACAAAGTGCTTCAATATTCAATGGGCGAGTACAAGGATAAGAAGCCGACCAAGTTCATTGAGGAAGAGAAAGCCTATTCAGAAGCAACGGCAGCGTATGATTCGGGGCTTGCTCCTCTGCAGACGGCGTATGATACAGCGACCACGACGTATAACGGCAGCAATACGGACGAGAACAAGAAAGCGATGGACGATGCGCAGAAAGCGCTCAGCGACTACAAGAAGACGATACCGAAGGCACCGGACTTTAGTCAGAAAGAACGGTTCACTCAGCTGCGCGTTGACGCGGTTACGGACTTCGTGCATTTTGCGAGGGAACAGTTGAAGCCTTACGGGGTGAAAGTGTCTGTCGATATATTCGGATACTCCGCTACATTGCCGGAAGCACCAGGCATCGGGCAAAATTTCAGCCGCATCTCGGACAATGTCGACGTCATCTCATCCATGATCTATCCGAGCCACTGGAGCGACGGGTATTTCGGCATCAAGCATCCGGATATCGAGCCGTACCGCCTCGTGAGCGAGTATGCAAAGCGAGAGAAAGAGAAGCTTGACGCACTTGAGACACCTCCGATCTCTAGGCCGTGGATACAAGACTTTACCGCTTCCTGGCTTGCGAAGGGCAGTTATATCCATTACGGCAAAGAGCAGGTCGACGCCCAAATTCAAGCGCTTCATGATTCAGGCATTCATGAGTTCTTAATCTGGAACGCCAACAACAAATATTCCGCTGACGTGAACTATACACCGTAGTTCTAGCCTTCCCGGCAGCAGTCGTGAAGAAGCCCCGT
The DNA here is from genome assembly GCF_900110075.1 of Paenibacillus sp. OV219. Lineage (GTDB taxonomy): Bacteria > Bacillota > Bacilli > Paenibacillales > Paenibacillaceae > Paenibacillus_Z. The sequence continues at coordinate 365,996 of NZ_FOCJ01000005.1, forward strand.
TCGATATCCGAACGGGGCTTCTCAAATTGTAGAGGCACGGTTGCCTGAGAGGCTATTGGGGCCAAATTAGCTACTCGCTGTCGTCCTGCTTCTGACGTTTGTTATAGACCACGATATAACCGATGAGCAGAATGACCGGTATCATAATGGCTACGGGTATAAATAAAATCGGTGTCATCCCTGTACTCCTTTACTAGCTTAGTTGCTGCCGGGCAAGCGGCTTGGCGGTCAACAAAAGGCTGCCGAGCGCATAAACGCCGGCAGCCTCCAACTTCTTATTCCTCAGGGAACTCCACGTTGTGGTAAACCTGTTGAACATCTTCCAAATCTTCGAGCGCATCAATTAGTCTCTCGAACAAAGAAAGGTCGTCTCCCGACAACTCAACGAAATTTTGCGCGAGCATCGTTTGCTCAGCAACTGTAAACTCAGTCGTACCCGCTTGCTTGAAAACAGCTTGTACCGAGTAGAATTGATCCGGCTCCGCATAAACGATCGCCGATTCCTCTTCGTCTTGAATATCGCGAACGTCTACATCCGCTTCCATCATCAATTCAAGCACATCGTCGGCGGACTTGCCTTCTACACCGATAACCGCAGTTGGGCTGAACATATAAGCAACCGAGCCGCTAACGCCCATGTTACCGCCACGCTTATTGAACACCGAACGAACGTCCGCAGCTGTGCGGTTAACGTTATTCGTCAGCGTGTCGACAATGATCATCGAACCGCTTGGACCGAAGCCTTCATAGCGCAGCTCAGAGTAGTTCTCATCCCCGCTGCCCTTAGCCTTCTCAATCGCGCGATCGATAATGGATTTCGGTACATTGTATGTTTTGGCGCGTTCGAGTACGAATTTAAGCGCTTGGTTCGACTCCGGATCCGGCTCACCTTTCTTGGCTGCCACATAAATCTCAATGCCGAACTTGGCGTTAACCCTGCTTGTGCTTGCGTCCTTCGATGCTTTCTTCTCTTTAATATTATTCCACTTGCGTCCCATGCTGTACCCACTTTCCTAAACGAAGATATAATGATCCTTGAACCATTATATTGAATAATACATAGGGAAGACAAGTGCTAACCCCTGATCCGCTCCCGAATCATCGCAGCCAGCTTCTCCACTTGCTCAGCAGGCAGAGCGCCGGACGCCATAGAACGTGCAGCAACCGGTGGATACCAGGCTCGAATCTCAGCTTCTGTCACACCTGATACGCTGCAATATTCGTCCATGAATATACGATACGCCGTTTGTCTTACAGACTGGAAGAATTGGTCCACCTCGGCAGGCGTTTCAGGAGGAAGAACCGCATATTCAATGGCGACACATACTTCTGCGACATCCGCTTCCGGATTGCCAATTGCAGCATGCATCCAATCAATCATGACGAGACGATCACCGTCGATAATGAGATTGCTAAGGTTCGTATCCCCATGACACAATTGTTTCTTCGTAGGCAGCTGCTCCAGATAAGTATGTAATGCCGCCATCTCTTCGGCAGTAAGAGGCTCTGGATGGCCGATGATTGCTTTCAAATTGTCGCGTTGACTCGTCATGATCCCTTCAGCTGGCGTCTGATGAATCGTATTCAGCACTCGCGCATACTGCCGAAGCTCATGATCCGCCTCTTCCGCCGCGAATAGCTCTAACGCGTACAAGCTTTGAAAGATTCGATTAACGAGCGTTTCTCCCGTTATTCTCTCATAAACAATTCCGTTCCGGGCTTCCCATGTCACCATCTCATAGGGTCTTGGCACTGGCAGACCGCTGCTCCATGCTGCAGAGCAGTTACTGTACTCGCGCAGCACATCTTCTTGTTTCCAGTTTGAATGATATAGCTTTACAACTTTGTCTGCACTCCCGCCCCATTCATAAACTTCACAGCTTGAACCGACTCCGACACATTCTCCAAGCATCTCGTTGTCTCCTATCCCTTGATTGAATTGGTAGTTGTCTTTACCGTCAGGTTCACACTTCGGCTCGCGCTGTCCCATACAACGGGTAAGCCAAACGCTGCCGTAACTGCACGAATTGGTATGTAAGCAATGCCACCGCGAAGGATAGGCGCAAGCTCTGCAGCCGCTAGTTTGCCGTCGATCCACAAGGAAGCCCCGCCTTTGTAAGAGGCTATTGCAGATGTGTTCGTCCGAACTAGTACGCTACTGGTCCTCGCATCCCAATTAACGGACTGACCACTCAGCCCCGCCACCGATCGGACCGGAATATACACTCGCCCATTCTCCGTTAACGGCTTCGAAGCCGGATCAGCAACAGGAATGCCGTTCAATGACAAGAACACGCCCGTCGCCGGCTTCAGCTCAATTTCCGCACGCAAATTGGATCCATTACCGTAGTTCATTCCGGAAGTCCGAATATAGCCTTTACCCAGTGGGATCGGTTTCAACGTCCCATCAACAGCTGTCCCAAAAGCTGGCATCTTGAAATCGACTGAATAGCGACCGAACTTCGCTGTACTCTTATAAATAATAAGCGAAGGATCGGGATCAGCGCTGTTATAGTTGTTCTGAATCGGTACCCAGTATACGATAAGAGGTGATTCCTTCTGCGAATCGCCATTGACCCCTACCAGATGAAGCTTTTCTCCAAAATGAGCAGGATTCGGAGTAACGACAAGCGGCGGCGGCTCCACCTTCAATTCGTTATAGAGATGGTAGGATTCAGCGTCTTGCAGAACAAGTGCTTTGTCATTACCCTGTGCTATTGTAAGGCCAGCCCCTTCAGCTACTTCGATATAGCTAACCCCGTCCGTGAACTCTATGTCCATACCATGGAAGAACGTTTCCGTTACGACAGGTCTTACCGTTTTTACAACACCTTTCGAAACGAACTTTTTGAGCAAGCTGCATGCTTTGTTTATCTTGTCATGATCATCCGGATTGGCACCCACTAACGGAAAATACGCAAGATCCCCCTCTTGGAGATACACGGATTCCACCGTTTGCGGGCTGCAGCTTGCTGCAAGTTCTTTCAGAGGCTTGCTCTTTGGAAGCTGCTCGCGCTCTTTCTCGTAAGATGGGCGCATATAGGTAAGTCGATATGACTGCCTGTTTGATTCAAGCGGATTTGTATAGAAGAAGTCCATTTGCCCGTGTCCCATATCTGCAGCAAAATTGAGCGTATCGCCGAGATACGGAATTTTGTTCGTCCGGGCATACTTCAGCTCGTCCCCAGTCAGCAGTTTATCCGCCAAGACGACGACGGAATTGTCCTTCTGATCAAGCAGCGTCAAGAGTCCTGTTGAACTCGGCCTTGCGACAACATAATCCACACCAATGCTTTGGAGTGTATACACATCGTCTTTACCGAACAGCTCCGGCAGATTGTAGCTCTCGATTGGCTTCGCATTCTGATCGTATACCGACACGTCGCGTCCATCGGTCAATAAATACCGTGCTTGCCAGGCGCCCGAGACAAGAACTTGCGTGTAGGAGGCATTTTGCTCATAACGTCCTTTATAAACCGCTTTCTGCTGAGCGACGATCTTCTTCGCGTGTACGAGAAGCTCGTAAGCCGTATACTGCACGCCTACTTTATCGACGATGGTAAGAACATAGTCACTGCTCGTCGCCCCGCCGCTGTTGATCGAGATCGTGCCTTGAATGGTCCCATCCAGCTTGCCAAGCAATGTAACCGGCGTTTGCTCGTCCTTCGTCATATAAATTTCGCCTGTTTTGCGATTCAACCACATCGTGCTCCATGGATATTCTTTAAACAAGTCGTCGCTGCGCGTAATATGCACCGTTGTTGCGGCAGCATCCCATTCTACTTTAGCCCCGGTCGCCTCAGACAAGAAGCGAAGCGGCACGTAGATGCGGCCTTGAACGAGCTGAAGCGGTACGCTCAGCGTCATTGCTTGTCCATTCACGGTCGCCGTCAATTCGCCTACGATCAGCTTAATAGACAGATTCGGATAATACAGCGTTGCCGATTTGGTCGCCGCCGTCCATGAAACTGTCGTGCCGAGCAGCTCGCCCATATCACGCAAAGGCAAGTAGATATTGCTCCCGTCCCTATAAGGAGCGGACTTCGGGGTAAAGCTTTTGCCATTCATCGTCACTTTAATAGCTGCCGATTCTGCTTCTGTTTTGGCGAATGCAATGACGGGGAGCTGAAGTACAATGGATGCGATAAGCAATAGTGCTATGAATGCATAACGAGCTTTTCTCATGCGTAACAACGACTCATCCTCCTGTCCAATATAGGCCTGTATACTCCCATAGACGCATGCGGATGAGAAAGGTTGCGACAAATTCCTTATTTTGGATCAAATTGGATTAAGTCTGAAGCTGAGAGCACACATAGAGAGGCTCGATTCAATCGGCTACTCTCTATTACGCTCTCTCAGCTTCGCCAAGCGGCCGATTTCGGCTGTTTCCTTATCTGAGAGTGCTGAATCTGTACTCTCATTGCATCAATCGGCCGATTATAGTCCTGAGAGTACGTATTACGCTCTCTCAGCTTCGCCAAGTTGCCGATTTCGGCTGTATCCTTATCTGAGAGTGCTGAATCTGTACTCTCAGTGCATCAATCGGCCGATTTTTGTGCTGAGAGTACGTATTACGCTCTCTCAGCTTCGCCAACAAGCCGATCTTGTCTGTTTCCTTACCTGAGAGCTCTGCCGTCACGACTCATACATATGTGGCCCTTCTCAGCGGAGAAGGTTTACGGGGAGCTAGACGACAATGACCGCAAGACCATTCGTAATCAAGTTGGTTAATGCAGGAGCTTGGTTCAGCTCATGAAGCTCCTCTCGAAGCGGGGCTTCTAACAAGGTAAGCTCTGGATAATTCACGACTAGCTCCAACAGCTCCAGACGCAGCAGCCAATCCGTCGGATACGTGCTAACTAACTTCTGATAGATGTCTGTAAGAGCCAACACGTCTGGCTCGCTCAAAGTTTGCTTTGCACGAATTGTTGCCGTCAGCTGATACAGCTGCTCCAACTCGGACAGCGATACGGACTGCTCTTGCTCTTGCTCTTGCTCTTGCTCTTGCTCCTGCTCCTGCTCCTGCTCTTGCTCTTGCTCTTGCTCTTGCTCTTGCTCCCTCCCCCGCTCCCGCTCCTGCTCCTGCTCTTGCTCTTGCTCCTGCTCCTGCTCCTCCTCTGCTGACTCAGATTGCTCCAAGTCCAGCTCAACTTTATAGTACGCAATCGGATCAACCGCTCCGGGATAAGCCGAGACAATTCGAGAACCGACCGCCATGTCGTACGTGCCCCACTCTTTCTTAAACAGCTCGCGCCCCGCTAGCGTCACCGTGCAATCCTCGAATGAAATGAGGAGCAAGGCGTCATTTTGCCGAAGGATCTGTTTTACTCTGCCCTTCACGACCACGCCGCTTGCATATTCAAGCGTCGATGAGCTGCCGATTGCTATACCGAGCCCCGCCAGCGCAGCATCGTCATAGCTCTCCAGTGCGATCCCACCTGCCAACTGCCCGATTGGCGTACCGAATCCTGTCGCATGATAGTCGGTACCATGTCCAGCTAACTGCTGTTTACCCGCCGACAGCGCAGTCTCTCCGGCAGTCTTCACATAGATCGCTTCGCCATCTTGATCGGTCACAACCTCCTGCACGATGCCCGTCACGCATAGCCCCGAGTTGAACTCGAATGTCGCAACTTGCTTGGAAAGCTTCGCCTTCTCCAGGCTCTCAGTACCGCCAACCCGGTAGGCCATCGTACTCGCTAACAATTCCGCGCCTGCCTTCAACTCATCAAAGCTCTTGCAGACGAACAGCTTGGACTGCATCTCCGTCACAACCTTGGGACTCGCAGCGCAAGCCACTACCGAGTAGGGAAGCTTCGCTACCGCATCCGTGAAGCAGTGCTTGCTCTCCCCGACCGAGGACAACAGCCCCGCGCCATAAATGCGCGGATGATCGAGCTCGCCGATGAGCCCATATTCGACCGTCGCCCAGAAGAGTCGCGACACTTGTTCGGCTTCGGACAGCGAGACGACGGCCTGCTGCTTCTGCTCGACGAGTCGCTGTGCGGCTTCTTTCTCTTCGTCCGTGGAGTTCGGATCCTCCATCACGATCGTTAGCTGCCTAAGCGCTTCGAATGCCTCGCCTCGCTCCTTCATCGAGAAAGCCTTCGTTCCGATCTCTCCCATCTGCTGCACATAGGAGCGATATTCCGGATCGAACAGAATCGGCGCATGCCCTGCCGCTTCATGAATGATATCCGGCGCAGGCGTATATTCAATGTTTGTTAGTTTACGAATTTCGGCGGCAATGGGCAGAATACCGCTCGCCAGCAGCTCATAGAACACGGCACCGGGAATGAGCCCATTCACAATGACAGCGCCCCAGCCGATCTTAGCGAGACAGTCGTTCATCTCGGAGACGCGTGGAATCTGCTCGGTTACAATACCCGAGCTGCGCAATCCTTCAACGAACGCCGGGTGTGCGCGATCCTTCAGCACATGATGATTTTGCCGCATCACATAGCGCCATACCGCATGATTGATCGGCGTATAATCGTCGTAATGCTGTTTAGCGACGTATTTCTTCAAATGAGGCGGAATCTGTTTCATTCAATCGACTCCCTCACGATTTTGCGCAAATACGACTCAATTCGGTATCCAGCTAGTCGGATAATTCGGGTCCTCCAGCTGCAGAGCTCCTCTTGCCACGCGTAGCGGCCTGAACGTATCAATCATGACTGCCAGCTCAAGCGTCTCTTTCTTCCCGAGTCCCGCTTCAATCTTGCCTGGGTGCGGACCGTGCGGCATCCCGCTCGGATGGAGGGTTATCGAGCCTTCCATGACACCTTTGCGACTCATGAAATTGCCCTTCACATAATACAACACCTCATCACTATCGACATTACTGTGAAAATACGGCGTTGGTATTGCATCCGGATGATAATCGAACAACCGCGGCACGAAGGAGCAGATGACGAAATTATGCCCCTCGAACGTCTGATGAATCGGCGGCGGCATATGGATACGACCGGTGATCGGCTCGAAATCCCCAATATTGAAAATATACGGATACAAGTAACCGTCCCAGCCTACGACATTGAGTGGATGCTGCCTATAGATATGTTTGTGCAGAAACCCACTTCGTCTCGTCCGTACTTCGAACTCCCCTTCTTCCGTATGGGTCTCCAGCTTCTCAGGGAGGCGAATGTCCCGCTCGCAATAAGGGCTGTGCTCAAGCAGCTGTCCCTGTTCATTCCGGTACCGCTTCGGCGTTGTAATCCAGCTTGTTGTCTCGACGACGAGCAGCTTCGCAGCTTCCCCTTCTTCAGGAACAACACGATAGATCGTGCCTGTCGGGATAACGATATAATCACCCACCCCGTAGCTGAGCGTACCGAACATCGACTCGATTTTGCCGCTCCCATAGTGGACAAAGAGCAGCTCATCTCCGTCCGCGTTGCGATAATAGTAATCCATCGTCTGCGCGAGATTCACGATTGAGATGGTGACGTCTTCGTTACTGAGAATGCAGCGCCTCCCCGCTACCGCATCGCCGCTTTCTTGGGCCTGTGCAGTCAAAAAATGCCGATGGCGAAGCGGGCCTTGATCCTCATAATCAATCAGGCAAGGCGCATGCAGATCAACTCTGAGCATCTCCGTTGGTCCGGAATGATGATACAGAATGGACTGAATGCCGGAGAAGCCCTTCGTCCCCATCACCTGCTCCCGGTACAGCGTGCCGTCTTGACGCCTGAACTGCGTATGCCGCTTACGTGGTATGTCCCCCATTCGATGATAGAAAGGCATGCCGATTAAAACCTCCTTTCCTCAAAATGCCGGCAGCACTCGACCTGTCACCTCGCCAAAGCCCACACGGTAGCCGTCGCCTTGGCAATAACCGGTCAAGGTCAGACGGTCACCATCCGCGAGCCATATCCGCTCCTCGCCACTCGGCAGCTGAATCGGCTCCGTCCCTCGCCAAGTCAGCTCCAGCATGCAGCCGCGAGCTTCCTTCGCTTCTCCGCTAATCGTGCCTGATGCGAGCAGATCTCCAGCTTGCAGGTTGCATCCCCCTGCGGAGTGATGCGCGATTTGCTGAGCAATCGTCCAATACAGGTGGCTGTAGTTGCTTGAAGTGATTGTTACTGGCTGCTCACTCACGTTTGTTTGCAAATTGGCTTCGAGTTTAATATCGAAAGAATTCGCGCTTTCAGGTGTGAGATAAGGCAGAGGCCTGGGCGTTTGCTCAGGAGCTGGGATTCGGAATGGAGTTAGCGCTTCTAGCGGCACGACCCAAGGGGAAATGGATGTTGCAAAATTTTTACCGAGGAACGGGCCTAGCGGCTGATATTCCCATGCCTGGATATCACGTGCGCTCCAGTCGTTAACGAGGACAAGTCCAAATAGGTGGTCCTCTGCTTCGTTGATCGGAATAGGCTTACCTAGATCGTTGCCTGTTCCGATGATCCATCCAACCTCCAGCTCATAATCGAGCTGACGGCTCGGGCTATAGATCGGAGCTTCCGAATTCGGCAGCTTGACCTGCCCGTTCGGACGCCGCACATCGGTGCCGCTGATAACGATGGAGCTCGCTCGGCCGTGATAGCCTACAGGCAGGTGTAGCCAGTTCGGCATCAATGCGTTCTCTTTACCGCGAAATAACGTACCGACATTCGTCGCATGCGACTTGGAAGCATAGAAATCCGTGTAATCGCCGATCTGCACCGGCAGCAATAGCTCAACCTGACTTTGCAAGTGGAAAGCGGCTGCCCGCAGCCGTTTATCATCGCGAAGCGTCGGTTCCTCCGCATCAAGCAGCCTGCTTAGCGAACCGCGTGCTTCCCGCCAAGCCTCTCGCCCGAGCGTCATGAATGCATTTAACGTCGGTTGAGCGAAGATACCCTTCCCCGTCACTGCAGGGAGATGGCTGAAGCAGCCCGCTTCATCGAGCGCAGCCAGATCTAGCACATAGCTGCCAATCGCGACTCCTATGCGTGGCAGTCCTCCGTGCTGAGGGCGAAACACACCATAGGGCAGATTTTGAATGGGAAAATGCGACTCGGGCTCCACTTCGATAAACGATCTACTCCGTGTCACGTTATCCCCTCCTCTGCTCCAAGCAGTTCAGCTCCCGCAGCTCCTCACGCGGCTCGTCGAAGCTGCAGCTGCCGTAAGAGAGCATCGCCTTCGCCCGACATCGCTTCACGGCCTCAGAAGACATCGCAAGCTGCCGCCACTTGATGCCATCTGCTCCGAATTCAAAGTCTGCTGGTTCCTCGTCGTGCAAGATAGATCGGATCGCATCGTGATCCAACCCATGCTCCCAAGCGAGCAGACCTGCGAAGAATACATTGAGGAACCCGTGCATCTTCGTATGCACTTCATCTCGGAGCATGCGAATAGGATGGTGCAGACCCGCAGTAAATTTCATCGGAACTTGCCCGTCTCTACACGCTGCGAGCGCTGTAGCAACCTGGCTCGGAGAAGGGAACGCCGAGGCGATTACGCCGCCTGTTCTCAGCTTGATGCCGAGCGACACATTAGAGTCCGCATTGAAAGCAGCAAACTGCACAATCGCTTCATTCATTGCATTCTCCCACTGCGAATCCAGAGGATAGGTCAGCTCGCAGAACGTTATTAACCGAGCGGCAGACGTTTCTTGCGAGATGGACTGAAGCAGTTCATGATCGATTGTAACCGCAGGCAGCGGCAGCTCCAGTGAGTGAACAGCCGCCGCAAGCTGGTATTGATTGCGGAATTCTTCAATCCATTCGAGGCTGCCCGTTAAGAGCGTCAGACATTCCGCTGCGGAGCGGCTTCGATTCCCAATGACCGACAACGATAGCGGATGATTAGCTGAGAACATCCGCTTAAAGGGAGCAAGCTCGTTCAGTCGCGCAATCGGGATGACGAATTTCCCTAACATCCATTGGTCTTGATCATGCATATAGCTGTGATACTGCTGGATCGCCGCTTGCATGGGTAGCTCTGCTGGAGGGAACAAACCCGCGTAATCAATGAGCTTTTCCATGAAAGGATGAATGCTCGTTATCATGATTTCACAGCCTCCTTCTTGCGAATGGATCGCTTGTGATGTATCTTCTCTCCTAATCATCGCTTGTCAAATGCCGAATCGCCTCAACCGCGTCTGGATTTTCCAGTGTCGACAGATCGCCTGGCGGAGCGCCTAGATAGGCTGCCTTGATCGCTCTTCGCATCACTTTTCCGTTCCGCGTCTTCGGCAGTGCCTCTACTTCATAGATCGCCTTAGGCTTGAACCCTTTGCCAAGTTGATCGGCGACCAGCTGGGGAAGTTCATGGCTAAGATCCACGATCACACTCGCATCAGGCCGATGAATGACAACGAAGCAGACAGCTGCTTCTCCCTTCGTATCGTCAGGGACGCCAATAGCCGCTGCTTCCACGACTAGCGGATGAGCGGTCAGCACGGATTCCAGCTCGGCAGGGCCAAGCCGCTTGCCCGCAATGTTAAGTGTGTCGTCGGATCGACCGGTAATGTACCAACTGCCGGCATTATCGTCGATGGTCACCCAATCGCCGTGTACCCATGTATCCGGCCATCGCGACCAATACGTCTGCTCGTAACGCGCGGGGTCCTGCCAGAAACCGCTTGCCATGCCGAGCCACGGGCTCTTCAACACAAGCTCACCTACTTCGCCGCGCACTGGCTTCCCCTCATGCGAATAAACATCTGCATCCATACCAGGAATGGGCGAATTGAAACCAGCCGGCGCAATCGGCTTCAACAGCACATTACCAAGAATACCGCCGGATATTTCGGTACCGCCGGAGTAATTTACAATCGGCACACGATACTTGCCGACCTGCTCATACAGCCATAGCCAAGGCTCATCATTCCACGTCTCTCCCGTAGAGCCGAAGACTCGCATTGAGGAGAGCGTACAATCGCGATAGCAGGCATCTCCATATTTCATAATGCTGCGGACTAACGTAGGCGATATGCCTAGATGGGTGATCCGATGCTTATCCACGAGCGAGAACACCCGATTCGGCATCGGATAATCCGGCGCACCTTCATAAAGCACCATCGCAGCGCCATTCAACAATGTGCCGTAGACGAGAAAAGGACCCATCATCCAACCCATATCCGTCACCCACAGCATGACATCGCCTGGCCTAACATCCATTACGTAGCCCGCATCGAAAGCGGCTTTAATTGGGAAGCCCGTATGCGTATGAATAATGCCCTTCGGTACACCAGTTGTACCGGAAGTGTAGAGCAGCATCAACGGTTCTTCGCTGTCCATTGGTTCTGCTTGTAGCGGTTCTGCTTGTAGCGATTCTGCTTCTGCTTCTGCTTCTGCTTCTGCTTCTGCTTCTGCTTCTGCTTCTGCTTCTGCGTCTGCTACTGCTTCTGAGTCTACAACTTCTTGTCGCCGCGCAAACTCGCTCCAGTCCACATCGCGGTCCTGACGCAACAGCATGGAAGCATCCCCCAGCCGCCGTACAACGACGACATGCTGGACCAAAGGCACTGTATCCACCGCCCTATCGGCTTCCTCTTTAAGCACGATAATCTTGCCTTTACGATAGAATCCATCTGCGGTAATCACAACTGTACAGCCTGCCACGGCTAAACGTTTCGCAGCCGCCTCAGCTCGGTAGCCCGAATAGATTGGAATACTGATTGCACCGAGCTTGGCGATGGCGAGCATTGCAATAACCGTCTCTGGAATCATCGGCATATAGATTGCGACCCGGTCGCCTTTATGCACGCCGAGCCGCTTCAAGCCGCCAGCTGCAGCATTCACTTCAGCTGCCAGCTCACTGTATGTGAAGCAACGCGAAGTGCCGTCTTCGCCTTCCCAGATGAGCGCTTGCCGCTCCGCAGTAACCGGATCAGCAAGCCAACGATCGAGCGCATTCGTCGCAGCATTCGTACGCCCGCCAATAAACCAGTTGGGCCATTGAATGCCTCGCACAAGCTCGACGGTCTGATCGTAACCTCGCTCCCAGACGATGCCCATATCCTGCACCACTGCATCCCAAAACCAGCTGATGTCAGCAATGGACCTCTCATAGAACGCATCGTAATCGTCGTAGCCGAGCTTCTGCATGAACTGAAATAACCGTGTCTGCTTAATCGTTTCTTTTGTCGGGTGCCATACCGGATTTTGCCGCATATTCAGCATCTCCTTACAGCATCAGCCTCTATTACAGATTGCCTCTGCGGGCTTGTTCGCGTTCAATCGACTCGAACAACGCTTTGAAGTTGCCTTCCCCGAATCCAACCGCGCCTTTGCGCTGTATGATCTCGACGAACAGTGTTGGCCTGTCGACGATCGGCTTCGTGAAGATTTGGAGCAAGTAGCCTTCATCATCGCGATCCACGAGAATATCAAGCTCACGAAGCTTCGTCAGCTCCTCATCAATAACGCCTACCCGAGCCGGCAGCATTTCGTAATAGCTGTCTGGCGTACTCAAGAATTCAATGCCGTTTCCCCGTAACGTGGACACAGTGGAAATAATATCATTCGTGAGAATCGCAATATGCTGTACGCCTGGGCCATGATAGAAATCGAGAAATTCCTGAATTTGCGACTTGCGTTTGCCGTTTGCAGGCTCGTTAATCGGGAATTTGATTCGCCCGCCGCCAAACATCACCTTCGACATCAGCGCCGAATATTCCGTCGAGATGTCTTTGTCGTCAAAGTGAATCATTTGCTTGAAGCCCATCACATTCTCGTAGTACTCCACCCATTCCTCCATCCGCTCTACATTGCCAACGACATGGTCGATGCCGATTAGCCCCGACGGACTGTGGGGAATAATCAAGTCACAAGCTTCATACTTCGGCAGGAAGACTCCCTTATAATCGCTGCGGTCGATTAACGTATGCACCGTATCTCCATATGTGCCGACAACGGCGAGCCGAACCGTTCCATTCGAATCGCTTATTTCCTTCGGCTCCATCACCGGAATCCCGCCGCGCGACACCGCTTCATGATAAGACTTCTCTACATCATCCATGCGCATCGCAATATCCTTCACGCCGTCGCCGTGCTTCTTCGTAAACTCCGCAATCGGGTGATCTGGCGATAACGCGCCGCTCACTACGATTCGTGCTTGCTGCTGCTCAAGCACATACGACACTTTGCCGGACTCTCCGGTTTCAAGGCCCGCATAAGCAACCTGGCGGAAGCCGAAGCCTTTGCTCAGGTAATGTGCGGCCTGTTTCGCATTTCCTACATAAAGCTCGAGATATTCGACGCCTCGCACTGGGAAGAAATCCGAACCACTTTGGCCAATCCGTCGCTGTTTCTTCATGCTGTCCTCATCCCTTTTCGCATTTACCGTTATGTTATTCAGCACCTGCCTATGGTGACGAAGCTGCTGTATTAATATTTATTCGGCGGATGGGCGAACTTTCCAATTTATTGTCGACAGCTTGTTGCTATTCCTCTCCGAAACGAAAAAAACAGCAAGCCCCCGAGTAAACTCGGATTAGCTTGCTGTTTCGTATAGAAGCTTATTTGGCTACGATATAGCCTTCTGCCTTCAACAGTTCGGCGATTAGAACTGCACCGCCTGCTGCGCCGCGGAGCGTGTTATGCGACAGCCCAACGAATTTGAAATCATAGATCGAATCTTCGCGCAGACGACCAACCGATACGCCCATGCCATTCTCGGTGTCACGGTCAAGCTTTGTTTGCGGTCTGTTCTCTTCTTCGAAGTAAGTGATGAACTGCTTCGGTGCACTCGGCAATCCCAGCTCCTGCGGACGGCCTTGGTATTCACGCCAGCGAGCAAGAATTTCTTCCTTCGCCGGTTTGTTCTCGAATGAAGCGAATACAGTCGCCAAGTGGCCGTCTGTTACAGGAACGCGGATACACTGTGTCGTGATGAGCGGCGCGTTTGCTTTGACAATCTCACCGTTCTCAACCGTACCCCAGATACGAAGCGGCTCTTGCTCGCTCTTCTCTTCTTCGCCACCGATGTAAGGGATGACGTTGTCGAGCATATCCGGCCAATCTGTGAAGTTCTTGCCTGCGCCAGAGATCGCTTGGTAAGTCGAAGCGACAACTTGCGTCGGCTTGAAATCAAGCAGCGCATGAAGCGCTGGCACGTAGCTCTGGATGGAGCAGTTCGGCTTCACGGCAATGAAGCCTGTTTCCGTTCCGAGACGCTTGCGCTGTGCTGCGATGACTTCAAGATGGCTTGGGTTAATCTCCGGAATGACCATTGGAACGTCTGGCGTCCAGCGATGTGCCGAGTTATTCGAAACAACAGGCGTGCCTGTCTTCGCGTATGCTTCTTCGAGCGCTTTTATTTCATTCTTCTTCATATCGACTGCGCAGAATACGAAATCAACGCCAGCTGCTACTTCTTCTACTTTCGAAGCATCCTGTACAACGATTTGCTTCACTGCTTCAGGAATTGGCGTGGACAGCTTCCATCTGCCTTGAACCGCTTCTTCATACGTTTTTCCAGCCGAACTAGCGCTCGCAGCAATTGCTGTTACTTTAAACCATGGATGCTGATTCAGCAGCTCAACAAAACGCTGACCGACCATCCCTGTGCCACCGACAATACCAACTTTTAGCTTATCTGTCATTCCAATTCAATTCCTTTCAGATAAAATATATTTTCTCTACATAATCTCATTTGGTGTACCTTATGCAAACGTGAGCCGAGTTGCAACAGCACCGTTTATAACAAAAAAATCCCACCCCCAAGACTTCGTAAAGTCTTAGGGACGAGATTGGCATGCTCGTGGTACCACCCTAGATTCGCCGAAATGTCGCCACTCCAGCCTCTTCGAGTACGGCATTATGGAAAGCGAATGCTTATACTCTAGCTCTGTAACAGGAGCTCCTGTCACCCCATCCCCCGCCGATTGCGAGTTCCGGTGTGCTGCTCTAAGCCTTTTTTCAATAAAGTTTGCTTTGCCCCTTTCCAGCTGCCGGAGCTCTCTGTAAAAGCAGTTCTTTACCTACTCTTCTCTTCATCGCATTTGAATGTTGCGTTTATATTATCAGATTACGGTGGCAAGGTAAATCATTTTTTGAAAATTCGCAGCATATAAGGTGAAGCCGAGCCAGCGAATTGTTTATTACTGATACGAGCAGCGATTACATACTTTAGGAGGGAGATGCTTTAAAGCCTTACTAACTTGTATCACATCGGATGAGAGAGGCGATTCAACTGAGATGGCTCACAGCTTCCGCGCTTGCAATTGTGATGGTAGTCAGCTTAGTCGGCTGCGGATGGCAGCTGGACAGAGACAAGGACAAGGAACCCGTGATCGAGACGGAGGAGTCCCAAGTCACCCTCTCCAAGCACATGACCGAGCACCAAAAAGATCGATTTCAAATGTTCGTCGCACGGGTCGTGCGTGACCGAAACAACTTGACGCCTGAGACCATCAGGCAGTTCTGGGAGCTCGTCGATGAAGTCAAGGCGACGGACGAGGAAGTAGCGACGATGAAGGATTTGCTTGCAGGCCCAATTGTCCTCTATATGAAATTTTTCTTCGACGATGCCCTGATCGCACTGTCGCAAGGGATTCCTTACAAATCACCAGAACGCGAACAATATGAGCAGCATTTGAAATCACTCCAAGCCATTACGGACGAGAGAATTCAGCAAAATGATGAGCTTATGGCTCAAATCGCCTCGAGAGAACCGATTCTCAAAGGTGGAGAAGCGATTGATGAGCTGATCATCCGAGATGCGCTAATGAATGTGAATGAAGCCATCAATTCCATTACGATTTTGTTCACAAGACCTGAATGAAGAAGGCTGCCTGGTCAACACCGACCGGCAGCCTTTCGTTTATCTATGAATGGTTTTATTCGCTTCGATCTCTGTCGTCGCCAGCAAATTCCGAATCATGATCGCATCATGCTTGCTGCTTGCTTCTTCAATTACGCAGGTCAGCTCCGCGAAACGCTCCTTGGTCACGGCGATTCGCTCTTCCAGCTTCCGAATATCTTGCAGCATGGCATCAGAACGTGTCTTGCTCGTGTACGCCTGCTCAAGATAGCGCTTCGCCGCCTCCGCATCCTGCTGAGCAGCGGCTTGTTCCGCTTGCTCCCGAAACTGCTGCTGCTGCTTCTCAATAGCTTGACGTCTATCTTTTGCTGATAACAGCTCAGACTCTAGCCGGCTCACAATAACGGCAAATTCGCGCAGTCGTTCATTTGCCGCTTCAAGATAGACCTCGAAGGAGACAGCCTCCTCTTCCTTATACGTCAACGTTCGGCATAGGTGGATCATTCGATTTATTAGTCCCATAATTGCTCTCCTGCCACTCCATTAGTCGTCGCAATATTTTCGCTCATCTGCGGATTGGAAAGTAGGCTGTGTAATAAATCGGCCCGGCTCGCCGTCATCTCCGTATTCGAACACAAACACATGCCCTCTAGGAATAACATGGCCTAGCACATTCACCGAATCCATTTGCACGCGGTACACAGCCGGGAATGGACAGCAGTACCAATACGAATCTTCCTTGATATGGCCGCGCTTTAGCAGCTCTTCAACGGTCGTTTCATATTCACGCTCTACTCTCGTCTCAATGAAATTCTCCCAGTGCTCGACAAGATCGCGCTCCGCTTGGAGGTACTCCCCTGCCTTGCGGATTTCACTAATAGCAATCTGCGAAGTCACTTTCCAGAGGTCGTTTGAGTCCAGCTTGCACGGGATGACGCCGTTCGGGCCAGGTAAAGCCGTTGGCATGTTCTTCAGCATCTCAGGGTCCTTCAACCCTTGCGCGACGAGGATGTAATTCGATAACGCCATCCAATACTGCTCTTCCGCATCCTCGTGGCTCTCCTCCGAGACACGTCGTCCATTCGAGATCGTGCCCACGATAGAATCGCCGGCTTGCTTGCGCGTTCTCGCTTCTTCGTACAGCAGAATCGCTTCCTTGTACGTCTCCTTCTCACCTCGGGCAACGGACACTTCGAGCGCGAGCAGCTCCTCGAGTCCAGCGGCAGCTCTTCTCAGTCCGGCGATGTGCTGTTCCGGGCATGGCTTCGGACCTTCAATCTGAGTGCCGAGCCGAATCGGCAGCTTCATGCGCGCAGAGTTCGAGAACGCAGCTTCCTGTCTTGCGGCGACCATAATATCGGGCAGCATGCCGTACCAGACGTCTGCCTGATCATGCGTTACAATCGGCACGGCCTTAGGAACAGCGCCATCAAGCGCATCGCCGAGCAGCTCATCAGCCATAATTTGAATGCTTCGTGCAGCCTGCACGATCGCTTGAGCACGCGCAGAGGTACTCTCTGCCAGCTCGACATGAAGCGAATAGACCTGCTCTCCAAGCCTTTTGTAGCTTTCCAGATGTTCAATTGGACATAATTTCTGCCCGGAGAATTGCTCGCGGAACCAATCCATTACTCCCATGTGGCATGCTGCATTCATGCGCATGAATCCAGTCCCCTCCTCGCCGAACGAATAGCCAGGCTGCAGAATGACCTTCGCCTTGTAGGCGAAGAACTGTTCGAGCGCAGACATGCTCAGCTTGAGATCCAGGCAGTCCAACCAAATGAGATACGTCCCTTCCGGTTGTATGACACGTATTTGTGGCATTCGTGCTTTGAAGAACTCGGTAACGAGGTGAATGTTGCTCTGCAAATAGATAAGCAGTTCGTTCAGCCATTCTTCACCCTCACGATAAGCCGTTTCAAGCGCGAGGCTACCGAACGTGTTCGGCGAGTCCAGCCCAAGCCTATTCAATGCATGATTGTACTGTGCTCGTAACGTATCGTTCGGAATAATAACGGTTGCTGCGTGCATGCTTAGTAAATTGAACGTTTTGCTCGGGGCGACGCAGGTGATCGAACGAGCTGCAAGATCTGCCGAGATCGAGCTGAAAGGGATATGCTCGCTGCCCTCATACACAAGATCAGCATGAATTTCGTCCGATACGACGAGCAGGTTATATTTCACACTAATTTGTCCTAATCGTTCCAGCTCCTCACGCCGCCACACCCGGCCGATCGGATTGTGCGGGCTGCATAGGATGAGCATCGTCACAGTCTGATCAAGCTCAAGCATCGCTTCCAAACCATCCAAATCCATCGTGTAGGTATGGGTGTCATTCTAATAGTGAAGTGGATTATTGACTGCGATACGTCCCTGATTAGCGATAATTCTAGCGAAATTGTAGACAGGCGCTTGAAAGATAATTTTATCTCCTGGCTTTGTGAACGTCTCTATGAGGATTGACAGTGCGGCGATCATATCAGGGCTATGCGCAATCCACGCCGGATCAATGCGCGCCACTGATGCCGTCTATCCAACCAATCGGTTATCGCTTCGAGATACGAATCCGGGCGGAACGAGTAGCCGAATATACCGTGCCGGACTCGCTTCTGCAAAGCCTCTACCACTTCCGGTGGCGCAGCAAAATCCATATCTGCCACCCACATCGGAATCGTATCTTCGATTGGACCATAGCTGGCAGCGACGCCATCCCACTTGAAGCTAGAGCTGTTCCGGCGATCAATGACACGGTCGAAATCATAACGCATGCGTTTGCCTCCCACTGTATCCATTGTCCTATCGATTCGAGCAAAAAGAACCGCTAAGCTAATTAGCTTACCAGCTCTTCTTGTTGCTTGCGCAATCCTGTCGCTCTGCTGAAGCTTTTACGATTGCTGCTCAACATGGATCGTCCCGCAGTGAGTGCCAAGCCTAGCAGAACAAGCCCCATGCCTGCACTGAAGCCGTAGTGCTCCAGCCAAAACGGCATCGCACTCATCTTCCGATAGATTTCTCCGCCGAGAATCGGGCCCAGGAATCCGGTAAAGCCTGTCAACGCTGCAAAAACAGCCACATAGATGGTCCGTTCCGAGCCAGGCGCTTCTTCTATCGTGAAATTGAACGTTAGCTGTGTGAAGCCGCCAGTACCAACCCCTAGAAGCATATGCACCAATATGAGTACCGGAATCGCCGGAAGCCATGCAATTGCACCCCATAACATGCAGGCTGCAGAGATAATTGGTAATGTCCACAACAGCACACGCTTCGTCCCGTACTTGGCATTCAAGTTGCCCCACACATAGTAGCTCGCCATCATAACGACCATTTGGATCGTCGTAATGATCGTTACCCACTGTATGCTAATGGTGAGCACATCCTGCATCACATAGGAGAACAGCGGAACCGCCATGTTCTGGAAGAAGATCCATGCAGCAAGGAATAAGGTCGCGCGAAGAAATGAACGGTCCCTGAGCGGCTTCACAAGCAGCTTCAATTTCTGGGATTCCTGTGATTTCTCGAAGGGCAGATTCGGATAATTGAACAAATGATAACCGTTCCAAACCATACATACTGCCGCAATGGCATACAAGACGATAAATCCGTTCTGCTTCGAGAACAACTCCAGTAATTGACCACCTGCAAGCACAGCTAATGCGGCAAGTCCACCGACAATCGTGTTCCTAATGCCCATGTACCGTCCTCGCACCTGTGCGGGAATCATGTCGCTGATGAGCGATGCCCAGATGACGCCTGCAATGTTCGAGCATAAATACGAAAGCAAATATAACGTTATGAATGTATATACCCAATAGCTCTGGGGAAGTACGAACGGGATCAGCCCTGTCAGTACCCACAGGACCCGGTATAGAACGCCGTAACCGAATACATATGCTCGCCGATTATCGACATTATGAGTAATAATCGCTGTGAATATTTGCGCCAGGTTGGCGAATGCGGGAATCGCAAGCGCGAAGCCGATCTGTGCCGATGATGCGCCAAGATACAGCATGAATCCGGTCAGAAACGGTCCTCCGAGAATGCTTCCAAGCATCCCTCCCGAAATGCCCTCGCTCGTAATCAATTTTAAATATTTTCGGCTGTCCGATTGTTTCCTGAATTTGGTGAATCGTTTCGTCCAAGTCATCATTTTACCCCTGATAAATATATTGTTTCTCTAATTTAAACGATTCACCGAATTTTGTATACCATAACAAAAAGGGCTGCCCAACAAGGCAGCCCAGTACGTAAATTAGTGCATTATGATGTAATTCGAATTTGCTTCTTCGTTCCATCCCAATCGACTTGATGGCCGATAAGCTCCGTAATATCTCGTAATGGCAGTAGCAGCGAGTTATCGACAATTCGTGAACTTGTGATCGCTACCGTAGAGCCTCCAACGCTCACTGTTCCGGTTAAAGCCTTGTGCGTGATGGTCCGAGAGCCAATGATCGCAGTAACTGTCTTCGTCTGCTCATCCCAGCCCACTTGTGCGCCTAGAAGCTCAAACACCTCTCGCATGGGGATAAACACTCGGGAATCCATCATCAATAGCTCATGATCGAGCTTCACCGACTTGCCATCGAGTAACAGCGATCCTGCAAAATAATGCGTGACCGGATAATCATTCTGCTCTGCAATCGTGGCAAAATCCAGCTTCGATGTCGTAACAATGACCTTCGTGCCAATTACAATCTGCGGATACAGCCAATGGATTTCGTCATTCAGCATGCGAATGCAGCCGGCGCTGACGTACTTGCCAATCGACTTGCTATTGTTATTCCCGTGTATGGCGTAAGTCGTACCATACGTCGCGCCTACCTGCAGCCCCAGCCATCGGTCCCCGAGCGGGTTCGTTGGATCGCCGCCTGCGATATGGTCTTTGTAATACGGTCTGTTCTTGATCTTGTTCACAATCTTGAACGAACCTTCTGGTGTCAGATCAGGCGACCTTCCTGTCCCCACCGAGAACGTTTTAACGAGCTCGCCGTCGATATAGAACGCCAGTTTATTCGTTCCTTTGTTGACAATGATTAGCTCGTTCTTACTCCCTGCTGCGTTCGTGTTAACTGGGACAAGGAATACCCCAATGAACGCGAGGAGAATCGTGAGCACGACTGACTTTGCAAGGTACGGTTTCAGAAGTATACAACCTCCCATTCATATTTTGAATATTAATCAATATATGACTGGACAAGTAGTTGATGATTAGAAATTGTAGCCGTAATTATCAATTTTCCACCCGTATTTTGTTTTTACAAGCACTGCTGTCGCATTTCGGTCATAACTGCCGCCGCTATATTCCTTCTTCTGCTTCTGCACAATCTTGATACGGTTCTTGTCTGTCGAGATATTGAATTGTACCGGCGCGTTCGTGAATTTAGGCAGAAGCCAGACATTATCTTCGTTCGTCTGGTAAATCGGCTTGTATCCGAAGCCATAGTCATACTTCAATCCGTTGCGGATAAAACCGGAAACGATATTGTTGCTGAAGGAAGGCTTCATCTTCGCGCGTACTGTGTCGAACTCGTAGTAGCCTGACATTCCAATCTGCATCGTATAGGCTTTCTTCAGCATAGCAAGTGCTTGCGCAGAAGTTAAAGATCCAACCGGCTTACGCGTGCTGTCCAGCTTGCCGTCACTGCCATATTGCGAAGCAACATAGGTTAATTTATTCACATTCCACTTATAAATGACTTTTCCTACCGGATATTCCGCGTTGCTCAGCTGCTCATTGCCAAGATCATACTCGTTGTTCAGGCCGACAAACTCTTCATAGCCGTCGCCGTTAATGTCCTTCATATAGACGCCGTTAGGCATCGAATACGACATATAAGCTGAACCGACTCGCTTAAACACGCCATATTTGGTCGTATACACTTCCGCATCGATGTAGCTATTACCGAAGGAAACGACCGCGAGGCTCGTTTTGTAGCGCGGATTTTTGATCGTTCTTACTGTGACATAGGAATCGTAAATATAATCGCTGGAGTAGAGCTTCTCGAACTGGAGCTTCTTCGTCGTTCCAAGGCTGTAAACGCCAAGGTAGAAATCAGTATTGGAATCCATTGGATGCTTGATCCAGACGACCACTTCCCGACTGTTGTCATTGTTCAGATCGGTAATAATGGAATCAACGTCTGCGGCCGTGAATCCGCTTTGTTTCGCGAATGCTGAGATAATAAGTGCGACGTTTTTCTGTAGATCGGCTTTTGCGTCGGCTTGCGCGACAGAAACCGGCAGAAGTGTGAGAATGAGTGCAAAAGTGAGCATGAATAGAGTAATTCGCTTGTTCATAGTTCCTCCCAATTATCTTTCATATCGATAGATTGAATATGTATTAAGAATCAAATCCCCACTCGTACACCTTTTCCCCCCTACTCGTATTTAAAAATGTTGCACTTATGGGCATTTTTACCTAAGTGCGATTCTAGCACATGTTTTATCTATCAACAATAACTAATTTGGAAGTTTTGTCCATGAGAAAGAGCCCAGGAAGAAGTCTCATGGACATCTCTTCGGGCTCTCTGCAAGCCTGGTCGAGATCAGGCTCTCTTTTTCGGATACATTTTGGCGTATCGCATAATGCGTTTGAAGATCGTTTTATCGGGAAGTTTCTTGAACACGTACGGGTCCGGGCTCGTGTTCACTTCCAATATCCATAGACGCAGTGATTGATCGAGTGCTACGTCGAGCCCTATTTCATAGACGCCAGGGAATGCTTGCTGCATCGCCTTGCCTGCTTTTACGCCAAGCTTGGACAAGGAATGCAATTTAGGATAAACATAGTTCGTATGCTCTGCGAGCAATCGGCTTGCTGCGACAAGCTTGCCACCGCCATGAAAGTTGGTTACGATTCTGTTCTTGGCCGCAACTCTTCCGATAATGCCCGTCGTCTCCCATTGCCGGTTTGGCGAATACTGGGCCATGACGCGTATGTCAAATCTTCGGCCATTATGCTTGAGCAGCCTTATCCCTTTCTGGACAAGATATCGTTTCTTGCGAGTTTGCACTAGAATGGACCGGTACATGTCATCGAAATGTGTGAAGCTGCGGATACGATCTTGCGATTGAAACTGATAGCCCGCTGTTGTGCGTTCCACTCGCATGACACCATTCCCATGCATGCCAACGACTGGCTTCACATAGACCATCTCATATTTTCTCAATAACGAATGAAGCGATGATTTGGACAATTGGGCGGTTTCGGGCACGTATTCTGATAATTCTCGCTCCCTCATGAGTGCAGCGGTCTTCTTCCATTTGCTCCCCACATAACGCGTCATGATGTTCCCCCATCTTCAACCGATTGTTTGCCTACGCTTCTTGCGTACCGTACCGATAAAGCTGTAAATACAGTATTCGGTTCATGACGCTGCGTTGTTAGGCTTCTATCGTTAGGGACATAAATTTAAGAAATGATGAGCGCATTCGCAACTTGACGCATGATGGTTGAAACAGCGACATCCGCTGAGTTCGGTATGCTCGCTTGAAGCGTTCGTTTGATCATTTGGCGCAGCCTATCCGGACTGCGCAGTAATCCCATAAGAAGCATCGGCACATCCTGCAGCTCATCGGCACGCAAAGCCGCACCGCAAGCGGTAAGATAAGCGGCATTATCCTCCTCCTGTCCTGGGAGCGACTGAACGAGCACCATTGGCAGACCAGCAGCTAGCGCTTCAGATGAAGTAAGACCTCCTGGCTTCGTGATGAGCAGGTCGGATGCCGCCATAAACTCAGGGATATGCTCGGTGTAGCCCGTAATGAGTGCCGGGATGCGATTCGAGAGGACCAGCTGAGTGAGCTCTGATTGAAGCTTCTCATTACGTCCACATACGACAATGAACTGGACACCGCCGCTAAGCAACCGATGTGTGCTGCGAATCGTTTCGCCGATTCCGCGAGCGACCAGCCCTTCCCCACCGCCCATAATCATTATAGTTGGCATATCGGGCTGTAACCTGAACAGCTCCCGTGCGGCTTGTCTTGGCAGCAAGCTGTAGAAGGCTGATTTGACAGGAATTCCTGTGACTGCGATCCGGCTCCCGGAGATGCCCACTTGTCGCAGACGTTCAGCAACAGAATTGCTCCCGACGAGATAGAGATCAGTATGCGGATACAGCCAGTAGCTGTGATCCGTGTAATCCGTAATGACCGTCGTGCAGGGAACCTTCACGAGACCGGCCCGCTTCAATATAGAGACCGCGCCTGCGGCGAGCGGAAACGTAGACACAATTGCCGATGGCTTCATTCGGTCGATGAGTGAATGCAATCTGTGAAGTCCAAGCTTCTGAATGGTCTTGAATGTATTCGAAATTGCGCCTTGCTGCCTCGTCCTTCGGAAGAGAAAACCGTATGTCCGCGGAAAATGATGAATGCTGCGCAAATACATATATTTACTGACGGGACTAAAGATCGGATGCGTGACGGACATGACGTCAACGATCTGTACAGCTAAGTGAGGATGCTGCTGCTGCAGCGAGTCCTTCAGCGCTTCAGCCGCTCTCAGATGGCCTGCTCCGTAATCTCCGGTCAGAATGAGCACAGCTCCCTGATTACTCATGTCATGCCGCCTCCTTCTGGATTTTTCGCTGACTAGTGATTGATGAGCAGATAAACGAAGAACACAGCCGCAAGCACGAAACGGTAGTATGCAAACGGCGCAAGCTTCAGCTTCTCAAGCAGCTTGAGGAATGTAATGACCGCGAGCAATGCCACGATGAAAGCCACGATGAACCCTGTCGCGAAGAAGCCCGCGTCCGAAGCGTTTAGCGTATCGTAGCTCTTCAACAGCTCATAGCCGCTCGCTGCGAACATCATCGGAATCGCGATCAGGAAGGAGAAATTCGTTGCGGCCCGATAGCTGATCCCTGTCAGCAAACCGCCAGCAATCGTCGCGCCAGAGCGCGAGAAGCCCGGCCATAAGGCTAAGCATTGAAACAAGCCGATCTGCAGCGCTTGTTTATACGAGATTTGATCGATGCCCTCGGCCTGAACAGCCACTTGCTTGCGCTGACCGATCAGCATGAACACCCCACCAAACACAAGTCCAGCTAGTACCGTATAGGGTGAGAATAAGTAGTCTTTGATAAAAGAATGCAAAATTAAGCCAAGCGCCATTGCTGGGAAGCAAGCAATAATCAGATGCAGCAAATTCAGCTTATGTTCTGGCTGCTGGGATGAGGCTGCTTGTAACCCATCACCGGAATCCGGCTTGATACGCGTAAGCCCAAGCAAATTGAGAATACGTCGCCAGTAAATGACGGCAACAGCCAGTATAGCGCCGAGCTGAATGATGATTTCGAACGTATCGGCCTTCTCGCCTGTGAAGCCGAGCAATTTGCCTGAAAGAATTAAATGTCCTGTCGATGAGACAGGTAGAAATTCCGTTAACCCTTCGATGATACCTTGGATCACGGCATTAATAACGTGTGGCATAACTGTTCTGATGCTCCTTCCGAATGTTGAACAACTTCAACAACTTCAATGATCAGGTCAACCTTTAAACCGATACCCAGTGCCCCAGACCGTCTCAACGTATGTCGGATTCCCTGAGTCCGCCTCGATTTTCTCACGGATTTTGCGGATGTGAACAGTGACGGTTTGCAGATCTCCCATTGCATCCACGCCCCAAATTCGTTCGAACAAATGCTCCTTCGTAAACACTCGGTTCGGATAACTAGCGAGAAAATAGAGAAGATCGAATTCCTTGGTCGTCAGCACGGTTTCCATTTCATTGACCAGTACACTACGGGTATCAGGATCAATATATAAACCGCGAATGTGAATGTCATTCTTCGTCTCCTTCGTGCCGATCAGACGATCATACCGCGCGAGGTGAGCTTTCACTCTGGCAACAAGCTCCGCAGGCTTGAACGGCTTCGTAATATAATCGTCCGCGCCTATTCCGAGGCCTCTAATTACGTCGATATCCTCGCGCCTTGAGGTGACCATTAGAATCGGAACGTCCCTCTTCTCGCGAATTCTTTTGCAAACGTCGAAGCCGTTCATCTTTGGCAGCATCAAATCGAGAATGATCAAGTCGAATGAACCATTCAAGCAAAGCTGCAGCCCCTGCTCGCCGTCTGCTGCGATATCGACTTTAAACCCGCTGATCTCAAGATAATCCCGCTGCAGCTCCGAGATTGTAACATCATCTTCGATGATTAGAATTGATTTCATACGCTCGTACTCCCTTGTTTAGTGGGGATCGTCAATTGAATCGTTGTACCTTCAGTCAGCTTGCTTATAGCAGCAATGGCACCGCCATGGCCTTCCATGATTTGTTTGGCAATGGCAAGCCCTAGGCCGCTTCCTCCTGTATTGACGTTGCGTGACTGATCAACTCGATAGAACCTCTCAAAAATATGCTGAAGCGAAATCGGTTCAATACCAGTCCCATTATCCATTATTTCAATCACCGCAGCATCCGGATGCTGATATGCGCCTATACGAATTACCGGCTCTGCTTTATCCATATACCGCTCACTGTTCTGAATAATATTGTTCAGAACACGCCGGAAATGGTCGCGGTCCATCGTAACGATGACATCGTAGGGCAGTTGAATATCGATTTGCAGCGCGATCCCTTTCTTCTCCAGCTCAAACTGCAGCTCCTCCGACCAATCTTGCAGAAACGGCATAAGAGCGACCTCTTCGAACTGGAATGGCTGACGATTCAAATCCAGCTTCGAGTATAGGAACAGCTCGTTGATAAGATGATCCAGCTGATCGGCTTTCATTGCGATCGTCCGCATATATTTGTGATTCTTCTCCGGCGTATCGGCAACCCCTTCCATAATGCCGTCAACGTATCCGCGAATGGCAGTCAACGGCGTTCGTAGATCATGGGAGATACTTGCGAGCAGTTCTTTGCGGTTCGCTTCGTACTGCTGCTGTACCTCTAGCGACTTCTGGAGCCTCGATCGCATCTCTTCGAATGCGGTTCCAAGCTGACCAATCTCATCTTTGCGCGCGACATCGAGCTGAAAGTCAAGCCGTCCTTCCTTGATCTCACGAGCCGCTTTCCGAAGCGCTTGCAGCGGTTTGATAATATTCTTCGACATGTACGTCGTCAGAATCACATGCGTCCCGATCAGTATAATAAGCAGGCCAACAAACATCGCACCAAAATATTGATGAATGAAATATACAACCGGATTAATCTCCGTAATGATGAACACGGTGCTCTTCTTCTTGTCGATGCTAAGGAAGTCAAACTGAATAAACTGATAGTCCATATTGCCGAGTCTACGCACATGGTCACGTGTAACGGTATTCGGGCCCTTATAGGTCGGCAAGCTTGTCATAAGCTCCGGTGTTTGTCCGATTATAGCCGAGTCATAGACAATGCTATCATCCATTCGAATAATCATGCCTGCATCGTTCTTTCGCAACTCTGTCGTCAATTCATCCAAATATTTAGAGTCTTTCATCAGCTCAGGATCACGCTCAATGGAACGTTTCATCTCCTTCGCGACATGCTCCACGACCTCATGGTCGAACATATTTTCCGTCGACTCATATGCCCCTTGAACAGACGATAACTCCCCTCGGAGCGAGACGAGCAGCAGCGACGTGATTACCATAATTAAAACAAGCGGGATGAACAGCATGGCCGCGTAGGATACTAATAGTTTCAAGCGAATTGACATGCAGCTCTATTCTCCTCGTAATTGACAGCTTCTTAGCTTCGATAAGCGTACAGGATGCTTCTTAATTATGCGTGAACCTTTTCTTAAAAATGTATGAACAAAAATCCCGCCAGTTATTTGGGTGGGATTGACCGGATTGACGGGATTCATCACTTGCATGAACTGAACCTTTTTATACACTTGGAAGTACACCCACACTGCATTAATGAGTAGCAGCGCGCTAGTTATGAGGAAGACATATTCGACGCCAAACCAAGCAGCCACTTGACCACCAAGCAGCGAGCCGATGAATACGCCCAAATACGCCGCGCCCATGCTCAGTCCGAACACGCGCCCGGTAATTGCCGCAGGTGTAATCCGTTTAATAATTGTATTCACAGCCGGCATAAGTCCCGCTGACGACAAGCCGAGAATGAAACGAAGCACCATCAACTGCCATGGACTCGTGACAAAAGCTTGCGGGATAAACGTCACGCCAGCAACAATTAGCGCAGCGAGAATTACCTTGTGCGTACCGATACGGTCAGCCAGCTTGCCAAGCCTCGGAGCTGCGATAATATTCGCAATCCCGGAAGCGGAGAAGATGACGCCTGCAAGCAGCGCAACATGATGAGAGCTGCTCGAAAGCTTCGTCACATAGACCGTCAACACCGGCTCGACAGAGTACAGTGCAACCGTCAGCACGAAGAATGTTACGAGCATCATGACAGTTAAGCTCTTTTGCGGTACGGCTTCCCACACTTCCTTCATGCGAAGCGTCTTCTTATGCTGACGCGTGAAGTTTTCTTGCACGAAGAACAATGTCGTAAGGAATGCGACCATCATGAGAGCGCCGGTAATGAAGAACACGTTCTGCATTCCGAAGTTTTCTGCAATAAAGCCGCCGATTGTCGGTCCAAGCAGCGAACCTGCGATACTCGATGTCGAGAGCGTTCCCAGCGCCCAACCGGCATGCTCATTATCTGTCTGCGTTGCGATGAGCGTCGTACATGCGGTGCCGTAGCCTGTAATGATCCCTTGCAGCATGCGCAAGCCGATCAATACATACACATGATGGGCGAATCCCATACTGAAGATAACGATTGCCATGCCGAGGCTCGCGCGCAGAAGCATCGGCTTCCGACCAAACTTATCGGCTGCTTGCCCCCATATCGGCGAGAAGATCGCCGATATGATGAAGGTGATGCCGAAGGCGATGCCTGAGTATTGGGAGATCGCATCTGTATCGCTGACGCCAAGATGCTTAATATAGAGCGGCAATACCGGCGCAATCTGGCTCATGCCGATGCTCGTGACGAACATCCCGAACCAGCAAACGAATAAATTTCTTTTCCAAATGGGCATAGCGATCAGCCTACGCTTTCAAGCTGTCGATCCACGTGTCAACGGTTAGCACATTCGCCTGCCGCGGGAATACTTTCTCCGTCAGTACGCGATGAACTTCCGCGTCTGCATCGAGGCAAGCATCAGACAATACTTGGATGACAAAATCTTTATCTGCCGCTTCACGAAGGGTTGACAATACAACCCCGCTAGTTGCAACTCCACTTAAGATGAGCGTGTCGATCTGGCGCGAGCGCAGAATGACCTCAAGATCGCTACCGGCAAACGCACTCACGCGTTTCTTCGTAATCACATGCTCGCCGGGCTCTGGCTTCACCGCTTCGTGAATTTGAGTAGCGAGATCATCCACAGTCATGCCGCCAAAATTCGCAATCTGTGAAAAGGCTTTGTTACGTGGACTAACGTCTGGATAGCCTTCACGGAATGCGACCCGAATGAAATAGACAGGTATGTTATGTTTGCGGGCAGTTTCGACTGCCTTCTGAAAGGGCAGCAGCTGTTCCTCGTTCTGCGCGAAACGGGAAACGATTCCGTTCTGTAAATCCATAACTAATAGTGCAGTATTGCCAGTAGGTGTAGCCATCTGTGTACACTCCTCTTCGTTTATGATAGCATTAAGCGGAGAACTCTCCTCTTCATATTAAATGGAGACATCTCCACTTGTCAATGCAGGTTCGAGCATAGAACTTTTACCATAGGGCGTGAGCATACATTGAGTGAATTCGATAAATCGAATAAATCCGACAACCCAATCCCACCACGCACTGAACGTCGAGATGCAGCAGAGAACCGGCAGCGCATCTTGGACGCTGCACTTCATTTATTTGAGCAACATGGTGTCGAGCAAGTCAGCATGAACCAAATTGCAACGGAAGCCCGGATCGGCCCCGGGACGCTGTACCGGCGCTATCGCAACAAGAGCGAGCTCTGCCTTGATCTGATCAAAGACAATATCGTTATCTTATTCGAGGATATTGAAGCCTACTTGGAGCAAAATCGAGGAGCGTTGCCCGAAGCGCGGCTTAAGGGCATTCTCACCCTATTTATCCGCTTCAGAGAAACGAAGACGCAGCTTGTCACTGGTGTTGAAGATACAGCACAGACCAGCAAGCCGAAGTCACGAACCCGCAGTCCGCTATACGATGAGCTGCATGGGCTGCTTGTTAAACACTTCGACGAGATAGAGGCAACGGGACAGCAGAAGCAGAAGCAGAAGCAGCAGGAGCTGAGTCCTCCGAACAGCGTGTTCAAAGCTGATCTCCTGCTCACGGCTCTTAGCAGCGACTCCTACTTGTTCCAACGTGATGTACGTGGCTATTCGGCGGATGAGATTGTGGAGCATTTGTGCTCGACCTTTATTGGCAAATAATAAGGACGCCCGTGTGATGGGCGTCCTTATTGCTGTCTGTTTTTATTATTTTAGAGGAGATCCTTAATGAGCCATCTCGCCCCGTCCATGAGATCATCTGCTATATAATCAGGTGATGCCTGGTCATACCACTTATGCCGGTAGGTATCGAGCGACTTCTGCCCCCATCCTGTCTTGACGAGAACCTTGCGCGCGCCAACAGCCGCAGCAGCAAGCATGTCCGTGGATCCCACATCGCCAATGACTGCACAGTTCGTCAGATCGAGTTGATGCTCCTCTGCAGCAAGGTGCAGCATACCTGGACGTGGTTTATGGCAACCGCAGCCCTCTTCCGGCTCATGCGGACAAATATACGAAGCGTCAAATCCATATGACTCGAATTGCTCCATGAACTCCTGCTCAGTCGCAAGCCCTTTGGCTATATTATGCTGATTCGTGAAGGCGATCACTTTAATGCGGTGCTTCTTCAATAGGAGTAAAGCCTCCTGAACGCCCGGGAATAACTCAAACTGACGCGGATGGATAAAATGTCCCGTTCCTCCGATGGTGCCATCCCGATCAATGAATACAGCCTGCAAACTAGACAAGTGAACCCCTCCCAGCATACCAATTACAATCCATCGAGTGGTCATTGACCATCCCGCTCGCCTGCATGAATGCATAGCAGATTGTCGAGCCGACGAATTTGAAGCCACGTTTCTTCAGATCCTTACTCATCGCTTCCGATTGCGGCGTCGTAGCGGGAACCTCAGCCTTCGACTGCCAATGATTGTGAACCGGCTCACCGCCGATGAACTGCCAAATGTACGCATCGAAGCTGCCATATGCAGCCTGTACCTTCAAGAAGCATTTTGCATTCGTAATCGCAGATTGGATCTTAAGCCGATTGCGAATGATTGCAGGATTGCTCATCAGCACTTCTACCAACGCATCGTCATAAGCAGCAACCCGCTCCGGATTAAACCCGTCGAAGGCTTCCCGATAACCTTCGCGCTTCTGCAAAACCGTATACCAACTGAGTCCCGCTTGAGCCCCTTCAAGAACGAGCAGCTCGAACAGCTTCTGATCGTCATGGACAGGAACGCCCCACTCATGATCATGATAGTCCATATATAACGGGTCCTCGTTGACCCAGGCACAACGTGCAAGTGTACGCTCAGGCGGCATGCTACCTATACATCCTCTCAGATCTTACTTATTAACGAGATTAATTAATGAATGACGTAGGCCATGATAAGCCTCTTCCCAGCCCATCTTTGTATAGAAGCGCATCGCATCCAGCCCTTTGAAGTAGCTTGCGCCTAACATTCGCTCTTCGAAATTCGGGATTTCAAATCCCTTCTCTTGAACGTGCTGCTGATACGCTGCAACTACATCCAGCTCACCTAATGTGCCGCTCAGCGTCTCCAGATCGAGCAGATAATCGCCATACACGCAGTTGCCATCTATAACCCCTGTGATCCGATCTCCGCTCGACATAATATTCCAAGGTTGAAAGTCGCCATGGACAAAATGTCGATGTGGTTCATTAAACGGAGCATAATGCAGCAGCCTTGCGTAACACTCGTCGAACACAGACTTTTCCAGAAAAGTCGTCTTGAAGAGATCATACCATCCTTCCCAGAAGTTACCCGTCTGGTCCTCCGCGAAGAAAGACTCGATATGTGCCATCCATGTCGGAGATGCTCCGTTGCCATCCGGCTTGATCCAGCCGTAGCCACGCGTCTTATCCACCTGCACTTCATTCATCTGTGCCAAAATCCGGATTAGCTCAGGGAGCTGCGCCTTCTTCTGTTCATCTGTACAATCAATCAACATGGACCCAGGCACACGCTCAAGAATGGAAAAGGATAATTCATTGACCTGACCTTGTCCAAGGCAACGTGGGAAAGGCACACCATGACCTGTTAAGAGTCCCGACACGAAACGCTCGGTATCGTAAGCGCCTGCCAGATCGCTGAACTTGATGACTCCCTCTCGCCCATCAAACCGAAACGAGAATACACGGCTAAGATTCCCGCCTGTCATTGGCATGAGCTCGGTGATAAGGCTAGTCCCTAACTGCATAGTCAGGATCTGTTCGATCTCTGTCGTTTGGATAATCGGTTTCTCATATGCGGTCATACTAGCTTCACCTGCTCCCCATCATATTTACATTTACAGGAAATAGTGTACCGCAAAAATAAAAAGGGCGATAGACATTTAGTGCTGTCTACCGCCAACAAACGATTCCGAACCTTGAACTCACGTCCCGCAATACGTCCGATAAGGTCGTCCGTTCTGTGAAGGCAACTCCGCATACGCCTCCTGCTCGGGCGAATGCGCGAACGGGTTCGAGAGCACTGTGAGCAGTTCCTCCATGACGCTGAAGTCACCACGCTGCTCCGCTGCTGCGAGCGCCTCCTCTACCCGGTGATTGCGCGGGATAACGGCAGGATTGCTGCTTCGCATAAGCTGATGACTCGCTTCCGGTGACTCCGTTTGCCTTCCGAGTCTCGACTGCCACAGCTCCAGCCATGCTGCGAAATCAGCACTGCACGACATGACGATCTCGTCCAATCGGCCAAAAGTTAATGCACGGAACGTATTCGTGTAGTCCGCGCCTTGCTGCTGCATCAAACGAAGCAATTCTTCGATGAGTTTCTCGTCCTCTGCCTCTTCGCCGAATAGGCCTAGCTTCGCTCGCATACCTGCTAACCAGTGCCCGTGATATAGCTCTGCAAACTTGCCAAGCGCTTCTTCCGCAAGCTTAACCGCTTGCTCCTCATCGGAATGGAGCAAGGGCAGCAGCGTTTCGGCGAAACGAGCAAGATTCCATACCGCGATCTTCGGTTGGTTGCCATAGGCATATCGCGCTTCTCTGTCGATGGAACTGAATACCGTATCGAGACTATAGACGTCCATAAAAGCACACGGACCATAATCGATCGTCTCGCCGCTAATCGCCATGTTATCCGTATTCATAACGCCATGTATAAAGCCGAC
Organism: Paenibacillus sp. OV219; assembly: GCF_900110075.1. Lineage (GTDB taxonomy): Bacteria > Bacillota > Bacilli > Paenibacillales > Paenibacillaceae > Paenibacillus_Z. The sequence goes on from NZ_FOCJ01000005.1 coordinate 399,044, forward strand.
AAGCATCCAGTTGGCAATCAATGAGGCTTGCCGCTTGATCACTTCCTGCAGCAATGCAAGATATCGATTCTCATCATTGGCAATCTCAGCATAATGCCTCCGGGTAGTATAATCCGCTAGCTCGCGAAGCTCATCAACATGTCCCTTCGCTGCTGCATATTGAAACGTACCTACCCGCAAATGGCTGGCGGCGACACGAGTCAATATCGCGCCTTGCAGCTCACTCTCTCGGATAATCGACTGGCCTGTCGTCACGACTGCCAAACTCCGTGTCGTCGGGATACCAAGCGCGTGCATCGCTTCGCTAATGATATATTCACGCAGCATCGGACCAAGCGCCGCGCGCCCATCCCCGCTTCTGGAATAAGGCGTCGGTCCCGAACCCTTCAGCTGAATATCGAACCGTTCACCTTCCGGCGTAATTTGTTCGCTAATCAGCAGCGCCCGACCATCGCCGAGCATGTTGAAATATCCGAACTGATGTCCGGCATAGGCCTGCGCCAGCGGTGCAGCACCTTCTGGGACTTCATTACCGGCAAACACAGCAAGCGCCGCATCCGTTCTTAACGCATCTGCATTTAACCCAAGCATTGCTGCTACTGGCTCATTCAGAATGGTCAGTTTTGGCGCGCGCACTGGCGATGGTTTCATTCGTGTATAGAAAGACTCCGGCAAGCGGGCATAGCTGTTATCAAGGTTCCAGCCCGCTTCACCCGCAGTTTGTTGGTCAGACATTCTATCCCTTCTCTCTTGGCAAAACTTCATTAGCTCTATTCTAGTTGAATCGTCTGAAAATAACCATACGTTCAATGTTGCCTCACGCCCATCACCAGCCAACAGATAAATAAAGCCCGGACAATGAAGTCCGAGCTTTCGTATACTTCGCTGAAATTGCTAATCTAATGCACAACGATGCAAGCTTTTCCATTATAATTGTTAATGAGCTTAACAATATGCATTCATGACGGGAGCGAGATACCATGATGACGAAAGCCGCACAGATGGACAATCTTATTGAAGCAAGCGCCGCCAACATCAGCAGCACGGAACTGCTTGCGATGATCCACCAAATCTTCAACATTGACCTTGGCACATTACCGCTAACGCCTCTCCCACAATCGGTCCTGGAAGCTTATCTTGAGCAAGCAGCAGGATCAGTAACAGGACCGGACGTCCGCAGAATGCTGAACGAAACGCTCGCGGTCAATCTGGATGCGCTGTCTGGTTTGGAAGGCGCGCGAATCTCGCTTTTCTCGAAAGGACATTGGATGCTGCAGCAGCAAGGCGATTTGTTCATCGTACATACCGGGGCCGGAGACGTCGACGTCACCATTACGCCAACCGCATATTACGCGCAGCAGACTAGTTCGATCTCCATGCCGCATGAGCTACTGGAAGCGCTTGTCCAGCTCGGATTTACGTATGATCAAGACAGCTCAAGCTGCAGCTATGCGGATCCATCTGGCAAACCCGTCTCTGATGCCTTCAAAGGGCAAACCATGCGAAGTCTTATCACCTTCATCCGCACTTCATGTGCAAGCCTTTAACATCCAATCGGTTATTTGCCGAAGGACGACAAAAATTTCACACGATCACCCATTGGAGGCGTGTTATTGTCTTTCAACACGACCTCCACAATTGCTGGTCCGTTCAAGGCTAGCAACGGATCGATGCTAGCTTGCTGAAGCTCGTCCATACCCGTTATCCGCAGGCTTGGAATGCCCATCGCTGCGGCCATACCCGCAATATCCACCGCTTCCTGTTCGAAGGCATGGTGCGTTCGCTTGAACTGAAGCGAATGTCCGTGGTAGACCATGCCAAGACGCGCATTGTTAATGATCACGAATAGGATGGGCAAGCCAAGCTCCTTCGCCGTCAGGATGTCCATGCCATGCATAAAGAAGCAGCCGTCACCAGTCACGCAGACGACAGGTCGCTCCGGCTCTGCCAGCTTGGAGCCAATCGCGGAGGCTATGCCGGTTCCCATCGCCCCGAAATGAACGTTGATATTATATGTATCCTTATCAAGCACTTTCATATGATGGATGACGTAGGACATAAACTCCCCGATATCCACCGTGTACCGTGTATCCACAGGCAAGCACTGTTGAAGCTGCAGCAGCACATTCCTTGTCGTATATTCTTCGGTGATAACTTGAGGGGTTTCTGCGCCACCGTGATCATCCGCATGCACGCTTCTCTCCGGAATTCCAAGCGTTCTTAATTCCTCAATTAGCATGAGCAGGCTTAAATGGATATCCCCTAGCACCGGCAGGTCAATTCTGTATTTACGATTGAACACGGTCTGGTCGAAATCAAGCTGAACCGTGTATCGGCCTTTCGTTAAATTCGTATTGTAATTATTCGTCGCCGTCTCACCAAGACTGGAGCCTACGATAAGCAGTGCGCCGCTGCTGTCCTCGGTGATCAATCGCGATGCAGCCTCATGTCCTGCAAAGCCGAACACACCGACATATTGCGGATGGCTCTCAGGTATATAACCTTTCGCCTGAGGTGTCGTCACGATCGGCCAGCCTAGCAATTCTGCCAGCTCTAGCAAGGAGTCAACGGAGTCTCTGACGCCTTGCCCAACGAAGATACAGCCGCGCTTCTTCTCGCGCAGTGCCTTCGCCGCTTTCTCAATGTCAGCGAGGGCTGGAACGATTGGTTTTCTCGGTAATAATGGCGGGATAATGGGCAGGCCAATATCCGCATGTTGAACGTCAATCGGAAGGGCTACATGTACAGGTCCAGGGACACCGGAGATCGCGATTTGGCACGCTCTGGCTACCTCGCGAAGCACATCCTTCGCTTCTGTGACCAGCACGCTGTATTTGGTAACCGGGCGAAACACGGGGCTAACATCAAGCTCCTGTGAAGCGTTAAGCCCCATCGTTCCCACTGGCACCGCTCCCGTCAGAAACAACACCGGCAGATGCTCACGCATTGCATTCGCTGCGCCTGTGACCAAATTGGTCGCGCCAGGGCCGCTGCAGCCAATGCTCACACTGAGCCGGCCTGTGTACTTCGCATATGCGGCCGCCATATACGAAGCGGCTCCTTCATGTTTAGTTACGACTGGCGTGATCTCTGGCATATCGTATAGCTCGTCAAATATTGCGTTGACCGAGCCTGCTGGAATGCCAAACAGATGCTCCACACCATTTTCCTTCAAAAACTCCAAAACGGCTCTAGCTGCTCTCATTGAAGCTCGCCTCCATATCGCCTAATTTTTAAACAGTAAGAAATTGCTTCGCAATATCCATCGCTTTCATAGGACGACTGAAGAAGTAGCCTTGCATTAAGTAACAGTCCCTTGCAGATAAAAACTCTACATGCTGCTTCGTTTCAACACCTTCGGCTATAACATTTAAATTCAAGTTATGCGCAAGTGTAATGATCGTATCGGTAATTGCGGCGTTATCGTCGTCATTGGTAATATCCTGCATGAACGATTTGTCGATCTTCAGCGTATCGATCGGCAAGCTCTTCAAATAGCCGAGTGACGAGTAGCCTGTCCCAAAATCATCAATTGCGATCTTGATGCCAAGCCCCTTCAATTCCTTCATCGTCTTGAGCGTCAATTCGCGGTTCTTGATAATCAGATTCTCCGTCAGCTCAAGCTCCAATTGCTCTGGTGGCAAGCCAACTTCCGCAAGTACGCTGCTGACCATCGCGAACAGATTGTTCTGCTCGAACTGGCGCACTGACAAATTGACGGACATGCTTTCAAGTGGGAAACCTTGATTCTGCCAAGCTTTAAGCTGCTTGCATGACTCTCGTAGCACCCATTCTCCGATCGGCACGATAAGCGCAGTTTCCTCTGCTATCGGGATGAATGAATCGGGGGCAATCATGCCCTGCTTCGGATGATTCCAACGCAGCAGTGCCTCTACGCCGACAATACGGTTCGTCTTATTGTTGTATTGCGGTTGGTAGTAAATTTCAAGCTCATTCTGATCCAACGCCTTATAGAGATCGTTCTCCAGCTTCACGCGCTCAAACGTTCGCGTGTCCATCCCTTCTTTGAAGAAATGGTAGCTGTTGCCCGATATTTCCTTCGACTTGTACATCGCGGTATCCGCGTTCTTGATGAGTGTCTCTGTCGTGTCGCCGTTATCCGGATATAAGCTAATGCCGATGCTCGCCTTCATGTAGATCTCGTTCTCGAGCAGCTGGAAAGGATCGGTGAAGGAGTCTATGACGAGCTGAACGACCTTCTGTACTTCGTTCTCATTCTTGATGTTCGGGAGGAAAATCGTAAACTCATCCCCACCTTGCCGGGAAACGGTCGCCCCTTTAGGTACGCAGTCGCTGAGCCTCTTCGCCACGTCGCGCAGCAACAAATCCCCATAGCTATGTCCGAGCGAGTCATTGATGAACTTGAAACGGTCCAAATCCAAGTAGAGTACGGCCAGCTTCTCGCTGTTGATCTGCGCTTGAGTTAGCCCTTGGCTAAGTCTGTCCTTCAGCAGAAGACGGTTAGGCAGATCGGTAAGACTGTCGAAATAAGCGCGGTACCTGATTTCTTCTTCCATCTGCTTCCGCTGCGTAATATCCTTGAACGTTACAACCTCGCCGACAATTTCATCGCCCTCTCGGATCGAAGAGATGACGTATTCCACGGTGAAGCTCGTAGTGTCCTTCCGCAGAAACTTATCATCTTGGCTCTCCCTATGCTTCCCGTTGAAAATGATGTTCAAGGGCTGTCCAATGAGCTCGCTGCTCGATTCATAACCGAGCATCGTAATGCCAGCCGGGTTACAGAACGTAATACTGCGGTCAAGATCAAGACCGAAGATGCCTTCGCCTGCAGAGTTCAGGATAAGCTCCTTCTCCCGGCTAAGCTGCTGTAGTTCAGTAATGACACGTTCAAGCTCGCGGTTCTTGAATGTTATTTCCGAGGTCCGCTCTTTAATAATGATTTCCTGCTTCTCCATATAGAGCAAATTCGACAGCGTCGAAGCTGTTGCATCTACGATGGATTGAGCCAGTTGCAGCGTTGTATCAGTGAAATTGGCGAACGTCTCATTATCGTCTAGATTAACGACTGGAATAACACCGAGCACCTCACCCAAAGATACGATCGGGAATACAAGCAGCCCCTTCATGCCGAAGTTACGGCAAACGTCATGATTTGGCCGGCTGTCCGCGAATACATCTGGAATCAAGAGCGCCTTCTTCGTCCGAATGACCTCTTGGATGACCGGATCATTGCTTTCGTCGATACGAATTTTGCTATGCTGCTGGATCCAATCTTCCTCTGTCCAATCGCTGTTCTTGCTCAGCTTGGCCGGGCGAATTTGAGTCTCAGTAATCGGATCCAAGAGATGCACGCCGATGTTGTAGTTATCGAGCACCTTGCCGAGATAGAAGAAGCAGCTGTCCAAGCTTTCCTGCATGGTCGAACACATTGCCAGATCACGGGTAACATCGAGCAGCAGCTGCTTCTCATAAATCAAATTCTCCATGTGCGTCATGTTCTTCGCGTTCTGGATGGCAACCGCCGCCATATTCACATAAGCTTCTACGGTCTGAATTTCCGAATCCGTCAAATTCATTGGGATGCCGTAATCGAACAAGAAGACAAGGCCAAACAATTCTTGCTCGAAGGAAATCGGGAGGACGAGCAGCGATTTGATCTGGAAGCCTTGAACGGCTCTCGGGTCAGGCCGCGAGTCCTTCGACGTGTCAGGGATATAGATCGTTCTCTTCGTTTCAATGACTTCTTTCGCAAGCAGGTCCATCTCTGTATCAATAACATGCATATCTATAGTCCAACCGTTAATAACACTTGGCTTACCTACATACCCGCGGAATGTACCATTTTCCTGGGGCAAGTAGATGCCTACGGAATTGCACCGGACGATCTCTTCGGATATCGCAGTCGTCACATGCTCCAATACTTCTCGCAATTCGAGCTTCGTATTGATTAACTTCGTTAAATTCGCAAGACGAGAATATCTCATTTGTTCTTTTAACATTAAATTAATCCCCATTCCGTAGTTGGCATCCATGAATCCATTAGGACGTATCTATTTTTTCTTCTAGTATAAAAATACTATGGAATCCTTACAGATTTCTACACTTAATTATGAAAACGCCATCATTTCTACAAAAAACGTAGGGACATCCGCCCATTCCGTCGAATCATACAACAAATTTTGCCATTTTTGGTTTAAGGATTCCGTAAGGATCAAGACCTAGAGCGAATAAGGTATGCAAAAAAGACGGCAGACACTCCAAAGAATGTCTGCCGTCCATATCCTCACGTCAACGTCCTTACTCAGAACCATTGACAGTAGCAGTATGCCCGGCAACGCTGAAATTTTATACATCGAACATGCATTTGACATTCCATTCTCTGCCATGTATATCTGATCATATACGTACATGTGATTTGGAGGGATTGGAATGAAAGCGAACAAGCAAGTTGTGCTCATTACCGGCGCGGGGAGCGGCATCGGCAGAACGTTAGCGCTAGCTTATGCGGAGCAAGGAGCGCGCACCGTCCTTATTGATAAGAACAGCGAATCACTGGAGCAGACTGCCGAGCTCATTCGAGCTGAAGATGGACATGAAATACCACTAACTCACGCACTCGACCTAAGCGATGCTTCCGCGATTGAAGCGTTTTTCGCCTGGCTGCGTGAGCAATCGGACCGGCTGGATGTGCTCATCAACAATGCAGGACTAGGCGCATGGAAATCTGTCTATGACCTATCCGTCGTCGAATGGGACTACGTCATCAACACCAACCTGCGAGCAAGCTTCCTATTCGCGAGAGAATCCGCTAAACTCATGCGCGGAAATGTCGACGGCGGCGCGATTGTCAACATCGCTTCAACTCGCGCGCTCATGTCAGAGCCGAACTCGGAAGCGTATGCGGCGTCCAAAGGCGGCATCCTCTCGCTGACGCATGCACTTGCCACTTCGCTCGGCCCTGATGGCATCCGGGTCAACGCAATCAGCCCGGGCTGGATTGAGACAGGTGATTACAGCCAACTTCGCCCCGAAGACCATTCGCAGCACCCTGCTGGTCGAGTCGGGAAGCCAGATGACATCGCCAGAGCGTGCATGTACCTCACCGACCCTGCGAATGATTTTGTCACCGGAACGAATCTTGTCATCGACGGTGGCATGACACGCAAAATGATTTATCTCGAATAACCATTGTTGCCACAAGCTGATACTGTAATTTCCTTCCATCGCGCGATGTCTTGCATATACCTAACAAAGGGCTATACTTAATAGGGTGAAATATTAGAAAATGTACGCTAAATCTACCAGTCACTCTGATTGAAAGGAAGCCCTTGCATGCCGAAAGGATTACAAATTACGTTGCTTTTACCCGGTATTTTGCTATTCGTTCTACTATTTGGGATGTTTCCCGTCGTGCTCCAAGCGGATCATTTTGAAGGCGCACTATCGTTTAATTGGTCAGGCGGCTTCTCAACTATTGGCGAGTATATGAAAGGAATATGGAGCGGTCAATCGTTCCATTATCTATCTGGCAAAACAGAGCATTCGTTCTGGGATCAGATTGGTAGCAGCTTCTCGGTCACCTTCTTCTACATCACCGTTGGCGGTATCATCGGCGCGACGCTTGGCGTCCTGCTCGGCGTCTATTTCGCTGTATCCCGCATCAAATGGCTGAAGCGGGTTCTGGAGTTGACGGCTGTATTGCCTGACTTTGTTATTGTGATTCTGCTGCAATTTCTCATAGTGTTCATCGCCTCAGAGACCGGCTTTGTCATCTTTGACGTTGCTAGCTTCTCGACGGATGATCCCGCGATTGCATTGCCGCTTATCTCGACGATTATTATTCCTGCGAATTATATGATTCGCAATGTCGCGCTGCACATGAGCCATACTTTAACAGAGGATTACATCAACTTTGCAAAGGCTCGAGGTCTTGGCAAGCGGTATATTATTTTCTACCACGCACTACCGAATGTGCTGCCTTTCGTCAAAGCTGATCTGCACAAATTTATGGGTATCTTGTTCGGAAACTTGTTTATTTTCGAATATCTATTTAATCTTGGCGGCGTTACCATGCTCGTATTCTCCAACGCTTTTGCGTTTGATGGCTACCAATACAGCCTTGTTGTGAATGGCATTCTAACACTGCTTCTGCTCTATGCGATTGTTTACAGCATGCTTCGACTCGTTATTTATGGTGCAGAGAAGGTGATTGTACGATGAACAAAACCTTACTGGCGGGACTCATTATCATCGTCCTCATGATTGCAACGTCCTTCTTCGGCCAATATTTTGCTCCGCACAGTCTCGATGAGCATCAGAGCGTCACATATGTGGTAGATGAGAATGGTAATGGTGAACTCACGGTACCTCCCATTCCGCCTATCAAGCAGTATCCGCTTGGGACGGACAAGGAAGGCTATGATATGCTGGCGAAGCTGCTAGCCGGTTCAAAATATACGATTTTCGTATCGCTTGTTGTAGCCCTTGCTCGCCTTCTATTAGGCGGAATCATTGGCTTGTCCCTCGGCTATATGAGCAAAGCAAAGCCTGCTCGGACCGATAAGCTTCCGATCTGGAACATACTGAACGGCATCCCGATCTTCATTATCGTATGGATGATTATGATCGGCATTACGATGAACCCAGCGGCATCTCCATTCTATATGACAACCATACTTGCCGTCATTCTGACGCTCGTAGGTATTCCAACTGTTGCGTCCACGATGAAAGAGAAGACAATGATTCTAAGGGAAAAGCAGTTCATTCTGTCGGCCAAATCAATCGGATCTGGCCACTTTACAATCATTCGCAGACATATTTTCCCGCATCTGCTAGAAAGCTTCCTCATCCTCTTCGTACAGGAAATCGTACTTTCGCTCAGCCTATTCGGCCAGCTTGCGATCTTCAATATATTCGTAGGAGGGACGACGAAGTACTTCGATCCCGTTCAGTATGTGAGCCGTACGAATGAATGGAGCGGCTTGATTGGACAAGCACGAGACTATCTATTTATCTATCAATGGGTTCTATTCATTCCGCTTGTCGCTTACATTGTCTTCATCCTCGGGTTCCATCTTATCTCCATAGGACTTGAGCAGGTATACAAGCAGAAATTTTCCAAGTTCTCGCATATTTAATAGCTCAAACAGAAGGCTGCCAGCAATGGCAGCCTTTGTTGTATGCGTAAGCGCCATTCGACGTGATCTGCAAATGCGCTGTGCGATAATAGCTAGAGATAATCTGGAAATTTCACCTAGCCTAGATCGCTTTATTAGGTCTCGTATCGCGGGAAGGAGAATCGTATGATTAGCGGGAAAGTGCAGAAACTTGTCGAGAAAATGATTCGGGAGCCGAGTGTAAGGCCCCGAATGGTCGAATGGTTCAACCCCGCACAGCTCATCGTAACCGGCACCAGAACCGTGCTTTCCACCTTGTTCGGCCGCTATTCGGACTATCGTCTTATTGAAGCGTTCAATAACCAGCATGCAGAGCAAATTAATGATTATGTCAAGGAGTATATGCCTGATGGCAAAGGCGGCTTTATGACCGATGCAGACGGCTTCTACATCCCAAATGCGCATCAAGATCGGGATGAAATTTGGATTGATTATGTGTGCGACGTCGGCGACGGCTTCAATTCCACTTACTCCGTTGCCTATGCTCTGACTCGGCCTGAATTGACACTGCAAACTGAGAATGGCGCAAGGCATAGTGGTGGTCCGAAGCATACGACAAAACGCGGCGATTTACTTATCTTTGGCGGTGATCAGGTCTATCCGACTGCAAACAGCGAAACCTACATTAAGCGGCTGATTGCTCCCTATCATATGGCGCAAGGCTTCACGAGCGACCCTCATCCGCATGTTTTCGCGATTCCGGGCAATCACGACTGGTACGACGGATTAATCGCCTTCTCGCGTATTTTCTCTGCGCGCAAGTGGTTCAACGGCTGGCAAGCGCCGCAGCGGCGGAGCTATTTTGCCCTCAAGCTGCCGCATGGCTGGTGGCTGCTCGGCACTGACATTCAACTGAACTCGGATATCGATGAGCAGCAGGTACGCTATTTCGAGCAAGTCGCGGCGCAGATCGACCCGAGCGAGCGGGTTATCCTTTGCAACGCCGAGCCCTATTGGGTGTATAAGCATAAGTACAAAGACTATGACCCCGTCTACAATGAGAACAACCTCGCATACTTGGAGAAAATGCTGAAGCAGCGCCATATTGGCATCCATGTCTACCTCGCAGGCGATTCACATCATTACCGCAGATTCGAGTATGTACCTAAGCTCGCGGGCGGCGCGGAGGATCACAGCCTCAAGATCGAGAAGATTACGGCTGGCGGTGGCGGCGCGTTCCTTCATCCCACGCATGACATTCGAGATAGGTTTATATCAGGAACCTCCTTTGACGAGGAGAAGCCGCTCGAATTTGAGCGGAAGCAGGATTTCCCATCAGAGTCGGAGTCAAGAAGATTAACCTGGCAGAACTTCCTGTTCGCTTGGAAAAACCCGTTATTCGGCATCGTAACCGCGATCCTATATTTGCTTGTGTGCAGTTCCATCCAGACCGTTCATACATATCCTCCCCAATCTGCTAGTTATACCGCTATAGTGTCCACTTCCTTGACAGAAATCGGTCGTTCACCTAGTGCCTTCATTTGGATGTTCATCGTCTTAGCCGGCTTCTGGCTGTTCACGGATACCCATTCGCGTGTCTATAAGTGGATCGCCGGCCCCCTTCATGGAGCGATCCATTTGACTGCATCGTTCTTTATCGGCTGCGGTGCGAGCTATCTGGCTAGTAGTACTTTCCATCTCTCTTGGGGCCTCGGCGCCCTGCTGCTATCCGGTATCCTCATCGCATACGGCGGCTGGATCATCGGTTCCATCATTATGGGTATCTACCTCTATATTTCGTTAAATTGGTTTGGACGGCATGCTAACGAAGCGTTCTCTGCTATTCAGAATGAGGATTACAAGAACTTCCTTCGCATTCACATTGCGAAGAACGGCGACCTGACCATCTACCCGATCGGTATTCGCACCATAACGCGCAAATGGAAGCAGCCTGCAAAACGCGCCGATTATGGTCCGATGCTGGAACCAGATGTGCCTGTAGGGAAGCGAGCCGCTACAGAGCCGAGACTCATAGAAGAGCCGATCTGCATTCTAGCTGCCCAAGAACACTAGGCGATAAGCGGAATTGCCCCGCATGTCCACCCCTTCTCTATTAGAGTTGCATAAAGTAGTAGAAAAGGATTGTGATACGATGGGTCAGCTTATCGATGCACGCACATCGAGCAATATCACCACTGTTCTAGATGAGTTTGATACGTTTCCGCTCGATACCCCTGTGCTTGTCGGGCAGGTAGGCCTCACTATTCCGCCTGCTACACCTGGCGTCATCCGGGTTCAATTAACGGGAATGGTCGGTGCTGCCCTGCCGACGGATTTTCCGACCTCCTTCTTGCTTGAGCTTTATATGGTTCGAGGACTTACGATAAATGATCTGCTCATCTTCAAGTCGTTGAACTCGTTCGAATCTGGCATCCACACTGTTGCCTTCTCGGCATCCGATTACAATGTGCCTGCGCCGGTGTCCGGCTTGCTTCCTTACACCTTATTCGCAATCGCACGCTCCGAAGGCATCGGCCGCGTTGGCCCGGAGAACTTGAACGCATCCGCTTATACGGGGTGAAGTGAGGCAAGCATTAGATAATTTACGGAATACCCCCTCGCCATATCGCGAGGGGGTATTCCGTTATTGTAAATTAGCAGTGAAAGAGGCAAATGCCTCTCTCCGAGCAAAAAGTAGAGTTGAGAGATCATATAAGTTCTCTCAGCCGACTTTTGGCGCGATTCTGAAGCTGAGAGATCATATTTGCTTTCTCAGCTCTCTCTAACCTCCTTGTAACTTAGGTTACGGCGCTGAGAGATCATATTGGATCTCACAGCCACCGATTCATGCTATTTGCACGATAAGAGACCGTATACGTTCTCTCGGAGATCACTGGTTCCTCCACGTTTGCCAATTGGAGCTGCTCGGAACTCTGAGAGTCGCAAAATACTACTCTCAGTTCAAATACAGCGGCAGTTTTGCTACGAGAGTTTGAAAATCCGACTCTCAGTGCCCATGCCCCCATCAAAATGATGCTTTGAAACTCTGAGAATCGCAAAATACTACTCTCAGTTCAAGAACAGCGGCAGTTTTGCTCCGAGAGATCGAAAATCCGACTCTCAGTTCCTATGCCCCGTCGAAATGATATGTAAAGGTTCGAAATTTATTTTTCACAGTAGTTGAAAAGATGCCCGCTCACTTAATACAAATTCTTCTAAACAATCAGAAAAGCGCAAACCAATAGGCCTTCGCTGCTAGTCTGTAATCTTAGATTGGTCTGATACTATGTTAATTCTGATGAATCTCCCTTAACTAAGCGCAAGCCCAGCACTGGCATAACCAGCAACGGTGTTTATTAAGGTTACGCCCGTCGCTGTAGCGGAGAACACCATCAAAAGGCGCTTCTGCCGTAACAGGTATGGATAAACCGGTGGTAATTCCGCTCAATATCGTTCCAAGTGAAATATCATCTGCAAGCGACGGAGCCAACGGCGGCCGCAAATGAAGCTGAGGAACAGCTGGGTTTGCTCGGAGAATTAAGCGTAGACTTAGTCTTCGATATGCAAGACAAATTATGGATTATTGAAATTAACGGCAAGCCGCACAAAAGCATATACAACGATATTCCCGGAGTTGCATTCTCAACTCGTATTTTTCAGCGACCACTGGAGTATGCCGGTTATTTGGCGCAAGCTATCTCCGAAGAACCGCCAAATACTCAAGCAGAGGAGACGACGCTCCTCCACGCAGCATGTGATTCAATTGGGATAGAGACGAGCACATCCGATTTATTGAGATTACTTTCTCCTAAGAAATAGCCTTTATATATGCCAGAAGATTATTAACTAGCTCATCCTTAGGCTTTAATCCGTCATATCGTAAATCCGATGTCTCTTTCAACTTCTCATGCAATAAACGAATGGCCATCCCTTCTCCATCATGATAACCCTTTATATAGCCCAGTACATGCTCTAACCTCGCATCAACAGGCTCATTGATATAGTCGTAGGTGAGGTTCCGAATCAATCTTCGACAAAGTGATATTTCAAGCGGAATATCGATACAGATCACCGTATGAATTAACTCATTCATGCCCTCTCTCAATCTACCGAATGGCTCTTCCACGATAATATATTTCGCCGGTTTCAATCTACGATTCCACGGATCAATAATCTCATTTCCATCATATAGCGATTGAAGATCTTCAATAAATTTATCATTCCTGATCTCATTTCTGACAATATCGAGTGGATCAGTTACGATTCCGTCCACTAACCTTTGAAACACGTCAACTGGATCGGGAGAAACTATAGTAGATGTGTATGCATCAAAATAAAAACTAACCGAATCTTCAAGCTGCTGGACCGTTCGTTCCATTAGCGTGCTTTTTCCAGCTCCCGATGGTCCGCATATACAAATAATCTTTGAGGAATGCATCAGATTGACCCCTCACTTCTTTAAACCATATTTAGCAAGATATTGCGGATACGAACGCAGATGAATCGCTCTTGCCTTCGCTTGGGCATTCTCCCGATGCTCTGATACTTGCTCTGCCTCGACATAATCGGCCAGCACATCAATAACGTCGTCTAGCAGCTTCGCTCGAAAATACAGCTCTAATCGCTGAAGCACATCAACATCTGCTAACGCCAGCACTTTCTCTCTCCAACTCGGCCACGACGGACCCTGCGCGAACGGCCACATTAGTACCGAGTAGTCCATTGCAGCATCTCCATATCCGTGTAGCTCATCCCAGTCGATGATACGAAAGCCGCCCCCCTCGCCACACGTCAGAACGTTATTGCCATTCAAGTCGTTATGTACAACATCTGTCGCAGGGTGTAGAAATGCAGGTGTTTGCCGCACTCTTTCTCTCAGCCTTTCAATCTCTTCACCAAACCACGCAATTGTCTCATCTGACACGAAATCCTTGAGCAGCTCACGCGACCCAAGGATTCCGTCGAGATCTTCCATAAATCTAGAAATATACTCTTCTTCGAATGCCTCCACATAGCTTCGTTTATCCGCATTAGGAAGCATTCGGCGTAAATGATCGTCGCGATGTAGCTTCGCGGCGGTCTCCATAACACGAATCAACGTATCCTCGGAAAATCGTGCTTCCGCAAGTGGTGTCGCGTCTTCGATATATTCAAACACAAGTCCATATGGATAACCGGGCACGATCTCGTTGTCTATCTCGTGGACTAACTTTGGCGCAGCATAGTGTTCAGTCAGATAATCACTGACGCGAGCCCACTGCTGCAGTCGCTCAGACTTGTGAGGAAGAACTAGCTTAACGTGAAGCTGGGTTCTACCGTCTGTCAAACGGACAGATAGGTTATTGAAGCCTCCGGGATTATAAATATACGACGCCTGGATATGATTATTCGAAACAAGGCCAAGCAAATTGGCGTTTGCTATTGCCCACTCCGTAATTAATTGTTTTGCTTGTCGTGTGTCCATGATCTACTTGTTGCCTCCTGATTCTAATTCTCATCCTGCTGATTGAATTGCAAGACTCCCCACAGATTCCCTTCCGAATCATAAAATTTAAGCACCCAAGCGAATCCGTCGTCTTGATATACCTGTATTTGAGCACCTAAGTTAGTTAACTTATTATAAAGCTCGTGAATCTGCGTCGTACGATATAACATCGTCGGAAACTCTGTTCCATTTACAGTAAATTGTGCATTCGTCATCTCGTCGTTCGTCTGCCATAACATAAGAATCGGACCTTCCGGCAAAGTAAGAAACGCGATACAGTCTCCGTCGCGGCTGCTTAATTGAAAGCCGAGCTGCTCGGTATACCAAGTGATCGCTCGATCCATCTGTTTTACAGGAATTTGAACATGTTCAAGTGCTGTTAGCATTAGTTTCTCCTCCTATATATTTACTTTATATGTAATTTCGACATTGCAAAAGACACTCCTCCCAATTCATTCCTAACACGTAAAGATCTCCCCTTGATCCATGCCGCCGCTAGCTGTATAATGACAACAGCTTAATAACCAATTGTATAACCTCAATAATATGGTTTGAGGGTCTCTACCAGGAGCCGTAAAATCCTGATTACAAAAATGTGTAACGAACTTACATGTTTTTGTGATCGGGATTTTTTATTTGTCTATCGAAACAGGAGAGTGTGAATGATGGAGCAGAACCGTTCAAATTTCCGTCGGCGTATCCGAGTCGCTGGCAATCAGGAGCCAGCGGATGTCGTTATCCGTAACGGCCGTATCGTTAATGTATTTACAGGAGAGCTGATGCTTGGCGATATTGCAATTGCAGATGGGATGATTGCCGGAATCGGCAAGTATGAAGGAAAAGAAACAATAGACGCTCAAGGAAAATATATCGTGCCAGGCTTCATCGACGGTCATGTACATATCGAGAGCTCTTTGCTCACGCCGCAACAATTTGCCCGTGTGCTGCTTCTGCATGGGGTCACGACTGTCGTAACAGATCCCCATGAAATTGCCAATGTCGCAGGATCAGACGGAATTCAGTTTATGCTCGATGCTGCTGAAGGCCTGCCGTTCGACAGTTATGTCATGCTGCCTTCTTGCGTGCCGGCAACCCCGTTTGAAAGTAATGGCGCCCAGCTCGATGCGGAGCATCTAATGCCATTCTTCCAACATCCGAACGTGCTCGGATTGGCCGAGGTCATGGACTATCCTTCTGTAGCGAATACGGAGACACGTATGTTGAATAAGCTGGCTGTCACTCATGAAGCTGGCGCTCTAATAGATGGTCATGCTGCCGGGATTAGCCGTGACGGGTTGAATGTATATATGGCTGCTGGCATCCGAAGCGACCATGAGAGCATCAGCTTGCAGGAGGCACAAGACCGCCTCGATCTCGGCATGTATTTGATGATCCGTGAAGGCACAGTTGCCAAGGATCTCGACGCGCTGTTGCCGGTCATAACGGCAAGGAATTCCAGACGCTGTCTGTTCGTTACCGACGATAAGCTAATCGACGATTTACTGAGTGAAGGCAGTATTGATCATATTGTAAGGCGCGCTGTGGCTAAAGGTCTCGATCCTATCACTGCAATTCAAATGGCGACACTTAATACGGCGGAATGCTTCCGTCTTCGAGAGCATGGTGCCATTGCAGCAGGTTATCAAGCCGATCTACTGCTGCTCGACGATCTGGAGCAAGTAAAGATTCACCAGGTATTTAAACGCGGACGCTGCGTCGTGGATGGGGGCAAACTGGTGGAAGAAGCTTTTCCGATGGAAGATCCGAAGTCAGTCAGCTTGAGCAGAAAGCTGCCCGTACTGAACGTTCATCAGGTTGAGGAGAGCCACCTTACGATTCCACTAAAAGGTGATCGTTGCCATGTCATCGAGATCATTCCGAATTCACTTGTCACTAATCATCGGATCGAGCAAGTGGAGGTGAAGGACGGCATGTTCTCACCATCTGTAGACAGCGATTTGCTCAAAATCGCCGTCATCGAACGTCATCAGGCAACTGGCAATGTAGGCGTCGGCATCGTTAGAGGCTTCGGGTTGAAGCGCGGTGCGATCGCAACCACCGTTGCGCATGATTCCCATAACATCGTTGTTGTCGGAGTATCCGACGAGGAGATTCTGGCGGCTATAGAAGAAGTGACGCGCACCGGCGGTGGAGCCTCAGTCGTTGCAGGCGATGAAGTGCTTGCATCCCTGCCATTACCGATTGCTGGCCTACTGTCCGACCGTCCATATGAGGAAGTAAACGAAGGGCTGAAGAAGCTGAACCTTGCCATGGCTGAGATCGGCGCTTCACAAAACTTTAACCCTTTGCTGACCTTATCCTTTCTAACATTGCCTGTTATTCCGAGCTTGAAAATGACGGATAAAGGCTTGTTCGATTTCACTTCGTTCTCACATATTGAGGTGGAGGCATAATTCCGTTGCAGTTACGCTAAAAAAGAACGCTAAGAGCGCAGCCCATCAGGGCTGCGCTTCCTGTATTTTAGAAAAAGTCATTAAACACAAAAAAACCTTGCATAAGCAAGGTTAGGCGATTCACTATGAAATCAAAATTCGCGATGTAATGGCTGGGGATCTAGGATTCGAACCTAGGAATGACGGAGTCAAAGTCCGTTGCCTTACCGCTTGGCTAATCCCCACCACTTCGCTAATCTTAATGATTATTATGGGGCGACCGATGGGACTTGAACCCACGAATGCCGGATCCACAAACCGGTGCGTTAACCCCTTCGCCACGACCGCCATAATGAAGTGTATTATGTATTTCTAAGCATTCGGAAAATGGTGCCGGCGATAGGAGTCGAACCCACGACCTACTGATTACAAGTCAGTTGCTCTACCAACTGAGCTACACCGGCATAGTATTGAGGTAATTAACACCTTGAAAACTGGATACGAACCTTTGCGAAGGTTTCTTGCTTTAGCTGATTTCACTTATTTAGGATAAGCCCTCGACCGATTAGTATTCGTCAGCTGCACACGTTGCCGCGCTTCCACCTCGAACCTATCAACCTGATCGTCTT
>NZ_FOCJ01000016.1 GCF_900110075.1 Paenibacillus sp. OV219
CGCGTTCCCATCCCGAACACGACCGTTAAGCCCTCCAGCGCCGATGGTACTTGGACCGCAGGGTCCTGGAAGAGTAGGACGTCGCCAAGCACAGATAACCGACCATATTCGATATGGTCGGTTTTTTGTTGTTTTCACTCATTTGTTGCTGTCATTTGACTTGGCTATCAACAAAGGATTTTCCAGTGTTATCCAGAATATAGGTTAGTCCATGTTAAGAGGTGGAAAAACAGATATGAACGAGGGAGTGAGCAGATGAAGACAACAACAGTATTCTCGTTGGATCAAGCGACGCTTGATCAAATCGAGCGCAAATTTCAGGTAAAGCAGCAGCTGACCGAGACTAGGCAACAGGAGCTGTTCGGAATTTTTCAAGAGGAAACGCTGACCGAAGAAGAGGAGTTGGCGCTTAAGTTTTTGTTCGCTTATATGCCAATCAGTGACATGGCGGATTACGGTGGGGCTTTATTTCTGAACCATGTGCGCCAGACACTGGAGATTCGCAAACAAGTGCCGTGGGGATCGCGCGTGCCGGATCATCTCTTCCTGCATTTCGTGCTGCCCTACAGGGTCAATACGGAGAACATTGAGGATTCGCGCGGCATCCTGTACCGCGAACTGGCAGGGCGGACTGCTCATCT
The DNA here is from genome assembly GCF_900110075.1 of Paenibacillus sp. OV219. Taxonomy (GTDB): domain Bacteria; phylum Bacillota; class Bacilli; order Paenibacillales; family Paenibacillaceae; genus Paenibacillus_Z. Next base: position 642 of record NZ_FOCJ01000016.1, read on the forward strand.
CTCGATGGAGGAGGCGGTTCTGGAAACGAACTATTGGTGCCATGAGAAAGCGACTTACATCGGTAGCGATCTTCGTACGCTGTCTCCGCTCTCCATGGTGCGGAACGCGCGCGGGCGGTGCGGTGAAGAGTCGACGCTGGCCGTGGCAGCAATTCGCAGCATCGGCATTCCTGCCCGTCAGGTGTATACGCCCCGCTGGGCCCATTGCGATGACAACCATGCATGGGTAGAAGCTTGGGCCGACGGAAAATGGCATTACATCGGAGCTTGTGAACCGGAAGCTCGTCTCGATCAGGGCTGGTTCTCGCCGCCGGCGCGCCGGGCTATGCTGATTAACACGCGGATTTTTGCGGAGTATCTGGGCCCCGAGGACATTACTCTCGCTCACGATTGGTTTACAGAGATTAACCTGTTAGAAAATATTCGCCGACGCGCGAGATCCGCACGGAAGTTAGGGATGAACATGGGCGATCTTGTCGTCCGCGCGGTGAAGGATGGCCTATGGGCCGAAACCATAATTTCGGTACCGGATTGTGACTCCATCACACTAATTCTAAGCGCAGCTAATCAGCCCTCTGGAAGTGTCGATTTCGATATGGTGCCACCGCCGGAGCGCGAAGGAGAATCGTTGGAGACGCTGATGGAAACGAAAATCCAGCAGCATAATAGCCGACTGGAGGAAGGAACCAGTTGCCGTTCTGCGTACGAGGGCACGTTCCTGAGCGAGCAAGATGCCGCTGCTCTAGCGGTGGAGACGGGCTTGCCTCCTGAGCGGGTATGGAGCGTGCTTCAGAAAGCGCGGGGTAACAGCAAGGAAATCGCGGCTTTCTTGCGCGAGCAGTCGGGTTCATTCGGCGACTGGCCGCTTCGCCTGTTAGAAACGCTCAGAGACAAGGATTTGATCGATACGTTCCGGTCTGCGCTTGAAGATCACTTGATCGGCGCGCTGGCAATCCGTGGCACGCTAGATGAGGACGCTTTTGTCAACTATGTGCTATGTCCGCGGGTGTTGCATGAGATGATTGTTCCGTACCGTCAGAAGCTTCGCGAGTCGTTCACGGAAACAGAAGCCAATCTGTTCCGCACTGAGCCATTAGCGTTGGTCAACCATCTTCGGCAGGGCTTCGGCGTTTGGACAGATTTGCCGAACCTGATGGGAAGGGGGAATCCGGTTGGCACCTACGAGCTGAAGCTGGGCGATCCTCAGTCGCTAGACATTATGTTCGTCGCTATTTGCCGTAGCCTGGGCATTCCGGCTCGATTGCAGCCAAGCGAACAACATGCGCAATATTTGCATGAGGGCAACTGGATGGATGCCGCGATTAAGGAGGCCGCTTCGCAGGGACGGGAGTCGAACGCGCGCGGGCAGCTAAAGCTTGTCAAGGACGCTGCCGCTTCACCGGATACGCCGGACGCCTCCTATATGGAGAACTTCACCTTCGCTCGGCTGGAAGGCAGTGTCTATAAGACACTAGTGTATCCTTACGCCAAAAAGGATGTATATGAAGAGTCGTTCGAAGTGGATCCAGGGGATTACCGGTTGACGACAGGCATTCGTCTGAAGGACGGCACGGTGCGAGTGCGTCTGACGTACTTCACCGTCTCGGCTGGAGCAACGACGGCATTGCCACTTACATTCCATGAGACGCTGGTCGATATCCCGGTACTTGGCACTTTCGATTGCAGCAGAGGGATAGCGCAGTTGGACGGCGGATCGGCATCGCTTGCGGAGCTGCTCGGAACTGATGGCGCAATTGCAGCCTGGATTGAGCCGGAACGGGAGCCGACTAAGCATCTGTTCCGTGAGCTGAGCGAGTTGACTGAACCGCTGAATCAGCTGGGGATACCGATCGTGCTGCTTATTGGCGATGCAGAGTGGACAGCATCCTTTGACCAAGCGAACTATTCGTTGCTGCCTTCGAATACCGTGTTCGTTCGTGACATGAGCCGCGCCGAGCTACCGGATCTAATCGTTCGGACACAGGCGAATGAAGCAGGCTTCCCTCATCTGTTCGTCCTGGACAGCAACTCCCTGGTACGCTACACTGCCTCTGGTTACAAGATCGGAACTGGAAAAGAAGCGCTGCAAACGTTGGCGAGCCTTAAACATTAGGCATAGATAGTCAAGACGACACGGTCTCGTTCCTGCATGCCAGGGGTGGAGGCAGTTTTTTTTGCAAGAGGAGGTTGGAAGCAGGGGTATAAATGGACCGAATCCGCCCAAGATAGTAAGGGGCATTACAGTCATGCAACGAAGGCAATACACTTGACCTTTTGGCAATTTTGCGTATAATAAAGTTAAAGTCAAAGAAAGTCAAAGTCAATTTGACTAAAAACTTTGACGATTCCAACAATCGGCTGATTTAGCCTCAAGTTTGTTGTAAGGGCATCATAGGGAGGTTGGCGAAATGCGCAACATTTCCGATCTCATCGAGCAGTATCTCAAGCATATGCTAAAGGAAAGCCCTGGCGGCGCTGTCGAATTGCAGCGCAACGATTTGGCAGATCGGTTCTCTTGTGTTCCGTCCCAAATCAATTACGTCATCAGTACACGGTTCACGATGGAGAAGGGATATATGGTAGAGAGCAAGCGCGGCGGCGGCGGGTATATTCGCATTCAGCGCGTGGAGCTGCCTACCTTATCGGCTCTCCAAGGCCATCTTGCCGAAACAATCGGCGATCAAGTGGACCAGGATACGGCAGAAGGAATTGTGTATCAGCTGGAGGAAGGGAAGCACATCTCGAGGCGCGAAGCGAATTTGCTCCGGGCGGCGATGTCCCGCGACACCATTGCTGTGAAGCTTCCACTGCGTGACGAAATTCGGGCTAGGCTGCTCCGGGCGATGTTAATTACGCTGCTCGTGAAGTAAGCTGCGCAGCCTTGCAAGAGGAGGGATAGTGCGGAATGCTTTGTCAGGAATGTGACAAGAAGCCGGCTACGCTTCATTTTACGAAAATTGTGAATGGCGAGAAGACGGAGTTTCATATTTGTGAATCGTGCGCACGCGAACGGGGCGAAGGAATCCCAGGCACAGCGAACGGATTTTCAATCCACAGCTTGCTGTCCGGACTTCTGGACTTCGAACCGGTTGGCAGCATGAACGCGCTTGGCGCGAAGCCGGCACAGCAGCTGCGCTGCGACAATTGCGGTCTGACCTATACACAATTTAGTAAGATGGGCCGTTTCGGCTGCAGCAATTGTTACACCCAGTTTGGAAGCAAATTGGACCCGATTCTGAAACGGGTTCACGGCAATACGACACATGTCGGTAAAATTCCAAAGCGCACAGGTGTTCAAATTCAGCTCAAACGAGAAATTGACGAGCTTAAACAGGATTTGAGCATGCGAATCGAGCAGCAGGAGTTTGAAACCGCTGCTGAGCTACGCGACCGAATTCGGGAGCTGGAGCGCAAAATAGCCGATGTTTAGGCACGGTTAGGAAGGTGAAATGAAACGATGTCGAAGCGGTCTTATGTAGAAGAAGCGCTAAGCGACTGGATGAAGGGCAACGGCCCGGACACGGATGTTGTCATTAGCAGCCGGATCCGTATTGCTCGTAATTTATCGGGTCATCCGTTTCCGATGCTTGCGACCTCACAGCAGGCGCAGGATGTCATGAAGCAGCTCACCGCTGTTGCTGAGACTGGCCGATTAGACAGCTGTGGACCATTCGAAACGATCGAGCTCTCCCAGTTAAGTGAATTGGAACGCCGAGTTCTTGTGGAGAAGCATCTGATCAGCCCGAACTTAGCGAATGAATCGCGCTGCGGCGCGGTGATGCTTAGCGAGAACGAGTCGGTTAGCATAATGGTGAACGAAGAGGATCACTTGCGGATTCAATGCTTGTATCCAGGTTTTCAGATTAAGGAAGCATGGACAGTGGCGAGCCGCATTGACGATATTTTTGAAGAGGTCACTGATTACGCATTCGATGAACGAAGAGGCTACTTAACGAGCTGTCCGACCAACGTCGGAACGGGCATTCGCTCTTCAGTGATGATGCATCTGCCGGGGCTTGTGCTTACACAGCAGATCAACCGGATTTTGTCAGCTATCCAGCAAGTGGGGCTTGCGGTTCGGGGGATTTACGGCGAGGGCAGCGAAGCGCTCGGAAACCTGTTCCAAATCTCGAATCAGATTACGCTTGGTCAGTCCGAGGGGGAAATCATCGAGAATCTACACAGCGTAGCGCGTCAAATTATCGAGCACGAGAGAGCGGCACGCCAGCGTCTGCTGGAAGAGTCGCGGGTGCGCCTGGAGGATCGGGTGCTCCGTTCTTACGGTACGTTGTCGCATGCGATGATTATGGATTCGAAGGAAGCGGCTCAGCGGCTTTCCGATGTAAGGCTCGGCATTGATCTAGGCTTAATTGTAGATGTGTCGCCTCAGGCGATGAACGAAATGATGGTATTAACGCAGCCGGGCTTTCTCCAACAGGTGTTCCGTGAGAAAATGACGCCTGAACAGAGGGACATCCGGCGAGCGGAACTTATACGCAATCAGTTGTACAGTGAAACTGATCATGGGGGTGTATGAACATGATGTTTGGAAGATTTACGGAACGGGCACAGAAGGTGCTCGCACTTGCTCAGGAAGAAGCGGTTCGTCTCGGTCATAACAATATCGGCACGGAGCATATTTTGCTCGGGTTGAACCGAGAAGGGGAAGGAATCGCAGCCAAAGCACTCATCGGATTAGGCCTTAGCCTTGAGAAGATTCAAGACGAGGTTGAGACATTAATCGGTCGCGGACAAGAGCAACCGACCAATATCGCTTATACACCGCGTGCGAAGAAGGTTATTGAGCTGTCGATGGATGAGGCGCGCAAGCTTGGTCACACGTATGTGGGAACGGAGCATATCCTGCTGGGGCTCATCCGTGAAGGAGAAGGCGTCGCAGCTCGCGTACTGAATAACCTCGGCATTAGCTTAAATAAAGCACGTCAACAAGTGCTGCAGCTGCTCGGAAGCAGCGAAGCCGTGTCCAGCAATCATGGCGCACCGGCGAATGTAAGCACACCGACACTGGACGGACTTGCTCGTGACCTGACGGCTTACGCAAAAGACGGCAATCTTGACCCGGTTATCGGACGCAGCAAAGAAATCGAGCGCGTTATCCAAGTGCTCAGCCGTAGAACGAAGAACAATCCCGTTCTGATCGGTGAGCCAGGGGTTGGTAAGACTGCTATTGCCGAAGGGCTCGCGCAGAAGATCATCGCAGGCGAAATTCCGGAGACGCTGCGCGACAAGCGCGTCATGACGCTCGATATGGGCTCTGTCGTTGCCGGAACGAAGTACCGCGGTGAATTCGAAGACCGACTGAAGAAGATTATGGACGAAATTCGCCAAGCCGGAAACATCGTCTTGTTCATTGATGAGCTGCATACGCTTATCGGTGCAGGCGGGGCGGAAGGCGCGATTGATGCCTCGAATATTTTGAAGCCAGCGCTTGCACGGGGCGAGCTGCAATGTATCGGTGCAACGACGCTGGACGAATACCGCAAATACATTGAGAAAGACGCAGCGCTGGAGCGTCGTTTCCAACCGATTACGGTTGATCAGCCGTCGCCGGAGGAAGCGATTCAAATTCTTCACGGGCTGCGCGATCGTTATGAAGCGCATCACCGCGTGAAGATTACCGATGAAGCGATTGAGCAAGCGGTTAAGCTATCTGACCGCTACATTACAGACCGGTTCCTGCCGGATAAAGCGATCGATTTGATTGATGAAGCGTCTTCCAAAGTACGCTTGAAATCGTATACGGTACCGCCGAATCTCAAGCAGCTCGAGAACCGTCTGGAGGATATCCGTAAGGAGAAAGACTCCGCTGTTCAGAGCCAGGAGTTCGAGAAAGCGGCTGCACTCCGTGATACGGAGCAGAAGATTCGCGAAGAGCTCGACGTTACAAAGAACCAGTGGAAAGAGAAGCAAGGTCGCACGGATTCTGAAGTAACGCCGGACGATATCGCTCAAATTGTAGCTAGCTGGACCGGTATTCCTGTAACGAAGCTAGCGGAGGAAGAAACACAGCGCCTGCTCAAGATGGAAGAAATTCTGCATGACCGCATTATCGGTCAGAGCGAAGCGGTTAAAGCGGTATCCCGCGCAATCCGCAGAGCACGTGCAGGCTTGAAAGATCCGAAGCGTCCGATGGGCTCGTTTATTTTCCTCGGCCCAACGGGTGTAGGTAAGACGGAGCTTGCCCGTGCGCTGGCTGAAGCGATGTTCGGCGATGAGAATGCGGTTATCCGCATCGACATGTCTGAGTATATGGAGAAGCATTCGACTTCGAGACTTGTCGGAGCGCCTCCAGGCTATGTCGGTTACGAAGAAGGCGGCCAACTGACGGAGAAAGTACGCCGTAAGCCATATTCGGTCGTGCTGCTTGATGAGATCGAGAAGGCGCATCCGGAAGTATTCAATATTCTTCTGCAAGTGCTTGAGGACGGCCGTTTGACGGACTCCAAGGGCCGCGTGGTGGACTTCCGTAATACGCTCATTATTATGACGTCGAACGTAGGCGCTGACCAAATCAAGAAAAATTCTTCGCTTGGTTTCACGGCAGCGCAGGATGCTGGCCGCGATTTCAACATCATGAAGGAGAAGGTGCTGGCAGAGCTCAAGAAGAGCTTCCGTCCGGAGTTCCTGAACCGGATTGATGAGACAATCGTGTTCCACTCGCTCGAAAAAGAGCATATCTCGCAGATCGTGACGCTCATGTCCGAAGAGCTTCGCAAACGTCTGCGTGAGCAGGAAGTGGACTTTACGCTTACTGACGCAGCGAAGGATTTCCTCGCGAAGGAAGGCTTCGATCCGCAGTACGGCGCTCGTCCTCTGCGCAGAGCAATCCAGAAGCATATCGAGGACCGTCTGTCCGAAGATCTGCTCATGGGTACTATTGCCAAAGGTCATAAGCTCATCATTGATGAGAAGGATGGCGGGTTGACAGTTACTCATGTAGATAGTGTGTCGGCTCCAGAGGAAACGGCAACGAAGTAACGTGGTTAATATGTAACGCAGTTAGATAAATATGTAACGAAGTTACATGCAGCCCCTCACTCGCAGAGTGAGGGGCTTTTCCATCTGTCTCTGCTCCTAAATGGAAGCGTGTCCGTAGGGACAAAAGCGAGCACCAGCAGGCAAAATCACTCACGCGCCTCTGCGACACCTCACGTCCCCATGGTCCCGCAGGGACACCAGGTAACTAAACAACGCCAAACATAAAGCGTGTCCCGCAAGGGACGAAAGCGAGTACTAGTACAAACTCACTCGCGAGCGCCTCTCTGTAACTCCAACGTTATACCTTCCGGGAGTCCAGAGGGGTGGGTGGTAACCCCTTGGGGTCCCCCTGGCAAGGGGGATTTAGGGGGTGGTAAGTAAATTAAGGGGGGGTAATTGAATTTAGGAGAAGCTAAGTTGATATAAAGGTTTAATTAGGGTGGTTTACACACTTTGTAAATGGTAAACTTTAAATGATACCTCTAATGTATAAGGAGCCGCTGATGGCAAAACTTAAAACCAAGTTCGCATGTACAGAATGCGGCACAGAATCACCGAAGTGGATGGGCAAATGCCCAGGCTGCGGGCAATGGAATACGATGGTGGAAGAGAAGGAAACGGTTGTCAAAACACAAGGAATGGGCTCGCAGCTCATTCAGACGAAAGAAAAGCCGCGTCCCATCATACATATAGAAAGTGGCCAAGAGAAACGGATTGAGACAACCAATCAGGAGCTCAATCGCGTATTGGGCGGCGGAGTCGTACCAGGCTCGCTCATTCTTGTAGGCGGAGACCCTGGTATTGGCAAATCGACGCTGCTGCTTCAAACCTCGCATGCGCTGGCTTCCATGAACCTAACGGTTCTCTATATTTCCGGAGAGGAATCGGTTCGGCAGACACGCCTTCGGGCAGACCGCCTCGGAGCGCTCACCGAGAAGCTGTACGTGCTGTGCGAAACGAACATGGAGCAAATTAACGACGCGATTGAATCGGTCCAGCCTGATTTTCTCGTTATCGACTCGATCCAGACGGTGTACGATCCGAATGTGCAATCTGCCCCTGGCAGCGTCTCGCAAGTAAGGGAATGTACCGCCCACTTCATGCGCGTCGCGAAGATTAAAGGCATTGCAACCGTGCTTGTCGGTCACGTCACGAAGGAAGGCGCAATCGCCGGTCCACGTATGCTGGAGCATATGGTGGACTGTGTGCTCTATTTCGAAGGTGAGCGGCATCATACGTACCGATTGCTTAGGGCCGTTAAGAATCGTTTCGGCTCTACGAACGAGATCGGGATCTTCGAGATGGGGGAGGAAGGGCTGCGGGAGGTCAACAATCCGTCCGAGCTGTTCTTGTCCGAACGTCCGCTTGGCGTATCAGGCTCTACCGTTGTCGCAGCTATGGAAGGTACAAGGCCCGTGCTCGTGGAGCTTCAGGCGCTTGTCGCCACAACGAACTTCCCTTCGCCGCGCCGGATGGCAACCGGGATCGACCATAATCGGATGACGCTTATTGTCGCGGTACTGGAGAAGCGGATGGGGATGTTCCTGCAGACGCAGGATGCATATTTGAACGTCGCCGGCGGTATAAGACTCGATGAGCCGGCAGTCGATCTCGCAGCAGCAGTCAGCATTGCATCAAGCTTCCGCGATGCGCCGACTAGACCGTACGATGTGTTTTTTGGTGAGATCGGACTTACTGGTGAAGTGCGGGGCGTATCCCGTGCGGAGCAGCGTGTGAAAGAAGCGCAGAAGCTGGGCTTCAAACGGGTCATTATGCCAAGCAAGAGCTTGAAGGGCTGGACTCCGCCGAAAGGCATAGAAATCATCGGTGTAGAGACGGTCGCACAAGCGCTGTCCGCAGCATTCGGATAGAGGGGGGAAATGGATGAAAGAGACGAACCAAACAGATTTCGTAAATCAACTGCTCCAGATGGTCGCACCCGGCATGGCATTCCGAGAAGGGCTCGATAACGTGCTGCGGGCGAAGACAGGAGCGCTGATCGTAGTCGGCTACAGCCCGGAGGTAATGGAGGTCGTTGACGGCGGATTCTCCATTAACTGCGACTTTTCCCCGAACTATTTATACGAGCTGGCCAAAATGGACGGCGCAATTATTCTTAGCGAGGATCGCAAACGCATTTTGTATGCCAACACACAGCTCATTCCGAACAGCTCCATTTCGTCCAGTGAGACGGGGATACGTCACCGGACAGCGGAGCGGGTCGCGAAGCAAACCGGCAAGCTCGTCGTATCGATCTCCCAGCGGCGAAACGTTATTACGCTGTACCAGGGCCAGTTCAGATATTCGCTGAAGGAAATGGGAGTTATTTTAACAAAGGCAAACCAAGCGATTCAGACGCTTGAGAAATACAAAGTGGTGCTCAACCAGTCGTTTACAAACCTGTCTGCACTAGAATTCGAAGAGATGGTCACACTACAGGAAGTAGCGCACGTCATTAAGCGGGTTGAAATGGTCATCCGCGTGAAGACGGAAATTAAGCGGTATGTAAATGAGCTTGGCACCGAAGGTCGTCTCATTGCGATGCAGATGGAAGAGCTCGTCGGCGGCGTAGAGGAAGAAGCGTGGTTCCTGCTCAAAGACTACGTGAAAGACCCGCATGAGGATCGCATTCGTGAAATCCGTGCAAGCATTCGCAAGCTTAGCTCCGAAGAGCTGCTTGAGCTGCCGCAGATCATTAAGCTGCTTGGCTATAGTGGCTTTAGCGCTGCATCGGAAGAGATGGTTGCACCGCGCGGCTATCGTTTACTGAGCCGTATTCCGCGCCTGCCAGCAGTTATTATGAACAATCTGGTTGAACGGTTCGGCTACTTACCTCATATTTTGATGGCGACGATTGAAGAGCTCGACTCTGTGGATGGTATTGGTGAAGTGAGGGCGCGTGCGATTAAAGAAGGGCTCAAACGGATTCAAGAACAGATGTTCATTGACAGACAAATCTAAATCTCATACAATGAGGGAATGCAGACAAATCACATTTGGGTATTACTTACAATTGAACCGTTTTATGCATCCTTTCAAAAACTTCGCAGGAAGTTTTTTTCTCAGTTTGCCGTCGATACTGCAAATTGCGGTTTTGGGGCATAGTAAAGATGAGGTGGAGCAAAATGATCACGAAGTCAATACCGAGTCTTTTTACCGTGGCGAACTTATTTCTAGGCATCGTCGCCATCATTCTTATATTTCCCGAAAATGCAAAGCCTGAAGTAGCTGCGATGATGGTCATTATCGCGATGCTGATGGATGGCGTGGATGGTCGGGTAGCGCGTGCGCTTAACGCCCAAAGTGAATTCGGCAAAGAGCTTGATTCCTTGTCCGATGTCATTTCCTTCGGGGTTGCACCAGCTTTTATCATGTACAGCGTTGCTTTCCAAGAGCTTAATCCAGCTCCGGCGTGGATTATTACAGCACTGTTCCCGATCTGTGGAGCGCTGCGGCTCGCGAGGTTCAATGTTGTTTCCGGAATGCCAGGTTACTTTATCGGCTTGCCGATTCCGGCAGCAGGCGGTGTGCTCGCAACACTTGCCCTGTTCCACAAAGATATTACCGTTTCCGTTCTAATGATCAGTACACTCGTTCTCTCGTTCTTAATGGTGAGCACAGTTCGTTATCCGAACTTTAAGAAAGTGGGCATTCCGAAGAATGCCATATGGGTCGTGCCGATCGTCGTAGCAGTTGCTGTTGTGCTCGGTATTCTGTTCCCACACCATCTATCGAAGATCATTTTCATCCCGCTCGTGATATACGCGCTCTATGGCTTAAAAAAAAACGTTGATCGCCGTCTCCCCAGCCGGAAACGGAAGAGAATGCTGGAAAATCAGCTTCAAGAGGAAGCTGTTCATAGCGAACATAGTGCATAATTCATGTGCTTAAACAAAAATAACCGCCTTGTCAAATCCGAAACCGGATTGACGAGGCGGTTTTTGTTATGAAGATGATTTACGTTACGTTAAGTTAAATAGCCCAAGCGTGCTGCATTTATCAGATTCCCGGTCAATGACGTCGGCAAGCTGAATGTCGAGTAAATTACACATAGCGGACATATAGAACATATTGCGTCCAAGCTCGGTTTGAATGGCTTCCTTGCAGTGCTCGCAAAGATCGCCTGAAATGTGATGGTGAAGTTTGGTCTTGGCCTGCTCGAGATTAAAGTCGTCTGCAAACTGCTGCTTCCGCGCGTTTAATTCAATACATCCGCATTCTGTAACAGCCTTCGCTACCGCGCGATTCACGGAAGTGCCGGATTGGCCGTACTTTGACATGACGTCTAGCAAGCTGCGGTGTCGCAGCAGCAGCTCCGAAACTTGCTTCTGAAACTGCTCCAATGTTGGTGCGTTCATCGGGTACCACCTCATTTCAGGATTGGGATTGCTTTACTTTTATTATAAGCCTCCTCGGCTCTCTTTTCAAAACCGATTTATACGATTTTGTCCGATTTATGGGCTAAGTTAATAATTTCTAATGGATTGGGAGCGCGGGCGATTAGCGTGACAATAATTGGCACATAATTGTTAGTGGAGGTGGATTTATATGATGAAGCGAATGATTCAATTAATGGGTTTTTTGTTCGGCGGATTTCTAGGTGCTCAAATGTACGGCTCTTTGAATGGGAGCATGAGCTTTATGGAATCAACAAATGGTATTATGCAGCATTCAGGCGGCTACTACATGAACGTCGGCATTGGCGCGATATGCGGCTTTGCGGCAGCAACGGTTTTGGCAGGCCCAATCTTGAGATGGATGCAGCAAGGGGCGGAGCGGGCTTCGGCGATGCCGACAGGCGAACTGTTGTCCGGCGGTGGTGGTCTGCTTGGCGGTCTGGCGTTATCGGCCCTTATTTATCCGGCACTGTCTAGCTTGACCGGCGCGGGCATCTTTGTTCCGATCGCATTGACAATTCTTCTTGGCTATATCGGAATGCGAGTGGGACTTAGTAAACAGGTCGAACTGGCATCTATGTTCAAATCGATTTCCGAGCGCACGAATGCGCAGGTACGGGTGGATGAGGAGAGCAGCTACGAGGAGCATAAAATTCTCGATACGAGCGTCATTATCGATGGCCGAATCGCCGATATTTGCAAGACTGGATTCATTGAAGGCACACTGGTCATTCCGGAGTTCGTGCTGGAAGAGCTGCAGCATATTGCCGATTCATCGGACTTGCTCAAGCGCAATCGAGGTCGCAGAGGACTTGATATCCTCAACAAAATCCAGAAAGAGCTCGATGTGAAGGTCCTCATCTATGAAGGTGAAGCGGAAGAGGGCGAAGTCGATAGCAAGCTGGTGAAGCTGGCGAAAGTGCTGCACGGCAAAGTGGTGACGAACGACTTCAACTTGAATAAGGTGTGCGAGCTGCAAGGCGTATCTGTACTCAATATTAACGATCTCGCTAATGCAGTGAAGCCAGTTGTTCTCCCAGGTGAAGAGATCGTCGTGCAGGTGATCAAAGATGGCAAGGAGCATGGACAAGGCGTCGCCTATCTGGATGATGGCACGATGATTGTCGTTGAAGGCGGACGGGATTACATCGGAACGACGATGGAGGTTCTCGTTACGAGCGTGCTGCAAACGTCTGCGGGCCGGATGATTTTCGCAAAGCCGAAGCTGTTGGAAAAAGCGCTCTAAAGCGGTATGATAGGGGATAGGCTACTAAGAGCAATCCGTATGTAGCTTGAACGAACCTATATACGCGAGGGCGGTTGAAGGGCATGGAAGCAGCAGGTGCAAAATGGGGTGTCGTCGTTGTGGCGGCGGGCCGAGGTACGAGAATGGGAACGTCTACGAGCAAGCAATATTTGCTCTTGCAGGACAAGCCGATCCTTGTACATACCCTTGAACGATTCCAAGCGATGGACGATATTGCAGAAGTAGTGCTCGTTGTGGGCAAGGAAGATACAGCCCGCTGTGAGCAGGTCGTCGAAAGCTATGGTCTGCATAAAGTAAAATCGGTGCTTGCAGGCGGCAGCGAACGTCAGCATTCCGTAACAATTGGCATACAGGCACTCGGCAGCGATATCGAATGGGTGATGGTCCATGACGGTGTTCGACCGCTTGTGACGGCTGAAGCCGTACGCAGATGTATGGTGAAGGCGGAAGAGACGGAGGCGGCTGTACTGGCTGTGCCCGTTAAAGATACAATTAAGCAAGTGAATGAGACCGGCGTCATTACCGCGACACCGGACCGGCGAAGCTTGTGGGCGATTCAAACGCCGCAAGCTTTTCGTCGTTCCTTGCTTCTGCAGGCGCTTACGCAGGCGGCTCGAGATCAGTTTCTCGGCACGGACGACGCGATGGCGGTTGAGCGTCTAGGCGTTCAAGTATCCGTCGCTGAAGGGGAGTATACGAACATTAAGATTACAACGCCTGAGGACTTGCCTTACGCAGAGTTTCTGCTTGCAAGCCGGGAGCAGGAGAGGGGATAAAGAGAAATGATTCGAGTAGGACAAGGTTTTGATGTGCATCAATTGGTGGAGGATCGTCCATGCATTATCGGCGGCGTGACGATTCCCTATGAGAAGGGGCTGCTCGGCCATTCCGATGCGGACGTGCTGCTGCACGCAATTAGCGATGCGGTGCTTGGAGCGCTAGGGCTCGGTGATATCGGCAAACATTTTCCAGATACGGATCCGGCCTTTAAAGACGCGGACAGCTTGAAGCTGCTGCAGCATATTTGGAAGCTCGTGAAGGAGCGGGGGTATAAGCTCGGCAACGTCGATGCAACGATTATTGCGCAGAAGCCGAAGATGGCTCCGCATATCCCGCAAATGGTCGAGATTATCGCAGGCGCATTGGAGGCGGAAGATAGCTACCAAGTGAATGTGAAGGCAACGACAACCGAGTGGCTCGGCTTTACGGGACGCGGCGAAGGGATTGCCGCACAGTCTGTTGTCTGCCTTGTAAAAGTTGTGCTATGATTCTGCAATATGATTAGAATGACGGGAGGAGCTTGACCATTATGTCACAACCAATCAGAGTGCGGTATGCACCGTCACCGACAGGGCATTTACATATCGGCAATGCCAGAACGGCCTTATTTAATTATTTGTTTGCACGCAACTTAGGCGGCAAATTCATCATTCGAATTGAAGATACAGACGTGAAGCGCAACGTGGCGGGCGGCGAAGAGAGTCAGCTGACCTACCTCAAGTGGCTCGGCATCGACTGGGATGAGAGCGTTGATATCGGCGGCGGCTACGGTCCGTACCGCCAGACGGAGCGGCTTGATATTTATAAAGAGTATTGGCAGGAGCTGCTGGACAAAGGCCTTGCTTATAAGTGCTACTGTACAGAAGAAGAGCTGGAGCAGGAGCGGGAAGAGCAGACAGCGCGCGGCGAAATGCCTCGTTATTCGGGCAAGCACCGCAGCCTGACGGATGAGCAACGTACTGCATTCGAAGCAGAAGGCCGTATTCCAAGCATCCGTTTCCGTGTGCCTGAAGGTAAGCTGTATACGTTCAACGACCTTGTGAAAGGTCAAATTAGCTTTGAATCGGATGGCATCGGCGATTTCGTTATCGTGAAGAAGGATGGCATTCCGACGTATAACTTTGCGGTAGCGCTCGATGATCACCTGATGGCGATCAGCCACGTGCTGCGCGGCGAAGACCATATCTCCAACACGCCGCGTCAGCTCATGATCTATGAAGCGTTTGGCTGGGAGACGCCGGTATTCGGCCATATGACGCTGATTGTGAGTGAGTCCCGGAAGAAGCTCAGCAAACGCGATGAGTCCATTATCCAGTTCATTGAACAATACGATAAGCTTGGCTACCTGCCGGAAGCCATTTTCAACTTCATTACGCTTCTTGGCTGGTCACCGGAAGGTGAGCAGGAGATATTCACTCGTGAGGAATTGATTGAGGCGTTCGACGCGAGCCGTCTTAGCAAGAGCCCAGCCTTGTTCGACACGAACAAGCTGAGCTGGATGAACAACGAGTACATGAAGAAGACCGAGCTACCGCGTGTCGTCGATATGTGCGTGCCACATCTGCAGGGAGCGGGCCGCCTGCCTTCTGAGCTGAGTGCGGAAGACCGCGCTTGGGTCGGCGACCTCGTTGCGCTTTATCAAGATAAGCTCCGCTTTGCAGCAGATATCGTACCGTTAACTGAGCTGTTCTTCAGCGCAGAAACTGCCGATGAGGAAGAAGCGGTGACGGTTCTCTCAGAGGAGCAAATGCCTGTTGTACTGCAGGCGTTCCTTGAGCAAGTGAAGGCGCTTGAAGCATTCAATGTAGACGGTATTAAAGCAGCGATTAAAGCGGTCCAGACATCGACCGGCTTCAAAGGCAAACAGCTGTTCATGCCGATTCGAGCTGCTCTCACTGGCCAGACGCATGGTCCGGATTTGAATCAATCGATCGCTTTGCTTGGCCGGGCGAAAGTCGAGCAGCGGTTGCAAGGTCGTTTAGCTTAAGCGAGGAAGCGGGACCTGGCCTTAGGCGCATGTCCTACTTGCCAGTTCTCGGGCGCTAAGCTATACTTGAGGTACTTTAATTTCTGTCAGGCAGACACACACGTATAAGGCTTGGAACAGGATCGTTTATTTCAATTGGGAATTGTCAGAGAGGGCGACCTTCAAACGGAGCTGGAGCATGTTAGTTATGATTCGGATACGGCTTGATGGCTGGGAGTTGCTCATTCCTCGGAATAGACATTGCGCCTGGGAGCCGCGCCTCCGAACTGTCGTTATCGGCAGGGTGGGTGGTGACGTTTGGTCCTCGTTACGGACTTATGAGACGAGAATGGTTGACTGCATACATGTGTATAGCAGCAATCATTTCCGATGCAGAGTGGAACCGCGTATACACGCCTCTGCAGCCAATTGGCTGCGGAGGCTTTTTTGTTTACCATGTCTGAGAGGAGGACTCGGCCCGTGATTCGAAATTTTAGAACCGACATAGAAACGATTCTTGAGAACGATCCAGCCGCCCGGAATAAGCTTGAGATCATCTTCACGTATTCAGGCCTCCACGCGATCTGGGCACACCGTATTGCGCATGCATTTTACAAGCGTAATTGGTTCACCATTGCCCGCCTCATATCACAAACGAGCCGGTTCTTCACAGGCATTGAGATTCATCCTGGCGCGACCATTGGATCGAAACTCTTTATCGACCACGGGATGGGTATCGTCATCGGGGAGACGTGTGAAATCGGCGACAACGTCGTTATTTATCAAGGCGTAACGCTCGGCGGTACGGGCAAGGAGAAGGGGAAACGGCATCCAACGATTGGTAACAATGTCGTTATTGCTTCGGGGGCGAAAGTTCTAGGCTCCTTCAAGGTTGGGGACAATGTGAATATAGGCGCCAATTCTGTCGTTCTGCGCGAGGTGCCGCCGAATAGTACGGTAGTCGGCATTCCGGGACGAATTGTGAAGCGCAATGGCGCGCGCGTCAGTGATCGGTTAGATCATACGCAGCTGCCGGATCCTGTTATTGAGATGCTTAGGGCGATGCAGAAGGAAGTGTCGGAGCTGCGGTTTGAGCTTGAGCAAGAGAAACGCAAACATCGTGAGGAGAAACGAGAAAATGAGCCTGCGAATTTATAATACCCTGTCACGGGAAAAAGAAGACTTTATCCCGCTTGAGCCGGGCAAAGTCAAAATGTATGTGTGCGGACCGACCGTATACGACTATATCCATATCGGCAACGCGCGTCCTGCCATTTTCTTCGATGTGGTGCGCCGCTACTTGGAGTCGATTGGCTATGAGGTGACATACGTCGTGAATTTCACGGACGTGGATGATAAGCTGATCCGCAAGGCGGAGCAGCTCGGTACGACGGTGCCGGAGGTAGCAGAGCGATTCATTGAGGCGTTTAAGGAGAACATTGAAGGTCTCCGCATTAATAAAGCATCGCTGAATCCACGCGTTACGGATCACATTGAAGAGATTATCGCGTTCATAGCTGAGCTTGTGGATCGCGGTCACGCGTACGAGAGTGGTGGAGATGTCTACTATCGCACTAGCACATTTGCTGATTACGGCAAGCTGTCACATCAGAACTTGGAGGAGCTGCAGCTCGGTATCCGCATCGGCGTGGATGAACGCAAAGAAAGCGGTCAAGACTTTGTACTGTGGAAGGCTGCGAAGCCAGGCGAAATCAAGTGGGATAGTCCGTGGGGTGCAGGCCGTCCGGGCTGGCACATAGAATGCTCGGCAATGGCGCGCAAATATCTGGGTGATACGCTCGACATTCACGGCGGCGGCCATGACTTGCAGTTCCCGCATCATGAGTGCGAGATTGCACAGTCCGAGGCAGTTACCGGCAAACCACTTGCTAACTACTGGATGCATAACGGCTTCATCAACATTAACAATGAGAAAATGTCCAAGTCGCTCAGCAACGGTATTACGGTTCAGGAAATTCTGAAGCGAATCAAGCCGGAGGTTATTCGCTACTTCATGCTATCCGCGCATTATAGAAGTCCACTGAACTTCAGCGATGAGACGATTGCACAAGCGGAGAATAGCGTGGAGCGGATCGTGAACTCAGTTACCAATCTGAAGCACCGCCTGTCTATCGCTGTCAGTGAGGCGGATGAATCTGTTCCAGCATTGGAAGCGCGAATTGGCGAAATCAAAGCGCAGTTTAATGCGAAGATGGACGACGACTTCAACACGCCTGATGGGATTACGGCACTGTTCGATCTCGTTAGTGAAGCAAACCTGTATCTGCAACGGCCGGTCGTATCTGAGGCCGCACTAAACTTGCTGCTCGAAGCGTTCGAAGCGTTTAACCGCGTCCTTGGTCTGCTCAATACGGAGGATGAACTGCTGGATGCGGATATCGACGCACTTATCGTACAGCGGACCGAAGCTCGGACGAACAAGGATTGGAAGCGGGCTGACGAGATCCGTGACCAATTGTCGGCGCTTGGTATCGTGCTGGAAGATACGTCGCAGGGCATCCGTTGGCGGCGCAAATGATGAACGAGCGGATGAATATCGACGATCTCGCATCAGATAGCCTGTTGTTTCATATCCCGACGAAGCCGATCAATCTGTTGAATCCGATCGTTCTCGCTTATATCGGAGACGCCGTATTTGAAGTGCTCGTCCGACAATACTTGATTTCGTTACCAAATCATAAGCCGAACCATCTGCACCGGCAGGCTACACAGTTCGTTTCAGCGAAGGCGCAGTGCATGCTGTTGGAGAAGTGGCAGCCTCACTTAACAGAAGCTGAAGCGGACATTGTGCGCAGGGGACGCAATGCCAAGTCGGGTACGGCGCCAAAAAACGCCGACCCGGCGCATTATCAGCAAGCAACGGCGCTGGAGTGCTTGATCGGCTATCTCTATTATGGGAAGCAAATTGCGCGTATACGTGAGCTAATGGCGATTGCATTCGATGAAGCTCCCGAAGAACGTGAAGATACAAACGAGCAGACTTAACAAATAGACATCAGAAGAGGAGGTTCAGCATCAGCATGAGCACACAAGATGAATCACAAGAATCACAAGAATCACAAGAATGGATTGCAGGGAAACATCCGGTTATGGAGGCGCTGCGCTCCGGTCGCGACATCAATAAGATCTGGATCGCGGAGCAAGCGCAGAAGAATGCGCAGCCGATCATGATGGAGGCGAAGAAAGCAGGGATCATCGTTCAGGTGGTCGATAAGCGCAAGCTGGACCAGATGGTCGAAGGCGTACCGCATCAAGGCGTCGTCGCTCAAGCGGCGGCACACCGCTATTACGAGGTAGATGAGCTACTGGCGCGGGCGAAAGAAAGCGGGGAGCAGCCGTTCTTCCTGCTGCTGGATGAGATTGAAGATCCACACAACCTCGGTTCTATTTTGCGGACGGCTGAATGCACAGGGGTTCATGGTGTTATTATTCCGAAGCGCCGCTCGGCGTCATTAACGGCAACGGTGTCCAAAACATCGGCCGGTGCGGTTGAGTACATTCCAGTTGCGCGTATTACGAATATGGCGCAAACGATTGATAAGCTGAAGGAAGCGGGTATCTGGGTGGCAGGAGCGGATGTTGGCGCGAAGCAGGACGTATACTCCTCATCGACCAAGTTCGATATGCCGCTTGCAATCGTCATCGGCAACGAGGCGAAGGGTATCGGCCGATTAATTCGCGATAAGTGTGATTTTCTAATCAAGCTGCCGATGAACGGACAGCTCAATTCGCTCAATGCTTCCGTTGCTGCGGGAGTGCTTATGTACGAAGTGTTGCGTCAGCGCCTTAACCGCTAACCGATGAAACGGCGGGACGATGTGCTGCTTGTCGACGGGTACAATATGATCGGCGCCTGGCCGGAGCTTGCCGCTTTGCGGGACAAGGACTTCGAGGATGCGCGCGACCGGCTGTTGGAGATGCTCGCTGACTATCAAGGTTTTACGGGCATGACGGTTATTGTCGTGTTTGACGCGCATCAAGTTCCAGGCATCGGTAAAACCTTCAAGCAGCGCAGGCTGACGGTCGTTTTTACGAAGGAGAAGGAAACAGCCGATGCTTGCATTGAGCGGTTTGCATCGGAAATGGCGCAACGAAGCCGTAATATCCATGTTGCTACGTCAGATATGATTGAGCAGCATGTCATATTCGGCAAAGGCGCTCTTCGTAAATCTGCAAGGGAGCTGCTGACTGAGATCAAGCAGAGCCGCAAAGCGATTCAACATAAAGTTGAGCAGAAGACTAACGTGAGGAATGAGCTCGACAGCAACTTGAAGATGGATGTCCGGATGAAACTGGAAAAGATGCGTCGAGGCGAATTGTAGTGTATAGCTGGTGTAATCAAGGTGTTAATTTCAGTTAACGAAACATCTAAGATTCGGTGTGATATTCCAGATTTGCTAGATAATAAACAGCCGC
This sequence comes from Paenibacillus sp. OV219, assembly GCF_900110075.1. GTDB lineage: Bacteria > Bacillota > Bacilli > Paenibacillales > Paenibacillaceae > Paenibacillus_Z. The sequence goes on from NZ_FOCJ01000016.1 coordinate 20,488, forward strand.
GAGGCGCCGTTATCATTGACTGAATTAGGTTACATAATGTATACTGAGTCTATGTTTCTCATCGTGGATACTAGTGCTAGATTGATTTTTCCAGGTTTGCTGCATGCTCTTAATATGATTAACAAATGTGCGCCGGTATATAGATTATGCTACTGAAAGTTAAGGGCATTGTACGCCTTTCGAGCCGGAGGGATTGTTCGTGAGCATCGACCTCAGAGAATGGAAAACGCTGGACTATGACTGCAGAACGGACGAAGACATTGTAGAGACGGTTCGCGAGGGTGATAGCGAAGCTCTTGAATATTTAATAAACAAATATAAGAACTTTGTCCGGGCTAAAGCGCGATCCTATTTCTTGATCGGGGCCGACCGCGAGGATATCGTCCAAGAAGGTATGATTGGTCTTTACAAGGCGATTCGCGATTTTAAAGGGGATAAGCTTGCTTCTTTCAAGGCGTTTGCTGAATTGTGCATTACAAGGCAGATTATTACGGCAATTAAGACCGCCACACGCCAGAAGCATATTCCACTGAATTCGTATGTTTCGCTCGATAAGCCGATCTACGACGAGGACTCTGACCGTACGTTGCTTGATGTTATCTGCGGGACTAGAGTGTCGGATCCGGAAGAATTGATCATCAATCAAGAGGAATTCATTGGTCTTGAAGATAAGATGTCGGAGATTCTGAGTGATCTTGAACGTAAGGTGCTCATGCTTTATCTTGACGGGAGATCCTATCAAGAAATTGCTGTCGATCTCGATCGCCATGTGAAGTCCATCGATAACGCGCTGCAACGTGTGAAACGGAAGTTAGAACGTTACCTCGAGCTGCGAGATATTGGAAGCTAACCGACTTAAATAGGGAGCCGCCGAGGCTCTTTTTTTAATGGGAGGGTATTTCACGGTTTGAAGTGCCTCTCCGTTGACAATACTGTCAATTGCGGAAATGGAAATGTTCGTCTTATTTGCTCTGTCGTCTATGTCTCTTATGTGAACGGCAAGTGAGTGATATACCAGTGTACAGGAACAGTTTTCCGTTGACACTGAATATTGCTTGTGATAAAGTGTTTTGGTAGCCCTAAATAGGTCTTTTTTTATTATGGGTTCTGAATCAGGCTAGATTCACATACATGCATCACATTTATTTATTTATGGTAAGTTCGGGAGGTGTCAGCAATGCGGGTAATAATTACGTTGGCTTGCACAAACTGCAAACAAAGAAACTATGCTTCGAGCAAGAACAAACGGAATCACCCTGACCGTATTGAGATGAAGAAGTTTTGCAAGTATTGTAACGAGCATACTCCTCATCGCGAAACTCGATAGGTCAATTTGGAGGTGTGGACGTGGCATTTTTAGCTAAACTGAAGCAGAGCTTCGGGTCGACTTTTTCCTTCTTAACCGACAGCTTCGCGGAACTGAAGAAGGTCCGCTGGCCAAGCCGCAAGGAATTGACAAGCTATACGCTCGTAGTTTTCTTTACGATTGTAGCAGTGACAATTTACTTCTGGGTTCTTGACATCGGGATTTCCGCATTGGTTGAACTGATTGTTTAAGAAGGGTCCAAGGGTGGCTTGAGATGGAAACGATGGAGAAAAGATGGTATGTTGTTCACACCTATTCTGGGTATGAGAACAAAGTAAAAGCGAATTTGGAGAAACGTGTTGAATCCATGGGCATGGAAGATAAGATCTTCCGTGTGCTTGTACCGATGGAGGAAGAGGTTGTAAACAAGGACGGTAAGAAAAAGATCGTCATGCGTAAAGTTTACCCTGGTTATGTCCTCGTCGAAATGGTTCAGACGGATGATTCCTGGTATGTCGTTCGCAACACTCCCGGCGTAACCGGATTTGTCGGTTCGACTGGCTCAGGTTCGAAACCTACCCCACTTTTGCCTGATGAAGTGGAGCAGATTTTGAAACATATGGGTATGGAAGAACCTAAACCGAAGATCGAATTCGATCTGAAGGAGACGGTACGTGTTAAAGTCGGGCCGTTCGCTAATTTTGTCGGAACAGTGGAAGAAATTCTGCTCGACAAGAGCAAGCTGAAGGTGCATGTCAACATGTTCGGCAGAGAAACTCCGGTTGAGCTTGACTACGGTCAAGTAGAGAAGGTTTAATAGACCTGCCAAGCCTAACGTGATCGCCTTGCGGCGATGAAACGTTAGTGCAAACATGTGATTATTACGGCAAGGAGGTGTTCATCATGGCAAAAAAGGTCATCAAGTTGGTTAAACTGCAAGTTCCAGCTGGTAAAGCGAATCCGGCTCCGCCGATCGGCCCAGCACTAGGTCAAGCAGGCGTAAACATCATGGCGTTCTGTAAAGAGTTCAATGCTCGTACAGCTGATCAAGCGGGTCTTATTATCCCGGTTGTAATTACAGTATTCGAGGATCGTTCTTTCACTTTCGAAACGAAGACTCCACCGGCTGCAGTACTTCTTCGCGTTGCTGCTAAGATTGCTAAGGGTTCCGGCGAGCCTAACAAGAAAAAAGTAGCTACAGTTAAGCGTTCGGTCGTTCGTGAGATCGCTGAGCAAAAAATGCCTGATCTCAACGCAGCTTCTGTAGAAGCAGCAATGCGCATGGTTGAAGGTACAGCGCGCAGCATGGGCGTTGTCATCGAAGACTAATTCGCATGAGCAACAACTAGGACACGCCAGATGGCGTTGTCTGACTAGGCGGAACTTGTTTTCGCTTAGGTGGGAGGATCTCCATTTCGCATGGAGTATTTTCCGCTACTACCACACAAGGAGGAGAATTTTTAATGGCTAAACACGGTAAAAAATATCTTGAAGCTGCAAAACTGATTGATTCCGAAGCTACCTACGAAGCTCTTGAAGCTATTGAACTCGTTCAGAAAGCTTCGACTGCAAAGTTCGACGAAACTGTTGAAGTAGCAGTTCGTTTGGGTGTAGACCCTAAGAAACAAGACCAAGCTGTTCGTGGCGTAGTTGTGCTTCCTCACGGCACTGGTAAAACAAAGCGCGTACTCGTTTTTGCTAAAGGCGATAAAGCTAAAGAAGCAGAAGCAGCTGGCGCAGATTATGTTGGCGATGCTGACGTAATCGCAAAAATCCAACAAGGCTGGTTTGAGTTCGACGTTTGCGTTGCAACTCCGGACATGATGGCTGAAGTTGGTAAACTCGGTCGTATCCTCGGCGGTAAAGGTCTTATGCCTAACCCTAAAGCGGGTACAGTAACGTTTGACGTTACGAAAGCCGTTCAAGAGATCAAGGCTGGTAAGATTGAATACCGTCTTGACCGTGCAGGTCAAATCCACGCACCAATCGGTAAAGTATCGTTCGATGCTGAGAAGCTGAACGAGAACTTGAAATCGTTGGTGGATGCGCTGAACCGTGCTAAGCCGGCTGCAGCTAAAGGGGTTTACCTGAAAAACATTGCGGTTTCCTCGACAATGGGTCCTGGCGCGCGTGTTAACGCAGCTGAATTCCGTTAAGAGAAAACGCAACTTTGAAATTCGAATATGCATACCGAAGACAGTAGGTGCCTGCGCGGCTTAATTCCCTACCGAGGTGTTATGATAAACGTGTTTGTTCGCTGCCTGCTTTGGCAGGTGCGATTTACGGACCATCATGGCCTTCGCACTGTCTGCGGGGGCCTTTCTCATGCACCGACTGGAAAGGACTCCGCTGCTTTCAATCGGGATGTTGATAACATAACGGGAGGTGTACATTTTGGCTAACGCAAATATCATTCAAGGTAAAGAGGCTGCTGTTGCAGAAATCACAACGAAACTTCGTGAGAGCTCCGCTACAGTTGTTGCTGATTACCGTGGTCTTAACGTTGCTCAAGTAACTGAGCTTCGTAAGCAATTGCGCGCAGCGAACGTTGAGTTCCAAGTGTTGAAGAACTCCTTGGTTCGTCGTGCAACTGCTAACGCAGAACTTTCTGAGCTGGATGCCGCTCTTGCTGGTCCTACAGCAATCGCGTTCAGTAAAGATGATGCTGTTGCTCCTGCTAAAATCTTGGCTGATTTCGCTAAGAAGAACGACGCACTGAAACTTAAAGGCGGCGTTATCGCAGGTCAAGTATTCAACGCAGAAGAAATTAAAGCATTGGCAGATCTGCCTTCCCGCGAAGGTTTGCTCTCCATGCTCCTCAGCGTGCTTCAAGCACCAATGCGCAACTTCGCCCTTGCGGTTAAAGCTGTTGCAGAGAAACAAGAAGCTTAATTTCCTATCCGGCAAGCCGGAATTTAATAACAAAAACAAAACAAATTATTGGAGGTTTATCTCATGAGTAAAGAGCAAATCTTGGAAGCCATCAAAGGCATGAACGTACTCGAACTGAACGACCTGGTTAAAGCAATCGAAGAAGAATTCGGCGTAACTGCTGCAGCACCAGTTGCAGCAGCAGGTGCAGCAGCAGCTGTAGTCGAAGAGCAAACTGAGTTCGACGTAATCTTGAACAACGCTGGTGCTTCCAAAATCAACGTTATCAAAGCAGTTCGCGAAATCACAGGTCTTGGCCTGAAAGAAGCGAAAGACCTTGTTGACGGCGCTCCTAAAGCTGTTAAAGAAAGAGTATCCAAAGAAGACGCTGATGCTGTTAAAGCTAAGCTTGAAGAAGCAGGCGCTTCCGTAGAAGTTAAGTAATAATCCGCTTAATAGCGGCGAACCCCTTGGAGCTCTTGCTTCAAGGGGTTTCCTTAATTTATAGGACTGTTCTGTTGAAGGAGGAAGCTTTCGTGGCAGACCATTATTATACGCATAAACCAAGTACAGTGCATGATCGCCATCAGCTAGAGACGGAAATCCGTGGTTATAAGCTGAAATTCATGACGGATGCCGGCGTATTCTCGAAGACGGGCATTGATTATGGCAGTAGAGTGCTGCTTGAAGCGCTTGAGCTAGGTGAGCAGGCGAATGTACTGGACGTTGGCTGTGGTTACGGGCCGATTGGGATTACAGCGGCGAAGCTTGCGAGTGAAGGTAAAGTAACGATGATTGATATCAATGAGCGTGCAGTCGGACTTGCGAATGAGAACGCGAAGCTGAACGGCGTTACGAATGCAATTGCGCTACAAAGCGATATCTATGAGAGTGTGCAAGACCGTTCCTTCGATACAATCATAACGAATCCTCCAATTCGGGCGGGTAAAGAAATTGTCCACCGTATCTTTGAAGAAGGTGCGAAGTTACTAGCTCCGGGCGGTGCAATGTGGGTAGTTATTCAGAAGAAGCAAGGTGCGCCATCCGCTGAAGCCAAGCTCGAAGCGATATTTGGTAATGTTGAAGAAGTAACCAAGGACAAGGGATATCGTATATTTAGGTCGATGAAAGAAGACTAGGATATAAATGAACATTTTGTTGACTTGACTTTTCTAATGTGATATCATTATAAAATGTCAGTATTAAAATGGGTACAATGTCTTTAGTGAACTAAAATGTCAAGCGGTATTTTAACGTATAGAATACGCGCATTTGACGTATAATGTTTACATTTTGGGTCAAAATTACTTGATATGAGACTTTTACGGTCTATGCTGTAAAGGTATGACTGACAGAGGTATGCTCTTCTTTCGAACTCTCGATAAGGGCTTTTCTTTATTTGAATCAGTATTTTGCTTAAAGGTGCAAAGCTGATTTTAACAATGTGAAACGTTCGAGATTTCTTGCTTGTGAGTGAATGATTCAAATTCATGAGCGAGTAGTAACAGCGAACTGTTTAAGCTTGTTTATACAAGGTCATTGTTCACTTTCTGTGAAGCAGACATGAGGGGTGAGGTTAAGTTGGCAGGACAACTTGTTCAGTATGGGCGTCGCACACGTAGAAGCTATGCCCGCATCCGCGAGGTGCTCGAAGTTCCGAACCTGATTGAAATCCAACAAAAATCGTACGAGAAGTTTTTGGAGAAGGATTTGCTTGAGCTTTTCCAAGATATCTCGCCGATTCAGGATTTTACAGGTAATTTGATGCTTGAGTTCATCGATTATTCACTTGGTGAGCCTAAGTACTCTGTCGATGAGTCGAAGGAACGCGACGTTACTTACGCAGCTCCGCTGCGTGTGAAAGTGCGGCTCATTAACAAAGAAACCGGCGAAGTGAAAGAGCAAGAAGTGTTCATGGGCGATTTCCCGCTGATGACCGAAACGGGCACATTCATTATCAATGGAGCGGAACGTGTTATCGTCAGCCAATTGGTTCGTTCACCTAGCGTGTACTTTAGTACGAAAGTGGACAAAAACGGCAAGAAAAACTATACAGCAACTGTGATTCCGAACCGTGGTGCTTGGCTGGAACTTGAGACTGATGCGAAGGACATCATCTATGTCCGTATCGATCGTACTCGTAAAATTCCAGTGACGGTTCTTCTTCGCGCGCTTGGTTTTGGAACAGATGCTGAAATTTTAGAATTGCTGGGCCATGACGAATATATCCGCAACACGCTGGATAAGGATAACACCGATTCCACGGAAAAAGCGCTTATCGAGATTTACGAAAGACTTCGTCCAGGTGAGCCACCGACGTTGGATAACGCTAAGAGCTTGCTAGTAGCTCGTTTCTTTGATCCAAAGCGTTATGATCTTGCTAACGTAGGACGTTACAAGATTAATAAGAAGCTTCACATCAAGAATCGTTTGTTCAACCAACGATTGGCTGAAACATTAGTTGATCCGGCTACGGGAGAGATTCTCGCTGAAGCTGGTCAAATGATTGACCGTCGTTTGCTGGATGAACTCATTCCGCATTTGGAGAACAACGTAGGTTTCAAAACCTATCACGTTGCGAACGGTGTGCTTGATGCTGATAGCATTCCATTGCAAACGATCAGCGTACACTCTCCACTGGATGATAGTAAAGTGATCAAAGTTATTGCGAATGGCATTATTGACAAAGCAGTTAAGCATGTTACGCCTGCTGATATTATCTCATCTATCAACTACTTCATTGACTTGCTTCATGGCGTTGGTAGTACAGATGATATCGACCACTTGGGTAACCGTCGTTTGCGTTCCGTTGGCGAACTGCTCCAGAACCAGTTCCGTATCGGTTTGTCCCGTATGGAGCGTGTTGTTCGTGAGCGGATGTCCATTCAGGATGCGAATGCAATTACGCCTCAGGCGCTCATAAACATTCGACCTGTTATTGCTTCGATTAAAGAGTTCTTCGGATCCTCACAATTGTCGCAATTTATGGATCAAACGAACCCGCTTGCTGAACTTACGCACAAACGTCGTCTGTCCGCACTCGGACCGGGCGGTTTGACTCGTGAGCGTGCGGGCTTTGAGGTTCGTGACGTTCATAACTCTCACTATGGCCGTATGTGTCCGATCGAGACGCCAGAGGGGCCGAACATCGGTCTGATCAACTCTTTGTCGACATTTGCGCGTATTAATGAATATGGCTTTATTGAAGCCCCATACCGCTGGGTTGATCCTAAGCTGGCTATAGTAACGGAGCAAATTGCATACCTGACTGCTGACGAAGAGGATAACTACGTTATCGCGCAAGCGAATGCGAAGCTTACCGGCGAAGGTAAATTCATAGATGATGCGGTTATCGTTCGTTACAACAAGCAGGCGGACAATATTTTGACTATGCCAACCGAACGCGTTGACTACATGGACGTATCGCCGAAACAGGTTGTATCCGTCGCGACGGCGCTCATTCCGTTCCTCGAGAACGATGACTCCAACCGTGCGCTCATGGGTTCCAACATGCAACGTCAGGCTGTACCGCTTCTTATTCCGAAATCGCCGCTAGTCGGCACAGGAATGGAGCATAAGTCTGCGAAAGATTCCGGCGTATGTATCGTTGCTAAGTATGATGGCGTCATTGAACGCGTATCTGCTAACGAGATTTGGCTGCGTCGTGTTGAAATGGTAGATGGCAAGCCGGTTACAGGCGACCTTGTGAAGTCGAAGCTGCATAAGTTCATGCGTTCGAACCAAGGTACATGTATCAACCAACGTCCGCTTTGCCATAAAGGCGACATCGTTAAGAAAGGCGATATCCTTGCTGACGGTCCTTCTACAGAAATGGGCGAATTGGCGCTCGGACGTAACGTTGTTGTTGCGTTCATGACGTGGGAAGGCTACAACTACGAGGATGCGATTCTACTTAGCGAGAAGCTCGTTAAAGAGGACGTGTACACGTCGATTCATATTGAGGAATATGAGTCTGAAGCGCGTGATACGAAGCTCGGACCTGAAGAAATTACACGCGACATTCCGAACGTCGGTGAAGAGGCGCTCCGCAACCTTGACGAGCGTGGCATCATCCGTGTCGGTGCTGAGATTAGTGCAGGAGACATTCTCGTTGGTAAAGTAACGCCTAAAGGCGTGACAGAGCTGACGGCTGAAGAACGTTTGCTGCATGCAATCTTTGGTGAGAAGGCGCGCGAAGTTCGTGATACGAGCCTCCGTGTACCTCATGGTACTGACGGTATCGTCGTTGACGTTAAAGTATTTACGCGTGAGAACGGTGACGAGCTGCCACCAGGCGTTAACCAACTCGTACGTGCCTATATTGCTCAGAAACGTAAGATCTCCGAAGGGGACAAAATGGCGGGACGACATGGTAACAAGGGTGTCATCGCTCGTATCCTTCCGGAAGAAGATATGCCGTTCCTGCCAGACGGCACGCCTGTAGAGGTTGTTCTTAACCCGCTAGGCGTACCATCCCGTATGAACATCGGTCAAGTGCTCGAGGTTCACCTTGGCATGGCTTGTAAGCATCTTGGTATTCACTCTGCAACTCCGGTATTCGATGGTGCTCGAGAGTATGACGTATTCGACACTATGGAAGAAGCAGGCATGCAGCGCAACGGTAAAACAATTCTATACGACGGGCGCTCCGGCGAGCCGTTCGAGCGTGAAGTTACCGTTGGTGTCATGTACATGATCAAACTGGCGCACATGGTTGATGATAAGATCCATGCTCGTTCCACTGGTCCTTACTCGCTCGTTACGCAACAGCCGCTGGGTGGTAAAGCTCAGTTCGGTGGTCAGCGTTTCGGGGAGATGGAAGTTTGGGCGCTTGAAGCCTATGGCGCCGCATATACGCTGCAAGAGATTTTGACAGTTAAGTCCGATGATGTTGTCGGTCGTGTCAAAACGTACGAATCGATCGTGAAGGGCGAGAACGTTCCAGAACCGGGCGTGCCTGAATCGTTCAAAGTTTTGATCAAAGAGCTTCAGAGCTTAGGCATGGATGTTAAGATCCTGGCTGAGAACGAAGAAGAGATCGAAATGAAAGAGATGGATGATGAGGATGACGGAGCATCTGACAAGCTCAACCTCAATCTAGAAGGCACAGAGGTCGGCGCTGAATCATAGGCCGTGCTACTGTTTAATGTCATAAACAATGTCGATCCTTCTTCACGGGCGGATCAAGCCGGCGGGAGTCTCTCTAATAGAGGCATTCTGCTGGCTGCCAAGACATGTAAGCAGCAAGAACAAAGTGAACCAGGACGAAGGAGGGTTGCTCCTTGTTGGACGTGAACAACTTCGAGTATATGAAGATTGGATTGGCATCTCCGGATAAAATTCGATCGTGGTCCCGCGGAGAAGTTAAGAAACCGGAAACGATCAACTATAGGACTTTGAAACCGGAGAAAGAAGGTCTTTTCTGCGAAAAGATTTTCGGGCCGACGAAAGACTGGGAATGTCATTGCGGTAAGTACAAACGTGTACGCTATAAAGGCGTCGTTTGTGACCGTTGTGGCGTCGAAGTAACACGTGCGAAGGTTCGCCGTGAGCGTATGGGTCACATTGAGCTTGCAGCTCCTGTATCTCATATTTGGTACTTCAAAGGAATTCCGAGCCGTATGGGGCTTGCGCTTGATATGTCTCCTCGTTCGCTTGAAGAGATTATCTATTTTGCATCTTATGTGGTAACTGATCCAGGAGATACTCCGCTTGAGAAGAAGCAGCTACTCTCGGAGAAAGAATACCGCAGCTACCGTGAGAAATACGGGTATGGCTTCCATGCTGGCATGGGTGCTGAAGCAGTGAAGAAGTTGCTTCAAGACATTGATGTTGAGCGTGAGCTTGAAACACTGAAAGAAGATCTTCGTACTGCTCAAGGCCAGCGCCGTAACCGTGCGATTAAGCGTCTTGAAGTCATCGAAGCATTCCGTAACTCCGGCAATATGCCGGAATGGATGATTCTTGATGTTCTGCCTGTTATTCCTCCTGAGCTTCGTCCGATGGTACAACTCGATGGCGGTCGTTTTGCAACGTCTGACCTGAATGACTTGTATCGCCGTGTTATTAACCGTAACAACCGTCTAAAGCGTCTGCTCGATCTCGGTGCGCCGGATATTATCGTGCAGAACGAGAAGCGTATGCTTCAAGAAGCGGTTGATGCATTAATAGATAACGGTCGTCGTGGCCGCCCGGTAACGGGTCCAGGTAACCGTCCGCTCAAATCGCTTAGCCATATGCTTAAAGGTAAACAAGGACGTTTCCGTCAGAACTTGCTCGGTAAACGGGTTGACTATTCCGGTCGTTCCGTTATCGTTGTCGGTCCTAGCTTGAAAATGTACCAATGTGGTTTGCCGAAAGAAATGGCGCTCGAGCTCTTCAAACCGTTCGTAATGAAGGAGCTTGTCAACAAAGGTCTCGCGCACAACATTAAGAGTGCGAAACGTAAAGTTGAACGAGTGAGCCCTGAAGTATGGGATGTGCTTGAAGAAGTAATTCGGGAGCATCCAGTTCTATTGAACCGTGCTCCAACCCTTCACCGTTTGGGTATTCAAGCGTTTGAACCGATTCTTGTTGAAGGCCGTGCGATTAAACTTCATCCGCTCGTTTGTACAGCATACAACGCTGACTTCGACGGTGACCAAATGGCCGTTCACGTACCACTTTCCGCTGAGGCGCAAGCAGAAGCACGTTTGCTGATGCTCGCATCGGGTAACATTTTGAACCCGAAAGACGGTAAGCCGGTCGTTACACCTTCCCAAGATATGGTTCTAGGCAGCTACTACCTGACAATGGACAACAAAGAGGCGCTAGGTGCAGGTTCGGTATTTGCTAACGTTAACGAGGCCATTTCCGCTTACCAACGCGGTATCGTATCGCTGCACGCACGTATCTTTATTCCAGTTAAGGTGCTTAAGAAAACGTCCTTTACCGATGCACAGCAGAAGGCGCTGATTTGCACAACTGTCGGTAAAGTCATTTTCAACGAAATTTATCCTGCGGACTTCCCGTACATCAATGAGCCTACAAAGGTGAACCTGCTGAACGGAACTCCGGATAAATATTTTGTCCATGAAAAGGGCGCTGATTTACTGAAGTTTATGGATGCCTTGGCAACTGTTGGTGGCGTCGGCAAGGAATACCTCGGTCTTATCATTGCTGAGTGTTTCCGTCAGTACCACACAACTCGGACTTCCATAATGCTTGACCAAATTAAACAACTTGGGTTCACATACTCGACACGTGCGGGTATTACTGTTGCGGTATCAGATGTTATTGTGCCGCCGGAGAAACAGGAGATCCTGAGAGAGTCCGAAGATAAAGTAAAGATCGTATCGAATCAATACCGTCGCGGTTTGATCACGAACGAAGAACGTTATGACCGTGTTATCGAAATTTGGAGTAAGACGAAAGATCAAATTACCGATGTTCTCATGAAGTCGATGGATCGTTATAACTCCATCATGCTCATGGTGGACTCCAAAGCACGGGGTAACAAATCGCAAATTACACAGCTCGGCGGTATGCGTGGTCTGATGGCCAATCCGTCAGGTCGTATCATCGAGTTGCCAATCAAATCGAACTTCCGTGAAGGTCTGACAGTTCTCGAGTACTTCATCTCGACGCACGGTGCGCGTAAAGGTCTTGCCGATACAGCTCTGCGTACAGCTGACTCGGGTTACTTGACTCGTCGTCTCGTTGACGTTGCACAAGACGTTATCGTGCGCGAAGATGACTGCGGAACAGATAAAGGCTTTAGAGTTAGTAAAATTCAAGACGGTAAAGAGGTTATCGAAGACCTGTATGACCGTATTGAAGGCCGCTACTCCTTCGAGACCGTTCGCAATCCGCAAACGGGTGAAGTTATTCTTCACCGCAATCAACTGATTGACTCGAATAAAGCGGAGGAACTAATTGCTGCAGGTGTTGAAAGCTTGCAAATCCGTTCCGTACTCAGCTGCCGTGCGCGTCATGGCGTATGTAAAATCTGTTACGGACGTAACCTGGCAACAGGTAAATTCGTTGAAATCGGTGAAGCGGTCGGTATTATCGCAGCGCAATCGATCGGGGAACCAGGAACACAGCTTACAATGCGTACATTCCATACCGGTGGTGTTGCCGGCGATGATATCACGCAAGGTTTGCCGCGTATCCAGGAGCTCTTCGAAGCGCGTAACCCGAAAGGTCAAGCGATCATTTCTGAAATCGACGGTGTCATTAAAGACATCCGTGAGACGAAGGACCGCCGTGAAATCGAAGTCCAGGGTGAAGCTGAGACGAAGATATACACAGTCACCTTTGGTTCGCGTATCCGTGCCGTCAAAGGCAAACAGATTGAAGCCGGCGATGAACTGACAGACGGCTCGATCGATCCGAAGGATATGCTCCGTATCAAAGGTATCCGTGGCGTTCAGAACTACATTCTGCAAGAAGTTCAGCGCGTATACCGGAACCAAGGGGTAGAAATCAACGACAAGCATATCGAAGTTATGGTAAAGCAAATGCTTCGTAAGATCCGTATCATTGAAGCAGGCGACACACCGCTATTGCCAGGTGCATTCGTCGATATCCATGAGTACGAAGCGAATAACCGTGAAGCAATTCTAGCTGGCAAAGAGCCAGCTGTTGCGAAACCGGTATTGCTTGGTATTACCAAAGCATCGCTTGAGACAGATTCCTTCTTGTCCGCAGCTTCCTTCCAAGAGACAACTCGTGTCTTGACGGATGCAGCAATCAAAGGAAAAGTCGATCAGTTGCTTGGTCTCAAAGAGAACGTTATTATCGGTAAACTTATCCCTGCAGGTACAGGTATGCAGCGTTATCGCAGCGTACACGTTGCCGGTATGGATGATGTGCTAAGCCCTGAAGTGCAACAAGCAGAAGCAGAGAGCGTGCCTGTAGAGTCATAATTGACTTAGATGCATGATCTAGAGCGTGAAGGCGAAGAGCGTGCTGAACGGCTGTGTATTCGTACACATTCGTTTAGTCGCTCTTTGATCCGTCATGCTATGCAAAACACGGATCCCATTTATTTACACGATATTCATGGGCAAGATGCTTGACATTCGGTTAGGCGAAGTGCTAATATGTCGTAGTGTGCCTGATCGCACAACCTCTGCACCTGTCATAATGGTTGACCTGGAAGGATGGTTCTGATGCGATTTATTATAGGTAGTAAACAAACGACGAAGATGGTCGAGAAACGTCTCGCCACTACAGTCTATGTTGCGCAAGATGCAGATCCGCGGCTAAAGAACAATATTGTTCAGCTTTGCGAGCGAGCAGGAGTGCCAATCACCTGGTCTGATACGATGAAGAGCCTTGGGGAAACCTGCGGTATTGAAGTTGGGGCAGCGATGGCAGCGGTTATTCCGGAAATCGAATAAAGCAAATATCGTTTTTACTAAGTTGAAAGACAAGGTAGAAACTTTCGTTTGTCTCTTTATGAACCGCCTGGATCTGTGGGCTTAATAGCCAATATGTCTTGAAATGCTTTACTAAGTGAGGAAGGGGGATGCAACATGCCAACAATTAACCAACTCGTTCGTAAAGGCCGTGAAGCGAAAGTCGTTAAATCGAAATCGCCGGCTTTGCAAAGAGGTTTCAATGCACTGAAACGTGAAGAAACAAACCTGAGCTCACCTCAAAAGCGCGGTGTTTGTACTCGTGTAGGCACTATGACTCCTAAGAAACCAAACTCCGCTTTGCGGAAATATGCGCGTGTACGTTTGACGAACCGCGTTGAGGTTACTGCTTACATCGGCGGTATCGGTCATAACCTTCAAGAGCATAGCGTAGTATTGGTACGCGGCGGCCGGGTAAAAGATCTTCCGGGTGTTCGTTACCACATCGTTCGCGGCGCGCTTGACACTGCAGGTGTTAACAACCGTAAACAAGCACGTTCCAAATACGGAACAAAACGTCCTAAAGTTAAAAAATAATGAAGGCATAGCCGTTCGCGGTTAGCTTCATCCTAAAATGTAAAACTAAAAGAAAGGGGGACTTCCACATGCCACGCAAAGGTCCAGTAACGAAACGTGACGTGTTGCCAGATCCGGTTTACAGCAGCAAGCTTGTAACTCGTCTGATCAACCGTATCATGATCGATGGTAAACGCGGTACTGCACAAACGATTCTGTATGATGCGTTTACACTCATCAACGAACGTACGAGCAAAGACCCTATGGAAGTTTTTGAAGCAGCAATTAAGAACATCATGCCAGTACTTGAAGTAAAGGCTCGCCGTGTCGGCGGTTCGAACTACCAAGTACCGATCGAAGTTAAACCTGAACGTCGTACATCGCTTGGTCTCCGTTGGCTCGTGAACTATTCACGTAACCGCGGTGAGAAAACGATGGAAGAGCGTTTGGCAGCAGAAATCATTGATGCTTCCAATAACACTGGTTCATCCGTGAAAAAACGCGAAGATACACACAAAATGGCTGAAGCGAACAAAGCATTCGCTCACTACCGTTGGTAGGATTCGCTTAATCGAAGGGAGACTGAATTATGGCAAGAGAGTTCTCCTTGAAAAATACGCGTAATATCGGGATCATGGCGCATATCGATGCTGGTAAAACGACTACTACAGAGCGGATCCTGTTCTACACAGGCCGTACCCACAAAATCGGCGAGGTGCACGAAGGTGCAGCTACGATGGACTGGATGGAGCAAGAACAAGAGCGCGGTATCACTATTACATCCGCTGCTACAACTGCTCAATGGAATGGTTACCGCATCAATATTATCGACACCCCAGGTCACGTTGACTTCACTGTAGAAGTTGAACGTTCCCTACGCGTATTGGACGGGGCCGTAGGTGTATTCAGTGCAAAAGAAGGCGTAGAGCCGCAATCCGAAACAGTATGGCGTCAAGCTGACCGTTATGGAGTACCGCGTATCGCATACGTTAACAAAATGGACATTATCGGCGCAGACTTCCTTAACGTAGTTAGAGATATGCGCCTGCGTCTTAACGCAAATGCAGTGGCAATTCAATTGCCGATCGGTGCAGAGAATGACTTTGTTGGTGTAATCGACTTGGTTGAACGAGTTGCTTACAAATACAAAGACGATCTTGGTAAAGATCCGGAGAAAATTGAAATTCCTGCAGAATACAAAGAACAAGTGGAAGAACTCCGCTTGGAAATGGTCGAGAAAATTGCTGAGCTTGATGAAGAGCTCACAATTAAATATCTCGAAGGCGAAGAAATTACTATTCCTGAGATCAAATCCGCACTTCGCAAAGGTGTTTGCGAAGTTAAGATTTTCCCAGTAATCGTTGGTTCCTCGTACCGTAACAAAGGCGTTCAATTGATGCTTGACGCTGTTGTTGACTACTTGCCGTCTCCAGTCGATGTTCCTGATATCAAGGGTCACCTTGAAGATGGTACAGAGACGATTCGCAAGTCTGCTGACGATCAACCTTTTGCAGCATTGGCGTTCAAAATCATGACTGACCCTTACGTAGGTAAGCTGACGTTCTTCCGCGTGTACTCCGGCGTACTTAGCTCCGGTTCATACGTTGTGAATGCAACGAAAGGCAAACGTGAACGGATCGGTCGTATCCTACAGATGCATGCTAACAGCCGTCAAGAAATCAGCGAAGTTTACTCCGGTGATATCGCGGCTGCAGTAGGTCTGAAAGATACAACTACTGGCGATACGCTTTGTGATGAGAAGTTCCCGGTTATCCTTGAGTCGATGAACTTCCCTGAGCCGGTTATCCAGCTCGCGGTTGAGCCTAAGACAAAAGCTGACCAAGACAAAATGGGTATTGCTCTTCAAAAGCTGTCTGAGGAAGATCCTACGTTCCGTGCTCACACGGACGAAGAGACCGGCCAAACGATTATCGCAGGTATGGGTGAGCTTCACCTTGAGATTCTAGTTGACCGTATGCTTCGTGAATTCAAAGTTGAAACAAACGTTGGTAAACCACAAGTTGCTTACCGTGAAACGTTTAAGACAGCTGCGAAGGTCGAAGGTAAATTCGTTCGTCAATCCGGCGGACGCGGTCAATTCGGTCATTGTTGGGTTGAGTTCTCACCGCTTGAGCCAGGTACAGGTTTTGTCTTTGAAAACAAAACCGTGGGCGGCTCAATTCCGCGTGAGTTCATTGCTCCAATTCAAGCAGGTATCGAAGAATCG
The DNA here is from genome assembly GCF_900110075.1 of Paenibacillus sp. OV219. Lineage (GTDB taxonomy): Bacteria > Bacillota > Bacilli > Paenibacillales > Paenibacillaceae > Paenibacillus_Z. The sequence continues at coordinate 36,812 of NZ_FOCJ01000016.1, forward strand.
ATGAAAAATGGTGTCGTTGCCGGCTTCCCGGTTGTTGATATCAAAGCAGTCGTTGTCGACGGTTCCTACCATGACGTTGACTCCTCGGAGATGGCGTTCAAAATTGCTGGATCGATGGCGCTTAAAGCAGCGAAAGAAAAATGTAATCCAATCCTGCTTGAGCCTATCATGAAGGTAGAAGTAACTGTTCCAGAAGAATACATGGGCGACGTAATGGGTATGCTGAGCTCCCGTCGTGGTCGTATCGAAGGTTCGGACACTCGCCATGGTGCGTTGATCGTTCGTGCTAAGGTGCCTCTCGCTGAGATGTTTGGTTATTCCACAGTTCTTCGTTCCGGTACACAAGGACGCGGCGTGTTCTCCATGGAGCTTTCGCACTATGAAGAAGTACCACGTTCGATCTCGGAAGAAATTGTGTCCAAGTCCAAAGGTTCTGCTTAATAGCAGCCTAAGGGTTGGATGATATAAGTTGTACTTTGGCCGGATGATGAACCTCACTCGGGGCCATCCGGCCGATCACATAATCTTCTCTATAATTAAGGAGGAATTAGTTCAATGGCTAAGGCTAAATTTGAACGTAATAAACCGCACGTTAATATCGGTACGATCGGCCACGTCGATCACGGTAAAACAACGCTGACTGCTGCAATCACAACAGTTCTTTCGAAAAGATACGGTGGTGCTGCTGTAGCATTCGACCAAATCGACAAAGCTCCAGAAGAGCGCGAGCGCGGTATCACGATCTCGACAGCTCACGTTGAGTATGAGACGCCTAACCGTCACTACGCACACGTTGACTGCCCAGGTCACGCCGACTATGTTAAAAACATGATCACTGGTGCTGCTCAAATGGACGGCGCAATCCTGGTTGTATCCGCAGCTGACGGCCCTATGCCGCAAACTCGCGAGCACATCCTTCTGTCCCGCCAAGTAGGCGTACCTTACATCGTCGTATTCCTGAACAAATGCGACATGGTTGAAGACGAAGAGTTGCTTGAACTCGTTGAGATGGAAGTTCGCGACCTTCTTGCTGAGTACGAGTTCCCAGGTGATGATACTCCAATCATCCGCGGTGCTGCTCGTGAAGCACTTCAAAACCCAGATGGCCCATGGGCTGACAAAATCATCGAATTGTTCGAACAAGTCGATACTTACATCCCAACTCCACAACGTGATACTGACAAGCCGTTCCTTATGCCAGTCGAGGACGTGTTCACAATCACAGGTCGTGGTACAGTTGCTACAGGACGCGTTGAGCGTGGCGTAGTTAAAGTATCTGACGAAGTTGAAATCATCGGTATTGCTGAAGAAACTCGCAAATGCGTTGTAACAGGCGTTGAGATGTTCCGCAAATTGCTTGATTCCGCACAAGCTGGTGACAACGTAGGCGCATTGCTTCGTGGTGTAGACCGTAAAGACATCGAGCGTGGTCAAGTACTTGCTAAGCCAGGTTCTGTTAAACCACACACGAACTTTACAGCTCAAATCTACGTTCTGACTAAAGAAGAGGGTGGCCGTCACAAGCCTTTCTTCACAGGCTACCGTCCACAGTTCTACTTCCGTACAACTGACGTAACAGGTATCATCTCTTTGCCAGAAGGCACTGAAATGGTTATGCCTGGCGACAACATCACAGTAACGGTTGAGCTTATCGCTCCAATCGCTCTGGAAGATGGTACTCGCTTCGCGATCCGTGAAGGCGGTCGTACAGTTGGTGCAGGTGCAGTAGCATCCATCCAAAAATAATGAATTGCAGCGAAAGCTGCAGCTCGCAGGCAAACCCTCACTTTGGTGAGGGTTTGTTTTTTTCTATAATTTGAGGTTTGCGGTTTTGGTGTGGATTCATTATTATAGGTGAAGACAAAGACGTGCTGATTACAGCAATCAGCGTTTGCAGCAAGGACATTTGATCGAATCAGAAAGTGGCTTCTGAATAAAGCCGCTTTTTATTATGGCTTTTTCTCTGAGTGGAGTTAATAAAGAAGTTGGTCGATGAGATGCGCAGCAGAGTGAATATTGACAAGCGCGGAGCGCGACGAAGTCATCCAAACTTTTCTTTTAACGAAGCAAACATTTTAGTTGCATTCGCCCAGAGAATTCGATATAATATTGTCTGTTGGTCTGTGACGTTGCGATGATGTAAGAGGTTGCCGACACACCAGGCTCCTTTGCCATGAGGGGCGTGACGGGTTTTCTTACGGAGTATGTCCGATACTAAATTGGGCGATAGAAGGAGGGACTTTGAAATGGCAAAGCAAAAGATTCGTATCCGTTTGAAAGCATACGATCATAGAATTCTGGATCAATCCGCAGAGAAGATTGTTGAAACTGCGAAACGTTCCGGTGCAGGCGTGTCTGGGCCGATTCCGCTTCCGACTGAGAAGCAAATCATTACCATTCTGCGTGCGGTACACAAGTACAAGGATTCTAGGGAGCAATTCGAAATGCGCACTCATAAGCGTTTGATCGATATTGTTAACCCAACACCGCAAACGGTTGATGCGTTGATGCGCTTGGATCTACCATCCGGTGTAGATATCGAAATCAAACTGTAATAAAGTACATTTGAAAACCGAAAGGAAATGAGGTGTCAACATGAAAGGTATCTTAGGTAAAAAACTTGGAATGACGCAAGTGTTCACCGCTGAAGGTAACGTAGTACCAGTAACGGTTATCGAAGCAGGTCCTTGTGTTGTTTTGCAGAAGAAAGACCAAGAGAATGATGGATATGTATCCATTCAAGTAGGTTTCTCTGACAAGAAAGCAAACAGAGCAAACAAGCCGGAAATCGGCCACGCGAAAAAAGCCGAAACGGCTCCTAAGCGCTACGTTCGTGAATTCCGCGGCATCGCTGAATATGAAGTTGGCCAAGAGCTTAAGGCTGATGTATTCGCAGTTGGCGAGTTTGTTGACGTAACGGCAACTTCCAAAGGTAAAGGTTTCCAAGGTAACATCAAACGTTGGAACCAAAGCCGCGGTCCAATGGCACACGGTTCCCGTTATCACCGTGGACCAGGTTCGATGGGTTCGATTCAAGCGAACCGCGTTCCTAAAGGTAAACACCTTCCAGGTCACATGGGTAACGAAACAGTTACGATTCAAAACCTTGAAATCGTACGCGTTGATGTTGAACGCAACGTATTGCTCGTTAAAGGCTCCATTCCGGGCCCTAAAAATAGCTTCGTTAAAGTTAAATCTACGGTGAAGAAATAACCGTTAAAGAAAGGAGGAACATGAAATGCCGAAAGTAGCACTTTTTAGCGTGAATGGATCGCAAGTTGGCGAGGTTGAATTGTCCGAAGCAGTATTCGGTGTTGAACCTAACGTTCACGTATTGCACAGCGCAGTATTGTTGCAGCAAGCTTCTGAACGCAGAGGCACGCACAAGACGAAAGGCCGCTCCGAAGTACGTGGTGGCGGACGTAAACCTTGGAAACAAAAAGGTACAGGTCGCGCACGTCAAGGTAGCATTCGCTCCCCGCAATGGGTTGGCGGTGGTACAGTGTTCGGACCAACACCACGCAGCTACAGCTTCAAACTTCCTAAAAAAGTTCGTCGCTTAGCGATCAAATCTGCATTGTCATCGAAAGTTATTGATAACGAGATTATCGTTCTTGATCAACTGACATTCGCAGCTCCTAAGACTAAAGAATTCGCAGTTATCCTGAACAACCTGAAAGTGGCTCGCAAAGCACTTGTTGTTACAGCTAGCTACGAAGATAACGTAGCTCTTTCCGCTCGTAACCTTCCTAACGTGAAGTTCGTTGTAGCCGATGGCATCAATGTTCTAGATGTTATGAAATACGACAAGCTTATCATCACTAAAGAAGCAGTTGAAAAAGTACAGGAGGTGCTTGCGTAATGAAAAATCCACGCGATATTATCAAGCGCCCGATTATCACGGAACAAACGAGCGATTATATGGCGAACAAACGTTATGTTTTCGAAGTTGATCTTCGTGCGAACAAGACTGAGATCAAACTCGCGATCCAATCAATCTTCAAAGTAAAAGTAACAAGCGTAAACACGCTTCGCATGCCAGCTAAGCCTAAACGCTATGGCAAACACAGCGGATATACGTCCGAGTGGAAAAAAGCGATCGTTCAACTGAGCGCTGATAGCAACGAACTTGAGTTTTTCGAAACAGTTTAATCTTTCGTTCGGGCCGTAGGGTCAACGTGATTAAACAAGATATCGGTTAAGGAGGGAATCGAAGTGCCAGTTAAGAAGTATAAACCGACATCTCCAGCGCGTCGTGGTATGTCCGTCTCGACTTTTGAAGAGATCACGACAAGCACACCGGAGAAATCACTTCTTGCGCCGCTTTTCAAAAAAGCAGGTCGTAACAACCAAGGTAAAATTACGGTTCGTCATCACGGTGGCGGCCATAAACGTAAATACCGTATCATCGACTTCAAACGTAACAAGGACGGTATCGTAGGTAACGTCGCGACGATCGAATACGATCCGAACCGTACGTCCAACATCGCACTTATCCACTATGTGGATGGCGAGAAAGCCTACATCATCGCACCAAAAGGTTTGAAAGTTGGGGATAAAATCGTATCTGGCGTGGGTGCAGACATCAAGATCGGCAACGCATTGCCACTTGAAAACATCCCAGTAGGTACAGTTATCCACAACATCGAATTGAAACCTGGTAAAGGCGGACAATTGGTTCGTGCTGCCGGTACTGATGCTCAACTTCTTGGTAAAGAAGAGCATTACGTTACAATTCGCTTGACGTCTGGTGAAGTACGTCGTATTCTGAAGAAATGCCGTGCAACAATCGGTTCTGTTGGTAACGAAGATCACGAACTCGTGAAAATCGGTAAAGCCGGCCGTTCCCGTTGGATGGGCAAACGTCCTGAAGTTCGTGGTGTTGTAATGAACCCTAACGATCACCCACACGGTGGTGGTGAAGGCCGTGCACCAATCGGACGTAAATCGCCTATGTCGCCATGGGGTAAACCAACTCTCGGCGCCAAAACGCGTAAGAAGAAGAAAGCATCGAGCCAATACATTATTCGTCGTCGTACGAAGTAATAGGCGCCTCGGCGTCATCTGCTTAACGCACGGCGCCCACGTAACAATAGCGTGAAGGGAGGATCATCCATGGGTCGCAGTTTGAAGAAAGGTCCGTTTATCGACGGCTACCTGCTTAAGAAAGTTGAAGTTCTGAACGAAACGGAAAAGAAGACTGTTGTCAAAACTTGGTCGCGTCGTTCTACAATTTTCCCGCAATTCATCGGACACACGTTCGCTGTTTATGACGGTAAAAAACACGTACCGGTATATGTGACAGAAGATATGGTTGGCCACAAACTCGGTGAGTTCGCGCCAACGCGTTCGTATAAAGGTCACGGTAACGACGACAAGAAGACAGGCCGTCGTTAATCGGTTAAATAGTTAAGGTCATAAAGTTTGAGAGGAGGTTCATCCATGCAACAAGCTAAAGCGTTCGCTAATCACGTCCGCATTGCACCTCGTAAAGCTCAATTGGTTGTTGATTTGATTCGTGGTAAGCAAGTTGGCGAAGCAATCGCTATCCTGCGTCACACGCCAAGATCAGCATCTCCAATCGTTGAGAAGTTGCTGAATTCCGCTATCGCAAACGCGGAGCACAACTACCAATTGGACGTGAATAAATTGGTCATTTCACAAGTATTTGTGAACCAAGGACCAACAATGAAACGTTTCCGCCCGCGCGCAATGGGCCGTGCTAGCCGAATTAATAAGAGAACCAGCCACATTACTTTGGTGGTATCCGAAAAATAAGGAGGGAAAACGTGTGGGACAAAAAGTAAATCCGGTCGGACTTCGTATTGGTATTATCCGTGATTGGGAGTCCAAATGGTACGCTGGTAAAGACTTCGGCGACTTGCTTATGGAAGACGTAAAAATCCGTGAGCACCTGAAGAACAAACTTAAAGATGCGGCAGTTTCCAAGTTCGAAATCGAACGTGCAGCTAACCGCGTTAACGTTACAATTCATACAGCTAAGCCTGGTATGGTAATTGGTAAAGGCGGTTCCGAAGTTGAAACACTTCGTTCCGAGCTTTCGAAAATTGCTAAAGGCAAAAAAGTGCACATCAACATCTCCGAGATTAAACATCCTGAGCTGGATGCGGTTCTCGTAGCTGAAAGCATTGCACAACAACTTGAACGCCGGATTTCCTTCCGTCGTGCAATGAAACAATCGATCCAACGTACGCTCCGTTCTGGCGCGAAAGGTATCAAAACTGCCGTTAGCGGCCGTCTTGGTGGCGCTGAGATCGCTCGTTCGGAAAGCTATAGCGAAGGTACAGTTCCTCTTCATACGCTGCGTGCGGATATTGACTATGGAACAGCGGAAGCACATACAACTTACGGCCGTATCGGCGTTAAAGTATGGATCTACCGCGGTGAAATCCTTCCAACTAAGAAGAAAGCTCCACAGGAAGGAGGCAACTAATCATGTTGGTACCTAAACGTGTCAAACATCGTAAACAACAACGCGGTCACATGAAAGGTCGTGCAAAAGGCGGCGCTGAAGTAGTATTCGGCGAATTCGGTCTGCAAGCACTTGAGCCTTCATGGATCACTAACCGTCAAATCGAAGCAGCGCGTATCGCGATGACTCGTTACATCAAACGTGGCGGTAAAGTATGGATTAAGATTTTCCCAGATAAACCGATTACTCAGAAGCCTCTTGAAGTTCGGATGGGTAGCGGTAAAGGTAACGTAGAAAAATGGGTTGCTGTCGTAAAACCGGGCAAAATAATGTTCGAGCTTGCTGGCGTATCTGAAGAGATCGCACGTGAAGCTATGCGTCTTGCAGCACATAAACTACCAGTAAAAACGAAGTTCGTGAAACGCGAAGAAGTGGGTGGTGAAGCAAATGAAAGCTAACGATTTCCGCAACCTTACCTCTGTTGAACTCGAACAGAAAGTCGCTGGATTCAAAGAAGAGCTATTCAACCTTCGTTTTCAATTGGCTACCGGCCAACTGGAAAACCCAACTCGCATCCGCGATGTTCGTAAGGACATAGCTCGTGCCAAAACCGTTCTTCGTGAAAGAGAACTCGGAATTAGCAGCTAATCTGCTTTTACCCGTGAACCGATAACGAATGTATGGAAGGAGGATGAACATGAGCGAACGTAATGCGCGCAAAGTTCTAATCGGTAAAGTCGTGTCTGACAAAATGGACAAAACAGTCGTAGTTGCGATTGAAACGTACAAGAAACATGACCTGTACCACAAACGTATTAAATATACGAAAAAACTCAAAGCACATGACGAGAACAACCAGGCTAAAATTGGCGATGTCGTCAAAGTCATGGAAACTCGCCCGCTTTCGAAAGATAAACGGTTCCGTTTAGTCGAAATCGTTGAAGCTGCTGTTATTTTCTAAGAATGCTTTAAGAAGCATTTTCTCGAAAGGAGGACGTTGAAATGATTCAACCATTTACGCGTTTGGCCGTCGCTGACAACTCCGGCGCGAAAGAACTGATGTGCATTCGTGTACTAGGTGGTACTGGACGTCGTGTAGGCCACATCGGCGATCTGATCGTCTGCTCCGTCAAACAAGCAACACCCGGTGGCGTTGTCAAAAAGGGTGACGTAGTAAAAGCGGTAATCGTTCGTACTAAACGCGCGGTTCGCCGTAAAGACGGATCGTACATCGCATTTGATGAGAATGCAGCTGTAATCGTAAAAGAAGACAAGAGCCCGCGCGGCACACGTATTTTCGGACCAGTAGCTCGCGAACTTCGCGACCGCGACTTCATGAAAATCGTTTCGCTTGCTCCGGAAGTTATCTAATTAGTATCTTGCGCTGAAGGCGCAGGGCACGCAGGAGGTGTAACTCATGCCACGGTTGAAAAAAGTGTTGGAATCTCACAACAATAAATTGCACGTTAAAAAAGACGACACGGTTATGGTCATTACGGGTAAAGACAAAGGCAAAAAAGGCCGCGTTATTGCTGCGTATCCGCGTCAAAACCGCGTTCTCGTCGAAGGCGTCAATATGGTGAAAAAACATACTCGTCCATCGCAAGCTAATCCGCAAGGCGGTATTATCGAGCAAGAAGCGGCGATTCATGTATCCAACGTTATGCACATCGATCCTAAGAGCGGTAAAGTAACTCGGATCGGTTACAAAGTGCTTGATAACGGTAAAAAAGTCCGGATCGCTAAGAAATCCGGCGAGGTTATTGATTAATTAACCGATACGGAAAGGAGGTTCACGTTACATGGCAGTAAGAATGAAAGATCGTTTTCTTAACGAAATCACTCCTGCTCTAATGCAGAAGTTCAATTATTCAACAGTTATGCAAGTACCTAAGATCGAGAAAGTGGTTATCAACATGGGTGTTGGTGAAGCTGTTTCGAACTCCAAAGTACTTGACGCTGCTGTTGAAGATATGCGCTTGATCGCTGGTCAAAAACCTGTCGTAACTCGTTCGAAAAAGTCGATCGCAGGTTTCAAACTTCGCGAAAACATGCCAATCGGGGTTAAAGTAACACTACGCGGTGAGCGTATGTACTACTTCCTTGATAAACTGTTCAACGTTACTCTTCCACGCGTACGTGACTTCCGCGGTGTTTCGAACAAAGCGTTCGACGGCCGTGGTAACTACACACTAGGCTTGAAAGAGCAGTTGATCTTCCCGGAGATCGAGTATGATAAAGTTGATAAAGTTCGTGGTATGGACGTCGTCATCGTCACGACGGCAAAAACGGACGAAGAAGCTCGTGAACTGCTGACCCAAATGGGCATGCCGTTTACGAAGTAATCCACAGGAGGTGTAATACCAAGTGGCAAAAACTTCGATGAAGGTTAAGCAGCAACGTGCACCTAAATTCAAAGTGCAGGCTTACACACGCTGCGAACGTTGCGGCCGACCGCATTCCGTTTTGCAAAAGTTTAAAATTTGCCGGATTTGTTTCCGTGAATTAGCATACAAAGGCCAGATACCTGGCGTTAAAAAAGCAAGCTGGTAATCAGCCTAGTTCGGGAAGGAGGTTTACACAATGGTTATGTCTGATCCGATCGCAGATATGCTTACACGCATTCGCAACGCAAACGTTGTGCGTCATGAGACGGTAGAAATGCCTGCTTCTAAAGTTAAGAAGCAAATCGCAGAAATTTTGAAACGCGAGGGCTTTATCCGCGATGCTGAGTTTATCGAAGATAGCAAACAAGGGATTATCCGTATTTTCTTGAAATATGGCCCGAACCAAGAGCGTGTAATTACGGGGCTGAAACGCATCAGCAAACCGGGTCTACGCGTTTACACGAAGAGCACTGAAGTGCCTCGCGTACTGGGTGGCTTGGGAATGGCGATCATTTCCACATCCAAAGGAATTATGACTGACAAAGAAGCTCGCCAAGTTAAGTCCGGCGGCGAAGTTGTCTGCTACGTTTGGTAATTAACTGTCACAACGATTGGAGGTGTAACAATGTCTCGTATTGGCCGTAAACCAATTCAAGTTCCAGGTGGTGTAAACATCGACCTGGACAACAGCGTAATCACTGTTAAAGGACCTAAAGGTACACTGAGCCGCGAACTTCACAAAGATATGAAAGTGGTAGTTGCGGACAGCGTCATTACTGTTGAGCGTCCTTCTGACAATAAATTGCATCGTTCCCTGCACGGTACAACTCGCAGCGTCATCGCTAACATGGTTAGTGGTGTAACTGAAGGCTTCGTTAAGAACCTTGAGCTAGTAGGCGTAGGTTACCGTGCAAGCAAAACTGGCGAGAAAATCGTACTTAACGTTGGTTACTCGCACCCAGTGGAAATCACGCCTGAGGGCGGCATCGAGTTCGAAGTTCCTGTGAACACGAAGATCATCGTAAAAGGTATCGACAAAGAACTCGTTGGTGCAACTGCTGCGAAGATCCGCTCCGTACGTGAGCCTGAGCCGTATAAAGGTAAAGGTATCAAGTATGAAGGCGAGCGTATCCTTCGTAAAGAAGGTAAAGCTGGTAAGAAGAAATAAGCAGCTGCTTAACCGCGCTGCTTGATCGGATAGCTTCATAAGGACTGAGAAAGGAGTGTACAACGAATGATTACAAAAGGCGATAAGAACAAAGCACGTCTTAAACGTCACCTGCGTGTGCGTAAGAAAATCAGCGGAACTACGCAGCGTCCACGTCTCTCTGTATTCCGTTCCTCCAAGCACATCTATGCACAACTGATTGATGATGTACAAGGCGTAACGGTCGCATCTGCGTCTACGCTCGATAAAGAAATTGCAGAACAATTCAGCAACGGTGGTAACATTGATGCTGCTCGTAAAATCGGTGAAGTGATCGCTTCTCGCGCTAAAGCGAAAGGCGTTGACAAAATCGTATTTGACCGCGGCGGATACCTGTACCACGGAAGAATTCAAGCACTGGCTGATGCAGCTCGTGAAGCAGGTCTTGAATTCTAAAAGATAATACTTATGAAGGAGGTAACTCGACTTGCGTATAGATCCCAATGCATTGGAACTTACTGAAAAAGTAGTTCAAATCAACCGTGTAGCGAAAGTAGTAAAAGGCGGACGCCGTTTCAGCTTTAGCGCTCTAGTAGTTGTAGGCGACGGTAAAGGATATGTTGGCGCAGGAATCGGTAAAGCGGGCGAAGTACCTGATGCAATTCGCAAAGGTATCGAAGACGCTAAGAAAAACCTGATTCATGTTCCACTCGTGAAAACAACAATTCCACACCAAGTACTTGGACACTTCGGCGCTGGCCGCGTATTGCTGAAACCAGCATCTGAAGGTACTGGAGTAATCGCAGGCGGACCGGTTCGTGCCGTTCTTGAGCTTGCTGGTGTTGGTGACATTCTGACCAAATCGCTTGGTTCTTCAAACTCCATGAATATGGTTAACGCGACACTGGAAGGACTTTCCCGTCTGAAACGTGCCGAGGACGTTGCTAAACTTCGTGGTAAAACCGTGAAAGAGCTTTTGGGCTAAGGAGGAGAATACGATGGCAAAATTGCAAATCACCCTCGTTCGCAGCCTGATCGGTCGTAACGAGAAGCAGCGTGCGACAGTTGCTACGCTTGGTCTTCGCAAAATTCGTCAATCGGTTGTCCACAGTGACAGCCCGGCTATCCGTGGCATGATTACTCATGTCAGCCACTTAATTAAAGTGGAAGAAGTACAAGCTTAATCGCCATACAGGGCGCAGCAATATTGTAGTAACAAGTGATGTCGCAAGACAGCGCAAAACATTAAGGAGGTGCAACGCACGATGAAACTGCATGATCTCAAACCAGCTGAGGGCTCTCGTAAAGAGGGTTTCCGCAAAGGCCGTGGTATCGGTAGCGGTAACGGTAAAACTGCGGGTCGCGGTCACAAAGGTCAAAATGCTCGTTCCGGCGGCGGTGTTCGCCCAGGATTCGAGGGCGGTCAAAATCCATTGTACCGTCGTTTGCCTAAACGCGGCTTTAACAACCCGTTCCGTAAAGAGTATGCGATTGTGAACATCGATGAGTTGAATAGCTTTGCAGCTGGCACAGAGGTAACTCCTGAGCTACTGCTTGAGCAAGGTATCGTTAAAAACCCACAGAGCGGAATCAAGATCTTGGGTAATGGCGAAATCACTGTTCAGCTTACGGTAAAAGCAAGCAAGTTCTCTCAATCTGCGGTAGAGAAAATCCAGGCTGCCGGCGGTAAAACCGAGGTGATCTAATTGTTCAAGACCGTGTCCAACATTTGGAAAGTGGAAGACCTTCGCAGACGGATCCTGTTCACGTTGTTCATCTTGTTGGTCTACCGGATCGGTTCATTCATCCCGGTTCCTGGTGTTAACAAAGATGTATTTACGCAAACTGATCAGGCCGGTTCTGAGTTGTTTGGTTTGCTCAATACGTTTTCCGGTGGGGCACTGTTCCAGTTCTCGATTTTCGCGATCGGGATCATGCCTTACATCACTTCGTCGATCATCGTACAATTGTTGTCGATGGACGTAATCCCTAAATTCGCTGAATGGGCGAAGGAAGGCGAGAACGGAAAACGTAAGCTTGCTCAAATCACTCGGTACGGTACCGTTATTCTTGGTTTGGTCCAAGGTTTCGGAACAGCGATTGGTTTTAATCGGCTATATTCGCTCGATATGATCCCGAATGCAACTTCTACGGATTATATTATGATTGCGATAATCCTTACGGCAGGAACTGCCTTCCTCATGTGGCTCGGAGAGCAAATCACAGAGAAAGGCATCGGTAACGGGATCTCGGTCCTGATCTTTGCCGGGATCGTAGCTAGAATCCCTTCACATGCGCGTTCGATTTATCAACAAGAGTTCGTGGATGTGCAAGGTTCGATTTTCCTCAGCATCATAAAGGTAGTTGCGATTATCGTTGCAATCATTGCAATCGTAGTCGGAGTTATCTTCGTTCAACAAGGGATTCGTAAAATTCCGGTTCAATACGCTAAACGCGTTGTTGGTCGGAAAATGTACGGTGGTCAATCGACTCACATTCCGCTCAAAGTAAATGGTGCAGGTGTTATTCCTGTAATCTTTGCAGTATCGCTTCTGATGTTCCCGATCACAATCGCGAACTTCTGGTCGACTCATGACTGGGCTAAATGGGTTCAAGAACACATGCCGTATGACAAACCACTTGGTATGGTGTTGTACGTAATCCTGATTATCGCTTTCACGTTCTTCTACACGTTCGTGCAAATCAATCCGGTGCAGATGGCTGATCAAATGAAGAAGAATGGCGGATATATCCCAGGCATTCGTCCTGGCAAACCGACTTCTTCCTACATTACACGCGTTATGTCGCGAATCACGCTCAGCGGTGCGATTTTCTTATCGCTTATCTCGATCTTGCCGGTTCTGTTCGGTACGCTCGCAGATCTGCCTCGTGACGTGAAGCTAGGCGGCACCTCGCTGCTAATCGTAATCGGTGTTGCACTGGATACGATGAAGCAGATCGAGACGCAATTGATCAAGCGCCACTACAAAGGGTTTATCAATAAATAACTGTAGGTTCGCTAGCGGGCTTCCGCGCATGTAGCATGTGGCGGGACCCGGCCGAGCCTATTATGTTTAAAGCGAGGAACACGCTAATGAACATCTTATTCATGGGTCCTCCAGGCGCAGGTAAAGGCACACAGGCGGAACGTATTGTGGATACTTTCAAAGTACCCCATATCTCCACTGGCGATGCTTTCCGTTTAGCAATGAAGCAAGGCACTCCACTTGGTGTAAAGGCAAAGGAATTCGTGGATCAAGGTCTACTTGTTCCCGATGAAATTACGAACGGCATCGTTCGTGATCGTCTTGCGCAAGAGGATTGCAACGAAGGCTTCCTGCTTGACGGTTTCCCACGCACGCTTCAGCAAGCTGAGGCACTGGACGGGATGTTGGCTGAAATGGGACGCAGTATCGATCACGTCGTTAACCTCAAAGTTGACCGCGGTCTACTGCTTGCGCGTCTGACCGGTCGTCGCATTTGTAAATCATGCGGCTCCACCTACCATGTTATGTTCAACCCGCCGAAGCAAGAAGGCGTTTGTGATAAATGCGGCGGTGAGCTGTATCAGCGGTCAGACGATACGGAAGCAAAAGTAGGCACGCGTCTTGACGAATACATCTCCAAAACTGCCCCACTACTTGAGTACTACTCGAGTAAAGGCGTTTTGTGTGAAGTAGACGGCGAGAAGGAAATCGACGAAGTTACGACTGATATCGTAAGCTGCCTACGGGGAACAGCGGAATGATCATATGCAAATCCGAGTCGGAGTTGCAATATATGAGAAGAGCTGGTCAAATTGTTGCGGAAACGCATCAATTGCTTAAACAAGCGATTCGTCCTGGTGTAACAACCAAGGAATTGGACGACATTGCTGAATCGTACATTCGCAGTCAGGACGCCACACCTTCTTTCAAAGGGTACAATCAATTTCCTGCCAGCATCTGCGCTTCTGTAAACAATGAGCTGGTACACGGCATTCCTGGACCACGCAAGCTGAATGATGGTGACATCATCAGCATTGATATCGGCGCACAGTATAAAGGGTTTCATGGCGATTCGGCTTGGACCTATGGTGTGGGCGAGATAAGTGAAGAGTCGCAGAGGCTGCTCGACATTACAGAGCAATCACTCTATGCAGGGCTCGCACTCGTGAAGCCGGATGTTCGTTTGTTTACCATCTCGCATGCGATTCAACAAGTGATCGAAGCTGCTGGTTTCTCTGTCGTTCGTGAGTTTGTGGGGCATGGCATTGGTGCAGAATTGCACGAAGAACCGCAAATTCCGAACTATGGATTACCCGATCGCGGACCGCGTCTTAAACCAGGAATGGTTCTGGCGATTGAGCCGATGGCCAACATCGGTGAGCGATATGTGCGTACACTGGTGGATAATTGGACAGTCGTTACTGAGGATGGTTCATGGTGTGCTCACTTCGAGCATACGGTGGCTGTCACTGCAGATGGCTGCGAGATATTAACCCTATCCAGGGAGCAGGCAGGTTGAGCGCATTGGAATATATGCCGGAGATCGGCCGACTTGTGAAGGTGCTTCGGGGTAAAGACGCAGGCACATATGCCGTTATCATTCAGATTGTGGATGAACGTTTTGTTCTTGTAGCAGATGGTGACAAGCGGCGCTTCGATCAATCGAAGAAGAAGAACGTACTGCATCTTCTGATGCAACCGGTCGTCAGCTCAGAAGTGGCTGACAGCATGCGGGAAACCGGCCGTGTAACAAACGCAAAATTGCGTTATGCTATTCAGAAGGCTTTGCAAGGGAAAGGAGACTGACTTTGGCTAAAGAAGACGTCATTGAAGTCGAAGGTACGGTTATTGAACCACTACCAAACGCTATGTTCAAGGTGGAACTGGAGAACGGACATCAGATTCTCGCTCATGTATCGGGCAAGCTCAGAATGCATTTCATCCGTATTCTGACTGGAGATAAAGTAGTCATTCAGTTGTCGCCTTATGATTTGTCTAGAGGACGCATTACCTATCGGAAGTAGGCTGCTAAGCGGTCTACCCACGAAAGATATCGGGAGGTAATCACAATGAAGGTAAGACCTTCGGTCAAGCCGATTTGCGAGAAATGTAAAGTCATTCGCCGCAAAGGCAATGTTATGGTTATTTGTGAAAATCCGAAACACAAACAAAAACAAGGATAAAGGAGGGATAACGATACATGGCACGTATTTCTGGTGTAGACTTACCGCGTGATAAGCGCGTTGTCATCGCTCTGACATACATCTTCGGTATTGGTAGAACAACTGCTAATAAGATCTTGGAAGCGACTGGTATTAGTGAAAATACTCGTGTACGCGATCTGACTGAAGATGAAGTTAGCCAACTTCGCGAAACAATCGACAAGACTGTTAAAGTAGAAGGCGACCTTCGTCGTGAGATCTCGCTTAACATTAAGCGTCTGATCGAGATCGGTTGCTACCGTGGTGTTCGTCACCGTCGTGGTCTTCCGGTTCGTGGTCAACGGACTAAAACAAATGCTCGTACACGTAAAGGTCCTCGTCGGACTGTAGCGAACAAGAAGAAATAAGAAGGAGGGATAACCGATAATGGCAAAACCAAAAAAAGTGGTGCGTACGAAACGTCGTGACCGTAAAAATATTGATACTGGCGTAGCGCATATCCGCTCGACGTTCAATAATACGATCGTAACGATTACAGATCCGCACGGAAACGCGATTTCTTGGGCAAGCTCGGGTAACCTCGGCTTTAAAGGTTCCCGTAAGAGCACGCCTTACGCAGCTCAAATGGCTGCAGAATCCGCAGCTAAAGCGGCAATGGAACACGGAATGAAAACTGTCGAAGTAATGGTTAAAGGCCCAGGCGCAGGTCGTGAAGCAGCAATTCGTTCACTTCAAGCAACTGGTCTAGAAGTTAACCTTATTAAAGACGTAACTCCGGTTCCACACAACGGATGCCGCCCGCCAAAACGTCGTCGCGTATAGTCAATATTTGTGGTATCAAATTAATCCAACTTGTGAATAATGGTTGTGAAGGTTTGCCATACTACATGATTTGACTGCAACCGCGATAATGGTAACGGAGCGACGTTTTGAGGGAGGGTTCTATTAGTGATTGAGATCGAAAAGCCGAAAATCGAAACCGTAGAACTGAATGAGGATGGCACGTACGGAAGGTTCGTCGTTGAACCGCTTGAACGCGGATACGGAGCAACGCTAGGGAATTCCCTGCGTAGAATTCTGTTGTCGTCGCTGCCTGGTGCAGCGGTAACCTCTGTTCAAATCGACGGTGTACTTCATGAGTTCTCTACGGTTCCAGGTGTGATGGAAGACGTTACTGAAATCATCCTGAATCTCAAAGGCCTCTCGCTAAAAATCCATTCCGACGAAGAGAAGGTATTGGAAATTGATGCGGAAGGCGAAGGCAACGTTACGGCTGGCGATATTCGCGCAGACAGCGATGTCGAGATTTTAAGCCCTGATCTTCATATCGCGACGCTGGCCTCCGGTGCACGTCTCCACATGCGAGTATTCGCTAATCGCGGACGCGGTTATGTGCAAGCAGATCGTAACAAACGGGAAGATCAGCCAATTGGCGTCATCCCTGTTGATTCGATCTACACGCCGATTACTCGTGTGAACTACTCAGTTGAGAACACTCGTGTTGGTCAAGTGACTAACTACGACAAGCTCACACTTGAAGTTTGGACCGACGGAAGCATTCGTCCGGAAGAGGCTGTAAGCCTCGGCGCCAAAATTTTGACTGAGCATCTGGATCTGTTCGTTGGTTTGACTGACGAAGCGAAAGATGCTGAGATCATGGTTGAAAAAGAAGAAGACAAGAAAGAGAAAGTGCTCGAGATGACGATCGAAGAACTCGATCTGTCCGTGCGTTCTTATAATTGTCTCAAACGTGCAGGTATCAATACCGTTCAAGAGCTGATCACGAAGACGGAAGAAGACATGATGAAAGTCCGTAACCTCGGACGCAAGTCTTTGGAAGAAGTTCAAGAGAAGCTTGAAGAACTCGGTCTTGGCCTCCGCATGGAAGAATAAAAAGCAGCGCAGACTAGATGTCTATAGACTGTTTTAAGGAGGGGAAATTCGAATGGCATATTCAAAATTGAGCCGTGACGCTAGCTCCCGGAAAGCATTGTTCCGCGACCTCGTTACTGACTTGTTCTTGTATGAGCGTATTCAAACGACTGAGGCGAAAGCGAAAGAACTTCGTCCAATCGCTGAGAAGCTGATCACGCTTGCTAAGCGTGGTGATCTTCATGCGCGTCGTCAAGTAGCAGCTTTCGTTCGCCGTGAGTCTCTTGTTGCAGGTGAGCAAGATGCAATCCAAAAATTGTTCTCCGAACTGGCTACTCGTTACTCGGAGCGTCCAGGCGGTTATACGCGTATCTTGAAACTAGGACCTCGTCGCGGTGACGCGGCACCTATGGTTTACTTGGAACTGGTAGACCGCGCGTAGCAAACGAAGGGTGGACCTTGCGGCCACCTTTTTTTGTTGCCCATGGGTTCAATGTCTAGGGGAGAGAGGAGATTTGGGATGAGGAACATTCGGATGGTCATCAGCTATGTAGGTACTTCCTACCATGGCTTTCAGACACAGCCGATCGGTAATACGGTTCAAGATATTCTGGAGCAGGCGATTGTCGTGTTAACAGGGGAAAACGTAAATATTACAGCGTCGGGAAGAACAGATGCCGGTGTTCACGCTCGAGGACAAGTCATTAACTTCCTGACATCTTCACCAATTCCGGTGCATAGGTGGGCGTTGGCGATCAATTCCAGATTGCCGGATGATATCTCTGTTCTGAGAGCGGATGAAGTTCCCCTTGATTTTCACGCCAGTTATAGCGCCAAACGGAAGACGTATCGATATTCCATTGATACGAACAAGTTTGCAGATGTGTTTGAACGGCATTATCGGTTTCATTATCCCATGCCTCTTCACCTGTCAGAGATGAGAGCTGCGCTTGCGAAGCTGGTGGGCCAGCATGACTTTACGTCATTCGCATCGCAACGATCAACAAAACGCACCCATGTGAGAACGGTAATCAAAGCTCGGTTGGACGAGAGCGAGGGGAAGCTGGATCTCTTTATTACGGGGAATGGCTTCCTGTACAACATGGTTAGAATCATTGTAGGGACCCTTCTGCGGGTTGGTGTAGGCAAACTTACTGTGGATGATGTCGTCCGCATTCTGGCTGCGCAGGACCGCACCAAGGCTGGGCCTACGGCTATGGCTCACGGCCTTACCTTGTGGGAAGTGGAATACGACAATTGACGAGCATTACCAGCTCTTCACATGTATCGTGTCCAAAGAAATGACTTGCACTTACCTATTCGTTATAGTAGAATATAACTTGTGCTTTCTTAGTGGCTCTCCCACAGCCCCGACTGAGATTGCCGTTTAAACAGTAGCAATTAAAAGAGTAATCGAGCCGTTTACAGATGATTGGCTCGAGGAGACCGATGGTCGATTCAGCATCATCTTTAAAGGTCACGTAACATCATACATGAACCGATTGTTTGAATGAAGAAGGAGGAAACATCCATGCGCATTACCTATATGGCTAAGCCAAATGAAGTTGAACGCAAATGGTACGTCATTGACGCAGAAGGCAAAACGCTTGGTCGCCTAGCGAGCGAAGCTGCAGCCCTGATCCGCGGCAAGCACAAACCGCAATTTACACCTCACGTTGACACTGGTGACTTCGTTGTTGTCATCAACGCTGAGAAGATCCACCTGACAGGTAAGAAGCTGCAAAACAAAATGTACTACCGTCACTCCATGTACCAAGGCGGATTGAAAGTTACTCCAGCCCAAGACATGATCAAGAACAAACCAGAGCAAGTTCTGGAGCAAGCGATTTACGGTATGCTTCCTAAAAATCGCCTTGGCGACAAAATGAAGATGAAGCTTAAAGTTTATGCAGGTTCGGAACATCCACATCAAGCACAAAATCCAGAAGTTTACGAACTTCGCGGTTAATTAGAGGGAGGACAGGTTCATGGCACAAGTTCAATACTATGGAACCGGTCGTCGTAAACACTCTGTAGCACGTGTACGTCTCGTGCCGGGTGAAGGACGAATCATTATTAACAAACGTGATCTGAGTGATTACTTCGGTTTGGAAACACTGAAGCTGATCGTGAAACAACCGCTTGCTCTTACTGAGACTGCAAGCAAATACGACATCTTGGTTATCGCACACGGTGGCGGTATCTCCGGACAAGCGGGCGCAATTCGCCACGGTATTTCCCGTGCATTGCTCAAAGCTGACCCAGAATTCCGTCCAGCTTTGAAACGTGCAGGCTTCTTGACTCGTGACCCACGTATGAAAGAGCGTAAGAAATACGGTCTTAAAGCAGCTCGTCGTGCTCCACAATTCTCGAAACGTTAATATTTTTCACACAATGCCTTCTCTGCTTATGCGGGGGAGGCATTTTTCATGTTTTTGCGTATTTATAATTATTGAACAATTTGATTAATGGACGTATAATTTAATGTAGATTAGTTTACTAGGAATTAAGAGATGGAGGAATTCACCATGAATCTTTTTGAAAAAGAAGCGCTCATTAAAGAGCAGGCTGAACTATTGGAAAATGCAACGCCTCAGGAGATCTTGAAGTTTGCAGTAGAAACATTCCCGAACATTACATTTGCATGCAGCTTTGGTGCTGAAGATGTAGTGCTGGTTGACATGCTGCAGAAGATCAGCCCGAAAACAGATATTTTCTATCTGGATACGGACTTTCACTTCAAAGAGACATACGAAACGCGTGATAAGATGGCGGAGATTTACAATATGAAGTTCGTTGAAGTGAAGCCGACACTTACACCTGAAGAGCAAGCTGCTCAATTCGGTGAAGAGCTGTGGAAGTCGAATGCAACTCAATGTTGCAACATTCGTAAAGTAGATCCGCTTACTCAGATCCTATCCAAATATGAAGCGTGGATTACTGGCATTCGTCGTGACCAAGCGCCGACTCGTGCGAACGCGAAGAAGATTGAATACGATACGAAGTTTGGTCTCGTGAAATTCAACCCAATCGCAAACTGGACATCGGAAGATGTTTGGGCGTATATCCGTGAGAACAATGTATACTACAATCCGCTTCACGATAATCACTATCCAAGCATCGGTTGCGAATACTGCACACGACAAGTAATGCCAGGCGAAGACCCACGTGCAGGACGTTGGTCGGGTCAAGAGAAAACAGAGTGCGGATTGCACAAATAAAAAAAGCAGAAATACAGGAGGCCATACATGACCAGCATTAAGCCGCATGGCGGCGTACTCGTCAACCGAATCGCAACTGGCGTCGAACGAGAAGAACTTTTATCAGAAGTAGCATCGTTACCAGCCATTATTGTGAACAATTGGGCAATTTCGGATTTAGATCTAATCGGCGTAGGTGCGTTCTCGCCACTTACAGGTTTCCTTAATGAAGCTGACTATCGTTCGGTTGTAGAGCGTATGCGGCTTGCAGACGGCACTGTATGGAGTATTCCAATTACACTTGCCGTTGAAGAAGCAAAGGTAGCTGAGTTGTCCATAGGTCAGCGTGCAGCTCTTATTGGCGAAGACAACACGGTGTATGGTGTAATCGATATTGAGAGCATCTACAGCGTTGATCAGAAGCATGAAGCAGTGAACGTGTTTAAGACTGATGATATCGAGCACCCAGGCGTAGCGAAGCTCCTTGAGCGTCCTTCTACCTATGTAGGTGGTCCGATTACAGTGTTGAACCGTCCAGTGCCGGAGAAGTTTAACGAGTTTTATTTTGATCCTTCTCAGACGAGACAGATCTTCGAAGAGAGGGGCTGGCGCACAGTCGTTGGCTTCCAGACTCGTAATCCGGTCCACCGTGCTCATGAATACATTCAGAAGTCTGCGATGGAGATCGTCGATGCGCTCTTCTTGAACCCGCTTGTTGGCGAAACGAAATCCGATGACGTACCAGCGAATGTACGTATGAAGAGCTACATCGCGCTGCTTGAGAACTACTACCCAGCAGATCGTACGTTCCTCGGTGTATTCCCGGCAGCAATGCGTTATGCAGGACCTCGTGAAGCGATTTTCCATGCGATGGTTCGCAAAAACTATGGCTGCACACACTTCATTGTCGGCCGTGATCACGCCGGTGTAGGCGACTACTACGGTACGTATGAAGCACAGGAGCTGCTCCGTTCGTTCTCAGCGGATGAACTAGGCATTATCCCGCTTTATTTTGAACACAGCTTCTTCTGCACGAAGTGCGGCAATATGGCATCGAGCAAGACGTGCCCACACGATAAAGCGGATCATCTGACGCTGTCTGGTACGAAAGTTCGCGCACTACTGCGTGATGGCGTATGCCCACCGCCGGAATTCTCCCGCCCGGAGGTTGCTAAGATTCTTATTGAAGGCATGGCGGAGCAACCTGTGAATTAACAGAGGTTACCGCACAAAACGCTTTTGTCCGTTTTAAGACGGGCAAGGGCGTTTTTGCTTAGTTGTTCGCATAACAGGTCACCTCGTCCCATAGGATGATATAGAGCACAGGACAATCTGTGCATGATCATCGGATGGAGATTGGGGTGGCTTTTTGTATGACCAGAGTTCGGAAACGATTCGTCGTCTGGATCACGTATCGGGGCGCGGTGAGAATTACGCTAGGTGTCGTAGCTGTCATGCTGACTGTAATTCTGCTTACGCAGGAAGTGCCGGCTACGCGCACCTGGACGTATTGGACCTTACCGTTATCCGGCAAAGTGATCGCCATTGATGCAGGTCATGGTGGGGTAGATGGAGGGGCTGTCAGCAAGCAGGGACTCGTTGAGAAAGACCTGAATCTTGCGATTGCTCTACAGCTTAGGGATTATCTGCAGCAAGCCGGCGCCATCGTTGTCATGACCAGAGAAGGCGATTATGATCTTGCGAATGAAGGAACCTCTAAGATAAGCCGGCGTAAGACGGAGGACTTGGTGAAACGAGCACAGTTTGTGAAGGACAAGAACGCAAGCTTGCTGCTTAGCATCCACATGAATAGCATCCCATCACCAAGGTGGTCTGGGGCGCAGACGTTCTTTTATCCAAGTTTGCCAGAGAATGCGGTTCTAGCTTCGCTTATTCAGGATGAGATCCGGCGCAATCTCGCAAACACGGACCGATTACCTGCAACGGTGAATACGATCTATCTGCTTAAGGCAATGAAGGATGTACCTAGTGCGCTTGTCGAGGTCGGCTTCTTATCGAACCCAGGGGAGGCTTCGAGGCTTGCGGATGCTGAGTATCAGAAAAAGGTGGCTGCGTCGATCTATCAGGGCGTCCTGCGTTTCACAGCGGGCGAGAAATGGGGAGCTTCACTTAAGGGTAGAGCTAACTAGTTCAACTAACGCGCTTATGGAGGTTGGATGGTAGGCATTGTCTTGTTATAATAGAACCAGTACATGTCCTTTAGCTGGAACAGGAACATATTCAAGGACAAGAGGAGACGAGAATACATGCTGACCCGTGAGAACGTAATTGAAGCCGCCGAGATTGTGGCGGCTCCTTATAAAGGGGAAGGCGCTAGCTTAGCCTTCCGCGATGTTGTAGTGAAGGACCGTCATGTCTCGATGACGGTCATCGGTGCAGCCGCGAGCGCGGAGCGCGCGCTTGAGGCGAGCTTGCGCGAAGCGCTCGCCGCAGCTGGCGCCGAAACCGTGCATTGCCGGTTTCGGACCAGCGAGGCTGCGCCGCAGGCGGCGAGCAGCGCTAGCGCTGGCGCAGCAAGCACGACCGGCGCTTCCGCCGCCGCAGGCGCGGGCGCAGGCCCCGTACGCGGTCACGGGGCCGGGCTTGAGGCGAACCCGCTGCTAAGCGAGAGCAGCGGAACGCACTTCATCGCCGTCGCCAGCGGCAAGGGCGGCGTCGGCAAGTCCACGGTGACCGTCAATCTTGCGGTCGCCTTAGCCCGCAGGGGCAAGCGTGTCGGCATTATCGACGCCGACATCTATGGCTTCAGTGTGCCCGATATGATGGGCATTGAAGAGCGCCCTGAAGTCGTGAACGAGCGAGTAATCCCGATCGAGAAATTCGGAGTTAAAGTGATGTCGATGGGCTTCTTCGTAGAAGATAACGCCCCAATCGTATGGCGTGGACCCATGCTCGGTAAGATGCTCCGCAATTTCTTTGCAGAGATTGCTTGGGGCGAGCTGGACTATCTGCTGCTGGATCTGCCTCCGGGCACAGGCGACGTAGCGCTTGATGTCCACCAGATGATCCCGCAGAGCAAAGAGATCATCGTAACAACGCCGCATGCGACAGCAGCCTTCGTTGCTGCTCGGGCTGGTGCAATGGCAATAAAAACCGAACACGAGATTATTGGTATCGTAGAGAATATGTCCTACTACATCAGCAAGAGCGGCGAGCACGAATACGTGTTTGGCCGTGGAGGCGGTGGTAGACTGGCTGAGTCGCTGAATGCCGATCTGCTTGCGCAAATCCCGCTCGGTGCGCCGGATAACTTGGCGACAGAACCGGATTTTGCACCATCCGTCTATAAAGCCGATACAGATACAGGCCGCATTTACTTGGATGTGGCAGACGCAGTTATCGCGAAATGCGAAGCATAAACGAACGACCCTAGTGCCACATAACACAAAAGAAGCCAACATTCTGCACAACTGTGCATAAGATGTTGGCTTCTTATTTTCATTCACTCACTTATCCACTTTATTAGTATGCATCACTGAACCATTGTACTTATCCACTTGTTAATCTGCATCAATTTGATCACTATACTTATCCACTACATTTGTCCCCATCACTTGTTCACGGTACTTATAGACATCACTTATCCACTGTACTTATCCACTTATCCTACTAAGCGATCCAACTTTATTAACCGCCGCCACCACCGGAGTCACCCATGCCGTCGCCGCTATCGCCTCCGCCACCTTGATCACCGCCACTGTCGCCACCGCCGCTATCATCCTTCTGCTTGGTCACTTTCTCATCAGGCTTCGGCTTCAGCTCTTCCTGAACCGCCTTTTTGAGCAGATCGAGAATTTCCAACCGATAGAGCGGGCTTTGCATGGATTCCGTCATAATCGACATAACTTGCTTGCGATATTGCGTGCTTTGCAGTACTTCCAGAATCATTTTATCCATCTCAGGGCTCTTCATCACTTGGATAAGATCCTTCTGATAAGTCGGGTCCTTAAGTAAATCCTTGTGGATCTGCTTATTCTGCTTATTAACCGCCTTTGCAAAATCGCCGGCGAAGCGGGGATCGGTCATCAGCTTCTCGATGGTTTTGCTGTATTCCGGTGCGACAAGTGTTTCTTTTACAGCCATCCGCATTTGCTCTTGGTCTTGTACGGACAGAATTCGCGCACTGCTACCGTTATTCCCAGTAGTCGCTGAAGCTGATTCTTGAAGCGCCTTTTGGGCATCCTCTGTTTTAAGTATGTCGATAACCATCGTTTTCATGTCTTTATAACTTATTGGCTCGCTTGATGAGCTTGATGGCTGGGATCCGCAGCCGGATAGCAACGATGCTATGATGGCGATGGTACCAACCCATGACAAACGTTTGAGCATAATGGCACTGTCTCCCTTCTGGAAATGCGGCATTCTTCTAGCTGTAGTATGCGACAATGTTCATCGTATTATCATGGACGGCACGTAGCTTTTTGAAAGTGGCATGGTACAATGAAGGATGATTAAACTTGCGTGAAAATAGAGCCGTATGAACGGTTCGAGATGCGTTTCGCACAAATTGTTTAGGAGCTGAATTAACGTGAATTTACGAAAATGGTTTTTCTTGTTCTGGAGCACAATGGCAGTCGGTGCCGTCGTGACAACCGTTGTCGGCAGCTTGATGCAGTGGACTGACCGCTCATTCGGATTTATCGGCGTGGAAGCAGTGGGCTTTAATGCTGGTATGATGGCACTAGTGGGCTTACTGTTCGGCGCCTTCAGTCAGATGGGCTTCTTCTCGTACCTGACGCTGAATTACATTGCGCTGAGTGTCCTGCGCAAGGGCTATCTTTGGAATGCGCTGCAAGCATATACCGCACTGTTCGCCCTCGGAGGCATCGGTTATTTGCTTTACCAAGATCGGACAAGCTTAAACAATGACTTGATTTTCTGGATGTTGCCACTAGGCCTGGCGATTGGTGCTTATGGTGTTGCGTATTACAAGTCCAAGTTGACGAACAATAACGCTTTTATTCCAACGTTGTTCCTACAAATTGTAGTTACTTTAATTGAATCCTGGAAAGCGCTCCAAGGCGAGGGAGCCAACGTGAATGCAATGATCTTCATGGTCGTGCCGATGTTTGCCTGCAATGCTTATCAAGTGCTGCTTCTGCACCGCCTCGTCCGCAAAGAGCAAACAGCTGATTCCGCATCGAGTGCGAAACCAGCCGTTTAACAATCCGTATTAATTTTCTGCTGAAGCGTCGAGCTGCTGATGGAACATCGTTGCTTTATCCTGCACCGTTTTGCCTTGCAGCTCCGTTTGAGCAATAAGCTCAGATACGGTCACGAATTCATAACCCTTGCTGCGCAGCTGGTCGATGATGGCCGGAAGCGCTTCATGCGTTTGTTTTACCGAATCGCTGGCATGCATCAGAATAATATCGCCAGGATGAGCTTTGCTCACGACGCGGTTAATGATTTTTTCCGTACCGATGTTCATCCAATCAAGCGAATCCGTGTCCCATTGAATCACTTTATAATTCATTTGTTCTGCGATACGAAGCACCCGTTTGTCAAAATCACCGTTCGGCATACGAATGAGGCTTGGTGTTTTGCCGGTTACCTGTGTGAGGATATTCTGAGCCGTCTCGATCTGCGTGCGAATTTCCTCATCGCTGAACGTACTGTAATTGCCATGCTTATGGCCGTGGCTGCCGATTTCATACCCTGCATCGACGATCTTCTTCACAATGTCCGGATGTGTCTGGCTCCAAGGGGAGGAGAGGAAGAAAGTCACGTTCTTGACCCCTTTTTGCTTCAGCACCTCAAGGATCGGCTCTGTCCGTTTTTCACCCCAGCTAATATCGAATGTAAGCGCAACAACCTTCTTATCCGTCGGGACACTATAGATGGCTGCAGGCTGATCAGGGGCAAACACCGTAATATTGTCCTTCTCAGCGTAAATAACGCCGGCAGCAAAGATAATTCCGACAGTCAACAGAAAATAACGTTTAAGCTTTCGTCCGTTCATCACATAAAACATATTCATTATTTTCGTACACTCCTCTCTAATTAGGCTTGTTCTAGTACAAGATATGCTCGTACCATCAACTTATTACAGCTCGGCCCAAAATCTGCTCAAAGAGGTGACGTTAGCGTCATGTTTACCCCTAAAGAGATATTCCGCCATTTAAAGACGATGCGTCATTATATTGCATTCAGTACGATCTTTCTGCTCGCCGGCATGGTTGTAGGAGCTACGAATCCGGATCTTGATGCTTTTATCCAGGGACAACTGAACGGGTTAAAGAATGTTGCGCAAAATATCGACTCCAGCAACCATCCGACACTATTCTTAATGGTGTTTATTTTCTTCAATAACGTCATTAAAGCGATACTGGTTATGTACATAGGCGCTATCTTCGGCATCGTGCCCATCATATTCCTAGCGATTAATGGGATGATTCTCGGCTACTTGGTTCATAAGACTGCGGAGCAGGGCGGGGATGCGGTATTTACGATCATCTTCAAGGGGCTACTACCGCACGGCATTATTGAGCTCTCCGCGATTGTCATTGCATGTGCATACGGAATGCGTTTTGGAAAAATAATGCTTCAAGGCGTTGGTTCGCTCTTAACCAGACGGCCTGGTTGGTCGCAACAGCTCGAGGGGTTCGTGATGCGCACACTGCCGATCATGGTTTTACTCACCGTTATGCTTGCTCTTGCAGCGGTGATCGAGAGCACCGTAACGGTCTGGTTATTGGGTAAGTAATAAAATTACCAATTTTTGAGCATAACAATAAGGCGGCGGTTATCGCGACATGCGATAGCCGCCGTTTTGCATCGGCTAGTTAATGAAGGAGGCCGCAACAGGTTATGCTCGGAATATTGTTCAACGATAAAGAATGTAAAGAACTAGACTATGTACTCCGCAAAGAACTCGACGAAATGCTGCTCGATTTGAACGATTCCCGGCTAGACGGTGACATCAAGACTGCAATAGCTAAACGTTATAAAGTGATTTTTAGGATGTATGCCCGCATGGCCTCCCCGAAAGAGCTGTCCCGTTACGCGCTCAATATGCGTACATACCGCTAATTTATAGTGATATTCACATGTGAGTAAAAAAAACGAAAATAAGTGTTGCATTGTTTGTGGGCGGTGTGATATATTAATCAAGTCGCCGCTGAGACATACGGCAGACAAGAGAAAAACGAAGTAATTTGTTCCTTGAAAACTGAACAATGAGCGACCTGTCAAAAGGTCATAAAATACGTCAAAACGACGATCGCCATTTGGCGAAAGCGTTTCTGACTAGCTAGTTTTTTGAATGAGCTAACAAGCAAATTCATTTGGTGCAAATGGCTTCGCCATTTCACCTATTATGGAGAGTTTGATCCTGGCTCAGGACGAACGCTGGCGGCGTGCCTAATACATGCAAGTCGAGCGGATCTTGTCCTTCGGGACAAGGTT
>NZ_FOCJ01000018.1 GCF_900110075.1 Paenibacillus sp. OV219
AAGACGATCAGGTTGATAGGTTCGAGGTGGAAGCGCGGCAACGTGTGCAGCTGACGAATACTAATCGGTCGAGGGCTTATCCTAAATAAGTGAAATCAGCTAAAGCAAGAAACCTTCGCAAAGGTTCGTATCCAGTTTTCAGGGCGCAATCAACTGATGAATAATCGACAAGCGCGAGTATTCAGAAGCGATTTGCTGAAACGTTTGGTGACGTTTTGACCTGATCTTTATGGCTGCCTCAGTCATAATGGACAAGCATTACTTGAGGCAATTGTGTGGCGGTGTAGCTCAGCTGGCTAGAGCATTCGGTTCATACCCGGAGGGTCGGGGGTTCGAGTCCCTTCGCCGCTACCACACCTATATGGAGGCTTAGCTCAGCTGGGAGAGCATCTGCCTTACAAGCAGAGGGTCGGCGGTTCGATCCCGTCAGCCTCCACCATATTTTTTTAAATGCGGAGCCGTGGTGTAGTGGCCCAACATGCCTGCCTGTCACGCAGGAGACCGCGGGTTCGAATCCCGTCGGCTCCGCCATTTAACTTAATAATTAAGGCTCGGTAGCTCAGTTGGTAGAGCAGAGGACTGAAAATCCTCGTGTCGGCGGTTCGATTCCGTCCCGAGCCACCATGTTTCATGGAGGGCTAGCGAAGTGGCCAAACGCGGGAGACTGTAAATCTCTTCCTTCGGGTTCGGTGGTTCAAATCCATCGCCCTCCACCATTCTCTTCAAGAGAGCCATTAGCTCAGTTGGTAGAGCACCTGACTTTTAATCAGGGTGTCGTAGGTTCGAGTCCTACATGGCTCACCATTTCGATACTTATTCAACCTGTAGGCCGTGCGCCAGCAGGTTTTTTGTTGTTTTCAAAGCTCTGAGTAATTCATACTGCTACGGGCAAACTGAACACAAAGGCTGCTTCAGGGGGTTATTAGAGACAATGGATTTCCTGTTATCTGCACTGTTGTGTTTTGTAATTGTTGCGGTATTAGTACCGATTCTTCGAAAATATGCGCTTCGGATGGGATTCGTGGACCGTCCTTCTGCCCGCAAAATCCACCGGACGCCAATTCCATTGATGGGTGGAGCTGCACTTTATGTAGGTGTAGTTGTTACGCTGTTTCTTTTTCAAGGAGCCACACCACTCAGCATGACGATTGGCATCGGAGGCTTTATTCTTGTCGTCATTGGACTTGCAGATGATGCGGCGAAGGCAAACGGCAATGAGTTTCCGGTGTGGCCACGTGTAGTTGTTTATATTGTAGCTTCCATTATTCCACTGTTATTTGATATTCGCATACAAGGTTTATCGGGCTTGCACGGCACGATTGATTTTCCATTCTGGCTGGAAGTGATTAGCTCGATTATTTGGGTATTTGCGCTCATTAATATGATTAATTTCATAGACGGTGTAGATGGGCTAGCCTCAGGAGTGTCCACCTTATCATCATTGACGCTCTTTGTGGCGGCGTTGTTGAAGCATCAATATCCAACGGCTCTGTTGGCAGTTATTTTGGTGGGGGCATGTCTGGCTTTTCTTATATATAACTTCTATCCTGCGCGGATATTTATGGGGGACGCCGGTGCTGCGTTTCTCGGTTATGCGTTGGCCGTTACTGCTGTAGATGGAGCATTCAAAAGCGCAACACTTGTGAGCGTTGCTGTACCGCTGCTTGCGCTTGGCGTACCGATTCTCGATACGGCTGTTGTGATGATTCGCAGATTGCTCTCTGGAAAAGGACTTCATCGCGCCGATAAGCTGCATACACATCACGTACTGATGAGATGGGGACTTACGCAGATCCAAACTGTCTCATTCATCTATTTGGTCGCGGCGCTCTTCTCCTTGCTGTCTATCGTCATCTTACTCGCTCTAAGCTGATCGAACCGCCTAATCTATGGTACAATGTGCAAAAAAGCACTTTTTTCTGTACATTGTGTGGTACAATGAGCCAAAAAAGCGCATGAAGCGCGTGTAGGATAGGGGCAAGCCGATGAGTGAAGCAAAGTGGATCAAGCAACTGCAAGCTGTCCTGGATTGCCCAGTCCGTGAGTTGCAGCTGCCAATTCAAGATTGGAACATGATTATAGAAGATCGTATTACTCTTAATAATCAACAAAAGCCGAATGCGGTTACAACTGGCGGTTATGTGATTGGTCCTGAGGGCGTTGTATGGTTTCTGCTAGATGTAGGATCGCAGTTCGTCAATCTGCTTGAAGTGGAACGTGAGCGTTTGTCTGAGAAGGAAATGCGGCTTATGAGTTGGACATTATCTCAAATGCTCGCTGAGAAGACAAAGAGCTTTGAGGGTATACCTGAGTCGGAGCGCTATGCTCGTGAGCTTGGCGCTTGGATTGAAGAACAGCTGGAGGCGGAGGAACCGAAGCAGCAGCTGCCGGATCGCCTCATGTCGAGAGGAAGACTGTTCTCCTCCATGATTCCGTTCTTACTCGTATGTGAGCAGGCTGAATCAGGACGAGCAAGCTACAGTGAGCTAGAGAAGCTGCTGCGCACTTTTCTCGCTGAAGAGGTTATCATTATTCCGATTAAAGAGCAGGAATGGTTGATTCTAGGGCCTATTTCGATAATTCATGATGCACAGCTCGAGGAACGGGATGATGAAATCGAGGAGACGGTGGAGGAGAGCTTAACATCCATCGTATCTGGCCTGCACGAGATGCTTTCTAGTGAATGGATCGGTGAGTGTCATCTCGCGGTCGCTCAGCCGATTTCTCCGACAAGTTCGATTGTCAACACAACCGCATTGCTGCGGGAAACCGTTCATCTCGGACGAACGTTCCATGTCGGTACCAATATACATCTCCCTTGGTTGCTGCATCTTGAACGTCTACTCGATACGATCCCGGAGACACAGCGGATCAAATTCGTGGAGCAGGCGCTAAAGCGTAAGGATGCTTTTCTAGAGCCGGAAATTCTTACGACGCTTGAAACATTCTTCTCACTTGATTGCAATGTCAGTGAAACTGCGAAGAAGCTCTATATTCACCGCAATACGTTGCTGTACAGACTGGATAAGCTCAAACAGGAGACCGAACTGGATGTGCGGCAGTTCCGCGATGCAGTTCTCGTCAAAATAATTTTGCTATTGTACAAAGTGACGAAAAGGTCGTAGTTTTTTTGTAAAGTATGTGCATAGTCATTGTGAGGTCGCTGATATACACTAAATGTATTGAAAGACTATTCCGTTTAGGGGGAAATACAAATGGCTGGTGTACGCTTAGAGCATGTTTACAAAAAATACGCGGGTACTGATCTCGCTTCCGTAAAAGATTTCAACCTTGACATTAAAGACAAAGAATTCTTGGTTCTTGTCGGCCCATCCGGTTGCGGTAAATCCACAACTCTTCGTATGATCGCTGGTCTGGAAGAAATCTCTGAAGGTAAACTGTTCATCGGCGAGCGTCTTGTAAATGACGTTGCACCTAAAGATCGCGATATCGCGATGGTATTCCAATCCTATGCGTTGTACCCACATATGAACGTATACCAAAACATGGCTTTTGGTTTGAAACTTCGTAAATTCAAAAAAGCAGAGATCGACAAGCGCGTTCGTGAAGCTGCTAAAATTCTTGATATCGAGCACTTGCTTGAGCGTAAACCAAAAGCACTTTCCGGTGGTCAACGTCAGCGTGTTGCCCTAGGCCGTGCGATCGTTCGTGAACCACAAGTATTCTTGATGGATGAGCCGCTTTCCAACTTGGACGCTAAACTTCGTGGCCAAATGCGCGCAGAGATCTCCAAGCTTGCTAAACGTCTTGAAACAACTGTTATCTACGTAACGCATGACCAAATCGAAGCTATGACAATGGGTGACCGTATCGTTGTTATGAAAGACGGTATCATTCAACAAGCTGCTTCCCCAGAAGAGCTGTACAACCACCCAGTAAACATCTTCGTAGCAGGCTTTATCGGTGCACCTTCGATGAACTTCATCACTGGTACAGTGTCTGAAGGCGGCGGCGTTGCTCGCTTCAAATCGACAAACATTGATGTTCTTGTTCCAGAAGGAAAAGCTGCACAATTGCGTGAAAAAGGTCTGATCGGCAAAGAGATCATTCTTGGTATCCGTCCAGAGGATCTGCATGAAGAGCCAGTATTCCACGAGGCTTCCCCGCAAACAATCGTGAACGCTCACGTTGAAGTTGCTGAGAACCTTGGTCACGAAATGTTCTTGTACCTGAACGGTCTTGGTAAAGACACTGTAATCGCACGTGTTGACGGCCGCTCCGGTGTTAAAGAAGGTGCTAACGTGAAGCTTGCTCTTGATATGAACAAAGTTCATGTCTTCGACAAAGAGACAGAACTAAACGTATTCGAAGCATAATTGATAAGGCGCTGAGCCTTTACAGACAACCGCCCGATCACGAATCGGGCGGTTGTTTTTATTGCGTATTTTCGTTACGATAACAATAGCTGAATAGTTAATTCGTTACATAAAAATATCGTAGCTGGCTGCGACTTCTGAGGAGATCAACCGATGGCTAAAAAAGTGAAAGTATCTGAGCTAATCAGTCAATTTCAACTCGAAATATTAAGCGGTGAAGATGGGCTGCGCCGCAGCATTACTGTTGACGATTTGTCGCGCCCTGGTCTGGAGATGGCAGGCTATTTTGAGTATTATCCGAAAGAACGGGTACAAATTCTAGGACGAACTGAACTGACTTTCATGGATACGCTGAGCAAGCAGGAGCGTATGGATCGCATGGAGCGACTGTGTGATGAGGAAACGCCATGTTTCATTATTACACGCGGCATGGAAGCGCCAGCCGAGCTGATTGAGCTGTCAAACCAGAAGCAAATTCCGGTACTACGCAGCAATGCGGCAACGACGATTTTCCTGAGCCGGATAACGAACTTCCTAGAGCGTAAGCTTGCTCCATCCGCTACGATTCACGGCGTTCTTGTCGATGTGTATGGTGTTGGGATGCTCATCACCGGCGGCAGTGGCATTGGTAAGAGTGAGACGGCACTTGAGCTTGTGAAACGAAGCCATCGCCTGGTAGCGGATGATGCGGTTGAAATTCGCCAAACTTCGGATGGTCAACTGCACGGAACGGCGCCTGAGCTCATTCGCCATTTGCTTGAAATTCGAGGACTAGGCATTATTAACGTTATGACATTGTTCGGTGCTGGTGCAGTCCGCAATATGAAGCGGATTAGCGTCGTTATTAAGCTTGAGAACTGGCAAGCGGACAAGCAGTACGACCGCCTCGGTCTTGACGAAGAAACGACACGAATCATTGATACTGATGTTCCGATTGTAACGGTTCCGGTTCGTCCAGGTCGAAACTTGGCGGTCATTATTGAAGTGGCAGCCATGAACTTCCGCTTGAAGCGGATGGGCTACAACGCAGCGCTGCAATTTACGAACAAGCTGACGGAGACCATTGCAGAAGACGCGGACGATTTTGATTGATAGTTGCCCTATTATAATAGGCAATAAGTTTTGTGCGATGTCATACAGAAATGAATGAGTGAGAAGCTTTTACATTCTGTAGATTATTTATGTGAGAGAAGGAGCCTGTGACTTATGTTTGGATTACGATTAGATCCTGTTGCTTTTTCCATTGGCGCCATTAGTGTCCACTGGTACGGTATTATTCTAGGAACAGCTGCGCTTGTAGGCTTGCTCCTTGCCGTTCGAGAAGGCAGACGGTTCGGCTTGTCGCCGGACTTTTTCATGGATTTGCTGCTGCTAGGCGTGCCATCTGCGATTGTTGGCGCGCGAATTTACTATGTCATGTTTACTTGGGATGAATATAAGGGTAATCCGCTGGACGTATTCAAGATCTGGCATGGTGGTATTGCGATCTATGGAGCGCTTATTGGGGCATTCGCCTGCGGTGTAATTTATTTCCGCGTCAAAGGGTTTAGCTTCTGGCGTGTTGCTGATATCTGTGCGCCTTCGCTCATTGCGGGACAAATGATCGGACGTTGGGGAAACTTCGTCAATCAAGAAGCGTTCGGCGG
Organism: Paenibacillus sp. OV219; assembly: GCF_900110075.1. Lineage (GTDB taxonomy): Bacteria > Bacillota > Bacilli > Paenibacillales > Paenibacillaceae > Paenibacillus_Z. Next base: position 5,984 of record NZ_FOCJ01000018.1, read on the forward strand.
ACCCGTCGAAGAATCGTTTCTGCGTAACACGCTTCATCTGCCGAACTGGATTGTCAACCAGATGTATATCGATACGGACAGCTTGTTTCATCACCCGACATTCCTGTATGAGTCGCTTTGGAACCTGCTCGGCTTGATCCTGCTGCTCGTCATTCGTCGACGCCAATTCCTGCGCGCTGGTGAATTGCTGTTCAGCTACTTCATCTGGTATTCAATCGGACGTTTCTTCATCGAAGGCCTCCGTACGGATAGTCTTGCATTCCACGGCGCTGCATGGGCAGCAAAGGTAATGGATGCAATCTGGTCACCAATGAAGCTCTTCGGATTCGATACTGGGTATTTGAACCCTGCTGAAGGAAATATCCGTATTTCTCAGCTGATTTCCGTTCTGCTTATTATTGCTGCAATTACGCTAATTATTGGCCGTCGTACGACGGGCGAAGCGAAAGTGCGTTACAGCGATCCGATTATTAACTATAAAACAGGCCTTCCTGCTAGTACAGAAGTAACCGCTAGGCAGACATCTGTTCCTGCAGAGAGCCGTCCGGACGTGAAGAAGCAGTCGGAAGAAGCAGGCAGTGACACAACAATAAAGGAGTAACACAATTAGCATGACAACAACGATTAAGACAATGCTGTTTGATCTGGACGGTACGATTATGGATACGAATGAGCTGATTATTCAATCGTTTATTCACTCGCTAAAGGGAATTGTGTCTCCGGAGTTTGACCGTGAACATATTATTCCGAGCATGGGGCAGCCGCTAACGAAACAAATGCAGCTGTTCTCTGGCCGTGAAGATGTGACAGACTTGGTTGCCGCCTATCGTGAAATCAATCTGAAGATGCACGACGATTATGTGACAGCTTTTCCGTACGTAAGGGAAGTGTTTGCGAAGCTGCATGGAGCGGGCATCCGAATCGGGATTGTGACGACGAAGATGCGGCTGACGACAGAGCGTGGCCTTCGTTACGTCAAATTGTATGAATACGTGGAGCCTGGGGCGATCGTGACGATTGAAGATGTAGTGCATCCGAAGCCACACCCTGAACCGGTGCAGAGAGCGCTTGATCTGCTAGGCGCTGATCCGAGGACGACGATGATGGTTGGCGACAGCGGTGTGGATATCGAATCTGCTGAAGCGGCTGGTGTCATCTCGGTTGGTGTGGCATGGTCTTTGAAAGGCGAGGCGAAGCTGAGGGAGAGCGGGGCGCGTCATATTATTCATGACATGCGCGATTTGTACGCATTCGTGGGATTGGAGTAAAGCTCCTTGAGAAATGTTGAACGCTATCCGGTCGAAGGGCCAAACGCCTTGTGGCAAGTGTATCGTACGGTCAGACGGGTAAAAGCAATTCGCAATTTCGTGTTCATACAAGTGGCGCGCTACTGTCCGTCTCTGCCGGTGAAAAATTGGATCTACCGGCATGTGCTCGGCATGCAGGTAGGGCGCCACTGCGCTTTTGCGCTTATGGTGATGGTGGACGTGTTCTTCCCCGAGAAGATTTCTGTCGGCGATAATTCAATCATAGGCTACAATACGACGATACTTACCCATGAGTATTTGATTAAGGAGTATCGGCTTGGTGAGGTGCGGATCGGAGCGAATGTGATGATCGGCGCGAATACGACGATTCTTCCCGGCGTGACCATAGGCGACGGAGCGGTTATAGCAGCGGGCTCAGTCGTGCATAAAAATGTGCCTGCAGGTGCTTTTGTCGGCGGAAATCCCATCAGAGACATTCGGAAATGAATAAGGGGTAGGGTCTCATGAATCGTAAACTGATTGCGATTTGGCTATTATTCATCGTGGCGGCAATTTGTACAGGTGGCTATTACATGCATGTTAAAGGGCGTACGTATTTATCGCGGACAACTACATCGGCTAACCGGGGCAATGTAGAAAGAAGAGTAGCAGCAGGGAATCGTGCGACAGCAAGGCGCAGAAGCAGTGCTTCACCGCAGCGGGAGACGTACTACAGCAATAAGGTTATTGTGCTGATGTACCATGAGGTTGCTGCGGTGCCTAAGGATGATAAGGCGCTGCCACTGAGAAAATTTGAGCAACAGCTGTCGATGATGAAGGCGGATGACTTCCACTGGATTACGATGAAGCAGTATGAGCAGTTTATTTTGCATGGGGCTCCTGTTCCAGATAATGCGGTTCTGATGACTTTCGATGATGGTTATGAATCGTATTACACGGATACGTATCCGGTACTAAAGAAATATCATGTACCAGCAACGAATTTCCTGATTGTGAACACGATTGGCAATCCGCATCATATTGGCATACAGAAGCTGAACTGGCAGCAGGTAGAGGAGATGCATAAGAGCGGTTACGATTTCTATAACCATACCTTTGATTCACATCTCTATGTCGCCTATGATGGTACAGGTAAACGACAGAAGCCGGCGCTCGCGTCACCGATGTATCTGAAGGCAAAGCACCGCAAGGAAACGGCAAAGGAATACCGGAAGCGGGTCACGTCGGATTTGGCGGAAGCGAATACGATTTTGTCGCAGAAGCTCGGGATTGATGAAGATAAAATTGTTGCATTCCCGTATGGCGCTTATAACAAGCAGGTGCTGGATATTTGCCGCAAGCTTGGGATCCACATTACATTCACAGTGAAGAGCGGTATTAACGCGGGAGGCCAAACGAATGGTTACCGCGTGAACGCTGGAGGCATCGACGATAATCCAGATACCTTGATCCAGCTCATGAAACAGGGGGGTCACTCTTCGGAGACGGAGAAGGAGACGCCCCTTTTCTTTATCCAAATGGGGGTATTCGGTACAGCGTTGATTGGACTTGTGCTTATGCGGTCGCTGGTTAACGTTTGGGAGGACAAGCATAGACGCCGAATATTCAGGAAGAGCTGCGGCTGAAGGTTACCAATTGGGCATGTTATACAGGAAAATGCTGTATTGACGGATAGATGGGCACATGGTATTATTACGACTAATCCTTTATTTTGGCAGTATGGTAATATGGTAACACGTTAATAAACTAAAGTGTCGGCGGTGAATTTCGTGTCCAAACCGAAGGTGTTTGAGAAACCGATTGGGGTCAAAGATTATTTGCCGCATGCGGTTGTGAAACTAAGACAAATCGAGAATCAGGTATTGGCTTGCATGAGCTCATGGGGCTACGAGCAAATCATGACGCCTACAATGGAATATTACGATACAGTTGGCGTTGCGAGTTCAACGTCAGATCAGAAGCTGTTCAAGCTGCTGAATAACCGGGGTACAACACTCGTACTCCGCTCCGATATGACGGCTCCGATCGCGCGGGTTGTCGCTTCTGTATTGAAGGATGTGCAATTCCCGATCCGGCTGTCCTATCATTCGAACGTGTTCCGTGCGATTGAAGAGGAAGCGGGACGTGAAGCTGAGTTCTTCCAAACAGGCGTGGAACTAGTCGGTGATGCTTCTGCTGAGGCTGATGCGGAGGTTGTTGCGCTGGCAATTGCATCGCTCAAAGCAGCCGGTGTCAGCCGCTTCAAAATTGCGATTGGCCATGTCGGCTTCTTGAACGGGCTGTTCGAAGAGGCGCTGCAAGGGGCACCGGAAGCGCAGGAAGAGCTGAAAGCTTATCTGCTCGGACGTGACTATGTCGGCTATAGAGAATGCTTGCGCGGCTTGACGCTGTCGGAGCAAATGCGCCTTGAGCTTGAGGGCATTATCCGTCTGCGCGGCGGGCAGGAAGTTTGCGATCAAGCGATGGCGCTTAGCCTAGATGTGACGGCACAGGCATCCATCAAGCATCTGTGTGAGATGTGGGATGTGCTGGACGCATATGGAGTTCGCGAGCATGTGCTGATCGACCTGACGATGATTGGTGATTTTAAATATTATACAGGCATGACGTTTGAAGGCTATGCGGCGGATCTGGGATTCCCAGTAGCAAGCGGCGGTCGTTATGATAATCTGCTCCAGCAGTTCGGGCGTCCTGCGCCGGCGACAGGCTTCGCGATTAAGACGACGCGCATTCTGGAGCTTATCGGTGACGCGGCTGGAGAAACGGCGGAGCAGAAGATTCTTATCGGCTATGACGTTGAGGGCCGGCAGGATGCTTTGGCGAAAGCGCGTGAATTGCGTGAATCAACGGAGGAGTCTACGGCAGTTGTTGTCGTGACAGAACGTATGGATGCAGCGGCTCAGCAGGCAACGCAAGATGCAGTTAATGCGGCGGATGGCGGTCCATTGCAATATAAAGGTGTTACGTTTACGAAGCTGCTAACCTACTTCGGCGGCGCACAAGGAGGGACAGCGAAATGAGTATTAACGGAGGGCGCGAGCTACTGAAGGTTGCGATGCCGAAGGGACGCATCTATAAAGTAGCGTCAAAGCTGTTCCGCGAAGCGGGCGTGCCGATTCCGAGCGACTTCGACGATACGCGCAAGCTCATTATCGAGCTGCCGGAAGCGGGAATGTCGTTCATTATGGCGAAACCGGTCGATGTGCCAACGTATGTGGAGTACGGCGTTGCCGATATCGGTATTGTTGGTAAGGACGTCTTGATGGAAGAGAACAAGGACGTCTACGAGCTGCTTGACCTTGGCATTGCCAAATGCCGCATGTCCGTGATCGGACTACCGGATTGGAAGCCGGTCATTCATCCGCGGGTGGCGACGAAATATCCGAATGTGGCGTCGCAGTATTTCCGCGAGCTGGGGCAGCAGGTTGAAGTGATCAAGCTGAACGGCTCAATCGAGCTAGCTCCACTAATTGGGCTTGCAGACCGGATTGTCGATATGGTTGAGACCGGCCAGACGCTGCGCGAGAACGGCCTTGTGGAGATGGAGCAAATCTTCGGCATTACGAGCCGACTCATTGCGAACCGGGTCAGCTACCGGATGAAGAACGATGCGATTCAGAGCTTATGCGATAAGCTGCAGCATGCGATTGCAGCGAACGCAGCTAGATAGATAGCGTGGAAGCGTGAAGGGAGTGGATGGCGTATGCGTAAGCTGCGTGCGGAGCAGTTTGGCTTAACGCGTAAGGTGGACTACGGGTCACCGGAGCAAAATGAATCGGTTCGCCAAATCGTCGATGCGGTGCGAACCGAAGGAGATGCGGCATTGCTGCGCTTTACGGAGCAACATGACCGAGTTAGCTTGGACGCGAATCAGCTGCGCGTCACAGAAAGCGAGATTCAGGCCGCCTACGACCATGTCGATGCAGCGTTCCTGACCGCGATCCGTGAAGCAGCGGTGAATATTCGCAAGTTTCACGAGAAGCAGCTGCGCCAGTCGTGGGTTGACGTTCAGCCTGATGGCACGATGCTCGGTCAGCTGCTGCGTCCGCTGAAGCGAGTTGGCGTCTATGTACCTGGGGGCAAGGCAGCCTATCCGTCCTCGGTGCTGATGAATGTCATTCCAGCACAGGTCGCGGGCGTGCCTGAGATCGTTATGGTGACGCCTCCGGCAACGGGCGGCAAAGCCGGCATTGACCCGTACATTCTCGTCGCGGCTGCGGAAGCGGGCGTGAAAGAGATGTACCGCGTCGGCGGTGCGCAGGCGGTTGCCGCGCTCGCTTACGGTACGGATACAATCCCGCCGGTCGACAAAATCTGCGGTCCCGGCAACATCTACGTTGCACTAGCGAAGCGCTCGGTATTCGGCGTTGTCGCCATTGACAGCATTGCCGGTCCGAGTGAGATTGTCGTGCTAGCGGATGAAACGGCCGACCCTGCCTACGTCGCAGCTGATCTGCTGTCGCAGGCGGAGCATGATGAGATGGCGTCGGCGATTCTCGTGACGACGTCAGAGAAGCTCGGCGATGCCGTTGCCGCAGAAGTGGAGCGCCAGCTTGCGACGCTTCCTCGCGAAGGGACGGCGAGACAGTCTATTGCCGACTACGGCGCGATTCTGATCGCCGAGTCCATGAATGAAGCGATCGATGCCGTTAACCGGATGGCGCCGGAGCATCTTGAGATTATGACGGTAGAGCCGATGGCGCTGCTTGGCCGGATCGAGAACGCTGGCGCGATATTCGTTGGCCCGTACAGCTCGGAACCGGTTGGAGATTATTTTGCCGGACCGAATCATATTCTGCCAACGAATGGCACAGCGCGGTTCTCCTCGCCTGTGAACGTCGACGATTTCGTCAAGAAATCGAGCCTAATCTACTATAGCAAAGACGCTCTGCTTGCAAGCGGCGACCAAATTATGACGCTTGCTCGTCATGAAGGTCTTGAAGCGCATGCGAGAGCGATTGAAATTCGTTTGGAGCGGGAGCGTTAAGCGATAAGCTTATGCACACCGTCAAAATATAGGCTAACTGGAAAGAAGGATGTTTTCATGGCAGAGAACGTGACCCGTGCAGCCGATGTGGCGCGCAAAACGAATGAAACGGACATTAAGCTGGCGTTTGGTATCGATGGCAGCGGCGTATCGAAGCTCGAGACTGACGTGCCATTCCTGAATCACATGCTCGATTTGTTCACGAAGCATGGTCAATTCGATCTTGAAGTCGAGGCGGTAGGCGACGTGGATATCGACGATCACCACACGGTTGAGGATATCGGCATCTGCCTCGGCCAGACGATCCGCGAGGCGCTTGGCGACAAACGCGGCATTAAGCGATATGCTTCGGTATTCGTGCCGATGGATGAGGCGCTTGCACAGGTCGTGATCGACATCAGCAACCGTCCACATTTTGAATACCGTGCGCAGTATCCGTCCCAGCAAGTGGGCAGCTTCCAAGTGGAGCTTGTGCATGAGTTTCTGTGGAAGCTCGCGCTTGAAGCGCGCATGACGCTGCACGTGATCGTGCACTACGGCACGAACACGCATCACATGATCGAGGCGGTATTCAAGGCGCTTGGCCGCGCGCTCGATGAGGCGACAAGCATTGATCCGCGTGTGCAAGGAGTGCCTTCGACGAAAGGAGTGCTGTAGGATGATCGCGATCATCGATTACGGCATGGGTAACCTCCACAGCGTCAGCAAAGCGGTTGAGCGGCTCGGCTACGAGACAATCATTACGGCTGATGCGAAAGAGATTATGGAGGCGGACGGTGCGATATTGCCGGGGGTTGGCGCTTTCGGCGATGCGATGCAGAACTTGCAGAACACCGGCCTTGATGAAGTGACGAAGTTTTACGCGTCGTCCGGCAAGCCGCTGCTCGGTATCTGCCTCGGCATGCAGCTGCTGTTCAGCGAGAGCGAGGAGTATGGCCGCCACGAAGGGCTTGGCTTGCTGCCGGGTAAGGTCATTCGTTTCCAAGGTGATTTCAAGGTGCCTCATATGGGCTGGAACAAGCTCGAATTCAAGCAGCAAGGTCCGCTGTTCGATGGACTAACTCCGGGCCATGTCTACTTCGTTCATTCGTTCCATGCGAAGCCTGAGCGGTCCTCAGATCTGCTCGCGACAACGGACTACAATGGACAAGTGACGGCGATTGTCGGCCGCGGCAACGTGTATGGCATGCAGTTTCATCCGGAGAAGAGCGGCGAGCTCGGCATGAGCCTGCTGCGTAATTTTCTTGCATTAACGGGAGCGCGAGAAACGGTTCGTTAAACGTGCGAGTGGTTATTGCTCACGTATCGAGCCTGTAAGAGAAGGGAGGCGGCATATTCATGCTAGCCAAACGTATTATTCCATGTCTTGATGTCAAAGACGGACGCGTTGTGAAAGGTGTTAATTTCGTCAATTTGCGCGATGCCGGCGATCCGGTGGAGCTTGCGGCGATTTACGACAAGGAAGGCGCGGACGAGCTTGTTTTCCTTGATATTTCTGCCTCGGTAGAAGGCAGGGCGACGATGATCGAAGTAGTCAAACGGACAGCCGGCGAAATTACAATTCCGTTCACTGTAGGCGGCGGCATCTCGCATGTTGATGACATGAAGCGGCTGCTTCGCGCCGGTGCTGACAAGATCGGCATTAACACGGCAGCGGTAAAGAACCGTGATCTCGTGAAGGACGGCGCGCGGAAGTTCGGCTCTCAGTGCATCGTCGTAGCGATCGACGCGAAGTACAATCCGGCATGGGGCGAATGGGAAGTGTACACGCACGGCGGTCGGACGGCGACAGGCATTAAGGCTCTAGCTTGGGCGAAGGAAGTTGAGTTGCTCGGCGCAGGAGAGATTCTGCTAACGAGTATGGATGCGGACGGCACGAAGGACGGCTTCGACATTAAGCTGACGCAGGCGGTGTCCGAATCGCTCAGCATACCGGTTATCGCTTCAGGCGGAGCGGGCAGGGTAGAGCATTTCTACGATGTATTCCAGCAAGGGCATGCAGATGCGGGCCTTGCAGCAACGATATTCCACTACAAAGAGATGACGATCCGCGAAGTGAAGGATGATTTGCGGCTGAAGGGAGTCGAGATCAGGTGAGTACAAGTTTAAATTCGATCAAATGGAACGAAGCGGGACTGGTCCCTGCCATCGTGCAGGATGCAGTTAGCAAAGAAGTGCTTATGATGGCGTACATGAATGAGGAATCCTATGCGCGCTCCATCGAGACGGGAGAGACGTGGTTCTGGAGCCGTTCGCGAGGTGAGCTGTGGCATAAAGGCGCAACAAGTGGCAACACGCAGCGCATTGTATCTATGCATTATGATTGCGACGGAGATACACTGCTTGTACGCGTTGATCAGAACGGACCAGCTTGCCACAACGGTACGTACAGCTGCTTCACGAATGCGGTTGAAGGCGTGAAAGGCGCTGCTGTTGTCGGTGGCGAGCTGCTGCAGACGGGCGATCGCTTCGCGATGCTGAACCAGCTGGAAGCGACGATTGCACAGCGATATATCGAGCGTCCAGAAGGCGCGTATACGACGTATCTATTCGAGAAGGGCGTCGATAAGATTCTGAAGAAAGTTGGCGAAGAGTCGGCTGAAGTCATCATTGCTGCGAAGAACAAAGATAATGATGAGCTTCGCTGCGAAGCCAGTGACCTTATCTTCCACTTGATGGTGCTGTTCCGTGAACGCGGACTATCGATGGATGAAATCATGGCCGAGCTGAATCGTCGGCATAATAAATCGAAGCAGTCTTCCTAGTACAATGACAGGCAGCTGCTTCCTCGAAACCGAGCCTCCATGACGAGAGCTCGGTTTCTATGGCATTTTGACATACAATGTTCAAACAATGCGGACAAACCGCGAGAGAAGTTGCATAAGGCCGAGTTCAGGCAATTGGCGGAGATTAGCCAGTCTATAGTGCTTTTGATTGATTTTTGAATTATGAAGATTTCCATGTATAATGAATGGTGTCGAAAGAATCGGTTTTTGTTAGCATTTAAATTAAAGTGGTCTAATCGCTCAGGAGGGTATAATTTTGTTTAGCGACAAGCTACGTATTTTCTCGGGTTCCTCGAATCCCAAACTAGCTGCTCAGATCTGTGAGAATCTTGGTGTGCAGCTCGGTAAAATCAAACTGTCTCGTTTCAAAAGCGGTGAAATTTACGTTCACTATGAGGAAACGATCCGTAACTGTGACGTCTTCCTTGTACAGTCGTTCTCGCACCCAATCAATGATCATTTCGTCGAGCTGCTCGTAATGATTGATGCGGCGAAGCGTGCTTCCGCACGTACTGTCAACATCATCGTTCCGTATTACGGCTATGCACGTCAAGAGCGCAAGGCTGCTCCGCGTGAACCGATCTCGGCTAAAATGCTTGCGGACGTGCTTACGACTGTTGGAGCGAACCGCGTTATCACGATCGATCTTCATGCACCTGCGATCCAAGGCTTCTTCAACATCCCTGTGGATCATCTGACAGGTCTTGATCTGATCAGTGATCATTTGAAATCGAAAAATATTAAGAATCCGGTTGTTGTTTCTCCGGATGCTGGCCGCGCCTCGACTGCCGAGAAGCTGGCTAACTATTTGGATGCACCGTTCGCGATCATGATTAAGAAACGTCCGGCGCATAACGAATCTGTCATCACGCATGTTATCGGTGATGTAACAGGTCAAACACCGATTATTATCGAGGACCTGATTGATACGGGCACCACGATCGTGAATGTCGTTGAAGGTTTGAAAGAACGCGGTGCTGAAGATGTATATGTGTGCGCGACACACCCGCTCTTCTCCGGACCTGCGCTGCAGCGATTGGATCACCCGAATATTAAAGAAGTCATCGTAACCGACACGATTGCATTGCCGGAGGATCATTCCGACCGGTTTACAATCCTCTCGGTTGCACCGATATTGGCAGAGACTACACGCATTATTCTTGAAGGCGGCTCGATTAGCACACTCTTCAAGAACGCCGGTATCTAGACCACATATGGGCTGCTTTCGTAGCAGCCAAATCGAAATCGCGGGCCTATGCCCGCGATTTCCCACATATTCTTTCGTGTAAGGATAGGCCGCGCTATGGTATAATCGTAGAATCGTTGATGTACCGGGGAGGTGCCTTGTGCTATGAAGGAAAAGAAAATTGCGATAGCCAGCCACAGCACGAAAATAATTCCGATTCAATGGGACGCAACGTTCTTCTTCGAGCGAGCGGTCCGGTCGATGGATCGTTATCACTATGACAAGGCACTAAAATATTTCCGCCGCGCGGCCGAATACGAGCCGGATAATCCAGTGAACCATTGCAATATGGCGGGAATTTTGTCGGAGATGGGGAATTACGAAGAATCCAATCGCATTCTGTTGTCGATTGTGAGTGAGCTCGATCCCGAGATGACAGAATGCCACTTCTATATGGCGAACAATTACGCCAACATGGAGAATTATGAAGCGGCTGAGGAATCGCTCATTCGTTACTTGGAGGAAGACCCCGATGGTCAATTCCTCGAGGAGTCCGAAGAGATGATGGAGCTGCTGCATTTCGAGCTGGAGCGTCCGACCAAGCTAGCCTTCATTAAGGCTCGCGAAGGATTCTTCGAGCATGACCGAGCGAGGGCCATGCTGGAGGAAGGTAAGTTTGTCGAAGCGGTAAGATTGCTTGAGAGTATTGTGGAGAAGAACGGCGAGTTCATGGCGGCACGTAACAATTTGGCGCTGGCCTACTACTATATGGGCATGTTCGAAAAAGCCATGGTAACGATTCAGCAGGTGCTGGAGCTCGAACCGGGTAATTTGCATGCGCTCTGCAACCTTGCTATCTTCTATCAGCATGCTGAAGATAAAGTGAGTCTGTTGCCCCTTGTGGAGATGCTGTGCAAGACGGTGCCTTTCCATCAGGAGCATGTGTTTAAGCTCGCGACCACAATGGGTATTCTAGGTGAACACGGAGAAGCGTACCGTCACTTTATGCGCTTGTTGAAGGACAATGGACTGAAGTCCGATCCGTGCCTGTATCATTATGCAGCCGTCGCTGCGTGCAACATCGGGCGCTATGAAGAAGCGAGACGGTTGTGGCAGCAAGTGAGCAAGCTGGACAGTGAATCACATGTGCCAGGCTACTATCTGGAGCAACTGACACTAATGGAGAACGGCCAGCATGCGGCTCCAACGAGCTACCATTATCATCTCCCGTTCGAAGAACAGTTCAAGCTGTGGGAGAAACGGTCCGAATCTTTGCCTGATCATATGAAGCGGGATCCACTCGTGCGATCGTCCTTCTTCTGGGCGCTGCGCCATGGTGATCGCCATACGAAGCTGCAGGTCATTCAAGCGCTCGGCATGATTGCCGACAACGAAGTGAAGGACGCCCTGCGCGACTTCATCGTGGAGCCGCAAGAAGATGACTATTTGAAAAGGATTGCGATCTTCGTGCTCCGTTCGATAGGTGTACATGAATCGCTGAATGCGGTGCTTGAAGGCAAAGAGACAGTGATCGAGCACAGCCGGATGCCTTCGCGCCTGCCGATTTGGGAAGATAAATGGCAGTCCGTGCTTGAAGCGGCGCTCGTTCGAATGAATAAGCATTATGACCTCGTGCAGCAGCATGATCTGCTGACGCTGTGGATTGAGTTTCTGTCACGGATTTATCCGGATGTACCGAAGCTCGGCAAAGTGGAAGGCTGGGCGGCTGCACTTGAATATTTGACAGCGAAGATGCATCGCAGAGAAATTTCATATCATGAAGTATCTCAGCGCTACGGAACGTCAATTGCGACCGTTAGTAAATGCGTCAAGCGCATAGATGAGATCTGCGGTATTAAAGAGAAGATGCGGATGGTGCTGCCTGCTCTCACCGAGGCTCCGGTTTAAGGTGCCGAGCTCGCTTGTTGTGGCAGCTCCGCTACAGTTCCGTTCATTTCGATGAGTACTCCCGTGGTGCGTCGCACCAAAGTCGTTCTCATTCGAAATGGCCGGCGCTTCCGATGCGGCCCATAAAAGCGTGTTGGCAAAACCTTCGCTTACAGATAAAGCAATAGGCTGAAGAGATGATTAGTAGGAGGCACCGATCGTGTACAAAGCAATTATTATCGGAACAGGTCCTGCGGGACTGACAGCTGCGATTTACTTGGCACGTGCGAACATGAACCCGCTTGTAATTGAAGGTCCAGAGCCAGGCGGTCAATTGACTACGACGACGGAAGTCGAGAACTTCCCTGGTTTCCCTGAAGGTATTATGGGCCCGGATCTGATGGCTAATATGCGTAAACAAGCAGAGCGTTTCGGCGCGGAATTCCGTACGGGCTGGGTCAATTCGGTCGATACGTCGAAGCGTCCGTTCACGCTTCAAGTTGAAGGTCAAGGCGAGCTGCAAGCTGAGTCGTTGATTATATCGACTGGCGCATCCGCGAAGTACCTCGGCATTGCGAACGAGCGCGAGAATGTGGGCAAAGGCGTCAGCACTTGCGCAACTTGCGACGGCTTTTTCTTCCGCGGTAAGAAAATCATCGTTGTCGGCGGTGGAGACTCCGCGATGGAAGAAGCGAACTTCCTGACTCGCTTCGCTTCCGAAGTTGTGCTAGTACACCGCCGCGCAGAGATGCGTGCTTCGAAGATCATGCAAGACCGTGCGCGTGAGAACAGCAAGATTAGCTGGGCGCTGGACCGTACGCCGCTTGAAGTGGTTGCGACTGGGATGGGTGTAACGGGCCTTAAGGTGCGTAACAACGCAACAGGCGAAGAAGAAGTGATCGAGACGAACGGGATCTTCGTGGCAATCGGCCACACGCCGAACACGAAGTTCCTCGGCGGCCAGCTGGAAACGGACGAGACAGGTTATCTGCTTGTGAAGCCGGGTACATCTGAGACGAACATTCCAGGCATCTTCGCTTGCGGCGACGTACAGGACAACAAGTACCGCCAAGCCATTACAGCGGCTGGAAGCGGCTGTATGGCAGCTCTTGATTGCGAGAAGTTCCTCGATGGCCACGCAGTACACGACTGGAGCCAAACGGTCTAACATGACCTCCATAAACGCGGTTCAATAATAGTAAACACCGCATGGATGACGCTGTCCGTAATGTACGGACAGCGTCACTTCTTGTACGAGCAGCAAGCCTTGTTGCCCGCTAGATTTAAGAAGCTATTTCGCTGGGATTGGCCGGGGGTTGTTTGTCCTTGACCAGTTGGAAGCGTTCGCTTATAGTTTTAGTTGCAAGCAAATGATCGAAAGAAATACTAACTCCCTATATTATAGAGGTGGCCTATTATGTCAGAGAAAATTGTCGTTGGTGTGGATATCGGCGGTACTGCAATTAAAGTTGGAATTTGCAGCATGGAAGGCGAGTTGCTGCATACATTTGAAGGACCGACAGAAGTTGAGAAGGGTTCTGACGTTGTTTGCGACAACATCGCAAAATACGCGAAGCAAATCGTAGAAGAGTCTTCTTTCACTTGGGAGCATGTTGAAGGCGTTGGCATCGGCATTGCCGGCTTCTTGGACATCGCGAACGGTATTGTTAAGCAATCGGTCAACTTGTTCTTCGACAATGTGCCGCTCAAGGCTATTCTTGAAGAGAAGCTCAGCAAAAGAGTGCTTGTGAACAATGACGCGAACGTAGCAGCACTTGGCGAAGCATGGGCTGGCGCAGGCCGCGGTATCAATGATTGCGTATGCTACACGCTTGGTACAGGCGTTGGCGGCGGCGTTATCATCAACGGCAAAATCGTAGAAGGCTTCGCTGGCATGGCTGGCGAGCTTGGACATATGGTAACAGTTCCTGATTTGGAAGCTATTCAATGTAACTGCGGTCAAATGGGCTGTCTCGAAACAGTTTCGTCCGCAACAGGTATTATTCGTATGGCGAAGGATGCTGTTGCGCGTGGAGATCGTACATCGTTGTCGTTTGTGGAAGACATCATGGCGAAGGACGTTATCGATGCGGCAAAAGCTGGCGACGAAGTTGCAGCGCGCATCGTAACACGTGCCGCATTCTACTTGGGCAAATCGCTCGGTACGATGGCGGTTGTTCTGAACCCGCAGCGTTTCATCATCGGCGGTGGCGTTTCCAAAGCAGGCGAATTCCTGTTTGAACAAATCCGTGAAGCATTCAAGAAATCGGCTCCAGCAATGGCGCAAGAGGGCGTTGAGATCGTCCCTGCAATTCTCGGCAATGATGCTGGTGTTGTTGGCGCAGCTGGACTTATTATTCGTTCATAGATGAATGGTTGCTGGTAGGGAGGGATAGACGATGGACGTGGGAACAGCGATGGCAAGGCTGGTCATTATTACAGGCATGTCCGGAGCGGGCAAGACGATTGCAGTACAGAGCCTGGAGGATCTCGGGTTCTTCTGCGTCGATAATCTGCCGCCGGTGCTTATACCGAAATTTGCCGAGCTAATTGAGCAGTCGAATGGCAAAATCGGCAAAGTAGCGCTCGTAATCGACCTGCGTGGGCGCGAGTTTTTCACCGCATTGTCGGAGTCTCTGGCCTACGTGAAAGAGCATTATACGATAGGGTACGAAATTCTGTTCCTCGATGCGACGGACGGCGTACTCGTCCAGCGATACAAGGAAAGCCGTCGTCTGCACCCGCTGGCGGCGGAAGGGCTGCCGCTTGAAGGGATTAAGCTGGAGAGGCGCTTGCTCGAAGACTTGAAGGGCTGGGCGACGCAGGTTATTGATACAAGCAGCCTGAAGCCGGCGCAGCTCAAGGAACGGATTATATCCCGTTTCACCAATTCCGATGTGAGCAAAATATCGGTTAACGTTATTTCTTTCGGATTTAAATACGGCATTCCGATCGATGCCGATTTGATTTATGATGTGCGCTTCCTGCCTAATCCACATTATATTGATCATCTTAGGCCGAACACAGGGCAAGATCTTGAAGTGTACGAGTATGTCATGAAATGGCCGGAGACGCAGACCTTTCTGACGAAGCTGCTCGATATGCTCCAGTTTCTTATTCCGCTGTATCACAAAGAAGGCAAGAGTCAGGTCGTCATTGGCATTGGCTGCACTGGCGGCAAACACCGTTCAGTCGCGATTGCCGAATATTTAGGCCGTATTCTGGGGAGCAGCGATACGGAGCTCGTTCGTGTCAGCCATCGAGATTCAGAGCGTGATCGGAGCTGAGGGCAGAATGACAGAACGTCGTAAGGAACAATTGCCCCGTATCGTCGTCATTGGCGGCGGTACGGGTCTTTCCGTCATGTTGCGCGGCTTGAAGGAGAAGCCTCTCGACATCACTGCCATTGTTACGGTGGCTGATGACGGCGGCAGCTCCGGCATTCTGCGTAATGAACTGCAGATGCCGCCTCCAGGCGATATTCGCAACGTGCTCATCGCGCTTGCGGATGTGGAGCCGCTGCTTTCAGATATGCTGCAATATCGGTTCAACTCAGGCACAGGTCTTGCAGGCCACAGCTTGGGCAATTTGATGCTTGCGGCAATGACGGATATCTCTGGTGATTTCGTCTCTGGCGTGCGGATGCTAAGCAAGGTATTGGCAGTACGCGGGCGTGTGCTCCCGGCTGCTGGAGAAGCGATTGTGCTTAAAGCAGAAACGGTAGACGGAACGATTATTACCGGAGAATCGAGTATTCCGAAGGCAGGCAAAGCAATCAAGCGGGTCTTCATTGAGCCGCCGGATGTGGAGCCGCTGGAGGAAGCGGTGGAGGCAATCAAGCAGGCTGACGCCATACTAATTGGACCAGGCAGCTTGTACACCAGCATAATTCCGAACTTGCTTGTGCCGAAGCTGGCGGAGAGCATCGTGGATTCGAATGCTGTCAAAATGTTCGTCTGCAACGTGATGACACAGCCAGGCGAAACGGACAATTATTCAGTAAGCGATCATCTGGAAGCTGTGCATAAACATATCGGTCACCATCTGTTCGACTATGTAATCGTCAACGATGGCGAGATTCCGGAGCAGGTGCAGATGAAGTATGCTGAACGTGGTGCGAAGGCGGTCCATCTTGATTTAGAAGAAGTGAAACGGCGCGGCTATGAAGTGGTCGCAGACCGACTGGTGCTGTTCCGTACGTATCTGCGTCATGATGCGGTACGGCTCAGTCATCATATTTATCAGCTTGTAGAAAGCTGGATGGAACGAAAGAGGTGAGTTACATTGTCTTTTGCGGGACAAACCAAAAAAGAATTGACGCTCATCGAAGCGGATCCGTGCTGTGAGAAAGCGGAGCTATCTGCGCTCATCCGAATGAACGGCTCTGTGTCACTATCCAGTCGTAAAATCATCCTCGATATTTCAACCGAGAATGCCGCGATTGCACGGCGGATCTATTCCCTCATCAAGAAGCAGTTTGCCGTTCATACGGAGCTGCTCGTGCGCAAGAAGATGAGGCTGAAGAAGAACAACGTTTATATCGTACGGATTCCGACGAGGGTGCAGGAGATACTGAGTGATCTTAAGATTGTTTCTGAAGGCTTTATGTTCCATGATGGCATTGACAAAGAGATCATTCGCAAGTCTTGCTGCAAACGCTCGTATTTGCGCGGTGCGTTTCTGGCTGGAGGTTCGGTGAACAATCCGGAAGGGTCATCCTATCACCTTGAAATTGCGACCATGTATGAAGAGCACTGCAAGTCGCTTGTGGAGCTGGCGAACAAGTTCGATTTGAATGCCCGCTGCATCGAGCGCAAGAAGGGGTTCATCTTCTACATGAAAGAGGGCGAGAAAATTATCGAGCTCCTCAGCATCATCGGCGCGCATCAGGCGCTGTTCAAGTTTGAGGATGTCCGCATTATGCGGGATATGCGCAACTCTGTGAACCGAATTGTCAACTGCGAGACGGCCAATCTGAATAAGACGATTGGTGCAGCAGTACGGCAGATTGATAATATTAAGCTGCTGGAGCGAGAGATTGGCCTTAATACCTTGCCGGATAAACTTCGAGAAGTGGCGCAAGTGCGGCTGACGCACCCTGATCTGAATTTAACGGAAGTCGGCGAAATGCTTAGCGGTAAAGTGAGCAAGTCCGGTGTTAATCACCGATTGCGCAAAATCGATGAGCTTGCCGGAAAAATAAGGAACAGTGTAGCGGAAGGCTAGTGTAGATTTCATAAAAGTGATATAATGGTGAGTAAGCGTAAACGGCTATGTCCGTCCTCTGGCGGCAAGGGCTTACGTTACGCGAAGACATTATAGAAATTCATACAGACACAGCATATAAATTCTATAATGTTAATATGACGTTTGTAAGTTTCTCAATCGTTGGATTGAATTTCGTATAGGGGGTAAGGTTTCCATGACAAGACACCCGGTTGTCGTTCGACTGAAAACGGGTCTTCATGCAAGACCAGCCGCACTTTTTGTTCAGGAAGCGAACAAGTTCTCTTCTGAGGTGTTCGTAGAGAAAGATGATAAAAAAGTGAATGCTAAATCGATTATGGGCATTATGAGCCTTGCAATCAGCTCCGGTACTGAAGTTACGATTAGTGCTGAGGGTTCGGACGCCGATCAGGCTGTAACCGCTTTAGTCAATTTGGTAAGCAAGGAAGAATTAGAAAACCAATAAGATCGGTTAACGATCACCATGAAGGAGCTCCCATGCGGGGGTTTTTTCTATTTTCGGAACAAATTTCCGTACGGGCCGCAACAAAGTTTTGCCTCGCAGCGTCTGAATAGATAGAATCGCATTTAAGAAGATAAGGGGCGAGTGAAATGATGTGGAATCGGAAATGGGTGCTTGTGCCTGTGCTGGCACTAGCAGTGGGAGTTGGAACGGTGTTTGGAGCGGCTGGTCATAACGGCAATGAGGTGTACGCAGTTGATAATAGTGTAATTGTACAGAAGAGCACAATTACGGTTGCGGGTTCAGGTAAGCTGCAGGTTACACCTGACGTTGCTTATGTAAACGTTGCCGTGGAGACACGCGCAACAACGGCGAAGGAAGCACAAGCCCAGAATGCGAACCAGTTTGCCGGCCTGAAGAAAGTGCTGTTCACGACATACAAGATGGCAGAGAAGGATGTTAAGACGGTAGGCTTCTACGTTCAGCCGGAATACACTTACGATCAGAAGACAGGCGAAAGCAAGGTGAAGGGCTATGTAGCGACGCATAGCGTTCAAATTACGACACGTAACCTGGATGGCATCGGTCAGCTGCTGGATGCACTATCCGCATCAGGCGCTAATCGTGTAGATGGCGTACAGTTTGATACCGAGAAGCAGGATCAATACGAGCTGCAAGCGCTAGAAAAGGCAATGGCGAATGCTAAAGCGAAGGCCGATACCCTTGCGAAGGCAGCAGGCAAGCAAGTGAAGGAAGTCATCTCGATCTCGCAAAACAACGTAAATTCCGGCCCGATCTACTACGGTCAAGGTGGAATGGCGAAAGCAGATATGGCAGCATCGAGTGAGAGTGCGCCAACGAGTGTAGAAACAGGCGTCATTAATGTTTCCACCGACATTACGGTTGTGTACGAGATGCAATAACATGAAACAGAAAAGGCAGGCCATTCTCCAGAAGGAGAGCGGCCTGCCTTTATTAAGTTGAAATTCGCTTATGCCAGTGTCCTATGGTCATTGCTAGTAGTTAAACCTCGCTGCTCGATGGCATGTTCAATTAGAGCAATGAATTCTTCGGACAAGCGCATGGCAATAGCTTCGTGGTAGACCTCAATGAGATGGGTATCGCTAAGAGGTCGCAGCAGGAGGGACTTGTCCTGTATCGGCAAGAATAGATTGTGTGTATCTCCAACAGTCGAATGTGAAAAACCTGGCTCATAGGCCGGTGTGTACTGTGCGTATGCGCTTCCCGCATCGCCTGATCGAATAAAATTTCGCACGCTTGCGAATGGATTCGTAAGTTTCATGCGTGTGCAACTCCGTTATTATAGATTTCCAAAGCATAGCCTAAGGGACGGTGGATATGGAATCATTTAGTACATATTAACATGATTTTTATAGCCAGTCCGCACCGATTCAGCGCGTTAAATGACTGTTGACATAACAATTTTTTTATGGTATTTATTAGAAATTTCATTTGATGAACTTAGAGAACAAAGTAAAGAGCGACCATCCCTAGTGAAGGGAAGGTCGCTCTTTCATATGGTATATAATTAAGCTGGTTATACTTGAGGGATTACATCTTCTCAATTACTTTATCAACGAGGCCGTATGCAGCAGCTTCAGCGGCTGACATGAAGTAGTCGCGGTCCGTATCGCGCTCGATTTTCTCAAGCGGCTGACCTGTGTTCGCGGATAGAATGCCGTTCAGCCTATCCCGCGTCTTCAAGATATGCTTCGCGCGAATCTCAATATCGCTTGCTTGGCCTTGTGCGCCGCCGAGCGGTTGGTGAATCATCACTTCGCTGTTAGGCAGTGCATAACGCTTGCCATTCGCGCCTGCTGCGAGCAAGAATGCACCCATCGAAGCGGCCATACCGACACAGATCGTCGACACTTGCGGTTTAATGAAGTTCATCGTATCAAAAATAGCGAAGCCAGCGGATACAGAACCGCCAGGGCTGTTAATGTAAAGTGAGATGTCTTTTTCCGGATCATCGGCTGCTAGGAACAACAACTGCGCGATAATGGAGTTTGCGACCATATCGTTGACCGGCGTGCCGAGGAAAACAATTCGATCCTTTAGCAAACGGGAGTAGATGTCGTAGGCGCGTTCGCCGCGGTTGCTCTGTTCAATAACCATTGGTACGAAATTCATCATTTCCATCGTAAGACCTCCTTGGGAACATGGATTAAAGTAGTGATTCGTGTATTCATCATAACGGATTGATCAGGAAAAGTCAAAGATGGTCAAAGCATCGCAAAAGTCAGTCAAATTCGCCGGGAAACAAGGTTACTTTGTGCTGGAATTGGAGATGCTGTATGAGGTGCAGGGCAGGGATATGCGAGCAACTACGCCTTCGCCAGTCTTGAGTGGAGTGGCGAATCGTTGTGTGCGGAGTTCATTCAGACATGAGTAGGCGAGGCGCTTATACATGCTAAATGAAAAGAAAGGACCCTCCGTTTATCGGAAGGTCCTTTGTTATGAAAGCATATGTTGATTATCGGTAAATGGCGCGCCCGCGAGGAATTGAACCTCGATCTCAGGCTCCGGAGGCCTACGTCATATCCATTGGACCACGGGCGCGTATTGTGACAGCGAAATTAAGTATATGTGATTGCTTGGAGAAAAGCAAGTGCGAGCGGGAAATAAAATTTGCAGAAATCGTGACAGTAAACGTTTTCACCGGGCAAAGTGATCTTGCCCCTGTCTGCAGTTTGGAGTACAATAAACCTGGGACTAAAAAAGTGCAGCCGGGACATTACGCGTCCATGTACTTATCCCATGAATCGCGCTCTTTTCGCAACAGGAGTTGATGTTGAAGGATGCAATCTCTCATCGAAATACAGCAGCAGCTTCTGCCGGACTTGCTCGTTGTGATGAGAAAACGGTACCTCATACTCCGCCAGGTAATGCTCTCGGATATGATCGGCCGGCGCACATTAGCAGCATCATTGGATATGACAGAGCGTGTGCTCCGAGCGGAGACTGATTTCCTGAAGAGTCAGGGGCTTCTCATGATTGATGCGGCAGGTATGCGCATCAGCGAAGCCGGGAAGCGTCTGCTGGAGGATATGGAGCCGTTCTACAAAGCAATGTTTGGCTTGTCAGAGCTGGAAGAGCGAATCCGCCATTATTTTGGGCTGAAGCAGGTTGTTATTGTCTCTGGTGATTCGGATTCATCCCCGCATACGAAGCGGGAGCTTGGCAAGGCCGGATGTGCTGTGCTGAGCAAGTCGATGAAGCAGAATGATGTCATTGCCGTTACTGGTGGATCTACAATGGCGCAGGTTGCTAATCAGCTGACGTCACAAACGCCGTTCAAGGGCAATTGGTTCGTTCCAGCCAGAGGCGGACTTGGCGAAAGCCTCGATTATCAAGCGAATACGATCGCCTCGACGATGGCGAAACGTACCGGTGCGCAGTACCGGATGCTCCATATACCGGATCATCTGGGTGAGGAAGCTTATATGTCCTTGATGCAGGAGCCGAACGTGAGGGAAATTGTGGAAGTGATCCGCAGTAGCCGCATCGTCATACATGGGATCGGGGACGCTATGGTCATGGCGCGGCGCAGACGCGTGGACGCCACAGTAGTAGAAGCAATGAATGCGGAAGGCGCGCTTGCGGAATCGTTCGGTTACTACTTCGACAGAAATGGTGCCGTCGTTCACAAGATGCTGACCGCAGGCCTCAGACTTGAGGATATTATGGCAACAGAAGTCGTCATCGCCATCGCAGGCGGCCGCAGTAAAGGCGAAGCGATCGCAGCGGTGATGCATTTCGGGCACGATGATGTGCTCGTCACAGATGAAGCTGCCGCACTCGAAATTGCAGCGATTATCGACAAGGAACAGCGAGAAGCAACAAGCACAAGCTAGTGATCTTGGCGAAAGCAGTATAAGAACCAAGCTGCTCGTACTCGTCTTGAGATAAATGAAATTATGCCTAGGAGGAATTTACAATGGTAAAAGTTGGTATTAACGGATTTGGTCGTATTGGTCGTAACGTGTTCCGCGCAGCTCTGAACAACCCGAATGTTGAAGTGGTGGCTGTTAACGATTTGACAGACACAAACACACTGGCTCACCTGCTGAAGTACGATACAACTCACGGTCAACTGGACGGTACAGTTGAAGCAAAAGAAGGCGCGCTGATCGTGAACGGCCGCGAAATCAAAGTTTTTGCTGAACGCAACCCAGAGAACCTTCCATGGGCATCTGTCGGCGCAGAAATCGTTGTTGAATCGACTGGTATTTTCACAGCGAAAGAGAAAGCTGAGCTTCACTTGAAAGGCGGCGCGAAGAAAGTTATCATCTCCGCACCAGCTTCCAATGAAGACATCACAATCGTAATGGGCGTTAACGAAGACAAATACGATGCAGCAGCTCACACTGTTATCTCCAATGCATCTTGCACAACGAACTGCCTAGCTCCATTCGCAAAAGTTCTTAACGACAAATTCGGTATCGTTAAAGGTATGATGACTACAATCCACTCGTACACGAACGATCAATCCGTTCTTGACGTTCCACATAAAGACCTGCGCCGTGCTCGCGCTGCTGCAGAAAACATCATTCCTTCTTCGACAGGCGCTGCAAAAGCAGTATCCCTTGTACTGCCTGAGCTGAAAGGCAAATTGAACGGTATGGCTATGCGTGTACCTACACCTAACGTTTCTGTAACTGACCTGGTTGCTGAACTGAAAGTGAACGTAACAGTTGAAGAAGTTAACGCAGCTCTTAAAGATGCAGCTAATACTTCCCTTAAAGGCATCTTGAACTACTCCGACGAGCCGCTTGTATCGAGCGACTACAATGGCGACCCTGCTTCTTCCACAATCGACGCACTATCGACAATGGTTGTTGAAGGTAACATGGTAAAAGTTATTTCCTGGTACGACAACGAGTGGGGCTACTCCAACCGTGTAGTTGACCTGGCTGCTTACATTGCATCCAAAGGTCTGTAAGACATAGATAAGTCCCTTACTAAACGCGAAGGAGCTGCTTGCTGCAGCTCCTTTGCGATAGTTTTCGGGACACAATAGCATCATCTAAACCTATAAATATAAACCTGCGGCCAACGCGGGATGGATAGCAAGTGGAGAATTTTTAATATACTTAGACCTTTATCCTGGGATGATTGGATTAGCAACATTCATCTTAGTGAACTTAGGTACCCCGGGAGGATTTCTACTTATGAACAAGAAGAGTGTACGTGACGTTGAAGTAGCCGGCAAACGCGTATTTGTCCGCGTTGATTTTAACGTGCCAATGGAGAACGGTGCAATTACCGATGATACACGGATCCGCGAAACACTTCCAACCATTAAGTATTTGATCGAGAACGGCGCGAAAGTTATTTTGGCGAGCCACCTGGGACGTCCAAAAGGTCAAGTTGTTGAGAGCATGCGTCTGACAGAAGCTGGCGTGCGTCTGTCCCAATTGCTCGGCAAGCCTGTTGTAAAAACCGACGAAGCGATCGGAGGCTCCGTGAAGGCGCAAGTAGCTGCTCTGCAAGAGGGCGACGTGCTGCTTCTGGAGAATGTGCGGTTCTACGAAGGCGAAGAGAAGAACGATCCGGAACTGGCGAAAGCTTTTGCCGAGCTGGCTGATCTGTTCGTGAACGATGCATTCGGCGCTGCTCACCGTGCACATGCATCCACAGAAGGCATTGCTCACCATCTGCCGGCTGTTTCAGGCCTCTTGATGGAGAAGGAGCTTGACGTGCTTGGCCGTGCGCTCCTGAAACCAGAGCGTCCGTTCACAGCGATTGTCGGCGGCTCCAAGGTTAAAGACAAGATTGACGTTATTAACAAAATGATTGAGATCGCGGATAACATCATCATCGGCGGCGGTCTGTCCTACACATTCTTCAAAGCGCAAGGCAATGAAATCGGCCAATCGCTGTGCGATAACTCCAAGTTGGATCTGGCGCTCGAGTTCATCGAGAAAGCAAAGTCCCTTGGCAAGCAATTCCTGCTTCCTGTTGATATCGTCATCACAGACGAGTTCAGCGCGAAAGCAAACACGCAAATCGTTGAAGTTGACGGCATCCCAGCAGATTGGGAAGGCATCGACATCGGACCGAAGACTCGTGAAATCTATGCGAACGTGATCAAGGAATCCAAATTGGTTGTTTGGAATGGTCCAATGGGCGTATTCGAAATCGAGCCATTCTCCCATGGTACACTTGCAGTAGCTCAAGCTTGCGCAGAGACTTCCGCTTATACAGTAATCGGCGGCGGCGACTCGGCAGCAGCAGCAGAGAAGTTCGGCCTCGCTGACAAAATGGATCATATCTCCACTGGCGGCGGCGCATCCCTTGAATTTATGGAAGGCAAAGCGCTTCCGGGCGTTGTTGCATTGAACGATAAGTAAGACAAGTTTAAAGCTAAGGAGCGATATCGACATGCGTACACCGATCATTGCAGGCAACTGGAAAATGTTCAAAACGGTTTCGGAAGCAACTACGTTCTTCGCTGATGTGAAAGGCAAAGCAGAAGTAAGCGGCGTAGAAGCAGTTATCTGCGCACCATTCACGACGCTGCCAGCGCTTGTTGAAGCAGCACAAGGCACAAGCATTGCAATTGGCGCACAGAACGTTCACTTCGAAGACAACGGTGCATTCACAGGTGAAATCAGCGGCGTTATGCTGAAAGACCTGGGCGTGAAATATGTGATTATCGGCCACTCGGAGCGCCGCGCATATTTTGCTGAAACGGATGAGATCGTAAATAAGAAAGTGCAAGCTGCGTTCAAGCACGGCCTTACACCAATCGTATGTGTTGGCGAGAAGCTGGAAGAGCGTGAAGCAGAACAAACGAAGAGTGTTTGCCAAGTGCAAACAGAAGCGGCTTTTGCTGGCCTTTCCGCTGCGCAAGCGGCTGAAGTGGTTGTTGCTTATGAGCCGATCTGGGCAATTGGAACGGGCAAATCGTCGACAGCAGCAGATGCAGAGGACGTTATCGCGTTCATCCGCGACGTTATTGCTGGCCTGTACGATGCAGCTACAGCGAATGCGGTTCGTATTCAATACGGCGGCAGCGTGAAGCCAAACAACGTAAGCGAATATCTTGGTCAATCCAATATCGACGGCGCTTTGGTCGGCGGTGCAAGCCTTGAGCCTGCATCCTTCATCGCACTAGTCGAGGGGGCAAAGTAAAATGACAGCACCTGTAGCACTTATTATTCTGGACGGATTCGGTCTTCGTAACGATGTGACGGGCAACGCCGTAGCACAAGCGAACAAGCCGAACTACGACCGCTACTGGGCGACTTATCCGCATACGACATTGACAGCTTGTGGCGAAGCGGTAGGTTTACCGGAAGGTCAAATGGGCAACTCCGAAGTTGGCCACTTGAACATCGGTGCAGGCCGGGTTGTCTATCAGGATCTGACTCGCATCAGCAAGTCGATCCGCGATCTTGATTTCTTCGATAACGAAACACTCAAAGGCGCGATTGCGCATGCGAAAGCGAAGGGCAAGAAGCTGCACCTATACGGACTGCTGTCCGACGGTGGCGTTCACAGTCATATCGCTCACTTGTTCGCGCTGCTTGAGCTAGCGAAGAAAGAAGAGCTTGAAGAAGTGTACATTCACGCGTTCCTCGACGGACGCGATGTATCGCCTGACAGCGCGAAAGGTTATCTGGAGCAGCTTACAGCGAAGATCGCAGAAATTGGCGTAGGCCGGATCGCGACCGTTCAAGGCCGCTACTACGCAATGGATCGTGATAAACGCTGGGAGCGTACGGAGAAGTCGTACCGAGCAATGGTGTATGGTGAAGGTCCTCAGTATACAGACCCGATCCAAGCGGTTGTAGAATCGTACGAGAAATCGGTATACGACGAGTTCGTCATGCCGACGGTTATCGTGAAGGAAGATGGCAGCCCGGTTGGCGTTGTTGAGTCGGATGATGCAGTTATTTTCTTCAACTTCCGTCCTGACCGTGCAATCCAGCTGTCGCAGGTGTTCACCAACACTGACTTCCGCGGCTTCGACCGTGGCCCGAAAGCGCCAGAGAACCTATATTTCGTCTGCTTGACACTGTTCAGTGAAACGGTAGGCGGATTCGTAGCGTATAAGCCTAAGAATCTCGATAACACACTCGGCGAAGTGCTTGTACAGAACAACAAGCGCCAGCTGCGTATTGCCGAGACGGAGAAATACCCGCACGTGACGTTCTTCTTTAGCGGCGGACGTGACACGGAGCTGCCAGGCGAGACGCGTATTCTGATTCCTTCGCCGAAGGTTGCGACTTATGACCTTCAGCCGGAGATGAGTGCGTATGAAGTAGCGGCAGCTGCGGTGAAAGAAATCGAAGCGGATCGTCAGGATGTTATCATCTTGAACTTCGCGAACCCAGACATGGTCGGTCACTCCGGCATGCTGGAGCCGACGATCAAAGCGGTAGAAGCAACAGACGAATGCCTTGGCAAAGTCGTAGAAGCGGTTCTTGCAAAAGGTGGCGTCTGTCTTATTACAGCAGATCACGGAAATGCCGATATGGTTATTGACCCGAATGGTCGTCCGTTCACAGCGCATACGACGAATCCGGTTCCGTTCATCGTAACGAAGCAGGTTGGTCCATTGCGCGAAGGCGGCATTCTCGCTGATATTGCGCCGACAGTTCTGGCGCTTGCTGGACTGCAGAAGTCACAAGAGATGACTGGCACATCGCTCGTGCAAGGTTAAGCGAGTGACGTTTAAGAATTTAAGCAAGTTTACTATTATCCTTTATGCGGTGAATGATTGAGGCCGCTTAGGTTGATTAGCGCCGCATGAAGGCTACATTACACACAACCCATATTGAAGGAGTGTTTCGTACATGTCTATTATTACTGACGTTTATGCACGCGAAGTGCTTGATTCCCGCGGTAACCCTACCGTTGAAGTTGAAGTTATGTTGGAGTCCGGCGGCAAAGGCCGTGCAATCGTACCATCCGGCGCTTCCACTGGCGCATACGAAGCAGTTGAGCTTCGTG
The DNA here is from genome assembly GCF_900110075.1 of Paenibacillus sp. OV219. Taxonomy (GTDB): domain Bacteria; phylum Bacillota; class Bacilli; order Paenibacillales; family Paenibacillaceae; genus Paenibacillus_Z. The sequence continues at coordinate 32,772 of NZ_FOCJ01000018.1, forward strand.
ACGGCGACAAATCCCGTTACCTCGGTAAAGGCGTTCTGACAGCAGTCGATAACGTAAACACAATCATCGCTCCTGAGATCATCGGTCTGGACGCGCTTGATCAAGTATTGATCGACCGCAAAATGATTCAACTTGACGGAACACACAATAAAGGTAAACTCGGTGCAAACGCAATTCTTGCGGTATCGATGGCTTGCGCACGCGCAGCTGCTGACGCACTTGATGTTCCTTTGTACACATACCTTGGCGGATTCAACGCTAAGACGCTTCCAGTTCCAATGATGAACATCGTTAACGGCGGCGAGCACGCTGATAACAACATCGACGTTCAAGAGTTCATGGTTCTGCCAGTTGGCGCAGAAAGCTTCAAAGAAGCTCTTCGTATCGGTACAGAAATCTTCCACAACCTGAAATCGGTTCTGAAAGATAAAGGCCTGAACACAGCAGTTGGCGACGAAGGCGGCTTCGCACCGAACCTTGGTTCCAATGAAGAAGCAATCACGACAATCATCTCCGCTATCGAGCGCGCAGGCTACAAGCCGGGCGTTGACGTATTCCTCGGTATGGACGTTGCTTCGACTGAGTTCTTCAAAGATGGCAAGTACCACCTTGAAGGCGAAGGCCGTTCGTTTACTTCCGCTGAATTCGTTGACCTGCTTGCTTCGTGGGTTGAGAAGTACCCAATCATCACAATCGAAGACGGCTGCTCCGAAGACGACTGGGAAGGTTGGAAATTGCTCACTGAGAAATTGGGCGGCAAAGTACAACTCGTTGGTGATGACCTGTTCGTAACGAACACAGAGCGTCTGTCTGACGGTATCGACAAAGGCGTAGGTAACTCGATCCTGGTTAAAGTTAACCAAATCGGTTCCTTGACTGAAACATTCGATGCAATCGAAATGGCAAAACGCGCTGGTTACACAGCAGTTATCTCTCACCGTTCCGGTGAGTCCGAAGATAGCACAATCGCAGACATCGCTGTTGCGACAAACGCTGGTCAAATCAAAACAGGTGCTCCGTCCCGTACGGACCGCGTTGCGAAATACAACCAATTGCTTCGCATCGAAGACCAATTGGGCTCGACTGCACAATACGCAGGTAAAAGCGCGTTCTACAACTTGAAGAACTTTAGCAAGTAATTCGAGTTTGCTGGATCGTAATACCAAAATGACAAAAGAATGTCCCAAAAGCTGATGTAGTTTAAGCTCGGGCGTTCGATATAATTAGGGGAGAGCCGGCATGGCGCAAGACATGTCACTCTCCTCTTTTTTATATTCCAAAATAATCCGATTATGAGGTGGAAGCAGTGGCAAAACCAGTTGTCGCTTTACAGTTGTATACGCTCCGTGATCAAACGGAGAAGGATTTTCTCGGTACGATCCGCAAGGTAGCGGAGATGGGCTATCAAGCGGTTGAGTTTGCAGGCTACTACAACACGCCGGCGAAAGAATTGAAAGCGCTTCTGGATGAGCTTGGCTTGCAGGCGCCTTCCGCGCATGTTGGTTTGAACTTCGGCGAGCCGGAGAACATTGAAGCGGATCTCGCTAAGCAAATCGAATACGCAAAGGAGCTTGGCCTCCAATATATCATTACGCCTTGGGCTCCATTGCCTGAGAACCCAACGATTGACGATGTGAACAGACTTGCAGGCATCCTCGAAGCAGCGGGCAAGCAAGTGAAGGAAGCGGGCCTCATCTACGGCTATCATAATCATGATTTTGAGTTTAAGCTCGTTGACGGCAAGCCAGTCATCGACCTGCTGCTAGAGAAGGTTGCAGCAGAATATCTGCAAGCAGAATTCGACTTCGGATGGGTGCACATGGGCGGTCAGAATCCGGTCGATTATGCAACTCGTTATGCAGGTCGCGTGCCTCTGGCGCATTTTAAAGACTTCGGCGACGGTCGCAGCGACACTGAGGTAGGCAAAGGTGTTGTCGATCTGAAAGGCGTGCTGGACGTTGCGGAGCAAGTCGGCATCCAGTACGTAATCGTGGAGCAAGAGCAGTTTGCGAACTCTTCGTTGGAAAGCGCGAAGCTGAGCTTGGAGTTTTTCCGCGAGAACGGATTTTTGTAAGAGGCGATAGGTAATAGATTGATGAATGGCCCTGAAGCTTAGGAGGATGGATCTCCTTAAGCATCGGGGCTTTTTGAGTTTGCTAGGGAGGGGGAAGCACTAGGGGAAAGAGGGTGGGCTCAATTTATAAAGAAACATGATGTGATCATGGAGATGAAGGTGGCGGAACAGACTGCGAGGAGATGCGGTGTGGGTCTTGCAATTGGAGGTAGAGCTTCGATGCGGTAGTATGCTATAGTGCAACAAGTAATACTATCTACCGGAAAATGGGAGCGTCGCTTCATGAATTTCGTAATTGTTATTGTGCTAGCTGCTGTTTTGCTCGTTGGAGGCTTTAGGCAGGGGCTGTTTTTTGATTCGGATTTCTATGGTGCCGCGATTGTTGTCGCGGGCCTGTTTGTAGTTGCTTCAGCTGCGTCGCTATGGAGAAGGCGTTGGACGTGGAGCGGAGTGAACGGATGGCAAGCGCTGCTTGCGTTGCTGCTGCCGGCGGCATACGCCGCTTCCCTTCTCCACGCCGAGAATGCGAAGGCGACGGTGGATCAGATCGTACGATTTACGTCGTACGGCTGCTTCTTTTTGCTGCTGCGTGGTGCCATGGCGCGGGCAGAAGCTGTTCGGAAGCTGCTGCCTGGCATGCTGCAGGCTTGCGGCGTTGTGTTTGGCGTTGCAGCCTGGCTCGGGTATGCCGGCTGGCTGCAATCAGCGGGTACTGTTGTAGCGGGGCGCATGGCCGGCACGCTGCAGTACCCGAACGCTTTCGGCGCCATTTCCGCGGCGCTGCTGCTGTTTGCGCTGCTGCAGCTTGCGGGCAGCAGCGGGAATTATAGGAGCAGCCTTGGTGTGAGGCTGCTGCAAGCTGTGCCGCTTGGCGTACACGCAAGCGGCTTGTTGCTCTCGCAGTCGCGCGGGGCGCTGCTCGCTGCGGCGGTGGCTTGGCTATTCGCCTGCGCGCTGCTGCCGCTGGCGCGCCAGCTTCTACTTAGCGCGGCTACGCTTGCCGCGCTCGCGTGCGCCTCGGCGGCGGCGGCGCTCCTGCCGCCGCCTGCGGCAATGGCGGCGGCGCCCTCCGCCGCCGCGCCGCTCTTGCTGGCGGCGGCTACGCTTGCCGCCGCATGGCTCGGCGCAGCCGCTGTGCGCGGCATCGCCAGCTCCGAAGCCGCGCCGCGCTTCGCGCGGATTGCCGCGCATCCTGCGGCGCGGCTAGCCGTGCCGGCTGGCGCGCTGGCGTTTGCGGTGCTCACCGCGCTGGATCTGATGCAGCACGGCTTGCTGTACGCGAGCCTTCCTGCATCGTGGCAGCAAAGCATTGCTGCTCTCGCGCAAACCGGTACGCTGCGCGAGCGATTCATCATGTTACAAGATGCACTCGCTATTGTGCGTACCTCGCCCCTGATCGGCCACGGCGGCGGCAGCTGGCGCATTCTCTTTACACAAGTGCAGCACACACCTTATGAATCTGGCGAAATCCATAATGGCTGGGTCGAGTGGCTCGTTTCTACAGGCCTTTTAGGCTTCACGGCATTCATCAGTATCCTTGCCGTTGTATTCACCGCCTTGTTGCGGCAGTGGAGGCGCAAGCCAGAGGAGCCAATTACGCTAGCGGCAATGGCGGCTTTGCTGCTTATTTTGGTGCACAGCTGCACAGACTTCGATTTTGCTTTCGGCTATGTGTGGCTGGTGCTGATCGGGCTAGTTGCCGCGGCACTGCCACCGGTGGGGGAGAGCTCCATTGTTGCTGCTGCTGCTGCTGCTGCTGCACCGCATGCGCCAGTGAAGGCGGTCACAGCTCCGATCTGGCAACGTGGCGTGAAGCTTGCGCATGTCTTGATCGCGCTCGCAGTTTGCTTCAGCGCAGCGGCATCTCTTAGGGCTGATGACATTTACGGACGACTGACGGATGATACAGACTCGGGCGATGCGGTCGACATCCTGGACCAGTCGCTTGCGCTGGACCCGCTGAACGCGCTGCGTGAGCTGCAGCTTGCTGGTGTGCATGCAGTACGCTATGCGCAGCAAAGCAGCGACTTGGCGGATGAAGCGGCCGCCACTGACCGAGCGCTGCAGCGAGCCATCGAGCTGCAGCCGCATGACGCCTCGCTGCTTCAGCATAGCGCAGCAATCTATGAACAAGCAGGCGCAGCGGATAAGGCGCTGCGCCTGTACGAACAAGCGTCGCAGCTCGACCCGTTCAACGCAGCGCTATATGGCGAAGCGGCGAAGCTTCGCTTGAACAACGCCGTCCTCACTGAGCAAGGCGACGCAGCGCAGCAGTACGAGCTGCTGCAAGCATTCCAGCACTATGAGCGCAATCGCGACGTGCTGGCACAGTTTCAAGCACGCATGCCAGAAGCTGATTGGCATGCATTCAACGGCCGCGGCTTGCGGATCGAGCCAGCCGCCGCCTATTATGGTGCCATTGCGGCTTATATGCTCGGCAGCAATGAAGAAGCCGCCGCCGCGATAACCAGCGGCGACTTCCAAGGCAATGCGGAGCTTGCGACGGAAGCGAAGGCGCTTCATATCGTCGTTCTGCGTAAACTCGGAGATCAAGAGCAGGCAGACAAGCTGTATAAGGATGGGAATGGAGCAAGCTCCACGCTCGATGAATATATCACAACCTTCGAGTCACTCGTTTCAACGAAAGATTAAACAAGCTAATCTTCTTTGCCGTATTGGTACTCACGAGCTGCTCGCAGACGCTGTTGAACGCCACCGGAAGCTAACGAACCCTAGACGCCTTATTAGTCCCATATGGTTCGTTTTGAAATCTAACGAATCATAGAGACGCTATTTAGGCAAAATCGGCCTCTATCGGGTGAAAAAGTAGCTAATAGCGCCGCTGGAGTTCGTTACATTTTTTCGAGTGCCAAATTTGGACGAATAGAGTGTCTACGATTCGTTATCCAGGCGGACGGCTGATGGCTGATGCCTCGGCAGTTGGTCGTTGTCTGTTGTCCTTTGTCCGTTGTCCTTTGTCCGTCGCCAGTCGCCAGTCTCCCAAGACAAATCTATTGTCTGAATATATCGAATACAGGAAAATAATTGACAGTCTGTGTCAATATTCATAGAATGGAAGAAAATACTAGGAACATAGAAGGAGAATATCGAATGAATTTGAAGCTTTCGACCCGCATCAGCCTAGGCGTATCGGCGTCTGTGCTGGCATTCGGTGTGACGGCTTATGCTGCTTCCGCCATTTTTCCAGATGCGAACTTGAACAAACTTGTAACGGAATCGATGGGCAAGAAGACTGTAACCGCTGCGGATGTTGCTTCCCTGGGTTATCTATCCGATTACGACGGTACTGCGAAGATTAAGTCTCTCAAAGGACTAGAGAAAGCGACGAACCTCGGATCGCTCAATCTTAATGGCAACCAGATCTCGGATTTGACTCCGCTCAAAGGGCTGACGAAGCTTGAGTATCTCTTCCTTGGCAGTAATCAGATTGCAAGCGCGGCACCAGTTAGCGGTTTGTCAAAGCTCGTATTGCTGGACCTAAGCAAGAATAAAGTGACGGACGTGGCGCCTCTGAAGAGCTTGAAGAAGCTCCAATCGCTCGATATCTCGAACAACGGCGTCAAAGATATTTCGCCGCTTGCTTCGCTGACGGGGCTGCAAATTTTCCATGCTGGAGGCAATAAGCTGACGGACGCGAATGCGGTAGCCGGTATGTCCAAGCTCGGAGAGCTCGACCTGTCGAATAACCAGCTGAAGTCGATTAAGTCGTTGCAGAACTTGAAGAATGCCCGCGCGATCCTACTCGGGGGCAACAAATTCAGCGACCTGAGCGCCGTAACGGCACTTGGTGCGAAGAAGTCGGTTACAGATTCCACTTACTTGTGGCTTGATGTGAAACAGAACGGCCTTTCGAAGCTAAGCGGCATTGAGAAAATGACCCGTCTTGAGCAGCTCGACGTCAGCTTTAACCAACTGACTGACATCTCGGGTATCGTGAAGCTGATGCAAGCGCAGAAGTCGTATCCGTTCCTGAGCCAGCTGAACCTCAGCGGCAACAAAATTGCCGACATCGGCGGCCTGTCCCAGGTTGCGCGTAACATCGATGTATTGAACATCAAGGGCAATCCGGTCAACATCAGCTCGCCGACTGTGCAGAAGCTGTTCAAGCAAATCGAGCTGAATGGCGGAACGGTCGTTGCTAGTAAGCCGGTGGTGAAGGATTCCAAAGCGGCTGTTATGAAGCTCATTACCGTAACGGGATCCGAGAAATACGACATTTACTACAGTGGGGGTACCTATTACAACATCCCTGTTAGCTTAAATCCGATGTCCTTTGTCTTCAGCCTGTACAAGTCGCAAAATGAGGATGGCGCTGCAGCTGCTAACCCTGCGAAGCCAGGCACGCTGACGCTGAAAGTATCGCAAGCGCTGCTATACAATACCAATTCCGCGAAGCTCGCAATCTGGTACCAAGGCGGCGACAACAAGTGGGTCAAAGTCGGCGGTACCTTCGACAAAGCGGCGCACACCATTACGGTTCCGCTGAAGAATAGCGGCAATTACGCAATCCTTGAAAGCAAATAACCATTTACTTATCTTAAAGTAAAAACCGGTGTGCCCTCAGCTTCATTGCTGAAGGTGCACCGGTTTTTTCGCGCTTGCTTAAATAAATCGCGACTGTTTGCGAAACCGTCCTGGTGGCATGCCAGCATGCTGCTTGAACCACTTCGTGAAATTGTGAATAGTGCCTGTCCCGAGCTCATCAGCAATTGCAAGCAGAGACAGCTCCGAATGAGTGAGCAGTTCCTTGGCAAGCTGCAGCTTGCAGGCCATGAAAAAGTCGTGCGGGGTCATGCCGAGCTCGGAGCGAAACAATCTAGCGATATGGTCTGGATGATAGGCGCTCCACTCGCCAAGCCAGCCATGGTTGTAACGTTCGCACGCATGCTCGGTGAGTTTCTTCGATATGGCGCTGATGAGCGGGGATGTTGTTTTGCTCGATATCTCGCGAACCTCATGCTGCTTGATTGCGGCGATCAGCTCAAGCAGCAAGCCGCTTAGGAGCGGTTGCTTGAACTCTCGCTCTTCCATACTATACGCTTCCGCCAACCGAATGAAGCGGGGCTCGAACCGTTGCGCGGACAGCTGTCTGACATCGCCTATGAGCAGACAGTCAGGAGATTGTCCATTTTCGTCACCGATCAGCATCCGATTGTCTTTTTTCGTATCAATGACCGGGTCGAACTTAGCGTCGCGGATGATAAGCCCCGAACCACGGTGTTCGTGTGCAAGAACTGGTAACCAGCTAAAATGCAGGCCATAGAGAAGGAAGGGCTCGGCTTCATCCGCGATAAAGTGGTGCACTGTATCCGGACCGTAATAGAACAGGCAGCCAGGAGAGGCATTATAGCAGTCGCCTTGAATCCAGGCAATCCCTTTGCCTGCTGCTACGAATATAAATTGATGCTCTTCAATGATACGCGGTCCAAAAGCAAAACCAGGCAAGCATTGTAGTCGATTCGCGTAGTGTACAGAAGGCCCAAGGGACTGCCAAGGGATAGATTGCGGCTTAGGCTTATTGTCAGGCATGGATATAGGCGCCTCCTGCTCACTTGAATATGTCGGCTAAAGTTAAAAATACGTCGAGCGCTCATAAATACAGGGGCTTTAGCTAGAGCATACAATGAGATTAGTAGGTCGGCAATCGACAATTCGCTTGAAGGGGGATTTTAGCGTATGGATCCTGCAATCAAACCGGCAACACGAGCGTTCGAGGATGCGACGCCGCTGCTTGCGGCACCAGAGGAGCTGCGGCTTGAAGCGGCCAAGAAAGGCTATCTGTTCTTCAAGCATTTCTTCACACGCGAGGAGATTATGGCGCTTCGCCTCCAAATTCTGAATGTGCTGCAAGATGAGAATTTGCTCGATCCGTCGATGCCGCTCGTGGACGGCTATGGCAATCAGCCACTTATCGATGTCATGACGATGGAGGAGCTGAACTGGAATGGGATTGGAACAACGCAGCAGGTTTATCATAAGGTGCAAAAGCTGGAGGCGTTCCATGCTTTTGCCCACCATCCCAAGCTGATTGGGCTGTTCGATGCGCTGTTTGGCGAGCGAACATTTCCGCATCCACGCAACATCGCGCGCATTATGCTGCCAAGCGACAAGCTGAACGTGACGCCGCCGCATCAGGATTTTCTCCATATTCAAGGCAGCAGTAATACGTGGACCTGTTGGGCGCCGATGGGTGATGTACCACTAGCGCTAGGCTCGCTCTCGATACTTGAGGGTAGCAATGACGGTGGTCTGCTCCAAGTAACAGGGAATCCGGGCGCCGGCGGACTGGAGTCCATTCTGTGCGGGCTTGGTTATGAGTGGGCGGAAGGCGACTATGAAGCGGGCGACATCGTAATTTTTAACAGTATGACGGTGCATAAGGCGCTTCCGAATCAATTGCCCGGACGCGTACGGCTATCGCTTGATCTTCGTTTCCAGCCGGCTAGTCAGCCGATTGAGAACGCATCGCTGCTGCCTCATGGCCCTTTTGAATGGGATGAACTGTATGAGGGGTGGGCGTGTGAGGACTTGCAGTTCTATTGGAAGAAGGAGCAATTTACGTTTCTGCCGTTCGATGAGAGCATCCGTTGGCAGAAGGACAAAATTTGCTAGGGCGAGTTTCGTTCAGCTACCCTCTGCTTTAGCTTGTATTCGCTTCCTTGCTATGCTACAATAATAATGCTGTTTCTAGGTCTTGTCCCCTACTTGCGACAAGGCAGCGGCAAACAAGCGAAAATGGCTGACGTCGTCCTTATGGCGGCATGAGCCAACGTTTCGACAAATTTGCTCCTTGTGCAGGAGGTGGAACTTATGGCAATTGCTTTTAAAATTGTGCTTATTATTTTTGCGCTTGCTCTAATCTCTGTTGTTCTTTTGCAGAAAGGTAAGAGCGCAGGGTTGTCGGGTGCTATTTCCGGCGGTGCTGAGCATTTGTTCGGCAAGACGAAGGCACGCGGACTCGATCTGTTCTTGCAACGTCTAACAATTGTGGTTGCAGCGGGCTTCTTTATTACAGCACTCGTTGTTGCATACTTGGTTAAAGTTTAATGATGAACGCAGAAAGCGGGCTTATGGCTCGCTTTTTTTGTTGCCTGCCTTTTATGGAATAATGTTACAGATTCGTGCTACAGGTGAAAAATGTTAATTTTGCGGGGTTGTCCGCGGATGCTGACCGCCCCTTTCGTGTATACTATATAGTATATGAGAATCTATCAACCGACGGCTGCACATGGGATTGACGGCATCGCGGTACATGAGGTGAGAAAGTTATGGTAATAGAGCAGCAGCTGCTGGCTTATATGCATGAACCGGCGTACAAGCCGATGACCTACCAAGAGCTTGATAAGCAGCTGGGCGGGGGAGGCAATGCGGAATCGTTCCGCAATTTCCTGGTGGTCTTGAATGAGCTGGAGAATGAAGGCAAGATTGTACGGAATTCCAGTGACCGCTATGGCCTTCCTGAACGAATGAATTTAGTGCGCGGGCGCATTCAAGCGCATGCAAAAGGCTTTGCCTTCCTCATTCCAGAGGATAAAACGCACGGGGATGTATATATTGGGGCGCATGATCTGACAAGTGCGATGAACGGAGATATCGTACTTGTGCGCGTGACATCTCGCAGCGAGAATGGCGGACGTATGGAAGGCGAAGTTATCCGCATCGTGGAGCGGGCGGTAACGCAGATCGTCGGGACCTTCCAGAATCACGAGTCGTATGGCTTCGTGCTGCCGGATGATAAACGGATTAATCGGGATATTTTTATTGCGAAGGACCATTTTCTCGGTGCGGTGACGGGACAGAAGGTTGTCGCGAAAATTTTGACCTATCCGGAAGGACGCTCGGCCGCAGAGGGCGAGATTGTTGAGGTGCTCGGTCATAAAGATGATCCAGGCATTGATATTCTGTCGATTATCCGCAAGCATCAGCTGCCGGAAAGCTTCCCGGTCGATGTGATGGCTGAGGCTGAAGCGGCTCCGGACTCCATCACGGAGGATGAGATTGTGCGCCAAGGGCGCCGCGATCTGCGCGACAAAGTAATCGTCACCATTGACGGCGAAGACGCGAAGGACCTCGACGATGCGGTCAATATTGAGCGCTTGGACAACGGCAACTATGTGCTTGGGGTCCATATCGCGGACGTCAGCTATTATGTAAAGGAGAACTCCTCTCTTGACCAAGAAGCGTACCGCCGCGGTTGCAGCGTATACTTGGTCGACCGGGTTATTCCAATGCTGCCGCACCGACTGTCGAACGGAATTTGTTCACTCAATCCTCAGGTAGATCGGCTGACGATGTCTTGTGAGATGGAATTTGATGGACAGACGCTGAAGCGTGTTCGTCATGATGTGTTCACAAGTGTCATTCGCACGAAAGAGCGGATGACCTATACGAATGTACGCAAAATCCTGCAGGGCGAAGATGAGGAAGTGACCGAGCGTTACGCCGATCTTGTCGATACGTTCAAGCTCATGGAGGAGCTTGCAACAAGGCTGCGCGGGAATCGAATGAAGCGCGGCGCGATTGACTTCGACTTCGTTGAGTCGAAGGTCATTGTCGATGAGACAGGCAAAGCGGTTGATATCGTCAAGCGTGAGCGTTCCATCGCAGAGTCTATTATTGAGGAATTCATGCTTGTAGCCAACGAGACGGTTGCGGAGCATTTCTACTGGTTGAAGGTGCCGTTCCTATATCGGACGCATGACAATCCAGACCAGGAGAAGCTGCTGAACTTTGTGCAGTTCGCGGCCAACTTCGGGTATACGATAAAAGGCAAAGGTGGCAGTGTCATTCATCCGCGTGCTTTGCAGACATTGCTCGAGGATGTGCGCGGTTCGAAGGAGCAGACCGTTATTTCAACGGTTATGCTGCGGTCGATGAAGCAGGCCAAGTACGATGCCGAGAGCCTCGGACACTTTGGGCTTGCAGCGGAGTTCTACTCGCACTTTACTTCGCCAATTCGGCGTTATCCCGATCTTATCATCCACCGCGTTATGCGCGAGGTGCTTGAGAACGGTGGAACGCTGCCGGATGCACGCCAGGAGTCACTGGCGGCGCGGATGCCGGATATTGCTCAGCAATCCTCGGAACGTGAGCGTCTCGCAGTTGAGGCGGAGCGGGATACAGAGAAGCTGAAGAAATGTGAATATATGCTCGACAAGGTCGGCGAGGAATTCGACGGCATCGTCAGCAGCGTAACGGGCTTCGGCATCTTCGTTGAGCTGCCGAGTACGGTTGAGGGACTTATTCGTCTGAGCGATCTCTCGGACGATTATTATCACTTCCACGAGCAGCACATGCTGCTCATCGGCGAGCGGACGTCGAAGACGTACCGAATCGGCGATGAAGTGCGCGTGCGCGTGGAGCGGGTGAATATGGAGGAGCATACGATTGATTTTGCGATGCTCAAGAATTTAAGCGCGGACGATGCGGATCGTGCCCGCGAGTACGGTTTGATCGGCCGCGGTGCAGGCGGCCGTGGCGGTGCGCGCGGCGGCGGTGGCCGCGAGCGTGGCGGTGCAGCCGCATCGGCGCGCAGCGGAGGCGGGCGCGGTGAGCGCGGAGGCCGCGCAGGCAATGGCGCGCGCGGCGGTAGCGATCGCGCGGGCGGTGGCGGTGCGCGTGGCGGAGCTGCAGCACCGGCGGCAGCGGCGCGCGAAGCGAGCGCGGGCGTGGGCCCGCGCGGCCGCGGCAAGCGGCGCGGCGGAGCGCCGAGCGCGGGCGAAGCCGCGCGGGGCGTGAGCGGCGCAGCAGGCGCAGCGGTGCCGGCGGCGGCGGAGCAGCGCAGCGGCGGTGGCCGCAGGCGCAAGGGCCGCGGTGGCAGCGGCGGCGAGAGCGGCGCAGCAGGCGCGGCGGCGATCGTGCCGGCGCAGCGCGCGAGCGATTCGCGTGCGTGGAAGCCGGAGGATGATTACAACATCGACCGGCTGCTCGGCAACGATCGAAGCGGCGGTGAATCCAGCAGTGGTGGGGATAATACTGGCGCCAGTGGTGGTGCTCGCAAAGTTCGCAAAGATATGTGGGGACTGCCGATTACGAATGCCGGCTCTTTGAAGGACTACGGTGAAGATCCGGATCAATCCTGGTCCTCTCGCGGTCGTGGCGAAGGCGGTAGACGCGGCGGTGGTCGAGGTGCTCGTCCTGCTGGCAATAGTGCCAGCCGTAATGGTGAAGGTGCCGGAACTGGCTCGCGCCGTAAGAATAAAAGCGGAACTGGCGGTGCTGCTTCGGCTCCGAAGCCTGCAATTGCTGAAGGTGCAAGCGGCAATAGCGGCGCCAACGCCAGCAATAACGGCGATGGCAGTGGCCTTGGCCAACGTAAAAAGAAGAAAAAAAGCAATTCCACCGCAGCATTCGTACGTAAGAATCGAGTGTAATTGATTTCATCATGTAAAGTTGCTACAATGGACTCCTAGCCAAGGTTAGGAGTCCGTTCATTTACGTGTTTTGGGGAGAGGTGAGAGGCATGGCAAGCAAGAAAAGTGACGGCAAACAGCTCGCACAGAATAAGAAGGCTTCCCATGACTATTTCATCGAGGAGACCTTCGAGGCGGGCATGGTGTTGATGGGAACGGAGATTAAGTCGCTGCGGATAGGAAGAGCTAACATTAGTGATGCATTCGCGACCATTCGTAACGGTGAGATTTTCATTCACAACCTGCACATTAGCCCATTCGATCAAGGGAACCGAAGCAACCCAGAGGATCCGACACGGACGCGCAAGCTGCTCATGCGTAAGACGCAGATTCATAAGCTGCTCGGCCAGTCGAAGCAAGAAGGCTACACGATTGTGCCGCTCAAGATCTATATTCGCAATGGTTACGCGAAGCTGCTGCTCGGCCTTGGTAAAGGTAAGAAGCAGTACGACAAGCGTGAATCCGCGGCGAAGAAGGATGCGCAGCGTGATATCCAGCGTGCACTGCGTGAGAAACAGAAGGTTGCTCGCTAAGGCTGCTCAGGTTGGAATGTAAGGCGATCGTCGCCAACACTTCCAACAACACGTTGTCTCATAGTGGCTGTATCTGTGTTATACTAAGTAAGCAATGAAGGAAAGAAACATGCTCACCTGATGTGATTGCCTTATTTGATAGATCGGCAGTTGCAGTCGACAGAGCGTCTTACCTGCTAAGCGGAACGTATGGAGCCGTTTATGCAATATTGGGGGCGTTTATGGATTCGACGGGGATAGTTCGAGCATGGGTTGCGGGTAGCAGGGAGTCGTCTGCTTCATCAACGCTAAAGCCAATTAAATGGCAAAACACAAAACAACTACGCTTTAGCAGCTTAATAACCTGTTAGCGTGCTCCTACCTAGCATCGCCCATGTGACTAGACTAGGGGCTAACATGTAGTGGGATACGCCGCTCGGTCTCCGCCTGGGGTCGACGGAAGAAGATAATCAGGCTGACCCAACGCGTAGTCGGTTACGGGACGACGCTCGGGTGACATCAATACCGTGACTACACCCGTAGAAGCCTGTGTGGCGTTGTCTTCGGACAGGGGTTCAAATCCCCTCGCCTCCACCAATATTATGTGAAGAGACACCTTAACGGGTGTCTTTTTGCGTTTCATAGGCTTGTTGAAACGTTTTGAAAGTAGACCACGAGCACCATATGAGGTACTTTTCATATTGGCCATATTTGCATATACGGATAATAACATAGACTTATAAGGTACAACTTGAGCGGATATTCCAGTAGAATATAAGTTTACGTATATTAATTCTGGGGATTGAGAGATTTAGAGGGGGATATGGAAATGAAAGGTTATTATAGTAAGCCGGTGTCACGGCTTAGACGCGTCATTATCAGATGTTTAACCTATCTGTTAATATGGCTCGTGGCAATGAATACGGTGGGGTTAAGCAGCTATAAGATTGCTCAAGCAGCAAATGAAGGGCCGTTGTTTACACAAGGTGCGGGGTATGAGCAAGGGGCTTACGATTTGCACGCGGTACAACCAACGTCGTTCAACTGGACAAGGCAATCGCGTTTCTCAGGGCCTGAAACGCCGACAATCAAGTGGTCGTTTGATAGCGGCGGATGGATTGACTCATCGCCGGCTATCGGTGCGGACGATACGATTTATTTCGGTAGCACATCAGGAGCATTCTTTGCAGTCAGTCCAAATGGGGAATTGAAGTGGAAATATGATTTTACCAGTGATGTGGAAATTCGCACCTCTCCCGTAATCGCGGCGGATGGTACGATTTATGTGGGAGTCATGCACGTAGGGCCAGGCCAACCAAATTTGTTCTGCACTAGTGGCAGCTGCACGAATGGATTGCTTGCTGCGCTTAGTCCGCAAGGCACGCTGAAGTGGTCGCTACCCATTCCGGAAGTTATTACGACGACATCACCGGTTATTGGGAAAGACGGCACGATCTACATAGGTTCCGGCAGTTATATCGATCCAGGTAAGTTATATGCAGTCAGCCCTGACGGTCAGATCAAGTGGTCCTCTTACCTGGCTAATCAGGAGGATGGCTTCGCCTCTGCGCCAGTTATATTTGCAGACGGTACGATTTTCGCTCAGGATGAGTTTATCAATCAGGCCGGTGAAAGGTTGGGGAACATGACATGGTCCTGGCCGACTTTTTCAAGTCCGGTGATCGCCCCTAACGGGACCTCCTATTTTGGAGATTATGGAAGCGAGTTGACCGCGTTCAGAACGGGAACTGGGTATGTTCGCCCGCAGTGGATGATCCTCTTAGTTGATTCGCCAACAGGGCCGCATAGGATTTCTGCTAGCCCAGCGCTAGGCAGCAACGGCGTGCTCTATATCGGTCATGAGGACGGTAGCCTATATTCGGTAAATCCGGTGGATGTTCCTACTGCCTCGCCAATTGCGATGACTGATAGTGATGGGAATTATATGTTTAATGCCTATTACTTCGGTGCCTTGCCCAAGAGCAAGGTAAACTGGTCTGTTCCTACGAGCGCTTGGTCAAACTCTCCGATTATAGGTAATGACGGCATCATCTACATGGGGAATAATGATGGGCAACTGGTGGCGGTAAATCCGGATGGTACTCAGAAATGGTCGATCCAAGCAGGAGATCATATCTACAACCAATCGATTGGCCGTAATCATAGGATTTACGTGGCGAGTGGTAATGTGTTGTATGCAATCGGCGACAAATCAGAGAATCCGCCAGAAGTAAAGCCATCCCCAGTTCCGGTCGAGCCCGGAAGGCCTAACGCGATTAAGCCAAAGGGCAAGATTATAGGGACGGCATTTGACGGTATTTCACAGCTTGTGCTGAAGGATAATGGAAACGTCTTTCGTATGCTTCCTTCCGGATTGGAACAAGTAAAGGAGTGGGCGAATACTGCGGCACTCATGACTGATGACTACCGTATAACAACGGATGGTCAGTTGATGCTAGGAAATGAGCTCATTTTATCGGATGTCGTTACATTCTCACATGGATATCAGACCTACGCTGCGTTGACAAAGGATGGGTCCGTGTGGGTGTGGGGTTTGAATATGTTAGAGAGCTGGCCTATACCTATTGATGTCCAATCACCGATTAAAGTGCCCACTATCAATAAAGCTGTTGGTGTAGCGGCAAGAAACACGGAGGTAGCCATACTGCTGGATGATGGCTCTGTATGGTCTTATCCTGGGGAGGAAAGTAATGGGTATGTGGAACTTGCAACAGGTATCATCTTACCTAATCCCGATCTCAAATTGAAGAGCAGCTTAGGTGTAACGGCCATTTATGGGGGGGCTTTCAACATTGCGGCCCAGAAAAAAGACGGCACAATCGTTTATTGGGGCGAATATTTGGATGACATCCCGCGTAATCGTGCAAATTTTGGTCTCGTCCGCATATTGAGGGGAATCACGAATGTGAATGACATCAAGATTGGATGGGGTTCGATGCTGCTTCTCAAAGAAGGGACGTTGTACACGTTTGGCCGCAGCTCCAATGGTCAGCTCGGGATTGCGACGACTAAACCGCAAATGACTGCTGTTCCAATTAAGGGACTGCCAGCAGGCCAAATAGTTACGATCGCAACGGATTTTTTCAGAAGTGCTGCGATTGGAAGGGACGGTTCGATCTGGCAGTGGGGGAACAACTTGTTCAGCACCGGCGCCGAAAGTATGACACCCATTAAAGTGACGAGCAAGACAGGTGTAACTTTCTACATAAATGACAAAATCGATTGGAATGCAATGCGGTTTTATAATCCTGTTCAATGGAATGGCTCCTATTATGTGCCGCTTTCCAGCATGTACTTAAAGTATGTCACGGCAAGCGATCTGAGTGCAGGTCTGTCGGGATTTTTGAACCCGCTCGGTATTAAGACCACCTTTGACAACAAATATACGGTGACAGCGAAGAAAGGCAGCACTACGGTCGTGTTCAACTTGAAGAGCTTGCAGAACAATACGATCAAAATCAATAATAAAGTGGTAAATGATAAGCTAGTCATCATTAATGAGAAATATTGCGTCCCGATCACGATATTAAAGCAAGCATTCGGAATGAAAGTTGCTGCCGATGCCGCCCATCATATTGTGAGGATCAATACGAAATAAGGTAATGGAATGAAATGGCGGATTGTGGGTTTACAAGACCACGGTTCGCCTCCACCAAACATGTGAAAGAGCACCTTATTGGGTGCTCTTTTGCTTTAATCAATGATATCTCCCCGCCAAAATTGTAAGTACATATCTCGCCCTTTAATAATAGTCGGTTAAGCTGGCCGTACCTGTACAGGTTCCGAGCGGCTCGACGATGGGCCGCTCCGGTTCGTGAGCAAAGCGTTAGATAACAATGTAGTCTGGGACGGTAATATGAGAACGATCACAATTAATAGTCACTAAGTAAGCGCACTAGGGTTATCTCAACTAGCTGTTAGCATACGGCTAAAGGGATAGCCCTTTAGTTTGTGTGGTCGCCTTTGATGCCGAATGCACGGATTGAAGTCTTGGCAGGAAACGGAAAACTAGCAGCGAATAGTCGTAGAATAACCGGAATAAAGGTTGGTAATCGCAATTAAATGCTAGACGGGATGAGGGAAGAAGCATGAAGAATAGAGGAATCGGAATCAGTCTAAATGCAGATATGGTAAATGGCGATTTGGCTGTGCTGGAGCAGCATCTGGGCTATATTGCTGATTCTGGCTGCGATTATGCCGAATTGATTATGCATGGACTTGACATCGTTATTAACGGACAAGTTCATCCGAAGCGTCTTGAACGCGTTCGCAGCGTACTGAGTAAATTCCGCCTTGGCTATACGTTGCACCTACCTTATGAATTGAATCTTATGTCTCTCGAGAAGGGAGAGGATTATTACCGTTGCTTCGAAGCGGGGATAGAATTGTCGGCGGCGATAGGCTGCGACATGATCGTGTATCATAGCTCATATGCCCAACTGACGGATAAAAACCTCGAGCATTACTATGAAAAATACGGGAAAATGTATCGGGAGAAGCTATACGCCATTTTGCTAGAGGAAGATGTGGAGCGTTTGCGTTCGCTTGGGAATAAAGCGCAGCAGCATGGCATTCAAATCGGTATAGAGAACAATATTTGGTATGATTTGAAATGTGATTATACCTATGGGCTGCGACCGCAGGATGTAGTCGAGCACGTTCGGCGGATCGGTCTGGATAATGTGGGGATAACGCTGGATATTGGCCATTGTTACTTGACCTCAATTGCGCACGGTTATGATTTCGAGCAGGCCATAGTAGATGCATTGCCTTTTGTGAAGCATCTGCATGTGCATAATAACTTCGGCAAGCTGAAGGATGCCGGGTCCTATATGAGCAATCTACCTTATGGCTATGGCGACCTTCATCTGCCAGTAGGCTGGGGTTCAATCCCGTACGCAGACGTGTTTCGCTGGATTGACGGCTACGAGGGGATTGTTAATATGGAGATCGAGTTCCGACTGTACCCGCATTTTCGTGAATCGGTAGAGGAAATGAAGCTCCTTATTGCCGGGATCCAAGATGATAATGTCGCAAAATCAGTCCAATCGGACCTTCTCCGCTGATTGTCGAGAAATTCCGTTATAGTCATTCTATTGATACGACCATATAAAGAACCAACCTTCTGGGTGGGTTCTTTTGCGTACATGCTCTTACGACGACCTGGACAGCTAGATAGCTCGAAAAGAAAAAACTTTATAATAATGCTTGCAATCTATTCGTGATTCATGATATATTCTAATTCCGGCCGAGAGGTTGGGACGAGAAATAAAGAATTTTGTTCCTTGAAAACTGAACAATGAGCGACCTGTCAAAAGGTCATAAAATACGTCAAAACGACGATCGCCATTTGGCGAAAGCGTTTCTGACGAGCTAGTTTTTTGAATGAGCTAACAAGCAAATTCATTTGGCGCAATGGCTTCGCCATTTCGCCTATTATGGAGAGTTTGATCCTGGCTCAGGACGAACGCTGGCGGCGTGCCTAATACATGCAAGTCGAGCGGATCTT
>NZ_FOCJ01000035.1 GCF_900110075.1 Paenibacillus sp. OV219
TAAACTGGTCCCTAAGTCAAGGACACTTGAAAAAAGAGAGTTAGGCAACCGACAAAAGATGATTCCTGTACTGCACAGGGGTCATCTTTTTTAAACCCCATTGGTATCTGTGATTGTTGTAGTAGTGGATATAGCGATCGATTTCAAGCTTTAGTTCTTCCAAAGTGGAGTAATTGCGACTTTTCACGTGGTCTTTCATATGACCGTAAAAGGACTCCTGAGGCGCGTTATCCCAGCAGTTTCCTCGTCTGGACATGGATTGTCCAAGCCCCATCTTCTTCAGCAGTTTCTGATATTTGGGGCTTGTATAGTGAGAACCTTGATCGGAGTGGATGAAGGCATCTTTGTGTAATTTTAAGCGGCGCTGCTTCTTGAGTTGGTTAACGGTATCTGTCGCTAATGACAGGTTAATTTGTTTAGAGAGGTTGTAAGCGAGGAGTTCCCCTGTAGAACCATCTAGAATGGTGGACAAGTAGCCGAACTCTGAGTGACGTCCAAACGGGAGGTAAGTGATGTCCGTGAGCAGCACAAGACCCGGAATCCCCTTCTTGAAATCCCGTTGCAGCTTATTTGGTACAACCCGATGTTCATGTGTTGCCTTTGCCATTCGTCTGTAAGGATTAGGCTTACGATGAGGACAAACCAGATTTAAACGTCGCATATGTCTACAAATCCGTTTGCGATTGTAGATGACTTGAAACTCATTTTCTAAGACCATCTTTATTGAGCGGGAACCCTTTTTAAAGCCTCTCCGACAGAAAGCCCTTTTAATAAGTTCTCCAGCCTCTGCATCCTGTCGAGCTCTTTCTTTACGAGCCTCTGCGGTCCTTAAGTAGCTGTAATACCCCGAATGTGAGACATTAAGCAGTTCACATAAGTAACGCGTCATGCGTTTAAGTCCTTGTTTTACAGCATCTTCAATTAACTCGAAAAGCTTATTTTGGGGGAGGCTTTCTCCCCTTGCTACCAGCAACCTTTCTTTCGTGTCTGCTTTTTTTAGCAGTTCAAGTTGAGATTCCAGAAGTTTGATCCGCGCGTCTTGCTTAGCGATGATCTCTTCGGAGGTCATTTCTCGTTTAAGTGGGCGACCTGAGGATTCTTTGCGGGAATCTGCGAGTCCGATAATTCCGTTTGTCTGATAGGCTTTTTTCCAGCGGTCCGCACTTTGCTCTACACGCTTCATTCCTAGAACATCCACATTCAAGCCATGGGCTTCAAAAATCTCTCTTGGCGTCTTGCCTTGGATATATTGGTCGATAAACAACCTTTTAAACTCGTCTGAATAGGTTATGGCTTTGTCACTTATTTTCGTGACGTACTTGTTATTAGAAAGAAAATCTTGTTCTGTCTTAGAAAAATGTTTCTTGCTCATGATGCCCTCCTTAAATGCCAATACCAGTATACAAAAAAGCCCCCATAGCCTAAACACCTTTTTTCAAAGTGTCCAGTCTATGGGGACCAGTTTAC
>NZ_FOCJ01000007.1 GCF_900110075.1 Paenibacillus sp. OV219
AGACCCCTGAAAGACGATCAGGTTGATAGGTTCGAGGTGGAAGCGCGGCAACGTGTGCAGCTGACGAATACTAATCGGTCGAGGGCTTATCCTAACGTCTCTTCTTAGAGACAACCAGCTAATGTTTTGCATGAAATCATATTCAGTTTTTATGGTGTCATCTTTGAATAGAATGAAGACTCCCACCTAACCGTGGGTTTTTTATTGGCCTTTAGCTCAGCTGGTTAGAGCGCACCCCTGATAAGGGTGAGGTCGGTGGTTCGAGTCCACTAAGGCCAACCATTCCCTTTGGGGCCATAGCTCAGCTGGGAGAGCGCCTGCCTTGCAAGCAGGAGGTCAGCGGTTCGATCCCGCTTGGCTCCACCAAACTTTTTTAAAAACTATTCCCTGATAGCTCAGTTGGTAGAGCACTCGACTGTTAATCGAGTTGTCACAGGTTCGAGTCCTGTTCGGGGAGCCATTTCTGGAGAGCTGTCCGAGTGGTCGAAGGAGCACGATTGGAAATCGTGTAGGCGCTAACCGCGTCTCGAGGGTTCGAATCCCTCGCTCTCCGCCAGAATTTTTCATCTGTATCAGGCCCGTTGGTCAAGTGGTTAAGACACCTCCCTTTCACGGAGGTAACAGGGGTTCGAGTCCCCTACGGGTCACCATCTTTATCTTTATGGAGGCTTAGCTCAGCTGGGAGAGCATCTGCCTTACAAGCAGAGGGTCGGCGGTTCGATCCCGTCAGCCTCCACCATATAACTTAATGACGCGGGGTGGAGCAGCTCGGTAGCTCGTCGGGCTCATAACCCGAAGGCCGCAGGTTCAAATCCTGCCCCCGCAACCAATTTCTTATTTCGAATATTTATTCGAAATAGCTCAACGCGGAGCCGTGGTGTAGTGGCCCAACATGCCTGCCTGTCACGCAGGAGACCGCGGGTTCGAATCCCGTCGGCTCCGCCATTTAACTTAATAATTAGGCTCGGTAGCTCAGTTGGTAGAGCAGAGGACTGAAAATCCTCGTGTCGGCGGTTCGATTCCGTCCCGAGCCACCATTTAAGAATTAAATATGCCGGTGTAGCTCAGTTGGTAGAGCAACTGACTTGTAATCAGTAGGTCGTGGGTTCGACTCCTATCGCCGGCACCATCATGGAGGATTAGCGAAGTGGCCAAACGCGGGAGACTGTAAATCTCTTCCTTCGGGTTCGGTGGTTCAAATCCATCATCCTCCACCACTCATTACCTAGGGGCATATGCTACCCATGTCATTTGAATAGTTGTATGGCGGTCGTGGCGAAGTGGTTAACGCACCGGTTTGTGGATCCGGCATTCGTGGGTTCAATTCCCATCGGTCGCCCCATAACAGCTAACACAACCTCTTATACGTTGGGGATTAGCCAAGCGGTAAGGCAACGGACTTTGACTCCGTCATTCCTAGGTTCGAATCCTAGATCCCCAGCCATGTTACTTTTGAGCCATTAGCTCAGTTGGTAGAGCACCTGACTTTTAATCAGGGTGTCGTAGGTTCGAGTCCTACATGGCTCACCATTTTCTAGCCAAGAAAATGGTCAATCTCATTATGCGCGTATGGCGGAATTGGCAGACGCACCAGACTTAGGATCTGGCGGGCGACCGTGGGGGTTCAAGTCCCTCTACGCGCATCTTATTTTCTGCGGAAGTGGCTCAGCGGTAGAGCATCGCCTTGCCAAGGCGAGGGTCGCGGGTTCGATTCCCGTCTTCCGCTCCATCATGGCGCCATAGCCAAGTGGTAAGGCAGAGCTCTGCAAAAGCTTCACCCCCAGTTCGAATCTGGGTGGCGCCTTGAAAGTTTTCTTCTCTGATTGCGGGATGTAGCTCAGCTTGGTAGAGCACCTGGTTTGGGACCAGGGGGTCGCATGTTCAAATCGTGTCATCCCGACCATATCTGCTTAGTTGGTTAAGACAATCTAAGCATTACATTTTGAGGAAATGTGGTTTGTAGAGCCACTGTTTGCCTCCAACATGAAAACCCAGTCCGCGTGAGGACTGGGTTTTGTTTTATCCTGAAACTGCAGATGAAAATTTCGCCTCCGCCATGCAACTCCACAACCGCAAGAGGTTGTGGGTTTTTGCTTTTAAGCTACCTTACGTTCTTCTTAATAAAAATCAATCGAGCCCGCACAAGATTAGTTTGTCTCTCGCGTTATTTTGAAAAACTACTTGCCGTTAACGTTACGTCACCTGTTATGGTTATCATAGAAAGACGAAGTGAAGAGGAAGGAGGTACATGTGCGTGAAAGGGAAAGGTGATACGTCCTTGTATCGTACGGGACGATTTGCAGAGACAGCGGGAGTTACGAAACGAACATTGAGGTATTATGACCGGATAGGCCTGCTTACGCCCAGTGGAATCTCTGATTCCGGGCAGCGTCTATATGCATCGGAGGATTTCATACGGCTGCAGCAGATCGTCACGTTGAAATATGTCGGTTTCTCGCTTGAGCAGATTAAGAGCATTATGGAAATGGAAGATGTTATTCAATTGCCCGCACTCTTGTCGATGCAACGAGAATGGCTGGAAGATAAAGTCCGGAATATGCAATCTGCCATTCAGGCCATCAAGGAGGCCGAGAGAGTTATAGAGAACGGTAACGAAGGAAGCGTTGAAAAAATCCAAACCATTATCGGAGTGATTGAAATGGAAGCCAACCGTGACTGGGAGCATGAACTTTTGGAAGCCGTTATTCAAGGGCGTGAAGATAAGGCAAAGACGATCCTGGCAGCTAACAAGCATTTATCCGTTTCAAGCATCTATGTGGCAGCCGCGCTTGGTGAAGTGGACAATGTCCGGAGCCTTCTGGCCATTGACTCGTTATTAGCGCGAAAACCCGGGGGACCGGAGCAGTGGGAGCCGCTGCTATATATGAGTTTCTCCTGCTTTCTTAAACATCGTGAATATAGTGATCGGTTTGAGCAGACAGCTCGTTTGCTGCTTGAGCATGGCGCGGACCCGAATGCCTTCTGCCTGCAGAAAAATGACGTTTATGGACGGACGCTTAGCGTACTATACGGTGCCATAGGCGCTGCGGGTAATGTGCCTGTAGCCAAAGTGCTGCTTGAAGCAGGGGCAGATCCTAACGATGGTGAATCCTTGTACCACGCGGTGGAATGGCCTACCCTTGATGGGCTGGAATTGCTACATCAGTATGGTGGCGATATCGGAGCAACGCCTGCTATATTTTTTCATAAACTTGATTTCGATGACGAGCCGGGAGTGAAGTGGTTTCTGGAGCATGGATCGGACCCCAATCAGATTTTCGGTGATTATGGCACTACCCTACACTTTGCGGTGTACAGGGGAAGATCTGCTGCGATCATCGAGCTTTTGCTCAAATATGGCGCTGATGTAGATGCACGGAGGTCCGACGGGAAAACTGCGTATATGCTGGCCGTACGCTATGGCGTAACCGAGATTGTCGATTTGCTGAGCAAACATGGGGCAACAACGGAAGTGGATGACACGGATAGACTCTTCGGGGCTTATGCGGAAGTGAACGAAGGAACTGTTCGAAGCATTTTGGAAAGAAAGCCCTCACTGCTCGCATCGTTATCCGAGCAAGACAGGATGATGATAATTGAATATGCAGAATTGAACAAGGCGGATACCGTAAAGCTCATGCTGGAGTCGGGATTCGACAGCTCCGTGAGGAAGGAACCTGGTACAGCGCTGCATTTTGCCGCTTGGCATGGAAACGTTGAGACGGTGCAGGTGTTAATTGAGCATGGAGCATCCATGACGGAAATCAATGCTTATGGCGGAACGGCACTGGGAAGCGCTATTCATGGCTCGATTCATCGCATTAATCCAAGGCCAGGGGTACATGCCAAAGTTGTAGAAGCATTGATTAAGTCAGGTGCTGTTGTGCCGGAAGTGGCTGCGGGAAGCAAGGAAGTAAATGAAGTGCTCTGTAAATACGGGGCGAGGTATTAATAATCCTAAATTTTGTGAGGCTGTGTTTTGCAAGAGCCATGGTTCACATCCACTATCACGTAAGCCGACCGAATGGGTCGGCTTTTTGTTATGTGGAAAAGGGATTTTCAACTTTCATCGACCGAT
Source organism: Paenibacillus sp. OV219 (assembly GCF_900110075.1). GTDB lineage: Bacteria > Bacillota > Bacilli > Paenibacillales > Paenibacillaceae > Paenibacillus_Z. The sequence continues at coordinate 4,079 of NZ_FOCJ01000007.1, forward strand.
TCATACTAAAAATAGTAACGTCAAAATAGCTATTGATTAATGATATGAGAGAATATAGAATTAAGGATATATTTCCAACTTTTGGATAATGGGTAATTGAATATGAAGAGATTTATTGCTGTTTTGGTTATCGCTATATGGCTTCTACCTTTCGCAATGACTGCTCAGTCGGCAAATGCCGATGAATTTGACGAGGACATACCGGAGACCGTTATTGTTGATGAAGAAGCTGATGATGCGCCGGATAGTATCCAGTTTACATTCAACCAGTCAGATGAAGATGATATAATAGTCAACTCGCTTACCGGGTATAAACTAACCAATGGGGCCGTACTGACACTTGATTATGAAAGTACAGATACGAGGGATGTCAGCTTCTTCAATCCTCCCGAAGGTGACGTTATTAAAAAAGTATTTCGGCAAGCTATAAAACCCGGTCATAATACATTGGATATTGTGCTGAACGATAAGAACCTCGGCAAAGCTATGGAGAATGAATCCATTACGATGATTCTCGGTTTTGACGATAAGACAAGCTTCCTTAACTTTAAGGTTGAAGAGTTAGAGGAGCTCCCGGTTCATGAAGGGACGTTGCCTGATTCCACTAGCAGCATTGATTATGGAATAGAGGCTTCCAAAAAGGAAACGCTGGTAGTCCACTCTTTAGAAGGATACAAGGTTTCCAATGGAATCATCCTCAAGGTTCGCGTGACCAGTCCGGACGCCAGAGATGTTACACTCTTCAACCCACCTGACGGTGACAAGGTAATGAAAACGTATAACAACAAGATCAGCAAGGGTGAAAATAGCTTTACCATCGAGCTATTAGATAAAGATGTGGAAAAGCTGAGAGAAGACGATACAGTGACCATGAAACTGGGATTGAAAGCAAACTATACGTTTCTTTTCTTCGACACCGCAATTTTCGATGACCTGCCTGTAAAGGAAGGAAGTATAAAAGTTACGAATGAACTGAATTACAACACCCAAGCGATGAAGGGCGATACCTTTACCGTTCTTTCTTTCAAAGCCTTTCGTGTTGGATCCGGCTTTCAGTTCGAGCTTATCTACCAAAGCCCAAATGTAAGAAGCTTCAGTATGTTTAATCCGCCTAACGGTAACAAGATTATGAAAAAGTTCAATAATCAGGTTAAAAAGGGTAAAAACAAAATTATCTTGAACTTGAGTGGAAAAGAAGTGGAAAAGATAATGGCAAGTAAGGAACTGACGTTTAAATTTGGATTTGAAAATAAATGTACATTCATTTACTTGAGAACGAGTGAACTTACGGACCTTCCAGTTAAACCGAGTAAGAAAACATAAATAATTCAGTGATATGGCTAAAAGACCGACCTCAAGAGGTCGGTCTTTTTAGTGTATAAATCCACTACTGAGCAAGGTTCAAAGTGTCGGGCACCCGATTTGATCGGCGATGAAACATTACAATGTTCATTGACTCACTCCTCGAATCCATATAAATTAACATTATAACGTTATAATCTTTAAGGTGGACTTATGATGACAGATAATATGGTGTTGCGAGGAGCGACGCTTACGGACGGTCGGAAAGTAGATATCGTGATCGTGGATGGCGTCATAGCCGAAGTTGCGGCTATGGGGACCTCCAATTCCGCTTGTGAGCGGGAGCTGGATTGCTCCGGATTGTTCGTATCGAGCGGTTGGATTGACCTTCATGTTCACGCTTTTCCGGAATTGGATCCCTACGGAGACGAGATCGACGAGATCGGCGTAAAGCAGGGCGTCACGGTGATCGTGGATGCGGGCAGCTGTGGCGCGGACCGGATCGGTGATTTGGCGGCGAGCCGCCAGGGAGCGCTGACGACTGTGTTTGCGCTGCTGAACATATCCAAGATTGGGCTGCAGCGTATCGACGAACTGTCTGATCTCGCTTGGCTTGACCGAGAGCTCGCTGTGCAAGCCGTTCAAATGTACCCGGACTTCATCGTCGGATGGAAGGCCAGAATGAGCGGCAGCGTCGTTCGCGAGAATGGCATTCAGCCTTTGCGGATTGCAAAGGAGCTGGCCGAAGCGACAGGTCTGCCGTTAATGGTCCATATCGGCTCGGCTCCGCCGAAGGTCGAAGATATCCTTCCCTTGCTCACGCGAGGCGATGTTGTGACGCATTATTTGAACGGGAAAAGCAATCGCTTGTTTCAAGAGGATGGCAGGCCGATTCCTGCTTTAACCGAAGCCGTCGCTAGAGGTGTGCGAATGGATGTCGGACACGGCACGGCTAGTTTCTCCTTCGAGACAGCGGAGGCAGCGAAGCGAAGCGGTATCCGGTTCGATACGATCAGCTCGGACATTTATCGCGGAAACCGGCAGAACGGTCCCGTTTACAGCTTGGCACATGTCATGTCGAAATTTCTAGCCTTAAGCTATTCGCTCGGCGAAGTGATCGGCGCAGTGACGGCGGGTGCGGCGCAGTGGCTGGGCAAACCGGAGCTAGGCCGCATTCAAGCAGGAGATCGGGCGAATCTGACGCTCTTCACCGTCACTGACGAGCATATCGTATTCGTCGATTCCGAGGGCGCGATGCGCACAGGCGAACATCAAATTAAAGCGAGAGGGGTTTATACGAATGGGCGACTCATTGAATGCTAAATATGGATTGAAACGCGTAATCAACGCCAGCGGGCGCATGAGCATTCTCGGCGTGTCAGCTCCTACGGATACGGTCATGGAGGCGATGAGGCAGGGCGGGCAAAGTTACGTTGAAATCGCTGATCTTGTGGACAAGGCAGGTGATTACATAGCTGGTGTGATCGGCTCTGAAGCTGCGGTTATTGTCAATTCGGCATCAAGCGGCATCGCATTGTCGGTAGCGGGCATCGTTACTCGGGGGAACCGCCGTCTGAGTGAACGGCTTCATCAAGAGCCAATCGAGCGGAACGAGATTATTATACTCAAGGGACATAATGTCCAATATGGCGCACCTATCGAAACGATGGTCTATCTTGGAGGAGGCAAGCTCGTCGAGGTTGGTTATGCGAACGAAGGCAAAGCCGAGCATATTGAGGATGCTATCGGCGAGCGGACGGCAGCGATCCTGTACGTCAAATCCCATCATGCCGTGCAAAAGAACATGATCGGTGTGGAGGAGGCTTGGGAGCTCGCGCAGCGCAGAGGGATTCCTCTTATTGTGGACGCGGCGGCGGAAGAAGACATTTATAAGTACGTGAAGTTCTCGGACCTTGCAATATATAGTGGATCGAAGGCTATCGAAGGGCCGACCTCAGGTATTGTCGCAGGCAAGCGGAATTACATCGAGATGGTCAAAGTGCAGCTGCATGGGATTGGTCGAAGCATGAAGGTCGGCAAAGAAGCCTCGTTTGGGCTGCTTCAAGCGCTCGACGAGTATACGGTGAAGAAGGATAATAGCGAGCAGGAGAAGGCGTCCTTGCAAGTACTTATGCCGCTGAACGAGCAGCCAGGCGTCAAAGTGACAGTCGTTCAAGACGAAGCGGGTCGCGCGATATTCCGTGCGCGCATCCAGATTGATCCTCAGCTTGCGGGGACGACAGCCAAGGCTGTCAACGATGGGCTGCTGGGCGGTGACATCGCCATTTATACACGCGATTATGGCGTGAAGCAGGGTTATTTTGATATCGATCCGCGTCCACTTCTCGGCGATGACATCGATGTCATCGCGGCTAGAATTCGTACGCTTACGGGAGGTAACTGAACATGTCTAACATGACCAAGAGACTATATAAGGGCCGCGCGGCCTTGAATGTGCTGGCAAACCAATTGGACAACGCAAAAGAAGTATTCGATGCCGCAGAAGGCTTCGTGCTCGTCGGCGTCCTCTCGAAGGACTATCCGACTGTCGAAGCGGCCGTCTCCGCGATGAGACAAATTGGCGAAGTGATCGACGATGCGGTCTCGATCGGGCTCGGCGCTGGGGACAATCGGCAGGCAGCCGTTGTCGCACAGATTGTGAAGCATTATCCCGGCACGCATATCAACCAGGTTTTCCCCGCTGTTGGCGCTACTCGGGCGAATTTGGGTGAGCGGGACAGTTGGATTAATAGTCTTGTTTCCCCTACGGGACAGGTTGGTTACGTGAATATTTCGACGGGTCCATTCAGTGCGGCGCAGCCGGAGCAGGCTATCGTGCCTGTGAAGACGGCGATTGCACTCGTACGCGATATGGGCGGCAATGCGCTCAAATATTTCCCGATGAACGGCTTGGCCCGTGAGGATGAGCTGCGTGCTGTGGCGAAGGCTTGCGGAGAAGAATGCTTCGCCCTCGAGCCGACAGGTGGAATCGACTTGGACAATTTCGAACCGATTCTGCGCATTGCGCTTGAAGCGGGCGTGCCGCAAGTTATCCCGCATGTCTATTCGTCCATTGTTGACAAGGTGACCGGCAGGACGAATGTCCAGGACGTACGAGTGCTGCTGGAGATCATGAAGAAGCTGGTCGACCGCAATGGCTAACCGCCGTGTACGCGTCGCCGCGTTTGGCGAAGTCATGATGCGTCTGCAGGTGCCCGGGTATGAATTATTGTCACAGGCAGACAGCTTGCGCTATTCGTTCTCCGGCACCGGCGTGAACGTAGGCGCGGCGCTTGCCCGTTTTGGTCATGAAAGCTTCCTCATCACAAGGCTGCCAGACAACTCTCTCGGAGACGCCGCGGCGGCAAACCTGAGGAAACTGGGGCTATCGCTGGATTACGCAGTCCGTGGAGGCCACTATCTTGGCATGTACTTCCTTGAGAATGGATTCGGTGCTAGACCGAGCCGGGTCACGTATTCCAACCGGCAAGAGAGCAGCTTTAATACGGGTCCGTCAGACGCCTACGATTATGAAGCAATAGCCGCTGGCATCGATCTGGTTCATTTTTGCGGGATTACTTTGGCTATGAATGATGCTGTCAGGGGGCATATGCTACAGCTGGCGAACGCGATAAAAGCAAGAGGCGGCACTGTTGTCTTCGACTGCAATTACCGACCGGCCCATTGGGGCGAGAATGGGTACGCGAAAGCGAAACGCCACTATGAGCAGATGCTTGCGCTCGCGGACATCGTCATGATGAACGAGCGCGATATGATCCACATCCTCGGCATGACGACGGACAAGACGGATCGCCTCGAACAGCTTACGGAACTGATACCGGCAGTGGCCAGCCGATTCGGCATCTCCGTAATCGCGGGCACGCATCGCACCATTCATGGTGATAACCAGCACTCGCTGCTCGGGTTCTTGTATAAGAACGGCGTCTTTTCTTTCGCAGGGCCTCGCACGTTCGCGGTTTACGACCGGATTGGAGCGGGAGATGCGTTTGCCAGCGGTATTATACACGGCGAGCTCTCTGCCTTCGAGCCGGAACGGACGGTCCGATTCGCGACCGCAGCTGCGATGCTCGCGCATACGGTGTCAGGAGACACGCCGATGTCGGGCGAGGGCGAAATTCTGCTAGCCGTGAAGGATGCGAATGGAGACGTGATTCGTTAATGAAGCTATCGCGCAGCAAGAAGCCGTTGTACGCGCAAATCGCGAACATCGTGAAGGATCGGATCCTGCACGGCGTCTATCCGGTTGGAACGAACATACCGACGGAGCCACAGCTTGAGGAACAATTTGGCGTCAGTAAAGTCACGGTGCGTAATGCAATCAAGGAGCTGGCGCGGAATGGCTATGTGGAGACGGGCAGTGGGAAAGGGACGAAGGTCATACGCAATACTTCCGCTTCCAAGCTGTCCAAGCTGAAGCGGTTTACGGAAGTGTTGGTGGAAGAGGGACATCGGATTCGCAAGCAGCTGCTTGTCGCAGAGAGCGCCGCGAACGAAGCGGAATCGGTGGCGTACCGATTGTTCGGAGAACGGTGTCTGCATATCGAGAGATTGTATTATTTGAACGACGAGCCATACATCCATTACACGCACTTCCTGTCGAGCCGAGCTGCGGGTCTCGAGCTGCCAGACCTGAGCGAGCAGTCGCTCTATGATTTGCTGGAAGAACAGGACGTGTCGCTTGGCAAGTACCGGGATGAATTTTCTGTCACTGCCACACCGCCTGCTCCCGTCTTAGTCGCTTTGGGAATCGAGGCGGGAACGCCGCTTCTCAAGCGTTCGCGTTATGCGTACGACGAGAGCGGGGAACTGATCGAATACAGTGAAGGCTACTACTACACCGAACGTCACCATTACGTCGTCAATTACGACGTCTGAGAGAAGCATAAATTGCTGCGCTTGCTCGAACAATAATACAGTTACGCTTGGTTTTATTGTAAAATAAGGGAAACGAAGCCACATGCCCCATTAGGCGATATTGAGGAGGGATATTCCGATGAACCAGGAACAGTTGAAGCGCATCCGCTCTGGCAAAGGTTTTATTGCAGCACTTGACCAAAGCGGTGGAAGCACTCCAAAGGCATTGCTGCAATATGGAATTACGGAAGACCAGTATTCCGGTGAGGAAGAGATGTACGTTCGCGTTCACGAGATGAGAACACGAATCATTCAGAGCCCAGCATTCAGCTCGGCCTCGATTCTCGGTGCGATTCTGTTCGAGAATACGATGGACCGGAAGATTGAAGGGCAGTACACCGCCGAATTTTTATGGGAGAAGAAGGGGATTGTGCCTTTCCTGAAGATTGACCAAGGGCTTGCTGCGCTTGATGGAGGCGTTCAGCTGATGAAGCCGATTCCCGGGCTGGACGAGCTGCTTGCGCGTGCGAACGAGAGACATATTTTCGGGACAAAAATGCGCTCGGTCATCAAAGAGGCAAATACCGATGGCATTCGAAAAGTGGTGGAGCAGCAGTTCGATATTGGCAAGCGGATTATCGCAGCAGGGCTTGTACCGATCATCGAGCCGGAGGTTGACATTCATTGCGCGGATAAAGAGGAGTCAGAGCGGCTGCTCAAGGCAGAGATTAGGAAGCAGCTTGATTTGCTCCCATCAGAAGCCCTCATCATGCTGAAGCTATCGATCCCGACAATAGATGACTTCTATCGCGATTTGATGGATGATCCGCATATCATCAGAGTTGTCGCGCTTTCCGGCGGATACGAGCGAGAGGATGCGAATACAAGATTGTCTCGCAATCATGGTCTTATCGCCAGCTTCTCTCGTGCACTGGCAGAAGGACTTACTGCTCAGCAATCGGATGACGCATTCAATCAGATGCTATCCGAGACGGTACAATCGATCTATGATGCATCTATTACGTAAGTATCCGTTCTTCAAGCTAATGCATAGGAGCCCGGCCTAAGAGGTCGGGCTTTTTTTCGTGTCTTACATAACACAAACTGTTGGGTAAGTTCATCCTTATTAGATCACCGTCATGTAGACGAATTGTCTACATGGGCATCCGCATTTCTTCTATATTCGGTCGGGGTGACGCCGGTAAACTTCTTGAACGTGCGATTAAATGAACTGAGCGTATTGTAGCCGGACTTCAAGGCGACATCTTGAATTTTCAGCTCCGATTGAAGCAGGAGGACTTGTGCTTGCTTGATTCGGAACTCATTGACATAATCTACGAAATTTGCCCCCGTCATCTCCTTGAAATACGTCGACAAGTAACCTCTGCTAATATTCAATTTGCCGGCGATGATATCAAGAGACAGCTCTTCGCTGAAATGCTCCTCCATATAACGCAGGGTGAAGCTGATAATCGGATCGTGCGTATCTTTCTTGAGCCGAATCAGCCTTCCGGCCTCGCTGACCAGCTCCTCGAAATACGCATCGAGCTCCTCAACCGTATGCCGCTTCTCGATGGATTGCGCGATCCCGGACAATGATCCGCTGTCAATCTGCAGTCCATGAAGCACGCGCAGCACCTTATCCGTCGTCTCTTCGGCGAATCGATGGAATCTTGTCGCGGCGATATGTTTCTTCTTCATCTTGGCCATCATCCGGCGCAGCGCTTGCAGGGCAAGTGTATCATTCCCCTCTTGCAGACTCACATTCAGCTCGTGCTCGAGCGCGGCGGGTTGCAGCATAGGCTGAGCGTGAACCTCGCCAGCTTGCAGGATATGCGTCGCATCGTCGAAAGGTCTCAAGCTGATTAACTGCAGCGCTTCTTGGTAAGCGCTCGTCATATCGGAAGCGTGCTCATAATAGGAGCTGACGGCAATGGCAAAGAAACTATAGGCGCTATCGGTATCCAGAACGGATTTGATACGGTCCAGCTCGGATCTCAAACGGGCGTCATCGCCATCGCCCAGATAGACGACGGACAGAATTTGGTTCGTTTCGATTTGAAAGGTTTGGGCGCCAGCCATGGCGTTGCCTATTGCTTGAATGAGGTATTCGCGGATATAGGCGATCGTCCGTTCTTCTTCCCCAGGCATCTCATTCCAATAGCGCGGCTTGAAATTCATTTGGAGCAGAATGAACCGGTAGGGACGGCTATCTGCCTCATAGGTAGTACCTTGCTCTTGATATTCAATACGGATGCGCTTAAGCAGATTCATCAGCGAGTAATTCCGTAGATGGCTCTGTTTGTGCTGCATGCTGCGCTGCGCTTCCTGGTTGACCCTAATCATATGACCGATGTTAGCGTGAATAAGCTCGAACTCGTTCGTTGTTCCGCGAGCGAGTTCTTTATTTTCGTTCAAGCTCCGGATAGACTCCACGATTTTGCGCACTGGATTATTGAATCGCTTACTGAACAGGACCGACAGAGCCGCGCTAATGACCACCGAGACGAACAGTAGCACAATAAGTGTGACATTAAGCCGGATCAGCCGTTTCGAGATGCTGCTCTCCGGGATGATATTGACATAAGTTAGCCCGGTTGTGTTCCCCGTCTTATAGAAGTAATAATTCCTGCTTTGCTTTACCCAGTCCTTGCCGGACTTCAATTCCGGAAGAGGCTGGCTAGCCGTCAACCCGGACGAGTAGAGCACCTCGCCTTGCGGGCTTAGCATATAGAAGTTGTCGTTTATCGATTGATGATAGTCGCGATAGAACAAATCGACATCGATAAAAGCTAGAAACTCGTAATCGGGATAAAGCTTGCTGCGGAACAAATAGGGTAGGACGCGCTCGGTATTCGTATCCGTTTGGGGTGCCGTGTCGCTACTGAAGGAGTCGACTGGATACAGCTTCGAGTCGGAGCTTGCCGCCGTCAGCTCCTGCTGCCAGAAGCCAGGCGCATGTATGCGGCTCACGTAATGCTCGGAGAACATGACGTCGAGACGATTCCCGCGGCTGTTATCCAGCACAAAACGATGCTTAACGTCGTAAACCAACATATTTTTCAAATAGAGCTGCGGATTAAGGGTAAGTTTCTGGATATCATCAATGACGTTTCCGGCGGTGAGGTAATAATGCTTCGCCTTTTGCAGATCGCCTAAATTTCTGTCCAAATAAAGACCAACGAGCGAGTTGTTTAATAGATCGAAGTACTTCTCCATCCCATAGGTCGTATGAGTTAGATTCGAATCATTATAGGTAATAATTTCTCCATGAATGCTCTGCCTGAACAAAGCCAGCGACACGAGATTGAACGACACGAATAGGAAAATGATTGCGATGAAGCTCATCATGATCTTCGCGAAGATGGAATGGGTGTTGATCCTCAATTGCATAATCTGCCGCACGAATATTCCCCTTCTACTCGGTTGTGATCCGATTATCGAAAACTGTGCAATTTTTCGGATATCCGGAATTTTGCACGATTCTAGGCATAAATCGGATATGCCTTTGACGGTAGAACCCATATTATAGCCATAGTTTAAAAAAATCAAGATTCGTTCATGCAGTTAGACAAAAGCACATAAGGGGGATCATCTTTGAACCACTACAAGCTTACAGGGCATGCCGCATCCTCGCAGGCTGTTGCTTCCCAGAAGAAGAGAAGCCGGGTATCCTCGGTAGCGGTTAAGCTGTGGAATGAGCGCTACTTGTATCTGTTGCTTCTCCCAGGACTTCTTTACTTTATCGTTTACCGGTACGTTCCGATGCTCGGGAACGTCATTGCCTTTCAGGACTTCAGTCCGTTTCAAGGCTTTCTGCACAGCGACTGGGTCGGGCTCAAACACTTTAAGAAGATATTCGCGGATAGTGAAGTCATCAGAGTCATTTGGAACACGCTCTATCTTTCTTTCTTGCAGATCGCATTCGCCTTCCCTGTTTCGATAGCGCTTTCACTGATGTTGAACGAGGTTCGGAATGAACGGTATAAACGGGTCATTCAATCGCTCGTCTATTTGCCGCATTTCTTGTCCTGGGTCGTCGTTGCCGGGATTGTAACCGTACTACTCAAATCGGAGGGCATTGTAAACCACTATCTGCAAGCGGGATTGGGCATCCATTCCATTCCATTCTTAACTTCTCCTCATTGGTTTATGCCGCTAATCGTGTTAGAGGTGATCTGGAAAGAATCCGGCTGGGGGACGATCATCTTTCTTGCCGCTCTATCAGGCGTCAACCCTAGTTTGTATGAAGCAGCTGTCGTCGACGGCGCGAATAAGTGGAGGCAACTGTGGCATATTACGCTTCCTTCGATTCGAAGCACAATTATTATTTTGCTGATCCTTCGTCTAGGCAGCGTTCTGGATGTAGGGTTTGAACAGATATTCCTCATGTTGAACCCGCTGAATAAGTCGATTGGCGACGTTCTGGATACGTACGTGTATTACAAAGGGATCCAGAGCTCGGATTTCAGCTTTGCAACGGCAGTCGGGTTGTTCAAGTCGCTCGTCGGGCTGGTCTTGATTGTCGGCGCGAATAAACTAGCCAAGAACTTTGGCGAAGAAGGAATCTACTAAGGGGCGAGACATGTGGTTAAAAATCATTCAAAATTGGAAAAATTAGGTGGAGCACTGAATGTGGTCTTGCTAACCTTGGTTGGACTCCTGATGTTGTTTCCGTTCTATTACATGATCGCCACTTCGTTCACTTCGGGGGCGGAGAGTGCGGCGAAGACTTTCGTGCTGTTTCCGAAAAGATGGGTCGTGGACGCCTATCAATATATTTTTAATTCCAAGGTGTTTGTCCGTTCGCTCATCGTTACGGCTGGCGTTACGGTCGTCGGAACGCTGTTCAGCCTGCTTCTGACCTCTATGATGGCGTATCCGCTCTCACGGAACATTACCGGTCAGCGATTCTATCTGTTTCTCGTCCTCTTTACGTTTGTTTTTGGTGCAGGTATCATTCCAACCTATATGGTGGTGAAATCGACGCACTTGATCGACACGTATTGGGCACTCATTATTCCCGGGGCGATCAATTCGTTTAATTTGATCGTGCTTAGACAGTTCTTTCTGGGCATCCCGAACGATCTTACGGAGGCCGCGGTACTGGATGGCGCCAATGACTTGCAAATTTTCGCCCGTATCATCCTTCCGCTGTCCAAGCCTGCTTTAGCCGCTTTCGGCTTGTTCTACGCGGTTACGAGCTGGAACACCTACTTCACCGCACTTATTTATATTAACGATCCAACCAAATGGACCGTGCAGGTGATTCTGCGGCAGATCGTTATTCTGAGCCAGCGGCTGGATTCGTTGTCGGACGGCCAACAGGCTGCGATTGCCCAGGCCGCTCCGCCAGGTGAAACCATCGGCATGGCGGCGATATTGATCGCGACGCTTCCGATTCTTGCGCTGTACCCATTTCTGCAAAAGCATTTTGCGAAAGGGGTGATGCTCGGCTCCGTCAAAGGGTAGCAAGAAGCTTCATGTTATCGAATGGCTAAGACAAATAGAGGAGGTCAAGCGTATGCGAAACAAAGTTGTCTCATCTTTACTTCTTGTTGCGTTATTCAGCTCCGTTCTAGCGGCATGTTCTTCTAAAGGTAATGAATCCCCTGGGTCCGCCGAGAACGCGAAAGACCAGAAAATCTCGATCGATTGGTTCGACGGGACATGGGAAGATCCAGTTCCGAATCCGGACAGTGAAGCCGTGAAGAAAATCGACGAGAAGTTCAATGTCGATTTCAAGCCGCAGTACATCCCCTTCGATACGTACGAGGAGAAGCTTGCGGTAAAAATGGCGTCTGGCGATATTCCGGACGTAATCGGCATGGAAACTGTAGATGCAAACTATATGAAATGGGCGCAGCAAGGCGCATTCCTGCCACTAGACGAGTTTCTGAAGCAGTATGAGTCGACCAAAGCGGTGCCCGACTATGCTTGGGATTCGCTCAAGGTGGACGGAAAGGTGTACGGCATCCCGACGTACTTCTCGCCTAAGGGCGGCAAGAAACCAGTCATTCGGAAAGACTGGCTGGACAAGCTCCACCTGAAAATGCCTACGAATTATGAAGAGCTGAAGCAGGTCATCATCGCTTTCACGAAGGGTGATCCCGACGCCAACGGCAAAGACGATACGATCGGGCTCGGACTTGCCAAGGGTATCTATTACGATCCTTCGTTTGGCGCGTATTATGGCAACTCGACCTGGTACAACAAGAATGCTAGTGGACAATTGATTCCAGGCGCCATTGCGGATGGGAACAAGGAGAAAGTCACCTTCTTGGCCGACCTGCAGAAACAAGGTATCTTGCAGGCGGATTGGGCGGTCACCGCGTACAAGGATATCTTCAAAGCCTTTAACGCAGGAAAGGTTGGCGTATGGTATGAGCAGCCCGGCGGCAGCGGGAACAACGGCATTCAGTTCGACGTGCTGAAGCAGAACGCTCCGAATGCGGAAGTCGTGCCGATCCCGCCGTTCAAGGCTCCGGACGGATCGGAAGGATTAACGATCAACGGCAGCTGGTACCGGATGTATATGATCTCAGCCAAACTGAAGGATCAACCGGAGAAAGTAAAACGCATTCTGGAGATGATCGACTACTTCCATAAACCGGTCGGGATCGATCAGCGCAACCCGCAGAACGAATACTTCGACTGGCTGTACGGCGGCGAAGGCAAAGGTTACAAAATGGAGGACGGAGTTGCGCAGCCAATCGCAGAGAACCGTTCGAATGTTGCTCCAGGCGCTTATATTATCGAGGGCGGCTGGTTTATGAAGGATGAAGATTTATTCGCATTCCCTAAGATGGCTAAGACGAAGGTAGAGCAATCGTTCCAGTAATCGTTAGCCGATATGCTGCACACGCAGAAGTTCTATGTGAACCCGACGGGCCGGATTATCTCACCTATCCTGATGGAGAAGAGCGGGGAGCTGCAGGAGTATATTACAACCGAGACGACCAAGATGATTTTTGGCGAAAGACCGTTATCCGACTGGGACAAAATGGTTCAGGAGTATATGGATAAAGGCGGCAAGGACATGATTGACGAGGTGAACAAGACTCTGGAGGCAAACAAAATCCAGGGCGAATGGAAGTAAGGGATTCCTCAAGGGACAGCACGAACGACCTTCGGTTTGTGCTGTCCAATTCTATACACATTCTTTGGCAAACGAGGTGAAGTGATGCCTATATTAACGACAAATAATCATTCATTCCTGCTGGGTGGCGAGCCGTTCCGCATTCTATCAGGCGCCATTCACTATTTTCGCGTCGTACCGGAGTACTGGAAGGATCGCCTCTGGAAGCTACGGGAGGGCGGATTTAATACCGTTGAAACTTATGTTGCCTGGAACTTACACGAGCCTGCCGAAGGGCAGTTCGACTTTGAAGGGATTGCGGACCTGACCCGCTTTATTGAGATCGCTGGCGAGCTCGGTTTGTATGTGATCGTCCGTCCTAGCCCGTATATTTGCGCGGAATGGGAGTTCGGGGGACTGCCCGCTTGGCTGCTTGCCGATCCAGGTATGCGCCTGCGCTGCATGCATCAGCCGTTCTTAGACAAAGTGGATGCCTATTATGATGTGCTGCTACCGAAGCTGGTTCCGCTTCTTTCCACAAACGGCGGTCCTATTATCGCGATGCAGATTGAGAACGAGTACGGCAGTTATGGCAATGACAAAGTGTATTTATCCTACTTGGAGCAAGGCATGAAGAGCCGCGGCATTGACGTGCTGCTATTCACGTCCGACGGACCGGGTGACTTCTACTTGCAGGGCGGGATGATGGATAACGTGCTCGCAACCGTCAACTTCGGTTCGCGTTCGGAAGAAGCGTTCGCGAAATTGAGCGAGTACCAGCAAGACAAGCCGCTGATGTGCATGGAGTTTTGGAATGGCTGGTTCGACCACTGGGGCGAGCAGCATCATACACGCGATTCGGATGACGCTGCTGCCGTGCTGGATGAGATGCTTGCTGCCGGCGCATCGGTGAATGCATACATGTATCACGGTGGCACGAATTTCGGGTTCTACAACGGTGCGAATTATGGCGACAACAAGCATCAACCGACCATTACAAGCTACGATTACGATGTGGCGATCAGCGAGTCGGGCGACTTGACGGACAAGTTCTATAAATACCGCGAAGTTATTTCGAAGTATGTGGAGCTTGAACCGCTTAGCCTGCCAGAACCGATTAAGAAGGTAGCATACGGCCGCGTCGCAATGACGGGATATGCCTCGTTGTTCGACTCGCTAGACAAGCTCTCTGTGCCAGTCAGTCGTACATGCCCGGAAACGATGGAGCAGCTTGGTCAGAACTACGGCTTTATTCTGTACTCGACTCACGTCATCGGGCCACTTGCCGCTACCCGCCTTAACCTTCAGGACGTGCATGACCGTGCGCTCATCTTCTTGAATGGCGAGTACAAAGGCACGATCGAGCGAAATTGCAAAGACCACGACGTGCTGCTTGAAATCCCGGCCGAGGGCGCTGCGCTGGACATTCTGGTGGAGAATATGGGGCGTATCAATTATGGTCCATACTTGAAGGATGCCAAGGGCATCACGGAAGGCGTACGGCTTGGCCCGCAATTTCTATACCATTGGACGATTCGTTCGCTACCGCTCGATCAATTGAGCAAGGTTGAATATCAGTCGGAGCCGTTAACGCCAACACAAGAGCAGCCGACGTTTTATCGCGGACATTTTCAAGTAGACGAATTGGCCGATACCTTCCTTGCGCTTCCAGGCTGGACGAAAGGCGTTGTATTCGTGAACGGCTTCAACCTTGGCCGTTATTGGGAGATCAGACCACAGCAGACGCTGTACGTACCGGCACCATTATTGCGTGATGGCAGCAATGAGCTCGTCATCTTCGAGTTGCACAGCTGCGAGCAGCCAGAAGTGATGCTGCAAGATAGCGCGTCGCTCGGATAAAGTTTATAAAATGCAATCATATTTATTGGGGAGATTACGATGAAACAACTTACCGCGATACTGATTGGGGCAGGAGCGAGGGGCGCGAACAGCTATGCACCGTTTGCGCTCGATTATCCGCATGAATTAAATTTCGTTGCCGTTGCCGAGCCGGATCAGACCCGGCGCGAGCAGTTTGCCCTGAAACACGCGATTCCAGAACACTCGTGCTATGAATCATGGGAACAGCTGCTTGCAGGACCTAAGATTGCCGATATCGCCGTCATTTGCACACAGGATCGTATGCATTACCATCCGACCATACAAGCGTTAAATAACAAGTATCATGTTCTGCTAGAGAAGCCGATGTCTCCTGATCCGCGAGAGTGTCTGGAGATGGAACAGGCTGCCCGCGACAACAACTGCTTGCTGTCTATCTGCCATGTTCTGCGTTACACGCCGTTCTGGAATACGATCAAGCAAATTTTGCAGGAAGGCCGCATTGGCGACATCGCGTCCATTCAATTGAACGAGAATGTGGGCTATTGGCACATCGCCCATAGTTTTGTTAGAGGCAACTGGAACAACTCTTCAACGTCGAGCCCGATGATCCTGTCGAAGTCCTGTCACGACATGGATGTCTTATCTTGGCTGATGGATAAGCCGTGTGAGCGGGTGAGCTCCTACGGGTCTCTGATGCACTTTAACAGCGCGAACGCGCCTGAGGGCTCGGCCGATCGCTGTCTGGACTGCGCGGTCGAATTGTCTTGCCCTTATTCGGCGCCACGGTTTTACTTGAGCGAGCAGTTCAAAGGCTGGGCACGGCATTTCACGCCTGATCTGAAGAAAGAAAATATCGTCCAAGGGCTGCGTGATACCGATTATGGACGCTGTGTATACAGAAGTGATAATAACGTCGTCGATCATCAAGTCGTCAACATGGAGTTTGCAGGCGGAGCAACCGCCATGTTCAGCATGAGCGGCTTTACGTTCGAGCAGGAGCGTAGAATTCAAATTATGGGAACAAGAGGGGAATTGCGAGGGGATGATAACATCATCACTGTATATGATTTTCTAACCCATCAAAAAACCGAAATTACGATTCCTACGCAAATGAGCGGCCATGGCGGCGGCGATGCCGGCATTGTCCGAAGCTTCCTGGCCGATGTGCGGAGTTATCACGGGCAAGAGACGCTGACCTCGGCCGGCGCTTCCGTGCGCAGTCATCTGATGGCATTCGCTGCGGAAGAATCGCGGCTGAGCGGCGGCAGATCGATCGAGCTTGCCAAGTATGCGGAGGAATTGCTGCTTAAATGTTAATGGCATGAAAGTAATATTTGGAGTCAAATGATGAGGGGCACCGGTAACGGTGTCTCTTTTTTTCATGTCAATGCTACTTGAGGGTAAGCCGCAGCTTACATACCGTGATTTCAGCCAATTGGCCAACGATCTAACGACATCTTCGTTGTACGTGATCTCCATTAATTCGGACATGCAGCATTACCCTGTCGCCGCGATCGATTTACCAGAATCGATAGCGAAGCTGCGCAAGGAGATCAAAGGAAGCAAACAATCCGAAGACGCCATATTGGATCGGTATAACGGGACGCTTCTGCATTATAATGTTCATTTTGTCAAAGATGGAAGCGGCATTCTGTATCTAGTCATTGTCGATAATAAAGCAGAAGCTGGAGATAGGGATGGCAAGTCTCCGTCTATTTGGAAGAACAATTATTTCATTGGCGGTCTCGTTGCGGCTGTGATGTTGGTAAGCTATTTACTCTGGTGACAGCGCGTCCGGCCTGAGTCTGCACGTGAAAAACCTGCACCGCCTGAACCTACACCACAGGAACCTGCACCGCCAACTAAGTTACCAACGAGCGAAACGAATTCCTTGGAGCCGTCCGCCCGGCCCGTCTTAACCCGGTTGATCGACAAGTACTATACGTATGAAGAAATGGGTGGGGCGGAATTCAGGTCCGACATTGAATACTACCAAAATTGGCTGAACCGGATGTTTAACAACTATATCGTTCCGCGTCAGGAAGAGATGTCAAGGCTAATATCTTCGATTCGGGACCTGCTTCTTGAGCTGAACCATGTTGGGCGCAAGCATCGTGAAAGAATGGATTCGTTGTCGAAAAAGGAGAGCTGGGTAGGAACCAAGTACAACGCACAGCGTGACGATTTACGGCAACTGTCGATGGCGAGCATCCATAACAAAGCAGTCAGAGATCGGCAGATGAGTCTCATGAATCAGATTCATGACGATACAAAGGCTCTGCTTCCGAGAATCGAGGGCGCCATTAACGAATGTTACCAGCTGAAAAATAGCCTTTGTCATGACGACCGACCCGCTCTACCGTGTACAGACCTTTGCAGGTCCGCTTGGCATTCAGTTGACTTCACAGAAGCAGTTGGATGCATTGAGGGACAATGTACTCGTGTTGGAGATGGAGGAATTAAGCGCAATTCCTAACAATCCGCACAGTATCTCGAAGAAGCTGTTCGGGAACAAGGAATTGGTAAAAAAGCTGTATGATATTGTTGCAGACGACTACAACACCTACCGTGAGGACTTCGGTTTTATGGATGCCATCAGTTCGGAATACGATTTCCTTCTTGAGTTCGAGTGAATCATGGGAGGGCATTAACCACATCCGCAAGAGGATGTGGTTGGTTGCTTTACCTCAATAAACCGTCTTTTTCTGCTATACTTAAATTGGAATTAATTTCTAATCTTGAGCGAAGGGGCTAATAAACATGCGAAGAAGCAATATGCTGCTTTCCTGTTGTTTGCTGCTCATAATCGGATTGATATTAAGCGGATGTTCTTCAAGCGAGAAGGGGAACAATAACGTAGAGGCGTTCTCCAAGATCGACGACATCGAAATTTACAGCAAAGCCTTGAAGAGTAATATGAGCTTCGATGTCTATACTCCGCCAGGCTATAATCCGAAGTTGAAATACCCGGTGGTTTACATGCTGTATGGTTATGGAGGAAGTCGCGGCTATGTTTTTGACAGTATGGGGCTGGGTCAAGTTGCTGACCGTCTTATTGCTAATGATGACATCGCGCCGTTGATTATTGTGTCTCCCGATTACGGAAACAGCTTTGCGGTAAACACCGTCCCCGGGCAAGGCAAAAATCCGGGCAGTGTAGATGAAGGCAGCTATGAGGACTATTTATTAAAAGAGGTCCTCCCCTACGTGGATACGAATTACAGTACGGTAGCCTCGCGGGAGGGCCGTTATGTTGGCGGGTTCTCGATGGGAGGTTACGCAGCTCTTTATCTCGGGTTCAATCACACCGATCTGTTCAGCAAGATTGGCGGACATAGCGCAGCGATCTGGGATTATACGGACAGTGTTTATATACGGATCAGCGGGACTGGCTCTACCCCACGCCAGCGTTAAGGGATCAGCGGGACCCCTTCAAGCTAGCTATCAGCCAAAACCTGAGCGACGTACGCGTTTACCTCGATGCGGGAGACTCCGATTTTCTAGCTGGAGTGGATGAGGAACTATATACATTATTGAAAAGCGAAAATGTTCAAGTGGAGTGGCATACCAATCCCGGAGGTCATACCGTGTCCTATTGGACAGAGCATTTTGGGGATTACTTGAAGTTTTATTCCGGTAGCAGTGGCTCAAAGTGATCGCTTGGTTCAATTTTATGTATCTGTGCGAGTTCGTGCTATAATAAATGAATCGGAACAATTACAGAGGTGGAAGAGGATGCCTGATATGCAAAGTTTTAAGGATTACAATCTGAAGGTGAAAGATACGTTTAATGCGACCAGCAATGAAGTAGTATTAACTGTAACGGAAGCCGGAAATGCCTTAGGCTTCTCCAAGGATCAAATGAAGATCTACGTAGAAAAGAATAAACTAACTAAAGTTTCTATTATGAGAAGTGCACATCGTTATCTGTTGTTGAAAAGTGAAATTGATGGAATCCTTCGTCTGAAGAGATAGCATTGCATGGGATGTTGGAGGTTACATGAATAATATGGTTTCGCTAATTCAGTCAAAATGTGTTATAATTTAATTCTCGTATAGTAGACGTAATGTCACATGCCGAAAAGGTTGCGATGCTTCCTTTTTTGATATGTGGCTTTTTTTATGAAGCATAAATTAAAGGAGGGCTTGCTCATGTATTTTTCCCGTAAGAGACCCCCAGAGGATTATCCAACTGAAATGACAGCCATTTGGAAGTGTGCAAAAGAGGACTGCAACGGCTGGATGAGGAAGGGCTATTCATTTGAGGACGTGCCAACCTGCGCGCAATGCATGTCTCCCATGGTCACTAGCATGAAAGAACTCCCTGTTTTGTTTGATTCGGGGCTTGATCGTAAGGCAGCGGTAAAGAATTTGAAAATAAAGAATACAACTACTGAGTAACATCGTCTGATACATGTTTGACTTCGTATGATATGTAAAAGGAGTACAGGTATGGATTTAAAAGAAGAGATGCTACAGCTGAATATTAATAATGCGATCAAAGGCCCGGTTGTGACTAGCTTGAAGGATATTCTTTCACAGCTAACAAAAGATCGGCTGAATTTCATTGCTGCCAATTGCGCACTTGCGGGTCGCTCAAAGCTGAAGAAGCAGGAGCTCGTGGAGGCGCTTTTCGAGCGGATTACGAATGTAATTGAAGTACGGACGGCTTTCCTATCAGCGGAGACGCAGGAGTGGGAGCTTGTGAACCGGCTTCTCGGTGTTCCTTACATTCAAGACAACGCGATATTTGCGGATGCCTATTTGTTCATGATGGATAAAGGCTTGGTGTTCAGCTTCATCGAACAGGACAAGCTGTTCTTTGTCATGCCGGAGGAAGTCAAGGCCGCTTATAAGCAGCTGGATCAGAAGTCTTTTGAGAGTGAACGCAGCGTAAGCAGGCTGGTGTTGCATTATACGGAAGCTGCTGCTAACTTATACGGCATCTGCCCTGTCCAGAAGCTCATTGAGATCATTAACGATCAGAACGATGTTAGCTTGACGGAGGAACAAGTCAATCGGGTTTATTCATCCGTCACTGATAAGGTGCTGACCTGGGATGTTCAACGCGGATTTCTATTTAGCGATGGCTTAGATGGAGAGAGTCTGGACGATTATGAAGAGTTCTTGGAGAGCGTGAAGGACAGACCCTATTACATTCCTCCCAAAGAAGAGCTATTGCGTTACGCTGAGAACGATTATTTCGAGATGACACCTCAGCTAGAGGCATTGAAGAGCTATATCATGCTGAAGCTAGGCAAAGTCGAGCGGATGGCTGAAGCGCTCACGGATGATATCCAACTTGCATGCTCGATGGAAGAGCCTCTTAGCGTTATCATGGAAGAGTTTGAGTTACGTAAGATTCGCTTGAGCAAGAAGCAGGCAGAGGAGATCATGCCGCTAATTATTCAAGTGCATAATACGACGAGAATGTGGTCCAATCGCGGCTTTACGCCTGATGAGCTAAGTCCGAGTCCAAGTCCAAGTCAGGGCGCGAGTGGTAGCAATATCGTTCAATTCCCGGCGGCTTCTTCGAAAATCGGCAGAAATGAGCCGTGTCCATGTGGCAGTGGGAAAAAACATAAAAAGTGCTGTTTGTAATGACTCCAGCATTAAAACCACATCCGTGCGAGGATGTGGTTTTTTCTTGCTCTCAACACCTGTTTGTAATTATTGGGATAGGCTTATCTTGTGAAACATGGTAAAATAGCTTGGTTATGAAGTCATTTGTTGTGACGGATAGAAGGGATCTAACATCATGGATTTAGCAATTAGAACGAAACTGAGCGATATGTTGTCGGCACTGACGAAGGATCGCTTAAACCAAATTGCCGCAGCATGTGAACTTGCTGGCCGTTCGAAGCTGAAGAAGCAGGAGCTCGCGGACGCACTTGTTCAACTCCTCACAGAAGCTGAATTCCCGCAAACGAGTCTGCAGCACCCAGATATACCGGAAGAGATCCGGGAACTGCTCAGCAGCACGGACGCACACGCGCCTGAAGCCCCTGCAGCGCCTGAAGCTAAGCCAGAAGCTCCGCAGGCTACAGCGCAAGCGCAAACGGCTGCAGCAAGCGTTACAAGCCCGATTCGCGCTTCCTACCAGAGAACGATCACAGCGCCTCGCCGCCCGGTTACGTCTGTCAAGATTGGCAGAAACGAGCCTTGTCCGTGCGGAAGCGGGAAGAAATATAAGAAATGCTGCTTGTAAACTAAGCGCGCGCGAAGACCACATCCGGATAGGGTGTGGTCTTCGTTAAATTTTTAAACAATTGACGAACTTGTGAACTCCTTTTAATATAGATAAAAAGCATGTTAGCGTTCTCAGGGGATTCTGCTAGATTCACACTTTGTTGCTGTTTGGTGATAAAGCGTCGCAGTTTTTCAGAACAAATGTAATGCTTACAACGAGAGGGGAAATAATGTTATGAGAAAATGGTCTTTATTAGTGCTCGTATGTTCTATCGTTCTACTGATCGTAGGTTGTGGCAGCAAGAAAGAAGAAACAAACAACACCGCTGCGGCAGGGAACAACACAACTGCTAACACAAGCTCGAATGCAGGCGACACAGAGACACCAGCGGAAAAATCGTACAAAATCGCAATTTCTCAAATCGTCGAGCACCCATCTCTTGATGCGACTCGTGAAGGCTTCCTGGCGGCGCTTAAAGACGCTGGCATTGAAGAAGGTAAGAACTTGACTGTTGACTTCAACAACGCGCAAGGCGACTCTTCGAACAACCTGTCGATCGCTCAGAAGATCGCGGCAGAGAAGAATGACCTTGTCCTTGCAATTGCAACGCCATCGGCGCAAGCAGTGGTACAGCAAGTGAAGGATACGCCTGTGCTGTTCGCAGCAGTTACCGATCCGCTAAGCGCGAAGATCGTAAGCAACCTGGATGCACCAGGCGGCAACGTCTCTGGCGCATCGGATACAAACCCTGCGGCAACAACGCAGTTGGTAGACTTTATCGCTGCGAACTTCCCGAATGTGAAGACAGTCGGCGTTGTCATTAATGAAGGTGAAGAGAATGCAGTCGTGATGGCCAAGATGGCTGAAGATGAACTGTCCAAGCACAACATCAAGCTCGTTAAAGCGGCAGTAACGAACACATCTGAAGTGAAGCAAGCGGCAGAATCGCTGGTCGGTCGTGCCGATGCACTCTACATTACGCTCGACAACATGGTTGTAAGCGGCGTAGATTCGATTATTCAAGTGGCACAAAAGAATAAAATTCCGTTCTTCTCCTCTGACCGCGATACGGTAGAGAAGGGTGCTTTTGCAACAGTGGGCTTCAAATATTACGATCACGGCTATCAAGTTGGCCAGATGGCTGCAGAAGTGCTCAAGAACGGTAAAAAAGTAGGCGATCTGAAAGTAAGTATGCAGGAGAAGCTGGATCTGATCCTCAACCTGAAAGCGGCTAAAGCTCTTGGTATTACAGTGACAGACGACATGAAGAAGGCTGTTCAGGATCAAGCGCAAAACATCATTCAGTAATCCAGTAATCGGAGGTTCATCATGCATGCTATCATCCATTCCATGCCAGGGGCCATTGAGCTAGGCTTGCTATACGCGCTGATGGCCCTCGGCGTATACATCACGTTTCGCATTCTTGATTTTCCCGATCTAACGGTGGATGGGAGCTTCACAACGGGGGGAGCCATCGCCGCGACGATGATTGCCCACGGCGCATCGCCTTGGATTGCAACAATCGTTGCCTGTCTCGGCGGCTGTGCGGCAGGAACCGTCACAGGTTTGCTGCATACGAAAGGACGGATCAACGGGCTGTTGTCCGGGATTCTAATGATGATCGCGCTCTATTCCATTAACCTTCGGATTATGGGCCGTCCAAACATCTCGCTGCTCGGTCAGGATACGATATTTAGTTCGCTTTCCATTCTAACGTTTATGATCGTTGCCGTGATCCTGATCCTGGCGCTGCTGAATCTGTTCCTTAAGACAGACCTTGGACTTGCGCTGCGGGCGACTGGCGATAATGCGAGAATGATCCGAAGCTTCGGCGCGCATACCGACAATACGATTATTCTCGGCATCAGCTTATCAAACGGCCTCGTTGCTCTATCCGGCGCACTCGTTGCTCAGCAAGCAGGCTACGCAGACAATTCGATGGGAATCGGGATGATCGTGATCGGTCTTGCTTCCGTCATTATCGGGGAAGCTATTCTTGGTGCGAGAACGATTCTATGGGCGACACTGGCTGCTGTGCTTGGTTCGGTCGTATACCGAATAGTCGTTGCGTTGGCGCTTCAGGTCGACTGGCTGGATGCATCTGATCTGAAGATCATTACTGCGGTTATCGTTATCGTAGCGCTTATCATTCCAACTGCTCAGCGATCTTGGAAGCAGAAGCATGCGGCGCGCAAGCGTTCTGCAGAACTGGCCGAAATGTTTGCGGCTGTGGGAGGTGAGCGTTAATGCTGGAACTAGCTAAGGTGTCTAAGCTCTTCTTCCCCGGAACGCCGGACGAGAAGGCGGCGCTGCTCGGCATTAATCTGACTCTGAAGCCTGGCGATTTCGTAACGGTAATCGGCAGTAACGGCGCTGGGAAGTCGACGCTGATGAATATCATTTCCGGTGTCGTATCACCGGATTCGGGAGATGTGCGCATCGACGGAAATGTGGTCTCAGATTTGCCAGAGTACAAGCGAGGCCGCTGGATCGGCCGCGTCTTCCAGGATCCGATGGCGGGTACTGCTCCGCATCTGACGATTGAGGAGAACTTGGCTATCGCGTATGTAAGAGGTAAGAAGCGCGGACTAAGCTTCGGAATCACTCGTGCGAAGCGTGCATTCTTCCAGGAGCAGCTGAAGAAGCTGGGGATCGGTCTCGATACACGGCTGCGTGCCAAGGTTGGACAGCTGTCCGGTGGGGAGCGTCAAGCACTAAGCCTGCTCATGGCGACGTTCACCAAGCCGCAGATTTTGCTGCTAGATGAGCATACCGCGGCGCTTGACCCGTCGAGAGCGGAGCTCATTACGCGTCTCACGGAGAACATCGTACGTGAAATGAAATTAACGACCTTAATGGTCACTCATAACATGGAGCAAGCGATTCGACTTGGTAACAGACTGATCATGATGGATAAAGGCCGAATCATCCTCGATATCGACGAGGAGCGGAAGAAAGACCTGACGGTCGAGCAGCTGCTGCGTGAATTCGAGAACATCAGCGGTCATAAGATGGCGGATGATCGTGTTGTGTTTGGTTAATCTGTAAGTAGAAGCAGGTGGTGCAGAAGTTATTTCTGCGCCGCCTGTTTTTTTATGTGGCAGGATGAGGAGATGGCTTGCGAGCTGATTGGACGGATTGCGAAAGGGCTCTCTGGTGTTGTCCAACAGGCTGGGGCTAATGGCATAGAATAATTTGTCGGCATATGGCGACGGCAATCCTGATGCACTACATTTATAAGCCGGTTTAATAAAAAATATATGGTTTATTATTGTCGTAAAAGTGTGCTTTTTGCTGTCGTGAATTAGGATGATCAGCCACCGTTCGTCAGTGGGTAAGCTGTAAGCCCTATTCAATCGGGATATATTGACATTTTTCGAAATCGTTCAGCAAATTTCAGAAAAAATTCAAACTGCACTAAACAATATGGCAGAAATAACCGATAGAGCTAGTATGAAGCTACTATATCATACTGTGGAGGGAACATTACATGAAGCTTAAGGCTAGGTCTAAAGTACAACCACAAGCTAAAGGCAAGACGAGTAAGCTTGCTGCTGGCTTACTGAGCGCAACACTGTTATTAGCCGCAATTAGCCCGACGGCAGCTATCGCTGCGACGGCAACAGACATTACAATCGTGAATAATAAGGCTGGTATTTCCGATACGATTACAGTCGCTAATGTAAATCAAGGTGACATTGTAAAGGTATACACGGCTTCGACTGGCGGTACCCTGCTCGGCAGTGCTACTGCTGAGGATTCATCAGTAACGGTAGAAGTTGCGCAACTTGGTGCTGCAGCGGGTAATGCCTATATCCAGGTCAACACTGGTACTCGGATTACGAAAGCGTATACTGCAGAAACATCTGCAGCGCTTGCGGCAACGGCAATTACAAGCGTCATCAACAATACAACCGGATCCGACTCCGTTAAAGTTAGCGGCCTCAAAGCTGGGGATAAAGTAACGGTTTATGGCGCTCTCGTTGCAAGTGCTACGGCATCATCGGACGGAGATGTAACGGTCACCGCGGATGATCTGTTGCTTGCAGCTGGCGGAAGCTTCCAAATTACCGTCACGCGGTTGAACAAGCTAGAAAGTGCGAAGATTACGAAAACGTATTCGAAGTCCTCGCTCACTAACGCACCAGGTGCTGACTCCATTACGGTCAACAACAATTACCTCGTGAATGACTCGGTCAAGGTTACGGGCTTGTCCACAGGCGCAACAGTCAAAGTTTATAAAGCGGCAACAGGCGGAACTGCTATTGCTACCGACACTGAGACAAGCGGAGAAGTGACACTTGATCTGGGCACTACAACTTTGGCCGCAGCTGCGGGTAACCTTTATGTCAGTGTGACAGAAGCAGGTAAGGATGAGAGCGGAAGAACGGTTAAGGCGTACACGGCTGAGCAAAGCTTGCCGCTTGCCGCTGCCAATATCGTTACACTAACAAATGGTGCGACAGGTAAAGATGACAGCGTGCAAGTGGAAGGTCTCGCTGTAGGCGACACCATTAAAGTGTACAAAACAAGCGCAGCAACAGATACAACGGTGCTCATGACTGATACAATCACTAGCGGGACAACAGCAATTGCAAAAGCAGTAGACGCTTTCGCTATTGGCACTGGCTCGGTCTATGTTTCGGTTGAAAGGGTGGGCAAGAAAGAAAGCACGCGTGTAGCAAAAGCATACACGGCTCAGAAGCCATCCGCAGCGCTAACTGTTAGTCAAATTACGGTTAACAACAACAAAGGCCAGGATGATACAGTTGTTGTAACAGGCCTTACTACTGGCGCTAAAGTATATGTGTACAAAGCGGCAACAGGCGTAGCTATCAATCCAAGTGGTGAGCAGGAATCCTCCGGCACAGCAACGATAAACCTTGGAACAACCAATTTGCTTGCTGGCACAGGAAGTATCTATCTAAGCGTTGAGAATCCGGACGAGCTTCTGAGTACGAGAGTGGCTAAGCCGTACACATCAGAGACTAGCGTTACCGCACCGGTAGCGAATATTACAATTGCCAACAACAAGACAGGCGTTGACGACACGGTGAAGGTAGTTAGCACTTCAGCGTACAGCCTAGCAGAAGGCGACATAGTGGCTGTGTACGATGCGGCAACAGCTGGTAATAAGCTCGGCGAAGCAACAGTTGATACTGGTGATACAGAAGTGACTGTATCCTTGTCTGGCTCTAATGCGCTGAAGATTGCAGGAGGCAGTGTTTATATTTCGGTAACGAAAGTGGACAAAGGCGAGAGCGCGCGTGTTGCGAAAACATATACTGCTCAAGCGTCATCGACTGCACTTATTGCGTCACAAGTTACAGTCAGCAACAACTACAACACAGCTGATACTGTAGTTGCTACAGGCCTGACTCCAGGCGACGTAATCAATGTGTACAAGCTGGCAACAGGCGGCACTGCTATTGGTACAGCAACAGTGGCAACGGGTAAAACGGATGCTACTGCATCACTTTCCGAGGATCTGGGCACTGTTACAGGTTACGTCTATGTCAGCGTGAATAAAGATGGCGGATTGGAGAGCGCCAGATTGAAAGTTGCTTTCGGCACGGATGGAAGCACTGCATTGTTAGCTTCGGCCATCACAGTCACTAACAATTATACTGGCAATCAAGACGAAGTATCGGTAACGGGTCTGACAGAAGGCGATGTTATCACCCTGTATGCAGCAGCATCCGGCGGTACTGCACTTGCTACATCATCAGCTGTAGCTACAGCTGAGACAACGGCATCGATTGAGCAAACAGACTTGCTGACTGTAGCTGGTGGCTCCGTGTTTGTGTCCGTAACGAAGAAGGACAAGAAAGAAAGCACACGTACGAAGCAAACATACATCGCTGAGCCGAAATCTGTTGCGCTTAATGCGGCTGACGTTACCGTAACTAATAACGCGGCTACAGGTACGGATTCAGTTAAAGTAATAGGTCTGAATGCGGGCGATACAATCAGAGTGTATGGGGCTTCAACAGGCGGTTCAGTGCTTGGAAGCGGAACTCCTACTAATGGTACTGCTCAATTTACACTACCAGATTTGACTGCTGCAGGCAGCATGGTCTACGTCAGCATTCAGCGCTCACAGGAACAAGAAAGTAATCGTGTTGCTGTAGCGTATCAGTCGCAAATTTCCAATGCGCCTACAACAGCAACTATTAGTGTTAGTAACAGCTATGGCACAGCTCTTGATACGGTGACAGTTTCAAGCCTTGAGGTCGGTGACATCGTTAAGGTCTATGCAGATAATGTTTCAGCTACTACAGCTGAGGCGACTGCTACTGTAGCTTCTGGTTCTTCCGTAGTCGTCGACATGTCTGCTGCAACTCCTGGGCTCAGCGACACGGCTAATGGAACAGTCTACGTGACGGTAACCAAACCTAATAAATCTGAAAGTGCAACTCGAACTTCAGCCGCTTACAATAAGGCGCCGCAATCTACAGCTCCAACTGCAAGTAATATCGCGGTAGTTAACAACGGCGAAACTAACAATGATATTGTAAATATTACGAACGGCACGGTTGGCGACATCTTTAAAGTGTACAGCGCGTCAACAGGCGGTTCAGCGATTGGAACAGGTACGTATGCAGGCGGAACGTTAGCAATTGATATTGGAGCTGCGACCTTGACTGCTGGTGCTGGCGGTTCCGTATATGTCACTGTTCAGAATGCGAACAAAACGGAAAGTACTCGAACAGCGAAGACTTATATCGCAGAAACGCAATCCGCTGCGCTTGATTTGAGTGATATTACAGTAGTTAATAACACGGGTACAGGTACTGATGCAGTTACTGTGGATGGCCTAAATCCAGGCGATATTGTATATGTGTACCCTGGAACATCAGGTGGTACAGGTACAGCTGGAACTCCTACTAGTGGCAAGGCTACAGTACCATTTGTTCTGACTGATGCAGGCGGTACTGTCCGTGTCAGCGTAAAACGCTCAATGGAACTGGAAAGCACATTGATTCCTGTAACGTATTCGTCGCAAGTATCGAAAGCTCCGATAGCATCATCCATTACCGTTACGAATGGCTTCGGTTCTGCAGTTGGCGCAGATACAGTGACCGTTACAAACCTTGCGGTTGGTGATGTAGTTAAAATCTACGCTGATAACAGTACAAGTTCTGTTGGGGCGACTGGTACAGTAACTTCTGGTTCTGCCGTCGCGATTGATCTGAATGGTTCAGCTATTACGCTGAGCGACATTGCTAGCGGGTCGGTCTACGTGACAGTAACTAAGCCAAACAAGGATGAGAGTACGCCTCGAGTAGCGGCAGCTTACATCAAGGCGCCACAATCTTCGGCTCCAGCTGCAGGCGATATCGCGGTTGTTAACAACGGCGAAACCAACAATGACTTTGTTAATATTACGAACAACTCTGGTAATATCTCAGATGGCGATGTCTTTAATGTGTACAGTGCGTCATCAGGCGGTTCAGCGATTGCAACAGGTACGTATGCAGGCGGAACGCTTGCAATCGATATTGGAACTGCGAACTTGACTGCTGGTGCTGGCGGTTCCGTATATGTCACTGTTCAGACTACGAACAAAACGGAAAGTGCTCGTACAGCGCAAACTTATAACGCAGAAACACAATCCACAGCGCTTGATCTGAGTGACATTACCGTAGTTAATAACTCGGGTATAGGCTCGGATACAGTTACAGTGGATGGCTTGAATCCAGGCGATATTGTCTATGTGTATTCGGCAGCAACAGGCGGTACAGGCACATCTGGAACTCCTACTAGCGGTAAGGCATCAGTAACATTTGCTCTGACTGATGCAGGCGGTTCTGTCTATGTCAGCGTAAAACGTACAATGGAACGGGAAAGTACTCGTGCAACTGTCTCTTATCAGTCGCAAGTGACGAAAGCTCCTGCAGTAGCATCCATTAGTAATGCAAATGGCGTCGGTACTGGTGCTGGCGTTGATACGGTGACAGTTGCAAACCTTGTGGTTGGCGATGTAGTCAAAATCTATGCAGATAATAGTACAAGTACTGTTGGAGCGACTGGTACTGTAAGTGCAGGCACCTCCGTAACAATTGATCTGAATGCTACTAGTATTACGCTGAGCAACACCACAGCTGGCACAATCTACGTGACGGTAACAAAGGCAAGTAAGGATGAGAGCACGCGTACAGCGTACACTTACACAACTGCGCCACCGTCCGCTACTCCAACTGCAGGTGATTTCACAGTTAAAAACAACGGCGGAAGCAATAATGACGTTGTAACCGTTACGAACAACTCTACTAATATTGCAGCAACCGATGTCTTTAGAGTATATTCCGCGGCAACAGGCGGTACACTGCTTGGAACAAGTGTTGGGGATGCGAGCGTGCTCGCAACACCGCTTGACATTGACCTTGGCTCAGCATCTGCACTGGTTGCAGCTGGCGGCAAAGTATACATCACTGTTCAGAGTGCGGGCAAAATTGAAGGTCCTCGTGTAGCTGTGACTTACACTGACGAAAACAGTGTTGCACCAACGTTGGCTCAAATTGCGGTTCTGAATGATACTGGATCTACTGATATTGTCAGAGTCTCTGGAATGGTATCTGGTGATAAAGTAACCGTATACGCTGCTGACGGAACAACAGTACTTGGTACAGTTTCTTGGACTAGCGGTACATCCATTAAAGTTACTGGCTTAAATCTGGCTGCAGGCAGCACGATTAAGGTGTCTGTGACTAACGGAACTAAAGCAGAAAGTACAAAAGTAACAGTAAGTTATAACGTAGAGTAATTCATAAAGAAGCAGCCGTTCAGGGTTCATCCCTGGACGGCTGTTTTTTTGCATATACTCTCCTATAATCTACGAGGTGAGCTGCTTGAGGCGAGTTTGGCGAAGCACGGTCAACAGCGTAACGACAAGTGGCCACCGCTATACAAATCGTAGCGTCTCCTTTATCATATGGCTATATCCAAGGCACACTGCAACTGAGGAGCGTTTAACGATGCCAAATATTTTTATCGAACAACTACATGCCATTAATGAATCCACCTTAAAAGAGCTGTCCGAGCTGCTCATAACGGTGGTGGAGGATGGTGCATCAATTGGCTTCTTGCCGCCACTAACCGAGCAAGAAGCGAAGCAATACTGGAAAACAGTACTCGCCGCGGACGTCCTTCTGTTCGTCGCGCGCATGAACGGACGCATTGCAGGCACTGTGCAGCTTCATCTGTGCATGAAGCCGAACGGCACTCACCGCGCGGAGATCGCCAAGCTCATGACACATCCTGACTTCCGGCGCAACGGAATCGGGCGTCAGCTGATGCAGGCTGCGGAGGAGAGGGCGAAGCAGGAGGCTCGCTCATTGCTGGTGCTCGATACAAGAGAAGGTGACCCGTCGAATCTGCTGTATGCCTCGCTTGGCTACATTCAGGCAGGCCGCATTCCAGGCTTTGCGCAATCAGCTAATGGGGAACTGGAAGCGACGATCTTGTACTACAAAATGGTATAGAGAACACCAAATCGAATCCACAATCTCACATGATTGTGGATTTTTTGTTTCCCATAGAATTGCGTTCATAGAATGGGAGTGAGCCGCCATATACTTGTAAAGATCGCGATAAACAAGCTATTTGGGGTGGGGGGACTAATATGGAGATCGTTGTTGCAGTGCTGCTCATTTGCACTTGTTTCGCGGGTTTGCTGTTGTTCCGCCGAAATACAGTTCCGGTGTTGCCAGAACATCATCCGCTGCCACAAGGTAAGCTGTCCGTCATCATACCAGCCCGAAATGAAGAGCGTAATCTTGCCTTTCTGCTCAGCTCCCTTCAGGCACAGACGATAGGTAAGATGGAGATAATCGTTGTCGATGATCACTCCGAGGATCGGACGCGAGAAATTGCCGAACAGTTCGGTGTGACGGTCATTTCGTGCCCAGCGCTGCCGCTTGGGTGGACAGGCAAGAACTGGGCTGTGTGGAACGGCTACCAGCTAGCGAGTGGTGACCTGATCGCTTTTCTCGATGCAGATGTCCGGCTTGCGCCGCATGCGATGGAGGCGCTGCTCGCAGCACGAGTGCAGAAGGGCGGAACGATATCCGTAGTGCCCTATCACGAAGCGGAGAAGTTCTATGAGCGGCTCGCCTTAATCCCGAATCTGCTCGGTCTCTATGCATTTACGTCGCCTATGGAACGGACCAATCCGCAGAAAGGGCTCTATGGCTCCTGTATCGTCACGACGAGAGCGGACTACGAGGCTGTCAACGGTCATGAGAGTGTGAAGGCGGAGCTGCTCGATGATCTTAATCTAGGCGCGAAGTTTATGCAGGCCGGTATTCCGGTCAACAACTATATCGGGTATGGCACGGTGTCGTTCCGGATGTATCCGGGCGGCATTCGCAGTGAAATCGAAGGGTTCAGCAAAGGGGCGGTGCTCAGTACAAGCAAGCTCAGTATAGGGACGACACTGCTTGTTGCCTTGTGGCTCATCGGTCTGATTGCGGCAGAGTCGGCTCCTTTGCTGCTGGGCACGTCCTTGGCACTGCCGCTTGCAGCTGGGTATTTGTTGTACACGGCGCAAATTTATTATTTTATCCGCTACACGGGCCGGTTCGGGAGATGGCTGCCTGCGCTGCATCCGATTAGTACGGTCTTCTTCCTGTTTATTATGCTGTACTCCATCTACCAGGTTGTATTCTGCGGGCAGGTCGCTTGGAAAGGCAGGCACATCGAGGTTGGGGGGCGGTCGAAGCGATGATCGTCGTATGGACGCTGCTGGCTTACCTCTGCGGGGGGCTGATGTTCTCTTACTGGCTTGGTCTGCTCGCTAAACAGAACCTGAAGGAGCATGGCGACGGTAATCCCGGCGCGCTCAACCTGTGGAAGGCAGCAGGTTACTCGTATGGTCTGACTGGCATCGTGCTTGATTTTCTAAAAGGGTACCTTCCCATCTTATTGCTCATCCGTGCGGATGCATTAGTGGGCTTCGGACTCATCCTTCCATGTGCAGCGGCGGTGCTTGGTCATATTTTCTCGCCTTTCATGAAGCTAAGAGGCGGCAAAGCGATCGCGGTGACTTTCGGTGTATGGAGCGGGCTCACGGCATTCACGGCTTCACTCGCATATGCAATTATTCTCGCAATTCTGTTGCTTACAGGGAGGTTCCTGAGCAAAGGCATGCCGACCTCGTCGGAGGCGGACGGCTTCCAAGTTGTGCTCGGCATGCTCGTCCTGACAATCTATACACTCCTCTTCGATTACTCCGCTTCAGTTGTCACATTCGGACTCGTTAATTTCCTATTACTGCTGTACTCGCATCGCAAGGAGCTGCGCCGGTTCATCGGCACGTTTAACGTTCATATGAAGCGCTAAAGAGCGGCTCCCAGGGAGCCGTTTGTTGTTGCTGCGCATAGGACAGGCAGGCTCCGCTATATGATCTAAGAGGTGCTTATCCCTAAAGGAGTGTGGTCGCTTGGAAATCATCGGAAAGCCGATTCCGCGGGTCGAGTCGCGCGATAAAGTGACCGGCTTCGCCCGTTACACAAACGATTCAGAATCGCCTAGCCAGCTGCATGGCTGGCTTGTGACGAGCCCTTATGCGCATGCGCGGATTGTTTCCATCGACACAACGGAGGTGCTGAAGGTCATCGGCGTACAGGCTGTCGTCATCGGCGCTGATTTTCCCGTGCTCACAGGTCCGTTTCTTGTCGATCGCCCGCCTCTGGCTGTAGATAAGGTGCGTTATTACGGTGAGCCAATCGCGGTGGTCGTTGCGGAAACCGAACGAATCGCGAAGCTGGCGGCGGAGCTTATTCTGGCGGCATTCGAGCCGCTTCCGATTGTGCTGTCGCCAAGCGAGGCACTACAGCCGGATGCGCCATTGCTGCATGCGGATTTAGGCAGCTATGTGAAGGTTGGCAATGTATATCCGGTTCCGGATACGAACATTGGCAATGATGTGCGAATTCGTAAAGGCGATATGGAGGCAGGCTGGGCAGCGAGTGAAGTGGTGGTGGAGGACACGTTCTGCTTCGACACCTCGGATCATGGTGCAATGGAGCCGCGCTGCGCGATCGTGGAGGTTATGCCAAGTGGGATCGTGGAGATTCAGTCAGCGACGCAGGACCCGTTCAATATGAGAAGAGCGTTCCAGCGATTCTTTCAAGTGGAGGAATCGAAGGTTATCGTGCGGACGCCTCTCGTTGGGGGAGGTTTCGGCGGCAAAGGCTCATTCCAGCTGGAGTATATCGCATATATGGCATCGAAGAAGTGTGGAGGCCGTCCGGTCAAGATCAACAATACCCGCGAGTCGGACATGATCAGCTCGCCTTGTCATATCGGACTGGAAGCGACATTGAAGCTTGGTGCGACGCGGGACGGGAAACTGATGGCGGCGCAGTACACGATGCTGTTTAACACGGGCGGCTACAGCGATACCGGTTCATCTGTAACCCAAGCAGGCGCCAACGACTGCACAGGTCCCTATCGAATAGACAACGTTTACTGCGACGCCTTATGCGTGTACACGAATCATCCATACGCAACGGCTTACCGCGGCTTTGGTCATGCGGAGGCGGCGTTCTGTAATGAACGGATGATGGATCTGCTTGCGCGCAAATTGCAGATGGATCCTGTACAGCTGCGTCTTATTAATGCCATTAAGGCTGGTGATACGTCGCCGACACAGGCGTTACTGACGGAGAGCAATCTAGGCGATTTGCCGGCATGCATTGCGAAGATGAAGGAGCTAATAAGGTGGAGCGAAGGAGAGCGCCTCGCAGTTGATGCTCAAACAATTAGAGCCAAGGGAGTCGCATGCATCTGGAAAACATCGACGTCTGCCATCGAGAGCGGAAGCGGCGCCATTATAACATTCAATCACGACGGGACGATGAACCTCAGCGTAGGGACGGTCGAGATCGGGCAAGGCAACCGGACGGCTATGGCGCAAATCCTTGCCGAGCGTATGAACGTGCCGATCCAGCAAGTTCATATCAAGCTGGATATCGATACGCAATCGAATCCGGAGCATTGGAAGACTGTTGCGAGCGTCGGCACGACGATGGCGGGGCGCGCGGTGCTGGCGGCAGCCGAGGACGCGATCGCACAATTGAAGCACAACGCGTCGCTTGTAATGAAGCTGCCGCCGGAGGAGCTTGAAGTCGGCGGAGGCAACGTGTACGTCAAGGGCAATCCCGACCGCTCCATTGCGGTACGTGACCTTGCAATAGGCTACACCAATCCGGATGGCACTGCGGTTGGAGAGCCGGTCATTGGCCGTGGGACGTATCGGATTCCAGATACGACCAAGATGGACCCTGAGACGGGCAAAGGAAAGCCCGGCAATGTGTGGACGCTTGGCGCGCAAGCGGTGGAGGTTGAGTTCAATCCGCTGGATTGTACATATCGCTTGTTGAAGGCGGTTTCGGTGTTTGATGCCGGCAGAGTAATTAACGAAGGCACCGCCCGAGGACAGGTATATGGCGGTATGAATATGGGGCTTAGCTTCGCGACGAGAGAGACCTTCCAATTCGATGATGCTGGGAGAGTGCTGAACCCACAGCTTCGTTCTTATAAGATTACCCGCTACGGAGAAACGCCGGAATACGACGCCGCTTTCGTCGAGACGCCCTTCAAGGAAGGGCCGTACGGCGCGCGCGGTGTCGGGGAGCACGGTGTAATCGGCATGCCGGCGGCCTTAGCCAACGCCTTATCCGTTGCGGCAGGGGTCGAGCTGAACATGCTTCCGCTCATCCCAGAGCTCATCTGGCGCTATAGAGGGGGCGGAGAACAGACATGATCGCTTTCGACTTCGACTATTATAAGCCGCGGACCGCAGAGGAAGCGGCCAGACTATTCAAGCAGGCGGATGCGGAGGGGAAGCAGCCGCTTTATTATGGCGGCGGCACTGAAATCATCTCCATGGCACGGATGAATCAGCTGCGAACAGGCGCGGTTATTGATTTTAAAAGCATCCCCGAATGCAATGTGCTTCAGACGAAGGAAGGGAAGCTCACTATCGGGGCTGCGATTACGCTCAAGAGGCTTGAGGATGAGATGGAGCTATTCCCGCTGCTTGGCGCGACGGTCAGAGATGTGGCAGATCATTCGATTCGGTGCAAAGCGACAATTGGCAGCCACTTATGCGGGAAGTTTTATTTTCGTGAAGGGCTGCTGCCGTTTCTGCTCGTGGACAGTGAAGCGGTTCTGGTCGGGCCCGAGGGCAGGCGGACAGTGCCGATCAGCCAAATTTTAAACGGGGAGCCCTGTTTGGGAAAAGGAGAATTGCTCGTTCAAGTCATAAGCAGCGAACGGCTCTTCGGCATGCCCTATTGCACGGTGAAGAAGACGAAGATGGAACGCATTGACTATCCGATCGTGCGCATTGCTGCGCTGCGAACCGAGCAAGGCGTACGTATCGCATTTAGCGGCGTCAGCGACATCCCGTTCCGATCAAGAGAGCTGGAGAACATCTTGAACAATAATTCGATGCCGCTGAATGAGCGGATCGAGCGTGTTGTTCAGGCTTGGCCTGCACCGATATTGGATGATTTGCTCGCGTCAGCGCCTTATCGCACATTTGTCTTGAAGAACACCCTGTCGGAGACGATGACGGCACTTGAACGGAGGCGGGTATGAGTACACAAGGGTTTGCCAAATGTGAGCTGGAGCTGCTTGTGAATGGTATGCGGCGGCATGTGACAATTCGTTCAGCAGACACGCTGCTGCGTGTGCTGCGTGAGCAGCTTGGACTGACGGGAGCCAAAGCCGGCTGCGAAAATGGCGATTGCGGCGCGTGTACAGTCATCGTAAATAAGGAGCCAATTAAGTCCTGCTTAATGCTAGCGGTCGAGGCGCACGGCTGCAAGGTGACAACAATTGAAGGGCTCAGCGATACGCCGATCCAGCAGGCGTTTATTGATAAGTTCGCGTTCCAGTGCGGCTTCTGCACGCCTGGCTTTATTATGGTGTGCCAAGCGCTGATTGAGCAGCGTCCGCATGCAAGCGAGGCAGTCGTGCAAGAATGGCTGCGCTCCAACATTTGCAGGTGCACGTGCTATCAGGAAATCCGCGAGGCGGTCAGGTCGGTGATCGGTCATGAATGATCGTTACCGGATGCTGCAGGTGCTGAAGCGGAATCAAGGGCAGCGTTACGCCATGGCGACGATAATCGCGGTGGAAGGCTCCTCGTACCGCCATGCAGGCGCCAAAATGCTCATCGGCGCAGACGGCAGCCAGCACGGAGCGATTAGCGCCGGCTGTCTGGAGGAGGATCTGCTGCATCATGCGCAGGAAGTCATTCGGAGCAGGGAGCCGCGTACGCTGGAGTACGACTTGCGGTCGGAGGATGACCTCGCTTGGGGGCGAGGAGCGGGCTGCAACGGACGCATTCACGTCTATCTGGAATGTTGCGAGTGGGGCGGGGAATGGGCGGAAGTTGAACGGCATTTGAATCGTGGAGAATCCATCGTTTGTGCTCGAAGAATGATGCGCAGCAAAGGAACGGGCACCGTGCAAAATGAGAATAGGCTGTTGTTGTATGCAGCATCCGGCATGGTTAGCGATGACGATGGCGATTCGCTCACCGAGCAGATGGAGGCGCAGTTTCGCTCGTTTATGTTGGGAGATGATACCACGGGAATCGAAGTTCTGTCGTCGCCTGCTATCGAAGGCGAGCTGCTAGTCGAGAGGTATCGACCGCGAGAGCAGCTGTTCATCTTCGGTGCGGGCTCTGATGTTGAGCTGTTAGCAAGGCTTGCATCGGAGCTTGATTTCGAGGTATGCATCGTTGATCCGCGAAGCGATAGATGCAGTGAGCGCCATTTTCGGACAGCAGACCGGTTGTTCAACATCCATCCAGATCAGTTTCTGCTCCAGCACTCGATTGCTTCAAGCAGTTACGTGCTCATCATGACGCATCAATTTCAGCAGGATCAAGCGATTTTGCGTCAGCTGGTGAAGGCACCACCAAGCTATATAGGCGTCTTAGGATCGCGCTCAAGAACGGAGAGGCTGCTGCACCCTGAACCGGTACCGGACTTTGTTCACGCGCCTGTTGGGCTTGCGATCGGCGCGGAAGGCGCGGAGGAGATCAGCGTAAGCATCGTAGCAGAGCTAATCCGAGTTAGAAGCGGGACACAGCCAAGAGGAGGAGTGCGATGAGTATAGGCAGCATTGGCGCGATTATTCTGGCGGCTGGGATGTCGACACGGATGGGCGAGTTTAAGCCGGTCATTCCGCTGCGAGGCAAGCCCCTGCTTCATTTTCCGATTGAAGTGGCTGCTGAGTGCGGGCTTGGGCCGATTGTCGTCGTTGGAGGCTATTGTATTGACGAGCTGCGTTCATGTGCCGCTCCTTTCAAACAGCTCAGTATCGTAGAGAATCGTGACTATGCATCAGGTATAGGCTCTTCGCTTCGGCTTGGCATTGAAGCAGTGACGGGGAGGACGGACGCAGTCTTCATATTTCTGGCGGATCAGCCGCTCGTCTCTCCCGTTGTGGTGGTGGCGATGCTTGAGCAGTATCGGCGGATGCGCTCAGAAGGGGCTCGGATCTTGCGTCCCGTTTACGCCGGTATGCCTGGGCATCCGGTATTATTCGATGCAGAGTTGTACACGGAGTTCGCAACCATTCAAGGGGATGAGGGTGGCAAGTCGATTATTTCGGGGCACCGATCTGAGCTGCTGCTTATGCGCTTTGATCAGACGGAATGGGGCATTGATGTGGATACGCCGCAGGATTTACTGGATTTGAAAGGTTTCTGTAAATAAAATTAGTTGAATGTAAACTTACGTGGTGAAATAGTAACCCAATTGTCGAATAAAATGTAGTGTTTACAGAGTAATAGCCGAGTACTATAATCAAAATTATGAAAGTGTTTATTAAACGACTTTACATTTTTTATTTTTGTAAACTAAATACCAATTACATCTCAAGGGAAGAGGTGCTTCTTGTTCATGAGCGGACGCGTGCTTAATGTTGGACTGATTGGTCTTGGCGAGGTTGCCCAGGTCATCCATTTGCCGGTGCTTCAATCAATGCCGGAGCAATACCGAATTGCAGCAATATGCGATATTTCACCGAAGCTGGTGGCGCATATCGGCGGCCAGTATGGAGTAGACAAGCTGTATACCGATATGAGGGAGCTTGTTAGGCAAGAGGATCTTGATGTTGTGTTTGTGCTTAATAGCGATGAATATCATGCGGAATGCGCAATTGAAGCTGCTAATCAGGGGAAGCATGTGCTGATCGAGAAGCCTATGTGCCTCACGTTTGCTGAAGCGGAATCGATTATTGAGGCGAGGGATCGGAATGGCGTCCATGTGATGATCGGCTACATGCGCCGTTACGCGGCGTCGTTCGTTCAAGCTGTGCAAGAGATCGGTGGCTTAGACAACATTACATACGCAAGAGTGCGCGATATTATCGGGCAAAATCATTTCTTTATCCGCCCGACGAGCCGCACGGTTATGTTCGACGATATTCCTGAGGAAGCGAAGGCGGATCGCAAGGAGAGAGCGGAGCGACTTGCCCGTGAGGCGACGGGGCTTGAACCGGATTCTCCGTTGTTCAGCTTCTACAGGCTGCTGGCTGGTCTTGGCAGCCATGACCTATCGGCGATGCGCGAGGCAATCGGTATGCCGAAGGCTTGTCTTGGAGCGAAGCTGTCGGTTCATAAGGACAGTATTTTCTTAAATGCGATTCTCGATTATGGTACCTTCTCGGTTACGTATGAGACAGGAATGGATCAGCAAGGGCGATTCGATGCGCATGTGGAAGTGTATGCAAGCCGCAAGACGGTGAAGGTGCAGTATGACACGCCGTATATTCGCCATTTGCCGACGAAGCTGCACATTTATGAGACAGAAGGCGAAGCCTACACGGAATCGGTCATCCGTCCGACGCTCACCGATCCGTATACGCTGGAGATGAAGCATCTGTACGATGTCATTACAAACGATCATGCGCCGAAGACGACGCCTGAGGATGCGCGTGAGGATCTGTATATTTTCCAAATGATTATGAATGCGCTTAAATCCTGAGGAAGCGGGTGAGTCTGTGAGTCAGCGATATAACGGTGTATATGCCGGTGAGCGCAATGCCCATATTGCGTTTCCGCTAGGCGGTATTGGTGCAGGGATGCTCTGCTTGGAGGGTACGGGAGCGCTGTCGCATTTTGCGATGCATCACCGACCGAATAACTTGAATGAGCCGATGGTGTTCTCTGCTCTAAGCGTGAAGACTCCTGGTGGGGACGTTGTTGCAAGAGTGCTGGAAGGGCAGGTTCCGCGGCGCAAAATATCCGGGAGCAAGGTGAAGGACTATGAGCCGGGGCCGGGGAGCGGGCTGTATGGCAAGCATTACGGACTGCCTCGGTTTGCGGAGAGCAGCTTCGAGGGGCGATTCCCTTTCGGAACGGTGAGCCTGCAGGATGAGAAGATGCCGGTTGCGGTGTCCATTACGGGCTGGAGCCCGTTCATTCCTCTGAATGCGAACGATTCCAGCTTGCCTGCGGCGGGCTTGGAATTCACCTTCGAGAATAAGACTTGTGAATCGCTTGAGCTTGTTTATTCGTTCCATGCAGCGAACTTCATGAGCAGCTGGAACATGGAGGGACGCCGTGTGCTAGGAGCCGAGGGAGAGGCGAATGGCTTCGTACTAGACCAGCCGGCGCTTGCGGATGAGCCTTGGAAGCAGGGTGCATTCAGTGCGGTTACCGATAACCCTCGGGCCAAAGTAGATTGTGCTTGGTTCAGAGGCGGCTGGTTCGACTCGGTGACGATGATCTGGAACAAGTTGGCGGCAGGTGAGTTGTGCGAGCATCCGCCAGTGAAGGAAGGGGCGCCAAGCCCTGGCGCAAGTCTCTATGTGCCTCTGGAGCTGCTGCCGTACGAACGACAAACCGTGAGGGTCATGCTGTCCTGGTACGTGCCGGAATCGAACCTGAATGCAGGTATTCCCGTCGCAGTGACGGAGCGGGAGGGTGTTGACTCCACTGCTGGAGTTGGCGTTGGCAGTTCTTCGGTCGGCTACTATAAGCCTTGGTATGCAGGAAGGTTTGCAAATATTACAGAAGTGGCTGGCTATTGGTCACAGCAATACTCTCGATTGCGCGCGGAAAGTGAAGCCTTCACAGACAGCTTCTTCGGCACCTCGTTGCCGCCGGAGCTTGCAGAAGCAGCTGCTGCGAACTTGTCGATATTAAAGTCGCCAACGGTGCTCAGGCAAGTAGACGGCAGGTTCTGGGCGTGGGAAGGCAGTGAGGATCTGCAAGGCAGCTGCCACGGCACATGTACGCATGTATGGAATTACGCGCAGGCGCTGTCGCATTTGTTCCCTGAGCTGGAGCGCACCATTCGCGATACGGAGTTTGAGGAAGGCCAGGATGCAGCGGGCCATCAGAATTTCCGTGTGCCACTGCCGATTCAGCCGGCTGATCACGATTTCCATGCCGCAGCCGACGGGCAGCTTGGTGGCATTATGAAAGTATATCGGGAATGGCGGATTAGCGGTGATACGGCATGGCTGCAGGTGATCTGGCCGAAGGTGAAGCAAAGCCTTCACTACTGCATCGAGACTTGGGACCCTGATAAGACTGGCGTGCTCTCTGAGCCGCATCACAATACGTATGACATTGAGTTCTGGGGACCGGATGGCATGTGCTCGTCCATTTATCTCGGTGCGCTGAAGGCAGCTGCCCGTATCGCGGAGGCTTGCGGGGAAGACGCCGATCAGTACGAGGAGATTTATAAGCGTGGACGTTTCTTTGTGGAGCAGGAGCTGTTTAACGGGGAGTATTTTGAACAGCGAATCGTGTGGGAGGGGCTGCACGCTCCTTCGCCGCTTGAGACGAAGGATGCGTGGAACGTCAATTACTCCGCTGAAGCGCGAGCGCTACTTGAGGAAGAGGGGCCGAAATATCAGTATGGCAAAGGCTGCTTGTCCGACGGAGTCATCGGCGCTTGGCTTGCGGAAATGTGCGGCCTCGGCGACATTCTCGACCAGTCGAAGGTGAGGAGCCATCTGCTCAGCGTCTATAACTATAACTTGAAGCGTGACCTGACGGAGCATGCCAATCCGCAGCGGCCTGGTTTTGCGCTTGGCGCTGAAGGCGGTCTGCTGCTCTGCACATGGCCGAAGGGCGGCAAGCTGTCGCTGCCGTTCGTATACAGCGATGAGGTATGGACGGGGATTGAATATCAGGTGGCCTCCCATCTGATGGCGCTTGGCAGCGTGCAGGAAGGGCTTGATATCGTGCGTACCTGCCGTGCACGCTATGACGGGCGAACGCGCAACCCGTTCAATGAATATGAATGCGGCCATTGGTATGCACGAGCGATGGCGTCATACGGGCTCATTCAAGGCTGGGGCGGCGTACGCTATGACGCCACTGAGCGGAAGCTCTATGTATCACCGCGGATCGCTGGGGATTACAGCGTATTCCTGAGCACGGCTAACGGCTATGGGCATGCTGGTGTGCGGGATGGAGCGCCTTTTGTAGATGTGAAAGCAGGGCAGATTACCGTTGATCATGTGGAATTCGTGTAACTAACCTTGTAGCAGATAGAGCGGCTTGAGGTGGCAGGATGCTATTATAATGGCTAATTATTTTACGAATCGAGGAGTGTCTGGCATGTCGAAGGTGTTGACTGAAGCGCAAGTGCAGCATTTTAAAGAAAAAGGCTGGGTCAAGGTTGAAGGTGCCTATCCGCGTGAAGAGGCGCTGAAGGTGCAGGATTTTCTATGGGGAGAGCTCGCGAAGCGGGGCATTCACAAGGAGGATAAAAGCAGCTGGACGGAGCCGGTTGTTCGGCTTGGCAATTATGTAGATCCGATTATGGATGGACTGAACTCCGAGCGTCTAACCGGTGCGATTGAAGATTTGCTTGGGGAAGGGCGCTGGCAGGAAGGGAAGATGATGCAGGGCGCTATGTGGGGCGGTTACATCATCAACTTTGGACCGGAGATTCCGGGCGGGTGGCATTACGACGGCAGTCATTTCCGTCATTACTTAGATAGCTGGGAGCAAGGGCTGCTGCTGGTCTGCCTGTTCTCGAGTGTGAAAAAAGGCGGCTCGGGCACGCTTGTTGCGGAAGGCTCGCACCATATTGTGTCAAAGGTGCTGGCACAGCATCCAGAAGGCATGGGACTGGGCGAGGCGCTGCGCGAGTGTGGGAAGCATCCTTGGCTGTCGGAGCTGATCGGCAAGAAGCAGTCAGCCTCGGACGATATTTATGCTGATTCTCCGGAGCAGGACAAGCGGGAGCAGGAGAAGCTGTCGAAGAAGGAGCATTTGGCGAAGTTTATGGACAACACGTACGAGGATCCGGAAGGTTACTCCTTGCGCGTTGTTGAGACGACGGGAGAGCCAGGGGATCTGGTACTCTGCCACCCGTTCTTGTATCACGCTCCGTCTGCGAACGAGCTTGGCATACCGCGTTTTATGTGCAACCGCGTCGCGCCGACGCATGAGCGGATGAATTTCAATCGGGAGAATCCGGCGGATTATTCGGTTGTCGAGCAGATGATTCGTGAGGCGCTTGGTTTGAAGGACGGAGA
Source organism: Paenibacillus sp. OV219 (assembly GCF_900110075.1). Classification (GTDB taxonomy): domain Bacteria; phylum Bacillota; class Bacilli; order Paenibacillales; family Paenibacillaceae; genus Paenibacillus_Z. Next base: position 46,897 of record NZ_FOCJ01000007.1, read on the forward strand.
GCGCTGCGAGTGGGCTAGAGTAGAGTAGAAGCGTGTAGTTTGTGATTAGATAAGTGCATAGATAAGTGCATAGATAAGTGCATAGACGATCGTCCGGCAATTGCCTTCTGCATGGGGGCATCCGGGCGATTTTTGTTTTATTGGCACAGTCGTAGTATTGTTAGTTGATATTGATCTACGTAAGAAGGTGTTAGTTGAAAATGGGGAAGACACTTATAACTGCGCTGCTCGGCGGCGCGCTGTTTATGCTGCTGCATGCGCCGATCCCTTGGCTGATTGGGCCAATGCTTGCTGTCTTGATCGGTTCGAAGGTTTTTGGCCGAACATCTGCTTACAGGTGGCCCTCCTCCGTTCGGAATGCGGGAATGATTACCGTCGGCTATACGATTGGGCTCGCCATGACCGCTACGGCGCTTGCAGAGATGTCCCATCAGCTGTTATCGATGGTACTTATGATTGTTCTGCTGTTGTTGTTTTGCGCAGGTATGGCGTTCGCTGTTGCCAAGCTCTCAGGTACGGACTTCAAGACCGCGCTGCTCGGCAGTGTGCCCGGAGGGCTGACACAGGTGTTGGCGCTGGCGGAGGAGACAAAAGGCGTTAATGTCACCATCGTCACGGTCACGCAGGTCATTCGGCTGATGATGATCATTGTGTGTATTCCGATTATCGTGTTCAGTCCGCTCATCGGAGGGACACATGACACGGGTGGGACTGTGGGTGTGGCTGTGGCTGTGGAACAACTGCACCATGCAGTCGCGACTTGGAGCGGGCTGTTCCCTGGTATGCTGTGGTTCGCGCCGGTTGCGATAGGCTGTGCGCTGCTCGGCAGCCGGGTCAACTTCCCAACGGCGTACCTGCTCGGTCCGGCGATTGGGACCGCTGTGCTGCAGTTGCTGTGCGGCTTGGAAGGTCCGGCGCTTCCGGCATTGTTCATTGATGCGGCGCAGCTCATGATCGGCGCCTATGTGGGGCTGCTCCTGAAGCCGGAGCAGCTGGAAAATAAGCTGCGGACGATCTCGCTCGCGGTAGGCAGCGGACTGCTGCTTATCGTCGGTGCTTGGGGATTCAGCTTGCTGCTGACAAAGCTGTACCCGATCTGGCTGCCAACGGCGCTGCTCAGCCTGGCGCCGGGCGGAATGGACCAGATGGGCATCATCGCGCATGAGATTGATGCCGACTTGTCCATGGTCGCTGGTTACCAGCTGTTCCGGATGTTCTTTATCTTCTTCGCAGTTCCACCGCTGCTGCGGCTGCTGTTTCGTCGCTCGCTTAAGCGTAGTTCCAGCAAGGGCTAGCAAGGTGGGACGGATGGGGAGCGTCGGCACGTGGAGCTGACCCTGCCCGACTAAGCCGAATCGACGATACTCGATTCGGGCTTTTTTGTTTATAAGTGGAAAAATCCACTTATTCGTGGCGATTAAGGGCTACGACGGCTTAGTAAGTGGAAATATCCAGTTATTTGGAGTGGAATAGGAGGTTTGAGCCCATTTCGGCTAAAATAAGTGTAGAAATACACTTATTTATCGGTGTACGCCGCAAACTGGACGATTTAAGTGGATATTTCCACTTATACCTGTGAAAGGTCGTATCTGCGCGATTCGAAATGGACTTGCGGATGAGTGTTTAAATACTGATGAAGTCCAGCAAACCAGCTACATTCGCCGATTCCCCCGGAATTCCACCAAAGAGGTCCAGCAAACCAGCTACATTCGCCGATTCCCCCGGAATTCCACCAAAGAGGTCCACCGAACCAGCTACATTCGCCGATTCCACCTTATTGCAGCAGCTGCGCTCCGCGCCAAGCCTCCCCCAAAACAAAAAACAGCTGCGCAGCGCAATTCGCGCCTGCACAGCCGTTCTATTTATCCCCTCACAGCGGCCATCGTGCTTTCGCCGAATACCACTTTCGTCGCGAGGCGAATCGTCTCGTAAGCGCGGTCCGGCTTGCTCAACCGTTGCAGCAGTTGCTCCGTCGCCCGCAAGCCGAGCTGGTGCTCATCGTGCGCCACCGTCGTTAGCGTGTAGCCGAGGAACTCCGCCTCCTCAATCTGGTCAAACCCGGAGACGGCGAGGTCGCCGGGGATGGACTTGCCGATCTCTCCGGCATACTTAATGACGTTAAGCGCAATCTTATCGTTGACGCAGACGAATGCGTCAGGCAGCTCATTCATCTCTTTCAGCGAGCGTGCGAAACCTTCATAGTTCTGGAAGCCATCCGCGCTTGCCGATGTGATGCAATAGGCCGGGTTCATGGGCAGTCCTGCATCAAAATGCGCCCGCTGGAAGCCGAACCAGCGCTCCATGAAGCTGCGGCAGGAGCTAATATCTCCAATAAAGCCGAGCTTCTGGTGGCCTGCTGCAATAAGCTGGCTCGTAATCTGGTAGATGCTGTCCTCATTCTCCATGAATACAACGTCTGTCTCCAAGCCAGAGAGCGGCAGCTCAGGATTAATGTTAATAAATACTTTCGGAATCGGGAGCTGGAGCAGTTTCTCGGTGTAAGGCTTGTCCATGCTGCCTGCAACGATAAAGCCGGCAATATCGCCGCTTGTCAGTACGGCGGGAAGCATAAGTGCGTCGATATCTTCGTTCTTCACGAAGCTAATCTTCATCTCGTAGCCGTTGCCACTCGTAATTTCCTCGACTCCGCTCATCACATTCATCCAAAAGCCCGTGCCGTGATACAGCTGATGCTTTGTAAGATAAGCGATGCTCTGTGTTTTGCCAGAAGAGGTGCCATCGGACTGTGACTGTGAAGCAACGATCTGTTTCACCTTCTTATAGCCCATCGCAATCGCCTGTTCGATAACACGCTGCTTCGTTTCATTTGTAATGCTTGGATGGTCGTTAAGCGCCTTGGAGACGGTGTTTCGGGAAAGGCCGAGACTTAACGAAATATCGTGGGTCGTCACCTTTTTGCTCAAGCGTATCAATCCTTTAGTCATAGAGTCCTTGGTTCAATTGTAGAATAGTGCATCAGTTTGTCAATAAACAAAATCTTAATTTTGTAACATTACAAAATTAAGAGAAAATTAAACAAAAGTCTTATTTACAGAAAGGTTACAGGTACATTATAATCTGATTTGACGGAAAATATTACATAATTACGACAAGTGTAAGGTATTTATGTTACAAACCACTCGACAAAAGGAGGGTATTAAGTAAACGATCTGCTGTGCGTATGGTATGCTGTCACAGCTGTGACTAGAAATGAGATGAAGAAGCGTCATTATTTCGCTATTTATGTAAGCGCTTAAATACAAAGATGAGGTGAACAAGAACGTGAATATGAATAGAACTCGCCGATTGGCCGCACTGTTTCTCATTATGAGCATGATTGCGGCAATGCTCGCTATACCTGCAAGTGCAAATGCGACTACCGACACAGCCTTATTCAATTTCGAAAATGGCTCGCAAAGCTTTACAGGTACAGGTGGAGCAGCGCTCTCCGCCAGCAGTGAACAAGCATACGCAGGCGCGCAATCACTGAAGATGAGTGTGAACGTCACAGGGGCTTCGACAAGCCCATTCGCGAAGCTGAGCAATCCTGCCGGACTTGCGGCAGGCAGTACGTATGAGTTTCATATTTGGGTGCCGAGCGGCGCTAATATCGCGGGCATTCAGCCTTATATGATGGACAAGAACTGGTCCTGGACGGGAGCGCTCGTCTCTTACAGCAGCTTGACGAAGGATAGCTGGAATACGCTCACGCTCACGATTCCGGCTGCCGCGCTTAATCCGTTTAACGAGCTTGGCGTTCAGTTGCAGACAAGCGGCGACTTTAACGGCAGCATCTACATCGATAGCATTGGCCTTGTCGGCGGCGCTCCTGTCGAAACGCCCAGCCCGGCAAGCCTTAGCGATCTTCGCGTGAACGGGGTGACCGTAGCCGGCTTCTCGGACAAGAATCTCTCCTACATCGCGCATGTTCCGAACGCCACAACATCAGCGGCAATCACAGCTGCAACAACGGACTCTGCAGCGACAGCGGTAGTTAGCGGCGGCAGCAATCTGGCGGTCGGCGAGAATGAAGTGTCCGTGCTCGTCACGGCGAAGGATCTTACGACCAAGACGTACACCATTAAGCTGATCCGCGATCTCCCAGGCGGTGGCAGCAATCATATTAACGTACAAGGCACGAAGTTCTACGCGGGCCATGAACCGATCTGGTTCAACGGGGCGAACACGCCTTGGGATAACTGGAATGATTTTGGCGGCGACTTCGATTTCAGCTTCTGGGATACGCATTTCCAGCAGCTCCATGACAATGGCGTCAATGCGACACGCGTCTGGATTACGAGCAACGGCGAGGTTGGTATTGATATTGATGAATCCGGCCATGTGTCCGGCGCAACAGCGGCGCATTGGAACGATCTCGACAGCTTGTTCTACCTGGCGCAGAAGCACGGCGTCTACATTATGGCAACGCTGATGTCGTTTGACCATATGAAGGACTCGCATCCGAACTATAACAGCTGGCGCAACATGCTGATGAACGACGCGAACATCGACTCGTACGTGACGAATTACGTCATTCCTTTTACAAACCGCTATAAAGATAATCCTTATCTGTGGTCGATTGACTTCATGAACGAGCCGGATTGGGTGTTTGAAGAGAGTAAGCTCCCATGGGAACAACTGCAGAAGCTGTTCGCGAAGATGAATGTTGCCGTTCATGGGAACAGTCATGTGCTGACAACTGTCGGTATCGCGATGGTGAAATACAACAGTGGCACATGTACGGAAGGCTGCCAAGGCAACAAAGTCGGTGATACGGAGCTGATGGGGGCAGTTGGAGGCAATGCGCTTGCGAAGCTGGACTTCTGGGCGCCGCACTATTACGACTGGATGGGTCAGTATTGGGGCGTTCCGATGTATGTGACGCCAGAGCAGTTCGGTCTGAGTGCGGATCGTCCGGCTGTCATTGGCGAGACGGCAGCTCTTGGCACGACAGGGCATAAGCTGGAGCAGGATTATTTCAGCGCATATGCGAATGGCTGGCAGGGCATGATGCCTTGGACCTCCAACGGCGTTGACTGGCTTGGTGATTTGACGAAAGTTGGACCTGCGGCGAGCAGCTTCTACAGCCAGCACCAGGCGCTCGTATTCCCGCCGATCCACTCGAACGATGCATCTTTAAGCGATTTGCAAATCGACGGAGTAACAGTCGCGGGCTTCTCAGCGGGTACAACCAGCTACAGCGTTGAAGTACCGATCAAGACGAAGGAAGTGACGGTTACGGCAACGGCTACTGACGCGAAGTCAACGGTAACGGTTGTCGGCGGCGCAAAGCTGAAGAAAATTCCGAATACGGTGACCGTTCTTGTTACCGCAGAGGACGGCACGCAGCGCACGTATACGCTGACGGTTAACCGAGTTAAATCGAATGTGGCTTCGCTTAGCGACTTGCAGGTGAACGGCGTTCAGGTAACTGGATTTAATCCAAATGTCCTCGCCTATTCGATTCAATTACCGAGCGAGGCGACATCGGTTTCTGTGACGGCGACAGCGCTTGATGCACAGGCCAAAGTTCATATTAACAACGTGAAGAAGCTGAAGGCTGGGGCGAATACAATTACGGTACGCGTGAAGGCGGAAGACGGCACAGAGCTAACGTATAGCATAATTGTAACTCGGGGCTAATTCCGCTTATCGTTACTCGCGGCTAAGCCGCCGCATCATCGTAACGCGCAGCTAAAGCTGCTTCATCAGCAGAACGAAGGCTGGTCCGAAGGTCTTAATTGACCGCCGGGCCGGCCTTCAATAGTCCTAGGCAAGCCGGAATGGATTGACGCGAAGCAGGTCGATTACGTAAAATGATGAAAAATCATTACAGAACTGTAAATTTTTATACAGTTTTGGCTCATGCTTCCGTGAGGGGGACAACTCGTGCTACCCAAATCATCGTACTCGCTTAAGAGCAGAGCCTATTTCTTCCTCGTGCTCAGTTCGATTATTCCTCTTGCCCTAATCGGCTATATCTCCTATATTTCTATCATTTCCTTACTAAACAACAATATTGATGACGGTATCCGCAGCAATATGAAGCAGATTCAGATCAGCACTAGCAATGTGTTCACCAATCTGGAGGATTCGGCACTGCAGCTGGCGATGTATAACGGCAGAGTGGCCGACGATATTGAGACGTATATCGATACGGATGATATTTTGACCAAGTACGAGAAGAAGAAGGCCGTTATTGAGAGCATCTCGCTCATCAACGCCGCGAAGCCGGATATAGGACTCATCTTCTTCTATCACGCGGGCATGCATCAAGTCATGTTCGAGAATCAGAGTGTGCAGGAAGGGTTCCGCTTATCGAACCTCCCGACGCTTGCCCATGGCATTAACGCCACGTTCTTCGGGCCGCATCAGACGATGAAATCAACCAAGGACAGCGTGGTGTTCTCGGTCGCACGCAAAGTGAATCTCATTGAGGGTGCCGATCTCTACGTTTATATGGAGACAAGTATTAAATTGTTTGAGGATTTGCTTAAATCTCAGCAGTACAAGCTCGCGGTAACTTCCATTATGCTTAATTCACAGGGCAAAGTAATGTACAGCCAGGGGCAGAAGGATTTTCCACTCGGCTCCTACATTGATGTCAGTAAGTTGGATGATAAGGGCAAATCCGACTCGATAAAGAAAGGCTACTATATCTTCGCAGAGCAAGGCGAGCAAGGCTGGTACATTCTGTCGGCGGTCGAGAAGAAAGCGTACAGTTCGGATGTGCGCAAGTGGATGGGCAAGTTCGCGCTACTGGCAGTACTGTCGATTGCGATCAGTTTATTGTTGGGTCTATCCATCTGGCGAGTCGTATACAGGCCGCTGCGTACGATTCACCGCGAGATTACTCTGTTATCCCATAACAAGTTCAACTCCGAATTGAAAAGGACGGGCATCACGGAGTTCGACAGCCTGCTCGTACAATTTCATGTGATGAAGGACAAAATCTCCGATCTGTTCAAGGAGCTTGAGGAGAAGGAGCGCAAGAAACGGGCTGTCGAGGTGGAGAAGCTGCTTCACCAGATTAACCCGCACTTCCTGCACAATACGCTCAATACGGTGCAGTGGCTGGCTCGGATGAACGGGCAGGACGAGATTGACCGGCTTGTTGCGCTATTTACAAGAGTGCTGCATTACAACCTCGGCAAGGAAGGCGGCATCGTCTCCTTAAACGAGGAAACGGAGGCGCTTCAGAACTACGTCGATTTGCAGCGTATCCGGTATGCGTACCATTTTGACGTGCAGATCAAGGTCGATCCGGAGCTTGGCGATGTTGCGGTACCGCGCTTTATTATGCAGCCGATTGTGGAGAATGCGATCTACCATGGGCTGAAGGATGAGAGCGGTTATATCCAGATCAGCGCGTATGAAGAAGCTGGCAAGCTGATTATCACGGTCCAAGACAATGGCGCAGGCATGACGGAACAGGAGATCGGGCGGCTGCTTGAGCCGCAGGCGGACGCGCATAAGAAAGTCGGTATGGGCATTGGCCTTAGCTACGTCCGGGATATGCTTGAAGTCAATTACGGAAGCGCTGCTTCAATGGAGATTAAGGGTGAGAAGGATCAGGGAACGACCTTCAAGCTCACGCTTCCGATAAGCCGCAGCATGATCTAAGGGGGAGTCGCGATGATGAAGACATTAATTGTGGATGACGAAATTTTTGTACGAAAAGGGCTCATCTCTGTACTGCCATGGCAGAAATTCGGCTTCAAAATCGTAGGAGAAGCGAGCGGCGGCGAGAAGGCGCTTGAGTTTCTAGCGAACAATCGTGTCGATATTGTTTTTATGGATTTAACGATGCCAGGCATGTCTGGCTTTGAATTGATGAAGGCGACGCGGGATGCTTACCCGGACCTCAAGGTGGTCGTGCTGACTTGCCATCAGGATTTCAACTATATCCAGGATGCCATGCGCCTTGGCGCGATTGATTATATTGTGAAGACACAGCTCGAGAAAGAGACACTCGATGATGTGCTCGAACGGATCTCCGCTCGTATTCGGCATGACAGCAAGGAGCGCGGCGGCTTCGTTTCGGCTCCGACCTTTATGAATGAGCAGGGTAAGCGCTACTCGGACGAGGTTGTTGCTAGCATTAACAATGCGATTCAGTACTTGAATGATCATTTGTTTGACGGCATTAATCAAGAGGAAGTGGCCAAAGCGGTCAATATGAGCCGAGGCTACTTCAGCGTCTGCTTCAAGGACATTACGGGAACACAGTTCAGTGATTATCTAAGAGGGCTCAAGCTGAGCAATGCGGAGGCGCTGCTGCGCAAGACGGCGAAGCCAATCTATGTCATTGCCGACCAGTTGGGCTTCCAGGATGAGAAGTATTTCAGCAAGCTGTTTCGGGAGCATAACGGCATAACGCCGTCGGAATATCGGGAGCGGAATCGGTAAATTCACACGCATTCGTAAACGCTTTCATACACAAGAGAAACTTTTCATCAGTTAGTAGGAATGTTGTCATGTAAACGCCTACAATTGATTACTAAACTCCCATTAGAAGAGGAAGATCGTCTATCCCGCGATCTTCCTCATTTCACTTAATATAGAGACAAGCAAGTCATACTACTCAAGTCTTAGGGGGATTCAAGTGAAAAAGAAATTAAAAGCAGTAGCATCTGTATCACTGGTCACCGCACTTATGTTAACAAGTGCAGCTTGCGGCAATTCGAACAACGGGGGCAATACAAAAGACGGCAATGCTGCAGAAGGCAACGCACAAACGACAAATGCGAGCGCGAACAACAGCGGCAATGCAAACAGCACGAACGACAAGGCGGCGAATACGGCCGCGCCTGCTGAGAAGCCAGATCCGTTTGGCAAAATGTCAGAGATGGTCGAGTTCACGACAGGGATCTCGCTCTCTGCAGAAACAAAACCACCTGCAGGGGAAAGCTTCGAGAACAACGATGTAGAGAAGTGGTTCGAGCAGAATTTGAACGTGAAGCCGAAGATGGCATGGTCGACAAGCGACCAGAACTTCGCCTTCGAGCAGAAGATCAGCCTCTTGATCGCGGCGAACAACATTCCAGATGTCCTGTCCATAAGCGTGGACCCGAATGGACTTAGCATCCTGAAGAAGCTTATCAAGGCAGACATGATCGAAGATTTGACGCAAGTGTATAACGATTACGGTTCCCAGAACTTGAAGGACAGCATCGCGCTTGGCGGACCAGATGCGCTGAAGTCAGTTTCCTCGGATGGCAAGCTGTATGCGATTCCTTCGATTGCCGACGTTGAGACAGCTATTCCGGTTATCTGGACGCGGAAAGATTGGCTGGACCAAGTGGGCCTCCCAGAGCCGCAAACGCTGGATGATGTAGAGACAACATTGAAAGCATTCAAGGATAAATTCGGTGCTGGCGCGCTTCCGTCGCAACAGAACATTTTCGGAGCAGATACAGCTTCCTTCGATTTCGTGTTCGGCGCGTATAACTCGTATCCGGGGCAATGGATTAGAACAGCAGATAGCAGCGTTGGCTATGGCTCCGTACAGCCTGAGATGAAGGGCGCGTTGGAGCGTCTTGCGAAGTGGTACAAAGACGGTCTGGTTGCGAAAGATTTCATTATGAACGACAGCAACAAAGCGGTAGAAGCGATTGCGAAGGGCAGAGCCGGCGTGTTCGAAGGAGCATGGTGGGCAACATGGTACCCGCTGCCGGATTCGGTGAAGAACGATCATAATGCGAATTGGCAAGCGACTGTACTTAAAGGTGTTGACGGCATCGCGCATGCGAAGGGCTATGGCGCCGTGAGATCGTTCGTTGTCGTGAAGAAGGGCTTCAAGCATCCGGAAGCGATTATGAAGATGCTGAACTATGCACAAGAAGCGAACACGAAGAAGCTGGACTGGTACAACAAGCTGACGATCGACGAAGGCGCGAAGTACTTGAATGCGAAGATGCCTTTGCTGCCTGCAAGTGTCAGCGCGAAAGATCCGCATGAAATTACGGTTCGCTACAAAGCGATCATGGACGTTGTAAACGGCAAGGCGAAGATGGAAGATACAGATCCAGAGACGAAAGTACAAGCGACTTCGATTCTGAACTACAACAAGGCAGCGGACAAATTCGCGGATATGGGATTGTGGAGCCTTGCGAACCAGTTCGCGATCGGTGCGGCTGGCCTTGTGAAGAATCCGGTTCAGCAGACGCTTCCGGCATTTATCGGTTCGACCGATCTGATGCAGAAGAAGAAAGCATCACTTGACGATCTGGAGAAGAAGACTTTCCTCGAGATCATTACTGGTAAGAAGTCTATTGATGATTTCGACAAATTCGTAGAGCTGTGGAACAACATGGGCGGTAAAGATATTACGGCAGAAGTTAACGATATCGTAGGCAAATAAGGATAACGGATCACAAAACAAGTGCTGAGCCTGCTGCAAGGCTTGAGCGACTCAGCATTTGTTTGATTCGAACTGGGGTGAACTTATATTGAAAGCTAACGGCAGAGTGCGCAACAAGGAAGCGATTCACTATCACTTTATGCTCTTCCCAAGTATCGTTATTTTGGCTATTTTCAGCATTTATCCTACGCTCGGTTCGATTATGGCTTTCAAATACTTTGATCCGATTGCAGGCATCTGGGGCTCTCCATGGGCGGGACTCGATCATTTCAAAATGCTGTTTCAAATACCGGAGTTCAAACAAATTACGATTAATACCATTACCATCTCGGTCGTTAAGATCATTCTGAATGTCTCGTGCGCACTGGCATTCGCCCTGCTGCTGCATGAAATTAAGAAAAAATGGTTTAAGAAGACTGTTCAGACGATCGTTTATTTGCCCTTCTTCCTTTCCTGGGTCATTATGGCCGGTATTTTCAAAGATTTCTTCTCCATCGACGGCATGATTAACGGTATCGTTCATAAGCTGAACGGCAGCGAACCGACTATGTTCTTCAGCAGCAACACCTGGTTCATGATTATCATCTATTTGACGGATGTATGGAAAGGCTTCGGGTTTAACGCTATCGTGTTTCTGGCGGCTCTGACGAGCATCAATCCGAACTTATATGAAGCAGCCGATGTAGACGGAGCTTCACGATGGGCCAAGCTGGTGAATATTACGCTGCCGAGCATAAAAGGTACGGTAGTGCTCATTCTCATATTAAGTCTTCAAGGGATTCTGAGCGGCGGCTTCGATCAAATCTTCAATTTGTACAATCCGCTTGTGTATCAGGTCGCTGATATTTACGACACGTATATTTATCGCATGGGCTTCCAGAGCAATCAATACGAGTTCGCTACTGCGGTTGGATTGTTCCGCTCGGCTGTGGCATTCATCTTCATTCTTGTCTCGCAATGGCTGGCAGAGAAGTATGGCGAATATAAGGTGTTCTAGATGACGGGGTGAAATTGATGGGGATTCGATTAACAAAAAGTGATATCATAACCAACACGATTATTTATAGTATTCTTACGATGCTAGCCTTAATGACGCTCGTTCCGCTGCTGAACATCCTGTCGATTTCATTTAGCAACAGCGCCAAGGCGACGGCAGGGCTTGTAACGGTTTACCCGCTTGGATTTAGCTGGACCACGTACACGACAATCTTTAAGGATCATGCGATTCTGACAGCGGTTGGCGTATCGGTGCAACGCGTCGTGCTTGCGCTCGTTATCGATATGGTGCTTGTCATCCTGGCGTCGTATCCATTGTCCAGAAGCAGCAAAGCGTTCCGTTCTCGGGGCATTTACATGTGGATCGTCATCGGTACAATGTTGTTTGGTCCAAGTCTAGTGCCGATGTTCTTTACGGTGAAGGATACGCACATGCTCGGCACAATCTGGGCGCTTGTCATTCCAGGCGCGGTCGGTCAGTTCAATATCATTCTCATGATGAACTACTTCCGCAACATTCCGTCTGAGCTGGAGGAATCGGCGAGCATCGATGGAGCGGGGCCATGGCGTCGTCTGCTGCAAATCTATGTACCGCTCTCCTTGCCGATTATGGCAACCATTGCACTCTTTATTGTCGTCGGCAACTGGAACGCTTATTTTGACGGCTTGATCTATTCCATCAATACGGACGACTACCCGCTGCAAACGTATATTCAGCAGCTTGTCGTCAATTACGATACGACGATCCGCGATGTGGATCAGGTTCGCAGCTTGCTAGCGGTCTCCAACCGCAGCCTTACGGCAGCGAAGCTCGTCATTACGATGATCCCAATACTGGTCGTATACCCGTTCATGCAGAAGTACTTCATTAGCGGTATTATGCTTGGTTCGGTGAAAGAATAGGGTTAGCCACCCTGCAAGCGGGCGATCGGAGGATTAAACCAAAGAATTAAATACGCTGTACGGGAGAAGAGCTGTATGTGAGGGTAGGTAACTACTCTTCCTGCAGCTCTTTTCATTCATTAAGCAGCTTGCAAGGTGTAAGAAAATCCAACCTACTAGCTTGGTTTATGATATAAAAGAACTATATCTCATACAGAACCATTATGTTGGAGGAATCATGTCGCATAACCACCAAATGCCCGTAACGGATCGATATCCCGCTTATAAGTCATTGTTTGATCATCATCCCGAAGCGATTTTATCTTTTGATTTGGAAGGTAGGCTTCTCGAATCCAATCATTCGGCACAGCGGAGGCTTGGATACGAGGCAAGCGAGCTTGCCGAATTGAGTCTGGATCGCTTGGCTGCCCCGGATTACAGGGAGCGAAGCAAGCAGGCGTTCGAGGACTCGGCAAACGGATCACAATACGAGTGCGAAATGGTCGTTTTGCATAAACGGGGACTACGTCTTGTGATGACATTAACGAGCTTCCCTATCATCATCAACGATGCAATTACTGGTGTTTATACGGTGCTGCGTGAGAGGGAGTCGAGTGATGGGGCTACTCTGGATGAGCAGCTTTCGAAAGCGCAGTTGAAATTCTTCTTTGCGAATGTCGATGATGCCTGCCTCGTACTGGATACGGAGCTGCATATTATTAAAATAAACAAAGCGTTCGAGTCCATATTCGGCTGGTCGGAAGAAGAAGTGCTCGGCATGCGGTTGCCGACAATTGTTGACCTGCAGCAGCAGGAGGTTGAACGTATTCGCAGCCTAGTGCTTGCCTCTCGGCAGGCGTATTGCTACGAAGCATTCCGAACCCGCAAGGACGGCAGCCTCGTCGAGATCGCCGTCTCCGCTGCCCCACTGCTCGGCAGTAATGGGGAGCCTGTCGCTATTGCATTGATAATGAAGGATATAGCTGAGCGTAAGAAGATGATCGAAGATCTGCGTGAAAGCGAGAAGCGACTGCGCGAGGTAATGAACGCCATGCCGGATCTCGTCAGCTATAAGGACGGGGAAGGTAGGTGGGTAGAAGCGAACCAGCATACGCTCATCATGTTTAAGTTAGAATCCATTCCTTACAAAGGGCTGACCAATAAGGAGTTGGCGGAGCAAAGCGGGCATTACGAAGAGATTCTCGCTAAAAGCCACGATTATGACGAGCAAGTTTGGGAGGTGGGTCATGCCATCCGTCAGCAGAATGGGCTTCCGGATACGCCGTACGGTGATCGTATATACGATATTATGAAGGTGCCGATCTTCCACGCGGACGGCAGGCGCAATGGTCTGCTGACGATAGGGCGCGATATCACAGAACTGAAGCAGACGGAGGAGTTACTCCGGACGACGGATAAACTCGCCGTAGTCGGTCAGCTTGCAGCAGGAATTGCCCACGAAATTCGTAACCCGCTAACGACGATAAAAGGGTTTATTAGCCTTCTAAACAAGCAGACGACCGACAAGAATGGCTGGTACCTCGATGTGATGCGCAGCGAGATTGAGCAGATGGAGTGGATTACGAACCAGTTCATGTCTGTCGCGAAGCCACAGTCGATGTCCTACAAGATGCACCGGATCGAGCTTGTACTGGCACAGGTAGCTTCGCTGCTCTATCCGCTCGCGCTGATGAATAATGTACAAATTCACCTGGAGACGGAGCCGGACATTCCAGAGGTGGAATGCGATGAGAATCAGCTTATCCAAGTATTCATTAACGTGATGAAGAATGCAATTGAAGCGATGAGCACCGGCGGCCAGATTAAAATTAATATAAGGCGAAGAGAAGAGAAGCATGTCTCCATTCGTGTCACCGACCACGGCTGCGGCATTCCATCGGAGCGCATCGCGCGGCTTGGCGAACCGTTCTATAGCATGAAGGAGAAAGGGACGGGCCTTGGCCTCATGATCTGCTACAAAATCGTGAAGGAGCATGGCGGGCAGATCAGCATCGAAAGTGAGCTCGGTCAGGGTACGACGGTTGATGTTGCCCTGCCGTTCACGCGCACAGCACGCTGATCTCTGCATTGACATCCTCGTATATACGATTTAATCTATATGTATTATAAAAAATATATATTAGATCGAGAGGATGTCCCAATGATGCAAGCTATTCGTCCTTCTTCCGTTCCTCTAGTTACAGTTGATCCTTATTTCAGCGTCTGGTCGGCGGCTGATCGCCTGACTGACGATTATACGCGCCACTGGACCGGCCAGCGCCATGCGATGACCGGCTTAGTACGTATCGATGGGGCAGTTTGGCGCTTCGCCGGCAAAGTGGAGCCGAGAGCGGACCGGTACTATACGGAGCCGCCTGCGCTTGCGCAGACCGGATTAACTGTGACGCCGCTTAGCACGGTGTACACGTTTGAAGCAGCAGGAGTAGCGATGTCGGTTCACTTCTTGACGCCGCTGCTGCTAGAGGATCTTGACGTCCTGTCGCGCCCAGCTTCGTATGTCTCCTTCGAAGTGAAGGCGACAGACGGACGCGAGCATGAGGTTAGTGTGTATTACGACGTGACGGGCGAATGGTGCGTCGATCTTCCGAAGCAAGCAGTGCTCTGCGAAGCGGTTGGCGGCGATGAGCTGCTAGCGCTACGCATGAGCCATGAGCAGCAGGACTATATGAACCGTTCGGGCGATGACCATCGCATCGATTGGGGTCATTTCTATCTGGCGGCGAAGCGCTCGGAGCCTGCCCGAATCTACGCGGGCACAGACGATCTGCGCAAGCGCTTCGTCCGTGGCGAGCAGCTGAAGGGCGAGCCAGTCGATGTGTCGGCAGCACGGGTGGTGGCGGATGCCAGCCCTGTGATGGCAGTTGTCTTCGACAGCGGCAGCGTCGGCGCGTCTCCTGTCAGCCATCTGGCTGTTCTTGCATACGATGACGTCTATGCCGTCGAGTATTTCGGCGATAAGCTGCAAGCGTATTGGCGCCGGAACGGTCAAGGCGCGGAAGAGATGCTCGCGGATGCCTTTGCGGAGTTTGATTCACTGCGCGAGCGCTGTGCGGCATTCGACCGGCAGCTGCTTGAAGATGGCACGAAGGCAGGCGGCGAACGCTATGCCGATCTGCTCGCTTTATCGTACCGGCAGTCCATCGCCGCGCATAAGCTCGTAACGGATACGGAAGGACAGCTGTTGTTCCTGTCCAAGGAATGTTACAGCAATGGCTGCATGGCGACGGTCGATGTCAGCTACCCGTCCATTCCGCTCTACCTGCTGTACAATCCAGCGCTCGTAGAGGGCATGATCCGTCCGATTCTGAAATATTCGTTGACCGATGCATGGCCGTTCGAGTTCGCGCCGCATGATATCGGCCAATATCCGATTGGCAACGGTCAAGTGTACAGCGATAACTCGCGAGATGGGCAAATGCCGGTCGAGGAATGCGGCAATATGCTCATCATGGCTGCTGCTGCATGTCTGGCTGGCGCAAACCGCCAATATATCTTCGACCATATCGAGCTGCTTGGCGAGTGGGCGTCATATCTGCTGGAGTACGGTCTCGATCCAGAGAACCAGCTGTGCACGGATGACTTTGCCGGTCATCTTGCCCGCAATGCGAACCTGTCCGTGAAAGCGATTATGGGCGTTGCGAGCTATTCGATTCTGAAGCAGCTGCAAGGCGAAGCAGAAGAAGCGGCTCGTTACCGCAGCGCAGCGCAAGATATGGCGGTTAAGTGGAACGAGCTCGCAGCAGATGGCGAACATACGAAGCTTGCTTTTGGCCAAGAAGGTACATGGAGCCTCAAATATAACTTGATCTGGGATGTGCTCTTCGGTACAGAGCTGTTCGACCGTGATATGATTCGCCGGGAAGTGGCTTGGTATGTGAAGCAAAGCAACAAGTACGGCACGCCGCTCGATAGCCGCGCGACGTATACGAAGTCGGACTGGCTCGTATGGTCGGCTGCGCTCGCGGAGCAAGACAGTGATTTCACTTCGCTGATCGAGCCAATCTGGCATATGCTGAATGACACGCCGGACCGTGTTCCGTTCTCGGATTGGACGGATACATTAACGACGAGACAGTTGAACTTCCAGCATCGCAGCGTTGTGGGCGGGATCTTCATGAAGGTGCTGAAGGACAAAGGCATCATGAAAGTATAGGTAACTTTCATAAAGAGGCGGCGTAAATGGACCATATACGCCGTCTTTCTTCATGTTTCAGCGCAGGCAGCAGGTGATACTTCCATTAGACAGACAGCCTAGGCAGGTGGGATAATAGCGGGAGTGAAATCATAAAGAGAGATAGATACGGGTGAATGGGATAGGAGAGCGAATCGTAAAATGAGTAGGGGAGAGCAACAATTAGGGGCACAGCAGCCCTCTTGGAAGAAGCTTACGCTGTTTGCGCTGGCATGGCCGATTCTGGTCGATACCGTCCTGCGGATGATGCTGGGCACGGCGGACGTCTTTATGTTAAGCCGTATTTCCGATGAAGTGGCCGGTGCGGTCGGGCTTGCGAATGAAATGATCATGTTCTGCGCGATGATGTTCGGGTTTGTTGCCGTCGGCACAAGCGTTGCGGTGACGCAATATCTGGGAGCCGGGCAGAAGGAAACGGCGAGCCGCATATCTGCGCAGGCGATTACGATGGTGTTTATTTTTGGCGTTGTGATCAGCGTGGTGCTCTTCTGCTTCAGCAAGCAGGGCCTTGAGCTGATGAACCTTGATCCAGCGCAGGTGGCGATTGCGAACAAGTACCTGAGGCTGATCGGCGGATTTATATGGATTGAGGCGCTCTCTTATGCCATCGCGTCGATCATTCGGGCGAACGGCAATACGAGAGGCGTTATGTATGTCACGCTCGGCATCAATTTGCTGCACGTTGCAGGCAACTATCTGCTCATCTTCGGTCACTTCGGCTTTCCGGAATGGGGCGTTACAGGTGCAGCGGTATCAACGATTACAAGTCGGTTGATCGGCGTACTGGTGCTGCTCGTGCTACTGTACCGAACGGTACCGAGCAAGATTCGGCTGAAGGATTACTTCCGTTTCGACAAGCAGTATGCGTCCAAAATATTAGGTATCGGCTTGCCGTCCGCAGGCGAGCATCTCGCATGGCAGTCGCAGCTGATGATGATTATGGTCTTTATTAACATGATCGGTCAGCAAGCGTTGAGCGCGCATGTGTACGTATGGAACATTTCGGCGTATTTCATGGCGATGTCGATGGCAATCGGCATGGCAACGGAGATTATCGTCGGTCATATGGTCGGGGCGGGCGAGAAGAGAGCGGCGTTCTTCCGGCTGCTGCGAAGCTTGAAGCTCAGCATTGCGTTAACGGCAGGCTTGGTGACGGTCGCTGCGTTATTCCGCTATCAGCTCCTCGGTTTGTTTACTGAGGATCCGAAGGTCATTGCAATCGGCGCTAGCATTCTTCTTCTGTCGATCGTTCTGGAGCCGGGACGTGTCTTCAACATCGTCGTCATTAACTCGCTCCGCGCAGCTGGCGACGCGAAGTTCCCGGTCCTCATGGGCATCTGTTCCATGTGGGGGATCTGCGTGCCACTCGCTTACTACCTGGGCATTCATCAGGATATGGGGCTGATCGGGGTCTGGATCGCTTTTGCCGTCGATGAATGGGTGAGGGGGCTGCTCATGCTCGCTCGTTGGAAGAGTGGCGTCTGGGCGCGCAAGTCGCTCGTCAGCCACGAGCATATGACCGTTTAAATGAGATGAAGCAAGCTATAGTCGGCATGACCGGGGCGACCCGCAACTCACAGATGTGACTTGCGGGTCGCTTTTTTTTTTTGGTTGAGAGTCGGAGTTTCCAACTCTCAGAGTTGATGACGAAGCTGAGAGACCACATAGGTTCTCTCAGCGCGAAAACCCGGCGCTTCGCTCGCTGAGAGAGCAAATACGCTCTCTCACGCTCGGAAAACGCCGAAACCTGGCTCGTTCCGAGTCTGAGTGACCGCATACGATCTCTCAGCGCGAAAACTCGGCGCTTCGCTCGCTGAGAGAGCAAATACGCTCTCTCGCGCTCGGAAAACGCCGAAACCTGGCTCGTTCCGAGTCTGAGAGACCACATAGGTTCTCTCAGCGCAAAAACCCCGGTGCTTCGCCCGCTGAGAGAGCAAATACGCTCTCTCACGCTCCGAGATCACCGCCCCCGGCTCGTACGCTCTCTCACGCTCCGAGATCACCGCCCCCGGCTCGTACGCTCTCTCGCGCGCGGAGATCGCTGCCCCCCGGCTCGTACGCTCTCTCTCGCTCCGAGATCGCCGCCCCCGGCTCGTACGCTCTCACACGCTCGGAGATCGCCGCCCCCCGGTTCGTACGCTCTCACACTCTCCGAGATCGCCGCCCCCAGTTCGTATGCTCTCTCGCGTCACGCGATTCCATTACGCATTCGGCTGCCAAACCTTCAGCTTGTTGCCGTCAAGGTCATAGCAGTCAAATTCTCTAAACCAACGATGTACGACCATCTCCTCGGCGCGAATGCCGTTCTCGCGGGCATGGTCATAAAGGCCGTCAATATCGTCTGTTCGAAAACAGACGACAGGCATCTCATAGCTTTCTCCGCTCTCGAGCCATTGATTCGTCTTGAAAGTTAGAGCCGTGCGGTCCGTTCGTTCACGCAAGAAAACCTCCTGTTTCCCTGCGAGCAAGTAATCCTCTTTGCGCTCTAGCCCAAGGTGCAGCGCGTACCACTCTTCCGCTTGCTTCCTGTCTGAAACAGGGATGTAGACACCGTCAATTCCAATCAACGCGGGCTGCTTCTTAACCATCCATTACACCGCCTCTGTAAAAATTGTCGAAAATAGACATTAATTATATAGTTTTGTCAGTCTATTTAAAGCCTAAATGAAATCGCTTACAATAGCAATTACGCACGGACATGCTTGGAAAAACCTACAATGGCATAGGAGTTGATTACACCGTTATGAAACTGCCTGTTGTACATTTGTGCGGGGATTTCGTCGTGAGGCGCAATTGGAAGCTGGAGCTGCGCCGGCTGGAACAGCATGAGCTCGTCTATTTCCCCATTGGAACGGGTACGACTTACCATATTGCAGGTAAGGTATATACGCTGGACAAGCCTTGCTGGGTCATTACGAGAGCGGGGGCCCTGCACGGCTATCAGTTCAGCGAGACGTCGGCGACCAGGCATCAATTTATACATTTTACGCTGGAAGACTGCTTCGAGCTTGCCCTGCTGACCGCGGATGGACCGGATGTCATTCCGATTCGCGATGGCGGATTTCAGGAGCAGATGCTTCGCCACCTAATTGAGGTTTCGTATACAGGCAAGGACAGCAGTCGCAGTGGATTCCTGCTTGCCGCGCTTCTCAATGAACTAAGCCAGCTAGGCTTCGCAGCCAAACAAAAAGAAACCGTTGCCGGTTCCTCTTATTCTCCTATAGTGGGCAAGGCGCTCGCCTATATTCGCCGCCATCTGGTCGAGCCCATCTCGGTTGTGGAAATCGCAAGCCACTGCGAGCTGTCGCAGGAGCATCTGTCACGATTGTTCGCACGCGAGGTGGGCATTCCGCTTCGCCAAATGATTATTCAGCTGCGACTGGAGCGTGCTGCCTATCATCTGCGCCACAGTACCCTCAGCATTAATGAAATTGCTTCCCAGTGCGGCTACTCCGAGAATCATTATTTCTCTAGAACGTTCGCCGCTTACTTCGGCATATCCGCTTCTGTGTACAGAGGGAAGTACGCAGCGCCTGCTGAGCGGCATGTCGTGTACGAGCAGCACATCGACGCGAAATACCCGATCAATACCTACATCTACGTTAACCCTTGATACCAGTCATCGTAATCCCCTCAATGATGTACCGCTGCAGCAGCAAGTAGACCACGAGAACCGGGATAACCGCGATTGTCGACCCTGACATCATGAGCGTCCAGTCCGTTACATACAGCCCCTTGAACGTACTCAGCATAAGCGGAACCGTAAACTTATCCGTCGTGCTTAAGAAAATAACCGGACGGAAGAAGTTGTTCCACGTTCCGAGGAAGGCAATAATGGCAAGCGCTGCGAGCGCTGGCTTCACGAGTGGAATCATAATACGCCAGTAGATGGTCCACTGGTTAGCGCCATCGACATACGCCGACTCTGATAGATCGCGTGGAATGCCGAGGAAGAATTGGCGAAGCAGGAAGACGCCGAACGCGCTGAATAACGAATCAGGAATAATCAGCGACAAGTGCGAGTCCAGCCAGCCGAGGTTTTTCAAAATAATATACAGCGGCACGATCGTTACTTGCTCCGGCACCATCAGCATCGACAGGAAAGCGATGAAGAGGATGTTGCGGAACGGAAAGTTGATTTTCGCAAAAGCAAACGCAGCCATGGAGCAGGTGAGAAGCTGGCCGATGACGATCGCAATTGAAATGTAGGCGCTGTTGAAGTAGGCCTTGTCGAACGGCATTGCCGTCAAGGAACGATGAATGTTCTCCCAGTGCCACGGATTCGGTAGTAGATTCGGCGGAACGAGAAAGATCTGAGACAGATCCTTCAGGCCGCTAGATACCATCCAGAAGAATGGGGCAATCATGAGCGCCGAAGCTACGATCAGAATGAGATGGAGAATGATGCCTGGGATATTCAGTTTGAGTGAAGCGCGCCTTGTAGCCGTACGCTGCTGCAGCTGCGTCATTGATTCCGTCTTCGCAGATTCCATGAACATTCATCCTCCTTATTCGGCGTAATGTACCCATTTGCGGGAGTAGTAGGTTTGCAGCACGGTTAGGACAAGAATGATTGCGAACAGAATAACAGCGGCCGATGCGCTTCTGCCGAACTGGAAATTCTTGAACGCGAGCTCGTACAGGTGGTAGACCATCGTGTAGCTGGCCTTTGCCGGTCCGCCGCTTGTCATGACGAAAGCGGTATCGAATACTTTGAAGGAATCGATAACGGCAATGATGGTGACGAACAGCGTCGTCGGTGACAGCAGCGGCACCGTAATGCGCCAGAACTGCTGATTTCTAGTCGCGCCGTCAATCATCGAAGCCTCGTAATAGTCTCTGGAAATGCCTTGCAGCCCGGCGAGGAACAGCACCATGTTGAAGCCGATTCCTTTCCAGATGCTTACGATTGCAAGCGATGGCAGCACGAGATTCAGGTCGGTCAGCCACTGCGGGCCTTTGACATTGAAGACCATCTTGAGCATAACATTGATGAGGCCGAAGTCGCCGTTAAGGAGCCACATCCACACGATTGCAACCGCAACCGAGCTCGTAACGACAGGCATGAAGAAGAATAGGCGATACAGCACGCGCATCCGCACGTTATTCAGGGCAACCGCAGTAAGCAGGGAGAGGAAGATGCCTGCAGGTACGGTGAGGACGGAGAACAGCAGCGTGTTCCTCATCGCTTTCTGAAAGTCAGGGTTATGGAAGGCATAGTTGAAATTATCGAGGCCGATAAATGTCGCCGCCTTAAACCCGTCCCAATCGAGCGTGCTGAGCACGAACGCACTGATAAGCGGGATGAGCGAGAAGGCTAGGAGCCCAATGAGCTGCGGGGCAATAAAGAAATAGCCCCATATGGTGTTCGAACGTTTAGGATTCATAACGCACCTCCGAAAGTAGCTCGAATGGAATAGTAGAGAAGGGGAGGAATGAATTCCTCCCCTTCTTAAGGCGTTGCTATATTATTTGGCATTAGCCTCAGCGATCTTCTTATTCACGCCTTCCGCCATTTTCTTCAGCGTCGTCTCTGCGTCCTGCTTGCCGAGCAGCAGCAAGTCGTAGTTATCCTTCACGACGTCCGAAGCGCCTGCTACAGCGGATTCCGAAGGCCAGAGCGCATAGCCGATTTCGCGAGCGTCCAGGAAGAACTGAGCGTGCGCAGGCTGAGCGTCTTTATCGAGAACCAGATCATCTACACCGGAAACGGAAGGAACGGCATTACCGCCTTTCAGACGGAACTGCTGGCCTGCCTTCGACACGAAGTAGGACAGGAAGTCATAGGTTTCATCTGGATGAGCCGTCTTCTTGTTCATAACCATGTAAGCGGTAGGGATGCCTGCTGGTTCCATTTTGTTACCTGTATTCGTAGGCAGAGGAACGATGTCGTACTGCAGCGCTGTGTTCGCGTTATACTGCGGCACCCACCAGCGTCCAGCGATACCGAAGCCGACTTGGTTGGACATGAACATGGCGTCAGGACCTTGTCCTTTCGGCAGGGAGCCGGAGAAGACGAAGTTCTTGCTCTTCACGTTGTCAGCCAGGTACTGGAAGGCTTCGAGCGATTTCGGATCTTTATCCGCAACGAATTGTCCGCCGAGATCTTTGTCGTACACTTTTCCGCCGTTTGTCGTTACCCACGAATAGATCGGGGAAGACCAATCTTCAAGCACGAGGCCGTATTTACCAGCCGCTTGGATCTTAGCCGTCAGCTCGGAGAGCTTCTGCCAGTTCCACTCGCCAGCTTCGTACAAGGCTTGCGGATCGTCCGTAATGCCGGCATCCTGCAGCACCTTCTTGTTGTAGTACATGACAAGCGGGTTACAGTCGACCGTTACGCCGAAGATTTGGTCGCCCTTCTTCGAACCGCCCCATAGCCCTTCGGCAAAATCAGACGCTTTGATCGGACTGCTTGGCTTGTCCATCAGCTGTGTCAGCTCAGTGATCGAGCCGTTGGCAATGAGCTTGACGACGGTCTGATCGCCCGCGTAGAACGCGTCTGGCGCTGTGCCGCCTTGCAGCTGCGTGATAAGCTTTTCTTCATAACCGTCGTTCGGTACAGCAACGAGCTCCCACTGTGTCTTCGGGTGATCTTTGTTGTACTGATCCGTTAATTCGTAGAAACGCTTTAGCTCGCCAGGGTTGCCCCAGGTACTCCATTTCAGGTGCAGCACTTCACCGTCAGAACCGGATTTGCCGCTGCTGCAAGCAGACAGCGCGAGTGATAGAACGACGAGTGAGCCTGCTGTAAATTTCAAACTTCTCTTCATTGTCCGAGTCGACCCCTTCCAGAATTGAAAATCTTCCAATTATGGCGATTTCTAGTGACTGTTCACGGATGTAAGTAAATTGTAATTCGAAATGGTAGCGGTTTCAATGTGCGTAATTCATACAAGATATGGACTTTTATGATCTGTGAAAGGAGCAAGTCCGTCTATTTTAAAGCGGAATAAGCCTTGTCAGACCTGGGTGGAAAGGGTATAAAGAAGAGGATAACAAGCTTCTCAATTTCTGGTAGAAGAGGAAGGGGCAGATACGCGTGGTGCTATCGCTTTCAAGCAAAGTGACGCTGAATAATGGCGTTCAAATGCCATGGCTAGGACTAGGAGTATGGCAGGGAAGACCGGAGGATGGCCCGCATGTCGAGGCCGCGGTGCGGACGGCAATTGAGGCCGGCTACCGCAGCATTGATACGGCGTCGGCTTATGAGAATGAACGCGGCGTCGGCCGGGCCGTTCGCGAGAGCGGCGTTCCGCGGGAAGAGATCTTCGTCACGACGAAGGTGGCGAACCCAGAACACGGCTATGACAAGACGCTGCGCGCAGTGGATCAGTCGCTTCGCGAGCTGAATATTGATTATGTGGATCTGTTTCTGATCCATTGGCCGGTTTCTGTTCGCGCGTCGTTCCTCGATACGTGGCGAGCGCTCGAGAAGGTGTACGCCGAAGGCAAGGTGAAAGCGATTGGCGTGAGCAACTTCCAAATTCACCATCTTGAGAAGCTGATTGGCGCAAGCGTTGTTGTGCCGGCTGTGAATCAAGTGGAGTATCATCCGCGGCTGACGCAGCTGGAGCTGCACAGCTACTGCAAGAGCAAAGGCATTCAGCTTGAGGCGTGGAGTCCGCTTATGCTCGGCCGTGTGCTTGAAGAGCCCGTCATTCAGGAGCTGAGCGAGCGTTACGGACGGACGCCCGCGCAGATCGTGCTGCGGTGGGACTTGCAGAATGGCGTCGTAACGATTCCAAAGTCTTCGAACCCGAAGCGAATCCACGAGAACGCCGAGTTGTTCGGCTTCGAGCTGTCGGCTGCCGACATGGAGCAGCTGAACGGCCTGAACCGGAACGAACGCTCTGGCATGGACCCGGATAAGTTCGAGCAGCTGTGGAGCTGGTAGCTCTGTTCTGTTCTGTTCTAGCTCTGTAGATAGAAACACCCTCGAAGCCCGATGTTACGGGCCCGAGGGTGTTTGTTGTTATAACGGCTATGCCGCTATGCCACGCCTTATGGCAAAATGTTGCCTGCCGCGCGGTAAATCGCGTACCACTCTTCGCGAGTAAGGCGAATCTCGCTTGCTTTGATGCAATCGAGCAGACGCTCCACATTCGTGGTGCCTGTTACCGGCTGCATGTTCGCCGGGTGACGGAGCAGCCAAGCGATTGCGATCGTTGTGTTGCTCACATCGTACTTCGCCGCGATCTCATCGATTTGGGCGTTTAGCTCAGGGAACTTGTCGTTGTCTAGGAATACGCCTTCGAAGAAGCCGTATTGGAACGGTGACCAAGGCTGAATCGTAATGTCGTTCAGGCGGCAGAAATCAAGAATGCTGCCGTCGCGGTGGATCGACGAATCGTTCACCATGTTTACGTTAACGCCATTAGAGATCATGTTGGCATTCGTGATGCTAAGCTGCAGCTGGTTCGCAATAATCGGCTGTTTAACCGATTTTCTAAGCAGCTGAATTTGGAGCGGGTTCTGGTTCGATACGCCGAAGTGGCGCACTTTGCCAGAGCTCTCAAGCTTATCGAATGCTTCCGCAACTTCGTCTGGCTCTACAAGAGCGTCAGGACGGTGAAGAAGCAGAATGTCCAGATAGTCGGTTCTTAGACGCTGAAGGATCTTATCGACCGACTCCAGGATATGCTCCTTGGAGAAGTCGAACTGACCTTGGCGAATTCCGCATTTGGATTGGAGGAAGATTTTCTCCCGAATCTCATCGTTCATATGTATGGCATCTGCAAAAATCTCCTCGCACTTCCCGCCGCCGTAAATATCAGCGTGATCGAAGAAGTTCGCACCTGCCTCTAGTGATGTTTGGACGAAACGCTCCGCCTCTGTCTTGCTAAGCGAATTGATGCGCATGCAGCCGACGGCCAGAACGGGCACTTCTAACGTGCTTGTACCAAGCTTAATCGTTCTCATTGGAATTGTTGTCCTCCTCTTCGTTTGGAAACGCTATACATCCCTTACCGATTGTGACACAGCTGGCCATACATCGCAAGGAGGCAGATTCAAGAACATCTGGCGCGAATTCCAATCTTGGCGGCTATGCAAGAGTATGTTATCGTGAGGATAGCGAACGAATGAACGAATGAACGAATGAACGAATGGTCGAATGAACGAACGAATGGAATGAACGAAAGACGCAAGGCGACCGGTACCACCTACCCGGGCGCCTTATTTTGTGCGGTTACCGCGCAACTGAAAGGAGGCATCCGTGTAGGTTATGAATGTAAAAACGTTAGTTATCTGTCTGTATGTCATGCTGATCTATTGGCTATCCTTACACGTATCCTTCCTGGATACGTTATTCTTCCCAACGATCGGCGCATTTAGCTTCTTGTTCCTGTCTCGTCCATTTACGAATCGCGAGCTGGCGAAGGTTGTATTAGGCGCTGTTGTGACGTCTCTGATTGGTTTGCTCCTCGTATCGTTGTATGCGAGTGCGATCACTTTATTTATCAATGTCGTCATTGCGATCTGGCTTATTCGCAAATTCAAATGGAATGCACCGCCGATTGCGGCTATTGCTCTTATGCCGTTCTTCTCTCATTCCCCACATCTGTGGGCGATTCCGATTTCGGTGACAATCGTGCTGCTAGGATTGATGGGCGTGCTCTACGTAGCTGGACTTGTGGAGAGTAAGTTCGGACAACGTCTGGAACTGCTTGCGGGCAGAAGCAAGGCGGCAGGAGAGCGCGATATTGCAAGTTAACCTTAGTGTCCACAGCCTGAAGAGGTTGTGGATTTTGTTGCTTTATATTCATATGTATAAATTGACTTACTCAAATTTGGTTGGATAAAATAATAGAAGCAAACTATAGAAACGTTAGTGGCATATCGTGCAGGAGGCAGACGTAATGGATTCAATTGGACTCATACTTGAAGGCGGGGGCATGCGGGGCATCTATACGGCGGGCGTGCTCGATTATTTCGCGGAGCAAAATCTTTATTTTCCATATACAATCGGGGTGTCGGCGGGGGCATGTATGGGGGCCAGCTACCTCTCTCGGCAGATCGGCCGGAACCGGGAAGTGAACGTGAACTGGGTGAGCGATCCGCGCTACATCTCGTGGAGCGGCTTTTTTAAGAAGGGCGAGCTGTTCGGGATGGACTTCATTTTCGACGAGCTTCCGAACCAGTTGGTGCCGTTCGATAATGAAGCATTCAACAACTGTCCGGAGGAATTCGTCATCGGCACGACCGATTGCGAAACAGGCGAGACGGTATACTATCGTAAGAGCGATCCGGATTTTGATTTATTAACCATTATTCGTGCGTCGAGCTCGCTTCCTTTTATCGCGCCGATTATTGAATATAAGGGACGTAAGCTACTGGATGGCGGCATCTCCGATCCGATTCCGCTGCGTCAGGCAGAGCGCGATGGCTATAAGCGCAATGTGCTCGTTCTTACCCGCAACGACGACTATCGCAAGTCGAGGAACCGGTTCGCCTTCATCGTTCGGCGCGCATACCGCAAATTCCCGAAATTCGTAGAGAAAATGCTGACGCGGGACCGTATCTATAACGATGAGCTGGACTATATCGCGGAGCAGGAGCGTAAGGGCAACGTATTCGTTATCCGTCCGCAGCAGAAGCTGATCGTCGGCCGTCTGGAGCGCGATTCGTCGAAGCTGGATGCGCTGTACTTGCAGGGCTATGAGGAAGCGAAGCTGCTGGCGCCGAAGCTGAAGGCGTGGCTGGAGCAGGGCTAGAGTGTACACGACTGAACTGAAAGCGATGAAAAACCCGGACCAAAGCGGTCCGGGTTTATTTTGTCGTTGTGTACATTTAGTGTGAAGCTTTCCGGCGCAGGCGGAATTGCTTCCAATGGAAATACATGAAGCAGCCTAAACAGAAGCCGCTTAAAGCGAGAACGACTGCAACTGTGAGCATGCCGAGGCCAATATAGCTCAGCACCGTGAGGTTTAGCGCATAGGCGACTAGTGTGACAGCGAGGAAAATGATCGCGAGCAGGTTGTTGAAGCGAAGAAGCTCGCGGCTCTCTGTTTTGGTGCTGACAGGGAATAGCGGCGACAGCACACGCACGAACAGGTTATAGCGCACGCCATAGGTTCGGCTGATGAGCTGAACGACAAGCGGTAGGAATAGAATCCACAGCTGACCGGTCAGGACGCTGACAATGATGCTGATCAAGATGCCCAGCTGGTTGCCGCGGACGCGGTGGAGCGGGACTTCATCAACGCAATCAAAAGATAAATTTATAGGTGGACGTTCCATGGAGATCAACCTCCGTTTCAATTAATTGGTGTCGATTTATTTTATTATACTCTAAAACATAGTTTTCGGGTAGGATTAATTTGAATGAAAATTCTACGTTTCTCGCCCGAACTCTTCTAGTTGGGTGGGCATGAGAATTTGCGGGAGTCTTTAGTGCCGAATATAGGTATAAAATACCACAATTTCTTCCATGGATTAGCAACTTTATATCGTTTACTATTAAGATTAATAGATTCAGCGTCATTAAATAATCGAATGACAATGGTTTGGGAGTCGATTATTAGAGGAGGGTTATAATGAGAAAGCAAGGGCTGATGAGGAAGGTTGCGGCACTGCTTGTTGTTGCGATGGTTGTAGGGCTCATACAGACCGCAGGGCTAGGCGCGGGGAAAGCAAAGGCAAGCGTTGTCGATGCTTTGGCAGGTTTGAGTTGGATTGCGAAGCCGGCGGTGACGAATGATCCGACGGAAATGTTCCGTACGGCTGCTTATGGGGCTGGAACGATTGTGGCGGCGGGTACGCCGACGATGTATTTCCCGGTTAATGATAGTGATAGCAATCCGAATAATGATACCGATGACTTGCTAGACATGCACGGTGGAAACTTCTATGAAACCTCTGAAACAGGGGCGTCATGGAATTCGGTAAATGCTGGAATTGCTCACGAATTGAGAAGCCTTGTATATGGGCCGACCGGTTTCGTAGGCGTTGGTTACGGCCAGCAGATTCAATACGGGCAGCAGAGCTACCATGGCAAAATAATGACCTCCGCCAATGGCTCGAATTGGTCGCTCACTACTCCTACAGAAGAGTCGGGTATGCAGCTATTTGGCATCACGACGAATGGGACTAACAAATATGTAGCGGTAGGCGCGCATAGCGATATTAATTTCAACCAGACGCCTGTTATTTTAACTTATAATGGAACGTCCTGGTCATCGCAATCTTCTGCGGTGAGCAGCGGGGCGATGAATGCTGTTACATATGGCAATAGCATGTATGTTGCGGTTGGCAGCAGCGGCGCGATTCAAACGTCGAGCGATGGTGGGAGCTGGACGCAGCAATCGTCTGGCGTTACATCAACTCTGCGCGGCGTTGCTTATGGTAACAGCAAATTCGTTGCTGTAGGAAGCAGCGGCAAAATCCTCACTTCGTCTAATGGATCGACATGGTCTGTGGCGACGCCTCCTGTGAGCGGGACTTTCAACAGTGTTGCCTATGGCAATGGAACTTTCGTCATTGCTGGCAATGGCGGAGTTATTCTGAGCTCGCAGGACGGATCTAGCTGGACCCAGCAGATATCAGGCACGACTCAAGTGTTGTACGGAGCAGCTTACGTGAACGGTGAGTTCATGGTGCTCGGCGCGAACGGCACGATTCTGATGGCGCAGCACAAGCTGAACTATACGGCAGACGCGAACGGTACGATTGCCGGCAATTCGGTGCAAGGCGCGAAGCTTGGCGGGAGCGGTACGGTTGTAACTCCAGTGGGGAGCACAGGATACGAGTTTGATAGCTGGAGCGACGGGCTCTTTGGGTCATCGGGCGGTGTGCGTACGGACAGCAGCATATCAGGCGATATCAGCGCAGTTGCTTCCTTTAAACGAATCATGCTTCCATTGACATACGTTACATCAGGTAATGGCCATATTGATGGATCGAGCAGCCAGTCGGTCCCGTATGGAGACAGCGGTACTGCGGTTACAGCCGTGCCGGATGATAACAATCATTTTGTGCAGTGGAGCGACGGGAACACGAGCGCAACTCGTACGGATCTGAACATCACGGCGAGCAAGACGATAACGGCTCAATTCGCGATCGATACTTACAATGTTGCCTACACAGCGGGCGCAGGCGGAACGGTTAGCGGTACGGCTTCGCAGACGGTGAACGTCGGAACGGATGGATCGCAAGTAACGGCGACTCCGAATACGGGGTATCATTTTGTCGAATGGGATGATGATAGTACGAATCCGACTCGCTCTGAAAGCAATGTTCGGGAAAACTTAAGCTTTACGGCTAGCTTTGCAATCGACACATTTACGCTGAAATATCGCGCAGGTACTGGCGGTAGCCTAACAGGCGGTGACGCAGATCAGACGGTAGAATACGGACAAGCTGCTACAGCAGTAACCGCAGTACCGGCTACAGGTTACAGCTTCGTTGAATGGAGTGACCATGTAACGACCGCAACGCGCTCAGACCTTAATGTTAAGAATAATATTGATGTACAAGCACTCTTTTCAATTAATAAATACACACTTTCTTATCCTGCAACTACAGGCGGCAGCGTTAGTGGCAGTGCTACTCAGATGGTAGATTACGGTTCTAACGGCACTGAGGTAACGGCTGTAGCGGATATAGGCTATCAATTTGTAGACTGGAGCGACGGAAACACGAACGAGACGCGACAGGATTTGGGCATAACAAGCAGCAAGTCATTTACGGCGAATTTTGCAATCAATACTTATCATCTCACTTATTCGGCGGGAGCTCACGGAACAGTTGACGGAACGCTGCAGCAAATCGTGAACTATGGTGCGGATGGCGCTGAAGTGACGGCGACACCTGAGACCGGGTACCACTTTGTGAAATGGTCCGACAATAATCTGTCAGCAAGCCGGACGGATGAGGAAGTCGAACAGGATATTACGGTGAGCGCGAGCTTTGCAATCAATCAGTACACGCTGGATTACGAGACGACCACAGGCGGAAGCTTGACAGGCAGCGCACATCAGAGCGTGAATTACAATGCTGACGGAACGGAGGTAACGGCTGTAGCGGGGACGGGCTATCACTTTGTTTCGTGGAGCGACGAGGTGTTGACGGCAACGCGTCAGGAGCTAGACGTTGCAGCGGACAAGCAGGTAACAGCGATTTTTGCAATTGACAGCTTTGTGCTGACCTATACAGCGGGAGCGAACGGCTCGATTACGGGCACAACGCCTCAAACTGTCGAGTATGGCGCGGATGGCGCGACTGTGACGGCGGTACCGGCAACAGGGTATCATTTTGTAAAATGGAGCGATAATGTTCTGAGGGCATCGCGGCAGGATACAGATGTGACCGGAGCGATTACGGTAACGGCGCAGTTTGCCATCGATACGTTTAACTTGAACTATACGGCTGGTGAAGGCGGCAGCATTGACGGAGAGGAAGCGCAAGTGGTTGAACGAGGCGCGGACGGCTCCGAAGTGACCGCAGTTCCAGTAACGGGCTATCACTTCGTAGATTGGAGTGACGGTGAAGATACAGCGTCCCGTACGGATACTGGCGTTACCGCTGACATTAGCGTAACAGCGAATTTCGCGATTAACGAATACACGCTGACGTATACCGCGGGAGCGCACGGATCATTGACCGGTGATCCGGAACAGACAGTGACGTACTTATCGGATGGCTCGGAAGTGACGGCAGTGCCGGCAACGAACTACCACTTCGTAGGCTGGAGCGATGGCGAAGATACGGCGACTCGTACAGACACTGATGTTACCGCCGGAATCAGCGTAACAGCGAATTTTGCGATTAACGAATATACGCTGACATATGCCGCTGGACTGAACGGAACATTGACAGGCGACACGGACCAGAAGGTAACGAATGGTTCAAATGGCGAAGCAGTGACGGCGGTTCCGGCAACAGGCTATCACTTTGTAGGCTGGAGCGATGGCGAGGAAACGGCGACCCGTACAGACATCGGCGTTACCGCTGACGTGAGCGTAACAGCGAATTTCGCGATAAACGTATATACACTGACGTATAGCGCGGGACCGAGCGGAACATTAACAGGCGTCACCGATCAAACGGTAACGTACGGCTCGGATGGCACGACAGTCGTGGCAGTCCCGGCAATGGGCTATCACTTTGTAGACTGGAGCGATAGCGAGGATACGGCGACTCGTACGGACATTGGCATAACCGCCGATCTAAGCGTAACCGCGAATTTTGCGATTAACGTATACACGCTGAAGTATATCGCGGGAACGAACGGAACATTGACAGGCAACGCTGACCAGACAGTCACACACGGCTTGAATGGCACGACCGTAACGGCTGTTCCGAACGCTGGTTACCGCTTTGTCAGCTGGAGCGATGGTGTTACAACTGCGGAGCGAACGGACTTGAATATCAGCAGCGACGTAACCGTAACCGCTTCGTTCAAGCACCTTACTACAAACAGCACTGGCG
Organism: Paenibacillus sp. OV219; assembly: GCF_900110075.1. Lineage (GTDB taxonomy): Bacteria > Bacillota > Bacilli > Paenibacillales > Paenibacillaceae > Paenibacillus_Z. The sequence continues at coordinate 78,780 of NZ_FOCJ01000007.1, forward strand.
GCGGTGACAGCACGCCGCAGACGGAAGGCGCAGAAGTCATTATCGGAGGAAAACCGTACACGGTGGGCGAACTGCATGATTCTGAGCGTGACGGGCAAACCGTCACAACGGTAACGGTGGATGAAGGTAAAGTGAAAGAGCTGCTGGCAAGCGGGGGTCAAGCGCCTACGATTACGATACCAGTGAATACGGATGCCGACGTTGCGGTAGGCCAGCTCTCGGGCGGCATGCTTCAGCAGCTGGTCGCGAAGGAAGCGACTCTGCGAATAGAGACAGAAGGCGCAATCTATTCGCTGCCTACTCAGCTGATTGATCTGGAAGCGATGGCGAAGCAGTTCGGAACGGATGTACAGGCGAGTGACCTGACGGTAAGTATTGAAATCGGCAAGCCGACAGCGGCAGCTGCAGCAGCTGCTCAGCAAGCGGCGGAGAACGGGGATGTATCAATCATTGCCCCGCCGGTTAGCTTCTCGGTACATTTCTCCTATAACGGTCAATCGATCGAGCTGTCCTCGTTCCCTTCATACGTGGAGAGAATACTAAGTATTCCTGGAATGGATACGATGCAGGAAGCGACTACGGCAGTCATTATCGAGCCGGACGGCACGCTGCGTCATGTGCCGACAAAGCTGGTTCAGGTGGATGGCAAATGGTATGCAGTTGTAAACAGCTTGACGAACAGTATGTATGCCGTTGTGGACAAGCATGTTCATTTCACGGATATCATGAATCACTGGGCGAAGGATTCCATTATAAATATGGGATCACGTACAATCGTAGGCGGAACGGGCAATGAGTTATTTGAACCGAATAAAGCCATTACCCGCGCTGAGTTTGCAGCGATTATCGTTCGTGCACTTGGTCTTAAGCTGATGGATGGAACAGGCGGATTCACGGATGTTCAGCCATCGGCATGGTACGCGGATGCGGTTCAGACTGCTTATGCGAACAACCTTATTAACGGCTTCGAGGACGGCAGCTTCCGTCCGAATGCAAGCATTACCCGCGAGCAGGCGATGACGATGATCGCGAAGGCAATGAAGATCACAGGAATCGACGTGAATCTTCAAGCAGGCGACGCGGAAGCTCTGTTAATCCGCTTCGCGGATAAGGCGAGCGCTGGCGGATGGGCGGTAACCGGTATTGCAGCATGCTTGCAATCCGGCATCGTATCCGGTCAGAGTGCGGCTGCGCTAGCACCGAAAGCCGATATTACACGTGCAGAGGTTGCCGTTATTATCGAGCGGCTGCTGGTGAAGTCCAGCTTGATCTAATGTGGTTCAGAATATCGAATGACAGGAAAAAGGCAGTGACCAGGGGTCACTGCCTTTTTCTATGCCTGTTGGCGATTCTAACGGATCGTAATGAGCCTATTGAGTAACGTGTTCTAGGAGCATTATTGAGCTCAATTCCGGTCCGTTAGCGCATTCACTTCCACCTATTCATGCAGTTCATTCTCCATCCGAGCCTTATACTCCGCTGGGGTGTAGTCCGTGTACTTCTTGAACGACTTGCAGAAGTGGGCAGCGTCGAAGAAGCCCGTGTCGAGCGCAATGTCGGTCACTTGCAGATGGGTCGTGCGCAGCAGACGCTTCGCCTGCTCGATGCGAATCTTCATTAAGTAGCGGCCGAGCGGAATGCCGGTCATGCTCTTGAAGATTTGATTGAGGTACCGCTCGTTAAGCTCGTACCGCTCAGCGATTTCGGCTAGCGATAGGGGATCGCCGTAGTTTTCATTCAAGTCCTTGATGATCTCCTGGATCATCGGCTCATGCTTGAGTGTCTTCGAATTCGCCTTGCCATGGTACAGATGCACCGCGCGGTAGATCTTCACAAGAATATGAATGAACAGATGTTTAGTGAGATGAGGCGACGGCTTCCCTGAGCGCATCTCTGTGATCAGCGCTAAGAAGTCTTCTTCGAGACCCGGCAGTGTCAGCGGCTTCGATTGCAGATTTATGGTTTTGTAAATATGGCGCAGCTGCTCCTTGAGAGCTTCGTCCTTGAACTGAAAGGCAAGGAAGATGACCTTGAAGCTGCCTTCTTCACAGCTGCTATTGCGAATCGTATCGGGCAGGAAGAGCAGGTCATTCTGCGCAACATGTACAACGGTCCCGTCCTGCCGAATCGTATTCGTCCCTTGAATATAGTAGCTTAGCTCGAAGTCGTAGCCAACGCCATCCCAGCCCGTATTCCGCCAGATGCCGCCGGAATGCAGGTTCATTCGCGGCCATTCGAGATCAATCATCGCAATGAATTGTTCAAGCCCAGTCAGCAGTGTTTCGTTCGTTGTCAAAATTTATCCACCTTATTTTCTACCTTTTTTACAATCGCACTTCCATTATACAATACAGCCTTGTACATGCAACGTATAATCAAGTCATAAGTCAACCACATTAAAGGAGTGAACAAATATGCTACTCAAATTGACAGAACAAGAAAGACTGACAGGTGTCCCAGAACAGGAAACAATTGAGATTGCCATTGAGCAAATTAAGAAAAACGGATATATCGGTTTTGAAAGCGTACTCTCCGCTGAGCAAATTGCTGAGCTGAAGGATGCATTCCTTCCGATGTTCAACGAATATATTGAGCGTTTCGGCTACAACACAGGTACGAACCGTGCACAGATGCATCTACCTTTTGTACAACCATTTATTAATGATTACATGATTGCTAACGCGTTCGCGCTGCCAGTAATCAAAGCGGTTCTTGGCGAAGGCGTTCGCGCAACGTACCTCGCTTCGGATACAGCTTGCCCAGGCTCTGATTATCAGAACGTGCACTCGGATATGCCTCCGCTATTCCCTGACCTTGGCGTAGCGCTTCCTGCTTACAGCCTTGTCATGAACATTCCACTCGTGGATGTCAATGCAGAGAACGGCCCGCTTGAAGTATGGCCTGGCGGTACGCATCTGGATCCAGAGAACACGAAGCATACGTCGATTGACGGTCCTGACGTTCGCGCCGCAAAAACGATGTACTCGGAGAAAATCCATATGCCAGCTGGCTCGATCGTCATCCGTGACATCCGCATGTGGCACCGTGGCACGCCGAATGTAACGAACGAGAACCGCACGAACATTGCGCTCATCTACAACAACGATTGGTACGGCGCTGGCGGCTCGATCCACGTTCCGCAAGAAGCGTACGATCAAGCTTCCAAAGAAGTGAAGAGCCTGTTCCGTTGTGAAAGAATCGGCGTACCAGCTAAGATGCCTTGGCAGTGGTAATTTGCCCGAATTAGAGAAGGGCTGCAGCGAATTTGCTGCAGCCCTTTTTGGTGCGCGCGCTAACGATTCGTAAGACGACGCTTCTTCACTTCATTGATGCCAAATGCTCACTTAATGAGGATCTAGCCATGTCAGCCGATTCGCCGCGCATAATCCTGGAGCTGGATGGGCAAATCAATCGTAACGCTCGTGCCATGACCGGCCGTGCTGTCGATGCGCAGCTCTGCTTGCCTGCCGAACAGATGCTCAATTCGCTGCTTCGAATTCGGCAGCCCGATATGCCGAAGCCCCGGACTGCGGCGGCTCTCGCCTTCCTCCCATATGGACGCGAGTTGTCCATCCTCAATGCCGATGCCGTCATCGGCAATCGTAATGATGAGCCTGCCGTCGCGTGCGGTAGCGCTTAAACGGATAACGCCGTTATCATCCTTCGGGCAGATGCCGTGGAAGATCGCATTCTCGACGAACGGTTGAATCAGGTTGCGTGGAATGCTGCAATCCATCGCCGCATCGTCAATCGCCCACTCCACCTCGAACATATCCGCGTACCTGTAAGATTGAATCGCCAAGTAGTCGCGCAGCAGCGCAATATCCTCACGAAGTGGAATGAACGACTGCGCCCCTCCCATCTTGACCGCATCCTGCAAAATCCGAATGAACGAGCTGACCATCCGCACAATATCGTCGTTGCCTTGCTTTTGTGCCATGTAGATGACCGCATTAAGCGTGTTGTAGACGAAATGCGGGTTCAGCTGGGTTAATAGCAGCTCAAGCTCCATCTCTTTCTTCTCCTGCGCGTAGCGGATCGTTTCCTCCAAATGGACGCGAAGCTGGTCGATCATCCGGTTAAAGCCGACACCTAGCTTCTCGATCTCATCGCCCGTATGGATCGCCACGGACGTCTGCAGATTGCCGCTTGAGGCAGCGTTCATCGCATGATACAGCTGCATGATCGGCCGCGTAATGCGGAAGATCGCCGGCATCATGAGCAGCAGAATAAGCGCGGTGCTCGTGAGCGTGAAGATGCCGAGCAAGTAGATGATAATGCTCGCCCGTTCGATCAGCGAATGGCGCGAAGTGAAGGAGACTAGCTTCCACCCGTTGCCGGCCATCCGGTCAACGAGCATATAGCCGCCCTGCGTCTTATGCTGCGTCTCGCTCGCCTTAAGCTCGGCTGCATCTTGAAGGAGCTGTGCGAAATTGACTTTTAGCTCCTTCGTCGGCTTCTTCTGGTACAGCACATGGCCCGCGTTGTTCATCCAGACGAGCCCGTCCAAGTCCGCGCTGCCGAAGCTAAGCTGTGAATCAAAATCGCTGTAATCGAGATTTACAATGAGCTCGCCGATAACGCTGCCGCTTATTTTCTCGATATTGCGCACTTTGACGATGTAGCTGATCGTTTTGCTGTCGGTGGCGGGTCCGAAGAAGATCTGATGCGGCTCGGTGAAGCCGCTCGTCTGATTCCCGGCGCTGGCAAAGTTCTGATACCACGGCTCCTTCATCCGCTGGGAGAAGTAATCGTCGTACTTCGATTCGCTCCAGAACGTTTCGCCGCTTGGCATGACGAGCGCGAAGCTGGTCACTTCTTTGCGCAGCCCTTTGTAATCGTTAAGGAAGTTAAATGTATTCTGCAGCAGCATGAATTGATCGAATGTATCGGCAGAATTGTAAGTTTTATAGAACGTTTGCAGCTGATTCGATATGATAAGAGATGACGCGAATTGTGTAATATCATCGGACATATATTGCAGCTGCCTGGCGGTCTGGCGAAGCTTCGATTGATCGTCATGAATCATCTGTTTGACGAGAATCGTCTCGTAATAGTAATAGGTGAATCCGCCCGAGAGCAGAAAGCTGACGACGGCAACGATAACGATCCGCTGAAAAATAACCGAGCGCAGACTTCTCATCGGCTGTAATCTCCGCTTCGGTATTGATGGGGCAGCGTACCCGTCAGCTTCTTGAACACTTGGCTAAAATGCTGCGGCGAGCGGTAGCCGACCAGTGTCGCCACCTCGGTCATCTTCGTATCTCCATGACGCAGGATGCGCTTCGCATGGTGAATGCGATGCTCCGTTAAATAATCGAGAAACGTACGGCCGAGCTCGCGTTTGAACAGCTGGAACAAGTAAGAAGCGCTGATCTCGACGGCATCGGCGACAGCGTCGATACTGATATCTTCACGATAATGCGCATGGATGAATAGGATTGCTTTTTGCAGCTTATGCGAGATGCTCCGCGCTTCATCCAGTGCGGTGCACAGCTCGCGAAGCAGGCAGACGAACCGGGCTTGAATGTCCCGGGTGCTATAGACTGCATGGTACGCCTCTGTGTCGAAAGGGTCAATCTCGAGCAGCCCGCGCTTCACGCGGTGCTCGTTAATAAGTGCGGTTAGCCCTCTTGCGGTATGATAGAGGCCGCGCAAGTTCCAGACCGGCTGGCAAAGCGGCGTGAACAGCTTCGTGACAACGCTTTCAATTTGCGCCGAGCCATTGGCATGCTGGGACAGCAGCTCTGCGACTTCCTGCAGCCGTGCTGATGAGGAGCTGTGCGCGAAGCTTATGTCTTGTTGAGCTGATGGCAGCAGCTGCGGAAGTGGCAGATCATCCGCACAGACGGTTGCCTGTGGACCGATGAAGACGGCATGATGCAGTGCGGCGGTTATTTTGTGATAGGAGGCAGGGAGCGACGTAACTGCCCGTTCGTCCGCTTCACATGTATAGCAGATGGAGAAGCTTGCGGGACAAGTCTGGCTCAGCTGCTCGCGGATCGCTTGCAGCAGCGCATGGAATGACTCGCGCATCGGCGCAGCGATGGCGCTCTTCAGTGAGAACAGCGCAAGCGATTGATCCGCGTTCAGCGGGAAGGCGCCGACGAGCAGCCAGCCGCTGTCCTCAGCAGAGCCGGTCAGCTTCTGCTCCCAGGTGAGCCGGGGCAATGGCGCAGCTGCGACCGCGACTGCTGCTGGAACAGCTGAGAACGGGGTGTCGCTATGGAACACCGCCATCGCATAGGGAGGCTTTAGCAGCGGGGGAGTGCCATTCGGCAGGTTGCTGCTGCTCGCGAGCGTCGCTCCAGCCGTTCTGGTCACGAGCGCTTTCAGCTGCTCGCTGCGCTGAATGACGCGCTGCGCTTCCTCAGTCTCCCATGAGTCTTTCGCCTTGTTCACCTCAAGCAGCAGCTTATCGCTGTTTACTTCATGCTTGATGAGATAGCTGGACACGCTGCCGAGCGAGATCGCCTTGCGGGCGTATTCGAAATCCTCATAGGCGCTCATAACGATAAACTTAACGCCGAGCTTCCGCTCGGTTGCGGCGTGGATCAGCTCCAAGCCGTCCATGACGGGCATACGAATATCGACAATCATAATCTGCGGGCGAAGGTCTTCGCATAATTTCAAGGCGCTGCGGCCGTTTGTTGCTGTCGCTGCGATGTGGAAGCCGTGTGCCTCCCAATCTAGGAGGCTCTTCATATGCTCGGTAGCGATACGTTCATCGTCGACCAGAATGATCTTCATAGTGTAACCTCCATGTACAGGAAGATGATGGCTCTATTATACCTGAGCGTGTAGGGCCGGTAGAAGAGCAGTGTAGAAATGCAACCAAAAGTGTAGGTTTCTTATATTTCAGCGAGGTAGGTCTACGATTTATATTGAAAGCGGATACAAAAACGATCGCTAGGGGGAGATTCATCAATGTTGGAGCCGAAATGGAGAAAGCGAGTTGGTGCGGGACTGTCCGCAGCGATGCTGATCGGCTTGCTTGCAGGCTGTGGCGGAGGCAGCGGCAGCAGCTCGAACGGGAATACAGCAGCGAATGATTCGGCAAGCGGGAACGGGGCAGCAAACAATACAGCTTCAGACAACAACAACAACGCGACTGCGACAGACAGTGGAGGAAGTGCAGACAAGACAGAAGGCGAATTCGTCCTGTGGACGTGGGAGCCTGAGCACAAGACAGCGCTGGATTCTTTTCACAAGCTGTATCCGAATATTAAGGTGAAACGCGTTAACGTGTCAGCAGGCGACGTGACGAAGAAGCTGCAAACGACGATCGCATCAGGCGGTGAGCTGCCGGACGTCATTCGGATTGAAGCAGGGCAGAAAGCGAAAATATTCGATATGAATGTGCTGGAGAACCTCGAGGACGCGCCTTACAACACAGATAAAGGATTACTGTTCGACTATGACATTAACGCCTTCTCGGTAGACGGCCATCTCGTCGCCATTCCGGATGACATGAGCATTGCCGGAATTGCCTACTTGAAGCCGCTGGCGAAGGAGTACTTCGGTACCGATGATCCGAAGCAGCTGGAAGCGATGTTCCCGGATTGGAACGCCGTTATCGAGAAGGGCAAGGAAGTCGTCGCAAACAGTGGCGGCAAGGTAAAATTGTTCCCTGGACTTGGCGACGTCTATACGGTGCTGAAAGGACAGCGCTCCGGCCCGTTCTTCGACGGAGATAAGATGAATACGCCTGTGCTCAAGCAGCTGCTGACCGATCTCGTCAGCTTCCGCGATTCCGGAATCGTCGATAAGCTGGACCAATGGACGCCAGCATGGAACGCGACGTTCGCGCAGTCCAAATATATGTTCGCGATGTCGCCGGTCTGGATGCCGCAATATGTGATCGGAGCGAACGATAAGGCAGAAGGCCGCTGGGGTCTGATGGTGCCACCTGCTGGCGGTTACATTACAGGCGGCTCCTCGCACGGCATTCCAAAAGGTGCGAAGAACGCGGCTCTTGCGTGGAAATGGATTGAGTTCACGTCGATGTCGCAGGATGGAGCGACCGCGCAGAAGCAGGACGGCGTGTTCACGCACTTCAAGCCAGCCTATGATGATCCGGCGTTTACGAAGTGGACGTGGCCGAGCTTCGGCGATCAAGATATCGGCGAGAAGTACTTCAAGGATATTTCCGAGACAACAAAGGCCGTTCCGGAGAACGTGAATGACCTTCTGCTGAACGATGTCATGAACATTGTGCTGCAGACGCTATCCAAAGACAATTCGTTTGGCGTCGACCAAGCTTTCGATAAGATCAAGACGGAGCTTACGGCGAAAGCGCCAAACATTACATTCGAATAAGGCTGCGTCGAACGGGCCAACCAACTTAAAGACCAAAGAACGGCTGCGTATCTCCCGGGCTGTTCTTTGGCTTCTTTATCAGGAGCGTGAATAATGGATACTGCAAAACGCAAATGGGTTCCGTATTTCTTCCTATCTCCCTACTTGCTGTTCTATATGGCGTTCGGGCTTATACCGATTATTTTCTCCTTCTACGTCAGCTTAACGAGCTGGGACGGCATTAGCAGCAAGAAATTCGTCGGCTTCGCCAACTACAAGTTTCTATTCAACGGAGATTCGTACTTCTTTAAATCAATCGGTAATACGCTGCTGTTCATCGTGATGACACTACCTTTGCAGCTCATATTCGGACTTCTAATTGCAACGCTGCTCTACAGCCAGTATGTGAAGTGGCGGGCATTCTTTCAGCTCATTAATTTTCTGCCTTATATCGTGACGCCGGTAGCAGTCGGCTTGATGTTCAATCTGCTGTTCGACTGGCAAGCCGGGTTCGTGAACAAGGTGCTGATTCATTTGGGCATTATTGATGAAGGCATCTATTGGCTCGGCGACCCCGTGTACACGCGCCTTATTATCGTGCTGATGATGTTCTGGAAAGGCTTCGGCTATACGATGATTTTCTTCCTCGCGGGGCTTGCCAACATTCCGAAAGACTTGAACGAAGCGGCGCAGGTCGACGGTGCATCCGGCTTCCGCAACTTCTGGTCGATTACGCTGCCGCTGCTGCGGCCTGTCATTACGTTCATTGTGATTACGGGTATTATCGGTGGATTCCAGCTGCTCGAGGAACCGATGCTGCTGCTCGGCGGCGCAGGCATGGGCTCCAGTAGTGCGATTATCGGCGGACCAGACCGCTGCTGTCTGACGACGGTATGGAATATGTATGATACAGCTTACGGAAGCACGACGAGATATGGGCTTGGTGCCGCAATCGCGTATGGGCTATGCGTCATTATCGCGGTATTCTCGTTCATAGGCGTGAGATTTCAGAAGGGGGAACAGGAATGAATAGATCGCTCCGCACGACGCTTACGACTTCGACGATTGCACTGTTCTCCTTGTTTGCCCTGCTGCCGTTCTACATTATGATCGTGATGGGCACGTATCAGAATGAGGAGCTTTTTCAGAAGATTGTGCTGGTACCGGGTCACTACTTGATGGAGAACATCAAGACGGTGGCAGAGAGTCGGTTCGACCTTGCGTATTTGAACAGCTTCATCGTCTCGGCGGCGAGTACGGTGGTGTCGGTGTTTGTGAGCTGCTTTGCAGGGTTTGCGTTCGCGAAGCATGAGTTTAAGTACAAGAAGCAGATCTTCTCGGGCGTGTTGCTTACGATGATGATTCCGGGTCAGCTTGGTCTCGTCGCTTTTGTTATCGAGATGCGGTATATCCATGTCTCCAGCACACTGCTTCCGCTCATTCTACCTTGGGTCGCGAACGCATTCGGTATCTTCTGGATGACGCAGTTTATGAAGGGGGCAATTCCAACCGAGGTGCTGGAGAGCGCGCGGATCGACGGCTGCTCGGACATCGGTGTGTTTTTTCGGATTGTAGTAGCCTTCATTTATCCGGCAATTGCGACGCTGTCGCTGCTCGTCTTCCTCTGGTCGTGGAACAATTATTTGCTGCCGTTAATTATTATAAACAAACCGGAGCTGTTCACGATTCCGCTCGCAATCACCTCGCTCGGCAATGCGTACCGAACCGACTTGGCAGCGCAAATTCTCGGGCTCACGCTCGGGACCATCCCAGTGCTGATTCTGTTTATTTTTGGCTCGAAAAGCTTCATCCGAGGGCTGACGGCGGGTTCGGTGAAAGGTTGATCGGGTGCGGGCGGGCTGAGAGAGCGTAATACGTACTCTCAGCACAATAATCGGCCGATTGAAGCTCTGAGAGTACAGATTCAGCACTCTCAGAAAAGGAAACAGCCGAAATCGGCAGCTCGGCGGGCTGAGAGAGCGTAATTCGTACTCTCAGCACAATAATCGGCCGATTGAAGCTCTGAGAGTACAGATTCAGCACTCTCAGAAAAGGAACAGCCGAAATCGGCAGCTTGGCGGGCTGAGAATGCGTGTTGAGAGTGGCCGATTGAATCGATACTCTTAATATGCTCTCTCAGCACCACAGAAGAGCCACAACCCTAGACGGTTGTGGCTCTTTGCATCCAATCACATTAGGCATGCTGCTTCCAAGGGTTCGAGCGGCGGATAAGATACAGAATGGTCCACAGCAGCAGAAGCGCGGTTACCGGATGGATTGCAGCGAGCGCTCGCGCATCCAAATTAACCGAAATGTATTGGAAAATAATAAACAAGTACAGGACGGCCGACAGTGTAATCGTTCGCCAGCCCATGCGTCCAAGCGCCGCGAAGATAATCATGATGATAGGCGTGAATTCGAAGTAATGAATGAAGGACTTGTGCATCGACCAGTCGCCGTTATCGAATACGGCAAGACCGGCCAGGAAGACTTGAACGAACAGGGATGCGGCGAATAGCCATGCCAGCACGTAATAGATGATTTTGAAATTGCGTTTCATAGAGGCTTCAACTCTCCTTGTGGTTATATTCGGCTCTTGCGTTTACCGCCTGGTTTCCATATGGATAAAATGAACATCGCGATGAGGGATACGGTTTGAATAATGATCCCGATCCATAGCGATATATGATTCACGTTAAAACTTGCCGCGCTCCAAGCGGACAGACCGTCCGCATCAATGTGGTTCAAACCGTGCAAGGTCCACTCGTACAGCCCATACAGCCCGATGCCGATAGCGAGCAGCGTCAGCACTTCTTTGGCAATAATCCAGTAGTAGCGGAACAGTCCCCAAGAGGTCCATACCGATAGCAAAATGCCGGTTATGGTCGTGCCTATCGTCGATACCCGTACGCTTGATGTCGCCAGCAGCTTCATAATGTAGTAACACGCCTGAAGCACGGAGCCGCTGTCCGTGACAGAGGCCGTCAAGGCGAGAATGATGAAGACAACCTGCACGCCGAGCATGATGGAAGCGAAGAGGATGTGGAGCAGCAGAAGAATCCTTCGCTGCATTAAAGATATTTTGTTCATCGTGTTAAAGACCTCCTACAGATTAAAGCGGTAGCCAACGCCCCAGATTGTTTCAATATATTGTGGAGCGGACGGGTCGCGTTCAATCTTCTCCCGCAGCTTGCTAATATGGACCGTGACGGTCGCATGATCGCCGAGCGCATCCAGTCCCCATAATCGCTCGAACAGCTCCTCCTTGCGGAAGACGCGGTTCGGATTGCTGACAAGGAAGAGCAGCAGATCATATTCCTTCGCTGTAAAAGCAACCTCTGTCTCGTTCACGTAGACGCGGTGCGACTGCCGGTCGATGCGGATACCGTGCAAGGTCAGCTCGTCCCGCCGCCATTCACCGCTGCCGACGAGCCGGTCATACCGCGCCAGATGTGCTCGCACTCGTGCGACAAGCTCGCCGAGGCCGAACGGCTTCAGAATATAATCGTCGGCGCCGAGGCCGAAGCCGCGAATCTTGTCCACTTCTTCTTTCTTCGCAGAGACGATCAGAATCGGCAGGTTGCTTGCTTCGCGTACTCTCCGGCATATCTCATAGCCGTCCATGCCCGGCAGCATGAGGTCGAGCAGCAGCAAATCGTACTCGCCCTGGAGCGCAAGCGCAAGCCCCTGATCGCCGCGGCTCGCTATGTCTGCCGCGAAGCCGCTTGCATCCAGATAATCCTTTTGCACCTCGGCAATGACCGGATCATCCTCAATAATTAATATCCGCTTCTTCACAGCTGGTCTCCTCTCGGCAATCCATAATCCGCATCCTCTAGTAGGAGAGGCAGCTTGATCGTAATGCTTGTTCCTTGACCGACTACACTTTGCGCCTCTACCGTTCCGCGATGCTCCTCAATAATTTGCTTCACAATGGTCAGCCCGAGCCCGCTGCTTCCGGCCTGTGTCCGGCGCGATTGCTCCGCGCGGTAGAACTGGTTGAACACAAGCGGCAGCGCTTCGGCTGAAATGCCAGTGCCATTGTCGGCGATGCGGACCGTGACCGTCGTCGCCTCGGTGTTCACGAGCAGCGTAAATCGAAGCTCGCGCGGCTCTTGTTCCATATGCGCAAGGCTGTTGCCGACGATATTGAGCAGCGCTCGGTTCAGCTTCTCGCGGTCGGCCCGAATCCATGCAGGCTTGTCGATTAAACCGCTATTCACATAGGTCAGCGCTATACCCGCCATTCGAGGATCATGGCGCAGCTCATCAGCGGTCATCTGTATATATGCCGCGGCATCCAGCCGCTCCCAATTGAACGGCAGCTTGCCAATATCGAGTGTCGAATAGAGCAGCAGCTCCTCGATCATCCGGTTCATGTCGCTTGTTTTGCTCGCGATCATATCTAAGTACTTGCTGCGCTTCTCTTCTGTATCTGCCACGCCGCCTTGCAAGCATTCAACGCAGCCTTGAATCCCGGTAATCGGCGTCTTCAAGTCGTGCGAAATGTTCGCGAGCAGCTCCTTGCGGCTCTGCTCCAGCTGCAGCTGAGCACCGATGGAAGCTTGCAGCCTCACCCGCATCTCCTCAAAGGACCGGCTGAGCTGGCCGATCTCATCCTGCCGATTTAGCGGCTGCTGTTGCAGTCTGTGCTCCAAATTGCCCTCGCGGATATGGCTTGCTGCATCCTTCAATGCGTAGAGAGGCTTAATGATGCTGCGTGATACGAAGTAGGTGAGCAGGCCATTCGTCAGAATGAGCGTGCCGACCAGCGTCAGCAGCACAGTCGGAAAGAAGCGACGGAAGAAGCGGGCGACCGGCTCCATATCGGATACAATGACGACCGTTCCAGGCTGACCATCCGCCGCGGTGAAAGCGATCTGGTTCAGGCTCAGCTTACTGAAGTCGTCGCGTTTCCAGGGAGGTCCCCACCCGGCACCGCGGCCTTGCTCGTTGTTGCTTTTATCCTCTGCGAGCTGCTTCTTCACCTCAACCGCATTCAAGCCTTGCGAAGCATATGCAATTTCGCCGCCGCCGCTCAGAACAAGAAGACCAGCTTCGACTTTCGCCAGCTCCGACTCCGTCTCTTGGAGGAAAGCGGCGTCCCCGAGCAGCTTCGGATCATGCTGGGCAACGAACCGCAGTCCTGATCTCACTTCACTTCGACCGTCGAATAGATTACGGATCGCCGCGAACGGCACGCCGCCCTTGCTGCCGGCCGTTTCAGCACCGGAATCCTGCATGAACGCGCTAGCTGCGAGCAGCACAGTAAGCACGAGCAGTAACGCTGGGATGGCAATCATGGCGATATAGGAGAATACGAGTTTTTTTCGGATCGACATTAGGCTCACGCCCCTTTCTTCTCCCATTGTAAATGCCAGCTCTAAACAGCCTCTAAACCAATTCTAAAAAAAGTGTAAAATACAGGTTCTAACAGAAACTAAATGCTTTTTCCATAGTATTCAAACATCTATTCACTATAGTTAAACTAACCAAATTTCAGTTTAGAAGCAAAGGAGAATCACAGTTATGAACCGTCCCTCTATTCTTCAGCGCCTGACATCACGGAAAATCACCACGAAGCTGATGATCTCCACGCTTGTCATTTCGCTGCTTATCGTTGTTTCGATGTCGCTTGCGCTGTTTATTCCGAACTCCTCGGTGTTCCGGGATCAGATCAACGACAAGCTGACGCTGCAGACGCAGACTCTTGCCGCCCAGCTGGATGAAGATTTACAGCAAAAGCTTGCTAAGGTAGGAGCGCTTGCTAGCATCGGCGTCTTGAACGGGAATGATATGCAGAAGCATCAAGCGCTCATTACGAATTTCTCCAAACAGAACCCGGATCTCTTCGGAGCGGCGTTCTCGCTCGATCCGACCGGTAAGGTCGGTTTTAACAATGCGGGAACGCAGGTCGATTATTCAGGTGTTCCCGTATTGAAGAAGGTGTTTCAAGGGGAAGCGAGCATCGGGGATCCAACCGCTCCCAAGATCGACCCATCGAAGATGATCGTTCCTCTGGTGGTTCCGCTAGTGCAAGACGGCAAAGCAATCGGCTTCTATGCCGCCGGATATGATATTAACGAAGCTTCGAAATATATTAAGGAAGCCAAAATCGGAGACACCGGATACGCAGTCATGCTCGGCAGCAACGGCTTGATGGTGTATCATCCTGATGAAACGCTGCGAATGAAGAAGACGATTTATGACCTTAACATTCCGGAGATTATTGCTGCTTATGAATCGGCTGAAGCCGGTAAGAATACGTCTTATACGTACACCTTTAATGGAGTTAAGAAGATCGGCTACGCAGCTAAAACAAAGAGCGGGTTCGTCATCCAAATGGCGGTCCCGGAGAAAGAGCTGCTCGGGCCGATCTACACCATGATGACAACGACCATCATTACTGCGATTGTTGTGATGCTGGCTGCGCTCGTGCTCGTCTATTTCTCTGCCAGAGCATTGGCGAGACCGATTCTGTACATTTCTGAGATGGTGAACGTATTTGCGGGAGGCGATCTTCGGCCGCGGCTGAAGGTGAACTCGAAGGATGAGCTCGGCATACTGGCGGATCACATTAACGAGATGGTTGATTCCTTGTCATCGACAATCGAGCAGGTGACTTCCGCGTCGGAGAGCGTCGCTGCATCTGCGCAGCAAATTACGGCGAGCACCGATGAAGTTGCAAGAGGCAGCGTCAGCCAAGCTGACCGCTCGCATAATATGGCACAAGTATTCGAGAGCTTGGAGAGCTCGATCCAGCTTGTCGCTTCAAGCGCGCACAGCGCTAGAAAGCTATCGCAGGAAGCGGTCGAGATCGCAAGAGAAGGTACGGAAACGATCAGCCTCTCGATTGATAAGATGGAGCGTGCCAACACCCAGATGGAGCTGCTCGAGAGCGACTCCAAGAAGATCGGCGACATTATTGAAGTGATTGACGGCATCGCAGAACAGACGAACCTGCTTGCCTTGAATGCGGCCATTGAAGCAGCTCGAGCCGGGGAGCAAGGAAGAGGCTTCGCCGTCGTCGCTGATGAAGTACGCAAGCTTGCGGAACGAAGCAGTGAAGCGACGAAGCAGATCGGCGCGATTATTAAGAACATGCAAGATAACGCCGCTCGCAGCGTACACGCGGTTGGCGAAGGGGTTGCGCAGTTTGCGCAAACGCAGCATTCATTCGACGGCATCGTGACGAAGGTGAATGACACGTATCAGATGGTTGGCGAGATAACCGCTTCAAGCGAGAATCAGACGAAGCGGGCGTCCGAGATGCTGATCGAGATCGAGTCTGTTGCGGCGATTAGCGAACAAGCGGCTGCAGCGGCGGAAGAGACGGCCGCAGCCTCTCATGAATTAGCCACATTAGCTGTCAGACTGCAAGGCTCGGTGGATACATTTAAATATTAAGTTAGATGAGACGGTTCGCTGCATGCTGATGTGGCGGCCGTTTCTTTTTGCATACGGGCTTGTGCCGCACCTCCTATTTATGCTATAAATTAGGTAGAATTAGCACTCGGAAGCTTAGAGTGCTAAACCATATTGAGCCATGAATTGGGAGGGTATTACAGCCAATGATCAAGCAAGAATTTAAAGCGGAATCCAAGCGTCTGCTCGAAATGATGATCAACTCCATCTATACGCAGCGTGAAATTTTTCTGCGGGAGCTTATCTCCAATGCCAGCGATGCCATTGATAAAATTTACTACAAAGCGTTAACGGACGATAACCTCGCCTTCAACCAAGCAGACTACTATGTTAAAGTGACCGCGGATAAAGAGAACCGTATCTTGACGATCTCCGATACAGGAATCGGCATGACCAGCGAAGAGCTCGAGAATAACCTCGGCGTTATCGCAAAGAGCGGCTCCCTCGCTTTTAAGAAGGAGAACGAGAGCAAGGACGGCCATAACATTATCGGACAGTTCGGCGTAGGCTTCTATGCGGCGTTCATGGTTGCGGACAAGGTGACGGTGACAAGCCGCGCGCTTGGCAGCGATGAAGCGTTCAAGTGGGAATCCGAAGGCGCGGATGGATATTCCATCGAACCGAGCGAGAAGGCAGCGGTCGGCACCGAGATCGTGCTGCATATCAAGGAGAATACGGAAGAGGACAATTACGACGAATTCCTGGAGGAATACCGTCTGCGTTCGGTCATTAAGAAGTATTCCGACTTCATCCGTTATCCGATTAAGATGGACGTGATGGGCCAGCGTCCTAAGGCGGGCAGTGAAGCAGCAGAAGGCGAAGCGCCTGAGCTGGAGTCGTATGTGGAAGAGCAAACCGTTAACAGCATGGTGCCGATCTGGCGCAAAAATAAAAGCGAGCTGAAAGCCGAAGACTACGAGCAGTTCTACAATGAGAAGCGTTACGGCTTCGATAAGCCGCTGAAGCATATTCATATTAGCGCGGACGGCGCGGTCGTGTACCAGGCGATCTTGTATATTCCTGAAAATACACCATTCGACTACTACACGAAGGAATATGAGAAGGGGCTGGAGCTGTACTCGAACGGCGTCCTGATCATGAACAAGTGTGCGGACCTGCTGCCGGACTACTTTAGCTTCGTGAAGGGTATGGTCGATTCTGAGGACCTGTCCTTGAACATTTCCCGCGAAATGCTGCAGCATGACCGCCAGCTGACGCTTATTGCGAAGAATATTAAGAACAAGATTAAAGGCCAGCTGCAGAGCCTGCTGAAGGACGAGCGCGACAAGTACGAGACGTTCTATAAAGCGTTCGGCAGACAGCTGAAGTTTGGTGTATATAGCGACTACGGCATGAACAAGGACTTGCTGCAGGATCTGCTGCTGTTCCACTCCTCGAAGGAGAGTAAGCAGGTGACTCTGGATGAGTACGTCTCCCGCATGCCGGAAGATCAGAAGTTCATCTATTATGCGACAGGCACTTCAATCGAGCGGATTGAGAAGCTGCCGCAGACGGAGCTTGTGCTTGATAAAGGCTATGAGATCCTCTACTTCACCGACGATATCGACGAGTTCGCGATCAAGACGATCATGAGCTACAAGGAGAAGCAGTTCAAGAACGTATCGAGCGGCGACCTTGGCATCGAGTCGGAAGCAGATGATGCGACGAAGGATGCGGAAGAGAGCGGCAGCCAAGTATTGTTCGAGCAAATGCTTACGCTTCTCAGCGGCAAAGTGACGAAGGTGAAGGCGTCGAAGCGTCTGAAGAGCCATCCGGTCTGCCTCACGAGCGAAGGCGAGCTGTCGATCGAGATGGAGAAAATCCTCGCGGCAATGCCGAACAACGAGGACGTCAAAGCCGATAAAGTACTGGAGATTAACGTCAACCATCCTGTGTACCAATCGCTGAAGGACGCAGCGGAGAAGGATGCGGAGAAGCTGAACCTGTATACGCAGTTGCTATACAACCAAGCGCTGCTCATCGAGGGGCTGCCGATTCAGGATCCAGTAGCATTTACGAACGACATTTGTAAAGTGATGGTATAGGTTAAAAAGAATGCAAGAACGCCCGCTGCTTGGTTTGAGCAGTGGGCGTTATTTGTGTGTGGGTGAGAGGCAGCTAGCTTACGCTGTCTCTTTATTAATTCGGTCCATATACTTCGCTATTTCGGCAAGCAGAGCGGGTTTCACACCGTTGGCTGCCCGCGCCGCACCGAATTCTTCTTCACCTTCGTCCGGCCGATTGAATACGTAACCGTCCAAGTCGTGAATAATGCGGTGCGCATAAATGACTGCTTGAATGTCCCGTTTGGCGTTGCCGATCTGGATAAGTGCTGCAACGTCACGCAAGTCCTGTGCTGCCTTCTCGTTGTCGATGACCTCGGCCAACCGGATGTAAAGCTCAGGGTGATTCGTTAGACTATCAGGGCTGAATATCCCATCCTTCATCTGTTCAGCAGCTTGGGTCGAATGCCCGTATCCCGTTGTTTCTAAGTATCCGTTCTTATAGAGCCCGACGGTATTGTTCAAATTTCCGTGAATATACCTGATCGCCTTCGCTGCCTCTTCACGATTCGAAATCGCACTGTGGAGTGCCTTCGTCCGGTCCGCTTGCGGCAATGCTCCGATCAGCACCCGAGTATCGTTATAATCCACTTGGAACGCGTCGATGTTTTGTGCCTTATAGAAATTAAATTTGAAGCGTGTCAGCTCGAAATCGTTCGCGGCTTCCAACTGTTCTTTTGCATCTACCTTTGGCGTCACAGCTTCGGCTTCTGTATGGACATTCGACGGGTTGGATTTTAAATGGTGAAGTCCTACATATACAGCCCCGCTCATCATAACGGCGGCGGTCGAAATTCCGATCAAAGTAACTTGCCATTTCTTCATGATTAATCGCTCCTAAAATATGGATACTCCCATTATAACGATGTTAACGAAATGCTAAAAGTGGGAAAATAATACAGGTTCAAGGTGGAGGTCGATTACGCGCAATGAATAAATCTGAGAGGCCATATATGGTCACTCGTGCGTGAAAGGGGGCGATTATTAAGCTGAGAGTGCTGATTTGACTCTCTCAGAGCAGCGAATAGCTTGAGTAGGGCGGTTTCTGACGCTGAGAGACCATATACGATCTCTCGTGACCGATTATCCGTGGATTAGAAGCTGAGAGATCATATAGGATCTCTCAGCTTATTTATTGGTTCAAAACAGATTACGCAAGGCGCCGGGAGCCTGCGTGTATGCGAAGGTCTGAGTCGGGAATTGCGACTCTCAAGCGTGAAAAGGCGCTGGAATGTAGCTGAGAGTGGAGAAATCCGATTCTCGGCACATGAGGCAAAAGCACACGAAAAAGAGACCCACGATGGGTCTCTTTCGTACGCTTATGCTTACACTCACACTATGCTCATGGCTACGCTCACGTTTACACTCAAATTTACGCCCAGCAGGTTATTGCAGCGTTCCGCCATATGGGAACTGCGTCGAATAGCCGTTGAACTGTTGATATGCCTGATCGAGCTTCTGCTGCTCCTCGGCCTCGAGCTTGTAGTGGCCTTTTCGGAACATCACTTCGAATATCTCGTGCTGACATTGATGTGTCTCGTTTAGCACGGTCATAATGTCTTGATGCAGCGATAGATGGCTCGCTTCCCGGGCGGCGATGCCGAAGCTGTTGGCCAAGTACTTCTCCGTCGCCAGTACATCATTAATCCGGTCGCGGTCGGTTAGTTCGGGTCCCTTCACCTGTGGTTCGTAGGGAGGCTTCGGATTGGCAATCGTATTACTATTGTTCGGACTCATGTTGAAGACGCTCCTCCTTTCTAATGCTGCTGCGGCACTTGCTGCATCTGTGCGGTATTGTTGTTCTGCAAATGCTTCAAGAGCAGCTTGTAATGGCGCTCATGCATTTGGCCTGCTTTATTGATGGCCTGCTTGATCTCGGGATCAGAGCATTCATTCGCAAAATGGCTGCATTTTTTCATGGCGAGAATGAGCCACGATAATTGATCTTTCACATAGAGCGTGTCCTTGACTGTCATCACGTTTGGCGGCGTCTGCATAATTGCAGTTTGCTGCTGAGTTTGCGATTGCGTTTGTTGCAATGAAGTGACCTCCTTTGCCTATTGTCCCGCTTAGCTTACCGCAATCATGATGAAATTAACCGCAGTGACTGCTCATGTCCCCAGCATTTGCCTTGGTAGATTTGAGCGCTTTTAAGCTTTCTTTAAGGTTACGTCCGTATAGTTGTTGGAGCCAGATAGGAGGAGATGAATGCGTGGAACAACAAACACAATTATCGAGTCAAACACGTTTAAATAGATCGCGTGCGCCTAAGCTAAAGCCTACAAAAACGAAGCGCTTGAAGCGCAGAATGTTGCAGCTATTCATGCTGCTTATCGTCTTCATTCTATTAGGAGGCGGATGGTTCTACCTGACGCCGTCCGGCTCAAATCTGCGCTATATGATGGCAGATACGCTTATTACGAGCCAGCATCGCTACTTGGCGAAGTACCTTATCGGCCAGGATGAGCTAGACAAGCGGGTCGCCGATTACAACAAGAAGTTCGACCAGATGGCGGACGTGAAGGACAATCACAACATCAATTTGGCGGCACATCCGGAGGGCAGCGTAGGGATTGAGCCAATTACGCACAAAACCTTCAAGGGCTATCTCATGTACGTGCATGATCCGAAAATGATCCGTGTCGTCACAACGAACATTGTTGGCGAAGGAGAGCGCGTACTAAGCATGGTGAAGCGCACGGGTGCGATTGCCGGCGTGAACGGCGGCGCATTCGATGATCCGAACTGGGAAGGGAACGGCTTCAAGCCGGCCGGTATCGTCATGTCCGGCGGTAAGGTGCTGTACAAGGGCAATGGCATGAATGCCAAAGTGAATGTAGTGGGCATCGACAAGAATGGCCTTATGATCGCAGGTCGTTATACGCCGAACCAGCTAGTAAAGATGGGTGTCTCCGAAGCAGTAACGTTCCAGCCAAAGTTTATCGTGAACGGCAAAGGGCTTATTAAGAGCGAAGCCGACGGCTGGGGTATCGCTCCTCGTACATCAATGGCGCAGCTGAAGGACGGCACGATTGTATTCGTCGTGATCGACGGCCGTCAGCCGGGCTATTCGGTCGGTGCGACACTGTACGATGTGCAGAACATTTTGCTCGAGAAAGGCGCAGTAACAGCGGCTAACCTCGACGGTGGTTCATCGACCGTTCTCGTGAAGGACGATCAAGTCGTTAACAAGCCATCGAGCAAATACGGCCCGCGCTACTTGCCGACGGCTTTCCTCGTGTTCGACCATCCCGATCAGGTGAACGCCTTGAACATCTGGAGTGGAATTAATATGAACAATTTCGATTCCTCGAAGAAACGGACACAAAGCAGTGACGCAGCTTAATCGTTTCCTACTATTCTAATAGAGCGAGCATCTGACCGGAAACGGTTTGGTGCTCGTTTTCTTTTCAAATTCTAAGAAGGCCGTTTCACCTTGTCTCGGATAAAATCACCCCTCAAGGCAAATAGTAAATGGTGCTCAAGTGGAAAAACAGGAGGAACAAGAGTGGTTGTAAGTTGGCGTTTAATCGCAGCATTGCTGTGCATCATTCTGTTATGCGGCTTCGACAGGCCGGCGAAAGGGCGCTCATTCTATGAGCAAAGAGGCGATATTATATGGGAGCTGCCGATGGCGAAGAAGGACATCGCGCTCACCTTTGATGATGGACCGTCTCCGAAAGCGACAGAAGAGATTCTGGATCTTCTGAAGGAATACAATGCGAAGGCGACCTTCTTCGTGCTCGGTCACCGAGTGAAGCAGTTTCCGAACATCATCAAACGCGAGGTGGCTGAAGGCCATGAAGTAGCGAACCATACGTTCCATCATGTATTCTTCACGAACGGTATTACTCCAGCAACGGTTCAGAAGGAGATTGTAAGCACGGAAGACTCCCTGATTGAGCTGACTGGGCGCAAGCCGCAGCTGTTTCGTCCACCAGGCGGCTACTACAACGAGCAGACGGTTGAAATTGCGAAGAGGCTTGGCTACACGACAGTGCTCTGGTCCTGGCATCAAGATACGGAGGATTGGCGCAGTCCGGGCATCGGCTTTATCGTAAGGAAGGTGCTGAACAATGCGCGGAGCGGGGATATCGTGCTGCTGCATGACTATGTGACGGGCAATATACATACAGTTAAAGCATTGCGAGTGATTTTGCCGGAGCTTGCTGAGAGGGGGTTTCGGTTCGTGACCGTATCAGAGCTTATTCATGATAAGGCGAAGGAAATGATGAATATGGGAGAAGGCGGAATGATTCATGGAACCGAAGTACACCCGTGAAACACGATGTTTTAAAGTATCGCGCGTATTTCCGACTGACGTGAACAACCATGACACCTTGTTTGGCGGGAAGCTGATGTCGTACATTGACGACATCGCATCGATCTCGGTATCGAAGCTGTGCCGCTCGGCGGCTGTTACGGCTTCAACGGATTCCGTCGACTTCCTGCAGCCGATCCGTCCTACAGATTCCGTGTCGCTCGAGTCGTTCATTACATGGACGGGAACAAGCTCGATCGAGGTATTCGTGAAAGTCATTCGCGAGGATCTCCGAAGCGGCGAGCGCAAGATCGCAGCGACCTCGTTCCTCACCTTCGTCGCACTCGATGAACGGGGTAAGCCAACGCCTGTCCCGCAGATTGTGCCGGAGACCGAGGAGGAGCACAAGCTGCACGAAACGGCAGAACAGCGGGCGCTCATGCGCAAGCACCGCCGGGAGGAAAGTAAGAAATTCGCAGATTATTTGGTCACGAAATATCCGTGGGAATAGATGCGGGAGCCTGGGCATCATTGCCTGGGTTCTTTTTCTATGTCTTCTCCTCAATGAAGGATTTTTCCTGTGTTTACATCTATCCGCTTACCTACCAATTTGAAACGGTTCGACAGCGTTCGATCTTAAAAATGGACACAAGGATATAAAAAATGATCCGTATAAATCCTGAAAGCGCTTCATGTATAGTGTATATAGTTCCTTAAGGGGGTGGGCGGATGTCAGCAAATCATGCGCTCTTCGCTGGAAAGCATCAACACACGCGAACAGTCGAAGAAGTATCAGCATTGTTGAAACGTTTCTACTTAGTTGAGAAGGAAATAATGAGAACTCTCGGTGGTTACCTAATCAGTGTAACGAACTGGGAGCTAAATAAAGACTTGCCGCATCACTTATGGCAGGATTCCCTTAGGGCCGACGCGCTTCGCACGCGCATTATGGAACTGCGTTATCCGCGCCGCGATGTGGACGGTAACCACGATCCACAGCTTAGCCGATTGCTGTCGCTCCTCATTCGCTGCCTTGGCGATAACGAGCTTCTGGCAGGCGTCTACGACGTGGTGAAGCAAGAACTGATGCAGCAATATCAGATCTATCTGCAGCAAGCAGATCCGCTCAGCGATGCACCGACGATTGCCTTTATGTGGCAGTTCCCAGAGCAGATTCAGTGTCAGATCGATCATGTAAGTGAGATTCGAGATACACTGCTGCCGAAGGAAGATGTAAGTGAGTGGAGAAACGCCATTCGCTCATATTTGCAGGGTATTGGTGGCATTGTTGGAAACGGTGTCACAGGCGAGGAATCGATGGCTGCTGAAGCGGCTGATGCATGGATTATCGCGAATAGGCAACCCTACAAAATGCCGGCGAAAGCCGCACGCGATCCGAGATTCGTCCCGGCGCCAAGCTCCATCCCGCCGAAGAGAGCGGAATCCCCGATTGAAATTCAAGTGCTGCAGGCGATTTATCATCTGACCGAAATATGGGCAGCGGAAGCGCCAGGCCTTGCGATTTGGACGTGGGACGATATGCCGTGGGAATTTTACCTTGATCTGTCTCGCTGGGCATACGATGAGTCAAGGCATGTGAAGATGGGCGAGCTGAGGCTGATTGAATGGGGCTTCGATATCGGTATGGACGTTCCGGTCTACGAAGAAACATATGCATCACAAGTGACGAATGGCGGTAATGAGCTAGACCTCATGGCGCTGCTGCACCGATTCGAGATTGATGGTCCAGCCAACCGTGAGAAAGCGAAGCAGGAATTCGAGCAATTCGGCGATCTGCAAACCGCACACCACATTGATTATGATTGGGCGGATGAAGCCATTCACCTGAAATATGGTCACAAGTGGCTCATGCACCGTTTTAATAATGATTACGAGAAAATGCAAGAAGTGATGGAGAAAACACTCGCTTGGTATAACCAGTACGTTGAAGATATCAACAAAGTATGGGATTACGAGCCGTTCCTGTCGCGGATTGCAGATAAAATGAAGAGGATTGAGAGCGATTACAATGAGCAGCAATAATCGCGTAACGATTCAAGCAACAGGTGAGTCGTTTGAAGTCGCACCACGTGAATTCATCCTGGATGCTGCAATCAAGCAGCAAGCCAGCATTCCATATTCGTGCCGTAACGGTACGTGCAGGACTTGTATCAGCACTGTCGTCGAAGGTACAGTTGAACAACACGATATCGAGGATTGCTTGATCTCGCCAAGCGAGCTTGCAGCGGGCCAGCGCTTAATCTGCCTGGCAACCGCATCCGGCGATGTCGTAATTGAACCGCTTCGCAAACTTCCGAAGAAGCAAGTCGTTCAGTCTTAAGCAACACTGAATTCAGGTAATCCTAAGCAAGATTACAATAAAGGTTAACAGGGGGATTAAGATGAAAAAGCATTACGGCATTAAACTTGCATCGCTTACTCTCATTCTTTCGTTATCTGTTTCGCTGGCAGCATGCGGTAACAATAACAGCAACAACAACGGTAACACGGGCAGCACTAACGGTGGTTCGACGAACAACGGCAACGAAACGACGGATGTTTCGAAGCTGCTTGATGCGAACGCAGAGCCTGCGAAGGATCCGTTCGGTAAGTTCTCTCCAGCGATTGAAGTAACGACAGTTCACACGGACAACGGCGTTGCGAAGAACGCGCCGGACGGTTCAACGATCGAGAAGAACGTCTATACGCAAACTTGGGAAGACAAGCTTGGCATCAAGCTGAAATATAACTGGTCTGCACCGAATTCGCAGGCTGAAGAGAAGATGAACCTGATGATCGCATCCGGCGACCTGCCAGACTTCTTCTACGTATCGCCTTCGCAATTCGAGAAGTTGGTATCCACAGGCCAGCTCGAAGATATGACGGAGGAAGTGCAAGACTACGCGACAAAATATATGAAGAAATACCTGACAGGCGATTACCAAGGTCTGCTTGAAGGCGTGACAAGAAACGGTAAAATCTACGGTATCCCTAACGGTATGACATACCATGACCAAGGCAACATGCTCTGGATCCGTGAAGATGATCTGCAGAAAGCAGGCTTGTCCGCTCCGAAGTCGGTAGCAGATTTGGACAAGATCCTCGAAGCATTCAAGAACAATGATTATGACAAAACAGGCAAAGTGATGTATCCGATTCCGCTTGCTGATGCAAACCTGAACTCCACAAACTGGGGTATTGGCTCCGCGTTCTTCAATATGTTCCACTCCTACCCGGATATCTGGATCAAGAACAGCAAGGGCGAACTCGAGAATGGTATGTTCGGTGAAGAGTCCCGTGAGAATACGCGTAAAGCGCTTCTGAAGCTGCAAGAGTACTACAAGAAAGGCTATATCCATCCAGACTTCGCAACACTCGATGATACGAAGTACAACGAGCAAGTTGTGAACAGCCAGTCGACAGTTGTATTCGGCGGAATGTGGGATTCTTGGTGGCCTCTGAACCAAATTCTTGACCAAAAACCGGATGCGAAATGGGAGCCAGTTGCCATTCCTTCCGCTGACGATCAACCGGGCAAGTCTTCGGTTACAGCAACGATGCTGCTTGGCGTAAACGTAGCGAAGAAGGGCGTTAAGAACCCTGAGGCGCTTGTGAAGATGGAGAACCTATTCCACGACCTGAACAACAATCCAGAGACGATGCAATTCGGCAAATATAACACGGATCCTAAGAGCGGCTTCGGCTGGTTCCAGCTGTACCCAATGCACGTGTACAACCCATCGTTTAACTACGAAGGATTCCAGCAAGTTCAACAAGCGCTCACAGACGGTCAAGGAGACAAGCTGCCTGAAGCGTACAAGACGTTCTATGATCAAGCAAAAGCGTACCAAGACAAGAACGACAAGAATGGCTTCCCTCCTTACCTGACTTACACAAGCAAAGGTAGTGAAGGCGTAGTTGACCAGTACATCAAAGAGAAGCGTTTCGAAATGAACGAGTACACAGATATGCCTACGCAAAACATGCTCGACAACGCTCCAATCGTCAAGAAAGCTTGGGATGTTATGTTCCTGAATGTTGTTAAAGGCGGCGACATCAGCGGCTACGACGATTTCCTTGCACAATACGATTCGCTTTACGGCTCTGTAGTAAACCCAGAAGTTAACGACTGGTTCAAAGCAAAGAACAGTGAATCCGTTCAAACTTGGTTCGAAGAGAAGAAATAATTAATTTAAAGGCATGAAGAGTGCGGATGATTCATGCATCCGCACTCTCTGGTCTTTATCGCAATTAAAAGTAGTAAGGAGCGAGCTTATGAATGCATTTAAAATTCCTAGGAAGCAGCTAGCGCTGTATCTCATGCTGATTCCCCCGGTTGTTGTGTTGTTTATATATGCCTACCTCCCAATGCTCGGGGTTGTCATGGCGTTTCAACGGTACCAACCGACACTCGGCTTCTTTCATTCCGAATGGGTTGGGCTTGATAACTTTAAACGTCTGTATCACATCCCGGATGTGAAGCAAGTTATAGCCAATACGCTCTTCATTGCTACGATGAAAATCATTGTAGAGACGTTAGCTGCGATTACGGTTGCCATTCTGCTGAACGAGATTATGTCTAAAGTATTCAAACGCACTGTACAAACGATTATTTATTTCCCGTACTTCCTATCTTGGGTTATTCTTGGCGGTATTTTCCGCGATATGCTCTCCCGTGAGGGCCTCATTAACACAATGCTTGCCAAGTTCGGCGTTGACCCGATTATTTTCTTATCCAAGGCATCATGGTTCCCTTATATTCTTGTAAGTACTGAGACTTGGCAAATTACCGGCTTCGGTACGATTGTCTTCTTGGCTGCCATCACGACAATCGATCCGACGCTTTACGAGGCCGCTGTTATGGACGGCGCAAGCCGTTGGAAACAAACGCTGCATATTACGCTTCCAGGCATGAAGTCGACAATTGTATTGATGGTTACGCTTAGCCTGGGCTACATTCTTAACGCAGGTTTCGAGCAAGTGCTTATGCTTTATTCTCCGGCAGTGTATAAGTCAGGCGATGTTATCGATACTTGGGTATACCGGATGGGTCTTCAGCAAGCCCAATATTCACTTGGTGCCGCAATTGGCTTGTTCCGTTCGGTGGTCAGCTTAGTCCTGATTACCGTCTCGTACATGATTGCCCGCAAAATATCGGATCATCGCATTTTCTAGAACACAGGAGGGGACGCAAGTGGTAGACCGTTCGTTAGGCAAACGTATATTTACGGGCATTAATAGCCTTATCTTCATCTTATTTTCGCTGAGCTGCATCATTCCGATGGTTCATGTATTGGCGATTTCGCTTAGTAAGAGCACGGCAGTTACAGCCGGGAAGGTTACTTTCTGGCCAGTGGAATTCTCGACGAAGTCGTACGAATATATCCTTAAAAACTCCGAGTTCTGGAATGCGATGGGCATTTCTGTGGAGCGTGTCATTCTCGGTGTCTTGATTAGCATGATTCTGACCATCTTGGCGGCGTACCCGCTGTCCAAGGGTAAGCTTCATTTCAAGCACCAATCGTTCTTCGCTTGGTATCTTGTTGTGACGATGCTCTTCTCGGGCGGCCTTGTGCCTTCCTATATGATTGTTAGGAATACGCACTTGCTTGATACGATCTGGGCGCTTGTTATCCCAAGTGCAATCTCCGTCTTTAACGTGCTTCTCTTGTCGAACTTCTTCCGGAATATTCCGAAGGAAGTTGAAGAGTCAGCGTTCATAGACGGTGCGGGTCATGTCCGTATTCTGATGTCGCTGTACTTGCAGCTGTCGATGCCGATTATCGCGACGCTCGTCGTGTTCGCGGCGGTTTCGCACTGGAACGCATGGTTCGATGGCATTATCTACATGAGCAATCAGAAGAGCTATCCGCTGCAGTCCTACTTGCAAACGATTCTTCTCGATTCCAACTCAAGGGTCATTACGAGAGAGAATGCGGAGCTGATGAGCCGCGTATCCGACCGTACCATTAAAGCATCGCAGGTGTTTATCGCCGCGATTCCGATCTTGTTCGTATATCCGTTCATGCAGAAGTATTTCGTCTCCGGTATGATGATCGGTGCAGTTAAAGAATAGTTCTTCTCGTGCATGAAGCTGACCTCCGTTACAGGGGTCGGCTTTTTTTCTTCTTGTTTGCTGTTTTTATAGCTGATGCTGTCGAACGTGGGCGAAAATGGTTACAATGAGAAGAGTGCTATGGGAGGAGGTGTTTGATGATGATTGCTGGAGCTCTCACGCGAAGCTGGAGGACGCTGCTTGCCATCCTGCTGTGTGCCAGCCTAGTTCAGATCACCGCTTGCAAGCGTGGGGAGGAAGAGCAGCCGCCGAACGTGAATGAACGGCCAGTCAGCGTTCCGCCAACGACCACGAATAATAGTAATCCTACTTCGATTACCAATAATACCCCCATTACGTTG
The DNA here is from genome assembly GCF_900110075.1 of Paenibacillus sp. OV219. Lineage (GTDB taxonomy): Bacteria > Bacillota > Bacilli > Paenibacillales > Paenibacillaceae > Paenibacillus_Z. The sequence continues at coordinate 107,244 of NZ_FOCJ01000007.1, forward strand.
ACCGTCTACGTGGATATGCCCTGGTTCTGGGTCGATTCGTTTACTGGGCCGATACCGGAGGAGCTGACGAAGCGGACAGGTGTGAAGCTGAACATCATCCGCAGTATGGATACGAAAGAACTGCCTGCCATGCTGGCTAGGGGCGATCTGCCGGATATCATCTATTCGGATCGGCTCGCAGACCGGCTGGCAACGAAAGAAACAAGCTATGCCTGGGACTTATTAATGAATGCCTATACGCCGAAATTCGTTGTCTCGGACGAAGAGAAGCAGCTGAACGCTTCGTCGGACGGACATTTCTATACGATCCGCAATTTCTACCAGAGGGAAGTCGACATGTTCAATCCGTACGCGGTTGCAGGGCCGGGGACGGCTGCGCTTACTATTCGCGACGACATGATGAAGAAGCTCGGTAACCCGCCGCTCCATACGTTAGCGGATTTGGAGCAAATTCTGATTGGTGTGAAAGCCAAGTATTCGAGTATGATTCCGCTCTTGCTGGATGAAAATTCGCAATGGAGCAAGTATTTCAAAGAGCGGTTCGGCGTGGAAGGCTTATATCAGCATGATGGCAAGGTTCAGAGCCAGCTTAGGAATCCGAAGACGCTGGACTATTATTTGTTTTTGAACCGACTGTACAGGGAAGGGCTTATTAAGCCGGAGAACTTTACGTTCAACCACGAGCAATATATCGAGAAACGGGACTCGGGCGCGGCATTCGCCTTCATTCGCAATGTGTATGATGCGAATGCGGCGAACAGCGCCTATAAGGCGGCGGGTATGGACATCCACGCCAAGCTCGTTACCTCGCCGCTGTCAGACTCCTTCGTACATGTGAGCGATACGATTGGCTGGGCCGGCACGTATGTAACGAAGAAGAGTCGCTACCCAGATGTAGCGATTCGGCTGCTGCAATACTTGCGAAGCGAGGAGGGACAGCGCCTGATGGCTTGGGGCATCGAAGGGGTGCACTGGCATATGTCAGCGGAGGGCTACCCGATCTTTGAGAAGCAGTTTCTGCAGGACAAGTACGCGAGCTATGAACAGTGGGTGCAGAAGTACGGCGTCTCGGTTTGGGCATTCGGCGTACACGGTAATATTGCGAATCAGGCTGCCTATGACCCGGACCAGCCGGAAATGATGGAGGCGCTGCGCGAAGAGAAGGAGCACACTGTCTATGAGCCGCTGCTCGCGCGCGTTAATCCGCCATCCGATACGAAGGAGGCAGGCATCGCAGGAGAAGTGGATGCGCTCATCAGCAGTGAGCAGACAAACGTTATACTGGCGGATACGCAGGAAGCATGCGTGGCGCAGTTTAATTTGATGGTGAGCAAGGCAGAGGGACTAGGCCTCTCGAAGCTCGAGAAGTGGATGAGCAACAAGTATGCGGCGATATTGAAGAAATAGAGGGTGGCGCTGATAATCATGGCCGACCTCTGACTGCCACTAACCGCTGCTGAACGCTGACGGTCTACTGACTGTCGACTGCCGCTCGCCGGCTAACGGTCGTAAACATCTTATAGGTCTGAATATATCGCTCAAAGGCCATTTGCTGAAGTGAGAGTGCTGAATGAACACTCTCAGCAGTGAAATGGCTGATTTTCAAGCACGAGAGATCATATACGATCTCTCAGCTCCAATAGCAGCTCGAATCCGGCCAATTGTTGCTGCGAGAGTGCCAAATTAGCACTCTCAGCAGTGAAATGGCCGATTTTCAAGCACGAGAGATCATATACGATCTCTCAGCTGCAGAAGCAGCTCGCTCAAAAAATAACGGACTCCAGAAGCGCTATTCACCGCTTTTCCAGCCTCAAGAGGCTGGTTTTATCGGAATAACGTCGCTGGAGTCCGTTACATTATTTAGAAGCGCTATTTTGGAGCCAATAAGGTCATCTGGATCCGTTAGCCGCGATTAGCCGTGTCCACATTGGACTGGCGTATAACAATCAAGAAGGATTTGATTGGCTATACTCCCCGAACTGGCGCGGGGTCATGCCGGTATGCTTCTTGAACACCTTATAGAAGTGCCGCGGATTCTCGAAGCCGGTCAGAACCGCTACCTCGCTCAGCGGCAAATTCGGACGTTTCACGATGAGCTCCTTCGCTTTCACAACCCGCAGCTGATGGATATACGCGAGAACGTTCATGCCGGTCTCTTTCTTGAAGAGGTAGCTGACATAGTTCGGATGGAGGCCGACCTGCTCTGCTACGGAGCCAAGCGATAGATCGGTCTGATAATTCGCCTCTATATACTCGAGCATTTGCTTGCCGGCATCCGGCTTATCCATTTCGGCAGGGAAGCTGTCTTCGTTCAGCTCTACTTCCGCTTCATCCTCATGGTCGCTTTGCAGATCAAGCTCTGCTTGAATTTGCTCGCCAATCTTCGTGAGCAGCTCGCCGAGCTGTTCATCGTTAATCGGCTTCAATAAATAATCGATGACCTTCAAGCGCAGCGCGCTTCGGGCATAAGAGAAATCATCATAGCCAGTCAGAATGATGAATCTGCCGCATAGATCTTCGTTCTGGGCGGCTTGAATGAACTCCAGTCCGTTCATCTGCGGCATATTAATGTCCGTCATGACGAGGTCCGCCGGATGCTGGCGCAAATCCTCTAGCGCTTCCTCTGCGCTTGAGACTCCTGCAATTTCATGAAACGGCAGGTCAAGCGCCTTCACTTTACGCAGCAACCCCCTCAGAATCGGCGCTTCATCTTCTACAATTAACAGCCTCATTATGATTCCCCCTTTCTCGGGATGTACAAGGCAACGGTCGTCCCTTCCCCGAGCTCACTTGTAATCCTTAGCCCGTAGGCTTGCCCGAATTTGCTGATCATGCGTTCATGCACGTTCATGACCCCGATGCCGCCGGACTTCTCGGATTCTTGCGGCCTAATCTCGCCATCTAGCGTGCGCCTCAGCATCTCTAGCTGCTCCGGTGTCATGCCGACGCCATTGTCACGAATTTCGACGATGGCAAGCTCGCCTTCGAGCCATGCTTCAATCTGCAGCACCCCGGTTTTGCTGCGCTTCGAAATGCCATGAATGACTGCATTTTCGACGAGCGGCTGAATAATAAATCGTGGGCACTCCCGCAGGAGCAGCGCTTGATCCCGAACGATGATATCGTACTGCAGTCGCTCCTCCATACGCACCTTGTAGATTTCCAAATAACTGCGAATATGCGATAGCTCGTCCTTCAATGTTGCATGACTGCTTCGCGATAAGCTGTAACGGATCGACTGTCCGAGCGCGTAGAGCATCTTCGCCACGTCAGGGTCCTCGTTTTCCTCGGCAGCCATCCGGATCGCTTCAAGCCCGTTATAGATAAAATGTGGATTGATCTGCGCTTGAAGAGCCAAGTATGCCGCTTCCTTCTGTCTTAGCTGAGAGATGTCGATCTTGCTCATCAGCTCGTCATTGCGCGTAATCATCGTGTTATACGACGAGACGAGGAAGGCGATCTCATCGCTGCCGCGGTCTTCATCGTAGCGTGCGAGCAAGTTCGTGCGCATGTGTCGTCCAAGCTTCAGAATACGCTGAACGACCGTAGAGAAGGTGACGAAGTAAGCGCCGGATAGAATGACGAGCAGTGCTGCAATGACAAGCACATACCACCTCACGAGACTATTCGTACGTTGGAAGAGCTCGTCCGTTGGCGTAAGCGCCATAATAGTCGCCGACATCTTCGGCACCTGGAATTTGTTCATCAGCAGCTCACCGCCAGATGCTTCGAAGTACTGATAAGGCCTCGGCATCTTAATCGAGGAGAAGATTTGCTCCTGATCGCCTGCGGTGAGCGGCATGTCAGGCTTGGAGACCGTGAAAAGATTGGTGCCGAGCACGTTGCTCTTGTCAGTGACATAGAAATAATGCGCATTCGCGCCGCTCGGATCGTTCGAATGGAGCAGGCTACTGACGAAATTACGCTTGAGGCGAATCTCCAGAATGCCGATCTCTTGCGTGAAATCCTCATTATACAGCTTCTTATAATACGTTAGCTGCAGCGCATCCGAGCTCTTATCGACGATCTGTTGCAACCAATAGCCTTCGCCAAGCTTCAGCTTGTCCACTTCGGGAGCAATGGTGCTGGCGCTGTCAACGATGCTGGCTCCGAGGTCCAGCACCTTCGGGTTCATTTTGTAGACACGGATTCGGTCAATGTACGTCGAGCTATTCTTATAGAAGGAGAACAGCGGCACGAGATCCTTCAAGTAGACGTATACCTGCTCGGACGCCGTTGTATAGTTGCCGGAGAGCAAGCCGCTCAGTGTGCGGTTCGTCTGGAACATGTCGTGAATCATCTCGATCTGGCTTAAGTTCATCAGGAAGGTGGAGCCAACCTGCTGAATGAGATATTCACGGTTCGTGGCGTAATCCTTCACGGCATTATTATGAAGCTGTTTATAATACAACGAGCCAATGAGCAGTGTCGGTAGCAAAATAATGACGACATAGCCGAGAATCATTTTCTGCGCGAGCCCAACTCGGAATTTACGGAACTTGCGGAACATGGTTTCACCTTCTTAGCTGTAAGCGAATCTTTCGTACCTCATTATAAAGTACTTTTCCGTGAATATACAGGTACTGCTTTCGCGTTGGCGTCAATATGCGTTTCATTAATTTTTTCTCATCATTTTCTCAGAAAGGAGCGATAACGGTGAGTGGCCTAAGGACGCGGTGCTCATTGAAAAATAGTGGGAGTTTTCGCTGTGTTATAGTGTTCTAGGCAAGCGAAGACAACAACACGAGCGATTAAATTCCTAACCTACAAATTCAGACATCAGGAGGAACTTACACATGAAAACAACGACTAACAATAAACGTTTCAATGCTAAAATGATCGGTATTACGCTGGGTGTATTCGTAGCGATTGGTGGTAGCATGCTCACAGCACCGGGGACAACGCACGCAGCGACAACCTCCAAGACGACTACAACGACGGCAACAGTCTCTAAAGAAGCTGCGACAGGCACAAGCTTGGTGGATAACATCATTGCGACAGGCGAACAATATCTAGGCGTGCAATATAAATTCGGCGCTAAATCCGGCATTACGAGCGCATTCGATTGCTCGTCGTTCATGCAATATATCTTTAAAGAGAACGGCATCGACCTGCCTCGTTCGTCCAGACAGCAAGCGCTGGTCGGTACGCCAGTGAAGAAAGCGGATCTGCAGCCTGGCGACCTCGTGTTCACGGACACGAACAAAGACGGCAAAATCAATCACGTAAGCCTCTACATCGGCAACGGCAAGCTGCTGCAGACGTATCGTGTCGGCGTCGGCGTGACGATTTCTGATTTTAAAGGAAGCGTGTGGGATCGTACATTCGTTACGGCGCGTCATGTTCTGAGTGGAGACAGCGAGACAGACACAGACAATGGTTCTGATGGGAACGTCGGTGGCGACACAGGTTCAGACACAGACACGGGCACTGATTCGGGTACAGACAATGAAGTGACGAGCACGACTGATCAGGTCAAATCCGGTGCAACGGACAATGATGGATATCACACGGACAAGCCTTATTACCGCAATAACCGGTAATGATTTGTTAATCATATGAACATTTTTATAAAGCGGTCGTATCCCAATGCTTTCAAGGGATGCGACTGCTTTTTTATTTGGGACGATTCGAGTATAATTTAGTAGATAAACTATGAATCTAGTGAAATGTTTCAGTAGGTTATTGTAATTCCGAGTATTCCGATGTATAATTCAAATTAACAAAATAACACGCATCATTTTTGAAGGGGCTGACAGCATGATTAGAAAAAGAAGTTTATCCGTAGTAATTGTTTTAGCCGTATTAACACTCGTAATTAGCGCGTGCGGCGGAAATTCAGCGAACAATAATTCGACTGAGAATTCGAATAAAGGCTCGAATGTAACGAACACTGGAACTGCAAACAACGGTGACGCAGCGACGGACACATCGACTGACGCTTCGCAGCCGAAAGACGGCGGCAACCTAATTATTGCTGTAGCTGCTGACCCTGATGTACTTAACCCAATCTATGCCGGCGACCGCGTTAGCTTGACGATTGACCAAGCGCTTTACGCACCGCTGTTCCAAATCAATAACGGTAAGAAAACATTCTACTTGGCAGACAGCCTGACGCCATCTGCTGATAACCTCACTTACACATTGAAGCTGAAGAGCGGCCTTACTTGGCACGACGGAGAGCCGTTGACTGCTGATGACGTTGTCTTCACATTCGATAAAATTCTCGACAAGAACCAGAACAGCTTCTTCCGCGATTACCTCGTATTCGGAGATAAGCAGGTTCAAGTAACGAAAGTTGACGATCTTACGGTAGAATTCAAGCTACCGCAAGTAAACCCGGCTTTCGAAGCAACACTTGTTCAGCTGACGCCGATTCCGAAGCATATTTTCGAGAAAGAAGCAGATATTCAGAAGAGCACGAAGAACGCGACGCCAGTTGGTTCCGGCCCGTTCAAGTTCAAAGAGTACAAAACAGGCGAGTATGTAACGCTTGAGCGCTTCGATAACTATTTCGAAGGCAAGCCGCACCTTGATTCCATCACGTACCGTGTTGCAAAAGACACGAATGCCGCTAACCTTGCCCTTCAGAACGGCGAGATTAACGTGAAATACCTGGATCCGCAAGACGTTTCGACGATTGAAGGTACTGGCAAGTTCGATATTCTGCCATACGCTGAAGGCCGTCTGTCCTACCTTGCATTCAACGAGAACAGCGACATTGGCGTGCTGAAGAAGAAAGAAGTTCGTCAAGCAATTGGCTATGCTCTGAACCGTGAAGAGGTCATCCAAGCTGCATATGCTTCCGCAGACTATGCAGATCCGGCTCACTCGGTCCTGACACCTGATACACTGTACCACACGAATGATGTACCAACGTTTGATAACGACGTTGCCAAAGCGAAAGAGCTTCTGCAAACGGCTGGCGTTAGCAACCTGAAGCTGCGCTTCATCGTGACGAGCGGCAACAAAGTGCAAGAAGCCATTTCCCTGTACACGCAACAGAAGCTGAAAGAAATCGGCATTGACGTTGAAGTACAAAGCTTGGATTCATCCGCATTCGGCGCGAAAGCTTACGATCCGAAAGCAACTGACTTCGATCTGTTTGTAGGCGGATATATTATGGGCTCTGACCCTGATGCATACAGCGTGCTGTACACAACAAACGGCTCGTACAACTCCTTCCACTACGGAAATGCAGAAGCTGACGGCTTGTGGAAACAAGGCTCGACTGAAGCTGATACAACGAAGCGCGGTGACGTGTACAAGAAGATTCAAGAAATTATCGCAGGTGATGCTGCAATTTACCCAATCGGCTACACGAAGACAATCGTTGCATTCGACAAGCAATTTGGCGGTGTAGACGAAGCGGTTCTGAAGCCAGTCGTAATCTTTGAAGATCCAGCAAAACTGTACTTTAAATAAGAAAAATTTCAAAAAATAAGCTGGGTGACACCAGCTTATTTTTTGCTACACAAAGCAGGGAGACTTCACGAATGAGACAACTCATCGCCAGACGTTTGCTGCAGACGATACCGATGCTGTTTTTCGTATCGATTGTCTGCTTTGCTATGATTAAGATGGCGCCGGGCGATCCGGTGCTTAACTTTGTTACACCGAGCATGCACGCGGACGATATTGAACGCATCCGGCATAACCTAGGGCTTGATCAGCCGGCTTATGTTCAATACTTCCACTGGCTGAAGGAATGCTTGACTGGAAATTTAGGGTATTCCCTCGTCAATCATAAGCCGGTTATGGATCAAATTCTGGAGCGTTTGCCTGCTACCGCGGGCCTTATGGGCACTTCGATTGCCCTTGCTGTAGTGCTTGCGATACCACTCGGGATGCTCGCTGGCGCATATCGGAACCGCTGGGTAGACAAGCTCGTTAATTTACTTGCCTATATCGGAATTTCGGTGCCGCTATTCTGGCTGGGCATTCTGTTTATGTATTTCTTCGCCGTTAAATTCGGCTGGCTGCCAAGTATGGGAATGCACACGATTGGCAAGGATTCGGCGCTTGATGTCATTAAGCACGGCATTCTGCCTTGCTCGGTTCTGGCGATCAGCTTCCTGTCCAGCTATGTGCGTTATATTCGTTCCAGTACGATTGGCCAATTGAAAGAAGATTATGTGCAAATCCAATATGCGTTCGGCTCGAATCAATTTGCGATTCTGTTCCGGCATGTGACGAAGCACGTGCTGCTGCCTGTCATTACGCTTCTTGGGCTCTCGCTCGCTGAGCTTGTCGCCGGTGCGATTGTTACGGAGACCGTATTCACTTGGCCGGGAATTGGCTCACTCACGGTGACCGCTGCGAAGGGGATGGATTATCCGATTATAATGGGCGTTACGCTATTTTCTGCCTTTATGCTCATGATCGGAAATCTGGCTGCCGACCTGCTGTACAGCGTAGCTGATCCAAGAATCAAACAGACGAGGTGACCTCATGAATCGCACCAAATGGAGAAATGTACGAAACGAGCTGTTTTCGAATAAATGGGGTATTGCGGCCGTCATTATTCTTGCTATCTTCGCGGTAGGTGCCGCATTGGCTTTCTTATCTCCGTATGACCCCAATAAATTGAATGTACTTGAGCGTCTGCAGAAGCCCGGTGCAGCACATTGGTTTGGCACTGATGATTATGGTCGTGATTATTTCTCGCGTGCACTCTATGGCGGCCGTGTATCGCTGATGGTCGGAGTAACTTCCATGCTGCTCGCAACAACGATCGGCGTCGTTATTGGCGTTGTCAGCGGCTACTTCGGCGGATGGATAGACAACGTGCTCATGCGGGCAGTCGAAGTGTTCATGTCGATCCCTTCGTTCCTATTGCTGCTCTTGCTCAGCATATTCTTGAAGCCTAGCGTAAGCGGCATCGTTGTCATTATTGCATTATTAATGTGGATGAGCATTGCTCGAATTATTAGAGCAGAGACGATGAGCGTGAAGGAACGGGAGTTTGTGCTCTATGCGAGAGCTTCCGGTCAGAGCTCGCTTGGTATTATCATCAAGCATATTCTGCCGAACCTGATGCCTGTTATCATCGTTGGCTCATCGAATATGGTTGGCTCCGCAATTATGCTGGAATCTTCCCTTAGCTTCCTCGGCTTCGGGGTGCAGCTGCCGAAAGCAACGTGGGGCAGCATGCTGAATAATGCGCAGGGTTTTCTCGGAAACGCGCCTTACTTGGCGGTTTTCCCAGGTTTATTTATATTGTTAACGGTTCTGAGTTTCAACGTGCTCGGTGATATTCTTCGTATCGGCTTCGAGCCGAAGCTGAACCGGCGCTAAGCTAAACGGTGGACATAAAGGAGTGAACACAGATGGCAGAACGGCTCTTGTCCGTCGATAATTTGAAAGTATCGTTCTTTACCCGCGATGGCGAGAATCAAGCGGTTCGCGGCGTAAGTTTTCATATTGATGCAGGCGAGACGGTCGGCATCGTTGGTGAATCCGGCAGCGGCAAAAGCGTCACGGCCAAAGCGCTCATGGCGCTCACACCTCCACCGGGCAAGATGGTCGAGGGTGATATAAAGTTCCGCGGCGAGTCGTTGTCGCGCCTGTCGGAGAAGGATTGGCGCAAGCTGCGCGGCAACCAGATTGCAATGGTGTTTCAGGACCCGATGACGGCGCTGAATCCCGTTCAGAGAATCGGCAATCAGATGGTGGAGGTCATTCGCCGCCACCGTGGTCTTGGGCAATCGGCGGCGCTGCGCGAAGCCATTGAAATGCTGCGTCAAGTTGGCATTCCGGAGCCGGAGCGGCGCGTGAATCAGTATCCGCATGAGTTCAGCGGCGGCATGCGTCAGCGCGTTATGATCGCGATGGCGCTCTCCTGCCAGCCTGAGCTGCTCATTGCGGATGAGCCGACGACTGCACTCGATGTGACGATTCAGGCGCAAATTCTGGATTTGCTGAGGCAGCTCAAGGAGCGCTCGAACACAGCAGTTGCGCTGATCACGCACGATCTTGGCGTTGTGGCGCAGGTGTGCAGCCGCGTCGTCGTTATGTACGGCGGCATGGTGATGGAGGAAGGCACGGTAGAGGACATCTTCTATCGTTCGAAGCATCCGTATACGCAGGGCTTGCTTCGCTCCCTGCCGAAACGGGAGAGCGGCTTCAAGGAAAGGCTCGTGCCAATTGACGGCACGCCTCCGAACTTGCTCGATCCGCCGCCAGGCTGCCCGTTCATGGAGCGCTGCCCGCATGCAATGTCGCAATGCGCGGCGCTGCCGAAGGTGACGGAAGTATCGCCGAGCCACCGATATATGTGCTGGTTAGCAGAAGGTGGAGAGGAGGTGCTTCATAATGAGCGAGCATGAATGGCTGGTTGATGTACGCAATTTGAAGAAGCATTTTACGAAGGGCCGAGATATTTGGGGACGGTCGACGGAGGTGCTGAAAGCCGTTGATGGCGTCAGCTTCCAGATTAAGCGCGGTGAGACGTTCGGTCTCGTCGGTGAATCCGGTAGCGGCAAGTCTACCGTTGGTCGCTGTCTGCTTCGGCTCTATGACTATACATCGGGTGAAGTACACTTTGATGGACATAATCTGTCCTCGCTAGGCGAGCGTGAGCTGAAGCCGTTCCGCAGCCGCATTCAGTCCATCTTCCAAGATCCGTACTCATCGCTCAATCCGGGGATGAATGTGCTTGAGCTCATCGGGGAGCCGATGGATATCCACGGCTTGCAGCGTGGTGAGCAACGCAAGGAGTTCGTCGCGTCACTGTTGGAGCGAGTGGGCTTAAAGCGCGAGCACCTGTACCGCTTCCCGCATGAATTCAGCGGCGGGCAGCGGCAGCGGATCAGCATTGCGCGGGCGTTGTCCGTGCGGCCGGATTTTGTCGTCTGTGATGAGCCGATCTCTGCACTCGACGTATCCGTGCAGGCGCAGGTCATTAACATGCTTGAAGATTTACAGAGCGAATTTGGTCTGACCTACCTGTTCATCGCACATGATCTGTCGATGGTGCGGCATATTTCTGACCGCATCGGCGTTATGTATGGCGGCCGCCTCGTCGAGGTAGCGCCAAGCGATGAGCTGTACGACAATCCGCTTCACCCGTATACGAAGGCGCTGCTATCTTCCATTCCGGTACCCGACCCTCACGTTGTGAGAGAGCGGGTAGAATGGGTCAGAGAAGCTGGCGCGGCGATTCCGGACTTGCGCGAAGTGAGCCCGGGACATTTTGTAGCATTGGATTAGGAGGGACTAGGACGATGACGGAAGTGGAAGAACGAGTGAAGCTCTCCCAGTGGGATGCGCTGTTGATGGAATCTCTACGTGTGCTCGGCTGGTCGGATGACGAGATCATCCAGCGCACGAAGCAAGGTGAGCTGCCGAAGGAAGACACGAGCATGTATCAGTTCAATTACGAGGAGCTAACCGCATTCGCGACGCAAGCTTCGGAGACATTCGAAGCGGCGGTGCGTACAGGATATCAGATCAAGTACAATACGATCCGCGGCATTCGCAGCTGGATTCATATTGCGTACAAGCTGGAGCCGGAGCTCGTGCTCGATGCGGGCAATGAGTCGGTCATTGCGGAGCTGACGCTTTCGCAGAAGGAACGCCTCGCGTCCGTCTTATCGCATGGCTGGGCCATTCAAGGCGAGCATGCAGGCGCGGCTGAGGAAGCTTCGCGGTATGTAATTGTGCCGCAGGGCTAATAGTAGGTGAGATGAAGCGCTCCTTTTGGGGCGCTTTTTGTTTTGCGGTTGGTTATCTGGGCCGCTCATGGACGTCTAACGAAACTCAGAATCGTTATTTGGAAACAATCGGCCGCAGTCGGTCGCGACCATGCACCGCTCCGCCGTAATCGACCGCAGTCGGCCCCGGCTGCTCGCCCTAACCCTCCTTCTTCCGCACCGCTCCCTCACGGAACACCGTCGGCGTCACGCCTTCGGCGATGCGGAATCGCTCGATGAAATAGCTCGGCTGCGAGAAGCCGACCTCGAGCGCGATTTGCTTGACCGGCTTTGCGGTGGCCATCAGCATCTGCTTCGACAGTTCGATTCGCTGATTGTTCAAATAGGTCAGCGGCGGAATGCCCATCTCTTCATGAAAAGTCCGGCTGAAATAAGCCGGGCTTATTTCGCATAGGTCCGCAAGCTTCTGCAACGGTAGTCTACGGGAGCAGTTCATGCGCATATATTCGGCAGCTCGCCGGATGCTGTGCGATAAGCTTCGCTCACCGGAGGTGTTTAGATCGGAGGTGTGGAGCAGCAGCTCCAGCATAAGCTCATACAGCAGAGCGGCTTGCTTCGGGAATTGCCTCGCGTTGTTCAGCCTGGCAGTCGTCCACAGCTCCTGCACGAGCGCCATTACCCGATCATTTTCCCCGTACGAGAATGCCCATACATCACGCAACGCTTTGTCCGCCAGCAGAGGGCTCATGCCTTCGCCAGCGAAATAGATCCACCACACCTCCCATGGATCATCGCCGTTCGTGCCGAAGAACTGCGGATGACCGCCATAGAGAAACCCCATTCCAGGCTTTAGCTGGGCCGTGCCATGCTCGGTCTGGATCCATCCTGTGCCTCTTACAACGAAATGAACATTGTAGAAGCTCGGCTGATAGGTCGTACCGCCCACGGAATGCTCGGGCTCGCCTTGGATATGCCCAATGCCAAGCGGGAAGCCGTGGAAACGATCGAAATCAGGCCTGGCGGTAAAATGCGCATCATACATGGCCATTGTCCCCTTTTCGCAAAATATTGATATCGTTCGCAAAATCGAGGTATCCTCTTCCTTTTATCAATAGTATATATTGAGTTTGTGTACTGGGAAATAACAAAAACGATATATTCGGACTGAACTATCATTATTAGAAAGGGGATGTGCAGCAATGGAATATACGACGTTTGGCAGAACGGGACTTCGCGTATCCAAGCTAGGCCTCGGAGGCGCGCCGATTGGAGGCGATTTCCGGGATATTGATGAGGCGGAAATTGAACGGGTCGTACATGAGTCGCTCGACCTCGGCATTAACTTCATCGACACGGCACCGCTCTACGGACTCGGCAAGTCGGAGGAACGAATCGGCAGGGCACTCACAGGCGGACGCAGGGACAAAGTAGTGCTGGCGACAAAAGCGGTCCGGTACGATTTTGCCTACAATTATGAGAATGTCATCCGTTCGGCCGAAGAGAGTTTGAAGCGGTTACAGACCGATTACGTCGATCTGCTGCAGCTGCATGATGTGGAAAAACAGCCGTATGAGCTCATTATTAATGAGGCGATTCCGGCATTGCTGAAGCTGAAGGAGCAGGGCAAAATCCGCTTCCTCGGCGTCACAACCCGTGATCTGCCTCTACTGAAGCGTTACATGGAAACAGGGGCCTTCGATGCGATACAATTTTATGCCCGCTACATGCTGCTCGATTATTCTGCGGCGAATGAGATCATCCCGCTGGCAAGAGCGAACGATATCGCCATTATTAATGGCAGCGTGCTCGGCATGGGGCTGCTCGCCGAATCTCCGGCCAAGTTTCTCGGTGAAGACATGCGTACCGAAGCGGCGAAACGGATGGAGAAGCTGGCGTTTCTGCGCCGCTCTGAGCCGAAAGGACTCATCGAGCCGGGCATGCGATTCAGCATGCAGAACCCAGACATCCATGTGACGCTGACGGGCACGGCCTCCAGTCGCTCACTGCATGCGAACGCTTCGTATTGCGACGGAGTGGGGCTCGCGCCAGAGGATCACGAGCGGGTGCTGTCACTTTTTGCGGATACTCCGTCCTTATTTGCGTGAGTTTACTCCATTAAGCAAAGGCGGCGTGATAACGACGATGAGGCAAAATATCGAGCGGTTCATGTGGGTGTCAGCGCTGAAGCCAGGCATGGAAGAGGCGTTCGTTCAGGAGTTGAAAGAGCAGCGGGAGCAATTGCAGGTCCGCTTGCACAAGCAAGGCGCACTGGTGTACAGCGTGTTCCGCGAAGGCAGTTATCTGTTTACATACTTAGAGCAAGCAGCGGATGGGCGAGAAAAGCAGATCGGTTGCATTTGGAATGTGGCACTGACCGCGCTGTTGCAGGCTTGGCCTGCCCTTGAAGGTGAGGCGGCGGGAACCTACGAGATGCGCATGAATGATATTTTCCACGACGATTGCCCGATGGACGATGTGCCCTGGAGACGCCCGGGGTATCGTGCGGAGCAGCGAGTCGGCAGCTTGGCGAGATTAAAGCCAGACAAATACAGCAGCTACGTCTTCTTGCACTACCAACTGCAAGAAGAGAAGCCACGGCTTTTTAACAAATATTATACGATTGGCAGCTTCGGGAGGTATATCTTCTCCTATCAAGAGCTGCCATCTCAGGTCGAGCAAGCTCGAATTGGACAACTTTCGACTAAAAATTCACCTTTAAATTGGGGCGAGGTGATGGAGCCACATTTCGAGCCATGGACAGAAAAGCCAGACGCAGAGCGGCTTTGGTGTGTACTGGAGGAGCTTTTTCATTATGAGAATAGCTGGTGACTGAGCGAAAGTTCCGTCGACCCCTCCGCCGCTAACGGATCGTTATGACCTTATTGCCGTGAAGATGGCAGCTGTGAAAATGTAACGGATTCAGGTGAGCTTATTCCCTCCAAATGCGGCAAACCCCGAAGCCGACCTCGAGCGCAATTTGCTTGATTGGCTTCGAGGGTTCAATGCGCTGATTGTTCAAGTAGGTCAGCGGCGGAACGCCCATCACTTCATGAAAAGTCCGGCTAAAGTAAGCTGGGCTTATTTCGCGCTTCTGCAACGGCAGGCTGCGGGCGCAGTTCATGCGCATATATTCAGCGGTGCGCCGGATGGCGTGCGACAGAGCGGCTCATCAATGCACAGCGGACTTGCCTGGCATACAACAGTTAACAAAGGATATAGGCGTAAGGTTCGGCGACCATCATGTGATCCGCGAAAAGTCCGCATCCACCCCGTGCCTCTCATAATGAGATGTATAATAAAAAATTTGGCTGCAACAGCTCCCGCTGCTCGACGAGCCATTCTCGTTTCTTCATTTTTATTGGAAATGTACCCGAGCTCCAGCAAGCCTCGCGCTGTTCAGCCGAGCAGTCATCCACAGCTCCTGCGAGAACGCTATCGCCCGATCATTTTCCCCATAAGAGACCAGTTGCTATCGTTAAATGTTTGTCGTTGTTTTCATAGATACATCATATTTGCAGCCGATTAACTTACACCGAACGGTTTATGGTTTTGAAGTTGTAACGAAGTTGGTGTTTGATCCGAAAAGCAGGGGAGAGGAAGCGGGACTTACGCTTTACAGTGATTCCGATGCCTTCGTGTACTTCGCTATACGCGATGGACTTGGTCAAACGGCACGGTTTCTATGCTTTACCGCGTCGCGAGTCGGTATATATGACAGAGGTGTGTATGGACATGAGGAGGGTTCCGCACTATAGAAACGTTCACGTGCAGCTAAGTGAGTATCAAGAAGTCGGGCAGCTAATGCTCGGCTTCTTTTTCATAATCACTTCTTAACAGAGTTAAACTTTGGTATATTGTTTTTGTGGTAATGTATCCAATAGTAGAAAGGAAGTCACCTCATTGTCTCTAGTTGGAGAAGAACGCAAACAACGCATCCTTGAATTGCTAGAGGAGTACGGCAAAGTCATATCGGTCGACTTGGCCAACATGCTTAACGTGTCCAAGGAGTCGATACGTCGCTATCTGGATGATCTGGAGCAGGAGGGATTGCTGCGCAAAGTGTATGGCGGTGCCATTAAGAATTATGACCGGGAAGAACAACCACATATAACCCGATTGGAACTGCACAAGGAAGAAAAGAACCGCATAGGGCAAATTGCAGCGGGACTTGTGAAAGACGGAGAAGTATTGTTTCTGGATGAGGGAACAACGCCTATGGCCATCATTCCCCATTTGACCAAAAGCGGTCTAACCATTATTACGAATTCGTGGCTGGTTGTATCCCTGTTGATGGAGCGCGCCATCAACGATCTCTATGATGGTCGCATCTTATGGTTGGGCGGGGAAATCAATGCGAAGCATGCGCGCTCAACAGGACCCGTAGCAGAAGAGCAATTAGACCATTACTATGTCGATAAAGCGTTTATTTCTGTTGATGGGATAGATGCTGAGGCTGGTTTAACCTGCCTGGATGATGGAAAGGCGGCGATTTCGCGAAAAGCAATCGCACATGCAACAGAGACTATTATTTTGACCGATCATTCCAAGCTTGGAAAACGCTATATGCATCGCATCCAATGGAGTCCTGCATTTTGCATTGTTTGCGATCAACCGCTTCCCAAAGAGTGGAAGCCGAGGCTTGCTGAGGAGAAGCTTAAATGGCTGACCACTAACGAGTAATTGATAAAGTCACACAAATAAAAAGATCGCCTCAGCTACCTGTTTGGACAGGCAGCTTGGCGATCTTTTTCATGTCTATCGGATATTGGCTTCAACCTAAGATGGCAATGAGCAAAATAGCCGATGCGATCGTAATCGAAGCAACAATGCGTTTCGTTCCTTGATTCTCACGTAATACGACGACGCCAAGAAATGTCGCAAATACAGTGCCGATTTCGCGTATGGGTGAAATATGCGCCATAGGTGCAACGTTTAAAGCATACAAAAACAACAAATAAGAACCAGGGGACAAGATTGCACCAAGCGTAATGATTTTCCCATTTCGTACCACTTCCTGTTTCAACTGCTTTGTTCGCAGAACATGTGGGGTTAATGCCAGCAGGCAGCCCAAATTGCCGACGCTAAGCAGTTCCATAGGTGATATGTAGTCCAATATAAGTTTATCGATAAAAACGTAAGCAGTCGTACAAAGTCCAACGCCGAACGCAAGCAATAATGGTTTGCGAGAATCTGACAATAGTCGGTTTTTAAACGACCATCCGCTTAATAGTACAAAACTCACAATCATGCTGCCGAGACCAAGCCAGCCCCATCCAGACAATGACTCCCCTAAAAAAGCAATGCCGATCAACGGAACGAGCAATGTCGCAGTTCCTCTCATCAACGGGTACAACTGGGACAAGTCTCCTACTTGGTAGGCCAACGACAACAATTTACCGTACACGCCTTGAATAATCATAGATAACAATATCAATCCATAAGCCAACAATGGCAATGGCGTGACCCAAAGACGATGAACAAGTAATGGGACGAGAATAAGTTCGCTTGGAACGAGAATCGCCCATAAGAAGGCAGCCTTGTCTAAACTTCTTTTTGTGAATAAATTCCACACTGCATGTGCGAAACCTGAACATAATACAAGACTAATGGCTATCCAGATCACAATAGTATTTTCACCTCCTTTAATAGATCTCCTACTGACAACTAAAATCACATTTTTACAGAATCAAGCTCTAAACCATTAATTTATTGTATTTCTATGATTCATTCTTGTTAATCGCCATTTACTTTCGTACATTTATTGATCAGAACGATAGTGTCTCTCGTTATCTCGTTCATTGCGGAAGATAAATAAATAATTCGTAAATAGTATATTCCAAACGTATTGTGGTTTCAACTGTTTTATTGTGCTTTGTGTTGTTATTATCTAATTTCATTCTGTAAAATGCGCGATATTTTTGGATTCTTGTGGTTTTATTTGAATTTGGTTTAAAATAGATGTTGAAAACGCTTAACAAATGATGTAACTTATGGATAACCACTTAAAACAACACAAAGTCAATGGGGAGATGTCATGAAGGATATCATATTGTTAAATCGAGAAAAACCAATGTACAAAGGCAATCTCCACCTGCACACGACTTGGTCGGACGGTCGATTACCTGCAGACGAGGTCGTCAACGTCTTTAAGGCGAAGGGTTATCACTTTATTTCCCTCAGTGATCATGATGTTTACACGCGTACGACTGAATTTGATACGACCGATTTCATTACCCTCCCAGGCACCGAGCGGGGAGAGCTGAACCAAGTACCAGATAAGAATCCAGGCTATCACTTCGGCGTGCTGGACGATCCTACCGTCGAGCCGCGAGAAGAGCGATATCCCCATCTGCATGCATTCCCTGTACCAGTGCCATGGATCGGAGATCATTCCCCGCAGCTATTGATCGATGAGCTGCGAGACCGCGGCAATCTCGTCGTCTTTAACCATCCAGAATGGCATCTGACACGATTCGAGGACATGGTGAAGTACGACGGCTTTTTTGCAGTCGAAATTTACAATCACTCTACCGAATGGTCGACCGCAAGCTCCTACGGCACAGCTTATTGGGATCACGCTTTGCAAAATGGCAAGCGCGTCTTCGGCATCGCCGCCGACGACTCACATACTCACCAGCCGGATTGGGCCATCCCGGAGTATGGCGGAGGTTGGATTCAAGTACAGGCGGATGCGCTCGCTCAGACGGAGGTAATCCGCAGCCTGAAGCAAGGACAGTTCTACTCCAGCTCAGGGCCTGAGGTGTTCGATCTGCGCGTCGAGAACGGAGAATTGCGAATTGAATGTTCTCCTTGCAAATTCATCATGTTCAAGGCATTCCCGCAGCGCGGCCCGTTCTACGGCAACTTTGCTACAGGTAAACCGCTCACGAGTGCAACTGCTACCATTGAAGAGGATATGATCTATATCCGTGTGGAATGTGTCGATTTCGAAGGAAACGTTGCATGGACGAACCCTGTGTTCGTCGAAGACTTGCTGAAATAGAAGGAGCGATAACACAACGTGCAATCCGTAATCTATTTGAATGGCGGTAAAAAGAAGTACAAAGGAAATCTTCACACCCACTCAACCAGAAGCGACGGTCAATACGAGACCGAGACAGTAGTAAGCGCATACAAAAACAAAGGCTATCATTTCATGTGCTTGAGCGATCACGAAATCTACTGGAAATCGGCAGCGTATGATGAGGAGAACTTCATCATGCTTAGCGGTTACGAAATGGCATGCGAGATGAGCTGGAAAGAGACGGGGCAGCAGTACCACATTCATGGCTTGCTGGATCGGACACTAGGCTCGGATCATGAATTCGCCCATGACGAAGAGCATGCCAAACCGGATTACGCCGGGCTTCACACGATTCAAGAATTAATCGATGAAATGATTGACAGAGGCAATCTCGTCATCCTCAATCACCCCACATGGTCGCGCAACAAGCCTGAGGATCTGCTCCAGCTGCACCGCTATTTTGCCATCGAAATCTATAATCATCAGTCCGAGATGGACGAAGCTGTCGGCTACGGCTTGCGGCACTGGGATTACTTGCTCAGCAATGGGCGCAAAGTATTCGGGATCGCAGCGGACGATGCACACCGTGGCTCCTTTGATAGTGCAATCTCGGAATTTTTCGGCGGATGGATCTCGGTAGAGGCGAATCGCCTGAACCAGGAGGACATCATTGATGCTTTGAAAGCCGGACGATACTACTCCTCAAGCGGGCCCGAGATTCAGGATTTGCGAGTTGAGAACGGCTATCTCAAAGTTGAATGCTCGCCCGTCAAATTCATTAAATTCATTACCGAGCCATTCAACGGGCGTACGCTGTACAACGAGGACGCTGCTCCAATTACCAGCGGATCGTTCCTTCTCGACTCCGGCATGAAGTTTGTTCGTGTGGAATGCGTGGACTTCGAAGGAAACACGGCCTGGTCCAACCCAGTATTTATAGACGAGCTTCTGTAAGCATCGAATGACTTCAATGATTTGAATACATTTCAAAGATATATTGGGAGGAATAACGATGAAAAAGTTTGCTGGCATTGCAATGGCAATGGTATTAGGTACTGGAATTATTGCGGGTTGTGGTGACTCATCCTCGAATAACGCGGAAACTGCGAGTAGCTCCAACAACGCGAATAACGCGAAAGCTACGAACAGCGCTGAGAAAAAGGTAATTACGATCTCGGTGCGGGAGAACACGTGGGGAGCACGCAAAGATAACTTTATTGAAGCCGAAAAGCGCTTAAACAAAGAACTCGAGTCTGAGAATGCAGCAATTAAAATTGATTGGTGGCCAGGCATCGACGACGAAGAGCTGGTGCTGCAAGCTCAAGCAGGCAAAACAGCGGACATCTTTATTAACTCCAGCGTAGACATTGGTTGGGAACGCGATGCAGGAATCATACGTGATATCGATTGGGTTGGCGATTCCGAGGTTTTCAAAAGTGTGCCTGAATCTTACGTAGACATTATGAAATACGACGGACATTATTACGGCGCAATTCAAGATATGGATGCTTCTCCCGTGTTTATAAGCCGCAAGGCACTACAAGGTTTGGGCTGGTCGCCAGAGCAAATCGACGGTTTGAAGGCGAACGTAGATAAAGGTGATTTCACGTTTGAGGACTTGGTTGGCCTAGCGGAACAAGCAAAAAGCAAAAAGCTTGTAAAAATGGGCTTCGCGGTAGAAGATAAGCGATTCGAAGGCTTCAACTATGCATTTGGCTTCAATAACTATGATGCGAGCAACAATATGCTTGAGCTGACACCAGACGCAAAGAACGTATACTCCTTCTGGGCGGATGCCAAGGATCGCGGCGTTATTGCAGAGAATATCGGTGATCTGGATACAGAAAAAACGGCTCCTATGTTCGTAAAAGGCGAAGTTTTCGCTCAATTTGCCCGTACAGAGTTCTACGGGATGATGCGTGAAGCAAACGGCATGCAAAATGATGTTCAAGGCTATAACCAATGGTTTAGTGAAAACGTCGTTTGGATTCCGGTTCCATCTGCAGAGAAAGGCGGTAGTCCTGTTTCGTACAGTAACCCTGCCATGATTTTCGTGGGCTCAAAGGTTGAGGACGATAAAATGCCTTATGTACAGCGTCTAATCGAGCATGTGCTGGATCCGGATCTTCAAGTTAACCACACACTTAAGAGCGGCAAGCTGCCGGTTACGCCTGAAGCTCAAGAAGACCCGCGTTTCAAAGAAATGCCCTTCTATAAAGATCATGCGTATATGGTTGAATTCACAAAAACACGCCCAGCGCTCCCTGATTATGCGACTTTTATTAAAGCCTATACGTTAGGCGTTGACTCGATTCTGACCAAAGGTAAGGATGCTGCTCAAGCGCTCGACATCTTTACAAAGGATGTAAAACAAAACGTACCTAGTGATCGTGTGAAGATTGAGTAGTCATTTTAATCAGAGAGAGGCGCTCTAACCCTAATTAGAACGCTTTTCTCAATTACGAAATTCGTATACGGTCGGAGGTTTGCCTAGCTCATGGTTGCAACTACCTACAAGAAACCTTTCAGAAAAGTCATCTATCCCTATTTATTTATTTTGCCCTTTTCCTTACTGGTGTTCGTGTTTTTTATTGTACCTGCTATCATTACGATTGGGATGGCCTTCACGGATTTAAACGCTTCAATGAAGCCGCATTTCGTGGGGATAACGAATTTTCGCAGAATTTTTACGGATTACAATCTTCCTATGGTTTTGGGCAATACGGCCGTTTTTGCAGTACTGTCTTTATCGATTTCGTTGGTCTTTGCTCTGATTATCGCAGTTGCAACTCAATATTTTCTTAAAGGCAAAATATCAGCGGTCGTATACAGGGTGCTGTGGCTTATTCCCAGTATTATGCCCTCAGTCGTGTATGTTACCTTTTGGAAGTATTTGTTCGATCCTACAGAAGATGGACTGATCAACCGATTTCTCCATAGTATGGGGATGATTTCGGAACCGGTGTCGTTTTTTACGAAAGGTGCTATGGCAATTGTCATATTGGCGACGATCGTTTCATCGGTTTCGGGTGGCATGATTCTGTTGTCCGCGGCCATTAATTCGATTCCCGAGGACTTATACAAGGCGGCGCGCGTCGATGGTGCAAGTGAAAAGTCAGTCATTACTAAGATCATTTTGCCGACACTTAAATGGCCGCTGATGTATATTACGATTTCGGATCTGATCGGCTTCGTTTCTTCGTATTTCTTCATTTTGCTGCTTACGGATGGAGGGCCGATGAGAGATACGACGACATTATCGTTATATGCCTTCCAACAAGCGTTCCAACTGAAGTATTACGGTTACGGCGCAGCAGTGTCACTGATTGTAGTGTTCATTTCCTTTGTACTGACGATGGCCCTGATTCGTCTGTTCGACTTCGATCAGATGATCAAGCCTTCTCGCATTGAAGACTAAATTCAGCAGACTAAAGGTGATTACTTATGTCCACCAGCTCACTTAAGAAAATGCTCGTGCATACCTATATGACGCTCTTTACAATTCCAATTGTCACCATGATTGTATGGTACTTTCTCGCGGCGACAATGAACTTCACAACAGGGGAGTTCTCCCTGGCTAATTTTTCCTTTGTTATGAAGCCGGTTGAATATGCAGGTGTAAAGCTGCCGGTCATTTGGCCGATCATCCGGAATACGATCGTTTATTCCTTGTTAATTGTCGTCATCGAAACAGGGATTGCAGTGCCGACGGCATATGCGTTCTCAAGGCTCGACTTTAAAGGCAAACGCGCATCTTTGAAATTCCTGTTTCTAATGCGTTCATTTCCTGGAATCACGCTGATTATTGCTACATTCTTTATCCTTGTGAAATTGGGGCTTGTCAACACATACCTTGGCGTTATGTTGGTGGCGACGACGGGCTCGCTTCCGGGTTTGATTTATATTATGAAAGGATTTTTTGATGACGTGCCATGGGATATTGAATGGGCGGCAATGGTAGACGGATCTACTCGGTTCGGTGCGTTCCGCAAAGTACTCGTTCCTTACGTATCTTCCGGAATTGGGGCCATATCGGTGTTTGCCTTCCTTGGCGCATATGGGGAGTGGTTCCTGTTCAAGCTCCTTATTTTTAATGATGATATGCTAACGCTAGCCGGGTATCTAGCTAAACTCGTCTTGAAAGAACAGCAAATCGTTAACTACGGCTTAATTACTGCAATCGGCTTGTTCTACACGCTGCCAATTATTCTGTTCTATATATTTACCCAGAAAGTTTTCATGAAGGTTAACTTAGGAGGAGCAAAGCAGTCATGATTACTCTGAAAAATATCGTCAAATCCTACGATAACAAAAAAGAAAGCGGACGAGCCGTAGACGGTCTTGATTTGGAAATCCGCAAAGGTGAATTTGTCGCGCTGTTAGGTCCTTCCGGCTGCGGTAAGACGACGACGCTCATGATGCTCGCAGGACTTCTGAAGCCGACCTCCGGCGAAATTTATTTCGGCGACCGGCTCGTCAATCATGTTGAGCCGAAGGACAGAAACATCGGGATGGTCTTTCAATCCTATGCGCTATATCCGCATATGACCGTTCGCGACAATGTTGCCTTCCCGCTGCGGGAGCGAAAAATGCCGAAAGCGAAAGCGTACGAGCGTGCAAATGAAATCAGCCGTATTGTGCAGATCGATCATCTCCTTGATCGTAAGCCGTCGCAGTTGTCCGGAGGTCAGCAGCAACGGGTCGCCATGGCGCGTGCCTTGGCTAAAGGTCCCGAGATTCTGCTCCTTGACGAGCCGATGTCTAATTTGGACGCACGTCTGAAGCTGGATGTGCGCGATGAAATCCGTAAGCTGCAGCGTGAACTCGGGGTCACTACGATTATCGTGACGCATGACCAAGAGGAGGCACTCGCGATTTCCGATCGCGTCGCTATTCTGAATGACGGCAAGATCCAGCAGTACGCTCCGCCTGACGAGCTATTTAATCATCCCGTTAATCTATTTGTAGCCAGCTTTCTAGGAAACCCTCCAATGAATCTAATTGAGGGGAAAATCGAGGAGCAGGGTGGAAGGCAAATGATCACGACAAAGGGTTTCAGCTACCGTATTCCTGAAGTGTACCGTCTGGAGGCCAAACACCTCGGTAAGAATGTGATGCTGGGTATCAGACCTCACGATATCTTATTGACGGATTCGACGGATGAAGAAGCCATTCCTTTGAAAGTTGACTTCGTTGAGAATCTTGGCAGCGTCAAGTTGGTGAAAGCGATCGATCCTCAGCAGAAACTTGATAAAATGCTGCGTTTTCTAACCGGGAACGAATCGAAAATAGCTTCAGGTGATCATGTTTATGTAAAAATATCGAACAACAATTTCCATATTTTCGATACGACGGACAATGGACATAATTTAATGTTCCATAGAAATGAGAACAAGCTCGAAAGACAGTTGGTTAGTCCTAGTGTATAACTAAACTTATGGAGTCGTTACCTTTGGCTTGTTTTGTAGAGATACAAACAAACCAATGGATTGACGGCTCTTGTACTTTATAGGGGTAGTTGCAGTGGTACTATGGAACAGAGGGGAGCGATGTAAGCATGATCCAAATACCGGAATTTATCCGGAAGGCAACTAGCTTTGTGCGGGCTCAGGATGGAACTATTGATCCGGATGACACGCTGCGCATTATCGTCGAATGGGAAGGCGTTAAAGCCTCTTCAAGACTTATCAATGCAGGCAAACGGCCGCAAGCGGTGAATGAAATGGTGTTGTTCAAAGGAGCATGGCACTACACTGAAGCTGCGAAATTTTATGGAGAGGGCTATAGCATGCTGTCGCAATATGGCGGGACGATTGGTAATCCGGAGCTCATCGGAGGCTACGACGATCACCTTCATTACCGGTTGCAGACGGCTGAAGGTTATTTTACCGTGTATAATATGGTCCTGTTGTCGCCGAATTCAGATGATTGCACGCTCATCGGCTTCTCTTCTTGTAAGCGTTTTACTGGAGAAATACGACTGGCTGATGGTCACTTCGAAATCGTGCTGAACGGTGAAGGACTCGTCATCGAACCAGGCGAATCCTGGGAACTAGAGCAGCTCGTCATTCTGCCTGGTGGACAACGAGAGGAACTTCTGGAATATTATGCCGGCCTAATTGCAGCCAATCATCCTCCGCTTCTCGTTGCATCCGTACCGAATGGTTGGTGCTCTTGGTATTGGTTCGGACCCCAAGTAACGGAGGAAGATATCTACCGGAATCTAAACGTCATCGGTCAGACAGTGCCGAAATTACAATATATCCAGATTGATGACGGCTATCAGGCGTATATGGGTGATTGGTTAACGCCGGGCCGCTCTTTCGGTAATATGCAAGGATTATGCCGGCAAATACGAGCGTCCGGCTCAGAGCCGGCAATATGGGTGGCGCCGTTTATTGCGGAGCGTAACTCCTCATTATTACGCGATCATCCCGATTGGTTTGTCCAGGACGCTCAAGATGGAGGTCCGCTGGCATCTGATACGATCTCGTTCGGCGGTTGGCGCAATGGCCCCTGGTATATGCTGGATGGAACCCATCCTGAAGCCCGAGGCTACTTGCGCCATGTGTTTAAGACGATGCGCGAGGAGTGGGGCTGCCGCTACTTCAAGCTCGATGCCAACATATGGGGCGCGCTTCCCGGAGGTCTTCGGTATAACAGGCAGGCGACGAAGACAGAGGCGTACCGGCTAGGCATGCAGGCGGTGTTCGAAGGTGCGGGTAGTGACAGCTTCCTGCTTGGCTGTAACGCTCCGATGTGGCCTTCGCTTGGCACCGTTCACGGCATGCGGGTCACCGGCGATATCGATCGGAACTGGCCGACGTTTGCGAGTCTCGCTGCGGAATGTTTCTGCCGCAATTGGCAGCATCAACGGCTATGGATTAATGATCCGGATTGTATAGTTCTTGAGAACCGTTTCCCGGAAGCTGATGCAGAGCAGGCAGTCGCGACAGGCATCGAGCCGGTAACGGAGCAGGAATTTCAATTCCATATGGCGTATATCGTCGCATCCGGGGGTATGGTGCTGTCCGGTGACGATTTGACAAGCATGTCCGCGGACAATGCCGCTATTCTGCGTAAAGCAGTGGCTGCCAATCATGCTGCGGCAAGGTTTGAGGATGACCGGTTTCGCATCGGCATCATCAAGGAGACAGACCGACAACTCATTTGTCTCTTTAATTGGGAGAATGATCCGATTTCGCTGAGCGTGCAGCTGGATGAGCCGGGGCGAATCGTGGATTATTGGAACGGTGAAGATTATGGGGAGCATCTGCAGCAATTTACGCTGGAGGAACTGGCTCCCCGTTCGGCGCGGGTGCTGGAGTTCACCCCTCTCTCTTTAAACAGAGAAGACTGAAAGAGTGCGTATGTAGAACTTAAACGAGAGGTTACTAAAGAGTGGAGGATGGCATTCATGGGAATGGATCGAAAAAGCGTTAATTTGGCCGTTATCGGTTTGGGCGGACGAGGTACAGGACTAATGCAATCGTTGCTCGACATGGAAGATGTGAGCGTTGTCGCCGTCTGCGATTTATATGAGGAGCGTGTTGAAGGTGCGCTTAAGTGTATTCGGGAATCGGGACGTACGCTGGCAGAGGCTTACTCCGATTATAAGATGCTATTGGCGCGAGAGGATATTGAAGGGGTCATCATTGCAACCACATGGGTAACACACGCAGAGATTGCCATCGCGGCGATGAGGGCTGGTAAATATGCCGGGATTGAAGTGGGAGGCGCCGCTTCGACCCAGGAGTGCTGGGAGCTGGTTCGCACTTCCGAGGAAACCGGTATGCCTTGTATGCTCCTTGAGAATTGTTGCTACGGCCGTGATGAGCTCGCAGTTATGAATATAGTGAAGCAAGGATTACTGGGCGAGCTCATTCATGGGCAATGTGGTTACGAGCATGACCTCCGCGAAGAGGTGGCTATGGGCATAGAGAATAAGCATGGCCGCTTCCATAATTACCTGCATCGAAATGGAGAATTGTACCCCATTCACGGGCTCGGACCTATTTCCAAAACATTTAACATTAACCGCGGTAACCGTCTCCTCATGCTTACATCCATGTCCTCCAAAGCGCGCGGCATCAAGCAATGGGCTACGAATCAATTTGGTGAGAATGATACCAAGGCGAAGCTTGAGTTTGCTCAAGGTGATATTGTAACGACAATGATCAAATGTGCTGGCGGCGAGACCATCCAAATCATTCATGATACGACACTTCCACGGCCTTACTCGAGAGCGGGCCGTGTGCAAGGGACGAAGGGGCTTTGGATGGAGGACAACAATTCTATACACATTGAAGGGCGCAGCGAGAATCACAAGTGGGAGTCATTCGATAGCTATCGCGAAGCGTACGAGCACCCGCTGTGGAAGCAATACTTGGCGCAAGGTGTGCGCGGCGGTCATGGCGGGATGGATTACCTCGTGCTGCGAGCCTTCATTGAAAGTGTACGCAATGGAACCCAGACACCTATCGACGTATACGATACAGCCGTCTGGATGTCGATTACGGCGTTGTCTGAGGAATCGGTCGCACTAGGCAGCATGCCCGTGGCGATTCCGGACTTTACGAAGGGCAAGTGGATTAATCGGGAGCCTGCGCCGGTGAGCGCGTACGAGCTGGATGCGATCCATGAGGATAAGTACGAGGAATAATAGCGAAGGAGTCCAAGGGAATGTCGGACACGGTATGCTTTTTGCAAGAAAGTGAGCTGCTTTATGCGAATAATTGGCTGAGGCTTCCGGCGGATGCACTGCTGACTCTTCAGGCTGCTGCAGCCAAAGTTGAGGCAGATCCGAAATGGCGGAATCTGGCTAATGAAGGGCGAGAGATATTATTTCCGGCTGCCGGAACCGTAGAGAGTCGGGGCAGTACCGATCCATCAGACTGGGTGTCACGGCTCGGAGAGATGACTGCACTGATCATTCCGCTCGTGCTGATAAGCGGCGTGCGGCAGCTTAAGGAGTTGTATAAGCTAAGGGATATTCCGGAGAAGGTGCTGATCGATACGCTCAGCGATCTCAAGCTTTGGATGGAGGAGTATTACCGCAAGCATGGCACCTGGGGGACAGACATATTGTGGCTGCATAATCATTTGAACTTTCACTTGTTCCGACTCGGGCGCCTTCAGTTTTGCCGAAGCCGCTGGAACGGTCATATGGTTGTGCTGCGTCACAAGGAAACACGCGAGACGATTGTACTTGCTGAAGCGGGACTTCGCTTCCGAAGCGACGGCTTGCTTGACGGTACGAGCGGCAGGTATGATGCCGAGGGTGTCTGGCTATCAGAGCTAGTCATTAACGATTCTCTGATTCAGGGACACCTTATATCACCGGAAGGGTACGCGCATCAGGAACAGCTGACCATTTCGCAATCGACCGATTGGGAAATGGTGCTGCGCGATGGGGATGCGGTGCTTGATATTCATATTGCTGCAGACGGTAAGCTCGATCCGGCGGCATGCAACGATTCAGTCCGGGATGCGGAGCAATTCTTCTCACGCTATTTCGCCGAAGAGAATTTCTGTGCCTATGTGTGCAACTCATGGCTGCTGGATTCGCAGTTCAAACATCTGCTTGCGCCTTCGTCAAATATTGTTCGTTTTCTTGACGGATCATTTATGCTGTATCCCGTTCCTAGCAGCGGCAAGGCAGGTCTCGAGCGCATCTTCGACTGGCGTTTATATACGGATTGGTCGGAGGCCCCACAGGATACGACATTACGCCGAATAATCCGGGGGCATATGATGAATGGCAACGAGCTGCGCGATATGGGCGGTTTCATGTTGAGGGGTGAGGCTGCATGGCGGTAGCGCGGTTACATTGTTAGAATCAGAAGCTTCTCACGAGTTCGCCGAACTTGTGAGAAGCTTTTTTCGTCATTTGGATTTGCAGACAATCTTTATCTCATCTTCATCTCAGCTGGACTTGTTCTTCATGCGTATGTCGTACACTGGATGTTACCATTCTTTTTTGATTCATCTGCCAGGTTTGATACACTGATTCTAGAACGAAAGCGAAACCGGAGCATCTAGAATGAAAACGATGTTGATCGTCGAAGACGAGGCCGTATTGCGTGAGATAAGTAAGGATTGAAGGCTATATGGTACTGGAGGCAGCGGAGGGGAAGGCTGCTCTGGTTCTGTTTCAAGAGAAGTAGATCTAATCGTGCTGGATATTATGCTGCCGGAGCTGCACGGATGGTCGGTGTGCCGCCGTATCCGCAAGTCCTCTGATGTCCCCATCAGTCCGCGTCGATGAACTTGGGTTTGAGCTGGTCGCTGATGACAATGTGACGAAACCGTATAGCCCGTCTGTCCTTCTCGTAAGGGCGAAGAGTCTGCTTGAAAGCCGCAGTAAGAATGGCAGAGCAGCACAGCCGGAAGATGCATTAAATATAAATGGAGTTAAGGTTCATTACCCATCGCGGACTGAAATGATTGACGTTGGAGCAGGCGGCGGATGAGCTGGCGGATCGGATCTGCAGCATCTGGAGTGAGGCGTTGAGCACGCTGCTGCAAGCATGGCCCGCTCTTGATGCTGGGGCGGCCGGCACGTATGAGCTGTGTATGAATGATATTTTCCACGACGATTGCCCAATGGACGATGTGCCCTGGCGGCGACCGGGATACAGAGCGGCTTTGGTACGTACTGGAGGAGCTCTTTCACTTGGAGAATAGCTAGTGATTTAGAAGGCGCGCAAAAAAGCCCACAACCATCGAAGGTGTGGGCTTTCTTTCTGCGCTTACGCCGCTTCATTCATCGGCACGGAATGCTGGTCGAAGCGGTTAAACATGACGTTGTAGATGAACGCGGATGCGATCGCGAGCAGTGCGAGCAAGCCGAACGTCCACGGGAAGCCGATCCAGCTAGTCAGCGGAATGGTCAGCGGCGCAATGGTGCGTCCGACCGTATAGCGGAGACTCGCTGCGGCAAAATATTGCCCGCGCATATGCTCAGGCGCTAGCCGCGAAACAAACGCCTGCTGCGGCCCCGCCGACATGAGCTCGGCAATGGTGAAGACAGCGATTGCTAGCGTGAAGCCCCAGAACGAGGACATCAAGCCGAACATATAGATGCCGGCAGCATAGAGCACAGCACCGCCGATGAAGACATAACGGTCGCGGAAGCTTGTAATCCACTTCGTAATGACGACGGTAAATAGTGCGACGAACAGTCCGTTTTCCGAGACGATGATGCCGAAGAGCTGCTGTCCGGTCACCTGCAGATTCCAGTCGCCAAACGAGAATATCGTTGAGAGCTTCACCGTTTCCTTCAGGAAGACCGGGAACAGTAGATCAAGCTGCATGAACGTTTGCGACAACAGGATGCCTGCGATAGTAAACAACAGGAACACGCGGTCTGTTGCGATGACGCGATAATCGCGCAGCTGTGTACCGATGACCTTGTACCACGGCTGGCCTTCCTTGGCCTGCGAGCGTTCTGCCACTCGAGCTGGACGTGACTCGTGTAACCGTGCGTTCATCACGAACGCGAGAATCGCGCACACTGCCGCTGCTGCTGCCAGAACCGGGTACGGATTTTCCGTATAGGTGAGCGAGCCAATCAGCGGACCGATAACGACGGCGACATTGGCCGCAGTATAGAAGATGGCGAAGACGCTCGCTTGATGTTTCTCTTCGACGACGTCGGAGACCATCGCTTGACTGGCAGGCCAGTAGATTGCGCCGAAGAAGCTTGCGATCGTGAAGCCGATGAAACCGATAGACGGCATCGATAAGAGTGGCGACGCGGCGAGCGAGAAGAGACCGTAGCCGAGGGCTTGTCCGAATGCGGCGAGTACCATCATACGCTTACGGCCGAATCTGTCCGCACAGTAACCGCCAAGCAGGTTCGCGAAGACGCTCAACAGCTGCGATATGACGAGCAAGGTGCCCGTCCAGCCTTTGCCGAATTGATCGGAGAAATAGATCGATAAGAACGGAAAGAAGGTCCAGAAGATGACATTGAATGCCGCTTCACCGCCGAGGCGGATTTTTAAGTTTAAATCCCAATCTTTAATTTTCATATGTGCCCTATCTTTCTAGTTGTAGATGCTTTAAGTGCTGTACCATCATACTACCTTTGCGTCAGAGGAGACAAGGCGTGCAGAGGCGTATCATTTTGGAAAATGAATGGGTGATTCGTGCTTTCTACAAATCGGCTCTGCTATAATGGAGGGAACGAGCAACTTACTTAGAATGCGAGAGGTGTCCATGTCTAGCGATACGTCTTATACGACCGAAGAAATAGCGAAGCTTCTAAAAATATCAAAGCTCACCGTATACGATCTCATTAAGAAAGGCGAGCTGCCTTCATACCGCGTAGGCAAACAGATCCGTGTCGATGCATCGGATATTGAAGCATACAAGCAACGCGCCAGAGGCATCGCCGTAACGCCGTTTCAGCAGCAACAGCAACTGGAGCGGGCGACTGCGGCAACCACTATCCAACCTCCACATGCAGCATCGCCCGAAAGGCCGCTCGTCATTACCGGCCACGATGTCAGCCTCGACATTCTGAGCAAGCATATCGAGAAGCAGCTGCCAGGCATACGTCCGCTGCGTTCGTTCGTCGGTAGCATTGACAGCCTGATCTCCATGTATAAAGGCGAGTCCGACATTGTCAGCACGCATCTGCTTGATGGCGATACGAATACGTACAATCTGCCGTACATTCGGCGGCTATTGGTCGGTCTGCCGATCGTCGTCGTCCATCTGCTGACGCGTTCCGCTGGTTTCTATGTACGGCAGGGAAATCCGAAGCAGCTGCATGGCTGGAGCGATCTGAGCAAGCCAGGGCTGAAGCTCGTGAACCGCGAGCAAGGATCAGGCGCGCGCGTACTGCTCGATGAGCAGCTGCGATTGCACCGAATCGCAGCCGGCAGTCTGCTCGGCTACGCCGATGTCGAGCACAGTCATCTCGCCGTTGCTGGCAAAATCGCCGCCAATATAGCTGATGTCGGCATCGGCATCCAGAAGGCTGCGAACATTGTTGGCGGCATTGACTTCATTCCGCTGATCGAGGAGCGATACGATCTTGTCATGCTGAAGCGCCCGGACAATATGAAGTGGATCGAGACCGTGCTGCATACGATTCAGTCGGACGCCTTCAAGAACGAACTGCGTACGATTCAAGGCTACGATCTGTCCGAGACAGGCCGTGTGCTGCTAGACACATAACCTGCTATTAACACAACAATGCCCTTCGCAAGCTGCGGTCAACTACCGCGGCGCGAAGGGCATTCTCCATTATCTTTAGCTATTCTTTCGTGATTCGATTCACCGCAAGCAGCATAATAAACGACAGCAGCACCATGGAGCCGGCCCAAGCCCAAGCGAGCTTCATGCTTCCGCCGTCCATCGCGACATAGATCGCTGTCGGAATCGTCTGCGTCCGGCCGGGAATGTTGCCCGCAATCATCAGCGTAGCGCCGAATTCACCGAGCCCACGAGCAAAGCCGAGAATGTAGCCGGTTGTGACCGATCGGAAGGCGAGAGGGAACGTAATGTACCGGAATACCTGCCATTCCGAGGCGCCGTACACCCTTGCCGAATTTTCCAGTGCGGGGTCTATTCCCTCGAAGCCAGCTTTCATTGTACGATAAGCAAGCGGGAAGGCGACCACAACCGCTGCAATAACAGCAGATTCCCATGTGAAAATAATCGGTCCGCCAAACAACGCTTCATACAGCTTCCCGGGCCAGCTTCTGCGCCCAAGCGCAACGAGCAGCAGGAAGCCGATGACCGTCGGCGGCAGCACGAGCGGGAGCATGAACAGCGCATCAAGTATGCTTTTGCCGAAGAAACGGGCTTTCGCCATCCGCCATGCGATAATGGAGGAGAGCAGCAGCATGACGATGCTCGCAATGAGCGAAATTTGAATCGATAGCTTTATCGGTTCAAAGAACGTAGGCCAATCCATAAATGATCATCCTAAGAGATAGATTATGACAGTTTGAAGCCGTACTTCGCGAATACCGCATCGGAAGCGTTCGATTGCAAGTAAGCGTAGAAGTCTGCAGCTTCCTTGGCATGCTTCGTTTCAGCAACGATACCTGCAGGATAAACGATTGGCTTATGCACGCCTGGAATGATGCGCAGCGCAATCTTTACTTTCTTCGACGTAAGCGCGTCCGTCTTATAGACGAAGCCTGCATCTACGTTGCCTGTTTCCACATACGTAAGCACTTGGCGAACATCCTTCGCGTAAATCAGCTTGGATTGCAGCGAATCCCACACTTTGCGCGTCGTTAGTGTATCCTTCGCGTATTGACCGGCTGGTACGGATTCTGGCTGTCCGATCGCGATGTTCTTGATATCTTTGTCCGTCAGCTGTTTCACTGTCGTGAATGCTTTATGGGAATTAGTAGGTACAACCATAACAAGCTCATTATACAGCAAAGTCGTGCTGCGGCTAATCAATTTCTCTTTTACAAGCGCGTCCATCTGTTTCTGACCCGCAGAGATGAACAGGTCGGCTGGAGCGCCTTGCTCGATTTGCTTCTGCAGGGTGCCGGATGCGCCAAGATTGAAGACGAGATCGATCGTTGGATGGCTCGCTTCATAGCTTTTCTCAATAACTGCAAGACTATCTTTAAGGCTTGCTGCTGCGGATACGAGCAGCTCTGTTTTCTTCGGTGCGGCAAAAGCCGGTTGTGCGACCGTGAGAGCGAGCAATGCCGCTGGCAATGCAGCTCGCAGCATCATGGAAGAGGTACGTTTCAATTTCAATTTCATTATGATCTTCACTCCATTCAATCTAGTAGTTATGTAATGTATCGTAACATAGACCACTATGATTTTGAATGGTTTATTTTATAAGTAGTGTGGTTTGGTTATGTTTAATGATATTTAGTATGAACGAAGAGGTGCTTCCGAGTGCATTTGCGCAAAACAAAACTATATCTATCGCTTGCAATCGGCATGTTTATGCTCGCAACGCTTACCATAACAGTCGACCAGCTGCTCGTCTTCAAGAAGGCGGTAGCCGTAGCCTCGATCAGCTCCGCCGATGAGGTTCAAATTCCGGTGCTCTGCTACCATTCGATAACGAACGCGAAGAAGGGTGAATATATCGTCAGCACGGAAACGTTCCAGGCTCAGATGAATTCGCTACACGAGCATGGCTACCGAAGCATCAGCTTAGAGCAATTCGACCAGCTCATGAAGGGCAAGCTGAAGAATAACGGCAAGATGGTGCTCATCACGTTCGACGACGGCTATCGCGACAACTTCACGAATGCTTATCCGATTTTAAGTAAATATGGGTTTACAGCGACGGAGTTCCTCGTTACTAGCTGGGTTGGCGGGGGCAGTTATATGAATTGGAGCGAAGCGGGGGAGCTGTACCGTGCGGGGTGGGACATTATGTCGCATACGCGAACGCATCCTTATTTGCCGCTGCATAAGGCGAAGGGACAGCGTGAAGAAATTGCCGGCTCCAAGCAAGACCTCGAGAAGCATCTGCCGGTGCCAGCGAATGTCATTGCATATCCGTACGGACTGCGCAGTGCAGAGACAGTAGATATTGTGGCTGAAAGCGGCTATACGTATGCATTCACATTCGATGATGGCATGACAACATCGAAGCAGAATCCGTATCTGCTGAAGCGTCTCTTCATTAAAGGTGAGATGGACCTGCAAGCGTTCGAGCGGAAAATGGCGTATTAGGGGCGCAAAACGGCGGGGGAGTAGATCCGACTCTCAGAGCCCCAAGCCCCGCCAAAATGATGGCTTGCAACTCTGAGAGTCGAGAAAGACGACTCTCAGTCCGTAAACAGCCGCAGTTCAGCTCCGAGAGTTCGGAAATCCGACTCTCAGAGCCCCAAGCCCCGCCAAAATGATGGTTTGGAACACTGAGAGTCGAGAAACGCGACTCTCAGTCCCAAAACAGCCGCAGTTCAGCTCCGAGAGTTCGGAAATCAGACTCTCAGAGATCAGTTATCCTACGATGTTGTGCTCTTAATCGTCCCCGATTTGCTTACCATCAAAGAACTGACCTTCCTGCAGCTTGTCCACGAACTGCTGCAGCCATTCGTAATAGCGGACGGCGTGCCGGAGTTTGTGCAAGTCCTGTAAGCACAGCTTCCGCTCCTCTTCGCTCGTCTCAAGTGCAAGAATCGTCTCCGACAACGGCTCAATGACTGGCTCAATCGCGGTCTTCATCACATCAATCTCC
This sequence comes from Paenibacillus sp. OV219, assembly GCF_900110075.1. Classification (GTDB taxonomy): domain Bacteria; phylum Bacillota; class Bacilli; order Paenibacillales; family Paenibacillaceae; genus Paenibacillus_Z. The sequence goes on from NZ_FOCJ01000007.1 coordinate 142,108, forward strand.
CGCTGCAGCTTCGAGGCGAAGAATAGCTGAAATGCTTTGAAGAAGTCGGTTTCCGCCGTGTAGAGGTCTTTGCGATCGGCTTTCTCGCCTAGCTTGGACACCATCTTGGAATCCATCAATGAACGGACGGCATAGCTCATGTTGCTCTTGCTCATATTCATGCTGCCTTGCATCTCATCGAGCGTCATCGGCCGATCCTCGAAGAATAGGATGCCATATAATTGACCGAATGAATAATTAACCCCATATAAGTCCATCGTCTGGGCAATCGCATCAATGACCTGTGCCCGAATTTCCTCGCGCTTTGAGCTAGGCTCTTTCATTTTCCCCGAAGTCGCTTTCTTCATCTTATACCGCCCCTCACGAAACCGTTCAATTAAATGGAATTATACCAAACCAATAAGAAGAATGGCAGTCACCTTGAGACTAACGTTCAATAAATATTGAATTCACATATAATATCACGATTTAACGAATTAAAACCTAATGTATTAAAAAAATATTGAATGTTGGATGTTCCTTCGCTTATAGTTAGTGAAAAGAGGAGGGAAATGGTGTGGCGAATTTAACAGCAGCAGGTGTAACCTATCCGATAAAGGCGATTCTGTTCGATAAGGACGGAACGCTCATCGATTTCATTTATACATGGGGCAAGTGGAGCGAGCATATGTTTGCCGAATTTGCGAATCAACTGAAGGCACGAGAACTGCCGCCTATTAGCGCAGACATTGCAACGCTCTGGGGCACGCGCCAAGATGGCGATGCTATTGTCGATTATGACCGGAACGGCCCGCTCGCGATGGGCACAATCGAGGATTTGGCTGCCATCCTGGCATGGCAGGGATATCTGGCAGGTATGTCTTGGGCGGAGGCGAAGATCGCCGTGCAGCAATGCAGACAGCATGCGGATCAGCAGCTTGAAGCCGCACGTGCATCCAAAGCGTTGCCTGGCGTAGTCGAGTTTCTGGCGCAGTGCCGCGAGCAAGGGCTGAAGCTAGCCGTCGTGACGGCAGATGAAACAGCCCCCGCGGTGAAGCATCTGAAGTGGCTCGGACTAGACTCCTATTTCGACGCTATCATTGGGACGGACCGCGTGGAGCGGGGCAAGCCGTTCCCGGATATGGCTTTGCTCGCTTGCCGCGAGCTGGATATTCAGCCCTCGGAGGCGGCGGTCATTGGCGATACGAATGGCGACATGCGCATGGCTGATCTAGCCGGAGCGGCAGTTGCGATCGGCATCGCTCCAACGAGTGGGGCTGCTGCTGCATCCAAGCTACCTGATGCGGACGCTATCATTATTACCTATGATGAGCTGAGGTTCGCTCATGACGCGGATGAAAGGTGAGGCGAAGATGGGCTGGATATTACTAGCGATTGCGATTGCACTTGAATTGTCGGGGACGATCTCCATGAAGCTGTCCGAAAGCTTCACGAAATTGGTTCCGTCGGTGCTCATGTTCGTCTGTTATGCTGCGAGCTTCACGCTCATTAACTATGCGCTCGGCTATTTGCAGGTGAGTGTCGTGTACGCCGTATGGTCGGGTGTCGGCATCGTGCTGATTACGTTGGCGGGCTATTTTATTTTTGATGAACGGCTTCCGATTTCTTCGGTTCTGTGGATCGGTGTCATTCTAGTCGGAGTGATCGGGCTCAAAGTCACAAGCAACGGAGGGGGATAAGTAGGGTGAATAGTAGAGATGATAAGCTGCTGCTGTCGTTCCAGGTCATCACGGATACGCATATTGTGGCAGACATGGAGCATGAGCATAATCGGAATTTGGACCGTGCGCTAAAGGATATTGCGGCGAATGCGCCGGAGAGCAGCGGTATTATGCATGCTGGCGATGTGACGGATAGCGGCGAGTTGGTGGAGTATGAGACGTTTCGACGGATTTGGCAGAGCAATCAGGTAGGGCTGCCGCCACTGTTCGTGACCAGCGGTAACCACGATATCTGCGACGATTGGCAGCGGTGCATTCCTCTCTTCATGTCGCAGACAGGGATGACAGGCATGTACCATGATCACTGGGTTCACGGGTATCATTTTATATTTCTCGGGACCGAAGAGGGTATTGGTCTGTACTGTACGCTGTCGGATGAGCAGCTGTCTTGGCTTGACACCAAGCTCGGTGAAGCGGCTGCACCGGATAAGCCGGTATTCGTCTTCCTGCATCAACCGCTCAAAAATACGGTGGCGGGCTCCTTGGAGGCGCAGAACTGGTACGGCGTTACACAGGACGAGGAGCTGAAAGCGGCGCTGGCGAAGCATCGGCAAGCCATCATGTTTACCGGACACACACACTGGGAGCTTGATGCTCCGCATACGTATTTCGATGGTGGCGGCGCGCTACCGGCGATGTTCAACGCAGCATCGGTTGCTTACTTATGGACTGATGAGGATGAGCATAAGGACGGCAGCCAGGGCTTCTATGTTGAGGTGTACGCAGACCGGGTGCTCGTGAGAGGAAGAGACTTCGAACGCGGCGAATGGGTGGAAGGTGCACGGTTTGAAGTGAAATGTGGAGCTTGATTGGATATTGCAGCATGAGCGAGAGGTCGCCAACCCGTCACCTCTTTGAGGCTTGCAACCTTACCCGCGCCTTCGCCGTCTTTGGTGGCAAGGGGGGACGATGATGCGTGAGAGAGGGTTAATGGCATTCATTATTTTGATTATGCTCGGCTGTGCGTTTTATGGAGGCTATATTGTGGGGAACTACGGCATAGAGGAACAGACTGAGAAGCAAGCACAAACGGTGCAGGCTCAGTGGATCAAAGAGGGCGAACCACCGATGCCGGCTGTTTCCGTGGAAGGGGTTCCGATGAAGGTGAAGCTTGGCGGCTACACTTGGTGCAAACCAGCAGGAGCGGATACTGCAAGCTGCCAAAGCGTAGATGCCTCAATCGCACAGATGGAGCCAGTCGTAGCGAAAGGCGGCTCGCAAATCCAAATCGAAGCGCCGGAGCGGATCAAGGAGCTGACGTTGATCAACATGAGCAAAGGGTTCGAAGGTGATTCGTACTACGTCCCGAAGGCTAAGGGCATCTACGAGTACAGCATCCACTGCGAATGGTTTCTGGACCAAGGGAGTGCGGAGTATTATTTTGAGATTAAGGTAGAGTGAAGAGGTCCAGTAAACCAGCTACCGTTAACAACAAAAAAGTGCCCGAGAGGAAGCCTTAATGACCTCTTTCTCGGACACTTGGGAGGCACCCATCGAGGCGGCCTTCCCTATGCAAGCAACTATACAATTAACTATCCATAATATCACGCCGCAGCGTGAACAAGTCCTTCAGCGCATCAGTCGACAGCTCGGTAATCCAGCCTTCTGAGCTTGTGATGACGTTGTCACTCAGCTGCTGCTTGTTCACCAGCATCTCATCAATCCGCTCCTCCAGCGTGCCGAGCGAGATAAACTTATGCACCTGCACATCGCGGGTCTGGCCCATCCGGTATGCGCGGTCCGTCGCCTGATTCTCAACCGCAGGATTCCACCAACGGTCAAAATGGAACACATGGTTAGCCGCCGTTAGATTGAGCCCGACACCGCCCGCTTTGATGGAAAGAATGAATATATTCGGCTGTTCATCCGCTGGCAGCGTCTGCGCTTGGAACTGATCGATCATCCGGTCGCGCGCCGTCTTCGACGTGCCGCCGTGCAAGTAGAGCACTTTCTCCTGCAGTTCATGCGCCAGCACCCGCTGCAGCATTTGCCCCATGCCAATATACTGCGTGAAAATCAAACACCGCTCGCCTTCCTCCCGCAGCTCCCTCACCATCGCAAGCAGCCTCTCCAGCTTGGCGGAGCGGGTGATGAGCGACTCGCTCTCGAACTCGCCATTTTCGCTAACTTCAGGAATCGCTTCCTTCGTCAGCAGCATCGGATGATCGCAAAGCTGCTTCAACTGAGTCAGCGCTGAGAGAATCGCACCTTTGCGCTCAATGCCTTCCTTCTTCGACACTTGCTCCATCAGCTCATTGACGGTCTGATCGTAGAGAGCCCCTTGCTCAGCGGTGAGATGGATGTACGTCTTCATCTCATTTTTATCCGGCAGGTCGAGCTGGATCGAAGGATCCTTCTTCTTGCGGCGCAGCATGAATGGCTTCACGAGCTTCTGCAGCTCCTGCGTCCGCTCCTCGTCGTGTTCCCGCTCAATCGCCTGCGCGAACTGCTCATTGAAGCTTCGCGAGCTGCCCAGATACCCTGGATTAATGAAATCATAGATCGACCACAGCTCAGACAGCCTGTTCTCGATCGGCGTACCTGTCATCGCAATGCGGTGTTTGGCGCGGAAGCTGCGCACAGCCACAGATTGCTTCGTTCCTGCATTCTTAATGTTCTGAGCTTCATCTAGGCAGATCGCCGACCAATGGAAGGAGCTGATCGTCTCTTGATCAAGCGCGGCTGTCGCGAAAGAGGTGAGCACGATGTCAGCCTCAAGCGAAGCTTCACAGAACGGATCGCCAGTGAGCCTTCTGTTACCGTAATGCAGCATAATACGCAGCGATGGCGCGAATTTGCGGAGCTCTTTCTGCCAGTTGCCGAGGACGGAAGTCGGACAGATGAGCAGGGCAGGACCTCGCGCGCCTCCGTGATCCGCTTGCTCCTTCACATGGAGTAAATAGGTAATGAACTGAACGGTTTTGCCAAGGCCCATATCATCGGCGAGGCAAGCACCAAGCCCGAAGCGGCGCAGAAAAGCAAGCCATGCGAAGCCGTCCCGCTGATAGCTGCGCAGCTCAGCCTGCAAACTAGCAGGCACTTCTACCGCAGGCCACTCGGACTGCTGCGTTAACTGGGCTATGAGCTTCGTCAAATGGTCATTCAGCTCGACTTCAAGCTGGATTTGCTCTTCGGAGCGCTCATCCTCACCTTCATTCGAAGCCTTCTCCTCACCATTCGCTTTCCGAGGCCACTGGCCGCCGTTACCGCTAAGCAAATGCAACTGAAGTACCTCTTGGAACGACAAGCCATTCTTCTTGTTAACCCGCGCCATCGCGCTGCGGATCTGTGCAATGAGCGCCGGGTCAAGCGGCACCCATTCGCCGCGGAATCGGACGAGCCGCTCGCCGCGGGCGATGAGCTCGGCGAATTCCGCCTCAGTCAGGTCGCTGTCGCCAATCGCAATTCGCCAGTCAAAATCAATGAGAGAGTCGAGTCCGAACAGCGAGCCACTGCCGCCTTTGCCGCCTTTGCGCTCTTCCTCGCCGGAGCGGACTTTCGCCCGCAGGCGCGGTTTGCGCTTGCTCGCTGCTTCCCACCAGCCCGGAAGCAGCACCTGCCAGCCAGCCGCAAGCAGGCGCTGGCTGTCTTCAGTCAAGAACTGCCACGCCTCGGTATCTCCGAGCGGGCTGTTCAATAAATCGCTGCCGCCGCCGGCGAGACGCGCTGCAGGCAAATTCGCCTGCAGCTGCGATAGCCACGCGGCGGACCGCTCATGCACGTGCGCCGACCATGGCGCCGGCCACGAACCAAGCGCTTCGCCGGCGAGCGTTAGCCGCGCCGACGCAAGCATGGAAGGCTCGTGCCGATCTTGCAGCACGAGCTGAAGGCGCCATGCTTCGCTCTCGCCGCCTTCTTCGAGGCTCGGCTCCAGCAGCTGCAGCAGCGGCCGGAACGGCGCTGTGTCGGCCTTCCAGCCGATGGCGACGAGCCATGAACGCGCGTCCATGCCCGCCGCTGCAACGCCACCGTGCTCCCGCGCGAATAGCAGCGGATAATCGCGGCGCAAATCCGCGGCCGCTTCCTCGCTGCCAAAGTGGCGCTCGAACACGGCTGCGGAGAACGCCGCGCGAAGCCCAACTGCGAAGCCGCCATCATCGCCGCTGTTCCAGCTTCCGCTTTTGCCATGCCCGTCGCCATCATCGCCACTGTTCCAGCTTCCACCACCGCCGCCGTTCTTACCGGGCACATCCAGTGCCTTCCGCAGCTTCGCCACCGAGGTGGCTTCAAGCGCTCCTTCGTCCCAAGTCCACGCTAGCTTTCCTTTGCGGAAAGCAGCAAAGCTTGGAACGATGGAGCGCGCATCGATGCTCGCGGAAACAAGCGGTGCCACCTCCGCCAGCTTCGCCGCGTCGCCTTCCCATACCCATTCGATATGAGTGAGCAAATGCCGCTCAGCGAAGAATGGAATGACCTGCTCCGAAGGGAGGACGACAAGCTCCAGCTCCTGTACTTTCTCGATCTCCAGCTCGGTGCCATAGAAGGAAGGCTCGTGCCAAGTAAACAACCGCTGCTTCACCGTCATCCCCGGCACGTACCCGCCACTTTGGCTAACGCCATAGATGAGCGCATCGCCATGCTCGGTCAAACTCACTTGAATAATTATCGTGTCCGTATACGTACTCATGGCAATTGCACTCCTCTCCGGAGAGGTATCACTGTCATGTCTCTATGTCTCAAGTTTGCTTTATAGCTACTCGCATCGCCATGCTCAGTCAGTATTACGTTTGTCCCTATCTTTCTGTTGTCCATACTCACTGCAATAGCCCTCCTTTTCGCAGCTCCTCCTGCAATGCCCGAAGGCGGCTATGGCGAGCGGCAAAAGCTGTAATGAAATGTTCCCAACGAGGCTCCTGCTTCAACTTGCGGTACAACTTGAGCAGCCGCTTCAGCAGCTTTACCGCTGCTTTGTAGCTGTCGCGGTTCTTGAGCAGAACGTAACGTTCCACGGCCTGATGGTAGAAGGGGAGCAGCAGCTCCGGCGCATCCTTCTCAATCGGCTTCAGCATCGTAGCACGGAAGTCCAGAGGCTCTCTGCCGCAGCTCATATGGTAGTCGATCCACTGGCGCCACTTGCCGTGCGCGACAAGTGCGTCCTCATAGAGCTTGCGCGAATAAGGAAGCATCGCTACAAGCGTTGTCCACATGCGCGATTCCGCATCCGGCACATGCGTGAGTACAGCACCCCAATAATCGCCATAGGTGCCGTCAAGTTCATCCGTACGGAAGCTGCCGAGGAGCGGGCCGAGCTCTGCGAGCCAGTTTGCCAACCGCGACCAAGCCTGCTCTTGAATGAGCGCCTCGAATAGAAGTGAAGCTTGCCCCGGAAGCAGGACGCCAGCGCTTCGAAGCAGCTCCCACGCCGCCTCATCCTTTTCCAAGTATAAGTACATCAAGCTTTGGGCAAAAGTCCATGGCAGCTTGGACAGCGTGCTGCCCATCTCCGTCTTTGCTGCCTCCAGCTGCTGCAGCTCTTTCTCAATCAACTCGCGCTGCGCCTCTGCGAGATTCGGCTTCAACCAGTACCGCCAGCAGGCGTGATACAGCTTGAAGAAGCAGTTCAAGCTCTTATCTTCCTTCAACATCTGCTCTCGTAAGTAGTGCAGCGTCTCAGTTACACGAGGCCACAGCTCGGATTCCTCAGCGATAGACAGCCCCCTAGCAAATCCGCGCATCGTCACTTCCAGCAGCTCATCCATCGCGAGCTGAGTGTGGTAGCCAATGAACAGGCCTGAGTGCCGCCAATCCTCCTGCGCGGGCTTGACCAGCTTCTCCAGCGTAAACAAATGCGCATGCAGCTCGTAGAGCTGATCCATAAGAAGCGATAACGGAGGCTTGAGGCCATGGATCACGGCCAAAATCTCCCTTGCCTCATGCATCGACCTTGCATGCTGGTTAATCGGACCCATCGCACGGGCGAATAGCTGATGCCACTCGGATACCGCCATCTTTTCCAATTCATCTGCAGTGACCGAAGGCCTTGCCGCCTTCATTGTGACCACAGCGTTCTTCCCACCGGAACTCGCCTTGGCAGCAGCAGCACCACCAGCGCGTACTGCCGTAGCAGCATTCACGAGGGCAGGAACTGACCGCTCCTGTAGCGCGGCATATTGAAGCAGGGCAGCAGTCATATGCTTGCATCCCTTGCTCGCCGGACAGGTGCAGGATCGTTGTTCCAGACTCGGCAGCTCCAGAGACACCGAATAATGCTCGGCACCTTCAACCACAGCTCTCAGCCGATCGGCCTGCGGCATCGTTACGCTAAGGACAGCGCCTTGCTTATAATATTGAAATCCCCGTTTTATCGTCAGGTCGTCAAAATATTTCGCAACTTGCTCCAGCAGCATCTGCCACTGTGCATCGTCAATTGTATACTCAAGATTCGTCATCATCGTTCGTCGTATCTCCTAAAGAGCGATAATTATAGCTTGCTCTCTATTATATCAGGTTTGCAGAGGACGGAAGGAGGTAACGGTCGCACTTCGTCTAAAAAGCGAACGTTATCATGTGCCTTTGTAAGATAGTTCGGGAATTTTCGTCAAAATCATACAAAAACCATTGACACTACGTACATTAACCATTAATCTAGTAAAGGTTTTGCCTAACTAATTAAATCTGCTAATCATGTTCGTATATCCTCAATAATATGGTTTGAGGGTTTCTACAAGGAGCCGAAGAATCCTAACTACGAGCACAGGACACGTCTATACGTGTGCCCCTGTGCCCGAGGTTAGGTTTTTTTATTTGGGGGATGCTAATTTTACGTTGAAATGGATATAGGAGGCGCTTTATTTCATGGACAAGCTGTTTAAGCTGAAAGAAAGAGGAACGACTGTTGGCACCGAAGTGATTGCCGGCATTACGACGTTCTTGACGATGGTGTACATCGTTATTGTGAATCCGGGCATTCTGAGCGAGGCTGGCATGGATTTTCACGGCGTATTCATAGCGACAGTGCTTGCTAGTGTGACCGCTACTCTCATTATGGGGTTGTTCTCGAACTATCCGATCGTGCTCGCACCAGGCATGGGACTGAACGCATATTTTGCCTACACGGTCGTTGGTGGAAGCGGATTCTCGTGGCAGGTTGCGCTTGGCGCTGTATTCATTGGCGGGGTGTTGTTCGTCCTGCTGTCGTTGACTCCGTTCCGCTACATGCTGCTAGATGCAATTCCATCCAGCCTCAAACATGCGATTACGGCGGGGATCGGTCTTTTCATTACATTCATTGGCTTGCAAAATGCAAAGATTATCGTAGATTCACCAGCAACTCTGCTTACACTCGGCGATTTAACGCAGCCTATGACTCTGCTTACCGTCGTCGGCCTTATCGTATCTCTCATTCTAATGGCTTACGATGTTAAAGGGTTCCTGTTCATCGGTATGCTCATTACCGGAATTATCGCTTACTTCACAGGTCAGCTACATATGCCGGATTCAATCGTGTCTCTGCCTAGCGGCCTGAATGCAACAGCGTTCCAGCTTGATATCGGCAGCGTGTTTACACAAGGGCTGTACTCGGTCATCTTCACCTTCCTGCTCATTACGCTGTTCGATACAACGGGCACGATGCTAGGCGTTGCAGAGCAGGCAGGTCTGCTCAAGGATAACAAATTCCCACGCTCCCAAGGTGCATTGCTTGCCGACGCTGTCGGCACTTCTGTTGGCGCGCTGCTCGGCACAAGCCCGACTTCGGCTTATATTGAATCGAGCGCAGGGGTCGCGGTTGGCGGACGAACGGGTCTTACGGCCGTTGTCGTCAGCGTGCTGCTTACTGCAACCTTGTTCTTCTCGCCGATTATTTCAGTGCTCGCGAGTATTCCGGCGATTACCGCACCGGCGCTAATCATTGTTGGCTTCCTGATGCTGAACGTGCTGCGGAAGATTGACTGGAGCGATCTTGAAGAAGCGTTCCCGGCGTTTCTGATCGTCGTCCTTATGCCTCTGACCTACAGTATTGCGACAGGCATCGGCATTGGCTTTATCGTCTATCCGGTACTGAAGCTGGTTCGTGGCAAAGCGAGAGACGTACATCCGATCTTCTATCTGTTCGCTGTCTTGTTCTTTATCCAGATCGTTTTCTTCAGCCATTAACAAATGTAAATAAAGTGTGAGTAAAATTTCTGCTCGGCGCGCTGATTTCCCTGAAAAAATCTAACAATTGCTTGCTATACTAACGTTGCAGCTTAGAAAAGTAACCGCCACGAAGGGTAGGAGTCAGGCATCTATGAACAAAGTCGTTGGATTAGGCGAATGGAAAAGTTCAAACAACAAGATCGACACCATAATGACATTCGCCCTATCCACCTGCGTGGCGGTTACAGCTTACTGTCCGATTAAGAAAGCAGCAGGTCTTGTGCACATTGTACTTCCTGAGCCGTTATCGAACCGGGATGAACAGAAGCGGCCGGGGCATTTTGCAACAACAGGCGTTCCGCTCCTCATTCAAATGATGGTGGAGAAGTACGGATGCCGCAAAGGCGATCTCGTTATTCAGCTGTTCGGTGGAGCAGAGCCTAAGCGTCGCGATTACTACCGAATCGGCAGCAGAAATTTGGAACAAATTCAGTCGATGCTAGCGCGTCTCCAAATGAGAGCGGCGAAGTCAGAAGTAGGCGGCCACGTCAGCCGTACTCTTCATATGAGTGTTGAGACAGGCGAAGTAACGCTGTCCACACTTCCGCTTAGCTCCTAAATGAATTTGTAAGCCTGCATTAATGTGAAGACATCTAGAGGATCTACGAGACTTTCGTCGAATAACAACGATGAATCCGAATATACCAAGCAGGTGTCTACATCATGTTGATCTGGTTTTTACTACTACTTACTATTATAAGCATAATGACAGCGGCTCTCCTTTGGAGCCGCTTTTCTCGCGTTCAGGCCAAATTGGCTCTCGTACAACTGGAGTACACCGATCTACTGCGGAAACAGCAGGGAATTACATTTAAAGTGAAGAAGATTAACGGGGAGTACCGTTATCTCATGTTTGAAGGAAAGCTGTACTACATGCTGGGCCTGACACAGGATGATGTCGGTAAGCGAATGGAAGAATTGATTCCTCCACATCGGCAAGATTATATTCGAGATATCTACGACCGCGCATGGGCGGGAGAGACTGTGCAGTATGAATCCGGCTTGAACGGACTTACGTACCTGAACAGTCTTACTCCGGTTATTGAGAACGGTGAGACAATTGAATTGATCGGCGCAGGCAGCGATATAACGGAGCGCAAGAAAGCAGAGCAGGCCATGCAGGAAAGCGAATCTCGTTATCGCCAGCTGGTAGAGCTGTCTCCGGATGCGATCTTCGTTGTTACGAATCGGCAGATCGTGTTTATGAATAAGAAGGCGATGGCGGTGCTTGGCGGTTCCAGCCTGGAAGAGTTCTTGGAAAGGCCGATCCAGGAGAACGTCCATCCTGAGTTTCGGAGTAGGGCAAGGCAGCATCTTCAGCAGGTCCTTGATACGAAAGGTGTACTCAGCCCGTACGAGACCAGATATGTGAAGCTAAACGGTGAGCCGATCGACGCGGAAGTTACGGCGGCCTATATGCTGTATCAAGAAGCGCCATCGGTTATTATTATTTTCCGCGATATTACGGAGCGTAAGCTTGCAGAGCTTCAACTGCAGGAGTCGAATATGCAGCTGATGAAGCTTGTGTCGCTCGATGGATTGACCAGCATTGCGAACCGCAGATTTTTCGATGAAATGATGGAGAAGGAGTGGGATCTCGCCTTGTCGGGAGAGCTTCCGCTGTCGATCATCCTGTGCGACATTGATTATTTTAAAGCGTATAATGACACATATGGTCATCAAGAGGGAGACAGCTGCTTGAAGCTGACAGCAGGTGCGCTCGACAAGTTCGCTCAGCAGAGTGGCGGATTCACTGCACGATATGGCGGTGAAGAATTCATTGTATTGCTGCCCGAGATTGCTGCAGAAGAGGCTGCCGATATCGGTGTTCGGTTGTGTGAGGCCGTGAAGGCGCTAGGAATTCCGCACCGTGCATCCCTGGTCAGTCCGGTCGTTACGATTAGCGCAGGCGTTACAACCTTCACGCCATCGGCAGGCGATGAGCTGGAAATGCTCATTTGGCAGGCGGACACCGCGCTCTATGAGGCGAAGCAATCTGGACGAAACCGCGTGCAAGTGTATGATGTATCTTTGATGAAAGAAGGTATCTAATGGCGAAGCAGAAATTTTATGTCGTCTGGTTAGGGCGCAAACCAGGCGTATATACAAGCTGGGCAGACTGCCAGCTGCAAACAAACGGGTTCGACGATGCGAAGTTCAAGTCGTATGAGAGCCGTGCGGCTGCTGATGAAGCATACCAAGGCGGATGGAAGAAGCATTGGGGACAAGGGAGTGCAGGTGCAAGTAGTGGCGGTGGCGGTAATTCGGGCGGCAAAAGCTCCTTCTACAAGCGCAAGTCTCCGTCTGCTGAAGAAATTGGGGAGATTGACTACAACAGCATCTCCGTCGATGTCGGTACGAATGGCAATCCAGGTCCTGTTGAGTACAAGGGTGTTGATACACAAACAGGCGAAGTGATATTCGCTGTAGGACCCATTTCGAAAGGGACGAATAATCTTGGCGAATTCCTCGCTATTGTACACGGGCTCGCGCACTTGAAGAAGCTCGGCAGCAACAAGACCGTTTACAGCGATTCGGTTAATGCGCTCAAATGGGTGAGAGAGAAGGCCGTCTCATCCACGCTCGTCCGCGATGACTCTACCACCGAGATCTGGCTTATGGTCGACCGCGCGATCCGCTGGCTGCAAACCAATACGTACTCGAATAAAGTACTGAAGTGGCATACGAAGCAGTGGGGCGAGATTAAAGCGGATTATGGGCGGAAGTAGGGTGGCATTATGGGGATGAAGGAAATAACCGAGCAGCAATGGCTGCAGCAGGAAGCCGCTTCGCAGGGCAAGGAAGCGGTGTTCTTCTTTACGCCGCTGTGCGGGACGTGCAGGATCGGGCTGCGGATGCTTGAAATTGCCGAAGCGGCTGGCATATCGACTCCGGTATTCTTAATGAATATCAACTATGCGCCGATATTGCGGGAGAAGTGGCGCGTTGCGAGTGTGCCGTGTCTGGTGCTGACCGAAGAGGGTAAGCCTGTTCAAATGGAATACGCGATGCAGTCCGTTGATACGCTATATCAGCTGCTAAAATAACATCATGTTATACTCCTGTGAAGTCCAAAGGACGGGGCATCTCAGGTATTTGAAGGCCGCTATGTCATGGCGGCCTTCGTTGCGTTTGGTTCGGTTGTTGAAAGAAGAGGAGGCTCACGATGTGCGCCTCCTCTTTTTAAGTGGCAATTTGGGCTAGTGTTAAGAGAGCTTCACGATGGTCAGCGCCGCACCAGCGGCACCGCTGATAAGTGTCGCGGCTCCTAGCAAGCCGAAGAATTGAAGCGTAATTGTCGACCCCGCGCTCAACGACAAGATGACCATGTTATTAAATTCGGATAAGGATAGAACTGGTGCGACGATAGATGGCGTGGACGGAGTACCGTTAATTAATAGCCGCGTACTGAGAAGCAGAGCTGCGGTTAGGTTGGCTTGATAGGAGATCATGTACGAACCGGCCGACGGAATGGTAAATGTATCGTTGGCGCCGTTCACTGTAATGCCGCCGTTTAATACCTGATTGTTCGGCAGCGGTACGTTGGTGCCGCCAAGAAGGACGGCGATAACTCCGCCACCGGTGTTGGCTGCAAAGCTTAATGTTGGTGAAAACCGTGCCAGTAGCGCCAGTTACTCCTGTTGAACCAGTAACTCCAGTGGCTCCGGTAGCACCAGTGGTTCCAGTTGCGCCAGTGGCCCCGGTTGCACCTGTAGCTCCAGTAGCTCCTGTAGCTCCTGTAGCGCCGGTTGAGCCAGTAGCTCCGGTAACACCAGTGGTTCCAGTAGCGCCAGTAGCCCCAGTAACACCTGTTGCGCCCGCTGCGGCAAGCAGTAGATAATCTGGTGACGATCCTGGTGTACCAGTCGGAGCTGTTACTAATGAGATATACGTACTGCCGTCCGAAGTGACGACTTGACCGGCAGGGTAGGTCGGAGCGTTGGCAGGATTGAAAGCGGTAATGCCTTCAAGTCCGGCACCGGTTGAGCCTGTAGCGCCTGTTGCCCCAGTCGAACCTGTCGCGCCCGTGGCTCCTGCAGCACCGTTCGAACCTGTAGCACCTGTAACTCCTGTAGCCCCCGTAGAACCTGTAGCCCCAGCTACACCTGTGTCACCGGTATTGCCAGTAGCCCCAGTAACACCTGTTGCGCCCGCTGCGGCAAGCAGTAGATAATCTGGTGACGATCCTGGTGTACCAGTCGGAGCAGCTACTAACGAGATATACGTACTGCCGTCCGAAGTGACGACTTGACCGGCAGGGTAGGTCGGAGCGTTGGCAGGATTGAAAGCGGTAATGCCTTCAAGTCCGGTGCCAGTAGCGCCAGTAGCACCAGTGGCCCCAATTGCACCTGTTGTGCCAGTGTCTCCTAAAGCCCCGGTCGAACCCGTAGCCCCTGTCGCCCCTGTCGCGCCAGTAGATCCAGTAGCGCCTGTGTTTCCAGTAGATCCAGTACCTCCAGTCGTTCCGGTTACTCCGATACCCGTAGCACCTGTGGTTCCGGTGGCTCCGGCAGCTGACAGTAGCAGATAATCCGGTGATGTCCCCGGCGTATCAGTCGGAGCCGCCACTAATGAAATATACGTGCTGCCATCGGAAGTGACGACCTGACCGGCAGTGTTCTCTTGCCAATCGACAAGATGCGGGACGCCGAGAATGGAATCGTACTGCTCTTGCCAGCCGTATTTGGCGTCAGGGTCGAGCTCAGCATAGCGCGCTGCCTTCAGTAATCTGTCGGACTCTTTTGCCCAGCCAAAGTGTTTCAATCGCAATGGGGACAGATGTGGGCCCGGATCGAAAATATTGTTCGGAAATCGCCCGCAATGCTGCCTTGCTTCATTCCACTGGTAAGGGAAACCAGGCGTGTACCTAGCGAGAAAAGGGCGGTACGTATGATGCGCTTGCCAGTATTGGTCATCACGGTATTGGCGCTCGTTCCAGAAGTCGTACAATCGGAACAAATAGCAGCTCGCCAGCGGATTTGCCAACATGGAAGCAATCTCAACCGCAAATTTGTCTTCAAAATATTCATCCGCATCCAGGTTCAAAATCCATTCCGGGCGCAGCTGGACAGTCGCGTCCCACTGCTGCCGCCGCAGCTCGATTTCGTTCGCGAATCGCGATATTTCGTTGCGCACGTAGAAGAGCGGGATGCCGTCAAGCCGCTCGTGGATGATCGTCGGTGTTGCGTCCGTACTGCCGTCGTCGATGATGACCGCCGCATCAATATATTCGCGGTGCCGCAGCAGCGCCTCGTCCAGATAGCGGCCTTCCTCGTTGCGCGCCGTCATCGAGAGCACAAGCTTCGGTCCAGCATTCCTCACGAAGAAATACGGAGCTCGGCGGCTTTCCAGCTCTTGAGGTGCTGTGAAGCGGAAGTATTGCAGCGCTCTCGGCATATCCGTATCGCGATAAATATGGAATGCAGGATAGTGGGTATCTACGGACAACCCGATGCCAAGCGAAGCTGCGCGCACGCAAAAATGCCGATCTTCCCCCCAAAGGGACAGATTCGGAATCGTTCGAAAAGAAACGGGCTGTTCAAGCGCTTCACGGCGTATCAGTGTGCAAGCGCCCAAGCCGCCGACGTCATAGACGCCCGGCAAGCGGAGCATCGTAAGAAGCTTCAGCTGTTCCAGCTGCATGTCTGCCGAATCTTTGTCCGACTGCCATGGCCAGTAATGGTCTTTGAGCCAAACCTGTGGCAGCTCCGATCCTTCTGGCTGCCACCGCGTCCAGAAAATCTCGGAGATAATCGGTTTATCCGCTTTCAGCAGCGACTCTACCGTCTCGGGATGAAGCAGCAGGTCTGAATCTACGAGGAACAAGGCGTCGTACCGCTCTTCCCTCGCGATCTGGATGAATCGATCCTTCCAATCCGCCACTTTGCTGATCAGCTCGTCATTCCAGTAATGCGTAACCTCGTCCTTTTTATAATCAGAAGACGCTTTGTTGCCTGCGATGAGCCTGACGGTTGACGAGCCTTGGGCATGAACGCCTTCAATGAATTGGGTGAGCATCACGCTGGCCGCATCTTCGTTGTCGTCGATAAATACGTAATCAGCTTGCCATGTTGTATGGCGCAGCCTCTCAAGCGACTGAAGGAATAGAGCTAGGATTTCTGGCTTTTGGCGAATAGGGTTGCTGATGAGAATGCGCCGAACGGTCAAACACACCACCCTCTCCAAATATTGGAATATTGATCTGTATGAGCCATAAAGTAGTAATATTCATGGGGTTTAATTGGAGAGGAGCGCGTCAAACGTGATTGCTATCAGCTTATGTCTCATCGTGAAAGACGAAGAAGATGTCATTTCCAGATGTTTGGAATCTGTAAAGAAAGCTGTTGATGAAATCGTTATCGTGGATACGGGCTCGACCGATGCCACCAAAGCCATTGCAGCGATGTACACGGACGCGATCTATGATTTTGAGTGGATCGACGATTTCGCGGCGGCCCGAAATTATGCATTCAGCAAAGCGACCTCGGCATACATCCTTTGGCTGGATGCCGACGACGTATTGCTGGAGCCGGATTTGAATAAGCTGCTCGAGTTAAAAAGCACACTGTCGCCTGATGTGGACACGGTCTCGATGGATTATCATTTGGTCAAGGACGAGTATGGCACCGTGACAAGCGTCCTGCGAAGGAACCGTCTCGTGAAGCGTGAGCGCGGATTCCGGTGGATTGGTGCGGTTCATGAATACTTGGAAGTGTACGGCGTCTCGCACGCCTCTGACATCGCGGTCACGCACGCCAGTCTCCGGCATGACAGCGATCGGAATTTGCGGATCTACGAGCAGCGTCTCGCAAGAGGAGAATCGTTCAGTGCCAGAGACCGGTTCTATTACGCTAACGAACTTAGCGATCATGCCCGTCATGAACAAGCGATTATGTCTTACAGCCGGTTTCTGCTATCTGGGGAAGGCTGGGTGGAGGATAATATTTCTGCCTGCGGGAAGATGGCAGACAGCTATGCCGCGCTTGGCGCAGACGACTTGGCGCTGGAATACGCGCTGCGATCATTCAAGTACGGCAGCCCCCGGCCTGACTTCTGCTGCCGCATCGGATACTGGCATTTGCAGAAGGGAGCGTATGCGATTGCAGCGTATTGGTATGAAGCGGCGTTTAACGCGCCGAAGCCGGAGCAGTCCTGGGCGCTGCATAACAACGCGTGCTCAACGTGGCTGCCTCATCTGCAGCTTTGCGTCTGCTATGACAAGCTCGGCGATCCCGCTAGAGCCTTCGTGCACAACGAGCGCGCCCGCGCTTATCGGCCGGCCGACGCCGCAGTCTTACATAACAAAGCTTATTTGGAAGAGGTGCTGAAAGCGAAGGTGGACGCACTCGCAGAGGGTGTGAATCAAGTGGATACCCCTGTCTAAGAGGAAGTGCCGCTATGAGCCAGAGGACGTGACGGGAGCAAAAGCGGAGATAGAGCTCGCCCTCGGTCAACGTGTTACTTCGCGGCAGCTGGCCGTGTGCAATGCCGGCAATGACGCATCCTGACCGAAGCTGGCCTTCCGTTTTGATCTAGCGTTCCTTCGTACTCGAAGGGGCGCTTTTATTTTTGCGTGAACCATATATAAATCTAACACTTATAAATAACTTTACTAACGGCTGTATGCTAAATTGGTAATATAATGATTCTACTGACCTATAGTATAGGGCCGCGGACGTGGTACGAATGGAGGCTAGTTGACGGTGACACAAAGCTTTAAACCCTTCTTGTTTATCCTGTTCATCTCGACTGTGCTTGTGGCAGGCATCAGCCTTTATTCCTACTCACAGTCCAAAGTGATTTTGAAGGAAAGAATGACACTATCTACCCAGCAAACGGTCATGCAAACGGTTGATGAGCTTAATCTGATGCTGCGCACCTACGAAGACCTCACCTACAACGTCATTACAGACGCCGGGATTCTCAGCAGTCTTCAAATCTACGGCGACATGCAAGGCGACCCACTTGATCGTTTTAACGCTGCTAATCAAATCAAATCGATCCTCTCCGTGCGGTTCTTCAGCAAAGCTGATATTAAAGACGTACATTTCTTTCCGATTGATAGCCTTGTTAAGGAAATTTCGACAGTCGGCCCTTCTGAACCAAGGCTCGCCTATGTGAATAGCGATTGGTACAAGCAGGCGATCGCCGGAAATGGACGCAATGTCTGGCTCGAAACTAGACGGACCGGGTTTCTGGAAAGCGGGCAGCCTTCCTTTGCCATTAGCCGGATTTTAACGCTGCCGACCGGAATGAAGTATATTCTATTCGTCGAAATCAGCACACAAGATGTCAACAGCGCGCTCGCTGAAGCCACTCTTGGCAAAACAGGCGAAATGGTGCTGCTGAACGATGGGAACCGGTTGCTCAGCCAATCGCGACAAAGTGTAATCGGCGATAAATACCGAATTCCTCTGCTTGCGCCGGATAAGGCAAACCGGGATGAGTCGAAGTATTTGATGCGGAACGCTGTAGCTCGTATTGATGGTAAACAACAGTTGGTCGTCACTGGCAAGCTGGCCTCGACAGGCTGGACTATAGAGGCAGTTGTGCCGGTGAACGAGCTGATTCAGGATACAGCGAAGCTCCGCAACACGATGCTGATCTGTATCGTCTTCATTGGCATTGCGACATTTCTGGTCAATTACTTGTATCAGCGCAGACGAAGCAGTGCGGCGATCCGCTATATGGCCTATCACGATCACTTGACCGATCTGGCGAACCGCAAGCTGTTTAATGAACTGCTGGATCGGGAAGTTAATGTATCGAAGCAGCAAGGGCTGCGTTTTGCCGTACTCTTCATCGACTTGGACAGGCTAAAGCTCATTAATGATACGTTCGGGCACGGCGCTGGCGATAAGCTGCTTGTCGATATTGCAACGAAGCTGAAGCGCCAGCTTCCGAAGGAGTATACGGCAGCAAGGTTCGGCGGCGATGAGTTTCTCATTCTGATGCCGAACGTTAGGGATGGTGTGGAAGTTGAATTGCTCATTCACGAGCTTGCCGCGCTCATCCAGCAGCCGATTTATTATCAGGACAAAGAGCTGTATTGCTCTGCCAGCATCGGCGTCAGCATGTATCCGCAGGATGGCGATGACGGACCATCGCTAATCAAGAACGCGGATATGGCCATGTACAGTGTGAAGGAAAGCGGCCGAAGCAGTCATCGCTTCTACGATATTGCGATGGACAAGAAGTCGTATGGCAAGTTTGAGCTGGAGCGCGATTTGCGTAAGGCGCTGGAGCGGGAGCAGCTGCTGCTCGTCTATCAGCCGCAGGTTCATTTGGAATCAGGCACAATCGTAGGTGTGGAAGCGCTCGTTCGTTGGAAGCATCATGAGCAGGGAATGATTTCTCCAGCTAATTTTATCCCCATTGCCGAAGAAACACGCCTAATCATCCCAATTGGCGAATGGATTCTGTACACCGCATGCAGGCAAAATAAATCGTGGCAAGAGGACGGTCTCCCTCCGGTTCATGTCTCGGTCAACCTGTCGATTCATCAGTTCCAGAGTCCCGGCATCGTCGATAATGTCGCTCGCATCCTGCGTGAGACAGGGCTTGCGCCGCAGTGGCTGGAGCTGGAGATTACGGAATCCATTGCGATGCATGATGTAGAGCAGGTTATTCGAACGCTGCAAGGCTTGTCGGATTTGGGGGTCAAAATATCAATTGACGATTTTGGCACCGGCTATTCCTCGCTCAGTTATTTGAAGAACTTCCCAATTGAACGTCTGAAGGTGGACAAGTCCTTCCTCGATAATATGATTGAAAGTCCGAAGGAACGCGCCATTGTAGGGTCCATCATTGTCATGTCGCACAGCCTTGGTCTTAAAGTGACTGCAGAAGGTGTGGAGAAAGTGGAGCAGGTGCAATTGCTGCGTGAGCTAAGTTGTGACGATGCGCAAGGGTATTACTATAGCCGTCCGCTGCTGCCTGACGATTGTGCCAAACGATTAGCCGAGAATGCAACTTTTGCGGTCAGGGGGTAGGTCAATGGGGATAACGGCAAGAGGAAGACTGCAGCTTCTGCATGGCTTGCTAGTGGCGACGACGGTTATGGCAACAGGCTGCAGCGCGAAAGATGCGAACTCGACAGGGGGCACCCAAGTAACGGATGCACAGGCGACCAGCCGCGAAGAGGAGAACAGCACCTCGGCGGAGGGCGATCTGAAGCTGCGAATGATGGAAAGCTTGACGAACCCGCAGCGAACGGAAATTCTGAAGTCGCTCATCGCACAATTCGAGCAGGAGAATAAGCCGATTCAAGTGGAACTAATCTCGCCGCCGTTTGATCAGGCAGATGAAACCATTGAGACGATGCTGTCAACGAAGCAAGACCTTGACGTGGTTGAAGTCCGTGAAATTAACGTTGCGGACTATGTGAACAAGCAATATATCGAACCGCTCGATGCATACACCGCTAGCTGGCAGGATTATTCCACGGTACAGCAAATTCCGCTTAGCGTGGGGAGCGTGAATGGCAAGCTGTATTTTCTGGCGAATGGACTGTACGAGCGCCAGCTCTACTATCGCAAAGATTGGTTTGATCAGGCGAATATTGTCCCGCCGTCTACATGGGGTGAGATCTATGACGCCGCTGTGAAGCTGACTGATCGCGCGCGTAATCAATACGGTTTCTCCTTCCGCGGCGCGAAGGGCGCGAACGGTGTCTTCGACGGTATGATTCGCACTTACAACGGAACAGCTATGAATTTGACGGACGGCGCTTTTCTAAACAGCGGCTCCACGATCTATTCAACGCCGGCTGCGGACGAGGCGCTGACACTCTATAAGAAGCTGTATGAGAATGCGTCGCCGAAGGAATCAGTGTACTGGGGATTTGATGAGCAGGTGAAGGCATTCACATCCGGTCAGACCGCGATGCTGCTGCAGGACAGCGACGTCATTCAGACGCTGCAGACTCAGATGAAGCCAGGTACATGGGCGGCCGTGCCGATGCCCAAAGGCCCAAGCGGCAAGTCGCTGATTACGGTCGGCGCAGCAGGCTGGGGCATTCCGTCAGCCTCCCCACATAAGGATGCGGCATGGAAGCTGATCGCATTCCTGTCGAGTTCAGATCAGAACACGGCGTTCAGCAAGCAATACGGGCTTGTGCCGATCCATACGACGGCAGCGACAGATCCGTTTTTCATGACAGGCCCTTATAAAACGCTGCTCGATATGACCAATGATCCGGATACCTATTTGTACTATCAAACCCCGATTAAGTACCCTGGTAATAATGAGTGGTCCAAAGTATCAACGACGACGGAGCAGGAGATGCTGCTTGGCAAAGCCACGGTGCAGGAAACGCTTGTGAAGTGGGATGCGTACTGGAAGGAGCAGCAGAGGTTGATGCTGGGCAAATAGATGGCAAGGTAGAGGGCAGTTCGATCCGAAGGGGTGGAGCTGTTTTTTTTGTCGAAAAGTAGGCGTTGACACAATATGGGAAAAGGGAGTAGCATAGGTGCCATGTTCATGAAGTAACCGTTTACATACCAATGTGATAGGGAGAGGGCATCGACTTGTACAACTTTAACGGCCTTGATATGGGGATTGGCAACTTAGCACGTTTGTCGAATGCGAAGACAAGATCAATCAGTCCGGAGAATTTTACAGGGGAACCTGGCCAAGGCGGCATGGCAACAGAAGGAACCGGCCAGAACTGTGCGCGAGACTTAGGTCTAGGCTGGAAAGTATCGCCTTCGGTGGAGATTGAGCCTGGCGCGACATTGACGATGGCTAACATTGAAGGTCCTGGCGCGATTCAGCATATTTGGCTGACCTGCTTCCCGGGCTCGTGGCGTAATATGATTATTCGCTTCTACTGGGACAATGAGGAGACACCATCGGTTGAAGTACCTGTCGGCGACTTCTTCTGCAACGGCTGGCAAGAGCGCTGCAATGTAAACTCGTTCCCGATTGCGGTCAATCCGGCGGGCGGGATGAACAGCTATTGGCAGATGCCTTTCCGCGGCTCGGCACGTGTTACGATGGAGAATACGTCCAAGACCGATAAAGCAGTGCTGTACTACCAAATCGACTATACGCTTACAGAAGTGCCGGAGGATATGGCTTATTTCCACGCACAGTGGAGAAGAAGCAACCCAGTTGCTTATAAAGATGTGCATACATTAATTGACGGCGTGACGGGAAAAGGCCACTACGTCGGAACGTACCTGGCATGGCAGGTGAACAACACCGGCTGGTGGGGCGAAGGTGAGATCAAGTTCTACATGGACGGCGATACGGAGTATCCAACGATCTGCGGTACGGGGACGGAGGATTACTTCGGCGGCGCGTGGAACTGGGAGCATCCGCAAGGGCAGTACGGCGTGTACTCGACACCGTTCCTTGGCATGCACCAGGTTATCAAGCCGGACGGCTTGTACCGGAGCCAGCAGCGCTTCGGCATGTATCGTTGGCATGTGCAGGACCCGATTCGCTTCGAGTCGGAGCTGCGCGTGACGATTCAAGATCTCGGCTGGCGTTCTGGCGGACGCTACCTGCCGCAACAGAGCGATATCGCATCGACGACGTTCTGGTACCAGGCAGAGCCGCATGCACCGTTCCCGGCGCTTCCGGGCAATGATGAGCGTGAAGTGATTTAGTCACAATGGATTGGACAAGCAGAGCCGACTCTTTATGGGAGTCGGCTTTGTTATTTACCTACGCAGCCGTTTAACGCCGTTATAGATGGACCACAAACCGACGGCGCAATAGAGCACTGTACGAAGGGTGCTTGAATATGGGGGGATGAACACAATTGTGATACAAACCAACCCTAGAAGAATCATGATATATGCATAGATTTTTATGCCCATTTGATTACACTCCCTTGCTCAATTACGTTCCTAAGGCGAAACATGCTATGATAAGTTTACCCTAATCTTTGGAAAAGTGGGAGATGTTTCGATGCCTAGACGCCGTCGTTCAAAAGGGTTTGTATGGTTCGTATGGTTCGTGGTGTATGCGGCGCTCGTGACCGCTTATGTCTGGTACACGTCGCCGAATAATGTACCTTCTTCGTATGCCGGAACAGCAGCTGATCCGACTACGTTCTTCTCGAGCAAGCAGCTCGCCGATAGTGCGAGATTGAATGCGATGCGCAATTGGATCTTCTTCATCAGCGCACCGTGGGAGTGGCTCATCTATCTGTTTCTGCTGTTCGGCGGGCTCGCTCGTTATTGGCGGGATGCGCTGGAGTCGCGGAGATTGCCGCTTGTCGTACGGTTTCCGCTCTACGTGCTGCTTGTAGATGCCGCTGCGTTCTTACTCTACTTGCCACTTCGGGCGCTTAGCTTTGCCTTGTCCAAGTCGTATGGCATCTCGACACAGCCATGGCCCGGTTGGCTCCGGGATAAGATCGTTGCCTTCGGCGTCGGCTATATCACCTTACTCGCGGTTACGGCGGTTGCGTTCTGGATCATGTCGCGCAGAGGACGCTGGTGGTTGAAGCTGTGGCTCATTTCGGTACCTTTTACCGCATTCATGATGTACGTGCAGCCGGTCATTATCGACCCACTGTATAATCACTTCACGCGTCTGTCCGATCCGCAGCTGGAACAGAAGATTCTTGCGCTCGCTGCCAAGTCTGACATTCCCGCGAGCCGAGTTTATGAGGTGGATATGTCCGCCAAAACAAATGCAATTAACGCCTATGTCACTGGAATCGGCTCGTCCTTGCGTATCGTGCTGTGGGATACGACGCTGAAGCAGTTGAATGAGCAGGAGATTCTGCTCATCATGGCGCATGAGATGGGGCATTATGCGATGCACCATCTCGAATGGAGCGCTCTCGGCGCGGTAGGTTCGTCGCTGGTCGTGATTGTCATTGGCGGTTGGATCTATATTTGGTCAATCCGTCGCTTCGGGGATAGGCTCGGTATTCGCAGTCGCTCAGATATAACGGCGCTGCCGTTGCTGCTGCTTATCCTATCGCTGCTATCGTTTGCGTCGCTTCCGGTGAGCAATTATGTGTCCCGCCAAGCGGAATCGGCGGCAGATGCGTACGCCATGGATCTGCTCGACACCGCTGACGGGTCAATCTCGATGCAGCAGAAGACCGCACTCGTTACGCTGAGCGATATGAATCCACCGATGCTCGTTCGCTGGTTCCGTGACACGCATCCGAGCGATATGGAGCGGATTATCGCAGCGATGGAGTTCGCGAAGGCGCATCCGCGTGCAGCGGCTGAGAGCAGCGCCGCTGTCAAAGGGGCCGCTTCAAGTGACTAGCGGCACAGCGGGAGGAGAGGTGTCGCTCTATCTGCTTGGCGGACTGGCGACGGCTCCGCTGTTTATGGAGAGTTTCCGCTCCGCCTTGCATGGCGTGCTGGGGCGGGAAGGGTACGAGGTGGCGACATCAGAGCTGCTGTTCCCGTACGGGAATTGGTCTCGTGGAGTCGTGCCGCAGATCTGGGAGATAGGCCGGGATATGCGGCGAAGCCCGCGCAAGACAGGGCGCTCGATCGGCGGCAGGCGCACGGTGGCGGCAATTGGCGAGAGTAGGCACCGCCTTGGTCTGTCTGCTTCGGGCGGAGGCAGAACGATTCTCGTTGGCCACAGCGGCGGCGGTGTCGCAGCGGTACATGCTGCGATGCAGCTGATGGAGCAAAGCAGCAAAGGGCGAAGTCCGCTCGTCGTCATGATTGGTTCGCCGCGCTGTCGCATTCCAGTGCAGCTTCGGCAGTCGGTGCTGTACGTGTATGCGACTCCTGCGGGGACACCATCGTCCGGCGGCAGAATTGCGGACATGATCTGCAAGCTGGGGACATTCGGCGGCTGGGGCGGTGGCAGCAGCGTGGATTTCGCCGGCAGAGCGCCGCGCCGCTCGTTTCCGGGCTGGAACCATAACAAGTACGGTCCGGCTGGCGCTTGCGGAGTGCCGATTGTTGGATGGCACCCGGATTATTTTCGCGAGCAGGCTCCATACGTCAATGGAATGGGGTTATCGAACCAGTGGCTGACCCTGCATGCCGTGTGGGAATGGCTGCGCGGCAAAATATAACTTGCCGCTTGCTAGTAATTTTGCTATTTTGCATAGTAGAAGATAAAGCTATCATTGGTAAGCTGATTAGGAGGATTTGGGGAGCATGTTGATTGGAGCAGTTGAAGCGGGTGGAACAAAGTTTGTTTGTGGGATTGGGAGCGAGGACGGCGTAATTCAGGATCGGGTAAGCTTCCCGACGGAGCAGCCGGATAAGACGATTGCTAACGTCATTCAATATTTCCGTGATAAAAAGGTTGAAGCAATTGGCATCGGCTCTTTTGGACCAATCAATATTGATCCAACAAGCCCACAGTATGGCTACGTCACGACGACGCCAAAGCCGCTCTGGGGCAACTATCCGGTTCTGCCGGAGCTGCGCAAAGTGTTCGACGTGCCATTCGGCTGGGATACAGATGTTAACGCGGCTGCGCTTGGTGAAGCGACTTGGGGTGCGGCGGCTGGACTCGACAGCTGCTTGTACTATACTGTCGGTACTGGTATCGGCGTAGGCGTCTATGCAGAGGGCAAAATGGTGCACGGTCTCGTTCATCCCGAAGGCGGCCATGTGCTGACACGCCGTCATCCGGAGGATACGTTCGAAGGCTCCTGCCCGTATCACAGCGACTGCTTGGAAGGTATGGCAGCTGGACCTGCAATTGAGCGCAGATGGAAAGTCAAGGGAAGTGAACTCGGCGTCGATCACCCGGCTTGGGAGATGGAAGCCTTCTACCTCGGACAAGCAGTAGCGAACGCGATTCTGCTGCTGTCGCCGAAGAAGATCATTCTTGGCGGCGGCGTCATGCACCAAGAGCAGCTGTTCCCGCTTATCCACGCGGAAGTGCGCAAGAACTTGAAGGGCTACATCAGCGCTGAAGCCGTGCTGGACGGCATCGGCAGCTACATCGTGCCGCCAGGACTTGGCGATAACGCTGGCTTGTGCGGTTCACTCGCGCTCGGCCTGCGTGCGCTGCAAGAGGCGAAGTAATATTGGATTTGAAAAAGGAAAGGACTCATGCCCTGTTGTGGCATGAGTCCTTTTGTTGTTTGTGGTTAAGGTGGCAGGGAACAAGAGAGAAGCGAGGTACCCGCATACAGACAATTCGAAGGCGGGAGCAAGAATAGTGGGAGGTAGTGATCTACAATGGCGAGATTGGCTGCGATTTCGAGTAAGAGGTGTACCTGTTACCCTATATTGGAATTGAACGAAAGAAGCTGGTCTGGTGGACTACATTGGGGTGAAACCGGAGAATTGAGCGAAAGAAGCTGGTATGGTGGACTACATTGATCAAAGACAGTCCTCAGGGTCACTACTTATGGGGAAATCAGAGAGTTCTCACCAAAGAGGGGTATCACGTACCCTTCTTTGGTGAGAAAGCCGCAGAGTGAAATCAGATTGCGAAATACTACTCCGTCAGCGACCGCACATATTGCAGCGCAGCGCCAGACAGCTCGTCCCATTGCGCCGCATGGGCATTTGGTACGCGAAGCCAGCCCTTCATCTGCTTGCCCGGGGACGGCTCGAATGTTGCCGCACCTTCGAGCGAATCAGCGCTGTTGCCCACTGGCAGCTTGAATACCATGTCTTCCTTGTAGAACATGGCGAACGCTTTCTTATTGATTTTCAAACATTTGGCGCCGAACATGCTGCCCTTCACGACACTGTCCGTGTGACTGAGGTGGTCACCGATTTCTTGATAATGCTGTTCATGCTGTGACATCCAAAGCAGCCTCCCTGATTATGATTTACGGCTCGCTCACAAGCTGCTTGCCGCTGTAGTTCTCAATTGTGACCGCATAGCCCTGTGGTACGATTAACCGATAGTGCAGCTCATCGCCTTCGATGCGCCAATCCAGCTCAATCGGGCCATCCGGCGTCGGCTGTTTGCCGCTGCACCAAGCGAGTCCGGTGTCCATGAAGGCAATCGCGAGCGATTGCTGCTTCCGGTCCACAGATGCAATGCCGAGCCCGTCCCGGTAGAGGCTGCGCACGACATGCGAAGCAAAGCCGTGATTGCAACTCGCTGTCGTCCGGTTATGCTCCCACAGCGTGCCTGTCCGCTCTGCCATGACGCTGAAGAATGCCCCAATCTCCGCGAGCAGCTGCTTTGCAAGGCCAAGCTGCGACAGCAGCTCCATGCGCAAATAATAGCCGATGAACGCGTTCGCCGGATGAATCCCGCTAATGTCGGCAAGTGGAGGTTCATTCGCGCTGCGAATCGGGCTGAAATCATTCACGAGACTCATGTACCAGTCGTTCTGCTCCTGCGGATCGGCAATACCGAAGAAGGCAGCGTAATACTGGCACACCTCGGTGCGGTTGTCCGTCACCTCAAGCACTCCATCCGCGTCCTCCATCGCCTGATCCACGTAGAACGAGCCGTCGTAAGACAGCTCTCTTATCATCTGTTTCACCATCGACGCATCATCGTAATAAGACTCGGTGCCATATAGCCGTGCAGCAGCTTCAAGAGCGCCGGCATACAGCATATTACTCGGGAAATTAATCCCCTTCACGAAATCATTCGCTTTCGACCACTCAATAAACACCCAGCCTTCAAGGTTCTCGAGCAGCCCGAACTCATTGCGGAAGCCTTCAAAATAGTGCAGGAGCGCTTCGACCCTTGGCTGCAGCGAAGCGATCAGCTGCTGATCGCCGCCGCGGGACTGAAACTCCTCCAGTTGAATAATGAACCAGAGCGCCCAGTTCGGAATAAACGTGCCGTCATAGTGATCCGCAGGATAGCACATCGGCAGCATCCCTTCCGGCAGATGCTCGAACCGCTCAGGAAGCAGGAAGTTTTCAAAGAAGTTATGCTCAAGCACCGTATCACCGGTCAGATCGGCCTCGACACGGGCGGCGAAGAAGCTGTCACACAGCCAGCCTGCACGTTCGCGGGAAGGGCAGTCCGTGAAGTTGTCGACTGCGTTCTGCCCAAACGATTCACGCGCCGCTTCGAAGATCGCGCCGAGAGATTCGTCAGAGCAGCTGAATCCGGCTTGATCGGCATCGGGATTGGCGTATTCCCGGAGCGTGCAAATCGTCATCGTGCAGCTGCCCTCAAGCGCAATTAGCTTCAAATACTTCAACGTGTACGGCTCGATTGTTTCGAAATCGTAAGCGCCTGGCTCACATGTTAAATAAATGACATTCGAGCATTCCAGGCGCAGATGATCAACATCTCCGTCTGTGAGAATTTCGTCGAAGGTCAGCACAATTCGTGAAGGCACCTCGCACCGGAAAGCGAATCCGATAAATCCAGTACGGTTGCAATCGAACTCGACTAACGCAGCGTCATGCTGTTCCAGGTGCAGCTCCCAAGGCAGCTTCGGCTCGCAATGGTCCTGCCAGTTTGTCCGCAGCAGGCCAAGCTCATCGGTCGGCAGCAGCTCGAGCTCATCGACCGGGAAGCCTTTCAGCATCGGTCCGATATCGCTGATCGCCCGGTCCCGCCAAGGCTCCACGGCCTCATCGCGCTGTTCAATCGAGCCTCGCGCCACGACGGACACAGGCGATACCACACCAAACTCAGGCTTGCTCACGCCGCGTGGGAGCAGCTGCTTCGCTTCCGCAACAGCTACTTCCACCGCTTCCGCAGGCTTCGCCTCTTCATCGTAACGCCAGTGGTGCATACCTGGTGTCAGCCGATAGGCTTCCATGAATGGACGCTGGAAGCTGTACCGCTGCACCTTCTGCACACGTTCCGGCAGCACGAACGCCTCGAATCCGTGGACGCCATCGTTCGCATTCCGAACCCCGCCGCAGCCAGTCGCAGCAATAACAATGCCATCCGACTCAACCTCCGCCTGCACGAAAGAAGGCTGATCCAGCGTATAAAAGCTGTTCACGTTGTAGCCGGCGACCTCAATGGTGACGATGCTCAGCTGTCCGGCCGCATATCCGTCCTTATTAAAGTTCCATTCATCGACGCGATAATAGCCATGCGGACCAGCGGCAGGTCCATGACCAACGAAGACGCCATTCACGTACAAGCGGTAACGCGCAGAGGCGGTAATTCGTATGAGGCAGCTGTCTGGCAGTTTGCCATCCACGTTCATAAGCTGAGCGCGGAAACCTCCGGTTATATTCATAGCCGTCTCAAGGCCAGCTGGCCAGATCGGCTGTGCTTTTACAAACTTCAACTCATGATCCCTCCATCTAACTATATACTCGGCCTGGCGACGCCGCAGCTCGCGCGGATAATAAGCTCCGACGGGATGACGATATTTTGGGCGCCGCGGTCCTTCTTGCGGGTGAGCAGCTTGTGAAGCAGCCTCGCGCCTTCCTTGCCAATCTCGTAAAGGTCCGTCGTTACGGACGTAATGCCATACTTCTCCGCAAGCTCGGAATTCTCGAAGCTAATGAGCGCGACATCGCGCGGAATGGACAAGCCCTGCTCACGGGCATATTCAATGACGCCGACCGCTTGAATATCGCGTCCGGATATGATCGCCGTCGGCGGCTCCTTCATCGTCATGAACGCAGTGGCAGCGCTATAGCCGCTTCGTTCTTTCTCATCACCTATGAATACATAGTCTTCACGGTAGCGGATGCCCGCCTCTTCAAGCGCATCGCGATACCCTTCCAGTCGGTCCTCGCAGACGAGAAACTCGAGTGGTCCCGGACTTATGAAGGCAATACGAGTATGCCCAAGCTGAAGCATATGCTGCGCGTTGCGGTAAGCGATATCATAATTGTCGACGTCAACCGAGTTAACCTGATTCTTCAGCCCGTTACTGCCAATGATGACGACGGGAAAATGATGCTCAGACAGCTCTTCAATGATCGATGAATCATGATTCGGCAAACAGATCAGCACGCCATCCATGGCACGCTCGCGCATCAGCTTAATCAGCTTAGGTGTTTTTGCTTTATGACCGATATTGTCCCAGGAGATAAGCAGATTGTAGTCTTTCTGGTCGAGCACCTCGCCGATGCCTTGCAGAAGATGCGAGAAGACGCTGTTGCCAGCGAAGGAGAAGAAATTGGAGGCGGGATGAGGCGTGAATAAGCAAATATTGTTCGTTTTGCGAGTGACAAGCCCTCGGGCGGCCGAGTTCGGCTGATAGTTCAGCCGTTTAATGACTTCGAATATGCGTTCCTTCGTTTCTTGCGCGACGGGAGCAGTCCCGTTGAAGGCGAATGAAACGGTCGAGATCGATACGCCGGCTTCCCGCGCAATATCTTTAATCGTGACGCTGCGGCCATCTTTTTTCATCGCACGCACCCTCTAAAAACGTTTTATATCGTAAACGTAGCATGACTTCCATTTTCCGTCAATTGGCTTGGCACTTCTACGCAAAATATAATAAAAACGTTTTGTATGGAGAACAGCCTTCACTCTTATCAGTTCGCCGCGGTCAGGGTATACTCGAATGGAATCCATACTGCTCAAGGGGGTTTCCGCCATTAAGGAGAAGAAGATCACACATACCATTCCATTCGGCTTCGAGCCTTCAAAGACGACGACGGGCAAAGGAACACTGATCTATTATGATACGTTCGAGCATACATCAGATGCGGAGCTGGACTTTGCAGCGCAGCTTGCCGGTGAGCGGGCGTTCATAAGGCTAGTGCTGTATCCACTGCATGAGGAAACGGTGAGAAGGATGACCAAGGAGCCGGTCCGCGCCTACCATAAGCGGCTAGATCAGCTGCACGAGTGGAGGCGCGAGCATAGCAGCGGGGGAGCTGGCATCATCATCGAAGGCTTCGAGGGCAAGCGGAAGAAGTATACACCGATGGACACCGCGCTGCGCCATCTGACACAGACGTATCCTTCGCCTTATTTTGTATATATGAGTCCTGAAACTGCTAATCTATTCGCTTCGTTCGAATCCTTCGAAGAGTGGATCGTGAAGCTGCGGCTGCTGCTGCCGATGGAGCCGAGCGTGCTGCATCCGAGACTTGCGGAGTACCGCGGACGCTGGGATGTTGCTTCTACATAACGAACAATAAAAAAAACCGACTCGCCCACATACGGGTAAAGTCGGTTTTGTTATGCTGCAGTCCGGTGAGGCTGAGCAGTGGGGTGATTGTTGCCGTCCGCAATCGCACGAAGCTCTTTCAGCAGCTCGTTCAGCTCTTGGCGAAGCTCGTTCAGCTCGGCGCTGCATCTTGCTTGCAGCTTGTCTAGCTCACTTGTCGAGAGTCTATCCTGCTTAATTTGGAAAATCAACTTGTTCGTCATCGTTTCGCTGTCGCACAGACGATTGGCGTATACAATGGCAGGTGCATGGTTCATGATTCGTATTTCACACTCCCTTCTCTTAGCTGAACTTAGTGTAGCAGCCAAGTATTAACGGGACATTTGGAAAGTGTGAAACGATTATTAAATTTCGTTATTTCATTTCGCGAAGGAACGCTGCATCGCCGATTAGCAAGAAAGTGATGACAGGCGAAGGACCGTCGCTCAGAATGACGCTGATTCCGTAATCGTAAGGCGCACGATCAGGGTCAGGCATTATAGGGAATTCAGTTAGAAGCTGCAGCTCAGATCCTTTTCTCTTAAAATAGTACGTCCAGCTCGAAGGATCGGCTGCTGTCGGTTTGCCGTATAACCGCTCCAATATGGCTGCGGAGCTCTGCATCGTAATGCCGCGCGGTGTTCGGAATAGATGAGCGGGGTCTTCCCGCGGCTTGATCCCGACTGCCTTCGTGCCGCGATAATAGACAGACATACTGTCGTATTCATGGATAGGCAGCGACATCGTATAACTCTCGTGGCTTCCGAGCAGCTTGTCCACGTCTGCCATCTCCATGCCGAGTCGGACAGTACGGCCAAGCTCGTCGATTACGGCAAGATCGTCCAGTACGAATGGCGCATGCGAATGCGGGAGCCCGTCCGTGCTGTTTGCGAGCTGTATTGCTCTAATTACATCACGTTTGTAAGATACCCCGAACATAACTTCCGAGCTGATCTCTCCGAATGCGTTCAATGAAACAATGACCTCATAAACATCGGAGCGCCCCACAGCTGCTGCCAATTCCTTCGCTGTTCGCAGCTGCTTGAACAAATACGAATTCGCTTGATACCTATAGATGCGGTCGCTTCCTGCCACTAGAGTCGGTTCTCCGAGAAGCGCTGCGGCTTGCTCCCAGCTTTGGCCTGGCTTTACTCGCTTGCGGAGGGCGCCTTCCATACCGGGGTCAATCATCGCGGCTCTCGTGCCTACATAGCCGATCGTAATGTCTTCTCCGTAACGATAATAATCGCCGCTTAGCGTCTTGATTACTTGTGGCTTGCCGAGCAGAAGGTCGATCTCGCCCTTGGTCATGCCGAGCTGCAAAGCGACGTTGCGGCCGTTAATGGGAATATAGGCAGTGAGTGGCGAGTAGTTGAGAATGCCATCTGACGCCGGTTTGAATAACGGAGCGCCGTATGCTTCATGTGCTGCTGTGCCGCCAATAGTCCCTAGTAGCGTGAGTGCCAGAATGAAGATGCCGGCAAGGTGCAGCTTTTTGTTCATTTGTTGCCTCTCCTTTTGGTTATAAATAACAGATACAGGAGATTTTATAACAGAACTGCGGTACTTGCCTAGTGCAGATAGGCCCTGCAACTTAAGCTGCGGCTCCTTCGTCGAAAGAGATGAGAGAGAACATGATAAAGGGAAGGGAACTACAAGAAAGAGGTGAATTGATGTGAAGAAAGTAATGAACATGCTGACGGCTGCTGCGCTTCTGACTGGCACACTGCTTAGCGGATTGGCCGCGCCTGCGGGCGCTTTGGCTGCAAATGCGGCCGCTGCTCCTGCAGGATGCCAGGCAGATGATCACGGGCTGAAGCTTGCGGCGATGAAGGATACGGGCAGCGCCCATGTACAAGCGATTCAGTTTCTTGGTGCGAACATCGGTCGTGCGGCTGGCAACGGGTTTATGATAGGTACCTCGGACGGAGGCTGTCATTGGCAGTCGATCTATAATACAGGCAAGCTGAGCTTTAACCAGATGCAGTTTCTGACCAATTCGGTCGGTTATGTGCTCGCGAAGACGAGCGCGGAGAAACAGAACACGCTGCTCAAGACGACAAACGGTGGCACGAGCTACGCGTGGGTTCCGACAGGTCAGTATGGATTCGACCGCATTCAATTTCTGAATGAGAACGTCGGCTATGGGTTCACACGCCAGTTTACATTCAAGACGACGAACGGCGGGAAGAATTGGACGAAGGTGACGACGCCGCCGAACACGCGGTATGTTCAGTTCATCTCGCAGGATAAAGCATGGGCGATTATTGTAAAAGCAGCCGGCGGCTACGAAGTGATGAAGACTGTGGATGGCGGCAAATCGTGGGTGAATTCGCTCGCGGTCCAATCGTCGGTGAATTACGGCGGCGCGATCTATGGCACGGATAGCTCGGATGTGTGGGTCGTGCTGTATGGCAGTTCCGGCATGTCGCAGACGTCGTACTCTGTGTTCCATACGTCTGATGCTGGCGCGCATTGGAAGCAGGTCATTTCCAATACGACGGCAGGGGGCGGACCTGCACCGGGTCCGGAAGTAGCCGCAGGTAAGCTGCCTGGACCAGCCGGCAGACCGACGGATATGGCGGTCATTGGTCATTCGGCAGCCTATATGGCTGCGGGAACCGGTGCGCTTGATCAGGTTCAGTTCGGCCGTTCCGTTGATGATGGCAAGACGTGGAAGAACCTGCCGAGCGGCGTACCAGGGTATGAAGCGAAGCTGTCTTTCGTATCGCCTTCGAGCGGTTATATGGCCGTGACGAGCGATTCGCACTCCGGCGTTTATAAAACGATCAACAACGGCACGAAGTGGACGAAGCTGTTCGGGCTGCCTGATTCAAATTAACGCGTTCACAGTAATGGGTTCGATGTTATAATGGTGGAAAAAAAAGGCGGTGGCAAGTGATATGCTGCAGCATGAAGGCATCCATCATGTAAGCATCATTGTAACGGATATCGAGCGGGCAAAAGCGTTCTATCGCGAGGTGATCGGGCTTGAGGAAATCGAACGCCCGGGGTTCGATTTCTCAGGCGCGTGGTATGCGATTGGCGCAGGCGGGCAGCAGCTGCACCTCATCATGCACGAAGGCGAGACGAAGCGCACCGGCGGCATCGATACGCGCGATGGGCATTTCGCCATACGCGTGGCTGACTTTGATGCCGCGATCGATTGGCTGAACAAATGCAATATCCCGCATAAGTCGAACCGGAACAGCATCACGGGCTTCGCGCAAATTTTCATCATGGACCCGGACCATAATGTGATAGAGCTGAATGCGGCGAGAGATTGAGCATGAGGTTGACAGCCGTCACGAACCGTCGCACCTCGCGCGCGCGAGGGTTCGCGATTTCGAGATCGTTGCTCAAATCCCGCCCAGTTCGCGCTAACGAATCGTGGTAATTCTATTTACGCTTTTTAGGCCAACTAATAGCTGTAACGAATCGTGGTAACGCTATTTGCCACAAAATCGCTTTTATGAAGGCCAAATGGTCCGAATAGCGCGTTTACGATTCCTAAGAATTTCTGCGACGCGATTATCGCGGGAATAGGGCTTGTACGGTTCGTTAGATCTCGATCCGCATCGAAAGCTTGTAAAAAACCGTATCCCACAGGGATACGGTTTTTCGCGCTAACTATGCTGGACCAAGCATAAGCAGCTCGCGGATTTCCGACTCGGTCAAGGCGGACAGCGCCTCCTCGCCAGGCTGGATGACCTCGTTGATGAGGTCCTTTTTGCGCTGCTGGAGCTCGAACATTTTGTCTTCGACGGTGCCTCGGCTGACGAGCCGGATCACCTGGACGACGTTCTTCTGGCCGATCCGATATGCGCGGTCGGCGGCTTGCTGTTCGACTGCGGGATTCCACCACAGGTCGTAGAGAATGACCGTGTCGGCTCCGGTCAGGTTAAGACCGACGCCGCCGGCTTTGAGCGAGATGAGGAACAGCTCCCGCTCGCCGTCGTTGAAGCGTGCGCTTAGCTCCGCTCGCTCGGAAGGAGGAGTGCTGCCGTCGAGATAGAAGAACGGCACACCGCGCTCTGTCAGCTCACGACGAATGATGCCGAGCATCTGCGTGAACTGGGAGAAGACGAGCATCCGTCTGCCGGCGCTGCGGCATTCGTCAATGAGTTCGAGCAGCTGCTCGAACTTGGCGGAGCTGCCGCCATAGTCTTCGACGAACAGCGCGGGGTGGCAGCACAATTGGCGCAGACGTGTCAGGCCAGCCAAGATGCGAATCCGATTGCGCTGGAACGTATCCTTGTCCAGATGCTTCAGCGTCTCGTGCCGCAGCTTCGCAAGATACGCGGCATATAGTTTCTTCTGCTCCGGCAGCAGCTCGGTAGCAAGCTGGGTCTCGATCTTCTCCGGCAGCTCCTTCAGAACGTCGGTCTTCACCCTGCGCAGCAGGAAGGGGCGGGCGCGCTTCGCGATGGCCTCGCGCGTCAGCTCCGCGAATTCTCGCCGCTTCGGGAACAGGCCAGGACAGACAGCATCGAAGATGCTCCACAGCTCGTCCAGCCGGTTCTCGATTGGCGTGCCTGTCAGCGCGAACCGGTAGCGAGCTTCGAGCAGCTTCACGGTCTGCGCCGTCTGCGTCGTATAGTTCTTGAACGCCTGCGCTTCATCGAGAATAAGCGTGTGGAACGATTGTCTTGCGTACAGCTCGGTATCCCGGCGCAGCAGCGGGTACGAAGTGATGATAACGTCGGCGTCCGATGCCGCTCCCTGCACAATTCGGCTCCGTTCCGTCTTCGTGCCATCGGCGATGACAGCACGAATCTGAGGTGCGAATCGGCGCAGCTCGTGGAGCCAATTGTACGTGACCGAAGCGGGCGCTACGATGATGGCAGGGAGCCGTTGTTCACGGATTTCCGGCAGCTGAGAGACGAGGAACGTGATGGCTTGCACCGTTTTGCCAAGGCCCATATCATCCGCCAGAATGCCACCAAAATGGTAATTGGCGAGCGTGCGCATCCACTGATAACCGTAAACCTGATAGTCCCGCAGCACGTTCGCTAAGCTGTCCGGCACCGGGAATTCGAGGTTGTCTGGGCTTCGCAGGTTGTCGAGCAGCCGCCTAAACGACTTGTCCAGCGTGATGGTCTTGCTGTTTCGATGCTGCTCCATGAGATGAAGACCGCGCAGCAGGGGAACATGAATGCCAGCTGCCGTGAGATCCTTCACTGTGAATTTAGCTTCGTTAAAGAGTCGGATCATCTCCTGCAGCTCGGCGGTTTCGAGCGGCATTAGCTCGCCATTCGGCAACCTGTGATAACGCCGCTTCTCCTCCATCGACTGCAATAAGCGGCGGATCTCCGTCTCGGGGATGCCGCTTATGTCGAACTCGAATTCGAGCCAATGTGTCTGCTCATTCATCTTAATGTTTACTTTCGGCGGCGGACCGCCTGTATGGATTCTCGTTCTAACGGCTGAAGTGGCATGAACCGTCAACAGCTTCTCGAGCTGTGGGACGATGTGGTACAGAAACTGATACTCGGCTTCCTCATCCTCCATGAAATAACCGGCTTCCGTCTTCGCGAACCCGGCTTCCTCCATAAGAGAGAGAATGCGTCGTTCCCGCTCGCCGTCCCGCACGAGAATAAGTCCGCCTCGCTTCTGGATGTCTGTAGCCGCATCGAGTGGATTAATAATCAGCTCGCCATAATGGAACTCCAGCCCCGCGAGCAGTCTGTCCCGCACGCGGTCTAAGTACAGCCGGGCTTTCAGCGGCCGGTGGGTGACGCGGTTCTCGACCGCTTCGGCAATATGAACGCTGCCAAGCTTCAGTAGGCCGGGAATGACACGCTCCATGAACGGCTCAATTTGTTCGGATCGAATCGCGACATGGTCGCGCGCATCGGAATGTTCGAGCAGCTGTTGCAGATCGGTCAACCTGCGGCAGCCCTCTGATGGCAATGGTACAAGCTTACCGCCGTCTGTGATTACAAGGCCGTAGTCTTCCATAATCGTCATCCGATTAAGGCCTTCAACCTCCAGCTGATAGCTGCTTTCCGTGCCTATCCCTCTGTTCTTACCATCACCTTGATCGAGCTTGAATTGCAGGGGCAGCCGTTCGTCTGATACGGCGATGCCTTCAAACTGCGCACCATCCTGTTCGAGCATCGCCGAAGGAGCCTTCGTCAGTGCTGGCAGCAGCGCTTCCCAGGCGTAAGGCGGAACGAGCAGCATCCGCTCTCCGCTCATCGGACTTGCATGTATCGAATATGCGCTCGTCGTCTCGCGGTACAGGTTCTCGTGGTGCTGAATCGCGATTAACTGCCTGATGATCTCATAATCGGCAGGATGGAAGCTGTGCTGCACCGGATCGTAGGTGAACATCTTCGACAGCGGATAGGCTTCGCCCCGTTCAATATGAGCGAGGAAGTCGCGAATCTGCTGCACGATCAGAGGCCGATTCAAACCCGCCTTCATCTCGATGCCGAAGAGGCGCTTCACACTTCCTTTGCCGTAAGTGAACGGCTTGCAGATGAAAGTCACGTCAAGCAGCGTGCGGGACTCGAGACTTAAGCGCGAGCCGATAGGTAGCCGCGGCTGCTTGTGCGTGAACAGCCCGAGCAGGCTTGCGGCGAGCTCGCCATCCACGCTTCGCTCAGCTCGCTCAGGCGATGATGCGACGGCTCTGCCATCAGCGCGCCCCGGCTGGCGCCCTGCTTGCTGCGCATCGTGCAGCTGAAGCAGCACCGCTGCGATATGGGAGCAATACTTGTCGTAAGAGGATAACGTCGGACAGCTACAGGCTGCAGCGACATCGCCGTCTTCGTCGATTCGCACGCTTACGTCGAAGCGCTCTTGCAGCTTGACGATCGCTTCACAGCGCGAGCCGTCCGGCTCATAGCGTGTGATCGTCACTTTTCCGCTGCGAAAGGCGGCTTCGCCTTTCTTATACGAAAGCTGCCCGCACATCGACAGGATTGCGGACAGCGATAATGGGTTGCTCACGGGCGCAAATTCCTTTCATTCTTTCTCTCATTCTTTCTTTTCCATCATACACATTTGCATTTATTATACCGCCCGGAGGCTATGGCTCGCGAGCGGCGATTGACGAATTACCGGTACCGCTGGCGAAAAGCTTTCGGCCGCGTCCCCGTATGCTTCCCAAAGCAGCGAACGAAGTACGGAAAGGTGAGGAAGCCGGTTTCTTCGGCGATGGCACCGATCGGCTCGTTCGTGTGGATCAACAGCTGCTTCGCCTGTTCGATACGGTAGCGCTTCAAGTACTCTAGCGGAGTGCAGCCGAAAGCCTTCTTCATGCAGAGCGCAATATAGTTGGCGTGAAAATGCAGCTGCTCCGACAGCTCCTTATAGCTGATCGGCTCCCGGTAATGAAGGCGCAGGAACGCGGCCGCTTCGTCGGCTAACGCCAGATGAGCGTCCCCCGCCGCTTCGCTGCCTTCTTCTTGCAGCTGGAGCAGCAGGTCGAGGAAGATGCTTTGCTGGCGGAAACTGCTCGCCGCCGACGGTTCATGACGGAGTGCCATGAGCTGGCGCACCCAGCTATAAACCGTCTCCGGCGTACGAAGCTCACCGATCCGTGGAATATGATAGACGAAGGTTTCAATCTGCATGAACGGCTCATTACTGTTCGGCGACGTGAAGGGCACCTGTTCATTCACTTCGCTCCAGCTGCCAAGCGTCTGGAAGTGCAGCCAATAGAAATGCGTCTCCTCCGTACATGGCATTGGCGACCGATGATAACGGTCCGGACGCAGAAACGCATAGTGGCCGGAAGGAATCGTCAGCGTCATTCCTTCTTCCTCCATATATAGACAACCCTTCGTGACGATGAGTAGGTCGAATACCCCAATGCTGGCGCGCTCAGGATGTCTAGCTCCGGGAACATAGGTGTCTTCGCCGCAAGTAATATGGTGAGGCATAGGAGGAGAGGTGAATCGGAACATTGTGGTGAGCTCCTTCAAATACTAGATTGCTTTTATAATAAGCGATTTCGGAGTATTACACTAGATCTGATCCCGGTCCTAAATGTTGTAATTGGACAATTAATTGTTGTGTTCGGGTATCGGCTGTCCACTTGTCTCCGTGCTATATTCGGTTGGAAGGAATATTAGATTTCGATGTGCAAAGGGAGACGTGCGAGAAATGGAATCGACCATGAGGAAGCTAATTGATACCGCGTTCCAGGCGCTGCCGCTTGGCGCGATTAAACCGACAGGCTGGCTGCGGAACCAGCTGCGTATTCAAGCAGATGGACTGACAGGACACCTCGAGGAGCAATGGGGCGACGTTGGACCGAATAACGGCTGGATTGGCGGAAGTGGCGAGAGCTGGGAGCGTGGTCCGTACTATCTGGACGGGATGCTGCCGCTTGCTTACTTGCTAGAGGATGAGAAGCTTATTGCGAAGGCGCAGCGCTGGATTGAATGGTCGCTAGCTAGCCAGCAGGAGGACGGCTCATTCGGACCTGTTGGCACGATTCAATCGGTGAATCAAGATATTAACAAGAAGCATGACTGGTGGCATTACATGATTATGCTGAAGGTCATGACGCAGTATAAGGAAGCAACGGGCGATCCGCGAATTGTACCGTTCTTAACGAAATTCTTCGGTTATGTCCATAGCAAGATCGAAGCGACTCCGCTTGAAGGATGGGCCAAGGCGCGCGGTGCTGAGATGCTGTTGTGCATACAATGGCTCTTCCGGGAAACAGGGGAAGCGTGGCTGCTTGAGCTGGCTGACATTGTCGCGGAGCAGACGAATGATTGGACTGATATTTTTCACGACTTCCCGTATTGGCGCAAGGTTGAAGAGTGGGACTGGACGACGCATGTCGTCAACGTGGCGATGGGCATTAAGACGCCGGGCATCCGTTATGAGCTGAGCGGCGCAGAGGTGGAGCGTGCAGCAGTGCATCGCGGCATCGACAGCTTAATGACCTATCATGGGCAAGCGCATGGCATGTTCTCCGGAGACGAGTGGCTGTCCGGCACGCATCCAAGCCAAGGCGTCGAGCTGTGCGCCGTTGTGGAATATATGTACTCGATGGAGAATCTGACGCGGGTGTTCGGCGAAGGGCGGTTTGGGGATATTCTCGAAAAGGTTGCGTTCAACGCGCTGCCTGCGACGATCTCAAAAGATTGGTGCGCTCACCAATATGATCAGCAGGTGAATCAGATTGTCTGTAACGTAGCACCACGCAACTGGAGCAACGGTTCGGAGGCGAATCTGTTCGGTCTTGAGCCGAACTTCGGCTGCTGTACGGCGAACATGCACCAGGGCTGGCCGAAGCTGGCTTCGCATCTGTGGATGAGCGACAACCGCGGCGGTCTGGCGGCTGTGTCCTATACGCCATGTACCGTGCAAGCGACGGTTGGCAACGGAGTTTCCGCAGCGGCTACGATCACCGTCAGCGGCGAATATCCGTTCCGCGACATGGTTACGATGGATGTGGCACTGGATCGCCAGAGCGCAGCCTTCGCGATTTCGCTGCGCATCCCGGCATGGTGCGAGGCACCAAGCTTGACGATTAACGGAGTTAAGCAGGAGCTTAACATCGTTAATGGCTACGCACGCGTGGAGAGGGAGTGGGCGAATGGCGAGCAGCTAACGTTGACGCTGCCGATGGAGGTTCGCACCGTATCTCGCAATCTGTACGCGATTAGCGTCGAGCGTGGGCCGCTTGTGTTCGCGCTTCCGATTCAGGAGAACTGGCAGCTGCTGACGAAGCGGGAGAAGTTCCACGATTGGGAGGTCTACCCGGGCTCGCCTTGGAAATACGGCCTGTTGGCAGATAACAAGTACGAGGCCGCGCTCTCTGACGTGCCGTACCAGCCATTCGATGCGGAGCATGCGCCGGTTCGCCTCAAGGCGACAGGGCAGCTCATCCGCGAGTGGAAGATGGAAGGCAACAATGCAGGTGCGCCGCCGATCTATCCGAAGACAATAAATCAAGAATTCGCCGAGCTGACGCTCGTACCGTATGGCAGCGCACGCCTGCGCATCGGCGAGTTCCCGCTCATTGGCGAGCGGGAGAAAGCTTGGAAGAAACACGTATAGTCGCATCCTCGTAGAAACAAAGAGCCTCCCTCAGCCATCATGGCTGGGGGAGGCTTTTGTTGATAGAGATAGGCCGATTACTGATATTGGCCCAATATCAGTGAGCTTATTTACATCCATGTCTCCGCTTCAGCCGTACAAGTCCGTGCTGCAGCACGTTATTGCCGGTTTGCGGCGTTAATGTCGGCTGCTCGCCAAGGCCTGTCACATTCAGAATGACGTTACGGTTCACACTGCGGCGGGTGATGCGAACCTCATATCTGAACTGTACATTCGATACGTCGGCATAGACGAAGTTTGACGTGCCAGGAGCAAGCGATACGAGGCAAGTCGTCGTGTTGCAAGGTGATAACGTAAGCGGAACGGGCAGACCACTGGACCAGTCAAACACTTGCACCCTCATCTCTCTCGCGATCGTTTTGCCTAGATTGACCAGATCGACCAAGGCGAAATTCGTACCCGGATTGCGCCGGAGAATGCCTGTGGAGAATACAGCTCGAACCGGAGTCCTTTTGCAGCCTGTACAGCCTTTGGTCATCTTACTTGCGCTACTAGTCACCCTTGCCATATGAATCTACCAGCCTCCTTGATAGCGGCATTCTGCCGCACACTCGTACTATTACATGCGGTAGGGAGCAGTTTGGCACGGGTTAATCGCCGACACATGCATGAAATGAGTGGAAATGTCCACAATATAAGGGGCTTTCCACTACCGGCGTTTCAAACAAAGGAGAAGAACGACAACATGCGAAATCGTAGCATCAAAGTGATACTGCTCTGCCTAGCGCTAACCTTAGGACTAGCTCCCGCTGGTGTACATGCAAGCAAGGCTCTCGACCACTCCCACAATCACCAAGCTTGCTGGACAAAGCCGATGTGGGAGCTCAAGGACAACATGAGAAGGCTGTGGACAGATCACGCGATCTACGCGCAATCCTATATTGTCAGCGCAACCTCGAATCTACCGGACAAAGATAAAGTGTTGGAGCGACTGCTTCGCAACCAGCAGGACATCGGCAATGCGATCAAGCCCTATTACGGCGAGGAAGCTGGCAATAAGCTGGCAGCGTTGCTGCGGGAGCATATTCTGCTCGCGGGACAGATCGTCGGTGCAGCCATGAGCGGCAATCAAGCGGACTTGGCGAAGTTCAATAAGGCGTGGTATCAGAATGCGGATGATCTCGCCAAATTCTTGAGCGGTGCGAATCCGAACTGGTCGTACAATGACTTGAAGTCGCTGCTTGATCGCCACCTGGAGTTCGTTGCGGCGCAGCTTACAACAAGGTTGAAGAAGGATTGGAACGGTCAGATCAAAGCGTTCGACGATGGGCTGACACATCTCTATATGCTGTCGGATACGCTGGCGAACGGAATTATGAAGCAATTCCCAGACAAGTTTAAATAACTGAACTAAATGTGAGAGCCGCTGGCTGAAATGCTGGCGGTTTTTTTTCATTTATGGCAAGAAACATCAAGAACTAGCGGACTTTCGTACGGTACAATGGAAACAGCAATTGAGAGGAGTAACAGGTTTCCATGAGGCAGGATTACTTGAAGCAGATTCAAATGACCATTGATTACGTAGAAGCGCATATCGCGGAGGAGCTTTCTTTAGCGCATCTTGCTCGAATCGCGAAGCTGTCTGACTTTCATTTTCACCGTGTCTTTCTGAATATGGCTGGCGAGACGGTGATGGATTATGTGCGCAAACGGCGTCTGGCGAAATCAGCCTATCAAGTGGCCCACACGGATGCAAGACTGCTCGACATTGCACTGGCTCACGGGTTTCAGAATCATGAAACGTTCACGCGCGCTTTCAAGCGCATGTTTGATTTAACGCCGGCGGAATACCGCAAGCAAGGGATCAAGCCTACCGCTTACTCGAAGCTGAACGTCCTGCAAGGCAAATTTAATCCTTATTTGGGAGGCATTCGAATGGATTACCGTTTAGTGATGAAACCTGCTTTCAAAGTTATCGGCTTCGATCTTGAGACATCCACGCGTGATGGCGAGAATCATCGTCAAATTCCGGCGTTCTGGCAGGAGTACATTAAAGGTGGCTGGGGCCGCCGGATTCCAAATCGCGTTCATAAAGACAACTGGGTTGAGCTTGGTCTTTGTCATAGCTTCGATATGGAATCAGGCAAGTTCAAATATACGATCGGAATGGAAGTCGACACTTTCGAAGGCGTAGAGGACAGCGATCTGGTCTGCCGCGAGTTTGGCGCTGCCGAATATGCAGTGTTCACAACACCGAAGGTACCGATGGATCAGTTCTCGAATTCGATTCAAAGCACATGGGGGGCAGTCTTTAGCGAGTGGTTCCCACACTCCGGCTATGAGCATGCAGGTACGACAGAGTTCGAGCTGTATGACGAGGAGCATTGCGGTCAGGGGCTAGATGAAGTGTCGATGGACATCTATGTTCCGGTGAAACGTAAAGAGGCGTAAGGGTCAAGGCATTAAGATACGCGCCCAGAATAGAGGACAAGCGTGCTGCCCTAGAGCAGTGCGCTTTTTTGCGCACTTTACTTTTTTCGCGTGAATTCGCTTCTTGCGAAAATTGTGGAGTAGCGCAGCAGCTCGCAGGCGGAAAAAGGAGAACTGCTAGAAAAAATCCCGTTGAGCTGTGCTTTTTTCGCGTATATTCTTGTCTACATACGTAGGAAGGGAGCGAGCGGGTTGCATTCATTTTCAATAGAAAAATCTGGCTTCGTATACGATGGCGAGCCTGTTAGGCTGCTCTCCGGGGCGATGCATTATTTTCGAACCGTGCCGGCCTATTGGCGGGATCGGTTGCTCAAGCTTAAGGCTTGCGGACTGAACACGGTGGAGACGTACATCCCTTGGAACATTCATGAGCCGAAGGAAGGCGAATTTCATTTCGAGGGGATAGCTGATGCTGCTGCCTTTGTGGAGCTTGCAGGCAGCCTCGGCCTCCATGTCATCGTTCGGCCAAGCCCGTATATTTGTGCAGAGTGGGAATTCGGCGGTCTGGCGGCATGGCTGCTGGCTAATCCTTATATACAGCTGAGATGCAGCCACCCGGCGTTTCTCGCCAAGGTGGATGCCTATTACGATGAGCTGATTCCACGGCTTACGCCACTCTTGTGTACGAACGGCGGACCGATTATTGCGGTGCAGATCGAGAATGAATATGGGAGCTACGGCAACG
Source organism: Paenibacillus sp. OV219 (assembly GCF_900110075.1). Lineage (GTDB taxonomy): Bacteria > Bacillota > Bacilli > Paenibacillales > Paenibacillaceae > Paenibacillus_Z. The sequence goes on from NZ_FOCJ01000007.1 coordinate 186,128, forward strand.
ATGCGAAGTACTTGGAGCATCTGAAGGATGGTCTCATTAAGCGAGGCATCGATGTACCTCTGTTCACTTCAGACGGACCAACCGACGCGCTGCTGCAAGGCGGGTCTGTACCTGGCGTGCTGTCGACCGTCAATTTCGGTTCGGATGCTGCATCGGCATTCGCCAAGCTGAAGAAATATCAGTCAGACGGTCCGCTCATGTGTATGGAATTCTGGAACGGCTGGTTCGACCATTGGGGCAAAGCGCATCATACGCGAGGCGCGCTTGATGCGGCTGGAGTGCTCGATGTCATGCTGAAGGCCGGAGCTTCCATCAACTTCTATATGTTCCACGGCGGCACGAACTTTTGCTTCTATAACGGGGCGAACTGCCAGGAGCCGGATCGTTATGAGCCGACCGTTACGAGCTACGATTATGATGCGATGCTTAATGAAGCAGGCGATCCGACGGACAAATATTATGCAGCGCGGGAAGTGATTGCCCGTTACATGCCCGTTGGCGAATTGGAGCTCCCGCCAGCAATACCGAAGCAAGCTTACGGCCGAGTCGAGCTGACAGAGCAAGCAGCCTTGTTCGAGCAATTGCCTGCCTTATCCGCGCCTATGCAATCTGTTACGCCGCTTCCGATGGAGCGGCTGGGCCAGCAACACGGCTTTATTCTCTATTCTACGCGGATCTCTGGACCGCGTCCGGCTGAGCAGCTGTATCTGCATGATGTCCGGGACAGGGCGTTGATCTTCCTGAACGGCGAATATCAAGGCAGCATAGAACGCGATCCAGCGCCGCAATCCGTGAGAATTAGCGTGCCTGAAGGCGGTGCGAAGCTTGACATTCTCGTCGAGAATATGGGCAGAATCAACTATGGCCCTTACTTGAAGGATCATAAAGGGATTACTGAAGGGGTAAGGCTCGGCTTCCAATTCCTATTCGATTGGACGATTCGGCCGCTTCCACTGGAGGACTTGTCGCAATTGTCCTTTAATAGTGGCGGCGATTCCGCAGATGCTTCAGGGCCGAAATTCTACAAAGGGAGGCTGCATGTAGAGGGCTCCCCGGCTGACACCTTCCTCGACATGCAAGGTTGGACGAAGGGCGTCGTCTTCCTGAACGGATTCAACCTCGGCCGTTACTGGAACAAAGGGCCGCAGCGGACTTTATATGTGCCTGCGCCGCTGCTTCGCGAGGGCGACAATGAACTCGTTATTTTTGAACTACATGGGACAGAGCAAGGTGTGGTCTCGTTTATGGACTCGCCGATTCTTGATCAGCCGCCTTGCTAGCTCTAGCTTCAACTAATCCAATAGAAGAAGGTGTTTACATTGCAATTGACTCCATCCATTCAAGAGGTTCTCGCTAAAGCAGAGAAGGAGCTTGCTCCGTATCCGAAGCTTGCGCATATGTTCAAACAATGCTTCCCGAATACACTCGAGACGACGACACGGCTTCAGGAGGACGGTTCGACTTTCGTTATTACCGGCGACATTCCGGCGATGTGGCTGCGGGACTCGAGTGCTCAGGTTCGTCCTTATATTCAGCTGGCAAGCGAAGATGAAGATCTCGGCAACATCATAGAGGGGCTGCTCAAGCGTCAGTTCACCAGCATTCTGATGGACCCTTACGCCAATGCGTTCAATGAGGAAGCCAATAATAACCGCTGGGAAGACGATATTACTGAGCTGATGGAGCCGAATCCGTGGGTGTGGGAACGTAAATACGAGATCGATTCGCTCTGCTATCCGATCCAGATTGCGTATCTGTTCTGGAAGCAGACGGGGCGGAGGGCCGCGTTCGATGCCAAGTTCCGGGAGGCGGCGCAGCGCATCGTGCAGCTGTGGCGCGTCGAGCAGCATCATATGGACCAGTCACCGTACCGGTTCACCCGTACGTCGGGTCCGGCGAGCGACACGATTCACAATAACGGCCTTGGCGCTCCGGTCGCCTATACAGGTATGACTTGGTCAGGCTTCCGGCCAAGCGACGATGCGTGCGCATACGGCTATTTGGTACCGGCGAATATGTTCGCAAGCGTTACGCTCGGCTACCTGGCGGAGATCGCAGCTGATGTGCTGTCCGATGATAAGCTGAAGAGCGATGCATTGGCGCTGAAAGCTGATATCGACGAAGGGATCGCGACTTATGGCATTTATAAGCATCCGATCTACGGCGATATCTACGCGTACGAGACGGATGGGCTTGGCAATTACACGCTTATGGATGATGCGAATGTGCCAAGCCTGCTGTCCATTCCGTACCTTGGCTACACGGCGAAGGAAGATCCGATCTACCAGAACACGCGCCGGTTCATCCTCAGCCCGGACAACCCGTACTATTACGAAGGCCGTATTGCCCGGGGAATTGGAAGCCCGCATACGCCGCCGCGCTATATTTGGCATATCAGCCTTGTTATGCAGGCGCTCACTGCGACGGATGAAGAGGAAGTTGCCGAGCTGGTACGGCTGCTTATTGCTACCGACGGCGACACTGGCTTCATGCATGAAGGGTTCAATGTGGATGATCCAACCCAGTTCACAAGATCGTGGTTCGCATGGGCGAATACGCTGTTCGGCGAGCTGATCTTGAAGCTGATGCAAGAGAATAAGCTGCACAAAATACTGGCCTAATACTTTGCCTAACTTATTAAGGAGGTTAAATAGATGAGTGAGAACGTAAATGGAGTCGTAGATGAAGTCTTAGATGAAGTCGAGCATGAGGTCGAAAATGGCGTGCATAATTACAGTAGCGAAGCGGAGTGGGTGAAACCGAATAATCCGGTTACGCTGGAGCGTCTGGAATGGTTCCAAGACCAGAAGCTTGCCTTGATGATGCACTGGGGTCCTTATTCCCAGATTGGCATGGTGGAATCGTGGATTCTTAGTGACGACGATGGCGACTGGTCGCGAGATGATGTCGACTGGACGACAGATTACGAACAGATGAAACGGGAATATTTTGACCTGAACAAGACGTTTAACCCGTTCCGCTTCGAGCCGGAGAAATGGGCGGAGGCGGCTGCGGAGGGCGGCTTCAAATATTTGATCTTCACAACGAAGCATCATGATGGCTTCTGCATGTGGGATACGCATACGACCGAATACCGTATTACGGGCAAGGAGACGCCTTTCCACGCGCACAAACATGCCGATATCGCAAAGAACGTCTTCGACGCGTTCCGTAACAAAGACATTGCAATCGCGGCATACTTCTCGAAAGCAGACTGGCATACGCCGCTTTACTGGTCACCGGGCATGGAGCGCGGTAACCACACTTGGCGGGGACCTTCCTATAACCCGCAGGAGAAGCCGGAGCTATGGGAGAAGTTCGTCGATTTCACGCATGAGCAAATTATGGAGCTGATGACGCGTTACGGCCGCATTGATATTCTATGGCTTGATGCTGGCTGGGTTCGTGAAGGCGGCCGAGTTAGCCAGGACATTCGCCTAGGCGAGCTTGTCGAGCGCGCAAGAGAGACGCAGCCTTGGCTGTTGTCGGCGGACCGCACGGTAGGCGGCGCTTACGAGAACTATGTGACACCAGAGCAGACGATTCCGACGCGTCCGCTGAATGTGCCATGGGAGAGCTGCATCACGATCGGTACCTCGTTCTCCTTCAAATTCGAGGACAAGTACAAGACGGCTCGCCAGCTTGTGAATATCTTGATGGAAGTCGTCGCGAAGGGCGGCAACCTTGCGCTTAATGTTGGGCCACAACCAGACGGACGCTTACCGGCAGGGGCACTTAAGAGTATGAAAGACCTTGGCGCTTGGATGAAAGTTTACGGTGAAGCGGTATACGGCACGCGGATTTGCGCGCCATATTATACGGGTCAATGTGCGTTCACGCGCAAAGACGACACGGTATATTGCACATATCTATACGCGAGCGAAGATGCGGAGCTGACAGCAGAGATCCGTATCCCTTACAGCGAGCCGATTACAGGCATTGAGCTGCTTGCATCGGATGAGCCGATTAGCTATACGCAGGACAGTGAAGGCGTGACTATTCAGCTTCCGGCAAGCGAGTTACAGGGCAAGGCGCCGATTGCGCATGTGTTCCGAATTTCGACGAAATAAACAACAGAACTGGATTTGGATGGCATTTATTCGACAAATCATGTAAAATAATTGTCTCGGACGACTATACACGGGAAAAGATAAAGGAGGAGTCAACATGAACAGCAGCTGGTTCCGTAAATTGCTTTTATCTTATCTTCCCGTGTTTTTTGTCGTGGTTACGATTCTGTTCTTTGTCTTCTTCCAATCCTTGAATGAACAGAACCGTAAAGAAGCGATTAAAGCCAACGAGTTTCTAACTCAGCAGATCGTCCTGTTTACAGATAATTCGCTGAAGACCTTGAACTATCAGGTGCTGCGCGACACGCTTACAGCCGATGAGCTTCGGTTCTTCTTCGGTTCGGATAATGACGATGTGTATCGCAATATACAAGCAACGGAGCTAATGGATGATTGGAAAATGAACAATCCAATCATTGACTCGGTTTATATCATCCGCTTAAAGGATAACTTCGTCCTCGGCGATGGCTCGGGACAAGCAGCTGACTTCGTGGATCAGCCATTCATTCAGACCTATATCAATCAGAAGGTGACAGCCGGCAAATGGACGGGCAAGCGAAGCTTCCGTCCGTATGCGGTGGAGAAGCCGACGGATGTGATTACACTCGTGCAAGGCTTTCCGCATTTCTCGACTGACAAGTCAGGGTATATCGTCGTCAATGTCAGCTTATCCAAGCTGAAGAAGTCGATTTCGCCGATGTATAATCCTAAGCTTACCTACGTGCGAGTTACCGATGAACAAGGTGCCACGCTGATGTCTGACTCTGGGGCAGATGGCGAGAATAGCGTATTGTCTCACTATATTTCCCCTTATACCGGCTGGGCTGTTGATAGCGGACCTACCGGATGGGGACTTGCCCACGTCGCACTCCATTTCTACAACATTTGGGTCATTATTGCCCTCGTTGCGGTATTGCTGGGCGTATTCTGGGTTGTGCATGTAACCCGCCGCAATTATAAACCGATCAGCCAGCTTGTCTCGCTCATTCGGACCAGCGCATTAATCAATCCGTATAAAGGGCAGTCCGGCAACAATGAGTTCGGCTTTATACAAGGTGCTCTGGAGCAGCTACTGGAAGAGACATCAAAGTCGATGCAGCAGAACCAGGAAGCCATAATTCTCCGCAAGAAGCATCGCTTTCAAGAAGCGGTGGAGGGCATTGTCTCCATCCGCGAATCGGAGTGGATGGCAGATCTGCTAGCACTGCAGGTGAATCCGGTTGGTGCGCATGCGTTCGTGCTTGCGATCGAGATCGATCGCTATCACCAGTTTATCGAAACCTATCATCGTCAAGACCAGTCGATTCTGAAATTCGTCGTATCCAGTGTGACGGGAGAGATGTCTGGTCTTCGGGACGCGACGACTTGGGCGGAATGGATAACGGACCGCAGGTTGTCGGCCATTATTTGGGTGCCGGATGACGCTGACGGCGAAGTGCTGAGCGGGCAGATCGGGGAACAAATTGTACAGTGGGTACAGAGCAATTTAAGCTTTACGGTCACCATCGGGGTTCACGGAATCGCTTCGAATCTGGAGGAAATCCGTCGCTCCCACGAGATCGCCGGCAACCTGCTACAGTACAAGGCAGTGCTTGGCACGGGGCGGCTCCTTCGTCCCGCACAGCTGGAAGGCTCCGAGCAACGCGTACATGACTATTTCGGTACAATCCATGGGTTATCGCAGTCAATTCGGATCGCAGACGGAGCTTGGCAGAAGCACATCGAGGATCTGTTCAGCCAAATGCAAGATTCGATCTCATCTCGCAAGGAGATCGAGAGCTTCCTGCAATTTCTCCACCAACAGCTGAACCGGGTATTCTTGGAGCTGTCCAAAGATTATCGCAGTGTATGGAAAGACAGCGGAGCGGAGCTGCTCGAACTCGGACGCAGCTGGGAGACACTGGATGAATTGAAGCAAGGCTGTTTGCGCGTCTTCGAGGAGATGGCGAGCAAGCTGCAGGCATTGAAGGATTCACAGCGGACACGTGCCGTTATTAGCGATATTCGGACATTTATCGAAGAGAACTATCATAATCCAGAGCTGTCGCTCGATTATTTAAGCGATCAGTTCATGATCCATGCCAAGAACATCAGCAAGCTGTTCAAGGAAGCGTACGGATACAACTTCGTCGATTTTCTGATCGGACTGCGGATGGATAAAGCGAAGCAGCAGCTGCTCACAACAGAGCGATCGCTTCAGGAAATAAGCACAGAGGTCGGCTACTTCAATTACAATTCCTTTAATCGCGCGTTCAAGAATGTCGCAGGCGTCTCGCCAAGCGATTATCGCAAACAGCAGACAAGTTAGCCAACCGCTCACTACAAACCATATTTCTACTTCGAACCTTGGGGTTATGCCTGCAACAGCAGGCAGCTCCAAGGTTTTTTGCTGCTCTGGCATGTCCGGAGAAAAACATGTTCTGTAGAAAAAAGAGGAGTACACATCTTTCTCAGCGCTAGAAAGCTTGATTTGACGGGTTTTGCGAAAATCGTGGATTTACGGAATCTTACGAATTGCTGCCACTGCGCTAGACGGGCTATCATCGAGCTACACAAGAAGAACGATACTGACTAAAGGGGTTATGCCGATGGTTCAGACATGGACTAGAGTAAAGCGAAGCTGGGAGCTATATCTCCTCGTACTGCTTCCAGTGCTTTATCTTATTATTTTCAAATATATCCCGATGTTCGGGGTAATCATCGCGTTCAAGGATTTTAACATCATTAAAGGCATCATGGGCAGCCCGTGGGTGGGGTTCAAGCACTTCCACAATTTGTTCAGCTCGCCGAACTTCCCGCTGCTCATTAAGAACACGCTGCTCATCAGCTTCTATTCCTTAATAGCAGGCTTCCCGGTTCCGATTCTACTGGCGCTCGCACTGAATGAAGTGCGGACAGGCCTTTTCAAGAGATCGGTTCAAATGATTACCTACGCACCTCACTTTATTTCGACGGTCGTTATGGTATCCATCATCATCTTAATGCTCTCGCCGCATGTCGGCGTCGTGGATCATATCTTCAGTTTCCTAGGCTACTCGAATATCAACTTCTTGGGTGAGCCTGGGCTGTTCAAGTCGATTTATGTCTGGTCCGGCGTATGGCAAGAGATGGGGTATGCCTCCATTATCTATATCGCGGCACTCTCAAGCGTCGATCCTTCGCTCTATGAAGCAGCACGTATGGACGGTGCATCCAGGTTCAAGAAGATCATTCATATCGACTTGCCGACACTTATCCCGATTACCGTGACAATGCTCATTCTAAGTCTTGGTAACGTAATGGCGGTCGGATTCGAGAAAATCTATTTGATGCAAAATCCGCTTAACATGAGTACATCCGAGGTTATTTCCACTTATGTGTACAAGGTGGGTCTGCTCGGGGCGAACTTCAGCTTCTCCTCCGCGGTTGGATTGTTTAACTCGATTATCAACTTGATTTTGCTCATCGTCGTCAATGCAATTGCCCGTAAAGTTTCGGAAAACAGTTTGTGGTAGAAAGGCGGACGAACATGCTAATTCAACAGAAAATCAGAGAGCCGTTCGGCGATCGCGTTCTACTTGGCATCATCTATACACTGCTTGGCCTGTTGACACTGACGGTCCTTTACCCGTTGTTGTACATTTTAAGCTCGTCGTTGAGCTCGCCTGATGCGGTCGTGTCTGGCAAGGTCTGGCTGTACCCTGTTGAGTTCTCGGCACGGGCTTACAAGTCGATCTTCCAAAGTACGCAGCTGATGAGAGGCTTCTACAACAGCCTTGTCTACACGGCAGTCGGTACGTTCATTAACGTTGCATTCACCGTATTAATGGCTTTCCCGCTCTCGCAGCGGACGATGCCAGGCCGCAAGTACATCATGCTTTTGATGATGATTACGATGTTTTTTAGCGGCGGACTCATACCAACTTACCTTTTGGTGAAAAATTTACACATGCTAGATACGCGCTGGGCGCTGTGGCTTCCAGGAGCGTTCTCGATCTTCCAGGTTATCATTGCAAGAACATTCTTCATGTCTTCCATTCCGGCGGAGCTGCAGGAAGCTTCCCAAATGGATGGCTGCCGAGATATGCGTTACTTGTGGAGCGTCGCGCTGCCACTTTCCAAGCCGATTATTGCGGTTATGACGCTGATGTATGCAGTTGGACATTGGAATGCATACTTCGATGCGCTGATCTATCTAAGGTCAGAGAATCTGTTTCCGCTGCAGTATGTGCTGCGTAACCTGCTCATTCTGAATGCGGCCGATCCGGAAATGCTGGCGAATACGGCCCAAAGTCTGCGGGACAAAGGCTTTGAAGAAGTGTTGAAATATGCACTCATCGTCGTCGCCTGTGTGCCGGTGCTCATTATGTACCCGTTCGTGCAGAAGCATTTTGTTAAAGGGGTTATGATCGGCTCCCTGAAGGGCTGATTATCATAGCAGCTAATGTGAACTCTGGCTGGAGGTGAGGCTGGCAGCGCGGAAGCGCCTGTATCATCAATCAAAGTTGATTGTTACAAGAAGCAGGGGGAACTGTCTGAGGGAGACTTCAAGGCAGATGCAGCAAACTTTAGACCAATCACAAGGGGGAACCGCTTTGAAAAAGTCAATCTTGGTATCGTTAATGCTTATACTAATTAGCAGCATCGTACTGTCCGCATGTGGCAGCAGCAATGACAACACATCATCAAATACAGATAAGAGCAGCAATGCCGGAGCATCGAATGAGACGTCTACTGAGCCAGTAGATCTTGGCTTCTTCGCTCCACAAGGCAAAGCACCGCTTGAAGATAACGAATATACGAAGCTGATCGAACAGAAGTTTGGCGTCAAAATTAAGTGGGACCTTGCGCCAACAGACGCGCTTGTTGACCGCAGACAGTTACTGCTTGCGAGCGGCGACTACCCGGAAGTATTCCTTGAGGGTAAATTCACGACTTCGGATTTGACGACTTACGGCAAACAAGGCGTGCTCATTCCGCTTAACGATCTGATTGACAAGTATGCGCCGAACATTAAGGCTATGATGGAGAAAAAGCCTTACATGAAAGAAGCGATGACAGCGCCAGACGGCAATATCTACGGCCTCCCGCGTCTTAACGAGTGCTACCACTGTACGTTCTCGCAGAAGTACTGGATGAACAAAGATTGGCTGGATAAGCTTGGTCTGAAAGTGCCTACAACGACAGATGAACTGTATAACGTGCTGAAAGCATTCAAGACGCAAGACCCTAACGGTAACGGTAAAGCAGACGAAATTCCGCTTACTGGCGCACCAAACAAATCGGTTTGGAACGGCAACATCGATTCGTACATCATGAACTCCTTTATTTATAACGACAACGACAAGTACTTGACTGTAACAGACGGCAAAGTTGATTTTGCTGCGAACAAGCCGGAGTGGAAGGAAGGTCTCGCTTACATGCACAAGCTGTACAGCGAAGGCTTGATCGACAAAGCGGCATTCACACAGAACGACCAAGCGGTTGGCCAACTTGGCCAGCGCGAAGGCGACGAAATTGTCGGCTCCATCACAACAGCGCTTATCAGCTACCTTGTAAAAGCGTATGAAGATAAAGACGAGCGTCAGAAGCACTGGGTTATCGTACCTCCGGTCAAAGGACCAAACGGCGTACAGCTAGCAGGTATGTCGCAAGGCATCAGTGAGTTCCCGATGGCAATCACGAATAAAGCGAGCGAAGAGCAACAAATTGCTGCAATTAAAATCGCAGATTATGCCTACAGCGAAGAAGGCTCCCTGTTCAGCGAATACGGCCAAAAAGAAGGCATTGGCTGGAAGAAAGCGGACGCTGGTGAACTGAATATTACAGGACAGCCAGCTAAATACAGCTTCTCCAACCTGCAGCCAGTAGACGAGAATGTTGTTCGTAATGACAGCTGGTCTCTGCTTGGACCAAAAGATCTGTCGAAAGAATTCCGTGATCTGTTCGCAACGGCTCAAGACCCGCTGACAGGCGCAGGCTACGAGAAGCGTCTTGCTGACGCAACAGCAGCTTATGCACCGTATGCACCGAAGGAAACGTATCCTTCTGGCGCATATGTGAAACCGGAAGACACAGATACAATTGCGCAGCTGGCGACATCCATCAAGGATTATGTCAACTCCAACATGGCACAATTCATTATTGGCGATAAGGACGTTGAGAAAGACTGGGATGGTTATGTGAAAGGGTTCGACGGTCTGAACCTTGATCAATATATCCAGATTTATCAAAACGCTATCGCGAAGAAGTAACAATAGTTAGGGCAGATCGGGAAGTATGCCATCAGGCATACTTCCTTCTGTCATTATCTTGGGGAGAAATGGGGAGAACGATTATGCGATACAAGGATGCGGCGCAGCCACCTGCGGTGCGGGTGAAGGATCTGCTGTCGAGGATGACGACGGAGGAGAAGATCGGTCAGCTGACGCAGCCTTTCGGTTGGAAAATGTACGAGAAGCAGCAAGGCGGCACCATTGCGCTCAGTGCTGAGTTTCAAGAGCAGGTTCGCAAGGGCGGCATCGGCTCGCTCTATGGTACGCTTCGTGCGGATCCATGGACGGAAGTGACGCTTGAGAATGGGCTGTCTCCGGCGGAAGGCGCACGTGCGGTCAATGAAATCCAACGTTTTGCAGTGGAGGAGTCTCGGCTCGGTATTCCGATCCTGTTCGGGGAAGAATGCTCGCACGGCCATATGGCGATTGGCGCGACGGTATTCCCGGTTCCGCTGTTGATTGGCAGCACGTGGAATGTGCCGCTCTATGAGGAGATGTGCCGCGCGGTTGCGCATGAGACGCGCAGCCAAGGTGGTGCTGCGACCTATTCGCCCGTACTCGATGTCGTTCGCGATCCACGTTGGGGTCGTACGGAGGAGTGCTTCGGCGAGGACCCTTATTTAATTGGCGAGCTGGCGATGGCTTCCGTGCAAGGACTGCAAGGAGATCGGCTTGACGGGGAAGGTAGCTTGATCGCGACGTTGAAGCATTTTGTTGCGTATGGCGCTTCGGAGGGCGGACGCAACGCCGGTCCTGCACATATCGGCAAGCGAGAGCTGCATGAGGTCGACTTGTACCCGTTCCGCAAAGGCGTTGAAGCGGGCGCGATGTCGATTATGCCAGCGTATAACGAGATCGACGGCGTGCCATGCACCTCGAACGACGAGCTTCTGAACGGCTTGCTGCGCGAGGAATGGGGCTTCGATGGGTTCATCATTACGGACTGCGGCGCCATCAATATGCTGGCGTGGGGCCATGATGTTGCGAAGGATGGGGCTGAGGCATCGGCGATGTCGCTGAAGGCGGGCATTGATATGGAGATGTCCGGAGCGATGTTCGGCGTTCATCTGCAGGAGGCGCTTCTCCAGGGCTTAATTACAGAAGCGGACTTGGACCGCGCGGCAGGCCGAGTGCTTGCGGCGAAGTTCAAGCTCGGCTTGTTCGATCGCCCTTATGTAGATCCAGCGCTAGCTGCGCGGATTATCGGCAGCAAGGAGCATCGCGAATTGGCGCGGGAGATTGCGCGTCAAGGTATTGTGCTGCTGAAGAACGAGGCAAGCACGCTTCCGCTCTCGAAAGCGGGAACTGGCAAGATTGCGGTCATCGGTCCGAATGCGGACAATACCTACAATCAGCTCGGAGATTACACGTCACCGCAGCCGCGGGAAAACATCGTTACGCTGCTTGGAGGAATTAGAGAGACGCTCGGCGAGGGTGGAGCGGATCGTGTGCTGTATGCGCCGGGCTGCCGCATTCAAGGCGACTCCCGTGAGGGCTTCGCTTCCGCGCTCGCAGCGGCGGAGCAGGCGGATGTGGTCGTGCTAGCGCTTGGCGGGTCCAGCGCGCGCGACTTTGGCGAAGGTACGATCGACTTGCGCACAGGCGCTTCGGTTGTGTCTGGCCTTGCGCAGAGCGAGATGGAGTGCGGGGAAGGCATTGACCGCACCGGCTTACACCTAATGGGCGTACAGCTGGAGCTGGCACAGGCCATTCATCAGCTCGGCAAGCGGCTCATCGTGGTCTACATTAACGGCCGCCCGATTGTGGAGCCGTGGATTGATGAGCATGCCGATGCCATTGTAGAAGCATGGTATCCGGGTCAAGAAGGTGGCGCAGCGCTTGCTGATATTCTGTTCGGGGATGTGAATCCATCCGGCAGACTGACGATCTCTGTACCGAAGCACGTTGGTCAGCTTCCGGTGTACTACTACGGCAAGCGCAGCCGGGGCAAGCGTTACCTGGAGATGGATGTGATGCCGCGGTATCCGTTCGGCTATGGACTGAGCTACACAACATTCGAGTACAGTGGCTTGACGCTGTCTTCGGAGCAGATCTCAGCGGACGGTGAGACTGTCGCGACGGTGAGTGTGACGAATACGGGCACGGTAGCAGGTACTGAGGTTGTTCAGTTGTATATTGGCGATAAAGTCAGCTCGATCACGCGTCCGGCGAAGGAGCTGAAGGGCTTCGCACGTGTGGAGCTTGAGCCGGGAGAAGCTCGTGAGGTCAGCTTCACGATTGGCAGAGAACAGCTGCAAATGTTGGATCGGCAGCTGAAGCCGGTTGTAGAACCGGGGGAATTCGAAATTATGGTTGGACAGCATGTTGAAGACGTAATAGGTGCGACGCTTGTCGTCCGCGCAGAAGAGGTGTAAGGAATGTATCGTATTCATCGTTTTATTCGCAATTTATCGGAACGTCAGTGGGCGGAGCGAGTACCGCTTCGGGATTGGAACATGCGGAAGGTTAACTATATTCTGCCGGGGCAGTATGAGCCGCTTGAGGGCAGTGAAGAGACAAGCTTGTTGTGCGATATGAAGCTCGACGGAAAGCATGGCATTACTTATTTTCTAACGAAGAAAATTACGATTCCTGCCGAGTGGGAGCACGGAACGGCTGGTTTAACGGTTAGCGGCGGTGGGGAAGGTCTGCTGCGCGTGAACGGTGATTCCTATCAGGGGCTGGATCGCAACCATAACTTTGTACCGCTATATTTGGAAGGAGTAGGCCATACGCCGCTGCTTGAGATTGAGCTGTACGATCCGATTCCTGAGCCGTTCGATCCGCTGAACAATCAAGAGACAAAGGCTCAGCCGATTACGCAGTATGACATTACGCTTGTTCGCGTGAACAAGCTGGTGCAGAGCTTGCTGCGAAGTGTGCAGGCTGTATATGAAACGATGCGGCTGCTGCCGGAATCGGACACAGCTCCTGCCCGTCAGCAGATGCTGGATCTGCTGCACCGCACAATGCGAGAAACAGAGTGCTTATCAGAGGCACAGTGGCAAGGCGGCGAGGGGATTGCGGAGATCGAGCAGTCGTTAGCTGAACGTGTGTGTGAACAATTCCCTGCCAGCCCATTGCAAGGAAAGATGCATATGGTCGGTCAATCGCATATTGATATTGCGTGGCTGTGGCCTGTCCGCGAGACGGTCCGCAAGGCAAGCCGTACGTTCTCGACGATGACGTCGTTGATAGAAGAATATCCGGACTTCGTTTATTCGCAGAGCCAGCCGCTGCTGTATGATTTTGTGAAGGAGCAGGATCCTGCACTCTATGCGAAGATCAAACGGGCGATTGCAGAGGATCGTTGGGAGCTCGTCGGGGGTATGTGGATTGAGCCGGATCTCAACATCCCGAGCGGGGAGTCGCTTGTCCGTCAGCTGCTGCACGGTCAGCTCTTCTATGACGAGGAGTTTGGCAAACGCGCGACGATTGAATGGCTGCCGGATACGTTCGGCTATAGCGCATCGCTGCCGCAGCTGCTGAAGCTGGCGGGGATCGACTATTTCATGACGACGAAGCTCAATTGGAACGATACGAACAAGTTCCCGCATGAGCTGTTCCGCTGGGTCGGCATCGACGGGACTCCGATCATCTCCTACTTGAATCACGGCGTTAACGAGCATACGCGTCCCAAAGACGTGAAGGAACACTGGGAAGCTTACCGCCAGAAGGATAAGCTGGACGAGTTGATGCTTCTTTACGGTCACGGTGACGGTGGCGGCGGCGTTACTCGCGAAATGGTGGAATTCGTGCATCGCACCGAGCTTATGCCGGGCCTTCCGGTAAGTCGCTTCAGTACGGCGGGCGCGTTCTTCGAGTCCGTCTCGAAAGCCCAGGATACACTGCCGGAGTGGCATGGCGACCTCTACTTGGAGCTGCACCGTGGTACGCTCACGACGCACGGACGGAACAAGCGGTATAACCGCAAAGCTGAAGTGCTCTACCGTAATGCTGAGATCTGGGGTACATTCGCAAGGTTATATGCTGGAGTATCCGGGGATGCTGCTCTGAAGGCGCTGAACAAGGGTTGGAAACTGATGATGCTGAACCAGTTCCACGACATCATTCCGGGAACGGCGATTACGGAATCGTATGTGACCTCTGCTGCTGAATACGAAGAAGTCTTCGCGCTTGGTAATCAGGAGCTGGATAAGGCGCTTCGTGCTATTGCAGGCCAGGTTTCGGCGTCTTCTTCGGCTGCAACTGGCGAAGGCACGCCGTATGTCGTGTTCAACAGCCTCGGTTGGGAGCGGGACGAGACGGTTCTGATTGAGGGCGGTCTGGAGCTGGCAGGCATGAGCGCGTTCGATGAAGCGGGCGACCTGTTGAAGTCGGATTGGATCGCAGGGGCAGATGGCATGAAGCCGGCCTTGGCGGTTGCTGTGACGGGAATCCCTGCTTTTGGCTATAAGACGATCTGGCTGAAGGAAGCGGTAGGTGCTGGTACTGGCGCTGGCGGTCAGGAACTAACGGATATGTCTGTGTGGGAAACGCGTCATTATAAGCTGGAGTTCAACGAGCGTGGTGAGATCACTCGTTTGTTCGATAAAGCGGCGGAGCGTGAGGTTCTGCCAGAAGGCGCGAAGGCGAACGAGCTTCAATTCTTCCATGACAGACCGCTGTACTGGGATGCATGGGATATTGATGCGAAGTACGAGCAGCAGCGTGCGGGAGAAGCTGAGCTTCTGGAACGGAAGGTAGTTGTCTCTGGCGAGGCGCTTGATATTCTTCGTTTCGAATGGCGCTTGAACGATTCGCGGATTACGCAGGATTTGGTGCTCTATCACAATGAGAAGCGGATTGATTTCAAGACGCGCGTACAGTGGCACGAAAGCCATAAGTTATTGAAAGTTGCGTTCCCCGTCGATGTTCTGGCGACGAAAGCGACCTATGAAATTCCGTTCGGCGCCTTGGAGCGTCCGACGCATCGCAATACGAGCTGGGAACAGGCGCAGTATGAAGTATGCAGCCATCGCTGGGCCGATGTTTCAGAAGGCGGCTATGGCGTCAGCTTGCTCAATGATTGCAAGTACGGCTATGACGTGAAGGACAGTGTGCTGCGCTTGTCGCTGCTGCGTGCGCCGAAATGGCCGGATGCGACCGCTGATCAAGGCGAGCACGAGTTCACATACTCGCTCCTGCCGCATGCTGGAGACTGGCGCTCGGCAGATGTCGTTCGGAGGGCAGCTGAGCTTAACAGCCCGACAGTTACCGTTGTAGGCGAGGGTGCGGATATCGCTAGCGGTACGAGCGGAAAGTCGTTGCCTTCGGAACAAGCGATGCTGGAGCTGGACAGTCGCTCTGTCATTCTCGATACCGTGAAGCAGGAGGAGCGCGGGGCGGGTACGGTTATTCGCTTCTACGAGTCGACGGGCAGCCGCGACCGGATCACGCTGCGCTTGCCAGCATCAATAAAGCAGGCGAGCATCGTCAACCTGCTCGAAGAAGAGCTCGAGCCGTGCAGCATCAGCGCGGATGGAACGATCATGTTGACGTTCAAGCCGTATGAGATCAAGTCGATTAAGGTGGAATAGCTATAGAGTTAATAAAGAAAGGGTGCTGCCTAGTAGGCAGCATCCTTTCGTGTAGAGAAACCCGCGTTATTTCGAAACAGCGGGTTTCTCTTTTTAGTTTAAGCTTCAACATAAGGGATATAAGAAAATCGTTGTGTCCGGTTCATCGCATACGCTTACGGTTGTCACGAACGCTATTTAGCCTCCAATGGCTAATTTAATTTTCTAACGGTTGCTGTGCAGCTATTAGGTGATATAGCGCCAGTTACAGCGCCAAACAGCTCGAAATGATTAGAAATATCCAATATAGGGACCCACGCCGCTATCGACGCCGAATCTCAAAAAACTCGCAGGCCGAGCGGTCGTGATACGCCACGTCGCTGACGCTGGATTGGCTGACGACGGTGGTGTCGTCGAAGCGGATAATGACGCCGCCTGAATCGACGATATGATCGTCTTTGTAGACACGAAGCCGGAACTGGCGCTCCATCGCCTCGGTGAAATCTTCATCCGTCACTAAACGGTGGTACAAGGCCATAATCGCCATTCCTTCCTTATCAGTAGTTATAGATTACGTTCGAAATGGTACTCCATCTCGCCGGCCATCGCTGCTGGCGTATCGCCAGTCACGCGAAAATCATGCGAATACAGCTGTTCGAAATCACCGAAATCGACCTGTTTATAAAACTCGAAGCAAGGAAAGCCGTCATGGCTGCCTCGCACCTCAACCTTGCCGTCTTCACCATGCACAGTAATGTGCAGCTCATAATCCACCGTCGGCGCATCCGGACGAAGCGGGTTGGCTGCGCTTGCTTTCATGACGAATGAGCAAGACATCGCTCCCCAAGCTTCACCTTCTACCGTGACACCGTCAGTCGGCGCTTTGCCTTGTTTCATCTCCGATACGCCGCCAGGCATCGTCTGTCGCAAAGTCGTATAACCTGTACTCGCGAAAGTGAACAGTTTGCGCTTCACAAAGTCAATGACGACCTCCTGCTCGACACGGGAACGTCCCGTATTGACCGTCGCTGGCGAAAATTCACGTGCATCACCTGCATATTCATATATGATGCCAGTTGCCGAATCTGTGATGGCCGGAAGCCACTGCAGCCCTCCAATAAATACGCTGCCGCGGATTTTTACAATCGTAGCCATTGTTTAACGCCGCCTCTCTCCACTACATTTGCTCCGCCTATTCTAACATAGAACAGCAGCTCACATAAATTCCCGAGCATGGTGAAATCCTACTTATACAGGCAAAGCCAAGCATGAAAGTGGGAATTGATGATAATGAATATGCGAAATCGACGTGCCTTGCTCGGCGTAACCATAGTAGCGGTGCTTGCGGTGCTGCTGCTAGCGAGTGAAGCCGCAAGTGCGATTGCTGGGCCGCATGGCGGACCGTATCATTTTGGATTTAAGAAAAGCGTTGGAGGTGCTCTGCCTTCGATTAAGGAGGAAGGGTTCCAGCCGATCCTTGAGCAGCATGGGGCGATATTTCTAGGCGATACGAAGCAAAAGGAGCTGTACTTGACCTTCGACAACGGCTACGAGAACGGCTATACGAGTCGGATTCTGGATGTGCTCAAGGAGAAAGGCGTCCCGGCAATCTTCTTCGTGACCGGTCACTATGTGAAGGATAAGCCGGAGCTCGTGAAGCGAATGGCGGCGGAAGGGCATCTGATTGGCAACCATTCCTGGAGCCATCCGGACATGAGCGTCATCTCGAGCAGCCAAATCCATACGGAGCTTGCGAAAGTGAAGACGGCGGTTGCTGAGCTGACTGGACAGCAGGACATGACGTATCTGCGCCCGCCGAGAGGGATCTTCAACAGCCATGTGCTAGCTGTAAGCAAGGAGCAGGGGTATACGAGCGTGTTCTGGTCGGTCGCTTACCGGGACTGGGAGCCGAATGCGCAGAAGGGCTGGCGTTATGCGTATGACAATGTGATGAAGCAGCTGCATCCCGGCGCGGTCATTCTGCTGCATTCTGTTTCGAAGGACAACACGGAAGCGCTCAGCCAGATTATTGATGCAGCAAGGCAGCAAGGCTATACGTTTAAGCCGCTGAATGAGCTGGCGACGAAGAGTTATTAATTCTTTATGGCAAAATAATAAGCCCGGTACTCCTACTGTCTTCGGAGGACCGGGCTATTTATACGGTTAAGCTTGTTCGTCAAACATAACAAACACATGTTGGATACCGTCTTTGCCACCATAGATGCTATCGATATAAGTAATGCCAAGGAACCCCAACTTCTGTGCCCATTTCTGTTCTTCGGAGTCCGCTTCATACTTTCCATATCGGTCAAAGATTTGATTCAGGTACATCACGTTTACATAGTTTGTTCCGTCCTTGAATACGAACCACTCGTGCGGCCAAACCACTTGCTTCTTAGAGGGGTTAAACGACTTCGTAGCTAGAATAAGCTGCTTGCCATTACGTAGAACGGAAGCAGTCTTCGTATGATTGTTCCAATTAATCTGATCTGTAGATCTGCCGAATAAGAAACGAATCGGGATAAATTGATCCTTAAACGTAACCGCTGTATTGGCATGATGATAACGGACAGTCACTTCTGTCTTGCGATTGGCTTCAAACTTCTGATCTGCTCGCTGCTCGAGGCTATCGGCGGCACTTGCTAAAGCGACATGAACCAGCAGGACTTGTAATGCTATCGCGAGCGCTGCAATTCGAACCTTCAAAGCGATTCCCTCCGTCATGTGAATTCGATACTATTCAGACGGAAGAGACATTGTGAATGTTACGTTTATAGCGGAAAAGAGTTCTCTAGTTCTAGAACCAGACGAATAACGATCGGAACAAGCCGCGCTTGCGCGAAGGCAGTCCGGTTGAGGCGGCTGCTGTTTCAGCTGCTGAGGCGCTGAGCTCCGCCATCGGCGATGCTGGCTTGCGGGCCGTCTCGAGCGACGCGGCAAGCTGCTCGACCATGCGGCGCAGCTCGTCAAGCTCCTCGCGGTGCTGCAGCACTTGGGCGGCGACGACCTCGTCGGCCTTCTGCTCCAGCTTGCGCTCGACA
Organism: Paenibacillus sp. OV219; assembly: GCF_900110075.1. Classification (GTDB taxonomy): domain Bacteria; phylum Bacillota; class Bacilli; order Paenibacillales; family Paenibacillaceae; genus Paenibacillus_Z. The sequence goes on from NZ_FOCJ01000007.1 coordinate 205,012, forward strand.
GAGCGGATACGTGCCAGCAGATCAGTCTCCTCGGGAGCCGCGACCGAGGCTGCGACCTCTAGCATAGCTTGATTCATGGGCTGCTGTGCCGCCTGCGCTTGCGCCTGCTCTGGTTCCGGTTCTGGCAATACGATCTGATCCATCGTCTCACCATTCTCGAGCGCTGCCTTAATGATTCCGAGCATGGCGAGATCCTGCTGCGTGAAAATATAGTGTCCGAAGCGGTCCTTTTGGAAGTAGTGCGGGAAGTGGGAGGCCCAGCGTTTGACCGTTGTTTGGCTCACGTTCAGCGACTCAGCTGCGTCCTTGCTTTTGACAAGTTCCATCATTCCAATCACTCCGTTCAGATGTGGGATGTATCGAAGTATTCGAGCTATAGAAGCGGGTCCCTGCATGGGTGACAAAGGAAGTGCTCATTCGCTAAACAAAGTGGTTTTGCGATAGTTATTGCGTGAGATACGGAGTGTAAGCAGGAGATCATGCGGAGGTGGCGAATGAGAATAATGGAAATAGTAGGTAAAAATTCCGATTTGTTTGAATGAGAGGAGGGTATGCGTATATGTCACGATTGACTGGAAGCTCTATGCAAGGTCTACACTATAAACAACGGCGGTTGTTTGTATGGAGCTTCGCAAGATCTACCGCCTAGTTTGTAGGATAGACTTTGCTACCTTAAAGAATTTATTTTAAGGAGCAGAGCGAATATGAAATATATTAATGCAGATGTTATTTTTCCTGCAGAGTTGTTGAAGGAAATACAGAAGTATGTGAGCGGCGGAATGGTTTACGTTCCAACGCCTGTAGGCTCAAAGAAGCAATGGGGAGAAAATTCCGGCAGCAAGCAGATGCTAAGGCACAGAAACGATGAAATACGTCAACAATTCTCCGCTGGCATCACAATAGACGAGCTTTCGTCGCGCTATTGTCTCTCTTGCGATAGCATCAAAAAAATTGTCTATAACCGGAGCAAACCGGCAAAAGTCGCATCGGACTAATGGATGCGCCTTTTTTTATACCATAAATAGCTCTAACCGTTTGTTATATATATCCGGGTGGAGCCATCCCCTATAATGACCTTATTCATATGAATAAATGATTGATGAGGGGGCAACATCATGCCGAAATCTACACGCGGAAAATCGCTCTGGAACACCCCGTCTCACGGGCGCGGAACATGCCCTGCATGCGGGACGACTAGAATCAAGCTGCTATACTCCCGGTCCAGAACAGACGGGAAGATTATAAAAGTATGCAAGCTCTGCCGTAGTGCGTCCCAAGCGAAGCTGGACGGTACTCAGTCGTAAGGTGAGCATCTGAGAGATTTAGAGCAAAAAAGAAGCGGCACAGGATCAAACTCCTGCGCCGCTCTTTGGTACGTGCGGATTGTCTTCCTTAAGGCTGTTTGCTCTCGTTCGCGTTCGCGCTTGTGCTATCCAAAGCAGCTGTATCATCCGCTGCTTTATCCGCGCCGCTCGCATTCGGCACACTCGCGGAACTGCTACTGATGCTGCCTGCCAGCGAATTCACATCAATGAAAGGCATCGCGCCGCCTGTTACGGTCGGCAGATGACCATCCCACTTATCGACCGCCATCTCCTGCACCTCGATCTGCTTCAGCTGAACGAGCTCCGGCGTCACTTCCTGTTTCTTCAGCTTAAGCGACTCCGCTTCCGCCTGCGCCTGCGCGACCTTCTGCTTCGCTTCAATCTGTACGCGTTTGAGATCGTTCTCCGCCTTCAATGCCTGCTGCTGCGCTACTTGCTTCGCCTCAATCGACTGATTGAACGCATCAGAGAACTTGAAATTCACGATGTTAATATCGGCGACGATAAGGTTGTATTTGGCGAGCCGCGTCGTTAGATGCTCCCGCACTTCGGCTGCAACGATGTCGCGCTTGGCAATCAGATCCTCCGCCGGATACCGTGCCGTCACTTCCTTCACAATCTCCTGAATCGCCGGATTGACGATGACGTTATCGAAGGAGCCTCCGACGTTGTTCATCAGCTTATAGGCAGCCGCTTTATCAACAGCATAGTTGACGGCGACATGCGTGGATACCGGCTGCAGGTCTTTGGAGGAAGCCGACGTATCGGTCTCGGCCTTGGTCACCTGCACATTCACTTGGATGATGCTCTGTACGAATGGGATTTTCATATGAATGCCTGGCGCCAGTATGTTATCATTCAGTTTGCCGAACGTTTTGTATAAGCCGACGTTGCCGTATTGGACGGTGGCAAAGCCGTTAAAAGCGACAATGAGGCCGACGACGACAAGAGCCGAAAGCCAGATATAAGGCTTAAAGTTCACTTTCTTCGTATTCGGTTCGATGACATGCATGCATGAACCCCTCCACAATCGTTTTTTTAAAATATAAGAAAGTATGAGTTTGCTCGATACTTTACTTATATTTTTCCGCGAAACGCAGCTTTTGCCACTAGAGGACGGCGACAGCCGTTTACGCTTTAATACGGGCTGCTACTCATAGGTATGCGGTTGTTAAGGATACATACGGTTTTTAGGGGCAATGGTAACAATAGATTTAGCACGAAAGGAAGGGGACAGGGCAATGGAGCATACAGCACAGGAAGTGGCGGAATGGATGATTAAGGAGCTGCAAGCGGTGGGTATTCTGCGTCAGGAGCAAGTAGTGGCGCATATTAAAGCTCATTACGGCGAGCACTTCATCTACGTGAATGAGAACGGCAATGAGTCGATCGACAAAGAAGTGAAGAAGGCATTTAAAAAGCTGCACGGCGGGCGCGCAGCTTGGGAGCGGGACGGATTTTTCTGGGCATGGACATAAGACGGAGTTAGAGCTATTAGGAGCAGCTCCGAGTCCTATTCCGAGTTAATCGGATGTTTAAGCTGATCATGGTACAGATCGAAGTACACGGAACCGTCGGTTCCACGCACGGCATAACACACATCATCAAGCGTCAGTCCACGGCGCCGCATCTGCTTGTTTAGCCAATCCATATCAAGCCCGCTGTTCTCCATATTGGTAATGGCGGGCTTGCCGTCCATAATGAGCTCGATGGGGAATTGGCTCTCAGCAGGCGTCTTCACGCCGAGATCCTTCTTCGTCACTTGTCGGAACTGGGGCTTCTTTAGCACGGATAACTTGCCGTTCAGCTCCAGCACCGCATACTCGACTTCATTGATGTCGAAAATATCTTTTTCCCGCAGCTCCTGATTGAGTGTATCGAGCGTGAAGCGCAGCTTGCGCAGGTTATGCTCGAGGATTTTGCCATTTTCCATCATGATTGTCGGCTTGCCGGACACCCACTTACGCAGATGCCGGCTTCGCAGGGACACGACGGAAATGAGGAGCGCGATCCCGCTGAAAGTCAGCAAAGCGGTAATTTGGTTCCACGATTTCAGGTCGGTGTTGAACGCCAAATTTGCTGTAATGGCGCCGAGCGTAATGGTGGATACGAAGTCGTGATAGGTTAACTGGGTTAACGTTTGTTTCCCGATTATGCGCGCAATGATCATGATGAGAACGAATGCGGCGATAGAGCGGATGATCGTCTCTATTGTAGTATTCATGGGATTTGGTTCTCCTCGCAGCTAGCAGAATGTTCCACTAGTGTAACCGCGAGAGCGCAGTGTCATCCGGTTTAAACGTTGTAGTCCATTTTGCCATCAGCGTGAATGGTCAATTTCGCATCGGTGTTGTTATAATCGACGATTCCGTGTGTAGAATAATACCATGTCTTCTTGTCGACAGCGCCGCTCTCAATCACGAAGATATTCAGCTCATCGTTGTGACGACAGATATCCTCAGCAATTGCGGTATCTGCCAGGTCGATGGTCAGCCTCCAGCCTTCGCGGTCGCTCGCAGGCGTAATGGCAAAGCTCACTTCATGTTTCTTCGAATCGAGAAATAAGCGGCCGCCAACGGTGTGGCGAATGTACAAATGATCCATAGCGATCCCTCCTTGACAAGCTTACTATAGCACACTATTATACTTACATAAAGTAAGTTGGTATACAAAATTTCAACGATACAAAGGAGTGTTTTAACGATGATTACGACGTATCCGGCCTCATCGCGATATTCGGGCGATACCGGCTGGCTCCAATTTAATTTTAGTTTCTCTTTTGCTGATTATTACGATCCGAACAACATGAATTTTGGCCCACTGCGGGTATTTAACGAGGATTATATTCAACCTGGCAAAGGATTCGGCACACATCCGCACCGTGATATGGAGATCGTCACGGTAGTCATCAGCGGCGAGCTGGCGCATGAGGACAATACGGGCGGCAAAGAAGTTCTGCGCGTGGGCGAAGTGCAGCGGATGACGGCTGGAACGGGCATCCTGCATTCCGAAGTCAATTCATCGAGCACGGAAGTCGCGAACATTATGCAGCTATGGTTCCTCCCAGAGGAGAAGGGGCTTACGCCATCTTATGAGCAGAAGGCATTCGATCAGAACGCTATGGTTAATGCGTTGCTTCCTATCGTATCGAAGAGCATCCTTGGCGAGTCGATCACGACCATCCATCAGGATCTAACGATCTACCTGTCGAAGCCGGAAGCAGGCAAGACAGTCACCTTCAACCAAGCACCTGACCGCAAAATCTATCTGTTCGTTATTGACGGCGACGTTACGCTGAACGGCTCTAATCGCCTTAACCGCAGCGATGCAGCGCGCATTACGGATGTGACAGAGCTTACGATCACGTCGGAGAACGGCGGGCGGTTCATGCTGATTGACTTGCCTTAACAATTGGCTGGCGCAAGCTGCATAAGTTGCTCCGCTGCCGTCAACAATAGAGAGTATCTATCACTCTAGTAAATGGAGGGGATTCTCTTGAATTACAGACCGGCACAGTTGGACGGACAAGCGCTAGCGCGTCTGCAGCAGCTTGAAACAGAGCTGAGGCAGCTGACATCGGACAACAACATCGTTATTGTCGCGTATCAGACTTCCGCGGAGCGGTTCGAATCGCAGGGCGAGCAGTAGAGAGCAATAGTGAGCAATGGAATAGGACGGGATTTTAGGATTTTAGGGCATGGCCTTTAGGGCACGGACTCCGCATGAGGCGGGGACCGTGCTTTTTGTTGGTCGGTTTAATCTGGTAGACGCTGGTAGGACCTTTCGGCCTCAGGGAGAAGTTGCTCGGAACGAATACCTAATACCTTCGGCAAGCTCGGAAGCTGACGGATGTTAGCCTCACTACCTACTAACGCTTCCCGAGAAAATCTCGGGCAACCTGGGCCTTATCCTTAACTGGGTAAGGCTTTTCGGATTGAACGAAAGAAGCTGGTTTGGTGGACTACATTGACGGAAAACTGGTGAATTATGCGAAAGAAGCTGGTCTGGTGGACTACATTAGCGGAAAACTGGTGAATTATGCAAAAGAAGCTGGTCTGGTGGACTACATTGGCCATAGAGAGTCCTCAGGGTCACCACATTAGGAGGAAATCTGCGAGTTTGAGCCAAAGAGGGGTACCACGAAACCCACATCAGTGAGAAATCCACGAGATTCAGGAACTGCACCTCTCCAACCAGTTCTTTTTCTATTTTATCTAGTTCCCTAGAACCAGAATTTTGGTATAAAATAGAGAAATATGTAGGAGAAGGTTAAGGAGCTGCGAGGATGAAAATCAAATCGGGGATGATTGCCCAAACGTTTCAGAGGTTCGGTGAGGACAAGGAAGAATACTCGAAGGTGCTGTTCCTTGTCCTCTATTTATTTGCCATTACTTCGGCTTCAACGATTGGGCGAACGGCGGCGGATGCGCTGTTTTTGTCCCATTTTGGCGCCTCGCAGCTGTCGTTCATGTATGTGCCTCAATCGGCCGCGCTTATACTGGTCGGATTCCTGTTTCAACGGATCAGCCCTCGATTCCGGATGGACCAGCTGCTCTATGTGCTGATTCCGATTCTCTCATCGCTTGTGCTTCTTTCCAGGCTCGGTGTTGGATTGGATTTCAAATGGGTGTATCCGGTCATCTATGTCGGCTATGACGTGTTCAACTTCCTCATGGTCGTCTGCTTCTGGCAGTTTGCGACCTCCGTGCTCGATCAGCGGAAAGTCAAACGAACGATCGGCCTAGTCGGCAGTGGCGGCTTGATCGGCAGCATTGTCAGCGGCTTCGGACTGAAGGCGGTCGCTCCGCTTGTGGGCACCCCGAATCTCATTTTCTTCTACGCGGGGATGCAGTTAATCGCGCTGGTAGCGGTTGTCCAGCTGACTCGCCGCTCGGATGTGAGCGTATTCGCAGTCCGCAAACAACAACCGAATACCGGGGCGAAGAAGAAGCAGCCGGCAAAAGAAAGCAAAGGCGGCATGTTCCACCACGTACCGCATCTAAAATACGTCGCAATCATGTCGGCGGCGCTCGTCATTACGCTGACACTTATTGATTATCAGTTCAAAGTCATCTTGAAGAGTACGCTGGAAAATGATGAGCTCGCCGGCTTCATGGGAAGCTTTTACGGCTATTCGGGCCTCCTTGCCCTGTTCGTTCAGCTGTTCATCGCGGGCAAGCTTCTGACGCGCTTCGGCGTTATGGCGGCGATACTGGTGTTCCCGATTGCCTTGTTCACAGGCAGCCTCGGCGTTCTGCTCATGCCTGTGCTCGCGATGGTCGTCATTGTGAAGGGCAGCGACAAGGTGCTCGGCGATACGATCAACTCCTCGGTCAATCAGCTCATTATGTTTCCGGTTCCTCCAGAATGGCGCAATCAGGCAAAAAGCTTCCTCGACGGTATTGTCCGCAACGGTGCCAAAGGAGTGGCGGCGATCGGCCTTATCGCTCTGTCTCAGCTGCTCACGACACCGCAGTTCAGCTATGTCATTCTAGCACTTCTGACCGTATGCATCTTTGCGGCGGTAAAGGTGAAAGGGGCTTATTTGCAGGCGCTCTTGTCGACACTAAAGACAAGGGGGCATGATCTGCAGGAGGGTCAGCTCGACCTGATGGACCCTGCCAGTCTCGCTGTACTGACAGGTACGCTGACGAATCCCGAGAAGGGGCAGGTGCTGTATGCGCTGAAGATTTTGCAAGAGGTAGACGGGTTTGACCTGATGCCGCATATGGAAGGACTGCTTCAGCATCCGGCGCAAGAGGTGCGCGTGGAGGCGCTTCGGTACATGGAGCGGGTCCGTCCGGCAGGACAGGAAGAGACGCTGCTTGCACAGATGCAGCAAGAGGGCCATAGTCTCGTGCAAGCTGGAGCGGTGCTGGCGTTGTCCGCTTATGCGAAGGAAGAGTATCTTGACGAGATCACAGCACGGCTAACCGTGGAAGATATGGATGTGAAATCCGCCGCGATTGCCGGCCACATTAAGTATTACGGCATTGAGGGGATGTTCCGTGCCGTCGGCACGTTGAAGCAGCTCATGGAGAGCTCGCATGAGGACGAGCGGACGAGGATGGCGATTTTGTTCGGTCAGATCGGTATCCGCGGGTTCTACAAGCCGCTTATTCCGCTGCTGAGGGACGATTCGCCGCAGGTGCGTAAGTATGCGGTGCAATCGGCTGCGCTGCTTGGCGTGACGGAGCTTGTGCCGCACATCGTACCGCTCTTGACGCATAATGAGACGAGGGAGCCTGCGGTGGAGGCGCTTGCGGCATATGAGGAGAAAGTGATTTTGCCGCTGCTTGCGCCGTATTTTGAGATGGACGCGGCCCTGCTTTATTTGCCAAAAGTATTCGAGCGAATCGGCGGACAAGCGGCCTTCGACGTATTGATGGAGCGATATCCGGCATCGGGCTTCGAGCTGCGGGATAAGCTGCTTGAGGCGATGTCGCGCATGCGTAAGGGCATCTCTTATATCGATGCGAAGCGGATTGAGATGCATATCTATCTAGAACTTGATCTGTACTGGAAGTTTACCGCCTATCAGCGGGATATGGGCGGGGCTGAAGGCTACAGCGAGGTTGCCGAAGCGATTGAGCAGTCGCGGCTTGAGATGATCAAGCGAATCTTCCAGCTGCTTGGCTTTATGTATGATGCAAGCACGATTAGTGCGGTATACGTGAACTGGTCGGAAGGGCAGGCGCGACAGCAGGCGAATGCAGCGGAAGTGATCGATCAGCTCGTTCAGGGCAACCTGCGGATGGAGCTGGCGAAGCTAATGGCTGCGCCGCGGATTATAGCACCAAGTGCAGCAGGGACTGGCGCTGGTACGGCAGCTTCGCGCGAGCAGTCGCTGCCGAATTTGGACTGGCTGTACGATCAGGGCGAAGAGTGGCTGTGCCAGGTCATTCAATTCGCTGCGGCAAGGCGCGGCGAGCGGATTGCCCTCGGAAAGGCGACCGGAGCTGAAGCTGGAGACTCAGGCGATGCGGCATTGACGGCGCAGGTGGATGAGGCGTGGCTCGGCGATCAGATGGATCGCATCGAGATGCTGAAGAAGGTTTCGCTGTTTGAAGGACTGACGGGCAGAGAGCTGGCAGCTTTTGCGCTGCGTATGGAGCAGCTTGTCTATCCGCAGGGCAGCACGGTGTTCCGTCAGGGTGACCCTGGCGATGCGCTCTATATTATTCGCAGCGGTAGAACCGCCGTTTACCAAGGCAGCGAGAAGGTGAACGAGCGAATCGCTGGCGAGACGTTCGGGCAGACGGCGATTCTGACGCACCGATTGCGCACAGCGACGGTTGTCGCAGAAGAAGAGCTTGTGCTCTTGCGACTCGATTCGGCTGCGTTCTATGATGTCATGTTCGACCGCACGGGCATCGCGCTTGAGATGATGCGGCTGCTCTCGCGGCGGCTGCGCTCGAAGCTGGCGCGCACAGCGGCTGCTCCTGCATCCCAAGCGGAGCAGGAGGTGGCGGCATCGATGGAATCGGTGGAGACGGAGGCGTCGAATGCGCATTTGATGCAAAGTGAAACGATTTTGCGGCGGGTTCTGATTCTGCAGAAGATCGAGCTGTTCGCGCGCTTATCGCAGGAGGATGTCATAAAGCTCGCTCAAGCTGTGGAAGAAGTGGAATATGCACCAGGTGAGTCGGTTTGCAAAGTGGATGATTACGGCGATACGTTGTACGGTATCATCGAAGGAAACATTCGTATTCATAAAGGAAGCGAGACGTTCGCGACACTTGGCGAAGGCGAATATTTCGGCGAGATGGCGGTTATCGACAGCGGTCTTCGCTCAGCAGACTGTACAGCGGTAGGTCGGACGGTCGTGCTGCAGCTGCACCGCGACCAAGTCTTTGCGCTATGCTTCCAAAATATCGACGTATTGAGAAGCATGATGCAAGTGCTTGCGGACCGTCTGCGGGGTATGCTGTTATAAGCTGGTAGATTTTAGAAAAATCTGTTGAAGGAATCGGACAAACCGATCAATAACATGATGAACGACTGAGAGAGAAGAAGCAGTGTAAGCGAGCTCTTCTCTTTCTTTTTATGTCGAAACGTTGTACGGTATCCATAGAAGGAAGTATTCGAGATGGCGATTATCGTCTTGAAGGAGTGGGGTTTTACGGTGAAAGGGTTTATGAAGTTGGTTGTCCTGTTATGCGGTCTGGTGGTGCTGCTTGCCGCATGCGGAGGGAAGACGGAGACACCGCTGTCGGTGAGCGACAAGGTGAGCACGACCGATCTAAGTGCGGAGAAGGGCGGCGCGGCGGAGCTCGGCATGACCGAGAAGGAGCTTGTGGACAAGCTGGGCAAGCCGGAGAGGGCGCTGAACGAAGGTAGAACATTCCTTCTCATGTACGAGAGCTATCAGTATACGACGCTTGACAGTAAGGTGCTCGGTTACTCGATCGGGCCGGAAGCGGCAACAGCACGAGGCGTGAAGCTTGGCGACTCAAAGGAGCAAGTGCTGAAACAGTACGGCGATGCGTACTACACGCTCGGCGAGTCGATCGGGTATATCGACAAGACGAAGCAGCTGTCGCTGGATTTCAAGCTGAAGGATGATAAAGTGGTCGCCATCAACTTGGCGTCGTTGGAGCTATACGAATAGAGCAAAGCCCACCTCGGGAGTGATCCTGTGGTGGGTTTTTACTTTTGTTATTGTTATTGAACGGTATGTCCCTGCGCTCGAAGATCCAACAAATACGGCCGAGGTGGGTGAGGATTATCCATGGGAGGACGCAGCCCTGTATTATAAGCGGCGGGTTCAACGTGCAGATGCTGAACAATCTCGCTCCACTTCTGTTTTTCATTTGCAGCGGTTAATCGAGGCCGGAACCCAGCGTTCAGATAGCTTTTGATTGCAGGTAAGTTGCTGCTGTCGACGTCGAGTAGTGCGGTTTGCTGGCCTCTAAGCGCGATAACATCGCAGAGTTGCAGCACCATTGAAGTGCCAAGACCTTTACCCCGGTGTGTTGGGATGACGCCTACGAAAATAATAAAGCCTTCGTTCTCGCCCCACCGCCAAGGCTGGCTCCAAGCGGTCGCTGTTCCGCAAGGTGTGCCTGCTTCGTCAAACAGCACATGCACACGCTCGGGTAGATACGAGTAGTTATCGACCATAACGTGTTCGAAAGCGCCCGCCTGATAGTCTCCGAACGCGGCGTCCATCACCTTTTCCCACAGATAGCCTTCTTCACGCGCTATAGATCTGAACGTATAGCCAGCCGGGAGGGCTTTTGCTGTTTGCTCACCCTGGGTCACATTTTTCTCCATCGTTACATCCATTCGTCTGTCGCCCCGCAATCATGTATACTATTACTAAATTCTACCAAGCTTGTGATCTGGTAGATAGGGAATGGCCTTTTTATAACTAAAATGTACCCAACACTGATTTGGCAGATAGGGAGTGGCGTTGTGGAAGAGATGCTGAGCAAGCAGATGGAGTTTCTTGTCGAGATTGACAAGCTAAAGCAAGTGGAGCGCAGGACAAAAATTATGAGTGGCGATCGACTTGAAAATGACGCGGAGCATACGTGGCATCTCGCTATGATGGCGCTAATTCTGCAAGGTCACGCCAATGCGGAAGTGGATCTGCTCAAGGTGATTCGGATGCTGCTCGTGCACGATTTGGTTGAGATCGATGCTGGCGATACGTTTGCGTACGACACCAAGGGCAATGAGGATAAACATGAGCGAGAGCTGAATGCGGCGAAGCGGATTTTCGGATTGCTGCCAGAGGAGCAGGCGGCTGAGCTCATGGAACTGTGGTTGGAGTTTGAACGTAAAGAGAGTCAAGAAGCGAAGTTTGCCAGTGCGCTCGATCGGTTGCAGCCGCTCATTAACAATTTCAATAACGATGGCGATACGTGGCTAAAGTACGGCATAACGAGCGGTCAGGTGCTTAATCGCAATCGGGAGATCGCTGATGCCTCGGATAAGCTGTGGGATTATGCGCAGCAGCTGGTGCGCAAGTCAGTGGACCAGGGAATTCTGAAGGAATCGTAACGGACAGGAGTGGTGGGGATGCTTTTGAAGCCTTACAAAACGTTGCTTGTCGCTATCGTGCTTTGCGTCCTGCAATTGTCGCTTGCGGTCTTTCGGTTATTTACGACGAATCAGGAGTGGATGCCAGCCTTTATTGGCTTCACTTATTTTCTTGTAAGTCTGGTCCTCTTCGGGGTTCTTGTTGTGCTGCTAATCGATCTGTTGACGGAAGCGCGGAGAACGATCCAGGGCCGAATTATTAACAAGGAAGGCAAGATCATACACGTGCTACGAGACGATGGGAAGCTGGGGCGGTATCGAATTATCGTGCCCGAGGTTCTGGAGACGCTGCATGCTGAACATAGAGTCGAAATTGTGAGCACGAATCTGGCGAACATCCCCAGTCGCATCACGGTGGTTGAGTATCAAGCCGCGCGAAAATGGAGCTAAGAGAGCAAATGTGCTCTCTCAGCACCAAAACTAACCCGAAAAGCCGCCGAGAGATCATATATGATCTCTCAGAGCAGAGCGAACTCGCTCGCCGCGCGAAAATGGAGCTGAGAGAGCAAATGTGCCCTCTCAGCTCCACAACTAACCAGAAAAATCACCGAGAGATCATATATGATCTCTCAGAGCAGAGCGAACCCACTCGCCGCGCGAAAATGGAGCTGAGAGAGCAAATATGCTCTCTCAGCATCAAAACTAACCCGAAAAGCCGCCGAGAGATCATATACGCTCTCTCAGAGCAGAGCGAACCCGCTCGCCGCGCGAAAATGGAGCTGAGAGAGCAAATATGCTCTCTCAGCATCAAAACTAACCCCAAAAGCCGCCGAGAGATCATATACGCTCTCTCAGAGCAGAGCGAACCCGCTCGCCGCGCGAAAATGGAGCTGAGAGAGCAAATATGCTCTCTCAGCTTTAAAACTAACCCGAAAAGCGACCGAGAGATCATATACGCTCTCTCAGAGTAAAGCGAACCCGCTCGCCGCGCGAAATGGAGCTGAGAGAGCAAATGTGCTCTCTCAGCACCAAAACTAACCAAAAAAACCGCCGAGAGATCATATATGATCTCTCAGAGCAGAGCGAACTCGCTCGCCGCGCGTGGGTCGTATGCTGAGAGAGGGAAAACCCGCTCTCAGCCCCCGAATTCACAGCGACCACGCCGCTGTGATCACATAAACCAAAAAGAAGCCGAGAGATCAAATCCTGATCTCTCGGCTTCTTCACGCACTCGCGCCTCCGGCGCTCCTACCCCATGTCCACATAAAGTGGACCATAGGTCACTTCATTGCCGCCAGCGGCAAGGCGCAGCTCCAGCGTGTCGCCGTCCGCGAGCGGGCCGACGCCTGCCGGCGTGCCGGTGTAGATGACGTCACCGGTGCCGAGGCCCATGTTCGAGCCGATGAAGTCGACCAGCTGCTGCAGCGGGAAGATCATATCCTTCGGGCAGCCTTGCTGCACGATCTCATCATTCTTAATGAGGCTGAAATTTAACGCCTCGAATTCCGCTTCTCCGGCGAAAGGCGTGAACTCTGTCAGCACGGCGGAGCCGACGAATCCTTTGGCAAGCAGCCAAGGGTGGCGCTTCTCCTTCAGCTTGGACTGCACATCGCGCGCCGTCAGGTCGATGCCGAGGGCGATACCGTCGATGAGCTCGTCCACCTTCATGCCAGGACGATAGCTCGCACCTACACGCACAACGACCTCCAGCTCATAATGAATCTCGCCGATCGAGCCCGACAGCGCAAGCTTCCCAGTTGCCGGATGCAGCGCGTGCGTAGGCTTCGAGAAGATCATCGGCTCCTCCGGTACATCGTTGCCAAGCTCCTTGGCATGAAGGGCATAGTTACGTCCTACACAGTAAATGTTGCGAATCGAATCCATCGATGACATGTTCTATTTCCTCCAAATTGGTTGGTAATTTATATATTTTTATAATAACACGACAGCCGGTTTCACATTATATCATTCTATATCCTTCGCTTTATATGAATTTCTATAATGTCTCCGCGAAACGTTAGCTTTTGCCGAATAGACGGCGCCAGCCGTTTGCACTTGTTCATATCGATCTTGAAAACGCAAACCTTAATCCCTAATTTCACGCATTGTTGGTAAAGGCCTAGTGCATGATAATAAGCGTATACCAACCCGAGGGGGAATAGAGAAATGGCTAACAAAGCATTAAAAACAACTGCAGTCGCAGTCACAGCGGCAGCATTGCTTCTTGGCGCAACAGCTTGCGGAAGCAAAAACGACAACAATACAAACAATACAACGAATACAGGCAGCACGAACGCTGGCACGAACGAACCAGCTGCTGAGAACGTAACAATCACGTTCCAGAACATCTACCCAGATCCAGAAACGCCTTCGTACAAAATGCTTCACACGATTGTTGATCAATATCAGAAGGACCACCCGAACGTGAAGGTCGAGCTAGACTCCCTGAACACGGACCAACAAAAACTGAAGCTGAAGACACAAGCAGCTTCCAAAGAAGTTCCGGACATCACAATCGTGAACCCGTCCGCACAAATGAAGCCATATGTTGATGCAGGCCTGCTCGCACCACTGAACGACATGCTCGATCAGAACGGTTTGAAAGACACTTTCCAAAAAGGCCTTCTTGACTCCTACAGCTTCGACAACAACGTATACGCGTTGCCAGACGGCAACAACATCGAGGTTGTTTACTACAATAAAGACCTGTTCACGCAAGCAGGCATTACAGCTCCACCAACAACGTTCGAAGATCTCGTAGCTGACGTTAAAGCGCTCAAAGCGAAGAACATCACGCCAATCGCGATCGGTGAGAAAGACTCCTGGACAGGTTCGTTCTTGTTCATGAACGTTCTTCTTCGCACAAACGGCGGCCCAGGCTTCCTGTCCGAAGTACTGGATGGCAAGAAAACATTTAACGATCCAGCATTCACTGACGCAGTATCGAGCTTCCAAGACCTGATTCAAGCAAAAGCATTCCCAGATGGCGCAACTTCCGTCGATTACAACACTGGCGGTAACCTCTTCAAAACAGGTAAAGCGGCAATGTACATCATGGGTACATGGGAAACTGGCGCAATCGACGCTTCGTCCGTAGCTGGTAAAGTAGGCGTGTTCAAATTCCCTACTGTTAAAGGCAAAGGCGATCCAGACCAATACATGCTTGCTCCAGGTTCCGCATTCGCGGTTTCCGCGAACAGCAAGCACCTGAAAGAAACAAAAGACTTCCTGAACTACTTCATGACAGAAATGCCTAAGAAGCAGTTCGAACTGAAAAATGCAGTAGGTAGCGGTCAAATCATGAGCGGTGACTTCAAAGCAGCTGGTTACTCGGATCTTGCAATCGCAGTACTTGACCTGTTCAAGAACGTTAAAGGCGGCGACCTTGCTTTCGATAACACAATGAAACCAGCAATTGCACAAGCTCACCTGAGCAGCATCCAAAACATGTTCGTGCAAAAAGTTGACCCAGCGAACGTTGCGAAAGAGCACCAATCGGCATACGACTCGAACAAGTAAGCTTTTAAATAACAAATAGTCGTTTGCGGGTGGAGGTACTTTGCTGATCTCCATCCGCATTCGGCTTTCTTTACAATTTATAATGACTCAGGAGGCAACCTACGTGAATGTTTTAAAAGTCCCGGCCCGTACAATTGCAGTTTTCGTCCTGCCGTGTCTGATTCTCTACATCGGCCTCGTGTTCGTGCCAATCCTTGTAGCTGTGTATGACAGCTTGCTGGACTGGGATAGCATCAATAAGGCGAAATTTATCGGGCTCGATAATTTTAAAACGATGCTATTCCACGACACGAATTTCTGGCCTTCCGTGCGTCACACGCTTGGTTACGCGGTATTTTCCATGTTGGAAATTCCGATTTGTCTGTTTGTTGCAGCACTTATGAACCGCTATGTGCGTAAAGCGAATACTCTCGTTTCCCTTTACTTTGTACCTGTTATTTTGTCGGTCGTTATTATCGGCCAACTTTGGAAGACCATCTACAACCCGACTGATATGGGCGGCATGCTTAATGGAATTCTGACATCGCTAGGGCTGAGTAGCTGGACACATAACTGGCTGACGGAGCCTAAAATTGCAATGTATTGCTTGTATTTTGTATCGCTATGGCAATATTTCGGCTATCACTTGCTCATTCAATACACAGGCGTACAGAACATTCCGACGGAAGTGTATGAAGCGGCGAAGATCGATGGCGCAGAAGGCTTTAAAGCAGATTGGTATATTACTTACCCAATGGTTATCCCGATCTTCAAAATCTCGATCATCCTCTCGTTCATCGGTTCCCTGCAGGCGTTTGACCTGGTATGGGTTATGACAGGCGGCGGCCCGGCGCACGCGACGGATACGATCTCCACACATATGTACAACATGTCGTTCCTATCCTTCAAGTACGGATACGGTAGCGCCCTTGCGACATTCCTTGTGTTTGTTTGCTTGGTATTCACAGTCTTCATTAATTTCGTCTTCAAAAAAGTCGAAGCAAGATACACCTAGAAGGGAGAACAATAGATCATGGCAAGTGTTAAAAAAGGGCTCGTGTATCTGCTTCTCTCGA
This sequence comes from Paenibacillus sp. OV219, assembly GCF_900110075.1. Taxonomy (GTDB): domain Bacteria; phylum Bacillota; class Bacilli; order Paenibacillales; family Paenibacillaceae; genus Paenibacillus_Z. Next base: position 220,898 of record NZ_FOCJ01000007.1, read on the forward strand.
TCCTTGTCGTTACGCAAATTTACCCATTGTTTTGGCTGGTCATGTACTCGCTCAAAACGAACGAAGAAATTCTCGGCTCAAGCTTCTTCGCACTGCCGAGCTCGCCGCAATGGGGTAACTATAAAGCCGCGTATAAAGGCGGACATTACTTGCAGTACCTTGGCAACAGCATCCTCGTAACGTCGGTTACTCTGCTGTGCGTTATCATCCTGAGCGCGATGGTTGCTTACGCCATTTCCCGGTTCAAATGGAAGCTTGGCCCGGTTGTAACGCTCGTGTTCTTGCTCGGGATGATGATTCCGATGCAGGCTACGCTGCTGCCGCTCATGGTTATTTTTAAACACATGCACATCTTGAACACGCGCTGGGCGCTGATTCTGCCTTACATTACGTTCTCCACGCCAATTGCTGTCTTTATCCTGAGCGGATTTATGCGCGGCATTCCAGCGGAGATCGAAGAATCGGCATTCATGGATGGCGCAAGCGTGTATCGGATCTTCCGCAGCATCATCCTGCCGATCTCTGTACCGCCGATTATGACGGTATGTATTCTGACGTTCATTACGATCTGGAACGAATACATTATGGCGGCTACATTTATTTCCAAAGAAGCATTGAAAACTCTTCCTTTCGGCGTATATACTTTTGTCAGCCAATACAATGTTAACTATGGCGCAATTGGTGCTTTCCTTATCCTCGGCGCGCTGCCGGTGCTGCTCGTATACTTCATCCTTTCGGAGCGTATTACAAAAGGTATGGTTGCAGGTGCGGTTAAAGGATAAGCGTAAAGCCCGGAGGAAAGGGCGAAGAGCGAACATGTCACGGGGATTTCATTCCATTCAATATCGGCTATTCGTGCTGTTTCTGATCAGCATGTCAGCTATCGTACTGATTGTCAGCATCCTGTATTACAACCGGACAACGGTGCAATTTCAAGAGAAGGTAAGCGGCCTGTCCAAGCAGAACGTCTCGCAGACGGCAGGTCTCTTCGATCTTCTTCTGAAAGGCTATGACAGCATGTCCAAGTCTGTCATCGGCAACAATGATTTTTCCCGAATTATGAGCACGCCTACAGTCGACAGCCCTGCTGTCGATTATTTTAATGAGCGGGCCATTACGAATATTCTCGGTGCCGTCTTCCTCTCGCAGGAAGATCTGATCGGCATTCATGTCCTGACGGATAAAGGGAAAGTATATAATTACGGCAATTTTGCCAATGTGATCGACCCCGAGTACACCAAATCGCACTGGTATCAAGAAATTCAAGGGTCCAGCGGCAGTATGGTTTGGCTCGGGGTTTATAAGCGTTCCATTATTGATCAGGTCGAGAGCCGCTCTGTGTTTGCGTTCGGACGCCGGATTTATGACCTTAACAATCACCGCCAAGTCGGCGTTGTCCTCTTCGAGACGAGCTCGCAGGCGATCGTGAATGCGATGGAAAACTTGAAGCTTGGCGTACATAGCGAGGTTTACTTGATGTCGAGCAACGGAGAAGTGATCTCGTCGACGTCCCAGACCTGGGATGATCAAAGGATGTCGACCCTGCCTCGGCCCAAAGGGGGCGTGCCTGTCGTAGTTGAGAATGATGGAAATCTCATTGTGGCGTCGCAGCTGCCTTTTGCAGATTGGACGGTGCTCAGCGTGACTCCGGAACGAGACTTGAATGTCGAGCTGGCAGAGACGAAGCGATTCCTCATTTATGTAGGTGCTGCGCTCGTGCTTGTTGCGATTCTCATTGCTACGATTTTCTCACGGACGATCTCTTCACCGCTGAAGCGCCTCATTTCGGAGATGAAGCAGGTCGAGATCGGGAACTTCCGCGGGTCGCTCAAAGTAACGTCATATCAGGAAATTAATATACTCGTCGCATCGTTTAATCAGATGGTAAATCAGATATCAGAGCTGATCGAGCGGGTGAAAATCTCGTCCGTTAGTGAGAAGAATGCAGAGCTGCAAGCGCTGCAATCACAGGTGAATCCGCATTTTCTATACAATACGCTTGATATGATTTATTGGATGCTCGACGAGAAGGGACATGATCGGCTCGGGGAAGTCGTGCTGTCGCTGTCCCGGCTGTTCCGTTACAGCAGCCACTGGGATCAAGGCGTGGCAGTCAGCCTGCGTGAGGAGATTGAGCAGACGCAGCATTATTTGACCATTATTGTGACTCGCCTTGAAGGTAGGCTCACGGTCGATGTTGACGTCGACGAGACGTGGATGAATGTTCCATTACCGAAGATGACGCTGCAGCCTGTTATTGAGAATGCCGTGAAGTACGGCCTGGAGCCGCTTCTCGACTGGGAAGGGAAGCTGCGGGTTTATATTGAAGCGGATGATCGCAAGCTGCACATTATGGTGCAGGATAATGGGATAGGCATGGATGCCGCCAAATTAAAGCGGATTAATACATTACTAGATAAGCCTGAGGAAGCAGCGAAGGATGAGGAAGGACTAGAAGGGATTAGGCAGGAAGGCGGCATTGGACTTGTCAATTTGCAGCGGCGTATCCGCCATATGTATGGCGAAGCGTACGGACTTGAGCTGCGAAGCGAGCCGAATGAAGGCACCACGGTCATTATTACCGTTCCTTATCAGTAGATGTAAGGCGTTAGAGGCAGGAAGGAGGAGCTGCAGATGGCAGTGAATATCCTCATTACGGATGACGAGGGCGTCATTCGTGAAGGTGTGAAACGGACTATTAAGCGGGCATTCCCCGATTACGATGTGCATTTGGCAGCCTCTGCGGAGGATGCGGTGCAAATTCTGGAGAGTCAACCGATCGATATCGTGCTTACTGATATATTAATGCCAGGGATCGACGGTCTTGAGTTTATGAAGATGTCCCGGCGGAAGTACCCGCACGTGAAGTGGGTCGTCATATCGGCACATTCGGAGTTCTCCTATGCGCAGAAAGCGGTGCGGCTTGGCGCTCGGGATTATTTGCTGAAGCCGATCGGTAAGCAGCGCTTGGAGGAATTAATTGAACAGCTTGCTGAAGAGGCGAAGGAAGAGTCCACTTCTACCAAGGAAGGCGAGCTGCTGAAGACGAACCTGAAGTACTTGCGTGAAGCCGTGTTCCAGCGTTTGGCGACTGGTCTAGCGCTTGGTAATCTCGACATTGCCCCGCTCATTGAGCGCTATCCAGAGTTTCGCCTTGTTATGGTGCGAATCGAAGAAGCAGTGAAGAACGTTCAGCTGGAGCATTTTATTATCGAGAATGTGCTTTCTGAACTGATTGATCTGCATGGGCAGGGCTTCGTCGTCAGCTTTGACCGACAGAGCTTGCTTGGCCTGGTACAGCTGAAGAACGACAAGACGGTGGAAGGGCTGGCGCAGGATCTGAAGAAGCATCTAAGCCATTATTTGAAATTGCCCTTCCACATTACATTCTCAGAAGCCATCAGGGAGTTCAGCCGCATACCCGAAGAAGTACGTCGTCTGCGCCAAGCGCTAGCTCCTGCATCGAGCGACCGGCCAGAGGGCAGCGGCGACAAAGCGATTGAGGTTGCCCTGCAATACTTGAAGGCGCACTATAACGAGGAGCTGTCGCTCGAGAAGGTTGCAGCTGTCGTGTTCCTAAATCCGATCTACTTCAGCCAGCTGTTCAAGCAGAAGACGGGCCAAGGCTATAAGGATTATGTCATCAGCTTGCGCATTGAACAGGCGAAGGAGCTGCTGCAGCAGTCGGGTATGAAGCTCGTAGAAATTGCCGAGCGAATCGGTTATACCGATGTGCGCCACTTCACGCAAGTATTCCGTCGCAAAATGAATGTAACACCAACTGAATACCGTCAGCAGATTACGGCTGAACGCTAATCGAAGAGTGATAGGAGGGGGAACTTAGTCCCCCCTCCTATCACTCTTCTTCGTCTACCGCGACGCCGAGCTGGCGGTTCTTCTCCTTGAATCTCGAGTTGTGAGAGGAGACATAGGCGGTTTTGTCCGCCTTCGGATCGAGATACACATTCACGCTGTTCGTAGCGTTCACAGCATCGGTGAACGTGCCTGCGATTAGATGCACCTTGCTGTCATGCATAACGAAGTCGCCTGCGGCGAAGACACCTGGCAGATTCGTCTCCATTTTGGAGCTGACAGGTATATGCCACTCGTCCATCGCAAGGCTCCAATCCCGTATTGGGCCGAAGTTATAGCGCAGCCCGTGGTTTACGATTACGGCATCGACAGGGACTTGCTCCGTCTCCCCAGTCTCTATATGTGAGAGGGTAACTCGGTCAATCGCCGTCCCGTTGCTGCTATGCAGCGCTTGAACGGCATAAGGCGTCCGAACATTCGCGGACGATTCCTTCATCCGCGTCACATTTCGCTCATGGCCGCCGAACTGGTCACGTCTGTGAACGACGGTCAGGCTGGCTGCAATCGGCTCGATCATGTTCGCCCAGTCAACCGCAGAATCGCCCCCTCCGGATATAAGCACATGCTTGCCTTTGAACTCCTCAAGCGCCTGTACGGTATAGTGCAGGTTCGTCACTTCGAACCGGTCCACACCTTCAATATCCAACTTCGCAAGCTCCAAGATCCCGTAGCCGATGGCGAGTACGACGGAACGCGTCCAGTGCTTCTCGCCAGCTGAAGAAGTGAGCAGCAGCGTATCATCCGCTTGCCGCTCCATTCCGATAATTTGCTGACCGAGCACAACAGTTGGCTCGAACGTCATTGCCTGGGTAATGAGCTGTTCGATGAGCTTCTCACCTAGTGTAGGAGTCAGCCCGCCAACGTCCCAAATCATTTTCTCCGGGTAAATCAGAATCCGTCCTCCAAGCTCTTCGCGCGCCTCGATGATCTTCGTCTTCAGCTCCCGCATGCCGCTATAGAAAGTCGTGTAGAGCCCGGCCGGGCCGCCTCCAATAATGGTGACATCAAATAATTCTAGTTGCTCGCTCACATTCGTATTCATGTTCTTGTAACCTGCTTCCCCTATTGGTTTTATCTGATATCCGCGTTATGTTAACTGAGATTCATTCTCACAAAGTTGTTGACAAAGGTTGCATCGCGGGTTAAAGTTTGAAATGTCCTGATACTGATAATCATTATCAATAATAACATCATACAACGAAAGTGAGAGATTTAGAAATGAACAAATTGTTAATTCCGATCGTTATCCTGTTTGTCCTGGCGCTTAGCGCTTGTGGCAGCAACGGTGATAAGAATAATGCGAGCAATGCGAATACGAATGCAGCGGCGAATACGACTGCGAATGCTAGTGGCAATGAGAAGGCGAATAATTCAGCGAATACAACGAATGATGCTGTAGCAGCCAATACGCCAGCGGAATCCGGTACGATTACTTATCAATCCGAAGCAGGTCCGGTGGAAGTGCCTGCGAACCCGCAGCGCGTTGTTGTACTGGCAGGTTATGCCGGTGATTTGATCCAGCTTGGAGTACCGATTGTTGGTGTAGACTCTTGGTCGAAGGCGAACCCGAACTTCCAAGATAAACTGAAGGATGCGGCGGAAATTTCGGATGAAAGCGTGGAGAAGATCCTTGAGCTGAAGCCGGATCTGATTATCGGTATGGACAGCGTGAAGAACCTCGACAAGCTGAAGCAGATCGCTCCGACCGTTGTGTACACGTACAACAAAGTCGACTATCTTACGCAGCACCTTGAGATCGGCAAGCTGGTGAACAAGGAGAAGGAAGCGCAGGCGTGGATTGACGATTTCAAAGCGCGTGCTACCAAAGCGGGCGAAGAGATTAAAGCGAAGATTGGCTCAGATACGACGGTTTCCGTTATCGAATCATACGAGAAGCAGCTGTATGTTTATGGCGATGCATGGGGCCGCGGAACAGAAATTATATACCAAGCGATGGGACTCACGATGCCGAAGAAGGTTAAAGAGATGACGTCCAAGGAGGGCTACTACGCACTGTCCACGGAAGTGCTGCCTGACTTTATGGGTGACTATGTCATATTCAGCAAAGACTCCAATGCGGATAACTCGTTCCAGCAGACCGATACGTACAAGAACACAACTGCAGCGAAGAACAATCATGTTATTGAGGTAGATTCCAAGGGCTTCTACTTCAACGATGCATTTACGCTGGACTACCAACTCGATATTCTGACTAAAGGCTTGCTAGGTCAATAATAGGAGGGAAGAGGAATTCTCTTTCGAGAGTAATTCCTCATCCTCGAAAGATAAGGATTATAGGTTTTCTGCTTATAAATGGGCTTATATTTCTCCGGATTGAAACGGCTGTCGCCGTTAAAAGACGGCGACAGCCGTTTTACCTTGTTTGAAAAGGAATGTGTGAGACTAATGATGAATGTGGATGTGGGTGTGGATGCGGAAATCAAACGTCCAGGTCTGGCGAATACAACCGCTAAGCTAATTCTTGGCGTTGCCGCGCTAGTCGTCATGTTTGCAGCGGCCATGCTGTTCGGCGCTGCGGATACAACGCTGCGCGATTTGTGGCATGTGTTCTTCTCGCAGGAGCAGGGCGATACGGTTACGATGCTGCGCGAAATCCGATTGCCGCGCGAGGTGGCGGGCATTCTCGTTGGCTCGGCGCTTGCTGTATCAGGCACGCTGATGCAGGGGCTGACCCGCAATCCGCTAGCCGATCCCGGCTTGCTCGGATTAACGGCTGGCGCGAACTGCGCGCTTGCGCTAACGATTACGATGCTGCCGGGAACGGGGTATTTTGGCATCATGGTGGCTTGCTTCATCGGTGCGGCGGCAGGGACGGTTATCGTGCTAGGGATTGGTGCAGTTAAGAAGGGCGGCCTGTCTCCACTTCGGCTCGTGCTCGCAGGCTCGGCGATTTCGGCTTTTCTGTATGCGGTGTCGGACGGCGCGGGGCTGATTTTCAAAGTATCCAAAGATGTTACGATGTGGACTGCTGGGGGATTAATTGGGACGACATGGGGGCAGGTACAAGCGATCTCGCCTTTCATTATTGTCGGTATTGTAATCGCGGTGCTGCTGTCGAGAAAAGTGACGATCTTAAGTTTGAATGAAGAGGTTGCGGTCGGACTGGGACTTCGAACGGTGTATGTAAAGCTTGTTTTGTACACGGTTATTACATTGCTAGCAGGCGCGGCGGTTGCTCTCGTCGGGAATATGGCGTTCATCGGGCTGATGATTCCGCATATCGTACGCGCGATGTTCGGTATCGACTATCGCACGGTTATTCCGATGTCCGCAATCTGGGGCGCGGTGTTTATGCTGCTGGCGGATACGCTGGCACGTACGATGAATGCGCCGTATGAGACGCCGGTGGTGGCGATTATTGCGACGATTGGCTTGCCATTCTTCCTGTTCATCGTACGTAAAGGAGTGAAGCTCACATCATGATGTCTGGTTCGATCTCGATTCTTGCTCGCAAACAGCGCGTGGTTGTGACGGCATTGCTGCTGTTCATTCTACTCACGATTGTAATCAGCTTAGGGCTAGGTGCCTCTTCGCTGTCGTATAACCGGCTGCTCCCGACGTTGTTTGGGAATGGCGATTTCAAAGAAGAATTTGTGCTGTACTCGCTGCGGTTGCCGCGTATTCTGGTAACGCTGCTCTCCGGCATGGCACTTACGTTGTCCGGTGCTGTTCTGCAAGGAATTACGCGCAATGATTTGGCCGATCCTGGTGTCGTAGGCATCAATTCAGGCGCGGGCTTTGCTATTTCGGTGTTCTTCTTATACGTGCCGATTGATACGGGAGCGTTCGCATATATGCTGCCTTTGGTTGGCTTTGCTGGAGCGTTCCTGACAGCGGGCGTCATCTATCTGTTCTCGTACAGCCGGCGGGAAGGGCTGCATCCGGTCAAGCTGGTGCTCGTCGGCGTTGGCTTCTCGCTGGCGCTATCCGGCGCGATGGTTGTTATCATCTCGTCGGCTGACCGGATGAAGGTGGACTTCATTGCGAAGTGGCTTGCGGGCAATATTTGGGGCACCGACTGGCCATTCTTCTGGGCACTGCTTCCGTGGCTCGCGGTGCTGATCCCTTACGCGATGTACAAGGCGAGCGCCATGAATTTGCTGGCGCTGAACGAATCCTCTGCGATTGGCTCGGGGCTCGCGGTCAATCGGGAGCGAATCGTGCTCTTGCTTGTAGCCGTCGCTCTCGCTGCAGCGGCCGTCTCGGTGACAGGCGGCATCGCCTTCGTCGGCCTGATGGCGCCGCATATCGCGAGGGCGCTCGTGGGCACGCGGCACCAGATGTTTGTGCCGGTGTCCATCCTGATGGGCGGCTGGCTCCTGCTGCTCGCCGACACGATCGGCCGCAACATCGCTGATCCTTCCGGCATCCCCGCCGGGATCATGATCGCGTTCATTGGCGGGCCTTATTTCTTGTATTTGCTGCTTCGGAAGTGAGATGCGAGGCAGGGGGCATGCCAAATAGCCTGCCCATCAAGCAAATAGGGTGCCGAGAGATCAAATACGTTCTCTCAGCAGGAGAAATGATGCAAAATAAAGCCGAGAGATCATATTTGATCTCTCGGCTTTATTTTGGTAGTACTGACAGCGCTGAGAGCAGGACTATCCGACTCTCGCGATCAAAAATCAGGGCGACGCAGCCCTTCCTTAACCAACACAGTTACTCAACAACGCCCGAGCACCACGCTAGCAGATGGAACAGCCTGTCAACGTCGCACCCACAACAGAGCCAACGCACTTAACTAATTTCACGTTAGCCCATGTCCCCCACGGGCAGCAACATTTCTAACTAACTTATACCACCGGGAAGAACTGCGGCAAGTAGTCGCGGTTTGCCTCGAGCATCTCATCAAGCAGCTTGATGGCGGTGTCGACGTTCGGTACTAATGGGTGGTGGACCATCGCTTGCAGTGCAACGCCGCGATCGCCGGTGACGGCAGCTTCGATTGTCAGCTGCTCATATGTCTTCACCGCGTGAATGAGCCCTTTCACATGCGGAGGTACGTTCGTAAGAGGCAGCGGCAATGGGCCGGTTTTCGTGACGACGCAATTCACTTCGATGGATGCGTCCTTCGGCAGGAAGTCGAGCATGCCGTTATTAGCGACATTAAGCGTCTGAATGTCGTTCGTGCCGTTGTGCAGCGAGCGCATCAGGTTCACCGCAGCCTCTGAGTAGAACGCGCCGCCGCGCTGCTCGAGCTGCTTCGGTTTCTCGCTCAGCTCAGGGTCGCGGTACAGCTGGAACAGCTCGTCTTCGACGCGTTTCACGACCGCCGCACGGTTGCCGTCACGTGCGAAGGATGCCTGCTGCTCTGCCAGCATTTCGTCCGTCATATAGAAATATTTCAAATAATACGAAGGCAGCCCGCCAAGCGAGAGAAGGAAGTTCGGGTCCCAGCCTTGCTGTGGTACGTTCTTTCCGCTGAAGCCTTCCGTATTGCCGAGCAGCTCCGGCAGCTTCGACACTCCATCAACATCGACTCGCGTCACCCAGTGTAAATGGTTGAGTCCAACGAACTCGGTATAAATCTTCTCTGGAGCCACGTTATACGTAGACGTCAGCCATTTCCGAAGTCCAATCGGTGAATTGCACAGTCCTACGCTGCGCACGTTCGAGTGCTTATGAATCGCTTCTGTCACAATGCCCGCCGGATTCGTGAAGTTCAGCAGCCACGCATTCGGAGCCAGTTCCTCAATATCACGGCAAATGTTGAGCAGCACTGGAATCGTCCGCAGCGCCTTCATCATGCCGCCAGGACCAGTCGTCTCCTGTCCGATGACGCCGTATTTCAGCGGTATCGACTCATCCCGACCGCGTGCTTCCAGCATGCCGACACGCATCTGCGTGCTCACGAAATCGGCACCGCGAATCGCCAAGCGGCGGTCCGTCGTCAGATGTACCTCTATCGGAAGCCCAGAACGCTCGACCATTCTTCGCGCCAGATTACCGACAATCTCCAGCTTATGAAGTCCTGCATCAATGTCCACAAGCCACAGCTCGCGAACGGGCAATTCATGATGATACTGAATAAAACCTTCCACCAGCTCCGGCGTGTACGAGGAGCCTCCACCAATTACGACCATTTTCAATCCGTCTGCCACAAACACTCACATCCCTTTCTTACACCGTTATATGATCAAAATCCCCTAAAGCCCGCATACGCACATACACGTCCTCGGTAATCGTCACTCCGTCCTCTTCCATCGCTGCCCATACGGCTCCGAAGACCGGATCCACTGTCAGTGTTACGATGCGAGCGCTCGGCGCAACCTCATGGACAACCTGCTTCAGTGCACCGCGAATCCAACCGCCGCGGTCACCGCGTGTTACAAGGCTGCCAGTTAATACGACGTCGAACTCGTCGCCGCCCATCCCAAGCCGCCGTGCAACAGCGGCTGCGGATTTCCCAAGCTCCTCACCTTGGCGCTGCAAAATCGCAATCGCAACTGCATCGCCTGCCGCCGCCGCTTCGAACAGCAGCTTCGCCACATCTACAGGTACGTTCTTATCGTGATCGAGATAATCATTGTACATGTTCTCCACGCTTGAATAATCGAGACTAGCCAGCAGTAGCTCCGTCAGCAGCGTCGGCTGCTCACGCTCGTCCCAGGCGCGGATGACCGAGCGGAACACTTCCACATTCAAAGCGCCGCCTCCGCCAAAATCGCCATACATATAGCTGAAGCCGCCGACCTGCAGCTGCTCGCCAGCCTTGTTCCGGCCGGCACAGTTCGTGCCTGTGCCGCATATAACCGAGATGCCGTAAGCGCGATCCGTTCCGGCGCGCAGGCCAATGATCGTATCGCACGCGATCGAGAAGCGCGGGAATCCGAGCGCGCTCACAATCGGGCGCAGAATGCGGAAGTCCGTCTCGCGGTCAGCGCCAGCAAGGCCGAAGTAAGCATGCGCCACATCCGCACGCTGTATGCCCGCTTGCTGCAGTGCAGCAGCAGCTGCTTCCTCCAAGTGACGTGCCGCCTGGCCAGCATCAATCTGATGATTGCCGTTGCCGCTGGCTCCTTTGCCGAGCACATAGCCGTGCTCGTCCGTAACTAGCGCATGCGTCTTGCTGCCGCCGGCGTCAATGCCAACATAGTAAGCCATCGTAAGCTCACTCCTTTTCTTTATGCTCTAGCAGCGCAGCTGCAATAGTTTTTGTAGATTGCCTTACTATGAGTTCAGGTTCGATTCGGACACTGGAAGCGCGTTCCATTGCACCGTCAATTCGCTTGAGCAGCATATCAGCAGCTGCAACAGCGATAAGATCGGCAGGCTGGCGTACCGTCGTCAGAAACGGACGCAGCCGTGAAGCGATAACCTGGTCGTCGTAGCCAACAACCGCCACTTCATCCGGCACGCGAATGCCCGCCTCAAGAAAAGCATTGGTCACGCCGACGGCAATCGTATCGTCCCCAGCAAACACGGCGTCAGGCAGATGCTTCGTTTCAATCCAGCGCCGGGCAGTCTGATAGCCGAACTCCGTCTCGTAATCGCCGCTAGCGATCTCGAACGGCGCAAGCCCGGCTTCATCTAGCGCTTGCAGGAAGCCGCTGCGTCGTTCCTTCGTGCTGCGGAACAGCTCGCTTCCGCTCAGGTGGGCAATCGAACGTGCGCCGAGCTGCGCAAGCAACTGGCCAGCGATATATCCGCCCTTAACATTGTCGATCGTCACGGAGTAAGTGTCATTCTCCGCATTCTGGTTATCAATAAGCACATACGGAATGTTGCGCCGCTTGAGCTCGACGATATAACGGTCTTCCTCCACAGGAGAGAGCAGTATGAGTCCGTCGACGCGGTCCTCCTGAATGAGATAATGGCTTTCATCCTCCGCGAGCCGTCCTTTCGTGACCGCGACAGCAAGGAAATAACCATGCTGGGCAAGGATTTCATTCAACTCGCTAACGATCGCATCAAAGAACGAGTCCTGCAGCGTCGTCATCACGAGGCCGATAATGCCGGTTTTGCCGCGGGCGAGGCTACGTGCAGCCGCGCTTGGATGGTAATCAAGCTCCTTCATCGCATGAAGCACCCGCTGCCGGTTCTTCTCGCGTACCGATCCTGAACCGTTCAAGACACGGGATACGGTAACGACGGAGAGACCGGATCTTTTAGCGACATCAAATATGCTAACTTTCATATCCAATCATGCTCCTATGCCATTAATTAAAGTGGCTAAACGTTAGCTCTATAAACAGTCGATCAATTCATCTCATAAACCTTTCATTCCAAAAGTTAAAGCGCTTTAACTTTTGTGTATCTAACAACTATTGTAGATGACCGATGCCAATTCCGCAATCGCTTTCTTTCCCTGATCTTTAACTTATACTACTGTGGAAAGTCACTCATATGTGGAAAAGTCGTCATATTTTGTCGAAAAATTGCTATCATCGCATAAATTAATCTTGTAAAATATGAGAGATTGACTATAATAGTTATAAATCCGACTAAAACGATTGGATTTTAGTCAAGAACTAGGAATATGGGGGAGATAGAATATGAGAACAACGAAAACAGTAGCGGGATTTGGCATTACTTTAACACTGATGGCAGGCATTTTTAGCGGTTGCGGATCGAGTGACAACAGCAATTCCGGCGGTTCTTCCGATGACAAAACATTGATCGTCGGTACGCAGAACGACTATCCGCCATTCGCATATGTAGACGACAAGAACGTCCTGACAGGCTATGACGTGGAAGTGATCAAGGAAATCGACAAGCGCCTCGACGGCTACAAATTCGATTTCTCGCCTACGACTTGGGACAGTATCTTCTTATCGCTTGAATCGAACAAAATCCAGCTTATTGCGGATGAAGTAGCGAAGAGCGAGGAGCGCGAGGCGAAGTATCTGTTCTCGGACACGTCGTATTTTGCAGCGCAGACCGTTATTATCGTAAAGAAGGGTAGAACGGATATCCAATCACTGAAGGACCTTGAGGGCAAGAATGTCGGTGCGGTTGCAGGCGATTCCTACACGGTGCTGCTTGAGGATTACAACAAGAAGAACGGCGACAAGATTAAACTCAAATATAGCGAGAGCACAAGCCCAGCTGATATTTTGCAGGATGTGCAGACAGGCCGCCTCGACGCTTATGTGAACGATCCGGTTATGACAGGCGCCATTATTAAGAAGCAAAGCTTCGATCTCGATATCGTAGGCGAGCCGATCACATCCGACAACATCGGCATCGTGTTCGCGAAGGACAAGCAAGGCGAAGAGCTTAAGGCGAAGATTGATCCGATTCTGAAAGCGATGAAGGAAGACGGTACGCTTGCGAAGCTGTCGAAGCAGTGGACTGAAGGCGAGTACATCCCTGAATAAAAGCGAAGAAGGTAACGTACGATGGAAAAGCTCCTTGATATCGACTATTTGATCAAATCATTCCCGCATATTCTCAAATATTTGCCGGTCACCATCTGGATCTCCATTGCATCCATGGTACTCGGCGTTACGATCGGACTCGCGACTGCGCTGATCCGGCTTTATAAGGTGCCCGTTCTCGGGCCCCTTTCTGCGTTATATGTCTCTTTTGTGCGGGGCACGCCGCTGCTCGTTCAGATTTATCTCGTATTCTATGGCATTCCGAAGTTTATCTACTACTTCCAAACAGAGCATGGCTGGCTGACAGGGCTGGACGTCAACTACGTCTCGCCAGAGTTCTATGCGCTGCTGTCGTTCTCGCTCAATCTAGGCGCGTACTTGTCTGAAACGATTCGCTCGGCGATTGAATCCGTCGATCGCGGGCAGTTTGAAGCGGCTGATGCGATTGGTCTTACGCGTGCGCAGACGATGCTGAAGATTATTTTGCCGCAGGCGCTCACGGTAGCCTTGCCGAATCTCGGGAATACGTTCATTAGCACAGTGAAGGATACCTCGCTCGTCTTCGTCATCGGTGTCATCGATATTATGGGTGAAGCGAAGATCATCGGTGCGCGCGGGCTCGCTTACTTCGAGGTGTTCATCGCGGTATCACTCATCTATTGGCCGGTATGCATCATCATTGAACGCGTTCTCGCCATTGTTGAGAAACGTATCCGTAAATACGAAAGAAGTGCGATCTCATGATTCAGCTGCAGCAAATTCATAAATATTACGGCTCTCAGCATGTGCTGAAGGGCATCGATCTTACGGTCGGCAAAGGCGAGGTTGTCGCGATTCTCGGGCCAAGCGGCTCCGGCAAATCAACACTGCTGCGCAGCATCAACTTTCTGGAGCGCGCCACAAGCGGCACCATTACGATTAACGGTCTCACTGTGGACGCCGCATCCGCTAGCAAAACGGATGTTTTGGCGCTTCGCTTGTCTACAGGAATGGTGTTTCAGCAGTACCATCTGTTCAAGAACCTCAAGGTGCTGCAAAATGTGATGCTCGGCTTAACTAACGTCAAGAAGCTATCGCCTGCGAAGGCGAAGGAGCTCAGTAGTGCGCTGCTCGAGAAGGTTGGGCTGAAGGATCGGATGAATCACTACCCATCGCAGCTATCGGGGGGCCAGCAGCAGCGCGTCGGCATTGCGCGGGCACTGGCACTGAATCCGGAAGTGCTGCTGTTCGACGAGCCAACATCTTCGCTTGACCCTGAGCTTGTCGACGAAGTGCTATCGGTTATCAAGCAAGTCGCAAGCGAAGGGAACACGATGATCGTCGTGACGCATGAGCTTGGTTTTGCCCGTGAGGTTGCAGACCGTATTGTGTTCATGGAGGATGGCGTTATCGTTGAAGAAGGAACTGCCGAGCAGATGTTCTCGAATCCAGTGAAAGAGCGGACGCGACAGTTTCTTGGCAAAGCGCTAAGAGTGTAACGGCGTGCAGAGAGGAGCTAGAGTTATGAGCTATGCAACAGGACTAACCGTGATTGAGCGGTTCGAGCAGCTTGCTCCGAAACATATCGCAATGCCGAATGATCGTATCGGGCTTCAACTGGGCTCTTTGAAGAAAGACATTCGTAAGGTAGTAGTCGCGCTGGATGTGACGGAGGAGGTGGCAGATGAAGCGATTCGCGTGGGAGCTGATCTCATCATCGCCCATCATGCCATTATTTATCGGCCGCTCGAGCATTTGCAGACTGACAGCCCTGCAGGGCAGCTGTATGCGAAGCTTATTAAGCATGACATCGCGGTCTATATCGCACATACGAATTTGGATGCAGCCGAAGGCGGCGTGAATGATCTTTTGGCGGAGGCGCTGGGATTGAGCGAGTTGGGTCTGCTTACGGTCGTACATACGGAGAAGCTGAAAAAGCTTGCGGTCTTCGTGCCCCAGACGCATCATCAGCAGGTGCTGGAAGCGATGTTTGCAGCAGGCGTCGGTCGAATTGGCGATTACAGCAACTGTTCGTTCAACCTGTCGGGAGAAGCAACGTTCATGCCGTCGGACAGCGCGCAGCCGTTCATCGGTGAGGCAGGCGTGCTGGAGCGAGTGGCGGAAGTTCGGATTGAGTCGGTTGTGCCCGAAAGTCTTGTGCAGCAAGCGATTCAGGCTGTCATAAAGGCGCATCCTTATGAAGAGGTCGCCTACGACATCTACCCGATTGAGCATGAGGCAAAAAGATATGGTATCGGTCGCGTCGGCGTGCTGCCTTCGGAGATGCAGCTTGGCGAGTTGGCGGAGCATGTGAAAAGTGCTTTTGGACTGGATGCGGTGCGCGTTGTCGGCGACTTAGGTGTGACGGTCCGCAAGGCGGCGCTGCTTGGCGGATCGGGCGGTAAGTTTATTAGCGATGCGATAAGGGCTGGAGCCGATGTGCTGATTACCGGCGATATTGACTACCATACCGCACAGGATGCGAAAGCGGCAGGCTTTGCGCTCATTGATGCGGGTCATTATATCGAGCAAATCATGAAGCAGGGCGTGGCGGCTTATTTGATCGGGGCACTTACGGGAACGGCGACAGAAGTCGTAGTTTCTGAGGCATCGACAGATCCATTCCGCTCAGTGTAAAGCGTTAGAAGAAGGGAGATATCTGGGCAGATGAATCCGATTGAAGCGATATTACAGCAGTACCAGGTGCTCATCCTTGACGGCGCGATGGCGACCGAGCTGGAAAGCCACGGGTGCGACTTGAATGACAGCCTCTGGTCGGCGAAGGTGCTGATGGACAATCCGCAGTTGATTGGCCAGGTGCATCGCGATTATTTTGCCGCTGGGGCGGATGTTGCGATAACGGCAAGCTACCAGGCAACCGTGGAGGGCTTTCGCAGCCGCGGGTTGAGTCAGGTAGAAGCGGACGCGCTCATTCGGCGCTCCGTGAGAGTGGCGGTCGAGGCAAGGGACGCTTTCTGGTCCAAGCCGGCGAATCGCGAGGGGCGGCCGAAGCCGCTTGTCGCCGCTTCGGTAGGGCCGTATGGAGCGTTCCTTGCAGACGGCTCGGAGTATCGGGGCGACTATCAGCTGACGGAAGCAGAGCTAATGGACTTTCATCGGGAGCGGATGCGCACGTTAATTGAAGCGGGAGCGGAGCTGCTCGCTTGCGAGACGATTCCGTGCCTGCTGGAAGCGCAGGCCATCGTGAAGCTTCTCGAGACGGAGTTTCCCGGCGTGTACGCATGGATCAGCTTCAGCGCGAAGGATGGGCTGCATATCAGCAGCGGCGAGACGATTGCCGCATGCGCGCGGTGGCTCGATGCGCATGAGCAGGTCGCCGCGATCGGCGTCAACTGCACGCCGCCGCAGCATATCCGCTCGCTCGTTAGCGAGCTCGGCAAGCATACGGCGAAGCCGGTGCTGGTCTACCCGAATTCGGGCGAAAGCTATGATCCGTCCGATAAGACTTGGCATGCCAGCGGCACGATTGAGAGCTACGGCTGCAGCGCCAAGGGTTGGCATGAAGCAGGCGCCCGCTTGATCGGCGGCTGCTGCCGGACGACACCGGCGGACATCCAGGCGATTGCCGCTTGGGCACGTGCGTAATGGAGCAGGCTGAGGCCGTTCTGTAAGTCACATCTGGTGACTTGCAGAACGGTTTTTTGTTGTTCATGTCGTGTGGGGGGAGCGCTCTCGGGAAGCAGTGGCGCCGGGAATCAGCGGCTCGAAGAGGTGAGAGAACACATAGAGTGTGTCGATTCAATCGGCGACTCTCATTACGCTCTCTCAGCTCCGCCAAGTTGCCGATTTCGGTTGTTTCCTTATCTGAGAGTGCTGAATCTGTACTCTCAGAGCTTCAATCGGCCGATTATTGTGCTGAGAGTACGTATTAAGCTCTCTCAGCTCCGCCAAGTTGCCGATTTCGGCTGTTTCCTTATCTGAGAGTGCTGAATCTGCACTCTCAGAGCTTTAATCGGCCGATTTTCGCGCTGATAGCTCGTATATTGATCTATCAGCGGCATGAAACGGCGAGGCGGCGCGCGAGGTTGCTGCCTAGTGATTCGACACTCTCCATACGTTCACTCTGCGCGAAAAAGCGCTGAAACAGTCGCCGAGAGCAAGTATAGGTTCTCTCGCGAAGCAGAGGCGCTGGCAGTGTAATGAAGGGAAAAGCCGCTCTCGGGAGGCGGGTGAAGTGTAATCGCGTGATGAGAGAGGAAATATCCTCTCTCAGAGTGCGAAAGCGGTCGTGTAGGCCGTATTCGTGTATTGAGCCGGAAAAGCGGTAATCGCGTGATGAGAGAGGGGATATCCTCTCTCTCTCAGTGTGCGAAAGCGGTCCTTCATCTGCTGTGAGCATATATAGGTTCTCTCAAGCAGCGAAGCGCCGGTTACCAGCGGCTCGAGGAGCGCCCATGTACATGCTCCGCATTATTGCATATAATTAACCCATCATTATCCAGAAGGAGCGTGCGTGAGCAGTGAGCGTAAGCTACAAGAACTGCCAGAGCTGCGGCATGCCGATCGCGAAGGGCGATAAGAACGGGACAGAAGCAAGCGGTGCGAAGAGCCTCAAGTATTGCATCCATTGCTACGTGGACGGCCGGTTCACGATGCCTGACATGACGGCAGCGCAAATGCAGGAATTCGTTAAAGGGAAGATGGTCAGTATGGGCTTTCCGAAGTTTCTGACAGGCTTCTTCACCCGCGGAATTCCGAAGCTGGAGCGTTGGAAGAGCAATTGATGCAATCGGCGGCAAAAGGAAGGGACAGGCTCGCACGGCCTGTCTCTCTTTTCGCTTGAATAGCTGTTATTTTGAACTGATTCACATGTAGTGGTATGGTGTAAGTAGCATTCATAGAAGGAGCCTTAACGATTATGGCCAACGAATCGAGAAAAAATAAACAACTTGCGAATATATCGCTCGGCATCATGGCGGCTGGCTTCGCTGCGACGATTCCGTTCAAGGACGGCGCGCTCGGGCTGCTTCATGTCGGCTTCGAAGCGGGCGTCATCGGCGGTTTAGCGGACTGGTTCGCCGTAACGGCGCTGTTCCGCCATCCGCTCGGCATTCCAATCCCGCACACGGCGCTGCTGCCGCGCAACCGGAAGAAGATGTCGGATGGCATCGTCCGCGTCCTGGAAGATCGGCTGCTCGCCAAAGAGAGCATGATCGAGAAGCTGAACCAGCTCGATCTCGCCGAGCAGCTGCTCCCGCCGCTGCGCCATGCGCTGCAATCGGCGGTGTACAGCGAGCGGCTGCCGCAGCTGCTCGAGAGCGCGCTGTGCAGCATCCCGGCAGACAAGGTCGTGCCGCTGCTCTCGGGCGAGATCCGCGCCGCTGCTGCGCGCATCGACCTTGAAGCGCTGCTGCGCGGCTTCCTGCACCGTGCCGTCGAGAACGGCACCGACGAGCGGCTGCTCGATCTGCTGCTCGAACGCGCCGAAGAGTGGGCCGGCACGGAGGGCATGCGCCGCGAGCTGGGCAATTCCGCGATGCAGCTGGTGAAAGGGCTGAATCTCGGCGGCCTCATGCAGTTTGCCGTCAACGCCTTTATCGGCTACCTAGATGAAGACCGGCTCGGCACGATGCTGCAGTCGTTCATCCTGAATAAGATTAACGAGCTGAAGGTGCCGGATACGCAGCGTCGTGCCACAATTATGCAGCATCTGCACAGCGGCCTCGAGATGATTATCACTCGCTTGTCCGAGACTGGTCAGCTGGATCAGCTGCGCGATGAGCTGTTGAATGCTTTTGACTTGGAAGGCGAACTGGCGCGTCTGTTCGAAACGCTTCGTGAGAAAGGCATTGCGTTCGTGCACGATGATTCGTTCGCAGAACGCGTATGGCCGCTGCTCTCGCAGCTGGCGGACCGTTTCGAAGCGAACCGCGAGCTTGTGGCAGATGCCGAGAACTGGTTAAAAGGCCAGATCGTGCAGCTTATTGAACGCAACCACACGAGGATCGGGTCTTTCGTGCAAGAGAATCTCGACCGCCTCGACAACGACCAGCTTGTTGAATTAATTGAAGATAAAGTCGGCCAGGATTTGCAATGGATTCGTGTCAATGGCGCGGTTTGCGGTTTCCTGATCGGCCTTGTGCTGAAGTCGATTGAGCTGATAGTCGGCGCATATTGACCTAACATGCTCTGGACCTCTGTCAAATGCCAGCTATTTGCGAGAAACCGCGATATA
Source organism: Paenibacillus sp. OV219 (assembly GCF_900110075.1). Taxonomy (GTDB): domain Bacteria; phylum Bacillota; class Bacilli; order Paenibacillales; family Paenibacillaceae; genus Paenibacillus_Z. The sequence goes on from NZ_FOCJ01000007.1 coordinate 240,287, forward strand.
GTGAGGTAGGCAGAGGATACTGGAGCAGTTCTTTGTTGTAAGCGTTATATCCACCTAACTTGGCAGGAAACGAGAGTGCACCCTCTGCGGCATTCCTTTACAAAGAGAGGTTGGGAGCGTAACATGAAGCAAGCTAAATGAAACGCTGAATTTCTTTAATTAAGAAATCGGGGGAACCACTAGTAATGGCAAGCGCACGGTGAAGCATTTTTCGCCAGTTGCAGCCATTGGGGTGAATCTTGAAGGAAGCCCGGCCGCTTCGGCCTTGCAGCTCTTCAGGTAGGGCGACTCTCACGCCCGAATCCGGCAGCTAACCTCGTAAGCGTAACCGAGAGGCGACGAATTATCGTGCATATAGACACTTTTTATAATAAATTTGTGCCTAGAAGCCGCGAGAGGCGTTCCTCTTCTTTAAGAGGCAGTCCCCCCCGTACAGGCTTCTTTTTTGTGCGCATTATAGAATTTATTAGTTCCACTTGTACAAATTTCGATAATGTTCCCGTGAAACGTAAGCTTTTGCCGTAAGGACGGCGACAGCCGTTTACATTTGGTTCAAGGCAATAGTTTTACAAAGTTTGGGAAAGTTTAGTTTATAGGTGTAGGAAGGAAGGCGAAGTTTGTTATGGCTGGTTACCGCCGTAAAACCCCTGAGGAATTGCTATTATCCATCTCCAAAATCCATCGCGGACGTCTGAAAGTGTACATTGGTGCTGTTAGCGGTTCTGGCAAAACCTATCACATGCTGCGCGAGGGCCAATCGCTGAAGCAGCAGGGGATTGAGGTTGCCGTCTGTGCGGTGTCGACGATGCGCCGCCCGGAAACGGTAGAGCAGCTCGCAGATTTGGAACGGATTCCAAGCATTCACTGGTATAAAGGCGAAGAAGAGAAGAAGGATCTTAATCTTGATGCGATACTGGAACGTAATCCGGAGGTGCTGCTTGTTGACGGGCTGGCGCATAAGAATCGTCCGGATGCTAAGTTCCCGACTCGTCTTGAGGATATTACTTTTCTGCTCAGCCATGGCATCAGCATCATAACGACTGTCAATGTGTACGAACTGGACGGCGTCACGGAGCTTGCTCAGAAGCTGACCGGCATTGAGGCGGAATGTACCGTCACGGCCGATGCGCTTGAGCTTGCGGACGAAGTGCGGCTCATTGACGTTTCGCCGGAGACCATATTAAATCGGCTGAATGAGGGGCGTCTATGTAATATTAAAGACCCAGGTCTGCTGAAACGCGGCAATCTCGGCAAGCTAAGAGAGCTGTCTCTGCGGCTGATGGCGGAAGGGGTCAACGAATCGCTGGAGAAGTATCGCGAGGAGCAGGGCTTCATCGGCCCATCCGGCGCGGCAGAGCGGATTCTTGTCGCCGCGCAGTATCACTGGAACGGCTCGATTTATATCCGCCGTGGCCAGCAAATTGCGAAGCGGCTTGGCGGTGACTTGCAGGTCGTCGTCTTCACCGATTCGAGCCAAGAGCCTACGAAGGAACGTGAAGCGTTCAAGCGCTCTATTTTGAAGCTGACAGAGAAATTGGATGCGGGCTTCCGCGAAATATCGGTCGGCAATCGCAGGCAAGTTCCGCCTGCGCTCATTAAATATGCGATGCTCATCAACGCGACGCGCATCGTTATGGGGCATTCGAAGCAGACGAGATCGCAGGAGTTCTGGCAAGGCTCGATTGCAGGCTCCGTACTGAAGCAGGTGCGCAACATTGACCTGTTCTTTATGGCGGACCGCGCTGAGCACGAAGGCGAGCGCGTATTACCGGCGAAGCGCTCGGTGTCGAAGCAGGCTTCGCATTCGGAGCCTTACCGCAGACTTAGCGCGCAAGAGGTCGAGAAGAAGATCGAGCGCATTCGCCGCGGTACGTTCAAGGTATACATCGGCGCAGCGCCTGGCGCGGGCAAGTCCTATATGATGCTGCGCGAAGGCAATGATCTGTTGCGCAAAGATATCGACGTTGTCATTGGCCTCATGGAGGCGCATGACCGCGCAGAGACGCTGCAGCAAGCAGGCAAGCTGGAGATCCTGCCGCGCAAAGTGATTGATGCGGAGAAGGGCATTACGGAGATGGATGTCGACGCCATTATTGCGCGCAATCCGGAAGTTGTGCTGATCGACGAGCTGCCGCATACGAATGCGCCCGGCAGCCACAATGCGAAGCGTTATGAAGATGTGCAGCAAATTCTCGAAGCGGGCATTTCCGTTATCGCAACGTTTAATGTGCAGCATCTCGAAAGCTTGAAGGATGCCGTAGAGCAAATTACCGGAACGAGGATCGCGGAGACGGTACCGGACAGCATCCTGCGGCTTGCCGATGAGGTCGAGCTAATCGACGTCACGCCGATTACGCTGCAGCAGAGAATGCGGGATGGCCTTATTTATAAGAAAGATGACGTGGAGCAGGCGATGACTGGTTTGTTCAAGACAGGCAATCTAATCGCATTGCGTGAGCTTGCATTGCGAGAACTTGCCGATGACGTAGATGAGCGGCTGGAATCGTGGGAACGCGGCGGCTCGATGCGCGGACCTTGGCGTCGCCAAGAATCGATCTTTATTGCGGTGACTGTAGGTGAAACAGCAGAACGGCTGATCCGCCGCGGCTTCCGGATAGCGCATCGCCTGAAAGCAGCATGGCATGTCCACTACGTGCAGACGAGCGGCGAGCGAGGTCCTGCAGTTGATAAGCGGATCGAGGCGCTGCAGGAGCTGACAGCAAGACTCGGCGGTACGTTCGAGGTTGAGCAAGCGGCTTCCAAGAACGCCGTACCTAATGCGCTGCTGGCAAAAGCGAATGGACTGAAGAGCACCCAGATCGTTCTTGGCCAGTCGCGAAGAAGCATTTGGAGCAAGCTTTCGAACCGCCCTGTTGTGGAAACGGTGCTGCGTGAAGGGCGTCATATGGATGTCCTCGTCGTGGCGGACTTTAATCCGAATATCGCGCTTGGTGAGGAATAGAAACATCGTGAAATGGTAATCATTTCACCAAGCGCGTTTCATGATATTGGCATGCGCGATGGCAGAATGTGAGAATACTTCACTTGTTTAAAAAATTAAATTGAAACAGTGTGTATTTCTTGATAAAATCTTCATTAGTTAGCAAACAGCATAGGGGGACATCTATATGAAGAAGTGGTTAGCGTCAGCAATTATCACATTAATGGCTGTAGTAATCGTAACAGGCTGCGGTGCAAAGAATAATGAAAACACAGGCAGTGAAGCAAGCGGCAATAACGCAAGCAACGCAGGGGATACAAAAACATACAAGTTTGCAACTGATGCAAGCTATGCACCGATGGAGTTTATGGACAAAGACGAGTTGAAAGGCTTCGACATCGAGTTCCTGGATGCCGTTATGAAACAAGCTGGTCTAAAGTACGAAGTTGCAAACACAGGCTGGGATGCAATGCTTGAGAGCGTTAAGCAAGGTACAGAGTACCAAGGCGGCGTTTCCAGCGTATCCATTACAGACGACCGCAAACAAACATACGACTATTCCATGCCGTATTTTGAGTCGCGCAACGTAATCATGGTTAAAGAAGGCAGCGAAATCAAGAGTGCAACGGACTTGAAGGACAAGAAGGTTGCCGTTCAAACGGGTACGACAGCTGATATTCTCATGACGAAGATTATGGGTAACGGCAACACGGATTTGAAGAAGTTCGATAGCAACGCTGTAGCGCTGATGGAGCTTGATCAAGGCGGCGCGGACGCTGTTGTTGCGGATATCGCAATTGTAAATTACTATATTCAGACTAACCCGAAGAAAAAGTATATCAGCATTGAAGACAACACGAACTTCTCTCCTGAGTACTATGGTCTTCTGTTCCCGAAAGGCAGCGATTTAGCGGCAAAGGTGGACCCTGCAATTAAAGCCATCATTGATAATGGCACATATACAGAACTTTATAAGAAATGGTTCGGTGAAGAGCCGAATACAGCTAACTTGTTAAACGCGAAGTAATGGATTTGCTGAAGGCATGCGTTCTGACGCATGCCTTTTTGGTTGACCATTCGATATGGATTGAAAGGATGGGCAGGATGGATTTTAAGTTTGATATTATTTGGGATTATGCTCCTCTTTTCTGGAAAGGGACGCTGTACACGATCCTCATTTCCATTTCAGGCGTCGTGCTAGGCTCGATATTGGGTCTGTTCGTCGGCTTTGGCAAAATGTCGCGCCGCTGGTATCTACGCTGGCCGATGCAGTCGTATATTAATTTCTTCCGCGGAACGCCGCTGCTTGTGCAAATCTACATTGTGCACTTCGGACTGATGCCGCTCCTTATCGGGAAGACGAATTCGATCGCTGCGGCGATTACCGCGCTGACCTTGAATGCGGCGGCTTACACGGCAGAGATCTATCGCGCCGGTATTCAGTCGATTGACAAGGGTCAGACTGAAGCTGCTCACTCGCTTGGGATGACGCACTTCCAAACGATGCGTTTTATCATCCTGCCGCAAGCCATTAGACGGATGATTCCGGCATTCGGCAACGAATTTATTGTGCTCGTGAAGGACTCGTCCTTGACCGCGCTTATTACAGCACCTGAAATTATGTACTGGGCCGGCGTTATGAAAGGCCAGTATATTCGGATTTGGGAGCCGTACTTGACGGCTGCGTTCATCTATTTCATCCTTACTTATTCCTTGAGCAAGCTGCTTAATTGGATAGAAAGGAAGGCGCAACCCCTATGAGTTCGATTATTGAAATTAAAGACTTGTCGAAAGCGTATGGCAGTAATGTCGTATTGAAAAATATCGACGTGACTGTTAACAGCCAAGAGGTTGTCGTCGTCATCGGTCCGTCCGGATCGGGTAAATCGACGTTCTTGCGCTGCATTAACCTGCTCGAAACGCCAACTGGCGGTGAGATTATTATTGAAGGCCAGTCGCTGATGGATAAGAAAACGAGCATTACGAGCGTCCGCGCCGACGTCGGCATGGTGTTCCAACAGTTCAATCTGTTCCCTCACCTGACGGTGCTCGACAACATTACGCTTGCGCCGATTCAAATCCGCAAATTGCCGGTAGCGAAGGCACGCGAGAAAGCTACGGAGCTGCTGAAGAAAGTCGGCCTGTCCGAAAAGGCAAGCATGTATCCGCCGTCGCTCTCCGGCGGCCAGCAGCAGCGTGTCGCGATTGCCAGGGCGCTTGCAATGGAGCCGAAGATTATGCTGTTTGACGAACCGACATCGGCGCTTGACCCGGAGATGGTCGGCGAGGTGCTTGCCGTTATGAAGCAGCTGGCGAAGGAAGGCATGACGATGGTTGTCGTCACGCACGAAATGGGCTTTGCCCGCGAGGTTGGCGACCGTGTGATCTTCATGGAGCAGGGCAACATCGTGGAGCAAGGGCCGCCGGAGCAAATCTTCGAGCGTCCACAGCAGGAGCGCACGAAGTCGTTCTTGTCGAAGGTGTTGTAAGAGTTAAATAGCGTGTAACAAAGCCCCAATCCGTGAGTGGATTGGGGCTTTGTTTTGTCCTCTGCTTTAACGAACTCCACATTCGCTATTATGGGCGAAATGGCAGTCTCTGTGCTGTGCTAGAATCCGTTACAGGTTCGAAGGAGCTAATATCGCGTCAATTTTCGATCCGTTAGCATCCGCGGCAGCAAGTCATGCAAATAAATAAAAGGGACATGCGAGCAATCTAAGTTGCCCGATGTCCCTCGTTTATTAGAACGCCCAGTTGCCGTCACGGAAGACTGGTTCGTATGTACCGTCTTCACGCTCGCCGTCGATGTTCAGCTCAGCGGAGCCGATCATGAAGTCAACGTGAACGAGGCTGTTGTTCAGACCATTCGCCATTTGCTCTTCTTCGTTCATCGCTTTGCCGCCTTCGATGCAGAACGCGTACGCTTTGCCGATTGCAAGGTGACACGAAGCGTTTTCGTCGAACAGCGTGTTGTAGAAGATGAGGTTCGTATCCGAGATCGGGGAACGGTGCGGCACGAGCGCAACCTCGCCCAAGTATGCTGCGCCTTCGTCCGTATCGACGAGGTTCTTCAACACTTCAAGCCCTTCTTCCGCTTGAACGTCGATGACTTTGCCGTCTTTGAACGTGAGGGAGAAGTCCTTGATCAGATTGCCGCCGTAGCTGAGCGGCTTGGTGCTAGCAACTGTACCGTTCACGCCGCCTTTAAGCGGAGCGGTGAACACTTCTTCAGTCGGCATATTCGCCACGAAGATGTCGCCTTTCGCGTTCTCACTGCCTGCGCTGATCCAGATATGGCCTGGTGCGAGCTCAATCGTAAGATCAGTGCCCGGACCTGTGTAGCGCAGCTTGCGGAATTTCTTCTCGTTCAGATGAGAAGCTTTCGTATCCAACACCTCGATATGCTGCTTCCATGCTGCAACCGGGTCCTCTTCGTTCATGCGCGTAGCTGCGAAGATGGCATCCCATAGCGCGTCTTCACGCTTCTCAGGCGCAACATCGGGGAATACTTTCACGCCCCAATCCGGCGAAGGAACAGCAACGATCGACCAGCTTACTTTGTCGGACATCGTGTAGCTTCTCCATGTTTTCAGCGCGATGCCAGCTGCCTTGTTCGCATTCGCAATACGCCCTGGCTTAATGCCTTTGAGCAGATCTGGGTTAGGTGCAATGATGCTGAGGAATGCCGCATTATCAGCAGCCATGTCTTCCCAGCCCTTAGCACGCCACAGCGGATATTCTGTAAAAGCTTCATCAGGTGCAAGCTCGTATTTCGTGCGAGTAACGGTATCGTCGTTCCACTCCACATGGACGTTCTTCGCTCCAGCTTCATAAGCTTTCTTCACGACAAGACGCACGAACGGCGCGCTCGTAAGCGAAGTGGAGATAACAAGCGTTTGACCAGGCTGTACGTTAACGCCAACCTGTACGGCGAGAGCGGCATAGCGCTCGAGTTTTTCTTCAAAAGTTGCCAAATTGTTTCACTCCTATAGGGCAGAATAGATTTATTTTAACATACAATCGGTGCAATTCCCTAAAGGGGGAATTAAGGTGTATAATTGATGCTCAGCGAAAAATGATGAAGAGGTGACACAATTTTGACAGCGCTTCAACCGTTTACCGAGCGAGTCATTGCTGTCATCCGAAGCATCCCAGCTGGCAGTGTTATGACGTATGGCCAAATTGCCGAACAAGCAGGCAGTCCAAGAGCCGCAAGGCAGGTCGTTCGCATTCTGCATTCGCTCAGTGAGAAGCATAATCTACCCTGGCACCGAGTTATTAACGCCAAAGGCGAGATCGCAATCGGGAGTGACGAAGGCCGGTTCATGCAGCGTTATTTGCTCGAAGAGGAGGGCGTGTACGTCAACCCTGCAGGCTTCATTGATTTGGGGCAATTCCGGCATGGGCCATAGGAATGTCCAAATGATTAAGGATTCAAGAAAGAAGGATTAGCTTGCCTAGACTCATCTATGCCGCGCTTCTGGGACTCAGTCTCATTTGGGGCGGTTCGTTTTATTTTATCAAAATGCTGCTGCATGACTTCGGTCCGTGGTCTATCGCATTCCTGCGTTCGGGCTTCGGTCTTCTCGTTGTCGTGGTCATCATGACTGTGTTCAAGAAGCCTTTCGGATTTCGCACGATCCCGTGGATAGCGATGTTCATCATGGCGCTTATTAATACCGCTGTGCCGTGGACGTTAATTGGCTTCAGTGAGCAGCGGCTGACGAGCAGCCTAGCTTCCATCCTGAATGCAACGACGCCGGTATGGACAATTGTGGTCGGCATTGCGTTCTTCGGCAACAAGTCGAATCGCATGCAGTGGATCGGCCTTGCGATAGCTACAATTGGCGTGATCATCCTGCTCGGCATTCGCCCAGGTACGCTCCTCTCATTCGATGGAATGGGTCTGATTGGTATGCTCAGTGCGACTCTCGCCTACGCGGTTGGCTCGCAGCTGTCCAAACGATTGTCGCTCCGCGGACTGACCATGTACCAAATTACATACGGCACGCTGCTGAGCAGTACAGCGGTAAGCGGGATTTTTGCATTTTCTACCGAATCTATAACATGGGTGCATCTGACTTCGGCGGATAATGTCCCAATGATCCTTAGCCTAGGTATGCTCGGCTCGGGCTTCGCTTATATCCTTTTCTACTATATGGTGGAGAAAGGAAGCGCCGAGTTTGCTTCGATGGTAACTTACTTGGTGCCATGTACCGCATTAATCTGGGGCTCTACGCTGCTTGGTGAGCCGATCAAATGGAATATGCTCATTGGGCTCGTCATCATACTAGGAGGCGTCTTTATCGCAAGTCGCAAACCGAGAGCAGGCGATGTGTTTAAGCCAGGGGAAGCACGGTCAAGCTAAATAAGATTGTCGTCAAGATTTGAAAGCAAGACACAAGATCGAGGAGGGAATGTGTTGTCTTTCGTATCACGGCTTAAATGGTTTTTTAAAGAGAGATGGCTGTACTATACGGTGGCGATAAGTCTAATGACAATCGTGAGCCTGCTGCAGACCGTCCCGCCTAAAATGATCGGGAACACCATTGACCGCATCCGGAGCGGGAATCTGACGGCATCGCAATTAAGCAGCACAGTGCTGCTGTTGCTAGGCTTATCCTTGTTATTATATGTACTCGTCTATATCTGGATAACCACGCTGTACGGTAATTCCGTGCTCATCGAGAAGCTGCTTCGGGGGAGATTTCTGGCGCATCTCACACGGATGACGCCCTCGTTCTTCCAGCGCAACAATACCGGACAGCTGATGGCGCTTGCGACCAATGATATTCTCGCGATCGGCAACACCGCCGGTTACGGGGTCATGACACTTGTGAACACACTTGTCGGCGCTTCTGTCGTTATCATTACGATGGTTTCCTTGATTGATTATAAGCTGATGCTTGCTGCACTCATTCCGCTGCCGCTCCTCGCCATTGTGATCAGCAAGCTTGGCAAGCGTGTTCGGACGCGCTTTCTTGCAGCGCAGGATGCGTTCGGTACGATGAACAATCACGCGCTGGAGTCCATCTCCGGCATTCGCGTCATTCGCTCCTATGTGCAGGAGAGTCATGACTTATCCGCGTTCGATAGCGTGACGACCGATGTACTGGAGAGGAACAGGGAAGTGTCGAGTCTGAATGCTTTGTTCCAGCCGCTCATCTCTATTATTGTCGGCGTCAGTTATACGATCGGTATTGGTTACGGCTCATACCTGGTGTTCCATGGAGAGATAACGCTCGGACAGTTAATCTCCTTTAATATTTATTTAGGGATGTTAATATGGCCGATGATATCCTTCGGTGAGTTCATTAACGTGCTTCAGCGTGGTAGCGCTTCCGCCGATCGTCTGCAAGTCGCGTTCGATGAGAAACCGGATCTTGCGGATTCAGCGAGGCCTGTTGCCGTGGCGCGGCCTGAACGGATTGAGATGAAAGAGCTGACGTTCACCTATCCGGCGGCTAACCAGCCGAGCCTCAGGGATGTTTCGTTCCAGCTCGAACGCGGGCAGACGCTTGGCATTGTTGGCCGTACGGGAAGCGGGAAGAGCACGCTGCTGAAGCAGCTGCTCAGGCAGTATCAGCTAGAGCCGAATCGGCTGTATATTTCGGGCGTACCTATTGAACAGATCGCGATTGATCTTGTGAAAAGCTGGATCGGTTACGTGCCGCAGGAGCATCTCCTGCTGTCGAAGTCGATCAGCGATAACATCGCGCTTGGCAAGCCGGATGCCTCGGACGAAGAGATCCGGAAGGCGGTTGAGATGGCCTCGTTCACCTCGGACATCGCGGGAATGCCGGAGGGACTCGAAACGGTTGTCGGCGAGAATGGCGTGATGTTATCCGGCGGTCAGAAGCAGAGGCTTGCGATTGCGCGGGCGCTATTGATCGACTCGGAGATATTGATGCTGGATGATTCGTTGTCAGCGGTGGATGCGCGGACGGAGAGTGCGATATTGCATCATATCAGGCAGAATCGAGCGGGCAAAACGACGTTAATCTCGACGCACCGACTGTCTGCGGTCAGCCATGCGGATTGGATTCTTGTGCTCGATGAAGGGCGGATTATTGAAGAAGGTACTCACGAAGAGCTGATGTTCTTCGGCGGTTGGTATAAGCAGCAGTGGGATCGGCAGCAGATGGAAGCAAGCTTGGAAGAGTAATGCAGGCGTGCAGGAATGCGTGAGTGGCAAGAGTGCAGGAAAAATGAAAATCCAGGAGGTAGCTATGAACCAATCGACGACGAGACGGCTGCTTGGCTACGCGCTCGTCTACAAGTACCGGATTATCGCAGCGCTGCTCATCCTATGCTGTGCGGTTGGCGCGGAGCTTGGCGGCCCTTTTATAACGAAGACGATAATCGATAAGCATCTCTCGCTCAAGGAGAACGATTTGCCAGCTGTACTGCGTTTGCTCGGGCTTTACCTCGGGCTGCTGGTTACGGCAGGGATTTGCAACTTCACACAATCCTATCTGCTGCAAGTAACAGCGCTGCGGATTATTAAGAACATGCGGATGGATTTGATGCGCCATATCGGGCGAATTCCTTTGCGCTATTTTGACAATACGCCGATTGGACAGGTCGTGTCACGCATTGCGAACGATACGGAAGCGGTGCGCGATCTGTTCATGAGCTTCATGGCGACGTTCGTGGTGAGCGTCGTGCAGCTAACGGGCATATTCACAGCGCTGTTCATCCTCGACGCGCGGCTCGCGATGTTCGCTCTCCTGTTGCCGCCGCTGTTTGCAGTCATCATGTACATCCACTTGAAATATTCGAAAGTTTTCATCACGATCATGCGCGCACGTCTAAGTGACATGAATGCGATGATCAATGAGTCTATCGTCGTCATGCCGATCATCCAAGCGTTCCGGCGCGAAAAGATAACGCTGGATGAGTTCGAGGTACTGAACGAGGACCGTTACGTGAATCAAGTGAAGCAGTTCCGCGTGTTCTCATTGTCTTCGCGGAATATCGTCGGCACGATCGGCAGCTTGGTGACAGCCGGTGTTGTGTGGTATTTCGGGGGTCAGTCTCTGGGGACGGGGATTGAGTACGGCGTATTCTATGCGTTTATTGATTATTTAGGGCGGATTTTCATCCCGATTATCGGCATCTTCGATCAGCTTACGAATGCTCAGCGGGCCTTCGTCTCAGCGGAGAAGGTATTCGCCATTATGGATTTGGAAGGCTCAGAGGTAGATGACGCTGCAGGCGAAGGACGTCCAGAGGGCGTAGTGAAGTTCGACGGCGTTACGTTCGCGTATAAGGAAGGCGAGAACGTGCTGAAGAACATTTCGTTCGAAGCACGCAAAGGGGAGACGTTAGCGCTGGTCGGCCATACCGGCTCAGGCAAAAGCTCCGTCATGAACCTGCTGCTCGGCTTCTATGAGCCGCAGCAAGGGGTGATTTCGATTGACGGCCGCGATATTCGCGGTTTGTCGAAGCAGGCTTTGCGCAAGCACATGGGCATCGTGCTGCAGGATCCGTTCTTGTTCGCAGGCGACATTAAGTTCAATGTCAGCCTGTACAACAAGGACATTACGCTAGAGCGCGTGAAGAGCGCGCTGCGTGATGTTGGTGCAGCTTCTTTCGTCGAGCAGCTGCCTGGCGGCTATGACGAGAAGGTGGTAGAGCGCGGCAACACGTTGTCGAGCGGGCAGCGGCAGCTGATTTCTTTTGCGAGGGCGCTGGCGTTCGACCCGAGCATACTCATCCTCGATGAGGCGACGGCGAGCATCGACAGCGAGACGGAGGGCCTCATCCAGCAGGCGCTGAAGGTCGTCAGCGAAGGCCGGACGACGCTCGTCATCGCGCACCGGCTCTCGACGATCCGCGAGGCCGATCAGATTCTCGTCCTGCACCGCGGCGAGATCGTCGAACGCGGCAACCATCGCGAGCTAATGGCGCTGCAAGGCCGGTACTATAAGATGTACCAGCTGCAGACCGGCGAAGGTCATGCAGCTGCTGCGCCGGGCAGCGGCGGCGCGGTCGCAGCGTCGGCGGGGCCGACGGTGTAGCGGGTTGGATTTGGGGTTGGAGTTGGAGGGAGCAACGGGAGAATCCGTTGCTCCTTTTTTTGTTCGCCGCCGAGATCGGGGCGGCGGTCGAGGAGTTGTGAAAGAAGCTGGTTTGGTGGACGAGAGTGGCAGGAGAGGCACGCATTACTCCGCAAAAAGGATGAAGCTAGCAAAGTAACCAAAGAGAAGTAGAAGGTACCTTCCGTAGGTGGAGTTTCGGCAAAAAAGTAGAAGGAGGGGGAGTAGGTACTCTACATAGGTGGAGTTGCGGCGGAAAAGTAGAAAGAGGAGTAGTAGGTACCCTACATAGGTGGAATTGCAGCGGAAAAGTGAAAAGAGGTTGAGTAGGTACTCTACATAGATGGAAATGCGAGCGAAATGGTGAAAGAGGGGTAGCAGTAACTCTACATTGGTGGAAATACGAGCGAAATGGTGAAAGAAGCTGGTCTGGTGGACTACATTAGAGTAAATGTGGGTGGATTGTGTTGATGTAGCTGGTTTGGTGGACTACATAGGTGGAAATACGAGCGAAATGGTGAAAGAAGCTGGTCTGGTGGACTACATTGGTGGAAATACGGGCGAAATGGTGAAAGAAGGTGGTCTGGTGGACTACATAGGTGAAAATACGAGCGAAATGGTGAAAGAAGCTGGTCTGGTGGACTACATAGGTGGAAATCCGAGCGAAATGGTGAAAGAAGTTGGTTTGGTGGACTACATTAGGGTAAATGTGGGTGGATTGTGTTAATGTAGCTGGTTTGGTGGACTACATAGGTGGAAATACGAGCGAAATGGTGAAAGAAGCTGGTCTGGTGGACTACATCAGAGTAAATGTGGGTGGATTGTGTTGATGTAGCTGGTTTGGTGGACTACATGGAAGTTCGAGAGTGGCAGGAGAGGCACGCACTACCCTGCATAAAGGATGAAGCTAGTATAGTAACACATCAGCGGAAATGGGGCGTAAACGGAGAAAGAGTATCCCCCAGCGATACAAATTGGCGTAGGCGAGGAGAGGAGGTGATATGAGCGGCCTGCCAAGCTAGGTTGGTTTAGGCCGTGCACTCCAGCTGCCGCAGTAATCGGTAGCTGCTCACTGCAAGTGGAGGTTTTGCAAGGTCGCGGGGGTAAAGGGATGCGTAGAGTAGCGCCGACCGTTTCGAACGAGAGTGACTTTGGTACGAAGTATCACGGGAACGATCGTCGAAACGGACGGAACGGAGCGAAGTCATCCCGGTCCGCGGCGAGTGGCACCATAAACCGGAGCCGTAGCGGAGTCTTCCCTTTATTTTCCCGCGATGAGGCAACCCAAACCGAAGCCAAATCATGTAGAATGGTCTTATTGGATAAAGTTTCCTGAGTGGGAGGCGACTCGTTATGAAGGAACTTATTTTGCCGGACGGCACGCTGGATGTGAGCCGCATATGGCGCAGAGAAACATTATACACGGGGATGAACGGTAAAAACGTAGAGAGAGTCTACCTTACGCCGGAGCACACCGTGATCTATAAACCGCTCACGAATGAGAGCCAGCTCGGGCAGGAGGGCTGGGTATATGAGCATATTTTGCAGGGAATGACTTTTCCGCCGATCTACCCGCAGCTGCTTGCTGCTTCGGGAGCAGCTACAGGAGAGCAAAGCTGGCAGCTGTTCGAGGACTTAGGCACGCTTACGCACAATTTCGAGGAGGAGACGGCGCTTGAGCTGATCGACCATATCGCTTGGTGGCATTCGCTCCCCGTCCAACATCTAAGTAGGCAGCCACTGCTTGGCCCGAAGCCGCATATGGAGGACATCGCTGAGCAGGTGCTGAACAGGCGAAATGAACTAACGGAAACATTAGTAGCCAGATTCATAGCGCCGCAATCCATGATCGAACAGCTAGACGCACTTACCGGGCGAAGCTCGCTGACAACCTACTGGGCGAGTGACGTACTGTCTCACGGTGATCTCCACCTGGGCAACTACGCACGTGTACAAGGCATCGTCCGCGTGCTCGATTGGGAGCATGTCCATCTGAACAACCGCTATTGGGACGTATACCACGTGATTGATTTGTCGCATCCTAATTTTCCGAAAATAATGAGTATCCCCGTACGCGAACGTTTGCTGAACCGCTACCTGAAGCAAGCTGCTGAGCAAGGCGTACAGCTGAACGCACAACCATTCAAGCAAGGCTACTATTTATTCACCGCACTATTCTCGCTATGGATGCTGCTATTGATCGCCGGCGACCTGAAGCGGCTAGCAGGTGTTGATGGTAAATGGACGATCCGGCAAGTGGAGGCGCAGCTGGAGGAAACGCTAGAAAGCTTATCGCAATGCGTTCAACTACTCAATGAACAGGAGTTGGCCTAATGTTAGCGAACAACAGCCACACGCAGCGAATTGCGCTAGTAACAGGAGCGAGTGGAGGGATGGGGCTCGCGACCGCTGCGCTCCTTGCTGCCGAGCATGGCATGAAGGTCTACCTACTAGCTCGAAACGAGGAAAAGGGACAGGCTGCAGTGGATGAGGTCAACCGAAAGTCCGGGCGGCAGGATGCCGAACTGCTGCTGTGCGACCTTGCTTCTCTGGCAAGCATCCGAGCCGCGGCTGCGGAGCTTGCTGGCCGAACAAGCCGCCTCGATGTGCTCGTCAACAATGCAGGCATTATTACGCTGAAGCGGGAAGAGACGTCAGATGGCTTCGAGCGGCAGCTTGGCGTAAACCATCTGGGTCATTTTTTGCTGACAGGGCTCCTGCTGCCACTGCTGCGGCAAAGCGATTCGGCGCGAATTATCAATGTGTCGTCCGGTGCGCATAAGATTGGGAAGATGAATTATGAGGACCCGGGGATGAAGAAGGATTTTGCGGTATGGCGGGCTTACAGCAGGTCGAAGCTGGCGAATATTTGGTTCGCCAAGGAGCTCGCACGGCGTCTGCAAGGGACGGGGATTCCGGTCTATGCGCTCCACCCCGGCGCCGTCTCCACCGATATCGGCGTGAATCGGACGACCGGCTTTGGCAGGCTTGTCCATAAGCTCATGCGACCGTTTTTCCAGACGGCAGAGGAGGGTTCTGCGACGGCGGTGTATCTAGCCAGTTCGGCGCAAGTCAGCGGGAAGACTGGTGATTATTTCTATAAGAAACAACCGATTGCAGTGACGGAGCTCGCTAATTCTGCTGAGGAGGCAGGTCGATTCTGGAGCTGGAGCGAGGGAGTAGTTGGATTCCGGTACGATATTTAACGGCGAGGAGCGATCTGCGATGAGTAAGATTCAATATCCGCGGCTGCAGTACAATGCGACAATCGGCGTAACCGCGCCTTCCTCCGGGGTGGATGCGAGTAGGTATCATTGGCTGGAGCAGGCTCGTGAACGGCTAGGCTTAAGTGGTTTGCAGGTTCGATTCGGAGACACGGTGTGGACGCAAAATAAAGCAAAGTCCGCGCCAGCCGCCAAGCGAGCACAAGAGTTTAATACGATGATCCAGGCAGCTGATATTGATCTGATCATTCCGCCATGGGGCGGCGAGCTGCTCATTGAACTCATAGACCAAGTGGAGTATGACAAGCTGCCATGCAAATGGGTGATGGGCTACTCGGACCTCAGCGTGCTGCTGCTTGCCATTACGCTGAAGACGGGCATTGCGACAGCGCATGGAACGAACATCGTTGACCTGCGCGGCGAGGGGACGGATGAGACGACTGCAATTTGGCGGTCTGTTCTATCGACAGGAGCGGGCGAGTCCGTCTTCCAGTATTCATCAAGACTCTATCAGAGAGAGTGGCCGATGGATAATGGCCCTAGTGTGTTCAAACTGACGGAGCCTACGGTGTGGCGCACGCTATTGCCAGGCGGTCAACAAGTCGAAGGCAAGCTTCAGCTGCAGGGTCGACTTCTTGGTGGCTGCATTGATGTGATTCGGCATTTAATCGGTACACCATATGGAGATGTAGCTGCCTTTAGGGAAGCTTACATCCCAGGGGAGAAGCTGCTGTGGTATCTCGAGAATTGCGAGCTGAACACGGCGGATGTGCGCAGGTCGCTCGTGCAGATGAAGCTGGCAGGGTGGTTCGACCATTGCTCCGGCATTATGTTCGGACGCAGCCCGGCGAATCGGCCGGTAGAGGATTATACGATTGAGGATGTCTACGCCGATCTGGCAGACGAGCTTGGCTTGCCAATTATCTACGATATCGACTGCGGGCATGTGCCGCCGCAGCTTACGTTAATCAATGGCGCTCTGGCTGAAGTGGAAGTAGACGTGCAAGCGGGGAGCGGAACGGTTAAGCAGTATTTTAGGTAAAGAGGACTCGCTCAAGGAGGGAAGCTAGTGCAAGGCTATAACTGTTTGATGATATACAATCCGGAGATGGATCGGCTGCTCATGTGCAAGAGGCTGAAGGAGCCGTACAAAGGATTGAGCAACCTCGTCGGCGGCAAAATCGAGCCTGGGGAAGCAGGAATGGACGCAGCTTATCGGGAGCTTGAAGAGGAGACGGGCGTTAGTGCGGCAGATATCGTGCTGCATCATATTATGGATTTCAAGTACTACTTGCAGGATTGCTACGTGGAGGTTTACGCAGGCAGATTGAAGCGCTCCGTCACCGTAGAGGGAGACGAGAACGAGCTGTATTGGTCTGATCTGGACCATGATTTCTTCGACATGTCTCTCTATGCGGGGGAAGGGAATATTGGGCACATGATTGAACAAGTGAATATGAGTAAGGCTCTTCTTCTGGAGGATGGCAAGACAGCGGGCAAGGGGTGAGCAGCCCAAGCGGTGGAGTAATCGAGAAGCTGAAGATATCAGAAAAAGGAAGAAAAAAGTCGATAATGTAAAATAATGTATGAAATAATTAGGTTTATTTGTTCTAATATGGGTACATAGACGGATATAAAGCGGCGCAATTTGCAGTCTATCTGCTCAATACCTATTAAGGAGCGACTAAATTGGAAGCAACGAATGTAAATTTTAACCAATATTTTGCAACTACCCCTCAACAGGGAGCTCCTGTGATCTCGGTCAAGGATTGGATGATAACGATGCTTCTGCTCGCTATACCATTAGTGAACATCGTTATGTTGTTCGTATGGGCATTCGGCGGCGGTGCGAATCCGTCCAAGGCTAACTATGCAAAGGCCGGCCTCATCTGGGCATTAATCGGCATTGTGTTCTATGTTGTTGTTATCGTTCTGATCTTCGGTGCACTGGCGAATATGTCATAACAGCTATCATAAAGAAAGAGGTACATTTCCCTGCATCTTCTCCGCAGGGAAATGTACCTCTTTTTCGTAATAAGCATTAAATGCTGCGCTGCATCCCAGCCGCTTCCGCGACAATCTCATACGACCGCAGACGCGTCTCATGGTCGTAAATCTGTGAAGTGACAATAAGCTCATCTGCCATCGTCTCGTGCAGAATTTCCTGCAGCCGCGCTTCTACGGTGCTCTTGCTGCCGGCGATTGCGTACTTGAACTTGGACTGCAGCGCGTCCCGTTCATGCGGCATCCACAGCTCATCCATGTTGTCGATCGGCGGCTTCAGCTTGCCGGGGTGGCCGCGGATGAGGCTGAGGAATTGCTGCTGCTGCGATGTCGCAAGGTAACGTGCTGCTGCATCCGTGTCGGCGGCGACGATGTTCACGCCGATCATAATATACGGCTTCGCCAGCGCCTCCGAAGGGCGGAAGGAGCTGCGGTATAGATGGATCGCTGGCATCAAGTACTCCGGCGCAAAATGGCTCGCGAACGAGAATGGCAACCCGAGCTCGCCGGCCAGCTTCGCGCTGAAACCGCTAGAGCCGAGCAGCCAAATTGGCACGTCGCTGCCTTCTCCCGGCGTTGCCCGCACGGGGCGATGGTCATCCGCCGGCGGGTGGAAGTAGGCGCGCAGCTCAGCGAGCAGCTCGGGGAATTCCTGCCCGTGCGTCGCGAGATCACGCCGCAGCGCGCGCGCTGTCGTCTGGTCGGAGCCCGGCGCGCGGCCAAGGCCGAGGTCGATGCGGCCCGGGTACATCGACTCCAAAGTGCCGAACTGCTCGGCGATGACAAGCGGCGCATGGTTCGGTAGCATTATGCCCCCGGAGCCGACGCGAATACGCTCCGTGCCGCCAGCCACGTAGCCGATGACTACGGAGGTGGCGGAGCTGGCGATGCCCGCCATATTGTGGTGCTCTGCCAGCCAGTAGCGATTGTAGCCTAACCGCTCGACGTGGCGCGCAAGCTCAAGCGTATTGCGGAATGCATCCGCCGGTGTTGCGCCTTCAATAACGGGCGCAAGGTCCAAGACGGAGAGTGGAACGTGTATGGGATCAGTCATAGGAATTCCTCCTGTAATAGAAGTTTAGTAAGAGACCAGTGCTCCAGTCGCAGCCAAAGTGTCAAAGAAAATCGAAAGAAGCAGAATGCTGTAATATCGCAATTTTAAACTGGAATTCTATTCCTTGACAATCGATTGCACATCTTTAAAATAGGTTAATAACTGCATGAATCTACCTCACGCCATCTATTCAATATCAGGGAGGACTTGGCAGATGAGCAGTACCATTGAAGACTTACTCATGGACAAAGCGAGTAGCGCAGATTGCGGTACAATCGTGTACTCGCCGGGCGGACAGTATGGTCCTCGCTATCAGCAGGATCTACAGCTTGTACTGCTTCACACCGGGCATCTGAACGTAACGATCGATGATACGAGCCATACGATAACCCCAGGCAATGTCGTGCTGCTAAAGCCAGGGCACCTCGAGTTTTTCGAGTTCGCCCATGACCAAGAGACTTGGCATCGCTGGATTAACGTCAGAGTTCCGGAGTTCACCGGGGAGTATGAGGAGCAGCTCAGCGATCTTCCGTTCATCATACCAATCTCGGCAGAGCTAAACAAGCTGACGGACCTGATGCTAGACATGAAGCCGGGCGCAACCACAGAGAGTCCGCAGATGCGCTGTATCGGGCTTGCCGCGCTCTATCAATTCTCTCACGAGCATAAGCGAGAGAACCGGGCAACAGGGTTACATGCATCGGTGGCGCAGGCCAAGAACGTTATTCACAATCGGTTCGCGGAGAGTTGGACCCTGAATGAGCTGGCGGAGCAGGTGAATGTTACTCCGGAGCACCTCATCCGGCTATTCCACACCCATGAGAATACAACTCCGATGAAATACTTATGGCATTATCGCGTTCGCCAAGCCGCCGAGATGCTGCAAACGACGAGCGATTCCGTTGCGGAAATCACGCTGCGGTGCGGCTTCAAGTCGCCGATTCATTTCTCCAGATGCTTGAAGCAGCGGACCGGTAAATCACCTACCGAGATTCGGAGAGAATCGTGGCAGCAGAAGTAAACGACCCCATATATGACTAAACGATACAGCCTATGCGCAACATGCGCGAGGTTGTATTTTTTTTGTGTGAAATTATGCAAAATTTGACGGATTTGCTCGGATCAATTCTGGTTCATTTTTCGTCAATTGGGAGGTATTGTCCACCTATCATACAGGTGTTATTCTTCTCTTCGTAAGTATAATGGCGCTTACATAGACGATCAGCTGTGGAGGGGTAGCCTTGAAAAAAGGGATTAGCTTGTTGGTAGCTCTAAGCTTCTTGACTTACTTGGTTGGTTGCAGTACGGATTCAGGCGGCAGCACGGCATCGCAGTCAGACAACAGCAGCTCAGACTCAGGCAGCAAAAAGACGATTACCCTATGGACGTTCGCTGACACGCACAAGCAGTATTACGATGAAATGAAAGCGAAGTACGAGAAGGATCACCCAGATGTGAATATCAAGATCGAATTGCTCGAGTATACGGCGCTCTATGATAAATACACCGTGATCGCGCAATCCGGCGGCAAAGGCGCACCGGACTTGATCGACGTCGAGCAGGGTGCGTTCCCGAGATATATTAAAGGCGATGTGCCTTTCGAGCCGCTAAACAGCTATCTCGAAACAGCGGACCTATCGGATGCGATTCCGAAGGGGCGTCTCGACCTTTACACAGTGAACAGCAATATCTATGGGATTGAAATTGCGGCCTGCGTATCCGCGCTGTACTACCGGAAGGACCTGTATGACGCTGCTGGCGTCGACGTCTCGAAGCTGAAGACGTGGAGCGAGTTCATGGAAGCGTCGAAGCCGCTGCTCGGCAAGGACAAATTCGTACTTAGCGGCTCGGAGAAGGATCAAGGCTTGTTCGAGCAGCTGCTTCGCCAAGAGGGCGGCGATATCGTAACGACGGACGGCAAGATTGGCTTCGACACGCCGACAGGCATCGATGTACTGAAGCGAATTAAGGATTGGAAGGAGCAAGGACTGCTGAGCAAGACTTCTCCGGAAGGTCCGCAGTTCTGGGAAGCGTACACAAAAGGCGAGTTCGTTGCAGCATTCGGCCCGGACTGGTGGGCAGGTCAGCTTGTTCAGAACTCCCCGGATCTCAGTGGCAAATGGGCTGCGGTACCGATGCCGCTGGGCGGACCTAGCTCCGTTCCGACTTCGGTTAACGGCGGCACGGGCCTTGCGCTCAGCAAGTTCAGCGCCAATAAAGACGCGGCTTGGGATTTCTTAAAGTATACGCATCTGGATACGGATAATATCGTTGACAGCTTCCACATCATCAACCTGTTCCCGGCGCTGACAAGCGCAACGAAGTCAGCAGACCTGCACAAGGAGAGCCCGACGACGAAGTACTTCGGCGGTCAGGACATTGCACAGCTGTACGCGGATCTAGGTACGCAAGCACCGAGCCAAAACCAAGCTTGGTGGCGTTCACTGGTCGGCAAAGCATGGGATAAATTCGAACCGGATTATCAGAATGGCAAAATGACGCCAGAGGAGTTCCTCGGCAAAGTAGATAAAGAGCTGCAAAGCCTCATTGACGCGGAACAAGCCAGAAAGTAAAGGGGAGCCCATATGAACTCTCACGCCTCAGCTCGCTGGAAACTGGCGCCGCTGCTCTTCATTAGTCCGTTCTTTATCGCTTACGCCGTCTTCGGGTTGTATCCGATTCTGTACGGATTTTGGCTGAGCTTAATGAAAGGGACGGATACGTATACTTTCGCAGGCTTCTCGAATTACATGTTCGTGCTGAAGGATGGATTCTTCTGGAAGGCGATGTGGAACGGCACGAAGCTTGCGCTCGGCAGCCTGCTTCTCATCCTTCCAGTTGCACTCGGCGCAGCGCTGCTGCTCAATCGTCCGTACATTGCGAAGAAGAAGGGGATGTTCGCCACCTTCTTCTTCACACCGAACATTACATCGGCGGTCGCTGTCGGCATCATCTTCAAGCTGCTGCTGGACCGGGACAGCGGCGTACTCAACAGCCTTCTCGACCTCATTGGCATATCGCCGATCGGCTGGTTGAAGGATGCGGCGTGGACGATTCCAGCACTCATCATTCTGTGCGCATGGAAGTACCTCGGCGTCAACATTCTGTTCTTCCTCGCGGGCTTGCAGAATGTACCGAATGAGCTGATCGAGGCTGCGAAGATTGACGGCGCTTCTCCTGCCCAGCGACTGTGGCATGTGACGATGCCGCTGCTTCGTCCGATTATGACTTTCATTGTGTTCCAATGTTTGCTTGGCTCCTACGGCATGTTCAGTGAGGCGTTCATTCTCGCAGGCAGCGGCTTCGGACCCGAGAACTCGCTGGTCTTTCCGACCTCCTACCTATATGATGAAGCCTTCCGGCGTCAAGATTTCACGTATTCATCAGCGCTCGGTTATGTATTCACGCTTATGATGCTCCTCATCGGCTTCATTCAGCTGAAGATGTTCAATCTTAAAAACCAGGATGAGTAGGAGGGGAGAGCGATGGAGAAATCAGCTTTAGCGGTCGGCAATCAGGTTGTTGTTTCGCAAGCGTCAACACCAATCTGGCGTGGAACTGGCCGTATCGTCGTGTATCTAGTCCTTATTCTCATGAGCCTCTTATTCCTGGCCCCCTTCCTGTTTATGATTGGAACGGCTTTTAAGCGATACGAGGACATTGTAGGAGATCCGCTCAATCCATTGCCGCTTCATCCATCACTTGCGAACTTCAGCCATTTGTTCGACAAGCTGCCGTTCTTCGCGATGCTGGGCAACAGCTTAATTATCGCGGTCTCGCTGACGGCGCTGGCGATTATATTTAACGCGCTGGTGGCGTACGGGTTCTCGCGGTATGATTTTAAATTCAAGCACGGACTGTTCGTCTGCATGCTGGCAACGATGATGATTCCAGGGCAAATTACACTCGTTCCGTCGTTCGTCATGTTCCGCTCCTTCGGCATGCTGGACACCTTCTGGCCACTCATTCTTCCCGGAGCTGTCGGCGCCTTCGGCGTGTTCCTCATCAGGCAGGTAATGGTCGCCATTCCGAAGGAAATCTACGACAGCGCGAAGATCGACGGCTGCTCGGAGCTCGGGACCTTCTTCCGGATCGCCCTTCCGCTTAGTGGCAGTGCTGTCGGCATCGTCGGACTGCTGACCTTCATGGGAGCCTGGAATGATTACTTGGGACCACTCATTTACTTAAGCTCCGGCTCGAAAATGACGCTGGCGGTCGGCCTGACGACGATGGTGAATCCTTACAAGATTGATTATGCTTCGCCAATTACAGGCGCACTGCTTATGTCAGTTCCCGTGCTCGTATTGCTTAGTATTATCGGGCACAAATATTTCGTGGACGGATTGACGGCAGGCTCGATTAAAGGGTAACGGGAATAAAGGGTAACAAAGGTATCGCAAATAAAGGAGACGCCAAGGGGCTGAACACCCCGACAAGCGCCTCCTTTTTCCATTTCCTTGCCTGTATTTCACTCACTAATAATGCTATATTTGGAGAAAGTTACACGCAGAAATAATAGCGCCGGGGGGTGTCAACAAGCTGACTATCCTTAAACGTCTCGCGTCCCTTTCGATTCTGCCGAAGCTTGTCCTCACTTTCCTGGTTACCCTCACCCCACTGTACATCATCAGCTGGAAGATGAACGAGACCGGCTCCTCCCATGTCCAGAAAGAAATTACCGATTCGCTTGTCTCCCGCTCATCGCTCTATATGAATATGCTTGAGTTCGACCTCGACAGCGTCATCCGCCAGCTGCAGGAATACGTCAATGACGATGACTTGTTAAAGCTGACAAGCTCCTCTGAAGTGATGACCGAGATTGAGAAGATGCAGTCGCAGCTGCGCCTCAAGAGCCGGCTTGACTTGCTCAAACGTTCCAGTAAATTCGTGGAAAATGCAATCGCGTTCATCCCGGAGATGCATCGGACGATATCCGCCAATGCCAATGCAATCGGCAGCTTTGACGAGGAGCAGTTTGAGGCTTTGACGAAATCGACGAATCGGTTCGAGTCTCCTTTTCTACTGTGGAGGGATCGCATCTTCATTAGCATTCCGTATCCCGATCCCGCCGTCGCAAGCCGGCAAAGGCCCGTCTTCCTGCTAGCCGTTGAAATCTCTCGGCAAGAGCTCGGTATGATGCTGCAGGAGTTCACGAATGAAGGCGGACAAACAGTGCTGGTCGGCAATAAGCAGCCTTTTATCATTCGTGCTGGGACTGGCGAGGTCAATGAAGAGCTTATTGGTGATTTCCAGAGAGCGGGCACGGAGGCTGAGGAGTCGAAGGGCCTACGCTCGGTGACGTGGAATGACAAGTCCTACCTTGTCGTTACGAAGCATTCCTCCAGGCTCGATATGTCCCTGCTTATGTATGTGCCGGAAAGTAAAGTGAACGCCTCCCTGCAAGTGTACCGGTTCTGGTTCTACGTCTTATCCGCCATGTCAGTCTTCCTCGTGCTCTTGTTCTCCTACAGCATCTATCTCATCATTCATCAACCGCTCAAACGGCTTGTCCGCTCCTTCAGACGCATTGAACAAGGGCAATTCAATCTCGAAGTAAGCTATCCCCTTGCCGACGAATTCGGCTACTTATATGGGCAGTTCAACGGTATGGTCAAGCGGCTCGACGTGCTTGTTCACGAAGTGTACGAGCAGCAGTATCTCGCCCGGCTGGCGGAGCTGCGACATTTGCAGTCGCAAATTAATCCGCATTTTCTATATAACAGCTATTTCATTCTGTACCGGATGGCGCAGCAGCGAGATCACGACAATGTTATTTATTTCACGAAGCATCTGGGCGAATACTTCCAATACATCACCCGCGACGGCTCGGATGAAGTGCCGCTTGCAAGCGAAATTCATCATGCCCGCACCTATGCGGAAATTCAATCGATCCGGTTCGCGGAGCGGATTATGGTCGAGTTCGATGAAGTGCCGGAGGAGCTGCACAGCTTTCCAGTACCGCGATTGATCGTGCAGCCGATAATTGAGAATGCCTACAACCACGGTCTCGAGAATAAAAGAAAAGGCGGGCTCATCACCGTCAGCTTCCAGGACAAGCAAGGTACCACCCAGATTACCATAACCGACAACGGCGGCAATATGGATGAAGAGAAGCTGCGCGAGCTGCAAGCGAGCCTCCTAGATAAAGGTCCTTCCACCGAGCATACAGGGCTGCTTAATGTGCATAGGCGAATCATTATCAAATATGGCGGAGGCGGGCTCACGCTCGGCATTGGCGAAGAGCGTGGTCTTACGGTGACGATATCGATACCGAGAGAAACGAGGAACGAACATGAATCGCTTGCTCATAGTGGATGACGAGAAGTTTACTGTCGACGGATTGTACGAAATGATCGAGGATACGCCAGGGCTGGAGCTTGATCTGTACCGGGCATATTCCCCAGAGGAAGCGCTTGAGTGGCTGTCGCGGACGAAGATCGATATTGTGCTGAGCGACGTGCGAATGCCCGGCATGACGGGGCTTGAGCTGCAGCAGCGCATCGTGGCGCAATGGCCAAGATGCAAGATCATCTTCCTCACCGGCATTCATAATCTCGAGACGGCGCAGCTGGCTGTCCGTTCGGGCTCGATTGACTATATTCTGAAGACCGAAGGCGATGAAGCCATTATTCGCAGTATTCGAAAAGCGATCGACAGCCTCGAGGAGGAGTCTCAGAGCAGCCAGTTCATGCTGCAAGCGAAGGAGCGGATGAGCAGAGCGCTGCCGCTGCTTCACCGGGACTTCGTTATGTCGCTGCTTGAACTGCAGCCGGCCTTAGCCACAGCAGCGAAGCTGCAGGAGCTGCAGATTCCGCTGAGCAGCGAGCTGCCGGTCATCCCGCTTATCGGGCGGATCGACCAGTGGCGAGATGCAGGCTATCAGGATCAATCTCTATTACTCTATGCGGTGCAGAATATCGCATCCGAGTACTACGCATCCCAATCTTTCTTCACAGTAAGCCTCGACATGCATCACTTCATCTGCTTGATTCAGCCGGGCCCGGAGGCCGTGGCTGCATCTACATCTACTTCATCAATGTGGCGCGACACCGTCAGCTTCGTGCAGGGCACGATGCCCTCGATTCAGCAGACCTGCGAGAAGCTGCTGAAGCTGCCGGTCTCGCTTATTTGCGGTGCGGGAGCCGCCGCGTGGCAGCAGCTGCCGCGCGTATATGGGCAAATGCGCAAGCAGCTGCTTGTCGGACTCGGCTCCCGGGACCGGATGCTGCTCATTCAGGATCAGCAGCTCGAAGAGTTGGAGGCGCTCGAGCCGCAGCCTGCTCTCCCGCCGCTAAGGACAATAACGGCACAGCTGGAGCGGCTGATTGAAAATGGCGACCTTGCGGAATTCGCCGCAGTGGTCAAGCAGTATGCAGCATTGCCGACTCAGTATGCGGACTACGCGCTGGTGTACTATACGGTCGCGAGCGTGTTGCTCAGCCAGCTGATGCAAGGCAAGGCGCGCGAGGATGAAGCCGTGACGGCTATCGACATTGACGCGCTGATGAATCTTGCCGCACACAAGTCGCGGGATGCGGCGCTTCATTATTTGCTCAGCGCAGCCGGGGCTGTCTACGAGCGGCGTAGCACCATGCAATCCGAGCGGACGAATCAGCTGATCTGCAAGCTGCATCAGTACATCCGCAGCAATCTTGGCGGCGACTTGTCGCTTACGCGTCTCTCTGAGGTCGTTTACTTGAATCCAGCCTACTTGTCCGTCTTGTACAAGCAGCAGACGGGCCGTAATTTATCCGACTATATCGCGGAGCTGCGCCTCGATAAGGCGAAGGAGCTGCTGCTTGCCACACCGTTCAAAATCCACGAAATTGCTGATAAGATCGGCTTCGAGACATCGGGTTATTTTACAAGATTCTTCAAGAAGAGGCTGCAGATGACACCTCAGGAGTACCGGGCGAAGGAATAACCTGCAAGGATGGCTTCCACCGAACTTCCTTTTACAATTCCTATACAAGAGACAACGAATCTATAGATTGTTCCATAGAGGGCAGCGAATGCGCCATCTTATACTAAGAGGGAAGGAAGCTTGCAAAATAAAAGGGAGGTTACAGGATGCATAAGCCATTCAAATGGACGGCAATTGTGCTAATGACTTTTATTTTTGTTTTTGTATCCGCTTGCAGCTCGGGTAATGACAACAAGAACACTTCCAATTCCACGGGGAATAACGCATCCAGCGATTCGAACTCATCCAGCTCAGACAACAGCAAATCCGATAATGCGGCGAATACGACTAACGATTCGTCGAATACAGCAGAGCCGGCTGGTGAAGCTGATCCATACTTTGGCAAATACGATCCACCGATCAATATTTCGAGCGTGCGGATCATCAACGACACGTTCAAGTTCATGGAAGGCCAAACCATCGACAACAACATGTGGACGCAGGCGCTTGAAGAGAAGCTTGGCATCAAGATCAAATACGACTGGGTTGTAAGCGGCGACCAGCCTGGCGGTCAAGGCGAGCAGAAGATGAACGTCTCGATCGCTTCAGGAGACCTGCCGGAATTCATTCCGGTGAACGCGAAGCAGTTGAAGCAGCTGCAGGAAGCAGATGAGCTGGAGGATTTGACGGCGATCTACGAGAAGTACGCTTCTCCATTCCTCAAAGAAATTCTAAACCAAGACGGTCCGGCATCCCTCGCATCCGCGACATTCGGCGGTAAGCTGATGGCGATACCGAATACCGGCTCCTCGATGGACGGCGCGGCGATGATCTGGATCCGCAAGGACTGGCTCGATAAGCTAGGCCTGCAGCCTCCGCAGAGGATGGATGATGTACTGGCAATTTCGGATGCATTCACGACGAAGGACCCGGATGGAGACGGCAAGCCAAATTCGTACGGTATTGCGATGAACAAGGACCTGTATGGCGGCTTCGCAGATATTACGGGCTTCCTGAACAGCTACCATGCGTATCCGAAGACTTGGATCAAGGACGCTAGCGGCAACATCGTATACGGCAGCATTCAGCCGGAGATGAAGACGGCGCTTGCGGCGTTGCAGGCGATGTATAAGAAAGGCCAGATCGACAAGGAATTCGGAGTAAAAGACGGCGGTAAAGAAGCGGAGCTGACGGCTTCGGGCAAGATTGGCATGCAGTTCGGCCAAATGTGGAACCCGCTCTGGCCGCTCGTTGACAATAAGAAGAACGATCCGAACGCACTGTGGCAGTCATACCCGCTCGCTTCGGCAGACGACCAACCGGTAACGCCGCAGGTCGGCTTTGCGACTGGACAATATTTTGCGGTGAAGAAGGGTGCTGCTCATCCGGAAGCGCTGCTGAAGATGATCAATCTGTTCGTAGAAACAGGCTGGGGCGAGACGACGACGCCTGAGAATTATGCGAAGTACTTCACAAGCGAAGGCTTCGAGAAGTTTAAGAACATGCCGTTCCAAGCATGGCCTTCGCGTAAAAACTTGGACATTCACCTCCACGTTACGGCTGCACTGGACAGCAAGGATACATCCGGCCTCAATCCAGAGGAGAAAGACATGTACGATAAGACGGTCTCCTGGATGGAAGGCACAAACAAGGAACCGCTGAACTGGGCGTATGAGCGCGTATTTGGCAAAGAGGGCTCGTTCGTCGTCATTAACCAGTACGTGAGCGGCAATTTGCTCAAGCTGACTGAGTTCTACGGCGCACCGACACCTGCGATGGTCGAGAAGGAATCGAACCTGCAGAAGCGTGAGCTGGAGACCTTCACGAAGATCATTATGGGCGACTCCGTCGATACGTTCGACAAGTTTGTGGAAGAGTGGAAGAAGCTCGGCGGCGACCAAATTACGCAAGAGGTTAACGATTGGGCGAAGAATAAGTAAACAATCAGCAGACGCAAGCAAGTGTGGCAAATGGTAAGCGACAGGCGGGGGAAGCAGCGTCTTCCCCCGTTTTGTCGATTATGCAGGGGCCTTAAGGGGGAATCGAGTGTGTTCGGGAGAAAATGGAGTGGGCAGCTGCCGCTGCACTTAATGATTTTGCCGGGTCTAATCCTCATTCTGATCTACAGCTACGGTCCGATGTTCGGGCTACTTATTGCCTTCGAGAAATACGTACCGGCCAAAGGTATTATGGGCTCCAAGTGGGTGGGGCTAGACAACTTTCGATATGTGCTGGAGATGCCGGAATCAACGCAGATTATTTGGAATACGGTACTCATTGCGATTATGAAAATCATTGCAGGGCTCATCGCTCCAATCATTACGGCGCTGCTTCTGAACGAGGTGCGCAAAGAAGTGTTCAAGCGCGGTGTGCAGACGGTTATTTATTTGCCCCACTTCTTGTCCTGGATCATTTTGGGCGGAATTCTGATTGATATTCTGTCTCCGACGAACGGAATTTTTAATCAGGTGCTAGGCTGGTTCGGCATTGAGCCTATTTATTTTTTGGGGAGTAATTCCTGGTTCCGGTATGTCCTTGTTATAACGGATGTGTGGAAGGAGTTTGGCTTCAATACGATTGTGTATTTGGCAGCATTGACGAGCATCAGCCCGACGCTGTACGAAGCGGCGATTGTCGATGGAGCGGGCAGATGGAAGCAGACGCTGCACGTGACGCTTCCAGGTATGGCTTCCATTATCGTGCTGCTTGTCACTTTAAGTCTCGGAAACGTTCTGAACGCCGGGTTTGATCAGGTGTTTAATTTATATAGTCCGCAAGTGTACGAGACCGGCGATGTTATTGATACGTTCGTGTATCGAATCGGTCTTGTGGACGCGCAGTACGGGGTTGCGACCGCCGTTGGCGTCTTCCGATCCGTCGTCTCGCTGTTATCTATTTCGTTGTCCTATTATCTAGCTTATCGATTCGCTAATTATCGCATTTTCTGATGAGAGGAGAGAGCGGGATGCTGGAGCATTACACGGTTAGCCGAAGAGTGTTTCTATCCTTCAACTATGTGTTTCTCGCGTGCCTCGGTATTATTTGCATATTGCCGATCATTCACGTCTTAGCCGTATCGTTCAGCTCAAGCGCGGCTGCGCAAGCAGGCTATGTAAAGCTGTGGCCGGTACAGTTCACGCTAAGCTCCTACGATTATGTCATGCATAAGCCGGCGTTTTTCAAGTCGATTCTCGTTACGTTCAAGCGAGTTGGGCTGGGGATTCCGACAAATATGCTGCTGACGGTTCTTATTGCGTATCCGTTGTCCAAGGAAGCGAAGAAGTTTCCGATGCGGACGTTCTATGCTTGGGCATTTGTCGTAACGATTCTGTTCAGCGGCGGACTTATTCCCCTCTATATGACGGTTAAAGCGACACATATTCTAGACAGCGTCTGGGCGATGGTGCTGCCAGGGGCAGTGCCGGTGTTCAACGTTATATTGCTATTGAACTTCTTCCGCGGTCTGCCGAAGGAGCTGGAGGAGGCTGCGTTCATCGACGGTGCGGGACATTGGACAACGCTGTGGCGGATCTTCCTGCCGCTATCGCTGCCGGCGCTGGCGACGATTACGTTGTTCGCAACCGTTAACCATTGGAACTCGTGGTTCGACGGCTTGATCTTCATGAACTCGCCGGATCACTACCCTCTACAGAGCTACTTGCAGACGGTCGTCATTAACCGGGATTTGACGTTGATGTCCTCGGCAGATATGAAGTCGCTCACGGAGGTCAATGATCGGACGGCGAAGGCGGCGCAGATCTTCCTCGGCGCACTTCCGATTCTGCTCGTTTATCCGTTCCTTCAGCGGTTCTTCATGAAGGGAATTGTGCTTGGCAGCGTGAAAGAATAAGAGATGGAAATTGAAGGGACAGGTTGCTTGCACTAGGGCTGATGGCTCGTTTGGTGCTCGGCCAGTTCCTTCTTACACGTGAGGCGATGGTTGAATGGAAGAGAATCGGTCATGGCGTGCTCGGTGGATCTGGCATGAGGGGTACCCGTGGACAAGTGCCCCGGGCGAGCATGAATTGGTGTTGTTTCGCCGTGCGTTCGAGGTGGAGGATGCGGCGTCAGCTCGGCTTGTGCTGTCGGTGTCGGCAGATAGCCGATATCGGCTGTTTTTGAACGGCGAGTCCGTATCGGTCGGACCGTGCAAGGGCGATCAGTTTACGCATTATTATGAGACCGTTGATCTGTCGGGACAGCTTCGTGCGGGAACGAATGTGCTGGCGGCGAAGGTGCTGCATCTTGCGTCGAGTAATCCGCATAAAATGGGGCTCAGCGGGCAGATTGCCATTCAGCGATCGAATGCAGGCGTTTTCCTGCTGGAGGGGACGCTGCAGGAGGGCGAGCGCGAGGTTGTGCTGGATACCGGCGGCGAGAGCAGCGTATGGATAGCGAAAAAACAGGGCGGCTATGCGGTGAGGCCGAGCTGGGTTATTCCGTGGCTCGGCGGCTTGGAGGACGTGGATGGCGCAGGGCTTGACCACGGCTGGGAACAGTCGGAGTATGCGGCCGCAGAAGCGGATGGCTGGAAGGAAGCCGTCGTTGCAATGGCGACGCGTAATGACTTTGGTGAGCTGACGCCGTGGCAGCTGGCGCCGCGACCGATACCGCCGCTGTTCGAGCGGGAACGGCCTTTTGTAGGTGTGACTAAGTATGGCGGAGATTCCGTGGCTGAAGCAGTGTCGGGGTTGATTGGCGCAGGCGGTAACGGCGCGGTTCGCGGCAAGAGCGGTGCTGCTGGTGCAGACGGTGGAGCGGTGGTTAGCGGGAGTGGCGGAGACGAAGCGGCTTCGGCTGGTCTAACTGTGGTGCTTCAGCCGGGGCAGTCGTTCTGGGCGGAGCTTGATGCGGGAGAGCTGGCGACGGGTTATTTGCGCCTTGCGATGCGCGGCGGAGCGGGGAGCCGGATTTCGCTTGTTTGCGCCGAGTGCTATGAGGATCCGTCCTCGACGATTCGGGACCGGATTAAAGGCGTGCGCGATGACGCGGAGCATGGGATTTTGCTTGGGGATGCGGATCTATATATGGTTGCCGGTGTGGGGAATGCCGCAGTAGAGGAGGTGTTCGAGCCGTTCTGGTTCCGCACGTTCCGATATGTTCGGCTTGAAGTGAGTGTGGGCGAGGAACCGCTGGAGCTAGTATCACTCGACTACCGCGACACGGGGTATCCGCTTGAGGTGAAGGCGGAATTCAACTGCTCAGATGCGGGTTATGAAGCTCTCTGGCAATTGTCTTTGAACACGCTGCAGCGTTGTATGCACGAGACTTACGAGGATTGCCCGTATTATGAGCAGCTGTAATATACGATGGACACAAGACTGCAGATGATGTTCACGTATATCATTAGCGGCGATGATCGGATGGCTCGGCGAACTTTGCACGATTACCACAGTTCGGCACTGCCGTCCGGCATGCTGCAAAGCCGGTATCCGTCGCAGTATCCGCAGATTATCCCGTCGTTCTCGCTGTATTGGATTCATATGCTGTACGATCACTATATGTATTTTGGCGATGTGGAGCTGATCCGTTACTATCGCCGCACGATCGGCGGCGTGCTGGACTGGTTCCGCCGCCTTGTGAGGGAAGACGGTCTTGTTGGCGCGACGCCGGATGCGTATTGGCATTATTACGATTGGGTGGAAGAGTGGGACAACGGCGCGCCGGATGCGCGTGTGCATGGACCAGTAACGATACTCAGCCAGATGTATGCAGCTGGCTTGCGCACGGCGGCGAAGCTGTACGAGGCTGTGAACTGGAGCGACGCAGCAAGAGAAGCACGGGAAGAAGCGGACGCGCTGTGCGCTGCGGTGCTGAAGCATTGCTGGCGCGAGGAGCGCGGGCTGTTCTCCGACGGTCCGAGCGTCGATATGTTCAGCCAGCATGCGCAGTTGTGGGCTGTCGTGTCCGGCGCGGTGTCCGGCGCTGAAGCAGAAGCGCTGCTCGAACGGATGCTGAGCGACAAGTCGCTGCCGGTCGTGTCTGTGCGGATGTCGTATACGCTGCTTCGCACGCTCTCCGGCATCGGGCGGTACGATCTGGCGCAGCCGATCATGCAGCAGTGGAATCAGTTCCTCGAGCTGCATCTAACGACGCTACCAGAGTGGGCCTTCGGCAGCCCGCGCAGCGACTGTCACGCGTGGAGCGCTCTGCCGCTCTCCGAGTTTACAAGCGAAATTCTCGGCGTCAAATCCGGTCGCTCTGGCTACGCCGAGATCCGCATTATGCCGCAGCCGCTGCACCTCACCTGGGCGCGCGGCAAAGTCGTCACGCCGCACGGCATAGTCGAGGTCAGCTGGAGCCTAGCCGAAGACGGAAGCTTCCAGCTTCAAGGCGAAGGCCCAGCCGGCATCCCAATCGTACTCACGCTGCCGAGCGGCGAAGTCGTTGAACTGCCAGCCGGTGGACGGTTCGGGACAGCTGTATAGAAGATCGTTTGAGGGAGCCCTGTTGTTTGGGGCTCCCTTATCTATTTGCAGGCACACGGCGGAGACTGAGCCTTTTCCCGCAACGATACACACACGCTATTCGAACTTACATAGAGCTACATTGCACGGAGCCACTTCAAACGGATCCCACAGCACTTATTTTGCCGAAAACATCGCTTTCCCACCGCTAACGGACGCCAGATGCCTTATTCACTCCAAAATGCACGCAAATTTCGGGCTTATTTTCGCCTAATAAGCGCTCTGGGATCGTTACGTTAACAGACAGTTCGTCCTTCCACGGAACCGGAAAGCGGGTACAATTATATACACGAGTACAATTCCAAAATATGCTAGTATGAAAGCGGACGATGTTTATTCAGAATGCAATGGAGGGCAGTGGATGAAAAGGCAACTTACCTATGATTCATTCATGAAGTGGAATTTGATAATCTCCATTTCAATTGGTGTTCTGTTTATAGCGAAGAGCTATTTTAGTGGAGATATACAAACTGCCATGGACAGTGAAGGTGTAACAGAAGCAAGTGGCGTGATAACTGTTCTATTTCTCATACCTATCATATTGGTTTTTTCCGGGGCGTCCTGTTGTGCCATATTTTTCTTGTTGCTTCGACTAATGCGGTTAATAATAAAAGCTATTAGATTTAAGCATAATTCTGAGTCTGGAGAGGCACATACTTACCATGGTGGGCTGCCTATCCATGAGCAGCTGAAGACTCTCCGTTCCATAGGCATTCACTTAAAGCAAGATATTCAGCTCGAGGACTGCTTCCAAGATGAACATCGAGCTTACGAATCGCGACCATACTTACTTCTACTAAAGGACTTGGGCTCGGAGATTGAATCTGAGGACGGCACATT
Organism: Paenibacillus sp. OV219; assembly: GCF_900110075.1. Taxonomy (GTDB): domain Bacteria; phylum Bacillota; class Bacilli; order Paenibacillales; family Paenibacillaceae; genus Paenibacillus_Z. The sequence continues at coordinate 273,761 of NZ_FOCJ01000007.1, forward strand.
CATATCAGCGAGCAATAACGTCTGGTGTTTTGATCGAGAATGTATTGAAGACCATGGAGACTACATTCGTTTGCTCGAACGGATTAGAGATATGGTTCAGTCGGAGCTTTCTATTGAGCATATAGCTGACTATGTCGATCTTGAGAAAGATGAGGCCAATATCTCATTTATTGTCAATGGAGTGGCTCATAACTATGAACTGCGTGTAAATAAAGATTGGGCGGACTTGCAGATACTCGCTATTTTCACAAGGTTGCTAGCGGAGCATGGCAGCAAGAAGAGGTTCTGTTTTAGCGATCTTGGTAATGATGTGCTAGTTGTACTCATTGACAGGGAGCGATTCGGGGATTTGAGGAAGTTGCTGGACATTTTTATCCCGATAGGGTGAGATAATATAAAATGGTTAAAAAGTCCGTGTTAGATTAACCCCAGAAAGAGTTGAATAAAGAGATAGCGGTAAGCCAAATCACTCACAAAGGAGAGGAACCAATATGCTCTCATTCCTAAAGAAACTATTTAAATCGAACGAGGAACCCCTTCCTAGTCAAGAAATTAACCAAGATATTAGCCGGAGAGTTACTTTGCCATCGCCGCCAAACGTGCAGGCATCAAGCGCGCAAACATTATCTGGGCAACCCAAACCCGACCACCCGGTCCCTTTCGGATACAAAATCCAGTGGCTCGCAATTCAGACGGACAGCGTGGAGAAGGTTATTGAACAGCTGTCTGTCACTGGCTTGCAGCGATCAAATTGGGCGAATGGTATCGAGAGTGCCTATGAAGATTATATTTTCATCACCCCTCCAGTTAAGGGCGGGGTCCTTGTAATTGGGAACGCAATGCCGAGCGCTGGCGGTGTTGACCATGTGAATGAAATTAAACCAGTCATTGAGAGGCTTAGCAAGGTGTTCGACGAAGTGCATTATTACGGCTCGCACAGGGTCGTTAATTACTACGTCTGGGCAAAAGCGAGCAATGGCAGAATCACAAGGGCATTCGGTTCGGAGGGCGATGTATTTTGGGAGGAAGGGACTGCTACGGCAGAAGAGCGTGCGCTAGGTTTCCGGTTCGGAGACGTGGAGGCTGAAGATGCGTGGTTGCCAAGTGAAGAGGATGTGCTGGCAATCGCGAAGCGCTGGAGCATAGACCCTCAGATGAAATATAGCGATCTGGAACCTGGAGTGGGGTATATCGGTAAAGTTAAATCGGAATAAAAGGAGGTCCCACCGACCATGCAAAACATGGACAACATCTACCTCATAACCGACATCCCCGGCTGCACGCCGCAGATTAGCCGGCTGCTCTCGATGATGAATTACGCGAGGCATACGACCATCACTTGATTTAGGCGATCTGGGCAGGGAGAAGATCAAAGGGCATAAGCTCGACTACTATCTCGGCAAGCTCGAAGAGGTACGGGGCCGCACTTACGACTTATTCCGAACCGTCGATGATGATTGGCTGTACGAGCAGGAGGAGTTCTGGTACGGCAAGCAAACGAATAACTACTTCAAGTGGTTTCACGTATTTGAGGATGAGATTAATCACCGTGGTCAGATCCGACTCATGTGCAAAAGGTTACCCTTCTAACTCACCACAACTACCATCCGCCGAAAAACAAAGCGCCGCGGCTCCCACCGCGGCGTTTCTTGCATTACAAGCTATCCCTCACCCATACCATCATTTCCCCAACGCCCCGATTAGCCCACGCATAGTAAGGAATGAAGGTCGCGGTCACAGGCGTCCCTGACCAGCTGACATCATTTGCGTACAGCGCATCCGCCTGCCATTCCGCAGAGCCAACCCGCTCAGCGGCGGCTGTGATGACACTAAGTCCCCCGAGCAAGCCAGGCTCGAATCGCACGTCGAACTCACACTCTCTCGCGAGAACAACCTGATGCAGCTGCGGGCCGTTATCCGCTTCCTCCATGCAGTAGACGAACGGTCCGTGCTGCAGAGCGGTTTTGCCGATTGTATCTCGGATCAGCGGATGACCCTTCATCCGCAGCACTGGCATCTCGAATGCGATGTCGACGGTATCGCCCACCTGCCAGACGCGCTTCAGCTCCACATAACCGTTGCCCGGATCTCCTTCAGAAACCGATAAAACACTTCCATTCACCTGAATACGATAGCGACCGCCGCACCAGCTCGGAATACGAAGGGACAACGTGAATTCAGCTGATGTAGAAGCCGAAACCGAAGTCGAAGTCGAAGCAAAAGCGGGGGTAGAATCGGAACCGCCGGCCTGATTTTGCCGCTCATTCGGCCCGCTATGGTCGTTGTACTGCTGTTCACCTTCGTCGGCGTGTGGAATGATTTTCTCGGACAGCTCGTCTATCTCGGACGGGAGCAGCTGTACAGGTCGCACTATGGGCAATCCATTTTTTGCAAGCGCTTTTTTAAAGGCTTTTCCAATCTAATCATTTGCTTATACTCTCCTCATAATTTTCTATTACTTGCCTGCTATGATGAGTGCAAAGAAGATTACTAGAGGAGTGGATTAGAATGGCAGAGCTTACGAGAGAAGTGCAGTCGCTTGTTAATCAGCTTCATCTATCGGATCAAGAGATTGCGGAGAAGTTTCAGTTCACGCAGTTTGGTAAGCAGCTTACACTTGATGAATCCGTTCGGTTCATCTCGTTCCTGAAGCAGGAGCTTCTGGCAACTGCAGAAGCTTGAGCAGTTCTCGTCATCGTCGCTAATACATACCAAGGCTTTCTTCAAGTAGGGCGTCTACTTGGGGGGAGCCTTTTTTTACTTGGAAAGCCGATATATCATTTCCAATTGGAAAGAGGTATATATCATGATATATTGGTATACAAGAGTTATATACGAAGCTGCCCTGGCGGCGCGCCATTGTCAGTTTATGGAGGTCTTCACTTATGTCAGGCGAGTCTGGATCCAAACCGATGTATGAGAAAATATTCGAAGAGCTGCGCGATCAGATTATAGAGCGGAAGTACGGAGTCGGCGACCGCGTCCCATCCGAGAAGGAGCTTGGCGACGAGCACGGCGTCAGCCGCATTACGAGCAAGAAAGCGCTGGAAATGCTGGCGACTGAAGGTTATATCGTCCGCCAGCCGGGGCGTGGATCATTTGTGGCAGAGCCACAGCAGAAACTGGCTGCCAAAGCAGTTAACGGCACTGGGCAGCAGCTGGGGCAGCCGCGCCATACAGGTGGGAAGCTGCTAATTGGCCTCGTAATTACCGATTTCGCCGACAGCTACGGCACCGCACTCATTTATGGCATGGAGGAAGCGTCACGCGCCAATGACAGCTATCTCGTGCTGCGCCGCTCCTTCGGCATCCCGGCGTATGAGGAGCAAGCCATTCAAGGGCTGCTGGAGCTTGGGGTCGACGGCCTTATTATTTTTCCGGCGCAAGGGGAGTATTTCAATGCGGAGATATTGAAGCTCGCGATTATGAAATTCCCGTTCGTGCTTATCGACCGCCATCTTAAAGGGATATCCGCAGGCTCCATTAGCACGGACAACGCGAAAGCGGCGATTGAGGGCACGAACTACCTGTTCAGGCTCGGGCATAAGTCGATCGCATTCCTGACGCCTCCGCCGATGGATACAACGGCTATTGAAGAGCGAATTGAAGGCTTTATCCAAGCGCATGCGGAGAGTGGCATTATGGTCGACCGCGAGCTGTGGATCGAAGACATTACGTCTTCCCTACCGCAAGGTAATGCCGAGGAGAATCGAGTGCGCGATGTCGAGAAGATTGCTAGCCACTTGCGGGAGTATCCGCAAATTACGGCGATTTTCGCGACTGAGTACAACATTGCGCAGCTAGCACAGCGTGCGGCGAATGAGTTGGGGCTGAAAGTGCCGGAGGATTTGTCGATCATTTGCTTCGACAGTCCGGAAATTAACGGCGCATTCCCGCTTACCCACATGAAGCAGAATCAGTTAGAGATAGGACGAATCGCCTTCGAGAACGTGTTGAAGCTGCGGGCAGGCGAGACGCTCCCGAACAAGACGCTGCTTGATGCGACGCTGATGCTCGGCAAGTCAACTGGGCCTATGAAGCTACGGGAGCCTAAATAGCAGGTTGCAAGAAACGATGTATGAAGGTTGACTAGGTCAGCCCTTTGACGCAAGCGCGCCAGAGGGCTGTCTCTATTAATATACTAACTATATAAAATGGTATAAATCTAAATTAAATTGTTACGTAGAAGCATATTGACATACTAGGTTTATGCCAATAAAATTAATGTAAGCGCTTCACAATTTCCGTCGCTTATTCCTCGGTTTTTACATCGGTCCTCTTCTTCTGGCGCCTAATGGGTCACGCTCGACATCCTTATCTCACTTCTGCTTGCAATGCCTGTTTAACTTTTAATGAATCTGCGTTTAGCTATGTTCATAGTTAACTAAGCGAAGGAGGTGTTCGAACGTTAGTCACGCGCTTACGGCGCGCCAGGATCACATCAGTGCTTGTCGGATTCACAAACCACAAGGAAGAGGAGTGCATGCGGGTGAAATCGTTATGGAGGTTTGGCAAGAAGGCGGCAGCTGTCCTGCTAGCGGCTGCGCTGTTAATCCCGGCGGTCGGCGGAGGTCATAAGGCAGAAGCCTTTACTACGGCGAATGCGGATACGGCGATGAATGGCTTCGTGAACACTTTCTATGACTCTACGGCAAAATATTTCTACACGAACAGCGATCATGCCATACATACTCATGCATCAGGCCCGAACAGCGGCTTATACACCGATTTCTGGTGGGAAGCTCAGCTGTGGGAGACGGTCATGGATGCGTATGAACGGACTGGAAGCAGCACGTATCTCACGATGATTAATGATATTTACACGGGCTTTAACGCCAAGTATACCGACATGATGACGAATACGTTCAATGACGATTTGGGCTGGTGGGCGCTTGCCTGCATGCGGGCTTACGAAATCACGGGTACGGCGGAATACCGCAACCGGGCGTCGTTCCTCTTCGACCAAATCTATTCCTTCTACGATAGCACGTATGGAGGCGGCATCTGGTGGAAGCGCGACGGCACGTCAGCGCAGAAGAACGTAGCGACGAACGCGCCGATGGTCATGACCGCAATCAAGCTGAAGAATGCAACTGGCGACAGCACATATTTGACGAAAGCGACGACGATCTATAGCTGGGTCAAGAGCAAGCTGGTCAGCGGCAGCAAGGTGAATGATCACGTCGAGGGCAGCGGAAGCGGTACGGTCATCGACTGGGATTTCTCGTATAACTATGGCACCTTCCTTGGCGCAGCGCTGGCGCTATATCAAGCGACAGGCACGAGCAGCTATTTGACCGATGCCAACAATGCTGCGAATTATGTCATTAACAACATGACACTATCTTACTCGCTGATGTATGAAGGTGAGGATGACGGAGCCGGGTTCAAAATGGTTTTTGCCCGCAACCTGAACAAGCTCCGCATCGCAACAGGCAACGCGACCTACCTCAACTTCTTGCAGCAAAATGCGACGCAAGCATTCAATCACCGCAGAACGAGCGATAACGTCATCGGCAGCGACTGGACAGGACCGACAGGAACGGGCTTCGTGCAGAGTATTGCCGCTGCGGCTGGCGCGTCGATTCTGCAATTTACACCTGCGGACAATTACACGGGTAACATTGCTGGCAACGGTACGTATGAAGCGGAGAATGCGCTGAAGAGCAGCTCGATTATTTCGGAGAGCACGCAGGCGGGCTTTACGGGACGCGGTTATTTGGCAGGCTGGAATTCAGCCGGCACGATTACGTTCAACGTCAATCAGAACTCGGCGAGCACAAAGACGGTGACGATCCGCTATGCAGGTGGAGCGGGTAATTCGAGCAGGTACGTCTCGGTGAATGGAACCGTCGTTGCGAACAACCTGAGCTTCCCGAGCACAGGCAGCTGGGGAACTTGGAGCACGGTAACGATCAATCTGAGCTTGAATGCAGGCTATAACAAAGTAATTATCGGGTTTGACAGCAGCAAGGGAAACAGCAACTATTTGAACGTCGATAAAATCTCAGGACTATAAGCTAATGGCGGATTGCCGCGGCTTCACTCGTAATCTGGAGTTGGAGTGGAGCTGCGGTATCCTCTCGTAAAGAAGGTTGGTGAGCATCTCGGTGAAACGTAGAAGCATAATGATTACGGCTGCAGCGGCGGCATTAGTAATTGCCGGATTGGCTGCATGGCAATTGGGATCCGGTGGCACAGCAACAACAGGAGGAGCCACCACAAAAGGGGGAGCCGCCACATCTGAAGGAACCGTTCAAAAAACCGCTCCATCGGTATGGAGTGAGCGGGCTGATCTTGCGCAGAAGGAGCTATTAAGCTCATTCTGGAATGAGGATCGAGGTTTATTCAACAATGCGGTACCTTGCATTGATCAACAGTGTGACAACCCATTCAACTATTGGTGGCTTGCGCACGCAGTCGATGTGCTCACCGACGGCTACGAGCGGACAGGCGATATGCAGTATGTGAAGCAGCTAGATAAGCTCTATCAAGGGTTGCTGGGGCGCAACGGTGGCGACTTCATCAACGATTATTACGACGATATGGAATGGATGGCGCTCGCTTGGCTAAGGGCATACGACGCGACCGGCGATGAACGGTACCAGCAGGCGGCGATGACGCTGTGGCAAGACATTCAGACTGGCTGGAATGATGCGGTAGGCGGCGGAATCGCTTGGCGCAAGTCGCAGACCGATTATAAGAATACACCGGCGAATGCGCCGGCGATTATACTGGCAGCTCGGGTATATGAACATACGAAGGCTGCCGCTGATTTGGAATGGGCCAAGAAGCTGTACGATTGGGAGAAGAGCAATCTCGTGGACCCAGATACCGGGCTCGTGTGGGACGGCATTAATCGCCAAGGCGACGGCGCTGTCGACAAGAATTGGTTGTTCACCTACAGCCAAGGCGTGTTCATCGGCGCGGGAGTGGAGCTGTACCAGATCACCAAGGAACAGCCGTATCTCGACGATGCGCGGAAGACGGCCGATAATTTGAAGAACGATTTCCTCTCGTCGACGACCGATATGCTGCCCTTCGAGGGTGGAGATGACGCGGGCTTATTCAAAGGTGTGCTAGTCCGTTATATCGGCGAGCTGATCAAGGTCGATCCCGCTCAGAAGGAGCTACGCGAGATGCTGCTTACCAACGCGAAAGCCTTATGGGAGGATGGCAAAGCGGAGGATAAGGCGCTGTTCAGCAATTCATGGGATCAGACACCTGACGAGGTCGTTCAGCTGAGTACGGAGCTTAGCGGGGTCATGCTGCTCGAACAGGCGGCGCAAGTAGAGAAACAGCAATAATGGGAGGTCATGTAGGTCATGGTATGGGAGAATCGCGCGGAAGAGGCGCAGCAAGCGTTGTCGGCATTATTTTGGAATCCGTCCATTCGTCTGTATGATATTGAAATTCCTTGCCCGGATGGGGTATGCAATACGATCTTTCATTACTGGTGGATGGCGCACGCGGTTGATGCGCTCGTCGACGGGTATAAAAGGACTGGCGATGCGAAGTATGCGCAGACGCTTGAGGAAATCTATGACGGGCTGCTCGTCCGCAATGGCGGCGCGTTTCCGAATGAGCTGTACGATGACATGGAATGGATGGCCATCGCTTGGCTCCGAGCTTATCGGGCGCTTGGCGTGGAAAGATATAAAGAGGCAGCTCTCCTGCTATGGGAGGATGTCAAGACCGGCTGGAACGACACCATGGGCGGAGGCATCGCATGGCAGAAGCCGCAGCTTGATTATAAGAATACGCCTGCGAACGGGCCGGCTATTATTTTGGCGGCGAAGCTGTACCAGCAGTTCGGTCGTCAGGAGGATCTCGATTGGGCGATACGTATCTACGATTGGCTGAAGAGCCATCTTGTGAACCCTGATAATGGCTTTGTCTGGGACGGCATGAACCGTATCGGGGACGGGCAGATCGATAAGGATTGGAAATTCACGTATTGCCAAGGCGTCTACATTGGTGCCGGCGTAGAGCTGTACCGGATTACGCAGGAGCGCATATATTTGGAGGATGCGCTACGCACGGCTGCTGCGGCTGAGCAGGAGCTGACGGATCCGATAAGCGACTTACTGCCGGATGAAGGAGACGGTGATGGCGGATTATTCAAGGGCATCCTTGTCCGCTACCTCGGCGAATTGGCGAAGGAAGAGCCGGAGCATCGCTCGGCAGCGCCGCTGCTCGCGTGGAACGGGGCAACGCTGTGGTCGCTAGGACGTGACGCGGACCGCTGCGTATTCCATACGAACTGGGGGACGCAGCCGGCGGAGCGCGTAACGCTAAGCACGCAGCTGAGCGGTATTATGCTGCTGGAGCAACTCGCAGCGCTAGAGCGTCAAGGCATTGGAGCAGCTGCTCGACTGGACGAAGTGGTGTAAGGTTCCATGCGTAGAGAAAGATGACTAAAGACCTACTAAAAATGCACTTCACATTCCAATGAAATCCAGTATAATTGGCAATATAGACAAGCATTGGAGTGGGCACATGAACTATTCGGGTCACTTGAGAGCAATGAATGCGATGGAACCGATTGTGGTTGATATATTAGAAGAGCATTTTGTTAAGCCAGGTGTGCTCAATTGTACTTGTGACAATTGCAAGCTTGATATTTTGCTGTTGACATTGAATCATCTTCCTACGCATTATACCTCCAGCCAGGAGGGCGAAGCCTACATCAAGGCTCATTATATGAACCTGCAGCAGCAGTCGGATGTGCTGAGAGAAATTACGAATTCGGTTCAGGTGATTGAGCAGAAGCCGCATCATCGGTTATGAAATGAAATCATCCATTCTTACGGAATGGGTGATTTTTTTGCTTCGTAGTGACACGATATGGCAAGATAGGTACATAGATGAGCTTTGTGAAAAAGGAGTGTTCGATGATGCGCAATGTGCTGGTGCTGGGCGGTACACGATTTTTTGGGAAGAAGCTGGTAGAGAGGCTGCTGCAAGCAGGCGATCAGGTTACGATTGTGACAAGAGGCGGATTGTCTCATCCATTCGGTGAGCAAGTGAAGCATTTGCAGCTGGACCGTACGAATGCAAAGGCGCTCGAAGAGGCAATTGGCGATACCTCTTATGACGTGGTGTACGACAACATTTGCTTTAAGCCGGTGGAAGCCGAGGAAGCGGTGAAGCTGTTCGCGGGCAAGGCGGGCAAATATATCGTTACGTCGACGCTGAGCGTGTATCCATTCGGGGAGCCGCGCAAGACGGAGGAGTACTTTGGCGCACTGGAATATACGGTGCCGAATCCGTACCCACCAGATATCAATTATGGCGAGGGCAAGCGTCTGGTCGAAGCGATCTTCCTGCAGCAAGCATCCTTCCCCGTAGCGGCGGTACGTTTCCCGATCGTACTTGGTGCGGATGATTATACGCGTCGACTGCATTTCCATGTCGAGCATGTTCAGCAGGAGCTGCCGATTGGTATGCCGAATACCGATGCGCATATGTCGTTCATCGACGCCGACGAGGCTGCGGCTTTCCTCGATTGGTTGGGCCGTTCGGATGCGGTGGGGTCGTTTAACGCCTGCTCCAAAGGCGAGATTTCGCCAGGCGGCATCGTGGCGCTCATCGAAGAGGCTACCGGGAAGAAAGCATACATCGCACTCGAGACGGACAAGCAGCACGAGTCGCCGTTCGGCGTGCCGGAGCCGTGGTACATGAGTACAGCGAAGGCAGAAGCTGCGGGCTATACGTTTAAACCGTTGAATGATTGGCTGCCACCTCTCATTAAGCAATTGGCTGCGGAATAGATTAGGAATGATGACGGTCACCTTGGCTCTGCCTCGGGTGGCTGTCTTTTTTTATACACATAGCGATTGGAAAATCTGCCCATACTACGTGAGGCTATTTAGCTGAGGGTGGAGGGTAAAGATGAGAAACGATCGAGCTCGTTTACAAATGTGGTTAAGAAGAGGCATACTGCCGGCGCTGCTGCTTGCTGCTGTCTTCTTCAGTGGGGCTGTGCAGGCGAAGACGGCTGAGCCAATGCCGAAGAAGCCGCTCATGGCAGCCTTCATTCGTGACGGTGCGCTGTGGGTAAAGGTAGATGGCGGCGGTGAGAGGCGATTGACGGAAGCGAACCAGGTGCGTGGACCGAAATGGTCGGCAGACGGGGCTTGGTTTGCTTATACTAGGGGGGAGAACGGGCAGGATCTGTGGATGGTGCATGTCGCTTCAGGCAAAAGCCGACTCGTTGCGGCGGGCGCGGACGGCAGGCGATATGTGTGGTCTCCGAACCGAGGACTGCTTGCCTTCGAGCGGAATCAGCGGCTGTATGTCGTCGGTACGGCGGACACCTCGCAGCCGGTTGAAGTGACAGGAGCTGTTGGCGACATCGGGGATTATGCTTGGCTGCCGAACGGTGATGGCTTCCTCGTATCGACGGCGGCTCACCTGCTACCGGATGGGGCTTGGACACCAGTACGACTCATTGAAGTCATGCTTCCGAGCGGACCTGCCGCAGGTGGATCGCGGGCGAAGCCGCTGACGGTGCTGCCAGCAAAGCTGAACGATCAGGTCGTCGTGGGCACGAGCACGTTCAAGTGGTCAGCAAGCGGCAAGTGGATCGCGTTCTTGGCGACGCCAACGGCCTCGTTGTCCGCAGATGGTAACACGTTATGCGTGCTATCGTCTGATGGGAAACAGCTGAAGCCAGTTGATATGATGGTGAACAATGCGAACTGGTTCGAATGGTCGGCGGAGACCGATTCGCTAGGGCTTATAAGCGGAATCGGGCGGGAGGCGATCTCGAACAAGCAGTTGAAAGTCGCCGTGGCGCCTGCGTTCCGGCCGGGACCGTCATATACGCCAGCGGGCTATGCGGATCAGAATTTCACATGGCTCACTAGGAGCGACATCGTCGTACAGCGTGCGAAAGAGAGTGGAGGAATCAGCAATCCGGAGCAGCGGCCTTTTCCAAATCTGGTGAACGTGAAGCTCAGCGGCGGTCAGCAGAAGCGGATAACGAGAAGCAGCACTGAAGCGGGCGACTATCAGCCGGTGGCGCTAGGTGTTAACGGCCTCGCTTGGGTGCGTTCGAACAAGTCCACAGCCGACGTGATGCTCACACCGCCGGAGAAGATCGGGAAGAAAGCGAGCGTATGGATCAAGGACATTGATATCGGCGACAATTTCTACGAGCAGTGGAGCTGGGGCTCGGTGCTGAAGTTTTATTGAGGATTGTGGTATGGAGGGACACCTGTGAAGGTGTTCCCTTTTTGTTTTAAAAATACAAAAAATCTAAAGATGGCACTTTTCAAAGTGTCTATCTTTCGGGTTGTAGTTCAGCATGGCCGGGGCTTTTTAACTTATGCGAAAACCTCTTCCTCGATCATCGCTGCTGCAGCTTCTTCGTTTCCTATTAGGGTATTGGTGAAATGCATTTGAACGCCAAGCGCGATGGCAATTTTTAAGATCGTTTCAATAGAAGGGGCAGTCGTACCTCCTTCAAACCGGGCAATGGCGGATTGCTTCATGCCCGCAACCTCGCCTGCCAAGAAATTATCTTTTTCGTATTACGATGAGCCGCCGGTAAGAGATCAAAGACGAGAGAAACAAATTACTTTCCCTTACCATCCGGACGAAGCGATGACTACCAAGATCAGACAGGAAGTTAATGTTACGATTGATGGCAAGAAGATAACCATCGGTACGATCACCGCAACTCCGACCATGACTTTAATCGAGGGTACATCTCAACCGGAACTAGGCATAGGTATGGACGGAATCGATCTGATCGCTAATGGAGAGTCGGTACCGCAGACCTCTGGCGAATCTTCTTTCTTAACCCATGCATTTTCAATGCGGTATGCATCCCTTCCGGAAAATCTTCAATCCGTACAACTTATCATTAAGAAAACCGGTGATACGGTGCAGATTCCTGTTAAGTAAGCAAGATTAGCGTTAAAATGGTAGTTGTGACGGGAGGTAAATTCATGTTGATAATGGATGAAAAAATCAAAGCATCAGAGGTATTGCTAACAGGACTAGATGGTGAAGACTTAGGCATAGTATCGAGGGAAGAAGCTTTGCGTATGGCGAAGGAACGCGGGGTTTCGCTCGTATGTACGTCGCTCATGAGCAGCCCGCCGCCTTGCAAGCTGATCAGCAAGGGAGCGGCGAAGCAGGACGCATCGGCGCAGAAGCGCGAGGAGAAGAAGAAGGATCAGCCGTTGAAGGCGAAGGAGATTCGGCTGACGCCGCATATCGAAGACCACGACTACGACACGAAGCTGCGCCAGTGCGAGAAGCTGCTCGCCTCGGGCAATGCGGTCGATCTCGTCGTTCGCATCCAAGGCAAAGAAGGCGCCAAGGCGAAGGAGCTGCTGGAGCAGCTGGTGAAGGATCTTGCCGGTAGCGGCAAGAAGGAGACCGGCATTCAGCTGAGCGGCAAGCAGGCTGCCGTCAAGCTGCTGCCCTTGTAAACAGAGAAAGGAGCATCCTCCACTTGGGGGATGCTCCTTTAGGCTGTTGAGAAATAACTGCATAAATCCAGTTAATCTACCGATGTTGGTCCATTTCCAGCGAAATAGATGCGAAAATCCAGTTAATTTCTACGATTATCTCAGAATGAGCATCATTCTTGGAAAATAGATGGATTTTTGCAGCTAATTCATCCAAAGTCGAACTCAGCCGGTGAAATAACTGCATAAATCCAGTTATGCAGAAGGTGAGGGAGCATCCTCTCGCTAAGGGATGCTGTTTGCAACTAATGAAGCTCGTTCAGAACGAATGCCGGTCTGAATAATTCCGGTACACTTCCTCATCCGGGTCATGGCTGCCGAACGAATGCTGCACGTTATCTACAATCTCCTCTACCGCGTCGCTGAGCATGTCCAACGGACCAGAGCTCTCGTGATCGCGCGGCGTATTAATGCCTGCCGCTGTGTTGGAGGTTTCGTTGTAGTACTCATCATACTCATCTTTGGTGTCTCGGTTTTTCATTACATATTGCCACCTTCTCTTGGGATGGGTGCTGCCTTGCCATACATTGCAATTCCTTTGTGTCCATTCCTTCCTATTCTGCCCATCAATGCCAGGGAATATTGTGAACTTTTTTTGGGTACAAGTACTAGAAAATAGCCGCCGCATCATAAAATATCGTAACAGAACTCTTCCAGCTTATGTGAGCTTTGGAGTTGCTGCATCGCTGTGTTATAATCACAGCAACTATTTCCATTATCCGGAGGCGATTATGCTCAGCTTCGACCAGAAAGTGTTGATTTTGGAGTCCTATCCTGAGCTCAAGCGGAAGGACGTGTCACTAGGCCGCGTCAATTATCAGTACGAAGAGAGCCTGTATGACAAGAAAAATGTCGCGTTTCACCTGCACCCGAACGGAAACGGCTTCATCTATGCCGGCAACCTGGAAGGTTATGATACTGATGACAAGGGGTTCGTTAACATTCGCAGCTATGACGAGGATGCGTTTCGCAGCCTGGTAGAGGAGTCTATCCGATCACTCTCCTACCGAAAGCCGGAATGGAACGAGCGGTCAGTTAGAGAAGCGGCGACCGTGCCGCGTATCAGAAGCGAAGTGTCTTCATCGACATGGTTTGGACCGGATAGGCAATCGCTGATTTTGCGTCATGAGGACGATCTCTGGTATGTATACGCAGGCGCGAGCCTGGAGATGGTGCTTGAAACCTACGAAGAGGCAGAGCAATATTTGCAGGAGGAAGGCTTCTTCCTGCTGTAATGGATATGAACCGTCAGGGCGATATGCGAATCTGACGGTTCTTTTGTTTGTTCACATCATAAAGGGGGACGAGAAGGATGACGATTAAAGCAATTATTTTTGATTTTGACGGTACGTTGATGGATACGGAAACATGCGCGTATGAGGCGATCTGCAGAGTGTACAACCATTATGGACAAGAGCTCGCGCTCGAGAAGTGGGCAATCTGTATCGGAACGGTGGACAGCCCATTCGACCCGTACGATCATCTGCAGGAGCTGGCAGGCAGACCGCTTGACCGGGCTCAGTTGAAAAAGCATTTCGACCAGCTGCATGAAGAGGAGCTGCATAGCGCGGTGCTGCGGCCAGGTGTGCAAGAGATTTTAGATGAGGCAAAGCGGCTTGGTTTGCGCATCGGCCTAGCATCCAGCTCGGAACGCGTGTGGATAGACCGGCATTTGAAGGAGCAGGGCATTGCTGCGTACTTCGAAGTGATTTGTACAAGAGACGAAGTACGGCTGGCGAAGCCGGACCCTGCTTTGTATTTGCTCGCATTGGAGCGGCTCGGCGTGAGTGCGGACGAAGCGGTAGCAGTCGAAGACTCGCTTAACGGGCTTACAGCAGCTAAGCTGGCGGGATTGCGTGCGATTGCCGTGCCGAACCCGGTGACAGCGCAGATGAATCTGTCGCAGGCCGATGTGATGCTGGATGGTTTTGAAGATATCGAACTGGAGGAGCTGCTTCGTAAACTCGCCAAGTAGAGCCTAATAGACTTAGTAGAGCCTTGCCAATCATAGAAAACTACGCCGTGCAGCCTCTTCTTTAACCCTTTCTTAAGGTTCGCCATGTACAATTGGACTAGCGGAACAATGGACGATACAAGAAGGGGCATGGCAATTTGCGAATTTTAATTGTGGAAGATGACAGCCCGCTGCGCGATGCGATAGCGATGGTGTTAAGAGAAGAAGCGGCGTCTCAAGCCGCTTACTCGCGCTGCGCTCTATTTGCGAATATTCAAGCAATCAAGCTATAGTGAAATCGCCGGCCAGCTCGGCTGCAATGAGAACACCGTTAAGACGCAGATCAGGCGCGGCAGGGCGCAGCTGGCGGAGTGGATGGCTTAGTATTGGAAGAGCACCTGGAAGAGCACTGGAAGAAGCACTGGAAGAGCACTGGAAGAACACCGAAAGAACACCGAAAGAACACCGAAAGAACACTGGTACACTGGCGTAACACTGGTATAACAAGCAAACAACCTGACTTTCCGCTTTTTCAGCGAGAGGTCAGGTTGTTATTTTTTGCAAGGATGGCTATCATTATTCGTTTTCGTTTGGCAGCTTCTTGCGAAGTAACTCCATTTGCTCATCAACCAGCGATTGATTTGTGGTTTGCGGTGCTGCGCCGGACGGCGTGCCATATGCGCTCGCGCTTGAACCTGTGCCGTATGGGCCGCGGCGGTTTAGCTCCAGGTGAGCTTCCCATTGCGCGATCTTTTCTTCGATGCGCTGGAAGCCGCGCGATGCGAAGCCGCCTTCAAAGTCATTGCGGCCGAAGCTGAAGTTCGGCATCGCGGAGCGTGTTTTGGTTGCTGCCTGCTGAATCCGGGCTTGCAGTTCTTCGCGCTTCTTCAGCAACTTCTCATGCTCCTCATGTGCAAGCTCCAGTTGACGGGTCAGCTCGGCAACACGCTGTTTTGCACTCTCGTGCCACTGCGTATACTCCTTCGCTTTCTCCACATAATGGAGCTTGGCGGCTAGCGATTCGCGCGCCTGTCCTTCAAGCCCGGCTCTCATCGAATCCATCGCTTTGGCTTCGCAGTGCTCCGCCATCACGGACGCTTCCTGTGCTTGCTGCGCCATGTTCTTTGCAGTCGCTTCTTGCTTAACTAGTTCCTGTTCAGTCTTCGCAATATCATCATTCATGCCGCGAACGTATTGATTCAGCATCATCGCGGGACTTTCCAACTTATCGAGCAGCTCATTGGCAGCGGCCTGTGTAATATTGAACAAACGGTTTAACAAACTCATGTGAACATCTCCTAATTGATAAAGTAGTGGTGGTTCTGCTCAGGAGGGCATTGTCTGTCTACCCTACAGTGAGCGGATTTGTTGGTTTTATGCTCAAGAGGGGTAGTGAGAACCCCGCATGGAGCGAATTAGTTGTTCTTTTGCTCAAGAGGAGTAGAAGGTACCCTGCATGGAGCGAATTTGTTTGGTTTTTTGCTCGGGAGGTGTATTGCGTACCCTTCATGAGCTCATGTCGCTGATCTTTTCTCAAGTGGACTACCTACCGCTCTCATTAGTCTCGATTATCCAAAGTAACGGTACGAACCGCTTGGAGGCGGAGGAATAACCTCGAACTGCGCCTTTGGAACAAGTAAGCTGGTGATGATGTACAGCAGCAGCGTCGTGCCAAAGCTGAATACGCCAGAAACGATGAGCACGAGCCGGACGATCGTCGGATCAACGCCAAGCCAATCTCCAATCCCGCCGGCAAGACCAGTAATTTTGCGATCCAAGGTTGAACGGTAAAGCTTCTTCATGTGAATACATCTCCTTATTCGTTGTCGTTGTGTTCTTCTATAGTGAGTGTGCTGATTGATTTAAAGTGCGGTGTGTATTGCGTCAACCGATATCCTTAGTTTAAAGATCTGCGGCGTTCTTCGTAACCGTCCAGCGGCTGTTTCTGAAGCTGGCCTTAAGGCGGGGGACCACTCCGACCTAAGGCGGCTGTGCCGAGTAGGGACCTCGGCGGTTGAGAGATATGCTGAGAGATCATATGTGTGCTCTCAGCAGATTTTTAGCGCGATCTCGGAGCTGAGAGAACGTACTTGCTCTCTCAGCATCAGCGGAGTCGTTAGTTAGTGTGGTTTGGCGCTGAGAGATCATATGAGTGCTCTCAGCAGATTTTTAGGCGCGATTTCGGAGCTGAGAGAGCGTATTTGCTCTCTCAGCATCAGCGGAGTCGTTAGTTAGTGTGGTTTGGCAGCTGAGAGATCATATGAGTGCTCTCAGCAGATTTTTAGTTCGAATTGGAAGCTGAGAGAGCGTATTTGCTCTCTCAGCTCCGAACCCGCAGCGAATCGAGGGGCAGACTCAAGCTGAGAGAGGATATTGCTGCACTCAAGAGCCCGACCGGCAGTTTTATGGAGGTGACACAAGCAAAAAACCGCCACCTGAGCACACAATGCTCAAGCGGCGGTTTACATTCTAAGTTCCTATTAAAGCAGCTTCGTCACGTTGAAGTTATCCTCCAACAGCAGCCAGTTCTGCGGGAAGCTAAGACCGAGCTTCCAGTAGCTGATGCCGCGCAGATTGAGCTCTTTCAGCAGATTGAACTTTGCTTGGATGGAGCGCGCATCCTCGAACCAGACTCGATGTTCCTTGCGGTTGTCGTCCCAGTACGTAAAGTGCGGCGCCTGCGCGGTGTAATCGTACTGGATGTTCGCCCCGCGCTCCCTGGCGAGGGCAATCGCCGCCTGTGGGCTGATCGCTTTCGCATAAGCTCCGCCGGGCACGTAAGGGAGTGTCCAGTCGTAGCCGTACAGGTTCTGGCCCATCATGATCTTGTTCGCCGGAATTTCGGTGAGCGCATATTCAAGCACGGTGCGAACCGGTCCGATCGGCGAGACCGGCATCGGCGGCCCGCCGCTGTAGCCCCACTCGTAAGTCATAATGATGACGAAGTCGGCGATTTGCCCATGCGCCTTGTAGTCATGCGCGGTATACCACGCCCCTTGCTGGCTGGCGCTCGTCTTCGGCGCGAGTGCGGTGGACATCGAGAGCCCTGCTGCATGAATCGGAACGACCGCTTTGCGCAGGAAGCGGTTGTAGGCTTCCCGATCCTCCGGGCGAAGATGCTCGATGTCAAAATGGATATCGCGGTAACCAAGCCTCTTCGCCATTTCCAAAATATTCGCGATCAGCTTATCCTGCAGCGCCGTATCGTTCAGGATCAGCTCGCCAAGCTCCGCGCTAAACTGATCGTTCTCCGTATTCGTAACGGTCATCATCATCGCAACGCGCTGACTTCGAGCAATAGACGATAGATTATCAAGCGGCGGTGGTGCAAGCGTGCCGTCGCGCTTAATGCGGAAGTTCGCCGGGGCGAGGTAGGTCAAGTGAGGCGCAGCATCGCGGGCAGCCTGAAGGAGCGCATCTGATACGCTTCCGCCTCGCGGCTCGATGTACGCGTTCACGGCAGCGTTACGTTTAGGAGCCGGCGGAATATAAAGCCGAAGCCCCAACTTCAACGGCGCAGTCAGCGAGATTCGGTTCGCGGTCGCGATCGCAGACGCAGTCGTGCCGAATCTGCGAGCGATAGAAGTAAGGGTGTCGCCTTGCTGCACCCAATAATACTGCCCGACGATTGGGATAACTAATGCCTGTCCAATTACGAGTGCATTGCTGGCGGATATCTCATTCGTTTCGGTAATGGATTCTACCGGTACGCCGTACGTTTGGGCGATCCGGTAAAGCGTCTGTCCCACCTGAACAACATGAATCTGCAAGCTATCTCCTCCTTATGTACAACCAAGAATAGCCGTGCGTACGCAGTTCGCCTTCTACATGCTATTCATGACAATTGCCATACATGTCAGAGCGTTAGAGGTTACTGCTCAATCCTAGCAGCCAATTATGATTTGGCAGGAATTTGCGCATTCGTTGCAGTAATAATGCCGCTGATGCGGCTCTCAAAGCTACTAATCCGCTGCTTCTGTTCGACTATGGTTCGCGACAGTGAGACGAGCGTCGTCAGCGATTGCAGCGTCCCTTCAAAGGTACCGTTCTTCATTGACGCGTTCAGTGTCGTGACGACAGGCGAGATGTTCTTCTTCGTGCCGGAAATGACCGCATGCACCGAACTAATCTGATCGCGCAGCGGAGTGATCTCGGCGAGCATCGCGCGCAGATGCTTTACTTTACTAGCGACTGCTGCTTTGGCGACCCTCAGCGCATCATCTCGCGCGCGGATATCGGCGCGGGCAAGCGTCACGGCCAGCTTCAATCCGTCAGCCTGAGCCTGCAACAAGGAAGCGAGTGTCTTCAGCTTCAGAGACTTTGCGTCTTTGATCTGCGTATTGAGCGACGTATATAACGATAGCAAAGGCTTATATTTCTCGCGCGTAGAAGCAGCATCCTGAGCGAGCTTGCTCAGCCTATCGGCATCAATCCCTTTAATCCGTTCGCGAACGGCAGTAAGCGCATTGCCATTGTTGTCGTGCAGCGTCTTAATCTGCTTATCGAGCGTATCCTCGGACTGCTGCAGGACCGACAGGACCAGCGATTGTGCCTGCAGCTTGTCTCTCATCTGCGGGCTAGCCGCGGCGATCTGTTTCCCAAGCGAAGCTTGTGCCGCAGACGTTAGCTTGACAGATGAAGCTGCGGCCGCACCGGGCAATACCCCAATCACCGCAATAAGAATAATTAGCAAGGCTGAAAACGCTTTTCCCTTCATAACATGTAACATAGGACTCATTCCTCCTTGTGTGTAAATGCCCGGAAAACGCAAAAAACCCGCAAGAAAGGCTGCATAAAGAGCCTATGCTTACGGGTGCTTCCGACGTAAGAAAATCCGGTTTATATGATTTTTGTAAAATATATCCGATTTAATAGAAATAGTCAAGTATCGCGGCAATAGAACGATTGATGGATTAATTTGGTTTAAGTTATAATAGAAATGATATACCTTGCCATGCCTGACTCTGTAACACTTTGTTGCAAGAAACGTACCTAAAATCGGTAAGTTCAGGAGGTTGTGCGAATGGTTGAACAGCAAGAACGCGAGCTGATTTTTGTATTTACGGGACCTGACGGCTCCGGACGCAAGACGGTCGCAGACAGTGTAGGCGCAACGCTCGGCATTGCAAAGGTAATCTCTTTTGCAACGCGCAGGCCTCGGCTCGGAGAGATTAACGGCCAAGATTATCATTTCATCACACCTGAGCTTTATGAGCAATTTGACTCGGACGGCGATTTTATTGAAAGCGTATCCGTGAACGAGAACCGTTATGGCTTGCGGGCGAAGGATATTGCGTACCACCTGAAGAGGAACGGAAGCATTTATCTGATTCTTAACCCTGAAGGCGCCCATGCGCTGAAGGATACGTACGGCGATAGGGTCGTTCGCATCTTCATCTACGCTGACCGGCGGACGGTGCAGCAGCGCCAAAGCGAGGCGGGGATCGATCCTGCAATCATCGCATCTAATTTGAATCAATACGAAACCGCGATACGGTACCAGGCAAGCTGCGAGCATGCTTTTGAAAACTACGATTTGGCCCATACCGTCTTCGATATTTCGAACACGCTGGAGAGCTACCTGCAGCGTAACCTTGAAGAACGTGATTAGCAGATACGCTGTTCATCTTAGGCTCGCCCCTTCAACATAAGAAGAGGGCGGGCTTATTTGTTTGGTCGCCAGGCGCCAGTCAGCCCATGCGTCCCCGATACGTTCGCGGGGCAGTATCGGTCATCTTCTTGAACACGCGTGAAAAATAAAACATATCTGAATAGCCGAGCATCGACGCGATCTCATTCACGGTTTTGTCCGTGCTGACGAGCAGCTTCTTCGCTTCCGCTACCTTGAGTCGGTGAAGATATTCGCCAAGCGGATATCCAGTATACCCATGCACGATGCGGCGCAGCGTCGGGATGGAGATATGATGGCGCGCCGCAAGCGCAGCAGTGTCGAGCGGTTGATAGATCGACTCGGACAAGTCGTCAATGACCTTGTGAACGAACAGCGAGCGGCTGTCTGTCTCAGGGCTGTCAAAGCGGAGCATCATGTCAAACAGCAGCGACTCCAGCGCGAGGGCTGCGCGATCCTGGTTGGCGGGTACAGCGCTGTCGATAAGCTGGAAGATGAGCTCGATTTTGCTGAAAAAGCTTTCGTCCGTTCCAATATGCTTGACTAGCTCCGGCTGCTTATACCAGTTGGCGACCCACTCCTGGATGCGCTCTCCTTCTATGGTGAAATAGTATTCGTCCCAGAAGCCGTTCCTCTCGGGACCGTATTGGAACACTTCGCCGGGATAGAAGCAGAAGAGCGATCCGGCTTCAACGGTCTGCCGTTCTCCGTCGCCTGCTTGGTAGTAACCGCGGCCTGCGCTAATATAGACGAACGCCCAATGATCAAATTTCGTCTTCCCTCGCTGCAACGTTCGTCCTGGCAAATGCCCGGCATGAACAATCGTAAGCGATTTGACGCGCAGCTTCGTAATATCGACCATCGAGTCGAATAGCCGAAGTGGCAAAGGACTGATCATATTGTCCATATAGGTTGGCATGCTGTGCATTCTCCCATCTGAAATGACAAGTTAAACTCATTATATCGAAACCGATTACATATAGGAAAGGTTGGCTAATAATGACGAATACACAAGAGAAGCTTAACATTGGCGTTGTCGGGGCGGGTTCCATCTCCGGCGCGCATCTAGGTGCATATGCAGCGAATCCGAATGTAGTGCTAGTAGCGATTTGCGATAAGAATGAAGAGCGCGCGCGCGCGGCGGCGGACAAGTATGGCGCAGCCAAAGTGTACACCGATTATAGAGAACTGCTCGCTGACCCGGGTATTGATGCGATTAGCGTATGTACTTGGAACAACACACATGCGGAAATCACCATTGCGGCGCTCGAAGCGGGCAAGCATGTGCTTTGCGAGAAGCCACTTACGAAGACCGTTGAAGACGCGGAACGCGTTGCCGCTGCTGTAGAAGCATCGGGTCGCTTGCTGCAGGTTGGCTTCGTACGCCGCTATGCTTCCAGCGTCGAAGTGCTGAAGCGCTTCATTGACGCAGGTGATCTTGGCGAAATCTACTATGCGAAGGCGACTTGCCTGCGCAGACTTGGTAACCCAGGCGGTTGGTTCTCCGATAAGGAGCGCTCCGGCGGCGGACCGCTGATTGATCTTGGCGTTCATATTATTGATATTTGCTGGTACCTGATGGGCCGTCCGAAGGTGAAATCGGTCACTGGCAATACGTATAAGAAGCTTGGCAACCGTTCGCATATTAAGAACCTCGGCTTCTACAAAGCGGCTGACTACGACGCGGAGCGCAATGATGTTGAAGATTTGGCGAATGCGATCATCCGCTTCGAGAACGGCGCTTCCTTGATGGTAGACGTCAGCTTCACGCTGCATGCGCAGAAGGACGAGATATCTGTGAAAATTTTCGGTGATAAGGGCGGCGCAGAGGTTGAGCCAGCACTTGTCATTATGGGCGAGCAGCACGATACGATCGTGAATCTGACTCCGCAAATTGATCATAAGACATTCGACTTCGAGGATGCGTTCGGACGCGAGATCGGTCATTTCGTAAACAGCTGCCTAGGCAAAGTGGAGACGCTGAGCCCGGTTCAAGACGGCGTTGAAGTGACGCGTATGCTGTGTGCCATTTATGAGTCGGCTGCTACTGGAAAAGAAATTACTTTTGAATAGTGAGGGCGTAAAGATATGACGATTCAACTGGCGAACAAAATCGGCGTTATCGTTGACAGCTTCGGCATTGGCGTACGTGACGGATTGTTGAAAGCGAAGGAAGTCGGCGCGGAGGGCGTACAAATCTATGCCGTATCCGGCGAGATGGACCCTGCGAATTTGAATGCGGCGGCAAGACGCGAGCTGCGTTCGTATATTGATGGACTTGGCCTGGAAATTTCGGCGCTGTGCGGTGACCTTGGCGGCCACGGCTTCCAGGATGGAGCGGCTAATGCAGAGAAAGTCGAGCAGTCGAAGCGGATTCTCGATCTTGCCGTTGACCTCGGTACGAACGTCGTAACGACGCATATCGGCATCGTGCCGGATGACCGGGATGGCGCGATTTACACGGCGATGCAGCAAGCTTGCGAGGAGCTTGGCCAGTATGCGAAGAGCCTGAATTCTTACTTTGCAATTGAGACAGGGCCGGAGCCGGCTACCCACCTCAAGAGCTTCCTCGATACGCTTAGCACGAACGGCGTGTCGGTTAACTTTGATCCGGCGAACATGGTCATGGTGACAGGCGACGACCCGGTGCAGGGCGTCATTACGCTCAAAGATTATATTGTGCATACACATGTGAAGGACGGCAAGCGGATGCGTGTCGTTGATCCGCGCCAAGTTTATGGCTTCCTCGGCTATCAAAAAATGACGCATGAGCATATTGCCGAGATGGCTGCTGCCGGTGCGGACTTTGAAGAAGTGCCGCTTGGCGAGGGCGGCGTTGATTTTGACGCTTATTTTGCCGCGCTGCAGTCGATCGGTTATAAAGGTTATCTGACGATTGAGCGTGAGGTTGGCGCAAAGCCGGAGCTTGATATTCGCAAAGCGGTTGAATTTATTAAAAGGTATCGTTAAGAGGAGGCTTGTCAGGTTATGAAAATCGCAGTAAGTGTGTGGAGCTGCCACAAATATCTGTACGACGGCTCTTGGCAAAATGCCGACTTCATCGACTATGTAGCATCAATCGGCGCAGGCGGTGTGGAGCTGCTGAGCGTGTTCTGGAATACGGAGCGTGATCTGCCTGCAGTGCGCGAGGCGCTTGCGCGCAATAATGTGAAGCTGGCTTGCTTCGGCGCATGCAATGACTTCGTTAAGCTGACGGCTGAAGAGCGTGAAGCACAGCTAGACGATATTAAGCTGGCCGTTGATATGGCGGTTGAGCTTGGCGCAGAAGTGGTACGCGTCTTCGCGGGCGACCGCAAGGAAGGCATCAGCTTCGAGCAGGGCAAGGGCTGGATTGTGGAAGGACTGGCAGCCGGTGCGGCATATGCGCTAGAGAAAGGCGTAGTGCTTTGCCTCGAGAACCATGGCGTGTTCGCGGGCAAATCGGAGCAAGTGGAAGAGATCATCGCTGCAGTTGCATCGCCTGCACTGCGCAGCACGTTCGATATGGGCAATTTCCTGCTCGTCGACGATGTGCCGCAGACGGCATTCGAAGCGCTGAAGCCGTTCATCCGCCACGTGCATGCGAAGGACTTCAAGCTTGTCGGTCCGGAAGTGACCGAGGGTGTATATCGTTCATTGGACGGAGTGCCGTTCGTCGGTTCCGTACCAACAGAGGGCAGCGTCGATGTTGCTGACATCGTCGGACGTCTGGCAGGAGCGAGCTACGGCGGCTGGATGAGCGTCGAGTATGAAGGGTTGGAGGAGCAGAAGACCGGTACGGCAAGAGCGGTTGAATTGCTTCGTAAGAGCGTGGAAGGTACGCGCGTGTAATAGAGTATGGAGTCCCCGAGCTGTCGGCAGATGCTGATGGTTTGGGGACTTTTTTGTATGCTTGCAACCTTACGTCGATGGAAGCGTCTGTAAAAACAGTGAGTTTACTGTGAAAGGAAGGTTGGGACAGATGACAAGGAATAGGAAGTGGACAAGATTGATGCTGCTTGCGGCAGGGTTGTTCGTGGCGGCGGCAGATGGGGCAGGAGCAGAGGCAGCGGCTGGAACTGGAGCAGAGGCTGAGGCCGGTATTGGAACTGGGACTGAAACTGGAGCGCCGCCGCGGTTAACATACTCTGGGAAACCGATGCTTGATCCGGGATTCGGGTATTATACGCATTTTACGAGTGCGCTGGCGGAGCAGCTGTACAAGGAGAGTCCGGTCACGGCGTATTTGCCGACGCGGCTGCCGGATTCAGGCTGGCAGTACTACGGGATGCAGAGTCAGCTGACAGCGGATGGTTATGAACTGACGGCCTACCGTTTGGCAAAGCCGGCTGAGACGAGGCTGCTAGCTGCTGGCGATCAGGCTGGCGTGCAGCCGGAGACTGCGGATGTGCTGTACCGGCTTAAGGCAGGGAAGGCGAGCGAAGCGGGATTGGCCGTGCCGACGAGCGCGAAGCAACTAGCGAGCAGTGGAGCAGGTTGGAAGTTCTGGGGTGATGGTGTAGGTGCTGAGCTATCGAAGCAGCTAAGCGATAAGTTTGCTTCGATGATAAAGCCGGGTGCGCCGGTGAGCGGCTCGACAGGCACGGTGCTTGTTTCAAGCTCGGTCGCAGGGAAAGTGACGTATTCGGCGAGCTGGACGAATGACGACAGCACGTACTACTCATTCGTCAGCTATGGCTCGCTTGATGATTTTGCCTCGATGCTAACCAGCTTCCGGCCTGTTCTGAACCTGCTCGACTCGGCGGATATCGTGCTGCTGCCCGTTGATATGCAGCTGAACCTGCAGGCGGGACGCGATGAGATGTTCAAGCCGTTCGAGAATAAGTTTGTACCGC
Organism: Paenibacillus sp. OV219; assembly: GCF_900110075.1. Classification (GTDB taxonomy): domain Bacteria; phylum Bacillota; class Bacilli; order Paenibacillales; family Paenibacillaceae; genus Paenibacillus_Z. Next base: position 298,664 of record NZ_FOCJ01000007.1, read on the forward strand.
TGGCGCAGGCTCCTTTTGTAAAGGAGGGTATTGCTTACTTACCGCTGCGGGATATTGCGCACATTATTGGCGGGGAGATCCAGTTTGTTGCCGCGGATGGGGCAGGCGGTGCTGTTTACGTCTCCCAGAACGGCTGGCTCAATGAGCTGAAGCTCCAACTGCGTACAGGCGAAGTCTTCCGAAATAAGGAGAAGGTGGCGACCGTGCCGCTGGTGGTGAAGGATGGCACGACTCTAGTGCCGCTTCGGTTCATGACCGAGCAATTCGGCCTGCCTGTCAGCTATGATTCTGCGGCGAAATCGATCACGGTGCATTATTCGCACTGGGCAACCAATTCCATCGTGCCGCCTGTTAGCAGCACCGCGGACTATCAGACATCGGTGCTCAGCATTGGCGGACCGCCGTTCACCTATTACAACGAGCGGCTCGGGCCAGGGACAGGATGGAGCTATGAGCAGCAGAAGCCTCCAGTTGGATATAACAGCTTGAAGTACCAATTATACAAAGTGGGCGTGCATTTGGTACCGGGGGAAAATGCTTTTGTCTTGCGCGATATGCAGACGAAGCGTGTCATCAACAGTATCCCGCTTCAGACGACGATCAAGGCTGCAGATGTGCCGTTTCGTACGGATGGCTCAATTTTCACGGATAATGTGAAGGTTGAGATGAAGCTGACGAGCAGCAACGGGAAAGTGTGGCCGAACGGTTATGCGGAGATGAGTAACGGCGCGGCGATTGATATTGCCGGGGAAATTAAAGGAATGGGCTTCGACTCGGTTCAAATTGGCTATCGCGTGGGCAGTTTGGAGAGTAAACTTGTCAGCATTCCCGTTAAGGATGGTAAGTTCACGTACCAGCTGACTCCAAACAAAGAACCGGGTACCTATGTGGTGACGCTGTACAGTCCCCCGGGCAGCGTCCCAGGGTTCAGCGGCAGCTGGTCGACGCTTGTGAGCTATGTGGTTGTTGTTATCTAGGCGGCACACAAGCTGACCATCGAATGAGGATGTACGAGTAGCAGGTTGCTTGGCCCCGATCTCGCCTTGATGGCGGGATAGGGGCTTTCTTTTGTTGGAGAGGAGAGGGTATTTCCTGGGCTGACGGAGAAAGAAGCTGGTTTGGTGGACTACATTGACGGAATTCCGGTCTAAAGTGATAAAGAAGCTGGTTTGGTGGACTACATTGACGGAATTCCGGTCAAAAGTGAGAAAGAAGCTGGTTTGGTGGACTACATTGACGGAATTCCGGCCAAAAGTGAGAAAGAAGCTGGTTTGGTGGACTACATTGACGTAATTCCGGTCAAAAGTGAGAAAGAAGCTGGTTTGGTGGACTACATTGACGGAATTCCGGCCAAAAGTGAGAAAGAAGCTGGTTTGGTGGACTACATGGGTGGGACTGCGTGCGGCGGATTATTTTTCTGCTTCCCAACGCATTCTGAATTGTGTAAAATATAATTGTGTAAAATATAAATGAGGTGACGAACCATGAGCGTATACGATTTCCAGGTGAAGACATCGAGAGGCGAGCAGAAGTCGCTGGCGGACTATAGCGGCAAGGTGCTTCTCATTGTAAATACGGCGACCAAATGCGGCCTCGCTCCACAATTCAACGATTTGCAGCGGCTGCATGAGACTTATCAGAACGAGGGCTTAGCGGTACTTGGCTTCCCGTGCAATCAGTTCGCGAATCAAGAGCCGGTAAAGGACAACGAAATGGCGCAAGCGTGTCAGCTGGGCTTCGGCGTAACGTTCCCGCTGCTCGGCAAAATCGATGTGAACGGGCAGGATGCTGACCCGCTCTACAAGTACTTGAAGCAGAAGGCACCAGGCTTCCTTGGTTCCCGCATCAAGTGGAACTTCACGAAGTTCCTCGTTGACTCCGAAGGACGAGTCGTCAAACGGTTCGCTCCGGCGACGAAACCGATGAAGATCGAGGCTGAGATCAAGAAGCTGCTTGAGAAGGCGAAATAACGTCGAAGCAACGAAGCAAGTCGTGCGAATTGCGAACATACAAAAGGGGCTAAAGCGCTACTCAGCGCTCGAGCCCCTATTTTCTATTATCCGATAACCATGCGTATACACGTTCATCTCGCTGCCCCGGATGAATCCGACGCAGGTGATGCCGAGATCGTCGGCGAGCTTCAGCGCGAGATCGGTCGGCGCGGATTTGGAGAGCATGATGCCGACGCCGATTTTGGCGGCTTTCAGCACGACCTCGGAAGAGAGGCGTCCGCTGAAGGCGATGATTTTGTCAGTGATCGGGAGCCGCTGCTGCAGCGCGTAGCCGAACAGCTTGTCGAGCGCATTGTGCCGGCCGATATCGGTACGGACAGCGAGTAGCTCAGTAGGGGTGCAGAGGGCAGCGTTATGCACGCCGCCGGTCAGCTTGAACTCGCTCGAGCTGCTCTGCAGCTGCCGCATGAGAGAGGTGCATTCTGCTGGCGTTATCGTCGTGCGGCTCATCGAGGTGCGCGCGGTACGAACATCATTTTGAAAATAAAACTGTCTGCTCTTGCCGCAGCACGAGCCGATGAACCGCCGCGCGTAATCATTCTTGTTCGTGGACTGCTCGTGTACCAGCTCGACGTAGACGAAGCCGCGTTCCTCGTCAATGCGCAGCTCCTTGATCTCGTTCGTCCCACGGATGACGCCTTCGGAGGCGAGGAAGCCAACCGTCATCTCCTCAAGGTCGGTCGGCGAGCAGACAATCGTCGCAAACTCCTCATCGCCAAGCCGGATCGTCAGCGGATATTCGGTCGCAATATCATCCTCTTGCTGCGCGACGGCACCATCGCTGATGCGGGTAATGCGCCATCTCGTCGTTATTTTTGGCAGCATGTTTGCAGGACCTCCTTACGCTTCCTCATCGTTCATTTCATGATCGAGCTCGGCAATGCGTTTCTCCACATAGCGCGTATCTTTGAGCGCATGGTACGTCTCCGCCTTCTCCATCACCACTGCTGTATTGTACTCGGGGATTCCCGCGAATGGTTCATACACTTTCTTCGGCAGCAAAGCATTGCACTCCGGCCAGTACAGCTCGAGGTTTCCAACAGCTATATCTGCAAAACGCGCCCTGCCGTGGAACGTGCCGCAGCTGTTGTACAGCACAATGGCGTCGCCCTCCACAATGCCCTGCTTCGCACCGTCATTCGGACTTAGCAGCACATCATAACGATCTGCGTTGTTAAAAGGGTCCTTCGTGCTGTAAATCATCGAATTGAACTGCTTGCCCCGACGCGAGGTGATGTAGTAATGCCCTTCTGGCTTGCGCAGCTCCGGCAGCTCGACCTTGATCAGCTGGCCGCGGCCGCTCGGCGTCGGGCAGATGCCGTCCTCGCATAGGAATGCGCCGCCCCATTGGAAGACGTCGCCTTTGTTCTTCAGCTTCTGCACGCCGTCGTAATTCGGCGCGGCGACCGCCATCTCTTCGCGCAGCTCCTGCGCGTCCTTGAACCGGACGAGTGCGGCACGCTCCGGATCAACCCGCGACGCGAGGTCGCAGTAGATCTGCCATTCCGTGCGCGCTTCTTCGATGCGCGGGCCGGCAATCTCCGGCGAGAAGTACACCATCCGCTCCGTGGAGGTGGACGTGCCGCCGCCTGGCTGCTCGTAGCGTGTCATCGCAGGCAGCACGATGACTGCTTCCTTCGCATCGGCGAGCGTCGATGTGTTGAGCACGATGTCCTGATGGACGCGAATCGCCACGGATTCGAGGCAGCCGCGAATGAAGTCCGGGTCCGGCATCGTCTCGAGGAAATTGCCGCCTGACGTATAGAACAGCTTCAGCTTCCGTTCGTGATCCTCCGGCAGCACGGCGTTCTCGAGTGTCACGCCTACGATGTCGCCTTGCCATTTCGGCAGCTCGAAGCCCCATACCTTCTCGATGCGCGGAATGTCTGCACCTTTGAACTCGCCGCCCGGCAGGCTGAACGGGTCGGCTCCCATCTCACCTGAGCCTTGCACACCGCTGTGCCCGCGAATTGGCATGAGGCCGCAGTGCTCACGGCCGAGAAACCCGCGCAGCAGCGCAAGATTGGCGACCTGCGAAATATTGTCCGTGCCGAAGCGGTGCTGCGTGAGCCCCATGCTCCAGACGAACACGCCGGACTTCGAGGCGGCGAGCAGCTCAGCGAACTCTTCCATCCGCTGGCGCGACAAGCCGGAAGAGCGCTCCAGCTGTGCCCAGTCCTGCTGCTTCACATGCTGGCGCAGCTCTTCATAGCCACTCACATGCTCGGCGACAAACTTACGATCAATCGCGGAGCCGGGTTTCTCGAGCTCCATCACGAACCAATGCTTCATCACGCCATGCATGAAGGCGATGTCGCCGCCAATGTTCACTTGATAGAAATCATCGGCAATGCGCGTACCGAACAACGCCGACTCGGCTATGGAAGGGACCCAGTAGCCGTCCATCGCCGGCTCGCGATACGGGTTAATGACGATAATCTTCGTCCCTTTCCGCTTCGCGGCGTACATATATTTGGTCGACACCGGTTGATTGTTCGCTGCAACGCTGCCCCAGAAGATAAGCACATCGGTACCAATCCAGTCTTTGTAGCTGCAACTGGAAGCGCCAATACCCACTGACCGCTTCATCGCGGTCTTCGACGGCGAATGGCAGATCCGCGACGCGTTGTCGATGTTGTTCGTCCCTAGGAAGCGGGCGACTTTCGCCGCCGCATAGTAAGACTCATTCGTAATGCCGCGCGCGGTCAGGTAGAAAGCGAGCTGCTTCGGATCAATTGCGCGAATCCGCTCCGCGACCAGATCAAGCGCCGCATCCCAAGATAGGCGGCTGAACGACCGCTCGCCCTTGCGACGAATGAGCGGATACGGGATGCGCCCGAGCTTGCGCAGCTGAGTGCTGTCCATCGTCCGCAGCTCATCAATGTCCGCATGCAGCACAGCGGGCTTGATTGCCGGCATCGTATTGAGGCGCAGCAGATTAAGCCGTGTCGTGCACACATGCGGCCCCGCCAGCGTCTGGTCGTATAAGCCCGAGACGCCAAGCGCGCAGCCGTCGCACACGCCTTGCGTCAGAATGCGGAACGCGTAAGGGAGGTTATCGCGGTTATCGACCATCACTTTCATCGTATCGCGGATATGATGCGGCTTCACTTTGCCAAGACCGAACGGCATCTTACTCACCCAAAGCTTCGGGTCCGGCTTGCTGGGCAGATTAATTGGCCCGGTATGTTTCGTTTTTCCCACTTTCCATCGTCCTCTCCGGTTTAAAAGGAAATAAAAAACCGCGAAGAAACACGCGATCATCTCCTTCTAAGCAAGAAAATCGTTCGTCTCTATCGCGGTTAGTCTCTCGCAGGTTCGCTGCCAAGCGCCAACGGCTAATGTCTATCATCGTATGCTAACGGCTGCTGCCAAATTTGCGCTCAATGTCCTGATCGAACACGAACACCGACATGCCGAAATCTTTGTCGATATCAATATCTACGAATAAGTCCACGAATCGCGCCCCAAGCAGCGCCTCCATCTCCGTCGGGGGATGGTTCTTATAAATCTCTTTCACCCACTGCGTGCGCGCTTCACGAAGCATCTGCTTGCCGTCGCTTGCTCCTGCAATGAATTTCTCGACAGGAGAGAGGTTGCCGTCCATCTCACAGATGGCCCAGTGCTTGCAGAACGTCGTCGTGATGCGGCTCGGGCCTTTACCCATATGCCGCTTGCGGAACGCTTTGACCAAATTGCTGAATTCCGCTTCCGTTTGGTTCATTCGATATCCCTCATTTGATCCGCAAAATCGGTAGCAGGGCCACTGCTCCGTATCAAAGCGGAATTACCCGTCATGCTTCCCTTCATCTTAGCAAGAAAGCGCAATCATGGCAACGGCGATATAGCCTAACGATTGATCAGCACGATCGAGATCATGAATAGAATCAGTGGTCCAAACAAGAACGAATTTACCGCTTGCAACACTGTGTTTTTCCGCAGTTGACTAGCCAGCACGACATCAATGAGGTAGTAAACGAGAGCCGAGTACAGCCCGATTTCGCCAAAAAATCGCAAGTGAATGCCAAGCAGCAACCATATTCCGAAGTATCCGCAACCCGCATGTAGCAGACCGGACAGGAGAAGGCGTAGCCAGCGTATTTTGAGGAGCACCCTTGCAATCACAAAGTAACGAGGTCGGAAAGCCGATTATGTAGATGAAAGGTGCTGCATAGAGTAAAAAGATGTGAAACGATGGTGCGAAACGTTCTGGTGACCATAGAGTGGCAAACAGGATGGCGGCTATGCCTGAGGTAATTGCTGCGGTTGTGAGCTTCCGATAAATAAGCGGCATGTAGCTGGATAACATGTTTGCATCGCCTCTTATGTTGATTTCCCACTATTATACATGTTTGGAAGCTGATGCGATGCGTTATTTGCGCTTTGTATGATATGATCGAGGGCAGATATATAGCGATTCTGGGAGGTTTATTGTAACGTGAATGCATTGTCATATGCTTTGCTCAGCATGCTGATGCGCAAATCTTGTTCTGGCTATGAACTGATGAAGCTGCTTCAAGCTTTCTGGCAGGCAAAGCACAGCCAAATCTATCCGCTGCTAGCGAAGCTGGAGAAGGAACAGCTTGTCACTTTCGAGCACATTGGGCAGACCGGAAAGCCGGATAAGAAAATATACAGCATTACAGAGGCTGGCACTGCTGCGCTTCGGGAGTGGATTGATAACCAGCCGGCCTCGCTGCAGCTGGAACGGGACGAATTCCTCATTAAGCTGTACGCAATTGGCCTAACCGAGCCGCAGACAGCAATCAAACTGATCGAGGAGCGGCGCGAAGCGATGCTTGTACGATTGCAACGCCTGGAGACGGAGATGAAGCTGATGGAGAGTGAGCCTGTGCCGGTGACGAGTTATATGTCCAAGCAGTTCGGGCGGTATTTGCTCTATCAGCGGCGGGTGAGGCTGCTGCGGGAAGAGATGGCCTGGATCGAGTGGGTTTTGCCGCTGCTAGTGAGATAATTTAGATACTCCGCTCATTTTCTGCCCGCTCTCAGCAAAAGATCGGCCGATTGAAGCCCTGAGCGTGCAGATTCAGCACTCTCAGATAAGGAACCAGCCGAAATCGGCAGCTTGGCGGAGCTGAGAGAGCGTAATACGTACGCTCAGCGCGAAAATCTGCCGATTGAAGCACTGAGCGTGCAGATTCAGCACTCTCAGATAAGGAACCAGCTGAAATCGGCAGCTTGGCGGAGCTGAGAGAGCGTAATACGTACGCTCAGCAAGAAAATCGACTGACTGAAGCCCTGAGCGTGCAGATTCAGCACTCTCAGATAAGGAACCAACCGAAATCGGCAGCTTGGCGGAGCTGAGAGAGCGTAATACGTACGCTCAGCAAGAAAATCGGCCGATTGAAGCGACACTCTCTTATAGCTTGCACTGCCATCTGCACTGCCTCCCCCGGCTAACGAATCGTGTAGCGCTTATTTAGCCGTTTTCGGCGGATTTAATCGGCTAACGAACTGGAGGCACGCTATTGCCTCAATTATGCCACCCAAATGGCTTAAATGTGCGGAATAACGTTACCTGAATTCGTTAGAATATCAAACCTGTCCAATTCGCTGGGATAACGTCATCTGAGTTCGTTAGAGGGGAGCACGTCGTTAGCTTGTGACGACGCTACCTGTCGCCACGATGACATAGATCGCCGCCATGAATGCTTACTTCAAGATGTTTCTTCTTCGGAATGGATCGCAATTTCATTTCTAACATAAAACAGCCACTGACCTCAATAAGTCAGTGGCTGTTTACATTCCCGTTCTATCGATCTACCCGATCACCGTAAGCTCCTTCGGGAAGCTCGTCAGCACTTCCACGCCGCTATCCGTGACGAGCACGTCGTCTTCGATGCGCACGCCGCCGACGGCCGGCACGTAGATGCCCGGCTCGATCGTGAACACCATGCCGCTGCGCAGAAGCTCCTGATTCTGTCCGTGCACGGAAGGGTACTCGTGCACATCCAAGCCAAGCCCGTGGCCGAGCCTATGCATGAAATACTCGCCATAGCCGGCTGCTGTAATATGCTCGCGTGCAGCTTGGTCGAGGCTCGCGAGTGTCACGCCTGGGCGTGTCGCTGCGATGGCGCGCAGGTTCCCCTGCAGCACCGTGTCATAGATCTTCGCCTGCTCCTCCGAAATATCGCCGACTGCGAACGTCCGCGTAATATCTGATGCATAACCATCCGCATATACGCCAAGATCAAATAAGAGCAACTCACCAGATCGAATTGCTCGCGCACCAGGCTCACCGTGCGGCATCGCCGACTTTTCGCCCGCGAGCACCATCGTGGAGAACGAAGGGCCGCTCGCGCCGAGCTTCTTCATCTGGTATTCCAGCTCCGCCACCAGCTCGATCTCCGTGACGCCAGGCTTCACTTGCGCGATGCCCGCGCGGAGCACATCTTCAATGATGCGAACCGCATGCTTCATGCGTACGATCTCATCGGCCGTCTTAATGACACGCATCTCACGCAGCGGCTCGTCGATATCGGCATAGCGAGTCGCGCCGATTGCTTCGCTGAGCGCTTCGTACCGGCTAACGGTCAGGTAGCCTTTTTCAAGTCCGAGCGTCTGAATGCCTGCAGGCAAATGCTTCTTCAACACCTCATACGGGTTATCTGTATCGGTGTGGGTGTAGATGAGCTTTACGTCAGAAGCCGCTTGCGCCGCTTCGAGATCAAGCGCGGGAACGAGCAGGAACGGCTCTGCTTGGCGCGGGATAATGAGGCCGAGGAACCGCTCATGCGGGTCTGAAGAGAATCCGGTTAGGTAATAGACATGCTTCGGCATATTAACAAGCACAGCGTCTAGCGCATGCTGATCCATATACGTATAAAGCTGATTTATCCGAGCATTCATGCGGGAATCATTCCTTTCAACAGGGAGATGGACATAAACAATGCTATTGTAGCCGAAGCGCCGCCAAAAGTCGAAGCGTCCGCCTCGTATAGCCATGACGAATTGGAAGGAATAGGTGTAATAGATACGTAATATAGCTGTAAGTGGCTGTGTGTTATTATGGTCATTATTTACATATGTACCTGTTTTTCCAAAATGAATAACGAGGTGATTCGAGGAATGAAATTTCTAGTACTCCTTCACGTCATGTCAGCCATCATTGGGGTAGGCCCAACCTTCTTTATCCACACTCTCTTTGGCAAAAAAGATAACGTAGGCGAGCTGCGCAGCGCCTTCAAGCTCGGTAGCAAGCTGGAGCTATTCCCGAAGACTGGCGGCTCCATGGCAGTTGTAACGGGGCTCATTCTCGTCTTCTCAGATGGCTGGGAGTTCGTCAGCTTCTGGATCATTGGCTCGCTTGTGCTGTACGTCGCCATTCAAGTGCTAGTCATCGGCTTTGCAGCCCCGGTCACGAAGCAGCTCGGCAAGCTGCTTGCCGAGACGAAGCTGTCGTCTGATCAGCCTGTGCCTGACGATCAGAAACAGCTGCTTGCCAAGGCGAACAAACTGTACTACGGTGCGACGGCAATGGGATCGCTCCTGTTCATCCTCATGATACTCAAGCCATTTTACTAACAAGCCGGTCGGCGCTCTTTACGGGCGCCGATTTTTTTGTATTGTATTTCCTCGGCGAATCCGTCAAACTGTGAGCGAGATTACAATTCATGGAATGGGGTATATAAGAAACAATGAAACAGGATCGTAAATGGTTATATTATTTGGGGCTCGTTCTCGTTGCAGCGGTTTGGGGAGCGAATTTCGGCGTTACACGCAAGGCGATGGAGACGTTTGACCCGATTTTATTCGCGTTTATCCGGTTCGCACTTTCACTGCCGCTATTCATTCTCCTGCTCAAAATCAGAGAAGGCCGCATAGGCATCGCGCCAAAAGCTATGCTGCAGACGGCTATTATCGGACTTGTTGGCGTTACCGGGCTCGAAATTATCGTCGTGTATTCGATTAAATATACGACGCTGGCGAATGCTTCGCTGCTGAATGTAGCGCCTTGGCCGATCTTCGCAGCGCTGTTCGGGCCTTTGTTTATGAGAGAGCGCATCTCCCGGCGGCTAGTAACTGGAGGCGCGGCAGCGATGATTGGCGTGTGCTTCGTCATTCTTGGCGGCAGCGAAGGGTTCAATATGTCATCGGATCATATGATCGGCAATTTGCTTGCGTTTTGCGTGAGTATCATCGGGGCGTTATATAATCTTGCTTGCATGCCGCTCATGAAACAGTACTCCGCGCTGAGGGTCAGCACTTGGATTATCATCTTCGGCGTCCTGTTCATGTTCCCGCTTACGCTTGGCTCTTGGGGCAAAGTGGACTGGAGCGGGTTGACTGCCAGCCACTACTCGGCAATCCTGTATAATGTGGTGATCTGTACGGTCATTGCGTTCATCGTCTGGAATGACAGCATGTTCCGCATCGGCGCGGCGCGTGCGAACTTCTTCCGTTATGTCGTTCCGGCGGCAGCGGTGGCGGTCGGCTACCTATTCTTTGATGAGAGCATCAGCCTTTGGCAGTTCGCGGGAACGCTGTTCATGGCAGCGGGACTCGTGTGGATCAGCTTAGAAAAGAAAGACGCCGAAGCGGTGCCTTTGATCAATAAAGCCGTATAAATTGGACGACCCTCGCTTCATCTCGAAGCGAGGGTCTGTTGTGTAATGCTATGCAGGCGAATGATTCCGCGCCTCATATATAATAAGCGTAACCGCTAATGTCTTCCTACTTTCATAATAAATACTTATGCACGAAAGCAACGAAAGCCCTAACCTCTCTAACGTCCTTGCGGCTCCTCGGCCGCGCCAGTTTGAATCCGTGTTTCCTTTAAAGCAGCCGTTGAGAATAAAAAGGAAAACTATGTGGTGATCTGGAGGGTAAACAACACATCTATGAGGAAAAAACCAGAGGTTACACTTGATACAATAATCGATTATACGCGCTTGTCACATAATTGTCAAACAACTGCCTAATAAGACATTTGTCAAATGAAAGGAATCGCCTTCCTACATCCCTATCACATGACATATGTCATACGAAAAGCATTACATTCATAAATTCCCTCATTAAGGGCGGGAAGGTATGCTTAGAACAGATCAAATGAGCGAATAGAGAAGGAGCGAGGACGAATCCATGAAACCAGCGATACAGCTAACAGGCGTCAGTAAAGTGTATAAGGACAAGAAAGCTGTCGATGATTTGACGCTGTCAATTGCAGAGGGAACCGTTGTGGCGCTGCTCGGGCCCAATGGCGCAGGCAAAACAACGACGGTGTCGATGATTCTCGGTATGCATCAGCCGACGAAAGGAACCGTGAAGCTGCTCGGCGACGATCCGCGAAAGCAGCATGTAAGGGATCGGATCGGCGCGATGCTGCAGGATGTCAGCGTCATCGACGGACTCAAGGTCGGGGAGACGATTGAGCTGTTCCGCAGCTACTATGAGAAGCCGCTTGCGCTCGACTACTTGCTTAAAGTGTCGAACCTCGAAGCGGAGAAAGGTAAGTTAGCAACGGCTTTGTCGGGCGGACAGCAACGCCGCCTCGGATTCGCGCTTGCGCTGGCAGGAGATCCGGAAGTGATTTTTCTCGATGAACCGACGGTTGGGATGGACGTTACTTCACGGCAGCTGTTCTGGGACACGGTGCGAGCGATGGCAGGCCGTGGCCGGACGATTGTGCTTACTACGCACTACTTGGATGAAGCGGACAGTGTGGCTGACCGAATCGTCGTAATCAATAATGGCCGGATTATTGCAGACGGAACGCCGAGCGAAATCAAAGCAGAGACAACCGGACGTGTTATTTCATTCATCGCAGGTCCATCTGTGACGACGGAATCGCTGCAAGAGCTGCCGGGCATCACGAGTATCGAGTGGAGCGGTCGCAGGGTGAAGCTGTCGAGCGGGAATACGGATAAGCTCATAACGCTCCTTGTTGAGAAACGATTCGAGATGAGTGATATCGAGATTCAAAGCGGCGGTCTGGAGAGTGCGTTCCAAGCGCTTGTGCAGCAAGCTAATCAATAATTGGCGATTCGTACGGATAAAATATATGGAGGAGTTGAGCATACGGTGAATTCAACGATGCTTCGGGCGACGATCGCCCAGTGTAAAGCAGAACTGCTAAGAACGGTTCGAAATAAACGGTTTGTTATTTTCTCAGTCGTCATGCCAGTCATGTTCTTCTTCTTGTTCTCCAATGTTGTTGGCAATCAGAAGGTCGGCGGCGTAGATTGGTCGGCGTACTACTTGATGTCGATGACCTGTTATGGCATTATCGGCGCGAGCTTCTCTACATTCAGTATTCGGATTGCGCGCGAGCGTTCGCTCGGATGGATCAGGCTGCTCAAGATTACGCCACTACCTTCCTGGGCCTATATCGTTTCGAAAATCGCTGCTCAAGCGATTATCAACCTTGTTATCATCGTGATGATGTTTGTCATCGGAGGCTTAGGAAAACACATCGATTTGTCGGCAGCTCTCTGGATTGAGAGTGGTCTATGGATCTGGATCGGCGGCTTGTCCTTCATGTCGCTTGGAACGCTGTTCGGCTCTATGCGCAATCCTGATGCGGTTCAAGTGCTGAGTACGATTGTTTATATGGCTCTGTCGGTTCTTGGCGGCTTGTGGATGCCGACGGAATCGATGTCAGATACGATGCAAACGATCTCGAAGCTGACGCCTACGTACCGGCTAGGTCAAGGCGCGTGGAACATCATCGGCGGCGGTTCAATCGACTGGCAGGGCGTTCTCATTCTGGTCATCTATGTTGCCGTGTGCATGCGGATTTCCGCTTACATTATGAAGAAACAGGAAGCGGTGTAGCAATATGTCGGAATCATTAAGGCGGTCTCAACAAACTCGTCAGGCTGATCAGGCTCAGTCGGGTCCGCCTATGATTTTCTCTATGGTATGGCTCGTTTATCTTGTGTTTCCGCTCTACTATTTATTCCAGCAGCCGCCTCTTAAGGTGGTTCTTGGCGTTACGGCGGTTGTGTTGTTTATCATCATCTATGTGTGCAGCTTCCGGTTCGAACGGATGCGATTCTATGGCATACTCATGCTTATCGTGCTCGTTGGAATGTTCTGCTTAGCGGATGAAGGCTCCATCTACATGGCATTCTATCCAGCCCCTCTAATTGGCATGCTGATTAACCGCAAGCAGATGTACATGGCGCTTGGCGTGCTGGCAGCTCTGTTGGGTGCGACGATCTGGTACTGGTCGCTGTTCAGCAGCCTAGATGCCATGCTGCAATATTTGCCTGCGATGCTCATTATGCTGTTCATGCCGTTCGCATTCATGATCGGACGCAGATCGAAGGAGCTGAGGAAGCGGCTTAATCTGGCGAATGAAGAAATTGCGAGGCTGTCCAAGAATGAAGAGCGCCAGCGCATCTCGCGCGATCTGCATGATACGCTAGGCCACACTCTCTCGCTCATTACGCTGAAGAGCGAACTGGCCGAGAAGCTTATCCTCAAGCATCCGGAGAGGGCGGTTCAGGAAGTGAAGGACATTCAGGCGACCTCGCGTGCGGCGCTGCGGCAGGTGCGGGAACTCGTCTCGGGCATGAGCGCGCTCACCGTTCGTGATGAGCTTGCCCATGCAAAGCAGATTTTGTCTGCGGCGGGGATTGTACTAGAGGCGGAAAGCAATATGGAGCTAGAGATTCCATCCACGACGATCAACAATATACTTGGCATGTGTCTGCGTGAAGCGGTCACGAATGTCGTCAAACATAGCAAGGCGAAGCTGTGCACCGTTCGTCTGGCTGGAGAAGGCAGCCGGCTGACACTCTCGGTTTCGGACAATGGCGTTGGACTGAGCAAGTCCGACGAGAACGGCGTATGGCTGGATGCTCGCGGTGGGAATGGGATCAAAGGAATGCGGGAGCGCCTCAAGTTAATTGAGGGCAGCTTGGCCGTCGAATCTATTGGACGCGGAACGCGGCTTGTGATGACCGTGCCGCTCGTAGCGAAAGAAGCCGAGAAAGGGGGAATAGGCGGATGAAGGTCATCGTAGCGGAAGATCAAGGAATGCTGCGCGGCGCGCTAAGTGCGCTGCTCGATTTGGAGGACGACATTGAAGTGATCGGGCAAGCGGAGAACGGCAAGCAGGCGCTTGATCTCATTCAGGAACTGGTGCCTGACATTTGCGTCATGGACATTGAGATGCCTGAGATGAGCGGACTGGATGTGGCGGAGAAGCTGAAGGAGCAGGGCCATTCCTGCCGTGTTGTCATCTTGACGACGTTCTCGCGATCCGGGTATTTCCAGCGGGCGATGAAAGCGGGCGTGCGTGGTTTTCTTCTCAAGGACTCGCCGATTGATGAGCTCGGTGCGGCGCTGCGAACTGTACATGCTGGCGGCCGGGCGGTAAGTCCGGAGCTGGCAATGACATTTTGGGACACCGAGAATCCGCTCACAGAGCGGGAGCAAGAGGTGCTGAAGCTGGCGGCTGCAGGACTTACGGCTGGCGATATCGCGAAGCAGCTGTTTCTCTCAGCGGGCACGGTGCGCAATTATTTATCCGAAGCGATTCAGAAGCTGGAGGCGAAGAATCGAATCGACGCGATCGGCATCGCGGAGAAGAACGGCTGGCTGAGCTAGGTTCATACAGAGCCTCCTAGACTAGCTACATAAGCTCGTTTCGACAAGATAAGAACCTCAAGTCCGAGGATCACTAACAGGGACTTGAGGTTTATTTTATGTAGATCTTCATGCAATAAAATGTAAGTCATCCCCAGATCTGTGCTAAACTAGACTAATAGTTTCATAGCTTCATCTTCGATTTAAAGCTGTAGGAGGATCACCGAATCATGAATTACATACAACGAATGAAAAAATATGGGATTACCGTTATCGCTTTCGTCACATTAAGTGTGAGCCAATTGGACGCAAGCCTAGGCCAGGCTAATGCGGCTGCCGCTACCGGCTCTCCGAGCGTGTGGGCGCAGCAAGAGATTCAAGATGCTCTGACAAGCGGGCTCATCCCGTATGGGTTGACGAATAGCTATCAGAAGCCGCTGACCCGCCAGGAATTCAGTGAGATGGCCGTGCAGCTCTATGAGGTGCTGACCGGCGAGAAGCCGCCCGCACCGAAGGCGGATCCGTTCAAGGACACGAACAGCTACCCTGTGCTGCAAGCCTACAGCCTCGGCATTGTTAAAGGCACGAGCGCGAATACCTTCGCCCCATCCGCAAGCATTACGCGGGAGCAGCTGTCGCTCATGCTGTACAACACGCTCGCGATTGCAGGCATGCAAGGCAGGCTGACAGGTGAGCAAGGTGCCGCTCCTGTATTCGCCGATGCCAAGCAGGTTGCGGCATGGTCGAAGGATGCCGTGACGTTACTCGCGGCCAATGGCATTATGAAGGGCAACAGCTACGGCAGCCTGCTGAAATTTATGCCGCGCTCGACAACGACGCGGGAGCAGTCGATTGTGCTGGTTTATCGGATTTACACGCGGTTCGGGACTTATTTTGTAAAGGATGAGCTCGATCTATTGAATGCCTCGAATCAAACACTGCCAGTCGTCATTAAGGACGAACGGGCAAGAGCGGTTGATGTCAAAGCGAAGCAAATTCTCGCAAACATTCTGAAGCCTGACATGACAGAATATGACCGGGAGCTCGCCATCCACAATTATTTACTGCAGCATATCGCTTATGACTACGACAATTACGAGAACAACACGGTCCCGGCGGATTCTTATACAATCTACGGCTCGCTGATGAAAGGAATCGCGGTGTGCCAAGGCTATGCTTACTCGGCGCAGCTGCTCCTTACGATGGCGGGCATTGAATCGAATATTGTGACGGGTTCGGTCGATGGCGTCGCGCATGCATGGAATAAAGTGAGGATTGGCGGAGCCTACTACAATCTGGACGTTACCTGGGATGATCCAGTACCGGATGTCGAAGGCCGCCTGACCTATGGATACTTCAACGTGACGGATGAGGAGCTTCACCGTGACCATGTCTGGTCCGATCAGCTGCCTAAAGCAACGGCGATCATTTATAACTATTACACGTACAACGGGCTGACTGTGGATACGCCGCAGCAATTCGAAGAGCGGATTGAAGCGGCAATTAGAGTGAAGGCGGATTCCATTACGCTGAAGCGGCAGTATGCCGACAGCCAAGGTGCGAATGCGTGGAGTCCGATCATGCAGAAGCATGCAGCGGAAATTAGCGGCTATTCGTACACGATGGATAAGAGCGGTGTCGTCAGCTTTAAGTTTCGTTACCGATAATGCTACAATGGATGCAAAAAGAGACGGAGCGCCGCCATCATGATGCGAATAATGCTGATTACGAAGGACCATCGCGTGATGCAGCTGTCAAACCTCTCGGAGCTAGACGACCCGAAGGCCCATATCCAGTGGTACTGGGTTGATTTCTGCGAACCGACTGCAGAGGAATCGAAGCTGCTGGATGACTATTTTCATTTTCATCCGCTCGCAATCGAAGACTGTATGCTCTACCTGCAAAGGCCGAAGATGGATCATTATGAAGATGTCCACTTCTTCGTCCTTCATGCGATTGACGAGCGTACGCTCGAAGCAACGGAAGTAGATCTGTTCATCGGCAAAAACTTTCTCGTCAGCTACCACCTCCAGACGCATCACGAGATCGATCAAGCTTGGGAGAAGGTTCGCCATAAGCCGCACACCGAAGTGCATGGCAATTTGCATGCGGCTTATGCGGTGATGGATGAGCTGGTGGATCAGTATTTTCCGGCATTGCAGGCGATCGAAGATCAGTTGCTGGAGTTTGAGACGGAAGGGACGAATGAGCAAGGCTTCCGCTCGAATTTGAACCATGTGTTCGATATTCGCAACAAGCTGCTGAAGCTGCGCAAAACATTCGTTCCAATGCGGGATCTGCTCTACCGGCTGCTGAACACGCAACGAATCGAGGCTTTGCCACATTATCATCTGTTCTTCACGGATATCTATGATCATCTGCTGAAGCTCGCAGAGATGGTCGATTCCAACCGCGATATGACGTCGGATCTGCGTGATCACTATATGTCGATCAATTCCAACCGGATGAACGAGATTATGAAGACGCTGACGGTCATTACGGTAATCTTCATGCCGCTCACGTTCATTGCCGGGATTTACGGAATGAATTTCTCGAATATGCCGGAGCTGCAATGGCATGCCGGGTATTTTATCATTCTTATTGTAATGGCTATCCTGTCTGTCGGCATGTATGCCTGGTTCAAGGTTAAAGGTTGGTTCGAATGAGTGCCTGAATAGAACATTTCGCCATGGGGTACGGTAAGCGGTAGATACTCCAGAAGGAGGCGGATAGGTCAAAATGGCACGAAGAAGTCGAAGAAAGCATCTTGTCCCAGCAGCGGATGCGCAGATGAGCGCGTTCAAAGCCGAGGTGATGCGGAGGGAAGGCTACGTCGTTAATCCGAGCCGTCCTGACGATGTGAAGTACGAGGTGGCGAAATCGCTTGGGATTCCACTTGAGCATGGGTATAACGGTCAGCTCTCGACGGAGTCTGCCGGTCAAATCGGCGGTCAGATCGGCGGCGCGATGGTCAAGGAGTTAGTCCGCATGGCGCAAGAGAAGCTGGCGAATGAGGGCAGGCAATAGGAGCAATAACAGAGGCATGAACTGACGGACTGACACTGCGGCAATATAGCGGTGTCAGTTTTTTTCGTTCACCTCTTTTTTAGCCCATATTCATATTCCTTTCATATTCAACAGGTATGCTTAGAGTAACTTATTAGGATGGGGGATTGCTGCTATGCCAGCCGCTATTCTCGTTGTCGAAGACGATTATTATATTCAAGAGCTTATTGCCGAGTTTCTGCGCGCGCAGAGCTATGAGGTAGATGTAGCAAGCGATGGTTTGGAGGGCTGGAAGAAGTTTCAGCAGGCCAATTACGATCTGGTTATACTCGATTTGATGCTGCCGTCGATGAACGGCTATGAAGTGTGCCGTTTAATCCGAGAGAAATCCGATACGCCGGTCATCGTGCTTACGGCGCTCAGCGAGGAGAAGGATCAGCTGAAGGCGTTCGAGGAAGAGGCGGACGATTACGTGACGAAGCCGTTCTCGTTCCATGTGCTCATGAAGCGGGTCGAAGCGGTGCTTCGGCGCACGCGGGGCGGACAGTCGGGCGAGCTGCTGTTTGATGGCAGACTGAGACTTGATGCCGATGCATACAAGGTGTATGTCGATGGCAAGCCGATTGATACGACGACGAAGGAATTTGATATTTTGAACACGCTCATCCATAATGCCGGGCGCATTCTGACAAGGGACATGCTGCTCGACAAAGTGTGGGGCTACGACTATTACGGCGATTCCCGCATTGTCGACGCTCATATTAAGAACATTCGGAAGAAGCTCGGCATCTCCGTTATTCGTACGGTCAAAGGAGTCGGGTACTCGCTTGAAACGGAAGTCACGGCGGTGGAAGGATGACACGACGCAAAGGCATTCGGTTCAAAATCTTCCTCGTCACGACAGCGCTCCTCGTCATGTTCGCGCTGGTCATTTACTTGACGCTCTACTTCATGCTGCCGAGTTACTATAAATTAATCAAACAGGATCGTCTCGAGAGTGGCGTCAGTGAACTCGTGAAGGGCATCGACGGCAAAAGCACTACAGATGCCATTCCGCTTATGGCTCAGTTCGGTCAGGAGCATAACGCCATGATGATGCTGCGCGACAGCGACGGGAACGGGTACTACATTCCGCCGAATTTCCGCACGATGAAGAACTGGATAGGGACCGGTGACAGCTACCTCGGCCTTCGCAAGCAAATGCAGGCGGGAAGGTTTGAGGCCGGCAGCAGGGACCCTAGCGATCGAGGCATGCATCTGCTCAGCGTAGAGAGAAAAATCAAATTCGCCGAGAGCGATGAAGTATTCACGCTGTACGTGGATGCGCCGCTGCAACCGGTTGGCGAGGCTGCAGGCGTCATCCTGCTATTCCTGCCTTATATGCTCATTCCGATCCTGCTCATCGCAATTGGCGGAGCGCTCATCTATTCAAGGCTTATTGCAAAGCCGCTGCTTTCGCTGAACAAGGTTGCAAGACGTCTTGCGAAGCTGGACTTCTCCGCAACGGAGCCGGCGCTGAAGACGCGTGATGAGCTAGGGGAGCTGTCACTTAGCCTCAGCAGGCTCGCCGTTAATCTGCAATCAACGATGGGCGAGCTGCAGGAAGCGAACACGCAGCTCAAGAGCGACATTGAACGGGAGCGCGAGCAGGAATCCAAAAGGCGCGAGTTCGTGGCAACGATCTCGCATGAGCTGAAGACGCCGATTACCGCAGTGAGTGGACAGCTCGAGGCCATGATCGCGAACGTTGGGGCGTTCCGGGATCGAGACACGTATTTGCGCAAGTCCTATACGATCATGCAGGATATGGACAAGCTCGTTCATGAGATATTAGAGCTGTCTAAGCTTGAGAGTCGCGACTTCCTGCCGCTTATGCGGGAGGTGGATCTTGTGGAGCTTATCCGCGAATCGGTCGGTCATGTAAGCTACTTAGCCAATGTGAAGAACATGACGCTCGATTGCGAGCTGCCGGATGAAGCGATCATTACGGCAGATGAGCGGCTCATGTCCAAAGCGGTCTCGAATATCATTACGAATGCAGTGCAATATTCCGGTGATGAGGAGCGGGTCATTGTACGTTTGTGGGAAGAGCCAGTGAGCATAAGCGCGGATGGCGTCCGGCCGCGAATGATGTATCGGCTTGAGGTGCTCAACACAGGGGTGGCGATTGATGAGCCGAAGCTGCCGCGACTGTTCGAGCCATTCTACCGCGCGGAGCAATCGCGAAGCCGCTCAACCGGAGGCAGCGGGCTAGGATTGTATATCGTAAGCAAAGTGCTGGATGCCCACGGAGCGCAGTACAGCATAACGAATACACCGGAAGGCGTCAGGTTTAGCGTACTGCTACAAGGAGCGGCGTAACTGGCGATAGGTGCATTTCTGCTAGGCAATTGGAAGGGATTGGCGAGCTCATACCGAAATAGTAGGGGAGTAAAAGAAGCCAATTGGAGGTTAGCGCGCATGTCGGTATCCGTCGACCT
Organism: Paenibacillus sp. OV219; assembly: GCF_900110075.1. Classification (GTDB taxonomy): domain Bacteria; phylum Bacillota; class Bacilli; order Paenibacillales; family Paenibacillaceae; genus Paenibacillus_Z. The sequence continues at coordinate 318,717 of NZ_FOCJ01000007.1, forward strand.
TGCAAGACAATTTGTATATGCAAACGGGCTATTGTGGGAGCAAGCGTTGTTCAGCTATTTATTTGACGGCGGCTCCATCGAGCGTCTGCATAGCTGTCTGTTGAACTATAAGAACGAGGACGGAGGCTGGGCGCACGGTCTTGAACATGATATCAAATGCCCGGACTCGCATCCGCTGGCGCTAGAGTTTCTGCTGAATATTAACCGGGATACCGGAGCGCCTCTAGTTCCGCTGCTTGAGGGTACGGCGGGGTGGGTGGAGCGTAATCGCGAAGCGGACGGTTCCTTACGCAATCCAGATTCGCTGATGAAATACCCGCTCGCGCCATGGTGGAGTGGAGGCGGGCAGACGAAGCCGGATTCGATTACAGGAAATTTGATTCGGCTGGGAGTTTGTTCGGACGAGCTCAAGGCATCTACTGCCCGGTGGGCAAGCGAGGAGCTGGACATAGCGCAAATCGAGGCGAATGAGTGGCTGTTCATGGCTTATCACGCCTTTGATTACTATGTGAATACGCCAGCAACGCAGGAGCTTGCGCTGCACAGGGAAGCTGCGATTGCGAACATTATTGCTTGCGCATCCAAGGCGGAGCCGAAGCAGTACTTCTCGTACTTCTCTTTCGCCCAGACGCCGGACTCCCCGGTTGCGCAAGCGACGCCGCCAGAGCTTATAATCAAGTTCCTCGACCACCTCGCATCCTCGCAGCGCGAGGATGGAGGCTGGAATGATGAGCATGATTTGAAGCATTGGCAGGCCTATACGACTACGGTTGTGCTGAACGTGCTGCGCAATTACGGAAGGCTGTAGCTGGAATAAGATTCGAAAGAGCCGGACATTAGATTCTGTCGCGAACGACAGCTAATGTCCGGTTTTTTATTTGCTCGATGTCGGCAATCAGCGTGCTTGCAGTTGTGTTGAGTTCCTCGCCGAGCGGGTCGTCCTTGAGCGCAGCCAGGTTGATCTGCACCGTGAGCAGTGCCGACTGTGCAGCCGCTTCAAGCAAGATCGCGCCAATGCCGAGATCCGAGATGACATGCGGGTTCGTGCAGGCAGCAATGCCCTGGGTCGCTTGCAGACCGGAGCGGCATACGCGCATCAAGCGGAGCGGTACATCAATGGCGCTGATCGTTGCATCGTGAAGCACTGCCTTGCGGCGAAGCTTCTCATCGATGGTGGCTCTCGGCAGCTTGAGCGCCGCCATGTATTGATCGAATGCGCGAATATCTGCAGCAAGCAGCTCCTCGCATTCGGAGGACAGCCACGTGAGCTGATCCAGTGCTGGCGTGATGAGGTGCTGCACTTCGGCGAATTTGTCGCCCTGCGTCAGATGGCTAGCCATCGCTGACATGGCAGTGCCGAGCGCTGCGGCAACCGCAGCGGCGCTTCCGCCGCCTGGCGTTGGATCGGCGCTTGCCGCTCTCTCCAGAAAGCGGCGCAAAGAATCGTCCCAGCCTACCGTTGTCATCGGTTATTCTCCTCTCTAGTTGCTTGAAGTTGAAGCTGAATCGCATCCATCAGATTGCGAAAGAGCACAGCGGTCGTGAGCGTGCCGACGCCGCCCGGAACCGGCGATACAGCTGATGCCGCTTCGTTCACGTCAGCAGCGGCATCGCCAATGATGGAGCCGTCGGCTATTTCATTGATACCGGCATCAATGACAACGAGATCGGGATTCGGCTGCACCATCTCGCGAGTGATGATGCCCGGCTTGCCTGCGGCGACGATGGCAATATCCGCATGCCGCAGATGCGAGGCGATATCCGGCGTGCGCGAATGGCAGACGGTGACGGTCGCCTGTTCGCGCTGCAGCAGATGAAACAGCGGCAGTCCGACCGTCTGGCCTCTGCCGATCAAGGTGACGTTGCGACCTTCAAGCGGATAGCCGTAGTGCCGAAGCAGCTCGATGCAGGCTTGCGGAGTTGCCGGGTAGAGGCCCGCTTCACCTGTTAGCGTAGCCAGCTTATTGGCGGGCGTGACGCCGTCAATATCTTTGAGCGGAGAGATGTGCGCCACGATGGTTGTAACGGACAGATGCTTCGGCAGCGGCAGCTCCAGCATTATGCCATGAATCCGCTCGTCCGTGTTCAGAGACTGAATCAAGCCGGTCAGTTCATCAGCCGTAATGTCAGCTTTGAGGCTGTGCAGGTCGAACGCGATGCCGAGCTTCTCAGCCATGCGCTGCTTTGACTTGGCGTAATAAGCCGATGCCGGGTCGCCCTCAATGAGCAGTGTCGCCATACGCGGCTGGATTTCATTCCTCTGATGCTCCGAGGAGCGCGCCCGGATGCCGGCGTAGACGAGATCTGCCGCTTCTTTTGCCTTGAGCAGTCGTGCCATTGTCATGTTGATCCATTCTCCTTTATCCGTGGAATAAAAAAAGTATTCGCGCTAGGGCGCCCCTGTCTAAGAAGACAAAGGGGTGCCAAGCGCAAATACTTTACCCAGGCGAACGGTAGATGTGCCGAATGTATGCTTCCCCGTGGTTGATTCCACGTTTTTCTCGCCAGTCGCATACAGCATGATTTTGACAATAGTTTACCACAGAATCTAAGCGCCACCAATCCCGTACGAGAGAATTTCATGATGGCCATCCATGTTAGACGCTACTTCAAAGTAGAGCTTATTCCCGTCCTGCTCCTTGAATGTGATTCCGTCATAGAAGGGGGCGAGCTGCTTCGGATCGAGCTTGAATGTTTGATAGAGCGTCGTCGTCTTGCCGGATTTGAAATCGGCGATGTACAGCCACCCCTCGGTTGAGCGAAATAGCAGGAAGTCGCTATGTACAGACTCAATATCAAAAGTGGCAGCTCCCCCTGCTAGCCCTGCGAGCTCAGGGAGCGAATAGCGTCGGACAATTTGGGCGTCGCCGTTCACGAGCTGCACGTTGCGGCCATCCGTCATGACTGCCAGGTCGCCTGCTGTTACTATATTTCGAGGCGAGAACTGCCAATAGTGCGCTTGCATCTGATGAACGATTACGCCATTTCTCACGAACAAGGTGTATTCTTCGTCGTTGATTAATGGTTCCCCATGGATATGGCTAATCGTAATTAGCTCACTGTCTTTGCCGATCGAGATGACGCTCATCGTTGCCATCGGAATGTAGCCGAGGTTTAGCTTCGCGATGCTCTTGCCGATTAGCTTCTGCTGCTGACCTTTCATTTTGAAATAAAGCGCGCCTGTTGTGCCATCAAGCCGGTACTGACCGCCCTTGCCATTCGCCGTAACATATTGCGAGCCGAAGATGGATGCAATCCGGTATTTCGCGTCCCAAAGAATCGTTCCGCCGATTGCAGCGACCGCGAAGCGGGCAGGGACGTAGATGCGCTTGTTGAGCAGAACGGCTTTGCCGGCAAAAGTCATGCTGTGACCGTCCACCGTGCCTGACTGTTCACCAATACGAAGACTACCCTTGTGCGTATCGTAGGAGGCATAGATCGTTTGGCTGGCGGTGTCAAAAGAGAACGAAGCACCTGGGATGCCGCCGAGCAGACCCAGCGGGAGCAGCAGGTTGCCGTCCTTAATAATCGCTGTTGTATCCGAGGTGGTCAGCTGCATGCTGTTGAAGTAGACGAAGATCGGCTTTGTTTGCTGTGGAGCAATGTTGGCTTCTGCTTCTGCTTTGGCAGAGGCTAGTCCGGTCGGTGGTGCGGCGGCAATGCAAGTGGTTATGGCTCCGGCGATGATCATAGTTGCGGTAGCACGTTTTACGAAGGAATTGAGCTTCATTGTTGGCGCATCTCCCAATCATTGGTATAAGTTCGTATGATCGGATAGACGCACTGGGTTGGGAAAAGGTTACAGAAGGTTACAGTGTGATATATTCCATAAATTCGAGTCGATTGCCCCAAGGGTCGCTCACATAGAAACGGCGGATGGAGCCGTAAGTGTAACGGCTGATTTTATCCAGACGGCACTTAGCGGCAGACTCCGAGCTCCGTGCATCATCGTTGATTACAGTGATGCCTGCGGCAGTGATATGGCTGTGCAGCGCATCGAGCTGGTGAACGAGGAAGGCCGGATGTGCCTTTAGCGCCGGGACAAAATGCTGCTGCACCCCAATATGTACCTGATGCGAGCCGCACTGAAACCAGACTCCGCCGCGCTTCTGCAGCTCGACTGGCTTGGGAACCTCCGTCCAGCCAAGGATGCCCGCATAAAATTCCCTAGCTGCATTCTCGCAGCCTGGTGGTGCAGCAAGCTGAATGTGGTCAATTCCTTCGAACGAGAATGATTGTGCCGTGGTCATCGATGTTGTGCCTCCTTGTTGGTGAAAGTTTTATTCAGTGAAACTAAGTTTCGTAAATTATTAATATCATATATGCTGACAACTGGTATGAAATTCCTCCTGCGTTTATACTGATAAAAGAGACGATTCCGTAGGTCATATCAGCATGTAATGAAGCATATCTTGTGGAGTTTTTGCTCATAAGGAGGGCTTGCAGGCAATGAACGAACCTTTCTCGGCATCGGCACGAACGATGTATTTGGAACGAATGGCATCTGAACTATTGGATGTGCTTATCATTGGAGGGGGCATTACAGGGGCGGGCATCGCCTGGGACGCTTCGCGGCGCGGGCTGCGGGCTGGTCTCGTTGAGATGGGCGATTACGCGCAAGGTACGAGCAGTCGGTCGACGAAGCTTGTGCATGGCGGGCTGCGTTATCTTAAGCAGGGTGAAGTGAGACTGGTCGCGGAAGTGGGCCGGGAACGTGCGCTGCTGCATCGACATGCGCCGCATGTTGTTATGCCTGCGCCGATGCTGATGCCGGTGTACAAGGGCGGTACCTTCGGCTACTACGCCTCCTCCATTGGTTTATATATTTATGATCGGCTGGCAAGAGTGAAACATGCGGAGCGGCGGCGTATGTATAGGCGCGAGCAGACGGAAGCGCTGGAGCCGCTTTTGAAGCGTGAAGGTCTTCGAGGCAGCGGTCGTTACTACGAGTATCGAACAGATGATGCGCGACTGACGCTGGAAGTGATGAAGACGGCGCATCGCCACGGCGCTTCCATTGTGAATTATGCGAAGGCAGAGGAAATGCTTTATCGGGATGGCGTCATCTGCGGAGCAAGAGTGAAGGATATTCGCAGCGGGAAGAGCTACGACATCTATGCGCGTAAAATCGTCAATGCAGCAGGACCGTGGGCCGATCACGTGCGCAGCATGGATGGCAAGATTGAAGGGAAGCGGCTCATGCTGACCAAGGGAGTCCATCTTGTAGTAGACTATGCCAAGCTGCCTGTGAAGCAGGCGATTTATATAGATGTGTCTGATGGAAGAATGATTTTTATAATCCCGCGTGATGGGAAGACGTATTTCGGAACGACGGATACCTTTTATAACGACGATCCTGGCGATGTTATTACGACGCGCGCTGACCGCGATTATTTATTGACGGCGGTGAACGCGGCTTTTCCAACGGCTGCGCTGACTAGCGCAGATATTGAGTCAAGCTGGGCAGGAGTTCGGCCGCTCGTTCACGAAGACGGGAAGAGCCCATCGGAGATTTCGCGTAAGGATGAGATCTTCATATCGGACAAAGGGCTCGTTACGATTGCAGGCGGGAAGCTGACCGGTTTTCGCAAAATGGCGGAGAAGGTCGTGGATCTCGTCGCAGCGGATGTCAAAGAGGGAACCGGACGCAAGTTCAAAGGTTGCACGACGCATAAGGAAGTGCTCTCTGGCGGCGACTACAGCGGCTATCCGACCTTTGAAGCAATGTGCGAAGCACTGCTTCTGGATGGAGAGCGCCAGGGCGTACCGAAGGAATCACTGAGTGGCTGGGTTGCGCGATACGGCAGTAATGCGCCGAAGCTGCTTGCGCGATACGCCGCGTATGAACGTGCGGAAGCAAATGAGCAACGGGCTGCTGCTTCTGCGGGAGCAGGGTTGCCCGTTGCGGCTGCGAGCGAGGACGTTCGAGCGGGTGTTGGCGGAGCGGGTGGTGCCAGTGGCGTGAGTGGTGCAGGGAGTGCTGGTGGAGCAGGTGGTGCCGGCGGAGCTGGTGGAGCGAGTGGTGCAGGTGAAGCGGGTAGTGCGGCTGCTGGGCGGCGGATTACCGTCGCAGTTGGTCGTGCGGAGGCATTGCATAATGCGCGGCTGGAGTGGGCGCTGCGTGCGGAGCTTGATTTTGCGGTGGAAGAGGAAATGACGTGCAGCGCGGTAGACTTCTTGATGCGACGCACGGGGATGATCTTGTTCGACCGGGGGCGTGCGGAGAAGTTGACGGGCGCGGTCGTACGGCTGCTTGGGCAGCGGTTCGGATGGAATGAGGAGAAACGGGGGACGGAGCTGGCGAGTGTGCAGGCAGAACTGCATGCGGCGGCGGCTTTTCCAGATATGACGTGAGCTGGCTGGAGGAGGCATCGTTGACGATGGAGATGGAGAAGGGCGAGTATATATTGGCGCTTGATGAGGGGACAACGTCCTGCAGAGCGATATTATTCGATCGGCAGGGGCGGGTAGCGGCCTTCGCGCAGCAGGAATTTGCTTCGGTGTTTCCGCAGGCCGGCTGGGTGGAGCAGGATGCGGATGAAATATGGCGTACGCAGCTTGCGGTAATGCAAGAGGCAGCCAGTGGTGTGTCCGCGGATCAAATTAGTGCGATCGGCATTACAAATCAGCGTGAAACGCTGGTTGTTTGGGATGCGGAGACGGGCGAGCCGCTGCACCCGGCAATCGTGTGGCAGTGCCGCCGGACGAGCGCGATATGCGAGTCGCTGAAAGCGGAGGGCTGGGAAGCCGAGGTCCGTGCGAGGACAGGGCTTGTCCTTGACCCGTATTTCTCGGGGACGAAGCTGAAGTGGCTGCTCGATGAGGTGCCTGGGCTTCGAGCGAAAGCGGAGGCAGGGCGCGCGCTTGCCGGTACAATTGATACCTGGCTAATTTGGAAGCTGACAGAAGGCGCAGTCCATGCAACGGATGTATCGAATGCTTCGCGGACGATGCTGTTCAATATTCACTCGTTGGCTTGGGATGAAGAGATCTTGGTGAAGCTAGGTATTCCGGCTGCAATGCTGCCGGAGGTGAAGCAATCGAGCGGGATTTTTGGCTATACGCGTCTGCTCGATGCGGATGGGGCCGGGGCCGGCGTGGTTGGTGAGGCAGATAGTGCGGCTGAGTTGGATAAAGCGGATAATGCGGCTAAGTTCGAAAGAGCGGTTAAGGCTGATAAAGCCGATAATGAGGATAAAGCAGATAAAGCAGATAAAGCTGATAAAGCAGATAAAGCAGATAAAGCTGATAATGCGGAAATAGACGATAGAACCTTGCGCGGTATTCCTATTGCTGGTGTTGCAGGCGACCAACAGGCGGCATTGTTCGGCCAGGGGTGCTTCGAGTCGGGAATGGCGAAGAATACGTATGGGACAGGCTGTTTTCTTCTGACGAATACCGGCGAGGCGCCGGTTGCATCGGAGAAAGGGCTGCTCACGACGATCGCATGGCAGCTGAACGGTAGGACGACCTATGCGCTGGAGGGCAGCGTCTTTACGGCGGGCTCCGTCATCCAATGGCTGCGCGACGGGCTTGGCCTGATTGCCCATGCATCCGAGAGCGAGGCGCTGGCGGATTCGGTTGCGGACACGCTCGGCGTGTACGTTGTCCCGGCGTTCACGGGGCTTGGTACGCCGTATTGGAATGCCGAGGCGCGCGGCATGATAACGGGCTTGACGCGCGGTGTCACTTCCGCGCATCTGGTGCGCGCGGCGCTGGAGTCCATCGCGTATCAAACCGCGGATGTGCTCGGCACGGTGGCGGCAGAATCCGGCCTGCGGCTGAAGGAGCTGCGGGTCGATGGCGGTGCGGTCGCGAACAGCATGCTCATGCAGTTCCAAGCCGACCTGCTCGGCGTATCCGTCATCCGCCCGGTCATGCTGGAGACGACAGCACTCGGCGCGGCGTTCCTCGCTGGCCTCGGCGTCGGCTTCTGGAGCGGCACGGACGAGCTCCGCGCGCTGTGGGAGCTGGACCGCACCTTCGTCCCAGAGCGTGACGAAGCCTGGCGCGCCGGCGTATATGGCGGCTGGCAGAAGGCGGTTGGGTATCAGTTGTAAGTTGTTGGTTGGACGAGCGAGCGGAGCAGGGAGGGAATCCTTGCTCCGCCTTTTTGTGTTGTTGTTGGCAGTTGTGGGCTGAGAGCACATATGTGTTCTCTCGACGTTCGAAGCCGGAGAAAAGTCTGTCGAGAGCACATATAGGATCTCTCAGCGCCGAAGTGGCAGCGAGTAACTCGATTAATGCTGTTGAGAGCACGTATGTGTTCTCTCGGTGTTCGATTCCGGCGAAAAGTCTGTCGAGAGCACATATAGGATCTCTCACCGCCGAAGTGGAGCCAAGTAACTCGATTAATGCTACTGAGAGCACGTATGTGTTCTCTCGGTGTTCGATACCGAAGAAAAGTCTGTCGAGAGCACATATAGGATCTCTCAGCAACGAAGTGGAACCAAGTAACTCGATTAATGCTACTGAGAGCACGTATGTGTTCTCTCGGCGTTCGAAACCGGAGAAAAGTCTGTCGAGAGCACATATAGGATCTCTCAACGTCGAAGTGACACCGAACAACCTGTATATCACTACTGAGAGCGGGAATAGCCGCTCACAGTCACAAAAAAGAGGCATTCCCCCGCCGAATAGCGGGTTAAGCCTCTCAATACAGTAATCGGGCCCAATATGCCCGATTGAATCGCTGAGAGCGGGGAATAGCCTCTCTCAGCCCGTCTGCCTACCTCTCACCCAGCCCCGCACACTACCCCAGTTTCACGCGGATCACGTTCCACGACGCCTTGCCGAGCGAGGCGACGAGACCGCCGCCGTTGCTCTCGACCACAGCGTTGCCGCGCGTATGCGGCGTGACGTTGTTCGGAACGGCCTTCGTGTTGGCCGCCTTCAAATCGTCCGACTCGAGCACGATATGCTCGATCAGACGGAAGCTGCCGAAGCTGCGCAGATCGACCGACAGCGGCAGCGATTCGCTCAAATGACGGTTCACGGCGAACACCGTCACCTCGCCGGCTTCGGCATTGTGAACCGCGATTGCGTCTAGGTACGGAACGTCGGTGTAGTCTTTTGCATCATATTTCGGCGACTCCACCAGCGGAACGAGCACCGTGCCGCGGCCAAAAATACTCGTATGCATGTACGGGTAAAAAATCGTCTGCTTCCACGCACCGCCGCCGGTTTCTGTCATGATTGGGGCGATAACGTTGACGAGCTGCGCCATGCACGCCATTTTGACCCGATCCGCACGTTTCAAGATGCTGATGAGCATGCTGCCGACAAGCAGCGCGTCCTCGTGATTGTACACATCCTCGAGCTGCGGTGGCGCCACCGACCACGGTTCGATGCGGGAATCTGCGTCATTGGAATGATACCAAACGTTCCACTCGTCGAAGGAGAGGTGAACCTTCTTCTTGCTGCGCTTCTTCGCCTGAATATAGTCGCATGTCGCAATAACGGAGCCGATGAAAGCGTCCATGCCCATGGATTGCGCCAGGAAATTCGCCGTATCCTTGTCGCGATTGCCATAATACTGATGCAGCGAAATATAATCCACCTCGTTATAGCTCAGGTCCAGCACCGTACGCTCCCATTCCGGGAATGTAGGCATGCCGAGGCCAGAGCTTCCGCAGGCAACCAGCTCAATGCTCGGATCGACCCATTTCATCACCTTCGCCGTTTCAGCGGCGACGCGGCCGTATTCCTCCGCCGTCTTGGCGCCGATCTGCCATGGGCCGTCCATTTCGTTGCCGAGGCACCACGTCTTAATCGCATGCGGAGCCTTATGCCCGTGCTGCACGCGAAGATCGCTCCAATACGTGCCGGATGGATGGTTCGCATACTCGATCAGCTGCCGTGCTTCCTCTGGACCACGTGTCCCGAGGTTGACCGCCATCATCGGCTCTGTACCCGCTTTACGGCACCAATCCACGAACTCGCCAAGCCCGAATAAGTTAGGCTCTAACGTCCGCCATGCCAACTCCAGTCGCTTAGGGCGCAGTTCTATCGGTCCAACTCCATCCTCCCAGTTGTAACCAGAGACGAAGTTACCCCCAGGATAGCGCACGATCGGCACGTCGATGCCGCGAATCAGCTCCATAACATCACCGCGAAACCCTTGCTCATCCGCAGACGGATGCCCCGGTTCATAGATGCCGCCATATACGGCGCGTCCCAAATGCTCGATAAAAGAGCCATAAATTCGCTTATCGACCTCACCAATCGTAAAATCTTTATCCACAATTAGTTTCGCTTGCATTGACATCATGGTCACCTCTTGGTTTAATGAATATATTAATTAGTTAACAAAATAACACCACACCATTATTAAAACGCATCATGGCGGTTCCGCGCAAGTATTTCTTTTGCCAGCGGGCAGTCGCGATTTGACCGCTGTCAACTGGACCTATATACTGGCATTCGCAGACAATCGGCTATACCAGCCAAGATACGGAGTGAACGACGATGATTCGTGCAAGCTTAGACCGCAAATGGCTCCCCCTCTACGAAGCGCTTGCAAGCGATGTGAGATTGCACATCCTAGAGCTGCTCGCGGTGCAGCCGATGAATATAAAGGAACTTGCGGCGGGACTTGGCCTCAGCAGCGCAATCGTGACCATGCATGCGAAGAAGCTGGAGAAGGGCGGGCTTATTGAGACGAAGCTCGTCCGGCGGGGCGGCGGGACACATAAGATTTGCTCGCTTGCCGAAGGTCAAGTCGAGATTACGATTCCGCAAACTGCGCAGCAGAAGCGGGAGTGCCACGAGGTATCGGTGCCGGTTGGCCACTACACCAGCTTCGATATTCATCCGACCTGCGGCCTTGCTACAAGCGAGCATATGATTGGGCAGTTTGACGACCCGCGTTATTTTCACGATCCAGAGCGAATGCATGCGCAAATTCTTTGGTTCGGCAAAGGTTACGTGGAATATCGGATCCCGAATTACGTGCTGCTCGGGCAGTCGTTGGAGGAGATCGAGATAACGCTTGAGATTGGCTCCGAGGCGCCAGGTGTGCGCGTCGATTGGCCGTCCGACATTCATTTCCACCTCAATAATACGCTGCTTGGGGCATGGACAAGTCCCGGTGACTCCGGTGAAGGACGGGGCAAGCTGACCCCGGCCTGGTGGAGCAACAACTTGAACCAATACGGGTGGCTTAAGATTATCCGCATAACGAATGACGGCACTTACCTCGACGGTCAGCGGCTGTCTGATGTGAAGCTATCTGATATCGTCATGACGCGCAACAACTGGCTGCTGCGCCTCGCAGTTCCTGATGAAGCCGAGCATGTTGGCGGGCTTACCATCTATGGTGAAGGGTTTGGAAACTACAATCAGTCGATTGTATTTCGGACCTATCGTGCTGCTAGCGGCGGCCATGAATAGCGGGTTTAAGGAGTACTATAATGAGTGAAAATGTGCAAAATATTCCAAGCAAAGAAACAAGCTTCTATGCCGTATCCTGCCACGAGGATGAACAAGATTTATGCGGGATGGAGATGCGCTCGCTGTTTGGATCCGACCCGCGACATGGTTGTGTGATTTCAGATAAAAATATAAATCCGAGCAGGAGCCCATTTATCCGGGGGAAGCTTGCTATATTGCTAACAGCGGACGATTCGGCTGGTATCGCTGCGCAGGTGGGTGAGGCTGTAGCGCTTGAGGGGCGAACGTTCAAGGTCTCGTTCGTCGGCAGTGACATTCCGGTCGACTTCGAACGTCAGCGGTCGATCGAGAAGGAGATTGGCTGGCGAATCGTTGGCAAGGCTGAGATGCGCCAGCCTGATCGATTGTTCGGCGTCGCCATCGTAGACGGGCGTTACCTGTTTGGAGAATTCGAGAAGAGCGAAGCGCTCTGGCTGAAGCATAATGAGAAGCCTCAGCCGTACTCGACGGCGCTCAGCACGCGGGTTGCGCGGGCGGTTGTGAACATCGCAGCTCCTGATATTACTGCAGAGCTGCGCGTTATCGATCCGTGCTGCGGTATTGGTACGGTCCTTATCGAAGCGCTATCGATGGGAATCCCTATCGTTGGCTATGACTTAAATCCGCTCGCGCTGAAAGGAGCCCGCGTCAATCTCGCTCACTTCGGCATGCCAGACGTTGTGCGCAAAGCGGACATGACGCAGCTGCAGCTAGGCGCTGCTTCGGGTGAGCCGCCCTACGATGCTGCGATCATCGACTTGCCGTACAATTTGTGCTCGAAGCTTTCGTCCGAGGAGCGGCTCGCAATGCTGCAGAGCGCCCGCCGCCTGGCGGTTAATGTCGTTATCGTCTCTACCGAGACGATTGACGAAGATATCGCCGCGGCACGCCTCGTTGTTACGGACCGCTGCGTCGTCCGTAAAGGCAAATTCGAGCGGCAGGTTATCGCTTGCCGGCATGCCTAAAGCTATGCTGCACTTGCAAATGGACGGCGGGCGGTTGCGCCTTGAATAAAAGGGATTGCGAACTCCGCTTCAAGAGCGGGGTAAGCAATCCCTTTTCTGACCCGAGGCAATCAGGGCGTTACATTCATGAACGAACTGAAGTGGTAGCTTAGGTGCGGGTGCAGCCAGCCAAAGTATGGCTGGCTGCACCATCGCGGGGATAAGCTGCTGCAATGCGTCAGCTACCGCCGCATGCAGCGATCCGCGAACTCTGCTAGCCCTATCGGCTCGTTGCCGTTAAGCTGCACTCTACCGCTTGCAGCGGTCCGCCAGCTCGCCGAGCTCCAGCAGCTCGGAGCCGCTGAGCTTGAACGCCATTGCATGCACATTCTCCTGTGCATGCTTCGGCTTTGAAGCGCCTGGAATGGCGAACACCGTATCGCCATTCGCATGAATGAGCCAGTTCAGTGCGACCTGGCTCGGGGAAGCGTCGTACTTGCCAGCAAGCTCGGCAAGCCGGTCAACTAAAGGCCGCGTCCGCGCCAGTGCAGCGGGCTTGAAGCTGCCGCTCAGCTTGCGGCCGGCGGCAATCCCGCGCACGAGCTCGGGATTGCTGTGGAACTTGCCCGTCAGCACGCCCTGTTCCAGTGGCGAGTACGCGATAATGGCAACGCCAAGTTCCTTGGCGGTATCGAGCACGCCATTATGCTCGATGCGGCGGTCGAGCAGGTTGTATTTCACCTGATTGGACGTAAGCCGCAGCCCGTGCGCTCGCAGCGCTTTGTCCGCTTCGCGCATGCGCGCCGCAGAGAAATTGCTCACGCCGATGTGGCGGATCTTGCCCTGTTGCACCAGCTTCGCCATCTCGTTCATCTCGGCCGCAGCCGAGGAGAACGAGTACGGCTGATGCACTTGGTGCAGGTCGATAGGCCAGCCCTTCAATCGGCGCAGCCGCTCATCAATCGTGCGCGAAATGCTGCCGGCTGCCCGCATAATCGGCCACCACTTCGTCGCCACATGCGCACCGCGAGCGGCATCGCCAAGCGCGTTTAACGCGTCCGCGAGCGCTTCCTCCGACTTGCCGCCGCCGTACACCTCGGCGGTATCAAACCAGTTGATGCCCCCGTCAAGACTTGTTCGGACGATGCCGAGAATGTCCTCATCCGAGAGCACGGGCCAGAACTTGCCGACCATTCCGCTTCCCTTGCTGAACTGCCAGCAGCCGAGACCGAGCGGGGAAAGCTCCAAATCTGAATTGCCAAGCCGCCGACGCAGCTGGTCATTCGCTTCTATCGTTTGCTTCGCCATAGCACCAATTGCCCCTCTCTATGCTCAAACGTCCATTTTCCTCCATGCACCCATCGCTATCTCTGACGTCACGTCGCCGATATCTCCAGGATGTGTGGCGCACAGGTGGCTCTTTTCACGCGCTCCATCTGCTCTACTTCTCAAGAGCAATCGACAACTCCAGCTGCTGCTTCGAACCTGCCGTGAGCATCGGCAGCTCGTCCTTCCGGTTCAGCTCGCCGTTCAGCGCCATCCATGGCTCAACGCATACGAATGGAGAACCGTTCACCTGCCACAGCACCACATATCTGAACGCATCGCTGTAGCGCAAAGTTACTTTGCCGCTGCCATCCGGACCTGGGAACGAGATGTGAGGCACGGTTGCATCCAGCAATGCGACCGATTCTTTTAACCCGGTGAGTACAATCTCTCCCTGCACGTCTTTGACAATATTATCGTTGTAATCGAGGAATTGCGAGGCATCCGTGCCATAGACGATATCCTTCGACTCGCTGCGGAAGTACGGGTGGAAGCCTGCATAATACGGCATAGCCGAATCTGATAAGTTGCTGTACGTCTGGCGGATGTACAGCTCGCCGCCAACTAGCGCGTAGGTGAATAGCAGCTCAAAATCCCACGGGAACTCGTCTCTCGTGCTTGCATCGCTCCGAAGGCGCAGCGTAATGGATGCTTCACCGTCCCCGGTCGTTGAAACGACCTCCCAAGGACGATTGCGTGCAACGCCGTGGTTACGCATCGTGTACTCTGTACCTTCCCATTCATACCGGCCCTCCATGAGCTGACCGCAGATCGGGAACAGAATCGGGTTGCCGCCGCGAATATTCGCAGTAGGATCGAGTAGCGTCGCCTTTTCCAAGTAGAACAGCTCCACGCCGCCAAGGATGCAGCTGATGGCAATGCCCCCGCGTTCCGGACAGACTGTAACAGAGGAGTTCGACTCCGTGTCAATCAACGTAAACAGCTCATATGTATCTACCGATTGCTTCACTTCATAGCTCATTACTTTAGGACTCCCATCATCAGGTTATATGCGATCAGCATACCATAATGTGGGCAGCGTACTAAAGTGAACGCATTATTCAATTCACTATCTTGCATTGTAGAATAGCTGGTGATATAGTATAGCTGTAAGGCGATATTTTTTTGACTCACTATTCTACAATGCTTAATACCTAACGATATGGTATAGGGGTGCTTGATTATGAATGTTCAATTTAAGAAAGGCGTGCTGGACTTATGCGTGCTTGCGCTGACCGCATGGGAAGACAGGTATGGCTATGAGCTTGCAGTCAACATGTCTTCAAAGTTTGAGGTCGCTGTCGGTAGTGTGTATCCGCTGCTGAGCCGATTGACGCAAGAAGGTTATTTTTCAACTTACTTGAGAGAATCCTCGGAAGGGCCGCCGCGCAAATATTACAAGCTTACGCCTGAGGGGCATAAACATCTGATGGAGCTGATTTGTGAGTGGAAGTCCTTCTCCGTTGCGGTCGACGAAATTATTAAGGAAGGTGTAGAGCGATGATCAGGAATCAATATTTACAGCAGCTGTGGGAGCTTCTGGCGCCAGTACCAGAGCGGATTCGGCGGGAGTGGATGTACGATTATGAGGAACATTTTCGCATGGCAGCGGAGCATGGCAAGTCGGAAGTAGAAGCGGCGCATGAGCTGGGAGATCCGCGTCTGATCGCCAAAGAACTGCTCCTCACCTACCGCGTCGACCAAGCAGAGACGAAGAGTGGAAGTATTACACTCGTCTCACGCGCTGTGCTGGCTGCGGTAAGCCTTGGGTTCTTTAATTTGATTTTTGTGCTAGGTCCTTATGTTGCTCTGCTTGGCGTACTTGTCGCGCTGTGGGCAACGGCAATTGGCGTCGGATTGTCATCCCTAATGGCACTTTATGAAGGTGTGTATGGCGGTGGCGTGACGATGACGCAAGGGATATTCATCGCGATGGTGCTGTTGGGGCTTGGCATGCTCATCGGTGCAGGCACGCAATGGCTAACGAAGGCATTCTTGAAGATGACGCTTGCTTACTTGAAGTTTAATTCCAGAGTGATAAGGGTGAAGAAAAAATGAGAAACTGGGTTGTGATTGCACTCATCCTGGTCGTTGTTGGTCTCATCGGTGCGTTCGGGACATTCCGAGGTGACTTCTCTTTCGGTACGGAAAAAATCGACCAGCAGCAGTGGATGGCAGTGGACGGCGTCTCTGATATTATTGTCAAAAGCGGCAGTATGGATGTGACGATTGTCCCAGGCAGTGAACAAAAGATTAAAGCAAAGCTGTCCGGCCGAGCAAGCCGCAAATACCGCGACAAGCTGAAGCTTACCCTTGAACGCAAGGGGGATCAGCTGAACGTCTCGCTGGAAGACAATGTCGGTTTCACGATCGGGCTGAACTTCCGCAGCGTAGACTTAACGCTGGAGCTGCCGCAGCAGATGTACCGCAAGCTGGTGCTGGATACAGGCAGCGGCGATGCCGAATTGAAGCAAATTCAGGCGGACCGTATCGAGCTCGACATGGGCTCCGGCGATGTTAGCCTGCAGCAGCTTACTGCTACGACAGTGAGCGCTGATATCGGAAGCGGCGATTTGCACGCTACGGATATAACTGCGAATGAGTCGGCAGAGCTGAAAGCAGGGTCTGGCGATATTACAGTGGATGGACTGAAGTCAAAGCAGCTTACGGCGAAGACTGGCAGCGGTGACATTGCTTTGAATGATGTGGATGCGGCGATCAAAGGTGAAGCAAGAAGCGGCGACATCGATCTCGCACTGGATGCACTGAATCAGACGGTTGATCTGGAAACAGGCAGCGGTGATGTGTCCATCATGACGCGCGAGGAGCCGCAAGATGCGCATATTACGTACAGCAGTGGTAGTGGTGATCTGGACAACGATTGGGATGGGGCGCAGAAAATGACCGATGAGGATGAACGTGATAATCTCGTATTCGGCAGCGGAAGCATTCCCGTGCATGTTCATACAGGCTCCGGCAATTTGGATGTAGGCGCTCGCTAGAAATGAAGGTTCCTTTTGCTGTAGCAGCAGACGGAGCCTTTTTTTTGTTTAAAAAACTACACTAATGAGAAAGAATTGCCGATATAATTAGTGCTACTTGTTTTTTTTCTGGCTGGTACAGTCATGATTCGGTTAAAGCCCGCATAAACTTCGTTGTTTGTAAACGGGGGGAGATGCGTATGGTGGAATCGCCGGATTTGCCGCTTGCACCTTATCGGATCGAGAACGGGATGAAATGCTTCGAATTAGTTGCTGAACCGGTGCTGCAAGAGCTGCTGCCGGATATTTACATGCAAGGCTACGGATATAACGGTTCTATTCCCGGACCTACGATTGTTGTAGAGACTGGCGACTGGGTGCGCATTCGTGTCATTAATAAGCTGCCAGAGGCGACGAGTGTTCATTGGCATGGGCTGGACGTTCCTAATACGATGGACGGGGTACCTCCGATTGAGCCATCGCCGCTCATTGAGCCGGGCTATGGAATGGATTATATATTCCAAATTATTAACCCGCCCGGAACGCATATGTATCACAGCCATTACCAAACGCTCCGTCAAGAAATGCTGGGTCTATGCGGATTATTCATTATTCAGAACAAACAGGAGAAGCACATTCACCTTGATATCGCATATATGCTTCAGGAATTTCATCTGAGCGGGCTGCCTAGAGGTGAGCTGCACCCAGGTGTTTACACCATCGACCCGTTGTCGGACGGGTTTAACTTCTTTACGATGAACGGGCGCTGCTTTCCCAATACTTCGCCGGTACAGGTTCGTTTAGGCGAACGCGTACGGATTCGCTTGGCGAATATAGGGATGCAGGGCCATCCGATGCATCTGCATGGTGTGCAAATGCTGGAGACGGCTTATGACGGCAACGAAGTACCGCCATGGAGACAGCTCCGCAGAAGCACTGTGTTTGTTGCACCGGGCGAGACGCGCGATGTGCAGTTCGATGCGTGGAACCCGGGGCACTGGCCGTTTCATTGCCATATTCCACATCATACATCCAACAACTTTACGATACCAATTGGAGGCATGTTTACGACCATTCAAGTTGCCCGTTAGTTCGAGTATATGTAGCAGAGGAGCTAGTAACATGCAGCTTAAAGGTAAATCTGTCATTGGCCCTATTTTATCTGTAGTATTGCCAATTGGCGTATTTGAATGGGTACGTTCGCTAGGAACGAAAGATGTTTCCATTGTTGTACCGGCGGGACATTTTCACATTGTAACGATCGTCGCTGCGCTAGCGATGCTAGTTGCCATCGGTGTCGGTATAACAGGTCATCGGCTTCGTAACATTAAAGTCGGGTTTATGTCGATCGCGTACTTGTCGCTGTCGGGCGTTTTCTTCCTGCATGGACTTACAACACCTGGCTTTCTGATGCATGAAGATTACATGCCGAAGATTTTTGCACAGCTGAGTGTGCTGCTGACGTCGATTTGGCTGGCGTTGTCGGCAGTGAGCTCAGACCATTGGAGCGTGCGGCAGCTGTCCAAATCGCGTGTCTGGCTCCTCCCCGGTTGGCTTATCCTGCTCGGTGCTTTATGCGCGTTAACCATTGGTTTTCCGGATGCAATTGATCATCTTCCTCTCAACATCAATCCGTACAAATGGATTGCGGCTGCTGCTACATGCGCGGCTTGTCTATGGACGATGTACCGCTATTGGCGAGCAAATCAGCATGCGCGGATCCCGCTTCAGCAGGCGATCGTATATAGCACGGGATTTATCGTTGCGGCGCAATACATCATTCTTATGGGCTCGGCGTGGAAGCTAAGCTGGTGGTTGTACCACTTCCTGCTGCTCGGCTCCTTGCTCACGATGCTGCTCGGTCTTGTCCGGCAGTATTTCTCCAAAGGATCTTTCAGCACGTCGCTGCGCATACTGTTCCAATCCGATCCGCGCGCTTGGCTGGAAGCATGGATAACGCCGAGCGTTCACGCGCTCATCATGGCGACGGAAGCGCGTGACTCGTACACGGCAGGCCACAACAAGCGTGTTGCGCTCTATGCGCTGCGGCTTGGGGAAGTGATGGGCTTGTCGAAGCATCAGCTGCAGGCGATTGCCCACGGCGGCGTCGTGCATGATGTCGGCAAGCTGCGCGTGCCGGATGCGATTCTGAATAAGAAAGGCAAGCTCACGGCGGAGGAGCGGCTCGTTATCGAACGCCATCCGGTCTCAGGCTATGAGATATGCCGGCAGCTCGGCTTCCTCAAGGATGAGCTATCCATTATCCGTTCGCATCATGAAAAATGGGACGGAACCGGCTATCCCGACCGACTCAGCGGCGAGGGCATTCCACTGCTTGCGCGAATTGCCGCGGTCGCAGACGTTTACGATGCGCTGACCTCATCGCGCTCCTATCGCCTCGCGATGTCGCATGAGGATGCGATGGAAATCATTCTGACCGGCAGCGGCGTTCACTTCGACCCCGTTTGCGTGAAGGCGTGGGAGAAGCTTGCATCCATCGACGCGCAGTTCTTCCTCGAAATCGCAGCGAGCGACAGAACACTGCGGCTCGCGCATACGCATAAGGCTGCGCAATAATACAGAAGGCTGCTTCTCGCAAGTCACATGTTGGATGTGTGGCTTGCGAGGGCAGCCTTTATTGTTAGGAGGGCGATGGTCGCCGGTGGGCTGGGAGCAGCGCTTGGGGAAGCTGAGAGAACACATAGAGAGTGTCGATTCAATCGGCCACTCGCTATTATGCTCTCTTTCAGCTTCACCATGTTGCCGAATTCGGTTGCTTCTTGTCTGAGAGTGCTGATTTTGGACTCTCAGAGCATGAATCGGCCGATTTTCATGCTGAGGGCTCATATACGCTCTCTCAGCTCCGCCAAGCTACCGATTTCGGCTGTTTCCTTGTCTGAGAGTGCTAAATCTGGACTCTCAGAGGATCAATCGGCCGATTTTCATACTGAGAGCTCATATACGCTCTCTCAGCTCCGCCAAGCTACCGATTTCGGCTGTTTCCTTATCTGAGAGTGCTGAATCTGGACTCTCAGAGCATGAATCGGCCGATTTTCATGCTGAGAGCTCATATACGCTCTCTCAGCTCCGCCAAGCTACCGATTTCGGTCGTTACCTTATCTGAGAGTGCTGAATCTGGACTCTCAGAGCATGAATCGGCCGATTTTCATACTGAGAGCTCATATTACGCTCTCTCATCTCCGACAAGCTACCGATTTCGGCTGTTTCCTTATCTGAGAGTGCTGAATCTGGACTCTCAGAGCATGAATCGGCCGATTTTCATGCTGAGAGCTCATATACGCTCTCTCAGCTCCGCCAAGCTACCGATTTCGGTTGCTTATCTGAGAGTGTTGAATCTGGACTCTCAGAGGATCAATCGGCCGATTTTCATACTGAGAGCTCACATACGCTCTCTCAGCTCCGCCAAGCTACCGATTTCGGCTGTTTCCTTATCTGAGAGTGCTGAATCTGGACTCTCAGAGGATCAATCGGCTGATTTTCATGCTGAGAGTACTTATTACGCTCTCTCAGCTTTTCCAAGCTACCGATTTCGGCCGTTTCCTTATCTGAGAGTGCTGAGTCTGGACTCTCAGAGGATCAATCGGCCGATTTTCATGCTGAGAGCTCATGTACGCTCTCTCATCTCCGGCAAGCTACCGATTTCGGCTGTTTCCTTAGCCGAGAGTCCCTAATCGTACCTCTCAACCGCCAAAAAAACCTCTCCTTGAGGAATGGTCAGCGCTTCTGCGCGAGCCCGTTTTCCAAGGAGAGGTTTTTATTTCGATCCCGCTGCTAAGGCCATATATCCTGTGGCAGCACGTTCAGCTGAGACGCGATGAGAAGCGCCGTCTGCCGCTGGGGCTTGCCGATCTTGCCGTTGCGCAGCTTGGAGATCGTTTGCAACGAGATGCCCGTCGCAAGCGACAGCTGCTGAGCGGATATATAGCAGCGGGCCATGAGCACCTTGAGCGTCACGGACGGATCAGCTGGTTCAGAGACAGAATGTATGTTAGTTATAATGAAGCCGTAGTGAAGCAAGCTACCGTCGCCATTGAAGAACGGGCAAAACGTAATATGCAGCTCTAGTTGCACGTTATTCGCAAGTGGCTTGGTTTGAACGACAATTTGATCCATTCTTTGGTGAAGGGTGGCATGCTTAATCGCAGATACTAACCGTTCCTGGTCTGCGTCGTCAAAAAACTTTTGGAGAGACTCTTCTTCAATGCGCAGGTTCGGATCGAGAATCGGAGACGTAGTGCTGCGAAAATATCGCTCGATAACGAGATTTTCATTCAAAATACCGGATTGCAGTACCCGTTCGGTCTTGCTCATTGCATCGATCCACGTTCTGGCGGAGATATCCTCGGCCGTCAGCAAGTAAGCAGCTTCAGTGGTATCAGCAACCTCATCAATCGTTAACAGCAGATGCTGTGGTTCTCGCGGCCTGGAAGTCTGTCTCAGCATGAAGATTTCCGATCGTTCGGTAACCATTAGCGCTTCTTCGTTCCATGAGGAGAATAGCCTACTTGGCGGGAGCCCCTTGAGCTCATCCTCCGAGCAGCCAACAAGATCTGAGAAAGCTTTATTTACGCGATCAAATTGCATGCTTGCACCTCGTCCTGTTATGACGGCGAGCGGCGTCTTGAGCGTATGAAAGACAGCGGCAAACAGAGACATCGGGCTTCCCTCACAATCAATAAGCGGCTAGTTTATAGAACAGTATATGAAAGGAAGTCTGAATTTTCAATGATTATTTATAAGTTGTCGCGATTATTTATAAATTCAGACAGCTTTCACTCCGCATTTCGGACTGAACCGCCGGGCACGGGCACAGCCGCCTTACCACTAAAATGTTACAATTACCTGTGAAATACAGTTCCAGGGAACTTTCCAAAGAGAGCACTTTCATTCATAATAATACACAGATCAGCATCTAGGTTTTGACAACGGGGGAGAGTAATTTTATATGGCTAACTGTACGGTAGATGAATGTGACAAACCGGTAAAAGCAAAGCAAATGTGCTCGATGCATCATCAGCGCTGGCGCAGGCACGGGGACCCAGTAGTAACGAAGGTTCGCCAATCCACTGAGCCGACCACTTGTAAGTGGGTGAACTGTGACAGACTTACAGTAAGCAAAGGACTTTGCTCGAAGCATTACTACATTTACCGGATGCAAAATGTGCAGAAGGTGCATATAAACTCTTAATTCATTGCTTGGTAGCTACCAATTATCGACACGATCTTCTATCATGCTATATCTGCCCGAGGTATAATGGTAACAACTACAACTATTGTTCCTTCAGGAGGGCCTAGGCTTTGGGGAGTTTTTCGCTTCGGACGAAAGTGCTCGTGTTAATACTTTTTGTAACGTCAGGCGCGCTGTCGATTGTCGGCTATGGCAACTATACGCTTGCCAAGCAAACGATTATGGATACGCTGGTCGAGAAGGCGAATGCGAAGGTTCAGAACACGGCTAATGATTTGGCATCTTGGATCGAGACCCGGCGTGCTGAGGTGGAAGTGATGAGCCGCACGGATCAAGTTCGTTTCGGTTCGGACAACCAGCGTGAGATTTATTTTAGCACGGAAACGCATCGGCCCAATTCCCCCTATGTATCGCTAGGGTTTGCAGACTTGACCGGACGCATGCATCTTCCTAATAGTGCCTATATTAATATATTGGACGAGCCTTCCTTTACGAGAGCGATTAGAGGCAATGTCGTCGTAACTGATCCGATGGAAGGGCGTCAGAATAAGACGGAAATTATCGTCATTCAAGTGCCGGTATTCGGCGTAGGCAATAAAGTGATCGGCGTTGTGGATGCCTCTTTGCTTGCGGACCGGATGTACCAAGAGCATCTTAATATTCATGTCGGGGCAAACGACTCGCTGTTTTTGTATAACGACAACGCTCGTATTATTGAAGCTTCAATGAAGCTGCCTTCCCAATCTATACATTCGGCGGAGCTTCCTTTTCAATCGGTTGCTTCGGATATGCTTGTCAGTGATTACGGATACGATACGCTGCATGGACCATCAGGCGCCTCCATCCTGTTCTACGCAGCAATTAAAGGGACATCTTGGCATATTGCCCTTAATGTGCCGCTGGATGATATTGGAGCTCCACTCAAAGCGATCAAATGGCGCGCGATCTTAACGATTGCTATCGCGGAAGCGCTGCTGACGATACTCTTCTTCTTATTCTCCGATCATATTATTCGGCGCATCAAGCGCATCCTCCAGGTTACGGAGGCAGCGGCTGCAGGCCGGTTTGACGTGAACAATGTGAATGATGACAGCGGCGACGAAATTTCACAGCTTGCCCAATCAGTGAACCAAATGAAAGTGCATTTGAGCGGTTTGTTCGGCCGTATGGATGCGATTATTAACCAGAACCAATTCGCATTTATCGTACTCGATGACCAGTACCGCGTCACCTATTTCAGCAAGGCTGCGGAGAAGATGCTCGGATACAAGTCCGAAGAAGTCATAAACAAGGCGACAGCGCTCTTGTTTATTGCTCCTGAAGATGTTAGGAGGGAGTCGAAACGACTCAGTAACAAATTTAACCGCCATGTGCCGCCGGATATTACCGTGTTCGAAATGCTGCGCAGTGAGAGCTTCTCTTATGAGCGGGAATGGAATTACATCCGTAAGGACGGGACAAGCTTTCCAGTCGCGCACAGCTCAAACGGCATGAGCGACCGCGAAGGGCGCTTTATTGGCGTAGCCGGTATCGCCCGCGACATTACAGGTCAGAAGCAGGCGGAGAAAGCGCGCAGCCAGCAGCTGAAGGTGATGGGCGCCGCGAAGGACTTGATCGCAACGTTTGACGATCAGGGCCAGCTGCTGTACATCAATGCGGCAGGACGAGTGCTGCTTGGTATTCATGATTCCCATAGCGATACGGATCCCATGCCGATGCGCACAATCGGCGAATTGCTTGATGGTATTGATGATGCGCGCACGGTTGGCTTCCAGGAGAAGGAAGTGCTACTGCGCACGATACAGGGCGCTTTTATTCCCGTGTCGAAGATCCTCGTCGTTCATCATGATGATCAGACTGGCGAGACGTTCTACTCCTGTATCGCCCGTGATATTTCGGAGACGAAGCGGGTCCAGCTGGAGCTGGAGCAAGCAAGGGGGGAGGCGGTGAGCGCGAACCTTGCGAAGAGCCATTTCCTCGCCCAAATCAGCCACGAGATCCGTACGCCGCTTGCCGGCATTATCGGGCTTACAGGTCTCTTGCAGAAGACGGAGCTTACATCGCTGCAACTTGAGTATCTCCATAAGACGAGAGATTCGTCCGAGGCGCTGCTGCTCATTATTAACGATATTCTTGACTTTGCGAAAGTCGAAGCAGGCAAGATTGAGCTGGATGAGGTGCCCTTCGATCCTTACAGCATGATACATAAACTGTCAGAGCTGCTTAGCGTGTTCGTCGGCGGCAAGGAAAGGTTCCAGTTTATCGTAGAGACGCCGAATACCTTGCCTTCGCTGCTTATTGGGGATTGGCTCCGAATGGAGCAGATCCTGCTCAATCTATGTATCAATGCGATAAAGTTTACCGAGCGCGGTCATGTGAGGCTGCAGGTTCAGCTGCTGCAGAGCAGCAAGCCGGGTGGCGATGCGATGGTTGCCTTCATCGTCGAGGATACTGGCATTGGCATGAAGGAAGAACAGCTTGCTAAGCTGTTTAAGCCGTTCATGCAGGCAGATGCGGCGACGAACCGCAAGTATGGCGGGACCGGCCTTGGCCTTGTCATCGTGAAGCGTTTGGTGGAGCTTATGGGCGGCACGATACAGGTACAGAGCGAGTATGGAAAAGGCAGTCAGTTCACGGTTGTTCTCGATCTGGCGGTGGCGGAAGAAGCGCAGTCAGACCGCTTCCGGATTGACCGAAGTGATCGGAGCGGGGAGCATTCCGTCTGGGTTGTAGAGGATTATGCGCCGATGAGCCAGCGGCTGTGCGTAGCGCTTGAAGACAGCGGGCTTACACCAATACCGCTGAACTCATGGAAGGTCGCGCATGAGCGCTTGCTGCGTTCGGGCATTGGCGTTCGTCCGTTCGCGGTGCTGCTCGACTTTGAAATGCCGGATATGTATGGAGAAGAAACCTGGAACGATATGCAGGCAGCGGCCAAGGATGCAGGCGTGAAAACGATCGCCCTGACGACGGCCTACGGACGCGAGGAGCTGCTGAAGCTGCCGCTCGAACATCGTCCAGATGCGATTCTGGTGAAGCCAGCGACACGTGTTAGCCTGAATCAAATGCTGCTGACACTGTTCCCTCGGGAGGAGCAGCCGGTCGCGGAGGCGGATGTCGAAGCGGCAGCGGCGCTAGCACTGCTGCCGAAGCAGACGAAAGGCACGATTCTCCTTGCCGAAGATAATCACATTAACCAGCTTGTCGCCGTGGAGCAGCTGCGCGAGTGGGGCTTTAAGGTCGATGTGGTGGAGACCGGCACTGAGGTGCTGAAGCGCATCACGACCAAGCGCTATGATCTCATTCTCATGGATATTCATATGCCGGAGATGGACGGAGACGATGCGGCGCGCATTATCCGGCAGGACTCCAAGTATGATCGTCTGCCCATTGTGGCGCTGACGGCGAATATTATTCAGGAGGATCATGACCGGTATATGCAGCTGGGCATGAACGATGTTCTTACAAAGCCGATTCCGCCGGATAAGCTCCTCCAAATCATTACCAAGTGGCTCCGTTATGGCGGAGAGCTGCGTGTCGACCAGGCGAAATCGAAGCCGAAGGAGCGCGATTCGGTAGCCACAGCTTATATGCCGGTGCAGGCGCTAGATGATGAATGGCTGGCAAAAGGCATTAAAGGTCTTAATCTCGAAGAAGCACTGCAGCGGGTCAATGGTAAAAAGGATATTTTGACGCATATGCTGAAGCTGTTTGTGAAGGATTACAGCACGTTCGATGAACGGCTGGCTGAGGCGCTCGAGGGGCATGATTACACGTTGGCACGCCGTATGGCGCATACGCTCAAAGGCGTTGCTAGCAACCTGTCGGCAGCTAAGCTCGCCATGCTGGCGCAGCAGCTCGAGCAACAGCTGAAAGCGACTGAGCCTGATCTGGAAGTTGGTCTCATTTATGAGGCAGCAGCAACGGTAAGTGAGGAGCTTCGACAAATTGTTTCAAGACTTGTGACGGAGATGACGGAATTCGACACGAAATCCTAACATTTTTCTAACAATCTATTGTTGGGTTGATCTTCCTATTGTATAGTAGTAGAAGAAGGTTTTTGTACGAATCACGACTCCCTTCACGAGGTGAAGAATGCATGTACAAGATATTGGTTATCGAAGATGATGTAATGATGAGCGATATGCTATCGATGTACATGTCTGAAGAAGGCTACGTCATTAAGCAGGCTGCTACTGGTGAGCAAGGATTGAAGCTGCTCGAGCAGTTCAACCCGGATGTCGTATTGCTGGATTTGATGCTTCCGGATTGGGATGGCACAGAGTTGTGCTTGAAGATACGGCAGACATCTTCCGTTCCGATTATGATTGTGTCTATGAAATCGGAAGTTTCCGAACGTGTACAAGCACTGCGCGCAGGCGCAGATGACTACTTATGCAAGCCGTTCAGCATGCATGAGCTGAGTGCGAGGGTGGAAGCGTTAATTCGCAGAGCACGACTGATGCAGACGGCTGCAGCTGGTGCGGAAGTGGACGAGCTAGAGCAATCGGAGACCGCCATACGGCTCGATACCGAGCGGAGATTGCTGCTCGTACGCGGGACGCAAGTCGAGACGACTTTCTCTGAGTTTGAGCTCATGAAGCTGTTTCTTACCCATCCAGGTAAAGTGTTTAGCCGTGAAGATCTGATCAACGCGATCCGTGGATTTGATTCGTTCGTAACAGATCGGGCTATCGATGTTCATATTGTGAATCTTCGCCGCAAAGTCGAGCGTAACCCGAAGGAGCCGCATTTTATCCGCACCGTATGGGGTGTAGGGTACAAATACGTCTCAGAGGCTGAACCGGCGCATTAATAAACGATAGAGGCTCTCTGGTGCATATTTATGCGCTGGGGGGCTTTTTTTGTATGAAAATATTCACTTTAGCATAATTTTAACGTTTAAAGTGTCCAAACTCTATTTCCTTTCCTGTCGATTTATGTGAGAATTTACCTAAGGAATTTATGGGTCGAAAGGATGAAAGGTAACGCATATGGAACTATTAGATCCTATCATTCAAGAGGAAACAATGCCTCGCCGTATGAATGCGCCAACGACGCAGATGTACGATACCTTGACTGGACTGCCTGGCCGGAAGGCGGCATTCGCCATGCTGGCTAGAGCGATCTCATTAGCGAAGAAGTGCGGCAGGGGTGTGCTTGCGGGGCTTGTAGATATGGACCGGTTTTATTTGATTAACGAAACGAGGGGAACGGCGTTTGGCGATGAGGCGCTGCGGCAGATGGCGAATCGTCTCTATGAGCTGAGCCACTGGTCTTGCTCGGTCTATCGTTTGAGTGGTAACACCTTTCTTCTGTTCCGGATGCTTCAGCTGGATACGGCATCGAAGGAATCGGAGAGGCTTATTGAAGAGCTTAAAAGCTCGGTAGAAAGCTTGCTGCATGTCAGAGGACAGCAGCTATACACGTTCTGCAGCATTGGCGTAAGCAGCTTCCCGGCTGATGGCGATACGGCGGAGCTAATCGTGCGTCATGCAGACACGGCTCTTCGCCAGGCGAAGGCGGCTGGCGGCAACCAGGTTGCGGTCTATATCGAAGATGATGTGGCGCATATCAATCGGATGGAAGAGCTGCGCAGGGCACTCAGAACCATTCTTCCAAGTGAGCATCTGTCGCTACATTACCAACCGATTTACGATGCTGCAGGCCGTCTGAGAGGTTTGGAAGCGCTCCTACGGTGGCATCACGAACTGCTCGGGAATATACCACCGGGAGAATTCATAACACTCGCAGAGCAGAGCGGCCAAATCGTGGAGATTGGCGAATGGGTGCTAAGCGAGGTATGCCGGATGATTCACCGGACGCGGAGCAAAGGGCTGAACGATATTATCATTTCCGTGAATCTGTCTCCGATGCAAATTACAGCCCCTGGATTCGTCGAGACGCTGCAATGTATACTCGCGCTGACAAATACGCCGGCGGAATGCTTGGAATTCGAAATTACAGAAAGTATTATGATTGTTTCGAGTAAGCACACAACGACGGTGCTGAATGCACTGCGGGCAATGGGCGTGCGCATTGCACTGGATGATTTCGGCATCGGGTATGCTTCGCTGACTTACTTGCGAGAGCTGCCACTGCATACGCTCAAGCTTGATCGTTCGTTTATTTGCCATATTACCGAGCAGCATGCCGAGGCGGCGATTGTGAAGGCAATGATCTCACTCGTTCATGAGCTAGGGTTTGAAGCGGTAGCGGAAGGTGTCGAGACGAAGGAGCAGTTCGAGCTGCTTCGCAGCTGGGGCTGTAACCTGTATCAAGGCTACTTGCTCGGCAAGCCGATGCAGGAAGATGCGATCTGTGCGAAGCTGCAGCAGGCAGCGCTATAGCGAACGTGAAGCGTTGAGACGTAAAAGAGCAGTTTGCACCTATGCGGGAGTTTTGGATGACCGAGCTTCCCGCTATGTACAAACTGCTCTTTATGTTTGTGACTCGTTCCGATGATTAGCATACTTCAAGGTAAAGTTTGGTGCCGTCGCTGTATTGCAGGATAGCCACGTCGCGAACCATTTCGACAGACTTAATTCGTTTCCATTTTTTGCGAAAATCAAAGTTGAATTCCATTTCCAGTAATTTATTGCGTAGAAGCTCCATGTATGAAAGCTGCTCGGATGGGTAGTGGACTGGAACAGTACGATTCTTGAAGGTAATGACTTTAGTCATCGTTGTAGCGCCTCCGTATATTTGATATCTCCATTGTAATTAAAATCATTTAGTCCCTTATAAAATGGAAATGAGTCTTCTGTTTGATTTACTTAAGCTTTTCTAACAAATTCATGCAACATTCGCGCATTTTAAGGGTGTGGCGCTCGTGGTATTATTTGCTCAAATGTGCGGAATAATCCTCATGCTGTGTCATGCACCCCAAAAACGGGTAATGACCTGCAGAAGATCGGCGGGAGGGCTTGTAAATTGGCAAACGCGAAAGCGCTACTAACCAATATTTGTTTGCTTATTGCGCTGGCTTATTTGTTCGACTTGGGGTATCGGTACCTCTTTCAATATGCATCCAATCGGGCAAAATATTGGCTGACGACAGCTATGTTTATACTGGGCGGGTGGACGGCGATGGCTTTCGGCATTAAGACCGATGGCCTATATTTGCTTGATCTGCGATTCGTACCGCTTATTATCGCGGTGCTCGTGATTCAACAGCCGGTGACGATCGCGCTAATCGGATTCGGCATCGGAGTGGGGCGGCTGTTTCTCGCTGTCGATGAAGCCGCAATAGCCGCGTTTTTGAATATGACTGTTGTAGGCTTAGTCAGTGCTTGGTTATGCGCGTATCTGCGCTGGAAGCCGTGGCGCTTCGAATATAAGAGCATCGTTACGGTGCTTGCTGTGAATTTATTGTATGCCCTGAATACAACGCTGACACTGGAAACGCTCGACTTAATGCCACTCGGCACCTACTGGCGGGAGTTTGGCTACTATTCGCTGCCGATTCGCATTGTGCTAAGCGGATTCTTGATCTATATCATTCGGGATTTCCAGAAGGAGCAGCAGCGCGTGGACGAGCTGCGGACGATGAACATGCTGCTTCGCAGGCAGACGCGGGAGCTGCGCGAGGCGAAGCGGGATGTTGAAGAGAAGGCGCGGGAGCTTACGCTTGCGAGCAAATACAAGTCAGAGTTTCTTGCGAACATGTCGCATGAATTGAAGACACCGCTGAACAGCATTATTTTGTTATCACAGCTGCTACAAGAGAGCGACGGCGAAGGGGTCAGCACGGAGGACGTGCGGTACGCAGAGCTTATCAACGGGGCTGGGAATGACTTGCTGCAGCTGATCAACGACATCTTAGACCTGTCGAAGGTGGAAGCAGGCAAAATGGACGTCTACTTCGAGCCGTTATCGACGCGTGAACTTGTCCAGACATTGCTGGAGCAATATACGCCGCTTGCAAGCAGGAAGAATCTCGACTTCGAGACGGAGATTGCCCCGAACGTGCCGGAAGTGATGCAGAGTGACGCGCTGCGGGTCAATCAGATATTGCGGAATCTGCTTGTGAATGCGTTCAAGTTCACAGAGCGGGGGGGCGTCAAGCTAGTCGTGAAACTGGAGGGCAGCGTGCCGCTTGACCCTGCTGCTCTGAGGAAGCGCCGGCTTCGCAGCTGGAATCCGGTCGCTTGGGGCCGGCCTGCGGTGCGGATCACCTCGCCGCAGCGTATATCTTTCTCCATTATGGATACGGGAATTGGTATTGAGCTTGAGAGGCAGAAGCTCATCTTCGAGGCGTTCCAGCAGGAGGACGGTTCGATCAATCGCAACTACGGTGGTACAGGGCTAGGGCTGTCTATCAGCTTGCAGCTCGCACGGCTGCTCGAAGGGACGCTGTCGCTCGTTAGTCAGAAAGGCGAGGGCAGCACGTTCACTCTCTATCTCCCGGTTTCTCCGCAAGTGACAAGCAGCGTTGCGCTCGGCGACAACGGCCAGCCGGAGCCTCCGGATAAGGGGAATCGGCGCTTGTCCCGTGCCTGATGGGCAGGTGATGGTGCGAATTATTGAAGTGCAGGCGCTCTCCTTCGTGGGGGGCGCTTTTGCGTTCTATATACTGCAATAAATACGTATTCTTTATTACATGTAGTTGAAAATTGTACGTGGAAGGGTTTACATTATATGTAATCCACCTTTAAACTTAATAGTATCTGAATCATGCTAATTAAGTGGAAAGGGGATGCGGATTTGCGAAAGACGCAAAGGGTAAGCCAAGCTGTAGAACTAACGGTTATTGCCACCGTACTGACGTTCCTGACCGTATTTATTAGCATTCAGCTATACGGCGTTCATTATTTTGACCAGTCGATTAAGTCGATCAACCAGCTCAGCAAAGCGTTTACTCATTGGTACTACCCCGAAGATACTGACCAGCATACGTTTTACGGTGGCCCTTTTAACGTCAAGGGAGAGAAACCGCCTGCGGGAAACAACGGCGATTGACCTTCGGTTCAGGTGATACGAGCGATTCTGCGGTATGTAGGGGCTTAATGCGTTAAGGTAATGAAGTTTCTATTGCGCTGGTGTAGCTCAGGGGTAGAGCAACGCACTCGTAATGCGTAGGTCGGGGGTTCGATTCCCTTCACCAGCATCATACAAAGTCAGCAATGGCGCGCTTTCGGATACTTGAGCTAGAAGCGAAGCTAAAGCTTGCTTTCGATCAATGTTTCACAAAAGATGTTGAAGCAAGTCGAATTTCTCCAATTGAAAAGGTATTGAAAATACGAGGGTATTCAAAAGCTACAAAAAATAGGAAGTTTGTTCTAGTCGAGTGGAAGAAAACGAAAGGGTACCTTGTATCGCCAACCGTTCGAACCAAAGGCTATGAGTTTCTGCCTGAACAGGATATTATGCTGCCGTTGAAATATGCAGAAAACGAGTTGGCAGAGGCGGTAATGAAAGCAATTAACAATTCGAAATGCTAATAAGTTGTTTCTCAGAGTCATTTCTCAGAGTCATTCAGCTAACGGAGAACTATAGTTCAACCGATCTTGGAGCAGTATGCCAGTGGCAGCTGTTCTTTTTTCGTTTACGCTAACGGAGGATAGTTCTATCGTTTCGCGAATTACTTTCATGCATAGAAATTTAAGAAATTCGGCTTTTCGGCGTAGAGGAGGAATTGTTGTTAATTCTCAAAGAGATGAAGTACATAAAATACATAAAATAATTGCAGAATGGGATCCGTATAATTCAAAGATCTACGGTATCGAAAGTTATGAAATACTAAAGTACATTCGCTCTAGCGGGTCAAGGGATCCTGAGCAAATAGCTGGTTTTATTGAAGCTATGCTTGGACATTTGGATCCTTCGCGTAAACTAAATAAAAGTGAATGTTTATTAATTGCTAAAAAAATTATTGTGATATTGGAGTGAATTTAAGTCATTCCGCTAACGGGTACATTGATAGTTGAACGAATCATGAGCAGTTTGCCAGTGGCGAATGCTCCATTTTCATTGCGCTAACATTCTATAAGGAGGAAAACAATGCCTAGAAGAATTAAGTATAATATTGGCGATCTCATTTTGATACCAATTGCTGGACGGGAAGATAAGTTGGTTGGAAGGATTTTGGCTAAGGATGAAGCAACAGTGCTTATTGAAGTGTTTACTATGGAGCCGATAATGGCAGTGTCCGAGTTTGATTATGAAAAGGTAAAGTTGAAAAAAAGATTAGTAACGGAATGGTGTTATGACAGTGCTATAAAGCGTGGGGAATGGGGAATTATTTCCAATGAACTTGAGCCGTTAACAAACTACGGGGGTATTAATTATTGGACACTAGACGCAAATGGTAAATTTTATCTTGTAAAAGGAACTGATAAGGTGGATGGGGAATATACAGGAATTGAGATATCGAGAGAAGAGGTATCCAATTGCAATCCATATGGAATCGGCAGCGTAACAAGTTTGCCAATTTACATTTCAAAGTTGCTAGAAAAAAGAAAGAAATGAGATAGAAGGTTCTATACGAGTTATAAAGTGAATGTTTATTTATTGTCAAAATAAATTATTGAGATAATGGAGTGAATATAAGTCATTCCACTAATGGGCACGGCACGATAGTTCAACAAACACACGAAGGCAGCCTGCCAAAGATGAACGGCTGCCGTTTCTGTCTTTAGTGTGCAGGTCGTCGTGGATAACCACATGAATGTCTTGGTATACTCTAATTGGTTAATCATATAACTACAAGTTAGGAGAGATCGGTAAATGGGAGCATGGGGGACTGGTATTTTCGATGATGATACAACATGTGATGTACGTGATGAGTATAGTGCTTTATTAGAGGAGGGCTTGTCAGCTGAAGATGCTAGTAAAAGTCTACTCGATAATTATCATGATGAGTTCGAAGATGAGGAAGATGTAGAAGTCATGTCACTAGTATACATAGGACTAGCTGGTGCTCAATTGGAGAAGAATCATCTTCTAAATGAAATAAGAGTGAAAACAATTGAATTGATCGAAAAAGGCGCAGACCTTAGTCTGTGGGAGGACTCAGAAGAGGAAGACCTTAAAGAAAGAAAACTTGTCTTATCTGAGTTCAAACAAAAATTACTTAATTCCAAATACTGAAGTGTTAAAATAACGGGAACGATAGCACATCAATGAATAGGCTGCCGATCGGCGGCCTGTTGCGCTAACGGGCAGGATACTTCAGTCAATCCTCGAATACTTCAGTAAAGGTAAAAGTATGGAGGTAAATGGAATGTGCAATAGATGCGATGGTTTTTCAGAGAGAATAAATATCGCTCATCCATATGAATACTTTAATATTGTTGAACAAGTGAAGGAAGTCCTTAAACAAGGAACACTGGAGATTATCAAAGGTAACTGTGACTTTTTTTCTCTTCAAAAAGGACAGCCTTTTCCAGATGATGTTTTATATCACTTGTTTAAATGTACTTCATGTAACAGAAAGTTTGAGTTAAGTGTTGAGACCTATCATGGCTCAGGTGGAGCCTGGGATGTATCGAAATTGTGATTCCATATTCAGGTAAACGATTAAGCTAACGGGCACATTAGTTCAACAAAAACCGAAGGCATCCGATAATAATAATCGGATGCCTTTATTCAGCTAAGAGTCATTCTAATGTTTATTTGTATCAAAAAAGCCGTTGATGACCAATCCAAACGGCTTTTTATTCGTTGTATTGTCTATTACGGCTTCATCCAAACTCCACCGCTACCATCGTACTCTCTGTCGAATGTAATGAGTGGATTTTGGTCGTCCTTCTTAACTATAAATGCTACATAACCACTGTCGGATGCGCCAACGTAAAGGTTTGAGTTCAATTCGTCAGGAGTTACAACACTGTGGCGGTCGTAGTCTTTTCCTTGGGATGAAACAAGTGTAAAGTCAAAATAGCTAATACGTACAGAAGTATCTGTATCCTGGTTAGAAACAACTTTCGCACCAATTTTGGCAAGCATGTATTCGTAGCCTTCAGGTGCAGGGTCGTTAAATTGATTCTCTTGTAGAATGAGTCTCCATGCTTCATCGCCTCGAATCACTTCTTCGAGTGTTAGAGCAATCGTGTATTTGCCGGAGTATTTGTCTACTTTATAATTCACTTCACTACCAAGAGGTGCCGGCTTACTCCGACTTAATCCAATTGTGCTAGTAGGCTGAGTAGGTGTTTTGTTGGAACCTGTAGAAGTCCCAGAGGATGCTTTGCTTGTTACATTTACTGTTTTGCTAGATGCATCGTATTGCACACTAGCACCTAGGAGCGTTCCGATGTCCTTGAGTGGGAGGTAGGTGACTCCATTGATTACTTTTGCATCTGTGTTTGCTACAGCACCATTTACTTTAATAGTGAACTTGGTAGCGGCGTAGGCCCCGAGTGCGGTGGAAGCTGCGATTACGGTTGTGAGTGCGGTTGCGATTAGGATTTTCTTTTTCATAGTGATATCCTCCTACGGTCATATGCAATTCTAGTAATATTTTATCACAAAATGTAGGAAAAGGAAGAAATAAAAGGGTGGCTCGTGGCTTCCAATCTATGGCTATTTTCTTAATCTCTTCTAATAATTCCGCACTCATGCTTGCTGCAGTTTAATCACTTTTAAATGACGGAAATTCAACTAACGGGCACGTTAGCTCATTAAGCAAAAAGTCAGTTAGTCATAGTATATGATCAGCTGCTCGAAGGGTTTTCATCTACCCGTTCATCTACCGCCATAAAAATTCCTCCCGAACCTTAACGGTCTTTATAGGCTAAGATACAGCTTGTAGAACCATACGGAACCTACGTAAACTCGGTTGAAACGCACTCGTAATGCGTGTAGGCCGGGGGTTCAATTCCCTTCACCAGCACCATCTAAATATAATAATAGCGCGGTTTCCGAGAGGCTGGGAATCGCGCTTTTTATTGTTATTTGGCGAATGAAGAATAGCATTTCCTTATAATTGGTATTTATAGAAGTTACTATTTTTTCTATCAAATTATCCAACCCATTTCCTATTCCTTCATGTATGATAGGGTCTAGTAGAATATTCCTATTTTTGAAAGGAAGGAAAGTATGAAACGTTTTTTTGCGAGAATTGTAACACCAATGCTAGTTTTATCGTTATCATTCCCTGCGTTTACATTTGCCGCTGCGGATAACACCGATAGTAAGCCGAAGGAATCAGGAGACTCTTTTTCAATTAGTACTCCCGACTCCCGATTAATTCAAGACAGCTTTTCCGGAACTGTTCCGGGAGATACGGATGTTCTACACTTCCTTACATTGAATAAAGAGAAGCTATCCTTATCTAGCAAAGCCGTTAGCAGTAAACAATCTTTCATTATGAGTAAGAAGAACAAAGATGAGGTTGGCAAAACGCACTACGTCTATCAACAATCGCTAAGCGGCGTTCCGGTCTACGGAAGCTATGCTCAAGTCAATGTGGATAGCGCCAGAAAAGTATATGCTGTGCAAAATAGTGTGGATACAGAGCTCGATCTATCCACTGTAAATACGAAACCTAAGCTAGCAGGTGAGGCAGCATTACAAGCATTCAAGAAAGATTTAGAGATAGACTACAAGCAATCGATTGAGCTAGAGACCAAGCTTGAAACGAAAGGGGGTAGCATTCAGTATCCTAAGCCGACTGCCAAGCTGATTATTTATCCTTATCAAGACAAGATTTATTTGGCTTATGAAGTGAATATGAGCTTTATCCACCCTGCTCACGCGAACTGGGTAGGTTATGTGGATGCTAATACTGGGGCGGTTATTGATAAGTATAATAAGCTTCAAGAGACAAACTCACCGATGACGGGTACAGGTTACGGCTATAACGGAGCTTCCAAGTCGTTGAATATTATTAAATATACATATGGAAGCTATACAGATTATGAGTTAGTCAACCTCACGCATCCTGGTATGATTTTCACAGGAAGTTGGTACGAGTTGGATGGAAATGGCGTGCCTGCAACGTGGAGTAAGACAACTACATTCAGAGATAATACTTTGTTTCCTCCGCACTATTACAGTGCAGCGGTCGATGCGCATTATAACACAAACCTAGTCTATAACTATTACAAGAATACATTAGGTAGAGATAGTATTGACGGCAATGGGATGGATATTTTTTCGTTAGTTAACGTACCCGATAATGGCTATCTGATGGATAATGCCTTCTGGGACGGAAGTGCGATGTATTACGGCGATGGGTCTGGTGTTTCCAATGGAGGTATGAATTGTACGTCCTGTGCCCTTGATATCGTTGCTCACGAGATTACGCACGGCGTTACCCAATACACGAGCGGCCTTGAATATCGGAATCAGTCTGGCGCATTAAACGAATCCTTCTCTGACATTATGGGAGTCGTTATCGATTCCAATGACTGGGATATGGGTGAGGATTCCGGAATGATCGGCCGAAGCCTACAATATCCAGCCCGGTATGGCCAACCGGGAAAAATGTCAGACAGCACCTATTGGCCGGAATCCAATGAGGAAGATAATGGCGGCGTACATACGAACAGCGGCATTCCGAATCACGCAGCTTATTTAATGGTTAGTAAAATCGATGGTGCAGGCCTTTCTTTAAATGGCAGAACTACTTTGGGTAAACTCACCTACGCTGCAATGCAGTACTTATTTCCTACAGCTGATTTCATGGATGCAAGATTCGCTTACTTGATGGCAGTAGACTCTCTGCCTGGGCTTACCTCGCAGCAAGTCAAGAAGCTGAAGTCTATCGTAATTGATGCATGGGCTGAGGTAGGCATCTCTTATTCCGTTTACGATTTCTCGGGTATCTTTTATGACACTACTATGTCTGCGACCTTTAACTGGTCGATTGGCTCAGGGGCTACGAGCGTAGCGGTTCAACAATCCACTGATGGAGGATACAATTGGACAAGCGCTGCAACCAGTACTTTGACTACTGCTGCAACAACGGCGACAGTTAGTCATTTACTTCCTGGAAAGCACTATTTATTCCGCTTAGTCGTGGTTGGTGGCAATAGTGCC
Source organism: Paenibacillus sp. OV219 (assembly GCF_900110075.1). Taxonomy (GTDB): domain Bacteria; phylum Bacillota; class Bacilli; order Paenibacillales; family Paenibacillaceae; genus Paenibacillus_Z. Next base: position 355,592 of record NZ_FOCJ01000007.1, read on the forward strand.
GGTAATTCTAATTTGCTCTCCCTTGATACGCCAAATGCTAAATTAAATTCATTCACGAACACAGCCAAGAATGCAACAACGGCAAGCTTTGCATGGACGGAAGCGTCTGATGCAAGCGCAGTGGAAATTCAGAAATCCACCGATGGAGGCACCAATTGGACGAAGGCTTCGACACTCGATGCAATCGTTCCAAATGCAACAGGTGCAACGGTTACTAATTTGACTCCGAATACAGCTTATAAATTCCGTCTTCTAGTTACTGGAGGCGGTTATGGGGGCGATTCTAACGTCGTAGATGTCAAAACGGATGTTATCCCCATTACAGATTTAAAAGTTTCAAGCAAAACAGGCTCCAGCTTAACTTTCAGTTGGACAGCGGCAACAGGTGCGACAAGTGTCATTTTGCAGCAATCTACGAATGGCACAACATGGACAACGGCTACTACAAGCGCGCTGAATGCAACATCAACGAGTGCTACAGTTACTGGCCTTCTAGCTGGCACAGCACTTAAATTCCGGCTGTCCGTAACGAACGGCTACAGTGCCGGGTATTCCAACGTCCTGGACGAGACGACGCTTACTGTACCCGTAGCGAGCTTTGCGCTAAAAGCTGCTGCTACGACGACAAGCGCGTCGTTCACATGGGCTGCAGCTGTTCGTGCAACAAGCATCGTTATTGAGCAATCTGCCGATGACGGCGAGAATTGGAAGACAGCAACAGCGAGTAAAATCGCGACTTCCGCTACAACCGCGACAGTTACGGGTTTAACACCGAATACGAGCTACCAGTTCCGGTTGAAAGTAGTAGGCGGCGGTAATGCCGGTACATCTACTGCGGTAGGAGCAAAGACTGTTCCAGTGACGATTACAACTTTTGCAAATACGGCCAAAGCAGCAACTACCGCTTCGTTTAAATGGACGCCAAGCGCAGGCTCTATCGCCACAACGATTAATGTAGAGCAGTCCACCGACCTCTCTACATGGGTAACGTCAACGACAGATACGCCGATAGCATCCAATTCGGCAGTCGCTACGGTTACAAACCTAATACCGAATAAAGCGTACAGCTTCAGGCTGAAAGTAGACGGCGGTATGAATGAGGGTATCTCGAACGTGACGGCGGTTACTACCATTCCGCAGCCGATTGCGGGCCTGGCGAGAAAGACTGCAACAACCACGAGCATCTCGATGGAATGGACTCCGGCTATCGGTGCAACAGCGGTAGTCGTTCAGCAGTCCACGAATGGAACGTCATGGACGGCAGCAGCAACGGCAGCAGCAACAGGTCCACTTAATGCGAATGCATCGTCAGCCACAGTAACCGGCTTGCTGCAGGGCGCTCCGTATAAGTTCCGACTGCTCGTTACCGGTGGGCAAAACGCAGGTAATTCTGCTGTTCTGGACGCGACGACGGAATCCGTACCTGTAGCGAACTTTACGCTGAAAGGCGCGGCGGCGACAACAAGTGCGTCGTTCACATGGACGGCAGCTGTTCGTGCAACTAGCATCGTCATTGAACAGTCTGAAGACGGCGGATCAAGTTGGAAAACAGCGACGAGCGCCAAGATTTCAGCTACGGCAACAACAGCTACGGTTACGGGCTTAAAGCCGAATACCGCATATAAGTTCCGGTTGAAAGTGGTAGGCGGCGCTAACGACGGTACGTCTGTTGCTGCTGTGGCGAAGACTGTTCCGGTGCCGATTACAACCTTTGCGAATACGGCCAAAGCAGCGACCACTGCTTCGTTCAAATGGACGCCAAGCGCGGGTTCAATCGCCACAACGATTACTGTAGAGCAGTCCACGGACCTCACTACGTGGGTGACCTCAACAACAGATACGCCGATTGCATCCAACGGCGCAGTCGCAACGGTTACAGGCTTGACGCCGAACAAACTGTACAGCTTCCGGCTGAAAATAGACGGCGGTATGAACGAAGGCATCTCGAACGTGACGGCGGTTACAACCATTCCTCAGCCGATTGCGGACCTGGCGAGAAAGACTGCAACGCTCACGGAAATCTCGTTGGAATGGACTCCAGCTATCGGTGCATCAGCGGTAGTCGTTCAGCAGTCCACGGACGGTACGAAATGGACGACAGCAGCAACAACAGTCACACTTAATGCGAATGCATCGTCAGCAACAGTAACTGGCTTGCTGCAAGGCGCTCCGTATAAGTTCCGCCTGCTCGTTACTGGCGGGCAGAACGTAGGCAATTCTGCTGTTCTGGAAGCGACGACGCAAACGATCCCAGTAGAGAACTTTGTGCTGAAAGGCGCGGCGGCGGCGACAAGTGCATCGTTCACGTGGAAAGCAGCTGTTCGTGCAACAAGCATCGTTATTGAGCAATCTGAAGACGGCGGCGAGAATTGGAAAACAGCGACGAGCTCCAAGATTTCAGCTACGGCAACAACAGCGACGGTTACGGGCTTAAAGCCGAATACCATCTATCAATTCCGGTTGAAAGTAGTAGGCGGCGCTAACGGAGGTACGACTACTGCTGTTGTTGAGGCGAAGACTGCTCCTCTGCCGATTACAACCTTTGCAAACACGGCCAAAACAGCGACTACCGTATCGTTCAATTGGACGCCAAGTACGGGCTCAATTGCCACAACAATTACCGTAGAGCAGTCCACGGACCTCACTACGTGGGTACCGTCAACAACAGATACGCCGATTGCATCCAACGGCGCAGTAGCAACGGTTACAGGTTTGACGCCGAACAAGCCGTACAGCTTCCGGCTGAGAATAGACGGTGGTATGAACGAAGGCATCTCGAACGTGACGGCGGTCACGACCAATCCGCAGCCGATCACAGATCTGGCAATAGAGACCGCAGCGACCACGAGCATCTCGCTTCATTGGACTCCTGCTATCGGTGCTACCGCGGTGATCATTCAGCAGTCGACGAACGGTACGACATGGAAGTCAGCCACAACAGCAACGCTTAGTGTTGATGCATCGTCAGCAACAGTAACCGGCTTGCTGCAGGGCGCTCCGTATAAGTTCCGCCTGGTCGTTACTGGCGGACAGAACGCAGGCAACTCTGCCGTTCTGGACGCGACGACGGCATCCGTACCCGTAGCGAACTTTGCTCTGAAGAGTGCTGCGACGAAGACTAGCGTAATATTCACGTGGACAGCTGCCGTGCGTGCAACAAGCATCGTCATTGAGCAATCTACCGACGGTGGAGTGAGTTGGAAAACAGCGAAGAGCTCCACGATTTCAACATCGGTAACAACAGCGACGGTTACAGGCTTAACGGCGAATACCGCTTATCAGTTCCGGTTGAAAGTAGTAGGCGGCGCTAATGCAGGCACGTCTACTAGTGTTGTTGAGACGAAGACAAGCACCTAATCGTTTCAAGCGTTCTATGATTCGTCAAGGCGCGGTTCCCGAGTAGTCGGGGATCGCGCTTCTTTGTGTGTTTCATGGAATCGGATGCAGACAGCTTCGCAATAGTTTCTTGGCTGTTACTGGGCGCATGCTCGTCCTAAATTCGACGAAGCGCTGAAGCGCTCCGCCGGAAACGGAAGCACCCGTCAGCTAGATAATTTTGCTATACCAATCTAATAGAGCATTTTTAACTGCGGTCTTAATCTCTTTCTCGATGAAACTTCCTGAGTATATTCGGGTCGAAATCGAATCAAACACAGCATCGATGTTGATGCTATCTAAGTGGGTTGCCGACACCCATAGCCCATATATCCTTGCGTTTGCATACGAGAGATAAATAGCTCGAAATGTATTGGATTGTATTTCTAAAGTACGATCAGTTTCAACAAATGCTCTAATAACTGGCATCATTTCAGACTTTACACGCTCTATCACATCGGTAACATCATCTTGATCCCAGTGGTTTTTGTTCATTTTCTCTTGCTTCAACTTTTTAATTCGGTCTCGGAAGTCTACGAAATCGAAATCATCTTCTTTATTCATTCCTAGCTATTCTCCTTTCAAAAATGTATTGCCCTTGGCAGGGCTGCGCATCACATAGTGGTCTGTATCGACGACTTGATGCCCATAGATTTTCAATAAAAAGGGGTACGGATCAAATTCCGTACCCTCGCCGGCTATAGATTGGATTTGACCTAGCGATCTACACATTCATTTCAATTATGAATCGAGATTGCTTGAATACTACGAGGATTAATAAACAAGACTTCATTATTGACCAAGAACAGTGCGGAATTCCCTTCAAATCCAAGGAAAGTAGCTCGAATCCCTTGTGGACCAGTGTGATCGAACACAACGTCTACACGTACCCCTGGAGAGAGACGGAACAAAATGCTTGGAGCTCCTCCAAACCCTCTATCGAAACCAAAACCACAACTCATATCTTTTTCCTCCCTTCAATGAATCTCATATACAATATGAGAGTCTGTTTGCAAATGACAAGGCTAATCTACTAATGAATTAATGAATTTTGTGAGATTGAGAGATTTGCAACGTTACATAATGGAGATCTGACTTAACATGATTTACGAGATGAATGCAACGAGATGGCTTGAATGCTGCGAGGATTAATGTACAAGACTCTGCAATTAGCCAAGAACAGTGCGGAATTCCCTACAAATCCGAGGAATGTAGCCTGAAGCCCTTGTGGGCCAGTGTGGTCAAATACAACGTCTACACGTACCCCAGGCGAGAGACGGAATAGAATGCTTGGAACTCCATTAAAGCCTCTACCAAAACCTCCACAAAAACCACAACTCATATATTTAGCCTCCTTTCAATGATTCTCAATTACAATATGAAAGTTTATTAGCAAACGGCAAGGCTAACTTACTAATACAATAATGGAGTTTAAGAGGGTACCCCCTTTATTTCTAGACACCGAGGAGGGTATCTAAGAGAGGTCGCTTGTTAAAGTGGAGGCAATCTGTATTGTTGTGAACCGATGTTGGCGAGGCGGCATAAAATGGGAGTAAATGGACGTATGTCTACGGAGGTGAGGGTATGCCGTTTATACCGAATTTCCCGCGAGCCTTATTAGATGAGCATATGCGCTGGCACCATACTCATCATCATGATAACCCAGCTCTGCTGCCGCCTGGCTACGGGCAGGAGTTTATGCAATTCCACCGGTATTTTATTCGAAAAGCACTGCAGTGGTATAACGCTCAGGGCTACGATCCGCAGCTTGTGGCGGCTTGGCCGCGTGTACCTGAAGTCATTCGTAACGCCCCATGCTACAACCGTGCGGCTGAAGCCCGCGTAGTGAATAACCCGCAATCCTTCGCGACGCTGGATCAGCTGGGTTTGTTTATTGAAGGCTCGAACTTGCACGGCTGCATTCATCAAGAGGCGGCGAGGTGGTTTAACGAGGATGCACTGAACGACTTCGACATTGCGCCTTCCACGACGATGTTTTACAAAATCCACTGGCTGATCGATCAGTGGTATACGAACTGGGAACGTGCAACGGGTCAACCGAACGCAGGCCGAGGCGGCATCGAGGCTGGCATCGCCGCCGTCCCACAGCCGCAGCCTCAGTCCCAGGCGAAGTCGAAGAATCGTGGAAAAGGTACCCATAAAAAAAGCGCCCTACTGCTCAAAGCGAGAGCAGTAAAGCGCGGAATACATCGGAATAATAGCTTGCGGGCCTTGGCACGAAATCCGAAGCCTTTACTTGAACGGAAGCCGCTAATGGCTGCTGATCAGAGCCAAGTCGGAACCCGGCCGCCGCTGCGTGATCCTGCCGCCCCTCAAACAGCGCAATCATCGCTTCGAGATCGGCTTCGTAAATCCCGGCCACTTCTTCCGGCTGCAGCGTTAGTGAAGCGAGCGGTTCGTCGTAAATAAAGCCGAATACTTCGCTCGCCTCGCGGTCGATGAAGTCCACGCCTTTGGCGAAGCCCGCCGTTTCCTTGCGGGCTTCACCAAGCGGGATGAGCGCATCGAACGGCACATAGGCGCCGAGCTCTTCTTCGATTTCCCGAGCGGCATCGCGCATCGTTTCGCCGGCACTTAGATGGCCGGCTGCTGTAATGTCGAAGTGGCTCGGGAACGTGTCTTTATCTTCACAGCGCTGCTGAAACAGGACAAGCTTGCGCTCGCCATCCCGCCGCGTCAGCCAACAATGAATAGAGCGATGCCACAGCCCGCGCGCATGTACGTCGCTGCGGCTTGCCGTACCTAGCCAGTTACCGGCTTCGTCGTAGTAGTCGAACTGCTCTTCCTCAGCGGAGGAAACGGGACCAGCTGCGTCACCTCCATTGTCGTTCGATTCGTGCGCTGCCAACGGTTAGGCCAAGCCTTCCTGTACGCCATCTGGCGTATCCGTCAGATGCGAAGTACAGTGACCGCAGCGCGTTGCTTTAATCGGAACCTTGGTCAAGCAGTACGGGCAGTCCTTATCGGTCGGTTCCGGGTTTACAACGACCTCAGGTTCCTTGGTGCCGATACGGCGAAGCGTATTAGCCCCTTTCACGATCATGAAGATACAGAAAGCGACAATGGTGAAATCGAGTACAACGTTAATAAAATTGCCGTATGCAATGACGGAGACAGATGCTTTCTGTGCATCTAATAACGTCTTGGGACGTTCGTCCACATGGGACAGCAAGAAAAACTGATCAACGAGATTAACGTTGCCCATAAGCTTGCTGATCGGCGGCATAATGATATCGTTCACGAGTGAGGTGACGATTTTGCCAAACGCACCGCCTATGATTACCCCGACAGCAAGATCGAGCACATTGCCTCGGACGGCGAACTCTCTAAATTCTTTTATTATTTTCATGATGTGATCACTCCTTCTGCCCTATTATATCGAAATCGAGAGAACGTTCAACGTTTATCTCACCAAAAGAAGCCGATTTGAAACAGCTTCCACCTCAAGCGGCACCTCGGAGGTCGGTTCGCCATCACCAAACGCGGAGATAGGCGCAGCTCCCTCTACGGACTCGGCGGTAACCGATACGCGCTGTCCGCGCAGCATCGTCACGAACGGTAGTCGGACATGCTTACCCGTAAGCAGTGTCGGGAAAAGGCGAAGCAGCTGCAACGGCGTGCACGTATGCACGATGCAAATATCAAGTAAACCGTCGGAAGGCGATGCCTCCGGGCAGATGCGCAGGCCGCCTCCGTAAGCGGGCACGTTGCAGATCGCAGCCATCCAACCACGCTTGTACACATGTGGCGTACCATCTATCGTCACCGTCATCTGGCGAGGGCGATAAGTCAGCAGCATGTGAAAGAGGGCGATGACATAGGCAAGCGAGCCGACGCCAAGCTTATTACATAGCTTTTTATAGGAAGAGCGATTCACCGCGGACGCGATTGCTGCGTCGAAGCCGACGGCGAGCGCTGTCAGAATGGGTCTCGGTAGATTGCTGCCATCGCCAAGCATAATGATGTCGATCGGCATAGCCTCACCTTGAAGCACGCGTTCCAGCGCTGCAAGCGGCTGCTTCGGAATATCGAAGGCGCACGCTGTATCGTTGCCGGAGCCGGACGGGATGAGACCGAGCGGAACGCCGCTGCCTTGCAGCGCAGGGAGGATACTATGGACCGTGCCGTCGCCGCCGATCACTGTAACCGCTCGCACTTCCGAGAGTGAGTCATTGCTGTTCGCGCGATTTTGGCTCCGAGCAAGCAAGTTTCGCACTTCCTCGCACGCAGTCTCAGCTGAAGCCGCTATGACCGCTTGATACGGAAGGCTTCTGCGCTGTAGCTCAGCTTCAACAAGCTTCCATATTGTGTTCCCACGGCCGCTTCCGGCTCGTTCATTAACGACGAATATCCACATGACGCGACTCCTCCTCTGACTTGCACTCATTATAAGGGGCGGCAGAGGGGCTCGCCAACTTCTTTTTGCAGCAGAATCGGCTATAATAACGGAAGGAGGTAAGACAAGATATGGCTGAACCGTTAAAAGCAATGTATGACCTGCCGTTCCTGCGGCAATTCGCGGCGCGCGTCGCCTCCGCGTGGGCACCTTTTGAGCAAGAGGCGTTTATCCGGCTCGTCATGGGAGACGGCTGGGAGGCGCTTGAGCTGAAGGGCCGAATTCGGCGCATTACGCACGCACTTGGGGCAACTTTGCCTGCATCATACCCGGAGGCACTCGGTGTATTGCTTGCCATTCATGAGCAGTGCGCAGGCTTCCCGTACTTATTTTTCCCCGATTTCGTAGAGGTGTATGGTCTAGAAGAGCAGCATCACGAGCGTTCGTTGGACGCGCTTGCGCGCTTCACGGTGCAGTCCTCAGCCGAGTTCGCAATCAGGCCGTTCCTGATGCAAGCGCCAGGGCGCACGCTCGCGCGCATGATGGAATGGGCGCTGAGCCCGAATGAGCATGTGCGCCGGCTGGCCAGCGAAGGCTGCAGACCGCGCCTGCCGTGGGCGCCGGCTTTGACGATATACAAGAAGGATCCGTCACCGATTGTGCCGCTGCTCGAGCTGCTGAAGTGCGATCCGTCGCTGTATGTACGAAAGAGTGTCGCTAATAATTTGAACGATATCGCGAAGGATCATCCAACGATTGTGCGAGAAATCGCAAAGCGCTGGAGCGGTCATCACCAGTGGACGGACTGGATCGTCCGTCATGGCTGCCGCACGCTCATTAAAGCGGCGGACCCGGAAATCATGGCGCTGTTCGGCTATGAGGAGCACAGCGTGGACGCGGAAGGCTTCGTCGAGCACGCAGAGCTGCAGACGCTCTCGCAGGAAGTTCGCATTGGCGAAGAGAGCGAGCTTCGCTACGAAGTGAAGCTGCGCCAGTCGCAAAGCGCAGAACTGCTGCGTCTTCGCGTGGAGCTTGGCGTCTTCTATGTGAAATCCGGCGGCAAGGTGTCGGAGAAACGGTTCCTTGTAACCGATAAGAAAGCTGCGCCGGGGACCAGCTTCTCAGGCGCGAAGAAGTTAAGCTGGAAGGAATTATCGACACGTAAGCATTATGAGGGGCTACATAGGCTGACGCTTGTGGTGAACGGCCTTGCGGTCGCCGAGACGAACATTCAGTTGTCTGAGTCTGTCATAAGGAGCGGTGTGGAATGACAATTGGCGCACGAGTTCTGAAGACGGGGCTTGCCGTCGCTCTGGCTGTCTACCTGAGCAATCTGCTCGGCTTTTCATCCCCGATCATCGCAGCCGTTGCTTCGATCTTTACCATTCAGCCGTCCATTTCTCGTTCCTGGCAGCAGGTCGTCGATCAGCTCCAAACCAATTTGCTCGGCGCAGCTGTCGCACTGGCGGCGGTCCGTCTGTTCGGGACGACGCCGATTGCAGTCGGACTTGTTTGTATTCTTGTCATTCTTATAAGCATTAAGCTGCGGATGGAGAGCACGATAGGTCTTACGCTGGTTACGGTTGTAGCGGTTATGGAAGCGAATCAGGGAGGCTGGACGTTCGCGCTCGACCGCGTCCTCATGGTGCTGACAGGGATGGCGGCTGCTTTTGCCGTGAACACGCTCATTATTCCGCCGCGTCCGCGCAAGCAGTTCGTTAGCCAAGTTCAGGAGGCCTACAACCAGCTATCTCTCCTGCTGCGCCTCGCCATCTCGAATGAGATGAAGGAGGATGTGCATCGCAGGGAGAAGGAGAAGCTGGTCGGCATTCTGCGCAAGCTAGATGAGGCGTACTTGCTGTTTGAGGAGGAGCGCTCGCTGCTTCCGAAGCGTAAGGTAGCGCGAGCGAGGCAGCTCATTCTGTCCAAGCATCTCATTAAAGCGCTGCACAAAGGTGTCGATCTGCTTGAAGTCGTAGAGGAGCATTATTTCTCAGCAGCGGATGCAGAGATGTGGGCGAAGCGGTTCGACGCCCAAATCGAGGAGCTGGCGAAGTATCACGAGCATATCCTGCTCAAGCTTGCCGGCAAAATGAAGCCGTTCGCGACGATTGAGCCTGAGCAGGAGCGGGAGGATCGGCTAATTGAGCAGCTGACGAATTACCTGCATGAGGAACACGGGCATAACAAGCGCCTTGTATTCGTTGCATCGTCGATGCTGGAGTACGGTTATCATCTACGCCGACTCGACAAAGTAGCGGATCAGGTACAACAGCGCGAAGGTGCTGCAGAGCTGAGCCTGCAATAACATTATTAAAGCTGCTGACAAAATGACAAAAAACGCCCTTGTATCCGCGATTGCGAAAGAGCAACTACTGCTCATCGCCGACAGGTACAAGGGCGTTTATCGTTAACATTATAGAATTTATAAGTTTGCTCCTATTCATTTCTATAATGTCTCCGGATTGAAACGCGCTACTACGCCAAAAGGACAGCGACAGCCGTTTCACCTTGAGCGGTTTAGCAATTATTTATCAACATCATCCGGATGTCTGCGCGGATGCTGCAGATGCGCTTCATGCTGCGTAATTTCCTTCTTCGGCGTAAGCCGCTCATCGGTCTTGCCTTCATGGTGATTATCGAAGTCGAGCTGGATGAGCTCCCATTCCGTCGTCCCGATCGATGGGTCAGCGGGGAAGACGTCATTGCGCTTCAGATGCTCTTCACGACCAATCTCGTTCTTATAAACACCATCTACCTCAACGGGTTCACCTGACATCGGGTCCATCTGATTATGCCCTAATTGTTCGTTCATCACGTTCTCCTCCTGAAAAGTCTCATCGGTCAGCCGCAGCCTACAGGCCATGCTTAGGAACAGCGGCGCGGTCGGCAGCGGATTGTGCTGCGCTCGCCTCAGCTTTGCTTGCGCCTGTCCGATCGGCTTTCGACTGCGCCTTGCTCGCTTTCACTTGCAGGTGGGAAGGTTGTTCGCCTGACATATGGTGGCCTCCTGATCGATAGGTCATAATTATTGAAATGCCTTTCTCAGTGTGCCACGAGGGAGGTGAAACTATGTAGAATAGGTGAGGATCAAGGCTGTAGCAGCTTGTTGCAGCAGCCGTTATCATTGTGGCGACAGCAGCCGCAGTCCGCAGGATGGACAATCGACATCTTGATGAGTGACGGGATCGCCGCAGGCGGGACACGGCTCCGTGAAAGGCTGCTTGGCCGCTGCTTGCAAGGCGATGGCTTTCTCAGCCTGTCGCTCTTCAGGCGTCTCTTTGCTAGCCGCAAGAGACGCAGACCCGCCAAAAAGCGCTTCCACGAACTGCTTTAAATCGGTATGCTTACCGGAGTCGTCACCGGAGATTCGGATCATGACGATCATCGCCGCAACGAGCGCGCCGGCAACGGCAAGAACAATAGCTGTAGCAATCGTATTCATCATGGCAGAGGTTCCCCATTTCGTTCATTTCACGTTCATTCGCTTATTACTTAAGATGATAGCGCGCCTCCAGCTTCTTGCCGCCCAGCCACATCACAACGAGCAGTACGAGGGCAAGAATGATCCGCCAAGGCTGCTCGGTCAGATCGCCGATATCGAAGCTGAGCACCGATACGCTGAGAATCATGACGGCTTTACCGAGCAGAATCGCGAGGACGAATGAACCGAAGGAGATACGGCTAAGTCCGGAGACGACATTAATGATCGCCGAAGGCGAGAAAGGAAAGCAAGCGAATAGAAACACCGGTGTGAAGCCGCGTTTCTCAATAAACACGAGCAGCTTCGAGGCGCGCGGAAACTTGCGGCGGATCCAGCCGCTTAGATGGCCTCCGAGCCTGCGCGAGATCCAGAACAGCAGAAGCGAGCCGCTGCAGACGCCGATCCAGGATAGTAAGGATCCTAGCCACAGCCCATAAATATTAGCGTTGGCAGCGACAAATACGAGCAGCGGCAGCACCGGCAGGAACGATTCCGCCAAGGGGAGTAGAATGCCCGGCAGCGGGCCATATGCCTTATAGCTCTCAAGCGTCCGCTGTAGATGCTCAAGGTCTAGATTTTTAAGTGAGTGAATCCAATCTCGAAAATAATCCATGCGTTTAACTCTCCCCTAACCTTATCCCAGTAAACCGTATCGTGGCCTCATGACACTTCTTTCTCTCTAAACGCACGGAATGGGAACCAAATATAGAAAAATCCAATAACGGCGTACATAATGCCGCTATACCACAGCACAGCCGACTGACCCTGCCAAGTAGCAAGCGTACCGCCGATGACAGGCCCGATCATACCGCCAATGCCTTCAACAGTGGAGAAGATGCCCCATCCGAGCCCTTGCTGTTTCGGGGGCACATAGTTGGCGAGCAGCGCATTCCAAGCAGGCAGCAGCGTCGCATACGAAAGGCCGAGCACGCCGGTTAAGACGATGCACTCCCACATCGGCGGTGCGAGCGAGAGCATGTACAGCGAGACACCAATGAAGACGAAGCCGAGCACAAGAAACCATTTCTTACCGCCAAGGATGTCCGACAAGCGGCCAAGCGGAATGAGACCAAGCACCGTGCAGGCGCCTCCTGCCGTCAGAAGCAGCGAATATTGCGCTCCGTTCATGCCAAGCTTGTTCTCGGCGAAGCTAGGCAGGATGGGAACGAGCATCCCAGCGCCCATCGTCTGCAGCACCATGCCAGGCAGCAGCAGGCGCATATGGCGCAGCCGGTCTTTCAGAATGACGAACTGCTCTCGAAGCGGAAGTGAGGTTGCTGCGCCTGGCGCCTTGCTGTTGTTAATAAATAGCGAGAGCAGCCAGCAGAGCAGCGCGAACCCGAGGAGCAGATAGTAGGTGAAGGACTTGCTATAATCGAGCAGCAGGTTGCTGACGATCGGTCCGGCACCGATGCCGATGAACCAGATCGTATAGAGGAAGCCCATTTGCATCGCTCGGCGATCATCCGACACTTTCGTTAAGCAGACGATCCAGATTGGCGAAATGCCTACTCCGTATAATGCTGCGGCGACAATGAAGAGCCACGGAACATGTGCGAAAGGGACGAGAAATATGCCGATGAGCGAGACAAACAAGCCGGTATGTACGACGAAACGAATCGAGAACCGGTCGAGCAAATAACCGATCGCCATCTTCAAAGCGGTATCGGTTAAGTAGTGGGCGGTTATCGCAATTCCGATAATATCGAGCGATAAACCGAGCATTTTTTCCCCGTAGATGGGCAGGAAGCTGATGAGTGCAGCCCCGCGCACGAATTCGACGAAGAACAGAATGACGGAGAACAGAATAATTTCGCGTGAGAATAATCGTTTAGGCATGTGTCTGAATCCCCCTTTGCATCCATGATTCGGGAACAACGGGCGGGCTGACTTCTTCATTATATGCAAGCTGGTACAAAAATCCAACCAAGCCATGCAGCCAGCATATTTATCGAAGAGTCATTGTCCCTCCATTTACGAATCGGATGATCAGTACGTTTCACAAAGTATTATCAGGATTCCCCTAAACACGCCAAAACATTGCAATAAAAAAGCCCGTCCACTCCGTTAGGAGCAGCCGGGCATTCGGTATAAGCAAGTATTAGATGAGCAGATTGAACAGGACAGGGTCTTTGTTCAGCTCCACGAAATTGAGGCCTTTCTTGTTCATCCGTTCGACGAGCGGTTCATAATCCTGACGGTTCTTCAGCTCAATGCCGACAAGGGCAGGGCCGTTATCCTTATTATGCTTCTTCGTATATTCAAACCGCGTGATGTCATCGTCCGGTCCAAGCACCTCATCGAGAAACTCGCGAAGGGCGCCAGCACGCTGCGGGAAGCTGACCATAAAATAATGCTTTAGCCCTTCGAAGACGAGCGAGCGCTCCTTAATTTCTTGCATCCGGTCGACGTCGTTGTTGCCGCCGCTAATGACACAGACGACTGTTTTGCCAGCGATTTGTTCGCGGTATAGGTCAAGCGCAGCAATCGGCAGCGAGCCTGCCGGTTCTACCACAATCGCGTTCTCGTTGTACAGATCGAGCATCGCCGTACAAGCTTTGCCTTCCGGCACGATAATAATATCGTCGAGCATTTCGCGGCACATGCGGAACGTCAGCTCGCCGACCCGCTTCACTGCGGCTCCGTCGACGAACTTGTCGATCGTATCCAGCGTCAGCACTTCGCCTGCATCCAGCGACGCTCGCATCGAAGGCGCGCCTTCTGGCTCGATGCCGATAATCTTCGTGCTCGGAGATACAGCCTTCACATAAGCGGCGACACCTGCAGCAAGACCACCGCCGCCGATCGTGACGAATACGAAGTCTGGTGCGGTATCGACCGCCTCCATAATCTCTTTGCCGATTGTCCCGTTGCCTGCAATAATCTTCGGATCGTCGAAAGGATGGATGAAGGCGAGATCATCCTTGCGGCTAGCTTTGATTGCCTCATTGAACGCATCGTCGAAGGTGTCACCTGTCAGGATGATTTCCACATCCGATCCGCCGAAGAACGCCACTTGGGTGACCTTCTGACGCGGCGTCGTGCTCGGCATGTAGATTTTACCAGGAATGCCAAGCGTACGACAGGAGTACGCAACGCCTTGCGCGTGGTTGCCTGCGCTTGCGCAGACGACGCCGCGGAGCAGACGCTCCTCTGGCAGCGACTTAATCAGATGATAAGCGCCGCGCAGCTTGAAGGAGCGAACGACCTGCAGGTCTTCTCGTTTCAGCAGCACATTGCAGCCATAACGCTCCGACAGCACCCGATTCTGCTGCAGCGGCGTGCGTGCCGCCACTTCTTTTACATGCATTTGCGCCTGTGCGATCTCCGTCAGTCCAACGGTGTGTGTGCCGCTGTAGTCCCATTCATTAGTCATAGCCTTCATGCTCCTTTCATCCTCTCCCTATCACGACCTTCGCAAATAAAAAAATCCCGCCCCGAAAGGGACGAGATTCATTCTCGCGTTACCACCCTAATTCCGTATGCGCATCACACCTAATGGCTGACTGCTACATAACGGCTCCTTTGTCACGTACGATCATACGTGCTCCGTGTAACGGCGGATTCCGTCCGTGCTTACAGTTAGTGGTTCGGCACGGATTCTCGGGGAGGATACAGCAAATGCTTGGCAAACGCCGGCTTTCAGCAGGTACCGGCTCTCTGGGGGATGCCTTCTCGCAAATGCGCGTGTTCCCGTCAGTAGAATTTTCATAATTTCGAATTATTCTTGTTATACTCCCCAGAAGGGGCAATTGTCAACGGGTTTGTTCGTGACATGAATTGGAGGGGTGAAATTGTCATTTCGTCGCAATTATGTGCTGCACATCGAGATCGTTCTTTTCCTCATCTTCTGGGTGCTGCTCGCGATTCACCCGAATAGCGTGCTCGACTGGTGGATGGAAAATATATTGAACTTTGTCGCGATCATTGTGCTCGCAATCAGCTATCGCTGGTTTAAATTCAGCAGGCTGTCTTATACGCTGATTCTTCTGTTGATCGTGCTTCATACGATTGGCGCTCATTATGCGTATCAAGAGACGCCGGTCGATCGGTGGATGAAGTCGCTGTTTCATTTGAAGCGGAACATGTATGACCGTATCGTCCATTGCGGCTTCGGCCTGCTGCTCAGCTATCCTGCAATTGAGCTGCTCACCCGTGTTGCACGCACGCGCCGACTATGGGCGTATCTCCTTACGCCGTGGATTCTGCTCGGCTTCGGTGCGCTCTATGAAATCGGGGAGATGTACGTCGTATTCCTCGCGCCAAAGAAGGAAGGGCAAGATTTTCTCGGGATGCAGGGGGACATATGGGATTCACAGCATGACATGGAGATGACGCTGTATGGGGCAATACTCGCAGTAGTTGTAATCGTATTATGCAGAAAGCTTTGGAGGAAAAAATCAGATACACCGCTCACCGAAATGGAATATAATGAGTGAAACATTTCATTAATAGGGAGGGGAAGTTGGTGCGAACAAAGCTGATTTTCGTTAGACATGCAGAGTCCACCGGCCCTTTTGTGCCTGAGCTTGACCGGACGCGAGGACTGTCTGAGCGTGGACAAGCCTCCTTGATCCGTATGGGTGAGATGATGGGTGAAGTGCAGATCGATCATGTCGTCTCCAGTCCATATCAGAGGGCGATGCTTACGGTGCAAGGGCTGGCGGATGCTCGTGGTCTGCCGGTTGTCTGCTATGACGCGCTTAGGGAACGCCAACTGCATGGTTCCGAATATCCGCTTGCCGGGGAAGAGTTCCACGGGGCGATTCAGCAGTCCTTCGAGGACAAACACTTCGCGCTGCCAGGGGGAGAGTCGTTCGAGGAGGCCCAACAGCGGGCTCTGCCGGTCATTAAGCAGCTGCTTCGCGAGCATCAAGGCCAAACCGTTGTCATCGGGACGCATGGCAACATTATGGTCATGCTGCTGAATGCGTTCGATGAACGGTACGATTATACGTTCTGGCGAAGCACGACGATGCCAGATTTGTATGAAGCGGAGTTTGAAGGTGAGCAGCTGATGGAGGTGAGAAGGCTATGGAGTTAATCTATCGGGAAATGACGGTTGGCGATTACGAGGCCGCTTACTCGCTCTGGACGAAGACCGAAGGGATGGTGCTCAGCAGCGCCGACTCCAAGGAAGAGGTTGAAGCGTATTTGCTGCGTAATCCAGGCTGCAGCTTCGTTTGCGAGGGGGAAGGCGAGCTGCTAGGCACGATACTAGGCGGTCACGATGGTCGGCGCGGGTTTATCTATCATGTTGCCGTGTCACCGATTACGCGAGGAAGAGGCGTCGGACAGCGATTGGTGCAGCAATCGCTCGGCAGGCTGCGCGAAGCGGGCATAGCCAAATGCCACCTTTTCGTATTGGAGGACAATGCAATCGGAGGACGGTTCTGGGCTCGGACGGGCTGGCAGAAGCGGGAAGGGATTTTGCTGTTTTCGAAGGATACATAGGGCTGGTAGGGAGCGAGAGGGAAGCGAGAGAATTTCTCATTAGCTACTATTCAGTCAAACAATCGAGGAGGAACAGAAAATGGAAAACAACAGCATTCAACATATGGTGATTTTTGATTTGAAGCATGCAGCAGGATCGGTGGAGGCCGAGCGGTTTCTAAAGGATGGCGAGCGCCTGCTGACGTCTATCCCAGTCGTGCGTAACTTCCAGGTGTTCAACCAAGTGAGCGTGAAGAACGACTATCAATATGGTTTCTCCATGGTGTTCGATAGCCAAGCGGATTACGATGCATACAATGCTCACCCGGTTCACGTTGATTTCGTAGAAGGCCGCTGGGTGCCGGAAGTGGCGCGGTTTTTGGAGATAGATTTTAAGAATTATGGTGCATAGCTTAACTGCTAACTCTGAGAGATCACATACGTCCTCTCAACTTACCGATTGAAGCCTAATTAATGCTGAGAGATCATATTTGCTCTCTCGGGAGGACTCAGACAGCGAAAATAGTCGATTTCACCTCTGAGTGGTCATATACGTTCTCTCAGCGTAACTTAGTAGCAAAGTGATGGGTGGAAACATCCCACATAGGCGTAAGGAGAGAAGTGGAGGATTAGAATGGCATTGCGGCAGTTTGCGAGTGGTTTGACTGGTGCGTTGGTTGTGCGTTGGTTGTGCCTTGGTTCATCTACTTCGCGCTAAATTATTACGTCGATCATAGGAACCGAGCTCTCCAAGATTATGCGTATCATGACAGCTATTTCTTGGCGGTGAATATTGGGTGGATCGGGTACTTTGTTCTCGTTATCGTGCTGCTCGCGTTATACAGCATCGTAGTTGCGAGCTTCAATTGGATAGGGAAAAGAAGAAAACCAGGCCGCCGTTAGGGGCCTGGTTTTCTTCTGTTGCGGGCTAACGAACCGTAATGACCTTATTCGGCTAAAATCGGGACTTTTGAAATTCTAACGAACTCCAGTGACGCTATTGAGCTCTTTCTGGGGCAAAAGAGGATCGTTTGGCAGCAATAGCGAGCCTGTGGTTCGTTAAAAATTTGAGACGAGTAATTCTCGCCAAATAGCGATTCTGTAGTTCGTCAGAGCGACGAGTTAGGGACCGGGCTTCTGCAATATCGCTCGGAATTGCTCGGTCAGCAGAGGGACGACCTCGAACAGGTCTCCGACGATGCCGTAGTCGGCGACGCCGAAGATCGGGGCTTCGGGGTCTTTGTTGATCGCGACGATGACGCGGGATTGGCTCATACCTGCCAAGTGCTGGATTGCGCCACTGATACCGCAGGCGATGTAGAGCTTCGGCGTGACTGTCTTGCCCGTCTGCCCAATCTGCAGGGAGTAATCGCAGTAGCTGGCATCGCAGGCGCCTCGTGATGCGCCGACCGCGCCGCCGACGACGGCGGCAAGCTCCTCAAGCGGCGCGAAGCCCTCCGCGCTGCGTACTCCTCTGCCGCCGGAGACGATAATGTCGGCCTCGGCGAGATCAATCCGTCCGCTCGCTTTGCGCACAACGTCGCGGACGATGGTCCATAGTGGCGGCGCCGTGTACGGCAGCGCCGCGATCATGCCCTCGCTGCCGGGAGCGACCGGCTCCGCGACGGGCAGATTGTTCGGGCGCACCGTAATGACCTGCGTTGCGCCGGGGAGAAACCGCCGCTGCTCGAACGCCTTGCCGGCGTAGAGCGGGCGCGTGAAGATCGCGGCTGCGCCGCCGTCGTCCTCGAAGTCGACGGCGGTCACATCCGCGATGTGGCCGCCATTTACGGCGGCGGCCACTCGGGGCGCGAGCTCGCGCCCCGCTGCGGTGTGGCCGAGCACGATGATGCTCGGCTGCACCGCAGCAATGGCAGCGCCGATGGCGGCGGCGTACGCCTCCGGCACAAAGCCCGCGAGGGCAGGGTCGTCAACTACGTGGACGACCTCCGCCCCGCGCGCGGCGAGCTCCGCGGCGGCTGCTTGAAGCGCCGCGGACGCTCCGCCGCCGACAACGACGGCGTGCACGCTGCCGCCGTCCCCGGCTAGTCGCCGCGCTGCGCCGAGCGCTTCCAGCGCCACGCGCCGCAAGGCTCCCTCCGCGCACTCGGCATACACGAGTGCCGTTCGTTTCCCTGTATCGCTCATCGCGTTCATACGCCTCCTCTCTAAAACAATTTCGCTTCGCGCTGCAGCAAATCCGCTAGCTGTGCGGCCTGCTCCTGCGGCGTGCCGCCGAGCTTGCGTCCCGCCGCGCGAACCGGTGGTGCGAGCAGAGCTACGCGCTCTGTTCGCGGCGAGAGCTCCGCCGCCGTGAGCCCAAGCTCCGATGCGCTGATCTGCTTCAACGGCTTCTTCTTCGCTTTCATAATGCCCGGCAGCGACGGATAGCGCGGCTCGTTCAGCCCCTGCTGCGCTGTAATGAGAGCGGGGAGGGGAACCTCTACCGTCTCCACGCCCCACTCGGTGTCACGTTCTACGACAGCGACCTGTTTCACTCCGCCACCGTTAGCCCACGAAGCTCCGCTCGAGTGTACGTTGCCGTTTCCAGCACTTCCGCCTGTTGCACCCCCGCTAGCGCGTGCCGCTACCGAGCCGCCAGCATCTCTAACTTCCACCTTCAAAGCTGCCGCCGCTTGCGGCAGTCCGAGCCGTTCCGCGATTTGCAGCGCGACGCTGCCCGCACCGCGGTCAACGGCGAACAGCCCGGCGAGCAATAGGTCTGGCTTCAGCTGCTCCACCACTTTGGCGAGGGCAGCGGCTACAGCATAGCCGTCATCACCTTGCAAGCCGTCCGCAGACAAAAGCACCGCTTCGTCTGCGCCCATGGCAAGCGCAGTTCGAAGCGCCTCAATGGAGCGCTCCGATCCGCAGGAGACGACGATGACTTTCCCGCCGTGCGCCTCACGCAGCCGAAGCGCTTCCTCCAGCGCGTATTCGTCATATGGATTAATGATGAATTTCACATTTTGCTCGTCTGCGGTTCCGTTCACGAGCTCGATTTTTTCCTCCGTATCGAACGTCTGCTTCATCAGAACGACCAGCTGCATCGCTTCGAAAGCACCTCCTGCTGTAACTCTAAATTGACCACATCAGTCATACCGCTGCCGAGCGGCCGAATACGATAAACGAAGCCCTCCATGTCTACTTGCGACTAGTAGTTACCTTATGAACTTGGCCCTTGAAATAGACCGCGGGAGCCCCTGTGACAGGTGCCTATCCGCATGTTCTAAGGCAGAGGGACATATACTGAACCACTCCCGTTATCCAAGGTACAAACGGCTCCAAAGGAGGGATCTTTGTGGGGTTTCTAAGCGCGCATTTGCTCGCTGCGCTCTTGCGGTGGCTGCTGTTCGCAGGGATGACGGCAGGAGCGATCGCGAGCTTTTACCTCGTTGTGAGCAGGAGAATTGGCTACATCCGGCTTGGTCGAAAAGCAGCGCCTAGGAGGCCCGCCCCGCCCTATGACGATGCTGGTGACGAGTATGACGACCGCGAGGGTGAGAGCGAGGAGACAGTCCGTCTATCCTCCTTTTCTGCGAATGCTGCACTTGCATCGGAGGCGGTTGCGAGCCCCGAGGCCCGCGAAAAGCTAGAGTGGGCGTACCAAGTGTTCGGCCACCGCAAGCTGCTGAAGGACATACGCAGTGGACTGATGCATCTGGTCCTGTTCTACGGGTTTATTGTGCTGCAGTTCGGCGCGATGGACATTATTTGGGAAGGAATCAGTGGCTCGCCGCTGCCTTTTCTGGACTATCACTGGTTTGTGTATACGCAGGAGATTACCGTGTCGCTCGTGCTGCTTGCGCTGCTCTACGGCGGCTTCCGACGATATGTGGAGCGGCTTCGCCGTCTGAAAAGAGGCTGGAAGCCCTCTATTGTGCTGTGGTTTATCGGGGGTCTGATGGTGACGGTGCTGTTTACGCAAGCTTTAAACCGCTTGCAGGACGCGCCTTCTGGCAGCGCTTCGCTGTATGCGGGTTACGCCCCTGTATCCTCGGCAATTGCAGAGGCGCTGCGTCAGGTTGATGTTACGCATAGCGTAGCACGCGTGCTCTACGAGCTGTTCTGGTGGCTGCATTATGCAGTGCTGCTGTCGTTTCTGGTGTATGTGCCGCAGTCGAAGCATTTTCATATTCTGACCGCACCGGTCAACCTGTGGCTGCGCCGCCGCTCGCCGCCTGGAAAGCTGACGCCGCTCGATCTCGAGGATGAAGAGGCGGAATCGTTCGGAGTTGGCGAGATTGAGCAGTTTACGCAAAAACAGCTGCTCGACCTCTACGCCTGCGTCGAATGCGGACGCTGCACGAACGTATGCCCGGCATCGAATACCGGCAAGCTGCTGTCGCCGATGCATCTCATTATGAAGCTTCGCGATCACCTGACGGAGAAGGGGGCTGCGATTACGTCAAAATCTCCGTGGGTGCCGACTTTCGGCGGCGTGGGGGTGGCGGCGAGTGCGCATGTGATGCAGAGCGATGCGCCGGTGCTGTGGGTGAAGCAGTCCGAAATTGCGGGTACCGCCGTAACCATTGAACCGACCATGTCTGCGCAAAAAGGGGCGTGGACTCTTCACGGCGGCATCGCTCCCGCGGATGTGGCGCTCATTGGCGACGTGATGACGGAGTCGGAGCTGTGGGCGTGCACGACCTGCCGCAATTGCGAGGACCAGTGCCCCGTAGGCAATGAGCACGTTGACAAAATCATCGATATGCGCCGCTTCCTCGTCCTGACGGAAGGCAAAATCCCGGCAGAGGGCCAGCGTGCGATGAACAATATCGAGCGGCAGGGCAATCCGTGGGGGCTACCTCGTTCGGAGCGAGGGGGCTGGCTCTCGGCGTACAATAGCGCTTTTGCTGTGGAGGGGGTAGCGCCTGTATCCACTATGCAGGAGGCTGCGAAAAGGAGCGAAGGCGAGCGTCCGGAGCTGGTGCTGTGGGCCGGAACGATGGGTGCATATGACCAGCGGAGCCGCAAAGTGTTATTCGCCGTCGTGCGGCTGCTTCAGCATGCAGGCATTCCGTTCGCTGTGCTCGGCGGAGAGGAGCGCAACTCCGGCGATACGGCGCGGCGGCTAGGCAACGAGCTGCTGTTCCAGACGCTGTGCAGCGAGAACATTGCTACGCTCGAACGCTATGGCGTGAAGCGGGTTGTGACGATTTGCCCGCATACGTTCAATGCGTTCAAGAATGAGTATCCGGATTTTGGGCTGAGCAAATCCGTCGTGGTGGAGCATCATACAACACTGCTCGAGCGGCTCGTCGCGCAGCAGTTGATTAAGCCGGTGCATCCGCTTAAAGAGCGAGTCGTGTTTCACGATTCGTGCTACTTGGGTCGCTACAACGGTATCTACGATGCTCCGCGCAATCTCCTTCGCGCGATTCCGGGCGTGAAGCTGCTGGAAATGGAGCGCAATCGTGCTAATGGCATGTGCTGCGGCGCAGGCGGCGGCCTCATGTGGATGGAAGAGCGCAGCGGCGTGCGGGTGAACGAGGCTCGAGCATCGCAAGCGATGGCAACGTCGCCGACCGTCATCGGCTCGGCCTGCCCGTACTGCCTGACGATGATGGAGGACGGCATCAAGCTGCTTGATGCGGAGGATACAGTCCGGGCACGCGACGTCGCGGAGCTGCTGGCAGAGAGTGTGTTTGGGTGAGAGAGTCGCGGTAGTCGAGGACCAACTCCGGTGCGTGCGCCCCCGCTGGTTCTTTGATGCTGAGAGATCAAATATGCTCTCTCAGCACCGAAAACGCGTCAATTCGCTCGCGAGAGAACCAATACGCTCTCTCACGAAGCTAAACCGGCCGCCTCGGCTGTTTTATGCCGCTGAGAGAACAGATACGTGCTCTCAGCGCGAAAATCAGCCGATTGAAGCACTGAGCGTGCAGATTCAGCACTCTCAGATAAGGAACCAGCCGAAATCGGCAGCTTGGCGAAGCTGAGAGTGCGTAATACGTGCTCTCAGCGCGAAAATCGGCCGATTGAAGCACTGAGCGTGCAGATTCAGCACTCTCGGCTAAGGAACCAGCCGAAATCGGCAGCTTGGCGAAGCTGAGAGAGCGTAATACGAACTCTCAGCGCGAAAATCGGCCGATTGAAGCACTGAGAGTACAGATTCAGCACTCTCAGATAAGGGGCCAGCCGAAATCGGCAGCTCTCTCACCAATCCTGCGCCGGTCCGCCGGCACTGAGAGAACACGCGGTGAGCCCGCAAGTTCTCTCGCGACATTTTCAACCTAACTACCTAACTAAAGGAGGGAGCCATGTGGGAGGAAAAACGCCAGGGACCCGCATTAGCCGCGCGGCGGTTATCGGGTCGGGTGTGATGGGAGCGGGTATCGCCGCTCATCTAGCGAATGCGGGCATTAGCGTGCTACTGCTGGATATTCCGCCGGCTGCGCTGACGGAGCAGGAGGAGCGCGCGGGCAGAACACTGCAGGATCCAGCGGTGCGCAATCGTCTTGCAGCCGCCAGCATCGCGAGGCTTACGAACCAACAGCCGCCGGCTTTGTACGATGCTGCTTTCGCAAGGCGGATTACCGCAGGCAACTTGGAGGATGATCTCGCTAAGCTGACCGATATGGAATGGATCGTCGAAGCCGTCGTGGAGCGGATCGACGTGAAGCAGGGCGTGTTCGCACGCATTGAGCCGTGGCTTGGGCCGGAGACGCTTGTCACCACCAACACATCAGGCTTGTCGGCAAGCGCGATGGCGGAGGGGCGCGGCGAACAGTTCCGGCAACATTTTGCCGTCACCCATTTCTTCAACCCGCCTCGTCATATGAAGCTGGTCGAGCTTGTTGCCGGTCCAGATACGGAATCTGCCGTCATGGCAAGGCTAGCGGCCATCTGCGAGCGCCAGCTTGGTAAAGGCGTTGTCACGGCAAAAGACACGCCGAACTTCATTGCTAACCGAATTGGCACGTACGGGATGATGACGACTTTTGCGGCAATGAAGCAGTTCGGGCTGGGCGTCGATGAAGTGGATGCACTGACCGGACCGGCAATGGGACGGCCGAAGACGGCAACGTTCCGCATGCTGGACCTCGTCGGGCTCGATACGCTGCTGCATGTGGTGGACAATGTGCGGGAGCGGAGTGAGGACAGCTTGGATCAGGAAGCTTTTGCAAGACCGCCGGAGCTTGAAGCTCTTGTGGCTAAAGGGTGGATCGGCGAGAAGGCAGGAAGCGGGTTTTACCGCAAAACCAAACGTCCAGGCGGAGGAAGCGACATCGAAACGCTCCAGCTGGATACGATGGAGTATGCACCGCGCCGCAGCGTGAACTCCCCGGTCATTGAGGCCGCGAAGTCGGCAAAAGGTGCCGCAGGCAAGCTCAAGGCGCTCCTTTTCACAGACACGAACGACCGTTACGCCAAGTTCGCTTGGCAGGTGACGAAGACGATGCTGCTCTACTCGGCGCGGCAGCTCGGCGTTGTGGCGGACACGATTGACGATATCGACAAAGCGCTCGTCTGGGGCTTCAACTGGGAGCTTGGGCCGTTCCAGCTGTGGGACGCGATCGGGCTTGAGAAGTCGGTGCAGCGGATGCGGGCAGAAGGCGACGACATACCGGGGTGGCTCAGTGAGTGGCTAGCTTCGGGAAATAAAAGCTTTTACAAGGAGGAGGGGCAGCGCAGATTTTACGTGGACAGAGGCGAATACCGGCAGCTTACGGAGAAGCAAGGTGTCATATCGCTTGCTGCGCTGAAGCGTGCCGGCCGAACAATCCTCGGAAACTCGGGTGCCTCGCTGATAGACATTGGCGATGAAGTCGCATGTCTGGTGTTTCATTCGCCGAACAATGCGATTGGCGGAGATATCCTGAGCGCGATTCGGCAGAGCGCGGACGAGGTTAGTCGGAATTGGCGAGGGCTTGTGCTTGCTAATGAGGGACGGCATTTCTGCGTCGGGGCGAATCTCATGATGCTGCTCATGGAGGCGCAAAACGGCGATTTCGACGAGGTCGATGATATCATCCGCCTGTTCCAGAACAGCATGCTAACGCTGAAGCGGCTCGATCGGCCCGTCGTCGCAGCTCCGCACCGGATGACGCTTGGCGGCGGGGTGGAGGCGTGCCTGCCTGCGGATCGGATTATTTTCTCGGCGGAGACGTATTACGGACTCGTTGAGACTGGGGTTGGTTTGATTCCGGCAGGCGGAGGTTGCAAAGAAGCGGCGGTGATGGCGGCTTCGCGCGCCGGGGCGCTCGGAGATTTGCAGCCGCATGTGAACGCTTTGTTCGAGACGATCGCGATGGCGAAGACGTCAACGAGCGGCTACGATGTGCATCGAACGGGGCTGATGCGGCCTGGGGACCGCGTCATTATGCGTGATGAGACGCGCGTGGCGGAGGCGAAGCGCAGCGTGCTTGAGCTGGATCAGGCGGGATATACGGGGCAGCCGGCGGGGGCTCGCGTCCGCGTTGCGGGCCGCGAAGGGCGCGCAGTGCTGCAGCTTGGCGTGGAGGCGATGCGCCTCGGCGGGCAAATCAGCGAGCACGATGTGAAGATTGGCCGCAAGCTTGCGCATGTGATCGCTGGCGGCGATGCGGCGCCGGGGGCTGAGGTGAGCGAGCAGTATTTGCTCGATCTGGAGCGCGAAGCGTTCCTCAGCCTGTGTGGCGAGCCGCTGACGCAGGCACGAATGCGGCATATGCTCTCGACGGGCAAGCCGCTTCGGAACTAGGTGCGAGCGCAGTAATGACAAAGGAGTAGCGAGAAAGCAATCGCGCCGAGGGAGTAACGAGACAGTTACGACAAAGCAGTAGCGTCAAAGCGAATATGCGATGCCACTACTTAAAGGAGGTGAGCGCCTATGGCAAGTGCGAATCAGAATCATCCGCTCGACGCTGTCATTGTGTCGGCGGTTCGAACGGCTGTCGGCAAGGCGAAGAAAGGCAGCCTTGGCGACACGAGAGCTGAAGATTTAGGCCGCGCAGTTCTGCGCGCGGCGGTGGACCGCGTCCCCGGACTTACATACGGGGACGTGCAGGATGTTGTCATCGGCTGCGCGATGCCCGAAGGGGAGCAAGGTCTGAACTTTGCCCGCATCATGACGTTGTATGCGGGCTTTCCAGTGACGACGCCGGCCGTCACCGTCAATCGGTTTTGCGCCTCCGGCCTGCAGGCGATTGCCTATGCAGCGGAGCGCATCCGGCTCGGCGAGGCCGACGTCGTGCTCGCCGGAGGTGTTGAAAGCATGAGCCACGTCCCGATGACGGGCTTCAAGCTTTCGCCGCATCCGGGCATTGCCGACGCGATGCCGGAGGTGTATATGGGCATGGGGCATACCGCCGAGGAGGTGGCGAGGCGGTATGGGATTAGCCGCGAGGCGCAGGATGCTTTTGCTGCGGCGAGCCATGCGAAGGCAGCGGCAGCGCAGGCAGCCGGCCGCTTCGCGGAGGAGATCGTTCCGCTGCATGTACAGCGCGAGGGCGTCGATGACAACGGCCGGCCTTGGTCGCGCAGCTTCGTGTTTGAGCAAGACGAAGGCGTACGCGCCGATACGACGCCGGAGGTGCTCGCGAAGCTGAAGCCGTCCTTCGCGCGCGAAGGCACCGTCACCGCGGGAAATGCTTCGCAGATGAGCGACGGCGCAGCAGCCGTCGTCGTGATGAGCCGCGCTCGCGCTGAGCAGCTTGGCGTGAAGCCGCTCGCGGTTTTCCGCGCGTACAGCGTTGCCGGGGTCGCGCCAGAGGTGATGGGGATCGGTCCGATTGAGGCGATCCCCAAGGCGCTGGCGCGTGCGGGTATTACGCTCGAACAAGTGAAGTTGTTCGAGCTGAACGAGGCGTTCGCGGCGCAGTGCTTGCCGATTGTTCAACGGCTCGGGATCAACCCCGAGCTCGTGAACGTGAACGGCGGCGCGATTGCGCTCGGCCATCCGCTCGGCTGCACGGGGACGAAGCTCAGCGTCTCCCTTATTCATGAGCTGCAGCGCCGCGGCGGTGGACTCGGCATCGTCTCCATGTGCGTCGGCGGCGGCATGGGCGCCGCGGGCGTGTTTGAGGTACCTTCGGCTTAGGTGTGCGCGTGATGTGGGGTGCCCAGTACCCCACATCGGCGGAAATTGGTCTGAGATGGTGAAAGAGGAGTACCAGGAATCCTACATTAGTGGAAATCGGCGTGAAACGGTGAAAGAAGGGTAGCAGGAACCCTACATTAGTGGAAATCGGCGTGAAACGGTGGAAGAGGGGGAGCAGATACCCTACATTAGTGGAATTCAGCGTGAAACGGTGGAAGAGGGGTAGCAGATACCCTACTTTAGTGGAAATCTGCTTGAAATGGTGAAAGAGGGGTAGCAGGTACCCTACATTAGTGGAATTCAGCGTGAAACGGTGGAAGAGGGGTAGCAGATACCCTACTTTAGTGGAAATCGGCGTGAAATGGTGAAAGTGAGGTAGCAGGTACCCTACATTAGTGGAATTCTGCTTGAAATGGTGAAAGAGGGTAGCAGGTACCCTGCATTAGCGGAAATCGGCGTGAAACGGTGAAAGAAGGATGGCAGGAACACCCTAAATTAGTGAAAATCGGTCTGGAATGATGAAAGAGGGGTAGCAGATACCCTACATTAGGGGAAATCGGTGTGAAATGGTGAAAGAGGGGTAGCAGGTACCCTGCATTAGCGGAAATCGGCGTGAAACGGTGGAAGAGGGGGAGCAGATACCCTACATTAGCGGAAATCGGTCTGGAATTGTGAAAGAGGGGTAGTAGGTTTCCCACATCGACGTCGTCGAGAGCAAGAAGCTGGTTTACTGGACTACATTGGCGGGAATCCGCTCAAACGAGCGCAAGAAGCTGGTTTGCTGGACTACATTGGCGGAAATCCGCTCAAACGAGCGCAAGAAGCTGGTTTACTGGACTACATTGGCGGAAATCCGGTCAAACGAGCACAAGAAGCTGGTTTACTGGACTACATTGGCGGAAATTCGGTCAAACGAGCACAAGAAGCTGGTTTACTGGACTACATTGGCGGAAATCCGGTCAAACGAGCACAAGAAGCTGGTTTACTGGACTACATTGGCGGGAATCCGCTCAAACGAGCGCAAGAAGCTGGTTTGCTGGACTACATTGGCGGAAATCCGCTCAAACGAGCGCAAGAAGCTGGTTTACTGGACTACATTGGCGGGAATCCGCTCAAATGAGCGCAAGAAGCTGGTTTACTGGACTACATTCACGGAAATCCGCACAAACGAGAGCAAGAAGCTGGTCTGGTGGACTACAGCTACGAAAGAGTATCCCTAGGGAATCACATTAGCGGAAAGCAGCCAAAACGGCGAAAGAGTATCCCCCAGGGATCTACATTGAACCACCAGCCTTGATTAATACAGTCTCAATCGTAACTCGTAACTCGTCTAACTCGTAACTCGTCTAACTCGTCTAACTCGTTACTCGTGCTTCTCCTAGAAAGGAGTGAACAAATATGGCGCAAAACAATCGTTGGGGCGGGCGCTTCGTGGTGGAGGATATTACGCCGGAGGCGATCGTCACGCCGGAGGACTTCACCGATGAGCAGCGGATGATCGCGGATGCGGCGCGCGCTTTTCTTGCAGGTGAGGTGCGGCCGCGCGATGCGGAAATTGAGGCGCTCAATTATGAGCTCACCACGCAGCTGCTGCGCAAAGCCGGCGACCTCGGCCTGCTCGGCGCGGACGTGCCGGAAGCGTACGGCGGGCTCGGCCTCGATAAAGTGAGCTCGACGCTGCTTGCCGAGACGTTCTCCGAGGCGTCCTCATTCGCGCTCTCGATCGGCGCGCATGTCGGAATCGGTACGCTGCCGATCGTCTTCTTCGGTACCCCCGAGCAGAAGCAGCGCTACTTGCCCGACCTCGCCACCGCCAAGTTGATTGCCGCTTACTGTCTGACGGAACCGGCATCCGGCTCCGATGCGCTCGGCGCAAGGACGACGGCGCGGCTGTCGCCGGACGGTAAGCATTACATCTTGAACGGCTCCAAGCTGTACATTACGAACTCCGGGTTCGCGGATGTGTTCATCGTGTACGCGAAGGTGAACGGGGACCATTTTACCGCATTCATTGTGGAGCGCGGCTACTCGGGCTTTAGCATCGGACCGGAGGAGCACAAGATGGGCATCAAAGGCTCGTCGACCTGTCCGATCTTCTTCGAGGATACGCCGGTGCCCGTGGAGAACGTGCTTGGCGAGATCGGCAAAGGCCATCTCATCGCGTTCAACATTCTCAACATCGGACGCTTCAAGCTCGCTGCTGGCTGCGTCGGCGGTGCGAAGGAAACGATCGGACTCGCTTCCAAATATGCCAACCAGCGTAAACAGTTCGGGCGCTCCATCTCCTCTTTTCCACTCATCGGGGCGAAGCTGGCTGATATGAATATTGCCACATATGTACTCGAAAGTATGGTGTACCGCACTGCTGGCTGGATAGACGCGCTGCTGCAAGAGAGTGAAGCGGAAGGCGGTTCGGACGAGAACGCCGGAGCCAGAGCGGCCAAAGCGATCTCCGAATACGCGCTCGAATGCTCGATTAACAAAGTATTCGCTACGGAAGTGCTCGACTATGTCGCGGACGAAGGGGTTCAGATTCACGGCGGCTACGGCTACATTCGTGATTACAAGGTGGAGCGGATTTACCGGGACTCGCGGATTAACCGGATTTTTGAAGGGACGAACGAGATTAACCGCATGCTCATCCCCGGCACCTTGATGAAAAAAGCGCTCAAAGGCGAGCTGCCACTTCTGCGCAAAGCGCGCGCCCTCCAAGCGGAGCTGCTGCAGCCGATGCCGCTTCCTTCGTTCGATGAGCCGCTTTCCAAGGAGACGTACCGGATTCAGCAGTCGAAGAAGATTTTTCTCGCGGTCGGTGGTCTTGCCGTGCAGAAGTATGGGTTAGCGCTCGAACAGCAGCAAGAGGTGCTCTGCCTGCTTGCGGATATGATGATCCAAGTGTTCGCCATGGAAAGTGCCAACCTCCGCACACGCAAAATGCTTCAAAAAGCCGATCCAGCCGCCGCGGCCCGCATCAAAAACGCAACTGAAATGACCGTTGTTTTCGTGCAAGAAGCGATGGAGAGAATTGAACGCTACGCGAAGACAGCGCTGTCCGCACTGGAGGAAGGCGACTCGCTCCAAACGCAGCTCTCGGTGCTGAAGAAGCTGACGCGCGCACCGCTCTCCGATACCATCGCGCTTAAACGCGGCATTGCCGCTCGTGTCATCCGCAGCGAACAGTACACGTTGTAGGAGGAGGCGCACGCGTTATGGATCAGGCGCAAGCATATCCATGGTTTCGAAATTACCCTGGCGAAGTGCCGCATACGCTCGATATTCCGAACATTAGCATCAGTGATCTGCTGCTTCAGACGGCAGCCAAATATCCGAGTAATGAAGCGCTGCACTTTTATGGCAAGCGAACGACGTTCCGCGAGCTGCTGGCTGCTGCGAATCGGATGGCGGCTGGCTTGCAAGCGGTTGGCATTACTAAGGGCGACCGTGTTGCGATCATGCTGCCGAACTGCCCGCAGACCGTCATCGCTTACTACGGTGTCCTGCTCGCAGGCGGGATTGCCGTCATGACGAACCCGCTCTATGTGGAGCGTGAGCTGACGCATCAGCTGAAGGACAGCGGCGCGCGGTGCATCATTACGCTCGACTTGCTCTATCCACGGCTGGCGCGGGTGCGCGGTGAGGCACCGGAGGAAGGTCCGGTGCCACAGCTGCGCACCGTGCTCGTCACTTCGATTCAAGATGAGCTTCCTTTCCCGAAGAATATACTCTACCCGATCAAGCAGCGCCGCGCCGGTCATAACCCAAGCATTCCATACGGCAAGCATGGCGTCACAAGGTACACCTCATTTCTATCCAAAGCCCCGAAGCTGCCGGCTGAAGCTGCAGTCAACCCGGAAACCGATACGGCGCAGCTGCAATATACCGGCGGAACGACCGGGCTTGCGAAGGGCGTAATCCTCACACACCGAAATTTAGTCGCCAATGTGATGCAGAGCGCCGCTTGGTTCTATCGCGTGGACGAGGGCAAGGAGCGCTTTCTTGCCGCACTGCCGCTCTTCCACGTCTTTGGTTTAACAGCACTCATGAACTTGTCTGTCATGAAAGCAGGCTCCCTTATCCTTCTTCCCCGTTTTGAAGTTGAAACTGTTCTACAGACGATACGCAAACAGAAGCCAACTGTTTTCCCCGGAGCCCCAACGATGTATATCGCTTTGCTTAATCATCCCGATGTGAAGAAATATGATCTCTCTTCGATAAAAGTTTGCGTTAGCGGCTCGTCGCCGCTGCCACTTGAGGTACAGACGAAGTTTGAAGAGTTGACCGGAGGCAGGCTCATTGAGGGCTACGGCTTAACGGAGGCATCGCCCGTTACCCACGTGAATCCAATCTGGACGAAGCGCCGGATCGGGTCCATCGGCCTGCCGCTGCCGAACACCGAGGCGCGTATTACGGATATGGAGACAGGCGAGGATGTGCCAGATGGCGAGATCGGTGAGCTGCTCGTTCGAGGTCCGCAGGTGATGAAGGGCTATTGGAACAATACGGCTGCGACAGAGGCGACGTTCCGTGGTGAATGGCTGCGGACCGGGGACTTGGCGCAGGTCGATCGCGACGGCTTCTTTGCGATCGTGGATCGCATCAAGGACATCATTATCGCGAGCGGATTTAACGTTTATCCGCGTGAGATCGAAGAAGTGCTCTACGAGCATCCAGGTGTCCGAGATGCATGTGTGCTCGGGGTGAAGGATGAGTACCGTGGAGAGACGGTCAAAGCGTACGTCGTGCTGCGCAAAGATGTGAACGTATCGGCGATGCAGTTGGACCGCTGGTGTCGCGATCGGCTAGCTGTCTTTAAAGTGCCGCATCTCTACGAATTCCGTACGGAGCTGCCGATGTCGATGATCGGGAAGGTGCTGCGGCGTAAGCTGCAGGAGGAGGAAACGAATGAACGAGAAGGAACAGGAGGATCCCCGTCACCGTGATGAGCTGGGGGAGCTGAACCAGCTTGCCGAAGCTGCGCAGCCGACGTTCTGGGGCTATCTCGGCTGCGAGCTGGTCCACGCTTCGCCTGGCAAATGTGGCATCTCGCTGCAAGTGAGGCCGGAGCATCTCAATCTCGCACATATTGTGCATGGCGGGGTACTCGCTTCGCTGCTCGATAACGCGATGGGACTCGTCGTTATTTTGGAATGTCCGGGGGAGAAGACCGTTACGACGCAGTTGAACGTGCATTATTTGCAAAGCGCAGGGCAAGGTGAAATCCGCTGTGAAGCAGCACTTATTCATAAATCTCGGCGAACGCTCACATTACAAGGCAGCATTGTCGATAATAATGGTGAGCTGCTGGCTTGGGGAAGCGGAACATTCCGCCGAGTAACTTAATTGTAACATGTTACATTTCTGTAGAGGGTCGTCTGCCACATTGAAAGCGCTATCCCTTTCCCCTATAATTAGCCTGTAAATGGAAATCTTTATTGGGGAGATGGAGGGTGCTTAATGGTTAGCCCATGGGTTACGGGCGCGGTCATCCTACTCGGCATCATCGTCGCGGTTGCAGGTGTGATCGCCTACTTGCGAATGTATAAGAACAGCGCTTGGTCAGCCATGACTTCACGCTCGCCGGAATCTGATCCGCAAAGGACGATTATTTTGGGTCCGAAGCAGCGAGAAGAGTCTGCAACTTCCGAAGCGGAAGAAGAGCCTGAAAGGGACGAGAATTGAAATAAATGTAAAGTTTGGGTGTTCGCTTTTAAGTGAAAGTTTAAAATGTTATAATTAATTGATAAATGAAACAATTTTGCATGAGTTGCTGCGCGAGGTTGCTTCGAAAGAAACTATTTGGTGGATGTGATTTGATTTCTAGCTGCTCACAGAGCTTCCTTTTCTCGCCTTCGTTCAAACGGATTGTCAGGCACCAGTGGGGTACCAGCCGCGGTTAAAGTTCCGCCGTGTGCGTTCTCTTACAGTAACTGTTAGGACCAGTAAGCCGATGCTAGGGAGGGGATTTCATGGCGAAACGCAGCCATAATGAAGTCAAAGAAAGCCTCGTGGAGCTGACTCGCATTTTTCAGCCGAAAGATTCACGGAAATTTGTCAGAGAGTATATCCGCAAGTATCGAATCATGGGGGGATATGAGGAAGAATTAACTCTGCTGGTTGAACATGAGATGGGCAGACTCCGGTCGTCCGTCAGCTGAATAAATTAATTATTAACCTTGTCCGGCACGTTAGGACAAGGTTTTTTTGTTATATGCGCCTGTGCTGACGGAGGGGGAGGAAGACTCTAAGATGATACATTACAAGACGGATGATCAGCTGCGCTCCATACGTAAGGCAGGGCGCATCGTTGCGGCGTGCCACAGGGAGATTGCAGCGCGGATTAAGCCCGGTGTGACAACGCTTGAGATCAATCGATTCGTAGATGCCTACATGCGCAGATGCGGTGCTCGGCCGGCGCAGATCGGATATAAGGGATATCCTTTTGCAACTTGTGCATCTGTCTGTGATGCGGTGTGCCATGGCTTTCCGACGGCGACTCCGCTGATGGCAGGGCAGGTTGTGACGATTGATATGGTTGCGGAGCTCGACGGTTGGATGGCGGATTCGGCATGGACTTATGCTGTTGGCAAAGTGAGTCCGGAGGCACAGCGGCTCATGAAGGCGACGAAGCAGGCGCTCTTCCGGGGGATTGCACAGGCGGTCGAGGGCAAGCGGCTCGGTGATATCGGCTATGCGGTGCAGCAGATAGCTGACCGAGAGGGGTACTCAGTCGTGGAGGAGTTCATCGGGCACGGCATCGGACGGAGGATGCACGAGGACCCGCAAGTGCTTCATCGTGGCAAGCCGGGGACGGGCAAATGGCTGCGCAAAGGGATGGTCATTACGATCGAGCCGATCTTTGTTATGGGCGGCCCTCTTGTGAGCATCGATAATGACGGTTGGACGGCGCGTACGATAGACGGCTCATGGAGCGCGCAATATGAGCATACGGTGGCCGTGATGGACGGCGAACCGGTTATTTTGACGAGGTGATGAGTGGCTCGGATCGTTGGGTGGACCGGTATTCGCGCGGCGTCATGCCCGTCTTCTTCTTGAACAGTCTGTTGAAAAATTTCATGTCCTGGTAGCCGGCGCGCAGAGCAATTCGGCTTATCAATTCATCGGTGCTCACCAGCAGCTTGCAGCTAAGGTCGATGCGTGCGCTCTGGACATAGGCGAGGAATGGCATGCCCGTCGCCTTCTGAAAGCTGCGCTGAAATTGGCGCTCGCTGACGCCAAGCTGCGAGGCCATTGCAGTAACGGACAGCTCGGAAGCTGAGCAGTCGGCATGAATGGCTTCAAGGACCTGCTGCATGGAGCTTGGGGGCATCGCTTGCTTAGTCAGCTGCTGCTGGGGCAGCGCTTCGCGTTCGAGCTGCCTGCGGTAGAGCATAATGAGCAGCTCGATAACCGCTGCACACATCGAAGCGGCATAGCCGGGGCGGCGCGTCGTGAATTCTTGGTACAGCTTATGAAACAGCAGTTGACCTTCCTCACCTCGTTCATGCACATGCAGCCACTGTCTCCCGTCGCATAGCTGGCGGTATATGGCCGCGATAGATGGCTCGGCAGGCAGCACTGCGTGCAGCAGCTTGTTCAGCGTCTCCATCGTAAACGTACAGTTGTAGATGATGAGTTGGCGGCTTTTAGCGGTCGATCCAGGGCGAAATACATGCGAGACTCCGACCGGAATGAAGAACAGATCGCCCCTTGCAACCGGCATTTGCTCGTCGCCGATGTAATGGAAGCCCGTACCCTCCGCGACGATGCACACCTCGATGAAATCATGCGCATGCATAAGCAGCTCGAATGTTTCATGTACGCGGTTCACGTAGATTGGCGCTTCATTGTCGCTCTCGAAGAGGGAGGAGAAAGGCAGCAGACGCTCGCCCCTTGAGAACTCCGGCATGGCGGAGGGGTGTTTGTTTGGCACATTCGGCGGTGTACCAGGCGTATTCAGTGGCGTGTTCGACGTATTGGGCACATTCGGCATTTCTGGAATACTCGGCATGAGACGGATCCGCTCCTTTCGTTATGTTTGATTATAACGCACCTGCAGCGAAGTAGGGTGGAACGTTCACACATGATTCTGGCGCATCCAGGCAATAATAGCCGAAATAACTGGAGGTGTTTTCCGATGTGTGAAGCAATTGCCATTACGGCGCAATCATCTGAGCTGACGGATAAGTTCGAGCTCGACAACATTCTGCTTTATATCGCCAACCGAAACGAAGTGACGCCAACCGATACAATATCGGCGATCTTTGAACATAAGGAGTCAGGGCGGATCTTGGATGAGTTCCGCTGGGGAATGGTGCCCTACTGGGCAAAAGATTCCGTACATATGGACCGCAGTCAGCTGTTCCATAAACCGATCTACGAGCGCATTGTGCAGAAGCAGCGCTGTATCATCCCGTGCAACGGCTTCTATGTGACACGGACAATTGGCAAAGAGGTGCATCGTCTTAAGCTCATGATGCGCAGCGGTACCTTTGCGATTGCCGGGCTCTATGATGTGTTCCGCCAAGCATCCGGCTTTGAGATGCGCACCTGCACGATGATGATGACGGAAGCGAATGCGCTCGTCTCTCCCTATCAGCCGCTGATGCCAGCGATTCTCGAGCCTGAGGCTATCGGCGATTGGCTGCATCGCGGGAAGCGCCCGCCCTATGAGCTGCATTCGATGCTGCACCCGATGGACGAGCTGCGCATGATTGGCATTCCGCTCGGCGACGCCGGCGACGAGGAAGTCGAGCTGCAAGCTCCTCGGACGGAATGGGTGTAATGAGGGCGCAGAAAATATAGAAGAAGAGGGACCGCTGTAAACTGGTCCCCATAGACTGGACACTTTGAAAAAAGGTGTTTAGGCTATGGGGGCTTTTTTGTATACTGGTATTGGCATTTAAGGAGGGCATC
>NZ_FOCJ01000027.1 GCF_900110075.1 Paenibacillus sp. OV219
TCTGCGTTCGTTTATTTCGTTGGGACCGTTGTACTTCGGATTTTCCTGTCATTTTTAAGAAAGACGACGCGGTTACACCCGAAGTTGCGTTATCCTGTCCGTTAGCCATCCATGCCACAGCGCGGCATCACAGATTGTGGAAGAAATTACATTCTTCCATGGGGGCTTAATGAGAGTGTGCATTTCCCAACCGATCTGGCTCTGCTGTGAACACCGCTTTTTTGTTCCAATAGGTCTCGTTATCGTTATTTCGTTGGTACATACATGGTTTTAATATGTGGCAAATGTATTAATGTACTGCTCCCGTCAAACATCAATGAAGTTGATAATTCCGTTTTGCATTTCGCTTGGGCTTCCAAACTCAATGCAAACAAGTTTCCCTACTTCTGTTTTGAATAAATCGTCAAATTTCGCAGCCGTTGTAGTGAGGGTATGCACAAATTTCGAATCAAGTTTCGCGTACATGGAATTATATAAGCTCCGATCGGTACAAGTCTTTACGATGGAACCCTTCTCCGTGAACGCGACCTGGTCAGCCCAATAGTGGGCTGCCATCACTCACCATTTCTATATATTTACCCCACTGCCAATCGCATTTTCTGTATTATCTTGAACATCGGGATCATTTGTGTTGGTCGTACTTACACCATTATTTGAATTAACTAAGCTGCCCGTGAGGAATGAACCAGCACCTGCATAGGTCTTAGTTGCACTCGAAGGCTTGATTTGAATAGAATCCCCAACTTGTACAACCGCTCCCGATCCAACACTAACGATTTCAGTCATTCCAACTATTGTAGGCATTAGGACTCGCTCCTCATATTTCCCGTTATACACATATAATATGAGCGAAAAGATTTTTTTGTGCCCAAATCACGGCCATTGCCAGAGACTCAATCCCATTCATTTATCCTGAAAAACCACTACTTGTAAGTCCCTTATGAACACCAACTTGTAATAAAGCACACTAAGTAAAATACTTGTTATTGCGGATATACTACTACCCGTTTCGATGGAGAAAGGGAACATGCTGCAGCTCATCCGCATCGCAGAAGTAAGAATATCGCCTATGCTCCCCTCCACTTCCCGCTTTCGGATTAGGCGCGAACCGTGTAACCTTGGCTCCTTCTTTCAGTTGTCGCGCTGGGTAACTGCCCAGAACGTCCTCCGGCTGCTTCTCAATAGCCTGGAAATAAACGCTGGGCAAGCTCGGTTTGATTCATAATCGTACCTTCTTTCTCCTTGGGACTGTAACAGTAAACAGTCAGACAATAAAAAAAAGCCCTTCATCCTCATTCAACAAGGACGAAAGGCATCGCTTCCGTGGTAGGGTTGGAATGGTTAGCCCATTTGGCTTGCTATCCGATAGCAGCCGTGTTATTGATCCTTGTTTTTCGATTTTCAAAAAAGAAACTTTAGAGAATTACCAAATGTCAGCAACCAATGGAACGGTCAAGTAAAACAGTACATATTACTAGCGATAAAGTAGCCCCAACAGTCACATTGACATTCCCCGCTGACCGCTACCCCTAAACAGCAGCGCACGTTACAGCACCTCTCCATAAGAGAGATCCAGGCTATAGCTTTAAACTGGATGAGGAAAAAAATGGCGTAGCTTGTGTAGCGTCATAACGAGCTCCTCTACTGATGCGATATGTGCTACAGATAAAATTGAGCTCTTTCTTTATGTAGTCCTTTCTACTCCTAAAAGTTTCACATTCAAGTATACCGATATAAAAATTGAAAACAGCCGACTAACCCCGGCTGTCTTACCTTGTAAATTTATTACTTTTTAAAATTAGACAATTGTATCGTTAAATAATCAATTTGTTTTTGCATACTTAACATTCTGTCCTCTTGATTACTCTTGTCTTGTTGTGATTGGAGTTCTTCACTAGCGATTTCTTCCACTTCAAGCGCGGCGGCAACTAAAGCTAAAAAGTCACCTAATGTTACAATTGCACCGGCAATTATGGTGAGCTTTGCTGCATATTTTTCTTTGGAAATTTGACTGTTATCACCAGAGTTTGAATTATTTTTATTCAATCTATAAACCTCCTAAATACGAATAAAAGGTCAAGATTAAGTTTCTTGATACCTAACAACAGTCTATAGAGAAATACCCTTAAGGAACACGGCGTTAACCCATTCCACTAACCAAAATAAACCGCCTTACGAGTCTAATGGTTGTATTCATCATCACCAGTTTGGTTTGAAAATCTCAATGGGACGCATCATTTCGTAATCTTCGTGCTCCAGCATGTGACAATGCCACACATAACGCCCGGTAAAAGGTCCAAAGCGAGCGATAATGGATGTAACGTAACCAAATGGGGTCCGAACAGTATCTTTTAATCCCTTTTCATAAGGATCAGGAGGGTTGGGAGATCCAGTGAATATAAGGTTACCGGTTTTTTGATAATGAGATACATCAAAAGGCTGGCGATCAAGAATTTGAAAGTCAACCAAATGGAGATGTATGGGGTGAGGATCATCGTCGATTATATTGATGATTCGCCAAATTTCAACGGTGTCTACTTCAATTTTTTCGGATATTCGATCTATCCACATTTTTCCATCTAATAGATTCAGAGATCGACCATACTCATCCTTGATTCTGACGAGTGTTAAATCTCTTGTTCTCTTTGCCAAAGTTCTAGGAAGTCGTAATATTTCACTTAAATGATAAGGAAGGGAACTAGTATCCGCACTTTTTAATGGTACGGTCACTCTGAATTGCATGACATCTGTTGTTTCGGGAGATGCACTCTTAGTGATATTTTTGAGAATAATCGTCTGTCCGTAGAATTGTGAAAAGTCAATAATCACATCTACACGCTCGGCACTCAGAAGCATAAATTCATTTATTTTTACCGTTTTTTCAAGAAGACCACCATCTGTGCCAATTTGATAAAAGGGTTGGTTGGATTCCATTTTTAAAGTTAGTATACGGCTATTTGCTGCGTTTAAAATTCGAAATCGGTACTTTCTTGGTTCTACGTTCAAAAAGGGATAGACCATGCCGTTCACCAGAATTGTATCCGCATCAAAAGGCGGGACAAGAGATGGCTGTGGAAGTCCTACCTCGTTCGGATCTGGTCCACTGGGGTAGTATATTGACCCGTCTGGATTGAACGAGCGGTCCACAATAACAAGCGGGATCTCATATTCCCCTCTTGGAAGATTAAGGGATCGTTCAAGGTTGTCACGAATAAAATAACATCCCACGAGTCCTGCGTAGACGTTCAATCTTGTAATTCCTATCGTGTGGTCGTGATACCATAACATCGTAGCCCGTTCTATATTTGGATACGTATATACCTCTCGTTCAAACAAAGGTCCCGTTTTTTCGAAATTTTTCGTAAACCATGCTTCGGGGTAACCATCACTGTGGGCTGGCGTTCTCCCTCCATGTAAATGTACAACACTTCTACCTTCCGGAAGTGTTATTTCAGAACCATGAATCGTTGGATCAACGGGAAGAAAGTGCTTATTAGGCAAATCATTTATCCATTTAACAAACACGGTTTCATTCTTCAACACTTCGAACGTGGGACCCGGAAATACTCCTTCATAACCCCATAAACGGGTTGGTCCGAGGTCT
The DNA here is from genome assembly GCF_900110075.1 of Paenibacillus sp. OV219. Lineage (GTDB taxonomy): Bacteria > Bacillota > Bacilli > Paenibacillales > Paenibacillaceae > Paenibacillus_Z. Next base: position 3,605 of record NZ_FOCJ01000027.1, read on the forward strand.
CTATGAAGCTTTTGAGAAAATTCCTTCATGGTCACTTCATAATACGAACTATAATTACTTCGCGTTATGGGATAGAGCGTGTTCGGAATAGGCAGTTCATCCACGAACTTATTCAGCTTAAGCTTATCAGGCATAAGAATTGAAAGCCTCCCCACTGTTAGGATCAACTGAGTAAGTTTATGTACATTAACTTGTTCGTTATGTAAGTAAAGGACAAGATAGTTCAATTTTCTTTGTTTCTATGCTCTCGTGTCCCATCCCTCGGTTTAGTTGAATGTCTTTCCGCCATTCCATGATTTAGTACCACTCATACGAAACAATACACAAGCTTCCAATATACACTCCGATATTTTAGAAAAGGCAGCCGGTTTAAGTGAACTGCCCCCCAATTGTTAGACGAGTTCAATCTAGGCTGCCATTCGTTTATGGCCGTATTTCGCATCGCTTTCCGCACTATTACGATTATGTAATGAAAGCCGAATTTCGGGACATAAGGATGTAATGTATTATGTTAAAGTGATTCCTAATCTGTATAGTTTACCATCTACGGGGAAGGTATCTTCATCCTGTCCAATATTGGGAAACGATACAACTTCTTGTCTTTTGGAAAGGACAAGAAGTTGTATCCATAAAATAAAAAAACCGCGCAAAACGCGGAATCTAATGCATATATGTTCTTGTCCTCGTACAAAATTTAATAAAGTGTATTAAGTTCCTTCTCTGCAGATAAAGACTTTATTTCTTTATTGGCATTAGAACTCCTTGTGAATTTATAGTGCGGAAATATAATAAGACCAATGAACATGAAGCATGAAAGTACAGGATAAAGCCCAAGATCAAGTGGAAGAGCTGATGTAGATTCATCATCTTTGATTAATGGCGTGAAATCCCAGAAACTTACCTCCGAAAAATCATATCACAATAAACGGTAAACTGTTCGATCGTGAGTTACAAAGCGCCAAGAAATGCATCTGGTGTGGCAGCGGAACCTACTTCTAATCGCAATGGCAGATCGGTCATCGAAGTCTGCATCATTTTGAACGATATGTTCAGAGCGTTACAGCTTTCGCTTTACGATGGAGCAGATGTAGCATTTATGATTCATTCCTTTAATTTGCTGAATGTTTTCGCAGTAAATGCATTTCATAACAATTCACCTCCGTGGTTATTATGCCCGACTCCCAATAAACAAATTAGCAGGCTTACATATAAAGAAACAAATAAAAAGGTCGCTATATAAGCGACCTCTATGGAATCTTGGGTTATTTGATTATTATCCCGAGTACGTTATCGTCGCCTCAAAGCTCGCGGAATATTTACGGTTTCAAAATAATCTTCATCGCGTTAGGCGAGATAGATAGAGAAAGCGGAAGAAATATGGATTTAATTGATGATGTAATGCTGCAATATGCTGGTACCGCTTATGTAGGTACAATTGAATGGTGGATCAGAAACGGAATGCCTTATCCGCCTCGAGTGATGGCTATACAAGTTGGGACCCTGTTAGAGAGAAGTCTTTAGTCTACCTATATTTATCAATTGTTATCTTTTATAATTTTCGCACGGTCTATTTGCTGGTTGATTGGATATGGAACGGTATACCTTACATTTCGTATTTGAATGTAATCAATTCTTGGTATAGCTAATCTATCCTGTCTATTTGTTAAGAAAACGGCAGTCTTTCGCCGCTGCCGTTTTCTTATGGTCGTTGAACTATCGAATATTGATGAAATCCTGGACTGTCAGTTTGCCTTATTTAGCTAAGGTTCGAGGTCAATCAATTAAACATCTATTTAAAGATTTATCACATAGTTCCAAGTTCTTCTTCTAACTGCTTGAGCTGGCGGCTCAAATTTGGCTGTGAAACATGAAGCACTTCTGCTGCCTTTGTGATGCTGCCTTCTCTCGCTACAGTTAAATATAATTTATGACTCGTCCAAGGCTACCGCTGGCTAAGACCCGTTGAGACATGGGAGTGAAAACCTCCAGGGGCGGCGTGGGGAATGCGTGCAGTATATGGAAGGATATGGGGTGGCAACCTCCCCCTCTATTTCCTCACGCCTTCATGTTGGTCTGATCTAGTTCGATGTCCCTCTTACTCTCTTTCAGCATTTCTTGCAAGGGTGAAATCCTGCAAATAAGCGAGCATTCGTGAGAAAACTAAATATTACCGAGGGAGCTTAATGCTGCTACCGCCGCCAACAGATAATTTGCATATCCCCGCCTCATGCGTTACTATTTTTATATCGACAAATTTGCAGGTCTATACAAGGAGGTTCACGCGCCCATGTGCCCCCGTACCAAAGAACAAAATGAGCTCATCCGCATGCAGCGCAGAGAACAGATCCTGGACGCCGCCGCGCGCGCCTACTTCCACACGGGCGGCAGCTTTGATATTCGCGACGTCGCCCGCGAGGCCGAGCTCGGTTACGGCACGGTATACCATTATTACCCCAACCGGCATTTATTAATAGAAGATGTGCTGGGCAGCGGCTTCGAGCGATGCGAGCAAGCCCTGGCAGAATGGGCAAACATCTACGGCGGCAGCCCTGATGACAGGCAGCTGTTGACGTATTGTAAGGCGCTGCTCCGGCTGTGGCAGTCGGATGCCCGCGCATATCTCGTCTACAAAATGGCGGCAGAACATTACGCAGGCTTGCCTGAGAAGGATCGGCACCCCACCAAGAGACGATTCATGGAACGGCTGTACGTTCCGCTCCAATCGATCGCCCAGCGCGAAGACGACAGCGTCAACCATATGTTTGCCGTGCTGGTTGGCTGCTGCGGGCTGCACTACTATGCGGGCACTTCCGATCTGGACGTCGATCGAATCGCCAAGCTCGCGATTCAAGCTATTACGAAGGAGTCCTGACACTAACATGGTCATCTTAAAAAGCAAGCATGAAATCGAAGCCATTCGCAAGGCATGCCAAGTGGTGGCCGAATGCCATCGCACGATCGCCCCGCTCATCAAACCGGGAATCACGACGAACGAGATTGAGCGCATCTTCGAGAACATTATCTTGAAGCACGGCGCCAAGCCCTACACGAAGGGCTACAAGGGCTATCAATATGCGACCTGTGCCTCCGTCAACGACGTGATCGCGCATGGCTTCCCTAGCGACAAGCCACTTGAGGAGGGCGATATCGTGACGATCGACACGGTGGCGGAGCTCGACGGCTGGCTCGGCGATTCGGCCTGGAGCTATGCGGTCGGGAAGATCTCGCCGACGGCTGAGAAGCTGATGCGCGTCACGAAGGAATGCTTTGACCTCGGCATCGCACAGGCGCAACCCGGCAATCGGCTCGGCGACATAACCAGTGCCATCCAGCGACATGCCGAATCGAACGGCTTCGGCGTCGTGCGCGACCTTCTCGCGCATGGCATTGGCCGGGACCTGCACGAGGAGCCGAACTATATGCATGTCGGCAAGCCCGGCAAAGGCCTCCGCATCAAGGAAGGCATGGTGTTCACGATCGAGCCCATGATCACCGAAGGCACCTACTACATGACAATCGATCCGGACGGCTGGACAGCGCGGACGCTGGACCGCAAGCTCGCCGCCCAATACGAGCATACGATCGCCATCACGGCTGAAGGTCCACAAATCCTGACCGCGCAATAGAATAATAGAGGCCGACCACCGAGATGGTCGACTTCTTTTTTACGTGCGGCATAGCATCTTTCTTCATCCTATACATGCGTTCATCTGCCCTCTTATAGAGC
>NZ_FOCJ01000015.1 GCF_900110075.1 Paenibacillus sp. OV219
CCGAAGGACAAGATCCGCTCGACTTGCATGTATTAGGCACGCCGCCAGCGTTCGTCCTGAGCCAGGATCAAACTCTCCATAATAGGCGAAATGGCAGAGCCATTTGCGCCAAATGAATTTGCTTGTTAGCTCATTCAAAAAACTAGCTCGTCAGAAACACTTTCACCAAATGGCGATCGTTGTTTCGACGTATTTTATGACCTTTTGACAGGTCGCTCATTGTTCAGTTTTCAAGGAACAAATTACTTTGTTTTTCTCTCGTCTGCCGTATGTCTCAGCGGCGACTTGATTAATATATCATAGCCGCCTAAAGGTTTGCAACCCCTATTTTAAACTTTTTTTGATTTTCTTCGTAAAAAATGCAAAAACCGCCGGAGAATCCTCTCCGGCGGTCCTTATAACGAAGTGTTATTCGCCTGTACGTTCACGCATAAGCGGGAACAACAGTACATCGCGAATGGATGGAGCATCAGTAAGCAGCATAACCAGACGATCGATGCCGATACCAAGACCACCTGTAGGCGGCATGCCGTACTCCAGCGCACGGATGAAGTCTTCATCCATATCATGCGCTTCGTCATTGCCTTGCTCCTTCTCAACCAACTGCGCTTCGAAGCGTTGGCGTTGATCTATAGGATCGTTAAGCTCCGTGAACGCATTCGCGTGCTCACGCGCTACGACGAAGAGCTCGAAACGATCTGTAAATCGTGGATCGACATCGCTCTTCTTTGCTAGCGGAGAAATCGCAACTGGGTGACCCGTTACGAAGGTAGGCTGAATGAGTGTATGCTCACAGAACTCTTCAAAGAATGCATTAAGGATATGACCAAACGTCATGTGCGGCTCAACCTTCACATTGTGTGTCTTGGCATGAGCATGCGCTTCTTCATCCGTCATTTGCTGATTGAAGTCAACGCCTGTCGCTTCTTTCACGAGATCGACCATAGACACACGGCGCCATCCTACAGTCAAATCCACCTCTTGGCCTTGATAGTTGATCTTCGTTGTTCCAAGTACTTCTTGCGCAATATGTGCAATAAGCGACTCGGTTAGAGCCATAATATCTTTATAGTCCGCATATGCTTCGTACAATTCAATCATCGTAAACTCAGGGTTGTGGCGTGTCGAGATGCCTTCGTTACGATAAACGCGGCCGATCTCATACACTTTCTCCATCCCGCCGACAATTAGACGCTTCAAGTGAAGCTCAATCGCGATACGCATATAGAGCTGCATATCAAGGGCATTGTGGTGCGTAATAAATGGACGAGCAGACGCGCCGCCTGCAATCGCATGCAAGGTTGGCGTTTCAACTTCTAAGTAGCCACGCGCGTCGAGGTAACGGCGCATCGACTGGATGATGCGGGAACGTGAAATGAACGTTTGTTGTACTTCCGGGTTCACAATCAGGTCTACATAACGCTGACGGTAACGCAGTTCTACGTCCTTTAAGCCGTGATATTTCTCAGGCAGCGGAAGCAACGATTTCGTTAGAACCACTATTTCCTTTGCTTTGATCGACGTTTCGCCCGTGTTCGTCTTGAAGACCGTACCGCGAACGCCAATGATATCACCCAAGTCTAGCAGTTCAAATGCTTGATACTGGGATTCCTCTACAGTATCTTTACGCGCGTAAACTTGGATTTTACCGCTGAGATCCTGGATATGTGCAAATCCTGCTTTACCCATGCCGCGCTTCTGCATAATACGGCCAGCGACTGTTACTTCAATAGCCTGCTCCTCAAGCTCTTCCTTACTCACATTCTCATAAGCGTCAACGATAGCTTTGGCATGATGAGTCCTCTCGAATTTGCCGCCGAACGGATCAATTCCGAGTCCACGCAATTGGTCCAGCTTGTCTCTGCGAATTTGCAGAAGCTCGCTCAGTTCTTGCTCTTGTGTATTTTGCTCCACCGCTAGTCATCTCCTTGTAGTCCCTGGAAGCCCCATAATGAGGAAAAAAGCTTCCGAAGGAAGCTTTCTCAAAATATAAGAAAGTATAAGTTTATCTCTATACTCTTGGCTTATATTTCACCGCGAACCGTCTGCCTTTACCCTTGTGGACGGCATCAGCCCTCTCGCTTGAGGCACCTGGTTATTTTTTAATATCAACGATTTTATATTGAATAATGCCGGCCGGTACGCTTACTTCAACGATTGTTCCTTTGTTCTTGCCGAGAATAGCTTTACCAACCGGGCTTTCATTCGAAATTTTGTTGTTCATAGGATCAGACTCAGCTGTCCCCACGATTGCATATTCCATCGTATCGCCAAACTCCAAATCTTCAACCGTTACGATCGAGCCAATGCTTACCGTATCAATATTGATGTCATCGTTATTGATGATACGCGCGTTGCGAAGCATCTTCTCCAGAGTGATAACACGTCCTTCGATAAAAGCCTGTTCATTCTTCGCATCTTCGTATTCGGAGTTCTCACTGATATCGCCATACCCGATGGCCACTTTGATCCGCTCAGCAACTTCACGACGCTTGACGGACTTTAAGGTCTCGAGCTCATCTTCCAACTTCTTCAGACCATCTTGCGTAAGAATAATTTCTTTATCGCTCATGTTACCATTTCTCCTGTCGTGTGCCATTTTTTCATACCGCGTATGAATTCACTGATATTTAATATATTATGCTGCAGGCTCTTGATGACACCGCACAGGAATCTGATTCAGCTGTCATTACGCCAGGCGGTCGGTTTGTTATTGGAAGATTATATTGCAACTTAACCTATATGTCAACGAAAGGCAAACAGCAAATGTAATCGCTTACCCGCAGGAAACGCGAGAGGCACCCGTCATTGGGGCTCCTCCTTACGATGTAATCAGTGATAAACAACTTCATCCGTGGATGCGGAGGCATCGGCAGTGGCAGGCACTACGCCAAGCTCTCCAAGCGATTCGACATATTCTCCTAAAATCTGCACCATTTTGTCGCGTGTCGTTTCTTCCATAATAACGTCCTTCACACGCGCTGCGCCTGGAAGCCCCTTCAAGTACCAAGCCAGATGCTTACGCATCTCGCGAACTGCTGTACCTTCGCCCTTCAGTTTCACAAGACGGTCCATGTGCAAAATCGCAACGTCCATCTTCTCGCTCGGCGACGGATCAGGCAACAGTTCACCTGTCGTCAAGTAGTGAATGGTACGGTACAACATCCACGGGTTACCCAATGCTCCGCGGCCGATCATAACGCCGTCGCAGCCTGTATGATCAAGCAGCTTGCGCGCATCTTCCGGCGTGAACACATCACCGTTACCGATGACAGGAATGGATACTGATTGCTTAACTTCCCTTATAATGTCCCAATTGGCTACTCCTGTATACAACTGCTCTCTTGTACGGCCATGAACGCTGACCGCTTTGCCGCCTGCACGCTCAACTGCCCGTGCATTCTCAACGGCATAGATATGCTCGCTGTCCCAGCCAATCCGCATCTTTACCGTGACCGGCTTATCAACGCTGTCTACAACGGCGGATACCATCTCGTAGATTTTGTTAGGGTCGAGCAGCCAGCGAGCGCCGGCGTCGCATTTTGTCACCTTCGGCACAGGGCAGCCCATATTAATGTCGATAATGTCAGCATTCGTTTGTTTATCGACAATTTTTGCAGCCTCCACAAGCGACTCACGGTCACCGCCAAATATTTGCAAGCTAAGCGGCTTCTCCCGATCATCAACATACAGCATCTCCAGCGTGCGTTTGTTGCCGTGCAAAATGGCTTTGTCGCTTACCATCTCCGCGCAAACAAGGCCTGTGCCGAATTCTTTGGCGATCAGTCGAAAAGCCGGGTTGCACACACCTGCCATCGGCGCCAGCACGACTTTATTCTTCATCTCGATGTTTCCGATTTTGAGCATGGACGTCCAGACTCCCTTCTGATTGTAAAAAGTAACTTTAGTTTTGATTATTGTAATCAGCGGTCAATTCACTATAGCTGATACCTAGTGTTTCAGAAATCCGCTCGAGCAGCTTCGGATCAGGCTTGCGTGTTCCTCGCTCTAGTGAGCCAAGCACCGCTACCGATACGTTCAGCTTCGCAGCCAACTCCTGCTGGGTATAGCCCTTCAGCTTCCGGAATGCGCGGACGCGCCCTGCCAATTGATCGTATTCCATAGCGCAATCCCTTCCCCTCTGTCCAATAACGCTTGTTGTGCGATAGCACGCACTTCATCTTGCAGAACATGTCCGTCCTGCATGACATCATATAGCGGAACGAGCACGAAGGAACGCTCCATCATCCGCGGATGCGGTAACATCAGTTCTTCACCCTCGAGAGCAACGCCTTCGTACAGCAGCATATCGAGGTCGATCGTTCGCGGACCCCAGCGGATATCCCGTGTGCGTCCAAGCAGCTTCTCCATCTCCAGCATGACATGCAGCAGCTGCAGAGGTTCAAGCGTCGTCCGTAGCGCGGCCGCCATATTGAGAAAAGCCGGCTGGTCTGTATAGCCGACAGGATCTGTTTCATAAATGGCGGATACACGCGTAACTTCGATAGCCGGATGCTGATCCAGCAGCTGCAACGCATCCTGCAACTGCTTCTCACGATTGCCTACATTAGAGCCGAGTGCAATATAAGCTTCAACCCATTCCGGGTGAAGCTGGTCGTTAAAGCCTTGCGGGCCGTGTCTCTCCATGTTCATCCCGCTTTCTGCAAAGTTCAACCGTTACCCCGTCAAAATGAATTTCAAACGGCGGATGCGGCTTCGTTACGGACACCGTCACTTCATTTACACTAGTATAAGCGTCTAGCACACCCGATGCAATCTTGCCTGCCAACGCTTCAATCAATTTAAATGGCGGACCTTCGACAATTGTCTTCACCAGGGCGTGAATGTCGGCATAGTTGATTGTGTGGTCAAGCTCATCTGTTTCTGCCGCAGCGGACAAGTCCATCTGCAGCGACAAATCGACATAAAACTGCTGGCCCAATCGGTTCTCCTCTGGAAATACGCCATGGTAGCCGAAGAAACGCATTCCTTTCAGCGTCATCTTATCCATCTTCGTGAATCCCTCCATTCCTTTGGCAAACTTCGCTTAGATGCGATTTAGTCCGCGAGTGCGATACACAACCGCATCGCTCATTAAAGCCGTTCGCTTGTTGTCTTGCACATCGTGAACGCGAACGATCTGGCAGCCCTGCGCGATGCCAAGCGCCGTCGTTGCGGCAGTGCCGTAACCGAGCTCAGCGGTATCCAGCTGCAGCGTCTCGCGAATGAACTTCTTGCGCGAGGTGCCAAGAAGCACCGGATAGCCTTCCTCAACTAGACGGTCGAGCTGTCCCATAAGCGCGATGTTATCGTCGTATGTTTTTGCAAAACCGATGCCAGGATCTAGCCAGATCGCTTCATCTGCAACGCCGGCCTGCTTCGCGATTGCAATGCTTTCACGAAGATCCCTAATGACGTCCGTTACGAGATCCGAATAATTGGGCTCTTGCCGATTATGACTAATGATGACTGGGCAACCCAATGTCGCTGCAACTTCCGCCATCTTCGCATCTCCCTTGAGTCCCCAGATATCATTAATGATATGGGCACCAGCTTCGAGCGCTTGACGCGCAGTCTCTGCCTTGTATGTATCGATGGAGAGCGTCATCTCCGGCAACGCTTCGCGAATTGCCCGAATGACCGGAATGACGCGCTTCAGTTCTTCTTCGAGCGGGACGGGAGCAAAGCCCGGTCGCGTTGACTCCCCGCCGATATCAATGATATCGGCCCCTTCAGCAGCCAGCTCGCGTGCATGGCGAACCGCTGCTTCGACTTCATTGTAGAGTCCGCCGTCTGTGAACGAGTCTGGTGTTATATTGAGAATCCCCATGAGCAGTGTCCGCGAGCCTAGCTCGAGCTTCACGCCATCCGGAAAGGTGTACGACCTTTGGAATGGCCACTTACTCATCGTGCTCGTATTTATATTTTGTATTGAGTTGATCATCGCTCTGTATCCTCCCGGTAAGCAGCCAGCAGCTCAGTCGTGAGCGGCCCTGCTTGTCCATTGCCTATCATTTTGCTCGTGCCTGTCAGATCTCGTAAGCGGGTGACTGGTACGAGCTCTTGAATGGAGTTCGTAATAAACACTTCATCCGCTTCTATTAGCTCCGACCAACTGTAGAAGCCTTCCTTCACCTCTGCTACGATACCGGCGCTTCGATTTCCTGGTGCCAGCTCCAGTACACGTCCGCGCGTCACTCCCGGCAGGATGCCCGTCTCAATTGAAGGCGTGTAGAGTCGGCCGCCGCGAACAAAAAACAAGTTGCTCACAATGCCTTCAGCTAGATGGCCTTCCTTAGTCAGCATAAGTCCCTCTGCTCCGGCAGGCGCGCCACTAGCCGCCAATTCTCGCTTCGCAATAATATTATTCATATAATGCAGCGATTTCAATCGCACCTCGCCTTCAGGCGTGTTCCTCTTCGTACTCAGTAGCGCCAGCTCGCGTCCATTCTGATAAAGGGAGGGGTTCGGCCCAGGGAGCGATTTGACCATGAGCAGCGTATTCGGCTTCTCGTAGTTGCCTGAGGGAAGACCGAGAATATCCTCTCCGGCTGTAACCGTAAGGCGAACATAAGCATCTGTCAGACTGTTGGCTTCCATCAACTGATGAAGCCAAGCAGTGAGTACATTTTCGCTCAACCACCCGCTGTTACAGATGCCTAGCGACTCGCACCCTCGAGCCAAACGCTCCAGATGCCGCTGCAATAAGTACGGCTTGCCTCCGTATGTACGGAACGTCTCGAACAGCCCCATTCCATACAAAAAACCGTGATCGTAAACCGAGATCACGGCTTCCTCCTGACGAATGATGCTGCCATTCCAACCGATGTTCATCGTACAGCGCCTGCCCGCATGTTCAGGAAATTGCGAAGCAGCTTATGTCCGTTCTCAGTAATGATTGATTCGGGATGGAATTGAACACCTTCGATCATGTACTCTTTGTGGCGCAGTCCCATAATTTCGCCTTCTTCCGTCTCTGCGCTAATTTCGAGGCAGTCCGGGAGTGTTTCTTTTTTGACAATTAGCGAATGATATCTAGTTGCCGTATAAGGTGAAGGGATACCTTCAAAAATCGTACGTCCGTCATGATGAATCTGCGAGGTCTTGCCATGCATCAGCTTCTCTGCGCGAACGACGTCGCCGCCGAACGCTTGTCCAATCGCTTGATGACCAAGGCATACGCCAAAGATTGGGATAATGCCCTTGAACCGCTCGATCAGAGCAAGGCTAATGCCCGCTTCGTTCGGGCTGCATGGCCCTGGCGAGATCAGAATATGATCCGGAGCAAGCGCGGCAATACCATCCAAGCTGATTTCATCGTTACGCTTGACGACAATCTCCTCTCCCAGCTCGCCAAGGTACTGCACCAAGTTGTACGTAAATGAGTCGTAGTTATCGATGACCAATATCATTTGCGTTTCCCCCTTTTGGAAAATACATCGTTCGATTAGACGCGGCTCTGTTCCGCCCATTGCTCGCTATATTGAATAGCCTTCCACAACGCTTTCGCCTTGCTCAGCGACTCGCGGTATTCGCGCTCTGGCTCGGAATCAATGACAATACCCGCTCCGGCCTGAATATGAACGACTTCGTCCTTCACCAGCATCGTTCTAATAATAATATTAAATTCCATATCCCCATTATAGTCAATCCATCCGAGCGATCCGGTATATGGACCGCGTCTTGTCGGCTCAAGTTCCTCGATGATCTCCATCGTGCGAATCTTCGGCGCGCCTGTAATGGTGCCGCCCGGGAAGGTCGCTCCAATGACATCGTAAGCATCTTTGCCTTCGGCGATCGTGCCTTCCACTTGGGAGACCAGATGCATGACGTGGCTATAATACTCGATGACCATCAGCTCTTCGACATGCACGGAGCCAAACTTGGAGATACGACCGAGATCATTGCGCTCCAGATCGACGAGCATGATATGCTCCGCCCGCTCCTTCTCGTTGCTGCTCAGTTCTTCGGCCATCCGAAGGTCTTCTTCCTCCGTCCGTCCGCGCCTGCGGGTTCCGGCAATGGGGCGCGTCGCGAGCTTGCCGTTCTGCAGCTCAACGAGCAGCTCCGGCGAAGCCGAGACGAGTTGAAAGTCCGGACAGCTCAGATAGCCCATATACGGCGATGGATTGAAGAGCCGCAGCCACTCATACAGCTCCTCGGGACTCGTCTTCACTTTGCGGCTTTGTCGCTGCGAGAGGTTCACCTGGAACACGTCACCAGCCGCGATATAGCCCCGGATGCGCTCAACCGCCGCCTTGTACGCCTCCTTGGCAAAAGGAGACTCGATGCCGTCCACTGCTTCAACGTCAATCTGCAGCGTGTGATCTTCCATTAAGCGGGCGCGTGAGCGCTTCAGCGCCTCGTCCTGCTCAGCTGCCGCTCCGCCCATAAGCTGCGACCAGTGCGCGGATAGCCGCTCTACGCTCTCGCAAGCGGCTGCATAGAGTACTTCCAGCTGCGAGACCGGTTCATTGCCTGTGATAGCGGTATGTACCGAGATGTAGAGATGATCTTCCTCATGATCCACGACCCATAGCTCATCCATGCGCATAAACAGATAATCCGGTAGCCCGAGATCGTCGGACGCCAGTTCTGGCAGACGCTCAATCGTTCGGATGACGTCGTAGCTCCAGAAGCCCACGCAGCCGCCAGTCCACTTCGGAGCATCCGGTACACGCGGCGCCCTGCGTTCGCCCATCCAGCTGCGCACCGCTTCGAGCGGCTTCGCGCTGTAGGTAGTCTTCGCGCCGTCGGCGATATTGACCGCTTCAGCCTCGAGATCCTTGCCGCGAATGACGGAAGCCGGACTTAATCCGAGGTATGTATATCGCCCATCCTTACCGCTCTCCAGTACGAAAGCATACGGCGAGCCTGAACCGAAGTTCTTACCCGCCGACTTCCATGCACGCTCCCACGACGCAGGACGCCCTTCACCGCCTATAAGAGGACGCTTCGCAATAAGCGGCAGCGAGTTGTAGCCCTGCTCTCGCCAAGTTAACCAATCCTTAAAGGCTGTCCGTTGCACTATTGCAGCCCCTCCACTTCCAACCGATCATAAGAGTCTCTTGATACACAACGGACGTATGAAGAAAAGCTGCCCACTGCAATCACCGCTCTTTGTTTGGAAGCTAGTATACCGAAATTGCACGAAAAAGGAAAGGGTCACGCTGGTGAGCAGCAATAAAGAAGATCGCTTCTTAAGGGACCTGGAACGGTTATCCGATTAGTGCTCCTGCCGCTTCCTTACTTGTCTCGAAGCAATGAATAATGTCCTTGGAAATGTCTTTATAGGTTTCACGCAGATAATGCCTGATATTATTAGTTACATCTGATGAGTTTTTCACGTAATTACGTACATCTACGACTTGGACTCGTTCATTCTGCTCCGCAAAGCTTTCGAGGACTGCATTCATTGAGCGATGGTGCAAATGCCGATTAATTTCCCACTCATGCTCCTTCTCGACTTCACTGCCATTTAGGAAAATAATCGGCACATGAGCCGGTGTTTGGTTTAGTAGCCACGTCAGGCTTTCCCGGAACTCCTGTTCAGAGTAAGGACCTTCGAAATAAAAATGATCAGCAAACCATTCCAGAAATGACTGCGTTATTCTTCCTTGCTGCATCTCAATGATACGCTCCCAGGAAGAGGTTTCCGTGAGCGGCAAATTAAAGTCCCATACCGCTATCCGAAGTTCCGGATCTATTTTATGGCGATAGATGCCTAACGAATAATCCATTAGCACACTATAGACGAAGAAATCGTAATTGATCTCATTCAACTTGGTTTCAAATATCTTTTTATCATAAAAAGGGATATGTTCGATGAGATATTCCTTCTTCTCTTGTGGGAGGGAAAAGAACTGACGCAGAATCATCGTATGGTCCCGATGCATATTAAAGCCGCGTTCAGATACATAATTAAACTCCGTTTTTATGGAGTAACCTGCGTGCTTCAAATAATGGGCGATCTGACTTAAGTCGCAACCACCACGTAAGAAACACGTTAATTGAGCGTTATCGTTAGCTGCACCTGAAGTTTGGTGCGTACCAACATACTGTTCTTCCTGTATCCAGCTTAGAAATACGGCTGGCTGCAGCGCTGTCGCTACTTGTCCTTCAATGGTGACCGAAGGATAATTCAGCTTCGCATAAAGCCATTGTTCAACGCCAATGTTTAAAACGCGGCAAGAAAATAAGAAATGAATACATTTTTGATGTTGAATCGCATAAAAGCCGACGAGGCCATAATCCCCGTAATTGTCTTTAACATGAACACAAGCAGTCTGCACGGATGAATCTCGGATCAATTCAAGCAGCTCTTGTCTAGCCATCCGGTTTTTCGTGTAGTTTAATTGGTTTGTCCGATGCACCATTTCATGGATTCTTTCTAAATCTGCTTCACAATTATGATTAATAGCGACCCTAATATTAGACTGGATGAGGAACTCCTCGTTCGAACTATATCCCTCATAATCCTTAGCTCGCAATTCTAAATTTTTATAATGCTGCAGCCTGGTGCGCTTAAGATCGAGCTTGCCTTGAAGCGTGGGCTGATTCAATAAATCACGAATTTGCTCAGGCTCCATGACTTGAATGCCCGGCAAGTAATAGCTAATCTCTTCACGATTACCGGAATTATCATCAATGAATAGCACATGCGCCGGCTGCAGCTGGGCTCTTTCAATGATCTTTTTGACAAGAGGCCCCTTCGGTATAAAAGCAATCTCAGGAAATATAAATAGGTCCCATATCGACAGTTCTTCCATTGCCTTCCTGGTATCCTCAAAATTATTTTTAGAGCAAATCGAGTTCATAATTCCTCTGTCCGTAAGCTGCTTCACGATCTCGACATGCTCCGGAATGATTACAATTCCCTCTTCACTTAAAGTGCCTTTCCAAAAGGTCTCATCCAGGTCCCAAATGACCAGCTTAATGTTCTCGATCAGTGGACGGGAGTTGTTCTCCATGCTAGCACTCCTTCATCTAAACGCCTTACTGTTTGTTATCGGAATATGAGATTCCATTGTTTAATTCCTTCATTCTCCAGTTAGACTCTTGCAAAATAAAATTAACCCATGTAGATGCAGCCATTATCGGCGCACTACACGGGTTATGATGAATTGCAGGCTGCTGACAGCCTTCGTATTAGTTCTCGAAGTTGAACAGTGGCGTGGACAAATAACGTTCGCCGTTCGAAGGAACGATTGCAACTACACGCTTGCCTTTGCCAAGCTCTTTCGCCACCTTAAGTGCTGCGAAGATTGCTGCGCCGGAAGAAATACCGCAAAGGATACCTTCTTCTTTCGCTGCACGGCGAGCCGTTTCAAACGCTTCCTCGTTCTCAATCGTGATGACTTGATCATAAATCTCACGGTTCAGAATGTCCGGAATGAAGTTGGCGCCGATACCTTGGATCTTATGGCCGCCTGGGTTACCGCCAGAGAGAAGCGGAGAAGCAGCTGGCTCAACCGCTACGATCTTAATGCCTGGGAAGTTCTGTTTCAACACTTCGCCTGCACCGGAAATCGTACCGCCTGTACCAATACCCGCTACGAATGCATCCAGCTTGCCATCAAGCGAGTTAATCGCTTCTACGATTTCTGGGCCTGTCGTTTCGCGGTGGATCTTCACGTTCGCTTGGTTCTTGAATTGTTGTGGAATGAAGTAATTCGGATTCTGCGCTGCCAGCTCTTCTGCACGGCGAACTGCACCGTTCATGCCTTCCGCTCCAGGTGTAAGCACCAGCTCTGCGCCATAAGCGCGAAGCAAGTTGCGGCGCTCAACGCTCATTGTTTCTGGCATAACGAGAATGGATTTATATCCTTTAGCAGCAGCAACCATTGCAAGGCCGATACCTGTGTTGCCGCTTGTTGGTTCAACGATTGTGTCGCCAGGCTTCAGGCTTCCATCTTGTTCAGCAACTTCAATCATGCTGATTGCGATTCGGTCCTTAACGCTTGCACCTGGGTTCTGGTACTCCAGTTTCACGTAAATTTCTGCGCTGTCCTCTGGTACCAAACGGTTCAAACGAACAAGCGGTGTATCCCCAATAAGCTCAGTCACGCTCTGTACAATTCTAGCCATGAAATGTGCTCCTCCTTATTCCGACTAATTCAGTTGGTATTACTTACATCTTACCAACCAAACCCATTAGTTGTCAATAGCCTGGTTCATTCAAAAGTCCTTATCGTATCAATAAGAAATGATTATGGCTGTACCGTTTTTGCATCATACTTCTGAAGAAGTTGATCCTCGAACGGACGAAGCCCATTCAGCTTGGACAATGCAATGTCCTTCCGCGCTTGTTCTCGCTGTCGACTGCCGCTCATTTCCTCTTCGGTCTTCTTCTCTAGCAGTTGGATGATTGCTTGCCCGCTCTCGACTGCAATTGGACCGCTCACTTCACCGACACCTAGCTGACCAGCCGCTTCAAGCATTGCCTGATCGGCGAACGGATCATCTGCGTCAATAAAGCCAAGATCGCCGCCGCTCTCCGCCGTATCCGTATCCACTGAATACGTACGAGCCATCAGGGCAAAATCTTCGCCGCCTGCAAGCTTATCCAGTATATCGTCCGCCGATTTCGTGTCCGGGACTACGATCCAGGCCAAATGCAATTGCGTCCGTGCCGCATATTGCTCTTTATTATCCGCTATATAAGCATCGATCTCCGCATCGGTGACATCCACCGAACGGACTGCTACCTTCTCGAGCAGCAGCCGGTACATCGTGTCTTCATGGAGGGCTTCCCGCGTTAAGCCAAGCTGTTCCTTCATGGCATCATAATAATGCTGCTCATCCTCATAGCCTTCCATCAACGCCGCCAGCTCATCGTCGATTTCCTGATCTGTCACTTGCAGGCCGTAGGCATCCGCTTCGAGCTTGGTGGCTGCACGCACCATGAGCGTCCGCAGGAGCTGATCGCCATACTGCTTACGAAGCTGCTCATTGAGCTGCTTCACTGTAATCTGCTCGCTGCCGACTTTCGCCGCAATCGGCTCTTCCGCCGATGACGGCGTGCTCCCTTGCAGCTGCCCGCCGTCAACCTCTGTCTGCGGTACTGTCTTGGGCGGGAGCAGAACCCGGAAAACAACGACAATCGCCATAATAATCATACATACAGCCTGAAGCAGCACAATGCTCCTCAGTACCCGGTCTTTCTTCAACATTTGCGCTTAACGCCTTTCGATTATTGAATCGGTTTCGGCTTTGCCTGTTCTAGCAGCATCTCCATCTGCGAACTATCAAACGTATACGTCTCGTTGCAGAAATGACATACCACTTCAGCTTGGCCATCATCTTCAATCAGCCGTTTAATTTCAGGCTCGCCCAAGCTGATCAGTGTCCGCTCGACGCGTTCCTTTGAGCATAGACACTCAAAAGCAATATTCAGCTCATCCATCAGGTTTATATCATCGCCTACGACATTGCGAAGCAAACTCTCCGGGGTCTCCCCTTGGCTAAGCAGCGACGAAATCGGCGGCAGTGCGGAGATCGCTTGCTCGAGCTTCGACAGATCTTCATCGGAAATGCCCGGCAGCACTTGCACAATAAAACCGCCTGCGCTAATGACAGTACCATATTCGTCAACGAGTACGCTTAGTCCCACAACCGAAGGCGTCTGTTCTGATTTGGCAAAATAATACGTGAAATCTTCCGCCAACTCGCCTGACACAATCGGAATGCTGCCACGGTACGGCTCTTTAAGGCCCATATCTTTGATAATGTGAATGTAGCCAGTTCGGCCGACCGCGCCTGCAACATCAAGCTTGCCGAGCTCGTTAGTCGGAAGCTGCACCTGCGGGTTATCAACATAACCTCTCACATGCCCTTCGGCATTCGCATCCACAACGATTGAACCAACAGGTCCATCACCTTTGACTTGAATTGTCAGCTTTTCCGTGCCTTTAAGCATTGCACCCATCATCGCGCCTGCCGTAGCTGTACGGCCAAGCGCCGCTGTCGTCGTCGGTAACGTTTGGTGACGTCCCCGCAATTCTTCAACAAGTACAGTTGTTCTAACTGCAAAAACACGCAGCTGCCCGTTCCAGGCAGTGCCGCGCACTAAATAATCATGTGTTCCTGACATTTAAAGATCCTCCTAAAACGTAAAGCCGGCCGCTTAAAGGCCAGCTCGTCCATTCCTATTCTTGATTGCGTTCGTAAATAATACGCAACCCTTCCAGCGTCAGTAGTGGATCGACTTCCTCAATCGTCTCCGACTCAGCTGCGATCAGGTCAGCTAAGCCGCCTGTTGCGATGACGCGCGGCTCTACATTGAACTCCTTGCGAATACGTCCAACAATACCGTCCACTTGACCGGCATAGCCAAAAATAATGCCCGCTTGCATGGATGTAACCGGATTGCGTCCGATGACGCTCTTCGGCTTCACAAGCTCTATTCGCGGTAGCTTCGCCGCACGCTGATAGAGCGCTTCGGTGGAAATGCCGATGCCCGGCACAATAGCACCGCCGAGATAGTCCCCGCTCACGTCGATATAATCGAACGTCGTCGCAGTGCCGAAATCGACGATAATGAGCGGCGCGCCATATTTCTCAATGCCCGCGATAGAGTTGACGATACGATCCGCCCCCACCTCGCGCGGATTTTCGTAACGAATGTTAAGGCCGGTCTTAATGCCGGGTCCTACGATGAGCGGTGATTTGCGTAGATACTTCTGGCACAGCTGTTCTAGCGTCCGCATAAGCGGCGGTACGACCGAGGAGATGATGACACCGTCGATCTGATCCAGCTTCACGTCTGCAATCTGGAACAGGTTGTGAATCATAATGCCGTATTCATCTACAGTAGCCGAACGATTCGTGCTCAGTCGCCAGTGATAGACCAGCTTCTTCGCTTCATAGATCCCAAGCACAATGTTCGTATTCCCAACGTCGACAACAACGATCATCGCCTTACGCGCCTCCTTTCTTGCCGTTCAAGTCCAGACTAATGTCGAGCGACTGGAACGAATAAGTAAGGCCGCCTACCGAGATGACATCAACGCCGCATTCCGCGATCGAACGAATGGTCGTCAAATTAACGCCACCGGAAGCTTCAACGATCACATGCGGCGAGTGAGCTTTAATCTGCTTCACCGCTTCGCGCATCAAGTCATTCGGCATATTGTCGAGCATAATGATGTCGCTCCCGCAAGCGAGTGCTTCTCCCACTTGCTCGAGCGATTCCGTCTCAACCTCGATCTTCATCGTATGTGGAATCGCATGGCGTGCTGCCTTCACGGCACCGGTAATACCGCCGGAGCCCTTAATGTGGTTGTCCTTAATCATAACGGCGTCGTACAAGCCGAAACGATGGTTATGTCCGCCGCCCACACGAACGGCGTACTTCTCCAACAGTCTGTGGCCTGGCGTTGTCTTGCGCGTATCAACAAGGCGCGTAGTCAGCCCTTCAATCGCGCTCACGAAAGCACGGGTCTTCGTAGCAACGCCGGATAGACGCTGCAGCAGATTGAGCGCAAGCCGCTCTCCTGTCAATATGCTATGCGTGCTGCCTTCAACCTCAGCCAACACAGTTCCTTTCTCCACGGCATCTCCGTCAGCAGCAAGCGGACGGAACGTGAGCGACGGATCGACAACGTCGAACACGAGAGCTGCAATCGGCATACCCGCGAGCACGCCCGCCTCTTTCACATGAATAACCGCTTTCGAGCGGTTGCCCGCAGGAATGGTCGCCCAGCTTGTGATGTCGCCTGTTCCGATATCCTCTGCGAGCCACGCCTTAATCTGTGCCCGCAACGTATCCGCGCTTCCGCCGCCTACTGCTGCAAGTGTAGCCTCATACATGATCAATTCGCTCCTCTGTTAAACCGTACTCCCGGTGGAGTACCGTATGCTTGCGCCAATGCAGGTCATCCCGCTCTGGAAAATCTTCACGACTATGTGCGCCGCGGCTCTCTTCGCGCGAAAGCGCCGATTGCGCCGTCAGCAGCGCACAGGTCAGCAAATTGGCAAATTCATATTCTTCGCGCTTCGTAATGACCGAGGTGAAGATTGAACGAAGTCTCTTCAGCTCGTCCAGTCCTTTGTTCAGCCCGTTCGCACTGCGGCGCAGCCCTACGTAGCGCACCATCAGCTTCTGCAGCTTCAGTCGCTTCTCAACAACCGCTTGAATTGGTGCCTCACTCCGGCCCTGGGACTCCATGTGCACATGCTCATGGCCTTCCAACGGCGTGAGCGCATTGATTCGTTCCACGATGCGGCGGCCGAATACAATCGCTTCCGATAGCGAGTTGCTCGCGAGCCGGTTAGCACCGTGAACGCCCGTGGACGAGCACTCGCCGCAAGCGAACAGACGAGCGAGATTCGTTTCGCCGTTCAGATCGGTTTTGACTCCACCCATCATATAATGCGCCGCAGGCGCGACTGGAATCCAATCCGTAGTCAGATCAAGGCCGTAATTGAGACAGAACTCATAAATATTAGGGAAGCGATGCCTCACCATCTCTGCCGGTTCATGCGTGACATCGAGATAGACGAAGGTCGACTTCGTCGCTTCGATCTCGCTAAGTATCGCACGCGCAACCACGTCACGTGGCGCAAGCTCAAGCTGCTCATGGTATTTCTCCATGAAGCGCTCTCCTCTGATATTACGCAGTATGGCACCTTCGCCGCGAACTGCCTCTGAAATAAGAAAGCGCGGTGCGCCTGGATAACAAAGTGAAGTCGGATGAAACTGAATAAACTCGACATCTTGTATGTAAGCGCCCGCTCGGTAAGCCATGGCAATGCCGTCAGCGGTTGCAATCTCTGGGTTTGTTGTATAACGATATAGCTGTCCAGCTCCACCGGAGCAAAGAATAGTCGCTTTGCCACGAATGAACAAACGTTGTCCGTCCGGCTTCTGCACAAGCACTCCACAACAAACACCGTTATCTGTAATCAAATCAATGACAAAGTGGTCATCCCAAACGCTAATTCTAGGATTCGCGATCGCCTTCTCCGACAGAGCACGGACAATCTCAAAGCCCGTTGCATCGCCGTTGGCATGTAAGATACGGCGCTGGCTGTGCGCCCCTTCCTTCGTCAATGCAAACTCGCCATTCTCTTGGTCGAATTGCGTGCCCATTCGAATGAGATCCTGTACACCCTGCGGTCCTTCGTGCACGAGCGCATCCACCGCTTCATTCAAACAAAGACCCGCACCTGCAATCAGCGTATCTTGACGGTGATAAGCAGGCGAGTCATCCTCTGAGAACACTGCAGCAATGCCACCTTGTGCATAACGTGTATTGCTGTCCATGAGGGACTTCTTCGTAATCATGAGGACGTCATTCGTTTCACTTGCTTTGATTGCGGTAAAAAGACCGGCAATGCCGGCCCCGATCACAATGACGTCTTTATGAATGACTGGCAGCCCTTCCAACTGGGTATCAACTAAATAACGTGGAATCATAATGGCAGCTATCCTCTCTGCGGTTTGTGCGGAAAGAGAGTAGCGCATGCTACTTCACTTGTAACATGCGCTCCAGGGATAAACGGGCTTTGCTTGCGACTTCTTCAGGAACATAAATTTGCGGCTGCATCGTTTCCAGGCATTTAACAAGCTTCTTCAAATTGTTTACTTTCATGTTCGGGCAAACCAAATATTTCGTTGCAAAATGGAAGGTCTTGTTCGGGCTGTCGAGACGTAGCTGATAACCAGTTCCGTCTTCCGTACCGACGATGAATTCCTGGCAATCGGATTCTTTACAATATTTAATAATAGCGGTTGTACTGCCAACGAAATCGCCAAGCTCCACAACTTCAGGACGGCATTCCGGGTGAACGACGAATTGAGCGTTCGGGTACTTTGCTTTCATTTCTTCAACATCTTTAACAGTCAACATGTCATGCGTGTTGCAGTAGCCCTCCCAGAGAATCATCTTCTTGTCGGTCTTCTGCTGCACATAGTGACCGAGATTCTTATCCGGTACCCAGATGATCTCATCGGCATCGACCGAGTTCACGACACGTACCGCATTCGCCGAAGTACAGCAAATATCCGTCTCTGCTTTAACCTCCGCCGACGAGTTAATGTACGTAACTACTTTTGCGTTCGGGTGCTGCGCCTTCAGCTTACGCAAGCCGTCAACATTGACCATGTCCGCCATCGGACAGCCGGCACGCTCATCTGGAATAATGACCGTCTTGTTCGGTGCCAGAATCTTCGCGCTCTCGCCCATAAAATGAACGCCACAGAATACGATGACATCTGCATCGGTCTCTGCTGCTTTCTGTGCAAGTAGGAACGAGTCTCCGCGGAAGTCCGCCACCTCTTGAATTTCATCTCGCTGATAATAATGTGCAAGTATAATTGCGTTACGCTCTTTCTTCAGTTGCATCAAACGTTCCCGCAGTTCGCGGTTTTGCTCCGCTTTCCGCTCGAGAGCCAATGCTTCCATGGTAAATTCCCCTCTTTTCACTAACTTTGTGAACAGATGCACAAACTTGGTTGTTCGTTCACCTAATTTATTGAGAATAACAGTAAAACTGCATGGCGTTCTTCTGTAGTTTGCCCATGCATTCTGCCCCTTGATTCGCGCTTACTTTATTAGTAATTAACATTTAATTTACACAAGGTATGGTATGCTGTCAACCAACTGTAAACGCCACCCACCGCCCTCTAAAGGCAAGAGCCACCGTTTCAAGGGGAAATAGAAGCACAGCACGATGATACCTATTCTTTTCGTAAATTATCACAGCAACTTTAAAAAAAAGAAAAAGCTGCCCGCGCAGTTGCCTGCTTGCGGACAGCTTTTACCTCTTAACCTTATGATTGTGGCGGTGTTCCGTTGCCATCATCGTCATTGTTTCCATTATCCGAATCAAGTGCCGGCGGTGTAATCTCGCTAGCGTCCTTCGAGCCGATGCGTACCTTCACGCCGCCGATTGTATCGATAATCGGCTCAGCTTTCGGCTCCATCACTGCGGATGAAGTGCTCTCGCCCTCGCCGCCTTCCACAGAACCGCCCTCAATGAGGCGTTTGATCTGCTCAAGCTCGAGTGTTTCTTCAGTGAGAAGCGTCTGTGCAATAAGATGCATTTCTTTGCTCTTCTCCGTGAGAACCTGCTTCGCACGTGCATAACAGGATTGGATGATGTTCTGCATCTCTTGATCAATCTCGTATGCGATCGAATCGGAATAATTCTGCTCATGTCCGATATCGCGGCCGAGGAAAACTTGACCTTGCGAGCTGCTGCCGAACTGCATCGGTCCAAGCTTATCGCTCATGCCGTATTCCATAATCATGGCACGGACGATGCTCGTCGCTTGTTTAAAGTCGCTGTATGCACCAGTACCGATCTCGCCGATGTAAATTTCCTCGGCTACGCGACCAGCAAGGAGACCCGTTACTTTATCGAGCAATTCCTGCTTCGTCGTTAGCATGCGGTCGCCATCCTTAGGAAGCATGATGACGTATCCGCCTGCGCGTCCGCGCGGGATAATCGTTACTTTGTGTACTTGGTCGGCGTGCTCCAGGAAGTAGCCCGCAATCGTGTGACCTGCTTCGTGGTAAGCGACAATCCGCTTCTCACGGTCGCTGATAACGCGGCTGCGCTTCTCTGTACCAACGATAACGCGGTCGATTGCTTCGTCAACCTCGGACATCGCAATTTCTTTCTTGTTGCGGCGAGCGGCAAGAAGCGCTGCTTCGTTCAGCAGGTTCTCGAGATCCGCGCCTGTAAAGCCTGTTGTACGCTTGGCAATGACATCAAGCTTCACGTCTTTGGCAAACGGCTTGTTGCGTGCATGTACTTTCAATACCGCTTCGCGGCCTTTCACGTCTGGGCGGTCAACCGTAATTTGACGGTCGAAACGGCCTGGACGGAGCAAGGCAGGGTCAAGAATGTCAGGGCGGTTCGTAGCAGCAACGATGATGATACCTTCGTTCGCGCCGAAGCCGTCCATTTCAACGAGGAGTTGGTTGAGCGTTTGTTCGCGCTCATCATGCCCGCCGCCTAGACCGGCGCCGCGCTGACGACCCACTGCGTCAATCTCGTCGATAAAGATAATACAAGGAGCGTTCTTCTTCGCATTCTCAAACAAGTCACGAACACGGGAAGCACCGACACCGACGAACATTTCAACGAAGTCCGAACCGGAAATGCTGAAGAACGGAACGCCTGCTTCGCCTGCAACAGCACGCGCAAGCAATGTTTTACCGGTACCAGGAGGACCTACGAGCAGTACCCCTTTCGGAATACGCGCACCGACAGCAGCAAACTTGCGTGGATCCTTCAAGAACTCTACAACCTCAATGAGCTCTTGCTTCTCTTCGTCAGCACCCGCAACATCCTCGAATGTCACGCGCTTCTTCTCTTCATTATAAAGACGGGCACGGCTCTTGCCGAAGTTCATCACTTTGCCGCCGCCGCCCTGCGCCTGATTTATCAGGAAGAAGAACAGAATGAAGATAATGACAAACGGGATAATGGATGTCAAGAAGGTGAGCCAGATGCTTTGGCCTTCCATAGGCTTAACTTCCATCTTAAAGCCATTCGTCGACTGTGCGTCAGTTATTTCTTTGACGACATATTCCTCAACGCTGGTATGTGTGTAGAATTGGGCTGAATCCGCCTTTTCCGGTTTGGTCTTGTATTCACCGGTAATTAGATAGGAGTAATTGTCAAATTGCAGCTCCAGCTGGTTGATGTTGTTACCCGCCAGCTCTTTTCTAAATTGATCGTAAGTGATTTCTGTGGTGGAGTCATTTTGGCTGCTAATAAATTGGAAGATCCCGACGGTCACCAAAAAAATAATCAAATAAAAGCCAGTATTACGGATGATCCGATTCATCCCCTACCTCCTCTCAAGACGCGAAAAAATAAGATGACCTTGCACGAGAAGCTCCCACGCTAGGCGGGAGCCCGTCATACATGGCGAGCCTGCTTGCTTTGCGTTTACTTCTCGTAAACCTCGGGCTTCAGGATGCCGATAATCGGCAAGTTGCGGTATCGCTCCGCATAATCCAGCCCGTAGCCGACGACGAATGCGTCTGGCAGTACAAAACCTTTATAATCCGCATCCAATTCCACTTTACGGCCGGACGGCTTATCAAACAGCGTCACGAGCGTGATGGACTTGGAATTACGGCGCTCCAGCACATCAATGAGATAGCTGAGTGTAAGTCCACTGTCGATAATATCTTCGACAATAATTACATCCCGGCCCTGCACGGATGCGTCAAGGTCCTTAATGATTTTGACTACACCGCTTGTTTTAGTCGATGCGCCATAGCTCGATACCGCCATAAAGTCGATTTCCAGCGGGATAGTAACAGTCTTAACCAAATCAGCCATAAAAATAAATGCGCCTTTAAGCACGCAGATTACGAGCGGATTGCGGCCTTCAAACTCACGGCTGAGCGTATCACCAAGCTCTTGAACCTTCTGCTGAATTTGGTTTGCGTCGTAAAGCACTTCTTGAATGTCGTTCAGCAACTAAGGGACCTCCTAAATGTATCTTGCCTATACTTATGAATGGATTGCAGCATCTTATTCAAGGCGCTGAAGCTTACGGCAATTCCGACATTGTCCGCAATGTCATGCGAATGACGCGGCTTGTCGATTCTTGCACCTGCGCATGTCTTGATCTTCGAATGCCCGGTATCCAAAGTACGAAGCCATTGGCGTCGACAACGAGCGGCAATACGTCACGGCGTGACGGAGCGATGCGTTCATCGACGAACATATCTTGTACCTTTTTGGTACCATTTAAACCAAGCACTTGCATTCGGTCACCCGGGATGCGATTTCGTACAGTGAGCGGGTAATGAAGGGCTTCGGCGTCGAATAACGCTTCTAGCTGGCTGGTTGGCATTGAAGCCTCCGACGCAGCGATCTCTTCAAGGGCAAGCTCACACTCTGACTCAAGCAGAGGAAGTACAGCTGTGCCTTCCGGGACAACATATTCGTATCCGCCTTGCCGGGATGACATCCCAGACTGATCTTCGCGGATAAAGATGAGATTGTCATACTCACGCAGAAACTTTGCACCGCTGCCAACATCGAAGCTCCACGTCGATGCTGCGCCTTCCGTGGCCGCAAGCCTGATCGTCTCTACGCTATCGAATGAAGTGGTTTCCGTTTCCAAGCCAATATAACTCAATATTAGTTTAATCAATCTCCTTTGTAAAGCGACATGCAAGCCAAGCAGCGCTTTGCGGTTTAATTGGCATCCATCGCGCAGCTTCGTCGTATAGCGCTCAAATACCGCCCTTGTTTCTTGCTCCAGCCAGTCATCCTCGGCCGCTGCAAGCTCTGACAGTCGAACGAGCGACTGGGCGATCTGGGGGTTAAACGACGCTAAATACGGCAGTACCTCTAACCGGACGACGTTGCGAGTATAGTACTTCTGTCCGTTGCTGCTATCGTGGCTGTAAGGCACCGCCCACTGTTCACAGTAGCGCAGGATGTCTGCCTTGTATGTACGCAAAAGAGGACGAATAAGTTCCACGTTTTTTTCGGATCGTTTCAACGCCATGCCGGCAAGGCCTCCTGGGCCTGTTCCGCGTATCATGCGCATGAGCACCGTCTCCGCCTGGTCGTCGGCGTGATGGGCAAGCGCAATGCGCGCTGCCCGGTAATCGGCGGCCACTTGATGCAAGAACGCATAGCGCTTCTCCCGTGCCGCCGCCTGTGCGTTCATTCGTGTTTCTTCTATATAAGCAGGCAAATTGAATTTCACCGTTTCGCAGGCAATGCCAAGCGCTGCCGCGTACTGCCGGACGGACTCAGCTTCTCGCGCCGACTCCTCCCCTCGGAAGCCGTGGTCGACATGCGCGGCCACTAAGCCAAGGCGCTCTGGCACTGCCAGCCTGTAAAGCATATGGAGCAGCGCCATCGAATCTGGTCCGCCGGATACAGCGACAACGACCGTATCGCCCGGATGCCACAGCTGCTCCTGCTGGGCTAATTTAAGCAGATCGCTCAGCCAATCGTCCATACCTAACACGCCTAAACTCATCCCCTCTTCTCTCTACGGCCCTGTTCGCAGCAGGAAGTAAATTGTGGTCGCGAGAACCGCTGCTGACAAGGCGAACAAGCCCTTCAGCCAGCGCGGCGCAGGCGCCGTTGCCTTGGTTGGCGCGCCCGCCTTGTGCATCCACTGCTGCCAAGCGGCAGCGGCTTCGCGAGCGCTCGCGAACTCGCCGTAGAGCGCCTTGCGCAGCCAGCCGCTGAGCGGCTTCAGCGCCGCGCTCGTCGCAGCGAGCTTCGCCAGCTCATCCGGCGTCCGTGTCTGCGGGAGCAGCCCCGACGACAGCTGCGCCAAGCGGCGTCCTTCCTGCAGCTGCAGGCAGAGGACGGCGAAGGAGAACAGATCGTAGCGCGCATCGGAAATGCGCGATCCGGCATTCCAATAGCCGCGGTCGTAGATCTCCGTAAATTGCCGCACTCCTTTGCCGAAAGCCGTCGCGCCGCCATAATCAACAAGCTCCGGACGACCGTAATCGGCAACCAGTACGTTCTCGATCTTCAGATCGCCGAACGACCAGCCCGCTTCATGCAGCTCCGCGAGCTTACCGAGCAAGTTATAGAGCACAACGGGAAACCACTCCTTACCCTGCGCCTGCAGGTAGTCCGAAAGTGTCTTCCCTTTAATATAACGCATCACATAGAAAGGATATTCCTTTCCGTCTGCAGCGCGGTAATCATCCACATCGACAAGGAACAGGCCTTGTCCTACGGCTGCACCACGTTTCTGCTTCTGCTTATAGATCGATTGCAGCACATTGACCTCAGACTGCAAATCGACCGCATCGGACCCGAGCTTCAGTGCATAATAATACTTCGCTCGTTCAACCAAGAACACTTTGCCATTGGCGCCTTCACCAAGCGGTCTCTCGACGCGGTAGCTGCCTTGCTTCCACTTACCGCTAATGATTGAACCGCGAGG
The DNA here is from genome assembly GCF_900110075.1 of Paenibacillus sp. OV219. Taxonomy (GTDB): domain Bacteria; phylum Bacillota; class Bacilli; order Paenibacillales; family Paenibacillaceae; genus Paenibacillus_Z. Next base: position 23,903 of record NZ_FOCJ01000015.1, read on the forward strand.
CAGGCTCCATTCAAACGACGTAGTCACTCATCATCCCGTCCGTTCCATCATTCTTCCTATTACCATAATCGGCTTTTTGGTAAAAATCAATGACATGCAGCAGCGCCGGACCGGTTGGCGTCGTTCCGCGCATCTGTAAACGCGGGAAGATCGAGTGAACACCGTTAATATTACTCGTCCAATCAAGGTCCTGCTTGCAGTCCTCACCATAAGCCGAGCCCGGAAAATGAAATACAGCCATCTCGCTCTTGCCTTGCCGTGATTGCAGACTGAGCGCAAGGTCGCGAATCGCTTCCTCTACGGCTTGCAGCTTCGGCTTCATGCTGGCGCTCGCATCAATGAGCAGCGCCACGCGCAGATTGCTCGTCTCGGTCAAGTCGTCGATGACACGCACCACCTCGCCGCGTTTCTCCGGCGGCAGCTCCTCGATCGACGAGTGCCCAAGCACCTGCTTCAACTCACGCGATACCGCATGCTGAATCGTCTGCACGACCGTCTTGCGCGTCATCATCTGCACCGTCTGCGACAATTGGCGTGTATGCGATAATCGGCTTAGGCCTCCGCCAGCACGGGCAATCTCCTCAATCTCCGATGAGCCGAACTCACCAAGATCTCCATGATCAATTACCCCGACAACGTTTACCGTAATCTGGGCAGCATACGCCTGTGCCGCTGCCACGACCGGACTTACTCCGACGTTGGAGCAGCCGTCCGTTATCAATAGAATTTGCTTCATCGTTCATTCCTCCAAAACCTTGGAATCTACTGCTAGTACTAGCTCTATCAGCATTGCCACTTTTGAGAGGCGATAACCCTGAAACCAAGGTGAAACGGCTGTCGCCGTCTCTTGGCGGCGCAGCGCGTTTCATTCCGGAGAATTCTAAGCATATTTATAACGCGAAGCATATAAATTCTTAGAATTCAAGTGAAAACGGCTGTCGCCGTCTTCTGGCGGCAAAGCTTACGCTTCCGGAGAAATCTAAGCAAAGTATATCGAAAACTTATACTTTCTTAGATTTGAACGCAAAAAAGCCTGCCGCTAGCAGGCAGGCTTCATCCTATTGGCTCTACTATTGGTCGTTCACCAGGGAGGGTCTTCGCTTAAACTGCTGGGAGCGCCTAACTCGCTTGCGTGCTCTCCGGCGGGATATCGGCTCGCGAGCCATCACCTTCTCTACACGCTTCCTAGCATTCACCTTTGGCGCAGTACGCTTACCCGCGCCCCGCGCTTTCGACTCAGGCTTGTTTGCTCCCACCGCGGCTGCGGCTCCGATTCTATCTTCTACCCTGGTCCCCACCCCAGTTCCAGCTCCTGCCACCGCTCCTGCCCTGATTCCCACTCCAGCTCCAACTCTGGTTCTCGCTTCAGCCACAGCTTCAACTACAACGCCAACAATATATTTACTCATCAGTCAGCTCACCGTCCTTGGACGCTCGACCGTAGGTCTCCCCGGCCAGCGGAATGTAGCCCACTCGGGCTGATGCTTGTCCACCTTCGCAACGACAACCGTCATATCATCCACAATGTCGCCTTTGTGGTATCGCACTACGGTATCCAACAGCGCGTCCGCAATTTCTTGCGGCTGATCGGATCTGATCTCCTGGATCACCCGTTTCATCCACATTTCCTTATTCACCGCATGGCCCGGCGCGTCATAAATGCCGTCAGTCATCATAATGAGCGTATCCCCCGGGTGCAATTGCACGCGGATCAAGTCTATGTCAATGTCCTGCAAAATACCTACCGGCAAATTGTTGGCCGTGATCGGGATCACTTCGTTACCGCGCTTGATAAAGCTCGGCGTTGACCCGATTTTCATAAAAGTCGTCTTCGCACTGTACATGTCGATGAGCGCTACATCGACTGTCGCGAATATTTCGTCAGATGAACGAAGCAGCAGGACGGAATTCACCGACTTGATGGCCAGCTTCTCATCCATACCCGACTGCAGCAGCTGCTGCAGGATGGTCAGAGCGGTGCTGCTCTCCTGCTTGGCCCTCTCGCCATTGCCCATTCCATCGCTGATTGCGACAGCAAACTTGCCATTGCCCAGCTCAACGGTGCTGAAGCTGTCTCCCGACAGCAAATCACCGCCCTTGGCGAGACCGGCGACTCCAGTCTCCACCTCATACGCTTTGGCCGTACCGAAGACGACGATGGCTGCGCCCTTCTCCGGATACTTCTCTGACATAACGGCGATCGGTTCACCGAGAATGTCAGTCAGCATCGGCGCTATAATTTTCCGGCATTCATCATAGCCCCGGCCGAACGTATGGTACACTTCGATTTCGACGTTTCCCTCCTCCAAATTAATAATTTCAATACCCTGTATGGATAAACCGAGCCCTTCCAGCGCTTCCCGGATTTGTTCTTCCTGCATGTGCAGCTGCTGTCCTTCCCGCTTAATCTCGCGGGCCAAGTCCTCCATGACTTGAGAGACACCAAAAAGCTGCTCGGCGACGAGCTGACGCGATTCGTTCAGCTGCTTTCTCCAATGTTGGTCATGCTGATACAGCTCATACTGCTGCTGCATGACACTCAGTACCTGAGGTGTCTTAATACAGTGCGTGCTCCATTCGCGAGGCACTTCTTTCGGCGTGGTGCGGCGTCCTTCCTGAACCGCGGTCATCATGCCCGTCATCATTTTGTACGTCTCATAATACTTCCCCTCCCAGCAGAGCTCCCTCCGGTGACACGAGTCGCAGGTGCGGTCAGCAACCACATTCATAAAGTGATTGACTACTGCATCCCGCTTCTCCTTCTCATCCGCTTGGCCCTCACCACCGATGGTACCGAACTGCCCAAAGCTGCGAGACAGCTGGCGAAACACCTCCGAGAACTGGGAGACACGCTGTGCCGTGACATCCCGCACCCTTTTTGCATATTCATGCTGTGATTTCACATGCTCCTGTGTGCCAGGCACGTATTTAGAGATAATCCGAATAATCGATTTCGGTGTCAGCATCAGCATCGTCGCTGCAATGACCGACTCCCATGTGGAAGCCATCACATCCGTTTGATTGCCAACATAGATGGTGAGAATGGAGGATCCAAGCAGCATCCCGAAGGCCACTGCAGCCTTGCCGCCTTCCCGCAGCAATCCAGCAAGCAGCCCAGCGAACGCGAGCAAGCTCATCTGAACGATTGCCCCCGTATCTGCGAGGCTCAAGATAAGCCCAGCCACGACGCCGACCGATGCGCCAAGCGGGGCACCGCCGACTAATGCAAAGAGCAGCAGCATGTATCGTGACAAGATATGCTCGATGGAGAGGCCATAAGCCAACCAGCCGACAGCGCCAGTCATAACTGAGGCAAGCATAATCATGAGGCAGATAATCTCCTCATTCTTCAGCGCGGACGTCTTCTTCGTTAACGTCAGTACCGGAACCGCCTGAACGAAGACGAGCGTAAGCACGAATCCGAGCGATGCTTCTACGCCAACCATCATCAGCTCATACCAGCCCAGCTTGTCCGCAATGACATTGTCGAACAGCCTGACCAGCATTGTGGAAAGGAAGACAAGCAGCGGAGCATAAGATAGCTCGGCCCTCTCATAGGCTTCCAACCCCCGCAGCAGCAGATAGACAACGACTACCTCCATGGCGGTCCACATCGGCTCCGATGCGACAGCGAGCCAGCTGCCGGCGATAATAGATACTGCGACTGGCAGAATCATATCTCGCCTTAAAAAATAAATAACGGTAAAGTATGCAACAGCGAAAGGAGTTAGCGATTCCAGAATAACTGCCCGGCCTAATAAGAAACCGACGGCCATTAAGACGAAGGTCCACTTGCGTGAGGTAATCATTCCGGCTAAGCGAAGCAGTCCTGTACGCTCAAGCCCTGTGCGAAGGGCTGATTGTACGAAGTTCCTAGGGCGTACACCCGGAAACATAACAACTTTTGGTTTGTCCACCATACGTGAATGACACCAGCCTTTCCGAATAATTAGTGTAGCCCCATTATAGGAGCAGCAACTTAAGAAAGTTTGTCAGAAAGCGTTGCCAATTCAAAAGTTTTTTCCGACAATTCGCGTACGGTGGGCGGCGACTTGTCAATTGTGAAGCGCACCAGCACTAGCAAGGGAATGACTTCCTTTCGACAGCTGACATGTGTCATCCATTCAACAAAATCTGTTGCGCGGGGCAGCGAATTCGATAGCGAATTGCCGTCCGAACCTGTCGGGATTGAGTGAGAACAGGAGAAAAGTTTTTTGCGTGGGCGGGTATAATAATGCGATGGGCCGCATAGAGTGCTTAAAACAACGGATATGCATAAAAAAAAGACAGTGTCGTAAGAGACACTGCCTGCAATAACGTTCTATAAATTAATCGCGCTTAGCGCCACGGCCACCGCGTTTCGATTCCGTATTCTTCTTCAAGGAGGACATACGCTCTTCGCTGTCCTTCAGGAAGCGTGACACTTTATCCTCGAAGGATGGTTTGCCGAAAGCAGGTTTACCGCCGCCACCTTTGTTGAATGGACGTCCGCCGCCGCCACCGCCGCCGCCTTGACGATTAAAACCGCCGCCACCGCCCGGTCCACGATCTCCACTCGGTCCACCAGTCCGGCCGCCAAAGCCACCTGGTCCGCGATCCGCACTGCGTTCACGCTGAGGAGGTGGTGCAGAGCCTTCTGGACGATCGACTGCCTGTTTAATGGAAAGTCCGATTTTTCCGTCTTTGTCCACATTAATGACCTTAACTGTAACAACGTCTTCCAGTTTCAAATGGTCTTTAACGTCCTTGACGTAATTATCGGCAATCTCTGAGATGTGAACTAGCCCTGTGACACCTCCCGACAAATCGACGAATGCTCCGAAATGCGTAATGCCTGTCACCTTGCCCTCTAACTTGGCGCCCACTTCAATTGCCATAGATAAAAATGTTCCTCCCTAACCGTTATGAGAAGCTGATCGCTTCAATTTCTCTCAGCCCCTTAGGCTGCGAGGTAAATAATTATGACGGTAAGCCGTTAAAAATGCGGTTACTTAAGCTGATTATACCCGAATGAGAGAAGCAAGGCAACAGACGTATACCCCGATGCAGTGCCTATCTATCGCTGTTTAATGGGTACGATTTGTTTCTCACCCTTGCCTACCATGCCCTGCTCTTTCGTAGCTAGCTGACCAATATACTCTTTATCGCTCAGTCGGGTCACTTGAAGTTGCAGATCATTGACCTGCTTCGTCGCGTCTTCAATCTGCTTCGTCGCGTTCGCAAGCTTCGTCTCCGCATCGCCCTGACGCGCGAGCTGCGTAAGCAATGTATACAACGCCCAGCCCATGAAGAGAGCGACAAAGATAAACCAGATTCTCAGCCTACGTTTCGTGCCTGCATAGCTGGCAGCGGCGGATGAATTCGTACCTGTATGTGCAATCGCCATTTCATGGACCTCCTGACGCTAATGATTTCATTCATTTCCCTTATGATCATCATCGGAATCCGGCTTCCGTTTCATTAGGCGCTCCCACACGCGGACTGCGCGCTCCCGAACCGCCAGAGACCGTTCCTTCAGCCGCCACTTGGCGATAATTGGATTTACCCGACTTGTCCAGTAACGAACCACAGGCTTCCAAATTGGCTTCGTCATCCAAGCAAACAATTTCCAAAAAGGACGAACCAATTGTAACACAATTTTGAATATGAAAATAGTAAATGCCCGCAAAAAAGCTAAAAGCACTCTGCTAATCCGATAGAGCAGCAGCAATGGCTTAATGACGAGCAGAACGAATGCATGAATGACAAAATGGATAATCGCCCGAACCGTCCCGATCAGCACATGCACGATCTTCATCGTAATCTTGCTGAACAGCCAATAATAGAGGCAGATGCCGATAAGCAGGCCGAGGAACACATAAGCTCTCACTTCCCCTTCATTGCTGGAAGAGAGCACTTGAAACACGATAATTGTCGCAGCGATCCAGTAGAGCAAATCAAGTACTGGAATCCATAAGCGGTTAATCTTCAGCTCGTCCGACACGACGCGATACCCGTCGAAGACGATACCCATCCCGATCCCAGAGAGCAGCATCGTCGTCATCGTCAACCATTGTATGCTGAGGCTCACTTGAATAACTTCCCGAACAGGCCCTTCGACTTCGCGGCCGTATTGCCATCCAGATAGTTGAGCGAATGGACGAGCCCCTCAATCGCTACCAATCCTTGCTCCAAGCTAAGATGCTTCATATGCAGATTCTGCCCGCGAATGGCCAAGAAACCAAGCTCAGTCTCAAGCAGAAACTCTTCATTGTCGAAGCTCTCCACATTATTGACGCCGGTAATCTCAAGGATCTTGCGGTTAAGCATTTTGATTTCCTGGCGTTTCTGACCTTTGCCTTGCTCGTTCATTGCCCGTCACCCTCCTATAAGCGGTCCTATTAACTAAGACTAGCTTATGGGTGTCGGACAGGTTTTAGAACACAAAAAGACCGCTCCGATAACGGGAGCGGCCTTACGTTTCTATTGCTAGTCAAGTGTAAACAGCAGTTGCCACCCTCACAGTAAAAGCTTACGTTTCGCCGAGACATTATAGAAATGCATACACGTGAAGCCTATAAATTCTACAATGTTAAAGGGTAAATGGGTTGTTCTCAGACTGGCGTGCTTCTTCTTTCAACAAAGTATACATACCGCTAGCCTCGTCCTTCTTGGTCGTCTCCACAATCCGCTCAACGCGAATGGAGACGATCTTCTGGCCGTATTGAATCTTGAGCTCGTCGCCGACTTTGACGGTGCTGCTAGCTTTGGCTTCGCGATCGTTGATCCAGACGCGCCCCTGCTCGGAGACGTCCTTCGCGACGGTACGCCGCTTGATCAAACGCGATACTTTGAGAAATTTATCCAGACGCACTTACTTAATCGCGTCCTTCAGTTTATTGCCGGCCTTGAATGCTGGAACCTTGGATTCTGCAATTGTGATCGGGTTACCTGTTTGCGGGTTGCGGCCTGTACGACCGGAACGCTTGCGCGTCTCGAAAGTGCCGAAGCCGATCAGTTGTACTTTGTCGCCGCTTGCAAGCGCGACTGTTACTTCGCCCAGGAAGCCGTTCAATACGGATTCCACATCACGCTTAGTGAGTCCGCTCTTAGCTGCAATGTTGTTGATCAAATCAGTCTTGTTCATCCTTCAATTACCTCCTAAATGAATTATACTTTTAGGCAGCTAAAAAGCCGCCGCTTAGCTGATTCCCTCAAGTGGTACTATTCTGCCTGTTAGCAAATAAATCCTGCTTTCTGGAAAATATTTTCGGAGTTTGTGAGGAAAAAAGCCGAAATTTGACGAATCTCTTTGTCTACCTACTAGGGTAGCCTTTTAGCAATCTCCCAGTAACGATCCATCTCTGTTAAATCAGTTTGGTCAAAGGATCGGCCGCTTATACGAAGCTGCTCCTCAATATATGAAAATCGTTTCTTAAATTTCTGATTCGTACGTGCTAGAGCTTCTTCCGGATCAGCGTGAATGAATCTCGCTGCATTTACAGCCGCAAATAATAGATCTCCAAGCTCGCCCGCTTGCTCCTCCGCGTCCTTGCTCGCTATCGCTTCACGCAGCTCGCCGAGCTCTTCGGCAATCTTATCTAGCACCGGACCGAGATTATCCCAATCAAAGCCAACCTTTGCCGCTTTCTTCTGAATCTTGTAAGCCTTCATCAGCTCCGGCAGACCCGGCGGGATGCCATCCAGCTGCGAAGCTTGCGACGCATCAATGCCTTTGATCCGTTTCTCTTCGGCCTTCATCTGTTCCCAATTCGCAAGCGCCTCTGTAGCATTTCCCGCGTTCGTTTCGCCAAACACATGCGGGTGACGGAACAGCAGCTTCTCATTCAACGATTGAATCACATCATAGACAGAGAACGTCCCAACCTCTTCTTCCATCTGACTGTGCAGCATCACTTGCAGGATGACATCGCCGAACTCTTCCCGCATGCCGTCCGGGTCATCGTTGTCGATCGCCTCAATCGCTTCATACGTTTCTTCGATGAAGTTCTTACGGATGGATAGATGCGTCTGTTCACGATCCCACGGACAGCCTTCGGGACTGCGCAATATGGCGACGATTTCGTGCAGACGTTCAAAGGTACGGTTGCGCAAGCTCTCATCGCTCGAACGCGGCAAGTAGATCAGCGACAAATTGCCGTAGCCAGGCGTACGGTCCAGCTCATAAAGCGGTACCGTTAGAATCTGCTCTTCTCCAGGAACGCCGAGAGCATGTCCGATGACAATTGGATGATCGTCCGGCAGCAGCTCCATCAGTGACAGCTTTACATCCGAAGCGGTGTACTCGTCGTACACCTGCCCAATGACCGTGTGCATGTCCGTACGGATGAGCGACGACTTTAGCTCCGCCGCGTCCAGCAGCTGGAACCCTTCAATCGGGTCAAAGCCGAGCCTTGTGAACGCTTGGTCGAGGAAGCTCTCGCCGCCAAGAATGTGCAACTCTATGCTATGCTCTGGGCAGCGCTCGCGCAGCAGCTGTACGGCGCGTTCCGCCACCATCGGATGACCAGGGACCGCATAGATGATGTTTTGTTTGGTCTGCGCATGCTCGATCAGCTGCGTTGTAATCGCATCGTACACATCCGGGAACGAGTCCATCTGCTCGTAGATCGCGTCGAACGACTCATAGCTAAGCTTGTTGTCGTGAAACAGGCGCATCATCGGGTGCTTGTCCGTTCTTACAAAGCGGTGCTCCGCCTCTTGCAGTCTGCGCCAGACGCCAAGCGTAAGCTGGTCTTCGTCGCCGGAACCGAGTCCGACGACGGTTATGGTTGATAGCATTTATGTATTCCTCCTTGGAAGGTGGTGAGATTAGCGGGATGATTGGGGCCAAACGGCTAGTCGCCGCGAAGAGCATATGGATCGGCTAGTCGCCAGAAAAAGCAAGGCCAAACGGCTAGTCGCCGCGAAGGGCATATGGATCGGCTAGTCGCCGGACGGTAGCAGCCGCAAGCTTTGTAGCTTGGCGGCGAGTGCTCCGCCGCCCGGGAGCGCGCGCAGCTCGCGCGCCGTTATGCCGCCGAAGCGAAGCACGGCGGCGAGGAAGAGCGCTCCGCCGAGGGCGACGCCACCGAGCGCGAGCGCTGCAGCTGCCGCCCTCGGCGGCAGGGAGCCGAGCAGCGAGGCAGCGCCGCGCTCGGCCGGTACGAGCACCGCGGCCATGACCGCGAGTGCGAGTACAATGCCCGCGGCGCGCCGCGCGGGCATTGCCGCGCCAGCGGCGCGGCGGACGGCGCCCGCGCCCAGCAGGGCGGCCGCCGTGAGCGCCGCGATGCCGGCGCAGGCACTGCCGGCGATGCCGAGCGCCGGCACGAGGGCGGCGTTGAGCGCCGCCTTCAGCGCTGCCGCGGCGAGCATGAACAAGGCGGGGCCACGAACCGCCCCAAGCCCTTGCAGCACCGCCGCGGTTAGCGCACTGACGGTGCCGGCCAGCGCCGTGCACCCGACAAGGGCGAATGTACGCGTGCCTGCATCGTCCGCGTACAGCATCACATTAATGGGCTCGGCCAGAACCGCGAGCCCGAGAGCCGCGGCTGCGCCGATCATCCAGGCGGCCCGCATCACGATGGCCGCCTGCTGTCGCACCGCAGCCTCATCGCCGCGCAGACGTGCGGCTGCAAGTGCGGGAATTAGCGCGGAGCCCATCGCGCCAGCAACCATGACGACCAGCTGCACAAGCGGCTGGCCCCGGCTATATAGGCCGAAGAGAGCCATCGCTTCGGCCTGTCCATCTCCCGCGGCGCGAAGCAGCCGCGGCACAGTAAATGCATCCACGGCGCCAAGCACCGGTACGGCAAGCGCCCCCAACGTCACGGGCACGGCAAGCAACGCCAGCCGCCGCATCAAAGCGCCAAGCGATTGCGCTTCACGTTTTTCTTTATCTACATCCACTGCTTTCCATTCGTACCCATTAAACGCTTCCCGTCCATCACGAGCCCGCTCCCGCGCCCATATCCCTACAATAACCGCAAGCCCTGCCGCACCACCGATCGCCGATCCTGCATTCGCTCCAGCGGCGAGCTCCGCGTCCGCCCAGCCGTAATGCCAGCCGAGCGCCAGCAGCGCCAACATACCGGCAACGCGCACCGTCTGTTCCGACAGCTGCGACACGGCCGAGGGCAGCATTTCACCACGCCCCTGATAATAACCGCGCAGCGCAGCCATGACCGGCACAACCCACAGCGCGAGTGCAGACATCCGGACCGCTTGCGCCGCTTCCGTATCGCCTATCCATGAGGCAATTACGTCAGCGCCGCTCCACATGAGAACAAAGCAGACCACGCCGTAGCCAAACAACAGCAACGCACTCGCACGCAATATCCGGTTCGAGCCGCCGCGAGCGCCATGAACCTCCTGCTCGGCGACAAGAATGGAGATCGCGACCGGAAATCCGGCCGTTACGAGCGCGAGCAGCAGTTGGTACAGTGGATACACCGCGTTATAGATACCGAATACGCGGTCCCCGGCTATATTTTGCAGCGGAATCTTCTGCAGTGTCCCGAGCGCCTTGCTGATGAGCATCGCAGCGCCCATAAGCGCAGCACCTCTATATATAATCAGCCGTTTCCCATGAGCGCTCGCACGCCTGCCGGACTCCGCTTGAATCCCCTTTTCACTCTTCAACCACGTGCACCTGCCTATCTCTTCTCCTACTCCCATTATACCCCAAAGTCGACCTATACAGAAAAAAGCTCCCATGAAGACCTCTCTTCAAGGAAGCTTATTATTTGCTACTGCTCCATTTGCTTAGCGAGAAAACCTGCTGCTGTCTCTGCCATTTTCGTTTCCATCTGCGACATCTTTATATTCTCATCCTTGCTCAGCAGCACAACCGTACCGATGGGATCGCCCCCCGCCACGATAGGGGCTGCCACGAAGGAGCTAAATGCCTCGCCGATATCCTTCACGATTTCAAACGAGCCGCCTCCGGTTTCCATCACAGTCTTGCGGTTCTCCATACAGTTCTCTAGCATGGCTCCGATCTGCTTCTCCAGATAGTCCTTCTTGGACGCTCCTGCTACAGCAATAATGTTATCCCTGTCTGTAATCAAGGTAATATGATTGGTGCTTTCCGAGAGAGACTCCGCATATTCCTTGGCAAAGTCGCCAAGCTCCCCAATGGGAGAATATTTCTTCAAAATCACTTCTCCGTCGCGGTCGACGAATATTTCCAGGGGGTCACCCTCACGTATACGCAGTGTTCGGCGGATTTCCTTCGGGATAACGACCCGACCGAGATCATCAATACGACGGACAATTCCAGTTGCTTTCATGTTCTAGTTGCCCCACTTTCCTTGAAGGTTGTGAATTGGACTGGACGCAAACGCGCTTGCTGCAATGTCTATGGTTCAAGAGGAGAGGATCCTTGAATAAGGTGATTTTCGTTCTGACCATAGTATTCATCCCCTCCCATTTTCTTATTCACGTGGAAAAGGGGCTAAAGCCTTGATTCACCGCGACTGGAGAGATCTACCACTTCAGCTTGCGGTTGGCGAGCGCGACCTCCATTACCAGCTAGCCTGCACAAATTAGTTGGAAATATCCAATCATGCTGCAAACAAAAAAAAGCCGCTCTAACGAAGAGCGGCAGGATGACGGAAAAACATAATCTTCACGATAGACCCGAGCAGCGCCAGCAGCCGATTGTTGAACTCTCTACGCGTATCTGCGCCTTCACGATTTGTTTCACGCTTCCCTGGCATGGTCGGTCACCCCTTCGTGTTTAATGCTTCAGCAGCAGCCCAAGCTCTCGCTTGAGCGCCAGAAACTCCGGCAACTCCCGCACTTCAGGCGTCCGCTGAGCAGGCAGTGATATATCGAATGTCTTCAATATCCGTCCGGGACCTGCCCCCATAACGACAACCCGCTGGGACAGGAATACAGCCTCGTCGATGTCATGCGTGATGAAGAGAACCGTCGTCTTCTCCTTCTCCCACACCTCAAGCAGCATCTCCTGCATCTCGAGCTTCGTCTGCGCATCAAGCGCGCCGAACGGCTCATCCATGAGCAGCACCTTCGGGCGGTTCGCAAGCGCTCTTGCGATAGCAACCCGCTGCTTCATCCCCCCGGACAGCTGCTTTGGGTAGGCGTTCGCGAACGATTCGAGCTTGATCACTTTCAGAAAATGATTGCTGATGTTTCGGCGCTCAAGCGTAGGTACGCCCTTCAGCTTCGGGCCATACTCGATGTTCTCTCGTACTGTAAGCCACGGGAACAGCGTATAGCCCTGAAACACCATGCCCCGCTCCGCGCCTGGCCCGATCACTTCTTCGCCGTCCAGCGTCACCGAACCTTCGCTCAGCTCGTCGAGCCCAGCCACGATGCGCAGCAGCGTGGATTTGCCGCAGCCGGACGGACCGACGATGGTCACGAATTCATTCGTCTGCACGCTCATGTCGATGCCACGCAGCGCCTCGAATCGGCTTTTCTTCGTTTCGTACACTTTGCTAAGACCGCTGATCGTAATCTCGCCCCGCTGCGCCACCGCTTTGTCTATCTCTACCGCGTGCACGCTTCTTCCTGCCTTTTCCTGCACCGCAACAGCTTCCGTTGTACGTTTTGCCGCTTCCATGGCATTCACTCCTTGTTCACTCATTCGTGTTATGCCTTGCTTGGGTGCCCTATGCCCATGGGAACAGTCGGCGGTTCAAGAAAGCGAAGATCCGGTCGCTGATGAGTCCGAGCAGTCCGATGACGATGATGCCGACGAAGATTTGATCGGTGTTTAGGAAGCGCTGCGCCTTCATAATGGCGTATCCGAGACCGCTGTTGACCGCGACAAGCTCCGCAACGACGAGATACGTCCACGCCCAGCCGAGGATGAGCCTAAGTGTATTCATCAGCTGCGGCTGGATCGCTGGAATGAGCACCGTCTCAATCGCCTTCCATCTTCCTGCGCCGAGCGTGAACGACGCTTGCAGCAGGTCATGGGAGACGCGGCGCGTATTGTCGGCTACCATCAGGACGAGCTGGAAGAAGCAACCCAAGAAGATAAGCAAGATTTTCGCCCATTCGCCTATACCTGCCCACACCATGATGAGCGGAATAAACGCAACTGCAGGCATATAGCGGATAAATTCCATCGGCGGCTCCACGAACGCCTCACCGTACTTGAACGTACCTGCGAAGATGCCGATCGGAATTCCGATGACACAGGCGAGCAGGAAGCCCGATGTTACACGGAATACGCTGATGCCGATGTGATGCCAATACTCGCTCGTGCCGAGCATATGGAACATCTCAATGAACACTTTATCCGGGGTCGGCAGGAAGATTGGATTGACTGATTTCGTATAGCTGAGCAGTGACCAGAGCGCGAACAGCAGAATAAAGGAGAAGCCCGCCGTGAATGCAAAAGGCCTGTTGCCGATATCTTTGAAGATTTGAAGCCGGTTCGGCTTCCTCTTTCTCGTTTTCGTTGATGCTGCTGTCGTCGCGCTCATAGGGCTCACTCCTTCGCTGCTTTTTCTACAAACGATGAATCAAAGAGGACGCTAAAGTCTTTAATCTCATCTACCATGTCGAGCTTCTTCAGGAAGTCTGCCGTCTTCTCTGCCGTATACGGAAGCGATGTGTACTCATCCCGTTTACCGAACGCTGTCACGTTGTCTTCCTTCGTAAAGAGCTTAATGCTATCAAGCCCAAGCTTGAAGTCCTCTGGCGTCGTCTCTGCCTTCTCCGCCATGAGTTTGATTGCTTCGTCTTCATGAGTCTTGAAGTAGTCCAGCGCATCGAACCAAGCGTCGACGATCTTCTGAATATCATCCGGGCGGTTCTTCACAACCTCGTCGCGGAAGACAAGCAGATCGGGGATTAGCCCAGGTGTTTCCTTCGAGGAGAAGAGCACCTTGCCTTTGCCTTCCTTCACCGCTTTCGTTTGGAATGGCTCCCAGAGCACGGATGCATCTGTTTTGCCAGTGATAAAAGCAGGTCCTGCATCGTTAACCGTCATATTCACGTAATTGACATCCTTCTCGGACAGCCCGTTCTGCGCGAGTGCCGTCAGAAGGAGGAGATGATCGACTGTACCAAGCTCGGTCGCTACCGTCTTGCCCTTCAAATCTTTGATCGACGCGATATCAGGCTTACTTACAATGGCATCGCCGCCGAAGGAGTTGTCGTTAACCAGCACAGCCTTGAGACCGATGCCTTTCGATGCTGGCGCAAGCGTATCGCTCAGCGTTTGGCTGTTTGCATCGACCTTTCCTGTCGCGAGTGCCTGCAAGGAATCACTGTAGACCGGGAACCATTTGAGATCGACCTTCACGCCATGCTTATCGAAGAAGCCTTTCTCATCGACGAGGAACCAGAAGAACCAGCCCGGCCAAGGGCTTAGCGCAATCGTAATCGGTGAATCATCTGCACCTGTGGAAGCGTCCTTCGATCCACCGCATCCAGCGAGTGTAATAAGCATTGCAGCGAGCACAGCTACCGTAACCGTTCGTTTCATTCTTCTCTTCATTCGTCCCCACTCCCATCGTTTCTCTTTTATGTACCTAAGGCTGCCTGATACGAGAACCCTGTGTACAAGAAATAGAAAAAGCCTAAGGAGAGATCTCCCAGGCTTTTGTCCTTCCGTGTATATGAAGCGATTCGCTCCATACGCCATCTCTCGGACCAGCTGGCACTTTTCTGTGCGCGCCACGGAACCCTAGACAGCTTGTTGTTCCCTATCGGAATGCGGGGAACCGATATTCTATTGTTAGATAATCTAACATCTGTCTTTATATTAAAAGGAGGATCATGGATGTGTCAACACTTGTGTTAGGTTTTATTACATAATTGTTTATACCGTCAGGTAATGACGAATCACTTCGTCATTCAAATCCGATAGGCCGCCCTCCCAGGCAACAGAGCCCTTCTCCATAATGTAGAAGTAATCGCCAACACTCTTCACGAACTCTAGGCTTTGCTCAGCAAGCAGAATTGACGTCTCCCCTCCTGCCTTGATTGAGCGGATGACATCGCGGATATCATCAACGATGGAAGGCTGAATGCCTTCGCACGGCTCATCGAGGAGCAGCAGCTCCGGCTCCGAGGCGAGCGCTCTGGCGAAGGCGAGCTGCTGCTGCTGCCCGCCGCTTAAGTCCCCGCCCTTGCGGTCGTACATTGCAGGCAGCACAGGAAACTTGGCGACTGCGGACTCCGGTATGGCGTGACGCCGCTTCTTCCCTCCTGCCGCTTCAAGTCCAAGCAGCACATTCTCGAACACTGTGAGCTGCGGGAAGACCTCACGCCCCTGCGGCACATAACCGATCCCCTTCTTCGCCCGCTGCCCCGGTGGCAGCTTCGTCATATCATCGCCTTTGTAGGTCACTGTTCCCCGGCGCGCTTTGAGCACGCCCATAATGCTCTTCATGAGCGTTGTTTTGCCAACCCCGTTGCGCCCGAGCAGGCAGACGACCTGCCCCGGCTTCACCTGGAGCGTCACCTGTCTTAAGATGACGCTCTCCCCGTAACCTGCTTCAAGCTGTTGAACGGCTAGCATCGGCATCCCGCCTTTTCCCTAAATACACTTCCGCGACGCGGTCATCCCGCTGCACATCCTCCATGGACCCTTCCTTCAGCAGCCGACCTTCATGCATGACGGTCACCTTGCTCGCGAAGCTGCGTACGAACTCCATGTCGTGCTCCACGACGACAATTGACTGCGTCTTGCGGATTTGCTGCAGCAGCTCGCCGGTTTTCTCTGTCTCCCGGTCTGTCATGCCTGCTACCGGCTCATCCAGCAACAGAATCTCTGGCTCCTGCAGCAGTATCATGCCGATCTCCAGCCACTGCTTCTCGCCATGCGACAGCCCGCCTGCCCGCCACGACGCCTTCCCCTGCAAACCGACCATTTCCAGCTGTGCCGCGAGACGATCAGCCTCCGCAGGGCGCAGCTTAGCGCGCATCGCCGCGAAGACGCCCCGATTCTGCTTCATCGCGATCTCGAGATTGTCGTAGACGGTGAGCGACGGGAAGATCGACGGCGTTTGGAACTTCCGGCCGATGCCAAGCTCCGCAATCTGATGCTCCCGCTTCCGCGTAATGTCAACGCCGCCGCGCAGTGTCACCTTGCCTGACGCCGGCTTCACTTTACCGCAAATGACATCCAGCATCGTTGTTTTGCCCGCGCCGTTCGGACCGATGAGAAACCGCAGCTCGCCGCGCGTAAGCGTCAGATCCATCCCTTGCACCGCTTTGAAGCCGTCGAAATCAACCGTCACACCATCACACTGCAGGATTACGGATTCCATTCGTTCGTTCATCCGATTTCCTCCTCCTTCCAACAAACCCCTTCAAACTACCAAACAGTCCCGCAGCACCCTTCGGCAGGAACACGACGACGACCACAAACAAAGCGCCTAAGAACAAAGTCCACATGTTCGGATAAGATTCACTGAACGTGCTCTTCGCCGAATTAAGCAGCACCGCTCCAAGCACTGCGCCGCCGAGCGTGCCGCGCCCTCCGATCGCCACCCAGAGCACCATTTCAATCGAAGGAACGATGCCCATCATCGACGGTGAAATAATGCCGACATGAAGCACGAATAGCATGCCCGCAAGCCCTGCGAGCCCTGCAGAAATCGCGAATGCGACCATCTGATAGATCGCTGGATTGTAGCCGATGAAACGCACCCGATTCTCGCCGTCTCTGATCGCCCGCAGCACCTTGCCGAAGCGGCTCTTCACAATTAACCGGCAGATCAAGAAAGCGCCAATCAGCACCGCCACCGTTACAAAATACAACCATCGCTTCGTGTTCGGCGCTGCGAGTGAGTACCCGAACAGCTTGCCGTAGCCAGTAACGCCGTTGGTACCGCCTGTATAGGCTTGCTGCCCAACGAACAGAGTCACCATAATGATGACGAGCGCCTGCGTCAGAATCGTAAAGTAGACGCCGCGAATGCGGTTGCGGAACGTCACATAGCCAAGCACAAGCGCGAGCAGAGCGGGCAACAGAATGCCTGCGGCTAGAGCGAAGCCGATCGACTCGAACGGCTTCCAGAACCATGGCAGTGCGGTCAGCCCGCTCCAGTCCATGAAATCCGGCAGCCGCCCTCCACTTGCTTCGAGCTTCAAGTACATCGCCATCGCATAGCCGCCGAGTCCGAAGAATACGCCATGGCCCAGACTAAGAATGCCTGTGTAGCCCCAGATTAGATCAAGCCCGAGCGCTACGATTGCATACGCCAGAAACTTCGCCAGCAGGTTAAGCCGAAAATCACTGAGCACAAGCGGCGCGCAGAAGAGAACGACTGCCGACGCCGCATAAACCGCCAGGAGCCACAGACGCCGGGACGATAATGTTCGTAGCAGCATGCCCTCACCACCTTTCAAAGTAGAACCTCTTGCTTAGTTATCGAGCGAGCGAGAGCGCATCGCCACAAATCCGCTTGGCTTCCACTGCAGGAACGCGACGATGCATAGAAACACGAGCACCTTCCCGAGCGAGGCCGTCGTCCAATATTCGAACAACGTATTCGACAAGCCAATTCCAAATGCGCCAAACACGGTGCCTACTAGCTTGCCGACGCCGCCAAGCACGACGACCATAAAGGCATCCACAATATAATAAGTGCCGATAGACGGCCCGATTGGTCCAATGAGTGTAAGCGCGCAGCCTGCAATGCCTGCAATGCCTGAGCCGATTGCGAACGTAACCGCATCGACCCGGCGCGTCGAAATGCCAAGGCATGCCGCCATCTCCCGGTTCTGCATGACCGCCCGCATACGGCGTCCCGAATGGCTCCGGTAAATGTACACGTACATGAGGAACAAGCAGACAAGTACCAGTCCAAGAATGAACAGCCTTTTGTACGGAAACACGATATCTCCAAGTACAGTTACACCACCGTTCAGCCATGCAGGGCTCGTTACGCCAACATTCGGTGCGCCAAATATACTGCGCGCGAGCTGCTGAAGCATGAGACCGACACCCCAAGTAGCAAGCAAGCTGTCGAGCGGGCGCCCGTATAGGAAGCGGATGAGGCTCATTTCGAGGACGAGGCCGAGTAAGAAAGCGATGATGAAGCTCGCCGGAATGGCGAGAACGAAATACCAGCCGAAGAGCGAGGCGGGCATATAGGAGGTAAACAAATTTTGCACAACGTAGGCGGTATATGCTCCAATCATAATGAGCTCACCATGTGCCATATTAATGACCTTCATGAGCCCGAATGTAACCGATAATCCAAGCGCAATCAGCAGCAGGATCGAGCTGACGCTAATTCCGTTAAACAGCTGCAGCACAACAACGTCCATGCACCCACCCCTTATCGCGTCCCAAGCAACCGACTTTCGCAAACCAGGCCGCGCCGCCAGGCATGAAGCGGCGGCGCAGCGCGATTCGTATATTGCAAATTGCGTTAATCCCTTACTTGCCTGCAGTTAAGCTAGCTGCCCACGTGTAACCTTTCAGGAATGGATCTGGCTTCACGGGCTCACCGGAATTCCATACTTCCTTAAACTGGCCATCCGTCTGCACTTCGCCGATACGAACGGTTTTGTATAAGTGCTGGGTCTCGCCGTCAATCTTCACTTTGCCTTCCGGCGCATCCCATTCAAGTTCCTTCGCCGCCGTTTTAACCTTCTCGACATCGGTGGAGCCTGCTTTCTCGGCGGCTGCAGCCCACAGGTATACAGCATCATAGCCTGCTTCAATCGGATCAGCAGTTACACGGTCATCGCCGTACTTTTTCTTATAATTCTCTACAAAGGTTTTGTTGGCAGGGGTGTCTGTTGTTTGGTAGTAGTTCCAAGCGGCGTATGTACCAGCGAGTACGTCTGTGCCGATACCGCGAATTTCTTCTTCTGCGACGGAGACGGACAATGTTGTGAGGTCTTTGGAGGTAATGCCGGCATCCTTCAACTGCTTGAAGAAAGCGACGTTGCTATCACCGTTCAGCGTGTTGAACACGACATCCGGCTTCGCTTCTTTGATCTTGGCGATAACTGTGGCGTAGTCGGTATGACCGAGCGGCGTGTACTCTTCGCCTGCGAGCTCTCCGCCTTCAACCTTGAGCTGTTCTTTGATGATTTTGTTCGCTGTGCGTGGGAATACGTAGTCTGAACCAAGGAGGAAAAACTTCTTGCCGTGGTTTTGGAGGAGCCAGGTGACAGCAGGTACGATCTGTTGGTTCGTCGTAGCGCCTGTATACATGATGTTCGGTGATTGCTCAAGTCCCTCATACTGGACCGGATACCAGAGCAGCCCCTTCAGCTCTTCGAATACGGGCAGCATCGCTTTACGGCTCGAGGACGTCCATCCGCCGAACACCGTCGCGACTTTATCTTCGGAGATAAGCTTCCGCGCCTTCTCCGCAAAGGTCGGCCAATCCGACGCACCGTCTTCGACGACAGGCACGATCTTCTTACCGAGCACGCCGCCCTTCGCGTTGATTTCGTCGATCGCCATCATCTCTGAATCTTTGACCGACACCTCGCTGATTGCCATTGTGCCGCTGAGAGAATGAAGAATACCCACTTTAATTTCCCCGCCGCCGGTCGAATCTGTCTGCGTGCCCTCATTCGGGGATGCAGCTTTATCGTTGTTTGTACCGCATCCCGCGAGCGCCAAGCATAATGCAATGAGTACCGCCGCACTGCCCTTCGCCTTCCTACTCCTCATTCTCCCACTCCCAATCCCTATTTTTCTCTTTCTCTATTCCGAACGTTTTTCTGGATTTGTCTTCCAACGTTCGTGGTCTCATTATAAAATCCGCTCTAGATTGATGTCAATAAACTTTACATAAAATAATCAAATTTTTCTTAACTGCTGATAATATGCGTTATTCGTTCATATTAATGTTAATTTAACTCACAATATTGAGCGATATGCTTACGGGACACACCGTATATATAGCACATATATAACAAGACCTTCTTTTCGAACAACACAAAAAAACCGGACAAGCGAAGTCCCCGCTCATCCGGCCCTATATGATCTTCCGCTCACGCGGCTTACTTCACGAATGCAATGCAAACCGGCTTATTCGTCTCGATGCTGTGCCCTGTCGGCTGCAATTCACCTGTCGCCTGATCGATCCGGTAGGTGACGATGATGCTCGATTCCTGGTTCGCCGACAGCAGATATTGTCCGTCCGGTGATATCGCAAAGTTGCGCGGCGTCTTCCCACCGCTTGGCGCGAACTGCACAAGCGTAAGCGAACCGTCCGATCCTACGCGATATACCGCGATGCTGTCATGTCCGCGATTCGACGCATATAAGAAACGCCCGTCAGCCGTCACATGAATGTCCGCGCAGGTCGTCTCCTCAGTGAACGATTCCGGCAGCGTCGAAATGACTTGCTTCAGTGTCAGCTGAGACTGTTCCGCTTCATAGCTGTAAACGGCAACGGTGCTGTCCAGCTCATTGATGACGTACAGAATCGGCTGCTGCGGGTGGAACGCCATATGCCTAGGACCCGCTCCCGGAGCAGCAGCAGTCGCCCCTTGCTTGATCAGCTTCTTCGCATCTGAATCCATTCGGTACGAGACGACTTCATCTGTGCCGAGATCAGCAATGAGCACATAGCGCCCTGCTGGATCAACGATCGCCGAGTGCGGATGCGGCGCTTCCTGGCGGTCATCGCGCGGTCCGCGGCCCTCATGCGAGATATGATCAGCAAGTGTAACGGAACCATCCTCACCGAGCGCATACAAGCTGAACGTGCCGCCCGTATAGTTCGTCACGACAAGCAGCTGCCCGCTCCTGTCAAATTCGACATGGCATGGCGAACCGCCGAGCGTGGACGCTTCGTTAATCGCCGTTAGCCCACCGTTATCGCCTGTCAGCGCATAGCTCAGCACACTGCCAGGCTCCACGCCGGTTTCGCTTACCACGTAGAGATGAGTGCCTGCATCATTAACACGCAAGAAGGATGGATTATGAATGCCTGCTACACCGGACAATCGGCTGATTGCACCCGTCACTGTATTCAGAGTCATTGCCGATACACCCTCTTGCTCCTCCGAGGAGTAGGAACCTACAAAGAATAGCTGCTGTGTCACTTTGTGACCTCCTATGAAATGATTATAAAGTCAAAACAAGCCCAGCCCTTCATAGCTTAGGCTGAGCTTGTCTTGTTGTTACCGCATCCGTAAGGATTGCTCTTTATTACTTCGTTTCTGTTTTTTTGTCGGCATTTGTATTCGTATTCGTGTTTGCGTCTTTATTCGTATTCGTCGTGCCGCCTGCATTGGAACCGGAGTCAGTCGCCGGCGTTTCAGTCTTCGGCAGATCGATCTTCGTAATTAGTTTCGGCAGCTCGTCCGTCATATATTTGTTCAAGTTTGTGGACGCCAGCGTTGATTTGAGCTGTGCCTTATCATCTGCCGTCAGCTTGTCGAACGCAGTCGGCGTGCGCTTCTCCACCTTCATGACATGGTAGCCGTACTGCGTTTTCACCGGATCGCCGACTTTGCCGATTGGCTGCTTGTTCGCTGCCTCTTTAAATTCCGCTACCCAGCTCTTCGCCGGTTGGTTTTCATACAGGCCGCCGTTATCCTTGGAGCCTTGATCCTCGGAATACTTCTTCGCAAGCGCAGTCCAGTCGCCGCCTGCATCCAGTTGAGCCTTCACTTCTTTTGCAATCTTCAGCGCGTCTGCGTCTTTGCGCTTCTCAGCGCCTGTTGTCAGATCAACGGTGCTAATCAGAATATGGCGAACGCTAACGACATTGTAATCATCCTTCGTTGCGTCATACTGCTTCTTCACTTGGTCATCCGTAACTTTGCTCTCTTGCTCCTTCATGATGGTCGAAATCATCGTGAAGAAGTAACGAATGTCGCTTTCTTTCAAGCCTGCGTCGTCCACTTTCTTCTTCGTCGCTGCGTCAGCATCCACCGACTGCTTCAGCTGCGTATAGAACGTGTCGACATTCTTTTTCTCTTCATCCGTTTGCTTTTTATCGCCCAGTTGCTTGAACAGAATTTTGTACCCGATATATTCACGCAAGAACTGCTCTTGCAGCTGCGGAATGCTTAGATACATCTCCGTCTGCGGCTGTACGACGCCGAAGAACGTGGAGTAGAGCTTAAACTCCTTATCCGTGACGACACCGTCCTTATAGGTTGCAATCGTCTTGCCTTCTCCAGCTCCTGGTACGCCGCCGCTCTCCTCTTTCTTGCCGCAACCCGCCATCAGCGTGATGACGAGAATGCCTGCAAGGACAAGCAGGATCGCTTTTCTCCAATTGTTAGTGCGTAGCATTCTGTAGTTCCCCTTTCGATTGAATGGTGTCTTTATATTGGGTCAAAAACCGTTCCAGCAGTTCAAGCTTCTGCTCCACCTGCAGCCCTCTCCCTCTTAATTGCATAAGCGGATAGGGCTCCTGGCCGGTTGAACGCTTGAATCTGTTCTCTAGCTGCAAGCAAATCATGTCAACCTTCTTGTTATCGAACCGCTGCTTCTCCCGCTCAGCGAATTTCAAGGTGACATCCTCGCTCTTACCGCTAATTTGCTCGATTCCGCATGCAGCACCGAACACTTTAAGACGGGCAACCGACAGCAAATTATCGACAGCCTGCGGCAAATCTCCGAACCGGTCAACAAGCTCTTCGCGCAAATCGTCAACTTCCTCAAGCGTGCGCATTGCGGCTACTTTCTTATAGATCTCTATCTTCTGTATGCTATCGTAAATATAGGAAGACGGCAAGTAGGCATCGATGCTCATGTCGATAACCGTATTCACTTCCTTCACCGGCGCTACTACTTCCCCATCCATGCCGGCTTTGCGCTTCGCGATTTCATCGGCAAGCATTTGCGAGTACAGGTCGAAGCCGACGGACGCAATGAAGCCATGCTGCTCCGCGCCGAGCAGATTGCCTGCGCCGCGAATCGACAAGTCGCGCATCGCAATCTTGAATCCGGAGCCAAGCTCCGTGAACTCCTTGATCGACTGCAGCCGCTTCTCCGCGACCTCAGTCAGCACTTTATCCCGCTGGTATGTGAAATACGCGTAAGCGATCCGGTTCGAGCGACCGACCCGCCCGCGCAGCTGATACAGCTGGGAGAGGCCCATCTTGTCCGCATCATGGACGATGAGTGTATTCACGTTTGGTATGTCGACGCCTGTCTCAATGATGCTCGTGCTGACAAGTACGTCTGACTCCCCGTCCAAGAAGTCCAATATCGTCTTTTCGAGCTCCTGTTCGGACATTTGGCCGTGGCCGACCGCCACGCGCGCATCCGGAACGAGCGCATTAATTTGTTCCGCAATCTGATGGATCCCTTGCACGCGGTTATAGAGATAGTACACTTGACCACCACGCGCCAGCTCGCGCTCAATGGATTCACGCACGAGAGACGTGCTGTATTCAACGACATAGGTCTGTACCGGGAACCGGTTCTCTGGCGGGGTCTCAATGACCGACAGATCGCGCACGCCGAGCATCGACATGTGGAGCGTCCGTGGAATTGGCGTTGCCGTCAGCGTCAGCACGTCGACATTCGTTTTCAGCCGCTTCAGCTTCTCTTTGTGCGATACGCCAAAGCGCTGCTCTTCATCGACAATGAGCAAGCCGAGGTCTTTAAAAATAATATCCTGCGACAGCAAACGATGCGTACCGATGACCACATCGACCGTACCCGCCTTCAGCCCCTTCATCGTTGCGGTCTGATCCTTCTTGGAACGGAACCGACTCAGCACCTGAACGTTGAACGGGAAGCCAGAAAACCGCTCGCGGAACGTCTCATAGTGCTGCTGCGCGAGAATCGTCGTCGGCACCAGAATGGCCACCTGCTTGCCCTCGATAGCCGATTTGAACGCTGCCCGCACCGCAACCTCAGTCTTGCCGTAGCCTACGTCGCCGCAAAGCAGACGGTCCATTGGACGCGCAATCTGCATATCCTGCTTGATCTCGCTGATCGCACGCAGTTGATCATGCGTCTCATCATACGGGAACATCGCTTCAAAATCCTGCTGGTACGTCGTGTCCTGCCCGAACGCAAAGCCTGTGGTCGCCTGACGCTCCGCATAGAGCTTAATGAGCTCGTCAGCAATGTCCTTGACGGATGATTGCGCCTTGCTTTTCACACGTGTCCATTCGCTGCCGCCTAGCTTATACACCTTCGGCTCTTTCTCTTCGGAGCCGACATACTTCTGAATGAGGTCAATCTGTTCAATTGGAACGGACAGCTTATCGCCACCCGCATACAAAATATGCATGTAGTCCTTATGAATCCCGGAGATTTCAAGCGTGCCGATCCCCATATACTTGCCGATACCGTGGTTCTGATGGACGACATAATCGCCAACCTTTAGCTCCGTATAGCTCTTAATCCGCTCCGCATTGTCTATCTTCTTATCGAGGCGGCGCGCCTTGCGCTGCTTCTGCGAGAACATCTCGCCCTCGGTAATCACAATCAGATGAATCGACGGCAGCTCAAAACCACTCTGGAGGTTGCCCTCAATGAGCGTAGGCGGCTCAATGCCGTAATCGTGCAGCACCCTGCGCATCCGATCCATCCGCTCCGCGTTACCGGCGAGCATAATGACTGTCGCGCCTGTTTTGCGCCAGCGCTCCATCTCTGCCTTCAGCACGTTCATTTGTCCGTGGAAGTTCTGCATGGAGCGGCAGACGACATTCAGAATATTCTGCGGTTGCGTATGCGGAATTTGCCGTAAGAATAGCGATAAGAACAGCGTTTGAAACGGTCGGTGGAACAAGACATCATCCGAAGGGCGCGCCAAAGCAAGCGCAGGCAGCGCTTTGCCATGCGTCATCAGATGCGTCGCCCACTCCGCCTCGTCCCGCTCCAGCTGGCGGCCCGTCTCAATGAGACGAGTTGGCTCCTCATAAATCAGCAGCGTGTCCTTCGGCATATAATCGAATAACGTTTGCCGTTCTGGATAAAGCAGCGAAATATATTTATAAATTTCTGGAAAATAATGATGCTCCCGTAGCTTCTCGATTTCCGAGCCGATCTCCGACCGCAGCCGATCCTTCGCTGTCCGGTCCGTCATCTTTGCAAGCTGCTGATCCAGCAGCGATACTGCATGCTCCGCGGCATTCTCGAAGCGGCGCTTATCCGCCATCAGCTCTTGGCACGGCGGCACGCTGTAATGCTGCAGCTTCTCGATTGACCGTTGATCAGTTTGATCGAACGTACGAATGGAGTCGATCTCGTCGTCGAACCATTCAATCCGGTATGGATGCGGAGAGGTTAGCGGGAACAGGTCGACAATTCCGCCCCTGACACTCATTTCCCCTTTGCCCTCCACCTTATCGACACGCTCGTAGCCGAGCTCTACCATTTGCCGTAAGAACGCTTCCAAAGATAGTGTCTCACCGACACGCAGCTCTGCCCGCGCGGAAGCCATCGCACTGCTTAGCGGCAGGTAGCGCCGGACGCCGGAGAACGGCACGACAACAATCCCGCGAAACCCTTGGGACAGCCGGATCAATACATCCATCCGCTGAGCCAACGTTTCCGGGCTCGATATAGCTGCTTCTGCAGCGACTAACTCATTGGCCGGATAGAGCAGCACCTCATCCTCGGACAAGCACTCCACCAAGTCCTCTGCGATCTTCTGCGCCGCGAACATGTTATGCGTGACGACGAGCATCGGGCGATCGAACTCCCGCTTGAGCGCCGCAATCATCACTTGCCTTGATGAGCCTGCGAGCCCCGAAATGAGCTGCTCCTGCATCCCTTTCTTGATCCCGGATACGACAGATCCAAAGTCCGTATCCGCAGCGTAAGCTTCCAGTAATGCTTTCAACTTCAGCGGCACCTCGTTTCATTCACAACAGACCAAATCCCATTTCAGAAATGAACAAGCGTGAAACCCTTTCATTCTGAATGGTCAAGGTGAACCGGCTGTCTCCGCCCTTCTGGCGGAGCAGCGCGTTTCAATCCGGAGACATTATAGAAATTTATACAAGTGAAACTTATAAATTCTATAATGTTAAAAAAAGAAGCCTCAGCCATACGCCAAGGCTCTCTTGTCCATACAATTTCTTTCCCTGCTAGCCCGCCCGCTATTGCAGCGGATTCGATACAAGCAGCAGCTCGGGATTGCTCTCAATCGCCTCGCGACAGTAATCGCAAACGACATTAACCGTAACGTCTCCGTTTGGATTATAGGCTATTATATCGCTGCGCTCTTCGGGGGTCAAGAAATGGAAACCGAGCTGAGTTTCCGATACATGGTCGCTGTTGATCGATCCCATGGCCGATTTACAGTGCCGGCAAACGTAATTTACAGCCATATTTATGCCTCCTGAGTAGTTGTTATACCCTCAGTATGCCCTCATACGGTGAAATTTAACGGTTATATTTGGCCATTGTCCGCTCGAATGAATTCGTCAAACCGAACTCAATCGCATCGCAAGACTCTTCGACCATACTCTTCAGCAGGTCCCCTTCGCTCTTCGCGAAGTTCGCGAGAACATAGTCCGATATGCTCATACCCGGCTGCGGGCGCGATATGCCGAGGCGAATCCGGTTGAAATTCTGCGTGCCGGTATGCTGAATGATAGATTTAATGCCGTTATGACCGCCTGCGCTTCCCTGATAACGAAGACGGATCTTGCCCGTTACTGTATCCAGATCATCATATACAATTATCGCATCCTCGAGTTCGGCTTTGAAATAGTCCATAAAGCCCCTTACCGTCTCCCCCGACAGATTCATATACGTCATCGGTTTAATAAGCGCGACCTTCGTCCCGCCTACGTTGCCTTCACCGATTAATCCTTTACACTTACTCTGCGATACATTGATGCCCCAGCGCTTCGCGAGCGTATCCACGACCATAAACCCCACGTTATGCCGCGTACCTTGATAGGCGGTGCCGGGGTTGCCGAGTCCGACAATCCATTTCATGCTGTACCTTCACTCCTGCTCTACTACTAATATTCATACTGCCTGCGCAGCGAAACCTATTGTCCCTCTATTTTCTACAGAGCCTGTCCGTTTACCTGCGAACGTGCTAATAAAAAAGTAAAAGGGCTGCATCTTGCCCGCAGCCCTTGATCATTATTTTTCGAATCTGACTGCGTGCATTTCTGCTTCATGTGCACGCTGCTCCGCTTCGTGAGCTTCCACAGCTGCGTCGTGCGCTTCCTCAGCCGACAGACCAAGCTGAGGCGCCAGAATCGTCACGATCACATGATCGGCATCCAGCTTCGTCGTTACGCCTTCCGGTAGCTGGAGATCGGAGAGCAACAAGTTTTCGCCAATGCCGAGGCTTGCCACATTCACTTCAATGACCTCTGGAATGCGATCCGGCAAGCAATGAATCTCCAGCTCGTGAAGCATCGGCTGCAGAATACCGCCCTCGCGAACGCCAACTGAATCGCCGATAATTTCAAGCCGTACCGGCGTCTTGATCGATTCGTTCATATTCACTTGATGAAAGTCGACGTGAATGACATGACGTGACAGCGGTTCTCGCTGCACTTCATTCAGCATAACAGGCTGCTTGCCTGCACCGGGGATATCTAGCTCCAGCAAGGAATGCGGGTGCGAGCGTAGCAGTGCTGCCAGCTCCTTCTCATTCACCGATACATTAATCGGCTTGCTCAGCTTCGTTCCATATACGACGCCGGGCACGCTGCCCTGCTGTCTCATCGTTCTCAATTGGCCGCTGGTTGATAACTTCCGTTCTTCAGCACGAAATGGTATTGCCATGTGGAACCCTCCTCGCGAAATAGATTCCATATATTCATACCCATTCCTGCCCTGAAATAAACGAACGAGCCTCTCTTACGCGTCCTTTACCTTATCCTTTGGACTGGCTTTCCTTCCGTGCCTTCGCGCGTCCGCGCAGCTTCTCCGCGTAGCCTGGTTTATTCACCTGGCGCTCGCGTGCAATCGCCACGTCATTCTCCGGTACGTCCTGCGTAATCGTCGAGCCTGCAACCACATAAGCGCCATCGCCGATCTTCACAGGGGCGATTAGGTTCACGTTGCTGCCGACGAACGCACGGTCGCCGATCTCTGTCAGCGACTTGTTATAGCCGTCATAATTGACGGTGATCGCGCCGCAGCCGATGTTAACATCCTTACCGACCTTCGCATCGCCAACGTAGCTCAGATGTGACACCTTCGTACCATCGCCTAGCTCGGCGTTTTTAATTTCAACGAAATCGCCAATCTTCACGCCTGTGCCAAGCTTAGCACCTGGACGTAAATACGCGAAAGGCCCTACCGCGCACTCATCGCCGATGATTGCTTCCGTCGTTACCGACTGCTTCACATTCGCACCATTGCCAACCTTCGTATCCGTCAATTCCGCATGCGGTCCGATGACGCAATCTTCCCCGATTACTGTGCTGCCGCGCAGGACGGAACCTGGGTAGATGATCGTATCCGAGCCGATCACGACATCTGCCTCAATGTAAGTCGCCGCTGGATCTATCACCGTTACACCGTTGATTTGATGCTTCCGGATAATACGGGCACGCATGAGCGCTTCCGCTTCGCCAAGTCCAACGCGGTCATTGACGCCGATACCCTCTGCGTAATCCGGCGTGCAGTATGCACCGACAGTCTCGCCCGCTTCCCGCAGAATCTCCATCACATCTGTCAGGTAGTACTCACCTTGTGCGTTCTGGTTCGTCACCTTCGCCAAAGCTTGGAACAGCTTCTTATTGTCAAAGCAGTACATGCCCGTGTTGATCTCCGTAATTGCCGCTTGTTCCGGCGTGCAATCCTTCTGCTCCACAATGCGCAGCACATTACCCGCTTCGTCGCGGATAATACGGCCTAGGCCCTGCGGATTCGGCACAACAGCCGTCAGCACCGTAGCTGCCGCTTCATTCTTCGTATGGATATCGAGCAGAGACTGGATCGTCCCAGACGTCACGAGCGGCGTATCACCATACAGAATAACCGTCGTACCTGCCTCTTCGCCAAGCAGCGGCTCTGCCATCTGCACCGCATGCCCTGTGCCCAGCTGCTGCGCTTGAAGCACAAACTCCGCGCCATCACCCAAGTAGGATTGGACCGTTTCCGCACCGTGGCCGACAACGACAACCGTCCGCTCGCAGTTTGCGTCCTTCACCGTCTGCAGCACATGCCCGACCATCGGCTTGCCGCATACCGGATGAAGCACTTTATATAGTTTCGATTTCATTCGTTTTCCTTGACCTGCTGCAAGAACAACTGCCATTACTTTCAAAGGAATCCCTCCTATAAATAGGGAGTTCAACTGGAGTTAAACTCTCACTTTAATCCGCCAATTCGATAAATGCTCTACTGAATATAGCGTATTACAAGGCAAAAGAAAAGAGAGCCCCATAAGGGGCTCTCCTCACTTATACTAAGTACTCTCTTCCTTACGCGCCTTCTTCAATTACTACTTCTTCTTCCGTTGCAGCACGCTCGTATTCAGCGAGTACGGCAGCTTGAATCTTCTCCCGCGTCGTCGAAGAAATCGGGTGTGCGATATCGCGGAATTCTCCATCAGGAGTACGCTTGCTTGGCATTGCCACAAACATTCCATTGTTTCCGTCTATCACGCGAATATCGTGAACGACGAATTCATTGTCAATGGTAATTGAGGCGATTGCCTTCATCCGACCTTCGGAATTTACTCGGCGGAGTCTAACATCGGTAATTTGCATCTGTGTTCACCACCTTTATCTATCTAAGACTTGGTGTAGTACTTCCACATTCCAATGCAAAATCCTTCACAAGTTTGGAAAATAAATGATAAGTTTAAAAGTTTTTTTAAAGAAAAAATATAATCCCCGACGATTCGACTTATATTGATACGATTAGCTCGATTTCGACAAGGACATCCTTGGGAAGCCGCGCCACCTCTACAGTTGAACGAGCGGGCTTATGATCGCCAAAGTACGAAGCATAGATGCTGTTCAGCGCAGCGAACTGATTCATATCTTTAATGAACACAGTTGCCTTCACAACATCTGCGAATGTAGCGCCCGCTTCCGCGAGCACAGCTTCCAGGTTGCGGAACACTTGATGCGCCTGTTCCTCGATGCCGCCCTCAACGAGCACGCCTTCCGCCGTCAGCGGAATTTGACCGGATGTGAATAACAAATTGCCAAGCTTCATCGCTTGGGAGTAAGGACCGATCGCAGCTGGCGCTTTATCGGTTGCAATCATTTGCGGCTGTGCTTTCATGTGCAAGAAATCCTCCTCTAGTTTACGTTGCCTGTAAAATAGTTACCCGGTACAACTGTCGTATGCTTCGACTTCATATCAACCGCCGTCAACTTCGCGAGCGACACATAGTCTTCGAACAGTCGTTCTTCGCCCTCAAGCTCGCCGGACTCGACGAAGACGCCGACTCCCGCTACCTTCGCGTTGAATTCATAGAGCAGATCCATCATGCCTTGAATCGTTCCGCCTGCTTTCATGAAATCATCAATAATAAGCACGCGTGCATGCTCCTTCAGCGCGCGACGCGTAAGTGACATCGTCTGAATCCGTTTATTTGATCCGGAGACGTAGTTAATGCTCACAGCGGAGCCTTCGGTTACCTTGTTATCCCGACGTACGATGACGACCGGCAAGTTCATGCAAGCCGCCGTAGCGTAAGCAAGCGGAATACCCTTCGTCTCAACGGTCATAATAACATCAATATCGAGATGGGCAAAAGCAGTTGCAAACATCCGTCCAACATCCGACAGCAAGCCAGGTTGTCCAAGCATATCGGTCATGTATAAATACCCGCCTGCGAGCACTCGTTCCGGCTGCTCCAGCTTCCTGCAGATACTATTCATTATGGTGAGCGCCTCTGCGTCGCTCATCTTCGGAATATACTTCACACCGCCTGCCGCGCCTGCCAACGTATGCAGCTCACCCAGTCCCTCTTCCTCGAACACTTCTTTAATAATCGCCAAATCTTCGCTAATCGATGACTTGGCAGACTGGTAGCGATCAGCAAATGCTGTTAGAGAAATTAACGTATGGGGGCGAGTAAGTAGGTATTGCGTCATTTCTACTAACCTTGCACTTCGTTTCAACTTCCTCAAAGCGTACTCCCCCTTGCTAAACCCGAATATTATAATGACAATATAACATTTTCATACGGATTTAATCAAGACACACGTCTGCTTCATGTCAGCATTCTTACCACGTATACTTCTTTGCAGAAACCGCGCAGTCCATTATAGATTCGCGAAACCTTCGCTTCCTTGCTCACAAGGCCGAATACAGTCGGACCGCTGCCCGACATGAGAACACCATCCGCACCGAGACGATGCATAATCTCCTTCATCTGCAGCACCTCCGGATGAAGCTGAAGCGTTACCGTTTCAAGCACATTGCCGAGATAGGTGCATATGCCTGCGAACGAGCCGCTCGATATCGCCGACAGCATGTCGGACGTCGAAGGGTGCTGCTTCAGTTCATTCGCGCGCAGCTTGCCGTATACATCTGCCGTCGATACGTTAATCGGCGGTTTCGCTAGAATGACCCAGCATTGGGGTGGATTGCTGATCCGCTCGAGCTTCTCCCCCCTCCCACGGGCAATCGCCGTGCCGCCCGTCACACAGAACGGCACATCGGATCCAAGCTCTGCGCCAAGTTCACACAGCTCCTCCTCCGAGATGCCAAGCCCCCACAAGCGGTTCAGCCCACGCAGCGTCGCCGCCGCATCACTGCTTCCACCGGCGAGGCCTGCTGCAACCGGTATCTTCTTGTCCAAATGGATATAGACGCCCTTACGGACGTTATAGCGGTCTTTAATGAGTCTTGCGGCTTGGAACGCCAAGTTCTTCTCATCTAGCGGTATGTATCCGGCCTGACTCGATATGATGATCGTGTCTCGCGGCAGCTCCTCCATCTCGAGGCGATCCGCCAGGTCGACCATCGTCATGATCATCTCCACCTCGTGGAAGCCATCCTCGCGCTTACGCTTGACGTCCAGCAGGAGGTTGATCTTCGCCGGTGCTTTCTCATAAATTTTCATATATGCTCACCCGTTCATTATCGTTAGAAAACTTATACATCTTTATATTTTAACAAAAGGTCATAAGAAAAGCTAAGATGCGTTTTTACGCTCATCTTAGCTTCATGGTGAATGGCTTATTAATGCGGATAGTGGTTCGCTTGCTGCTGAGCGGCCTGCACGGCTTGATGCATATAGGCTGGAACCGTTACGCGGCTAGCGACTGATTGCCTGCTGGAAGATGCGGCATACGATTGCTGTTCTGGCGGCATATACGTCGTTCTGCCAGTCTGCTGTTGCTGAGCGGCAGCGTTGTAAGCTCCCGGTTGCTGTTGCTGTTGTTGCGCCGCCTGGTACTGCTTCGCCACGGTCTGCTCGGCGAGCTGAATGGCGCGCTTCACCATATTGCCAGCATCCTTCGCTTTTATCGCCCCCCAGCCTTCCTTCTGGACGGTGTCATAGAAGCCCAGCTCCTTAGCCAGCGCATTCTTCATTTCCTCACTCATCATACTGCGGTTTCTGCGGGACACTACTCGTCGCCTCCTAGTTCTCGGATCGTACCGTTAGTATGTGTTCCAGCCGGACTTTCTCATACAGCTATATGACCATAAAAAAAGTGCAGATGCTGCCAATTGGGAGCAAGCCTGCTCTCACTAGCATCATCTGCACATGTACTGCAATTGCAATTTGTTTTTTAGCTGCAATTCACTGTATATACGTAATGCGAACTTGACCATCATCGCTATCGACCGTCACTTCAACGGACTCCGTCAAAATATCAGCGTAGCTGTAGGAAACACGCTTAAATGCATGTTGATCCTGATCAAGCCTGACAATAAATACAGAAGGGTAGATTTCTTCTAACACACCGGTCCGTTCAATAGTCTTTCGACGACCACCGTTTGCACGAAGACGTATTTTGGATCCGACATGGGTTTCCAAACTGCGTTTGATCTCCAATAGCGCATTTTTTGCCATTGTGCACTACCACCTCTTTCCTTGTCCATTATAACCAAAAGGAGGTGGTTTGTCAAAAAATAATAATTATAACAGCGGTCTTCATATCATGTCAACAATTATTAAGATTGTTTTAGGAACTCATGTATATTTTATTAGGAGCTCTGCCATATTATACGGTTGGCTTCACGCCGACAAGCGCCTTCGGCTTTGGCATGCCAACTCGAAATTTGCCAAGTGTCTCGATGCCTCCAACGCCGTCAATGCCGCTGATCGTGCCATGAATGACGTCCGACAGGTTAATTGTCTCCCTGATGGACGTGTAGCTTGCTTTTATAGCGACGTAGACCGGGTCGAGCGCATGAATGAGCACGCGGCCAGGGGAGCTAGCAAAGTTCGAGCCAGACTGCAGCAGCGCCTCATAATGAGACTGGCAGGCGCCAGCGATTACGATGAGATTGTCTCTGCTCTTCTCATACTGGCGCGCGATGCGCACGGCGTCGACAAAGTTCTGCGAGTTCTTGTAGCTGGAGAGGTTGTGCAACTCATCGCGATTGCTTGTTTTGAGCACGCCATCATGGCCTGTAATGACGATAATATCCGGCTTGATTTGCGGAAGCAGGCGGTATACGACATCGGCCATTTGCGACTCATGCACAAAGACACCATAAGCAGGCACCTTCATTTGCGTATACAACTGCATGCTCTTCTTCATATAATTGCTGTCCCCATCTAGATGAAGGACTTTTCCTGGCACCTCAAAATAAGAGTGGTTCTCACTCTGCGCACGCGCAAGTTCACGCGCAAGCGCCTGCTGCTCACGCTGCTCCTGTATCCGCAGGGTAGACTCGCTTGCTTTTATGCGGGCCTGCCTGGCGGCGCCTGACGATTCCGGGTCGCTGACTACCGATAAATCGACAATAGGCGCGTCTGCAAGCAGACGATAGTCAGTTCCCTTCAAAATGGCCGTTTCTTCTAACGTTGTCGCAACACGAAAAAGGACGTCCCCGCCATAGGATTTGCGGACGACCAGGTCCCCTTGCTTCATGGGCAAATCACCTCTTCGTCTATCCTATGGGGAGACGCCCCTGATGGTGCGCTTCCGAATATGATTTTTAGCCCGTGAAGCCCGCCGCTAACAGCGCCTTGCTGAGCACTGCGAACTCCGCAAGCGACAGTGTCTCGCCACGGCGTGTAGGGTCTATTCCGCAGCTTGTCAGCAGCGGCCCGAGCTGCTCGCGGTTTTCCTTGCCCACGAGTGCGGTCAGATTGTTCATCAGCGTCTTGCGGCGCTGCGCGAAGCTCGCCTGCACCGTGCGGAAGAAATGATCTTCGTCCTCCACCTCGACGGCTGGCTCCTTACGCAGCGACAGCTTAATAACAGCCGAATCGACGTTCGGCTGCGGAATAAACACCGTATGCGGCACGATGCAGACGAGCTCAGGCACGCAGTAGTACTGCACCGCTACGCTGAGGCTGCCGTACTCCTTACCGCCTGGCTTCGCTGCCATCCGCTGCGCTACTTCCTTCTGAATCATGACAACAATATTCTCGAGTGGCAGCTTCTCTTCCAGCAGCTTCATTAGAATTGGTGTCGTTACATAGTATGGCAAATTCGCCACGACGCTGACGCCGGACAGCCCTGCGAATTGCTTCTCCATCAGCTCAGGCAAGTCCATCTTCAATACATCGCCGTGCTCGACATGCACGTTCGGCGTATCTAAGAATACATCCTGCAGAATCGGGATAAGCCGGTTATCGATCTCAATTGCCGTTACGCGTCCCGCTTCCTGCGCAAGCTGCTGCGTAAGTGCACCGATGCCTGGTCCGATTTCAAGTGCGCCTTTCGTCTCATCCAGCTCAGCTGCACCGACAATTTTACGCAAAATATTTTGATCGATCAGAAAGTTCTGACCGAGGCTCTTCTTAAATGTAAACCCGTACTTATTGATGATGTCCTTCGTCCGCTTCGGCGAAGCGACATCGACGTTCGTTCTTATTCCCTCTGTCATGGCTGGTCTCCTTCATTAGACTGCTCCATCGTTGTAAGTGCCTGATCGAACTCCTGACGCGTAATTCGGAACGTCTGGCAGCGCTTGAGGAACTGCTTTCCGTTCGCATAGCCGAGTCCAAGCAAATTGCCCATCGTAAGCCTCCGCTCCGATGCCTGCGGATGTACAAGCAGCCCTGCACGCATTAGATCTTCCATCGTCACTTCCGCCAACGAGCCGCTTCCTTCTACCGCTTCCGTTCGCAGGTTCGCCAGCGCGCGCCGAATCGCTTCAGGCGAAGCATTCTCAACGCCAATATCGCCCTTATAGAGCGCCTCCTCCTGCGGGAGGAACGCATGCTTGCAGCCAGGCACATGCCGCGCGACGATTTTGCGGATCCGCTCACCAGCATGGTCGGGATCCGTGAAGATAATGACGCCGCGACGCTCCATCGCCAGCTTCACGCGCTTCAGCACCGCATCACCGATCGCTGAGCCGCCTGTCTCTATCGTCTCTGCCTCTACGGCACGTTTTATCGCGACTGTGTCGTCTTTTCCTTCTACGACAATGATTTCTTTAATCATGGACGTTCATTCACTCCATTCAGACGAACATACAAAAAGAAGAGGCAGCGCCTCTTCTTATGATGGCATATTTACGTGCAAAATACGATATGAATGAAGAAGAATCCCATACACTACGGGCTGTATCTCTTCTTACAGCGACTCTGGTTTCTTAGGTCCTAGTATGTAGACCGTATACCCTCGCTTCAAACCGAATTTATCGGCATACGATTCGCGGTCGAAGTAAACATCAATCTTGTTTCCTTTAACCGCGCTGCCCGTATCCTCCGCACGACGGAAGCCGATGCCCTCGATATAAACCCACCAGCCGATCGGAATAACCTTCGGATCAACTGCAATTGTCCGGCCTTCCTGAACACGTGCGCCTGATGCGGTAATACCGTACTGCGGATGACTCTTCCCTTTGCCTGTCGATGCGACGCCGGCTGAATATGCCGTCAGCGTTACGTTACGAAGCACCTTCTTCGAGCTGAACGTTACGCCCCGCTTCGTCAGCGTTGTCACCGCTGGTGATTTAGCAGACAGCATCGTCACCTTCGGTTCAGGCTTTTTCGTTCCTATTGCAACGACTTGATCCACGGCAGAGGACTTCGTCATTTTTTCCACGAGGGTTTGCGATACGAGAACGCCGTTCTTGAACACCTTCTCATACCGTTTCACTATCGTGCCTTGTTTGCCCGTTTGGACAAGCTTTTCTTTCCCCAATGCGAGCTTCGGATCTTCCTTCTTCACGACCGTGAACGGAACCGGATACGCACTCTCAGAGTACTTCTTATCAATCCGTGTAACCGTAATAATCATGTTAGGCTCAAGCGAAGACGTTAACGGGGGTACGACTTTATCTTGACCACGTACCGATATATTAGCCTGATCGATCGCTGCCGCTACCGTTTTTTCTGTCGTATACATCGTCTTTGCTTTGCCGTCTGCCTTTACAACTAAAGGTACCGCCTGATCAATTACAATCCGGTCGCCATCTTTAATTCCGCCATCGAGCGACATCGACACTTTATCATAAGTGCCGACAGTAATGGCTTGTTCATCCAGTAGGCGTTGAAGGGACCATTGTTTCGTCGAAACAATCGTTTCTCGTCCATTCACTACTACGGACACGTGCTTGTCAGCCGTTCCGTGCAACAACACCAAAAACATGAAAGTCATAGCGATTGAGATCAGAGCGCTTAGAACAATTAAACGCACGTTCTCATGCTTCCATCGCAATGCGAAAGACATGCTGGATGATCGTTTACCATGGGTGGTGTCCTTCATCTGGAGTGCTCCCATTTCTTCGGTCCTCCTTACATAGCCCCGCCGCCTTGTTACGCATGATACTTAGACGCGACTATTGAGATTTGGCGTGCGATAAACGCACGCATTTCCAATCCTTATTCACCTCCGTGCCCGTTCCATGATACGCCCTGTGTCGTCACATTATGCTTCATTCAAACAAAAAAGAAGCCCGATGACAGAGGATCTGTTTCGTGGCTTCCCGATTCGACAAGGGTAAGCATGGATTGCATGCACGAGGTTGATCTCTCTTATTTACGCTGGCGAGGTTAGCTGTCGGATTCGGGCGTGAGAGTCGCCCTATTCGCTCGTGACGTTAAGTGATGTCTTCAACCACGTCACCAAGCAAAATTCACCCCAAGAAGAATCTCCATGTTTACTTCTGCTTGCCACGCAAATCACTTCACTTTGTTTTAGTGAAAATGATTTAGTGATAGCGCAAAACAATTTGGTCGACTAATAACTAAAATTGTTTTCGCTTGATACAAACAGTTTCAACAATTGGTTCCCCCGCTCTCCAAAACTTCGGAGATTAAGCGTTTATTGGAAAAGGAATACAAGTTTTGTTGCTCTGAAATGAATCATACCGTCTATCGCTGCACATTGTAAAGAACTGATTAATGACGATTTTAGCGAATTTTTAGGATAATCCAGTGATTTCAACTTGATTTCTAGGAATAAAGTTAGTTTTTTCAACGGAATGGTCCTAAATCCTTAACTTCACTTCCATTTTCACTACATTCCAAAACATTTCAGCGCATTTTCGGTCGTTATTTTAGATATTTCTTCCACAGACTTGCCTGTTAACTCCGCCATCGTATTTGCTACAAGACGGACGAATGCTGATTCATTTCGTTTCCCTCTATGGGGGTGCGGAGCCAAATAAGGGGCATCTGTCTCAATTAGCAGTCGGTCGAGCGGCACATGCGCAAGCACCTCTTTTGGCACACGTGCATTTTGGAATGTAAGCGGTCCCCCGAACGAAATATAGAAGTTCATATCGAGGCATTGCTTTGCCGTCTCCCAGCTTCCAGAGAAGCAGTGCATGACGCCACCGACTTCCCTTGCACCTTCTTCACGAAGCAGTCTGACGACATCCTCATGTGCGTCCCTGTTATGGATCACAATCGGCTTCTGCTTTTGTTTCGCCAGTTGAATCTGCTCCCGAAATACACGCTGCTGCACGTCTTTAGGTGAAGTGTCCCAGTGGTAATCGAGCCCGATCTCTCCGATCGCAACAACCTTCGGATGATCGCATAAAGATGCAATCCAATCCAGATCCTCCGGCAGCATATCAATGCTGTCTACCGGATGCCAGCCGACAGCGGCATAGATGAACGAATACTGCTCCGCAAGTAGCATCGTAGTCGGAATCGTTTCCCGGTTGAAGCCGATATTTATAAGCTTATGTACACCTGCAGCTTGAGCTCTTTCGATAACTTCTGCGCGGTCCCCGTCGAATTTCGACGAGTCCAAATGGGTATGTGTGTCGATTAACATTGGTGCCAAAGTAGCCCCTTTCTACATTAAAGCGAATAATTCGCGCAAATTCGCCGGGAGCTTCGTCGCTGATTCACGAAGCGGTTCTTCCGGGTAATACAGATGGTACTTACCTTGACGAATACCTGTGATGGATCTGATGATACTGGATCGCTCGGATATTTCCGACAGCTGTTCGTCACGGCCCAGCAGCAGAATCGGTGGTTTTTCTTCCTTACCCGCAGCATCCGCCGCGTCAGGTCGATAAACATCGTAGGGCATGTCATATGGAAAGTCAATTTCCAGATGATAGTCCGGGTGCAGTCCGATCGCCTTGAACTGTTCGCGTATTTCCTGCCAGAGCTGCTCATCTGCATGATCCATCGTTACATATTTATACAGCTTTCGGTTTAGGAATCGGCGACATAGATCAGCAAGCACCTCATCCTGCTCTTTCACCCACAAGCTGAAGGCAGTCTGAACGAGCGCCTCATCAAGTGCCAAATAGCCTTCAATATCTATTCTTCCCGCTATTAACTGCTCCAGCGGACCAATCATCCAATTGAATGTGTAACCAGCTGCGTACAACTCCTTCGCCCTGCGGAAGATTTGCCGGAGAATGATCTCTGAGCTGCGCGTGACCGGATGAAAATACACCTGCCAGTACATTTGGTACCGCGACATGAGATAGTCCTCAACCGCGTGCATGCCACTCTCTTTCACTACAATTCTTCCCCGGTAGGGCCGAAGTACTCGCAGTATTCGCTCCAGATCGAAAGTGCCGTAGTTTACTCCTGTAAAATACGCATCACGCAGCAGATAATCCATGCGGTCAGCATCCATTTGGCTAGAGACAAGACTAACCACAATCGGCTCGTAATAAGTCTTGCAGATGACGGCTGCAACCCGCTCGGGATACGATGAATCATAGGCTTTCAGCACAGCGTTAATTTCTGTTTCTTCTAATAATAGGCGGCAAGTCCACTCCTCATGATGCGTGTCAAAAACATCTTCGATGGAATGCGAAAAAGGGCCATGTCCGATATCATGCAACAGCGCCGCACATAGCGCGATCAGCTTCTCCCCGGCAGGCCAATCCGTGTAGCCGCCTCGCTCGAACTGGGATATGATTTTGCGGGTAATCTCATAGACGCCGAGAGAATGAGAGAACCGGCTGTGCTCCGCGCCGTGAAAGGTCAAATAGGAGGTGCCGAGCTGGCGAATACGTCGAAGTCGTTGAAATTCCTTCGTATTAATTAAGTCCCAGATCAAGTGATCCTGCACGTATATGTACTTATGAACGGGATCCTTAAACACTTTCTCCTCCGCCAATCGTTCCTTGCGCCTACGAGCTGCCATTTCTATCTCACTCCTTCAATCGTTCATCGTTTCGACACAAAAGTCGAATGGTTGTCGAATAATGTCGCAAATTCATTTCCAATCTGGTTACAAATATTGTACGATATTAGTAGATGTTTTGCTGTCTGTTTAAAGCAAACCTAACGTCACTGGTCATATTTACCGTCAAATCGTCGTTGACTATTATGGGAAACGTTGGTATTATTAAAGCATAAAATGATGGATTTTGTCGAATCGTGACGATGTAATCTAGTACGAGAGGAAATGATAGATCATGATGAAATCGACAGGCATTGTACGTAAAGTAGATGAGCTCGGACGTGTTGTTATTCCTATCGAGCTGCGCCGTACGCTTGGTATTGGCGAGAAAGACGCACTCGAAATTTATGTAGATGGCGAACGCATTATGTTGAAGAAGTATGAGCCTGCTTGCATCTTCTGTGGCAATGCAGAGAACGTAGCTTACTTCAAAGGTAAAATCGTTTGTAACGCTTGTTTGACTGAAATGCCAACTCCTGTTACAAAATAAGAGACAAACTGAGAATTATAGGTTATAATAAGTTTATCCAATATGTTAATTCTAACCTTTTTATACTCCTTGATACCTCCCTGGCCATTATGGCCAGGGGGGTCTTTTTTTTTTTATATTCACTTCTTCATCACTTCATTGTAGACGTCCCGCTTCTGCATGCCGCGATCTTGTGCAGTTCGTTTGATTGCTTCCTTGCGATCTTCCCCTTGCTCCTCGTAGCGGCTCACATGCTCCTCTAGACTTAGCGCTGCCCACCAGCTCTGCTCGCCTTGCTTTAGCTCGGCCACTTCTTCCTTGCTTATGCCAGAAATAACGAGACAATACTCACCAAGCGGCGGATGCTCTTCCAGCCAGCTGATACATTCGGAGATCGTACCGCGTGCAACTTCTTCATGGCGCTTCGTCAGCTCTCGCACCATTGCCATCCGCCGGTCGCCCCACTGCTCGAGCATCACCGGCAGTGTCTTCGTAATCCGATGCGGAGATTCATAGCATATTATCGTCGCTTCCTGCTTTTGCAGCTGCTGCAGCCAATTCGTTAACGGCTTGCGGTCGCGCGGCGGGAAGCCTGCGAAGAAGAAATTGTCCGTCGACAGCCCGGATACGATAAGCGCAGACAGAGCAGCATTCGCACCAGGAATCGGTACAACCGCTATTCCCCGCTCCGCGGCTGCCGCAGCGAGATCTGCGCCGGGGTCAGAGATTGCAGGCAGCCCCGCATCGCTTACTACCGCGATCGACTGACCGGTTTCCAACAGCCGAATCAACTCTGGGCCGCTCGCATCCTTGTTATGCTCATGGTAGCTGACAAGGCGCGTTGCGATTTCAAAATGCGCGAGCAGCTTACGTGTTTGGCGCGTATCCTCTGCAGCGATCAAATCCACTTCCTTCAGCGTCCGAATCGCCCGCAACGTCATATCCTCCAAGTTGCCAATCGGCGTACCTACCAGGTATAAGCTGCCGCTCTCGCCGCGCTCTCCCTCTTTGCTAAAGCTTCGTTGTACAATCATTTCTCTGTATTCCTCGCTTCCGCCATAGCAGCCCCTGCAGCTTTATCGCCATAATAGATCCGCATTAATTCCTCATTATATTGCCGTTGCTCGTTGTACACGATAAGCGGCGGGAGCAGCTTGATATCCGGCTTGCCGTCACGCAGCGCTTCAATAAGTACCATATTCGCCTCCGCATCCTTATGTGGGTGAACGAAACGAATACGCTTCGGCTCAAGCTTCCACTTGCGCATCGTCTCCATAATCTCTACGAGCCGCGATGGACGGTGTACCATCGCAACACGGCCGCCCGTCCGAACGAGACGCGCACATGCCCCAACGATATTTTCAAGTGTGCCATTGCGCTCATGCCTTGCCATCGCATAATGCTCATTCTCATTCTGATCGCCGGAACCTGCCGGCATATAGGGTGGATTCACCGTTACAACATCATACATCCCCTGACGCTGCTTATGAAATTCCCGCAGATCACCTTCATAGATCTTGATTTGCTCCGTCAGTCCGTTAGCCTCCACGCTCCTCTTTGCCATATCTGCCAATCGAGGCTGAATTTCCACTGCGTCGATCGCTGCTTTTGTCCGTGTCGTTAAGAGCAGCGGAATAACGCCATTGCCCGTACACAGATCAATAATCTTCCCCCGAGGTGGGACGGCTGCAAACCGCGCCAACAGCACCGCGTCCATAGAGAAGCTGAACACCTCTCGACTTTGTATAATATATAATTCATGCGTTAAGAGATCATCAAGCCGTTCATTCGGCTCTAATTCCACTTCGTTGACCACAATTTCTGCCCCTTCGCTTGGCTGTTTCTGTACGACCTTCTATATGCAAACAAGACCCTATCAATAAGGGTCTTGTTGTTCAATCTTTATTGAGAAAGGAAAGGCAGAACAAGCAGTCGCCTTCCGTACGCAAATGGCCGTAATACAGATTGCATATATGAAATCCTTCATGATACAGTCTTGCCAAATTATCATAGCCTTGTCCAACACCAGCTGCATCAGCAGTGACGCTTGGCTCTTCGACTGGCAACGTAATGATCTCCTCATCGACAACAACCGGTGTCGCCACAAGCTTCTTCGGCGTATGAACCGCTGTCTCACGCTTTAATACTTTGCGCAGTTGCCCATTTTCTATACTGAGCCGGTTGTTCTCTTCGAGGAGCGATTTGATTTTCTCTTTCATTGCACCGATTTCTTGATGCAAGCTTCCCAAGTGGGATTCAAACTCGCTTATTTGACTAAAGATATCTCTTTTCAAGTCTTCACCCCAAGGCTGTGCAGCTTCGGATTTAGCATTATGTGCGCTAGTTTACTTTAAGACGACATCATCGAGCGGTAGCTCTTTCGGCTTGCCGCCATCGAAGAGCTGTACATACACTGTTTTAGAACCCGCGTTGATGCCTGTTACTTTACCCTCTCCATAAGAAGTGACGACATATTTACCAACTGCCGGCAATTCCTCGCGAATGCTCTCATAATTGTCGTGCTCATACTTTAAGCAGCACATGAGCCGTCCGCATAGTCCGGAGATCTTCGTCGGATTGAGCGATAAGTTCTGATCCTTCGCCATCTTGATGGACACCGGCTCGAAATCGCCAAGCCATGTGGAGCAGCATAAGATGCGTCCGCAAGGTCCGATGCCGCCAAGCATCTTCGCTTCGTCGCGTACACCGATTTGTCTGAGCTCGATCCGCGTGCGGAACACGCTGGCCAGATCCTTAACGAGTTCACGGAAGTCAACTCGTCCTTCAGCTGTGAAATAAAAAATGATTTTGTTGCGGTCGAACGTAAATTCCACATCGACCAGCTTCATTTTCAGCTGATGGTCTCTTATTTTATCAAGACAAGTGGCAAAAGCGTTACGCGCCGCCGTCTTGTTCTCTTCGACTATTCTCGCGTCGTTGTCACCGGCAATCCGTATGACTTTCTTCAGCGGAAGGACAACATCCGATTCACCGACTTGCTTCTGTCCAACCACTACTTTTCCGTACTCGATCCCTCTTGCCGTTTCTACGATAACATGCTGCTCTTTATCGATGGAGAAATCGACTGGATCGAAGTAATAGATTTTGCCCGCCTTCTTAAAGCGAACGCCAACGACGTTATACAATTCATCACCCCTCCTGTACACGGATTAGGAGCTGCTCAAGCGCAAGCTGCGACGATACGTTCGCACGCATCCGTTTACCTGCCTCAAGCGTATGCTCCATGCATATCACCCAGCCTTCAGCCGAGCGTGCGTATGCATGTTTGCCAATCCAATCAAGCTGATCTATAAAAACAATTGCTTCATGTCTTCCTGCCTGAAAATGAATCATATCCTTATACCAAAGTACCAATAAAGATAATAGAAGCTGCGGCTGTTCACCGAGCTCTGTTTTAAAAATTTGCTGCTGAGCGGACACCATCGCCGCGGTGAACCGGGTCAGACTGTCCTTTCCTAATTGTATCACTACGTTTCTCATTTCTGCAAACCCATTCTGTTGGATAAGCGCCCGGCATGCATCGACACCTGATGCAAGATGTACCGCAGCACGGGCAGACAGCAGAGGAACGCCTTCGTCTGATAGCGTCTGCAGCATCTCCTGAGGTGCCAGAGGTATGAAAGGTACGAGCTGTGTCCGTGACCGAATTGTAGGCAGAACAGCTTGTCCATTCTCCGTCAGCAGAATCGCAACGACAGGAGATTGCGGCTCCTCCAGAAACTTCAGCAGGCTGTTGGCCGCTTGAAGAGTCATCGTCTCGGCACGCTTCACAATATAGACTTTACGTTCAACGTTTATATTTCGATAAGCAAGCTCTCTTTGGAGCTCGCGAATTTGGTCGATTTTGATGGAATTGCCGTCAGGCTCAACCAGATGGAGATCCGGCTGATTGCCATGCTCGAATTTGCGGCATTCCAGGCAGTGACCG
Source organism: Paenibacillus sp. OV219 (assembly GCF_900110075.1). Classification (GTDB taxonomy): domain Bacteria; phylum Bacillota; class Bacilli; order Paenibacillales; family Paenibacillaceae; genus Paenibacillus_Z. The sequence goes on from NZ_FOCJ01000015.1 coordinate 67,870, forward strand.
CAGGCGTCGTCTACCCCACCTTTGCAGAACAGCGCTTTGGCAAAAGCCATCGCCATCTGCATTCGCCCACTGCCTGAAGGACCGCTGAATAGATAGGCATGCGACACTTTGCCGCTAGCCAGCGCAAATTGCAAAATGCGTTTCGCTCTCGGTTGCCCGGCAAGCTCAGCAATGCTCATACTTGTTAATCCTCTCTAGAAAAACAGGTTAATCAATAATCCTCGTATATCACCGATTTTTTGCAGCAGCTCAAGTCTGCCTTCCTCGGAATCAAGGAGCTCTTCGCCCATTTGAAGCAGATTCGAGTCCAGTTCCTCAAGCAGCTTGTAACGCTTCGTACGTCCGCGTCGGTCGAAGCCACGCGTTTCTTTCATGCCAACGCCACGCCGAACGGTATCCTCAAGGTACTGCTTTACCATCTGCCGGTAAAGGCGCAGCTCTCTCACCGTCATCGAGCGCGCCAGCCGTTCGCCTTGATTATGAATATCTTGCAGCTTCATTTGAAGCTCTTCAATTGTTCTTTGCTCATCCTGAACATTCATGACATCAGCAAAGTTTTTAGGCGCAATCGGCTTTGCTCCTAGATCCGGCCGCGTACGATCCTGACCTAGTGGCCGCCAGCCCGGATTAATCTTCATTATGCGTCACGCCCAATCAGAAATGTTCGAAACGTTCCACTGGTACGACAAATACAGCTGCGCCGCCGACCTGTACCTCGACCGGGAAAGGAATATATGCGTCAGTCGTGCTGCCCATCGGGGATACTGGAGAAACCAGCTGATCGCGGACTTTACAATTGGACCGAATGACCGTCAGCACTTCGTGTACCCGTTCATCTTCGATGCCGATCATGAATGTTGTATTTCCTGCTCGCAGGAAACCGCCTGTACTGGCCAGCTTTGTGGCACGGAAGCCCTCTCTTACTAGTGCATTCGATAACCGGTTGCTATCCTTATCTTGTACAATCGCAATAACTAATTTCATTCGAATCCCTCCAGAGTAGTAGTTCCTTTCTACGGCAGACATTTCTAACACCTTATTAATTTTGACACTGATAGCAATTAATCCTTTAAATTCGTCGATTTATTATCTCAATCACGTCACGAAGCACGTTTTCCGTCGATTGTTCGGCATTAACGCGTATAATACGGTCCGGCTCATTCGCCATTAGCAACTGATAGCCTTCGCGTACCCGTTCGTGAAATGCGAGTTCCTCCAGATCAAGCCGATTCACTTCGCGCCCCTTCGTGCTATTGATTCGAGCAAGGCCGGCCTCCGGCGAAATATCCATCCAAATCGTCAAATTCGGCATCACACCATCTATCGCAAAATCATTAATAGATCGTACCTCTGCAATGCCAAGCCCGCGCGCATGTCCTTGATAAGCTAGACTGCTGTCGACAAACCGATCACAGATGACGACGTCGCCTCTATCCAGGGCCGGGAGTACAATCTCGACAAGATGCTGTCGTCTTGCCGCCGCATAGAGCAGCGCTTCTGTTCGCGCATCCATCGCTGTATTAATCTTATCGAGAATGACACCGCGGATCTGCTCCGCAATTGGGCTGCCGCCTGGCTCTCTAGTTGAAAGCACATTTCTTCCGCGATTCCGAAGCGCTTCTACCACACCGTTGATTAATGTCGTTTTCCCTGCTCCTTCTCCGCCTTCAAACGTCAAAAACAATCCTTTTTCCACCAAAAGTAACTCCTCTTATCCGTTAATACCCTTATCATATCAAAGCCAATCAGGTGCGTAAACGATTAGCCCGTCCGCAGCACCGTGATCGTCTGCATGGTTGGATCAGTTGCACCTTGGCATCTGGCGCCATACTGGACAAGCTGCTTGATCATAGCAATGGCATCAGCTGTAATCCGCTCGCCTTCATAGAGAAGCGGAATGCCTGGTGGATAGGGTATGACTGCTTCCGCTGCGAGCATGCCCTCTGCATATGATAGCTCCACGACTCCTATCGTTTTCGAATCCGTTCCTGTCCCTCTTCGGGAAAATAACACAGGTTCCGACACCGACTGCTGATATGCAAGTGACTCGTTAGCCAGTGTCGATACCGCTGCCGGTACTCCCTCTGCCGCAGCAATCGCGACGAGAGCCTGCTTCAGCCGTTGTACATCGGATGTCTCAGCTCCCATCCCAAATAACAAGACCACGTACTGAACATCAGCCATTTCCACGTAACAGCCGAAGCTCTCCAGTTGTTTCAGCAGCTCGAAGCCTGAGTGTTTACCTGTCTTGCTTCGCAGTACAACACGCAGCGGATCGACTTGCACTTGCAGACCGTTGCCATCCCACACTCGTGATGAACTTAGCTCATATTGAGCCGACTCTTCCATAACCCAATGTTGAAAATCGTCCGCTGCCGCAATTCCTCGCTCGAATAATCGTTCGCAAGCTTCATCTATTACACCTCTTGCGATATCAAGTGATGCCATGATCGGATACGAAGGGCTCGAGCTTTGTACCATTCGTAGCGCTTCTGCCAGTCCTTTACGGTCAATTCGTGGTCCTTGTACATGCAGCATGGCCCCCATCGTAAGTGCAGTCAACGTCTTATGTGTAGACTGTACAACCGCGTCAGCCCCCGCCTGCAGCGCTGAACGAGGGAATCTTGGGTGCAAACCGTAATGCGCCCCATGGGCTTCATCTACAAGCAGTATTTTGTCATAGCGATGAACGAGCTTGGCGTATGGTTCCAGATCCACACTTAGCCCATAATAGCTTGGATTCGTCAGGAACACGGCCTTCGCTTCCGGATAGCGTTCAAGCGCCTCCTCAATCTGTTTCAAGCTCGGCACTACATCGAGACCACTGCCAAGCTCCCTCTGCGGCATGATGAATACAGCTCTAGCTCCGGCTAGCTTCAATCCATTTAACACCGACTTATGGGCATTGCGCTGTACAATAATAAGTTCACCTGCATCACAGACCGCAAGCACCATTGCCAGATTGCCCGCCGTACTGCCTCCAACTAGGAAAAAGGTTTGTTCCGCTCCAAACGTTTCAGCAGCTAACTGTTGTGCTTCTTCAATAACACCGGATGGTCCATGTAGATCATCCGTCATCGATAATTCCGTTACATCCAGCTGCATAACCGATTGATAGGCTTGTAACAGCACTTGCTCATCATTCGTGCCTTCCATTAAGGACAACGACGTGCCATATTTATGTCCAGGTACATGATAACTGCTCGGATTAGATGCATATAAGGTAACTAATTGTTCGAATAATGGCACTCGCAAAATAATAATCCTCCTTAACTGCTCATCCCTTCCATCATAATCTTGGATAAGACTTGGAGCAAATGTTACACGTGAAACAAAATAACCCCTAGCCTTCTCGGTTACTAATGATGGTCCGAGACGATATAGGGATTACTTCGGCTGCTTATTCTGATGCATCGGATTATGCATTATTTTGCATCCAAATCCGCTTCAATTGGTGAATAAAGAATGGGTATTTAGCATCCTGCACATCGGTTCCCACCATCTCAATCTCACAGCTCTCGCATATGAACCCATCAATGATACGAATACCTTCCTGTTTCTCATGTCCGCAAATAACACAAGCCTTTCCTACATGTTCTTCCATAGGTTTCACCTCATCCAAGTGAGCTACTGCATCTTACTAGTATGCCACAAACTCTAGCAACGTATACGACTTTCATAGCCCATTTCAAATAGTAATACAGTTTATGTCGAAGCGCCCAGAATGGTGACGAACAGCTTGCACTTCTTTGGAGAGGAAGTCTACACAATAGGCGGAAAATATCCGATAAAATGAGTTAGAAGAAAGAAAGGTGTTGAGCACCTATGAGGGGAAAACTCTCCGAACAGGAGAAAGCAACAATCTATCAGTACCAGCTCATTCAGAAAATTACCGTTCGCGAAGAGCTGCTTCGAAGCCATCTCTGCGTTATCGCCATACTGGCCATCTTCCTATTGCTTATGTACCATATAGATGGCGCCAAAGCGCTAGCCGTTGGTTTACTCGGCACGCAGATTATCCATTACATCATTACACGTCTCACACTTATTCGTGTCGATGAGCCAGACTACCGACGCTGGGGCTGGCGTGTCATGACACCATGGATCGGTTACATTCCAACAGCCAACATACAGCTGGGATTATTCCGCAGGCTGCATCGCCATCTGTTCTGGCTCGGTCTATGCGCCATCGGCGTCTTCTACCCTTGGGCGAACGAAGGAACAATGATCAGTCTCATTATGTGTCATCTCTGGTTCCTCGTTCCACGAATGCTCTTAATCCGCCGACTAGGCAAAGCCAAACGCGACGGTGTCATCCGCATCACAGCGGCAGATGTCAGCTTCTATCATCGTTAATCTGCTTCCTCGCGAGGCAGAGCGATGTGGAAGCTGTTTTTTTGTAAAATATTGCAACTCACTCGTCATACAGACAACAAAAAACCGACCATATCGAATATGGTCGGTTATCTGTGCTTGGCGACGTCCTACTCTTCCAGGACCCTGCGGTCCAAGTACCATCGGCGCTGGAGGGCTTAACGGTCGTGTTCGGGATGGGAACGCG
>NZ_FOCJ01000006.1 GCF_900110075.1 Paenibacillus sp. OV219
TTTAAAAAAGATGACCCCTGTGCAGTACAGGAATCATCTTTTGTCGGTTGCCTAACTCTCTTTTTTCAAGTGTCCTTGACTTAGGGACCAGTTTATGGGTGGCAGACCTGGGAGCACTTTTTTTTACAATTATTGCCTTAAATTATATTCCCTTAACGTATTGCTGACAAGCTTTCGCAATTCTTCAGCTGACAGGGGATTCTTCTGCTTTGGAAACGACAGAAGAGCGGATTTTCAATTCCGTTGGGAGCATGCAGTTGGATTCGGGAAGGCCTTTCTTGATCATTGCAAACAGCTTAGTCGCAGACACGATCCCCAAATCATATACCGGAACTTTCACCGACGTTAGCGGAGGCGTAAGCATTTTCGAGAACGTATAGTCGTTGTAGCCGATGACGGAAAGCTGTTCGGGGATGCTGATCGAAAGCTGTTTGGCGGCTTGGTATATGCCGAGCGCTTTAATATCGTCCGTAGCGAAAATCGCCGTCACGTCTTGCCGGACGCATAAGAGCCGAAGCGCAGCATCATACGCGGATTCGACGGTATGTCCGCCGTCAACGAATAAATCCTCGTCGATCTCGATATCATACTCTTGAAGCGCGCTGGAAATTCCCTCTATACGGTCCAGCGAGACATAGTGATTTTTGGGCGCGTGAATGCAGCCGATTTTGGTATGTCCCATGCGGATCAGATACTTGCAGGCCTCCAGCGAATCCTTGAAATTATCTGTATCCACACTGAAAATATTGTCGTAATGACTTTTCTCTACATATTTCCCGACGACGGCTACAGGAATATCCGTATTCCCCAGAGCTTCAATCAATATATCATCTACGCGTGAGCTCAACAGAATCACGCCTTTGATCAGTTTGTCCGCAATCATGGAAAGCGTCTTGGTAACTTCTTCCTGCTGATTGGTGCTGGATTGAAGGATGAGATCGTAACCATGCTCTTCGGCAACTTCACCAATGGAATTGACAATGATATTGAAATAGGGATTGTCCACGGCGAACTTCGATGAACGGGCATAACTGATCAAGATGGCATCAAAGCCGTCGGAGGACAAGCTTCTGGCCAATTTGTTAGGCCGGTAATTCAGGGATTCAATCACTTCCAGCACTTGTTCGCGAGCCTTTTTGGAAACGGCAGGATGATCGTTGAGCACTCTGGAAACGGTTGACACGGAAACCTTGGCAAGTGCTGCGACATCCTGGATAGTCGGCTTTGGCATGACATAATCCTTTCATGAAAATCAAATGTATATGGAGTTATTCTAATACGAATGACGGATAAAGTCCACGTCATTAACAGGAAACTCCCAGTAATAACGGGATATTTGAGTTGGTGTTGCAAAAGTGAGCAGTTTTGATATAATCATGGTACCGTTTCCACGAAAAACGTATAAAAATGGCGACAAAACTCGAGTGAAATGAGCTTGAAATGGAGTAATTAGGAACTTATTTCATAATATTTCCTTCATTATTCAAAAATTGGGTTGATATTCGTCAATTTTCGACAATGTTTTTCGAGGGAATTGCATTCATTTTGGTATCGGTACCAAAACAACTAGACGAAGAGGTGTGTCGAAAAATGAAAAAGGTGGCAGCAGTAACGCTAGGCGCAGCTTTAATTGTTGGCGGATTGACTGGTTGCGGGAGCAAAAGCAACACGAATGATCAGTCGAATGGAAACCAAGGTACGGCGGCTAACGTGAAAATTCAATTCATGCATTCCATGGTTGAGCAGGATCGCGTGGAAATCATTCAAAAAATGATCGATGCGTTCCATACGGCAAACCCTAACATTACGGTAGAGCAAGTACCGGTAGACGAAGATTCGTACCAAACGAAGATTACGGCGCTCGGCGGAAGCGGCAAGCTTCCGGAGACGATGGAATTAACGCAGGACATGGCGAAGCTGCTTGCCAAGAATGAGTTCCTGGATCTGGATACAACGAAAACCATTATCGACGGCATCGGCGAAGACAATATTTACAAAGGCGCGCTGGATGCCATGAAGACCGAAGACGGCGCCAACTATACGGCGGTTCCAATGGCCGGCTGGGTGCAAGGGATCTTCTATAACAAGAAAATGTTCGATGCAAAAGGATTGAAGGCACCGTCCTCGTGGGCCGATATCCTCGCGGCTGCGAAAGCGTTCAATGATCCGGCCAACAAGAAATACGGCATTGCGCTTCCTACCGCGAACACCGAATTCACGGAACAAGCCTTCTCCCAGTTTGCGCTTTCCAACGGGGCGAACGTATTCGACGAGAATGGCAAAGCGAACTTCGATACGCCGGAAATGAAAGCCGCGTTGGACTACTACAAGGAGCTGGCTCAGTATACGATGCCAGGATCGAACGATGTTCCGGAAGTGAAGGACGCATTCATGAGCGGCGCTGCGCCGATGGCGATCTACTCGACATGGATTCTGGGTTCTGTATATGACGCAGGCACGGCAGCAGATCTAGGCTTCGTCGTTCCTTCGAACAAGGAACAAGCAGCTTTCGGCAACATCACGGGCATCGGCGTAGCGGCCGATATCGACGATGCGAAGAAAGACGCGGCAGTCAAGTTCACAACGTTCATGCTGCTAGAAGAGAACAACATCAAATGGCTGCACATGTCCCCGGGCGGCATGCAGCCGATCCTCAAGAGCGTCGCGAGCAACCAGGAATATTTGAATAACGACATCCTTAAGGCCTTTGCTCCGATTTCGCAAGACATCAGCGGCGCGTTCGCGAATCTGAAGCTGTTCGGAACCGTGAACGGCAAGAACTTCGCGAACATGGGCGACGTCACAAGCAAGAAAATCGTCAGCAACGCGGTATACAATAGCATTATTCAGAAGGCGGACGTTGAATCCGAACTGAAGAAAGCACAATCGGAAATCGAAGCAATCGACTAAACGATGTTCATTCACAAAAATCAGTTAAAAGGGGCCGTCGTTTATCGATGGCACCCTTTTATGCTCATACCTTATGAGACATAAGGAGATTACGATGGGAAAAAACAAAAAAGATGCATTGCTTGGCTATCTCTTCTTGCTGCCGAGTATTCTGCTGATCTTGTTGCTAATCGGCTATCCCATGATTAGAAACTTGATCATCAGCTTTCAGAAGGTGCCGCTCAATCCGAAGAAAGCCGGAGAATTTATCGGTTTCGATAACTATTCGAGCATTTTGACGGATTGGGAGTTTTATAAGTCGTTCCTGCTCACGGTCGGCTTCACGGCACTAGTCGTTATTCTTAGCACGGCCCTAGGTCTGGCGGTTGCGATTTTCTTCAACCGCAAATTTATGTTCAAACGGCTTGTCTTGGCTCTTGTGCTCTTGCCGTATATCGTACCGTCGATTTCGGTTATTTTCGCTTGGAAATACATGTTCAACAACGTGTATGGCATTATCAACTACATTCTGGTCGATAAGCTGCACGTTTTCAAAGTAGCACCGCTTTGGTTCGACGATCCTAAGTATTCCTTCGTCATCGTCGTCCTGTTCAGCGTATGGAAGTTCTTCCCGTATGCTTACTTAACGTTCTATGCCATTCTTCAGACGGTGGACAAGTCTTACTACGAGTCGGCGAGCTTGGACGGAGCCGGGTTCTGGAAGAAGTTCACCCACATTACGATACCGGAAATTATGCCCGTGTTAATAACGGTTGTCACGCTTCGTACCATCTGGGTATTCTACATGTTCACCGAGGTGTACTTGTTGACCAAGCGCGTTCCTATACTCGGCGTTTACCTGTATGACTCAGCATTCGCGGTCAACGATTTTGGCAAGGCGGCAGCCATCTCGATCTCGCTGTTTGCCGTTATATTCGCCTTTATCATGTTGCTTCGAAAGAGTGCTTTTGCCAAACAGGCTTAGGAAAGGATCCTGACATGAAAAATAAGAAAAAGATTAACAGCATCGTGTTCTATACCGTGTTGATCTTGTTTATGGCGGCAATCCTGTTTCCGTTCTTCATTATGCTGATGGTTTCCCTTAAACCATCGGCAGAAGCGATCCAGTATCCGCCGACGATATTCCCGAAACACATCACGACCGAGCACATACGGGATATTTTCAATCCGAAGATCTTCCCGTTCCGCAGCTACTTCAGCAACAGCATCAGCATTGCGCTCATTTCCGCGGCCGTATCCGTGGTGGCCGGTATTTTCGGGGGCTACAGCTTGTCCAAGCTGCGGTTCATGGGTCGGACGACGATCAATCAAAGTTTCTATTTCGTGTATATGTTCTCCGGCATTTTGCTCGTCGTGCCGTTGTTCAAAATCATCTCTTCGCTCGGCTTGACGAACACGAGAACGGCGCTGATCATTACGATGGTTGTACAGACGCTGCCGACTTGCGTGTTTATGTTGAAGAGCTACTTCGATACGATTCCGCCGGAAATCGAAGAGGCCGGAACGGTCGATGGACTCAACAAGGTGCAAATCGTGTATAAGATCATCGTTCCGCTATCGATATCTGGGATCGTATCGGTATTCGTATATGCGTTCATGATTGCGTGGAACGACTATTTGTTCGCTTCTACGTTATTAAGTTCTTCCGATTTGTTCACACTGCCGATAGGTTTAAATACGTTGTTCAGCACGCCTGATTACGTATGGGGCAGAATGATGGCTGCATCGCTGTTTACTTCGTTGCCGATCATCGTCTTGTATGCGCTGAGCGAACGTTTCATTAAGAGCGGATCGACTGAGGGCGGCGTTAAAGGGTAATTAAATTCTGTTGAAGCAGGTGGGAAAATCATGAAAAAGTTAGTAGCGACTGCGCCAAGAACGGCAGCTTTAGTGGAATATACCGATCCCGTCATTAAAGAGAACGAGATCAAGGCTGAGGTTATCTTCGCCTCGCCTAAGCACGGCACCGAAATCGTAGACTTCAGAGGCCTCAGTCCGTTCGCGGAAGAAGAGTACAACGCGGAGTGGCAAATGTTCATGCCGAGAGAAGAAGGCACGAAGAGCGGACTCGAGTTCGGCGACATGAATCTCGGCAACATGTGGGTCGGCAAAGTGACGGAATGCGGCAGTGCGGTTACGGAATTCGCGATCGGCGACATCGTGTGCAGCTACGGCTCCATTCGTCAAACGCAAATTATCAATGCGGTCAATAACTATAAGCTGCGCAAAGTTACGCCAGGCGTATCGTACAAGAACGCGGTATGCTACGATCCGGCTCAATTCGCGCTAGGCGGAGTCCGGGACGCAAACGTGCGCGCGGGAGATTACGTTGCGGTTATCGGTCTCGGCGCGATCGGGCAAATTGCCGTTCAACTCGCTAAGCGGGCTGGCGCGTCGATCGTCATCGCCATCGATCCGATCCAGGACCGCTGCGACATTGCCCTGAGTCATGGGGCGGACGTTACGCTGGATCCAACGAAGTGCGACGTCGGCTTGGAGCTTAAGAAGCTGACGGGCAAGAAAGGCGTAGACAGCGTCATCGAAACGAGCGGACACGTCACCGCGCTGCAAGCTTCTTTGAAAGGTCTTGCTTACGGAGGTACGATCTCGTACATCGCGTTCGGCAAGCCGTTCCCGGAAGGGCTCAACTTCGGCAGAGAAGCCCACTTCAACAACGCGAAGCTGATCTTCTCCAGAGCGTCGAGCGAACCGAACCCGGATTATCCGCGATGGGACCGCAAGCGTATCGAAGAAACGTGCTGGGAACTGCTGATGAACGGCTACTTGAATTGCGAAGATATTATCTATCCGGTCGTGTCTTTTGAAGAATCTGCAGCAGCTTTTGAAAAATACGTAGACAGAAACCCTGAGCTGGGCATCAAAATGGGCGTTCAGTTCTAGGAGGACAAGCACATGAGATTCGGAACGCAAGATAAAGATTTCTTCCCCGTCGATTTCGTAGAGAAGTTCAAACAGGTCAAGGAGCTCGGGTTCGATACGTTCGAGATCGACGGCAAAGCGCTCGTCGAGCATCTCGATCAAGTGAAGCTAGCGATCGAGACGACAGGCGTGCAAGTTCTCACGGCCTGCGGCGGTTACAGAGGCTGGATCGGCGACTTCATCGAAGAGAAGCGTCTTAACGGCGTAGAGGATCTGAAAGCGATCATCCGCGCGCTGAAGGAAGTTGGCGGCAAAGGTGTCGTCGTGCCTGCAGCATGGGGCATGTTCACGTTCCGACTCCCGCCGATGGTATCCCCTAGAAGCAAGGAAGGGGATACGAAGGCGATCCTTCAATCGCTTGCGGCGCTCGATCCGGTCGCTGCCGAGAACGGTATTCAGATTTATTTGGAGCCGCTCAATCGTTACCAGGACCATATGATGAATACGATTCAGGATGCGCGTGACATTATTGAGGCGGGCAAGTTTACGAACGTGAAGATCATCGGCGACTTCTATCACATGAATATTGAGGAAGACGATATTTCGGCATCGTTCCGGAAGCACCGGGACTTGATTCAGCATGTTCATATTGCGGATAACCATCGCTATCAGCCGGGTTCGGGCTCCATTGATTTCAAGCATCATTTCGAAACGCTGCGCAGCCTCGATTACGATGGCGTTATCGTATATGAGTGCCGGGTGCGTGGCGATAATCATTTGGAGGAATACGCGAAGTCGATCGCCCGGATGAAACAGCTGTACTTGTAACGGCAGGATGGGATAGGAGAGTAGCGGCATGAAGACGATCGCCATTGTCGGGACGGGCAATATTTTCGAAACGGTCCATTATCCGCAGTTCAGCAAGTACAGCGACGAGTATGCGATTACGGCTATCGTCACGACGAGCGAAGAGGGCGGAAGAGCCAAGGCGCAGCAATACCGAATTCCTCACTATTACACCTCCGTAGAAACGATGTTGCAGGAACGCAAACCCAATATTGTCGTGGTTTGCGTTCCGAACAAGTTTCACTACGAGACGGTGATGCAGGCGCTCAGGCACGGCTGTCATGTGCTGTGCGAGAAGCCTCCGGCAATCAATAGCGAGCAAGCTCGCGAGATGATGGAACTGGCCGATGAGAGGAACTTGGTGCTGGCCTATAACCTGCATCACAGGCATTCGGCTAATACGGATTTCTTAAAACAACAAATCGACCAAGGTAAGCTGGGTCATATTTATAACGTCAAAGTGAATGCGTTGCGCAGACGCGGAGTGCCTGGTTGGGGAAGTTTCACCAATAAGGACATGACGGGCGGCGGACCGCTTATTGACATTGGCGTTCATATGCTGGATACGGCGTTGTATTTGATGGGCTACCCCCAGGTGACTTCGATTATGGCAAGCGCTTATCGTGAAATCGCGACAAAGAAAAATAAAGGGACGCTCGGAAGCTGGAATCCCGATACATTCGAAGTGGAAGATGCGGTGTTTGCCTTTCTGAAATTTAAGAACGGCGCTTCGCTGACATTGGAAACGTCGTTTGCCCTGAACATACAAGAGAAAAGCGTCATGAACGTCTGGCTAAGAGGCAGCGAGGCCGGCGCTTCGGTGTTTCCGCTGGCGATATTCGGGGATGTCGAAGGAGAACTGACGGATACCGAATTCCCGTTCCTCGATGAACGCGGCAATCACGAGAACAGCATCAAGCGTTTCCTGGCACGATGCGAGGGCAAGGATGCGATGATTGCAACGGCACGGGAAGGCTGCGAATTACAACAGATTTTGGACGGAATCTACCAATCTGCCGAGCGGGGAGAAGTTGTAACCTATGATTAGAAACGTACCACATGTAGACCGCTTGTCAGAAACCAGCTTCGACCTCGGTCATATTGGAAGAGCTGAAACGTTGATGACCCAAGGTAATGGCTACCTAGGGATTAGAGGTTCCTACGAAGAGGATTATACCGGCAGTATCCGAGGATGCTACGTCGCGGGAACGTACAACAAAGACAGTGAGTTTGAGGTCGCAGAGCTGCCGAATCTGGCGGATCTGATTCACTTCGAGATTCAACTGGACGGAGAAACATTCCGGATGGATCAAGGCAAGCTCTTAGCGTACAACCGCTCGTTAATCTTCGATACAGGTGAGCTGGTCAGAGAAATACGATGGGAGTCCTGCAACGGATGCATCTATCGAATCGTGTTCCGTCGGTTTGTATCGCAGCGCCTGCTGCACGCCGTCATCAGCCAAGTGGAGATTACGCCGGAGACGGCGGATTGCAAGCTGCTCATTCACACCGGCATTAATGGCAGAATGACGAATGCGGGCACGCAAAATATGCATGAGACGGAGAAGCGCGTATTCGAGAACCGCTACATGCAGGTCACGCAGCAAACGACGCAGTCCCGGATCGATGTGATCTACGCGAGCATGCTGGAGAGAAAAATGGACGGCGAAAGCAAATTTATATCCGAGCGCAGAAAGCTGATGGAGGCTTACAAAGCGGACATCGGGCGGAATCGTACGCTTGTCATCACCAAGAAGTCAGTCGTGACGACATCCTTGGATCGTAGCTTCGTCGATGCATATGATGTGGGGGAAGCGAGAGAGCTTAACTTAGCCATGCTCCAAAGTATCGCAGCGAAGAGCTACACGGAGCTGCTCGTCGAAAGTGCGGATGCTCGCCAACTGGGATCGGGGATTACGATCGCTAGCGAGCATAATTTCGATCAACTGTCGATTAACTTCGCGGCCTACCATTTGAATATTATGGCGCCTGCTCATGACAATCGTTTCTCGATCGGAGCGAAGGGCTTGACCGGGGAAGGCTACAAAGCGCATGTGTTCTGGGATACGGAAATTTTCATGCTGCCGTACTTCCTCTATAATGCACCAGAGACTGCCAAGAAGCTGCTCGAATATCGGTACGGCGTATTGGAGAAGGCGAAGGAAAAAGCGCTGCGCAATGGCTATGAGGGCACGTTATACCCTTGGGAAAGCGCGTTGACTGGCGAAGAGGAAACACCGGAGTTCGCCGCGATGAACATTAAGACGGGTACAAGGGAACGCGTGCATTCCGCAGATAAGGAGCATCACATTGTCGCGGATATTGCTTATAGCGTACTGGAATACGAGAAAGCAACCGGTGATCGGGCATTCATGCAAGAGATGGGCGTCGAGATGCTCATGGAAGCTTCGCGCTTCTGGGTAAGCCGGGCCGATAAAAGCAAGAGACCTTATTCCATTCTTAATATCATCGGGCCCGACGAGTATACCGAGCATATCGACAACAATGCATATACGAACTATTTGGCGCACGAAGTGGTCTCGAAGACGCTGGAGAAGATGGCGGAATACGGATCGGACAAGCGCGACGAAGCGTCGTTCCGCGATTTCGTGGCGAATCTGTATTTGCCGCAGACGACGGAAGCCGGCGTTATCCCGCAAGACGACAGTTTCCTGACGAAGCCGATCATCGATTTGGAGAAGTATCGGGCGGCGCCGGGCAAACAGCTTATTTTGCAAGATTTTACGCGTTCTGAAGTGGTTAACATGCAAATCTTGAAGCAAGCCGATGCAGTCATGCTTCTATATGTTTTGCCTGAATTGTTCGGCAAGCACGTAGCAGAATCGACTTGGAATTATTATGAACCGAAGACGATTCATGATTCCTCGCTGAGCATGTGCATGCACAGTATCGTGGCGCTGCAGTTCGGCGAAGTGGACAAGTCTTATGCGTGCTTTGAGAAGGGCGAACGCATTGACTTGGGCGAACACGCCCATTGCACGGATGGCATTCATGCCGCATCGCTTGGCGCCATCTACTTGTCCGTCGTTGCAGGATTTGGCGGCGTGTCGGTGGCAGAGAACAGGCTGCGGATTGATCCGCAGTTGCCAAAAGCTTGGAGCCGGCTTCGTTTCCCGTTTGTATATCGGAATGAACGGATCTGGTTCACGATCGACAAGAACCGGATCCATATAGCGAGAAGCGGGGATTGCGAGGCGCATCTGTCCATTTCATGCAACGGGCAGACGTATGTGTCGCAAGGAGCGAAGCAATCGCTGGAAATTGAATATTGTTAAGGGCACGGAGGGAAACCATGGAGAACAAGATTAAACATATATATGGGGATAAAGCTCCTATTGTAATGCAAGGAATCGAGCGTTTGCTCGCTAAGTATAAGGATGGAAAGCCGCAAAATTCATGGGTTACGGAAGATGAAGTCATGCTGATTACGTATGGCGACAGCGTTCGCAGCCCGGGTGAAATGCCGCTTCAGACGCTGGACGAGTTTCTAACGAACGACGTGAATAGCGGCGTGACCGCGGTACACATTTTACCTTGTTTCCCGTATACGTCTGACGACGGCTTCTCGGTCGTCGACTACCGCGTGATCGATCCGGACTTGGGCGACTGGGGCGATGTCGAGAAACTCGGATCCCACTTTGATCTGATGCTGGATGCCGTCATCAACCATGCATCGGCAAGCAGTCCATGGTTCCAAGGCTTCCTGCAAGATGACGAACGCTATCAAGATTATTTCGTCGTTGCGGACCCGGTGCTGGATTATTCATCCGTAACCAGACCGAGAGCGCTGCCGCTGCTGACGGAAGTGGAGACGCCGTCGGGCAAGAAGCATGTGTGGACGACGTTCAGTGCCGACCAGATCGATTTGAACTTCGAATCGCCGCAGGTGCTGCTCGAGATTCTGGATATTCTGGCGATGTATGCGCATAAAGGCTCTAGATTCATTCGATTGGATGCCATCGGATTCATGTATAAGAAGCTA
Organism: Paenibacillus sp. OV219; assembly: GCF_900110075.1. Taxonomy (GTDB): domain Bacteria; phylum Bacillota; class Bacilli; order Paenibacillales; family Paenibacillaceae; genus Paenibacillus_Z. The sequence goes on from NZ_FOCJ01000006.1 coordinate 10,640, forward strand.
GGTACCACGTGTATGCATCTAGAAGAGACGCATATGCTCGTTCAAGTGATGCGGGAGTTCCTGGACATTGCCGTTCCGGGGACGATTCTCATTACCGAGACGAATGTTCCGCATAAAGATAACATCAGTTACTTGGGCGATGGCAATGAGGCGCATATGGTTTATCAATTCCCGCTGCCTCCGCTCACGCTGTTCTCGTTCTACAAGCAGAATGCCCGCAAGTTGATGGACTGGGCAAACTCGTTGGAGCCGACGCCCAGGCATACGACGTTCTTTAACTTCTTGGCTTCCCATGACGGGATCGGCATGCGCCCGACAGAAGGAATTCTGACGTTGGAAGAGCGCGACATGATGGTTGAGAACGTCATTGCTCGCGGCGGATTCGTGAACTTTAGAGACAATGGGGACGGAACGAAGAGCCCTTACGAGCTCAACATCAACTATATGGATGCCCTAACGGATCCGGAGGCATCCGATGCGGAAAGAGCAAAGCGGTCGCTCGCCGCTCATGCGATTCTGCTCTCGCTCGCAGGCGTGCCTGCCGTGTATATTCATAGCTTGTTAGGGTCCCGGAACGATCGCCAAGCCGCGCTGGATTCAGGCATCAATCGCCGGATTAACCGGGCGAAGCTGGATAAGCAAACCGTGTGCGAGGAGCTCCAGGCGGATTCGCTGAGACGATCGGTATTCGAGCAAATGAGCGAATTGATCCGGACTCGCCGCGCTCAGTCCGCATTCGCGCCGCAAGCTGCGCAGCAAGTTGTTTATTTGGATGATCGGATCTTCTCCATTAGAAGAACGAATGAAGAGACCGGACAACAAATTCTGGTGCTGGTCAATGTATCGAGCGAAGAAGTGTCTGTTGATACGGGTATTCAAGGAATGGATCTCATTACCGGCCAAACAGTCGATGGCGTCCTCGTTGTGAAGCCGTGCTGTTACCATTGGGTAGGAGCTGCCTCCAAGTGAACGCGTTAAGAGAGCAAGCACTCCGGATCATTGAAGGTTCGATCAAGGCCGTGTTGCCGGAAGCCGCGGTCATCAAGGCGCTGCACGACAGACCGGCCGCGAGGCAAGCCGTCGTCGTAGCGATCGGCAAAGCGGCGTGGAATATGGCGCATGCGGCCGAGCAAGTATTGGGCGACAGCATCCGGCAAGGGATCGTCATCACCAAATACGAGCATTCGAAGGGGCTGATCGATCGCTTTGAAATCATTGAAGCGGGGCATCCGATTCCGGACGAGAATTCGATACTCGGCACGACGAAGGTGCTGCAGCTCGTTGACGGCTTATCCGCTGAAGAAGAAGTTATCTTCCTCATCTCGGGCGGCGGCTCGGCATTATTCGAGAAACCGCTTGGAAACCTTACGCTGCAAGACCTGATGGAAGTTACGGAGCGCCTGTTGTTCTCGGGTGCCGACATCGCCCTGGTCAATGTCGTTCGGAAGCATCTATCGGCGGTGAAAGGAGGACGGTTCGCGAAATTATGCGAGCCGGCTTCCATATTTGCCATCGTCTTGTCCGACGTGGTAGGCGACCGTCTAGACGCGATTGCTTCCGGCCCGGCTTGCGCCGACCGCTCCACTTCGGAGGAAGCGCTCGATATCGTCAAGCGTTATCGGCTGGACTTCGGTCCGACGATCCTTGAAGCGTTGCGGCAAGAAACGCCCAAGCAGATCGACAATTGCGAGACGGTCGTCACGGGCAGCGTGAAGTACTTGTGCGAAGCGGCGGCAGTCGAGGCCGAACGACTCGGCTACCAACCGCATATTCTTGCTTCGACTTTGACGGGCGAGGCCCGCGAGGTCGGCAAGATGATGGCTGCGATCGGAAGAGAAATCGCGGGCGGCGGTTCGGCATTCGGGTTCCGGAAGCCATGCGCGATTATTGCGGGCGGCGAAACCGTCGTGAAAGTAACGGGTAACGGCAAGGGCGGACGCAACCAAGAGGCGGCTCTCGCGGCGGCGTTTGAGCTTGACGGGATGGATGACATCCTGCTCTTCTCCTTTGGCTCGGACGGAACCGACGGCCCGACGGATGCTGCCGGAGGCATCATAGACGGCGGGACAATCGCGCGGATGAAGGCGAGCGGGATCGATCCGCTTCAGCATCTGACGAACAATGACGCTTACTACGCGCTGCAGGCGAGCGGCGATTTAATTATGATCGGTGCCACAGGCACGAACGTGAACGATGTTATCGTGTTACTTTGCAAGTGAGAGGGTGTTTCGAATGAATGTCCAGGGCATCATATTCGATCTGGATGGCGTAATCGTCAGCACGGATCATTATCACTATTTGGGTTGGAAGAAGATCGCGGACGAAGAGGGCATCGCGTTCAACGAAACGATCAATAACCGTCTTCGCGGCGTGAGCAGAATGGAAAGCCTGGCGATCATCTTGGAGCGGGCCGACAAGAGCTACTCCGAAGAGGAAAAAGTCGCCTTAGCGAGCAAGAAGAACGGTTATTATGTGGAGTATCTGTCCGATTTGAATGCCTCCCATATTCTTGACGGCGTTCAAGAGCTGCTACCGGGCTTGAAGGAACGGAATATCAAGATCGCGATTGGCTCCTCAAGTAGAAACGCCAAGCTGATTCTTGAGAAAATCGGGCTGCTTCATTCGTTCGACGCGATTGCGGACGGCAGCGAGATTAAGAATAGCAAGCCGGATCCGGAAGTTTTCCTGCTCGCTGCTCAGAAGATGGGCCTTGAGCCTGCGCAATGCGCGGTCGTAGAGGACGCGATTTCCGGCATCGATGCTGCCAATGCAGCTAATATGATCAGTATTGCGGTCAGCGATGCCAAAACGTATGACAAAGCAGCCTACCGGTTAGACGGTGTAGAAGAACTTCTTTTATTGCTAGGGTAGAACCTCAAGAAATGCACCAAATTTTACTTTGCATTGGATGAGCGTGAATTATATTACAAGATAGATAAGCAGCCTGCCGAATAAAAAATCGGCAGGCTGCTTTTGTTTAGTACTTTAATTTGATTGCCGATCAACATGGAGCATGGAATCGTATCTCGGTATGTTCGGTTCGGAGTGTTAAGGTTTCTTTTTGTAGACATTAAACTTTTTCACATATACAAGGGTCTCGTTTCGAATTTACAGTGGTTGTGAAGCGAAAATAAGAAATACAGCTAGTCAATGAGATTGTTTGTTTTCGCTTCCATTAAGCCTGTCGTCGAATGAGTCGATTTTACTAGAGTCTCTAAAAGTTATTAGTGAGGAGTCAGAGGCGAAGATTCTTTTTGCTGGCGTTAACAAGCCAGTATTTCCACTATTACTTGCAAGAAGATGTATGCACTGGGATCTGAACACCGAGCAAATTGTGTCTTGACTTTTCTGAATATACAGAAACCCATTATATAATCTAACCACCGTATCCAAGCGGTGGTTTTTTGTAAATTAGAGTGCATAATTATACATTTGAAAATCAGAGGATATTCTCAATAATTAAGAAATTTCGATGTGTTTGGTTTCCTTGGACATTTGCGATTCTCAAGAAATATGAATATGACCCTTGATAAATAAACGTTTTTCAATTCACATTTCTCAACAAATCTGACACCACTCAACAAAACAAACAGTGCAGCCGGAGAAGTCAGACGTTGATCGATAGAAGAGCCTTCAACCCTTATATTACAAGGATTAGAAGGCTCTTTGTGCGTTTCAGTAAAGTATGCTCCGTGTGCTTATCCAGATATTTGATCGTCTTGCTGATTATCCGCTAGATTCTGCAATAGCTCTATCGTTCTGTCGTAGTTGGCTAGTGCGGTGTCTAGATCAAAGTCTTCGGGAAGGGACTTATCATTCTCGAGCTCTTTCTTTCCCTGAGTTGCAAGATCAATGACATTCTCATTAGTGGACGTAAGCAAGTTGGCATTCGCGTTATGTTCCAACAAGTAGGTTACAAGATCATAATTGCCATTGTATGCTGCCCCATGCAGCAATGTATAGCCGTAATTCAGCAACGGTTCCTTATAGCTCGTTTGCATGAAATCGATCGGGAAGCCGGCGTTTAACAATACCTGAACCATTTGGGTACTGCTGACGAAAACATACGGACAGATCTCAAACATGCTGTCTGGAATCGTCAATTCACGCCAATCCTGTAGGGAGCGCTCTAGTCCTTTGACGTCATCGTTCATAATGAAATCCATGAGTTCTTGCTTATGTGCGGAAGATGCCCAATATGTTGGTGCCGGACGGTCTAAAATGCTGCTTCCTACGGTTGGCAGAAAACTTGTAAATTCCGCAATTCGTCCTCCGCTTGCTTCGATAATGAAACGAAGGGAGATATAGGAGACTCCGTTAATAATCTGTACAGGCACTGGCATGGTCTTTTTTTTGCCATCTACTTGAACGGCTTTAGAGTTAGCCTTTAGAACGATTTTGTGCTTGGCATTCGCCACGGTCCACTCCTTAGCGTTCGCAGCCCATGCGAGGCTAAGTTTCAAGGAGGAAGATGCCGTTCTAAGCGAAATCAAACTGATTTTCTGGTTATCAATCACTTTGGAGATATAGTCTGTAGGCTGGCCGTCAATATAGAGCATGGATACTTTAGATGCTGGCTGTGCCGCATGCACAAACGGCGTAAAAATACTTAATAATAACATGAATCCGCATAACATTAGCGCTAACTTTTTCAAATCATTCCCTCTTCCTGATAGTAGGTGTCTATTTCTAAATAATAGTATCAATTTTGGAAGAAAGTTTATATAAAAAAAGGTTGTTAATAGGAATTTTTCAATTTGAGTTCTGAATTCGGTTCGGAGAATGGCATGAAAAATCGGATGGGCTTACGATTTTCCTTGCTGAGGGGATGGCCATGTCTCGAGCCGTTAGTAAGGCTTGCATGCTACCATAAGATTATTGGTCGAAAATTTTCCAGCAAAAAAAGCAAGTGGCATTTAGTTGCCGCTTGCTTTTTTTCTTGTCCCTCACTCTCACGATTCCTTACATTTGCTTCGTCTTAAACAGCGTATTTATCGATCCGCCGTTATTAATAATTTTAAGCGCAGTTGCGAGAAGCTCTGCCATTGGAAGAACAACGAACTTATCCGAATGGTTCGGGTCAATTGCGATGGTATCCGTAATAACGACCTCTTTAATGTAGGGATGCGACAGCTTCTCGAGCGCGTTATCCGAAAACAACCCATGTGTTGCGCAAATATAGGCGTCATTCGCGCCTCTTTTATGCAGCGCCTCAACAACATTCACAATCGTACCGCCTGTATCGATTAAATCCTCAATAATAATCGGAGTCATGCCTTCGACTTCACCGATAATATGAGTGATTTTCGTCTTATTGTGAGCAGGGCGGTTCTTAATCATAATGGCAAACGGACAGTCCATATAGTTGGCGAGCTTCTCAGCGGTTGTTGCCCGACCAGCGTCAGGTGAGACAACTACCGGATTCTTAATGTTCTTTGCCTTCAAATAATCCGTGATGAGATCCAAAGCAGTAATATGATCAACAGGGATATCGAAAAAGCCTTGAATCGGATCGGCATGAAGATCTACCGTAATAATGCGGTCAGCGCCTACAGTTGTCAGCACATCGGCTACGAGCTTCGCGGAAATTGGTTCGCGCGGGGCTGCTTTCCGTTCCTGACGAGCATAGCCGTAATACGGCATAACGATATTAATCGTTTTGGCTGAAGCCCGCTTTGCAGCATCAATCATAATCATGAGTTCGACTAAATGCTCATTTACGGGATGAGACAAGGATTGAACGATATAGATATGAGAAGAGCGAATCGATTCGATATAACGTAAGCTGATTTCTCCGCTTTGCAGCCTGGAAATCTCAATGTCTCCAAGCGGAACATTAAGCTGCCGGCATAGCTCTTCCGCGAGCGGGCGGTTCGATGAACCGGAAAATATTTTTACATTTTGCATCCGCTTGACTCCTCCTAAAAGAATTGCTACGCAATTCTTGCATCGTAAGCATGAACTACAAAGAATTGCTATGCAATTCTTGCAGAGTGTCAAGAAAGTCCTCCGGACTTCTCTGCACTTTTATTAATATTTGGTGGTTCTCATCTCATCGAAGAAAAATCGATTGGGAGGTTCGACAGCCTGCAAGCATTGCTACGCAATTCTTGCATCGTAAGCATAGTTTTTTTATATTCTTGCAACATACAGTTAGTCCCATTATATCCTTTCCCTTTGTAAATTCAAAATTACCCTTACCCGTATAAAAAGAACGGTCTTGAAAAGTCTGTGTAGACTTCACTGCCAACAGCACCGCGAGGGAGTTCAATTAATGTAACACTATTGAAATGTTATCTTCATCTCGGTTTAATGAAGTAAGTCTATAATAAATCTCGACCCCCTTTTATAAATATAACTTAGACCCGCAGCCCGTTGCTGTGGGTCTCTTTTTTGTTGAATTCTAACGGCTTGGGAATATCGAGCCTATGAATTTTGGAATAAACGTGATGGTTCTCCTGAGGAAAAAGCAAATAAGATATTAGAGGTGAAAAAGTTGCCAACCTTTGTGGTTCAAATGGAAGAAAAGCTGTTCCGTTAGCTTTATTAGGAGCAGAGGTAACTGTATTCGATATCTCTGATGAAAACAGGAAATATGCCTTAGAATTGGCTGCAAGCGCGAATACCACTATAGAATATATTGTCACCGATATTTAGTGATCGGCATGTTGATGCTCGTCGGCATCGTCGGCATCGTCGTCACGAATGCGGTCGTACTGCTTGATCGCGTGGAGAATTACGTTGGTTGTCTTGCCTGTTATCTATGAACTGGTCTGGAAGAAACGAAAGGCAAAGACGGAAGAGATATTCTAATCACTATTGGAGAAAACGAAAGTGCGCACCTTTGCTGTATCGCAGAGGTGCGCATTTTAAGTACGATTACCATAAATAATTTACTGCTTAATCAACAGCCACTTTTGCGCACCGGAGTTGTTATCCGTATAGATTTGCACGTTCGTACCGTTCGTTGTGCCGGAGTTCGATACATCAAGTGCCTTGCCGCTGTTCGGGTTGATGAGCTTCATCGTACCGTCTGTGTTGGCGGTTATGGTCCACTTCTGTTTGGCAGCGCCGCTTGTATACGAGTAAATCTGGACATTCGTGCCGTCAGTGGTGCCTCCATTATTGACGTCCAGCGCCTTGCCGCTATTGGGGTTGATCAACCGGTACGTGCCGTCTCCATTCGAAGTGATCGTCCATTTCTGGGCATTGGTGTTATTGTCGGTATAGATTTGTACGTTCGTACCGTCGGTCGTTCCGGAATTCAACACGTCGAGCGCCTTACCGCTATTGATGTTGACGAGTTGATACGTGCTGCCCGAGACAACGCTTGTGCTCGGTAGATAGAACCAGTAGATCAATTCACCGCTTTCACCCGGACCCGCATTCTCCGATGGAACGAATATCGAAACGACAATTGCCGCGCGACCGTTCATTGTAACATTGGCGAATTTCGGGTTGGCGAAATTAAGTGTGCTATTCGGCGTATTGATGTTAAGCTGCTCGGCATTGCCTGTTTGATAATCGTAGATAAACGTTCGGAACGAGCCGAAATCGCCGTTCGTAAATTGCCCCTCAATGAGTCCATAATTGTAGCTGCCATAACTGAGCATATCCCGTCCGCCGATGTTGCCTTGTACCCCCCAATAGAGAAGGGCGTTGTCGAAGTTCGTTTGGGCACTGCTGCTCCAGGAGTTAAAGTTCGTCACCGTGCCCCGTGCCTGGCGATCTACCGTGCAGTTGGAATAAAAGTGGAAGCCAATATCGACAGTTGTGCTGCTGGCTGAATAAATATTTGGCGTTCCTTCTGCGCAGGTGGAGAGCTGGCGAGGAGGGTCATATGATTTGGCATAAGTTCCATTAGACAAATTCGTCCAGCTGCTATAGTAGCGTACGCGCAAATGATTATTGGGCTCCTGCTCCCATGCAACAACGAAGCCTCCGTCTAAAGCGACGGCAATGGTCGGCTGAGTGGCGTTGGAGCCCGAAGCGCCAGCCAAGCTTTTGACGAACGTCCAGTTTAGCAAATCTGTCGAGGTGGCGAGATTGACGCGTGCGACACCGGATGTGTCATACGTATGATAGACGGCGATAAACGAACCGGATACGGACGGGTTTGCGATAATTTTGGCCGTGTCCATTTTGTTGCCGGTGCTGTCGGTTGCGTTATAACGTACGCCATCCGCTCCAGTAACGTTTTGCAGCAGAACTTTCAACTCTGCTCGTTTCGAGTCGGACGGGGCGGCAAAAACGTAAGCGCTTACAAGAGAGAGGGAGAGAATCGTGATGAGCATGACTGCAATCGCTGATTTCCATTTCCTTTTCATGTGGATGACCTCTTTCTGTATGAAGAGTATATTCAATATAAATTATACTGCAGTAGGGATAAAAAATGTCAAAAAATGTTTGAGGTAAGTTGCGTGAAATTACAGGTTAACGTGGTTTACAATAAAAAAATGCCCCGTAAGGTCCATCGACCATGCAGGGCATTTGCATTTGTTTTTACTCTACTTCTGCTTGCGCTTCTTACTGTTTCGTCTTCAGCCAGCCGGCTAGATTAGTGATTTCATCATCGGTTAGCTGTCCCTGGAAAGCAGGCATACCGCCGCCACCTTGATGGATGCGGGTCGAGATTTCATCTACCGATAACCGGCCGCCAACCTTTTGCAAGTTAGGACCCATGCCGCCAGACAAGTCCGCTGCATGACAGCTGACGCAGTTGCTTTTGAAAACCGTTTCGGCAGCGGCTGTATCGACGGTACCGGCTCCGGCATTATTGTTCGTACTCGGCGTATTCGTTGAAGTATTGCTGCCGTTATTTGTGCCCGTATTATTGCTGTTGTCGTTCTTGTTCCCACCACAAGCGCTAATTGACAAGGCGATTGTTAGCCCCGTAGCAGCAACCATCAACCATTTGGATTTGCCCATCATCTTAAGTGCACCTCATTCTTTGTATTATTTGTCATACGTTTCCCTCATTCCTCGCACCGTATGCGGGCATTGACCACGTTTATACGCATAACGCTACCCAAGATGGACAATCTAAACATGGGACTTGAAAAATATAACAGGCGAAGCCGGAATCGAGGTGAGCGCTACTGGACATTAACGAAGATGTCGTTAGGCATTTGACGGAGCTAAGGCGAAGATTGCTAATTGTATCTGCCTGCTTCCTCGTGTCCATGTGCGGCGGCCTATATTTGTCGCCCCGCATTTTGAAGTACATTAAATCGAGCTCGACTGCAGCATCCGTCGAGTGGAACGTGTTCTCATTCACAGATGGCTTGTTCATCTACCTGAGATGCGCATTTTTGCTGGCTATGCTTTGTACGCTGCCGATCCTTCTTTATCAGACCTGGGCGTTCGTAAGACCGGGCCTGACGCTCAAGGAGGCGAAGGGGACGCTTGCTTATGTGCCGTTCTCGTTCCTCTTGTTTCTTGGCGGCATATCGTTCAGCTATTTCCTCGTGTTCCCGATGATGCTCCGCTTCATGATGCAGATGAACCAGACGATCGGAGCGACGGAAACGTATGGGATTGATAAGTATTTTGTCTTTCTATTCAGCGTTGTCTTCCCGCTTGGTATTGCGTTCGAGATGCCGCTTGTCATGCTGTTCCTGACAAGACTGGGCTTACTTACTCCGGAGAGGCTGAGAACTTCACGCAAATATGCGTATGTTGGCTTGGCCATAGTCGGCGCCAGTATATCACCGCCGGACTTTGTTTCGCATCTGTCCGTGACGGTACCGCTGTTGTTGCTGTTTGAGATCAGCGCGTTTCTGTCGAACCGGTTTGCACGGCGGCATGCAGCTGCTCCAGCGTATCCATATCCAGATCCAGGTCCCGCGTAAATAGACGGTTTGCAAAAGGAGAATACACATGTTCAATAACATCGGTGTTTCAGGGTTACTCATTATTTTGCTAATTGCGCTCATTGTATTCGGGCCAGCCAAGCTGCCGATGCTGGGCCGCGCTTTCGGCGACACATTGCGTGAATTCCGCAGCTCGACACGAGGAATTGTGGAGGAAGACACGATTACTGCGGCTCCGACTGACCAGCTAGAGAAAAAAGATTCCCAGAAGCTGCTGTAGCAGGCGGATGAGAGGAAACACAACACAAATTCGAACAACATCGAGAAGGGGCCTTATCCTTAAGTGGATAAGGCTTTTTTTGTTAGACGGGGAAATTGCGAGTAGAGCGAAAGAAGCTGGTGTGGTGGACTACATTGACTAAAGAGAGTCCCCAGGGTCACTACATTGGCGAGATATCTACGAGAAAGGCGCAAGAGAGTCCTCCAGGGTACTACATTATGAAGGGAATCCGGGAGTTTGAGCTAAAGAGAGGTACTACGTACCCCACATAGGAGGGAATCCGGGAGTTTGAGCTAAAGAGAGGTACTACGTACCCCACATAGGAGGGAATCCGGGAGTTTGAGCTAAAGAGAGGTACTACGTACCCCACATAGGAGGGAATCCGGGAGTTTGAGCTAAAGAGAGGTACTACGTACCCCACATAGGAGGGAATCCGGGAGTTTGAGCTAAAGAGAGGTACTACGTACCCCACATAGGAGGAAATCCAGGAGTTTGAGCAAAAGAGGGTATTACGTACCCCACATAGGAGGAAATCCGGGAGTTTGAGCTAAAGAGGGGTACTACGTACCCCACATCGGTAAGCAATCCGCAGTATTAAATCAGACACAGAGAACAGTCCTGCGGACTCTCAAGGGCAAGCTGAAGGGCCTTATCCAATTGCGAGTAAGGCCCTTCTCTTTCTCCAGTCGTTTGTCATTCGTATGTTATTCGTTTGTCATTCGCTTGCCATTCATTTTCCATTTCTTTAACTGTACTTTCTCCAACTGATGCAGTCCGCTCAAACGAGCAAGCCCCCATTTTTCCGATAGCTCAGAATGCCTTCAGCTGTCCGATAAGCGAGCGCGCCGACCGTGTCGGTCGGGTTGTAGCCGGCATTCTGTGGGAAGGAGCTTGCACCGATGACGAACACGTTGTCCGCATCCCACATCTGGCTGTAATTGTTGACCGCCGAATCTCCCGAATCTGCGCCCATAATAACCCCGCCGGTATTGTGAGTCGACTGGTACGTCATGATCTCATACGGACCTAATTCCTTCAAATAGTCGACGTGGTCCGCGCCCATTTCCTTCATAATACCCGAACATTTGAGCGCCAGAAACTTCGCCAGCTCGCGATCCTGATCTTCGAAATCGAACGTAATCCGGATAAGAGGATCGCCGAATGCATCTTTAAAGGTCGGATCAAGATCCAAGAAATGATGCTTGAAGGACATCGAAGAGCCTTGCGCGCCGATACTGAGCGTGCGGTTGGCATATTTCAAAGAATTCGTCTTAAATTCCTTGCCCCACGTAGCTGTACCCGATGGAACCGGGTTGTTCTGGATCGGCCTCGCTCCCGATTGAGTAAGCGTAATGACGCCGCCGTGGATAAAATTCAGACTGCTGTGGTCGAAGTTATCGCCGTTATAGTCGTCGACCGATACACCAAGCGCGCCGGCGCCAGCGTATGTATTAAACTGCTCCTTCTCGAAAAAGCCAGCCGCGCTTCCCTTGATAACCTGATACGCGTAGTTTTTGCCGATAGCGCCTTTGCCTGTGGAAGGGTCGTAAGGCTTGCCAAGTCCAGAGAGCAAGAGCAGTCGTGTATTGTTGAACACATAGCTCGCTGCAACAACAATATCGGCAGGCTGGAAAATTTCTTCGCCTGTCGTCACGTCGATATACATGACTCCGGTCGCTTTGCCGCCTTTATGTATGATCCGCCTCACATCGGAATGGCTGCGAATTTCGAATTTGCCAGTTTTGTTCGCAACAGGGATGACCGTTACGACCGGATCGGCCTTCGCTCCGTATTCACAACCGAACCGTTCGCAGTAGCCGCAATATTGGCAGGCGACCCTGGCAATGCCATCGGGATTCGTATAGTTCTCCGACAGGTTGGCAGAGGGCATCGGATAAGGGTGCAGCTTGAGGCGCGTCGTGGCATCGGTGAACTTCTGAAGCGATGGCGACTGCTTCATTGGAGGCGTCGGATATGGATTGCTGCGCTTGCCGCCGAGCGGATTAGGCGCTCCGGATATTCCTGCCGTCTTCTCGAACTTGTCGTAATATGGCTCCAGCTCGTCGTACGTAATGCCCCAGTCCTGAATGGACATGCCGGCTGGAAGCTTGTTCTTGCCATATCTCTCAATTGTCTTACTGCGAATCTGAAAATCATACGGCAGGAAGCGGTACGTATGCCCGTTCCAGTGGACGCCTGACCCGCCAAGCCCAGTGCCAAGCAGGAAGGAGCCGTATGAGCGCATCGGCAGGGCACGAACTTTCTCATTGCTGCGGAAGGTGATCGTTTCCTTGGACAAGTCCTGGAACAATTCGTAGCGCAGCGCATAACGCAGCTCATCATGGACCATGAAATAATCCTCGGTTTTGCGTTCCTTCCCGCGCTCAAGGCCTACGACGTTAAGCCCGGCCTTCGTTAGCTCAGCTGCAATAATGCCGCCTGACCAGCCGACGCCGGCAATGACGACATCTGTTTTCGGTAATGTTTTTGCCATAGCTGTCTCCTTTGCTGACTAATGAGCGGCGAGATGATCCTGCAGGCTGCTCGGCTCTAGCTTGCTATATCCTTTATCAATTGCTGCTGCGTAGCTCATTTGATTGCCCGGATAACCACGCATCCGCCAACCGCCCATATTGATATTGCCGCCATAAAGCGGATCACTGTATGCGCCTTCGAGCGTGTTGGAACGAAGCGTCTTAAAGAAACTACTAGCCGAAATCGTGGTCAGCTTGGCCGTGTCGGACTCGAAGTCCTTCAGCACAGCGTCCATTTCCTCAGGTGCAAGGGAAGCGAACCCCTTCTGGTACTTGGTGTTGCTGTAGTTGTCGAGCTCCCGAAGGCCGATCTCATAGATTTCACGCCGCTTCAGCCGGCCTTGATAGCCCTGCTCCTTCTCCCCGGAATAGAAAGGGGGGCTCATGTAATCGCGAGAGTTGAAGCCGTAGTCGCCGGCTAGCTGGTGGTCGATGAAGAACGCAATGCCAAGGCTTTTGGCGCCAGGGCCGCTGTCATCCTCCGGAAAGATGCGCTCTGCAGCGTTTTCGACGATGCGGAACTGCTCCTGTGTAAAGAACATCAAAGCTCGGTTATAGTTGCGTGCTTCCTCTGTGGCACCGCCTGTGCTCGTCGATGGAGTATTGGCGGTCGCATTATTGTTGTTGCTTGTGTCTTCTTTCTTGCCGCAGCCGATGAGCGAGCCTAACGCACCGCCAATAACGAGAGTGCCAATCGTGTAGCCGGTCGTTTTCAAAAATTTACGGCGTGAATTGCTGTGGATCGTTTCCTCGAGATCGAGCGGTTCAGTGGGTACGGGGTCCCGTGACTGTTCGGACAGGTTTTCTTGATCGGTTTGAGTCAACTCTTGTCCCTCCTGAAATGTAATTCTTGAGCGTAAGGTTATTATTTTCCAAGTGAGCATGAATATTCATTTCGCTAGCTAGGATATGCTAAACACAACAACGAGTCTCAAGCAGGGAGGAATATGATTCATGAAAAGGATGACGATGATGGCATCAGCAGCAGGAGTGCTGTTGCTTCTTGGTGGCTGCGCCAGTACAAATACAGAGGTGAAACAGCAGGGGACTCATGCGGAGCATATGCTCCACGAAGCGGCGGTTAAGAATCCTTATGTGATCCCTTCCGCAAATGGTGTGAAGACGATGACAACGAATCGCAGCGGAAGTACGACAAACGGCATGGGCACGACGGTATACAGCATGATCGGCAGCTCGGGGCTGCATTCCTCCGGATTCTCTGCGCATCTGGAATCGAGGCTGAGCGGCGTCGGCATCTCGGATGTGCGCGTATTTGTTTTTGATGATACGGTAGTGCTTGCAACTGACAAGAGGGTTCCGAACGCTTCCAGGTACGATGACGTGCAGATGAAGCTGCTCAGCCCGAATGAGGGGATTTCAGGAAATGGTTCTACTCCCGGTCATGGACTTGGTGGAATGGCGGGAACGGATACGTCAAGCCATGATAATCTGACGCTTGCAGCCGACAAAATTCAGGATTTTATGGGCGGCGGGAAAGTTAAAGTGCTGACGGTGGAGAGTGCTAAGGCGGTTCAAACGATTGAGCAAATCCGTGCGGATGCCACAGCGGACAAGCTGTCTCCGGCGAAGATTGCTGGTGAGCTTCAAACGCTTCTACAGATTGTTGAGAGACAGGGACATTAACAGGTTTAAGATGACTGGAAGTCCGCGTACACCGCGGGCTTTTTTCTATGTGCCTGCCTTAGCACTAAGCTAATATAGCGTTCATCCAATCGGCAGTACGCGGCTGGTGAGGAGCAATATCCTTACATGGATAAGAAACAGGAATTAATTTACAAGAGGAGAAATCGTTGGGTGAAGCGAATACAAGGGTAAACTTCCTCAAGGGTGGAGAACCAATTGGCAGAAATCATGCAAAGCATCATGGGTAACTTTATGTTTATTTGTATTCCATCCATTCTCTATTTTGTATTCTGGACGAAGTATGGTGAGAGAACGGGAAAAGTGCAGAAGACCGTACTCTTCATCTTTCTAAGCATAACCTTAGTGCTGTGCATGACGTTCCCTTATCATTTTGGCGGACGGTATATGCTGGACTTTCGACTTATTCCGCTCGTACTGGGCATCCTGTATGGCGGTCCATGGGTCGGGGGAGCGCTTCTTGCAATTTTGACAGCATACCGCTGCATGATCGGCTTGAATGATGGCACATTCTTCGCTGTGACGACGGCTGCAATAACCTACACCAGTCTCGTCGTTATCTCAAGTAAAGTACGCTTAAACAATCGCAAAAAACGGTTTTTAGCGCTTGTTGTCTCTGCTTTATTGTTTCCCATCTCCTTGAAAGTAATATGGCTGAGCCTACACTTGGTCAACCTGAGTGAAGCTCTGCATCTCTCCGTATTTAAAATCATTGAATTCACTGCGATATGGGTAACGGTATATCTCGTGGAGTTAGTTAGCAGCCAACTCCGCATTCAAATGGAGCTGCAAGAGATTGAGAAAATGAGAGTCATCAGCCAAATTGCAGCTAGTGTATCGCACGAGATCAGAAATCCGTTAACGACCGTGAAGGGATTATTGCAATTATTCAGAGAGAGGGAGCTTCCCGCGGAAAAGCGGGAGAACCTAACCGAGGTTGCGCTGCACGAGCTGAGCACTGCGATCAACATCATTTCGGATTATCTCACTTTCGCCAAACCTCAAATCGCCAAAATGACGCCGCTCGATCTCGAAGTAGAGCTACAGCAGGTTATGAGTGTATTGACGCCATATGCGAACATGCAGCAGGTGACTTTAACGGTTGCGATCGACTCTAATCAGCCAATTCTCGGCGATAGCCAGCAATTCCGTCAGAGCATCATCAACCTGGTCAAGAATTGTATCGAAGCTTCTTCAAATGGAAGTGTGCATATCGCCGTTCTAGTGAACAGGGAAACAGTTATCATGCGAATTCAGGATACGGGCTGCGGCATGACGGAGGATCAGATTCAGCGTCTCGGCTCACCATACTACTCCACGAAGGAGAAAGGCACCGGTCTTGGTACGATGGTCGCCTTTAGTATTATTCGGGCGATGAATGGTTCCATCCATGTGGAGAGCGTAGTGGATAAGGGGAGCTTATTTACGATTTCGTTCCCGATTGCGACAGGATAGTTAGAACGATCAACTTCTAGGTTCCGATTGCTTTAGGGCGAACGGAGCCTATTTCTCATAGTTTGCTGTTTACGCAGCTCTTGTGGTGGTTTATGTTAATGGTGTTGGGAACATCATCCAAAATATTGTGAGGTGGAATTCTATGAGCAAGTTAACGGCAGCCGTCGTCGGCGGTGGAGTTGGCGGGCAGCTGAGCATGGATGCATTGCAACAATCGGAACTTTACGAACTGGTCGCGGCCGCGGATCTTCGCCCGGAGGTTTGCGAGCAGCTGAAGCTGAAGTTTCCTGCTATTCGTACATACAAGAGTCATACGGAGATGTTTGAGGATTGCCCAACTGACGTTGTCTGTGTTAGCACATTCCCGCCTTCTCACGAAGCTGTTACGCTGGATGCGCTTACTGCACTTCCACAGCTCAAAGGTATTTTGGTGGAGAAGCCGCTCGGGGATACGGTCGTGTCCGGCAGGCGGATTCTCGAGGGAATTATGAAGCGGAGCTTACCGATGGTTGTGCCGCACGGACTTCTGGTGAATGCTACGCCACTCGAAATTATTTCTAAGGTGCAGCGCGGAGAGATTGGCGAGCTCACGCTAGTCGAGATTCAGAACAAGTACTGGGACATCATTAACGCGGGTATCCATTGGCTTAATTTCTTCGTGACGTTAACGGGCAATGAGGCGATGGACTCCGTCATGTGCATCTGTGAATCGAGCACACGCACCTATCGCGACGGGATGCAGGTGGAGACGACGGCGGTTACGTACGGTCAGACGAAGAGCGGTGTTCGCGTTGTTATGAATACCGGAGATGACGTATTCGTTAATCGTGAAGGCAAAGACACGCTGTTCCGCTTAATCGGCACGAAGGGGCAGATCGAGTTCTGGGGCTGGGAGAGCGGGTACCTGATTCAGAACGTGGAGTATCCGGGGGGACAGCTTATCGTTCCTGAGGAGCTGCCCGAGACCGGACACTTGGCACATTTAAACAACATGGCTCGTATGATTGCATCCGGTGAGCGGGACTACTCCATTCCAGAAAGCTCGTTGCTTGCGCTTGAAATTGTCGAAGGCGCTTACATTTCGAGCCGCACGCGCAGCAAGGTGACGTTCCCGGTCGACAGCTTTGAAGCGCCAGTTGAGCCGGATTGGAATCCGGGTGTGGCGTACAGCGGCGGCGGCGGACGCGACGGCAGGAAGCTAATTTAGGCTAGGAAGATCGAGAACGATATGGAGATGGAGGAGAAACAATGAGTCGAATTCGATTTGGTATCGTGGGCAGCGGCTGGCGGACAGACTTCTATTTGCGGATTGCCAAGGCGCTCCCGGAACGCTTCGAAGTGAGCGGTGTTGTCGTGCGGAATGAGGAGAAAGCGAGGAAGCTGGCAGAGGATTGGCAGGTACCGGTCTATCGCAGCATCGCCTCGCTGGTGGAGGATGGCAAGCCGGCCTTTGTCGTTACAAGTGTGCCGTGGGATGCGAACCCGGGCGTCATTGAGGAGCTCGCAAGGATCGGCATGCCGGTCCTGTCCGAGACGCCTCCGGCACCGGACTTGAACGCTCTGAGCCAGCTGAACGAGAAGCTCGGCCATGCCCGCATTCAAGTGGCGGAGCAGTATGCGTTCCAGCCGATTCATGCGGCGCGCATCGCCATTGCCCGGTCAGGCAAGCTTGGCACCGTGACGCAAGCACAAGTATCTGCCGCGCATGGCTATCATGGCATCAGCCTGCTTCGCAAGCTGCTCGGCGTCACCTCTGAGAATGCGCGTATTCAGGCGTACCGATTCGCAGCTCCACTTGTGAATGGTCCCGGCAGAGACGGCGCTCCGAATCAGGAAGTGCTGAAGGAGTCCGAGCAGATGATTGTTTCGCTTGATTTTGAAGGGAAGCTAGCGGTGTATGATTTTACTGGTGATCAGTACTTCTCGTGGATTCGTTCCCCGCGTGTACTCGTTCGCGGCGAACGCGGCGAGATCAACAATCGGGAAGTTCGTTATTTGAAGGATTATTCGACGCCTGTTGAGCTGGAGCTGCGCCGATTGAATGCAGGGGAAGACGGCAATTTGGAGGGCTTCTACCATAAGGGGATTATCGCTGGTGAGGAGTGGGTATACCGCAATCCATTCGTGCCGGGAAGGCTCAGCGACGATGAGATTGCCATTGCAACATGCCTCGCGAAGATGGCTGAATATGCGGCTGGCGGACCGGACTTCTACAGCTTGGCGGAAGCATCGCAGGATCATTACATCAGCCTCATGATGAACGAATCGCTGAGAACCGGTGAGCCGGTGCAGACGGAGACTCAAGTTTGGTGGAAATGAAAGAGGGTTCGGAATGAGTTGGGCTCTCGAATGGCAATAGAGTAGTTATGCAATCCGGGGCTGATCCCGGTCAACTGAAGTTGCCCGGGCCAGCTCTGTCACCCCACCTTAACTGAACACCGTCGTTTTAGATTAATGACCTCATTAATCCATGCTTCATAATCGCTGCTTGATTGCCATAGCTCCATTAATTCCGATTTCTCCAGAATGAAATCGATAACCTTCACAGCGTGTTGAGACAGACCTTCTAAGGTATCGATCCATTTCTCATGGTTAGATAGTGCCTTCCACGAAGCCCGCTCAGCTTCCGTTAATACCCCGTTTAAGAGATCCGTATTTAGAGAGACTAAGCCTCTATCATATTTTTTCTTTTTTAACCACTTCAGAAGATCAGTGGATAGTTCCTCAGATGTAGATGGACTTCCCATTAAAGCGGCGACTATTTCAGCTGACGCAATCGCTTCGGATGATAGATCATTATCAATAAGTGCCTCTTCGTTACGGTTACGCTCCAGGTAAACCTCCAAAAGCTTAATAAGTACCATCCTTAGCCTTTTCTCATCCTCAAATTCTGAAAGCCAATCTAATGCAGCATCATTTTCGAATGATTTTACTCCCCATGCTCCCATAATCGCAGCTCCTACTAAAATGTTCTATTATGCCTATTATGTATGTAAGGTTGCACTGTTGACAATTGACTATTCTGGAAAAAGAGACTCCCCTACTAAACTCAAGTTTACCAGCTACCTTCAAAGTGCGTACTTCTCAAAGCTAGCGCTTTCACGTATGATTCGAACTAGATTGTGATGTGAAAGGATGATAATGATGGAGTATCGTGTACTTGGACGTTCTGGATTGAAGGTTAGCGAAGTAAGCTTGGGCTGTTGGGCAATTGGCGGTCCTTCTTGGCGTGATGGCAATCCGGTTGGATGGACAGGCAATAATGATGAGGAATCAATCGCCGGGCTTCGGCGTGCATTTGAACTCGGGATTAACCATCTGGACACAGCGGACGTATATGGGGACGGGCATTCGGAGCGGGTAATTGGCAAGTTTCTGAAAGAAGTGCCGCGTGATCAAGTGGTCATCGCTACCAAAGTCGGCTGGTTCAAGGGCACTGCGCCGAATGCGATGCAGCCGATCCATATCCGCCACCAGTTGGAGCAGTCGCTAATGAATCTGGGCACAGATTACTTGGATCTGCATTATTTTCATAATACGAATTTCGGGCCGGATGATCTCTACCTTGAAGAAGCGGCAGACACGATGCGCCAATTGCAGCAAGAAGGCAAGGTGCGCGTCATCGGCCAATCCGGCTATAGCTATAGAGATCTCATGCGCGTAAGTCCGGTTACGCGTCCGGACGTACTGCAATTCCATTACAACGCCTTCGGCAACGAGTTCGATAAGCCAGAGACGAATCTGTTCAAGTGGGCGGATGAGAATAACGTCGGCATGGTGCTGTTCGGGCCGCTTGCGCAGGGCTTGCTGCTTGATAAGTTCGATCCGGAGAATCCGCCGCAATTCGGCGAAGGCGACATTCGCGCAGAGAACAGCGGATTTACGAAGGATGGCCTGCTTGCACTTCGCAGCAAGCTGCAGCCGATCAAAGAGCGTTTCGGAGCAGACACGCAGGATCTCATTCGGGTTATGCTTCAATTCGCGCTGGCGCAATCGCCGAATGCCTGTGTCATTCCAGGCTTCAAGAACGCCCGCCAAGTGGAATCGAACGCAGCGGGAGCGGGCAAGCCGCTGACGCAGGAAGATGTAGCATTTATTAGAGAAGCGCTGCGCTAGTGCAGTTAGCAGCAGGCGAAACGATAACCGGTACTAACGAGCGCTAACGGACTACAGAAGCTTTATTTGGTGCAAATAGATCGTTCTGGCGATGTAACGGATCAGAGAGAGGTTATTCCGATGAAACAGCTTTTTTTGGCTGCAAAAATGGGGAATAGCGCCGCTGAGGTCCGTTAGCATTTGGCAAGCGACGAGAGGCATTCGAAGGTTAGTCATGGCAGGTATACCCTATGGTCAAACTGCCCCGAAAGGGCAGTTTTTTTGTTGTACACATACAGAGATTGGAGTGCTATGATGAATTTGAGAAACGATTTCTTGAACTGCAAAAAAGGAGTTTCGTGTGGATTATGCAAAGCTAAGCAAGGAAGTTTCACGGCGTTGTCTTCTATCATGGCAACCATACGATCTGGCTTGCCGATCGCATTCCTGCTACTTATATTTCTCTAAAATGAAGGGAGTACGTCGAACCGATGACAACTACAATTCCAGCATTTGAACTACGTACGATCAGCTCACTCGCCAAAGTGTTTGCCGATGAGGAGCTCAGTGCGCCGCCGCATCAACAAGCGTCTGCACTTGCGAACGAAACATTTGCTTTCCAAGTGGCATATCGCTCGAAGCATCTGCTCAAGGGGATCCAGGTGAAGGTCAGCAGCACGCTCAGCGACGTCATCTCCATTCGATCCGTAGGCCTCGTTCCTTCGGAGCTTCCCGTTTACGAGGATCATGACGAGCACGTCTTACGCGCTGTGCCGGGGCTATTCCCCGATCCATTATTCGAAGTGGACACGAAGGCTGGCATCATTGCATTTCCAAGCCAATGGCGGGCAATCTGGGTCACTGTGGATCTGGGCCAAAAGCAATCTGTAGCCGGTAGCCATACAATTGAGCTCGCGTTCGAGACAGAACGGGGAGAACTGCTTGGATCAGCGGCGTTTGAACTTGACGTGCTTACTGCCGCTCTGCCTAAGCAGACACTTATACATACGGAATGGTTCCACACCGATTGTCTGGCGACTCACTTTGGCGTTCCGGTTTTTAGCGAGAAGCACTGGGAAATCATTGAGAAATACGTACGCACAGCGGCGAAGCACGGCATGAACATGATTCTGACCCCCGTATTTACGCCTCCGCTCGATACGGCGGTAGGGGGCGAGCGTCCGACGGTGCAGCTGGTCGATGTGAATGCAGCTGATGACGGCACGTACCAATTCGGGTTCGAGAAGCTGGGCCGATGGGCCCAACTGTGCCGGAGACAAGGCATCGAGTACTTCGAAATTTCGCACCTGTTCACGCAGTGGGGAGCGAAGCATGCGCCGAAGATCATTGCGACCAGGTCAGACGGGCAAGAAAAGCAGATTTTCGGTTGGGATACAGATGCGTCAGGTGATGCATATCGTTCGTTCATTGCACAGTTCCTACCTGCTCTCGTCGATTGGATCAAGCAGAACAATTTGCAGCAAAGCTGCTACTTCCACATCTCCGATGAACCGTCGATTGATCATATGGAGTCGTACAGCAGCGCGAGCGGCATGGTGAGTGAGATACTGCAAGAGTTCCCGATCATTGATGCGCTCTCGGACTATGCTTTCTACGAGAAGGGACTCGTGAAGAAGCCGATCCCGGCCAACAATCACATTGAGCCGTTTATCGAGAATGGAGTCGCGGGGTTATGGACGTACTACTGCTGCGGCCAGTATAAGGAAGTGTCGAACCGGTTCTTCAGCATGCCTTCGGCGCGCAACCGGATTCTGGGCATCCAGCTCTACAAGTTTCAGATCGAAGGCTTTCTCCACTGGGGCTATAACTTCTGGTACGCGCAATACTCGACGAAGCCGATTGATCCGTTCCGGAACACAGATGCGAATTATGCTTTTGTCTCCGGCGATGCGTTCTTGGTGTATCCAAGTGAGGATGCGCCAGTCGAGTCAATTCGGCTAGAGGTGTTCTATGAGGCGCTTCAAGATTTACGTGCGCTTCAGCTGCTGGAACAGCTGTATGGCAGAGAGTATGTGCTTGCTGGCTTGGAAGAGGGGCTGGAGAAGCCGATTACGTTCAGCGAGTATCCGCGTGAAGCGGAGTGGCTGCTCACGAAGCGCGAGTGGGTGAATGTGCAAATTCAGGCGAGAATAACGGAATCATAGAGTAGGACAGCGTTTATATAGATTCTATAGAGCTACTAGGTGATGAGCCTCTGCACGCCTCCTGCGTGTGCAGGGGCTTTGTTGCTGCTTGCGCCGAATCAGGTGTACACTTGTAGCAAAAATGTTCGGCGACAGGAGAGGGCTAGAAATGACGTTGCAGCAACTTAAGTACATCATTGAAGTCGTGAGTAGCGGCTCTATTAATGAGGCGGCGAAGCGGCTGTTCATCTCGCAGCCGAGCTTATCGAACGCAATCAAGGAGCTCGAAACGGAGATTCAGATTACGATCTTCGAGCGGACGAACAAAGGCATCTCGCTATCCAATGCAGGTGCGGAATTCCTCGGCTACGCTCGCCAGGTCGTGGAGCAGGCGGAGCTGTTGGAGAGCCGGTATAAGAATGCGAAGCCGACTCCGCAGCATTTTGCGGTATCGACACAGCACTATGCGTTCGCGGTGAACGCGTTCGTGAACCTCGTGCAGCAGTTCGGCCAAGCGGAGTACGAGTTCGCGCTGCGGGAGACGAAGACGCATGAGATCATTGAGGATGTTCGCACGCAGCGCAGTGAGATCGGCATCCTGTACGTGAACGATTTCAATCGAGCGGTTATGGGCCGGTTGCTGCGGGACGCGAACCTTGTATTTAACGGCCTGTTCACTGCGAAGGCGCATGTGTTCGTGAGCATCTATAATCCGCTTGCGCAGCAGAAGTCGGTGTCGCTGGAGCAGCTGAAGGACTATCCGTATTTGCACTTTGAGCAGGGGGAGTACAACTCGTTTCATTTTGCCGAGGAAATATTGAGCACGCGTCAACATCCGAAGAGCATTCGGGTGAATGACCGGGCGACGCTCTTCAACCTGTTAATCGGCCTAAACGGTTACACGATCTCGACGGGGGTACTTAGCGCGGATTTGAACGGTAACGAGATCATTCCGGTTCCGCTCGAGAGTGAGGAGACGCTTCATGTCGGCTGGATCTGCCATCGCAACGCGGCGCTATCGAAGCTGGCGCTGGAATATGTGGAAGCGCTGAAACAGTCGGTTGCGGATGCCAAGTAGGGAAAGGGTTGGAGGTGGAGCTGGAATTGGAGGCAGCAGGTTTTCGGTATAGCTTTTGACTATAGCAGGGGATAGATTATAGGCGTTACTTGATAGCCATGCGGTCGTGGTATCTTTTCCTTATCAACTTGTTAGCAGAGATTGAGAGGAGAGAAAGCCGCATGTTAAGCGCGAATTTGGGATATCCCCGCATCGGTGCGAACCGGGAATGGAAGAAGGCACTCGAGCAGTATTGGGCAGGTGGACGTACAGAGGGGGAGCTGAACGAAGAGCTGCGCGAGATTCGCCTTAGCAACTTGAAGGTCCAGCAGTCGCTTGGCATTGATGTTATTCCAGTCGGTGATTTTACGTATTACGATCACATCCTCGATACAGCTGTTATGTTCGGGCTTGTACCGCAGCGGTTCGGCTGGTCAGGTGAAGCAGGCGAGGCCATCGATCTGCCGCTCTACTTCGCGATGGCACGCGGGAACAAAGTTGCTGCCGCATGCGAGATGACCAAATGGTTCAACACCAACTACCACTACATCGTGCCTGAGCTGAAGGGGCTTACGCCAAAGCTGATCCGCAATCGCCTTGTCGATGCTTATCGTGAAGGCAAGCAGGAGCTTGGCATTGAAGGCCGGCCGGTGCTTGTTGGCTTATATACATTCTTGAAGCTATCCAAAGGCTACACTGGGGAGGAGCTTCCAGGCTGGATTGATGCGCTGCTCCCGTTGTACGGGCAGGTTCTGAATGAGCTTGCGGCAGAAGGCGCGGCTTGGGTGCAGATTGACGAGCCGATCCTATCGACGACTCTTGAAGCTGAAGAGCTGGAGCATATTGCACGCATTTATGAGGGGCTGAAGCTGCTTGCACCGAATATTCGCATCTTGGTGCAGACGTATTTTGAAGCGGTCG
This sequence comes from Paenibacillus sp. OV219, assembly GCF_900110075.1. Taxonomy (GTDB): domain Bacteria; phylum Bacillota; class Bacilli; order Paenibacillales; family Paenibacillaceae; genus Paenibacillus_Z. The sequence continues at coordinate 34,600 of NZ_FOCJ01000006.1, forward strand.
ACTATTACAAGGAAGTCGTTCAGCTGCCGGTTGACGGCATCGGACTTGACTTCGTGCACGATAGTGGCGGGCGGAATCTGCAGGCTTTGGAAGCGGAAGGCTTCCCTGAAGAGAAAGTGCTAGGTGCAGGAATCATTGACGGGCGCGGAATCTGGCGAGCGGATCTGCATGAACGATTCGATCTGCTTGGGCGCATTCGTGCGCATGTCGCAGATGAATGTATTGTTGTGCAGCCGTCGAACAGCTTGCTGCATGTGCCGGTCAGCGCGGAGCGGGAGGCGGGGCTTGAACCAGCACTGCGCGGGGCGCTCGCGTTCGCTAATGAGAAGCTCGAAGAGCTGGTGCTGCTCGTAAGAGGGACGAAGCATGGCATTGAGTCGATCACGGAAGAGTGTGTTGCTTCGGTATGGAATCGAGAGGCGCTTGGACGCATTCGCGGCTCGTTGCGAGGTGGTGGCGATGGGGCTGAGGTCGAGGCAGTGAGTGTGGCGGATCTGGGACCAGAGCAGTTCGCAAGACCGAGCGTGTTCGCGGAGCGTCTAGTCACGCAGCAGCAGCGCTGGCAGCTGCCATTGTTACCGACGACGACGATCGGCAGCTTCCCGCAGACGCCGGAGGTACGCAGCGCTCGGTTCAAATGGCGAAAAGGCGAGTGGAGCTCCGAGCAATATGAGCAGTTCATTCAGGCGGAGATTCGGCGATGGATCGATATCCAGACGGAGCTGGAGCTTGATGTGCTTGTGCATGGAGAGTTTGAACGGACCGACATGGTGGAGTTCTTCGGCGAGAAGCTGGCAGGCTTCGCATTTACGGCAGGAGGCTGGGTGCAATCGTATGGCTCGCGCTGCGTGAAGCCGCCAATTATATACGGCGATGTGGCGTTCACTGCGCCGATGACGGTGCAGGAAACGGTGTATGCACAATCGCTGACGGATAAGCCGGTGAAGGGGATGCTGACAGGGCCGATTACGATCCTAAATTGGTCGTTCGTGCGTGACGACCTGTCCCGCGAAGAAGTCGCGTACCAGATCGCGTTAGCGATCCGTAAGGAAGTCGAAGCACTCGAATCCGCTGGCATCGGTATGATTCAAGTCGATGAGCCTGCTATTCGGGAAGGTCTGCCGCTGAAGCGGGAGAATTGGCCGGTTTACTTGAACTGGGCGGTCCGCGCGTTCCGTCTCGCTACGTCGACCGTGCAGGATGAGACGCAGATCCATACGCATATGTGCTACAGCGAGTTCGGCGAAATAATGGAGGCGATTCACGCGCTCGACGCTGACGTCATCTCCATAGAAACGTCCCGCAGTCACGGCGAGCTGATCGCGAGCTTCGAGGAGCGAACGTATGACAAAGGCATCGGACTTGGCGTCTACGACATCCACAGCCCGCGCGTGCCGACAGTGGACGAGATGAGCGGCATGATCGACCGAGCGCTGCGCGTCCTTGCGCCGGAGCAGTTCTGGATCAACCCCGACTGCGGCCTCAAGACGCGGAAGGCGGAAGAGACAATCGCAGCGCTTCGTAACATGATCGAGGCGACAGAGCAAGCAAGAGCGAAGTATGGTGCGGCGGCTGTGCAGCAGTAATGAAGGGGGAAGAGGACCACATGCTGGGGGCATGTGGTTCTTTTTCGTGCAAGGTGTGGCGCGGCGTTGTAGTGGAACACAGTCGTGTTACACTACTGCGCACCTCTAACGAATCGTACCAGTCTTATTGCTCCTAGATTCGCGCTAGAAAAATTCTAACGAATCGTATCGTCGCTATTGGGGCGTTTTTCGGGGGAAAAGGCTCTATTTGCAGCAAATAACGACTTTCCGATTCGTTACGTTATTTTTCCTAGTAAAAACGAGCCAATAACGCTAACTGAGTTCGTTAGCCGAGACGCAGGGGAGTGCTAGTGGACTTACAGAATTCAATAATACGTTTTCATTTTTTCTCACTGCCCCTTTCCATCCGAAGTGTATTTTGTTATTTTATAGACTAGCAGTGAAGATTGTATAGGGATGGGATGGGACCAAAGTGAAATTAAGCGCAGAAGAATTGGCATCTGGCAAGCTGAAGCCGGAAACCATTGAGTTGGCTGTACAGCTCATTCGGATTAATGGGTATGTGCTATTTGAAGAGGTAATGCCGAGAACGCAAGTGGAGCTGCTGAACAGCCATATGGGCGACCAGCTGACGAGCTTTATGGTCAAGAACAACTTCTCCCTCGAAGAGGGCTTCCACGACGGAACGAACCATATTGGTCTTTATGTGCCGTTTGAGAAGCCTTTCTGCGATGAATCTATTATCGCGAATCCGTTCGTGCTTGACGTTGTCGAGCAAATTCTAGGCTCCGACTGCCTGCTTACTTATTTCGCTTCCAACACCTCGATGCCAAAAGGTACGCAGCCGCAAAAGGTTCATGCTGACATGGGCGCGAGATTCGGCGACCAATGCGAGGCGAATTTACCGATCACGAACTTGGTTGTCAACTATCCGCTGGTCGATGTAACGCTCGAGAACGGCCCGATGGAAGTATGGTCTGGCGGCACGCATTTGCACCCGGACAAGTGGTACAGCTCGAACGCACATGACAAGTCAGTGCTTGCAGAGCATATGCAATCGTTCAAAGCGGTGATGACTGCCGGCTCCATTATGATCCGCGACGACCGGATGTGGCACCGCGGCACGCCGAACCGCTCCGATAAGCCGAGAACGAACATCGCGCTGATCTACTCGCTAGCAGCAGCCGTTCACCATCCGGGAGGCATCCAAATACCGCAGGAAACCTATGACAGCTTCTCCGACAAGACGAAGCGTCTCGTTCGCAATGAGCGAATCGGTGTCCCTGCTATCCAGAACTAACAACAACATAAAGAGGCTTTGCCCCGAGGTGCTGCGCTATTCGGATTCCCGATCAGCGTTTCACATACGTGGCAAAGCCTCTTCTTATTTATCTAGTAAAAGCATGCAAGCACGCCTCGCAAATGCACGCCTTCCCCTTCAATTCCTCCGGAACGAGCGCGATCAGCTCCTTCGGAAACTTCTCTCTGCTGCACCAACAGGATTCATTACCCTCGCATCGGTTCGATTGCCGGCAGAGCGGACATTCCGACGCCGATACGTAGATTGGCTGAGGCTCACTCATCTTCATTCCTCCTTCTACACCATCACCGCCCGCAAGCTTTAAAAACAAGTAAAGAATGAACACTGACATCCGCTACGGAAACGCTACAATTAAAATTATACACATATCATGCACAGCGGACACTACCATTTTGAGAGAGGGAAGGTGTTAAGATATGTCTTCGGTTATGCAAAATATCGTCAATGAATGGGTGTTCCAATCCGAACGCAGCTATAAAGATCCTTTTAACGAGATTAGTGTAAAAGCTCAGGTGACCTCGCCGAGCGGCAGCGTCAGACTCGTACCTGCATTCTGGGCTGGCGGGCAGAAATGGAAGCTGCGCTATTCCTCAAGTGAAGTAGGTGTGCACCAGTACCGTACATTCTGCTCGGATACCGGCAACGCATCACTGCACAATCAAGAAGGGACGATTGAGATTGTGCCTTATGAAGGTGCGAACCTGCTGTATCGTCATGGCAGCCCGCGTGCAGCAACGAATCGGAAGCATCTTGCGTATGCGGACGGTACGCCGTTCTTCTGGCTCGGCGATACGTGGTGGATGTCGCTTACGGATCGGCTGAAGTGGCCGGACGATGTGGAGTGGCTCGCGCAGGACCGCGTTAGCAAAGGGTATACGGTTGTGCAGGTCGTCGCCGGATTGTATCCGGACATGGGACCGTTCGACCCGCGCGGAGGTAATGAAGGCGGGCAGGCGTGGGAGACGGATTTTGCACGTATCAATCCAGCGTTCTTCGATTATGCAGACCGGAAGCTCGCATGGATGGTTGAAGCGGGGCTAATGCCTTGTATCGTCGCATGCTGGGGCTACTATCTGGATTTCGCCGGGCGGGATGTTATTCGGAAGCAGTGGGAGTATTTGATAGCCAGATATGGCGCGTATCCTGTTTCCTGGTGCCTCGCCGGTGAGGCGGATATGCCGTATTACCAGTGGGATTCGTTCAAAGAGCCGGACATGAAGGCGCGTTATGTGGAGCGAATGAAGCAGGAATGGTCCGCGATGGCAGCCTATGTGCGAGACACCGATCCGTTCGAGCGCTTGGTGACCATCCATCCGACGGGGTACGGTCATCATATGGTAGAGGATGCCTCGATTCTCGACCTCGATATGCTGCAGACCGGGCATGGTGCATACATCTCGCTCGCGCCGACGGTGAATATGATTCGGGAATCCGTCGCGAGGGAGCCTCGGACGCCGGTTATCAATTCGGAGGTTTGTTATGAGGGGATTGGCGGCACAAGCTTTCAGGAAGTGCAGCGGTTTACATTCTGGTCAGGGATGCTCAGTGGTGCGTGTGGACATACGTATGGCGCGAACGGCATTTGGCAGGTGAATGCAGAGGATAAGCCGTACGGCCCTTCCCCACATGGCGTTGCCTGGGGGCATACGTTCTGGAAGGAAGCGGCGCAGCTTCCCGGATCGAGGCAGGTCGGTCTAGGCAAAAAGCTCCTCGAGCGCTACGCGTGGTGGTCATTCGAGCCGCATCCGGAGTGGGTGCCTGCTGCACCGGAGAATGCGCCTTTGATGGCGAAACCGTACGCCGCCGGAATTCCAGGTGAGGTGCGCGTCATCTACGCACCGTTCCTGATGGCGTTTGGCGGAGTCGAAGTGCTGGCGCTCGAGCCGGAGTCTGAGGTTGCATACCGGGCATTCTTCTTCGATCCGGCGACTGGCGACGAGTACGACTACGGGCGAATCACCCCGAGCGTCGACGGCAAGTGGCAGACCGGCCCGGCGAAGATTTTTCAAGACTGGGTGCTCGTGCTTGAGCGGATTGGATAACAGGCGCGCAGTTATGCACGAAGAGGGTTTAGAGCGGTAGCAGTTACGCTACATTGGTCAGTTTAAGCGGAAAATGATGAAAGAGGAGTAGCAGTTACGCTACATTGGTCAGTTTAGGTGGGCAATGGTGAAAGAGGAGTAGTAGGTACGCTACATTGGTCAGTTTAGCGGAAAATGATGAAAGAGGAGTAGCAGTTACGCTACATTGGTCAGTTTAGGCGGAAAATGATGAAGAGGAGTAGCAGTTACGCTACATTGGTCAGTTTAGGCGGGCAATGGTGATAGAGGAAGTAGCAGTTACACTACTTCAAAGCCAAAGTGGCGCTGAGAGAGCGATATGCACTCTCAGCGCCAAAATCAACATAACAAACAGCTGAGAGAAAACTGTCATCTCAACGTTTGCCAATTCGAGCTGCTGGGAACTCTGAGAGTCGAAAAACACTACTCTCAGTTCCAAAATATCCACTGTATTGCTCTGAGAGTTGGAAAGTCGAACTCTCAGCTCCCAAGACACACCGAAAGGATGGTTCTGAAACCATGAGAGTCGAAAAACATTACTCTCAGCTCCAAAACAGCCGCTGTATTGCTCTGAGAGTTGGAAAATCGAACTCTCAGCTCCCAAGGCACGCCGAAAGGATGCGTATAGAGCAAGCATTTTCTTTCAGAGCAGAGCAACCCGCTCGCCGCGCAAAATGCATCCCTCAGAGATCGACATTGGCGAGAATTTTCCGCTGCCTCTCTCAACATGCCAACTTCGCCCCACCTCCATACCGGATTCGCCTCACCGCATATCCCAATCCAAAACAACCCCTAAGCAAGGGCTGCCCTTGCTTGTAATAAGCGCCCAAGCCTGCGCCGCATCCTCTGCGGCGAAGCGGTGCGTGATGAGCGGCTCGGTCATGAGCCATCCCTCGCGAATGGCTGCGATCGTCGCATCGATCCGGCTTTCCGTCCAGCCGGAAGGCGTGTGCAGCGTGATCTCTTGCTCACGCAGTGTCTGTATATCTATAAAACCTTGCTCGCCAAGGTAGCCGGCGGAGACGAGGTGGCTGTCACGCTTCATAAGCGGCTGCAGCTTCCTGAACGTCTCGAGATGCCCGACCGTATCCACGACGATTGCCACCTTTCTGTTTCCCGAACGTCCACGCTGAATCTCGTCCACGGCGACGTCCACGCCATCGATCGGCACGGCATAGCCGCCAGCCGAGGCGAACGCAAGCCGCTCTGCCCGATGCCCGAGCAGATATACCTGTGCGTCGCGATGCGCAAGCGTCTGCGCGGCCCAGTGGCCGACGAGCCCGTCGCCAATGACGACTGCAATATCGCCTGGCTCGACTGGTGGCCGGATGCCGCAATTATATCCGACCTGCGCGAGCACCGCTCCGGCGTACGCCACTGCGCCTCGACCATCTCCAGGCAGCTTCCACACTTGGCTGCAGTCGGTCACAGCAGGATTGATATGACCGGCGAAGTCGAAATACATGCCGTCTACCTTGCTCACCGTCGCGAATACGAGGTCGCCCAGTTTCACATGATCGACTAATTCGCCAACCTGCGTAACCCGTCCAACCTTCTGATACCCGGCGACCTGAGGGAACGGCCACGGGCCGTCTTCCCGATATGGAGTCTCGCCTGAGATACGTTCCCCTCGGAGGAAGGACGACTCCGTCCCAATGCTGATCCAAGAATGCGCTACATCAATGACGACATCACGCGCTCCCGGCTCAGGCACCTCGACATCGCGTACGGTGATTTCGTTCTTGTTCACAAACACAACCGCTCTTGCTTCCATGATGCATTCCACCTCCTTTAGCTGAGCTCTCCGGGATCGAAGCAAATTTTGACCGCTTGCTGTGCCCGCAATCGTTCCACCGCCTGAGTATAATCGGCAAAAGAAACCTGCTCCGTCTGCAAGCATTCCGTATTAAAGGAAGGGCGGCTAAGCGCATCCAGCAGCAGGCGACGGTCGCGCGCGGTCACAGGATGAGACCGGAACGATTCCAGTCGAACGCCGGTGAACCAGTACGACGCCGGATATGTAATGTCCCCGCGAAGTACGCCGAAGATGACACAGTGCTCCTTCGTACGATTGAGCACATTCTGGACTGACGCTGCCGCGCCGACACAGTCGTAGCCAAGGTCGAATTTGCGGTCGCCAAGCTCATCCGCCACAACTGCTTCACCAAGACCAAGCTCCCTCACGTACGCGACGCGCTCCGCATTGACGTCAATCCCCGTCACGTTCGCGCCCCATAGCGCAGCGAGCTGCATCGCGAGCAGCCCCGCAGGGCCGAGTCCCGCAATGAGGATCGACTTGCCATGTAAATCGCCGAACTGATCAAGACCGTACATAACACATTTGAGCAGCTCGGACGAGACGGCGCGGCGATCCGGTATCGAATCGGGCAGCTTTAGCAAATCTCCTTCGCGGTATGCCATATACTGCGCATAGGCGCCTTGTCCGGGCAGATGCTCCAGCGCTGCGACACGATCGCCGACCGCAATCCCCTGAACGCTTGCTCCGACCGTTTCCACAACACCGACCGCTTCATGGCCGGGGAAGCCCGGCGGGAGTGGGTAATCAGGGGAACGACCTGCTACGAACATATCCTTACCGCCCATCATACTGATGTCCCAGCGAGGACAAGTCGCCACGAGACGCACCTTAACGAGAACTTGATCGTCCATAAGCTCAGGTTTCGGGGTGTCAATCACTTCAAATTGGCCAATACCTGTAATTTGAATAGCTTTCATTTTCACGCATCTCCTTTACCCTCATTACGCGCTCACATAGCTGTTCACTGCTTCTAGAATAGGTCCTAATGGTACGATTGTCTTTGCACAATATCGTCTACTCCCCTTATTTATCACAAAATACACCGTATACTGGCATGGGGCATCATGGTATGATTTGCACATTATTGACATCTACTAGTGATGAGGTGTTCGTTATGAAGCTCAGGAAGCATGGCTACTTGGACGCAATTGGTGGTATAGGAAACCGCGCTGGAGGCATTCACCCTTATTGCGAGCTGTTATGCATTACGGAGGGGGAAGCGGAGCTGGTATGGTCCGGTGTCTCCTATCCAGTGACTGGGACTGCAATGTTCATCCTATTGCCGAACACGCCGCATCAATTGATTCAGCGCTCGGACCGGCTCAGCTATTGGTTTGTCGAGTTTCTGGCCGAAGACGAGGACCGGCTGCCAGCAATTGAAGGCATCTACCGCTGGAACCGGCAGCAGTGCGAGCTGGACTGGGCGAGTTCACCCTATGCCGCGATGCGGTCTGCTTTCGAAGCAACTCGGATGCTCATTCGTACAGAAGCTGCCCTCCCGGAGGAACTCTTCAAAGAAGCGCTGCTCACAGACCTGCGCAAGCTGCTCTTGCTGATGGGCAGCAATCGGATCGTTGATCCCAAACAGGCTCATGCGGCGTACCCAGCCAGCGAGATGCTGGTAACGGAGGTGCTGCGCTTCTTGGAATCCGTGTTTCCACAGCCGATTACGCTCCAGACGTTGGCTGATTATACCCATTACAATCCATCCTATCTTATTCGGTTGTTTCGTCAGCAGACGGGGAAGACGCCATTCGCATATTTGAACGAGCTGCGGCTTCAAGCTGCCTCGCAATATTTGCTCCATTCAACGATGTCCGTTCAACAAATATCAAGCGCATGCGGTTATCAGAGCATCCATTATTTCAGCCGCCTATTCAAAAGAAGCTTCAGCGTTGCACCAAGCGAGTATAGAAAGCAGGCCATTAATGAACCGACGCAATGAAATCACCTTGTCTCAAATAGAGTGTCAACTGTGACCTTTATATTGTTAACAATATATTTTTTACAATATTCTATTGCAAACGCATTCATCATCGCCTATACTGAGGTTCATATAAAGATTCCGAATCGTTTCGGACAGTGTTTACTTACCGGAAGCATTAGAAGCACATAGGGTATGAGCTCCTAATCCATGTGAACAGCTGCATTGTAATGTGCGCGGGCACGATTTTGGTAAGTGAGTCACTTCATAACCGTAAACGCTCTCATTGGTCATTCAGTATGAGGTTGACAGTCGTCATGCACCGTCGCAACTCGCGCGGGAAGCCAGCCGTAATCATTCTATCAATCGCTTTAATTACCATTTTCCGAAACGTTTCGTATAAATTGAATAAGCTTCTATCCATACCTGGGGGTGAATCGACTATGAATACAAAGAAAAAGTGGTGGACAAGGTCAAGACGTGAAGCTGTGGACGGTTATGTCTTCATGAGCCCGGCGATTCTCGGCCTTCTGTTCTTTATGCTCGGCCCAATCGCGGCCTCCGCTTACTTCAGCTTTACGGAGTATGACATTCTTAGCTCGCCGAAGTGGGTCGGTCTGGACAACTACATTGAGTTAATCCACGATTCGTTGTTCTGGCAGTCGTTGAAAGTAACGCTTACCTATTCCGTGGTCAGTGTTCCGCTTAACTTAGTCTTTTCCTTGGCGCTCGCACTATTGCTTAACAAGAATGTGAAAGGGATCTTCGTCTTCCGGACGATTTTCTACTTGCCGGCTGTTATGTCGGGGGTAGCGGTAGCGCTGCTGTGGAAGTGGATATTCAACCCAGACTTCGGTCTCATCAACTGGGCGATCGGCCTCATCGGCTTCGAAGGGCCCAAATGGTTCATCGAAGAGAATTGGGCGCTCCCGCCAATTATCATCATGGGACTATGGGGCGTAGGAGGCAGTATGCTTGTCTACCTCGCCGGTTTGCAAAGCATTCCGACTGATCTGTATGAAGCTGCAGAGATCGACGGTGCTAACAAGCGTAAGCAATTCCGTCACATTACGATTCCAATGCTGTCACCCGTTATTTTCTTCAACCTCATTACAGGTATTATCGGCGCTCTGCAAGTCTTCACGGAAGGCTTCATTATGACAGCAGGCGGCCCGAATAACGCGACATTGTTCAGCGTGCTGTACCTGTACCGGAACGCTTTCGACTACTTGAACATGGGATACGCGTCCGCGCTCGCTTGGGTGCTATTCCTGATCATCTTGGCCTTTACGCTTATCGTCTTTAAATCATCACCGATGTGGGTCTTCTACGAAGGGAACAGGAGGAGCGCCAAATGAGTACGATTACACAAAGCGACGCGCCTGCTCGCAAACGGATTTCAAGAAGCCAGTCGGAGCTGATTTCCAAGCTGTTCAGTTATTTCCTGCTCTGCGTGGGCTCGATCGTCATCCTGATTCCTTTTGCATGGATGCTCTCCACCTCGCTGAAACGGAAGGCAGATGTGTATGTCTTCCCGCCGCAATGGATCCCGTCGCCGGCGCAATGGCAGAACTACAAAGAAGCATTCACAACATTCCCGTTCGCTCATTATACGTGGAATTCCATCATTATCGTCGTACTTGTCATGGTAGGAACGCTGTTCTCCTGTTCCTTCTCCGCCTACGGCTTCTCACGGCTGCAAGCGCCGGGCCGCAACTTCATCTTCATGCTGCTGCTCGCCACGATGATGCTGCCAAGTGCCGTTACAATGGTGCCGATCTATCTGTTCTTTAACAAGCTCGGCTGGGTGAACACGTTCAAACCGCTCATCATTCCGGCTTGGTTCGGAACCGCTTTCTACATCTTCATGATGCGCCAGTTCTTCATGGGTATCCCGTATGAACTTGAAGATTCGGCGCGGATCGATGGCTGTACGACGTACGGCATCTGGGCAAGAATCATGGTTCCACTCAGCAAGCCTGTGCTCGTAACGGTTGGCGTGTTCACCTTCATGGGGACTTGGAATGATTTTATGACACCGCTTATTTACTTGACGGATGAGGACAAGCGCACGCTTGCGCTCGCACTCTCTTATTTCCAAGGCTCTGCACGCAGCGCACCAGATCTGCACTTGCTCATGGCCGCTTCACTCTATGCGATTACACCATGCGTAACTCTGTACTTCCTTTGCCAGCGCATCTTCGTCAAGGGAATGGTATTCACCGGCGTCAAAGGTTAACCACCATAAAACGAATATACAGAAAAGAGGGATTGGGTATGTTTAGAAAGAGCAAAGCAGCTTTGGGGTTGGCATCGATCATGGCATTATCCTCTATGTTGTATGCATGCGGCAGCGATTCTTCCAATAATGGCGACAGTGCGAGCAAGGACGAGAAGGTGGATCTGAACTTCATCCGCTGGTCTAACGGCCCTGCGCTTGATAATGAAGAGAAAGATAAAGTGAAGCGCTTTAACGATAGTCACCCGAACATTCAGGTCAAAATGACGCTGCTCCCATGGGACGAAACGTTCAAGAAGATCGAGATGTCGCTGGCTTCGAACTCCCCTGTGGACCTGTTCTACTGGGACGTGCCGGCATATGCATGGTACAAGAAGGGGCTTATGAAGAACCTGCAGCCTTACTTCGACCGCGATCTGAAGATGAGCGACTACGACGAGAAGCTGTTCGAGCCGTTCAAATTCGACGGCAGCAACATGTACGTCGCGCCTGAAAACTATCAAACGCTCGTGCTCTACTATAATAAAGATTTGTTCGACAAGGCAGGCGTAGAGTATCCAAGCGAGAACTGGAACTGGGACGACTACCTCGAGGCTGCGAAGAAGCTGACCATTACGAAGGATGGCAAAACAACGCAGTTCGGCACATCGATGTCGCTTGGCGCATGGTGGGGCTGGATGGCTCTGAGCCAAGAGCAGGGCGGCGCGCTCGCTCCGAACATTCACGATCCAGAGAAGCTGAGCTTCAACACGCCTGAGACGAAGAACGCTCTGCAATACCTGCAAGACTTGATCTACAAGTACCATGTAGCTCCAGATGCGGCGCAATCGAGCGCGCTCGGCGGCGACTTCCTGACAGGCAAGATCGCAATGTATGTTGGCGGTGACTGGGATCTTGGAAACCTCAAGGACAAGAAGGATCTGAAGTGGGACCTAGCTCCAATGCCGAAGTGGGAAGACAAACGTGTCGTTCCTTACTGGGTTGGCGGTTATGCAATGACGGAGAAGTCGAAGCACCCGGATCAAGCTTGGGAATTCATCAAGTGGACGATGACCGAGAACCAGGAAACGCTTGCGAAGCAGCAATCGTGGATTCCGGTGAATAAGGATGCATTGTCGAAGGTAGAGACGCCTGCATGGGCGCCGGCTGGTTACCAAACCGCTCGCTTCGACTGGATGAAGTACGGTATTGTCGGCGACCTGTATCACCTGAAATGGCGTGAAGCGCAAGATAAAGCGATCGCACCAATTACAGACCAAATCTTCGCGAACAAGATTACAGTCGATGACGCGCTGAAGAAAATGGACGAGCAGGTAAACGAAATCATTTCGAAGAAATAATGATCAAAGGGCTGCGCGTTAAAGTGGATCTTCTGCTTTAAGGCGCGGCCTTTGCTTCTAGTGGACGGTGCGCCGGGGAGGAATGGAGTTTTGATAGTGAATCGTTTGATAGAGAGTTATGATTTTGCCGTGCATGTTGACGGCGTTCGCGTAGACAACGCTTCGCAAGGCATTGTGCTTGACCGCACGGAGGAGCGTAATGTTGCAGCAGATAAGAAGCATAGAATTGCGAAGTATCTCTATGAGCCGACATCGCTCGTTATCGAGAGCCATCTCGTCTGCTATACGGATACAACGCTAGTCGAGCGATGGGTGATTATACGTAATGTCGGGGAAACGTCGGTAACAATCGGGCGCGTCGATTCGTTCTCGCTTCAGCTCCCGCAGACCGAATGGAAGCTCATGCATTATACGAGCGATTGGGGCGCGGAATTCGAGCCTGTCGTGGAGCAGCTCGCGGGCGAGTCTATTGTATTGGAGACACGTTCAGGGCGTTCGTCCAAAGGGAAACATCCGTGGATGTCGCTCCTCGGTGCAGGTGGCGAAGTGCTGACGGTGTCGCCGATGTGGTCGGGGAACTGGCAGCTGCGGTGCGAGTATGACGGCGGCTACGACGGTCAAGGCCGGTATCAGGTGAGCGGTGGATTGAGCGACTGGGAGTTCTTTAAGACGCTTGAGCAGGGAGAGTCGATGGAGAGCGTTCATGTTGCCATTGCTGCAGGCAGCGGCGGGGATCTGAACAGCACTTCGATCGCTTTTGCTAGAGTTGGCCGACGATATTGGTATCCGCATAATGAGTTCTCCCGTTCCATGCCGATGGAGTGGAATCATTGGTGGAGCTACGAGGATAAAGGTATTAATGAAGATGTTTTTCGGGCGAATGCGGCTGAGGCGGCGAAGCTCGGTATCGATATTTGTACGCTCGACGCAGGCTGGTTCGGTCCTTCTGAAGAAGCGTCGGAGTGGTTCGAGCTTCGCGGCGACTGGTCGATGGTCAATGAGAAGCGGTTTCCGAGCGGCATTCGCGCGGTGTCGGACGATGTGCATGGACACGGCATGAAGTTTGGCCTCTGGTGCGAGATCGAAGCGGTCGGCAAGTCGGCGGCGTTGGCGGAGAAGCATCCTTCCTATGTGGCAAGAAGAGAGGGCGAATCGCTAGGCTATCTCTGCTTCGGCAATCCAGAGGTGCGGCAGTGGGCGTTCGACACGTTGGATCGTCTGATTACGGGCTATGTCAGCCAGTGGATTAAGCTGGATTTCAACCTCGATCCGCAAGCAGGCTGCAATTGCACCGATCATGGGCATGGCGCAGGAGACGGGCTGTTCGAGCATTACAACGGCTACTACAGCGTGCTTCGGGATATTCGAGCCAAGCATCCGGAAGTGATTCTGGAGAATTGTTCTTCAGGTGGTCTACGGATCGACCTCGGCATTATGCAGCAAACACATACGACGTTCCTGAGCGACCCGGACTATCCGGAGCACAGCTTGCAGGTGTTCTGGGGAGCGACGACGATGCTGGCGCCGGATGTGTGCTTGCACTGGAGCTATTCGGAGTTTCGTTGGAAGAATGATTTTCAGCTATTCAATCCGCATGATAGCAGCTTGAAGCCGTACCAGTTCGACTATTATACGCGTATTGCAATGCTGCGCGGCTTCGGCATTTCGCAGAAGCTGCCGGAGATGCCGGAATGGATGAAGGCACGGCTAGCTCATCACATTGACGTGTATAAGTCGGAAGTGAAGCCCTTTGTGCTCGAGGCGGATTTGTACCGGTTGACTGGTCAGCCAGGGCGTGGTGGCAAGGGCGAGCGTTGGTCGGCGTTCCAGTACAGCATGCCAAGCGGGGATGAACAATTGTTATTCGTCTTCCGCTTGCCGGGTGGCGAAGCATCGCGTGCGATCCAATTGAAAGAGCTGGAAGCTGACGCAGCGTATGAGCTGACATGGCTGTCCGGTGAAGAGTCAAAGGTTGTGCAGATTGCAGGCAGTTCTTTATTGAAAGACGGGATTCTTTTTGATAGGTTAGAAGAGGAAGAATCCGCTCTCATTCGGTTGAAGAAGCTCTAATCGATTACTAATTATATGGAGGTTATTTCGGATGAAATTAGGTATCATTGCTGAAGCAGTGGCAGAACGGTTCTATGACGCACAGGCTAAAGGTTTGGAGTTTCTAGAGTTCTGCATCAATGTGGAGAAGGACGTCGACGCATTCGCAGCGAGCGTGCCTGAACTGAAGCAAGCTAGTGAGAAGTCCGGCGTAGGGGTCGCTTCCATCGGCCGCTGGGGCTCCGAGCGCATTAACGCGCAAGGCGTGAACGCGGAAGAACTGGAGAAGTCGCGCAGGCTGATCGATGCGGCGGCTGAGCTTGGATGCCCGAACTTTGTGTGCGGCGTCAACTATGTAGAAGAGCTTTCTTATTTTGAAAATGTGAAGCTCGCCATTGAATATTTGAGCGCGGTGCTGGATTATGGCGCTTCGAAAGGCGTAGCTGTTGCCGTATACAACTGCAACTGGAATAATTTCGTAGATAACGAGGAAGCATGGAAGCTCGTTCACGGTCATCTGCCACAGCTCGGCATTAAGTATGATCCGTCGCACTCCCGTTATGCGGGCCGCGATTACTTGAAGGAAGCTAGTAAATGGGGCGATAAGTTCCGCCATGTTCATATCAAGGGCTCCGTCATCATCGACGGTCAGCGCCTCGACGATCCGCCGGCGGGTCTTGACCAGACGGATTGGGGCACATTCATGGCTGTGCTGTACGGCAAAGGCTATGAAGGCGGACTCTCGATCGAGCCGCATTCCGACGTATGGAATGGCGACCTTGGCGACCGCGGCGTTCAATTCACAATTGAATACATGCGCAAAATGATTCTCTAGCTCTGAGGGCGCTCTCTGGCTGCACGTTGTGTGCGGCTGGGGGCGCTTTTTTTGATGGAGCGAAATGGATATAATAGGTAATAAGAATGATCATGAAAATGAAAATGAGGATGCGTTTATGAAGGGGGGCCGCAGGATGATGAGGTTAAGAGGAAGAGGGAGATTGGGGCAGCCGTTGCAGCGTTTAGGACTCGTCGCGTTATTGCTGGCAGTTGGACTTGGCTCGGATTTTCATTATGCGCCGGTGTCTGCGGCTCCTGCTTCAATTGAGGCGCTACAGGATGAGCTTGAGCTTCAGCTGCACGCCCATGATCTTGAGCTGACGGCGGATTATTCCGGTGACCGCGACCAGCTGAGTGCGGAGGTGGATCAGCTTGTGGGGGGAGTAATGGCGTCGGACGATTATATGAAATATATCGTAGACTCCTATATTTATACGATCCGCAGCTTCGGCGCAGCCGCGAAGGTTAAGGTGAATATCCAATACCGCGAGTCTGCTGGGGAGACCGAGGAAGTGGAGCGGCGAGTGGCGGAACTGCTGCCGGAGGTTGTTGGGGTTGGCATGACGCCTGAACAGAAGGTGAGGGCGATCCATGACTGGATCGTCACACATGTGCGCTATGACGAATCGCTGCAGCACTACACCGCGTATGATGCGCTAGTGGGTGGGAGTGCGGTGTGTCAGGGTTACGCGTTATTAGCCTATCGGATGCTGCAGGATGCGGGGGTCGAGGCGCGTATTATTGAAGGAACTGTCGCTTCGGGGAGCCATGTCTGGAATCTGGTGCGGCTTGGGTCTTCGTGGTATCACCTCGACGCTACGTGGGACGATCCGGTGCCGGATCGCGCGGGAATAGCGAGCGATACGTATTATTTGAAGAGCGATGCGCAAATGCGCGTTGACCACAAGTGGGACGCTGCGGCGTATCCGGCTGCTGTTGGTGGCGTTTAAATGGGATGATTAGAGGGGGAGGGACTGCTGATGCGAGGTCGATTGGTTGGCACGGGGGCTACGGCAAATGTGTATGAGTGGGGAGAGCCCGAGGTTATTAAGATCTTTCACGATTCTAGCCGTGCGCAGCAAGAGGCGGAGAAAGAAGCAAGGGTCGCACGGGCGATCAGTGGTTTGTCCGGTGTAAAGGCGCCGAAGTTCATAAGGATTGAGCAGTACGAGGGGAGTGCGTGCCTAGTCTACGAGAAGGCGGACGGTCCGACAATGCTCGGCCACATTCAGGCGACAGAGGAAAGTGTGATTGCTAATGCTCGCTTGCTGGCGGAGCTTCAGCATGAGCTGCATCAGATCCGGCCGGACGTTACTCCGAACTTGAAGCTGGAGCTGGGGCGAAGCATCCAGCGGGTCGGGGAGTTGAGTGATGAGGAGCAGGCGAAGCTTGCGTCGCTATTGGAACAGCTGCCGGATGGCGGAGCGCTTTGCCATTATGATTTTCATCCCGGCAACATCATTCTCACGACTGATGGACCCCAGATCATTGACTGGATGAACGCCCTCGTCGGACACCCCGCCGCAGATGTCGCGAGAACCTACTTGCTGCTAACGGGAAGCGAGCTGCCCCCAGATATGCCGGAAGAGTTGAGGTTTAGAATAGTTGGATATCAGAAGCAGTTCACACAGGTGTATATAGATGCCATCTTAGAGCTTTCGGGACTGAGCATGGCGGATGTGGAGGCGTGGCTGGCACCGACGTTGGCAGTGCGGATTAGTGAGTTGAGCGAGGGGAAAGAGAGAGAAAAGAAATTGGTGGAGTTGAGAGGGTTGTAGGGGAGGATGCTTTTTTGCAAAGGTTCAAAGTACCTCACATCGTATCAAAGGAGGAGATTGGTATTGAACCGATCGAATTGTTAACGGCTTTCGATTTGCACGATAGCATTGTAGAGAGTGTTGAATATTTGCTTAATGAGAATAAAGTTCTAATAAAACTGGAATTATGTCGGTGGAAGCAAGCTAATTTTGATGAATTTGAATCCGAAATGCAGGAAGGAGTGTTAACTTTCACTGATGTAGATTCATTTCAAATTGAACCGCCCTCGTTTTTGTTAAACAGTAATGAAGTTCTTGATATAAAAGTCCATCATGAAAGTAGGAGTATAGAAATTATTCTGACAGGAACTGATGATGTGGGGAAGGTCAGCGTTATAGCAAAGGATATTTTTTGGGAAGAATGCTGACTAATGGCTAGGCTATCCTAAGGATCAAAAAGGGCAGTAGAGTTATTACACTCTACTGCCCTTTCCTTAGTCTAAGCGCCGCCGTCTTTACCCTCGCGGCTGCGCGAAGTGATCTGCTGCCAGACGGACCCGGCAGCTTCTTCGCCGCGCTCGATACGCTCGAGCGCGATGCGCGCTTGCAGGCTGACCTCGAATTCCGGGTCAGCCGCTGCTTCGCGCAGAGCCTCGCCGGCGGACTCGTCGCCGGCTTCGTACAAGAACCGCGCTGCGCGCCAGCGCACGAGCTTGTTGCGGTCGCGCAAAGCCTCGATCATTGGCGCGATTGCCGCCGGATCGCCAAGATCGGACAGCGTGTCGCCAGCGGTGCGGCGCACGGAAGCCGAAGCATCGCGTAGCGCCGCGAATAGGAGCGGCATCGCCTCCGGCAGCCGCAGCTCGCCAAGATAGACGACCACTAGTCTCCGGATGGAGACGTTGTCGTCTTCAAGTGCTTTGGCGAGCAAAGGCAGCATCGCCGGCTCCGGCGCGGTGCGGTTGAGCGCCTCGTAGCGCACGCTCCACTCCGGCGACGCGAGCAGCTCCGCGAGCTTCTCCGCCGTGAGCGGCGCAGGTCGCGCAGCCGCCGCTACGGCGCTGCCCTCGCCGGCTGCGCCTTCCGCGCCAAGCGCGATCGCTGCCGCGACAAGAGCATCCAGCCGCTCCTGCGGATATGCGGCTGTCAATTCTCGCACGAGCTCCGCGGCAATCTCCTCGGGCTCGCCATAGCGCACGCCGAGCTCCTCCAGCTTCCGCTCGCGAATCATCGACGCGGCAGAGGCCTTCGTCACCGCCTCTGTGAAAGCCGCGGGCAGCGCCGCGCGCGCTTCGCCGCCTGGCGTGCGTACGCGCACCTGCATCGGGATCTCCCGATACAGCTGCACGAACGTATGCGCCTCGCCGAACGCTTCGCCCGCGCCAAGCGTACCATTGCCAGCTCCTGCACCGCTGGCACTCTCGCTCTCGCCGAGCACGCGCTTTGCTGCGTCCAATATCGCCGCCCAATCCGCTCCCGACTTCCGGTCGAGCGCAATGAAGTCCGCCGTGCGGAACAAGCCGCGCACGCCTTCAATAACAAGCAGGCTGCGCAGCGGCTCAGCCACGCTCTCCGCATCCTTAGCAACCAAACTAAAGCGCTGCCCTGCAGGCAGCTTCGTATCGACATTCAACTTCATCGTATTCGGACTTGGCGTCGGTTCAATACCCGTCAATTTCATTTCAAATCGCTCCCCCTAACTTTCCCACACATCCCATGACTTATTGATATAAGTGTAAACCATCTCCATACCTAACCACAAACCGCCTGCCTGACCGCAACCTGCTCGCTGTTCATCAATATTACCAGCCTTACCTTTACCCGAACGCTATGTTCGTCACGATTGCAGCCTTAACCTTTACTCTCTCGTTATTACCGGCCTGCCCGCAACTCCCTCGCTATGTATATCACAATTGCCAACCGTACCTTACTCGTTCTCGCTATTGCTCGTTACTCTCGCTATTGCTCGACCCGTTAGCTTCTGCCGTCACACTCACTATTGCTCATCACACCCGCCTTTTGCTCATCACGCTCTGTCTTTTCCCTTTCCCAACAACCATAAATTCTTCCAAACCAGAGGTTTCTCAGGGTGAACTGGAACAAGCGGTCCCTCTCGTTTGCTTAATCCAATTAAGCTTGGTATCTTTGAGAGAGAGACTTACAAAGAGAAAATGGATTAAGCTGATACCTGTGAACACGAACATTGAACGGTATGCCATTTGTATTATCAAGCCGCATTATATTCACACTTTTCGTAACGCCAAGCTTACTTCATTCAATGTACTTCACGATCAGCAGCTTTGTCATGGGAGATGATAGCGATGCGGTATGAGAACCTGGATACGACTGCAGTACCTCGCACTTTCAAGGAAGTGCGGCAATGGCGCAGAGAACGCGCTGGCAAAATGAAACAGAAAGATTATTCCTACACCGTTCCCGTCGTGGAACCGGATCTGAAGTTCCTTCACGAGAACAGGACGATCCCTTCCTTGACCTGGATCGGTCATTCCACATTTCTCATTCAAAATTCGGGACTGAACATCATGACAGACCC
The DNA here is from genome assembly GCF_900110075.1 of Paenibacillus sp. OV219. Classification (GTDB taxonomy): domain Bacteria; phylum Bacillota; class Bacilli; order Paenibacillales; family Paenibacillaceae; genus Paenibacillus_Z. Next base: position 54,047 of record NZ_FOCJ01000006.1, read on the forward strand.
GATCTGGGCGGAGCAGCTTGCTTTCCAGAAGCGAATGGTGAAGCCAGGCATCGAAATAACGGATGTGCCGCCAATTGATGTCGTCCTTATTTCACATTCTCATTATGATCATTTGAATATCAAATCACTCAAACAGCTGCCTGGCAGCATCACCATCATTGCGCCTGTTGGCCTTGCAGATAAGCTGCGACGTAGGGGCTTCTCGTCGATCATCGAGCTCGACTGGTGGGAGTCTGCAACGATCAGCGGCGTCAAATTCTCGTTTGTGCCTTCACAGCACTGGACACGACGTACACTCACGGATACGAACACCTCTCATTGGGGTGGCTTCGTGATTGAGCGTGCGAATGAGCCGACGATCTATTTTGCAGGGGATAGCGGTTATTTCGAAGGGTTCAAAGAGATCGGCAGCCGCTTCCAGATCGACATCGCGCTAATGCCAATCGGCGCCTATGACCCAGAATGGTTCATGGGACCGCAGCATGTGACGCCGGAAGAAGCGCTGCAAGCTTTCCTCGATGTGCGCGCGCAAGTGTTCGTGCCGATGCATTACGGTTCCTACAGGCTGGCTGATGATACGCCGAAAGAAGCTCTTGATCGACTTCACGCAGAGCATAGAAGACTGAAGCTCCCAAGCGAAACGCTGATGATTCTGCCCCATGGAAAAACACAAATAATTAAAAGTACTGTTTCGGTTTAAAAGTAACCGAAGGTCATGCCCTTGTTCACAGTTCTTATAAATAATAACAATAAAGCATCCGCTCCAGAAGTTGTGTTATAATGGTGTGATGATTAAGATTGATTAGTGAAGGACGGGATTAAGTCTAATGATAAGTACAAGCGGCATTACGCTTCGTTACGGTAAGCGTGCGCTATTTGAAGATGTTAATATTAAGTTTACTCCAGGCAACTGCTACGGCCTTATCGGCGCAAACGGTGCCGGCAAATCGACATTTCTGAAGATTCTTTCCGGTGATGTGGAGCAATCGAGCGGCGAAGTTCACATTACACCAGGCGAGCGCCTTGCAGTACTGAATCAGAACCATTACGAATACGATAACTTCCTCGTGCTCGAGACGGTTATTATGGGCCATAAGAAGCTCTATGAAGTGATGAAAGAGAAAGACGCAATCTATGCAAAAGCGGAATTTACCGACGAAGACGGTATGCGCGCAGGCGAGTTGGAAGCGGAATTCGCTGATATGAACGGCTGGGAAGCAGAGTCCGAAGCGGCAGGCATGTTGAATGGACTTGGTATTCCGCCAGAGCTTCACGACAAGCAAATGTCGGATCTGTCCGGCAATGAGAAGGTTGGCGTATTGCTCGCGCAAGCATTGTTCGGCAATCCGCAGATCCTTCTGCTCGATGAGCCTACCAACCATCTTGACATGCAGTCGATCAAATGGCTGGAAGATTTCCTTTCGCGTTATGAAGGTACCGTTATTGTCGTATCTCACGATCGGTACTTCTTGAACCAAGTATGTACGCATATCGCGGATATCGACTTTGGCAAGATCCAGATGTATGTCGGTAACTACGACTTCTGGTACGAGTCGAGCCAATTGGCGCTTACGCTTCTGCGTGACAACAACAAGAAGAAGGAAGACAAAGTCAAGGAGCTGCAAGCGTTCATTCAGCGCTTCAGCGCTAACAAATCCAAATCCAAGCAGGCGACTTCCCGTAAGAAGCTGCTTGATAAAATTTCGCTGGATGACATTCGTCCATCCAACCGGAAATATCCGTTCATCAACTTCAAGCCTGAGCGTGAAGCGGGTAAGCAATTGCTGCTAACTGAAGGTTTAACGAAGGCTGTTGACGGCGTGAACCTGATTGAGAACTGGACGCTGGCTATCAACAAAGGCGACAAGATCGCACTCGTTGGTCCTAACACATTGCCTAAGTCGATCTTTATGCAGCTTCTTATGGGCGAGATCGAAGCAGATGCAGGTACATTCAGTTGGGGCGTAACAACCACTCAGGCGTACTTCCCTAAAGACAACGCGATGTACTTCGAAGGCATTGAGATGAACCTGGTTGAATGGCTGCGCCAGTACTCCAAGGATCAGGATGAGAGCTTCATCCGCGGCTTCCTTGGTCGTATGCTTTTCTCTGGCGACGAAGCGTTAAAGAAAGCAAGCGTACTGTCTGGTGGCGAGAAAGTTCGCTGTATGCTGTCCAAAATGATGCTGTCCGGCTCGAACGTTCTTCTGATGGACGAACCGACGAATCACTTGGACCTTGAGTCCATCACTGCACTCAACAACGGTTTGATCGACTTCGACGGTACATTGATCTTCACATCGCATGACCATCAGTTCGTTCAAACGATCGCGAACCGCATTATCGAAATTACGCCAAACGGCGTTATCGACCGCATTATGACATACGATGAATACCTTGAGAGCGCTGAAGTAAAAGCACTCCGCGAGCGTATGTATCCAGCTGAATAATGCATGACTGTTGAAAGGGCTGCACTCTGTGCAGTCCTTTTTCTTGGTTCTTTCGCCCCTAGCGGCCTCATACACTAGAGCAAGATGAGGACCGGCTAAACAAGTCGCAAGGGTTCGTGACCAGGCCTATCCGTTTATGTTAAAATGATAGAAACGACACAATTAGACGAAAAGTTCAAAGGAGTCGATCATAGATGTCATTTTTCGATAAAGTGAAGCAAGGGGCTTCCGATGCGGCGAAGAAGGCTCAGCAGACAGTTGAGATTACGAAGCTGAAGGCCCAAATCGGCAGCAAAGAGAAAGAGATTGAGAAGCTGTACACAGCCATCGGCGCAGCGGTATACCGCGGCCATCAGATTCAGGACTTTGCGGTGACCGAGCAGGAAGTGGGCAATGCATGCCATCAGGTTGACGAGCTAAGTGGAGAGATTGGCATCATTGAAGAGCGTATTAAGGCGATTCGCTTTGAGAAGACTTGCACTTGCGGCAAGGTCGTTGCGCTCGATGCGAAATTTTGCCCGGATTGCGGAAGCTCGCTTGGAGAAGAGCCTAAGGTGGAAACAACAATTGGCGAGATCGTCGTTATTTGCAGCCAGTGCAAGACGGAGAATGAGCTGAATTCGAGGTTCTGCATTTCCTGTGGCTCCGGGCTGTCCGGCGCAGCGAATGATTTTGAATAACAAATGAATAACGAGTCACATATTGAGCAGTCTCGAGCAGCCATTAACGGCTGATACCCGAGGCTGCTTTTTTATACGCGCAGACAAGCGCCGCTACCGATTCCCGCAGCGCCTCATAGAATAACTAGCATAATCGGGAGTAAAGGGAGGCGTGGGAGATGGCACACGAAACATTCGACTATCGCATATTGGAGACTATTAAGGAGCACATGAAGGAGACGGACAGCTTGCTTGATATAGGGAGCGGCCCATGCGTGATGCTGGACAATTTGGATTTCTTCAGCACAATCATTGCGCTGGACATCTATAGACCTTACCTCATTAACCGGGTAACGAGGTCGCCGCATATTATACCCATTCATGCTGATGCGCTAACTATTGGCAAGCTGTTCGTGCCGAAGTCCGTCTCGGCGGTGTCGCTATTCGATTCGCTGGAGCATTTCACGAAGCTTGATGGGATTAAGGTACTGAGAGATGCGGAGCATATTGCAAGGAAGCATGTTATTATCTACACCCCACGCGGCTACTTTCCGCAGGAGGGCATCGACCATTTTGGGCTGAACGGCGAGCAGTATCAGGCGCATCACAGCGGCTGGGAAGTAGAGGAGCTGGAGGCCCTCGGGTATAAAGTCATTATTCTAAAAGGGCAGCATAATAAGCTCAATCCAGCGTTTGTCCGGGCGTTTGGCGCAGATCACGAGCCAGTCGATGCGCTGCTCGCCATCAAGACGATGTAAGCGTTCAAAAAAGTGTTCACCTCCCAAGTGCTTTATTCGTTGTCATTTGGATATATATAGTTATGAACTTGTAAATTGAGCTCACTTGGGAGGCGTAGGCCATGCTCGTACCGGTGGAGTCTAAGCAAATTGCATTCTGTTCGTATAACGAAGGCGAGTCGTCCCTTTATTTGTATTATCATACTGGTGATGTCGCCATCTTCTCATCCATTGGCAAAACCGACTATCAATCTATCATTGATTCGCCGAACCGCTATGATACGCTGATGATGATTATGAAGAAGAGTCATTCTGATGCGGAAATTGATACCAATTCCCCAGATCTGAAGCCAGATTGAGGTGAGGAGACAGTCGTTGGTATTATTTACATGTTAAGGGCGATTCTGCTTCTAAATAGTACTTTTGACACTTACGTAGGACCAGTTGTGAAACGATTGTAAATGCAGGGAAAAGTTAGCTTTTTCCTAAGTAAATGAGTATTTAAACGTACAAGACGTCCCGATAGGGAGGCGTCTTTTTTGCTGTTCAGCCGCATAGTGATAGGGCTTCCGGGCTACGGCAGTGATCGACAAATGAGACAAGCGGACGATATGTCACGTAGGCTCTCGAACGTACAATTGTTGCAGGGCTATAGAGCCTACAGCACGAAGCAACTCATCCATTACTTGAGGAGGAAGTTAAGCATCATGAAAAAGATTACAGCAGCGTTACTTGTCTTCATCTTAACGGCTTTGCTCGTTATTCCTGCCGCCATGGCTGCACAAGGGACATCGCCGGTCGTCGGTGAGATCCAGTCCAGTGTAAGCTTCCGTAGTCAGCCTTCCACAACGTCCACCGTCTATAAGTATTTTAAAACAGGCGACAATGTCGTCATTCTCGAAGAAACGAACGCGTACTGGTACAGAGTACAGGACATGTACGGATCAATCGGTTATGTTTCCTCCTCGGACAAATATATCGATATTATCTACAACGCAACAATTGCTGCATCGGTAAACTTCCGTACATCACCATCGACAGACGGCTCGAAGATCCGACTGTTGAACCAAGGCGAGTCCGTGCTGATCACAGGCAAGCCGAACAGTGCTTGGTATGCAGTGACAGACTCGAAAGGCAAGAAGGGCTATGTCAGCACGCAAGAACAGTACATAACGACTGGCCCGGCATTCTCGATGCCAGCTGGCACAGTCACTTCGCCGTCAACACCATCGACGCCATCTACGCCAGCGACGCCGTCCCAATCCGCGAAGATTGAGAATATTATCGCAGCTGGCATGAAGTACTGGGGCACGCCGTATGAGTTCGGTTCCGACCGTGACACGACAACGACGTTCGATTGCTCCGACTTCGTTCGTACAGCATTCCGTGAAGGCGCAAGCCTTACACTGCCTGCGGATTCTCGCAAGCAAGGCGACTTTGTGAAAGCTAATGGTGCTGTGAAGACAGACTGGCATCAATTGAAGCGCGGTGACCTGATGTTCTTCATGGACTACAAGGGTACTAAAGCTTCCTCTTATGCAGGAGTAAACAAAGCGACTGCAACGATTACGCATGTAGGTATCTACCTCGGTAATGGCCAGATCCTGCACACGTACTCCACAGAGTCCGGCGGCGTTCGTACAAGCGACATCGCAGGCACGCAGTGGGATTACCGCTTCCTGTTCGGCGGCAGCGCAATGTAATTTAGTAGTAATGAGCCTCATTTCCACTACAAGTGGGGGTGAGGCTCTTTTTTTATTGAAGCTGTAATCGCAGCTGCTTCTTGTCCACCTTATCTACAGCCGTTCGCGGCAATTCATCAAGGATAGACAGCTGTGTGGGCCATTTGTGCTGTGCAAGGCTTGGTTCGCAGTGCGCTTGAAGCTGCTCTAAGTCCAAGCTGCCTCCAGCCTGTAATACAACACAAGCGACGAGCTGCTCACCTTCGAGCGGGAGTGAAAGTCCCACCACCGCTGCGTCAATGACCATCTCATGAGTTGAGATTACTTGCTCCACTTCAGCGCAGTACACGTTTGAACCACCAACGATAACCATGTCCTTCAGCCGATCCAATACATAGAGATAGCCGTCTGCATCCAGATAGCCGATATCTCCAGTTCGTATCCAGTCCTCTGATATCGCTGCATTAGTTGACTCCGGATTGCCCCAATACCCAATCATCGTCTGCGCACCACGAACTACAATTTCACCGGGCATGTTGGTGCCTACTTCTAGGCCGTCCTCGCCGATAATCCGTACTTGAAAGGCATTTTCCCCTTGGACACCGAGATCGGCTGGGCGACCTACGGAGCGCAGGCGGACTGGATCGTTCAGATGATGGATCGGAAATAATCGGCTAATCGACATACCGCATTCCGCTTGCGAGTAGTTGTTGACGATCGTGACTCCTGGGAACTGAGCAACCGCATCCCTCAGCGTTTCCGGTGCGATGATAGACCCTCCGCAGCCGATGACTTTCAAGCTTGATGTATCTCGGCCGGTCGCAGCCGCCTCGCGGGTCAAATCACGGAGGAGCTTGCCGACCGTACTAAGCTGTGTAATTCGGTCGCGTTCCACCACCGTAAGGATGCGGTGCACGTCGGCTGGATACTCGTCTAGAAAGACCAAGCATCCGCCAGCTGCCATGGTCGCCCACAATTGAAACTGACCGACAAGATGCGAGATGTTAAGGACGAGCACTCGTCGTTCCAGATCATGACCGAACCCGGCAGAGGGAGTGAACTGGTTCCAGGCTGACATGCCGCAATGCGAATGCATGACGCCTTTCGGTTTTCCTGTCGTTCCGCCGGTATAAATAAGTACGGCGGTATCCTCTTCGCTTCGGTTGCAAGCGCCAGCAGGAGGAGCAGGAAGCTCCTTCAAGAGAAGCAGCTGTAGAGATGCAGTCGTTAACCGCTTCGGGGGATTCGAGAGATGCTGAGCAACGGATTGTGCGGTTTCCGTATAACGAGTATCATGTATAAAGATGTGTGGCTTCGCATCCTCGAGAATGGCGGCAATTTCGATAGAAGTCAGCAATGGAGAGGGCACAAGCGGGATGGCGCCGATTTGGACCGCTGCATAGAGCAGGGCAACAAGCTGCGAATCTGGCTCACCTAGAAGAGCAAGCCGATCTCCGGGCCTGAGGCCCTCGGCATACAAAGCGCAGCTAAGCTGTTTGATAAGGCGATGAAGCTCCCCATAAGTCAGTATTTGACCATTACGCTCAAGTGCTGGTGCTTCAGGGTATAAGCTTGCTGCGAGTGGAAGTCGTTCAGATAAAAGCATATAATAGCCTCCATATTAATTAATCGGGTATGAGAACTCGGATTTATTAGAGCATATCATTTATGAGTCATGGTGGGGGATTAGTGTTTCCAATTAAAACCATAAATTCTGCTAATATGATGAGTGAAGTGAGGGCATCGGAAGGGGGCTTATAATGGAATATAAGTACGAGAGAAACAAAGAAAACTATGAGGATTTTGCAAGTGGAAGGGTGCTCTATAACGCGCAAGGAACAACGGCATTTCCTGTAAGGTTGGCAAGCGAGATTGTTCAGCGATGCTTTCAAGTCCTCGAAGCCAAAGGGAGCAAAGGTCCATATTCCATCTATGATCCTTGTTGCGGCGGGGCTTACCTGCTCACAGTAATAGGATTACTTCATAACGATCGCATTCAAAGGATCTATGCCTCCGACATTAATGCGGATGTACTTGGGATCGCAGAGAAAAACTTATCCTTGCTCACGGTTACCGGAATAAACAAACGGAAAGAGCAAATTAAAGAATACATTAGGCTGTATAATAAAGCGTCTCATATTTCGGCTCTTGAAAGTGCAGAGCGATTAAGCAGCTGTATCGCAGGGTCAAATATGGAGAGCGTGACTGCGTTTCAGAGTGATGTCACTGCTTCTGATAATAAAGTCATACATAATCGAGTGAATATCGTCATTACAGACCTTCCTTATGGCGATATTGTTACTTGGAGAAGCGACAGCTCAGACCCGTTAGTCGACTTTTTTGATAGTGTGTATGACCTATTAGAACCTACGCATTCCGTGTTAGCTGTCATTGCAGATAAGAGTCAAAAGTTAAAACACGAGAAGTTCAGAAGAATCGAATTCGTCAAGATTGGAAAAAGACAAATGGCGCTATTCGAGCCCATCAAGGCATCAAATTAATATCTAAAAAATTAAAATTGAAATGTCAAGAGAACCCGCGAGTGCTTCACACACTTGAGCGTTGGGTTCTTTTTTTGTTGTTTAGGAAATTATATGCTCACTGATTTGAACGGAGCGATGTAGTGGCGACATGGCAGAAGCTGTTGCTGGACTTGATGATGAAATGGTATCCTCCAATATGAAAAAAGATACCAGAGGAGCAGCGAAATATATTGGCCGTTACTTGGCAAGACCAGCGATAATCAGCCGATTGAAGCTCTGAGCGTGCAGATTCAGTACTCTCTGATAAGAAGCAACCGACTTTCTGGAGTTGAGAGGGCGAATTGGTTGTTCGCTCTTGTGCTCCCACATTAAAGTCGGAATTTCGCAAACAGAAAGTCATGATTTTAGTATGCCTAGCGGGGTATCTATGACTACAATAAAGATAGAATTGTAAACGCCTTAATGGATAAGAAATGGGAGAGCGTACATTTCTCGCAGCGTTATAATTAGGTTGTTGGGCTGAGCTTGGGGGAGTTGAAGTTCCCTGGGCTTGGCCGCTCAACTGGATCCGTTAGACGAGGTAGCTAGCAAACGGTGGCTTGCCAGCAGGAGGGACGGAGACTTTCCAACTCGGAAAAGTAAAAAAAAACCGTCACTGCATCAGCTGCAGGACGGCGCGTGAACATTCCATTGGGTTGTATTGTTGATTGCGCTTGTTCATGAGATCCATCCGGTGCTGCACTGACGTGTAGGGCTCATGGATGATTTTGAACCATTTGTTGATCGTCTCGGTTGATTCGAGCATTTCGCCGAAGCCGCTTGCAACGAAGTATTCGCAGTTCACTTCTTCTTGCCCTGGGATTGGCTCATAGAACAGCATCGGGATGCCTTTGCTGAGACCTTCCGTACAAGTCATGCCGCCGGGCTTCGTAATCAGCAGATCGGACAGATCCATCAGCTTATTAATTTCTTTTGTAAATCCGAGTACCTTAATGTTCGGGTGTTGGAAGTTCGGATCGGCGAGCATTCGCTCGCGCACCTTATCGTTGTTACCAACACAGTAGATGAGCTGGACGGAGTCGCGGTAGCGCGTCATATACGATAGCAGATCGTCGCTGTACATAATCCCCCAGCCTCCGCCCATAATAAGGACGGTTGGCAGTGCTTTCAGATCGAACTGGGCCTGCAGCTCCGACCGATCATACGTCTGCCAGAAGTTCGGATGCACAGGGATGCCTGTGACCTGAATCCGGCTCGACGGAGTGCCGCGTTCGATTAGCTTCCTCTTCACTTCCACAGTTGATACTAAATATTTGTTCACTTCAGTGCTAGTCCAAGTGCCATGCGCATCATAGTCCGTAATGAGCGTGTAGAGCGGAATGTTGAGACCAAGCCGCTTCAGCCGCGCTACGACGGCATTCGGAACGGGATGCGTGCAAACGATAAGATCGGGCTTCAGCTGTGTGATCACCTGCTTCGTATGCTTATAGAACAAACGGTGCAGCGCAAGCTGTGTGAATCGGTTCAATGATTTCTTATATTGTCTGCGATAAAGCGTACCGAGAAGTTTCGGCTGCTTTGTAACGGTTCTGCGGTAGGCGGATATAATTAACGGCCCAATAACCGGATTGAGAAAATTGCCCAGTTCGATCACCCGGGTTTGAATATGAGGATCTAGCGAACGCAGACCGACAGCTAATGCATAGGCGGCTTGGGTATGGCCGGATCCGAACCCTTCGGATAAGAGCAACACTCGTTTTTTACGCATTTCTTCACCTGCTTCTCTAACCGGATCAATAACTCATAAATAATGCTCCTACTCAATATTACGATGCATCAGAACACAACACAAGATTGGAATTAGCACTTGCAGTTGCTTGGCGCATTAAACTATGCTAAAAAATAGGAGATTTAAGCTCCTGTATAGACCAATGAGAATGGAGTGGTTGAAATATGCAGCAAGAAAAATGGATTCCGGAGATTGGTACAACTGTAGCCTTTACCTATAAAACAGGACAATATGCAGGGGAAGTCATGGAAACAAACGGGCCGCGTGCGCTTCTGAAGGTGCTAGCTGTGCTTAAGCATCCTGAGCAAGGCGATTTGCACAACCCTTACAACCCGGATGTGCCGATGTTTCACGAGCGTAGAGCGCTAAGCTATACGGAGAAAACGAATGTCCCATATGGCGATATCGGCCCGTTCCGCGGAGAAGTGCCTTCGTACAAAGAATCGCTCGATAAGGCAGTGCAAGCGGAGATCGAAGCAATTGACCGGCTGAAACGTTGGGCGGAGCGCGGTCTGGAGCAGCTGCAGCAGCTGGCGAAGGAGTACAAGTAAGAAAGTAAGGAAGTAAGAAAAGGTAAGTAAAAGTAAGAAAGTAAGAAAGTAAGAAAGTAAGAAACACGGATAAGTAGAAGAATAAAATAAAGGCAGCCTATCTGCCGCAGCCTTAAGGAGCTGACATGTATGAGCAAGCAAATTCTTGCACGTGAAATTTACGCAGCATCGCGATTGTCGGGGGAGTTCACGCTCCGATCCGGCCAGCAGTCGGATACGTATTTTGACAAATACATGTTTGAAGCGAACCCTCGTCTGTTAAGCGCCATTGCAGCCGAGCTATCCTCGCACATTCCGGTTGGCACCCATGTGCTGGCAGGGCTTGAGATGGGCGGCATTGCGATTGCAACTGCGCTATCCTTACATACGAATATTTCTGCTGCTTTTGTCAGGAAGCAAGCGAAGGCATACGGCACAAGGAAAATAGCGGAAGGCGCCGAAGTCCACGGCCGAAAAGTATGTGTCATCGAAGACGTCGTTACGACAGGCGGGCAGATTCTGCAAAGTGTGAAAGAGCTGCGGGATGCTGGCGCAATTGTGCAGGATGTTGTCTGCGTCATTGAGCGTCACCCGGACGGACGAGCCAACCTGGAGGCGGCAGGGCTGAAGCTGCATGCACTGCTCACGATGGATGAGCTGGTAAAAAATTCGGTTGAATGATCGGCAGTGAGAAGATGTAAGATCGGAATAATCGACTTAGTGACCATATTGTATTTTCGGTCAGTTTCTGATAATATGAGTGTCAATGAAGTAAATAAGGAGGCTGCGGCATAATGGAACAGAAGAAGCCGGTCGATCGCAGGCTGCAGATTGTTGAAGCGGCTGCGAAGTCTTTTGCCATGTTTGGTTACAAAGCGACGACGATGGAGCTGGTATCCAAGATAGCTGCAGTCGGTAAAGGTACAATCTATACGTTTTTCGCGACGAAGGAAGATCTCTTCAGCGAAATTATCGGTCAATTATGCGCAGAGCTGCGTGTGCTTGCGGAACGAATCATCGACCGGGAGCGGATTTTCTTCGATAATTTAGCTGCTGTGCTGCACGAGCTGCTGCTGTTCCGCGAGAAGCATGAGCTCATTGTGAAGCTGTCCCAAGAAGTGCGCGACATCGGTACGCCGATGGCGAAGGACGGCATCGCGAAGATGGAAACAGCCATTCATACTTTTATCCAGCATGAAGTTGAGCTTGCGGTACAGAAAGGCGAGCTTCGCGCGGTAGACCCTGGGCTGACAGCTTTCATGATGCTGAAGATGTATGTCGCCCTCGGTGCAGAGTGGAACAAGCACCACGCGCCGCTGACACGAGAGGAAATTGCTGACTATTTCACTTCGCTGCTACGCGATGGGATTACGGTGAGTTAGGCTGTTTACAGAAAGCAAATATGATAACAATAAAGTAAGCGGCGGATGCTGCTTCTTTTTTTAAAATAAATTGACCAAAAGTACAATTCAGTCATTTGTTCAATAATAAAGTTGAGAGGTGTGAGGAAAAGTGAAGGCTTTATCGTTTACAGGCAAGGAGTTTGTACGCATTATGCGCAATCGCAAGCTAATTATCTCGATAATCGGCGTCATGTTCATTCCTATTATGTACAGCGGCATGCTGATCGGCTCGTTCTGGGATCCATATGGCAAGCTGAACGAGCTGCCAGTCGCCGTCGTGAATGAGGATGCAGGCGTGCAGTTCAAAGGAAAATCGCTTGCAGTCGGCAGCGACCTTGTGAAGGAGCTGAAGGAGAACAAGGATTTCAAATGGGATTTTGTCGATCGCGATGCTGCAAAGCAGGGGCTTCAAGATGGGAAGTACTATTATGCCGTAGAAATACCGTCTTCCTTCTCGAAGCAAGCAACGACTCTGCTGGATGAGAAGCCACAGCCGGCGGCGCTCACGTATATGTCTAACGACAGCGGGAACTACTTGGCGGCGAAGATCGGACAGAGCGCAATTTCGAAGCTGCAGACGGGAATTTCGCAGCAGGTGACGAAGGCGTACGCTGAGGCCGTGTTTGCGAATATCGACGAGGCGACGGATGGTATCGCCAAAGCGAGCGACGGTGCAAGCCAGCTGAGCAGCGGCGCGGCTGATGCAAATAGCGGCGCAGAGCGACTTCGCGATAACGTCGCGAAGCTCGCGAGCAGCACGGAGCAGCTTGCAGGCGGCGTAGCGACGCTCGATAAAGGCGCGGAGCAGCTTCATAGCGGCACCGCGCAAGTAAGTGATGGCGCGGCGGCATTGTCCGCCGGCATCGGCAAAGCTGAAGCCGCTGGCGGCAAGCTCAGCGGCGGCGCGGATACAGCTGCCTCGGCCGCGAAGCAGCTGGCCGAGGGGCTTGCTGCGGCGAAGCAGGGCAGCGCGCAGCTGGCCGGCGCAGCCGCGAAGCTATCGGCGGCGATCGAGGCATACGCCGCCGCGCAGCCTGATGCAGCGCAGGATGCGGCGCTGCAAGGTCTTATCGGCGCAGCCCGCGAGGTATCCGCGGGCGCTGCCGGGCTCTCCGGCGGCAGCGCGAAGCTGGCCGCCGGCGGCACGGAGCTGCAGCGCGGGCAGAGCCAGCTGCAGCAGGGGCTTACGGCGCTGCAGCAGGGGCTCGCTAGCGCCAATGCCAGCGGCGCCAAGCTCGCAGCTGGCGCGCACAGCGCCGCGGATGGCGCCGCGCAGCTAGCTAGCGGCGCAGCCGCCGCTGGCCGCGGTGCGGCGCAGCTTGCCGATGGGTCCGGCAAGCTGGCAAACGGCTCCGCCGAGCTCGCGAGCGGCACAGCTAAGCTCGCGAACGGCGCTGCCGAGCTGTCGAGCAAGCTCGGCAGCGCCGCAGGCGAAGCTGGTGGCATCATCGGAACCGATGCCCTATACGACATGTTCGCAAAGCCTGTACAAGTCGAGGAAGTGAAATTGACTGAAGTACCGAACTACGGTACGGGCTTCGCGCCTTACTTCCTATCACTCGGACTGTTTGTCGGGGCGCTGCTCTCCACGACGGTTATGCCGATGCGCGAGACAGGAACAATTCCAACCTCCGGCTGGAGCTGGTTCGTTAGCAAGCTGTCGCTATTCGCCATCGTTGGCCTCGTACAAGCGACAATTGCCGATCTGATCCTGATCTACGGCATTGGGCTGCATGTTAACCATATGGGCGCATTCATTGGCATGTCGTTGCTCGCAAGCTTCACATTCATGATGATTATCCAGTTCCTTGTCACACTGCTGGATAATCCGGGCCGCTTCGTCTCCGTCATACTGCTTATCTTGCAGCTGACTGGCAGTGCCGGCACGTATCCGTCCGAGCTTGTGCCGTCCTGGCTGCAGCATGTTGGCGCTTGGCTGCCTATGACTTACACGATCAAAGCGTTCCGCGAAATCGTGACAGGCAACGAGCTGGAGATCACCGGCAGCATGGCGATCCACGTCGCGTTGTTCGCAGTCGTCTCAGCAGCACTGACGCTGCTCGTCTTCATCAAGACGCACCGCAAGGTGAAGCGCCAAGACGCTGCGCCAATCGAGCTGACAGCATAACAACAAATCTGGGGTCTGTATTGGAGCTCAACCGCATCGATTTCTCCATGCGATATGGATTGACACCTTCTCGTTAAATCGATTATACTGGAAAAAATTTCATGAATATCTACCGTTCAAACGGGGGCTCTTATCTTCAAAGTCGAGGAGACTGGCGGAAGGAGCCCCCTTTTTATTTATCGACGCATCGAAATGTCATTTGTCTGAAGACCGGTCGTTATTGAACTGAATTTGGAGGGTGATGCAGGTGGGTACCAATTTTCATACGCAAATCGGCGGCCTCGTATCTACGATTGCAAGCAGCTATCGTGAACAGTCGCACACGATTTCTCAGGATGCCAAAGACTTGCCTAGTCGGGATACGATCATCGAAGTCATCCATCTGCTGAGAGAGCTTTTGTTCCCTGGCTATTACGGAAAAAGGAATCTTGTTAACGCGACGATCGAGTACCATATTGGAGATTTGCTTATCAGCATTGATGAGAAGTTGCGCGAACAGATTGCATCCGCGCTGAAGCATCAGTCGTCTTTCAATCCGAGCCCTAGCTCGGATGCGGATGCAGCATCAGATGCTATCGTCTATGAGTTTCTGAGCCAAATTCCCGAGCTGCGGCGCGTGCTGGCGACCGACGTCAAGGCGGCCTTCGCAGGAGATCCTTCCGCCGAGAATACGAGCGAGGTCATTTTTTCGTTCCCCGGCATATTCGCTGTAAGCATTTATCGCTTGGCGCATGAGCTGTACAAGCTGTCCGTCCCGCTCATCCCACGGATTATGACCGAATACGCGCATAGCGTAACCGGGATTGATATTCATGCCGGGGCAATAATTGGCGAACATTTCTTCATTGACCACGGGACAGGCGTCGTTATCGGCGAAACGACGATTATCGGCAATAATGTTAAGATCTACCAAGGTGTGACGCTCGGTGCGCTATCTACGCGAGGCGGGCAAACGCTGCGCGGCGTGAAGCGCCATCCAACACTTGAAGATGAAGTTACAGTCTATTCCGGGGCATCCATCTTGGGTGGGGAAACGGTCATCGGCAAAGGCGTAGTCATCGGCAGCAACGCGTTCATTACACGTTCGGTTCCGAACGGGACCAAAGTGAGCGTAAGAAATCCGGAGCTTGTCTTTAAAGGCAGCTTACCGCAGGAGTTCAAACAGGCATTTACGGCAGATTGGGTCATTTGATCCGTGCATGAAAAAAGACGCCTTCAGCACCACAGTTCGTGGTTGGTTGCTAAGGCGTCTTTGTATTGCTACTGGCGTATCTTATATTTAACTTATTAGCCTTGAATAAACACCGTCGCAATTGGCTTCCGATAAACGACCTTATAGCCGAGTCCCTTCGACAGTGCGGCGAGAGGCAGGTAGGTGACCGAATTGCCGCCAACCTGCTGCAAGTAAGCCGGCGTCTCGAGCGGCACGGATTGGCCGTTCACTTTCATCATCGTTGCGCCGATTGTGAACGCGACTTTGTTGCTGCCGGAAGTTACCGTTGCGGTGCGCGTTCTGCCGTCCCAGGCAAGCGTTGCGTGGAGCGCGTTCGTGATGTCGCGCATGGGCAGAAACGTCGTATTATTTTTAAGGACAGGTTTATTTGCGCCCGTCAAATCTTTGCCGTTCACTACGACACGAAGAGGTGCGCCTGCTTGAAGCGTTGCGGGATCACGGTACTCGCCCCAGATGCCATCCGCAAACTGGCGGCCCATTACATCATAACCAGACTGCTTCGGATGAATATCTCCCTTTAATATGTATGTGTAGGTAAACTCGTTGCCAAGGAACGGCTCTGATACATCGACCATACGCACATCGTACGCTTCTTGCTTCAGCTTCCCAGTAAGCGCTTCGGCCAGCGATCTCAGCTTTTCTACGCCGTTAGTCAGCACCTTGTACTGCTCTTCTGTAATAGCCTTGTTAATGATCGAAGGCGGCGGCACCGGTAAATATTGATCCGCGAAAACAATCGTTGCCTTCGGATTCAAGCTCAGAATGGTCCGAATCGAAGCTTCGAGCGTCGGGACATAGCTGTCCAAGTGGCTGTCCAGTCGCGCTTGCAGCTGATCTGCGCTTAGCGATTCTGCCTTAATTTCATCGAAAAGCGACAGGAAGTCGTTGCCGCCAATCGTCATAATGACAAGATCCGCTCTCTTAAGGTCAGCAGCAAGCTGTGCGGATTTGGCTACCGTTTCATCGGCAAGCGGGTAAGTAGAGAGATTCGGCTGGATTTGCTCGGCCGTCACTGATTTGCCAGCAGCCGCGGCGTCCAGCAGTCCCTTCAAACCAGAAGACTTCAACGCGATAATGCCATAATTATTCAATTCGGCATCGCCATGATAAAGCGCCTGCTCATACACGCGCTCCACGTAGCCATACGGAATCGACTTCACGGTCATGCCAAGCTCGTAGCCCGCTGTAAGCGAGTCGCCGACAGCAACGATATGCAGAGGCTGATTCACTTTCGCCTGCGGGGCAGCTGGAACCGCCGGTGCTGTTTGAGCAGCAGCAATCGCCGAAGCATTTACCGTGCTCATTTCTCTCGAAGGTGCGTCAGCATATGATCGATAAACCTCGGAAGACCCGAGCAAAAGTGCAACTGCCGTTAAGGATACAAACCATTTTGGTGCTTTCCTGAAATTACTAAACAATAAATCCACATCCTTTTGGTTATTTATGCGTTACAATGGGTGTACAATTTTCTGAGAATTTTTCAGATTGCTGCTGTGATGTGTTAAAGAAGTCTTATCATTACCATAAAAATATTGAATTGAAATTCATTGCGTTCTGATGGTACAATCAAATAATAACAAAAATTCGTACACCCGCTGTTTCACAAGAAGGATGCTGAAGAGCACGGCATGCTGTACAGCCGCCTCAGCGTCTTTTTTTCGAATCATTCAGGATGACCTGTCTGTTTTGGCCCTAAGCGGTGACCGCGTGTACACCTTCATTCTAAGCGATTATGCGCTGGAATTGAAGCCGGATTCCATGAATAAGAATCCATTCCTCCGTTTATTTAAAATTTCTCATAGAAAGGTTGCATCCAAGTGAAAGAGAACCAGTCAGGATTGCCGCCGAAGCAAGGTCTATACGATCCGCAATTTGAGAAAGACGCCTGCGGAATGGGCTTTGTGGCTAACATCAAGGGAATTAAATCACACACGATCATCCAACAGGCACTGACAGTGCTTGAGAACATGGAGCATCGCGGTGGCCAAGGCAGCGAGCCGAACACAGGGGATGGAGCCGGGATCTTATTGCAAATTCCGCATACTTTCTTTGCCCGTGAAATGAAAGAGCTCGGCACACAATTACCGGCAAGCGGCGACTATGCAGTTGGTATGCTTTTCTTGTCCCAGGACGAGAGCATTCGCAGCAAGCATGAGCGTGAACTGGAAGCGATCATCCATGAGGAAGGTCAAACTTTGCTTGGCTGGCGTACCGTTCCAACGAACGACGAGAAGCTTGGACACTCTGCGAAGTCGGTTAAACCGTTCGTTCGCCAAGTGTTCATCGGGAAGAGTGCTGAGCTTCAAGATGAGCTTGCCTTCGAACGTAAAATCTACGTCATTCGTAAACGTGCGGAGATTGCGATTCGCTATTCCGG
Organism: Paenibacillus sp. OV219; assembly: GCF_900110075.1. Taxonomy (GTDB): domain Bacteria; phylum Bacillota; class Bacilli; order Paenibacillales; family Paenibacillaceae; genus Paenibacillus_Z. Next base: position 71,519 of record NZ_FOCJ01000006.1, read on the forward strand.
CGCTGAAGGCGCTGATAGCTTCTATTTCTCCAGTATGTCCAGCAAAAAAATCGTGTACAAAGGGATGCTTACAACCGAGCAGGTTCGTTCCTTCTACGTCGATCTTAACGATGAGACGATGGAAACGGCGCTTGCGCTCGTACACTCCCGTTTCTCCACGAACACGTTCCCAAGCTGGGAGCGCGCGCATCCATACCGTTATCTCATTCATAATGGTGAGATCAACACGCTTCGCGGCAACGTGAACTGGATGCACGCTCGTCAAACGATGTTCGCTACGGAATTGTTCGGTGACGATCTGGCGAAGATTAAGCCAATCATCAATCCAGACGGCTCCGATACGGCGATGTTTGACAACACGCTTGAATTCCTCTATCTCTCCGGCCGTTCGTTGCCGCATGTGGCAATGATGATGGTGCCAGAGCCTTGGTCTAACCACGAAGGCATGAGCGAAGAGAAACGTGCATTCTATGAATACCACAGCTGTTTGATGGAGCCGTGGGATGGACCAGCCGCAATGGCGTTCACCGATGGCACTCAGATCGGTGCGATTCTTGACCGGAACGGTCTTCGCCCAGCTCGTTACTATGTAACGAAGGACGATGTCATCATTCTCGGTTCCGAAGCAGGTACCGTTCACATTGATCCAGAGAACATCCTATATAAAGACCGTCTGCGTCCAGGCCGTATGCTGCTTGTCGATACACAAGCGGGCCGCATCGTTTCGGATGAAGAGGTTAAAGCCCAAATCGCATCGGAGCACCCTTACGGCGAATGGCTCGAAGAGCATCTCGTAGGTCTGGATGAGCTTCCGGATGCGCCTGAATTGCCAGAGCCTAGCCACGAAACGGTAGAGCAGCGTCAGCAGGCGTTCGGCTATACGTTCGAGGATTTGCGCAAAGTGCTTGAGCCAATGGCAGGCAGCGGTGTTGAGCCGATCGCTTCCATGGGTTATGACGCGCCGCTTGCGATTCTGTCTGAGCGCCCGCAGCGTTTGTTCAACTACTTTAAACAAATGTTCGCGCAAGTAACGAACCCGCCGATTGACGCGATTCGTGAAGAGATCATTACAGCGACAGGCACAACGCTTGGACCTGAGCGCAACCTGCTCAACCCTGAGCCAGAGAGCTGCCGACATATCAAGCTGGCAACACCAGTATTGTCGAACGAAGAGTTCGCGAAGCTGCGCCATATTCGCCGTCCGGGCTACAAGTCCATCACGCTTCCTACGCTGTTCACAGCGGACAAAGGCGAAGAAGGCTTGCGCTATGCCCTGAAGCAAATGTGCGAAGCGGCTGACCGAGTTATTGCTAAAGGTCATAATATTCTTATTCTATCTGACCGCGGCGTAGATCGTGAGAATGCGGCAATTCCGTCGCTGCTTGCTGTATCTGCTCTGCATCACCATTTGATTCGCGAAGGCACACGGACGAAAGTAAGCATCCTGCTAGAATCCGGCGAGCCGCGTGAAGTGCATCACTTTGCACTCCTGCTTGGCTTCGGCGTAAGCGCAGTGAACCCGTACCTCGCATTCGAGACGCTTGATGACATGATCCGCCAAGGCATGCTGCGCGGCTTGAAGCATGATAAAGCGGTGAAGAACTTCATTAAAGCTGCAACGAAAGGCGTCGTTAAGATCCTGTCCAAGATGGGCATCTCGACAATCCAATCGTACCGCGGCGCACAAATATTTGAAGCGGTTGGTCTCAAGGAAGATGTTGTTGACCAATACTTCACATGGACACCGACGCGTATCGGCGGTATTGGCCTTGACGTCATTACTGAAGAAACGCTTAAGCATCATAATCGTGCGTACTCCGAGCAAGAGGGCCGCGTAAGAGAGCTTGACTCCGGCGGTGAGTACCAATGGCGCAAAGACGGCGAAGATCACTTGTTCAGCCCGCAGACGATTCATACGCTGCAAATGGCTTCCCGTAACAACGACTATAAGCTGTACAAGAAATTCTCGACACTCGTGCAGGGTGAAGATAAGAAGCATCTGACGCTTCGCTCGCTGCTTGAGTTCAACTTCGACGCAGATCCGGTACCACTGGATGAAGTAGAATCCGTGGAATCAATCGTGAAGCGCTTCAAGACTGGCGCAATGTCGTATGGCTCAATCAGTAAAGAAGCACATGAGGCGCTTGCAATTGCGATGAACCGCATCGGCGGCAGATCCAATACAGGCGAGGGCGGCGAAGATCCAGCTCGTTACATCCCAGATGCGAACGGCGATTCCCGCCGCAGTGCGATCAAGCAAGTTGCATCCGGTCGGTTCGGCGTAACGAGCAACTATCTGGTCAATGCCGATGAAATTCAAATTAAGATGGCGCAGGGCGCGAAGCCAGGCGAAGGCGGTCAACTGCCAGGACGTAAGGTATACCCTTGGGTTGCTGAAGTTCGCGGTTCGACGCCAGGCGTAGGTCTCATCTCGCCGCCTCCGCATCATGATATTTATTCGATCGAGGACTTAGCTGAGCTCATTCATGACCTCAAGAACGCTAACCCTCGTGCCCGTATCAACGTGAAGCTCGTTTCCGAAGCTGGTGTCGGCACAATTGCAGCCGGCGTAGCGAAGGGCCGCGCAGATGTTATCCTCGTCAGCGGTTATGACGGCGGTACAGGCGCTTCTCCTCTTGCATCGATCCGCCATGCGGGTATGCCGTGGGAGCTTGGCCTCGTTGAAACGCATCAAACGCTGATGATCAACAACCTGCGTGATCGCGTCGTTGTTGAGACAGACGGCAAGATTATGAACGGCCGCGACCTTGCAATCGCAGCATTGCTCGGCGCAGAAGAGTTCGGCTTCTCGACAGCTCCACTCGTCGTGCTTGGCTGTATTATGATGCGTGTGTGCCAATTGGATACTTGTCCGGTGGGTGTGGCAACGCAGAACCCGGAACTTCGTCAGAAGTTCATGGGCGATCCAAGCCATGTAGCGAACTTCATGCTGTTTGTTGCGAGGGAGCTGCGTGAAATTATGTCAGAGCTTGGTTTCCGTACGATTCAAGAGATGGTCGGCCGGGTTGATCGTTTGAAGACCAAATCGCTGATCGAGAACTACAAGCTTAAAGGTATTGATCTGACTCCGCTGCTGCATCAAGTGGAATTGCCAGAAGGCGCTGCACGCTTCTGCACGCAAACTCAAGATCATAAGCTTGAAGAATCGCTTGATATGCAGAAGCTGCTGCCGTTGGCACAGCCTGCGATTGAATCGGGTGATAAAGTTCGCGCGACATTGCCAATCACGAACATTAACCGCGTAGTCGGTACAATCGTGGGCAGCGAAGTTACTCGCGCTTACGGTGCGAAGGGCTTGCCTGAAGATACGATCTCGTTCAACTTTGTCGGCTCCGCTGGCCAAAGCTTTGGCGCGTTCGTACCGAAGGGCATTACGCTCTCCCTCGAAGGCGACTCCAATGACTATGTCGGTAAAGGTCTATCCGGCGGCAAAATCATTGTAGCTCCGTCTCCGAAAGCAACGTTCAAAGCAGAAGAGAACGTCATTATCGGCAATACAGCATTCTACGGAGCAACTGGCGGCGACGCATACATCAGCGGTATCGCAGGTGAACGCTTTGCGGTTCGTAACTCCGGCGTGAATGTCGTTGTCGAAGGCGTTGGCGACCATGGCTGTGAGTACATGACAGGCGGCCGCGTTGCAATCCTAGGCGTCACAGGCCGTAACTTCGCAGCAGGTATGTCCGGCGGCGTCGCGTATGTGCTTGATGAAGCAGGCGATTTCTACAAGCACTGCAACATCGAGATGGTCCTTCTGGAGCGTATCGAAGAGCAGCGCGATTCGGATGAGCTTCAATCGATGATTCAGCGCCATGTGGATTACACAGGCAGTGAAATCGGCAAACGATTGCTCTCCGATTGGGAGAAGTCCAGAGAGAAGTTTGTCAAAGTCATCCCGAAAGACTACAAGCGGATGCTGCAGCAAATCGAGAAGATGGAGCAATCCGGCTTAGTCGGAGATGAAGCGCTTCTCGCAGCTTTCGAAGCGAATATGAAAGAGCTCGCTCGTGTAGGCGGGAACTAAATAAAGAGCATGACAAAAGAAGCCGTGTAGCGAGATGTTTCGCTACCGGCTTCTTTTTTATGTCAACAATTTTACCATCCGTTATTTAAATTACCATTTATCGACAATAATAGAAGCGCTATGTGAGATTAGTCCCACATCCTTCGACACCCTTTTTAGATTCATTTGGATATAATGAGAAAAGACAAGTACAGAAGAGAGAGAGAAGAATAAAGGAGTCGGTCAAGTGGATGGAGTGGTAGCCAGGAAAGATAGACTAAAGTCGTTCGGTAGAAGGTTCACTTTAATCAAAGGGAGTAGGAGCCGCGGGATGAGGAAAATAGAAGATCAGAAACAAGAGGTACATAACACCTCGCAGGCAGCCATAGAATTGGACGTACGCACCATTTTGGAGCAGCTTGGTATCGATCTTGCAAATTGGCCTGCAGACTTGCCACCATTACAAAGATAAATATTCCGAAAATGAAAACCATAGTCGGCTGACGACTATGGTTTTATTTATTTACTTATCGTTATTTCATGTTACGTTCTGCGCGTACGAAAGCGATGAAGCGGCGAGCCTCTTCAGGCGAGAGCTTCAGGCCGTCGATCGTCAGATCAAAGCGTTTCAAGAGATCCTCTTCGGATAGCTCCAGCTGATCCACAAATTCACGAACAGGCGATTCGACAGTGGCATGAGGCGCGTTTGTCCGGCCGACTAGAAAATCGACAGTTACTTTGAACAAATCTGCGAACTTTGATAACGTTTCCGTGTCCGGCTCACGTCGGTTTTTCTCGTAATGGGATAGTGCCGCGCGTGATATTCCGAGCAGCCCCGCTGTCTGTTCCTGTGTCCAGCCCCGATCGTCTCTCAGTTTGGAAATCCGACTACCAATGCCCATAATTCTCCTCCTGATTCGAAATATACAACCATCTTAATACGAATTGTTTACAAATGCATGAAAAGCTACAAAATGTCACGTGTCGAAAAAGAAAAGAATTGACATGATACAAATTGTATCTTAATGTATAAAGTGAAAGAGTTACAAATTGTATCATTAGATTATTGCTGATATCTATGTTATTTAATCTTACCCTTATTTGTGAGGTCTGAAACAAGCAAAGCTAAACTTTTTTGTATAGGAGCAGATGAGTTATGAAGCTGATGGTGACAGGCGGAGCAGGGTTTATCGGCAGCAACTTCATCCGTTACATGTTTGATCGGTATCCGGGCTATACGATTGTTAATTATGATCAGCTTGCTGATACGGGCAATCCCGCGCAGCTAACTGATGTATTCGGTGATGAAAGCTATCATGCTGTGCAAGGTGATATATGCGATTCGGCGCTCGTGCGTGATACGATTATACGTTTCGATATTGATGTCGTTGTGAATTTCGCTGCGGTGACAGACATCGGCGCGCAAGGTGCAGAGGATACGGAGCGGTTAGTCCGTACGAATGTCCTCGGGACGCAGGTGCTGCTTGATCTATGTAGAGAGCAGCAGGTGAAGCGTTTCGTGCAAATATCAACCGGTGGCGTTTATGGCTCTTTAGGCAGAACCGGTTATTTCACAGAAGAAAGCCCTTTAAATCCATGCAGTCCCTTTGATGCGAGCAAGGCAGCGGCAGATCTTCTCGTGCGTGCTTATTACAAGACGTACGGGCTGCATGTGAATATGATTCGTTCAGCTTGCATTTACGGTCCGTTTCAACATAGTGCCGCATCTGCCGCTGCGCTGTTCATTACGAGCGCGATGCAGAATAAGCAGCTTCCGGAGCTGGATGGCAGCTTTCATGTGCGCGATTGGCTACATGTGATGGACCTTGCTTCTGCCGTTGAACGGGTGCTGCATGATGGTGAAGCCGGCGAGATATACAACATTGGCGGCTTTAATGAGCGCCGCGATTTGGACGTTGCTGAGCTAATCGTTGGGCTGCTGCAAAAGCCATCCTCGCTCCTTCCAGTCGCCAAGCAAAGCCGAGAGGGCAAGTATCGTAGATACACGCTCGATCCGTCGAAGATCGCTTCATCGCTCGGATGGAAGCCGAAATATACATTCGAGCAAGGCATTGAAGAGACCGTCGACTGGTTCGCTCGCCATCGCGTGGATGGGCTTCAATTGCAGGAACGGGTTTAGGAAAGAGGTGAGCACACATGAGATTTTCCTATAAGAATCTGCTCATATGGACGAGTGCTGCCGCTGCTTCTTTCCTTCTAATTGCATCCTGCTTGGTCTGGTATCTTTATCACTCTGCAGAGCGGACAGTCGTTCGGATGCATGAGGACATCAACAAGGCGAAGCAGGTTTATGTGAGCACTGATACTGATGTTAAGACCTCCGTAACATCACCTTTGCTCGTGAGCAAAGGGAAAGAGCTGGCGCCTTTCACCGTGCTGATGCTTGGTGTAGATCAGCGCGAGAACGACCACGGCCGTTCGGATACGATGATTGTGCTTGCCGTGAATCCGCAGAAGAAATCCGTCCTTATGTTCAACATTCCAAGGGATACGCGTGTCATCATTCCAGGCAGGGCCGGTATGGATAAAATCAATCATGCTTATGCATTCGGCGACGTGGAGATGTCGATCGGGGCAGTCGAGCAGTTTCTGGATTATCCAATAGATTATTACATTAAAGCGAATATGGAAGGCTTCACTCGGGTCATAGACATGCTCGGCGGTGTTAAGGTCAACAATGAGGCGGCGTTCCAATACGATGGTGTGAGCTTCGCTAAAGGGAATTTGTCGCTGAAAGGTGAAGACGCGCTGAAATATTGCCGGATGCGGTATGAAGATCCAAGAGGCGATCTTGGTCGCAATACAAGGCAGCGAGCTGTTGTACAGGCTGTTATGCATAATGCGGTCAGTCTAGCTAGTGTCACTCATTTCCACGCGCTGTTAGGTGCTCTTGGCGACAGTGTGAAGACGAATATGACCTTCAGTGAGATGAAACAGCTTGTATCTGTTTATAAACCGCAAAGCGAGCGTTTCACGACGACCGAGATCTCGGGGAAAGGTGCCATGATCGGTGGCATCTGGTATTACCTTGTCAATGCTACGGAACGAAGCCGAATTCATAACCGTTTGAAGTCGCAGCTCATGCAAGGAGATTGATATAGAAGGTATAAAACAAGCCCTCCGTTCATAAAGTGAAGTAGCTTTTTGGACAGGGGTGGAAAGTAAATGAGCGGACGACGAAGAGGCGGGTTACCCGGAATGAAGCTGCTGCTGGGACTTGTCATCGTGCTAGTGGTGTGGCTCGGTTGGCGAAATTTCTCCGGACTGTTCCAGTCCGGAGATGATGAACAGGCGCAAGCGGCGGTAGAGCAGTTCTATTCGTTTGAGCAGCAAGGCGATTACGGCAGCGCATGGGAGCTGTTTCATCCCGAGATGCAGCAACGCTTCAAGAAGGCGGAGTATATTCAGAACCGCGCACATATTATGATGCAGGACTTCGGCGTGAACACGTTTGATGTTCATATTGGCAGTCCTTCCCGCGTTGCCGATTGGAAGATGACCGAAGGTGCAGCGCCGATCTCAGTCGTTTACGAATTCGATGTGGAGGAATTGTTCCATAGTCAGTATGGCAACTTCACGATCGTACAACCTTGCTATGCAGCCTATGACTCGGGCAAGTGGAAGCTGCTCTGGTCATATGAACAATTGCACGCCGGCAATACCCAGAATGCGCATTAATGCTGCGGGGGGCAAGTCAACGCAGTTAGATTTCAGTTGAAATGAGGCGTAGATGTCGTGGAAAAATCGAGCGAGAAGCAGCCGCGCGAACATATCCGAATCCGGCTTCGAGAGGGCGCGCAAGCAGAGGTATCCATCTGTCATATTCAGGGGGAGGGAGCGGATTCCGCTTCATCCACGGTCCTGCTGCACAATATGAGCCCCGCGGGGCTGCGATTTCAGAGCCATCTGCGTTTTCCAGTCAGCAAGAGCTATCTGCTTCAATTCTCAATTACGCTGGATGAGTGGCAGTTCTGTCTGCTCGGACATGTTGTCTGGCGCCGGAAGGAAGACAACTACTATGTGTACGGTTGCACTTTTATCCCGGATGAGGAAATCCGCAAAGCAATTATGTGCGCCTTACTAGCAAAGTTGCAGGCAATGAGTCCAAGACAGGTGCGTATACATGAACTATATCGCCGGTTGACTTATAAGAAAGAGTCTTCATTAAATAGGTTGGACGTCAAAGGATAGAATAGGAGTGATATAACTTGTTGAATAAAGAGCAATTTCATTGTGTGGGGTGCGGCTGTATGCTGCCTAGGCTAGAGGCTGAAATGGTGTTTCTGACCGGGTTTTATAAGGTCATTTATCCACTTGGCTGCTGCAAATCATGTTGTAGGCCGCCGGATCATCGGCTCATGCGTATCGAGACTGACACATTTTCGATGATGAGTCAGACAGAACAGCTGCTTCAGTATGTATAAGCTGGAGCTGTTGAATAAGCATAAACTTCCAATCGCTTCCTGACTTCTGTATACTGGTGATGACGCGAGGTGTGTAAGATTTTTACCGCTCTCAGAGTTTGCCAAACAGGGGGTATAGAGGTGAACAGTTCATTCGGCTCCATAGAGGAGCCAATCGTCAGGCTGCAGCAAGTGACGAAGACGATCGGCCGGCGGACGATTATCGATAGCTTAACGCTTGATTTGCCGCGTGCGGAGGTGTTCGGTTTTCTTGGTCCCAACGGTGCGGGCAAGACGACAACGATTCGAATGATGGTTGGGTTGATGTCACTGTCCAAGGGTGATGTCCTTATTGAAGGCCACAGCATCCGAACCCACTACGAGCAAGCGATCCGCCATGTTGGTGCAATTGTAGAGAATCCAGAGATGTACAAATATTTGACAGGCTTTCAGAACCTGTTGCACTTCTCGCGCATGGTGCCGGGCATTACGAAGCAGCGCATTGACGAGGTCGTTGAGCTTGTTGGCCTGAAGAGCCGCATCCATGACAAAGTGAAGACGTACTCGCTCGGAATGCGCCAGAGGCTCGGTGTCGCACAAGCCATTATGCATAAGCCATCGCTGCTCATTCTGGACGAGCCTACAAACGGGCTCGATCCTGCGGGCATTCGCGAGCTGCGTGATTACCTCAGGAAGCTAGCGAAGGAAGAGGGCATAACGGTATTCGTATCGAGCCACTTGCTGAGCGAGATGGAGCTCATGTGCGACCGTGTCGCCATCATCCAAGCAGGCAAGCTCATCGACGTGCGCAGTATCCGTTCTGACAAGCCGATCGCCGATGAAGAAAGCCAAGTGCTGTTCGAGGTCGATCAGCCGGATAAAGCGGTGCAGCTGCTTGCGGAGCATGGAGCTGAGCGAGAAGAGGACGCTGCACTTGTACGTGCAGACCGCGAGAGGATTGCGCAGATCAATGCATTGCTTGTTGGAGCAGGTATTAAAGTATATGGCATTCGCGTCCTGAACAAGTCTCTAGAGGATCAATTCCTGGAGATGACGGGAGGTGAGCAGGTTGTTTGATTTCTTACAGCTTGTCCGAAATGAGAATATGAAGATTTACCGCCGAATCGGAACATGGATTATGCTCGGTATTATTCTTGTGCTCGTCATTGTCGCCAGCTCGCTGACAAGGTGGCTGTCCGAGAAGGATACGATGTGGACCGTGATGAACGGTATCGATCAGCTGATGTACTACTTGATTACGATTTTTACCGTTGTCGTATCAGCGGAAAGCGTAGCTGGCGAGTTCTCGTCCGGCACGATTAAGCTGTTGCTCATCCGGCCGTGGAGCCGGAGCAAGATTCTGCTCTCGAAGTATGTTTCCCTACTCTTGTTTGCCCTCGTGCAAACCGTGCTGATGTTCGTCTCGTCATTTGTACTGAACCTCATCTTGTTCGGGTACAATCAAAGCGCAACAGCTAACGAGGCGCTAGGCGTGTTGAACAGTGCGCATCCGCTCTTCTATATGATTCAAGCGTATGTGCTTGATTACATCGGGCTCATTATGATCGTGACATTCAGCTTCATGCTGTCGACGATCTTCCGCAGCGGCGGACTTGCGATCGGCCTGTCGATGTTTATTTACTTCTTCGGAATTATCGCAAGCGGCATCCTGATGTCGCTCAATTATAAGTGGGTCGATTACCTGCTGTTTCTGCACCTGAACTTGAAACAGTATTTGCAGAGCACAGCCATTGCGCATAATATGACGCTCGGCTTCTCGCTTGCTGTGTTAGCCGGGTACTACATCATCTTTATGGGGATTACATGGCTAATCTTCAATAAGCGGGATGTAGCGACGTAAACGAACGAAGGAACAGATAAGAAAGGAGCCTTAGGCTGGTGTTTTGTAACCGGCTCAAAAGGCTCCTTTTTTGCGGTTTATCCGGCTTGACGAGCTTTCTCCTTCGCTTGCTGCTGCTGTCCTGGCTGTTGAGAGGGAGCTTCATGCTCTGGCAGCTGGCGTGTGCGCGGTTCGGTCTGGCGTTCCATTCGGCAGTTGCCGTTATAGATGCCGCCGTCTTGAATCAATATGCTGTGCGCTAGCACATTGCCGAATAGCTGGCCTGACGCCGTAATGATAAGCCTGCCTTTGACGACTATATCGCCGTGGACTCTGCCGGCAATCGTCAAATCTTGAGCCGTGATGCTAGAGCGCGCTACGCCGTATTCCCCGATAATGACATCGCCCCTGCATTCGATATCACCCCGATGCTCGCCCTCAATACGTATGCTGAGCTCACTGATCAGCTTCCCTTCGACATGAGTGCCGTGTCCGATAAGTGTTTCAGCCGATGCGCTCCGCTTTGATTCCTTGAACACCCGCAGATAATCACCCGCCTTCTCTCACGGTTACATGCATAATGCTATTTATTCTTAGATGCTAAGAAACATGCCAACTAAAGTCATGCCAACTAAAGATGTATACGGCTCCTATTGCGAGTGAAAGCTAGTTCTATATCATCTGGGAGGAAATGGGGGAACCTGCAATGATTTGGGCGCTCGCTGCACTCCTGATCTTTATTTTTCAAATCGCGACGATTCTCGTTCTGGAACACCGCCATCCGGCCAAAACCATCGCCTGGCTGCTTATTCTGTTCGCTCTGCCGATAATCGGCTTCGTCATGTACTACTTTCTAGCGCAAGAATACCGGCGGCGAAGAAGTATACGCAGAAGAGGCGTTTACATGTCGGATACGCTGCGTAAGGCGCTGCTTCGCTGCAAGCTTATTCACCGGCAGAGCGAGATGCAGGGGAATCGGTTTGCGGAGCAAGAGAGACTTTATCACATACTGCAAAATATTTCCGTTTCCCCCATTACAGGCTGCAACGAAACGACCGTACTGGTGAACGGCGAAGCGACGTATGAGGCGATGTTTGCGGCGATTGCTTCGGCACGGCATCATGTCCATGTCGAGTCGTATACGATCCGGCACGATTCTGTTGGACAGCAGCTAAAGGAGCTGCTGCTTGCGCGGGCGAGAGCCGGTGTTGAGGTGCGGGTAATCTATGACGGGATCGGCAGCGTGGAGCTTAGCGATAAGTATGTGGAGGAGCTGCGCCTTGCAGGGGTAGAGATACAGTGCTTCCTGCCGCCACGCATCGCCTTCTTCGAGAAACGAATGAACTTTCGCAATCACCGCAAAATCATCGTCGTTGACGGTCTTGTCGGCTTCTTAGGCGGCATTAACTTCGGAGAGGAATATGTAGGCGGCAATCCGAAGCTTGGCTTCTGGCGGGATACGCATTTGCAACTACGGGGGGACGCCGTGTACTTCCTGCAGGAAGTCTTCATCTACGATTGGTGGTATTCATCGAAGAAGAAGCTGGCTGGATCTGCGTACTTGCCTGAGCATTCGTGTGAGAGCTTGGAGCAGGTACAGATCGTGCAGAGCGGTCCCAATATGCGGGATGACGCGATACTGGAATATATATTCGCGGCGGTTACCGCGGCGAAGTCCCGAATTTACATGACGACGCCTTACTTTATTCCAGATGCGAGCATTCTGATGGGACTGCGGACTGCGGCACTTGGCGGCGTGGATGTGCGGATTATCATTCCGTACGTGCCGGATACGAAGCTTGTGCTAATGGCCTCGCTGTCTTACGTCGAGGAGATGCTCGCAGCTGGCGTTCGGATCTACCGCTATAAAGGCGGCTTCGTGCACGCGAAAGTCATTATCATCGACGAGCTGCTCGCATCAGTCGGGACAGCGAATATGGATATGCGGAGCTTGTTCAGCAATTTCGAGATTAATGCGCTCCTATTCGATGAGATGGCGATTGAGCGGCTTGAGGCTGATTTCATGAACGATTTGCAAAGCTGCACAGAGGTCAGCCTTGCGGAATTCCGCAAGCGTCCGCTGAAGCAGAAGGTAGCAGAGGCAGCCGCGCGGATGCTGTCTCCGTTGTTGTAGGGTGTTTAAACATTTAGCAGCGACGGGCGGTCTAGCGCGACAATGGAGGCGAGAAGATGGTCGCGACCTGTGATGAGATGATGCAAAATATGCGCGCCCATCATGCTGTAGACCGTGCCGTTGCCACCGTAGCCGAGACAGTAGTAGACGCCGCTCCAATTCGGATCGGCTCCGATGAAAGGGAGCCCGTCGCACGACAAGGCGAAGGTGGCGTGCCATGCATAGTCAATCGAGGCTTCTATAGAAGGGAATAACGCTTGTATGCAGGATAGCACTTTCGCGGCCTCCTTCTTAAGCTGGCTCTCGCTTGTCAGCAGCTCCTTGGTTTGCTCATCGCCTCCGCCTGCAATGATGCGTTTGTCTTCCGAGAATCGCATGTAGAAATAGGGCCTTGCCGTCTCCCAAAATAGGTAAGGACTGAACGCCTCATAAAGTTCCGGCTGGGGATTCGTAACAAGCGCGTAGGTGCGGTTCATCACTGACTTCACGAGCTTGCCGCGCAGCTCTTCTGGTTCGTAGCCGACGGCGTAGATGACATGCTTCGCCAGCACCTCGTGCCCAGCGGAGGTCTGTAGTATGTGAGCGCCACTGTTCGGTTCAGAACTATGGTTGACTAGATCCGTCTGCTCATAGACGGCAAGTTCGAAGCGGTTCACGGCGGCATCAATAAGGCCATGCACGAACCGAAAAGGATTAACCGATGCATCGCCATGCGTTACGATGGCGCCTGGCTTGTGAAACGGAAACCGAGCAGAGATTTGCTCCGGCTCCAAGTATTCTACTTCGAACAGATGGCGATTTAGCAGCTCATACTCTTTCTTAAGCTTTGGGACATCCTGCTCTGTACTCGCATAATAAAGGCTGCTCTGCCATACGTACTCCGCCTTGCCTGACCCAAGCTCGGCTAGCTCGCCAATCTGCTCGACCGCCAGCTTGCAGCCTTTATAGAATTGGACCGCGTTCCCTTCGCCAATCTGATCCGCTAAGTCGCATAGCATCGTATCATTGCAATATTGCAGCAGTCCCGTATTGGCAAGCGAGCTGCCTGCTCGATATCGCCGCGTTCAAGCAGCACAGTCTTCAAACCGCTTCGGGATAGGATGTACGCGCAGATCGAGCCGGACATACCGCCTCCGATAATGGCGACGTCGGCCTTAACATTTTGGGCGAGCGGGGGATAGACGGTGGGCTGGTCCATTGTACGGGGCCAGTAAAGATGGCCTTCGTGCAGATGTTTGATGGTCATAATCATGCCTCCTCCTGGCTACTATGCCCCAATTTGCCATGAAAAAAGAGGAGATCACTGTGATCCCCTCTTCGTATGTTACGATTCATCTTGAACCGGATCGGGCACAAGCCCTTCCTCCAGAAGCTCGCTGTTCGTCTTCATAGCTTCCATGTCCGCGCCAAGCTGCTGCATGTCGTGGAAGTCATGAACCATTGAACCGTTGAGCACCTCCTGTATCGCTTTTGCTTTGCGTCCAGCACCGCCGGGTATTGGATTTTCCATGATCATCAGCTCCTTGGTATACTAGTGATGAGATGAGACAAGCTTGTCAAAACGTACTTGATCAGCTTGCAATTATATAACCATCCATAAGCCAATTTGAAACGGATGGCGGATAGCTGGCACCAAGAATAGGCTGTTATGGAGACAGAGCTTAAACATGATGGAAAAGGTCGGATGAGGATTGAATAGGGTAAATAGAAGCACGAAGACAGACAAATATCCAACGGCAAACGAGGTGCTAGGCGTTCCCCTCGTACTTACGACTAGAGGCGATTTGGTCGAAAATGTTCACAGTGGCCATGCTGCGGTTGTTACAGAGGACGGCCGATTAGTCGCACATGCCGGGGACGCGAATATTCTTAATTTCTTGCGCTCCACCGCGAAGCCGATTCAAGCTTTGCCAAGCGTGATGGGCGGCATAATTGAAGCATATGGACTTGGCGATGAGGCAATCGCGTTAATGTGTGCCTCGCATCAAGGCACTCCGGCACATATCGCGGTGCTCGAGCGGATGCTCGAGCAAACCGGCGTGCTGGAGCAGCAGCTTGTGTTCGCGCCTGCGCTGCCGGCGAATGCAGAAGCGCGCGATGCACGGCTCGCAAGCGGAGGAAGCCCGCGCAAGCTGTATCATGTTTGCGCAGGCAAGCATATCGGTATGCTCGCGCTGTGCAAGCTGCGCGGCTGGCCGATGGAGACCTATACGCAGCCGGAGCACCCGCTGCAGCAGGAACTGCTGCGCATCGTCGCAGCGATCGCGGACGTGCAGCCCGAAGCCGTCGAGACGGCGATCGACGGCTGCGGCTTGCCGGTGTTCGCGCTGCCGCTGTGGCGCCTCGCGCTCATCTATGCGCGCTTCGCTGCCTGGGGCGGCGAGGGAGCGGCGGCTGCGCAGCCTGCCGCAAGCGGCGAAGCCGCAACGGGTTCGGCGGCAGCGACGCCAGCGTCAGCGGAGGGCTTCGCCGCCATCGGTGCAGCGGCGCGGCGGATCGCCGCTGCAATGGCCAGCCATCCGGCCCTCGTGGAGGGACCGGATCGGCTGGCGAGCGTCATGCTCGGCTGCGGCGACGGGAACGTCGTCGCGAAGAGCGGGGCGCAGGGCGTCTTCGTCTTCGCCCTGCTAAGAGAGCAGCTCGCAGTGGCGATTAAGCTCGCGGACGGCGGCGAATCAGCTTGGCCTGTGGCCGTATGCGCCGTAATCGAGCAGCTGCAGCTCGGCGAGGAGCTTGCCCGCTGCATCCGCAGCCAAATCTCGCCGGAGCTGCGCAACGATGCCGGGCAGCTGGTCGGCATCCGCGAGGCATGCGTGACGCTGGAGCGGCATCAATAATGGAAGCGCCAAGCTGCGGAGCTTAATACCGCCGCTTGGCGCTTCTTTTTTACATGATTTGCTACGCATCAAAGGATTCACAGCTACTCGTTGTCGAATGTACTGGAAGCAGCTTGTTTTTAATACAAGCTTAGCTTGGAGAGGAGATTTATGACGTCATGACACTAATACCAGAGGATTTCAATGCTAAGATGCTAGCCAGTCACGGTTCACGGGTAGAAGGGTGGACGCAGTCGCTGCCCGAGCTTATCGCTAGAAGCGAGGCACAATTCGGCATTAAGGCGGAAGCGCCTTTCAACAATTTGTCTTTTAACTATATCGCTCATGGAACTAACGAGGCTGGTAAGCCGATTGTGCTTAAGCTTGCTTTCCTTAAGGACGAGCTCGCTCAAGAAATGCGGACGATGAACGCGTACGCGGGCAGAGGAGTGGTTCAAGTGCTCGCATTGGACGAGGAGCTTGGTGCTGCTGTACTCGAACGCGCTGTTCCTGGTACGCCGCTGTCCACTATGCTCGATGACAATAAGGCAACGGTCATTTTCTGTGAGATGCTTGGGCAGCTCCGTCGCCCGTTCGAAGGTGAAGTGGGCCATTTCCAGACGATTCGAAGATGGTTCGAAGGGATTGTCCGCTACCGCAGCCGATTCAGTGGGGATACAGAAGGACCGCTGCCTGAGCATTGGGTAGTCCGAGCCGAAGAGCTATTGGAAGAGATGATCGCGACGACAACCGAAACGGTTCTGCTGCACGGCGATTTGCATCATCAGAATATTTTGCAGCAAGGGGATGATGGATGGGCTGTGATCGATCCGAAAGGGATCGTCGGCGATGTCCATTTCGAGACGCTCCAGTATTTGCTCAACTATAAGGATCGAGGCGGTGACTACGATACCGTCCTCCGTCGCCGTGTCGCGATAATGACGGAGCGGCTTGGCCTGGAGCATCGCCGCATTGCGCTGTGGGGCATCGTACGAGGCGTGCTCGAAGCATGCTGGTCAATCGAGGATGGCGATGAAAACTGGCAGGAAGGCATCGACATTTCGGAGCGGTTCGCGAAGCTGCTGGACTAGCCTTCACAGCAGCTTCATCGCCTCGCGATAAGCAGTAGGCGACTGACCGTAGAAGCGGCGGAACTGCTTGGAGAAGTAAAGCGGGTCCTGGAACCCGACAGAAGCCGCGACTTGCTCGATCGTCAACTCCAGACGCTCGCGCAGCAGCAGATGCGCCTTGTCGATTCGCAGCTTGAGCAGGAACGTTACCGGCGTAATGCCGGTCTGCTGCTTGAACATGCGCGACAGATAGGCTCGGTTGTAGCCGAGCGTCTCTGCCATATTCTCGATTGAGATTGGCTCGGCGTATTGTGTCGACAAGTAGCGGATCATCTGGTTTGTCAGCACTTCACTGTCCGAGCCCTGCTGCTCAGCGGTACGATTCTCCCCTTGCTGCGCTGCGCCGAACTCTGCGAACAGCAAATGCAGATAGCCGGTCGCGCGCAGACTTGCCGTAAGGCCACCAAGGCGGAACGCCCGCTGAATGCTGTGAAACAGTACGCCGATGCGCGGGTTCGTCCCCGTATCGATGATCGGCATAGCGGTATTTAGCCCCGCGCCAGCTACGAGCCCCGTCGCTCGCTTCCCTTCGAACGCAATCCAGCGGTAACGCCAGGGGTTGTCCTCGCTCGAGGTATAGCTAATCAGCTGATCGGGATGAATGAGGAACGATTGTCCGGCTTGCAGCTCATGCTGGATGCCGGCAGAGGAGAATGTACCGGTCCCGGCTAGAATATGATGCATCAAATAGAAGTCATATACCTTCGGACCGATGAGATGATTGGGCTTCGTCTGACTCTCTCCTGAAAATAATACATATATATCACCATGTTCATCTGGTACGGGATTGGACAGCACTGAATAAGTCTGTGTAAGCTCCATGTGGCTGAACTCCTTCGTTTACGACATCTTCTTGTTACCATTTATTGTAGCATATATCGATGCTGTAGCGATTTGTGAGTCACAAAATTCCATGTGAGAAGCACATCATACCATTTTGTTCATACGCGTGAACCGCTATACTGAACCTATAATCATTCAACTACATTACGAAAGAGAGTGGTATGAATTCATGGCTAACATAGAACAATTGACGAATCAATTTCTGAACTTATACGGGGAATCGGCTGAGCCAATCGCTGCATTCCACGCGCCGGGACGCGTTAATCTCATCGGCGAGCATACGGATTACAACGGCGGTTACGTCTTCCCGGCCGCACTTACTTTTGGCACGACGCTCATCATTCGTAAACGTAATGACGACCAGCTCGGCCTTGCATCGACGAACTTCGAAGCGACGAAGAAGCACCTGCCGATCTCGCCGATCGTATTCGATGAAGCGGACGATTGGATGAACTATCCGAAAGGTATCGTGGGCGAGCTTCAGCAGCGCGGTACGACATTCGCAAGCGGCTTCGACCTGCTCTATCACGGTGAAATCCCGAATGGCGCTGGGTTGTCATCATCGGCTTCCATCGAGGTTGTAACAGCTTACGCGCTGCTCACAATGGCTGGCCTTGCAACAGATACAGTGGAGATCGCTCGTTTGTCGCAGAAATCCGAGAATGAATTCAACGGAGTCAAATGCGGCATTATGGACCAGTTCGCAGTTGCGAACGGCAAGAAGGATCATGCCATTCTGCTTATGTGCGATACGCTTGAATATGACCTGATCCCATTCAGCTCCGGCGACTACCAGCTCGTCATCGGCAACACGAACAAGCGCCGCGGACTTGTCGATTCCAAGTACAACGAGCGCCGCAGCCAGTGCGAGCAGGCGGTTCAAGATTTGAAGGCGGCTTTCCCTAACTTGACGCTGCTCGGTCAGCTGTCGGTAGAGCAATTTAATGCGAATCAGCACTTGATTGCGGACGAGGTTGTGCTGAAGCGCGCGAAGCATGTTATTGAAGAGATTGATCGCGTGCTTCAATCCATGAAAGTGCTGAAGGAGAACGATCTCAGCGCATTCGGACAGCTGATGAACGCTTCCCACGATTCGCTGCGTGACCTGTACGAAGTAACCGGTGATGAGCTTGACGCAATGGTTGCAGCGGCGCGTACCGTTCCAGGCGTGCTCGGCTCCCGCATGACAGGTGCAGGCTTCGGAGGTTGTACGGTATCGCTCGTGCACAAGGACAGCATCGATAGCTTTAAAGCGGAAGTTGGACGACAATATACGGAAGCAACAGGACTGACAGCAGACTTCTATGTATGCACAATCGGCAACGGCGTAGAGCGTCTGTCTTAATATTTTTACAAATATAGATGTAGAGAGGGAGAGGACCTACTTATGGCAGTATTAGTAACTGGAGGTGCGGGCTATATTGGCTCGCATGCAGTAGCGGCATTGCTCGAGCGTGGCGAAGACATCGTCATTGTTGATAATTTGCAGCAAGGCCACAGAGATGCGGTGCTTGGCGGCAAATTGTATGTCGGGGATTTGCGGGACGGCGAGTTTTTGGATACGGTATTTGGTGAGAACAGCATCGACGCAGTCATTCATTTTGCGGCAAACTCGCTCGTTGGCGAGAGCATGAAGGACCCTGGAAAGTATTATCATAATAACGTATACGGTACACTTTGCTTGCTTGAGAAGATGAATCAGTACGGCGTGAAGAAGATCGTCTTCTCTTCAACGGCGGCAACGTATGGCGAGCCGGAGAATGTGCCTATTCACGAGCATGACCGCACATTGCCGACGAACACCTATGGCGAAACGAAGCTTGCTATGGAAAAAATGATGAAGTGGTTCGATGTCGCATCTGGCATCAAATATGTATCGCTCCGTTATTTCAATGCAGCAGGCGCGCATGCGAGCGGCAAAATCGGCGAGGATCATAATCCAGAGACGCATCTTGTGCCAATTATTCTTCAGACGGCGCTCGGCCAGCGCAGCCATATCTCCATCTTCGGTGATGATTATCCGACAGAGGACGGTACTTGCATCCGCGACTACATTCACGTCAGCGACTTGGCGGATGCGCATGTGCTGGCAGTTGATCGCCTACGCGGCGGCGGAGACAGCGCGATCTATAACCTTGGCAACGGCACGGGCTTCTCCGTGAAGCAAGTCATTGATATTGCGCGCCAAGTAACGGGGCGCGACATTCCAGCTGTCATTGAAGCGCGCCGCGCAGGCGACCCTGCGGTGCTTGTCGCTTCATCGGACCGTGCTCGCAGCGAGCTAGGATGGAAGCCATCGCGCAATAAGCTCGAAGATATTATTGGCAGCGCATGGGCTTGGCATCAAGCTAATCCTACTGGCTACAACAAGCAATAATGCGTGAAGTTGCAAGGAAAGGAGCATTTCAGATGACCGAACACCAATCAGTCCCAAGCGCGGGAGATGTGCTCATTCTTATCGAACGGCTCGTGCAATTTGCAGCCCAGCGCGGCATGCTTGCTTCGCTGCTAGATGAGTATGGTGCGCGTAATGCGCTGCTTGATCTATTCCGTTTATCAGAGGCTTACGGAGGACCGGCGCCGGAAGAACGGCTTGACAGCGCGGGCCCGTTGCTCGAGCCACTGCTTGATTATGGTTCTTCCATTGGACTCATTCCAGACAACACACTGACTTTCCGTGATTTGCTGGATGCACGCATTATGGGGCTGCTTATGCCGCGTCCATCCGAAGCGGTTGCGCAGTTCAAGCGTACCGCGCAGCAACAGGGCATTAAGAAGGCGACGGATGATCTATACCGCCTTAGCATAGATTCCAACTATATCCGGATGGACCGGATTGCGAAGAATCAGTATTGGGAGCATCCAACCAATTATGGCAAGCTGGAAATTACGATCAATCTCTCCAAGCCGGAGAAGGATCCGAAGGAAATCGCGGTACTGAAGACGATGGCACAAAGCCATTACCCGAAATGTCTGCTGTGCCCGGACAATATCGGCTACGCCGGCCGCGCGGATCATCCCGCTCGCCAGAATCTGCGCGTCGTGCCGCTTGAACTGCAAGGTGACGCCTGGTACTTCCAGTACTCACCGTATGTGTACTATAACGAGCACAGCATTGTGTTCCACAGCAAGCATGTTCCGATGCGGATTACACGGGATACGTTCGCGAGGCTGCTGGACTTCGTCGATGAATTCCCGCATTATTTTATCGGCTCGAATGCGGATTTGCCGATTGTCGGCGGTTCGATTCTGAACCACGATCATTTCCAGGCGGGGCGTCATGTGTTCCCGATGGAAATTGCACCGATCGAGCAAACATTCGTCGATCAGTCCGTACCGGGCTTAACATTCAGCACCGTAGCATGGCCGATGTCGGTAATCCGGCTGAGCGGCAATGACAAGGCCTCGGTTCTTGAGGCGGCCGGCCAAATCTTAAGTGCATGGCGCGAATACAGTGACGCGGATGCGGATATTCGCGCATTCACGGAGAAGGACGGAGAGCGGATTTCGCACAATACGATTACGCCGATTGCTCGTTTGCGTGACAATGGGCAATATGAGCTCGATTTGGTACTGCGAAATAACCGCACGAGCGCTGAGCATCCAGATGGCATTTTCCATCCACATGCGCATTTGCATCATATTAAGAAAGAGAACATTGGCCTCATTGAGGTGATGGGTCTTGCAGTGCTGCCGGGAAGGCTCAAATCCGAGCTGGAACAGATCGCTTCACTGTTGACGGGCGATATTGCTTATGACAGCACAGCGGTACAAGGCGGTGCTCTCGGCAAGCATGCGAATTGGATTGAGGCGATGATTGCGGAGCATGGTACATCGCTGATGCAGGAACAAGCTGAAGCTCTGCTAACGGATGAAGTCGGCAGCAAATTCCTTGAGGTGCTGGGGGATGCCGGCGTTTATAAGCGTACGGTTGAGGGACAGGAAGCTTTCTCCAGATTCATGCAGTCTGTCGGACTAGCAAGAACTTCCTAATCCAAGCCACTATATGGAGCTTTTCCCCCAGAACATGGCAGTGTACATGTGCGGGAGGGAAGGCTTCTTTTTATGCCTAATATATTAAATTTCACAAATAAATCACAAATTCGCGTATATATTTCTATATAATAAAAAGGAACTTAAGAAGTTGCGTCGAAAATAATTATGTAAAGTAAAATTAATGATAACTGGGGGGACATTCATATGCCGATTGCTATTATTCCAATCGATGCCTTCTTGGCGTTGTCGAGTGACGAGCAAGTCGAGAAATTAAAACAGTGGAAGATGGACTATACACTGAAAGATATTCGAGATGCTTGGGGCTTTAAGCACTCCGCTCAATACTACATGCTGCTGAAGAAGCTTCGGATCTATGAGAGAGTCGTCAATAAATCAGATAAATTTTCGCCGGAGCAGCTGATGCAAGCCAGATTAGGCGCAGAAGCTTATACTTCTGCCGGTTATGCGGTGCACGAACGCGCGATTCCAGCGGATCAATTCGGCTACGAGCTGAATGTGACGCTGAACGGGCCAGAGCTTGCAGATAAGATGGAGCGCCTCGCTCATTTTTTAAAGGGTGAACATAAAGCGGTTACAATTAAGATGTCGATCTCTGCTTCACGTGCAGTACCGGCGCAGACTTCTGATTTGAATAGCGAGGACTAATCCTCCAATAGGGAATAATAAATAAAACCGGGCGCAGTTGCGCTCGGTTTTATTTATTATAAGAATATCGGATTATTTCTTCTCTCTCAGTTGTCCAAGCTCGGAGACAATTGCTTCAACTTCGCTGATGCTGAATTTATCTTTGCTCGCTACGATGTCGTATACGTCCTTCAGATCCTCATATTTGGTCAGGCTGAAGTTGGATGCCTGCATTGCAGCTCCGGAAGCCATGCGCAGCTTGTTCTTAATCGTATCGATCATGAATTCGACGTTGTCTTGATTCGGTTCCGCCAAGTTTCTCATTCTGGTATTCCTCCTTACGTGACTTGTATAGCTTGAACGTATTGTATCACGGCGGCAGCAATGTTTGCTATGGCATATCATGCAAAGCGCACATCGTGCTAACCGCACATCGTGCTAACCGTCAATTTGATGGGGCTGGATGATTTCGGTACAATGAGAAGTGAGAGAACTCAAGAGGAGAACCTTACAGATGGGCAATCGGGCGAAAACGCGAAAATATCGGCATTCTGACCCGGTCAGCCGGGAACGGGTAACGATTGAAGGTGTAACGGAGCTGCTTCGCGAAGCGGCGGCTAAGCATCCAGATCTTTCGAGCATCGCATTCGTATGTATCGGAACGGACTGCTCAACTGGCGATTCGTTCGGCCCTTGGGTCGGAACGATGCTTACGGAAGCTGGGTTTCCCCATGTAATCGGTACGCTGGCGCATCCCTGTGATGCGGATCGTTACGAAGAGCTGACTGTTGCGATTCCGAAGGAGCTTACGATTATTGCGATAGATGCGAGTTTGGGTAAAAAGGATGAAACACCGAGTTATAGGATAGCGCGTGGACCGCTCTATCCCGCTCACGCGGTTGGGAAGCGGCTGACGCCAATTGGCGATTATAGCATCGCAGGCATTGTTGCACCGAGCAGTGTGAAGCCGTACTGGGCGATTCAACACGCGTCGTTATTTGAAGTGATGGGAATGGCACGCGCCGTTGCTGATGTTATCGTGCAGGCTTGGCAATTTGAACGCTAATTCCGATATGAGGATGTGTTTATGATGGGGGCAATTTCTTTAGCGAATGGGCAGGTACAATTACCGAATGGACAGCAGCTGGCTTACTATGATTCTGGTGCAGGGGAACAAGGGAAGCCGGATATCGTGCTGCTGCATGGCTTCTGCGGCAGCTCTGCGTATTGGGAGGAGATTGTACCGGCGCTTGAGCAGCATGGACGGGTAATTGTTCCGGATCTTCGCGGCCACGGCCGCAGCTCAGCGCCGGATGAGTCGCCATACGCGATGGAGCAGTTTGCAGAGGATCTACTCGCGCTGCTAAATGAGCTTAACATCGAGCGCATCTGCTTGTTCGGTCATTCGCTAGGTGGCTATATTTCACTCGCATTCGCAGAACAATACGCTGAGAAGCTGGCGTCATTCAGTCTTATCCACTCAACAGCGAAGCCAGACAGCGAGGAAGCGAAGGGCAATCGGGATAAAGCGGCACAGTCGCTGCTCGAGAACGGTATTCGTTCATTCACGGATGGACTTGTACCGAAGTTGTTTGCGCCGGCACACCGTGATTCCATGCAGTCCGAGGTTAAGCATATCATTGAAATTGGCTACGAGGCTTCAGCCGCAGCCGCTGCAGCGACGGCATTAGGTATGAAAGCAAGGCCGGATCGCACAGCGGTGCTGGAACGGCTGAACGTTCCGATTCTGCTCGTAGCTGGCTCCGAGGATGCAGTCGTTGCGCCAGCAAATACGTTCACAGTCGACGGTCCGCTTGTGTCGCAGGTGCTGCTGGAAGGCTCCGGCCATATGAGTATGGTGGAGTCTCCTGCAGAGCTGGCTGAAGCGCTGATCGTTTTTATAATCAAGATTTAGCTCCGTGGAGAGGAGAGGGCCCTGTTGTTTCAAAGAGATTATTTTATGCGCATGATTGAGCAAATGAGCGAAGCGGTCGGTCAAGTGATGGGATTGCGCCAGCAACATAAGAATGAGGAAGCACTCCTCTTCATTGATGAGCAGCTGGACCGCAAATTCCGAATGAACAGCAAAGTAATTCGCCAGCTATCGGACGCTGATCTGGTGCGGATTATGACGGTGCATGGCGTTGTCGAGACGGCTAATTTACATGCCATCGCGCTGCTCATCAAGGAAGAATCAGAAATATTGATTGAGCTCGGACGGAAGGATCATGCCTATTTGTTGCAGATGAAGTCGTTCCATCTCTTCATGCGCCTCGCGCTGCTCGATGCGCCGGCTATGCTGCGAACGCCCTCCGAGGAAGCGGCGGAAATGGCCGAGAAGCTGGATGTTTATGAACTGCCGGAAGCGACGAAGCTGCTTATGTATGAGTGGCATGAGGGCGATGGACGTTATGATGAAGCTGAGAATGTGATGTATGAGCTGCTTGAAGACGGCGTGTTCATTCAAGAAGATGCCGTTAATTTCTACCGCAGGCTTCTGCTCCTGCCTGATGAGTCGTTAACGGCTGGCGGATTGTCTCGCGAAGAAGTATTAGAGGGCTTAGAGAAAGTAGAAAGACAGACAGAAGTACACTAGGAGCTGAAATACGAAAGATGGATCGTAAGGAACAATGGCAGCTCGATGTAGAAGAGTGGGTGCGCGCACGTCAGCTGCGACAGGCAACTTTCAGCCAGCTGCGGCGCAAGGACGGCGATGTGCCGGTCAAAACCATTATTCGCCCGATCGAGCTAAGAGGCGAGCTATACTATCAATTTCAATATTTTATTGGCAATAAAGTGACACATGAGAACGTGCCGCATACTGACGCAGCGGACCGCATGATTGCATGGCTGGAGCAACATTACCGTCAAGCGCTAATCAAGTCGAGTGAAGCGGATGTGCAGCTGTTGTTCTCCAAGAAGGGAAAGGCAACTGTACTAACGAAGCCTTCTACGGCGAAGGCTGAAACGGAATCGCTTGACCACAACCGACAGAAGCAGCGTGTCGTTCAAGAGGGAGAAGCGGCACCGTTTCTCGTAGAGCTCGGCATTATGACGAAGGACGGTAAAGTTGCGGCGAAGAAGCAGGATAAGTTCCGTCAGATCAATCGTTTCCTTGAGATGGTGACTGACGTTCTACCCTATCTACCGGAAGACCGAGAAATTACGATTGTTGATTTTGGCTGCGGAAAATCGTACTTGACGTTTGCGCTGTATCATTTGCTTGCGGTGAAGCAACAGCGGCGGATCTCCGTCGTCGGGCTTGATTTGAAAGCAGATGTTATCGCTTTCTGCCAGGAGCTTGCGGATAAGCTCGGCTACGACCGTCTTCGTTTCCAAGTAGGGGATATCGCACAGTATAATGAGCAGTCAGAAGTCGATATGGTTGTGACGTTGCATGCATGCGATACCGCAACAGACGCAGCGCTTGTGAAAGCGGTGGAGTGGGGCGCTTCCGTTATCCTCTCTGTCCCTTGCTGCCAGCATGAGCTGTTTCGGCAAATTGAGAATGAAGCGATGGCTCCACTGCTGTCGCACGGCTTATTGAAGGAACGATTCTCCGCGCTTGCAACCGATGCGATCCGTTCGCAGCTGCTCGAAGTGCTCGGTTACCGCACGCAGCTGCTTGAATTTATTGATCCGGAGCATACGCCGAAGAACATGCTGATTCGCGCAGTGCGGACAGCCGGCAGCGGCAGCAGTGTGGACAAAGCTCGCAAGTGGCAGGAATATGTCATATTTCGGGATATGCTGAATGTTTCGCCTTATTTGGAGCGTGCGCTTGGATCCCGTTTGCCGGAGCAATGAAGTTATTGTCGAACAAATAATGGGTATGTTAGAATGA
The DNA here is from genome assembly GCF_900110075.1 of Paenibacillus sp. OV219. Classification (GTDB taxonomy): domain Bacteria; phylum Bacillota; class Bacilli; order Paenibacillales; family Paenibacillaceae; genus Paenibacillus_Z. The sequence continues at coordinate 97,215 of NZ_FOCJ01000006.1, forward strand.
AACTACAACTATGAAATTTGTCCCGAGCCTTTCTACATAGAAAACATTTATTTCATGATTTGGGTGAAGAATATGGGACTGATGACCGGGTTTGATATTAGCTTATTTATATTTTTGCTTGTTACTTTCATCTATGTATTCACACTCAACGTCATTACGACGCAGCATAAAGTTTATTTGTTTTTCCACTTCTTCATGATGTTTTGGCCGATTGGTCAGGTCGGTGTCCACTCAACAGATAATCCCAACCTCCAGATCATTTACATTAATATTTCCTTTGTCTGTTTATCGATGCTTGGCTTTGGGTGGCTCCTGTTTACTAAATTTTTAGTGTACGCCGCCTATCGGCCAAGCCGTAAATTTGTCCTATTCATGATCTCGCCATCGTTGCTCATGTCGGTATTCATCGTATGGAATCCGGCAGGTCTATTTATGCATGCGGTCAATGGAAGCTACACCGAACGGATTTATGGTCCGATTTTTTGGGTGCTGGCTGCGCTGTTAATCTCTTATTATGGAATCTCCGTCCGCATGCTGGTGCAAACTTACCGTTTACGCAAAGCGCAGCAGGAAGACAGAGTAAGCATAGTCAATGCGCTAATAGGTATTGTCATCCTCGTATCCTTTGCGTTGCTGGATTTGTTTGTGAATGTAGTGCTTGACCCGTGGTTGCCGGTAGTTCCGGGGCTCACATCGCTTGGCATTGTTATGTCCAATCTATATTTCGTATTTGCCTTGCAGAAGAATCGTACTCTCGATCTCGTCAAGATTGCGCATCAGGACGTTGTCGACACGCTTTCTGTTGGCATTATCGTACTGGACGAGCACGATCACATCATCGAGATGAACCGGATTATTAGCCCGTACATTCGCACTCATATAGGCGGCAAGCTGAATATGGCGAAGCTGCTCGCAGGCTATTCACAGGATTCAGCTCGTGAAGAAACGTTCCTGCAAGCGTACCATCAGCAGCCTTCAACCCGGATTCAAACGGAAATTACAATTGAGCAGAACCGGCAACTAGCAAAATTCTTCTCCCTGCATGTCGCTCCGACTATCGTGAGCGGTATTCGCATCGGAAGAGTCATTACGTTCCAGGATATTACGGAGCTGAAGTCGCTTATCTTCAAGTCGGAAGAGCATAACTCTTCCCTCCAAGAGAGGAATCGGGCGCTCATTTATATGCAGGATGAGCTGTTTCAGGCGAACCGCAAGCTCGAACAGATGGCGATTACGGACAGCTTGACCGGCTGCTACAACCGCAGATATTTAATGCAGCAACTGGAACACGAAGTGATGACGAATATGAGATATAAGATTCCGTTTGCACTCATTCTCTTTGATATTGATTTCTTCAAACTAGTGAATGATACCTATGGCCATATCGTTGGTGATGAAGTCATACGGCGCACGGCGGAAGCGGTTCGCTCATCTTTGCGCCGTACAGATATATTGGCGCGCTATGGCGGCGAAGAGTTTATCCTTTATATGCCGCACACGACGAAGGAGCAAGCGGAGATGCTTGCGCAGCGCGTTCGTGAAGCGGTAGAGAATAACCAGGTTCCGGCTGGACGAGGCTATCCTCCTATCTCGGTCACGGTCAGTATGGGTATGATAGCAGTGGAAGAACCTTTCCATCAGCAGTATGATGACATTAAGGATTATTTAAAAGAATTGTTCTCGAAAATAGATTCGGCGCTGTATCGCGCGAAGGATGACGGTCGTAATCGAGTCGTCAATCTGTAACGATGAAGGGGGCAAGCGAATGTCGCATCATGGGCGGAATTCAGCACTGGCAGTTGGACTGGGATTAACAGCCGCTGCCGGCGGCTTGAGTTTATTGGCAAGTCATGCACATATGCTGCTCCCTGTCGTTATTGGCTTGTGTACGTTTGCGACGGCTGTTTTTTCTTTAGGATGGCTGCTTGGAACGAAGTATGATCGTCTGAAGCTTGAGGCGACAATGGATATGGTGACCGCTTTATACAATCGCAGATTTATTGAGGATAGCTTCAAGACATTGCTGCGGCAGGCCGCGCGCAAACGGAAGAGAATGACCGTTATGATACTTGATGTCAATGATTTCAAGGATGTCAACGATCGTTTGGGACATCTGCAAGGCGACACGGCGCTCGGAGCCATTGCAGCTACGCTAAAGCAGTGCGGAGACCGAGGCGAAATTATCGGCCGGTGGGGCGGCGACGAATTTATTATCATTTGCCCTTATGCCGAAGAGAAACTTCTGGAAAGACTAATGAATCAAATTCATGAACAGCTTCAAAGCATATCGCTAAGGACTGGACTTAGGCTGTCGGTTTCGGTAGGTCATGCATCGTATCCGGAACACGGCACAGAGCTATGCCAGCTCACGCAAAGCGCCGATAAACGAATGTATGCCGACAAATATTTACACAAGAAGCAAGCAACAGAACCGGCAGCGTTGCAAGCGTAATATGCTGTAAGCGATAAAAGGCGGGAACAACGATGAGGAAGGTTCATATTAACTCCGTAAAACCGGGGGAAAAGCTTGCCCGCCCTATTCACCAAGAGAACGGGAACATATTGCTTGGAGCTGGAGTAGAGCTGAGTCAGCGGTTTATTGATCGTTTGGCTGGTCTCGGTATCGATATGCTCTTTATCGATGACCCGCTTACGGAAGGGCTAGAGCCAACATCAGCCATACAGGATGAAACAAGGAAGAAAGCGTCTGACAGCATCTTCAAAACAATGACGTCGTTTATGGATCAGCCTCTCATCAAAGGTAGGGCGATTGCCCCAGACCTTGGACGGAATTTCCGCAAGGTATTCGGCGACATTATGCAGGACCTGGTTCGCCGTGAAGATGTCATGGTTAGCTTGACGAATATCCACGTTGCCGACAGCTACTTATTCCAGCACTCACTGAACGTTGCGATATTAGCTGGCATTATGGGACTAGCCAAAGGCTACAATCGTAATCAGCTGGAAGAGCTCGGCATGGGCGCATTGATGTTCGATATCGGGATGACACAAGTGCCCAAAGATATTGTAACGAAGGCATCAGCACTTACCGACCAAGAACGTATTCTTATCGAAAAACATACCGAAGACGGTTTCAATATGATTCGTGGACATCATGATATTTCACTTCTGTCTGCGCACTGCGCACTGCAGCACCATGAGCGGTACGATGGCTCCGGTTATCCGCGGAAGCTGAAGGGTGACGGCATTCATGAATATGCCCAGATTATCGCGATTGCGGACGTGTACGACGCATTAATCTCGCCAAGGCCGCACCGCAAACGCCATACGCCTTCAGAAGCGATTGAGTTTTTGTTTGCAGCAGGCAATACTTACTTCAACATTGATCTTATCAAATTGTTCTGCAAACATATCTCGATCTATCCCGTAGCAACAACCGTAATGCTCAGTACGGGACAAGTTGTAGTCGTCGTCAGCAATGATCCACTTGCCGTGCATCGCCCGATAGTGAGAGTCATTCGGGAAGCGGACGGTAAGGCACCTGCTGCGGCCTATGATATTGATCTGAAGAATGAGCAGAATTTGATGATTACGAGAGAGCTATAACGGGATAACACTTGCGAGTCCCATGTTGAGAGCGCTCTTTCATGTGAAGGGGGAAAACAACTACTATGGCAGGCATAAACGAACGCGCCAAGGAAAATTACAACACGAGCAAGGCAACCTTCTCCACTAAAGCGCTGCTTCACAGCCGAACTGTTGTTGAGAAAGACGGGTATGTGTCAACTGGCGTACTCGCTCATGCAGAAGGCGACATGATGGAAATCGAAATGACCGAGTTCAAAAACTTTGAGCTCGGCGATCCTGTAAGTATGACCATCTACTCTCCCGTTGGCATTCATCGGCTGCAGTCGACGGTAATTGCGAAGGCCGAAGGGTCGCTAGCCGTTATTTTCCCAGTTCGAGCGCTTGAAGGGCTGGAGGAGAAGCGGGAATCGATTCGTTTCGCCGTAATGGTGAAAGGGAAGATTACGCGGACGCTCTCCAGAACGGTAAAGACGGAGGAAGGCGAGACTAAGGTTGAAGCTGAAGATTATTTAGACATTTCCGTTCGCAATATTAGCGATACCGGTCTTGGCTTTATTTTTACAGCTGGAGGCGCGGATATTAAGAAGGGTGAAGCCTTAAAAGTATCGCTGTCCGTCGGTTTCAACCTCGAATGTGGAATGGACATTATTCGGGTTGAGGATCAAGGCGACGGGAAGTTCTACGGAGCTCGCTTCCAAGCTTTGGATGAGCTGCAACAGCGCGCGCTTCGCGCTTATCTGCTTCGCGCACAGGTCGAGAATTACTTTCAGCTTAAGCAGGATAAGGCGGCGGCGAGGAGCCGGTAGTTGCATGGCTTCGTTGTAACACATTTTCATATATTGTTCCATCAAGACGCAGGTCGGATGTTTGGCATCCGGTAGGTGTCTTTTTTTGTGTATGAATGCATTGTGCTACAATTGGATGAAAAAGGAAGTTGGATTCAGCTGCCTAAGCAAGAAGGGATCAAGGCAATGCGAAGTGTTGGATTACCAGTTTTAATGGCATTGTTTGCGGCCTTCGTCCTGTCGGGCTGCGCTTACGGATTTGGGATGTTTTTCGATACGGATTTTTACCGCTGGGAATGGCTTATTATCGCTGGTAGCATGCTCGCCGCCGTCGCTCATAGGTTGTGGATGCCGAAGGCAAATAGGAAGCTGACGCCGGTTTATGGGCTACTTATCATTGCGCTCTTATACCTGCTGACGCTGACACATCAACCCGCATCTGTTCTGAGCAGCCTCGAACAAACGATTCGCTGGTCTGCCTATGCAGCTTTCATGTCAGCAATGATAATTTGGTTCAGCGCTAAACAGCACCGGAGTTATCTAGTTGCGGCGCTATATACCTCTGGATTGTTTGTTCTTGTTGGCGCATTGGCGGGCTGGATGGGTCTAATTGCATTCCCCGATATCGTGCTGACTACGACAGACTCAAGACTCTCAGCAGTCGGCAGCCGGCTTGCAGGCTTCATGCAATACCCGAACTTTCTAGGTGCGGTTGCGGGTGCTTATTTGTTGTGGTTCCTCATCCAAGCAGTGCGGTCCAATGTAGCATTGTCGCTAGCAGTGGCCTCGGCAGGGGTAGTTCCCGCCGCACTTGTGCTGATGCTCACGGAGTCTCGCGGAGCTTGGCTCGTAACGTTGATAGGCTGGCTTGCGGGGTTGTGGTTGGTTGGGGGGAAGAGATCAGAGTTTACGTTGTCGCGTTCTAGTGGAAGAAGTGCAATAGCAGGGGAAGCGGCGGGAAATGCGTTAGCGGCAATTGACGCGGGGATGACAGAGATAGCAGAGGACGTACTGGGAACGAAGGGAATAGCGGCGGCGGAGTTGAGCGGAATGACGGGAACAGCGGTAGCGACGGAGGGAAGGGGACTGAAAGGAACAGCGGTCGAGGTGAGCGGAGCGAGGGGGACACTCGTAGCGGATGGAATAAGCACGCAAACGGTAAGTGTGCAAGTAAATCACCGGACGGTTTGGCTGCTGTACAGTGGCTGGATGTTGGTTTGTGCAGTGTTTGCTTATAGGTTGATTGTTAGTATCGGTACTCGAGGTGAGCATGCGAGGGCTACGCTTGAGGAGTTGGTGTGGCTGATGGCTTTCTGCGCAGCCTCGGTCGGTGGCTTCGTTGCTTTGCGCTGGCTGCTGGAACATATGAAGGTTAAGCGAGTTAGCGTTGTCGCATGGAGTGGATTGCTAGTGGGTTTAGCGTCTTTCGTGTTGCTCCTCCCCTCCTTTACTCACGGTCGGTTGAGCGGGGGATATGAAACGGCAGGAGCGCGAAGGTTGTTTTATCAGGATGCTTGGATGCTTTTTCGCCATGCACCACTCCTTGGAAGAGGTGGAGAGAGCTGGCGCATGCTGTTCACTCAGGTGCAGACGCAGCCCTATGTCGGCAATGAGGTGCATAGCGGGTACCTGGAGCTTGCACTTGATCTGGGACTTATAGGGCTACTCGTCTGCGCGGTGGTGGGGGCTGTTATCCTGAGACAGGTCTGGCGCTCGGAGCGAGTAGGACTTGTTCCGATTGGTGTGCTGCTACTGCATGCTGCTGTCGATTTCGACATGTCGTTCGGCTATTATTGGCTGCTGTTGATCGGTTTTGTTGTTTGTTTTATGGAGGAGCGGGATATAGATGCGAGTGGGGTGGTGGAGCGGGAGCTAGATGTGGTAGCGAGCGTGAAATTGGAGGGGCGGGAGCGGGGGATGGTAGCGAGTGTGATGTTGGAGGAGCGGAAGCGGGATGGGGAAGAGAGCGTGAAGTTGGGGGAGCGCGAGCGGGAGGCGGTAGCGAACGTGAAGGCGTGGAGGAGGCTAGGCTTGCCAGCCGCTGCGGTATGGCTTGCCGCCGCCGCTGTGCTCGGCGTGCGGTTTGATCGCGCCGTGCAGTACCGTGAGGCCGCTTCTACGGCCTATGGGACTGCGCAATCAGCCGCGCTCCGCCAATCAGCCGCGCTCCGCGCGGCGTTCGATGCGAATCCATATTGGACGCGGATTCGCATCGAACTGGCAGAGCTGGCACCGCCGCCGGAACGGGCGGTGCTGCTAGCGGCCGGGCTGCGGTATGAGCCGCAGTCCGTGCCGCTTCTTTGGGCTCTCGGCCAATTAGCGGCCGAGCAGAGCGATGTGCAAGGCGCAGCGCATTATATGCGCCTTGCACTGCGCTACGACCGCTTCAGTCTGGATCACCAGACTGAAGCGGTCGTGACCATGTCGCAGCTCGCCGCTGGGATGCGAGCTGCCGGGCGCCTCGAGGACGCGAGGCTGGCCGCGGATTCGGCTGTTTCCTTCTTCGCGGCGTACGAGGCGCAAGAGCACCAAGCTCTCGGCGTGAACAGCCGCAAATTTGCTGTCACTGCCGCATCGCTAGAGGCAGCGGAGCAGAGCCGCCAGCTGCTGCTTCAGATCGGTCCCCTGGCGGGCAAGTCTCCACTCGAGGAGCCCGTAATAAGTTATAACAATGACACGAACACTCTCCCGTAACGCATACTTATTTTTTGGTAGAGTTAAGATTAAGCAAAAAGAACGTCTGGTAGCCAGCAGTGGCCATCGGACGTTCTTTTTTATGCCAAAGCCATCCCGCTTCCTGGTTCTCGCCACATTGCTCTTTTCCCGCCACTTCACCCCACCTCAAAAAATAGGCCAATCACCCCTAAGGTTTGTCCACTCTATCAAAGGGGCGCTTGCATATGCTGATAGCAAACCCCGAAAGGAGTGAAAATTTATGGCTACTAAACGCGTAAAACCACTACTGTATAATCCAGCTAGTACGGGTAGAGTCATCCGCAAATCGGTTCAAAGTAGTTGTTGTGGCTCAAATGGATCAAGCTCTGGTCCAACTTTTAACCGTCTAACGGTTGTTTGGGTCAATCAGAATGGCGTTCCGTTCAATACGACCGGCTTCTTCGCTCGTTTATTCCGGAACGGCCAGCTAGTCTCGACAGCTTCCTTTGATAGCTTCGGTGTTGTTCGTTTCAACAACATCGGAACGTTGACGAATGTCTCCTACAACATCCGTACGTTCAATGCTAACGGCGTCCAGTTCCGTTCCCGCAACATTCCAGCTGGCGTCCAAACTTATGCCATTATTGGCTAACAGGCAGCGTATCCCTCATTTATGACAACAGCAGCACGGCTCTTTGAGAGGGCTGTGCTGCTGTTCCTTGTTTCTTTCCATTACCGGCCTCATCCGCCAAAAGCATCGCGGAACGCTGTGCAAAGCTTCGCCCGGTCGACTTCCCACAATTCGGCGATCCCTTCGCTCACATTCTCATCCCACCAGTCGGACAGCAGCTTCCGGTTGCTGGCATTCTCATGAATATAGTGGAGGTTGAACGTAACTTTCTCTAAATATAGCTTCTCGGCAAGCTCGATTTTCTCTTTCGGAATATAGACGCCGAGTCTCTTGATGGTGCGGTAGAGTTCATTCTGGCAGGCGCGTCTAACTTTGCGAGCGCTCGGATAGGCCGAGTCGTGCTTCGGGGCAGCGGATTTCATCATCACCGACTCCTCTCTACCCCTATATATGCGTCCCGAAACGGACTGGTCACAAGACCCGCACAGTAGTCATTGAAGAGCTGCACCACGTACCCCACATCCGCGAAAATCAAGCGTTCCCCACCAAAGAGGAGTACTACATACCCCACAACCGCGAAAATCAACCGTTTCCCACCAAAGAGGAGTCCCACATACCCCACAACCGCGAAAATCGGCTGTTTCACACCAAAGGGGAGTACCACGTACTCCACAACTGCGTAATTCAGCCGTATCCCATCAAAGAGAGGTACCACGTACCCTACGTTTTCGAAAATGAACAACCGTATCCCACCAAAGAGAGCAACTAGGTAGACTACAAATTAGGTCCTCAAATGCTGAGAGTTCATATATGCTCTCTCACGCGTAAAGAGTATCACTTCTGCTGCTGAGAGTGCAAATATGGAACTCTCAGAGCTACGGAGAGTTGGTTTTGAGCAGTTTGTAATGCTGAGAGATCATATATGATCTCTCGCGCACGAATATCCGCACTCTTTCTGCTGAGAGTGCGGATATGGAACTCTCAGAGCTACGGAGAGCTGGTTTTGAGCAGTTTGTAGTGCTGAGAGATCATATATGATCTCTCGCGCGCGAAAATCAGCACTTTTGCTTCTGAGAGTGCAAATATGGAACTCTCAGAGCAGTGCTGCCTCGCATCCCTCTATCCGTGAAACCTGTCCAATTTTCTCCCGTATAATTCGAATGGTCCCGTCATTCTTGCTCGCACATCCGCCCGTCAATGGTCCCGTCGTTCTCGCTCGCACATCCGCCCGTCAATGGTCCCGTCATTCTTGCTAGCATATCCGCCCGTCAATTGTCCCGCCGTTCTCGCTCGCACATCCACTCGTCGATGGTCCCGTCATTCTCGCTCGCACTTCCGCCCGTCAATGGTCCCGTCATTCTTGCTCGCATATCCGCCCGTCAATGGTCCCGTCACTCTTGCTCGCACATCCGCCCGTCAATGGTCCCGTCATTCACGCTCGCTGATCGGCCCTGGTCCCATCATTCTCGCCTACACACCCGCCTTCAAAAACTACTGCACCACAATATACCCAATCATCGGCCCGCCATTGGCAAGCGATGTATGCGTGAGGCAAAGGATGGGGTATGTCCCTTTTTGCTCCGCGGTGAAGTGCACTGTCGTCGTTTGGCCTTTGTTAATCTCGCCTTTTACCCCCAGCTCATGGATGACAAAAGGATGCGATTTCCCGTTGACCCCCGTAATCCGCAGCTCCACATGCTCGCCCTTGTTCACGACGATCGTCCCGGGATCGAAGCGATACACCTCGAGCTCTTTGCCGTCGTCGGTCTTCGTCTTGAACTCGCCCGTGACGAGCTGAATGACGCGCGTACCTTGCTGGTCAGCAAGCGTAGCCCGAGATTGGTTCCACCGCAGCCCAAAAGCGGCCGTAATCATGACCATCACCACGAGGAAAAACAGCCATAGCTGTTTTCTGCTAATGACAAAAATATTTGACATATCCGCCCACCTGCTTTCACAGAATATGATAGCTAGTCTATGCATAGGTTTAGGCAGCGATGACTTTGCTTTAACGAGGGTTTGCAAGTGTGCTAGAATACCGTAAGAAGCCATTACAAATTATAGGTAGGATTGGAGATGGAGTACCTGAGCTTATTTCATGAAATCGTAGACAAGCTGCTGCACTGGATTGAGGGACTTGGCTATTTCGGCATTATGATCGGCCTAATGATTGAAGTCATTCCGAGCGAAATCGTGCTTGGCTACGCCGGTTACTTAGTGTCCGCTCATAAAATTACATACTGGGGAGCAGTATTGTTCGGTATAGTCGGCGCGGTAGCGCAGCAATGGATTCTATACGGTATTGGCCGCTTCGCAGGCCGTCCGTTCTTCGAGAAATACGGCAAGTTTATCAAAATAAAACCGAAGCATCTCGACATCGCCGAGCAGTGGTTCCTCCGTTATGGTGCAGGTATCGTGTTCACGGCACGATTCGTGCCGATCATGCGTCAGGTGATTTCGATTCCGGCGGGGATGGCAAGAATGTCGTTCGGGCTGTTCACGCTGCTAACGACGCTCGCGTCAATCCCTTGGGTGCTGCTATTTGTTTATTTAGGCAAAACAGCAGGGGAGAACTGGGAGCATATCGACGAGAAGGCAGCGCCTTACGTGCAGCCTGCGATTCTGATTGCAATTGCCGTTCTAGTCATTTATGTGCTCTACAAAGTGATGAAGCGCAAGGGCAAAACAATTTAACGGGGCATTTGTACAGAGGGTGAACCGTTTGATACAATTGGATATTATAAGCAATCTATCTATTTAGAGAAGAGGCGAATAACGATGGCGAAGAATGTAGCGAACAAACTCAGCAAAGGCATTAGCCCACAGCAATTTGTAGATACAATGCAGAAGAACAAAGAGGCTTTCCAAGATTGGGGCAACCGTTTCGAGTGGGCCCAAGAAGACGACCGCGAGTTTTTCGAGTCGATCGCGAACCGTGACGATCTGCGCTGCTTGATTCTTATGGCTGAATGGTGCGGCGATGTTGTCCGCAACGTGCCGGTCGTATTCAAGGCGCTTGAGCTGACACAGATGCCGGTTGATGTTCTTATCATGGAAGATCATCTGGATACGATGGATGAGTTTCTGACGATGGGTGGCCGTGCTGTACCAATCGTCATTATTGCTGACACAGGCGGTCATGTGCTTGGCCAATGGGGTCCGCGTCCTACGCATGTGCAGGAAGTAATGACGGCGTTCAAGCAGGCGAATCCGGACCGTGAAGCAGCGGATTACCAAGAGAAGATTGGCATTGCCCGTCAAGAAATGGGCCGCCGCTATGGTGAAGGTACGGCGTATCAACAAGTGATCCTCGAAGAGCTGCGCCAGCTGCTGGCTTCTGTCTAACATGTTCAAGATTGAAACATTCACGCTCGGCCCTTTGCAAACAAACTGCTACCTTCTCACCGAGGAAACGGGCAAGCGTGCTTTTATCGTCGATCCAGGTATGGGACCGAAACGTCTCATCGAGCGGATCAAGGAACGCGGCCTGACGATAGAGGCGATCGTGCTGACGCATGCGCATTTTGACCATATGGCTGGCGTTGACGATGTTCGCCGCAATTTCGGCTGTCCTGTCTATCTGCATGATGCAGAAGCCGACTGGCTGACGGATGCGCGCAAGAACGGCTCTGCTCGCTGGGAGGATGTTACGCCTCCGCTGACGACAGAGCCGGCTGAATATGCGTTGTCCGAAGGGCAGCAATTGGAGCTGATCGGTCATACGTTCCGCATCATGCATACACCAGGCCATTCTCCGGGCAGCGTAAGCTTGCAATGTGGCGAGCATCTGCTCAGTGGAGACGTCCTGTTCCGTCAATCGGTCGGACGCACTGACCTGCCGGGAGGCAAGGAACGCGACTTGTATGATTCGATTCGCACGAAGCTCTACAAGCTTGATCCTGCCGTACGTGTCTATCCTGGACATGGTCCGCAGACGACAATTGGTTATGAAATGGCAAACAATCCTTTTGTGCCGGCTTAATTAGCCGGCTTTATCTATTCCATGAGCTAATGGAGGAATCATAAGCGTGGCAGAAACGAAGACGAAATTAAAGGATGAAGAGCTCGAAGGCGGTTCCACATCACGGGTCGAACTGACCCCAGAGGAACAAGCGGCCGAGCAGGAACGCATATTGAAGCGGTTATCTGCGGAGCTGAGCTTGCCATATACCAAAGTGAAAGCGGCGGCATCGCTGCTTGACGAAGGCAATACGATTCCGTTCATTGCCCGTTACCGGAAGGAAATGACCGGTGAGCTCGATGAGAACGAGCTGCGGGGCATTGAAGAGAAGCTGCAATATATGCGCAATCTCGAGAACCGCAAGCGTGAGGTTATTCGCATCATTGATGAGCAAGGCAAGCTGACGGAAGAGCTGCGTCAGTCGATTATCGCATCGGTGAAGCTGCAGGAAATCGAAGACTTGTACCGCCCTTACCGTCAGAAGCGGAAGACTCGCGCCAGCGTCGCGAAGGAACGCGGGCTGGAGCCGCTCGCGCAGTGGCTGCTGTCGCAGCCACGCATTGCTGACCCGGCGACAGAGGCGGCACGTTACATAGATGCCGAGAAAGGCGTAGCAACGGCAGATGAATCGCTTCAAGGCGCGATGGATATTATTGCGGAGCAGCTCGCAGACGATGCGAAGATTCGTGCATGGGTGCGCCGTTATACGTTTGATCAAGGGCTCGCTCGGACCGAGGCGAAGGATGCATCGCAGGAGTCGGTGTACGAGATGTATTACGCGTACCAAGAGCCGCTGAAGAAGCTGCCTCCGCATCGTACGCTTGCGATTAACCGCGGCGAACGTGAGGAAGTGCTGCGCGTGTCGCTCGACATTGCAGCCGAGAGGATCCATGATTACATGGATCGCAGCCTGATCCGTCCGGGCACGGCTCAATCGATTAAGTCGCTGCTGCTCCAGACGATCGAGGATGCATATAAACGGCTAATTGCGCCATCCATAGAGCGGGAGGTTCGCGGAGAGCTTACTGAGAAAGCGGAAGAGCACGCAATCGGCATTTTCTCGGTGAATTTGCGCAACCTGCTGCTGCAGCCGCCGGTTCGCGGTAATGTCGTGCTTGGTGTAGACCCGGCGTTCCGGACAGGCTGTAAGCTGGCTGTCATCGACGAGACAGGCAAACTGCTTGAGGTTGCTGTCTCCTACCCAACGGCGCCAAACAACAAAGTAGCGGAAGCAGAGAAGCTCATTAACGGCCTCATTGATCGTTACAAAGTTGAACTGATCGTCATCGGCAATGGCACTGCTTCGCGCGAGACGGAGCAGTTCATCGCTGAGCTGATTAAGGGACGCAAATCAAGAGGAGCGCAAGGCGCTGGCGAGTTGAAATATATAATTGTCAACGAAGCGGGGGCAAGCGTGTACTCGGCTTCGAAGCTTGCTGCCGAGGAGTTCCCGAAGCTTGACGTTGCAGAGCGCAGCGCCGTGTCTATCGCACGTCGTTTGCAGGATCCGCTTGCCGAGCTCGTAAAGATCGAGCCGAAGGCCATCGGCGTCGGCCAATATCAGCATGACGTTAGCCAGAAACGGCTTGAAGAATCGCTTGGTGGAGTGGTCGAATCGGCCGTTAACCATGTCGGTGTCGACGTCAATACAGCTTCACCGTCATTGCTCTCGTACGTGGCAGGCATTAACGCGACGACGGCGAAGAACATCGTGAAATACCGTGAAGAAAACGGCAAATTCAGCGACCGCAAGACGCTTTCTAAGGTTCCGCGTCTCGGTGCAAAGACGTACGAGCAGTGTATCGGCTTCATCCGGATTCCGGAGAGCAATAATCCGCTCGACCGGACACCGATTCACCCCGAATCGTACGCTGTTGTCGACAAGCTGTGCAGTCTAATCGGCATCAAGTTGACAGCGCTTGGTACTGATTCTTTCCGTTCCGCGCTGGAAACGATCCAAACGGAGCAGATCGCTTCTCAGCTCGGCGTTGGCGTACCGACGCTGCGCGATATTATCGACAGCTTGCTTCGCCCGGGTAGAGACCCGCGTGAAGAGCTGCCTGCGCCAATTTTCCACACGGACGTTCTGAGCATCGAGGATTTGACGCCGGGCATGGAGTTGCACGGAACGGTACGCAATGTGATTGACTTCGGAGCCTTTGTCGATATCGGCATTAAGAACGACGGGCTTGTCCATATCTCACAGCTGAGCAACAGATTCGTGAAGCATCCGATGGATGTCGTATCCGTCGGCGATACAGTAACGGTATGGGTGTTGAGCGTTGATCTGAAGAAGGGGCGTGTCAGCCTCACGATGCGCAAGCCGGAATAAGTGAAGGCATGCATATAAAAAGGGTGTTATCTTCGAGCAGTCACTTGTAAAGCTAAGTCACTGCAAAGAGATAGCACCCTTTTTCATTCTTATAAGCTTGCGGAATCATCATCAGGACGTCCGCTAGTACGATAGAAGTACCAGCAGTCGTTCAAGAGACGAATTTGCCGGCGATCCTTCTTTAAGAAAGCACGCATCAGTTGGTTGCAGAGCCATTGCGGCATAGCTTCGCCCTCCTTCCAGCTATCACTCGTTGTAATAACTAGCTTATGAGAGCGGGCGAATGTCCGTGCAGGTCCCATTTACAAAAACATGCATTTCTCGCGATATTACATGTCGAGTTCTTCCTCGTACCATTGCTCCAACTGCGCTTGCAGCGCACGGATTTCCGTAAGGAGCGAGATGAGCGGGTAGGATTTCTCTTCGACGGAGGAGAAGTCTTTCTCGAGCTCGTTCATGTAATCAAGACCGGAATGAACAGTAAGTGACTTGTCATGTAGTTCAATGTCCGCGCACTCTGCGATTGCGTAAGGCAGCACAGGTACATGATTAGCTGTCAGCTTGTCGATCTCTTTATGAAGGCGCAGATTAAGCGCACTTAGTTGATAGGCGTGCGAGGCTGGCATTTCGACAAAGGAGACGTCTTGTCCGTTCTTCATTACGATATAACGCATTGCTGGCATATTGATTTTCCCCCTATATTCTGCTTGATGACCTGACCGATGAATACCTCTTGACAGTGTAGCGTATTCGTCCTTTAAAATTCAAGTATACGCGGTTATTTTAATCAAGGAGAATTATTCGATGCAGGATCATCAGTTACAGGAATGGATAGAGCGGGTTTCGCTGCAGTACTTCGGTATTCCTTTTCGTCACAAAGCTTCGTTTAATGCAAGGCTGAAGTCGACGGGGGGCCGTTATTTCACAAAGTCGCATAATATCGAGATTAGTCCGCATCAGCTTCGCAATTATGGGGAAGAGGAAACGGAGAGAATCATTAAGCATGAGCTATGCCATTATCATTTACATATTTTGAAACGGGGATACCAGCACCGGGATGCGGACTTCAAGCAACTGCTTGCCAAAGTCGGCGGCACGCGCTATTGCAAATCGCTTCCGCCAGGGGAGAAGCGCAAGACGGAGCCGTATCGGTATAAGCTTGTTTGCCGCAGTTGTGGCATGGAATACTTGCGCAAACGTAAGGCCGATCCGAGGCGATATGCATGCGGTAGATGCCGCGGACAATTATTGCTTTATATGCTTGACTTCAAATCTCAGACGTGATAAATTATTTCTTGTCACTCAAACAATATTCCCTGATAGCTCAGTTGGTAGAGCACTCGACTGTTAATCGAGTTGTCACAGGTTCGAGTCCTGTTCGGGGAGCCAATTCTTTGGGGAAGTACCCAAGTGGCTCAAGGGGACCCTCTGCTAAGGGGTTAGACTGCGCAAGTGGTGCGAGGGTTCGAATCCCTCCTTCTCCGCCATCTTTATTAGTGGCATTTAGTAAAGCAATTATTCTTCAATCTTGACTAGCTCTAGCTGCGAGATTTGAAGAGCAGCAGGGCCCGTTGGTCAAGTGGTTAAGACACCTCCCTTTCACGGAGGTAACAGGGGTTCGAGTCCCCTACGGGTCACCAATTTCATAACTTGATATGGATTTACGACATATCACTCCGCGGTCGTGGTGGAACGGCAGACACACCATCTTGAGGGGGTGGCGCCTTATGGGCGTGAGGGTTCAAATCCCTCCGACCGCATCCCAAGAAAAACCCTTGTTTATCAAGGGTTTTTCGCCTTTTTAGGCTTTTTTTAATTTTGTAGATCGATTCTTTACTAAAAAGAAGCGGCCTATCTTTTCTTTCGGGTCTTCGTTGTCGGGTTCAGAATCATTGTGAGCGTCATCTAGCCACGGCTTGTGATTCATGTGGATTGGGTCACGAATTGCTGGAGTAGATTGCTTGTATAACGGCAGCGGGATTAGCAAACGATATATACGTTCCATGCGAGAATACGAATGTCATTTCATAGAATATTTTTTATTTAGAAAAATACTTGCATTTTGGTTTCCGGCGGGATATAATGATTTTCGTTGCTTGAAACAAGCTGTCGAAATAAGTCGAAGTTAGGCCCGTTGGTCAAGTGGTTAAGACACCTCCCTTTCACGGAGGTAACAGGGGTTCGAGTCCCCTACGGGTCACCATTTGCGAGTCATTAGCTCAGTTGGTAGAGCACCTGACTTTTAATCAGGGTGTCGTAGGTTCGAATCCTACATGACTCACTTTCATTTTCTTGATATGGGACAATCACATATCACTCCGCGGTCGTGGTGGAACGGCAGACACACCATCTTGAGGGGGTGGCGCCTTCGGGTGTGCGGGTTCAAATCCCGCCGACCGCATTCCGAGAAAAGCCTTGATGTATAAGGCTTTTTTCTTTTTCTAATCATATGAAAGCCGAACGCGAGTAGGAGTGAATTCTGCCGCGCTTCGGCTTTTTTTTCGAAGCGGTGTCCTTTCGGGATATAGACAGTGCTTGTATTCATTGACAGCAGCTATATCGATTGCAATGGAGCGTAGATATGTTAATCTATACTTGTATGTACTAAACAGCTAACTACGAGGAGATATTTACATGGAGAATGTTATTTTATTTGGAGCTTCTAAATATGGTCTCTCAGTCCTTTATTATGTGCAAAGCAGGTATAATGTTTTATACTTTTGCGATAATGACTCACGTAAGTGGGGCGAGAGAATAGAAGATATTGAGGTCATTTCGCCAGATCAGTTAGCGGGATTAAATTATTCGAAAATCATTATAGCAAGTACATTCTACAAAGAGATAGCGGTACAACTTCATAATATGAGCATTTATAATTTTGAAAGAATAGAAATAAATACTTATAAAGATACAAACAATGATTTAGGGATGTATAAAAAGTTGTTTGGAGAAGAGGCTACAGAAAATAGAAGATTTTATAACATTGGAGCTGGCCAATTCAGACATAGCGCATGGCAAAATGTAGATTATGCTAGTGATTGGTATGCGATGAACCAAGTTGATATTCAGTGGAACCTTCTTGAGAATACTCCGTTGCCCGTTGAAAGTAATTCAGCTTCTGTGGTTTACACCAGTCATACAGTAGAGCATATTCCGAATATAAGTGCACAAAATATGTTCAATGAGGCCTATAGAATTTTGAAAGAAGGCGGGACTTTTAGGGTAACAACTCCCAATATCGATTTGGCATACAATGCTTTTAAAAAGAACGATAGATATTTCTACAAATTGATTGACACTTATAGTACTAAAGAACAAATGGAACGTGTTAATATAATCAAACCTATGAACGAAGCATCTATACATCAGGTGTTCCTGTTCCACTTTGCTGGTCAAACCTCTAGTTTGCATGCAGATCCTAATACTGTAAAAATTAGCGATGAAGAGCTTGAACACACATTCAAAACATTACCTTATGATCAGGCATTGGATTATTGCGTTTCAAAGTGTTCTTTAGAAATACAAAATAAATATCCTGGTAACCATATCAATTGGTGGAATCAAACTAAATTGTTTCAGAGTTTGAAAGAAGCGGGATTTAAGAATGTTTATTTATCCGCTTATAGTCAAAGTGCCTCACCTGTTCTTCGAAATACGGATCTCTTCGATAATACCCACCCTGAGAATTCTATCTATGTTGAGGCGATTAAATAATCTTTCTTTCATTTGCACTTAACACGTAACCCTTGATCTTCAAGGGTTTTTTCATTTTACCTACTGCTGGCAACCGTGAAATAAAGTGTTGCATTTGTTATTCCATCTGGACCTGTTTGGCAGCAACAAATCCACTGTTGTTAGCCGGAAATTCCTTGTAAGTGAGGATTTTCAGGCTTATTCATTCTTTTAAAAGTGTAGGTGTATTTATCAGCATGATTCACGCAATAATAAACGGCTTTATTTTAGCATTCGGATTGATTTTACCGCTTGGGGTGCAAAATGTGTTCGTCTTCAATCAGGGAGCAGCCCATCGGCAGTTTCACCGTGTACTGCCGGTCATCATCGCAGCTGCTCTATGCGATACGCTGCTCATATCGCTCGCTGTGTTCGGCGTATCTGCGATTGTGCTCGGAATCTACTGGCTGAAAGCGTTGCTGCAAGGCGTGGGCATCCTATTCTTGCTCTATATGGGCTGGGTAACTTGGCGCAGCAGTGGTGGCGGGCAAAGTGGTAAGCCTGCGGAGCAGCTGGATACAAGGAGGCAAGTCGCGTTCGCGTTATCGGTATCGCTGCTTAATCCGCACGCCATCCTTGACACAGTCGGTGTCATTGGGACGAGCTCGCTGAGCTATTCGGGAGCAGAAAGGATAGCATTTGCGCTTGTATGTATCGCCGTATCTTGGCTTTGGTTCACTGGGCTTGCACTCGCGGGACGAATGATTGGCAGTATGGATCAATCAGGACGAATATTATCGCTGCTGAACAAAGTGTCTGCGCTCGTTATTTGGGGGACTGCTATTTATCTCGCGGTGTCGCTGCTGTAAGCGGGGCAATATTTTGTAGCAGGATGACATGTTATGTGATATATATAGTACATAAGTACGATAAGGGATAGTCTGGAAGTACTTCCAAATGCTTATTAGGGGATTATCGAGATGCCGGAGGATTCGAAGAAAGATGGTCGAATGCTGGTGCTGGATGATGTTGCAACGACGATACTCAACAATGCACTGATTGATTATTATTTGGAGAAACGTAATTTTCATGCGATTCAATGTTTGCAGGAGCAGGTACAGCATCAGGCGGGTAATTGCAGGGAAGTACTAGTATGGGCGATGGATGATCAACTCGGCGACTATTACATTCCTGAACAGGCGATGCTGGATATCAAAGCGCAGATTAATGCGTTAGCTGCGACACCGGGGGCAGCCTATATCGCGGATCCGCTCTACTTCATGGACATGATGCGCGAGAGGTTCGTGAAGAAGTATTTGGAAACCGAAGGAAACCGGTATCATTTAGTCCCGTATCATTAGTAGCGATAGAAGAAGTGAATCCTCTCTATATGCAGAGAGGATTTTTTGTACTTAATTTGGGCAAACAACATCCATACGTCCTCATCCAGAAAGGAATTATTGACTTGCGATGCTTAGAACGATAATAAGGAAGCTCTCTCCGGGCAAAATCATTATTTTGGCTTATTTGATCGGAATCATCGTCTTTACACTGCTGCTAAAGCTGCCTGTTAGTTTGAAGCCTGGGGTTAAGCTGCCCCTAATTGATGCGCTGTTCACCGCTGCAAGTGCCGTAAGTGTAACGGGCCTCACAACAGTTTCGACAACAGATACATACAGTACATTTGGCGCCATCGTGCTGATGGCGGCCTTTCAATTCGGCGGCGTCGGCATCATGACGCTTGGCAGCTTCTATTGGTTTCTGATGGGGCAGCATATCGGCCTGCTTGAGCGTAAGCTCATTATGATTGACCAGAACCGGAACCAGCTGGCGGGACTTGTGCAGCTCATGAGGGTGGTTCTTGTGCTGACTTTAGCCATTGAGCTGACGGGCACGCTGCTGTTCGGCACCTATTTCTATGTGACCGGGTATACGGATTCGCTCTCGAATGCGTTGTATAACGGGATGTTCCACTCCGTGTCTGCGTTTACGAATGCGGGCTTCGACCTGTTCGGTGATTCGCTTTTGCGCTATTCAAAAGATTATTTTGTTCAGAGCTTCACGATGCTGCTAATTATTCTGGGGGCGATCGGATTCCCAGTGATGGCGGAGTTGTGGGAATTTGTGAGCAGCCGACGGAGAAGTAATACGAATAAGCGCTTCCGCTTCTCGCTCTTCACGAAGGTGACGCTGTCTACCCATGCGATTCTGCTGCTCATTGGCGGCATCATCATCTGGTTAACGGAAGCGGGCCACTCGTTCGACCATATGCCCCTACATCAGCAGTGGATGAATTCGCTCTTTACATCGGTGAGTTCCCGTAGCGCAGGATTGACCACAGTGGATGTGTCGTCGCTTCATCATGCCTCGCTGCTTCTCATCTCGGGGTTGATGTTCATTGGGGCGAGTCCTTCCAGTATGGGCGGGGGGATTCGGACGACGACGATCGCCATTATTGTGCTCGCAATTCTAAGCTTTGCAAGAGGAGAGCGGGTACCGAGGGCGTTCAATCGTTCCATCAGCCTGGAGGATACGGTTAAGAGCTTCGTGTTCTTCGCGCTGGCTGTGCTGCTTGTGTTGACTGGTATATTCGCCGTGTTCATGTCGGAGTCGCATCAATTTGATCTGTCCGCTGTCCTCTTCGAGGTGACGTCGGCATTCGGTACTTGCGGTTTGTCGACGGGCATTACAGGTTCACTTCATCTCGGAAGCAAAATCACGCTAATTGTTCTCATGTTCATCGGTCGAATCGGGATGTTCCTGTTCATCTCGCTGTTCAGCTCGGGTAAGAAGAAGCCGGATATCCGCTATCCGGAGGAGAAGCTTATTATTGGTTAATGTTGTAGCTTCATTCGCAGTTTGAACGAGCGAAGGAACTCGCTTATAATACGCTAGAGCATCTGTTGTCATCATGAATGAAGGGGGACTTCAAACCGTGAAATCATTGTATCATGTACTTGGCGCGAAGCAGTTTGACCGGGAGGAGCTTGAACAGCTGTTCAACTCGGCGAAGGCGATGGAGGTCGTAGCAGGCGAGGGTGGAACGCAGCGCTTCCCAAACAAAATTATGAGTACGCTTTTCTTCGAAGCGAGCACTCGTACCCGATTCTCGTTCGAATCGGCGATGCACCGCCTCGGCGGACGAGTAATCGGCACGGAGAACGCGAGCCAGTTCTCTTCTGCGATCAAAGGCGAGACGCTTGAAGATATGATCCGGATTATTGCCGGCTACAGCGATCTCATCGTCATGCGGCATACGGATATTGGTGCGGCGAAGCGTGCGGCTGCCGTATCTACGGTGCCTGTCATCAATGCAGGAGATGGTTCGGGGGAGCATCCGACGCAGGCATTACTTGATCTATACACGATTGAGAAGGAGTTCGGCGGCATCGATGGCGTCCATATCGCAATGATCGGCGATTTGACCTATGGTCGGACGGTCCATTCGTTAAGTTACCTGCTGGCGAATTACCGCAACGTACATATTTCATTCATCTCCCCAGACAATGTTCGTATCCCTTCGTATGTGTTGCAGTACTTGGATGAGAAGGGCATTTCCTATGAGGAAACGGCGGATCTGGAGGGCCTTGCAAAGACGGCGGATGTGTTCTACCAGACGAGAATTCAGAAGGAGCGCTTCCCGTCGCCAGAAGAGTATACCAAGGCAGAGGGCAAATATATTATCGACCGGAATCTGCTGGATACGATGAAAGACAAGGCGATGATTCTTCATCCGCTTCCGCGTGCTGGCGAAATCCACCCAGATGTGGACCAGGACCCGCGGGCGGCTTACTTCAGACAAGCTGTGAACGGTTTGTATATTCGGATGGCGCTTATTGAGAAATGTTTTAGTTAAGCTAAGGCGGAAAGTGCATTCGTTTGTCGCTAAGGCGCAAAAAAGCCTCAAGTTTCTAACCGGCAGCAGCTGGTTGGGAGACTTGAGGCTTCTTTCTTATTGCTTCGTCAGGATAATCGGACCGTCTTCCGTAATTGCAATGGTATGCTCATACTGCGCGGAGAGTCCGCCATCGATTGTGCGTGCGGTCCAGCCGTCGCTGTCGATCTTGCTCTGCCAAGCTCCGGTGTTGAGCATCGGCTCGATCGTCATGACCATGCCAGCTTTCAGCCGAATGCCGCGACCGGGAGGTCCGTAATGCGGCACTTGCGGTTCTTCGTGCATGTCGCGGCCAATGCCGTGACCGATGAATTCGCGAACGACCGAGAAGCCACTCTCTTCCGCATACTTCTGAATCGCATTCGACACATCGCCCATCCGGTTGCCGACAACCGCTTGTTCGATACCCTTATACATGGACTCCTCTGTCACCGTAAGCAAGCGCTGTGCCTGTTCGGAGACGTTGCCGACCGCATAGGACCATGCGGAATCAGCCAGCCAACCGTTTAAATTGACAACCATATCAATCGTAACGATGTCGCCGTCCTTCAGCGGAGCTGCCGAAGGGAAGCCGTGGCAGATCACGTCATTGATGGAAGCGCATGTCGCGTAAGCATATCCTTTGTACCCTTTCTGCTCAGGCGTTGCGCCTTGCTTCTCAAGAAATTTTTCGACGAATTGATCGATCTCATTCGTTGTAATGCCAGGCTTAATCATACCCGCTATCTCGCGGTGGCAAGCAGCAAGAATTTCTCCTGCTTTGCGCATATTTTCGATTTCTTCTTTAGTTTTAATTATAATCATACTACACCTCTTTAATGGTCAATTATAAAGAAAAAAATGTCCGGCGTAAAGAAACTAGGGCCGGCTTGGGTATAGAAGTCTTGCTCCTCTAATGACATAATAAAGCTATGCCATAGAAGCTAACGGAAGGGGAGCTTGCATGAAAGGTTTTGGCATTTATAAGTCAAAGAAGTACCTGCAGCGCGTATTAATCTCCATTATGTTATCGATGGTAATCGTCCTCATCGCGCTTACACTCGTCAACACCTACGTGCTGGAGCAATCAGTCCGGCGCAATCAGGAGCAGTCCAACCTGAAGGTGCTGTCACAGATTCAATATAATCTCTCCTACATGAACGAAATCATAAGCCACTTATCGAACTACGTGAATAAGGACAATCAGATTGCCGCAATGCTGTTTGACCAGAAGCTTCCGAAAATGGACTGGATCCGCGGATACAGCCGGCTATCGAGCTACTTGGACAGTTCATCCTTCCTGCATTCCATCGCTGTATACAATCACACGCAAAATGAAATCTATGCGACATCGACTGCTTTTCTGCTCGATGGCGGCATAACGAAAGCGAAAATACGCTCCTGGCTGTTTGATCCGAACAAGCCTCACTCCACTTCACGATTAATACCGGTCAGCCTCGAAAGAGAAGATGGGCAAATCGACGTCTTTGCGTATCTCGTCACGAATTCTTTGAAACCGTTCTCACGATCAGAATCCGCCATCATTCTCTATATTAAGTCGGACTGGGTGTTTAACAGCTTGAAGAAGATGGATGCGGTGAGCAGCCAGGAAGGCGGAGAGATCTATATCGCTGACCAAGACGGGCAGCTCTATTCCTCGGATCTGAAGCAAGCCTCTGCTGGCGTGACGGAGAAGGAACAAATCAAGCAGCTCATCGCCAAGGATAAAGCAGCGAGCAACAAGGCATCCGGGTTCGTCGTCGGCCAAATTAACGGGCAGAGGAATCTCATCTCGTATATGGACGATGGCGTTCGCAATTGGACAATCATCTATGTTCAATCCTATGACAAGCTAATGAAGGATGTTAGAGAAACGCGGATAAAGTCGATCGTCATCGCGGTCGTATTTCTCCTTATCGCAATCGGCATCTCGATTTGGCTGTCGTACAAGCTTTACACGCCGATTGAGCGGATGCTGCGGCGTATTCGGCTCCAACAGCCTGACAAGCAAGGCGGCGGTCAGGCTCAGACGACGTATGAAGGCGATGAATTCCATCTCATGAGCGACAACTATATGCGCCTGAGCCATAAGCTGCAGGAGATTAGCTCAGAGCAGATTGTGAACAAATATTATTTGCGCAAGTTTCTGACCGACAGCAGCCTGTTTACGCATCATGATATGTTGGAGCTCATCCAGAAGCATGGGCTGCAAATATCGGTATCCGACGAAATTGTCGTGTGCGTGCTGCGGATCGATAATTACGCTTCGTTCGACCAAAGTACGACTGGCACTGCGAAGAAAATGTATAGCTTCGCAATCGTCAATATCGCTCACGAAATGATGTCGCGCAGCTATCCTTGCGAGGCGGTGGAGGTGAGGGGCGATCATGTCGTTCTAATCGTCTCTAGAGGGGTAGAGGACGAGAAGGTTCATTTCGGGCAGGTCGTGCCGCTTATCAGTGAAATCCAGCAAACGATCGAGCATTATTATAATCTGTCCCTCTCATGCGGAGTCAGCGATCCGTTCCAGCAATTCCCTTATATCTCAACTGCATATAATCAGGCGCAACAGCTCTGTATGTACAAAATTATCGTGGGTAACAAAGCGATCATTACGTCGGATCAAGTGCAACCTAATTTGACTAACAAGCAGACCGTCATTCCCGACATCATCGAACGGAGGCTGACCGAAGCGCTGAAGAAGGGGCAAATGTCCGAGGCAGGCAGCGAGCTGGAGAAGGCGTTCACGTTGCTGGCGAGGTTCCAGTACGACGACATGCTCCGTGCGTTGTCCAACCTGGCTTGGGCAATGAAGAATGCGGCGGTTGAAATTGCGAACAATCGGCTCATTAAACTAGATGTCGATCTCGAATATGCAACACATTTAACCGAGGAAAAAGAATCGCTGGAAGAGATGTACATTACGCTGCTCTCGCTCTGCGCGAAGATTTGCGAAGGACAGCGGCCTGCCAGCATGGAACGCAATGATATGATATTGGAGACGATCAAAGAGCTGATTGAGCAGAAATATGCGGATATTAATTTGAGCCAGCAGTCTATCGCTTCGACCGTCAAGCTCACCTCAGCATATATCGGTAAGCTGTTTAAGGACAGCACAGGCGTCTCCATTACCGAGTATATGAACGATGTCCGGCTCCGGCACGCTCAGCAGCTGCTCGAGAATGACGATTATACCGTCATCGAGATTATGGAAAAATGCGGTTATGCGAATCCGAGCTATTTCTTCCGTTTGTTCAAAGGGAAGTTCGGAAGCACGCCGAAGGAATATCGGATGAAGAAGTCGATCTCATAACGGGGCAGGTCCGCAAGACGAGGCCGCCGATTCTCACGAAACTAAAGTGAGAACGGCGGTCTTTTTGCGTTTATCTGCATAAATTCGAACATTTTACATGCCGTCGTTACAGCTTTTCGAAGATCGTATTCTATCCGTTATAGAGGATGCCATGGCATGATCAGTGTCAGAAGGAGGCGGTCATCCGTTATGAAATTTTGGTCCCTTACCGGGAGATGGCTCAAGAGAGAATGGATTTATTTGCGCAAAAATCGAGAACTGCTCATGCTAGCGATCCCGGGGATTGTGTACAAACTGCTTATCAGCTATATCCCGATGGTCGGCTTAATTCTTGCCTTCAAGTTTTTCAGGTACGACCAAGGCATCTTCGGAAGCAGATGGGTTGGTCTCGACAACTTCAAGTTCCTATTCAAGTCGCAGGATGCGCTGCGCATTATACGGAACACGCTGCTCTACAACTTTGCTTATATCATACTGGGCACGCTTGCAGCGCTACTCTTCGCACTACTTCTTAATGAAGTATCGGGCCGGATGGTGAAAATTTACCAGACGACGATGTTTCTGCCGTACTTTATCTCACTCGTGCTCGTTGGGTATATCGCTTATGCCTTCCTGGAGCATAAGAGCGGGTATATGAACAATCTTCTCCAAACCTTTGGCCTATCGCCGCATAAATGGTATTTCGAGACGAAGCCATGGATATTCATCCTTCCTCTGGTAGCCGTATGGAAAGGCGTCGGATTCTCTACACTTGTCTACTACGCCGGGATACTTGGGATAAACAGCGAGTACTATGAGGCTGCCAGATTGGACGGGGCTTCTCGGCCGCAGATGATGCTCCGGATCACGCTGCCGCTGCTTAAGCCGCTCGTTATCATATTGTTCATTCTGGGACTTGGCAATATTTTCAGAGGCGATTTCGGCCTGCATTATTTTGTACCGAACAATGTAGGGATGAACTTTCCGACGACAGACATTATCGACACGTATGTGTTCCGCGCGCTGACGAAGCTCGGCGACATCAACTCGGGCGCAGCTGTTGGATTCCTGCAATCCGTCGTTGGTCTCGTGACGATTGTCTCGGCGAACTATCTGGTACGCAGAGTTGATAAGGAGAGCTCTTTATTCTAGGAGGAATACATGCTATGCCGCTAACTAAACAGGGCCGACGTGCCAACTGGTTCATTAACGCCTTCTTCATCATCGTATGTGCGCTCATCACGGTGCCTTTCCTGCTCGTCATTGCCGTATCCATCTCATCTGAGAACAGTCTTGTTCAATACGGGTATCGGTTCATTCCGCATGAAGTGAGCTTCGAGGCGTTCCGAATCGTCTTCAAGGAGCCGAACATCATGCTTCGCGGTTACGGCGTCACCATCCTAATTACGGTGATCGGTACGGTCGTTGCCTTGTTCCTTACTGCGTTAACCGCCTATCCGATCTCTCGGCGGGACTTCCGCTATCAACGTCCGCTTACGTTCTATGTGTTTTTCACCCTACTGTTCAACGGCGGCTTGATCCCTTTCTATATCCTGATGACGCAGTATTTTCACCTCAAGAACACGCTCGGCGCACTCATCATTCCGCTGCTGCTCAGCCCGTACAACATTCTCATTATGAAAGGCTTCCTGGACAAAATCTCGATGGAGATCATTGAGTCCGCCAAGGTGGATGGGTCGAGCGAAACACGGATATTCTTGCAGATGATTTTGCCACTGTCGACGCCTGCTTTGGCAACGCTCGGATTGTTCATCTCTTTCGCCTATTGGAATGATTGGTTTACAGCGCTTCTGTTCATCGACAATGACAAATATGTACCGCTGCAGCTGCTGCTCGTACGCATCCTGTCGCAAATCGAGTTTCTGGCGAATTCTCCGCTCGCGGAAGCGGCAGATAAGCTGCAATTCGCGAACTTTCCGACGCTGTCTGTACGGATGGCGATGGCGATTCTGGCCGGTGGGCCGATGCTGGTTATCTTCCCGTTCTTCCAGAAGTATTTTGTCCGGGGCATCACGGTTGGTTCACTGAAAGGATAATGACGGCGTGATCGGCTATGAAGGGAGGTGAGGGATAACGATTGCGGTTTGTACTTGATTAATTAAAAGGTATGGGGTTAACTAAAATTGAGAGGTGTGTCGTTCATGAAATTGAAATTATCCGGGGCTATCTACAAACTATGTCTTGTCCTATTATGTTTCGGCATTATCGCAGCCTGCTCCAGCAACAATAATTCAAGCACAAACAATGATGGCAAGACGAATACGGCGGCGGATACATCGAACACGTCGACCAATACCGCTGCGGATACGACGAATAACGCGGCAGATACGACAACAGAGCCGGTGAAGGAAGAGCTCCCTGAAGTGAAGCTGACGTTCTACTATCCGAGCAATCCGTCTGGTCCTGATCTGTCACTGGTGAATGATGAAGTGAATAAGTACTTGAAGGAGAAGATCAACGCTACGGTTGATTTGAAACCGCTCTCTTTCGATGAATATGATCCGAAGATGAATACGACTATGGCTTCCGGCGAAGAGTTCGACGTCGCATGGGGCTCGAAGTATTGGCTGCTTAGCTATCAAGCGAATATCGATAAAGGTGCGCTGCTTGAGCTGACAGACGACATGATTAATAAATATGCTCCAGAAGCGCGTGCGAACATTCCAGATAAGTTCTGGCCGGACATGAAAGCCAATGACGGTAAAGTGTACGGCTTCCCTGTGTATCAAGTTGCAGCGAAGACGAAGAGCTTGGTCATTCAGAAACGTTTTGCCGACAAATATAACCTCGATATTAGCACAATCCATACGTACAAAGACATCGAGCCATTCCTGAAACAAATTAAGGACAATGAGCCTGGCATCGTTCCGTTCGGTCTTGGCCAGAATTCATTGGGCTTCTACACGGATCCGGGCTGGGTTGGTACCGATGGTTTAGCAGTCTCCTACAAGAAGGATGACCCGAACTATACGATCCTCACCGGTGAAGAGCAAATCAACACAAAGAAAGAATACTATGAAACGCTGCACAGATGGTACGATGCGGGTTACATCAACGACGATGCTCCGATCTTGAAAAACTTCGGGGATCTGAAGAAAAAGGGTACTGTGGCAGTAGGCATCGAATTTACGACGAAGCCTGGCGGCGAAATGGATGAAATGAACAACAATGGCGGCAACGAAGTGGTGTACGCACCGATTTCCGATACGTACTTCACGGGTATTGCGAGCGCAATGCAAGTCGTTAGTAAAACATCTAAAAATCCTGAGCGCGCCCTCATGTTCATTAACCTGCTCAGCACGGATAAATACCTGTACAACTTGATCTGCTACGGTATTGAAGGTAAGCACTACACGAAGAAAGACGAGAATTACATCGAGCCGATCAAGGATTCGGGCTATGCGCCGAACGTAGACTGGGTATTCGGTGATCAGTTTAATGCATACTTGAAAGCACCGCAAACAGCGGATGTATGGCAGAAGACGATCGATCTGAACAACAGCGCAATGGTAGCGGCGTCATATGGCTTCTCCGTCAACCAAGATCCGATTAAGTCGGAGCTTGCGAATACGGCAGCAGTTAATAATGAGTACGGTCCGGCGCTTGAGACAGGTGCGGTCAATCCGAATGAGATCATTCCAAAATATCTCGAGAAGCTGAAAGCTGCTGGTCAAGAGAAGATTGACCAAGAGATTCAGAAGCAGTGGGATGAGTTCTTGAAGAAGCAAGGGTTGAAGTAAGTAGGGCGTGAAAAGAAATAAGGCTGAATAGAAATAAGACTAAAAAGAAGCAGAGATTAAAAAGCATGTGATGCGAGGAGGCATGGGTGGCGAGAGCGCCTGTGCCTCCTTTTCTATTGCGAACGCGTGGAAATGTGGAGGGAGGAGTACGAGTGGAGTTCTATGTATCGGTCGAGAGTGGCGATGACAGGGGCGGCGGCGCTTCTGCCGGAGAAGCGGTGCGTACCATTGGGCGGGCTAAAGAGCTGGTGCGTGCGAAGCTGGCTGGTGGGTACGCGGAGAACATCACCGTGTGGATTGGTGGCGGTGTGTATGAGCTTGCTGCGCCATTAAGGTTCGATTCGAGAGATGGGGGAAGAGCGGCCGGCATTTCGGTGACGTATCGAACCGTGCCTGGGGAAGAGGCGTGCATCGCTGGCGGTAAGGTGCTGGGCGGCGCTTGTTGGGAGTGCTATCGCGATGGAATTTATCGTGCTCGGCTGGATGGTGTAAGTGCAAGTGCAAGTGCAAGTGCGAGTGCAAGTGCAAGTGCAAGTGCAAGTGCAAGTGCGGTCGTTCACACGCTTTATGAGAATGGTATGCGAGCGGTGAAGGCGCGTTGGCCGAAGGCGGGCTATATCGCGGCTGCCGGGAAAGCGGGGCGCGATGACAGGCGCGGCTTCCGGTTCGCGGAAGGCGACTTGCCGGACGTTATACCGGATGCGGGGGCGCAGGTACATATTTGGCCGGGGGAAGGAGAGTGGAACTGGTTCACGGAGATGAAGACAATCGCGGAGATCGATTGGATCGCGTTGGAGATCTCGTTCGCCGAGCCTGCCCCGTGGGGGATCGACCGCGGCTCGCGCTATCGGATTCAGGGGACGCTGCAGCTGCTCACTGAACCCGGTGAATTCTACTGTGATGAAGCCGAAGGCATGCTCTATTATTATCCTCGGCAGCTGCCAATCGCAGAGCAGTCGATTATTGTACCGACGGTACGGCGGGTAATTGAGCTGTACGGGGAATCGGCGGACAACCCGGTAACCGGCATCTGCTTCGAAGGGCTGACGATTGCCTACTCGGACTGCGCGCAGCAGTACCGCATGCCTTCCTCGAACTGCGAGCGTATGGAGAGCAGAGACGGGCTGATTTATATGGAGAATGCAGTGGGGATTTCTGTGCGTGGTTGCCGAATTATGCAAAGCGGCTTCAGTGGTGTCGTGCTGAATGGATATTGCCAGCGAAATACGGTTGCGGATAATCTCATTGAACATCTGGGCTATAACGGTGTTTATGTGATGGGTTTTGCCCCTGGAGACGGGGATTTTGCAAGCGTTGTGGGGTCGGATGTGAACAAGAACAATGTGATCACGAACAATCTGATTCGCTGTGGCGGCGAGCTGATCGGCCACGGAAGCGGGATCCAGCTCTATCAGAGCGGCTCGAACGAAGTGTCGCATAATGAAATTCATGAGATGCCGCGGTATGGCATTTCTCTGAAAGGGCTGCGCTACGGCGCGATGGAAGAGTCTTATTACGGGACGAAGGTGACTTGGGAGAATCATTATGATTTTGCCCATACAAGGAATAATGTCATTACGTGCAATAACGTGTGGGATGTAATGAAGGATAGCCAAGACGGCGGCATGATTGAGTCGTGGGGAGCGGGCATCGGCAACCAGATTACGTACAACCGGTTCCATCATAGCGGTATTTATTTCTCCTACGGCTTCTGTATCTATCTGGACGATGCCTCCGACTATTACCTCGTCTCGCATAATGTCGTTCACGACCTGTTTAGTAGGGGGAGCGGGACGCTGTGGTTCGTGATTTTCGCCAAAGGGATAGGTAATCGGATCGAGAACAATTTGCTTATCCGCAACGGGGCGAGGGCGGCGTTCGGAACACAAGAGATGGCAGGTGAAGCGAATCGGGACATTTCGTTCGTTCGCAATATTGCGTACGAGTCTGGTGAGGAGCTGTACCATTTTGTTAACTTTGATGACCGCCGGATTCAGGAAGCGGATTACAATTTATACTTCAATGGCGAGAGCTTGCCGACGGTGACGGGCATCTATGGTGACGATAAACGGGGGCATCGCCCGATCGCTTGGGAGGAGTGGCGGAAACATTTGGATGGACGCTATGATGTGCATACGCTGCATGAGGATCCGCTGCTAGTGATCGAATCGTCGAGTGACGGTGCGCTACAGTTCGGGTTGGAGCCGGAATCACCAGCTTTCGGGTTAGGATGGGAGTCGATCGACATGAGTCGGATGGGGCTGAAGGCGTCGTTTTCTTGGCCGAGAGGATAGGTTGATGGAAGGATGTATCCCTGGGAAGCTGGATTGGTGAGGGGGGATAGGAGAAAGAGCAGAAGAGAGTCCTGTTGGGATCTACATTGGTGGGAGCTCGAGGGGTTAGGCGAAAGTAGCTGGGGTGGTGGACTACATTGGTGGGTTATCGGTGGGATGAGTGAAAGAAGCTGGGTTGGTGGACTACATTGGTGGGTTATCGGTGGGATGAGTGAAAGAAGCTGGGTTGGTGGACTACATCGGTGGAAATCCGGTGGAAATAGGAAAAGAAGCTGGTCTGTTGGACTACACTGGTGGGAAATCGGCGAAATGAGGAAAAGTAGCTGGTTTGGTGGACTACATTGGTGGGTTATCGGTGGGATGAGTGAAAGAAGCTGGGTTGGTGGACTACATTGGTGGAAATCCGGTGGAAATAGGAAAAGAAGCTGGTCTGTTGGACTACACTGGTGGGAAATCGGCGAAATGAGGAAAAGTAGCTGGTTTGGTGGACTTATTAGTCATACAAGAAGGGTACTCCGTTCCCCTCTTGAGTGGAAAACCAGCGAGAATATCCAAAGAAGGGTACTCCGTACCCTTCTTGAGCGAAAAACCTGCGAAAACACCCAAAGAGGGGTACATCGTACCCCTCTTATCACTACGCACGGCACCGCTTATTAACGGTGTCGCTTTTTCCTAGCTACGATGAGGTTTTCTTATGTTCCCGGAGCTCTTTCATAATTTTGCGGCCGGTTGGCGTTGTTGCTAGGCCGCCGCCTGCTGTCTCGCGGTGGATCTCCGGCATCGCGGAGCCGACCTCGAGCATCACTTGAATCACTTCGTCCGACGGGATGACGCTGCGGACGCCGGCAAGAGCCATATCCGCGGCGGCGAGCGCGGACACTGAGCCGAAGCCGTTGCGCACGATGCACGGAATCTCGACGAGGCCGCCGACTGGGTCGCAGATGAGGCCGAGCGTGTTCTTGAGCGCGAGTCCGACCGCGTGAATCGCCTGGGCAGGCGTGCCGCCGCGCAGCTCGACGAGCGCGCCTGCCGCCATGCCGATGGCGGAGCCGACTTCGGCTTGGCAGCCGCCCTCTGCGCCAGAAACGAACGAATTGTTCGCGATGACGTAGCCGATGGCGCCTGCCGCGAACAAGCCGTAAACGAGGCGCTCATCGTCCCATCCGAAGCGCTCCTGGCTGCTGACGAATACGCCTGGGATGATGCCGCAGGAGCCGGCGGTCGGCGTCGCAATGATGCGGCCCATCGAGGCGTTGACCTCCGAAACGGCTAGAGCATACGCCATCGCGTTGCTGGCATGCTCGCCGAGGCATGCCTCTTCGTGCTGCCGATGGGCGACGACGCGCTGCGCATCAAGGCCGGTCAGCCCGCTCCGCGACGTTGTATTCTCATGAAGGCCACGCTGCACCGCCTCTTTCATGACGTCGTAGTAGGCGGACATTTTGCTGAATTCATCCTGCTGCGATCTGCCGGATTCTGCGCTCTGTTCCTCCAACATCAGCTTGCCAATGGATAAGCCGCGCTCCGCACAGAGCGCGCCGAGCTCAGCCAGCGTTCGAAAGTTCATCGCAATCATTCGCCTCGCTTACACTGAATTAAGATCAATCTTGGAGATCTCCTGCACATGATCGATACTCCTTAGCTCACCGATAATTGAGTCGGGCAGCATACCGTCCAGCTCGAGCACGGTCAGTGCCTCGCCACTTCTGCCTTTGCGGTCGACGGACATATGGCCGATATTGACCCCTTCGGCACCCAGCAGTGAGGTGACATCTGCAATGATACCGGGCCTGTCCTTATGCAGAATAACGAGCGTCGGATAGTTGCCGGTTATCTTCACCGCAAACTCATTCAAGTCGACGATCTCGATGTTGCCTCCCCCTATAGATGTGCCGACAAGCGACAGCTTCCTCAGCTTCGGAACACTCGTTTCGAGCAGAAGCTTTACCGTATTCGGATGAGAGAACAGACCTTTCCCTTGCCCGAAAATAGCTTCAACACCGCTCGCTTCGGCTATAGCAAGAGCTTCCGGAATTCGTCTATCATCGGTTGCGAATCCAAGCAGGCCACTCACAATTGCAATATCGGTGCCATGCCCTTGATAGGTCGCCGCGAACGAGCCGTAGAACAGAATTTCTGCCCGCTCCGGAGCGGAGCCAAGCAGCTGATTCGCGACAAGACCGATGCGTACCGCTCCCGCCGTATGCGAGCTGGACGGCCCGACCATCGAAGGCCCAATAATGGAGAACACATCTTTAAATCGCAAGCTGCCCGCCGCCCTCCTGCACCATTTTGACATAGTGTTACCCAAGGGAGGGGCCTCAACTCATTATTGGATGCGGTAAACAGCCGGGGACACGCCATACTTCTGCCGGAACACGCGGTAAAAGTAAGAATAGCTGCCGAAGCCGCATGTTTCGGCGATTTGTTCCAAGGTCATTGTGCTGTACTTGATTCGTTCGATCGCCATGGATAAGCGGACATTTTGGGTATACTGTATGATGGTCATGCCATAGCATTCCTTGAAAAGGTGAACGGTGCGCGAGACGCTTAAGCCCACATGTTTAGCAATATCGGACACGCTGAAAGAATCAGCTGCATGCTCGTCGATAAAGTTCTTCATTCGGGTCGCGATGAAGGATTTGCCCTGTAGGTCGGATTGCGTCGTAATCGCTCGATCTAGACCGAGGCAGAGTGCGCGGAGCAAGTAGTCGGCGAGCTCTGTATCCTCCGCTTCAAAGCGCCGTTTCTCTAGAATAAGAGCCTGCCAAATCGATAGCCAACGCTCGTCTGGCACGACTTTCACTTTGCGGGGGCGCTCCTTTCGGCTCCACCACTCATCAAGCCAGCTGCCGCGACAGATCACGTAGTAGTCTCCGCTTTTGACGCTAGCGTTGCTATGTATCTGGGCTGCCCCATTCTCCGCATCGCTATTCGGTGCGATAACATTCAGATGGTAGGCATCGCCAGGCCTGAAGAGAAGCAGGTCGCCAGCTTCGATGCGCTGCATTCGTCCGTCCACGAGCGCCTCGCAAGTGCCTTCGGTTTGCAAGCGGAAGAGATAGGCACGCAGACTCCCGTGGTTCGTGATTTGGAAGGGTTGAGTGTGATACGAGTAGCTGCAGCTCATAATTTCGGATAACAATTGTTCCACCTCATTTTGTAGCAAGATTGTACATGTTATTGTTATATAATACATCTCGAAAGCACTCAAATTCTACTATAATGAGTGTCAGATTGGTAAACTTACAGTTGCTATGCGTTTCATCAGGAGCGCTAGCTAAACCGTCCCGAAAGGAAGAGATTAATCGTGAAAATCGGTTTGCAATTATTCACACTGCGTGACGAGTTGGCTCAAGATTTTAAAGGCACGCTTCGTCAAGTAGCGGCTATGGGTTATGAGGGCGTTGAGTTTGCTGGATATGGTGACATTCCTGCTGAAGAAATGAAAGCATTGCTTAATGAACTTGGCATTGAAGGCTTCGGCAGCCACGTTGGCTTGCAGCAGCTTGAAGAGAATATTGAAGGCGAAATCGCGTACTTGAAAACAATCGGCGCGCGTTATGCGATCCTTCCTTGGGTTTCCCCTGAGATGGTAGCCGGCGGCGAAGCGTTCTGGCGCGATCTGATCACGAAGCTAGAGAATTTCGGTAAAAAGTTCCATGAAGCAGGCATTGAATTCTGCTACCATAACCATGATTTCGAATTTGCGCTGAAGATTGACGGCGAATTCGTATTTGATGCGATGTACACGAAGGTTGCAGCTGACCTGTTGAAAGTGGAAATGGATATCGGCTGGGTACAATATTCGAACCAAGATCCAATCGCTTATATCGCGAAGTATGCAGGCCGCTTGCCGCTGCTTCACTTGAAAGACTTCCGCAAAGGCAACCCAGGCGAGCAAATCGATACCGTCGAGCTTGGCAACGGTGACCTCGCGCTGAACGATATTATCGCAGCAGCAAATAAAGCAAACGTGGAATGGATCGTTGTCGAGCAAGACAGATGTGCGAACCCGCCGCTTGAATCGGTACAAACGAGCATCAACTGGCTCCGTGAGAACGGGCACAAAGCTTAAATCCATCATTTGATTAAGGGAGATATACGCTATCATGAGTAAAGTTAGAGTAGCCGTTGTAGGTAACGGCGCAATTGCAATCCGTCGTCACATTCCTGAGTACGCAGCAAATCCAAACGTAGAATTCGTCGCTTTCGTTGACCCGGTTATCGAGCGCGCTCAAGAGCTCGCAGAGAAATACGGCGCAGAAGCATTCGCAAGCTATGAAGAAATGCTTAGCAAAGTCAAACCAGACGCAGTTAGCGTATGTACGCCTAACTACCTTCACGCTCCAGTAACAATCGCAGCAGCTAATGCTGGCGCACATGTTCTGGTTGAGAAGCCAATGGCTTCGACTGACGAAGAAGCGGCTGCGATGATCGAAGCTGCAAGCAAGAACGGCGTTTACTTGATGGTTGGTCACAACCAACGCTTGATGCCTCCTCACGTGAAGGCAAAAGAAATTCTTAATAATGGCTCGCTTGGCCGCGTTCTTACATTCCGCACGTCGTTCGGCCACCCAGGTCCGGAAGGCTGGAGCGTAGACGGTAAAGGCAGCTGGTTCTTCCGCAAGCCGGAAGCGATTATGGGCGCTATGGGTGATCTCGGTGTACATAAATCCGACCTCATCCGTTACCTGCTTGATGACGAAGTCGCTCAAGTAACGGGCTACATCGGTACGCTGGACAAAGAAGGCACAGACGTAGACGATAACGCTACTTGCCTCCTTCGCATGAAGAGCGGCGCAATCGGTACGCTTGTTGCGAGCTGGACTTACTACAAAGGCGAAGACAACAGCACAGTGTTCTGGTGCGAGAACGGCGTTCTGAAGATCGGCACAGACCCGCATGATCAAATCATCGTTGAGCTGCGCAACGGCACAGTTGAGCGTTACAACGTTGGCGCGATTAGCACAAACGACAAGCAAGAATCGAGCGGCGTTGTTGATGCGTTTATCAACTCGATCGTAACGAAGACGAAGCCAAGCATTTCCGGTGAAGAAGGCCGCAAATCGCTAGCCGTTATTCTTGGAGCATTTGAATCGCAAGCTACTGGCAGAGTCATTAGCCTGTAATAGAAGAAAACCTCCGGTTCTGCCTGAAAGGGCGGAGCTGGAGGTTTTTTTATTTAAGCCGTTTAAGACGTTTTTTATTAGGTTTTCCTATAAAATTTATTCGGTTTATATATTATTTCAATAGAATTTCATGTGTTATTGTAATAGCTGAACGAACGGAATAGGGAGGGAGCTACTCATGTCTATATACCATTTTCAAGTGAACACCATATCTGGCGGCTCGATTGAGCTTTCCGAATACCGAGGCAAAGTTCTTCTCATTGTCAACACGGCCAGTAGATGCGCTTATTCTCGCCAATTCGCTGGTCTCCAAGAGCTGTACGAAAGTTATAAAGAGCGAGGGTTTGAAGTTCTCGGATTTCCTTGTAACCAATTCAACGCGAAAGAGCCAGGGAGTAACCCGGAAGTGCGGGAGTATTGTGAGAATCACTTTGGAGTGACGTTCCCGTTGTTTGAAAAAGTCGAGGTTAGGGGCGAGCAGGCACATCCGTTGTTTCCATTTTTAACAGAGCAGGCTCCCTTTCAAGGTTTCGATCCTCGAACGCCAGATGGTCAAATGATGCAAAACTTTGTAAGTGAAAAATATCCTGACATTTACGCTGGTGAAGGAATCAAGTGGAATTTCACCAAGTTCTTGATTACTCCGGATGGTCAGCTGCATGGCAGATACGAAACAACGACGGACCCATCCGAACTTGAACCAATCATTCAATCCTTGCTAGAAGATAAAGGCTGCCCAGATTTGCTCGGACAGCCTACTCCCATTATTTGAAAAACAAAAAGTGCGTCGGCAGAGGCCGCAGCGTGCCGTCAGCCGGATGGTTAATGATGCGTCCGTTGAAGATGAGCGACGAAGACCCGCCGCCGTCAAGGTTGTAGCCGTCGATTGCTCCGAATCGTGCGAGCAAGTATTGCATCTCCTCCAGCGTTGCGCCGGAGCTGCCTGCTTCGTTGCGACCGTCGATGACAAGGAAGAGCAGTTGGTTATCCTTGTAGTTCGCGATAACGGTGCGCGGAGCGCGGGAAGGGCTAGTCTGCCACTTGGCTGGAATCGGCATGGGTACGCCGTTCTTCATGAGCACAGGTACGAAGGAAGCACCGAACTTCAGCTTCTTCGCATCGAGATCACTCTGATCCGTTACTTTGCCGCCAACGAGCTTCAGGCTCTCATTAATTCCGACGAAGAAGAGATCTTTCTCCGATGGCTGGAAGCCACCGAGATACTGACCATTCAGCACCGTTGTGCTGAGTGGATACCGTTTGCCTGCTTGGTCAGCGAAACCTCCGGCATTCACGCCCGCGATCGCATTGTATCTCCGCACAGCAGACAGTGTCGTCTCGGCGCTGCCATATTTGTCATTGCCGAGCACCATCTTCATACCCTTCGATGATTTCAGCTTCACCTTCATGGCATAGCCGCTGAAATATTGCGCATTAATCGTGAACAGCTGCGCAGTCAGCTTGTCGGATTGCACCTGTTGAACCGGTGAGCCGATCTTGCGCGTAATGCGGCGGTCATAGATAAGCGCCGGACGACCTAGCTGGGAGCGGGTCAACACGACGACAACATTCAAATTCTCATTCATGGCATGGTACTGCTTCACGCTCTTCTTAATCGAAGAAGCGGTATGTAAGGCCATCGCCTTCGCTTGATCGAGGCCGCTTATGACTGTATTCGTCCCCTCTGGAATGGAAGCACGCATAGCAGTATCCTTCGGGAAGGCGGAGTCCGTCAGCTCAAAGGACAGGTTCGTGCCAAGCAGCCATATCATCATGCCGATAAAAGGGGCAAGCGACACTAACATGAGCCGATTTAATTGTTTGGCCGTCATTATTTGAGCACATCCAAACTTTTCTTCAGCTCATTCAGCTGTTTCTTCACTTCGGCAATTTGGCTGTACAGCTTGTTGCTGTTATCGGTTTTGCTGCTCATATTGTCTTTGGAGAACTCGAGCAGCTCGTTCAGTGCATCGACTTTACTCTGAATTTTACCAAGCTCCCCATTGAAATTCGTCGTAAGCTCATCCAACTGCTTCTTATAATCAGCCTGCATGGCGGTAATCTGCTGTGCGGTCTGTAGGTTGACCTGATCGGTTAAGTTCTGCTTGAGCTTGCCTGCATACCAGATCGTTCCGAGCAAGCCGGAACCAATGAGAAGAACCCAGATGAAGAGAAACAGCGGTACGGATAATCCTTTCTTACGTGTCTGTCTGTTCCGCTCGTAGCTGGCCGCGGATCTTGTTTCATAACCTGTATTTGTTTCCATAAGTAATCAATCTCCTATTTCGGTAAGCGCTGGACTTCTATTTTACCATAAGAGATTGATAGAGAAGAAGAGCTCTCTCTGCGTGAACAGAAAGAGCTCTTCATAGTCGTAAGGCTTATGCGTTCTTGTTATACAAAACCGGATTAAGTGGGGAAGCAGCAAGCTCGCCTGGTTTGATGCCTGGGAACCAGCTATTGAGGTCGCTTCTGCGTGCATTGCTATCTGGTTCGGCAACGATCATATCGTCTGCGATATAGATGATCGTCATTACTTCGCGCATCCGATCCGACGGATTGCCTGGAGCGGAGTGAATCGTCCAGCCAGCGTGGAAAGTCGCATCTCCTGCATCCATCGCACCATAGTTGGTCGTCGGCAGCCCTTTGCCAGTTACATAGGAGCCGATCGTCTTATGCGATTCATCGGAAATATCTTGTCGGCTCAAGTAACCGCTTTGGTACGACTCGTCGACGAACGTCATGGAGCCGATTTCTTCGGAGACCGGAACGAGCGGCATCCACAACGTAATGGATTTGTTGTTGCTGAGCGGCCAGTACGTCTGATCCTGATGCCACGGTGTATGACCGCCGCCTGGTTCTTTGAACAGCGCCTGGTCATGGTACAAGCGCACGCCATCTACACCCATCAGCTCAGCTGCGATTTTGGCAAATCGTCTCGCATATGCGAAACGCTTCGCAGATTCGCTCATTTCGCACAAGTTCGTAATTTGTATGAATGCTTTGCCGTAGGTGTCGCGCTCTTCGACAGGCTTCGTCTGATTATTGTGTTCGCGGACGACACCTTCGAGAATCGGTTCATAAATGTCCACTTCTTCCGGCTTCAGTACATTTTTTAGAAAAATATGGCCGTTCTTCTGAAACGACGCGATTTGCTCCGCCGAAAGTTCATAGTCCTCTGCTAAAGTTGGCAATTGAGCCAGGTTCGTATTTGCTTCCATCATTATCGCTCCCTTATTTCATACTCGCATGCAATATGATCCTATTATAGCGCTTGAACGGTTTCAGCTTCTTTGTTCCGATATCTTATCCTTTTTGTCAAAAACAACTGTGTTTATTACAATAGAGAGAGCATAGCTTCAGGAGGGGAGCGTAACAAGATGATGTATTTATCCGAAATGATGGCGAAGCGCCCAATCGTTCCGTACATACGGGAAGGGGATTTTGCCATACGCAAACCGTGGACGTATCCGGAGCGCAGGCTGCTCGATTATTTAATTGTGTATTTTCAAGAAGGCTCATGCTTGTTTACAGTTGACGGCGTGCCTTATGAATTCGGGAGCGGCGAGTTTTGTCTTGTTCAACCGGAGAGCTTGGTCGTATTGGAGGGACGGACGAATACGATCACGCCTTTCGTTCATCTCGATTTCTTCTACGACGAGCTCAGGGAAGAGCGGTTCCCAACAAGGGGTGGACAGACAGACTTAACCGCCTATGCGCATCTCCTGCAGCCGAAGCTCAATGATTTCAATGGAGTCAACATTCCTGTTAAGCTGACGCCGAAGAAGCCGATTGTGCTGCGGGATAAATTTATTGAAATGGTCAAATGCTGGCAGCACCGCGATCCGATCATGCAGCTTCGTGCGCAAGCATTGGCGACCGATGTCATTCTGGCGATACTGGAAGATCACACGGACTTGAAGGAAGCGGAGAAAGCAGCACCTCAACCGCTGAATTGGATCACATCGTTCTTTTCCTTCAATCTGTCCGAGCATCTGACGGTGAATGAAATGGCAAAGCGTGCGAACTTATCTCCATCCAGGTTTAGCGCCAAGTTTCGCGAGCAATTCGGCGTTCCGCCTCATCGCTACTTGCTGGAGCTGCGCATCGCTCACGCGAAGGAGCTGCTTGTCTCATCCGAGCTGCGTCTGGAGGAAATCGCAGAATATTGCGGTTTTGCGGATATTCATCATTTTACGAAGGCATTCAAGAAAATGACTGGCGAATCGCCTGGCTCCTATCGAAAGCTGCATACGAATGAATCAAACGAAACGAGCATTGACCGTTAAGATACGGTGCAATGCTCGTTAGGTTATACTGCGATATTAAACAGCTTACGGACTGATAAACTGCTGCGTCCAGTATGGGCTCATGTTGCCGCCTGAGGCATAACCGACGCCGAGCTTCGTAAAGTTAGGGCTAAGAATGTTAGCTTTGTGACCAGGGGAGTTCATCCAAGCGGTCATAACCTCCTGGACGCTCTTCTGACCTGCAGCGATATTCTCGCCGGCATACGAATAGTTGATGCCGAATTGCTTCATCATATCAAATGGGCTGCCATACGTTGGTGAATCATGCGAGAAATAGTTTTTGTCGCGCATATCTGCCGATTTGGCTTGAGCACTCTTCGACAGCGGATCGTAAAGCGACAATGCCGACAGACCGGCTTTAGCACGCTCTGCATTCACTTGCTGCAAAATTTGCTGTGCAATGGATTGATTGCCGCTGGAACCTGCATTGCCTGAACCTGCGGTATTTCCAGTGTTACCTGTGTTACCGGTATTGCCCGTATTACCAGTGCCAGTATTACCAGTGTTACCGGTTGGATAACCTGTTTTGCCGCCTGTGCCATAATTATAACCGCCACCTGTGTTACCCGTTGTGCCCGGAGTGACTTGACGCAGCTGGCCGTTTAGCCATTCATACCATTGATTATTGTTTATATTGCCCAAATTGCCTAAGTTGCCTAAGTTGCCGAGATTACCTTGAAGAGTGCCATTATTGGAATAAGCATTGTAACGATGATCGTTGTTGTTAAGTGGCGTACTTGTGCCATTGTACGAATAGCCGCGGTACGTGTTGTTGTTATTGTTGTTCAAATTGCCGTTGTACGTATTGCCATACATGTTGTTGCGGTACGTACGGTTGTTCAGCGGCAGCAGCTTGTCTGCCGTGTTCACTGCTTTTCGCTCCAGATACCTCACGCCATTGCCGGTCTTGTTCTCCAAATACCTCACTTCATGGCCTGCCCTGTTGGCCGCTTTGTAGGTGTTGTTCGGACCAGGTCCAGACACTGCATTATAAATCAGAACACCTACGCCGACTGCTAAACAAATACCTAATAATGTTCCGAAAAATCTTCTCATTTGTCTGATCAAGCTCCCTTCACACCCACTAATATGTTCAGCGACGCGAGGGGCTATGCGATCAGGGAATGAGGCAATATCAAGCAAATTGCTCAATAATAAGGACGCCGTAGCCAGCCAGCGGGACTTGGCCGGTAGCTGTTTCACCGGTTAGCAGGTCGACGCCGGCGTATTCGCCAAGCTCGACGATTACTTCTGCCCTATTGTGATTTAGAACGAACAAGTAGGAGCGGTCATCCTGCGAACGCAGCGTCACTTCAACGCCTGGCTGCTTGCCAGGAAGGGGCTTAATGCTGCTGCTGTCACACAATGCGCCAAGGAAGCCTTGCAAGAAGTCGGCATCCGGACTTGACGCCACATACCACGCTTCGCCGCTGCCGAATTGGTTGCGGGTTAGCACCGGCGTTCCTTTATAGAAATCATCGCCGTACACAGCCATCACTTCTGCGTTTTCGGCATGAATGAGATCACATAGAATCGAACAGCTGTACTCGCTGTCGCCCTGCAGCTGCTTGCCTAGTGTTTCCTTCATAACAATTCT
The DNA here is from genome assembly GCF_900110075.1 of Paenibacillus sp. OV219. Classification (GTDB taxonomy): domain Bacteria; phylum Bacillota; class Bacilli; order Paenibacillales; family Paenibacillaceae; genus Paenibacillus_Z. The sequence goes on from NZ_FOCJ01000006.1 coordinate 139,060, forward strand.
GTTGTGCTGCCCTGGGAATAACGCGTCGATCTCCTCTGCCCATATGCCCAGCAATCCTCGCAGCTCTCCCGGATAACCGCCGAGCGTTACCAAGTCATTCTCATTCACGATACCGCTGAAGAATGTCGTGACGAATTTACCGCCTGCAGCGACATAAGCTTCAATTCGCGCAGCCATGCCGGGCTTCACCATATACATGAGTGGAGCTAGCACGATGGCATAAGGACAGAGATCGTCCTCGAATGACACGATGTCGACTTGATACCCTTGTTCATGCAGGGCGCGGTAATATTTATGAACTTCATCTACATATTTGAGATCAATGGTCGGACCGCTCGAATATTCAATCGCCCAGCGGTTCTCCCAATCATACATAATGGCGATGCGGCTAGGCAGGCGCGAGCCAAGCAGCTTCGTGCCAAGGCTGTCCAGTTCCTTGCCGAGCTGCGCGCATTCGCGGAATACGCGCGTATGCTCATGGCCGACATGCTCGATAAGCGCACCATGATACTTCTCACAGGCGCCGACGGAGCGGCGCAGCTGGAAGAACATAACGCTGTCCGAGCCATGCGCCACCGCTTGATAGCTCCATAATCGCATAATGCCTGGCCGCTTCAGCGTGTTGTAAGCCTGCCAGTTCTGCTGGCTTGGTGTCTGTTCCATGAGCAGGAACGGCGCGCCATTCTTCAAGCCGCGCATGAGGTCATGCGTCATGGAGGTGAAGCTCGTAGGTGTATCCATGGAAGGGTAGTTATCCCAAGCGATAATGTCCATATGCTTCGCCCATTTGAAATAATCGAGCGGCTTATAAGAGCCCATCAGATTGGTTGTTACTGGCATGTCAGGCGTAACCGCTTTAATCGCATCATACTCAAGCTTGTAGCAATCAAGCAGGCTGTCGGAATTGAAGCGGGTGTAATCAAGCGATATGCCTTGGAAGCAGGTACGGTCTGACGACCATTGCTCCGACCGTGCGCTAGGCAGAACGATCTCTTCCCATTCGTAGAAGGTATGTCCCCAGAATCGGGTATTCCACTGCTCGTTCAGCTTGTCCAGCGTGCCGTATTTGTTGCGAAGCCAGTCGCGGAATGCGGCTTCACAGTTATCGCAATAACATTCGCCGCCATACTCATTGGAAACATGCCAGAGCAGCAGGGCAGGATGGTCTTTATAACGCTCAGCAAGCTTGGAGGCAAGCCGAGTAGAGAGGCTGCGGTACACCGGACTATTCGGGCAGGAGTTATGGCGTCCGCCGAATTTGCGCTGTTTGCCGTCAAACTCGGTGCGCAGCACTTCTGGATATTTGCGCGCCATCCAAGCTGGATGTGCGCCTGTGCTTGTAGCCAAACACGCATATATGCCATTCTTGTGCAGCATATCCATAATGCGGTCAAGCGTCTCGAAATGATAGGTATCAACGCTTGGCTGAAGCATCGCCCAGGAGAATACGTTCACTGTTGCAATATTCATTCCCGCCATCGGAATAAGCCGCATATCCTCGGGCCAAATGCTTTCGTCCCACTGTTCCGGGTTATAGTCGCCGCCATATAACATTTTGGGCAATTTAGTCGTATCCATCAGTGTGAATCTCCTTTATGCAAATGAGATGATAACAGCTCTATTTTATGGTAAGATTCGAGTGAGAGATATATAAAATAGTTTAGGCAGGATATCATAATATGGAACAGCTAACTGAGCGGAAGCAATTTAACATAAACGGGCAGCAGCAAAACCGGTTCATGTTCAAAATCGGCGAATTCGAGCTGCCGCTCTATATGGATAGCATTGGCTTCAATCCGGAGCAGGAATCGGTAGACCGGACGAAAGGATATCCGTACTTTCACTGGCTGCAAACGATTGAAGGAGAAGGGGAATTCGAGCTGAACGGCAGACGCTACTCGCTGCCGCCGGGGCATGGCTCGCTGCTCTTCCCAGGTGTGCCGCATTTCTATGCTGCTAAGGGCGGACGGAAATGGTCCACGCTCTATGTGACATTCGGCGGCGTATTGGCGGCTGCGATGCTTGCGTCGCTTGGCATTCGGCATACGGAGTGGCTGCATTGGGATGAAGATGCGCCAATCACTTCGCAGCTCATTACGATGATCAATCAGGCGCAGCATGACGAGGACCGGACGGGTCTCAACGCATCGGCGCAGCTTTACCGGTTCCTTACGATGATTAAGATTTATGGACAGAAGGGCGGCCGTTCATCGGTATTCCAGCATTTGGAGAAGCTGGACCCGCTGCTCGGATGGCTGGATGTGAATTACGGCGATCCCGATATAAGCCTTACGGATATGGCGGAGAAGCTTTTAATTAGCCCGCGTTACTTGAATTCACTGTTCAGACAAGCCTTCGGCATTACAGCGTATGCCTACTTGATCCGACTGCGCATTATCAAGTCCAAAGAAATGATGAGCCTTGGCGACAGCTCACGCTCCATCAAAGACATCGCGCAGCTATCAGGTTATCGCGATTCCAGCCATTTTATTGCGGCATTCGGCAAGACGGAAGGAATTACGCCAGAGCAGTTCCGCAAGCTGCACGGCTTAATATCAGGCTAAAGCGAAAGCGAGAATAGAGCGATGGAAACGAAGCAATGTACAGTATGCGGGCAAGAGAAGCCGCAATCCGCGTTCACGAAGCGGGCAGGTAAGAGCGGCCGGCGCGGAACATGCCGCTCCTGTATGCGTCGGCGTAAGCGTGATACGATAACGGCAATATTGCCGCGGCATTCGGATTCAGCCGTCGTTGTAGAGACGGCTGCGAGCATAACAATCCAAGCAGCCGCAGAAGTGGCTGCTGTGGGACAAGCTGCTGCGTCTGAACCGCGAGGTGTCGAAGGCGCCGCATCGGAATCACCGCCCGCACGAACACGCAAGAGAAAGCATAGGCGCCGCCGCGGACGTTACAACAAATCGGCAAGACTGCGGAAGCAGCAGGAGACACAGCAGACAGCAGAAGTGATAAAGCTGCCAGTTCGGCCGCCGGACCGCGTCATTAAGCAAATTCAAGGCTCCTTCACGTTCGCCACCTCGGTTTTGAACGACAGGGGAAGGGGACATATACGGCTGCGCGGCTATCGGGAGACAGGGAAGCGCTGGTCGACGGTCATTCCGACGGAGATGGCCGTTCGCATGGTAGAAGAAGGCGCAGCAGGCATAATTAATTCAGGCATGATCCATAAGCTGTATACGAAGACGGATTTCAGACTGCTTATTCTGCAGCGCGACGATTATATTTGCCGTTATTGCGGGAAATTCGGCGACACGATCGACCATGTCATGCCAAAGTCGAAGGGCGGTCTGTCATCGCCAGCCAATTGCGTATGCGCTTGCTCGGAGTGCAATCTCAAGAAAGCCGATAAATTAGACTTTGTTAATAATGATGATTTCTAGCGGGTTTGACGCGTATTTTCCAATATTTAGTTCATGAAAAATGAATAACTCCCGTGTTAGTATGAGTGGCGTCGGGGCGCCCGGCATACAACATTTGTAAACGAGGAGGATTTTTCATGAAGATGCAACCATTTCGTATAGGTGTAGCTAGTGTACTCGCCGCGAGCTTGATCGCGCTTGGAGGAGGAGCAGCCCTGCAGAAGGCAGAAGCAGCCTCCGTGAACAGTTCCGTCTCTTATAAAGTAACAAGCACGGATACGATGTATAAAATCGCAAAGAAATACGGTGTGAGCTTGAATACGTTGATCGCGGCTAACCCGTCCATTAAGAATCCGAATATTATCTGGGCAGGCATGGTTGTGAAGGTGCCTGTGACGACAACAACTGGCAGTGGCAGCACAGGGTCCGGTTCGACAACAACGCCGACAACGAGCACGACGGACAAGTCTACTTTTGCAGCTCAAGTTGTGACGTTTGTGAACCAGGAACGCGCTAAGACAGGCCTTACTGCGCTTAAATCCGATACATTGCTGACGAAGGTCGCGCTGGATAAAGCGAAAGATATGTATACGAACAATTACTTTGACCATAACTCGCCGACCTACGGATCTCCGTTCGATATGATGCGTGCTTACGGAGTCACTTACTCTTATGCAGGTGAGAATATCGCCAAGGGTCAGCGTACGCCTGCGGAAGTCATGACGGCATGGATGAACAGTCCAGGTCATAAAGCGAATATTATGAGCGCCAACTACAAGAAAATTGGCGTTGCTTACTACAACGGTGAATGGGTACAAGAGTTTACATCATAAGAGTGCAAGTAGCGGTAAGCGGTCCCAGATGGCCGCTTTTTTTTATTTTGGTTTACATAATTATTGCATGAGAGAAATTTAATTCTTCATTCTGCGCAGGTATTGGGTAAATAAAGGCGAAATCTACTCTAACGAATTTGACTACTCGGAGGTCCATTATGCGGCGGAAGGCAAGGGCAATATACTGCAACCAGACGTTGGCTGAACGAACGAAGAGGAAATTAACGCTTACAAGCCAAGAGCGCGATAACGATGCATCTTATTCAGTTGCGCTAAGCTATCAGCGTTTAATTAAATATTTGCCTGAGCCGATCTTTGTGCATGACGGAATTGAAGTGCTGTTCGCGAATCAAGCGGGACTTCGTTTGCTTGGCATGACTGAACTGTCAGAGATCATGGATGAGGTAAAGATTTGGAAGTTCATGCACCCGGACAATCAGGTGCGTTCAATGGAGCGAATCCGCGCGGTCATGCAGACGGATGAGCCGAATGAATTCGAGGAATGCCGCCTTATTGACGTGAGTGGCGAGGTCATTGATGTGGAGGTATCCAGCACCCGTATACATAACTATCCGGGGAGAGGAACTGTTGTTCAGAGCGTCTTTCGCGATATCCGTGGACGGAAGAAAGAAGAAGAGGCGCTCATTCACTCCGAGAAGCTCTCCGTTGCTGGACAGATGGCGGCGGGAATTGCACATGAAATTCGTAATCCGCTGACCTCCTTGATCGGCTTCTCGAAGTTTCTGAAGACGAAGATCGATAAGTATCATGAGTACTTTGACATTATGCTCGTAGAGCTCGACCGGATCAATTCGATCGTGCAGGAGTTTATGGCGCTGGCGAAGCCGCAAGCAAGCCAGTTCCGCAAGCATGATCTGAACCGGATTATTGGTAATGTGCTGACGCTGCTCGAAACGCAGGCGATTCTGAAAGATGTGCAGATTATCCCTCAGCTCGATTCCGAAGTGACGGAGCTGCTCTGTGACGAGAATCAGCTGAAGCAAGTATTCGTCAATGTGCTTAAGAATGCTATCGAGGCGATGCCAAGCGGCGGGATCATTACCATTACACTTACGAATGTAGATGCGCAGCAGATTGCTGTGTCGATCATCGACGAAGGAACGGGCATCCCAGAGGAGCAGCTTCCTAAGCTCGGCGGTCCGTTCTTCACGACAAAGGACAGCGGAACGGGACTTGGTCTTATGATTTGCTACCGGATCATTGAAGGTCATCAAGGGAAAATGGATATTAAAAGCATGCCCGGAAAAGGGACGACGGTAGCGATTCGACTGCCGCGCAATCTATAATTACGCAGCATTATGGGGATGTTGGTTGCTTTTACCTGTAGGATTGGCATGAGTTTCTGTGTTATCCTTTAACGCGAGCCGAAACATTATGTGCGGGGGATTTATTAGAGCAAAGAAGACGTTGAAAAAAGTCGCTTTTGCTCGCCAGTCACTATTGGCTGGTTAACGCGCTGTCAGCAGCGCTGGGGTGAATCGTTTGGTTAACAAGCGTAGGGCGGAACTCCTTTCGTCCGAATCCGACAACTAACCTCGTAGGCCGCATGCGATGAAGATGAGTAGCTGGCTTAGCCATTAAGCAGCTTGACCTGTCAGCATCGTATTGACGGAATATATCTGAGTCGTTCAAACAAGGATATATGTCCGTAAAGTTAAAGGAGGACGTTCATATTGAAGCAATCATTCTGGAAAAAGAGCGCGTTACTCGCAGCACTTAGCATCGCGATCTTCACACACGCGGGCGCAGCGCAAGCAGCATCGGAGTATACGGCGACGGACAAAGATACGTTTTGGTCGTTGTCGCAGAAATTCGGCGTATCGCTGGAGCAGCTGCTCAAGGCGAATCCGATGATCGATCCTACGAATGTGTATAAGGGACTGACGATCGTTATTCCAACGACAGTTACAGTCGCGAACTCGAAGCAGGATGCACCGCAGCCGATTGCGCAAGAGTCGAAGCAGGCTGAACAAGCGGCAAAGCTGGAGAAGTCAGCAGAGGAGCCTGTGAAAGCCGAGAAATCGGTCAAGGCTGCGAAGAAAGCGGCAGAGCCGAAGAAAGCCCCTAAAGCAGAGGCAGCAAAGAAAACGGTCAAGAAAGCTGCAAAGAAGAAGTCGAGCCAATCGACGGCAGCGAAAAGACAAGCGAAGCAAAATGAAATTACGGTTGGCGGCAGAGCATATGACGTCTCGGATGTTGTACAGGTTAAAGCAAGCGCTTATACGGCACATCCGTCGGAGAACGGCTGGGGAGCGGTCGACTACTTCGGCAATCCGCTGAAGCTCGGTACGGTTGCAGTAGACCCAAGCGTCATTCCGCTTGGAAGCAAATTGTATATTACCGGTTACGACCATGATGGGTTGCCAGTCGGCGGCATGATGGGAGTTGCTACCGATATGGGAAGCGCCATAAAGGGCGACCGTATTGATATCTTTGTTCCGCAATCGAAGGAAGCTGCGAGCGACTTCGGTTTCCAATTCGTAAAAGTATTTATTCTAGATTAGTCTTACCTTGTAGAGAAACCCGCGTCTTATGGCCGCCTGGGTTTCTTTTTTATTTTGGGCTAAGTCGGCTGCGGCTGCTTAACGGCTGCGCCTGTTGCGTCCAGCTGGCCGGTTTAAGAGCTCCGGCAGAGTAACGATCTGATAGCCTTTGCTGCGCAGCAGTTGAATGAGCCGTGGAAGCGCAGCTATCGTTCCAGAGAGGTCCTGACCTTCGCCGCCGCCTGCATGCTGCAGGATAATGGAGCCGGGCTGCAGTGTCCGCTTAATATTGATGAGGATGCGGTTACTGTCGAGGCTCTTCCAATCGACGGAATCGGTATCCCAGTTCACCACGATATAGCCGCGGCTGCGCAGCCAATCGACCTGGTACGGCGTAATCTCTCCGTAAGGCGGACGGATGAACTTCGGACTATAGCCGATCAAAGGGCGGATGATCCGGTCGGTCCGCACAATTTGCTGCTCGAATGCATAGCGCGAGATACGGGAGAATACAGCATGATCGTACGAATGATTGCCGATGATATGTCCTTCTCTGCTGATACGCTGTACGAGCGCCGGATGTGCCGCTGCCCGCGAGCCAACGACAAAGAAGGTCGCGCGCACTTTGTAGCGGGCAAGCGTCTCAAGCACCTGCGGCGTAAAGCGCGGATCGGGCACGTCGTCGAACGTAAGCGCGACTCTGCGCGAACCTCGTGGTCCCCAGATTACGAAGGAGCCCGGGAACATACGCTGCAGCGTAACCCACGACATCGCTTCTGCACGGCTTCGTTTCTTCTTCTTATTTAGCTGCTGGCCGCTCGTGAAGGAAGGCTCTGCTTCTGCTGGTGACTGCCAGCTGCTCCCGAACTCTGTCACGGCAGCTCTAGTCCGATCAGATAGCGGGGGAGGGCTCGCAGATGCAGTAGCTCTGTCACCTTGTATGGCATCTATGCCGCCGCATACACATAGGATCCAGGTCAGAAGCAACAACAATGCTTTGCGAGCTCTGCGCGTCGTTCCCATGGACCTTTTCCCCCCGTCAACCAGAATGAACTACCTGCAGTGTTTGCTGTCTTAAACATTCGATTTCATTGTGCCCTCTCCACACTTGATCATGCATGAGACGCAACTTCACACTTTACAGCAGCAGGCTCACCACGTAACATGAAGAGGAATAATGGTGAAAAGGAGACCGTACATATGCCAACAATTGATATGCCCTTGCATGAATTGAAAACGTATTCAGGCATAAATCCGCGCCCGTCCGACTTCGACGACTATTGGGAGCGGGCACTGAACGAGCTGCGCCAGGTTGACGCTGCCATTGAACTTGTTCCAAGCTCCTTCCAGACGCCGACAGCAGAATGCTTTGATTTATATTTTACAGGAGTAAAAGGTGCTCGCATTCATGCTAAATATGCGCGTCCGCGCCATTCGAACGGGCCGCATCCTGCGGTTGTCCAGTTCCACGGCTATACGGGCAACGCCGGGGATTGGCAGGATCGCCTCATCTATGTATCACTTGGATTTTCCGTATTTGCGATGGATTGCCGTGGACAAGGCGGCGGCTCCGAGGATAGCGGCAGCGTGAAGGGCAATACGCATAACGGCCACATTATTCGCGGCTTGGACGACAGCGAGGACCAGCTCTTATTCCGTCATATTTTCCTCGACACTGCACAGCTAGCTGGGATTGCCTTGGAGATGCCTGAGGTTGATCCGAAGCGTGTCTATGCGATGGGCGGCTCGCAGGGTGGTGCTCTTACAATTGCGTGTGCAGCGCTTGAGCCTCGTGTAGCGAAGCTTGCGCCTGTGTTCCCATTCTTGAGCGACTACCGCCGCGTATGGGATATGGATCTCGACAAGGATGCGTATGCGGAGCTGCGGACATTCTTCCGTCACTTCGATCCTCAGCATCAACGCGAAGAAGAGATTTTCACGAGACTCGGTTACATTGATATTCAATATTTAGCGAACCGGATTAAAGGTGACGTGCTGATGGGTGTTGGCTTGATGGATACGATCTGTCCGCCCTCGTCGCAATTCGCTGCCTATAACAAAATTACAGCTCCGAAGCGGCTTGAAATTTATCCGGATTTTGGACATGAATGGCTGCCGGGACTGAACGATAAAGTAATCCAATTTTTCTTGGAAGAATAGAGGGGGCTTGAACGAATCATGCGTCTGACGAGCAAAGATAAGCTAGTGATGATAGGGGACTCGATTACGGATTGTGAACGTGCAAGACCGGTCGGAGAAGGGCTGTTCGGAGCGATCGGCAAAGGATATGTGAGCGTCGTTGATGCGCTGCTATCCTCGACCTATCCGGAGCTTGGCATTCGAGTCGTGAATATGGGGTCGAGCGGCAACACGGTGCTGGATTTGAAGGAGCGTTGGCAGACGGACGTCATTGATCTGAAGCCGGATTGGCTATCCATCATGATCGGGACGAACGATGTGTGGCGTCAATATGACAGCCCGACAATTCCAGAGCAGCACGTCTACCTCGAAGAATATGAAGCGACGCTGGATCAGCTCGTTGCCGAGACATTGCCTTCTGTAAAAGGAATCGTGTTGATGACGCCGTTCTATATCGAGCCGAATACACAAGACTTGATGCGTGCGGAGATGGACCGTTACGGTGCGGCTGTGAAGCGCATTGCCGAGAAACACGGCACTCTGTTTGTTGATACACAGGCAGCGTTCAATCAAGTGCTGGAGCATCTATATTCCGGCACAATCGCATGGGATCGCGTTCATCCGAACCATACGGGCCATGCCGTTCTTGCTCGAACATTTTTGCAGGTAATCGGTTACGATTACAATAAAGGAATTTAACGGATTGGAAGACTACAAAGGTCGAGTTTGGGGCTTATATTGCCCCAGAACTCGATCTTTTTGGTTCATGCTTGCTCAGCGCCAAAACTAACCCCGAAAAACCACTGAGCGAACATTTACGTTCTCTCAGAGCAGAGCGAACACGCTCGCCGCGCGAAGATGGTGCTGAGAGAACAGATATGCGCTCTCAGCAGCCCCAACCGTCGCTTTCGGCGTTGGTGTTACCCGAGAGAGCGTATTGGCTCTTTCAGCCACACTCACGCTGTCTCACGGCCCAATAACGTTACTGCCACTTCTCAATGACCAGCTTGCCGATCATCGAACCGGATTCGAGCTTCGCATGCGCGGCTCGCAGGTTCGCGGCGTTAATCGGCGACAGCCTCTCCGTCATCGTCGACCGCAGCGCGCCTTCATCGACGAGCTGCGAGACTTCGCTTAGCAGCCGGTGCTGTTCGATCATGTCGGCTGTCTCGAACATGGCTCGTGTAAACATAAACTCCCACACGAAGGAGGCGCTCTTGCTCTTCAGAAGATGCAGCGGTACAGGCTCGGTCGTGTCAACGATGGAACAGATCCCTCCTTGTGGAGAAATAGCTTGAACCATGCTCATGAAGTGAGCTGTCGTGGCATTGGTGCACAGGATGTAATCAACATAACGGAAACCGATGGCCTCAAGCTGCGGTGTCCATGGCTCGTGATGATTGATTACATGATCCGCCCCATGCTTCAAAGACCATTCCCGAGAATCCGCTCGGGAAGCAGTTCCGATAACACTCAAACCTGCCAGCTTCGCCAATTGCAGCGCAATAGAGCCGACACCGCCAGCCGCACCTACGATAAGAATCGTTTTGCCGGCATTGTCGTTCTGATCTCTAGCGATGTGCAGCCTGTCGTGCAGAGCTTCCCACGCTGTAATGGCTGTTAACGGAAGGGCAGCCGCTTCAGCAAAATCAAGCGATGCCGGCATAAGGGCCACAATCCGCTCATCGACGAGCTGATACTCGCTGTTGCTGCCTTGACGCGTAATGCTGCCCGCATAATACACACGGTCACCTGGCTGGAACAATTGACAATCAGGCCCGACTGCATCCACGATACCCGACGCATCAAAGCCGAGAATGCGAGGAGCTGTCTCAACCTTATCCTTCGGCGCACGCAGCTTCGTATCGACCGGATTCACCGAGATCGCTTCGACCTTCACTCGTACATCTCGTCCAATCGGGGCAGTGGGCTTCTCCACTTTGATATCCATTAAACTATCTTCTCGTTCGATTGGAAGGTACTTCGTGAGACCGACCGCTCGCATTATTTGTGTCAATTCCTCAACTTCCCCTCTACAAATGAATGTGTTCACATTATAACAAAAAATCCCCCACCCTTGGCCCCAGAAGCGGGAGGATGGAGGACACAGATCATACTTGATTATATTTTGAAAATCGACATTGTGCGCTGCAGCTGCATGACGATTTGCTGCATTTTCTCCGTTTCCGTTACAACATCTTGAACCGAACCCATTTGCTCATTCATCGATGCGGACACCTGCTCTGTGCCTGCTGCCGATTGCTGCGTAATTGCGGAGATGTTCTGGATGGTTCCGGAAATTTTGCGAGCGCTCTCCATCATTTGATCGCTCTCAGCCGAGAACTCAGTTATTTGCTGCGTAATGAACTGCACGCTTGTAACGAGCTCGGAGAAGACCAACTCTGAATCGCGCAGCATTTGCATTTGCAGCTGAACGACCTCTTCGTTTACTTTAATATTCTGAATGGCCTGCTTAACGCCTTGATCGATGCTGCGTACGAGCGTATGTATTTCCTTCGTGGAGGAGGTCGACTCTTCCGCCAGCTTGCGTACTTCCTGAGCAACAACAGCGAAGCCGCGACCGTGCTCGCCTGCCCGTGCTGCTTCAATTGAAGCGTTCAGCGACAGCAGGTTTGTCTGTTCCGCGAGATCAGAAATCGTGCGCGTAATGGCCGAGATTCCATCAGCTTTGCGGGCAAGCTCCTCAATGGCATCCGCCACCTGCGAAGTCGCTTCAACGTTACGGGACATACCATGCGATTGACTCTCAACCGCCAGGCGTCCGCGTTCAACGAGCGCGATTGTCTGTTCAGAGCGCATGTTCATTTCTTTCGTGGAATGTGCATACGTCGTCACTTTAGTCTCAATATCACGAATGGAGTCCGCCATATCGCTGACATCCTCGGAAATCGTATTCGCACCTGTTGCAAGCTCGCCGGCGGAAGTAGCCACCTGCTCCATAACTTGCTTCAAGTTAATATTTTTATCGAAGATGCTGCGGCTTGTATCGTTTACGACTCTCGCAATCGTTGATGTTTCCTTTAATATCTCGCGCACCTTGTCCACCATGCTGTTGAATGAATGGCCGAGCTCGCCAAGCGATGCGGAAGAGGAGGTGTCTACTTTCTTAGTGAAATCACCCTTCGCAATGCTGAATGCGATAGAAGTCATTTCATCAATCGAAGATGTAAGCGCATTCTCAATGACACGCACAAGAGGGAAGGTTACTGCTGCTGCTATCACAATAATGACAAGGCCGAGTACAATACTGCCACCGGTCAGCAGCAATCCAAGAATGAGCGCAATTGAGAAGATCGCGACAATTGTGTAGCAACCGGTCAAAAGCTTGTTTCGAATCGACATAGAATGGAACCATTGCATCGTAAAAAGCGCCCCTTTATTTGGAATACCACTATTATATCACCGCCTAGAGGTTTGTCTATATTCGTATATACGAAACGAAGGGTGTCGAAGGGTGGGGTTGTATATGACAGCTAGATGTCGAATGAACTATTTTTTTGTAAGGTTTTTGTAAAATAATATTGATGTCTATAATTTAATGGCATATAATGGGTCCATAGGCTGGCATCGCCTAATATGAAAAGAAGATGGAGGCGGACAAGGATGAATTTGGATACAATGCCGTTAAGTCGTCAAGTTGATTTCGTTTTTAATCAATTGGAAGAGGAGCTTCTTCATTCTCTGGCAGGTACTGTAATCATACAAATTCGTAATAACATCGTTGGCAAGTACGGCGTTCGCCACAATCCAATTGAGAGCAAGAACGGAGAAATTGGTGAAGCGGAGCAAGGCATGACCAGAGAACAGGTACAAGCCTTCCGCAAGATGGCTGTCGATTCCATTCGTTTGAAGCGCAATTGGACGCATGGGGAAATTTTATATGATTTCTCAGTCCGTTCTGGCACAAGCACGTGGTCGGCAAGTATCTCGTTCGAGAGTAACTATAATTTGGCAGCAGGGATGTTCCGCTATACACCGAAGTATGCACAGCACGCACTGCGTGAGACGCCTTAACTATACATAACGAGAAAAAAGCTGCCCTCATGCTCATGCGGGGCAGCTTTTTCTTTCGTTCTGCGCTTGATTAGCGAGCGGATCTACCTGCAAGTTGTTGTTCTGCTATTTGAACGAGCTTGCGTGTGATATTACCACCGATCGAACCTGCGTCACGAGTCATCATGTCGCCGTAATAGCCATCTGCAGCGAACGCAATACCGAGCTCTCTTGCTACTTCGTATTTCATTTGATCAAGCGCCGCACTTGCTCCTGGTACGACTAATGTATTAGCCATTGTAATCACCTCCTGCTCTTATGCTACGGAAGAAACTACGTATTGCCGTTCTCGTGTATCTCACCGTCGTTTCTTCTTGCGTTTAGTATGGTTGCTATGGCGGTTTCTATACGAAAACGGATTCAACTATTTCGATGTAATTTTTTCCAATTTTATAGAAGGAAGCCAAGCGCTAGCGGAAGAACGAATAGACTGTAAATACCGAGATTCGCGAGCAGTGATGCAGAAGGCTCATGATTGCAATCGCAGAGAGCAGCAGTGACACCTTGCCATTCCTGCAAGGCAGAATGGAGCTGATAGATGGCAGTGGCAAACAGCCCAATCGCGGATAGCTTCACATACACGGACAAGTTAGGCTCGACATATTGCGCCAGCATATGGGTTTGAACGAGAAAAATAATATAGAGCCCGAAGCCGGTTAATATACCGCTCCGAATAAGATGGTGAATAATGGCTCTGCGCTGCGCGGTAGAAAGGGTTCGCATGACTCGTATACCTCCTTCAGGTTAGAGATGGAAAATGAGCTTCTCCGTTAGGATGGATAGCGCCCAGACACTGACAGCCAGGAAGAGTACGATGCCAATCACGACTTTGCTGCGGAACGTAGAGAAGAGCATGAGCAGGCTCTTCACATCAACCATCGGTCCGAAGACGAGGAAGGCGAGCAGTGCACCGGGTCCGAAAATGCCGTGAAACGATGAAGCGACAAAAGCATCCGAGGTCGAGCAGAGCGAAAGTGCAAAGGCGGCTCCCATCATGAATAGATTGGCAATGCCCGGATGGCCGCCGATGGACAAGAGTACATCCTGCTTCACGAGCGATTGCACAATCGCTGTAATGAAGGCGCCGATAATTAAATATTTGCCGATGTCGAAGAACTCGTCCGAGGCATGGTTGAAGGTTGCTTGAATCCGTCCGCGGATGCCGTCATTCATGCTGCCATAATTGTAATTATGACCGTAATCGGATTCGCGCGAGCGTCCGGATAGCGAGTGGATGCCGAGCTTCAGCGGGCTTCGCTTCATGAATCGATACATCAGGAGCCCAAGTAGGACGCAGACCGCAAGTGCAAGTCCCATTCGCGAATAGGCGATTAGGGGTTCGGATTGGAAAGCGCTGTACGTGGATGTGAATACGACGGGATTAATGATTGGACCTGCAAAAATAAACACCATCCCGATATATGGAGGCATCCCTTTGCGAATAAGCCGGCGTACGACCGGAATCATTCCGCACTCGCATAGCGGCAGCAGCAGGCCAAGCAAGCTGCCGAACAGGACGCCAGCAATAGGATTTTGAGGTGTAATCCGGTCGATCATCGAGTCTGAGACAAATACTTGCAGCAGCGCTGAGATGAGCACGCCAAGCAGGATGAACGGAAATGCTTCAACGATGATGCTTATAAAGATATGCTGAAAGTCATACATGACTGCTCTTGGTCCCCTTTCCATGAAAACAAGTGCCAGATGCGGTTAGGTCAAGCTGTGATTGCTATGTATTAAGTTATGCGCGGGTGAAGCGAGGCAGGACAGCCCAGTTATTAATTTTATGAAGTAACGTATAAAACCATTGCCAACCTTTTGGTAAAGGAGTAGAATTCGCAATATGTGATATTTATGATAATGATTCTCATTCTTACTATGGTTGGGAGATTGTGGAGATGAAGTGGAAATTGGGGAGAAGAACAAGAAGCGCTGCTGCGTTATCAGCCGTTCTTGCATGTTCGGTTGCAGTAACAGGCTGCGGCTCTGAAGCACAGGTGAAAGTAACGGAGTATAGCTTCGACACCGCTGGAAATATGTTTGCTTATGCGGAATTTGAGCTTTCGGGCGAACCGCTCGCGGAGTCGCTTGGTGCTGATCTGGACGTTCTGGATGCAGGCAAGCCGGATTCGCCGACGGCGTTCGATTACATAGCTGGCATTGAGTCCTACGAGTACTCTGAGGAAGCGATGTACGAAGTGGTGGAGAAGTCCGGTTTAGGGCTTCATCTCGTGAATGGTCCTGCTGTTACGGAAGAAGCACAGAAGGCCGGCATGAAGAATAACGAGCTGCTTGCGTCCCGTTTTGTGAAGATGGCAGACAGTGTGGGTCAGCCTGCGGATCAGATCCAGCAGAACATGTATCCGACTTTTATTGAATATTCCGCAGGCGATCCGCATTACGTACAGAAGCTTGCGACAGACAAATTCGCCGATGGCGAGGATGGCGCATATATACCGAAGATTCAAGTGGATTTCGGCACGCTTCGCTGGAACCGCGACAAGATGAAGAAGCAGCTCATTCCGGCGGCTTATGGCGGCACGATGCTGAAGCAATCGCTGTGGGCAGGCGACTTCCTTGGCAATCTGCATGACTCTAAGTCCGACGAGGAGGTCGACGCTTCTACTGCAACGGAGGGTCCTGAAGGCGACCAAGGACTGAAGCTCGGCGTTAGCTCCAGCGACGGGATGCAAGGGATGATTTTGACAGAGGAAGTGTGGAATAAGCTCTTATTCGTCCGTGATCATCTGTTCTACAATCCATCGTCGAAGTCGCTTGGCACGCTGGCAGCAGGCGCGTATTTGCCGCATGCCGTTGATGTGGAGGAGAATGGAGATAAGGATTTCCCGAATGTGAAAAGCATGAGCGTATCCGATGGGCGCAGCTTGCTGCAGGATCAATGGCTGATGCTGTGGCCGGCGTCAGAGTTCTTCGGCATGACGGATCAGCGTTCTGCGAATCCGAACCGCAATCCGGCGTTTGCGCGTGTATTTGACGGTGATCCGTTCCCGGCAGCGCCAGCAGTAAATACGGATGCGGATGCTTCGAACGATGTTGCGTCAAGCGATCCCTATACGGTTTCTCGCGATGTCCTGCTCGGTGTCTTCGATAACATGAAGACACGTCACTGGAATGAGAAGGCCGGTGCCTTCGTGACGGAGTCGGACGGCGATAAGCAGGGCACGACGGTCGATACGTTCCAAGCGGGCTATACGATCGAGGCGCTGCGGATGTTCGAGCGGGCGATCGACGGCTTGCCGGTTGGCTATGCGAACGGCGATGCGGCGGAAGGCATGGGCACAAAAGAAGGTGCAGATGCAAAAGCGATGCTTGTGAAGCAAGCAGATTTCATCTTGCAATCGTTAATTAATAAAGACGGCTTGGCAGTCGACAGCTACGATACAGCGAAGGGCGAGGCAAGCTCGAAGACGACGCTGCAGGCGCAGATTGGCGCCATCCGTGGTTTAACATCCGCGTTCCTTGCGACTGAAGATGAGAAATATCGCGATGCGGCACGTAAGCTGTATACGACAATGGATGAGAAGCTGTGGGATGACGGCCTTAAAGCATACAAAACAAGCGGCAAAGACGCAAAATATGACGCATTCACGGTTGGCGGCGTGTCTGCTGTGCTTCGTCTTGCTTTGTCCAACTTGAAGAATACGAGCGAAGACACAGACTCGCCGAAGGCGCTGGATCAAAGCGCGATTCAGGAGCGCTATGTAACGTTCTTCCGCCAAGTGGTGGACGGTCCGACCCTTGAGGAAGGCATGCAGGCGAGCGAATTCTGGGATACCGGCGACGTGTACAAAGAAGGCGACGATTCCGGCAACACGGACGGCGACAATGTACCACAGCTCCAGAAGGGACATGGTGAGTATGGCATTGCTCCAATCCTTTTACCGGTATCGGTGTCCAAGTAAAGGTTTGCGAGGTTTCAAGCTGGCGGCGAGTGCAATTGCACTTGCCGCTTTGGCTGCTTTTACGACAGGCTGCGGATGGTTTGGTGATCGGCACGAGGTGATGCCTGCGCCGGTCTCCGGTAGCAGCATTGTAGCCTCGCCGGACGGGAAGCAGTTGTATGTAGCGAATGGAGATACGAATACGGTGTCCGTCGTTGATGTGGCTGACCGCAAAGTGGTGAAGGAGATCGCTGTCGGCAAAGAGCCTCGTGAGCTTGCGGTTTCACCGGACGGGAAGACGCTATATGTGACTTGCCGTTATGCGGGCAGTGTCGAGTGGGTCGCTTTAGGTGAGGGACGGGTCATTGGCACGGCGAAACCGGGCATTGAACCGTATGGCATTGTAGAGAGCCCGGACGGGAAGCGCCTTTATGTGAGCAGCTATCGCTCTGGGACGGTGTCCGTCATTGACGCTGTGAGCCGCAAGGTGCTGCAGCAAGTGAAGGCTGGTGACAATCCGCGTGCTTTGGCGCTCACGGCAGATGGAGGGACATTATATGTGTCTGATTATTTGCATGCGCGGACGATGCGGTTCCGCACGGATACGATGGAGCAGCTTGGCGAGAGTCAGCTTGCGGCGTCACCAGATATGAAGGATAGGAAGAAGAGCCAGGGAACTCCGAATACGGTGGAGCAGCTGCGACTGACTCCTGACGGCAAGTCGCTCTGGGAGGCGCACCTGCTGACGAATACGGATACGCCGATTCAGTTTGAGGAAGTGATTTTCCCAGCTTTGTCAGTTGTGGATGCAGGGAGCGGCACGGAGGATACGAAGGCGCGCAAGGAGCTGTTTAAGGGGATTGATGTGAAGGATAAGCTCGGTAAGTCAACCATCGTCTCGAATCCGACCGATATCGTGTTCACGCCAGAAGGTAAGAAAGCATATGTGCTTATGGGCGGCAGTGAAGACTTGATCGTGTTCGATCTGGATCGAGGCGGCAGGGCAAGTCAGATGATTCATCATTTACCAGGAGATCTTCCGATTGGGATGGTTATGTCACCGGATGGTCGTGAATTGTACATTCATAATTCGAACTCGCATGATTTGACTTATGTATCGCTGCCTGCTTCTGACGAGGACGGCGGGAGAGCTCAGGTGGATGGCAAGCCGCTGCGTTTGATCGCGGCGGACCGGCTGAATGCACAGCAGCGTCTTGGCAAGACGCTGTTCTACAGCGCGAACAGCGACGATAATCCGCTCGCGGGCAACAACTGGATGAGCTGCGCTTCTTGCCACTCCGACGGCGAGGTGGACCAGCTGACGCTGACGACGGGAAAAGGGCCGCGGAACGTGCCGAGCAATGTGCTTGCTTTTGAGACGGGGCTGTTCATGTGGGATGGCAGTCGGGACGACTTTACCGACTACATCCATACGGTACAAGGCGAGATGGGCGGCTTGTCGGAGGTTGATCCAATAAAGCCGATGCCTGCGGATAAGCAGAAGCTGTTCGATGCGCTGGAGGCGTATATGCGGATGCCGGATGCTTTTCCGGTGCCGCAGAGCCCGTACCGTACAGCGGACGGGAAGTTGACTGCCGCGGCGGAGAGCGGCAGGGCTCTGTTCGAGGGCAAGGCGCTGTGCATCACGTGCCATGCGACCGATGCCTTGACGGATAGCGTCAAGGCGGTGGGCAGTGACGGCAAGCTGTCGACGGCGAATGCCGACTATCTGCACGACGTCGGCACGGTGAGCAAGACGGACACGGACTATGCGGGCGATGCGCGCGGCAGCTTCTTGAACAAGCGTGTCCGCGGGCTCTACGACACGCCGACGCTGCGCGGCATCTATGCGACCGCTCCGTACCTCCACGACGGCAGCGCAGCCACGCTGGAAGACGTCATCAAACGCGCAGGCGACCAGCACGGCCACACATCCGAGCTGTCGGATAAGGAAGTGCAGGATTTAGTCGCGTATTTGAAGCAGATTGAGTAGCTGTGGCTGCCGGGAGTCGATTGTGACTCCCGGCAGTTTTTTGTTTTGGGGAGCGGGGAGAAGCAGGTCCGCCTAAGTGGAGCAAGAAGCTGGTTTGGTGGACTACATTGGCGGAAATCTGACGGAATGAGGAGATGTAGCTGGTTTGGTGGACTACATTGGCGGAAATCCAGCGGAATGATGGAATGTAGCTGGTTTGGTGGACTACATTGATGGAAACCCAGCGGAATTATGGGATGTAGCTGGTTTGGAGGACAAAGAGAATCCGCAGGGATCTACATTAGTGGAAAAGCAGCCAAAACGGCGAAAGAGAATCCCCCAGGGATCTACATTGGCTCACAAAATAGCACTAAGCTATCCCAAAGTGGCAGTCGGCGTCGAAGGAGTAACCAGCTCGAAGTGGCAGTCGTCGTCGAAAGAGTAACCAAGCTCGAAGTGGCAGTCGGGGTCAAAGGAGTAACCAAGCCGAAGTGGCAGTCGGCGTCGAAAGAGTAACCAAGCCCGAAGTGGCAGTCGTCGTCGAAAGAGTAACCAAGCTCGAAGTGGCAGTCGGGGTCAAAGGAGTAACCAAGCTCGAAGTGTCAGACAGTTAGCTGACCGCCAAGGCGGTCCCTTGCGCAGTAAAGTGTGTCCCGGAGGGACGAAAACGAGGATGCGCTCGAAAGCATGCTATAGCGCCGCTGTAGCAGCCCAAGACAAACCTTCCGGTGTCCAGAGGGTGGTAACCCCTCGGGGTCCCCCTTCAAGGGGGATTTAGGGGGTGTTAGTACGATTCAGGAAGGGGTAGTAGGATAAAGTGGTTTAGTGTGATTCAGGAGGTGTTAGATGAACCTAAGAGGTTTTAGAGGTTTAAGCGAAGGTTTCACGAGGGTATCGTCATAGGGCATCAGCCCTTGACAAATCCCCCGGAGGGAGTATAATCGGTTGCAAATGCAATGACGGGAAAAAGTAAGCTTGGATTGTACGCTTCAGAGAGCCGGTGGTTGGTGGGAACCGGCGCAAGCATCCGATGCCGAATGGGTCCCTGAGCAGCGATGAGGAAAGCCGTCCTTCTGGAGGACTGCCGTATATATCGCCGATTCGCTCCACGTTATGGAGCTTGGAGATTTGCTTGTTATGTACTCATCAGGCGAATAAATTAGGGTGGCACCACGGTCCTCGTCCCTTGCGGCGGAGGGCTTTTTTTGTGTTCAAAAAAGTGTATTTGAGGAGGAACTCACATGCCACGCGTACTATCCGGCATTCAACCTAGCGGTCAGCTGACACTAGGCAATTACATCGGCGCGATTCAAAATTTCGTCAAGCTGCAAGAAACTCATGAGTGCTTCTTCATGGTCGTAGACCTGCATGCCATCACGGTTCCGCAGGAGCCAGCAGCACTCCGCGAGCAGACAGAAGCGGTAGCTGCGCTGTTCATCGCAGCAGGCATCGATCCGACGAAAGCGAGCGTATTCGCACAATCCCACGTTGCCCCGCATGCGGAGCTTGGCTGGTTGTTTACGACGCTTGCTTATATGGGTGAGCTGGAGCGGATGACGCAGTTCAAAGATAAATCGAGCGGCAAAGACTCAGTTGGCGCAGGCTTATTCGTCTACCCGACGCTGATGGCTGCAGACATCCTGCTCTATAACGCAGACCTCGTCCCGGTCGGCGATGATCAGAAGCAACATTTGGAGCTGACACGCGACCTGGCACAGCGCTTCAACCAGCGCTATGGCGACATGTTCACTGTTCCACAGCCTTACATTCCGAAGGTCGGCGCGCGCATCATGTCACTTGATGACGGCACCAAGAAGATGAGCAAGAGCAATCCGAACCCGGCAAGCTACATCGCACTGCTTGACCCGCCGGATGTGATCCGCAAGAAGATCAGCCGTGCGACAACAGACTCCGGCCGCGAAGTGAAGTTTAACCCAGCGGAGAAGCCGGAAGTGAGCAACCTGATGAGCATCTACGCGCACTGCGCAGACTTGACGCTGGAAGAGATCGAAGCGCGTTACGATGGTCAAGGCTACGGCGCGTTTAAGAAGGATCTTGCGGAGGCAGTCGTATCAAAGCTCGAGCCGCTGCAGAAGCGATATGCGGAAATCCGCAGCTCCGGCGAAATTCACGATATCTTAAAGCAAGGCGCGGAGAACGTATCTGTCATCGCGCACCAAACGCTTCGTGAGGCGAAAGAGAGAATGGGCTTCCTTCTTCCTCGTTAATGCCACACGGATCACTTGCTTCACTACAAAAAAGGAAGTATAGCGGGCAGCTATACTTCCTTTTTTTCTTCCCCATTTTGCCCGTTACGCCGTCTCATTCTGGCTTTCACAATAAAGCCTGCTCCGATACAGCATATCGTGAGCAAGAAGAACAGCACGGTGAGCCACCCACTATAGCTAATGGAAATAGCTGTCGCGCACATCAAAAGCACCGATAAAACCGCGAAAAACAAGGACATTAGCTTGGACATAAGTGAACATCTCCTTAACCTGATAAATTCTTGATGAATGTTAGCATATTCTTCTCGCAAACGAATCATAATAAGTTTGCAACACACCATCGTAAGAGATGAAAGGAGAAATACCACATGGCAGGACAACAATCTCGAAGCAGCAATACGCTGGTCGTACCGCAAGCAACAGCAGCACTTCAACAAATGAAGTTAGAGGCGGCACAGGAGCTCGGTATTCAGATCCCTCAAGATGGTTACTACGGCAATGTCTCGACTCGTGATGCAGGCTCACTCGGAGGATACATCACACGAAAACTCGTCCAAATTGCTGAACAGCAACTGTCTGGTGGCTCGGGCTCGTCATACCGCTAAGCGGCACACCATTCTCCAAAGAGTAACGGTCAGAAGCTCAAGGGCAGCCTTGAGCTTCTGCTTTTTTTAATTTAATCCTTTTGTCAAAGACCCAAAGAAAAACCTCTTCTATTGTGCAAGAAGAGGCTTCTTTAAGTCAATACGTATTCATGCGCAGCCGCTTCTGCAGCCGATCCTCGCTCAGCCAGCCGACGTAAGAGCCGAGAGTCTTAAACTCGGTATCCATGAGCAGCACGCCGACGAACGGATACTGCTTGCGATGCCTGTAGCGAACATCCGACCAGCGCACCTCGTAACCCCAAGGATGCTCCTGTACCTCTGCGCAAGCGAAGGAGGTGAAGTAAAGAAAAGCGCGGATCGAATGGTCGTTCTTCGATTTCTCGACGGCAGGATGATTGGAGCACTTAGCTCGATCCATCCAGCGGAGCTTGCCGTGCCGGAAGTCGCCGATATAGAAGGAGCCGTCTGCTCTTCGTTTGACAACGTTCCAATCATAGAGCGATATGGTTGGGATCAATATATATTGATCGCCTTCCTCATGAACGGAATCCAGCCGGATCATCCGCGTGCTAAGCGTGCGATGGACGACGGTTCGCCAGATGTAGTAAACAATAAGGAACGCATACAGCGAAGGAAAAATAATCGTCGGATCGCCGATCCGCAGCGCCCACAGCACGATAGCGATGAGGTGGGAGACGAAGATGACCGGATCAAAGATGTGAATAATGTTCCAGGAGATCCATTTTTCAGTAAAGGGTCGCGCTGCTTGAGTACCGTAGGTGTTGAACAAATCTGAGAATACGTGGACAACGACTGCCAAGAGCACCCATCCGCCAACATGCAGCCAAGGCAGGTGGAATCCGAATATAAGCTCGAGTACGGCAGTTATGAGCACCGTCCAGATGAGAATGGCTGGAATGGAGTGCGATGCGCCGCGATGATTACGTATATACAAGGCATTGCTTTTGAACCTAAGCACTCCATCTAAATCTGGGGCCTGAGAGCCGACGACCGTGCCGATTAATACGGCGGCATGTAGCGTCTGGTCTGTTGCGAGAACGGGGTCAATCGAGGCAAGCCCCGCAAGTCCAAGTCCCATGACTAAATGCGTTCCGCTATCCATGTTAGGGGGACCTCCTCGTGAAGTTAAAACATAAATGTGCGAATGCGGTTATACTCCATATATGTACGCTTAAGTATTTTCTGAATCGTGGGCGTTTATTACGAAAACTTCGCTCTGCGCAAAATTAGGCGGGGTTGCTAATTGTTACAGAGAGGACGAAACTGACATGTTTATCTGTTTTGTGGAATATCACATCGCACCGGCCTTTGAGGACAAGTACCGAAGTTGGATGGCTAAGAAGCAGCATGATTTTAAGGAGGCATTTCAATTGTACGAAGGGACGGATCAGCCGCTTCTCTTCGTCGAGGTTTGGGAAGCTGCGACGGAGGAGAAGGCTTCCGGCATAAAAAAAGAACGCTGCGATGAGCGTTCTTCTTGGTATGAGATGTCGGACTGGGTGCCTGGAGGCAGCGCCAAAGTCCATGCATGGACGTTTAAGCCGATTAGCGGCCCATTGGGGCTGTAGCTGTATTCGTTGGAGGTGTCGTATTCGTAATCGTCACGCCGTTAAACGTGTATTCGTAGTTGATAGGACCATCGAACGTGACATAATCGAGGTTCAGCGTGAGCAGTAAGTAGCGCATGCCAGTCGAAGGATCGCTAATGATGATATGATCGCGTCCAGCCGCTTCGATGATACCGCGGAACACTTTCGCATTCCATTCGCGGTTGTTCTCGTACGTCATATAGAACGTAGCCATTTTGCCGCGGTTCAGACGGAGGATGTTCTCCACATAGGACTCCTCTGTTGCTGGTACCGTAATGACATTACCGCCCATCGGTGTTACAAAAGAACCGCTTGGTACGTTAGGCGGCATTGTGGAAGCGCCAGCTACGAATGGCGTTGGCACTGGAGCCGGGAGCGGAGTTGGCATAGGCATAGGCATTGGCATTGGTTGTTGCTGCGGATAGTAGCCGTAACCACCGAATGCTGGCCCTGTGTTTGCTGGACTTACCGCTGTTTTGTACCCGTAACCGTTTGACATAAGTTTAAATTCCTCACTTTCAAAAAATGATTCATTTTAAAGTTAATAAACTGCTGGACATTCGCCAGGCTTCGGCACATAGAAGCAATGAGCCTTGAACTTGCCTTCGAACCGTTGGTCCCACCATGTAGGCGGACAGCTGCCGGCCGGCCGGAAGTACCATAATGCATTCGTCGAAGGCCACAAACGTTCGCCGTTGATGACGCGCTTCGCAAGTGCAATCTCATTGTCTCTGGCAGCCTGATAGAAGTAGCCTTTCTGCGTAGCTTCGAATCCTCCGGGGCTTTGGAATACCATTTGCTGTAGGGTACGGATGTTCTTGAAATCGATACAGTTACCAAGGACGCGGTTAACGCCGACGTTGCCGACCATCAGCATGCCCTGGTTGCCTTCGCCTTCAGCTTCCGCACGGAGAAGCCTAGCGAGCAGCTTGACTTCCTCAGAGTTCGATTTAATGGCTGCCATATCTCTGACCTTCCACTTCCTTTCACCCACTTGGGCCAATAACCACATTGATAGTGTATTGATAAATGGGCAAAATGGTTCCAAAGGGTGTCAAATTCATGAACTGGACCCGCGAACATTGTCAACAGCTTGTTTTTTCGGTATGATTAAGAGCGATTTTAACTCAGAAAATGGGCGAAAGAAGGCTCATGCAGGAGTGGAACGGGGAGGCTCGCTGTGTTTAAAGAATATGTGGCCCTGACGAAACCGAAACTCATACGATTGAATGCTTTTGCTGCGTTCGGCGGGTTCTGGGTCGCTTCAAAATGGGATATTGATTGGATGCTTATGATCTACATGCTGATTGGCTCGGGTCTTGTAATGGCGTCAGCTTGTGTCATTAATAACTACTGGGATCGAGAGCTGGACAAGAAGATGGAACGGACGAAGAACCGGGCGCTGCCGACGAATCGGCTGAAGCCTGCGAATGTGCTGATATACGGCATCATTCTTGGGATTATCGGATCGATCATTCTCTTCACGCTTGTCAATCCGCTGAGCGGTTGGCTTGGATTACTAGGATTCTTTGTTTACGTTGTAGTGTACACGATGTGGCTGAAACGGACATCGACGTGGAGTACGTCCCTTGGAGGCGTATCCGGCGCTATGCCTCCGGTCATCGGTTACTGTGCAGTAACAGGCTCTGTAGATGCAGGCGCTTGGATTCTATTCGCGCTGTTGTTCCTGTGGCAGCCTGCGCATTTCTGGTCGCTAGCCATCCGCCGAGTGGAAGAATATCGTGAAGCCGGATTCCCGCTGCTTCCGGTTGTGAAAGGCATTAAGCGCACGAAGCTGCAAATGCAGCCGTACATTCTGCTGCTTATCCCGACGGGAATTCTGATGTTCACTTACGGTTATGTCGGCTATGCGTTTCTCATTATTTCGCTGCTAGGCAGCGTGTTGTGGCTTGCTCATACACTTGCTGGCCTTAAGACAGCAGATACGAACAAATGGGCAAGAACGAATTTCTTTATCTCGATTAACTATTTGATGATCGTGTTCCTCGTTATGATTGTGGACACGAACGGTGCAGGGTAGGAGGGGCTGAATTAAATGCCTGTAATACGTAAATACGGCTTTACCATTGCGGTGCTGGCGCTATGCGCGGTTATGGCACTCTATTTATACTTATCGTCGTCGAAGGAAGCAAAGCCGAGCCTCGATCAGAACCTGAAGGCGCCTAGCTTCTCGCTGAGTGATCTGGACGGCAACGATGTGACACTCGAGAATACGAACGGCAAAGTGCGTGTGATCTATTTCTTCTACGCGAACTGCCCGGATGTCTGTCCGCCGACGACTTATCTGATGACGCAGGTCCAGAACAAGCTGAAGGATAGCGGCAGCTTCGGCAAAGATGTGGAATTCATGTCGATTACGTTCGATCCGAAGCGAGACACGGTAGATGCGATGAAGGAGTTCGCCGGCAAGTTCGATATTGATGCGAGCGGCTGGAAGTTTCTGCGTGAGGACAGCGAGGAAGCGACTGCTCAGCTGATGAAGGATTTTGGGCTCGGCCTTGCGAAAGATCCGAGCACGAACCTGTTTACACATACGGACACGATTACGTTCGTAGATAAGCAAGGCGTTGTACGAAAATATTTAACTGGCTCCATCGATGAGACACAGAATGCAGACAAGATTACGAATGTCGTGGATGCACTGTTGGAAGAGTAGAGGACGAATCAGGTGGCCATATTCTTATCTATACTATGGAACAACATTATCCCGCTTGCGGTCATGATTGCTTTAGGCATCACGCTGCATCGGGCTTTTTCTTTAGATATCAAGACTTTATCCAAGCTGAACTTCTATCTGTTCTCGCCGGCAATTATGTTTAAATTATTGTATACGACTGAGGTTTCGCTGCAATCGGCTGTTCATGTCCTGCTGTTTTTTGTCGTATTCATGCTGCTGCTCTACAGCTGTGTGGAGATTGCCATTCGGGTACGGGGTATCGAGAAGGGGCGGCGCGGGGCGATGCGAAACAGCGTACTGTTCTACAATAGCGCGAATTACGGCATTCCATTGAATGAGCTGGTGTTCGCCTCGAACCCGTTTACCCTGTCGGTGCAAGTACTAATTATGATGATGCAATCCCTTCTTCCGAACACATACGGGATCTATAGTGTGAATGCCCACCGCATCAGTGGCAAGCAAATTGTACGAACGATATTGAAGCAGCCCGTCATCTATGCGATTCCGCTCGGGTTTCTGATGCGCGGGTTCCATGTGCCGATTCCTCATCCTCTACAGGTGCCGATCGATTATTTGGCGAATGCGTTCATTGGCATTGCGCTCATTACGCTCGGCGTTCAACTCGGCAGTATGAAGATATCGCTGCGCAGCCTCATGCTTGGAGACGTGCTGCTATCATGCAGCCTCAGGCTGATCGGCGGTCCGCTGCTCGCAAGTCTCGTCGTCTGGATGCTCGGCATTGACGGGCTAATGGCGAAGGCGCTCATCGTTTCTTCATCGGTGCCCACCTCGCTATCGAGCGTATTGCTCGCAGTCGAGTTCGACAATGAGAAGGAGTATGCTTCGCAAGCGGTGCTTGTTTCCACCTTGTTAAGTATTGTGACGGTCACGTTCGTCATCTATGTGATGGGCTAGCTAATTAGACAGAAGAATTAGAAATCATCCTCTTTACTCCATATGGCGGCGCTTTGAGCTGAGTACATGATGTACTCCTCGAGGCCCGCTTTTTCTAATTGCTCGATCAGATAATCCTCGGGCGTCTTCTCAACCCCCGGATAACCGCGGCGTGTATGAATATGCTCCGCATCGGGAAATGTATCGCGCAGCATCCCTCTGATTCGTTTGCCGGAAGCGTCATTGTCGGTGAATATATACGCTTGCCTGTCGCCGACCTGCCTGCGCAGCTTCTCCAGCTGAGTAACACCGGGAGTACCCAACGTGCAGAAGATATTTACTTCCTCGTTTAGCACGCGGCGTAGCCGGCTCTTGTCGTTCTTGCCTTCCACAATGATGGCGATGTCCATCGTAAGGTTCACCTCTTGCTGTTATCATACCTTATTTGCTGCATGAAGATGACATACCCGAAAGACGCAAAACGGCCTGCCTTAGCAGGCAGACCGTTCATGATCGAGATTGGCGCGGGGTTAATTAGAAGCCGCCACAGCCGCAAATAACAATAACGAGCAGGATGAAGAGAACAAGGATCGCACCTGCAGAAGTGAAGCCGTGGTGGTGATGTCCTCCGCGTTCAGCATCTACGAAATTTGACATTGTGAATGTCACCCCTCTTTCGCAAGATGATATCATAGGCGTTTGGGATGCTGCTCTATTTGTTAAAGCAACTTAGCCACTTGCCACACTGTAATGTATGCCCCTGAATGATAATAGCCCTGTGCAATTACCCAGTTCGCGAAAAATGGGCGTTAGAGCCTCCGGTCCTCGCCGTATACGAGAAGAATGGGAGCACGGAGACTGCGATCATCAGGCTGAGGAAGGCGATATAGTAAGGCGAGATATAATCGCGCAGCTGGCCGGCGAGCATAGGTCCCATAAACGCGCCAACCGAGAAGGCGATCGACAAGAACGAGAAGGTGCGGCCGTATCTTGTACCTCCGCTGTGCTCGATCAGCAGCGACGAGAGGGCGGGGAAGATGACGCCTTTGCACATGCCAACAAGGAAGAGCAGACTCATAAACGGCAGCGGGACACCTGCAGCAATTGCAAAATAAGTGATCGCCAGCATGAATGCGCCCCAGAGCGAGCGGTGGAACGGTGACAGCTTGTTCAAGAACAGCATGCTGAGTGTGAGAAGCGCTCCGAGGCTGACAACGGAGAACAGTAGTCCCGTCGTCATCATCGCTTCTTTGCTCGTTGCCATAAGCGGCAGCTCGAAGGAGAGAATGCCTTGCGCGCAGCTCATCGCTACTGGCAGCAGGTAGATCAACCACGGGACGGATGGCGGCTTTTCTGTTTCCTTGAACGCTTTGCCGCGCATGCCGAGTTGCTGAGCATTCATATGTGCGGCGAGCGGTTGCGCGAGTGCGGCCGCTTGCGGCGTGACCGGAATATCGCGGATGAAGAACAACGCGCAGGCAGCGGTGACGATCAGAATCCAGCCGAGAACGTAGAAAGCGGTCGTGAAGCCGATCTGGGCGACGAGATAGGCTCCTGCAGCTGGCGAGATGACGGATGCGATCGTGTGCATGAGGCCGTTGCCCGCCATCAGCTTGCCTTGTTTGACCCGGTCGGAGGTGATTCGCGCGAGCAGCGACATACAAGCAGGCGAGAGGAAGGCGAGGACGAAGCCGCTGATCGAACGGAGTGTCAGCAGCTGCCAAGGGTCCGTTACGCGCGACTGCAACAGCAGAATGCCGCCCGCGGCGGCAAGGCTGAAGACGATGAACAGCCGGCTGCCGAATCGGTCGACGCTGTAGCCAGCAATGATGTTGCCGGGCAAATGCGTGATGGAGTAAAGTCCCATCATGAGTCCGATGAACGATGGTGCGGCTCCGAGCGACACCGCGAACGGTGTTAGAATCGGATATTGGGCATGCAAATCAAAAAAAGCGACGAACAGAAACAGATAGAGCCAGATGGCTGTTTTCAACTAGCGCTCACTCCTTCCACTTTCGCGAGAACAGTATGTTACTACTTGTACGCAAGGGAGCCGCCTGATATGTCTAGCGCCCGTCCATTGCCCTAGCAAACAGGAACCGTTTACGCTTATAGGGTCATAGGGTATAATATTTTGTATTGAAACTTTTTGACGGGTATAATGGAGGAGTGCGTGAGGATGAGCTTGGATTTCAATTATGATATGGACACGTGGATTCAATTTTTCAAGGACAAATGGCTGTTTCTCGTCATTGCGCTCGTTGTGCTGTTCATTGTTCTTCGTATTGTGAAGACGGTTGTGAAGTGGCTCATCGTCGTGGCGATTCTAGCCGTTGTCGTTGTTTATAGCGGGTATTCGCTGGAGGATGTCAAGTCGATCGGCACGAAGGTCGCAGATAGCGTGAAGCAGGAAGCCATTACGGCTATGGCTGGCGAAGCGGCTGAAGCGACTTTCACAACGAACGGCGACGGGACGTTTACGGTGAAGACGAAGAACCTGGAATTGACAGGAACGCCTGGAGATGGCGAAGTGAAGGTCAAATTCCACGATACGTCGCTCGGCACATGGAAGATTGACTCTACGATTCAAAGTTTGATTGATCAAGCGAAAAATAACGTCTAGCAGGCAGCGGTAGCTGCTTTGGGGACGAATGAGGAGGATTCATCATGCATAGCTGGTTTCTGCCAATACTCAAACCAGAACCAGTTGCGCTCATGGTGCTGCTCATCCTGCTTGTCTCTATCATTCAAGGTATGAGAAGAGGTGCACCTCGCAGCGCGAAGCACCTTTTCTTTTTTATTTGGCAGGCGGCAAGTGTCGTGCTGGCGTTAGTCATAGCAGGCAAAAGCGCGACGAGACTGTCGCCTGTCATTCGCGACCTGCTTGTGGCGCGGCACATTGTCGTGCCTCAGGAGGAGCTAAGCTCCCTGAAGCAGCTGTGGTATACCTTCATTACGAGCTTGCGGGATTTCGAGCTGCTGCGGTTTAGCGCATTGTTTCTGCTTATTTATGCCGTCGTACGGAGTTTGCTTCAATTCATAGAGCCGTTGTTTGAAGTGATATATGATAGACTTGTCCGCTCGGAGCAAGCAACCGATCATCGCCAATTCTCCCGAATACCGCAGCGAAAGCATTCAGGTACGGCAAGCCGGGCGACCGGGGCGCTGCTTGGGGCATTGCTCGGCGCGGGACGAGCATTCCTTGTCATCGCGATTCTATTCGTCTATGTCTCACTGCTGCCGGGGGCGGCAGGGGTGGATTCAATTCGGGCTTCGGCGCTTTACAAGAAGACGGCGGCAGAAATATTGACCCCGGTAGCTGGCGATGTACTGAAGCAAGGTCCAGTGTTCAGCGATGCGGTACAAGCGGAGTTCCGTAAGGTGCTGGAGCGCAAGTACGAGGTGATCGACGCTGCCGTTCCGGAGAACATTGAAGCGGCAGCTGTGAAAGTAACCAAAAATGCGCACACTGATGAAGAGAAGGCGAGAGCGCTCTACGATTGGATCGGCACGCGCATCGTCTATGACTGGGATAAAGCGAATAATTATGTGAATAAAGGCATTTGGAAAGAACAGACGCCAATTGAAACTTTTGATACCCGAAAAGGCGTCTGTATAGATGTGGCCAGACTGTATGCCGTAATGGCGAGGTCGGTTGGGCTTGATGTGAAGGTCGTTACAGGGCTTGGCGGAACAGGAAGCGGTGGCTATGGCCCGCATGCGTGGAATGAAGTGAAGCTTGCCGATGCAGGTGGCAAGTGGATTCCGCTCGATGCGACATGGGCGTCTTCCGGAGCCTGGTTCAACCCTAAGGGATTCGCTTCTTCGCATATCCAGCAAGCTTGATCGTAAGGAGAAAGGAGATTTACAGTGGTACAGCAAGACGATCCGCAGAAGCGGGAAATTACGAACCGGCGAAATTTTTCGTTCCGGCTCAATCTGTTCTTTTTCGTTACTTTTTTTGTGTTTAGCGTCCTTATCGTCCGTTTAGCCATTCTGCAGTTCGTTGAAGGTCCGTCCTTAAGGGAAGAGGAGCAGAAGCGGGGCTCGACGAATGTGCTTATACCGCCGATCCGAGGCAATATCTATGATTCCGGCGGCAAAGCGATCGCTTACTCCACATCAACGCAATCGCTTTATTACAGCATCGAGCCGGGGACGAAGAAGGAAGATTCGATTGAAACCGCTAGACAGCTGTACTATGTGTTCCAGCAAAAGGGCGAACAGAAGGCAGCAATATCGCTCGAGACAATCGTCAAGAACATGGACCTCGACTACAAGAAGAATAATGTATCGGTTCCGCGCCGTATCAAGAGCGGCCTCTCTGAGAAGGAGATCGCTTATTTCATGGAGAACCGCGACCACTACAAGGGCATCGACATCGTAGAAGAGAGCATTCGCCATTACGATTCGAGTCGGACGTCTGTCCAGCTCGTCGGATACTTGAAGAAGTACGGCGGTGGCGCAGAGAACAACTTGTATAAGGACCGCGCCAAGACGGATGATCCGCGCTTGAAATATTTGCAGACCGAGGATGTTGGATTTGATGGTCTGGAGTATTTGTATCAAGATATCCTTCGCGGCAAGAACGGCCTTAAGACATATCCGGTAAACGCGGCAAGCCGTATCATTGGACCGCCCGTCATTACGAAGCCGGAGAAGGGCGACAACATCTATTTGACCATTAATCGCAATGTGCAAGAAGCGACGGAGCAGGCGATTATGGATCAGCTGGAATACCTGCAAACGACGCCTAACCGTGAGCGGCACGAGGATAATGCCAAGACCGGTTATGCAGTAGCGATGGAAGTGAAGACGGGCAAAATCATCGCAATGGCGAGTATGCCGGACTACGACCCAAACATCTGGGAAGGTGGCAAAATCAGCAGCGATGACTATGACACCATTAGCAGTGTACTGCAGAATGGCACAATCAGTCCGGTAATCGGGCCGTATAAGGATCCGAAGGAGCAGCGTAAGCACCCATCTTCCGTTGTATTCCTTGGTTCCACGCAGAAGCCTTTGTCGATCCTGATTGGCCTCAATGAGAAGCTGTTCACGACTTCGAGCACTTTCACCGATACAGGCTCCTTCTTCTACGGTAAGGGCGTTTCACGTAGACGAATCGGTAACGCGAAGGGGCATGCTTATGGAACGCTTGATCCATCGCTAGCTATTACCCGCTCCTCCAACCCGTTCATGGCCAAAATGGTCGGGGACGCGCTTTACCGCAAAGACCCGGATAATGGCGTAGATATTTGGGACAGCTACGTGAAGCAATTCGGCCTTGGAGTCGGTACGGAGAGCGGCCTGCTTAATGAGAGCAAAGGCGTAATCGGCTACTTCCACGAGCGAGAAGCAGCATCTTCGCAGTCCGCGCTCATTCTGGCCTCCTTCGGTCAGATGGGACGCTACACGACGCTGCAGCTGGCGCAATATGCCGCAACGCTCGCAAGCCACGGTAAGCGGATGAAGCCACAGTTCGTGAAGGAAATCCGAGACGCGGAAGGCAAAGTGGTGCAGTCCTACCAGCCGGAAGTGCTTAATACGATCAACTTCCCGGATGAATACTGGAATGAAATTGAGAAAGGGATGCTTAATGTAAGCATCACTGAGTTCAATAATGCGCCATACAAGGTGCTTCGTAAGACAGGTACATCTCAGCAGCAAGTGAGCGGCGGGAAAATCGTCGAGAATTCGGTGTTTATTGCTTCCGCGCCTGCAGAGGATCCTGTTATTGCGGTTGCGGTTGTCATTCCGGAAGGCGGCTTCGGCGCTTACGGCGCAGCTCCAGTTGCACGCAAAATCTTCGACGCGTACAACGATGAGATCGGCCTCAACGGCGTACCGGCGAAACCGAAAACACCGGTAACGCCTCCTGCGAACGGAACGGCGACGGGTACGAATGGTGCGACGACGAACACAAATGGGAATCCAAATACGAATGCAAATGGAAATGCTGGCAAGCCTCAAACGTAAGCAGTTCATAGAGATGGTGGGTTTTCCCACACTCTGGCAGCGACCTATGGTCGCTGCTTTTTTGTTTCACGGTTAGTGTGGCTAACGGCAGCTGACGAGAGATCAAAATCGGCACTCTCAGATCTGGAATGCACATTTCCAACAGCGAGAGATCGAATTTGGAACTCTCAGCGCCGTAGAGCCAGCATTTCCAGCTGCTTTAGCTGACGAGAGATCAAAATCGGCACTCTCAGCATCTGGAACGCGCATTTCCAACGGTGAGAGATCGAATTTGGAACTCTCAGCGTCGTAGAGCCAGCATTTCCAGCTGTTTTAGCTTCGAGAGATCAAAATCGGCACTCTCAGCATCTGGAATGCGCATTTCCAACGGCGAGAGATCGAATTGGGAACTCTCAGCGTCGTAAAGCAGGCAGCCGCCTCTATTAATCAAGTTTGGGGTTCACGCAGTTTCTGCCCAAAAGGTGGCCCCTAGGTCCGCCCCGCCATAATTTTCACACAACCCGACCCAATGTTGCACAGTGGAAACACTGTTGCATAACATAAACCAAGGCCAAGATAGCATGTCATCTGCTGAGCCAAGGAGGGGATTCATATGCGACGCCATAAGAAGCATGCCGCGCTTCGCCGGCTGCTGTATGCCATTCTTTTTCTAACCGGAACGTTAATTGGAGTGTAAGCAGCAAGATGGAACACAAAAAGCACAAGATTGAGTAGCGCTCATTCGCGAATCTCTCACTATAATTAGAATCGTACATGAACGTCAGTTTGGATTCTCCCTGTAATGTGCTAAAATGAACGCAAGCTGGACAATGTTGTTTTTGTTTGGGAGGTCTCATGGGAACGATTAAACTGGTAGCGCTTGATATGGACGGCACGCTGCTGAACGAACGTCAGGAAATTAGCAGCGAGAATGCAATGTGGATCCGAAAAGCAATGGATGCAGGGGTCACCGTCTGTTTCGCAACAGGACGCGGCTTTCAAAGCGCAGTTCCTTACGCGGAGCAGCTGAAGCTAGACACGCCGATGATTACGGTGAATGGCGGAGAGGTATGGCATCGTCCGCATGTGCTGCACAAACGTACGCTGATGTCGCCCGAAATGCTTAAGCGGCTGCATGAGCTTGCGCTCTCGTATCCGGAATGCTGGTACTGGGCATACACAACGATGGATATTTACAACAAAGAGAAATGGATAGAGCCCGCTTCTGATTTCGACGCGCATCACTGGCTCAAATTCGGCTATCATGTCGATGACACCGCGATACGTGACGCAATTTTGAAGGAAACGGCTTCATGGGGCGGGCTCGAAATTACGAACTCATCGCCGTGGAATTTGGAGATGAATCCGGTTGGCGTGTCTAAAGCATCGGCAATTCGCGAGCTGTGTACGCTGCTGGATATCGACATGTCGCAGGTTGCTGCTATGGGTGACAGCTTGAATGACATTGCAATGATCCGCGAGGTAGGGCTTGGCGTTGCAATGGGCAATGCACAGGAGGAAGTGAAGGCAGCTGCAGATGTCGTGACCGTCACCAATGAAGAACACGCCGTCATGCATCTGATAAGGGACTACGTGCTGAAAGGATGAGTGCGTGAATGGAGATTGCAGGCTGGATTATCGTCGTCATCCTGTTTGTTGTAGGCATGGGGGGCGCTATTTTTCCAATATTACCGGGCGCGCTCGCCATTTATGCAGCTTTCTTCGTTTACGGATTTTTTATTTCGTTCGAACCTTTCGGCTTCTGGTTCTGGCTGATTCAGACGCTGATCGTCGCGGGACTTTTCATCGCCGATTATGCGGTGAACGCATGGGGCGTCAAGAAGTTCGGGGGCTCGCGCGCATCCATTATAGGCAGCACAATCGGTATTCTGATTGGGCCATTCGTCATCCCGGCTTTCGGGTTGTTGCTTGGACCGCTCCTTGGCGCAATTATTGGCGAGCTAATTGTTGGCTCTAAGTTGGACGAGGCACTCAAGGCAGGCTTCGGCGCAGTAGTAGGCTTGTTCACCAGCATGGTTGCGAAGATAGTGCTTCAAGCAGCTATGATTATTATTTTCTTTATTTGGATTATTTGGATTTAAACTAATTTTTGGGAGGCTGTGCAAAAATGGTAAAAGTAACAGTATGGAATGAGTTCCAGCATGAGAAAAGCAATGCGGAGGTTATCGCGGTTTATCCAAACGGTATCCACGAAGCGATCAAAGCGGGTATCGGTACGGACGGCTTCGAGGTTCGCACAGCTACGCTTGACGAGGCGGAGCATGGTTTGACTGAAGAAGTGCTTGAGAACACAGACGTTCTGATCTGGTGGGGCCACATGGCACATGACAGAGTTGAAGATGTGATTGTAGAGCGTGTACATAAGCGCGTTATGAACGGCATGGGTCTTATCGTCCTTCACTCCGGCCATTTCTCCAAAATCTTCAAGAAGCTCATGGGTACAGGCTGCGACCTGAAATGGCGTGAAGCGAATGAGAGAGAGCGGATTTGGACTGTAAACCCAGCTCACCCGATTGCAGCTGGCATTCCTGAATACTTCAACCTTGAGCGCGAAGAAATGTACGGCGAGCACTTCGACATTCCTGCACCGGACGAGCTTGTATTCGTAAGCTGGTTCGAAGGCGGCGAAGTATTCCGCAGCGGCTGCACATGGCACCGCGGCCAAGGCAAAGTGTTCTACTTCCGCCCAGGCCACGAGACATTCCCGACTTACTACAACCCAAATGTGCTTCAAGTTATCAAGAACGGCATCCGCTGGGCAACTCCATCGGGTGTAGCAGCACCAGTTCGCGGTAACCACAAGCCGCTTGAGGAAATTAAAGCGAAGTAATTACAGCAAGGAGATTAGATAGGCACCATGGTGAAAAAGGACTCCTTGATTAAAGGTACGATCATTCTAGCAGCGGCAGCGCTGGTTGCCCGGTTCCTCGGGATCTTCCAGCGTATTCCGCTGGATTATATGACGGACAGTCATGGCGGCGGTTATTTTACCGTCGCTAATAATATTTATTTAATGCTTCTTATTGTTGCAACAGGCGGTATCCCGAGTGCGATCAGCAAAATGGTGTCCGAGCGCTATGCGCAAGGCCGTCCAGATGAAGCGAAGCGGATTTACAAAGCGGCGCTGCTGTTCGGCTCGGTAACCGGCGTGCTCATTACGGTGCTTCTGCTCGTATTCGCGCCGTTCTATGCGACGCATATCGCAGAGAAGCCAGGCGCTGATCTTGCGGTGCGGGCAATTGCGCCGGCGCTGCTGTTCTTCCCGATCATTGCGATGATGAGAGGCTACTTCCAAGGGCGCCAGCTCATGGCGGCAGGTGGTGTCTCCCAGATAATCGAGCAGATCCTCCGCGTCATAACCGCGGTTGGGCTTGCTTACATGGTGCTGGCATGGGGCTGGGGCCAGCGCTGGATTGCAGCCGCTGCAACGTTCGGCAGCGTATTCGGCAGCGTTGGGGCGTTCATCGTCATGCTGTCGTACGCAAGGAAGCTGCGCCGGCAGGATGCGCTGGACAAGTCGGCAGCAGCTCTTGAGAAATCGGCAGTATCCGAGAAGCGTTCCACGCTATCGTTCAAGTCGATTTACAGAGAGCTGTTCAAAATTTCAGTTCCGATCGTTATTACGTCGATGACGGTGCAATTTATTTATTTTTTCGATACGTCGTTCTTTATTAAGCTGACCCACGGCTACTACAGCGTGCCGGATGCAGACCAGATGCTTGACTGGCTAGGCGTGAAAGCGCAGGCGCTTGCAGGCATTCCGCCGATTCTGGCAATTGCGCTCAGCCAATCGATGATTCCGGTTATTTCATCCGCTTATTCGGTTCGGAACATGAAGGAAGTCGAGCGCCAAGCTTCGCTTGTTATGCGCATCGTTGTATTTACAGGCGTGCCGGTCTCGCTGATCATGACCGTAGCGGCTACCTCGATCACCGGTCTATTGTTTGCTAACACAGGCGGTAGTCTTGCAGTGGCGGCTCTGACGGCGGGTACGATCTTTCAAATTACGATGATGACAAGCAATACGATACTGACGAGCATGAACAAGCCTAGGATGCCGATGCGACACGCGTTGATTGGTATCGTGGTGAAAGTCGTGACGAGTCTTGCGCTTGCGCCGCTATTTGGCGTTTACGGCTTGATTCTGTCGTCGACGATATGCTTCATGACGATTGCGTCGCTTAACTTCCGGATGATTCGTAAGGAAATTACGCTGTCGATTCTCGGCACACGCTGGATCGGTTATGCGCTGACGATTGCGATCTCATCAGGAGCAGGCTGGGCCGTCGATTATGCTTGCCGGCATTACATTACCGGCATTCCGGTCAAGCTGACCTATGCCTTGTCGTGTATCTTAACCGGCGGCGTTTCGTTCGGACTGTACGTCGCGCTGCTCATTCTGCTTCGCGTCATTACCGCTGCCGATGCGGCAAGTTTCCCAGGACCGCTTCGCAAGCTGCTGAATCCGCTTATGAGAATAGCAGCGCGTCAAGCTAACTAATCTACCAAATATATCCTCTTCATGTTAGAATAGTCCTCAGGTCTAATCTATCATGAAGGGGTGTTTTTATTTTGACAGCACGAAGATTAAGCACCAAATGGGTAGGGTTACTGCTATTATCTCTCGTTCTTATTATTACAGCAGGTTGTCAGGCGCTTGGTGGCGTAGACTTCAATGCGATGTTGAAGCAATCGCTGAAGGTGACGTCGTTTGAGAGCAAGGAGACGATTGAACTGAAGCTGTTGCTGAAAGACGAGGCGTTAAAGCAGCTGACGAAGGAAGATCAGGAACTGATCAATCTCATTTCTCATCTTACATTGCAGCTTGACAACGTTAGGACTTCGAAAAGTGGTGACGTGTCGGCGGCAGGGAAGCTGCTTCTCGGTGATAAGGAGATCGGGTTCAACATTGCTATAGATCAGAAGCTCGTCGCTCTTAATCTCGAAGGGGCGAAGGAACCAATCATCATTCATTTGCCGGAAGTCGAAGAAGAGGCAGTTGCGACTGGTCCAGTTGGTGCAGCTGGTGCAGCTCCAGAGAACTTGGCGGAGACAGGCATGAAGATGATGGATTCACTCAGCGGCTTCACTATCAATAATTTGCCGAATCCGACTCATCTCTCGGTAGATGCTGGGCAGGATAATGTTAACGGCGAGTCCGTAATCGGGATGAAGATTCATGCTGAGCTGACGGGCAAAGAGCTGTGGGATTGGATCAAGTCGTATATCGACGCGTTGTTGAAAGACCAGGAAGGTCTGAAAGCGATGTTGACAGGCGTATACGAGGCGTTAGCTAGCCAGGAGGATGCGCTGCAATCGATGGGGGCAGAGAGCATCTTCGGATCCTTGCCTGAGAAGGAAGACTCGGCGGACCAAATCAAGCAAGCTGTGGACGAAATCACACAGATGTTGACGGAGACAAGCGACGAACTGAAGAAGGCGGAGCAAGAGAATAAGGATCTAATTGACGGTATCTTCAATGACGGTACTTATGTGTTAGGCGATGTCTTCATCGACAGCAAGCTTGATATCCGCAAATCGGTCATCGAGGCATCTATTAAGCCGAACTTGACTGAACTCGCAGCTCGTCCGGATGCTGCAGCCGATGAAGAGGATGAGGACGTTCTCGCGGTTCAAGACGAGCTGGATGAAATGCCTTTTGAAGGCGTTTGGGTTAAAATAACGACAGAGCGTTGGAACGTCAATGG
The DNA here is from genome assembly GCF_900110075.1 of Paenibacillus sp. OV219. Lineage (GTDB taxonomy): Bacteria > Bacillota > Bacilli > Paenibacillales > Paenibacillaceae > Paenibacillus_Z. Next base: position 177,583 of record NZ_FOCJ01000006.1, read on the forward strand.
TGATGTAGTACCCGTGAAGCCGACAGCGACAGCGGAGTCGTTCGATGTGGAGCAGCTGAACAAGATGCAGGGCTACGATGTGCTCCGTCAATTCGAACCGAATTCAGTCGTTTATGGACTGCTTCATAACCAATTGCATGTTAGCAAACAAGCAGTGAGCTTGGATATGAAGTATAGCAATTTAACTCCGATTGTTACACCGGCAGGAATAACAATCGTTCCACTGCGCGTCGTTGCGGAATCACTTGGCGCTAGTGTAATGAAGGACGCAAGCGGCAAGCTGGTTGTCGTTGATCCGGCTACGCACACAACGATTGCCCTGAAGGTAGGCAGCAGCAATGCGGTTGTGAACGGGAAGACAGTGAAGTGGAGCTTCCCGCCGACAATCGTGAACGGGACAACGTATGTGCCTGCAAGACCATTCGTTGCTGCACTCCATGGCAGCCTAAGCTGGGAGGACAGCTACTACGGAGATTGGCACACGCTTGTCATCTCGCGTGAGCCAGTGTAAACGGGGGAAGTGAGAGGAGAAGTATTTAGCGATGAACATGATAACGACAGATGAAGCCTTTCGTGAAGCAGTCGCAGGTGATGGCGTAACGATTGCGATCTTCAAGACCACCTGGTGCAAAGACTGCCATTATATCGAGCCTTTAATGCCAGAGCTCGAAGTGAATTATGCGGGACGTATTCATTTCGTGCAAATCGACCGCGATGATTTGCCAGATCTGTGCAGCGAGCTGAACATTCTCGGCATTCCAAGCTTTATCGCCTTCAAGCAAGGCCGTGAGCTGATTAGGTTTGTCAGCAAGCTTCGCAAGACAAGAGAGGAAATCGAGCAGTTTCTGGATCGCGCGATACAAGTGGGAGAAGCGCTGCCAAGCTAAAAGATTGGAACTGAGGGGGAAGCCCGCAAACGGCTGTAATATAGCCGTTTGCGGGCTTTCCGCCGCTTCATGTAAGGTTCGCTTCCTGTTCACAAGTTGAACATGGTATTTGCAACATCAGTTCGTTATAATTGGAGTTGATTCTTCTCGGAAGTTAGGTGATTATGTTGAATTTTAGCCGATATCGCGCGCTTGTGATTGCAACTTGCATCGGCATGTTATGCGTTCTTCTGGCTGGCGCACTCGTGACGAAGACCGGTTCAGGAGATGGCTGCGGCACCGATTGGCCGCTTTGCAACGGCAAATTTGTACCCGCTCATACGCTTGAATCTTTAATCGAATATAGCCACCGGTTTATTACCGGCATCGTCGGCATGCTTGTACTGGCATCTTTCATTGCGACGCTGATGATGTACCGTTCTTACAAAGAGCCGATTATTTACGCTTCCGGCTCAGGCTTCTTCACGCTGTTACAAGCACTGCTCGGTGCACTGGCGGTGAAATTTCCGACTTCGCCTGCAATAATGGCGCTACACTTTGGCTTCTCGATTATGGCGTTCACGTTTACACTGCTGCTCGTCATGTGGACAAGAAGGCTGAAGAATGACCAGCAAGCAGTTGATAAAACGGTGCGAGTCATCCCGGTTTCGGTGTATGCCTTCTCGCTCTCCATTCTGGTATACAGCTATTTCGTCATTTATCTCGGAGCTTATGTTCGCCATACTGTTTCATCTGGCGGATGCGTCGGCTGGCCGCTTTGTAACGGGGATTTGATCCCGACGATGGAAGGGGCGACTCGCATCGTCTTCATTCACCGCGTGGCTGCTGCCGTACTATGGCTGCTGATCTTGCTGTTCTTGATTCATGTGAACCGTGTCTGCAAAGGCGTGCAACACGCGAGTATGCGGAATACCGCGACGCTCGTGTTCATTCTTGTGTGCTGCCAAGTGCTGAGCGGTGCGCTGCTAACTATTACAATTCGCAATAATGACTGGTTTATTTTTACGAGCATTTTGCACAACCTAATAATATCCGGCTTGTTCGGCATCCTATGTGATTTTATGATTCGAGCTTGGAAATGGCGCGAAGGGCGGTTTAATGCATGAGTTTTACAGATTTGCGCGGATTGATCGACACGCTTCGGCGTGAAGGCGATCTGGCGGTTATTGATACTCCGGTTGATCCCTACTTGGAATTAGCCGAGATACATAGACGGGTCATCGATCAGGAGGGTCCAGCGCTTCTATTCACGAACGTGATTGGAAGCCCCTTCCCTGTAGTGACGAACCTGTTTGGCACGATAAGAAGGGTTGACCTGGCATTCGGACCGCGTCCGGAAGCGTTCATGAAGCAGGTCGTCGGTGCGATGGATCGATTGCTCCCGCCGACACCGAAAGCGATTTGGGGAGAGCGTTCGCTTATTTGGGATGCGTTAAAAGTAGGCATTAAAGAAGTACCGGCATCCTCGGCACCGGTACTTGGCGCTCTCAAAGCAGAGCGACCGCTCGAAGGGCTCCCTGCGATTACGAGCTGGCAGCTTGACGGTGGACCGTTCATTACACTCCCACTCGTCTACACGGAGCATCCGGAGCACCGCAAGCAGCATAACCTAGGGATGTACCGGATGCAGGTTTTTGACCATTCGACGACTGGGATGCATTGGCAGATCCATAAGGGTGGCGGCTTCCATTACCATGAAGCCGAGAAGCGGAATGAGGCTCTGCCCGTGTCCGTTTTCTTAGGTGGTCCTCCTGCGCTCATCGCCTCGGCGATTGCTCCAGTGCCAGAGCATCTGCCAGAGCTGCTGCTGTCTTCGTTAATAACGGGCGGCAAGTTGCCGGTTGTACAAGATCCGCGTGGCAGCCACCGGATTCCGGCACATGCCGAATTTGTCATGAGCGGTAGAGTAGCGCCTCATGTGCGCCGACCGGAAGGGCCGTTCGGCGATCACTATGGCTATTATTCGTGGACGCATGACTTCCCGGTTTTCAACGTTAACCATATGTGGCACCGCAAGGATGCGATTTATCCGGCGACGATTGTGGGCAAGCCGCGCCAAGAGGACTACTACCTCGGCGATTTCCTGCAGCGTTTGCTGTCGCCGGCTTTCCCGCTTGCGATGCCTGGCGTGAAGGACTTGTGGACCTATGCAGAGACAGGCTTCCACGCACTGGCTGCTGCGGTCGTCCGCGAGAGTTACTCGCGTGAAGCGCTCGGCACTGCGTTCCGAATTCTTGGCGAAGGTCAGCTAACGCTGACAAAATATTTGATGATCACGGACCAACCGGTTGAGCTGGCGAACTTCCCGCAGCTGATGGAAACGGTGCTGGAGCGTTTCAGACCGGAAACCGATTTGTTTGTCTTTGATAAGACATCTCATGATACACTAGATTATACAGGCGGTAAGCTGAACCACGGCAGTAAAGCCGTTATGCTTGGCGTCGGTGAGCCGGTGCGCGAGCTGCCAGCCGTCTACGACGAAGGGCTGATCGACGAGATCACCGGCATCCAGCCATACTGCCGCGGCTGTCTGGTCGTATCCGGAGCAGCCTTCGCCGATGAGCCGGAGCTGCCGCAGCGCCTGCTGCAACGATTGCGCGAGAAGGGAACACGTTGGCCGCTCGTAATTTTGGCAGATGATGCCGAGATTGCCAGCGCACAGACTCCGTTCCTGTGGACAGTCTTTACCCGCTTTAACCCTGCAGATGATATCTATGCAGAGACAACGCTCAAGCGCCATCACGTCGGCTATGAGCTGCCGCTTGTCATTGATGCGCGGATGAAACCGGGCTACCCGGATGAGCTAATTCCGCGTGAGGACATTGTAGAGCTGGTCGACCGCAAGTGGAAGACGTATTTTCAGGCATAACCGTCTACGTCATCACGAGGACATCAGGAGGGATCGGACATGCTCAGAGCATTGTTTGGCGAACCGCCGCGTAAGTTAGAGGGAAAGCTGCTTGAAGCGATGCAGGCGATGGAACGGTATGCGGCTCTGCTGAATAAACAGATTGCAGGTGGACGTGACCAGGATCATAAGCTGCGCAAGTACGAGATTTATACGCTTGGACTGATCGCTTCGCTTGATGAACTGGAGCAAAGCCACTATGTTGCAGGCAAGTATGCGGCTAGGATCAAGGCGGCGACGATTGAAGCGCTGACGCCTGAGGAGCGGATGGTCTACAACCGATACGTCTATTTTGACAAAAATGCGTTCATTCGGCTGTTCTCCTTGCTTGATAAACTCGGTACGCTCATGAATGAATACTTGGGGCTGCAGACCGAGCGGGTGAAGCCGCATTTCTCGTACTTCACCGTGATCCGCAGCATGCTGCACCGCAATCAATATCCCGAACTGAACTTGCCGCTTCAGGAGCTGAAGGAGCATGGCAAACCGGCGATGAATCGGCTTCGCAAACGGCGCAATACGGAGATCCACTTCATGAATTCCGAAATGCAGGATGATCTGCGGCAAAGCCATGATGCCTATTCTGAGCAGCATCATCTTGAGAATATCGCACAGCAGGTCGATGACATGAACCAAATGATGGACCTCGTGCTGGACACACTTAAGCTGACCTTTCATCATGCTTATCGCCAGATGAGAAAGTGACAGGAACTTAGGGGGAAAGCCCATGGAGCTGAAAGGCAAGACTGCTTTAGTGACAGGCAGCGCGAAAGGGTTAGGCAAAATGACAGCGCAAACGCTCGCCCAGATGGGCTGCGACATTGTGCTGAACTATAAGTCGAGCGAGCAGGAGGCCCTGCAGCTCGCCGCTGAGATTGAACAGCAGTACGGCGTCAGGGCGATTGCAATCGGCGCCGATATTGCTGTGCAGAGTGACGTAAAGCAGCTTGCAGAGCAGGCGCTTGCTTGGTCGCTAACGGGCAGCATTGATATTCTGATCAACAATGCTGGACCTTTCATTCGCGAGCGGCGGCTGTTCGCCGACTATTCCGCGGATGATATTATTGGACTTGTAAACGGCAATTTACTTGGCGTTATGCTGTTAGACCACCATCTGCTTCCAGGCATGCGGAATCAGCAATGGGGGAGAATCATTCATTTCGGCTTCGGTCATGCCGGAGAAGGTAGGGCTTGGCCGCATCGGGCGGTCTATGCCAGCGCGAAGACGGGGCTCGTCTCATTCACGAAGACGCTCGCCGTCGAAGAAGCTGCGAGCGGCATTACGGTGCATATGGTATGCCCAGGTGACATTCGCGGCGTGAACAAAGAGCGGACGATTGCAGAGGTCGCTGGCGAGCAGGATGAGGAATCGCCTCGTGGGCGGCCAGGAAGCGGCGAAGACGTTGCGCGCGTTATCTCGTTCTTGTGCTTGCCGCAGTCGGACTACTTGACTGGAAATATTGTTGACGTCACAGGCGGGTTCGACCCGATCAAGACGTCCATCAAATCTTCTAATAGTACATCCCGTACGTGATAAACAACAACAAAAGAGTCTTGCCCTCCATGCTGCTTAGGAAGCAACCGGATGGCAAGACTCTTATTTGTAAATAATAGAAGACTAGAATACTTGCATAACTTCTTGTACGCCTTCGACTTCCTCAAGCAGAGCACGTTCAATACCTGCTTTAAGTGTAATCGTCGAGCTTGGGCAGCTACCGCAAGCACCAACCAAACGCAGCTTAACGATGCCGTCCTCAACATCTACGAGTTCAACGTCGCCGCCATCGCGTTGCAAGAACGGGCGAAGCTTATCCAGTACGTCGAGAACCTCATCGTACATTGTGCTTTGTGCATTTTCACTCATTGCAATCCACTCCTTTCTCCCCTATTATAGTACAAAGTGAATCAATTGAAAATGGATATCAACCAACTAGGGCTGGGTGAAACAAACAAGATGTTAAAACCAATGATAGAATTTTGCGCGAGCAACATGCATCACGGCACTGACCGGCTGATGAAGAAGCTCGAAGCGAATCCAGACTTCGATGTCATCGAGTATGGCTGTTTAGGCAATTGTGGTGAATGTTACATGGTACCTTTCGGGATGGTCGATGGTACGATCATCGCTGCAGAAACGGTAGATGAACTGGAACAAGAGATAATGAAGGCCATTGAGAAGCAGAAGGCAGAACGTGAAGCGCTCGATCGGCTCATTGATGATATGTAAGGCGCAAGCCGCCTAGACGGCAGGGAGCCAGCACTTCACGAAAGAACATATACCTTTTAGTTTAGCCAAAATGATGCTTCGACATCCAGAGCACGCCGCTCTTCATTACACGCGGGATGCGGCCCATCATCGGTGTTTTGCCCATAAGGCCGAAGCCGGATTTCTTACCTAGAGAGCCGAGAACGCCTTTGAGCTTAATCTTGCCGAGCTTAGGTGTCTTGCCGGCCCAGATGGCTTGCATGACTTCAGCAACTTGTGCGCCTTGACCTTCCGCCGCTTGTGCGCTTGGCGAGAATGGCAGAGAAGCACAGTCACCGACGATGAACACTTCGTTATAATCAGGCAGCTGATGAAGCTCGTTGATAATAAGACGGCCTTGATTGTCCTTCGGAAGGTTCATGCGCTGCACAAGCGCTACAGGCTGAATGCCAGCCGTCCATACCGTAACATCCGACAGAATTGGCGAAGTATTGTTAAGATCATACAGAGCGCCTTCCTCCAGCTTATGCAGCGAAACATGTCCACGCATTTCCACTTCATGCTCGATAAACCACGAAGAAACAAATTCCTGCAGCTTGCCAGGGAATGCGGATAGAATGCTTGGACCGCGATCGATGATTCGAATGTTAAGGTCCGGACGGCTTTCACGCAGTTCCGAAGCCACTTCAACGCCGCTAAGACCGCCGCCGACAATGTTGATCTGTCCATATGGCTTCACATCGTTCAGCGCTAAGTAGGTTCTGCGCGAAGCGGAGAAGGTTTGAATGCTATGCGAGTACAATTCCGCGCCATCAATGCCATGGAACTTATCTGTACAACCTAGCGCAACAACGAGCCACTCGTAATCAAGCGAGTCTTGTCCAGCCATCTGTATCTGTCTCGCATCCAAATCCACATCTGTTACTTCACCGTACATAATAATGAGCCTCGGATCGGACGGGAAGGCAACACGCAGCTCAACATCACAGCTCGTTCCGGCAACAAGTGCATAATATTCCGTTTTTAAACCTTGATAAGGCATACGGTCGATCAGCACGACGACTGTATCGTCCGGCAGTTCGCCCTCAAGCAATTTGTGCGCAACAGTCAATCCTCCATAACCGCCGCCAAGGATGACAAAACGTTTCATAAGATAAATCCCAACTTTCTCTGTGCAATAAGTTCTACGCTGCTTGTGGATGATTATCCGTAGTATATGCCTAACTGACCCGGACCATCAGTGCTTGTCCGGGCCGAGGCCGTGGCAATACCTGCTTTCTATTCGTAAACTTTAACTTCGTTGTAAAATGTATCGCGCTCAACCGGAATACGGCCTGCGCCTTTAATAAGCCAGATCAAGTCCTCGCGTGTGATGCCTTCTGGTGTAAGTGCGCCGGCAGCATGGCTGATCCGTTCTTTTACCATCGTACCATGAACGTCGGAAGCGCCCATCGTAAGCGCGACTTGCGTAAGCTGCGTACCGATGTTGATAAAGTAAGCCTTGATGTGCTTAATGTTATCGAGCATCAGGCGGCTAATCGCAATGGCCTTTAAATCATCGAACGCCGAGTTACGGCGGCGAATGCTTGCTTTTGGGCTAATTGGCTGCATGGACAGCGGGATGAATACTTGGAAGCCGTTCGTTTCATCCTGTAGCTCGCGGATTTGGAGCATATGGTCGATCCGATCTTCCTTCTTCTCAACGGAGCCGTACAGCATCGTCGTATGCGTACGCAGACCGAGGTCATGCGCCGTGCGGTGCACTTCGAGATACTGTGAAACGTCGGCTTTGTCGACCTTCATCTTCTTGCGGTACTCGTCGGACAGAATTTCTGCTCCACCGCCAGTGAGCGATACCAAGCCGACTTTCATCAGCTCTTGAATCACTTCGCGGTAATTTAAGCCGCTGATGCGGGAGAAGAAGTCAATCTCTGCTGCGGTATATGCTTTAAGTGCGACTTCTGGGAAACGTTCGTGCAACGCTTTGAGCGAATCTACGTAGTACTGGAATGGTACATGCGGATTATGTCCGCCAACGATATGGAATTCGCGCACGTCCGGATGGATGTGCTGCTCAACGTAAGCGATCATTTCTTCGCCGCTCAGCGTATATGAACCATCTTGGCCTTGATCCTTACGGAAGTTGCAGAATGCGCAATGAGCTTCACAGACGTTTGTGAAGTAAAGGCTCATGTTCTCGATAAAATACACTTTACGTCCGTTTTTCTGCAAATTCACTTCATTGGCAAGCTGTCCGATTGTGAGTAGATCATCTGTGTGGTACAGAAACACGCCATCTTCACGGTTCAGGCGCTCGCCTGCACGAACTTTCTCGACGATGGACTGCATTTGTTTCGCTTCTGTCGGTATTGCAATATTCATAACGGCTTCCTCCTAGTCCGCCGGGCACGTACTTGACCATGCATAAAGGGATGAGCAGCAACGTAAGCTGTTCATCCTAAAGCGATGGCCTTCGTACAACAACGAATCCGCCCGCATATGCATGGTTGGCGAAGACGTCCAGTTTGAGTCCGGAGTATGATGTGAAATAGTTTTAAAAAAAGAAAATAAACAACATTGTGAAAAAAATTACTTGCGCCGACTCTAAAAAACCAATTGACAATGACTTAACTTATTATAAACCTCATTATGGTGAGCGGCAACTATTAAGTCATACCAACGTAACATGACATTGGAAGGTACCGGACTTAAGTCGGTTGGCACAAAGTGAAATGACATGGTACGCTATTCCAAAATGATAGGACTGGTTGCTGCATCAGGCTGCTGTCCAGCGGAAGAAAAGAGGTTTAAATAATAGATATGGCAAACACACATACGTATTCACGCAGGGAAGAAGTGGCGAACGCCATTACGCATGGACTTGGCGCGGCACTCAGCATTGCTGCGCTCGTGCTTCTGATTGTTTTTGCAGCGCTTAAAGGGAATGCTGAACATGTCGTCAGCTTCACGATTTACGGTTCGATGATGCTTCTGCTGTATGTCTCTTCAACACTCGTACACAGCTTTCCAGAGGGGAAAGCGAAGAAGTTTTTTGAAATTATGGATCACTCCTGCATTTATCTCTTTATCGCTGGAACGTATACGCCTATCGTGCTTCATATGGTACAAGGCGCGGCAGGGTGGACGTTATTCGGCATCGTCTGGGGGCTCGCGCTATGCGGTGTCGTGTTTAAGGCATTCTACGCGTCCAAATTTCTGTTCACTTCAACGGTGCTATACGTGCTTATGGGTTGGATTATCGTCTTTGCTTGGGGGCCCTTAAGGGAGAATCTTGCTCCGGCCGGACTTCAATTACTTATTGCCGGCGGCGTGCTCTACACGATAGGGACCATCTTCTACGTATGGCGCAGCTTTAAATATCACCATGCGGTATGGCATATGTTCGTGCTCGGAGGCTCGGCGCTTCATTTCTTTGCGATCTTATTGTACGTCTTGCCGCGATGAAGGGTAAGGTTAAATGCAGGTTGTTCGTGTATTGAGTCCACCTGCAAAGTGGAGTATAATTAACTTACGAATATAAAGTGAGTTCCAGCATTTTAGATGAGTTAAACAAGCCCAAGGAGGGATAGCATGATTACAATTAGCGATTCAGCGAACGAGAAGATAAAAGAAATGCTTGCAGCGGAGGAATCTCCTGAGCTGTTCTTGCGCATCGGCGTGAAGGAAGGCGGCTGCAGCGGATTCTCTTATGGCATGGGCTTCGACGATGAGCTTGCCGATACAGATAAAGAGATGGCATTTAGCGGCTTGAAGGTTGTCGTAGATAACGACAGCATCAAGTATTTGAATGGACTCATTATCGACTACAAAGAGTCCGCCATAGGCGGCGGCTTCACCATTGAGAACCCGAACGCATCGGCAACATGTGGCTGCGGCTCAAGCTTCCGCACAGCTTCGGATGCAGGCAAGCCGGCTGCGGCTGGCGAGTGCTAATTATTGAATTAGCGGGTAGGCGATAACCCCGTACACGAAAGCCCTGACAGTTACTGTCAGGGCTTTTTGCTGTTTATTCGATTCTAGCTCCATTGCGGCGAAGGAGTTCCTCTACATGGTGGTTACCTTGCTTCACTGCAAGAGCCAGCGCCGTTTCTCCACCCTCGATTGCTGCATTCACTTCGGCTCCATGTTCAATCAACAAGCGGATCATCTCGATGTTATCGTCGTGGAAAGCAGCGGTGTGCAGACAAGTATGACCATTGTTGTCAAAAATCGTTGTCTGGGCTTGCCCCGCCAGAAGTAAACGAATGACATCGATGCTGCGCTCTCCTGCAATTGCTGCGTGCAAAGCGGTATTCGAAGGTATGTAAGAAAGCTTGGAATGAGATACCGTATTAACATTCGCGCCATGTTCCAGCAATACCCGCACAGCATCTTTGTTTCCGAAGTGTGCTGCATACCCAAGTGGTGTCAGTCCTTGTTCATTTTCTGTATTTGCAAGCTCCGAATGGGCTTCCAAAAACACTCTTAAACGTTCAGCATCACCGGACTGCGCCGCTTGAAATACATCCTCAATCTGTTGTTTGAGCTCCATTCTCAGCTAACCCCCATCTTGAATGTGGTCATACTTCCGTTTTCCATTTTATCTGAACTCTCCAATTCCGGAGATCCTACTATATTTTTTCTGAATGGAGGATCGATTCTCCTGCTTTATTTTGCAGGAAATGGAAGTGGTGGTGTCGAATGGAGTGTTGGGAATTCCGTGAAGTGGGGGGACTGATAAGCGATGAAGGAACCGATACAAACGGCTAATGCGCAGCAGCCTGGATCTATGCCGTATTCACAAGCCATTCGAGTAGGCGACGTTATCTATGTGGCAGGGCAAGGGCCGATTGACCCTGTAACGGATGAACTGGTGGGAGATACGCTTGAGCATCAGGCAAGAAGGGCACTGGACAATGTTGCAGCGATACTTGAAGCAGCTGGCGCGAAGCTGTCGGACGTCGTGAAAGTGACTGTTTTGCTCGGTGAAGGGGTAGACTTCGGTGCATTCAATGTAATCTACAAAGAGTATTTCACAGAGCCTTACCCTGCACGGACGATTTCGCCTTCTCCAATGGGATTCATGGTGCAGATCGATGCAATTGCACATCTTACTTAAATAATAAGGGCTGCGAAAAGCACGAACGACGTACCTGTCGTTCACTCTTCGCAGCCCTTTATTCATTATTCCGCCGCAGCGATGGCGCGGATTTCCGCAAGCGTTGCTTCATCTAGCGTAAAATCAATGGCTGGTAGTACGCTAAGAATATGGCTCGGTTTTCGCACGCCAACGATGGCGCTCGTAATTGCTGGATGCGCGAGATCGTATGCGATTGCAAGCTGTGGCAGTGTAATGTCATAACGCGCAGCGATCAGCTTCAGCTTCTCGGCTCTGTCGACATTGCTGCGCAGCCCTTCGCCCGTGTGAGCCTTGTTGCGGGAGCGCCAGTCGTCCGGTCCGAATGTCGTATCGTATGTATAGTTGCCAGATAGTAGGCCGGAAGTAAGCGGGCTGTACGCAACGACGCCAATGCCGTTTGCTTGGCAGAACGGAAGCAGCTCCTTCTCCGCGGCAGGTCTTAGAATCGAATATGGCGGCTGCAACGAGTCGACATGTCTGACGGTGAGCGATTGCTGAAGCTGCTCCACATTGTAATTACTCACGCCGACATAGCGGACTTTGCCGTCCTGTACGAGCTTATCCATCGCACGCATCGTCTCTTCAGCTGGTAGTTCCGCATCCGGCCAGTGCATCTGGTACAGGTCGATGTAATCTGTGCCGAGCCGTTTAAGTGAAGCTTCCGCTTCGCGAAGGACGGATTCATATGCGCCGGTACGTGTAATGGCGCCATTCTCATCCCACACGAGACCGCATTTGGTCGCGATGACGACACGGTCACGATCTTTGCTCAGCGCCTTGCCGAGCACTTCCTCTGAATGTCCGAGCCCATAAACAGCTGCCGTATCATAGAAGGTAATGCCTGCATCCAGTGCGGCGCGCACGCTCTCCGCTGACATGTCATCGTCCTGGCCGCCCCAGGCGCTTGCCCAGCCTGCACCACCGATCGCCCAAGAGCCGAAGCCGATCACGGAAATCTCAGGACCGTTCTTGCCTAATTTGCGGTATTTCATCGAAAGTATCACTCCCTAAACGTTATACGAACTGGCATTTCCTATTCATTATAATCACGATGTGGCAGTGTAAACAACTTTGGTATACTATGGAGAAAATGCTAGATTCTCAAAGTGAGGAATCAAGAATAGAGAGGGTCGTCGATATGCTTCAGAGAGCTGCCGCAGCATTGCATGCCAGAATCAAGGAAAGCGGGGCAGAGGCGCCTTCTGTTCCGGTCATTGTTTATGCACTCGAAATTGTGTTTAATACGGTTTCCATCGCATTACTTGTTCTGCTGGTAGGGCTTGCGACAGGCGAGCTGCTTCGAACCGCCGAGCTGCTCATTCTATTCGCCGTCGTCCGATTCATATCAGGTGGATATCACCTGCCTTCTAATTCATACTGCATTATCGTATCAACGATTGTGCTGGCAACATTGCCGCACATCAACTTGCCTGATGCATTCATGTTCGGTCTCACTTGCGCATCTCTGCTCATGATGATCATCTTTGCCCCAGCCAATTACGACACTTATGCGCGTATTGCTCCTAAGTATTATCCGCTAATGAAGCTGCTCGCCTGCCTCATCGTCGCGGCTAACTTACTCCTTCAATCGGACATGCTCGCGCTTGCTTTTGCTGTCCAAGCGGTCCTGCTGCCATTCAAGAACAAACCCGCGTCAGCGGCTTAACTTTATACGATAAAACTGCTAGAACCTTGCTGCATGGATGAGAGAGACGCATCTGTCAGCAAGGCTATTTTGTGCTGTGAATCGGCTTATTGCCCGGGCAATAGCGTTCTATCGTTCTATCAGCCTATTAATTCAGGCGACTTGCCCCTAACAATCATCCAAGAGACTCCTGTCTTTGAGGCATATGCTGTCTCATATAACGGTACGAAAGTGAGGCTTGGCGCATGGGCGATGATCAAGGAAGGCAGTTGGCCAGCAAATGGGCGAAGACGGAGGCACTGCTGTCCCACTCGGGTATTGCTCCGCATATCCCGCCAACACGGATGTTTACGAAAGCGAATTTGAGCAGTATGCTGCAGGCGCATGGGATGGTTGTAGTGAAGCCAGTACGCGGAGCAGGCGGCCACGGTGTCATCAAAGTAACGAGAGACAACGGGAGCTATGCGTATACGTATTACTCCAAGACGAACCGCTTTGGGAGCTTTGATGCGATGTACCAATCGCTGAGTGGCAAGAAAGGGGCACGCCGCTATTTGATTCAAAAAGGGATTCGGCTTGCAACCATCGGCGGCAGACCAATCGACTATCGGGTGAAATATGTCAAACAAGCGGACGGTCATTGGGCGATTACGGCAATTGTCGGCAGGCTGGCGAAACCTGGCTTATTCGTGACGAATATTTGCCGCGGAGGCACGCTCCTGAGTGGATCGGAAGGTATTCGCAGATCGTTCTCAAGTAGTAGCGTCGTGCCGAAGAAACGGCTGATGCGCCAGTTGACACAGATGTCGACAGGTGTGCTGGAAGGGCGGTTTCCGGGTATTGGACAGCTGGGTTTTGACTTCGGAATTGATCGGAACGGGAAGATTTGGATCTTCGAAGTGAACACAAGACCCCAATAATTGTTTTACTGATTTGATAGCTTATGTTAATAGATTAATAGAGTGTCATTAAAGTTTTTTATCAAACGTGTATATTGTCGGGCTGTGTATAACCGTATCCACAGTATCCTCCGTGAATTTCCTCACTATTCGACGATTACTCACAAGTTGCACACACGCTGTCCACAAAGGGATGTGGATAATCGGAACGCTTGTTCCATCCTATTTGGACATGCTAAGATGAATTTGGAATTAAGAGGAAAGGAGTTGAGCGATATGGACCAGCTGTCTGACGAGCTGTTGCTTGATGCGTTCCAAACGGCGAACAAGTATAACTTGGATCAAGAATTTATCCAGCTATTGAACGCTGAAATCAACCGCAGACAAATTAACGCTGAAGGCTACCTCCACACAGCTTAAACCTACTCCTCGTCCTCGAACGATTATGGCCATTCCGAAATTTGTACCTCATACGTAGCCGAACAGCTAGGACAATAGACAACATGACTACAATTATTCCCTATAAACGACAATGATGGAATCGTCTCGCTATTGGTAATCGTGTCAGGCTGATAAGGTGCATATGGGCCGGTGAAATCGTCAAGCCGTCCACAATCTTCAGTTTGTAAGGAGCATACGGGGCAAAGCGCATAGAGCTGCTCCAAACCGTTGCAAATGGGACATAACATATAGAAAAGGGTACCCTCCTTTGCCACCTGTGAATGGTACATCTCAAGATCGGCTAAAGTTTAGGATACCCTTTTTATTTTGAAAATCATCCGCTGTTACGCTGTAATGGTTAGAGCTTCATGCTGCTGCTATGACCTGGCGAGAGCTTCGCGGTCGGATCTACATACACCTTCGCATTGTTAATCGCAGTCGGCGCTTCGCCGAACCCAACGGCAATCAGCTTCAGCTTACCTGGATAAGTCGTAATATCACCTGCGGCGAATATACCCGGCACACTTGTTTCCATTCGGGAATCTACTATGATTGATCCGTTGTCGATCTCTAGTCCCCATTCCGCTATTGGGCCAAGCGAGGATACGAATCCGAAATTAACGATGACGGCATCAACGGCAAGTTCCTTCTTCTCAGCAGTCTTTCCGTGCTGCAAGGTGACAGATTCAATCGCGTCTGAACCGTTCAATGAGATCAGCTCATACGGGGTAAGCACGTTCACTTTGGAATTCATCAGGTTCTCCACGCTATGCTCATGAGCTCGGAATTTATCCCGCCTATGCACGAGGCTGACACTTGCTGCAATCGGCTCCAGCATCAGTGACCAATCTACAGCCGAATCACCACCACCGCTTACCATCACATGCTTGCCCTGAAAATGACTGAGGTCATTAATGAAGTAATACAAATTTTGCTTCTCGAATTTGGCTGCCTCAGCAAGCTCCAGACGACGAGGCTCGAAAGCGCCAACGCCTGCCGTAATGATGACTGCTTTGGCATAATGTACGGTCTTGTCTGTCACAATCTCGAAATCGCGTTCGTCCCGCTTGTTCACGGAAATAACCTTTTCCTCCAAACGAATTTCCGGCTTAAACATATCCATTTGCTTCTTCAACTGCTCAACTAATTCTCCAGCGGTCACTTTCGGAAACCCAGCAACATCATAGATGTACTTTTCAGGATAGAGAGCGGCAAGCTGTCCGCCCAGCTCAGGCATGCTTTCGATAATTTTAACGGAAGCTTGGCGCATGCCGCCATAGAAAGCAGCGAACATACCGGCAGGACCTCCGCCAATGATCACGATATCGACGACTTGTGCAGGAGCAACAGAACTAGACATGAGTAACACCTCCGTAAAGAAATTCAAGAACCCTATGTTTCAGCGCTATACGACTGGATAAATCTTCTTGTACATTATATCGTTTCGACAAGCCTCGGGGAAATAAGAAAATTGGATGTTATTCTAAATATTTTCGTATATTTTACCCTTGAACTTTATTGAAAAAGTTTGTAAACTGTGAGGTATTAGTATTCGGTTTATCGAACTGGACACAGACTTTTCATAAAAGCTCGACTCGGGTTACACACTAACATTATTCATCGTCTGTGTTTGTGTAATTTTTCACAATGTTATGAAAAAGACAAAGAAATCACGAATGGATGGGATTCTGCGATGAGCAACATACCGAAAATTGTTATACTAGGGGCCGGTTACGGCGGTGTTTTGACAGCACTTCGTCTTCAGAAAGAACTGAATTACAACGAAGCTGACGTAACGCTCGTGAACAAGCATGATTACCACTACTTCACGACACATCTTCACATGCCGGCTGCGGGCACAGACAAGACAGAAAACGCACGCGTTAGCATCTCCAAGCTGATTGACGAATTCAAAATCGACTTCGTTAAATCGACTGTCGTACAAATCCGTACGCAAGATAAGAAAGTTATTCTTGAAGACGGTACTCTCTCGTACGATTATCTCGTAATCGGCCTTGGCGGTGAGCCTGAAACATTCGGTATCCCAGGTATGCTTGAATACGCAATGAACATTCGCTCGATTAACTCTGTTCGCTTGATCCGCGAACACATTGAGTACCAATTCGCACGCTTCAAGCGTGAACCACACCGTACAGATTACCTTACTTTCGTTGTCGGCGGCGCTGGCTTCACAGGTATCGAATTTGTCGGTGAGCTGGCAGATCGTCTTCCAGAGCTTTGTAAGCAGAATGACGTTGATCCTTCGCTTATTAAGCTTTACAATATCGAAGCTGCTCCAACTGCGCTTCCTGGCTTTGACCCAGAGCTCGTTGAGTATGCCATGCAAGTACTGACGAAGAAAGGCGTAACATTCCGCATCGGCACTCCGATCAAAGAATGTACTCCTGACGGCGTTATCGTTGGCGACAACGAAGAAATCAAAGCAGCTACAGTTATCTGGGCAGCTGGCGTTCGCGGTAACCGCCTGATCGAAGAAGCGGGTATCGAAGTTATGCGCGGCCGTGTTAAGGTTGACGAGTCGCTTCGCGCTCCAGGCCACGAGAACATCTACATTGTTGGCGACAACTCCCTGATGTTCAATCCGGAAGGCCGTCCGTACCCACCAACAGCTCAAATCGCTATGCAACAAGGCGTAGTTTGCGCGCACAACCTGGTTGCTTCGATCCGTAACCAACCGCTGAAGAAATTCGAATTCAAGAACAAAGGTACCGTTGCATCCCTTGGTAAAGGCGAAGCAGTCGGTCTTGCATTCGGCAAGAAATATAAAGGCAGCGTAGCGGCAATGCTGAAGAAAGCAATCGACATCCGTTACCTGTACATCATCGGTGGTATTCCACTCGTTGTTAAAAAAGGTAAGTTCCTATAATGAGACACTGCAGCGTGCAGGTTCGAGGGTTACTGACGCGTGAGGAGCTAGATCGCTACAATGCGCTGATGGAAGTGGGCTCTTACTTAGAGTCGCAGAACCGTTACGACTTGGTATATACGGTGCAGAAAGAAGTGGATATCCTTATTCTTCCGGGCATTGAACGGTTGAAGGAGAAGGGCCGCGAGCGTGACCGGCAGACGGAAGCGTACTTGGAAATGAAACGTCTACTCGAAGAGGACGACGAGGACTAAAATAATAAAGCGGATGGAACGTCAGTAGTGACGTTTCATCCGCTTTTTTAAAAACTAGATGCTGAACAACTGCTGAAGCTTCTCGTCTGTGATGCGATTGCCGACGTAGAATTCACCGAATTCGCCGAAGCGCGCGCTTACTTCATCGAAGCGCATTTCATAGACAAGCTTCTTGAATTGAAGCGCATCTTCCGCGAACAGCGTAACGCCCCACTCCCAGTTGTCGAAGCCAACGGAGCCTGTAATGATTTGTTTCACTTTGCCCGCATACCCGCGGCCGATCATGCCATGGCTGCGCATCATGGTGCGGCGCTCTTCCATGCTGAGCATGTACCAGTTGTCGTTGCCTTCGCGGCGCTTGTTCATCGGGTAGAAGCAGATGTGGTTCCATTTTGGCAGAATCGGCTTCAATCTTGCGAGAATTTCCGGGCTTTGCATTGGGTCTGTGCCCGGAGGCGCCATGTAGTTGCTCAGTTCCACGATGCTCACGTACGAGTGCGCCGGAATGGTGAACTGAGCGAATGTCGTCTTATTGAACGCATTCTCGATGGCATTCAGTTCTTCGAGCGTTTCGCGGAGGTGCATCAGGACGAAATCCGCCTTCTGGCCTACGATGGAATAGAAAGCGGTGCTGCCTTGTTTATTATCTTCAACGGACTGCCAGTCAGACAGGAAGGATTGAAGCTCGTCCAGTGCAATAGCACGCTCTCCTTCGTCTGCTAATTTCCAAGCCGTCCAGTCAATTGTGCGGAAATCATGCAAGGCGTACCAGCCTTCCAGCGTTTGAGCTGCTTCACTCATCGGTATCTCTCCTCTATAGGTGTAATTGTCGTCTACATTGTAACGTAATGGAACAAAGGAGAGCAAATGACGGACTTGTGACAACAGCTGTGAATGAATTGACTTCCTCGAAGCCATCTACTACACTTATTCGTAGCGAAAGGGGAATCAAGCACGGCATGAACGGTGACGTTAATATTCTACAGCTTATTATTGCAACGGTATTGTTTTTTGTAATGGTGTTCGGTATCGGATTTATATTGAACATGCTGCTAAAAACAACCTTTTTTCCGATTTATCTATATGTTCTGGTAGGAATTCCAATCTTCATCTGGCAAACTTGGGATAAAACGAAGACGTTTACAGACAACTTCTCCGCCTTCACGTTCGTCGACATTGTTCCAGCAATCGGAGCGCTCATTGGCGCATACGTAAGTGGTGTGACGATTCGGGCATTACGTCGTGGCGGATACAAAATGTTCTAAGATGAAATTACAGACGGCAAGGCCATACTAAGGATCAAACGTAGAAAGCTGGCTGACTTAAAGCTCCACAGCGCAGCTTTCGAAGAGCCGAGGTGATGTGCATTGCCGTTTTTTCTATTGGGCTTGCATTATGAACGTACAGGAAAGGATAATGGGGGACCGCCAATTTTGACGGTTCATCCGCCCTGTCTGACAAGCCGCCTATTCGTCCCACTTGGAGAGAAGCTGGCAGGCGATAGCGAGCTAATTAGATTCGATATTCGTGGACATGGTGCGAGTAACGCAGGAAATGGGAAGCTTACACTCGGCTTAATTGCTGAAGATATGCGGCAGCTGCTCGACGAGCTTGGTGAGAAGACCGCCTATCTATGCTCGTATGGCGCAGGGTCGTTCCCACTGTTGACGGCGTTACTGGCGTACCCGGAGAGATTCATCGGTGGCATTCTCATTAACGGAACTGCTGGTTATACCGACATTGTAACCCGCTCGAAGCTGCAGGCTTCCTACATTACAAGTAGGCTTGCGCCAAAGGATCCGATTGCGTACAATTCTGCACTTGGCGAAGCGGGGAGCAAAGCGGAGGTTCAGGCGCTCTATGAGGAAGCGAAGCAGGGAGATGCTTCCGAATGGCGGGAGTATACAGCAGCATGCCTGGACAGCTCGGTGCAGAAGCGGATTGGCCAGCTCCGGCAGCCGATGCTTCTTATCTATGGAGCGGATGATCAGGTCAGTCAGCATTATGCAGGTGCGCTGCGAAAGGGACTGCCGAATTGTGAGCTGTACGGTATTAAAGGTGCGAGTAAGCAGCTGCTGATGAAACATCCTTCTACTACCGCTTTTATCATATCGCAATGGATTGATAAGCAGGAGCATCCGGAGCTTGCCGATACGTTCGAGGAACGGTCTGCGCTTTTGGAAGAGCTTATGAGCCATGGCGCTATGGAAGGATTGCATGACGAGAATCATCCACAGCACTAGAGCACAGTTAGGACATTATAATAAGTTCCCTCGAGAGGGGGAATTTTCTTTTTTTTCTACGGCTTATCCTATGGTAAACTAGTAGAAAGAATAAAAGGCGGATGGAGTCGGTAGTGAGATGCGGATCGGAAGCTTACATCATTTTACTGAACATCATCGTTATTATACCTTTCGCGATTTTTCGTTAAGTGCAGTCGACCGCAAAATGATCGCGCTCATCTATCAATCTATGATTGGCGCGTTCGCAGCAGGTTTGTACCAGCTGCTCTATCAGCAGGCAGCCGATGACAAGGTCGGGTATTCGCCGCTTGCACCGCAGCGTAAGCTGCTGCTTGGCCTTGGGCTAGAGATGAGCGAGCGCAGCAGGCAGGAGCTTGTTCTTCATGCTTCACGGCTAGAAGCGGTTGGGCTGCTGCAAGTCTCGAAGCTCGGTGTACTCGATAATGATGATGTTGTTTATGAATATGAACTAATGAAGCCTT
The DNA here is from genome assembly GCF_900110075.1 of Paenibacillus sp. OV219. Taxonomy (GTDB): domain Bacteria; phylum Bacillota; class Bacilli; order Paenibacillales; family Paenibacillaceae; genus Paenibacillus_Z. Next base: position 197,575 of record NZ_FOCJ01000006.1, read on the forward strand.
TATCGCCGGATGAGTTCTTCGGAAGCCCGCATCTGACGATGCTGCTGCGTGATAAAGTTGGCAAGCATTCCGTTATTGCGCTGCGGGAATGCTTTTATGCGAAGGAAGATGATGAGCTCGCAAGCGCTGAGCTGCAGCGGGAGAATATTACGGTGCCGTTCTACGAGCTATTCCGCTTGAACACGCAAGGTATCGATCTTGAGCTGGAGCAGGCGCTCACCGAAGTAGCGCCGGCAAGGCAGCCAGCGCCTAAGCCGCAAACGCTGGAGACAGCAGGAATCCAGTATGGCGATATTATTATGCGGTTCCCGCGCAACTCGGCGAACCGTCAATATGTGGAGCGTCTGCGCGGAGATCAGGAAGCGATTGCGCAGCTCAATTACATCGCGTACAAATATAACTTGGACGCGGCTGATCTTAGCCGATTGCTCGATGAAGATAACATCTTCACGAGCAAAGGCGAGCTGCTCATTGATGAGCTGCAGCTGCGGGCGAATCAGATGTACCGCCAGGACCGCAAGCGAACGGACGAGCGCCAGCGGATGTACGGTAGAATGTCTGCAGCGAAGGCGGAGAATGAGCAAACGGATGATGGCAGTGACGATATGCCGGATGAAGTGGCCGTTCAAGCTGAATATTATATGGACGTGCCTGCACAGCTGGCAGGCCGGTGCGATATCCACCAGTACAACATGCTGATGCGGAACGAGCCGCATACACGATTTATTGCACGTTTCTTCCCAGGAGCAGTGCCGGAGTGGCTCATTCGTGTATTTGAAGTAATCGATCATAATTATCGTTTGCAAGGTGCAGTCATAAACGTCCTTATCCATTATGTTCTTGGTTTTAACGACGCGCAGCGCGTGACGAAAGCTTTTATTGATACAGTAGCTTCAAACATGCTGATGAAAGGCATTGATTCCTTCGAGAAGGCCGTCGGCTATGTGCGCGACCAGGGGAAAGTCGAAGCGGATAAAGAACGCCGCCGCGATGGTGGTATCGGTGCGGCGAATGCTTCTTCAGGAGCGCCGCGGAGTCAGCGTGGCGCTTCGCAGCGAGGCGGCGGGGCTCGTAAGCCATCAATTCCGATTATGCCTGAAGCGCCAAGTGGATCGCCGCTGTCGGCGGAGGAGATGGAAGAGATTCGGCTGATGGCACGTAGGTTAGATGGTAAAACAACGTAAACAAGAGGTGAGGCCCACATGGCGATGGAATCGCTAGGCGACCTGTTAAAGCGAATGCCAGGCGGCAGCAATGCGCTGCGCCAGGCCGACAAGCTAATGGAAGATCTGCTGGCTGACCCATTGGTCGGCCTGCTTCGCAATAAATATCCGGAGCTGGATGATGACACCATCCGGCTTAATATGAACAAAATTTATCAATGTACGAAAGAATACCGCAGCTGCTCGAATTGTCCGGGACTTGACGCATGTCCGAATGATTTTGAAGGGCATTATACGGAGCTGTCCTGTGAACGCATTGGTACGCTTATTCAATTGAATGACCGCAAAGTATCCTGCAAGAAGCTGCTTGCAAAACAAGGTGAGAATAAAATTCGCAGCCGAATTCGCAGCTTCTATGTCGATGACCGCGCGCTGTCTCAAGGCTATTCCGCAGATGAAATTGTGTCTAAGGATGTTGAGCGAATGAAAGCGGTCGGTCAATTGATGCGCTATATCAACATCACGAAGGAGAAGGGCTTGCAGCAGGAAGGGCTGTTCATGACAGGCTCATTCGGCACAGGCAAAACCTTCCTCATGTGCTATATGCTTCATGAACTTGCGAAGGCAGGATTCACGGGGGCGATTGTGTATATGCCTGAGTTCGTGGAAGACTTGAAGTCGCTTATGATGGAGCCGCTCAAGTTGAAGGAAACCGTCGATCTGATGAAAGAGACCGATCTCCTCATATTCGATGATATCGGTGCGGAGAATTTGAACCCATGGGTGCGCGATCATGTGCTCGGCTCGATTCTTAATTACCGAATGAATCGCAAACCGACGTTCTATACGTCCAACTACGGACTCGATGCGCTGGAGCAGCATTTCAGCTTTACGAACAAGGATGGCGATGAGCTTCATAAAGGACAACGGCTTATGGACCGTGTTCGTCCTTATGTTGAGCTTGTCCATGTTACAGGTCATAATAAACGCGGGCGTTAACTGTACATCGAGAGCCGGAAGCAGCAGCTTCCGGCTCTTCGTACAGGTTGATTCATTCTTTTAATAAAAGGAAATCGTTTGATTGAGTGGCATTTTTCGACAAATCATTTACGGGATAAATAATATAATATAATATATTCAATAGATTTAGCGATAGGTTCCTTTCATTGTTTAGAGGAGGCGCAATTCATGTATTCAATGCTTATCGTTGACGACGAGAAATGGGTTCGGCAAGGGCTGAAACAGACGATCGATTGGCAAGCTTACGGGATTGAGCTTTGGGGCGAAGCGCAGAATGGCGAGGAAGCGTTTACATGGCTTTCTAGAAGCAGACCCGATATTCTTATCACCGATATTAAGATGCCAGGTATGGACGGCTTAACCTTACTTGAACACATTAACAAACAGAAGATGCACACGAAAGTAATCATCATGAGTGGTTACAGTGATTTCTCATATGCACAGAAAGCAGTAAGATGCGGAGCTTACGGATATGTGCTGAAGCCGGTCGAGGAGCGCGAGCTGCTTGAGATTGTTCATAAATGCGTGGAAGACTTGGAGAATGATTCTAAGCAAGCCAGCATTCTTGAGGAAATGCAAGGACAAATTCGTGAAAGTATGCCTCTGGCAAGACAGAGATATCTTGAGCAGCTATTGCGAGGGGAAAGCACGCCGAACATTGGTGATGCGGAGAATATTTGGCGCGCACTGAAGATGTCCATGAATCCTGAAGAAATACAAGTCGCGGTTGTTCGTATACACGACTGGGGAATTAAAGGTGAAGCGAGGAGCAGCCGGAGTTCTATGCTTTACGCCATTGGGAACATCGCCGAAGAGTTGTTAAAGGGCAAAGGATATCGCTCGTTCTTCTGCAAGCTAAGCGACGAGGATGGAGATGCCGCGCTTGTATTTTCACCGGAACTGGGAGCAGGCCTTGATAAGAAGACGATTGTTCCTTCCGTATTGCTGGAAGTGCTTGAGGAGAGCAGTCGATTATTGCAAGTGACCGCCAGCATTGGTCTTAGCCGAAATGTTGGATGGGATAAACTTTCAAATGCTTATACCGAAGCTGTCTATGCTTGCAGCTATTCGTTCTTTAAGGGTAAAGGCAGGATTTATGACAGCGAGCAGCTTCCACCGCTTCGAGCCGATAATGAAATTCCATCGGTAGTTCCGAGTCCAGAATGGGAAAACCGAGTAACGCATGCGATTAAAGTTGGTGACAACGAATTAATCAAACAAACAGCGTTAGAACTGCAGCAGCATATCGAGGGGATTATTCCCAAGTATGCGCCACTGCATATTATTCAGGGCTTGCGAATATTGCTGGCCAATATGTTCTTCAAGCTGAAAGGCTGCCTCAATAAAGAGGAGGCTGTCGAACGAAGCACACTCAAGGAATTGCTTCCGAACAGCTTCCAATTAGAAAGTTTGAGCACCCAACTGGTCGAGGAATTATTAAAGTGGAGCTCGAGAATCCGTGAGACGGGAAGTCGCTCCAGAATTGTCGAGTTGGGGCTTGAGTACATAGGCAAGCATTTCTCCCGACAATTCACTTTGCAGGATGTTTCCAATCACCTTTATGTGAACGCTTCCTACTTCAGTAGGCTGTTTCATGAGGAAGTAGGAGAGACGTTCGTTCGTTATGTAGCGGGCATGCGCATTACGAAAGCAAAGCAGCTTTTGAAAGGCACGACGATGAAGATCTATGAAATCGCTGATGAGGTCGGATACAATGATTTCCGGCATTTTGTAAAAACATTCAAAGAAATTGTAGGGCTAACACCTACGCAGTACCGGGATAGTGTCTAGCCAGAACAACAATGGGGCTGAGCGAACATGAGGTTTTTGCAGCGCGAAGTTTTTTGGAATTCAATTGGTTTTAAAGTTTTTGTGCTCTACTTTGTTTCGATGTCACTCACTGTTTCCATAATGGGTTTTCTGTCCTTTACGAAATCGACATCCGTTATTCAATCGAATGCAGGGTCCATTGCCCTTCAGACGATCGAACAAGCGGAGAAACGGCTGCAAATGATCTTGGATGAATACGATAACCGTTCGCAGATGATACTCGGTTATCAAGACCTTCAAAAGGGAATAACAGGGGGCTTCACCGATTATTACGATCGAGTTAGAAATACGACTACGATCTCAAACTTCATCACGAATTTGGTCAATTCCAAGAACGATACGGTCAGCATGAACATCATCGGCAATTACGATACCTCATATCGTTATTCCATCATTACATCTACAGGGTTCACGGTGCTGCCTAAAGCAGATCCGTCGTTGTGCCAGCAGGAGTGGTGTCGCCGAATTGTTGAGGCTGAAGGGAAGGTTGTCAGGTTTGGAATCGGATACTCCTTCATGCCGATCGACAGCCCGAATTATGAGAATACGCCCGTATATTCTTTCGGAAGAGCGCTTAAGAACCTTCAAGGACGAGGAGAAGTTATCGGCGTTCTACTGTACGAAATCAATCCGGAAGAGATTGAGAAGATACTCCGTGAGATTGATTTCAGTACGTCCGGCAATACATTCATTATGAAACGGTCTGGTGATATCATCGCGCAAGATCCGGGAACGACTCTGCCTAGGGAGTTGTCGGAGCTGTCGTTACCTAAGAACGCTCAAGGCACTTATAGTGCGCGCATCCAGGGTGAGGATAAGCTGATCGTATACCGGGAGATGGAAGGAACGGACTGGTTATTGGTCGGTATGGTTCCGATGAAGAATCTAGTCAAAGATACGCGGCAGATCAAGACGTTTACCGTTTATCTTGCACTCGCATTTGTCGTCGTAGCTATCATCTTGTCCTTTGTCGCGGGACGCTTCGTTCACAGGCCTGTTTATACGCTGATGTATTACATGAAGAAGGCTCGGGAAGGGGACTTTGATGTAAAGATCCCCCGTAGTCGTAATGATGAATTCGGCATCTTATTTGAAAGTTTTAATGTCATGCTGTTTCGCATCAAGCAGCTGATTGATGAATTGTACGTCCAGCGGCTGTTGAAGAAGGAAACGCAATTAAAAATGCTTGCCTCGCAGATCAACGCGCATTTTATTTATAACACGCTTGATTCGATTCACTGGATTTCGCGCATTTACAAGATTGATACGATCAGCACGATGATTTTTGGCTTATCGAAGTATTTGCGATTAAGTTTAAGTGATGGCAGAGAGTTTGTTACGGTAGATGAAGCTGTTGAACTGGTAGAGAGCTACTTATCCATTCAGAAAGCGAGATATGAGGATAAGTTTACAGTGGAAGTTGTTGTAGACCGTACAGTCAAGTACAACAAAGTATTAAAGTTTCTGTTCCAACCAATTGTCGAGAATGCGATCTATCATGGAATTGAGAACTTGACAGGAACAGGCGAGCTTCATATTTCTTGGGTGAAACAAGATTCCGGACTATTGTTTACGGTACGGGATAACGGGGTAGGAATACCAGAAGATCAACTGGAACAGATTAGAAGCACACTCGAGCAAACCGATATCAGAGAGAATTTCGCATTACGAAATATTAACGCGCAAATTAAATTAACTTATGGGACGGAATACGGACTTACGCTCGAAAGTGAAGTTGGCGTAGGCACTTGTGTTAGTATGTTTATCCCCCTTGTTGACTAAAGAAACAAAAAAAGCTACTAAATCTCAAATCCCGCCACTTTTTTCGGAGTGTTGGAAACGTATACAATATTGAGGGAGGTCCATAGTGTGGAGGTGAAGTTAAGCTCTCGCTTTATTCTCGTTTTCCTGCTAGTTTGGCCTTTGATTGCCGGGTGTACGGATAATGTATTGCAATCTCCTGGTGGAACGAGCTCGGGTGTTGATGCAGGAAGCGGGGGGAAAAGCCCCGTGAAGCCTGTAACGATCGACTTCTGGTTCCCCTGGGGTGGAGAATACAAGAAAGAATTTAAAGCGAATGTAGTTGACGAGTTCGAGAAGAAGTACCCAAACATTAAAGTAAACATGACATTCGTTGAGACAACGGGAAATACGCAAGCTTCGGATAAGCTGCTTACGGCAATCGCAGCCTCTAACCCGCCCGACGTAGCATTGTTCGACCGGTTTCTAATCGCTTCATGGGCTTTCAAAGGAGCGTTAACAGACCTGACAGGGTATGTTGATGCGTCCGGGATTTCCTCTAGCGACTATTATGATGCGATATGGAAGGAAGCCCAATACGAGAACAAAGTATACGGCCTTCCATGGGGTACGGATAACCGGGAAATGTATTACAACAAGTCGTTAATGAAAGCTGCTGGTCTAAATCCCGAAGTTCCGCCTTCCTCGAGAGAAGAGCTTGACGTAATGGCGGCCAAGATGTTTAAGAGGGGATTAAACAACAGGTACGAGCAAGTCGGGTTTATCCCATGGCTGAATCAAGGCTTCCTGTACACGCAAGGCTGGAACTGGGGCGGCAGTTGGGAAAAGAATGGAGAGCTGGTTCCTAACGACCCGCAAATCGTGAAGGCCGTGGATTGGATGACTTGGTATGCAAAGACGTACGATATTGAATCTTTGGACAGCTTCACCCACGAAATCGGACAAACCGGCATGAATGCTTTCTTGACGGGCAAGATTGGTTTTGTCTACGACGGCAACTGGCTCTTGAACGATCTAAAGAAGTATTCAGCTCAGTTTGACTGGGGCGTTGCTCCGATGCCTGCTCCTAGCGGCAAGAAGCCTGCAACTTGGGCCGGCGGCTGGTCCTTCGTAATCCCGAAGGGCGCGGTGCATGAGAAAGAAGCATGGGAATTCATTAAATTCGTCGCAGGCAAGGAAGGCACACTGCTCTGGGCGAAGCGCCAAATGGATAACAATGATATAACTGCAATGCCAGCTGTGAATGAGGAGCTAAACCTGAAAGGGAACCCTAACCTCAAAGTGTTTTTGGATCAGATGCCCAAAGCATACACGAGGCCTGTTACTCCGGTCGGATCGTTCTTGTGGAACGAGACGTTCAGAATCCAGGACCTTGCGATTAACGGCAGAGGTACCCCGCAGGAGCTGCTCGCACAGTTAAAAAAGAACGTGAATGCCGAATTGGCTAAATTGAAGTAATAACCTTAGGAGGGAAATAAAATGGGAAAAGTTCGTTTCTTAATGATTGGCGTCGGCGGAATGGGTAGAGAGCACATCAGAAGACTTCTGGAAGTGCCTGAAGCTGAAATCGTGGCATTGGCAGATCCTTCTGAAGGGGCTGTTAACCAAGTGAAGGAACGTTTCCCTCAGCTGAACGATTTGCCGGTTTATACGGACTATCGCGAAGCTATTGCTCAAGCAGGCGCGGATGCTGCAATCATCGTCTCGCCGCATAGCATGCATTTCGAGCAAGGTATGGCTTGTTTGGACGGCGGCTTGCATGTGTTGATGGAGAAACCGTTTGTTGACGGATCTGAGAGCGCTGAGAAGATTATTGCACGTGCGGCAGAAGTGAACAAACATCTCGCGGTTGCTTACCAGCGTCACCTTATGGGCCAGTTCATCTATATCCGTAACTTGATCCAGAGTGGTGAACTCGGAACTATCAACTACATTAATGCCTATCAGGCGCAAGCGTGGCTGAATGGTGCGAGAGGGACTTGGAGACAGAATCCGGCGCTATCCTGCGGCGGGCAATTGAATGATTCCGGCAGCCACCTTCTCGACGTAGTGCTTTGGGTAAGCGGCTTGGAGCCAGAGACCGTAACGGCTACAATTGACAACCGTGGAACTGAGGTCGATATCGATTCGTCCGTAACGGTTCGTTTCCACGGGGGAGCAATCGCTTCTTTCAACGTGGTCGGAAGTGCAAGCATCGGCTGGCAAGAAGATCTTTCCATCCATGGAGACAAGGGATCGGTGCTGTATCGCAACGGTAAAATTCTAGTCGCCAAGGAAGGTCAAAGAGAGTTGACCGAAGTGAACGAAGAACTGCCTGATTCCAGTGATCCGAATCGCGACTTCGTCGATCTGGTCCTTGGCAAGGTTAGCGAAGCGGCAGCGCCATCAAGCTGTGGCTTGCGTATTGCTCGTTTAACTGAGGGAGCTTGGAAAAGCGCTGCTAACGGCAGCCAAGTCATTCACTTATAATTTTACGGGAATCATTCATCCAATAGGCTCATGAACAGGCTGCCGCAGTTTTCATTGCGGCAGCTTGTTTTATTAAAATCAAGGGCCCGATTTCATTCATTCTTTGTCAGACAAGCCCGACATTCAGGGATTAGAAATGTCATATAATTGGGGCTAAGAAATGATTCGAAGAGGAATCATTTCTTTTTTTGTAGAAGTGAGGCGAATAGTGTAACCAAACAGATAGAAACAGTAAAAAATAACACACTAAAAGCAAAAGTAAACACATTATGCGAATAAATGAAAACGCATACAATAAGGTTGTACTCGGGAACGAGTAAAAATAGGGAGGTTACCAGATGGAGAATGTAAAGGTGCAGGCAACGAACAAAAACAAAAAGTTTGTAGCATTGTCATTAACTGCAATTACAGCACTGTCTTTAACACTGGCAGGTTGTGGTAGCAGTAATAACAGCAACACAGCATCCACCGATGGGAACGCAAACAAAGCAGCTAACAACACGGCAGCTGCAAACAACACAGCTGACAACACAGCAGCTGCAAACAACAAAGCTGACAACACAGCAGCATCCGATGAAAAAGTTACAATTGATTTCTGGTTCCCGTGGGGCGGAGACTTCCAAAAGGACTTTAAAAAGACAGTAGTGGATCCTTTTGAAGCAGCACATCCAAACATTAAAGTAAAAATGACTTTCGTGGAAACGACAGGTCAAACGCAAGCGTCTGATAAATTGCTAACTGCTATCGCAGGCGGCAACCCACCTGACGTTGCATTGTTCGACCGCTTCCTGATCGGTTCATGGGCTGCGAAAGGCTCTTTGGCGGATTTGAAAGGGTACTTGGACGCTTCTGACGACCTTAAAGCTGAAGATTACTACCCAGGTCTGTGGGCAGAAGTAGTTTATAAGGAAGGCGTATACGGCCTCCCGTGGGGTACAGATAACCGCGCGATGTACTACAACAAGACTTTGATGAAACAAGCCGGACTTGATCCTGAGAAGCCACCAACAACGCTTGAAGAATTGGATGCAATGGCTGAGAAGATCTTCAAGAAGGGCAAAAACGGTAAGTATGACACAATCGGCTTCATTCCTTGGATGAACCAAGGCTTCTTCTATACACAAGCTTGGAACTGGGGCGGTAAGTGGGAAGACGCTGACCACAACCTGACTCCAAACGATCCGCAAAACGTTAAAGCTCTTCAATGGATGGCGGATTATGCGAAGAAATATGACATTTCCAACCTGACAAGCTTCTCCGACGCTATGGGTCAAACTGGTATGAACCCGATCTGGTCCGGTAAAGTCGGCTTCGCGTTCGACGGTAACTGGGTACTCAACGATTTGGCGAAATACAAACCAAACTTTGAGTGGGGCGTAGCTCCAATGCCAGCAGCAGAAGGTCACCCATCAGTTACATGGGCAGGCGGCTGGTCGTACGTTGTTCCTAAAGGCTCCAAGCATGAAGCACAAGCATGGGAGTTCCTCAAATATGTAGCAGGTAAAGAAGGCACGCTCGGCTATGCAAAACGTCCTAACGCAGGTAACGACATTACGGCTATGCCTGCTGTCAACGATGAGCTTAAACTCGCTGACAATCCGAACCTGAAAGTATTCCTTGACTTGATGCCAACAGCATTCACAAGACCAGTTACGCCAGTAGGCTCCTTCCTATGGAACGAAACAATGCGCGTACAGGATTTGGCGATCCATGGTAAAGGCGATGCACAAGCGCTTCTTGACGAAGTTAAGAAGAACGTTGATGGCGAACTCGCTAAACTTGGTGGCTAAACCTAAGCATGCATGAATAAGGAGTAAGAGGACTGGGCGGATACATTCCGCCCCTTCTCTCTTTATAGAGAATTGAACCGATAGAGGGAGGTAATGGGAGTGGCAACAGTCGGAACTACCGCCAAAGATAATACGGCTGCCCTTATGCAGACGAAAAACAAGAAATCTACTAAGTTCGAGACTAAACTCGCGCTGTTCGGATTGCTTTTTGCATCACCCTGGATCCTGGGCTTGCTATTTTTTAATATTTATCCATTACTAGCATCAGCTTACTATAGCTTTACCACTTACAGCATCCTAGAGCCTGGAAAGTTTGTAGGATTCGAGAACTATACGACTTTGTTCAAAGATGATGTCTTCTGGAAAAGTATCTCTAACACGTTGTACTACACATTTATTTTTGTGCCCTTGAGTATTGTGCAAGGTGTAGCGCTCGCTATGCTTCTGAACTTGAAAATCAAAGGACAAGGCATTTATAGAACGCTGTTCTTCATTCCTAGCTTAGTTCCAGAAATCGCGACAGTTATCATCTGGCTGTGGCTGCTCAACCCGCAATTCGGGCTTGTGAACTTCTGGTTAGATAAAATTGGAATTTCTGGACCGCCGTGGATCGGCAGTGAAGTCTGGTCCAAGCCATCGTTGATTCTCATGAGTTTGTGGGGCACGGGGCAAGCGGTCGTTATATATTTGGCTGGTTTACAAGATGTGCCGCAAGATTATTATGATGCTGCACAAGTGGACGGAGCCAATGCTTGGCAACGTATGCGGACGATCACTTTGCCGCTGCTCACGCCAGTTATCTTCTTTAACATGATTATGGGAATGATCGGCGCGTTGCAGAACTTCGTTCTGCCATACACGCTTACAAACGGACAAGGAACTCCAGCCAATTCCATGATGTTCTACGTCATGTATTTGTACACGAATGGCTTCGCTTACTTGAAGATGGGATACGCTTCAGCGATGGCATGGATTCTGTTCATCATCGTTGTCGCGCTTACGGCGATCATCTTCGCAACGCAAAAACGCTGGGTCCACTATCAAAGATAAGAATAGAGGGGGAGAAGTCTTTCATGGAAACTAGTAGCAGACTTTCGTTCTTTCAGAAGGGATTTGCTCATTTTGTTCTTATTGTAATGGGTGCGTTTTTCTTATCTCCCTTTCTATGGATGGTATCCACATCGCTCAAATCGAACGCTGAATTGTTCCTTTGGCCGCCGAAGTGGATTCCAAGCTCTATGGTATGGAGAAATTATCCGGATGCCATTGATTACATTCCGTTCTTCAAATATCTATCCAATTCATTACTAATTTCTGGCCTCGCGACTGTAGCGGTACTCATATCTTGTCCGCTCGTAGCGTACAGCTTAGCCCGTATTCCGTGGAAAGGCGCAAAGCCGTTATTTGGTGCTACTTTGATTGTCATGATGATGCCTTATCAAGTGACAATGATTCCAATCTTTATCACATTCAAAAATATCGGTTGGGTAGGAACGAACATTCCATTGTGGCTTCCAGCGTTATTCGGCGCTCCATTCTATATTTTCTTGCTTCGCCAGTTTTTCATGGGCTTGCCTAAGGAGCTAGAGGATGCTGCTCGGATTGATGGCGCCTCTGAGCTGCGTATTTACTCGCAAATCATGCTTCCGCTTTGTAAGCCTGCTTTGCTGACGATCGCATTGTTCCAATTCATGGGCAGCTGGAAGGACTATCAAGGTCCGCTCATCTACTTGTCGGACGAGAGCCAGTATACGCTTATGCTTGGTATGCAAGCGTTCAAGTCTCAGCATGGTGCTGAGTGGCAGTTGATGATGGCTACTCTCGTAATGATTACAATGCCAATTATGATTCTTTATTTCTTGGTTCAAAAAGCGTTTATCCGCGGTATCACATTTACAGGTATTAAATAATAGCATTTGCCAAGGGAGAGGAATGTCATTAAGCTGCAAATCGGAACACGCATTCCACCGAAGATCGGTGCGCAAGGGTTAGAGCAGACGGCCGCATGGGCTGCTTCTGTAGGACTGGATACACTGGATGTCCCACGGTTAAATCCAGAAGTTAAGCAAATTCTCGATGCTGCCGGACTCGGCATTGGATCTGTTGATGCCTCCGGAACCGGAGCATTGCTTGGTAAAGACGACGCTCGCCGGGAAGCGGCAGCAGAGTCTGTTAAGAAGCAGATAACTGAGATGGCTGCACTAGGTGGCAAGGCAATGTTCATGTGCCTTGTGCCAGAGGATCGTACAGCACCTCGTAGCGAGAGCTTCGCGATCTGGAAAGATAGCTTCCCTGAACTTGTCCGTCATGCGGAAAAAGAAGGCGTTTATATCGCTATTGAAGGTTGGCCAGGACCTGCTCCGCACTATCCGACCATCGGATGTACACCGGAGATGTGGCGCGCGATGTTTGAAGCGATCCCTTCCAAGCACTACGGGCTCAACTACGACCCATCACACATGGTGCGCCTTGGAATCGATTATTTAAGAGCGCTTACAGAATTCGGTGAGCGAATCAATCATGTTCACGGTAAAGATACAGAAATTCTGACCGATGAGCTGTATGAGTGCGGCGTTCTGGAAGCAACGTTTGGCGCGAAGTACGGATTCTCAGAAGGCTCTTGGCGTTATACAATTCCAGGCCACGGCGCAGTGGAATGGAGTAAAGTAGCTGTAAGGCTGGATCGCCTCGGCTATCAAGGCGCCATCGGTATTGAGCTTGAGGATCACCGTTTCTGGGGAACGATCGAGAAGGAACAAGAAGGCATTATTAAGGCGAAAGAGCATTTGGCTCTTTATTTCAAATAGGTATCTGTTCGAAGGTGGGAAATAGATAATGTCTGAACGGACTCGCATCCATTTGATCGGTAATGCGCATTTGGATCCAGTATGGCTATGGCAGTGGCAAGAAGGTTATGCGGAAATCAAGGCGACATTCCGATCTGCGCTTGACCGGATGAAGGAATTTCCCGATTTTATCTTCACTTGTGCCGGTGCTGCTTACTACGAATGGGTGGAAGAGAATGCTCCAGAGATGTTCGAGGAAATCCGGGAGCGTGTCAAGGAAGGAAGATGGGTTATCGTCGGGGGCTGGTGGATCCAGCCCGACTGTAATCTCCCATCAGGAGAATCCTTCGCAAGACATAGCCTGTATTCCCAGAGATATTTTATGGAGAAATTCGGAGTAACCGCCAATGTCGGCTATAATGTCGATTCGTTCGGGCACCATGGCATGCTGCCGCAAATTCTCAAGAAGAGCGGTATGGATTATTATGTGTTCATGCGTCCAGGACAGCATGAGAAGGAAATGGATAGCGATTTGTTCTGGTGGCAAAGCGCTGACGGCAGCCGTGTGATGACATTCCGGATTCCTTTCAGTTACGGTAACTGGTGGAAGACGGGGGATGCCGTCGTAGAAAAGACGCGTGCTGTAGCGGCATTAGCTGATGAGCATGGGCTTGGGTATATGAATTTCTATGGCGTAGGCAACCATGGTGGCGGACCGACGATTGCTAATTTGCATTCGGTTCACCAGCTTCAGGAAGAGCTAGGGGCGGATCGCATAGTCCTCAGTTCGCCTAACCAGTATTTTGCTGAGATGAGCGAATTGTATAGCGATTCTATCCCGGTACATCGCGATGATCTGCAGCATCATGCAAGCGGATGCTATTCGACTCACTCTGAATCGAAAGCTGATAACCGGCGTGCTGAACACCGATTGCTGACGTCAGAGAAATTCTCAAGCCTAGCCCATCATTTGCTCTCGCTGCCATATCCTGACCAGAAGCTGCAGCAAGGCTGGAAGAATGTCATGTTCAATCATTTTCACGATATTATGGGAGGCTGCAGCATTAAGGAAGCTTACCGAGATGCCAGGGAAGCCTACGGCGAGTCGCTTCAGATCGCTGCGGTTACTCTCAATGCAGCTGTTCAAAAAATATCGTGGTCTATTGATACGATGAAAGAAGGCATTACTCCGCTAAGCAAAGATAAGGACTGGGTGCTATGGGAGCAAGACGACAAAGGCATTCCGCTAGTCGTGTTCAACCCGCACTCTTGGGATATTAAAGCGCCTGTTCAAGTGAATAAGAATGTGGCTGGTGTCACAGACGACAAGGGAACTCCGATCCTCACGCAGAGAGTGCGAGGCTCGAGAACCAATGGCTCCGATGACAAGTATGATACTTTGTTCATGGGTGATATTCCTGCGCTAGGGTACCGCGTCTACTGGTTATACAGAGATAAGCAGCAGGAAGCGGAAGCTTCCAATCTTGTGCTGCATACGGAAGACAATGTGCTGGAGAACGATTATATCCGGTTGGAATTGGAATCTCATACCGGCTATATCAAGAAGCTGACTGACAAACGGTCTGGTCTTGATGTGCTTTCAGGTAGTGGAGCAGTTCCGGTTGTCATCGATGAACATGACAGTGATACATGGAGTCACGGAATCTTCCAATTCCGGAACGAAATCGCCAAATTCGCTGATGCCGAGATCCGGCTAATGGAACGAGGGCCTCTTCGTGCAAGACTTCGGGTGACGAGTCGTTATAATCGCTCCGTACTGCGGCAAGATTTTATCCTCTACCATGACCGGCCAGAGATTGAAGTTCAAGTCAAATTGGACTGGCGTGAAGAGCATAAGATGCTTAAGCTTTCATTCCCTGTGAACGTGGAGCAACCTAAGGCAACCTATGAAATTCCATATGGACATATCGAGCGCCCTGTCAACGGTGAAGAAGAACCGGGGCAGCAGTGGATTGACGTAACTGGATTGGCGGCAGGAACATCGAAGTTGTATGGTCTGTCAGTAGTAAATGACAGTAAGTACAGCTCGGATGTACTTGATAACGATCTCAGGATGACAGTCGTTCGCAGTCCGATATTCGCAGATCACTTCGGCGTAAGAGACGAGTGGTGCGAATTCATGGATCAAGGCGTTCAGGAGTTCAAATACGGCTTGGTGCCTCATGTAGGTGGCTGGCAGGATGCTCAGGTGGTCAAGAAAGCCAATGAGCTCAATGTGCCGCTTGTGTCGATTGTGGAGACATACCATGAAGGTACGCTGCCGCAAAGCTTCGCTGGCATTCACGTTTCATCGGATCAGCTTATCGTGACTGCGTTTAAGAAAGCAGAGGACGGAGAGGGATATATACTCCGTTGTTACGAAACTTCAGGCCAAGAAGCGACTACTTCGATCGAGATTCCGATGCTCGGACGGAAGTGGGATGTGGTATTTGGAGCATGTGAGATTAAGACGTTCCGTATACCGCTATCCGCGAATGAAGAGGTAGTTGAGAACAATCTGATAGAATACTAGCAGTCTGCATCGAGCCCTGTATGAAGTTGAGATATACAGGGCTCTTTGTGTTTTATATAAAGCAGCAAATAGGAGATGATCGTAGTTTGAGCGAAGAACAAAAAGATGCAGGACACATTACAGCCGAAATCGCAACCGGTCATTCGACAGGCGGAAGTTCGATTCCAATGGATGATCAAACGACTGAGGATGCGGTTCGAGCGGCACTACTGAATTTGTGGGAGATCAATGATGAGCTTCACCCGCTTGCGGCAGGTACTACATCACGAGTGTGGAGAATTAATGATGCAATCGTCAAATTAGCTCGCGATGAAAGCGAACATTTCAACGCTGGATTACGTGCTAGCTTGGCAGTAGAGGAATCAGGTATTACGGCCGGATCTCCGATTGTTACGGGATCGGGGGAAGTCAGTGCAAGAATATACGTCGGATCTGATGAGTGGATAATGGCTGTTCAACGTCATGTGAGTGGTACGCCTGCATCTATGCATGATTTCGAGCCACATGTATTAGGTGAGATATTAGCGAAGATACATGTGAGTTTGCAACATACCGATACTTCTGGTGGATGGGCAGCAGAAGACGTATTGGGTGGATATATGGAACAAGGGATCTTGCCTGAACAGCCTGAAAGTACAAGGCAGATGATCGCTTCAGCTATCCAAGCCGTACGGGAATGGTATGGAGAGTCAAATTCGCGCAAGCAGCTTATTCGCGGTGATGGACCGGAGCTATTAGTCGAAGATAATGTTGTCACAGGCATGATCGATTGGGGCGGTGTTCGATTCGGCAGTGTTGCTGATGATATCGGCTGCTGGACGCTGCATGGCAATACCAAGGATATTAAGGAATATACTCGGGAATTCGTACGAGGGTACTCATCTGTCAGCACGCTGACTCAGCAAGAAGAGCTTGCGATACCGCTCTTCCAACAGCTTCGCCTTGCATCGCGTGCCTGCTTTGTCACCGATCTTGCTGCTTTGCAGACCATTGGACAATGGATGTCGAACATTCAATAGGCATACAGATAGCAAGGACCTCCAGAGATGGAGGTCCTATTTGACGTTCGTTACATTCAGGTTTGTAATACGTCCTTTCACAGACGCGGTAATCGTGCCGTGCTTAAACGTCTTCAGTACGTAATTGTACAAAGCGTCGATATCCGTAACTCCCGCAACTGGGTTGGCGCCTTGCATGATTACGGTAAAGTTGTCACCACCAGATGCCATAAAGTTGTTCACGACAGCCGAGTATTCTTCCGAATCGGAGATTGTTATCCCGTCCTCCTTCGTTAGAGAAATGACACGCTTTGTAATAGGCTTGCTGAAGTCCGCTGTATATTTGAGGCCGGAGATTTGCAGTGTCTTTATTTTGTTTGGCGTATCTCCCCACTGCTGCTGAAGCAGAGTCCTGATCTGAGCGCCTGTCAGCGTCAACTTCACAAGCTGGTTGCCGAATGGCTGGATGCGGTACAGATCGGAATAGAGTACATTTCCCCGCGGTAAATCAGCACGAATACCGCCTGGATTCATGAACGCAAAATCAGCATGCATAGAATCCTTCATCGCGTCGGCGATTAAGCTGCCTAATGCGATCTCCTCAGTATGAGCGTTTATATTCGAATAGACCTGATCCGCTGTACCTACTGGCTGGGATAGCTCAGGATGCCTGTCCAGAGCAGCTTGAACGAATGCAGCAACCTCTGTATCAGGTTTTATATTCACCTGCTTCACATCAACGATTGTTGCTTCTTTCTTGACGATGTCATGTGTTGCCGGATCGATCTCAAGATCTACATCTGCAAAAGCGATACCGTAAGAGTAGGCCTCGAAAATAAGCTTGTTGTCTACGTAACCGTTCACTTTCACATGGTTGTCTCCTGCAAAGATAATATCCACCTCATCATCTACAGCGTTCGCGAGGTCAGCCGCTTCGCCAGTAATCGACTTGCCGCTCTGCGATGCAGGATCATGAGCAAGGACAACAATTGCTTTGACGCCTTGTGCTTTCAATGCTACAACGGCCTTATTAACTACCGTCGCTTGCTCCACCATATGGACCGGTTCAAGTGCCGAAGGTGATACTTTGCTTGGTGTCAACATCGTCACGACGCCGATAAATCCGATTTTCTCCCCGCCAACCTGTTCCACGACATAAGGCGCTATGATCGTCTTACCCGTAGCCTTCTCAATGACATTGGCATTGACATAGTCGATATTCGTGTGCGAATGCGTAATGTCAGGATTGATGGGGTCCATGCCGCCATTCAACTGTGCCATCATTGCCGGTACCCCTTGGTCAAACTCGTGATTGCCCAGTGTTCCTACCTTGAAGCCGAGCATGTTTAAAAAGTCGAGTGTAGGCTTATCCCGCTCAAGCGAAGATATAGGCGAGCTTGCGCCAACCGCATCACCGTTATGTATGAGCAAGGTATTGTCCGGGTTCGTCATTTTATATCGTTTGAGGTACGCAGCCAAGTATGCGGCTCCGCCTACAACTGTGTCTCCGGCTATCGCCCTGAAGTCCAATTGTCCGTGAAAGTCATTAATACCGAGCAGCTGCACTTTGACATGGCCTGTTGGCGGAGGAGGAGGCGTGACCCGTGCATGAACAGGTGATGGGGCGTACGAAGATGACAGAAGTCCGAGAAGAAGGGAAGCAGTGACCGCTGCTCGTAACAGTTTCATTCGAATGGGAGACATTTTATAGCAAAACTCCTTTCACCTTATAAAGTGAGGAAGAAGCGCAGCTCCTATTCGGTAAACAAGACAAAAAAACCCGCACATCGAATGTCGAATGATGTGCGGGTTCTTGTAACTTGCTTATTATGGTTGGTAAATCTTATCGAAGACGCCGTTGTCACTGAAGAACTTCGTTTGTGCTTTTTGCCAGCCACCGAAGTTTTTAATATTCGTCAGCTCGAGAGTCTTGAAGTTCTTCGAGAACTCAGCTGCGATCTTCGGATTCGTTGGACGGTAGAAATTTTTACCGATAATGCGCTGACCTTCTGTCGTGTACAGATAGTCAAGGTATGCTTTGGCAATATCGCGTGTACCATGCTTGTCGACATTCTTGTTCACGACTGCGACAGGCGGTTCTGCCAGGATGCTGTAGGAAGGAGTTACGATTTCAAAGTCTTTCGGATGCTCTTTCAGCGCCAGGTAAGCCTCGTTCTCCCAAGCGAGCAGAACGTCGCCGATACCGCGCTCTACGAAAGTAGTTGTGGAGCCGCGTGCGCCAGAGTCGAGTACAGGCACGTTCTTGAACAGTTGTTTAACGAAAGTTGTCGCTTTCGCTTCGCTGTGGCCGTTATGTTTCAAGGCATAAGCCCAAGCTGCGAGGAAGTTCCAACGCGCGCCGCCGCTTGTCTTCGGATTCGGTGTAATAACGGAGATGTTCTTCTTGACCAAATCGTTCCAGTCCTTGATTTTCTTCGGATTGCCCTTGCGAACCAGGAAGACGATGGTCGATGTATACGGCGAGCTGTTGTTAGCGAAACGAGCTTGCCAGCCGTCCTTGATGTAGCCTGCTTTCTGAATAGCATCAATATCGTAGCCGAGTGCAAGTGTAACGACGTCTGCTTCCAAACCGTCGATTACCGAACGCGATTGTGCGCCGGAGCCGCCATGGGACTGCTTAACCGTTACAGTCTGACCGGTTTTCTTCTTCCAGTATGCGGAGAATGCTTGGTTGTACTGCGCATACAGCTCGCGGGTCGGATCGTAAGAGACATTGAGCAGCTCAACATTCGGCTTGCTCGGCTTCGTTGCAGCGAAGCCCGGTTGGGCTAGAGTAAGGATAAGTGCCAGAATCGTGATCGTAAGCAGCAGTTTTTTCTTCATGTTTGTTACGCTCCCCTGATTAAAGTTTGTCGTTGTTCCACCTGGCCAACTTTATGTACAAATAAAAAGGAGGCCCCGGCAAATAACAGTGCATGCGTCGAATAAACGAAACATGCTGCATGTTGCCAAGGCCTCCGGTGGTCCGGTGGGCTCGATGGATTTATCATAATCTGACAATTCCAACCTGTCAACTATGAATTGAAATTTTATTTTCGAGGCGAATTTCAGAGGTAGACCACTCTTTATATAAGAAAGGCTTATACGTTTCATAAAATATGTTAAAAAACTGATTGACAACAAAGCTTATCCGTTGCTATGATTCAAATATAAACCAACTAAACAGGTAGGATTAATTCTAATTTTACTACCGTACAACACGGCGTAAAGCGAAGGTTAGTTATCTGTATAAAGATGATGAGAGGTGCTTTTACATGACAAACATGAAAAAGAGAAATGCCAACCCGCTTCACGCCCTGTTAATCTTCATCGTATTCTCACTTGCATTGACCGCTTGCGGCTGGGATCAAAACCCGCCAAACAATGCGAATGCAAACAGCAATTCGAGCAACAAATCGAACACCAATTCAAGCTCCGGGAATACGACAACGGCAACGAATGATGTGAATTCGGAAACTAACACCGATAATTCAGCGAATGCAGCACCAGAAGCGGCAGGTCCAGTGGAGTTGCTGAACGTCTCCTATGACCCGACACGCGAGCTGTATGCAGCTTACAATAAACTTTTTGCAGAGTATTGGAAGCAAGAGCATAACCAAGAAGTTACGATCAAGCAGTCGCATGCTGGTTCAGGTGCTCAATCAAGAGCGGTAATTGACGGACTGCAAGCCGATGTCGTGACACTCGCACTCGGATATGATATTGATGCGATTTCCGATAAAGGATTCATTAATAAAGACTGGCAGCAGAAGTTCGACAACAACAGCTCGCCATATACATCGACCATCGTATTCCTCGTACGCAAAGGTAACCCGAAAGGCATTAAAGATTGGAACGATCTTATCAAGCCTGGCGTTCAGGTCATTACGCCGAATCCGAAGACGAGTGGCGGCGCACGGTGGAACTATCTCGCAGCATGGGGCTACGCCCTGAAGCAGAACAATGACGATGAAGATAAAGCGAAGGAATTCGTCTCCGCACTCTTCAAGAATGTGCCGGTGCTGGATTCCGGAGCACGCGGTTCGACAACGACATTCGTAGAGAAAGGGATCGGCGACGTGTTGCTCGCTTGGGAGAACGAAGCGCTGCTATCCGTCAAGGAGCTTGGCGAAGATAAATTCGATATCGTTTATCCGTCGATCAGTATACTCGCAGAGCCGCCGGTAGCGGTTGTCGATAAGAATGTCGATAAGAAAGGCACTCGTACAGTAGCAGAAGCTTACCTTGACTACTTGTATACCGAAGAGGCTCAGAAGCTCGTCGCTCAGAACTACTACCGTCCGCAGCTTGCATCCGTAGCAGAGCAATTCGCTGATCAATTCCCGGAAATTCCGATGCTGAATATCGATGACGATTTCGGCGGCTGGGCAGCAGCACAGAAGAAACATTTTGCAGATGGCGGCGTATTTGATCAAATCTATGCGCCTGGCTCATAAGCGATCGACAGGAGCTGATTCTACCTATGAAAAGTTCCACTACAAAGCGTACGAAGCCTCGCAGTGTGCTGCCTGGCTTCGGCCTCTCGCTAGGATTCACGATTTTCTACTTGAGTGTGCTTGTCATCATTCCATTAGCCGGCATATTCATCAAGACATCAGGCCTCACCCCAGAGCAGTTCTGGCATACGGTGTCTAACCCGCGTGTCATTGCTTCCTACAAAATCAGCTTTCTGACATCCTTCTACGCAGCGCTCGTGAATCTCGTGTTCGGTCTCATCATTGCATGGGTGCTCGTGCGGTACCGTTTCCCAGGCAAGAAGCTCATTGATAGCTTAATCGACATGCCGTTTGCGCTGCCAACTGCGGTTGCAGGCATCTCGCTCACAGCAATCTATGCGCCTAACGGCTGGGTTGGCAAGCTAGTTGAACCACTTGGCCTCAAGATCGCGTTCACGCCGCTCGGCATCACGCTAGCGCTAATATTCATCGGATTGCCCTTCGTCGTAAGGACTGTGCAGCCTGTACTGCAGGATCTCGACAATGAAATTGAGGAAGCGGCAGTCATGCTTGGCGCGTTCCGCTGGCGGACGTTCCGCCGGGTCATTCTGCCGGAGCTCATTCCCGCGCTGCTGACAGGATTTGCACTTGCTTTTGCCCGCGGGATCGGGGAGTACGGTTCAGTCGTCTTTATATCCGGCAACATGCCGATGAAGACGGAAATTGCGCCGCTTCTCATCATGACCAAGCTGGAGCAGTACGATTACAAAGGTGCAACAGCGATTGCGATGGTCATGCTTATCGTATCGTTCATCCTGCTGCTTCTGATCAACTACTTGCAATGGCGGAGCAATCGCCGCGTTGTAACGGCATAGGGGGGCACAAACACATATGGCAGGAGCTGTAACGGTTTCATTGACGGAGAAGGCCGCACAAAGGCCTAAACATATTAACGAGTCGGTAGCTGTACGAATTGTACTTATTTCAATTGCACTTCTATTTCTTGTAGCTGTTGTGCTGCTTCCACTGCTGTCGGTCTTCATCGAAGCGTTCAAGAGAGGCACAGACGTGTACTTCGCAGCACTTCGGGATCCCGATGCATTGTCGGCGCTGAAGTTGACGCTAACAACCGCATTAATCGCTGTTCCGCTTAATACGGTGTTTGGTGTAGCAGCAGGTTGGGCCATCAGTAAGTTCCGGTTTCGGGGCAAAAATTTTCTCATTACGCTGATCGACCTGCCTGTTGCTGTATCGCCGGTCATCTCGGGTCTCGTATTCGTGCTTCTGTTCGGAGCGCAAGGTTTCTTCGGACCGTGGCTGTCCGATCATAATATTCATCTTCTCTTCGCACTGCCGGGCATCGTGCTTGCTACAACATTCGTGACATTTCCTTTCGTCGCGAGGGAGCTGATCCCGCTCATGCAGGCTCAGGGCGTACAGGAAGAAGAGGCAGCGGCAAGCCTCGGGGCGAAGGGTTGGCAAATCTTCTGGCGCGTGACGCTGCCAAACATTAAGTGGGGCTTGCTCTACGGCGTTATTCTTTGTAACGCTCGTGCGATGGGCGAGTTCGGCGCTGTGTCGGTCGTATCGGGACATATTCGTGGAGAGACGAACACGCTGCCGCTTCACATTGAAATTCTGTACAACGAATATCAGTTCTCAGCGTCATTCGCGGTCGCTTCGCTGCTCGTTATGCTAGCGGTGCTGACGTTGATCATCAAGAGCTTTATCGAGTGGAGAACGAATGCGAAAAGTCCGGAAAGGAGTGCTGACGATGCACATTGAGGTACGGAATTTGAATAAGTCATTCGGCAGCCATGCTGCGGTTCAGGATGTGAGCTTCCAGATTGAGCGCGGGAAGCTGATCGGCTTGCTCGGGCCAAGCGGCGGTGGCAAGTCTACGCTGCTGCGGATGCTTGCTGGGCTGGAGACGCCAGATTCGGGCGACATCTTCATAAACGGGAAGCGCGTCAACGATGTCCAGCCGCAGCTGCGCGGCATCGGGTTCGTGTTTCAGAACTATGCATTGTTCAAGCATATGACGGTGTTTGATAATATCGCTTTTGGCTTAACGATTCGCAAGACGAGCAAAGCTGAGATTAAAGCACGCGTCGGCGAGCTGCTCGATCTGACCGGGCTTCGAGGCTTCGAACACCGCTATCCGCATCAGCTGTCGGGCGGTCAGCGGCAACGGGTTGCTTTTGCCAGAGCGCTGGCCCCGAGGCCAGACCTACTGCTGCTCGATGAGCCGTTCGCGGCGATCGACGCCAAGGTACGCAAAGAACTGCGCACATGGCTGAAGCAGCTAATCAGCACGCTCGGCATTACGTCGATCTTCGTAACCCATGACCAAGATGAAGCGGTTGAAGTGGCAGATGAGATGCTTATTGTCCAGCAGGGTAGATTGGAGCAGCAAGGCTCGCCAGTTCATATTTATACGGACCCGCAGACGGCTTTCGTTGCCGGCTTCATCGGTCACTCGAGCGTGGTGGAGCAGCCTACAAGCTTGCGCGGCTTCGAAGGAACTTCGATTGCTGCAGGTGCCAGAGCGCTGGTCCGTCCGGAGTTTGTCGAGGTTGGGCGCGAGCAGGAAATTCAGTTCCCATCTGCTGCTGAGAAGGGCCAGGTACGGCATATTTTCTTCCGCGGTGCACACTTGGAGCTGGATATTCAGGTCGGTCATAACCGGTTATCCGCGCATCGCTCGTTAGATCAAGAGCCGCTGCAGCCAGGTGAGGAAGTGTCGGTGCTCATTCACCGGCTATACGTCATCTCGGATAAGACGGCAACAATGGTTGAAAACCCGTTGAAGGTGGATCCACTGCCTGTTCATATTTGAGGGCAGATCATAGCGGATGGAGATAGGAAGTCCATAGCGGTATGCATGGGAAGAGGAGTATCGGAGATTTAGTATATAGGAAGCGACCTTAGGAGGGATTCGAGATGGCGAAACCAATAGTGCTCGATCAAGAATGGATTGAACGGATTGCGACGCAGGTGAACGGACTAGAATACGGATCGGTGCTAATTACCGTTCATGACGGGCGTGTCGTCCAAATCGACCGAACCGAACGCAAACGGTTCGAAGCTTCCGCGAAGCCGAGCCAAAATCAAGCGAAAGAGCAAGCCCACGGGCAAGCATCCGCAGCTGGAGATAAATTGAAAGCCATTAATTAGTTAGGAGTCCCAATTGCCGCGTCAGGATGCGGTGATTGGGGCTTTTTTTGTTTGAGGGGGAAGATGAAGGGAGGATACAAGTGAAAAAGTAGATAGGACAAAGACAGTTCCGCAGATGTAGCTGGTTGGAGCTATTCCTGCTAATGTAGCTGGTTTGGTGGACCTCTACTGCTGATTTCGAGCTATTTTTGCTGATGTAGCTGGTTTGGTGGACCTCTTATGCTGATTTCGAGCTATTTCTGCTAATGTAGCTGGTTATGTGGACCTCTACTGCTGATTTCGAGCTATTTCTGCTAATGTAGCTGGTATGGTGGACCATGGGTTGGAAAGTGGTGGAAGGAGGGGAAGAAGCTAGTTGATGGACTTCATTGCTAAGAGGTAAGTCAATGTAGATCCTCCAGAGACCCACATTGGCTGAAATCTGGGCTAATGAGTGAAAGAGAGTCCTCCAGGGATCTACATTGGCTGAGATCTGGTCAAACGAGCGGATGAGTGTCCTCCAGGGATCTACATTGGGCGAATTCTCGTCCGATGAGCAAAGGAGAGTCCTCCAAGGATCTACATTGGTTGAAAACTCATTAAACTACAGGCTTAAGGTGTGCTGAAGATGACTCAATCCGCGTTGATCATCAGCTTCGAGAACGAAGTGCGAGCTTCGCGACGCTTGTCTGCGCTCTTCTGTTGGCGCTTGCTGACCGATTGCTCTTTGCGCATTTGGTGCGCGAGCTCGCGGCCGGTTTTCTTATAACTCGTGAAGCGGCGCTCTTCAAGTGCGCCGCTTTGCAGCGCTTCCCTCACGGCGCAACCGAGCTCCCGCTCGTGGTGGCAGTCACGGAAGCGACAGTTCGCAGCGATCGCTTCGATGTCTGCGAATGCTTCTTGCCAGCCGCCATCGGACTCCCACAGCTGCAGCTCGCGCATGCCCGGCGTATCCATCATGATGAAGCCCCCGGGAAGCGGGAACAGCTCGCGGTGCGTCGTCGTATGGCGTCCGCGCGCATCATCCTCGCGGATACCTTGCACGCGCTGGAGCTCACCGCCGGCCAGCCAGTTAAGCAGCGTCGACTTGCCTACGCCGGAGGAACCGGTCACGGCGATCGTGCTGCCCGGCTGCAGATAAGGCGCGAGCGCTTCGCGGCCAATTCCAGTAACTGCGCTGACCGCATGGACCGGCACACCGGGAGCGGAAGCTTCGACCTCAGCGATGCTCAGCTCGATGTTGTCGCACAGATCCGCTTTGGTTAGCAAGACGACAGGTGTCGCGCCGCTTTCCCAGGCTGTGACGAGATAACGCTCAATCCGGCTCACGTTATAGTCGCCATTAAGCGCGCCAACGATGAACAGTGTATCAATGTTTGTGCCGATGACCTGCTCTTCAGGCACGCTGCCCGATGCTCGGCGGATCATCGCGGAGCGACGAGGAAGCACGCTATGAATGATGGCACGCTTCTCGCCATCCATTGGCGCAGCGGCGACCCAGTCGCCAACAGCCGGATACTCGCTCCGGGTATTCGCCTGAAACTGAAACTTGCCGCTCACTTCAGCGGACAGCTCACCAGCAGTTGTCATGATGCGATATTGATTCGTGAATTGAGCGATAACCCGTGCAGGCATGCAACCCTTCGGAAGTGCAGCGCTCGCAGCAGAGAAGCTCGCCTCCCAACCCGCGTTCCAGCCGAATTGCTGCAACAGTTCAGCCGAACTGAACTGTTCTTGTTTTTGTTTCTGTTTTTGGACTAGCCCTTGCTCATTCACTAGTTCATTCAAATGTTCATTCACCTGCTCATTCATTTTCATTTGCTCTTCAACTTGTTCTTGCTCATGGTTTTGATTCAGGTTGGTAATCCCCTTTTAATTAAATTGGTGGTGCCAGAATTTCTTGCTATTCACATAGACGACGACAAAAAGACCGCAGGAAATTATCTCCTGCGGTCTGCTCCGATGCTGCTGCCCAGCTAGGGGGCGCAGCACTTAAACGGAAATACAAAAAAACCGCAAGAAACCAGATTGGTCTCCTGCGGTTCTAATGACGCGATACAGCTAACAAGCCTGGCGGGGCAGCTATATACTAAACGCTCCCTAAACCAACTCATCACTATAAGTCACGTACTCAGTTCCGTTCGAAGACCGATGCGAATGCGACAACAACAGCGTTAACAATTGATTTTCTCATTCTACATCAGCCTCCCTTGGGTATCGTTAGTTGTCATTCTATGCTCTATTGGTAGCACTTGTCAACTGCTTATAATTAAAATGGCCCTGCTATGACAAACGAAGCAAGGCCACCATATTACGAAATGACGAATTTAATGATCACCGCAGCGGCGAAAATAACGAACATAACTCCGAAGAACCCGCCAAAGCCGATTGCGACATCGAATAAATCATCACGCGGTTCCTCATTCAAATGCTCGCGTGGATCTCTAACATTTTCCATTGATTAACTTCCTCCTTAGACACGACGATTGCTTCTCCTAGTATACCCAACTTCCAGAATAATTGTAAAGTCGCCGATCGTGACAATTGTGAGGCGAATTTGCTGTTCCATGAGGAGACCAGCCGCAAACGGTGAGTCGTTGTGGTACAATAAAATTTAGCATTAGGCTGGGGGGAGGACAAGTATGACCGAGCAAATAAGTCACGAATCAGCGGCTAGCAGGCGTCTCGCGCAGGAGCGAATTCGTAATAAATTAGCGCTACTGCCGGACCAGCCGGGCTGTTACCTGATGAAGGACCATAGCGGAAAAATCATTTATGTCGGCAAAGCGAAGGTGCTTAAGAATCGTGTGCGTTCGTATTTCAACGGCAGTCATAACGGCAAAACATTGCGGCTTGTCTCGCACATCCGCGATTTCGAATACATCGTCACATCGAGCAACATGGAAGCACTTATTCTTGAATGCAATTTGATCAAGCAGTACATGCCGCAATACAACGTTCTGTTGAAGGACGATAAAACATTTCCCTATATCAAAATCACAAGCGAAGCGCATCCGAAGCTTGAGGTGACGAGGCGGATTGTGAAGGATAAGGGAAAATATTTTGGCCCGTATCCGAATGCGTATGCGGCACAGCAAACCAAGAAGCTATTGGATCGCTTGTATCCGCTGCGCAAGTGTGGCGTACTGCCGGACAAAGTATGCCTTTATTATCATTTGGGACAGTGCGTTGCGCCATGTGAGTACGATGTTGAGCCCGGCACATATGAGAATATGGTGCAGGAGATTACACGGTTTCTAAACGGCGGACACGAAGAAGTGAAGAAGACGCTGCAGGGCAAAATGGAAGCAGCGGCGGAAGAACTCGAGTTCGAGCGTGCCAAGGAATACCGCGATCAGTTGATTGCGATTGATGCCGTCATGGAGAAGCAAAAGATTACGCTGAACGATGCGATGGACCGCGACGTGTTCGGCTATGCGACGGACAAAGGCTGGATGTGCGTGCAAATCATGTACATGCGGCAGGGCAAGCTCATCGAGCGCAGGGCGACGACGTTCCCGTATTACGGCGAAGCATACGATGATTTCATGACATTCGTTACGCAGTATTATTCGGAGAACCCGGCGTTGCCGAAGGAGATTTTCTTGCCGACACCACCGCAAGAGTCAGCGGTAGAAGATGAGGATTCGACGGATTCGGTGGAGGCGGCTGGAGCTGCGACAGAGAGCGCTCAGCCAAACTCAGGTTCAGGCTCGGAAGCGGAGCTGGCGAATCCGGTGCTAACCGTAGAAGACACCGATCAGAGCGACTCCGAGCCAGAAGCGGGATCGGCCGAAGCCGAACTGCGTAATTCGCTGCAGAAGTGGCTGAAAGTGAAGGTGTTCATGCCGCTTCGAGGACGCAAGCGTGACGTTGTAACAATGGCGGTGAAGAATGCGAAGGTGACGCTTGATGAGAAGTTCAAGCTCATCGAACGCGATGAGGAGCGAACCTTTAAGGCGGCTGAAGGACTGGCGGAGGCGATTGGCCTGCCGCAAGTGCGCCGAATCGAGGCTTTTGATAACTCGAACATTCAAGGGACCGATCCGGTATCTGCGATGGTTGTGTTCATCGACGGCAAGCCGGATAAGAAAGAATACCGCAAATATAAAGTGAAGACGGTCAAAGGACCGGACGATTACGGAACGATGCGCGAAGTCATTCGCCGCCGTTATGAGCGTGTGCTGAAGGAGGAGCTAGAACTCCCCGACCTCATCATTGTTGACGGAGGCAGAGGTCAAATTTCGGCAGCTCTTGATATTCTTGAGAACGAGCTGGGCTTAGGCATTCCAGTGTGCGGACTCGTGAAGGATGCGAAGCATAAGACGGCGCAGCTTATGACAGGAGATCCGCCGGAAGTTGTGCCGCTAGGGCGTGACAGCCAGGAATTCTATCTGCTGCAGCGTATACAGGACGAGGTGCATCGGTTCGCGATTACTTTCCACCGGGAGCAGCGTGGCAAGTCGATGGTCGTGTCGAAGCTTGATTCGATTCCGGGCATTGGGGAGAAACGGCGGAAGGCGCTCTTGAAACATTTTGGCTCCATCAAAAAAATAAAAGAAGCCGGAATTGAAGATTTCCGGCCTCTGTCGATCGGCGAGAAGCTCGCCGCACAAATTATTGAAGCATTGAGGGAGGAACCATAGGGTTCGCCCTCTTTTTTTTATCGAAATTACGAATGAGCCATGCGATCGGAATCGGCAGTACGATATAGACGAGGCCAATAAGCACGTTGCCGACAGAGCCCATGAACATGAGCGAGATTGCCATCATGAGGCTGTCGAATACCGCATGTGCGAATAGGACGGTAATGAAGCCGAAACGGAGGAACAGGAAGCTGAAAATCAAGCCAAGAATCGTCAGCTCAAGCAATCTCGTCGTCGATGGGAAGATCGGATAAGTGACGTGTCCAAGTGCCCAGATGATGGTCGGGATTAGGGACGCAACGAACGAATTTTTGAACCAACGTTTCATGATACCGATGCCGAAGAGGCGGAACACCGCTTCCTCCGAGATGGCGGCACACCAAGCGAGCAGCGGGAACAACCACGGTGCAGCAAGATTATATGGAGATTGCGTGACGTCGGTCGTCGACCAAGCGCCGTTCATGTTCATTAGGATGATGAAAATAATCGTTTGCAGTCCTAGCAGCATGAAAGCTGCAAGATATCCAAGCCACATGCTGCGCCATACATGCTCACCATAGCCAGGCTGGCCGAACCTTGGCCACAAATTGCGTCCGAGTGCGCGCCACAAGCCGTCGCCTCCGACGAGCGAGAAGTAGACGGACAACGCCATAATTACAGTAACTAAGCAAGTAACAATGACGGCCGCATACGCCATTGTATCGACATGCAGCATTTCGCCGTAGCCGGCGGCAAGACCGTCCTTCATGTTGAAGTCATTGACGAGATACATGCCCATGAACAGCAATGTAAGCGCAATACCCCGCAGGAAGGAAGTATGCTTCCGGTAGAGAGATGCATAGATGATGGCGAGAATGAATAACACAAACGACAGGAACAAGCTACCGAGCGTGGATAGGTAGTTCGCAAGCCGCTTCTGTTTATCAACGTACACGGTATAGTCGCTCGGAACCTTGAAAGTTGGTTTATAAGCAGCAATGAGAATGGAGCCGTTCGGTTGCTTCTCTGCGCGTATGCCGATGGTGAGCTTTGCATTGCCAATTACTTTACCCGCGGTATACCAGAGTTGCCCGGTGTCTTCGGACATCCGGCTTACTTTCAAGTTAGATTTCTCGAAGCCCTTCGATATCGCAAACTTGAGCGCGGTGTCGGTCAGTTCAGTGCCTTTGGCGGGAGTGACATGATCGCCGTTCAGACGATTCCAGGCGACGACAGTAGCTTTTTGCATATGGACATAGATGAAGATTTCGCTGCGGTCGGGCATTTTCGCTGTCACTTGGAAGGTGTCGGTCGGGAACTGTTTATCATAGAGATTCTCGTAGCTCTTCGTCAGCTTGTTCTTTTCCAAGTAGCCATACAGCAGACTGTCTGATTGATGGACGGCGTGCAGGCTGATTGGCGTGACATGGAACTGCTTTCTCACGAATGCGGCGGCAGTATCCTCGGCTTTGCTCTTCGAAATGACCGGTTCACTGTTCGTGTCGAAGAACGATTCTGCTGTTGACGGAACAATCTGGATAAGTAAATAAATAATAATGCCAATACCGGCGAGCCAGGAGAACAGCTTCCAATTCGGCTCTTGATGGGGGAAATTCGAATTCACCTTAACACCTCAGTTTCGCGTGGACTAGCCTTGTGTACTCACTACCATATCATAATTGAAATAAAATTATCCATGCGGATAGGCACAGCTGCTTGTTCCATCTATATTCAGACATGTCCAAAAATAATACGCTCTTATGCGGACCATGGTATTGGATACGAAAAATGGCAAACAATAAAGGACAGGGCCTGTTGGCGCTGTCCTTTTGTTCTCGCAAGCTTCGCCCCACGATCGGTGCGGCACGCAGCCTGATGTTGATTGGGGCGAAGCAGGATCCTTGTCTTTGTCTTTGGTTGTTCTTGTCTTTGGTTGTTCTTGTCTTCGTTTGTCCTTGCCTTTGTTTGTCGAGCCGCAGAGCTGGGAACAGCGATTGCGGCTCATCCAATGCTGCCAGCGGAGCATATAAGTCGCGCTGGTACTAGCCTTTGCGAAGCAGAGGGGGGAGGAAGATGGAGAGGCGTGGGGAAAGTGAACGAGCTGTAGAGCGCAAGCGATCGCCTTTGAACTCGGGAATACTCCGCTAGGAGTAAAGTTCAATATTCCCGAGTTCAACAGCGACGTAAGCCGTTCACTTGGACCAAAGCTTCGACACCTCTTCATCCACCAAATGCGCAGCATATCGCTACCCCCGCTTATAATGCGTAGCGATCTCGTCGATCCACAGCCTCACCGCCGGACTCAAGCTCTCCGACTCCGCATGAATCAGCGACGTCGTCCGTTTCGTCGCCTCCAGCTCGCGGATCGGGATAACGATGAGATCGTTATCCTTCAGCATCTCGGGGCGCAAGTAAGACTTCGGCAGCAACGTCGCTGCCCGGCAGGTGTGCAGTAGCCGCAGAATCGCCTCAAAGGAGTCGATTTCCATGCGGACATCGGGAAGTAGGCGGTATTTTTCGAACAGCTCGTCGGTTAAGATTCGGTACCACGTGCCTTTGGAGAAGAGGATCATCGGCAGGCCATTTAAATCTGTGATGACAGGCAAGCCTTTATCCATTACAAAATGATTTCGCGGCAGCACAAGTACGAGATGATCGTCGAACAGCGGAATACATTTCAAGTGCGGATCATCTATGCCTGAAGCGACGATGCCAAGATCGGCTTTGCGCTCGCGGACGAGCGTGACGATCTCATGTGTTTTGCCAGTAATCGCTTTGATGTCGAGCTCGGGACTGTTCGCTGTGAGCGTCTGGATGAGGTCCGGCAAGGACGTTTGCAGTGTCGTTAAGCTCGCGCCAATCGTCAGTACCTTCCGGCCAGCGGTCTTGTATTCCGCTACAAGCTTCAAATATCGGAGATGCTGCTGGCGGGTCTCGACGGCGTAATCGTAGGTTAGCTGGCCGATGCGAGTGAGCTCTAGCCTTTTGCCGATCCGGTTGAACAGCAGTACGCCGAGCTCTTGCTCGAGCTTGGCGATTTTGCGCGAGAGTGCGGGCTGCGACAGGTTTAGCTCAGCAGATGCCTTGTTTAGGCTCGCCTGCTCTACCACGACGGTGAACATATACAACTCATCTAACATGGGGACTGCTCCTATATGCAAAATAGTTATAACTTTTAATGAATAATCGGCAATTCCATTATAAGCGTAAAAGGAGTATTATTTGTAATGGATAGAAGTTTTATTATTTGCCATTTTTAAACAAGCTTCTACTTCGTTCGCGAAACGTCAGCTTTTGGCAGTCTATTATTTATTGACGGCTCTTTAGGCCCAGAGTTACAATGGAGAATGGTTTTGGCGAATTATGGCGAAATGTAACCTCACAGTTTGGAAAGGAGAACGTACAAGTTATGAAAGGAAATTCGTATTTATCGCGTAAGATCCACTCCTTACTTGGAGTAATACCGCTCGGTTTGTTTCTTATCGAGCATATGGTGACGAACTTTTCCGCATATGAGCGCGGGCCGCAAGGATTCGAGGATAGTGTCAAGTTTTTGAATGATCTTCCGCTCGTTTTCTTCCTGGAGCTGTTCGGCATTTGGCTGCCGTTGTTGTTCCACGGCGTGTACGGACTATATGTCGCTTATCAGTCCAACCTGAACACCGGGCGGTTCCAATATGGCCGCAACTGGGCTTTCGCACTTCAGCGGATTTCAGGTGTCATCACATTCATCTTCATCTTCTGGCATCTCTACCAGACGCGCTACCAAGTTATGATCGGCGCGGTAACCCATGAAGAGCTGGGTAATTTGATGCATGACGTCACGACGAACGGCTTCTACTTCGTGCTCTATGTGATCGGTATTCTTGCCGCTACATTCCATTTCAGCAATGGTATGTGGGCATTCCTCGTGAGCTGGGGTATTACGGTCGGGCCGCGTGCACAACGCATCTCCTCGTTCATTTGGATCGGCGTATTCGTTATTGTGGCAGTGATTTTCCTGCTGTCGCTTGGATCGTTCAAGGGCGATGAGTTCAAAGAAGCGGCTTCTGCTGCTCTACAATTGACGAATCTCGTTTAAGTTTGAGACAAGGAGCGAAATGATATGGCTAAGAATAAAATTATTGTCGTAGGCGGCGGTTTGGCTGGCCTTATGGCTACAATAAAAGCGGCTGAAGCAGGCGTGCACGTTGACCTGTTCTCGGTTGTGCCTGTTAAACGCTCGCACTCCGTATGTGCGCAAGGCGGTATTAACGGCGCGGTTAATACGAAGGGTGAAGGCGACTCCACATGGGAGCACTTCGATGACACGGTTTACGGGGGCGACTTCCTTGCGAACCAACCACCTGTAAAAGCGATGTGCGATGCAGCTCCAGGCATCATCCACTTGATGGACCGGATGGGCGTTATGTTCAACCGTACTCCTGAGGGTTTACTTGACTTCCGTCGTTTCGGCGGTACACAATATCACCGTACGGCGTTCGCAGGCGCGACAACTGGCCAGCAGCTGCTGTACGCGCTGGACGAGCAAGTTCGCCGCTGGGAATCAGAAGGTCTCGTAACGAAGTACGAGCACTGGGAATTCCTTGGCTCCATTCTTGATGATGACGGCGTCTGCCGCGGTGTATCGGCGCAGGATCTGCGTTCGATGGAAGTGCATACGTTTGCTGCGGATGCGGTTATCTTGGCATCAGGCGGCCCTGGTATTATTTTCGGCAAAACGACGAACTCGGTAATTAATACTGGTACAGCAGCAAGCGCGGTGTACCAACAAGGCGTTCATTATGCAAACGGTGAATTCATTCAAATCCACCCGACAGCGATTCCTGGCGATGACAAGCTGCGTCTCATGAGCGAATCCGCTCGTGGTGAAGGCGGACGGATCTGGACGTACAAAGACGGTAAGCCTTGGTACTTCCTTGAAGAGAAATACCCTGCGTACGGTAACCTTGTACCTCGTGATATTGCGACTCGTGAGATTTTCTCCGTGTGCGTGGACGACAAGCTCGGCATCAACGGCGAGAACATGGTTTATCTCGATCTGTCTCATAAAGATCCGAAGGTGCTTGACGTTAAACTCGGCGGCATCATTGAAATCTATGAGAAATTCATGGGCGATGACCCTCGTAAAATCCCGATGAAAATCTTCCCTGCGGTTCACTATTCGATGGGCGGCATATGGGTCGATTACAATCAAATGACGAACATTCCAGGCTTGTTCGCTTGCGGCGAATGTGAATATCAATACCACGGTGCGAACCGTCTCGGCGCGAACTCGCTGCTCTCCGCTATCTACGGCGGTATGATCACGGGCCCTAAAGCGGTTGAGTACATTAAAGGCCTTAAGAAATCGGCTGAAGATATCTCTTCCTCGGTGTATGACCGTGCGAAGAAACAGCAAACCGATAAGTATGAAGGTATCCTCGCAATGAACGGTACTGAGAATGCATATGTGCTTCACAAAGAGCTTGGCGAATGGATGACCAACAACATGACGGTTGTTCGTTTCAACAATAAGCTTGAAGAGACAATTGGGAAGATCAAAGAGCTGAAGCAGCGTTATGCGAACATTAACATTAACGACACTGCGCGCTGGAACAATGCAGGTGTAGCGTTCACGCGTCAGCTGTGGAACATGATGGAGCTTTCAGAAGCTATGACGCTTGGCGCGCTTATGCGTAACGAGAGCCGCGGTGCTCACTATAAGCCGGATTTCCCGGATCGTAACGACGAAGACTTCTTGAAAACAACGATTGCTGCATGGACGCCAGACGGCCCGCAAATTTCGTACCAAGAAGTTGATGTCTCGCTCATTACACCGCGTAAACGCGACTACTCCAAGGATAAATAGAAAGGAGAATAACGATGGCGGAAACAGCAGTAGCAGCCAAAAAAGTGAAGCTGATCATTACGCGTCAAGACGCTCCGAACAGTGGAACGTATACGGAAGAATTTGAAGTTCCTTATCGCCCGAACATGAATGTCATTAGTGCGCTCATGGAAATTCAGCGTAACCCGAAGAAATCCGACGGCAACGACACAGCTCCGGTATGTTGGGAATCCAACTGCTTGGAGGAAGTGTGCGGCGCTTGCTCCATGGTTATTAACGGCAAGCCGCGCCAAGCGTGCAGCGCGCTCGTTGACAAGCTTGAGCAGCCGATTCGTCTTCAGCCGATGAGCACATTCCCTGTTGTACGTGACCTTGTCATCAACCGTGAGCGCATGTTCAACGCGTTGAAACGTGTAAAAGCATGGATTCCGATCGACGGTACGTACGATCTCGGTCCTGGACCGCGTATGGCAGAGACGAAGCGTCAATGGGCATACGAATTGTCCAAATGTATGACTTGTGGCGTCTGCCTCGAGTCCTGCCCGAACGTCAATGACCGCAACAGCTTCATCGGTCCTGCGGCGATCTCCCAAGTTCGTTTGTTCAACGCGCATCCAACAGGCGAAATGAACAAGGAAGAACGTCTCGAGACGCTAATGGAAGACGGCGGTATCGAAGGCTGCGGTAACTCGCAGAACTGCGTACGCTCGTGTCCGAAGGGGATTCCGTTGACGACTTCGATCGCAGCGATCAACAAGGATACAACGAAGCATTTGTTCAAGCAATGGTTGGGTATGTAAAGGAAGGCTAGGCTCCCGTGGTGGGGCACTTCGCACAGGTATTCCGATTTGCGCTCCCGTGGTACTTCGTACCAAAGTCGCTCAAATTCGGAATACCTGTTGCTGCGTTTACCACCAAAGTCGCCGGCGCTTCTGCGCAGCGCGAGGGACAAGAGCAGGGCAGCTTCGCTATGCTCACGAGGGGCGCTGCGGCCAGTCGATCTGAGGTTATCGTTCCCGTGGTGTTCCACCAAAGTCACTTAACCCCAGATCGGCTGGAGCTGCCGCTCCCTGGCGCTTGCATGCGCTATAAAACACAAAAAGCACAAAAAGCACAAAAAGCACAAAAAGCACAAAAAGCACAAAAAGCACAAAACACACAAACAACACAAACAACACAAACAACACAAACAACACAAAAAGCAGTGACCTATGGTCACTGCTTTTTTATATTTCTAACGAATCGTAGCAGCCCCCTAAACAGCAAAAAAGCTGCCGTCAGTAACGGCAGCTTCTAACACCAAGTTTCTCCCCAATCCTGAATCGACTGGATAACGGGTTCTAGTCCCCGCCCTTTTTCGGTTAACTCATATTCAATCCGAACTGGCATCTCCGGATAGACATTTCGCTTAATAATATCGCAATGCTCGAGCTCTTTCATCCGGTCGGTCAGCATCTTGTCGCTCATCTCCGGGATTTGTTCTTTCATCTCTTTAAAACGCTTCGGCCCACCAAGTAGAACGCGTACAATCATGCCGGTCCATTTCTTGCCAAGTAACTCAGTTGCACATTCGTACTTTGGGCACATTTTGGAATAATCCACGTTATCACCCCTCTTTCTCTTACATCCATTGTAACACATGACCTTTTAAAAGGGCAGTGGTTAAACGACACGCCGGTCAAAATACTTGTTATTAAATATTTACTATACTTTAGTGAGTTATACACTTTAGTCAAATTTTATCATAATTCTCATGATCGAGTCGTATAAAGTCGAAATATAACCTAGTATGTTGTGGAGTTACCCGTTATAATACAGGATGGATTAGCTGCTTGTATGCATTTACGAACCTACCTGAGGTGCAAGATGACAGACAACTGGGGTTTTTATGAACGCCGATCGGTTTCGGAGCATATGCGTGTTCTGGTCAATATTGGCTACAAAGATGCATATCCGCTCGCGGATTATGACGAATTATTATCCATCACTATTAATTTGTATCCGGTTCGTGCCAATAACCGCACGAATCGGAATTTTGTTAAGCAGCTGGAACAGCTGGAATCGATGCTGGAGTATTGGCTCAAGCTTAGAACAGATGCAATTTACATCGGGCGAGTCAATGCTGCAAGACGGCTCGAGTTCTATTATTACTTGGACAGCAGTCGGTTGAACCGGCAGGAGCTTGACGAATGGCTGGAACAGAATTGGACTTATCGCGCCCAGGTGTATCGTAAGGCGGATCCGGAATGGACATTCTATACATTTATGCTGCCTGATGCGCTTGAGGAACTATTTATTCATAATGCTCAGATGATCTATGCACTTATTCATAAAGGCGACGATATCGGACAGCCGCGCAATGTGTACCACTGGCTGCTGTTTCGGGAGGATTTCGACAGGCGGGAAATTACACTGATGCTGGAGAAGCGAGGCTATGTGATTGAGAAGGATAGGGAGGGAAAGCCGGATCAAGGCTATCCCTATCCGCTTGTCATTAGCCGTTTCGAGGATGTGCGCCTGGATACGGTCAATGAGCGGGTGCGCGAGCTGCACAGCTTGATTGAAGAGAGCGGAGGCCGATACGAAGGCTGGGGCTCTGTCATGAAGCTGTCGGCGATTAATCGGCTGCGCCGTTCCATGAAGCGCTATCTAGAAGCAGCAGAAGCGACTGTAAGAAGGATGTTCCCAGGGCGTAACGCATAACCAACCGGCATCAACCTACAATCGAATGAGTACA
This sequence comes from Paenibacillus sp. OV219, assembly GCF_900110075.1. Taxonomy (GTDB): domain Bacteria; phylum Bacillota; class Bacilli; order Paenibacillales; family Paenibacillaceae; genus Paenibacillus_Z. Next base: position 234,730 of record NZ_FOCJ01000006.1, read on the forward strand.
AGGCCGGCAATCGTCATGGCAAAAGCAATCCATTGGTTCGTGCTAAGCCGCTCGCGATAGAGCACAATTGCGCCAACGGCGACGACGAGACTGTTCGCTGAGAAGATGGGTCCGGCAATGCTAGCCTGACCCGTCTCGAGCGAGATTGCATACAGCTGCAGGCCGCCATAAGAGAACAGGCCGGCAAGGATACCCCAGCGCATACCGATTGCTGCTGTAGAAGCAGAAGCAACAGCAGGGCGACGCCATTCTCGTGGAACAACCGACAGCCGTTCTTTCCAGATTGCCCAAGCGAACCATACGATCGACAAGCTGTAAGCAACCAACAGAATCGGCGCACTCTCGAGCTCAAGCTCATCCGTTACTTTAAGCCCGCCGTTACGGATGGCGAACAGCACAATGCTGAGGCTGACGTAGAGATACCATCGCGATTGAATCTGAGCTTCCTGCTGTTTGCCTCTAATCGACACGAGCACGACTGCGATTAGCAGCAGCAGAACGCCGCTCATCTCAGTGCCGCTAAGCGGTTCATTGTAGACGAGCATGCCCAGTCCGATGACGAGTACGATGTTCATATTCGTCAATGGAGAGGTGAGGCTGGCTGGCCCGCATTCCAGCGCTTTCATGAATAAGGCATTGCCAAGCGCAGATCCTGCGCCAATGAGCAAACCACCGAGCCAGACGCGCGGATCGCCGAGCGACGGCAGCAAAGTATGCTCCAAGGCGGCATGTACGCCAAACCCGCAAGTGCCTGAAATATATAGCCCCAGCAGTAGATAGGCGGACGAACCGCTCTGCATTTGGGACACTTTCATCCACCAGCCCGCCAGTCCGAACAGGACGGCGCTGCCGATAGCTGCTGCAAACCACATCGCTCGCCACCAACTTCACGCTTAAATAATTTTGTTACACAATTGAAATATTCCTGTTACGCGCCCATTACAATTAGGGGGTACTATAATAAACAAGACCCCCTTTTTAATCATATAAATTCGGACCTGCTCTTGCAGGTCCACTTTTTTTTTATAATGGCACGATGACCGGTTGCTTCTTCTTGTAATACACCCACTCTTTAAAGCCGATTTCCTTGAGTCGCTTCGCAACAAGCTCCCATTCATCGCCGACCCGGCTAGGGCGGTGCGCATCAGAGCCGAACGTTACGGATACGCCATAATGCAGAGCACGCTCCAATATCGCGTCGGAAGGGTACCAGCCGCCGACATCTTTCGTTGAGCCGGAGGTGTTGATCTCAATAGATACGCTGCTCTCAGCGATTGCTTGCAACGTAGCATCAATCACATCATCCGCATTAATAGCTGAGAAAGCCGGATAGTAGCCCTTCATCGCATCAATGTGACCGAGAATTTGGAACATACCGCTGCGGGCAGATTGCGCGATGAGATCGTAATACTCGCGCTTTTGCTCCACTTGCTGTTCACTCGATTTGCCTTTCCAACGGTTGCGGTTAAAGATGCTCACCCCGCCTGAACGATGAACAGACCCGATAATGTAATCGAATGGATATCCGGCAAAGATATCGCTATACAGCTTCGCATGCTCAGGGAAAAAGTCCGACTCAACGCCAAGCAGCACGTCAATCTTCCCTTCATACTTCTCTTTTAGTCGCAGTACCTCGTCTACATATTGCGCGAACTCGCTCTTCGCCATTGTAATGCCGGGATTCTCATGATCCAACTTGCTGCCAAAATAAGGGGAATGATCGGATATCCCAATAACGCCAAGGCCTTCACGAATGCCGGCCTTTATGTAATCCTCAATATTGCCGTCCGCATGTCCACATCTGAAATGATGGGTATGTAGATCGAATTTCAAATGAAATCCCTCCTTGGATAACAATCATTCACTGCTAATGAACTGATCCTCAGGCATCCCTTTCAAATCGCTAAGAAATTGCTTCATGGCAGAGTTGATGTACCGCCCTGACTTATAGACAAGGCCGACCGGATGACTCATGTTGAACTCATTCACTTTAATACGATTCAGCGTGCCTAGTCGGACTTCGTTGTCAATCGACAGCTTGGAAACAACGGCTGCGCCGAGATTGATTTCTACCATCCGTTTTACTTCTTCGCTGCTCGAGAGCTCCATAACGATGTTCGGCTGCAGGTTGAATTTACGGAAGATTTGATCGAGAAATCTTCGTCCTAATGTATCCGGTGACAGCATAATCATGGGAATGTCCTTCAATGATTCTACTGTAGTATGCTTCAAATGGGCCATCGGATGCTCAGGCGCTACGACGAGCTCATACGTGTCATAGTACAGAATTGCGGACTCCAGATGCGGATTACGCTCCGACAGATAGGTGATGCCGATGTCTACAGTGCCGTTTTCTACGCTAGTCATAACGCCGGAAGAGGGCATGGAGTGAATCGTTGTTTTGATCATCGGGAACTGGTTCTGGAAATACGACAGTACGCGCGGCAAAATCTGAATGGCGATGGAAGATGTTGTTCCGAGCACGATATGACCCTGCGGTGTTTGGCTCAGATCGGACAGCTTCTGCTTCAGGTCCTCAACGATGGCTAATATTTTTTCGGCATGTTCGAGAAAGACCTGACCACGGTCGGTTAAGGTGACAGGCTGATTCCGATCAATTAGCACCGTTTTAAACTCATCCTCGAGGCTTTTGACTTGTGCGGATACAGCCGGCTGCGTTAAATTAAGCAGTTCACCCGCTTTACGAAAGCTCATCGTTCGTGAGATCGTTAGCAAGGTTTCGAGCTGGTTAATGTTCACGGAATCGAATCCCTCCTTAGTGATTAAAGATTTTTATCAGACTGATATAAGTATATCGGAAAAATAGGCGGACAGCAAAATAGAACCAAAATACCAGTGTGATTTGCAGCTTTAAAGGAATAAAGCAGGATATACCTCTCCACTTGTCGAAAGGTGTTGTTGTCCAGAAGAAGCCCCATTTACGAGCCCTTAAAAAGGAGCGAATTGACGATGAATACGAAGGCCGTACGCAGTTGGATTATGTACGATTGGGCCAATTCGGCTTTTGCCACGACTGTGATGGCTGCGGTAATGCCCGTCTTCTACAAAACGGTGGCTGGTGCGAATCTGGAAGGGAATACAGCTGAGAACTACTGGGGTTATACACAGACAATCGCGATGATCTTCGTAGCACTGCTATGTCCGGTTCTGGGCGCAATTGCAGATTTTGCTGGTTCCAAAGTAAGGTTTCTATCCGTCTTCATGGTTATCGGTGCACTTGCGACGGCTGCGATGGGGCTGGTCGGCGAGGATGATTGGCTGTTCGCGTCCATTCTCGTTGTTATTGGGACAATCGGATTCGCAGCGTCCAACACCTTCTATGATGGGCTCATTACTGAAGTGTCCACGCCGGAGACGCTCAACACGGTAAGCAATAAAGGGTATGCGATGGGATACTTAGGCGGCGGGCTGCTGCTGCTCATTAATCTCGTGATGATAGAAGGCTGGGAGAAGCTCGGCTTTCCGAGTAAAACGGTCGCCACACAAATTGTGTTCGTCACAGTTGGCATCTGGTGGATTGTGTTTTCGCTACCGATTATGAGGAATGTCAAGGAAACACCTCAAGGAACAGCTGCTGGTGTCGGAGATGCGATTCAAAGAGGCATGCAGCGCATTGGTGCGACGATACGTACACTTAAGTCCTATCCGGAGCTGCTCAAATATATGGCTTCGTTCTGGTTCTTCAATGACGGTATCAATACGGTCATCGTCATGGCGACGATTTATGGAGCCGGCATTGGCATTGAGACAAGCGATCTAATCGCTGCGCTGCTCATTACCCAGTTTGTCGGATACCCGTGTACGCTGCTCTTTATAAAAGTTGCCGCTCGTCTGGGCATTAAGAAATCGCTCTATAGCTCCTTGTTTGTCTATGTCATTATCGTTATACTTGGATTTTTCATGGAAAGCGCGCTTCACTTCTACTTGCTCGCGGTATTGGTCGGTGTCGTCCAAGGCGGAAGCCAAGCAACGGCTAGATCGCTTTATGCGTCGCTTGTACCGCCATCGAAAACTGCGGAGTTTTTCGGATTCCTAAGCTTATCGAGCAAATTTGCTGCGGTGGCAGGTCCAGCCGTGTTCTCGATCGTTGGCAGCATTACCGGTTCGAGCCGGCTCGGCATTCTCGCGTTACTTGCGTTCTTCATCATCGGTATCATCCTACTCGCTTATGTGAATATCGAGAAGGGGCGCGAAGAAGCCGTTGCGCTGGAGCCTATCAAGTAGGAAGCGTCAAGCGCTGCTCTGCCAAAAGCACGGCGACAGCCGTTTCACCTCAGTCATACGATTCAGGAGGCAAGTATGAAAGGAACAACACATCTGGCGATCGGAATCGCCATCGGGGTAGTAGGTGCTGCAACTCATCCGATAACTCCGAAGAATGCGGCAGTCTTTCTGGTCGTTGCAGCATTCTCCGCGCTCGCCGCAGATCTCGACGGCACGAGCATGTTGAGCGGGAAGCTGAGCAAAGCGGCGAAGCTCATTCGGGAGCTGCTGCTATGGGGCGGCTTACTGCTGGCCGGAAGCGTGGTGTATATGTACGCGGCGCGAGGGATCTTCTATCCGCTATTCACGGCGGGAGCAGCAGCAGTCCTACTGCTCGGATTATTGTCTCGAACTGGAGCAATCCGCAATGCGCTTGTTAGCGCAATTGGCGGTATTCTGCTGTACACGGGTTTCACAACCCAGATGAACTGGCTGATGGGACTGGGCTTATTCATTGCGTGGGTGCCTTGGCTGAATCATCGTGGACTTACTCATACAGTGTGGGCCGTTATAGCATGGGGAGCGATCGGATGGAGCCTGGAGCAGCAGCTCGGCATTCCAGGGGTTGCCTACACGGCGATATGCGGGTATGTCTCGCATCTTGTTGCGGATACATTAACGCCGAGCGGCGTCAAATGGCTGTATCCGCTGACTAAGAAAACGTTCAAGGTGCCTTTTCTGTAAGCAGGGCAAATCGAAGGGGCGGCTATTAGAGCAAGGAATGATAGCCGTCGATGAATACCTTTATTGCAAGAATTAAGAAGATCAGTGCGGCGAGCAGCGATACGGTGCGAACGAAGCCTTATGTATAAGCGAAGAGGCTCCCCCAGGTGGCAATTGCGACCCGGGTGAGCCTCTTTGTTGCAATAGGTGTTACAGCCAATCCTTCTTGCGGAAAATATAGAACATGCCGAACCCAAGGAATAGCATGAACGATAGAAGCAAATAGGAGCCGCCATGCAGATGTAGACCGGGGATATAGTCAAAGTTCATCCCGTAAATGCCTGTAATGAAGGTCAGAGGCATGAATATCGTCGTCAGCGCCGTAAACACGCGCATGATTTCGTTCGCACGGTTCGCAACGGAGGACTGATATGCCTCTCGTAAGTTGCCCATCAGATCGCGATACGTATCGAAAGTCTCGGCGATCTTCACGGCGTTCTCGTAGATGTCGCTGAAGTACTTCTGCAGCTCGTCATCAATGAGTTTCAAATCCTTCTTATTGAGCTTCGCGATCAATTCCTTCTGCGGGCCAAGTACTTTCTTCAGCCACAGAATTTCGCTTCGGAGACCGATGATTTCATTCAGATGCGACTTCTTCGTGTGCACCAGAATGTCTTCCTCCAAGCTCTCGATACGCGCTTCAATTCGATCGCCTACGAGGAAGTAGTTGTCGACGACAAGATCGACAAGGTGATACAGGAACCGGTCAGGACGGCTAACTTGCTCCTCAAGCAGAATCGGCTTCAACGCACGGAGCTCGTTAATCTTCTGCTTCGTAACGGTAATAATATAATGACGCCCCAAGAAAATATTCAAGGCACGCAGGAAGATTTCTTCATCATCAAATCGGATGCTATTAATAACGATAAAATAATGGCCTTCTTGTTCATGAATTTCTATCTTCGGCCGTTGCTCCTCCTCGCTCAAACAGTCCTCAACGGCCAGTTCATGCAAGGCGAAGATCGGCTGAAGCACGGCAAGATCATCCACATCCGCGTCGATCCAATAGAATCCTTCGTTCGGCGGGTAGACAGCTTGCTCAATGTCTTCGATCGGTGTAAACACACCTTGGTTTACGAGACGAATTTTCATCCGCGTTCCTCCTCTCATCACGATGTTACACATTCCCGGATACCGGCAAGAGGAAATAGAACGGGCGTAACGCCAAGCAAACCAAGATCGCCAAAAGCCTGCTAGGATTAATGTATCGTGAATAACGGCAGGGGTGCGGGTGCGAATATGGCAGGCTTATTGTTCGGTCCGATGCGCTTATGTCCTCTATGCTGGTTATCAATGCGGTTGTCCGCAGGCCACGGGTCGCCTTCCATAATCGTAAACACCCCTTTAAACACGTTTAGTTGGTAAATGAGAAAAATACACGCGAATCCAAGTGAGCGAAAGCTCCAAAAACCTTGGAAATCAGCGCAATTCTTGTCTAGTATACTCCGACAATGTCTTTCCATACAAGCACAAAGTAATGTAGGGCTCCACGTAATACCATATGCCGGGAAAAGCCTGTGGTTACGCGGGTTTAGCCCATGATTTCAGGTGTGCTTCTTGACGCGGAAACGCGAATCATTTAAAGTATGAGTTAAGAATGACCATAACCGAATAAGCAAGCTTTCTTATCAAGAGCAGGCGGAGGGACTAGCCCGATGAAGCCCGGCAACCGGCGTGAAAACGCACGGTGCTAATTCTTGCGGAAACGATTCAGTTTCTGAGAGATGAGAGGCGCATGAACTTTACCAATTTATGCCCCTCTCTGCCAGAGAGGGGCTTTTTTCGATTAGCGCTCCTTCTTCGAGAGATACGACAACAGACAGGAGAGTGTAATATGCCAATTAAAGTGCCAGACCAGCTGCCGGCGAAAGATATTTTAACGAATGAGAACATCTTCCTTATGGATGAGTCGGTCGCTTACCATCAAGATATTCGTCCACTGCGCATCGCGATACTAAACCTCATGCCGACGAAGGAAACGACTGAGACGCAGCTGCTTCGCCTCATCGGGAATACGCCGCTTCAGGTGGAGGTTGTGCTGCTGCATCCGAAGACACATACATCGAAGAACACATCAAGCGAGCATCTTGAGTCGTTCTACAAGACGTTTGAAGATATCAAGCATGAATACTACGATGGAATGATCATCACGGGGGCACCGGTCGAGACACTTTCTTTTGAAGAAGTGAACTACTGGGAAGAGCTGAAGGACATTATGGACTGGTCCGCTCGCAAAGTGACGTCGACTTTCCATATCTGTTGGGGCGCTCAAGCAGGGCTGTACCACCATTACGGCATTCAGAAATATGATCTCGATGAGAAAATGTTCGGCGTCTTCCCGCACACGGTTGAGAAGCGGAATGTGCCGCTTGTTCGCGGATTTGACGAGATGTTCCTCGTTCCGCAATCCCGCCATACAGGGGTTCGCTATGACGACGTCGCGGCTGTGAACGATCTGGAGATTCTATCGGTTTCCGAGGAAGCGGGCATCTACCTTGCAGCATCCAAGAACGGGAAGCAGATTTTCGTCACGGGCCATTCGGAATATGATCCGTCCTCGCTGAAGTACGAATATGACCGGGATGTTGCAAGAGGGATGGACATTGCCTTGCCGAGAAACTATTACCCTAATAATGATCCTTCGCGCCAACCGCTTTCCACGTGGAGAGCGCACGCGAACCTGTTGTTCTCGAACTGGCTGAATTATTATGTCTATCAGCAAACTCCGTATGATCTTGGGGCAGGCATTTAATCAAGCGAATATTTAACAATAATCGGTGAGAGGAAGTCATGATCAGATGAAAATTGAAAGCCGTTTAGCGCAAATTGGATCCATTAAAGAACCTGTTACCGGAGCAGTCAGCTTCCCGGTGTATCAAGCGACGGCCTTCCGTCACCCGCGGCTTGGCGAAAGCACTGGCTTTGATTATGCACGTACGAAGAGCCCGACACGGACGGTGCTGGAAGAAGCGGCGGCTGAGCTCGAATCCGGCGACGCGGGCTTTGCCTGCAGCAGCGGCATGGCTGCGCTGACTACAGTATTCTCGTTATTTAGCCAAGGTGACCATCTATTGGTTTCCCTTGATCTATACGGCGGTACATACCGTCTGCTTGAGAAAATTATGAGCCGTTTCGGCGTGACAGCTTCTTATGTAGACACGAATGACATTGATGGACTTAGCGAGCTGTGTACGCCTGCGACAAAAGCGATTCTGATCGAGACACCGACGAATCCACTTATGATGATTACGGACCTTGAGCGTGTATGCGCGTGGGCGAAGTCGAAGGGATTGCTGTCGATCGTTGACAACACGCTTCTTACGCCGTTCTTCCAACGCCCAATCGAGCTTGGCGCAGACATTATCGTGCATAGCGCGACCAAATATCTTGGCGGCCATAACGATGTGTTGGCTGGTTTGATCGTGACGAAAGGCAAGGAGCTATCGACTCAGATGGCTTTCCTTCATAACTCGCTCGGCGCGGTGCTTGGTCCGCAGGATTCCTGGCTCTTAATGCGCGGCATGAAGACGCTCGCGCTGCGGATGGAGCGCCATCAAGCGAATGCGACGGCAATTGCGAACTGGCTGCTGACGCATGAAGCGATTGATGATGTCTATTATCCGGCGCTGCCGCATCACCCTGGCCATGAAGTACAGAACCGTCAATCCTCCGGCAATACAGGCATTTTCTCGTTCCGCCTGAAGAATGCTGCTTACGTGGAGCCGATTCTTCGCCACATTAAGCTGATCGCATTCGCAGAAAGCCTTGGCGGCGTTGAGTCACTGATGACTTATCCGGCGGTTCAGACGCATGCGGATATTCCGATCGAAATTCGCCAGAAGATCGGCGTAGACGACCGGCTGCTTCGTTTTTCAGTGGGCATCGAACATGCCGATGACATCATTGCGGATTTGGCGCAAGCATTCGAAGCAGCAAAAAGCGAGCTTGGGGAGGCATAAGAACACGATGGCAGATAACAACCAAGAGAAGAAATTTGCGACGAAGCTGATTCATTTTGGCTCTGAAATTGACGAAACGACAGGTGCCTCGAGCGTGCCGATTTATCAGGCATCGACGTTCCATCATCATGATATTCATAACCCGCCGACGCATGATTACAGCCGTTCCGGCAACCCGACACGTCAAGCGCTTGAGGATTATATCACGCTGCTCGAAGGCGGCGTACGCGGCTTTGCGTTCGCATCCGGTATGGCGGCAATCTCGACAGCGTTCTTGCTCTTCTCCACAGGCGATCACGTCATCGTGACAGAAGACGTATACGGTGGCACGTATCGCTTGCTGACGACGGTGTTGAACCGTCTCGGCATTGAATCGACATTCGTAGACATGACGAATGTCGAAGCGGTGAAGGCTGCGCTGCAGCCGAATACGAAGGCGGTCTTCATTGAGACGCCGTCGAATCCGACGCTTAAGATTACCGATATCACTACAATTGCAGCATGGGCAAAAGAAAATGAGCTCATTTCGCTGCTCGATAATACGTTCATGACACCGTACCATCAGCGTCCGATCGAGCTTGGCGTAGACATCGTGCTGCACAGCGCGACGAAGTTCCTAGGCGGCCACAGCGACGTGCTTGCAGGACTTGCCGTTGTCGCAACAGAAAGCCTTGGCAAGCGGCTGAAGCAGCTCCAGAACGGGCTTGGCACCGTCCTTGGCGCACAGGAATCATGGCTCTTGATGCGCGGCATGAAGACGCTGCAAGCACGTATGGAGCATAGCGAGAAGAGCGCGCGCAAGCTGGCGGAGTGGCTCGATAGCCGCTCGGATATTACTAGCGTTTTCTACCCTGGGCTCAAGGATCATCCAGGACGCGAAATTCATGAGAAGCAGTCCAAAGGCTATGGCGCTGTCGTTTCCTTCGATGTTGGTGACGGGGACCGTGCGAAAGCGGTATTGAACCGTGTGACGCTGCCGCTCGTTGCGGTAAGTCTTGGTGCTGTTGAAAGTATTTTGTCATACCCAGCGATGATGTCGCATGCGGCAATGCCGCGTGAAGTGCGTCATGAGCGCGGAATTACGGATGGCTTGCTGCGTTATTCGGTCGGTCTCGAGGATATTGACGATCTCATTGCAGATCTCGACCAAGCGCTCAAAGGTTAATTTAAGCGCAAATAAAGCGATACGCGGCAGTCCAAGCGGACTAGCCGCGTTTTTCGCCGTTTTGGCTTGACTTTACGCGGGCAGTCGCGAAATGACGTAAGTGAATCGTTTGTGGTAGTATAAGTTGAAACCTTACTGGGTACGGAAAAAGTGAAAAGTGGATAGAGAAGGAGGTCTCCCTCGTGCAACAAGTAGATCGTATTTTGGACAAAGCACTGCAAGGAGAACGACTCGGGCTCGAAGACGTAGTAACGCTATTTGAATCCGAGGAAATTGAGAAAATGGGCCATGTGGCCAATCAGCTGATGCTAAGACATCATCCTGATCCGATCACGACATTCGTAGTAGGACGCAACATTAACTATACAAACGTATGTGATGTGTATTGCCGTTTCTGCGCTTTCTATCGCGCTCCGGGATCGGCGGAAGGCTACGTGCTGTCGGATGAGGTGATCTTGCAGAAGATCAAAGAAACGATGGACGTTGGCGGTACCGAGATTCTGATGCAAGGCGGCGTGAACCCGAACCTGCCGTTCACGTACTACACGGATCTGCTGCGCAAGATCAAGCAGCATTATCCAGGCATTACGATGCATTCCTTCTCCCCTGCGGAGATTCATAAGATGGTTGCTGTATCTGATGGTTTGACACTGGAACAGGTCATGCGCGAACTGAACCAAGCAGGCCTTGACTCGCTTCCAGGCGGCGGCGGTGAAATTCTCGACGACCGGACAAGACGGAAGATCAGCCGTCTGAAGGGTTCTTGGACCGACTGGATGGATGTCATGAAGACGGCTCACCGTGTCGGCATGAACACAACGGCGACGATGGTTATCGGCTTCGGCGAGGAGATGGAGGAGCGAGCGCTTCACCTGCTCCGCGTACGTGACGCGCAGGATGAGTGCATTTCGAATGGTTACAACTCCAAGGGCTTCCTCGCGTTCATTCCGTGGACGTTCCAGCCGGAGAATACGAATATGAAGCGGGAGAAAGCGACGCCTGAGGAGTACTTGAAGACGCTCGCGATCAGCCGTATTACGCTCGATAATATTGATAACTTCCAATCGTCGTGGGTAACGATGGGACCAGAGGTCGGTAAGTTGTCGTTGTCTTACGGCTGCAATGACTTCGGCAGCACGATGATTGAAGAGAACGTCGTTTCGGCAGCGGGTACAACGCATAAAGTAAACATCGAATCCATCCTTCGCCTTATTCGTGAAACAGGCAAAATCCCTGCTCAGCGCAATACGAAGTATGACATTCTTAAAGTGTACAGCGAGTCCGAGCATGCAGCGAACGACTTCGTGATGCAGAACTAATTGAATAAACAAACAAAAGCTTCCCAGCTGGGAAGCTTTTTTTATGTTTGTTAGCGATTAAGCGAGCTGACTCTCTCCGCTCTCATGCGGCGGGTCTGCCCAGATGACCGTACAATTCTTACCGTTGTTCTTCGCTTTATAGAGTGCGGTATCGACTCGATTGAAGAAGTGCTCTTTGCCTTCGCCAGTCGAATATTCAGCGAAGCCGATGCTGACTGTAATCGGCTCACCGCCTAGCGATTGCTGCGGCAGCTTGGATAACGCTTCACGGATTAGCTCGACGACAGTTAGTGATTCATTGCTCGATTGATCCGTAAACAGGACGGCAAACTCTTCGCCTCCGTAACGTGCGATGAAGTCGTTCACACGTGACTTGCTCCGAAGCAGCTCCGATACGTTCCTTAGAATGGCATCGCCGGCACGATGGCCGTATCTGTCATTCACAAGCTTGAAGTTGTCGATATCGATAATAGCCAGCTGCAGTGAGAGGCCGTAGCGTTCGTGCTGATCAATAAGCTTCTCGAAAAACTCATGAAAAGTCATATGGTTGTACAGCCCGGTTAGCGCATCGGTCTTGGCGAGCTTGTCCATCCAGACCGTCTTGACGAGCAGCTCCTGATTCCGTTCGAAATTTGATTTCAAATGGCTGAGCAGCTCCATGCCACGGCTTAGAATTCCCCATGCGATGAGGGTGAAGGCGCAGAACATAACTGTAATCGTGATGAGACCGACAATTGAAATGTCATTATTGGCAAAGTAACTAGTGCCATACATGATGTATAGCGAAGCTAATGTATTGCCAAGAGCGAAGAGCAGCTTCTTGGTCTGAAAGTAGAAGATGGACACCATAATGGGTAAAAACAACGCCAGTATCAAGTAATTGATGGAGTTGTGGATATAAACAATTGTGAAGGCGATCAACGTTGAAGTTAGGATGACGATATAATCCTGATATCGCCCGTTATATAAACGAAGCCCGAGCTCGGCCATGAGCAGAAACCCAAGCAGCAGCGCGGATGGTCTGACCATATATTCAATGATGAATTGCGTTCTTGGTAATTCTGAGACGGTGGAGTACAAACTTTCAAGAATGATTGTAATGATGAGAATGGACCAGAAGCCATTCAGCAGCATACGATTCCAGCGGTATCTATTGTAATTAATTGACTCGTAATCCATAGGTTTCACTCCGGCTAGACAGCTTCATTTGGAAATAAATATACCACGATTCCCCTTTCATTCCAATCCCATTCCAGTGCAGGTAGAGCCTACATCGTATATATGCTTTTGCTGAGCCATATACTGTTAAGGAAGCTCGCAAAAGCTTACTCGCAGCCCTTCAAGCTCCAATATTGCCGTCAGTATGAGCGGCTCAATAGATGCGCTTTCGTCCCTTGCCCACTAAAAAAGTTAGGAGTGTGCTTATGGAACTCTTTACTGTTACTTTGCTTTCTGCTTCAAATGAAGCGATTGATCTGTTGCATCAATGTATGAGTGAACAATTCGCCGGCTTACATAGCAATAGCAAGTTAGATGCTGTGCGCCTTACAAGGCCAGAATATGAATCCATGGAGATCCAATGTCATGCACAGCTGCCATTGTTCAATTTGGCTGTAGACGGTCCGATAGTTTATCGCGAAGCAGCAGTCGCCATCGGACATTTCATTATGCGTGAGCTTGAGCCAATGCTCCTTAAGGCGATTATTCGCAAGCAGTTCCATTATGAAGAGAGCAAGGAGATCGAACTGCTTGAGCGGTATTGTCAAAATATACTGTATGGCGTTCAAGTACCTGCCGTTCAAGCCGATGATACCGATACGGCAATGCTGCGGACGGATCGAGAGCGGCGTTTAAACAAAGTTTCCGATGAGGTGGAGCAGTTCCTCGTTAGTAATACCCGGATGCATCTTGACGGCTTCGTCACCTTCCGCTTGGCTCCGTATTGGCAGGAGCTCAAGGAAGTCGTCGCTTATGCCGTCGATGAGTATGTAATGGATAAGCAATATCAGGAGTTTATTTCGCTGCTGAAATATTTTGTCCGGATGCAGGAAGTGAAGCTGCCGATCGTCCATGTGCTGCATAAGGGCGGCAGTGACTTTGTTCTTTATGATCACGAGTTCCAGCTTCTCGATACCGTTCCGGCGGACCGAATCGTAGCGGAGATGCTTGAGTCCGAGATGAACATGGAAGATATGATCGTGAGCACGCTAATTACGGTGTCACCGCAGCAGATCGTGATTCACACTCGCCAGCCAGAGCTCCCGGTGATGCGCACGCTGGAGACGATATTTGAACATAGAGTGAGACTGTGCTGCACCTGCGGACATTGCAACCTCTATTTTGACGAGCAAGGTCAACCTATTATCGGAATGCCTGAGAATGCCAAGGAGATACGCGTTCGGAATGTAATCCCGTGAGTTAGTAACACTTGACTGGGCTTGACGAAGGCTTAAGCGACGCATTATAATAATTCACATGTAAAAGCATTGACAAAGACATGTATCGCTTGCCGGCTCGTCCCAGAGAGAGGAAATATTGGCTGAAATTTCCTTATGATGCAGTAGCGATTTACCCCTTTGTAGCTGTGCTGTTGAACCCGCTCTCTTGTTACAAGGATGATCGGTAGTAAGCTGCGCCGGGCTGTTCCCGTTACAGAACATCTACAAGGATCGGCGGCTTGAGGCAATAATTAAGCGCTGATTGAACTAGGGTGGAACCACGGGTCTATGACAAGCACTCGTCCCTTCGCGGGATGTGTGCTTTTTTTATTGGGCTGCAACCGCATTGATTGGTTTACGTGTAAGGACAACCATGCGGTTTATAAGCATGCCGCGCAAAACAAGGAGGACATGAGTAAGATGGCCATTCAAGTTAAACTGCCAGACGGCGCAATTCGCGAGTACGAACAAGGCACTACAATTGAAGAGGTTGCAGGCTCGATCAGCACTGGACTTAGAAAGAATGCGATCGCAGGTAAAGTGGACGGTAAAGTTGTGGATATCTATTCGCAGCTTGAGAGCGACGCTGCTCTCGAAATCGTTACACTCGATTCCGCTGACGGACTTGAGGTATACCGCCACAGTACAGCCCATTTGATGGCGCAAGCAATTAAACGCTTGTTTGGCGGAAACGACGTGAAGCTTGGTATCGGTCCGGTTATCGAAGACGGCTTCTACTACGATATCGATATGGAGCAATCGCTCACACCAGAAGATCTTGTGAAGATTGAGAAGGAAATGGAGCGTATTGTCCAAGCGGACTTGCCGATTCGCCGCCGTGTTGTCAGCCGTGAGGAAGCGATCGCAACTTTCACAGAGATCAATGATCCACTCAAGCTGGAGCTCATCCGCGACCTGCCTGCAGAGGCGCAAATTACAATGTACGACCAAGGTGAGTTCTTCGACCTTTGCCGTGGACCGCATTTGCCGTCGACTGGCCGTATCAAAGCGTTCAAGCTGCTGAGCGTAGCCGGCGCATACTGGAGAGGCGATTCCAAGAATAAAATGCTGCAGCGCATCTACGGAACAGCGTTCCCGAAGAAAGCGCAGCTTGACGAGCATTTGCACTTCCTTGAGGAAGCGAAGAAGCGCGATCACCGTAAACTCGGCCGCGAGCTGAAGATGTTTACGTTCTCCCGCGAAGTGGGTCAAGGCTTGCCGCTCTGGCTGCCGAACGGCGCGCGTCTGCGTAGAACGATGGAACGTTATATCGTAGACCTCGAGGAGCGTCTGGGCTACCAGCACGTGTATACGCCGGTTCTTGCGAACGTTGAGCTATACAAAACCAGCGGTCACTGGGAGCACTACAGCGAGGACATGTTCCCTAAGATGACGCTCGACAACGAGGAGCTCGTTCTTCGTCCAATGAACTGCCCTCACCATATGATGGTGTTCAAGAGCGATATGCGTTCTTACCGCGACCTGCCGGTTCGAGTAGCGGAGCTTGGCACGATGCACCGTTATGAAATGTCCGGCGCGCTCACTGGCTTGCACCGTGTGCGTGCGATGACGCTGAACGATGCGCATATTTTCTGCCGTCCGGATCAAATCAAGGATGAGTTCGCGCGCGTAGTCAACTTGATCCGTCAGGTGTACGATGATTTCGGCATCAAGGATTACCGTTTCCGCTTGTCGTACCGCGATCCGAAGGATACAGAGAAGTACTTCCAGAACGACGAGATGTGGGAAATGTCCCAGCGCATGCTGCGTGAAGTTGTTGAAGAGCTGGGCTTGCCATTCTTCGAAGCAGAAGGCGAAGCGGCGTTCTACGGACCGAAGCTCGACGTGCAGATCAAGACAGCGCTTGGCAAAGAAGAGACGCTCTCGACTGCACAGCTCGACTTCCTGCTTCCAGAGCGCTTCGAGCTTGAATACATCGGTGACGACGGCAAGAAGCACCGTCCTGTCGTTATCCACCGTGGCATTATCTCCACAATGGAGCGTATGACTGCGTTCTTGCTCGAGAACTTCGCAGGCGCATTCCCGCTCTGGCTGTCGCCAGTGCAAGCGAAGATCATTCCAGTATCGACAGCGTACGAAGCTTATGCGCGTGAGCTGGAAGAGAAGCTGCAGCTTGCAGGCATTCGCGTGGAGACAGACCTTCGCAACGAGAAGCTCGGCTACAAGATTCGTGAGGCTCAGCTTGAGAAGGCGCCTTACATGCTTGTTATCGGCGAGAACGAGATGCAGTCTGAATCCGTATCGGTTCGTAAGCGCGGCGAAGGCGACCTTGGCTCGAAGCCGGTTGCTGAGCTGATTGCGCTGCTGCAAGCTGAGATTGCCAACAAAACCATCTAATACAGCTTTACGGACGGTCTGCTGAGCAGCTGTCAGCGCATAAAGCTTGTCTCGCTGGGGCATCCTTCGTGAATAAGGAGGATAACAAACCAGATGATGACAAGCTTTTTGTCGTTTCAGCGCTTCGCTACAGCGGTGACGGCCATGATACTGATCATGACGCTGCTAATTGCAGAATGCACTGCAGCAGGCAGTCGCGGAGAAGCTCCCAAGCATAAATTAAAGCACAAGAATGAGCTTTCCGTACAAGTTGTAGCTACTGGCTATACAGCGGGTGTGGAATCCACGGGCAAGAAGCCGGGACATCCGCAATACGGCATTACGTATTCAGGTGTGCGGGTGCGGAGGGCTTTTGTATCTACGATTGCAGCTGATCCGAAGGTGTTTCCGATTGGAACGGTGCTTTATATACCCGGTTACGGATACGGCGTTGTAGCAGATACCGGTTCAGCGATTAAAGGAAAGAAGATCGATTTATATTTTGAAACGAGGAAGCAAGTATTCAAGCAATGGGGCAAGAAGAAGGTGACGGTACGCATCCTGAAGCGAGGAAACGGCAAGCTGACGACAGCTCGGCTGAACGCATTAAATCAGGCGGTTACGGTCGACAAAACGATCCCGCGAGAGTTGCTTGAATCGTAATATTATTCGTAAACGACTAGCATAAACTCTTCTCTGCATTGCCATAATAAGTGATGTACCGGGAGGTGAGCTGCGATGGCGAAAAATAAAAACAACAAAATGAATGCTGCCCAAACGAAATATAATGCTGAGTTTGCTTCTGAGAATGCTGCAGGTGCAACTAGCGTAACAACAAAAGGAGCTTCTCAGAAAGCGGAGAAATAGGATATAAGCTATTCCTTAACTGAAGAAGCAGAAAAGAGATAGAGGACCTGATAAGGGTCCTCTTTTCTTTTGAGCGTTTACACTTGGAAAGATGTGGACTATACTATGGTATAATTCCTGACATCATTCAGCAAAAAAGGTGGTTTTTCGATGAAAGCACTGCAGCGTATTTGGTCCAGGGGGTCTAAACCTACCCAGACGAGCATTGATGAAGTGGGCGTATTGTCCCAGCTAATCAATGAATCGTTAGTTATTTCGGATCAGCTCACCGCCGCAGTGGAGGAAGTGAATCAGTCGATTAGCCAGCTTACAGACATCACAGATCAATCAGCAATTCGAGAAGGCGAGCTGCGTGGGTGCAGCGAGCGGGCCATGGAACGAATCGGTGAAACTTTCTCTACACTGCAAGAGGTTGCCGCATCCGCTGAGCAAATTAGCGATACGGCGCAGCTTCTGGACACGGAGAGCAAGGAAACGAAGGAAGTTGTAGTAGAAGTATGCCGTTCGCTCATGAACACGGACAAAGTGATGAATGAGCTGCAGCGGCAAAATGGCGAGATGGATCTACATATTCACGCACTCATTGAACAGACGTCACGCATTAATGAAATCAACAGCTTTATTCAAGAGATCGTCTCCCAAACCTCGTTGCTTGCTCTTAACGCTTCCATTGAAGCGGCTCATGCCGGCGAATACGGGCGTGGTTTCTCGGTCGTTGCGCAGCAGATCAAGAAGCTCGCGGAACAGAGCCATGAGGCGGTCAGACGGTCTAGCTCGCTAGTCGAGGAGATTGAGAATGGCGTGAAGCAGGTGGTATCTTCTGTATCGCTTGAGAAGTCCGCAGTTGAGGACGGCATCCAAGAGATGGCGCAGACGAAAGAGCGGATGGATGTGATCTTGGGTAGGATCCAAGAGGTTGACCGGCTTGTCAGCAAGAGTAGTTCGGCGAGCAAGCAGCAAACGGCGAGCATGACAGGTGCGACGGATATGCTGAAGGATGTTGTCGACGCGGTTTCGCAGACGCTTGTAAGCGTAGATGTAACTTTGGCGGACACACATAAGCAACGTAGGCAGATTAAGAAGCTGGACCGGATCAGCACGAATTTACATAAGTCATCGGATGAGCTGACCAAGGCGATTAACAAGGTTGGCGTCAAGAATGAAGTGAAGGACGCCAACATTAACGTTAGCGGCTCGATGCAGCAGCTGACGAGGCTGGCAACAGAAACAGCGATCAGTTCGCTGGACGATGTGGTGCATCAAGCGCTGCTAGGTCAGCTGCTCAGCCAATTGCCGGAGATCGAAGCCATCTGGTCCAACAGAGATGACGGCTCGTTTATCTACTCGCAACCGGAAGCGGGCTTGCTGAATGCGAAGGGGCGTCAGTGGTGGAGACAAGCGATGGAGGGCAAGTCCTTTACATCGGAAGTATACATCTCCGCGATTACGAAGAAGCCATGCTTAACGATCTCGGTACCGATTCGTGGTGCGAGCGGTCAGCTAATTGGTGTGCTCGGAGCGGACATTCGGGTCAAATAATGGTCACATTTTCACGCAAAAAAGATGTTTTCAAACGGGAACTGATCGTGTAAAATAAGTTATGTAACAATTTATAACACGGTGAAGGTAGGGGAACTAACATGACTGATCCGATTGCAAACATACCGACTTCACGTTTGAGACATCGTAAAGCAGCTGAAGTGATCCCGTTCCTGAACAGCTACATTGCTAAGCGTGAGCAGGAGATTACTGAGATCGAACAAATGGTGGAGCGCTATGAGAAGCGCCGCCTGCAAGAAGAGCGCGCTTATCTGTCTATGTCCACACTGCGCCGTATGCTCTCTGGGAAGAAGCCAGATCACCACTTGGCTGTTGAATACATCCACTATGTTAAACGTCCGATGGAGAAGGTTCGCGCACTTAGGGCTGAAGTCGAACAAGCGCGTGCCATCCTGGTTACAAATAACGATTCTGACATTATCGCAGTAACTAGCGAAATGGATGATGAATTGCAATAATACTTAACCGTCCGAATGGGGGCGGTTTTTTTGTTTTTTGGCTGAAAAAAACGTCCTCTCTTATATGCGGGGCACAATCTGCTTCCACACAAGAGAGGACGGAGCCTCTATTTATATAATGATTATCTGCCAGTCTTCAGCTGCTCCAAATCAAGGAAGTCATGATCCTGATTGTAGGCTGGAACGCCATGAATACCGACATCAAGTCCAACGAGCTCCTCATCCTTGGATACGCGAACTGGCATGATACGCTTGATTAATAAGAGTGCTCCCCACGTGAGCGTGAAGCCCCATACGCTGACGACAACAAGTCCAAGTGCTTGAATGCCGAGCAAATGCAGGCCGCCACCGTAGAACAAGCCGTAGTGGTCTTTGCCGGCGCCCTTAGTCAGCTCTGGCATTGCGAACAGGCCGACAGCGAGTGTGCCGAGGCTGCCACTTACGCCGTGTACCGCGAATGCGCCGACGGGATCGTCAATCCCTTTGCTCTCCATAAACTCAGTGGCGAGAACCATCGCGATGCCGCACACGATGCCGATTGTAATAGCTGCCGCGTCGGAGACGAATGCGCAGCCGGCTGTAATGCCGACGAGTCCAGCGAGCGAGCCGTTGATGACCATCGGCGGATCTGCTTTCTTATAGCGGAACATCGTGAACAGGATACACGTTGCGCCGCCTGCAGCCGCAGAGAGCATGGTCGTTACCGCGATATGGCCGATGGAGCCGTTCGTTGCGCTAAGCGTGCTGCCGGAGTTGAAGCCGAACCAGCCGAACCAGAGGATGAACGCGCCAACAGATGCAAGTGGTAGGTTGGATGGCGGTACGATATTGCTTTTTCCTTCTGGTGTGAATTTGCCAATACGCGGGCCGATGAAGATTGCTGCTGCTAATGCAGCAAAGCCGCCGAGTGCGTGTATGACTGCGGAGCCGGCGAAGTCGATCATGCCGAGCTTACCAATCCAGCCTCCGACGCCCCAAACCCAGTGACCGGCAATCGGATAGATAAGACCAGTCATTGCAATCGCGTATAAGATGTATGCTCTGAAATGGATTCGTTCTGCGACCGCGCCAGACACGATCGAGATGACCGCGATAACGAAGGCACATTGGAAGAGCCAATAGGTTTCATGGGAGATATTGACGACGATGTGGGAGAGATCTCCATTTAATAGGAAACCGGATGTGCCGATAAGCCCGCCGGCATCTTTGCCGTACATAAGGCCAAAGCCGATGAAATAGAAGATTAATGCGCCGAAAGCGATATCAACAAACACTTTCATAATTATGCTCACTGCGTTCTTCTGTCTGACGAAGCCTGCCTCTAGCAGAGCAAAGCCGCCTTCCATGAGCAGAATCATCGCGGCCGTCAAGACGACCCAGATTGTATCTAGCCCTTGGGACAGTGTGTTTACATCCATACTTCCTCATCTCCTGTTAAGATCGTCATGTTAGGTTTTGTCTCTTCATCCAATCCGAAACCCATTATATAAGGCTCGCGTCAGTGATGTCAACGAAGAGAGTTATAAGACCTAACATGAGATAGAATAGATTTCCAGATTTATCGCAGCGAGCTATGTAAGCGCATTATCGCGCTCAGTCTGCAGACGTAGTCTCGTTCAATCGACAGACCCTTTTATGTCCATATCTCCTTCGGGTATACTTGGAGTACAAACCTTGCAAAAGCGATTGGGAGCTGGTGTTCGAGCATGCATAACTTTATTACACGATTATTTTGGGGCCTCTTTATAATAGTAGTAGGCGTAGGGCTCATGCTAAGACAGGCCGGCGTCATTGACTTCGACATTGGTATGGTCGCAGCGACGTATTGGCCAGCTCTACTGCTTGTACTTGGTGTGCTTAACGTGCTCAGTAAGTCATCGTTCTTCGGCTCAGCGGTGCTGATCATTGTCGGCGTCTTGTTTCTTGGTCGTAATTTAGATTGGTTCGCTTGGTCCGTTCATGACCTATTGCAGTTCGGCGGGCCGCTTATCCTTATCCTTATCGGCTTGCGTGTGATTTTTAAACCTAAGAAGAAGCTCGTGGCTGATCAAGCTGCTCCTGAAGAGGATTGGAAGGCTTACAATTACAGCCAGCCCGAAGTATCGATCCCACCTGCTCCGCCGCTTCATCCGGATCCGACAAAGCAGATGAATCCAGATGAAATGAATGTCATTCCGCCAGTGCCACCTGCACCATCAATTCCGTTTGGCCCGAGCGAGCCGCCTTCGGATCATACGGGAGATGAAGCTGTGCAGCCTCCTGCAGAGCCTGCTTATGGCTATGGGCCCGTCTTCGAGAAGATGGATAAGCATCAGCGGAAGATGCTGAAGCATCAATATCAAGTAGAACGTTGGAACGAACGCGCGAACCGAATGAGGGCGCGCATGGAGCAGAATGCGCATCACCGAATGAAGCATCACCACCGCAATGAACGCGTAGAATGGTGGAATCACGATCCAGGCGTGCAGACGCGCTCGGGCTTTATCGGAGATATCTATCTTGGCCAGGATTATTGGGAGCTGAAGCCGATGAACATTTCGCATTTTATCGGCGACACGGTGCTTGATTTGACGAAGGCACAGATTCCGCCTGGCGAGACGATCGTTAATATCTCTTCCTTTATAGGCGATGTGAAAGTGTACTTGCCGAATGACTACGAGATTGGCGTACATGTCGTATCTAGTGCATTCGTCGGCGATGTTGCCGTGCTGGAGCATCGGGAGGGCGGCATCTTCAAGAACATGGACATTCAAACGCCTTATTTCCCGGATACGGACAAAAAAATAAAGCTGCACGTCAGCACCTTTATCGGCGATGTGCGTGTCACGAAAGTAGGTTGATGCGCGCATGATGGTGAGACTGTTTCGGAACAGCAAATGGGATATGATTCTGCTGTTCCTTGCATCCTCTACGATTTCGGTGCTCGCTTGGCAGCTAGGAGCGGAATGGACGAACGAAGGGCACAGCAAGCTGCTGTGGATCGGCGTAGCCGTCGTATTCCTGCTCATTAGCGCCGTGTTTGGCTACTGGGCGGCCCAGCGCATACAGCGCCAGATCGATCTGCTTGTGCTCGGACTCAAGCAAACCGCTCACGGCAACTACAGTACAAGGCTGCCAGAGGTTGGCCTTCTAACCCCGGCGTATCGCGAATTCAATGATATGCTTGAATCGCTCGATGAGAAGATGCAGTGGATTCAGAGCTCTGGCGAGGATCAGGTGATGCGCGAGACGGCTTCCAATGAAGCGGCTGTGCTGGAAGAGCGACGTCGCTTGGCCCGTGACCTGCATGACACGGTCAGTCAGCAACTGTTCGCGATTCATATGTCGGCTTCCTCGCTGCCGAAGCTGCTCGAGCTGAATGCGGAGCGCGCCGGCGATGTAATGAGTCAATTGATCTCGATGTCATCGCTAGCTCAGAAGCAGATGCGCGGCTTCATTGCGCAGCTGCGGCCAATGGAGCTGGAAGGCAGATCGCTGCAGGAGGCGCTTGATAAGTGGTTCCCGGATTACTGTCGCCAGAATGGCTTGCAAGGCGTGCTCGAATGGCGCGTGAAGGAAAAGCTGTCCGAAGCGAAGGAGCATCAGCTGTTCCTGATCGTGCAGGAAGCAATGGCGAACATCGTGAAGCACGCCGGCGCACAGACTGCGCTGCTGACGGTTGCCGAGACTGAGCGGCAAATTGTGATGACGTTGCAAGATGACGGCGCAGGCTTCCGAGCGGATCAAGTGAAGCGGGGGTCTTATGGATTGTCTACCATGAGGGAGCGGGCGAATAAGCTCGGCGGAGATACCTCCATCATTAGTAAACCGGGGAGCGGCACACGCGTGCGCGTGACGCTGCCAAACTATATAAATAAAGGAGACGGTCTTACGCAATGAGTCAAACGAGCAGCTACAAAATAATGATTGTCGATGATCATGATATGGTGCGTGCGGGCTTGCGGACATACTTAATGCTAGAGCCTAAATTCGAAGTGGTAGCAGAAGCGGCTAACGGTCAAGAAGCGCTTGATATGCTGCGTTCCGGTATTGACGGAGGACCTCCGCAGCTTGTTCTGATGGATCTGATGATGCCGGTCATGGATGGTGTTGAAGCGACTCGCCATCTTATGAAGGAATTTCCGGCGCTGAAAATCGTGATGCTGACTAGCTTCCTTGAAGACGAGAAGGTAGTCGCCGCAGTAGAAGCAGGCGCGGTCAGCTATGTGTTGAAGACCGTCTCGGCGGAAGAACTCATCTATGCGCTGAGCGGCGCCGCGAAAGGCATGCCGGTGATGACGCATGATGTCTCGCAGGCGCTGACGCGAGGCTTGCGCCAGCGCAGCACGCAAGGCGCGGATGAAGGCTTGACCGACCGTGAGAAGGAAGTGCTGCTCTTGATCGCAGAAGGGATGTCCAATAAGGAAATCGCCGAAGAGCTGCATATCAGCATCAAGACCGTGAAGACGCATGTGAGCAACTTGCTGATGAAGTGCGAGCTCGAGGACCGGACGCAGCTAGCTGTTTTCGCCCATCGCAAAGGCTGGGTAAAGACAGGATAATGGACCGCAATGGCGGGCATTCTAACGGTAAATAAGGCCAGAGGAGTTGCCCTACCATGATCCCTATAGACACAAAGCTGGAATCAAGTGAGAAGGAATTTGCGGAAGTAAGAGATATGCTGGAGGAGCATCAGTTCTCCGTCGGCGGCAATTGGGACTACGACCATGGATTTTTTGACCGCTTCCTGGATGAGGAGCATAAAGTATGGCTGCGGATGCCTTTTGACGTCATCAATGGCAATATCGACAGTGAAACGCAAGATTTGGATGCGAAGATCCGGATTGGTAAGCCTTTCGTGTTGAAGCATATTTACAATGAAGGACTCGATAAAGAAGCACATCCGCGAACATTAGGCAGCTTGGTCGATCAGTTCCAGGAGCCGCTTGATCCCGATGCCGAAGTCGAGTCAAAATGGGTGACCATTGCTAAAAAAGTGCTTGACCAGGTCGAAGAGAGGCTGCTCCATTAAGAGAATACGAGATTTGGAACCGGGTTAGGCTAAATTTATTAGCCAAGCCCGGTTTTTTTATGTTGCTTTATAACAATTTTAAGTTTGATTTAAGGTAGATTGTGCATGATAGAAACATGAAGAACAGCAAATAACATCCACCACAACCATGGGAAACGCAATAATAAGCGATACGCTTTAGGAGGAGAAACAAAATGGACGATCAAAACAAGAAAAATGGTTATGATGAATTCTTTCAAGACCGCAGCAACGAAGAGAATCGCGATCAGGACCATTCGTTTAAAGAGCAAGAGGTGAAGCCGGATCAAACCGCACCTTCTTCGGAAACCGAGAAATCATCGTACTACTATTCGTATGGGCCTTTTAAATCAACTGGTGATAGTGTCGCTGAACCGCATGATGGAGCGCAAGCTGATCCTTATGCAGCTGGTAGGCAAGACGGCGAGCATAGCTCAGTAGAAGTAACGCCGCCGCAACAGATTCGCCAGTTCGCGCCTTCGCAATCCGCATCAAGAAGCGGTTGGCAAGTGAAAGAAGCGCGCCGTTCTACCTTTAAAGCGATGTTCGCTTCATTCTTAGCTGGTGTCGTCGTCGTAGGATCGCTCATGTTTGTCTCTGACAAACAGAACTGGTTCACATCCGATCAGGCGACAGTAACGCAATCTTCACCTGATCAAGCGAAGACTGCAGTAGGCAGCGCAGGCGACAATGGTTCGGTATCTACTGCGGCAGACGTCGTAAGACCAAACAATATCGCACAGCTGTTTGAGAAAGCGAGCCCGGCGGTCGTGAAGATCGAGACGTTCACGAAGCAGCGTGCCAGCAGTCAGAGCGGCAGCGGCATGGATTTCTTCAGCCAATTCTTCGGTGATGACCTCGGCGGTGAAGGAGGCAGCCAAGATCAAGGCAATGGATCGAATAGCAATCAGAATCAGGGCAGCACAGAGCTGACACCTGAGGGCATCGGTACAGGCTTCTTCTTCGACTCGTCAGGTTATATTCTAACGAACCAGCACGTTGTCGGCGATGCAGATGAAATTCAAGTTACGGTTCAAGGCTACAACAAGCCGCTCGTAGCGAAGAAGCTTGGCACGAGCTACAGCTTGGATCTTGCTGTACTAAAAGTAGAAGGAACTAATTTCCCAACTTTGCCAATCGGCAGCTCGGAGAAAATCAATATTGGTGACTGGGTCGTTGCAATCGGCAACCCATATGGTTTTGATCACACGGTTACGGTAGGCGTACTGAGCTCCAAGGAGCGTCCAATTACGATTCCGGATGAGCAAGGCACACGTCAATACGAGCACTTGCTGCAAACAGATGCTTCCATTAACCCTGGTAACTCAGGAGGTCCTTTGCTGAACATGGCGGGCGAAGTTATCGGTATTAACACAGCGGTAAGCTCGCAGGCGCAAGGTATAGGCTTCGCTATTCCGACAAGCACCATTCAGGAAGTACTTCAGGACCTGAAGGCGAATAAAGAAATTCCGAAGAAACCTGTACCGTTCATCGGCGCGAACCTCGCTGAAATTACCGATGATATCGCTAAGGAGCTTGGTCTTACAAGCAAAGAAGGCTCCATCGTATCGAGCGTATTGTACAAATCGCCTGCATATATGGCTGATTTGAGACAGTATGATGTTATCATGGGTCTTGATGGTACGAAATATAACAGTCGAGAGGATCTAATCGCTGCCATTCAGAAGAAGAATGTCGACGATACGGTGACACTGAACATTGTCCGCAATGGCGAGAAGATGGATTTGAAAGTGAAGGTCGGCAATAAGAACGAGTTTGAGCAGCAGCAGTAATATATGAGGTAGATTGGTTCAACGTGGCGCATGCAGTCTTAATGACTGTCTGCGCCACTTTTTTGGACGATAGGCTTGAAGATAGGCTTGTGGACAAGCTGTTTCATGGCAGCGAAATGTTGCGTTATAATAAAATCAACAATATTTGGTTAATTGATGATGGGGGAACGGTATGAGACAGCATATATTGGTAGTGGACGACGATGACAAGATTACTTCGCTTCTACGCAGAAGCCTTGCTTTTGAAGGATATGAGGTGACAACAGCAAGCAATGGCCTTGAGGGATTGAAGCAAATGCTCTCAAGCGACCCGGATTTGCTCATTGTAGACGTGATGATGCCGCAAGTGGATGGCTGGGAAGTGGTAAGGCGGGTGCGTGAAGGCGGCAGCTCTGTGCCGGTCTTAATGCTGACGGCTAAGGACGAAATTCAAGACCGCGTTCGGGGACTCGACCTAGGGGCAGACGATTACTTGGTGAAGCCGTTTGCGCTGGAGGAACTGCTCGCTCGTACCCGCGCTCTGCTGCGGCGCAAGTCTGAGAAGCTTGAAGATGGCGGGGCTCGCCTGCAGTTTGAAGACTTGAAGCTGGATCTCGATTCACGGGAAGCGATCCGCAGCGGTCGTCGCTTTGAACTGACGGCTAAGGAATTCGATCTCCTTCAGCTCTTCATGCAGAATCCGCGCCGCGTGCTAACCCGTGATTCGATTATGGACAAAATCTGGGGCTTTGACTACAGTGGCGAATCCAATGTGCTAGAGGTCTATATTGCGATGCTTCGGCAGAAGACAGAAGACGGCACCGGCTCAAGGCTGATTCAGACGGTTCGCGGAACAGGATATGTGCTGCGAGGCGAAGGAGGCTGAGGGCATCATGTCGATCAGGCTGCGGCTTACATTATGGTACTCGGTCATTCTGGCTGTTACGCTTATCGCATTCGGCGTAGCGATCTATTTCTTCGTCGGTTACAACACGTATAAGGAAATGAAGGCGAAGATCGAGACGCAGGTGAATGCCATTAACATTACATCAACGCTGGATATGTTTGACAATTTCAAGGTGTCGCCTTCCTCGATCTTTGCAGATGATGAGATTTACATTCAAGTCATCAATTATAAGAAAGGCGTTGTGCAGACAACGCAAAATTTGCGCCGCCTCGATATGCTGCTTCCTTACCCGGAACAGAAGAAAGTGACCGAAAGCGATGAAGGATTTCAGGAGCTGCATGTCGACAAATATCCGTTTCTGACATATCAGCATCTGTTGAAGCAGAACGGTGAAGTGTTCGGCATGCTTCAGGTTGCGGCGTATTCCGGCCGAGAAGATAAGTTTCTCAACGAGCTTCGAACAACGCTCATCTTCTCGCTTATTGTTGTCGTGCTTATCGCCTTTACGCTTGGCTTATTTCTGGCGCGCCAAGCGCTGCGTCCAATCGAGAATGTTATTCGAGCCAGCAATCAGATCGATAACGGCTCTGATTTAAGTATGCGGATTCCGCATTCCGGTCCGAAGGATGAACTGGGCCGATTAACGGATACGCTGAACGGTATGCTCGGCCGGATCGAGACGACTTACAATGAGCTCGATGATGCGTACAAGGCGCAGCGCCGGTTCGTTTCCGATGCGTCGCATGAGCTGCGTACGCCCTTGACGACGATCCGCGGCAACATCGAGCTGCTGGAGCGGATGTGGCTGCCTGCGCTTGAAGCGGGAACGGAGCAGCAGGAGCAAGAAGGCAGCTCGCTGCCGCAGCTGAGCGATAAGGAACGTCAGCGTGTCATGCTGACAAGGGAAGCGATGGGCGACATTGCCGGCGAGGCGAAGCGGATGTCGAGTCTTGTGAACGACTTGCTAGCGCTTGCCCGCGCAGATGCAGGCTATGAAATGGAGAAAAGCGTGCAGCCCCTGCTGCCGCTCGTCGAGGATGTTGCCCGGAAGGCGCAGCTGCTTCCAAGAAATGTTGAATGGAGAATTGGGAACCTAAGCGCTATTGCAAACGTAGAAGTAGATGCACACGCTGATTTTTTGCGTCAGCTATTCTTTATTTTCGTTGAGAATGCTTTCAAATACACGCCAAGCGGCTATGTTGAGCTGCGCGCCGTCCGTTCCGGCAACCAGGCAGGCATTATTATTAAAGACACTGGCATCGGAATGGCGAGCAAAGAAGTGCCTCATATCTTTGAACGGTTCTATCGTGCGGATGAATCGCGCGGTCAGACGAGCGGTACCGGACTCGGGTTATCCATTGCCAAGTGGATTATTGATGAGCATGGAGGTTCCGTCGAGGTGTCGACACGCGAGGGAGAAGGGACCACGTTTATCGTCTGGCTCCCAGTTGCTTTCCACGAGAAGATCAATGAAGTATAATAGCCTGAGGCTAGTTCTTTAGAATCGTATGGTTTTACGTAGAAAGCAGGGGACGCAAGGTATGGAAATTGTAAAAATTTCTCCGCGCGGTTATTGCTATGGCGTAGTGGATGCAATGGTGCTGGCGCTGCAAACCGCAAAAAATTTAGAATTACCGCGGCCGATCTATATTTTGGGCATGATCGTTCATAATAGTCATGTAACGGAAGCGTTTAAGGAAGCTGGCGTCATTACGCTGGACGGTGAGAACCGGCTTGAAATTCTTGATCAGATTACAAGCGGCACAGTCATCTTCACGGCACATGGCGTGTCGCCTGAAGTGCGAAAGCGTGCTAAGGATAAAGGCCTTACGCTAGTCGATGCGACTTGTCCGGATGTAACGAAGACTCATGACCTTATTCGCGAGAAGGTAGCGGAAGGTTACGAAGTGATTTATATCGGGAAGAAAGCCCATCCGGAGCCGGAAGGCGCGATCGGCATTGCACCGGAGCACGTCCATTTGATTGAGCGTGCAGAGGAGATCGACCAGCTTCAGCTTAGCGCTGACCGCATCATTATTACGAATCAAACGACGATGTCGCAATGGGATATTAAACATTTGATCAGCAAGCTGCTTACGGCATTCCCATCGGCAGAAATTCATAATGAAATATGTTTGGCGACACAGGTGCGGCAGGAAGCGGTAGCTGAGCAGGCTGGTCAAGCCGAGCTTACCATTGTCGTTGGAGATCCGAGAAGCAACAACTCCAACCGGCTCGCGCAAGTATCGGAAGAAATAGCTGGTGTACCGGCTTACCGGGTTTCGGATGTCTCAGAAATCGACTTGGAGTGGCTGAAAGGCAAGAAACGTGTAGCTGTAACCTCAGGTGCATCTACGCCAACTCCGCTTACAAAGGAAGTTATCGCTTACCTGGAGCAATTTGACGAGGCGAAGCCTGAAACTTGGGTGGCACAGCGTACGGTTAACATGAATAAATTGCTACCTACAGTTCGAGTGAAATCGTCCTTGTAAGTGAAAGGAGCGCATCTAAATTGAAGACTGCAAGAAAACCGCGCTCGATTAAACGTTGGCTGAAACTGAAGTATACACAGCTGATGCGGGCGCCTGGCGGCCCATCCATCGTTGCTCTTGGATTTGCGATTGGTATCTTCGTAGAGATGTTTACGCTGCCGACATACGGTCTTGCGTTTTTCTTGATTTTCCCGCTCATCTACATGTTTAATGCGAGCCTTGCCGGCGCGCTAATCGGATTTGTTTTTGGCAAAATTATCTTTATTCCAATCGCTTTCGTGAATAGTATGGTCGGCGGCTGGGTGCTGCCTAAGCATATGAAAGTTTCGCTGCCGTTCGCGCCGCACTGGCTCGACCATTTACTGTATATGAATTTGAAGCTGATCGTGGGCGGTATCATTGATGGAGTTATCCTTGGCGCGCTGTTCTACTTCCCTGTTAAGCTAACGCTGCAATATATGGCGAACAAGCGTAAAGAGAAGCGGAAACTTCGCCGAAGTGCTATCGAAGTGAAGCCTGTGGCGGAATAAAGTCGAATGATCATGGAAACCGATCTCTTGACGAGGTCGGTTTTTTCTTGTATATTTGCTTTAGTGATTAAAAGCCTAAAAGCATAAAAGCGTCGAAGCTTAAAAGCGTACACGCGTCTAAGTATAAAAGTCGAAAGGGAGTTATTATAATGATCGTCATAACGAAGCACAATGCGCCAGAAGAGAGAATTGCAGAGATCGTACATCAGATCGAGAAGTCCGGCGTTCAAGCGCATGTATCGCGCGGAACTGACCGTACCGTCATCGGCATTATCGGCAAAGCGGAGCCATCGCTCGCAGAGCATCTGCGTTCAATGAAGGATGTCGAGAATGTCATCAAGATTTCGAAGTCTTACAAGCTCGCGAGCCGTGACTTCCACCCGGATGATACCGTTATTGAAATTAAAGGCGTGAAGATCGGTGGCGAGCACCTCGCTATTATGGGCGGACCTTGTGCCGTTGAGACGCCAGAGCAGATTGATGAGATCGCTAGGCTCGTGAAGGCAGCAGGCGGACAAGTGCTTCGCGGGGGCGCGTTCAAGCCGCGTACCGGGCCTTACAGCTTCCAAGGGGTCGGCGTAGAAGGACTGAAGATGATGGCGGACGCAGGGCGCAAGCATGGCCTGCTGACGATAACAGAGGTTATGACGCCGGAGTACGTTGATATCTGTGCAGAATATGCGGATATTTTGCAGGTCGGCACGCGGAACATGCAGAACTTTGACCTGCTTCGCAAGCTGGGCACGATTCAGACGCCAGTACTTCTGAAGCGAGGTTTCAGCGCTACTTACGATGAATTCCTGAATGCAGCAGAATACATCCTTGCAGGCGGAAATCCGAACGTTATGCTCTGTGAACGTGGAATTCGTACGTTTGAAACATACACGCGCAACACGCTTGATTTGGCAGCGATTCCGGTACTTCAGGGGCTGAGCCATTTGCCGGTTATCTCGGATCCGAGTCATGGCACAGGCCGTCGGGAACTCGTAGAGCCAATGGCGAAAGCGTCGGTGGCAGCAGGAGCGAACGGCCTCATAATCGAGATGCACACCGATCCCGACAACTCGATGACTGGCGATGGGGTACAATCACTGTTCCCTGACCAATTCGCGAACCTTCTGAAACAACTGGAACAGCTTGGTAACCTCGTAGGAAAGCGTTTTGACACACCGAAAGAGCCAGCTGAGTTCTTCAATACGTGGAAAATATAAGGTTTCCGTAGACGTTAATTCGCGGATAATAACAAGCTGCAGCCTTTGATTCTTGAGGGCTGCAGCTTGTTATTTATAGGTAAATTGCGGGTTTTTAGCTATTGCGTCAATAATGTGAAGTTATCTAACAATAGGTTTTAAAAATACCTGACATGACTATTGACGGGATTAGAGCAGGTATCTATAATAACAATCATAGTTTCAGATCAGAAGTTGAACAATAACTGTCCTAAACATCTCAAATGTTCGGAAATTCGGAAATGGAGGAAATACCCAAATGTCAGTTCAAAACGTATTGAACACAATCCAAGAGAACAGCATCATGTTTGTCGATTTCCGCTTCGTGGATCTTTCTGGCCACGCGCACCACATCACGCTTCCTGCTACGGAAGTGGATGCCGAAACGTTTGTTAACGGCGTAGCTTTCGACGGTTCCTCGATCGCTGGTTTCCGCGGCATCGAAGAATCCGACATGGTTATGATGCCGGACACTGAGGCTAGCTTCATCGATCCGTTCACGGATCACCCGACATTGAACATTATGTGTAACATCCATACACCTGACGGCGAACGTTATGAGCGCGATCCGCGCAGCATCGCTCAAAAAGCAGAAGAATATCTGCAAACGACGGGCATCGGTACTACAGCATTCTTCGCTCCTGAGTCCGAGTTCTTCATTTTTGACGACGTTCGTTTCGAAAGCAAAATGAACACGTCCTACTACTCCGTCGATTCCGACGAAGCGGCTTGGAACACGGGTCGTAAAGAAGAAGGCGGCAACCTTGGTTATAAAATCGGTGTTAAAGGCGGCTATGTGCCAGTTGCTCCAGTCGACGCGCAACAAGACATCCGCAGTGAAATGGTTCGCATCATGCAAGAAACAGGTCTTCGCGTTGAGCGTCACCATCACGAAGTTGCTACAGCTGGTCAAGCGGAAATCAACTTCCGTTTCGATACGCTGACGAAAACAGCTGATAATCTTTTGAAATATAAATACATCATCAACAACGTTGCTCGTCAATGGGGCAAAGTGGCAACGTTCATGCCAAAACCACTCTTCGGCGACAACGGTAGCGGTATGCACGTTCACAGCTCGATCTTCAACGGTGATTCCCCGTTGTTCTACGAGAAAGGCGCTTATGCAAACCTGAGCCAATTGGCGCTGCACTACATCGGTGGTATTCTGCATCACGCACCAGCGCTGATTGCAATCACGAACCCATCGACAAACTCGTTCAAACGTCTGGTACCAGGCTACGAAGCACCGGTTAACCTTGTGTTCTCCAAAGGCAACCGTTCTGCAGCAATCCGTATTCCGGTTGCAGCTGTAACGCCTAAAGGCTGCCGTATCGAGTTCCGTACACCGGACTCCACAGCTAACCCTTACCTTGCATTCGCAGCAATGCTGCTTGCAGGTCTGGACGGCATCAAACGTCAATTGGATCCAGTTGCTCTTGGATATGGTCCATTCGACAAAAACATCTACGATCTGTCTGATGAAGACAAAAAAGAAATCCGTTCGGTTCCAGGTACGCTGGACGAAGCGCTTGACGCTCTGGAAGCGGATTGCGAGTTCTTGACTGAAGGCGGCGTATTCTCGCAAGACTTCATCGAGAATTTCATTGCACTGAAACGTTCCGAAGCTAAAGCAGTAGCGATCCGTGTTCATCCACACGAGTTTAGCCTGTACTTCGACTGCTAATTCCGGACTTATTATTTCCATTCAAACGAGCTCTCTACCCAGAGAGCTCGTTTTTATATCTTCATTGCAAGCTAAATCCGAATATTCTTAATAGAACTGTTGGAATATGTTCGACTTTTTGACTTGATGCAAGCCTTTAAACTTGCTATCATACACATAAGCAAATTAGAAGAGTGGAGTGAGCTACATGACGAATCGCGCTTATAACTTTAATGCTGGTCCAGCAGCGCTGCCGCTTGAAGTGCTGCAGCAGGCTCAGCAGGAATTCATTGATTATGCCGGTGCTGGCATGTCAATTATGGAGATGTCCCATCGCAGCAGCATCTTTGAAGAAGTCAATGACGGTGCTCAATCCCTTCTTCGTGAATTGTTCGGAATTCCGAGCAATTATAAGGTGCTCTTCCTGCAGGGCGGAGCAAGCACGCAGTTTGCTATGATTCCGATGAATCTGCTCACGCCAGGCAAAACAGCGGCATTCGTAAACACGGGCAGTTGGGCGGATAAGGCGATTAAAGAAGCAAAGCTTTTCGGTGAAACTGCAATTGCGGCATCCTCGGAAGCGTACAAGTTCAACCGCATACCTGAGCTTGGTGAAATCGAGATTCCTGAGAATACAGCCTACCTGCACATCACTTCGAATGAAACGATTGAAGGCACGCAGTATGCTAAATATCCAGAAACAGGTGATGTGACGCTGATCGGCGACTTGTCGAGCGATATACTGAGCCGTCCGGTTGATGTAAGTAAATTCGGCATGATCTATGCCGGAGCGCAGAAGAACCTTGGCCCATCCGGTGTAACGATCGTGATCGTGCGTGAGGATCTCGTTGCAGAAAGCCCGAAATCGATTCCGACGATGCTTCGTTACGATACGCATGTGAAGAACAATTCCCTTTACAACACACCGCCTTCCTTCTCGATTTACTTGGTCGGTCTGATGTTGAAATGGGTGAAAGATAGAGGCGGCGTTGCCGCGGTTGAGCAATACAATCGCGATAAGACGAAGCTGATCTATGACACAATCGATCAAAGTGGCGGCTTCTACCGCGGCTTCGCAGAGGCAGGTAGCCGTTCACTTATGAACATTACGTTCCGCCTCGGAACTGAAGAGCTCGAGAAGCAGTTCGCGAAGGAATCGGAGCAGCATGGCTTCGTCGGCTTGAAGGGACATCGCAGTGTTGGTGGCTTGCGCGCATCGACGTACAATGCTGTGCCGCTGGAGAGCTGCAAGGCACTCGCCGAATTCATGGCGGATTTCCAGAAACAGAACGGATAACGAAGGTAGGGAGATGGCTCGCATAGGCTCCGCGGCCTGCGGTCGGTATGGGTCTGCATCGCTGTTGTAGTTTGGATATCTCGGATTATATAAGACATTTATAGGTTGATATCCAACTTCAAAGGCGAACGCTATCGCTTTCCGACTCCATACCGATCTCCGGCCGCTCTCTGCGCCGCACAACTACTTTTTTTAAACAAAAGAAGACCGCCGGGCCTTTGGGGACGGCGGTCTTCTAGTTGTGAGAGCAAAGGATTATGCCAAGGATGAATCGGCTGCGCTGCTGCCTGGGCCAGCTAGTTTATAGCCGACGTTACGAACGGTCATAATATACTCTGGCGTACGTGCGTTTTTCTCGATTTTGTCGCGAAGATGGCTGATATGGACGTCGACGATTCGCGTATCGCCGAGGAAGTGATAGTCCCACACGCCATGCAGCAGCTGTTGTCTGCTAAGCACTTTGCCGCGGTGGCGGCAGAGGAAGAGGAGCAGTTCGAATTCCTTCGGCGTAAGCTCGACTTGCTTGCCATTCACTTGCACTTCACGCTGCTCGGTGATGACTGTCAAATGACCGATCTCATGAACGGCTTCGTCACTCTTGCCTAGCAGCGACTGCGTACGGCGGAAGATCGCTTGAATACGTGAAAGCAGCTCTTGCGGAGAGAATGGCTTCGTCATATAATCATCGGCGCCATTATCAAGTCCGGCGATTTTGTCAGTGACATCCTGCAAAGCCGTTAACATAATAATCGGCACCGCATTATTTTGCTTTCGCAGCTCTC
Organism: Paenibacillus sp. OV219; assembly: GCF_900110075.1. GTDB lineage: Bacteria > Bacillota > Bacilli > Paenibacillales > Paenibacillaceae > Paenibacillus_Z. The sequence goes on from NZ_FOCJ01000006.1 coordinate 269,541, forward strand.
TGCATACTTGAATACCGTCCATCTTCGGGAGCATGAGATCGAGAACGATGAGGTCGGGACGAAACGGCTTTAAGAAGTCGAATACGGCTTCACCATCAGCAGCGCAGCGCACCTCGTAGCCGGCAAGCTTCAAATTAAATTCAAGCAACATGGAGATGGAAGGCTCGTCATCGACGATTAATATTTTCTTCTTCATCGTTTATGATCTCCTTTTCGTGCAATTATAATTGTATTATGACAGTCATTTTTTTGCAGGAGATTAAACAAACGTAAAAGCTATGTAAAAACTAGAAGGGGAAGGTTAACAATGGCATTCCATATCGTACTCGTCGAACCGGAAATTCCGGCTAATACAGGCAATATTGCGCGTACCTGCGCGGCAACAGGCACGATTCTCCATCTTGTAAGACCGCTAGGCTTCAATACCGATGACAAAACACTTAAACGCGCTGGTCTGGATTACTGGTATGCGGTCGAGATTCATTACCATGACTCTTTTCAGGAGTTGAGGGACCAGTACCCGGAGGGGCGGTTCTTCTGCGCAAGCACACGCAGCTCGCAAGTGTACACGAAGCACAGCTACCGGGACGGAGACTTCTTTGTTTTCGGCAAAGAGACGAAAGGGCTGCCGCAGGAAATTCTTGATGCTCATCTGGATACGTGCATTCGCGTGCCGATGACGGATAAGGTGAGATCGCTGAATTTGTCGAATTCTGCGGCGATTGTCGTGTTCGAGGCGCTGCGCCAGCTGGATTTTGCCGGTTTAGAATAGAACATTTATAAAATGTTAACTTTTAAAACATTAAATGTTGCACAATACTAAGAAATTTTAAAAAGTTGAAGGAATTACAGTTTCATTATCGAATCCTTGTAGAAAGCGAAAATTGTCATAACATGTTAGCTTTCAAAATGTAACTTACAGGAGATGTGGAATTGTGAAACCGGCTGGTGTTGTGCGTAAAGTGGATCAATTGGGTCGAATTGTTTTGCCCAAATCGCTGCGCAAAAGATATTCAATGAACGAGGGGGATCCTGTAGAGATATTAGTTCAAGGGGATCAAATTATTTTGGAGCGCTACCGTCCTCGCTGCGTGTTCTGCAATACGCTGGACGATGTGCGTGAATTTAAAGAACGTTACCTGTGTGCAGTTTGCATGACCGAGATGACTGGACTACGCCGGGTTTAAGGCGTGTCGTTCTTGTGGTAAATGGAATAAGAGCAAACAAAAAGAAGCTTCCGGCGAATGTTGAAGAACAATCGCTGAAGCTTCTTTTTTAAGCACAGAACTTACGCTGCCATCACACAGGCGAGAGCGGTCGTTCTTGCTGATGTCCATCTTACAAGCCACTAGTCTTATCGTCGTTGTAAGACGCAGTCAGCATTGCAATTATGAACAAGGCTGAAACGGTGAGGACAATGAGAAAATTAATGGTCATTCATCTTACCTCCTATACTGCATGTTTCATACTAATTATTATAACCAACGGTGTTCAAAAAGAAAACGATCTAAGTTGTGAACAAGTTGTTACAGGACCAAGCTATTTCATATACAAGGTTGTCGAACTTTGTCGTGGTTTGGAGTTGCCCCCTTCCCGCTTTGAGCGTAAAATGTTTGATAAAGGAAAGGGAGTGGACGATAGTGGAATATCGGTTCTCAAACAATGTGCAGCGGCTACAATCCTCGGCCGTTCGCGATATACTTAAGCTAACGCAAGGTAAAGAAATCATTTCGTTCGCCGGCGGACTTCCGGCGGAGGAGCTATTCCCACTTGAGGCGATTCAGGATGCGGCGGAGCGTGTGTTCCGTACAGGCAAGAACTCGCTTCAATATGGCCTTACAGAAGGCTTCCTGCCACTGCGCGAGCAGCTATGCGCCCGGATGGCACAGAAAAATATGCATGTTGCGCCTGACGAAATGATTGTTACGACTGGCTCGCAGCAAGCGATTGACCTCGTTACGCGTATTCTTATGAATCCCGGCGATGTAGTGCTCGTCGAGAACCCGACCTATCTGGCAAGCCTGCAAGTATTTAACCTTAGCGGCCTTACCGTTGTGCCTGTCGAGAGTGATAAGGATGGTATGATCATCGAGGAGGCTGAGCGTCTGATGAAACTGCATAAGCCTAAGATGGTTTATGTTGTTCCAACCTTCGGCAATCCAACAGGGAGAGTATGGAGTTTGGAACGCCGCAAAGGGCTGCTTGAACTGAGCCATCGCTTTGGCGTTGCTATTCTTGAGGATGATCCATATGGCGAAATTAAGTTCGATCCGAATGCAAATTATCCGACTCTGTTCTCCCTTGATGGCAAAGCAGGTCATGTTATTTATACAAGCACGTTCTCGAAGACAGTTGCACCGGCGCTGCGTACCGGCTGGGCGATTGGTAATCGGGAAGTAATCAGCAATATGGCAAAGGCGAAGCAGGCGGCGGATCTGCACTCCAGCACATTGGACCAGCAGACGCTGGATCAGCTGCTGCAGCATTTCCCGCTGGACGATCACATCCGTACCATTAGCAAAGCTTATGGCGAGAGGTTGCAGCAGATGCAAAGCTTGCTTAAGAAGCAGGGCTGGAGCGATGTGAAATGGGTGGAGCCGAAGGGTGGCATGTTCCTGTGGCTTGAGCTGCCGGAAGCACTTGACTCGGAAGCGCTGCTGCGTGCTGCGGTGCAGAAGAACGTGGCGTTCGTACCAGGCGCGTCGTTCTACGCGGCGGATCCACAGCGCAATAAGGCGCGTTTGAACTTCACGTATACGACTGGCGAGCGCATGGCGACGGGAATCACGCGATTCGCGGAGACGCTTAATGAGTTTCTGGCACGCTGCTAAACCCGAGAGAGCGTGAAGGGTAATAGCTGCGCTGTTGAATGTTCTTTCGATCGCTGTTGTATTCGGATTCCTTTGAACAATTTGAATAAGGTTGGAACCCGAATACGGAGGCGCAAATGATTTAGCGTTGGTTAGACCACGCAAATCATTTCGCCTAGGCGAACGCTACCGCTTCTCCAGAATCATTCAACTGCTCCACTATTACTGACATGCTCATCGTGTATTTTATAAGAACAAAAAAACCTCTAGCGACTTCATCGCGCTAGAGGTTTTCGTGTTTCACAGATCAATTGCTTAGGCCTCGACGAGAACGAACTTGCCGTCGCGGATTTCGAGTGGTGCGCATTCGAGTGTTTCGCCAGGTACGTTCGTTGATTCGCCTGTCTGTGCGTCGAAGCACCAGTAGTGAAGAGGACAGACGAGCTCGTTCAGATGAGGGCGGACGATGCCGCCTGCATGCGGGCAAATTGCCGAGATCAGGCTGTAGCGCTGCTCTTCTCCTTCTTTGCGCTTAGCCTCTACAATATAGTGAGGCTGCATATCGACTTTTACATGCGCCGGGAAAGCTGTGAAATCCTCAACACTTCCAATTACTTTCACTGCATTTGACTCGCTCATTCGTAAATTCGCTCCTTTTATAATATGTACTTATTATGGCTGTTTGGCCCCTTGTTTCTTCCGCCACGCCTCCACGATTTCTTCGTGTGCAGCAAGCGCTGCAATCCCCTCGGGCTTAAGCCCGTATAAGCCGCGCTCGATGCGCGTGAACCACTTGTAATAGTCATCCCGCACAATCTGTCCCGTATTCGTCACATCTGTCAGTTTCTTAATCGCGCTTGGAGACAGATGCCCGTGCTCTCTGATTGCCCATGCGACGCGGATCGCTTTCTCCTTATACGCGGTCATAAGCTTGCGTCCTGTGCTGCCCCCGATATTGTAATCGCCGGTTCGCTCACGGAATTCAGTCAGCAGCTTCGCCTGCCTAGTTCGCCGCTGCTCACGGACAGGGGGATCTCCAGGCTCGCAGAGCATCTCGAGCAACGGCTCCTTCGTCTTGAAGAAGGTGACCGTCATCAGCCCGATCCCAAGCATCCGGCATAGCTCTGCAAGATCGCCGAAGCGTTGGTTGTGCGAACCGCCCTTTTTACGATTGCGTTCTACTGCGAGAATAACGTTGCCGCCGAGTCGAAGCCGCTCAACCCCTTGCAGAAGCAGGGCGAGATTGAAAGTTTTCTTCATCTCGACCAGAATCGTTTCTTCCGTTTGCGGATGAATGGCGACGAGGTCGCAATGCATGATTTCGCCCTTCACCTCATAGCCTTGTCTTTCAAAATACGACTTGATTGGCTTGTACAGCTCAGTTTCATGTGTGATTGCCATGTACGCGAACGCCCCTTTCCTTGCCTGCGGTAGCGAGGCGCCACTTTCGCGCAAGACGTAAGTCTTTGGAGATTATAACATATTCCTGTCCGCTCCTTCAGCCTCATTTTTGGGCTTACAACGGATGTAATAACTTTATTGTGTCGGGTTAGAGCGGCATTCGTCGTTTCCTGCTGTATTCGACATTTTTCATGCTGGTGCGCTGAGTCACAAACAGGGAGGTATTTCCCAGTGTTTGCAATCGCCTAGCTGAGGTGAATAAGCTATCTGTGCAACCAGATGAGTTGTCAATCCATCGGGGAGAGGCGCGGAAATTGACGGAATCTTGTTTAAAAAATAGGGCAACTTCCCTTAAGAAAGCGCATAGGAATGTAATACTTCAATAAAAAATGCCGGGCAGCTTTAGATGGCTGGATGGTCAACGACCCGCATTCGACGTCTTGTAATTGAGCACCGGATGAACTGCGTATATGCTAACGAAGTGAGTTTTGCCTCTAGCAAAACTTATAGGAGGTTACGGCATGGATATTTTGAAACGAATATCGGCGTACAAGGCGGAAAGTGAGAAGCTAACTTGGAATGGTTCATTCAAGGACTATCTCGAGCTGCTAAGGCAAGATCCTACTCCAGCCATGACTGCGCATGCTCGTGTCTACGAAATGATTGAGTCATTCGGGGTGGTAGAGGAAGGCAGCGGTACGAAGAAATACAAGTTTTTTGAGCAGGAGATATTTGGGCTCGATCGTGCTGTAGAAAAGCTGGTTGAGGAGTACTTCCACTCATCGGCACGCCGACTTGATGTCCGCAAACGGATTTTGCTCCTGATGGGTCCAGTCAGTGGGGGTAAATCAACCATCGTTACGATGCTCAAGCGTGGGCTCGAACAGTTCTCGCGAACAGAGCGAGGCTCTGTCTATGCGATTAAAGGCTGCCCGATGCATGAAGAACCGCTTCATCTCATCCCACATGAGCTGCGCGCGGAAGCGGAGCGCGAGCTCGGTGTCCGGATTGAGGGTAGTCTGTGCCCTTCCTGCCAGATGCGCGTAAGAACTGAATACGGCGGTGAGATTGAAAATGTTCAGGTTGAGCGCGTAGTTATCTCAGAGGAGAGCCGAATTGGTATCGGAACATTCAGTCCGTCAGATCCGAAGTCTCAGGACATCGCGGATTTGACTGGCAGCATCGACTTCTCGACGATTACCGAGTTCGGTTCGGAATCGGATCCCCGTGCCTACCGTTTCGACGGTGAGCTGAATAAAGCGAACCGCGGTCTGATGGAGTTTCAAGAGATGTTGAAATGTGATGAGAAGTTCCTCTGGAATTTGCTCTCGCTTACCCAGGAAGGCAACTTCAAGGCCGGCAGGTTCGCCTTGATTTCAGCTGATGAGCTCATCGTGGCGCATACGAACGAAACCGAGTATAAGTCGTTCATCGCCAATAAGAAGAACGAAGCGCTGCAGTCCCGGATGATCGTCATGCCGATTCCGTATAACCTCAAGGTGTCGGAGGAAGAGAAAATCTATAAGAAGCTGATCGGGCAAAGTGATATGAAGCATATTCATATTGCGCCGCATGCACTCCGTTCGGCAGCGATCTTCTCGATTCTGACGCGTCTGAAAGAAACGAAGAAGCAAGGTATGGACCTCGTCAAAAAAATGCGGATGTACGACGGTGAGGAAGTGGAAGGCTATAAAGAAGCCGACCTCAAAGAAATGCAGTCGGAGTATATTGAAGAGGGTATGTCTGGAATTGATCCGCGGTATGTCATCAACCGGATTTCCAGTGCTCTCATTAAGCAGGATTTGCAATGTATCAACGCCCTTGATGTGCTTCGTGCGCTGAAGGAAGGGCTTGATCAGCACCCTTCGATTACGAAGGAAGAGCGCGAGCGGTACTTAAACTTCATCTCAACGGCAAGAAAAGAATACGACGGACTCGCCAAGAAAGAGATTCAGAAGGCGTTCGTCTACTCCTTCGAAGAGTCTGCTAGAACGCTGTTCGAGAACTATCTCGACAACATTGAGTCCTACTGCAACTGGTCGAAGATCAAAGATCCGCTGACCGGCGAAGAGATGGATCCAGATGAGCGGCTTATGAGATCCATCGAGGAACAAATCGGCGTCTCTGAGAATGCGAAGAAGGCGTTCCGTGAAGAAATTCTGATTCGCATCTCCTCCTATTCGCGCAAAGGCAAGAAGTTTGATTATTTCAGCCACGAACGACTGCGCGAAGCGATTGAGAAGAAGCTGTTTACCGATCTGAAGGATATCGTCAAAATTACCACCTCGACGAAGACGCCGGACGAGAAGCAGCTCAAACGGATTAATGAAGTGACTAAACGGCTAATCGACGAGCATGGCTATTGCCCAGTTTGCTCGAATGAATTACTGCGCTACGTAGGCAGCCTGTTGAACCGGTAAGTAAAGATGCCGCAGTACGCTGTCACAAGCGTGCTGCGGCATTCCTGTGCTAAGGGATTTATGGCACATACGTAATGTTAAGCAGCAGCAATTATGATAGAATGGGAACATGAGTTCCTATTTATTATAAAGGAGTGTTGAACATGCAGCTGCTGCTTCTGAATGAATACGATCAGCCGGTATGGCTCGGGCTGGATGAGATTTGCATGATCACTGCGTCGCCGAAAGGACCCGTATTTATTGCCAAAGACGGGACAAGCTGTCGATATCCACTCACGATGGAACAGCTCGTAGCGGCTCTTTGCAATTACGGATATGAGCGAATCGACCGGAATGTGATTGGCAATATAGCGGCAGCTACAAGCTATGACCCGACCAACCGGAAGCTGGCATTCCAGCAAGATGACTCTGATACAGAAGAGCTGTTGTATGCGACTGTCTCCACGACGAACATTTCCAAAGTAAAGCATCTAATTGTTCGTGAAGATGATTGTTGGAAAAGCGCCTATCTCGCTGCTTGAGCATAGTATGGATTAATGGCAGATGGGCGTCAGATCGGACATGTGATTATTGTAAAGGGCAGAAGGATCATCGATTATCGCCTATTATACATGTCATGTAAGTTGACACCAATGTTCGGATTTGATATCATTTAAGCTAATAACAGGTAATTATTCGTTTGAAGCTTGGACAATTTCGGACAAAATATGACATGAGGTTGACACTGAAGGTGTTGGAGGCGGTAACGATGTCGATGGCGATGAAATCCGGGTTTAATCAGTACGATTCGCAATCATTCTACGACGAAATGTTTGATCACGAGTCAAAGGTGCGAGACCATTATGAAGGTGTTCATCGAACGTTTGCCCGTATGAAGCCGCCTGAGCTTGCAGCGCGCCACACGAAGATCCAGCAGCGTATGTTGGAAGAAGGAATTACGTTCACGTTATATGCCCAAAATCAAAATGAACCGCTTGAGCGGACCATTCCATTCGACTATATTCCTCGCATCATCCCGCGGCACGAGTGGGAAGGAATCGAACGGGGCATGAAGCAGCGAGTACTGGCGCTTAACGCCTTCATCCGTGACATCTATCATGAACAGCGGATTGTGAAGGATGGTATTATTCCAAGGCAAATGATCATCAGCAACAAGTACTTTCGCCCGGAGATGGCCGGGCTTCATGTGCCGCAGAACGTCTATATGACCACTTCTGGCATAGATTTAATAAGAGACGAGATGGGCCGGTACTACGTGCTTGAGGACAATCTTCGCACCCCGTCTGGATTCTCGTACTTGTACAAAGGAAGAAGCCTCATGAGTGAGCTTTTCTCCGACTTGTACTTATCGTGTGCGGTATCGGACATCGAACGAAGCCTCAATGTTTTCCTCGGTTCGCTGCGCAGCTTGGCGCCTTCAGGGAAGCGGGATCCGCTCATTGTGCTGCTTACGCCAGGCGCGTACAACTCCGCTTATTTCGAACATGCTTTCCTCGCACAGCAGATGGGCATCCATCTTGTTGAAGGACGTGACCTCGTGTACAAGGATCACAAAATCTATTTGCGCGATCTTCGTGGTTTGCGGCAAGTAGATGTCATCTACAGGCGGCTTGACGATGATTACTTGGACCCGCTCGCTTTTCAAGCGGATTCGTTGCTAGGTGTTCCGGGGCTCATGAACGCATACAGGGCGGGCAATGTTGCGATTGCGAATGCGCCGGGAACGGGAGTTGCAGACGACAAGGCCGTCTATGCGTATGTGCCGGATATGGTTCGGTATTACCTTGGCGAAGAGCCGATTCTGAACAATGTGCCGACCTATATTTTGTCGCGCAAGGAAGACAGGGAATACGCGCTTGAGAATTTGAATCAGCTCGTCGTTAAAGAGACGTCGCTATCCGGCGGCTATGGAATGCTGATTGGACCAGCGGCAAGCGCGAAGGAAATCGGCGCTTTCGCCGATGCGATTCAGCGTGAACCGAGCCGCTACATCGCTCAGACGACGATGAATCTCTCGCGTGCACCGGTCATGCTTGGCGGCGCGATGCAGCCGCGGCATATTGATTTACGCGTGTTCGTGCTGATGGGGACGCAGACGCATGTCATCCCTGGCGGGCTTACACGTGTCGCGCTGCAGGAAGGCTCGCTTGTCGTCAACTCCTCACAAGGCGGAGGCGTGAAGGACACCTGGGTGCTGAGTCGCTAATGTCGGAAAGTATGAAGCGGAGGGATCTATGATGCTGAATCGTAATGCAGAGGCGCTGTTCTGGATCGGGAGGTACATGGAACGAGCGGAGAACCATGCCCGGCTAATAGATATACATTATCATTTGCAAGCCGATGATATGTCAGTTATTCCAAGAGGTGAGCCTGGCGAGAAGGCGCAGACCCTCTGCAAATGGGGACGCATCGTGGATGCGCTCGGAAGTCGTGATGCCTATGAGCTACAATATGACACTTATACAGAGCAAGATGTGATCCATTACATCACGCTTGATCGTGACAATAGTAATTCACTTGTTACGTGCGTCAACTATGCGCGCGACAATGTGCGGACGATGCGTGAGAAGCTGCCAAGCGAGCTGTGGGATGTGACGAATGGGTTCTACCTATGGCTGCGCGAGAAGCAGGACGGCGACTTTACAAAGGAATCGCCGCATCAGTTTTTTGGCCGGATAAAAGAGTGGACAGCACTGTTCTATGGGGTTACGCAGTCGGTCATGCCTCGTGAGAATGAGTGGCATTTCATTGAGTGCGGTCGTTATTTGGAGCGGACGGAGAATACGCTGCGCATCTTGCAGTCTGCGATTATGTCTCGGACGATGATCTATCCGGATGTGGAAGGAAGTAATGACCTCTATCCGTTCCTTCAAGCGGTGCTTCGTTCCGTGAGTGGATACCAGCCTTTCCGCCGCTATTATGCCGATGCGCTCTCTCCTGAGGCGATCATGGAATTCCTGATCTTAAGCGAGGTGTTTCCGCGCTCGGTTCATTACTCGCTGGATGCGCTCGATGAGCATCTGCGCGGCATTCAGCTGCAGGAGAAGCAGCTGCGCGTCGCTCATGACCGGATTATCCGCCAAGTCATGAAGCTGAAGGCGGAGCTCGCTTGCCTCGAACGGGATGATTTGCACATCCAGACCGAAGGTCAAGTGACGGGTGAATTGCTGCAGGCGGCAGGACAACTTGGCGCGTCATTCGCTTCTACCTTTTTTCGAATGGGGGAGGTCAGCGCATGAAGCTGTTCATAACGCATACGACACAATATTCGTACGGAGATCCGGTGATGGACAGTGTCAATGAGCTACGGCTGACGCCATTCACAAACGAGCAGCAATCCTGCTACCAGCATTCAATCTCAGTGGAGCCGAATTCTCCGCTCTTCAGTTACTATGATTATTTTGGCAATCGGGTCCATGTGTTCTCGGTGAATAATTCGCATAAAAGCCTCAAGATTCAGACGCAAATGACCGTGGTGACCAAAGAGGCAATCAAGCCGGAGCAGGGCGAAGAGGCGATGATCCCTCAGGAGGCATGGGGGTATTTAGCTTCTGATGGGGCGGTCAACCAGTTTGCGGAGTATTTGCTCCCGACCGAATATACCGGCATTACGCCTGAGGTGGCTGCTTTTGCGGAAACGCCAGTGGAAGGCGGTACGAATGAGTTGGAGCGGCTAGGCGTGTTTGTTTGGTTGTCCTGCGTCTCGAATCGCATCCGCAATGAATTCGTGTACGATCCGGAAGCGACGAACGTGCACACGATTGCAAGTGATATGCTTCACAGGCGGCGCGGCGTATGCCAGGACTTTGCACATCTCATGATTGCAACATGTCGGGCCAAAGGAGTGCCAGCACGCTATGTGAGCGGGTATCATTTTGTCGGAGATTTGCAAGGTGGCAGTGCTGACTTTGAACAGGCTTCGCATGCATGGGTAGAAGCTTATGTTCCAGGGCTCGGATGGTGTGGGTTCGATCCGACCAATGACGTGCTAGTCGGCGAGCGGTATGTGAAGCTTGGGCATGGACGTGATTACAAGGATATTGTGCCGGTCAAAGGCGTCTATCGCGGAACGAGCGAAGCGCTGTTGAACGTCGCAGTTGATGTGAAACGAATAAATGAATAAAACGAGGCGGCCAAGGGTAATATGAACTGATTTCAAAAAAACAGATTCAGAGACTCTTGGAGGTTTGCCGCCAATGAAACATCTTGTCGTTATTGCTCATCCGAATTCAGAAAGCTTCAATCATGCGATTGCGAAGCGGTTTACTAGCGCGCTGCAAGAGAAAGGGCACGAGGTAACCATCCGCGATCTCTATGGGATCGGATTCGAAGCCGTATTGAGTATGAAGGACTTTGGAGCGTTGCGCGCAGGTGATATTCCGTCAGATGTTCGTGCAGAGCAGCAGCTTATTACCAATGCCGATGTTCTGACGTGGATTTATCCGATCTGGTGGACAGGCTTGCCAGCGATTCTCAAAGGCTACGTTGATCGCGTCTTCGCGTACGGCTATGCGTACGAGTACGGTGATGACGGTAATATTGAGAAGCTGCTGACCGGTAAGAAAGGCTTCATCATCAATACGCATGGAACACCAACCGATATTTACGAGTCAATCGGTATGTTAGGTGCGCTTCAGAAGACGTCGGATACCGGCATCTTCGAGTTCTGCGGGATCGAAACAGCGGGCCATCTGTTCTTCGGCGGCGTGCCACAGGTAGACGATGCTGCGCGGGAAGCGATGCTGAAGCGGGTTGAGGATGAGGTAGGGCGTTTGTTTTAGCGAAGCTAGAGGGGATGCCCGCGGTATCTCGAATCCGGCCATTTGCTGAAGTGAGAGTGCCCAATTAGCACTCTCAGCAGCGAAATTGCCGATTTTCAAGCGTGAGAGAGCATATATGATCTCTCAGCATCGAAAGGAGCTCGAATCCGGCCATTTGCTGAAGTGAGAGTGCCCAATTAGCATGCTCAGCAGCGAAATTGCCGATTTTCAATCGCGAGAGAGCGTATATGATCTCTCAGTATTGAAAGGAGCTCGAATCCGGCCATTTGCTGAAGTGAGAGTGCCCAATTAGCACTCTCAGCAGCGAAATTGCCGATTTTCAATCGCGAGAGAGCATATATGATCTCTCAGCTCCAAACAAGAAGATCGCATCCCCCGGAGCCATCACCATGGCTGGCTCCCGGAGGATGCGATCTTTTCTTTTACCCTTATATAAACTTCCGGCTCGTCTTCTTGCCGTCACAGCTGAACACGATGCGTTTGTCCTCGACGATTGTTTCCAGGTGGACCGACTTGCCCCACAGCTGAACGACATGCGGGAGTGTGCGCTCCACATATTTCAGATCAAGCTCGACGCCCTCGTAATTGTGGAACAGGAACATCTCGCCGACGCGGTTGAAATCGCCGTCTATGACGACGATGCTCGGGAATCCGCCGTTGACACGTGAGAACACGAGCTGTTGGCGCACGGATTCCCATGCTTTCTCAGTAATTTTCCACTCAGCGCCTTTCTTCTCGAAGATATAGAGGTCGAGGTCGTCGACGAGCTTCTTCGTTAAATAATTGCGCAGGAATGAGATGTCGGAGTCGAACTCGCGCACCTCGAATATTTTCTCACGGCCCATGCCGGGCTTTCGTCCTTGGCGTTCCTGTTCTTCGCGAGTTGGATGATCCCAGCGGCGCTCGATATCCTCGAATATCTTCAACCCGAGATAGTAGGGGTTCAGTGAGTGTCTTGATGGCTGTACGACCGCCGAATTGAGCTTCGCGAACTCGATCGTTTCCTCGCTCGTTAGGTCGAGCTCCCTGAGGATACGCTGATGCCAGTAGGAAGCCCAGCCTTCGTTCATAATCTTCGTCTCGATCTGCGGCCAGAAGTAGAGCATCTCATCACGCAGCATGGACATGATGTCGCGCTGCCAATCCTGTAAATTCGGCGAATACTCCTCGATGAACCAGATGAGATCCTTCTCAGGCTGCGGCGGGAACTTCTTCGCGTCGGAGCCGCTCTTGGCTGCGCTGCTCGCTTGTTCCTTCTCCTCTTGGTCGAGATTCCATAGATCGTCGTATTGCGAAATGCGCGGCGACTTAATTAATTGGTTTTCCTTATTCAGCAGCTCAATATACTGTGTTTTGTCCAGCTTATATGGCCGGATTATCGTCGAATCGACGTGCTCCTGAATCGCCAGAACAGCATCTATGAACTTCTCGACCTCATCGGTGCCGTATTCCATCTCATATTGGCTGACCCGCTCAGCAGTAGCCGACATGCTCTCGACCATATTCCGGTTCGTAGCGCTAAATCGCGCATTGTTCTTGAAGAAGTCGCAGTGAGCAAGCACGTGAGCGACGATCAGTTTGTTCTGGATGAGGGAATTCCCGTCTAGCAGAAAGGCGTAGCAAGGATTCGAGTTGATAACAAGCTCATAAATTTTGCTAAGGCCAAAATCATACTGCATCTTCATCTTATTGAAAGTTTTCCCAAATGACCAATGGCTGAACCTCGTTGGCATGCCGTAAGCGCCGAATGTATAGATGATATCGGCAGGGCATATTTCATACCGCATCGGGTAGAAATCGAGGCCGAATCCTTGAGCAATCTCCGTTATCTCATCAATAGCTCGTTCGAGCGCTTTGACCTCATCCTGGTGCAAATTCGTTTCCCCCTTGTCGTGCAATTGTGCTTCATAGCTATATGTATGGGGACGAAAGTGGCGATATGTGCTTTTTTTGGGTAAGGGAAATGGTAGATGAATTTTTAACCAAGCCGTGATATGATTAGTTCAATAGAACTAGTAGATGTGGGGGTTGAGCTATGTCCAGAGAGCTATCTGTCGCCCACTGCCCAGGCTGTGGTAACGTATTTCAGAAAAATTTGCGCAATCTGTGTTCGGGCTGTTCAGCAGCGGAGGATGCGGTGCTGAATGCACTTGAACAAACACTCAGACGCAGCCGCCACCTGACGAACGAGCAGCTCTCCGAAGCCACCTCGATTGATGTTTCCCGAATTCGTTCGCTGATTCGCCGCGGAAAGTTGAAGCTGTACGATTATCCGAACTTGGCCGATGCATGTGACCTGTGCGAATCGCCTGTCCGTCAAGGCAAGCTATGTACGAAGTGCATGAGCCGACTCAAAGGAGATATTGCCAAAGATTTGGAGCAGAAGGGCCAGAAGAAAGAGCATGTGTTCTTATCAAAGTTTAGACGCTAGAGATGGGCTCCAGCCTGCTCCAACAATGCCGCGATCTCGTTGAACCGTCTGCGCTTCGCATGCCGGAGAGGGGTAACGCCTTCCTTATCGGGGATATTCACATCCGCGCCATGCTCGATAAGCAGCTTCGCGACTTCGATATGATTCTGGCTGTTATTCCCGAGGACGATGACTTCCATGAGCGCCATCCAGCCGAGATTGTTAATATGATTGACGTTAATATCGCTATTGGTCAGCAGTTCGCGTACGACATCGACATAGCCGTGCTCCGAGGCTGGGATGAGCGCAACGCCGCCGTAACGATTCCTAATCCGCGTGTTCGCACCAGCAGCGAGCAGAAGCTTGACGATTTCTAAGTGACCTTGAGCGCCAGCATACAAGAATGGGTTATCCAGAATATGATCCTGTTTGTGAATGTCAGCGCCAGCATCGATCAATATTTTGGCGATAGTCGGATTGTTCGCGTGGGTAGCCGCAAGCAGCGGTGTACGACCGCGCTCATCCGTAGCGTTAATATCAGCACGAGTATCAATTAATGCTTGAACGGCATCAGCATCGCGGCGAGCAACCGCTTGGAATAGATTGTTCATAATGGATTACAGCCTCCTTGTATGGATAAACCTGGATTCCATTATACGATGCTCTCTACAATTGGAACAATAGGCTGCAGAAATAGGCGGAGCCGCAGTTGCGTAACGACCGCAGCATATGGTAATGTAATCGTAACTAATGAGAAGAAGGTGAAGGTAGGATGAATGCAGAGAAGGTGAACGACCGTGTTAGCCAGCTTCCAATTGCGATGGCTGGCATCGTACATGTTTTTGGACCTAACGGGATCAGTCTGTCCAAGAACACGAATACGGTTTCACCACTCATGCGAAGACGCCTACCTTAGACCTCGATCGGACAATGACCGAAGAGTCGCGGGCAATTTGCCTGCGGCTCTTTTTCTTGTACGTATAATAAGGGATCGGGCTAAGGGGAGGCGGTGCTTCCGACTTAATTAGGAGGATTCCATTATGATCATTGTAAATGGCGGGCATATAAAAAAATATTACGGGGCGAACCTCGTCCTCGAAGACGTGACTTTTGAAGTGCAAGAGAAGGAGCGCATCGGGCTCGTCGGACGCAATGGAAGCGGCAAGTCAACGCTCATCTCACTGATCGCCAAGCTGTCGAAGCCGGACGAAGGCATGCTCACGCTACGTAAGGAGCTGCGAATCGGCTATTTGGCACAAATACCAGCCCATTGGGATGACGGTTCGGTATACGACGTGCTGGCGTCAAGCTGTAAAGAGCTGCTTGCGTGCAAGGATCGCATGACGGAGCTGGAGCAGCAGATGTCTGATCCGAGTTCGGTGGCTGGCGATTCGCAGCGCCTTGAGCGGCTGCTTGCCGATTATGCGAAGCTGCAGGAGCGGTTCCAGATCGAGGGCGGCTACGAGCTTGATGCGAGGATTGATACGGTGGCTAATGGGCTGCAAATTACGAAGGCGATGTACGAGCGCAGCTATGCGTCGCTGTCAGGCGGGGAGAAGACGAAGATCGGGCTTGCCGCATTGCTGATTAGCAAGCCGGAGCTGCTGCTGCTCGATGAGCCGACGAATCATCTGGATCTGCAGAGCGTCGCTTGGCTGGAGTCGTATCTGAACGGCTACGATGGCGCATGTGTAGTCGTCTCGCATGACCGGGCTTTTCTAGATCATGTCGTCAGCAAAATCATTGAGCTGGAGGATGGCGAAGCGCAGAGCTATCATGCTAATTACAGCGGTTATGTGAAGGAGAAGGAAGAACGGCTGCTGCAGCAGTTCGCCCAATATCAAGAGCAGCAGAAGCAGATCAAGAAGATGAAAGAGTCGATTAGGCAGCTGACGGAGTGGGGACGTAATGGCGGCGGCGAGAAGTTCTTCCGCCGGGCGGCTTCGATGCAGAAGGCGCTGGACCGAATGGAGAAGGTGAAGCGGCCGGTGCTTGATCCGAGGAGCGCAGAGTTCCAGCTGAAGCCGGAGGATCGTTCGGGTAAGCGAGTTGTAACGATGACGAGCGTGAGCAAGCGTTACGGCTCTAAAGAGCTGCTGAACGAAGCGAATGGCTTGCTGCTGTACGGCGACAAGATTATGCTTCTCGGGAGTAATGGCACAGGGAAGTCAACGCTGTTCAAAATGATTACGGGGGAAGAGTCGCCCGATGACGGTACGATTGAAGTAGGCGCGCGGGTCGAGATCGGCTACTTGGCGCAGCAGGAGTATCCGGCGGACGATAAGAAGAGCATGCTCGTTTATTTCCGTGAGCAAGCAGCAATGGAGGAAGGCGAAGCGCGGTCGCACTTGGCACGGTATCTTTTCTATGGCGCTGATGTGTTTAAGAGCGTTAGTCAGCTCTCTGGCGGAGAGTGGACGCGGCTTAGGCTTGCGCTTCTCATTCTGAGGAAACCGAACCTGCTCCTACTCGATGAGCCTACGAACCATATGGACATTGCGGCGAGGGAAGCGCTCGAAGAGGCGCTGGAGGATTTTCCAGGTACGATTCTTGCCATTTCACATGACCGCTATTTCATTAATAAGCTTGCGAGTCAAATCTGGGAGCTGCGGAGCGGCCGCATTCATGTTTACCAAGGCAGCTATGACGATTATGCTGCGAAGCGGGATCAGCTGCTTGCAGCAGAGAGCGCTTCAGCGGCCGTTATTAGTACAAAGCCGGCTGCGACATCGCAATCAGTCACGCCGCAGGCTTGCAACAAGCAGCCAACCAAGTCAGCAGTTTCACCTGCGGACGAGGCGAAGCTGGAAGCTCGCATTGAACAGGCGGAGAAGGAGCTCTCCTTCCTGGATGCCGAGCTCATGGAGCAGGCGATGCTGCTCCATGCGGAGGAGCTAACGAAACGTTGGGCGCATAGAGAAGAACTGCAGCAGCAGTTAAACGAGCTGTATGAGAGCTGGGCCAAGCAGTAATTTGTCGAATTATGCGAAATTACTGGTAGTATATAGACAACAATGTGATATAGTTAAAGGGGAAAATAACTATATTTACCTAACAGGTAACGAGCTCTAATCAGAGGAGTCGATATTGCTGCTATGCTGTCCATTATGGCGCATGAATTTCATGGATTGCTTTACATTTTAACAGCATGTATGATGATCCTCATTGTAAAGCCGATTGCGATGGTTACGGTTAAGCAGAGAGGCCTGCTGTTCATCGCGATATTCGTATTTTTAAGCGTCTGTTACATGCTGATGGAGACGACCGAGCCTTATGTGTTCGCTTTGTATCTGATTCCGATTCTGACTGCGCTTGGCGCGATAGTTGAAGGATGGTTGGCAGGAGTGGTTGCCTGGGCTGCTTTCCTTGTATGCGGTTATTGGATTGTGGGGACGGAGCCCGTCGCGACTGCTCTAGCTACTTCCGTACTTCTGCTGCTCGGCATTCTGTTTCATCACAGATGGCTTCGCACGTGTGAGCTCAGACAGTTGATGTACATGGCGCTGCTGCTTATCTCCATCTACGAAGCTGTTTATATTGGTATCTACTATGAGCGCGGGCATGAGGTCGAACTCGGTTCGCTTGCTGTTATATTGGCGGGGACGTTCGTGTCGACTGTGCTTGTCTTCTTCGCATACTATCAAGTGAGGAATCACGAACGGATGCAGGAAGAGCTGTTCAATGCTGAGAAATACCATATGATCGGCCAACTCGCTGCTTCCATCTCACACGAAATCCGCAATCCGTTAACAACGACGCGAGGATTTCTGCAGATGATGGGCAAGCCGAATATTAACAACGAGGCGCTGGAGCGCTACCGAGCGCATGCGATTGATGGCATCGAACATGCGAATTCCATCATTACCGACTATTTGAACTATGCGAAGCCGACGATTGAGGATGCACGTCCGATTGATGTGAAAGCAGAGATTAATGCGCTTATCCCGTGGATTTCTCCGCTATCTGTTATGTCGAGCATTGAGATAAAGATCATCCATGAGCAAGAAGCGAACTGCTACATTATGGGGGAGCCGAAGAAGTTTCAGCAGTGTTTGCTCAACCTGCTTAAGAACGCCATTGAGGCGATGCCAGGCGGCGGCGTGCTCACCATTACGACCAGGGTTGACCAATCGAACGTATATATCCAGATTGCGGATACAGGCATCGGCATGAATAAGCTGCAGCTGAAGCGGATCGGCATGCCATTTTTCACGACGAAGGAGAAAGGGACTGGGCTCGGCCTTATGGTCGTCGTCAGTCTGGTGAAGGTGATGGGCGGTCAGATCGTATTCAGCAGCAAAACAGGAAAAGGCACTATTTGCGAAATTCGTTATGTTCTCTATGGATGACACAATAAAAGCACCGCTTCTCTATCGGCCTGAAATGGCTATTAGGGAAGCGGTGCTTTTGTATGCAGGTAAGGCTAAGGCTGATCGACCGGCGGCAGCTGGCTCACATAACTGTCCGAGAGCTGGAGCAGCTTGAGTGCGCGCTTGTACTGGTCCTCCGAGGTGCTGAAGTTTGTCTGTACAGTCCCTTTCAGCGGGTAATGCGTACCGTCCTTATAGGCTGTGCCTGGGATGAATAGCTCATGATCCGTAATAACGGAACCAGATGGCAAGTAATAACGTTCCGGCAGTATATTCGAAGTCTGATTAAGCAAGTCTTGTCCGAAGTGAATATGATCGGCTAATGAGAAGCCAAGCAGATTCGAGACGGTCGGCATAATATCGGATTGCGCTCCGAGCTGCGGGAGCACTTGATGCGGCTCCTGGATGCCTGGGCTTGAAATAATAAGCGGGATGTTAATCATATCCGTCACACCATAATCACGACCATAAATTTCGTGCATAAGCGACTTATCATCGTTATCAAGCGAGTAGATTGGCAGACCGAGGTGGTCGCCGTAGATGACGAAGACACTGTTATCCCACAGACCGCGCTTCTTCAAGTCATCAATAAACAATCCCAATGAATAATCGGCGTAGTTCTGCGCACGAATATAATCACCGACGAAAGTGCCATCATAACGATCAGGCAGCTCCAGCTTATATTTACCCTTTGGAATCGTGAAAGGGTGATGGGAAGACATTGTTATAAGCTGTGAATAGAACGGCTTGCCCGATTTCTGCATCGAGTCCAGCTTCTCCGCTGTCTTCTTATACAGCACTTCATCGGAAGGACCGAAGAATACCATATCGTCCGTGCCGAAGAAGGATTGATCGTAATAGTTGTCCCAGCCTAGCGCGTTGTACAACTCTTTGCGATTCCAGAAGTCAACGACATTCGTATGGAAGGTTGCGGTTTGATAACCGTTCTCCTCGGCTAGACGAGGCAGGCTCGGAAGCTTACGGTCGCTGTAGATCATCGAAGCGGCTCCGGTTGGCGGCGTGTAAAATGACGTATTAACGACGAATTCAGCGTCGGATGTATTGCCTTGTCCGACTTGCTGATAGAAGTTCGTGAAGTACAGGTGCTCATGCGCCAATTTGTTCATATTCGGCGTAATTTCTTGACCGTCGATCTTCAGGTCAACCAAGAAGTTCTGGAATGCCTCCATTTGAACAATAATCAGGTTTTTACCGGATGCACTTTTCCAATACTTCGGCGATTGCGGCTCCGTAATGCTTTTCGCTTGGTCGATCGCTTGCTGGTTAATATCGGCCATTGGAATTTCCGGCATTTTGGAATCGGCGAAGATCGTGTAGAGCTCATAGTTGAGAATGCCCATATCCTCGGCCTTTACCAATTCATTCATACTCGCACGATTTGGCAGGATGTTGAACAAGCACAGCGCAAGTGAACATATGAACACAAGTGATACGACAGCTTTGTTCAGCGGCACTTGGCTGAATTTCTTCCAATTCTGCAGCTTCGACTTGCGAAGGAGCAGGAAGATAAAGACGATGATATCGAGGAAAATAAACAAATAATAAGGGTCGAGAAGCGAGAAGACGCTGCTCTTGACCGCAGTTACCTGATTCGCTTGCTCAAGTGCATGATACGTTACGATAATGCCGAAATATTTATAATACATGATGACGGCGAAAAGTATGGCCGTCACGAATAAGTTGGCCGTTACGTACAGGGCGAGCTTGCGTTTCGTAGCGAACCATTCGATTAAACAGAACAAGAGCCAGAAGAAAGGAAGCTCTGTAATGAATAACGTCAAGGATGGGCCTCCGTCGAAGATCACGAGGTAGGCTAGCATGCTTTTGACAACGAGAATGAGTGTGAAAAAAAGAAACGGCCTCATCTGCAGCAGCCGTTTAAGTTGCCTTATCGGCATGATGAAATCCTCCTACGAATTAATGTGCATCGTTCCATTATAAACTCTCATCGTACATTATGCGCCTGTGCTAGATAGTTTGTCAAAATGGTAAATGCACACAAAGGCCCAGCTTAAGTGTATACTACTTATATTATATGAATTTCCATGAAGGGTAACGATTCTACTATGAATAGCATTCGAGCGATGGTCTCATCGCTTCGGTTACAGCTCGGACCAAGAGCCTGGCATAATTTCAGCTATGATGTAACCGCTTCCCTATTATTTAGCTTCTTCAACGTGGTCTTTAACCAGTTCTATATCCCGATGGCAATCCAGCAAGGTGCATCGAACATTCAAGTCGGTCTGTTGTCAGCTGCACCGGCAATCGGGCTGCTATTCTCCCCGATGTGGGCGGGCCTGATCGAACGTTCGCAGTCGCCGAAGCCGTTTATCATCGTGCCGAACTTTATCGCCAGAGCGCTCATTCTGCTGCCTGCATTCTTCGGCGTGCCGCTTGTCTATGTATGTGCAGCGCTTATGTTTCACATGCTAATGGGAATTCAAGCGCCGGCCTATGCTTCGCTTGTTGTGCGGATGTACCCGCCAGAGCATCGCGGGAAGCTGATGGGGAATACGAGGGTGGCGATGGGACTGATTATGATTCCGACGGCGTTCTTCATTGGCAAGTGGACGGATGTTTCCGGGCCGTCTGGTCCGCTGCTCTTCGCTTCCGTGACAGGTGTCATCTCGATTCTGGTCTTCAATCAGGTCAAAGCCCGCAAAGTTCCACCGGCGAGTGGAGGGCAGGCGAAGAAAAGTGCATCGTTCCGCGAGCAGCTGCAGCTAATCAAGCAGAATCCGGAGATCGGCATCTTCTTCCTTGCATGTATGTTCAGCGGCTTCGGCAATCTCGTTGCGAATCCACTGTATCAGATTTTTCAAGTTAACCGACTAGAGCTGACGAATACCGAGATCGGCTTCGCGCGGATTGCGTATTTCTCGTGCCTGCTCGTGTCCTATATGATCGTCGGCAGCGTTATTGATAAACTGTCCGCCAAGCATACGGTCGTGTACGGTTTTGCTGCTTTTGCAACGGTCCCTCTGCTCTACGCCATACTCGGTAATTATCCGGCGGTGCTGATCGGCAGTGGCATGCAAGGAATTGGCGATGCGATCTGGGACATCGGCTTCCTCTCTTATATGCTGCGCCTTGCACCAGGACGCGAAGTGATCGTGTTCGGGCTGCATCTCATGCTATTCGGCATCCGCGGCACGATCGGACCGCTGCTCAGCACGACGCTGTCGGAGGTAATCCCGATCGCAGATATACTGTATGCGTCGGCGATCTTTGGCATTGCAGGGGTGTTGACGTTTGTGTTGTTTAGTCGGGGCTCGTCCGGGCGAAGGCAGCAGGCGGAGCGGGTATAAGTGAATTAACTTTAATAAGATGAGCAAGGGCTTCTATTGTCACGATGAATTCGTGGTGATAGGAGTTTTTTTGTTCTGAGCTGTAGAAGTGCCGAGAGTATCTACATTCGCCGAATCTGCCTCATTTACGCTGTTTGTTTTAAACCTGCGGTGCCTGCTCGATCATTCTAACGAATCGTACAGCCCTTATTTGTCCCAAATTCGCTTGTTTGGAATTTTAACGAACCCCAGCGGTGTAATTTCGTGGTTTATGGGCAGAGTGGCGAAGAAAGGTCCGATATATAAGCTTCGAAGGAGCGGGGGCGGCGGGTTAGACAAGTCAGTGCCGCAGGCACGAAACAACGAAAAGACCTCCGAACCACTAATGTGGAACGGAGGTCTTCATACATGGGACGGCGTCCACGTTTGATTCAACTAAACAACCAACTCCCGCTTGCGGAAGAACGACTTCAGCGCGTTGTACACTTCGCCTTTCTCGCGGATGACGTAGTGCATGAAATTTGGCAGGTTGATGTGCTTGTAGGCTGACATCAGTGTACTGGAGCGGTTGTATTGGTTCACCTCGCCGTAGCCGAAGAGGTTCGCGCGCTTGAGCAGCTCGCCGATCAGCTTCACGCAGCGCTCGTTGTCGCTCGTCAGGTTGTCGCCGTCGGAGAAGTGGAACGGATAGATGTTGTACACCGATGGAGGGAACCGGCTGTCAATAATATCGATTGCCTTAATATACGCCGATGAACAGATCGTACCGCCACTCTCACCGCGGGTGAAGAATTCCTCCTCGGTCACTTCCTTCGCCTCTGTGTGGTGCGCGATAAACACAATCTCGACATTCTCATATTGATGCCGCAGGAAGCGGGTCATCCAGAAGAAGAAGCTGCGCGCCACGTACTTCTCGAAGGAGCCCATCGATCCGCTCGTGTCCATCATGGCCAGAATGACAGCATTGGACTGAGGCTTAATAATTTCCTCCCACGTCTTATACCGCAGATCATCCGGCGAAATGCCGTGGATGCCAGGATCGCCATGCGTCGCATTGCGCTTCAGGTTCTCGAGGATCGTCCGTTTCTTGTCGATGTTGGACATAATCCCTTTTTTCCGTATATCGTTAAAACGAATCTCTTTCGTCTCCAACTGATCGCGGTCCTTCTGCTTCAGAAACGGCAGCTCCAGCTCCTCGAAGAGCATCGACTCCAGCTCCGCTAAGCTGATCTCTGCTTCGACAATATCGTCTCCTGGCTGATCGCCGGCATTCTCGCCCTTGCCGCCTTTCTGGGCGGAAGCGGGGTCGACGCCGAGCACGTCGCCGACTTGGCTGTCGCCGTCGCCTTGGCCGACATGCTTATTTTTGTTGAAATTATAGACGAAGCGGTATTCATCGAGACTGCGAATCGGTACTTTAATGACATGCTTCCCGTCGGACATGACAATGTTCTCTTCCGATACAAGATCGGGCAAGTTCTGTTTGATCGCCTCGCGAACCTTTTGTTGATGTCTCGCCTGATCCTGATGCCCTTTGCGATGAAGCGACCAATCCTCACGCGACACGGTGTACAGCGTTCCCTCATTATCTGCCATGCCTCCAGCACCTCCTCATACCGTTTAAGCTTGTTGTTATTCATTCTATTCAAGACTCGGACGGTTATGTGAACGAAAAAGCGCGGAGCTTCTAGCAATCTGCCAATCGGGACGGTAAACTAGGGCTCGATTCTTTCAATGGCGGCGCTTCCCCAAGGAGCGGCTTTCACATCGACGACGAGATCGCCTGAACGCGCGCGCTCCTCAAGTGATTTTCCCGTATTCTCCGAGACGTAATACTGCTCAAACCCGTAATGGATACGAATCGTTTCGTCGGTGACGTATTGTACACGGCCTTTCAAAACCGCCTCGTCTGCGTCGTGCGAAGGCTTGCTGCGATATACGCCCTGCATCTCGTACAAACCACTAGCACCAGATTCCTGCAAAAGCACATACACGTTATCGCCACGCTCCGCCTTCCGCCCCTCGGCCTTCCACTTCGACCAATCTGCATTATTAATTTTGTAATTGAGCTGTACATAATCTCCGTAGAGCTGATCTCGGGGATCGACGGGAGCGGTCTCTAGCCGGATTTCTTTGCCTACCCAGAGCGCCGAGTAGTGGTAGAGCACAATGCCGGTGAGGAAGAGAAGCTGCATCGCAACGACCACAATAAGCCAGAAGCTGCGGCCACGCTTAGAGCGGTTATTTGTCGTCATGGCGATGTTCCTCCTCCTCCTGCAATTCGGTCAAAAACTGTTTCTTCCGCCGGTTTAAGAACCAGCTAAGCACAAGCAGCAGCACGCCGCCGATGATGAAGAAGATTGATTTGTCCATAAAATCCCATGCTAGCTTGCCGTAAGCCGCCATCGTGCTCGTCAGGAACAGCAGCGTACCGAGATTGATTTTGACCGCCCATTCTTCCGCATAGCCCCGCCATAGCAAGTAGAGGGAGAAGAGGAACAGCGTAATCAAGTAAGCGCCATCCGCACCATGAGCGAGGTAGAAGAAGGGCAGCGCCAGAATCCAGTCGACTCCCGAGGATAGTCGGCCGCTACGGTACTTGCCTGCAAGTGACAACCCGAAGAGCAGAACGAGTGCAAGCACGAACCAAACGGGCTGTGCGGCTAAGTCCTTCAAGAACGAGGAATCGTTCGAATCATTCCAGAACAGGACGATAAACAGGTTGTGCAAGAATGCAGCGACGAGTGGAATCGCTTGGAACGGATAAACCGACTTGCGTTCTTTCGTCCAATCCATCACGGTATACAGCAGCCAGACCGGAATGAAGAACCAGGAGAAGGCCCAGTCATGTACGGTCACAAGCAGTAGGCTTTGAATCGTGAAGCTTGCGGCGAGCAGCCACGCGAGCAGCGTATTTGGTCTTTTCAGCCAATAGTAGCCAAGCCCCATGATCATGATCGCAAAAGCAACGAAGCTGAACTGGCTGAATTCCGTCCCGTTATACCATTGTAAGCAGGTGAAAATGAGCAGCGTGATGATGAAGAGGTAGCGGCTCTTAATGAGCCATGTTAACAGAAGCCCTGCAGTACCCCATGCGATAAATGACGTTACATCATACGCTTGCAAATGGAACATTTGACCGATGAGCACAATGCCCGCGCCGAAGGTCAGCAAGCCGAGCCCGATTAGCGCGACGCCGAGCTTCTCATGGCTTCTTCTGCGGAAAGCTTCGCCGGATGTATAGAAGCCAATCATCGTCAACGCTATGATGAGAAGCCGGATGAGCTGCGGGATCTGCTGCCAGTTCGCAGCGACAAAGCTGAGTATTCCGAGCCCGACAAGTATGCTGCCTAGCAGCGGAATAATGCCGATCGCACGATTCTGCTGAGGGTAGAGCGCCAGGATGCGCTGATATTGCTCTGTTGTAATAATGCCTTTCTGCGTCCATGATTGTCCTTCTTGCTGCAGCCACTTTCTATCCATGTGCGGCACCTCTTTCTTGCTTCTTACCTTCAGTATAGTCATCGTCCATGCAAAACATAGTACTAACTTTCCCTAGTACCGGCGATCAGTCCAACCTGCGCTTGCACAAAATGCTATATTCGTTATAATACAACTATACAAATATGGGTGAGAATTGGTGTAAAGACAAAAGGATAGGAGGGTTCGTATGCAGGATGGACGAATACCAATCTACCAGGTCATTCAGGAATATATAAAGAATCAGATTACGACCGGTTTCTGGAAGATCGGGGACAAAATTCTCACAGAGAAGGAATTGATGGAGAAGTTCGATGTAAGCCGAATAACGGTTTCAAACGCGTTAACGGGACTAGCGAAAGAAGGCTGGCTGCACCGGATTCAAGGCAAAGGCAGCTATGTACAGGAGATGAAGAAACCGCTAGAGAACTCGGCAGTCGGCAGCGGTTCATCGGCGCTATCAGGCGCTCAGCAACCGGACTCTCGTCGCATAATCGGCTTAATTATTCCGAAATTAAGCGACTTTTTCTCCATTCGGCTTAATAGTAGCATCACGAAGGCGTTGTCGCAGACGGGCTACAACCTCGTCCTCATGTTCTCGGAGAATTCAACGGAACGTGAGGCAGTAGCGATTCGTGAATTGCTTGGTATGGGTGCCGCAGGCCTTATTATTTTCCCAGCTGATGCGGAAACGTACAACGAAGAAATTCTTCGCCTGAAGCTGGATCGGTTTCCATTCGTTATTATTGACCGGTATTTGTCCGGCATTGATACACATTTCATTGGCTCAGACGGTGTAGAGGCATCGCGCCTTGCGGTTAACCATCTCTACGAGCTCGGCCATCGTGATATTGCCATCTGCTCGGATGTGCCGCTCTCAACGACAACGATCGAGCAGCGGGTTTCCGGCTATATGAAGGCGCTTAAGGAACTTGGCGAGCTGATTAATCCAGCCCTCATGCTGACGGAATTTCACATCAATCATGATGAGACTGAAATTGACCAGCAGCATCCGCTGTTCCGATATGTCAAGAACGGGCTTGCCACTGCCTATATCGCCTTAAATGGCTATATGGCGATGCATCTGTACAAGATTGTTCGTTTCCTCGGTCTAGAAGTGCCTAAGGATCTATCGATCGTTACGTTTGATAGCCAGTCGCCGAGTAAGGAGTTTAACTTCTTCACCTACATTGACCAGCACGAGCACGAAGTTGGACGAACGGCAGTCGAGCAATTGCTTGATTTGCTGCAACATCACGGTCATTCATCGAGCGAAACAAAGTACCGTAAAATCATTATGCAGCCGCATCTCGTCCCGAGCCTGTCCACGGCGCCGCTGCCTCTGCACACAAACAAATAACGTGCCGTATTTACGATAAAGAACCTTGTGAAAGGTTCTTTTTTATTGCCTCCGCACACGACAAATTACTTATTGCAAAGTGAGCATATTGTTGTTATCACTTCGACAAAAGCAGTCATTGACAGCAATTCGGCATTCGAAGTATTATGACGACATATCATATAATACAATTATATAGGAGGTGCCTTGAGGCGATTGACCATCGTCATTTTGATCCAGCTGTGATTTATAATGTGCAAGCGATATTGTGTTATTTACAAGATGAGAGGGGAATGGGTCAATGAAGGGGAGAAAGTGGTTTTCATCGATCTTATCAATCATCGTAGTGCTGACACTCGTACTTACAGCTTGTTCTAGCAATGATAAAAATGACAGCGGTTCCAACACCTCAAAGGCGTCCAATACAACAAACAACAGTACCACCAAAGATACGAATTCAACGGCTGCAACGACGAACGACAGCACGGACGATGGCAGCAACGATACGGTGGCTAAACCGGCAAGCGAGCCGTTCGAGCTGACAGTATGGAGCCATAACGTGGCGAATGCGATGCCAGAAGCGAAGGATGCGACAGCGGACAAAATTTACGCCTACATCCAGAAGAAGATGGAAGAGAAGTTCCCGGGTATTACGATTAAATATATCGACAAAGGCTGGGCGGATACGCTGCGCCAAGCGATCATGGTTTCCGTCATGGGAGGCAATCCGCCGGATGTCGCGGATGGCGAAGACTTCATTCCGGAGTTCGCCCGAATCGGTGCTCTGCTGGAAGTGCCTGAGGACGTAGCCTCGCAGCTGGCGCCAGGACCGATGAAAGCAGCGATGCATGATGGCACGCCATATGCGGTTGCTCAGATGACGGGCGTATTCAGCCTTATCTACAACAAGGATGTCATGGCCAAAGTCGGTCTTGATCCGAACACGCCGCCGAAGACATGGGATGAATGGCTCGACATGTCCAAGATAGCGACAGCAAACGGAAAAGGAAAGTACTATGGCACAATCGTACAAAATATGGGCCTCGGCGGCGCTTTCCGCCTAGCTCCATTTATGCGTCAGGTTGGCGGTGACTTCACGAGTTCCGACTGGTCACAAGTTACGTTCGACTCGCCTGAAAATGTGAAAGCACTTACCTTCCTCCGCGATTTGTCGAAGACAGCGCCTCCAGGCTCGACTTCGATGACAGACGAAGGGCAATTCTTCAACCTGCTGAACAGCGGTAAAGTTGCTTTTGCCGTTAACGGTCCTTGGCATATTGCATGGGGCAAAGCGAACGGCTGCGTCAATTGCGGATTCGCGCCGCTGCCTGTGCCTGAAGCAGGCCAAACTGGTAACGTTATCGTAGGCAACACGCTGTTCTACGGCCTCAAGCAATCCAAGCATCCTGAGGCAGCGGTTGAATTCCTCAAGATTATGGCAAGCCAGGAGTATCAAGAGATGGAAGCGAACGCAACAGGCCGTCTGCCGGCGAATATGGAAGCAGGCAAGAATGCGGATTTGCTCAAGACGTATCCAGAGCTGCAAGTGTTCAATGATATCGTATCGAATGAGCAAAGCTCGCCGCTGCCGGTTTACGCCAAGAACGGCCCGCAAATTTGGGAAGCGTGGTATAAGGCGCAAGATATTACGCTGACGACAGATAAGTCGATTGAAGCTGCGCTGAAGGATGCTCAGAAAACAGCAGAGGAACAACTGAAATGAGTACGGTCGCAGATAAGAACGAGGCTCCCCGGGCACAGCTCGGGGAGGCTTCCCTCCAATTGTCCATGAGGCAGCGCCTCCTCCCGTTCTATAACCGTCACCGCGACGGTTTTGTCGGGTATTCGCTGCTCGCGCCGATGTTCATCTTTTTTGCTGTATTTTCGCTATTTCCGGTTCTCTTCGTCATTTATCTGTCCTTTACAGAATGGAATGGCGTACTCGGATGGCCGAAATGGGTCGGTTTCGATAACTTCAATCGCTTCTTCACGACGGGCGACTATTTGCTCACTCTTCTCCATGCAGGGATGTATGGTCTGCTCATACTTGCAGGCTGTATGATAATCGGTTTCTTCGTGGCAATTCTGCTCAATCAGAAAGTGTCAGGCGTTGGCATCTATCGTACGCTATGGTATTTGCCGGTGCTTGTCTCGTTCGCGGTTGTTGCTCAAATCGCCAATGCATTGCTCGACCCGGTTACCGGCCTAATACGCAAAATTATGGAGCGGTTCGGGATGGAGCCGATTATTTTTCAGCAAAGTGTCTTCTGGATGACCTTCTGGCTTATTATCATTTCCATCTGGAAGGGGATTGGCGGAACCGTCATTATTTATTTGGCAGGGCTACAGGGTATCGACACCACGCTCTATGAAGCGGCAAAGGTCGATGGCGCAACGCGATTCAAAATTCTCCTCTACATCACGCTTCCGTCGCTCCGCCCGATTACGATGTACATCGCCATTATGGGCATTATCGGCAGCTTCCAGATCTTCGAGCCTGTTCAGCTACTTACACACGGCGGGCCCCAGGGGCATACCAATATTATTTTACATCGTATTTATCAGGATGCGTTTCAGTCTTTCAACATGGGGATGGCGAGTGCATCGTCGGTTATGGTGCTGATCTTCACTTTCGTGCTCACGATGATCCAATATCGCATTTCACAGCGTAACCAAACTTAAGTAGCGAGGGAGGAACGCATAAGGAAATGGTTAACCATCGAAGCAAACTCGAATCATTGGCCATTTACTTTCTGCTGATTGCAGGAAGCGTCATCATGTTCTATCCGTTTCTATTCCAGGTGCTCGCTTCCTTCGGCTCTAACGTAGACTATTACAATACGGTCGTCATTCCGATCCCGACGGAGATACACCTCGACCGGTATTTGAATCTCATTCATAACTCGCTGATCTATCACTACTTAATCAACACGCTTATCCGTTGTGTCTATTACATTGCAGTCACTTGTTTCGTGTCGCTTATCGCTTCTTACGTGTTTACGAAGCTGCGCTTCAAGGGGCGCGACACGGTATTCATCATCTTTCTCACTTCAATGATGGTGCCTGGACAAGTGACGCTTATTCCAACTTACTTGCTGTTCGCGCGGTTTCCTTTTATCGGCGGCAATGACTGGATGGGGCAGGGCGGACACGGCATGATCGACACTTGGGGCGCGCTGCTTCTTGGCAGCGGTATCGTCAACGTAGCGGCGATCTTTCTTGTAAAACAAACGATGGAGTCTATTCCATTTGAATATGAAGAAGCGGCTCGTATTGACGGGGCAGGCGTATTCCGGACGATATTCGGCATCTACTTCCCAATGACACGCGCTGTACTTGCCGTTATCGTCATTACGACGTTCATTGCGATCTGGAACGACTACTTATGGCCACTAGTCGCGATTAACAGCCCGGGCATTCAGGTCATCAATACAGGCGTTACGAGTTTGCTCTCAACGATGATGTCCAGCGGCCAAGTGCCGATGTATCCAGATTTCTTCGCGCTCACCGCCATTGTTATGCTGCCACCAATCCTCGTCTACTTATTGCTGCAGCGTAATTTCATTCAAGGCTATGCAATGGCTGGCGTTAAAGGCTAGCACACTAAACCAGTGGAAGGGATGACCTGCTCCAATGACCACAACAATGCCGATTAAAAAAGTCTGCTCATACGGCGATTTCTATTTCTTCATCCGATGGCCATTCGTCGACGAAGGAGACGATCCGGCTGTCGTTTGCTCCTTGAGCAAGTGGTGAATACCTGCCGATTGTCAGTCGTGAGTCGGCAGGCCATATCATGAACTTGAGTTAGGAGAGATGCTTCAATGCTTAACCCAGTAGTTGCACCAGGAGAGCTTACGGACACAGACCGATTTATTTTTGAATCATGGGGATACATCATTATTCCTGACGTATTGAGTGCAGAAGAAGTGCAGGCATGTCTGGAAGCTTCCAAGCGCATTCACGATGCGGCTGGAACCGATGGGTTCGGACAAGTTGGCCGAGGTTATGAAACGGAGCTCGCTCTGGAGAAGTTGATGGATCATCCGGCTGTGATGCCGAAAGTAAGAGGTATCTACGGCGACCGCTTTATTATGCAGTCCGGCTGGAATACGAAGCAGCCTGCTTTTGGCCCGGTGGGCGGCTGGCATCAGGACGGCTCCGGTGCGTACGACTTCAAGAAGCTGAGCTTTCATATACCGCTTCTTCAGCTTCGGGCGTCGTTCCTGCTGACCGATCAGACGATGCCGAGAATGGGCAATATGGAGCTGATCCCGGGTAGCCATCGCGCGCAAGTGCCAATGCCGGATTCGATTCGCAAAGAGAAGGGCGATATCTCCATCGGCCATGTCATCTGTGCCAAAGCCGGCGACGTCCTGCTGTTCCACAACGCCGTATGGCACCGGACTTATGCGCATGACGGAGACTATGACCGCTACACGATGCACTATATTTATAGCCCGCCATGGGTGAAGCCGTCTGATCGGCTGCAGAACTCGCAGTCGTTCCTCGACCGCACGACGCCGGTGCGCCGTGCGCTGATGGGCGAATTCCATCGCCCTGATGCTCCGTTTGGCGCCGGCTACGAGCCGCCTCCGTTTGACGCGCCGGGCGAATAGAGAGTGGTAGTCAAACAATAAAAAGTGCCTAGAAGTTTCGTAACTTCTAGGCACTTTTACTATTATTGCGAACCTCCGAGAATGATGCCGATGAAGAACAAGCCGATCAGGCCAACTGGCAGGATTGCATTCAATATGATGCCAAGAATGGAGAACGCCTTCCGCTTGTTCTTTGAAGCGACACCGACAATGCCGAGTATAAGTCCCACGATGCCGACGATGCCCGACAAAATGACCATAAGTCCGCCCATAATAACTGGTGCATATTCCGCAAGATCTTCCTCTTGCGCTTCTATTCTATTCTTGAAGGTGTTGATGTCGGGAAAGTTGTGGTTCATAATAAATGATGTTATAACTAGGATGGCGACGATGAAGCCGATAATGCTGATGAGTCCAAGTATAAATGACGCTATGCCAAGCTTGGATTGGGTTCTGACTGGTACGGCCGTGATTTCTGACCTCTCCGGATCGAAATGATCTGGCGCGTAATGCTGTCCATTGTCATGTTCATTCATCGAAAGGTATCTCCTTTATCCACGTTATCAATCGTTTGCTATCGTTCCAATCATACTTAGACATCATAGGATTCAGAAAGGAAGGAGAAGGACATGTTTAATAAATATGGCGCTTATGGAGCCATCCATGCCCTTGTTGCTGTTGTGCTTGGCGCATTCGCAGCACATGGCTTGAAGGATCGGCTGACAGCCGAAATGCTGAACGTATTCGAAACGGGCGTTCGCTATCATATGTACCACGGTATCGGACTTCTACTTATCGCGCTTGCTTCTGACCGGATCGGTCAACAGCGCGGCATTCGCTGGGCTGCCCGGCTGATGCATACCGGCATCTTCTTATTCTCGGGCAGCTTGTATGCGCTTAGCTTGTCTGGCATCAAACCGTTGGGAATCATTACGCCTTTTGGAGGCCTTGCCTTTATTGTGGCGTGGGGAATGGCTGCTTATGCAATTTGGAAAGCGAAGAGCAATCAGGAATAACGGGTTACGCTACTACCCAGCTCCTGAATCTGTTCGTTCAATTCACTCATGACAGAGGTGATTCGGTTCACGGAGGCTGCTCTAGCTTCCGCGATGCGGGACACCTCTTTTGTTAATTGCGCTGCATTGCGCGATACGGTTTCAGTCTGTTCGACCATCGCGGCCATCTCTTGGCTGCCGGCAGTCATTTCCTCTGTAGCCGCCGCCACTTCCTGCAACATTACATTCATGGAAGTGATCGAATCGGCGATGCGAGAGAAGGAATGCTCGGCGGTCTGAACGAGCTGTGTGCCTTCGCTAACCTCGATATGCCCCTGCTCAATGTGAGCGACAGTAACCTCGATCTGCTCGCGAATCGTCGTCACTTGCTCCTGCACTTGACTAGCTGCTTCACCTGCCTGCATGGCTAGCTTCCGCACTTCATCCGCTACAACCGCAAAGCCCTTCCCATGCTCGCCTGCTCGCGAAGCCTCGATGTTCGCGTTCAAAGCAAGAATATTCGTCTGCGACGCGATCTTGCCAATCCATTCGGCAATTTCTACGATGGACTCCGAATGCTTCTCCAGCTTCTGCATATCATTCACGACCTGTTGCACAGAACCGCTTGCATGGTTCATCTGTACGACAGCATTATTGATGCTAGTGCGGCCATCCTCAGCGAATCCGGTCGACTCCGTCGCGCTATGCGTAACCGAAATCGTACGCTCAAAGATTTGTTGAATGCCGTCTGCGATGCCGGACATCGCTTTCGTACCGCTTGCCGCGCCCACGAGCTGGGCTTCAGCGCCTTCGGTCAGCATGTGCATATGATCCACGATCTGTCCGATGCCTGCCCTAGTTTCCTCGGTCTCGCCTGACAAGACAGCTGCAGTTCCAGAGGCGGAGGTAGACGTCGTTTCGATGCCTTTCACAATGCCGTGCAGATCGGATACTGTCGTTTGCAGTGTACCGGTAATAAATCCGATTTCATCGCGGCGCTTCAATTCGCCTGCCGGAGCTTGAGCCGACAAGCGGCCTTCTGCGACTTGCTTCAAATAGGCATGGATCCGTTTGAGCGGTGTAATGATCCGGCGTTCGATGAAGAAGCCGATAATCGCGATCAGAATGAGAGCGGCAGCACCTGCTTGTAGACTCAGCTTACTTAAGCCCGATGCAACTTCCGAGCTGACACGCAGCTCTCTGGCTACCGATAAAACGCCGATCGGTTTGCCTGCATAGTCGGTTACCGATAACATTTTGACGCTATAAGGATGGTCAGCTTGATTCAAGCTCGCAATGATCGGGTGTCCCGGCGAATTCGATTTCATCTGATCGTCATAGAGCTTTTCAGCGGCAGCAGCTTCTTTAACTCCAGTCTTGTCCGAATCAATCCAGCCTGTATCGCCAAGCTTCGAGTAGAACGATACATCGACGCCGACTGTACTGGCAATGCCCGACAATGCGTCTGCATTAAGGAGTCGGCCAAAGATGAGTACGCCGGGAGAGGAGAGCTTGTTCTCTTCGTCAGTTATTTTTGATGCGGCAATGAACGCAATGCCTTTGTTTGTTACAAGCAGTCCAGAGAAATCCCCGTCTGCCTTCGCTTTCTGCACAATGCCGAGCTTGCTGATGTTCGGAACCATGAAATCCGCTACGTCGCCGCTCTGAAGCACGACGTTGCCGTCATAGTCAGCCGAAACGGTAAAATCCAAATTCGGAATAATATCGACCGCGCCGGCCACGTTGTCTGTAATCCATTCGAGATCATGCGTGAGCATCGCGGTTCGGTAGTCTCCCCAGTGGGAATTGGTAACGGTTACATCCATAACATGAGAAGAGAGAATCGTGAGCATTCCTTCTACGGATGCGGCAGATTCGTCGGTAGCCCCGCGGTCCATGACCTCAAGCTTCGATGTGATGGAATGATAATAGTAGAGGCCTATACCGGTAATTGGCGCCAACAGGACTACTGCGATGAGTAGTATGATTTGAGAACGGACAGAAAAAGAACGCATAATAGATGAAGTCTCCTTTGATCGCCAAAATGGATAGAAATGGCTCCTAAACTCTTCCACTTATTTTGACAGCAGACGACATGATTATCAATACCTATGTCGAAAGTCCTTGCATTGTGGCAAAAGAAAAAGCCAAGTGCGCTTATTCGGCGCAGGCTCGGCTTCAAGGATCGTCTTATACAAACTCTTCAATTTCGAGAAGCGTAAACGCATAGACCTGCTTCTCATCGACATGGTAGACGGTTATCATCTGTGACGCTTCATCCAGGTTAATGATGCGGCAAGGCATGCTTAGCTTCTTCCCGAAGCCTTTGTTCGCCGTTAGCCGGATTAAACGGTTCTCAGCGATACAAGCCTTAATTCGTTCCGTACTAAAGGTCAAATTAGATTCAGGAGCCGCTGCGGCAGCTTCAGCTTTCTGGCCTGCTTTCGATGCTTTAGTGTCCTTCGGCTTATTCGCAGCGCTTGTTTCAAGCGTCTCGATCAGGCGGCCAAGCTCAATGCCGGATTGAATGCGAAAATCCGCAAATCCCGCTTGGTTCAGCGCATGAAGCAGCCTTTCCATCGCAATCGCGTTGCTGTCACCTTGCACGAGAATGTCAACATTGAATAAATGAGCGGATGTTTGCTTTTGAAGTTTATCTGATTGATTCATTGTGCCACTCCATGACGTCATAAAGTATTCTAACTATATCATTATCGCTACCAATATTATAGTGTCCCGAATTGATTTTTTGCAGTAAAAAGCAGGCGCGTTGGTCAGGCTGACGCCAACACTCACTAGCAAGCGCGAGCATATAGTGAAAAGGAAAATATAACGATGAGCAAAAGTGCGGCTGGCGGTTAGAAGGAGGTGGTTTTCGTTTGATGCGGATGGTTCCAATTGTGCTCGCAGACAATACAACTGTTCTTGGCGTAGAAGTGCTTCTGCCCAAAACAACTTTGCTTGCGGTGACGACGGATAAAGGCTACATTATGTGCGGAGCACTCGATGTCTCGCTTCTGAATGAACGGTTGAAAGATAGAGGCATTATTGCGGGGCGTGCAGTCGGTGTCAAAACGCTGGAAGAGCTGATGGCTGCGCCGCTTGAGTCAGTGACAAGCGCAGCGGAGGCGCTTGGCATAAAGCCCGGCATGAAAGGCGCGGACGCGCTGCTGTTAATGATATAGAACGATCAACATTAATAAAGGGCCGCCTCATGCAACAGCATTTGCTGTTAGCTGGGCGACCCTTATTTATTTGCTTGAAGCGTGAATTAGCTGTTAAACAAATTTTTGAGGTTCACGTTATACGGAGGCTTTACAATGCCTTTCTCCGTAATAATTGCTGTTACATATTCGCTTGGCGTTACGTCGAAAGCTGGATTGAACACTTTGACGCCAACTGGCGCTGTCCGTTTGCCGAAACCTTCTGTAATTTCTTCTGCGTGGCGCTCTTCAATTGGGATCTCCGCGCCGGAAGGCGTGTTCAGATCGATCGTCGAGAGCGGACTAGCGACATAGAACGGAATGCCATGTGCTTTGGCAAGAACAGCAACGCTGTAAGTGCCGATCTTGTTCGCAACATCGCCGTTTGCGGCAACGCGGTCTGTACCGACGATAACGGCATCGATCCAGCCTTTGCTCATGACCATGCCGGCCATGTTGTCGCAGATAAGCGTAACGTCAACGCCTGCTTGCTGCAGTTCGAACGCTGTCAGTCTAGCGCCTTGCAAGACCGGACGCGTCTCGTCCGCAAACACGCGCAGATGGATGCCTTGCTCCAATGCGAGATAGAAAGGTGCGAGCGCTGTGCCATATTTCGCTGTTGCGAGTCCGCCAGCGTTGCAATGTGTCAGGACGCCCATACCGTCTTGGAATAGCGTAAGTGCATGCTCGCCGATGAGGCGGTTCGTCTCTTCGTCTTCGCTCTGAATATTAATCGCTTCTTGCAGGAGTGCTTCCTTGCATGCAGCGAGATCACTGTCGCCTGCGGCAAGAGCATTCGCGCGTGCAGTCATCCGATCAAGCGCCCAGAACAGGTTCACGGCTGTCGGGCGGGAAGTGGCAAGGTGCGCAGCTGCTTCTTTCACAGCTGTCAGCCAGGCACCAGCCTCGCTAGCATCTCGGCTACCGAGCACAACGCCATATGCAGCGGCAATGCCGATTGCTGGAGCTCCGCGTACTTTCAGATGGCGAATGGCCTCCCATACATCTTGTGTCGTTACAAGTGGAAGATAGACAATCTCTTCCGGCAGAAGACGCTGATCGAGCAAATCCAATTTCACGCCAGCCCAAATGACGGATTGTAAACCTTTATAGCTCGTTGTTTCTGTAGTCATAGTTAGTGGATTCCTACCTTTCTTTTATGCCTTAACAGCAGTCGAAGCCGAGAGAGCCGTATCGATAAGCTCATCGATAGTAGCGGCTTTGCGACTCTGCTTAATGAGTGATTTGCCGATGCTGAGCGCTAGTCGCTGTGCGCGCTCGCGAGCAGCTGCATCTTCGATCTTATCAATGTCCGCCACATGGGCAAGACCTACGATACGGCGAACCATTTTGCAGCCTGCGAAACCGATCGTGTCCTGCAGCAGGCGCTGCATGTAGTTCGCTTTGTAGCCTGGAGCAGCCGCAGCTAGGCGGTCAACGCCATGCGCATCCCACAGAGCAAGGAACTTACTGTGGAACTGGTTCCATACGTTCTTGATCGTCTCTAGCAAGTAGGCGCGGTACTTTTCACGCTGCGCCTCGTCGCTGTCGCGTCCTTCGCGTGCCGCATAGTTCAGCAGCAGGTTGGCGATAACGGCGCCGATGTCAAAGCCCATTGGGCCATAGTAGGCGAACTCTGGATCGATAACCTTCGTCGATTCCGGTGTGATGAAGATGCTGCCTGTATGCAAGTCACCGTGGAGCAGCGCCTGCGATTGTGTCAGGAATTTCTCGCGGAGCAGAGCTACTTCAAGATGGAGCTCGCCGTCATTCCAGAGAGCTTCCGCTGCATCGCGAATCGAATCTTCAAAGCTGTTCGTATCGGCATTCGTATAAGGGTCGTCGAAGATAAGATCTTCGGTGATTTTGCAAAGCTCTGGATTGATGAAGCTTGCCATGCGCAGCTTCTTCTCCTGTTGATTATGTCCAAGATCCGAGGTATAAAATAGCGTCTGCGCCATGAAGCTCGAGATATGATCGGCAAACAGCGGATAACGTCCGCCATTAATCAGTCCCTGCCTCATGATGACATGGTCACTGAGGTCTTCCATTATCGTTAGCGCAAGGTCCTTGTCGTATAGATATACGGATGGAACAAGTCCTGGAGCAAGCTTGCCTTCGAGAATAAGAGCTTCACTCTCAATACGCGCGCGGTCGAGCGTGAGCGGCCATGATTCTCCGACTACTTTGGCATAAGGGAGTGCCTGCTTCATAATAATGCTGCTGCCCGTTGCTGGATCGGAAATATGGAACACCAAATTCAAGTTACCATCGCCGATTTCACGGCATTTCAGCTCAGCGCCTGGGGCAAAAACACCATCAAGCGTACGAGCGATTTCGATCGCTTCTGCTTCGTTTAACGGATGATACGTAGACATCTATAGCACACCTCCGGGTCGTAATAATGATTCGAGCTAGACTGCCATGTGTAGGCTGATCCGCAAATATGTATAGTATAGCGAATTTTTTCGCTTTCGAACACCTGGATTTGCTATAATGGATGTTATTGCGATGAAACGGAGGGGAAATAAGTGAATAATGGATTCGATCAAGAGCAGCCGGTCGCGCTTAAAGAGTGGGCGGTCGCGGTGAAAGCGTTGACCGAGGGGAAACAAATTATCGTCCTACGCAAAGGCGGCATCGCGGAGGAAACGCGAGATTTTCAGCTAAAGGCACCTCGTTTCTATCTAATGCCCGCTTACGAGCATCAGCGGCCTGAGCTGCTCAAGGAGCCGTATCGGGACGATGTGCGTGAGCTGATGGCGTCATGGCAGCCGAATGCGGCAACGGTTGAGATTAACGCAGTCGCGGAAGCCGTGGACGACATCGAGATTCTCGATCAGGACACACTTCGTCTGTTAGATGAGTATCATATTTGGACAGATACTTTCGCAGATGAGAGGCTCAAATGGAAGAAGACGAAACCGCTGCATTTGTTGCTGCTTCGGGTAAGCAAGCTGGAGCGGCCAGTTCTACTGCCGATGCAAGACCATTTTAACGGATGCAAATCATGGGTGGATCTTGGCCATACTTTCGAAGGCGTGAAAGCGCAACCTGTCTTGAGTGACAAGGAGTTTGAGGCGCAGGTGGAGCAGATACGCAGCAAGATTGTGCGGTAATCTGTACAAGCTGGGCGTGATTGAAGGTGCAGGCTCATTGATTTCGAACGAAAACTATACTAATATATAATTGAGAATCACTGAGAATCAATTTAGAATAATTATAAAAGAGGAATTGTTTCAATAAATGCATTTCAGAAATTACCGCCTTTACTGAGGCGGGTTTCGTTCGTGCAGGGCAGAGACATTCGTCGTAACCATCTGGAGGGAGCAGTTTACCATGGCAACACATTTTAAGATCGATGGTCTCAAAGCGGCCATTGACGGTAAAGAAATTTTGAAAGGCCTTAGCCTAGAAATTAAAGGTGGCGAAGTTCATGCAATCATGGGACCAAACGGTACTGGTAAAAGTACGCTCGCGTCTTCGCTTATGGGTCATCCTAAATATGAAGTAACGAGCGGGGAAGTTTCGCTGAACGGTGAAGATGTGCTGGAGATGGCTGTAGATGAGCGCGCTCGCGCAGGCCTGTTCCTGGCTATGCAATACCCAAGCGAAATTAGCGGCGTAACGAACTCCGACTTCCTTCGCAGTGCAATTAACGCACGCCGTGAAGAAGGCAAGGAAATCTCGCTGATCAAATTCATCCGCCTAATGGAAGGCAAGATGAAAGAGCTTGAGATGAACCCAGAGTTCATGCACCGTTACTTGAACGAAGGCTTCTCCGGCGGCGAGAAGAAACGTAACGAAATTCTTCAAATGATGATGCTTGATCCGTCTATCGTTATTCTTGACGAGATTGACTCGGGTCTTGATATCGATGCTTTGAAAATCGTTGCGAACGGCGTTAACGCTATGCGTTCCGAAGATCGCGGCTTCTTGATCATCACGCACTATCAACGGTTGCTCGACTACATTAAACCAGACTTCGTTCACGTTATGATGCAAGGTCGCATCGTGAAGTCCGGCGGACCAGAGCTCGCTGAGCGTCTGGAAAGCGAAGGCTACGATTGGGTGAAAGAAGAACTCGGCATCGTAGACGAAACAGTCGGACAGGTTTAATCGGAGGAGGAGCAAGTGAAATGAGTACACAACTATCAACTCCGGTTAACCGCCAGACAGTTTCTGCTTTATCGCAAAGCAAAGGCGAGCCGGCATGGCTTGAAGAAGTAAGAACGAAGGGCGCCGAGCTGGCTGAAACGCTGGAATGGCCGACCCCGGAGAAGGTCCGTATCAGCCGCTGGAACTTGACGGCGATTGGTAATCATAAGGCAGAAGCTGCGATTGCATCCGTAGATGAGCTTCCTGAAACAGTTCGCGAATTGGCGGCACAGGATCAGGCTGGACTTGTTGTACAGCGCAATTCCTCATGCGTGCTTCGCAAACTATCCGCTGAGCTTGCAGCGAAGGGCGTTATCTTCACTGACTTGGAGACAGCTGCTCGTGAACACAGCGACCTTGTGAAAAAGTATCTGTTCAGTGTGGTACCTCAGGATGAGAACAAATTGACGGCACTCCACTCCGCGATCTGGAATGGCGGGGTGTTCCTATACGTACCAAAGAACGTGGAAGTTGAATTGCCGCTACAAGCGCTGTTCATCAGCGACGATGCTTCGGCTGCTTTCGCTCCACGCGTTCTGCTCGTTGCAGACAGTCACAGCCGTGTCACTTACGTTGACAATGTTGTGAGCACATACAGCGATGCTGCAGCTGCGATCACGAAGCCGACGATTGTGGAAGTCATCGTGAAGCCTGGTGCAACTGTACGTTATGCAACGGTGCACCATATGGCAGATAATGTAGTAGATCTAACTATTCGCCGTGCTGTCGTTGAGAATGACGGCCGTGTCGAGTGGGTTATCGGCGATCTGCATGACGGCCACACTTTGTCCGATACGCAATCCCTTATGAAGGGCAATGGCTCGAGCTCTGATGCGAAAGTCATCAGTATCGGATCAGGTAATCAGCAGATGAGTCTGACAACAGGCGCGGTTCACTTCGGACGCAGCACAGAGAGCAACATGGTAACTCGTGCCGTCATGAAAGAGCAAGCGACTGCGATCATCAATGGCATTACGAAGATCGAGAAAGGCGCTACGAAGGCGGGTGGGTTCCAGACAGAGAAAGTTCTCATGCTGAGCCCGAAAGCGCGCGGCGACGCGAATCCGATTCTGCTCATCGACGAAGATGATGTTAAAGCCGGACACGCAGCAAGCGTCGGTCAAGTGAACCCGGAGCAAGTGTACTACCTCATGTCCCGCGGTATTTCAAAAGCGGAAGCGGAGCGTTTAATTATATATGGTTTCTTGGCCCCAGTCGTTTCGGAAATTCCGGTTGATGCGGTCAGAGAACAGCTCCAGCGTCTGCTGGAAAGGAAGCTGGAAGGATGAATGTACAAGCGATCAGGGAGCAATTTCCGATCCTTCATCAAACGATAAACGGGCATCCGCTCGTTTACTTGGACAGCGCGGCGACTTCACAGAAGCCGCGTTCCGTCATTGATGCCGTTAACCGCTATTATGAGCATGACAATGCAAATGTGCACCGCGGCGTTCATACGCTCGGTTCGCGAGCAACGGATGCTTACGAAGGCGCGCGTGAGAAAGTAGCGAAGTTTCTGAATGCGGCAAGTCCGCAGGAGATTATTTTCACACGCGGTACTACAACAGCGCTAAACATTGTCGCTTCGAGTTATGCGAGAGCGGTTTGCGGCGAGGGTGATGAGATCGTCATTACGCAGATGGAGCATCACTCCAATCTCATCCCTTGGCAGCAAGTTGCCAAAGCAACCGGCGCGACGCTTAAATATATTCCGCTTGAGCAAGATGGTTCTATCAAGCTTGAGAACGTGGAAGCGACAATTACAGAACGTACGAAGGTCGTATCTGTGATGTATGTTTCGAACGTGCTTGGCGTTGTAAATCCGATTAAAGAAATTACAGAGATTGCACACAAGAACGGCGCTGTTATGGTTGTCGACGGGGCACAAAGCACACCGCATATGAAGGTGGACGTTCGTGATCTCAATTGTGATTTCTACGTATTCTCCGGCCACAAGATGTGTGCTCCTACCGGAATCGGTGCACTGTATGGCAAGAAAGCGCTGCTTGAAGCGATGGAGCCGATTGAGTTCGGCGGCGAAATGATTGATTTCGTTGATCTGCACGATTCGACCTGGAAAGAGCTTCCTTGGAAGTTCGAGGGCGGCACACCGATCATTGCAGGCGCAGTCGGCCTCGGCGCAGCGATTGACTTCCTGAACGAAATTGGCCTTGATGCAATCGAACAGCATGAGCACAAGCTTGCGTCTTACGCTTATGACCGTTTGAGCACGATAGATGGCATTTCGATCTTTGGACCTAAGCAGAACCGCGCTGGTCTTGTAACGTTCAACCTGAATGATGTTCATCCGCATGACGTTGCGACTGTGCTTGATACGAAGGGCATTGCCGTTCGTGCCGGACATCACTGCTGCCAGCCTCTCATGCGCTATCTGAATGTTTCTTCTACGGCTAGAGCAAGCTTTTATTTATACAATACCGAAGAGGACGTTGACCGTCTGGTCGATGGCCTTACGCAAACAAAGGAGTTCTTCGGTCATGGAATTGGATGATTTATACCGCCGCGTGATCATGGATCATTACAAAAATCCACGCAACCGCGGAACGCTGGATGAGGAATCGGTAACGGTCAACCTCAATAACCCGACCTGCGGCGATCGCATCAGCCTACAGCTTCAAGTGGAAGGAGGCATCGTCAAGCAGGCCAAATTTACAGGTGAAGGATGCTCGATCAGCATGTCTTCGGCATCCATGATGACCGAAGCAGTAACTGGTAAGACGACGGAGGAAGCGCTTGAGCTTGCTGAACGTTTCTCCACCTTCATCAAAGGCGAACCTGCTGAGTTTGAAGAGCTTGAGGATATCGAAGCTCTCTCTGGCGTCAGCAAGTTCCCGGCTAGAATCAAATGTGCAACACTCTCCTGGAACGCACTGCGCAAAGGAATTGAACATCAGAATCAATAATCACGCGGGTGACCGCGTACGATAGGAGGCTTTTACTTATGGCAAAGGAAATGCCTGATTTAGAAGATTATAAATATGGCTTTCGCGACGAGCATAAGGCGATTTTCCAGTCTGGTAAAGGGCTGACGCCTGAGATTGTTCGTACAATCTCGGAAATTAAAGGCGAGCCGGAATGGATGCTTGAGTTCCGTTTGAAATCGTTGGAGCAATTCTACAAGATGCCGATGCCGAAGTGGGGCGGCAACATGGATGATCTGGATTTCGATGATATCCAGTACTATGTTCGTCCTTCCGAGAAGCAAGGCAAGACTTGGGAAGAGGTTCCAACTGAAATTAAAGAAACGTTCGACAAGCTCGGTATTCCTGAAGCGGAGCAGAAGTTCCTCGCAGGTGTATCCGCTCAATACGAATCTGAAGTTGTTTACCACAGCATGCAAGAGGATCTCGAGAAGCAAGGCGTTATCTTCACGGATACGGACTCTGCGCTTCGCGATTATCCAGAGCTGTTCAGAGAATACTTCGGAACAATCATCCCGCCAGCGGACAACAAGTTCGCAGCGCTTAACAGTGCGGTATGGTCCGGGGGCAGCTTCATCTACGTGCCAAAAGGCGTGAAGTGTGAAATTCCGCTGCAAGCTTACTTCCGAATCAACTCCGAGAACATGGGTCAATTCGAGCGTACACTGATTATTGCGGACGAAGACAGCTTCGTTCACTATGTAGAAGGCTGTACAGCTCCGATCTATAGCACGAACTCGCTTCACAGCGCAGTCGTTGAAATTCTCGTACTGAAGAACGCTCGTTGCCGCTATACAACGATCCAGAACTGGGCGCCGAACATCTACAACCTCGTTACAAAGCGTGCGGTTGCAGATGAGAACGCGACGATGGAATGGGTTGATGGCAACATCGGTTCGAAGTTGACGATGAAATATCCAGCAGTTGTGCTCAGAGGCCGCGGCGCGAAAGGTATGGTTCTGTCGATCGCAGTAGCGGGCAAAGGCCAGCACCAAGACGCAGGCGCGAAGATGACGCACCTTGCACCGGATACAACTTCGACAATCATATCGAAGTCGATCAGTAAGCACGGTGGTAAAGTAACTTACCGTGGTTTGGCGTCGTTCGGCCGAAATTCCGAAGGCTCCAAAGCGAACATCAAGTGCGATACGCTCATTCTTGATAATGAGTCGACTTC
This sequence comes from Paenibacillus sp. OV219, assembly GCF_900110075.1. GTDB lineage: Bacteria > Bacillota > Bacilli > Paenibacillales > Paenibacillaceae > Paenibacillus_Z. The sequence continues at coordinate 312,933 of NZ_FOCJ01000006.1, forward strand.
GGACACAATTCCGTACAACGAAATTATGAACGACAACATTACGCTTGAGCACGAAGCGACCGTATCCAAGGTATCCGAGGATCAGCTCTTCTACCTGATGAGCCGCGGTCTGAGTGAAGCGGAAGCGACACAAATGATCGTTATGGGCTTCATCGAGCCATTCACGAAAGAATTGCCGATGGAATATGCGGTTGAGATGAACCGTCTCATCAAGTTCGAAATGGAAGGCTCGATTGGTTAAACATTTCCGCTGCGCATGTTGGATGTTCTTACGATCGCTGTTGTACTCGGATTCCTTGAACAAGTTTATAAAGTTGGAAACCGAGTACAAAGGCGTACGCTGACGCTTCTTCAGAATCATTCGACCTGCTCCGCTCTTGTTTAACCGTAGTGGTAAAAGCAAAAACAAATAACTCCGAACCACGCTGCTCGATGCAGCTTACGGTTCGGAGTTTTGTTTTTTTTATAACAAGCAGTTGCGCCAAAATGTGTAGCGTGTCCCGACAGGGACGAGAAAGCGAGCACAAGCACGACGTTGAAAAGGAGCTGCAATAAGCAGCTCCTTCCGCCAAACCTTCCGGGTATCCAGAGGGTTGGTAACCCTTGGGGTCCCCTCCTAGGGGGATTTAGGGGGTAGTGACTTCTATATCGTAATATGTTTTACTTCCAGATCGCGCTCGATAGACAGGTCGATGAATTGATCCTCGACGCGTATAAGAGGGCGGAAGTAATCCGTTGGATGCGTCATAACAATCGTTCCGGTCTCACCGGAGACAAGCTCGACTTGTTTGCCGATGAAATTTGGGATCATATGCTTGATGAATGTGTGCGCCGTGTGTGGATCAAGTTCACTGAAGCTCATTCGATGCAGCTCTCTCAAGACGATCAATAAGTCGCGTTTCTTTTGGTATACACGTGAAGAGATCATGGCGCTATACACATCGGCTACGGCAACGATTTTGGCTACCGGATCCATCTGCTCGCCTGCTAATCGATTCGGATAACCGGTTCCGTCTATTCGTTCGTGATGCTGCAACGCAACCGTTGAGGCTATCGATTCGCCAAACGATTCGATAATGATTTTGTGTCCGTACACGGTATGCTTCTTAATCATTTCGAATTCGTCATTGGACAGCTTGGATGGCTTGTTCAGGATATCGTCGGTAATTTGACATTTGCCGATATCATGAAGGAACCCGGCTTGTCCAATCTTCACCGTTTCTTTCTCATCATATCCAAGCCAACCCGCTAAGTAGTAGGATAACATGCCAACCTGCACGGAGTGCTGATACGTATAATCGTCCTTTGTATTAAGCAATAGCAGCATCGATACAACATCGCGTTCGAGCTTGAACGTATCGACCAAGGGCTGGAACATTTGATCGACGTCGTCTTCATTGATTACGCCATTCTGATAGGCGTCGAGAAACAGCTGTTCACATCCGTTAACCGCATCCTGATAGATCGGCGTTACGGTCGGCAGCCACTTCGGACTGAGCCCGCTTTCAATAGTTCGAATGGAAACTTCCGTAAATAACCTCGTATCAATATCAACATAATCTATGTGATGCTGAATTAGCTTGGAAATTTCTTTCATTTGCAGGCTTGTGCCGCTAGAAAGCACGTGAAGCCCATAAGAGTTGAAAATGTCGGTGCTTAGGATGTCTCCCTCTTTAAGCTCGGTCACATGAATTCTCATAATCCACCTCGAATGGCACATCAAATATGAAGGAAATGATAAGACCATGGTAGCAATAAAATGGAAAAATGGCAATAAGAGTGTAAAAGAAGCAGTGCTCCAGACGCAAAATCGCGACCATAGCACTGCTTTTTGATAAGACTAAAGTTGCGGTGTTGTCGGGTTCCAGGGGCCCTGCTGATGGCCTTTCCATTCGGAACCGTCTTCCCATATTTCTTTCTTCCAGATGGGGACGATCTGTTTAAGTCTCTCGATCGCATAGCGGCTTGCTTCATAACAGGCGTCACGATGAGGCGCTGATACTGCTATGACGACGCTGATCTCGGCAATATCGACAAGTCCAATCCGGTGCGCAATGGCACATAATGCACCAGGCCAGCGCTCCGTAATCTCAGAGCCGATCTGTTCGAGTGTTTTCACCGCCATCGGGACATAGGCTTCGTATTCAAGGCGTACGGTGCGGGCACCGTGTGTCCATTCGCGTGTCGTGCCGGTAAACGTTAGCGCCGCTCCATTGTTAGGTACAATGACGAGCGCAGTGACCGCATCGACAGACAATGGCTCGGCTGTAACCACATATTTGGGTTGTTCAGCAGTAGAAGCGGCTAGGTCGATTATCTGCTCTTCGCCCCCCGATACTGGAGGAAGCAATGCAAGCTCATCTTCTACTTGAATCGTTTGGTCATCTACCGCATAGGCTTGATTACACGCCATAAACGAGACGGATAGAAGTGAAGCGTGAGCAGGGTAGCGGCTCATAAACTCTTGCTTCAGCTCGAGTACCGTGAGTGTAGCTTTCTCAAGGGTTAAAGAAAGTGTAGCTTGGCCGAAACGCTCGGATAATCCAGCAAACAGATGTATATTCCAATTTACAGACATGTTGTTTATCCTCTCGGATCTTAATGTTAATGGTCTCCATAGCATACCATAATGGGTTTAAAAATGTTATGCTAGAGTATAGAGACTTTAGCACTTTGATGGCATGGAAAGGAGTGAGGGCTATGGCTGCATTAACGGATCGTTTTGGGCGTGTGCACGATTATTTGCGCATCTCAGTGACCGATCGGTGCAATTTGCGCTGTCTGTACTGTATGCCTGAGGAAGGCATGAAATTCGAGCCTGCGGAAAACTTACTCAGCTACGACCAAATTACAGAAATCGTTCGCGTTGGAGCTAAGCTAGGGATTGCCAAGCTGCGGATTACTGGAGGAGAGCCGCTTGTGCGTCCGGGCTTGGCGGAATTAATCGGCCAGCTCTCAAGCATTCCCGGCATTCGGGATATTTCACTAACAACAAACGGGGTACTGCTTGCGGACCAAGCGGAGGCATTGCGAGCTGCAGGCCTCAATCGAGTCAATATTAGCCTCGATACGCTGGATCCAGCACGTTTCAAGTTTATTGCGCGCCGTGGTGATCTGCACCGAGTGATGCAGGGCATTGAAGCGGCTGCAAAAGTTGGCTTCGCGCCGATCAAACTAAACTGTGTGCTGTTAAAAGGCGTCAACGAGGACGAAATCGCCTCATTCCTCAAGATGGCTGCCGAGCAGCCGCTTCATGTACGGTTTATCGAATACATGCCAATTGGTCATGCGGATGACAATTGGCGCAATCATTATTTGCCGCTGTCGCGAGTCCTTGAGATTGCAAGCGAGATTGGTCTCAGCGTAGAGCGAATCAGTGAGATCCTAGGCAACGGTCCTTCCGAGGACTATCGAATTGCAGGCGGTAAAGGGACTTTTGGTCTCATTCATCCAATCAGCGACCAGTTCTGCAAACGATGCAACAGGCTTCGCTTGACGGCTGACGGCAGCATCAAGCCATGTCTCTATTGGGTCGATGAGTTGAATGTAAAGCCGGCGCTAGGCAACCCTGATGAGCTTGAGAAGGTGTTCCTGCGTGCGATGGATATTAAGCCGCTCAATCATGAGATGGCGGAGAAGCTGGCAGGCGATGCTCAGAGCCATGAGCCAACGACGCGGCGCATGTCCCAGATCGGCGGCTAACTGCGAGTAATCGTATTTGAAAAGAAGCGAGGGATTGCCATGACGGAGCAAGCAGAGACGAAGAAGATTTCAATCGCATATATCGGGCAGGAAGCGATTGCTGTAACTCCGGAGGACATGGCCTCACTTGCAGGCCGTGTCTTCCCTTTGTCAGAGCGGGTTATAGGCGGTACTGGGGAAGCGTTTGACTTCGCGGAATGGCTCAGCGCGTTCCGCAGCGGGCAAGGCGTGGCTGAAGATGCACCATTGCCGACGCATCTGAAAGTGGAAGCCGTCGATACGTTCGAGGCGCTTATTCCATGGGAGCAGCTGAAGGATGCAGCGGTTCAGTTCGCAGTAGATGGCGCGCCGCTGCCAAAAGGCGGTCCAGTACGGCTGTATGTGCCGAATGGTTCCAGTGAATGCTTAAATGTAAAAAGCGTCATTGTCTTCCGATTGCTGCATGATGAAGGTAATCGTGGCGAAGCCTCATACGGCTTTAAATCTACATTTACACCAGATGAAATGCGAATGAAGCGATAGTCCCTTATAAGCGGGAGGCCAGCATGAACGAATTAGCAACGAATGCGCCAGACGTCGTGCTGCTTCATAGCAACGACATTCACAGCCGCTTGGAGCAGGCCGCCAGGATGGCCGCGTATATAGAAGAAATACGGAGCTCTCATGGAGCCGAGCATGTGCTCACCTTGGATATCGGGGATCACATGGACCGGATGCGGGTTGAAACGGAAGCAAGCGATGGTCTTGCGAATATTGCGTTATTGAATGATGCCGGCTACGATGCCGTTACAATTGGCAACAACGAAGGGCTAACGTTTACACAGGAGCAGTTGGATGAAGCGTTTGGCAAGCATGCCCGATTTCAAACGGTGTGCGCGAACTTCTTCAATGCGGATACGAAGCAGCGACCTTCGTGGATGAGGCCCTCTACCATAATCAACAAGGCAGGGATACGCTTCGGTTTAATTGGTGTGTCCGCAGCATTCGTAGATTTCTATGGTCTGCTCGGCTGGGTTGTTACTGATCCGCTTCATGAAGTCGCTGAGCAAGTGAAGCAGCTCCGCTCTCATGTAGATGTGCTAATTATCATGTCGCATCTCGGGATTACGCTTGACCGGCGGATGGCGCAGGAGATCCCCGGCATTGATTTAATATTAGGCGGTCACACGCATCATCTGCTTGAAGAGGCGGAAGTGATTGGATCTACGCATGTGTGTGCTGCCGGGAAGTTCGGCGAGTATATGGGACGTGTCGATATTTGGTTCGATTCTGCCCTGAAGCGGCCAAGGTTCAAAGCAGTTTGTACATCGATGGAAGCACGCGCCTTGCAGCTAGAGGCGACAGCTATTATTGGTGGTTTCAAGGCGGAAGGCGAACGCCGTCTTAGCCGGATCGTCGCCGTGCTGGACGCGCCGCTGGCGCTCACGCCAGAGCGGGAGTCGCCGCTTGGTAATTTGCTCGCTGCGGGCCTAAGGCGCTGGACGAAAGCCGATATCGGCATCGTCAACGCGGGGCAGCTGCTCCGCGGCCTCGCAGCAGGCGAAGTGACAGCAGGCGACTTGCACGCGCTGTGCCCGTCGCCGATTAATCCGTGCCGGATGCAGCTGAGTGGTACGATGATCCGCCTGTCGCTCGAAGAAGCGTTGCTGCCGGAGTATATCGACAAGCCGATTCGCGGCTTTGGCTTCCGCGGGCTTGTCCTCGGCACTCTTGCTGTAGACGGATTGACGATCGAGTATATGCCGGACAATCCGGCGTTTAATAAAATCGTTACGGTCCTCGTGAACGGAGAACCGTTACTGGAAGATAAGCTGTATGTCGTCGGAACGATCGACATGTTCACGTTCGGCATCGGCTATGAGAAGATGAAGAATGGGCTGGATATCGCCTATTACTTGCCGGAGTTTATTAGGGGCGTATTAGAGGAAGAGCTTCAAGATACAGAAGCAATTGCCGATAGCCGCCGTACACGCTGGCAATCAGTATAAATTTAAAGGGTTAACGTAAGATTGATATTGTTTCAGATGCAGGAGGATCTTATGGAAAACATTATTCATGCGGTTATTTTAGGAATTGTAGAAGGCTTGACAGAGTTTCTGCCGGTTTCTTCATCCGGGCATATGATCTTAACGAACAAGCTGCTTGACATTGCTTCGGACGATCAAGCGATCGTTACTTTCGAGATTGTCATTCAGCTCGGCGCGATACTAGCAATGGCTATCGTTTACTGGAACCGGATTCTTGATCTATTCGGCCTTTCGCGCAAGCAGCAGTCTCTTGGCACGCTGTCTGCTGGACGTAGCGCATTAAAGCGCCGCAAGTTGAATCTTATTCACGTAGCGCTCGGTATCGTTCCGGCAATGGGGCTCGCTCTATTACTGAAAGACATCATTAAAGGCGAAGGCTTTAACCAGGCGCCGGTGCTCTTCTCACTCGTAGTTGGCGGTATCTATATGATCGTAGCGGAATGGCTGAATCGAACACGCCGAGTGAAAGTCGTTGCTGAGACGATGGACGATATTTCCTATAAACAGGCATTCATGATCGGACTGCTGCAATGCTTGTCTCTCTGGCCGGGCTTCTCCCGTTCGGGTTCAACGATCGCAGGGGGGATGCTGACAGGAACAAGCTATAAAGCGGCTGCGGACTTCTCCTTCCTGATGGCGATACCTATTATGGTCGCTGCGACAGGATACGAAATGCTTGATAACTACAAATACATTGAAGGCGACAACCTAATGTTCTTCATCGTCGGCTTCCTCGTTTCGTTCGTAGTAGCATGGCTCGTCATTATATTGTTCCTGCGCTTCATTCAGAAGATCAAGCTCACTCATTTTGCTATCTATCGCTTCATTCTCGCGGCGTTGTTCTGGATTTTCGTCATGAGATGAGAAAAATAACAGGTATTGTCGATGTTTGACGAATCTGTTGTTGCTCTTTTCCCATAAATCCCTTACATTAAACTTACGAGGATTATGCTCGAAATTACCAATTAATGGATGCAAGGCAGGGGTCGATACGATGCGATTATTGCCCATACAGATGTGCCGACCAGGTATGCAATTAGCCAAAAAGATTTATTCAGATGAAGGAGTCGTTCTCTTAAGTGAGAATGTCGAACTATCAGCACGGCTGATTAACCGTCTTTCTGAATGCGGGGTTCATTTCGTTTATATTCAGGACCCTCGATTGGCTGACCTTGTTATACCTGATCTTATCAGCGAAGAGACCAGACAACGGGCGCTTAGTGAAATTCGCACAAATTTCCGTGATCTAATGGATCGGCCCAATCGAAAAAGCGGTGTTACCTATCCTTATATCGCCAAGTCATTCAAGCAGATCATGGGAATGGTCATTGATGATTTGACGGGTCAGAAGGATGCAATGATTATGCTCATGAACATGGGCATTGTTGATGATTATTTATTTCAGCATTCACTGAATGTAGCCGTGTACACGACACTGCTTGGCATTGCGAACGGATACAGTAAGGACGAGCTGATGACGCTTGGCCTTGGCGCGATGCTTCATGATATTGGCAAGACGCAGATTAGCCCGAATATTCTCAAGAAGCAAGGCTCGCTTACCATTGATGAATATGAAGAGATGAAGCGGCATGCCGAGCGCGGCTATTATTTGCTGAAGGATGAGCCAAACATTCCGCTCATTGCTGCACATTGTGCGTATCAACATCATGAACGGCTTGACGGCAGCGGTTATCCACGGGGTATTAAAGGCGACCAGATTCACGAATATGCAAAGTGGATCGGGCTTGTCGACTCTTATGATGCGATGACGACAACACGAATCTATCGCAGGCCGATGCTACCGCATGAGGCGGTCGAGTCGTTGTATGCAGGGACGGGCACGCTGTATGAACAGCGTATGCTTCAGCTGTTTCGGGATAAGGTTGCGATCTATCCGCTCGGCATAACCGTTAAGCTGCATACAGGGGAACTCGGCGTCGTTGTCGATATTAATTCCTCTTGTCCGCATCGCCCGGTTGTGCGCGTGCTGAATAATGAGAACGGCGAACAGTTGAATGCGCCATACGAGCTGGATCTGTCGACGCAGCTGACAACGATGATTGTCGGCGTGAACGATGATCCGCATTTGCCGGAAGCTTCCGGCACGTAAGGATTACGATTCCACTTTTTTATACGAGATGACAGAGGAGCCGATGAGGCTCCTTTTTTCTGGATCGCTCAATTGGAGAGGTCAACAGGTTTGCAACAAGCGAGCTTGAACATTACAATAAGAAGATATGAAGAACGAATGTTTATTTTAATAAAGTCAGGTGCTGAGAACAAATGCAAAATGCAATACGATTAACTGATGTAGATCCGAAATACTCGCCTTTCAACGATCATTGGGATCCGATTATCTCACTTAGCCAGCATGGCCGGCATGTGCTGACAAGCGTCGAGATGACTATGTCCAATCTATGCAATATGCGCTGCGAGCATTGTGCCGTTGGCGATACGCTCGTCATGGCTGAGCCAGCGAAGCTGCCGCTGGATCAGATGCTGCGCAGACTCGACGAAGTGGAGCATTTGAAGACGATTAGCATTACCGGTGGAGAGCCGACCTTCTCTTCGCGCACGGTGAAGGAATATATTATACCGCTATTGAAATACGCGCGCAGCCGCGGCTTAACCTCCCAGATCAACTCCAACATTACGCTTGATTACAGTCGTTATGAGGAGATTGCTCCATACCTCGACGTCATGCATATCTCGTTTAACTATACGAATAGCGATGATTTTCACGAAATCGGGTTCGCGAAGAGCGGCCATCCGGTTCCAAAAGAAACGGCTGCGCGGATGTACGAGCGGATGATCAACAATGCGCGTAGGCTCAGCGATGGCGGACTATTCGTCTCGGCGGAGTCCATGATTAACTATCGCACTTATAACAAAATGCCCGAGATTCACAAGCTTATCCTCGAGATGGGCTGCAAACGCCATGAGGTTCACCCGATGTATCCGAGTGCGTTCGCAGCAGATTTGCCGGTCATTACGCCTGCTCAAATGCGCGACGCGGTTAACGCCTTGCTCGATAGCCGGGACCCATCCATCTGGATGCTGTTCGGTACGCTACCGTTCTATCATTGCAATGAGAATGCGGAGGACCGCAAGCTGCTTCAGCGCCTTGTGACAGAGAAGCTTGTTACCGTTCGTAACGATCCAGATGGCCGCAACCGGTTGAACGTCAATTTGTTTACAGGCGATGTTTTCGTGACGGACTTCTCCGATGTTCCAGCTTTTGGTAATATTGGTGATGACCGACTGGACGAACTGTTCGGACGATGGCTTCAGCATCCGCTTGCCCGCAGTGTGGAGTGCCATTGTCCGGCTGCCGCTTGCTGCGGACCGAATCTGCTTGTGAAAGATATGTATTATCGGGATGTGGATTTCGGTACTCGACAAGCTATTCTGTAAAAGTGAAGGCGAAGTCGAGGCAAACACCGGTAGCATACCGATGAGAGGAGCGTTCAAACGCTGTGCATGAATTTGAATTCGGCAAAATCGTACTCTATATTTCTCTTGTCCTTTTTCTCGTATTGCTAAACGGTTTCTTCGTTGCGGCGGAATTTGCGCTTGTCAAGGTGCGGCAATCCCGCTTGACCCAACTGTCAAACGAAGGGCATACGCGTGCCAAATACGCACTGAAAGTTAACAAAAGGTTGGACTCTTATCTATCTGCTACCCAGTTCGGGATTACGCTCGCTTCGCTGGCGCTCGGTTGGGTGGGCGAGCCGGCGGTTACCGATCTTATCGTTGAGCCGATCTTTGCGGCTATCGGTTTGTCAGATGGTCCGGTCTTGCATACGATTTCGGTCGCGATCGGCTTCTTGGTCATTACTTTCCTTCATATTGTGCTTGGTGAGTTGGCTCCAAAGTCGCTTGCGATTCAGAAGTCTGAAGCGACTTCGCTCTGGCTGTCGATACCATTGCTGTACTTCTATCGGATGTTCCTTCCGTTTATTTGGGCTCTGAACGGCTCTGCGAATGCGCTGCTACGCTTCATTGGGGTCGAACCGGCAAGCGAGCATGATTCCGCTCATACGGAGGAAGAAATTCGGATTCTTATGGATGAGAGCGCGAAGAGCGGCATTATCAACAAAGAGGAGCTGCAGCTGTTCGATAACATATTCGAATTCTCTGATCGGCTTGCACGCGAGGTGATGTTACCGCGGACTGATATGGACTGCCTGTATGCAGACCAATCCTTTGCAGATAATATGAAGATCGTCTATTCGACGAAGCATACACGGTATCCGGTCTGCGTGGAAGATAAGGATCAATTGATCGGTTTCGTACATATTACCGATCTGCTGACGGCGGATCCGGATGAAGAACTGTCGCTGCGCCAATTCCTTCGCCCGATACTGAATGTGCCGGAATCGATGGAGATTAGTCACGTGCTGAAGCTGATGCAGCGTAAGCATTCGCAGCTTGCCATCGTAGTCGACGAATATGGTGGTACGGCAGGCATGCTGACCACCGAGTCGATTCTTGAAGAAATTGTCGGTGAAATTCATGACGAGTTTGATAATGAACAGCCGAACGTTGTCGTTAATGGCGACATCACTTCGGTAGATGGCCGGATGCTGATCGAAGAGATGAACGATTTGTTCAATCTGGATATTGAAGATGATGACGTTGATTCGATTGGCGGCTGGCTGTTCACGAAGCTCGAGGGCAACCCTGTCGTCGGCAAGAAGATCGAGACAGGCGGGTATGTGTTTGAAGTGGCGGAGAGTGAGCGGCTGCGCGTGCTGCGCGTACACATCTATGCTGCACCGAAGGGAACGGCTCGTGATAGCTCCTCTAAGGAGCAAGAGCAAGAATAATGTTGGGAGTCTGTGCCTGGTTATCGGGTACAGGCTTTTTTTTGTGCGCGTAGAGTTATGTATTGCCCGGGAAATCATTTAATAAGTCGAATAGGAACTAAAGCTAGGCGAGTGTCATATATTTGAAAAATGAAGCATTGTTTGAGATGCGCATTGTGAGGAGGAGTACACAGGTGAATGTGACGAAACAAACTCGCGAGTGGTATCCTTTTGTCGGCCCCTTCGACCCTTGTCCGCCTAAATATGTGAAATCCTATTCCGTTCCGCCCAATCAGTATATTCCGTATCAACCGATGAATTTGCCGCAGTTTCCGCTGGCGGATGCACTGAGGCTTGGCACGCTCTGGCCTGCATTGTTTAGCCCTTATGAGTCTAAATGCAAGCCAGGGGGAGGCACATAACGGATGAATAAGAAGCTGGATGAGAATTATTACCGCAAGCTTCTGGAGCTGCAGCAGCTGGATTTTGCGTTGGTTGAGCTAACCCTATACCTCGATACACATCCGAATGATCTGCAGGCGCTGCAGCAGTTTAATCAACTGGCCCAGCAGCGGCAGCAATGCGCGACACAGTTCGAGATGGAATATGGACCGCTTATGCAGTTTGGGCACAGCTTTTCCAAATATCCTTGGCAATGGGTCGAGAGCCCTTGGCCTTGGCAGGTATAAGCGCAGACGAAGGGAGGGCGATGCTGCATGTGGATTTATGAGAAGAAGCTGCAATACCCGGTTAGGGTCAGCAAATGCGATCCGCGGGTCGCGCGCTATCTTGTAGAGCAGTACGGCGGGGCAGATGGCGAGTTGTCGGCGGCGCTTCGTTACTTAAATCAACGATATTCGATACCGGATAAAGTAGTTGGCTTACTTACGGATATAGGCACAGAGGAGTTCGCTCATCTTGAGATGATTGCGACGATGATTTATAAGCTGACAAAGGATGCGACGCCGAAGCAGCTGGAAGAAGCGGGACTTGGCTCGAACTATGTCAATCATGATAACGGACTGTTCTATGCCAATTCTGCGGGTGTGCCGTGGACGGCAGCGTATATCGGTACGAAAGGCGATCCGCTCGCTGACCTCTACGAGGATATTGCAGCGGAGGAGAAGGCGCGTGCGACGTATCAATGGATTATTGATATGACGGACGACGTGGATTTGCAGGATGGATTGAAATTTCTGCGTGAGCGGGAAATTGTCCATGCGATGAGGTTCAAGGAAGCGGTCGAGATGATCAAGGCGGATCGAGATACAAAAAAAGTGTTTTAATGGCCTAGAAGGATGAGAGAAAGCTGGTGTGCCATTACGGTATGCTGGCTTTTTTGACGTGTGTTAGTCCCAGGAGAATTTGTAAATTTTCATTAGTGACTGAAACTTTTCGGGGGGAGGCGGCGTCTACATGTTACGGACATTACTCGTATTTTGGAAGTGAGGAAGCTTTAATAAATGGAAACGAATATACCAGCGGGCAGCAGAACGGGAGCGTCTTCTGTTCCGCCAAGAAGAACGACTCCTCCTCAGACGCCTTTTTCCAGACGTCTTAAGCGAATTGTAAGAGTTGTCGCAATTACCGCAATCGTGTTGTTTATGCTCGGCATAGGCGGTATCATCTGGATGTTTATTACGCCTTCAGGCAACAATTTTCGCTATTTGATCGCGGATACACTCATTACGACGCAGCATCGTTATTTGGCCAAATATATTATTGGGCAGCATGAGCTCGATTCACGAGTGAAGGAGTACCAGAACCGATTCGATGCAATGGGTGATGAGCGGGATACGCATGAGATCAGTCCTTCACCAGGTGAGCAGACGAGTGAGGACAGCGGTGCGGCAGAGCAGGAAAAGCCGCTTGTTCAGATCGAGAAAATTTCCGGGCATGGCTACAGCGGCTACGTCATGACCATCAATGATCCGAAGAAGATTCGCATCGCCGTGCCAGAGAAGGCGGGCCGAGGCGAACGGGTGCTGAGTATGGTTCAGCGTACAGGCGCGGTAGCAGGAGTGAACGGCGGCGGCTTCGCTGATCCGAATTGGCAGGGGAACGGGTTCCAGCCGATTGGCATCGTCATGTCGGGCGGCGAGCTGTTCTATAGCGACCTTGGCAAGTCGCGTTCGACGCAGGTCGTCGGGCTCGATAAGCAAGGCAAAATGATCGCTGGCCGCTATACGCTCGCAGAGCTGCAGCAGCTTGGCGTACAGGAAGCGGTGACATTCCAGCCGCGTATTATCGTCAATGGCAAAGGGCTCATTAAGAATGCTGCAGATGGCTGGGGCATTGCACCGAGAACGGCGATGGGGCAGCGAGAGGACGGGGCCATTCTGTTTGTCGTCATTGACGGGCGCCAGCCGGGCCATAGCATTGGAGCAAACCTATACGATGTGCAAAATATTATGCTCGCGCATGGCGCAGTGATCGCCGCAAACCTCGATGGCGGTTCTTCCACGATGCTCGTGAAGGACGGAGCGGTGCTGAACAAGCCATCAACGAAGAGCAGCGAGGGTCGATATTTGCCGTCGGCATGGCTCGTGTTTGAGCATCCGGAGCAGGCGGTTATCTCGAATGTGTGGGCGGGATTGAAACCGGGCGATATCGATCCGGGGAAATGGTAAGAGATTGAGGCGGGGAAAAGAAAAATGATCTAGAAAATTGAGGTGAGTCTTGCACCTCTTAGAGTGCCGGAGAAAGAAGTCCTGTCCTGGGGACTTCCTCTCGGGCACTTTCTTGTTCACGTTCTCTTTTCACGCTAGGCGCTCGTGGGCTCGTAGGTGGTTACGATCCGTTAGCCGGGCGCGGTGGTTGGCTGTCAGAGATCAGTCGAGGTAGGGAAACGAAAAAGCAGTGACAAATGGTTAGCACGGCGCGTCTTGCACCTCTGACTTCTTTTCCAGTATGATAAAAGGCAATAAATGGTGAAATGGGGTTTGTTCGCTTGAGTAGTTGGGTACAGTTAGCAAAACCTGAAGCAATAATTTTTGATATGGACGGTACGTTGTTCGAGACCGATACACTGCTTGTTCACGTGCATGAGCGGATCTTCGAGACGCTTCGCAAAGAGGGGCTGTACATGCAGCCTACCCCGCCGGTGGAGAGATTGCTCGAGTGTCTCGGCATGCTGCTTGAAGATATTTGGCGCAAAGTGATGCCAGAAGCCTCGGAAGCAGCGCAGCGCCGAGCGGACGAGCTCATGCTGCAATACGAGTTGGAGGGACTCGCAGCTGGCGAGGGACAGCTGTATCCATATGTGGAGGAGACGCTGCGTGTGTTGAACGAGCGCGGGTTTAAGCTGTTCGTCGCCAGCAACGGACTGGAGAAGTATGTGAAAGAGGTGGCGCGCTACAAGGGCATAGCGACGCTGTTCGATGGCTTGTACAGCGCAGGCGAGTACGGCACCGCCTCGAAGGTTCAGCTTGTCGCGCGGCTGATGGCCGATCACGGCGTTACGTCCGCGTGGATGGTTGGCGACCGCTCCTCGGATGTGGAGGCGGGCAAAGGCAACGGCTTGCAGGTCGTCGGCTGCGCCTACGCCGTCTACGGGCGCCAGGAGGAGCTGCAGGGCTCCGACGCGTTAATCAGCGACTTCCGGCAGCTGCTGGAGCTGGCGGGGGAATAAGCGGCACTTGGGAACCGCTGCGACGTGTAGCGTGTGACGCGTAAAGGGAAAGTGGCGTTCCGCCAGCTGGAGCAGCCGAGAGAGCAAATACGCTCTCTCGCATGGCGGAATCCCGCCAAAGCAAACTGAGAGAGCAAATACGCTCTCTCAGTTCTAATAAAAGCATCGTCCCGCTAGCTCAATCAGTCGAGAGAGCAATGTAGAAACATCCAATTAGTGATCGGCATGCGCCGGAACCGACCTCAACAGCAATAACAGAGAAACCCACCGTTTTCAAACAAAACGTGGGTTTCTCTGTGCTTAATCATATGACGACGGGGCGAGCTTCTCTTTCCGTCGTTTTTTTTGTTCGTGCAGCCAGATGGCGTATTCTAGCGGCCTAATGATAGCCGTCCGGTAGGTGTCGCGTTCGCCTGCTTGGATGAACACTTCGCGAGCTGGCTTCGGATTGACCTCGAGCAGCCAGATTTGGCCCTTGCGGTCAATTGCAAGGTCAAGAGCAAGCTCGCATAGCCGTCCGTAGGACTGCTCGAGGAATTCGGCGATCTCGACGCCGAGCAGCTCCGCTCGCTCAATGATGTCATGCGTCACTTTATCGTCTTTGATCCACTCGCTGAGCAGCTCTTTCATTTTGACCGCTTGCCCGCCGCCGTGCAGATTGGACGTGATGCTGCGAGAAGCGCCAATCCTGCCGGCACAGCCAGTTACGTCCCATTCGCCTTGCCCATTCTTTTGCACGAGCATCCGGTAATCATGGACACGCCCGTTCGGCAGCTTCAGCTGAATGCCCTGCTGGACGAGATAGTGGTTATCCTTCAAGTTCCATGAAGCCAGCCTGTTCTGAATGCTGGAAAGCGCGACCCGCTGCGGCGATACGATCCGGCGATCCTGGTCACGGCCTTGAATCGAGTAGCTGCTTCCCTGTTTCTCAATACGAAGAATGCCACGGCCGCCGGTGCCGTTGATCGGCTTTAAGTAGACGAGCGGGTACTTGCGGATCATCTCCATCAAGTCATTCGAGCTCTCATACATGCGCGTCAGAGGCAGATGCTCCTTGAAAACCTCTTCCTTGCGCATTGTTTTGTAAACCGTCCATTTGTTGCGCAGCACGCGGTTCAGGAAGGTGAGATGCCCATACTTCCTGCGGAAATTGCTCAGCTCCACGAATCGATGGCTCTTCTGAATCCGGCACCTGTCATAGATCATATGAGGAAAAGAACGCCACTTCCGCGTCCAGCTCTGCGTTGCAGCATCATACATATGTGCGTTAATCCGGTTCTGTGTATAGTTCACGTCTGAAGGTGTGAATACGAACACCTCAAGGCCAAGCTTCTTTCCTGCAATGATCATCTTTTGATAGACAGGCCTCTCCTCGAGCATGCCATTGTCATTGAGATAGAGGGTTAGGATGCCGAGAACCGGCTGACCCATAATAACTCCTCCTAAAATTTTTGCGTTAGTTACCGAAGGTGGAGCAGAAATTTGACTTCGGAAGCATAAGCTTTAATTTTTGCGTTCGTTACCGAAGATGATGTTGCAAAAGGTTCACATCGGAAGCGTCGACTAAAATCCGGCGGTTGATGCAGAATTGCATATTCCTGCAGCTGCTAGCTCTCAAACCGGAGCGTCGGCTTGCCCGTCGGACCGGTATGCAGGCTGACCGCCTTCATGCCAGCGCGGAAGCACATGCTCATGCTAGCTGGGTTATCGGCAGCAACCGTGCAAGCGAGGCGCCCGAGGCGCCGCTGCAACGCCGCAAGCAGCGAGCTTCCAGCGCCTTGGCCACGAAACTCCGGCGAGACGACGACGAAGCAGGCGCGTTCGCCGCCATCTTCCGCGAAGGCAACGGCGGCGAGCTTGCCGCCTACCACCGCAATCGCTATCGCCGCTTCGGGTCCAGCTCCAGCTTCGCCGCTCCTGACGCTCGCTCCGGCTCCAGCCCCGTCTTCTCCGCCACTGCCGCCCGCTCGGCTTGCCGAGAGCCGCGCGGGAGCAAGCTCCTGAAGCGCGGCAAGCGCTGCGGTTGTAATCCGTTTATCGCCATACCGATACAGAAAACGAGTGATCTTCTCTTTCGATGCCGGCCACTGGGACGGCGACAACAGCTTCACTTTCACAGGGGAGTTCACTCCTCGCGTGCACGTTACCCGCAGGCGCACTTCGCCACACGCTCCAGACGCCATGTTCTCCGCTCAACGTTCGACGTTCCATTTTCCCCGCTACAGCCCTCGCATCTTTAGCAAATATTGGCTGTATTGGAAGATCCGGTCGAGTGAACGTTTGCGGATATCCGGTTCATCGAACTTCATCGGCTTCGCATTCGCCTCGAAGAACCAGACATGGCCGTCTTGATCGACGCCGAGATCCATCGACATCTCCATCAGCTTGCGGCGGGAGCCGCGCTCGATCTGTCTCGCGATAATGAGCGCTGTATTGCGGGTCTTTATTAGCAGTTTACGTGCTTCATCTTGGCCAAATACGCTGACAAGCAGCTTCTCTGGGTCTTCGATGCTGCCGCCGCGCGGCACATGCGTCGTAATGCTATAGGAGCCGGCGACGCGCGCGCCGATGCCGCTAATATCCCATTGGCCGCGCCGGTTCTTCTGCACAAGCGTCCGCAGGTCGAAGGAGCGTTCATTGAATGCTGCGAGCTGAATGCCTTGCTGCGCAATATATCGCTCGCCGCCGCTTTCTTTGACAATCTTGGCCCAGAGCTTCGCAATCGAGCCGCAGTTATAGCTCGTGCTGCCCTTATCGCCTTGAATCTTCAGCGTATAGGGGAGCGTCTTCTCCGGCTGCAGCTGAATTGTCATAATGCCCTTGCCCGCTTTGCCACTGACTGGCTTCAAGTACAGGAAGCGATGCTTCAGCATCATTTTGCCGAGGCCTCCTGCCGTCAAGAGACGCCGCGTAGCGGGAATGAACGGCTGCGTCGTGCGTGATTGGCGAAGCCATTTGAATAAGCT
The DNA here is from genome assembly GCF_900110075.1 of Paenibacillus sp. OV219. Lineage (GTDB taxonomy): Bacteria > Bacillota > Bacilli > Paenibacillales > Paenibacillaceae > Paenibacillus_Z. The sequence continues at coordinate 330,067 of NZ_FOCJ01000006.1, forward strand.
CCACTTGTTGAAGAACGAAGGATTAAAGATTTGAATTTGCGGATGGTTGACACAGGCTGCAATCTTCCGCCTTGCTTCCGGCTGCAATTCATCCTCTCGCAGCGGAATCCGGTTATAGATCAAGTTCGGCACAGGGAACTTCTGCCCAATCCACGTATCGGTATCTCTGTCATAGGTGAAGCCGTCAAGCAGCTTCCGACGAAGCTTCAGCTGCTTGACAGTTACAACGTAAACGAGGAAGCCATGATCGGCGCCGGCTGCAATAATATCGGCGAAGTTGCTCCGGTTGCCGCGAAACAGCTGGATGTCATCTTCAATCGTCAATATTGCGAGAACGGACTGCTTGCTCTGAATGATGGCTTCTTCTGCTGAATCCTCGTGAAATACGAGTGCCATCAATCTTCGCCTCCTTGCCCCGTGAACTTGCTGAGGTACATACAGTGCTCCAGGATATGATTGACCGACTCCCGTCCTTGCGCGCGCAGTGCCGGGTGACTGAAGATCGAACGGCCAGGCTTCGCATTGGCTTCGAACATCCACACCTCGCCGTCTTTGTCGATGCCGATATCAAGACCGAGCTCGCCGAGCGTATGCGGGAAGTTGCGCTCGATCGCTTCCGAAAGCTTCACGGAAACCTCCTTCGCTTTCGTCAGCATCTCGTCGGAGCGATCTCCGAAGGCCTGCTTAAGCGCCTGCTCCGGTGTGAGCAGGGAGCCGCCATTCTTGATATGCGTAGTTACGCTACCGCGGCCCGCTTTCTTCGCGCCGATGCCAACCGGCACCCATTGATTGTTGCCGTTCTTATGCATATGAAACCGGAAGTCGAGCGGGCAACCGTCGATTTCGATGAGCCGTACGCCTTGCTGGCTCACGTACCTGCCGAGTCCGCTGCCGTGCCTTGTTTCCAGCATCCGCATCAAGCTGTTGAAGTTCGTAAAGCGCAGCAGGACGTTAGTGCCGCCTCTGCGGTAACGGGCGAAGTACCCGCGCTTCGGATGATACGTAAGTCGGTAAATACCGATGCCAAGACTGCCTGCAGTCGGCTTGTAATAGATGAATTGATGATTCTCGAGCATCTCTTTTATTTTATCTGAGCGAGGGTTCGTGACGGACTCCGGCAAGTGCTGGAGTGCCTCTACATCCTTATCGAGCAGCTTATACACATCCGATTTGTTGAAGAAGCTCCAGTTGAAGAACGGAACGCCTTTGCGGATGAATCGCTCCCGTAATGACATGATCGTAGAAGTCGTCTCAGCTACGCGGCTCGGCAGCCGGTTGTAGATCACATCGGGAAGCGGAACGACTTTGCGGAACCAGCCGCCAGTGCTGTTCAGGAAGTAGCCGTTGATTGTGTTTTGATTCCAGTTCACGTCTCGCGGCGTGAAAGCGAAGAAGTATGCCTTGCGTTCTCCCATTCGCAGCAGCTGACGAATATATCCGGAGCGGGAGCCGAATGGAGACTCACTGGAACGGCCGCCGTCTGTCAGGACCCCGATGAGAGGACCGAGCTGAACCTCATTGTCGTCCCCTTGAACAAAGGAGATGCTGCCGGCTTTCGGCACGCGGATAGATTGACGGACGCCTGCGGACAGATAGAGATGGTGGCCTTGGCGCTCAATTGTTTTGACCGCTGCGGTTATGACCTCGTGGCCGAGCTTTAATTGGATTGTCTTCTTGCCGGCGAGCTTCAGCGACTTGAGGAGTGAGCCCGACAGATAGACAATGCGATCGTTTGATGGTGAGAAGTGTACATGACAAGATGTCAAACTCATGGATGAACCTCCTGGATGTATCTCCCTTGATTTCGGTTTGAATGAAATATCGGTTTCTGGCGAGCAGCGAGATGCAGGGCATACTGTAGCGGCCGCATGACCGCAGCTTCATACGTTTGCTCATCATCCTCAAAAGACTGACGGCCTGGCCTGCTGTTTGCTTCCAGCAGCCATATCCGACCGTCTTGTTCAATGCCGAAGTCGATGCCGAGCTCGGCAAACCGCCCGAAATGCTGTTCCAGTACTTCGGCTGCGCAAACGCTGATCCGGCGGATGAGCTGCAGCATCCGAGCTGCGGCATCCTCGCCGAAACGCTCAGCAAGCGCATTTGCAGCACTTGCTGCTGTGCCTCCGCCGTGCAAATTCGAGGTAACGCTTCCGCTCTCGCCCGTGCGCATAGCAGCGCCGGTGAACGACCATCTGCCGAATCGGTCCTTCTGCACAAGTGCACGAACGTCGAAGGGGCAGCCGTTCTCGTCAACCAGCTTGAGGTAAGGCTGGATGACGTAAGGCGCTCCCGCGGTAAATCGGAAGATCCAACTGCCAACGCTCCGCCAACTGGAGAACGCATGTGAAAGAGGACGGTTCCTTCGGTCTCTGCCATCAATCTGCCAGCCGTCTCCCGCCCGAATGAGTCGAAATGCTCCTCTGCCTTGCGCGCCGGCAGATGGTTTCATGAAGATGCCTTCCTCGTACTGGCTCGCAGCAAGTTCGAGACTATGCGCGCCGGAATAACCGACAGAGCGCGGGACATGCGGCGCTAGCTTGGCATTGCCGCTCAGCACGCTGTAGACATATAGCTTGCCGGGAAGCGAGCCGTTCAGCAGCATATACGGCTTCAATCGTTTTAGTTCGTTCAGCGCTTCTATCGTGAGCGCGTAATGATCGGATGACTTAGGCAGCGCTCGGTCATAGACAAGGTCGGGAAGCGGGAAGCTCCCTGCATGCCATACGCCGTCTCGCATTTGATAACCGTTGAGCATCCGGTTCGCAGAGTATGGGACGCTGGTGGCGCAGAAGAAATAAACGAGCAGCCCAAGTGATGGCCCAAGCTGGCTCAGCAGACGGCAGAATGAGTCCTCCGGCAATGCGGAAGGCGTCTTGCTCTCGCCTTGCGCGCCTGACATGGACTTCGGACGAATTTCACTGATCATAACGCCAAGTACTGGGGATTGTTCAGAGATAGCCAAGCGTCGCTACCTCCTTTTCATTAAAATTCGGCAAGATGCCGGGCATAGCGAATCATATTGCGGACGGATGGGCGGATTTTGTTATCCTGCAGCGGTGTGTTATCGTTCTTGGACGGCTTCGAGTTGACCTCGAGCAGCCAGACCCGACCGCTCGTATCGAGCGCCAGATCGATTCCAAGCTCACCGAAGTGAGCAGGGATGTGCGTATCAATACCTTTCGCAATTTCAAGAGCGGCGCGAGCTAGCTTCCCCGGTGCATCATTGCTGTTCGAGAGGTTTGACTTTGCGACCGCCTCGCGAACGGTGCTGAGCGTACCGCCTCTAGCGAGATTGGAGACAAAGTGATTGCTTCCGGCTGTGCGTGCGACGATTGATGTAAGCATCCATTTGCCCATCTCATTCTTCTGCACAAGCGCCCGGAAATCGACAGGCCGCCCCAAAATATCAATCAGATGAAGCCCTTGCTGGATCTGGTAACGCACCGTTTTCATTTTTCCGGAGATGGAGGCGTACAGTTTGGCGATCCCGTTAAAATGCTGTCTCCGCGTTCCGAGCGTAGTCGCATATTGCGCTATATAAGAATCGGTATCAACTCTCGAGATGCGGATGATGCCTTTGCCCAGACTGCCGCGCACCGGCTTGAGAAAGACGGTGTTGTACTTACTGCACATCGCCTTGAGCATCGGTAAGCTGCGCAGCACATGCGACTCCGGCAAATATTTGATTAGGGAGCCGTCCTTCACCAGTGCTTCGAACACTTCGGATTTATCGAGAAACTTCTCGTTGAACACCGTACTGCCATGCCGCAGCTTCACTTCTTTAATAAACTGCTGTACATTCAGACGATTCTCCAGCTTGCGGCTCGTTAAACGGTTGTTGACGACATCGGGAACGGGCATCATCACTTTCCGCCAGCCATCGGAGTAGACCCATCCCTCAACATTATTGAAATTATCTGTCACATGATCCGGAGTGAAAAAATAAACGTGAGCGCCTTGGGCGGCGCAGGCATCGACGAGTTCCTTGCAGAACAAGGTGATGGAGCCGAACGGCCGATCTCTCGTTTCGGGATCGTCACGGCTGATAAGAACACCGATCAACGGGCCAAGCGAGAGAGTGGACGTATCGTAGTTGTAACGGATGCGAAGCGATGTACCAACGAATAAGCCCATCTTTCTTGCTAAGCTTTGACCGATGCGCATGCCGTCATATCGCTCAACTGGCACCACTTTGACATAATGGCGGAGCGCTCCAAACTTCAGGACGACCGGCTGTCCTTGCGGTATTTTCCATTGTCTTAAATAAGCATCGCCGAGCATTATGGCATCATCCGGCAAGATGCCTGGGCTGATGACCTGAACGGCGACTTTCGATTTGAGCATCGACGAAGCTCCTTCCAGGCTGGAGGATGACGAGGTGCAGCTTCTGAAGTCTTAGGCAGTTACACACGAATTAATTCATCATATGAGGACAGATATACCTTGGTGATTGGCGGACAGCGTCGGTACAGGGAAAAATAGGCATTTGCCCTACGTTTTTTCTGAAAACTTGACCTGCTTCTGCTACAATAAAACGTATCGAATACGAGAAAAGGAGTGACCGTCCGTGGCTTCCGGAGTAAATGGGATAGAAGCGCTAACGAAACACGAGCGTCTTATGCAATATATTAATGCGCTCGAAATCGGTACCAAACTATCGGTGCGCACGATGGCAGAGGATCTCGAAGTAAGCGAGGGCACGGCGTACAAGGCGATCAAGGAGGCGGAAGCAGCCGGGCTTGTCAGCACGAAGGAACGGATCGGCACGGTCCGCATTCAGCGCCGCAACCGGGAGACGCTCGATCGGCTGACGTTCGGCGAGGTAGTTGAAATTGTGCAAGGCGAGCTGTTCGGGGGTGCGGCGGGGCTCGATAATACGCTGCATAAGTTTGTCATAGGCGCGATGGAGCTCGATGCGATGGTGAGATACATCGACGCAGGGAGTCTTCTCATTGTCGGTAACCGGGAAGGGGCGCATAGATGCGCGCTCGAGCAAGGCGCGGGCGTGCTGATTACGGGGGGCTTCGGCACAAGCGAAGAGATCAAGCGGCTCGCCGATGAGAAGGGGCTGCCAATTCTCTCCTCCAAGTATGACACCTTTACCGTCGCTTCGATCATTAACCGGGCGATGTTCGATAGGCTAATCCGCCAGAAAATCATGCTCGTCGAAGACATCGTCACTTATAGCCGTCCGGTAGAGACGATGCGCCTTGGCGAGACGAAGAACGATTATATGCTGCTTGCAGCAAGGGTAGGAGGCTCGCGCTTCCCGGTGCTAGATGACCGTGGCCGAGTCGTCGGCATGATGACAGCCAAGGATGCCGATGGCGAGCCGGATACACAGCTTGTTGACAAGCTGATGACACGCAGCCCGATTACGGCGGCGCCGAACATTCCGATTGCATCCGCGGCGCATACGATGGCGGCTGAAGGCATTGATCTGCTGCCGATTGTCGATAAGAACCGCAAGCTGCTCGCTGCGCTAAGCCGAACGGAAGTGCTGGAAGCGATGCGTTATGCAGGAAAGCAGAAGGAGTCCGGTGAAACGTTCGATGAATTGATCGGTGCGGGATTCGCGAAGAAAGAGAGTGAACAGAGCGACTGGCTCTATGAGGGACGGATTACGCCGCAAATGTCCGGGACTTTCGGCACAATTTCAGAAGGGGTGCTGGTCACCTTAATGACGCAAGCTGCGCGGGGGCTAATACGCGAGATGGGGAAGCGGGACTATATCATCGAGAGTATGACGACGTATTTCGTAAGGCCGATTCAGCTGGAGAGTGAAGTAGTCATTCAGCCGAGCCTGCTGGAGATGAGCCGCAAGAGCGCCAAGCTCGAGATTGAGCTAAGGGACCCAAACGGCCTCGCTGCCAAAGCTATGCTCACGGCGCAATTAATGGATCCGTACTAACTTTTCATCGAGCGGTAAATGCTGTTATTACGCAAGCCCGCGAACAAGTTGAATAGGCCAAGCACGATAAACAGCGCGCCGATAATGACTTTGATTGTCGATCCGTTGTAAGCGAGCATGACGAACAGGGCGATGAAGACGAGCATGATGCCCATGTAGATGTTCATGCGTGCAGCATACATGCCTCTTTGCCGCGTATCGTTCGATCGGCGTGCTTTATAGCTGTTATAAACCGAGAATAGCGATGCGCCGATAATCACGATGACGATCAGCCAGTGAAGTGTACTTTCCATGAGGTTAATTGCAGCTCCTTTTTTGCTGTGCAGGTTAATAGTTTTGTCCTATTGTAGCATGAATTGCTGTCCTAGCGAAAATAAGGCTGCTGCCCACTTGTGTCGATTATTTGATCGGCCTCGTATACGGATTCGCTCTAAACCATACCTGCAGCACATTATCGACGACGAGCATCGTCCGAATTTCGACATTGAATTCTTTGCCGCTCGTAAGCAAATACACTTTGTTATCCATCAGCTCTCGGCCGAGCTCGCCATTGGCATTAATCTTATAAATGCTCGTGCCGACGAAGACGCTTAAGTCCTTCCTCAGCTTATCCTTCAGCTCCAGCTTCAATTGCTCGTCCGTCAGGGCAGGGCCATCCGATGATTTATTGTCCAGCAAGATCGGCTGTACAGTCTTAATGACTGTGTGCTGGTCTTTAAATTTATTCAGCTTCTCAATCCGATCCTCATATTCAATCAATTTATCCTCAAGTCCCGTATTGCTGTCGCGTAAAGCGTTGAAGCTCATAAAGAAGACCGCGTGATAGGCCACCGCGCCTAGTATGGCGCCAAGCACGACATAAGCGCATGCCTGAACTAGTCTCGTATACCGTTCAAAGGGCGGAACGCGCATGGGTCAGACCGCCCCTCTACATAGCCAACGAATCAGCTCTGTCCCCATATGCGCGCCGAGAAAAGCGCACAGAATGTAGGCGATCTGAAATGCGACTGGCGATAGATGACCCTCGATCATATTGCTTTCAATGACTCGCATCGGGTCGATTGTGCCGCCTACAGCGGCGACGAGCGCCCAAATCTTGAGCCGTGATGCGGTATCCAGCATGATGGCAGCAGGTGCCGAGAGTACGAATACCGAGCCGATTCCAGCTAGCATAGAGCCGCCGAACACGACGCCGAAGGCGATGAAGAAGTCAATCGTAGCTTTCGATAAGAAGGAGTCCATCTTGTTCATTACACCCTCCTGTGAAATACGTGGGGTACGGCTGCACAAGCGGCTCGTCCCCTAGTCCATTCTATGGGCGAGCAAGGCGGCAATATGATAAACTAGTATAAATGCTTTTTCTCTGAAAGAAAGAAGTGACGAACAATGAGCGGCGAACGCGATTTTGTCCATTTGCACGTGCATAGCGAATTCAGCCTGCTCGACGGGGCTGCTCGGATTAAAGATTTGGTGACCCAAGCTTCTGCGCTCGGCATGAAGTCGCTTGCCTTAACGGATCACGGCGTCTTATACGGCGCTGTACCTTTCTATAAAGCTTGTATCGCTAGAGGCATCAAGCCGATTATCGGCTGCGAGGTTTATTTCACAACGGGATCGCGCTTCGACAAAGGCGCGCGCAAGGATAATCCGATCTATCATTTGATTCTGCTTGCGAAGAACGAGACGGGCTACCGGAATTTGATGAAGCTAAGCTCAATTGGTCACTTGGAAGGGTTCCATTACAAGCCTCGGATTGACCTGGAAGTGCTGACTCAGTATTCGGAAGGGCTTATCTGCCTTAGCTCTTGTTTGGGCAGCGAGATTGCTCAGCATCTGTTGCATGACCGTTACGAGCATGCGCTGAAGTCTGCGGAGCGTTACCGCTCCATATTCGGCGAGGATTTCTATCTGGAGCTGCAAGACCATGGCATGCTGGAGCAGAAGAAGGTGCTGCAGGCAACCCTTCGGCTCTCGCAGGAGACAGGTATTCTGACGGTAGCAACGAACGATGTTCACTACTTGCAGCCAGCAGACGCCGCCGTTCAAGACGTTCTGATTTGTATTGGAACTGGCAAGACTGTTGAAGACGATGACCGGCTCAAAATGATGACGGATCAGATGTACCTCAAAAGCGCGGATGAGATGGCGATGCAGTTCCGCCAGGCGCCAGAGGCTGTGTCTCGAACGGTGGAAATTGCGGCAAAATGCCAGCTTGAGCTGACATTCGGTCGCGCGCTGCTGCCGAGGTTTAGCCCGATTCCGGCAGGGAGGAGCTCGGCGGACTACTTGTCCGCGCTCTGCCATGAAGGGCTTGAGACGCGTTATTCCGGGGAAACGGCATGGACTTCGGACGCGGGCTATAAGCAGAACATCACGGAACGTCTCGACTATGAGCTTGGCGTTATTGACAAAATGGGTTTCAGCGACTATTTCCTCATCGTGTGGGACTTCATCCGGTTTGCACATGAGCAGGGTATTCGGACAGGTCCCGGGCGGGGATCGTCGGCGGGCAGTCTCGTGGCGTATACGCTTAACATCACGGATGTTGATCCAATCAAATACAAGCTGCTGTTCGAGAGATTCCTCAATCCGGAGCGAGTTTCGATGCCGGATATTGATATTGACTTCAACGATGAGCGCCGCGACGAAGTCATCAGCTACGTGTCTGCGAAGTATGGCGAAGAGCATGTGGCGCAGATCATTACGTTCGGTACGATGGCAGCAAAAGCAGCCGTGCGCGACGTTGGCCGCGCGATGGCCGTTCCGTTCGGCGAGGTGGATCGGGCAGCGAAGCTGATCCCGAACCAGCTTGGTATAACGCTTGAGGAAGCGATGCGTGTCAGCGCTGAGCTCCGCGAGGCGGCAGAGCGCCAGCCGAAGACAGCCGATTTGCTTCGGATGGCGCTTAAGGTAGAAGGAATGCCGCGCCATGCCTCGACGCATGCGGCGGGCGTCGTTATTTCCGGCGAGCCACTCACGCACTATGTGCCGCTCCAGGCAGGAAGCGAGAAGACGGCGCTGACGCAATATTCGATGGAGCATCTGGAATCGGTCGGCCTGCTCAAGATGGACTTCCTCGGCCTGCGCACACTCTCCATTCTTGAACGTACGCTCGACTGGGTGAAGAAACAGCAGGGAATCACAGTTGATTTCCGCTTTATTCCTGACGATGATCCGGCAACCTATGCGATGCTCTCGCGCGGCGAGACGACGGGGATATTCCAGCTTGAGTCCACCGGAGTTCGGCGCGTGCTGAAGGAGCTAAAGCCGACTCAATTCGAAGATATCGTCTCTGTCACGGCATTGTACCGTCCGGGTCCGATGGAGTTTATCCCGAAATATATTGCTGGTAAGCATGGAGATGTTGCGGTGGAATACCCGCATCCGTCTCTTGAACCTATTCTCGCCGATACGTACGGCATTATCGTATATCAAGAGCAAATTATGCAGATCGCTTCGAAGATGGCGGGCTTCTCGCTTGGTGAAGCGGACTTGCTCCGCCGTGCTGTATCGAAGAAAAAGCGCGAGGTGCTCGATGAGCAGCGCGCTCACTTCGTAGAGGGCAGTCTGAGCCAAGGCTACGCAGAGAAGGACGCGAATGCCGTTTACGATATGATCGTCCGTTTCGCGGACTACGGCTTCCCACGTGCTCATGCGGCGGCGTATGGCGTGCTCGCGTTCCAGACAGCTTGGCTGAAGGCGAATCATCCCGTGCCGTTCATGGCTTCCATGCTGGCATCGGTCACAGGCAGCCAGCGGAAGACGGCGGAGTATGTAGACGAATGCCGCCGAATGGGCATCAACGTGATGCCGCCAGATGTGAACGAGAGCAATGTGACGTTTACTCCGCTCAACGACGCGGTTCGTTTCGGCCTCGCTTCGATCAAGAACGTGGGCACGCAAGCGATCGAGTCGCTCATGAAGGAGCGGGCGGATCGCCCGTTCGAGAGCTTGCTTGATCTGTGCCGTCGCGCTGACCTGCGCGTTGTGAACAAGCGCGTGCTTGAATCGCTTATTCAAGCAGGAGCTTGTGATTCGCTAGGCGGACATCGCGCGCAGCTTGTCGCCGTGCTCGATGAAACCGTCGAAGCGGCGCTGAAGTGGCGGAAGGAGCGCGAGGAGCTCCAGATCGAGCTGTTCGGCTTCGATGAAGTGCAGAACTGGGATGTTGAGCTTCCGGAGGTTCCGGCTTATACGACAGGCCAGAAGCTGTCGCTGGAGCGGGAGCTGCTCGGTATGTATTTGTCCGGGCATCCGCTCGACGCATATGAGGCGGAGCTTGCGGAGCTGCCGCTCGACCGGCTCGTTGATTTGACGGAAGTGCCGGATGGGGCTTTCGCCATCGTAAGTGCGATGGTGGTGTCCGCGAAGCATTTTACGACGAAGAAAGGACAGGCGATGGCCTTCCTTGAAATCGAGGATCGCATTATGCGCGTTGAGGCAGTCGCATTCCCGACGATCTGGAAGCGACATTCGGCTGCGCTCGATCCGGGCAGCCTCGTCATTGTGCTCGCCAGCGTGCAGCATCAAGATGAGGACTATAAGCTCCTCATCGAAGATGTCGTGCCGCTTGGCGGCGGCACTGGGATGGGCAGCGCGCCCGCCGATGTGGCCGCGCAAGTGCAGCGGCTGCAGCGGCAGGCCCGCAGCCGCAGCAACGAAGCAGCGGCGCGCGGCGGAGGCGGCGGCTCCGCGGCCGGCGGCGGCACGTCTGCGCGGCCGGCGCCAGCGGTGCAAGCTCGCGGCGCCGGAGCTTCGCAGCCGGGCAGCGCAGGCGCACCGCGGCAAGCAGCGCCCGCAGCGCCAGCTCGCGCGAATGCGCCAGCCCGCAGCGGCGGGGCTTCGCAGCAAGCGGCTCCGTCAGCGCAGCCGGCGGTCGCCCGCAGCGCTGGCGCTTCGCAGCAGCCAGCCGCAGCGGCTAAGCGGCCGCAGCGCCTCTACGTCAAGATCGTTGCTGGCAGCGAAGACTCCGCATCGCTCGCGAAGCTGAAGTCGCTGCTGACGGCAAGCCCGGGCATCTATGAAACTGTTCTGTTCTATGAGAGCGAAGGACGGACTGTCGCGCTAAGCGACGCCTTCCGTATCAAACCATCGGAGTTGTTGCTGTCGCAAATCGAGTCGATTTTTGGTAAAGGATCGGCGGTTGTGAAATAATAACGCTAATGGACTCGAATAATCGTTTTATTCAAGCAGGCACATGTGGATATGAAGCTGCATACATTTAGGAGACACAGAGCGAATAGCAACTCGAGTGGGTTGCTTGCAGCTTTGCATTCGCCGCTTGTATGAGCTGAAGAAGCCAGGGAACTTCGTCACGATTCTCCTGTCTCCACCCAATTCGTACAAGCCGGACAGTGGGGGATGAACAGTGTCGTCCGAGATGGAGAAATGGCTGAACAGACGCGGTGTATCGGTAAGTGATGTTGCAGATATTGTATTTTCGCTGCAGCGTCCGTATAATGCGGATTTGACTTATGAGGAATGCGAGGAGAGCGTGCTAGCCGTGCTTGGCAAGCGTGAGGTGCAGTATGTCCTATTTACAGGCATTGCACTCGATGAGCTGGCGGAGCAGAAGCTACTGCCGGCGCCGCTGCAAGCGATAATGGAAGCCGATGAATCGCTCTTCGGCGTTGACGAAACACTCGCGCTCGGCATTACAAATGTATATGGTATGATCGGACTTACCAGCTTCGGCTATCTGGACAAAGTGAAGCCGGGCATCATCCGTAAGCTTAATGAGAAGGGCACGCATGTGCATGTCTTTCTGGACGATCTCGTCGCGGGCCTTGCTGCCGCTGCATCCGCAAGGATTGCGCATCAGGATCCAAAAGCGAACCGGTATGAAATCGCAGACACGCCTTAATTCGCGTTAACGCCGCTTTTCGGGTCTGGAATATGCTCACAGCCCTTGCGCCGTTGCGATGAAAACCAAACATATGGTATCATGATGACATCATATGTCCAATTAACATGTGTTCATTTTGCGGCTAATGCCTATACAAGTGTGTTCAGATGTTCTTTTTATCATTGCAAGGAGGTACCTTTCATGTGGACGGTTATCTATATCGCGCCTACGGCAAAAATTGCGGAGAGCATCAAAAACCGGCTGACCCAAGAAGGGTTTCTCGTAAAAATCAGGCCAATTAACGTATCGAAACAGCAATACGAGATATTGGTCCCATCTGGCGAACTGGAAGAAGTGCAGGAAGTGCTGAACAATATTCTAAACTCGGGGCGGTAATAGCTTAAACTTACTGCGCTCCGCTCCAAAGAGGTGTCACTCGTGTTCAAGGACTTATTTCATAAAAAGAAGTATGCCACAATTCCATCGGGTCAGCCGCGTACGAAACCGGATATTCCGGAAGGCTTAATGTCTAAATGCCCGAAGTGCGGCAACATTCAATTTAGCAAAGAAGTCGAGAAGAATTTAAAGGTTTGTCCGGGCTGTGGGCATCACTTCCGGCTTAATGCTTGGGAGCGCATCGCCATTACGCTCGACGAAGGCAAACTGTCAGAGCTGGACGCGGATCTCGAATCCGTCGATCCGCTCGGTTTCCCAGGTTATGCGAGCAAGCTGGAAGCACAGAAGAAGAGCTCCGGTCTTAAAGATGCTGTTGTTACGGGAGTAGGGACGATCGGCGGTTTGCCGGTCGTCGCCGCTTTCATGAGCTTTGATTTCTTTGCAGGCAGCATGGGTTCCGTTGTCGGTGAGAAGATTACTCGAGCAATCGAGCATGCGCATGCGAACAAGCTTCCGCTGATCGTGTTCTCCACTTCGAGTGGCGCGCGTATGCAGGAGAGTATTCTCAGCCTTATGCAGATGGCGAAGACAAGCGCAGCACTCGCGAGGTTCCAAGGTGACGGCGGTCTGTATATTTCAATCATGACCGATCCTACAACAGGCGGCGTCTCCGCAAGCTTCGCATTGCTTGGCGACTTTAATTTGGCCGAGCCTGGCGCGCTTATCGGCTTTGCAGGCCGCATCGTAATCGAACAGACCATCCGCCAGAAGCTGCCGGACAACTTCCAAACCGCGGAGTTTAACCTGCAGCATGGACAGCTGGATAAAGTAGTGCACCGTAAAGAAATGAAAGCAACACTTGCAAAATTGCTTGATATGCATTCGGTAAAGGGGGAAATTATCAATGGCGGGTGAGCTGCCGTTTGAGAAGCCGCTTAACGAGCTGCAAAAGAAAGTCGAAGAGCTGAAGAAGTTCGGCCAAGATTCGGGTATTGATTTCAGCGATGAAATCGCCCGTTTGGAAGAACGCTGTAAGCAGCTGCAAGAAGATCTGTACAACGAGTTGACGCCTGCGCAGAAGATGCATCTGGCGCGTCATCATGGTCGCCCTACGACGCTTGACTACATAGGGACGATTTTTACAGACTTTATCGAGCTTCACGGCGATCGTCTGTTTGCCGACGACCTTGCAATTGTTGGGGGTCTAGCGAAGCTGAACGACGTGCCGGTGACCGTTATCGGTCATCAGCGCGGCAAAGATACGAAGGATAACATTGCCCGTTTCTTCGGCAGTCCGCATCCAGAAGGGTTCCGCAAGGCGCTCCGGTTGATGCAGCAGGCGAACAAATTTGGCCGTCCGATCGTAACGTTCATCGATACGAAGGGTGCTTATCCAGGTAATACAGCGGAAGAACGCGGTCAATCCGAAGCGATTGCCCGTAATTTGCGTGAGATGGCGATGTTCGGTGTACCGATTATTTGTGTCGTCATCGGCGAGGGCGGAAGCGGCGGTGCACTTGGCCTTGGCGTTGGCAACCGCGTCTTGATGCTCGAGAACGCAATCTATTCGGTTATTTCGCCGAATGGCGCGGCATCTATTCTATGGAAAGATGCGGCCCGCGCTGACGAGGCGGCTGCTGTCATGAAGATTACAGCTGCTGACTTGCAAGGGTTTGGCATCATCGAAGAAATTATCGCCGAGCCGCAAGGCGGAGCGCATCGTGACCTAGCCGAGCAATCGGAGACGATCAAAGAAGCGATCTGGCGTCACCTTGGCGAATTGTCGAAGCTTTCGTCCGAGGAATTGATCGAAGACAGGTACGAGAAATTCCGCCGCATCGGAGAGTTCCACTCGCCGGAGCCGGATGCTGATATCGAACAGATACAAGAGGCTGAATCTGCCGGAGTTTAAATAATGACTGTATAACGACAATGTGATCGATGCAGACGGAGGATGGAAAATTACTTATGCGTAAAACGAAAATTGTATGTACGATCGGACCTTCCAGCGAATCGCTCGAAAATACGAAAAAACTAATTAACGCGGGCATGAACGTTGCTCGTCTGAACTTCTCCCACGGCGACTTCGAGGAGCACGGCAACCGAATCAAGAACATTCGTCAAGCTTGCAAAGAGCTTGGCAAAACAGTTGCAATCCTGCTCGATACGAAAGGCCCTGAGATTCGTCTGGGCAAATTGAAGGAAGAGCCAATTGAGCTCGTTCAAGGCGATACGATTACTCTGACGACAGAAGAAATTCTCGGTGACCGTAACCGCATTCCGGTAACGTACTCGAATCTGCCTGCAGACGTTGAGGAAGGCTCCACGATTTTGATCGACGACGGTCTGATCGGCCTGACAGTTGAAGAAGTTGCAGGCACGGAGATCAAATGCCGCATCGTGAACAGCGGTCCAATTAAGAGCAAGAAGGGCGTTAACGTCCCTGGCGTACACATCTCCTTGCCTGGTATTACAGAGAAGGACGCAAACGATATCATCTTCGGTATCGAGCAAGGCGTCGACTTCATCGCAGCATCGTTCGTACGTAAAGCGACGGACGTGCTTGAGATTCGCGAGCTGCTTGAGAAGCATGGCGCGAACCACATTCAGATCATCTCGAAGATCGAGAACCAGCAGGGTGTTGACAACCTGGACGAGATCCTTGAAGTGTCCGACGGCCTTATGGTTGCGCGTGGCGACCTCGGCGTAGAAATCCCGGCTGAAGAAGTACCGCTCGTTCAGAAGAAGATGATCCAGAAGTGTAATGTAGCTGGCAAGCCGGTCATTACGGCTACACAAATGCTTGATTCCATGCAGCGTAACCCGCGTCCGACTCGTGCGGAAGCAAGTGACGTTGCGAATGCAGTCTTCGACGGCACCGACGCGATCATGCTCTCCGGCGAGACAGCTGCCGGCAAATATCCGGTAGAATCGGTTCAAACGATGTCCCGTATCGCAGTTCGTGCGGAAGAGACGCTGGACTACCGTGAAATCTTTACACGTCAAGCGAATGCACAGCAAACAACAGTAACAGAAGCAATCAGCCAAGCTGTTGCCAACTCTGCACTTGATTTAACCGCAAAAGCTATTATTACATCTACGGAGAGCGGCTACACAGCACGGATGATTTCCAAATACCGTCCGAAATCGCCGATCATCGCAGTAACGCCGGTTGAACAAGTCATGCGCCGTCTGGCTCTCATCTGGGGCATAACGCCAGTACTTGGCACACCTGCTGAGACAACGGACGAAATGTTCGACATCGCTGTTCAAGGCGGCATCAGCTCCGGCATGGTGAAGCTTGGCGATACGGTTATCATTACAGCGGGTGTACCGGTTGGCCGCTCGGGTTCGACGAACCTGATCAAGATCCACACGATTGGCGAGATGATCGCTAAAGGTCAAGGGATCGGCTCACAAAGCGCAACAGGTAAAGTTGTTGTAGCGCGCACTCCACAAGAGGCAATCGCGAAGACAACAGAAGGCTCGATTCTTGTGACTGTTTCGACGGACAAAGAATATATGCCAGCGATCTCCAAAGCAGCAGCAGTGATCACAGAGCAAGGCGGCATCACTAGCCATGCGGCAATCGTTGCACTGAACCTGGGCATCCCGGTTATCCTCGGCGTACAGAACGCGCTTGAGCTTCTGCACGACGGATCTGAAGTAACGGTCTATGCTGAAGTTGGCGTGATCTACTCCGGACAAGCTAAAGTCATGTAATGGATTGAAAGATAGATAAGAAGCGATGGTGCCTTGGGTGCCGTCGCTTTTTGTTCAAAGCGGGTGATTAGGTGATGAAGAAAGAAATCGGAGCTGGGGATAAGGCGCTCTGGCATATGCATCCACTTCGCGTCCGATATCAAGAGACGGACCAGATGGGCGTTGTGTTTCACGGGAACTACTTGACGTGGTTTGAGATTGGACGAACGGAGCTTGTCAGGTCGCTTGGTCTGTCCTATATTGAGATCGAGAAGTCAGGACTTCTACTGCCTGTCGTTGATGTGGACATCTCGTATGTATCGCCGACTCGTTATGACGATATCGTATTTATTTGTACGCGGATCGAGGAGCTTTCCCCGATTCGGATGGCATTCCACTCGGAGATCCGTCTGGCTGAGGATCAGGCTGCTATTCCACAGCCACAGTGGTGGCATGAAGCAGAGCCGCCTGGAAAGCTGCTTACGAAGGGCGGTACCCGCCATGTGTGGGTTAACCGGGATTGGCGCCCAGCGCGGCTGGATAAGATGTTTCCGGCCGTCTACGAGCGCCTGCAGGCAGCGGCCGCTGGCGTTGTACAAGAGGAAGGGAGCGAGTAACCGATGTTAAAATGGCTCGTCGCTGCAATTATTCTAATTCCGGCAATTGAGATGTGGGGCATCATTCGAGTAGGTCACGCCATCGGCGGCTGGGCTACGTTCGGTCTCATCCTGCTCACCGGCTTCGCAGGCGCACAGCTCGCACGCCTCGAAGGACGTAAAGCGATCGCGGAGGTGAAATTGCATCTCCAAAGCGGCAAGCCTCCGGGCCATGCGATGCTCAACGGTATCTGTGTCCTTGTCGGCGGCTTGCTTCTCCTCATGCCGGGCTTCTTCACGGACATTGTTGGCATAACGCTGTTGTTCCCACTAACTAGACCGTTCTATCGGATGATGATCTACCGCTGGCTTGAGAATAAGATGCGCAGTGGCTCGATCACGATTTGGAGAAGGTAACTATATGCAAGCAAAGCGGCCAGCGCGATTAGCAATCCGGCTCGTTGTTTTAGCCTAGTATGCAAATGAAAAAAACACGCTTAGCCACAGGCTAAGCGTGTTTTTTCGTGTGTGCGCTAAACGTAAAGCGTGTCCTGTAAGGGACGAAAGCGAGCACTAGCACGCAGCTTCATAAACGCATCTCTGTAGCAGTCTACGTTCCCATGGTCCCACAGGGACACCAGGTACCTAAGCAACTTCAAACGTAATGCGTGTCCCGCAAGGGACGAAAGCGAGGTTACGCACAACCGTACTCGCGAGCGCTTCTCTGTAACCCAAACGTTATCTATTCCGGGAGTCCAGAGGGTTGGTAAACCCTTGGGGTCCCCCTTCTAGGGGGATTTAGGGGGTGGTTCAAGGTTTCGGCCCCCGTACCACAAACAAATACAAATCTCGAAACACGTTTGCTCTATGTACGGTTGTAAGTATCACGAGTGAGACGGGACCGATTATGAGGCCGACGACGCCGAACAGCTTGAGCCCGACGAACATGGCGATTAGCGTCGGCAGCGCTTCGAGTCCGACACTGCTTGCGAGTACCTTCGGCTCGATCGTCTGTCTACATACAAGAATGACTACATAGAGAATTGACAAGCTGATGCCGAGAGAGACCTCGCCATAGATGAACGTATACGCGATCCAGGGGATCATTGCTGCTCCAACACCAAGATAAGGCAGAAGATCGACTAGACCGATCAGCATGCCGATCGTGATCGCGTAATTAACGCCTATGATAAGCAGGCCAATCGTCACAACGACCGCCGTAATGGAGATCATAATGAACTGGGCTCGCAAATAACCGAACAATGCTTTTTGCAGGTCAACCCAGACAACCGACGAGGACTGCCTCATTTGCTCAGGGAACCAGCCCGACAGCCGCTTGACATAGATGCTCCAATCCTTCGAGATGAAGAAAGCAGCGAGCAATACGACGATCATAATAGTGGCTACATTTGGTAAGGAAGTAATAATATTCACAATGCTATTTAAGAAATAGGTTATAATATTGGTACTTGTTTGTGCGAGTAAATTGGCCGTATCGGATATTCGAGCGTTAATCGTATCGTGATAGTTCGGGTTCGCATCATAGAAGGAATTGAGCTTACCGATGAGATTCTGAATTTCCGGTGAAGCCACGATAGATTCGAATTCATCGCGCCACCAATCAATCGAGCTGCTGACTGATTTCGATAGATGAATGATTTCAACCACAATTCGCGTCACAAGCGCGGATACAATGGTAAGCATCGCCACGACGAAAACAAGCAGCGTCAGAGTAACACCAATCCAGCGAGGCAGCTTCAGCTTCCGATTCAATAAGTTTACGATTGGATTAATGGCATAAGCGAGGAGCCAGCCGAGTAAGAATGGATACACAAGCGGCGTTACATAAATGACAGCGAGCACGGCGCCTACCAGTCCGAGAAGCAGTAGAAACGCGCGCCATATCCGTTTCCAAATGACACGATCCATATGAGCGATCACTCCTTTATATAGTGCAGGCGAGCATCAACTTTCACCTTACAGTGTAGCATAGCAGGCTCACAATTTACCAAAAAAGTACGTTCTCCCCCAAGTTTACGCCTTATTTACAAATCATTAACATGTGATAAACATTGACGCTTCATAATTGTATTATTCGACATGCAGGAGGACTACACAAATGAACAAACTAATGTCGCCGTATGTTAACCGCGACTTGAGCTGGGTCGAGTTTAATCGCAGAGTGCTGGAGGAAGCGCAGGACCAGGATAATCCTCTTCTTGAGCGGGCTAAATTTCTGGCAATCGTCGCAAGCAATCTCGATGAATTTATGAGCGTACGCGTAGCTGGTATTCAAGATCAGATAAAGGCTGGATACACGAAGCATGATTTTACCGGCTATTCGCCTGCGGGACTATGGAAGCGCCTAATGAAGCGCACGGGCCTAATGGTGGTTGAACAATATCGCACTTATCGTGAAGTGCTCCGAGGCTTAACGAAGGAAGGCATCTGCTTCCGCCAAATAGACGAGCTTAACGCTCAGCAGCTGAAAGCGGTCGATGATTATTTCCTCGAAATCGTCTTTCCCGTGCTGACGCCGATGGCGGTGGACCAGAGCCGACCGTTCCCGCTGCTTCATACTAAGGAGCTCTATTTATCTGTACTGCTCGGCCGTGAGAATATGCCCGAGGAAGAGGAGCCATTCTTTGCAATCGTACAAGTTCCGTCAATCTTATCCCGTTTTATACAGCTTCCTAACCGAGTGAACAGCAAGAAGAGCGAATATCTACTGCTTGAGCAATTGATTGAGCGGCATATTAACACGCTCTTTAACGGTTATACGACGATCTCGGTCGATCCGTTCCGTTTAACCCGTAATGCGGATCTCACATTGAACGAAGAAGGTGCAGAAGATCTGCTCGAGGAAATTGAGAAGGAGATTCGCCGCCGTCGCTGGGGGCTTCCAGTTCGTTTAGAATATGGCAAAGACATGCATCCGTATGCGCTGCAAATGCTCAAGGAAGAGCTTGAGCAAGGGGAGAATTTGTTTGAAATTGATGGGCCGCTGGACCTAAGCTTCTTAATGAAGTTTGCTTCTGCGCTGCCGGGCTATGATAATCTTCGTTTCGAGCGAATAGAACCGGTCTACCCGCATGAGTTTGACGCGGATGATATGTTCTCCGTCATTCGCCAGGAAGATGTGCTGCTCTATCATCCATATGAATCGTTCGAAGCCGTAACCGACTTCGTAACAGATGCGGCGCATGACCCCGATGTTCTCGCCATCAAAATGACCCTTTACCGCGTGAGCGGCCAATCCGCGCTCGTTCAAGCGCTTGCGATGGCTGCGGAATCCGGTAAGCAAGTGACCGTTGTACTTGAGCTGAAGGCGCGTTTCGACGAGGAACGGAACATCGCATGGGCGCGTCAGCTCGAGAAGGCGGGCTGTCACGTCGTGTACGGCCTCGTAGGCTTGAAGACGCATGCGAAGATAACGCTCGTCGTACGCAAGGAGCAAGGCATGCTGCGCCGATATGTTCATGTCGGCACAGGCAATTACAACGACAGTACGGCGAAGCTATATACCGATATCGGGTTGTTTACATCCCATCCGATAATCGGGGCGGATGCATCTGCTTTGTTCAACGAGATTACCGGATACTCTTCACCCTATGAGTGGAAGGCGTTTGGCGTTGCACCTACAGATTTGAAACAGAAGCTGTTCGATCTGATGGAGCGAGAGAAGCAGCATGCGGCTGAAGGGAAGCCGGCACATATTATTGCCAAGATGAACAGCCTGTCAAATCAGGAAATCATCGATAAGCTGTATGAAGCGTCGCAAGCGGGTGTACGCATCGAACTGATCGTACGTGGCGTATGCTGCCTTCGTCCGGGAGTACAAGGACAGAGTGAGAATATTCGGGTCATAAGCATCGTAGACCGATTTTTGGAACATTCGCGGATTATATATTTTCATAACGGAGGCGACGAAGAGGTTTACTTGTCGAGCGCGGATTGGATGACCCGTAACTTAACCCGCCGGATTGAGCTCATGTGCCCTGTATTCGATGCCAAATTGCGCAAGACGTTAATGAACGTGCTTAAGCTCAATTTGGAAGATAATAAGAAGGCGCGTGAGCTGCAATCCGACGGCAGTTATGAATCGGTGCAGAATGAACGACCAGCACTCAGAAGCCAATTCTATGCGAAAAATATTCGTAACTGGAAGAGCTACCGGTAGTCAGGTGTGTGTAGAAGAGGCGTTAAGTTCCACAGCTTCTTGAAGTCGCTCGCGAGTGAATCGACTTCCTTGCGTTCAACGGCGAGCATCCCTTCGGCACGCAGCGCGCGCAAGTGAAGCTTACCGCCTGACACTTCAATGCTCAGCTTGCCGATTGCCTGCGTCTCGCTGCGGTCGAGTGCGATTGCAAGCTGCAGTACGGCACCAAGCTTGCATACCGTTTCAATGTCTTCTTCGCTTAATAGCGGTTTGTACGCGGCAGCCGTCTGTTTTACCCGGCTCTTGCCTTTATACGATGCGATTAGAGAACAGATCAGCAGCTCTCGGTGGGATAGGCCGTTAATATGCGAATTGATCATGAGATAGAAAGTATGCTTCTTGTAATCATAGTAGTCGATGCTCGCTCCAATGCGGTGCAGAATCGAAGCAATGTCGAGATACTGCCGTACGAGGTCAAGCGCTGGCAGCTTCGAACCTAGCAGATCAATTAAGCTCAGTACAGTGCGATTTACCTGCGAGGTATGTTGCATCGGCGCCTCGGGGTGAAGCGCAGCGAGATTATTGACACTGTACGTAATGACATCATCAAGCCGCGGTCTCTCTGGGAAACGAGTTGCATAGAACAAACCGTCTCTGAGTCCGGCTGCGCAAACAATATAATGAGAAGCCGAGATGGCGCGATAGATTGTTCTCAGGATCGCGATCCCCGGTACAATAATATCGACCCGGTCCTTTGATAAACCAGGCACTTTGCTTCTCTTATCTAGTGGCTGCTTGCGCATAAGCTCGAATAATTCATCGGTTGAAGCCGCATCCAGTGAGTAATTGTTTGTACTTGGAAACGGATATTTGACATGTGATTGATGCACTTTGCCGAGCGCTCGCACCGTGCCGCCAATGCCGACGAGCGGGAGGTTTGGCGAGCTGCGGAGCCAGGTCTCATGTTCTATTTTATCTTCAATATGCTTCTCAAGCTCCTTGAGCTGCTGATCGGACAGCATCCCGCCTTTGGCATATCGTTTCGTCATGCTGACGCAGCCGAAAGGGAATGAGATGGCATGGACAAGCTTACGATTCTTGAATAGCGACACCTCCGTGCTTCCGCCTCCGATGTCGATCAGGAAGCCGTCCTCAATTGCCATGGAGTTAACCATACCGAGGTAGCCGTAATCGGCTTCTTGCTTGCCAGAGAGCAGCTCGATCGGCAGGCCTGACTCCGCTTCAATGCGGCGAAGGATATGACTCTGATTCGTTGCATTACGGATTGCAGCTGTGGCAACGGCGCGGATGTGTCCAGTGCGATGATGTGCACAAATAAGCCGGAAGTGATTCATCATATCGACAAGCTCATCAATGGATTGCTCAGGAAGCGCGCCATCATCATCGAGCTGCTCGCTAAGACGGGCGGAATGTTTGCTGCCGTCGATAACGCGGTTGGCACCGCCGACTGTACGTTCATAAACGACTAGCCGAATGGAGTTGGATCCGATATCAATGATGCCGATGCGCTGTTCTGTCATTCGCGAAATCCCCTTTAGAGGCGTAAAGCCAGTCATGTTATACTGCACATATTACCACTAGGGACAGTCGTAAGAAAGTGTTGTTTTGAACGGGTAAAAGTGAAATGTTTAGGGAAAAATCAATGCAGGTTAAGTAGAAGAAAAAACCTTTATGGTAGCGATAAAGCAATTTTATATCCGATTTTGTTCACTTCTTGGTCAAAATCCGATATGATTAGAACGACGATTGTGGAACTCGAATCCAATTATTGTTAACGTTACTCCATTTATTTTAAATAAAAGAGACTAAAGGAGAGAGAAACATGACAGTGACCAAAGGTCTGGAAGGAATAGTCGCAACGACATCCTCGATCAGCTCCATTATTGATGGCGTACTGACATATCGCGGGATCAACATCGATGATCTTGCTGAGCATGCTTCTTTTGAAGAAGTGGCTTACTTGCTCTGGTACGGTAAGCTTCCGAACCAATCTGAGCTTGATGAGCTAATTAAGAAGTTTGGCGAATATGCAGCAGTACCAACGCAGGTGCTGGATCAAATCAAGCTGTACCCAAGCAACACGAACTCGATGGCAGCACTTCGTACGGCAGTTTCGAGTCTGGCGCTTTATGATGAATCCGCTAACGAGATGTCGCAAGAAGCGAACATTAAGAAAGCCATTAAACTGCAAGCACAGATCCCGACAATCGTTGCTGCGTTTGCCCGCATTCGCGAAGGCAAAGAGCCGGTGGCTCCGAAGTCCGGTGTATCGATCGCTTACAACTTCCTGTACATGCTGACTGGCCAAGAGCCGGATCAAGTTGCCATTAAAGCGCTTGACCAAGCACTTGTGCTTCACGCAGACCATGAGCTGAACGCATCCACATTCGCAGCACGCGTTACAGTTGCTACGCTATCGGATATTTACTCCGGCGTAACTTCGGCTATCGGCGCGCTCAAAGGCCCGTTGCACGGCGGTGCGAACGAAGCAGTAATGGTTATGCTCGAAGAAATCGGTTCGTTCGGTAACGTTGAATCGTATATCAACGAGAAGCTTGCGAACAAAGAGAAAATTATGGGCTTCGGCCACCGTGTTTACAAAAACGGAGATCCACGTGCGAAGCATCTGCAGAAGATGTCCCGTGAGCTTGGCAAATTGACTGGCAACATGGAGCTGTACGAAATGTCTGTGAAGATTGAAGAGCTTGTAACAGGTCAGAAGGGTCTGAAGCCAAACGTTGACTTCTACTCCGCATCTGTTTACACAACGCTTCAAATTCCACGCGACCTGTTCACGCCGATCTTCGCGATCAGCCGTTGCACGGGTTGGACTGCACACATTCTTGAGCAATACGAGAACAACCGCTTGATCCGTCCGCGTGCTGAGTACACAGGACCGGTAGATCAAAAGGTAACTCCAATCGCTCAACGTTAAGCTGAAAGAAGCGCCTTGTCGTGACGGGGTGCCGACTGGCAGCGCCTTAAAAAGCGCGGTCAGCCGGCTCCCGTCATGTTATGTATAGCGATTATATGAACTTCAAATTATAGGAGGATTTCAACCATGAAACTCGAAAAATTCGCTCTACCAACTGAAGGACAACAAATTACAATCGATAACGGCGTGCTTACTGTGCCGAACAACCCAATCGTACCTTTCATCGAAGGCGACGGCACAGGCCGTGACATCTGGAAAGCGTCCAAGCGTGTTCTGGATGCAGCTGTTGAGAAAGCATACGGCGGCGAGAAGAAGATCGCTTGGTACGAAGTATTCGCCGGCGAAAAAGCATTCAATAATTACGGCGAATGGCTGCCAGCTGATACGCTGACTGCAATCCGCGAATATATCGTAGCAATCAAAGGTCCGTTGACTACGCCAATCGGCGGCGGTATCCGTTCCCTGAACGTAGCGCTTCGCCAAGAGCTTGACCTGTATGTATGCTTGCGTCCAGTTCGTTACTTCGACGGCGTACCTTCCCCAGTTAAACGTCCTGAGCTGGTAGACATGGTTATCTTCCGTGAGAACACTGAAGATATCTACGCTGGCATCGAGTACCAAGAAGGCTCTGCAGATGTTAAGAAAGTGATCTCGTTCCTGCAAAACGAAATGGGCGTTAACAAAATCCGCTTCCCAGAAACTTCGGGTATCGGCATTAAGCCAGTTTCCGCTGAAGGTTCGAAACGTCTTGCACGTGCTGCGATTGAATACGCGCTGAAGCATGGCCGTAAAACGTTGACACTTGTTCATAAAGGTAACATCATGAAGTTCACTGAAGGTGCATTCAAAACTTGGGGCTATGAAGTCGCTGAGCAAGAATTCGCTAACGAGACATTCACATGGGGTCAATACGACCGCATTAAAGAAGCAGAAGGCACTGACGCTGCAAACAAAGCACAAAAAGAAGCAGAAGCAGCTGGCAAGCTGATCGTGAAGGACGCAATTGCGGACATCGCGCTTCAACAAGTATTGACTCGTCCTACAGACTTCGACGTTATCGCTACGTTGAACCTGAACGGTGACTACCTGTCTGATGCACTGGCTGCACAAGTTGGCGGTATCGGTATCGCACCAGGCGCGAACATCAACTACTTGACTGGCCACGCGATCTTCGAAGCAACTCACGGTACTGCGCCTAAGTACGCTGACCTTGACGTTGTAAACCCAGGCTCGGTTATCCTCTCTGGCGTTATGCTGCTTGAGCACCTTGGCTGGCAAGAAGCGGCTGATTCCATCTACAAAGGTCTGGAAACAGCTATCAACAACAAGACCGTTACTTATGACTTCGCACGCCTGATGGAAGGCGCTACTGAAGTGAAATGTTCTGCATTCGCTGACGAAATCATCAAAAATCTGTAAGGAATAGGGAGCTCCCTATTTACCCCACACTTATACCTCCCCTAAATCCCCTCCAGAAGAGGGGACCCCAAGGGTTACCACCCTTTGGAAACCGGAAGGTATAACGTGGGAGTTACAGAGACTATATATAGAGTGGTACGTGCACCGCTTTCGCAAAAACCGCATAGCATTCGCTATTGCGGTTTTTGCACGCTATATGTGTGTTCGAGCAAGGCTGCCGCTTGAGGTGGCAGTCGCTAGCGCGACCAGTGCAATAGCCGCTTGAGGAGGCAGTCGCTGGCGCGACCAAAGCAATAAAGACGTTGCAATCGGGGAAACTAATCCTATGTCTATTAGGAGGTAGTGTACGATGGCGATTAAACGGAACAAAATTACGGTTGTAGGTGCAGGCTTTACCGGAGCGACAACGGCGTTAATGCTTGCCCAGAAAGAGCTTGGCGATGTCGTGCTCGTGGACATTCCGCAGCTTGAGAACCCGACGAAAGGCAAAGCGCTCGACATGATGGAGTCAACGCCTGTTCAAGGTATAGACTCCAAAATCATCGGGACCTCCAACTATGAAGATACGAAGGGTTCATCCGTAGTTATCATTACGGCAGGTATTGCCCGCAAGCCGGGAATGAGCCGCGACGACTTGGTAAACACCAACGCGGGTATCGTCAAATCGGTCTGCGAGAGCGTTAAAGCGACAAGCCCGGATGCCTACATCATCATCCTCTCTAATCCCGTGGATGCGATGACATACGTCGCATACCAAGCACTAGGATTTCCGAAGCACCGTGTCATTGGACAGTCAGGCGTTCTTGACACAGCCCGTTACTGCACTTTCATTGCCGAAGAGCTCAATGTCTCTACGGAAGACGTTCGCGGCTTCGTGCTCGGCGGTCACGGCGACGATATGGTACCGCTCGTTCGTTATTCGAACGTCGGCGGTATTCCAATTGAGAAGCTAATACCGGCAGATCGAATTGAAGCGATCGTGCAGAGGACGCGTGTCGGGGGCGGCGAGATTGTCAATTTGCTCGGCAACGGCAGCGCCTATTACGCGCCTGCCGCTTCGCTTGTGCAAATGACAGAAGCAATTTTGAAAGATAAGAAACGAATACTGCCCGTCATCGCACTATTGGAAGGGGAATACGGCTACAATAACTTGTTCATGGGCGTGCCTGTTATTCTTGGCGGCGACGGCATAGAGCGGATTTTTGAACTGGAGCTGACAGCCGAAGAGAAGGCGGCGCTTGAGAAGTCCGCGAATTCGGTTCGCGGCGTCATCGCAATCGTCGACAGCGGAAGCAGCAAATAGAAACCATATAGAGCACGATAACCTCATGAAGCACATGAGACCCTGACTGCATTCCCGTCAGGGTCTTCATTTTTGATGATGGAAGGAGGAGCAAGAGATGATTCAAGAAGAAGTACTGCGTACGCTAAAGCAGGTATATGGCTACGACAGCTTCCGTAAAGGCCAGAGTGACATCATTGCGGGTGTGCTGGAAGGGAAGGATACGCTTGCCATTCTGCCAACAGGCGGGGGTAAGTCAATCTGTTACCAGCTTCCCGCGCTGCTGCTGCCTGGCACGACAATTGTCGTTTCACCGCTCATTTCGCTTATGAAAGACCAAGTGGATGCACTTAATCGGCTTGGCGTGTCGGCTGCCTACCTGAACAGCTCGCTTAGTGCGGAATCGTACCGTGAAGTGGTGCGGCAGACTGCGCAAGGCGTGTACAAGCTGTTATATGTCGCACCAGAGCGTCTCGACAGCACAATGTTCGACTCGTTATCGAGCCAAATGCATATACCGCTTATCGCGATTGATGAAGCGCACTGCGTCTCACAGTGGGGACATGACTTCCGCCCGAGCTACCGACAGCTGGCAGGCTGGATTGGGAGGCTGGAGAACCGTCCGCCTGTAGCGGCATTTACGGCAACGGCAACACCTGAGGTATCGGAGGACATTGCAGCGATGCTCGGGCTGCGTAAGCCGAATATTTTCGTAACCGGATTTGCACGTACGAATCTCACCTTGTCCGTCGTGACAGGGACTGACAAACGGAAGTTTCTGCGCGACTTCGTGACGCAACGACCGGACCAATCTGGTATTGTGTACACCGCAACTCGCAAGGAAGCCGAAGAAGTGAGCGAAGACTTAATGAAACTTGGCATCGCCACAGGCAAGTACCATGGCGGCTTGAATGATGGGGAGCGGGGGGACGCGCAGGAGAAGTTCCGCTTTGACGAATACCGAGTGATGGTAGCGACGAATGCGTTTGGCATGGGGATTGATAAGCCGAACGTCCGCTATGTCATTCACTGGCAGATGCCAGGCGATGTGGAGTCGTATTACCAGGAGGCTGGACGTGCTGGGCGAGACGGGGAGGAGAGCGATTGCGTCCTTCTGTTTGAGCCCCAGGACGTGCAGGTGCAGCGCTTCCTGATCGACCGCAGCACGACAGACCCTGAGCGCAAGTCGATTCAGCTGAACAAGCTGTACACGATGATGCATTACAGCAGATCGGAGAAGTGCTTGCTGCAATATATTGTGCGGTATTTCGGAGAGGCAGATGTGCCTGAATGCGGTAAATGCAGCAACTGTCTCGATCAGAGCGCGATGATCGACACGACAGAGGATGCACGCAAGGCGCTCTCATGCGTTGGGCGGATGAAAGGACGCTTCGGCATTTCGTTGGCTGCGAAAGTGCTTAAGGGCTCGCGAGAGAAACGGATTCTCGAGTTTGGGCTCGACAGGCTATCGACGTATGGCCTCATGCGAAGCTGGGCGGAGAAAGAGATTACCGATCTGCTCTATTATCTTGTCGCAGAAGGATATCTACGGATCAGTGAAGGGGAGTATCCAACGGTGTCGCTGACGGCCGAGGCGCTTCCTGTATTGGAAGGCAAGCTGACCGTGCACCGCCGGCAGAGCTCTGCTGCGAAGCGGCGAGAAACGGCTGGAACGAATGTGTCTGCCGCGAACACGCCGCTGTTCGAAGCGCTGCGTGAGTGGCGACGTGTGACAGCTGCAAGAGAGAGTGTACCTCCGTTCATGCTGTTCTTTGATGCGGCACTGCGTGAAATTGCCGACAGGCAGCCGATTACGACCGAGCAACTGCTTGGCGTGAAAGGCGTCGGTGAGGCAAAAGCGCGAAAGTATGGCAGTGATGTCATTGCTATTGTGCGCGAATTCAAAGAGGGGGCGTCTTCAGGAGCGTCTTCATTTTCAAACGGTGACTCGTCGCCGCAGCCAACAGCTGTGGTACAAGTGAGCAAGGTGGCAGCTGAACCGAAAGTGCAGGTGCTGGTAAGTCATGAGGACGCCGCAGAGCTGGCGGAGCTTGAGAGCTTGCCGAGCCATATGCAGACGCTCACCTTGATTGGCAGAGGAAAGTCGCTTGCTGATATAGCAGGTATGCGCGGGATGAGCCGTGTGACGATCGAGAACCATCTGCTGCGCTGTGCACAGGAAGGCGAAGAGCTAGAATGGGCGATGTTCATCCCCGAACAATATGAGGCGCTTATTGTGGAGACGATTCAGCAGATCGGAAGCGATAAGCTGAAGCCGATCAAAGAGGCGCTTCCGGACGATGTCGATTATTTTGCTATAAAAGCGGTCATGGTTAAGCATCGTTTGACACCTTCATACGAATAAAGCTATTTTTTGTATTGGAGCGTGCGTTTTAGTATACTTGAAAGAATAATACATTATAGCGGATGCTGAATTGAGCTAATGTATCGAACCTTTAAGGAGGAAGTAAGTATGTTTGATTTTATGTTATTTTTGCACGTAATCGGTGCAGCCGGAATGGGATTCTATATCGTGTTGCCGCTAATGGCAGGCCGCGCTTCCAAGCTTGACGGCGCAGGACAAGCTGGACTTGCTGCAGGGCTTGTATCTGCCAATCGCGTTGCCCAATATTTTCTTGTGCTGCAGCTGCTGACTGGCGGCTACTTGATGTCGCAAGGCGAGTACAAAGTGATTTGGATGATTATTGTAACACTGCTCTTCCTAGCAATCGCAGCGCTTGGCGGCATCGTAACAAAGCCCCTGAAACGTATTGCTACCGCCATTCAAAGCGGTGAGAGCGCATCGGCTCATATTGCAAAAGCGCGTGTGCTGAGCCTTATCATTCTCGTGATTTATGTCGTCATTCTTTATTTCATGAAATATCCGATTCATAAAGACATCTAATTTGCCCGAAAGTCTATTTGGAGGGGAAACCATGGCGAAGACAGCGCCGGATTTATTAACATTTGGCGAGACAATGGCTTTATTCATGCCGCCGGATCATCGAGCGATTGAAGGGTCTGCGATGCTGGAGCAGAGCTACGGCGGCGCAGAGAGCAATGTCGCGATCGGTGTTGCAAGACTTGGCGAATCAGTTGGCTGGTTCGGCGCTCTCGGCGACGATCCGTTCGGCCGCTCCATTCTGAAACGGATTCGCGGTGAAGGCGTCGATGTGTCACGGGCGTCTCTGTCCGCGGATGCGCCGACAGGCATGATGTTCCGTGAGATGGTCGCAGGTAAGCTGACGGTACATTATTACCGTAAACATTCTGCCGCGAGCAAGATGAAGCTGAGTGATCTCGATCTGGAGTACATACGCAGCTGTAAGATTTTGCACATTACAGGCATTACCCCGGCGCTTAGCGACAACTGCCGTGAGACGATCTTCGCAGTAGTTGCTGCAGCAAAGGAAGCAGGCGTGAAGATTAGCTTCGATCCGAATTTGCGTCTGAAGCTATGGTCGATAGATGAAGCGCGTGAAGTAGTGCTGCCGCTCGCGGCGCAAGCGGATTACTTCTTGCCTGGCTGGGACGAGCTGAGACTTCTGTATGATACGGATGATTTCGAGGCCGTGAAAGAGAAGCTGGTTAACTTATCTGCCGTTAGCATCGTGAAAGGCGTTGGCGACACGAATGTGGTGCTGGAGAATGGGCAAGTGGTAGAGGTGCCATTCTATCCGATTGAACGCGTTATTGACACGGTTGGTGCAGGCGATGGCTTCTGCTCTGGTTTCCTTGGGGGTCTGCTCAAAGGGATGAGTGTGCTGGAAGCGGTTCGTCTTGGCAGCATTAGCGGCGCACTTGTCGTACAAAGCCGCGGTGACTGGGAAGCACTTCCTGACTGGTCAACCCTAGAGAGCCGATTATCGGATAAAGGCTGGGTGGAGCGATAGATGGCTGAAGCTGGTTCGTCAAAAGGACAGCGGAGGCGGGAACAGATTATGAATGTGCTGAAGCGCCAGGGCCGGATTACGATCCAGGAGCTCGTAGACCGCTTCGGTGTTTCGGAGGCGACGGCACGTCGCGACCTAGAGCTGATGGAGAAGTCAGAGCCAGTCATTCGTACGATTGGCGGCGCGATGTATGATGGGATGAACGCCGTGCGCGAGTTGCCTTTTGCCGAGAAGGAAGGGCTATCGTTTCTGGAGAAGGAACGGATTGCAGCTGCAGCTGCAAGTCTCATTCTTGAAGGGGACGTTGTCGGCTTGTCCGGCGGGACGACGAACTATTATCTCGCCAAGCTGCTCAAGACGCGCAGAGGCATTACCGTCGTAACGAATGCCGTGAACGTCGCGATGGAGCTGGCGGGCAGCGACATTAACGTTGTTGTGACAGGCGGCATGATGCGCCACAACAGCTTCGAGTTGTGCGGTCCGCTAGGTGAAGGCATGATCGGCCAGCTGCATATCGGCAAAATGTTCCTCGGCGTTGATGGTGTCTCCTCGACTGGCGGCATTACCACGTACTCGGAGCAGGAGGCGCATATTGCGAAGGCGATGATTCGCCGCTCGCAGGCGACTTACGCGATGTTCGACCATACGAAGATCGGCCGGACCTCCTTGTTCTCAATTGCGCCATTGTCGCAGCTGCAGGGCTTCATTACGGATGAAGCTCTGCCGCAGCAGCTTGCGTCCATCGCGCAGACACATGGCATTCAAACGGTCGTTGCCGATACGCAGTACGGGGCGAGTGTCTAAATGATTTTGAACGGAGAAGGTGATGGCTGCCACTGGCGGCTGTTGCCTTTTTTATATCATTTTCCCAAATCGTTCCTTGTGCCACTCTCCATTTTTGGTATACTTGGGAATGTATGAAACCTTGAAGGGAGAAATGTGATGTGTCAGAGAAATTAGTAATTGGTAGCGCCTCTCACTCCTATGAAGTTGCACAAGGCTGGGGCAAGCTTCCGGAAGGAATTGCTTACGGCTATACACATGGCATCGTTGTGGATGCGAATGATAACGTTTACGTACATAATACAGGCAAAGACTCCGTTATCAAATTTGATAAAGACGGCAACTTCATTACATCGTGGGGCCCTGAGTTCGAAGGCGGCGCACACGGCTTCTACCTCCAGCGCGATAATGACGGCATCGAATATCTCTACTTTGCAGATACGAACCGCGCGCTTGTTGTGAAGACGACGCTGGATGGCGAGACACTGCTTGAGATCGGTCGGCCTGACCGTCCGGATCTGTACGATGTTGAGCGTCGCTACGTTCCGACAGATGTGTGTGTGGCGCCTAACGGCGACATCTATGTCTCGGACGGCTACGGCCAGTTCCATATTCACCACTATGATGCTCGCGGCAATTATATCCGCTCGTGGGGCGGACGCGGCTCGGAGGCAGGCAAAGTAATTGAGCCGCACGGCATCTCAATTAACCTGCGTGGTGAAGAACCAGAAATCTATGTGGCTGACCGCCGCAACAGCCGTATTCAAGTGTTCACGCTCGAAGGGGAGCATAAGCGCTTCGTCGACCATAACCTCGACCTGCCTTGCAGCTTCTATTTCTTCGGAGACGAAGTGTACATTCCAGACCTCGACAGCCGTATTACGGTGCTCGACCGGAATGACCGTCTCATCACACACCTCGGCGAGGACCAGCAGGCGTACAAGCAACAGGGCTGGCCGAACCTGCCGAAATCATACTATCGTCCAGATAAATTCAGCTCCCCGCACGGTGTTTGCGTAGATTCGCAGGGCAATGTGTATGTGGCGGAATGGATCTTCGATGGTCGGATTACGAAGCTAGTTAGGCAGCAATAATTTATTTTTATAATATGGATGTTTATAGAGCAGGCCCGTTAGGGCCTGCTTTTTTTTGCACGCTTGAGTTTGGCGTGAAGTGAGGGGAGGGGAGCGGAGCGGAGCACTGATCACTTCGTCGACGGTGATATGGACAGTGAGACAATCATGGAGGAGCACGTTGCGTCGTGAGATTGCAGATAGTGAATATCTTGAGACACTTGCGCCGCGCATCCACGCAACGGAGCA
Organism: Paenibacillus sp. OV219; assembly: GCF_900110075.1. Lineage (GTDB taxonomy): Bacteria > Bacillota > Bacilli > Paenibacillales > Paenibacillaceae > Paenibacillus_Z. The sequence goes on from NZ_FOCJ01000006.1 coordinate 362,331, forward strand.
GGAGCTGTTTCTGCAGGTCTAGCGGATCGCCGCTGGTGCGAGCAAACTGCGCCGTCGCCATGTGAGCACGGAAAGAACAAGCGAGATGAAGCTGGTCTGGTGGACTACATGGATGGAATATCGGCGGATCTAGCGAAAGAAGCTGGTCTGGTGGACTACATTGGAGAAAGAGACTCCTCAGGGTCACTACATCGGCGAGATTTCGCCGAAGAAGGCCAAAGAGAGTCCCTAGAGGCACTACTTTGTGGGAGATTCTTGAAGTTTCTATTTAGCCCCCTAATTGAATTGGAGAGTGCCTAGGGAAAGGGGCTCGGACCGGTTTGAGCTAAAGAGGAGTACCACGTACCCTACATGGGAGGAAAACAGGTAATTCGAGCCAAAGAGGAGTATCACGTACCCTACATGGGAGGAAATCAGGGTAGTTCGAACAAAAGAGGAGTACGACGTACCCTACATGAGAGGAAAACAGGGTAGTTCGAGCCAAAGAGGATTACCACGTACCCTACATTAGTGATCAACCGAAGGGTGTAAACGAAAAGCAGGCCCATCAGGCCTGCTTCGTTAACATGCAATCAATCACTATTAAGTTCGCTAATCGCTTATCCGTAAATCTGACGCCCGTTCACCCATGTGCGGCGCACGCTCGTGAACGAAGTGTCCGTCAGCACCAGGTCAGCGAGCTTGCCTTCGGCAATGCTGCCTGTAATATCGTCAATGCCGAGCTGCCTCGCCGGGTTGCCGCTCGCCATCTGGCTCACTTCAGAAACGCTAAGGCCTGTATGCGCTAGCATATAGCGGACTGCGTCGATCATCGTTAGAGTGCTGCCTGCAAGACTTCCGCCTTCGCGAAGGCGGGCGACGCCGTAGAGCACATCGACCACGAGACCGCCGAGGTCGTACTGACCATCTCCAAGTCCGGCTGCAGCCATCGCGTCCGTGATCAGAATGACCCGATCCTTCGGCTTCGCAGCGACCAGCAGACGAATAGCTGCCGGATGAACGTGATGGCCGTCTGCGATAAGCTCGGCATGGATACGGTGGTCGGTCATCACCGCGCCGACTGTTCCCGGCTCGCGGTGATGCAAGCCGCGCATCGCATTGAACGTATGCACCGCTTGCGTCAAGCCAGCTTCCGCTGCGTCGATCACTTGCGCATAAGTCGCATCTGTATGGCCGGCAGCGGCGACGATCCCGTTTGCAGCGAGATATTCCGTCAAGGCGAGTGCATTCTCTTTCTCAGGAGCGAATGTAACTTGCTTCATAAGTCCAGGGTACTGCTCGTTCCATGCTTGAATAAGATCAACCCGGGGCGAAATAATGAAAGCCGGGTTCTGTGCGCCAGGCCATTTCTCACTAATGAAAGGACCTTCCAAATGAACGCCTTCCAGCACCGTATTCGGCATGTCGCCGCCTTTACGGTAAGCCTCTGATGCTTCGAGCACGGCTGCAATCGCTTCTGGTGAAGCGGTCACCGTCGTTGCCAGCATTCTTGTTGTTCCTTTGGATGCGTGGAAGCGGGTGATCACATCATAGGCTTCGCGGCTCGCATCCATGAAGTCAGCGCCGCCGCCGCCGTGAACGTGCATATCGATGAAGCCTGGCAAGAGCCAGCCGCCAAGTCCATCTACCGTCTCGAGCTGCTCATATTCCGCTGGAATGGCGTCACCTTCAATGATTTTTGCAACTTTGCCGTTTACTACAACTACGCTGCCCTCGACTACCGTGTCCGAAACAATGGTTTGGACATGCTTGATGAGCCATGTGTCACCTGTAGTTTGCATCAATTATAACAGCCTCCCAGCCTCACGATCGACGAGTACAAGTACATTTTTGTGCGTTTGCAAGAGCGATGCCGGCACTTCCGTCGTAATCGGTCCTTGCAGCGCTTGCTTAACGATGTCTGCCTTGTCGGCGCCTTTTACTACGAGCAGAATGGAATCAGCCTTCAAAATCGATCCAACACCCATCGTAATCGCCTGCGTTGGCACTTCGTCCAGCTTGTCGAAGAATCTTGCGTTCGCTTCACGTGTCGATTCCTCCAGCTCTACTACATGAGTACCGCCTTGCAGTTCTTGATCGGGCTCGTTGAAGCCGATATGACCGTTCAGCCCAAGGCCTAGCAGCTGAATGTCGATTGGCTGCTCAGCAAGCATCCGATCGTATTCCGCACATTCCGATTTCAAGTCTGCTCCGATTCCTTTCGGCAAATGCGCATTGTGCTGAGGCAGGTCGATATGGTTGAACAGCTGTTCTTTCATGAAGTGCGCATAGCTCTGTTCATGCTCTGGATCCAGGCCGACATATTCATCTAGGTTAAACGTGGTTGCCTCTTTGAAGGAAATGCTGCCACTCTTGTACATCTCTATTATTTTTCCATAAATGCCGACAGGTGTCGAGCCTGTAGCGAGCCCTAGCGTCGCATTTGGTTTATTTTTCAGCTTATCCGCAAACAGTTGGGCAGCGAACAAATCGAGTTCAGTCGTGTTGTCAAATGTTTTTACATGCATTTATGAGCGCCTCCTGATAATGATCTACTGCTTTTATTATACGACCATATGTAGTAAACAACAATAAAAATGATTATTATAGTCAAAAATAAGATTAAAATAATCAAAAATGTGAAAGCGCAGACCGGATTTGCTCTAACCCTGCTCCTTGTGCAATGATAGCTTTATTACTATAGGAAGCTTTTTAGCGAAAAAGGAGATCGACGACTAGGATGACAGACAGGTTGAATGATGAGCATCTTGAGACCGCCAAACGAAAAGGCGAACATATCCGCATATGCCTTACGGAGGATGTACAAAGCGTAGGTACCGATCCGGGCTTCGCAAACTATCGGTTCCGTCACCTTGCGCTCCCGGAGCTGGCTTTTAATGATATTGATCTTTCCACTACATTTCTTAATCGCGCGATGGAAGTACCGTTATTGATCAGTTCCATGACCGGAGGTACATATGAGGCTGCTGCCATTAATGTAAGGCTGGCTGAAGCGGCCGAAGTGCGCGGCTGGGCGATGGGACTTGGCTCCATGCGGGCAGCAATCGAGAATGAGTCTCTAGCAGATACGTTTCAGGTACGGCAATATGCACCGACGATTCCGATTATCGCGAACCTTGGCGCGGTGCAGCTCAATTATGGCTACGGTGTCAACGATTGCCGCAGGGCAGTGGAGCTTGCCGAAGCGGATGCGCTCGTCCTGCATCTCAACAGCATGCAGGAAGTATTCCAGCCCGAAGGTGACACGAATTTCCGCGGCCTGCTCGGCCGCATCGGCGATGTGTGTCGCAGCATCGGCGTTCCTGTCGGCGTGAAGGAAGTCGGCTGGGGTATAGACGCAGAGACTGCGGACCGCCTCATTCAAGCAGGCGTATCCTTCATTGATGTAGCAGGCGCTGGCGGAACCTCTTGGAGCCAAGTTGAGAAATTCCGCGCCAGCACCGACCCGCTGCGCGCCGAAGCAGCCGAGGCATTCGCCGGCTGGGGCATTCCGACTGCGGCCTCGGTCCGCGAGGTCAGAGATGCTCTACCGCAAGCAACCATCATTGCGAGCGGCGGACTGCATAATGGCGTCGATGCCGCCAAAGCTATCGCGCTTGGCGCGGACTTGGTCGGCTTCGGCCGTTCGCTCCTTGCCGGAGCTGCGGAAGCAGCGGCGGGTGGGAGTGGGAGCGAGCGTGATCTGCACCGCCAGATGGAGCGCACGGAATTCGAGCTGCGCACCGCGATGTTCGGCATTGGCGCAGGCTCGCTACGTGAGCTGCAAAGCACGAAGCGGCTTATCCGAATCTAGGGAGCTAGCCTGGCAGCTCGCTTGTGTCTAGCTTTATATTTACCTGCAGTGCTACCGCACAATGCCGGAGCCTTCAATAGTGACATTTGCCTTCACGTCGAATTTCAGTCTTGGGTAGATCGACTGCCAGTCGCTCCAGGTCCTCTCACTGCCGGCATGTGTCGCCCGAAATTTAAGCCCAAAGCCAAAGGGATCAACGCCTGCTTGCTGTGCCTTCACAAGCAGGCGTTTGGCTTCTTGCTCAACCTGAACATTGAACGCTTGCTCCAGCTTCGTCCAGCTTTGATCATAGACACCGATCGGCGCTTCCTCAAAGATTCCCCTAATATTTAGCCTCAGCCTCAGTACCCATCCGTTACTTGATTTGACGATTTTGGTGTGCGACGAAATGCTTTCCACGGACATGACCATATTCTGCCCATCGAAAGTGGCGGCAACCGTCGATTTCTTATATTCGTTGCGTATTTGATTGTACATTTCGGTTTCCTGCGGATTCAGCACCGTGACGAGCTTCGATTTATTAAGCAGCCCAAGCCTGGTGACAACATAGCCATTCTTCTCCTGGCGCATGATCGGCAGAATCGGGTCCATCCCGCGTTCTCCGGTGCGCCGCACAAAGTCAAATAAATATTCGTAGATCGTATAAGACGACTCCGATCCGTCATTGCCGAACATCAGAAAGATCGCGTTGCCAGGCATCCGCTCATTCGGCGGCTCAATCTCGATGATCTTCTTCGCATTCGGCTTGCCTATCGCAACATAAGCAACGTTCTGAATATCGCGCCGACGAGACAGCCAGTTCAGCGGCCCTCTGAAATCCTTCTTCACTAGCTCTTCACCAAGCAGAAGCAGCTTGCAATGGCCGAAATCAAGTTCTTTATCAACATGGGATTTCAACAGCCGAACGGCTTCAGCGATGCTTGTTGCCTGAATCGTTTCCACCTGAGACTTTGCAGCCCCCGGCTCCACCTTCGGCGATGGCACGGCCATGCGCAGCGTGACCGTATAGCCCTTAGCGCCTTCCGTCGCCGGATCAATGCCGATTGCAACGACGAAGAACCGTTTATCGATGTCCTTAAAGCCGCATCCGCCCGTTAGTCCGGCGAGCGTCATCAACATAACAACCAGCAGCAGCAACCGTCTGTAGCTCATGTCGATTGCTTCCTTCCGCCCGCCCCAATGCTGAGCACGAAGAGGAAGAGCACCGCGATAACTTCCACAAATACGCGGAAGATGAGCCAATTCGTTGCGAGTGCCAAGTTCTGCTTCTCATTAAAGAAATAAGAGGTCATGACAGTGATAAGTCCCAGCGAGCAAGCGATAATCCAGTTCGTCAGCGGCGTACGCTCCGGATCAATCTGCGGCTTTGCTCCCGGAAGGCAGCTCTTGAACAGCTCCATCGAGATATGCCAGACGTTAGTCGCATACACGAGCGTCAAGTTCAAATAGAGCAGCAGGAAAATAAACACGACCCGTTCAAGAAACCCGTATTCCATCGTCATGGAATCGGCTGTCACACTCCACACATACAGGTAGGAAGCTACTGTCTCGGTACCATGAAAGCCAATCGGGACGAAAAAGGAGCTCGCCAGAATAAAGCAGCCGATAAGCGGTATGAGCCAGCGGAAGCGCAGCCTGAAGTTCGGCGGATTGAGCCGATTGAAGATCGCGTAGCCTGAATAGCCGGTAAAAAGAAAAATCGCAGCTGCGTAAGGAGTCAGCTTCGGCGGATTGCGCCAATATTGAGCAACGGTGCGCATGGCATCCCAATCGAGCGACGGACTGCGGTAAGATTTGAACAGAATCATTAAGATGAGCGGCACGCTTATAATTAAGCCCATCTCCAAGATGAAGATGTTGGACAAGGTGGAACGGGTCGCTCCATAGATACAAGCAATCGACAACAGGCTCAGCACGACAAACGAGCTGGAGTCCGGATTTAGAAAGCGATTAATAAGCACGGAGAACCCCGTCAGCACTATGGAACCGGACATGAAGTACATACAGCCTAGAAGAAACATAAGCGGTGCCGTTACCCATTTTGGGAAGAACATCCCAAATATCTCCGGAAGTCCTTTGCCGGGGAAGGTTTTCATGACATGGGTAAACAGAATCGCCAGCGTAGAACCAACGACTGCTGCGGTGATCATGGATGAAAGAGCCCCCGTATATCTGTCCTGAATGAGCAAATAGGGGACAAACAGCATCAAATTGAGCATGCTCACGAGCGTCACGCAATAATAGAAATAACGGTTCATCCTTGATCCACCTGTCCGATATCGCCTGCTTGCGAAGGCGTTTTGCTGAAGATGCGAAAATACGGCTTGCCAAAGCTGCGCAAGTCGGCTAGATATACAAAATAAATAAACAGGCCAATTGTCACGCCGGTTATGCCGAAGAAGATGGCCATAATGATGAGCGGATATTTCATAAACCGGATTGCAGTGGACATATTGTTGACCGGAATGACGAAGTTCGAAATGGCTACGACTGATGTGACGATAATCATGATGCTGCTGACGAGTCCAGCTTGTTGAGCGGCCTGTCCGAGAATGAGACCGCCAACGGTCGTGGCGGTTGAGCCGATATACTTTGGCAACCGTACGCTTGCCTCGATGAGTGATTCAATCATAAGCAGCATAATGAATACTTCGATGAAGGACGGGTACGGTACAGCCGATCTGCTTCCTGCGATCGAGAAAGTGAGTTGTACGCGAAACAACTCCGGATTATAGGAAACAATTGCGACATACAAGGCAGGCAGCGTAATCGTTAGCACGACGGCGATATAGCGAAGGACGAGCAGCAGGCGCGTCATCCAGAACGAATCATACTGATCGTCAACGGCGCTTAAGAAATCATAGAACGTAACTGGCAGCACGATGGCGAACATGGAGCCCTGCAGGAGCAATACGACTTTCCCATCCTGAATGCCGTTGCAGACACGGTCCGGCCGCTCTGTGATGATCATCGTCGGGAACAGCTTATACCGATCGCCAAGCGCACGGCTAAGCTGGCCGGAAGCGTTTATCATTGGAACCGTGATATGATCAAGCCTTTGTCTAACCATGTTCAACACATTCGCATCGACACTTCGCTTATCGTACAGCAGCAGCACACGAGTCCGCGAGATGGTGCCCACGGTTCGCTCTTCAGTCGCAAGCTCAGGGCTTGGATAACGGCTGCGGATGATATTGATCGAATCAATGACGTCCTCACTAAGGGCGATTTGCGGCCCGGTAATGACCGTTTCCACCATCGTTTGGGGATTCTCGTTACGGATGATTCGCGCGGCGTCGAGCTTATAGATCTTGCCATTCACCTGGATAAGGACGAAGCCGAGCAGAAGCGTATCCGTCCATTTGGCCGGGTCATCGAGCGGCTCGTAGACCGGATTGACCTTCACTATCTCGTCAAAAGGCTGCAGCTGCTTCGTGAAGGGGACGAGGATAAAGTCACTCACTTTACTTCCGTCGCAGAGCGACTCGATATAGGCGATCTCGATGGTCATTTCGTCATTTTGCAGCTGGTGCATCGTTAAATCTCTAGATTCGGCAAACAGTGTCTTGATCCGCTTTAGCACTTTGCTTCGACCTCCTTTCCATTCCATAGCTTTGGAATAGTATGGATAACAAGGAAGATAATTATGCCGTTTCATGCGTCTTTTGCCAGAATAGCGGACCGTGAAGTACAATAGGAAGCAGTAAAAAGAGAGAGGGGAATCGCTTATGTCGGCATGGTTTGAGCGGAGTTTTGGCTCTGATTATATGATTGTGTACAGGCACCGGAATTGGGAGCAGGCGAAGCGTGAGGTGCAGCGGATGGCAGGCTGGCTAGAGCTTGCGCCCGGCGCGGCGATTCTCGATGTTGGCTGCGGCATGGGCAGGCATGCGCTTGCGCTTGCGCAGCTGGGATACGAAGTGACTGGCATCGACCTATCGCATGCGTTGCTGCAGAAAGCACGCGAGAACAATGATGAGGGATTGATCAAAGAGCTCATCCAAGGCGATATGCGGGAGCTGCCGTTCGCAGACGTTACATTCGATGCGACGGTTAATTTGTTCACGTCATTCGGCTATTTCGAGGCGGAGGACGATAACAAGCGTGTGCTTGCTGAAATTCGCCGCGTGCTGAAACCCGATGGGGCATTTTTGATTGATTTTATGAATGCAGCATTTGTGACAGCTAATCTTGTTCCACGTTCGGAACGTTTGGACGCGGAATCCGGCTTACATATTGAAGAGGTACGGTCCATCACGGAAGAGGGCTGGGTCGTTAAGCAAATCGCAATCGGCACAGGAGGCGATGAAGCGAGCGTTCAGCGCTACGAAGAGCGTGTCCGTTTGTTTCCGCTGGCTTGGTTTGAGAAGGCGCTGTCCGAGGCGGGGCTTACGCTGACACATGTGTATGGCGACTATGAGGGACTGGCGTATGATGAGCTGCACTCGCCTCGGCTGATCTTGAAAGGGAGGGCAAGCCATTGAGTGAAACGAGCAAGTCTCTAGTCACTAAAAGATGGCCTGGAGGCATTATTCAAGTGAAGGTGCCGCTGCCTTTCTCCTTGAAATATGTAAACAGCTATCTACTACATGACGAGCGGGGCTATACAATTGTGGATCCGGGATTGCACACACCGGAAGCGGTGCAAGCTTGGCAGGAAGCGTTGGATGCGAACGGCATCGCAATCGGTTCTATTCATACAATTGTACTGACGCATCAGCATCCCGATCATTACGGGCTTGCTGGATGGTTCCAAGAACAGACAGGCGGCGCGCCGGTCTATATCTCCGAAGCCTCTTATGCGTATACGCAGAGGCTGTGGGGAAGCGATGCTGGAGCATCGTTTGCCGCAGATCTGACAGAGCTATACGAAGCGCATGGTATGCCGCAGCCAGTGCTGGATGAGATTGCGCCGCATCTGGACAGCTTTATTCCGAAGGTGTCGCCGCAGCCGAAGGTGACCTTCCTCGAAGCGGGGCAAACGATAGAGATGGGCGGTCTCTCCTGGCAGACCATCGATACGCCGGGCCATGCGAAGGGGCAGCTCTGCTTCTACGCATCCGATGTAAAGCGAATGCTAGTCGGTGATCAGGTACTGCCCGATATTACTCCCAATATCAGCGTCGTCCCAGGCGACGGTGAAGATCAGCTGGAACAGTTTCTGGATAGTTTAGAACAGATTCGCAAGCTTGAGGTGGAGCTTGCTTTTCCCGGTCATCGCGATCCGTTCACTAACTATAAGGAGCGGATCGAACAGCTCATCGCGCATCATGAGCGAAGGCTGACTCAAATGTATAGTTTGATTCAAGCCGGCGCGAATACGGGTTATACGTTATGTATGCAGCTGTTTGGCGAGAGAATTGCCGGAAATACGCATAATTTGAGGTTCGCGATGTCAGAGACGCTTGCTCATTTGTTCCATCTGGAGAAGTGCGGGCGCATCGAACGAAGTCTACAGGATGCCAAGGTTTACTTTACAATGAGAACGGATCAGCAGCAGTAAAAAGTTTCCTTTACTCGCTCGCAAATGCGGTATAATGGATGCGTCAATGTTCGAGAGAAAAGGAGCTTAGCCGACTATGCACGCATCAAGGTCTGAAACACATCAGCACCAGAAGAAGCAGCGCTCGCGCCGGTTGAAAAGGCTGCTCACAATCAATATCGTTATGCTGTTCATCATAGGCTCGCTTGCTGTTGTCTATTTCGTGCAGCGGCAGGATGGGACAGAGAAGCTGGACATCGCTTCGGGTAATGGAAGCGGAGCTAACACGAGTAATTCTGGCGACGGCAATAATGCTGCGACAGAGAATAGCAACTCATCGAATGCATCCGCAGACGGTGGAACGAATTCGAATTCGGATGCCGCTACAAATGAGGCTGCGAGTGATTCAGGGACTAATGCTGATAGCTCAGATGAAGCCAATCAGGGCGAGCAGAAGCCAGCAGCGGATCAAGAGTCGTCTGATGGGGCGGATGATTCAAACTCAGGTTCAGGATCGGCAGTTACGTCCACCGGTTCGACGCCTAGTGATTCTATCACTCTTTCTTTTGCAGGAGATGTATTGCTCGCAGCAACGGTCGAAAATTTAATGCTGAAGAACGGATACGATTATCCGTATACATACGTTCAGCCGTTTCTGCAAAAGCCGGACTTAATGGCGGTGAATCTCGAAACGCCGGTAACGACGAGAGGGACACCTGCTCAGAAGAAACAATATGTGTATAAATCCTCACCGGATGCGCTTCCAGCATTGAAGGCTTCGGGAATTGACGTCGTCAATCTGGCGAACAACCATACGATGGACCAAGGCGAAGAGGGGCTGCTCGATACGATTGGCCACCTCGATTCCGCTGCCATTCCGAATATGGGGGCGGGCCGCGACGATGCAGAGGCGTTCAAGCCGGTACTGCTTGAAGCCAAAGGCATCAGCGTTGCGTATATCGGACTATCGCGGGTTATTCCGGAAGGCTCGTGGAAAGCGGCTAAGGATCATCCGGGTCTAGCTGAGACGTATGATTCCACCCGAGCTGTGAAAGCGATCCAGGATGCGAAGAAACAAGCGGATCTTGTTGTCGTTATGGTGCATTGGGGCATTGAACGTGAAGATAACCCGAATGATGACCAAAAACGCTTGGCGCATGAATATATTGATGCAGGAGCCGATTTGGTCATTGGCAGTCATCCTCATACTTTACAAGGCTTCGAATCGTATAAAGGCAAGTGGATTGCGTACAGCTTAGGCAATTTTATATTCCCAGGCATGCCGCCGGATAAAACGAAAGATACCGGTGTTGTTGATGCGCGGTGCAGTGTAGATGGCAAGTGCTCGCTGCTCATGCATCCGATGCGCGCAAATCAGTCCCAGCCTGCACCACTTACAGGTGATGAGGCGGCTGCACTCCTTGCTCGCATCTCTGCGATTTCAATTCATGCGTCGATTGACGCTGCAGGTAACGTGAAGCCGAAGGAGTGAATGATCGAATGCTCAATCCTTGTGTTGCCCATAGGGGAGCATCCGGGCTTGCGCCGGAGAATACGATGGCTGCTTTTCGGGAGGCGATGCGCTTTCCTTTCGTGCAGTGGATTGAACTGGATGTTCAGCTGTCCAAAGACGGCATTCCCGTCGTGATACACGATGATACGCTCAGGAGGACGGCAAGAACATCCGGCAAGGTGAACGATTATACGGCGGAGCAGCTCGGGAAGCTTGATGCCGGAAGCTGGTTTGATAAAGCTTTTTCCGGGGAGGGCATTCCGACTCTGGAGCAGGTCATGCTTGAAACCATTGGCCGCTGCCGTCTTAATATCGAACTTAAAACGTACAGCGGACGTTATCCCGGCATCGAGAAGAAGGTCGTCGAACTGTTAAACAAGCACAGTCTCCAGCATGACTCGGTTATTACTTCATTCGATCGTGAGGCGCTGCGTATCGTGCGCTCGTTAACGGCAGATGTACGCACGGGGCTCATTTTGGATGCATCGCCATGGACGCTTGTGCAGGACTTGAAACAGCTAGGCGCGACGTTGTTGTCTATCGGCTACACGCATGTTTCAAATCAGCTGTTGGAACAGCTGCAAGGAGCGGGAGTTGCAGTTATGGCGTGGACGGTCAATGATGCGCCAATGATGAAACGGCTTGGCAGTATGGATCCAAATTTAATGATTTGTACGAATTATCCAGATCGCTTCCAGCAGGCTGCGACAGCAGGTAAGGAGCAATAGAAATAAAGAGAGACCGGCCATCACATCAAGTGATAGCCGGTCTCTTCGGTTATTGATCGCGATAACGGTTGCGGATATCAAGAATGGCGGGCAGCTGCTCGTTTAGCACATCAACGAGTCGGGCTTCGAAATGGCGATCGCGCTCCTCATTGAACAAGATGAGAATACGCTCAAGCTCCCACGCTTTCTTATAGACCCGTTCGCTGCCGAGCGCATCGAATACGTCAGCAATTGCAGTGATGCGGCCATACAGATGGATTTCTTCACCTTTCAGCCCTTGGGGGTAGCCGGTCCCGTTCCATTTCTCGTGATGCTCGTAGGCGACAATTGCGGCAGTCTTGAGCAGCTCACGGTCGGAGTTCTTGAGCAGATTGTAGCCAATCGTCGTATGGTTCTTCATCTGCTCGAATTCTTCCTCGGTCAGCTTGCCCGGCTTGTTCAGCACGGAATCAGGGATGGCGACCTTGCCGATATCATGCATTGGTGAAACAAGCTTGAGCAGTTCTGCTTCCTCTTGGGACAGGCCGTAGCCGAGCGCGAGTATGTAGGAGTATTCTGCAACGCGTTTAACGTGGTTGCCTGTTTCCTTGGAACGGCTCTCGCCGATTTCACCCATTGTAAAAATAATTTCGCGCTGCGTAGCGACGATCTCCTCGTGCAGCATGACGGATTCGAGCGATTTGCCCGCATAGGAAGCGGCCAGTTTCAGCTGCTCCAGATCCCGATCGGTGAAAACAGCTTGCGGCGTTAATTTATTAATAGCCTGGTAGGCGCCGATGATGCTGCCATCATTGCCGACGAACGGCACGGTGATGAGCGATTTGGTCACGTAGCCGGTTCTTAAGTCATTCGCATCGTTGTGGCGAGGGTCTTGGTATGCATCCTCAATCAACAAATTCTCGCCCGTCATGATAGAATGGCCGACGAAGCCCGATCCGAGCGGTTGGCGGATCTCGCTCACGCCGTGCGCAATGGTTGTGAATAACTCCCCGCGGTTGCGGTCAATAAGCCATACGGTGCACCTGTCAGCCAATATCATTTCACGGCCCATATCAGCCATTAGAAGAAGTACGCTCTTCAGGCTTCGCTGGCTGCCGATTTTAGCGGTATAATCAAAGATAATGCGAAGGAGTTCTTCCGGCGTTCTCTCATTTGCAACCGGTGATGAATCAATTTCTAGGTTCATTTGGGGTGAGCTCTCCTTATCTGCAATACTCTGGTTAGAGGTATATCGTACTAAAATGTGACAAAATTTTAGGTAGTTCGACATAAGACTTCAACGCGAAGTTGAAAAATCCTTCTTTTGGTATAGGAAAGGAAATTACGTATGACGGATATGTACTCTTCTTCTCTAGCAGGCCGTGTGCTCATTGGCCTTATCGGCAGCTTGATTCTCGCTGGCGGTGCCAATCGGCTGCGCTCATTGTCTGCTTCAGGCGCGTGGTCAGCCATTGTGATGGGGACCTGCTATGTAGCGCTTGGCGGTCCATTCTGGTTCGGCTCGCTGATTGCCTTCTTCGTCTCTTCTTCGCTGCTCTCAAAGTGGAAGAAGCGGCATAGAAAGAAGAGGAAGGCGGAAGCCAACTATGCTAAGAGCGGCAGGAGGGATTGGCTGCAGGTATGGGCTAACGGCGGGCTCGGCCTGCTGCTGTGCGGAGGGCATGCGCTGTGGCCGCATAGCAGCTGGGCTTTTGCGTTCGTCGGCGTCATGGCTGCCGTGAACGCGGATACATGGGCGACGGAGATCGGCGCCTTAAGCGCGGCTGCTCCGCGCTCCATCCTTAGCGGCCGGCGCGTCGCGGCCGGCACGAGCGGCGGCATCACGCCGCTCGGCAGCGGCGCCGCGCTCGCTGGCGCCGCATTCATTGGCGCTGTCGCGGCGCTGCTTGCGGCCGCGCCGCCAGCGCCTGCTGGCGCTTTGCCGGGCGGGGCGCTGCTCGCCGCCGCGGCGGTCGCCGGCACGGCCGGCGCTTTCGCCGATTCGCTGCTCGGCGCCACCGTGCAAGCGATGTACCGCTGCCGCGTGTGCGGCAGCGAGACGGAGCGCGCCGAGCACTGCGGCGCCGCTGCCGAGCGGGTGCGCGGCTTCGCCGCGATGACCAACGATGCGGTGAACCTCGCATCGTCCGCGCTCGCGGGCTTGCTCGCGTGGCTGATCGGCAGCTTGCTGACCTAGCGCAGCAAGCTGCCCGCGCTCAAGCCCCTGAGCCGCCAACCCACGGCTCCAACCCGAATCCGCGCCCCTGAGCCGTCACACCTCGGCTCCAACCCGAATCCGTGCCCCTGGAGCCGCCAACCCTCGGCTCCACCCGAATCCGCGCCTCTGAGGTGTCACACCTCGGCTCCAACCCGAATCCGCGCCCCTGAGTCGTCAACCCACGGCTCCAACCCGAATCCGCGCCCCTGAGCCCCCAACCCACGGCTCCAACCCGCATCCCGCCCCTGAGGTGTCACACCTCGGCTCCAACCCGAATCCGCGCCCCTGAGCCGTCACACCTCGGCTCCAGCCCGAATCCGCGCCCCTGAGCCGCCAACCCACGGCTCCAGCCCGAATCCGCGCCCCTGAGCCGCCAACCCACGGCTCCACCTGCATCCGCGCCTCTGAGCCGCCATCCCTCGGCTCGAACCCGAATCCGCGCCCCTGAGCCGTCACACCTCGGCTCGAACCCGCATCCGCGCCCCTGAGCCCCCAACCCACGGCTCCAACCCGAATCCGCGCCCCTGAGCCCCCAACCCACGGCTCGAACCCGCATCCGCGCCCCTGGAGCCGCCAACGCTCGGCTCCACCCGAATCCGCGCCTCTGAGCCGTCACCCCTCGGCTCGAACCCGCATCCGCGCCCCTGAGCCGCCAACCCACGGCTCCAGCCTGCATCCGCGCCCCTGAGCCGCCGCCCCTCGGCTCCAACCCGCATCCCGCCCCTGAGACGTCACACCTCGGCTCCATCGGCTCCAACCCGAATCCGCGCCCCTAAGCCGCCAACCCACGGCTCGAACCCGCATCCGCGCCCCTGAGCCGCCAACCCACGGCTCCAACCCGCATCCCGCCCCCCGCCCCCTGAGCCGCCTCGTTCTCAAGGCATCCTCCCCCAGCTTCGCTCTTCACTACTTCGACCGCAAACTTTGTAATATTTTCGCAATATTCACCCATTAGGCTTTGAAAACGGTTATAATCAACTCCATATTAGGTGGATTGCTTCTCGTTGCTGCCAAATTAGAAGGTTGACAGCATATAGCTGCCCTAGTATCCTAACTCTTATAGTAAAAATTTACAGATTATGAGAAGCAAAGGGAATAGGAAGGAGAATGGCTGCCTGTGATAATCACTACGGCGGAATCGTCAACACCTTTGAATCAGCCGCTGCTGAGAGCTGTTAATGTAAAGAAGGTGTTTGGTCGCGGCGACAATTCTGTAACCGCTGTCAATAATATTAATTTGACCATTAACAAGGGTTCCATGATCGCACTCAAGGGGCGTTCAGGATCAGGGAAGACTACGCTCCTCAACCTGCTTGCCGCTCTCGATCAGCCGACTGAAGGCGAAGTTTTCTTCAACGGGCAAGTTATTTCCAAGCTGCCAGAGAAGCAGCGCAGTCATTGGCGTCGCACTCATCTTGGACTCGTTTTCCAAGCATTCGGTCTCATTCCACTCATGTCAGCGTATGAGAATGTCGAGTTTGGCCTCCGCATTGCTGGCAATGACAGCAAGCTGAACAAAGCGCAAGCGGAACGCGCGCTCGAATGGGTAGGGATGAAGTCAAGGATGAAGCATCGTCCGCCTGAGTTATCCGGAGGCGAGCAGCAGCGCGTTGCAATAGCTAGGGCGATAGCCCATCAGCCGATTCTTCTGCTCGCGGATGAGCCAACGGCCGAGCTAGACAGCCGTATGGGATTGCAAGTCATTAAAGTGTTTCGCGACCTCGTAGAGAATCATGGCATGACAGTCGTTATGACGACACACGACCCAAGCATCATGGAAATCGTTGATCACGTTATAGCATTGGAGGATGGACAGATTGTCACTCAGTCGAACTAGTCTAACTCGTAATCGTCGCCGCACCATATTGAAGCAAACCGCGGCTTTGCTTGCGTGCGCATCTCTATTATCCGGCTGCTCGCTGCTGCCGCAGAAGGAGCTGAACATTCAGCCTCCGCTCGTGAAGCCAGTTGCAGAGAAGGTCGATGCAATTGAAGTGAAGAAAGCAGCGATTGAATCGAAATTTACCGGCGTTGCTACCGTAGCATCGAGCAATAATGTCCCGTTATTTTATAAGGAAAGCGGCAGATTGAAAGAGCTTTACGTTAAACAAGGCGATAAAGTAAAAGCAGGAGACTTGATCGCTGAGCTTGACATGGGTGACTTTGACCTGCGAATGAATCTAGAGAAGCTAAACCTGGAGCGTGCTCAGATTGAGCTGCACAGCGCTAGGGTGAACGGCGTAACCGGGACAAGCCTGCGTATGAAAGAAATTGATTTAGAACGCGAACAGTTGATGATGGACTCCCTGAAAGAGCAGTATGATTCGGCGAAGCTGATTTCTCCAATTAGCGGTGAAATTTCTTATGCAGATGTGAAGTCGCCTGGCGACGGATTAAACGGCTATACGCCGCTTGTAACGATAGCGGATCCGACTAAGATGTGGCTCGTTCATACTGCGGATGATGGGAAGACGCTCTCGGCCATTCAGAAAGACATGCAAGTAGCCGTGACGATCGACAATAATAAATACCAAGGTAAAGTCGTGCAGTCGCCATCAGATGCTCCGCTAACAGGCAATAAGGATGTTGATGAGCGGAATACGAGACTGCTCTATATTGAGATCACGACCAAAGGTGCAAAGCTTGAACTTGGCAAATCGGCCGAAATCACGATTAGTCTTCAGAAGCATGACAACGTAATCGTAATTCCGAAGAGCGGTCTCAGGACGTACCTTGGCCGTACGTATGTGCAAGTCATTGACGGTGACCGCCGCAAAGAAATTGATGTACAGCCTGGCATCACGACTTCGACTGAAGTCGAGATCGTCAAAGGGCTTGATCCCGGGAAGTTAGTTGTCTTAAATAACTAGTTCGATAGCGTACTAGAAGAGGGTGAACAGGAAACGATGGCGATTTGGACGATGATTTTTCGGAAAATGGCGAAAAATCGCTGGCTACAGCTTAATCTTTGGTTCGGGCTTACGATTTGTGTTGCGTTATTCAGCTCCATGCCGCTATACTCTCACGCTATTTTGCAGCGGACGTTATTTAAGCAGCTTCAGCAGCTTCAGAAGGATCAAGGGATATACCCGGGTTCACTCCGGGCCTCTACTTCCATCTCAGGCACACGTTCGTTCGAAGAGAACCGTTCGCTCATAGCGAAAGCAGACCGTTACATGAAGAATGCTCCTGCCCGGTTTGGGCTGGATGCGCAGTCTTTCGTCACATCGCGCGGTACGCAATCCATTAGGGTGTTTCCTGTCGATGCGTCAGACCGCGAGAAGAGGGAGCTTAACGTTTCGGGAAGCTTCCGCACGGTTACCGATTTGGAGAAGCGTGTGCACGTAATCGACGGCCGCTTGCCAGATCCAAACCGTAAAGACGGCGTATACGAGGTACTCGTAACCCCGAAATTTATTATCGATTTGAAGCGCGACCTGAACCATGAATTCGTTTATAAGAATAAGGACACAGGCAAGGAGCTGCACCTCATTCCGGTCGGCATCGTAGAGTCGAAGTCCGATAACATCTATGACCAATTTAATGTGGAATCTTATAATTCATCGTTCTATATTCCGTATGAGCAGTTTGATCATGATTTTGTCCAAAATCAAGGGCCTCTGAAGCTATCCGTTATTGCTTGGCAGTATGCCTTCAATTATGAGCAGATGAATATTGATCAAATCGACAATTATTTGGGCCAATTCGCAAGCATCAACAACTATTTCAACATGCGTCTTGGCATCGCTGCCGTTGATATGCCTGCGAAGAACTCGATTGCAACGTATACCGAGAAGCAAGAGAAGCTCGACGTAATGCTCTGGTCGCTCTATTCTCCGGTTATGCTGATGCTGGCGTTCTACCTTTACATGGCTGCTAACCTCATTATTGAGCGACAGAAGACGGAAATTTCCGTTCTCCGCAGCCGTGGGGCGAGCAGAATGCAAATTATGGTTGTCTTCCTCATAGAGAGCTTGTTGCTCGGCGCGCTTGCGCTTGCGGCAGGTCCGTATATTGGGGTGTTCTTCACGAAGATACTTGGTGCGTCGAGCGGCTTCCTCGAATTTGTACAGCGCTCCTCGCTTGAAGTAGTACTGAACAGCGCTTCATACAAGATTGCTGTTGCGGCTGTGTTTGGCTCAATCATTCTTATTCTGGTGCCGGCGTTACTCGCGACCCGCACAACGATTGTCGGTCATAAACAGCAAATGGCACGGTCGAACAAAATGTCGTTCTGGCACAAAACAGGAGCGGATATTATCCTGCTCGGCGTTGCTATCTATATGTTGCATAACTTCAATACACGTATGGAAGGGCTGAAAGCGCTCGCTCTCGATCCGACAGCTATTCAAGTCGAACCGCTCATGTTCTTCATGCCTGCGCTATTCTCGCTTGGCATCGGTCTGTTTGTACTGCGCCTCTATCCATGGCTAATCAAGCTTGTGTTCTGGATCGGCCGAAGATGGTGGACACCGGCGCTTTACTCGACGCTGCTGCAGATTAGCCGATCGTCTTCGCAGTATTTGACGATAAAGGTATTCCTCATCATGACGGTTGCAATGGGCCTATTCAGTGCGAATGCAGCACGGACAATAAACGGCAATATGGAGGACAAAATCCAATATACGACTGGCTCGGATATTCAGTTGTCCATCCATTGGGATAACGATAAGCCGCCTGCTCCGGCTGGTGGAGGGGGAGCGCCACCACAAGAGGATACGGCCGCTGCGCCGAAAGTTGTGACGTATACGGAGCCTTCCTTCATTACGATGCAGCAGCTCGCAGGCGTCGACACAGCTGCACGTGTATTCCGCAAGGATGATGCTAGCTTCTCGGTGAACGGTGCGAATGGCGCCACGACGCTGTATGGTATTGATACGTATGACTTCGGCAAAGTGGCATGGATGCGCGGTGGCTTGCTGGAGTATCCGCTCAACAGCTATCTAAACCTGCTGGCAACAAACCCGAAAGCGGTGCTTATATCCAGATCGCTTGCGGACAAATTTAAAGTGAAACCTGGCGATCCGCTCTCTGCCAAGTGGGCTGGACTCGATAGCGCCAACTTCATCGTCTATGGCATCATCGATTACTGGCCAGGCTGGAATCCACTTCCGGCAGCAGGTGACAGTGAGAATCCAGACGTACGTCTGCCAAACCTTGTGGTAGGGCATCTGTCGTATATTCAGAATCATTTGGCGCTAGAGCCATACGACGTATGGATCAAGCTCAAGAAGGACACAAGTAGCGCTGTCATTTACGATGATCTGATCAAGAAAGATGTTCCAGTTGAGAATCTGGTCGACGCTGGTCAGTTGCTCATTCGCTCCAAGAACGATCCGTTCCGCCTTGCGATTAACGGCGTTATGACACTTGGCTTCGTCATCTCTATGATGATCAGCTTCTTCGGATTCCTGTTGTTCTGGGTGCTTACTCTATCTGGACGTACGCTGCAATTCGGTATTTTGCGAGCGATGGGTATTTCGTTCTTGCAAATAATCGGCATGCTGCTGAGCGAGCAACTGCTCACCTCGGCGGCTGCAATTCTATTCGGTGTATTGATTGGGAACTCGGTCAGCAGCATGTTCGTTCCGCTATTTCAGCTGTCCTTCAGCGCTTCGGATCAGGTTCCACCGTTCGAGATCGTTCGTCAGCTTAGCGATTATGTCCAGCTGTACAGCGTAGTCGGCACGATGATTACGATCGGGCTGCTCGTGCTCGGCATCCGGATTTCGCGTATGAAGATTACGCAGGCGCTGAAGCTTGGGGAGGAATAACAGATGATTCATTGCGATGGGCTTGTAAAAATTTATAAAACAGATGATCTCGAGGTTGTCGCTCTGCAAGGTCTCGATCTGCATGTAGAGTCCGGCGAGCTAATGGCGATTATCGGCAACAGCGGCAGCGGCAAGTCAACGCTTCTCAATATGCTGGGCGGTCTCGACCGCCCTTCCGCTGGCAAGCTGCTTGTCGACGATAAAGACTTGCTCAAGTTTACGGAGCGCGATCTTGTGAAGTATAAGCGCGAGACGGTCGGCTTCGTCTGGCAGAACAACGCGCGCAACCTGATCCCGTATTTGACCGCGCTTGAGAACGTGGAGCTGCCGATCATGCTCAGGGGCGCACGCAAGCGTCTACGGGCGTTGGAGCTGCTCGATGCGGTTGGACTTAGCCACCGGACGAAGAACCGGTTAAGTGAGCTCTCCGGCGGTGAGCAGCAGCGTGTCGCCATCGCTATCGCGCTGGCGAATGAGCCGAAGCTGCTGCTTGCGGATGAGCCGACAGGCTCGCTCGACACGCGGATGTCCAATCAAATTCTTGATTTGTTCCGCGAATTGAACCGCAGCATCGGCATTACAATCGTCATCGTAACGCATGATCCGCTGCTCGCAAGGAAAGTAGACCGTGTCGTCGCAATCCGAGACGGCAAGACGTCATCCGAGATTATTCGCCGGCAGTCTTATGCGGAGGAGCTTGCAGCGATGGCGGAAGGCGGCAGTGGCTTCGTACCGGAAGAAAGCCATGTTGAATATGCCGTCATCGATAAAGCAGGACGGCTGCAAATTCCATCGTCGTACTTGCAGGCGGAGGAGTTTAAAGAGAAGAATAAGGTGCGCGTCGAGATGGAAGATGGGCGAATTATTCTTTATCCGCCGGAAGAAGTCAAAGCGAAGTAAAGCTACAAAGGTACCGGGAGCTATGCTGCATAACCAGCAGATGCTCCCGGATTATTTTTGTATTATTCATAGTTTACTTATCGGAATTATGGTAGTATAATATTTCCAGAATAGTAGGGAGGCCGACAATATGCCGAATGTAGTTATTGTATCGGGAAGTCCAAGTTCAATTTCACGTTTGAATGGATTGACGGGATATGCGGAGGAGAAGCTGCGCGAGCTCGGCTGGGAGATTAGCCATCTGCATGTGGCATCACTGCCAGCAGAGGATCTTGTTCTTGCTCGATGGGACAGCCCGGCGATTATTGAAGCGAATAAGCGAATCGAAGCAGCTGATGCCATCATCATTGCAAGCCCAGTGTACAAAGCTTCATTCACGGGCGTACTGAAGACATATCTCGATCTGCTACCGCAGAACGGGTTGGAAGGGAAAGTCGTTCTCCCGCTCTTCATCGGCGGAACCATCGCTCACCTGTTGACGATCGACTATGCACTGAAGCCGGTCTTGTCAGCTCTCTATGCGAAGCATATTACTGCAGGCGTATATGCGGTTGACTCGCAGGTGAAGAAGCTTGATGCAGGCGGCTATGAGCTTGATGAAGACTTGGTGAAACGGCTGGAACGTGCTGTTCTCGGCTTCGCGGAAGCGA
Source organism: Paenibacillus sp. OV219 (assembly GCF_900110075.1). Classification (GTDB taxonomy): domain Bacteria; phylum Bacillota; class Bacilli; order Paenibacillales; family Paenibacillaceae; genus Paenibacillus_Z. The sequence goes on from NZ_FOCJ01000006.1 coordinate 383,368, forward strand.
CGGAGTTGTTCAGAAACAGTAAGACGTCTATCGGTTCCTAAGGGAAAGGGGCTACCTTCGGACTTTGCCATAAGTGGCACTGACCGGGATAGCCCCTTTGTTATGCGTGAATTGAATTAAGAAGTAAGCTGTTCCATCTGTGCAATCAATTCCTCGAACACGCTCATCGCTTGCTCAATTGGTTCTGGCGTAGACATATCGACGCCAGCCTTCTTCAGAATATTGATGGAGTAGTCGCTGCCTCCGCTCTTCAAGAAGCTGAGGTAACGTTCTACAGCCGGAGCGCCTTCTTCAAGAATTTGTTTCGAGAAGCTCGTCGCAGCCGAGAAGCCTGTCGCGTACTTGTACACATAGAAGCTTGTGTAGAAATGAGGGATACGTGCCCATTCCATTTCGATATCTTTATCAATGACCATGCCTTCGCCGTAGTACAGCTTATTGAGGTCATAGTAGATTTTGCTGAATTCTTGCGGCGTAAGAGAGTCGCCTTCCTCCGCACGCTCGTGGATGATTTTCTCAAACTCCGCGAACATCGTCTGACGGAAAACAGTCGTCCGGAACTGGTCGGCATAGTACGTGAGCAGATACATTTTCTCCTTCGGATCCGTCGACTTCTTCAGCATATAATCCATAAGCAATGCCTCATTCAAAGTCGATGCAACCTCAGCCAAGAAGATCGTGTACTGCGCATCGCGGTACTCCTGCGTGGTGTCGGAGTAGTAGGAATGCAGCGCGTGACCCATCTCATGCGTAAGCGTGAACATGCTGTTCAGGTTGTCCTTATGGTTCAGCAGCACGTAAGGATGCGTGCCGTATGCTCCCCAGCTGTATGCACCGCTGCGCTTACCTTCATTCTCATAGACGTCGATCCAGCTCTTGTCGAAGCCATCCTGCAGCACCGTCAAGTAATCTTGACCGAGTGGCTTCAAGCTCTCGCTGACCGTTTTCTTCGCTTCTTCGTAGGTAATGTCCATTTTGAACTCATCGACGAGCGGAGCGAACAGGTCATACATATGCAGCTCATCAACCTTCAGCAGCTTCTTGCGCAGCTCCATATAACGGTGCATGAGCGGTAGATGCTTGTGAATGGTGCTGATCAGATTCGTATAAACCTCTTTCGGAATGTTGTCGCCGTAAAGCGACATTTCCAGAGTCGACGGGTACTTGCGAGCACGGGAGTAGAAAAGGTTCTTCGTCACATTGGCGGCGAGAGTCGATGCGATCGTGTTTTTTAGCTTGCCATACGTATCATACATCGCTTTGAAGGCGCCTTCGCGGACTTCACGGTTCTTGCTCTCGAGAAACTGTATGTAGCGGCCTTGCGTCAGCTCTACTTCATCGCCGTTCTCGTCCTTTACTTTCGGGAATTTGAGATCGGCGTTGTTCAGCATGCTGAAGATTGTGCCAGGCGCTTGCGAAATATTGCCCACTTGCGCGAGCAGCGCTTCTTCGGACTTGGAGAGGACATGCGCTTTTTGGCGACGCATCTCTTCCAAGGTTTGGCGATACTTGGCAAGGTCGGCATTCTCGATCATGGCGCCAAGCGCATCGTCGGAGAGGCTGAGCACTTCAGGTGTAATGAAGGACAGTGCTTCGCCCGTCTCAACGCTTAGTTTCTTGGACTTATCCGAGAGCGCCTGGAACGTTGGCTCCGCGGTATCTTCGTGATGCTTCATATTCGCATAAACATAGAGGCGCTCGACTTTAAGGGAAAGCTCGTCCTCAAGCTCAAAACAAGCTTTCAGCTGCTGCGCATCCGCGAGCTTGCCTTGGAAAGCTTCGACTTTCTTCATCTGCTCTTTCGCCTGTGCGTATTCCTTGTCCCACGCGGATTGATCCGCGAATATGTCCTCGAGCTTCCAGCGGTGCTCAGCGACAGTCTCGGAACGTTTCGGTACTTGGTTCATAGGAACCCTCCTCGCCTGATAGTTAGTCGGTAAAGCAGAATGGGGTTGATCCTCGTGCTGTAAGCTGACATTGCTGCCGGCAAGCAGAGAGAACGATAGCACTATTGGCAGCCATCTCACTAGCAGTCACGCTCCTAAGGCAGGTTGTGACAGTAGTTTAGCCCACTGAGCGTCTCGTTATGACCCCATCGTTGTCAAACTGTACACGATTAAGAAAAAGGCAAATGCGACAAACACGATCGTTGTGATGGCAAGCCCTCTGCGTAAGTTCGCAGGAATGTTGTTCCGCTGCATGATGACGATGAGTCCCAGCGAGAAAGCAGCAATAATGAAAATAATCGCAGCTGTTGTATCCACTTTTGCTCGATACTCCCCTTTTGCGATAACCTATGCAGCTTGGTACATGGTTATGTTCGATATGCAGGATGAATTTTCCTCCTGCTGTTATGAGGTTCTAATTAGACGGAACGGAAACGCTCCATAATTTCTGCGCGTTCTTCCTCACGACCAACAAAATCAGCCTCGCGGAAGCGGTTCTCTGCCCAGTGCAGCATCTCTGGACGACTGACGAAGGTGTGGCATTCTTCGCCCCATTGATCGTTAATTTCGCGTAAGACTAGCGTCTTACCTTGCACCTCTACGGAGAGCATATTGTATTTGTCTGTTTTATAAATTTGTACCTTTTTAAACATCAGGACCATCCCTTCGAAAAATTACATGTTGTATCCTTCAATCATAGCCATAAAAAGGGGTAGAAATCAAATGTTTGTCATGGTAGAATGTGGCAAACGCGGACAGCGTTTGATGTGAGAATGCCTTTAGCTTACGTGTCAGAGCAAGAAAATGTAAGACGAGATGAGTCGAGATGAGACGAGAAGAGACGAGGAGAGATGAGAATGAGTATGAGCAAAGGGTATCCGCAAGCAGGTGTCGCGGTGACATGCCGCAGTTTCAAAGAATATGTACTCTTGTTTGATCTTAATGAAGCGGACTTGCACAGTGGGAAGCTGCTCGATATTGCAGCAGGCGCTTCTTCGTTCACGGCGGATGCATGTGCGAGGGGAATCGACGCGTACGCAGTTGATCCGCGCTATGCCAAGCCTCATGAGCAGCTGGTATCCGAAGCGCGTGAGGAAATTGACGTTTCAACAACGAAGCTAATAAGCCTCGGCAACAAATATGATCTGAGCTATTACGGAAGTTTTGAACAGCATCGAGCGGGACGAATAGCGTCACTGGATGCTTTCGCAGAGCATCATGATCGCGAGGAGGAACGCACGAAACGTTACCAGGCAGGCAGCTTGCCGACTTTACCTTATGGGGACGGTGAATTTGGGCTCGTGCTGTGCAGCCACTTCCTGTTTCTGTACGAAGATCAGTTCGATTACGAGTTCCATCTACGTGCCGTAATGGAGATGCTCCGAGTCTGTAAGCCAGGGGGCATGGTGCGTATTTATCCAATGATCTCACTTCGGTGGGAGCCGTACTCAGAGCTTGAGCGGCTGCGGGCCGATTTAAGCAAGAATGGCGTAGTGACGGGCTTGTTCCGGTCCAAGCTGCCATTTATTCCTGGGTCAGAGCTCGGTCTTTTTGCCCACATTTAATTGCAAAATTATCCATTTGGGTATATAATAAATCAAGTCGCCCTGGTTTACAGGCGTTCATTTTTAGGAGGTTGTTACATTGAAAGGAACAGTTAAATGGTTTAACGCAGAGAAAGGCTATGGCTTCATTCAAGTGGATGGCGGAGAAGACGTGTTCGTTCACTATTCTGCAATTCAAGGCGATGGCTTCAAGTCGCTTGATGAAGGTCAATCCGTAGAATTCGATATCACGCAGGGCAACCGCGGTCCACAAGCTGCTAACGTTGTTAAACTGTAATCATCGTTGCTTCCTTAAGGAAGCTTCCAATACGTGAACTCATTCATGATAAAGACCCGACCATTCGTTGTCGGGTCTTTTTTTTCGTTTTGATCAATGTTCTCGGCTGAAGTAATGCTTCGTCATGAACGCAGTCGCGGCGAGAAGTGACAGCGCCGTTGCAGTTTGGAAGAAGGCTGAACTGCCGTAATGCTCGTAGATGACCCCGCCGACCGTACCGCTTATCACGCCGGCGAAGCCGCTCCAAACGATTGCATAGACGGCTTGTCCAGAAGAGCGGAATTCGTCAGGGATGATGGTCGTGAGATAGCGCAGCGCTGTTACCATGAAGATTCCGAAGGTAACGCTGTGGAGCGCTTGAATAGGTATAATCCAAATCGGTGACGGCATTTCGCTGATCAGGAAGAATCGTAAGGCGTACATCACGCCTGCAATGGCAAGCAACGGCAGCTCCTTGAATTTGTGGCCGTATTTGCCGAGTAAATACAGGATTGGAATTTCGCTGATTGCCGATGTCATCCAAGCGAGCCCTATAAGGGAGTCGCTTGCCCCCATCTCGCGCAGAGTCACGCCGAGAAAGCCTTCATTCATCCGATGTGCGACAGACAGCACAAGGATAATCGCGAAGTAGATCAGGATGTCGGGTTTGCTAAGTAGTTTCAGAAATCCACTAAAATCGACTTTGCGCCTTGCGCCTTGGTAATCTTTTAGCGTAAGGGAGACTAGGAACGTCAGGCCAATCGTGCACATCGCTAGCGGAACTGTGGCAGAGGAGCCAACTGATCTAAGCAGCTGCCCGCCGAGAAACGCCGACAATGCAAAGCCGAGGGAGCCGAATACGCGGATGAGCGCGAACGGCGTTCCGGTATACCGGCTGGACAGCAGAATGAGGCTGTCACTCAGCGGGTTGACAGGCATCTGGAAGAAGTAATAGGCCAGCATGATGACGCAGATCACGGCAAATGTATTTGTCATGAATAGCATAGAGATCATGACGAGCTGCCCGAACATCAGCAGTGTCATGATCTTCTGAATCGTTCTGAATTTATCGCTAGCCGTGCCGAATATAAGGTTAGCGAAGATCGAGATGAACGGACCGCACGAATAGATGACACCGATCTGGCTCGCGCTGAAGCCTTTGTCCAGGAAGTAAAGCGGCAAATAAGTAGCGACGACTGCTTGTGTCGTATAGACGAGATACAAGAATATGCGGAGCATCAGCACTTCCCGCTTTGGGGAAGAGGACGCAGACAACTCGGATTCGCCTGATGGGTTTGAGATTTTCGATGATGATGATGATGATGATGATGAACTCATGGTATTTCACTCCAAATCTTATGCTTGTTGAATCAAGGTGCGGCTAGTTCTAGTAAGCCTCCGAAGGATGAGGGCAACGAACAGGCATTCAGCGCCAATTCCGACTGACTGTGCCCATGCCCCGATCGAACCGTTCCAACCAGGCGTAATTACAACGAGCACTACGGATGTTGTTACAGTAAATACCAGGTTCGCAGATTGCGAGCCTAAGAAAATACGAGTGTAGCCTCGTACCATACTGATGCCATTCAATACATCAAGCCACGGCAGCACAAGCGCATACAGCACGAAAGGACGCATCGCATGAATCGTTTCGATCTTTAATTGGCCTTCCGCGCCCAAGATATGTCCGACGATGAATTCACCGATAGGAGAGAAAGCGAGCAAACTGACGAGCAGGGCAGGTAAGAAACCAAGCAACAGCGTAAAGTTACGGACTGCGCGCGGATCTGTCTTGTAGAAGTTCAGCACAATCTGATGAAAATACGAGAAGAAGCTGACCATCAGCTGGACCAGATTCGCAGCAAGCGCAAATGAAGCAATTGATAGAGCAGCATCGCCGGTTTTTCCGAGCAAGGCGTTGATGGACGGGCCGATTAATATGGTGACGAGTGTGGAGATAAGCATCGGTCGATAGAATGAGAAAATTTGGCGGGTCGAACCAATCTGATGCCCTGGGGCACGTTCGGGTAGTCGTCTTACGAGTGAGGAGCCTTCGAAGTAGCTCATGCCTGCCTCAATGATCATCCCCGACAGAAAAATGATCGCACCAACTGTGCCGCTGTTTACTCCCGTATGAATAAAATAACGCGACAATCCATACATCCCGAGCAACCGAATCACCATGCCGATGGTCAGCCATTTGGTTTGCATATTGAAAATGATTACCCCGTGGTACAGGCATCTGATTCCCGAAAAAATGCTGACGAACATGAGCACCTGATAGACATTGAGGACATGCGGAACGAGCGAATCGGATGCGCCGAGAGGTCCTCCGAAGATCCATTTGCCAAGCGGTGAATAGCTGATGGCGAGGCCAAGCACGAGAATGGCGGTGAACACCAGCTGGCCGACGCGCAGCATTGCGCGAAAGGATCTTTTGTCGCGCACAAGCGCGGAGCATGTTTGACGCAGCATGACAGCCGGTCGCTCCGTTATGGTAAGTAGGCTCATCGCGATCGCATAGCTTGCGATAACGGTCTTCTGATCAGCTGCTCGCGTCAGCGTGCTATTAATAATGACATGCGAGATCGTAACAAGGCTTGCCGAGATGCCGAGCGGCAGAAAGAACCGCCATAGTTGTCCCAGCGTCACCGTGCCAGATTGATTGCTCATTTGTCATTCTCCCCCAAGATAATATGTCCCAAAGTATAACATAGGGGGAACAAGTTTTCGCGCTGGATTTGTATTCTATGAAATGGTACATTAGTGGATGGAGGTTTTGAGACGTGAACCAATATTTTGCTTGGGATGACCGGCTTGGAATCTCGCTGCCGACACTTTATCAGGAGTGGGAGCTGTACAGCGAAGATGTACGGACTTTCATCGTAACGCAGTGGGAGATCATTCGCGGTACAATTCCTGACCGTGTATTTGCCTTCGAGCGTATCATTAATGTGAAGCAAGCGGAGCTTTTTGAAGAAGAAGATTTCGAACTTTCATGTACCATTAACTCGGACATTGCCGAACTGGCAAGCCGTATTAATGATTTACATATCTGGTACCGAACGAACCAAGAAATTGAGCATAAGCGCCATTCTTAAGTATAGCGGGTAGTGGAAGAAGGGGGGGCGCCGCCATCTATGAAAATATCTGAGCAGGCCCGCCAGCTGCCACAATCTCCGATTCGTCTTATGCATCGCGTGTACAAATATGTACTGCCTGAAGTAAGGGCTGAGTTGGGCCGGTTGCGTGCGATAGCTGATCGAATCCCGGATGACGAGCTGCGTACGCAGGCGATCGCAAGCATGATAAGCAAGCAGTTCCATTGTGAAGGCGGAGGCGTATACGCCGCAGCCAATCTGGAGAGCAGGGCGATACTTGTTCCACTTATCGTAGCCTTGCAAACGATCAGCGATTATTTGGATAATTTATGTGACCGCAGCACTTCGCTTGATCCGGATGATTTTCGGCTGTTGCATCAGTCGATGCTCGATGCTGTTGACCCGAACGCGCCGCTCGTCGATTACTATGCGCTGCGTGTAGAGCGTGAGGATGGCGGTTACTTGCATGAGCTTGTCCGAACCTGCCAGAACGCAATCAGGCAGCTCCCTTCTTACGCGGCGGTGCAGCCTTATGTAACAGAGCTCGTCGGCCTCTACGGCGACTTGCAGGTGTACAAGCATATCGCGAAGCCGAAGCGCGAACCAGCGCTACTCGCATGGTGGGAACTGCATAAACAGAAGGTGCCTCACCTGCATTGGAATGAATTTGGCGCTGCAACTGGCTCCACGCTTGGCATGTTCATGCTGTTTCTAGCTGCTTCCTTTGAGAATTGTAGCAAAGAAGATGCATTATTCATCCGAAATTCGTACTTCCCGCATGTTTGCGGCCTTCATATCATGTTGGATTATTTGATTGATCAGCATGAGGATCGCGAGGGCGGAGATTTGAATTTCTGCAATTATTATACGGATCAGCGTCAGCTCGTGGACCGAATCGGCTTTATCGTCGAGAATGCCCTCGAGGATGTAGGGCGCATGGCCGCGCCAAAGTTTCACCGGATGGTAATTGAAGGTCTGATGGCCTTGTATCTGTCTGATCCGAAGGTTCGGGGCCAAGAAGATGTGTTGCTGGTATCAAAGAGGCTTATGAAGAAAAGTCCGCTTATGAGGCTGTTTTTCTGGGGCAATAGTGTTTTAATTCGTATGCGTCAATCTTAATTGTTTATATAGGTTATCAGAAGTTAGAGAAAGACACAGATAAAATCAAGGAGTGGATAGGAATGACAGCTGTAAAAAGAATTGCCGTTCTAACTAGTGGTGGAGATTCACAAGGAATGAATGCCGCGGTACGCGCGGTCGTCCGCAGTGCTTTGTATCATGGATTGGAAGTTTACGGCGTTCAACGCGGTTACCAAGGTTTGCTTAACGACGATCTTCGTCAGATGGATCTTCGTAGCGTAGGCGATATCATTCAGCGCGGTGGTACTATTCTTCAAACGGCACGCTGTAAGGAGTTCTTGACACCTGAAGGCCAGCAGAAGGGCGCAGATGTGCTGCGTGCGCGCGGAATCGACGGTCTCGTCGTTATCGGCGGAGACGGTTCGTACCAAGGCGCGAACAAGCTGAGCAAGCTCGGCATCAAGACGATGGGTCTGCCTGGAACAATTGATAACGATATTCCGTTCACGGACTACACAATTGGATTTGATACAGCTGTCAGCATCGTTGTCGATGCGATCAACAAGCTGCGCGACACGATGACATCGCATGAGCGTTCGTCGGTCGTTGAAGTTATGGGTCGCCATTGCGGCGATATCGCGCTGTACGCAGGTCTTGCAAGCGGTGCGGAGACGATTATCGTACCGGAAGTGCCGTTCGACCTCGATCAAGTCTCGAACCGGATGCAAGAGAACTTCGGTTCCGGCAAGCGTCACAGTATTATCGTTGTAGCTGAGGGCGCAGCCTCCGGCGAGGAAATTGGCAAAGGCATTACGCAGCGCAGCGGCATGGAGCCGCGTGTTACGGTGCTTGGCCACATTCAGCGCGGCGGTTCACCGACGCACAATGACCGGGTTCTCGCGAGCCAGCTTGGCGACTTTGCGGTGCGTAAGCTGATGGAAGGAGATTCCGGCAAAGCTTGCGGTATCATCAACGGCGAGCTAGTCGTAACGGATATCGATAAAGTTGTAAATACGAAGAAACCGTTCAACATGGATCTCTACAACCTGGCGCTTCGGTTATCTCAATAATAAGCGAAAGCCTTACACGGCGCTTAGGCAGGGACAGATCCATTCATGGTCCCTTGGCTGCTTGCTCCTGTGTAAGGCTTTTTTGCATCTAAATGAAAGGTGTGGGGTCATGTTCTTGTATAAAATCGAAATCGAAATGGAAGATAGCTCGGCTCATCTCATTCTGCTGGCGGAGACAGACGAGAAAGCATTCTCGGTCGTAGACAGCCACGTAGAGCGTCATTATTTGAAGAAGCCGGTGCTGAAGCAAGTGGCGATCGTGGAGAAGAAGCGTACAGAAGCAGGAAACGGATATTTAATTCCTAATTCGTAATTGGTGATATTGACCAAACAAATAAAACATACTATTATGTATGTAAAGTAAGTTGTTTGGAAGGGGAATTATTGATGAGAATTGTAATGATAGCAGGCAGCAACCGAGCGAATGCCACGAGTACGAGCTTGTCCCTCTACATCAAGAAGGTAATGGAAGGTGAGGGGCATGAGGTTACATTGATTGATTTATATAAACAACCATTGCCTTTCTATGGCAGTGCAGGTGCAGATACGGATGCGAATGTTGTGGCAATGCGCCAAGCGGTGCTTCACAGCGAAGCTATTGTACTCAGCACGCCAGAATATCACGGCAGCATGTCAGGCGTGCTGAAGAATGCGCTTGACTTCATGGGCGGCGACCACTTCGACAGCAAGGCCGTCTTGTCGGTCAGCTCGGCCGGCGGCGCAGTTGGCGTAGCTTCACTGACGCAGATGCAAGCAATCGTACGTAACATGCACGGCGTGAACTGCCCGGAATGGATCTCGATTGGCGGCGCTCAGCGTGAATTCAATGAGGATGGCTCGCCGAAGTCGACGGATGTACAGACTCGCATCCATAAGACGGTGCCTTATTTCTTGCATTTGGCGGCTATGCTTAAGCGTTCACCGATCGTTAAGTAAACAAACAAAAACGCTTTGCATCCTACTCGGTCATTTGTTACCGGACAGGACTGCAAAGCGTTTTTTTTATATCATCATCTTATCGGCGAGTCGAGATTAGAATACGGAATTTAGAATTTCACATCTGATGTGTAGCGGTTGTTCGCGTTCCATAATAAGTATTCATGAATGCCGGTATCGTTGAGCGCTTTAATCTGAGCTTCAACTTCTGTTTTGCCATATGGAGTATAATGCCCTTTGCCTAGCCAGCTTGCGGTAAAGTCTTGAATCCAAGGCCGAATAATCGGTTTGTACGAGCCAATCGGGTCAAGCTTCTTATGCGTATCAAGCATGGATCCTTTGATCGTAGCATAAGGGCTCTTGTCAGGATCCTTCTGACCGAACCAGCCTGTCGAATAGTGGCTCGGATAGACCATTGGCGAGATGACGTCGACGTTCTTGGATATTTTCACAAAATCTTGACCGATGCCTTCAGCTGCCGGCACCGAAGCGGCATAGCCGAAGATATCGACCGATACGCGCACGCCGAGCGGTTCGAGCTGTGACTTGGCGTACTTCACGAACGAGGCGATCGTGTCGACGCGTGAATCCTTTGTTTTATCGAATACGAGGGAGTCGGCTTTCTTCTCGAACCCTTCAGGGAACCGCACGTAGTCGAATTGAATCTCTTTAAAACCGAGCTTCACCGCTTCTTTGGCGATGGCGATGTTGTAATCCCACACTTCTTTGCGGTAAGGGTTTACGAAGCTATCACCTTTGCCATTCTCCCAGACGGTGCCGTCTTTGCGGCGATACGACAGCTCAGGATGACTGTGCGCAAGCATTGTATCCTTGAACACGACGATACGTGCAATCGGATAGACGTCATGCTTCTTCAGCCGTTCCATCAATTTATTTACATCGCCTATGTAACGCTGCGTCTTCCCAAGCTTCAGCAGTTCTGGATTCGTAGTCGGATAAGTAATGTAGCCGACATCATCCTTTAAATCAATGACCATACTGTTCAGCTCTGTCGTATCGAGCAGGCCCAGCAGCTTCTCCATCCGTGAGCCTCCTGCGCTGTGAGCGGTTACATAAATGCCCTTCACAACAGGAGCATCTGGTTGAGGATCATGCTTCGTGAAGCTTGTCCCTGCATTCGGATCTGCTGTACCCGTACTCCCAGAGCCCGCCGGTTTACCTGTACCGGATCCCGGTTGCACGGAAGTTCCTGGCTGAGCATACTGCTGTGATGCTGTTAACAGCGTAGCAAGCAGCTGCTGGGTCGAGGCGGTTTGTGTCGCATTTGTTCCAACAGTTCCGGTTTCAGCCGCAGTGCTTCCACCTGATAAGACATGAAAAAGCAATAATAACGTTTGAATCAGTACATCCATCTCGGCTCTCTCCCCGCATGCGAAGTCAGTAAAGATTATAATTCAGATTCGTAGATGGGCGCGAGAGGTATTTTGTAGGATTTTGTACGTTGAAGACAAAAAAAGAACGAGCACCTAAGGAAGGTCTCGTTCCATGTTCAATCATTCTATTGCAGTAGCACTTCTTTCTGATGTTCGCAAATGCTATGCTGCACAATTTCAACCGCGTCTTCGGGCTCTAGAAATGCCAGTCCATCACGCAGCACGATATTAAGGTTCAGTTCCCGCTCCGTGAGAAAAGGCACCAACTCTGGTACTAGCTTCTCCACAATCTGTAATAGTCTGACTGTTTCCATATCCATGAAGCATCACCCTTTCATCGTAATGGAGGGTAAAAACGTATGGCACGAAACTTGAGGTATAGGTTTGGGATAGCTTTATTATAACAGCAGCATAATGAAAAACCTAGTGCTCTACCGGAAATTTCCATGAATGCCGCTGCCCGATATTTTGGAGCTTGGCTGTCCCTTAGCTTTTTTTCGCGCTTATAATGAAGGTTTGCGGAAATCACCGAGCACGCCGACTGTTTCTACAATATTAACGAACGCACCCGGATCAGTAGTTAAAATGATTTTGCGCAGCTGATTCAGCTCGTATCGTGTCGTTACCGTCATCAGCATGTCATTCTCTGTATTGGTGTAGGCACCGCGCGTCTTGATAACCGTTACGCCCCGGTAAAGCGGAATTAACGCTGCGCGAAGTTCCTCGGTCTTCGTCGTCACGATGAACGCTGTCACCTTTACATGCTTAATATGGATAAGATCGATAATCTTGCCTGCCGTGAAGATCGAGAGCAGCGAGAATAGTGCAATGTCCCAATCATTGGTCAGCATGCCAAGCGCGGCAATAACTGTACCATTCAGCAAGAAAATCAGCATGCCTACCGATATATCGCGTTTGCGCGTTACGATGGCGGCGATGATATCAAACCCGCCTGATGAAGCGCCTTCCCAGAGCGCAAGTCCGCTGCCGAAGCCAACAACGACACCGCCGAACACGGCGCCAAGTGTCAAATCCGCCACGAGCGGCTTAACTGGAATGAGCTGCATGAACAGCGTCGTTGCTGCGACTGAGACTGCGCTCCAGCCGACAAAACGGATGCCGAGCTCGCGCCAACCCCAGATTAAAATAGGCACGTTTAGAATAAAATAAAGCCAGCCGATGTTGAGGCCGGTTGCGTAACCCACAATCATCGTAATGCCGGATACGCCGCCGCTAATCATTTTGTGGGGGATGAGCAGCTGGTTGAAACCGAACGCAATGAGCATTGCGCTGAACAAAGTGATTGCTGCAGTTCGTGATGATCTCATGGTTTTCATGGGGAATTCACCTCAAGGAAGTTTAGAAAGCCAGTAAGCAGTTTAACAAAATAGCCTAAAGTTTGTCTATTGGTTCAAATAGGGCTAGTATGTGTCTGAAGTGTTAACTGGTATTCTGAAAGCCGTTTGTGCTATAATGAACTGAATATTTTCTGTAGGATGCAGATAGAAGGAGATTGAAACATTTGAGTTTGAAAACATTTGCTGAATTCGGCTTGGAACCTAAGGTTCTTCAAGCCATCACTGACCTTGGATTTGAGGAATCAACCCCAATCCAATCCATGTCCATTCCAATTGCGCTTTCCGGTACCGATATGATCGGCCAAGCACAAACAGGAACGGGTAAGACGGCTGCCTTCGGTATTCCGCTCGTTAACAAGATTCCGGTAACCGAAGAACGTATCGTCGCACTAATTATGACCCCGACTCGTGAGCTTGCGATCCAAGTTTCGGAAGAAATCGGAAAGCTTACACGTTACAAAGGTTTGCGTTCGCTTCCAATTTATGGCGGACAAGAGATCGGACGTCAGATCCGCGCACTGAAGAAGAAACCACAAATCATCATCGGTACACCAGGTCGTTTGCTTGATCATATCAACCGCAAAACGATCAGACTTGATGATGTACAAACGGTTATTTTGGATGAAGCGGACGAAATGCTCGACATGGGCTTCATGGAAGACATTACTTCCATCTTGTCCCTCGTACCAACAGATCGCCACACGATGTTGTTCTCGGCTACAATGCCGCCAAACATCCGCAAGCTGGCTGACCAGTTCCTGCGTAACCCTGAGCACGTGTCGGTTATCCCAACACAAATTAGTGCTCCGACAATTGATCAAGCTTACATCGAAGTGCATGAGCGCCAGAAGTTTGATGCGCTTAGCCGTTTGCTTGATATGGAATCGCCTGAGCTTGCCATTATCTTCGGTCGTACAAAGCGTCGCGTAGACGAATTGAGCGAAGCACTGCAGAAGCGCGGATATTCCGCTGACGGCTTGCATGGCGACTTGTCCCAAAATCAGCGTGACAACGTTATGCGTAAATTCCGTGACGGTAGCATCGATGTCCTTGTAGCGACAGACGTTGCAGCGCGTGGTCTAGACGTATCGGGCGTAACGCATGTAATTAACTTTGACTTGCCGCAAGATCCGGAGAGCTATGTACACCGTATCGGCCGTACAGGCCGTGCTGGTAAAGAAGGCGTCGCTTGGTCGTTCGTAACGCCGCGCGAGCTGGATCATATGCACTTCATCGAGCGCGTAACGCGCCACAAGATTGCGAAGAAGCCGTTGCCAAGCCTTGCAGAAGCAATCGAAGGCAAACAGCGCCTAACAGCAGAGCGTATTCTTGAATCGCTTGACTCGGAAGGCGTGAGTGAGTTCAAGGCAATTGCAATCCAATTGCTTGAGCAATACGATTCCGTAAATCTGCTGGCAGCAGCGATTAAACTGATTACTGGCGAGAAGAAAGATGTGAACATCGAGCTTACGCCGGAAGATCCTATTCGCGCGAAGAAGCGCAGACCGGATGTTCGTTCGAACGGACGCCGTTTCTCCGGCGGTCCATTCGGCGGCGGCAGTCGTTCTGGCAGCGGTCCACGCGGACGCGGTGAGAGCAGCGGACGCGGTGGCTACGGCAGCAATCGTAGTAGCAGCGGAAGCAGCAGCAGCAGTAGCAGTAGCAGCAGCTACGGTCGTGACCGTGATGCTGGTGGCAAAGGTCGCAGTGGCGAAGGCCGCAGCGAAACTCGTCGTCCACGTCCATCCTCTGCTGAATAAGCTGGAATAAACACCGGGGCTTCTGTTTAGCCGAGCAATCGGATAAATAGAAGCCCCTTTCCTTTTAACAGAAGCATGCTCCTACGATGATGATCAGCAAGATGAACAGAACGAGAATCATAGCTGGGGAAGTCATGGAACCGTGATGGGCGTTGCTCATGAGATGCGACCTCCTTTACCTGCTGGGATGGGCAATCGTAACACTATAATGTATGCGTATAGGTGATAGCCGTTTAGACATATGCCTACGTATTCCCGAAAATGGGCGTTGGCTTATGGGGAAGACTATATTATAGTTATCGTAGAAGAAAATGAAATCGCTTGCTAGGAGGATAAAGCAACATGGAAATGAGAGGCATGATGGGCGGGTTTTACAAAATCTCGGAATGGATAATGCGATTATCGGTGACGAACGTACTCTGGATTATTTGTTCGCTGCCGTTTATTATTCTGCTATTCCCTGTATTATTCGCGCAAAACGGTGATCAATTGCTCGGTTACTTTATCGTAGCAGGCGTTGTAGCTCCGTTCACGGTATTCCCTGCAACTGCGGCCATGTTCTCCGTAGCGCGCAAATGGGTCATGGGTGAAGTAGACGCGCCGCTGCTGAGTACTTACTTCCGGAATTACAAAGATAGCTACAAGCAAAGCATGATTGGCGGCGTCATCTACGTTATTCTGTTCTCGATTCTAATCGTTGACTTCCGCGTTTACTTGGTCAAGCTGGAATCGCTTAAGCTGCTATCTTACTTGTTTATTGCTTTATTCGCACTGCTTGCCGTATCGCTGTTCAACTTCTTCTCGATGGTCGTTCACTATCACATGAAGACGATGCAGCTGCTCAAGAATGCGGTGCTGCTCACCATCGGACGTCCTTTCCGTTCGCTGTCGACGGTCATCATGTCTGGTGCTGTCATTGGGATCAGCGTGAGCTCGGCGAAGCTGATGTTCCTGATACCGTTCTTTACCGGCAGCGTCGTGGCGTTGCTGGCATTCTGGAACTTCTACGCGGTCTATATAAAGCTGCAGGAGCAGATGCAGAAAGCGGCGGAAGCAGAGGCCGAAGAAGAGCGTAAACGGCTCGAAGAAGAGGGCATAGTCTTGAATGCAGAAGAAGGACAATCGTCCATTAAATAGCTCCTGTACTCAAGTTTACTTTTGCTGTTGATACGTCTATAATAGCAATACATCCTGCGATGTACGTTACGGCTTATCACTTGTTTTGAACCAATGGCTGTATTTAGGGAGACTCAATTGAAGCGCGGCTGACATGCCCTCGAAAAGGGATCTCAAAACCGCTTCTGCGGCCACCCACCTGCGAGAGCGGGTTCAGAAACAAGCAAGCTGGACGGCAGAGCGGGTTCATAGTTCCAATGAAAAAGGGGGAAACCCCTTTTTTTTGTATCATCATCTATGCTATGATATTTGTTAGTGTACATAGACATTGGAGGGGGAGATTACTTTTGTTGAAGCGGACCCTCATCGGGTTGCTGCGCAGTCATGAATTGACTGGCGATAAAGCGAAAGATCCGTTGCTTAAATCCCATTATTACAAATTATCCCGGGAGAAGGCGTGGGAAGAAGTCGTCTCCACACTCAAAAAAATGCAAGGCTATAAGGTGCTTCACGAAGTTCATTCTGTAGGCGAGATTGTTCTCGAGAAACGGACGGTTACCGGACGTACAATGGACATTACCATCTCGGTTATTAACGTAAATCCAGTAACTGCTGCTGTAGATATTTATTCCGCGTCGCGCGGTTCTTTCGGAGACCTTGGTTCCAACTATCGGATTATTCTTGATATTTACCGGACTCTCGATAAGAAGCTGGCTCAATATAAGACAACCAGCATTTAATAACGGAAGTGTAAACGGCTGTCGCCGTCCTTACTGCAAAGCTTGCGTTACGCGAAAGACATTATAGAAATTCATACAGGCGAAGCATATATAAGTTCTATAATGTAGAAAAAGCGAGGAAGGGAGCCCCTTACCTCGCTTTTATCATGTGTGGTTATGTAGCTTATACGAGTGCTTGGAGAGCGTTAAGTGCATTCTCGTAGTTCGGGTGCTCTGTCATTTCGCTAAGAACTTCCACGTATTGAATCGTGTCGTTAGCGTCGATAACGAAGATTGCGCGCATGTCGAGATTCAGATCCTTAATCAGTACGCCGTAAGCTTCGCCGAAGTTGTTGTTCTTGTAATCGGAGAGCATAACAACTTTGTCTACGCCAGCTGCGCCGCACCAACGAGCTTGTGCGAACGGAAGGTCAACGCTGACAGTCAGAATAGCAACGTTCTCGCCGAATTTGCCAGCTTCTTCGTTAAAGCGGCGTGTTTGCGCGTCGCAAACGCCTGTATCGATGGAAGGAACGACGCTGACAAGTTTAACTTTGCCTGCGAAATCCTTCAAGGAGACAACGTCAACTAGCGATTTGTTCAGTTGGAAATCTGGTGCTTGGTCACCAACCTTAAGTTCTGGGCCGATCAGTGTAAGCGGGTTTCCTTTAAGCGTTGCTACGCCAGTACGTTCTTGAGCCATTAAAAAACAGCCTCCTTGAAATAAATTAGGTTCATACCAAATAATTATAATCATAATGAAATACCATTGTCCAATAGGGAGTGTGTAAATGAAATGATTTTCCTCCGCTATGAAAGCTTCCGCAGCTATTTGCGGTATTACCCAGTTACGGCAGCGATTATCGCGATCAACATTCTTGTCTATGTGTTGGACCATCTTGTATTTAACGGTTCCTTGCTGGATCACGGATACTTCTACAGTGCAAGAGGGAACAATTTCTTCTCCCTTGAAGAGCCATGGCGCTATGTAACTGCAGAATTTCTTCATCTGGATATTTCACATATCTTCTTCAATATGTTCAGCATTCTTGTCTTCGCTCCGCCTTTAGAGCGGATGCTGGGCCATGTGCGGTATGCACTATTTTACTTGCTATGCGGTATCATCGGTAATTTGTTCATTGCAATCGCTGCTACGAATCCAGGTGCTGGTGCGTCAGGCTCCATTTACGGTGTGTTCGGTGCTTATCTGTATTTAGCGCTGATGAAACGATCGCTCGATGTGAATTCGCGTAAAACGGTCTATTCGATCCTTATATTCGGTGTGCTATACTCGTTGTTTGCTCCTAATATTGGTATTTGGGCTCATGTGGGCGGATTATTCGCGGGATTCATACTTGCTTACGCATACGACTGGTATGTTACATTGAGACAAAATCGCAGATAGTCAGATATAGGCGCGAGAGGTAGTTTTGGAATAGAAGAGGGGACGTCATGGAACTTCGTCAATTGTATTATTTTGTGAAAGTGGCCAAGAAAGAGCATGTTACGAAAGCAGCGGAGGAGCTGCACGTAGCCCAATCAGCAGTCAGCCGCCAGATTCACCAGCTTGAAGAAGAGCTTGGGGCAAAGCTGTTTCTCCAGAAGGGGCGGAATTTGCAGCTGACACCGGTCGGCTCGTTGTTTCTGAAGCGGGCTGAGGTTATATTGGCTGATCTTGAGCGCTCCGTGGTTGAGATTCAAGAATTTCTCGATCCAGAGAAAGGGGAAATTCGACTCGGCTTCCCACACAGCCTTGGAATCTCCCTTATTCCTGAGGTGGTGGCTGCGTTCCGCAAGCTGAATCCGAACGTGAAGTTCAGGTTCAAGCAAGGGATGTACCCGTCGCTCATTCAGGATGTGAGAAAGGGAGAAGTCGATCTCGCATTCGTCTCCCCATGTCCGGAGAGCCATCCGCATGTGACGGGACAAATTGTACTGACTGAGGAGCTCTTCGCAATCTTGCCGCCTACCCATCCTCTTGCAGGTGAAGATGCGATTGATTTGATTCAGCTGAAGGACGAAATGTTCGTGCTGTTCAGTGAAGGCTACTCACTGCGCCCGATTGTTTGGGAGGCGTGCAAAGAGGCGGGATTCACTCCTCGAATCGGATTTGAAGGTGAAGAGACCGATACGATTCGTGGTTTAGTAGCCGCAGGTATGGGTGTAAGTCTGCTGCCAGAGATGGCGCTTTATGCATCCGGGCCGCTGCAGCCGGCGAAGGTGCGTGTGAAGTCACCGCATGTGACGCGGACGATCGGCCTCATTTATCGGTCAAACGAGAAGCTGCCTCTGGTGGCGAAGGCGTTCCAGACCTATCTTCTTGATTTCTTTGAATGCGATCGGTTTAAGATGAGATCGTAATCCCTGCAGCAATGGTTATAAGTCTCCTGTTAGAAGTCTCCGGTGGAGTTCATCTCCGTCTGAGGCTTTTTTTGTTTGCCAGAGGGACGAAGGTTGTTTGTCTGTCTGTCACGATGGCGGGATGGGGATAATGAAGAAAAGATTAGAATATGAAGGGAATCGGTGCATGAATGAGTGTCGAACGGCGGAGAAAACGACAACGGCGTGTATTTACGGTGCTGCTCGGGATGAGCTTTCTGCTCGTGCTCTACATACTGCGAATTGCTTGGCTGCAGTTTGCTCCTGCTGCTCCAGTGATGACTAGCCGTGCAAGCACGCAATTGAAGGCGGAGTCTGTCGCGCAGCGTGAACGTGGGCTTGTACTTGATACCGGGCGCGGAGACTTCTACGACAAGAGCGGGCTTGCGATCACGGGAGAGACGTACAAGGCGCTAGCTGTGTTCCCGCTGCAGCAGAAAGCGAGAACAGGTGCTCCGAAGGAACTCACTAAGCTTGCTGATGCACTTGGTGTAAGCGAGAACGCGCTTGGCGGATGGATGCGCGGACTGAAGGAGGCGTCGTTTTGGCGAAGTGCAAATGAGCGACTGCCGCACAAGCTGACGGAACGACAGCTCGGAATGATTAATAAGCTTCATGTGAACGGAGTTAGAGTGCTGCCTTATCGAAACCGGTATCCGGAGGCATTCGATCCCAAGCATGTAATCGGTTATACAAGCCAGCATCCAGAGCTGCTGCGCTCGGATTATTCAGAGCGACTAGAAGCCAAGTCGATGAAGCTGACGGATCAGACGGGGGGCTCCGGGCTTGAGCGCTCCTTGGATCAGCTGCTGCAAGGTGTAGGCGCGACCTCGGTTTCGTATTTCACGAACGGAGCGGACGAGCCGCTTCATGGACTCGACCTGCGGCTTACAGGGCCCAATAATCCATATTATCCGCTGAAAATAACAACGACGCTCAACTTGCCCATTCAGAATAGGCTGGAGAAGTATATCGATAAGAATGGGTTGAAGGAAGGCGCTGTTGTTGTGCTGGATGCTGCGACAGGCGATATAGTCAGCATGATCTCACGACCAAAGCTTGTAGTGAGTCGGATCGGAGTGGAAGGAACGGACTCGGCGAATCATGCGATTCGAGCGGCAGTACCTGGCTCCATCTTCAAATTAGTGACGGAAGCGGCAGCTTTGGAAGCGGGGATGACGAATGAAGGGGAGTCGTTCTTCTGCGGAGGCAATTATGGCCGATATGGACTTCACTGCTGGAAGCGAGGCGGCCATGGCACTGTGACGCTGCAGGAAGCGCTCGCTGGCTCATGCAACGTAGCGTTTGCTACAATTGCGGAGCGTCTCAGCGCACGCCAGCTGACGATTGCAGCTGATCAGCTTGGACTTGCTCGCCAAGTAGGCTGGACGAGCGAGCATGCCTTCCAGCCGCTTGGTAAGCCGCTTAAACAGCTCCAGGATGAAGAAGCAGGCGCGGTCTTCGCAGTGGTTCCATCTATGCGAGACGGAGGGCAGCTGGCGCAGACGGGGATTGGTCAGCGGGACGTGCGTATGTCGCCGCTACAGGCTGCCAACTTGATGGTCACGTTGCTTCATCAAGGCGTCGTGCATGAACTGCGTCTCGTGAGCGAGATTCACTATGGCAATGGACAACTGCTAACGAAGCTGCCTCGTCAGCTGGCACCTTCGCCTTATGGACAAATAAGCCTCCATACGGCGCAGACGCTTCTGCGCGGGATGGAGGCTGTTGTGGCCTATGGTACAGGCCGTTCAATCAATGAGGGCCGCTGGAGTGTAGCTGGTAAGTCAGGAACGGCTCAAGTGATACTGGGGGGCCACGAACGCATCAATCACTGGTTCGTCGGCTATGGGCCGGTGCAATCGCCGCGTTATGCCGTTGCTGTACTTGCCGAGAATCGCACGCCAGGCTTGTCCAATAAGGCGACAGTGCTCTTTCGCGGTGTGATGGATATTTTGGCAGAAGATGAAGGCTAGAGCTCGTCCAAGCTAGATCTGATCTGCCGGGTTTGTCTGGTTATCGAACTCGCCTCTTGGAGAACGGATCCACCTGTGGAAGTATCGCTGTTCATACAATGCTTTCAGTAGAATCATCAGGATTGGCGACAGAATGACGCCGGAGATGCCGAAGATCGATAAGGACACGATCATGAATGCGAGCATCGTGAAAGCGGAGACGCCGAGTGTATCGCCGGTAATCTTCGGTTCAAGAATTTGGCGAGTCAGTACGACGACTAAGAACAGGACGGTCAGCCAGATGGCGAGCGTGGTCTTGCCAACGATGAACAAATAGATAATCCAAGGCACGAACACGGTTCCGACCCCAAGCAACGGCAGCACATCGAAGAAGGCTGAAAGTAGTGCGACGGAGAACGCATTATCGATGCCTAGAAGCAACAACGAGACGAAGATAACGACAAATGTGATGCTGATTAGTTTGCCTTGAGCCTTCAGGTAGCCAGCGATGCCGGAGAATACATTTTCCCGCAGGAACAAGAACGCTTTCTTGAACGTATTCGGCGTCTTCTCCTTCGCAAGCTGTTTCCACTCTTTAATCTCCAAACTTAGGAAGTATGCAAGAATGATGCCGATGGAGAAATTAAAGATAAAGGTGGAGAAGGATTTCAAATAACCACCTAAGGAAAGCAGGAACGAACCGGCCAAGTTCGAGCCCCAGCTCGTAATGTAGTCAAGGATGTCTTTCGCTTTGGCGACTACACCAGGCGGCAACCCAGAGAACTTCTCCTGTATGTCGGAGGCATTGCTCTGGAATTGTTCAACGAGCAGGCTCTGGTATTTGTTCAAATTGCCGGCAAGGCCAGTAATCTGAGACGTCATCACATAACCAGCTCCTACAAAAGCGCCGACAATAACAAGCGTAAAGACGAGCACAGACAAGCCAGCAGCGATCGATTTCTTCATCCCTAATCGCTGGAGCCAGCGTGCGGGCGGCTCGATGAACATATAAATCACAAAAGAAAGGAAAACAGGCGTCGCAATCCGGTATAAATAGCTGAAGACAAGCATAATGAGATATACCGTGAGAACAATGAGGGCAATATCAAATGCGGTGCGCCAATATTTACGGTAGAAGGAAAGCATTGGACAGACTCCTTTTGCAGCGATATTGAACAGACTTATATTGATTGTACTATAAAATAACAGTGTTTCCCATTCGTTCATTTCTTATGAGTTCTGAAGCTGTAGATTATGTTAAGTTACGTAGCCGTTTCGACACCTGCTATGGTACAATATATGGAGGCATCAGGCAGTACGGACTAACTCTCTCCATTGGACGTGAAAGAGACGTAAAACAAGGTGGTGGGAAAACGAATCATGGAGAACTTCCTGCTATGGGGCTTTTATTTTTTAACTTTTTACGCTTTTTTGCCAGGTATCATTAGTCGGACATTCGGGTTTCGAGTATTTAAAGAAGGCCGTGCGAAGAAGGAGATTGCGCTCACTTTCGACGACGGGCCAGATCCGATTTATACGCCACAGCTACTCGATCTGCTGAAGCGCTACGATGCGAAGGCAACCTTCTTCGTCGTTGGTATCCATGCGGAACGTCACCCGGAACTTCTGAAACGGATGCATGACGAAGGACATGTCATCGGCATTCATAACTACGTTCATAAATCTAACTGGTTAATGCGGCCAAGCACAGTCAAGAAACAAATTCACCGCACTTCCGAAATTATTCGTAAAACGACCGGTGTTCGTTCAGCTTACTATCGTCCACCGTGGGGAATCGTCAATTTATTTGATTTCTCGAATCTCGGTTATTTGCAAATCATTCTTTGGTCGTCCTTATTCGGTGATTGGCGTAAACGGGTTGGTGCTGAGCGACTGCAGAAACGGATTATGAAGAAGCTGCGGCCCGGTGAAGTGCTGTTGTTGCACGATTGTGGGCAAACCTTCGGTGCGGATGAGGATGCGCCAGCAAACATGCTGAAAGCGCTCGAGCCTGTGCTAGAGGCGGGTAAAGAACGCGGCTACAAATTCGTCCATATTACCGATATGATTGCCATTACAGACAAGAACAAAGCAGCTGCACCGTCGTTTAGCTTGCTGAAGCGGGCGATTATCGCTTGTTGGATGGGCTGGGAACGAGTGTTTCATGTGCTATTTCGCGTGAAATCGGGCGGCGAGGGAGCGATCTTCCATTACCGCATCATTCCTTATGGCGGTAAAACGATTGAGCTTGAGGACGGACGCCGGATTGAGCCGAAGGATCCTGTCGTTGAGCTTCACTTCGATAACCAGAAGCTGCTCGGCATGATGGCGGAATCGAAGTCAATGATGCATGTAGCTATTAGACTTATTCGAGAAGTGCAGCATGGCATGCCTAAGCTTGCCAAGAAGCTAATGGAAGATGAAGCAGCCGGGACAGTAAAAGGACTTTACGGTGTCAGCATGATCAACCGTGGTGCAGAACAGTTCGGCTTCAGTGTGTTGCCAATTCCTAAGGGATTGTTCGATAAGTCAACGCGAATCTACTTGAAGCTGCTTCTTAGAGTGCTCCACCCTTCGGGCAAACAGCGATTAGCTGAACAGGGTGCACGACTGGAACCGCGAATTATCGCGATGTCGATGGCGGAGTTCTGGCATCGGTACGGTCAAGATACGAAGTTGGCTCGAGAATGGAAGGCTTCTGCTGCTAAGGCGGACACGAAGCGGAACACTGGTGCTCATAACAGCATGACGCCAGGTACTTTCGATAATGCCAACGCTGCAGCAGGTGAAGCTGCACCTTAACTTAGAGACAGCAGCATTGTATGAGAATGGAAGAAGGCGCCGCCTCGATGCGGCGCCTTCTTCTTTTTATTTAATGATTAATATAACGCTCAAATACAGCGCCGAAGTCCTTCGACTTGTACTGCTTCTGTGTTTCATGCAGCCAGTTGAAGGCAAGCTGATTGATGGATTTGAACTGTTCGGACAAATCAATCTCTGCTTTGTAAATTTGGCTGACTGTCGATGATGCTAAGTCGAGGCTCTGTCTTGCAAATCCGAGATTAACCTCGTTCTCATGCGAAATCTCAGCGATTTTAATGAGTGCTTTGTATAAGTCTTTAATGTCTTCGATATATTTCTTATGTACATCAATGGTGAATTCGGTGCTGCCCAGCGTGAATTTGATCTCGACGTCAAGGTCGACCGTTCCTGCTGTTTCCAGGCTGACGCCGGAAATGCGGTTCGAGCTGTAGGCGTAGCGGTGAAGCGTCCGTTTCTTGCTAATGGCGCTTGTACCGTCGAGATGAATGAGCGCTTGGTTCGTGAAGCAGTATTCATCCGATTTCGATTTAATCAGAAAGTAAATCTTCTCGTTATCCTCATGAAGCACGTAATCGTCGGCATCCACCTTGTCGTAATTTTCAGGTTTGATGACCGAGCCCAAATCGCTTAATCCGAGCACATCCGCAGCTACCTTACCAAACATAAGCGCAAGCCTCCTCGATTTCATAAGTGTATGCATACCAAAAAGATCGCCCTGCAAGGATGACGTTCAATCTGTCATACGCAGGGCGATCTTATTAAGTTGCAGGTTTAGCAGAAATTTCTAGTTGAATCTCAATACGCCACCTGTGCTTGCGTTTGTAACGAGGTGGGAATAACGAGCGAGATAGCCTTTAGTAATCTTCGGCTCGAAACCTTTCCAGTTCGCACGGCGAGCTTCGAACTCTTCGTCGCTGATCAGGAGGTTCATCTCGTTGTTGATCAGATCAAGCTCCACGAGGTCGCCATCCTGAACGAATGCGATTGGTCCGCCTTCAGCCGCTTCCGGAGAAACGTGACCGATACTGATTCCGCGGGAAGCGCCAGAGAAGCGTCCGTCTGTTACGAGACCGACTTTCGCGCCGAGGCCCATACCGACGATCTGGGAAGTAGGAGCAAGCATTTCAGGCATGCCTGGTCCACCTTTTGGTCCTTCGTAACGGATAACAACGACATGGCCTTCTTTAACCTTGCCATTCGCAATACCGTGCAGCGCTTCATCTTGCGAATCGAAGCAGATTGCAGGGCCTTTATGGTAGCCGCCAACCGATTTATCGACGGCGCCGACTTTAATGATTGCACCGCGTGGTGCCAGGTTACCGAACAGAACAGACAGACCGCCGCGTTCGCTGTGCGGATTATCAAGTCTGTGGAGAACATCCGTATCCTGGATGTCATGGCCAGCTACGTTCTCACGAAGCGTCTTGCCAGTTACCGTCAGCATGTCGCCGTTCAGTGCGCCTTCTTTCTTGAACAGCTCGTTCAGAATTGCGCTTACGCCGCCGGCATTGTGCACATCTTCGATGTGGTAGTCGGAAGCTGGAGCAATCTTCGCAAGATGAGGTACACGTGCAGCTATTTCGTTGATACGCTCGATTGGATAGTCGATACCAGCTTCATGCGCAATTGCAAGCGTATGAAGAACGGTATTCGTGGAACCACCCATCGCCATATCAAGGGCGAATGCGTTATCGATCGATTCTTTCTTCACGATATCGCGTGGTTTCAGGTCCAACTTAATGAGCTCCATCAGCTGGCGAGCCGCTTGCTTAACGAACTCTTTACGTTCAGGCGATACGGCAAGAATAGTACCGTTGCCTGGAAGCGCAAGGCCAAGGCCTTCTGCAAGGCAGTTCATCGAGTTCGCTGTGAACATACCAGAACAGGATCCGCAAGTTGGGCAACCGTATTGCTCAAGTTCTGTCAAGCTTGCTTCATCGATTTTGCCTGCTTGGAAGGCGCCAACGCCTTCAAATACGCTCGACAACGAAATGGGACGGCCATCGGATGTTCTACCCGCTTTCATCGGTCCGCCGCTGACAAGCATCGTCGGAATGTTGACGCGAAGCGCGCCCATAATCATCCCTGGTGTAATCTTGTCGCAGTTCGGAATGCAGACCATACCGTCGAACCAGTGCGCGTTAACGACTGTTTCTACGGAGTCAGCAATAATTTCACGGCTGGCAAGCGAATAACGCATGCCGATATGACCCATCGCGATACCATCGTCAACACCGATTGTGTTGAATTCGAACGGTACACCGCCTGCTTCGCGGATTGCTTCTTTAACGAGCTTGCCGAATTCCTGCAAGTGAACGTGGCCAGGAACGATATCAATGTACGAGTTACAAACCGCGATAAACGGCTTGCCGAAGTCCTCTTCCTTAACTCCGGCAGCACGCAGCAAGCTGCGGTGCGGAGCGCGGTCAAATCCTTTTTTAATCATGTCTGAACGCATCTTGTTTGCCGCCATTTCTGTCCCTCCCAAAGTAATTCAATAAATTTTAGTCTACCACATTGCCTGTCCGATGGCTAGCTTGGCTGTCGAAAGGTGAGGGTGGTAAACAATAGGACTGGAGCGGAGTTGGAGTAATTTTACGTTAGATAAGTTCGACAAAAACTGACATGAAACCTTTGATATCGTGCCATATCGCGAATTATGTATCATTAAATGTTAGTTAAGTTAACATAAATCATTTACTTACCTATCTTCGCTCGGTATAATAATAGAAAAACGACAGAACAGAGGTGTCATCATGCAACTAACTGAACGTGAGAAAGAAAAACTACTCGTTACGATCGCTGCTGATTTGGCGAAGCGGCGGCTCAATCGCGGCGTGAAGCTGAATTACCCTGAAAGTGTTGCATTGCTGACTTCCGAAATATTAGAAGGCGCCCGTGACGGCATGACCGTTGCCCAGCTAATGGAATATGGCACAAACATTCTTAGCCGTGATCAAGTGATGAGCGGCGTTGCAGATATGATTCATGATGTGCAAGTGGAAGCGACTTTCCCGGACGGCACGAAGCTCGTAACGATTCATCATCCCATCAAAGGCTGATCGAGAGAAAGAAGGTGAGCGGATTGATTCCTGGACAATATCGGATCGTGCCGGGTGAGCTTGAGCTTAACGCAGGAAGGCAAACGACGAAGCTGCTTGTTGCAAATATAGGCGACCGGCCGATACAAGTCGGATCACATTTTCATTTCTTTGAAGTGAATCGAGCGCTGCGCTTTGATCGCGAAGCAGCCTTTGGCATGCGGCTTGACATTCCTGCTGGTACGGCAGTGCGGTTTGAGCCAGGTGAGGAGAAGCCAGTACAACTTGTAGAGCTCGGTGGCAGCAAGCTCTCCTATGGACTTAACGCGCTATCCGGTGGGGCTGCTGTTCATGGTGCGATGTCTGAAGATGTACGCGCAAGGCTTGAAGCTTGGAAGGTGGAGCAACCATGAGCAGAATGGATCGAAGCAGCTATGCAGCCATGTTTGGTCCGACAAAAGGTGATGCCGTGCGGCTTGCGGACACAGAGCTGTGGGCGGAGATTGAACACGATTACACCGTCTATGGGGATGAATGCAAATTCGGCGGCGGCAAAGTTATCCGAGATGGCATGGGGCAGTCAAGCGGTGCCCTTCGGGCTGACGGTGTGCTGGATACGCTCATTACGAATGCAGTCGTCATTGATCACTGGGGGATAGTGAAAGGAGACATCGGCATTCGGGACGGCGTCATCGTCGGCATCGGCAAAGCCGGGAACCCGGATATTATGGATGGCGTCACACCGGGAATGGTCGTTGGTGCTAGTACGGAGGTTATTGCAGGCGAAGGCAAAATCATCACTGCGGGCGGCATCGACACGCATATTCATTATATATGCCCTCAGCAGATTGAGACTGCTCTCTCTTCCGGAGTCACGACGATGATCGGAGGTGGTACAGGTCCTGCGACGGGAACGAATGCAACGACCTGTACACCGGGCGCTTGGCATATGTATCGGATGCTGGAGGCTGCGGAAGCTTTTCCAATGAATCTAGGCTTTACTGGAAAAGGGAACGCGTCATTCGCGGGTCCGCTCATCGAACAGGTGGAAGCGGGGGCAATCGGATTGAAGCTGCACGAAGATTGGGGTACGACGCCGGCGGCTATCGATATTTGCCTCGAAGTCGCGGACCAGTATGACGTTCAGGTCGCCATTCATACCGATACGCTTAATGAAGCGGGATTTCTTGAAGATACGCTTGCGGCGTTTAAAGGCCGGACGATACATACTTACCATACGGAAGGTGCCGGCGGCGGGCATGCACCAGATATTATCCGCGCGGCAGGCGAGCTGAATGTACTGCCATCCTCGACAAATCCAACGCGTCCTTTTACAGTCAACACAATTGAAGAGCATCTCGATATGCTGATGGTATGCCATCATCTGGATAGCAGCATTCCCGAGGATGTTGCTTTTGCGGACTCGCGGATTCGGCCGGAGACGATCGCTGCGGAAGATATTTTGCACGATATGGGCGTCTTTAGCATGATTAGCTCCGATTCGCAGGCGATGGGCAGAGTTGGCGAGGTTATTATCCGAACATGGCAGACCGCTGACAAAATGAAGAAACAGCGAGGCGCGCTGGAAGAGGAAACGAGCGCAGAAGCCGATAATTTCCGCATCAAACGTTATATCGCCAAGTACACAATAAACCCTGCGATTACACATGGCATCTCGCATCTCGTCGGTTCAATAGAGCCGGGAAAATTCGCTGATCTCGTCGTATGGAGCCCGATGTTCTTCGGCGTAAAGCCAGACCTTGTGTTGAAGGGCGGAATGATCGCATATGCGCAGATGGGTGATCCGAATGCTTCGATTCCGACGCCACAGCCAGTGTTCGGCCGACCGATGTTTGGCGCCTTCGGCAAAGCTAAGTACAAGAATTCCATCACCTTCGTTTCTCAAGCGGCTTATGCGAGCGGGATAGCTGAACAGCTTGGTCTCGCGAAACGGATCGAGCCTGTTTCTGGCTGCCGTACAGTAACGAAGAAAGATATGATACACAACGATGCTCTTCCCAAAATTGAGGTGGATCCGGAGACGTATGAGGTGAAGGTTGATGGAGTTCTCGCGACATGTGAACCTGTGGATGTGCTGCCGATGGCACAGTTATATTTTCTGTTCTAAATGAATGAGGTGAAGCTGCAGTGGTTGAACAACTATCGGTTTCGCTAACGCGGCCACCTTCTACAGCGGGGATCGTTTCTTGGCTCGCTCTTCAGCAGCTGCTCGACTCAGCGCTCCCGATTGGCGGATTCTCGCATTCTTTCGGACTGGAAACACTCGTTCAGGAAGGTTCAGTCCGAACGACTGCCAATCTCGAGGAGTACATGCGAGCGATGCTGCTGCAAAGCTGGAGCACGGCGGATGTAATGGTTATAAAAGCAGTCTATCGGGACTTGCCCGTACGTAAGCTGGACTCGCTTTGGGCGGTGGAGCGACTTGTGCATGTTCAGCGGGCAGCGATTGAATCGCGAACCGGTGTTCAAAAGATGGGCAGGCGGCTGCTACAGCTGCTTGTTTCCCTTTATCCGCAATGTGATTGGTATACGCTCACCGAGGGTGTTTGCACGAATGATTGCCTCGCGACACATCCGCTTGTTTTTGGCTATGCGTGTTGGCAGCTTGGCATCAGTTTGGAGCAGGCGGCGCAAGGTTACTTGTACGCGTGCATGGTGACTTGTGTGGGGAGTGCGCTGCGACTGATGTCGATTGGGCAGACAGAAGGGCAGTCCATCATTGCCCGCCTAACCCCGATAGCGGTTGAAGCTTGGCGCATTGCAGAATCGATGGAGCCGGAAGAAGCTTATTCGAATATGCCGTTAGCCGAAATTGCGATGATGCGTCACGAGCAGCTGTATTCCAGGCTGTTTATGTCCTAAGTACGAGGGAACAATCAGATCACTTTTTAGGAGGCGTTCAATATGTGTCAAGGACAAGGTCATCACCATCGTGAGTGGGAACAACCTTCGATAGATCGCTCAAGACCGATTCGGATTGGAATCGGAGGTCCGGTAGGCTCTGGCAAGACGGCGCTCGTCGAGCGGCTGGCAGGCGCGCTTAAGGGTAAATATAGTGTCGCTGTTATCACGAATGACATCTATACCAAAGAGGACGCACGCATTCTGACGGCAACGGGCGTGCTGCCTGAGGAACGCATTATTGGTGTTGAGACGGGAGGTTGCCCGCATACCGCCATTCGAGAGGATGCCTCAATGAACTTTGAAGCGGTCGATGAGCTGACGAGCCGTTTCGATGACCTCGATATTATCTTTATTGAGAGCGGCGGTGATAATCTAGCTGCAGCATTTAGCCCAGAGCTAGTTGATCGGTTTATTTATATTATCGATGTCGCCCAAGGAGAGAAGATTCCCCGCAAAGGCGGGCCTGGCATTATGCGATCAGATCTGCTCATTATTAATAAGATAGATCTTGCTCCGTACGTTGGCGCCAGCCTACAGGTAATGGAGGAGGATACGAAACGAATGCGCGGAGAAAGGCCCTATGTGTTCTCAAATCTGTTCGGCGGTGTGCACGTCGATAAGATCGTACACTGGCTAGAGCATGAGCTGGCCCACGCTCATGGTCACGAGCATCATCATGGAGATCATGACCATCATGCTCACGGACATCGCAGTCACGTCTAGTGAGAAGGGGCGGCGCATTTCGCAGCTGCGGGCCGTATTTGAAAAGCGGGAGCGGGGCACCATTATCACATCGAAGTACCATACTGCGCCTATCAAGATTGCGAAAGCTTTTCCGCTCGGAGGCCCTGTCGGCGTCATTGTAATGGATGTTTCTCCTGGACTGCTTGCTGGTGACCAGTACGAACTGTATTGGAAGGCAGAGGATGAAGCTCATGCCTATATCACAAACCAATCCTTTACAAAGGTTCATCCAGCGCATGAGGATCATGGCGGTTCTGCGATGATTCAATGCTTTGAGCTTGGGAAGGGAGCTATTGTCGAGTCGATGCCTGAGCCGACAATGCTATACCGGGATGCGGAATTTACGATGCATACTGAGGTTAGGCTTGCTGAAGGAGCAATCTGGATGGGGGCGGAGGTGCTTTGTCCGGGAAGAGCGCTTCGAGGTGAGCTGTTTGCTTATCGTTTCTTTAGGAGCAAGTTCAACGTCTACTATAAGGATGAGCTGATTTATGCGCAAAATCAATTCATTGAGCCATTGGCACAAAGGCTTACTGTACGCGGTTGTTTTGCGGGGATGACACATACAGGTGTATTCTATGCGTTCTCGGATCGGTTGCAGGCTGCGCATGCTGAAGCGATAAGGACTGTGCTCTCAGAGCTTCCCCTTCTCGAGGAACATCCGATTGAATGGGGCGTCTCCATGACGTATAAGTATGGGATTGCTGTGATGATGGCAAGTACCGCTGCGTGGGCTCTCCAAGAAGCTTTGTCTATCGCATGGGCGAAAGCTCGTGAGGTTGTGCTTGGTCTGCCGCCAATAGCGCTACGTAAGTAAAGAAAAGGATGGCGAACGCCTTAGTTCGTCATCCTTTTTGCTGTTTGTCGCCAAAATAATCCTCGCTCGTTAAGCCGTAGTAGTGGATATCCTCGAATTGATCCCATTTGCGAATATGCTGCTTGAACAGCCCTTCGTGCTTTAGGCCGGCTTTCAGCATGACTGCGGAGGAAGCGGGATTCTTCGTCATGGCAGCGCCCCAAATGCGGTTTAGCTTAATCGTTTTGAAGCCGAATTGAAGGATTTGTATAAGTGCTTCCGTCGTGTAGCCGTTGCCCCAGAAGCTCTGCCCGAGCCAATATCCGATTTCACCTCGTTTATGTTCGGAAGTCATATTTAGGCTAATGCAGCCCATCAAAGTATGGAATTCTTTATGGACGATTGCGAAAGTATATCCATGACCATGTCTCGCAGCGTCCGTGCGAAAATCAATCCACATCTGTGCGGCTCCATCTGGGTATGGATGAGGAAGTGACAATGTGGTGCGTGCAACTGCCTCTTCGCCAGCGAGCCGCTGCACATCGGTTGCATCGCGCGGTACAAATGGGCGCAGTAGGAGCCGTTCCGTTTCGAAACGATAGGAAGGAGTTCTGTTCGCCATCGGATAATTCACTCCCGTGAAATTTTTACTTCATTATAGCAGTGGACAAGTACAACAAAAAACCCTTTCTTCCTGTTTGTTGAATACAACTTGAGGAAGAAAGAGTTTGGTACTGGACCTTTTGTTATTGAGCTAAGTATATTAGTCTTCCGCGCTGCTGTTTGTTTTCTTATTATTACTGTCGGAGCCCTTCGAGGTCGTATTCTTACGGCCCTGACCTTGCTGCTTTGCCAATCTTATTCCCTCCTTTCCATATTGCTGTAGCCTAGTGTGCGTAGAAGAGGGAAACATTATGAATGAATTTGCTCAATAAAAAAACTCCTATCGAATGTTGGACATCCGCTAGGAGGTTTCATGTTGTTACATCGCTACTTTGTTGTTGGTGGACAGCTGGTGTTTGATACCTTGAAGCCGCCATTTGGATACATGGACTTGCTTCGCTTCCGATGCGCTGTGATCGAAACAGATCAAGCCGTCAGTGAATGAAAGCACCTTCTCCTTGTTAACGTAGCAAGTGCCACTCACTTTAATGAAACGCCCTGATGTGATGTAGTTGTTCAACTGCTCGGTAGTAATGTTCTTCTTTATGTTGTAATTTCTACCGTGGAAGCTGACTAGTCCGGTTTTGCCGACTTTAAAGTAGTAAATGTCCTTCTCTACCTCAAAGTTCTCATATACGTTGTGATTCTCATCTGCTACTACCTTCATCATGTATTGAACCCCCTCAAAAAAGATGAATTTGTTAGCGCTTTCATTGTATCACATACGATTTCCATTGTGAACGGGGGAGGATATCAACTTTAAATAATTTTTAGCCGTGCCTATTCCATTGAATTGATAATAAAGATGCATGAATAGATTTCGAATATTGAATGTAAAATAATACCTGTTGCATACTAGTTGTGGGACATGGTATATTCTATTTCTGCCGCTGAGACGTACACGATGACGCGGTGGTCGAAACGAAAACAAGTTGAAAATTAAGCTTGCAATTGAGTTTCGATATATGATATATTCTAATTCCGGCCGAGAGGTTGGGATGAGAAAAAAGAATTTTGTTCCTTGAAAACTGAACAATGAGCGACCTGTCAAAAGGTCATAAAATACGTCGAAACGACGATCGCCATTTGGCGAAAGCGTTTCTGACGAGCTAGTTTTTTGAATGAGCTAACAAGCAAATTCATTTGGCGCAAATGGCTTCGCCATTTCGCCTATTATGGAGAGTTTGATCCT
>NZ_FOCJ01000036.1 GCF_900110075.1 Paenibacillus sp. OV219
GTCATGGCCGGATGCATCAGCGTCCATGCCAGTGCGACGTTGGCTTCGCTTTCGCCGATTTCCCGGCAAAGCGCCGCGAACCGTTCCAGCTTGTCCCGGTTGGCTTCCACCCGTTCTTGGGATCGCGTGCTTCTCGCGCCACCCGACGCCTTCAACGCGTTTCCGCCGAGCAAGCCGCCGTCCAGTGGACTCCAAGCAATGACGCCGATCCCGTGCTCCTCGGCTGCAGGAAGCACTTCCAGCTCGGGTAGTCTGCACAGCAAACTGTACTTATGCTGTTCGGATACGAGTCCCAGCTTATGTACGGCTTTCGCTTCATATTGGGCTTTTACCAAATCTCTTCCGGCAAAATTGCTGGATCCCACATAACCGATTTTCCCTTGATTCACGTAAACATGGAATGCTTCCCAGAGCTCGTCCCAGCTTACGTTGCGGTCTACATGGTGCATTTGATACAGTTCAATATGATCCGTGTTTAAGCGGCGGAGCGATTCTTCCAAGTGGCGGCGAATTTTATACGCGGACAAGCCGCTTGGTTGATTGGGTCCGTCCAGCGGATTGTCCATGTCGCCGTACACTTTGGTAGCCAGAACCACCTTTTCCCTGCGGCCGCCACCCTGCGCGAACCAGCGTCCGATGATTTCCTCGGTTCTTCCTTTGCTACCCTGCCCGCCGTAAACGTTGGCGGTATCAAAAAAGTTGACCCCGGCATCCAAAGCGGCGTCCATGATCCGGAAGGATTCCTTCTCATCCGTTTCGGGTCCGAAATTCATTGTTCCCAAACATAATCTGCTGACTCTCATTCCAGATTTTCCTAGGTATGCGTATTCCATATGCTATTCCTCCCGATTGTGATTAAAATAATCAGCCCGTTTTAAAAAGATCTGATCGACGCGTTCGACAATATTTCCGTTCTGTTCGGATATTTGTTTCACGTCGTTCCATTCCTTATCCTGAGCGAACGCTTCCCACTGTCTTGTCCGTTCTTCCATGCTTTCGTATTTCATCGTGTAATAGAGCTTGGGCATTTCCTCCAATTCCTCCCAAAAATCGCACACCTGCATGCCCAATCTTTCGAAAATACGAAACGTGTGATCCGAGAAACGCTGTCGGATTGCATCGATTTTGCC
>NZ_FOCJ01000013.1 GCF_900110075.1 Paenibacillus sp. OV219
AAGACGATCAGGTTGATAGGTTCGAGGTGGAAGCGCGGCAACGTGTGCAGCTGACGAATACTAATCGGTCGAGGGCTTATCCTAAATAAGTGAAATCAGCTAAAGCAAGAAACCTTCGCAAAGGTTCGTATCCAGTTTTCAAGGCGTGAATAAAAAAAACCCTTGCCTAGGCAAGGGTTTTTTTATGTTTTTCAGAGGGCATATTTCCAAATCAACCAACTGATAAGAGCAGACGCCCAAGAGATAAAACCAAATATCATGACAATCTTATTCTCGCTCCAGCCATACTTTAAGCTAAAATGATAATGAATCGGAGCCATTCTAAATAGGCGTAATTTTGTGCGTTTATAGTACCAGACTTGCAGAATGACGGATAATTGTTCTGCCAGGTATATCGAGAACAAGATGGGAATCAATATCTCTACTTTTTCTAGGATGACCAAGATGGAGAGAGAACCACCGATAGCAAGTGACCCGGTGTCGCCCATGAAGGCTTTTGCGGGGAAGATGTTATAGAGGTATAATCCAAGCAAACAACCAATCATAACGAGCGAGAAGGTGCGTACCTCTGGCTTGTCCGAGATGAGGAAAAAGAAAAAATACGTTGGAATGGCAACATTAATTAATAATCCGTCTAGACCATCCGTGAAATTGATAGCGTTGGCAGATCCGACCACGAATAATATGAGGATGACGACGTAGACATAGACGGGCAAGTGAATCTGAAAGCCGTTAAATAGTGCAATATCGCTTGTCAGTTCAAATGAACGGAACAAAACGATAAAGAGCATACCGGTAATAACGAACTGGAAAACCAGTTTCGTGCGGCTGGAAATGCCTGATGGATCTTGCCATGCGGCTTTCTTTAAATCATCCATGAAACCGACTGAACTGAATAATAGAAACGTAACGCACAAAAAAAACATCAGAGGCGCAGGTGAGAAGTTTAAGGAAGCGAATACCCCTATTAGCAAGATGAGGCCGGCCATCAAAGGCGTTCCTCGCTTGGCTTGATGGTCGGGAGGCAATTCGGCTCGAATAGGTTGAGTCAGCTTCAGGGATCGAAGCCCCCAAATGAGCAGCGGCGTCAGCATTAATACGAGCATAAAAGAAATACCTGAAATCCCTAAAATTCCGACCATGCCGAAGACTCCTTTTCAATGTACATTTATATTGGCTGCAGACTGCTGTAATGCCTCGTAATTAACTTTACCTAAGTGTTGCATTCCTTTAAATAGAAGGTTTTATTAGTAGTTTTTCATATTTTTGGGTTGCTAGCGGTAAATAGTAAAGCGGGATTTAAATGACAGCGTTTAGTAATAAATATGGATACGAATTTTTAGAGTGCATTTCAATAAATGAAGACGAAATGGTAAATCATAGGCTATAAAGCTAGAAGGAACAATCAAGTATAATCCCATTTACTTTACAAATTTGGATGTTGAAATACCTTTTAGAGAAAATGATGAAACTGAAATGGTGTGAGTCATTACGTGAAAGGAAGGAGTGGTATAGTGGATATGAATGAGAATGTTATTACAGCCGGGGTCTATGTGAATATAAATGGTCTATTTCCGTTTCAAGTTGGACCTACAAAATCCGGAACAACGCTAGGTGTTGTTAGATTAGGAGGCCATAAAGAAATTGGTGAGACAGGTTGGAAGTGTGCTTCACGTGAAGCGTATGAAGAAGCGACACTTCATTTAACTCCAATTAAACCCCCAGCTACATACTGGTATGACGTTTCTGATAATCCAATCTTAATTCATGGAAGCTGGCAAGAAGGAGACATTGAACCAATACTGGTTGGGAAACGCAGGGGTTTAAAGAAAACCTTCCGCAGCATATGGTCTTGGAGCCATTTCCTCACCTTCGACTACTGGAAACATTAATTCGTAAACATCCAGAATTAATAACAATCTGAAACCGCTTAACCATACAATCCGATAAATATTATCTATAATATCAATAAAAAATAAAAAGTTTTGTTTATCGACACATCGTGTTACCATAACAGCATCTGGAAAAGGTGGTGCTCGATGTGGATTTTAATGCGCTATCCGAACGGTTTAGGAATTTTGCAGAAAGAGAATGTAAAGGTTCGAGCCCTCTTTATGAGCAGCTTGCTAGGAGCATTGCTGATGACCAGAAGTTGCTTAAACTGGCTGCGCGTTCAAAGCCAGGCCAGCCTGCACCTAACCTGTTCCTAGGGGCCGTTCATTATTTGCTATTAAGCGGGATAGAACATGAGTTAGCTACATTTTACGCCAGTCTTGTAGATGAACCAGGGGAGTCAACTAAAGCTTATCATTGCTTCAGTGATTTCTGCAGGCAGTTCGAGAATGAGATTATTCAGCTTCTAGAGAACAAACTTGTTCAAACAAACGAGGTGAGACGCTGCGCGTACCTGTACCCTAGCTTTTGCCGCATCTATCAACTAACGCAAAAACCGTTAGCGCTCATAGAAATAGGTACGAGTGCGGGTTTTCAGCTCTTGTGGGACCAATACAGTTACTCTTATAAATCAAAAGAAAAATACGGAGCGAAACAATCGACTTTAGAAATAATTGCAGAGATTAAAGGTGTCAAAGCACCATTTTTACTAAAGCATAGCCCACCTGTCTCACGCAGAATCGGAATAGATTTGCACATAAATGACCTGAATGTCCCCGAAGATTATTTGTGGATGAAAGCACTAATCTGGCCTGAACATCATGAACGGAATTGCTACTTCGAACAGGCTGCTACTTGTGTAAGAAACCATTCACTAGAATTAATGGAGGGTGAGGGGATATCTCTACTTCCCCAAATCGTCTCAACGATTCCTGAGGATTCAACAATTTGCATTTTTCACACCCATGTAGCCAACCAGATCCCATCCGACTCGAAAATAAATTTGTGTGCGTATATAAAATCTTTAGGTGAAGGACGAAATGTGTTTCACCTGTATAACAATATGTGGGACCTCGACCTTCATCTTGATTATTACATCAATGGGAATGAACACTGCGAAACGCTGGCAGAAACGGATGGCCACGGTCGTTGGTTTAAGTGGAGATTATGAATTCATGATTCAACTATAATGCATCCATACAGGAGTGTGACCGAAGTGGAAAGAAAGGACTCCAGTAGGGACGGAGATATTGGTGGTCTTGAAATGGGAGGAATTCCTATTGCGACAGCATTATCGTTAAAAACAGGCATTCCAGTTGTATTTGTTAGAAAGAAAGCGAAGGAATATGGAACGAGTAAATTGGCTGAAGGCATAGATGTCAAAGGCAAGAATGTCTGTATCATTGAAGACGTTGTAACGACAGGCGGACAAATATTGTTGAGTGCGCAAGATTTAAAGGAATGCGGTGCTCTTGTAAATCATGTGTTATGTGTCATCGAACGTGAGCAACAAGGCAGAGATAATCTGGAAAAATTCAGGACTGATGTTCCGCTCATTGTTTAGGATGGAAGATCTCATGAAGACGAGATAAGAATAAAAAGTGGCTGCCATTAATATGGTAGCCACTTTTTATGTAATGATAGGATACTTAAGACAGAATGTGAACAAGCTCGGTAAACCCATTTTCTCTGGCGTGTTCAATCGGCAATACATTATTTTTGTCAGCGATATTCTTATTTGCTCCGTATTCAAGCAGCAACTTAACAATTTCTTGCTGGTTTATTCCTCCGTCTGATAGGACAATGGCCTCTAATAGGGCAGTCCAGCCAGGTATATTTACGTGATTGACACTAACATTCGTTTGTTCAAGCAGCAATCGGACGACCTCTACATGTCCTTTTTCACATGCTGGGATTAAAGCTGTTCCTCCATAACCGTTTAAGATGGTCATATCCGGGTTTGATTGTTCAATCAACAGTCGCACAATATCAACATATCCCTTTACACTAGCAATCATAATAGGCGTATTGTCAATTTCATCGCTAGCAATATTAACATCCGCACCTAAGTTAAGAAATAGCTTTACCATCTCAAAGTGATGATTGTCGGTCGCGATGAGGATTCCAGATCTCTTATTAGCATCTGTAAGATTGATATTTACTCCGAGATCCAGTTGATTCTTTACCGCTGTAAGTTCACCTTTTTCAATTGCTGTAAAATAGTTGATTTCATTTAGTTTCGTGTGGGAACCATGAAAGTTCTGCATCAAATGAGGAGCTCCTTTCTACTATCTGGCTGCTACGCCTGATTCTTTTAATGCTGCGTCAATGGCAGTGTGATGAAATATGTGGTACCGGCGCCTTCTTTGCTGCGAACATCGATCGTGCCGTTCATTCCTCGAATGACACTGAAGATTACCATGGTACCAAGACCGGTGCCCTTGTCTTTGGTCGTGTAATAAGGTGCCCCCAACCGTTTAATCTGTTCCTCGTTCATACCGATACCGGTATCGGCGATCGTGATGGTGACAGTTCGCTTAGGCTCGTTAACCGTGTAAGTCAAGGTTAGCATCCCCCCGCCGGGCATCGCCTCGATGGCGTTCTTGCCGATATTGATGATGGCTTGCCTGAACTTGGACTTGCTGCCATATACCGTCGCAGGGAGCGCTATGTCCGTTACGATCTCTACGCTCTGTAAATTCGCGTAGGAGCTCAGAATTTGGGACGCCTTGTTGAGCTCCTCTTCCAGGACAATCGGTTCGAGCCTCTCGCTTTGCGGCTTGGCGAGCGATAAGTAATCTGAAATGATCGATTCCGCACGGTCTAGCTCCTCGAGCGTAATAGTGGAGAACTCTTTACGCTTACGGTCGCTGAGTACCGGATCGGACAGTAACTGGATGAAGCCGCGGACGGACGTTAATGGGTTACGGACTTCATGCGCGACGGACGCCGCGATTTCGCTGACGACCTTCATCTTCTCCGCTTGGATGATATCCTCTTGCATCCGATTTTGCGTACGGATCATCTCAATCATGAATACCAGCATCATCGCCATGATGCACTGCACGAAGATGATGGGCAAACTCGGAACGAACGACTCCATAAAAAAAGAAGTCTTGCCTTCGAGCAAGGCGTAAAGATTGACGACCGTCACGCGCAAAAAGAAACAGATGCCGGAAACAAGCAGCATTCTCTTATTGGCACTGGCTTTCTCATACGATTTAGAGAGGAATAACAGCAGAACGATCGTCGGCAACAATGAGAGGAAGTAATGAAACAGATCGATGTCGCCTAAGAGCTGTCGGTATGCAAGTAAGCTGCCGAATAAGAGAAATGTCGTGTAAAGACCGCCGTAGAGAGAGCCAATCACGAGCGGAATTCCTCTTAGGTCGATTACCGAGTCGAAGATTTTGACCGGAAAGGTCATCGTAATGATCATGGGAATCAGAAACAACACGTACATGAAAAGCGGTTGCTTGTCCTTATAGAAAGGACGGTAAAAAATCAAAGGCAGGAAAATAATGAAGGCATTGAGAAT
The DNA here is from genome assembly GCF_900110075.1 of Paenibacillus sp. OV219. Taxonomy (GTDB): domain Bacteria; phylum Bacillota; class Bacilli; order Paenibacillales; family Paenibacillaceae; genus Paenibacillus_Z. The sequence continues at coordinate 5,432 of NZ_FOCJ01000013.1, forward strand.
AAGGTCGGAGTGAGAGGGCATAGGCTGTTCCTTTCGTGAGTCCTTGACTTTGTTTTCGAGAGAAGGGCAGTCATTTCCTTCAAGCGGTGGGGTATTATTTTCAGTCCACGTGTAACAATAACGGATTTGCATCGTATACCCCTATAAAGAGGTCGTGCGAAGGAGAGGATGTTTGTGATCGCAGACTGGAAGCATGTCGAGGAAGCATTGAGAGAAATCGAGGTTGTTGGACATGACAACAATAAACCTGTTTCGGTCATCGGTTGTGCTGAAGATTTGCGATGCATCGGTATCGGGACGGATGCCGCAGTCTTTTATTACGCTAACACTCCAAATTACGCATATAAAGTGTATTCCAATCAGGCTTCAGAGAAAAAGGAAGCTGAGGAAATGATATACAGCCGCTTGCAAGAGTCGCAGTATTTCCCACGATGTTATGGAGTCGGAGCTAACTATTTAGTATTAAGTTTTGAAAAAGGAATTACGCTATATGATTGTCTGCTACAAGGTATCCGCGTGCCAGAGGAAGCTATGCAGGACGTTGAAGATGCCAGGGCGTTTGTCCGTAGTCAGGGGCTAAACCCAAGAGATATCCATCTCAAAAACGTACTTCTGCAAGATGGAAGAGGCAAGGTTCTGGACGTATCGGAATATATGAAAGAAGGCAACGATAGTCGTTGGGAACACTTGATATGGACATACAAACATTTTTATCCGTTGATCAACGAGGTACATGTGCCTTTATGGATCTTGGAAACGATAACGAACTGGTATAATCGCATTGATACGGCGAGTTTCGGGATTGAAGATTTCTCTAAACGAGTGAGCCAGCTTTTCTTCGGGAAGCGAAAATAAAATAGATGAAAGACACAAATCCTCCTGCAAAGTGTGGAGGGTGAAGAGGAAGGGGCTGCGTGGCAATATCAAATGGCAGTTATTCGAAAACGATCAGATTATAGGCGAAGATAGGCATTTAGGTGGATTGATCTTGTCGACATACAAAGGTCTAGATACGCAAGGTAAACAAGTGAAAATTCTGACGGATCATCTCGTACTTAGCGCAGTGAATGATATAAATATGAGCGTATCGTTACATCGGGAAGATATTGAATTTCATCCAACGCCATTCCACTTATAAAAGTATAGCTCAGTTATTAAAATGGACATTCCCCCATATATTTGTAATTGTAGTGAAAACAATAAATCAAAAATGGAGGGATGTCTACTAATGGCACAGGAAGTTAATGTTATCCAATCAATTGAGAATCTACTTAAGACGCCGCAACAGCTATTCATCAATGGTCAATTTATACCTTCAGCAGAAGGCCAAACGTTCGTGAGCTACAACCCGGCAACCGGAAAGCCGCTTGCACTGGTGCACGAAGGCAAAGAAGAGGATATTAATCGCGCCGTTTCTGCGGCAAGACAGGCTTTTGAAAATGGGCCTTGGCGTACGATGAGCGCCTCGGAGCGCGGTCGCCTCTTGTTTAAACTGGCTGATTTAATTGAAGCAAACCGCGAAGAGATTGCGCAGCTCGAGTCGCTTGATAACGGCAAACCGATCCGCGAAACGCGAGCAGCCGATCTTCCGCTTGCGATAGATCATTTCCGCTATTTTGGCGGATGGGCAACCAAAATTACCGGACAAACAATTCCCGTTGCTGGAGAATATTTTAATTACACAAGGCACGAACCTGTTGGCGTTGTTGGACAAATCATACCGTGGAACTTCCCGCTATTAATGGCGGCATGGAAGCTTGGGCCAGCCCTTGCCGCAGGCTGCACCGTTGTATTGAAGCCGGCTGAACAAACGCCACTTTCTGCGCTTTATTTGGCAAGGCTCATTCAAGAAGCTGGTTTTCCAGACGGCGTCGTGAACATTGTTCCAGGCTTTGGCGAAACGGCTGGTCAGGCGCTTGTCAATCACCCTGACGTGAATAAAATTGCCTTCACCGGATCCACGGAAGTTGGCAAACTCATCGCGCGTCAAGCAGCGGACCACGTAAAACGTATCACTTTAGAGCTTGGCGGCAAATCACCGAATATTATTTTGCCAGATGCGGATCTCTCACGCGCCATCCCCGGTGCGCTTTCGGGCGTAATGTTTAACCAAGGACAGGTGTGCTGTGCTGGCAGCCGCGTTTATATTCAGAAAAAAGCGTATGACAACGTGGTTGCTGACATGGCGTCCTTCGCTGCAAAAATTAAACAGGGACCCGGAACGAATGCTGACACGGAAATGGGACCGCTTGTGTCGCTGGAGCAGCAGCAAAAAGTGCTTGGCTATATTCGCCAAGGACGCGTGGAAGGCGCGGAGCTTGTTTGCGGCGGGGAAGACCGCTTTGATGCAGGCTACTTCGTTAAACCGACGATCTTTGCTGCAGTTGACGAGTCGATGACCATAGCTCGAGAAGAAATCTTTGGTCCGGTTGTGTGCGCGATTCCGTTTGAATCAATCGATGATGTGATCGAACGCGCCAATAACAGTGAATACGGACTTGCCGCAGGTCTTTGGACCGAGAACCTCAAAAACGCGCATTACGTAGCCAATCGGCTTCGCGCAGGCACGGTGTGGGTGAACTGCTATAATATGTTTGACGCCGCTTCTCCGTTTGGGGGCTATAAACAATCTGGCATCGGGCGTGAAATGGGCGACTATGCGCTTCGTAACTATACCGAAGTCAAAAGCGTTTGGATTAATATGCAATAACAATAAGAGCTTTGGCGAAGCCGCCAAAGCTCTTATTGTTATACAATCATATTTACATACTAGGACTCAATGATGGAATAAAGCTTAGTTCGGTCTGAGCGAAACGTTGTTCCGTGACCATATTTCCGAATTCATTTATTCCGTAGACAGACATGACTACATTTGGCGTTAGAAGTGTACCTGTTGCAAGAATCTGAACTTCATATGCAACATTTCCTTCTATAAAAAATTCTCTCACGTTATAAGAATTCGCAGGTACAACGTAAGCGACTAAGTCCAGTGTATAGAACAGACTAGAATCGACAGATGCAAATATCTGGACCTCAATTGTTGCTGCGTTGGTTATATCTAAATTTCTTATGTTCACAACGATGTAAGCAGCAGCTGTACCGAAGTCTCTTGTGTTAGTTACAACCCCTGTTGTAAAAGGCATGTGGGGTCAACTCCTTTTTGGATGACGTATTGTAATCTATGAAAATATTTTCATATGTGAATAGACTAATCTCTAGAGTTGGAAGATTAGGTGCAGCATACGCGGTTTATTGACAACATCTTTTGTCAACGATTAAGCCTTTATTCACATTGCTGGATTTAGTAAATATTGCTAGCATTTTATGGAATGGGAAAAGAGGTTGGATGAGGGCTGATAAAAAAGGTAAAGTGAGGGAACCACATGCAGAAGATGATGGGACAAAGTCACAGTCACAGCGGATTCTCTGAACCAGGGCTGCGCAGAATGCGCGAAGTGCTAGCACGACATGTTGAATCCGGGAAGATTCCGGGGCTCGTCGCCCTGATTAGCCGGCCTGCTGAGACGCATGTCGAAGCAATTGGTACGATGCGCCATGACGGTGGCGAGCCGCTGCTTCGGGACACGATCTTTCGGATGGCATCGACGTCCAAGCCGGTTTCGATCGCAGCGGCAATGGTCCTGCTCGACGAGTGCAGGCTGCGGCTAGATGATTTGGTAGAGACGTGGCTGCCTGAGCTCGCCAACCGACGGGTGCTGAAGCGGATCGACGGACCGCTCGACGACACCGTGCCAGCGCGGCGGCCAATCACCGTACGGGATCTGTTGACCTCCACGTTCGGGCTCGGCATGGATTTGACATTACTTGGAACTCCGATCATGGGCGCGATCATCGGGCAGGGGCTTACGCCCGATCTGCCAGTACCGATGCCCGAGCCGGATGAATGGATGCGCCGCCTGGGCACGCTTCCGCTAATGCATCAACCCGGAGAACGCTGGCAGTATCACATCAGCAACGATCTACTAGGCGTGCTCGTCGCAAGGGTCACGGGCCAGTCGTTTGAGACGTTCCTGCGCGAACGCATCTTCGATCCCCTGGGTATGAAGGACACCGGTTTCCATGTGCCCGCTGATAAGATGGACCGATTGCCGCCTCTCTACGCTCCCGATCCGCAGAGCGGAGAGTTCATCGTGTGGGACGAGTCCAAAGGGGGACGGCACAGCCAGCTTCCAGCATTTCAGGGCGGCGGCGGCGGGCTAGTCTCCACTGTCGATGATTACCACGCGTACTTCCGGATGCTTCTGAATCACGGGATGCACGGGAGCGAACGGATCTTGTCCCGGCCCGCCGTCGAGCTGATGACAACCAACCGGCTCACGCCTGAACATCAAGCCGCTCGGAACGCCATGGCTGCCAACAACGTTCATGTGTCATTCGGCCAAGGGCAGCACGGCGGATGGGGCATGGGAATGGCGGTGCGCACTTACCGCGGTGACTACGCGTCCATCGGCCAGTTCGGCTGGGACGGTGGAAGCGGCACCTCGACCTATGTTGACCCGGACAACAAGCTTATCGGAATCCTGCTCACCCAGGTCGGGATGTCCACCCCTGATTCAGCGCGGCTGATTCACGATTTTTGGACCACGGTCTATCAAGCAATTGAAAACTAACATCAGGCCGTAGACCGATTACACCTATCATGTACGATAGCACTACATCACAGAGGCTGCCACTTGGTAGCCTTTGTTCAATTAACGGGTAGATTTTTAAAATAAGAATTGTTTTTGATATAATAATAAATAGAGCGATTAAATACGAGTAAAGATACAAGTGAAATTCAAAAAAAGCGTTCGGAGGAAAGAAAATGCAGCCCATCGACAAAACGAAGGTCCAGCAATTTATAGATATACTGATCGATTGGGATTTATATATCCATCTCGAGATGACAACGGGAGCTTATGCAGCGCATCTGGATCAAACAAAACATCCAGCCGCTACCTTTATTTCGAATGCCGTTATTCGTTATTCCCACGGCTCGATTTCCGGGGACGGCCCTTATCGTGTCGGCTTGAAAACGGAGCAAGGCTGGGTTTATTCCGAGGGGCTTACCCACTATGAGGAGACGGATTCCGAAAGGCTTATCCTTGCAGGTCACGATACTGCAGGAAAACTCGTCGTGGCGTTGCAATTGAGCAGGGAACCATTCTAAGGTAAAGGGGATTTGAACAAATATGGAACGACACATCCTAGTTGTACTCCCGCATCCTGACGACGAAGCGTTCAGCGTGTCAGGGACGATTGCCATGTATCTCGACCAAGGTTCGACGGAAGTCACTTACGCCTGTTTAACTCTAGGAGAAATGGGCCGCAACATGGGAATACCGCCTTTCGCGAACCGGGTCACTTTACCCGTCATACGCAAACAGGAACTGGAAGCTTCTTGCCGCGCCATTGGCATCCGGGATATCAGAATGCTTGGATTTCACGACAAAATGATCGAATTCGAGGATAAAGCGAAGTTAGACGGAAGCATCGAAGCGCTCATGAAAGAGCTGAATCCTTCGCTCGTCATTACTTTCCACCCGACGCTGAGCGTTCATCCCGATCACAACGCATGCGGGGCGGCAGTCGTCCGTACGATCGGCAGAATGACTGCCGACCGTAGGCCGACCTTGCATTGCTTGGCATTCGCAAACAATCACGAACAAGAGATCGGTAAGCCTGATATCATTAATGACGTTACAGGTTTCCTGAAACAGAAGATGGCGTCTATTCAAGCCCATAAGTCCCAGTTCCAAGCCGCCGAATTGTTAGGTAACAAGAAATTATCGGATGAAGAGATCCAGGCACGCTTCGGTATGGAACGATTCTGGACGTATCGATTCTCATAAAACTCGATTACAATTCAGAAACGGTCATCGGCCATCCTACACCATCCCTAAATTGATGAATCAAGCAATCCCAAAATTGCTTACTCCTGCGGGATCGCACTTTCATCCATAAAGCCGATTTCCCATTGATGACCGTCTAGGTCTAGGAAGCTTCTCTGATACATGAAGCCGAGATCCTGTGTGTCTTTTGCAATATTGCCACCTGCTGAAATCGCGCTGTTAACTAACTTGTCCACTTTTTCGCGGCTCTCGACCATTAATGCAATTAAGACTTCGGTCGTTTTGGATGCATCAGAAATCTCTTTCTTGGTGAAGGTCTTGAAATACTCTTCAACCAATAACATGGAGTAAATGTTTTCTCCGATGACCATACAAGTTGCATTGTCGTCAGTGAAGTTTAGGTTGAATTCAAAGCCGACTTCGGTGAAAAACTCCATAGATTTCTTCAGGTCTTTTACTGGTAGATTAACAAACATACTTTTGGCTGTTTCTGCCATTCCAATTACCTCAAATATACAGTAGCATTATGAAAAATTGGATGTCAAACCAAGATCTATATCTCGATACAATTATGTTTAGCCAAAAACTTGATGTAATGGGAGGCATAGCCAATGATTTATCAGTTCATACCTCAGCATTATTTTAATACAATAGGCCAGCATCCACCTATATTGACGATTCGGGATGGGGATACGGTCATTACGACGACAGTCGATGCGAGAGGCTGGGACAAAAACGGCGAAAGCGCAGCTGCTCGCGGGAATCCAATGACAGGACCTTTCTATGTAGAAGAAGCGATGCCCGGTGATACGCTAGCAGTTCAATTCGAATCAATCACTCCGAACCGCGATTGGGCTTGGACAACCAACATGCTTGCCCCAGCAGTTATCGAACCATATGTTGCTGCTGCATTGCCTGCATCGGACATCGTACACTGGACGGTGGATGTTCCACAGGGGGTTGCTTTTCTAAAGGAGCCATCGCCAGGGCTGGCTGAATTGAAGCTGCCTTTGCGGCCTTTTCTAGGCTGTTTTGGTGTAGCACCTTCTAATGGACAATTCATCTCAACTGCTACGAGCGGCGAGTATGGCGGTAACATGGACTATAAAGGACTGGTCGCAGGCACTACAGTTTATTTTCCGGTGTCGTCCAAAGGTGCATTGTTTTATTTGGGTGATGGTCATGCCTTGCAAGGCGATGGAGAAATCATCGGTACAGGGCTCGAAATATCTATGGATGTTCGGTTCACAGTTAGCGTTCAAAAAGGAAAAATGATAGGCTGGCCGAGAGGTGAAACCGATACGCATTGGTTTTGTATCGGCAATGCACGGCCGCTTGACCAGGCGCTTCAACATGCAACGACCGAAATGTTTCGGCTGCTGCAGGAAGATTTCGGCTTAACGTCTTCGGAAGCCAGCTTGTTGCTGGGACAAGCAGTGGAATATGAAATTGCAAACATGTTTAACCCCGCCTACAGCGTAGTTTGCAAGCTGCCGAAATCGGTTTTATCACAATTAAAGCTATCGTGAAACGAGAGTTCAATAACAACAGAATGAGGCTGCCGGTTGCTGTTTCGCTTTATTTGAGCGTAGCATCGCGACACCATCCATTCGTATATGTTACTCGTATTACAACGCATTACCGCATTGTCGCGTTAAACTGTTTGTGTGAAGAAAAGGCTGTCGACACTTTCTCGACAGCCTGAAGCCACCTCTAACAGAGGTGGCTTTGCTTTATACTGGTGAATCTTTCGCCTTCCAATCTAGTTGTGCACCTAGTGGTGTGTGGTGAAGCAAACGGATTTATTCTTGCAGTTCAGACAACGCAACTATGCGTTTCTCAGCCACAGAAATGTAAGCCGCTTCCATGACTCTCGTCAAATCGGTTGCCAGCTCGTTATTCTCGTTAGCCTGCGTATCATTCACCATATGGCCGGCCCATTGTTCGATTGCAGTGGGCAGCTCAGGGAGAAACTCGATTGGAACCCATTCTTTTTGTTCCAGCTTGTTGCTGCGAACACGAATCACGTCATCCGGGAACCCGTAGAGGAGTGAGCCTTCTGTACCGTGAATTTCGATGCAGAATGGGGAGTGAGGGGTGAGGTAGCCTGTTTCGAGGATACCGATTGCACCGTTCTCATAACGAAGCGTTACCGTTGCGTTGTCTTCCACTTCTTTGCCGGTAACATACCCGAAGCTTGCACTTACGCTTTGCGGCAGCCCGAGGAGATAGCGAGTCAGATACACGGGATGACAGCCTAGATCGATAAGTGCGCCGCCGCGGCATTGCTCAAGATTGTAGAAATGCTCTGGCAGCCAATCTCCAGTCGTACCGTTATGTGCGCAGCGTACTCGAACTTGAGTCAACTGGCCGAATATTCCGGAATCAATCAGCCCTTTAATTGTTGGCGTATAGCGTTCGTTCAGACGAAACATCGAAACCGTGAATTTGACGCCTGCTTCACGTACAGCTGCTTTAATTTCATTCACTTCTTTCAGCGTAGCTGCAACCACTTTCTCTGTGAAAATATGTTTGCCTGCGCGAGCTGCCTTCACCATCACATCACGGTGAATGTTTGTAGGCGCATCTACGACGACTGCATCAATATCTGTACGGGCAAGCAATTCATCCAAATCAGCGAAGAACGGAACGCCAAGTTTGTCAGCGACTTCCTGTCCGCGGGCAGGAAGCTCGTCCCATATTGCGGCTACCTCTAGGTTTGGGTTAGCTTGCACCTGATTAGTGTAATCCCAGGCATGTACATGCCAATAGCTCAACATGGCTACGCGAATCATATTAATATTCCTCCTACTAGTTTGGATTAACGTGCGTAAGAACCCTCTTCCTGTTGTAGAATGACATGTTTTGCATGGAATAGCAATGTACAATAAGATTTTGAATCTGGTCTCACGCGGATAGCTTGAACTCCTTTCTCGTCGTCCTGTCAACGGGCAGCATAATTTAATGAAAAACGGACAAAATACATCCAAAAAGTGGAAGATAGGAGGATTCCTTATGAAGTGGCTCTGGATGACGGGGATATTAGGGATGCTCCAGCTGGGCGATAGTACTGAGCATTTATCTGTGACGCTTCATGGACAGCCCTCTGTCATCATCAATCGCGCTGATTATGCATCGCCCGGTTTCACGATGGTGGATTTGGACAAATTCGACCGGCTTGTAAAAACCTTGGAACGTCAGAGTTATGAAGCTCCTCTTAACGCGGTAATTAATGATCGAGGGGGAATTACTTCCGAGAAGTTTGGTCACAGACTCAATGAGAGGGTATTTACCGAAAAGTTTTTCGTCTTCTTTTACGGTTCAGGCTCGTCCGTTATCGATATGCCGCTTGTCACCGTCTATCCGCGTGTTGACCGAGAACTGCTGGCGAACATAAAGGAAAAACCTATTGGTCAGTATGCGACCTACTTCAACGTCCGTAACAAAAACCGTTCGCAGAACATCCTTCTGGCTGCAAAAGCGATTAATAATACGGTCATTTTCCCAGGCGAAACATTTTCTTTCAATAAAGTCGTCGGCAAGCGCACGAAAGAAAAAGGCTACCTGGATGCACCGATCATCGTAAGAGGTGAATTATCGGAGGGGATTGGCGGCGGGATATGCCAGGTTTCTTCAACTTTGTTCAATGCGAGCGACCGTGCTGGGCTTCATATCGTGAAACGTTACTCTCACAGCCGCAATGTTCCGTATGTAGGGCCGGGGCGTGACGCGACTGTTAGCTGGGATGGTCCCGATTTTGTTTTTCAGAATCTCTATAATCAGCCGATCCTCATACGAGCTCAGGTAGCTCCAGGCAAATTGTTTGTTTCCATCTACTCCTCCGACGTCATCGAATTTAAACCACGAGAAGTACCCGGTATGTCATTTGGACATCTGCCGGAGGAAATCTCCGCATCAACAGAAGATAATGAATTAACTTACCCGATTCATTGATTTTTAGTGAGGAAATGAGAGGACAAGAAGGTTACAACGCCAATAGGCGCTGTAGCCTTCTTGTTATTTCCAGCTCATTCAGAGACTGCTATAATGGGAGGATATTTTGGCGGCGACATTACGGTAATCACAGTTGGAGGTACAACTATGTTGAAACCATTCTTTAATGAAATCGTTCATACGGAAGAGGAGCTGCGTTCGATGCTTGGTTATCCGAGCGAGCTCGTAAGGAATAAAGTCTTTTCAAGACTCGATCGGCACTGCCGGGAGTTTATTGCGGGATCACCATTAGTTTTCGTCGCAACGAGCGATGCATCAGGAGCTTGCGATGTGTCTCCGCGCGGCGATGCAGCGGGATTCGTGGCGGTGCTCGATGATACCCATCTGCTCATCCCGGAGCGTCCCGGCAACAAGCGAATGGATACGCTTCGAAATATTCTTGCCAATCCCCAGATCGGACTGATATTTATTATACCTGGGCTCGAAGAGACACTGCGCATTAACGGCCGCGCATGCATTATTAAGGAGCAAGAACGGTTACAACCGTTGGAAGCACATGGAAAAATACCTCTGCTCGGGATCGGCGTCGAAATAGAAGAAGGCTTCATCCATTGTGCCAAAGCGTTCAAGCGCTCGAAGCTGTGGGAGCAGGGAAGTTGGCCCGTAGAGGAAACGCTACCGAATCCGGCACGGATACTGGTCGATCATGCAAGCAAGCTTGGCAAGACGGAAGAAGAGATAGCTGCCGCGCTGCGCGATAGTTATGAGAAAAGGTTGTATTAAGATTGAAAATATAGAGATAAGAGGCGGTTCATCATGATTTTAATATCTGATGCGATCTCGACGCTCCTTGAAGCTCTTGGAGAAGCAATGGTGGATCTGAGTTCTGGCCTGTTCGCCGGTAAAGACGAGAGGAGATACAGGAAGCGGCTGAGGAAGCTGAAGAAAGAACAAGAATGGTTCGACCAGTTCTATGCCAGCAGCGAGCAGTATCGCTTCATCATTAAGACGGAGGAGGCTATAAAGAAGCTTCTGCTTAATAATGAATATGTGCGCGATCTGGAGTTGAACGAATCGGTCCGAACAAGCTTCCGTAAGCTTGTCGCTGAGCTGCATGAGAAATCTCAATCACTGAACGCAAAGGATGTGAACGATGAAGATTTCAGCCCTCGTACTTGATCTCGATGGAACACTACTTGATTCACAGAAACAAGTTTCAGAGCGATCCAAACAAGCTGTGCTTGCGTGTCATCGACGTGGTCTCTCTATTATCTATGCGACAACGCGTCCTCCACGCGCGGTGAGAGAGCTGCTGCCGGAAGAACTGTACGCAGTCGGTTCGTTCATTTATTACAATGGTGCGTTCATTCGAAGTCCGCTTGACGGTGAGGAGTACCATTTTCCAATTGAGAAGGAATTGTTCGGTGCGTTCTTGGATCACTGCCTCGACATTGCGCCGAATGTAGAATTTAGTATTGAAGTGAAGGATGAATGGTTCAGTCTTGGGGATGTTGAGTACGCAGTCGTCGCACGAAGGAAAAGCCATCCGATTCGTAAAGCTATTCATGAACTGAAAGAGCATCATCCCACTAAGATCTTACTTACCTCCATAGACGAAACGGCTGTAACCGCATTGGCTTCTAGTTTCTCCTCTCGATTAAATATCGTAATCACAGATGGCGGTAAGCTGATCCAGATCATGTCCCTATCAGCATCGAAGGAGGCGGGAGTCCAGCTGCTCTGCGCTAAACTCGGGTTAAACATGTCGGACTTGCTTGTTTTTGGCGATGACTATAATGATCTTGGGCTTCTTCAAGCGGCCGGCTATTCCGTGGCGATGGGAAATGCACCACTCGATGTGCAGGAAGCTGCGAATGAAGTTACGTTAACGAACGATGAAGATGGCGTGAGTATCGTACTTGATCGGATTCTCGCTGATTTGTAAAGGAGATGCCCCAATTGATTAGACAAGCGATTGCAGAAGAAATAAAGACCATCGTTGAGCTGAAAATAAAAATGTTCGAAGAAGCCGGCATCAAGCATTACCTAAAGGCAGATGCATCAGCCGAGATTCACGCGACCTATGGCGAGATGTACCGAAACCTTCTTGCTATTCATTTCGTCTTGGAAGAAGAAGGAAGAATTGTCGCGTGCGCTGGCGCGTTCTTGAAGTCAGATATTCCTTACTGCTTCTATGAGCCGGATCGTTACGGATTTATCGGAGATGTCTATGTCATGCCAGAGTATCGCAATCGCGGTTATGCGCGCCGATTAACGGAAGAAGCGATCAGCTGGCTTCAAGCTGGCGAAGTGAAAACAATTCGGCTGCTAGCTTCACCAGATGGCAGGCATCTGTATGAGACAATGGGCTTCAAGCCAACGCACGAGATGGAGCTTAAGCTGTAACGATGACTTGGACGAGACTGCTATACATAAGGAGGTGGACTGAATTGCCTTGGCCAATGGTTCATTTTGGAATTGCGGAGAAATTGTACGATGGACAGCCCTCTCCCAGCTTCCTGCTAGGAAGTATTGCACCAGACGCGATCCATGCGAGAGGACAAGTGACTCGTGCGGAGAAAGGCGCTACGCATTTCGTTACAGGAGAGCGGCTTCCAAGTGTCGAGCAGTTGAAGCAAGCTTGCTTGCACTATCTTGGAGATGAACGGGAGAGTGATCGGGCAGATTACGTACTCGGGTATATCGCTCATATATACGCCGACGTGAGGTGGACCGACACGATCTATGCGAGGTTTGAACTGGAATTTGGCGGTGAAGAACAGAGTCGGAGCATTCGTGATGTCTATAATGAAGAAATGAGTCAGTCGGAGTTTATGCTGCTGCAGACGCAAACATGGGCGGGGGATATCCTTCTTACGCTTTCGCAGGCGCGGCCTGAGGGTCTTGAACCGCTCGTTTCGGAGCAAGAAGTAAACCACTATCGAGAGCTGAAGCTAGAATGGTTGAACGAACCCGATAACGAGCCGAAGATAATGCCGCTCTATTTCTCTGCTGAAGCGGTGCTTGCGTTCATCAAACAAACTGCCGAAGAGCTGCAGCATTTGTTCCAAGAATGGAATGTGAGGCAGGCTGACGCGCGTGGAGCGAGAGTTTCATGAAGCTGCCTCTAATCAAACTTGCAGGCTATTCGGTTTGTGTGTTGGCGCTGCTGATCTGGACGCTGCTCGTTTGTCTTGATCCGTATTTTGATGGGATGACGAAGTTCAGTCCCGTTCATTCTTTCGAGATGATTGTGCTGCCAGCCTGTTTGTTTGCTATAGGCTTATTGCAATCGCGTGTCGTTACCCTCATAATCGCATTCCTCTGGAGTGTACCATACGGCGTTGTGATGCTAACCACTTCGAGCATATATTGCCTAGTAGGCGCTATAAGTATCGTCTATTTGATATGCCTGATGCTGTGCCGGTATAGAGGATTGAGATATTGGTAGAGGAGGTAGAGCTGCATTGCGTTTGCTTCTAAAACTTAAATGGGTGCTGGTATCCATACTCATATTTCTTATTGTCTATGTTGTCTTCTATGCATGGATATTAGGTAGTGTGAAAGATACGCTGAGAACGATCTATCTGCATCCTGAGCTTGCTGGTGAGATGAAAGGCAGCTATGTTGCCGAGGAGGTTTTGCCTCAGTTCACTAGACAGGAAAGCTATTCTTCCGCTCCCGGCGATAAAAGTCGATAAGGTTGAGGCACCGTAATCGAAACTTACTGCGATACATGGATGTATATGGTAAAATGTTGCTCAACTATTATTTAACCGAGGTGAAGCAGCTTGTACGAGACGATCATTCAATCAGCTAGACTGCTGGCAGAGACTGTGATTCGCGAGGCAGGACAAATCTGCAAAGCGAAGTTCGATAATTATGCCGAGCTACGGACGAAGGATGAATTTGGCGATATCGTAACGGAAGTAGACTTACTTGCAGAAGAAGTGATAATCAAACGAATCCGCGAAGCATTTCCCGAGCATCAAATCCATAGCGAGGAAGCGGGTATTATCGGTGAGGAGAACGATTGGCTGTGGATGATTGATCCGTTGGACGGTACGAATAATTTTGCGATTGGACTGCCGGTTTTTTCGTCATCAATCACATTGATACATAAGCGCGAGCCGGTACTAGGCATCATCTATGAGCCCTTAACTGATCGTTTATTCGTCTCTGTACGAGGTAAAGGCGCATTCTGTAATGGGCATCAGATCGAGGTTAAGCCAACTGCTAACTTGTCCAAAGGGAACATTGGGTGGATTCAAGGGCATGGCGTTCAGAATGATCTGGCAGCCGTCGCGCTCAGACAGCATATCGATACAAGCTTCAAGAGAATGCTTCGTCTCTGGGCGCCGACCTTACTCTGGTGTATGCTGGCAAAAGGAAACCTCGATGGCATTGTCCTCTACAACTCAGAAGGTGATGATCTGTATTCAGGTCTGCTTATGGTGAAGGAAGCCGGAGGCGTCATCGTTGATTTTGACGGTAATTCGTTCACTGGCATGAAGGATGAACCCTATCTCATTGCGTGCCATCCTGATCATAAGGACCAGCTGCTCGAAGTTGTGAGAGCGGGGCTTGGTAGTCAAAGATGAGTAATGGTTCCGGAGAGGAAGGGATTTCTTGAGGACAGTTAGAATGATACTATCGGTGGTTTCGATTCTGGTTGGTGTACTCATTATTACCGTTTCCAAGCTGGTTGAGGCGTTTACGGTGAAGCTGGGCTTTGCTGCCTATCAAGCGGCGGCGGCTGGATCGTATACCCCGGATAACTATGCGCTTGATCTATCCCTGAATTATTGGCTCGGGGCGCTGTGCATCATCGTCGGAGCTATCTTTGCATTGCTTGACCCAATCAAATCATATATGAATAAAATAAAAGCGATGAATAGAGAATTCGACCAACAAAACAAGGACGTGTAAACGAATGGGCATTCAACTGGAGAAAGTGACGACTGATCATGCGGATTTTGGTTATTTGATTGAGCTGCTCGATCGGGATTTGTGGAATAGATATCCGGACACGCAGCAGTTCTTCCACGGGTTCAATCAAGTGAAATTAGGTGCGAAAGCGATAGTGGCTTATGTGGACAATAAGCCTGTAGGCTGCGGATGTTATCGTGAAGCCGAAGAGGCTGGCATCGTCGAGATGAAGCGAATGTTTGTATTGGAAGAGGTGCGTGGTAGAGGGATTGCCCGCGCGATTATGAATGAGCTCGAACAATGGGCGAAGCAGGAAGGCAATAGAAGGGCGATTCTCGAGACCGGAACAGGACAACCGGAAGCAATTGCGTTGTATACGAAGCTCGGCTATGTGCAGATTGAGAACTATGAGCCTTATATCGGCAGCGAAGATAGTGTTTGTATGGGGAAGGATTTGTAGGGAGATGTCCTATACGCTGTATCATTATTACGAACAAGACATCGGGCCTTTTCGTAATTTATCAAGCTTGCCGACAGAAGAAGCGGATCAGATTATGAACCGCATTAGGTTAGCTGGCAATCAATTTGCAAGTCGGCGCTCGCCGGATTACATGTCGATTAGGCGGGACGTAGAGCGCATGGCAAGAAGTCTATTCACCGACAAAGGTGGGCAACCGAGAAGCTTATTTCCGTATTACTTCACGCTGGAAGCTTGTCAGTGGCTTGAATCTTGGTACACGATCCCATGCAAGTTATCGATCAGCTTGGACGAACTGCCTGATGATCGGATCAGCTTTACCTACGGAGATTTGTTCCCGACTATGCGTTACGAAGATGGCAAGCCCTATCGCAAGCAAGTCTATACGAAATCAGAGATTGCAGCTTTAGTCGATCAGTATGGGTTACCCCAGATATGGAATAGCAACGGGGACCACGGACCTGAACGATATATTGAATTTCAATTATGGGATGATGAAATTATCGATCAGTTCGTTAATAGAATACACGCAGAACGAAGGAGCAGAACTTGAAAAAAGCCATTTTGCTCGTATGTGTCGCGATAGTCGCATTCTTCGCCGTCATGTTTGTCGTTGATTATGATCATGGAGGCTTTCAAATTACGATTAACAATAATCTGGACAAGGATGTGCGGCACTTATCCATTGAATATCCCGGTGGACCGAAGGTCATAACGGTGAGTGCCCATTCGACCAAGCATGTCCACCTTGTCCCTGATGTGCATGGAGAGGCAAGTATTAATCTTGTTTACGAGACTGGACAAGGTAAGCAATCAACCGCTATTTTCGGTTATATCGAGCCTGGGTATAAAGGTGAAGCCGTCATCAACATCGATTCCTTGAAGGACAATGGCGAACTTGACTTAACGATAAAGGAAAACTTGGACAATTATTAGTCACGACGCCGGAGGTTAATAACCAATGATTCAATATCGAGAAATGACCGAAACGGATGCGCGGCTTCTGCGCCAAATCGACCGTTCCGAGCATATCGCCGGCAAGGGATCGGCAGTACAATCTTCCAGCAACTGCGGGAGGAAGCGATCCGAAGAGGGGCGAAGGCGCTCTATATATCATCAACGGAAACCCGCTCGGCGGTATCCTTCTATCGCAGCGGCAGAGCGCAGCTTACTGCCAAGCCAGATGAGGAGCTGTTAAGGAAAGAGCCGCTCGACATTCATATGATCGTAGAGATTGGTGATGGGAACGGCTAGATAAGAGAAGGCAGGGCTAAAGGGGCGAATAAGCATGTATATTCCAAAACATACACTTGTAGAGGACGAAGCGACTCTGTTCGCGCATATGGAGCGTTACAGCTTCGCGACTCTGTTCTCAACGAGTGGTGGTCATCCGACTGTGACACATTTGCCACTCATACTGGACCGGGAGAACAGGTGCCTGATCGGGCATTTTGCGAGAGCAAACCGGCAGTGGGCCGATATTGGCGGGCAAGAAGTGCTGGCTGTCTTTCAAGGGCCGCACAGCTATATTTCCTCCTCGTGGTATGAAACGAATCAGTCTGTGCCGACCTGGAACTATACAGCTGTTCATGCATACGGTCAGGCCGAGCTGATTGAAGACGAAGCAGAGCTGCTGAGGTGCTTGAATCAAATGATCGAAATCTACGAGGAGCCGGGAAGTGCGTACCGCATTGACGACTCGAACAGAGAAGTTATAGACGGACTGATGAGAGGGATCGTCGGGTTCCGGATCCGAATGGATCGTTTGGAAGGCAAATGGAAGCTGAGCCAAAAACATTCCAAAGAGCGCCAAGCGCTCGTTATCAATAAGCTGGAGCAATCTTCGAGCTCAAATGCGCAGGAGATCGCGCGGTTGATGCGGGGGAATAACGAATGAGCACGACTTGTCTAGGCTGCAGCATTGCGAATAGTTAGCAGACATTTTTGCAGAGCTAGTGGAGATGGATTCAGTTGTGCTCGCTGCTATCATGACGGCATCGGTTCACGTGAGTAAGGCTCTGTCGGCCGTTTATGAGCCAGATGGCATTAGCGTTATCCAAAATGGCGGGAAAATAAACGACCTCGGACACTATCATATGCATGTCTTCCCGAGGTATCAAGGCGATGGATTCGGCTGGCTGGAACCGGAGCAAGACGCAAATCCACAACCGCCGGGGGCAGTGAAAGACAAGCTAACGCAAGCAATCCAGGCTCTAATGAAGCCATAGGAGGCGTACTTAAAGTGAACCGCATTCTTATCATAGGCTCTCCGGGATCTGGAAAATCAACACTTGCGCAGAAGCTTGGCCGCATCTGGTCGCTTCATGTAATCCATCTTGATGCGCATTTTTGGAAACCGAACTGGGTGATGCCGCAGGAAGCAGAATGGGACCAAACGATAGAGCGGTTAACGATGCAAGAGCAATGGATTATTGATGGGAACTATTCACGCACGATGGATAAGAGGATTGAACGGGCTGATCTGATTATTTTGCTGGATATGCCAAGGTGGCTCTGTATGTATCGAATCTTCAAACGGAGAGTAATGTTCCATAAGAAGACGCGACCAGATATGAATGAAGGCTGTGAAGAAAAGATAGATTGGGCATTTGTCAAATGGGTATGGCAGTATCCGAAGCGCAGCCGAATGAAGACGCTGAACAAGCTGGAGCAGGCTGCTGCGAGTGGGAAGCAAGTGATTATTCTCCAAACAAGAAAACAAGTAAAGGAACTGTTACATGATCAAATACAATATCGGGTTCATACGCAGAAATGATCAAATCCTACTGCTGAACCGAGAGAAGTCATCTTGGATGGGCGCTTGGAATGGTGTTGGTGGCAAGCTGGAAGAAGGAGAAGCGGCGCGGGATTCGATTGAACGCGAGATACTCGAGGAAACCGGCATAAAGTCCGTCGCTTTACGTGTCATGTTCAAAGGGCTTGTGACGTGGCAGGTCGATTCGGATTATTTTGGCGGCATGTACTTGTATATGGCTGTGCTAGATGCAGATTATCCATATGCAACTCCGATAAAGACGGACGAAGGTATCCTCGATTGGAAAAATGTGGAGTGGATTATGCATCCGGACAATGTAGGCGTCGCAACGCATTTGCCCAAATATATGCCGCTTATGCTGGAGCAGCAAGGCTGTTACAACCATTATTCTGTATTCAAGGACGGCGTTCTCGCCAGCGTTACTTCATATCCGGTACGGGAAGAGATTGAGTGGGATCGAAAGCTGCTGCTGGAGGAGCTTGAACCATTTAGAATAGGCGGGACGATACTGCGATGAAAACTTTTTCAATTAGCAATCTAATAAGTGCAATTATCATTGCAGCTTCCATACTCGGAGGCTGTTATCTGTTGAAAGACAATCACCAAGCAGAGGATGCGAGCAAGTACGGACCGCTGATGAGTATTGCCGAGACGGCGGATTATCTGCATCTCTCAGAAGATGAGATCACTACGATTATTACTCTCGAAGAGACGGTGCTAGAGTCGACAGGGACTTATACGGGCAAAATGTTTCCTTATTTCAAAATTAACAATGAAATCTATGTAAGCCGCGACGAGCTTGCCGCATGGATTAAAGAGACGGCAACGCAACGCAAGCAGTATCAATAACAATAGCACGGAGGAGAAGACTGTACGATGAATCTCATAAGTTTAAATCATCTCTGTTTTTCGGTGTCCGATTTGGAGCAGTCGATCACCTTCTACGAGCAAGTATTAGGGGCGAAGCTGCTTGTTGTGGGCAGGTCGCTAGCCTATTTTGACCTAGGCGGGCTTTGGCTCGCGCTAAACGAAGAGAAGGATATTCCACGAATAGCAATTCAACAGTCTTACACTCATATGGCGTTTACGATTGCGGAGTCGGAATTTGATGCGTGGCTGCACAAGCTGGAGGAACACGGTGTGAATATTCTGTCTGGGCGGGATCGTGCGGCAGAGGATCGGAATTCGATTTATTTTACAGATCCGGACGGTCATAAATTTGAGCTGCATACAGGCAGCCTTCAAGACCGGCTCGCTTACTACCGTGAGACGAAACCGCATATGACATTCTATGATGAGTAAAATAGCAGAGGAGCTTGATTGACGTTGGCCGATCCGATAATCGTTGTACCTTACGACCCGATCTGGGCTCTGGAGTTCCAAGAGATCGGTGCACGGATGCGCCAGTCGCTCGGCGATCGTGCAACCCGAATTGATCATATCGGTTCGTCAGCTATAGCAGGGCTTGCAGCCAAGCCTGTCATTGATATTCAAATCTCGGTCCGCGCGTTAGAGCCGGTAAACGTCTATCAGCAGCCATTGGAGTCGCTCGGATATGTGTATAGAGCTGGCAATGGGGAACGGACAAAGCGGTATTTTCGCGAGGGAACGGGCATGCGAAGAACCCATATTCACGTAAGGGAAGAAGGGAGCTTCGGCGAGCAGTTTGCGCTGTTATTCCGCGATTATGTAAGAGCGATGCCGAATGAGGCGAGCTATTACGAAGAGGCTAAGCTCCGGCTAATGGAGCTTTATCGGGATGATCGGGAGCGCTATGTAGACGAGAAGGAGCCGTATATCTGGGACATTATGCGCAGAGCAAGCAGCTGGAGTCAAGAAACAGGATGGCGTCCTGGCATATCGGATATGTAGCAGCTTCATAGGAAGGGGCTAGCGATGATTACAATTGAGGCCTTGCATGATCAGCCCCGCGCGTTTATCGAGCGGGCTATTCACTATATTTGGACCCATTGGGGTACGGAGCACAATCTGGCGTTTTATCGGGATTGCATTGAACATTCGCTTACGGGAGAAACGGATTTGCCTCAATTTTATGTGGCTGTAGAGGATGACCGATTCGTCGGTATGTGCGCGTTACTGCGGAATGATCTGATCAGCCGGCAAGACTTCTGTCCGTGGCTCGCTTGTCTATTCGTTGATCCTGCTTATCGGGGGCGGCAGCTTGGGAACCGGCTGATGGAGCATGTCCAGAATGAAGCCGCCGCGGAAGGTTATGGCGCGCTCTACCTGAGTACGACGCTTAGCGGCTATTACGAGCGATACGGCTGGGCATACGAGGGGAAGGGCTATTATTTGGATGGCAGTGAGACGAAGATTTACAAGAAGCACTTGGTATGAGGAGAGATGGTTAAGCGATGAAGATAGAGATTAAGCTGATTACACCTGATGAGGTGGAGGCCTACTGGCAGCTGCGATTGCTGGCGCTGCAGGACAGTCCGGAAGCATTCGGTGCGACTTACGAGGATTCTGTCGGCACTCCGCTCGATACGGTTAGGGGCCGAATCCAACTCCAAGCGGATAACTTCATTCTTGGCGCATATACGGAGGAAGGCGAGCTAGTCGGTATGGTCGGTTTTCGCCGGTATGATGGCACGAAGGTGCAGCACAAAGGCTTCGTCTGGGGCATGTTTGTCAGTCCGAAGGCAAGACAGCAAAGTGTCGGAAGAAAGCTGCTTCAGCACCTATTGGAGCGCGTCGAAAGAGTAGAGGATCTCGATCAAGTTACGCTTATGGTCGTTACCAGCAACGAGCAAGCCCGCAAGCTATACTTGTCGCTCGGATTTGAAGTGTACGGATTGGAGCGCTGCGCTTTGAAATATAGAGGCGTCTATTACGATGAAGAGCTTATGGTGTATAGGCTGAATCGGTCATAAAAGAAAGACTAGATCTATAAGAATCGCGGTTATGCGGTGACAGGCTATCGGTTTGCGAAGAAGCTCAATAACTAAGGGGGAACTGAGATGGAGCAATTGAAGGCGGTTATTTTTGATTTGGATAATACGCTGCTGGATCGGACACATACGTTTTCACGGTTTACACAAGCTTTCGTTAATCAGTATTTCGGCCATGTAGAGAACGCCCAGCCATTGCACGAGCGGATTATCCGGTTGGATGAGGACGGTTACAAGGACAAACGCAAGCTGTTCACGGAGCTTCTCGAAGAGATGCCTTGGGATGAAAGTGTTGAGAAGCCTGCACATGAGGCGTTAATGGACTATTATGAAGAGCATTATGTAAGTAATGCAGTGCTCATGCATGAGGCGAATGAGGTTATTGCACATGCTCGTACGAAGTACAAGGTCGGCCTGATTACCAACGGGCGGACGTTGATTCAATACGGGAAGATCGATCAGCTCGGCATTCGTGAAGCGTTCGATCTCATCATCGTCTCTGAGGAAGCAGGCGTGAAGAAGCCGAATCCGCAAATCTTCGAGCTCGCCACAAGCAAGCTGGGGCTGCGGGCGGAGGAATGTCTCTACATCGGCGATCATCCTGTAAATGATATCGAAGGAGCTTCCAAGGCTGGAATGGCGACGATTTGGATAAAAGTGAATCAGCCATGGCGTGATGAGCTGGAGGCGAAGCCGCTTCATACAATTGAGCAGCTGAATGAGCTTC
Organism: Paenibacillus sp. OV219; assembly: GCF_900110075.1. GTDB lineage: Bacteria > Bacillota > Bacilli > Paenibacillales > Paenibacillaceae > Paenibacillus_Z. The sequence continues at coordinate 27,060 of NZ_FOCJ01000013.1, forward strand.
TTCGGCTGATTTAGATGTAGGTTTAGGTTTCGGGTTACATAGTGAGAGGCGTGGTAAGAGGGTATGGAGATAATAATCAGGCAGCTGCGTAAAGATGAACCATTGCCTTATGAGCTTCTACTGCTTGCAGATCCTGAGCGGCAAGCCATTGATGCTTACATAGAGCGAAGCGTGTGCGTGGTAGCGGAAGAGGACGATGGAGAGATTGTCGGCGCTTATGTGCTGTTAGACACACGGCCTAAGACGGTTGAGATTATGAATATCGCCGTTCGAGAGGATAAGCAGGGCAAGGGGCTTGGGAAGCGTCTGATAGTGCATGCTATTATCTATAGCAAAGAACGAGGCTATAAGCAGTTGGAGATTGGAACAGGCAACTCTAGTCTAGGTCAGCTAGGACTTTATCAGAAATGCGGGTTTCGCATCGTCAGCATTGAGTCGGACTACTTCGTGAAGCATTATTCAGAGCCGATCATCGAGAATGGAATTCCGTGCCGGGATATGATTCGGCTGCGGATAGAGCTTAGCTAGTGAACTCCTCGGTCAGGGATATTATTCCTAGGATTGATCGAAACGATGGCATGAATTATGATAGTAGTCTCACTCTCAGCTAGAGGAAAGGCATTATTATGTGGAAGTACACAGCAAGCTTAGTACAGGATTTATCACCAGGGGTCAAAAGATTTATCGCAACAGAAAGCTTATTCGGGATTGGAGCGGGCATATTCAGTTTTATTCTGAACTTGCATCTGCTCGCGCTTGGCTTCTCGGAAGGGGTCATCGGTCAGATTACATCGCTTGGTGCGCTCACTGTCGGTATAACAAGCCTTCCTGCCGGCTTGCTCGTTAAGCATATAGGCCGCAAGAGGATGCTGATATTCGGTATCATACTGGCTAGTATCTCGCTCATCTTGTTCGGCTTAGGCACGAGCAGGGGGGAGGTAACCGTCGCACAGCTGATTTGGTCACTCGGTGTAACTGCAATTGTAAATTCAGAAATTCAACTGATCTTCCAATATTGCCGAACGAAAAAAGAAGAGACGAGCGCCTATTCGCTGCTCTTCGCGATCTTCACTCTATTCACCGGAGTCGGAACGATGCTCGGTGGTTTCCTGCCAGATTGGGTTGGCGGTTCGACGACCGTATATCAGAATGCTTTCTTCGTAGCGGCAGGTTGCTTCGCCTTAATGGCGTTGCTGCGAGGATTACTTCTTCCATCAGGCGGCAAGCCAACTAGCGTTGAAACGAATGGACAGCAAGCTAAGGCTGAATCTGGAGAGCATGAGAAAAGCAAGAAACGTCATGCCTTCTACTTCCTGCTCATGCTGTCGCTACTAATCTTCAGTAACGGATTCATATACGGGCTTGTCGGTCCGTTTCTGAATGTAATCTTGAAGTTCCGCTTCGATATGAGCGACGGCTCCATCTCAAGCCTGCTTGCGCTCTCTGGCGTATTCTTCTTCATCGGCTCGATTATTGTGCCTTACTTTGTCGATCGATGGGGCAGCCGACGGACGTTTATAATGACATTTGTGTGCAATATTGTGCTTGCCTGTTTGATGGCGATTATAATGCCTGCTGCATCGTTCGCGGTGCTGCTCATGCTTCGCGGCACTGGCAGCACGATGCTAAGCAATCTGATTGACAGCGAATCGATGTCAGCCGTCTCCGAAGAGGACCGCAACTTGTTTGCAGGAATGCGTACCGTATCGAGAAGCATCGGCAATACGATTGCGTCGTACTGGGCTGGATATATATTAGCGGGCGGGCATTATTCGCTACCCTTCCTGCTCACCGCCGCAGCGCTGACGGTCGGCTTCATCATCTATATCTGGGTCGTGCAAGGGAAACTCGATCAGAGACTGAAGCAGAAGGAGCTTGCGGCAACCTAGTCCATAGGTTAAACGTAAGAAAGCAGTGACCGAGGGGTCACTGCTTTCTTTTTTTCTGGTCGCTACCGCTAAGAAGCAAGCATTATCGATGACGTTAATTCGTAATCCGCTTCAGCTCTGGATAATCATCCAGATATCCGGAATGCTTCAGCTCCTGCAAAGCTAGGATCACGCTATTCTCGTCTTGACTGGATTGATCAGATAACGCGATCAGCTCTTCCAGACTCGTGTTCGGATTCGCTTTGAAATAGGTGAGCAGCCCTTTGGCTGCCCAAGATAGGCGGTCGTCGTTGAATTCGCCGACGAGATGCTTGAACATTTTGTGCGAGATGAGCTTATGGTCGGAGAGATCCCGTGTCGCTTTAATGACTTGCTTCACGGACATCCGCCCTTTGCTCGCCATGTCGGACAAGCTGAGCGACATCGAATCCGCAGCACTTGAGCTGAGGACGATATAGATCATTTGTGAGTAAATATCGAGATGAGGATTGGTAAAAACTTCAGTAGATACAGTAAAACTGCGAGCTGCAGTCGCAGCTGATTCGGTAGCCATTGGGTGATTCTCCCTCCATCGGTATTATCCTTATAGAATACGGGAGGGTGGCTCCGATTCAGGGGTTTATGAAGAGTTTCTAACCTTTGCCAATCGCTTCCCGCGCCGCATTGTGCGCAAGTCTGTGCAGTGGGTTGCCCTTCTTATGCTTGCCGATGTACTTGACCCCGACCCCAATGGACGGGAATTTCGCGCTAAGCTGTGCGCATGCGGTTAGGTATGCCTGTTTAGCTTCTTCGTAGTAGGCTTTCGTAAAGCTTGGTATCGTCATAAGCTTCATAATGGAATGGCAATCGGAGTATACAACGGCGCTCTTAGGCAAGGGTGCTCCCGTGAGGGTCAGCTGTTCCAGCAATTCTGCAAGACGATTAACCCCGAACGCAATTGCAAGCATTTCCCCATAATTAGAGCCTCGCTCATAATCATGCAACAACTGACTTCCGAACACGTACATCTCGCGGTTGTACACCAAGCAGCAGCCCGCGCCATGAATAGATTCCCCGGCAGCGCCGGAATAATCGCTGTAGATCGAGACGACCGCTGAATTGACAAGATGCGCCCGGACGGAAGGGGTTTCGTAGGCTTGTTTTATATAAGGAGTCGACCTCGCATGTTGATCAGTAAGTAAAAGCAATCTTTTCCTCCTCGGTAATTACGTGATGCTAGCTTTGACCATTATAGAATGAATGAGACTTCAGAAGCGAGCGGAATACGTAAGCCGCGCAATAGAATCTATTGCGGACTTGTCCAGCGGCATAGTATGTTTAGCTTGCAGCAACATATGAGCGCTAAGGGGAGGCTAAGCATGTGGAACGTCATGATCGTTGAAGACGAGATGCTTGTCCGTTTAGGCTTCAAAAATTCCGTGCATTGGGAACATTATGGAATGACAGTATGCGCGGATGCGGCGAATGGCAGGGAAGCATGGGACTACTATAATAGCGAAGTAAAGCCGGATGTCATTATCACCGATCTGCGCATGCCGATTATGGGTGGAATTGAGCTGATCAAGAAAATTCGCGAGCATGACGCGCAGACGCGAATTGTTATTCTCTCCTGCATGGAGGACTTCGATCTGATCCGTCAGGCTATGCAGCTTGGCATTTCGAATTATATTCTGAAATTAACGATGACCGAGGAAGAAATCCATAATGTGCTTATGCGGGTGCGCGAGGAGCTTGGCACGCAGCAATCCATCGGAACCTCCAAAGGCATCATCCGCAACCCCGACTCTCTGAGAGAGAACATCATTAAAAACTTCGTATTCTATCACCTCTACTCCAAAGAAGAATTCGCACACCATATCGACCAGTTAAAGCTAAGACTCCAACCTGAACGGCTCGTCGTCAGTATGATGGAGATCGACCATTTCGAGCATGTCCAGACGAAATTTAACGATGAGAAGGGCGAGCTCATTCGCGTTACGTTCTTGAATGTTCTGAGCGAGCTGTTATCGCAGTCCGGGCGCGGTGAAGTCGTGTCGGATGAGGACAAGCGATATTTGTTCCTATTCAGCTTCCGTGACATCGCCAGTGAATCCCAAATTCGTGAAGAGTTGAATTCAATCATGACCCAGATCCAGAAGGTGATGAAGCGTTTCTTCAATATCTCGGCGACTTTCGGCGTCAGCAGCATGAAGAGCGGGTATGCTTCGCTGCATACGTTATATCGGGATAGCGAGAAGGCGGTAGGGCAGAAGTTCTTCTACGGAACGGAGCGTATTCTATATCTGCGTGACATCGAGCTCGAAGCGGGCGATGAAGCGGTGAGGAGGAAGCTGCAGCAGTTCCATGAGAAGTGGTCCATGACCGAAGAGAGCGCTCAGCGGGATGTGGAAGCGATCGTACGGACATTCCTAGCAACCGGCAGGCTTCGGCATGAGCAGGACATTCGCAACCTGTTCGTTCGGCTGCTGCATACCCCATCGGTAACGTCGGCGCTGAACGAAACGGAACTGATGCTGCTAATCTCGTCGTATGGCGAGGAGATGCAGCGCTCAGAGACGCTTGATGAATGCACAACGATCTACAGCCGTTTTCTGGAGGAGGTGCTCACGACCGGCGGAACGAAGAAGCAGCTGAACAAAGATATTGCGAAGACGGTCAAATATGTGCAGGAGCGGTTCAATGAAGATATCTCCTTGCAGCAGATCGCCGAATATCTGGAGCTGTCGCCGAACTATCTAAGCCTGCTGTTCAAGAAAGAGCTGCAGCTAAACTTCTCCGAATATTTGAACCGGATCCGGCTGGAGAAAGCAAAGGAGCTGCTGCTTGGTACGAATCTGAAGTCGTACGAGATTGCGCAGCGGGTCGGGTTCACGGACGATAGCTATTTCAGCCGCGCGTTCAAGAAACATACGGGTGTCAGGCCTAACGGCTTCCGCAGGCTGTGGGTCAATGACTGGACGGGAGTGGCAGAGGACCGATGAAAGCCTTACGCAGATCGACCTTTAAACTCGCCGGCTTCTCGCTTCGGGCACAGCTTATCTTCTCCTTCATGGCCGTCACGCTGCTCGTGCTCTCCATTAGCTCCTATTATAGCTATGTCAAAACTCTCGATATCTTGAAGAAACGCACGCAAGAGACGACGTTCTCGCAGTTTCGCCAGATCGAGATGAATACGCTTACGCTGCTGCATGAGGTCGATAAGCTGTCCAACACCTTCCTCATGGAGAGCAAAGTGCAATCGTTCTTGCAGAGCGACCAGCTGTCAAACCTCGAATTTATTTCGCTCGAACGCGACATTATGGAGCGAATCAATCAATATTTAACCACCTACGATTACCTGGATTCCATCTATATCTTTACCGAGAACGGCACGGTGATCGGAGGTACGTTGACGCAGAATCAGAGTGCTTATCAGATCGGCCGCGGCTACGAGTTTTACAACACCGACTTATATAACAAAGTCAAAACCAGCTTTCCTCAGTCCATATGGACCGGTGGGCTGAGGACAAGCGACTTCATGCGCAGCTCCATTCCGGAAGGGCTGACGAATGCGCGTCTCATCTCTTCGATTCGCGGAGTGAGATGGATCGGCGGCAGCCAGATGAGTGCGGAGCTCGTGCTGAACGTGAATGAGCGATATTTCAATGCCGGCTACGGCAGTCTTCAGAGCTTGCCTGGCGGTTCGATCCATATCATCGACGGCTCAGGCAATGTCATCTCCAGCACGCATGAGCAGATGATCAGTGCTCCTTATCTATTTAATTCGCGGATGAAGCCAGCGCTAAATCTCGGTTCTTTCTCCTCTGATCGAGACGGCTCGCATGAGCAGATCATCTATTACCGCATGAGTGATACCGGCTGGACCTTGGTCAATGAAGTGCCAACTGAGCTGTATACGAAAGACGTCGTCGTTATCGGACGGTTCATCGCTGCCATTTTCTTACTGTCCCTCGTGCTGATCGTTGTGTTCTCCTCGCTCTGGATGAATCGGATTATGAGCTCGTTCCATCAGTTGATCAAAGGGATGAGGTTCGTCGGGCGAGGCAACATCGGCCACACGCTTCCGAAAGCTTCTAACCGGGAGATGGGGCAGCTTATAGAGCAGTTTAACCATATGTCCACAGGCATTTTGGAGCTGATGCAGCAGAACGAAGAGACGGAGAAGTCCAAGCGGCAGCTGGAAATTGAGGCGCTGCAGTCGCAAATTAATCCGCATTTTCTATACAACACGCTTAATACGGTGAAGTGGATGGCAGCGGTCGCCAAAGCGCCGAACATTATGGAATGTATGACGAGTCTTGGCAACATGCTGCGGCCGATCTACTACGATCCGTCACCGCTATGGTCGATTAAGGAAGAGCTGGAGTTCGTCCGCAATTATATTAACATCATGAATTTCCGCTATGGCGAGGAGCTAAAGTTTGAGTTTGACGTACCGGAGCAGCTGCTTAACTGTCAGACGCTGCGTTTCATGATCCAGCCGTCCATCGAGAACGCGCTCATTCACGGGGAGATGCATCAAGGCGTTATTCAAGTGACCGTGGCGGAGCTGAATGGGGATTTGCAGGTCATTGTAAGGGATACTTGCGGCGGCATGACACCGAGCAAAGTGATTGAGGTGAACCAGCGTATCCGTGAGCAGCAGCCTACCGAAAGGCCAGCTAAAGGAATTGGGCTCAGCAATGTGAATAAGCGGATTCAGCTGCATTTTGGCGAACGGTATGGGATTGAGGTGCGCAGCAGCGAAGGCAGCGAAACCCGGGTCTATATGATGATTCCGATCATAGCAGGCAGTGAAGCGTCCTAGAGAGGGGGAATGCGGATTGAAGCTCATTCGTAATCGAAAAGGGGTATTCGCGTTCATGCTATCGGTGATGCTGTTCGCGCTCTCTGGCTGCAATTCAGCGAATACAGGTACAGGCGGGGATGGAGCGACAGTGAGTGCGCCTTCAACAGGCAATTCGGAGAATAATGGTGCTTCTGGGATTGCATCGCCGGAGCCGATCACGCTGAAGGTGCAAGTAAGCAGTACGGGTAAAGATTTTGAGAATACCGATGTGTATAACGAGATTAAGCGAATCACCGGCGTGACGATGAACCTGGAAACGTATGACGAGCAGAAGTTCAAGGTTCAGCTGGCGGGAGGCGATCTGCCCGACATTATTCAAGTGCCGAATAAGAATATTAAAGAATTAATCGAGGGCAACAATATTATTCCGCTCGATGAGCTGGTGCAGACAAATGGATCGGACATCATGAAGCCGGTGTATGAGAAGAGCCTTGCGTATATTCGAAAGTTTTGGAGCGATAACACGAATAAGCTGTATATGATTCCCGTCCAGATCGGATCGAGCAGCTTCGGCTTCGAGCAACAAATTGGCTTTAATGTCAGGTGGGATTATTACAAAGAGCTCGGTTATCCCAAAATTAGCAGCATAGACGATATGGTGAGCGTACTCGTGGAAATGGCCCTGCGTCATCCCTTAACGAAGGATGGCAAGAAGGTGTATGGCGTCAGTATGTGGAACGATTGGGGCTCGCTCGGTACGTGGGGACTCCGCAGTATGGGGCTTATTACCGGCAACGGCATGTTTAATGTCAATACGGGCCAGCTTGCGAATGAATATACGGAGCCGGATAAGAGCGGTATCTGGGATACGGCGTATTTCATGTTCAAGGCGCAGCAGAAAGGGATTCTCGACCCGGATGCATTCACCGCGAAGTATAACGATATTGTGGCAAAAGGGTCCGAGGGTACGCTGCTCTCCTCCATCGCAACATGGCCATTCACCGCTGCCAATGCGGAGCTGCTCAAGGAGGGACCGGACAAGGGGTTCGTTACGATCCCGCTCGAATGGGGCTTTACGAACATTGGCGGTACGACCATCGCAGGGTGGGGCGACCGGGCATGGGCGATTTCCTCGAATTGCAAAAATCCGCAGCGCGCCTTGGATCTGATTAATTTCCTCGTTTCGGAGCAGGGCTCACGGCTTATTGCTAGCGGCATTCAAGGGACACACTGGGAAATAGTAAGCGGAAAACCAATGATGATGATGGACACGGTGAAGCTGGCGGCAGCAGGCGGAGACAGCTGGAAGAAGACTGGTATCGGTCAGATGGCGAACCAGCAGGGCTTCTCCGACCATACGCGCTTGAGCGATGGCGGGGTCGTTAATTTGTTTAATACGCCGGAAGTATATGCGACGAAGGTGAATTCGCTTAATCAAGATTATGACACCTATTATGGCGTCTCGTATCCTGCCGAAGCGTATAAGAAATTTGCGGTTCAAGGAAATGTGAAGACGCTTGATCAAATGCCGCAGGATGTGCTAAACGCGATGCCGCCTCAGCCTGATGCGATTAAGCGCATTGTCGCGAAGATTGATGAGCTATTAGTGAAAGGGATGCCGATCGTCGTGCTAGGGTCGAAGACGGAAGAAGAGTACAAGATGAATCGGCAAGCACTCATTCAGAAGCTGATAGAAGCGGGAGCGGATACGTATTTTGACTGGTTTAAGCAGGCTTTCGATGAGACGAAGATGGAGCTTGATCAAGGGTAGTGGAGGAAGACATAGCGGATGTAGGAGGCGAACCGTATGATCGTATGTCCATTTTGCGATAATTTCGATGACAGGGGCAGGCATCAGCAAGCTGTTGGACATCGAGCATAATCATTTCCTGTTCGTCTCGTGCCAAAATTGCGGCTTCGTTGAAGTCTACGACCCGAATGTGCTGTACGGGAAGAAAGCGGGGAGCATCGGCACCATATTGGATGTATTGTTCGGGAACTGATTGAACGTGGTGAGCTCCCTATGAGTGGATTGGAATAACTGCAAACCCCATTATCAGATCACTGGTAATGGGCTTTTTGCGTTTGCGCAAATCGCTTCACACCCGCGTTAGTCCAAAAATCGTAGATTTCTCCATATTTCCGGATTTTCGCATTCCGTATACTTGGGCTAGAAATAGAAACCCAGGTGGAGTGATTAACAATGAAGCTGAAAGCAAACCGCGTCACGCTGTTTCTGATGGTCATCCCGTTCGTTATTCTTGTGTTCCTCTTCAACTACATTCCGCTCTTCGGCTGGATCTACGCGTTCTATGACTATAAGCCAGGCATTCCGCTCTCGCAGACCGAGTTTGTCGGCTTGAAGTTTTTCCGCTGGGCTATTGATGAGAAGGAAGACCTTATCCGCGTACTCACGAATACGCTGGCGCTCAGCTTGCTATCCATTCTCGCTACTCCGTTATCCGCGATCTTCGCCATTATGCTGAATGAGCTGAACAGTAAGCGATTCCGCAAATTCGTGCAAACGCTCACAACGCTGCCGAACTTCATCAGTTGGATCATTGTCTACTCGCTGGCGACGTTCATGTTCTCCTCTGGGGGATTGCTGAACGAGGTACTGATGAAGCTGCACTGGATCGAAGAGCCGACCACGATACTCGGTAACTCCGATGCGACCTGGTGGTTTCAAACCGCAATCACGGTCTGGAAGAGCTTAGGCTGGGGAGCCATCATCTATTTGGCCGCTATCGCCGGAATCGATACCGAGTTGTACGATGCAGCGAAGGTGGATGGCGCAGGACGATTCCAGCGTATTCTCGCGATTACCGTGCCAGGTATTATGCCGACCTTCTTCGTGCTGCTGCTGCTTAATATTGCAAGCGTGCTTTCGAACGGGGCTTCCGGCTTCGAGCAGAACTTCGTCTTCTACAATTCGCAGGTCGGGGATAAGATCGAAGCGCTCGACTACTATGTGTACCGGGTCGGGATTGCGACAGGCGATGTGTCCTTCGGTACGGCAATCGGCATCGCGAAGACATTGGTCAGCGTCATTCTACTATTCGCAATGAATGCTCTATCCAAGCGGGTAAGAGGGCATTCGGTATTTTAGCAAAGGAGGGTCTTCAACCGATGAAAAATGATTCTTCCATTTGGTTCGACATCGTTAACTATACGATTCAAGTGCTGTTCACACTGCTCTGCATTTACCCCTTCTACTATATCTTCATCTATTCCATCAGCGATCCGCAGCAAGCGCTTAAGGGCGTGTTCCTGCTGCCGACAGGCTTTACCATCGTGAATTACACGCATATCTTCCGGCTAGATAACATGCTTCACTCGTTCTTCATTTCCTTCCTGCGAACCGTTATCGGTACGGTGGTTACGATCGCGTGCAGCTCATGGCTCGCTTATGCGGTTACGAAGAATGAGCTTTACTTCCGCAAGACAATCTACCGCTTCGTCATCATTACGATGTATTTCAATGCCGGTCTCATTCCGTGGTATATCACAATGAAGCAGCTGGGGCTTAAAAACAACTTTCTACTGTACATTCTTCCAGTCGCTGTCGTCGCTTACTACGTCGTGCTGCTCAAAACCTTCATCGAACAGCTGCCGCAAGCGCTTGAGGAATCAGCGATGATTGATGGAGCGGGCTTCTTGAAAATTTTCACGCATGTCATCTTCCCACTGTCGATGCCGATTATTGCGACCATCGCCGTATTCGCCTCGGTCGGGCAATGGAACACCTGGTATGACAATTATTTTCTCGTCTCGGACGATCGATTGCAGACGCTCCAGCTTATTCTATACAACTACTTGACCGACGCGCAGCGGATTGTATCAAGCAGCAACATGCAGGATCTCAACCGCGGTCTCGCTACGAAGATCTCACCGGATTCCATCCGCATTACAGTAACGATGGTCGTTACCATTCCGGTCTTGCTGGTTTATCCGTTCCTTCAGCGTTTCTTCGTCAAAGGACTCATGCTCGGCGCCATCAAGGGCTAGTCCGCACGGGTTAAGGATGCAATAGCTCTCTCACCGGAAGCTATCATCATAGGGAGAATCACAAAAAAACAGGAGGTCATGGTATGAAGGTAAAGCAGGCTTATAAAGGATCAGCTGCCTTGCTGCTTGCAACAACGATGGTTCTGGTAGCAGGCTGCGGCGGCAACAATGCGAATACTTCTTCGAACGACTCCACCAAGACGAACAACGCAGCTACTACAACGACCAACAATTCGAACAAGGCAGACAACAGTACGAAAACAGATAACAGTGCGACGACGAACAACAGCACACAAGCGAATAATGCGAATACAAGCGAGCCAGTGGAACCGGCTAAAGAACCGACCACATTCAAGGTGCAATTGGCAGCGACAACAAATGAGCTGGAGAACACGGACGTCTACAACGAAATCATCAAGCAAACCGGTGTCACGATGAAGATTGAGACGTTCGACGAAGAGAAGTTCAAAGTGCAGCTGGCTGGCGGGGATTTACCTGACATCATTCAAGTGCAGAGCAAATATTTGAAGCAATTGATCGACGGCAAGCTCATCATTCCGCTTGACGATCTCGTAGCATCGAACGGTCCGGATATTCAGTCGCCGACTTTCGAGAAGAGTATCGCTTACAGTAAACAGTTCTGGAGCGGCGACACGGGCAAGCTCTACGAAATTCCGGTTCAAGTTGGTCAGAAAGGATGGGGCTTCGAGCAAACAACCGGGTTTACGGTCCGCTGGGATTATTACAAAGAGCTTGGTTATCCAAAAGTCGAGAGTATTGATGACATGGTGAATGTATTGTCAGATATGGTTGCGAAGCATCCGAAAACGGCTGATGGCAAGAAAGTGTACGGTACGGCAATTTGGAATGACTGGGGCACATGGGGCTTGAGCAGCATGGGACTAATGATTAACGATGGCTCACCTGTCGTGAACAACTATACGGACACCGCGAAGAGCGGTATCTGGGCGACTTCCGAGTTCATGTACAAAGCGAAGCAGAAAGGCATTCTCGATCCAGACGCGTTCACGGCGAAATATGATGACATCGTCACTAAGGCAAGTCAAGGCACGCTGCTGAACACGATTGCGACTTGGCCGTTCCAGAATGTGAATGCGGAGCTGTTGAAACAAGGTCCGGACAAAGGCTACATGACACTGCCGCTTGATTGGGGCTTCGCTTGGGCGGCGGGCAACACGATTGCAGGCTGGGCTGACCGTGGCTGGGCGATATCCGCGAACTGTAAAGATCCGCAGCGTGCGATGGATCTCATCAACTACCTCTCCTCGGAGCAAGGCTCGCGTCTAATGGAAAGCGGCATTCAAGGCGTTCATTGGGATATGGTGGACGGCAAGCCGCAGATGAAGCCGGAAACGGTCGAGCTTTCCAAAGCAGGCGGTGACGCATGGAAGAAGACGGGGATTGGCATGATGGCGAACCAGCAAGGGCTATCCGATGATACGGTGCTGAGCGACGGCGGTCCGGTCAATCTGTTCAATACGCCGGAAGTGTTCACGACGAAGCTGAATTCGCTGAACAAAGATTACTCCGACTACTATGGCGTGCCTTACCCAGCGGCTGCTTACAAGAAATACGAGGATTCGGGACAAGTGAAATCGCTCAATTCGATGCCTCAGGACGTGCAGGCTGCGATGCCTCAAGTACCGGACGATATGAAGCGGATTCAGACCAAGCTCGACGATCTCATTACGAAGGGCATTCCGGACATCGTCTTGCACGCGAAGAACGATGCGGATTACAAGGGAAGACAGCAGAAGCTGATCGACAAGCTGAACAAAGCGGGCGCTGATGAATTCTATCAATGGCAGCTGAAGGCGTTTGACGATACAAATAAGAAATTCCAGTAAGGATTAGCTGAAGCTGCGGACCCTGTGATGCTGGGCAATCCGCAGCTTTTCCACTGTTCATGAGGGAGGTGTAGGAAGCGCAATGAAACTAACATATGATGGAAAATCCTTTATGCTTGGCGGGAAGCGCATCTGGATTATCGGTGGAGAAGTGCATTATTTTCGCTTCCCGCAAGATGAATGGCGTGAGGTGCTGCTGCGGGCTAAGCGCGCCGGGCTGAATACGATTTGCACGTATGTGCCTTGGAATTTTCACGAGTTCACGGAGGGGCATGTCGACTTCGAAGGAGATAAGAATCTCGCCCGATATATCGATCTGATCGGAGAACTCGGCATGTATGCGATGCTGAGGCCAGGTCCATATATTTGCAGCGAATGGGATGGAGGCGGTATTCCGGCATGGCTCTGCGCGAAGCAGGTTCGGCGCTACCGTGAAGACGATCCGGTCTACATGGCTGCTGTGGAAAGCTGGTTCGATCAGCTGATTCCAATCATTAGCGAGCGGCAGATCACACGCGGCGGTCCGGTCATTACGATTCAGAACGAGAACGAGTATCCGGGTGGATGGGATGCGTCGATGCGGAGCTATCTGTACAAGATTAATACGATCTACGAGAAGCATGGCATCGACATTCCAGTGCTCGCATGCAACGTGCACGGCAATACCGAAACCAGTGTCAAAATCAACGATTCCACAGATGAACGTGATCAGTTCATCGACGAGAGCATGATCCTGACCTATAACCACCATGTCGAGGTCGAGCCGGTTTACGACTTAAAGCGCAAGCAGCCGAACGCGCCGCTCATTACGACGGAGTTCTGGTGCGGCGCGCCAGTCTACTGGGGCAATCAGATCACGGATTGGCCGAACAGGCTCGAGCTGGCACGCGCCGTCTATGAATATACCTCAGCAGGGACGCAGGTGTGCTATTACATGTTCGAAGGCGGCACGAACTTCGGGTTCTGGGGCGGCAACAACATTATAACTTCGTACGCATCCGGCTATCCGGTTGGCGAAGCAGGGAAGCTGACGGACAAATATTATGCCGTGAGACCGGCGAATTTGTTTATCTCGGCGTTTAGCAGCTTCTTCTTGGACAGCGAGGAGCGGGCGGATGGTGCGGGCATCCAGTATGATTCGGATGTTCGACTTGTCGTGCGCGAAGGGGAGAAGGGAACGCTAGCCTTTCTATCCACGCATGGCAGGAAGAGGGAGCTGTCGATGAAGTTGCGTGAAGGCAAGGAGCTGACTGTCCATCTTGGCGAGGTAGCAGCGGTCGTTATTCCGATTGGACTGCAGCTGTTCGATAGAGTGACGGTGGACTTCAGCACGCTGTGCTTGCTCGTGAAGGACGAAGCGAAGCGGGTACTTGTCCTATATGGTCCGGCAGGGACAGTTGGTATCGTTAGCGTGAATGGCACGGAACTAACAATTCCAGTGCTGCGACGCAAGGTCCAGTACAATGCTGTGAGCGGCATTAGCATCATCGTCGTTGATGAGGAGCTTGCGAGACGCTGTTGGATTGTCGATGGGCATATCGTCTTTGGCCCTGACTATATCGCTGAATCGAGCGCAGACGGATCTCTCGATATTCGCATAAGCGAAGGGATGCCTGATGTCGTCTACCTGGATGATGACGGACTGCCTGTTGTGCGGTCGTTTAAGCATGAAGCGCATTCGTTGAAGCTGCCGGAGCTGGATGCATGGCGGTTGACGCGGTGCCCGGAAGTAGAACTAGGAAGCGGTGAAGGATGGTTGGCGCTGGATGAGCCATGCTCGCATGAGCAGTTGGGCGTCGTGCAAGGGTATCTGTGGTACAGCGCGGAGGTTGAATGCGAGGAGGATGGCGTTCGAACGATGCTGCTCAGCCATGCACCGACGCGAGTAGCGGTGTTCGTGAACGGGCAGTTCTGCGGCATTCACGCCGAAGGAAGATCTGTACGGATGCGCGATGAATATGGACATCCGGCGGATTGGGCGTTCGAGGAGCTGACGGTGCGCGTGAAGAAGGGGATGAACAGATTCGTCTTCCTCTCCGACGATCTCGGTCATAACTACGATGTGCCGATTCCAGTTGGCATTCAAGGTCCCGTGGTGGTCGGCTCCCGCTTAGTAGAAGTCGAGATTTATCGTGATGTTTCCCCTCAGCCAGTATCGGATGATGCTTTCAATTTCCTGTATAACCGCTTTTACCGGGAGCAGACGCCACTGCCTGGCATCGAGTTTGAGCTGACGCTTGAGCCGAATGAGCTCGCATTCATATTGATTCATGGCGTGAAAGCATGGGTGACGGTGAATGGCGAAGAGGTGCTGCCGATGTCTTATCCCGATTCGCCGTGGACGATGTTCCCTCAGATTAAGCGCTGGATTACATGGCAGCTGCCGGAGCATCTGTCTGGTCAGGTTTGTCATATACGCATTCAATATGCAGAGCCGAATCAAGCGACCATACTGGAGAACATGGCAGTTTATGTCGCACCATGCAGCGGGCAGTTAACGAACTGGCAATGGAAGCGGTGGACCGGCAAGAGTGAAGCTCCTACCTCGGCCTCTGCTACGGAAGTCGTGGGTGCAGTCGGGCAAGAAGAAACGGGGCTCGTTGTGCTGCTGCCTGTTGGATCTCGACTTGCTCGCAAGGGCAGGCTGCTTCGTCCGGCCTATCTGCGAACAAGGTTTCCGATGCCGGAGGGCGACCGGCCGGTTTACTTCAAGATCGGAGAGCTGCAGAAGGGCCAGATCTATATGAACGGGCATAACATTGGCCGATTCTGGGCGTACGGCGACACACAGGATGCTTATTATTTGCCGCGCAGCTGGATGCAGGCGGACAATGAGCTCGTTATTTTTGAAGAACTTGGGCTGAATCCGCAGGGAGCGTCGCTTGTTCTCGGAGAAAGCGGCAGCTGGACCAGCGTGAAGCTGAATTTCGAGAAGGTGAGGTGAGTCACGATATGGCACAGAAGGGAAAGGGCATTCGGCTCGATGTCGCTCCATATGGAGCAGATTCGAATGCGGGGACAGAAGAAGCCCCGGTACGCACGCTATCGGAGGCGTTGGCGCGAACGAGAAGCTGCGGCAGTGCGGACAAAAGGATTATCGTTCGAGCCGGTGAATACGAGGACGTATCCTTGGTCTTGACCGCAGAGGATGCCGGACTAACGATTGAAGCTTATCCGAACGAGTATCCGGTGCTGTACGGGGGCTCGTTGATCAAGTCTTGGCAGAGGGAAGGAGAATGGCTGACCGCGACGCTGGATGGCGTGAACGCTGAAGATCGTACACGTGACTTCCGCATGATTGAAGTGAACGGAACATGCCGGCAACGGGCGCGATTGCCGGAGCAGGGGGCGTTCCGGCATCCGAACGCATTCGACGTCGAATGGCTCTCGACCTTCGCAGGCGGCTGGAAGCGGCAGCCGATGGAGGAAGAAATGATGACGCTTCGCGTCAATGCTTCCGATGTTGGCACATGGCTGGACTGTGGTAATGCGGAGCTGACCATCTACCACGAATGGGATGAGTCGCTAGTTGGCGTCTCTCATGTTGAACAGGCGCAGGTGCAAATGTCAGGCGCGGATCAGGAGGATGAATGCGGCGTAACCGAAATTCATTTCGCGAATGCGCCGGGACATCCGCCAGGCGCATTCTACGCACGCAATGATAACGCCATGACTTATGCGGTTTGGAATGTACGGGAAGGTCTGCGCCAACCGGGACAATGGTATTTGGATCGAACGGCTGGGAAGCTTGTCTACTGGCCGCTCCCGGAGGAGTCAGAGCATCCGGAGTCGCTTCGTGTGATTGCACCTGCGAGAGAGCAGCTTCTTCGACTGGAAGAAGGCGCGAATCGGATTCGTATCGCCGGCCTCACGTTTGCATGCGCCGCGACTCCGCTCTCTGCGGGGGGCTTCGGGGCGATTCATGTGAGCGCTGCGATTCAAGCTGAAGAGGTGGAGGAGGTCGAGTTTGACCGCGTCACTGTTCGCAACACCGGCGGCTGGGCGTTCCAATTGAGCGGCAAGCATATCAGGCTCAATGAATGTCATGTCCATCATACCGGGGCAGGCGGTATTCAGTGGAAGGGAGAAGCGATTACGCTTGAGTGCTCGCGTATTCACGACGTGGGGCTCGTTTACTCGAGTGCCATTGCGGTGAACAGTGATGGCGCAGGCCATACGATCGGCCACAACGAGATTCATGACACGCCGTACAGCGGCATCGCGAGCTCAAGCTCGAATACGACAATTAGTAGTAATTTGCTTTATAACACGATGAACTTCATGAAGGACGGTTCTGCGATCTACCTGAGCTGGTACAGCGACCAGGTGAACGTCAGCGGCAATGCGGTGTTCGCCAAATCGAAGGAGCATGTGCGGCGCTACGCGTACTACCTTGACGAGAAATGCACGAATTGTACGGTCGAACGCAATCTAGCGGTTAATCTCGGCTTGCCGATGTTGAGTCATATGACGCGGGACTGTCGTTATATTAGCAATATTTTTCTCGATCGCGGTCCTCAGGTGCTCTCCGTCTATAATACGTTCGGACTTGTGTTCGAACGCAATGTGCTTGAGGCAGAGTCGATTAAGATCATCTCGACGAAGGGCAACCCGAGCAAGCTGCCTTCTGCGGAATATGACGAGCATCCTTATATGAGCACGTTCTCAGCTGCAGATGGCATTGCCTCATTCAGGGATAATGTGCTGCATAGTCGAAGCGGCGTTCGCACCTTCAGTGAAGTACTGCATTATACGAAGATAGGCGTGGAGCGGGAACTGCAGGAGCAAGACGGTAATGTGTTTGCGGATCCACAGCTGAAGGGAGCAGACTCAGGTGAATTGATCTTCGAGGCGCGTTCTGTCACAAATCCTCGAGGTATCGAGCCGTTGTCATTCGCGGATGTTGGCTGCCAAGGCCGATATGCAGAGGTATTCGAGCAATTTAAATAAGAGGGGGAGCTGCTGGCGACTTCATGTTGTCCCGAGCAAATTCTTCCGCCCGAGGGCGTCGTTAACGATGCAGGTGAGCCTGATCCTTGGGAAGCATGCATTACGCTGAATGATCATTGGGGATACTGCTATAGTGATATGAATTACAAATCACCGAAGACGGTTATTCGCGGCTTGGTGGAATGCGTAAGCAAAATTAATTTTCGCGGCTTAAGCGGCAGGATCAAGCGAGCGAGACTACTCGCAGACGGTTCGGAGATTAAGGTGGAAACGCCGTGGAATGCAGGGGAATATCCGGAGGATGCATTCATCGGCTTCAGCAGCGCTACTCTTCCGGATGAGACTGACACTGTGGTGGAGCTTGAACATATTGATGGTGAAGTTAGAAAGAACATGTTCATATGTGTGAAAACGTGTTCTACTATTTTCTTAATAAACTTAATTAAGTATGTAAAAAAATTATAGCAATTGACGAGCAAATGTGTTAGTTTAGGAGTTGTAAGCAACTACGAAGACAAACCTTGAGGTGATTTAGGTGAATTTGAAAGTTAGTCAAGAAGAATTGGATACACTAACACTTAAACCGGAAACACTTGAGATAGCCGCTAACCTGGTTAAGATTAACGGCTATGTTATTATTGAGAGCGTTGTTCCACAAGCGAAAGTAACAGAACTGTTCACAGCGTTCAAGAAAGCGATGGACTGGTTCATTGAGAAGCACGGTCATGATGTTTATCTGAAGAAGAAAGGCTTCAACGAAGGTACGAACCACCTCGGCATCTTCCTTCCGTTCGAAGCTCCATTCAACGATTCGCTCGTTATCGAGCACCCATTTGCAATGGCAATCATCGACAAAGTGCTTGGTCCTGAGTACAGCGTAACGTTGTTCTCGTCCAACACTTCGCTGCCAGGCGGACAGAAGACACAACCGGTTCATGCCGATTACGGCGCTCGCTTCGGCGATCAATGTCAAGTGTCGCTGCCGATTACGGATCTTGTGTTCAACATTCCACTCGTTGATGTACACGATGGCAATGGCCCAATGGAAATTTGGCCAGGCGGCACGCACTTGATGCCAGACAGCTGGTACGGCCCGAACGCGCCGAAGCCGGAAGATCTTGCGCCATATATGCACTCGATGAAAGTGCATATGCCAGCAGGCTCCATCCTGATCCGCGACGTTCGTATGTGGCACAGAGGAACGCCTAACAAAGGCAACGAAATCCGTCCGAATATCGCGCTCATCTACAGCTCTGTAGACCGCGACAACCGTGTACAAATTCCGCAAGAGACGTACGACAACATGTCGCCGCGCGCTCAGCGCCTGTTCCGTTGGCAGAAGATTGGCTTCCCAGCAATCGAGCCTACGCACGAATAGAATTGTCACAAGAACTACAAGGCTACGGCTTTGTAGTTCTTTTTATTTCCCAATTTTGGGCATATAATGGAAGTCATCTGGCGGTTAATGGAGGTGGACAGCTTGAAGGATCGAATGCCGCGGCAGCTGTCGCGTCGAGCTTTTCTAGGGACTACCGGCAAACTCGCTTTAGGTGTTACTGCTGCATTGACAGGTACAACGGGACTATTCTATTACGGCGCGAAGACGCATAAGAGCGAAGCGGAAGCCGAGCAGCGGCCGGGAAATATCGCAGATCTCGGCAGCTATGAAGAGTTAGCGGCACTGACAGAGATGAAGAAAATCCATTACGAAGCCGAATATGTAGATGCTTGGTATACGAAGCCTCTAAGAGGGTTCGTCTATGTGACGAAGGATCAGAACGGAGAGATTCTCATTTTGTCGCCAGCCTGCACGCATTTGGGTTGTTCGGTTGAGCCGGCAACAACAGGGCAGCGCGAGAAGACGAAGAATTTGGTACTCTTCTGCCCATGCCACGGCGCCGAGTTTGGTAAGTACGGCGAGACCGTAAGCACCGTTGTGCCCCGCGGACTAGATACATTCAAGCCAATTATCGCTGGGGGCCGCGTATACTTCGATGCCATGCAGCCGATTCAAAGAAGTGAATCTACATAGATAGATGATAGATGAGAAGCGCCGGCTGATTCGCCGGTGCTTCTGTTATGAAAGCGATAGCATTGCTTCTCCAAAGTGTATCGGGTACCATTTATATAAGGTCATAGAGAGGGATGGATGTGGACGATGTCGGAATCAATGCAAGATATTAAGTTAACTTCCTATTCGAGCAAAGGCGGCTGCGGCTGCAAAATCGGTCCAGCAGATCTAGCGGCAGTACTCAGCAATCTGCCAGCGGCGAAGCCAAATCCGAACCTGCTAGTCGGTCTCGACACGAGCGATGATGCAGGCGTGTATAAACTAACGGACGAGCTGGCGCTTGTCCAGACGCTCGACTTCTTCACGCCGATCGTGGATAATCCGTATGACTTCGGCCAAATCGCCGCGGCTAATGCGATTAGCGATATTTATGCGATGGGCGGGAAGCCACTGACGGTTTTAAACATTGTCGCGTTTCCAATCTCGACGCTGGATAAACGTGTCCTTAGCGAGATTCTTCGGGGTGCAGCAGATAAAGTCGAAGAAGCCGGGGCCACGCTCGTAGGCGGCCATTCGATTGACGATAAAGAACCGAAGTTCGGTCTTGCAGTCACCGGACTTGTCCATCCTAATAAAGTGCGGGCGAATGCAGGCGCGAAGCCTGGCGACCGCCTAATCCTGACGAAGCCAATCGGTGTCGGCATTCTGACGACTTCGATCAAGACGGATCAGCTGACGCCGGAAGAGACGGCGCGACTGACGAAGGTGATGGCGACGCTCAACAAGACGGCGGCCGAGACGATGGAGCCGTTCGATGTGCATGGCTGTACCGATGTGACGGGCTTTGGCTTAGTCGGTCACGCGCTGGAGATGGCAAAAGGCAGCAAGGTCAGCGTGCATATCCAGAAGCAACGCGTGCCGCTGCTGCCGAGAGTTCGCGAGCTTGCAGAGCAAGGCTTCGTGCCAGGCGGAACGAAGAACAACTTCGCGCATGTCCAAGATGACGTAACATTCGCGGACGACATCGATCAAATCGACCGTTATATTCTGTGCGACGCGGTCACATCTGGCGGGCTGCTTATTTCAGTCGCAGGTGAGCAAGCCGAAGCGCTGCTTGAGGCGCTGAAGGAGAATGGCGTCGAAGCAAGCTTGATCGGCGAAGTAACTGATGAGCGTCCAGGACATATTTTCGTACAATAACTATTCAAGGGGAAAAGGCGATGTTTCAAGATATTGCAATTGAAGAACTATCAGCGCTGAGACAAACTGGCAGCATCGTTACGATAGATGTGAGATCACCTTCCGAGTATGCGGACGCGACGATTCCCGGCAGCTTAAATATTCCGCTGTTTAATGATGAAGAGCGTGCCGAGATTGGCACGATCTATAAGCAGGTAAGCGTGCATGCGGCGAAGGAACGCGGTCTTGAGATCGCATCGGCGAAGCTTCCTGCTTTTATCAAGGCGTTCTCGCAAATCCCGGGCAAGAAAGCTGTATTCTGCTGGCGAGGGGGAATGCGGAGCAAGACGAGTGCGACGGTGCTCGATCTGATGGGTATCCGCATATACCGGATTGAAGGCGGTTACCGCGCTTATCGCCAGTGGGTCGTAAGCCGCATGGATGAGTTTGAGCTTGCGCCTCTCGCTTATGTGCTGCACGGCAACACGGGGACGGGGAAAACCGCTATTCTGCGCAAGCTGCAGGAGCAGTCCTATCCGGTACTGGATATTGAACGTTTGGCGGGCCATCGCGGCTCGATCTTCGGCAATATCGGGCTCATCTCCCATAATCAGAAGACGTTCGACGCACAGCTGTCTGATGAGTTGATCCGGCTAGAGTCTGTTCCGTATTTTCTAATGGAAGCGGAGAGCAAGCGAGTCGGCAAGATTGTACTGCCAGGTGGACTTGTGAAGAAGAAAGAAGAGGGTAAGCATATTTGGCTTGAGCTTCCGCTTGAAGCGCGAGTGACGAATTTGCTTGAAGAATATAAGCCGTGGGAGCATCAAGAAGCTTGCATCCAGTCGTTCCGGCTGATCAAATCACGGATGCATACGCCGATTGCTGCAGAGATCGAATGGGCGTTGAAGCACGAGGAGTACCGCATGGCGATTGAGCTGCTGCTTGTTCACTACTATGATCAGCGTTACTCGCATTCGAATTCGGCATATGAATTGGATGATCGCATCGTCATTAAGGCAGCATCTGTAGATGAAGCAGTTGTGGAGATTCAACAGCTACTGGGAGGGGGGACCGCGAATGAGTGATAGGATGAGTGAAGAAGGATTCATTGACGTACCCGGTGGAAAAGTCTGGTATACGAGGCTTACCGAAGACGGAGGCAATGGGACTCCGCTCGTGGTGCTTCACGGTGGTCCCGGCAATACGCATGGGGCGCTGAAGTTTGCACTTGGCGCACTTGCGAATGAGCGACCGGTCATCTTCTACGATCAGCTTGGATCTGGTAATTCCGAGCGGCCGACGGATGTATCGCTTTGGAAGACGGATCGCTTCATAGATGAGTTGGTATGTATTCGTGAGGCGCTGGGCCTTGCGGAGATACACGTGCTCGGACATTCGTGGGGTACGATGCTTGCGGCATCGTATTTGATTGAACGTAAGCCGGAAGGCGTTCGCAGTGTTATTTTCTCCAGTCCATGCCTGAGCAGTGCGCTTTGGAAGCAGGATGCCGATAGGCTCATTGCGCAGCTTCCTGACGATGTCCAGCAGACAATCGTGCTTCATGAGGAGCAGGGGACGACCGATTCCGAGGCATACCAAGCGGCGATGAAGGTTTATTACGACCGACATGTGTTAAGGCTTGATCCGGTGCCGGAAATCGTTAAGCTCAGCAGGCCAAAAGGGAATAAAGAAGTTTATATGACGATGTGGGGACCGTCCGAATTTTGCCCAACCGGCAATTTGAAGCATTATGATGTGACGCCGCAGCTGCATGAAATCACTATCCCATCGCTCTTCTTGTGTGGACGCTATGATGAGGCAACCCCGGAGGCAACGCAGCATTACCAGTCGCTTGTGCCAGGGGCGGACTTTCATGTGTTCGAGGAAAGCTCGCATATGAGCTATATGGAAGAAACGGACGAGTATTTGCAGGAAGTAAGGCAGTTTCTTCATAAGGTGGAGGGGTAACGTGGAACGAATTAATGAGTCGGCGTGGCCGGTGACACGGACAACGCTTACCCATGATCTGACAGCGCTTGGCGTTACGAAGGGAATGACGCTCATCGTGCATTCCTCGCTCAAGTCAATGAACCGCTTCATTGTAGGCGGCGCCGGCGCGGTTGTTTTGGCGCTTGAGGATGCTATCGGGGAAGAAGGCACGCTTGTTATGCCGGCACATAGTGGTGACTTGTCCGATCCTGCACCATGGCAGTACCCACCTGTGCCGGAAGCGTGGTGGCAGCTTATTCGTGACGAGATGCCGGCGTTCCAGCCAGATCTGACACCTACGCGGGGAATGGGCGCTGTTGTGGAATGCTTCCGCAAGCAGGAAGGAACGGTGCGGAGTTATCATCCGCAGGTGTCTTTTGCAGCAAGAGGACCACAGGCGGCTTACCTTACAGCAGATCATTCACTTGCATATGGGCTCGGGGAGCAGTCGCCGCTTGCAAAGCTGTATGACTGCAGGGCTTCGGTGCTCCTCTTCGGCGTCGATCATAGCAATAATACATCCCTTCATCTCGCGGAATACCGCGTAAGCTATGCGACCAAGCAGCAGGTGACCAATTATGCGCCGATTCTCGTTGATGGCAGACGAGAGTGGACGGCAATTGCGGAGATTAATTTTAATTCGGATGACTTTGGCTTGCTTGGTCAAGCATTCGAGCAGGAGACAGGCTGCGTGAAGCTCGGACAGGTCGGTGATGCAGTGATCCGCCTTGTGCCAGTTCGAGAGTTGGTTGATTATAGTGTGAAATGGATGGAAGAGAATAGGAAGTAATTGAGGAAAATTTAAAGTGATTCATTAGAAAAGCCGCTCCATTATGGAGCGGCTTTAGCTTTGTACTGTTACTTGATTCGTTACAGCGCTGACGGCAGCTGTCGCAAATACATGTCCTTCGCGTTCTTCGCTCGCTTCAACACTTCGACCGTACTCGGATACGGATGGATATAGATCGTAGGGTAATCAATCTCCTCATAATGTGTCCGAACTGGAAAAGCGAGCTGCTCCTCCTCGAGCGAGAACTGGGCGTCGATGCCGGGCTTGTTGCCGCGCGCATCGAGACGGACCCATCTGCCAAGCGATTGCAGGTAGACGCCGTTCAGTGCATGGATGACATAGCCGGTGTCGGGCGTATCTCCTAGCGTAAGCCGCTGATAGCAGAAGCCCGCTGGCACGTCCCTGCTCCGCAGCAGCGCGCAGAGCAGCATGGATTTGGCATAGCAAATCCCTTCCCGGTGCAGCAGGGCGCCAGATGCGGACGAGGTGACGCGAGTACTCTGGATATCCCAAGTGTGGGAGATGTGATCGCGGACATATTCGAATGCCTTTCTTACGAAAGCAATCTCGCTATCTGTCTCACGGCTCAGCTCATCCGCAAGCGCAGCAACTGCAGAATGTGAGAAATCCACTTCTACAGATTCGATTAGGTAATCTTCTAATTGCTCCGATTCCAGCTGCATCTCCATCTTCGAACAACCTCACTCTCTATACATGCATGTCTGCAAAGCTGGAACGATCAAATGTCGTTTCAAGATACGCGGCGAACCGCTCCAAGCACTCTGCCACACAGTCTCGCATTGCGGCATCCACCACGACATCGCGTTCCCACCACCAATTGAGAATCGTCAGCGGTGATTTTTTACGTTGGTTAGCAAACTCGACGCGTGCGACGAGCTGATCGCCGTAAATCACTGGCAGCACATAGTAGCCATAAGCACGCTCCGGTGCCGGCTTGTAAACTTCCCACCTGTACTCAAAGTCGAACAGCTCTTTGATGAGATTCCGATCCCACATAAGATTATCGAGAGGAGCGAGTAGGCTGGCGCGCTTCGTACAATCATCATTAACCGCCATAGCTTGCTTAAACAACTCAAGATCGGATACGCGTAGGTAGAGTGGATGAGCTACCCCTTCAACTTGAACCTCCATGAGCTGACCGCTTGCAAGGAGCTGCTTGAATGCCCCGCTGCGGTGGCGGCTCTTCATCCCTCGAATGCCAATCCATGCATCGCTTGGCCGGTTCCACAGGAGGCCTATACTACCAATCCGGCGAAGCACGTTCCATGCAAAATACTGCTCGTCCGATTCGATCGGATCGTGTTCAGCGTATAGCTTCTCAGGGATACGCCGCTTCGCAAGATCATAAAACCTTCGCGTGCCAACTTTATGATGAACGACTAGCATGCCCGCATAATACATGCCTTCGAGTGCGGCGCGTGACAGCCTCGTCGGACCCCAGCCCCAGTCGACTTTCTCCGCATAGTCTAGATCGCTGGAGCAAAGCGGACCACGTTTCTCAATCTCTGCATGGACCTGATTCACCGTGTCCTGATTGGAGTGGCACCATGCTTCATGCTGTCTGCGAAAGCGGGCAAAATACGGCCAATCCGTCACCGGAACAATCGACATACACTTATCCCACTGATCAAACAATTGATGTTCCTCATAGAGCAGCTGTTGAAGCATTTCTCGTTTGAAGTGTGGAATACGAGCTTGTAGGACAAGCTCATGGTTCATCCCTACCACATTGAGTGGATCAAACTGAATACAGCCGACACGATCAATGAAAGCCATAATGCCGGCTTTTCCTTCAAAGTTAGAGGCCTTATCGCTCAGACCATGATAATACAACAGGAAGCGTCTTGCTTGCTGCTTCGTAATTGTAAGATGCGCCATCGTTTCACCTGCCTGAATAATGAGATGTAGTCTCTTTATTAAAGAGGATAACGGTTCAGAAGTCCATGCTGATGTGCGGAATTTTGAATTTTAGCAATATTTTAGAAAAATCAACTTGACTAAATAAATATTTGTGAAAATACCTGACATGAAGGAAGGGTTTGGTCGATTTTTGTCGAAAAAAATCTGTACTACAACTAATGGAGGCGCTGCCATGGAGCACCAAGCTTCTAAAATCGCTGTTCACCATCTTCTGTCAACGCCTGCAAATCGCTCACAGCGTAGGCTTGTTTATGTCATTGGCGCATTCGTTTGTTTGCTGGCTTTGCTGACAGCTCCGATAGCTCGGGTGAAGCTGACGGAATTACCTGCTTATCAGCCTGCGATATTCTCTAGCGTTATCTGCTTCGAGCTTATTACGGCTTACGTGCTGTACAGCCAATTTCGCATTAACCGCTCTCCATCGGTACTTGCGCTGGCAGCTGGGTATCTATACTCTGGCGGGATGACCGCGATGTATCTTCTAACATTCCCTGGCATCTTCTCTACAACCGGCTTGTTCCATGCGGGGCTGCAAACTGCGCCTTGGCTCTATTTGATCTGGCATTTCGGACTGCCGACGGCCATAATCGCTTACGTCTGGTTCGAGTCCCGCTATAAAGGAATGCAGCTAAGCCAGGCGAGAGCCAGATCGAGTTCTGCGGTTGTATTAACGGTAGTCATCCTATTAATCGCGGTATGTACGGTAATCACGACCAAGTTTCATGACAGCGTACCCATTCTATTGAAGGATGGTCATCTTACCCCTCTCTTCGTGAACAAGATTGGTGTGCCTATTATCATCTACAGTGTTATTGCACTAGTGCTCTTTTTCCGGTTAACGCGAGGAAACACGGTGACGACGGCATGGCTCTGTATCGCATTGCTGGCTTCAATGCTAGATGTAACGATTATCCTGTGCGGCGGAGGCCGCTTTAGTATCGGTTGGTATGTCGCGAAGTGGAACACGTTCATCTGTGCGAACGCTGTGCTGAGCGGCATAATTTATGAGTTTACGAAGATGTATATGAGCCTTACGGTGCTGTATCGTAAAGTGGCTGACAGTGAAATTCGATATAAAGATCTGCTTGGGGAAAGCCAGCTTGCAGAGCGAGAAATTGCGAAGCGAAATGAGATCATTGCCCGGATGCTAGAGTCGAGCCAAGAGGCGATTGTAATGTGCGATACCGAAGGGAAGGTTGTGTTCGCGAACCGCAGATTCGAGCAGTTGTTCGAGCGTCCGCTCCTGAATGGACAGATGCTTGCCGATTATTGCCATCGGTTAAAGGCATCGCACGGAACGCTTGCGGAGCTGATCGACCGGTATTTCAACGCCAAGCTTGCTCCCTTCCGCGAAAGAGTATCTCTCGTGACGAGTATAGAAAAGACACGTTACTTCGAATGCTACGTCAGTCCGCTCACGGATGATGTGGACGGGGAGTTGCATGGTCATCTATTCGGTTTCCATGATCGCACCGATGAGGTACGGATTATGTACTATGATGAATTGACGGGGCTGCCGAACCGCCGATATTTGGGTGAACGGCTTATCGAGGCTCTGGATCGTGCCAAGAACAACATCGCGAATTTCTCTGTCTTCTTCATGGATTTGGACGGCTTCAAGAAGGTGAACGACACTTACGGCCATGAGATGGGAGATCGGCTGCTGCAGGAGGTTGCAGGCATCCTTCAATTATGTGTTCGCAGCAGCGGTGTCTGCGCAAGATGGGCGGGCGATGAATTTATCGTGCTGCTCGATGACGTTCAGAACAGCGCTCAACTTGAAGCGCTTGGCGAACAGATTATTCACGTTATCGAACAGCTGGATGAAGTGGACGGTGTGAAGCTTCAAGTAACCGCGAGTATCGGAATTGCGATCTATCCGAATGACGGCTCGGAAGGAAAAACATTGCTGATGCATGCTGACCAAGCCATGTATGAAGCGAAGATGAAGGGGAAGAACAATTGCTGCTTCTATTCTGCAGTCACGCAAGTGCAATAGCAGCTCTGAAGGCGCTCTATATGGAGCGTCTTTTTTGATGCCCCTAGTTAACTTAAAGCCTCGTACAAAAAAGTTTGCAGCCCTCTGATATAAACGAATGATTGGCTCATAGGATTAAGTATGATGCAGTCTTACGTAGGAGTGGGAGCGGATGGAGAAGAGCATATTTTGCAGGAACACTAATAAAATGTTAGTACCGCATTTTTTCATCACAGCTGCCAATTCATGTGTGGAAAAGGAAGTGTGGCCATGAGGAGTTATCAATGGGTAAAGTGGCGTAAAATTCTCCTCTGGCTGATTGCCCTCGTCATCTTGGGTGTTTTTCTATTGAATGGAGGGCCGACGGTCTGGAACGTTACGCTTACGATTCTCAGCTTATTGTTTCAGCTTTTGTTTGCCGTGTTGTTCATCATTATTCAATTCGTGGCGCTGTTCTGGTTTCTGGCGCGAGGGCGAACGTATTGGATATTGCCTGGTGAAACCGGTTCGACATGGGACGATTACCGGGGAAATCCGGAAATTGTCGAGAATGCGAAGCGAATTGTCTTGCTGCTCAAAGGCGTGAAGGAATTTAAGCAAATGGGAGGCGAGGTCATCCGCGGCTTCCTGCTGTGCGGACCGCCGGGTACTGGTAAATCCTATCTCGCGCAAGTTATCGCGAATGAAGCGAAGGTCCCTTTCGCTTATGCTTCGGCACCAAGCTTTCAGAACATGTTCTTTGGGGTCGGAAACCTCAAGGTCATGGGCATATATAAGAAGGCAAGGAAGCTCGCCAAGATGTACGGCGCGTGCATCATCTTCATCGACGAGATAGATGCGATCGGAATGAAGCGTCAAGGTGGCGGCGGCATGGGAATGGGTGGCATGATGGGTATGGGTGGCGGCTCTGGCCTTCTTAACGAGCTGCTCCTGCAGATGGATCCGCCAAACTTGGACAATTCAAGGTTCAAGAAGCTGTTAAGGCAGCTCGGCCTTCGCCGCAAGAGTGCGGAGCGTCCAGCGGTGCTTACCATCGCTGCAACGAACTTGCCGGATGTGCTGGATCCAGCGCTGCTGCGTCCGGGCCGATTCGATCGTCAGCTATGGGTCGATACGCCGGATTATGACGGTCGCATCGATGTCTTCCAGTATTACCTTGCTAAAGTAAAGCACGGCGAGTCTCTCACCGCAGAGAAAGCGGCGCTTGATACAATCGGTTACAGCCCTGCGCAGATCAAGCATATCGTCAACGAAGCGGTTGTCATTGCGCATCAGCGCGGCGCGCTCGAAGCCGAATACCAGGATTTCCGCATGGCTATGGAAACGTACGAATGGGGGCTCAAGCAGCCGCTCCGTTCAATGCGTGACGATGAGAAACGGAATGTGGCGTACCATGAAGCAGGCCACGCCGTTGCCCAATATTTGCTGAAGCCGCATGATCGGGTCTGGAAAGTGACGATCATTCGCCGCGGCAACGCGCTCGGGCTAGCTGCGACGAAGCCGACGCACGAGCGGTATAACCGCAGCGACAGCGAGATACTCGCCAGCATTCAAGTTTGCCTCGCAGCAAGGGCGGTGGAGGAAGAGTTCCTCGGCAAGAAGCTGAACGGGGTAACCTCCGACTTGCAGCAGGCGACCAGCATGGCAGGCGCCTTCCTCGGCGCGGTCGGCATGGGCGATGAGCTGTTTAGCTGGCTTACACTTGGGTCAATGGGGGAAGCGCTGCGGTCGCTGCGACCGAAGATTAATGCGCTGCTCAAAGAGCAAATGGAGCAGGTGAAGAAGCTTATTCTCGCGCATTCTGAATTCGTGCATGCGATTGCCGAGGAGTTGCTTGAGAAAGGCGATTTGACCGGCGAGGAAATCGAGCAAATCTTTATTCGACTCTATGGACAGATTCGTCCGGATCCACCTGTGGTGAGGACTTTGATTTTCCTGGAAGAGAACAAGAAATCTCAAGCCGAAGGACAATCAGAGGAAAAGCCGGAGGACCAGTTGGATGAAGAACCGCCGATTAAAGAACCTGATGACGAAGAGCTAGGCGAGGAAGAGAAGAAGGAAGATGAGGATACGAAGGAATCTTGATGAAGTGACGTGTCATATAGTAGGGCTGCCTGGTTCATGAACCAAGGCAGCCTTTTAGCAGGGGAGCCGCTAAAGGCTTCTCTGCTCTTTTTCTTTGGCGCAGCAGCGCTGCATCTGCATATGTAAGTAAGAGATTAATAGGTTCTCTCGCGGCTTGCGGGCGGGGAGCAATTTGTGCTAACCTCCGAACGCTGAGAGTGGGAATATCCTACTCTCAGAAGCAGAATAGCAACATTAGTATGCTGAGAATGGATTTTTCCCACTCTCAGCAGCACAATAGGAGCTTAACAGCTGAATTGACTGCCTCAGGTCGGAATATCGGACAATCAGTTTGCAAACAGCTCTTTAGTCTAGTCGAGAGTCGGAAAATGCTACTCTCAGCGAAGCGAACTGGTCACAAGGAGTCAATCTAGGTGGACAATCTCAAAAGGCTACCTAGAGGCAGCCTTTCTGTTGTCAATTAGTGCTTATCGTTCAAGCCATTCTGGACAAGCTTTCTTAATTGAATAAGCTCTTCCCTTACCGACAAGGCCTGATCCTCAATTTCACTGATAAGCTTCAGTAATGTATAACCGATTGATGTAATAATGATTCCTAGTATTGGAAATACCAATCGTTTTATCGTAAACACACTTACTAATTCTTCGGATGAGAGATCATGAGACGTCAAGTATTGCAAAAGCCCGTAAATGATGAGTACGATTCCTGAGACAATCATGCTGTTCACTAGTTTTCTTGTTGTGCTGTAATACATACGCTCTAGCCTCCATAAACACCAGGTATTTCCACTTATGTTTATACTTCGATGATCAGCAGAAGTTGCGTAGATATCGTATTAGCGCTTGCGAAGCAATGCTCGGAAACAGTGGATTCCGCCCCAATATTCCGTATGGAGTGAGTTGCGAGTCATCGACGTGTCAATAGGGCCATAGAATTCGAGTCCGGCCAATCGGACGATAGATTGGAAATAACTGAGGTTGACTGCGGGATAGTCCAGCGTGACTACAATCACACCGTCAGCATGCAATGTACGCTCAAATTCCTTAAGCGCAAGTATGGCATCTGCAGGTGTCAAATGCTCCAAAACAGAGATACAGAAGATTTTGTCGAAGAGCTGATTGTCATAGGGGAGCTCCGTAATGCCCGCTTGGCTGAGTGTGATGCTGCCTTCTTCATATGTGGAGGCCACTGCCATTGCAGCTGCTTCGCCAATGTCCAGTGCGATCTCCATCAGTATGGAAGGAATGGAAGTAATGCGAGGATCCATGTCACATGCATATGTCCTGCGAGCATTGTTCGCTAGATAGAACTTGAATGGATGCGAAATGCCACATGCTGCATCGAGCACCGTGTCAGTTGGCTCCACAAATAACGAGCACCACGCATATTCATAAGGTCTGCTCCACCATTCATAAGGCATGCTGTAGACAAAATGCCTCGATGCAGCGTCGTCCTCACGCACGAAACGGGATACGAATTGTTCTTTGGTCAGCTGATTCATCGGTTAGTCTCCTTCATTCTCGTAATAGATTGCTAAATTCTATTTCAAGTCTATGAACCGCGGGCCCGGTTTATATCACATTCGGTTCGAAAGACTTTCGTTGCTGGGCAAGTGGTTGTGATATGATAACGTGTAGGTTGTTAGATACTAGGAGGAGGCCGAAGACGAAGATGAAAGTACTAGTTACAGGAGCTAGCGGAAATGGCGGTCAAGCGGTATGCCGTGAACTGCTGCAAGCCGGTTATGAGGTGCGCATGGCCGATGTGATGCCGCCGAACGCGGCAGATCTGCGGGAGCTTGAGTTTGTTAGATGCGATACGCGTACGGTTACGGATGTGCAGCAAGCGGTGAAAGGTGTGGATGGTGTAATCCATCTCGCAGCTTGGCATTGTGCGCATCAGCCTCCAGTGAGTGACGATACAATCTTCGCGGTTAATGTTGACGGAACCTATCAGGTGCTGGAAGCATGCCGCAGAGAAGGGGTTCAATCTATTATTTATGCCTCATCGATGGCCTTCGGCTGGGGATCGGTATACGGCGTGAGCAAAGTGATCGGTGAAGACTTGTGCCGCTCCTACCACGAGATGACTGGGGCTTCCATCGCGATGCTTCGCTATCATGAATTTATTCCTAGACCCTATCTGGAATTCGGCTCCAGACTGCTTCGCAATGGCGTGGATCGGCGGGATGTGGCGCGGGCGACCGTTGCTGCACTGACTGCAGCGAGCAAACGCGAATTTGGCTTGTTCCGCACGATTATACATACGAATCATGGCATGCCAGAAGACGTTAGAGCTAACTTCCGCACTCTTGGACCTGATTGGTGCGAGGAGCAATTGCCGGGTGCTGCCGCACTTATCGCCAAATACAGCATCTCTCTACCGGGAGAAGTGGAGCAGCATGATCTGTCCGAGGCCAAAGAAGTGCTCGGATGGACGCCGCAGGTTGGATTTATCCAGTTCCTTCGCGATTTGAAGCAGCGTGATGAGCGCGGTGAAGATGTAGCGAGCTTGTTCGTGCCTTCGGAGCTATAGCATTTCTGGGAAGACCGCCACCTGGCGGTTTTTCTTTGTTGCGTGAGCTTTGTGCTGCCTAGCTCGTCGTTGAAGTCGAATAGCGGCAAGCAGTCCGAGTAATTCGCTCTCCATTTGGAAAATATAAACAGAATTATTTTCTGAATTGCAAAGGAGCCATTACGAGTGAAAAGAACGATTTCTGTTATTGATGAGATTCGAAGAGTATCGAATAAGTTCGGTCAGGAACAGGATTTACGGCCGCTTACTGATGCAGCGGGGAGTGCGAAGATTGTGCTTCTCGGAGAAGCGAGCCATGGCACGAGCGAATTTTATACTTATCGGACCGCGCTGTCCAAGATGCTAATCGCGGAGCATGGATTCACTTTCATTGCAGTGGAAGGAGATTGGCCTTCTTGCTATGAGGTGAACAAATATGTGAAGCATGCGCCTGATGCCAAGGCTTCCATTGAAGAGGTGCTGCAATCCTTCGACAGATGGCCGTCTTGGATGTGGGCGAATACGGAAACGCGGGATTTGGTCGCTTGGCTGCGGGAGTATAATCGTGAGCTGCCTGAGGCGAAGCGGGTCGGTTTCTACGGACTTGATGTATACAGTCTGTGGGAGTCGATGGATGAGATTATTAAGCATCTCAAGGATACGAATTCCCCGGAGCTGCCAGCAGCGCTGAAGGCGTTCGCCTGCTTCGAGCCGCATGGGAGGGAAGGGCAGAATTACGGCATGACCGCAGCATTCTTCTCGGAGACATGCCAGGATGAAGTCGTGCAATTGCTGAAGCAGCTAGAAGCTAAGCGAAAAGGTAGTGAAAGTGGAAGTGGGAGTGGGAGCGCCCGCTCGTATGAAGCGCTGCTAAACGACGAGATTAACGCCCTTGTTGCCGTGAATGGCGAGCGGTATTATCAGTCGATGGTGAGGGGCGGACCGGAATCGTGGAACATTCGGGATCGGCATATGGTTGAAGCGCTCAATCGTGTGATGAACTTCTATGGTCCTGAGGCAAAAGCGATTGTGTGGGAACATAACACCCATATCGGAGATGCCCGCGCGACCGATATGCTTGCTGACGACATGGTCAATGTCGGGCAGCTCGTCCGTGAACAATCCCAGCATCCGGGCGAAGTGTTCGCGATTGGAGCCGGTACATACCGTGGTACTGTAATCGCAGCAGCTGCATGGGATTCACCACTTGAGGCGATGCGCGTACCGCCTGCGATGAAAGGGAGCTGGGAAGAGCTGATGCACGAAGCAGGTGCACATGATCAGTGGCTGATATTTAAAGGGAATACTTCACCACTCTTTCATGACACATATGGACACCGGGCAATTGGTGTCGTCTATCATCCGCATTATGAGCGCGGCAATTATGTGCCA
Source organism: Paenibacillus sp. OV219 (assembly GCF_900110075.1). GTDB lineage: Bacteria > Bacillota > Bacilli > Paenibacillales > Paenibacillaceae > Paenibacillus_Z. The sequence goes on from NZ_FOCJ01000013.1 coordinate 60,443, forward strand.
AGTAGGATGTCGGAGCGCTACGATGCCTTTGTCTATATAGATGAATCGCACGCGTTAACGCCGCTCGAGCTTGCCCTCGTGTAGCATGTTGAAGACTGCCTCCATGGTGGTCTTCTTTGTTTGATACCCTTTGCGGCGATTCTAGCAGCCTAAGCTTGCATCCGCTTTCAATCAATTCTATAATGTGCTTGTACTAGAAGTGAAACTAGAAGTGAATACCAATACGAGGATGAAGGAGTTGTTGTTATGTTTGACATTGCCATCATCGGTGCTGGACCTGCAGGAGCCAGCGCAGCGCTGTTCACCGCAAAGGCTGGGAAGAAAACGTTACTCATTGATAGTGATAAGAGTGTTACAAAAAAAGCTTGGATCGAGAACCATTACGGCGTTCCGGGCTTGAAGGGTCCTGAACTCGTCGATATTGGCAAGCAGCAGGCGACCAAGTTCGGCGCTGAGCTTGTTGCGGATGCCGTCGTGAATGTTACGAAGCAGGAGAATGGCTTCAAAGTCGAGACGGAGAGCTCGTCGTACGAGGCCACTCACGTTATCTTCGCAACAGGCCTTGGCGCAGATCTTGCTGAGAAAATCGGCCTTGAGATCAAACCAGGTACAGAGCCGCGCATCAAGTCGATTATTGCTTGTGACGCAAGTGGCAAGACAAATATTGAAGGCATCTGGGCAGCCGGTACGATTGCCGGTGTCAGTATGCATACCATTATTACTGCAGGCGACGGTGCGAAGGTTGCTATCAACATCATTAGTGAGCTGAATGGTACGCGTTATGTGGATCATGACTTGCTTACAACTTAATCGAATTGCAATAATCGAAAGAATTGAAGAGGAACTGACCCGAGTGCGGGCAGTTCCTCTTTGTGTTTCTAATGAATATCGTATAGGCAGGAGAGGAGAGATGTATGCTTGATCTACGTTGTCCGAATGGGTGATTCACTAGAGGGCATTGCATTGCGATTCCGCACGACGGTACCTAAGCTACTGGATGCGAATGTGATTTGCGATCCGAGCGTTATTTTTGTCGATCAACCGATTCTCGTTCCAGATGCTGGGTTTGAGTATCAGCGAGCCGGCGGCTATCCTTATTACGTTGTTCAGTTCGGGGACACATTATCGTGTTTGGCATCACAATTCCATCAGACGGAAACGGGACTCGCCGCCGCGAACCAGCTGCAGCCGGGCAGTCCGCCTGTCATGGACAGCGAGCTGATCGTTGGGTTTACGAGACCCGATCCGGTGAAGCTCGCTGACAGCTGGAGGAAGACCGCAACGGAAGCGAAGTGCGACTTCAACTCCATGCAGATGCACGGCATCTATTATATTGGCTCTTATCAGTGGGAGACGATAGGAGAGTCTGGTTTGCCGTACTTGATCCCTCTTCTAAAGGATTCTTGCGAGCTGGTCCGCTACTATGCAGTACTTAGTCTGGGTCGTATCGCAACAGGGCAAGGCGTGCAGTCCGCACTTCAAGGAGCGCTCCAAGACAGCGACGCTTCGGTCGCGCAGCTTGCCGAGTTCGCTCTTGCTCGCGCGCAGCTTGTACCGAGTTTAACGAAGCGTCTCCATATAACATCCGCCGATCAGCAGCTGTACAAGGAGCCAAGCGGTACATCCGCCTCGGTACCAGTGCCTAAGGGAAGCGAAGTGATCTCGCTCAGGTGGAACATCCCTAGCAGCACGAACGAAGAAGGACCAAGAGGCGGACTGGAATATTATGATCAAGTACAAGTGCAAAGTACGGGACAGATTGGCTACCTCGGCAGAATCGGGTTCAATGATTCCCAGCTCATCTAGCGCGGTTTACCTCGATATACGCCAATTCGCCAGCTTGAGAGTTGCCGTGATGGATACAATGGCGAAGCCGAGTAATACGATGCAATTGATCATCACATCATGGCTCCAGCCGGTAAGCATCGCCCCTCGGAGCGCTTCGGCCGCATAGGTGGTCGGTAGCAAATACGAGATCCATTGAATAGGGAGCGGCAGCTGATCGATCGACACCATCACTGGCGATAAGAACGTAATCAACATCATGAGTGCTTGGGCGAGCATGTTCGTGAGCTGGTGATTTGGCGACCAGAAGCCCATGCATACGCCGATTCCGACTACACTTGCTAACGCTAGAATAGCCACGAGCGGAAGTGCCCAGGAGAAGTGGAACTGAATATCATACATCCATTGTCCGAATAAGGCTAGAAGTACGAAGGAAGGCAATGTGCTCATAAGCCCTCTCAGCAGGATGGCAATGACGAAATTCAGCTTCGAGATTGGCAGCGAAGCATAGAACGTGAAATGACCGTCATGCTTTTGCCACGAAATTTCTTGCGCCATTGCATTCAAACCCATAACGAGCAATCCGAAAATCATGTTGCCGGCGATCATCTGAATCATTGCCTCTTTGGTTGGGTTCTCCACGAAGAAACGCATGAACAGGAGAGTCGTAAGCGGGAACATCGTCGCCATAAGCACGACCCACACCCAGCTGTCTCTAATTATTGCGAACTGAATGCGAAACAGAATACTAAGCTCTGTCCATATTCTCGCAGGGGTTGGAGCAATGGAAGAGCGTTCGATAGGCTGAAGCTTCGCCTCGGCAGCTGATTTCATAGACCGATCACCTCGTTTTGCGCAGCATTATCAATATGGAAATAGACATCCTCCAAGCTGGAGGGCTTAATCGAATATTCTAGGATAGGCAGCTCTGGATGGCTCGTAATGAAGTCCAGCAGCTCGCTGGCATCACGCTTCTCGGCAAGTAGAAGGAGGCGGTTCTCAGAGAGAACTTGCACCGTGCCGAAGCGGGCTAGCATGGCTTCGATCTCTTCTCGAGTGCCAATCGAGGTGAACAGCTCGAACTTGAGCCGCGGGTCAACCTGTTGCTTCAGCTTCGCAACCGAATCGATAGCAAGCAGCTTGCCATGATTGATAACAGCAACGCGGTGCACAACCTGCTCGGCCTCTAGCACATTATGCGTGACTAGTATAATGGTAGCGCCTTCACGATTACGCATGTTAATCATGTCCCACACCAACCGCCGATTGCGCGGGTCTAGCTCATTCGTAGGCTCATCGAGAATGAGCACTGGCGAATGCCCGATCAAGACCGTTCCAATGCCGATCATTCGCTTCTGCCCACCGGACAGCTGCTTGAGCTGCTTGTCGCGGAATTTGCTCATCTCGAATTGTTCGAGCAGATCCTTCGTTTGACGCGTCGCGTCTTCTTTCGACATTCCTCTTAACCGGCCCGTGAATTCCAGTGCTTCATGCACCTTAAGTGGGGCTAGTACATGAGGCTCTTGGGCGTAATAGGCGACCAAGGAAGCCGCTCGCTTCGTCTGTCCTGCAATATTCGTCCCGTCGAAGAGTACCTGCCCTTCAGTCGGCTTCAGCAAGCCGACCATCTGCTTGATCAGCGTGGACTTGCCAGCGCCATTCGGGCCGAGAATACCGAGTATCTCGCCTGCAGGAATGTCGAAGGAGATGTTGTCATTTGCTTTCACAATACTGCGCTTTTTGCCTTTGTACACATGACTGACCTGGTCGATTTCATAGATTAAACGATTCATTCACGTTTCCTCCCAGTCTGTTATAGCCTCATTATACATATTGTCAAAATAAGGAGCATTAGCCTGCAGCATGGAATTCTACTCATCCGTAGGATGCTCCAGCTTCTCCGTCTGAAGACGGAGTATCACGCCAGCTGCGTTAGCTACTCCTCCCACAATACAGGTGGAAAAAGTACAATAACTGCTGTAACCCGTTCATTGTATGAAAGCGCTTACTACAAGATAATAGAGTTAATTCAAAGCGAAGTAATGACTTGACTTAACTAAGGAGTGAGCCGAATGTTGTCAGCAGACCAGTTGAAGCAGTACGAGGAACAAGGCTATGTAATCTTGGAGCAGCTATTTTCGAATGAGGAGATGGATCGTGTTCGGTCGATCATCGATGTGTTTGACATGGAAAGTGAAGAAGCTCTGAAACAAAAGGGCAAAGGATTCATTGCTATACCAAACCAAATTAATTTTACATCCAACTTAGCACGCCGTCACGAGGATTTGGAGAGATTCATAGGCGACCAGCGCTTCGTCGATTTGACCACAACTGTGCTAGGGCCAGATATCCGGCTGTATTGGGACCAATCGGTCTATAAGCGACCAGAGGCGAAACGAGATTTTCCATGGCATCAAGATAATGGTTATGTACCGACAGATCCGGTTGAATATATGACTTGCTGGCTTGCGCTGGACGATGCGACGATCGAGAATGGCTGCATATGGATACAGCCGCAATCGCATTTGCAAGGCTTTGTCGAGCACAAGAAGACGGATGTAGGCTGGCAGTGTTATTTTGGCGAAGATCCAGGTCAGCCAGTGCCGCTTCGCAAGGGCAGCATGGTTATTTTCTACTCACTGCTATTCCATCGCAGCACGCCGAACCAGAGCAAGGATACGCGCAAAGCTTACGTCATCCAATATTCTGTTGAAGGCACGAAGAACCCGGATACCGGCGTCATCTTCGATAACGGCCCGCTCATTGCAGTAGGCGGAAAGGCAGTCATCGTCTAATGCCTTCAACAATTGTGTGCTGTTTGCGGAATTTGCAAGAGAATCGGCATGGCAGCTTACTTGATGAACTTGTTGCTCTTGGGCATGATGTGTCGCTTGTCCACTGTTTAAACCAGTGTATCGGTTGCAGGCGCGGACCGTCGCTCTCGCTGAATGGCCTGTGGATCGGGGCGACTAGCGAGGCGCAGCTGCGGCAAGAATTAGAGTCGAGGCTGTTCTCTGATGGCAAGCCGTTAGTGTAAACTAGAAGTAAAACGGTTGTAGGATCAGTGGAGGCGCACGTGCAGATGCAGACTAAATCGGTTGCAGGGGCAAGCATGGATCAGTGGCAGGTCAGTGTCTATATGGCGGATCTTGGTAAATACGAGAAGCTCAATTTACAAAATGTCGTTTATCCGAACTGGGTCATCAGCCATGTGCTGGAAGGTCGTGTCATCACGTCGACTGGCGGCGAGCATCACGAAGTGAATGAAGGAGGGGTTATGCTTCACCCTCCTTTTTTGCCATTCTCGGAGGTGTCGACTGGGCCGGGCATCCATGAATGGGTATCGGTTCAGATTCATACAGGGACGAATCTCGACCTGTTCCAGCTGTATCCGGTTCATCCGGTTGTGGACTTGCTAGATCCGGTGGCGTACAGTGCAATCTTCCGATCGTTATTCCGCTCCTGGCGCAGCACCGATTCGTTCAAATCGATCTCAATTACGGCAGATATGCTCAGGCTGGCTACGATGATTCTCGAGAGCTGGGATGCACAAGGCAGGTTAGGAAGAAGCGAGGCGTATACGGCAAAATATGATCGATTCTTCCCGATTATCCGTTACATGTCGGAGCATCTGGATCAGAAGCTTTCTCGGGATATGCTGGCGGAGCAGGTGCACCTGAACACGAATTATTTTGACCGTGCGTTCCATGAGGCTTACGGCATTAACCCGATGCAGATGCTGCGGCAGATGCGGCTGAACAAAGCGAAGCGATTGCTCGAGTCGACCGAGGGGCCGCTAATCGAGTTGGCGCAGCTGTGCGGGCTGGGCGATGCCGCGTATCTAAGCCGGCAATTCGTGAAGACATTCGGCATGACGCCGGGCAAGTATAAGCAGATGATCCGCTCGGCGCAGACGAATTTGATGGAGCTTCAGGAGTAGCTAGGTTAACCGCGAATGCGGCGGGATTGGAGCCGATTTCGGGTTGCTGTCCGATTCTTTCTGAGTCTGGATTGTCTGCGATTACGATTGCGATTGCGGCTGCGGCGCTTGGATTTGGCGGAAGTTTTCTTCGGACGCGTGACGTCGTAGTAGATTTGCTCGTACTGATCAGCCTCCTGGTTGACAGCAGGTAATTGCTGCTGTGCCAGATTCGCTTTCAACCCGTTTAACAGCTGTGGTTGCTGTACGATAGCAGTGATTCGCTCAGCTAGATGCTGCGCGTCTCCAACGCGAAACGTGAAGCCGTTATGCCCGTCTTTGATCTTCTCAGCCATGCCTCCAATGTTCGATGCAATGATCGGCACCTGGCAAGCGATTGCATCGTGGAGCGCTAATGGGTAGTTCTCGTACCAGATGGAAGGGACGATCGCGACGTCGGCATCTTGATATACCTGACCGATCTCTTGTTCGGTGTACAGTCCACAGAAGTTGACTCGTACATCCTGCTGAGCAGCGAGCTGCAGCTGCTCCGTATAGTATTCGGGGCCGGAGCCATACAGCTTCAAGCGTAGTCGCTCACTAGGCACATGCGCCATCGCTTGCAGAATTAGATGTACGCCTTTATGGGGATTCAGCGAGCCGGCATATAGGAGAGTAATTGCATCATCTGGCCCATACGTGCGCTGGTTGACTTGTATATGCTCATACTGAATGCCATGCGGCAACACGTCAACCTTGAAGCCAGGAAGATTCGTTCGGAACAGCTGGGCAACGGTCTCTGATGGTGACAGCACCTTGCTTGCAGCCTGTAGAAGCGGGACATGACCTGCTATCCGCTGTTCGACGTTCGGAATGAGGCAGTGTACGCTACAGTTGCTGCCGCCAGCAGGTCCTATGCAGAGGGATTCATTATTTTGCAGCAAAGTGCTCTTCGGACAGAGGAACCAAAAGTCGGTCAGTGTGACAACGTATTTGATCCGCATGTTGACGCAATTTTGCATCCATTCCATACCTCGCATCGCGTGACCGAAATGAACGAGGTTCGGCTTCTCAGCAAGCAGCATGTGCTCGGCAAATTGCAGCAGGTCAGCATTTCCAAGCTCGAATGACGGGAATTTCAAATCCAGCTGCTTATGTCGATAGGCGATAACAGGTACACCTTCATAGATGTACGACCGGAAGGCGACTTCTCCGAGCGCTTCCGGAAACTGCTGGACAGGCTCCAGACTGTATGTCACTACTTTCACGCGGTGACCTTTATTTTGCATGGTACGTGCCATGTTCAGTACAAATTTCTCGGTGCCTGTATAGGCTTCGGGATAGAAGGCGTGTACAACGTACAGAATGGACAGCGGGCGCTTCACTTGCTTTGTTTGCCGACCTCGCCTGACTCGGCGCTCAGTTGAACGGAATGTTTTCTTACCATGCTTTATTCTCCATCTCGATCTCGATAACCGTCTGGATCGACTTCTTGCAAAAGTCCGATTGCTTGCCCGTCTCGTTGCCGCTTGGCTCGAAGCGGATTTATCTCTCATCGGCGACATTCGCATCCTCCCTTAGCAGCAGAAATGCTTCATCATATGTGCAAGGAGGGACAAAGTCGTGGGTGATCATCACCTTGCATCCAACCCAAATATTGAAACTGCAACATAGCATTTACAACAGAGGAAGCTCTGTGGTAATCTGGAATTCAACCTATCGCTTCAACGCCAAAAAGCGTCAAAGCGTTAAGCTTGACCCGGACTACAAGCATGAAGGAGAGGCACGAGATGACGGTTAACCTGCAGGAACTAAGAGTACAAATTGACGCCATTGATCAACAGATGATTGCCTTACTGGCGGAGCGATTTCAGCTGACAGAAGAGGTTGGCAAATATAAAGCGGAGCATCAGCTGCCGCCCCAAGATACAGCTCGCGAAGCGCAGCAGTTTGTGAAGATTGCCCGGCTATCCGAGCAGCATGGCTTGAATCCGCAATATGCGTCGGATATTTACAGACTCATCATTGATATTGTTATTGCTCGCCATCAGGAACTGCTGCCAGTGAAAGCTTAATACAGTAATAAAGATCAAATGACCTGCCGGTAGGCAAGGTCATTTTTGCAATTTGCAGGATAGTTTGTTTAGTCTCGAGAATACAGAAGTTGGTAGGAAAGCTAAGTGAAACTGATATAATTTCAAAACGACACAAATAAATTTAGACCGGAGGCTTATGATGCAACAAAAGCAAACCGAAGTAAACAGACTAGCTTGGAATACAAAAGCCTATGAGGCGTGGATGACACACTTTGGTACTCCGACTGAACGAGCAGTAGAACTGAAAGCTGATCCTAAACATCCACTTCGTAGATGGTTAAAGTATATGGGAGAACTCCAAGGACAACGAATCATCAATCTGCTTGGGTCAACAGGGGGAAAAGCAATCCCTTTAGCCATACTTGGTGCAGATGTAACGATCGTTGATATATCTGAGGAAAATAAGCAGTATGCCCAAGAAGTTGCCGAAGCAGCTGGTGTTCAAGTGGATTATATAAACGCAGATGTGCTTCATATTCCTAATGAGGAAGCGTTAAGGAATTTTGATATTGTTCTGATGGAATTCGGGATTTTACATTATTTTTCCGACTTAAATCAGATCTTCTCAATCGTTGCGCGAATGTTAAAACCGAATGGACGATTTATTCTGACAGACTTCCACCCGTTTGCTCATAAGCTATTGGTGGATAAGGGAAATGGAGTCTGTTTAAGAGAATCCGGAGATTATTTCGATACCGAACTTCGAGAAGATGACATTGCTTATACGTCTATTATTTCTGAAAATGAACGTTCTCGTTTGCATAAAGTGTTATTGAGGAAGTGGACTCTAGGCGAGGTTTTGTCTGCAATTGCTAACCAGGGAATGTATTTAAGAGCTCTAGAGGAAGAGCCTAATCATCAATATAGGAGCTTTCCTGCTTTCTACACCGCTGTTGCAGATAAGATTACGACGAGCATACCGTTAATTCCATAGTAAAGGCAGTCGATCAGCAACGATCGGCCACTTTTGTTTTTTACGAGAAGCAAACTTCAATAGGAATTAACTATAATCTCGATAGATATTATATATTTTATGTATAAGTGATTTGGAGTTAAGATGTCTTTACCAACTACTGGGAGATGATATCATGAACTCTATTCATGTCTGGCAAACCGAACTCTATGATAAGAAATTGGATTTTGTTTCAGAATTTGGCAAGGGAGTCATCGAAGTCTTAAGCCCAAACAATGGGGAGTCCATATTGGATTTAGGTTGTGGCACAGGAGATTTGGCGGTTGAGATCTCGAAGACTGGTGCGAATGTGATGGGTATGGACTTATCCACTCAGATGATTGGGTCTGCAAAAGAGAAATATCCTGAAATTAACTTTTTTGTTGGAGATGCCGAGAACTTCAATCTTGATGAACAAGTAGATGCGGTATTCTCCAATGCAGCCTTACATTGGATGAAAAAACGAGCACTCTGCTAGAGAAACAAGGCTTTCGGGTTACGTATGCCGTTCATTTCGATAGACCGACAAAGATGCAAGATGGCGATAACGGATTGAATATATGGCTAACGGGGTTAGCAGACGACTTGTTCAGTGGTTTATCAATTCAAGAAAAGAAAGACGCAATCCATAAAATCGAAGCGGAAGCTCGTAAAGAATTATTCAAAGATGGCGCTTGGTATATAGACTACAAACGACTGAGAGTTAAAGCAATTAAACTTTAAAATCTGAAAAGGGGATGGTTCGATGAGAATAAAAGAGATCATTTTACAAGCGAATTCTCTTATGGAAGTTAAGAACTTTTATGTAGATACGCTGGAACTTCCATTGCTCGAAAGCAGTGCTCAAAAAGTTTCTGTTACTGTTGGAGAGTCGATTCTTACTTTTATCCATTCCATAGACCACGAATCTCCATATTATCATTTCGCGTTTAACATGACTGAGTATAAGGTAGCTCATGCCTTGCACTGGTTGAAGGATAAAAATATTGAAATCAATCGAATTAATGATCACGATATTATCCATTCACAATCATGGAATGCAGATTCTATTTACTTTAATGATCCTGTAGGAAATATTGTAGAATTGATTGCACGACACAATCTTCAAGAAGATGATCAAGGTGGATTATTCACTCAACTAGATATTAAAAACATAAGTGAAGTCGGACTTCCGTTTGTAGATGTAAAACAAGCGATGATGTTATTAACTGAAAAGTATGGCATTGAAGTTTACAAAGATTCCAATGAAGTATTTGCCGCATTAGGAGATGAGAACGGATTATTTATCTTGTCTGGACTTAGTCGCAATTGGCTGAGTTCGAATAAGGTGGTCAAAGCGTTTCCATTAACTGTTCATATTGTTAACAATGATAATAGCAGTGAAGAGTTGATAAATCAGTATATGATTAGAGAAATACCATGAGCGTCCTGTATCTTAAGGACGAATAAAAGGAGAGAAGAATGAATAAAGCTGACCTTGCAAAATCATATGATCAAGATTCACATAGAAGAGTACAGTCAACATCTGTTGATTGGAAGCTGTCGGAAAGAGAACATTTTCTAACAACATTGCATTCATCTGATAAGAAAAGCTTGCTTGAGATCGGTGCCGGAACAGGTATTGATAGTCTTTACTTTAAAGATCATGGCGTAGAAGTAACAAGTGTTGATTTGTCGGCAGAAATGATAAGCTACTGCAAGGAGAAAGGGCATCAAGCCTATGTTATGGATTTCTATAATTTGGAGTTTGCTGATCATACATTCGAGGCAGTATATTCCTTGAACTGTCTATTACATGTGCCTAAAAGCGACATAGGGGATGTACTTCAAGAAATTAAACGGGTTATGAAACCGGATGCCTTATTCTTTATGGGACTTTACGGCGGGAACAATTCAGAAGGAATATGGGAGAATGATTGGTGTGAGCCCAAACGTTTCTTTGCGTCGTATTCCGACCAAGCCATAAGAGCTGTTGCTGCAGTACACTTTAAAGAAGTTAGTTTTCATACCATTCCGTTACAGGAAGGGCAACCTCATTTTCAAGCACTAATTCTACAGAAATAAAAATATAGAAGAACAGAATTGACATTACAATGAAACGAACTATACTGTAAATAATAACCAAAAGCTATGAATGGATAGAGTACTCTGATGTCATTGTCAAAGCGAGCCGGCGGGTGGTGAGAGGTCCGGAACAATGATCCAGAAGAATGGTTCCATTCGCTTCAATCCGAACATTGTTTACGCAATTAGTAGGCGTTGACGGAAGTCCCTCCGTTATCTAGGGGACTCGTGTTAGTAGCTTGACACGAATGAGTGCGATCAGTGATCGAATTCGGGTGGTACCGCGGAGTTAACACTTCGTCCCTTTTTTAGGGATGAAGTGTTTTTTTATTTTCATTTAGGGGAGATGAGCGTATGAGACGAGTATTGTCGGGAATTAAACCAAGCGGTGAGCTAAATATCGGAGGCTTCGGCGGAGCTTTGAGCCCATTTGTTTCTATGCAGCATGACTATGATTGTTTCTTTTTTATTCCAGATCTTCATGCCGTAACTGTGCCTCAAGACCCGAAGGAATTATTCCAGCGTTCAAAGGATATTGCGGCATTCTATATCGCTGCAGGGATTGATCCCCAGAAGGCCATCATCTTTATTCAATCCCACGTTCCTGCCCACGTAGAGTTAGGGTGGTTGATGGAGACGCAAGCGTATTTCGGCGAGTTGAATAGAATGACGCAATTTAAAGAGAAGTCTCATGGCAGAGATGCGGTCAGTTCGGCGTTATTTACCTATCCGGCGTTAATGGCAGCAGATATTTTACTCTACCAGGCTACACATGTCCCGGTTGGAGATGATCAGAAGCAGCATTTGGAGCTGACCAGAGATTTGGCGGAGCGCTTTAACAGTCGATTTGAACAGCTATTCACGATTCCTGAACCCATCATTCAAACCATCGGATCAAGGATTATGGGACTAGACGATCCATCGAAAAAAATGAGCAAGAGCAACCCGAACACCAATAGCTATGTTCTGATGCTGGATAAGCCAGAAGACATTCGGAAAAAGATTTCCAGAGCCGTGACAGATTCTGATATGAGCGTTCGACATGAATGGGAGAGTAAGCCTGCAGTAAGCAATCTTATTGAGATCTATTCCGTTTTCTCAGGTGAAACGATCGAGCAGATTGAGCGGCAGTATGAAGGAATAGGATATGGCGGATTCAAAAAGAATCTAGCGGAAGTCATTATCGAGAAGCTGACACCTATTCAGGAGAGATATCATGAAATTGTTCATTCAGATGAATTGAATCTCATTCTGAAGAACGGCGCAATAAGAGCGGGTGAGGTAGCGAGTGAAACACTCTTGAAGGTGAAGAGAGCGATGGGATTTGTTACATTGGATTAGCTTGGATATTTTATGTGGGCATACTATTCCTGTCAATAAAAGGGGGATGCCCAATGCGATTGTTAAAACTATTGTTCTTTTTCTTACTGTTGCTGAACGCGCAGTCGACTCCATTCGCTTATGCAAACGTTGAACCTAATCAAAACGTTGTTCGCAGTTACATCGAATTAATAGATAAAAGAGAATGGTCTGGCATTCCTCCATTGTGGGTTAAAAACCAAAGTGAGTTGCTGATCAACTTTTTTACCAATGAGCAAAATCGAAACAACAGGCTCGGGTTATTCAATATTGAAAATGCTAAACTTGTCGCATTGAAGCAAATCCCTTACGATTACGGGAAAAACGATATGCCGACTCGGTATATCGAATATTTTACCGCCCCTGAAATCTATTACGTGGCTGTTGATTACAACGTGTATAGGGAGGATAAATATCACATAAATGGAGTCAATTATTTCTTCATCGTTACTGTACTAGAAGACGGTAAAAGAAAAATTGCCTTAACCCCCCATGTTCCAGTTAACCAAATCATCAGCGACGGGTATGGATTTGGAACTGCCGACGAAAGGACTTTTTTTGAACGGAGAACAAAATACAAATAAGAGTGAGCACGACTTTGAACCCGCCTACGTAGCGGGTTGTTTTTTGCCAACTCAATGTTTGACTGTGATAAAATAAATTACAATATTTGCTACCTCTAGGAAGCGGGAACCGTCAGGTAAGCTTAATGAAGGCATTCATTAACGGGTAAAGTCTATTCTCATGGACAAATCCGAAACAGTATAATAGTTGCAGTAGGAATCGGGATAAAAAGGAGAATCTGCAGCATGCTGCTCCTCACTCTCATCTAAACCGAAGTGTAACCGTATAGCGCAAGCAATTGAACATACCATAGTAAACTTGTCTATTCCGACAGGTTTCTTTGAGTCGCTTAATGTCTATATGGTATCGGTAAGAAGTGATAATCAGCATTCTAAAGATAAACTTTTATCCGGAGGGTTCCCAGTGAAACCTATAAATAAGAGCGGATTGCACACTCTTTATTTGTTGATGATCGTGGAGGGCTTGTCGATGCTCGGCACTCGCATGACCTCTATGTCGATAGGTATTTGGCTCTACCATTCGACGCATCAAACGACGCCGATTTTATGGATTGCATTATTTAATGAACTTCCGGCAATGCTTGCCGGAAGTATTGCTGGAATAGTGGTAGACCGGCTTCCAAAACGTATCGTGTTATTGCTGAGTGATACGGGGCAAGCGATAGGCAGTGCTTTGTTAGTAATGAGCCTTTGGTTTGGCTTCTTCAGTCTCCCATTATTATTGACGATTGTTTTCTTTCAAGGGATATGCGCCATGTTCCAAAGCCCAGCAGCGCAGACGGTCACTGCCTTGCTGACAAGTGAAGAGCAGCGCGACAGAGTTAATGGTATAAGAGAAACGATATTTCCGCTTGCAGGAATTATTGCGCCCGCGTTGGTAGGCCTTCTCTATACACCACTCGGAATTACGGGCATTGTAATCCTGGATGGAATTACGTTTCTCGTGTCGACGATTTTCCTACTGACTCTACGATTGCCGGATGAGATGAAGGAAAAGCTCATTTTGGATCAAGAGAAGGTAGCTCTTCGCGACATTGTTGGCGGAATTGTGTTCATGTTTCAGAATCGATTGTTAGGTCTAGTCGCTTACGTTGGTGTAATCAACTTCCTATTGAACGGCACACTTGAAATGGTTGTTCCTTACGTATCAGGGGCATCGGGGGACGTTGGTTGGGGAATTTCATTTGTTCTCATCGGTATGAATGCAGGCGCATTCGTAGGGGCACTAATCGTAGCATCGATCGGACATTTCCGAGACCGGATAAAGACAATGTCTCAAGGGTATGTCATGACGGGACTGATGTTTATCGTGTTCGCAATGGCTAAGGACTCGATATGGCTAGGAATCGCGTTGTTGTTGCTGATGATACCGCTGCCCGTTGGCAACGCTATGTTAAGCTCCCACCTCCAGTCGGTCGTGCCCTCCGCTTTGCAAGGAAGAGTATTCGCCTTTGTCTACCAAATTAACATGACTTCCTCGGTGTTATCTTTTTTCGCTATGGGACCGCTAGTTGACCGCGTTCTGCAGCCTGCTGCTGCTAAAGGGGAGCTGTCTTGGTTCATCTCATTTGTCGGTGATCAAGCGGTTTCGGGTATAGTCATCCTATATTTAGCTGCAGGAACTGTAATAACTACTGTCTCGTTAACGGTTATGATACTCCGCCGGAAGTGAATGAATAGGCTGCCGATGAGAGATCGGCAGCCTAAACTCCTCAAGAATATTTACCGAATGTACATACACAGCTTTGGGATTTGCTTTTACGGTGATATATGGTAATTTTGCGCCTTGTTATCAAAAGTAATAGACCCGAGTCGACGAACCGCCTTTCAATAGGCGGTTTTTGTTTTTGGTTGAAACTGTATCTTAGTGACACAATTGCGCAACTCCAAGGCGACATAATACGTCTAACCTGTGTAAAATAAGGTGAATTTTAACAAAAGGGATGGATTTCAAGAAGTCGCTTTCTGATCTCGAAAGGAGTGGGTTCCTTAATGAAACACACATTCATGCTCATAATAGTGTTTAGCTTATTGGCAATGACGATGATGAGTTGCGGCGCGAGAGAGGAACCAGGTAGTCGTAGTGATAAGAACTATACTGGTTCTGGCACGTTGAATCCGATGAATGATCCGAATGGGGTTCGCGAATTTCTGAGTGAGCATCATATTGCGAATGGTGATATTTATTTAAAAGAAGGTAAGGTTTATATAAATATTGTAGGTTTAAATAATGAGGTAAATCGCTTACTTGCGGATCGGTACAAAGCCGGGACTTATCAAACGGTCAATGTCACGCATTCGATAGAGGAGCTGCAAGAAGCACAACAGAAGCTGTTTAGTCTCGGACTTTTTGACAAGCTAAATTTGTATTCCTCTGAGCTCGATACATTGAACAACAGAATTATCATAACGATGCCAGATGCGAACGAAGCTGAGGTCAGGTTGGAAATAGAGCAAAGCATCGATCCCGAATTGCTTTCCTTTGTCATTCAGAAAGCCGACGTCGACGTAAATCCCGGAATTGTTGGTTATGTGACGAAGATTGATAATCAAAGTGCGTTAGTCGTAAATCCTACAAGTCGAAAATTAAATGAAACAAGAACAGAGTACTACGATGCAATCTGGGTTTCGAATATACCCTCCAATATAGAGGTTGGACAAAATGTTAATGTGTGGTTCAAAGGGGAAATAGCGACTTCGTATCCAGGTCAGGGAACGGCGTCTAAGATCACAATCTCCGAAACACAAAAACCTGTAAAGGCATTACTCACCCGAGAAGAAGCAATACGTAAAGCGCTCCAGGACAAAGATATCGCCAATATTAACATCCTCGTTGTAAAAGATGTGAGCTATGATGAAAAATCAGCAATGTGGACTATTAGGTACAAAAGTGCAGTCATTACAGACGGTGTATTAGAAGAACACACGATTCAAATACCCGATAAATAATGTTGAAAAAGGAAAAGCCCTGCATTCACATTTCGTGAGACAGGGCCAAGGTTTCGCTTGAATCCAGATGGGCCTCTTAGTTGCTAAACTCAAAAACATAGTCCGTATTCGATAGGATAATCGTAATAATACTGTTCGTGTTAAGTGCATTATCCAGTGATTGTCCACGTTCGGTTGCGAATTGGATTTTGCTGTAGAGGCTGCCTTGGAAGATGGTGAAGAGCAAGATTCCGTTCAAGAAGCCGTTGGAATCATTGCCATAGGACACGTCAAGCGTTTGAAGTGGACCTAAGGTGAAGGGCACCGCATCGGCCTGGTTGTAAACTTCTTCACCCGCACGCACGAAGAGGATCATCTGCAAGGAAGCTTCAGTCGTATTGATGAAGGTTTTGATACCTGCCATAGGGTCGTACCCCCTCTCAAACTGGGATACTCTATCTTATGCTTGTACTTGTAAAATGCTAGGACTCAAGACTGCGCTGAGGATTTTACTCCATTCAGTTAGCAGCTTGTCTTTCATTATATCTAAAGCTTCGCGACTTGATTTTTCACTGTCCTAATTTTATCAATTCAATTAAAATTATACATGACTGTATAAAAACAATGTTAGATGAAATGACAAGAATGGTGGGGGAAGTGGAAGAAGCAGGATTTGTCATTCAAAGAAAGAAGTTATGATGAAACCATCAAATTTTGCTGGAGGAAATCTGAATGAATGAGAAGAGCGCGGAATTACGTAAACAAGCTATTGTTTATATGAATGAATTATCGGACCATCCCGTGCTGAAGCGACATTGGAGTCAGATAACCCTCGTGCTTAAAGGCAGTGCGGCTAGAGGGAACAGTGACCAATATTCCGACATTGATTTTGTTTTCTTCTGCGATGAAACCCTTCGACAAACGATAATCGAGCAGTATTTCGATGCTGGACTGATCAAACGAAAAGACGGTATTTTTCTGCCAATCGACAATTGGGCGGGCCATTATCACTTCGAGTCCTTCGAAATACTGCGCGGTTACTTTGAGGAATCTGAATTTCCGCAAGTATGGGAGTTTCAGTATGCGATTCCGCTTCATGACCCATGTGAGCGATTTGCCACTATCATGGCAGATGGATCGGCTAATTTCTTGCGCGATCCGATTCCGGCAATTAAGGACTGTTATTTGGATTTAATGTTAACGCTCGATTGGCTTCGCCATCCTCTCATTCGAGGCGACAGCATCTCGGCAACAATCCATGCGGCAACCTTACTGCAGCAGCTATGCCGTATCGCTTATTTGCTTGATGGCACCAGTTATCCGCACGACAAATGGGTATCCCATTACTTGTCCACGACCAGATTCGGTCAGTTACATAGTGAGAAGTTGAACGTTTATCTGGATACATTACCGAAAAGTAACGGGTTGACGAAGTATTTAGCGCTCGAGGAATATGCCGCATACGCGGAAGGCGCAGCACTGATGGGAGAAGTATCGGGGTTCATTCGTGAACAATATGGCGATTTTGCTTGGATTGAGGAATGGTACTTGTATGTATAGAAGAATGCAGAACGATATGCAGTTAGATCAAGTGAAAACATCTCCCATTAGTGCTAGTGTTCCTGCGATTTTTGTCTATATTACCGATATGAAGCGTTCGGTGGCGTGGTACTGCCAATTGCTTGGATTGCCGAATCCGGATGAAATTAGAGAGGATTTACATATATTCGACCTTAGCGATAATCGCTGTTCTAATCTATTTCTCAGGAAGAAGGAAGTAACCAACTCTTCGGTACTGCCTTTGTTCAGCTTAACGGCACCGAATATGCATGACGCGCTGCAATTTCTGACCGAGGTTGGTGTAGAGATTACTTATAAGGATGAAGAGGTTATCCATTTTAAAGATCTAGATGGCAATGTCTTGATGGCATGTTCTATTTAGATGAAAACTAATCAGGGACAGGAAGTTGGGGATTTACAAATGGAAGATTTCATTCACATTCGACAGATGACGCTAGATGACATTGAAATGATACATCAAGTTTTTAACGATCATGATATTGAAAGAGATATTGATTATATCTTGAAATGTTGGGATGAGAATGAATCCGGTGCAAGAATAACGTTACTCGCTTTTTACAAAGATCAGCTTGCGGGAAGCTTACATCTTCTCTCAACTTCTTTTTATCCACCTTTTGCCCAGCAAGGGATACCTGAAGTTAATGATTTCAATGTATTTGATCCGTTTAAGAGACTCGGTATCGGCAACAGATTAATGGATGCGATTGAAACAATTGCTATAGAAAAATACGGAAAAGTTGGAATTGGTGTGGGAATGCATATCTACTATGGACCTGCACAGCGTTTATATGCAAAGAGGGGATATTTGCCTGATGGCAGGGGAGTCACTTATCATAACGAAGTTGTCATGCCATTTACAAACGTTTGTGCAGATAATGATTTGGTTCTTTACATGACCAAGGAGCGATAGTGCTCACAAATTGCTCCGTAAATTGAGGTACTTACCCATGTCCGACTGTACTACTCCGCATATATTGATCAAGGGTGATATAGTTGCGGTACAAGAGGTACAGGAGGCATGTCAAGAAATTTAGCCGGGGGCGCATTAATGGCCACAAGGCTGGCTGGGCGGCTGGTTGGAGACTCGGCGCGTGTAAAGGCATTGCCGAAAGTACGACCCCGCCAACGGATAAGATACGAGAATATCGAGTTATGTTTATACCGCAAGGCTTCGAGGCTATCGATGCAGGAGTTACTGAAGCGCTGAGGAGAAACGTTCGAGAGCTTCATGTTGTCGATGCGAAGGAAATGCTTCAGAAGGCGCAAGAGATTCGTCCCAGTCTTGTCCTCGTATTGAATGGGCTGCATGTGTTTCCGGCAGAGCATTTGGAACATATCGCCCTCATTCGCAGCATGGGAATCCTTACAGCCGTCTGGTTTGCAGACGATCCCTATGTCACGGATTTGACTGTGGAACATGCGACTCGATATGATTTTGTATTCACGCATGAGCGAACTTGCGAGCAGCTGTACAGGAATAACGGATCTCCACAGGCATTCCATTTGCCGCTTGCTGCACACTTTGATTTGTATCAACCCATGCATGTCCCTCCGCAATATCAGGTGGATATTTGCTTTGTTGGGGTAGCATTCTGGAATCGTGTGCATCTCTTCGACGAGCTAGCTCCTTATTTGAAGAACAAGAAAGTACTTATTGCAGGCTCCGGGTGGATCCGCCTAAAGAATCATGAGATGTTGAAACCCTTCATTCATGACGGTTGGCTTGACGTGGCGGAGTCGATCAAATATTACAATGGCGCCAAAATTGTCATCAATCTACACCGAACAGCTGAAAGTAGAGTAGATAATGCGAACGGCTATAGCTGGCCTGCTGAATCCATAAATCCCCGAACATTTGAAATTGCTGCTGCAGGTGCTTTTCAGCTAACCGATTTACGAAGTGAATTGCCGCAATTCTATCATGTTGGTACCGAAATCGTTGCTTATGAGAACGCTGCTCAGCTTATAGAGCAATTGGAGTATTACTTGCGCAATGATAAAGAGAGACTTCAGATTGCCGCAAGAGGATACCGTCGAACGCTTCGTCAGCATACCTTCTCGAGCCGAATTCAATCGATGTTAGATATTATCGGACTAAAGTAGCCGGCATGCTTGGCTGCTTTTTTTATTTGAACGAACGGGCAGATGGTCAGATTCGTGGTAAACTATCCGAGATACGAATTCTGAGGGGATGACAGGAACTGTGAAAGACGCCGTAGTTATGTTAGCAGAACGAATCGCATACGGTTTTCTTGGTGAAGAATTACAAGATTGCTACCAAATCGTAGGAAAAGGCTTCGTAAATCAAGTTTGTGTTGTAGAAACAGAGACACGCAAATTCGTCGTTCGCATGAACGATGCAGGTACATATCCAAGCTATGTGAAAGAAAAATGGTGTATGGAACAAGCAGCCGCAGTCGGCATTCCTGGACCTGAGGTGTTGTCCATTGGGGTCATTGATGAAACCGCATACATGATTCAATCATTCGTTGAAGGAGACAACGGGTTAGACAGCACGGTTCCAACGACCGATGTTTGGAGGCAGATTGGCAATTATACCAAGCGCATTCATTCGATCCAAGTGAAAGGCCATGGTGATAATCTGATTGATCCTGTCGATGGAGTATTTCATTCACCTGGTCATCCGGGGTCGGATGGTAGCTGGCTCGGATATATTCAGTATAATATTAATAGTTTGACGGAGAGTGATCGGTTAATTGAGCTTGGCGTAGTCACTTTGGCGAAATCGCAAAGAGTACGTGAGCTGTTTGAGAACTTGAAGAAAGTATCGTTCCGCTTCGGTTTAACCCATGGAGATATATCGCTCAAGAATACGATCGTAAATCAGGCTGGACAGGTTATATTAATAGATTGGGGCAATGCGGATGTAAGTCCAGTACCGCATGGAGATATTAATGTGGTGATGCAGAGCCAAATGCTAGGACTGGCAGAAGGTCCGAATAATGAAGATTTCGATGCATTCTTAGACGGATACGGTATCAGTGTCGATTGCCTTCCTGAGATGCGCCAGTTAATGCTGTTAAAAGCATTCGATACCCTCCGTTGGGCGATTGATAGATGTCCTGACCGGATAGAGTCTTACGCTGCGTTCGCCAAGCAAGTTGTTGATATGATTATAGATTAGCTAAATTAAGCCGCTACTCGTCAATCAGGCACCATCCGGACACTGGGCGAATATCCTACCTTTGTTATCGCGAAAGGAGGATTCACTATGCTTCCCGGTTATCCTTATTACGGTTATGAGGAGCGCTGTCGGCAGGTACCGATCACATTCCCGCCACAGCATCAGAATGTGCAGCCTGGTCTCGAATACTTAATGAACCCGACGCCGATATCTGATAATCCCTCCTATAAAGGCAGCGGCAAAATGAACGGTAAAATTGCAATCATTACAGGTGGCGACAGCGGCATCGGTCGTGCGATCGCGATTGGCTTCGCCAAAGAAGGCGCGGACATGGCCATCGTCTATTTGTATGAACGCGAGGACGCGGAAGCGACGAGAAGAATGGTCGCTCAGAATGGACGCAAATGTTTGTTGATTGAAGGAGATTTGCGCGATCCTGCCTTCTCTCCGGAGGTTGTTCGTAGAACGATTGAGTGCTACGGCAAGCTCGATGTGCTTGTCATGGGTCAAGGCGTCCAGTATCCGCAGGATTGCATAACGGATATCTCGAATGAGCAGATGGAGCAAACGTATCGAACGAATATTTTTCCCATGTTTTATATGGTGAAGGCGGCATATCCTTACCTCAAGTCTGGAAGCTCGATTATCTCCACGGCTTCCGTCACCGCTTATGCCGGCGCACCGCTCCTGGTCGATTACTCGTCAACGAAAGGCGCGATCGTGTCGTTCACCCGATCATTATCGTTGCAGCTTGCATGCAAAGGTATTCGCGTCAACGCGGTAGCACCAGGCCCGATCTGGACGCCGCTGATCGTATCGAGCTATTCGGCAGAGTACGTGAAGACGTTCGGGCTTGAGACGGCAATGAAGCGCGCAGGCCAGCCGTTTGAGCTTGCGCCGACTTATATTTACTTGGCATCCGACGATTCGTCATTCGTTACGGGGCAAGTGCTGCATGTGAATGGCGGGATAATGACTGAAACATAATGGAAGACACGTAATGGTATAGATATCATAATCGGCTTCGCTCTTGACGGGCGAAGTTTTTTTGTCATTTACAGCTCCATGTTCTTCAATTAAGATGGATGAAATTACCACTGGAGGTGTTCGCTATATGGAAGAAATCATTGATTACTATTCTAGCTTTGACGAGTGGGGGAGGCTTGACCGGGAGCCGCTTGAGTTCAACGTGAACCTACATTACATTCAGTCGAATCTGCCTATAGCCGGACACATTCTAGATAATGGAGCAGGTCCAGGCAAATATGCGATGGAACTGGCGAAGCTTGGCTACCAGATTACGCTTAGCGATTTGACACCAAGATTGGTGGAGGTTGCCGAGGCGAAGGCGGGGGAACTGGGGTTAATCGAACAATTTGCTAGTTTCCTCGTGCAGGATGCTAGAAACTTAAGTAAGCTTGAGAGCAATCAATTCGACGCATCGCTTATGTTAGGTGCAAGCGTTACAAGAGTTGCATCGTGTAACGAAGACGGGCGGCCTCGTATTCGTTGCCGTTCGGCCTCGGACAACTCAGCTTCTCTCGGCATTGTTGACGCCTACACAATGGAAGCCGCTCGATCAAGTCGCGGCGATACGAGACTTCATGCAGTCTGGCGTGTTTAATCATACGGATAAAGGCAGGTACACGGGCGCTTATTTCTTCAACATCGAGGATGTAAATCCTTTCTTCGAGCAGCAAGGCTTTGAGACGATTCAATTAATCACTTCCAAAGGGATAGGAGGCCAATTAACGGAGGAGCATTGGGCATATTGGCGCGAACGCGGAGAAGAGGGCGAAATCATGGAGCTTGTCTACGAATCGGCGAAAGACCCGTACTTGCTCGGAACTGCATCGCATCTGTTGTATATTGGTCGGAAGAAGTAAACCTGTAAGGAGGAACAGCAAATGGATCAGATACTGAACGAGTTAATGTGAGCGAGAACTGTCACATAGAAGCGATGGGAAAAGCAGTTGGTGAGCTAAGCGTTGCATTCGCTACATTATCAGATAAGGGAACGACCGAAACAGCGCCGTTGTCGTTTTGTGAATTGGATACGCTTCACCCGCTTAGCGGCACAGCTGCGCTGGTCGACTTTATCCAGAATCCTCCGTTTGAAATAAAGCGAGAAGGTGTCGCGCGGGTTCGTCAACTGTTGAATGAGCTAAAGGAACGTCACACTGAGCTTGAGCGCTTGCCTCGCCAGATTGTACACCATGATTTATTAATCTTCAATTTACTTACTCGTAGTGATGGGACGATGAGCGGAGTACTGGATTTTGATTTCGCGAGTCGGGATATAAGGGCGATAGAGCTTGCAGTTTGTTTGAATCATCTTCTCCAATTCCATCCTGGGCTGTTGGAGCCAGTCAGAATATTTATGAAGGTTTTTTCTGCGGAAATGAGACTGAATGCGGATGAGATGAAGCAGTTGCCCTTCCTGATGAACATCTATTATGTTGCTCTTCTAACGATCTATGTTGGACAACATGCTTCAGGGAAAGATGTACAGCATGCGTTTACTTATATTTTTGGAGCAACTGATTCTAATGTCCAATTGGCTAGTAGATCACAGTGACAGTCTGATCGAGCTAGTATGCACTTCCAGCTAGTGGCTACATTGGAAGGAACAGAATGATCCACTCCTATTAAGTTGAAAGCCACCGCATTGAATAAAAATAGGGCTGTCTCAGAAGTCATCTAGGATGACTTTCGGGACAGCCCTTTATGCATGGAAACGCTTCTTACTGCTGCGCCATCGAACCTTGCGGATTTTGCATAGCTTGAGCAGGCATCTCGGAGTATGATTTTTGGCAAACCATGTTCGAAATGCGAGGAATGTAGATCGTTTCCCCTTTTTTCATCTGGCTTTGATTCACTTGCGGGTTCGCCTCTTCCAGAATGGTGTGAGGCATGTTGTACTTGTGGCAAATGCTTGCAAACGTGTCACCGGATTGGACTTGGTGAGTGGCGAAAACCATGTCCTCTGTCTTACCGTCACGCCAGAACGGGAAGAACGGCGAAAAGAAGAAGAACGGGAACAAGAAGCGGTTCGGGAAGAATGGATGACCGAACGGGCGGAAGAACGGACGGCCAAATCCGCCGCCAGGGAAAAATCCACGATCCATTAAGTTACCTCCATATAAAAAGATGGTTATTCGACTATATAGCATATCGCGGCTCCTGCGGATTTGTACCACGTCCATGTAAAATAGGCGCACGGGCCTGTTTAAGGTAGGCGACACACTGCGCTTAGCAGTGGCATGAATCTTGCTTCAATTCTAGGCAGGTGAAGGTGAGCTAGAGACAAGATGATGTATAGAGGAGTGAGACGATGGAGTCTGTGCCGAAACGCCAGTTTGTGTCGGTGTCCGTAGACTTTCCTGGACCAGCTGCGAGGAGGCTGCTGGAGTCGAGGAGACAGTTCGTACCGCAGGGGCTGTCGAACTTGGCGCCGATCTTCGTACAGAAGGCGCAGGGAGCGCTCGTTACGGATGTGGATGGCAATGTGTTTCTTGATTTTGCCGGAGCGATCGGCTCGCTCAATGTGGGGCATTGCCCGACGGAGGTGGTCGAAGCGCTGCAGCGGCAAGCGGAGCAATACATTCATAGCTGCTTCCATGTCGCGATGTATGAGCCCTATGTGAAGCTGGCGGAGAAGCTGGCTGCAATCACGCCAGGTAGCTTCGCGAAGAAGACGATTCTACTCAATAGTGGGGCAGAGGCGGTCGAGAATGCAGTGAAGATCGCGCGTAAGTTCACAGGCAAACCCGGAATTGTCTCGTTCTCCCGTGGCTTTCACGGCCGGACGCTGCTTGGCATGTCGCTCACGAGCAAAGTGAAGCCGTATAAGTTCCAGATGGGACCTTATGCGCCAGCTACGTATAAAGCGATGTATCCCTATCCTTTGTACCGACCGGAAGGGATGACAGAAGAGGCTTATGCGAGCTTCTGCGTGGAGCAGTTCGAGCAGTTTCTGCTCACGGAAGCGGCGCCCGAGGAGCTGGCTGCTGTTATTATGGAGCCCGTGCAAGGTGAGGGCGGGTTCATCATTCCGCCAATATCTTATGTGAAAGGGATCTTTGAGATTTGCCGAAAGAACGGTATTCTGTTTATTAGCGATGAAATCCAGACTGGATTCGGCCGGACAGGGACGATGTTCGCATCGACGCAGTTCGGTATTGAACCGGATCTGATTACGATGTCCAAGTCACTCGCAGCCGGAGTGCCGATTAGCGCTGTAACGGGCCGAGCTGAAATCATGGATGCGCCGAGTACAGGCGAGATCGGCGGTACTTACGGGGGGAGCCCACTCGGCTGCGTCGCTGCGCTTGCAGTAATTGAACTAATCGAGCGCGAACGATTATGCGAGAGGGCGGTGCAGATTGGAGAGCAGATTCGTAGCTTCTTCGAAACGCTGCGGCAGCAGTATCCGATTATCGCCGAGGTACGCGGACTTGGGGCGATGTGTGCGCTCGAGTTCACGGACCCAGCAACCGGTGAGCCGCTGAAGGGATTTGTCGCGAAGCTGGTGAAAGCTTGCTATGAATCTGGCGTAATCGTACTGAGTGCGGGCATTTACGGCAATGTGCTCCGATTTCTGACACCGCTTGTGATGACTGACGAACAGCTGCATGAAGGGCTGCAAATTATAAAAGATGCCATCATATCCACTACAGCAATTGAATCGTACTAAAGGGGGAGCAACAAAAATGAAGAAACATCTATACATCGGGGGGAAATGGGTGGAGCCAGGTGCGTATGCACCACTCTATTCCCCCTATTCAGGCGTGCTGCTTGCCGATATTCCGCTCGCAACGAAAGAAGAGACCGAGCGCGCAATTGCAGCAGCCTATGAAGCGAAGGCGGTCATGGCGAGCATGCCGGCGCACAAACGCGCAGCTATTCTGGAGAAGCTCAGTCAGCTGCTCGCTGAGCGTGCGGATGAGGCGGCCAGTCTTATATCACTTGAAGCGGCGAAGCCGATCAAAGCGGCGCGAACGGAAGTGGATCGGACGATCCAGACGTATAAGTTCGCAGCGGAGGAAGCGAAGCGGGTAACGGGTGAGATGATTCCGCTCGATGCCGCGCCTGGTGGCGAAGGCAGAATCGCGTATACGATGAGGGAGCCGCTTGGCGTCATCGGCGCGATTACGCCGTTCAACTTCCCGATGAATCTGGTCGCCCACAAGGTTGGGCCAGCGATCGCATCGGGTAATACGATCGTGCTGAAGCCGGCTTCACAGACGCCTCTGTCGGCGTATTTCCTCGCGGAGCTGCTTGAAGAGGCAGGACTTCCGGCCGGCGCGCTTAATGTGGTCACCGGCTCAGGCGCTGTGATCGGCGATGTCATCGTACAGGATGAGCGTGTAAAGGCAATCTCGTTCACAGGCAGCCCGAAGGTTGGTATCGGCATACGTAATCGGGCGGGGCTCAAGCGGGTAGCGCTTGAGCTCGGATCGAATTCGGCGCTTATCGTCGATAAAGAGGTGCCGCTTACGAAGCTCATTCCACGCTGCGTTCAGGGTGCTTTTGCCTATCAGGGTCAGGTTTGCATCTCGCTTCAGCGCATCTATGTGCACAATGAGATCTATGAGGAATTCGTAGAACAGTTCACAGCAGCTGCCGGCGGGCTCAAACTTGGTGATCCGCTTGATCCGAATACCGATCTGACATCGATGATTACGAAACAGGATACGACAAGAGCGCTAGCTTGGATTGAGGAAGCCGTTCTGGAAGGCGCACAGCTGGCATATGGAGGAACGACCACGAATGGGATGGTGCTGCCGACGGTGTTGCTCGAAGTCGACCGTACAGCTAAAGTGTCGTGCGAAGAGGTTTTCGCGCCAATTGTAATAATTAACCGTATCCAGGATGTCGGCGAAGGGATTGCGCACATTAACGACTCGCGTTATGGGCTGCATGCAGGCATTTACACGAACAACATTCATACGGCTTTTGAAGCTGTGGAGAAGCTGCATGTCGGCGGTGTCCTCATCAACGACATTCCAACGTTCCGGGTTGATCATATGCCGTACGGCGGGGTGAAGGAGAGCGGCATCGGCCGTGAAGGGGTGAAGTATGCGATTGAAGAAATGACGGAGCTGAAAACCGTTATTATTAATCGGACCTAGCTGTAGGCGAATACAATATAAGGATCGAGCAAGAGCCACATGAGGCAGGTGATCTTTATGCGACGTGCTTACGGCGGATTTGGGATGCTACAACAGCAGCGTACTAAGCTGCATATGACGCCACAGCTTCAGCAAGCGGTGAAGATACTGCAGATGCCAGCGCCCGAGCTACGTGCTTTCATCAATCAACAGCTGGAAGATAATCCGATGCTCGAGCAAGCAGACTGGTCGACGGACACGCGCAAAAGCACTGGTAGTTCCCGAAGCAGCAGCGACTACGATAGCTTGCAGCATGTTGCGGGACAAACGGAAACGCTTGAGCAGCATCTGCTTGAGCAGCTGAATGTCGACCTAGATGAGAAGGAAGAGATGAAGCGAATCGTCCGTTATCTGATCGGAAATTTGGATGCCAGTGGTTATTTATCCTTGGACGATCAGCAGTTAGCGGTGCAGCTTGAGGTCGATCAGGCTTTAGTGGCTCAGGCGTTTCAGATTCTGAGAAAGCTTGAGCCAGCAGGTGTGGGAGCGAGGAGCTTGTCTGAATGTTTGAAATTGCAGGCAGAACGGCTGCCCGAATGCCATCCGCTGCTCATGCAATTAATTGAGGATTTTCTCGAGGACGTGGCTGCCTCACGGATCCATAAGCTGAAGCAACGGCTGAAAGCAAGCGAGGCCGATATCACCACTGCAATTGCACAGCTCAAATCGCTGCAGCCGAGGCCTGGTGCGGCGTTTCAAGCGGGAGCACCTGGGTATGTCCTACCTGATGTAATCGTCCGTTCAGCTGGTGAAGAGGGGCAGTTTGCAGTGATGCTGCATGATGCGGCGTTCCCGCGGCTGCATATCAACGCGGAGTACGAAAAGTTGACTCTGAATGTGAATCGAACGGAGGAAACAGGTATTTTTCTCCATACGAGGAGGAGTGCCGCCGCTTTTCTCATTCGCTGTCTGGAGCAAAGGCGGGCGACACTTCTTCGTGTCACGCGTGCAATTGTGGAGGAGCAGGCCGCGTTCTTCCGATTCGGTCCGGCGCAGCTGAGGCCTATGACGCTGCTTGATATCGCCGATAAGCTGGGGCTGCATGAATCGACGATCAGCCGAGCAGCATCAGGAAAATTCGCACTTACAGCGTGGGGAACGTATGAGCTTGGCTTTTTCTTCCCGACAGGCTTTAATAAAGGGCTTGATGATGCCATATCGGCTGAATCGGTAAAAGCACGCTTGAAGGAGTTGATCCGTACAGAAGGTGAGTCGCCATATTCGGACCAACAGCTGGCAGATGCGTTCGCTCAGGATGGGATTCCCATCTCACGCCGAACGGTGACGAAGTACCGGGAGTCGCTTGGCATCGCTTCTTCTATTCACCGGAAACGGTAAGCTGCTTGCACCACATATTCATATCCTCGAATTTATCGTAAATATCGCAGTTCTTAGTCAATCTGCCGGTATACTCGTAGCCGAGCTGGAACAGAGCCGCATTCATGCCAAAAGACAGAGCGCGAGATAACGAGTAGAGAGCGAGGATGTTACGCTTACGCAAATCCTCCTCGAGCGACTGAATAAGCAGACGCATGAAGCCTTTGCCCCGATATGCGGGAAGCGTGACGCAGTCCGTAATCTCCGCATTGTGATAGACCGAATTAATCTCCGCAGACGAAGCGCTGATTAGCTTGCCATCGTCCACAACGACGAAGAACACCGTTCCCTCATCCATCACATGCCGAATGTACGCGGGGTCATTCATTGGCGTGGGGTATGTCTGAAACACTTGGCCATATAAAGCGGCGAGCTCGTCAGCATCCGTCCCAACAGCTGGTCGCAGCACGAATGACGCTGGCACCGTATCGCGCTCGAGCTTCTTCTCAAGTGCCAGCACTTGCCTTAGAATCTGATCCTCTTCCATCCAATAATCGCTCGTTCTTCGCTCCAAGTCTGTATAACAAGCCATGCTATAAGCGTCACACCCGTGAAAATAACCCTTGAAAATCCCTTCCAGCATATATCCATGTGTTAGAAATGCCATCCAGTCATCGCTGCGCGCTTTGATGAAAATCTTCGTAAATGCTTGCTCCTGCGCTACTTCAGCGGCACGTCGGCATACCAAGTCGGCTTCGCCTGTATAGTCATCAATGCGTAGACGTTTGTTGAAGTAATCAAGAAATAATTGGAGCGACAAACCTTCATCTCCATTTTCAGTGACTACGCTGTAATAGCGGTTCGTGTTCGGTTCTTTAGACATATAATCGTCCTCCATTAAATCAGATGCAGCTTATTTCGATGCAAGTTTGATACCAACTTTGGAGATAGAGTTAGAACGCCAGCCTCCGGGAATGGATACATCATAATTTGGCAGTTTCATGCTTGCAGTGCCAAAACTTTTGCATAGGTACATCGGCTTGATTATACATGGGAGGAGGCTCTCGATGAAACGGGAACATCTCATTAAACCACTGCTGAACCATCATTATCCCACGATATCATATGGCAAAGGCGTGTTCTTGTATGACGATCAAGGTAACTCCTATCTGGACGCTTCCTCAGGTGCAGTAACGGCTGGCATCGGCCACGGCGTGCAGGAAATTGCAGACGCGATGCAGGAGCAGGCGAGCAAGGTGTCGTTCGTCTACCGCTCACAGTTTACGAGTGAACCGGCGGAGGCGCTTGCGGAGCGGCTTAGTGATCTGGCACCCGGGCATGATTACTGGTCGTTCTTCGTAAACAGCGGCTCCGAGGCGACCGAAACGGCGATGAAGATTGCGATTCAGCACTGGCAGGAGAAGGGGAGGCCGAGCAAATATAAGGTGCTGTCTAGGCGAATGAGCTATCACGGCATCACGCTCGGCGCACTATCCATGTCCGGGCATTTCACGAGGCGAAGGCGATTCGTTCCGCTGCTCGAGGACTTTCCGCTCGTAGCCCCCCCTTACTGCTACCGCTGTCCGATGCAGCTCGATCCGTCCACATGCGGTCAATCCTGTGCGAATGATCTGGAGACGGTAGTCAAAAGAATCGGTTCCGAGCATATCGCAGCCTTTATCGCTGAGCCGGTCATTGGCGCTGCAGGAGGGGCGGTTGTGCCGCCGGATGGCTACTATGAGCGCATTATGGAGATTTGCAGGCGTCATGAAATTTTATTCATCGCCGATGAAGTCATGACCGGAATCGCTCGAACCGGCATGATGTTCGGGATGGAGCACTGGGGCATTCAGCCGGATATCATTGCACTTGGCAAAGGGCTAAGCGCTGGCTATACGCCGATGGCAGCGACGCTTGCCAAGGATCATGTGCTGGAGCCGATTCTGAACGGCTCGAAGCTTGTCATGTCTGGCCACACCTACAGCGCGAATCCGCAGTCGGCTGCAGTGGCACTCGCCGTGCTCGATTATATCGAAGACCAGCAGCTTGTAGAAGCTGCACGGGAGAAAGGACAATACTTGCAAGCTGCATTGTCAAGTATGGCTGCGGTCCTCGAAATCATCGGCGATGTTCGCGGCAAAGGGCTGCTGCTCGGGCTAGAGTTCGTGGCGGATCGGCAGACGAAGGAGCCTTTTCCTTCAAGTGCAGCGCTCACGACGCGGGTGGTAGAGCGAGCATTCAACAAAGGCCTGCTGATCTATCCTGCGGCGGGCGGCGTGGACGGCGAAGGCGATGCGATCATCATCGCGCCTCCGTTTACGATCAGCACAGAGGAGATGGATCTGCTAGTAGAGCGACTCGGCGAAGCCATCGCCGAAGTGAGTCAGGAGGTTCTCAGCGGATGAATAAACAGCGATCACTTGAAGAAGCGCTGAGCTGGATAACGGACGGCTGCACGCTCATGTATGGCGGATTTGGGGGCATCGGCACACCGCCGACGCTCATTGAAGGTATTCTCGATAAAGGGGTGAGGGACCTTACGCTCATCGGCAACGATACGGGCTTCCCGTGGATCGGCATCGGTCGGTTAGTTACCGAAGGCCGAGTTCGTAAAGCGATCACTTCACACATAGGGTCTAATCCGAACGCAGGGCGGATGATGGAGGATGGGCGGATGGAAATTATTTTCTATCCGCAGGGGACGCTCGCCGAGAAGATTCGGGCGGGTGGCGTCGGGCTCGGCGGCATTCTCGTCGATGTCGGGATGGGCACGTCGATTGCAAATGGCAAGGAGACGGTCGTCATCGAAGGCCGAACGTACTTGGTCGAGCCAGCATTAACGGCGGACGTTGCCATTGTGCACGCGAGTAAAGCCGATCTGTACGGCAATCTGGTCTACGACAAGAGCGGGCGAAACTTCAATCCACTCGTCGCGATGGCTGGTGAGCGGACCATTGCCGAGGCGGATGTGATCGTGCCAATAGGCAGCCTTGATCCGGAGCTGATCATTACGCCTGGCATCTTCGTAAATGCAGTCATCACAGGCAAAGGGGTGAACTGGCAGTGGGTATGGGAGAAACGAGTCGCGACCGAATCGCAAGAAGGGCCGCCGCGGAGCTGAAGGATGGCATGGTCGTGAACCTTGGCATAGGCATTCCAACGCGTGTGGCTGATTTTATCGGAGAAGGCATTGAAGTGACTTTTCATGCAGAGAATGGGATTCTTGGAGCGGGACCGAGCCCTGCACAAGGCGAGGAAGACGGATTTCTGTGCAATGCCGGTGGCTATCCGGTGACGATTGTTGAAGGCGCATCGTATTGCGACAGTGCTATCGCGTTCGCTATGATTCGCAGAGGCTGCATTGATATGACTGTGCTTGGTGCGCTTGAAGTGAGCGAGCGTGGAGACCTCGCGAATTGGATTGTACCCGGCAAGCGGGCGGCGGGGATCGGAGGCGCGATGGAGCTTGCGCAGAAGGCGAAGAAAGTGGTCGCGATTATGAATCATGTGAATCGAGACGGCGCGCCTAAGATTAGGAAGCAGTGCGAGCTGCCGCTCACTGCTCCTGCGTGTGTCGATCTGATTATTACGGATATGGCGGTAATGGAGGTAACGGCTGACGGACTTCTTTTGCGAGAAATCATGTTGCCTTATACGCTCGAAGAGGTAATCCGCTGCACAGAAGCGAGCCTTACATTGCCTGAGCAAATTCTCTATATTCCATAAGGGTTGACCGCATTGCATGGGAGGGAGCAGCATGAGCTGGAAAGCACAAATACATGAATGGCTGGCGCATCACCGTGAAGATGGAACTCGCTTGCTGCAAAGCTTGGTTCGAATGCCGAGCACGCAGGGCAATGAGCAGCAGGCGCAGATGCTAATCGCCGGCAAGCTATACGATTTGAATCTTGAGGTTGAGCTGTGGGAACCGGATGGAGAATTGCTGGTGAAGCATCCGTATTTCTATTCGCCGCGCAGCAAGTTCACCGGAAGTCCGAACGTCGTTGGGGTTCTCCGGGGAAGCGGCGGTGGGCGGTCCATTCTGCTCAATGGGCATATGGACGTCGTGCCGGAAGGAGATGTGAAGCAGTGGACCAGTCATCCCTTCAGCGGTGAAGTGACGGATGGCAAGCTGTATGGTCGTGGCGCTTCGGATATGAAGGGAGGGAATGTCGCGCTGCTGCTCGCGATTCAAGCGATTCGTGAGCTAGGCATTCAGCTGAAGGGCGACGTCATATTCCAAAGTGTTGTCGAAGAGGAGAGTGGAGGCGCCGGGACGCTCGCTGCTATCTTGAAGGGATATAAGGCTGATGCGGCGCTTATTCCCGAGCCGACGAATATGCGGATATTCCCGAAACAGCAAGGTTCGATGTGGTTTCGGATTCATGTGAAGGGCCGCTCCGCGCATGGCGGAACGCGGTATGAAGGTGTCAGCGCGATCGAGAAATGTATGATTGTCGTGTCGGAGCTGCTTGAGCTTGAACGCGTACGGAACGCGCGAATTAATGATCCGCTGTTTGCGAACAATCCGATACCGATACCGATTAATATCGGGACGATCAACGGAGGCAACTGGCCGTCCTCCGTGCCAGATATCGTGACGATTGAAGGGCGGATCGGCGTCGCGCCAGAGGAAAGCATGGACGAAGTGAAAGCGGAGCTCGCTGCGTGGATGGATCGGCTGCAGGCGCAGGATGAGTGGTTCGCGGTTTCACCGCCGCGGCTCGAATGGTTCGGCGCTCGCTGGGTGCCGGGCAGCGTCGATATCGGTCACGAGCTGATAGGAGTTCTGTCAGAGCAATTTGAAAGTGTGCTCGGGAGCAAGCCGGCAATTGAGGCATCCCCGTGGGGAACGGACGGCGGCCTTCTGACCGTCGTCGGCGATACACCATGCATCGTGTTCGGTCCGGGCTTAACGCATACTGCTCATTATCCGAATGAGCATATTGTGCTCGAAGACATGTTCCGCACAGCCGAAATTATTGCGCTCACCATGCTCGCTTGGTGCGGAATAGAAGCAGAAGAAAGCCTTGCCGGCTCCTCGTAACTGGAGCGGCAAGGCTTTCTTCTTGTTTATTCTGTCGTCGAACCGTCATTGTTGCCGCTAGTTTCTCCTTCTGCCGGAGGTGTCGGTGCAGCCGCCTGCTGCGGTGCGGGAACAACCGTCGCTTTTTCCCCATCGCCTTGCCGAGCCTTCATAAGCTTCTGCTTCATCTCGTCGCGTTTCTCGCGTTTGTCCTTGAGCGAGTGGTGGTCCGGCGTCTGCTGATAGAGCTTCCGCCTGCCGATCCGCCGCAAATTTTCTGGCACCAGGTTGAAATTCTCATCCTTAATGAGCGAGATAATGCCGGTGCTCTCCGGCTGCTTGTCGATCTTATAGATTTCATTGAAATACTCGTCAGCACGGCCGGAGACGTAGTTCTTCGGCTCTGGATAGCCGACGATAACCCCTTCGTAGTTGCGCAAGATGACCTTATCTTGGCTTTGCGAGATGAGGTAGTTCGGCTGCAGCGCGATTTTCCCGCCACCGCCAGGAGCGTCGACAACGAAGGTAGGCACCGCATATCCGCTCGTATGCCCGCGAAGCGCTTCGATAATTTCAAGCCCCTTCGAAACTGGAGCCCGGAAATGGCCGATGCCTTCGGACAAATCGCACTGGTAGATGTAATACGGGCGGACGCGGATTTTGACGAGATCATGCATCAGCTTCTTCATGATGTGCGTGCTATCGTTGATGCCCGCTAATATAACTGCTTGGTTGCCGAGCGGCACGCCGGCGTCTGCTAGCATCTCGCACGCTTTCTTCGCCTCGTCCGTCATCTCGAGCGGGTGATTGAAATGCGTATTGAGCCATATCGGATGGTATTTGCGCAGCATCTTGCACAGATTCTCGGTAATCCGCTGAGGGAACACGACTGGCGCGCGCGTGCCGATCCGAATAATCTCGACATGCGGGATCTCCCGCAAATTCTTCAGAATATATTCAAGAATCGTATCGTTTATTAGCAGCCCGTCGCCGCCCGAGAGCAGCACATCGCGCACTTCCGGCGTGTTGCGGATATAGGCGATTGCATCGTCCATCTGCTTCTTCGGTACGCCCATGCCGACTTGGCCGGAGAAGCGTCTGCGCGTGCAGTACCGGCAGTACATGGAGCATTGGTTCGTCACGAGGAACAGCACACGGTCTGGGTAGCGATGCGTAAGTCCGGGAGTCGGTGAATCTTCATCCTCGTACAGCGGATCTTCCAAGTCATATTTGGTCTTGAGCAGCTCAGCCGAGATCGGAACCGATTGCAGCCTGATCGGGCACCTTGGGTCGTCAGGATGCATAAGGGAAGCGTAGTAAGGCGTAATGTTGAGCGGGATCGTCTGTGTCGAGATCTGCACACCTACTTCTTCATCCGGTGTCAGATTGACAACCTGCTTCAATTCATCGAGCGTCTTAATCGTGTGCGTGAGCTGCCACAGCCAATCGTTCCACTGTTCATCCGTGACATCCTTCCAGAGCGGAACCTCTTTCCAATGCCGGTTGCTGCTAAGAGGCACCTTGTCCTTTCCGCCATTGCTAGCCATATTCATCTGCTCTCGCACCTCCATGAGATTACCTATCTACTTCAATAAAGAAGCAAGGAGTGTGCCAACAGCGCTGCATTAATAAAAAAAGAGCTCCAGCGAGGGAGCCCATTTTACACGTATCTCTCATTCAGTTTATCATTCAGTTTATCTTTCGGTTTCTCATTCAGCAGCACATTTGGTTGCTCATTCGGCTGTCTGCTTCGAAATGCCATACCGCTTCAGCTTGTATTGCAGCGCTTGCCGTTTGATGCCGAGCTCTTGCGCCGTTAGGCTAATGTTGAACGCATTCCGCTGCAGCGCTTCTTGTATCGCTTCACGCTCCATCTGCTTGATGCGATTGGTCAGCTTCTCATCCTCCGGTGCTTGCGAGGTAGGCAGCGATCTGCTCCGATCTTGCCGTTCTCCCAACAGATTGGCAGGAAGATGATGCTCGTCAATCAGCGTATCGTCGATCTCGACCATGTTGAACGCCGACTCAATCGCATGGCTGAGCTCCCGTACATTGCCTGGCCACGAATAAGAGGTCAGCCGAGTGAGCGCAGCAGGTGCAATGCCGGTCAATTGCATCCCGAACACGCCATTCATTTGCTCAATGAAATGATCGACAAGCAGCGGAATATCCTCTATTCGATCTTTGAGCAGCGGCAGCTCCAGCTTCACAACACTAAGCCGAAAATAAAGATCACCTCGCAAACGCCCCTCATCGAGCGCTCTCATCGGGTCCATATTCATCGCGGTAATGACTCGCACATCCGCTTGCATCTCGGTCGTCCCACCGATCCGGCGCACCATGCCGTCCTGCAGCACGCGAAGCAGCTTCGCTTGCAAGTAAATATCAAGGCTATTCAGTTCGTCGAGAAACAGTGTTCCGCCGCTCGCTTGCTCGAACAAACCTGCCCGATCGACTGCGCCGGTGAATGCGCCGCGCGTCGTGCCGAACATGATTCCTTCCAGCAGGTCTGCCGGTACAGCCGCACAGTTCTGCGCGATGAAAGGGCGGCTGCGGCGGACGCCTGCATTATGAATGCTTTGGGCGAACAGTTCTTTGCCAGTGCCGGTAGCACCGTAGATGAGTACAGGAGAATTGGTGCGCGACGTCTTTTTCGCCAGCTGCAGCACGTCCTGAAATGGCTTGCTCTGCCCAATGAGATCGCTGAACTCATAGCGTGCAGAGGCTTTACTCTTCGGATCCTTCTGCTTCGGCTGGTACAGCTGCTGCCTGAGATCCAGAATCTGATCATGCAGATGGACGATGCTCGTAATATCCTTCGCCACTTCAAGCGCACCGACGAGCCGGTTATTGTCATAGAGCGGATACGTGCTGTTGATCGTCATGATTCGCTTGCCATCGACGTTGAAATAGGTCTGAATTCGTGCAGGGAGCTGCTGCCCAGTCTGCAACACCTTCTCCAGCGTACTCGTCTCGATTGTGAGGGAGGGATAGAGATGCAAAATATTTTGCCCCAGCACCTGCTCACGGTTCAGCCCATCGATCTCCGCCATTTTGTCATTATAGAACACGGTATTACCCTCACGGTCGATGAAATGCACGCCGACGTCGATTGTATTAAGTAGCTTCTCAAAATAATTCGAAACGGAATCATTTCGCCCTAGCACCGCCGCACTTCCCTCCGCCTGGACGAAGCATGGAACTGACAACTGTTCCGATACGTCCTTATGAGAAACGGTATGCAAAATATTCGGGCGCAATGCGCGAAATAAACTCACCAGGGCGATAACCTAGCATACTGTGTATGAAGGTGGTGATTACGAAATGGAATTTACACTTGTCGCTTGGGTTACGTACACCATGTGGGCCGTACTCGGCTTCATGATCCTCGACTTCCTAACTGCATTTATCCCTTCGTTCTGGAAAGGGACTTTCGATACAACATTTCTTAGCTATTTGAAAGATATTCTCTACTATGTGTTACCGCTGAACTTTATTCTCTCCATGATACCGATTGATCCGACGGAGTACACGCTCATTGTGCTGTTCTTCTTAGGTGGAGCATCCGTCATCTTCAAGTATGTGATGGACATTATTGGCCGGTTTAAACGCGCAGCCGAGCAGCCCTCCGAATGACGGGGGGCTTCTTCGATTCTTCACGCACTCGCTCCTTCACGAAAATGGTATGGATAGGATATAATTGGATAGTCGTCCGTCAATTTATTTCATTATTTAGCGAAAGGTAGGTATATCGTCATGAAATTCAACGAGTACCGGTACGAACGCCCGGATGTGGCTTCATTCGAGGCGAAGTTCAAGGAAGAGTTGACGAAGTTTCAGTCAGCCGTGAGCTATGAAGAGCAGGATCTAGTAATGGCCGAGATCAACAAGCTGCGCAGCGAGTTCGACACTCAGCAGCAGTTGGCGAGCATTCGGCACTCGATTGACACGAACGATGAATTCTATAAAGCGGAGCAGGACTTCTTCGATGAGAACGGTCCGATCGTCCAGGAATACATAACCGATTACTACCGTGCGCTGGTCGATTCGAAGTTTCGTGTACAGCTGGAGCAGAAGTGGGGAAAGCAGTTGTTCTCCCTCGCCGAGCTTGCGCTGAAGACGTTCAACCCAGACATAATTGAAGATTTGCAGCTTGAGAACAAGCTGTCTACAGAATATTCGAAGCTGATCGCTTCTGCGAAAATCATGTTCGAAGGCGAGGAGCGCACGCTCTCGCAGCTCGGTCCATTCCAGCAGTCGACAGACCGGGATATGCGGAAAAGAGCGCTTGAAGCATCATCTGGCTTCATGGCCGAGAACGAAGCGAACTTCGACCGTATCTACGACGAGCTCGTGAAGGTACGCACGAATATCGCGAAGAAGCTTGGCTTCACGAATTTTGTTGAGCTTGGTTACGCACGGATGAGCCGTACCGACTACAATGCGGAGATGGTCGTTAACTTCCGTAAGCAAGTGCTCGAGAATATCGTGCCTGCGGCAACAAAGCTGCGTCAGCGTCAGCAGAATCGGATCGGTGTTGATGAGCTTCGCTACTATGATGAGAATTTTAGCTTCAAAAGCGGCAATGCGAAGCCGAAGGGCAATCCGGATTGGATCGTAGCGGGCGGTGCGAAGATGTACGCCGAGCTGTCACCGGAGACAGATGCATTCTTCCGTTTCATGCAGGACAACGGCCTTATGGATCTGGTGAGCAAGAAGGGCAAGCAGGGCGGGGGCTACTGTACGTACATTAGCGAGTATGGCGCACCGTTTATTTTCTCCAACTTCAACGGTACCTCCGGTGATATTGATGTATTGACGCATGAAGCGGGCCATGCTTTTCAAGTGTACGAGAGCCGCAGCTTCGCGGTGCCGGAATACAGCTTCCCGACCTATGAGGCGTGCGAGATCCACTCCATGAGCATGGAGTTCTTCACATGGCCGTGGATGAATCTCTTCTTCGAGGAAGATGCGGATAAATACCGGTTTGAGCACCTTGGCAGCGGCTTGCTGTTCATTCCGTACGGCGTGACAGTCGATGAATTCCAGCATTTCGTCTATGAGAACCCGGATGCGACGCCAACAGAGCGGAAGCAAGCATGGCGCGATATCGAGCGCA
Source organism: Paenibacillus sp. OV219 (assembly GCF_900110075.1). Classification (GTDB taxonomy): domain Bacteria; phylum Bacillota; class Bacilli; order Paenibacillales; family Paenibacillaceae; genus Paenibacillus_Z. The sequence goes on from NZ_FOCJ01000013.1 coordinate 98,491, forward strand.
AGTACTTGCCACACCGTGACTATGCGGACAACGAGTACTTGGAGCGCGGCGGTTTCTGGCATAAGCAGGGCCATATCTTTGGCTCGCCGTTCTACTACATCGACTACACGCTTGCGCAAATCTGCGCGTTCCAGTTCTGGAAGCAAATGAATGAGGATCGCACAGCGGCGTGGGATGCTTACGTGAACCTATGCCGACAAGGCGGCAGCCTTTCCTTCACGGAGCTCGTGAAGGTGGCGGGTCTTATCTCGCCGTTCGAGGACGGCTGCGTGTCGTCGGTTATCGGCAGCATCGAGGGCTGGCTGGACAGCGTGGACGATACGGCGTTGTAAAGCGAGGCGCAGTTCAGATTAACATATTACAAAACACAAGCAAGCAGATGCTCTTCTCCGTGAAGGAGGGGAGGTCTGCTTGTTTTATTTTGGCGTGTCCTCAATTCGATTTATGAAAGCCGACGCTGCAGCCGTCAGGCTAGAGTTTCTCATCGTGGCAACTCCAATCTCACCTGCTGGCAAGGGAGCGACTGTCTTCAGCTCGAATAATACTCCACCTTCAATGAGACTGCTAACAGACGGATGAGGGACAAACGCTGCTCCATAGCCTCGCCTAGCAAATTCAATCAGTAGATCAATGCTGTTTAATTCGATATCGCTATTCGGCGTAAACCCTTGACTCGTGAACCACTGCTCTACGATTCGCCTTGTCGCACTGCTCGGCGATAGCATGAGGAGCGGCAGTTTGAGCAGATCTTCCGTCGAAACCGGAACTTTATGAAACGATTGGAAAGCATTGCTCACTACAAAACAGTTACGGATGGCAGCGAGAGGCCTGATCTCAATCTCGGGATCATGGACGGGTAGATGAACAAAGGCGATTTCAAGTGTTCGATTCTTAAGCTGATGCACAAGCTCCTTCGATTGCTCTGCAACTAAGCGTATACGAATCTCTGGGAAATCGGCATGGAAATGATCCAGAGCCGGTAGAACCTTTTCTTTCAATATCGTACCGCTCGCACCGATGCGAAGCAGACCAGACTTGAATTGCTTCACAAGCTGAAGCTCATTCTCACCTTGATCGAACTGTGAGAACGCGCGATCTATATATTCCAGCAGAAGCGTTCCTTCATAGGTTAGCTTCACACCTTTGGATAGACGATCGAACAAGACAACGTTCAGCGCTTCTTCTAATTGTTTAATCGCGTAACTGGCTGAAGGCTGCGTAATATGCAGCTTCTGTGCGGCTTTTGTTACATTGCCGAATTGAGCTGCATACAGGAAGATGCGGTACCACTCTGTATTAATCATTGTTGACATAGTTCCTCTCTATGACAAAGCTCGAATATTTCAATTTCTTTTATTTCAATTATAGAGCTAAACTAATGAAAACGATACATGGGATAGCAAGGGGAGAGAGTTATGGCAGCGAACTCATTTGGAGAACGGTTCAGAATTACGACATTCGGCGAATCACACGGTGAAGCGGTTGGTGTTATCGTTGATGGTGTGACGCCAGGCTTGGAAATCAATGAGGGATATATTCAAATTCAGATGGACCGGAGAAAGCCGGGGCAATCGTCCGTCACGTCACCACGCAAGGAATATGATCATGTCCATATTGTTTCTGGTGTTTATGAAGGCAGAGCGACGGGGACACCGCTCACCATCATTCTGTACAACAAAGATATGCGTCCGGAAGCTTACGACGATATAAAGCATAGTTACCGGCCAGGACATGCGGATTATACGTATATGCAGAAATACGGCCTACGCGATCACCGGGGCAGCGGCCGGGCATCAGGACGGGAGACGGCGGCTAGAGTAGCAGCAGGTGCTGTTGCCCGCAAGCTTCTCGAACAAAGAGGGATCTCGGTAGTTGCGTATACCAAAGAAGTCGGTGGTATTGAATGCTCTAGCTTCTCAGAGGAAGAGATCGAGCGAAATCCGGTCAGGGCTGCCGATCCAATTGCCGCTAAGCGGATGATTGAGCGAATCGAACATTTAGCGTCAATTGGCGATAGCTGCGGAGGCATAGTGGAGTGCAGAATTCGGGGTCTTGCTCCTGGTATTGGCGAGCCTGTCTTTGATAAGCTTGATGCAGAACTGGCTCGAGCAATGATATCCATCGGCGCTGTAAAAGGAATCGAGTTTGGGGCGGGGTTCGAAGCTGCGAGAATGCAAGGTAGCGAACATAACGATCCGATGTGTCGAGATGGATTCATGAGCAATCATGCAGGGGGAATCCTTGGTGGTATTAGCACGGGAGCCGACATCGTTTTTCGAGTTGCGGTCAAGCCGACTTCCTCGATTTCGGTCCCTCAGCAAACAATAGGGGAGAACGGGGAGGAACAGATCATCGTTACAAGGGGCAGACATGATCCCTGTATCTGCCCAAGAATTGTACCTGTCGTAGAAGCGATGGCATGTCTTGTTCTCGAAGATCAGATTAAGCGACAAGCAGTGATGCATGCATGAAGGATGATTTTCAAATAAATACCAGGTGTGATAATGTATTCGCATAAATCACTTTAACTGAAGGAGGATGAACAACATGCCTTCTCGTATTTATGCGCAGGATATGTTTCTTCGTTCGATCGAGCTAGAGCGGGAGCGCGTGCCTACTTTTGCCGGATATCCGTTTCATCTTGGGGCGATTCAGCACCTCGAACGGCTGGAGTTTCATCCAAAGGTAACGTATATCGTCGGTGAGAACGGAATGGGCAAGTCCACCTTGATGGAGGCGATTGCCGTTGCGTGGGGCTTCAATCCGGAGGGTGGAACGAAGAACTTCACGTTCTCGACACATGCATCGCATTCGAATTTATTCGAGTACATTCGGCTTGTTCGCGGGCTTAAGAAGGCAAGAGACGGCTTCTTCTTCCGTGCGGAGAGCTACTACAACTTGGCGAGCAACATTGATGAGTTAGATAAAGAGCCAGGATCGGTACCCTCGCTGATCGACTCTTATGGCGGGAAGTCGCTGCACGAGCAGTCGCATGGCGAGTCGTTCTTCGCAACCTTCATGAACCGCTTCGGGGGCAACGGGCTCTATATCTTGGACGAACCGGAAGCGGCGTTATCGCCGTTTCGGCAAATGGCGATGCTATCGAATATGCATGAGCTGATTCAGCAGAACTCGCAGTTTATTATCTCGACCCATTCTCCTATTCTGATGGCTTACCCGGACTCTATCATTTACTACTTGACGACAGACGGCATCGAGACGCGAAAGTTAGAGCAAACCGACCATTACATCGTCATGAAAGAGTTTCTGAATAACAAGGACCGCATGCTTCGGGAGCTGATGGAAGATGAGTAGAATTTGAGAGAGACCAATGGCAGCGGTATGATGAGTTGCAAGTCGTTGACAAACAGAGCTTCGTTAGTCGGTTTATCGAACTCGATAATCATGGTTATGTATGGAAGGACAAGGTGTATCAGCAGATTCTGGATGAGTTTTCTATTAAAAGCTTGGACTGGACTTTGCTGCTGGATGATTACATCCGCAATTTCCATAACCATTGTATAGGATTTCCCAACTTGGTAAGCATGCTTCAGCAGTTGAAGGAGCATCACATTAAACTGGCCTTGGTCTCCAACGGCTTCGGTCAATTCCAATATGATAACTTTAAGGCGCTGCACGTTGAACCATTATTCGATGAGGTACTCATCTCCGAGTGTCGAGCTAGTGGATGAGTCTGATGCTGATGCCGTAATTGTCGATCTGGAGGAGCTAGTGAACATTGTGCTTGGATAAAAACGGTCCCACTCGAAGTGTACCACTTGGTCCTCGGTCACGGCAGATGCTCTAACGAACTCAGGTGTAGTTATTCGATCCAAACTGCCGTACTGGAAAATCTAACGAACTCAGGTGACGTTATTTTGCCAAAATGAGCCTGTTTAAAGTGGAAATGTAAGGAATAACGCTGCTGGGATTCGTTAGAGTGGGGACGGGTCCGATTTCGGGCAAATAAGAATAGCTGGGTTCGTTAGCATGTTTATGGCCATACAAATAAGCCGCCCTCTGAAGGGCAGCCTACCGCAAAATCACGTGATTCCACTATATGCGCTTCTTCCGCCGCGTACTGGTGGCACCGCCGCTCCTAGTTCCAGTTCCAGTTCGATTCCCATTACCAGCACCGTTTCCAGTTCGTGCGCCGGTTCCATTGCCTCTCCCGGCCGTATTGCCATTTCCCGCGCCAGCACCGTGCCTACTATTGGTACTCTTCGATTTCCCCTTCGATTTGCCTTTCCTCTTTGCAGTCGCAGTTGCGGTCCCGTCATCGACTCCGCTCTCGGCTCCGGTTCCAGTCCCGGCTGCGTCCGTATTCGTACTCTGTTCGCTCGCATTCTCGTTTAAATCCGAAATCTTCTGGATCTCAACCGCATCCCCGATGAACACGATACCTTCGTTTTTCACGATTACGACTTTCCCAATCCAGCAGAATGGCACAGTAACCAACGTCCTTCTTCAAGAGTTTTTCACTCACATACTCTAGGAATATGCTCGTACTCTTGCAGAAGCATTGGCGTATCTAGCGGGTACAGATGCCTTTTTTAGCGCTTCTTCACGATTCTCGATTCGATATAGGCAACGATCTGATACATAATCGTAGCGACCGCCGCAATAATGAACAGACTGCTGATGACTAATGTGAAATTGAACACTTGAAATCCATAGATGATTAAGTAGCCTAAGCCTTCTTTTGCGACGAGAAACTCCCCTACGATAACCCCGACCCAAGCAAGACCGACATTAACTTTCAACGTGGAGATGATCGCTGGGAAGGAAGCAGGTAGGATGACTTTCAAGAAGGACTGCGTTCTTGTCGCGCCGAAGATGCGAACGACCTTCACATAGTTAGGGTCGACCTCCTTAAAAGCGGTATAGATGACCAGTGTCGTAATAATGACCGTGATCGATAGAATGGTTGCGATAATGGAGAGTATGCCGGAACCGAGCGCGACGATGAACAGCGGTCCAAGTGCCACCTTCGGCAGCGAATTGAGGACAACGAGATACGGATCGAGCACTTTGGCGAGGAAGGGACTCCACCAGATCAGCGTTGCGAGAATAAGTCCGCACAGCGTCCCTAGAACAAATCCGGCGATTGTCTCCGCAACCGTGACGCCGATATGGGGGAAAAGTGAGCCATCGACGGCTTTATCGTACAGCAGACGAAGGATCTTGCTCGGATAACTAAACAGGAAGACGTCAATCCATTTAAGTCGTCCCGCGCATTCCCAAGAGCCAAGGAAGAGAACGAGCAGCAAGCTACGGGCAATAAGTACGTAGAGCTTCTCCTTGTTGCGTGCTCTCTTATAAGCTTGGTAGAGATGAGCAGGATCCGTTGTTGTGACTCGCTGTGGCTCATGATTCGAATGATTCATAGCGGCTGTTTGCTCCTCTCCATTTGTTCAAAGGCTTGCCATACGAGGCGGAAAAACGATTGAAATCCGTCCTGCTCACGCGCCTGAGTTGGCAGCAAATCTGCGAGGCTCGAAGGAATGTCCACTTCCTTGTAGACGGTCCCCGGATTCGGCGCAAGAATGATGACCCTGTCGCTCATCGCAATCGCTTCCGCGATGTCGTGGGTGACAAGCAGCGATGTTTTGCGATGCTTCCTTAGTGTCTCGTAGATCAAATTCTCCAGCTGCAGCTTCGTCTGAAAATCAAGCGCTGAGAATGGTTCATCCAGGAACAGAACATCCGGCTCCGTCGCGAGCGTGCGAACGAGGGCAACCCGCTGTCGCATCCCGCCAGACAGCTCGCTCGGATAGCTGCCCGCATGGGCGCTTAAGCCCATCTCATCGAGCAGATGGAGCGCATACTCGCGCTTTAAGGGCGTCAGCTGTCTCATCAGCTCGAGCCCGATCATAATGTTCTCGCGGATTGTCCGCCATGGAAACAGATAGTCCTGCTGCAGCATGTAGCCGACTCTCGCAGTTGGCCCGTTCACCGGTTGTCCGAACAGCCGAACGTTTCCTTCCGACGGGGCGATCAAGCCTGCGATGATGGACAGAAGCGTCGTCTTGCCGCAGCCGCTCGGACCGACGAGCGATACGAACTCGCCAGCTTCCACGCTGAGCTGAATCTGCTTCAGTGCGAGCTTCGCGCCATGCTCATTCACATAAACATGCGATACATGATTGACTTCTACAGCACTTGTCATGCCTGTCACTCCTTCAAAATGAGGAAAGAAGCCGCGCTGACAAGCAGCAGGCGGCTTTGCTTCTTTCTCATGAAGCTGCATTATTTGACGTCCTTGATCGCTTTCTCTGCATATGAATTATTGACGAGTTTGCTATAATCGACTGGTTGTTTCAGCTCGCCGGCTTGCGTCATAATATCTTGCAGGTTCGCCCATTCCTCGCTGTCAATGATGGGATCGGTAGCGTAGGAGCCTTGATCCTTATACCGCTGAACAACGCTGCGTATAAGTTCAATGTCGGTATCTGGGAAGAATGGGGCAACGGCATCGGCAATCTCATTCACACTATGCTCTTGCACCCACAGCTGGCCTCTGTACACGGCGTTCGTGAACTTTTGGACTGAATCAGCATTCTTCTTCATGAAGCTGCTCTTTGTCATGTAAGCCGTATAAGGTAGGTGGCCGCTCTCGGTGCCGAAGGATGCGACAACATAACCTTTGCCTTGCTGCTCTAGCATCGTAGCGGATGGCTCGAATAATTGCACGAACTGCTCATCGCCGGAGGTGAAAGCTGGAACGATATTCGCGAATTCGACGTTCTGGATAAGCTCAAGATCTTTCTGCGGATCGATGCCATGCTTCTTCAGCACGAACTCGCCTGCCATCTGCGGCATACCGCCTTTGCGCTGGCCGAGGAATTTGGACCCCTTCAGCATATCCCATGTAAAGTTGTCAATCGGTGTGCGCGAGATGAGGAACGTACCGTCTGTTTGTGTTAGCTGAGCGAAGTTGATGACCGGGTCATCAGAGCCTTGAAGGGAAACGTAGATCGACGTCTCGGAACCGACAAGTGCGACATCGATGTTGCCGCTGAGTAGTGCCGTCATTGTTTTGTCTCCACCTGGTGTCGTCGTGAGCTCGACATCAAGCCCTTCATCCTTAAAAAATCCATTCGTAATGGCTACATATTGCGGTGCGTAGAAGATGGAGCGAGTCACTTCGCCGATGCGAATCTTAGTCGCTTCTGTTTTCTTCCCGCTGCAGCCTGCCAGCAGTAATGTGAGCATTACTGTGATGGCAGTTAGCGCGATAAACGTTTTTTTCAATCTGATCCCTCCAGGCAATATCTATCAATGTAGTTTCATGCTATGCATGCGCCTAGAAAGGGTGAAGGGTCAGTTACCATAAAGTTGGAAAATAGTGAGAATTAATGCTCGTAAGCGCAACCAAAACGGTTTATAGTAAAGGGGTACAATCCATTATTGGCAGGAGGGAATCGAAGTTGAACCAATCGTGTTTGAACTACGCACTCACCGCTGAAGAACGGAAGACATTCGAAGAAACAGGTTATCTCATTGTGGAAGACGCGTTATCACCGGAACAAATCATCGAACTAACAACAGAATTTGACCGCATCTATGAGCGTAAGCTCAGCGAGGGGCATGACCCGAAGACGGCGCTATTTTATCCAAATTTCATTCCCGATCATGAATCGTTCTTATCGCTCGTTGATTATGAGAAAGTACTGCCGAAGGTATGGGGCATTCTCGGCTGGAATATCTATTTGTACCATGCACATATGATTTCAACACCACCATCGGGTCAGCTGAAAAATGATGGCACATTCGGTTGGCATCAAGACAGCGGCAGAGTGAACAGAGAAATCGAGAGCCATCCGCGCCCGAGGCTGTCACTCAAAGTCGCTTATTTCTTATCCGACGTCTCTGAGCCGGACCGCGGCAACTTCTGGGTCGTACCAGGAAGCCATCTGCACGATGAAATCGATATTCCTGCCCATCGCCATGGACAGCCGGAAGGAGCGATTCCGGTGTGTGTAAAGCCTGGATCAGCCGTATTCTTCGATCGGCGGCTATGGCATGCAGGCACTCCGAACTGGTCGACAGAGCTGACCCGTAAGGTGCTGTTCTACGGTTACGGCTATCGCTGGCTTCGTACGAAGGATGATATGACCGTCTCGCATCTGTGGGAGCAGAGCGATCCGATTCGCCGCCAGCTGCTTGGAGCCGGGGTTAATTGCAACGGCTTCTACTCGCCGTCGGATGAGGATGTACCGCTGCGAACATGGCTGAAGGAGCATCAGCCGGAGCTTGTATAGAGCAGACACGGTCCCATGAAATTGTGGGCTCCCCGCAACTTTTTGACCGATTGCTCGTCTTCACACCATACAAAGAAAAGTAAAGCAGTGGGGATCGGGTATGAATAAATCAGTCATTGGAGCAGCTTCCATATGCTTGATGCTGCTTACGTCTTGCGGGATTGCAGCAGCGCCGCCGACTGCCACTAAGCAGGCAGAGGCTTTCAGTATAGAACAGGATCAGAGCGTCCCTTTCCAGCAGCAGGTTGTACCTATAATGGAGGAGCTCGTGGAGAAATACTACAGCGGGAACGAAGCAGAATTTAACGCACAGACTGAACTCTACTTCGATGATCAGGATGCAGCCAATATGCATCTGGTCTTTCTCGTCAAACAGAAGGAATCCAAGGTGTTTCAAGCTTTTCGCAAGGATATAGAGGCGAGGCTCGGGCTTCAGGTTATTTTCAAGTCGTATATTCCAGTTGCTTAAAGAAAGGCTTCGGTGACTTTGCTATGAACAAAAGCGAGCTTGATACGCCTTATGTGCTTATTGATCTTGATGCCGTTGATCGCAACATTGCGAGAATGCAGGATATTGCTGACCGTGCCGGGGTATCGCTTCGTCCGCACGTGAAGACGCATAAGCTTCCGGTTCTTGCTCATAAGCAAATAGAAGCTGGCGCAGTCGGCGTAACCGTTGCTAAGCTCGGTGAGGCGGAAGTGATGGCGGCAGGCGGTGTCCGCGATATTCTGATCGCGTATCCGATTGTCGGGAAGCAGAAGCTCGATCGGCTTATTCGACTAGCTAAGCATGTCAATGTTACGGTCGCGGTGGACAGCTTTGCAGCTGCTGAAGCCATATCGGTAGCGGCGATGGAAGCGAATATGACGATCGGCGTTCTCGTCGAGTTCGACTGCGGATTTCGCCGTGTGGGGCTTGAAGCCGGCGTGCCGGTGCTGGAGCTTGCGATGCAGCTTGTTCAACTGCCTGGGATCGAGATCAAGGGCATCATGACATTCGGTGGGCAAGCGTATCAAGCAGCCGATGAAGCAGAGTTGCGCCGAATCGGGCGGGAGGAAGGGCAGGCGGCTGCCGATACGGCAGAGCTACTGAATGATGAGGGAATTGCCGCAGATATCGTGAGCGCAGGTTCGTCACCAGGCTCGCAATATACGGCGTTTGTGCAGGGAGTGACAGAGATACGGCCGGGAACGTATATTTTCGGCGATCTCATGCAAGTGGCGCTCGGCGCTCAGTTACTGGAGGATTGCGCATTAACCGTCAAGGTGACGGTCGTCAGCAGGCCTGCACCTGGCAGAGCGGTCATCGATGCAGGGACCAAGGTGTTCACGTCAGATGGGGCAGCTTCGCCGATCGGGACGGGTAAAGGATATGTCGTCGGCCATCCGGGCATCAAGCTGGCTTGGATGTCAGAGGAGCACGGCATGCTGGAACTAGGCGAGAATGAGCGGTCGCTCGCAATTGGTGACACGCTCGAGATCATACCTGTTCACTGCTGCGCTGTCATGAACATGGTTGACGAAGTTGCGGCGGTTCGCGGCGAAGAGATCGAGGCGTTCTGGGAAGTGCAGGGGCGTGGGAAGTCGAGATAGTATGCGTCCGTGCAAATAGAATCAGAATGAGGATCGGCGTAACGAGGTTCACTACTTCGATTGATAGGTTTATCAAGCCCGCGTAAAGAACGCGGGCTTTTTTATGCTGCAATTAGCTGTGCATGAGCGTCTACTCTGCACGGAAAGTATTAAATGCAGCGAATAATGGGAATAGCTGTATCAGCGATATTGTCAATAAAATGGATACGCGAATTTTGTTTATAGTACGATTGAGAGCGCGATTTTGCTCGTCATTACCTATATATGTTTGAGCTTATTCCGGATTGTGATGCGAAAGGACGGTTTATACGATGAATCCTCTTGATCAGCTGTTTCATCGCAATGTTCTGTTCCTGATCTGCTGTATTGTCGTAAGCATGATCATCGTTTGGAGGCTGCCTCGCGGCTTCCCGCGATCCATGAGCATTATTATAATGCTGTTCAGCCTGGACTTAGCCAAGGGGTTAGATAATACGATTGGTCTGGAGCCATTTATCTTCTACAATACGAATATTAACCCGAAATTTGATTTTGCAGATGCGCTGACATGGGTGCTGTACCCGATGATCGGATACTTGTTCACCTACATCTTTAACAGGTATCGGATCGAAGGGATGATGATTACGATCTACATCATTGCTTGGTCTTGCTTCGCTATTGTCTTTGAATGTGTATGTGTTTACTTTGAAGGGTTCACTTATATTGAGTGGAAGCTGTACTACTCCTTCTGCGTTTATCTCACGGTTCAAATGTTATACGTGCTGATGTTCACTACATTAAAGCGCCGATATGTGATCGACAAGCGTGAAGCAAAAAGGAGTCAGATGCAAGCATGAGCTACCAATTCTTATCCGGACCGCCCCGCAGGCAGCAAGCGCTGCTTAGCATCGACGGGTTAACCTTTCTGCGTTGGCAGGATCCGCGGATTATCTTATGGTGGTCGATCTCTTTTCCGGGCTTCGGTCACTTCCTGCTCCATCGGTTTGTGCGCGGCTTCATCTTCTCAACATGGGAGGTTGGCATGAATTCGGCCGCACACATTAATGAAGCGATCGCTTATTCATTCTCCGGAAGGTTCGAGCTTGCAATCTCGGTATTGGAGAAAAAATGGGTTATTGCTTACGCCATCGTATATCTATTCGCGATTTGGGATAGCTACGTGAAGTCAGTGGATGCCAACAAACAGTACCATCTTGCCAAGCTGGAAGGCGTCCAGTTCCAGTCCAATGTGATGAAGCCTTGGTGTATTACGTCTATTGGACAGAAAAGACCGGTTGCAGCCATGGTCTGCTCGATGTTCTTCCCGGGACTTGGTCAGTTGTACAACAATCGGATCAGCCTCGGGTTCTACGGAGTTTTCTGGTGGTTCATTTACTTGACCTTATCCCATTCACACGAAGCACTCCTTCTTCTGTTGCTGGGACGGCTATCGGAGGCGAACGCAATCATAGATCCTCAATGGCTTCTATTCATGCCATCCGTTCTTGGCGGCGCAATGTACGATGCGTATATGACGGCTAGGGATCATAACCGGTTATTCCGCCTTGAACAGAAGACGTACCTGGAGAAGCGGTATCCGCAGTTTCCGTTGCGATTATTCGAAGGGGAGAGGGAGCCTTGCTGATCATCAGTACGTTTGAACACAGCATCGAGGTTGAGCAAGCGCTTGCCGTACTGGAGTCAATCGGGGTGCACCGCGAGAAAATAATGACAGTCATAATGGACAATCACGATGAACGAATCGATAAGAATGCGACCAACCATCCGAACAAAACGACTTTGGCCTTCGAGGTGGGAATGGCATGCAGTACCGCGCTATCCGTCATCGGGATTAGTGCTGGTTTTGTTTTGGAATGGGGACCGATTATATGGGGAATTTTGTCTGCTGCATTCGGATTCCTTATTGGTTATGTAGGAACTCGAATTCTTCAGAAGAAGTATTTCAGGCAAGTGCTGCGGATGAAGGAAAGGCTTCCGGAGCTTGCGGTTCTAATAGATTGCCAGGAGAGCCACTTCCATGATGTGCAGCGTATTCTGTGGGAGTATCGGGCCTTATCAGTCGGGACTATTAAGCAGTAATAAACTTCAATTCATTGCATCTAGATGGAGCCCACGTTAAGATTCTAGTAAATACAACTTACTAGGAGTGTCACTCCTGACGATTAGCGTTCCTTTGCCTTGGAGAGAAGTTCTTATAGACGAGGCCACTCACACCATTACCGGTGATGTCCGAATTATTGAAGCATTCCCGATTCCGCAGCTGCAAACGGAGCGTAGAGTCTGGATTTATTTGCCGGGGAGCTACAACAAAGGGGATCGCAGCTACCCGGTCCTCTATATGCAAGATGGACAGAATGTATTTAATCAAGCGACGTCCTGGGGAACGGAGTGGGGCGTCGACGAGACGTTGGAGCAGATGGCGCTGGAGGATCCGGCGCTCGAGGCTATCGTGGTCGCTATTGATAATGGCGGTAACGAGCGCAACAATGAATATAACTTCACGATTAATGCGGATTATGGCTTCGGGGGCAAAGGAGAGGGATACTGGCCCACCAGACGATAATAGCAGCAGGGGTCCCCGAGAGCCAAGTTCGATTCGATTTCGTTCCCGGCGGAACGCACCACGAATCCACTTGGAGCAAGCTCTTTCCTGAGGTACATCGGTGGCTGCTTCAGCCATAAATCCGATTGCATCTTCTCATAGGCAACAAGAAGGCACTCCACTCGCGGAGTGCCTTTTCACATGTTGTGACTACTTCAACATCTTCTGCAGAAAAGCGATTGGCGTGGAAGAAGGATCCAGTTCAGACAGGCCATACAAGTCACTCCAGCTGTAGATGATCAGAAATGGCAATAGACCGATGGCAACGACAGCAATAACGAAACCGAGCAACAGCAACCGGACTGCTTTTCCCGCGTTCATGCTTCTCATCTCCTCCGAACACTAGTCAAATGCCGCATCCATTATTACTCTATGCAGGTTGAGTGCGAAACTGGTAATAAATTAGCAAAAAACTTACGTTAACGTGAGTAATTTTTGTTATGATAAAGAATATGACTAGTGGAAAGGAGAATTGAGGGACGGATGATGAATGAGTCGCACAAATATACGATGGAAGAAGTGACCGAGCGTCTGGGCATTACGGCGCGAACGCTTCATTATTACGAAGAGATCGGCCTACTACCTGCCGTGACCCGGTCCGAAGGGCGTCACCGCTTATTCGATGAGGCGATGCTGCAGCGGATTGAGCATATTTTGAAGCTGAAGCAGGTGCTTGGGGCGTCATTGGTTGAAATCCGTGAGATTATGCAAGCAGAGGAAGAGCTAGACCGAATTCGGGCGACGTACTACAGTAATGGGGCGTCGGATGACGAGAAGGACCGGCTGCTTGACGAAGCAGCGCTGAGACTGCAGGAGATTATTACGCACATTGACGAGAAGCTCGAGAAGCTTCAGACACTCAGGCAAGGCTTCAGTGACCGGCTTGAACGAGCTACCAGGTTAAAGCAGCGATCTGAGTAAGCAAGCAGGAAGAGGGAGAGTACGAATGGATCAATCGCGAAAATGGTGGATTTTGTCGGTAACGAGTCTTGGCTCCTTACTATCCGCACTCAATTTCAGCACACTCATAATTGCACTGCCGGATTTGCTCAAAGGGCTGCACGCCTCGCTGCTTCAAGCGATGTGGGTGATGCTGTCTTATATGGTTGCACAGACCGTAATGGTACTTATGGCGGGTTCACTTGCTGACCGGTTTGGGCGCAAACGAATCTATATCGCAGGCATGATGTTGTTTACGGTTGTTTCGTTCGTGTGCGGTTTCGCAGATGACGCTCCGCTGCTGATCATCCTTCGGATTCTGCAAGGGGTCGGTGGAGCAATGGTAATGGCGAATAGTACCGCGATTGTCGCGGATGCTTTTCCAAGGGAAGAGCTTGGCAAGGCACTTGGCATTAACATTATGGTTATCGCTGTCGGCCAAATCATCGGACCTGTGCTCGGCGGCTGGCTGACGACCGCGTTCGGTTGGGAGTGGACCTTCTGGTTCAACGTGCCTTTCGGTATTATCGGCGTCGTGTGGGGCTTGCGTGTCATGGGTGTGAAAGACGATAAGATTGCTGCTCCGAAGGCTGGCGGGCTTGATCGCGGCGGCGTTATTACGTATGTCATCTCGGTTACCGGTCTCTTGATCGCGCTGACTTGGGGGCCGATTCAAAGCTGGACTTCGCCTGTGGTCTGGATTTCCGGAGCTGTCTTTATCGTGTTGTTCCCGGTCTTCCTGATCTGTGAGAAAAAGCATCCGAATGCGCTCTTGCATCTGCCGCTGTTTACGAACCGAATCTTCTCGTTCGGGATCGTATCCGCAACACTGAACGCGATTGCTCGGATGGCTGTAATGTTTATGTTGATCTTCTATTTTCAAGGCGCGCTTGAGAAGGATGCACTCGTCGCTGGGATTATGACGATTCCGCTTGCTGCTGGAATGCTCGTCGTTTCGCCGCTTGCTGGCAGTCTTGGAGATAAATACGGCGAGACGATGCCGGCGACGCTTGGCTTGTTCCTGAGCATATTCGGACTGGTAGGGCTGGCGCTTGATACTGGAATGTCGACGCCGTTCTGGCATCTCGCTGTTTACATGACGATCATTAGTATCGGATCGGGGTTGTTCAACTCGCCGAACTCCAGTAGCATTATGAATGCAGCCGGGGCAAAATACCGCGGTGAAGCTTCCGGGATCCGCTCGCTCACAACGAACATGGGCATGATGCTCAGCATCGCGTTCTCCATGCCGATCGTGACGCATAGCATTCCGCATGATGCGATGCTTGCGATTTTCTCAGGGACGCAGGTTGGTATGAACGGCGACAAGTCGTCGCTTGACGGTTTTATTAGTGGCTTGCATGCCGTATTCTGGTTTATGGCTGCGCTAATGGCGCTTGCTGCGGTGATGTCGTATATGCGTTCGAACAAGCGGTCGCACGGTATGGGCCAGTCAGTTCATCCAAAGTAAGTGAGAAGTAAGAGGAATGAGATATGTAAGGTAAGAAAGTTAAGCAGTTCGCAGAAGGAGATTTTATTGAAATGCCGGATCGATCCGTATATTTGAAATTGTGGGCTGTATCGCTCTTATGGGGCTGCAATTATGTGGCAAGCGCGTATATGCTGCGCGATTTCTCGCCGATTTTCTTATCGTTTGCTCGGCTTGTCGTCATGTCGTTGTTTCTATTGTCCGTAGCGGCTGTCAATCGCTCGATGCGATGGCCGAATAAGCGGGAGTGGGGACTTCTGCTGTTTGCAGGTATTTCGGGCACACTGATTAACCAGCTATTCTATTTCACAGGCTTGCAGCATTCGACTGCTGGTAATGCAGCTTTGATCATTGCGTTGTCTCCGATAGCGACAACTCTGCTGGCACGGATGTTTCTGAAAGAAGAGTTTACATTGCCGAAGCTGGCTGGTGCGGTCGTCGCGTTGACTGGTGTCATTTGCATTGTGCTGTTTGGCGGTAAGGAGCTTGGCATTTCGGTAGGGGATGTTTACTTGTTGCTCGCGATGCTAGGCATGTCTGTCAGTCTGTTGTTCATCCGAAAGCTGACCATTGCGATGTCGTCTTATGAAGTAACGATCTATTCTACCGTTATTGGCACGATTCTGATGACGCCGGCAGTTGCGTATGAAGGGCTTGCAGGTCACCTACATGGGAGCCACTATGCGATGACTTGGCTGCTGCTGATTTCTGTCGCGGTCATTGGTCAAGGGATAACCGGCTTCTGGTGGAACCGAGGCATCGCCGTCGTAGGTGCTTCCGTGAGCTCGATGTTCATGAACATTCCGCCGTTCGTTGCGATCATCGTCAGTTATTTTGTGCTTGGCGATCCGATCAAGCCCGCGCAGATCGCCGGAGGGGTGTTGATTCTCGCTGGCGTTGCGCTTAGTAATATGAAGCGGCGGGCGGCGGTTTCGCCGTCGGCGGCGAGTGTGGATGCATAGTAGGGAAAGCCGCGAGTGAAGCCGAAGGTGAAGTGTGAGCGAAGCTGCGAGTGAAGCCGAGAATGAAGCTGCGTGTGGAGCCGCGAGTAAAGCCGCGAGTATAGGCTCGCGGCTTTTTTTTGTTTTTATGCGGTGAATCGTGTACCGAATAGGATGAGCACTTGGTTCGGAGCTGTCCGCTTCAGCACATAATATCCGCTGCCTGGTACTGGTGCCGCGGTTGCTTGGCCGTTGTTAGCTGGCTTACACAGTGCGCCGGGCAGGCAGGACCCATCGTCTCTCACGAGCAGCTTGCCAAGCATTCCGACAGCAACCCATTCGGGACGGCTTATTCGCGGAATGTATGGCTGGCTAGGGTCCCAAGCGGGGTTAAGCTGCGGCTGTTGTTCCGTATGCTCGGGCACGAGGACATGTCCGTTCCGATCGAGAAGGGCAGGTACGTTCACGTCGTGGTAGAGAGTCCCTCCCCATTCGTCGGTGAGGAATTTGCTCGGCCAGTTTAGTTCGGCATTGCCGGAGAGGAAAGCGGGCTTGCGGCTGGATATGCCGACGAGGAAAGGATCCGCTGCTGTTGCGATGCGAACCTTATCGCCAGCTAGTGCGAGGAAATAGCCTGGTTCAATCGGATTGCCGTCGAATGTTTCGAACATTTCGGCGTAGTCGGCGGCTGGGCTGCTGACTGACCCGTCAATCTTGACGTCGCCGGTGCTCAATATCGCTGCTGCAAGTCCAGGCGCCTCAATAGATGTGCCGTTGGCTAGATACCAGGAGTAAGAGAGCGAGTTCGCTGCGCCGAATTGGCCCATAATGTGCACGCCATCGAGCATGTTCGTCGATGTGCCGAGCCCTTCCGCATGCGAGAAGGAGCTATCCGCGACAGTGTTGACGCCTTGAGCGTGGGAAGAGAAGCCACTGGCTGTCGTTACCGCGCCTTCGGCGTGAGAGGATTGGCCGCTAGCGATCGATTGACTGCCTTCGGCATGGGAGAGATCGCCGGTTGCTTGCGACCGCTGCCCCTCCGCGTGTGCGGCGATGCCGGTCGCGGCGGTGAGATTGCCTTCGGCATGCGAAGCTCGTCCGCTCGAAGTATTGGATTCGCCTTCGGCATGCGAGCCTTCGCCGCTGGCGATTGTTTCTAGTCCTTCGGCGTGGGAATCGAGCCCCGTCGCCTGGGTCAGTTCACCTTCGGCATGCGCGTTGAGTGCGCTTGCCGTTGTCAGTTGGCCTTCCGCGTGGGCGCGGTCACCGAGCGCGAGCGTGAGTTCGCCTTCGGCGTGCGCGTAGAGGCCTACGGCCATCGCAGCACCGCCTTCCGCGTGCGAAGCGGGGCCGATCGCCTGCGTGGCGTAGCCTTCGGCATGTGCGGCGAACCCGCCCGCCGCCGAGAGGTAGCCCTCGGCGTGGGCGGCCTCGTTCGCCGCGTCGGTGTTGCGGCCTTCGGCGTGGCCGTATAGCCCATGAGCCACCGAGGCGCCGCCCTCCGCATGCGAAGCAGGGCCAATTGCCTGCGTGGCGTAACCTTCGGTGTGCGAAGCGAAGGCGCCTGCCGTCGTTTGGAATCCCTCGGCGTGTGCTGCCGTTCCGCTCGCTGTAGTATCCGTGCCTTCGGCCTCCGAACAGCTGCCGGTCGCCTGGGCGTTACAATCTGCCATATGCATCCCTCCTTGAATCTATGAAAATCGATGCTGTTTAGATAGTTTCACAAGTAGAAACGGGATCCAAACAGGACGAGCAACCGGTTCTGTGCGGTACGTTCTAACACATAGTAACCGCTGCCTGGTGCTGTTGCCGCAGTGGCATAACCGTTGTCGCCCGGTTTGCAGAGGGCGCCGGGCTGGCAGGAACCGTCATCTCGTACGAGCAACTTGCCAATCATGCCCACTGCGACCCATTCCGCCCGGCCCAATCTAGGCATGTATTTCTGGCGCGGGTCCCAATCCGGGTTCAACTGTGGTTGGCGCTCGATGTGCTCGGGTACAACAACTTGTCCGTTCTGGCCGTGAAGGGCAGGAACGGTAACATCGTGGTATAGCGTCCGTCCCCATTCGTCGGTGAGGTATTTCCTTGGCCAGCTCAGTTCGGCATTGCCGGATAGGAACGCGGGCTTGGCGCTGGAGATGCCAACGATAAACGGATCGGCTGCCGTTGCAATTCGAACTTTTTTGCCTGCTAATGCGATGAAGTATCCAGGCTCGATAGGGCTACCGTCGGAAGTCTCGAACATCTCCGCATAGTCGGCAGCGGGGCTGCTAACCGCGCCGTCGATCTTGACGTCTCCGGTGGTTAATATTGCCGCTGCGAGGCCAGGGAAATTGGGATTTATGCCGTTGGCTAGGTACCAGGAGTTGGGCAACATATTTGCGGTGCCGCACTTGCCCATAATGTGTACCCCAGCCAGCATGTTCGTTGAAGTGATAGTCCCTTCCGCGTGCGAGTAGTATCCATCTGCCACGGTTTCAAGGCCTTGCGCGTGAGCGTAGTTTCCACTGGCTGTCGTAGTAGATCCTTCGGCGTGTGAGTAAGAGCCGCTCGCGAGAGTGAAATAGCCTTCCGCATGTGCAAAGACACCAGTTGCTCGTGATCTCGATCCTTCCGCATGCGTGGAATTGCCACTCGAGATGGTATCGGTGCCTTCCGCATGGGAGGCCCATCCGCTTGCGATAGTGGTGTCGCCCTCAGCATGTGCGGCGTATGCGCTCGCGATAGTGTTACCGCCTTCTGCATGCGAATTCAGGCCGCTCGCCGTTGTTTGGCTACCTTCTGCATGTGCATTAGGTGCACTGGCTGTCGTCTGTTGCCCTTCGGCGTGAGTTCGCATGTCAAGTGCTTTAGTGAGTTCGCCTTCTGCGTGCGCATAGAGGGCATCAGCCAGCGTGGCACCGCCTTCGGCGTGCGAAGCTGGGCCGTGCGCTTGCGCGTTGTATCCTTCGGCATGTGCGGCGAACCCCGACGCTGCCGTGATGTAGCCCTCGGCGTGGGCGACTTCATCCGCTGCGATGCTGCCGCGTCCTTCGGCGTGCGAGTGCGGGAAGAGCGCCTGCGTTCCGTATCCTTCGGCATGGGAAGCGGCACCGACCGCTGCCGTGAGGTAACCTTCAGCTTGGGCAGCTTCGCCCGCCGCATTGGTGTCGCTACCTTCAGCATGGGCATAAAGTCCATGCGCCGTCGAAGCGCCGCCCTCTACATGTGACGCGGGACCAACCGCTTGCGTAGCGTATCCTTCGGCATGCGCGGCAAATCCGCTCGCCGTCGTCTGATATCCCTCCGCATGAGAGGCTGTGCCGCTCGCGGTAGTATCCTTGCCCTCGGCTTCCGAGCATTCGCCGGTTGCCTGGGCGTTACAATCCGCCAGATGAATTCCCCCTTGATCTATGAAAACGAGCTAATGCATTACCATAATATTACAGATGTTACGAGTTTGATTGGATGGATGTGTTCATAAATGGAGATCGTTCGCAGCGGAGTTTTGTGGGAGATGGTGGTGATTGCGATTGTCGAGAGAGCGAAGGAAAGTGGAAGGATGGTAGTTGAGTAAATTGAATTGGAGAGTAATATTAAGAGATCATATAGGGTCTCTCAGCTGGGGGAACGATATAAAAAGCAGCCGAGAGATCGAATACGATCTCTCAGGGCCAATATTGGCCAATATTTGACGAAAATGCTGTTGAAAGGCCATATACGATCTTTCGGCTTCAAAATGTATCGCTACTGCCACTGAGAAATCAAATATGATCTCACAACTCTAGCTAAGCTACAAATTCATCGGCGAGTCAAACAAACTACCGCCCCCGCCTATAATTCGACGGACAGCTCCCCGCGCAGGATTTGAAAGCGCGGCTGAACGCGTGAATGTTCGCATAACCGAGCTGGTCGGCAATGTCTTGCATTGAGAGGTGCGTGTATTGAATCATGTTTTTCGCTTTCTCGATTCGAATGTGCTGATGGTATTGGATAGGGGTCATCTGGAACATCGTTTTGAACAGATTGATCAGATAGAATTTACTCAGATGGAACCGCTCGGACAGCTCGTCCAGCTTTACGATGCGATGGGCATTCTGGTCAATGTAGCTACGCACCTCAGCCAGCAGCTCCATATGTCCGTCGCTCGACGTCATGCTGCCCCAATATTGCTCGCGCATCATTTGCGCCAGGATGGTCAACAATGCCCCCTTCATCCGCAGTTCATAGAACGGAGGCTTCGTCTCAAACTCCCGAATGAGCTCGAACAACGACTGGGCAATCGGCAGCGCATCGCTCGGGCGTAAATAACTCGGAATATAGTGAGGCGGCGCATCCAGCTCATTCACTCTCAGCCAGCTTCGCTCCTTCGCCGTCATCGCTTCAAGCGGCTTGAACGATACGCCGATCTCAGCGCTCAGCGCATCCGTGTAGAGATCGAAATGCACATGCGGCTGGCGTACGCGAGTTCCGCCGACATTCCGTATCGAATGCCGCTGCCCTGGCTTGAAGAAGAAGAAATCCCCTGCAGTCCCGTGATACACCTGATCCTCCACCGTCACAAGCAGCTGTCCTTCCATCAAATAGAGGAGCTCATAATCCCAAATGACCCGCTCATCCACCGTCCATGTCTCATCCAGCACACTATCAATTGCCACCCGAATATAAGGGGAGAGCGTATCAATCTGCAGCGTCATCAGCATCACCTCAGCAATATTTGATAAATAACTAAACAATAAGTGCTATCGGAAAACCGTATAACTCATTATATAATGAGTTCATCTTAACACAATATATGATACATGAGGTGAAAGGGCATGCTGCAAAATAACGGACTCGGACTTGGACTTTCTTCCGCTCCACTCGTCACGAACGCACGGACCCGCTCGATTTCGGCTGAGAATCCGAAAGGCGAGAAAGGTCAAGGCGGCAAAGAAGCAAGCAATCTCGGTACTGCTCGCAAAGGCAGACCTTGTATCACACTTAAGCAAGGAGAATTGGTGACGCTTGCAGACATTCAAGGTCCAGGTATTATCCAGCACTTCTGGATTACCGTTACCGATAAAACAGGCAAAGGCCACGCACAGCAATTTGTGCTCCGAGATCTTGTGCTTCGCATGTTCTGGGACGATGAGGCAACGCCGTCAGTTGAAGTACCGCTTGGCGACTTCTTCTGCAACGGCTTCGGCGTGCGTACGAATGTGAACTCGCTGCCGATTTCGGTCGTGCCGACAGGCGGCATGAACTGCTATATCCCGATGCCGTTCCGCAAATCCGCGAAGATTACGATCGAGAACCAGCACGCTGTCGATATTGATGGCTTCTTCTATACATTCAATTACTCCCTAGTGGACGAGCTGCCGGACAATGCGGCCTACTTCCACGCACAATGGCGCCGCGAGCATGTGACCGAGGTCGCTCAAGACTACACCATTCTGGGCGGAGTGAAGGGCGCAGGGCAGTACATCGGGACTTACCTCGCTTGGGCTGCACTGGAGCGAAATTGGTGGGGTGAAGGTGAAATCAAGTTCTTTATGGATGGCGATGAAGAATGGCCGACCATCTGTGGAACGGGTACAGAAGATTACGTCGGAGGCGCATGGTGCTTCAACAATTCGAAGACGAATGAGCCGGAATCGTACTCGACTCCGTACCTCGGGTACAAGTTCTATAAAGAAACGACTGAGATTGATGCTTGGTACGGCCACAATGTGCCGATGCATGGCATGTACCGCTGGCATATGCTTGATCCAATCCGGTTCGAAAAGGATCTTCGCGTGACGATTCAACAGATCGGACATGACCATACGAAGCTCTTCGAGCGTGCCGACGATATTTCGTCTGTAGCGTATTGGTACCAGATGGAGCCGCACACGCCATTCCCTCAGCTCTTGCCAACAAGTAAGAGATGGCCTCGATAACATTGCCTTTAAACACAAGCGTCCTGAACCTAGAGCTAGCTCTAGGGGATGGGCGTTTTTTTATATTATGGAATTTATAAGGTTCACTTGTACAAATTTCGATAATGTCACCGCGAAACGTAAGCTTTTGCCGAAAGGACAGAGACATC
The DNA here is from genome assembly GCF_900110075.1 of Paenibacillus sp. OV219. Lineage (GTDB taxonomy): Bacteria > Bacillota > Bacilli > Paenibacillales > Paenibacillaceae > Paenibacillus_Z. The sequence goes on from NZ_FOCJ01000013.1 coordinate 120,368, forward strand.
CGTTTTCACTTATTTGACAGGAAACCAAATGGTTTTATATAATGAAAAGCGAAACCAAAAGGTTTCATATTAAGGTTCACTATTTTCAGGCGAAAAGGGGTTATTTACATGTTACTCGATTCCATTAATTACGGAGCAGTTACAGTTACAGGCATCCTATCATTAGTGCTGGGTTTCCTGTGGATGGCGGTCATTTGGAAGAAACCGTATCAGCGCGACATGTATGGCAACACAGCTGACCGGACAGCGACGCCAAAGCCATCCAAGGCGGGTATGATTCAATCCTTCGTCCTGTACATTCTAGTCTCGTTCGTCACGTCTATCACTTATGCGGTATGTTTGGAGCTATTCCGTTCAGGCGGACAAGCTTTCAACTATGATGGCGACAGCTTCGCGAACGCGTTCTGGTTCACGATGCTGCTGACAGCAGGCTTCACGCTACCATTCACAGTAGGCAAGAAAGTGTGGCAGTTCAAGAGTTGGACGGTCGTTGCAGTCGATACATCGTATGAAGTGGTACGGTTCACGATGCTGCTGCTAATCTTCTGGAACTGGTCGTAAGCACCTAACACGCGAACAACCCGCACATTCAAGTAACAAACCCGGTAAGCCCACAAGCTGCCGGGTTTTCTCATGCACATGCACATACCCATATATTTACTCATCCTCTAGGCGCCCACAACATGACGGACACACCAAGGATACAAATCCCCGCACCAAGCCAATCATAGAAGTCAGGCGATTTTCTATCGACGAGCCAGCCCCACAGCACAGCAAGTATGATGAATACGCCGCCGTAAGCTGCATAGACCCGCCCAAACGAAGGGAAGTTCTGCCACGTTGGAATGATGCCATACAAAACAAGAATGATACTCCCAGCCAAGCCGAAGGACCACGATCGAGATTCCCTCAGCCATTGCCAGACCAAGTATCCGCCGCCGATTTCGGCCAGTCCCGCCAGAAGGAATAAAGCAATTGCGAGTAGCATACGATTCAATCCTTTCCATAGATTACCTCTGCACGTAGTATAGCCCGTACGGACAAACGAAGTAAATGTAGCAGGATTGAGAGCACCGATAATTGAAATAGTAAGAACCACATCCACGTCACACATATGATCCATCCAACCTTTTCCAATTCACGGCATGAAACAGGTGCTCATAGCCGCACAAATGTCTCTTTTAACAATAAATACGGTCCAATTCAGCTTTTACGCACGAACCTGCATGAAAAGTCTATATCGAATCTTAAGGGACGCATGCTACATTGCAGATGTCAGGGTCACCTGAACATTGCTTAAGGGGGGTTCACATGTTGCGTAATTCCAATCATGTGAAGAGATCGAGAGTGAACAAGAAAGTATCAACAATAGTCATGGCTATTCTGATACTCGCTCTTGTTGGCTGCTCGAGTAATTCGAACAATAATACGAGTACTAATAACGCCGCCTCAAGTAACACAACAACGAATGACAGCACGACCGCAACAACGAATGATTCGACAACCACAAACGATACGGCAGCAACTACGGACAATTCCACGACAACGACGACTGAGCCTCCAATGGAAATCAACTGGCATGGTAACTTCCAATTAGATTCACTTCTTCCAGATAGCTACGTACAGAAGATTATTGAAGAGAAATTCAATGTAAAAATTAACTTCGTATCAGCGAAGATGGACAAACTCAACCTGCTCGCAGCTTCCGGCGATCTCCCGGACGTTATGCGTATCGCCGATCCGAAGGACGTCGCAGCGCTGGGCAGCTCTGGCGTATTGCTCGAGCTTCCGAAAGAACTGCTCTCCACAGAGATGCCTGACGTAACAAGCTCAATCGATAAGGTTGATCCAGGTCTCTGGGGCTTGACGAACGTGAACGGCACAAACTACGCAATTCCTCAATACCTCGCTGTTGTTCCTTGGGACTCAGGCATGGCTTGGCGCAAAGATGTGCTTGCTGATGCAGGCATCACAACAGTTCCACAATCTGTTGCTGATTATGACAGCGCATTCAAGACGATCAAGTCCAAAGAGAAGGATATTCTCAAGGCTACAAAAGCAACGTCCAAGAAGCTCTACATGTTCAGCGGCGCTGATATTCAATATCCATGGAATGCCTATACATGGTTGTTCGGCGCTTACGGCTCGATGCCTGGCACATGGCAGCTGGATGCAAACGGCAATATTGCACGCGCTGAGACGCTGCCTGGTACAAGAGATGCGCTTGTTAAGCTCAATGAGTGGTATAAAGCCGGTTACATCGACCCTGCCTTCGTAACGGACAAAGGCGACCAAATGGATGCCAAATATGCACAAGGCGCTTATGCGATGACGACTAAAGGTATTGACGGAATTACAAGTCCGAACCCGGACTCGCTTCAGAAGGTAAATGCAGATGTACAGTATGACTTCACGAAAGCACCGACAGGTACAAACGGCGAGCAAGGTGTTTGGTCGTGGGGCAAGCGTCAAAACTTCATTGCATTCTCCGCGAAGCTGAAGGATCAGCCTGAGAAAGTAAACAAAATTCTTGAAATTATGAATGCAGTCGCAACAGATGACAGCCTCTTCTTGACAACGCACTATGGTGAAGAAGGCAAGTCCTACAAGCTTGATAACGGCATTCCTGTTGTCACTCCTCCGTATGACAACGACAAATCGCCTGAATCGAATGCGCTCGGAACTGGCGGCCCGAACGGCGGTTTGTTCGGACCATTCGGCTCGATCGATATCGTGAAGAAGTTTACAAATCCTCAGATGGTTGACGCATGGCAGACTTACTATGCAGGCAAGCCAGATGTTCTGTTCATGCTGCCGCTTCCATCGACGGCAAGCACGGATCAACGGATTCAAGACAAATGGAATGAAACGTTCATTAAGATCGTAATCGGTGAAGCACCAATCTCCGCATATGACGACTTCCTGAAGTGGTTCGACGCAAACGGCGGCGCACAGCTGACGAAAGAAGCGAATGATCTGTACACGACAAGCTTCAAGAAATAAGAAATAAGAAATAAGAAGCAAGCAGGAAGACTTCCCGGCGCTTCAAGGTGAAGTCTTCCTGTCTTCCTTTCGCGTTACTAACATGTTCAAGGAAAGGAGCAGGACATGGAAATTGCAAAAGAGTACAAAGCAGCAACCAAAGCGAGGGCGATTCGTTCCAAGCCGACATTCTTGCAGTCGCTTCGAAGCCTAGTGAAGCATTGGCAGCTGAGCTTGATGCTGCTTCCCGTCGTCGCTGCATTTCTCATCTTCAGTTATTTTCCGCTCCTATGGCTCCTAATCGCATTCAAGGACTATAACATTGGCAAAGGATTATGGGGCAGTCCATGGGTTGGCTGGAAGCACTTCCATATGATCTTCACCTATCCCGATATGCTTCAGCTCATTCGCAATACCGTTTTCATTAGTTTACTTAATCTTGGCTTCGGCTTCCCGGCAGCGATCCTATTCGCTCTGATGCTCAATGAAATTAAACATTCAGCCTTTAAAAGAACGGTGCAGACATTGACGTACTTGCCGTATTTTATCCCTTGGACCATTATGGCCGGCTTCATCCTGCTGCTGTTCTCGGTCGACGGCCTTATTAATAATGTATTAGTCGATTACTTCGGTCTCGATCCTAAGAACTTCCTCACCAACAATACATCGTTTATCCAATTGCTTATCGGCTCGGCGATCTGGAAGGGGATGGGGTGGAGCTCAATTATCTATCTCGCTGCAATCGCCGGTGTGAATCCGCAGCTCTATGAAGCTGCACACATTGATGGCGCATCCCGCTTGCAGCGTATCGTCTCGATTACAATCCCGTCGATTGCGCCGGTCATCGGTATTACGTTTATTTTGCAGGTTGGGGGACTGATGTCATCGAACTTCGATCAAATTTACAACATGTATAACGCACAAGTGTACAAAGTGGCGGATGTTATCGACACCTTCGTCGTTCGTATGGGCGTTACGCAGATGCAGTACAGCATCACAACCGCGATGGGGTTATTCAAAGGTGTAGTCGGCTTCATTCTCATCATTCTCAGCAACTATATTATTCGGAAGACGAGCGATTCGGAGAATTCACTTTGGTAGGAGGAGGGATGAGGCGATGCTGAACAAGAAGATGAACGTCTTCGATTATTTGAACTATCTGTTTATGACACTGCTATGCTTGACGATGATTTACCCGTTTCTGCATACATTCTCCTTATCCTTCAGTGATCCGATCGAGGCGAGTAAAGGCGGATTCATGTTCTGGCCGCGAGGCTTCCAGCTGGATACGTATAAGGGGCTGCTTAAAGATACGCTATTCTGGCGCAGTTACCTGAATATCGCGGCAGTAACGGCAATCGGGGTCGTCGGCTGCTTGTTCCTCACCTCCTGCGCTTCCTATGTCTTGTCGCTGCCGCACTATCCGTTCCGCCGTTTCTTCACTATGTTTATCGTCTTCACGATGTTCTTCTCAGGTGGGATCATTCCAAGCTACTTGCTGACGAAGGACCTACACCTTATGAATACATGGATTCCGCTCTGGGTTCCAGGTCTTGTCGCCGCCTTCAATATTATTCTGCTCATCAATTTCTTCAAGCAGATTCCGAGCGAGGTCAGGGAGGCCGCGGTTATCGACGGAGCCTCTGACTTTGCGATCTTCACCCGAATCGTGCTTCCGCTCTCGAAGCCCGTGCTTGCAACGGTGGCACTCTTCCTCGCGGTTATGTTCTGGAATGATTGGTTCACACCTTACTTATATTTAAATGACACCGATAAGTACACGCTGCCGCTCATTCTGAAGAAATACGTCGTGAATAGCGAAATAGACGGCCTGTCCGGCTTCGTTAAAGCGACGAATAGTCAGGTGTTGCCAAGCCAAGTACGCTCTACTGTTATTCTGGTGGGCATTCTGCCGACGCTGCTTATTTATCCGTTTATCCAGAAATATTTTGTCAAAGGGGTTACGCTCGGATCGTTAAAAGGTTAGTTTCTTGGTTCAAAGTGGTGGGGAGATCGACGCTTTAGTCGGTCTTCCTATAGCTGTTTTTACGATAAAGTATAGATATGGAAGGGGTCTAATCATGAAGCTCAAGTCCCGCTGGTTCCAAAATATATACGCCAAGCTGCTTCTAATTCTACTAAGCATCGCGATTATCCCTTCTCTAATTTCCAGTGTGTTCTCTTACCAAATTTCGATTACGAATGCGAAACATCAGAGCGAGAATTATAGCGAGCAGCTGCTGACACAAATTGCGAGTAGCAACGATGTTACTTTCGAGCAGATGCGCTCCTTTATATACGAAATCATGATCAATTTCAGCTACTACAGCGATGTGATGGCGAAGACGCCATACTCTTCAGCCTTTCTTGACGTTCGCATCGCGCTTGATCGGAAGCGGCAGGCGTATCAGAAACATATTAAGAACTTCGCTATTATTGATCTCGCCTCGAAGAAGGTCATTACTTCGGTTGGCGGAATCTCGATCTACGGGATGGATGATTATCGGAATCAAGTCGATAAGAACCTGATGCAGATGGTGACGCAGAAGGATGATAATTTGCAGTCCAATGAGCTGGTCCTTCGTCCGACAGCTGACAACCAGCAGGTGCTGACATATATCTTCAAATATGGACCCACCGCGTCCGTAAAAGGGTTCATCGCTGTAGACGTCGATGCGAGCAGCATTACGCATCCGGTGCAGGCAGGCGAATACGGCAGCTTATTCGTTCGCAATTCCAAGGGACTGATGTTGTCCGATCAGAACTTGAGCATGTTTCAAGCGAGTCAAGATCCGAGTACAAAAAAAGACTATGTCGTTATTTCGCAGCGATCAGCATCTTCCGGCCTGCAATATGATTACGTCATACCGAAGCATGCTCTGACGAAGAGCAGTGATCGCGTATTGAACAGTATTCTGTTCATCAGCTTGGGGTTGGTCGTGCTTGGCGCGCTTGCAGCATGGATGAGCTCGAAGAACATTTACACGCCGCTGAGGAACTTGCTTGGCTATATACGTGGCATGAATGGCGATTCGCTGGCGACGGCGCCGAATATGAACGAAATCAATTACTTGGAGCAGGCGTTCACCCGTATGAACCAAGAAAATAAGACATACCTCAATATGATTCGCAGCAACCAGAATGTGTTCAAGCAGCGTCAGCTGGCGTTGCTGCTAACTGGTGATATGGCTGGCTACCAGTCGCTCGAAGTGCCGAGCAAGCTGCGACTGCAATTCCCGCATGACCGCTTCCTTGTCATGACGGTCGAGATCGAAGATGTGAATGCGTTCAAGGCGAAGTACACGCAGCTTGAGCAGCAGCTGTTATATTTTGCAGTGGAGAATATTACGGAGGAAGTGCTAGGAGAGCAGGGAGCTGCGGTGGCCGGACATCTTGAGCCTTACCGACTTGCTGTCGTCTTCAATTACAGCTCTGAGCGTACCGATCATGAGCAGCATATTGAACTGTGCAAGCAGCTGAAGAACCAGATCGTCGGCTACTTGCATCTGTCGGTCAGCATCGGCATTAGCGAGCCGGCAAGCGCTGTTCACGAGATCAAGTCATGCTACGATCAGGCGATTCGGGCAATTTCGTATAATGTGTATTTTGGCAAAAGCAGTATCATCCACTATCCGAGCGTCGCGCAGATGGATAACCATCTTATGTTCGACTCGAATTCGATTCAATGGAACGTGGTCAAGGAGCAGATTAAGATTCACTTCCGCATGAATGAGTGGGAGAGAATCGAGGCTACACTGACCGAAATGATCCACAAAGTATCGTACATCGGCATTACAAAGTCGGATGTGCAGTATATTTTCTTGCAATACGTGGCTAGTCTCTCAGATCTGTGTGTGGAGTTCTCGCTGCAGCTGTCGGATGTGTTCGGCAAGCATTTCTATATCAACGAGAGTGCGGCGACGCTATCCACGATGGAAGAGTTGAAGCTGCAGATGATGACGATGGCGAAGCGGCTCTATGAGAAGCTAGGCGAGAAGAAGACGCATATCCATACGGAGATGATCGAGCAGCTATTGCACTATATTGAGGAGCATATTGAGGAAAATATTACGCTAGAGTCGATTGCGGAGAAGGTGTATATGCATCCCGCTTACCTCAGCCGGATCTGCAAGACGGTGACTGGGCTTAGCTTAGGAGAGCAAATTGTGCTCGCCAAGATTAATAAGGCGAAGAGTCTGCTCGTTCACAGTGACGATAAAGTCGGGGATATCTCGGAGCGGCTTGGTTATACCACCCCGAGAGCGTTCTATCGGATATTCAAGGATTATACAGGCTTTACGCCGAGCGACTTCCGGAAGCGGGAAGGGCTGAAGAGTATTACGGAGTAAATTGGCGTTAGTTGGCCGTGATGATTGCGAGTCCGGCCGGCGGTACTGGAATCGCATGAATGCCCGGCGTGCAGCTTAGGGCGTACTCGGTAACGATGTGACCGAGGCAGTTCTTGATGGTGACCGTTGCTGTGGCACTTTGCTGCTGCGGGAGTTCAATGACGAGCCTACTTGTACATGTGCCGTTGATCAGTATGATCTGCGGCGGAAGTGGCTGACTTTCTGGCAGCGCGATAATAAGGTTCTCTTGATAAGAGGCGGCAATATACGTATTGCTGCCCGTTGCCGTTACGAGCGGGTAGAGCAGCTCCGGGTGATGAGGCGCAAGCTTGCCGCCTAGCAGCGTGCTGCGGTGCTCCTTCCAGAACGCGAGCCAGAAAGCGACCATCTCAGCGTGCTGCTCAGGCAGAGTTGTGAGGCGCACGGAGATTTGCGGCACCGCGAATAGGACGTTGATTATTTGCAACGCTGCACTCTCGACCGGCTCATCGGCATGCCACATAATCATGTCGGCGTGTGCGGCTGTGCTGCCGCAAAGCAGCCGGATATCGAGAGTGCGCATTCGGTTCTGAACCGCATCGTTCGGGCAATCCGCTGCCCGGAATAGATTGCCGTATTTGCGCATGAGCGGACTAATATAGTTCTGACGGAATTCGAGCATGATGTCAGGCTTGATGGCACTCAGCCGCGCAATGACCTCGCTGAGGAGCATATCCACAGCCTGTGCAACCGAAATGTCATCCCGGCCCTCAGCATTGCTAGGGTTCTCCTGCTCTGGTTGGTGGAACACATCGACAAAATCCAGCTTAAACCCATCAAGATCCCAATCTAGCAATGCTTTCTCGTAAACCTCGATTAAGTAGCTGCGAACCTCTGGATATCTCGGATCAAGGACCCCTGCATCCAAGTAGTCAATCGTATAGAGCAGCTTGTTCTCATATCGGACCCATGCCTCGCTATGCTTCCCGACAAACGGCACGGAATACCAGAGGATGTATTTCATGCCAAGCTTATGAATGTTCTCGACATGTGCTCGCATATCCGGAATTTTCTCCGCGCATACTTGCCAATCCCCGCAATACGCATAGCCTCGCGCATTATCCGCCGTCTGCCAGCCGTCATCGACGATGACCGTTTCACAGCCCAGCTTGCTTGCTGCTGCACATTGCTCCTCGACAGCCTCTGGTGAGAGATTCTGATGGAAGCTATACCATGTCGAATACATCGGCTGCGTAGCCGCAGGTGGTACCTTGGCAGGCTTGTTCTCCGGGAAGGTGCTCCACCAATCGCTTACGTGCTGGAGCGCTTCGTAGTAGGGGATGTGGCTGCGCATGTCGATTCTTAGTGTAGCTTCATAGTGGGAGATTGGCGTCGTTGGCGTGTCGAACATGGCGATGTAGCAGTGGAAGTAAGCAGATTCCTCATTTACGCCTGCATCATATTTAATGACATTAAGTACATCGGAGAAGGCAAAAGTAAGCCGATTGCCACCATCCCCGCTAAAGAGACAGCATACCGGAGCGGAATACGTTGATTTCGACTCGAACGGCTGCGACCAATCGGCGCGTAATCCTTTGTTATAAATGGCGGTCGGATGCCATTGACCCTGAACATCCACAATCGGCATCCGCCACTTGAGGCGAATCGGTGCTGGAACAGCCGCATTGTCTGAATGGATTCGGATATGGACAAGCTCGATGCCTGGCTCGTTCGACGGTTCCACGGTGAGCTCGGTGTGAAAGGGGCTCGTATCCTCGGCGTTATTTTCCAAGCGATAGTCGAATAATCCTGCTGCTTCTACTAGCATGACAATAGATTCCCTCCTTAGAATGGCTTACTTTCACTATAAGGCAAAGGCTGAGCAGCGACTAGCGCGCATTGCACATAAAGGTGTTCGAATATGCTTAGCGACGATCGTTATGCCGGATTAGACCACCTATATGCGGAATAGTCACTTTGTTCGGATGGTGCCGCTTTGATACGGTCTAAGTAGTAAACTTCTTTACACTCGGACTGGGAGATGATGATAAGAGATGAGCTATCTAGTGAATCGCGGTATCGTTGAAAGCGAAGCTGGAATTCCCGAGTTGCCTCGCTGGTTTTCCGATGGCAGGCTTTCGTTTCAATATGATGGAAATTCGGTGACGCAGGTTGATTATCGGAGCAAGTATCAAACGAGAGGGAGCCATACGATCTTCTTGCAGCGGTTATGGGATGGCTTCCGTTATTATTTGGAGCAGGGCGGCGTTACTCTGAAGCCAAAGTACGGCAGGACGACGTTGTGGCCTTGCGGCGTGGAGTCCGAATGGAAGTTGGATGGAGATGCGAAAGTGACGCACCTTGTGTTCGCGGCTGGGGAAGCGATTATTTTTCAAGTGACGACTGGTGTTGAGCTGCCGGAGGGGTACAAGTTCAAGCTTGAATTTTATAAAGACTTCGGATTAATTACGGATGACCTTCAGGATCTGCGTTACGGGGATCGGGGCTCGAGGCGGCACTGGCGCGATTTTGAATTCGCAGCCGATTCAAACATGCTGCTCGGTTCAATGAGGGACGTCCCGCGAGAGCAGCCGGTGAAGGGCAACGAGATCAACCTGAATAATATGGATATCGAGCGTGAGGAGGATCAGACGCCGAGTGAGCTTTTTGTGGCGGTCGGAGCCGACTTCCAGCTGCAATACCAGGAGCGTAGCATCCACACGAAGTATATACTGACAAGCCAGTCTGCTCTGGTGCCGAATCGCTCCTACAGCTTCGTAATCGGTTTTGCGCATACAGAGGGGCTGGCGGTCGAGACGGTTGGTCGCCTGAGTGCCGATGTTGGCGTCGTGCTGGAAGGGCAGCTGAAGCGATATGAGCAAGTAAGCAATACGAGCCCAGTATTAGTTAGTCCCTATAAGGACTTGAACGATTTCATCAGTCTTGCGCCGATGTACCATGAGTCCTGCAAAGTGCTAGAGACGCCTGGTGCGATCAAAGCGAAGAATACGAACTACTGGGTTTGGGGCTGGGACGGGATGACGAGCAACCTCGCGTCTCTCTACTGGGGCGATCAACGGTTCATCCGTGATATGCTGCGCTTCTACGAGGAGACGGCTGATGCGGAATACGGCATTGGTCATAGCTTCCGGCATGATATGTCGCTCGCAAGCGTCAGCGCGCTTCCGGCGCAGAGCATGTATATCACGCTGCTGCACCAGTACTACACGATCACGGGAGAGTTGGGGGAACTGCGGGCTCGGTTTGCTTTTGCCAGAAGCGTCTATGAACGGATATTGAAGATGGAAGTTCAGGGTCTTGGACTGAGCAAAGGAGCTTCACTGTTCCCGGACTTCCCGATGTACATGCAGGAGACGGGCGATGATATTAGCAGCTTGAACAATACGATCTTCTACTGTGCGTCACGTTCGATGGAAATGATCGCGGAGCTGCTAAATGAGCAGGAGACGCGTGCGCTAGCAGATAGTGTGAATCGGAATATCGAGAAGCATTATCTACCTCTGTTCTTCGATGAGCAGCGCGGTTTTGTCGTAAGCTCCGTCGATGCAGTGACGCTTGAACGGCGGAGTTCTTACAACTCCAATGCGGTCAAATGGGAGAACTTCTTCTGCGGTGAACTGATGGCAGGCGTGAACGAGCAAGCGCTGCGGTTCTTCGAGCAAAATATCGTATGCAAGGCAGGGCTCCGCGAGATTCCAGTCTGGTCGGAGGCATTCGATATGGATGCAAACCAGCTGCACTGTTGGTTGCCGGTGACTGGGGAATATTTTATGCATTTAATTAATGGGCAGAACCGTAAGGATCTAATAGATCAGTGGGTTGGCTGGGTCAGCTACTGGACGAAGAAGCTTACATGTCCGGAGGGCATCTCGTGTTATCTGGATACAGATGAGCCGGAGGTAGACCGCTGGAATACGACAAAAGGCACCTGGCACGCCTATTCGATTCGCGGCTGGTATCAAGCGGCCATTCATGGCGTTGTTGGGGTCGGTATGGAGGCAGGCGGGCTGACCTTCTATCCGTATGACGGCGAAGAAATGCGACTGGAAGGGCTGCATTATCGGGGGCGGCGATTTAATATCGAGCTGCGGGGCAGCGGATGTTACGTGGACGCGATTGAGGTGGACGGCAAGCGGGTTGAGGGGACGAACAAGCTGCCGGAGGATGGTTATGGGGCGGGCGCGATTGGGGCTGATGTGAGTGTAGTCGTGCATCGTGTGAAGGAACGCAAGTATCCGGTGAGTGTGAAGCATGGATACGGCATTACGATGACGAGCTATAGCTTCAAGCAGGGCGAGATTCGCGCCGAGCTGCAAGGGGCTGGCACGTGCCGGCTCGTGCTTGAAGCGGCGCATCTGCCGATCGTACTTTTAAACGATGAGTCGGCGAAGGTGGTTTATGAAGAAACTGCAGGAGTTGCGACTGTGGAGCTGCGCATGACTGCGGGCGAACCGGTAAAGCTTGTTGTTAGTTAATGAGGTTAAATAAATGAAGACGGCTATATCACCGGTCGAGAGAACACATGTGATCTATCGTGAGCAGAATAAACCGCAACTGAGCGGGAACATAGGCTGAGAGCTGAGAGCTGAGAGCTGAGAGCTGAGAGAGCATATATGCTCTTTCGTGAACGAAAACCAGATGTGAGAAAGCGAAAGTAGAGCTGAGAGAGCAAATACGCTCTCTCGGGTATCTTAAGCGGCGGTTTGGATGCTAAGAGAGCATATATGCTCTCTCGTGAACGAAAACCAGATGTGAGAAAGCGAAAGTAGAGTTGAGAGAGCAAATACGCTCTCTCGGGTATCGAAAGTGGCGGTTTGGGTTGCTGAGAGAGCAAATATGCTCTCTCGTGAACAAAACCAGATGTGAGAAAGCGAAAGTAGAGCTGAGAGAGCAAATACGCTCTCTCGTGTATCGAAAGTGGCGGTTTGGGTTGCTGAGAGATCAAATATGCTCTCTCATGAACAAAACCGGTCGAGAGTCAGAAAAAGCGACTCTCAGCTCGTAAGGAGACGCTGACCGCGAGGGTTTGAGTGCTGAGAGTCGAAAAATCCGACTCTCACACGCGAAAAGGCGTTCTAAGCGAGTTGAGAGTCTGGAAATGTGACTCTCAGCTCGTAAGGAGACGCTGACCGCGAGGGTTTGAGTGCTGAGAGTCGAAAAATCCGACTCTCACACGCGAAAAGGCGTTCTAAACGAGTTGAGAGTCAGAAAAAGTGACTCTCAGCTCGTAAGGAGACGCTGACCGCGAGGGTTTGAGTGCTGAGAGTCGAAAAATCCGACTCTCAGGCGCGAAAAGGCGGTCAAAACGAGCTGAGAGTCTGAAAAACTGACTCTCAACTCGTAAGGAGGCGCTGACCGCGAGGGTTTGGGTGCTGAGAGTCGAAAAATCCGACTCTCAGGCGCGAAAAGGCGGTCAAAGCGAGCTGTGAGTCGGAAAAACCGACTCACAGCTCGTAAAGAGGCGGTGAACCGCCTTCAGTATCGGCTTGATAAGCTCGCCACATCTGGTAATATGTAGATAGTCTCGAGCACGAACGAAGGATGTGATAATCGATGCTACACATACGGCCGATGCAGCTGTCTGAGCTTGATTTTTTTTTGGATATGCATTACGAATCCATTCATATTGTAGTGAATAAGCCGTCGAAGGACGAACTGTTGAATGCGCCGGCAATTCGGAAGTACAACGAAGGTTGGGGCAGAGCAGGAGATGCTGCATTACTTGCCGAATTAGATGGGCAGCTAGTAGGTGCTGTCTGGTTCAGATTATTTAATGAGGTTAATAAAGGTTATGGCTATGTCGACGCCGAGACCCCAGAGCTTGGTATTGCGATTGCACCGGGTCATCGAGGGCACGGAATTGGCAGCGCGCTCATGCAGGCGGTCATTGAACTGGCGCGGGCGGATGGTTATCGGGCGATTTCGCTTAGCGTAGATCCGGCAAATACGCATGCCGTTCAATTGTATCATCGTCTCGGTTTCGAGCGTTGCGAGGTAGCCGAAGGGACGTCATGGACCATGAAGTTGAATCTCGCTTAATTATGTGAAGGAGGCTGAGCTATTCGTATGAAAATCCTCATTACAGGGGCAACCGGAAGTGTTGGCACTGGTGTACTGGAAGCGCTGCCACAGCAGCATGACATTCGGCTGTCGGATATCGCCTCGCCAAAAGGAGCTGCGTCGCAGCCGTTCTTTACCGCAGATGTGAGAGAGCCACATGCGCTTGATGAGGCAGCGCAAGGCGTGGATGTCATCATCCACACGCCTGCTTATCATGGCATACATATGGGCACCTTTACCGAAAAAGAGTTCTACGACCTCAATGTCACCGGTACGTTCGAGATGTTCCAAACGGCTGTACGCAATAATGTGCGCCGTGTCGTCTGGCTGTCAAGCATGTCCTTCTTCGGTGACGACTTCTACGCGTATACGAAGAAGCTTGGCGAGCAGGTATGCGAGTTCTATCATCGTAAGCACGGCATAGAAGTACTCATGCTGCGTCCCGCAGATTTCACACCTTTCCGCTCCATCAAGCATTACGGGGAGCGACTACTGCATGGCGGAGTAGATCGCCGCGATGTTATTCAAGCGGTTGTGAAAGCGACAACGTGTGAGCAGCGCTTTGGCGCGTACCATATTGTTCGCGATGATCGGTTCACCGAAGCAGACGTCATTGCCTATGCACAAGGTAACCGAGTGGATATGTGGGAGAAGCTCTATCCTGGCGCGAGAGGAATTATTGAAAAGTATGGCTTCAATCTGCCGGAAACGATCCATCCCGCCGAGCTTTCCCGAGAGAAGCAAGAGCTTGGCTATGCGCCGAGCTATAACTTTGGTACGTTCCTGGATGAGTTCACTCGCGATAACGCCATCATCGAAACGAAGCAAGATTAGCTTTATAGAACGACAAGAGACTAAGCAACTTTGCTTAGTCTCTTGCTTTAGATTGTGGAGCAATCAACGTTTTGTCAAAACGGGATTGTTCTTTTTTCGTCACCCGCCCCATCAACGCCTCCACGGACACTCCGCCGAAAGACTAAGCTTTGCTTAGTCTTTCGCTCTGTATAAAGGGCTCAATATGAACATGCACTTGCATGACCTGATGCTTCTCAAGCAGCTCGCTCTCTACATGCTCCGTAATTTCATGGCTCTCCAGTACATTCATCTCGTGATCCACTTCAATGATCACATCCACGAAGACTTGATTGCCGTGCACGCGCCCTTTAATATCCCTTACTCCTTCAACACCATCCAGCGCGAGAACCGTCTCCTTGAACTTCTCCAGCTCATTCTCATCGAAGCCGTCTGTCAGCATATGCGTCGCTTCGCGGAAGATCTCCCATGCCGTCTTCCAGATAAGCAAGCCAACGATAATAGCGGTCGCTGCATCCAGCCAAGGAAGGCCGTTAACCGCGCCGATGACGCCGATAAATGTACCCAAGCTAACGAAGGCATCAGAGCGGTTATCGAGTGCGGCTGCTTTCAGCGCGTGGCTCTGTGTCCGCTGAGCTAGTCGACTATTAAAGCGATAGACCACATACATCACGACAGCCGAGAATACGGCTACCCAAGCCGCAAACATATCCGGTGAAGCGATGTCCTTCTGAACGATTTTGACAAAAGCGCTTCTAAGCACTTCAATGCCAGCACCGAACATGACGAAGGAAGCAACCATCGAGGCAATCGTTTCGGCACGTGAGTGACCGTATTGATGATCGGCATCCGCTGGCTTATTCGAGATCCGAAGTCCAATTAGCACCGCAAGCGATGCGAATATATCCGATGTATTGTTCAGGCCGTCAGCTAGCAGCGCCTCTGAATTTCCGAGCCAGCCTGCTCCAATCTTGAGCAAGGAGAGCACGATATAGACACCAATGCTGATCCATGCGCCATATTCGGCTGTTTTGTTCTTTAACCCTGTATCCACTACGTCTCCCCCGAACCATGCGTGTATTGAGTCCTTATTATATAGAACGAAATTCGTGTGGGTCTAGAGAAACAGTGTTGCTCCGGGTAAGGACAGTTTAACGGGGTCAATATCGTTTAGACAAGCCAACTATGTTGCACAAGACCAAAACCTCTAAAAAGTTACTAAGTTGCCCTGCTGCTGCATACGATTAAGGCGAAGCATGCGTAAGACAAAGGGAGGATGCTGCGAAAATGTCTCTATATAACGAGCAGCTTATCCAGTTTGCCAGCGCTTTTTTGCCGTATGGCGCGGAGCTGGAGTTTATTGAGAGCACGATACCGCGAGCAGCGATTTGCGCAGTTGATATGAATGAAGATCTCATTCCGGAGACGGTCATGGTGTTCCGATTGTACGGCGAACTCCATTTGCTTGAGCTTCGCTACAGGGATGGCGCATGGGAGCGGGCAACAGGACTGAAGGCGCCTGGCTATGGCGTGACGCTCATGACCTCCATGCCTATTACGCGTGCGAGCTCGAACAACTTAGTCATCGGCTGGCAGGTTAGCCCTGAATATTCGAAGCTATCCGTCTATGAGTGGACCGATGATGGCTTGGTCGATATTGCGCCTGCGGATATGTATTACAGCTATTTGGAACCGCTCCCCGAAACGCGAACTAACGAGCTTAACGAAAATGTTGATTCGCTCTGTTTTGCACTCTGGTCCTATGAATCCGGTGAGGCATATCGGGTTGATGTCGTGAAGTGGAACGGCAATACATTTGTAGAAGCACCGGATGCTTACGCCGACTACTATCCGAATATTGCCCGTTATTATGATCAGCTGACTAGGCGGTATCCAATCGCCCCTATCTACTGGGAGTATCTTGCCGACGCACAGTACCGGGCGAGCATGTCGCGGGCGGTTGCTTTGTTTCCGGCCTCAATGAAACGAATTGGCGGAACCAAATGGGGTTACATCAATAGCAACGGTAGAATGGAGATTCCGGTTCGTTTCGACGATGCGAATGATTTTCAAAAGAATGGGCTTGCGATTGTGACGGAGAAAGGGAGAACGGGGCTCATTAACGCCTCAGCGCAATATGTTGTCCAGCCGATCTACGATTCGATTTATCCGTTCTCGGAACGGCGAGCTGCGGCTATCGACGAGCAAGGATTTCATATGATCAATGAGAGCGGGCAGGTGCTCACGAAGCGCGCGTATCCGTATATAGCAGATATGCATGGGGGGCGGTCGCTCTTCTACCTGACAAAGGATTCGCCGGATGGCTCGGGGCAATCCTTATATGGTTATCTTGACGCGGGTGGCAATGAAGTGATACCTGCGCAGTACGAGGATGCGACGGATTTCACGAACGGCCGCGCAGTCGTGAAGATTAAGGAGAATGAATATGCGCTCATTAATCCAAGTGGCAGGCGGCTTGCGACTTATCCGTTTGCTTACGTTGGTCCGTATGGAGATGGGTTACTCGCGTTCCAACGGGAACTAAGCGGCAAATACGGATATATCGACGAGGGCGGTAAAATCATCATCCAGCCGACGTATTACGCCGCCATGCCATTCGAGCGAGGCCGAGCGGTTGTGAATACGTCCGCAGACTTCCGCTCCGAGTACGGCGTCATCAATAAGAAAGGCGCCTATATCGTAGAGCCGATCTATAACGATGTGCGAAGCTTAGGCGAGGAGCGGTTCGCGCTCGGGAACGCGATTGATAAGGAGCAGCCGTTCATCGGCTCCATGTATGCGATTGCGGATTGGAACGGCAAACGGCTCTCTGATTTCATTTACAATGATGTAACGGAATATCAGAACGGTCTTGCATCGGTGTCGGATACGAAGCACACATTCCTCATTGACCGCACGGGCAAAGCCGCTCCAGGCTATCCGCGAGTGCCAGGCCGAGGTTCGCTAACCGTAGAAGAAGGCAATCTCATTAAAGCTTTTGTCGATCAGCGGCTCTCTTATCGCAATCGTGCAGGGCGAATGATTTGGCAGCAAAATGTAGTCATTCCGCTTGCGCCACCGTATGTCGTTAAAGAAGTGAAGTTCAATCCGAATCCAGACTATCTCGTCTATTATCCGCAGGTCGATGGGATGACCGATCAAGCTGCGATGCGAAACGTGAATGCGAAGCTAAGAGAGATGTCTCAGGTGAAGCCGATTCCTGCGAATGAGCGGCTGGACTATTCGTACACCGGCGATTTCGACGTCTCTTTCTTCAAGCATCAATTGCTGCAGTTGGAGCTTACCGGCTACAACTTCCCGTTTGGCGCTGCACATGGGATGCCGACACAAGTCTATGCGATTCTGAATTTGGTGTCAGGTCATATGTTTGCTCTCAAGGATTTGTTCAAGCCGGGCAGCGATTATGTGAAGGTGCTCAGCGATATCGTCGGCAAGCAGATTAAGGAGGATCCGCAATATTCGTATGTATTCCCAGACACATACAAAGGCATCAGCCCTGATCAACCGTTCTTCGTTACCGAGAATGCGCTGCATCTTTACTTCAATCCCTACGATATTGGGCCGTATGCTGCGGGATTCCCGACGTTCACGATCCCTTTTGCAGAGATCCGCAGCATTATTGATACGAATGGCGAGTTCTGGAGGTCATTTCATCCATAAGGCGAAAGAAGGGAAGCTAGGCATCATGCCCAGCTTCCCTTTTGTTGTATCTCTACTTGGCTGCCGCTACTGGCTTTGTTGAAATAAAGACGGTGTGGTTCTTCCATGTGACAGTGGTTCCCAGCATCGTGCTGATGTCTCGAAGAGGGACGTATACGGTGTTGTGATACACAAGCGGCGCTTCGCTCAGCCCGAGCTTGGCACCATCTAATGTCGCGAGCGCATTGCCCGATGTGAGTTGAATCTTCTTGCCTAGCGCAGAGGCGGTTACCGATTTGGTCGCGGCATCATAGCTGATCGTTCCGTTGAATAGGCCGAACATGGCACGGAATGGGACAAACACTTGATTGTTCACAAACGCGGCATCTGGCGAGATCGTATGCTTGACGCCATCCACGACAATATCTGCCTTCTCATCCTTGATAATCAGGTTGTGTGTCGGTGCGAATTTGGCTGCAGCTGGCAGCGGGTAGGCGAGCAATTGATGCTCCGCTTGAACAAGTACAATGTTACCGGCTACGGCGAAGCGATTAAACATCCATGCCGATGTTTGGCCGTGTAACAGGGTCTTGCCTGTGCTTAACTGTGAGATGAGGAAATGACCATTTTGCAGTCCGATGAACATGCCGCCGCCGATGCGATCGACACGCGAGACAGCGCCATTGCTCCAGTAATTGATATCTGGCTTGGTCAGATCGAACATTGAGAGCGAGGTCAGTCCTACCACTCCTTCAAATTGCATGTAGCCGTCACTTGGACCAAGAATCCACTTACCAAGCGTCCCTTGGTACAAATGGTTATAGACAAAAGGTGGGCCTTTCTTCGGATCTGCATCCCGATGATAGCGATATACGACATCATTCACGCCGATGTAGAGCCATGGACCGTCCATCGCCAGCTTCGTAATTCTTGTATAGGGATCGTTCGGTGATGAAGTCGAGATTTCGGCATTGATTTTGCTCACATCATAGATTTGGTCTTTGACCAGCTTCCCTGTGTCCGTGTTGATCTGGAGTACGTGAGTCGTGAGCGGATCTTCCGCCATGAAATTATAGGAGCTTACCCATAATTGATTGCCTTCCACAGCAAGGGGATTCGATGCCCAACCGAAACCGAACTTCTCCTTGCCGGTAGCAGCGTCATATCCATATAAATTATCGTGAGAGATCGCTCCTTGCTCGATGTACGATTGAACAACAGTATCGCCGACAAGAGTCAAATCATTAATCGCGTAGGCTTCACTTTTATCGACCATCCAGAGCTTCTTGCCGGTTGCCGGATCGAGTGCGAATAATGCTTCTTGGTAGCTTGCGTAGATTCGTTTGTCATCAAATTTCATCTGGACGAGATTGGTCTTGCCGAGCGGGGACATCCAGAGCTTCTTGCCGGTCTGGGCGTTCAGTGCATAGAGCACGCGATCCTCGCCCAGCGCATAGATGATGCCATTGTGTAGGAAAAAGGTATTTGTGTAGTTTGTTTTGCTCGTCCACATTGGATTCCCGCTAGCTACATCGGCGGAGACGAGATGCTTGTTCTGCAAATAGACGAGGATGTTGCCTTCTACTGAAAACGTTGGGCCGTTCGGCATATAAAGCTCATGGTCGATCTTGGCGGTCCATAGCGGCTTCGTCATCGGTGTCTTCTCGAGATAGCTTGGATAAGCGTTCAGTTGAACACCTTCAGCATGCACAGTGGATCCTATGCCTGCGCCAGCAACGGGCAGTATGAGGGATAAGGCGGCGAGTGCGCACAGTAAGATGCGACGCGGTTTTAGCGATATTTTCAACGTATATTCACCTGACCTTCTTCGTAATGTTCTGACTAACTGCCGATATAGACGATGGAAGATCTGGAATTGTTACACTAAAAGTTTCCAATTCTATAATTTTGTAGATGATAGCCGAATTCGATATACTAGATTCGCTAGCAAGTGATGATAGAGTGTCAAGAAAAGAGGAACTGAAGTGTCAGAACGGATTCGTATCGTGAGAGTTGCAGTCATAACCGGCGGGATTCTGCTCGTGCTAGCGATTCTGCTAGTAGTCATGTTGAAAATGCTAAATAGCCATGCGAGCCCTCATGTGGCTCGTTTCCCGGCGCAGGAGTATCAATATATGGAGAAAGTGGCTTCGAACGGATTCAAGCTGCATATGCTGCAGACCGATCCATCGAATATATCGCTTGAGATTGTTCGGCAAAATCTCGCCTTATCCGATTATTACGGTGTGAATGGCGGGTTCTTCTATGATACGAGCTTGCTCAGCATGGCGATCATGAACGGTCAGCCAGTCGGCGGTGCGAAGGGGCAATACGGGGCGGGGGATGAGAATACCAAATTCCCGCGCGGCACGCTCGTCTGGGACGGCGTGAGCAACAAGCTTACTGTGCAGATCGTGAGCAAGGCTTCTGAGCTGAGAGTGAGCGATCCACTACACTTCTGGGCGCAAGGCGGTATTAGTATGAGCCTCGGAAAGGATGATCTTTGGCAAGGACGAGCGATGCTGGAAAATGCGCCGCTCATGGATAACGATCATCTTCGCAGCGCTGCGGTCTATGACCGTCAAGGGAAGCTCTATCTGATCGTCAGCAGCACGAAGGGGACATTGGCAGATTTCCGAACGGCGATACTTGAACAGCTGGGCAGCGTGCAGCTCGTAGATGGCATTTTTCTAGATGGAGACGGCTCGTCCCAGTTGCAAGCAGCAGAGAAGGTGCTGCCAGGCGACAGCCGCCCAGTCGTGGAGATGATGCGTATTGTGAAGTAGCGCAGGCGATAACGATGTACGTGAACGAATGGATTCCTTATATTTACATATAGATGAAGGGGACAATAGATGCTAGAGGTGTCTTCTCCTATGATATAAGCATCGCTGGCCCTGAAGGCTTGACTGCAAAGACCATTCCAGAACGATTGATGGAAGGCTTCCCTCAAACAGGTAATCAGGAGCAAAATAAATGGAATGCTTTTTTCCGGGAGTTTGTCGCAGATATCAAGAACGAGCCTTATCAAGCTTATCCTACGTTCCGAGAGGGATATCGCGATCAACGAATCATTGATGCGATTCGCAGTGGCAGCGGCTGGACTTCATTAGTAGATAGATAACTCCGCTGCCATTTGCACTAATAGACTGGAAGGCTGCCGATAGCAAATGGCAGTCTTTTTTATCTTCGTAATCGTGTAGACAAGGATATTTATGGGAATCGCCGAATACGTTTACATCATGATACAGACACGCTTCCAAATTCGGACTTGGACGGTGATTAGGAGTGAAGCAGAACATGCGCATTGCCTTAGGTCAAATGCAAGAGCTGACTCAAGAAACGATGACTTATGCCAAGCAGCTAGGAGTAACGAGTGTCCAGCTTAACACCCCGAATATCCCAGGCGAACATTGTTGGACTTACGAGGATCTATTTGCTATCAAGAAAACTTGCGATGAGAATGGATTGTTCTTGGAATCCATTGAGAATGTCCCGATTCGTTTCTACGATAAAATCATGCTGGGGCTGCCCGGCAGAGATGAGCAAATCGAGAACTATTGCACCATCATCCGGCATATGGGGCGAGCTGGAATCCCTGTTCTAGGACACCACTTCATGCCGAACTTCGTTTGGCGAACGTCCTCGGAGCCGGGGCGGGGAGGGGCTTTGTGTACAGCTTTCGATCTTGAAGCTGCAGCAAGCGGCATCAATCAGGTGAAATATGCTGCGAATCGGGAAGTGAGAATTCCAGATGAGTCGGTTATGTGGGACAATTATGCGTATTTCTTGAATGCTGTAATTCCCGTAGCTGAAGAGGCTGGCGTGCGGCTTGCTCTGCACCCTGACGATCCACCGGTTGCGATGCTAGATGGAACAGCAAGGATCTTCTATAAGGTGGAAAATTTCAAGAGGGCCGAAGCAATTGCAAATAGTGATGCTTGGGGCTTGAATCTGTGCCTCGGCTGCTGCTCGGAGATGGTCTATGGCGCTGCGAATGTGATGGAGATGATTCGGTATTTTGGTCCAAGAAACAAAATCTGTTATGTGCATTTCCGAGATGTACAAGGTACGATGCCGAAGTTTCAAGAGTGCTTCCTTGGCGAAGGAAACTATCATCCTGCAGAAGTGTTGCTGGAGCTGAAAAGGTCAGGCTTTACAGGCTTCCTGATGGACGATCACGTGCCGAGCGTTATTAATGATTCACCATGGGGGCATCGCGCACGCGCTCATGCCGTTGGGTATATGCAGGGGCTGTTGAATGCTCTGGAGCTGATTGCAGAGTAATGATAAACCGAAATTTGAAGGGCAACCGATCCATTGGATTGGTTGCCTTTTCGTTATGCGGGCATTTTGCAATTTCTGTGAATTGGAAGGATATCCTTAATCTAGCAGCGAATAACCTGGGTATTGCCAGATTAGATGGTTACGCACTAGGAGGAAATGATATCAGAATTAATCGAACGATCGTTATTTTGCAGACCCTAATCATTGTCGCTTTGCTTGGTGTCATCTCCATTCTTGTTGTAAAGCCCGATACGAATAAAACCACGAATAATCATGCCATTATCATCAATTATGATAGAGCGGATCTGGATCGGCTTGAAGAAATGGTAAGTCGATTTAATGAGGGTCATGGTGACAACTTAATGATTATTGAACCAGGTATGGACAGTGGTCCGGTCATTCATGATGTCATTACAAACGGGAGGGAAATCAAGTGGACCGTTGATCATTCAAGAGATGCTTGGTTTCCTAAGAATAAGAACAAGATCGTATATGAGTGTAAGTCGGTTCGACTTCATGAACGAGATCGTGATTATATTGATGTTCAATTGTCTCAATGTGAAGGCTTCAATGGGAAAGAACAGCTCCCCGTTCTCTCATTCCCGAGAGAGAAATTGTAGTCTTGAACAAGAATAGACTCAAATAGGAGCCTAACTGCATTGCTTACAATCGTTCCAATGGGGATACTATTAAGTATTTTCTCGAAAGTGATAATTAGAGAGATACTGGGAGTTTCATGAAAGAAAAGACACCGACGCTATCGCGCCGGTGTTTTTTCTTTTATCTCCCGCTCATATAAATTCGCACTCCACATGCCAGCGTCATAGAGGCCTTGAAAGCTAAATCCTGAATTGACATAATAGGCATTCAGGCTCGGATTGTCGGACATACAGTCTAGCCGGAGCCAACGTTTACCTCTCGATTGAATGTAGCTTTCTGCGTAGTGGATGAGCTCGCGGCCGATTCCTTCTCCCTTACGTTTGCGCGATACACATAGCCGGTGTACGTAGCCTGCATCCTCGTGAAATTTCTCTCCCCATATTTCCTTATCTCGCCAGTGCATGGAGAAGCAACCGACATACTCATTCCCCAGAGTGGCAACAAACACTTCCTGATCTCGGACAAAAGCTTCGACCATCTCGCGATTGAAATGTTCAGCCCTCCACTGCCACAATCCATGCGTAGAATGAATCCACTCTGCAGCGTCGACAAATAGGGAGCGAATACCATCTACGTCTCCATCCTTTGCCCTGTGAAAAGCAAGCCATTCAGATGGCTCTCGGCGCCAATCATGCTCTAGCCTAGATGCCGTTTCGAGCGCGCGCTCCTCTCCCAGAAGCTTGGCGACAAGATGCAGCGCCGCATCAATGCCCGCAGTAACGCCAGCTGATGTAATAAGCCGGCCATTATCCACGTATCGGACGTTCTCGACTAGCATTGTGCTAGCCGGCGCTGCTTCCTTGAGCAAATCCATGGCACGCCTGTTAGTGGTTGCGCGCAATTCTTCAAGAAGTCCGGCTTTGGCGAGCAATAGTGCCCCTGTGCAAACAGATAACGTAAACGAAGCCCGCTGTGAGGTTTCGTAGATCCAACCGGTCAGCTTCTCATTATACATCTCTTTCCGAGATCCCCATCCTCCCGGTACAACCAGAACATCCGGGGCCGGACAGTCCCAAGAAGCGAAGTCTGGCTGAATCGTTAAGCCGCTAATTGTTCGGACAGGATTTTTAGACTCCAGGGCAACCGTATACACACGGAAGTCCTGTCCCCAATTACTAGCAATTGCGAACGTGTCGAACGGTCCGGTCACATCGAGCGCATCTACTTGGTCATACACGATTACGGCTACATTTTTGACTGACAACATCCTGGCACTCTCCTTAGAAAATAGAAAAGCATTTGGTTAGAATTAACCAAATGCTTTGCCCAGGCGAACGGCTAGTTTGAAAGATACGCTCCCCCGTAGTGTTCTACGTTCTCGCCAGTTACGCATCCCGTTTATTTATTGTTTATTATAAGACTGGAGAGCGGATTATTTCAACTGAATTTTCTAAATATTCCACCATCAAGATTAGAAAACTTGAGACTAGCAATCGGTAAGGAAAAAGGATAATAATGGACAGTGATCAACTAACCGTTTAGGAGGAGTCGAAGTGGGTTCAAGAATCATGCATGCGATTATTGCGATTCGAATGGCAGAGAGTCTTTCGATAGAAGAGCGAACGCTATTTCTATTAGGCAGTATTGCTCCTGATGCTGTCTCCACCAAGAATGAATCGCATTTCTTTCAAGGTGATGTACATGACTTCTCGCGAAGTGTTGATTATGCAGGGTTCCTGTACAAATATAATGCACACGCTGCAAGTGCCTATATATTAGGCTATTACACACATCTAGTCGCTGATGACATCTGGTTAAAAGGCTTCAATCTGTCTTGGCTGCGTAATCGGATGGAGGCCAATAAAGAGCTGTACAATCAATATCACAAAGATTTTCGTGTACTAAACGGACAATTGCTCGAGCATTACGGTTTGAAAGATGAGTTGAACAGGTTGCTGTTTCATAGCGACGATGTTATTGATTTAGTAGAGGTGAAGTCCAAGGATGTCGAAGCGCTTATTCCTCATGTCATAGAAGATATGAATTATTCTCCCGAAGTAATCGCAGAGAAGCTTCAGGTGTTCACGTTCGATCAGATTCTTGGATATATCGAAACATCGGTTGAGGTTGCATTGATAAAATTAAAACAAGCAGCAATTCTGTACCGGTTTCCAGTAAATCTAGGGGGATTATGACATGTCAAAGAAGCCAGTTGGAGCAGCAGCTGTTATTACAGATTCATTAGGACGAGTATTGTTGGTCAAACATAACTATGGAAAATATAACTGGGAAATACCCGGTGGACTCTCAGAACTGAATGAGTCTGCATCCGACACTGCTAAGAGAGAAGTACTTGAAGAAACGGGTCTTGAAGTGGTTGTAGAGCGCATGACTGGTGTATATTATGAGCCCGCTCATGACATGCATCACTTTGTTTTTACTTGTAGTCTCGTCGAGGGTCAGCAGCCAGAGCCAGATCAAGCAGAAGTAACCGCGTGTAGATTTTTCAGTATGGATGACTTGCCAAGACCAATAAGTGATTTTACGATTTCGCGTATTCAACATGCTCTGGGTGCAGAGAGTCATCAATTATTTCATACCATCGGACCAAGGCAGTGGTTTGAATAGTTCTCATAATTAAACAGATGGAGAGAAGTTAATGAGCGTAATAACGTTATGTGGCTCGACTACGATGTTGGCGGCTACATTGGAGCTAGTACGAGAAGAGAGATCGAGTATGCGAGTGCGAAGGGGAAGGTCATTCGCTATTATTCTAATGGCGAGTTCCCTTTGGACTATTTTCAGGGTGAAAGTACGAACATCAAATTCCGGCACATTGCACGTGCAGTCATTGTACATAACAACAAAATACTAATCGCTCGTTTAAAAGGGGCACACTCCTTTCTGCCTGGCGGGAGTATTGAGCTAGGGGAAGGCGCACAACAAGCTTTAAAGAGAGAATTAGTCGAGGAATTAGGTGCTGACTGTATAATAGGGCGATTTCTTGGTGTCGTTGAGACGAAAAGGACCGACGAGAAAGGAATTATTCATCATGAAGTCACTCATTTATTTGAAGTAAGCTCGGATCAATTACAATCTCATAGGATACCTATTTCCGAAGAAGGTCATTTGGAGTTTTATTGGATTGAATTTTACACGGAGAGTATCCAAGAGCATCGTGTTCTACCACAAATTCTACATGAGAATCTTGTTCGTATGATTGTAGAGAAGGAATGTGTTTGGTTGACTACGTTTACGCCTTAACGCGCGATTTAAAATAACTCAAATTTCATCCAAACTGGCATCGTAAAGATGTCAGTTTTTTATTGCAAATTCTGTGTGGTATAACACACAGGCGTGTATTATAATAAACAAACCTGACATGTAGAAAAGAAAGAAATCGACGGAGAGGATCACAAGATGCAAGAGAACACAAACACAAATAGGCAGGCAGCTGTAGGTACGGGGGATTTTATCCAAGGTGTGAAAGATTGCATTCCTACCTTGCTCGGCTACTTGAGTATAGGATTTGCCGCTGGGGTTGTTGAGAAGACATCGGGTCTCAGCATAATAGAAATTACACTGATGAGTGTCCTTATCTATGCGGGATCCGCCCAGTTTATCATTGCCGGGATGATTGCAGCCCAGGGCTCGGTAGCGGCAATAATCGTAACGATCTTCTTCGTGAATCTGCGCCATTTGTTGCTGAGCGCGGCTTTGTCACCATATTTTCGCCATCTTACTCCTTTAAAGAACATGCTAGTAGGTTCATTGCTTACGGATGAAACATTCGGTGTAGCCATTAATCAAACTTCATATAAGCAACGACTGAGTGAAAAATGGATGCATGGCCTTAACATAACCGCTTATCTGAACTGGATTGCAGCCAACATAGCTGGAGCATATTTGGGACAGTGGATTACGAATCCTCAGAAGCTTGGCCTCGATTTTGCACTGCCAGCCATGTTTATTGGGCTTCTGGTTCTATTGATGGTGAGCCGGGGGAAGATTGTAAGAGATGTTATTGTTGCAATTAGCGCAGTGGTCGTTGTTATAGGAGTTACGTTGGTGTCATCTGCAAGCGTTGGCGTCATCGTGGCTACAGTGATTGCAGCAACAGTAGGAATGGTGGTGGAAAAATGGAAATAAGATGGGATATTCTGCTCGTTATTATGGGGTCATCCATCGTCACATTTATACCACGCGTGCTGCCGCTTATCCTTCTCAGTCGCATTCAAATTCCTGATTGGGGCATGCGCTGGTTGAATTATGTACCCATCGCAGTCATGGCCGCTTTGGTCGGACAAGAATTGTTCATACAGAATGGGGAGCTTTCTCCAATCCGAAACAACGTAGAGTTGTTTGCCGCACTGCCAACTTTTGTGACAGCTATCTTCTCTCGCAGTTTATTAGGAACGGTCGTTGTCGGCATTATTTCGATAATGGTATTGCGTTTTTTGATTGGAGATCTCCTATTGTGAATTACTAGTTAATCGCTTATAGTAAAAGTAATTGAATATGTATGTACGGGGGCTAGAAGGAGTCTGGCTGAGATTGGGAACGTATTTCCCTGACCGTTAATCTGAACCAGGTAATGCTGGCGTAGAGAACGTATCGAATTGTATTAATTCGCAACCATTCGTATATTCTCGAATGGTTTTTTTGCGTTCTGTGCCTCTGTTGCCTGTAACAAAAGGAGCTGTTGTCATATGAGTTCGAGTCGATTTACTGAGAGATTGTACCATGCTGCAGAGCCGGTGTGGTTGAAGTGTCACGAGCATCCGTTTCTGACGGAACTGCGTTCGGGGAAGCTTGACCCTGATCGATTCATCTATTATCTCAAGCAAGATTATGTCTATTTGATCGATTATGCCAAACTGTTCGCGATCGGCAGCGTGAAAGCTCGGGATGTGCAGACGATGGCTAAGTTTGCGGAACTTCTGCATAACACGCTAAATGTGGAAATGGAGCTGCATCGCCAATATACGGAAAAGTTCGGTGTGAGCCGTGAGCAGCTTGAACAGACGGTTCCTTCGCCAACGACTGTGGCGTACACGAAATATCTGATGGATACAGCAGCTCATGGCTCCCTGGCTGAAGTTGTAGCTGCGCTGCTGCCGTGCATGTGGAGTTATCGTGAAATTGGCGTATCGTTCATGAACCATCCAGGTGCGCTGAACCATCCGCTCTACCGCGAGTGGATTCTCATGTACAGTTCTGAAGAATTTGGTGAGCTGGCGGATTGGTGTATAGGGCTGATGGATGAATTGGCGGAAGGACTGCCAGAGGCTGAGCTCTCGAAGCTGGAGGAGCGATTCATCGTTGCTTCAAAGCTGGAGTATATGTTTTGGGATATGGCTTACCGGTTAGAGGAGTGGCCGGTGTGAGTATAACGCATTCAGAGATTGCTCCACTTGCGCTGTCAGTAAGTGATCTTCATTTTGCTTTTGCAGGGGAGTCTCCGTTATTCAGCGGTCTTGAATTCGACATCCGAGAGGGCGAGTTCGTCAGTATGCTCGCAGCGAGCGGCATCGGCAAGACAACGCTGTTCCGGCTGGTGGCGGGCTTGCTCGTGCAAGATACGGGGACGATAGCGATTGGAGCAAACCACGAGCCAGCTGCGGAAGCGGCAAAACGTGGTCGTATCGGCTATATGCCGCAACGGGATTGTCTAATGCCGTGGCGAACTGTGCTGGACAATGCCGCGCTTGGCCTCGAGCTTCGTGGAGTAAGCAAACGCGAAGCGAAGCGCCAGGTGCTGGAGCTTCTGCCCGAGTTCGGGCTTGCGGGCACGGAGCGGAAATATCCGCACGAGCTGTCTGGCGGCATGCGTCAGCGCGTCTCATTTCTGCGTGCTTTGCTTGGCGGAGGCGAGCTGCTGCTGCTCGATGAACCATTCAGCGCTTTGGATGCGATAACACGCATCAGCATGCAGGAGTGGCTGCTGCAAATATGCGCGAGGCACCGCATGACGGTGCTCTTCATCACGCACGATGTTGACGAAGCGCTTTTCTTGTCCGACCGAGTCCTTGTAGCTGCGAGCTCACCGATTTCAGCACTGAGCGAGCTGCAAGTCAGCCTACCTCGTCCGCGCAGCCATAAGCTCGCGCTCGATGAACCATTCATCCGTTTGAAGCGGCAGTTGCTAGCCATGCTGGAGCAAGGCGCGAATGGACGGAAGGAAGGTGACGGACTTGAGAGCTAAAATGACCGCTTATGTCCCTGAGGCGGCGTTCCTGCTGCTGATTGCGGTTCTTTGGGAAGCAAGTGCAAGAATCTTTCATTTTCCGCATTACATTATCCCGAAACTATCTGACGTGCTCTTGTCGCTATGGGAAAACCGCGCGGTATTAACGAAGCATCTCGGTGTCACGCTGTGGGAGTCGCTGCTTGGTCTCTTCATCTCGACTGTTCTTGGTGTGGCGTCTGCGATCATTATCGACGTCTCGAGGCTTGCGAAACGGACGATCTACCCGCTCATCGTCGCATCCCAGACCATTCCGATTATCGCATTGTCACCGATTATGGTGATGTGGTTCGGTTATGAAATATGGAGTAAAGTCGCCGTTGTTGTTCTGTTTACTTTCTTCCCGATTGCAGTGAATACGGCGGATGGCTTCCGCACCGCTGATGCCGGTATCGGGGAGCTGTTACGGACGATGGGAGCAGGCAATCGCGCGCTATTTACGAAATGGAAGCTGCCATCCGCGCTGCCTGGATTTTTTACCGGTCTTAAGCTGGCTGCCGCGATCAGCGTCGGAGGCGCAACGCTGGGTGAGTGGCTTGGCGGGGAGAACGGACTTGGCATGTATACGAAGCGGGCGTCGAACATGCTTCGCGGTGAAGCGGTGTTCTCTGGTGTTCTGTTGCTGTCGGCAATGGGGATTGTGTTGTTCCTTGCCGTTCAATTGTTGGAGAAGCTGGTGCTGAGCCATCGTAAGGAATAAGGAATAGAAACTAGAAGTTGATAAAAGGGAGACTGGATTTGAAATGATGCTACGTAATTGGAGAAAAAGTGCGAAGTTGGTTCTAGCCGTTACGCTTATGATTGGCGCTGCTGCAGGTTGTGCCTCCAAGAAGCAGTCGGGTGAAGGGGAAACGGAGCTAACGGTTCTGCTGGACTGGTATCCGAATGCAGTTCATACGTTCTTATATGCGGCGGAGTCACAAGGCTATTTCAAGGAGGCCGGCCTTAAGGTCAAGCTGGAGACGCCTGCCGATACAAATGATGCACTGAAGCTGGTGTCGACGGGCAAAGCAGATTTGGCGTTCAGTTATCAGATGCAGGTTGCGGTTGCGCGAGCAGAAGATATTCCGATTGTATCTGTCGGCGCGATCGTTCGTCATCCGCTGAACCAACTGTTCGTTCGTGATTCGGATGGCGTGCAAAGCCCCAAGGATCTTGAGGGAAGAACGGTAGGCTATCCATCGCTACCGCTCGATGAGGAGCTAATCAATACAATGGTGAAATCGGATGGAGGCGATCCGTCTAAAGTGAAATATGTGGACGTTGGTTGGGATCTTATCCCGTCAATGACGACGAAGAAAGTGGACGGGATCATCGGGGGTTACATCAACCATGAGAAGCTGTTGCTGGAGAAAGAAGGCCAGAAGCTAACCGTATTCGACCCGTCTAAGTACGGGGTGCCCGATTACTACGAGCTGGTTCTCACCGCTAGCGAGTCCGGCGTGGAGAAGAACAGTGATGCAATCAAGCGGTTTATCGAAGCTGCCAGCAAGGGGCAAGCCTACACCGTAAGTCATCCGGATGAAGCGCTAAAGCTGCTGCTGGATCAACAAAGTGCTGATTTCCCGCTGGATGCTGAAGTTGAGAAGAAAAGCTTAGCTATTCTTTTGCCGCTTATGGATGCAGGGAATGAGCCTTTCATGAGTCAATCCGCTCAGTCGTGGAGCGATGTTATCAATTGGCTGAAGGAGCATGGCCAGCTATCGAAGGATGTTAAAGCTGACGAGTTGTACCGCAATTTATAGGAGGAGACTCATTCAATGGACACACGCTATTCAAGACAAATGTTGTTTGCGCCAATCGGCGAAGCGGGTCAGCGTAAGCTGGGACAAAGCGCTGTGTGCATTGTTGGCATGGGGGCGCTCGGCACCGTGCTTGCCAACCATATGGTTAGGGCAGGCGTCGGATTCGTGCGGCTGGTAGACCGTGACTATGTGGAGCTGAGTAATTTGCAGCGTCAAATGCTGTATGACGAAGACGATGTGCAAAATGGTTATCCAAAGGCAGTTGCAGCGGAGAGGAAGCTTGCGAGAGTGAACTCATCCGTTCGGCTGGAGGCAATTGTTGCAGATGCCACTGTTCATAATATCGATCAGCTGCTGCACGGAGTGGATCTCGTGCTCGATGGAACAGATAATTTTCAAACTCGGTTTCTATTGAACGATGCTTGTTTTAGCAAAGGAATTCCGTTCACCTATGGCGGTGCCGTCAGCGCACACGGCATGAGCGCGATGCTTGTGCC
Organism: Paenibacillus sp. OV219; assembly: GCF_900110075.1. Lineage (GTDB taxonomy): Bacteria > Bacillota > Bacilli > Paenibacillales > Paenibacillaceae > Paenibacillus_Z. The sequence continues at coordinate 151,608 of NZ_FOCJ01000013.1, forward strand.
GGGGCAGACGCCATGTCTGCGCTGTTTCATTCAATCCGCTGATGCGAGCGGTCAGACATGCGATACCATCGGCGTTATCGCGCCTGTCATCGATATAGTCGCTTCCTATCAGGCGGTTGAGGCGCTGAAGTATTTGGTAGGCGCTGGTGACAAACGAAGGAACAGTCTGCTCACGTTCGACCTGTGGCATAACCGGCATTATGAAATGAAGCTCGGGGAGCCGGCTGCCAATTGTCCGTGCTGCCAGTTAAAGCAGTACCCCGCGCTTGATCCAGCGCAGCCGGAAGTGGCCGTGTCGTTATGCGGGCGGGAGACGGTTCAGCTTGCGGGAAGCGGTCCGCTTGATCTATCGCTTTGGAGCGAGCGCCTGGCGCCTGCGGTCGTGAATGTGAGCGCGAATGCGTATTTGGTTCGTGCCGAGCTGCCGGAAGGAGAGCGTCTGGTGCTGTTCCCCGACGGTCGCGTGTTCGTGCAAGGAACTGACGATGTTGTTCGTGCCAAAACATTGTATGCGAGATATATCGGAGCATAAAAACAAGGGAGGCTGATGTGGATGAATGATTTTCGTTTATATGCCATCACAGGCGAGCAGTTTCACCCGAACCGGGATTTAGTAGAGGTTATGGAGGAAGCGATTATCGGCGGTGCAGATATTATTCAGCTGCGGGATAAAACAAGCGGCAGAGAAGAGCTTCTCCGAAAGGCGCATTCGCTTCGGGAGCTGACGCGTAAGTATGGCGTCACTTTTATCGTGAATGACCATATCGATATTGCGCTAGAGGTGGATGCAGACGGCATTCATTTAGGCCAGAACGATCTTACTCTGGAAGAAGCTCGCAAGCTTGTCGGCGACAAAATCATCGGCATCTCGACCCATGCTATTGAGGAGGCGCGTCTTGCACAAGAGCAAGGCGCAGATTATATCGGAGTCGGGCCTGTGTTTCGCACAGCGACGAAGGCGGATGTCGTCGACCCCGTTAGTGTCTCGTACGTACGTGAAGTGGCTGCGGAGATCGGTATTCCGTTCGTTGCCATTGGCGGCATCAAGCTGAACAATGTGGATGAAGTCATCGCCGCAGGGGCAACTCGGATATGCGCCGTGAGCGAAATTGTTGGCAGCAGTGATGTGAGCGGTACTTGCAGAGCTTTCCTCGCTAAGCTTACAAACAAGGGAGAGGCTGAATGATGAAGCTGGTTATTAACGGAGCCGAGCATGAGCTTGACGGTGTTCAGACGATTGCGGATGTCGTAGCGCATTACGGATTGACGGGTAAACCGCTTGTCGTGGAAGCTGGCGGCGCCGTGTTGACTGCTGAGCAGTGGGCATCGGCAGCGGTACATCCTCATATGCAGATCGAACTGGTTCATTTTGTCGGAGGGGGCTAACGGAAAATGAGTGATGGTTTTCAAATTGGCGGCATTGCGTTAACCTCGCGTTTCTTTATCGGGACAGGGTTGTTTCCGAATCCGTATGTGCAGAAGGAAGCGATTAGAGCTTCTGGCGCACAGGTGCTTACATTCGCTATACGTCGAATTAACCTGGAGTCTACAGAAGATGATTCGATTCTGCAGCATGTGCAGGATGAATCCTATGTCTATCTACCGAATACATCAGGCGCACGGACAGCCGATGAAGCCGTTCGTATTGCTCGGCTTGCTCGCGCATCAGGGCTTAGCGACTGGGTGAAGGTAGAGATTAGCGCCAATGAGCGCACTCTGTTGCCTGATCCTATTGAGACGCTTAAGGCGACGGAAATACTGGTTAAAGAAGGGTTCACGGTACTTCCTTATATCACGGATGACCCAATTATGTGCAAACGTCTTGAAGAGGCCGGCGCAGCAGCGGTAATGCCTGGTGCAGCTCCGATTGGAACAGGGCTTGGCATTCTCAATCCGTACCATCTTGGACTCATCGTGGAGGATGCGAACGTTCCGATTATCGTCGATGCAGGTCTTGGCTCTGTCAGCGATGTCGCGCAGGCGATGGAGCTTGGCGTGTCCGCTGTGCTGATGAATACGCCTGTAGCCAAAGCGAAGGACCCGGTTAGAATGGCGCTTGCAATGAAGCTTGCGATTGAAGCCGGTCGACATTCGTATTTGTCAGGTCGTATTGAGAAGAAGAAATATGCATCGGCGAGCAGCGGGTACGAAGCGTTCAAGCTGAGCTAATCAGGCGACTCCTATCGCGGGTGAGAGAAGAGGTTTGGGATGAAAGAGCAAGTTATCGTTATGGGCGGAGGCGTCATCGGCTTATCCTGTGCGTTCGAGCTGCGACGGCGAGGCTATGAGGTGACAGTGCTGGAAATCAACCGCTGCGGCGGGCAGGCGTCTGGTGCAGCTGCTGGTATGCTTGCGCCATATTCCGAGAACGTAGAAGGACCCGATGCTTTCTTTCAGCTATGTCTAGAAAGCTTGCGGCTCTACCCAGAATGGCAGGCTGACGTGAAAAAGGCATCAGGCCAGTCGTTCGAATATACGAACTCGGGCAGCCTCTATGCGGCTTACCACGATGCCGACTTGCTCGCGCTTGAAGGCAGACTGCATTGGCAGCGACAGCACGGCTCTTCGGGGCGCATCGTTGAAGGCGTTGAGTTGCAGCGACTTGAGCCGCATCTGGCGAAGAATGTGCGAGCAGCGTTATTTACGCCAGAAGAGAGCCATCTCTATGCGCCGCATTATGTGAAGGCGCTTGAGGAAGCATGCCGTCTCATGGGCGTGCAGATTCATGAGCAGTTAGAGCAGCTCGCTGTGACGGAGTGGCAGCATGAAGTTCGTGTAATTGCGGAGGATGGACGCGTGTTCGGCGGCGACCGGCTAGTTGTATGCTCTGGCGCATGGGCACAGGAGCTGGAGGGGACGTTCGGCATCCGGATTCCTGTATACCCGATTCGTGGGCAAATATGCGCATACGAGGTAGATGGTACAGATGGTGCGCAGCCGGTGCAGCACATGGTATTTTGCAATCAAGGGTACCTGGTTGCGAAAGAGAATGGAACTCTCGTCTGTGGAGCTTCAGAGGATGTCGCCGGCTTCGATACCTCGGTTACGGACAGAGGCATTGAGCGGCTGCGGAAGTGGAATAAACAGCTTTTCCCAGACTTGGAGCATCGTGTTCCGTTCCATCGCTGGGCTGGCTTGCGCCCTTCCACGCAGGACGGATTTCCGCTGCTCGGCCCGCTTAGCGCATCAGACCGCGTAATCATGGCAGCAGGTCATTACCGTAACGGCATCCTGCTCAGCCCGGCTACAGCGATGTACGTCGCAGATTGCCTCGATGGGAAGCAGACAGTGGAGCGCAAGCGGGCGTTCTCGCCTGAGCGGTTCGGATTACTTGCATCTTACTCGTGAGCGTGATGATATCTTCAAATCGTATAAAACGGTGGAAGCTGGTCAATTAGATCAGCTTCTATTTTCTTTGCTCATGTCGTAGCCGAATTGAACCTATATCGCAACCTTTGTCTACCTCGACACGTAAAAGCATCATATGGAAGTATTAGGAGGTATATGGAGGAGGGCCGCATCATGAAGCTGGCAAAATACTCATTTCTCTATGGATTGATCGTTTCATTCGTTCTGTTGGCGTTGACGATATTTATGAATAGCTCCACCATTCAACGAGTATCTGGTGTAATTGGGTTAGTTCTATTTATTTGTACGATTATTACAAGCGGGGCGATGGTATCGGGAGACCGAGGTAGAGCTAATTACAGCAATGAGGACCCAAACGACAAGAAACAACGGGAGAATGTCGCAATGGCTTGTTTCGTTGCAGCAATTCCGATCTTACTCTTATGGGGTTTCCTAAAATATGATTAATAGAACGAAGGGATTGATCTCGTTATGGCATTGTACGAATACAAATACGTTGAAACTTCGCTTGGTGGATTCTTCTCCGCACCAAAGCATAGAGAAATGATAGATGAGTATGCAAAGGCAGGCTGGCGTTTAGTTCAGGTTCTGGGTACAAACTATGACGGTCATGGGAAACCAGGAGATTTTGAAATTATTTTCGAGAGGCTCGTTCAAGAAGAATAGGAAGATATTCAGTTCTGACTTCATACATAAAGGCACCCGCCCGTGAATGGTTGGGTGCCTTTATCAATTAGTAGTTGTCACCTATTGCGGAATATCCCATCTCCTTCGCGAGCTGCTGCTGTAATGCTTCTGTTATGGGCATCATAGGCAGCCGAAGGGTAGCCGACGCGAGGATGCATTGACGCGAAAGCAGCCATTTGAGGGGGGCGGGGTTCGACTCCCGAAACAGCAGTTCAATTAGCGGTATCAGTGAATCGAATGCCTTCGCCGCTTGAGCTGAATGGCCGTCGCGGTGCTGCCGATACGTCTCTATGAACATCTCCGTCCTCAGATTAGCTGCTGCCAATATCCCTCCTGCGGCACCATGATTCAAATGTCTGAGAAAATAAGCATCTTCTCCGCATAAGACAGGCTTCACGATATGAAGTCGATTCAAGGCTGCAATCAGCTCGATCCCGCCTGAGCTATCTTTCAATCCGATTATCCCTTCCTGCGCTAGAATTGCTGCAGCTGTATCTGCGCTTAACCGTACGCCTGTACGGTACGGAACCTCATATGCAATAATAGGTACCCCCGTTTGCGCAACGAGCCTGAAGTGTTCGAGAATGCCAGCTTGCGATGGCCTGCTATAGTATGGAACAACGACAAGAGCGGCGTCCGCACCGAGTGCCGCTGCTAGCTTGGTTCGGTTTATTGTCGACTGCGTATCGTTCGTACCGGTACCGACGATAACAGGTGTCGATTTTCCACAACTTTTAATGATAGCTTTCGTTCTTTGAACAAGCTCGCTAACTTCCTCCCACGTAACTGTTGGTGATTCCCCGGTCGTTCCATTGATGACAAGTCCTTGAATGTCATGATTTAGCAGCTCCATCAAGTAGCGGTCGTAAGATATTTCATCTATTGATCCGTCGTGCGAGAACGGCGTCACGACCGGCACAATAATCCCCCGTAGATTCTCTTCCTTTAACATATCCGCACCTCCGAAATGATGTTTATAGTCTTACAGTAGCATAGGAATTGTCATCAGAGTTATCTATAATAAGTGATAAGGGAAATCGAAATTAATGATGGAGTTGTTGTGTGAAAATGGAACTGATCTACTTGCAAACTTTTCGGGAGGTGGCACATCGCCAGAGCTTCACAAGGGCGGCTGAGGAGTTAGGCTATGCACAGTCGAGCGTGACGGCTCAAATTCAGAAGCTGGAGAAGGCGTATGGCGTGGAGCTGTTCGAGAGGTTCGGTCGTGGGCTGCGCTTAACATCGGCTGGTGAGGAATTGCTCCGAGTAGCCGTGCAAATGCTAGATCTATACCAGGAATCCAAGGAAAAGCTGGCTCGACAAGGTGGGGGTACGCTCTCGATCGGAACGATAGATTCCATCGCCTCTTATTTTCTTCCACCGTCAATTCAACAGCTGCGACGTGACTATCCTGAGCTCGCTATCCGACTACATTCGGATCGCGAAGAGACCATCTTAAATAAACTCAGGGACGGCGATATTGATTTAGGATTTATTTTGGCGAGTAGCCCATCCGATTCGGCGCTTGAATGGCAGATGATACGGGAAGAGCCGCTAGTGCTCATTGTGAATCCGACCCACCGGCTTACTGCTCTAGATAAGGTGGAACTGCCAGATCTTGCAGGCGTGGAATGGTTTATGAGCGAAGAGAGCTGTAATTACCGAATCATGCTTGAAAAGGTGCTGCGTGCCAATGGATTCGTATATCGCGTTGGTTTGGAGCTTGGCAATCCAGAAGCAATCAAGCGTTGCGTTATGACTAGCGATGGCATCGCGCTCCTGCCTCGTATGGCGGCAGATGAAGAGATCCGTAGGGGCGAGCTGGCAGTATTGCCATTCGCACACCAAGAGATTCGGCTGAAGCTATACCTTCTGAAGCATCCTAAGAAATGGATTTCCCATGCAATGACAGATTTTATGAATCGATTTCGGTAAATGGCTTTGAAGCGTGGAAAGGAAGCAGGAAAAATGAAGTCCGATCTTGGCCGATATGAGCTTGATTATTCGAATCGGGAGGAGAACAAGACCGTCGCGATTTTAACGTTTATCGCATGGGCGATTGCGATTGCCGGAATTGTCATCGCATTCTTCTTATTTGTGCACGGCTCGATCCTGACAAGCGGATTCGTACTCATGGCAAGTCTAGCGGTTGGCGCACTATTCCGTGGAATGGCGGAGATAATCAAGCTGTTGCAGAGCATCCTGCTGCAATTAAAACAACGCAAATAAAAGGAGGAACAAACGACTATGAACTATCGCCGACTAGGTAACAGCGGACTTCGCGTATCCGAGCTTGGGCTCGGAACGAACGCATTCGGCAAACGTGCTGACCGTGAAACCTCCATACGCATTATCGACTTCGCCATTGAGCGGGGCATCAATTTTATTGATACCGCTAATATTTACGCGGGCACAGAATCGGAGCGGATTATTGGAGAAGCACTCCAAGGCAAGCGTAGCAAAGTGGTGCTCGCGACGAAGGGCGGACTCCCACGGGGAAGCGGGCCGAATGAGAGCGGTTCCTCCCGGTTTCATCTTCAGCAGGAGCTGGAGGATAGCCTGACACGACTGCAAACCGATTATGTCGACCTTTATCAAATCCATACATTCGATCCGAACACGCCGCTGGAGGAGACGCTTCGTTTTCTCGATGATATGGTGCGTGCTGGCAAGATTCGCTATATTGGCGCATCCAATTATTTTGCATGGGAGCTTATGAAAGCATTAGCGATTAGTGAGGCACGAGGGTTCCCGCGCTATGTATCTACACAAGTCAGCTATTCGCTCGCGGATCGGACGCCGGAGCAGGAGCTTGCCCCAGTGTGTCTTGACCAAGGTGTCGGGATTATTCCATACTTCCCGCTCGCCGGCGGTATATTGAGCGGCAAGTACAGCCTGAGCGGTGAAGCGCCATCGAATTCTCGAGTGGTTACTGACCCGAACTTCGCACGTTTTATGGACGAAGGCAGAATCACGCTAGGCCAGCAAGTGAGCAGTATCGCTGAAGCGAACGGATGTACAGCAAGTGTATTGTCGCTTGCTTGGCTCATGAACTGCCCGGCAGTGTCCACCGTCATCGTCGGCGCGACGAGTACAAGCCAACTGGAAGATAATTTGAATAGCGTCTCCGTGCAGCTCAGCGATCAAGTTATGGAGCAGCTGAATGAGATTAGCGATACCTATCGATATGGCAAACCTTTTGCATGGTATCGCCTGCCTATGTAACATTTTCCATACCCTATGAAGAACCCATTTACATCGTGTATATGATCTGTTATGATGTTTGAAATATTTTACAAAATGCAGTGAAGAGAAGAGTAGGGAATACGAAACCTGTACAGAGAGCTCCGGGTGCTGAGAAGGAGCAAGGAATCTGTTCCGCGAACCAAGCCTCTGAGCAGCATGCCGGATCCAAGCGAATCGTGATGGCATGACGGGAGCTCCCGTTACTGAGCTAGAGTATAACCACTTCCTACTTGGGGAGTGCCGTACTTGAAAAGGTTAATATGGCGACATATTAATGAAGCTGGGGTGGCACCGCGAATAACTTCGTCCCCAAGACCGACAAGTCTTGGAGGTGAAGTTTTTTTATTTTTGCGATCGAAGTGACGCCATCTTGCACATTAGGAGGAGCCATAGACAATGAACAACGATCATTTTATGCTTAAGTTAATTGAGGAAGAGCTCGCGGAGGATCCATTCAACAGAGAGATGTGTACGCGGTTTCCGCCTGAGCCGAACGGGTACTTGCATATTGGCAGCGCGTATGCGATTCATACGAATTACATGGTTGCTGCCAGCTTCGGAGGCAAGTTTCATCTAAGGTTTGACGATACGAACCCGCTCAAAGAAGATATCACATATGTGAATGCGATCATCGAAGATATCAAGTGGCTCGGCTACGATCCGAAGGAGCATATTTATTACGGCTCGGATTACTCGGATGCCATATACCGCAGCGCGGTGAAGCTGATCGAAGATGGGAAGGCATATGTGTGCGATTTATCGCCGAGCGAGATGACAGACTATCGCGGGACGCTTACCGAGCCGGGGAGGAATAGTCCATACCGAGACCGGACGGTGGAGGAGTGTTTGTTGCTCTTCGGGGAGATGAAGGCTGGCGCATACTTGGCGGCTGCGAAAGTACTCCGTGCCCGGATTGACATGAGCTCGCCCAATATGAATATGCGCGATCCCGTGCTGTACCGGATCATTCATGCGGAACATTACCGGACGGGAGATGAGTGGTGCATTTATCCGATGTATGATTTTGCCCATCCGATTCAAGATGCCATTGAAGGCATTACGTATTCGCTCTGTTCGATTGAGTTCAAGGATCATCGTCCGCTGTATGACTGGGTTCTGCACGAGCTGGAGACGCCATCGCCACCGCGCCAACGGGAGTTCGGTCGACTCAGCTTAACAGGCGTTGTCACTAGCAAAAGATTTCTGCGGCAGCTCGTCGAAGGTGGCCACGTGGATGGCTGGGATGATCCAAGACTCCCAACGCTGCGTGGACTTCGGCGGCGGGGATTTACGCCAGAAAGTATTCGAAGGTTCATCACCGAGATCGGCAGCATACGAGCGCAAAGTACAGTCGATATCTCATTACTCGATCATTGTCTACGCCAAGAGCTGAAGGGGACTACGGTCAGTGTGATGGGGGTGCTCCGCCCGTTAAAGGTGGTCATCACCAATTATCCCGAGGGTCAAATGGAGCTCCTCACCATAGAGAACAATAGCGAGAACCCGGAGCTTGGGTCTAGGGAAGTGCCGTTCTCGCGGACGATCTATGTGGAGCAAGATGACTTCATGGAGTCACCGCCTGCGGGGTTCCACCGGCTTAGTCCGGGGATGGAGGTTAGGCTTAAGGGAGCGTATTTCATCCGTTGCGAGCATGTGATTAAAGATGCGATGACTGGCGAAATCGTTGAGCTTCACGTCACGTATGACCCGAGAACGAAGAGCGGCTCGGGCTTCAGCGAGCGGAAAGTGAAGGGAACGATCCACTGGGTATCCGTGGAACATACGGTTTCGGTTGATGTGCATCTCTATGATAAGCTGCTTTACTCGGACGCTCCACCTGAGGAGAACGAGGACTGGTCAGAACGGTTGAATACGGAGTCGCTAACGATTTTACGCAATGCCATGGTTGAGCCGTACATTCGTGACGTTGGCATAGAGCACAAGTTTCAATTTTTCCGTCACGGATATTTCTGCACCGACTCGAAGCTTAGCTCCGCTGAGCGGCTTGTGTTCAATCGAATTGTACCGCTTAAAGATACGTGGAATAAAAGATAAGCGAAGGTGCAGCCATAAATAGGGGGAATTACCATCTACACAAGTCGTTCACTCGAAGCATCTGACTTAGCGATAATTTGTACGTTTCCACAACATGCAGAGGAACTCCAGTACTTCTTTCCATCAGCAACTTATCCGCTCACCCCAGAGCAAATTATAGAGAAAGTCCAAACACGACAAGAACCAACTTGTATCCTATTTGATAAAGAAGTTATCGCATTTGCGAATTTGTATCAGACAGAAGAAGAGAGCTGTTTCTTAGGAAATGTAATCATTGCTCCGGCATTTCGAGGTAGAGGTGCTGCTGCATTTTTGCTGGAGACGATGACACAGCTGGCGAAGGCGCGCTTCGGAGTAAATGTGATGAAGTTAATCTGTCAAAGCACGAACACAAGAGGACTTGTTTTTTATCGAAAGCACGGGTTTCTACCAGTAGATCTGTTTAGTAAACAGACAGCAACAGGAGAATATGTGGTCGGTATTCGAATGGAACGAAGGATTGACTAAAGCAAAGGGCATATGCCTCCCTAGGAGCATATGCCCTCTTCGATTTACTCGAGATTCGTCATCTCAATCCATGCTTGCCGCTTCGTTTGCAGAGCTATGAGGGCCGCTTGGCCCGAAGCTTGCTTGCTTTGCAGCACTCGAATGACAGGGCGGATATTACCTAGCGCATCGAGCGTTTGCTGTTGTGAATTCTCAATACGCCCTTGAACGATCCAGTCGGTGATGAGACCGTCGAACCAATAATCGGCCATCTTGAGCGAGCTGCTGATATCAATCTGAATATCAATGGTTTGATTCAGATCATCCAGCTCATCGCGGAAGCTGTGAAGCAGATGATTCGCATTCTGAATATGCCGCTTGGCATCATCCACATGTTCATGTTTGATGGACGTACTGATCAATCCGCCGCCGCCCCAAGTATCCCACGCTCCCCAGTTCTCCGCTTTCTCGAGACTCCCGGACGCATCTTCCAGAGCAGAGAGCACACGATTGCCTGCTGTCAAAGCTTCTTGGATCTCTTTCAGCTGGATCGTCTGGTCTCCGATCTGATCATCCATCGCAATAAGCTCGCTGCCATGAGAAGAGGCGACGCGAAGTGCAGCTTCTTTGGCTGCTAGCAAACGATTATAATCTCGATCAGCACCTTGATATTGGGCGAGCTCGTCACCGAGAAGCCGCAAATCCTCTTGTGTGCTCAGTAGCCGCTGCTTCTCCTCCTGCAGTTTCAGCGCTGCTGCTAGCGCCTGTTGGCGCTCAACCTCAAGCTGTTCTTCCTTGCTGCGCAGAATGGTATGAAATAAGTTCGTTAAGCTCAGCTTTGTCAGCTTCTCAACATCAGCTTCTTCCTTCTCTAGTTGAACCTCATACTGGATTATGATTTGTTCTTGATTGCGAGTTCGTCTCAGCAGCTCTTCACGTCTGCGCTCCGCCTTGTTCAACCGGTGCAACCGTTCCTTAGCCTCAAGCAGCTGAGCGCTTAAATCATTCGGCATCGTAATTTCCCCGTTTCATCGTTAATGAGTATAGTGGCTTTGCTCTTATTACGCACCTTCCGCTGGAATAGTTTCGATACAGATGGAAAATTTCTGGAACTTATTCAACGTCAAGCCTCCCTTCATATGTCATATAGCCAAGCTGTGCGCCCATACGCTATGGAGATGGCACAAGAGGTTAAGGGAGGAATTCAAGTTGCCGGATGCGTTCGTAGCTCGCTCATTGGAGGAGATTCGGTTTTGGTCGCGGATTATGAAAGAGCATTCATTATTTCTAAAGCTTGGATTCCGTTGTGAGGATACGACACTCATTAATGAAGCGAATCAGTTCTACTCCATCTTCGAAAATATTGAGAGTAGGGCGAACCAATTTACGGTTGGCACAGATCCGAATGTGATCCGGAGGTTCAATGAAGAGGTTCACAATGCTGTTTCGCATATCTGGCTGTTTAAGCGCAAAATCCTTCAACTTATACTTACCTGCCAACTGCCTGGAGCGAACAATTTCCCCCTGCTAGTGGATCATACGAGTAGAGAAGCGAATTATTTCCGGAATCGGCTCGCCGAGCTTAACGCCGGAAGGCTGGACCCACTGCCAGACGCCATTATTAACGAAAATGTTTTCTTCCTTCGGATTATGGCTGATCATGCGAAATTCATCAGCCATCTGCTAGATCCGTCGGAGCGGAAGCTGGTTGACCAAGCGAATGAATTCAGTCACGACTTTGATCAGCTGCTCTATCAGGCCGTCGATCTCGATTCGATGCGCCCGCAATCGCAGACGGTTCCTCTGCTGGACCAGTTTCTGGATCAGAACCGTGTATCCGTTGTCGCTCTTCGTGATTTTAAGAAAACCGCACGCGATCTCATCGAAGCTTGCCGAATCAAGAGCATTATCCATCCGCTGCTTGCCGATCATGTGTATCGTGAGGCGGAGCATTTCCTAGAGATCATCAATATGTTCGAGCTTAGTTTGACAGGTAAGAAAAACTGAATGTGTGTAGAGGCTGTTGGTCGATTGTGACTGGCAGCTTTATCTATTTTACTTGCGAAAAAGAATGCATCAGTTGGAGGTATATGGTAATTATTGTTGAATATTTGGGTAAGAGGACGGTGATGTACGGTGTTGATAAGAGAAGCGACGATTGCCGATGCGGTGCAAATTGCAAGCGTTCACGTGAAGAGCTGGCAAACCACATATCGCGGCATCATTGCCGATGATTATCTGGACAGTTTATCCGTAGATCAGAGGATTAGAAATTGGAAGTGGACGTTCAACAATATGAACGTGCATGATCGCATCTTCGTCGCAGTAGCGGATAACGGCCGCATTGTTGGCTTTGCCAATGGCGGGGGATGTCGAGAACCAGAACGGGGCTATGACAGTGAGTTGTATGCGATTTACTTGCTCGAGCCATATCAGCGAGCGGGCATCGGCAAGCAGCTGTTTCGACATGTTAGGGATGCCTTGCGGAATACGGACCGTTCCTCCATGATGCTGTGGGTGCTCGCGGACAATCCGTCATTGACTTTCTATTTAGCACAAGGTGGACAAATTATTGACCAGCAGGAGATTCGCATCGGCAATGAAGATCTGCCTGAGCTGTTAATCGGTTGGAATCCAATTTAGAAATAGCCACAATTCGAGGGGGCGGAATAAGATGAGACGGACAAAATGGACGAGCATAATAACCGCTGTATGGTTTGTTTTCTAGTAATCACATTTCAAACTGCAGTTGTGCCTGTGAGCGCCAGTAGCGGAACAGGAGCAGCCGTGAAGCCCATCCAAGTGCTGCTGAACGAGAAGCCAGTAGCGATGCCAGTTGCACCGATAAAAATTGAAGGTGTTACTTTGGTTCCGTTTCGAGCTTTATTCGATGCACTTGGGTTCGAAGTTTCGTTCAATCAGGAGAATCAGGCGAAGGCCATTGTCGGAACGCGGAAAGACGTCACTATCATGCTGCAGATCGGCAACTTGACCGCACAAGTGAATGGCAAGCAGTTGAAGCTGCGGACAGCGCCGTTTATACAAGCGGGTACGACCTTTGTTCCACTTCGTTTCGTTGCGGAAGCGACGAATAAAGATGTTACACCAGTTGGCAACTCCATTATTATTCGGAACAAATCAGGCATGTGGTTCTTAACGGACGAGTATCCGGAGCCGGACCGAGGGTTCAGCAACAAGCCGCACTTTACCGATTATGCTGGTGAGGACCAAGAGGGGAACGTCTTCGTTTATTGGACTGAAACCGTGGGTAAGGTCGATCATATCTACGCTTCGATCATGAAAGATTTGAAATGGCAGGTGCGCGATAAGGAAATCGCTACAACTGATTCTTTGCTCGGCGAAGTGAAGCCGATCAAGCTGATACAGGGCAATACGCTCGTAGTGAGGGACAAGCAGGGACTACGGTTCATCGATTTTGCAGCGGATGGTTCAGTGAGACGGAATGAATATTTATTCAAATCCACTGTGCTCACCAAAGAATCGGTCACTTCGCTCCGAACAAGTGAAGGTGGCAGAGGAGTCGTGTACAATCGAGGCGACGGCAAGTCGGTGCTCTACCTGTTCGATGATTTGGAGCACCACATTACATTGAACAAGGAGCTATCGACTGAAGCGGATTTCTGGATCTACGACGGAGCGGGTGGCAGTCTTGCTGAGGTGAATGGCGAACAGCTTTCGCTCTATGACCTTAACGGCAACTTGACGAGCAGCAGCAGCGGCAAGCCTAATATATTCAACGCGACGATTCCGAAAGGAGCGAAGATCAGCAATATTGTATATGACAAGGGACTGATCTATTACTTGTTCAATCATCGCACTGGAGGCTACACCGACATTGAGACGGTACAATATGTAATTACCCCTAACAACGGAACAGGAACAAGCGTGAATGTGAGCTTCAAGCAGGACTACCTCTATCACATGGGATTCCAGGTCGCGAACAATTGGCATTCGGATGCAGGCATATACGACGGCGAGCTGCGTGTCTTCTGCACTCAAGTCTTCCAGCCGGCGAATTGGTTCTATATCGGAGTCATGGAGATGGATTAGCAACCTTTTATCACGAGTGACCGTCAACAATTACGAGAAGCATTAGCAGAAGATAGAACTCGGGGGCGGTTGGAATGAACAAGATTGTAGTTGTATTATTATTCATCGTTATGGCAGGTTCATTGGTTGGATGCGCGATTAACCAGAAGAGCATTAACGATCAGGAGCCAGTTGCGGGGGATCAGTTGTATATCGCTGCTCATTACAAAGAGAAGCTGGCAGCTATGAAGCTTGCGGAAGTAGCGGCAATGCCCTATTTCCACAGTCCGTTCATCGTTGTAGCAGAAGATGAAGCGGGGCGGCAATCCGCAGTTATCTTCCACGATGACGAGACAACGAAGAGCGTTCAGCTGCCCGTTACTTATGAGTCAATCACGCGTATGGTGCAGCAGCGGGGATTCGATCTCTCTTCCGAGGCGAGTCGCTGGAACCTCCATCTCTTCGAGATCAATCATAAGCTTTACTGGGAATTCGAGGACGGTCAAGAGAAACTCATACTAGACACGGCAGGCCAGGAGGTTGCTGATCCTTTCCACCAGGATGAATTGAACGGCACATCCAGCTGATATACAATATAGGGAATGTCTTAATTATTTCAAGCAAGTAAAGGAGCACACTGCATGTTTCATACAGAGGCATATACAGAATCACGTGAGAAGAATTACGAGTTAGTCATCAACCAGCTCGGTGCGTTGCTTGAAGGGGAAGCCGATCATATCGCGAATCTCTCCAACGCGTCTGCGCTACTGAATCAATTTCTAGATCGTATTAACTGGGTTGGCTTCTACATCAACCGTGGCGGGGAGCTTGTGCTTGGACCGTTCCAAGGGTTGCCGGCATGCGTACGTATTCCATTCGCGCGCGGCGTTTGCGGTAAAGCAGCAAGCACAAGAGAGACTGTTCGCGTCGAGAACGTTCATGAATTTCCTGGTCATATTGCGTGTGATGCAGCTTCGCAATCCGAGATCGTCATCCCAATTATGAAAGACGGAGAACTGCTTGGCGTACTGGACATCGACAGCCCCGAATTGAACCGGTTCGACGAGCTGGATCAGCAGTATCTAGAGCAGTTCGTTCAGAAGCTCATCGCTCACCTCTAAGATGACCATGGACTACCTTGTCACTTCAGAGTGGGATGATAGCTTGTGGCGAAAGGTTGAGCCGGTGTACAGAGAAGCTTTCCCTGAGCATAGAGGCAAGAGCATAGGCGTTATCCGCCGTATGTTCGAGCGTAAGCTCAGCGAGCTGCATACTTGGAGTGAAGCAGGTAAGATTGTCGCGATGGCGCTGACATCAACAGATCGTCATGCGCATGTGCTCGTGCTCGATTACCTCGCGGTTCGGGCAAATCGTAGAGGGAGCGGACTTGGCCGGCATTGCGTCGAAGCGATTAGCCAGTGGGCAGTGACAACACAGTGCTGCAGCGCGCTCATCATCGAAGTCGAAGCTGAGCTGACGGAGGAGAATGCGGAGCGTATCCGATTTTGGCGGAAGACTGGGTTTCAGCTGACAAGCTATGTGCATCCGTATATCTGGGTTCCAGAGACGTATCATGCGATGTACTTGCCGCTAGAGCCGTCATTTACTCCAGGGGAAGAGGATGGCCGATCTCTGTTCAAATTCATTACCAACTATCATGAGAAAGCTTACCGCGGCGGAGATATGGAGTAGCATGAATCAAGCTTCACTGGGACAAATAACCATTGCTTTTTTCGATAAGGCTCTATATGATTGGAAACTGTTATAGAAATTAAATACAAATGCCTCATGATTGTTTGAGATGAGGTAGAGGTCGCGTTGTTGAAGAGTACGTCCGGGGGAAGTCCAGTATAGACTGTTGATTCCGGGTGAAAAGGCAACTTCGCCGAAGTAAGCGCGCTATACAAGCCGCGTTTGCTGGGGCCGTTTCCGAAAGGAGCGGAACTGTCATGCTGTTCTTCCTAGGGACAGTATGTTGAGCTATCTTGTTACAGGGATGATTGAGGGAGTTGAGAGCTGCCTTGCTTACGCGTTTAAGAGGGCAGCTTTTTTTGTGTTTATTTTGACGGATAAACAGTTAAGGGAGCGTATCGAAAGTGAAAGAGAACAAACTGCGCAGAGGCTTGAAATCTCGCCACATGGCAATGATTTCCCTCGGCGGATCAATTGGAACAGGACTGTTTCTAGCAAGCGGCGGAGCCATTCACTCTGCTGGACCCGGAGGGGCACTGCTAGCTTATCTCCTCATCGGCATCATGGTCTATTTCCTAGTTACAAGCTTGGGTGAAATGGCTACCTATATGCCGGTATCGGGTACATTCAGTACGTATGCAACAAAATTCGTAGATCCATCCTTCGGCTTCGCTTTAGGCTGGAACTATTGGTATAACTGGGCGATTACGATCGCCGCAGAATTGTCTGCCGCTACGTTAATCATCAAGTTCTGGCTGCCGGACAGCCCGTCCTTCATATGGAGTGCGCTCTTCCTGGCACTTATGGTCGGACTAAATCTATTGTCGGTAAAAGGGTACGGCGAATCCGAGTACTGGTTCGCGATGATCAAGATCGTCACGGTCGTCGTCTTCATCGCAATCGGCTTACTAATGATCGTCGGCATCTGGCGCGGTAACGCGGTCGGCTTCAGCAACTTTACAGCCGGCGATGCGCCGATCTCCGGCGGCTGGCTAGCCGTACTCGGTGTCTGTATGGCTGCCGGCTTCTCGTTCCAAGGAACGGAGCTCGTCGGCATCGCGGCAGGTGAATCTGAGAATCCACGTGAGAGCGTTCCTCGCGCCATCCGTAGCGTGTTCTGGAGGATTCTACTGTTCTATATTCTGGCGATCTTCGTCGTTGGCATGCTCATTCCGTTCACAACGGATACGCTGGCGAGCGACAGTGTAGCAGCAAGTCCGTTCACGATTGTATTTGAGAAAGCAGGCCTGAGCGTAGCCGCTTCCGTGATGAACGCAGTTATCTTGAGCTCGGTGCTCTCCGCAGGTAACTCGGGTATGTACGCATCGACAAGGATGCTATGGGTGCTTGCCAAAGAAGGCAAGGCGCCGAAGCTGTTTGCCAAGCTGAACAAACATGGTATTCCGGTGTATGCGCTGCTTGCAACAGCAGCGATTGGTATGCTGGCTTTCCTTGCTTCCTTCTTCGGCGACGGTCAGGTGTATATCTGGCTACTGAACGCATCAGGTATGTCAGGCTTCATCGCTTGGCTCGGAATTGCAATCAGCCATTACCGTTTCCGCAAAGCGTATGTGGCGCAAGGCCGCAGTATTGCGGATCTCCCATACCGTTCGTTGTGGTTCCCGTTTGGTCCGATTCTGGCAGGGGTCATGTGTATGGTCGTCATCATCGGGCAGAGCATCAGCGCTTACTCAGACGGGCAAGTGGACTGGATGTTCGTGCTTGCATCTTATATCGGGATTCCATTATTCCTTGTGATCTGGCTCGGCTATAAGTGGAAGCATAAGTCGAAGCTGTTGAAGCTCGAAGAGTGTGACTTGGAGCCTGTAACTGAATAGGTAAAGACAATAATGAAGAGTAAGGGCTCAATAAGCCTTTGCTCTTTTTTTCTGTGATACGTCATTCGAAAATGTAACATAATACCTAAGAGAAAATCCCAGTATTCCACATATTGATGCTTTACCGCCGCAAAGCTATATAGTACTATGTTTTTCTGTGTCTTTTTTACAGTAATCGCATTATGAATCAAAGGTGGAACGCAGCATGAATCTTTTTCGAAAAAAATCCATTTCCTCCTTATTGGCTGACCAGTCTAAGAACGGGAGCGGCCTCAAGAAAGCACTCGGTGCATTTGACCTCACAATGCTAGGCGTCGGCGCTATAATTGGAACCGGGATTTTCGTACTCACAGGAGTAGCAGCCGCGACTTATGCGGGACCTGCGCTCGTCATCTCCTTCATCCTCGCAGGTATCGCATGTGTATTTACAGCCTTGTGCTATGCCGAGTTCGCGTCAAGTGTACCGGTATCCGGCAGCGCATATACGTACAGCTATGCTGCATTTGGAGAATTTATCGCTTGGATACTCGGCTGGGCGCTTATCCTCGAGTATGGACTTGCCAGCTCTGCAGTCGCGAGCGGGTGGTCGGGTTATTTTCAAGGGCTGCTGGACGGCTTCGGCTTGCATCTGCCCACAGCATTATCGAGTGCGATCAACTTGGACAATGGAACAATCATTGATTTGCCAGCGATGCTTATCATTTTCTTGATTACACTCGTCCTGACGCGCGGCGTTAAAGAGTCTGCACGAATGAACATGGTCATGGTTATTATCAAAGTAACTGTCGTCTTGCTGTTCATCGGCGTCGGTGTCTGGTATGTCAAACCGGACAATTGGACGCCATTCATGCCATTTGGCTTTGATGGTGTAACCGCTGGTGCGGCTACAATCTTCTTCGCTTATATCGGATTTGACGCGGTATCAACCGCAGCAGAAGAGGTTCGAGATCCTCAGCGTGCCATGCCGATTGGCATCATCGTATCGCTTGCGATTTGTACGACGCTTTATATTGTCGTATCGTTAATTCTTACGGGAATCGTGCCTTACGATAAGCTGAATGTCAGCAATCCAGTCGCGTTTGCGCTCGATTATATCGGTCAGGATTGGAT
Organism: Paenibacillus sp. OV219; assembly: GCF_900110075.1. Taxonomy (GTDB): domain Bacteria; phylum Bacillota; class Bacilli; order Paenibacillales; family Paenibacillaceae; genus Paenibacillus_Z. Next base: position 170,141 of record NZ_FOCJ01000013.1, read on the forward strand.
AGCCGGATTCATCTCGGTCGGTGCGATTACAGGGATTACAACGGTACTGCTCGTACTGCTCTTCGGGCAGACGCGCCTGTTCTATGCGATGAGCCGCGATGGCTTGCTGCCGAAGGCGCTGTCGATTGTGAATCCGAAGCGCCAAACTCCGATCATCGGCAGCTGGCTGACAGCGCTACTTGCGGGTACGTTCGCAGGTCTAGTGCCGCTTCACAGGCTTGCGGAATTAACGAACATCGGAACACTGTTCGCATTCTTGGTCGTATCACTTGGAATTATAGTTCTGCGCCGGACACAGCCGGACATGCAGCGAGGCTTCAAAGTTCCTTTTGTCCCTTATACCCCGATTCTTGGTGCGGCATCTTGCTTGTATCTCATGCTTCAGCTCAAAGCGTTCACTTGGGCGAGCTTTGGGATCTGGCTTGCAATCGGACTCGTGATTTACTTCATATACGGGTATCGCAACAGTTCTCTTCGTGAGCAGAAATAATTAGAAGACGGCAGCCTAACGGGCTGCCTTTTTTGTGCCCGCCTATAGGAACAAAAATGGACTAGCAGCGTATCATTTACGAGAAGCATTGGAAGGGGAAGTTAGGATGAAGAAAGGCTATTACCGTGTTATAGTGATCGTAGCTTTGCTGTGCTTGCTCGTTAGCTGCAGGTCGGGAAGTGATTCGTCTGCCCAAATGAATGGCCATGGTAACCATGATATCGTGAGCATTACGCTCGATTGCGCAGACTTATGTATACACCATGAGAAGCAGCAGTTAGCCGAGATGAAGTTTACACGCTCGGAAGACATTCAGATCTTTCTCGATGCGTCGGGCAAGGCGAAGGAAATCATGGGTGAGCTTGATTATGGCGTGTATTTCTATATGAACGTTCGGTTTAGCGATGGTTCAGACAATCGTTACGTGTTAAATGTAGATCGTGATGCTGGTAGTACGGGCCTGCTCGTCAATGTGGCTGATAGCGGGCGTGGATTCTCAATCCCTGAGAGGGAGACTGCGCTTCTACGCGAATTGATCTATACCCAATCGAAGTAGGGGGGATTCATATTGTTTCAAGAGCCAGAGTACTATAATGAACATTTTGCAGAATTAGCGTTCACTAAAGAAGAACTTATCGGTGTGAAATTTTACGATTGTACGTTTACGAAGTGTGATTTCAGCGAAACGGTGTTTGATGAATGCAAGTTCTCGGACTGTATGTTTACATCATGTGATCTCAGCATGATCAAGCTGATGGACAGCACGATCTCACAAGCTTCATTCAAGCAATGCAAGCTGGTTGGCGTCGATTGGACCGAGGCTTCATGGTCACGGATCAAAGTGTCAGGTACGCTGCGTTTCGATGAATGCATGTTGAATCATTCCACGTTTATCGGGCTTACGCTGCGTAAGAGCGAGATGATAGGTTGTACAGCTCGAAATGTCGATTTCCGCGAAGTGGATTTGCAAGAGTCGAATTTGACCCGCACGAATTTCGCAGAAAGCTTATTTAGCGAGACGAACTTGACTGGCGCAGACTTGTCGCACGCAACGAACTATTCGATCGATCCGAGCGTTAATCGGATTAACAAAGCGAAGTTCACGCTGCCGGAGGCGATCTCGCTGCTCTATAGTATGGACATTGAGATCATCGAAGATTAGATTGTCGATTCCGGCTCTGGCTTTGGCTTTGGCAGGAATTGGCTCTCTTATGACGAAATAGTCACGGAATGATCAAACGTAAAGGTGTGATTACTGTGTCTACGCATTCACATTCGCAATCGTCATCCACCGAGAAGCCTGATATCGCTTCCTGGTTCCGGCATTATTCCGAGTCGGCGCATCGCAATCCTTATCCGTTCTATTCTTATTTGCTTGAGCATGAGCCGATTCACTTTATTGAAGAGAGCGGTTTCTGGATGATATCAAGATATGAAGACGTCAATCGCATATTGAAGGATCCGGTATTTGTCCGTGAGCACCGGAATGCGATGCCGAGTCTATATGAAGAACCGCCGCAACAAGTAGTCAACGAATGGAAACCGGTGAATGACCTGCTCGATAACTGGATGCTGCTTCGTGATGCACCTGTACATACTCGTTTAAGAGGGCTAGTCAGCCCAGCCTTTACACCTCGTGCGATGGAGCGACTCAGGCAGAATATCCGCAACATTGCCGAGCATTTAGCTGACCAGATGGCGGAAGGAAAGGAAGCTGAACTCATCTCGGCCTTTGCTTTCCCGCTGCCTGTTATCGTTATTGCGGAGATGCTTGGTGTACCACCGGAAGATCGCGAGCTGTTCAAAGGCTGGTCGCATACATTCGCGCGCATCCTGGAAGGCGGCGATCAACCGCCGGATTTTGCTCAGCAAGCGATTGGTGCGGCGGAGGAGATTTCCGTCTACTTCCGTGATCTGATCAGTGAACGCAAGAAGGCGCCGAAGGAAGATATGATAAGCGATCTGATTCACGCGAAGGTACAAGCCGATGCCTTAACGGAGCAGGAGCTTATCGCGACGTGTGTCCTTCTGCTTGTGGCTGGTCATGAGACGACCGTGAACCTGATCAGTAATACGATGCTGGCTCTGCTCGAGCATCCAGAGCAGCATGCGCTTCTGCTCAGCCAGCCGGCTCTGACCGCATCTGCTGTTGAGGAAGCGCTTCGCTATGAAGGGCCTGTGCAGCAGACTTCTCGTCTTACTTCGGCTGAATATTCGATTGGAGGTCAAACGATCAAGCAGGGGCAATTTGTAACTGTCATGCTAGGCGCAGCTAATCGCGACCCAGCACAGTTCAATGAGCCTGACCGTTTCCTCATCGAGCGGACGCCGAACCGCCATCTTGCTTTTGCAACGGGAGCCCACTTCTGTCTCGGTGCTCCGCTTGCGCGTATGGAAGGCGAGATCGCATTGTCTGTGCTCATGCAGAGATTTCCAGAGATGCGCTTCATAGACGAATATCCAAATTGGCGTCCGAACATGCTATTCCGCGGGTTAGGGACGATGCAAGTACAGTTATAAACTGGCTACAGAAATCCGCGGCTAACGCGGATTTTTTGTGTAGGAGGATAAACTCAGAGTGAAGGTCAAATTCAAGATCGATGAGAAGAAGGTTATTGCAAAGTTAAGCGATGCATATGGCATAAGGGCAGAAGCCTTGCGGTTCATTCCAGTGGGGGATGCTGCTTACTCTTATTTTCTGCTGTGCCATGAAGGGCTTCGTTATTATGTCAAGCTTTTCGACCATTATAACGACCGTCAGAAGAGGGGAGCGGACAAGCTCAGCTATTACTTGCCTCTGCTTGGGCGGCTGCATGATGAGGGTCAATTTGAACAGCTTACTTGGCCAATTCGCGCGCTCAGCGGTGCTTACTGGATTACGATTGAAGACTGTACCCTTGTGTTGTTTAACTACATCGCTGGAGAGACACTCGCGGACGCCTACCCTTTCTCACCAGAAATAGTGGGCAACATCGCACAGCTGGCGGCTCAGGTCCATCGAATGACGCCAATTCTGGATCGAGAATTGATGGCTCTGCCTTCGGAGACATTCGATGTTTCGTTCTTACCCGATTTGGAGAAGTGCCTAGCCCAGCTTGAATGCCAGGATGAAGATGCCGACGGAGATCCCATTCTGATGGAGTTACAAGCTGCAATGCTGCCTCAGAAAACGCAGATCAGCGAAATGGTTGATTTGTTGCACGGTTTGCGCGCCAAGTCTTTAGATGACGACAGAGAGAAGGTGCTTTGTCATGGCGATATGTGGGGCGGCAACCTGATCCGCTGCGAGAACGGGAGCTTAGCTCTGATCGATTGGGAATCGGTTATGATTGCTCCGATCGAGTTTGATCTTAGGGGATATATCGGGGAAGAGTTTGGCATTTACTTGTCGGCATACGAGAAGGAACTGGGCCGCGAGGTTCTGATCAACACGGATGTGCTTCGGTTCTACTGCTACCAACATCATCTTCGCAATTTGACGAATTGGCTCCTTAATCTGCTCGTAAGAGATATTAATCCGGAACAGCGCGCCAATGATCTTGAAATGATTTTGTACCATTGTATGAATCGGTGGGACAGCATCGAACCGCAAGTTTATGCAGTTGAAATGCAATTACAAGATAGGAAGTGACCCGCAAAAGCATGCTGCAAATATCGGAACCATCATTGAAGCAATCATCGTTCCATAAGTTTTGGATTGGCCGCACGTTCTCATCCACCTCATTTCAGATGATGTCCGTCGCTATTGGATGGCAAATGTACGACTTGACGCATGACGCATACAGTCTCGGCCTCGTCGGCCTTGCTCAGTTTCTGCCTATGCTGCTTCTGACGCTGATCGTCGGACATGTCGCAGATCGTTTCGATCGCCGTATCATTGTATTCCTCGTCCAGCTTATCCAAAGTGGCATAGCTGTGCTGCTGCTCATTGGCAATCTTGCAGACTGGCTCGGGCGCGAGCAGATCCTCGTTGCGGCGATGATTCTCGGCGCATGCCGAGCCTTCGAAGGACCATCATCATCCGCGCTGCTTCCGATGCTTGTGCCCAAGGAGCTCATGCAGAAAGCAATCGCATGGACGACATCGGCCGGACAAACGTCGCAAATACTAGGGCCGACGCTTGGCGGCGTTCTCGTCGCCGTTGGCCCTGTCTACGTATATGGAACAGCGGCAGTGGCTTTGCTGGTAGGAGCGGTTCTGACCGTTCTTATTAAGATGGAACGCGTCATTAGAACGCCGGCACCGCTTACGCTCAAGTCATTCTTCTCGGGACTGACCTTTGTTAAGAGTCATCCGATTATTCTCGGCACAATATCGCTCGACTTATTCGCCGTTCTGCTCGGCGGCGCAACAGCGCTGCTGCCGATTTTCGCACAAGATATTTTGTTTACCGGAGCTTGGGGACTTGGCTTAATGCGTACAGCGCCAGCGGTGGGGGCACTCATGATGTCCATCGTCCTTGTGTATTACCCGCTTAAGAAAGCGCTGGGGCCGATTCTATTCGGCGCGCTCGCCATATTTGGCTTAGCAACGATGCTCTTCGCCGTTTCGACGAATCTCGTCATATCGCTCTTCGCACTGCTAATGATCGGTGCTTCGGACGTCATCAGCGTCGTCATTCGCTCATCACTCGTGCAGCTCCAAACGCCGGATGAGATGCGCGGCCGTGTCAATGCGGTTAATTCGCTCTTCATTGGAACGTCCAATCAGCTTGGTGAGTTTGAGTCGGGCACGCTTGCAGGCATGGTTGGAGCTGTGAATGCAACGTTGATTGGCGGCATCGGTACCATTATTGTCGCAGGACTTTGGATGTTCTGGTTCCCGTCTTTGCGAAAACTTAAAACCCTTGAATAAGAAGTCCGTTTTCTGTCCATGATATATTCGACGGTGCAAAGAGAGGTGTGGTTCCATTGAACCGAATGGTGCAAGAGCTACAAGAGGGTTTTAGTTAATCACCTAACTACATGGAAGCGAGGCGACGTGTCGCAGAGCAGGTCACATGAACTGCATAGCTTTTCGTTGAAAGACGGAAGTTAAGGCAGTAACCAAGTGTTCCAACCGATGTGTTTTGTGAACTTGAAGCAACTCTAATCGATCGATCACCGTCAGAAAGCTGTCCGAGGTAACTCGGGCAGTTTTTCTTTTTTTCATCGAAAATTATGTCGAGCTAACATGCCAATGCCACAATAGCCTTTAAAGGAATGGGAAGTGACAATGAACAGGAATATTTTAACACTGGACTAGTGCGCTGATATCATGTTAATCTAAGATTCCGCCGCTGAGAGGTAAGCCAAGCACGGTGGTCGAAACGAAAACAAGTTGAAAAATAAAGCTTGCAATTGAGTTTCGATATATGATATATTCTAACTCCGGCCGAGAGGTTGGGACGAGAAATAAAGAATTTTGTTCCTTGAAAACTGAACAATGAGCGACCTGTCAAAAGGTCATAAAATACGTCGGAACGACGATCGCCATTTGGCGAAAGCGTTTCTGACGAGCTAGTTTTTTGAATGAGCTAACAAGCAAATTCATTTGGCGCAAATGGCTTCGCCATTTCGCCTATTATGGAGAGTTTGATCCTGGCTCAGGACGAACGCTGGCGGCGTGCCTAATACATGCAAGTCGAGCGGATCTTGTCCTTCGGGACAAGGTTAGCGGCGGACGGGTGAGTAACACGTAGGCAACCTGCCTGTAAGATCGGGATAACATTCGGAAACGGATGCTAATACCGGATA
>NZ_FOCJ01000003.1 GCF_900110075.1 Paenibacillus sp. OV219
CTTGGTGAGCCGTTACCCCACCAACTAGCTAATGCACCGCAGGCCCATCTGTAAGTGACAGCTTGCACCGTCTTTCCCAACTCAGCCATGCAGCTCAGTTGTTTATCCGGTATTAGCATCCGTTTCCGAATGTTATCCCGATCTTACAGGCAGGTTGCCTACGTGTTACTCACCCGTCCGCCGCTAAGCTATCCCCGAAGGAATAACTCCGCTCGACTTGCATGTATTAGGCACGCCGCCAGCGTTCGTCCTGAGCCAGGATCAAACTCTCCATAATAGGCGAAATGGCAGAGCCATTTGCGCCAAATGAATTTGCTTGTTAGCTCATTCAAAAAACTAGCTCGTCAGAAACACTTTCGCCAGATGGCGATCGTCGTTTCGACGTATTTTTTGACCTTTTGACAGGTCGCTCATTGTTCAGTTTTCAAGGAACAAAATTCTTATTTCGTCCGCCGTACTTCTCAGCGGCGACTTGATTAATATATCACATTCGCCTACATCATTGCAAGCTTTATTTTAATTTAATTTGTTAATTTAATTAAAAACTGTGTTATATTATCTCGGCCCTTAAAAGCGGCAAGGAGTAATATAACACAGTCGGCTTGGTGAGGTCAACCCTCATATTCAATTTAATGCGTGCTTGATTTGGACAGTACTTCTTCGATGTAATACTGCCTCTCATTCGCAAGGTTCACGATTGTTCCGCCGATGGAAACCCACGGCCTTGTCGGATGGTTACGGTCAGAGAATACAATCTCCCCAACCCGGTCATCGTTCAGACGGACGATTGTTCCGTTATGAAACTGTGTCGCTCTCTCAATAAAGGTGCGAACATATGCAGCATCCAGCTTACCAAAGGAGTCCTGCTGAAGCTGCTCAAGCACAAGATAAGGTGAAGAAGCTTTACGGTATGCCCGCTTCATCGTCATCGCATTAAAGATATCTGAGATCGCGACAAACTTCGCATAGGGATGGATCTTCTCTGAACCGATTCCAAGCGGATACCCGCTACCATCGTATCGCTCATGATGCTGAAGCGCTGCAAGCTTAACACCTTCGTTAATAGCAGTTACATTTTTGAGCAACTGGTAGCCAAGAACGGTGTGACGCTTCATTTCTTCAACTTCAGCTAGTGTCAGCTTGGTTGGCTTGTTCAGAATATTGCTGTCGACCTTGGAGTTACCGATATCATGCAGCAACCCGGCAAGCGCCGACTGAACCCAGTCCTTCTTAGGTAATCCATTCCACTGAGCCATCATATAGCAGCTTAATGCCGACATAACACTCTTATGGTAGAGGTAGTCCTCTGTCGGGACATTTTGTGGTGCGAATGTGAGCATTTTGTACTCATGGCTATATTGAAGCAAAGCTTCTAGTTGATTACGGATTTCGAGAATCGGGAATGCCACTCCACCGCTTGCCATCTGGTTGAACACTTTCTTGAGCAGCGCAACGGTAATGTCGTACTGATCTATCAGTGGTGATTTGGAAGAAGCTGCTCCATCCTTCGATGCCTCTTGTGTCTTGTCAGCGGCCGTTTCATCAGCATCCTTCTTATCGCCGGGTGATTCGATCGTGACCTGCGCCACTATAAATGCATGCAATATTTCTTGCTCGCGCTGCATGATGACTTTGCCTTTATGAAAAAGAACACTGCCAAGGGGGGTGAGAACGTCCTGTGCAATCTTGTCTCCAAGCTTTACTTGCGAAACTGCTACCGTCGCCATTATACTCTCCTCCACCCTGCCTGCGTTAAAAAGCTTTATTCTTCGTCAGAAGAGTTGTTCTCTGGCTCCTGGAATTCCGCTTCTTCGTCGTTGATATCCGATTCTTCATTGCGGGCGACTCGCGTTACGGTTGCAACGGAATCATCCTCACGAATATTAATCAGTCTCACGCCTTGCGTATTACGGCCCATTGTGGAAATGCCGTCCATGCTCATACGGATCATCGTGCCGGTAGAAGTCATGATCATGAGATCCTCGTCGTTCTGAACAACTCTGAGGCTGACGATCGCTCCGTTACGTTCGGTAACGTTGAGTGTCTTAATCCCTTTACCCCCACGGCTCTGGCTCCGGTATTCACTAATTGGCGTCCGCTTGCCATAACCATTCGCTGTAACGATGAGCACATCATGCTCAGGAACAACTACATCCATACTGATAACGAGATCGTCATCGTCCGTATTGATACCTTTAACCCCAGTCGCCGAACGTCCCATTGGTCGTACATCTTGTTCCGGGAATCGGATCGACATACCTTGACTCGTACCCATGATCATCTCCTGGTTACCGTCGGTCAGCTTCACGCCAATGAGATCATCGTCTTCGCGCAGGTTGATCGCAATGAGGCCGACCTTCCGGATGTTCGAATAGTCATCAAGCGGCGTCTTCTTCACGATACCTTGCTTCGTCGCGAAGAACAGGAATTGGTTCGGCTCGAATGATTCAACTGGAATAACCGCATTGACAGTCTCGCCTTGCTCAATCTGCAGCAGGTTAATGATTGGCGTTCCACGCGCTGTGCGGCCTAGCTCTGGAATCTCGTAAGCTTTCAGGCGGTAGACCTTCCCTTTATTCGTAAAGAACAGCAGGAAGTGATGTGTGTTCGAAACGAATAGATGCTCGACAAAGTCGGTATCTTTCGTATCCATACCGATAACGCCTTTACCGCCCCGCTTCTGACTGCGATACGTTGTTACAGGCAGACGCTTCACATAACCGGTGTGCGTAATCGAAACGACAACATCTTCACGAGGAATAAGATCCTCGTCCAATATCTCATCTTCGCTCGCCATAATCTCCGTACGGCGCTCATCGCCAAACTTCTCTTTCACTTCTTCGAGCTCTTCGTTAATAATTTGCAGCACAAGCTGCTCATCAGCGAGAATCGCTTTGAACTCTGCAATCTTACGAAGCAGTTCCGCATACTCGGCTTCGATCTTGTCGCGTTCCAGACCTGTGAGGCGCTGCAAACGCATGTCCAGAATCGCTTGCGCCTGATCGTGGCTCAGGTTGAAGCGAGACATTAGACCATCGCGCGCTTCTTCCGTCGTCTGCGAAGCACGGATTAGCGCAATGACTTCATCCAGATGGTCAAGCGCAATACGCAAGCCTTCAAGGATATGGGCGCGGGCTTCCGCTTTCTTCAAGTCGAACTCCGTACGACGGCGAATGACTTCGATCTGATGCTCTAAATAGTAATACAGAATATCACGTAGGTTCAGCGTGCGCGGCTCGCCTTTAACGAGTGCCAGCATGTTGAAGCCGAAGTTCATTTGCATCTGTGTCTGTTTGTAGAGGTTGTTGAGCACCACGGTTGGTGTTACATCGCGGCGAAGCTCAATGACAACGCGCATACCGTTACGGTCTGATTCATCACGCAAGTCGGTAATGCCGTCAATCTTCTTCTCGCGAACGAGCTCAGCGATCTTCTCAACGAGTCGTGCTTTGACGACTTGGTAAGGCAGCTCATGTACGATGATCCGTGCTTTACCGCCATTCTCCTCGATCGTTGCGCGTGCACGCATGGTCACGGAGCCGCGACCAGTCGTATACGCCTGACGCATGCCTTCGCGGCCCATTACGAAGCCGGCTGTCGGGAAGTCAGGGCCCTTGATATGATCCATCAGCTCAATTGGAGTAATCTCCGGATTGCTGATCAGCGCTTGTACGCCGTTAATGACTTCCGTCAAGTTATGCGGCGGAATATTTGTTGCCATACCAACGGCAATACCCGTCAAGCCGTTAACGAGCAAGTTCGGGAAACGAGCCGGTAGTACGACCGGTTCATGTTCTTCGCCGTCATAGTTAGGCGCGTAATCAACCGTCTCTTTATTGATATCGCGAAGCATCTCCATCGCGATCTTCGACAGCCTTGCCTCTGTATAACGCATCGCCGCAGCCATATCGCCGTCGATGGAACCAAAGTTGCCGTGACCGTCGATCAGCATGTAACGAAGCGAGAAATCCTGCGCCATGCGGACCATCGTTTCATAAACGGCAGAGTCACCATGCGGGTGGTACTTACCGATTACTTCACCGACGATTCTCGCAGATTTCTTATAAGGCTTGTCCGGAGACATTCCGAGTTCAGACATTGCAAAAAGGATACGGCGATGTACCGGCTTCAGTCCGTCACGGACGTCTGGAAGCGCACGGCTCACGATGATACTCATTGCATAGTCCATAAACGACTCGCGCATCTCGACACCGATATCGCGATCTCGCACTTGCAGATTGTTCTCTTCTGCCATCGTAAACCTCCTAGGGTTGCATATAACAATAAGCGCCTAACAATAAAATGCAGTGACTGCAAACACCGTTAGATGCAGGGATAATCGTATAACAGCGTAATAGATATAGTTTTTTCTAAATTGAGCTGTCCTTAAACGTTATCGGTCATAAACTTATCTTTATCGAGTTAGGTCATACGCCCACTCCATGTGCCCTCATCCGCCATAATGTAACATGATTATGTAATCAGAATTAGCATCTATAGCGATGAAAGCAAAAAATAGGCATTATCCCTATTATAACATCGTTTTCTACCTCTGTCTCCTGCAGGCTTATTCGCATATGCTTCTACTTCCACATACGAAAGGCGGAGCCCCGCTTGGCCATTCAACGTGTCAAAAGCAAATGGGCCAAAACGAAAGTGCTGATGAATTCTGAACAGCTAAGAGCTCGTATTCCGGTTACTAAGGTATGGGCCTCGCCCGCGCTTGAGCAGCTGCTGCAAGATTTCGGTATGGTTTATGTGAAGCCAGATCAAGGCACATTCGGTCTTGGCGTTATCCGAGTTGAAAAGCAATCCGACATCAGCTACTCCTACCAGCATGATACAAAGATCATGCAGTTCACCTCATTCGAGACACTATCACGCTCACTACAGAGGCTTATCGGCAGCCGGCGATACTTGATTCAGCAAGGCATTCAGCTGCTGAGATATGATGGGCGCCGCTTCGACGTCCGCGTCATGGTTCAACACACTTCGCAAAAGGCATGGGAGACGACCGGTATTATTGGACGGCTTAGCCACCCTGCCAAAATCGTGACAAACTATCATAGCGGCGGCACACCGATGTCCATCGACCAGCTCATGAACCCACATCTCTTGCCAGGTCAAATTAACAGCTACAAGTCATGGCTTGCCGAGCTGGGCATTGCAACCGCTCGACAGCTGCAGACTACCTACCCAGGCTTGAAAGAGATAGGCATCGATCTGGCCATCGATGAGTCCTTCCAACCTTGGATTCTGGAAGTCAACACATTGCCTGATCCGTTCATCTTTCGCAAGCTTAGCGACCAATCGGTATTTCGCCGGATACACCGTTATTGTGTCGGCTATGGAAGGTTCAAACGCCACGCCAAGTAAAAACAAGCCGCCCGAATCGCCGGACGGCTTGTTGTTTGTTTAGATGTCCAAGTTTTTAACGAATTTTGCAAACTCCTGAATGAATTCACGTCGTGGTTCGACATTGTCACCCATGAGTGTTTCAAAAATATTATCCGCTTCTATCGCATCATCGATCGTAACCTGCAGCATTGTACGGCTCTCGGGATCCATCGTCGTCTCCCATAGCTGGGTAGCGTTCATCTCTCCGAGACCTTTATAGCGCTGAACGTTTACTTTCGCGCCTTCTCCGAATTCCGCAATGATTGCATCGCGTTCCTTCTCGCTCTGCGCGTAACGGACTACTTTGTTGCGCTCGACCTTAAACAGCGGCGGCTGTGCAATATAGATATAACCAGCCTCGATGATCTTGCGCATGTAGCGGAAGAAGAATGTGAGCAGCAGCGTACGAATGTGTGCGCCGTCGACGTCCGCGTCCGTCATGATGATAACTTTGTGATAACGTGCTTTCGCAATGTCAAAGTCATCGGCAATGCTGGTACCAAGAGCTGTAATAATCGCACGGATCTCAGTATTCGACAGAATACGATCGAGGCGTGCGCGCTCTACGTTCAGAATCTTACCACGCAGAGGCAAGATAGCTTGGTAATGGCGATCACGGCCTTGCTTTGCCGACCCACCTGCGGAGTCACCTTCTACGATGTAAATTTCACTGATGGATGCATCCTTGGAGGAGCAATCCGCCAGCTTACCTGGAAGGGCACTTACTTCTAGTGCACTCTTACGGCGTGTTAGCTCACGAGCTTTACGAGCTGCCTCACGCGCTCGCGCAGCCGAAAGACCCTTCTCGACAATCTTCTTCGAGACCGACGGATTCTCGTCAAGGAACTCCTGGAACTTCTCGGCGAAGAATGATTCGACGATACCGCGAACTTCGCTGTTGCCAAGCTTCGTCTTCGTCTGACCTTCGAACTGAGGCTCCGGAATTTTGACCGAAATAATCGCTGTTAAGCCTTCACGAACGTCGTCGCCAGAGAGGTTATTGTCGCTCTCTTTAATCGCGTTCGATTTGCGGGAGTACTCGTTAATGATCCGTGTCAATGCGCTCTTAAAGCCGGATTCATGCGTACCGCCCTCGTGCGTATTAATATTATTCGCGAACGAATAAATGTTCTCGGTGTAGCTGTCGTTGTATTGCAGCGCAACTTCAACATGAATGTTGTCCTTCTCGCCCTCAACGTAGATTGGAACTTCATGGAGTGCCTCACGGCTGCGGTTCAAGTATTTAACGAACTCGATAATACCGCCCTCGTATTTGTATGTGTGGCTAGCGCCCGTCCGCTCATCGCACAGTGCAATCTCGATACCTTTGTTCAAGAAAGCAAGCTCGCGAATACGCGATTGCAGGATTTCGTATTCGTACACTGTCGTCTCAGTGAAGATCTCCGGATCCGGCTTGAAACGAGTCGTTGTTCCGGTCTCATCGGTTTCGCCGATTACTTGAAGATCACCCTGCGGTGCACCACGGCGATACTCTTGCCTATAGATCTTACCTTCCCGTTTAACTGTTACCTCTACATGCTCCGACAATGCGTTAACGACGGAAATACCGACGCCGTGAAGACCTCCGGATACTTTATAGCCTTCGCCACCGAATTTGCCGCCTGCGTGCAGAACGGTCATTACAACTTCGAGCGTCGACTTCTTCAGCTTCACGTTCTCACCGACTGGAATACCCCGTCCGTTGTCGACGACAGTAATGCTGTTATCTTCATGGATGTTCACTTCAATGCGCGTACAGTATCCTGCAAGCGCTTCGTCAATACTATTATCAACGACTTCCCAAACGAGGTGGTGAAGCCCTTTGCTGCTAGTGGAACCGATGTACATCCCGGGGCGTTTGCGTACCGCTTCAAGCCCTTCAAGAACCTGGATCTGACTTTCATCATACGTATGCTGATTCGACGACATACTGGATTTCACTGCTCCTCTCAACTACTCTTGCCACAAACTATATGAGCTTTCGAATTAGCCACCTAAGTGGTTGCAAAATGGTGCGAGCGCTTCTTCAGCGTAGAGGACGAAATCGGGGAATAGTAAACTTTACTCTTTGTCACCACGATGGACTTGGCTTCTTCTTCTCCGATAACTTCTACGTCCTTACGCTTTCTGGCTTGAGCAACAAATTGCTTGGACAGCTTAGAGGACTGCTCGATCGAAATATCAAAAATAGCTACGAGTTCCGCAGCACGAATAATCTTCTCTCCGCCCAAATGAATGTACATAAGTTCCCACCCCTTCGTCTTCACGCCATTAGCGCTGTTACCGCTCGACATGACCGTCCTTTACTTGATATACGCGGGAGTCATTGAGCTTGCTAATATTGACGCTCTCTAGACCGGTTGTCGTAATAAACGTCTGTACTTTGCTCTGGAATGTCTCGATAAGCTGCGTCTGCCGGTGCTGGTCAAGCTCTGACAGCACATCGTCAAGAAGCAACAGAGGATACTCTCCGATTTCTTCATGAATAAGTTCAATTTCGGCTAATTTCAAGGAGAGCGCAGTCGTTCGCTGCTGGCCCTGTGAACCGTAAACTGAAGCTTCTTTGCCATTTATATAAAAGGCCATATCGTCACGATGAGGACCAACAAGCGTCATTCCACGGCGTTGTTCCTGATCTTTTACATCTGTTAACTTTAACATAAATTGATTAAATAATATAGATTCATCTTCGGTGGGGTCGCTCTCGAACGAGGGCCGATATACGATTGTGAGCTCCTCATTGCCCGCTGTAATTCCGGAATGGATCTGCTGAGCCCACTTTTGCAGCTTCTGTATAAAGTTTTGCCTTTTTTTCACAATTTTAACACCATACTCGGCAAGCTGCATGTTCCAGACTTCCATCATCGCCTGATTACTGCTGCCTGGGGCTGATGATTTCAAGTAATTGTTGCGCTGCTGCAGCACTTTGGCGTATTGACCGAGCGCATGCAAATAACCGGGCTGTACCTGGCCGATCTCCATATCGAGAAATCGCCGGCGTATGCCCGGTGTGCCTTTCACAATCTCCAAATCTTCTGGCGCGAACATGACAACGTTGAGCGTACCGACAAATTCGCTTAGCTTGCGCTGCTCGAGCCCGTTGATCTTCGCTTTCTTCCCCTGTGACGACAACGATAAGTCCAAAGTGACGGGACCATAACGCTTGTCAACCTCGCCGCGAATGCGGGCCTCGCTGGATTGCCAACCGATGAGCTCCTTGTCCTTGCTCGTCCGATGGGATTTCGTCAGTGCGAGCACATAAATCGCTTCCAGCAAATTCGTCTTGCCTTGGGCGTTGCGGCCGACAAACAGATTCACCTGGCTGTCGGTCGCAAGCTCAATATGCTCATAGTTCCGATAATTCTGCAGTTGGATAGAATTTAAACGCACGTTGATTGATGCCTCCCGGTTACTGCTCGGCCGCGTTATACTACCGCTTCACGACCGTAAAGACGCCAAATCCTTTCACATCAACCTTATCGCCAACATACAGCTTCCGTCCGCGACGGTTGTCAGGTTCTCCGTTAATGAGCACTTCGTACTCCTGCAGAAAAAACTTTGCCGCACCGCCGGAGTCAATGCATTCGGATAGTTTCAGAAACTGTCCGAGTGCAATATATTCTGTCGAAATTCCAATTTCCTTCATGTTGAGTTCCCCTAACGTTAGCCTGTTGTCCGATACGGCAAAATCAAGTATAAACTGTGCTGGTGATCGGTCGGCTTAATGATGATTGGGCTCATTGCCCCTGTAAATCCGATGAAAAGATATTCACTATCGATAACTTTGAGCGCGTCGAGCATATATTTGGAGTTAAAAGCGATTCGGAGCTGTTCGCCCTTCATCTCGTTCACTTCAAGCAACTCCGTTACACGTCCAAGTTCTGTTGAGCTCGACGAAATTTCAATGCGACCATCCTCCTGAGTAACGAGGCGAACAATGTTCGTCTTCTCTTCACGCGACATCAAATACGCGCGATCGATCGCATCCGTCAATTTTTTTGTGTGCAGCACTAGTTCTGTTTTAAACTGCTGCGGAATAATCTTGGAAGTGTCCGGGTAAGTCCCGTCCAAGATTCTTGAATAGAACAGTACGTTGCCGACTTTAAACAGCACTTGATTATCCGCTACAACGATATCCACATGTGTATGATCGTCCGGAACGATTTTTGACAGCTCGCCGAGCGTCTTACCGGAGATAACCACATTGGAGAATCGGTAGCCTTCCGGTGTTTCAACAGTAGCGGTACGGCTTGCGAGACGATGACGGTCTGTTGCTACAAATTTCAACTGATTATCTGTCAAATTCCACAATGCGCCTGTCAAAATTGGCGTTTGTTCGCTAGTCGAAGTGGCGAATACCGTCTGACGAATCATGGACTTCAATAGATCGCCAGGAACAGAGATGATTTCGTTCTGTTCGACTGTTGGCAGAATCGGGAATTCTTCCGGATCAAGACCAACCATTTGAATATCGGTTGAACCGGAGCGGATCATCGTCTGGTGCTGTTCTTTTACTTCGATTTCGAGCTCATCTGACGGTAATTTCTTAACAATTTCAACGAAAAACTTAGCCGGAAGCACGACGCTGCCTGGTTTCTCGACTTTCGCAATAACGAATTCGCCGTTCTCAACGGGAATAAAGCTTTGAATTGAAATATCCGTATCGCTTGCGGTTAATGTAACCCCTTGGTGTGTAACGTCGATTTTGATACCACCGAGAATTGGAATTGCGGGTCTGGACGAGGAAGCTTTGGATACTTGTTGAATGGCGTCGTTTAATTGATCTTTGCGAATCGTTAATTTCATAATTTCACTCCTAGAATAAGCGGGTGATGCGAGGGCTGAGAATGGCGTCTCGTTTCACCTATATTTTGATGATGTTTATTTAAATTATTAGTAGAAGTCGTAGTAGGGGCCCTGAATATGTGGATAAGTGGGTGCAACACGGATAAAGCAAGCCTATCCACATGTGCATAGCGTGTGCATAGGCTTGCTAATAAAATGTTGAAGAAAGTGCATAACTTTTTGATCCAATTGCCGTTATACCGCTTCTTCGTATTAGGTGTGATTGCGAATCTTATCAGATAGCGTCTGAATGATCTTATATAGCTCTCCATCAATTTTCAGCTGCTGCGAAATTTTCTCATGGGCGTGAATGACCGTTGTATGATCTCTTCCGCCGAACGCTTCACCGATCTTCGGCAGCGAGTAATCCGTCAGCTCACGCGACAGGTACATCGCGATTTGCCGTGGGTAAGCGATAGCCTTCGTACGTTTCCGCGCCTTGAACTCCTCAAGCTTCAATCCGTACAGCTCGCCGACTTTTTGCTGGATATCGTGCATCGTAATCATTTTTGGACGGCTTGATGGAATAATATCTTTAAGCGCCTCGGCTGCCAGGTGTGACGTAATGTCTTGATTAATAAGCGATGAATACGCTACAACCCGGATTAACGCGCCTTCGAGCTCACGGATGTTCGTATCGATCTGGTTCGCGATATAGACCATCGCTTCATTCGGAATATCAAGATTCTCGGCTCGCGCCTTCTTCCTGAGTATTGCAATCCGCGTCTCGAGATCTGGCGGCTGGATGTCGATCATCAGTCCCCACTCGAAGCGAGAACGAAGCCGCTCCTCTAGTGTTGGAATTTCCTTTGGGGGACGGTCACTGGAGATGACGATCTGCTTGCGCTCTTCATGCAGCGCGTTAAACGTATGGAAGAACTCTTCTTGCGTCTGCTCCTTGCCCGCTAGGAACTGAATATCATCAATGAGCAGGACGTCGATATTCCGGTATTTATTGCGGAAGCTCTCGCCTCTGTTGTCGCGGATCGCATTGATGAATTCGTTCGTAAACTTCTCCGAGGACAGGTAAAGCACGCGTGTATTCGGGTTATGTTCCAAAATATAATGCCCGATTGCATGCATAAGATGCGTCTTGCCAAGTCCTACGCCACCGTATAGAAACAGTGGATTGTACGCTTTGGCTGGCGCTTCGGCAACGGCTAGTGATGCTGCATGGGCAAAACGGTTGTTCACGCCGATGACGAACGTATCAAACATATATTTAGGGTTAAGCATATGCGTATATGGCTCGTCCGGCCCGGTTTGTACAACTGGCATCACGATAGGCTGAGCCTCTGCAGGTTCTGGCGGCTTATTCTCCTCAATGGCAAACTTAATGTCATATTGGCGCCCCAAATATTCCTGCAGTGTCGTCCGCACAAGCTTTGTATACCGGCTTTCGAGCCATTCGGCTGCAAAAGTCGTTGGAGCTGTCACAATTACGGTTGAATCACCACTAAACGAAGCCTTAGTCGCCTTAAACCAAGTGTCGAAACTTGGCTTGCTGAGCTTCGTTTGAATGATGGACAGCACCTGGTGCCACATTTCGTGCGTATGGCTATCCACAGATTGTCACTCCTTATCCAATTCATGCGCATTGGGCGCAGTTCTGCATCAGATGTCGAAACATCGTATAATCTGTACTCGTTCATCCACATTATTAAGGGAATGCACAGAAAAATTATCAATAGGGGATAGATGTTGTTCACAGTATTATCCACAGCCTGTTAATAATGTTGAGGAGAAGTTGAAGTCATCCACACAGAAAACATAATCATCATAGCAAAATAACCCTTGATATTCAACGATTTCAGCGTTTTTATCCACAAATTCTATAGGTTGTGTATAATAGTTATCGACAACACTAGATATTGTTTATATCTTGTTACCATTTCGACAATAACCGGGGAAACCCGATAAATTCATCCACATGTTATTAATTTGCCGTCCACACAGCCCCTTTTATACATTTATCCACAGAAGAGTTTCCATTATAGTTTTGGTGACTCTTACCGATCGTGTTTTCGGTTGACTTTTAGGTGTGTACATGGTTTAATTGAAAAAGGCGTTTTTTGGCGAGGAGCGCTCGTGGTTTGAGGTTCAGGGACTGCGTTGCTGTTTCCGCTTAAACAAACAGACGATCGCTAATCGTGCAGACGATAAGAAATAGGATATGCAAGTACGATTTAACTAGGTATAGGAGGTGCATAGAAATGAGACCGACATTTAGACCTAACGTTAGTAAACGTAAGAAAGTTCATGGTTTCCGTAAGCGCATGGCTTCGGCAAATGGACGTAAAGTGCTGAGCGCCCGCCGTCAACGGGGAAGAAAAGTATTGAGCGCGTAAGCTTAAGACCACGTCAAGTGGTCTTTTTTTCATTTTTAAGGTAATACTAATGGATAAAGGTTCGGTGAAGATGCGCCGTGCAAAGAAAGCTGCGATTGCGTAACCGCGAAGATTTCAGCCGTATATATAGGAATGGCAAATCGTTCGCCAATAGTCAGTTTGTTGTTTACTGGTCGCGCCAGATGCGGGCGGATCCAATTCGTCTCGGAGTGTCGGCCAGCAAGAAGATTGGCAATGCCGTCGTTCGGAATCGAATGAGGCGGCTTGTGAAGGAAATTGTCCGGCATCAGCTTGACCGAATGAACGGGCAGCTTGATCTGATCGTCATTGTCCGCAAGCCGGCGGTTGGGCTTGAGATGAAGGAGCTTGAGAAGAGCATGCTTCATGTGCTAAAACGGGCAGGCCTTCTGAAGGGTTCGAAGCAGAGCGTAAAAGTGCTCTAACGATAGGAACCCTGTCATACTTTTGAATGGTCTTCGCGCAAAACGAAACTGTCTGTTCAGGCGGTGAAACCGTTTTAGTTTGGCGCTGGAGGCTTGTTTCTTTGTGCCAATAAATGTGATATAGTTTACGTGAATGAATTTGCTGTAATTTCTTTAATGAAGGGCGATTATGCCCCTGGTGCACAGAGAGGAGATTTACATGTTGTCCCGTATTTCGAAACGAACATGGTTAACGGCAGCTTCGCTCATTGCCGTAATGCTTTTTTTGAGCGGATGTTCCTCAGCCTCCCATCCGGTTTCAATGGATGCCCTGGAGCACGGAAACTTCTGGCAGCGTAATGTAGTTTACTATTTCTCGCTTGCTCTAGAAGAGTTCGCAAAATGGTTTAACGGTGAATACGGTATTGCCATTCTGCTTATGGTTATTATCGTTAGAACGATCATTCTTCCGCTTACTATTAAACAGTACCGCAGCTCGAAGGCGATGCAGTTGCTTCAGCCGGAGCTCGCGAAGCTGAAAGAGAAGCACAAGGACAACCCTCAGAAGCAGCAAGAGGAAACAATGAAGCTGTTTCAGCAGCATAAAGTTAATCCGCTGGCCGGCTGTTTGCCGCTGCTTGTGCAAATGCCGATCTTTATCGCTCTTTACAACTCGATCTATATGAATGAGAACATTCGCGAGCACACGTTCCTGTGGCTGCAGCTCGGTGAGAAGGACCACACTTACGTGCTCCCGATTATCGCAGCAATTACGACCTTTATTCAGTCGAAAATGATGCAGTCCCAGCAGAAGGCGATGCCTGCTATGCAGGGAATCATGATGATCTTCCCAGTGTTGATCTTCGTTATGGCACTGAACTTCCCGGCGGCGCTTCCGCTGTACTGGATCTTCAGTAACACATACACGATTGTGCAAAACTATTTCCTATATGTACGCAACTCATCTAAGGGCAAGGAGAGTGTGCCTGCGAAATGAAGAAAATCGTAGCATCGGGCAAAACGATCGAAGATGCTGTACAAAACGGTTTAACGGAATTGCAAGTGTCTGCGGATCGTGTTAATGTGACCGTTCTGGAGAAGCCGTCGAAAGGCTTGTTCGGCTTAATTGGGGCGAGAGCCGCTAAAGTTGAGCTCGTACTCGTGCCTGTGCTCGTACCTGAGCAAGAAAAGGTGTCGGTCTCTGCAGTCGCGGCTCCTAAGGATCCGCTACTTGAAGCGGAACGATTCATTACCGAAGTGGCAAGAACGATGGGGCTTGATATTGCGATTAGACGTAACGATTCGAAAGATGAATTAACACTCGCGATCTCGGGCGGCGGTGATCTTGGCATGTTAATCGGTCGCCGAGGTCAAACGCTTGACGCTTTGCAGTATTTGGTCAACATTGTGGCCAATCGTTATTCCAACAGTCATCTTCGCATTGTGCTTGATGCGGAAGATTTTCGCGAGCGTCGTCGGAAAACGCTCGAGGATTTATCAGACCGCCTGGCGGGACATGTCGTGCGCACGCGCAAAGAAGTGGTGCTTGAGCCGATGTCCCCGCATGAGCGGAAGATTATCCATTCGCAGTTGCAAAATCACGCCAAGGTTAAAACATTCAGTAAAGGCGATGAACCGAATCGCCGCGTAGTCATTACGCTAAAATAAGTGCTCGGGCAATGACTCTTTGCGGTCATTGCTCGTTTTTTTAATTACGAGTTCACAAGTTAATGAGGGAAAAAACGATGATGATACAAGACACGATTGCCGCCATTTCGACAGCTGTCGGGGAAGGCGGCATTGCCGTTATACGGGTCAGTGGGCCTGATGCGGTTACAGAATCTTCGAAGATCTTCCGCTCCAAGTCGGATATTGCCGCAGCAGCGTCGCATACCGTCCATTATGGTCATATTGTAGACCCAATAAGCGGCGAGACGGTGGAGGAGATCCTGCTCACGATTATGCGAGGGCCGCGCTCGTTCACAGCAGAGGATGTTGTCGAATTGAGTACGCACGGCGGCGTTGTCGCTGTGAAGCGGGTGCTAGAGCTGCTGCTGCGTTCAGGTGATGTGCGGATTGCAGAGCCTGGTGAGTTCACAAAGCGCGCATTCTTGAACGGAAGAATTGATCTGACACAAGCAGAAGCAGTTATTGACCTGATCCGCTCCAAGTCGGATCGTGCTTTCTCTATTGCGATGAAGCAAGCGGAGGGAATGCTGTCGAAGAAGGTCAAAGCACTTCGCCACGGCCTTATTGAGCTGCTTGCTCATATTGAAGTGAATATTGATTATCCTGAGCACGATGTCGCTTCCATGACAAGTGCGTACATTCGCGAACGCTGCGGCGAAGCTCGGGATGAGATAAACCGGTTGTTAAAAACAGCCGCGGAAGGCAAAATATTAAGAGAAGGCATTGTGACGGCAATTGTTGGCCGCCCGAATGTCGGTAAGTCGTCGCTACTTAATGCACTGGTGCAGGAGAATAAAGCGATCGTGACCGACATTCCAGGGACGACACGTGATGTCATCGAAGAATATATTACGCTTGGCGGTATTCCGCTGCGATTGCTCGATACAGCAGGCATTCGTGAAACAGCTGATGTGGTGGAGCGTATTGGTGTCGAACGATCCCGTACGGCGCTTGAGGAAGCGGATCTGATCTTGTTCGTGCTGAATGTTAATGAACCGCTGCACCCGGACGATCAGCTACTGATGGAGCAGCTACGCGGCAGACCAGTTGTCGTGCTGCTAAATAAGACCGACTTGCCGGCCGTGCTTGACACTTCGGCTGTGGAGTCGATCTTCCCGGCGGATACGATCGTAAAGCTCTCCGTACTGCATGAGCAAGGGTTAGAAGAGCTTGAAGGCGTCATTAGTCGGATGTTCTTCAGCGGCGAGCTGGAATCTGCCGATATGACTTATGTCAGCAATGTTCGTCATATTACGCTATTAGGTCATGCGAAGCAGTCGCTGTTAGATGCAATGGAATCGACAGATATCGGGATTCCGATTGATATTGTGCAAATTGATGTGCGTACAGCTTGGGAGCAATTAGGGGAATTGATAGGCGATTCGGTAGCTGACTCGCTTATTGATCAGATTTTCTCTCAGTTCTGTTTAGGTAAATAATAATGGAGCAAAAAGAGGTAGGGAGGGATAGCAAAATGAGATACCATGCAGGGGATTTTGAAGTAATTGTAGTCGGTGCCGGCCACGCTGGGGTTGAGGCAGCATTGGCGGCTGCCCGGATGGGGTGTGAGACGCTGCTGCTCACGATTAATCTCGATATGGTCGCGTTTATGCCTTGTAACCCATCGATTGGCGGACCGGCAAAAGGTCATGTCGTGCGTGAAATTGATGCGCTTGGCGGGGAAATGGGACGCAATATCGATAAGACGTTCATTCAAATGCGGATGCTGAATACGGGGAAAGGTCCCGCTGTTCATGCGCTGCGTGCACAAGCGGATAAGTTTCTGTATCAACATTTTATGAAGCAAACGATTGAAGAGACAGACCATTTGACGCTTCGCCAGGGGATGGCGGAGGAGCTAATTATTGAGGATGGCGTCTGTGTCGGCATCGTGACGAAGACCGGTGCGGAATTCCGTGCGAAAGCGGTCGTTGTAACAACGGGCACATACTTGCGTGGCAAAGTGATTATGGGTGAGCTCATGTATGAGAGTGGCCCTAACAATCAGCAGCCATCGGTAAAGCTGTCCGAGAGCTTGCGCTCACTTGGCTTACAGCTCGTTCGTTTCAAGACGGGCACGCCGCCGCGGGTGCATAAGGATACGATTGATTTTAGCAAAACGGAAATACAGCCAGGCGATGAGAAGCCGAAGTTCTTCTCTTATGAAACGGAATACTCGGACAACGAGCAACTGCCTTGTTGGTTGACTTACACATCGGAAGATACCCATAAGATTATTAATGATAACCTTCACCGTGCGCCGATGTTCTCGGGAGCTATTGAAGGTACTGGCCCACGTTATTGCCCGTCCATTGAGGATAAGATCGTTCGTTTCGCCGATAAGCCGAAGCATCAGATCTTCTTGGAGCCGGAAGGCAAGAATACGTCGGAGTATTACGTTCAAGGTCTCTCGACGAGTATGCCTGAGGATGTACAGCTGAGCATTCTCCGTTCGATTCCAGGACTGGAGAAGGTTGAGATGATGCGTACAGGCTACGCAATTGAGTATGACGCAGTTGTGCCAACGCAGCTGTGGCCGTCGCTTGAGACGAAGCTTGTACCTGGTCTCTTCACAGCTGGACAGATTAACGGTACATCGGGCTATGAGGAAGCAGCAGGTCAAGGTATTATGGCTGGCATTAATGCAGCCCGTAAAGTGCAAGAGAAAACGCCAATCATTGTAGATCGTTCACAGGGTTATATTGGAGTTCTGATAGATGATCTTGTTACAAAAGGGACTACGGAGCCATATCGTTTACTTACGTCCCGTGCAGAATACCGCTTGCTGCTGCGTCATGACAATGCCGATTTGCGTCTAACACCGACTGGTTATGAGATTGGATTAATCTCAGAAGCGCGCTATTCGAAGTTTACGCACAAGAAACTGATGGTGGAGCAAGAGATCGAACGTTTGAAGACAGTTAAGGTGCGTCCGGATGAAGAAGTGCTGCAAATGCTCACAGAGATTAACACAGCACCTATACAACAAACGACCGATGCGCTCTCGTTGCTTCGCCGTCCGGAAGTGACGTACGCACTTGTTGATCGTCTCTCTCCGGCAGAAGAGCCGCTGACTGATGATATGAAGGAGCAAGTCGAGATTCAAATCAAGTATGCCGGTTACATCGAGAAGCAGCAGCTTCAAGTGGAACGGCTTGCGAAGATGGAGAAGAAGCGGATTCCAGACGACATTGACTATTCGGTCATAACGAATATATCGAAGGAATCGAAGACGAATCTGTCGAACATCCGTCCATTGTCCATTGGGCAAGCATCGCGGATCGGCGGCGTAACGCCGGCAGATATTTCGATTCTTCTCGTTTATCTTGAGCATTACAATAAGGTTGTTGCTGCACGGGGGTAATTAAACGATGAATTCAACAGAAATATGGTTTGTTCAATTGCTGCAGGAGCGGGGAGTGGCGTTATCGCCGCTTCAGCTGCAGCAGTTCGCTACGTATTATGAGCTGCTCGTCTCATGGAACGAAAAAATGAATTTAACAGGCATTACAGAGAGGGAAGCAGTGTATGAGAAACATTTTTATGATTCCGTAGCCCTCTCTTTCTTTATGGATATGGACAAAGTGAAGTCACTTGCCGATATTGGATCAGGAGCAGGTTTTCCTAGTCTACCGCTTAAGATTTGCTTCCCGCATATGAAGGTGACGATTGTCGACTCGCTCAATAAGCGCATTCAATTTCTCCAGCACGTTGTGGAAGCGCTTGATCTTACGGACGTCACATGTGTGCACGGACGAGCAGAGGATATCGCTCGCCTGCCTGTGCACCGCGATTCGTACGATGTCGTTACAGCTAGAGCTGTTGCTCGGCTCAGTGGTTTGAATGAGCTTTGTCTACCTTTTGCAAAGAAAGGTGGAACGTTTGCATCGATGAAAGGTGCAGATCCTGCAGAGGAAACAGCAGAAGCAAAGCGCAGCTTAATCGAGCTGAAGGCAAAGCTTGTGCATACTCATCATCTAAAGCTTCCATTCGAGCAATCGGGCCGTCATATTATTATGATGGAGAAGGTCGGCGCTACTCCTGCTAAATATCCAAGAAAAGCAGGTTTGCCTTTGAAACAACCTATTATATAATGACAACAGTCCAATATTTGTTTCACGTGGAACAAATTCTAAACGGATTGGTTCGGACCATTCTATAAGCAGCATTCGGGTGTTAAACCGATTGCGTATATTTGTACTAGAATTATTACTGTCAAGCAGGAAATCAACTTACAGCTGACGAATTAGAGTAGGTAATGACAATAACTCGGCACTTTGAAATCGGGTGGTAGTTGACGCTATGAAAGAACAGTTCTCACGTTTATTCGGATTAGCAGAATCGAAAAGCACGAATCAAGATGAAGTGAAACAGATACCGATCAATGATGTGGATACGAGTCCATATCAACCGCGTACTGTGTTTGATGATGACCGGATTGAAGAACTCAGCCAGACGATTCGTACGCATGGCGTTATTCAGCCGATTGTTGTGCGCGTGCGTAACGGGAAATATGAGATTATCGCAGGAGAACGCCGGTTTCGTGCGGTGAAGAAGCTTGGGCTTGAGACAATTCCAGCCATCATTCGTGAGTTCAATGACTCTCAGGCTGCTTCAATTGCACTCATAGAGAATCTTCAGCGTGAGGGGCTTACTTCGATTGAAGAAGCAGTTGCTTATCAGAAGCTCATTGACCTTCATAACCTTACGCAGGAAAGCTTGGCGCAGCGTCTTGGCAAGAGTCAGTCGACCATTGCGAACAAGATTAGATTGCTCGGGCTGGGGGATACGGTTAAAAATGCACTGATGGAACGCAAAATTACGGAGCGTCATGCGAGAGCTTTACTATCACTTGATAGCGAAGAGTTGCAGCTTAAGGTGCTAGACGATATTATTGCTAAAGAGCTTAATGTTAAACAGACAGAAGCTCGAGTGGCTTTCTATAAAGAAGCTACTAAGGAAACGAAGAAACCGAAGCGCATCTCCTTCACGAAGGATGTACGGCTAGCGCTCAATACAATTAGACAGTCCATTGACATGGTTTCTGGATCGGGCTTGGAGATTAAGACGAAAGAACAGGATTATGAGGATCATTACGAGATTGTGATCCAAATTCCTAAGCGCTCATAGCACTTTAGACAGCCGTCCATTACAGGGACGGCATCGTCATTTGTAGTAACAACATTTCATTGCCCGCTGAACGGACGTTTCATAGCTTTATTAAGTAATCAGCATAGAGGTGAACGGTTTGTCTAAAACGATTGCAATATCGAACCAGAAGGGCGGTGTCGGAAAAACGACCACGTCCGTCAATTTGGGTGCGTGTTTAGCGTCGCTGGGGAAAAAGGTGTTGCTCGTCGATATTGACCCGCAGGGCAATACGACTAGTGGAATTGGTATTGAGAAAGCAGATGTCGCTCATTGTATATACGATGTGCTTATTAATGATGTACACCCGAGTGAAGCAACTTGCCCTACTAATATAGAAGGACTTTATATTATTCCAGCAACTATTCAACTAGCTGGTGCGGAGATCGAGCTTGTTCAGACGATTTCACGTGAACAACGACTCAAGAAGTCGCTAGCATTAGTGAAGAAACAGTATGATTATATTTTGATCGATTGCCCGCCATCGCTCGGCATTTTGACCATTAACTCGTTGACGGCTTCGGACTCACTCATTATCCCTATACAATGTGAATATTACGCACTGGAAGGTCTAAGTCAGTTGCTAAATACGGTGCGACTTGTCCAGAAGCATCTGAACACAAGCCTTCAAATCGAAGGTGTATTACTGACGATGTTTGACGCGCGGACGAATCTTGGTATTCAGGTTATTGAAGAAGTGAAGAAATACTTTCAACAAAAGGTTTACCAAACGATCATTCCGAGGAATGTCCGCTTGAGCGAGGCTCCATCGCATGGGCAGTCCATCATCACATATGATCCGAGATCCAAAGGGGCAGAGGTATACCTTGAACTCGCGAAGGAAGTGATTATGTATGAGCAAGCGGCTAGGTAGAGGACTTGATGCCCTCATCCCATCGCTCTCTGTAAGCGAGGATGATAAGGTCGTTGAGGTTCCGCTCTCCCAGCTGAGAGCAAATCCGTACCAACCTCGTAAAACATTCGATGACGATGCGATTAAAGAACTCGCAGAATCCATTAAACAGCATGGTGTCATCCAGCCGATTATCGTTCGTACTGTACTTAAAGGGTATGAAATTATCGCAGGGGAACGACGGTTTCGTGCATCTCAGCTTTGCGGCAATCCAACGATTCCAGCAGTTGTGCGCAACTTCTCCGATCAACAGGTTATGGAGATTGCACTCATTGAGAACTTGCAGCGTGAGGATCTGAATGCAATTGAGTTGTCGGTTGCATATCAAGCGTTAATGGATAAGTTCAATCTGACGCAAGAAGAACTATCTATGAAAGTCGGTAAGTCTAGATCGCATATTGCGAACTTTTTGCGACTGTTGGCTCTTCCAGAGCAGATTAAAGAAAATGTTTCACGTGGAACAATATCAATGGGACATGCTAGAGCGATTGTTGGCGTGAAAGAGGATGCTCGCAAGAGAGAACTCGCAGAGCTAACAATTGCGAATGAGTGGAGCGTACGCCAACTCGAGGAAGCGATAAAAAATCTTGACCAGCCAGCGGCTGCGAAAGTGAAACCGCTCCCTTCGAAGAAGCAGGACCCTTTTATAGCTGAGGTTGAAGAATCGCTGCGAGATCGGTTTAAAACGACGGTGAAGATTAAACAGCAGAAGGATAAAGGGCGCATAGAGCTCCTTTATTACAACAAGCAGGACTTAGAGCGTCTGCTAGAATTGTTGCAGCAATTGTCCTCATAATTTTTCCTCATAGGATAAACTTAAATAGCATACTCGATTGGTAACCGCTGCTCAGGTAGGTGCCGATCAAGTATGCTATTATTAGCATTAGCGCAAGTAAACGTAGTGAAAGGAAGGGGTGTGTATATGCAGTTGCATGAGCAAGGACGGGGACGGCAGCAGAAGCCAGAACAGCAGGAGCAACTGATCTATCTGGATCATGCTGCGACGTCGTGGCCGAAGCCTCCTGAAGTGCTCGAAGCGGTTATGGAAGCGATGCAGCGAGATGGTGCTAATCCAGGGCGAGGCAGTCATGCGATGGCAGTGCGTGCTAGCCGTATTCTTTTTGATACAAGGAAAGTATTGGCGAAGCTGTTCCGGGTTAAAAATCCGAATGATATTGCATTCGCACTCAATACGACGATGGCACTCAATACAGCGATCAAAGGATTGCTGAAGCCAGGAGATCACGTCATTGCAACGGCTGTGGAACATAACTCGGTTCGGCGGCCACTGGAACACTTGAAGAAAACCATAGGCATACATGTGACCTACGTGGAGCCAAATGGGGATGGTGAGCTCGACGCGAAGCAGGTTGAGGATGCGATAACAGGCAGCACGAGGCTGGTGGTCGTGAATCACAGCTCGAACCTGCTGGGATCAATCCTGCCTGTAAGCGACATTGGTGAAATAACACGCGGACGGGGAATTAAGCTGCTAGTCGATGCAGCACAGACAGCGGGACTGCTAGGAATTGATGTGGAGCAGATGGGGATTGATATGCTCGCGTTTCCGGGCCATAAAGGGCTACTGGGGCCACAAGGGACGGGTGGTTTATACATTCATCCGGATATAGAGCTTGAGCCGCTCCTGCACGGCGGTACGGGCAGTCAGTCCGAGGCGATCGAGCAGCCTTCTGTACGGCCGGACCGGTATGAGGCAGGAACGCAGAATGCGGTTGGCATTAGTGGGCTTCGTGCAGGTGTGAAGCATATTCTGCATGAGACGGTTCAAAAAATCCATACTAGTGAATGGATGCTAACGCAACAAATGATGGAGGGGCTGCTTTCTGTGAATGGCCTTCGCGTACTGGGGCCTTCGCTTGGCAAGCCGCGTACAGGAATCGTATCCTTCGTCATTGACGGTGCGGATCCATCGGAAATCGGCTTTATTCTGGATCAGCATTATCAAATTGCGGTAAGAACAGGATTTCACTGTACACCACTTGCACATGGAACGGCAGGCACGACGGAGACAGGTGCAATTCGTGCGAGTGTAGGTTGTTTCACGACGACGGACGAGGTTAATGCGTTCATTGCGGCGGTAAAGGAAATTAAGCAGCATTACAGTTAATGTGCATCTATGGGGGAGCTAACGTAATATGGATCAAATTATTCATGAGCCGACTAACTGGGTAACGGCAGGTCTGCTTGTTCTTGTACTTATTCTGCTTATCCGCAGCTTCATGTTAAGCAGGAAGCTCAAACGACTTCGCACCAGCTACACGGATTTTATGCAAGGAACGGGTGTTGAAGAGCTGGAGAGCGTCATCATTAATCTCAAACAGCGCTTGGACGCGCAAGAAGAAGGTCAGAGCAAGCTGAAGCAATCCGTTCAGTCGTTAGGAGATACGATGAAGAATAAGAAAGGCAACATCGGTATTCTTCGCTATAATGCTTTTGCAGAAAGAGGGAGCGATCTAAGCTTCTCCATCGCTGTCGTCGATGATGGTGAAGACGGCATGGTGCTAAGCGGTATTCACGGCCGTGAGCAGACGTTTGTGTATGCCAAGCCGGTTAAGGATGGCAAGAGCCAATATCCGCTCACTCCGGAAGAGCTCGAAGCGATCAGTCTTGCGTCGCAGCAGGGATCGTAGCAGGTCGTACACATTTCATAATGGACGAGAAGAGGCTGTGTGAGATAATATCAGCCATACGCATCACGAGATGAAGACGCGTGTTCTGCAGGACGAAGTATTCCATGAAACCGCCGACGTTGACGATGCCTGTGATGTGAATATCGCCAACAGGAGGCAAATCCTTGTTCACACCGGCTCCTGGGCGAACCGGTCCTAGACCAACCTGAATACAGCCGACACTTGCTGCCTGGCCCAAACAAGCATCGATGCCGATAACAAACGGCTTGCGAATGTACTTGTTAATGTCCTGCAGCGTTTCGTCGAGATTCATGGCATGGACAGGTTCCTCCAGCGTACCATAGAGGTCGAAGAAGGGACTGCGGAATTTACTGAGCGAAGTGCCAACCAGAGGCCCAAGTGAATCCCCTGTAGAACGATCCGTGCCTACACAGACAACAACGATTCTGCGGTCTGTAGAAACACCGCCCAAAAGGTATGTAATGCGGTTAACAAGAAGTCCGGTAATGTTAGGCTCCGTATACGGTACTTTGAGTGGTGTTTCTTTCATTCCTGGCAATTTCATAGATTCCCCTCCCGCCAACTCTATGAATGATGATTACCGAGATGAACATGCAGCTATAATACGTATAATCTAGTAGTGAACTGCCTGTTTACGCTTGGTTACTAGTATATGGTCAGGACAACCATTTTATACTTGGGGAACAGGATCAAACATCAATAAAATCAATCAGGAGGTGGGGGAGCATGCTTATCGCGTTTGACTCCACACAGCAGGCGCTCCGAGCGGAGATGCTATTAGAATACGCGGATATTGAAATAGACATCTGCCCGACACCGAAGCAAATAACAGCGGGCTGCGCACTATCTATACATTTTCCCGAAGCGGATTTGGTAGTGGTGAAAGAGGTTATCGTACAAGAGAGGGTCGAAATTCGTGGTATCTTCCAGCAGGTCGAAGACCGGTACGAGCCGATTGAAATATAGATAAATACAGTGAGAAAAAGAGGGAGAGGATGGCTGCAATGGAGAGAAAACAGTTTGAACTGGGCGATATTGTACAGATGAAGAAGCAGCATCCGTGCGGCACGAATGAAATGGAGATCATTCGGATGGGGATGGACATTCGCATTAAGTGTGTCGGCTGCAAGCACAGTGTGCTTATTCCGCGGGCAAAGTTCGAGAAGAACATGAAGAAAGTGCTTCGATCGAAGGCGTCAGAAGGTGAAAAAGAGGGAGAAGGCGGAGCGTCCACATCTAATTAAAATAAATGCTTGCATTTGGACAAGCCCCATGCTAATATAGTTTTTGCTGACTGACATTCATGGAGAGGTACCCAAGAGGCCCAAGGGGGCTGACTCGAAATCAGTTAGGCGGGTTAAACCGTGCGTGGGTTCGAATCCCACCCTCTCCGCCATTCTCTTCAAAAACAACGCAAACGACTCATAACGAGTCGTTTTTTTGTGCTTATAAACCATCTTCTGGCGCATACAAACAAGAAAGGGAGACTCTTGCGAGTCTCCCTTTGACGGTGTGCATTTAGAAAACAGTCATCACTACAAGCTTCGTAAGAAACCTTGGTTCATCGGGTTTTAATCGATGAGCGTGTGTTACAGACACTAGTCTTTGGCACATCCCTCCGCTTCTATGCTGAGTGGACAAAATCTCCTTGAGGTTCGTTAGCATTAAAGTACAATGGAACCACACCTCTCTTTACACCGTCAAAGTTATAATGCTCCAGAAGCCGTCACCCTATACCGGTAAGCTGCAAACTTTTTAGTGCATTCGTTTCCACTTGCGATCTTTATTCGCCAGGGCCGGGAACTTATCGCCCTTCGCTAACCGCACCTTCTGCGGCTTATTGACCCCCATATGGAATGAAGCTTCACCGATCTCGATATAGAGACCATCATTAGGCGCACGATCGCCTTCCCGGAATTCCGTCCATTCACCCATAATTCGAGTACACCTCCATGAAGAATACATAAATGAGGACGTGGCGCATGTCCTGACCTATAGTGTGCATCTTGCGTGAACAGTTCATGAACGGAAGAATGAGGCAGATGGCTTTGTTAAATCAGCACTTGTCAAGGGCGTGCGAAGTTTGGTATAGTATTCAGGTATGCGAGAAACTAACTCGCTCCTTGCTCCCATTTATGGGGGCCGCATAGTCCAAGAGGAGGTGAAACATATGCGCAAATACGAAGTGATGTACATCATTCGTCCGGAAGTGGAACAGGAAGCGGTACAAGCTATCACTGAAAAGTTCCAAGCGATCATCGGAAACGGTGGAGAGATCATCAAACACGATGTGCTCGGTAAACGCCGCCTTGCGTATGAGATCAACAAGATTCGTGACGGTATCTACGTACTGGTTAGCTTCAACGGCACTAATGAAGTTGTTGCTGAACTTGACCGCGTCATGAAGATTACGGATGAAGTTATCCGTTGCCTGATCACAAGAGACGTAGCTTAATTGCTCGTCAAACGTACGTAAGTGATGTTCGATTGGAGGCGATTTACAATTGTTGAACCGTGTTATTCTCATTGGCAGATTAACGAGGGACCCTGAAATGCGTTATACACCAGCAGGCGTTGCGGTAACGCAATTCACGCTTGCAGTGGATCGTCCGTTCCAAAGCGGAGGTCAAGGTGGCGAGCGGGAAGCAGATTTCATCCCAATCGTAACTTGGCGTCAACTCGCTGAAACTTGTGCGAACTATCTACGCAAAGGCCGTCTAACAGCGGTCGAAGGTCGTATCCAGGTTCGGAATTATGAGAACAACGAAGGCAAGCGCGTCTACGTGACGGAAGTTATTGCCGATAACGTTCGCTTCTTAGAATCCGGTAACCGCGATAATGGTCCTCGTGAAGAAGGCGCACCAAGCCACAGCGGTGGTAACGGCAACTATAGCGGAGGCGGCCAACAAGGCGGTTTCGGCGGAGGTAATTCACAAGGTGGAGGCCGTCCAGGTGGCACACCAAGGAACGACAATCGTGATCCGTTCTCAGACGACGGACGCCCGATCGATATATCGGAAGATGATTTGCCATTCTAACTGAAAGGACGGATTAAACATGAGCTTTAAGCAAAGAGATGGTGGCGACGAGCGTCCAGAACGCAAATTCGGCGGCCGTAAAGGCCGTAACAAACGCCGTAAAGTATGTTTCTTCACAGCTAACAAAATTACACACATCGACTATAAAGATACGGACTTGCTTCGTAAATTTATCAGCGAGCGCGGCAAAATTTTGCCACGTCGTGTAACTGGTACTAGCGCAAAGTACCAACGTCTTCTGACAGTCGCTATCAAGCGTTCCCGTCAAGTAGCGTTGTTGCCTTACACTACAGAATAGTATGAATAACGCGTAACGCGTTTAAACAAGAGGCAGCCCATCAGGGCTGCCTCTTTTTGATGCCTTCTTATATGCTCAGCCAGGTGATCTAGAAACGGCTGGACTGCTCCTCGGCATAATTGCCGATGAATGGCAATTTGAATCGTTTACCCTGCAGCGCGAGGAGCATTAATGCAATCCATAATATAAATGACAGCGGAGCAAGCAAAATGCCAAGCAGCCAACCGATAAACGGGATAAAGCCGAGCACAATATTAAGTACAACCAGAACGACTGAAACGAGAATGGACTGCATGGCGTGGAAGCGCACGAATGTGCTTCGTTTCTCCAGTACAAGAAACAGAATGCCTGTTACAAAGCTGCCCAGATAGCACAACAGGCCGACGACTTTAGGATCGATCCCCGTCGATGATGGATCAGGTCCGAACGATTGCATATGGATGCTCACCTTCCCTTTACTACGTATGTATTCCGGCAATAGGCGAACTATGCGGGCGTAATCGAATTGTTAGAAGGCACCACTTTTGACAACGGAATGATGTTAATCATCTGTAACTTTCACCTAAGCAAATTCGTTTAAAATAAGGAAGCTTGCGTTTAAATATGAATGGTAAGGAGCGTTACATTACATCATGAATAAACCAAAAAGATTACGCATGTATAAATGGTTAGCAGGTGTGCTTGTCGTTCTGTTGCTAGCAGGGACAGCCGGCTATTATAACCGTAATGCGCTGGCAATGTGGGGATTCGATCTGTTCTTGTCGGACAGTGTAAAGAAGAAGCTAGAGAATTCGTATAAGCCGCTTGAAGGGCGAGATCCTTCGCCAACCACCTATAAGAAGGAAGAGCCATTCTCAATGCTGTTGCTCGGTGTTGACCAGCGGGATAAGGAGATAGGGCGCTCGGATACGATGATCTACACGGTTGTAAGGCCGAAGGATGGTGCCATTCTAATGGTATCTATCCCACGTGATACCTACGTTGACATTGTTGGCAAAACAACGAAGGCCGGCAATCAGTGGCAGGATAAAATTACACACGCATATGCATTCGGCGGAGCGAAAATGTCGGTAGAAACTGTCGAGAAGTTGTTTGGCTCGAAGGTCGATCATTATGCTACAATTAATTTTACCGGCTTCCGCGATGTCATTGATGCGATGGGCGGCATTTCGCTGCCAATTACAGAGGATCTCGTCAATGATGATCCAGAGCATGAGAAATTCGTTGTGAAAGCTGGCAAACCGCTATATAACGGCACAGAAGCGCTCAATTATGTTCGTTACCGTGAGGATGCAGGCGGTGATACGAGCCGTGCAGGACGTCACCAAGTCTTCTTGAATGCGATTATGAACAAAGCTTCGCAGGTTGGTCAGTGGACGAAGATTCCTGAACTTATCGATATTATGGGACAGAACTTCAAAGCCGATCTGACGCCGCAGCACATGATCGATTTAACCAAGAGTATGCTGCAAAGCGATCAGCGAACAATCTACAGCCACACGCTCAAAGGTGAAGGCCGTCGCAAAGTCACGCATGGTGCTTGGTACTATTTTGCCAATGAAGAGGATTTGGCTAAAACAACCGCTTTGATCAAAGCTTGGCTAGATCCGGCGAAGACGAAAGAAACGCTGCCTCTTCCAGAGGAATATGAGCAGAAGGAACAAAAACCGGTTCAGTCGCTTTCCTTGGCCGAATCGAAACGAACAGCAGAGAAGAAGTAAAGGCAAGTAACAGCCCAGAGCTCTTCGTGCATAAGGAATGAAGAAGAAGGGACGGGTATTCAAACATGAACATTGCATTTTTCCTATTGCCAAAGCAGGAAGTTGTATGGCTGACGATGGATGCGACATTAAGGCAGACCCTTGAACGAATGGAGCATCACCGTTATACGGCCGTTCCAATTCTCGATAATAAAGGCGGCTATGCAGGCACGCTGACGGAAGGCGACCTCCTCTGGTATATGAAGAATAATTCGCAAATCACGTTCGATCAGACGAACAAGGTGAAGCTGTCGGAAGTGCAGATGCGGCTGACAAATCGCGCGGTGCAGATAGATGCGAACATGGAAGACCTCGTATCGCTTGCAAAGGTACAGAACTTTGTGCCTGTCGTAGACGATATGAACCGATTTATCGGCATCGTACGCCGGAGCGACATTATTGATTACTGTGAAGCACTTATCGTTCAATCATCCG
Organism: Paenibacillus sp. OV219; assembly: GCF_900110075.1. Lineage (GTDB taxonomy): Bacteria > Bacillota > Bacilli > Paenibacillales > Paenibacillaceae > Paenibacillus_Z. The sequence continues at coordinate 28,966 of NZ_FOCJ01000003.1, forward strand.
TACAATCAAATAAAGAAATGGCTGCTGGCTAATGGAAAATCGCCGTCCTCTTCATATGGGGGCGGCGTTTTGCTTACTGCTGATCGGGTCAAGTGGGATGCCCTGGATGGGCAACGTCTCCTGTGTTGCCTCTAAGGTTTTATGCTATAATGGGGAGTAAAGCTTAAAGGTCGTACTAGTAACTTGGCAAGAGGTGAACAGCTTGAAAACCGGCTTAAAGTCGATATTATGGAGCATTGCGGCACTGCTGCTTCTGCTCTCCATTGCAGTACCCGGATTGAACACGTTAGCGGCTGCAGTCATGATGGTTCCGACTGTTATTCTTTACACGATGTTGTCTAAACGGGCCTTCACACTGCATATGACTGCTGTATATGGAATTGGTGTTCTTGTACTTGGGCTACCTGCAATAATCGTCGGGCTGTTTTTCCTGGTTCCTTCTATTGTGATGGGACATTATTACCGCACTGGTGCATCTGCGCGCAAAGTGCTGACGGCCACCGTACTAACGCTGCTCGCAGAGCTACTGCTCGAGCTTGTTTTGTTTGATGTGATATTTGATTTCTCGCTGCTGAGTGAAGTCCGCAAAGTGATTATGACGACGACGGAAAACTTGCGAGCAGACGGCTTGATGCCAGGCATCTGGACGTCGGAGGTCACGGAAACGTACATTCAATATTTGATTCATTCTATACCGATGGCATTCATTGCGCTATCCTTCATACTCGCTGTTGTTGCACATGCTATTGCAGCTCCGGCGCTGCGCTCGTCTGGCTTATCTATTGCGAAGCTGCAGCCAGCAAGAGAGTGGCGGTTGCCGCGTATCTTCGTCTTCTATTACTTGATTGCTCTTCTGGCGGATATGGTTACGCCGGATACAGGCACTTCGTACATGACAGTGGTGCTGCTGAACCTCATTCCGCTTATGCAGATCGCCTTCACGATTCAAGCAATGGGACTTTTCTTCTTCATTGCGCATGAGCGAAAGTGGAACAAGGCTGTGCCGGTGCTCTTATCCGTGCTGGTTGCGATTTTTCTCCATCCGCTTAGCTTAATTGGGGTATTCGATGTCGCATTCCCCATTCGAAAAGCGTTCAAGAAATCGTAACTACAGGGGCGTGTAGAGGATGCCGAAGTTTCTAATCAAACGATGGCACGGTATGCACCATCTGTGGGCATTCGTGCTGATGATTCTATTAACGGTGACGCTCGCCGCATACGAATGGAAGCTTGGCATTATCGGGCTCGTGCTGTCAGGCGCGGTCGGCTTCTATTCTGTGATGGCGGAGCGGGCGTTTCGCCGAGATTTGAAGGTATACCTCGGTACATTGTCGTACCGGGTGAAAAAAGCCGGCAGAGAGGTCATTAGCGATCTGCCGCTTGGCATTATTCTGTACAACGAGGATAAAACGGTCGAGTGGCACAACGGGTTTGTGTCGCATATGCTCGACCGGGACTCCGTTGTAGGCGAGTCGCTGGACGATCTGTTCGAGGCGCTGTCGCAAGCGAAAGAGCGTGAGGGAACCGTCGAAGCGGTCATCGGCACTTCGGTGTATGAGCTGATGTTCCGCTTTGATGAGCGGCTGCTCTATATCCGCGATATTACGCAGCGCTGGCAGCTGGCGAAACGTTATGAGGATGAGAAGCTTGCGCTTGGCATCGTCATGATGGATAACCTCGAAGAGGTTACGCAAGGAATGGATGATCAGCAGCGCAGCTCGCTGATGTCGAAGGCGACGGCGGAAATTACAGAGTGGGCGAGTAAGTTCCACGTGTACTTGAAGCGTCTCACCTCGGACCGTTATCTTGTCATTACGGATCAGCGGACGCTCAAGCAGTTGGAGCTGTCACGTTTTGTATTGCTCGATGAAGTGCGGGAGATTACCGCTGAGAATAAAATTCCGATGACGCTAAGCATCGGGTTCGCGTCTGGTGCGGAGAGCATTGTGGAGCTCGGCCACTGGACGCAAACGAGCCTCGATTATGCGCTTGGCCGCGGCGGCGATCAAGCGGCTGTAAAGGTTGGACAGCGTCAGTCATTCTACGGCGGCAAGTCCAATGCGGTTGAGAAGCGGACTCGCGTCCGCGCGCGGGTAGTTGCGCATGCGCTTCGCGACTTGATACGCGACAGCGATCGCGTCGTTATTATGGGGCATAAGATGCCCGATATGGATGCGATCGGCGCAGCTATCGGCGTGCTGAAAGCCGCGATGATGTACAACAAGGAAGCGTTCATCGTGCTGGAGGGCGTCAATCCGTCCATTACGAAGATGATGGAGATGCTGCGCGAGGATGAGCGCATCGCCAAGCGGTTCATCTCGCCGGAGCAGGCGCAGGCTATTATCGGGAGTAACACGCTCGTTGTTGTCGTAGATACGCACAAGGCGTCATTAGTGAAGGAGCCGAAGCTGCTGACGCAAACGGAGAAGATCGTCGTTGTCGATCATCATCGTCGCGGCGAAGAATTCATTACAGGCGCAATTCTCGTCTATATGGAGCCTTACGCATCCTCGACGTGCGAGCTCATTACTGAGCTGCTCCAATACATTCATGACCGAGTGCTGCTGGACGTCAGAGAGGCGACAGCGCTGCTTGCGGGAATTACAGTCGATACGAAGAGCTTCTCGCTCCGTACCGGCTCCAGAACGTTTGAAGCGGCATCTTTCCTCCGCCGCCATGGAGCGGATTCAGCGCTTATTCAGCGGATGATGAAAGAGGATCTAGCCGAGTACATCAAGAAGGCAGAGATGATCAAGCAAGCCGAGATCGTCTATGACCATATTGCAATTGCCGTCACGGAGCAAGGACGCCAGTATTCGCAGCTCTTAATTGCGCAAACGGCAGATACGCTCCTGAATATGACGGATGTGCTTGCATCGTTCGTCATCGGCGAACGGCCGGACGGTCTCATTGGAATTAGCGCGAGATCGCTAGGGCATATGAATGTGCAGGTTGTAATGGAGCGCATGGGCGGTGGTGGGCATCTGACGAACGCCGCGGCGCAGCAGGAAGGCACCGTTATAGAAGTAGCGCAGCGTCTCAAGCAGGTGCTGCATGATCTTGATAAGGAAGAGGGGCTATTCGAATGAAAGTGATTTTTCTGCAAGATGTGAAGGGGCAAGGTAAGAAGGGTGAGGTTAAAGAAGTATCAGAGGGCTATGTCCGCAATTTCTTGTTCCCGAAGAACTTGGCGAAGCCAGCTTCCGACGGCAACCTGAAGACGCTTGACCTGCAAAACGCAGCTGAGGTAAAGAAGAAAGTGAAAGAGAAGGAAGATGCGCAGGCGCTTGCTGCAAGGCTGGAAGCGTTGAAAGTCGTCGTGAAGACAAGAGCAGGCGAAGGTGGCCGTCTATTCGGCGCCATTACGAGCAAACAAATCGCTGAGGCGCTTGAAGCGCAAGGCTTTAAGATTGATAAACGCAAGATTGAACTGGAAGATCCGATTCGCACCCTTGGCGTAACGCAGGTGCCTGTGAAGCTGCATCCGGAAGTTAAAGCGAAGCTGAGTGTCCATGCAACAGAAGAATAATAAGCCATTCAAGGGGGATTCAAACAACCAGATGAGTAACGAGCAGCTGATGTTTGATCGTGTGCCGCCGCAGAACATGGAAGCAGAGCAAGCGGTGCTCGGTGCAGTTCTATTGCAGACGGAAGCGTTGATTACGGCGATGGAGCGGGTGCGAAGCGAAGATTTCTACTTGCCTTCGCATCAGCTGATCTTTGAGGCGATGATTGAGCTTGGCGAATCAAGTCAGCCCATCGATTTGGTTACCTTGACTGCTTATTTGCAAGACCATCAGCAGTTGGAGGAGATTGGCGGAGTCAGCTATTTGGCGAAGCTCGGTAACTCCGTGCCTACTGCAGCGAACGTCGACTACTATGCGCAAATCGTAGAAGAGAAGTCGATGCTGCGTCGCTTGATTCGGACAGCGACGAACATCGTCTCGAACGGCTATGCCGCAGCGGAAGATGTAGGCAGCATGCTGAGCGAAGCCGAATCGCGCATTCTGGAGATTTCCAATCGCAGATCGAGCAGCGGTTTTATCTCCATTCGCGACGTACTGATGGAAGTGTTTGAGAAGGTTGAGTTTCTGTACTCGAATAAGGGCGGCGCGAGCGGTATCCCGTCCGGATTCTCGGATCTCGACAAGATGACATCCGGCTTCCAGCGAAACGACCTTATCATTATCGCAGCCCGTCCTTCCGTAGGTAAGACGGCGTTTGCGCTTAATGTGGCGCAGAACGTCGGCGTTCGTTCCAAAGAAACCGTCGCAATCTTCTCGCTCGAGATGTCCGCGGCCCAACTTGTACAACGTATGATCTGTGCGGAGTCGAATGTCGATGCCGGTCGTATGCGTACAGGGTATTTGGAAGGCGACGATTGGGAAAAGCTAACGATGGCGATTGGTTCACTTTCTGAAGCACAGATCTATATTGATGATACTCCGGGCATTACCGTTGCAGATATTCGCGCCAAGTGCCGCCGCTTGAAGAAAGAACGCGGACTCGGCATGATTCTGATCGACTACTTGCAGCTCATTCAAGGGCGGGGCAAGGCAGGCGAGAACCGTCAGCAGGAAGTATCGGAAATTTCCCGTACACTGAAGCAGATTGCGCGTGAGCTCGAAGTGCCGGTTATCGCACTGTCGCAGCTGAGCCGGGGCGTTGAGCAACGACAGGACAAGCGTCCAATGATGTCTGACCTTCGGGAATCGGGTTCCATCGAGCAAGATGCCGACATCGTAGCGTTCCTCTACCGGGACGATTACTACGATAAGGAATCGGAGAAGAAGAACATTATCGAGATCATTATTGCTAAGCAGCGTAATGGACCCGTTGGTACGGTCGAGCTGGCGTTCCTTAAAAACTTCAATAAATTTGTCGGTTTGGACCGTGCGCATCAGGAGCCTGGTCAGGCTTCCTAAGGCAGTTGCGAGCGGCGTTCTAACTCCGACAGACACCTTACAGAAATTCCGAACGATTGTGTGACACTCACCACAATCGTTCGGAATTTCGTTGACTTTACAGGGGTGGACTGCTACACTTATCATGCTGCCAAAGACTGGTGGCCATTTTAGTCATGTTAGTCATGCACTTGCAAAACTTGTAATGGGGGTATAACCATGTCAACGGTAGTAGTAGTCGGAACCCAATGGGGAGACGAAGGCAAAGGGAAAATTACCGACTTTCTGGCGGATGGCGCTGATGTTGTAGCGCGTTACCAAGGTGGCAACAACGCTGGCCATACGATCATGATCGGCAATAAAAAATATAAACTTACAATGGTTCCATCCGGAATCTTCAACGAAAATAAAGTATGCGTCATCGGTAACGGCATGGTCATCAATCCAGCTGCTTTAATTGATGAAATCAATTATATTCATGAGAATGGCTTCTCGACTGAGAACCTGAAGATCAGCGACCGGGCACATCTAATTATGCCTTATCACCTGGTTCTGGACGGTCTTGAGGAAGAGCGCAAAGGCGATAACAAGATCGGTACAACGCGCAAAGGGATCGGCCCTTGCTACATGGACAAAGCTGCTCGTAACGGGATTCGCGTCGCGGACCTGCTGGATGCAGAAGAGTTCGAAATGAAGCTGCGCCGCCTCGTGGAAGAGAAGAACCAAGTAATCGAACAAGTCTACGGCGGCGAGAAGCTGAATGCAGACGAAATTCTAGGTCTGTATCTTGGTTACGCAGAAACGCTGCGTCATTATGTAACGGATACTTCGGTTGTTCTGAACGATGCGATTGACGCGAACCAGAAGGTGCTGTTCGAAGGCGCACAAGGCGTTATGCTCGATATCGACCAAGGTACGTATCCATACGTGACCTCGTCGAACCCAACAGCAGGCGGCGTATGTATCGGCTCGGGCGTTGGCCCTTCGAAGATTCAGCAAGTTATCGGCGTAGCGAAAGCGTACACAACTCGTGTTGGCGATGGTCCGTTCCCAACTGAGCTTAACAATGAAATAGGCGACTGGATTCGTGAGAAAGGTCATGAGTACGGAACAGTAACAGGACGTGCGCGTCGTGTAGGTTGGTTCGACACTGTTGTAGTCCGCCATGCACGCCGTGTTAGCGGCATTACAGGCTTGTCCTTGAACTCGCTCGACGTACTGTCCGGTCTTGAAACCGTTAAGATCTGCACAGGCTACGAGCTGCGCGGCGAAATTATCGAGCACTATCCGGCAAGTCTCAAGCTTATCTCCGAGTGTGAAGCGGTGTATGAAGAGCTTCCAGGCTGGAGCGAGGATATCTCGAACGCGAAGACACTTGCAGATCTGCCAGAGAATACGCGCCGTTATGTAGAGCGTGTATCCGAGCTGACAGGTATTCCGATTGCAATCTTCTCGGTTGGACGTAACCGTGAGCAGACGAATCCGGTTACACCGATTTACGTATAAGCAATTGAATTTTAGAGGATAGTGGCTTTATTGCCCCTATCCTCTTTCTTTTTGCCATGGGGATGAATGGTTCCTGGAAAGGGGGGAAATACTAAGAAGTATGGGCAAAATGCCCTTCAGGGGAGGGTGAACGAAATGTGGAAACTAACGAAAATAACCGGATGGCTGGCAAAGACGATCGCCGCGGCGCTTCTTATCAGCTTCTTGTCGATCTGGACGACCGGATATATCGTCAATAGCTATGTGGAGACGCTGCTCAAGCAGTTTCATATACCGCTTGAAGAGAAGCCATTCGCGCTTAGTAGTGTATGGGGCGAGCTATGGGGAGCTGATCCAGCGGTAAAGTCAAATGGCAGTACAGCTGCAGATTCGGGCTCCGATAAAACGCAGGCGGCAAGCAACCAGGATGGCAAGGAGAAGTCGGATTCCGTTGATGCGTTCAGCCAGCAGCCCTCAGGCGAGCTTAGCGATATTGGAGGAGGAACGGGACCGAAGGGAAATAGCAGCGCGGCAGGGACGGATACAAATACCGATCATGCCGGGTCACAGTCGCAATCGCAGGAGAGTGCAGATGCTTCGAAGGATGAAGTAGCGATGACGACTGATCAGTTGAATGAAGCCAAGTCGCAAATTAGCGATGCAGATAAGGAGAAGCTGTTCGGCGTTATGATGCAGAAGCTGCCTCAGGATGCAATGCAGACGATCTCGAAACTGATGGAAGACGGATTGACGGACAGCGAAATGACTCAGGTGCAGCAGCTGATGGCGCAGCATTTGGACCGAAGTGAATATGATGAAATGCTGTCAATTCTGAGCAAATATTAATATTACTGTAAGGCCGTTTGGTTGAACCGCTATATTGCGTTATGTTAAAGTATAACTCGTAGCCTGACAATAAACGATTTTGTTGTCGAAAACGATCTATTTTACGAAACATATCGCGAAATAAGGAGACGAATATGGCCTTTTTTAATGATAAGGGTCGATTCCGGAAGCTGATTCAATCTATCCGGGGCGATAGACCCGCCAGTACGCTTGGACATTCAGATGCGCCGAGTGAAGGCACTACGGTGAAGCGGATGCTGCGTAAGAAGCCGCTCGTAGCTGCAGTCAGCGGAATTGCTTTGCTTGCGATTGTCGGATTGACCGGCACTCAATATGTGAAAGCTCATACAGTAGATTTTGTTGAAGTATATCAGAACGGTAATCTTATTGGCGAAGTGAAGTCGAAGGATCAAGTCGTAGACCTCATTAGCCAGAAGAAGCAGGATTTGAAGGCAAGCAAAGCTGATATGACAATGGTCCTCGATACAGGTAAGATCACATTTGGGGCTAAGAGTGCTTACAAGGCTGAGCCGGACACAGCGATTACGCTACAGAAGCTCGAAGGCTTATTCAGCTCTCATGCTGAAGGCGTTGAAATGGTTGTAAACGGTAAGCGTGTCGGTGTGGTGAAGGATAAAGCGACAGCAAACGCGCTTCTTGAGCGGGTGCAGAGCAAATATAAACCGCAGACGAAGACCGGCAAGGTTGCGGCAGCGGAAGTGACCGCATTGTCGTACTCCGACGATGGCAGCGTGAAATCCAAGACGGCGCTCAAGTCCGTGAAGATTGTCGAGAACGTCGCTCTGAAGGCAGCGGATGTGCAACCAGCGGATATTGCTGATCCGGAGCAGCTTTACTTGCAAATTATTAAAGGTACGGTGAAACCGACCAAATATACGGTTCAAGATGGCGACTGTGTCGGGTGTATCGCACAGAAGTTCGACATATCCCCTCAAGTTATCTATGAGCGGAACAAGTGGATCAAGGACGATGTGATTAAAGTCGGTGACATGCTTGATCTAACTGTACTTAAACCGCAAGTGACCGTTCAAACGGTAGAGAACGTGACGGAGACGGAATCTATCGATCCACAAACCGTTGTTCAGAAGAACAGCAACATGAAGGCAGGTCAGCAAAAGGTTATTCGCGAGGGGCAAAGCGGGAAGAAACAGCTCGTGTATCGCCTTGTGAAGCAAAATGGCTATCTGATGAGCGAAGAGCTGATCAGTGAAGTTGTCTTGGAACCTTCCGTTCCCGCTATTGTCATGAAGGGTACAAAGGTCGTTCTCAATGAGGGCAGCGGTCGTTTCGCATGGCCGGTTACCGGTCATCGACTGACGAGCTATTTCGGCCAGCGATGGGGTGCGCTTCACCGCGGTGTCGACATGGTCGGAAACCATAACATTAAGGCTGCGGACAACGGAACGGTGACGTTCACTGGGACACGACCGGGACTTGGAAACTGCATCATTATCAATCACAATAACGGTTACGAAACGTACTACGGCCACTTGAGCAAGATTACGGTCAAGAAGGGCCAGACGGTCGAGCAAGGGCAAAGTATTGGAGTTATGGGCAACACAGGCCACTCCTTCGGTACGCATTTGCACTTTGAGGTTCATAAGAACGGCGTTCTGCAGAATCCGTTGAAATATTTGTAAGAGATGAGACACCATCCGGTGATGCCGGGTGGTGTTTTTTTGTTTTATTTGGAGGTAAGTGGTGCGGCGACACGGTTTGCGTGTTCACGCAGAATGATTCGCCAAGTACCTGGGGGCACCATTCTTGTGTTCACGCAAAACAATGTCAGTCCATCCGGCGACATCATTCTCGTGTTCACGCAAAACTTGTCGTAGAGAACTCACGACAAGTTTTCGTGCATTCGACCAAATCTCCCCTGATATGAGGGAACTTTCATTGGGAACTGCTGTCCTACCTATGTTAAAATAGATAAAGATTGCATAAGCGACAGGCGGTGTAGCGATGCACGGTAAAATATTAGTAGTTGATGATGAACAACCGATTGCGGACATTATAAAATTCAACCTCGAGAAGGAAGGCTATCAAGTGATTTGCGCCTTCGATGGGGGAGAAGCGGTGCGGCTCGCGTTCGAAGAGCTGCCTGATTTGATTTTGCTTGATTTGATGCTGCCGGTGAAGGACGGCATGGACGTGTGCCGCGAGGTGCGCACTCGTCTGCAGACGCCGATCATTATGCTGACAGCGAAAGATACAGAGCTTGATAAAGTGCTCGGCCTTGAGCTTGGAGCGGACGATTACGTCACGAAGCCATTTAGCACACGCGAGCTGCTCGCACGGGTGAAAGCGCATTTACGCCGGACGAAGAACGATGCTGCTTCGGCTGCAGCTGCTGCAGCGATTAGTGGAGCTGCTTCCGGTGCGGGTACGACAACGGCAGCTGGTGTGGAGGAGAAGCAAGGCCTCGGCATCTTTAATCTGTTTATAGATACGGACATGTATGTCGTCTACAAAGACAATGAACCGCTTGACCTGACTCACCGTGAATACGAGCTTGTGTACTACCTGGCGCGCAACTGCGGTAAGGTCATGACGCGCGAGCATTTGCTGCAAGCGGTCTGGGGCTTCGAGTATTTCGGCGATGTGCGTACCGTCGACGTGACAATACGGCGTCTGCGCGAGAAGATTGAGGACGACCCAAGCCGTCCGGAGTATATTTTGACCCGCCGAGGTCTCGGGTATTTGATGCGTAATCCGAAATCCGGAGGGTTCGGCTACGGATGAACGGGATACGTTTTTTCCGAACGATTCAAGTGAAGCTGATCATCATCTATGTATTGCTCATTCTTATCGCAATGCAGCTGATTGGCGTTTATTTCATAAGTACGATGAAGACGTCGCTAACGTCGACGTTCACGAACAACATGAATGAGCAGGCGAATTTGCTTTCGCAAATTTCGGCTCAGACGTTATCAAATCAGCCGGATCAACCGGGCAATACCGGCGATCAGACAACGGAGGAGTATCTTGGTGTGCTCGTTAGCAGCTTGTTCAGCATTAGCGAGGCTGAGATTCAAATTCTTGATGCGAGCGGCAAGGTGCTAGCAACGTCGCTGCAGTCCCATCAATCCTACATTGGCAAGAAGAACACGTCACTCGTGGTCAGCCGCGCGCTTCAAAACATTCGCGACAATGAAGAGGAGATTATCGATGAGGACGGCATTCGCAAGAAGGTCATCGCGAAGCCGATCGTGTACAGTGATAAGATTGTAGGCGCCGTCTATCTTGTCGCTTCGATGAAGGAGCTGTATTCGACGGTCGATCGGATCAACCGGATCTTCATGTCGGGGATGCTGCTCGCGCTTGGGCTCACAGGCGTACTGGGCATTCTGCTGGCAACAACGATTACGAACCCGATAAAAGCACTGACAAGGCAGGCTGCGGCCGTTGCGGAAGGTCAATTCGACCAGCGCGTGCCGATTCTCGGCAATGACGAGATTGGCCGCTTGAGTGAAGTGTTCAATGATATGACGATGCGCCTGCGCGATGCGCTGTCGGCCAATGAAGAGGAGAAGGAGAAGATCTCCTCGATTCTCGCAAACATGAGCGACGGCGTCGTTGCTGCAGATGAACGCGGCGTCGTTATGATAACGAACCGGCGAGCGCAGGAGATGCTGCGCCGGGACGATTATGAAGGCATCCGCCTCGGTGATCTGTTCAGCATGGAAGAGTCGCAGATTACGGCGTTGCTGCGAGGCGGCGATCAATCGGCGGTTCTGTACCAGGTGCAGACAGAGGGCGATGAAGAAGAAGAGCTGCTGCGGCTAACGATGACGCCGATTCATCGCCGTGATCAAGGCATCTCCGGCACGATTGCGGTTCTGCAGGACGTGACGGAGCAAGAGCGGCTGGAGCAGTCGCGTCGCGAGTTCGTCGCGAACGTATCGCATGAGCTGCGGACGCCGCTAACGACGATCAAGAGTTACGCAGAGGCGCTTGATGATGGCGCTATGGATGAGCGCGAGCTCGGACAGCGCTTCGTCGGTGTTATTCGGAACGAGACTGAGCGGATGATTCGGCTCGTCACGGATCTGCTCCACCTGTCGCGGCTGGACTCGAACCAGGCGCCGCTGCGCCGGCAGCAAACGAATGTGCCGGATATGCTGGAAGAAGTGGCTGATCGCTTCTCCTTTCAGCTGCGTAAGAAAGCGATTCGGGCGACCGTGCGGGTCGAAGATTCCATCACGTTAGTGTGGCTCGACCGAGATCAGATCGATCAAGTATTGGACAACCTTGTGTCCAATGCGATCAAATATACGCTTGATGGCGGACACATTGAGATCGCTGCCCGCAAGATCGAGCCCGCCTCCATTGCGATCAGCGTGAAGGATACGGGTATCGGCATTCCGAAACGGGATCTCGGCCGCATCTTCGACCGGTTCTATCGTGTTGATAAAGCGCGCTCGCGCAATATGGGCGGGACAGGCCTTGGGCTGTCAATTGCCCGGGAAATTGTGAAGGCGCATGGAGGTCATATTACGCTCGATTCTGAGCTGAACGAGGGAACAACGGTAACGGTCATCCTCCCTACACAAGTGAGCGGAGGTGAGCGCGCGTAATGGACAAGCTGAAGACAATTGTGTTGACGGCGCTCGTCGTTATGAGTTTGATTCAAAGTTATTTGCTTGCCTACAGCATGCCGGGGCTCGGGGTCACCACGACGCCGCAGCAGCAAGGTTATGTGCAGTCGGAACCGATGGGGCAAGAGGAGAAAGTCGAGAACGTTATTTTTCCAGAGGATATGGTGCTGCATCTTGGCAAAGGGAAGCACACGGTGCTGTATCCGGCGTCCAACTTCTACAATCTGATCTTCGGTAAAATTAAAAGCCGCGAGTTCAAAGGGTTCCAGAAGAGCCCTGCGGTTGTGGTCGATTGGGATGATGTTCGGGATCGCGATCAAGGGCTTGAGCTTCGGTTCGGGCGCGGTGTGCCGGCTCAGCTGCTCAGCAAAGTGCTAAAGCTTGAGGGAGATGTAACCTTCCTGAATGACGTCATCAATCGAATCTGGATTTACAAAAGCAGTGACCGTGATGAGGTGCGTACCTACTTCTTCAGCACGGACAATATAACGGTATACGAATCCGTGAAGGCAGATTTGACCGCCCAAGATGTGCAAATGTATGTCGGCTATGGCGAGTATCAGGTGGGCTACCGGCGGATCGGCGACGATATCTATATCCCGGACGGACCGATCGAGTCCATGCAGTCGGTGGTCGAGTATGAGAGCTATTCGCCTGAACAGATGCAGCGTTATCTGTTCTTCGATCCAGGGGTTACGAGGGTCATTAGTGATCGGGGCGGCTCACAGATCTATACGGATGGCAAGCGCGGCTTGCAGGTCGAGCAGAACGGGCGGTGGATCAGCTATACCGATCCGGTTGCCGGGCAAGGTCAAGAAGACAATGAGAGCCAAAATGTCTACGCCGCAATTCAGTTCATTAACCAGCATGGCGGCTGGGATGGCATGCACCGGTTCGTGCATGCAGGCTCATTCGAACAGAGCGTGCAAGTGCTGCGGTTCCAACAGTATTACGGCTCGTATCCAATCATTCCGCAAGAGACATTCTTGTTCGGCAGCATGAAGCTGCGGATGCTCCAGGGTGTCGTCTCGGAATATGAGCGGTCGCTGCTGACACTGCAGAAGAAGCCGCAGAAGCGTGATATTCGCTGGTTGCCGGGCGGCAGTATGGTTGAGAGTGCGCTCGAGCATTATTCGCGCAGACTGGAAGTGACCGCGCTATTCCCGGCACTGCAAGCTTCGCCGGCTGACAAGAACACGATGCTGCTCGCGCCAGTATGGGCGGTGCGGCTGCTCGATGGGACGCAGGTAATACTGCTGCCGGCGATCCCAGGCGGCTATAAGCCACAGCCAGGTGAGCCGGGCGGTGCGCCGATCGTGAAGCAGACACCGGCAACGACTGGTGGCGTCAGCACTGGCAGCGTTGGTCTGACCGATGGGCGGATGGTTCTGCCGGGCAATGGCAGGGGTGCAGGTTCGAGCACCAAAAGCGGGAATGCGGTGAGCACAGCTAGCGGAAGCAGCGGTGCGAAGGCGGGCTCCACAGTAGATGGGACGTCCACGGCTTCGAGTAATGCTGGCAATGGCAACTAAAGGGTACGGTTCTATTTTCAGATGGCATGGCCTGTGAAGGGGTTGAAGGGATGGACTGGGGCAGGGCGAAGAGTGTGTTGATTTTTGCGTTTCTGCTGCTGAATCTCGTGCTTGGCTACCAGCTCTGGTCCAATATCCGGGAAGGGCTGCGCACGAGCGCGAATGTGAGTGATCTGTCTCCGGAGACGCAAGCGCTCATTGAAGAGAAGAAGATTAAGCTTGGGACGAGCATTCCTTCGGAAACGCCTGAGCTGCGCGATCTCACTTATAAGGTGAAGGTCGGTCTCGGCAAGGGCGAGCGGCATGAGCTGAAGACGCCGGTTGATAGTAAAGTGGTGTTTGTCGATAAGGATCTGCAGGCAAGCCTGGGAGGCGTTATTCCGGAGCTTGATGAGTATACGCTCGGTCCAAGACTTGAGAATGAGTTTATTCTTTACCGGATGGCAGATGGTCGTCCGATGTTCGATGTGAAGCTGGAGCTGTTCTATAGCAACCAGAAGATTACCGCATATAAGCAGGATTTGATTGAGCTGCTTCCTTCGGAGAAGGCGCAGGCGCAGACAGTGCTGTCCGCGACGAAAGTAGTGACAAGCCTCATCGAGAACCAGTTGAAGAACGGCGCGGTCATTCAGGAAATTAAACTCGGCTATCACGGGCAAATCTTTAACTCGGACACGCAGGTGTCGGCACCGACGTGGCGCGTGCTGCTGGAGGATGGCGGGCAGTACTATATGAATGCGATCAGTGGGGAAGTTGTAACGGAATAAGGGAATAACGGTGCTTTTGGGGAAAGGACAGGTTTGAACAGGGGATGGGAATTCGGTTTACGGTACTTGGGAGCGGGTCGACCGGTAATGCAACAATTGTGCAGTGTGAGGATTCAACTGTTCTCATCGATGCCGGTTTGAGTATGAAACGTTTGGATGAGCTTATGCGGATGCAAGGCGTTGCGGGGCATGAGATTGATGCGATTCTTGTGACGCATGAGCATTCCGATCATATTAAAGGTCTGGGTGCTTTTGCAAGGAAGCATAATCTGCCCATCTACGCCAACGAGGCGACTTGGGGTGCGCTGGAGCGGCATGTGGGACAGATTACGGCGGAGCAGCGGGTTATTATGGAGACAGGCGAGACAGCTAACTTCGGTTCTATGCGAACGACGTCTTACGCGATCTCGCATGATGCGGCTGAACCGGTCGGCTATGTGTTTGAAGATGATAATGTAAAGCTGAGTCTGGCGACAGACCTTGGCTATGTAAGCGATAAAGTAAGGCGAATGATTGAGGATTCAGATGTGCTCGTGCTGGAGTCGAATCATGACGTAAATATGCTGCGGATGGGGCGTTACCCATGGAATATTAAGCGGCGTATCTTGAGCGATGTCGGGCATTTGTCGAATGAAGCGGCTGGTGAAGCTTTATGTCAGCTGATGACGGACCGGACGAAGCGGGTTTATCTGGCGCACTTAAGCCTCGATCATAACATGATGGATCTTGCGCGGATGACGGTGAATGAGATTCTCGAGAACAACGGCTTCTTCTTTAAGAGAGAAGAGCATCCGCTGCGGGAAACGTATCATGATCGGCCTACGGCATGGGATGAAGTGAGGCGTCGATAAGCTCGTCCAACTCCGAGTCGAGCGTGTTGATTCTGCGTTCAAGCTCCTCCGGGGAGATTAGTCCTTTATCGATGAGCAGCTCGGTCACGGCGCTGAGCGTGAGGAGGGTACGATAGTGATCCTCTTTGAGATCAGCGAGCTTGGCTACGAGATTCAGATGATCAAGAGCTGATGCTGCGGATGAGGATGTGGCAGGCATTGCTTTGCGAGGCATAGGGATTCGCTCCTTTTATCGCCTTCGTTGGCGGTGTTTGGGCTAATTTGGAAGTTCATATTATTATTGTAGTCTATTCTACCGATATCATTCCTAGATTCGAAAAATAATAATCTCTGATGACTGCTCGTTCATTCGTAGGATCGTGCGAGAGTGAGTGAGGCATCGAGAGGAGCGATTATAGATGAGCTTATTCGATGATGATTTCTATTCAACGCGTGTGTCGCGGCGTACGCTTTGGGAGAAGAACCGTGCAATTGGTGCGCGTCGCAGCGGCGGCCGTTCGGTGCTGCGCGTTGCGCTTACTTCTTCGCTGATTAGCGCGGCGGCGGTGGCGCTCGTGTTCGGGCTGTTCACCGGTTTTGACCGGGGCAGTGAAGCGGTTAAAGCAGTGGCAGGCGTTACGAATGTGTCGATGAACGATCCGCTGGAGAAGACGATTTCGGCGGCGGCGAAGGTTCGTCCGGCAGTCGTGAGCATCATTAATGAGCAGGCGATACCGGCTGGTCAGGGCGGAGCTGGTTCAGGCGCTGGTGCTGATGCTGATGGCAGCGGGGAGACGTCTGGTGATGGCTCTACGCAGCTGGAGCAGGCTGCCCTTGGTTCCGGGTTTATTTTTGAAAAGGTCGGCGGCAAGGCGCACATCATTACGAACAATCACGTTATTGCAGATGCGGCGGCTGTGAAAGCAGTGCTGAGCAATGGCGAGACGCGTGACGCGAAGATTATCGGCAAGGATGAGATCACGGATCTGGCTGTGCTCGAAATTGATGCGAAGGGCATTGATACGGTAGCTCAGTTCGGCGAGTCCGAGGATCTGCGCGCGGGCCAATGGGTTATGGCGATCGGCAATCCGCTGGGACTTAGCGATTCGCTGTCGATGGGCATTGTGAGCAAGACAAAGCGGATCATTCCGGTGTCGCTCAGCCAGGACGGCAATTATGACTGGGAGCAGGAAGTCGTTCAGATTGACGCGTCCATTAACCAAGGCAACAGCGGGGGTCCGCTCATCGACTTGGACGGGCATGTGGTCGGCATTAACAGCATGAAGATTGCCGATTATGGCGTTGAGGGCGTGGGCTTTGCGATTCCATCGCATTCGGCGATGCCGATCGTACAGAGCTTGCTGGAGCATGGAAAAGTGCTACGTCCGTACCTTGGCGTGTACACGATGGATCTGTCGCGGTACTTGGAGCAGCAAGCAGCAGCAGCTGCGGCTGCACAGGGTGATGGCGGTAGTGCTGGTCTAGGCGGAGACGGGGATGAAGCGGCTCCGAGTGGCACGGATGGTGCGGATGGTTCTGCTGATGCAGGTGGCTCGGATGCTGATGGTGGTTCTGATGCGGGTGCTGGCGGGGGCATTGCTCCAGGCGATGACAGTGAAGGAATGATGGCGCCTCAAGGGGAGCTGAAGCTGCCGGATAATGTCCATGACGGCGTTATCGTGCTGCAAGCCGTTGGTCCGGCTGAGGAAGCGGGCCTGAAGTACAGCGATGTTATTGTGAAGCTGGACAATCAGACGATCAGCAGTACGCTGGAGCTCCGCAAATATCTGTACGGTGAGAAGTCCATCGGGGACAATATCAAGATTACGTACTATCGTGACGGTAAGAAGCAGACGACGACGTTTAAGCTTGAGGAGAAGTTGGAAGACTAGCAGTATAAGTCATGAAGAAGCGGATCAGCTCGTGCAGCTCCTGATGGAGGCCTGCATATGACGGGCTGATCTCTTTGCGTGGATGGGGACGAAAATAAGAGAGCTGGGGGATATAGAAACGATGTTTTGTGTATGCAAAGACCATGTGGAGCTGGCGATTGATAAGTTTGTGGATGATTATGAGGATGCACCGGATATCGTCGATCTGGTGACGACGAAATTTACGGAATGGGAAGCGCCGGCAACATGCGACATGTGTCAGAGCATTGCCGAGTACTTGGTGGTGTAGGCGATGCATATTCAGATAGCAGCAGTTGGAAAGCTGAAGGAGAAGTATCTCGTACTCGGCATCGCCGAATACGCGAAGCGTCTTGGTCCGTACGTGAAGCTCACGCTCACGGAGGTGCCGGACGAGCGGGCGCCCGAGACGATGAGCGCCGCCGAGGAAGCTATTGTTCGCGAGCGCGAGGGTGAGCGGCTGCTCGCGGTTATTAAGTCGGACGCGCATGTCGTCGCGCTGGCGCTAGACGGTGAGCTGTGGTCGAGCGAAGACCTCGCAGGGCAGCTCGATCATTTAGCCACGTATGGGCGGAGCCACGTGGCTTTTGTCATTGGCGGGAGCAACGGCCTCGCGCCCGCCGTGCTGAAGCGCGCCCAGCAGAAGCTGAGCTTCGGGCGCATGACGCTGCCGCACCAGCTCATGCGGCTGGTGCTGCTGGAGCAGGTGTACCGGGCGGTGAAGATAAATCGGGGGGAACCTTATCATAAGTGACGGCAAGTTTTTATTGTAACTATTCCGTTGGCTAACCGGCTAAGATCAAAGTCGAGTTCATTCCGGCGCTTTTATGAAATCAGTTGAAGAAGTAGACTATTTTAGTTATAAAGAAAGGAAATACTATGATAAAAGTGAATAACTTATCCTTCTCATTTCCACAAAAAGAACTATATAAAAACATTTCATTTACGCTTGAAGAGGCACAACATTGCGCTTTTATAGGAACAAGTGGCAGTGGGAAAAGTACATTGATAGATATACTGATGGATCCAGAAAGATATATGTTCGAGGGCATGTTAGAAATAGATCCGACTTGCAAAATTGGGTATGTAAGTCAATTCTCACAACTAGACAAAACGAAAGAAACAACAGTTTTTGAATATATAGGGGAACAATTTATTAAGATACAAAATGAAATAACATCTATTTTTACTGAAATGGAAACATCATCGGATATTGATTCTTTATTAGAAAAGTATCAATTCGCTTTAGAAGCATTTGATTCAATCGGTGGGGAAGATTTTGAAAGCAAGATTAATAAGAAATTAAATTTAGCAAACCTCATGAAGCTAAAAGATGTTAGGGTAACCGACCTGAGTGGTGGGGAATTCAAGCTTATTCAAGTGATGAAGGAAATGCTTAGTAGTCCAGAATTAATGATTATGGACGAACCAGATGTATTTTTAGACTTTGAAAACCTAAATTCACTTAAAAATCTTATTAATTCTCACAAAGGAATACTGCTAGTTGTTACGCATAACCGATATCTATTGAATCATTGTTTTAACAAAATTATTCACCTTGAAAACACGGAGATCCAAGAGTTTGACGGGCGATATATGGATTATAACTTCTCATTGCTTCAGACTAAAGTTGAGTTACAAGAACTTACAATCGCTGAGGATGAAGAAATGAAGAGAAACGAGAACATAATCAATAATCTTAGAGTTATCGCAACTTATAATTCAGAAGCATCTAGAGGGAAAGCATTAAAAGCTAGAGTTAAGTTTCAAGAAAGATTGGAAGCGCGTAGAATTAAAGCGCCGTTTGTTGATATTAAGCAACCGAATATTAGTTTTGGTATTGAGAATGAAATTGAAGACGCCATTGTTGTAAATGTCAAAGATTATAGTGTTTCCTTTGATGAGCTGCTTTTAGACAATGTTAACTTTGAGATAAAATCAACGGATAAAGTAGCCATTATTGGTTCAAACGGTACCGGGAAAACGACTTTACTCCGAGATATCTTTAAAAATAATCATGATTCAATTGAAATAAATGCTGATGTTAAAGTGGCTTATTTATCTCAGATTCAAGGCGAAATGCTAAAGGATTCTAATACAATACTCGAAGAATTCATCGATGCTGGGTTTAAAACTTATGATGAGGTTAGATCGTATATTTCTAACTATGGCTTTGAAGGAGAAATCGTTAATCAAAAGATAGCATCTTTATCTGGTGGGGAAAAAAATATACTTCAATTGGCTAAAGTTTCTGCCAGTAAAGCAAACGTATTGCTTCTTGATGAGCCGACAAGCCATTTAGACACCTATACACAAATAGCACTGGAGAAAGCCATTGAGGACTATAAAGGTGCGATTCTCATGATTTCGCATGATTTCTATTCTGTTGTAAATGGTATGGATTATGTTTTAATCATTGAAGATAAGACGATCAGAAAAATGAGTATGCGAAAATTTAGACAGATGATTTATGCTAGTCATTTTGATAAAGACTATCTAGA
Organism: Paenibacillus sp. OV219; assembly: GCF_900110075.1. Lineage (GTDB taxonomy): Bacteria > Bacillota > Bacilli > Paenibacillales > Paenibacillaceae > Paenibacillus_Z. The sequence goes on from NZ_FOCJ01000003.1 coordinate 48,360, forward strand.
AAATGAACAAAATAAAAAAGCAGTTGAAATGAAAATAGAATTGGCTTTAAAAGATACTAATTTTGAACTTGCAAAAGTATTGGTTGAGGAGCTAGAAGAGCTGATTAAGTTGCTTTAAATTACAACCCTCTAATTGCGCACGAAACAACCCCGCAGGATCTCCTGTGGGGTTGTAATTTTCAGTCGCCGATGGATGTGGCAGGAGTCTAGAAAGGAAACGTATTTATCTATGGAAATTGAAAATTTACTTCCCGTACAATCTAGAGAAGATGTAGGAATGTGGCTGCAGAACAATTGTAAGACTGAAAAGTGTTGCTGGGTCTTGGTTAGTATGACACCTATCCCTAATAGGTTGTTATATTTGGACGCGGTCGAGGAAACATTGTGCGTCGGTTGGATCGATGGAGTCAAAAAGAAAATTTCTGAAACGGAGCTGGCTCAGAGACTATCTCCTAGAAGTAAAAAAAGTACATGGACTGAATTAAATAAAGAACGTGTCCGCCGTCTTGAAAAGCTGGGCTTTATGAAAGACGAAGGAAGAACGGTTCTTCCTAATATGGATTACGATTCTTTCAGAATAGATAGCGTAATAGAGCAAAGGCTAATGGAGGAAAAGCAAGTATATGAGAATTTCATGGCATTTCCAGATCTTTATAAAAGAGTTCGGATCGACACGATACAAAGCTATAAGGATCAACCGGAATTATTTATGAGCAGATTAGACAAATTCATAACAAACACGAGAGAAAACAAAATGTACGGTCAATGGAACGATAACGGACGACTACTAGATGATTAATATCCCCTTTAACGAATTTTTCAGGAAAAAGAGAACAAAGAAAAATGCCTTTAATCCGCATTCTGCGGGTTAAAGGCATTTTTATATAAGAACGAGTTGATTGTAAGTTGGTTGCGGGGGCAGGATTTGAACCTGCGGCCTTCGGGTTATGAGCCCGACGAGCTACCGGGCTGCTCCACCCCGCGATAGAATAACTAAGCATATTGGTCTTAACGTTGGTCAGGTCTCTCATACTACAGTAGTTCGAGCTAAAGTGCAAGCTCTTTAATGGGAATCGCTCGTAAGGAGTATTCGTAAGGCGGGGATGGTATAATCACGCTAGAGTGTTGAATCCAGAAAGGTGATAGCCATGAGTGTAATACGTTTGGAGAACGTCACGAAGAAGTATGAAGAGTCCATGATTTTTCGAGATATTTATTTTCGCGTTATCCAAGGGGAACGCATCGGCCTTATCGGACGGAATGGCGCCGGCAAGTCGACGGTATTTAAGCTCATCATGGGCCAAGAAGAGCCGACGTCCGGCAAGGTGGAGATAGATACTCAGTCGCGGATCGGGTATTTCTCGCAATTCTCGGAACTGAGAGGAAGCCTGTCCGTTCAGCAAGAACTGGAAGCCTGCTTCGAGCAGGTGGCCCTTATTGAACGTGAGCTGCAAGAGGTCGGAGACAAGCTGGGAATGGTTACCGACGATAGCGAAATGGACAGGCTGCTGGCGAGGCAGGCGGAGCTATTCGAGCAAATGGATCATCTCGATGGCTGGAACGTGTCCGTCGAGATTAACACGGTGCTTACGAAGCTAGGGTTTAACGACCGATCTCGCAATCAGCCGATCGATGAGTTGTCCGGAGGATGGCGTAACCGCGCGGCGCTCGCGAAGATGTTAATCGAGCTACCCGATGTCGTTCTGCTCGACGAGCCGACGAATTACTTGGATATGGAAGGCATCGCGTGGCTGGAGCAGTGGCTGTACCGATTCAAGGGAGCCATGATTCTGGTGTCGCATGACCGGCAATTTATCGACAAGGTCGTGACGCGCACGATCGAGATCGAGAACTATCATTTTCAAGAATACGAAGGCAACTATACCGACTACATCCGTAAGAAGAAAATGCGCAAGAAGGAGCTGGACCGCCAGTTCGAGTGGGAAGAAGAGCTGCTTCTTATGGAATCCGAGGCAATCGACGACCGTGCGAGCAGGAAGTCCGGTTCCAAGGACCGTCTCTCGCGTAAGCTGGCAGATAATAAGAAGCGGATCGAGCCTCATCCCGTTAACGTGCTGATTACCGATATCTACGAGAAGCTGCGCTTCCCGGACAAGCTATGCGAAGTGAAGCAGATCGGGCAAACCTACGAGGGGCGGCAGATCTTCGAGAACGTTAGCTTCGATATCCAGAGGGAAGATCGCTTGGTCATCGTGGGACCGAACGGAAGCGGGAAATCCACGCTCATTAAGGCGCTTACTGGGCAGGAGAATCCGGAGTCCGGAGAGGTTATCTGGGAGAAGGGCGTTAGCTACGCTTACTTCAACCGAATGTGGGAGGAGCTTGATCCGAAGGATACCGTCAGCCATGCGGTGAATACGTACGGATTGGGACTGGATGCTCCGCGCAAAAAGGTGAATAAGTTTCTGTCCATGCTGCAATTCTCGGAAGCGGATCTAAGCAAGATGATCAGCCATCTGTCCGGCGGCCAGAAGGCTCGGGTGGCGCTAGCCAAGTGTCTTCTATCCGGTGCGGCGGTTATCATCTTGGACGAGCCGACCAATCATCTGGATCTCATGAGCATTCAGGTCATGGAGCAAGCTCTGATCCACTTCCCCGGCGCCGTCATTACGGTCAGCCATGATCGCTTCTTCATTGATAAGATTGGGACTAAGATGCTGACCTTCGATCCAGTAGCGGGAGTGAGCGAGCAGAATTTGTAGATGAGAATGGCCTATATGTTTCGTGTAAAGGAAGTTACTTATGAACCCATCAATCAACAAATATTCGATGCATGTATTTATGTTTGTGTTCTACATATCCAATGCTTCGTTCGTTCCATTCTTAAGTTACTGGTTCTCCCAGAAAGGGCTTAGCAACCAACAGATCGGATTTCTATACTCACTGGGACCGTTAATCGGACTTGCGGCTCAGACGGTCTGGGGTTATCTTAGCGATCGTTATGGAATAGGAAAGCGGTTGTTGATGGTGAGCTTAATGCTGACGCCGATCGTTACTTTCGGTTACTTGCTAGGCAAAGAGCGGTTTTACATGTATATCATTGTGTCTGCGGTATATTTCTTTCTGTCTTTGGCCGTGAGGCCCAATATGGAAGAAATTACGTTAAGCCATGCCAGGGCAAATGGTCAAAGCTATGGGGGAATCCGTGTATTAGGATCGGTCAGCTTTGCGCTCACAGTGACTCCGCTTGGCATTATGTACAATCACTTGGGCATTAATATGATATTTGTTACTTATCTCGTTACGAGTTTAATTGCACTCTTAGCGTTGCTGCAAGTAAAACCGTCTTCTGAGGGGAAGAAAGCAAAAACAAATGCCATGGCTGCCGGATTCCGTCAGTTAGCAACCAATCGCTATTTTGTGGTATTTCTACTGTCTGCTTTTTTGATCGGGCTTGCTAATGGCTTCAATATGGTGTTCTTCCCGTTACTTGTCAATAAATTAGGCGGAGAAGTAGCTCAGGAGCTCGGTGTGCTCAGCACGGTTTCAGCACTAAGCGAGTTACCGCTGTTTATTCTTTCTGCATACTTGCTGCGACGGTTTGGTTATTTCAATGTGCTCGCTTTTTGTGCGGGCGCTGCAACCCTTCGGTGGTTCGTGCTTTCCTTGGAACCGACGTTCCAGCTATTATTCATGAGCCAGATGCTGCATGGGATTACTTTCGGTTTGTACACAGCAGCGGCGGTCAATTTTATTTATGAAATGAGCCCTGGGGGCTTAAAGGCGACAGGCCAAACCATTTTCGCCATTATTGCTGGTAGTTTGGCGAGCCTTATTGCTAGCAGTAGTGGCGGCTGGATTATCGATCACTATGACTTTAATGTGTTATATACAATAGGCTCAGTATTAGCCCTTATTTCCTCCTGTATCTTTATAGGTATGTCTATTATTCACAAGAAGAGCAGCCAGGGCCTTCGAAATAAAAAAACGCTGAATCTCACATGAAACCTAACACTCAAAACTCAATCGCCTTGACAGGCGGAGTCCTCTCAAATTAATATTAAGTGGAGATGTCTCCGGTTAATATTTTTGCAGGGAGTCATAACCGGGCACGGAAGGAGTGCTTGACTCATGAAGATCAAATGGTTTGGTCATTCTTCTTATCTGCTGACTTCGGATGCCGGAACGAGGATTCTCATCGATCCCTATTATAAGTTTCTTGGCTACCGCATGCCGGTACCGATTGAATCGGACATTGTCGTTGTTACGCATAATCATGGCGATCACAATAAGGTGAAGGCCGCTTCGGGCAATTATTTGCTTGTGAACGAACCGAAGGAATACAGCCTTGGCGATGTGAACATTAGCGGTTTCAAAACATTCCACGACAAGGTGCAAGGCAAGAAAAGAGGGCCTAATATTGTTTTTCGCTTCCGGATGGACGGACTGACGATCTGTCATTGCGGAGATCTGGGGCATCTGCTCACAGAGGAACAAGTCCAAGCCATCGGCAAAGTGGACGTTCTCATCGTGCCCGTAGGGGGAAGGATGACGCTTGATGGGCCGGAGGCCGTTCAAGTGATGCGCCAATTGAAAGCGACTGTAGCGATTCCGATGCATTATAGTACAAAGGCATTGGGTATTCTCGGCAGGATCATCTTCGCTAAGGTAGACAAATTCCTCGAGGCTGCCGGAACGCAAACAACAGACGTGAAGGTATTAGACATATCTAAAGAAAGCCTCGCCGGATATGCCGGCGTCGTTACGATGGATTATAAATAGGTACGTAAGAGAGAAGGGCACCCTCAAATGGGTGCCCTTTCTCGTCAAGGGAGCATGAAACAATATGCTCTTATTAGCTACCTATCCTCGATCAAAGCTCCATCTTTCAAATGCATTACACGATCGCACAGCGGCAGTACCCGCTCGTCATGAGTGACCATGACAGCAGCTTTGCCCTCTGCTTTGACTTCCTCGGCGATCATTCTTACAACATCCTGCCCACGCATGGCATCCAGGCTTGCCGTCGGTTCATCGGCGAATAAGACCGAGGGGCTGTTCATCCATGCACGTGCAATTGCGACTCGTTGTTTTTCGCCGCCGGATAGCTTATCAGGATAATATTGTTGTCGATGCGTTAATCCCATACGCTCAAGCAATTCGGCTGCACGCTTGGCCGCTGTAGCTGCATCCATCCCTGCCAGCTTCGCAACGAGCAGCAGTTGCTCCTTGACTTTGAGGTAAGGAACCAAGTTCGCGCTTTGGAATATGAAGCCGATCCGCTTAAGCCGAAGTTCCGCCAACATCTGCGCTTTCATCCCCGAGAGTGACACCCCAGCGATGGTGACTTCTCCGCCAGTGGGAGTCAACAAGGCTCCGGCAATGGAGAGGAAAGTGCTCTTCCCGGATCCCGATGGCCCCATTACGGCGACAAGCTCGCCTACATTTACTTGAAGAGATAGCTTGTTCAGTACCGTCAATTCGAAATCCCCGTCATGAAATGTATGCGTTACTTCATTTATTTGTAGCAGCGGCTTCATGCGGTAGCCCTCCCTATTGCATCTAATGCATCCGTCCGGGCTACTTTGACCACCGATAATAATGAGCCAAGTATCGCCGTTACGATAAACAAGGAACAAGAGAGCATCAGAGTTGATGGATGAAGCTGAAACGGCATCGATGACGGAAGTGCCGCGTAAACAACACGAATTAGTCCTAGACTAATCGCTAAGCTTCCTATCGTCAGTAACAGCACTTGGCCGACGACATTACGCGCCAAATATCCTGTTCTCACACCAATTGCCTTAAGAATACCGAATTGACTGGTTTTCTGTATCGTGATCACATAGAAGAAGACGGCAAGCACCATTGCGGATATCACGTACAAAAAGGCAATCATCATCAGAAGCGAGCTTTGCTCTTCTTTATAACCAGGAACGGCAGCTACAGTACTGCTCTTAGAGATGATTTCCGAATCCATCAGCTTACTGCTTAGCTGAGCCACTTGGCTTCCTTTAGCTTTCAATGCAATCGCATTATACAATTTGACCGAGGAATCTTGTATGCCCACGGAGGTAAGTCCCTGCAGCTTCTGCCAATCCTTTTCATTCATAAACACGCTTGGCGTATGACTATAAGACTCGTTGGAGACAAACCCGCTCACCGTCCAGCTCATCCCGGTCATCTGATCGACTAGGATGCTACCGATCTTAATCCCGCCATCTTGGAGTTTGTGGTCCACCAGCACTTGCCCTTGCGTGTTATTTGTTATATTCTGACCTTCAACTACCTTTGGAGCGAGCCAGCTTGTCATATCAATCGCGAACATGGTCACTTCCGACTTCAAACTCAAACCCTTTTCTGTTAGTGTCGTCATCCGGATGCTTAATGGAACCGCTTTGTTCTCACCTACAACTGAACGAGCAGTAGCTAGATCCGTTTCCGTCAATTGTGACCGTCCAAAACGACGATCCGAATCCTTTTCCAATATAAAGTGACTCGCCGACATATTTTTTATCGATGAAGCATTCGCATAAGCCAGTCCATTGGCTAATCCCGTCACAAACAAGACCAAAAATGAAACCAGCAGCATAATCGTTACGACCATCACATACCTCGTTTTTGCAAACCTCAGTTCCCTTAGTGCCAGATACATCGTTCATCCCTCCCTTGGTTCTGTAACCAATTTAGGGTACGAAAATGAACGGCGGATGAATACCAGATTACAATTGCGGAAGCTTGACGACAAATACGGTACCGTGACCCAGCTGGCTGGTCACCTCAATCGATCCGTCATGCAATTGAACGATTTTCTTGACGATCGATAAACCCAAGCCGGTCCCTCCGGACTCGCGACCGCGCGATGGATCTACCCGATAGAATCTATCGAATAGGAATGGCAGATTTTCTTCCGCTATACCGGAGCCTGTATCGGAAATCTTGATTTCATATCCGTCGTGAACCGATGCTGCGCGAAATGCAATCTCCCCGCCAACAGGTGTGTGTTTCACAGCGTTTACGAGCAGATTCGTCCAAACCTGGGAGAGCAGCAGTTCATCTCCCTTAAGGATCACCTCGTCTGGTACGGCAATAGAGAGAGCCAACATCTTATCTGTTAACTGCCATTCAAGTACTTGGGCGATCTGGCGAATCTGCGTGCGTAGTTGGAAGGGCTTCTTTATGAGTGCGTTCGTGGATTCTTCCAATGAAGATAACGTCAGCAATTGCTTGCTTAGCCTGGACAAGTGACCGCTCTCTTCCGCAATGATCGTCGCATAGCGCACTCTTTCCTCTGCTTCGAGTTCCGGATTAATGAGCGATTGTGCGAACCCTTTAATCGAAGTTAGAGGCGACTGAATCTCATGGGATACATTGGACACGAATTGTTTGCGGGCTTGCTCGGCACGTTCCAATTCCCGGCTCATGCTCCTAAAGTGGGCTGCTAGCTGGCCGATCTCATCCCGTCGCTTCTCGGGCAGGGTCAGCTCGTATTGCCCAAGGGCAATACGCTTGGTTGCATCGGTTAAATGGGCAATCGGCTTGACCAAATATCGCGTACTAATTAAAAAGATCAGAACGCTAAACAGTACCGTGAGAAGACCGATCATCGCGAAAAAACTGCGAAGCTCACCGAACTGCAGCTCAACATCGGGCCTTAAGAACAGGGCGTAGCGTTTGTCTATCAATTGCAGCGGAATACCGACCGTATTGCTTAAGCTATTATTAAAAAAACCTGAAATAAACGGCTTGTTAGGAAATTGAGCGACACCATGGTACACTCCACCTTCGAGCACGAGCTTGCGAGCAGCTGCCATCAGGTCTAACTGTCGAAAGCCATGACCATAATACTGTTCATTGCCTTGCTTATCCGTCACATAGATCTCATAACCCGTCTGTGCAACGCTATTTAAGTAGGATTCCATTAATTCTGGATGCTGCTCCGTGAATAGCCTCATGTGGTTAGCGATGTCGATGAGTTTCTCGTCGTTAAAAGGCTTAAGCTTCATGTGGTAATAGATGTTCGATGCAAGAAACCCAAGAAGGCTGCTAATGAGTACCGCTGAGATTGTAATGATAAAGACGCGGGAGTACAGCGACTTCATGGAGAAGGCACCTCCAACTTGTATCCGATTCCGCGTACGGTCTGAATGGTGAAATCCTGCTGGCATTCGGCAAATCGTTCCCGCAATCGCTTAATATGGACGTCTACAGTTCGGCTGTCTCCGGTGTAATCCGCGTCCCACACGAGGGTAATTAACTCTTCACGAGAGAACAAACGGCCCGGGTACTGGGCCAACTGAACAAGCAGCTCGAATTCTTTGAGTGGGAGCAGCAGTACTTCATCCCCGAGGGTAATTTCAAAGTTTTTGCTATCGATCATTAATCGATTCAGACGGATCTTGTCCGTAGATATGCGGGAATATCTACGGAACAACGCCTTAATTCGGAACAATAGCTCCATTGGCTCGAAGGGTTTCGTCATATAATCGTCGGTACCTCGCAGATAGCCTTGCTCCTTATCCGCCAACTGCTCGCGTGCTGTAAGCATAATAATTGGGATATCATAATTTTGCCGAATATGCTCACACAACGCTAAGCCATCAAGCTTTGGCATCATCACATCGATGATCGCCATGGCGATAGAAGCTTCTTTCAGCAACTTGATGGCCTCCAGGCCATCGCGCGCTTCCACTACTTGATAACCGTCTCGCACCAATACGATCTTAAGCAATGAGCGTATATTCGAATCGTCATCTACAATTAACAGTTGCTTCGACATCGATAGTCTCCTTCTCCATAAAGCAATTCGAGCTTGCCGCAATTTGTATAACAGATTTGTTCCTAAACATCTGCTTCGATTTCAAGCTGTTGTTATTCCAACATTATCACGTTACCGGGAAGCTACGCAAAATGTGGTGAATTGGAACATACTTTCACTTTAGTTTCGGTTAGATTAGATTAAGGGGATATTGACATCAATTTCTCTTCATCTTATTATTAAACTGACTGGTCAGTACAACATGCGATTTGACCGAAGAGACAGACTGCTGACTGTTTATTACACTGTTTATTGCAGTGTTTATTCCAGGCTTGATATCAAGGAAGGGGCACATATAAATGTATACGCAATTTGGAAGGGAGTTTCTGTTCGGAACGGCCACAGCCGCCTATCAGATCGAAGGCGGTTGGAATGAGGACGGTAAGGGATTGTCGATTTGGGACAAGTTCTCCCATACGAAAGGCAAGATTCGTGACGGCAGCACGGGCGACGTGGCCTGTAATACTTATCATGATTATCAGACGGATATCGACCTCATGAGCAGCCTTAAGATGGATGCTTACAGGTTCTCGATCAGTTGGTCGAGAGTGTTACCCGAAGGGAGGGGAAGGGTTAACCAGCAGGGGCTAGATTATTATGACCGTCTGGTAGACGCCCAGCTTGAAAAGGGGATACGACCGTTCGCAACGCTCTTCCATTGGGATACACCGTATGCCTTGTTTGAGAAATATAAAGGCTTTGCCGGCAGAGAAACCGCACAGTACTTTGCAGAGTATGCGGGACTTGTCGCCGGGCGTCTCGGAGATCGCGTCAAAGACTGGATTACGCTGAACGAGCCATGGGAGCACGCGATGATGGGGCATTTCCTCGGCGAGCACGCGCCTGGCATTCGAAATCCATGGACCTACTTTAAGGTTGCCCATCACCAGCTTTTTGGACATGGCCTGGCAGTGCAAGCCATGAGAAGCGTGCGCAATGACTTGAACATTGGCGTCACGCTCAGCCAGTTTCCTGTTTATCCGGCTAGCTACGAGGCGAGCGAGAAGGAGATGGAATCGGTCGAGATGGCGGATATGTTCATCAACCGGTTCTATTTGGATGGCGTATTTAAAGGGAAATATCCGGAGAAGCTGCTGTCGAAGCTGTGGCCGATCGCACCCAAGATTCATCGAGGAGATATGGAGACGATTAATCAGCCCATTGATTTTCTAGGGGTTAATTATTACGGTCGAATTTTTGCCGCGAGAAAGGGGTACATTCCTTTCTTAAAAACATGGGTCGATAGAGGATATAGCGACGAACGATATGCGCATCCGATTCTCGGTGCCCATGGCTATCCGGAGGGCTTTAAGGAGCTAGCCAAGCGCTATCGCGAGGATTATGGGAACCCTGTCGTCTATATAACCGAGAACGGTACTGTAGGAGATGAGATTGCGGATAAAGATCGAATCGACTATCTTACCCACTATTTGAAGTCGCTGCGAGATGCCATTGACGAGGGCTCCGATATTAGAGGGTATTTCTATTGGTCGCTACTCGACAATTTCGAGTGGAATTCCGGGCTAGCTTGCCGAATGGGACTTCTCCATGTGAATCACGAGACCGAGCAGCGCACCATTCGCGATAGCGGGTATTGGTTGCGGGATCTAATCTTGAATCAAGAAAGCAGAAAGTAGACGCATAAGAAAAGGGGCTGCTGAACGATTCGTCGTTCATCGGCCCCTTCGTTTCCCATGACAAACGCCTAGTCTGGCTTAAGGGGAATCAAGCTCCATTTGCCTGTTTTTCGAGAATTCGGAGAGCTCCTGCTCCTTTTTCTTGTTGATTGGGAAATACAACAGCGGAATGATACCCAGCAACAGGAATACGAAGGGCAGTGCACCGGCGCCGAGTTTAATTCCCATCAGGGCATGATCGCTTTGAATTTTACTTCCCGCCTGGAATCCGAAATAGCTAATGATGCCCATGAACAGCGAAGCCTGAATACCGGATACCGGAATGGTCAGCAAGGCATCAAGACCATTGAACATTCCGGCCTTTCTCTGGCCCGTGCGCTGTTCGTCCTCATCTATAATGGCGCCCATCATCGGGCTCATCGCGATGCTGATTGCTTGCGCAAACACGTACATAATGATGTACGCGACAATGGTCTGGAAGAAATTTTGGACGAAAGTAAGAAGAAAAAACCCGAGGGCACATGGAATCAAAGCCCACATAACGGACGTTTTCATCCCTAACTTCTTGATCCATATTCCCCATAACGGCGCTGTCACGAATAGCGAAAAGCCCATAGACAGATCCATAATCGTAGCCTGATAACCTTCCAGGTTTAATACATAATCGGACATATACAAGAAAGGCGTAAAGTAGAAGGCACATGGACCGATGGCTAGAATCTGGAATAGGACTAAGGTTACGAATGATCTTGATTTCAAGGCATCCCGTACGTTGGCTAAGACATCTCCGAAGACGCCTTTTCTATCCTCGGTTTGCACGTTTTCTTTCAAGTACATCTCTCTTGTTTCTTTCAAGGGCTTGAGTGCAACGAAATAGAGAATGGAATTTACCGCAAGCACTGCACAGAACAGGAGGATGGTTAAATTCTTATCGTGGTTTCCGACCAAAAGTAAAGTTGGGATCACCGTACCTAAAAATCCGCCGATGTTCGCAACATAAGTAGTGATCACGGCTACGTCTACGCGTTCCTTGTTAGTCTTGGCGGCAATGAGTTTGTAGTTGGCGTGCGCGATGGAGAAGGTGGTCATAGTGGTATCATAGATGAACAAAAATACAAGTAGGAATGCGAAAATGACCCACTCGTTCCAAGAAGGCTGCGCAAAGATCATCGCAAAGGTGGCGAATAGCGTTACAGGCGCGCAAAGCCGCATAATATAAACGTATTTTCCCTTCTTTTCGTTATATTTATGCCTGTCCAGCCACACGCCTATGGCCGGGTCATTAATTGCGTTCCAGATGCCGAAAATCGCATAGATGAGACCCACGAATTTCGGATTCAAGCCGATAATATCGGTATAGTATTTCAAAAAAGCATTGTGAATGAGCACCACGCTGAGGTTGCCAGGCATTGTAGGAAAGGAAAGAAAAAACTTTTGCCATCCTGTTAATTCGCGGTTCGCAGGTTTTTCGATATTGCTCATAACATTCACTCCAATGATTATCGGTATATGATATAAGCTATCATAATCGCTTTCATTGCGAAATAACCGAAGCTGATTGCTTTTTTGAAGCGCGCGCCCATGAGGATCTTGTAGAGAAGCGTCACTCAGATTTCTTCGCGGCTTGAGGGCACCGTCTCAGAGGAAACAAGTGTGCACTTACTCTACTCCAATTCTAGAGTATAATACTAGTATAGAAGCTTGCGTATTGATGGTTTCTTGAAGAAGGAGAACTTATGACATTTGAACAATTGCAGTTGATTCCCCCTATTATTAAAGCGATAGTGAAGGAAAATTATAATCAGCCCACGCCTATTCAGGAGCAGGCAATCCCGCCGGTGCTGGCAGGTCGTGACTTGTTTGGCTGTGCCCAAACGGGGACCGGCAAGACAGCGGCGTTTCTGCTGCCGATTATCCAGTTGCTGAGCACACAGCAGGGTCGCCCGAGCGGCAAGCGAGTCATTCGTTCGCTGATTCTGACGCCTACTCGTGAGTTGGCTATTCAGATTTCCGACAATGCTAAAGCTTACGGATGTTTCACGAATCTGCGCTGCGGCGTGATCGTGGGCGGTGTCTCGCAGAGGAGCCAGGAGCAGCTGCTGGAGCAAGGCGCGGACATTCTGATTGCGACACCGGGTCGGCTGATCGACCTGATGAACCAAGGATTCGTTGACCTGCGTCACGTGCAAATTCTAGTGTTGGACGAAGCCGATCGGATGCTCGATATGGGATTCATTCATGATATGAAGCGAATTATTGGCAAGCTACCCGTCAAGCGGCAGACGTTATTCTTCTCTGCGACTATGCCGCCTGAGATCACGTCCTTGGTTAACTCTTTGCTGAAGAATCCGGTGAAAATTGAGATTACACCTGTTTCCTCAACGGCAGAGAGGATTAAGCAGGTGCTCTACTACGTGGACAAGTCGAATAAACTGGAGTTGTTGACCGATCTACTGCAGGACAAGTCGATCGCAAGCGCTCTCGTATTCATCCGTACGAAGCACGGCGCGGACCGTTTGGTGCGTGGCTTGACGAAGGCGAAGATTGCTGCGCAGGCCATTCATGGCGACAAATCGCAGAATGCCCGCCAAGAGGCGCTGAAAAACTTCAAATCCGGTGCGATCCGCTTGCTAGTGGCGACAGACATTGCGGCACGAGGCATCGACATTGATGAGCTGTCGCACGTTATTAACTTTAATTTGCCGAATATACCGGAGACGTATGTACATCGGATCGGCCGTACCGGACGTGCGGGCTTAAGTGGAATCGCGATTTCGTTCTGCGAGGACGAGGAAATTCCTTATCTGAAGGATATCGAGAAGCTGACGAAGCAGAGAATCCCAGAGATTAAAGATCATCCTTACCGAATGACGGTTACGAAGCCGGTACCGGTTGCGGTCGGAGCGAACAAAGCGAACAGAGCGAACAGAGCACCGTTCAAGGACGGAGCTCGCGGACATAGCGGCGAGGCTGGCCGCCACCACAGACGGCGATCAAAGGCTGGAAAGTGAGCCGGTCAAAGACCAACCGTTTAATTAGTTTGTACGCATAAAGCATTAAGGGTTCAAACAGATAATGGCGCACGATCCCTGATTGGAGGTCGTACGCCATTTCTTCATATACAGCCGTAAAAAATCACTCACCGCTATGCTTGGAAGCAACCTTTGAGGCCAACTTATTGGTTAAGAATAATGCGGGAACGACCATTAGAACCATGAGCATACTCGCTGTCAGAAAGCCGAATTGATACGCGGATGTCAAATGAGGAACATCTGGAGTCGCAGCATTCAACTGACTTACGACAAGAGTTGCCAATACGGCTGAGCCGAAAGCGCCACCGATATTCTGAATAATACGGGTACCGGTACTGGCCTGCGGAATTTGTACTTTTGCCAAACCTGTATAGGCATCGCTCATTAATGGAATCGCAACGCCACCGACGCCGACACCGCGAATGAGGAGTACACAGGCGATGATCCAATAGCTCGTGCTTTGATCGACCCAAATAAAAGGAAGGGTTCCAACTAGAGAAATGGCAATCGAAATAATGACAACAATTCGGGCACCAATGCGATCAATCATTTTACCAATTAGAGGTCTTACAAGTAACATGCCTACTCCCTGAGGGATTAAGGATAACGCAGCTAAAATGATGGAATCATGACGAACATTTTGAAAGAAAAGCGGTAACAGAAGCATTGGACCGTTGGTACCAATTCCTGCTAGAAATAAGCCGCAGAAGGATGCGCTAAAGCTTCTATGCCTAAATAAATTTAAGGGCACAATGACATTCTTCTCATTTCTAATTGCGTATATCACGTAAATGAGGGTTAATAAGGCACCAACAATGATGAATGCTATTGTCTTCGTATTCATAAAACCCGCCATCTGCGCTGCAGCAGAGATGCCATAGATAAGGCTAACCGAAATGCCCCCGAGTACCAAGATCCCGAACCAGTCAAGCTTTGCATGTTGATTTGCAGGTGGGAAGCTTGGCAGCTTTGTCCGTATAAAGTGTAACGTTATGATTACAATCGGAACATTGACGAAGAAAATCCAATGCCATGAAAGATAATCGACGAGGACCCCGCCAATGACTGGTCCTAAGATAGGTCCAAGAACGATGGGCATGCCTACAATAGACATTAATCGACCGAGCTTTTCTTGCCCGGCTACTTGTATTAATAGCGTTGTTAACAATGGAATAATTAAACCTGCGCTAAAGCCTTGAATAAGACGGAAAATAATCATACTAGCTAGGTTCCATGAAAGACCCGAAGTGATCGAGCCAATTAGAAAAATAATTTGTGCGGCAATGTAGACCTTTTTTCCATCAAATCGCTGAATGAGCCACCCGGAAAAGGGAACAGCTATTCCTGTAGCTAATACATAGCCCGTTACGATCCATTGAATATGATCAAGTGATGCATGGAAATCCTTAGAGAAATCATTCAGTGCGATGTTCACCATGGTTCCATCCAACATGGGAGCGATAGCGCCAAGGACAAGCACAATGGCGATCGTTAACAAAGACCTCGGTATTTTTTCGTCATCTTTTGCGGCCATTACACAAGCTCCTCTCCAAATAAGATACAAATTGAATCTTATTTACATACTGAACTATACATCGTTTCCAAACAAGTTACAAGATGCAATGTGTATCTTAAATTCATGTTATATTTGTCTGTATAGAACCTGCGAGGAGCTTTGAAATGCCGAGTATAAGAAAACGAGGGAAAGAGCTTGAACGCGCGATATTGGAAGCGGCATTTGAAATTTTTCAAACCTCCGGTTATCAAGAGATGACCTTTCAAAATGTTGCTAAAAAGGCAAAAACAAGTCGAACGGTATTGTATCGCCAGTATGTTACTCAAATAAACTTATTACATGAAATGGCGCATTATCGAATATCACAAGTGTTTGGAGAGCTCACAATACTCGACCTAATAGAAGATCGTGGAAGCTTGCGGTCAGATTTACAGGCAATGGCAAGTATTTATCAACGTTTCCTGGTTGCTGTTGGGCCAGAATTATTTAGCGCCGTCATGCTAGAGCTAAGTCGGAAGCAGGATATCTTGAAAGAAATGAGCATTCACGCGCAAGAAGTAAGTGCGCAGATTATGCAAAAGATTCAAGACTTTGCAAAGAAACGTGGAGAACTAACATGTGACCTTACTACTATGCAAGTACAGCTGCCTTTCAACATGATGCGATATGAATACATTATTCAAGGTGGAAACTTGACGGAGTCCTATTTGAGCCATTTAGTTGACGAAGTTTTACTACCTATTTATTTGAATAACAAGAGTTTGAATAACTTCCAGAGAGCAGGGCAGGTTTAAAAATGGATAATAAAAAACAACGTTACCGCTTTAGTGAAGCACCTATATGGGATATTCAGCGGAAATATTATGAAGAAGTAGGATTAAAGGCTTGGAACAATGACCAAGTTCCTCAATATATTACGAGCAATCCGATGATCGCTACGGCATATGCGGAAATGATCTTCGGGGTTCTTCAAGATCGTGCGAATAAGGAAGTTAGCCCGGAGCCTGTATTCATCGTAGAGCTTGGAGCAGGAGCGGGACGGCTTGCTTACCATGTGTTACACGAGCTATGTCAGTTGAGGGCGTTTGCGGGGGGAACGTTACCAACGTTTCGCTATATTATGACGGATTTGGCGATGAACAGTGTTATGGCTTGGAAGGAGCATCCTGCACTACAATCTTTTATTGCCGATGGATTGCTTGATTTTGCACGATTTGATGCTGTTCATGATTCGGTACTGAATCTGATCGTGTCGGAAGAAACCATTCATCAAGGGGACTTGAAACAACCATTAATCATTGTAGCCAACTACTTTTTCGATAATATTCCACAAGAGCTGCTTTACGTTGATAGCGGGCAAATTTATGAGGCCGATGTTTTTATTGAATATCCCGACCAAATGGAATCCCTTAAGCCATCGGAAGTATTAGAGCAAATCTCATTGCATTACGAGCATCGGCTGGCGGAAGAGTATGAGCAAGAAACCTATCGTTACCATGATGTCATAGCCCTTTATCAGGACCAATTGGAAGATTCGTATTTATTATTTCCAGTTGTTGGGTTAGATTGTTTAACTCGATTGAATCAATTGTCTCAGGCGGGGTCTCTGTTAATAACGGCCGACAAAGGAGAGCATGTACTCGATAACTTGAGGATTGTAGAACCACCGGAGTTGATCGTTCATGGAAGCGGATGCTTTTCTTTAACGACCAACTACCATGCGATTCGGCATGTTTGGGAACAAAACGGAGCCGTCGGGTTATTCCCCCCGCAGCATTATGAAAGTATAAATGTCGGTTGTATTATCAATACGGATATGCCGATGGACTACTTCCATACCAGATTAGCCTATCGTCGATTCATTGAACGCTTCGGCCCAGATGAATTTTACAGCATGAAGCAATGGGTGGATCGCAATCTAGATAGTATGGGACTTCAGCAAATTTTAAGCTTTTGGCGTTTAGGCGGGCATGACGCGGAATTTTTCATTCAGAGTACACAGCAGATCTCGAAGTTGTTAACAGATGCAAATGATGAAGAAATGCAGGATATTCTGAGGGGTATTGGGTTGATGTGGTCGTCGTACTATGTAATGGAGCAACGCTATGACGTCGCCCTTGATGCAGGGTTGTTACTGTTCGAGATGGAGCTGTACGAAGAATCCAAGCGGTATTTAGAAATATCGGTGCATCAAGAAGAAGATGAGATCGTATCCACTGTATTTTATTGTCTGGCGATTTGTTGTTTTGAGTTACATTTAATCGAAGAAGCGTTGAATTACACGAGAGAATTATTAAAGCTTGAGCCTGATCATGAAGAAGCATTGGAATTGATACGGCAGTTCGAGATGTGAAACCTACAAATTTGAAACTAACGGCGTAGTGGCGAAATGAAAAGGGGACTTTCCCACCAGAAGGGGAAGCCCCTGGATACCATGTCTAAAAAGTACGTAGGGCATGTGCGCTCACATTACGCTACAGCCAGGCGTAAACTTCGTTTGCGGGTTGCATATAAGAGGAAATATCCGAGCGTCACGAGTATACACATGAGGACATCGACACCGATCAAGACTTGATAATTGTGAAAGTAATCGAAGGAAATGCCTCCGGTTAGCGATCCAATAATACCTCCTCCTTGATGAAAGAAAAGCAGCCAGCCCGTTTGTTTGCCTTTTCCTTTCCAATATTCATTGACGACTAGCAATCCTCCCGGAACCGCACTTAAATAAGTAATTCCGAACGCTATGGCAAAAAATATCGGAGACAAGCCGAGATGCATGAAGAGCAGACAAAACCCAATGATCCTTATGCCATACAAGAGAGTCAGCATGATCAGTTTATTGACTCTGTCCAACCAATAGCCCACAATAATCGACCCCGTAATCTCCATGATGCCAAGTACACTCATGGATAACGCGATCATATCTGGCGACGTATTCGCTAACTGGTGAATAGCGACCAAATTCATTTCTACAGTCCCCATATTAAAGCCGCAGGTGAACAAGGCGCCAGCTACTACGATGAACATTGGCAAATGGACAGCAATTCCACGGAGCGGAGAATGCACGGTTTGCCGCTCTTCTTGCCCATCCGCTACATAGGGTTCATTTATAGACACTCCTGCTGCTTTGTTGCCTCGAGGCTTCGTTCCCTTAATTCCGAATAAAATAATAGGTAACGTAATGACGATGCTGAGAACGAATGAAGCGATAAAAGCATCCTTCCAAGTCAGTGAGCTCGAGGAGACGAATATTGGCGTGCTTATCGCCAGCCCTAAAGAAGACGCGCTAGCGAGCAGCCCTGTCGCTTTGGCCCGGTGATGCTGGAACCAATCAAAAATCAACAGATAGGTCGTAGTCGTTCCGATGCCTGCAAACCCTGATATCACTCCGTATCCAATAAAAAAGATGATGTCATGATGTCCAAATATAACGGTTCCCGTACCTGCAATCCCCATGATGGAACTGATCAGCATGACTCTCTTTGGTCCGTATCGATCCGCGAGCCATCCTCCCAACGGCGCACATAAGGCTCCAATCAGCAAGTTCGTAGACCAAGCCATCGAAATGAATCCTCTGCTAATTCCTAAATCTTCCGAAATTTGAACTTGAAAAAAAGCCATAATAAAGCGCATAAGCGCTCCAATAAATCCAATGATCCATAGATAACCCAATCCAATCCAAGCATACTTCGGTTCCCTAAACCATGTCATCCCAAGGTTCGACCTCCTGTAAAGGGGAATTTCCAAAAAAAGATACCGATCGGTATTTTTAATATAACATAAGGAATCACTTATCGAAAGTAAATTTTCATTTGATATAATAAAAGGAATCATTCCATATGTGCGCAAGGGAGAATTGACATGCTAAAGGGAGAAAACACCCGCAAACACATTATCGCGAAGTCTGCCGAGTTGTTTAACCAGAGGGGCTATGCAGGCTCGTCCTTGTCGGACATTACGGAGTTAACGGGCATTAAGAAAGGCGGTATTTACCGCTACTTTGCCAGCAAGGATGAAATTGCAATTGAGGCTTACCAATATGCAGGCGGCATCGTGAATCGTAAAATCAAAGAGGCACTCGATCAGGAATCAACTGCGATGGGCAAGCTGCTTGTCTATCTGCAAGTGTATGAGAACGTAGTCGAAGCCCCTCCTTTTATAGGCGGGTGTCCGCTGCTTAACCTGGCTACCGAGTGCGACGACGGCCATCCTATTTTACGTGAAAGAGCCCGTAAGGGGTTGGATAGCACGTTGGATGCCATGAAAAAAATCATTTTGGAAGGCGTACAATCCGGGGAATTCAAAGCGAATCTGAATATCGATGCCTTAGCGACCTTCACGTTATCCGTCATGGAAGGCGGCATTATGCTCAGCAAGCTGGAGGGCGACAATCGCCATGTCCGCATGAATATCGAAAGTCTGACGGCGTACTTGAAAGGGATGTGCCTGTTATAACGGGAACCGGAGTTCTAAATCCACGTAATGGCTGATCGGCTGAATTTGTTTGTACGCCTTTGGCTCATTAGCTCGTCGGCCGTCTGGCGGATGATTCGAATGCCGTGCTCGATCTCTAGTTCATTTGTGCGAATAATGCTGAGACGCCAGCTGTTCGCGCTTTCCATACTAGGAAGGTAGCATTGCATCGTAGGAAAAACATACACGTCCTTCTGACGAAGGGCTGCGGCCAGCTCCTCGGCCACCAGATGATCGGGTAGCTCAAGTTGGGCAAATATACCACCGGCTGATTTACTTAGGCGGAAGCCTTCGTTCAAATATTGGCTACATGCCTTCTGCAGAGCCTTCATTCGAATACCATAGCGGTCCCTCATCCTCGCGGCGTGGCGCTGAAACAGTCCACTGCCCAGATGAATCTCTAAAGCGGCTTGTGAAAGGGCGGATGTGCTTAAATCGCTCGATGATTTGTACATTCGAAACAAAGTGATTAGTGATGCGGGAAGTACAGCCGCACCAAGGCGCAGGCCGGGTAGCATTATTTTGGAGAAGCTTCGGATGTAGATGACGCGGCCCGAATGATCATAGCTGCAGATTGGATCGGCTTTGCTGTCCGTTTCCAAGTCTGCGAGATAGTCATCCTCCACGATATACACATCATACTTCTCCGCCAGTGATGCAATTGTTTCTTTCTCAAGGCGTGACAAGCTGGTTCCGAGCGGATTGTGGTACCTTGGGACCGTATAAAAGAACTTAATGGAATTGTTCCGAAAATGCCGTTCCAGTTCATCAAGGTCAAGTCCTGATTCCGTTCGAGCAATTCCGATTGGGGTTACCCCGAGGAGGCTCATTATTCTCAACATTCCGGTATAGCAGGGTTGCTCGACCAAGATCGCGGATTTTCCATTTGGGAACGGCATGGAGGCAAGCAAGTGAAGAGCTTGTTGGGAACCGGAGACGATGCAGATCCGTTCGGGTTCAGCAAAAATTTGCGAGACTGCCATGTGCTGAGATATAGTTTCGCGTAGAGATAGAAATCCGAGCGGATCGCCATATGTAAAGAGACGGTCCCCGTATAACTGTACCGCCCGGTTCAACCCGTGCCCAATTTCTTCATAAGGGATAATACCAGGGTCCGGAGAAGCCGCGGCAAAATCAATCCGCCCTTCCGGCCGACCCTCAGACTTCGAGGGACGAACAATTACGTAGTAGCCACTCTTCGGTACCGAGTAAATCAGGTGTTCTTTCTCCAATTCATCGATGGCCCTTATTACGGTGTTTTTGCTGCACTTCCATTGCACACTAAGCTCTCGGATGGACGGTAATTTACTGCCCGGCTTGATCGCCCCACTGTTAATCTGTTGTTTCAGATCGTTCTTCACATTCTCGTATTTCATGATCCATCCACCCCAATCTGTATGGGTATAGTTATATAATAAATATTTACTCTCTTCAAACTGTTACCATTATACTAAACACATTCGTATCGTGAACTACAGGGGGGATACAGATGGAGTGGAGTCATGATAGCTTGCCTTACAGAATCAGTGACAGTGTGGAAGAGCTGCAGCCGGATGTCATCTTTGCATTATTGAAGGGCAGTTATTGGGCTGCGGAACGGTCGGAAGAAACCATCAGGAATAGCTGGAAGGAATCGCTTTGTCTCGGAGTTTACAGCGCGGCCGGGCAACAAGTAGGTTTTATGCGGGTTGTAACGGATGGAGCAACCTTTTCCTGGCTGTGCGATGTGATCGTAGGCACAGATCATCGCGGCAAAGGACTCGGCAAGTGGATGATGGCTGTTTTGGTCGACCATTCTCGGATTCGCCATACGCCTATTTATCTCGGTACACGAGACGCGCATGGACTCTATGAGAAGTACGACTTCGTACGACGGGAGATGATGGTCCGCCGAGCAGCACAATAAAGGCTGTTCGGCGAATTCTAGTGGCGCATGCTAAATAGGCCTAATATCAATTGCCATATGTGATTTGAAATCTACTGTCATCCCGAATTCAATCTGTATTGGCTTTCGGAATATGGGGCCATCGTACACGAAGGTGTGATATTCTCCGTTCTCACCACAAGGGTCGGAGCCTGCCGCTGTTATTTTTTCCACGAGATCCGTCGTTAGCGTTTGCCCCAAAAAGCTCTTATCTAATATATCGCTTTGAACAATCTTAATAGCCGCCTTAAATCCTCCATGAATCAGCTCTTCCGTCAAAGCCCTTCTGTCTTCTTGCCAAAGCGGCAGCACACAGCTCAAACCGGCATTATTGCAGCGTTGTTTGTTCCACTCTAGATGATCTTCGATGTCAATATCGCCAAAGGCGCAACCCTCCGCACCGAGTTGAATGGCTTTCCTTAGCCCTTCCTCAATTGCTTCGGAGTAATTATCAGGTCCACAGCGACAAATGATAAGAGGAATGTCCAAGCTTTCCGATACCGAAATTAATAGCTCCTCCGATACACCGTGAAACCATGAGCGGCCTTGTTCCTCATTGAATGTCGTAACCAAAGCCACTGGAGTATGACCCTCGTTGATCATACGGTAAAGTGCCAAACTACTGTCTTTACCGCAGCTGTACATCATAGCAAATTTCATGTTTGGTTCTCCTCATACTATTTTATTCTATTATCATAGTTGAAAATCTTACCGTTAGGGCGTTTGAGTTCGGCTTGAAGCTGATTCTGCTTGGGATTGAGCAGGTGATAGCGGAGCAGCAGGTACAATAGTTGAACATGGCGTGATCAAGAGCAGACGGTTTACAGCTAAGATTTGATAACTGTTAAACAACAAGGGCCTCCTTAGGGAGGCTCTTGTTGTTTGTTGAGCGTTCAATGTCACGATCTTGGCCCTATTCTTCTTGATATTCTCCATCATCGGGAAGATAATGTTTACAAAGTCCGAAAGAAATAGGTAATAATGGAATGTACTCATTATAGATTTATAGGGGGCGACGCTTCGATGTTGGCAGAGAAATACGTGAATGATACACTCGGTGACTTGTTGCATTCTCGGGACGATTACAAGCCATTTCCTACAATCGAAGATCGCAATCAATGGGATGAACTTCCGCCCAATCTAAGAGAATTCTGGATCAATAAAGGCGTTCAAGAGCTCAATCATTCATGGGGAGCTCTGACTGCCACTGCATATATGGAATATAGCCGAACAGGCAATCGGAATAAGTATGACGATGCATCGTGGGCGAGAAGACGGGCTCTGGGTTCTTTGGTCATCGCAGAATGTATCGAGAACCAAGGACGGTTTATGGATGATATCGTCAACGGAATTTGGTGTATATGCGAGGAAACATTTTGGGGCATTCCGGGACATGGCTATATGATGAAGAGGCAGGACCCACTCCCGGACGTGTCCGATCAAGTGATTGAATTGTTCTCGGCCGAGACGGCGTCACTGCTCGCCTGGACGCATTATCTACTACAAACCAAGTTGAATGAAGTTAGTGTAATGGTCTGCGAACGTATTCAGCTTGAAGTGAAGAATCGAATTCTTGATCCTTTTCTAAGCCGCAACGATCTCTGGTGGATGGGGTTCAATCAAGAAAGGATGCTCAACAATTGGACTCCGTGGTGTAATTCCAACTGTCTATCGGTATTCTTGCTCTTGGAGGACGACCCCGAACGTAGAGAAGCGGCCGTAATTAAGGCGATGCGCAGTTTGGATCACTATATCGATAGACTCCATTCAGATGGAGGCTGTGAGGAAGGGCCAAAGTATTGGATATACGCTGGAGGAACGCTCTTTGACTGTCTAGAGCTGCTTTACAGTGCCTCGGACGGACAAATTAGCGTATTCGATGAACCCAAAATCGCGCAAATTGGTCGTTATATTTACAAGGCTTATATTAATGACTCCTATTATGTTAATTTTGCAGACAGTACGCCTAAGGTACAGATACCCGCGGAGCTTGCCTACCGGTTTGGACGTCGGATTGGAGATGATCGGCTGTCCCAATTCGGTGCACTGGAGCTGAAGAAGAGGCGTGAGGAAGCCACTCATTTCGAGTTCCCTGCCATGTTTCGCGTGCTCCCAGCTTTATTTCATTATTCGGAAATCGAGCAATATACGGGAGAGTCCCCTTACATCAGAGATGCATGGCTTGATGGCATTCAGTTGATGGTGGCAAGAGAGCAGCCGGATTCAAGCACGGGGTTATATCTTGCAGCCAAGGGAGGACATAACGATGAGAGCCATAACCATAACGATATTGGACAATTCATCGTTTATTGCAATGGTTCTCCGATGATTATTGACCCGGGCGTATTGACCTACACATCCAAATCTTTCTTCTCCGAACGATATACGATTTGGGCGATGCAATCTGCCTATCACAATGTGCCGATTATAAACGGGATTGGTCAAATGAATGGAAGAGAATACAGAGCGACTGATGTGAATTATCACGTAGATGATAGAGCTGCATCATTATCCATGAACATTGCAACAGCCTATCCTGAGTCAGCCCAGATGAATAGCTGGATACGGACCATTCAACTGATTCGTGACGTGTCTCCCTATATCGAAATCAAGGATGAATATCAATTGGAGCAAGTCATTGATGATATTACATGGAACGTAATGACGCCACACCCTCCTCAGATGGTAGAGAGCGGGAATATTATTTTACAGGATGAGCATGGCAATAAGTTAATTATCCAATATAACAGTGAGATGTATGCAGCCTCATCAGAGGAAATTTCACTCGAAGACGAGATCATGCGGGATGCATGGGGAGATCACTTGTATCGGATTCATCTTACATCCATAACCGGCACGAAACAGGGTGATTGTTCGATCCGAATAAACCAAATTTAATTGCGCTGTGGAGGACGGGGAAATAATGGTGATGAACGGTTCAGATCCGACGCTCCCGGGTAGTGAAGTTCTAGACAAGTTAAAAATCAATATGGTCGCCCCGCTGGGAGGGAGACTCAATCAGCATTGGCTTGTAAACGACAGGAACGAGCGCCTAGTATTACGGCTCTGGTCGAGTGCAACTGACAAAGATAGTATCCAGTATGAGGTCAATCTGCTTAATAGCATTGCCGAGCTCGGAGGATGGCCTGTTGCAGCTGTCATTGAAGGGCCGATTGAGATTGGGGGTCAGGTTTGGGGGTTGTTCCCGTATCTTCAAGGTGAACCGCCATCTTCCCGGAATCCGGCAGCCGAGGGACGCCTAATGGCTCAATTCCACAATGATCTTAGGAAGCTCAGCGGAGTTGGACAACGCAAGGGCTGGCGTCGATGTGAAGAGATTCTTCAGGACAACGAGTTAGATCTATTGCTCTCTGAAAATGAAAAGAATAGACCAGAGGAAATACGAATTCTGCGGTGGCACCTGGAGCGTGCTCGCAAGCGGGTGGAGGGGCTGAAGCTTCACTCCCGCCCCGGTATTGTGATTCACGGTGATTTTGCTCCATGGAATTTACGATTCCAAGATGGAAAGCTCTCCGGTATTCTCGACTTTGAACTCGCGCATTGGGATCATAGAGTCGGCGAATTTGCTCTCTCGTGGAGGGGAAAGTACGACGAGGTTGTTTACGGCTACGATGAAGTATCGCCTCTTGAGCCCGAAGAGTGGGAGCTGTTAACGCCCATGTGGTGGGCGGTACTCATTGAGCTTGCATGTAAGCACTTGAAGGAAGGCAGTCATGATGACGGCTGGATCATCAGGAAGCTGCTCGAGCGCTCACCATTGATGGGACAGGATGCTAGAACAGGACCTACAATATAAAGAGGTGTCATTTGAAGAGAATCCATAGCCCGTGGCTAAAGCTCAAAGAAGGAATGAATAAAGAGGATTATGATCGGATTAACGGCTTGCAAGAGAGGTGCATCCGCGAAGATCAGACGACGTTAAAGCTGGAGTTGGACTACAAGCTCGGTGTGTATTCAAGCACAGACAGCGCAGGGATCCGTCAAATCAATGAATTCATGTACTTCGATGGACATGAGCTGATCGGCTATATAGGGATCAGCGACTTTGGCGGGGCAGGTACACCGTTTGAAGTGAACGGCATGGTGCATCCAGAGTACAGGCGGCAGGGTGTCTTTGGGACATTAAGCAAGCTAGTCATCGAAGAGTGGGGGCGCAGAGCTTCTAGGAGTATGCTTCTCCTAAGCGACCGTAAGTCGGAAGCGGGACAAACATTCATCCAAGGAACCGGAGCAAAATATCATCATACGGAGCATGAGATGTATCTTCGGGCGGATTGGACAGGAGTAAACAAGGACTCTGAGAGAATTACACTTCGGCAGGCGACGAATGCAGATAGGTGGGAAATTCACCGGCAGAATGCGATATACTTTGACGACGAGCTCGTGGAAGAGGGGACAAACGATCCTGAGAAGGAGATGATTCTGCCTGAGGAAGAAGAACAACGGGGCATGATCATTTACCTCGCAGAGGCTGACGGGCAGGTTGTCGGGAAGGTCCACATCCAGCTGTCTTCTGGCATTGGGGGCATATATGGCCTAGGTGTTCTGCCCGAGCATCGCGGCAAGGGATATGGAAGAGCGACTCTCTTGAAGGCTATTGATAAGCTGAAGGAAGCTAGCGCGCGAGACATTATGCTGCAAGTGGCCGTAGAGAACGCGGGCGCACTCCGGCTGTATCAATCCTGCGGCTTCGTGGAGACGTCGACGATGGATTATTATGAGTTACCCTTATAGGAGAAGAGAGAAAGAAGAGGCGGCAATGTAATTGCAGCTTCTTCTTTTTTGTTTTGCTCATCCATCCATTTAAGATCCATTAAAGGTTCACTGCCTAAGATAGGAATCGTAAAGCGAAGATGCTTGTGCGGCAATCCCAAATAAACAATACACGAAAGGTGATGAGAATGGTGTATAGAAAATCCACATGGGTCATCTGTTTATCATTAGCTATAGCGGTTACTACGCTGACTGGTTGCGAGGCGACCAAATCGTCGAATTCCAAAGCAAATAGTCAGAGCGGAGAAGCGACAACCGCATCGCTTGATTATGTAAATGAGATCGACAAGAATAAGATCATGACATTTGCAATCACGGTAGATCAAGCCAAATGGAAGGAAATGCTGGACAACGCGGCTGATGAAGAATACATTTCCGCAGATGTAACGATTAACGGCACAACGATCAAAAATGTAGGTATCCGTCCGAAAGGTAACTCCAGTCTTTCTTCCATCGTGCGGGACGGAGATACGGACAGATACAGCTTCAAGATCAAGTTTGATGAGTATGTCGAAGGGCAAACCTGGCAGGGGCTTGATAAAATTGTGCTTAATAACAACTTTTCCGATGCAACAAGCTTAAAGGAATACCTGTCTTATGACATGATGTCTTACATTGGAGTAGATGCACCTCTGTATTCATTTGCAGACATCTCACTCAACGGTCAGAAATGGGGCTTTTATCTAGCTGTCGAGGATATGGACAGCAGTTATCTTGAACGTACGCATGACGATGAAGGCGAGCTGTATAAGCCCGAGTCGGCAATGGGCGGCGGCGGTCAATTCCCTGGTGGTGCGAAGGACGGACAGGAATCCTCACCTCCTAAGGAGGCAGCAACTAGCGGTACAACCGAGGTAGCGGCAGCAACCGCTCCAGATAAAACGCAACAAACACAACAAACGCAGAATCCTGCTCAAGCGATGCCTGACCGGAAGAATGGCGGAGGGATGAAGGGCATGGCGAATAACGGAGTCTCCCTTCAATATACCGACGATAAGATCACCAGTTATTCTGCCATCTTTGACAATGCGGAAACCAAAACAGACCAGGCCGATCAGCAGCGCCTTATTGAAGCATTGAAAAACTTAAGCGAAGGCAAAGATCTTGAAACCACTGTTGATGTCGACGCCGTGCTCAGATATTTCGCTGCCAATGCTGTCGTCGTCAATCTCGATAACTATGTTTCCAATATGGGGCACAATTACTACCTTTATGAGAACGAAGGGCAGCTGAGTATCCTTCCTTGGGATTACAATCTTGCGTTTGGCGGCTTCCAGTCGGGTAGCGCCTCTAATGTCGTGAACTTCCCAATCGACACTCCTGTCTCAGGCGTGAGCTTGGAAGAACGTCCACTGCTTGGCAAGCTGCTTGAAGTACCCGAATATCAAGAGAAGTATCATGCATATTTACAAGAAATCATGAACGGTTACTTTGCAGACGGTAAGTTCGAGCAGACGGTTGATAGACTTAGCACTATGATTTCTGATTATGTGAAGAATGATCCAACGGCGTTTTACGATTACGATAAGTTTCAAGCAGCAATCGTGGAGCTGAAGGAACTGGGAGCACTTCGCGCAAAGAGCATTCAAGGTCAGCTCGACGGGACAATCCCATCGACGACAGAAGCTCAGAAGGCAGATTCAAGTAAACTCATTGACGCATCGACTGTAGACATGCAAGCACTCGGCACTCAGGGTGGCGGTAAGGAAGGAGCAGGCGGCAAAGGTGGACCAGGTGGAGGCGGCTTCCCGGATATGAGCGGGTTGGATCAAGATGTGATGCAACAGGCCATGCAGATCATTCAGGATGCCGGGGGCAACATAACGGACGAAGTGAAAACGAAGCTCACTGCGCTTGGTCTAACCGAGGAACAAATGACACAGTTCTCACAAATGCGTAATGGCGGGCGGCCGAATATCAGCAAATGATGTTCGCTTTGAGAGTATTAAATAGTAAGCGTTAAGTAACGGGGGTGCCGATAGTGGTGCCCTCATTTTTTAGGTTTACATTAAAATTCATGGTAATATAAAGATCTACATTAAAGAGGATGTGAACATATCGTGATCCAAATATCCATACCTGCACCGGATGTTACCATAACCAAACAGAGTGATCCTCAAGAAAGCCATATTTATGGGTTTACCGATTTTCATTTAATTTCAAGAGAAACAGGCGGAATCTTCATGTTTTACAACAATAAAGAGGAGCTGCTGTTTGTGGGTAAAGCGAGAAAGCTGCGCCCAAGAATCAAGAAACACTTTGAAGATACGGTATCGCCAATTAAAGACCACAGAGACGAAGTTGTGAAAATTGAGGTTTGTATCGTTGAAGGGCTTCTGGATCGGGCGATCTATGAAATCTATATCGCTAATAAATTCAGAGCGAAGTACAATGCTGACAGAGTGCTATAAAAGGAGCAGAGTTCTGCTCTCGTGCAAGGTGTAAAACAATCACTCCAAATAAAATTATAATTCATGATAAGAGGCACCCAATTGCGGGTGCCTCTTCATTTTATACTGTAGATGGAGGCTCTTTTCCACGCAAAAAAGGGATTTACCGTTAGATCACGAAAGTAGCAGTATTCTGCTCTTGTGTAAGGAGTGATCAGGGAGGGGCTCTCGTGCCAGACACGGTTATTAATCGTTCCATGGATGCCATATGGAGGAGCGAATCGGCGAAGATTATTGCAGTTCTCACGCGGATCGTACGCGATGTCGGACTTGCCGAAGACCTTGCGCAGGATGCGCTCCTTATCGCCCTCGAGCACTGGCCGCAATCAGGTATACCGGAAAACCCAGGTGCTTGGCTGATGACAACCGCCAAACGCCGGGCATTCGATCTGCTGCGCAGAAATAAATTGAGGGACCGCAAATATGAAGAAATTGGCTACGAGCTGAACACGCAGGAAGAGCTGGATCTGGATACCGCACTTGATGACCACGTTGAAGATGATCTCCTCCGCCTCATATTTATGACCTGCCATCCCATGTTGTCGGCAGAGGCACGTGCAGCACTCACGCTGCGACTGCTTGGAGGATTAACGACCGAGGAAATTGCCAAAGCGTATCTCACTCCAGAACCCACGGTTGCTGCGCGAATTACGCGGGCTAAGCGATTGTTCTCGGAGCAGCGTGTTCCATTCGAGCTTCCTCAGAAGTCCGAGCTTACGACAAGATTGTCCTCGGTACTGCAGGTTGTCTACCTCATGTTTAACGAGGGATACTCTGCATCCTCCGGCGATAATTGGATGCGGCCCGTTCTTTGTGAGGAAGCTCTGCGGTTAGGGCGTATATTGTCTGAAATTATACACAACGAACCCGAGGTATTCGGGCTTGTTGCACTTATGCAATTCCAAGCGGCGAGATTTAAAGCGCGAGTCGACCAAGCGGGAGAGCCCATTCTGCTGATGGATCAGAACCGGGCGCTCTGGGATGACACCCTAATCAGAAGCGGGCTAGCTATGCTTGATCGTGCCGAGCAACTCGGCGGCGAACTTGGTCCTTACTCTCTTCAGGCGGCTATTGCTGCGTGTCATGCGCGGGCCCGAACCGCTTCGGAGACGGATTGGGTACGGATATCCGAGCTCTACAATGATCTCTACCAATTGACGCCATCGCCTATTATCGAGTTGAATCATGCGGTAGCCGTATCGATGGCTCATGGACCGGCAATTGGACTTGAGCTTGTCGACAGGCTGCTGTCCGAGCCAGCGTTGAAAAACTATCATTTATTACCGAGTGTGCGTGGCGATTTCCTAATGAAGTTGGGACGACTAGGCGAAGCCAAGTTAGAGTTCGAACGTGCCGCAACGCTCGCTGGCAACACGCGTGAGCAGGAACTGCTGTTAAGACGCGCTGCTGAATGCTCTGAGGATAATGAACTTTCTTAATTCATTCTTTTTTAATGGGATGTCGATTCTGCGACGTATCGTTCGTTGATTAAGTAGAGGCAAGTCTGAGTGCTTCAATCTAACGTCAGAGGAGAAATCAATATGCAATTTCTATGTTTGGGATACTTGGAACCAGCGAAGATGGACGCCCGCCCGAAGGATGAGATTAATGCTGTCATGAACGAATGTATGCCTCACCTGGACAATTTCTATAAAAGTGGTCAAGTGCTTGTCGATGCGGGTCTTGCTTCTGAAGCGAAATGCTTGCGGCGGGAGAGTGGGATAGTAAAGGTTATGGATGGACCCTTTATCGAAACGAAAGAGATGATTGGCAGTGCTTTTCTTATAGAAGCACAGGACATGGATGAAGCGATTCGAATCGCATCCTTACATCCGAGTGTACAGATAGGCGCTGGCGAGCAGTTTGGGTGGGGAATCGAGATCCGCCCCATTCATTATTTTAAGATGCGAGATTAGAGTCATCGACTATGGGATAGGGAGGGAAATGAATTGAACGATTCCGTTCTCCATTTCTACGATGAAATTGCAGAAGACTATCACCTCATATTTCATGATTGGAATGAGGCTATTGCACGGCAAGGTGAGATTCTGAACAGGCTCATTAAATCCAAAATAACGAGCCAGCCCAATCTTACACTCCTGGATTGTTCGTGCGGCATCGGTACACAAGCAATCGGCTTGGCGAAGCACGGGTATCTAGTAAGCGCGACAGACATAAGCTCAGCATCTGTCAAAAGAGCCGAAGAAGAAGCAATATCTCACGGAGTGACCATAAACTTTGGAGTAGCAGACTTTCGTACGTTGGATAAGGATGTACAAGGGAGTTTCGATATAGTGCTGTCGGCAGATAACGCGATTCCACATCTCCTGACAGATCATGATTTACACACAGCTTTTGCGAATTTCCACACAAAGCTGAACCAGAATGGCCTGTTAGTCGCCACCATAAGGGATTACGACGCATTAACAATGGAGAAGCTGCCTGCTACTCAGCCTCGTATATTCGATGAGGGCAAGAGAATTGTCTTTCAGGTATGGGATTGGGCAGAAGACGGGAAGACGTATACGGTAAACCAGTTTATTTTGCAGGAAATGAATGAGCAATGGACAACAAAGCATTATAAAACGCAGTACAGAGCGTTGTTGCGGGAAGAGATTAACCAATTACTGCGCGAGACAGGTTTTACGGATATAGAGTGGCATCTCCCCGAGCTCTCAGGCTATTACCAACCGATTGTGACCGCGCGAAAGTATTAACCTAAGTAAAGCCCCTTCGGCTGCATCAGCTGAAGGGGCTTCGTAATTAGTGGCTACTCGTCGTGGAAGATTCAGACGCTCTTTCACCAGTACTATGACTTACCTTTGGCTTACGAAGATTGAAGCTTAGCAGCACGCCGGCAACAGCAATCCACGCTGTCAGGAGGAATGTGTCACCGAAGGCATCGGCCATTGCTTAAAAGCGGTTATTGCTGAAGCTTCTGAATCTTTTTCCCGAAGGCGGATATACCATACCCCAGAATTATAAATATGCATACATAGATGAAGAGTACTGGAACAATAATGCTCCACGGGCGGTCGTTAAATCGTGATAGCAGATTGAACATATTGATGATCATAATCGTGAGGTTTGCAAACAGCAAGCTGATAAAAACTCGTTTGATCTTCTGGAAATGCGTCACAAGTGACTCGTAATCCGTATAAAGACGAGGGTGCTCATCCGGCTGCCATTCTCTGCGGAAGTAATGCCACATTCCCCCGTAGGAGCTGACATGCTCCCAGCCCGCATCGCGATATAACTCCAAATAGGCTTCAAACTTGTCTCCTCGCCCTAGCCCATTCTGAAAATCAAGCGCATACGCATAACGCATCGCTACATCGCGTGTGAAGGTGTAACTGAATATGCCGACCTTCTTAAGCTGCAGCCCTTGTCTGGACTGCTCCGATAGCCAAGCTTCGTCCTTCTCATAGTTCCAGCTCATCGACAGCCGATACCTTTTCTCCGTCGGTATTGCCATTTGCCTCACTCCTTCCCATCATTAAGAACTCGATGACCCGCCTTTAGAAGCTCTTCCAGCCTGGTTATCTCCGCCGCTGTGACGTCTTGCCCGTATGGGGTGATGACATACATTTTGCGTCTGCTGTCTGTTCCTTCCGGGCCAGGATAATGTTCAATAAGTCCTTTGGTGAGTAACGTGTTCAGCGCCGTATACAATGTGCCCGCGCCGATCTTTACCCGCCCATTGCTCATACGCTCCGCATCCTGCATGATGCCGTATCCGTGTGTAGGCTCAGCATGCAGCGCAATTAATATATAGTAAAAAGCTTCCGTCAGCGGCAGCATATCCTTCGGATCTCGCATCCTTATCCCTCCCTCAATTGTATCGTCAGACGATATATCTTATGACGATATATTACCGGACGATATATAAATTGTCAATATATGTGAATGAAAGGGGGTGGAGTTAGAGGAATGGTTTCGGCGAAGGCGAATAGATTTGAGGATATCTCGGTATTTCATTCCAATTGAGGAGGTATTCCAAGTTGGTACAGCAAACGACGAATCGAAAGGTCGTAACAATTGGCCTGCTGGCGGCACTGTTCATCGGTGCGCTAGATGCAACGGTTGTCAGTACAGCGATGCCGCATATTACGAAGGAATTAAGCGGCTTCAGCTTAATCAGTTGGGTATTCTCGATTTATACGCTGACGATGTGCGTCGCGACGCCTATTTTCGGTAAACTGGCTGACTTGTATGGAAGAAGATCGGTGTTTACAGCAGGTCTGCTTATCTTTGCAGTTGGATCTATTCTTTGCGGAGCAGCGACAAGCATGACCGCCTTGATCTGGTTCCGTGCCATCCAAGGGTTTGGGGCGGGTGCACTTACGCCGGTGACATTCACGATCGTCGGAGATTTGTATCCGGGAGAGCAGCGGGCGAAGGTTCAAGGGATATTCGCTTCCGTATGGTCGGTGGCGGGATTGCTTGGTCCGCTTGTCGGAGGAACGTTCGTCGACTATATTTCTTGGCGCTGGATATTCTACATGAATGTGCCGGTGTTCGTGCTAGCCTTCATTCTCGTCGCTTTGTTTCTACATGAGAAGTTCGAGAGGAAAGCGAAGAAGATCGACTTCTTTGGCGCGAGCCTATTCACCATTGGTCTATCGGCGCTCCTGTACGCCTTGCTTAATGGTGGTGAGAAGTACGCATGGGACTCGGCACTAATCATTGGACTGTTGTGCTTCGCGGTGGTATTCATCTCGCTGTTCCTGTTCGTAGAGACACGGGTGAAGGAGCCAATGATACCGCTTGGGCTGTTTAAGACGAGAGAGATTCGCGTGATCTACTTGCTTAGCTTTCTAGGTTTTGCGATAACGGCCGGTGTCATGGTGTACGCGCCTCAATGGATTCAAGTTGTACTTGGACATAGCGCGACGAACTCCGGGTTTACGTTGATGCCGATGTGCCTGGCTTGGCCGTTCGCGGCAACGATGACGGGAAGGCTGATGTTTAAATACGGGCCTCGCCTCTTTATTGTCACAGGTGCGATTGTCGTTGCAGCAGGCAGCCTATGGCTCATGCTCATTAATTCGGATTCACCATACGCATACTTGGTTGGCATATTGATTGTCATCGGCTTCGGCATGGGCTTGTTGACGACGCCAATTCTAGTCTTAATCCAGAATGCCGTAGATTGGAGCGAAAGGGGAGTGGCGACCTCGACGAACTCGCTGATGAACGCGCTTGGGCAGACCGTTGGTGTGGCGTTATTCGGCACATTATTCAATAACGCGGCAGCAGGGCTTGATACGAAGCAGGTTGCTCATGGTATGCATATCGTCTTTATATCGATTTTTGCCATATCAATCGCGGTCGTGCTCGTTGTTGGCTTATTGCCGTCTCAGCGTAAGGAATCGGGCAAGTCTCAGTCTAGTGTGGTGGGGTAAGCCGATAGAGGCAGAGGAATGTTAAAGGTGCGCCATAGTAGGCGCACCTTTTTTGTCTTATTCTTCGCTGAATGTTCGACAATTTCCAATGAGAGAAACCTAATCTATCGTGGGACTCCAGCATGATGCTTACTAACACTTGGTATGGCAAAGTAATACTAAGGCATACAAACCTAGCGATAACGATAACGATAGGAGGATGTAAGGATGAACTTTCACTTCTTTGTCGGTAATGATAATGGGAACAGCGAGCATGATTTGATGATTGACGGTAGATTGATTCAGCAGCCGAACGTTAATTGCAGGGTGGACGAGCTTCCGTGGCGGGAGGAGCAGGTGCCGGAGAGCTTCATTAAGAATCTCCAAGATCAGCTGGTCGTCACCATTGACTCGCCTTCCGCGCAGCCGGGAATGTACTACATCGGGAAGTTCGCGCTTGAGAGCGGCGAAATTATTGACAATATTCAGATCGGCATTGATTCCAAGAGTGAGATGGATCTGCCGATTATTAACACGCTGGCACAAATCGCCGCGGTGGCGGTTCAGAAGGCCTATGAAGAGGAGAAACAGATTCCGCCACAGCTCGACATTGAAGTTGATATGGCGACAGCGCTGCCGGTTACGCAGCATACCGACGAGTCATCTGCGAAGTTTGAGAAACGGTTTACGTCGGGCAGACATCATGTGACGATTCACCTTGGCACTCTCCGTGTGTCGGTCAATATTGTCTTTCCGTTTGTGAAGGTCGTACCAGAGGCGACGCCGGTCATTTTCACTTTGCAAAAGGATGCTGCGGGCAATTGGCGGGAGGGCGAGATCTTTGCCGATTTTGCCGCATCGTACGGGATGGAGAAGAAGTTCAATGGCAGCTTCTTCAAGGATAAGCGGATATTGCATGTTGATATCGGGGACGGGTCGACGGAGTATCCGATTACGGAGGGGAATCGATTTCTGAGGCAATTCGTGCATGGCAGCCATCATGGAGCGGGCTATGCAATTGAGGAAGCGCTGCAGGAGTTCAACCGTCTCATTCATCTGCCGGACAGCCCAAGGCAGTTCTTCAGCGACGTGCTCAAGAATCCGAAGCATAAGTATCATGCGAGAGCGCTAAAGACACTGAGGCGACCGTTGGAAAGTCAGGTCAAGCAAATCGTGCAGCAGACGAAGAAGCAGCTGACCAAAGCGCGTAATGAGATCGACCTGATCTGCGTGTACGGCGGCGGCAGCATTCTCATGCGGACGATTCTGTATCCGTACCTGAAGGAGCTGAGCGATGTCCGTGAAATCAAGCTGTTCTATATTCCGGCTGAGTATGCGGTCGAGTTGAACGCGACAGGACTGGATGCTTTCGTACGCGGCAAAATTTATGAGGCGCTGAAAAATAAAGCGGAGCAGCCCGCATAATTAGAGCGGAGCAGGTAGGTGATCGCGGATGAAGAAGACCAAGCTAGCGGGCGATAATATGAGCCTGAAGACGCGGAAGACGGAGGATCCTCTTGTTATGGCGTGGCTGAACGCACAAACGAATCTGATGGATTCTTTTCGCTATTTGGTGGAGAACGAAATTATGCAGCACGGCGTCCGCAATTTGCAGATGTTTATACCTGTGGAGCGGGCCGGTGTCTTGAGCTCGGGAGCTCCCGTCCAAGCTGCCCAAGCGGAGATGGCAGTTGCCGCAGAAGCTGCCGACCATGACGAAGAATTAGCCGCCGCCCACGAAGCGCCCACGATAGACGAAGTTGACGATGAAGATATTGAAGCTTGGAGCTAGTAAGGCACGGTAATTCTTAGTATCACGAAGTAATACCAAGTAACACCAAGTAACACCGAGTAACACCAAGTAATGCCGAGTAACACTCGGTCATGCTCCATAATACCAAGTGTCATTAAGGATTACGAAGGCATATGAAGCCGTTCAAGGTGATACCAATCGGACCGAACCGGATTCCTTATTAGGATTCCGGTTTATTCGTTTGTTGTGGCAAAATGGCCTATTCCGTTATACTAAATCCAGTCACGCGAATAGAAACCGTGAAAGGATGTTGGAAGTGAATTTTAAACCGTGCCAGTCTCACGAGATCGAGCATCTCATGCAAGAATACACGCAATCACTATCCTCGCCATTTGATTCATTTTTGGAGCATCACATTCTCTCATCCACCTTTTATGTCATCCTTGATGAGTCATACGAAATTGGCTATTATGCGATTTGTAATGACCGGATGCTAACGCAATTTTATGTTAAGCTATCTTATTTAAAGGCTGCCCAAGAGCTCTTTAATGAGGTCATTCGAAAGCATAATGTGGAGTCGATTTATGTTTATACCGGAGATGAACTGTTTGTCAGCTTAGCACTAGATAAAGACTTTCGAATGACCAAGCAGGCGTATTTCTTTCAAGATAGCCGCCAGGAATTTCCGGAGATAGAATCACGAGGAAATGAGATTTTTGGTCAGGCGACCTTAGATGACCTCGTACCTTTGCAAGAGATGTGCGGGGACTTCCTTGATCAATATGAGATGAGGATTACGAGCGGGGAACTGTTCACCTACTACAGGGGGCCTATTTTGCTCGGAGTTGGCGTGCTTGAGAAGAGTAATATGCTGACGGGTATGGCTAGCATCGGCATGTTCACGAATGAACACTATCGCAACCAAGGAATTGGGAGAACCATTATTATTAAACTAAAACAGTGGTGCTACGGTCATCAATTAGTACCGATATCCGGATGCTGGTATTACAACGAAGCATCCAAACGGACTTTGGAAGGCGCGGGCATGGTTACAAAGACCAGGCTTTTAAACATCACGGTAATCCCGTCCGAATGATGATAGATCACAATTGATGTGAAGGGTGAGTAAATTGGCTTATTACTATTTATGTGCTGCTGTTACCTTAATAAGTGCTATCGTAAGTTAGAATCGACCTATCGCAACAATGGCCGCGAGCGCGATGAACACAACATTCACGCCGACTTCGCGATATTCCTTACGTACTAGGTGGAGCAGGGCGCCGAGCAACACGACAACGGCAAGAGCGGTTGCGGCAATAGGCGTCCATATCGGTGCAATACCAGTCGCTTGTGGAACAATGAGCCCGATCACTCCGATTAATTCTGCTATCCCGATGAAGACGACGAATGCTCGGGGAACGCTTCTTACCCATCCCCATTCTGTTCTTGCTTTCTCATACTGAACCGCCTTCAGCCAGCCTCCGTAAGCGAAGGCTAGAGCTGCAAGTCCTTGAATGATCCATAGTGTAATATTCATATATACTGCGAGCCTCCTGACTACTTTTTCGTTATCCTCTACAGGTATAATAGATGGTAGTATGCCATGACGGAAGTAGGCGCTTTTTTTAGACCTAGTAAATAAAAAGTTACCTTGCTTTAAGCAGCGGGAAGCGGGAGGTTACGATGAAACAATACTGTAAATTTGAATCAGCGCTGAGCATTCTTGTAGGCAAATGGAAGCCTGTCATTCTGCTTCAGCTTATTGCAAACGATACGATGAGATTCAGCGAGCTGCAGAAAGCAATTCCGGATATAAACAAAAGAATGCTTACCCAGCAGTTGCGAGAGCTGGAGCACCACGATATCGTCCGCAGAGAGGTGTACAACCAAATTCCGCCCAGGGTCGAATACTCGATTTCGGAATACGGGAAAGGTCTAAGTACAGTTCTGCAGGTATTGAATGATTGGGGAACGTCTCACACTCAGCATATGGATGTGTTATATGGAACAGACCGCGAAGAGAATCAATCAGGAGGTGAGGCACTCTGAAGGCGAATCGGATGGAAGCCTTCAGCGATGGCGTGCTGGCGATTATTATCACCATTATGGTGCTGGAATTCAAAGTGCCGGAAGACCATGATTGGGGTGCGTTAGTGGAGCTTGGGCCGAAGATCCTCAGCTATATCTTCAGTTTCGTCTATGTCGGCATCTACTGGAATAATCATCACCATCTGGTGCATATGGTTCGCACCATGAGTGGACGTCTCATGTGGCTTAACCTTCTGCTTCTATTCTGGCTATCGCTTGTGCCGTTCACGACGGCTTGGATGGGGGAGAGCCATTTTGCAAGCACTCCGACGGCGCTGTATGGCATTATTCTGATGCTAGCGGCGTTATCCTACTGGCTGCTTCAGCGCGCAATTATGAAGCAGCATGCCAGCGACTCTCAGTTTGTTATGGCGCTAGGGAAAGACTTGAAGGGCAAGCTATCGCCTGTTCTATACTTGATAGCGATTCTGACTGCATATGTAAGTGCCTGGATTTCCTGCTTCTTCTTCGTGCTTGTCGCAGTGATTTGGTTTGTGCCGGATAAGCGAATTGAACAGGCTTTGAAGGGTCATGCCATAAATAATAAAGCGCAGTAGAATAAAAGAAAAAGTAGAAGGCACCTATCGGGGTGCCTTCTACAGTTTCTAGCTCTAAACTCTTCTTTAATGCAAAGAAGTGCTAAGCATAAGAAAGTGATTGGAATGGACTCATACTCATTCGCAAAGGAGTGACAACCATGGCACGTGTACTATTTATCAATGCTGGCTCGGAAGGACATATTAATCCAACGATTGGCGTCGTGCAGGAGCTGATTTCGCGCGGGGAAGAGGTCGTGTACTTCTGTGTCGAAGCTTTCCGCGAGCGGATGGAGAAGACGGGTGCAACCGTTCGAACGTTGGACGGGCAGCGGTTCATACAAGCTTTCGTCTCAGGCGGCAGAAGCCATATGCTCGAACGTATCAACGGTCTTTTACATACAGCAGATGTCGTCATTCCAAGTGTACTTGAGCAGATTCAGGGAGAGCAGTTCGATTACATCATTCACGATTCCATGTTTGGATGCGGACGAATCCTTGCGGAGATGCTGAAGCTGCCGGCCATTAGCTCGTGTACGACTTTTGCGCAAAGTGAACAATCCTTCAAGTCCATGCTGGAACGAGTAGAAATTGCCGCTCCAACCAACGATCAATTCAATAGCCTGACCACGATGGTGAGTGAACGATATAACGTGGAGCTTCAGTCTCCATACGAAGTGTTCTGCAATCCGGCCCCGCTTACGATTGTGTATACGACAAGGGCTTTTCAGCCTGATGGAGATACATTCGACTCCACCTATAAATTTGTCGGCCCATCCATCGCGTCGCGGCAGGCGCAAGGCACCTTCGATATTGCTGCAATCGAGGGAAAGAATGTCATTTACATATCGCTGGGGACTGTCTTTAACCAAGCCATTGCCTTCTATAAGCTGTGCATGGATGCGCTTGGGAGCACGGACCACACGGTGGTCATGTCTGTCGGGACAAGAACGCCAATTGCGGACCTTGGCGAAATTCCGAGCAACTTCATCGTCAGTGATTATGTGCCACAAACAGAGGTATTACAGCACTCGAAGCTATTCATTACGCATGGCGGCATGAACAGCGCCCACGAAGGGCTCTACTACGGGGTGCCGCTCATCGTTCTTCCGTTGAGCGCAGACCAGCCGATTATTGCAGGGCAAGTCGCTCGTATCGGAGCAGGAGTTCGGCTGGACATGCCGAGCTTGACCGTGAATCAGCTGCGAGAAGCGGTAGCTCATGTGTTAAGCGAGACTTCCTTCGAGCCAGCTGTTGCGTCGATTAGGGAATCCCTGCAGCAGTCCGGCGGCTATCGTCAGGCGGTCGATGAGATATTTCAAATAAGGAGAGATCGTATATGAATATGGAAGAAGTGAAACAAATCAGCAAGGTGTCCAAGCTTGAGAAGTGGCCCTACCCAAGAACGTTTCAGGAGCTGCTCACAGCGGGAGTCGTCTCCTACCGGACAAGCATCGCGAATAACCAGACCGTATTTATGGGTGAAGACAATCAGTACGAGGAACCGAATGGGGCGGCAGCTGCAAGCCTGGTGGTGGCAGAGCAGTTCCAAGGAGATGCGGTCAAACGGGGGCTTCTGCATCATCAGCAGCACCGGACGCCCTTCACGGATTTCATTCAGGATATGGCGGATGCCGGCGTGCAGTATTACGAGGTGAATATGAAAGAGCGGATGATTAATTATACGAGCGGGAAGCCCTCGGAATCTTATAAAGAGGCAATCCCGCCCTTCGAATAACGGTAAGCAACAGCTTTAGTGAGCTGTATATTCTTCGATAATACGGTCAATCGCACGTCTGCCCCAATGGGCGGCGATCGATTGTTTATCGTTCCAATGGTAGGTGATAAGCGCCTTCCAGAGCGCCCACCCGCGTGCACGGTCGACCGTGTCATCGCCTAGATTCATACTGCCAAGAAAGAGGCTGCGACTAGCCGCGTCAAAATAATTCCAAGCCATCACAAGGTCGCTTGCAGGATCGCCCACGCCCATCGTACCGAAATCGATGACGCCTGACAGTCTCCCATCGCTAACGAGCAGGTTGCCAACAG
Organism: Paenibacillus sp. OV219; assembly: GCF_900110075.1. GTDB lineage: Bacteria > Bacillota > Bacilli > Paenibacillales > Paenibacillaceae > Paenibacillus_Z. The sequence goes on from NZ_FOCJ01000003.1 coordinate 88,775, forward strand.
CAATGTCGCCGTGAATCCAGAGCGGAGCCGAATGGTACTTGGTCGCCAGAGCAAGCTCCCAAATTTCCGTTAATAGGCTTGCGCTGTAAACGCCCGATCCGGAGCCTGAGACCTGCTCAATAACAGACCTTGTATCCGAATCATAGACGGCAAGATCGCCGCCGCGATGGAAGTTCTGTACGCCTGCTGGTACGCCTCCTGTTGCATCAATTGCCTCGAGCTCTTTTAGAAAATCGGCCAGATCTTGAGCAAACTTTGTTCTATCTCGTATATTAGTGTCTGTTACCGTCTCGCCCGCAATCCATTGGTTGACTGACCATGGAAGTGGGTATTCATCCGTCGGCTCGCCCTTAGCAAGGGGGGACGGGATGGGCAGAGAAAGCCGAGACTTGAATTGTGGCAGCCAAGTTAGCTCCTTCTCTACAGCCGAAGCGTATCGCTCATGACTCGGCAATCGGACGGTCATCTCGGTGCCTAAGTGATAGGTTCGATTGTCATGGCCACTGTTATTAACGGGCCGTATCTCAAGGTGTTTCCACTCAGGGAATTGCTCGCTTATTAAACGGCGCACAAGATCAGTCGTAATTTCAATTGCAATCATTGCTCGTCACTTCCCTTCACTAGACATGGTGTCATTATAATACCCTATCATGGAAGCTGAACGGGATAAAACCACTATAATTAAACTATTTTTCAGAAGGAGACTGTTGATTTGCAGCTTATAACGGAACGACTCCTCATTACAGTATTCGATCACGATAACGGTGAGCAAGTTGCACAATCGTATCGAATCGGCAAGCATATCGCGGGCTATTTGGGCAAACTGAAGGAAGACGCTGAATTATTGGGCTGGGGGGTCTGGTTTGTCACGCTGCAAGGCAGCGGGCAAGTGATCGGCGACATTGGGTTCAAAGGCAAGCCTGATCCGAGGGGAAAGGTAGAAGTCGGGTATGGCATCATTCCAGACATGCATAACAAAGGAATCGCTACAGAGGCGGTCGGCGCCATCATGAAGTGGGCATTCTCTACAGACAAGGTGAATCGAATCGTGGCAGAATGCCTTGTCGATAACGGTCCATCCATTCGAGTACTAGAGAAGCTTGGGATGACCCGAACAGGGACCGAGAATGGCATGATATATTGGGAAATCGTGAAGAAGACGGGGCACTCCTCATAGAGGATGTGTCCTGTTTTGTTGTTGACAGAGTTACTCTCGCGAATTATATTATCTATAATAAATAATAATCTCTATGACTAATATAAGTGTATGAGGCATGGTGCCAAAAGGAGAGGTGTACTTATGATAATCCCAGCTTACGACTATGACATTCGGTTTCCCGCCAATATGGATGCGAATAAACGATACCCGGTCATCTTTACTCTGCATGGCAAAGGGTCCAATGAACGCAATATGTTCGGTTTGGTGGAGCCGCTTGTGGAAGCATTTATTATTGTCGGTATTCGCGGCAATCTGACGCTAGGCGCAGGGTTTCAATATTACGAGCTCCGTAGCCTCGGCAATCCGATCCGGGAGATATTCGATCAGGCTATTCAGCAATTGGAGGCTTTCGTCCAGTATGTAACGGAGAAATACCCGATTGATGCGGCTCGGCGGTACTTGCTTGGCTTCAGTCAGGGCGCAATTCTGTCGATGACGCTTGCGCTGACGATGGGGGAACAGCTGAAGGGAATCGTTGCGCTGAATGGCTATGTCCCTGAGTTTGTGAAGACGGAGTATCCGCTGAAGAGCGTCACGAACGTATCTATGTTTATTTCCCACGGGGAATTCGACGGCGTATTCCCGGTTCGGATCGGGCATGAAACGGCGAAATATTTCGAGCCGATAACGTCTCGCTTAACCTTTAAGCTCTATCCAATCGACCATGCCGTCTCTGAGGAGAATCAGCGAGATTTTGTGAAGTGGTTGCGCGCGGACGCCGCGGTCGAATAAACGTAATCTTTATGAAAGAGGCAAATTCCTAGTCCTGCTTAGCAGGCAAGGGAGTTTGCCTCTTTTTGTTTACGTGTCCTTTTTGGACGAATTTACATGCTGTGTATTTGCAGTCATTCACGTGCAACCAACCGTCTATTTGGATGTAGGCGCATTGAAAATAAATAGCATCTTTTCAAAAAAAATTGGCCGGAATGAAAAATAGTAGTCCACTCAGTTGTATTACAAGTGAAAGGAGGTGCTAAGGTGTACGATTCATATGAGCTCAATGAATCCGTGCGACGGGCATTGGATGAATATTCGCAAAGCTTGATTAAGGTCGCTTTTGCCTATTTGAAGAATACGGCGGATGCCGAGGAAGTCGCGCAGGATGTGTTTCTCACTTACTTGCAGAAGCGTCCTGTCTTCCAAAACCGCGAACATGAGAAAGCTTGGCTGATCCGAACGACGATTAATAAAAGCAAAAATATGCTGAAAACCGGATGGTTTAGAAGCAGAAACCCGGTTCCCGAAGACCTGAGCTACCTCCCCAAGGAAGAGAGCGAGGTTCTGCAGACCGTGCTCGCCTTGGATAAGAAATACCGAATTCCGATCCATCTACACTACTATGAAGGATACTCGATCCAGGAGATAGCGGTTATTTTGCAGGCTAAGCCCGCAACGGTCGGAACATGGCTTGCCAGAGGACGCCAGCTCTTAAAAGAGAAGATCGGAGGCCTGGACGATGAAGAAATCTGTTTATAAATCCGCAATGTCCCACGTGAAGACAAGTGAAGATTTCAAAGAAGCAACGTATCGGAAGCTACTGCAAACACAATCAAAGGAGAGATTACTTATGGAACAAGCAAAGAAAAGAAAGCTGATTGGCTGGACGGGAATCGCGGCATGCGCGGTTTTAGCCGTAAGTATCTTCACAATGAATCATAACGATAATACGAGCCCGGCAACGGTGTCATCGCCGCCGGCTACTGCAGCGAAGCCGCCGATTCATGGCAAGGTAGCCGTCAATATTGAAGGCGCCATCTCTGAAGTAAGTGCAGACGGCAAGAGCTTCAAAGTCGGCGACCTGTGGGTAACAGTAACGGATCAAACGAAGCTTGGCAGCAATGAACCGACAGCAGCGCCGCCATCCGAGGAATTGCTGCAGAAGGAGTTTAAAGTCGGCAACATCGTGGCTGGCTTCACGTCGCAGGATGTCAGCACTGGTAAGGTAACGGCGGACGTTATCTATAACAATATGGCGCCGGCGAAGGACAGCGGCACGAACGCGCCTACTAAAGGTGGCAAGATGGCAGCCAACATTAACGGTGAAATCACGGAAGTAAGCGCAGACGGCAAGAGCTTCAAGGTTGGCGATCTGTGGGTGACGGTGACAGCGGATACGAAGCTGGGCATCGATGGCCCTAACGCTGCTGAACCATCCGAGGAGCTGCTGCAGAAGGAGTTTAAAGTGGGCAACTTCGTATCCGGCTTTACGTCGGAGGATGTGAGCACGGGTAAAGTAATCGCCGCGCGTATTTACAACAATATGGCTCCGCAGAAATAAGAGTGCGCGGGCAGCAATTTCGGCAGTGACCCTCATCGGTCACTGCTTTTTTGTGTCGGCTTGGCGGGGTGCGTCGGCGGCTAACGGAACGTATCGAGAGGTCGTGAGGACATCCTTGGTCAGCACGCAGGAGCACTTTCCGAACGAAGGTAACTTTATTTTTTTAATCGAAATCTAACGTTTGTTGACTGCGGTCTTATGTTTATTGTCTGGAATGGGGATCGACATTTTCATTACAATTACAACTGTTAGAACGTTTTGAAAGCGTTACCTGTAAGCGCGTACACATGAAAGGAGTGGCTAACATGGACACAAAGAGCGAGCGTAAACGCTTGCGAACGCGCTGGCGTACACAGGATACCGAGCTGACATTGCTGGCTCTGCCGACGACAGTCTGGTATATCCTATTCTGTTTCTTGCCGATGTTCGGCGTCATTATTGCCTTCAAGGATTTCAAAATATACGGAGGCTTCTTAAGCAACATCATCCACAGCGAATGGTCCGGCTTCAAGAACTTCGAGTTTCTGTTCAAGTCGAACGACGCCTGGGTCGTCATCCGCAACACACTGGGCTACAACTTGGTGTTTATTGTACTCGGCATTGTGGTGCCTGTCGCCTTAGCGCTGATGGTCGGACAATTGCACAGCCGCAGAGCCGGCAAAGTGTATCAAACGATGATGTTCCTGCCTTACTTCTTATCCTGGGTCGTTGTATCTGCGGTCATTTGGGCGTTTCTCAGCTTCGATAAAGGGATCGCCAATCAGTTTCTAGCTGATCTCGGCAAAGATCCGGTCAACTGGTACATGGAAGCGAAATACTGGCCGTACTTCCTCGTGTTTATGAATCTGTGGAAGGGTCTCGGCTACGGTATGGTTGTCTACTTGGCAACGATTACGGGTATCGATAGCACGTATTACGAGGCTGCTGTCATTGATGGCGCATCGAAGTGGCAGCAGACGAAGTTCATTACACTGCCGCTCATGAAGATGGTTATCGTCATGATGTTCATCCTGTCGGTCGGCCGTATTTTCTACACCGACTTCGGGCTGTTCTTCCAAGTGCCGCGGGATTCCAACTCGCTGTTTAACGTAACGACGACCGTCGACGTGCTCGTCTACAAGCAGCTCAAGACCGCTACGGTCGGCATGGCCTCTGCTTCCGCTTTCGTACAATCCGTGCTCGGATGTGCGACCATTCTAATCGCCAACTGGGTCGTACGCCGTGTTGATCCAGACAGCGCGATGATGTAGGGGGAGCTAACAATATGTCAACGAAAGCTAGAGCGAATTATGAGTCTGGTCTTGATAAGTTTAACCGGGTCAGCAATGCGACCAACGTTGCATTCCATACTGTTTTTATACTGCTAGCGATAGTCTGCCTGGTGCCTGTCCTTGTGGTGTTGTCGGTATCACTGTCCAGCGAGGACTCGATCCGTCATACCGGGTACCACATCATCCCGACGGCATTATCGGGAGAGGCGTATCACTATATCGCGGAGCAAGGCACGATGATCTCGCGGGCGCTCGGCGTTTCCGTACTCGTGACCGTAGTCGGCACCGTGCTCGGCATCCTGCTTACCACTTCAATGGGCTATGTCATTTCCAGACCCAACTATAAGTTAAAAGGGCTGCTGACATGGATCGTGTTCATTCCAATGGTGTTCAACGGGGGCTTGGTGTCCAGCTATTACATCAACTCGAATCTGCTGGGGCTTAAAGATACGGTGTGGGCGCTCATTCTGCCGCTGGCCGTCTCGTCCTTCAACGTTATTATTTGCAAGACGTTCTTCAGAAGCACGATTCCGGATGGATTAATCGAGTCTGCGGAAATTGACGGAGCGAGCCAGTTCAGAATTTTCTTCAACATTATTTTGCCCATTTCCTTACCGCTCATTGCGACCATCGGCCTGTTCCTGTGCTTCTCGTATTGGAACGATTGGTTCCAATCCATGCTGTACATCAACAATCAGGACTTGTACTCGTTGCAGGCGCTTCTAAACAGCTTGATGAGCAATGTGGATGCACTGGCTAAAAATGCATCGACCATGGGCATCAGCTATGCAACGCTGGTCGCGACAATGCCGAAGGAATCCGCACGTATGGCTGTAGCAATCGTCATTGTGGTTCCTGTAGCTGCGGCCTACCCGTTCTTCCAGAAATATTTTATATCCGGTCTGACGGTTGGTGCTGTTAAAGGTTAAAGGTTACAGGCTAGTTCAAGGTTAATAAGCCTGGGTCAAAGCCCGGTTTATGATAAATTAGGTAGTCATTATGGGGAGGTTCTTGTAGATGAAAAAGACAATGAAACACCTGCTTGTACTTAGCACAGCAGCACTCCTGACAACAGCACTTGCGGGCTGCGGCTCGAGCTCGAACAATTCGAACACCTCGAATAACGCGGCAACAACGAACGTGGCGGCGGGCACGAACACAGGCTCGAACGCGAACAAGCCAGCGGATTCGGGCGAAGTGCCTACACTGGTGTGGTGGACGATCGGCGGACAAACGCCTGCGAACTTCGACAAGGCTATCGCTGCAATGAATGAATACACAGCCGAGAAGATCGGCGTGAAGATCGACATTAAGGTAGCAAGCTGGGGCGACTGGGACACGAAGATCAACACCATCGTGAACACTGGCGAACCGTTCGACATTATGTTTACGAATAACGGAAAGTATAATCAGCAAGTGAACATGGGTGCTTTTGCCGATATTACGGATCTGGTTCAGAGTGAATCGCCTGATCTCTATAAGCTCATTCCGCAGAAGGTATGGGATGGAACGAAGGTCGGCGGCAAAATCTACTCCGTGCCAACGTACAAGGACTCTTCGTTGTCGCAATACTGGGTGTTCGACGACACGTATGTACAGAAGTACAAGATCGACACCGCGAGCATCAAGACACTTGCGGACCTGGACAAGCCGCTGCACGATATGAAAGCAGGCGAGGGCAAGAGCTTCTATCCGATGCCTCTTACGCAGGGCGATGGCTTTAACGGCTTCTTCAACGGCTATGACGATATGACGCTGGGTCTGCCGCCAATCGGCGTTAAAGTTGATGATGCTTCTCGTAAAGTGGTCTCTGTTCTTGAGAACCCAGACGTTATGAATGACCTGAAGCTGCTGCATAAATGGTACCAAGACGGCATTATTAATCCGGATGCACCGACCAAGACAGAAGCAGACAAAGCGCGTCCATTCTTCGCAGCTCAAGCATTCCCAGGTGCAGAAGCGAGCTGGCAGATCAATGAAGGCGTAGCGAAGTACGACATGTTCCCAATCTTCGGACCGATCTACACAACGAGCACCATCCAAGGCTCCTTGAATGCGATCTCCGCGAACTCCAAGTATAAAAATGAAGCTTTGAAATACTTGCAATTAGTGAATACAGATCCGAAGCTGCGTAATATGCTTGCTTTCGGTGAGCTAGGCGCAGACTACAACAGTGTAGACGGAGAGAAAGTAATCGAGCGTACGTCGGATACTTGGCCGCTGGCTGCATATACGCAAGGTACATTCTTCGACCTGGCGGTTACAAAAGGCGCGCCAGTTGATCAATGGGATCAAGTACGTAAGCTGAACGACCAAGCAACCTCCTCCACAAACCTTGGCTTTGCGCTTGATATTAGCAAGCTGGGCACAGAAGTGGCTAACACCAAAGCAGTGTGGGACAAGTACCGCTATGAGCTGATGACAGGCGCTTCCGATCCAGAGAAAACGGTTCCGAAGATCTTGTCCGAGCTGAAAGCTGCCGGATTGGATACAATCATGACAGCTGCTCAAGAGCAGATCGACAACTATTTCAAATAAGCATATAGTGGCAAGAGAAAACCCGAACGGATGGCCGTTCGGGTTTTCTGACACAAATTGCTGGATTGATTTCACGAGCAGCTCGGGTATATGGTGAGAACAGGGCCCTAAGCAGAGCTAGACATAACACCTATCGCAAAGGAGAAACCGCATGTCTTCCTTTCTTCAAATCAAAATATATCGCGGTAAATTCATTGCCTACATGGTGTTTGTCGTATGTATCGGCCTCGCGCTCGGAGCGATCACCTGTGCGGTGCTGCTTGACCAATGGGTGCAGAATTCCCGGAACGAGGCAAGCGGCGCGTTCACAAGGGTGGAGAATACGCTTCAGAACGATTCCGAACGGATAGAAGCATTCATGCAGCGGGTCTATTCGAATAGCGGGCTAATCGCGGATGTTCAGTATTTCCTCGGAAACAGTGCAGAAGGGTATTTGACGAGCAGGCTTCATGACAGCCACTATAACCGGCCGCTTCTCTCGTTTCCCGAGGATCTGAAGTCCTTCCTGAGCAATGGCGGACATGGCGATATTACGCAGGTAAGCCTGCATACCAGCTTCAAGGGCAATGTGGTGCAGTTCGACACCAACGGGAATACGAAGTTTCTATTCAATCTGCCCAATGCGAGTACGGTATTTCGAGAGACAATTGGGGAAGGCTTCTTCTATCGCAAGAAGCTGTCGGACCCGAAGCAAATCTCTCGCCAACTAGGCGAGTTCCGATTTCTGGTCAGCAGTGAGCGCATCTTCAAGACGCTGCAGAATTACCGGCTAAGCAATGCTGGCGCCGTTACTCCATCCGGCGAGGTGTATCTGATTGCCGGCAGTGATGGCAAGGCGGAGGAGCTGATTAGTCGAGCGGCGGCGGATGAACGCGACCACGGCTTCCTACGGACTGGACTTCTGGATCGTGCGTATTTTGTCACTTTTCAATCCACCCAGTTCGATTACAAGTTCGTCAGTATGATAGATATGGCAGCGCTTGTCCGCCAGAAAGCAAGCGTGCTGCTCATCGTATTCCTTATCGTGCTGGCTGCGATGATTAGCGTTCTGCTGCTCATCGTATACAATCTGCGTGAGGACGCGAATTTCCTGCGGCGCATTATTAATTCCATCGGCCGCGCCAAGACTGCGGACTTCGCACCTATCAATCCGGCTCGCTACCGGAGGAACGAATACGGCATGATTGCCAGGGAACTGGACGATATGATTCATCAGCTCGACAAGCATATTCGTACGAACTATCTGCTGAAGCTGAAGCAGCAGGAGACGGAGATGAAGGCGCTTCAGCACCAGATTAATCCGCATTTTTTGTATAATACGCTTGAAGTGATCAGGTCGTTTGCGCTTGGCAGCCACGATGAAGGTACATCCGATGCGATTGCAACATTAGGCGGGCTGTACCGCGATATTGTAAAATACGAGAATATCATTCCACTTGGCAGCGAGCTGGGCTTGCTCCAAAAGTACTTAAAAATTATGGAATTCAAATATCCGGACCGGTTCTATTATCAGTACAACGTAGACGAAGCCTTGCTCACACTGCCTACGGTGAAGTTCTGGATGCAGCCGCTGGCAGAAAACTTCTTCATTCATGGCTTCAACCAGGCGAACGAGTTCAATCTGCTTGTCGTGAACGGCTGGGAGGAAGAGGAGCATTTCGTGCTCGAAATCGTGGATAACGGCAACTGGATTTCCGAAGAGCGCTTGGCTGAGATTAGGAACAATCTAGCTAGAGGCGACGATGCCACAACAGACAGCATTGGGCTGCGAAACGTGTATACCCGCCTTCACTTCTTCTATGGGGAAGGCTTCCACATGCATATCGATAACAACGAAGAAGCTGGCATCAAAATTACCGTAATCCTGCCAAAGGAGGCTGCTTGAGATGTATAAGCTGCTAATTGTAGATGATGAGCCGCAAATTTTGGAGGGCATGAAACGAACGCTGGATTGGGCAAAATACGGCTTTGACCGTATAGAGACGAGTGAATCATACGAAGGTGCAATTACGAAGGCGGTGGAATTTATGCCGGATCTCGCCATCTTCGACGTATGCATTGGCAAGCAGCGCGGCTATGACGCCATTCATAAGCTCAATGAGCTTCGCCTTCAATCGAACTATATTATTATGAGTGGCTATGGCGAATTTCAGTATGCGCTGGAGGCGCTCCGCTGCGGCGCGAAGGATTATCTTCTCAAGCCTGTGGACCGCTCAAAGCTGCAGAGTATCGTGGAGAAAATCATCGTCGAGGATTTGCACGGAACGGTGGAAGGTGCAGAGCGGGATGACCTGGACAAGGACCCGGTGCTCGGCGTGCGTTATGATAGCCTGTCCAAGCTGACGAATCGCATCCTGCTCATGGTCAAGGCGGAGTATGCTCAAAACATCAATTTGAAATCGGTTGCAGAACGGTTCCGCATGAACGGCACCTACTTGGGACAGCTGTTTCTCAAGGAGACGCAGATGAAGTTCTCGGAGTATCTGATGGCTTACCGGATGCAGCGTGCCAAGGAACGGATTCAGTCGACCGATGAGAAAATCGTCAGTGTAGCGCTTTCCGTCGGCTATCCGAACCTGAACTACTTCTATTCCCATTTCCATGCGTACTTCGACAAATCACCCTCGGACTTGCGGAGAAAGGAATAGCTTGTAATGCTACAACATCAACGGCTACGGCTATGGATTCGGCCAAGGCAGAGCATAAGACGTTCCGCAATTTGCTTCATACTTGCAGCGATGTTGATACTGCCGCTTACAGGCTGCTTCTCCTCAACCGGCAGTGGTGAGACGGCTGCGCCGACCGGCAATACGGTGAATTTGATCTACTACACAATCGGCGATCCCGACAAGGATTTGAAGCTGGTCAATGAGAAGATCAACGAGGTGCTGGCGGAGAAGATCGGCGTAACCATCACGTATATCAAAGTGGGCTGGCAGGAGTATGAGGACCGGCTGAATACGCTGGTGTCGGCGGGGACACCTTTTGATATCGCTTTTGCGCCGGAGTATGCTACGTTCGCGCAGCGAGGGGCATGGCTGAAGCTGAACGATTACTTGCCCAATATCGGCAAGGGGATGTATGACGCTATCGACCCGATCTTCTGGAAGGGCGTGCAGCTGGATGATGGCGGCATCTACGGTGTGCCAACCAACAAGGAATTTGCCGTGCGTGATCAGTGGATGTACCCGGATGCGCTAGTGAAGAAGTACAAGGTTGATATCAAAAAGTATAAGACGCTCGCTTCGCTTGAGCCGCTACTCCAAATGATCAAGGAGAAGGAGCCAGCTTATCAGCCGATGGAACTGGATAAGGACTCTCAGAACTTCTTCGCCATAGACGGCTATCAGTATGTGTCGGAGAAATATCTACCGCTTATGATTCGGGCGCTCGATCCGAAGTCGCCTGTCGTGAACATCTTTGAAACGGAAGAAGCTCGGAAGGTGCTCGATATCCTTCGGCGCTACTATGTCAAGGGCTACATCAATGAGGATGCGGCTTTGCGCGATAGCCAAGGGTTGAAGCGGGGCGAGCTCGTCTTCTGGAAAGCGGCAGGCGGCGGACCGCTGTCGGATAACAGCTGGAGCAAGGACCGCGGCTACAAGCTGGTCGCGAATCCAGTCACTCCCGCGCTCATTACGACGGAGTCCGTCCGCGGCGGGGTGATGGCAGTGAGTGCGGATACGAAGCATCCGGTCGAGAGCGTCAAGTTTCTTAATCTGCTGAACACCGACCCGGAAGTACGCAACCTGTTCAACTTTGGCATTGAAGGCGTGCACTATACGCTCGACAGCAACGGTCAAGTCGTGCCGAAGCCTCCTAAAGACAAGGACGGCAAGCCCATTCCGGATGCTCCGCCCACTTATAGCAGCGTACAGTACACGCAAGGAAACTGGTTCATTCTGAAGACGATGGGCGGCGAGTTCCCTGATCCGCTCGACAAGTGGGACCAGTTCCGCGCAGGCAACAAGGAGGCTGTTAATTCGAGCACCGTAGGCTTTACGCCGGAGTTGTCCATAATGTCTGCGCAGATACAGAACATCCAGATGGTGTGGGAGAAATATTTTCCGAGCCTGATGACAGGCAGTGTGGATGTAGATACGGAGCTGCCGAAGTTCAATGAGGAGCTTAGGCAGGCGGGCATTAACGAGGTGCGGGCGGAAGTACAGAAGCAGCTCGACGCCTGGCGGGCGGCTCATCCAAGCTGACGAGAAATAGGAAGTAACTGGTATGGAAATATATGTGACCGGATAACCTAACATGCGACGCTAAAGAAACATGATGGGAAGGAGGGGCTGCATATGAACCAGGCTCTTTACGATAAGTTCGGCGGGGAAGATACGATCGGCAAGGTGGTCGATTACTTCTATGAGCTAGTTCTCGCCGATAATACGGTCAATCATTTCTTCAAGAACACGGACATGGAGAAGCAGCGCAAGCATCAAACGAAATTCATCAGTTTCGCATTAGGGGGTCCCAATCAATATACCGGGCAGTCGATGGCGAAGGCGCATGCAGGCATGAATTTGCAGGATGAGCACTTTAATGCGATTGCCAAACACCTGCATGATGCGCTTGCACATTTTGGTGTAAGTGAATCAGATATTGATCAGGTTTTGACGCATGTTGCTGCTTTGAAAGATGATATTCTGCATAAGTAAAAAGAGCGAGGGCCATCCGATGAGGATGGCCTTTTGTCATACTCAGTGACGCAAGAACCTAGTAATAACCCCAATAGTTTCGTTGCTGTGGGTGGTACGGATATTGCTGATACTGCTGATATTGATGATGGTAAGGCACCGCCTGCTGCTGTTGCTGCGGATATGGATGATGCATATCTTGCTGCCCGGCAAGGTTAACTTTAGGACTGTTACAGTCGGTGTAAGGTCCGATATAGGTGGACGGCTTCACCGGCTCAACCGCCTTCTTCCACGTCTCCTCGTTAATGCAGTAGGTATGGGACATGACGTTGGCAGGCGTAAATTTCAGAATGTCGGAGCCTAATATTACCTCAGGCTGAGGGGCATCGAAGATTGCCAGCAGATGCGTGTGATCCGCTGTCGCGATCTCATAATGCCACCAGCCTTGTGGAATATTCGCGACTTGCCCAGGGGTGATGGGGAAGTTAAGCAGCTGTTTCGTGAACGGATTCAGCATGGATACCGTTGCTGCACCAGAAATACAATAGACCAACTCGGCAGCGTTCTGATGATAATGCGGTTCGACCACGTTGCCCGCGCTGAGATAAATGTCGAGGAGCGACGAATTCTCGAGCGAGTTCAGCTGCTGCACGCCAAGCACGTTTATAAAGTTATTGGCATCCTTCTTGAATAACGGGCTCTTATTCACGTCAAACGTGTACTGCACAGAAGGTGACGTGTAATCGATATAAGCGGACATTCTCTGCTTTCGCCTCATTCCAGTTTAGTTTGAGCCTAGATATAGGCAGTTTATGTGCGCGGTCCCGGTTCGGTGTATTTGTCTAGAAAAAGAGAAGAGCCGCCCAGCAGCAGGGCGGCTCTTCTTCGAATTGTTGCATAGTTACAGCGTATTATTCGCTCCGATAATTCGGGTCGCGAGTGCAGCGAATTGTGCCTGCTCCGCATTGGATAGTCCTGCAGCCGTGACAGCAGCGTTCAGCTGGCGTATGATCTCATCGCCTCCACCGTCAATCAGCTTCCGACCGGCGTCCGTGACGCGGACAAGGAAGCCGCGCTTGTCGGTCGGCGATGGAATACGCTCGACAAGACCGCGTTTAGCTGCACGATCGATTAGGCCGGTGATGCTCGATTTGTCGAGCGCCAGATGCTGGGCGAGCTGCTGCATGCTCGGCTCTCGGTCGCGCAGTATGCCGAGCAGACGGATTTGGATAATCGACAGGTCAGCCTCTGCGCCAACCCGGCCAAGAATGCCGTGGACAAGGAACGACAGCTGCGCCAGACTGTCGACTATAGATAAGTCTTCCTGCGAATGAGAAGAGGTAGGGTTCATTAGCATTCACTCCGAGCAACAATAATTTTCCCCCATTATAACACAACAGCTATTGACATAGTATGCGATACAAACTATATTGGTTTGTATAACAAACTAAATAATAACAAGGAAAACATAATGGAGGTTTGACTTATGATGATTCAAGCAGCAGTAGTACGTTCTTTCGATACAGCACCGAAGTATGAAGCGATCGACATTCCGCAGCCCACTGGGAAGCATGAAGTGGTAGGCGAAGTTCTGGCAGCTGGCCTGCATATGCGCGTGCGTGCACAGGCCAACGGTTCCCACTATACGAGCACAGATGAATTGCCGCTTATTCCTGGTATTGACGGTGTAGGGCGGCTGCCGGGCGGGCAGCTCGTCTACTTCGTTGCCCCGGACACGCCGCTCGGTACATTCGCAGAGCGCACAGTCATTGATGTCCGCCGCAGCGTGCCGTTGCCCGCAGGGGCAGACCCTATTCTGATCGCGGCTGGGATGAATCCGGCGCTGTCGGCATGGGTCTCGCTTCGGCGCAGGGTGCAAATCCAGCCTGGGCAGAAGGTGCTTGTGCTTGGTGCGACCGGCAACTCTGGACAGATGGCGGTCCAGATTGCAAAGCTGCTTGGCGCAAGCGAGGTCATCGGCGCTGGGCGGGACCAAGCAAGGCTTGAATCGCTGCCTGCGCTTGGGGCGGATAAGATCGTATCGCTTGCGGGCGATCCGGAGGCCGCCGCCGAGAGACTGGGCGAGGTAGCATCAGAGGTTGATATCGTGCTCGACTATTTATGGGGGAAGCCGGCCGAACTCGCGATGGTTCCATTGCTAACGAAGCGGTCCGACCGGAGCCAGGCGCTCACCTGGATCCAGATCGGTTCCGTTGCTGGCCAGACAGCCGCGATTCCTTCTGCTGCGCTCAGATCTGCCAACTTCCAGCTGCTCGGCAGTGGTCAAGGCTCGGTCACGGCAGCGGGGTATCTAGCTGAATTCCCAGCGCTCATGGAGGCGATTGCCGCTGGTAGCATTCGTGTGAATGCGACTTCGTTGCCGCTTTCCGAGGTGGAGACGGCCTGGCAGGCTACATTAGCTGATTCAAGTCGTCGGATTGTGTTTGTCCCGTAAGGGGGAAGCTGTAATCGAATTAATCCAGATTAAGCACATGCACAGGCCCGTGGTAGTGGATCCGCATCATGATGTGGGCCACTTCCGTGGGCGTTTGCTTCATGCCGGACTCGATCCAGTGCGTCAAGATGCCGAAATTCGCTGATGTGGTATATGCGAGCAAATATTCCGCAGGCACCAGAAGCTCCTTAATCGCTTGGCGGTTTAACATTTTGCCCCAAATATGCTTTGTAATCATAGCCTTTAGGCTGATCGCGAATGCAGGGTCGCCCTTCGGTCCGAGAATGATCTTCAGAAAATCGCCGTTGCGGGCTAATTCTTCAATCATACGCAGCATCGCCGGATACGGCTCCTCCTTTACGGCAAACTGCCGCAATTCATAGATATCAACCTGCTGCATGAGCTGATCAACCGCTTCGAGAATTTCGCTCTTGATCTGGCTCAGCATGTCCTGCGCATCCCGATAATGCAGGTAGAAGGTTCCCCGATTGACATCCGCCCGCGCGGATATATCCGTAACGGTCAGTCCCTCTATGCCGTTCTCCTCAATAAGATCCATAAGCGCCTTGCGCAGCGCCTGCTTGGTCTTCGCTTGTCTGCGGTCCATTTTATCTGTCACGCGCGGAAACAACCTCCATTCGCCAACTAAATTTTCACATTAATGAACAACTCGTTATGCATATGCTGATTAGTTGACATTCCAGCGGCATATTGACGATTGAATTCCCATATGAACTCATTATAATAAACATAGCGAACGATAATCAACACAATGTCCATTATAGTGATAAGCAAAGGGGAAATGACATATGGCATTATTCAAGCAAAAAACAGTATGGATCGGCTTGCTCGCCGTCTTCATCGTATTAGCCGTGTTCGGAGTGGCAATGATGGGGTCGGTACTCGGAGCGAAGCCGAAGGAGTTGCCTGTTGCTCTCGTTGTAGAGGATAAGGCGGTATCGCTGCCTAACGGAAGCTCGCTGAACGTGGGAGACATGGTGAAAGAGAAGCTGCTCGCCAATGCTGGTCTGCCCATTGCGTGGCATGTTGTTGCAACGGAAGCCGAGGCACAGCAAGGACTTGATGAGCAGGAGTACTATGGCGCATTCGTGCTGCCAGCCGACCTGAGTGCTGGTGTGGTTTCGCTAATGTCGGATAAACCGAAGCCGGCAACGGTCCGCATTGTCGCCAATGAGGGCATGAGCGTGCAAGCATCCACCGCGGTGAAGCAGATGCTCAGCCAAATCGAGCGAGGAATCAGCAGCGAGATGTCGCAGCAGGTGCTTGGTATGGTGAGCCAGCGCTCTGATGTGAATGTAATTTCCTTGGGCATGGCCAGAGCACTGCTCGTTCCTTTCCAAATCGAAGAGCAGACGGTCCATCCGATCGGCACCAACAATGCGAGTGGTAACGCCCCTGGCATGCTGACGCAAATTATGTGGATTGGCAGCCTTGTGGTCAGCATTATTCTAATGCTCGCTTCACAGAAGGCGCAGGCATCCGGCGGTCGCCGCTTCGGTGTACTGCTGACTGGGGCCGCTACTGGTCTTGTATTCGTCGGATTGGCGTCGGGCTACCTCGTGTGGATGTCCAAAGTGTGGTATGGCATGTCGCTCGCGGATGCAACCGGAACGTGGTTGGTACTTATGCTCGGAGGCGCAGCATTCTTCCTGCTTCAATCTGCGCTGCTTAGCTGGCTTGGCCTACCTGCAATGCCGGTACTCATCCTGCTCATGTTCTTCTCGCTGCCTGTAGTCAATATTGCACCGGAGTTTCTGCCGAAGACGACGCATGATTGGCTGTATGTCTGGACTCCATTCCGATTCGTGGCGGGAGAGCTGAGAAATTCGATGTATTTTGCCGACGTATCGGTTTCGTCGTCCTCGAATATGACGCTGCTATGGTGCATCGCGGCTGCTAGTCTGGTTGTTAAGCTGGCTTCTAGCTTCCGCAAGGCGAAAGTGAAAGCGAAAGTCTTAACGAATACCGAATCGGCATAAAATATAAATAAGACCCTGTTCTCCCGGATGTTGGAGGGCAGGGTTTTTGCCATGTTCAGAACGTTGACAGAATCGGTTGTCTGTCATATAGTTGTCTAAACAACTATTTAAAGATGAGAGGTTTTATTGCGATGACGATGGATAATGAGAACCATATGAATCAAATTCCGGTTGGCTTTGCGCTTGGTACAACCTACCGCAAAGTCGCGGCACAGTTCCAGCAACGGCTTGCGCCATATGGCATTACCCCGGAGCAATGGTCGGCGCTGAATCAGATTGATCGGGCGCAAGGGCTCATCCAGAAAGAAATCGCGGAGCGGACGAGCAAGGACAAGCCTTCGACGACCCGTATTCTCGACCATCTGGAGAAGAAGGGCCTCATCTATAAGAAGCCGGGCGAGCAGGATCGCAGAGCATTCCTCGTCTACAGCACGGAAGCGGGCAAAGTGCTCATTCGTGAGACGACACCGATTGAAGAGACGGTGACAGCAGATGTGAAGAGCTGCTTATCGGATCAAGAATATGACACGCTGCTTGAGCTGTTGATGCGCGTTCAGCACCATATAACCGCCAATTTTGGCGGCAGCACAGGCGGGCAAGGTCATGAATAAAGACCATTGGAGAGGTGAATCATGAAGCAAGAGCAACAGCAAGAGCAACAACAACCAGCAGTTCTATGGACAAGACCATTTATCGCGCTCTCGGCAAGCTTCTTTCTTCTCTTTCTCGGCTTGCAAATGCTGCTGTCTTCCTTTCCAGCTTATGTAAAAGGGGAGTTCGACGCAGGTAACGTGCAGGTCAGTCTCGTTACCTCCGTATTCGCGCTCGCTGCCATTGCCTCGCGGTTCGCGACAGCTGCTCTCATGCGGCGCGTATCCCGCATGGCGCTGCTCATTATCGGGTTGCTTATCGCAGCGGCAGCAACAGGGCTATATACGACAGCCGGATCATTCGGCGCGCTGCTCGTGCTGCGGATTACCTACGGGATCGGCTTCGGCATGGCGAGCACGATATTGCCGACGCTCGTCTCCCGCATCATCCCGGTTCGCCGGATGGGCGAGGGGATCGGCTATTTCGGCTTATCGACGAGCCTTGCCATGTCCATCGGCCCGTCGATCGGGCTGAACGTCATGAAGCATACAGGCTTCATGGAGCTCACGATGCTCGGACTTATTGCATCGGTGCTGATCTTCCCGGTGCTGTGGCTGTCTCGCTCGAAGCACAGCGACGCAGCACCAGCACCAGCCGCACCATCGGCTCAGCAGCAACAACAGGCAACGCGAAATACGGCTGCACCGGTCAAAACTGGCTTCAACCGCAAGCTGATCTTCCCCGTGCTGCTGAACACGCTGTTGTCTATTACCTACAGCGGTCTGCTTAGTTTTCTCGCCTTGTTCGGCGATTATGTGCATATTGAACAGGTAGGCTTGTTCTTCCTGTTCAACGCCGTTACTATCATCCTGGTTCGGCCATTCTCCGGCCGCATCTTCGATCGCAAAGGCCATATGGCGGTGCTCGTTCCCGCCGGCCTATGCGTCACAGCAAGTATGCTGCTGCTCTCCGGCACCCATGCGATGCCGATGCTGATTCTATCGGCGCTGCTGTACGGCCTTGGCTTCGGCGCTATTCAGCCGACGATTCAAGCATGGATGCTGCGCTCCTCCGCGCCGGAGCAATACGGCACGGTGAACAGCATGTTCTACAACTCGACGGACTTCGGCGTCGCGACAGGCGCGATTCTCCTCGGCGCAATATCCGCCGCGTCGAATTATTCGGTCATGTACCGCTACTCCGCAGGCTGTATGGCACTGTTCGTCGTATTGATTGTGCTACAAGTGGCGCTGACTACGAACCGCCGCCGCGTGAAGCAAACGGCACTGGAGTCGTAAGCCAATCGTAAGCCAAGTTTCCCCGCTACTGCATCCCTATTCGCGAATCCTGCGGATAGGGGTTATTTTTTTACCGTACTTTTACCGTTTGTTTGGTATACTAACCTATTATTTCGAATGTAGCGGCGGGGGAGCGTTAGACGTGAACATTTTGCTGGCGGAAGATGATAAGAAGCTAGGTAAGCTTGTGAAATATATGCTGGAGAAGAAGGGCGGCTATCACGTCGATTGGGTGGAGAACGGCGAGGATGCACTGGATTATGCCCTTGCGTCGGCTTATGATGTGCTCATCCTAGACTGGATGATGCCGCTAATGGATGGCGTCGATGTTTGCAAGCGGCTGCGGGGCGACCATTATGGACAAGCCATCGTCCTGTTGACCGCCAAGGACTCGCTGCAGGACAAAATCTTCGGTCTCGATGCAGGAGCCGACGACTATTTGACGAAGCCTTTCGAGATGGATGAGCTGCTTGCTCGTCTTCGGGTGCTGGCACGGCGGAATTTCGCCCCGAGGCAGTCGGATATTGTGACGTTCGGAAGGCGGTTCAGGCTCAATCGTGCCTCGCACCAGCTATATAGAGACGGCGCAGAGATCCCGCTCAGCCCAAGGGAATACCAGCTGCTTGATTTCTTCCTGCAGAACACCGGCAATGTGCTGACGAGAGAGGCGATTCTCGATCGCATCTGGGGGCTCGGCAGTGATGTCTCCTACAAAAATGTCGATGTTACCGTGAAGATGCTCCGGGACAAGCTCGATGAATCCGGTGCGGAACCGGTCATTCACAGCATCAGGGGGGTAGGCTACCGGTTTGAAATGGACGCTTAAAAGAGGGAAGAAACGCGACTTATTCCAATACACACAGAGGAAGCTCACCCTCACCTATACGTGGCTCATCATTCTGTTTCTGGCGTTATTCTCGATCATTGTATCGGTCTTCTTCATCATTATGACGTACCAGGAGCAGAGCAATTCGCTCAGCACGACCATGTATGCGACCGAGGACGGCCGCGTTGTCATTCCAGATTTGGAGAATAGCCAGAGCGGTGATTTGTACTTCTTCTATGTGCTGGACAATCAAGGTAAAGTACTTGCGCAAAGTGATGCCATCCCGCAGCTGAGCGAGTTCACCCTGGAGAAGTTTAGTGACTGGCGGCCGAATGAAGACAAGTTTCGGTTACGCTGGCAGCCTGAGCTACATAAGAGGGACGGAGCACTTACGCTTATTTCGCCGGATCGGCTGCTCTTCATAGGTGCGCATCCGATTATGACGGCGAATGGGCCGGCTACGATCTATGCGGCAAAGGATGTCACTTACTACTGGGATATTCTCCGTACACTGCTCCTTGTGTTCATCTTTATTCTTATTATTTTCGTTCTTGTAGCCATAAAGCTTAGCTCCTCGATGTCCAAAAAAGCGATGATTCCTATTCAGCAAACGTTCAGGCAGCAGCAGCAATTTCTGGCCGATGCTTCACATGAGCTGAGGACGCCGCTAAGCATTATGAACACCTCCCTCGATGTTATCGAGCTGGAGAATGGGGACGCCATTACACCGTATTCGAAGGAAGTCGTCTCGGATATGAAAGAAGAGATCGGCCGGATGAGCCGCATGGTGCAGCATCTGCTGCTGCTTGCCCGGTCCGACGTAGGCTCGGTTGAATTCGAGATGGGCACTTTCGACATCGTGCCGAAGCTGCGCCAGTGGGTGCTTGCCTTCGAAGGTGTTGCTCAGAAGAAAGCGATTAAGCTGAGGACGATGCTACCGGACACGTTGACCGTGAAAGGCGATCCAGAGAAGCTGAAGCAACTGGTCTATATTTTGCTAGATAATGCGATCAAGTACACGCCTGAAGAAGGCAAGGTCGACGTAGGGCTTGACCCTAATCCGAGGCAGTGGCGGATTATTGTCCGCGATAGCGGTATCGGCATTGCCGAAGCGGATCAGCCGCGTATCTTCGACCGGTTCTACCGGGTTGAGAAGCATCGCTCTCGCGAGGAAGGAAGCGCGGGACTTGGACTCGCGATTGCGAAGCAAATCGCTATCGCCCACCGGGCCTCCGTTGTTCTCGAGAGTGCGCCTGGCAAAGGAAGCACATTCTCGATCGAGTTTCCCGTATAGCATTGCTGGCGAGATGCCCTTTCTCTTTGGAAGATGAAGAGGAAGGGATTTTTTTTATAACCCTTTACCGTACTTTTACCGTTGCTCGATATAGTAGGTACTGTTGAGACAAGATCACTGTTGTGAAAGGATGATTAAAGCGTGAGACGCATTAGACCTTGGGTGAAAAAAGCGCTGCTAGTATCCATCATTATCGTAGCTGTCGGAGCCGGTTTAAGTTTGGCGGATGGTGAGCACGGGCGTGATATAACGAAAGTTGTGAGGGTTAGTCAGGAGTTTCATGGCAAACCTGCGGGTGACATGAAGGTTGAGATCAGAGGCGGCGAGGGCGTGTCTGTGCCGGCACTACGCGGTGATGATGCATCTGTGCCAGTACCGCCGTCAGCGCCATTCCTCAAAGAGGGCGGCAACATGCGCTTTGGTCGGGATCACGAGCATGAGCATGGCTTTGGCGTAGCGGTAGGCGGAGCGATTCTGATTGCCGGATTACTAATCTTCTGGCTGAGCAAGCGAAGCAAACGGTCGAGAAGAGCGGATAGTGTGAATGTGCTTGCAGGCATTCCAAGCGCATCGGACTTCCTGGACCAATGGGAAATGCAGCAAAATCAATCAAAGGAGTCGAAGTAATATGGGTATCTTCAAACGTGTCAAAGATGTATTTCTAGCCGAAACGAACGGGCTGATCGATAAGTGCGAGAAGCCGCTCAATATGGTGAATCAATATATGCGGGAATTTAGTGTTGAGCTGGAGAAGGGGCAGCGGGCGCTGGCGCATCAGCTGTTTATTGAGAAGCGACAAGCAGTGCTGATTGGGAATGCCGAGACGGCAGTAGAGAAGCGGGACCGCCAAGCGAGGCTTGCGGTGGATCAGGGCGAGGACCAGATTGCGAAGCTGGCGCTGCAGGAGAAGCTGCTGCAGGAGAAGAAGCTTGCAGTCTACCGCGAGCAATACGTAACGATTCAGGAACAAACGAAGGTGCTGGAGGAGCGCATCGCCCAGCTGCTGGTGCAATCGGAGGAGTACAATCATCGCCGGCTGCTGCTCGAATCCCGGGTTAATGTGGCAAGCTCCCTGAAGGAGCTGAACCAGAGTGTCGTTTCGTTTCAGACGGACGGCATCGTCAAAGGATTCGCTCGTGCAGAGGAGAAGGTGCTGATGATTGAGGCGGAGCTGGAGGCAATGAATCATTTCAACTCGCCAGCTAAACGTTCCGCGCCGCAGTATCTCGATCCGACGCTGACAGCGGAGATCGAAGCATCACTGGCAGAAATGAAACAGCCAGCAGCGGCATTGGAGCAGGAGCAACAGCAGGCAGCAGAATAATTGCGTAGCATGGTGACCACGCAGACGGCATAAGCTTCATGCAAGCGTCTAATATGCGATAACAATAAGAAAAACCGGCAGATTCTGCCGGTTTTGTTATGTTTATAAATGATTTACAAATCAAGCTGTCGTATGGTATGCTAGGAAAACCTGTCATGTGTATTATTTTAAGAAGACAGAGTAAGAACATCTTATCTATAATCTAATATTACCATGATAGTTCGCCCGCTGTCAACTGGTATTGCGGCGGGTTGCCAAAACTTATGAAGGAGCGTGTCCGAGAATGATAAGCGAGAACGATTGGAAGCAGGAGCAGGCGCGGTTGAAGCAGGTAACAGAGACGCTGCAGACGAAGATCGCGGAGCTTGCGCCAGAGGTGTCGGGGCTGCGCAATCAGGTGACGGACTTTGCCAAAAAGTTCTGGGAAGATGTAACGGTCAACACGAGCACCTTTGACGATTTCGAAGAAACGTTATACAGCATCAGGCAGCAGGAGGCGCTGCTTTCTGAACGGGAACGGAGCCACAAGCAGCGGCTTCAGCGGTGGAACAATATGAAGCGCATGCTGCCGGCGCCTTACTTTGGGCGCATAGATTATGAAGAGAAGGGTGCTAGCGGAAGCGAGCAAATCTATATCGGCGTATCCTCGCTTGTCGAAGAGGATGGGCTGAGCTTCCTCGTATACGACTGGCGTACGCCGATTGCAAGCATGTATTACGATCATTCCCCAGGATCAGCCGCTTATGCGACGCCCGGCGGGCAGATCGACGGAACGATGCTGCTGAAACGGCAGTATCAGATAAAAAGCGGCGAGCTGCGCAGCGTGTTCGACACGAGCGTCACCATCGGCGATGAGCTGCTGCAGCAGGCGCTCGGCAAAGGCGCGGACGCGCAGATGAAGAGTATCGTCGCAACGATTCAGAAGGAACAGAACGCGATTATTCGCGACGATAAGAGCTGGATGCTTATCGTGCAAGGCGCGGCCGGCAGCGGCAAGACGTCAGCGGCTTTGCAGCGGGCAGCTTACTTGCTCTATAAGCATCGCGACCGGCTGCGGGCGGACCAGATCGTCCTGTTCTCGCCGAACCCGATGTTTAACAGCTATGTCTCAACGGTGCTCCCTGAGCTGGGTGAGGAGAATATGCAGCAGACGACCTTCCAAGAGTATCTGGCGTACTGGCTCGGATCACAGATGCAGCTGGAAGACCCATTTGATCAGATTGAATATGTACTGTCCGCAGCTGTTGACGACGATTCGGCTAATGAAGCGAGACTGCAGGGCATTCGGTACAAGGCGTCGGAGATTTTCCTTCATGCTTTGCAGCAGTATGCGGAAAGGCTCTGCAAGAAGGGCATGCTATTTAGCGGGATCTGGTTCAGAGACCGCGAAGTGATCACGGCACCTCAGATGGCTGAGCAGTTCTATAGCTATGACAGCACGATTCGGCTTGCGAATCGCGCCTTGCTGTTACGGGAATGGCTGCTGCTGCAGCTGACTTCAATTGAGCGTAAGGAGCGGAAGGCCGAGTGGGTGCAGGATGAGCTCGATTACCTCGACAACGAGCAATATGAAGAGGTCCATAAAGCGGTGCTGAAAAAATACGAGCGCGATGAAGCGGTGTTTGATTTTACGCAGTCGTATATCGATCAGTATGGCGATTTCCAGGGTACCGAGCAGGGTGAAGGAGATGTGTTTGATTTTGCCGATCAGGAAGAGGAGCTTCTCCGCCGAATGATTGTGAAGGAGAGCTTTGAACCGCTGCGTCGTGACGTGAGACGGTTCAAGTTCATTGATTTTGTTCAATTATACGGGCAGTTGTTTGGTGAGGAAGCTCAGTATCTAGAGATGACCGGCGAGTCCGAGGTGCCGGAGAAGTGGGCGGAAATCTGTGCGCAGACGAGAGCGAAGCTAAGCGGCTCCGAGCTGCTCTATGAAGATGCGACGCCATACCTGTATCTCAAGGAGCTGGTGGAAGGCGTGCGGATGAATACAGACGTGCGGCATGTCTTCGTCGATGAAGGACAGGATTACTCGCCGTTCCAATATGCTTTCTTGAAGCGGCTGTTTCCGCGCGCGCGCATGACGGTGCTTGGCGACTTCGGCCAGGCAATCTTCGTGCAATCGACGATTCTGCACGAGGCGGATTCGCCGCTTGCCCGTATCTATGGCCCTGACGAAACGAGGCTAATACGTCTCGTTCGCAGCTACCGCTCCACGAAGGAGATCGTGGAGTTTACCAAGGCGATGCTGCCGGATGGCGCGGACATTGTACCGTTCGAGCGGCTTGGTGGTAAGCCGCAGCTCGTACGGCTCGGCAGCAGCGAGGAGCGGGCGGGGCATATCGCCAGCGACGTAGAGGCGCTTCGAGCCGAAGGCTTCGACTCTATTGCCGTCATTACGAAGACGGCAGCTGAGGCTCGTGTTGCGTATGACGAGCTCACGGAGAATGGCGGAGAAGCGCTGCGTCTCATCACGAAGGAGACGCTCACCTTCGAGAAGGGCGTGGCAGTCATTCCGGCGTATCTCGCGAAGGGCGTCGAGTTCGATGCGGTACTGGTCTACGACGCTTCAGCCCAGACCTACAGCAGGGAGAGCGAGCGCAAGCTCTTCTATACGGTCTGTACCCGAGCGATGCACCGATTGCGGTTATATACGGTAGGAAATGTAGCGCCATATATACAGCAGCTCGATACGTCACTTTATGAGGGATAAGAGCAGCGGCTTATTATTTAAAAAGGTTACTACTCAGGTCTCCTTGAATTTAGGGACCTGAGTAAGGCTGTTGAAAAAGCACCGGTATTGACACGCTCTACCTAGCCGCCCACTAGAGCTGAGAGATCAAATACGCTCTCTCAGCATGAAAATCGGCCGATTGAAGCTCTGAGAGTGCGGATTCAGCACTCTCAGATAAGGAACCGGCTGAAACCGGCAGCTTGGTGGAGCTGAGAGATCAAATAGGCTCTCTCAGCATGAAAATCGGCCGATTAAAGCTCTGAGAGTGCGGATTCAGCACTCTCAGATAAGGAACCGGCTGAAACCGGTAGCTTGGTGGAGCTGAGAGATCAAATACGTTCTCTCAGCATGAAAATCGGCCGATTGAAGCTCTGAGAGTGCGGATTCAGCACTCTCAGATAAGGAACCAGCCGAAAATGGGGTTGAATCGACACGCTCTTATAGATCGCTCTGCCCACCTCCCCGTACGAATCGTATGGCGCTTAATGGACTTATATTTCTCCGGAATGAAACGCGTCGCGCCGTCAAAGGACGGCGAGGGCCGTTTCACCTTGTAACATTCACATTAACATTGACAGCATGAGCTGCCTTTGGATATGATGAGGATGAACGGGCCTTATAGTGTCCGATTCATTTTAGATAATTATTAAACTTTATTAAATAATAAACTTAAATAAAGAAAGGAGGGGCCTAAGTGAAGTCATTTCTCCCCAATAACATTAAGGATGAGAATCGCAAAATCATCTTCGATATTCTGCTGCAGCACCCGGAGCTAGCTAAGGTCGAAATTACGGAGAAAACCGCGATGAGCTTCGTAACGGTCAGCAAGATCGTCAGCTTCTTCGAGCAAATCGGCCTGCTGATCGCTACAGGCGAGAGTCGTGAAGGATCCGGCGGACTTGGCAGGAAACGTACCGTCTATCGCTTCAATGCGAACAGCTACGTCACCATCGGCATTCAAACGATCGGCAAGAGGACGACGGCGTTGCTCGTTAATCTATACGGCCAGATCATTGATATGCAGGCAATCGACACGCCGATTCATTTTTTTAGTGAACAGTTTGAAAGCGTGTTTGAGGACATCGTGGCACGGATGCGGAGCAAAGCAAAGGCAATGGGTAGTGTCATTCTCGGCATAGGGATTGGCGTCGATGGCGCGATCAATATTCGCAAGCGCACGATTCGGATTATGACCCATGACAACCTCGAAGAGGATTACGCTTACGAGCCTCTTATGGCGAGATTGAAGGAGCGGGTACAGCTGCCGATCTTGCTGGAAAATGACGTGAACGCCTCGATTATCGCGGAGTTACGCCAGTTGGAGAGCACCGAAGAGGCGCCGAACGACCTTATTCTCATCTCTGCGGGTGACGGTGTCGGAGCGGGTATCATCCTGAATAAGGAGCTTCACCGTGGGTTCAATGCAAGCGCAGGCGAGCTTGAGTATATGTGCTTCGACCCGGAGTATCGGAAGAAGAAGTCCTCGGTCGGCTGGCTCGAGAGCAAGCTCGGGCTTGAGACGCTGCTTCGCACGTATGACTTAACGATGGAACAGGAGCGGGAAGCTTGCGCGGATTACGTCTCCCGCCATCTCGCCCTTGTTATTGCCAACATGATCAGCATCTTGGACATTGATCGGATCATCATCAGCGGCAAGACGGCTGCGCTGTTCCCCGAGCTTGTGCGAAGCAGAACAGCAGCATACGTACAGCAGTATACCGAATGGACGCCGACGATTACGGTGAGCGATGCCGCGCATCAGGCGGCAGTTGGCGCAGCGAGCTTGATCCTGCAGCAGGAAATGATTCAGGTGTTATCAACTTAAGAGAGGAGTGTGAGGTGCATGATTCGTATTTTTGACAGTGAAGAAGAGGTAGCTCGGGAAATCGCTCGGGAAATGCAGCAGCGATTGGCGGAAGACGAGCAGTCTGTATTCTGCCTGGCTTCCGGAAGTACGCCGCAGAAGAGCTACGCGCATTTCGCCAGTAGCATCGGCGGCAATGACGGCAGCTTGAAGAATCTCCGCATCGTCAGTCTCGACGAGTGGGTTGGTATTGAGCGCAGCTCAGAGGGCAGCTGCTATCAGATGCTGAACCAAGACTTGTTCTCGCTGATTCCGCTTGAGAGCGATCAGATTGAGTTCTTCGACGGAACAGCGGCAGATTTGGTGCAGGAATGCTCGCGAATTGACCAGTACATCGAACAGTATCCGATGACGTTCAGCTTGATGGGCGTGGGCATGAACGGGCATATCGGGCTTAATGAGCCAGGAAGTGCTGTGCTGGAGTACAGCAGCGTAATCGACCTGTCGGCAACGACGAAGGAAGTGGCGCAGAAATATTTTCACGAGCGGACGGTGCTCTCGGAGGGGATTACACTTGGCCTTGGACAAGTGATCCGCAGCCAAAGGGTCATTACGGTGATTACCGGCGAGCGCAAAGCCGAGATCGTTCGGGAGATCTTCTGTAATCCAGATGCGAAGCTACCAGCCCAGGCGCTGCTTGGCTACGATCATATTGATTTCTACTTGGATGCGAAGGCAGCGAAGTATCTTGACATCAGTGGGGAGCAAGCAGGATGAGCGGGTATGTCATCGGGGTAGACATCGGAGGCACGAACATCCGGGTCGGATTGGTGAACGAGCAGCTAGAGCTGATTCGTAAGGAAACCGTCCTGACCAGCAGCTTCGGCAGCGCGGAGGAGTTGTTCGCCGGCGTGCGGCGGTTGGTCGATATCGTCGATAGCGAACGCAAAGCGCGCTTAATCGGCATGGCTGTTCCCGTACCTTGGCACGAAGGGACCGATTCCATCGTCGATGCCGGCAATGTTCCTTGCTTGGAGGGCGTTCCGGTAGATGAGGTAAGGTCGTATTTTCCAGAGCATGAGCTGTATTTGGACAACGATGTGAACGTGATTGCCCTCTTGGAGGGGGAGCGGGGAGCTTCGCAAGGGAGCGTACTCTCCATGTATATTACGGTGAGCACGGGCATTGGCAGCGGCATTGTCGTGCGGGGCGAGGTCCTTCATGGCGCCAACGGCTACGCGGGGGAGATCGGCAGCATGATTGTCTCGGATCGGGACAACGGACATGATTCCTTGTATGCAGGCACGTTGGAGTCACTTTGCAGCGGCACCGCCTTGGAGATCGAGAGCAAAAAGCTGTACGGCGGCGATGCCACGGCGAAGACGTTGTTTGATAGATATGTGAGCAAGGACAAGCAAGCAGAGGAAGTTATCTCGCAGTGGGTGGAGTACTTCTCCAGAGGGATTGCCTCTCTCATGCAGACGCTTGATCCGGGTATGTTCGTTATCGGTGGCTCGGTGATCGAGCACAATCCGTGGCTGATTGAACGGGTTGTGGAGAGCACGAAGGGCAAGGTGTTTGAGAACCTGCGCGGCCGGATTCGTATTGCAGCACCTGTATTTGGTTCTGATGCCGGCGTCATTGGCGCTGCGTATACCGCATGGAAACGATCAAGATAAAAGGAGATGGATCATTTTATGAAAAAGCAAATGAAAGTCGCACTTATCGGAGCAGGCAGCGTCTCGTTCGCTCTCGGCGCATTGAATGATATCGTATTGTCGGAACGTCTCAAGACGGGTGTAGATCTCGATATTGCACTGATGGAC
Source organism: Paenibacillus sp. OV219 (assembly GCF_900110075.1). Classification (GTDB taxonomy): domain Bacteria; phylum Bacillota; class Bacilli; order Paenibacillales; family Paenibacillaceae; genus Paenibacillus_Z. Next base: position 116,873 of record NZ_FOCJ01000003.1, read on the forward strand.
ATTAGCGCGGACAACGTAGCCCGCACTTATAAATATGCAAGAGAAATGTTCGATTCCTTCGAGCATCCGGCGAAAATTTGGCACACAACGAATTTAGAAGAAGCGCTGACGAATGCGGATTTCGCAATTGTGGCGATTGAAGTGAACCGTTACCACTACTGGTCGCAGGACTTCCACGTTCCGCGCCGTTACGGCAGCAAGCAAATTTACGGTGAGAACGGCGGACCGGGCTCGATGTTCCATACGCTCCGCAACCTCGGCCCAATGCTCGAAATCGCTCGCATGATGGAGAAGGTTTGCCCGAACGCTTGGTTCCTCAACTATACGAATCCTGAGGCTAAGCTGGTTGAAGCGATCTCGAAGCTTACGACGATCAAGATTGTCGGTCTGTGCCATGGTCTTGACATGGGTGTTGATCAAGTTAGCCAGTTCCTCGAAATGAAGAAAGAGGAGATCGGCTTCGAGGCAGGCGGCTTGAACCACTTCGGCTTCTTCACGAAAATTTGGGACAAGGCGACAGGCAAAGACCTGTACCCATTGTTCGATGAAAAAGAGCGCAAAGCAAACCGTCTTGCGGAATGGGATCATATCGGGCTGTCTCGCACGATGTACCAAATTTATGGTATGTATCCGTACCCAGGCACGAACCACTGCGGCGAGTATGTGTCGTACGCGTCTGACTTCTACGCGGGCTTGTCGCTGCAATATCGTTACGATCCGATGCGCGAGCAGCTGTGGAAGGAAGGCTCCAGGACGCCTGAGTTCGTATACTGCGCAGGCGGACACAGCCTCGATAAAGGCTTGTTTGAGCAAGTGAATACGCAAGAGTTGTGGGCTGAGGAAGCGTATAAGTTCAGCAAGGAGAAGGTATGTCCGAGCCAGGAGTATGCGATTCCGATTATCGAGGCGATCTTCTTCGACGATGAGCTCGAGATCAATTCCGCGAACCTGCCGAATAAAGGCGCAATCAAGGGCCTTCCAGACGATATGGTCGTGGAAACGCAAGCGATCGTTAATGGCCAAGGCATCGAGCTGAAGCCGATGAGCATTGAGCTGCCGACAGCAGTAATCGGCACGATTCACATTCAAGGCATGATTCACAAGCTGCTGCTGGAAGCGTACTTGGAGAAGTCCAAGACGAAGCTGCTTCAAGCGATCCTGCTCGATCCGCAAGCGCCAACGTACTATCAGGCGTGCGCAATGATCGATGAGATGTGCGAGCTGCAGAAGGAGATTCTGCCGGAGCTGGCTTGGAGATAAAGGTTGGCTTGAGGAAGAGGTCAGGAAGTAAGGCAGGAAGGCAAAAGGCACCCGGTGGGGTGCCTTTTGTTGTGTGGTGGATGGGAGCGGGGGGCCACTTCGTGCGAGTATAGTCCACTAACCCGGCTACATTCGCTTGATTCGTCGGATTACTGTCCAAGAGGTCCACTAGCCTGGCTACATTCGCTCGATTCACCGGATTTCCGCTAAAGAGGTCCACTAGCCCGGCTATATTGGCTCGATTCGCCGGACTTCTGTCAAAGAGGTCCACTAGCCCAGCTACATTCGCTTGATTCGTCGGGTTTCGGTCAAAGAGGTCCACTAGCCCGGCTACATTCGCTCGATTCGTCGGGTTTCGGTCAAAGAGGTCCACTAGCCCGGCTACATTCGCTCGATTCGCCGGATTTCGGTCAAAGAGGCCCAAGAGACCAGCTACATTGGCTTGATTCACGGATTTCGGTCAAAGAGGTCCAAGAGACCAGCTACATTGGCTCGAATCGTCGGATTTCCGTCAAAGAGGTCCAAGAGACCAGCTACATTGGCTCGATTCGTCGAATTTCCACTAAAGAGGTCCACTAGCCCAGCTACATTGGCTCGAATCGTCGGATTTCCGTCAATGTAGAGCCTTAGAGTACTCTCTTCAGCTCGATCTGCCGCTTTTCCATCAATGTTGATCCCAAGCAAGAGGAGTACCAGCTACCCTACATTAACGTAAACCGATGGAATTTCGCATGAGAGGGATACTCAGTACACTACATTGGTGAAATTCGATTAAAATTCGCTCAAGAAGGGTACTGGCTACTCCTCATAGGCTGAATTCGTCAGAAGAGCCATAACCATAAGAATGGTACCAGCTCAGCTACCCGCATCGTGGAAACTCAGCAGCGGGCCGTAGCCGATGAGCTAGGTAATCCGCCGAAGCTTCTCCGGATTGCTCACCATATAGATCGCCCCAATAGCGCCAAGCCCCGCATCGGGCTCGAAAATAATCGCGAACGGAGGTCGGCCCTCGCGAAGCAGGAGTAAGCCGCACTGTCCGCTGATCGTAACCTCGCGGAATTCCCCAACGAGTGAGCCTTTGCCAGCGATGCCTGTGAGGAAGGCGGCGATCCGGTGCCGGCCCTCGATCGGATTGATCGCTGAGCGGACAACGCCTCCGCCGTCAGTGAGCATGACAGCGTCTTCGGTGAGCAGATGTATGAAGCTATCGAGCTTGCCGGTGTCGATCGCCTGCGTGAACGATTGGACGAACCGCTTGATGGAGGCGTCCAGCGGGGTGTCGCCCACTGCCGCCGGACGATGGCCGATCTTGGCGGCTGCGCGGCTGTAGATTTTGCGGCAGGCGGCTTCGGTCTTATCCAGCATGGCGGCGATGTCGGTGTAATCGTAGCCGAATGATTCACGCAGCACGAACACCGCTCGTTCCGGCGGCGTGCATGTCTGCAGCAGGACGAGCATGGCGTAGCCGAGCTGCTCGTCACGAACGAGCCGATCGAGCGGCGCCTCGCCAGCATTCAGCTCAATAATCGGCTCCGGCAGCCATTGCCCAGGGTAGCTCTCTCGCTTGCGCGGCGCGGCCTTCATCATATTGAGCGCACGATTTGTGACCAGCTTCACGAGATAGGCTTTCGGATGCTGCACCACAGTGCCGTTATCCCGCTTGCTGACGGAGACAAACGCATCCTGCACCGCATCTTCTGCCTCGCTCATTGAGCCGAGCATCCGGTATGCCACCGATGTGAGCAGGGGCTTGTAGTCGCGATAAAGCTGTTCGATCTGAGCAGGCTGAGCCAGAGGCGTCGCATCATTCATCATCACGGCGGCTCCTTCCTTTCGCAGGTTTCTAACCTTATTGACTACCATTCTATCTATGCACGAGCAATAAAGCCACCCGAGCACCGGGTGGCTTTATTTTATTCTGAAATAGATTAAACTTCGTAGCAGCCTGGGAACATGCCTGTCGTAATCGCCATGCGGTTCCAACAGTTGATCGCGTTGATCGCCATCACGAGTGCAACGACCTCGCTCTCGTTGAAGTGCTTCCGAACTTCGTCGAACAGCTCCTGCGGCACGCCTTGAGCGGAAATAACGGTGACCGCTTCAGTCAGTGCGAGTGCCGCACGCTCTTGCTCCGTGAAGAACGGTGTTTCCCGCCAAACGGAGATCAGGGCGAGACGCTGCTCGGATTCGCCCATCTTGCGCGTATCCGTCACATGCATGTCGAGGCAGAAGGAGCAGCCGTTAATTTGGGAAGCTCTAATCTTGATAAGCTCATACAGGAGCGGGTCAAGCCCCATTTTCTTCGACGCTTCTTCTAGGCTCAGCATGGCTTGAAAGCCGGCGCGGTTTGCATTCATATGGTTCATTCTTAATTTCACTCGATATCCCTCCATGGACGATTGTAGTTGTTGACCCTTCGTTTCGTTTTTCGTTATCTAAGACAATGGAGGCGCCGGTTTTGTGACAGTTATAGCGTAATTTATTTAAATTGACAGGAGCGCATACAATTGTATACATTAGTTACATAAGTGATTGTATACAAATGTATGCACACATGAAAGGACGTGAACCTTATGAGACACGGACACGAACACGGACCAGGACCAGGACCAGGACCAGGACATGGTCATGGAGAACACGGTCATGGGCGTGGCAAGCATCACCACCATCATCATGGCGCACAAACCTTCCGCAGAGGACGGGCGCTGGAATTTCTTCAGCGGCTCACTGTGAAACGCGCAACCTTGCTGCGACAGCTTGATACGCCGGAGTTTCAGGACATCAGACCAACGGTGCTTGGCGAGCTGAAAGCAGTCGAAGCCATCATTGATGAATACACACAGCATTTCGACATTCACCAGCTCGAATCGGACGCAGCCGGAGCCGCGGCCTCAGATCCATCCCCAGATTCAGGAGTAGCTCCGGATCAAGCTCCAAATTCAAATTCAGGCACCGTCGATGCAGATGCAGCCACAGATACGGGCAATGAAGGAGACAGCTAACGCATGTGGGAGTTAAGAGCTTATATTAAGCCGTATTGGAAATTCGTTCTGCTCGGCCCGCTCTTTATGCTCTTGGAAGTGTTCTTCGATCTGTTGCAGCCACGGTTAGCTGCTCATATTGTCACTTTCGGCGTTGTCGAACGCGATTTCTCAGTCATTGAGAAGACAGGAATATTCATGGCTGTAGTAGCGCTGCTGTCGCTTGTTACGGGCGTTGCCTGTAACCTGTTCGCAAGCCGTGCTTCGCAGAATTTCGGAGCGGATATCCGAGAAGTGCTATTCAAGAAGGTGCAGACATTCTCTTTCGAAAATGTGGATCAGCTGAAGTCTGGCTCCTTGATCACTCGAATGACGAGCGATGTCGTTCAAGTGCAGAATCTGCTTCAGATTGCACTGCAGGGCCTCGTGCGAGCGCCGAGCCTGCTGATCGGCAGTGTCGCGATGGCACTGCTCATGAATGTGCAGCTCGGTCTTATTTTGCTAGGAACGCTGGTGGCGCTTAGTCTCGTTCTTATCTTCCTTATTAAATTCTCATCCAAGCTGTTCACGACTGTTCAGACGCGGCTCGATGCAGTTAATACGCGCATTCAGGAAAATGTCGCCGGTATCCGGGTCATCAAAGCATTCGTAAGATCCCGTTATGAAACCGAGCGCTTCGAGGCGGTTAACCGCGATTACACGCAGATCTCTATTCAAGCAGCCCGTTTCATCGCTTTGAACGCACCGATCGTTACTTTTATCATGAACGCCTGTCTCGTAGCGATTCTGCTAAATGGTGGCAATGATCTGGTGACGCAAGGGTCTGTGCAAGTGGGCGAGCTTGTCGCTTTTATTAACTATGTCATTCAGGTGCTCTCTTCCTTGCTGATGGTCAGCGGACTGCTCATGAACGTATCGCAGGCGAATGTGTCCGCGAAGCGCATTAATGAAGTGCTGGCAACGCAGCCGAAGATCGAGGATGCGAAGCGCCAAAAGCATGATAACGCCATGTTGCCGGTTCAGCATGTGAAGCTGAGCGGAGTTGCATTCTCCTATAGCGGCTCCGCGGCGGCAAAGGATCTCGTGCTGCGGGACATTAATCTGGAAGCCCGGCGCGGCGAGACCATTGCGATTATTGGCGCTACAGGCGCAGGCAAATCAACGCTTGTTCAGCTGATTCCGCGTCTATATGATGTCACATCCGGCTCCATTGAGATTGATGGCGAGGATATTAGGGAGCTACCTCTCACCAAGCTTCGGCGCAGTATCGGGATGATGCTGCAAGAATCGTTCCTGTTCACCGGTACGATTAGAGATAACATTGCTTTTGGCAATCCTGGCGCATCGCTAGCGGATATTGAAGAGGCTGCCCGGATCGCGCAAGCGCATGACTTTATCGTTCAGCTGCCGGATGGTTATGGGGCGTTGCTCGGTCAGAAGGGCGTCAATTTATCCGGAGGCCAGAAGCAGCGGGTCTCGATTGCGCGTGCCTTGCTCATCAAACCGCCTATTCTGATTATGGATGACAGCACGAGTGCGCTGGATCTTGGCACCGAGCGGAAGCTCCGCGATGCTTTAACAACAATTATGAAAGACACGGTTACCTTCATCATCGCGCAGCGGATTACGTCAGTTGCTGGGGCGCACAAGATCATTGTGCTCGACGATGGCATAATTGCAGGCAGCGGCACCCACGAGGAGCTGCTCGTTTCTTGCGAAGTGTATCAAGATATTTACCGGTCCCAATTCGGCAAGGAGGAGGTAGCGGCATATGGCCAACAGCACCAATCCATCGCGTCCAGCTAACGCGAACCAAGCAGCGACTCCAGCTCCGGCGGCTAATTTCGATCAGATGGGCTTTCGCCAAGGCTTCGGGCCGAACCTCGGGGGTCCACAGAAGGTAAGGTCGAAGAATACGGCAGAAACGCTGCGGCGGATCGGCAGTTATTTGGCAAGACAGCGCAAGGCGCTGCTTGTCGTCGTGCTGAGTACAGTCATTACCTCAGGTCTTGCCCTACTAGGTCCATATATGATCGGCAAAATGGTCGATAACTACGTTGTTCCCCACCAATTTGACGGATTTATGCGAATGGGCATACTTTTATTAGCAGTCTATTTGCTTGGAGCGGCATTTACGTGGATTCAGCAATATTCCGCATCGAGCCTATCGCAAAATACGGTTCGCGACATGCGCAAGGATATTATGGCGCATTATCAGCGGCTGCCTGTTCCGTTCTTCGATCAGAAGACACATGGCGAGCTAATGAGCCGGGCGACCAACGATATCGCCAATGTCTCCAATACGCTGAACCAAACGGTCGTTCAGCTGATCTCGGGCGTTCTGATGCTCGTCGGCAGCATCGTGATGATGTTCGTGTTAAGCGGCTGGATGACGCTGATCACGATTCTGACCGTACCGCTCATTGCGTACATTACGAAGAAGATTACGAAGTATACGCGGCATTATTTCACGCAGCAGCAGAAGCATCTTGGCGAGGTGAACGGCTTCGTCCAAGAGATGATCTCCGGGCTGAAGGTGGTCAAAGTATTCGGGCGGGAAGACACCTCAACCGAGCAGTTCCGCGACATTAATGAAAAGCTGCGGACTGTCAGCATCAAGGCTCAGAGCCTCTCGGGCTCCATGGGACCGATGATGAACACGATGCGCAATTTGACGTTTGTAATCATTGCTGTATGCGGCGGCCTTTTTGCTTACCATGATCTGATTACGATTGGCGTTATCGTCAGCTTTCTCAACTATTCCACGCAGTTCAGCCAGCCGATCAACCAGCTCGCGAATCAATATAACTTGTTCCAATCCGCGGTTGCCGGAGCGGAGCGCGTGTTTGAGGTGTTGGATCTGGAGCCTGAGATGCAGGAGGATAGCGAGGTCACGCAGGGAGGTAATCGCAAGGGTCCAAGCCCGATACGAGGCGAGGTCGTGTTCGATCGCGTCAGCTTCGGCTATAAGCCTGATGTGCCAGTGCTGAAGCAGCTCTCGCTGCGCGCTGAGCCTGGCCAGATGATTGCGCTAGTCGGCCCGACAGGCGCAGGCAAAACAACCGTTATTAACCTGCTGACACGCTTCTATGAGATCGGGTCGGGGAGCATATTGATTGACGGCGCGGATATTCAGTCGTTCAGCAAACAGGAGCTGCGGCGGCAAATCGGACTTGTACTGCAGGATGCATATGTGTTCTCAGGGACAATCCGTGAAAATATTCGGTATGGACGCCTTGAGGCGACCGATCAAGAAGTAGAGGCGGCGGCTAGACACGCGAATGCAGACACGTTCATTCGAAGGCTGACAAAGGGCTACGATACAGATTTAAGCGCCGATGGGAGCAACCTGAGCCAAGGGCAGAAGCAGCTGCTCACAATCGCGCGCGCGGTGCTGGCGAATCCTGCAATTCTTATTCTGGATGAGGCAACGAGCAGCGTCGATACGCGGACGGAGCTTCATATCCAAGAGGCGATGAAGTCGCTGATGAAAGGAAGAACAAGCTTCGTTATTGCGCATAGGCTCAGTACGATCAGGGAAGCCGATCGGATTCTGGTTGTGAGCGGCGGGGAAATTATCGAAGAGGGCTCGCACGAGGAGCTGCTCCAGATGAACGGCTTCTACGCAGGTTTGGTTCACAATCAATGGGCGGCGCAAGAGCAGACCGGTTAGCATCACATTTCGTAGTATTGACAGTCAGATGAGAAGTAACTACAATGGTTACAACGGTGGTGGTTAAAGTGAAGCAAATTAGTACACGCTTCTCAATTGCGGTTCATACACTTTCTCTAATCGCCGTTGCGCCTGATTGTACAGGCGACTATATCGCAGGCAGCGTCAACACGAACCCGGTCGTCATCCGGCGGATCATGGGGATGCTGAAGAAAGCCGGTCTGGTTGAAGTCAGGCCGGGCGTAGGCGGGGCGGTCTTGCTGAAAGCCCCTGCTGATATCACACTGCTTGATGTGTATCGCGCCGTGGGCGTGACGGAGAATAACCAGCTGTTTCGCATTCATGAGCACTCGAAGATCGAATGCTCCGTTGGGCGGAATATTGAGCAGGTGCTTCAAGAGGAGCTTGCAGAAGCGCAGGCGCTCATGGAGCAGAGGCTCGCGCAGACGACGATTGCGCAGCTGCTTGAGAAGTTTAAGTAAAGGTTCTCTTGGGCACAAAACGATTTCGCTGAGTAAAATTCGCGTAAAACGTTTTTGCCTTAGAACCTTCTTTTATACACTTGTTGTAACTAAATTTGTTATAACAATATTAGATACAACAAAACAAGGAGGAAGAAGACGATGAAATTGTTAGTGACAGGTGCAACAGGGAAGCTTGGCGCAGAAGTGGTAGAGGAACTGCTGAAGACGGTGCCTGCGAGCCAGATCGCTGTAAGCGTGCGTAATCCAGAGAAAGCAGAAGGGCTGCGTGCACAAGGAATCGACGTTCGCCACGGTGACTTCGACCAACCAGAGACGCTCGATGCGGCATTCCAAGGCATTGACCGTATCTTGATCATCTCGACTGACGGCGACACAGAGACGCGGATTCGCCAGCATGTGAATGCAATTGAAGCCGCTGCTCGTGCCAAAGTCGGCTTCATTGCTTATACAAGCCTCGCTGGCGCCACTGACAGCAAGATTCTGTTCGCGCCCCCGCACCAAGCGGCGGAGCAAGCGCTTCGCGAGAGTGGCGTCCCGTATGCCTTGCTGCGCAACAACTGGTACCTCGAGAATGAAGTTGGAAGCATTCAAGGGGTCATGGCAGGAGCGCCTTGGGTAACTGCCGCAGGCTCCGGCAAGGTTGGCTGGGCGCTGCATCACGAGTATGCGCAAGCAGCAGCAGCTGTCCTCGCAGGCGTAGGGCATGAGAACAAGACGTATGAATTGTCGGGCACACTGCTGACTCAGGAAGAGCTGGTAGCTGCGCTGGGCGCTGTTCTAGGCAAGGAAGTTGCCGTCCAGCAGGTTGACGATGAGACTTACGCTGGCATTATGAAGAGCGTAGGCGTACCGGACTTCGCTATTCCGATTGTAGTCGGCATTCAGCAAGGGATTCGCGAAGGATCGCTTGCAGTGGAAAGCAATGACTTCGAGAAGCTGCTCGGTCGTCCTCTGACGCCAATCCAGGATGCGTTAAAGCAAGTTGTAAGCAAGCTCTCATAAGTTTGAAATAACAACAACCTTAGCTAGTAGCGGATGAAGGCTCCGCCGGCTAAGGTTGTTTTCCTGTTTTATATGGTTATTGGTTTGTTATTGGTCTGCAAGCTGCAGATGAAACTAGTCAAACAGGCTCTTCAGATTAAACGCTGCATTTTCGGAGAACATAAGCTTCAAATTATCATCGGACAACTTCGCGGAGATGGACGAGTAGGCATACATTTCGACTTCATATTGCTGAATCGCTACAGCAAGCGCAGCGCCGCTGTTGCCGCCGATATGCGCCACGATTGCAAGCGCCAATGTCGCAGCATCCTTCATCGCTAGGTTCACGCCTTCCCCTGCAAAAGGAGACATCAGGTGTGCCGCATCCCCAATAAGCGTCACGTCCGGCTTGCTCGCCCATTGCAATCCGACAGGCAGCATGTAGATGCGTCTTGGCAGCACCGCATCGCCAGCGCAGCGGATGTAATCCTTGAGCTGCTCATCCCAATCCTCGAACAGCTCAAGCAGCTGCCGCTTTGCTTCCTCTGGCTGGTCGAAGGGAATGCCGCTAGCTTCGAGCCAATCGCGTTCCGCACGGAAGGAGGCCGATACCTTGATACGGCCGTCACCGTTCAGCTGGCCGAGAATTGCTTTGTGATCGTCCAGAGCGAACAGCTTGCCGCGGGAATTGAAAGCGGCGAGCTCAGGATGCTCGGCGGCCACGACATTCAGCTCAATCATCGTGAGGCCGCTGTAATCCGCCACGGCGTCCGTGAGCAGTGGGCGAACACGGGAGAATGCGCCGTCCGCGCCGATGACGAGATCGACGGTATCGATCAATCCGTTCTCGAAGTGCAGCTCATGCCTCCCATCCGCATGCGGAACTGCCTCGATGAGCTTATGGCCATAACGGATGGTTGAAGGGGCGAGCGCACCGAGCAGTAGATCGCAAAGCGTGCCGCGGTCGATCTCCGGGCGGCCGCCCGAGGCGCTTGTCGCATCTGCGACATCGTCCATATAGATCTTCCCGTGCTTATCGAGAAGCCGGAAGTCCTCGCCCTCATAGCGCGCCCAAGCTTGGAACTGCTCGAGCAGGCCAGCTTCCTTCAGCGCCCACTGCCCGGAATCCTTATGAATGTCCAGTGAACCGCCTCGCTCCGCATTAGCATCTGCCTCTTCACGCTCATAGATGGTGGACGCGAGCCCATGCTTTTGCAGAATGAGCGCCAGTGTAAGTCCTCCTGGTCCGCCTCCAATAATCGCAATTCGCGGTTGTTTCATCGATGTATCGTTTAACATAATGGTCAGCTCCTCGTGAATGTTTCATGTTGTTGTTTTTGTTCTTGATGTGCTCTATCTTGTCACGGGGAGATGAACAGAAAATGAACAATGATGAACCGAATATGAACAACATGAAAAACCCCTCGATTACCGTGAATCTCGGCAATCAAAGGGTTCCCACCTCACACAATACGATTTACTTCACAGCACCAGCCGTAATGCCGCTGGCGATTTTGCGCTGGAATAGGATGTACATAATGAGCACCGGTACGATGGTGACGAGCAGTGCCGCGAACAGCGGGCCCCACTCCGTGCGGTACTGCATTTCCTGCTGCATGACTGCGATCTCGATCGGAAGCGTGTACTGGGTCGGGTCATTCACGATAATCGTACCGACTACGTACTCGTTCCAGATGTTCAGCACGTTGATAATCGCGACCGTTACGAGGCCCGGCTGAGCCAACGGCAGCATGATGCGGAAGAATGTTCCGAAATGCGAGGCGCCGTCAATTTGCGCCGATTCTTCCAGCTCATTCGGCAGCGACTTGAAGAAGCCGACGAGCACGAAGATGCCGAACGCCAGCAAGCTGGACGCGTAGACGAAGATGAGGCCAAGCTTCGTATTGATGAGATGCATCGAGTTCATCAGGAAGAACAGCGGGATGAGCGCCAGAATGAACGGGATCATCATCGAAGCAATGTACAGCAGGTACAGGAAGTTGCTGCCTCTGAACTTATACCGTGCAAGCACGTAGGCGGTCATCGCGGAGAGCAAGAGGCCAAGCACCGTGGAGCCGACTGTGACAATAAGCGAATTGACGAAATACGTGTTGAAATTATATTTGCTCCACACATAGCTGAAGTTCGACCAGAGCAGCGGGAAGTGGGGAAGCGACCACGGCGCGTGAATGAAGAACTGCTCGTTATCCTTCAGGGAGTCCAGCAAGGTCCATATTAACGGGTAAATAACCGACACGGTCCACAGCAGCAGCAGGATATAGAAGAAGCCTTTCGCGACAGGGTTTCGGATGCCTAAATTCATGATTATATCCTCCTCAGCCCAATTCCACGGTTTCGTGACGGAGCAGACGCTGCAGAACAACCGTCGTAATCAGCGATAGGACAAGAATCAGTACGCCGATCGACGCTCCGTAACCGAAGTGATATTGCTGGAATGCCATTTGGTACAAATAAGAGCCCATAACCTGCGTGGAATTGTCCGGACCACCCTGCGTCATAATCCAGACGATAACGAAGGAGCCGTTCAGCGTCGTCATCATAATGTTCAGAATCGACACCTTCATCTGCTCCCAGACGAGCGGTATCGTAATCTTTCTGAACTGCTGCCACTGATTCGCGCCTTCTAGCTCGGACGCCTCATAGAGTGAATCGGGAATGTTCTGAATAGCCGCGATGAGGAGGATCATATAGAACCCGATACCCGCCCAAATGGTCGGGGGAAGCAGCATCCAAATCGTATGGTTAGTAAAGCCGAGCCACGTAATGCTGACCGTATCCTTCGTGAACAGTGACAGAAACCCATTCAGGAAGCCGATCTGCGGGTTATATATGAAATTCCAGAGGACACCAATAACGACGACTGAAAGAATGTTCGGGATAAAAAAGACCGAGCGGAAGAAGCCGGCCAGCTTGAAACGGAATCGTGTCAGTGCGACCGCAAAGAAAGTTGCGATTACCATAATGCCGATCACTTTGCCCACAACAAGAAAGTAGTCGTTGCCAATCGCTTTCCAGACGATCGGATCGTGAAACAGGTCTTTGAAATTGCGGAGGCCAACAAACTCTTTATTCTGCGACATGCCGGACCAATCGAACATCGAATAGTACAGACCTTGTAGAACCGGATAAACGGTAAAGATGCAGTAGAACACGAACGTCGGAATAATGAATGAAGCGATAAAAATGGTGCGTTGCAGCTTGGACGAGCTCGAATTCACCTTAGCCCACCGTCCTTCCTAAAGTCTAAGTGCGAATGATGACCAGAGCTTCTAGAGCCCTGATCATCACTCGGTTGTTCCTATGTGAGGGGGTAAGCTTATTGCTTCACTTTAGCTGCTACGTCGGTGACGCGCTTCACCCATTCTTCTGGCGTAATCTTGCTGATTGTAAGAGCGTCAGTCGCATCCTGCATCGCTTTGTCTACGTCAGCGTTGAACGTAATTGTTGGAATAACGACTGTGTTCGAATCTGTCAGGAATTTCGCAGCATCCTTAACGAAGCTAGGCGCATTGGAGCTGCTGATATCGCCTTTGATGTTGGAAGGAGCGCCGCTCAGCTCAGCCCATTGTGATGCTTGAGCCTTCGAGAAGATGAACTGCATGAACGCTTTTGCTGCATCTTTGTTCTTCGCATTCTTCGCGATTGCAACTGTAGCTGTGGACGTATTCGCTACCACTTTGCCGCCAGCATCTTGTGTAACCGATGGAATGAAGCCGAAATCGAAGCCGCCTGGGATGTCTTTGGACATTTCGTTCGGCAGCCACAGACCATTCGGGATGAATGCGTCCTTATGCTGCAGGAACAGCATTTGCGAATCGGTATGGTTGATTTGGATCGACGCTTTGTCGATGAAGCCTTTGTCGCGCAGTGCTACGATCTTGTTCAGCGCGGCAAGTACAGCTGGCTTCTGGAACGCTTCAACCTTGGAGTCGCCCATATCCTTCAAGATGCTTGTATCGTTGTTGTTCTCCGATACGATCGCAGGCAGCAGGATCGCACCATTGATGTAGTACGGGTATTTACCGGTATGGATGAATGGCGTAATGCCAGCTGTTTTAATTTGGTCGCTGACTTGCAGGAATTGATCGAAGTCTTGCGGCTCTGTCCAGCCTTTTTCCTTGAAGAGCGCCTTATCCCAGAACACGCCCCATGAGTTCAGAACGAGCGGAATGTTGTATGTCTTGCCATCGAATTGCTGCGCAGGCTGAGCGAGCAGGTCCGTAATGAGATCGCCGTCAACGTTCTTCGCGTCTTTCAGCCAGTCGGTCAAGTCTTCGAGCTGACCGTCTTCCACCATTTGGCGGTCATTCAGGCCGGGACCGTCAATGTAGACGAAATCAGGCGGGGTGCCGCCGATCCAGCGGGGCTTCGTTTGTTCGTTGATTTTCGGGCCAGCAAGCTCTTTGATGTTGAGATCAGGGTTAGCCGCTTGGAAGTCGGCGATGACTTTCTTCCACCACTTGTCGCCGTAACCGCCGACGAAATATTGGATCTCGAAGTCACCGGTCAGCTTCGTAGCTGTTGCTGTCGTATCCGTCGCCTCGGAATTGTTCGTTGAAGCATCGGTTGAGTTATTCGTTGATGTATTCGTGGATGTGTTCGTCGACGTATTCGTCGATGCATTGGTCGTTTGGTTGTTGTTGCTGGAGTCGTTAGAGGAACCACAGCCTGTCAGAGGAACGACAGCCATTACGGTTGCAAGGCTTAATGTAGCTAGCTTTTTCTTTAGTATCATGTGATGCACACCCTCCCGAATTTGGTTTGAAAAAAGTTCTATCTTTATGATAGAGGGGAGGGTGGCAAGTCTCTATTGAATATCTTCCTTGAAATCTTTAGTATTTTCTTTTTCTTTTATTTCGTACTATGGGCTTCGGCAAAATGCTGCAGCTCATCAAGCGCCTGCTTCGGCGACATCCGCCCAAACAGCACCGCATCGCCAAGCTTGCGCGCCGTGTCCATGACCGATTGCCAAGCGGGCTCCTGAATCGGATAGAACTCCGCTTTCTCAAGTGCAGCGAGCTCGCTCTTCATGATCGGATCGTTGCCCGCCAGCTTCTGTCCGACCGTAGACGTAACCGGCAGTAAGCCTTCGCGCTGTGTGAATTCCTCGTAGCGTCCATCGTCATAGAGGAAGTCCAGAAATTTGGATAGCGCTGCCGTGTCCGTATGGTCGTTCTTGAACGAAACGAGCATATCCTGCACGCCGAACGATAGCGGCGCCTTGCCATCCTTCACCGGAATCGGGCCGACGCCCCATCGCAGATTAGGAAATTCGCGCGGCACGACGGAAGTGAAATAGTTGCCGGAGATGAGCATGCCGAGCTTGCCGTCACCAAGCACCCGTTGCTTCTCGTCTCGTGTTGTGACCGTGGGCTCTGGATCGGTCAGCTTCGCGTCAAACAGCCCCTTCAAGAAAGAGAGTCCTTGTACGTTCTCAGGCGAATTAATCGTCCACTTGCCGTCCTTGATCCAGCCGCCGCCAGATCCGAAGAAGAAGTAGGACAAGTACGCCTGCGTCTCATTATCGGTCAGGTCGACGCCGAAGCCGTTTGCTTTGCCGGTCTTGACGATCTTGCTGGCGGTGGTCTTCAGCTCAGACCATGTCTTCGGAGGGGCATGTATCCCTGCTTCCTCGAACAAGTCTTGGTTGTAGTACATGTTGCGTACCGAGGCAACGTAAGGAACCGCGAACTGGACATCGCCCATGCGGTCTTTCTCCAGCAGATTCGGATAAATCTTCTGCTTTAGCTCCGGTGATAGGATGTCCCCCATATCGTTCAGCAGCCCATCGCTCGCGAACTGCGCGTACGCGTTCGTATTCAGCAGATCCGGCGGTTGGTTCTTACTAATCATCGCCGTGTAGATACCGCTGAGAATATCCCAATTGGCGACCTGCAGCTCGACCTCAATGGTCGGATTCTGAATCTCGAACTGCCTGACGAGCTCCTCTAGCAGAGGCTTCGTCTCGGAGCTGTATTCGGCTGCGACGAAGCGGATGAGAGAGGGCTGCTCCTTCGTTTCGATTATTGGCGCCGGTTCCGAAGGGGAGCAGCCAGTGGACAGCAGCAGCACGCTTGCGGCTATAGCAAGCGGTCCAGCCTCCTTTAATAGTCGCTTCGCTTTGTTCGTCATCGCGTTATCTCGCCCCCTGACAGCATTATTTTTGAATAAACGGGAACAGCAGCTTCTGATTCTCCGGCGTATACATATTGGATTTGGTCACGACAACGGAATCAATATATGTCGTCTGATCCGTCCGCTTCCCTTCAACGAGTGCAAGTGCAGTCTTCACACTTAAATAACCCATATTGAACGGCTTCTGCACGATTGTAGCGTGGAGCACGCCTTCCTCCAGCAGCTTGATCTCATAGACGGAGCTGTCGAAGCCGATTAGCTTCACCTTGCCTGCGAGGTCCAGCTCTTTCAGTGCCTTAGCCGCTCCAAGCACAGCCGGCTCGCTAAGCGCAATGATGGTATTAACGCCGGGGCTGCGAAGGAGCAACGATCTTGTATAGGCATACGCATTCGCCTCAGAATTGGCTGCATAGAACGTCTCATCGTATTCATCCGTATGGGCGTCGAGCGCTTCCTTCACTCCGAGCTCACGCTCGCTCTGCACGCCTGAGTTCGGGAAGTCGCTAATGATGGCGGCGCTCAGCTTGCCGGCAGTCGCCTCCACGGCGGTTCTCCCCGCCTGGCGTCCGGCTTCCTTGTGATTGTTCGTGACGTAATAGGGCGGAGCAACGAGCGCAAGCGGCGTATCGACAACAACGAGTTTAATGCCACGTGCACGGATGCCATGCAAAATATCGTTAAAGCGGGGATCGTGGACAGGCGCAACGATCAGCGCATCAGGCCCTCGGCCCGCTGCATCTTGAATCATCCGGATTTGGGCGTCTGCATCCATGTCCTGAAGCGGCCCTTCTACCGTGAGCCCGGCTTCCGACTCCTTCGCCGCCGCTTGGGCGCCTGCGCTGACCGCCTGCCAGAAGTCGCTCCTTGCATTGCTCGTCTTCAGCACGAACGCAATCGACCGTGCCTTCGGAGGAGACACTTCGCCGAGCTTGTCATTCAGCACACCGAATACAAGCAGTGCAATGAGCAGCGGAACGAGAATGAAGGTCATACGGTGCAATCGCATAAGCTTAAGGTCCTTCCTTATTTCACTTTGGGAATCGTAATCGTGACGCATGTCCCTACATCGAGTTCACTGTGAATGCGCACCCCATACTCGGGTCCAAAATACAGCTTAATCCGCTCATCGACGTTATGAATGCCGATCCCTTTCGGACTAACGGTCAGTAATTCATCGGCTGGAACAGGCGCAGGCTTCCATATTCGCTCGAGCTGCTCATCTGTCATGCCAAGCCCGTCGTCCTCGACCTCGAAGACGATGTTTCCATTCGATTCATACCCGCGTACCGTTACTGTTCCTTTATCCGGCTTACCCCGCAGACCATGGTAAATCGCATTCTCAACGAATGGCTGCAGCAGGATCTTGAGCGTTTTGTATGGAAAAATGGTTCGATCAAAGTCAATCTGATATTCCAGCTGGCTCTCATAGCGCATCTTCTGAATGAGCAAGTAGTTCGTAATATGCTCGGCATCGACACGGATGGAGACAAGCTCCGTATCCTTGGCAATGCTTGCCCGAAACAGCTTGGCGAGCGCTGAAGTCATTAAGACGACCTGCTCGTGCTGCTTCTGCTCGGCCATCCATACAATCGAATCCAGCGTATTGTATAGGAAATGTGGATTAATTTGCGACTGGAGCAGCTGCAGCTCACTCTTGCGCTTGTGCTCCTGCGTATGAATGATCTCTTGCATGAGCCGCTTGATCTGTCCGACCATCATGTTGAACGTATACCCGAGCTGACCGATTTCGTTCTGCTCGCGCACTACCGTCTGCGTGTCGAAGTTGCCCCGTTCCACCGCTTTCATATCGCGCTGCAAAGTGCGAATTGGACGAGACAGCCGGTGCGAAATGGCGATGGACAGCAGCAGGCTGACGATTAGTCCGGCGCTGGCGTATAGCAGGAAGGTTTTGCGGATGTCGCCTTTATTGCTGATCAGGTCATTGGCGTAAGCGACTCCAACGATTTTCCAGCCAAAATTCGTGTCCTGGACGGTGTAGCTCCGCTTGCCTTCCTTGTCGTTCACCGTAAACACCGTACCGCTTACCGCTTCCTTCACCCGGTCAATTTGCTCGGTGCGCAGATTGCTGTAGATGAGCTGCTGCTTCGGATGGTAGACGATGTTGCCGTCATTATCGACGATGAACATATAACCTTTCTTACCGAGATTGATTTGACTGCACAGATCGGTAATGACGCTAAGGTTCAAATCGACGAGGAAGATTCCCTCCCCCGTAATGCCGTCCGAATTTTTCAGTTCTCGGCTCAGTGAGACAACCCAGCGGTACTCGTTCTGGATTATATTTTGCACGTGTGGGGCAGAGAGAACGGATTTACCGCCTGCCGTCTTGGCGTTGCGATACCAGGCTTGATCAGCGAACACTGCGTATGGATTGAGGCTCGTAATGCGCCGATCGGATACGACTCTGCCATTGTAGCTAAACACCATCAGCGAAGCGATGTCCTTGCGCGTGTATAGAATCGCCTGGAACAGATCGGAGATGCGCTTCTCGTACGCTCGGCGGTCCTCACTGCTTATAAAATTGTTGCTCGAAATGTAATAGTTGACGTCCTTGTTGGTCATTGCGAGCAGCGAGATATTCTCCATATTGTCCACGTAGGACTGAATATTCGTGTTCACCTGTTTCATAATTTCCTCGATGTAACCTTCGGAGTTCCGCTCGGCGGAATACACCGCAAGCTGATAGCTGGCGAGACTTGTTATCGTAATGCTCACAAGAATGAGGCATGAGAAGGCGAACGAAATGCTTGACTGAATGCTCTTGAATGGCAGCAAGGGCACAGAGGGCTTGCGGTCCGTCATAGGGTCAGCCTCCGCTCCGGGTATCGCGATATTCTCTCGGCGCTTGTCCAGCGTGCTTCTTGAACAACAGGCTGAAGTAGTTCGGATCCGCATAGCCGACCTTCTCCGCAATCTCATAGAGCTTGAGCGAGGTGGTCGATAGCAGAACCTTCGCCTTCTCTACGCGCACGCGGGTCAAATACTCAATAAACGTCTCGCCGGTATACTGTTTGAAAATAAGGCTAAAATAGCTCGTGCTCATAAGGACGTGGCGGCATAGATCCTGCAGCGAAATCTGTTCATCCGCATAGTGCGCCTCGATATACTCCGTTGCACGGATCATCTGCGTGTTGGTGTAATGGCTCCGATTTGTGGAGACCGCAGTTATGAGATTGGAGACGATATGCATCAGCCATAGCTCCAGCTCGTCCAGCGTCTTGAAGCTGTAAATGTCCGTCAGCCAGCTCTGCTGCTGGCTAGCGAGCTCATTCTCCCCGATGCCAAGCTCTTGAATGGTATTCATTAGCGAGAGCGTCAGCTTCTGCAGCTGCAAATAGCAGCCTTCAATCGGGAGGCGCAGCCGCTTGAGCTCGTCCACAATCTGCTTAATGAGCTGCTGCGCATCTGCAGCTGAACCGGTCTTTACGACGGTAGCTAGCTGGCGGTCCCAATCCAGGGTTGGCACGGCCCTGGATGCCGGAGCGCCTTCCATATCGATAATGCTAAGCACGCGATTCTTACCGACCAGGAATCGGTAATCGAGTGCGGAGAGCGCACTCTTGTAAGAGAGCGGCAATTGATCGGCAGAGCCGCAGCTTCGTCCGACACCAACCGTCACGGTCAACTTGAGATACCGCTCAATCTGGTGGCGAATTTCTTCTGCAAGCTCGTAGGCGTGTTCATAAATATCGGTTTCAGGTGGTACGCCGGTTATGACAGCAGCCATTCGTTCTTCGCGTGTCCGGAAGGACAAGGCATTCTTCTGGTCGGTAATCTCCTCGAACACATTGAAAGCGGCAAAACGAAGAAATTCCTCGTCATGCACGCTCTCTAGCCGCTCGCGGTCGCCGAAGTCGTCGATATCCGCCACAATGACAAGGTACGGCGGCGTCAGCTTCGGGATATCGAAGTAGCTGAAGCGCACTTCAATCTCGGGCTTGCCTACGCCAAGCACAACAAGCCGCTCAAGCAGCCGCTCCCGGAGCAGCGGCATGCTCTGGCGCAGCTGGCTTTGCAGCATGCTGAGATCCTCGCGGATCTTCATCTCTTCATCCATCTCGGCACGCACTTTATTCAGCAGCGTGCGAATTTCCATGGCTGTAATTGGCTTGAGTAGAAAGTCAGACACCTTCAGTCGGACGGCTTGTTGAGCATATTCAAACTCGTCATAGCCGGTTAATATAATGACTTTAATATCGGGAAAATTCGATGTAATCAGGCCTGCGAGCTCCAGCCCGTCCATATACGGCATGCTGATATCAGAAATAACCAGGTCGGGCTGCTCAAGTTCGATCTCATGCCAGGCATCGCGGCCATTGGCATAGTCGCCAATGAGCTGGAAACCATGCTCCTCCCAGCGAATCGTATTCTTGAGGCCTCTGCGTACGACCGCCTCGTCGTCGACGATCATCACTTTATACAACGTCATACACCCGCCTTGTTTATTATGTAAGCGCAAACATGCTAGAAACGAAACTATTATACACGATTTCAAGTGCTAGAGTCGTTAATCGGAATATGGAATCATCATAACGCAATGTTAGAATACCTGACAACGGTTCGATTTGGCAGCTTGTTTGGATTGTTTTTTATCGCTTTTTGACTTCTGTGAGAGGTGCTTTGTGCTATACTTTATTTACATAAATGGCCAAACCAAAGGGGTTTTGATGTTGTCATCGCAAATAACAGAAATTCACTACAAACAGCGTGTATTTGCAGTTGATATTGGGACAAGGAGCGTAATCGGCCTTGTTGGCTACTA
Organism: Paenibacillus sp. OV219; assembly: GCF_900110075.1. Taxonomy (GTDB): domain Bacteria; phylum Bacillota; class Bacilli; order Paenibacillales; family Paenibacillaceae; genus Paenibacillus_Z. The sequence goes on from NZ_FOCJ01000003.1 coordinate 137,192, forward strand.
CGAGAACGGGAAGCTTGTCGTGGAGTACGGTGAAGTGGAGTACCACAAGGACCGTGTGATGATCGACGGGCAAATTCATGATATTGACGGAGTTACGGAGTCGATTCGCGTCATCAAGGCGAAGCTAGAGGGAGCGAGCGGCCAGACGTTCACGGAAGTCGCAATTGCCGCAGCCGGGCGGTCGCTTATTACGGGTCGAGCGAGGTTATCGCAGCACATCGACGAGACGAAGCCGATTGAGAAGCATGTCATCGACTCGCTCGAGATGGAAGGTTTGCAGAAGGTATATGCGGAGCTGCTAGAAGCGTCGCAGGAGATGCAGGATTATTTTTGCATCGGACATACGGTTGTTCATTATTATTTGAATGAGAAAACAATGCTGAGCCTCCTCGGTCATAAAGGACGGGCGATCGAGGTTGACTTAATTGCTACATTCCTGCCGCGTACAGTGGTGGATAGCCTCTATGCAGCGGTGAGCCGGATTGGGCTTGATGTCAGCTATTTGACTCTGGAGCCGATTGCTGCAATCGAAGCGGCTGTTCCTGCGAATATACGGCTTCTTAATATCGCACTTGTTGATATTGGCGCCGGGACGAGCGATATTGCTATCACGAAGGATGGCACAGTCGTGGCGTATGCCATGACCGCAACTGCGGGAGATGAAATAACAGAGGCGATTGCTCAGGCCTATCTGATGGACTTCGACAGCGCGGAAGAGCTTAAATGCAAGCTGCGTGAGCAGCCGGTGCAGCAGTACAAGGACATTATCGGTATGGAGTATGAGAAGCCGACCGAGGAGATATTGGATCAGCTGTCGGAAGTGATCGACCTGATCGCCAAGAACATCGCGGACAATGTGCTCGATAAGAATGGCAAGGCGCCGAGCGCGGTGTTCTTGACCGGTGGCGGCAGCCAAATTCCGCGGCTGAATGAGATGATCGCAGGGTACTTGGAGCTGCCGGTGGAGCGGGTTGCGACGAGGGATATGTCCAACATTCCGAACCTGAGCGTAAGCAACTTCCAGCTGAAGGGGCCAGAGGTCGTGACGCCGATTGGGATATTAGCGAAGGCGGTGTCGCATCTGGGCCGCGACTTCGTCGAGGTGTTCGTGAACGGCGCTGGCGTGAAGCTCATCAATACGAAGACGTTGAAGGTGATTGATGCGCTTATGCTCTTGGGCTTCAATCCGCAGCAGCTTATTGCGAAGGCGGGCAAGTCGTTCGAGGTGTATTTGAACGGACGGAGAAAGACGGTGTTCGGCGAAACGGGCGAAGCCGGCGAAATCTATGTGAACGGGGAGCCTTCCAATATCAGCACCCCGATTAAGCCGCAGGACCGGATCGTCATTGTGCCTGCTAAACATGGAGAGAAGCGTGAGATGACGCTCGGCAAGCTCGTCCACGTGCACGCGGGCTGGAAGGTGAACGGCGCTTGGATGAGTGCGATTACGAACTTGCGGGTGAACGGACAAGCTGCAGAAGGCGATCTGCTGCTGAGCGATCAGGATGTAATCGAATATGAGCAGCTTGAGACCGTGGGGGACCTACGCCGAGCACGGATCCTTGGCGAAGCTGCTGTTGTTTACGTGAACGATGTGGTCGCCGAGGACAGCTATCGGATCGCGGAGCAGGATGATGTAATTACCGTTGAAACGGTTGTTCAAGAGATCGTTGAGGGAGGCGGAGCAGCGTTCTCACGGGTAGCTGTAGCGAGAGATGAAGCTGCTGTAGCTGTAGAGGTGGTCGAGGCTGAGGTAGGCGATGGTGCTGGTAGTACAGCCAAGGAGGCTGGCGGCAGTGAGACTGTGGGAACGCTTGAAGCTGCTGGATCTGCTGGACAAGTAGAACAAACCGAACAAACCGAACAAGCCGAGACTGTTGGTGCTGCCGGCGATTCAACCGTTATCATTTCGTACAACGGTTTCCCGTTAAAGCTGCCGCGGGGGCTCGTCTTCGTTAATTTGTTTGACTACGTCGATTTCGACCGAACTAAGCGACAAGGCAGCTTGTATATGACGCATAATGGCGAGCTGGTATCGTATACGAGAGCGATTCAAGCTGGCGATGTCATTGAGCTAGCTTGGCGCTAGCCTGTACTTTCTATTTATATAAATTACATAGTTGGAAATATCCACTTATTTCTTCAAGATCTGACCACCTTCCTAGGAAAGGCGGGTTTTTAGCCTTATTTAAAGCTATATAGCCGGACGCAGGTGTCCAAAATGTTCATTCAACGGTTTCAGCGCCAATTCCAGATGGGGAATATGTCATAATAATGGCAGTAAAACAAACTGATGTGGAGGGGATTGCGATCATGCTAGCAGTTGTGAAACAAGCCGGTGACGGCTATACAGCGCGGTTCGAGCGCATGTTCGATCATTCGGTTCAGCAGGTGTGGGCGTATTTGACCGATAATGATATACTGCCGACCTGGTTCTCTGAGCTGCGTGTTGGGGAGCTTCGAGAAGGAGGCGGCATGAAATTTCATATGCCGGATGGCGGAGATGTGCTCGACATGCCGATTCTGGAGATGAAGCCGCAATCCGTTCTCGAGTACACATGGGGCGAGGATATCGTCCGCTTCGAGCTATGTCCCGAAGCTACCGGTTGCAAGCTCGTTCTGCTCGAGAAGCTGAACAAGCTGACGGATCATACCCCGAAGGACCTCGCCGGCTGGCATGTTTGCCTGGATGTAATCGGCGCTTTGATGGATGGCAGAACGATTGAATCCCGCAAAGAGCAGTGGAAGCAGTGGTTCGAGCGATATCAAGAGGTGATTGTGGGACTGCGTGGTTAGATGATGCCTCCCTTGAGCCCAATTTCGAAGTAACCAACCGCACTATGGGGCTAACGGTACTTACAATCGTTATTCTGTTCAATAAGGCTGCTACGATCCGTTAGCCAAATCATCGCCTGCTAAACGTTATGTGGTCACTCAACAACATATAACCCGCCAAAGCTCAGTCTTGGCGGGCTTTTTGCTTTTACAGACCACCTCGCTTCATGCGGCCTCCAGCTTCTGGCCCCTCCCTAACTCGGGAAGCTGTTATATGTTTCATGTTCATCGGTATTGACGAACGGTCATCTCCATGATAAATTGAATTGTATAAAATTAAATTGTATAAAATACAAATAAGGAGCGATCATACAAATGGAAGCATTATACACAGCAATCGCAACAGCAGAAGGCGGACGTAACGGGGTTATTACATCGTCAGACGGAGTACTTGATCTTCATGTTCGGATGCCGAAGGTACTTGGCGGCAATGGCGAAGCGGGCACAAATCCAGAACAGCTATTCGCGGGAGGCTATGCGGCTTGCTTCGATAGCGCCCTGAACCTGGTGGCACGCATGAAAAAGGTGCAGCATGAAGGCACCGATGTAACGGCGCATGTGAGCATCGGCAAAGCAGCGGACGGCGGTTTCGAGCTGGCGGCGCAGCTGCATGTGAACGTGGATGGTGTCGAGCAGCATGTAGCGGAGGAGCTGGTCAAGGCGGCGCATGGCGTATGCCCGTACTCAAGAGCAACCCGCGGTAACATCGAAGTGAAGCTCGTGGTGAACGGTCAGCATATCAGTTAACAAACAAAGACGGAGCAGCCTGATCAGGCGCTCCGTCTTTTTCTCTAATTTAAAACACACCAAGCAGCAGCTCAACCGCCCGCTTAGCGTCCACCTGCACGCCAACATTAACCGGCGTACCGACCGACGGCTTCTCGCGCAAATCAGCAACGGTCATGCCGAGGCATATCTCGCCCTGACATTCCACCGATAGCAGCAGCTGCTCCGTCTGCACGATGCCAGGCTCGATTGCCGCCAGCATCGTGAGCGGATCATGCATTGGCGCACATTGATTGTACCCATTCGCTTCGTGGTAGAAATTATAGTAGAACTGCATCGAGTCATTCAGGAAGCCAACCACGTCGCGGTTCTCCGGCTTGCAGGAAGCCTTCAGCGCATCGAGGTGCGACTGATGCAGCATCGTTTGCAAGGTGACATCAAGTCCGATCATCGTAATCGGAAGTCCCGACTGAATGACAAGGCTGGCCGCTTCCGGGTCACCCCATATATTCGCTTCGGCGGTTGGCGTAATGTTGCCTGGTACGCGAACAGCGCCGCCCATAATGTAAACATGTTTGATTTTCGAAGGAAGCTCTGGATCCTTCTGAAGCGCATGCGCCAGATTCGTAAGGCGTCCAAGCGCAACGATGACAAGCTCTCCACGCAGTTCACTTGCTTGGCGCACGATAAACTCTGCTGCCGCTTCCTCCACCGGACGCTGAGCGGTGTGCGGAATTTCAACATCGCCAATGCCGTTCGAGCCATGGACAAATGTAGGGAAAATGTCTACTTTGCGGACGAGCGGCTGTGCAGCGCCTTGGCTGACGGGAATTTGACCTTCCAGTCCGGCAAGCTTCAGCACCTTAAGCGCATTCTCGGTCGCAAGTTCGACGGGAATGTTGCCGAAGACCGACGTGATGCCTATAATATCCGCCTTACCGGATTTGACCCCGTATAGAATCGCGAGTGCGTCGTCAATGCCCGTATCGGCGTCAATAATGATTTTCGGCTGTACCATGTCCTTAATCCCTCATTTTTCTATAATAATGCTAACTTCGTAATGATACCGTCTGCTCCATACGTAAAGCAAGATGATCCGAATTCCTTTACAGGACTTTAGCATTCGCTATAATCCATGTCTTCAATCCGCTCCATTATAGCCGATCCGGCTGATAATCCGTCTCCGTATAGATCGAGATGAGCACGACCGCGGTCTCCTCGCCAATATTGCGAACGAGATGGGGGATGCATGCATTCCAGCTGAATGAATCGCCTTCGTGAAACTCTGCCGCATCTTCGCCTTGCTCGGCGTAAATACTTCCTTTAATGACCACATGCACTTCCTCACCTTCATGTGCGTGCGGCTCTGCTCCAGTCGACGCGCCAGGTGGCAGCTCGACAATGACGATACGTACTTTATCCGTAGCGCTAAGATGCTCCACCTTAAACTGCTCGCTGCCGCTCGACGTAATGCGCCGTTCACCCTTGCGCACGATTTTCATCCGGTCTTCCTTTTGCAGCAGTAAGTAAGCAAGAGGGACCTTCAGCGCCTTGGCGATGCTCTCAAGCGTGGAAATGGAAGGCGACGTCTTATTCGTCTCCACCTGACTGAGAAACCCTTGCGACAAGCCGGTTTCCTCGCAAATCTGGGCAATCGTGATGTGCTTGCGCTTGCGGATCGCTCGAATCGAAGAGCCGATATCCATACTTTATGTTCACCCTAACTCAACTATTTGTGATACAAAATATAAGTTGATATTAACAATTTCCAAGTTGACTTGCTAGCACTCCAAGCATAATATTAGTTATATAGAAATTAAATTGTTTATGCTAATATATATCGAACTCACATAAAGGGAGAGAAACGACCATGATGCCAGCTTATTTCTTCGCGCACGGTGCGCCTTCACTTGTTTTGGAACAGCATGCTTATAGCGATTTTCTGAAAAATTTTGCTTCTACGAGGCCGCGGCCGAAGGCGATTGTGCTCTTCTCCGCCCACTGGGAAACGTCGGTGCAGAAGGTTAGCGCAGTCGGCACGTACAGCACAATCTACGACTTCTCTGGCTTCCAGGATGAGCTGTACCAAATGACGTATCCAGCGAACGGCAACCGCGCGTTAAGCGAGCAAATCCAGGCGCTATTCACACAGCACGGCATTCCAAGTGAGCTCGATGAGTCGAGAGGACTTGATCATGGCGCATGGGCGGTGCTAAAGCTGATTTATCCGGAAGCGGACATTCCGGTTATCGCGCTATCCGTTAACCCGATGCTGACGAATGAACAACAGTATCAGATTGGCAAAGCATTAGGAGCGCTGCGGGAGCAAGACGTCATTATTATTGGCAGCGGCGGCACGGTTCATAATTTGCGCCGATTGAATTGGCGGGCGGCAGAGGCAGACGAGTGGGCGGCCCAGTTCGATCAGTGGTTGGAGGGCAAGCTTATGAGCTGGGACACAGAAGCGCTCTTCCACTACCGCGAGCAGGCGCCGTTTGCAGTAGAGTCGGTACCGACGACCGAGCACTTCATTCCACTGTTCTTGGCAATGGGTGCAGGCGATGAGAACCGGAAGGCGACACTCATTCACCGTAGTTACCAGTTAGGAAGCCTAAGCCTGAGCTGCTGGCAGTTCGACTAAAATCACAACGGGAGCGTGGAGCAACGATGGACAGCAAGGATCGGTTCTCGGGCAGGGTGGACGCTTATGTGAAATACCGTCCGACCTATCCGCAAGCGGCTATCAATTATTTGTACGATACGGTTGGGTTTTCACGTCATAGTACGATCGCTGATGTCGGCGCGGGAACGGGCATTTTCTCCGAGCTGCTGCTTGAGCGGGGGAGTCAGGTTGTTGCCGTTGAGCCGAACGAGCCGATGCGCGAGGCAGCGGTGGCGCGGCTTGGCGCCGTGGGCGGCTTTCGGGCGGCGACAGGTTCCGCAGAAGCGACCGGCCTCGAGGGCCAGTCGGTCGATTTCATCGTCTGTGCTCAGTCGTTCCACTGGTTCGACCGTGATCTTGCGGGAGCCGAGTTCAAGCGAATCCTGCGTCCGGGCGACGGCAAGGTTGTACTCATCTGGAACACGCTGCTTACCGAGGGTACGCCGTTTCGAGAAGGATATGAGCAGCTGCTGCAAACGTACGGCACGGACTACAAGACCGTTCATCAGAAAAATATTTTGCCCGAAGCGCTCGCTGCCTTCTTCCGGTCCGGGGATATGCATGAGGTACGGTTTGCGAATCAGCAACGGTTCGACTATGAGGGCCTCAGCGGACGACTCTTGTCTTCATCCTTCGTTCCGGTGTCCGGTAATCCGAAATATGAACCGATGATGACTGCTCTAAGGGAGCTATATGATCGTCACCATGAGAATGGTTACGTGAATTTCGATTACGAGACTCGGCTGTACTGGGGATCTCTATAGCACGAGCAACTAGGGGCCGGCCGCCATGGCTGGCTTCTTCTGCTATGCTTCGTTTTCAGATGGAGTTATGATAGGGAAATAATGGCTTTAATTATAGTAAGGGACTGAGATCATATGTTGAAAATCTACCGTTTACTTATATTCGCACTCGCCGCTGTCTTCATCGCTTCACAGCTGACAAGCGCAGATTCACTCGTTTGGGCGCTAGGCGGACTCGTCTTCATTGCCATGGCGCTGCTCCTGCCGCAATTGCGGGGCATGACGCTATGGCTCACTTCTGCTTTTATCGCTGGAGGCGCTGTGCTCTTAATCGTCCAGCAGGCGAGCGCCCGCGTCTGGTTTGAGTCGGCGGGCATTAATGCGACACTGGTGACACTGTTCGTCTTCGCGCCGTTGTTCGGCATTCCGGTGCGTATTCCGGCGTATGTCGAAGCGCTCAGAAAGTTCTATGATACGAGTCTTAGGAGCGGCAGCGTCATGTTTGTCGGCACGCAGCTGCTGACACAAATTATGGGGGCGTTCATTAACGTGGGCTCGATTCCGGTCGTGTACCATCTTGCCTTCGTCAAACCGAGGCCGAAGATGGAGGGACTGCTTGCCGGTGCGCTGAATCGGGGATTTGCAGGGGCGATCTGTTGGTCGCCGTATTTTGCCGCGATGGCGATTGTGACGTCGGCGCTGAAGCTGAACTGGTCGGCGCTGCTGCCTTATCTGATCGTACTGTCACTGCTCACTCTTATTGTCAGTTTCGTGATGGATTACGCGAAGTTGAAGCAAGTTGGAGAGGAATTGGCGGATGAGGCGGAGGATGTGAAGGAGCTTTCGGGAGACAAGAACAAGGCTGCATTTCCAGTCGGGCTTGCTGTCTATCTGATTTGCGCCATTGGTGTCATTCTGCTGCTAGAGCCGCTCATCGACGTGCCGATGGTCATTATTACGTGCATGTCCGCCGTCATTTTCCCGCTGATCTGGTGCATCGCCAAAGGATCGATGGCGACGTATCGCCAAGGGCTGACTAATCATCTGACGGTTACATTGCCTGCACTGAAGAAAGAGATTACGCTATTTCTCGCCGCTGGCTTCTTCAGCGGAGCCGTTGGCGCAGTCGGTTTCGGCGCGTTTGTGCCGAAGCTGCTAGCGTACATTCCGCTGCCGATGGCCGTAGCGTTCTCGCTCCTCGCGATCGTGCTCATCGCCGGTACATCCATAATTGGCTTGCACCCGATCGTGCTCGTCAGCGTCTTCGCGAATGGCGTCGATCCGCACAGCGTGGGCGCTACTCCGATCTATATGGCCGTGCTGCTGCTCGGCAGCTGGGCCGTCTCGAATACCGTTTCGCCAGCGTCAGCAGTGAACAATCTGCTGTCGGGGCTATTTAAGCGAACCGTCTTCGAGCTGGCGCGGCCGAACTATAAATTCGCCGCCTTCATGGGGGCGGCGCTCATGGTGTACTTAATGCTGCTGCTGCAATTCTAGCGGGCGGCTAACGGGAGTCTGCAGCCGCTAGTCATCAGCTCAAAGCCGCCAGCTGCTTTACAGCTCCAGCTTGCGGAAGTTCGAGAACGGCTGAGCGGCCTCCGCGAGGCTCGCGAGTGCTGTCATCTCTGCCACTTCCATCAAGACGCCCCACACCTCACGGACGGCGGGCGACCGATGGGCGGCATCCTTTGCTTCTGCGGACGCCCACTCAAAGATTTCAAGGATAGACCCGTCTTCTGCCTGCAGATGAAGCGGCGTCATCTCTGTAATTAACCCTTCGGCGCGTAGTGTCGGCAAGTGCCGTCTCACTATATCTTTCAGCTGCTCTTCTTTGCCGGGGTGAGGGCGGTAAGTAGCAATGGCAACAATTCCTGTGGACATGGACATCTACTGTTATGCCTCCTCCTTATTTGCTTAGCGCCTGGCGTACAAGTGGCGCGACCTTCGTGCCGAGCAGCTCAATGGCGTGCAGCACTTCCTTATGCGGCATTGTGCCGACGTTCACGTGCAGGAAGAACCGCGTGACGCCAAGGTTCTTGCGCAGTAGAACGATCTTCTCGGCGACGGTTTCCGGATCGCCGACATAGAGAGCGCCGCGTAAGCTGCGCGCGGCATCATATGTCGCTCGCGTATATTCCCCGCCCCAGCCGCGCTCGCGGCCGATGACGTTCATCTGCGCGGCGGTCGGCGCGTAGAACAGCTCCGCCGTGCGGTCATTGTCATCGCCGATGAAGCCGTGCGAATGCGTCGCGATTTGCAGCTTCGACGGGTCATGTCCGGCCGATGCAGCGGCTCGCTTGTACAGGTCTACCAGCGGAGCGAATTGCTCCGGCATGCCGCCGATAATCGCGAATGCGATCGGGAGCCCGAGCAGCCCAGCGCGAACGGCTGATTCGGTATTGCCGCCGCTGGCAATCCACACCGGGAGTGGATTCTGCACGGAGCGCGGATAGACGCCGAGATTCTCAATGGCTGGGCGGTGACCGCCGCGCCAATTCACTTTCTCCGATTCGCGAATGGCAAGCAGCAGCTCCAGCTTCTCTTCGAACAGCTCATTATAATCGTCCAGGCTGTAGCCAAACAGCGGGAAGGACTCAATGAACGAGCCGCGGCCAGCCATAATTTCCGCACGCCCATTCGAGATGCCGTCGAGCGTCGAGAACGCTTGATAGACGCGAACGGGATCGTCCGAGGACAGCACCGTTACAGCGCTTGTAAGCCGGATTCGCTTCGTGACCGCTGCACCTGCGGCGAGCACAACGGCAGGCGCTGTGCCCGCGTAGTCCGGGCGGTGATGCTCTCCGATGCCGTATACATCGAGGCCGACTTGATCGGCGAGCACCATCTCCTCCACCGCATTGCGAAGCCGCTCGGCGTGGCTCATGATGCGGCCTGTCGCCGGGTCTGGCGTCGTCTCCAGAAATGTACTTATTCCAATCTCCATTGTGGGTGTTACCTCACTCATCGTGGAAAGCCTCCTTATGTAACTCTATATAGCTCTAGTTTACTCATTCCGCTTCGGCATCACAAACAGCTATAATGGATAGAGAACGATAGCATGTAATCGGGAGGTAAGTGCTAGTGGATATTACTTTAAATCTGAGCAGCAGCTCCAAGGTAGCCATAATTGAAAGTGAAGATGTCGTTATCGGCAGCGTGCAGGATGCGCTTGATCTGATGGCAACCGTGTCGTATAACTACGACGGCTGCTACAAGATTCTCATTCATAAGTCGGCTGTAGCCGAGCCGTTCTTCGACCTAAGCACGAAGCTGGCCGGTGATATTTTGCAGAAATTTACGAACTACAAAGTGAATCTTGCGATTGTCGGCGACTTTAGCGAATATAGCAGCAAGAGCTTGAAGGATTTCATCTATGAGAGCAATCAAGGCAAGCAGTTCTTCTTCCTGCTGGATGAGATGGCCGCGCTGGAGGCGCTGCACAATGTCCGATAAACCGCTGTACACGATCGGTTTCGCGCAAAAATCATTGCGTACCTTTGTCACCCATTTGCACGAGCACCAAGTAACGAAGGTGGTCGATACGCGGCTGAACAATGTATCGCAGCTTGCGGGCTATGCCAAGAAGGACGACCTCAGCTATGTGCTGGAGCTCGTCAATATTGGGTATACGCATGACCTTGATCTTGCCCCGCCGAAGGAGCTGCTTGAAGCCATCAAGCAGAAGCAAGTGTCGTGGGAGGAGTTCGAGAAGCTGTTCATCGATCTTATTTCGAAGCGGCAGATTGAGAAGAAGATAGAGGAGCTGTTCGGGAAAGGGGAGACGGTCTGTCTCCTGTGCAGCGAGCATAAGCCGCATCAGTGCCACCGGAGGCTGCTGGCGGAGTACTTAAGAGAATACAAGAAGGACCTGCAGATTCACCATCTGGTTTAGCGGCGGCAAACGAACAAAGAGAGCCTGCTTGCGGCTCTCTCTCGGTAGCTGCTAGGACAGCTTGCTTAGCTCATCTGTAATCGTCTCTATCATGCTCACGAAGCTTGCCAGCTCCTTCGAGCTCTCGGCTTGGGCACGCGCTAGCTTCACGGTCTCATCGTTACGCTGCTTCACATCGCCGATGATCGCATTCATGTCGCGCAGCTTCTCATGAATCGTCTTCGACGATTGCTTGGAGCTCTGCGCCAGCTTGCGGATCTCCCGCGCGACGATTTCGAAGCCGTACCCGCTCTCGCCGGCATGCGCCGCTTCAATAGCTGCGTTGAGGCCAAGCAGGTTCGTCTGATCCGCGACCTCTTGAATAACGCCGCCCATCAGCTGAATGTCCTTCATCTGCGCGTTCAGCTGCTCGACTTTGCCTAGCGAGTCCTCTTGCAGCTGTGCAGTATGCGTTGCTGTCTCAGCTACGGTTTGCGTGCTGCCTGTTAGTTCGATCATCATCGTTGCGAGCTCTTGAACAGCGGAGCTGATCGTCGTAATCATCTGCTGGCGATCGTCGGCCATCTGTTGGACAAGCGCCTTCTCATCCTTCTCGTATGCTTCGAGAACGAGCTGGGAGTCGAAATTGAACATTTTGGACAATGCTTGAATAATTGGGAGCCACTGATCCGGCACAGCGCTCATCAAATAATGAGTCGCGATGTCGAGATATAACATATAGGTACCGAGGTACCATTCCGTCGTGAGTCCGATGCGCGAGTGCAAGGAGCCGATAAAGAGGCGCTTCTCAATGAAGGCCTCGTCAATCAGCCCGGCAGTCATCGTTTGAAAATACCAGATTTGCGTCGATTTCAATCGTTCAATCGTGCTGTGGGCCGTAATAATGGCAGCCAGCTCGGGCTGCTTCTCAATACGAGCGTACAGCTCGTCCACGACTAGCCCCGTAATTTGCTGGAACGTTTGCTCGTGTAACTTCAAGAATGCGAGTGTTTCCGAGGTAATGCCTATGTAATCCAGCTGTTTCTGCCGGGCATTATTCACTTTAATCATAGCTGTAGTCGCTCCTCTTGTAGGTGTTCTTCTCATCCTACCTGAAGATCGAGCAAGGGGATATTAGGGAATTCACTGAATATATAGGGGAAAAACACTGATTCCGATGTCGGTAGTCCCTAGGGGGGACATGCAATGATTCGAATATTAATCGTGGACGACCATGCTGTTGTGCGCTCCGGTCTGAAGCTGCTGCTCGATGAGAAATACGGTATCCATGTCGTAGGCGACGCAGCTGACGGGAATGAGGCCATTCGATTGGCACAGGAGCTAACGCCAGATGTAGTGCTGATGGACCTTAGCATGCCGAATGGCCGGGACGGCATGTCGGCGACGCAGGAGCTGAAGAAGCTGCTGCCGAGCACGAATGTGCTCATTCTGACGATGCATGATGATGATGAATATTTATTCCGGGCGATTCACGCGGGCGCTTCCGGCTATATTTTGAAGAGTGCACCGCATGAGGAATTGATCATCGCGATTCAGTCGGTTGCGGCTGGGGATGCCTACCTCTATCCAACAGCGACGAAGCGGCTTATGCTCGATTACCTGGAGAAGGTGAAGCATGGGGAGAGCACCGACTCCTACGAGACGCTGTCCGAGCGGGAACGGGAAGTGCTCGTCTGGATTGCGAAGGGGTACGCCAATAAGGAAATCGCTGAGAACCTGATACTGAGCGTCAAGACCGTCGAGTCCCACAAAAGCCATCTGATGGACAAGCTCGGCCTCCGCACTAGGCCTGATCTCGTCCGATATGCGCTGAAGAAGGGGCTGCTGAACTTTGAGTAGTGAGCGTGCATATCCAGAAGTAATCGGACATAAGGTCAGCGCGCTGCTGCGCGAGCTGGACGACCATATTCAAGATTCGTCGTTCCGCGAAGACCTGAAGCATATGCTGCAGCAGCTGACAGACGTGAAGCTGGCGCTTGACGAGTCGTCCATCGTAGCCGTGACGAACCGCCGTGGTGTCATCCAGTACGTTAATGATCGATTCTGCGAAATTTCCAAGTATAGTCGCGACGAGCTGCTCGGTCAGGATCATCGCATTATTAATTCGGGCCACCATGACAGCATGTTCTTCCGTGAGCTGTGGGCGACAATTCGTGCTGGCTCCGTATGGCGCGGCGAGATTAAGAATCGGGCCAAGGACGGCTCCTACTACTGGGTCCATACGACGATAATGCCGTTTCTGGATGAGGCAGGGCAGCCCTATCAGTACTTGGCGATTCGCAGCGAAGTGACGCCGCTGAAGGTGGCGGAGGAAGAGCTGAAGCGGATGATGATGCGGGTGATGCACATTCAGGAGGAGGAGCGCAAGCGATTCTCGCTGGAGCTGCATGATGGCATCGGCCAAAGCTTGTTCGGGCTTGTCATTCAGCTGGACCGGCTAATCGGCGAAGAAGGCAGCTATAGGGCTGAGCTGTCTGCGATTCGGGGAACGGTGACGAACATCGTCGAGGAGGTGCGCGGCCTCGCATGGGATTTGCGTCCGTCCGTGCTCGATGATCTTGGTGTTGTGCCGGCAATTCGCACGTATATCGACAATTTCAAGCGGCATTATGGACTTCGCGTGCAGCTTCAATGCGAGCTTCGCAAGCGGCTCGACCCGCGCGTGGAAACAGCGCTTTACCGGATTATTCAAGAGGCGCTGACGAATATCGGCAAATATGCGGAGTCGTCCGAAGCGGCAGTGGAGCTGTGGGAGGAAGGAGACTTCGTCCATGCGCGTATTGCCGACAATGGGCGCGGCTTCGTCCGTGAAGTGGAGCGCAAAGGTGTGGGGTTGTTCAGTATGGAGGAGCGTGCGCGTGGCATTGGCGGGCAGCTCGTCATTCGCTCGATTCCGGGCGAAGGGACGATGATTACGCTCGCTGCTCCGAAGCAAGTGGAGTAAGCGACGCACAATGAAGCGCAATGATGCGCAATGAAGCGCAAGTAAGCGAAAGTAAGCGAAAGTAAGCGCGAAATAGCGAAAGCCCAGTACCGCTCACGCAGGTGCTGGGCTTGCTTTATTATTTGGCTATAAGTGCGTCAGCCGGGGCCGGGGAAGTTAAGAAAGCAGCCAGTCGGTCCGCGCTCGCTGTTATTTCCTCATCGTTCATACGCGGTGCGTGGTAAACGACGAACGGCTCCACATACCGCATCTCGGTCAGCAGAACGGTTGCCTTCAGCGGCAGAAGCAGCTGATCCAGCGTGTAGAGACTTTCGCCTTCTGGACGGTACGATTCTTCTGCGCGTCCTACGGAGATGGCGAGCATGTACTCTTTGCCCTTTAGCTGATTGCCTGAGCCATATCCGAAGCCATACGTGTACACTTCATCCTGCCACTTTTTCAGAAGTGACGGGGTGCTATACCAGTAGAACGGGAATTGGAAGACGATCCGGTCATGCTGTAGAAGGAGCTGTTGCTCTTGTTCTACGTCAATGACTTCGCTAGGGTAAGTCTCGTACAGATCATGCACGGTAATAGACGGTTCCTGCTGCAATCTCTCCTTCCACATCCGGTTCACACGCGATTCATGCAGCTTCGGGTGGGCGAGTACGACAAGTGTTCTCATGATGTCATTGACCCCTTCAGAAATAAGTCTTATTGAGCGCCGAGGTACTCTTCCAGTACCGATGCGATGATTTGATGATCTTGATCGCCAGGCAGCCCGGATGCGGAGATCGTACCAACAACACCGACGTTCTTAATGAGCAGCGGGAACGAGCCGCCTTCTGCTGCGTATTGCTTCGGATCGAGGCAAGCGCCTTCAACCGAGCCGCCTTCTGCTTTAAATTTCACATGCATGTAATACGAGCTGTGGCCGAAGTGGTGCACGACGCCTTGTTTTCGCTTGATCCACAGATCATTGTCGGCAGTTGTGCCGTTCATCTTTGTATGGAAGAGAAGCTCGCCATTGCGTACGATCGTAACTGCAATCGCCTTCTGCTCCTGTTGCGCCTTCTGAATGATTCTCGTGCCAATCTCAAAAGCTGTCTCGTTCGTAAAAGTAGTAAATTGCAAGTCCTGCTCTTGCTTCAGCAGGCGCTCCAATTCAGCTTGAATATTTGTCATCATAAGCACATCCTATCGGTTCTTATTGTACAGCTTTAATAGTACTACAAGTGCAGCGTGATGCGAAGCGCTGGGCACCGCAATACCGCTGTAAACATGGTGCGGCGTAAGGTATACTTGTCCTATATTCCCCAAAATAAGGAGCTGAAAGATTTGGAAGCCAAGCAACCGAAAATTACGCCGTTTCTTATGTTTGAAGGCAGAGCCGAAGAAGCAATGAATTATTACATCTCCGTATTCGACAAATCGGAAATTGTAAGTATGCTTAAATACGAAGCAGGCGGACCTGGTCCGGAGGGCAACGTCATGAATGCGTCGTTCAAGCTAGGCGATCAAATGTTCATGTGTAGCGACAGTTTTGTAAAACATGCATTCACGTTTACACCATCAATCTCCCACTTTGTGACATGCGAGACGGAAGCTGAGATTGAGCGCGCTTATGAGATGCTGTCGAAGAGCGGTTCTGTGCTGATGCCGCTCGGGGAATACCCGTTCAGCCGTAAGTTCGGCTGGGTGCAGGATCAGTTTGGTGTGAGTTGGCAGCTGTCGTTGGCTTAATTCAACCGAGGAAGAGTGTTCCGGTTTGGAGAGGAGCAGCACATGAGTAACGCAGATATTGATGTGCTGATTGCGGATTTATAAGATAAAGAAGGCCATCCTCCAGGGGATGGCCTTTCTGCTCGATTGGACATGTTTGGCCTTAGACTAAAGGTCCAGGAATGATTTAAATATTAACTTTCAGTGATGAAAGGAATGTGATGGAAAATGTCGAATATAGTCGAATATAAACAATTAATGTAAATTTCATGTTCACATCCTAGGAGGGTAACGATGGAGGCTAACTCGGTCAAAGACAGCAATGCGCTTACATTAATGACATTGCCGACAAGCTCTTCTCAGCGAAGATCGGCCTTTCTGGTTGGTGCTTTTCTCGTGCTGATTTCATTGTGTATTTTACCGGTTGCGCATATCAAGACGATGGATACGCCTGGCTTTTTCCCCACTGTAACCTCAACGGTTATTTGTTTTAACTTTATTACGGCATTCGTGTTGTTCAATCAATTCCGTGTTAATCGACTCCCGGCCGTACTGGTGCTTTCCGCAGCTTATCTGTTCTCGGCTCTCATTACGATTCCGCTCTTGCTGTCGTTTCCCGAGTTATTTACGAAGGCGGGCCTGATGAACGAAGGCCGTCAGACGCCTTCCTTGCTGTATGCGGTGCATTGCCGCACAGATTGAGCATAATCTGCTCCAGTCGGAGCGGGTCGCCAATAAAGGCGCTTGGACAGTTGTCCGTAATTTCGAACAATACCTCTATCGGCTTATTGTCGATAAGCAGTCCAGTCACGTCCGAGAGCTTGCCGAAGAAGTCATCAAGCTGAATGGGGACATGCTCAAGCTCGATTTTGCCAGCTTCAATCTTCGAGAAGTCCAGAATATCGTTAATAATCGAGTGGAGGGCGTTTGAAGCCGAGTTAATCTTGGACAGATATTCGCGCTGCACGCTAGAGAGCGACGTGTTCATCAAAATTTGAGTTAAGCCAATAATACCGCTCAGCGGTGTGCGGATCTCATGGCTCATCGTCGCGAGGAATTGGCTCTTCGCCTGATTCGCTTCATCGGCGAGAATCCGCTTATGGCGCTCGGTAATATCAGTAAAGAAGACAATAAGTTCCTTCACAAGACCATCCCGGAATACCGGTTGTATGGCAACGAGGAGGTCGACTCCTGCGATGTTGATTTCGAATCCGGACTTCTCACCCGTATGGAGTACCTCGTCGTAGTGGCTTTGCAGCTGATTAATAAACTCTTTGGGCAAAGTCTGAATATCATCGCAATACAGCCCGACGATTTCTGATGCCTTCAGTCCAAGCGTATCCATGAGCTGACCGGTTATCATCGTGCATTTATAACGGGTAGAATGCACCGCCACTTTATAGATGAGGCCGGGCTGCAGCCGAATGACTTCGTGATATTCATTCTTCAGCAGCTCCATCTGATTGGCGAGCTCGCGATTGCGCCTGAAGAAGCGCCAGAGCAGCGCTGTTGATGCCCCGCCAATGAGATTAATGGAAAGGTGCTCAGGGAGATAAGGCTGAAGCGGGAAGTTGAAGACAAAGACATAATCGACAACGAGCACGGTAGATAAAAAAAGCAGCATATAGAGCCACTTGCGTGTATGCGAGCGCAGCTTAATCGAGATAAATCCACAGCCGAGCGCAATAATCATGTTGGCGCAGAGGACGGTCAAGAAGAGGGAAGGCACCTGTATCGTTCGAAATAAGGTAATTATGATGGCGCTGGTGACCGATGAGATTGGCCCGCCAAAATAGGCTGACATGAGGATCGCTAGAAACCGGGAATCTATGACATGGCGGTCATCCAGCGCGGCGCCGAAGAGGATAAGCACGATGCCAAAAAGGCCGTGGACAACGCCAACGGCCAGTTTATAACGCCAAGTGCGGGCAATATACCCATCTTTGTAGTAGAACAATTGTCCGGCGATTACAATAAATACAGATAATATTGAGAGATTAATAATCAAGTCACGAATTGTATTCATTACACAGGACTCCATTCTGCCTATTATAGGCCGATTCTGGTAATGAATTTATTCGACATTATTCTCCGTTTTCCTTTAATAGGGAAATCTTTCGCTGTCGAAACTGTTCGACGGTCTGATTAAACTTCTGGAGCAAATGGCCGAATTGTTCACACTCTGCTTGCGACCAATCTTCCAGCAGAAGCGTATAGAACTGATGGCGAAGCTCTTTCGCTCGCAGTAGGAAGCTGCTGCCGCTGTCAGACAATTGCAGAAGGCTCACTCTCGCATCCTTCGGGTCGGAGGTGCGCTCGACGAAGCCCTTCGTTTCCAGCGCTGCAATTTGCCGGCTCGCTGTTGAAATATCAAGCTGCAGCGATGTCGACAATGCTTTCATGCCGACAGGCCCGTTCTTCTTCAAATGCTGCAGCAATAGATAGGTAGAGCGATCACAATCATGCTCGCTCAAATAAGCAATGCGGGCTGCTTCCGCCCGCCGTATGAAGATGGCCATCTCCTGCTGGAGCAGCTGAAAGGCGTTGTTATCTATAGTCATATTCGTTCACCGCTTATTCACATTTTTGTCAACATCTGAACTGTAATTGACAGCTCAAAAACTTGTATAATACAATCATAACGATAGTTGTATCTTACAACTAATTGGGCGGACAATCAATGCATGATACAAGTGAGCGATCAAATTGCGGGGTGATTAACAGATGGAAGGCGAATTGAATTCGGTGCTGCAATTGAGGCAAGGCGTCGGACAGCTTGTCCGCATGAAGGTGCTGCCTGCACCGTATCGGCACAAGCAGAAAGAAGAGGTGCGCCATGCGATAAGCGCCATTGACCGGGTTTGGCATGATGGCTCGGTACAGAGCGGCGCTATTTTGCGTGCGACTAGGGGCAAGCATGTTATCTCGCTTGCGCATGTCAACACGACCGAGGAGGAGTCGGCGGCGCCGAATCGTTATACGGTCGAAATTAGCGATCACAGGTCCGATCAGGGCTACACGGCAATTGAACAGGGGTCGAAATTATCACATTTTGTGAATATTTTTCAGTTTGCTCCAGAGAAAAGAGAAGAACTGATTGCCCACTTCGAGCATACACTCCCCTATATGCGCAAACAACCGGGTTATGTATCTACAAGCTTGCTGCTGAGTGTCGATCAGCCGCTTGCTGTCAATATTGGTCAGTTCAATACAAATAGGCATTTCCGGGCGAGCATGTGCAAGAGAGAGGTGCTCGGTTCGTTTGCCAAGGGATATCCGCTCGGCATTATGGCTACGGTGCTCGGCGTTCTGCCGAAGCCGCCGCAGCTGCATTTGTGCGAGCTTGCTCATGTCGTCGGTGGAAGTGTATAGAGCAACAAACGTTAGAGGAGTTGATGCGAAGTGCCTTTTATAAGAAGGCTGCTTAACCGCAGATTTGTTTATTTTACAATCATTCTATTAATCAAAGGACTTCTCGCTTGGTCGGTCGTCTTTGACGAAGGGCCGTCATGGATGACGATTGTGACGGAAATTCCGTTCTTCTGGGTCATCTTCTGCTTAATCGAGTGGCTGGCGACCAAAAGAAAAATGCTATATTACATGGTCGTGAATTTATTGACCACGCTGTTATATTTTACCGTCCTCATGTATTACAAATATTACGGAATTATCGTTACGTATCACGCGCTGAGACAAGCCGATAAAGTAACGAAGGTCGGCAACAGTACGTATTCTTTGCTGGACCCGTATTATTTATTTATTTTTGTCGATATTATCGTGCTTACTTTCATTCTGTGGCGACCGAAGAACATTTCGTACCAGCAGGCTGTCAGCAGCCGCCCGTTGATGAAGAAGAGGGGCATCATCGCACTGTTCGTCGTATCGCTTATGCTCTGCTTGCTTAACATTTGGCCGAACCGCGCCAGCATGAACGAGAACAAACAGGCGGAAGAGATGGGCATTCTCAACTACGAGGTGTACACGATCTTCGCGGATACGACGGCAGATGAAGATATCGTGCCGATGGATCAAATTACGCAAAGTGAGATCGATAGGCTCAAAGGCGTGGAGCAGCCGTTGCAGCCGAAGTACTACGGTGCAGACAAAGGCAAGAACGTGATCATTCTCCAGATGGAATCGTTCCAGGATTTCCTCATCGGCCTCAAGATCGATGGTCAGGAAATTACGCCGAACATGAACAAGCTGGCAGCGGATAACTTCCACTTTAACCGCTTCTATACGATGGTCGGGCAGGGGACTACCTCGGATGCCGAGTATGTGGTAAACACATCGCTCTATGTGCCGAAGCATGAGGCGGCTACGGATCAGAACGTTTCCAAGGCGCTGCCGAGCTTGCCGAAGCTGATGCACGCGAACGGCTATACGACGGCTACGTTCCATACGAACGCCGTAGAGTTCTGGAACCGGAAGGAACTGTACAGCGCAATCGGCTGGGATAAATATTATGATCAATCGTTCTTCGGCGATGACGATCACGTCGCTTTCGGCTCATCGGATGAAGTGCTATATGAGAAGGTGATCCCGGAGCTTACGAAGATGGACGAGAGCGATCAACCATTCTATGCGCAAGTCATCTCCATGAGCTCGCATCACCCGTTCGACATTCCGGAGTCGAAGTACAAGATGCAGCTTCCGGAGCGCTTCGAGGGTACACTAGTAGGCAACTATATCCGCGCGCAGAACTATGCGGATTACGCGCTCGGCCAGTTCATCGCAGGGTTGAAAGAGAGCGGCCTATGGGATGACAGCGTCATTCTGTTCTACGGTGACCATCAAGGCTTGTCGCTCTACTCGCTCGATCGCAAGGAGAAAGAGCTGGCAGCAGAGATGTTGGGCCATGAATACAGCTATCCGGATATGTTCAAGATCGGGTTTGTCATGCATGCGCCAGGCGTAACGTATCCGAAGGTGGTTTCGGAGATGGGCGGCCAAGTGGATATTTTGCCGACAGTAGCAAACTTGACGGGCGTATCGCTGGACGGCCAGATTCATTTTGGGCAGGATCTATTGAACCAGCCGTCCGATATGATCCCGATGCGCCACTTCCTGCCTTCGGGCTCGGTCATTACAAACGATTATTTGTTCCTGCCAGGTATCGCGTATGAGGACGGCACGAACTACTCGCTTGCGAATGGAAGCATCAGTGAGCAGGAAGGCATCACGAACGGTCAGTACAACCGGACGCTTAAGCTGTTGAATCTGTCAGACAGCTATGTGAAGCAGCTGCCGGATAAGGATCCGGCAGATCAACCAGTGGCTGGTTCGGTAAAATAATGGTGTGAAAACAGAGAAAGCAGTGACCCGCGGGGTCACTGCTTTCTCTGTTTGTGGTCATCGCAGCAGCGTTGTCGGCGGGTGGTCTCCTCCTGCCTGAGCGCGTGTTCTCAACTAAAAGCGGTCCCTCGGGGGCGCCTTTTTCTTTGGGGTGTAGCCAGTGCCCCACATCGGCGAAATCAGCCGGCGATCCAATGAAGAGGAGTAGCTAGTACCCAACATCGACGAAATCGGTCGTAAAAACGGTGAAGGGGAGTACTCAGTACCCTACATTGATGAAATCGGCCGGGGATACGGGTAAGAGCTTTCTAGCACCCCCAGGATGCCTTAGTACCCATCGCTCTCGTGGCCGAGCTGCTTCGCTTTATCCACCGCTTGCTCCGGCTTCGACTGCCCGCTCAAGGTGCGGCTTTGGTCCGCATGGCGCAAGCCTTCCGACACGCGCCGTCCGTAGTCGGCGTCCGCTTCGGTGAAGTAGCCGATCATCCGCTCGCGGATATCGTTCTTGCATATCGACAGAGCGCCGACCAGATTGCCAATAAGCTCGTCCTGCTCCACGGGATCGAAGGCGCGGAACGTATCGCCAGCCTGCTTGAAGTCGTTCGTACGGTCCAGCTTCTGGCGAGTCAGCTTCGCATCATAGTGCGGCTCATGGTCGCTGCCCTGCCTCGCCGCCTCCTGCAGCCCGCCCATCGAGGAAGGCTCATAATTGACATGCGGGTTCTGTCCGGAAGCGCGATCCGGTCGATATTGCATCTGCCCGCCGCTTTGATTGGTCGCCACATGTGTCTGCGGAGCATTGATAGGCAGCTGCAAGTAGTTCGTTCCGACGCGGTGACGTTGCGTATCAGAATACGAGAAGGTGCGGCCCTGCAGCAGCTTGTCATCGGAGAAGTCGAGCCCGTCCACAAGCACCCCTGTGCCGAAAGCCGCCTGCTCCACTTCGGTGAAGTAGTCGTCCGGGTTGCGGTTCAGCGTCATTTTGCCGACAGGGAGGAAAGGGAATTGCCCCGGCGGCCACAGCTTCGTCGGATCGAGCGGGTCGAAGTCGAGCTCAGGGTGCTCGCCGTCAGTCATCAGCTGAACACACAGCTCCCATGCGGGATAATCGCCGGCCTCAATCGCCTGATAAAGATCGAGCGTCGCATGGTTGAAGTTGAGCGCTTGAACCTCATTCGCTTCCGACTGGAGCAGGTTCTTAATACCCTGCTTCAGCGGCTCCCAATGGTACTTTACGAGCATCGCCTCACCGTTCTGATTGACCCACTTATATGTATTAACGCCCGAGCCCTGCATCTGCCGGTAGTTCGCAGGGATGCCCCAAGGCGAGAGCAGAAACGTCACCATATGCGTTGCTTCCGGCGTCAGCGAAACGAAGTCGAAGAACCGCTCCATATCCTGTACATTCGTCAATGGATCCGGCTTGAATGCATGCACCATATCGGGAAACTTAAGCGGGTCGCGGATAAAGAAGATTTTCAGATTGTTGCCAACGAGGTCCCAGTTTCCATCATCTGTATAGAATTTGACTGCAAAACCACGCGGATCACGCAGCGTCTCCGGTGAATGGCCGCCATGAACGACCGTCGAAAAGCGCACAAACACAGGCGTCTGCTTCCCAGCCTCCTGGAACAGCTTCGCCCGCGTATAAGGGGCTATTGGCTTATCTCCCGCCTTGCCATAGGCCTCGAAGATGCCGTGAGCACCTGCGCCGCGTGCATGAACGACGCGCTCGGGGATGCGCTCCCGGTCGAAATGGGTGATTTTCTCGATAAAATGATAATTCTCCAGCGTGCTCGGGCCGCGATTGCCGACGGTGCGAATGTTCTGATTATCCGTGACGGGATGACCCTGCCGGGTCGTCAGCGTCTGACTCGGCGTATCGCTTCCGGCTGCGCCCTGCTTGTTGTTATTCACGCGCGTTAAGCTCCTCTCGATACGAATTGGAAACCCACGCGTATTGTTGCCAATTGGAGGAAATCATACTCATCCGCGCCACAAGCAGCAACGAAAAAAGCGACCCGCTAAGGGCCGCTTTCTCATACCGCTATTATTCGCTCAAACCATAGATTTTGTACAGGTCCGTCAGCATCAGGTTAGCTGCTTTGATACCGCCCGCAGTGTTCCAGATTGCATCGTCCACTTTGTATGCTTGTCCGTTCTTAACCGCCTTCAGGTTCTTCCAGAGCGGATCGTTCGTCCATTCTTTCTCGGTGTCGCTCGCTTTGCCGTCGCCAGTCTCATACGTGAAGTAGAAGATCCGGTCTGCATCCGCTTCCGGCAGACGCTCTTTCGTGATTTCATCGACGAAAGTGTCCTTTGCATTCTTCGTCATCTCTGTCCGAGCAAGGCCGATTTGATCAAAAATAATGCCGGAGAACGTGTTGGTATGATAAACGCGTGTTTTGCCAGCCATGAAGCGGACGACGGATACGGTTTGATTCAATTTGTCGCCGGCTTTTGCCTTGAAGTCATCAATGCGGGCATCGAAGTCAGCGATCAGCTTGTTGCCTTCCTCTGTCTTGCCAACAGCCTCGGCATATAGCTTAAAGTTGACCTTCCACAAGCCGCGCAGGTCTTCCGCCATGACGGTAGGCGCAATAGCTTGCAGCTGCTCGTACACTTTCTCCTGGCGCATCTTGTTGCCGATAATGAGATCCGGCTGCAGACCGGCAATAAGCTCCAGGTTCGGTTGGCTTTCCTCGCCGACAACTGTGACGCCTTCCATCTCATCCTTAATATGCGAATACCAAGGATCGCCTGTCCAAGATTTAACGGCGCCGATCGGCTTGATGCCAAGCGCGAGAAGCGCTTCTGTGCCTTCGTTTGTCAGAACGACGATTTTCTTCGGTGTGCCCGTAATTTGCGTTTCACCCATGGCGTGCTTCACTGTACGTGTTTCCTTATCGGAAGATGGTGCAGCAGCTTCATTGCTTGTATTGGTGGATTCGGAGTTCGAAGCCGTGTTGTTGTTCTTGGTGTTAGAGTTGTCTGAGCTACCCGAGCTATTCCCGCAGCCTGCGACGATAACAGCCAGAATAAGGGTCATGATGGTCCACAGAACAGTGCGGCTGCCCTTGCGTGTGGATGTGGTACGTGATGCGAACATGAATAATTCCTCCTAATGCATGATGCTTTTTTTTGAACAAAATGACAAGCTTTGTTGAGAAGCATTATCAGTGACAGTTACAAACTATACGCCCCTTGGAAAAGAATTGTCAACAAAAATATGATAATGATTATCAGTGTCATTGACAACATGGGAAGATGCCTCTAAAATTTGACGAGTACAAAAGGGCGCTCCATAACGAGATTCGCCCAGATTGGAAGAATGCACACTTATGAGACTGGCCTTATACTTGTCGTTGTCACTCGTTCTACTCGTTATTGCACTCGTATGCAGCATAGCTTTTGGCGTTACCGATATTCCGCTTCGCGTCGTCTGGGACTCTATCATCCATGGCGGCACGAGCAATGAACAGCTGATTATTCGCACAACGCGGGTTCCGCGCGCACTCATTGCAGGGGCCGTAGGCGCAAGTCTTGCCGTTGCAGGAGCGCTGATGCAGGCTATCACACGCAACCCGATCGCCTCGCCCAGCACGGTGGGCGTAAACTCCGGCGCGACATTCTTTATTATCGTTGCGGGCGCATGGCTAGGTGTATCTGGCCTGCATGCTTTTACACTGGTGGCTCTGGTCGGTGCGGCTATAAGCGGCACGATTGTTTTCGTCCTCGGCAGCATTGGGCGGGACGGCATGACGCCGGTCAAGGTCACGCTGAGCGGAGCCGCGATGGCCGCGTTCTTCGCATCGCTCACGCAAGGCGTTATGCTGACGGATGGTAAAATGTTCGATCAGATCCTCATGTGGCTGGTCGGCTCTGTTGCAGGTCGTGATATGGCGCAGCTCGAGGCCGTATGGCCGTATATGGCTGTCGGCATGATCATCGCGTTATGCCTGCCGAGCCACTTGAACGTGCTCGCGATGGGAGATGATATCGCGGCAGGGCTTGGGCAGCGCACGGTGCACATCAAGGTGTTCGCCGCGGCTGCAATCATACTGCTTGCAGGCGGCGCGGTCGCAGCTGCGGGACCGATTGCATTCATCGGCATTATCATACCGCATATTGTCCGTTATATGGTTGGAACCGATTACCGCTGGATCTTGCCGTACAGCGCGGTTTACGGCGCGATTCTGCTCGTGACGGCTGACCTTGGCTCGCGTTACATCGCGATGCCCAAAGAGATCCCTGTCGGGGTCACTACGGCGATCATCGGCGTTCCGTTCTTCGTCTATATCGCTAGGAAAGGCAGACAGCGCCATGGGTAAATATCAATCATTACGCACATCGAAGGTTTCGCTTCTTATCGAGAAGCGAACGATCTGGATATCCCTTCTCTTGCTCGCCCTTTGCTTGGCTGCCGCGATTATAAGCGCAGGCAGCGGCGGACAGTCGATCTCGCCGCTGAATGTCATTAAGGTGCTCCTCGGCGGCGGCAAGCCGATGGATCAAGTCATCATCGAGAAGCTGCGGCTGCCGCGCATCGTCATCGGCATTCTCGTCGGCGCATCGCTCGCGGTCGCGGGCGCTGTGCTGCAGGGCATCATCCGCAACCCGCTGGCATCGCCGGACGTGGCGGGCATTACGGAAGGCGCATCGCTCGGCGCCGTGCTGTTCATCTTTCTCTTCGGCGGCGCGGTATCCGTCCACTGGCTGCCGTTGTTCTCGATTACCGGCGCGTTCCTCATGACCGCGCTGCTGTATGTGCTCGCTTGGAAACGCGGCGTGGAGTCGCTGCGGCTCGTCTTGGTCGGCATCGGCGTCTCTGCTGCGATCAAGTCGGTCTCGTATATGCTTATTATTACGGGACCGATGGCTCTCGCCCAAAGGTCGCTCACTTTCATGACGGGCAGCATTTATGGGACCTCCTGGGACAAGGATGTCATGACGCTGCTGCCGTGGGTGCTCATTCTGCTGCCGATTACATGGCTGCAAGCAAGGAACGTGAACATCCAGTCGCTAGGCGACGATGTCGCGAGCAGTGCCGGCGCACAGGTACAACGCCAGCGGCTGGTGCTCATCGCGCTTAGCGTAGGGCTCGCGGGGGCCGCCGTCGCCATTGGCGGCGCGATTGCTTTCATCGGCCTGATGGCGCCGCATATCGCGCGGAAGCTAGTCGGCTCGTCCTTCGGCAGCGTCGTGCCGGTTAGCGCACTTCTCGGGGCGCTCATTCTGCTCGTCTCGGACGTTATTGCGCGAACGGCATTTCTGCCGAACGATGTGCCGGCAGGCGTCTTGACGGCGGCAATCGGCGCGCCGTTCTTCATGTTTTTGCTCTATCGGAACCGAAATCGCAGCTAGCAATGAGGCAAGGAGGCTTACGGCCATGAGTCAATTAGAAGCTAGAGGACTAAGCTTGTCCTATGGCGGCAGTTATATATTTGAGGATCTGAATCTGTCGATTCCGAAAGGCAAGGTAACGGTGTTCATCGGAAGCAACGGCTGTGGCAAATCAACGCTGCTTCGCTCGATGGCGAGGCTGCTGAAGCCGCAGCGGGGAAGCGTCGTGCTGGAGGGTGCGGATATCGCGGGCATGTCCACGAAGGAGGTCGCGCGCAAGCTGGCCATTTTGCCGCAAGGTCCGACGACGCCGGAAGGACTGACCGTGCTGCAGCTGGTGAAGCAGGGTAGATACCCGTATCAGTCCTGGCTGAAGCAGTGGTCGCAGGAAGACGAAGCGAGCGTGCAGGCTGCGCTATTAGCAACGGGTATGACAGAGCTAGCCGAGCGTGCGGTCGACGCACTCTCCGGCGGCCAACGGCAGCGGGCGTGGATCGCGATGACGATCGCGCAAGAGACGCCGATTATTCTGCTCGATGAGCCGACGACATATCTCGACTTAACGCACCAGATCGAGGTGCTTGATCTGCTCGACGCGATGAACCGCAACGAGCAGCGAACCGTTGTGATGGTGCTGCACGATATTAATCTCGCATGCCGTTATGCGGATCATATCGTCGCCATTCGTGACGGTCGTATTGAGTCGCAGGGACGGCCGGATGAAGTCATTGATGAAGCGCTGATTGAGAAGGTGTTCCGCCTGAAGTGCGACATTATTCCTGACCCGCTGTACGGAACGCCGCTGTGCATTCCGCATGGCAGCGGAAGAAGGCGCACGTCGGCTGCTCCCCAAGTGAGGCAGCCGGCAGGGGTATCTTAAGAACGCTAGAATAGGCTGTCCGATTCGTCTGGCGTTTGAGCGCAGACGAATGGACAGCCTTATTTTGTTAGCTGAGGGCACGTTGACAGGGGTTCATTCATCCGATAATATACCCATAGGGGTATAAGTAATCGACGCAAAAAGCTCCGAAAGGCGGCCGCAGCAAATGGATTATCACTATACGGATGAATTAAAGGCGCGCTTAAGACGCATGGAAGGTCAAGTACGCGGTGTCCTCCGCTTAATGGAGGAAGGCAAGTCATGCAAGGATGTGGTCAGTCAGCTGTCCGCCGTTCGCGGTGCAGCAGATAAAGCGATTGCCCAGATCGTCGCAGAGAATTTGCAGCGGTGCATGAAGGAAGAGCAGGCTGCGGGGCGGGACACGGACAAGCTGGTGAAGGAAGCGATTGAGCTGCTCGTGAAGAGCCGATAATCGGCCTTGAAGGTACGCCTGCTACAAATCACCTAGAGGAGGACGACAACAATGGCATTTCAAGTAGCACGAGAGCTTTCACCGCAGCAGTTGGCTGCACAGTTAAGCCAAGGCGAGCAGCCGTTCATGCTTGATGTTCGCGAGCTGAATGAATGGGCGGCAGGACATCTGGCTGGAGCGGTCCATATTCCAGTTGGTCAGCTATTGGAGCGGTTAAATGAGCTGCCCGCAGGACGCGAGCTGGTCGTTATGTGCAAGGCTGGCGGCCGAAGTGGACTGGCCTGCGAGCTGCTCAGCGAGCGGGGCTATGATGTAATCAACCTGACCGGCGGCCTTATGAGCTGGACAGGCGAGCTTGTACAGGACTAGCAAGGAAAGGAGTGCACGAACTCATTGGAAACTGCAATTAATCTATTATTTATAGTGCTTATCGTGTGGTTTGCCTATACGCGATTCGGCCCGACGAAAGGACTGCGCACACTGAAGGACGTCGACTTCCGCAGCAAGCTCGAAACGGCACCGGAAGCGATGCTCATCGACGTACGCGAGCCAGCCGAGTTCGCAAGCGGCGCCATTCCTGGCGCGATCAACATTCCTCTATCGCAGCTTGGACAGAGAATCGGGGAAATTCCGCAGGAGCGCGATCTGATGCTGTATTGCCGCAGCGGCATGCGAAGCAAGACGGCAGCGAGGATGCTGAGCCGGAATGGCTATCGCCATATTAATCATTTGCAGGGCGGCATAAGCGCTTGGAGCGGCCGAGTTGTGCGGTAACGGATCGAGTCCCTTTTTACGGCTGACATCGGCTGCAAAGGGGCTCTTTTTGCATCATTTTGCCCATTTAGGTCACACTAGAAATATTGCTGGTTGGTTCAGTTGGAACTATTTGTACACAAAATCTAACGTTGACGTTAACGTTATAATGGGAGTAAGATGAGATCAACGACAAATACATTTTACCTATGTGCCTAAGAAGGGAGGATTCACAATCAGTGGAACGATTCAAAATTGACGATGTCGCAAAGGCGTCCGGTTTAACGAAACGGACGATTCGCTATTATGAGGAGCTCGGGCTTCTTCCTGCTCCTGAGCGGACGGATGGCGGTACAAGGCTGTACACGCAAATGCATATCGAGCGGCTGAAGCAGCTCATTGACGCTCGTGACGTACTTGGCTTCTCGCTGCAGGAGTTGGTCGATTTCGTTGCCATCCGAGAAGAGCTTATACAGCATCGGGATGCTTACCGTCAAACCGAAGAGGCCGAGTTGAAGCGGGGGAAGCTGCTTCAAGTAGGGGAGATGCTCGACAAACAGCTGGCGATGATCGACATCAAGCTTGAGAAGATTGCGGAGTTCCGCAAGGAGATTGAGAAGCTTCAGGTGCGTGTTGCTAACGCATTGAACCAACCTATACCAATTAAAGAAGGAGAGTAATGCAATATGACTTCACCAGCACGCCAACACGTTCGTGCAGAAGCGCCCACTGGGGGCGCTCCTGCCCCAAAACAAAGTATGTTTAACCAGCCAATCGCGGTATGGGCAATCGCATTCGCCAGCATTATCGCCTTCATGGGTCTCGGTCTTGTTGACCCGATTCTGCCGATGATGAAGGATCAGCTGCACGCAACGGACAGTCAGCTCACGCTGCTGTTTACAAGCTATAACGCGGTTATGGCAATTGCGATGCTCGTTACAGGTGTCATCTCCGCGAAACTCGGCATTAAGAGGATGCTGCTTACCGGTATCGTCATTATAGCCATTTTCTCCGCGCTTGCCGGAAGCGTTGATGAAGTTATGGATATTGTTTGGCTTCGCGCAGGCTGGGGTCTCGGCAACGCCTTCTTCGTCGCAACAGCGTTATCCGCGATTGTCTCCTTGTCCCGAGTCGGCGTCGCCAAATCGATCATTTTGTTCGAAGTCGCGGTCGGTCTTGGCATCTCCGTAGGCCCGCTGCTTGGCGGCGAGCTTGGCGCAGTTTCATGGCGCGCTCCGTTCTATGGTGTTGCAGGACTGATGGTGCTTGCGTTCTGTCTCATTCTGTTCATGATGCCGAAGGCGTCTGCCAAAGCACAAGCAGCAGCTGTGAAATCGAAGAAGAAAGCTTCGCTGCTGGATCCGTTCCGCGCGCTCAAGTACCGTGCATTGTTCATATTCGGCTTGTCCGCAGCCTTCTATAACTTTGGCTTCTTTACACTGCTTGTATACGCAGCGCTTGTGCTTGGACACATACATCATTTGGATGTACACGGTCTTGGCTATGTGTTCCTGGGCTGGGGTCTTATGCTTGCCTTCACGTCGGTCGTTACCGCTCCGAAGCTACAACAGCGCTATGGCACGATCAAATCTATGTGTGTACAGCTTCTGCTGTTTGCCGCAACGTTGTTTGCAATGGGCTACTGGACAACGAATGAGACTGTCATCATTCTGATGGTTATTATCGCGGGAGCTTTCCTTGGAAACAACAACACGCTTATTACAACAGCTGTTATGAATGCAGCACCGATCGAGCGTCCGACAGCATCGGCTGCCTACAGCTTCCTTCGCTTCATCGGCGGCGCGCTTGCACCATATTATGCGGTTAAATTTGCGGAATGGTTCGACTTCCATGCACCGTTCTACATCGGCGGCGGATTCGTCCTTCTGGCCGTCATCTTAATCTGGCTGAACCGCAAGCATCTGAAGCATGTTGATGAGGCGGAAGCGCATTAATGAAAGTTGAGCCTATTTTTTCGGTCGAAATATAACGTTTACGTAAATGTTATGAATGACAAAAAACTCCTTCGGGAGTTTTTTTTGTTGCTTCCAAGGCTCGTGAAAGCTGTTACGATAGAGAAAGAGAAGGATTTTTCTAAAGGAGAGGATCGAACGATGGCGGAAGTGGATAGCCGCACGGCGGGAGTCTATGAGTGCAAAGCATGGAACGAGCAGGACGGCTGGGCTCCGCATGAGTGGGCCCAGCTTGCGGATACGGTTAGCGGCGAAGCGCCTGCGGAGCGGACTCGCGTGCGGTGTGGCTGGACGAATGAAGCGCTGCTGATTCAATTTCTTTGCGTAGACACGCATATCGTATCGGATTATACACAGAAGGACGAGCCGCTGTACAACCAGGATGTCGTGGAAGTATTTATTGATGAGCGGGGTATCGGCACCGGCTATTTAGAGCTTGAAGTGAGCCCGCGAAATATCGTGTTTGACGCTCGCATCACTAACGTAGATCACCGTGCAGTCGATATTGATCTCAGCTGGAATTTCGATGGACTGTACACATCGGTCAGTCGGACAGTGGATGAAGAACTGCTGTATGAGATTCGCATTCCAGCTCGTAATTTCGAGACTCGGCTAGAAGAAGGGCTCCGCTGGAAAGTGAACTTCTACCGCATCGACGAGAGCGTAGACGGTGTGCGCGAATATCAGGCTTGGCAGTCTACGGGAGCGGTGCAGTTCCATATGCCGGGCAAGTTCGGTACGCTTTTATTTGTGTGAGGAGCATAGAGCTTGTGTTCACCTTGAAATTTTGGGACAATACGAACAAAGAATGTGCACCGGGACGACTATGTTAAGGTGTTGAAAAGAGGATCTATCATGCATAAACCATCCATCTATGGATTGACGTTCGAGCAGCTGACGGCCTGGCTTGCGGAGCGCGGACACAAGAAGTCGCGTGCGCTTGCGGTCTGGGATTGGCTGTATCGGAAGCGGGTGACGAGCTTCGGCGAGATGACGGATGTGAATCCGATCTGTCTTGCGCTGCTGGCGGAGCACTTCGATATCCAGACGCTGAGCGAGCATACGAAGCAGGAATCAGCGGACGGCACGATTAAATTTCTGCTGAAGCTGCAAGACGGCAACTTGATCGAAACGGTATTGATGCGTCACAAGTTCGGCTTGTCCGTCTGTGTGACGACCCAGGTCGGCTGCAATATTGGC
Source organism: Paenibacillus sp. OV219 (assembly GCF_900110075.1). Taxonomy (GTDB): domain Bacteria; phylum Bacillota; class Bacilli; order Paenibacillales; family Paenibacillaceae; genus Paenibacillus_Z. Next base: position 168,572 of record NZ_FOCJ01000003.1, read on the forward strand.
TGCAGCTTCTGCGCGAGCGGACTGCTCGCGAAGAGCCGCGATCTGACGGCGGGCGAGATCGTCGGGCAAATTATGAAGGTGCAGCTGCATCTTGATGCGATGAGCAATGACGAGCGCGTCAGCCATATCGTGGTGATGGGCATTGGAGAGCCGTTCGACAACTTCGAGAATATGATTGATTTTCTCGATGTGGTTAAGGATCACAAGGGACTCGCGATTGGCGCGCGCCATATTACGGTATCGACGAGCGGGCTCGCCAGCAAAATCCGGGAGTTTACCGACCGAAATGTCGGCGTGAACCTCGCCGTATCGCTGCATGCGCCGAACAACGAGCTGCGCACCCGCATTATGAAGATCAACCGGGCGATTCCGATTGAGGAACTGATGGGAGCGATCGACTATTACCTCAGCAAGAACAAGCGACGCGTGACGTTAGAGTATATCCTGCTGCGGGATGTGAACGATCAGAAGGAGCATGCTCTGGAGCTCGCCGAGCTGATCGGCGATCGTCGCCAGCAGGTCAATGTGAACCTGATCCCGTACAATCCGGTCGATGAGCACAGCCAATACCAGCGCAGCGAGCAGGACTCGATCCGCGACTTCTACGACATATTGAAGAAGCAGGACGTCAGCGTCAGCGTACGCCTTGAGCACGGAACTGACATTGACGCTGCTTGCGGGCAGCTGCGGAGTAAGCAAATAAAAGCTTCGGTATAAAAGTGAATCAATGGGTCAGGTGGAATCAGCCGCTGCACGAGCGGATTATTGTTCCGATCGCTGCGCTTCTGCACAACGATTCCGCCCTCTCCGCTATTGATTCTGCTTCCCTTTATTACATTCATACCTATGCCAGGCAGAAGAGCACATCCGAGATGACACTACCTCGGATGCGCTTTTTTTTTATTGTAACAAGACCGCAAGGATTGTCAGGTGCCGCACGAGGCGCCGCTCTACAATGAGGATAAGAGGAGGTGATCCGATTGAAGGAAGAGCAGCGGTACGCGGGCATTATACGCGTAGCCGAATTCATCGAACGGCACTTGCAGGAGGAGCTTCATCTGGAGGAGCTGGCGCGGCTGACGGGATACTCGCCGTTTCATTTTCACCGGCTATTCTGCGCCTGCACGGGAGAGACGTTGTCCCAGTATATCCGTGAGCGGCGGCTCGCTTATGCGGCACAACGGCTGAGAAGCACGGATGAATCTGGGACGCGAATTGGGTTCGATATTGGCTATGGCAGCCATGAGTCCTTCATCCGCTCGTTCGAGAAGCGATTCGGTGAGCCTCCCCAATTATTCCGAAGGAGAGCGTGTACGATGAGAGAAGCGAAGATTGAAGTGCTTCAAGCTGCGCATGTTGCGGGAGTCGTGTGCCAGACGGATACGTCGAAGGACCGTCATATTGCAGGGGCATGGAAGACGATCAGCGAGCTGTGACCGCAAATTACGGGTAAAGTGCGCGAAGAGCACTGTTACGGGCTTGAGCTCTATGAGCCGCAAGCAGGTGCGCGAAGCGGGCAGTTCACGTACATGGCAGGTGTGCAAGTATCCGATCTGTCTGCCTTGCCTCAAGGGGTATCCGGCTATACGATTCCGGGAGGCAGGTACGCCGTGTTCACGCATGTTGGTTCCACCGAGCTGCTTGGCGAGACGTTCGGCTATATTTATGGAGAGTGGCTCCCAGCGTCCGGCGAAACGCTGCGAGAGATGAACGGTACCCATAGCTTCGACCTTGAGTTCTACGGTCCCCGCTTTCAAGAGGGGCGAGCGGACTCGGAGCTCCAAATTTACGTGCCGCTCAATTAATCAGCTGAAGCGCGATCTGCCCTGAGCAGATCGTATTCCCCTCACGGTCAACACTGTTGATCGGAGGGGATTTTTTAATATCGGGAGGGGAGGAATAAGACGCAAAGCGTGCAGGGTAAGCTCTTATAGGGGTAACGATTTCTGTCAACAATGAAAAAGTTAGGCGAGTGCGACCAAATCGGTTAAAATAGAAGAATCAACAGGAACGGGGCTGGATCGATGGCGAAGGAAGAAATGATTTTGACCAAGGATGGTTATGATAAACTGCAGGAGGAGCTCGACGACCTCAAATACGTGAAGCGCAAGGAGTTGGCGGCGCGTATTAAGCTGGCAATCAGCTATGGCGACTTGAAAGAGAATAGCGAGTATCATTCCGCGAAGAATGACCAGTCGTTCATGGAGACTCGCATTATTATTTTGGAGAAAATGCTCGCAACGGCGCGCGTTGTGGAAGCTGATCCGAACATGGACACGGTACAGATAGGTTCAACGGTCATTCTGCACGATGTTGAGTTCGACGAGAAGATTGAGTATCAAATCGTCGCGCCGGCTGAAGCTAACGTGGCGGAGAACAGTATTTCATACGAAAGCCCGCTTGGCAAAGAGCTGCTGGGCAAAAAGATCGGGGTCTCCATCAACGTCAACGCACCGATGGGTGTCATTGTATACAAGCTACTCGAGATCAAGGCGTTCTAATACGGTTTATACAATAAGGCAGGCATTTACGTTCCAGACAGGGAGCGGGATGCCTGTCTTTTTCTATGTACGCATCCAGGCACTTGCTGCTCCGTGGCATTCGTACGAGTGCCAATCCCGCATGCAAAGAAGAGGCGATGGCCTTCCGTGTCAAGCGTACAGGCCGCCGCTATAAGCAGTGCATAGAATATGGTGTACTCCACAAGAGGAAGGAGTGATTCCTTAGTGAATTACCACCAAGCATTAGCAGGCGCAGGAATGGGTCCTAGCAACAACGTAGCTGGCGCTATGTCAGGCGGCGAATTCTGTCCGGACTGCCCTACACAAACGATGTATGATCCGCCGGTCACGATGTACGAAGATGTCTATCATCCACAGCTGGTCAATGTCGTTCATGCGGTCAATGTTGTGAAGCAACATCACTGCTGCCCTGTTTACAATCACTGTTACACGTACTCCGAGCAGGATGTTATGGCTAGAGGCAAAGCTCGAGTATCGAGCGTCAAACGCGCTAAGAAATCCGTCAAGAAACGTTCTAAAAAATAGTTCAGCATATGCGATAGCACGCCAAGTAGCTCGTAAGGCGACTCCCTTCGCAGGGGGCTCGTCTCACGGGTTATTTGTGCGTGTGCGTTATCGACCAAGGAGTAAATGAGCCATTTCCAGAGCTGCCGTCGTTTCGCCCATAAGGCGGTAATAGTGGAACAGCTGCTTCTCTGACTGTTCGATTAAGAATACATAGCCGAATTTCCGGTACAACGGCAGCGCTTCATCGCGAAGATAGGCGTGGTACTGGGTCTCATCCTTGCGGATCTTATAGAGCAGCAGGTTGAACAGCAAAATATAGAGGTCCTCTTTCATCGACACCGCTGTTGCCAGACCCTCTTGCGCGAGCTGTTCTAGCTGTTCTGCTGGGAGCAACTCGCCGTCGTAGCAGCTCTTCAGATAGCCTTCCAGCGATAGCAGGTAAGGGCCTGTCCGGGGATCTTTCAGCTCCATTGACTGTTTGTATAACTGGCTTGCTCGGTCATACTGTTCGCGCCTATACAGCTCGTACGCCAAATTATGCATGACCCGTGCTTTGCGGTCCGGTGCGCCGCACATGTCACTGCTTTGTATCAAATTCTCGAAGCGGGCGATTACTTCGTCGAATTCATAGCCGGGGTCGTCCTTCACTTGGATGAGCATCAGCATCTCCGCGTCGATGACACGCAAGAAACAGTTGAGCTCCTTGAAGTAGTTACGAGCTTTCTCCGCATAGAAGTATGCCATGACCTCCGATTTCAGCGTATGATAGGCCATTGCCAGGTGATGATAGAATTCGGGGTTGTTATATTCTTTCTCATTGATTGATTTCAACACGGTTATGGCATGCAGGTAATGCTGCTGTGCCAAATAATGGATGCCTTGCACATGCTTGAACAGATTGCTCTCAAAAGCGGGCAGCTGATCCTTCGACTTGGCGATCTTCGCAATCATGCGCTGTGCTTTATCGACTTGATTCATAAATAGCAAATATTTGATCTGCAGCAGCAGGTAAAGCGTTTGGTAATCGGAAATCGCCAACAGCATCTCTTGCTCCAACTCTTCACGAATGGCTTCAATCTCGGGGCGGATTTGCTTCACGATGACATCGTGCCAGTCGTACAGCCTTTTCTTGATTTTATTGAATCGGGACAGTTCCTCCTCCATCGAGATGCCAAGGCGCTCCGAGAGCAAAATAACGATCTCCGAAGCGTAGTCCGTAATGCCCCGTTCGATCTTGCTGATATGAGTGTCGGAGCAGATTCCGAGTCCGAGCTGCTCTTGCGTGAGCTCGGCTTTTTCCCGGTAAAGTTTGATGATCTTGCCTTCATGCATCGGAATGAACCCCTTTTGTCGAAATATCAAACCAATCCCACACTAATCATAATACCTGCACGCGTCATGCGCAAAAATTGCTGTAGGCGGCTTCGAACCGCTATACTTGTATCAACTAAAGTGCTAACGGCAAAAAGGAGTTTATACATGTCATCCAACATCAATCGTTTTGATACCTATCCGCTAAGCGAGGAAATCGTCCGCGCACTGGATAGTCTCGGCTATACGGAGCCAACGCCTGTGCAGCGTGAGGTGATTCCGCAGGTGCTCGCGCAGCGGGATCTGACTGTCCGCGCGCAGACGGGGAGCGGCAAGACCGCGGCCTTCGGCATTCCGATCTGCGAGCTTGTTGCTTGGGAGGAAAATAAGCCGCAGGCGCTTATTTTGACGCCTACACGCGAGCTTGCTGGGCAGATCAAAGAAGATATCATCAATATCGGCCGGTTCAAGCGGATAAAAGCGGTAGCGATCTATGGTAAGCAGCCGTTCGCTCAGCAGAAGCTCGAGCTGAAGCAGAAGGTGCATGTCATCGCGGGCACGCCAGGGCGGGTGCTCGATCATATTCAGCGCGGCACGTTGCAGGTGGATAAGCTGCGCTATCTCGTCATCGACGAAGCCGATGAGATGCTAAGCCGTGGTTTTATCGAGCAGGTGGAGGCCATATTGGAGCAGCTGCCTAAGGATAGGCTGACGCTGCTGTTCTCCGCTACGATGCCGTCGGGTGTGGAGCAGCTCTGCCACAAGCATATGAAGAGCCCCGTCGATATCGAGATCGAGGCAGTAGGAGGTGTGACGGTGGAACGGATTACGCATACACTCTATACCGTGCAGGAGCAGGAGCAGGAGAAGCTGGAGCTGCTGCGGGCGGTCACGGTTACGCGAAATCCGGATAGCTGTATCATCTTCTGCCGCATGCAGGAGACGGTCGATCAAGTGGCGCGGCAGTTGAAGCGCTGGGGCTACCCGTGCGACAAGCTGCATGGGGGCATGGAGCAGGATGACCGATTCAGCGTCATGCACGCATTCCGTAGGCGGGAGTTCCGCTACTTGGTGGCAACGGATCTGGCCGCGCGAGGTATTGATATTGAGAACATTACGCATGTCATCAACTATGACTTGCCGATGGATAAAGAGAATTTCGTGCACCGCATCGGCCGGACCGGCCGTGCCGGCATGAGCGGCGAAGCGATCACGTTCGCTGTTCAGCCGGGCGAGGAGCGGTATCTCGAGGAGATCGAGCGCTATATCGGCTTTGCGCTGCCGCGTGCTGAGATGCCAACTGCGGAGGAGCAGGCTGTGGCGCAGCGGGCTTTCGAGGCGAAGCTGAGTAAGGAAGAAGCGCCGCGTGTGGATCGGAGGGACTTGCTTAGCCAAGATATTACGAAGCTGTATTTTGGCGGCGGGAAGAAGAAGAAGCTGCGGGCGGTCGACTTCGTCGGGACGATTGCGAGGCTTGAAGGTGTTACCGCCGACGATATCGGCATTATCACGATTGAAGATAGCGCCACATTCATCGACATTCTGAACGGCAAAGGGCAGCTTGTGCTACGGGCGATGAAGCAGACGACGATCAAGGGCAAGCTGCTCAAGGTGCATGTGGCGAATAAGTAGGAATGACTGTTTGCGGATCGAGTAGCAGCTTGTGAATCCAGATCGCCGCCTGCGCGCCTTCGCCCATGGCGATAGACACCTGCTCGGCGTGAACGGCGACGTCACCTGCCGCCCATACGCCGGGCACACTTGTCATTTTGCTGCGCGGATCGGTCCAGATGTGACCGTTCTCGTGCAGGCTCGCCCCGAGCTGGCGGGCCAGCTGAGAGCGTACCTCATTGCCGCCGTAGGCGAGGAAGGCGCGCTCAGCTTCGACGACGGTGCCGTCCGCGAGCTGCACGCCTTGGAACTCGCCGGTTCTCGTGTCGGCGGTTACGGCGTTGACGGTCGCCTGGACGCGGCGGATTCCGGCGGCTTCAAGCTGCTCGCGCAGGCGGGCGTGGAGCTCAGGTGCCACATCGCCATCGGCATCGCCTTGGTCGATGTAGACGAGCTTGTCGGTCCACGCGCGCAGTGTGAGCGCCATTTTCGCGCCGACATCGCCTGCTCCCAGCACGACTGTGCGGCGGTCTTTCACTTCGTAGCCGTCGCAGTCCGGGCAGACGTAGACGGTCAGCCCGAGGCAGGGGCGCAGACCGGGATAGTCCGTGAACCGGTCCATGACGCCAGTGGCAATCAGTAACGTCCGCGCGGTGTACGTGGTGGCACTGCTGCTGCTTGTATCGCCGCTGCCGCGAAGCAAGAAGTGTCCGTCCGCTGTGCGAGTCGCTTCTATAATCGTATCGTGGATGACGTCGATGCCGTATGCTGCCAGCTGCCGCATCCCGGCTTCGCGCAGCTCCATCCCGGACACGCCGTCTGGATAGCCGAGCAGATTGCGGTAGCTGCGGCATATCGCAGACCGGCCGTCGCCCGCGTCGATGACGAGCACGTGATGCGCTGCATAGCGCCCGAGTTGAATAGCTGCCTGCAGCCCGGCAATGCCGCCGCCGATAATGATGCAGTCTATAATCATGAAGGATCTCCTTTGAAGTGGAAGTCGAGTGTAAGAGTCGGCATTATTATTTTCCATAGTGGTGGGTATCAGTCTCCTAAACGGAGAATTGAGCGAAACAGTGTACCCCACTAACCTACAACAGCGGAACTTGGACTCTAACAAACTCCAGACGTCTTATTTAGCGGAAGTGGCTTTTTTCTGGAATGTAACGAACTCCAGACATGCTATTTCGATGAAATGAGCCTCTTTTGGCTGCAAAAGTTGCGAATAACGATGCTGGAGTTCGTTACATTTTTTGAGAGTTACTTTTGGACAAATAAAGTGGTTACGGTTCGTTAGCGGGGAGCGGTAGTCGGCGTCAGTGTTCGGCAAGCAATAAGAGGTAATCAGTGGCAGCCGTGGTCGAGATATAAAAGCACGTAACTAGAGGATCCCCAGGGATCTACATAGGTTTCAAGTTCAAATGAAAGAGGAGGTATCAATCATCATGATCAAGCTGCAAGACGGGCCGCTCACCCTATTCGAGAGTGCGCTGTATAAGACGATGTCCGCTGTCGTGGAGACCGACGATGCGGTCATCATTGTGGACCCGTGCTGGTTACCGCATGAGGTGGAGGAAATTCGGCAGTATGCGGATGGACTCGCAGGAGTGAAGCCGAAATATGTGCTGTTCACCCACTCCGATTACGATCACATCATCGGATATGGAGCTTTCCCGGATGCGGTGGTCATTGCCTCCGCTGCCTTGGCGGACAAGCCGGAGGCTGACAAAGAGGCGATTCTTGAGCAGATTCGCGACTTCGAGCACTCGTACTATTTGGAGCGGGACTATGAGATTGACTACCCAATCGTCACGCACCGCGCGGAAGCAGATGGTCAAGTGTTGGACTTGGGTGACGAAGGCAGCGATGGAACGCGCCTGACGTTCTACCTCTCGCCGGGGCACAATGAAGATGGCATATACACCGTCATTGAGCCGCTTGGGCTGCTTTTCGCCGGCGATTACTGGTCGGATCTCGAGTTCCCTTACATCTACTTCAGCAGCATCGAGTACGAGACGAGCATCAGCAAATTGGATATGATACTGGCGAAGCACGCCATTACCCGTCTAATCCCGGGTCACGGCAACTCTACCACCGAACAGACAGAGATGAAACGCCGCCAACAGGCCGATTTTGCTTACATTGCAGCGATGCGCGAAGCGATCCAAGCGGGCGACCAGGCCACAATCGACAGGCTGATTGAGGGTTGCAAATTCCCTCGCAATATGAGCAAATTCCACCGCGGCAACCAGACGCTGTTCGAGCGTGAGTTGAAGGACAAGTGATTGCTGTCATTAGGTCGTACAAAGAGTCTTGTCGTGATACGCGGCAAGACTCTTTATATTTCTCATGTGCCCACTGTCGGCGGTTGGCTTGAAAGTTTCGCGGACGGCGAGCTTTTTACGAAACAAGACATTACAGTTAATCCTGCCTTCACAGACTGCCCGTATAGTAGAGATGTGCAGCACGAATTCGACTAGAGGGGGCAATAGAATGGGTATTCATACGTACTTCCGATCATTGAACGAGTTGGAGAGGATCATTCGCTGCCCGGGCAAATTCAAGTTTGAAGAGCATAGCGTTGCCTCACATTCCTGGAAGGTTGTCCAATACGCGAAGACGTTTGCGGATATTGAAGAGAAAAACGGAGCAATCATTAACTGGAAGAAGCTATATGAGATTACGAGCAGCCACGATTATGGCGAAATCTTCATTGGGGATATCAAGACGCCGGTGAAGCACGCCTCGCCGCAGCTTCGCCTGTTAATTCAGCAGGTGGAGGAAGGGATGGTTCACAAATTTATTGAGGAGCATATCCCGGCTGAATACAAGCAGATCTTTCACAATCAGCTGCGCGAGGGCAAGGATGGCTCTATGGAAGGCTTAATTCTTGAAGCAGCTGACAAAATGGATCAGGTATACGAGGCGTTCGCCGAGCTGCAGCGAGGTAACACGGAGAAAGAGTTCGTAAAGATGTACCGTGATGCGCTTATCAAAATCAAACATATAAAGCTGCACTGTGTCGAATATTTCTTGAACAGCATACTTCCGGATATGATCAATGATGACATTACGTCGACCATTGATATTAAGCGAATTACCGAAGAGGCGTTGGCGCATGACACAGATGCCTAACCGCAATGTCAGTAGCACAAGCAAGCCCAGGCTAACCCGAGCCTGGGCTTGCAACTGCTTGATGAGGAAACCGTCATGTGAGCAATTTCGCACGTTTGGATTCGTACAGTCTCTCAAGCTGCGAGGCAGTTGCAACCAATTCATGCTGCGATTGCAGCAGGCCAATTAAGGCGCGAACGAGTACCATTCGCGGCCGCTCGTCGGCAGCTTCCTCTTGCAGCAGATGCGCTGCTTCATGCAGCTCGGCTCTGCGGGCGTTCGTCACTTGGAGCTCCTGAATGGTAGCCATAAGCTTGGACAGCGTCGCATGCAGCTGCTCGCCGGCTGGGACGTGACAGCCGCGCATCCCGCTTGCAACGAACTGCGTCATGACGTCGGCATCCAAGATTGGCTCTTGTATTGACTTCTTAATGCCTGCAGCCATCTCATCCATGCGGTCGACGACGAAATTCGCCATACGATCATAATTGAACGGGCTGCTGATGAGTGTGGTCATAATCATATATTCCTTGAGAATGCCGCTGTACAGCGCGATGAGATCCCACTTGTTCTTCTCAACTTCAGGCCCGTATACACTGATCATTAGCTCTGCGAAATTAATAAGCATCTGCGAGCGCATCTGCTTAAGAAATTTGGAGAACACGCCGTCCTCGTTCATAGGCAGTTCATAAAAGTCTTTTATGCTGTACTTAAATTCTAGAAAAAATTCAAACTGACGGTGCGTCTGCAGCACGAATCGCTCTCGCGGCGACAACGCTGGATCCGACTTAATTCGATTAGACTCCTCGAACATCGCCTGCGTGCGGTGACGATAAACTTCAACGAGCAAGTCCTCTTTTGATGCAAAAAATTTATATAGTGATCCTTTGGCAATGCCGCAGTCGTTCGCGATATCTTGGATGGAAGTGGCCGCATAGCCTTTTTGCGAGAAGATTTGCATGGCCGATCCGATAATTTTCTCTTTAAGCAAGCTCATGGTAGTTCCTCTCTTCAAAAAAAGATTGACAACCGACTGTCTTTTGATGAGAATATTGTATGTCATGACTGATGAGTTTTCAACAAAAACCTTGAGTCATGAAAATAAAGAGAAGAATTTTCATGGAGAGAAGGTAGAAAGATGTCTCAACAAGCAACAGCGGCATCATCATCATCCGAGTTCTCGATCAAGAGCATTATTGCCCCGCTCATGGCCGTTATTGTCGGTATGATTATGGTTATTCTAGACAGCACTGTCGTTAACGTAGCGCTGGCGAAATTCCAAACGGAGTTTGACGCAACGATCAACACGGTGCAATGGACGTTCACTGGCTATACACTTGCATTGTCGGCAGTCATTCCGCTTGCCGGCTGGATGACCGATAAATTTGGTTCCAAACGGATATTCCTTATTACAATTGCACTATTCACGCTCGGTTCGGTTCTTTGCGGAGCGGCACAAACGGTTGAACAGCTGATCATCTTCCGCGTCATTCAAGGTCTTGGCGGCGGTATGGTTATGCCAATCGGTATGGCGATTATTTTCCGTCTTGCTCCTATGGAGAAGCGCGGCTCGGTTATGGGTATGCTAGGTATACCGATGCTTCTTGCGCCAGCACTTGGTCCGATCCTGTCGGGCTGGCTGATCGACGCAGTATCTTGGCACTGGATTTTCTTTATCAACTTGCCGATCGGTATTGTCGGTCTGTTTGTCGGCATGAAGTATTTGCCGGTATTTGAGCAAGCTAAAGCACCGGCCCTGGACATTATCGGGATGATTCTTGCCCCAATCGCATTCGCGACGCTCGCTTACGGCGTAAGCGAAGGCGGACGTGTTGGCTGGTCAGCGGAGAACACGCTGTGGGGTCTAATTGTCGGCGGCGTTGCGCTGCTGCTATTCATCTTTGTCGAGCTGCGCCACAAACAGCCGTTGCTTGAGCTGCGAGTGTTCCGTTCGTCGGACTTTACACGCGGTACGCTTCTGGTCTGGATCGTACAAATTGCACTGTTCGGCGCGATGATTCTGATGCCAGTCTTCCTGCAGCAGATCCGCCACTATACGCCGCTTGAAACAGGCATTATCATGCTTCCGCAAGCGATCGGCTCGATGATCTTCATGCCAATCGGCGGTCGTCTGTTTGATAAGATCGGCGCACGTCCGCTGGCTCTTGTCGGCTTGGTGCTCGTTGGCGGCGCAATGTTCCTATTGCATAACATCAGCTTGGATACGAAGCTTATCATGATCCTTATTCCATTGTTCATGATCGGCTGCGGTATGGGTCTATCGATGATGTCTTTGAATACGCACGTATTGAACTCGGCGCCGCGTCACCTTGTAACACGAGTTACGCCTCTTACAACTGCGGCACAGCAAGTCGTTACATCGTTCGCGGTTGCCGGCCTGACCGGCTACATGACAACACGCGCTGCGGATCATATGAAGACGCTCGGTGCGAACGGCAATCCTTTGGATGCGGCAGTCAATGCGTATAGCGACACGTTCTTGCTGTCGTTCAGTCTGGTACTGTTCGGCATCCTGTTCAGTCTGTTCCTTCGCAAGCCGAAGCCTCAGAAGGAAGCTCCAGGTGCGGAGCAAGTTGATCCGGCAATGATGATGGGTCACTAATCGTTGGTTGATGTAAAGGTTGAGTAGAAGGGCTTCCTTCTGCTCAACCTTTTTTTGTCGCACACCGAAACTAACGATCTATCTCCAACGTATCTTTTACCGTATAATCGAAGTTATAAAATTAACCAATTATGGATGTGAAATTTGCGAGTAGGAGGCGGGAAAAGTGGGGCTGTTTTCCTTCTTGAAAGGCCAGTTTATTGAAGTGATCGAATGGGTGGAAGATACGGATTCGATTGTCTACCGTTTCCCTGCTTACGACAATGCCATTAAGATGGGCGCACAGCTAACGGTGCGCGAGGGTCAAGCCGCCATTTTCTTGAACGAGGGTACGATTGCCGATGTGTTTGGACCGGGCAGATATGAGCTGAGCACGCAGAATATGCCCGTACTGACGGCGCTTAAAGCATGGAAGCATGCCTTTAATTCCCCGTTCAAAGCGGATGTGTACTTTGTAAATACGACGACGATTACCGATCAGAAATGGGGAACGACGAACCCCATCATCATGCGAGATAAAGAAATTGGGGTTATTCGCGCCCGCGGCTTCGGCAACTATTCATTCCGTGTGACGGATCCTGCCGTATTCATGGAAGGCATATTCGGAGCGAAGCAGGAGTTTCATCCGGAGCAAATCGGTGGCTTCTTCAAGACGATGATCGTTTCAGGCGTGAGCGATCTGCTGGCGGAGTCTTCGGTCTCCGTTATTGATCTTGCTACGCAGTACGATGAGCTAAGCGTGCAAGCCGCTGCCAAGCTGCAGCCGAATTTCTCGGCAATCGGGCTTGAGCTGACAGCTCTCGTCATCGAGAATATTTCGCTGCCTGCAGAAGTAGAGACGATGATTGACCGGAGATCGTCGATGAATATTGCCGGTAATCTGGATCAATATGTGAAGTTTCAATCTGCTGAGGCGATCCGTGATGCCGCGCAGCATGGCGGTGATGGATTGGCTGGTGCGGGAGTAGGGCTCGGAGCGGGATTAGCGATGGGGCAGCTGTTCAGCCAGTCAATCGCTGGAGCGGCGCAGCCGGGCAGCGAAGCAGAGGCGAAAGCGGCAGTGCAAGCGGCAAAAGAGGCAAAAGAGGCGGTTCCTGCTGAACAGGAGCAAGGTGGTGGTACAGCGCCAACAGTGCCATGCGGCGGCTGTGGTCATCCTCTTGGAGAGAAGGACAAATTCTGTTCCGAATGCGGAATTGCTCGTCCGGAGCGCAGCTTCTGTCCGGAATGCGGCACTGCTCAGCGAACTGGCGTGAAGTTCTGCACAAGCTGCGGCACTAAAATGTAAAGGATGATTCGATTATGGCGACAGGCGAGTCCTTGAAGGTAGGAGACCAATCGGCGACCTTTCCATGCGCTTCGTGCGGCGGGCAGATGCGGTTCGACGTAGACAGCCAATCGCTAAAATGCGGCTATTGCGGCAGTGAGGCAGTGATTGATGCTGACGCTGAGCAAGAACCGGTCGAGTATGAGCTTGATTTTGGCGATGAGGCTGACGCTCATTTGACGGACTGGGGAATGGAGCAGCAGCTCATCAAGTGCACCAATTGCAGCGGCGAAATGCTGCTGCCCGCGAGCCAAACCGCTGCTGTTTGCGCGTTCTGCGGATCGCCTAAAGTGCTGCCGCAAGGCGAGCCGGACAGTATCCGCCCGGAGTCGGTCATTCCTTTTCAAATTAAGAAGGATGTAGCGGAGGATGCGTTCAACGTCTGGCGGAAGAAGCGATGGTTCATTCCAGGCGCGTTCAAGAAGGCATCCTTGAGCTCGACCTTAAGCGGGGTATACGTGCCCTACTGGACGTTTGATTCGGATACCTACTCGACGTATAGGGTGGAGATTGGTACCCATCACTACCGCTCAGAAACGCGTACAAGAACGGTGAATGGCAAGACCGAGACATACACAGAGCAGGTGCGGTACACGGTATGGCATTGGAGCAGCGGCGATTATAGCAAAGCATTCGATGACGTGCTCATTCCTGCCTCGGGGCAGTATGACAGCAAGCTTCTGCGGAAAATGAATGATTTTCAGCTCAGGGATTTGCTGCCGTATAAGCCTGAATATCTCAGCGGATTTATTGCGGAGCGGTATACTGTCTCTCTTAAGGAGGGCTGGGAGCAGGCGGATGAGGCGATGGCCTCTCAATTGCAAAGTGAGATTCGGGGGCAAATCCACGGGGACGAAGTCCGCAATTTGAATGTGGATACGACGTATTCGAATCGAACCTACAAGCACATCCTGCTGCCGGTATGGAACGCGAACTATATGTACAAGGGCAAGTCCTACCGGTATATGGTCAACGGGGAATCCGGCGAAGTCATCGGCCGCGTGCCGCGAAGCCCGTGGAAGATTACTCTGTTTGTGCTATTCTGTGTTGCTGTGGTTGTTGGAATTGTTATTTTAGTGATGAATGGGTCGTCTGCGTAGGAGGCTTGCAGCTCTCAATTTCAATTCTTGCGATCCTGCTACAGTGGAGAAAAGTTGGCAAAATAAGCCGAAGAAGTCCAGTAAACCAGCTACATTGGAGAAAAGTTGGCAAACCGAGCCAAAGAGGTCCAGCAAACCAGCTGAATTGGAGAAAAGTTGGCAAAATGAGCCGAAGAAGTCCAGTAAACCAGCTACATCTGCTGATAGGCCCTTCAATATAGAAAAGCACAACCTTCTGAACTGCACTCCACTGGTTAGACACCATCTAACAAGTGGGGTGCAGTTCATTCGCGGTTGTGCTTTTTCTATTCTTATCTGCGGAGCTTAGCGAGGTCGAATTCGGGGACGAGCCCTTCCTTCGCCGCGCGCCCGAGCAGCGCTTCGACGGCTGCGTAGCCGCTATCGCCGAGGTTTGCGGAGAACTCGTTCACATAGAGCGCGATGTGCTGCTTCTGCACGTCGGGTGACATTTCTTGTGCGTGATCCATGATGTAGCCTTTGGACACTTCAGGATGCTCCCAAGCGTATTCAACAGATTCGCGAATCCAAGTCGTGAGCGACTCGATGTCCAGCGAGCGGCGGGCGATGATGGCACCGAGCGGGATCGGCAGGCCAGTATCGGATTCCCACCAACTGCCGAGATCGGCGAGCATGGTCAAGCCGTAATTTTGGTAGGTGAAACGCGCCTCGTGGATAACGAGTCCGGCGTCAATGGAGCCTTCCTTCACCGCAGGCATAATCTCGTGGAACGGCATGACGATGATTTCCATCTGGCCGTCAGGTACTTGCTGTGCTGCCCAGAGGCGGAATAGCAAGTAAGCGGTCGAGCGCTCGCTAGGAACGGCGACGCGTTTGCCCGCCAATGAGGCAGCAGAAGTGGTGCCGTCCTTCGTTAGGACGAGTGGACCGCAGCCGCGTCCGAGTGCGCCGCCACAAGGCAGCAGTGCGTAATCGTCGAGCACCCATGGGAGCGCGGCGTAGGAAATCTTCAGCACTTCTGGGCCTGTCCGGTTCGCAGCCAGATTGTTGGTGATGTCGATATCCGCATAGGTGACGTCAAATTCCGGCGCACCTGGAATGAGTCCGTGGACTAGGGCATGAAAGACGAATGTATCATTCGGGCATGGTGAGAACGCAATATTCATAATGAGAGCACCTCCGTCAAAATTGTACTAGCTTGTTCAAGTGCGCGCAGCGCATCGCCGATGCGCCACGCATCGCGGTCACGCGGGCCGACCGCGTTCGAGATGGCGCGCAGCTCCAGCACGGGAAGCCCCGCGTGCTGCGCCGCTGTAGCGACGCCGAAGCCTTCCATCGCTTCAGCGGTCGCGCCGGGCACGCGCCGCTCATGCTCCGCAGCGGTTGCGGCGGTGCCCGTCGCCGTTGTTACCGTGAGCACGGGTCCCGTGCTCACGGGCAGGCCGGCTTCACCCCCGAGCTTCGCGACTAGCGCGCTCGCGAGGCGGGCGTCGGCCGCAATAAGGGATGAGCCGAAGCCGAGCTCATCCACACTTGCAAAGCCATCCGGGGTCTCGACCCCGAGATCGGCGGCAATGATATCGGTCGCGACGACGAGCGACCCGATGGGCGCGCGCCCAGGGAAGCCGCCCGCGATGCCTGCGCTAATGACGAGGCGGTACGCCTGTGATTCCGCTCGAGTCGCAGCCTCCGCTCCTATCCTAGCCGCAGCGGTCAGCTCCGCATCGTCCCCTGCCTCGGAAGCCTCCGTTCCGGCTCCAGCCGCAGCGGCTAGCTTCGCAGCGGTATCTGGTTCTGCAGCCTTCAATCCATCCCCCGCACCTGCCCCAGCCGCCGCGAGCTTCGCGGCAAACTCCGCTCTTGCTCCAGCCGCCGCGAGCTGCGCCGCGGTTCCAGCCGCTGCAGCCGCCGGGCCTACGCCTGCGGCGATGACGTCGAACCGGTCGTCGCCGCGCAGGCCGCGCAGCACGGCGTCGCGCTCCGCGTCGACAGCCGTCACGATCAGCACGCGTCCAAGCGCAATTCCTTCGTGCACTCCTTGTTCACTCAATTGCATGTCCTCCCTTGTTAAACACCAACAATCGTCCGTGTTCCAAGCTGCATGTCGCATTTTCAAAAATATTCCGCTATAGATAATGCCAATTACATGTATTGTACCGCCCTCCTGTGGGACATTCAACTTGACGCCTCCCCTCGCACTTGAGGCTGGCCGCCCATAGGAGTAAGCTAGAAGGTAATTATATGGATGAGGTGACAAAATGAAAGCTTTAGTTTTCCATACATTTGGCGGCCCGGAGGTGCTGGCACTGCAAGAGATCCCGGCTCCGTCGCTCGCCTCAGGTGCGGTGAAAGTGCGAACCCGAGCAATCGGCCTCAATTACGCCGATATTTACCGCCGCCGCGGTAATTACCACCTGGTAGGCGAGCCGCCGTACATCCTCGGCTACGAAGGTGCCGGCGATATCGTCGAAGTCGCGCCGGACGTGACAGGCTTCCAGGTCGGCGATCGGATCGGCTTCGCGGATGTGCCGCATGCGAATGCAGAGTTCGTCATTGTACCGGCAGACCGCGTCATTAAGCTGCCGGAGGGGATCAGCTATGAGGCTGCCGCTTCTGTACTGCTGCAAGGCCTGACCGCGCACTACTTAGTGAACGATAGCTACAAGGTACAAGCGGGCGATACAGTGCTCGTCCATGCTGCGGCAGGTGGCGTTGGTCAACTGCTGATTCAGCTGTGTAAGGCAAAAGGTGCGTGTGTCGTCGGCATGACGTCAAGCCCAGCGAAGCGCGATGCGGCGCTGGCAGTCGGCGCAGATGAAGTATTCCTCTACAGCAGCGACTGGGTGAGCCGTGTGCTGGCATGGTCGCAGCAGGACGAAGGCGTCCATGTCGCCTACGATTCCGTTGGATCGACGTTGATGGACAGCTTCAAGGCCGTGCGCATACGCGGTACGGTCGTCTTCTTCGGTATGGCTGGCGGCGATCCGCAGCCTGTCGATCCGCGCATGCTGATGGATACGAGCAAGACGCTGACCGGCGGCGATTTGTGGAACCACTTGACGACCGCGGAGGAGCGCAGCCGCCGTGCGGGTTCGCTTTTCACAGACATGCTGGAGGGTCACTTGAAGCTGGCTGAACCGAAGACATTCCCGCTTGCGGACGGGGCGGAGGCGCACCGATACTTGGAGAGCCGGGCGAGCACAGGCAAAATTTTGCTAATCCCGTAAGTGTGCTACAATAAACCTACAAAAACGTACATTGGAGTTGACAACTATGAGCGAACAGATCAACATGCAGGAGCTTGTCGCTTTCATCGCAAACAAGACGAAGGCCGCTCCGGCCAGCATTGAGCAGGTGCTGAAGGTTGAGCAGGATTTCATCAACAACGCGCCGGAAGATACGAACGGCGAAGTGAGCATCGACAGCGACGAGCTCGTCGATTATATCCTTAGCCGTCCGGGTATTAAGCTGGACGAGCCGACCGTTGAGGGAATTCTCGAGGCGGAGATGGATTATTTGATGGACAAAGGAATCGCAGGCTACGAAGATTAATCGTTCAACCGCCAGAAAGAAGCATGTCTCTTGAAATTCGGAGGCATGCTTCTTTTTTTTGTATTCTTTTGCACGGATGCCGTTCCTCTTAACGCTCAGCAAGCACATACATGAAGTAGTAGATTGCTAGAGAAGCGTAGAAGCTAGGGGAGGAACTTATTCAATATGCCGCATACAGCGTTAGCCAGTTGGTTCAGAGAGATATATAAAGAAACCGTTACCGCGCAATCGGCGGGAGGTGAGGAGTGGCATTGGCGGGCGCCTCACCCGCTTGCTTCGCGGCCTTCGAGGCCGATAGCACCAGCGCCGCAGTCTGGGCAGGACTCTGCACCGGACCTCGTATCATCCACAGCTCCGCGAATCGCCATCGTCGGAGCAGGTCTTGCCGGCTTGACCTGCGCGTATCGGCTGAAGCAAGCGGGCTTTGCTGCGACGATCTTTGAAGCGGATCATCGTCGGAGCAGCGGCCGCTGCGATTCGAGAAGAGGCGCTTTTGACGAAGGGCAAGTGATTGAACGGGGCGGTATGCTGATCGACACGGGCCATTATGCGCTGCGTAGGCTGATTGATGAGCTCGACCTGAAGACTACGGATCTCATTGCGTCGGAGCTGGCGGGAACGGAGCCGTTTTATTATTTTGATGGACAGCCCTATACGCTAGCTGAAGCTGCCGCTGACTTCAAACAGATCATTCCGAAGCTGAATGCGGATGTGCAGCAAGCCGGCTTCCCGGCTACGTATAGTCAGTACACGCACCGTGCGCTTGAGCTGGACCAGATGTCCGTTATTGACTGGATTGAAGAAAGCGTCCCAGGCGGTGCGAAGTCGAGGCTCGGGAAGCTGATTGATATTGCCTGCAACATCGAATATGGAGCGGAGGCTGAGGAGCAGAGCGCGCTGAACTTTATTTACTTGCATGAACAAGTGGAAGAGGACGACAAGTTCTCGATATTCGGTATATCGGATGAGCGGTATCAGGTCAAAGGCGGGAACGACCAGATTGTGCACCGGCTGATGGACAGGCTTGCACCTGGCAATATTCGCAGAGGTAATCGGCTGATTGCGATTGTGGAGCAGCAGAATGGGACGTATCAACTCAGCTTTCAAGACCGGGGGGGAACGTATGAAATCGAGGTAGATGAGGTCGTGCTGACACTCCCGTTCTCCATCATGCGCAGCTCGGTCGACTACAGCGGTGCGGGCTTCCGGCCGCTGAAGACGGCTGCAATCGAAGAGCTTGGCATGGGGGCAAACAGCAAGCTCCATCTGCAATTCAAGGAGCGATATTGGGCGAGACTTGGCAACAATGGGGATACGATCGCGGACACAGGCTATCAGAATACATTCGATGTTACTCGGGGCCAGCTTGGGGACCATGGCATTCTAGTCCAATATACAGGTGGTCACATCGCGGAAGGAACGAATCTAGGTTCGCCAATTGAGCGGGCACATCGGTTTCTTCAGCAGCTCGAGCCTCTGCTGCCGGGCATTACCGCACAGTGGAATGGGAAGGCAACGCGCGATTATTGGGTGCATAATCCGTTCTCGCTCGGATCCTACTCCTATCGCAAAATCGGCCAGTTTACGAAGTTCGCAGGCATCGAAGGGGAGTCGGAGGGTGTGAAGGGGAATTGCCATTTTGCCGGGGAGCATACGTCGGTTGTCTATCAGGGGTATATGAACGGAGCGGTTGAGAGCGGTGAACAGGCTGCGGAGCGAATTATAAAAGGCGCCAGTCGATCTTCCTAAGATCAGGCTGACGCCTCTTCTTCTATTTATTCGTGCTGTGCTGCTTGTTCTGTAGCTGCTTCGCCGGGGCTTTGGCTTTCTTATTGTGCTCGGCCTTCGACTGCGTATCATTCAATTTGTTTACAAAATCACTCGTTTGATCCAACTGCTGTCCCTCCTTCTATATTTGCGCTTGTTAGTCTGCCCCTGCCAGCGGCAAACATGCAGCTTCGAGCAGTCTATCCGTTGCCGGTTAAGGTATAATACAGGTAGCTATTCACTTGAACTTATAGATCAGAAAAGAGGCTCAAACTCCGTGCATCCTGACTCCTTCCTGTGGGACGTGCCCACGATGCTCGTCCTGTTCGCGCTTGGCCTTGTCGCATCCACCTTCGGCGCAATCGTCGGGCTTGGCGGCGGCGTTATTATTGTCCCGGCGCTGTTGCTTCTCGGTCCGTCCATGCTAGGCATGGATGTGGATACGACGCTCGCTGTTGGCGTCTCGCTTGGCGTACTTGTGTTCACATCGCTCTCGTCGACACTGACCTTCATGCGCGAGGGCAAGACAGACCTGCGCAGCGCACTGTTCTTCGCCATCTCAAGCGGGCCGATGTCGATGGTAGGGGCGAGCCTAACGTCGCTCTTCAATCCGGATACCTTCCGCCGTGCGTTCGGTATATTCATGCTGTTGATGGTTGTACTCTTGTTGCTGCGCAGCCGGATCAGGCCGTACCGGGGAAAATGGCGCTATATCCGCACCTACAAGGATGCTAGCGGAGCGACTCAGCACTACGGCTATAATGCACTTCCGGCACTGTTGATTGGCGGTGTGGTCGGTCTTGTTGCCGGCCTGCTCGGCATCGGAGGCGGCGTGCTGCTCATTCCGGCGATGCTGCTGCTGTTCGGCTTCCCGCCGCATATTGCGACAGCGACCTCGATGGCGGTCATCTTCATCTCGGCATTGCTCGGCAGCGCCGTCCATCTGTACCGCGGGGAGTGGGACTGGATGCTTGTCCTGTCGCTGGCGCCGGGCGCACTGGTGGGCGGCTGGCTGGGCGCGATTATCTCGCGCCGAATCGGCAGCGTGCTGCTCGTGCGGATTATGTGCGCAGCGCTGCTGTTCTTTGCATGCCGCATGATTATGACATAGCTGATTTGAGGCAAACCTTTTCCATATTTCGTTAGTGTTAGGAGGCTCGCGCTTCATGGCTTCTACAATCGGTGTAAGCTTGCTGCAATTGGCGCCGTATGTGCGTCATGTGCACTACAACGAAGGCGACGAGCATTACCGCGTGCCGCGCCGGGTGATCTATGACTATGAATTTATCTACCTCACGCGTGGAAGTGCGCTCTTCACACTTGGCGATGAGGAGTTTCTGCTGCGGGCAGGCGATCTGCATGTCATTCCTCCGTTCACCGTTAATGCGTGTCGGGTACCGAAGGGAGGCTCGTTCTCGTACTACGCCTGCCATTTCGATCCGCTCTATATGGGCGAGGATCAGGATTTCTCCGACGAAATCTATGTTGGCGTCGACTATGCCAATCTGCCCGAAGTGCCGGTGCAAGAAGAGTTGCTTGAGAGGCCGGTGCTAGGCTTCACCGACTTCGAACTGCCATCGTACGTACATTGCAGCGCAGCGCATAAGGTAACCGGACGGTTCGCTGACCTGCAAGGCCTATTCAGTGAGAGGCCGTTTGGCTATCAGGCGAGGATGCGTGCATGCCTGCTCGATATTATTGGTTTGCTGCTCGAGGAGACGCATACGGCAGAGGGGATCAAGCAGGATAGCCCGCATAAGGCGATGATTGCGGAGATGATCGGGCTGATGCGACACGGCAGCGGCAGCGGTGAACAAGCCTCTGAGATTGATATTGAGGGCGTTGCACGCAGCTATGGTATGACGGCTAAGTATGCGCGGACGCTGTTTAAACAAGCGACGGGGCTGTCCTTGACACGCTATCTCGCGACGCTTCGGATGGAGCGGGCGAAGGAGCTGCTGCGACGGGGCGGGCTGTCCATCGCGGAGGTTGCCGCCGAGTGCGGCTATGACGACCTCCATTATTTTAGCCGCCTATTCAAGAAGCTTGAAGGGCTGCCGCCGCGGGCTTATGGCGATTCGCTGCGTGGAACGCCATCGTAGCTATTTTCGCCATTTGTGCAAAAAGAAGCGCTTACGCTCCAAATACACCATCATCCCGTCGATGTAGGATGAACCTAGTGGAACGACCATTCGCTAGGAGGGTATCAGCCGATGAGCAAACCGTATGAAGCAGCCGTCTATTATTTTCCGAATTATCACGTTGATCCGAGGAACGAAGCTTGGCATGGCAAAGGATGGACAGAGTGGGAGCTGACGAAGCAGGCGACGCCTCGGTTCGAGGGCCATGAGCAGCCGAAGGTGCCGCTGTGGGGCTATGAGGATGAAGCCAATCCTGCTGCAATGGCACGCAAAATAGATGCGGCGGCTGACCATGGCATTGACGCTTTTATTTTTGACTGGTACTGGTACGAGGATGGTCCGTATCTGGATCGCGCGCTAGAGAAGGGGTTTCTCGAGGCAGCGAACAGTGATCGCTTGAAGTTCACGCTCATGTGGGCGAACCATGATTGGATTGACATCCATCCGGCACAGCGGAGCAAGCCGTTCAATGTGCTCGCCGAAGGCATCGTCAGCCGGGCGGCGTTCACGGAGGCGACGGATCATATGATCCGCACGTACTTCGGTCGCAGTAACTACTGGCGCGTGGACGGCAAGCTGTACTTCTCGGTCTACGAAATGATGAGCCTTGTCAAAGGGCTTGGCGGCATCGACGCGACGAAGGAGGCACTGGATGACTTCCGCGATCGCGTACGCGCAGCGGGGCTTGGCGAGCTGCATCTGAATGCAGTCGTATGGGGCGTGCAAATTCTTCCGGGCGAGGAGCGAATCTCGAATCCGGTAGAGATGATTACGGCGCTCGGCATCGACAGCGTATCCTCGTACGTGTGGATTCATCATCAGGAGCTGTCGATATTTCCAGAGACGCCATATGCCGAGATTGCGGAGAAGTCAGCGGGCGATTGGGAGAAATTCAGCGCTGCCTACGGTGTGCCGTATCTCCCGAATGTAACGATGGGCTGGGACTCTTCACCGCGCACCATACAGTCCGACGTCTATGAGAATCTCGGCTATCCGCATATGGCCATGATGTCCGGTAACACGCCGGAGCAGTTCCAACAGTCACTTGAACAGATGAAGGAGTTCCTGGACCGCGACATCAACGGCTTCAAGGCGTTCACAATCAATGCTTGGAATGAATGGACCGAAGGCAGTTATTTGGAGCCGGATACGAAGCACGGCATGGCTTACCTAGAGGCAGTTCGTCGCGTATTTGGCGGCAGCCAGTAATGGCTTTCTGCAGTAAGCAAAGAAGGAGCGAGCACACCTTAGCGTGTGCTCGCTCCTTTTGCTTCATTATTTCTTTATTCTATCCAGCTGGCCTCGAGCAGCACCGCTTGCAGCTCTAGCTCCGCTTCCAGCAGGAGGACGCTTGCTTCCGCGTGCTCGTCTGCCTGCAGCGCAGCTTGCAGCTTGGCCATTAGTGCGGCGAGCCGGTCAGCGCCAATGTTGGAGGCGACGCCCTTCAGCGTATGGACATGCAGCACTGCTGACTTCGTGTCGCCTGCAGTGAAAGCTTCGCGCGCCTCATGCAGGCTCAACGCGTGCTTGTTAATGAATAGCCCGATAATTTGGCGGTACAAGGCGCTATTGCCGCCAAGTCGCCCGGCCGCAGTTGCTTGGTCGAGATGCGGCTCAGCCTTAGCGGCGGCAACCTCAGCCTCAGCCGCCTCGGTTGCCAGCTCTAGCTCCTGCGTCCGCTTCAGTACCCGTTGGAGCATGCTGTACAGATCGATGGGGTCGAACGGCTTTGTTAAATAGCCGTCCATGCCGATAGATAGCACTTGATCCTCCACGCCTTTCATGGCATCCGCGGTCATCGCGATAATCGGGATGGTTTTGCCCTCAGCCGATTGGCGGATCGCCTTGGTCGCCTCGTAGCCATCCATCACTGGCATTTGCAAATCCATCAGAATCGCGTCATACCGCCGTTCTTTCGCATAACGGACGGCGATTTCACCATTGCTCGCGACATCGGCTTCGATGCCGACTTCACGCAGCAGCTCTTTGGCAACGAGCTGATTAATCTCGTTATCCTCGACGAGCAGCAAGGTGGCATCCTTCAGTGATGCGAACTGAATCGAATAATCGGATGTCGACCGTTTCGTAGAGAAGTGCGGCCGGAACAGAGTGATGATCTCATTATAAAGCTGGGACTGGCTAATCGGATGAAGCAATGTTTTAGCAACAGAATCCGACTGTGCTGCCATTTGCAGCTCCGACTCATGGTAGGCGCTAATTAAGATGATCGACTGGCTCGGCGACGTGAACGTCTCGTGGATCGTGTCGGCTAGCTGGAGCACGTTCACGCCTTCCAGCCTCCAATCGAGGAAGATCAAATCATACATGCCGCCGCGGGCAATGTTCTGCAAGGCGTCGTCCACACTTTCCGCAGTGCTGACGACGAATTGGAACTGCTCGAGCTGACTGCGCAGCACCTGCTGCATCTGGCTGTCATCACAGATAATAAGGACGCGCAGAAATGTCAGCTGCGGACTGACTTCCTGCACCGAAGCAGCAGATGCTGCAGCCGCAGTGAAAGGCGCCGTAAAAGTGAAGCAGCTTCCATTGCCCACCTTGCTCTCTACCTCAATTGTCCCTCCCATTAGCTCCGCCAGATTTTTGCTAATAATCAGTCCGAGTCCGGTTCCCCCAAATTTGCGTGTCGTTGTCATATCTGCCTGTGTGAATTCTTTGAACAAACTGCCCAGCTGCTCATCGTTCATGCCGATGCCGGTATCCCGAATCGTGAAGGCCAGCATCGACGCTTGATCTCTCTGCGAGATGCGATTGACCGAAATGGTAATTTGTCCTTGCGAAGTAAACTTAACCGCATTATTAGCCAGATTCAGCACAATTTGCAGCACCCGGAAAGGATCGCCCACAAGCATCTGTGGCACATCGGGATGGACGAAGAAGTGGAACCGCAGCCCTTTCTCATTCGCTTTGAAGCTCATCATGTTCGATACATTGTGCAGGACTTCGTACAGGTCGAATTCGACCTTCTCTAGAACGATCTTGCCTGCTTCAATCTTGGAGAAATCCAGAATGTCGTTGACGATGGCGAGCAGGCTCTTCGCTGCTGTAATGATCTTGTCAATATAGCCGCGCTGCTGATTGTCGAGCCGAGACTGCTGCAAAATATAATTCAGTCCGACAATGGCGTTGATCGGTGTGCGGATTTCATGGCTCATCTGCGCGAGAAATTGGCTTTTGGCCCGATTGGAGTCATCGGCTTCCTTCCTTTTCTGCAGATCAGTAATGTTAATCGCGTTCCCTATAATGTCGATTAGCTGTCCGTTCTGAATGACCGGCTGCAAGGTGACATGTACGGCGGTTCCGGCCATTGTCGTCTCATACGAGATGGTCTCGTCGATGGAGAACCTGGCATAGTTCTGGTCCAAGAAATCGGCAAAGTCGTCTTGGAACAGGCTTGTTTCGGCAAAAGATTTATTGAACAGCATGGAAGGCAGAAGTCCGAGATGCTTCAGCAGTTGCCCTTCCGCGAGATTGTAATAGTAGGTACCGTGCTTGCGCTGGAAGCGGAACGTAAGCCCAGGCTGCATACGCAGCATGCTGATCATATCTTGCTCCACTTGTGCGATGCGTTTCTTGTTGTGGTGGTTGTGGATTAAGTAATAGAGAAAGGCTGCGATAAAGAGGGAGTAGCAGGCTTGGCTGATGATGTATGACCAGACGGTCTCTAAGGAAATTTGATTCGTAAGCCATAGCGCGAAGTAGTAGTAATTGAGAAGAAATAATGAACCGATGATCCATCTGGACCAGTAATGCTTGAAACGTTGGAACAGATAACCGGTGCCGATCGCAGCTGAGAAGCCGATCGCCATCTGCAGCGGGTCAATGGAACCTTCCTTCAGGAGGCGTCCGACATAAACAACGATAAGCTCTACAGTCGCTCCAAGCGGTCCCCCGAAGTAAGAGGCCATCATTAGGGCGATGCCCCGCATGTTAAGCGGTGCGTTACTACTAAAGTTGATGCTGAAGAACAGCAAGATAATGCCGAGAAGGCCGAACACCGCGCCTACGGTCAGCTTATATTTCCATGTCGATTTCGGACTGCGTTCATCGCGAATGAAGAAGGGGGAGACGAAGAATAAATAGACCGACAAAATAGCGAAATTGAGTATTAGGTCCCTAAGCATACGCGATTACCTCCGAGTAGGATGTCCTATCTACTGTAACGCATAACGGGATTAGCTGTATAGGACTTGTTTACAAGAGATGGCAGATTTGGAGAGGAAGCAAAAGCAGCTATCGATGAAAAAAATCCCTTCATGCAGAAGGGATCTGGGTACTGCTGTGTATGAAGTTAAGCCAATCTTGGCCCAGCTCTTCTGACGAGCAGGAAGTAAAGCAGGAGGGCACTGACATCCAGCGCGGCAATGATAAGGCCCATCGGGATTGCCGTCCCGCTGCCGGCGATGCCGACGAATGGGGCAACGATTGAACCGAACATGAAGGACATGAGTCCTTGCAGCGCCGATGCACTACCGGCCGCTTGCCCTTGATTCCGCATCGCAAGCGAGAAGCCCATCGTCGAGACCATCCCGACGCTTGCAACGACGAAGAAGAGCGGGATCAGCACGAGCACTAGGCGGGCATGAGCGAGCAGCATGGCGAGCAAGGTGACGCCGCCGATTGCGGCGATGCCAAGGCCTATGACAAGCAGCTTCGCTTCGCTCACGCGGCCTGCGAGACGTCCAGCCACTTGGCTGGCGAGAATGATGCCGAGCCCATTGATGGCGAAGCAGACGCTGAACATCTGCGGCGATACGCCGTAAATATCCTGCAGTACGAATGGCGAGCCAGAGATGTACGCGAACATGGCTGCCATGACAAAGCCCTGCGCAAGCGCGTAGCCCATGAACACGCGGTCGGTCAATAACCGACGGAACGTGATAACCGTGTTCAATATGCCGCCCTGAGCTCTTCGCTCACGCGACAGAGTCTCCGGTAAGCCGAGCAATACGGCGAGGAACATGATAAGTCCGATGGCGGCGAGAACGATAAACACGCCTTGCCAGGTCGTAAAGTGCAGCAGCTGCCCGCCTACTATTGGCGCTGCGATCGGCGCGATGCCGTTAACGAGCATGAGCAGCGAGAAGAAGCGGGTCAGCTCAGGGCCGGTGTACAAGTCGCGCACAATGGCGCGAGCGATGACAATGCCCGCCGAGCCGGCAAGTCCTTGAATGAAGCGCAAGGCGATGAATGTTCCGATCGACGGCGCAATGGCGCAGAGCAGCGAGGACACGGCATACAGGATGAGCCCGATCAGCAGTGGGCCTCTTCTGCCGCGCACATCGCTGATTGGACCGGCGAAGAGCTGGCCGATTGCAAGCCCGATGAGGCAAGCTGTTAAGCTGAGCTGCGCAAGCGAAGTGCTCGTATGCAGGTCGCCCGCGAGCTTCGGCAGCGCTGGCAAATACATATCGAGCGAGAGCGGACCGAACGCGCTGAGCGAGCCGAGCACCGCTGCCGTCCATAGCCGCCGGGAGCGGGGCATGGCAGCGGATAAGCTGGTCGTTGGATCGTTTATCATAGAACGAATAATTCCTCTCTTACGGTGATTAATGCCTTTGCTGGGCAGGCCGATTACAGGATGAAGATCATTATAGAACTGCCCCTATGGACTGTCAACGAATGTGCGTGCGTGCTAGCGAAACGGTGGGAGCGCAGGAGGAATGAACCAAGTGGGAAGCTGGCATACTATCCCTGATTGGCAAAGGGAGGCTTTTCACGATGATGAATTGGCGATCTATGCGTTATACAGGGCTGGCGGCTGTTATGCTATTGTCCTTTACGGCGTGCGGCAAGAACGATTCAGGCAATGTAGCGGAAGCTCCAGGCACGAATCTACTTGAATCCATTAAGGGGAGCGGCGAGATCAAGATCGGGACGGAAGGGACCTATGCGCCGTTTACTTTTCACGATAAGGACGGGAAGCTGACCGGCTTCGATGTTGAAATTGCGGAGGAAGTGGCAAAGCGGATCGGTGTGAAGCCGAATTTCATCGAGACCAAATGGGACGGCATGCTGGCGGGGCTTGATGCGAAGCGGTTCGATATGGTCGCCAACGAGGTGACGATTCGGGAGGACCGTCAGGAGAAGTATGATTTCTCCGATCCTTATATCGTTTCGAAGGCAGTCCTCATTGTGAAGGACAGCAACACGGACATTAAGAAGCTGGCGGATTTGAAGGGCAAGAAATCAGGGCAGTCGCTTACGAGCGACCTTGGCGATATTGCCAAGGGTAATGGAGCAGAGCTTGTGCAGATCGATGGCTTCAACCAAGCGATCGACTTGCTTGTATCAGGGCGGATCGACGCGACAATAAACGATAAGCTGAGCTTCCTCGATCTGAAGAAGCAGAAGCCGGATGTGCCGATTAAAGTGGTAGATGAGACCAGCAACGCGTCGCAGAGCGGGCTGTTGTTCCATAAGGGCAATGCGGAGCTCGTAAGTGCGGTGAACAAAGCTTTGTCAGATATGAAGGCGGACGGGAAGTACCTGGAGATTTCGTCAAAATATTTCGGCGAGGATGTATCGAAGTAAAGAGGGCGGTTAGTCTTTATGAGTGATCGAGAGCGGCTATGGCATATTTTTGTCGATTCGTTTTGGCCTCTGCTGCATGCGGGGATTGCGTTTACCGTACCGCTGACGCTAATTTCGTTCGCGCTCGGCCTGCTGCTTGCGCTAGTAACTGCGCTGGTGCGCATATCTGATTTTCCCGTGCTGACTGCGATAGCCCGTTTCTATGTGTGGATTATTCGCGGCACGCCGCTGCTTGTGCAGCTGTTTATTATTTTCTACGGGCTGCCGAGTTTGGGAATTATTATTGATCCGTTCCCAGCAGCGATTATCGGCTTCACGCTGAGCGTCGGCGCGTATGGCTCGGAGATCATCCGGGCGGCGATTATCTCGATTGCGCCTGGGCAGTGGGAGGCGGCGTTCGCGCTCGGGCAGACAAGGGTGCAGGCGCTGCGCCGGATCATTCTGCCGCAGGCTGCTCGGGTGTCGGTGCCGCCGCTGTCGAATTCGTTCATTAGTTTAGTGAAGGATACATCGCTGGCGACAACGGTGACGTTCATCGAGCTGTTCGGGAAGGCGCAGCAAATTACGGCGGCGGTGTACGAGCCGCTGCTTATTTATTGTGAGGTCGCGCTCATCTATCTCATGCTCTGTACGGTGCTGGCTGTGCTGCAGCGCAGGTTGGAGCGATATTATGAGCGGTTTGAGGCGCGGTAAAAGGTAAAAGGGGAACAGGTGGTGATGAGCGATGGCGATGATCGAGGTGCGCGGACTGACAAAAGCCTTCGGTGAGCTGGCTGTGCTGAAGGGCGTCGATTTGACGCTGGAGCGGGGGAGTGTGCTCGTCATTATCGGCCCATCCGGCTCAGGCAAGTCGACTCTGCTGCGCTGCTTGAATGTGCTGGAGACGCCTTGTTCGGGAACGATTGCGATCGGTGAAGCGAATATGGCGTTTACGAGCGGCGTGAAGGTGAAGCAGGCCGATATGCTTGCGCTCAGGCGGCAGTCCGGGATGGTATTCCAAGCTTATCACCTCTTTCCGCATCTGACTGCATTGCAGAACGTGATGGAAGGTCAGGTTACGACGCTGCGGCGGTCGAAGGAGGAGGCGAAGGAGCGCGCTCTGACGCTCCTTGCGAAGGTCGGGTTGGGGGGAAAAGCAGACGCCTACCCGCATCAATTATCCGGTGGGCAGCAGCAGCGGGTGGGAATCGCGCGGGCGATGTCGATTGATCCGCAGCTGCTCTTGTTTGACGAGCCGACCTCGGCGCTCGATCCCGAGCTCGTGCGGGAAGTGCTGAAGGTCATCCGCGAGCTGGCCAAGGAGGGGCGGACGATGATGATCGTCACGCACGAGATGAAGTTCGCCCGCGAGGTGGCGGACCGAATCATTCTTATTGATGAAGGCGTTATCGTAGAGGAAGGCCGCCCCGAGCAGCTGTTCGGCAGCCCGAAGCAAGAGCGGACAAAGCAGTTTCTGTCGAAGATTATGGAGGTTTATTAGTTCTTCTTATTGGAAAAATAATGAACGAAAAGCTGCATTCTTATTGGATGCGGCTTATTTTTATGCGCCAAATTCCCCCCATTTACGCCTAGTAGTCTAGCGAGTACTCTAATAGGATAGAAATCCTTCTATTTATAACTTTTCCTTATTGGAGACAGGAGACTCGCTATGAAACAAAGCAGATGGAACAAATTAGTAGCTAAAGTAGCCGTCGGTAGTATGCTTCTATCTATGTCGCTTCCGGTTTATGCTTACGCGTCGGATACGCATTCGGACGCTATTCGTTTAATTAGCCAATTATCATTCGATCAGAAGAAAGCGCTTCAGCAAATGAAGCTTGAGCAGCCTGTTCTGTCAACAGATTTAAATACGAAGAGCAGCGCGCCTACGAAGGTTATCGTTGAGTTCAAGCAGGCACCTGCAGAAATCGAAGTATTGAAGCAAGCATCCGAGGGCGTGCGCATCTCTTTGAGAGAGGCTGCTGAGAATGCTGAAGATAATCACGTGACGTTTCAGAAATTCGTGCAGCAGCTTGCCGGCCAGAATGGCGAGGGAGCAACGCCCTTCACAGTTGGCGAAGTCGAAATTACAAGGGAATACCGTCATGCATTCAATGGCGTAGCCATGACGCTGCCGGGCAATGTGATCGAAAGCCTGCTGAAGTCAGGCGTCGTGAAGCATATTTACAAGGACAGTATCGTAAAGCTGGACCCGAAAGAAATGGAGGCACCTACTGATGCGGTGCAGCCGTTAGATGCGCCTTCCGCGAATAATACCATCCCATTGAACGGTATTTATGACCTCCATGCGGCGGGCATTACCGGTAAAGGCATTAAAGTCGGCGTATTGGATACTGGGATCGACTACAATCATCCCGATTTGACAGACGCGTACAAAGGATACCGCGCTCAAGATGGCGTCGATCCGAAGTCAATCGATCCAACAAGTGTCAAAGGCTGGGACGAAGTCGATAACGATGCCGATCCGATGGAAACGACGTATGCCGATTGGCAAGCGTCTGAAATGGAAGAACATCAAGGTGATGGCACCTACTATACGTATCATGGTACGCACGTATCCGGAACAATCGCAGCTCGCGCTATGAACGCTGCGACGGATTCTCCGGCACTAGGCGTAGCGCCTGAAGCTGACCTGTATGTTTACCGCGTATTGGGTCCGTACGGACAAGGCTCAGATAGCGCTATTATGGCAGGTATCGATAAATCGGTACAAGATGGAATGGATGTCATTAACCTTTCCCTTGGTGTAATGGAGAATAACGCGCTCTTACCAGAATCCATTGCGATTAACAACGCCACGCTGCTTGGCGTCGTCTGCGCAGTGGCGGCAGGGAATATGGGTCCCGGTGAGCGAACAGTGACCGCGCCAGGTGCGGCACCGCTTGCACTTACGGTTGGCGCGAGTGACTTCGCGTTGACGATTGCAACGATGACGGGCAGTGCTGCTGATGCAGCAGGCTCCGTTCCACTTAGTGAATTGAAAGTCATGGCAGTCAACTATAACCCACTTGCCGACCTGCTGGACATCGGGCTCCCGCTTGTCGATGTGGGCTTAGCGAGCGCGGCCGACTTTGAGGGCAAGGACCTTACGGGCAAAATCGCATTGATTCAGCGTGGGGATTTAACCCTGAGCGATAAGATCGTGAACGCGGCGAAAGCAGGTGCCGTTGCTGCCATTATGTATAACAACGTAGACGGTGAAATTCCGTTTGTTGGCGACGGTACGGAATACATTCCGACGTTCCGCACGAGCCAAGAAGTTGGGGCGGACTTGAAAGCGATGGTGGAGCCGACGGTTACGTTCAGCTCTATAGGCAGTACCGAGACCGAAGGCGGCCATTTGGCTGATTTCAGCGGCAGAGGCCCGGTTAACGGCAGTAATGACATTAAACCGGACGTTGTAGGACCTGGTGTGAGTGTTTATTCCACCTATCCTGAGTATATTCACAGTCCGGAAACAGGTATTGATTACTCGCATGCGTATGCGCGTATTTCCGGTACTTCGATGGCAACGCCGCATGTAGCAGGTATTGTTGCACTGATGCTGCAGCATCATCGGGACCTCTATCCGAATGAAGACAAGAAGCTGTTTACGCCGTTTGATGTCAGAGCTGCGCTGATGAATACGGCAGATGATCTGAACGGCGATTACTCCGTATACCAAGTAGGCGCAGGCGAGGTTGACGTCACTGAAGCAGTGAATGCAACGGTATCCATCCAAGTGTTGAACACGGCGCGGAGTCAAGATGAGAATGGGCTGCCGATTATGATTGATAACCCGTCAGGTCTGATTAATTACGGCACCTTAGCTCCAAATGAAGGAAAGGATATGAAAGATAGCAGCGAAATGACGATTACGAATAACAGTGATACGGACAAAACCTTTACCCTCTCGAGTGAGTATTATGAGGGAGGTGCTATAAGCGCGACTGCTAACAATGTGACCGTAAACGTGAACGGAACGGACACCGTTACGGTTGAAGCAGGCTCATCGGTTCCGGTGAACGTGAACATTGTCATCCCGATGACGGCGGCTAAAGGCAAATACGAAGGCTATATTCATCTTGCGAATGCGGAGAATGCTGAAGAGCATTATCAGCTTCCATTTGCCATCCGAGTCGTGGAACCGGGTATCAATAGCATGTATATGACAAATCCTGCAATTATGTCGGAGTATCCGGCTGTTGCCCATCCGTTTCAGGATACTCAGAAGTTTATGATGTTCACACTGAACAGTCCGATGCAGGAGATCGATACGGTTGTTATGGACAAGCACGGCAATCCAATCGGCACGTTCACGCCGGAGGTGATCGATGCAACGGACGCTCCGCTTGATCAGGAACTCTGGGTCATGGTAGGGGAGTGGATGTATCCGTATATCGGGGATCCTTCTGACCGAGTTGTTTCACCTGAGCCAGTGCTTCTGGAGGAAGGCGACTATTCACTGAGAATGGTTGCGAAGGATGAACAGGAACGCACCTTTACGAAAGACCAAATGTTTATCATCGATAATACGCGTCCTCAGCTGAAGTTCCTTGATAAACCGCCAGGCGTCTATGAAGTAACGGACTCTATGTTTACGACGGAAGAGTTCGATGGCACGAGCACGGATGCGATTTGGATTCATGCAAACCTGTTTGACAAAGGAACTGCAAAGCTGGCGCCGCTTGGCATTACGCAATCTGCTAACCATCTGTTCTACTATCTGAATACGATCTCGGAATCGTATGATGATTTTAAAGTGGAAGCGAACGGCAATGTGAAGTTCGGCATCACAAGGGACGATCTCATTGATCCGGAAACGCTGCAGGATAAGCCAATGACGCTTGCCCTATTCCCGATTGATTTGGCGACGAATGGCTATCTGATTGCCGATTTCCAGCATTACGGCTTCATTAAAGCAGGCTCGCCTTATGTTGTGCCTGTCTACGACAAGGACAGATTATACGAGGGCGACGAAGTCACAATGACGCTCAATCTGAACAATGTCGAAGATCTCGTGGCAGGTAAGTACGATGTGAGCTATTACCAGTTCATGCAGTTTGAGAATGTGAAGGTCAACGATGCATTTCAAGCCATGGCAGATGCAGCGGGAGCGACCGTCACATTGGATGAACCGATTATTCGTGATGACGAAGTGTGGACGAGCAAGAAGATCGTAAATGTCGGCGCCTCCGTATCCGGGAATGAGTTTGCCGGATTTGACGGCGATACGCCTTTCCTTGATGTGACGTTCAAACTGGTTGATGACGAGAACTACACAGGTCTCGACAAGATGAACATTGAACAGAATATCGAGAAATTCAACTATACGAAGGCTGGAGCGCAAGAGCCTACTGAAATTCCAGTATTTAATCAAATCGACGGCTACCAAGTGATACCGAAACACTCTATGATTCAAGGTTCCGTATACCCTGAAGCCTTAATGACTTTCTATGAAGATGGCCATGGCGAATTGGATTGGTCGAAGGACTTCGCGACAATCGGTGCAAAAGCAACTGCGACAGTAGACGGCCAAACGTACAATGGGGTGATAAGCTCCAATGGCAGCGTAATGTTCGACCAAATCCCAGTCAGCGAGAATAAGACCGAATTCCGTGTTGAAATTCCAGGCCATTTGACGAGCACAGCTTCGGTTAAGCTAGGCAGATCCATGTATGATGAATGGGTTGGAGAGAATGGCATAATGCCACAAATGCTGAACTATGCCGGTGACGTGAACGGCGATGGCATGATTGATACTGCCGATGCCACTGCGCTCCAGAATCAGATGGGCGCGACTGATGATCCCGCCTTGCCGGGAGATCTGAATAAAGATGGCGTTGTAGACGAGACGGATCTGCACTTTGTTGAGAATAATTTACTGCGAGTAGCCGATCCATTAACGCTAACAAAGGCTAGTGAAACTACTGCGCAATTGAAGCTGAAGATGCCTGCAGGCGCAACCGGCGTAAGTCTGGAGCAATCCAGGGACGGTGGCGCGACATGGACGGCCTCTGTTACAGAGGAACCGATTCCGCTTGCCGGCGGGACAGTTACCGTAACGAAACTTTCTCCGGGCAAAGCCTACGGTTTCAGACTACTTGTAACTGGCGGCCCGGAAACGCGGATTTCCGATGTGGTTGCGGTTACGACATCAAAGGCACCGCAAGTTGTCATTCCGCCTGTGCCGGATAATACGGTAACGGTGAGCGACGATGGTGTTGTTCTGACGCCTGGCGCAGGTCAGATTCATGTCGATACATCGGCAGATGGCAAGAAGCATGTAACGGTAGCGCCTAATGCGGCTGATCTTGCCAAGTCGTTCGATATGCTCCAGAAATCTGATGAAAGCAAGCAAACGATCATCATCAAAGTGGAGCAAGAGGCGGATAGCATCGATATTGACTTGCCTTCGGATGTACTTGCTGCTGCGGCAGCATCTAATCCACATGCAGTCATTTCGATCGAGGCCAGCAACTCAAGCTTTAAGCTGCCGATTGGCGCAGCGGACTTGCAGGCCGCTGCGGATAAGCTAGGCTCCGATCTCAGCGGCATGACCGTCACAATCTCGATGTCTACACCAACCGCTGAGCAGCAGAAGAGCATTGACGAAAGCGCTAAAGCACATCACTTGAACGTTGTCAGTGTGGTCAGTTTCATGGTGACGGTTAGCGCGAACGGTAAATC
Source organism: Paenibacillus sp. OV219 (assembly GCF_900110075.1). GTDB lineage: Bacteria > Bacillota > Bacilli > Paenibacillales > Paenibacillaceae > Paenibacillus_Z. Next base: position 203,347 of record NZ_FOCJ01000003.1, read on the forward strand.
CGAAGAGCTGACGAACTTCGGCAGCATATATGTGACAAGAACAATTGCAGTTGACGGACAAGATAGCGGCAAGTCGTATATGGCTGTACTGATTGATCCGATTACGGGAGAGCTATCCTTTATCCCGGCAACCGTGTCGAATAAAGATGGCCTAGTAGAAGCTTCTATCTTTGCACCGCATGCAAGTCTCTACGGTATAGCCCAATTGGCACCGAAATCGTTTGCCGATGTGGCCGCTCACTGGGCGAAGGATGAAATTGAACTGCTCGCTGCAAGGCAGCTCGTTAAAGGAATGTCTGCAGAGCAATTCTCGCCAGGCAGCACGGTAACGCGTGCAGAATTTGCGGCGTTGCTGGCAAGAGCGCTCGGTCTGGAAATGGTGAACACAACAACGTCATTCACGGATGTACCTGCGGACAAATGGTATGCAACCGCTGTTCACGCTGTTGTAGAAGCAGGCATCGTGAAGGGACGCAGCAAGGACCAATTTGCCCCGAACGCAACGATTACGCGTGAAGAGATGGCGGTTATGCTAGCTGGCGCGCTTAAGTTTGCGGGCAAAGCGGAAGGTGAGCAAACACCGCTTACCTTCACAGATAAAGACAGCATCGCAAGCTGGGCACAGGCTGCCGTTGCACAAGCGGCAGGTGCTGGCATTCTTCAAGGCAATAAAGAAGGCGCATTTGCACCAAAATCAAATGCAACCCGCGCGGAAGCAGCGGTTGTGCTCAAACGTTGGCTGACATCAGTCGGCTTCATAAACTAGCAGGCCAGCCCGTTTCTCCATCATGGAGAAGCGGGTTTTTTGCTATGTCTGCAAGAAATAGGCTCTAGGCACTTATCTGCACCGTACAACTATAAATCAGAGATGTATATCCATACTTGATAGGAGATGGTTTTCATAGAGTTGGGGGTATTGACCAGTACGAGCCATCTGCCATGTACATATACATACAGTACATAACTGCTATAGCAGGCATACGAAGGGAGCGAATCTATGAAAATAGCAGCCTGAGGATGGGCTCTTGCAATTAGGTTCCGAAAGGAGAATAGAAGATAGATTAGAGAATCTTGAAAAGAGGGTAAAGCATGCACGACATCATGGAAATCCTAACCATAAGTATATTCTTCCTGACGATCGGCTTCATTTTCTGGAAACCGAATATTAACGAGGCGATACCGGCCACCGTCGGTGCCGCGCTGGTGATGCTGACCGGAACCGTATCGCTCTCCGACCTCGGGGCCATTACAGAAACCATAAGCGGTGCCGCCATTACGATTATGGCGACCATCGTCATGGCGATCGTACTGGAAAGCTTCGGCTTCTTCAACTGGGCGGCCGAAATTCTGACCCGCAAGTCGCGAGGCTCCGGCATCCGCTTGTTTTGGCTAACGAACCTGTTTTGTTTTCTCATGACACTCTTCGTCAATAACGACGGCAGCATCCTCATCACCACACCGATCCTGCTCATGATTCTGAAGAGCATGGGGCTCAAAAATCATCAGAAAATTCCTTATCTCCTCTCCGGCGCATTAATCGCCACCGCATCCAGCGCGCCAATCGGCGTCAGCAACATCGTCAACCTCATCGCGCTCAAGATTGTCCACATGAGCCTCTACATGCATACCGCGATGATGTTCGTTCCTGCCTCGCTCGGGCTGTTGCTGCTCACCTTCCTGTTATTCGTGATATTCTACCGCACATTGCCGAAGAGGCTGCCTGAAATACCCGCATGGAAGCTAACACCCGGAGGTCATCCGCTTCAAGGGGTGGCACCGCCGAAGGAAAACCGCAATAAACTTATGCGTAATATCCTGATCTTCGTCTTCTGCGTTCGTGTTAGTCTGTTCGTCGCTTCGTTTGTGAATTTCCCCGTATCACTGATGGCGGTGATCGGTTCATCGTTATTGCTCGCCTGGCGCTGGATGTACCTTAAAGTACCGCCGGTCGATATGCTGAAGAAGACGCCGTGGTATATCCTGATTTTCGCTTTCGGTATGTATGTCATCATCTATGGACTGAAGAATATCGGCCTGACCGAATGGCTCATCCACTTCATGCAGCCGCTTGTTTCAGGAAGCCTGCTGCATGCGAGCGTATTGATGGGCGGACTGCTCAGCGTCTTGTCCAATATGTTCAATAATCATCCGGCCTTAATGGTTGGCACACTCACCTTAACGAATATGGGACTCGACCCGCTTACACTTAAAATCTCCTATCTCGCAAGTGTAATCGGAAGCGACATCGGCTCGCTCCTGCTGCCGATTGGTACATTAGCCACCATCATGTGGATGCACATTATTAAGAGAGGTGGCGTGAAAATTACTTGGGGCCAATACTTGAAAGTAACGATACTGGTTATTCCGATTACGGTGCTGTTCACGCTTGTGCTGCTGAACTACTGGGTTACCTGGTTATTTTAACTTTTACAATGGAAAGGGGGCTATTGGTTTGAATGATCTCATGTCGTTAATCGGTGAGAAGGTCGTAATCGAGGTTTCAGGTAAGCGCCCGCTATCGGGCAAGCTGATCGATGTCGGTCTCGATATTGTCGTCTTGCTGCATCATCTGCGGTATCTCTACATTCCGTTTGCTCATGTGCACAATTTGAAGGCAGATGTTTCGTCTGGGGGAGGAAGTGAGAGCGGAGGCTTGCCTGACGAGTCGTCCATCGGGCTGCAAGTGGAAGAGTTGACTACAGCGAAAATATTGCAGGAAGCCAAAGGGCTCTTCGTCGAGATATACGTCAGCGGCAATAAGTCGATACACGGCTATTTGAACGGCGTTATGAATGATTATTTTACACTCTATTCGCCGATATACGGTACAGTCTATGTCTCTTTGAACCATTTGAAATGGCTGATTCCTTATCCAACGTCGCATGTTCCTTATGCACGGAGTACAGGTAATGCACCGATGGGGCAGTCACAGCCGAATCTCGGCAAGACGTTCGAGGATACGCTGAAGAAAGAGGTAGGCAAGATGGCGGTCATTGACCTAAGCGGCGCATCCGAGAGGATCGGCGTTATTAAGCGAGTAACCGGGGGCATCATCGACGTTGTAGATGCAGACGGGAACAGCACACTGCTCAATCTCATGCACGTGAAGACGATGATTGTACCGAAGTAGGCCATGCAGGAGGCTGCGGGTATGAACGCTTTCGTTATGCTCTTATCCTTCAAAAAAAGAGACCTTCAGTAGAAGGCCCGAAAAGAGATTCATGCACACGACAGTTTATGTAAACGAGAGAGAGATAGCGTGAGTAATTTGTCCGCAAAGACAAGCTGGCGCGTTAAAAATAGGTAAGAGATGATTTAGCGGGCTGCTGAGGAGACAGCCCATTTTTTGTTTGCTGGGGGGTGAGAAAAGTTCATCCTCCTGCGATTCGAAAAAGGAGCTTATACTGGGAACAAATTGGAAGAAGGAGTTGAACGAATGTTTAGAAGAAGTTTGGCGATTCTGCTTATCGTAATGACCGCCCTCTTCTTTACTGGAGTGTCCGTACTTGCGGAGGCGCCAGCGGACGGACCACAGACTTGGAGCGTTGCCGTCGGTAACGGGAATGACGCGGCCGGCGCTTCGATCGACATGTTTTTCCCAGGTACGACTTATGTGCATGAGGGGGATACAGTCGCATTCTCCAACGGAGGCAATTATCCGCATACCGTTACCTTTCTTGGGGACAAAACGATTGGTGAAGTCATGTCCGATCCGAATTTCAATCTCGCAGCTCCTACAGCACCAAGCGGAGAGGTATACAATGGACAGTTTTTAAGCTCCGGCTTTCTGTTTCCCGGCGCACCTGGGACGTACAATATCACATTTACGAACAGTGGGGCTTATGTCTACCTTTGTCTGATCCACTCCAATATGAAAGGGACGATTGTCGTTCTGCCTAAAGGCACAGCGATTCCATCGAAAGAAGAGCAGTCGGCCACGGCGCACCAGGAGGAGGCTGTGCTGCAAGTGGAAGCTTCAGCCGAGCCGCATGATGCCGTCTATACGGCAAACAAGGACGGCAGCCTGACGTATAACGTCGAATTGGGCACACCGAGTGCGAGCATGAACGTCATGCGGATGGTTCCGGATGTTGTTGTCGTGAGCGAGGGGGATTCGGTGACGTGGACGAATGTGAACCCTTATGAGCCGCATATGGTGACGTTTAATAAACCGGATAACGTCGATGTTGTGGGCGATCAAGGCGTTAACCCCGCCTATATGGGTCCGGTTGGATCGGCGATATTCGACGGAAAAGGCATTCGGCACTCCGGCATGATGATGCAGAATCAAACGTACACGCTCAAATTTACGAAGACAGGAACGTACGTATACGAATGCTACATGCATTCATTCATGATGATGAAGGGCACGGTCATCGTCGTGCCGAAAGCGTCCGTTAAGCTGACCGTCAACGGCAAGGCAATCATCGGAACTGCTGCAAAAGCGCAGTGGATAAACGGCAATCTGCTCGTAGCTGCGGATTCATTCGCCAAAGCTTTCGGCGGCAAAGCAGTGTGGGATAAGAAGGCGAGGCTATGGGTCGTGACCGCGAACGGAAAAACGATTAAGGCCGCAGCGTATGTCCTCAAAGGAACGCCTTACGTATCAGCGGAGGCTGTGGTGCGGGCAATCGGGGGCTCGTATGCCTGGAACGAGACAACGCGAACCTTTACTGCTACCGCGCACAAAGTCACGGCAACGCCTAAAGGTTCAGATATGCCGGGAATGAGTCACTCTTAATTTGGGCTAAGGAGAGAATACTATGACGCTATCTCAGGTGAATCGTTATTTTGCGATGTGCGGCATCGCGAGCCTGCTCGTAACGATTGCATGCTTCTTCGGAAACGCAGCAGGGAATGACGGGACCGACGCATTCGATTATTTGACCATCCTTGCTTGGATACTTGTCTTGTTCGGGTTATTCGGTTCGTACTTCAGCCAGATCGAAAGGCTAGGCGCTCTTGGTTTCGTCGGCTTTCTTGGCCTCACGGCATCGACGATTGGGGTCATCGGCACCGTCATGCTCCATAACTTTGCATTTCCAGTTATTGATAGCCTGCATTCAGGCCTCGTGGCAGACGATCTCTTAGCATCAGATCTTCCGTCGCCAATCAGCGACGCTCTTCTCGCTTCCTCATACACGTTCACCGCAGGACCGGTTCTGTATGGGCTCGCAATCCTGTTAAGAAGCACAACGGCACGTTGGCCGGGAGCATTGCTTATTATCGTCGGCCTCTCGTCCGGGATTGCGAACTGGGTAGGGATACTCGGCCTTATTAGTTATATTGGCTTCCCAATCGCTGCCTTCTGGATGGGGGTACAAATGCTGCGCAAATCAAGCTCACTGGAATGAAACGAACGGTTCCTTTCCCGGTTAAGGGAGAGGAACCGTTTGCTGTTGTCCGATATCCGGCTCGCCGTGCTGCTCCGTTTCGAATCCGGCGGACTCTGCGGAAGACCAGTGCCATGCTTTCAACGAGGTCAGGACGATGCTTGCGCAAAAGAAGTAATACCATTTGTCGTCCATCGGTGGAGCAAGCAAAGCGATAATCGAGAGTAAATAGAGAATGCCTGCCCACTTGGCATGCTTGCCGAATCGCAACAGCGCAATGCCATATAACAGCAGCCCCGCGTTAAACGCAATAAAGGAGCCTGCCATACCCTGGATGAACGGGAAAATATGATTCGCGGGTTCTGGAACAGCCTCTGCAGGTATGAGCTCGGGATGAATCGGGGCGATGAATGTGCCGCACCAATTAATGCCGAATGCGAGCTGGGCTCCTGTAATCAGCGCGATACTAGCAATGAAACCGAATCGACCAAGCCGGTTTGCCTGCGTGATATATAGGGCAAATAAGCCAAGCAGGATAAGGCTGCTTCCGATTAATGCCGCTGCATGCAATCCGATAGAATCCGGCTGCACATACAGCCAGGTAAGGGCGATTAGCTTCACAATCGAGCCAAATAAGCCAGTGGCTATTAAGCGGCGCACGACTTTTCTCGTCATCTGCTTCACCGGATCGTGACGCCAGCTCGCAAGGAGGATCCAGATCATTGCGGCGGAGAAGAAGTAGGTGTTCTTATCATCAATTGGCGGTGCAAGTCCCGCAGGAATCGATAGAAGGAATAAGATTCCGGACCATTTGGCAAAAATGCCAGAGCGCAATAGCGCGATGCCGTATAGCAGCAAGCCGACATTCAAAGCAAGAAACGAGCTCTCCATGCCCTGAAAGAGCGGATATGGAGGGCTTGTCGCGTTAACCGTGTTCGTAATGCCGAGATCCCCGTAAATCGGGCTGACGAAGGCTACCGACCAGTTGAGGCCGAGGCAAAAAATATAACCGGTAGTCAAGACGACGAAGGCGATGAAGCCGAGTCGTCCGAGCCGTTCCGCCTGGACGAGATAGGAAGCGGCAAAGCCGGGCAGGATCAGACAAAAGGCAATGATCTCGACGATGTTCGGGTAGATCGACGAAGAATCGAAATACTCGTATGTAACCGCACCAGCGAGAATCAGTGAGCCTATGATGCCAATCCATGTAAAGCCTTGAATGACCTGCTTTAAAGTCATCGTACATGCCCCTCTCTAATGCATGGAAAAATAAGGAATTGAATACAGATACTATATTCGAGTACCCGTGAAAGATGAGAGGGGCAACTCATGTTATTCCGATTGGTCGAATTCATGGTTTTAACTTCCGCTTGCGGCGCTTTGTGGAGGAAACGAAGAAGCGATCCGAGGCTGGTTTCGCACTGGCTGAGCGCCTGCTTGTTCTTGCTCGCCCTGCAAAGGCTTGCGAACGGCGTTCAGCTGTACGCGTTGCCTCCGATGAAGCAAGCTTCCCCAGAAGGGATTGCTGTTACCGCGCTGCAAATCTTTGTCTTCTTGTCCTATTATGCATTTGTCCTCTTATTCCCATATACCATATTAATGGGCATCACCGTGTTTGCCGAGCTTTCTCTGCGGGCAACCGGCGTCGTTCTGCTGTCCTTATATTTTCAAACCTTTCCTTCGTTCTATAAGGATTTCGATTGGTTCTGGCCGATTCTGTTCGGCTGTGTGCTGTTCGGCGTTGTTTTCCTCGGCTTGTTGTTTCGCAGCGACACGGAACCCCTTGTCCGGCTTCAATATTTCAAATCACTGATCGTTGCTTTCGCCGCCCTGCTCGTGCTGCTGCTGTTTATTTACTCCAAAGCGGAAACGAGGGACGCCAGTATCACGGAGCCCGCCATGGACAGCGGATTTTTGAGAGTGCATACCCCGGATCAGTTTTTTAATGCGATTGCCTTTACCATGTTGGTTGTGTTCGGTTATTTCGCGTTCAAATATGGCAAGTTCGGCCTTCGGCTTCACCATGAGAAGCAGAGGCAGGAACGCTCGATGTCCGCCTTGAAATCCGGGACGGCTATATTGAATCATACGATTAAGAACGAACTGGATAAGCTCACCTACCTCGAGGAGCGAATCCGCACCCATTTATGGGCCGCAGAGCGTGAGAGAATCGAAGGGCTGCTTGATCATATTCCAAAGGTGACCGGACATTTACAACAGATGGTCCAGCGTATCCAAGACAAAACAGGCGAATTATCGCTTGTAAAGACACAGCAGCCGCTGCACGGGATATTGGAGATGGTTCTCGAGCAGCTCAGACCTTATGCGGAGCGTAAGTGTATCCGGATGTCGAGCGATTTCGGCGAAGACATAATCGTCTTTTGCGATCCTGTTCATTTGCAGGAAGCGCTGCTCAATCTAGGCTTGAACGCGATCGACGCGATGGAGACAGGACTTGGCATACTCGGCATTCGTGCGTCCATGACGAAGAAGGTGGTGATTATTGAAGTACAGGACAATGGGAGCGGCATCCCCAAGGAATCGCTGGACAAAGTGTTTGAACCGTTCTACACGACGAAAAAAACGACGAATCACTTTGGACTCGGGCTCGGCTATTGCCGCTCGGTTGCTCAGAAGCATGCCGGGACGCTTCGTATTGTGCACTCCGAACCGAACAAGGGAACGACGATTGCGATGACGTTTCAAAAACTGCATTTCATGGAGACGCCAGCATCGCGTGCGGATACCTAAAGAGGGGCAGTATTACGGCAACTTGTCGCGGATGCTTCTCAGCTGGGATTTTATTGTATTGACGGATTTGAACAGCTTGTCGGCGATTTGGGTTTTAGTGAGACCTTGCTTCTTCATGTCGTAAACTTCTCGTTCCATTGGTGTCAGTGTGGACAAACGGAGCTCGGAGCGGATCGCCTCCGACACATCGGGGGAGAGCATCGCTTGGCCTGCATGGGCTTCACGGACGGCAGCGACGAGCTTCGGGTAGTTCGACTTTGTAATGTAATTGATCGCGCCTTTACGGAAGCTGTCGACGATGACATCCTGCTCCCGGATGGAGGTTAGCATGACAATCTTCGTTTTCTCACCGGTCAGACGAACGATTGCTCGCGCGGCTTCGATCCCGTCCGTGTTATTCGAGGTCAAGTTGACGTCCATGAGCACAATGTCCGCCTCAAGCTGCTGCAGAAGGTGCAGCGCTTCTTCCTTCGCCGATACAGCGGCGACGATTTCCATATCGGATTCTTCGCCAAGGTCGGCAGCTATTCGGTCCAGCCAGAAGGGGTCATCTTCGACGATCATAATTCGAATGGAAGGCAACGTTCAACACACTCCTCGCGGTCGTAACGATTGCTGCAGATTAACGTTCGATCACAGCTCTATTGCTATATCTAATATGCGAGGGAGCCGCGAAAATAACTGAGCGCACTAAACTATGCATTTTCTACCCCGCTTGCCTATATATTTTAGTATTTAGACGAGAGGTGCTGAGGGGATGCTGCATATAGTCGCCTGCATTAAGCAAGTGCCGGATACGAAAATCATCAAGATGAACCCAAAGACGAACACGATGGATCGTGCCAGCGCGCCGGCGATTCTGAATCCCTATGACGCGCATGCGGTGGAGGAAGCGGTTCGGCTGAAGCAGCGCTACGGTGGGATCGTATCCGTGCTGACGATGGGGCCGCCGCCGGCTGTCAAAGCGATTCGCAGGTGCATCGAGATCGGCGCAGACGAGGGCTATATGATTTCGGATAGGGCGTTCGCCGGCGCGGACACGCTAGCTACGAGCTACGCATTAACGAAAGCGCTTCACAAAATCGCCAAGGAACGACCGATCGACCTCATCATCTGCGGCAAAATGACAATCGACGGCGATACGGGTCAAGTCGGACCAGGCATTGCACGGCGACTCGACATTCCGCCGCTGACGAGCGTGATGAAGATCGTTGAGATCGACAAGGAGAAGGGCATCGCCATTCTTCACCGAAAGCTGGAGGATGGCTACGAGGTCGTGTCGTCGACGCTGCCATGCTTGTTCTCGGTTGAGAAGGATATCAACGAAGTGCCGTATTCAGCGATGCCGAATATGCTGAGGGCTGCACGGTACAATCCGCATATTTGGTCGGTCAATGAGCTGGAGGATGTGGATAAGACTCAGCTTGGCCTCAAGGGCTCGCCGACAATCGTATCCTCTGTATGGGCTCCGCAGAAGCCGCAGGGAGGGCAGATAATTGAGGGCACATCGGCGGAGAAAGTGAGCCAGCTGCTCGGCATTCTGTTAGAGAAGAAGGAACTGTTCGAGGTAGGAGGTGAATCGTCATGAGCTTCGATGATTACCAGGGAACGTGGGTGTTCATGGAAGTGAAGGACGGCGCAATTGCTTCCGTCTCGCTGGAACTGCTCGGAGCGGGCAGGCAGTTGGCGGATAAGCGTAAGAGTCAACTGGCTGGCATCCTCATTGGCGACGGTGTGACGGCGCTTGCGCAGGAAGTGATTGCGTATGGGGCGGATTTGGTGTACGTCTACGATGCACCGATTTATGAGCATTACCGCACAGAGACATTTATGAAAGCGCTTTTAGCCTGCGTGGAGAAGCATAAGCCGGAGATTCTGCTCTACGGTGCGACCTCGACCGGCAAGGATCTGGCGAGTGCTGTTGCGACGGATCTGCCGACCGGGCTGACCGCAGATACGACACAGCTCGATGTCGAGGAGGACACCGGCCTGCTGCTCGCGAGCCGTCCGGCGTTCGGCGGCAACATTATGGCGACGATTCTGTGCAAGAAGTACCGGCCGCAGATGGCGACGGTAAGGCCGAAGGTCGTTCGCGCGCTGCCTCGTGATAAGGAACGCATTGGCATTATTATCGAAGAAGCGATTGAAATTCATGAAGATGATATCCGCACGAAGGTGCTTGAAATCGTAAGAAATACGGTGCAGACCGTGCGCATCAGCGAAGCGGATATTATCGTTTCCGGGGGCAAAGGGATGGGCAGCCCAGTAGGCTTCCAGCTCATTCACGAGCTGGCGGATGTGATCGGCGGAGCCGTCGGCGCGAGCCGCGATGTGGTGGAGGCCGGATGGATCGGCCATCATCATCAGGTTGGCCAGACCGGCGTGACGGTGACGCCGAAAGTGTATTTTGCCATTGGCATCTCGGGCGCCATTCAGCACATCGTCGGGATGCAGAACTCGGGGCTCATTATCGCAATTAATAAGGACCCGAATGCGCTTATTTTTGGGTCTTGCCATTACGGCATTGTCGGCGATGCATTCGAGATCGTTCCGCTGCTCATCGAGCAGTTCAGGCGCGCGCTCGGCAAGCCGGTGCTGACCGCGCACGAGAGGAGAGTTCCCGATGCCTGAGAAGTTTGATTGTATCGTCGTCGGCGCGGGCCCGGCGGGCATTGCCTGCGCCTACGAGCTGGCGAAAGCCGGCGTCAAGGTGCTGCTGCTCGAACGTGGCGAGTATCCGGGTTCGAAGAACGTCATGGGTGGCGTACTGTACCGCCAAATGATGGAGGATGTTATACCGGAATTTTACAAGGATGCGCCCGTGGAGCGCCCGATTGTGGAGCAGCGCTTCATGATGATGGATAAAGAATCGGCCATTACCTTCGGCTACAAAGGGCTGGAGTGGGCGCGCGAGCCGTACAACAACTTTACCGTGCTGCGAGCCAAGTTCGATCAATGGTTCGCAGGCAAAGCCGTCGAACAGGGCGCACTGCTCATCAACGAGACGGTCGTTCTCTCCTGCATCGTCGAGAACGGCAAGGTGGTCGGCGTGCAAACCGACCGCCCGGATGGGCAGCTGTATGCAGACGTCGTTGTGCTTGCCGATGGGGTTAACTCGTTGCTTGCGAAGTCGCTCGGCTTCCACAAGGAGTTCAAGCCTGATGAGGTCGCGCTCGCGACGATGGAAATCTTGAAGCTCGATAAGAAGGTGATCGAGGACCGATTCAATCTCGAGGAAGGGCAGGGCTGCACGATCGAGCTGTTCGGCGATGCGACCAAGGGCATTCTCGGCACAGGGTTCCTCTACACAAACAAGGACACGTTGAGCCTCGGTGTCGGCACGCTGCTCTCCGGCATGATCAAGCATAAGCTGAAGCCGCATCATCTGCTTGATTACGTGAAGAATCATCCGATGATTCGCCCGTATGTGCAGGGCGCCGAGCCGCAGGAATATCTCGCCCACCTCATCCCGGAGGGTGGCTATTACTCGATGCCGAAGGTTGTTGGCGCAGGCGTGCTGGTCGTCGGCGATGCTGCGCAGCTCGTCAACGCCATTCACCGCGAGGGCTCGAACATGGCGATGACGTCAGGCCGTCTCGCAGCGGCCACGATTGTGCAGGCGAAGGAGGCAGGCGACTTCTCAGAAGCGTTCCTAGACCGCTACAAGAAGGATCTGATGGCAGGCTTCGTCGGCCAGGATTTGAAGAAATACAAAGATTCTACGCACCATTTTGACAAATTCCCGCAATACTTCGAGCAGTACATCCCGATGATGAACCGAGCGATGAGTCAGATGTTCACCGTCGACGGCACATCAAAGCGGGAGAAGCAAAAGAAAATATGGCGGGATCTCGGCTCAGCGAAGGAGAAGGTGAAAATCGCGCGGGATATGTACCGGGCCTGGAAGGTGATGAAGTAAATGAGCGATGAGGCGAAGGCGCAATCCATTGAAGAGAAGCAATACCTGCTGCGGTTTAACGCGGATACGAAATCGCATCTGACCGTACTTGACGCCGAAGTGTGCATGACGAGCTGCCCGGACAAAATCTGCACGATCTTCTGTCCGGCAGAAGTATACAAGTGGGAGGAAATCCGTATGCACGTCGGCTATGAAGGCTGCCATGAATGCGGAAGCTGCCGCATTGGTTGTCCGCACCAGAATATTAAATGGGAATACCCGAAAGGTGGTCACGGAATCGTTTTCAGATTGGGGTGATAACGATGTTCGAGGTCGGCGATTATGTGGTGTTCATGCTGGACGGTGCAAGAGGAACGGTTGTGGAAATTACATTGGATGGCCTTTGTCACATTGCGTGGGAGGATCGTTTCGTCAGCTGGGAAAGGGAGGAGCTGCTGCAAAAAATGTAGCCGCCTTAAGGACCGCTTGTGCTGCCACTGTGCAGACAGCGGTTTTTTTTACTTTAATTTACATAAAACTGTAGAAAAAAGAAGGGATTTCGGCAGAATTTGTCGAATTCATTGCTATCGGCTCGAAGGGGGCAGGTATTATGATCCGTACAAAAGGTTTATCAACACGCTTCATGGTCAGCGGAATCGTAGTCATATCTGTTCTCATTACGGTTGTGATCAGTTTAATTACAAGCTATCGCAGCGAGAAGGACTCTCTTATCACGATGAGTTTTCAGATGAATGCCATGTATACGAGCAAAATTGCGGTAACGGTTAACGAACTGTTCATCGCCCAGAAAGCCAGCATGAAAGTGTACGCGGAGCAGATCGGGAAACATTGGGAATTGGCGGATTTGGACGAGCAGGCTACGTATATCAAGCGCACGAATTCGATGTTTAATACAATTGTCGTAATCGATAAGAACGGCGTCCTGCGAAGCATTTCGCCGGAACAGTCTCCGCCGCTGAAGCAAAAGAAGATCAATACGCAAGGCACACTGCAAGCGCTGAAGGAGCGCAAGCCGCTCATATCGGAGCCGTATATCAGCGCGGCGAGTTCGCTCATTGTGATGATCAGTCATCCGGTCTATGACGCGAACGGCGAGTATTTGGGCTTTATCGGCGGAACAATTCGGCTGCATGAGTCGAATTTGCTCAATGCCATTCTCGGCGAGCGAGAGAAAGCCGTCGCAAGTGGCAGCTCTTACTCCTATGTTGTCAGCGCAACAGGAGTTCTGCTTTATCACCCCAACAAGAACCGGATAGGCGAGCATGTTCTGCGTAATCCGGTCGTTTCTGACCTGGTTGCGGGCCGGAGCGGTGCGAAACGAATTTTGAATCTAGAGGGTGTCGACATGCTCTCCAGCTATTCGTATATCAAGGAAACGGGCTGGGGCATTGTCTCCCAGACGCCGACCGATACCGTGCTGGAGGCGGCTAAACGCCCCATGATGCATATCGCGACCTATGTTATATCCATCATGCTCGTCATCTTGCTTGCGATCTACTGGGTCATCGGCAGAATGTCGCAGCCGCTTGCGAAGCTCGCGCAGTACGCTGCGCTGCTCTCGACGACGAAGTCGCTGCACGCAGATGTGCCGCGTATTCACTCGTGGAACAGCGAAGCGAACGCTCTTCACCGCGCCTTCGTGATGGCTGTCAGCCGAATCCGCATGCAGCTTGATCATCTGTCGCTGGAAGCGCAGACCGATGCGCTGACCGGACTGAACAACCGCAGGACGATGGACAAGTATATCGGCACTTGGCTCGCGAGGGAAATCCCGTTCACGATCATGCTGCTGGATCTGGATCATTTCAAGCAAGTCAATGACAATTACGGTCACGAGAAAGGCGACGAGGTGCTGAAGTTTCTCGCTGCGAACATGCGGGCACTCTTCGAGGAGAATCATATTTGCTGCCGCTACGGCGGTGAAGAGTTCGTGGTGCTGCTGCCAGAGGCAAGCGAGGATGAGGCGGTCCGCCGTGCGAACAAGCTGCGCCACTTCATGTCGGAGACGAGCAGTCCGGTGGGTAGGCCGGTTACGCTGTCGATCGGCCTAGCGAGATACCCGGATACGGCGCAGGATGCCGATGCGCTGTTCCGCAGCGCGGATGAGGCGCTGTACCGTGCGAAGCATCTGGGGCGCAACCGAATCGAATCGGCGAGTAGCGCAGCTGTTGTTTCGTAGTTGGAATAGAGAAGGGCTGACCATCAGATGGTCAGCCCTTTTGTATGACTGCGTAGAATGTGCTGCGCGGTCTCAGCCGATTTCGGCGGATAGTAGAAGTAGCCTTGAATCTCGTGGCACTCGCCTTTTTGCAAGAAAGCAAGCTGCTCGCTTGTTTCGACGCCCTCGGCGATGATCATCAGCTCCATATGCTTGGCCAGCAGCAGCATAGCCAGAATGATGGCCTCGTCTTTGGGCTCCTTGCCGATGCCAACGACGAAGGAGCGGTCAATCTTGATCTTGTCGACGGGCAGCCGTTTCAAGTAGCTCAGTGACGAATAGTGCGTGCCGAAATCATCAATAGATACACGCACATTGTCGCTCCGCAGCTCCTGCAAGACGGCGGCGTTGTTGTCGTGCATCGCCATGTTCTCGGTGATTTCAAGCTCCAAATAAGCGGGATCGAGCCCGGTCTCAGCGAGGACTGCTTTCACTTGCGCCGCCAGATCGTACCGTGGAGCGAACTGCCGCGCCGACAAATTAACAGCGATGGTGACTGGCGGCAAGCCTGCATCCTGCCACGCTTTGTTCTGCGCGCAAGCCGTGCGCAGCACCCATTCGCCAATTGGAATCATAAGCCCTGATTCTTCGGCAATCGGAATGAAGACGGTCGGCGAGATAGGGCCGATCTTAGGATGAGTCCAGCGCAGCAGTGCTTCAAGACCGGAGATGCGCCCTGTAGAAAGCTCAATCTGCGGTTGATAGAACACCTCAAACTCCTGGTGTTCAAGCGCGCGCCGTAGACTGTTCTTGATGTACATTTTCTGCTGTAAATCAGCATTCAAGGTTTCGTCGTAGATCCGGTAGGTGTTCTTGCCTTCTTCCTTCGCCTGATACATCGCCGCATCCGCGTATTTCATGAGCGTGTCGGCATCCTGGCTGTGGTCGGGGAAGATCGTTATTCCTATGCTGGCGGTGACGAAATATTCAAGCTGCTGTAGTAGGAACGGTTCATAGAACAGATTGACCAGCTGCTGAGCGAGCTGATGCACCTGCGTTAAATCGGTTAGCATAGGCAAAATAATCGTAAATTCATCGCCGCCAATCCGCGACAGCGCCTCACCTTCAATGAGCGGCTGCTTCAGGCGCTGGCCGACCTCTTGCAGCAGCATATCGCCATAGGAATGACCAAGCGTATCATTAATAAGCTTGAACTGGTCGAGATCAATGAAGAACAGTGCAAACCGCTCCTCGCGGGTTGTATGAGAGATGACGGTGGCGTCTAGGTAATCCTGAAAAAACATCCGGTTGTGCAGCCCGGTCACCGTGTCGTGGAAAGCGACCTTACGCAAATTCCGCTCGCTTCCTTCGAGCAACAGATACTGCTTGCGCAGCTCATCCTCCGCCGCGCTAAGCTTATCAAAGGTGGCTGCCAGCTGTGTATTCGCGGTCATCAGATTGCTCGTCCGCTCCTTAACCATTGCTTGGAGCTTATGCTTCTGGGTAAGCTGAAGGTAGATAATGTAGATGAGCAAGGCGCATCCGAGCGAGCACAGCAGACGAATAATGCGGATTTTCGTATCAATAAACTTTGCTTTGGCGGTGGTCGGGACGGCTGCGAGCTGCCATGTTCCTTCGCTCAGTCTAACCGTTGCGAGCTGTGGCGAGCGTTCGAACAGCGTAGCATCGCCGTTTATCGCTTTTCCGTTTGCTCGCACTGCAATTTCGATGCCTTTATTCTCCTTCGTCAAACCGGCCTCAGCGAGAATGGGAGGCACATCAAGCACAACGGAGACGAAGCCCCAGAACTCGTTTTTTATAAAGATAGATTGCCGCGTCAAGATGCCAAGTCCACCTTGTGTCAGCTCGAAGGGACCGAGAATCGTCTTCTGGTCGGTCTGCTTCGTCCGTTCGGCATTCTGGCGGATGGCCGAATTCTCATGGGTTAGGAGATTGAGGCCGATGATGCTTTCGTTGTTCTTTAGCGGATAGACGTATTCGGCGATGCCGCCGGGGTAGACGGATAAATTGCGGATGCCCTGTATCGGGTGAACAAAATTAGCGGCGAATGTATCGAACTGCTTGTGGCTGAGCGTATTGCCGCTCATAAGCGATGTATCGATGAACGCCTTCAGCCCATCTGAGAGAAGCATTCTGCGCTCGAGAGCAAGTGTAAGTGAGGAGGCATTTGCGGCTAGCTCGACGGATGCATCATGATCGAGATCCTTGTGCATCCACTGGCTATAGGCGTCTGTAGCCCAGTAGAAGCCGCTGCCAAGCAAGACTGTGATAAGCACGATAAGGAGCCAAATTCTGCGCGGTGTCCTATATCGCAGAGGGGCATGCTGAGGTAGTGTATCCATCCGTAATCGCCCCTTCAAGATTCATTGTTAACCAATAGGAAGCATTCGGCATAAATCGACAATTTCCTGCTGAGTTCGGTATAATGGACTATCGCAAGAGTGGTAAATGATGCAAAAGGGTCAACATAGAGCTGGTCCGATTCGATTATGATAGAAATACATATCTACGTAACTCAAACCGAGAGGAAGAGGATTGTTATGAATAGATGGCACCTGCTGCCGAAGGTTGATCTGCACGTCCATTTGGATGGCAGCCTGCGTCCGGACACGGCGATGGCTATTGCCGCAGCTGAAGGCATCGAGCTTCCTGCTGGCGATGAAGCGGGGCTGATTCCTTACATGCAAGTGGATGATGATTGCCGCAGCTTGCCGGAATACCTCAGCAAGTTCGATTTTACGACCCAGTTCATGCAGTCTGGCGCGGCTCTGGAGCGTGTTGCATACGAGACGCTGGCACAGGCGGCCTCGCATAACTGCCGATACATCGAGGTGCGTTTCGCGCCGCAGCTGCATCGCCGCCGGGGCTTGCAGTCTGATGAGACCATCCATCACGTTATTACGGGCATGAAGCGGGCGGAGCAGGAGTTCGACATTGTCGGCCGAGTGATCGCGATCTGCATGCGTCATCATGAGCGGCAGTTGAATCTTGAGGTCATTGAAGCAGCTGCGAAGTTTGAAGGGAAGGGGCTCGTTGCCGTTGATTTGGCTGGCGATGAAGCTTCGTTCCCGCCGGAGCTGTTCCGCGAGGTGTTCGCGCTTGCGCATAAGCGGTCGTTGCCGGTAACCATTCATGCCGGCGAGGCAGCAGGGGCTCAGAACGTCTATGAAGCGGTGAAGAACCTGGGTGCATCGCGGATTGGACATGGCGTACGGCTTCGGGAAAATCCCGCTATTCTGCAAATGATTCTGGAGCAGCGGATTCCGCTTGAAATGTGCCCAGTGAGTAACATTCAGACGAAGGCTGTGGCGGACTGGGATGTGTATCCGATTCGCGAGTACTTCGAGAAGGGGCTGCTCGTAACGTTGAATACGGACAATCCGAGCGTCTCAGGCACTGATATTACGCGAGAATACCGGATTGTGTCGGAACGGTTTGATTTTACAGACTCGGAGCTGGCTGCAATGATTCGTAATGGCGTAAACGCAGCGTTCCTCGAGGATTCGGCGAAGAAGGTGCTGAAGCAGTGCGTGGAGCAGAATTTGGCGGCGCTCGGTATAAAATAAATACGAGCACTCGTTCGTAATTTGGAAGGTTTTTGCTGCTGCAATAACGAACTAGTAGAAGGATGGTCGGTCGGTCGGTCGGATGGTTGGGACCATACCACACCACACTTGTTCGAGGAGGCAGCCTTAGTCATGGGGAAACGGATCGTACTTTTAATCGGCACGAATAAAGGGCTTTTTCAATATTCATCCGACTTGGCTCGAAAGGATTGGAAGCTGAAAGGGCCTTTCCTGTCAGGCTGGGAAGTGTACAGCGTGCTTGGCGACAGCAGGGGCGAGGACGGAAGCAATCGGATCCTTGCAGGTACTTCGCATGCGGCATACGGCGCATCCATCCGGGTGTCCGATGACTTCGGCGAAACCTGGCGGCAGATCGAGCATGGCCCATCCTATTCGCAGGAGAGCGGATTTGCGCTGAATCGCATTTGGCAGCTAGTCCCTGGCGCGGCGTCTGATCTGAACACGCTTTATGCAGGCGCTGAAGAAGCAGGTATCTTCGTGAGCTATGATCGCGGCGAGAACTGGCGTGAGCTCCAAGGCTTGACGCAGCATCCGACCCGGCCGAACTGGTTTCCTGGTGCAGGCGGGATGTGTCTGCATACGATCATTATTCACCCTTCGAACAAGCAGCGGATGTGGGTGGCGATGTCGGCGGTGGGCGTGTTCCGTACCGATGACGGCGGAGAGACATGGCAGGCTCGCAACAAAGGTTTGTCGCGTGTGCCTACTGGACAGCCGGAAGATGAAGTGGGCCGCTGTGTGCACAAAATGGCTCTTGATCCGGCAAATCCGGATGTTCTCTATATGCAGGAGCATGGCGGCGTATTCAAATCAATAGATGGCGGCGATAACTGGTTCGCAATCGAGAACGGTCTCACGCTGCAGGATGGCGACGCGCCATTCGGCTTCCCGATCAGCGTTTCGCCAACTGGTGACTTGTTCCTCATACCGCTTGAGAGCGATGAGCGGCGTTCGATGAGGGGTGGCAAGCTGCTTGTATATAGCATGCGCCCAGGCAGCGATAGCTGGGAGCCAATCGGCGATGTCGTGCCGGATGAGGAGCGGCATGTGAGCGTGCTGCGCGATGCGATGACTGTGGATGGGCTCGATCCGTACGGGCTCTACTTTGGCACGACATCTGGCGAAATCTTCTGCTCGCTCGATCGAGGCGTGACGTGGGATCGACTACCGGGGCAGTTCTCCCGCATACTTACTGTGAAAACTTGGATTGTTGAGGAGTAGTGAGCGTGGGCGTAGGCGTGCGAATTACAGTGACCGTTCCAATGCTGCTGAGCGATAGCACGAAGGGCCGATCTGCTTTTGAACTGGAGGCTGAGACGCTGCAAGGCGCACTGCAGCAGCTCGTGGCAGATTATCCGCTGCTCAAGGTGCATCTCTACAATGAGCATGGCGAGGTGCGGAAGCATGTGCTCCTTTATTACAATAATGATAACATTGCTTGGCTTGAGCGGCTCGACATCCCGCTAGCAGCAGGGGACAAGCTGCGCGTGCTACAAGCTGTGTCCGGCGGGTAGCAGGCTTAGATGAAGTGGGGTGCTGGGAGCAGTGCCCTCCACTTACCAGCGATTTAAAGAACTGCCCTAACTAGAAGTGAATGAAAGGAGCAAACAAACTTGGACTTGGATCAACCGTCATCCACGCGCTCGGGACTGAACAATAATGACGATGAGCACCGAGAAGCGGCAGGTGGTGGCGAGCGCAGCGCACAGCGGGAGCGCTATTCGCGGCAGATGCTGTTCCCGCCGATTGGCATCAGTGGACAGCAGAAGATCGCTGTCGCCACGATCGTCGTGGTCGGTATGGGCGCGCTCGGCACCGTTATCGCCAATCATATGGCGAGAGCGGGAGTCGGCAAGCTACGCATTATCGACCGCGACTACGTCGAGCGCAGCAACTTGCAGCGGCAGATGCTGTACGACGAAGAAGACGTGCAGCAGGTTCGGCCGAAGGTTATCGCCGCCGAGAGGAAGCTCTCGCGCATTAACAGCGACATCACGATCGAGCCGATCGTCTCGCATGTGACGGCGGATAATGCCGAAGCTCTGATTACCGGCGCAGATCTGGTGCTCGATGGCACGGATAACTTCCAGACGCGTTTGCTCCTGAACGATGTCTGCTTCAAGCTTGGCATCCCGTTCATCTACGGCGGCGCTGTTAGCTCCCACGGCATGACCGCGGTGTTCATCCCCGGTCAAACTTCTTGCCTTCGCTGCCTCCTCGGTTCCGGCGACAGTGGAAGCGGTGGCGACACCTGCGATACGGTCGGGGTTATCTCGCCGATTATCGATATCATCGCTTCCTTGCAAGCGGTCGAGGCGCTGAAAATCATGGTCGGCGCAACTGGTGCGCAGCGCCAAGGGCTGCTATCGCTGGAGATTTGGCAGCACCAGATGATGGACTTGAAGCTGCCCCCGCAGCGAACGAGCTGCCCGACCTGCAGCTTGAAACAATATCCATCGCTGCAAGCCAGTGGATCCGAGCACCAACGCCCAGTGACCTTATGCGGCCGTGAAACGGTTCAAATCGGAGGCAATCGCTCGATCAATTTGCAGCATATGGCCGAGCGGCTCGAGCGTTCCTGCACCGTGACCCGCAATCCATACTTGCTGAAGGCGGAGCTGCCCGAAGGTGAACGGCTTGTTCTGTTCCCGGATGGACGTGTGCTCGTCCAAGGAACTGAAGATTTGGCGCGTGCACAAACGCTGTATGACCGGTATATAGGGTCATAATTTTATTTTGGTAAACCGTGTATAGAAAAGGTCTCGACCGCTTATAATAGCTGAGGGCAAGGGTTTTCCCCGTTCTCTGCCGAGGTACTCGAGGCCTAAGAAGTTCGTTGCTTTTCAACCATAGATATGCTAATATGATCTTAGTCATAAAAGAACCTGAATTCACATATTGAAAAGGGTTGTCATTTGTGCTAGATGGTACCTTTTTCAATGTGTGATTTTTTTATTTGTCGTAAACGAATAAAAAGTACATGTTAATTAAATTTTTGGAGGTAATTCCCAATGCAACAAGGAACAGTTAAATGGTTTAACGCTGAAAAAGGTTTCGGCTTCATCGAAGTTGAAGGCGGCAACGATGTATTCGTACACTTCTCCGCAATCGTAGGCGAAGGCTTCAAGACTCTTGACGAAGGCCAACGCGTTGAGTTCAACGTTGTTCAAGGCAACCGTGGACCACAAGCAGAAAACGTTGTAAAACTGTAGTTTTATAGCGAACAATGGAACTGCCCTTAACTTATGTTAAGGGCAGTTTTTTTATTGCTCATAATAACGGGTCAGCTCGGTTGGTATGTTATTCCTCATAAAGTACGTGTCGATCGACTCGCCTTCATCGGGTTGTTCATTGTGAAGCAGTAGCTGAACCGCAAATTCATTCGCTTCTGTCTCATATCGGCCTGCAACGAAGAAGGAACGCTCGTCCAGGAAGAAGCGGCTAATTCCTCGATGCAGCTGGTCATGTCCGAGCTCATGCGCACAGACAACCCGCTGCCATACGTCGGAGAGATTCTGGTTTATCGCAATAAACCGCCGCCGCAGTGTGCGAAGGTAGTAGCCCCGGCAGTTGTCCGGCAGGTCAAGGAACTGAACGTTTACTTTCAAATGAGCTGCCAGCTTGAAAGGGTCGGCGGTGCCGTGCTTACGAACAAGCTTGCAGACAGTCTGTTCAATGCTCATTCTACTCCCCCAAATTAGCCTTCCAAGTTCGGCTTGCTCCGCTTATTCATTTTCTTGGCTTCCCAGAACATGCCCTCCATAAAACCAAGCACTCTTGCCTTCTCCTCCGCAGTCAACGGTACACCATCAAACATAACCTCTTGCTGATTCAAAAAGATTTTGAAATCCTTGACGTCCTTACGAGATGCAAAATCAGGTATCGCAGCAGTACTGCCGCCTGCGGTATCAAGCGCAGCTGGATTCTCAGACCGTCCAAGCAAATAGTCGATCGTAGTATGCAGCACATCTGCTAGATCGCGCAGCATCTCATTGTTGGGAGTGCTGTAGCCAGTCTCATAGTTGGAAATCGTCGTCTTCTTCGCATTTACAAGCTCTGCTAATTGCTCTTGTGTATAATTCATCGCTTTGCGCCGCTGCTTTAAACGATCCATTAACACATCTACCGACCACCTGTTCGTATGTAAGTTCAAGTATATTGTACTATACTCTAGGAATAAAGCAATGTTTAATCAAGTATCTCATATTATCTGATTGACATTCCAATAATATGGGACTAATATTTTTATATCCAAGAAAATTGGACTCTGATTGTTTAGATTATAATTAGGCAAAGGAGGGAAATGAAGATGCTGTTTTTTGTGGCTCTTGGAGGGTGGGATAAAGCACTGCAAGTGCTTCTTGTGCTTATTATTGCGGAGTATATTACGGGTTTCTTGCGTGCAATTAGATACGGAACGGTCAATGCCGATGTGATCGGCTGGAGTATTGTCCGCAAAACTCTCATTCTGTTCATTGTTGGGCTTGCGTCGATGTTGGATGGGTGGAACGAGCACGGTGTGCCGATTTTTCGTACGGCAGCCATTTATTTCTACTGCGGGCGTGAAGGGCTGTCTCTCATCGAGCATCTGGGTGCGAATGGGATTCCGCTCCCTAGGGTGATGAAGGATTTTCTAGAGCAGCTTAGCGAACATAAGAATGAGAAGCGTAGCCGTAAGACAAGGCTGTAATTGATGCTTGCCGCAGGACAAGCTTATGTTACAATAAAAGAACAAATGTTCGAATTTCGGCCTTATACAATTAGGAGATAAAATGCCAAAAAAAGTGCAGCTGTCGGTGCGATCGCTCGTGGAGTATGCGTATTTAAGTGGGGATATTGAGTCGGGGTTTCATACGGCTACCTCCATGACGGAAGGGACGAAGGCGCATCAGCGCATTCAGAAGCAATATGGCGAGCAGGATGAGAAGGAAGTGTACGTAAGTGTGGAGATCGAGCGAGACGGTCTCCTCTTTGTCATTGACGGGCGCTGCGATGGGCTGCTCGCTGCTAATGAAGGCAGTCTCCTCACCGTCGACGAGATCAAATCCACCTCCGGCAAGCTGCCGGAACTCCCCGAGCACACTTATCCTGTCCACTGGGCACAAGCAAAGTGCTACGCCTATGTCATTACGCAGGAGCGCGAACTCCAAGAAATAACGGTGCAGCTGACGTATGTGCAGGTAGCTTCCGAGGAGGAACGGCGATTCCAGCAGACGTTCACTGCGCCCCAGCTGGAGCAGTTCGTCCACGAAATGATCGGCTGCTACTACGCGCGAGCGGCGCAGCAGGCGGAGCATCAGGAGAAACGCGACCGCAGCATCAAGGAGCTGGCGTTTCCTTTTCCGGCTTATCGGGAGGGACAGCGCAAGCTGGCGGGAGCGGTCTACCAGTCAATTGCGAGCAAGCATAAGCTGTTCGCTAAGGCGCCAACAGGCATCGGTAAGACGATCTCGACGATCTTCCCTGCGGTCAAAGCGATCGGGGAAGGTGTGTTGCAGCGTGTTGTTTATTTGACAGCGAAGACGATTACACGAACGTCGGCTGAGGAAGCTTTTGCACTGCTGGAGGCGAGAGGGCTGCACTTGCAGGTCGTCACACTGACCGCCAAGGAGAAAATCTGCTTCCAGGAGGAGGTTCGCTGCTCCAAGGAGCACTGCCCTTACGCAGACGGCTACTATGACCGGATTAACGAGGCGATGCTCGACCTTCGCACGAACGAAACGCGTATTACGCGCGAAGTGATCGAGACGTATGCACGCAAGCATACGGTATGCCCGTTCGAATTTGCGCTCGATGCGGCTTACGGGGCCGACGCCATGATATGCGACTACAACTACGTGTTCGACCCGCGCGTCAACTTGAAGCGTATGTTTGAGGAGCAGAAGCGGCGCACCGCCGTACTCATCGATGAAGCGCATAATCTCGTAGATCGGGCGAGAGAGATGTACTCGAGCACGCTCGATAAAGCGGATTTCCTTGAGATGCGGCGAGCCTATAAAGGCGGGCCAAGCCTTACTGCACCTGCCGTTTACACAGCGGCCAAAGCTGTGAACGAGTACTTCATCTCGCTGCGTAAGTCCATCGGAGAGAAACAGCAAGAGGTGACCAGAGAGCTGCCGGAGGCACTGGTCGGTCTCGTTGAGCAGTTCATAACGGAGGCGGAGCGGGAGCTGCTCAGTGCTAACAGCGGGGAGGCGAATCCGCAGCTGCTGGAGCTGTATTTTCGCTGTCAGAGCTTCGTTCGTATCGCCAAGCTGTACGATGAGCGGTATGTCACGTACACAGAATGCGAGCGGAGCGAAGTGCATATGAAGCTGTTCTGCTTGGATCCGTCACATCTGCTGCGCACGATGAGCAAGGGATACAGGTCCATGGTGTTCTTCTCGGCGACACTGACGCCGCTCCATTATTACATGGACATGCTCGGCGGCAGCATCGAAACGGATTATTCGGTTGTGGTGCCGTCCCCGTTCTCAGCGGAACAGCTTGAGGTGAGCATCAGTCCGTTGTCGACGCGTTATCACGATCGGGAGCGGACGATTGATCGGGTTGTGGAGCAGATCGGACGGATGGCGGGGCAGCGGCAGGGCAATTATCTCGTGTTTTTCCCTTCGTACGCGTATATGAATGATGCGGTGGAGCGGTTCCTAATAGCCAATCAGGGTGAAATAGAAGCCGGGCGCATGAGAGCAATCGTGCAAGCGACGCGGATGTCAGAGGAGGAGCGGGAGCAGTTTTTGGCTGCTTTTCAGGCGGATACGCAAGAAACGCTAATTGGGTTCGCCGTCATGGGCGGGATTTTCTCGGAGGGAATCGACCTCGTGGGGGACCGTCTGATCGGCGTAGCCGTCGTCGGTGTCGGACTGCCGCAGGTCGGCTTGGAGCGCGATATTATGAAGGCGTATTTCGATGAGACTGGGCGAAACGGCTTCGAATATACGTTTCTGTTCCCTGGCATGAACAAAGTGCTGCAGGCGGGCGGCCGTCTCATTCGGTCAGAGGACGACCGAGGCTGCTTGCTGTTGATTGACGATCGCTACCTGCAGCCCCAATATAATCGGCTGCTGCCGCAGGAGTGGCTGGAGTATCGTGTTCTGCGGTCATAAAAGTCCTAGCACGATACTTGCAGCCTAGAGGATCTCCTATGAACCATTTTATTGAAACCGCTTCCGCAACGATGCATTACTGTGCTAAAATGCCTTTAATCTCATTATTGGCAGCAAGCATTAAGGCTCTTTCCCGACAAACAGATGAAATCTGCTGCAGCAGAGAGTTGTTTGATGGGGCGGGGCCTTTTTTTGCAGTTGCAAACCATGTTTATTGCCATGGACACAGCGTTATTTCATCGAAGAATGATTGTTGCATGTGGATTAGATTCGTGCGGAGGGAGAAAGGTGGTCGTGATGCAAATGCAAGGAACGAAGCAGCAGAAATGGCAGGGCATTCCGTTTAATCAGGTGAGGATTGAAGACAGCTTCTGGCGGCCAAGGCTCGATCTGCTTACACAGGTGACACTGCCGCTCTGCCTGACGAAGAGCGAAGAAACGGGGCGGATTAGCAATTTTGTCAAAGCGGCTGGACTTGTGGAGGGCGAATTCGAAGGCATTTATTTTAACGATTCCGATGTATATAAGGTGCTCGAAGGCGCTGCTTACAGCTTGATGACGAACCGGGATGCGGTGCTGGAGGCGGAGATTGACCGTATTATCGACCTGATTGCTGCCGCGCAGGAGGAAGACGGCTATCTGTGCACGTACTATACACTCGTCAAGCCGGATGAGAAGTGGACGGACATGGAGAAGCACGAAATGTACAATGGCGGTCATCTCATTGAAGCGGCGGTTGCGTATTACGAAGCGACGGGCAAAAGAGTGCTCCTTAACGTGGCTAGCAGCCTTGCCGATCATTACGATTCAGTGTTCGGCCCGGGCAAACGCCACTGGGTAGAAGGACATGAGGAGATCGAGCTCGCGCTTGTGAAGCTGTTTCGGGTAACGGGCGAGGAGCGCTATTGGAAGCTGGCGCTATGGCTGCTTGAAGAGCGGGGACATGGACACGGCGTCGGCGCGATTTGGGATAATAAAGAGTGGGGACCAGCCTATTGTCAGGACGACGTGCCCGTTCGGGACATTAAGGAAGTGAAAGGACACGCTGTCCGCGCCATGTACTTGTACACAGCTATGGCCGATGTCGTACATGTGTCTGGCGATACGACCTATATGGATGCGCTGCATAGAGTATGGGAGCATACGGTCGAACGGAATATGTACATAACGGGCGGAATTGGACCATCGAGACATAATGAAGGGTTTACGCATGACTTCGACCTGCCAAATGACAGTGCCTATTGCGAAACGTGTGCTGCGATTGCGATGGTGCTATGGAATCATCGGATGAATTTGCTAACCGGTGATGCGAAGTATGCGGACATTATCGAGCGTGAGATGTTTAACGGCGCACTTGCTGGCATTTCACTATCTGGCGACCGATTCTTCTACGTCAATCCACTCGCTTCCGAAGGCAATCATCACCGTGTGCCTTGGTTTGACTGCTCGTGCTGTCCGACGAACCTCGTTCGGTTCCTCCCTTCGATTGGCGGGTATGTGTATAGTCGCACGGACGATGGGCTTGTCGTGAACCAGTATGTGAGCGGCACTGCTTCGTGTGAAGCGGGGGCTGCGGGCATCGCTGTTACGCTGGAGCAGAAGACCTCCTATCCGTGGAGTGGACAAATCGAGCTGACGGTTGGGGCGGTCACGGTCGCTGAGGAGGATGGCAGCGGCGGCACTGCTCACGGTAATAAGTTTGAGATTAAGCTGCGAATTCCGGGCTGGTGCCGAGGCTATAGCGTTTCCGTCAATGGCAGTGCGGTTCGAGGCGCCGATCTGTTGATTGGTCAGGGTTATGTGACGCTGAGCAGAGCGTGGAATGCAGGTGACACCATTGCGCTCAGCTTAGATATGGCTGTCGAGGCTGTACGTTCTCGAGAGGAAGTCGTCAGCAACGCTGGACGTGTTGCGTTTGGGCGCGGCCCGGTCGTGTACTGCGCGGAGGGCATCGACAACGAGGCGTTGGCGTACGATCAGTTCGAAGTTTCAGCAGCCACTCCGTTTGCGACAGAGCATCGGGCAGATCTGCTCGGCGGTGTTGTCGTTCTGACAGGCAAAGCGGGAAACGGCAGTCAGGTGACGCTCGTTCCTTACTATGCGTGGGACAATCGTGAGCCAGGATTTATGCAAGTTTGGATGAAAGAGAAGCAGGCTCATACTTTGTATCGGTTTTAGTTGTTTATGAGTAGGAGAAGCCATAGCGGGTCAGCAGCAATGCGACCAGCTATGGCTTCTTTGTTGTAT
Organism: Paenibacillus sp. OV219; assembly: GCF_900110075.1. GTDB lineage: Bacteria > Bacillota > Bacilli > Paenibacillales > Paenibacillaceae > Paenibacillus_Z. Next base: position 230,469 of record NZ_FOCJ01000003.1, read on the forward strand.
AGTGAGCTCGTTTATTCCGCGATCGATGCGGCAGGTGCGTGTCACACGGAGGAGCCGTACACCTTCGTCCCGCGCGGCTGATCGCCTTTATCGTCGGGCTCAATCGTAATGCCGATGCTGTCAAAATCCAGTTTTGCTGACTCCATTGGCATCGCGAGCAACCCGACGCCTCGGTCGGATGGACCGACACGGAACGTACCCGCGCTCTTGCGAACGCCGTCCTTCACGAGCCAGACCTGATAAGCTTCGCTGCCGGTTGTCGTTCCGGCACCGAACAAATAAACGACGAACTGCCTGCTCTGCCCGTTGTCGACGATACAAGCGACGCCGGATGATTTACCGGCGAGCTTGCCTGCGGCTTGGAGCGGGACGAGCTCCTTAATTTGAGCGGCTGATACGTTCAGCGCCTGCTCAACGGGAAGTGGTGCTCGCAGCTGCTCGCTGCGCAGCTGCCAGTTCCAAGCACCCATGAGCACAAGGCCAGCTACGGCTGCAGTCAGCAGTGCGGGAGTCAGCTTCCGGGATAGGGAGCGTCTTCTTCTTGCAGCCGAATGGCGCAAGGATCGGCCGTTGTCTGCCGGCTGAGCGGCAAGAGCGGCGTCCATGACCTGCTGCTTCAAATCAGGTGGTGGTTCGATTTGGTGAATATCCGTGGGAAGCGCCTCCCATACCGTGCGCAATTCCTGAAGCTCCTGCTGGCAGGCTTCGCAGTGAGGGAGATGAAGTTCGAAGGCTGCTTTCTCCTCTGCGTTGCAGGCATCCGATACATATTCGAGGCAAAGCTCGCATGCTGGCGGCAGCTGCTGTTCTCTCTTCTCCATCACATTCCCTCCTCTTCTGCCGGCATATGTCTGCGCAATATTTTTAACGTCTGATGCAGTCGGTTCTTTACGGTGCCAAGCGGCTGGTTATAAGCGGCTGCTAGCTCACTTAAGCTGTAACCTTGCCAATAGAAATGCTCGAGAAGCATGATCTGCTGCGAGGACAAATGCTGATAGGCGCTACGAATCTGATCCTTGAACGACTCCCGTTCCGCGCGATCCTCCGGTGATGGTGCGCTCGAATCAGGGATGCGGTCGAGCTCCTCGGGTGCAAAAGATAGGAGAGGAGCGTTTTGCCGCCGCTGCTTGCGCAGCCAGTCCGTCGTTATATTACGTGTGACGGTAAGAAGCCAGCTCGTGAACCGGCCCTTCTCTGGGTTGTAGTCTGACTCGGTCGTCCACAGCCGGATGAAGACGGACTGCACGATATCCCTTGCAGCTGGTTCGTCCTTGAGCGCCTTGAACGCAAAGGAATAGACGAGCGCCGCGTAGCGATCGTAAAGGGTAGATAGCGCCTTCTGCTGGTTGCATTTGATGAGCAGCATCAATTCATAATCGCCAAGATTGTTCATGTGAGCTGGCCTCCCGGTCAGACATCAATTACAAGCTAGTATACCAAAATCATACATACAGGGTAACCGTCCTGATCGGATGGTTACCCTGCGAATATTATTTGGCAACGGTGATCGTCGCCTGCATGCCAGGATGCGGCGTGCAGTAATAAGAGAATACGCCTTCTTTATCGAAGGTAATGACTTTGCCTTCATCTTTGCCGAGCAAGTCTGTGTCGAAGCTGCCATCGTCAGCCGTCGCCGTATGCTTCACGTCGTCCCGGTTAATGAACTTGACCGTATCGCCCGGATGAATCGTTAACGTGTCCGGCGTGAAAGCAAAATCTTTAATTTCCACGACATACTGCTTGCTCTGCGGCTTCGTATCTGTGCTACCGGTCGCAGGCTTCGTGTCCGGCTTCGTCGCCGGTTTATCAGCAGGCTTCGATGTCTGCGGCTTCGTCACAGGCTTCGTCGCATCCTTCGCCGGTGCTTTGCCGCCGTGATCATCGCCAGCTTCGCCCTTGGCGCCGCCGCCGTGATCGTCGCCAGCTTCGCCCTTGGCGCCGCCGCCGTGATCATCGCCAGCTTCGCCTTTGGTGCTGCCGCCATGATCGTCGGCTGCATCGCTCTTCGAGTCGGCCCCGCTCACATCACCAGCGGCTCCACTATTCTTCGAATCATCCGAGCTGCCGCCTGCATCTGTTGTCCCGCTATTCTTCGAATCATCCGAGCCACCGACAGCAGCAGTCGTTCCGCCATCCTTCGAATCCGAGCCACCCGCTGTCGTCCCGTCATCAACCGCAGCGGATGAACCGTCGTCAGCTGCGACGGTCGAATCCCCTCCAGACGTATTATCCGCTGTCGTCGTATCCGTCGTATTCGTCGCCGCCGAATCATTCATCGCCATATTGCTATGATCCTGAAGATTCTGCTCCGCCGCCGAGTTTTTCTTTCCGCATGCACTCAGACTTAGCACGACAACGAGCAGCAGGCAGAGGAGGAAGTAACCTTTTCTACGAGTAATCATTCTCCTGTTCATTGCGTTCCAGGTCATCGGCATTCACTCATTTCACAATAATTTGGCCGGTCATAAACTTTTTGTGCGGCTCGCAGAAGTAATCATAAGTACCTGGCTTAGTCAGCGTAATCGTGTACGACTCGCCTTTTGCCAGAAGAGGTGATTCGAAGCTGCCATCCACTGCAACGGCATTGTGCTTCATATCATCGTAATTCGTGAAGATGATCTGAGATCCTGCTTCAACCGTAAGCGGACCTGTGCCGAAGGAATATTCTTTAATGTCGACGTGGTATGTTTTAACCGCAGGTGCTGCTGTGCCTGCCGTTGTGCCTGTGAATTTCGCCGGATCGACCACGAACCAAACATTGTTCACAGCTTGCCCGTTCGAATCGCCGTGCGCAGCGTCTTTAATAAAGTAGTACAGCGGATAGCCTTTGTAAGTCGTTTGCTTACTGCCATCAGCGCGTGTAATCGTACCGAAGTCGGAGCTCGCAACACCAGTCGGCGTGCTGCCGCCGTCCGCCAGATAAGCAGGCCAGTTCACGAGGCAAGTGCCTTCGCAAACGCTTTTATTCGGAGTATCCTTGTCAAAATAGTACAGTGTGCGACCGTTCTCATCCGTCAGATAGTTGCCGAGTAGAGTGGATGTGCCTACCATAGCGGCATAATCAGATTTAGCCACGAACCAGACGCCACTGGCGCCTTCGCCGTTCACGTCACCAGCAGCCATATCTTTTACAAAATAGTACAGAGGCCAGCCTTTATACGTCGTCTGCTCTTTACCGTCAGCACGCTTATACACGCCGAAGTCATCTGGGTTCAACGAGGACGGGATTTGCAGCTTGTCGGCGTAGAAGATCGGCCATGCGGTCAAGCATTGACCCTGGCACGACTCGAGATTCGCTGCGTCCTTTGTGAAATAGTAGAGCGTGCGGCCTGCGCTGTCGGTCAAATACGTACCGAGCTTCGCATTCGTACCCAGTCCGATGCGCGTACCTCCAGGCTGCTCAGCGGATGCCGCAATGACGCCGCCCGCTTGCAGCTTTGCAAACAACGTCGTACCAGCCGGAGTCTTCGCATTTAGCGACTCGATAAGAGCTGTCGCAATAGCGTCGTTCGTCAGCATGGACACGCCAGCGATTTGCTTCAATCCTTTGCCTGCTGCAAAGGCGAGCGTATCCGCGTACTTGTAGTCCGTACCGGATTTGTATCCAAGCACCTCGAGCAGCACTTTATAGAACTGCTGTGCGCTAATCATCTCAAGCGGGTCAAACTTGCCGCTGCCGGTACCGTTCCAGCCTAGCTCTGCATGCGCTTTCAAGTATGCGAGCACCGGTTTGTTCGCGTTGCCCACGAGTGCGGAGTCACTGAAGCTATCCGTACCTGTGAAAGCAAGTGCATCCTGCAGCTTGCCTTGAAGTCGCAAAGAGATAATGGCGGCCTGGAGTCGCGTGGACATTTTGCCTAAGTAGTCGCCCGTTACGCCATTGCCGTCTCCAAGCAGCAGGCCGAGCTTCGCGGCTGCTTCGGCGTCGGTTGCAGCAACGTTCGTTTCTTCCTCTGCGGAAGCGCTAAGTACAGGTAGCAGTAAAGATAAGCATAAAGTGAAAGCTAGCAAAAAGAGCCCAAACCTTGTTCTCTTCATTCGTTAATTCCTCCTCTAATAGTGGCTGTCATTAGGAGGTAACGATGGAGAGCCCAAATCGGTTTGAGCTGGATTGGATTTATTTTTAAAAAAATTAAATCAACGATTTCTCGTACACGTTAATCCAGAAGCCGTCAATGACACTGGCGCCGCGGTGTGCGTAGCCATTATTGAGGAAGAGCTTCTTTGCCCCGAGCTGGTTCGTGAGGGCGTCGAGATAGATGTTGCGGAAGCCGAGCTCCTTCGCCCGCTCTTCAAGCTTCGTCAGCATACGTTGACCGTAGCCGTTCTGTTGGTATTCGGGATGGACGCGCAGCCGCTTGATCTCCGCCGTCTCCTCATCCAGCTTCTTCAGCCCGCCCATCGCCACAACAATTCCATCGGCATTCGTACCGACAACGAAGTCGCCGCCGCTGCTGAGATACTGTTCATCAATATGAAAAATATCATGGTAATGATGGTGCGTCGGCTCCACACCTGCTGCGGATATGACAAGCAGATGAAGCTGCCAAATGTCGTCGTGGTCAGTGGGGGAATAGCGTCTAATGTGGATCAAGGGGCATCGCTCCTTTTCCGAGACAATCTCTGAAAAAACATGATGACTATGTAATATAATCTAACACAAATACAAGCTATATTGATAGGTTTTTATTGGTTGTCCAGCGAAAAATAGGCTTATTCGTTATTTGTAATTACTTTGTGTTAGGTTTGTGTAAAGAAAAGGATAATGATTGAATAGCGGAGGCATTTGCTCAATAATGAGAGAAAGACGTTACGAGAAGGAGCTGAGGACGACAATGAAAGTGGTCGTTGTATCGGATACCCATATGACCCGTATGGCGAAGAAGCTGCCGGAGCGGCTAATTGAAGAGTTGAAGAGTGCGAACGCCATCTTGCACGCGGGGGATTGGATGGCGCTGTCGGTGCTGGAAATGCTGGAGCAATACGCGCAGACGGAAGGCGTAGCAGGCAACAACGACGGCAGTGAGATTGTCGCGAGGCTGGGCTGGCGTAAGCTGCTGGAGATTGAAGGAGTGAGAATCGGAATCGTTCACGGTCATAAAGGGACTGGCGTTCGATCGGATACGGAGCTGAATGCGTATCGGGCTTTTGAGAAGGGTCAAGTGGATGTGGTCGTGTTCGGTCACTCGCATATACCAGTGAAACGAGAGCGAGACGGGGTACTCATGTTTAATCCGGGATCGCCGACGGATAAGAGAAGGCAGGCGCAGTATTCCTTTGGGATTCTGACGATTGAGAGCGGTAAGGTGAAGTCGGCGGAGCATATTTTCTACGATAATAAGAATTGAATGTAAAAAGGGGAATGGCTTACGATGAGCGCGCAGCAGCACAACTTGCGCAATGTCGGCATCTTTGCCCATGTTGATGCGGGGAAGACGACGACAACGGAGCAGATGCTCTATCTTAGCGGCCACATTCGGTCGCTTGGCAGCGTGGATACAGGAACGACGCAGACAGACTGGCTGGATGTCGAGCGGGAGCGGGGCATTTCAGTGCGGGCAGCGGTAACGCGGCTAACTTGGAAGGAGACGCCGATTAATCTGGTCGATACGCCGGGTCATGTCGACTTTCTATCAGAAGTAGAGCGGTCGCTGCGCGTAATGGACGGCGCGGTGCTGATCATCTCGGCGGTGGAAGGCGTGCAGGCGCAGACGGAGATTATTTGGCAAGCGCTTCGCGACTTGAAGATTCCGACACTGATCTACGTGAACAAAATGGATCGGATCGGCGCTGACCCCTTAGCTGTGCTTGGGCAAATCCATCGGCTTTTCTCGCCGCAGGCGGTACCGATTATGGCGCCTGATGGAGCGGAGGCGAGCTTCAGTGGGGCGGTCTCTGTGGTGGACGAGACGGCGGCTGCGCAGGCTGAGTGGGCAGAGGCGTATCGCCGAAAGCTGCTAGAATCGGTGGCGGAGCAGGATGAGGCGGTGCTTGAAGCCTATTTGGACGGGCAGTCGATCAGCAGGGAGCAGCTTGAGGCTGCGCTTGTTGACGGGGCGCATCGTTGCGCACTGTTTCCGGTGTTGTTCGGGGCGTCGGGCAGGAGCATAGGCGTCGAAGCGGTGCTAGATGCGATAGTGGCGTATTTGCCAGGGCCGGCTGGGTCAGAGGATGGCGCGGTGTCGGGCGTAATCTTTAAGATGGAACGCGATCCTGTCATGGGCAAAATCGCTTACGTCCGACTTTACGATGGTGTGCTGCGCAACCGTGATGTGGTGCTAAACTATAGCCATGATGTTCAAGATAAAGTGACGCAAATTCGTCGTGTGAATGGGCAAAAGACCGAGGACATCGGCGTGCTGAAGGCGGGCGACATCGCCGCCGTCTACGGGTGGAGCCGCGCGCGGATTGGCGATATTATCGGCAGTCCCGAGGGTGTCCCCGGTGAGATGCGGCTAGCTGTGCCGCTGCTTACGGTGCAGGTGCATTGGCCGAATGCCGCGGAGTATCCGGCGGTCGTGAACGCTTTTCAGGAGCTGGCGGACGAGGATCCGCTGCTGGATTTGCAGTGGCTGCAGGATGAGCGGGAGCTGCATCTGAAGGTAATGGGGCCGATTCAGATGGAGGTGTTGACGTCCATTCTGTTGAGCCGGTTTAAGCTGTCGGTGAGCTTCGGCGCTCCGTCCGTCATTTATAAAGAGACGCCAGCGTCGGCGGGTGAAGGGTACGTGGCTTATCTGATGCCTAAGCCATGCTGGGCGATATTGCGGTTTGTTATTGAGCCAGGCGAGCGTGGTAGCGGACTCGTGTATAAGTCGGTCGTGCGCGGCGAGCGTCTGCTCGAGAGCTACCAGAACGAGGTGGCGCGCCGAGTTCCGGAAGCATTGCAGCAGGGGCTGCGCGCCTGGGAGGTCACCGACCTCAGCGTGACGCTGGTGGAAGGGGAGCATCATGTATGGCATACCCATCCGCTGGATTTTGTCATCGCGACGCCGATGGGTATTATGAACGGATTAGCTAGTGTAGGTACAAAGCTGCTCGAACCGATGCTGCGCTTCCGTTTGTCGGTGCCGGAGGAGTACGGCGGCAAGATCATGAACGAGCTCGTCGTCATGCGCGGCGAGTTCGATGCGCCGACGTTGCGGCAGGAGCGCATGGAAATCGAGGGACTGCTGCCGGTGGCGACGACGCTCGATTTCCCCGCGCGGCTTGGCGCGATGACAAAGGGTCGCGGCACGCTCACGACCTTCTTCGCCGGCTACCGCGAATGCCCGCCGGACGTAGATGTGGTGCGCCAACGCCGCGGCGTGAATCCGCTCGACGAGGCGAAGTATATCCTCGCGATGCGGAACGCGTTGAGCGGGTAGCTGGGGCAAGGCAAGGGCAAGGGTAAGGGTAAGGGGAAGAAGCGCGCTGGTGGCGCGCGGTACTGCGCCGAATGGTATGGCAGAGTGGTATGGCGCCGTTTCGGCGCGGAGAGTGGGAATAGCCTCTCTCAGAGGTAGCGAGAGGCGGCGGAGGCCGGTTGGCTGCCAACTGAGAGAACCAATAGAGAGTGTCGATTCAATCGGCCGCTCTCTACTCACAGCTCCGCCAAATTGCCGATTTCGGTTGGATCCTTATCTGAGAGTGCTGAAATTGCACTCTCGGAGCTACAATCGGCCGATTTTCATGCTGAGAGTACGTATTATGCTCTCTCAGCTCCGCCAAGTTGCCGATTTCGGTTGGATCCTTATCTGAGAGTGCTGAAATTGCACTCTCAGAGCTACAATCGGCCGATTTTCATGCTGAGAGTACGTATTATGCTCTCTCAGCTCCGCCAAGTTGCCGATTTCGGTTGGATCCTTATCTGAGAGTGCTGAAATTGCACTCTCGGAGCTACAATCGGCCGATTTTCATGCTGAGAGTACGTATTATGCTCTCTCAGCTCCGCCAAGTTGCCGATTTCGGGCTGATAACTCGTATACGTGTTCTCAGACTGGAAATCCCCTACACTCTGCGCGGAATCAAGCGTGAGAGCACACGCAGCGGAGAGAAACGAAATCTGACTATCGAGTAGCGCAGCAGGCGATTTCGGTCGTGAGAGTCGTGAACTCCGACTCTCAGTCAAGGAAGCTAGTTAGTTTAGCGTGCAAGCTCGGTCCGTGAGCGAGAATTCCAATCTACGAAGGTAGACGGTGTTTGGTCCGAGACACAAGTCTGCGCTTAGACCGCCGAGGCTCCCGAAGCATTCAAATGCTACGAGTGTTACCCACCCGGGCGGCCGCCCACGTAATGCGCAAAAAAGCTTAGAGTCATCGACTCTAAGCTTTTTATTTACGCGTTATGCCGGTCGCCGCGTGTTGTTGGCGATGAAACGACAAGGAACTCGGCCGCTTCGCCGGAGACGTTGCGCACTTGGTGCGGCGTAAGAGGTGGTACCTCTACGCCTTCCTGCGGCTCAAGTGCGACAACATCGCCGCCCACCTCAATGGCGAGAGCGCCCGACAGTACAAAGAAGAACTGCTGCGCCTGCTCATGATAGTGACGTATCTCACTCGTGCCCGCAGGCATGCGCTCGTAGATGACGCTCAACTGGTCACCCTTCACGAGATGCCAGCCGTCACAGACCTCGCCCCACACGTAGTGTTCCGCGCTGTGTTTGCTTACTTTCATGCCCTTGCCACCTCAACCTCACATACATCTGCGATCGAGCCGCCTCATATATCTGCACAGTGGTTGCTCACCTTCATACGCCTGCCACTTCACTCACAGCCGCAATCCAGCCACTACACACCTCGTCCCACACATAGTGCTCGCTCGCTTTAATCATTCTGTCTCCACGTTCGCGCTCTACCTTCTACGCCTTCCCGGCTGACTGAACCCGCATCAATACCCGCGCTGGTACTGGCGCGGGATCCACTCGGCGGCAGCGCTGCTCTTCGCGGCGGTCGCCTGCAGCGCATGCAACGCCCAGTACGGGTCGCGCAGCATGCCGCGCGCGACCGCTACGAGGTCGGCGTTGCCATGCGCGATCGTCGCGTCCGCCAGCTTCGGCTCGTCGAGCAGGCCGACGGCGATGACAGGCACGCCGAGCGCGTCTTTCACCGCGCGGGCCAGAGGCACTTGATAGCCGGGATAGACCGCCGGCTTAACTGATCCAACCGGCGCCTCGCCGCCGCTTGATGCGTGAAAAATATCCACGCCTGCGTCCAGGTACCGCCGGAATATCTCAATGCCTTCTTCGACGGTATAGCCCCCGTCGGAAAACTCTGCCGCAGATATGCGAATAATGAGCGGCATATCTGCCGGCATGACGCTTTTCACAGCGGCAATCACTTCGCAGCCGAACTTGGCGCGATCAAGGCCGTACTCATCCTCGCGTTTATTCACAACCGGTGAGTGGAACTGATGGATCAAATACCCATGCGCACCGTGCAGTTCAATTGTATCGACACCAGCTTCAACAGCGCGGCGTGCAGCTTCCTTGAACTTCACGACAAGCCCTTCGATCTCATCAATCCGTAGCGCACGCGGCGTACGATAGGACTCGTTGAATGCAATCGCCGATGGCGCAACAGGCTCTAGAGCATCCTCGGCTTTTCGTCCGGCGTGGGCAATTTGGATACCGATCTTCGCGCCGTGCCGATGCACTGCATCAATAATCCGGCGGTAAGCCGGAACTTGCTCATCCGACCATAGGCCAAGACATTGGTCTGTTATACGACCGTCTGGTTCGACGTCAGCCATCTCCATAAGAATAAGTCCTGCACCGCCAATGGCGCGGGAAACGTAGTGTACATAATGCCATTCGTTTGGTGTGCCGTCATTTGCTTCAACGGAGTACTGGCACATCGGCGCCATTACGATCCGGTTCTTCAAATGCAGGCCCTTCGATGCAAAAGGGGTCGATAAACGATTCATCTCACTTCATTCCTCCTTGAGCGTTTGGCTCTTCTTTCTACACAATGAAAAGTATAAACGACTCACTTACATTTTTAAAGTAAAATACAAATCCACACAAGCCCGTCACAGCAATTGCCCATCAAATCCGATATAATAACAACAACAATTACGAATAGGCAGGGGCTATTTCATCATGATGAACACGCATTTGCAAAATCACACCGCCGCAAAGACGGGCCACAACAATCAGCTGCTCCAAGAGGCCGAAGCGTACCTGAAACAGTACGGTTGCGAGCTCTCCATCGCAGAGTCGGCAATTGCAACAAGGCTGAGCCAGATCGCAAGCGAGATCGAGGCGACTGGCAGCTATACGCATACGCCGGAAGAGCTTGCCTACGGCGCGAAGCTTGCTTGGCGTAACAGCAACCGCTGCATCGGACGACTGTTCTGGGACTCGCTCATTGTGCAGGACGCTCGAGGCGCACGAACCGCGGCTGATGTGGCCAAAGGCGTGTTCAACCATATGGAATATGCCACGAACGGCGGTAAAATATTACCAAGTATTACGATTTTTGCCCCAACGGTCAACATGGACGAGCCACGCATCCGGCTGTGGAACGAACAGCTGGTTCGCTATGCGGGCTACGAGCAGGAGGACGGCACGGTGCTCGGCGATCCGATCTCTCTCGAGCTGACTCGAGTGTGTGAGCAGTTGGGTTGGCGCGGGGCGGGGACGGCTTTTGACGTGCTGCCGCTCATCGTTCAGATGGGACAAGAACCGCCAGAGTGGTTCGAGATTCCCGTAGAGCTCATCCTCGAAGTGCCCTTGACGCACCCTGATCTGACTGCTTTTGAAGAGCTGGGGCTGAGGTGGTACGGCGTTCCTTTTGTCAGCAATATGCGGCTTGAGATCGGCGGTCTGCACTATACGGCTGCTCCATTTAATGGGTGGTACATGGGAACGGAGATTGGCGCGCGCAACCTGGCTGACCCTTTCCGCTACAACATGCTGCCAAAGGTAGGGGCGCTGATGGGGCTTGATACGAGCCGGGAATCAACGCTGTGGCGTGACCGGGCGCTGGTGGAGCTGAATGTAGCTGTACTGCATTCTTATAAGGAACAAGGGGTCACGATCGTCGATCACCATACAGCCAGCAAGCAATTCAGCTTATTTGCGGAGAAGGAGCGGCAGCGAGGCCGCATTCCAACCGGGCAGTGGTCATGGCTTATTCCGCCGCTGTCTCCGGCGACGACGGCTGTTTTTCATACGAGATATGAGGATATAGAGCAGAAACCGAACTATTTTTATCAGAAAACGCCTTATTCGGAGCAGCAATAATTACATGATCGGCTCCCGAATGTGGTACGATAGGAGTACCGGATTTTTACAGAGATGAACATGCAGCCGCCGCCGTGCTTCGGGAGACGGCTTCGTTTCATTTTGAACGGGTAGGCTTGTAAACATAAAAGAGGTGGATGTATTGGCAGGTTTTGAAGAATTAGGTATTGGCAAGGAACGGGTGCAATCGCTGCGTACTGAAGGAATTCAGGAGGCGACGCCGATCCAGGAAGGTGCGATACCGGTCATTTTGCAGGGCAGTGACGTTATCTGTCAGGCGCAGACGGGAACGGGCAAGACGCTCGCGTTCCTGCTTCCGATGCTGGAGAAAATCAGAGCGGATCGCGATCAGCTCCAAGGGTTGATTCTGACTCCGACGCGCGAGCTGGCGCTGCAAATTACGACTGAACTGAAGAAGCGAATTGCAACGCAGGAAGAATTCAGCGTGCTTGCGGTTTATGGTGGACAAGATGTGGAGTCGCAGCTGCGCAAACTGAAGCGTGCGGTTCATATCGTTGTGGCAACGCCGGGGCGTCTGCTGGACCATATTCGCAGAGGGACGATTTCGCTTGGTGCGGTCAAAATGCTCGTGCTTGACGAGGCTGATCAAATGCTGCACATGGGCTTCCTGACTGAGGTTGAGGAAATTATGCAGCAGATGGCTTACCGTAAGCAAACGATGCTGTTCTCGGCGACGATGCCGGCTGGCGTGCGTTCGCTCGCAGCGCGGTTCATGATTGAGCCGAAGGATATTACGGTTCGTACGCAGCAGGTGACGTTGAAGGCGATTCGCCAGCTGGCGGTGGAAGTGAGCGCAAAGGGCAAGGAAGAGCATCTGAAGCGGTTGCTCGGAGAGCACAACCCGTATTTAGGCGTTATCTTCTGCCGTACGAAGAAGCGCGCGAGTGCGCTGAACGATTACCTGCAGGAAAATGGTTTTAGCAGCGACGAGCTGCATGGTGACCTGTCGCAAGCGAAGCGCGAGCAAGTCATGAGGCGGTTCCGCGATGCGAAGCTGCAATTGCTTGTCGCAACAGACGTAGCGGCGCGCGGTCTCGATGTCGAAGGCGTGACGCATGTCTTCAACTATGACATTCCGGAGAATGCCGAGGGCTACATTCACCGGATCGGTCGTACAGGCCGTGCTGGCGAAGACGGAATTGCAATTACGCTTGTGTCTCCGCATGATCGTCTGGAGCTGGCTGCCATTGAGAGAGGCATCCATCAGACGATTCCGCGTGAGAACAGCCGCGGCGGCGTAACAGTCGTTCGCGAAGCGCGCAAGCAGTCGGACAAGCGCGAGGGTAGTGAAGGCGCTCGCCGTGGCGAGGGTCGTAGAGGCGCTGGCGCTGGTGGTGGCTGGTCGGGCGGTCGCTCAGGCGGAGCCGGTCGTGGTGGCCGTGGCGAAGCGGGAGCGGGCCGTGGCCGTGGTGAAGCCGGTGCAGGAGCAGGCAGAGGCCGAGGCGAAGCCGGTGGTGAGAAGCGCGCAGGAGCAGGCGGAGCCTATTCGGCAGCAGCGAAGCGCGGCGAAGGCCGCGGCGCGGCGCGCGACACAGTGTCGCCGCAATGGGGCGCTGGGACAAGATCAGAAGCGCCTCGTGGTCGTGGCGCAGCGGCGGCGGGATCGTCGCGCAGTGGCGGCGGTGACGCACAGCGCGGAGGCCGCGGGCGCTACAGCACGCCGGCACGCGAGGAAGGCGCCGGTGGTGCTCCTCGCGAAGCGGGCCGTAGTCGCGGCGAAGGCGCCAGCGGTGCTCGCGAAGCGGACCGTGGCCGCAGCGAAGGCGCGCGGGGCCGCGGAGCAAGCGGTGCTTCCGCGTCGCGTAGCGGTGGGCGCGCAAGCGCAGCGCCGCAGTTCCCAGGCAGTGGCGAGCGCAATCGCGGCGGTGGCGGCGGTGGCGGTGGCCGAACATCAGGAAGCGGCGGCGATCGGAGTCGCAGCGGCGGCGGTGGTCGTCCTTCGGGCGGTGGCCGCTCAGGCGGTGGTCGCTCCGGTGGCGGCAAGCCGAGCGCTGGCGGTCGTCCGCAGCGCGGTCGGTCGCGCTAACGGGTAATATTGAACTTCAAGGCAAGGCACAGGATGAACGTAATCGGTGCCTTGTTTTTTTATATATATTTACAGCATGGGATGGAAGGTGGAAACGGTATGGCCAAATTAGTGACACCATCGACGGAATTGCAGGAAGCGTATATGATCTTTTATCAGGAATGGATCGCGAGCGGAGAAGACATTGTGCCGTGGGTGGTCAGTGTAGATCCGAGCGATTTTGACGCCTATGTGCGCGACTTGAACGAGGCATATCTAGAGGAGAAGGTGCAGGAGGGCTGGGTACCAGGTTCGACCTATTGGCTCCTCGACGAAGCGTGCAAGGTGGTTGGAGCAGTCAACATCCGCCACAGGTTGAACCAGAAGCTGCTTGAGAGCGGCGGTCACATCGGCTACGGCGTCATTCCGTCCGAGCGGCGCAAAGGCTACGCCTCCCAGATTCTTGCACAAGCGCTGCAAAAGACCGACGCGCTTGGCATTCGAGAAGTACTCGTCTGCTGCGACGAGGGCAACATCGGCTCGGAACGCACCATTCTAGGCTGCGGGGGCCAATACGAGTCGAGCTTCACCGAAGCGCACGGCAACGTCGTGAAGCGCTTCTGGATCACACGCAGCGGCAGCTGATTAAACGAACTCGGCTTCCTGACAAGCCTCTGAACTTTATCGCTGCTCCCCATTTTGATACACTGGAGCTATTATTACTTGGTAACTTTTCATAAGGAGGGCATTATAGATGACGAAGCTTCGTCCATACATTTATTCCGATAACGCAAGGGAGCAGGCGAACTTCTATGCGGAGGCGTTTGGAGGCGAGATTCTCAGTATCCAAACGTACAGCGAGATGCCCGACGCCTCGAGGGAAGAGAACGATGGCGTGATGCATCTTGTGCTTCAAGCAGCCGGGTTGTTGTTCTATATGGCTGATGCAGGACCAGTTGAGCGTGGCAATGGGCTTGATCTGACGTTGGAGTTTGAAACGGATGAAGAAGCCGAAGCCGTGTTCTACAAGCTGGCGGAAGGCGGTAGTATCATGATGCCACTCGAGCGCATGTTCTGGGGAACTATGTTCGGGCGGGTGATGGACCGTTATGGCGTACGCTGGCAAATTGCTACGCAAGCTGGTATTTAACAGTAGAAGAGCCGTTCACGATAAAGGCAATTAAGCCTTCGCGTGAGCGGCTCTTCTTATTTAGTCGACGTCCGAGATCTTCCAAACCCCATTCTCTTGCACGAATACAATCCCTCGGGATCCGACTGGTCCATACTTCTCAAACAAGTACGTAAATGTCACATCGGCAAGTAGCGCCCCGGATGGCCGCTCCATGAATTTGATATCCTTCACACCTATAATCATCTGCTGCCCGATCCAATCGAATGGCGCCTGAAGCTCCCGGCCCTTTGCGAACAGCGAATGAAGTGCGTTCACATCGCGGTTATTCATCGCCGTCACATAGGCATTAATGAGCTTAGCGGCTGCAAGCTTCCGCGAATCAATGGCGTACTTCTCCGGCACAAGCAGCTGCGGCTTCACCGTCAAGTTGGCACCGCGTACAGCCTGCGCCCAATCGACCGTGCTGCCGAAGGCCGTCGCCGTTGCACGCAGCGGCAAATACACTGCGCCGTGAAGCAGCTCTGGCTTAGAGCTAGTGCCTGTGAGCTGCTTGCCGTTCACCCAGACGGAGAGGGAGCGTCCGCCAGCTGCTAGTAGGCCGTTATCCGGCTGCACAGCGCCGAGCAGTGCAGCTTTGTGCGCGGCGTCCCATGTGACCGGCCAGCTGAGCGCATCCGCGAGCGCCCGCATTGGCAGAAGCATGACGCCGTTCTGGACGACGGGTTGCAGCGAAGGGCTGCTTACCGGTACTCCATTAATGGAGAACAGCGGCTTGGCCGGTGCTGTAACGGTCATTTCCTTCATGCTGGCTAGACTGCCGGTATCGTAGTAGATCCATCTTTTTCCAAGGATTAGTGGCTTGAGGGAACCGTCAAGCGCCTTGCCGTAGGCAGGCATCGTAAAGGTGAAATCATAACGCCCTTGTGTAATCGGTGCTTCATAGATGAGCAGCGCTTGGCGGGATGGGTAGTACACGCCGCTTGCTGACGTAAGACCGCCGAAGCTCCCGTTCTCATTGATAAAGATACGGATCATGCCAGTCTCGCTTGCAGCGTCGTTGCCTTTCATATGAACCGGCTTCCCAATCTGCGGCTTCGACGTGCTATAAGTAGTTTGGTCTGGTGCGATTAGCAGACTGCTCAACTCTTTCACTGCTGCGGCATCCTTCGCCATGTAATTGTCGCCGGCATAGCTGAAATAGAGCTTGTCCGCGCCGCCAATCATCATTCCGAAGATGCTGTCGTCCGCTAGCGTGACGTTGACCTTGGTCATAAAAAAGAGCAGCATGCTGTCCATCGATGCCGTTTCCGTATCTACCTCAGCCTTGCTCATCAGGCGGCTCATGATTTCCGCGATCTTCTCGAGGGTAGGCTGATCTTCCATTCGCGAGTCGAACAGCGGAATATAAACCATGTCGGAATGGCTCATATGAACCTCCGAAATATCCTCCTTTTGAAAAGTAACAGCTGATGTGATATCAACGGCTGGTGCAGCCATCGCCGCGGGCACGGTAAGAGCGCCGCTCCCAGCCCCCAGAAGCAGTGCAGCAAGGCCTAGCTTCAGTAATCTTGCTTGAATCATGAAGGGTATCTCCTCCTCGAAGAGTTCTTGTAACAGTATAGACTGTTCCACTTGCGAGAAGGTTGCATCGTAGATGATCTATATCTCTTCAGTCTCCAGAAGGCGTATCGTTGCTTGAAACAATAGTCGGCTCATCCGGCACGTCCAGCGCAGCTGTGTTAAGCAGCTCTTTTTCAAAATTGTACGAGAGATGCAGCGCATGAACCGCCGAGCCGTCCTTGGCGCTCAGCTCATAGATGGTTAACGTACCGACCGGGCTAGTCGGCGCTTCGTCCAGCGTCACTATAAACTCGAAATTGCCCCATTCCGGCGCACCTATGTCCGCAATAACTTGGCCTTCTGCAAGCACGTTGTGACCGTCTTCGAATGAAAATCGGAATGCTGCTTCAAAGACTCTTGCCTGCCCTTTGACGGTGAACGACTTGCCCACTTCGCTGCCCTCCGCAGGACCGTAGACACGGAATGCATCATTACTGGCAACTATGGCTGGTTTCGCAGGCTCCGGTGCAGGATATGGCTTCTTGCCGGGCTCGTTTACGGCATTGTGATTGTTCCCTGCACATCCTGCTGCGGCGAGCAGCAGCATAATGAGGGAGATAATGATCGGCAATCTTTTTCTCATTCCAATCACCTGCTTTTTCAGCTTTTAAAAATCATCTAAATCCTTGCAGAAGCAGTTGTTGCCCTTCTGAAATTAGTATACGCTTGGGAAAGCGCCTTGAATCAAGGATTATCGCGGGAGGTGTTACCCATGTTTGAGTGGAAACGACTGCTCCGATTTAATCGTTATATCGGTAGAGGAAACGAAGAGATCGACTATCAGTGGCCTACTTCCAAGCTTCCTATCATCAGCATTCGGACAAGCGCAGGAACCGGTAAGCCCAAAGTCGCACTTGGACTTATTGCGCTCGGCGATATCGCGATTGGAGTTGTGGCGGCAGGCGGTGTCTCGCTCGGTGTGCTTTCGTTCGGAGCCGTTGCGATTGGCGGCATGCTTGCGCTCGGTGCGGTTGCGATTGGCAATGGACTGGCAGCAGGTGCAGTAGCCATTGGCGATCTGGCCGTCGGTGCGGTAGCCATAGGACAGTCTGCTGTCGGCGCGGTAGGAATCGGCGAATATGCGCTTGGTGCTGTTGCCCTTGGAGAGCATGTTGCTGGGGTGGTAGCTATCGGTGAACGTGTATACGGCATTGTCGCCATCGGAGAACACGGCTTCGGGCTCGTTCCGATTGTCGGAGATTTTATAAGGTGGATTGTTGGCTTGTTCCGCTAGCTTTTAACAGATTTCGCCTTTATGCTACAATGAACAACAAGAAGAGTGTACAAAGGAAGGTTACCCGAATGGATACCGTTAATATTTTGGGAGTCCCGTTCTCGAAACGGACGATGGACGATACAGTGAAGCTGCTGCAGAAGCAGCTAGCGAGCACGGACAAGCCGTTGTTCCACTTAATTACGGCGAACCCGGAGATCGTAATGGCAGCAAGAACGAACGCGGAGCTGCGGGCGATTGTGGAAGCGGCAGACCTGATTACGCCGGACGGCATCGGTGTCGTGCTCGCTGCGAGATGGCAGGGCGACCATGTGCCGGAGCGGGTAACGGGCTATGATATGCTCGTTAAGCTGCTAGAAGGGGCGAAGAATGAGCCTTTCTCGCTGTATGTCGTTGGTGCGGATGAAGAGACGAACGCAAAGTCAGTGGAGATTATTCAAGATCGTTATCCTGGCGTTACGATCGCTGGACGGCATAACGGCTTCTTCAATGCGGAGCAAGAAGAGGCTCTCGTCGCGGATATCGAGCAGAAGCGCCCGGATATGGTCATTGCTGCGCTTGGTGCTCCTTTCTCGGAGAAGTGGATTTATAAGCATAAGAGCCGCATGAAAGCGAAGATTGCTTTTGGCGTTGGAGGCAGTCTCGATGTTATTGCCGGCAAAGTGAAGCGTGCGCCGGTCATTTGGCAGAAGCTCAATGTGGAGTGGCTGTACCGGCTGCTCAAGCAACCGTCTCGCTGGCGCAGACAGCTCGTGCTGCCGAAGTTCGCGCTGACCATCCTTACCTCGCGCAAATCGCGCTAATTCGTCAAGAGTCCTTGAGTTGTTGAAGGGCTCTTTTTTCATTGTCACAGATCGTTTCAAAACGATGTGATTGCAATCACATCGGCTAGGCGTCGCTTCTCGCTATACTTGATTCATAACAAGATTAAGCAAATGAAAGCGGGGAGTAAACCATGCTAAGCGATAAAACGATCCAAATCATCAAATCGACCGTGCCGGTGCTCGAAATCTACGGAACTGCGATTACAAAACGTTTCTACGAATTGTTGTTTACGCGTTATCCGGAGCTGCTGAACCTGTTCAATCATGCCAACCAGCGACAAGGCAAGCAGCAGACGGCGCTTGCGAATGCGGTCTATGCGGCAGCGCTGCATATCGATAAGCTGGAGATGATTCTGCCGGCGGTGAAGCAGATCGCGCATAAGCACCGAAGTCTCGGCGTGAAACCGGAGCAGTATCCAATCGTAGGAGAAATGCTGCTTACGGCAATCAAGGATGTGCTCGGCGATGCGGCGACGGATGAGATTCTAGGAGCGTGGGCGGAAGCATACGGCATCATTGCAAAAGTGTTCATCGACGTAGAAGCTGACATGTACGAGGCAGCAGAGCAGCAGCAGGGCGGTTGGGCGGATTACCGGGCTTTCCGCGTGGAACGGAAAGTCATTGAGAGTGACGTCATTACTTCCTTCTACCTGGTGCCGCAAGATGGTGGCGACATTGCTTCTTTTGAGCCGGGGCAGTATGTGAGTGTGAAGGTGGACATTCCGGGTGAAGCCAATACGCATATTCGTCAATACAGCTTATCCGATGCGCCAGGCAAGCCTTATTACCGAATTACGGTGAAGAGGGAAGAGGCACAGCATGGCAAACCAGCTGGGAAAGTGTCGGTGCACTTGCACGAGCAAGTACAGTGCGGGGATGTACTCTGGTTGTCGGCTCCGGCAGGCGAATTTACGCTTGATCAACAGGATGATCGGCCGCTTGTCCTGATGAGCGGAGGGGTTGGTCAGACACCGCTAGTCAGTATGCTGAACACGGTCGTAGAAGCGAGTCCGGGAAGGAGAGTTATCTTTATCCATGCTGCTCAGAACGGCGATGTTCATGCGCTTAAGCAGCAGGTGAAAGAGCTGGCTGTTCGTCATTCACAAGTAGCCGTTCACGTTGTTTACGATAAGCCTACAACGCGTGATCAAGAGCTGCAAGCTTACGATAAAAAAGGTTTTATCGATCTTCCTTGGCTTACGAGAGTGATTCCAACGACCAATGCGGCATTCTACTTCTGCGGTCCGGTTCCATTCATGCGGACGATGAACAGCTTACTGAAGGAGCTTGGGGTAAACGCCGCGGACATCCACTACGAATTCTTTGGTCCAGCTGGTAGTTTGGAGGCGGGCGAGGTTACTGCACAGACTCAGCCGCAGCCCTAGCAACAACAGACGCAATGGTAATGAGCTATGACCTCTTCTGGGAGCGCAGCAGCCGGTTAATCGTTTCGCGGCGCAGTCCGATCAATTGGCCGATCTCGTCCTGCGTGAGCAATTCCGTCAATGTGGCAGGCGCGATGTAGAGCTGAAACCAACTTTCAAGCTTGCGCAGCTTCTCTGCCGGGGTCACTTCGGTTAGCTGATCGATGCGCTGCTGCATCATCCGCAGTTTATTTTGCAGTTGCTGAGCAATGTCTAGGCATCGCTGAGCATCCTGCTTCAGCGCCTCATACCAAGGGGCCTCTGGCAGAACATCGACCTCACATGTCACGAGCGCGACAGCCGAGCCGTTGTACGGATTCGGGCTTATGAGCGAATGATGGGGGATTGTCTCGCCTGGAACGATGATGTTCACGATGAATTGCGAGCCATCTTCGTGTACGCGGACGATCTTAAGCATACCGGACTTCAGATGAAACAGTGACCCATATTCACCTTGCCGGAATAGCACTTCACCTTTATGTAGAATCATAGCGCATGTCTCCTGTATATCGATAAAAACAAATCGCCCCCATTTTGCCGGTTATGGCAGGCTGAGGGCGATTCTTAGTTCTGTTCTAGGCAGTCGTTGGTGGAACGAATGTCCGCCCTGCAAATTCACTATCAAGCATGAAGAACGCATTGCTGTCTTGATCAATCCGCTTCAGCTTGTTAATGATGCTGTCGAACATAGCTTCTTCTTCGACTTGCTCGTCAATGAACCATTTCAGGAACTGCATCGTCGCATGCTCGCGGTCATTCAAAGCAAGGTCGGATAAGTGATAAATCCGTTTCGTGACTTCTTTCTCGTGCCCAAACGCATGCTCGAAAGCATCCAGTATGGAGCTATATTCATTGTTAGGTGTGCCCATGCCGACTATGGTGGCGCGTTGCCCGCGATCATTTAAGTACTTGTACATTTTCATCGCGTGGAAGCGTTCTTCTTCGGCTTGAACAATAAAGAAATTAGCAAATCCATCAAGACTTTCTCCGGAACAGTAAGCGGCAATTGCCAGGTATACGTGTGCAGAGTAGAACTCGAAGTTCATTTGCTCGTTCAAAGCTTGGCTGAGTGAATCATTCATCATCGGCCGCACCTCCTTATTCAAGTGTTTAAAAAGAAAAAGAGACGAAGCGTTAGCCCAGTTACAGGAGCTGACAACTTCTTCCCCTATGTTACCATACTATTCCACATTATCCTATCCGGTGCTTTAACTTCTTATACAGTTTATCAGCGGACGGAGCAACAATGACTTCAGTCTTCCCAATCAGTACCATGCATTGCTTGGAACACAGCTTGCAGTTGCCTAGACAATCCTTCTTCTTCTGCTTCAGATCAGGGAACTCGTGCTTCAAAGCTTTGAAGACGGACTTCGAGCCATGTTTGAAGTTTCTGCAGCAATACTTGATCTTCTTCATCTGTCGATACCGACCTCTTTCGAAACGGTGGTTGGAGTTCACAACATAATGATATTAATTCTCATTATCACTGTCAATCGTTATTTGAGAATTGTTGTCCTTCCAGCTTAGAATTCTCCGGAATGAAACGCTCTGCACCGTCAAGAGGGCGGCGACAGACGGTTCACCTTGCTTCACGTAGCTCACTGCCTTATGATAGGGAACAATCCATGGAATAAAGGAGCTAGTTAGTATGAATATGAGTGGACAGCAGCGTTCCAATATTCGCCCGGGCATTACGGTCGATATTGTATTAAAGAAGGATCAGGCGAGCGGTCGGATGACGCGTGGCGTTGTGAAAGACATTTTGACCAATTCACCGAATCATCCGCATGGCATTAAAGTGAGGCTGCAATCAGGCGACGTTGGTCGGGTGAAAGCAGTTATTGAGGGATAGAATCGAAGCCCCAACGATTTGCAACACCGCAGCAAAATGAGTAGGATTAGAGGAAGTAAGCGATTTACTTCATATAGTTAAAGGAGCCGCGCTTTCGATGACTCTTCCTCATCTAGCATCTATATTCGTTACGCTGCTCTCCGGCGTCGCCGTTATGTTCCTGCGGCTGCGTGCGAGTAATCGGCCGACGACGATGCGCAAAATCATTATTCCGCCGATCGGCATGTCGACCGGCTTTCTTATGTTTGTCGCTCCGTTCACACGGGTGCCGTGGTCGTGGGCGTTGCTTGCTTTTGCCGTTGGCGCGGTGCTGTTCGCGTATCCGCTCATCCGCACATCCAAGCTGGAGCGAGTGGGCGATGACATCATCCTGAAACGGTCCAAAATGTTTATATTTATTCTGCTTGGGCTCCTCATTATCCGCTTGCTTGTCCACAATCTGGTGGAGCAGTCGGTGTCGATTCCACAAACAGGCGGCCTCTTCTTCATCCTAGCATTCGGTATGATTGTCGTATGGCGCGTTGCGATGCTTCAAGCTTTTCTTAAATTAAAAAAGCGGGGGTAACGAAGGATGCACATGTCAGAAGCGGACTTACATATGGTTGATAGATGCATAGCAGGCGATGCAGCGGCAGTTCACGAGCTGCTCGCTAGTGATACAACATTAGCAGCGGTGAGCTGGGGATACTTCACACCGCTGCATTTTGCTGTGCGCGAAGGGCATCTCGAGCTGACCCGGCTGCTGCTCTCTTATGGGGCGGACGCTTCGGAGCAGCCTTGCCTCAGCTGGCAGGATTCGCTGCTGCAGAAGGCGCAGGACCGAGGCCATGACGATGTTGCGAAGCTGCTGCGAGAGCATCTGCAGAGCACCTTGAAAGCAGAGCCGATCGGCGAGAAGTTGGCTGAGCTCATTCGCGATCGCAAGGTGAAGGAGCTGCTGCAGCTGCTGGAGCAGCAGCCTGAAGCCATTCATGCGAGCGACGAGCGCGGTAATACGCCGCTGCACTGGGCCGTCATGACCCGGCAGCTAGAGCTGATCGATCAGCTGCTGGCTATGGGGGCAGACCCGCTCGCGAAGCGCGGGGACGGAAGCCAGTCTGCGCAGCTAGCGCTGGAGGGCGACTATTTCTACCGCGCGAACCGGAATTTGCCGCCTGATGCTGGTAGAGATGCGAGCTTCCTGCTCGGCTATCTTGTCGGCAAAGGCGGTGTGCCTTACGATGTCTACCTCGCTGCTGCAGCCGGTGATGCGATGCGCGTAGACGAGCTGCTGAAGCAGAATAGATTGCTTGCGCATGAGCGAGATGCCTCCGGGCGTTCTGCGCTCTATTATGCTGCGAAGCGCGGGTTTATGGAGGTCGTGAAGAGGCTGCTCGCCGCAGGAGCCGATCCGAACGCGACGGAGCGGGATGCACAGCAGGGAGCGGCATTATATGCAGCGGTTAGAGGCGGGCATACCGGCTGCGCGAAGCTGCTGCTTGAGCATGGAGCCGACCCGAATGCTGAGGTGGAAGCGGGTGGCAACGCTGTTTACGCAGCGCTGCAGGAAGGCCGCCAGGAACTAATCGAGCTGGTCTATGCTTACGGCGGTAATGTGACATTGACTGGCGCTTGCGGACTTGGACGTATCGATTTGGTCGGCGAGCTGCTAACGGCGAATCCTTCGTCTGTCGACGGCGGCGATTACGGGCCGCTCGCGCAAGCGGCAAGTTGTGGCTATACGGCAATCGTCAGGCTGCTGCTGCGCCATAACGCACCGCTGAACGATCCGTGGTATGCGAGCAACTATATGAACTATGCTTGCTCGTTCGCAGATGCGGACATGGTGAAGCTGTTGCTCGAAGGCGGCGCAGACCTGAATCGCACGAACTGGCTTGGCGTCAGCTATCTGCACCTGGTAGCGTTGCAGGGCAAGCTGGACCTTGCGGAGCTGATGATTGCTCATGGCGCGAGTCTCGAAGCAGTCGATGATGAATACGGTACAACGCCGCTCGGCTGGGCAGCTAAATACGGGAAGCTCGAGATGGCAGAATTCCTGCTTCAACAAGGTGCAGAGGTAGAGCCGGCCAATGTGCCGCAGTGGGCGACTCCGCTCGCTTGGGCACAGCGTAGAGGTCATGAAGCGCTTGCCCGTCTGTTGCTCGCCCACCGCTCAGCGGCTGTCTAACAGTTGACAGCGGGTGGCGTCACCTGATATCCTAGCAACATAAATTGCATGCAATTTAATTGTGTTATATTAGAGCAACTTGAGAGAGGGAGACAGCGATGGAGAAGAGTGCGCAACTTTCGCTCGATAATCAGCTGTGCTTTGCCCTTTATGCCTGCGCACGTGAAGTAACCAAGCTGTATCGGCCGTTTCTGGATGAGATCGGCATCACGTATACCCAGTATGTAACTTTGCTTGCGCTATGGGAGAAGGACGGAGTGCCCGTGAAAGAGCTTGGCGCCAGGCTGTATCTGGATTCCGGCACATTAACGCCGCTTCTGAAGAAGCTGGAAGGCATGAGCCTCATTCGCCGCGATCGTGATTCGGAGGATGAGCGCAGCGTCCTCGTCCGCTTGACGGATGCAGGCCGGGCGATGAAGGAGCAGGCGAAGCTGATACCGGAACGCGTCTTTTGCCAGACGAACCTGCCTCCTGGCGAAATAGCAATGCTGCGGGATCAGCTGCAGAAGCTGACAGCTGCTGTGCATCAGAGTACGTGCGGGACGCAGGAGTCATAAAGCTTAAATAGACCAAAGAACCACATTGTTACCGCGAGTTTGCGGGGCAATGTGGTTTTTGTTTTTTTTACGCCGGAAAAGCGACCACCTCTGAACTGAGGAGAGGGCTCGGCCGGAGGTTGGGCACTGAGAGTTGGATTATCGGTCTCTCGGAGCAGAACAGCGGCTGTTTTTGGACGGAGAGTAGTGTTTTGCGACTCTCAGGGTTGCTGACAGCTCCAATTGGCGATTGTTGAGGACCAGAGACACTCGCTTGCACCGAATAGCCCAAAAGAACGGCTGAGAGAGCAAATACGCTCTCTCACGCACCGGAAAGGCCTAAAAAAAAGCTGAGAGAGCAAATACGCTCTCTCAGCAGGGAAAACGGCGGGGAAACCCGCCGAAACGCATCCGAGAGAGCGAATACGCTCTCTCACGCGAGGGAAAGGCCTAAAAAAGAGCTGAGAGAGCAAATACGCTCTCTCAGCAGGGAAAACGGCGGGAAAACCCGCCGAAACGCATCCGAGAGAGCAAATACGCTCTCTCAGTTTCGATTGGAATAAGTGCAAATGTCCACTTATTCATTGCTCAAAAATAAGTGGATTTACGCACTTATGAGCGAGCTATGCTAAGGAACCACCTCCGATAAGTGGATATTCCCACTTATTAAGGATGCGAGCTAGGTTGGTATCTCGCCACCCGCTGAGCTGTACTCAACATAGCGGTTCTAAAACAGCCGGTTCGAACTGAAGTGTGTTTCTCCGCAAACAAAAAAGAGGCCCCCCAACATGGAGAGCCTCACTCAACTCTATTAAGCTTGCTTACCAGCCTCAAGCTCGATCGAGATTTTCACTTCGTCGCCGATCAGAACGCCGCCTGTTTCAAGTGCTGCATTGTACGTTAAGCCGTAGTCACTGCGTTTGATTGAGCCTTTCGCGCTGAAGCCGGCTTTCTCGTTACCCCAAGGGTCTTTGCCGCTACCTTCATACGTGACTTCAAACGTTTCCGGACGCGTTACGCCGTGCAGGCTCACATCGCCTGTAACATCGTACTCGCCGTCGCCTGTGCGAACGATCTTCGTTGCTTTGAACGTCAGGTTCGGGTGCTCTTCGATGCCGAAGAAGTCGCCTGAACGCAGGTGATTGTCACGGTCGGCGTTACGAGTGTCAATGCTGCTCAGTTCAACGGAGAACGCAATGCTAGCCGTTGTCAGATCCTCCGGATTCGCTTCGATCTCAGCGCTGAAATTGTGGAAAGTACCTTTTACTTTAGCAATCATCATGTGACGAATTGTGAAATCTGCAGAACTGTGTGTTGCGTCAACTACCCATTTGGATACGGACATTAACTTGACCTCCTAAATTTACTTACAATTAATAATAAACTTTATTATATAAAGTAAGTTTATCGGAGAGTCGAATCATTGTCAACAGAAATGTGACTAATTGTTGAACGTGTTACTTTGCTTCGGGATAAGGGAACAGATCGACGATGCGAGTCGTTTGTCCGCTCTCAGTGGTGAACACGACATGCTCGCGCCTGAAGCCGCGCGGACTTTCCAGCCCGCAAGCGGCAGCCAGAGAGAACAGTCCTTCCCGTAGCTGCAAAATATAGTTCATGACTCGCCACTGCTTCTCTTCCGGAGCGAGCGCAACCTGGTACTTGGAGTCCGTCGTCGTAATGCCTGTCGGACATTTGCCGGTATGGCATTGCATAGCCATAATGCAGCCGTTCGCCATCATGAAGCCGCGCGCAGAGTTGACGCAGTCCGCGCCAAGCGCGAGGGCAATCGCCACTTTATCCGGCGTAATGAGCTTGCCGGAGGCGAAGATGCGGATGCGGTCGCGCACGCCGAATTTGCGCGCCGTATCGTCGAGAATGACGAGCGCAGCATAGAGCGGCAGTCCCATACCATCCGCCATCGCTTTGAACGTCGCTCCGGAGCCGCCTTCCGAACCGTCCACCGTAATGAAATCGGGGTACGTGTCTTGTGTCCGCATCGCTTCGAACAACGGCTCAAGCCGCTTCGGATCGCCGACCACGATTTTGATGCCGACCGGCTTGCCGCCTGCTTCCTGGAGCGAGCCGACGAAACGAATCGCTTCGTCCGCGTTCGTCAGAAACTCGAACCGGTTCGGGGAGTTGACCGTCTTGCCGACCGGAACGAGGCGGGCTGCCGCGACTCTCTCGGTCACTTTGGAGCCTTCGAGATGGCCGCCGCGGATCTTTGCCCCTTGATGGAACTTCAGCTCGAACGCTTTGATATTCGGAATTTCGGCTTTACGCTTAAATTCCTCGATGGAGAACTTACCCGTATCATCGCGGAAGCCGAACATGCCGGGGCCGATCTGCGAGACGACGTCGACGCCGGTAGCGAGATGCACATCCGCGACGCCGCCTTCGCCCGTATTGATCCAGGAGCCGCCTGCCATGTTGGCGCCGCTGCCTGTGGACTGGATATAATGCTCGCCGACCGCGCCGAAGGAGGTCGCTGAAGCGCCGAACATACCTTTGATCCGCCACGGCTGTCTACGGTTAGGGCCGACGACGATGGCGTCGTCGTCATGGAGCAGCCAACGTTTTACCGATTCCTCGACGAATTTTTCCTGCCTAGTGAACAAGCCTTCGTCGGTGATCACATACTTCTTCCCTTGCACGAGCTCGTCATTATCAACCCTTAGCTCGCTCGTCAGCTTCGGGAACATCGCATTGGAAATATAGAAGCCGGGCTTCTCATAATCGCGCCGTCCGCCGAAGGAGATGAGGTCGGTCCGGTATTTGGCCGCATAGACGAGACCTACGAAATCCGCACGCGAGAACGGCTTGCCCTCGGTATCGCTGTCGAACCAATATTGCCGGAATTCGGGTCCAAGCTTCTCAAGCAAATAGCGGATCCAGCCGAGAAAAGGGTGCGAGCGGAGAATGGAGTGCTTCGCTTTCTTGGAGAGTGAATACATGTAGCCGAAGAAAATGACGATGGGCAGCACAATAATAACAAGCAGGGCGGAAACCAGAATTGTAGTCACCATGATAGGGCAGCCTCCGATGTGATTTTGTAGGGACTATTGCCAGTTTCAGTATACCATGTGCTTCCAGTTTTTAACCGCAGCGGGGAATGTGAAATGTAGATGAAGGTGCAAAAAAAGCCTTCCCGAAGTGAGTGACACTCAACTCAAGGAAGGCAATATAAATTAAGTTATTTACACCGCATCTACTTGACGTTTGCGGCTGCTGAACTGGCTCTCGTACAGGTCGGCGTAGAAGCCGCCCGATGCGAGCAGCTGCTCGTGAGTACCTTGCTCGATAACTGTGCCGTGGTTCATAACGAGAATGAGATCGGCATCGCGGATCGTCGAGAGGCGGTGCGCAATGACGAAGCTTGTTCTGCCCTGCATCAGCTCATTCATAGCGCGTTGGATATGGATCTCCGTCCGCGTATCGACGCTGCTTGTCGCTTCGTCGAGAATGAGGATGGCCGGATTCGCCAGAATAGCGCGGGCAATCGTGAGCAATTGCTTTTGTCCTTGGGAAATATTCGATGCTTCTTCATTAAGCACCGTATCGTATCCGTCAGGCAACGTGCGGATGAAATGGTCCGCATAGGCCGCTCGTGCTGCTGCCACGACTTCTTCTTCGGTTGCTCCGGCACGCCCGTATGCGATGTTATCGCGGATTGTACCGTTAAACAGCCACGTATCCTGCAGCACCATGCCGAACAGGTTCCGCAGATCGCCGCGCTTCAGCTGTGTTATGCCCACGCCATCAATCGTAATGCTGCCGTCATTAATCTCATAGAACCGCATCAGCAGGTTGATGAGCGTCGTCTTCCCCGCGCCTGTCGGACCGACGATGGCAATCGTCTGGCCGGAACGGACGTGAATGTCCATGTCCTCGATGAGTGAGGTATCTTCCTTGTAGCGGAACTGCACATGGTTGAAGCTGACGTCGCCGCGAGGCTTGATCGCTTTGCCAGGCACGGCCTCGGATTCCCGCGACACAACTGCAATCGGGTTCGCTGCCTCCGGCACTTCTTCCTCTTCATCGAGCAATTCGAAGATCCGCTCTGCTGAAGCGACGGTCGATTGAAGGATGTTAGCGATTTGAGCCGTTTGCGTGATCGGCATCGTAAATTGGCGCGAGTAGGAGATGAACGCCTGTACGTCACCGATCGTGATCGTCTTATGCAGGACGAAGATACCTCCAGCCACGCTCACGAGCACGTAGCCGATGTTGCCAATGAACCCCATGATCGGCATGATCATGCCGGAGACGAACTGTGCTCGCCAGCCGGATTCGTAGAGCTGCTCATTCACGCTGTTGAACTTATCTACCGACTTGCGTTCATGACCGAACGCCTTGACGATGTTGTGACCGGTATACATCTCTTCGACATGACCGTTAAGTTCGCCGAGCGCTTTCTGTTGGCCTTTAAAATATAACTGCGAGCGCCCTGCGATCATCTTGATTGCAATGAAGCTAAGCGGAAGCGTCACAATGGAGATGAGCGTCATGAGCGGGCTGATCGTCAGCATCATGATGACAACGCCGATAAGCGTGACGACCGATGTAATGATCTGCGTCAAGCTCTGCTGGAGCGTACCGCTGATGTTATCGACATCGTTGACAGCGCGGCTTAGAATTTCGCCGTGCGTCCGGGAGTCGAAGAATTTAAGCGGCAGACGCGCCAGCTTCTCGTTAACATCCTTGCGTAAGCCATACACGGTTTTCTGCGCGACGCCAGCCATCATATACTGCTGAATGTAGCCGAATACGGCGCTGATGATGTAGAGGCCGCCGAGCAGGGCGAGAATTTGCCAAATGTAATGAAAATCAATCTCCGCGCCAGGTGTGCCCTTAATCTTGCCCATTAAGCCTTCAAACAGCTTGGTTGTTGCTTTACCCATAATCTTCGGACCGATAATCGAGAAGACGGTGCTCAGTACCGCTGTCAGGAGAACGATGAGTAGCGAGAAACGGTACGGCTTCAGGTAGCCGGTCAGTCTGCGCAAGGTTCCTTTGAAGTCTTTGGCCTTCTGGACGGGCATGCCCATCGCGCCCGGGCCACCGCGGCCTGGGCCGAATCCGAAGTTGCCCGGGGCTGGCCCTTGGCCGCCTGGGCGCTGACCGCCCGGACCGCCGCCCGATGGCCCTCTCTGCTGTTCACTCATGCGATTTCCTCCTCTGACAGCTGTGACGTTACGATTTCGCGATAAACGGTAGACGTTTGCAGCAAATCTTTATGTGTACCGATTGCGGAAATTTGGCCATCGTCGATGACGATGATCCGGTCCGCATCCATAACCGTGCTGACGCGTTGCGCAACGATCAGTACCGTTGCATTCGTCGTCTCGCCGCGAAGCGCTTCGCGAAGCTTGGCGTCGGTCTTGAAGTCGAGCGCCGAGAAGCTATCGTCGAACAAATAAATGTCCGGTTTGCGGATGAGCGCGCGGGCAATGGAGAGCCGCTGCTTCTGTCCGCCGGAGACGTTCGTGCCGCCTTGTGCGATTGGCGAGTCGAAGCCTTCCTTCATCTCGGAGATGAATTCGTAAGCCTGCGCAATGACAGCAGCATGACGGATCTCTTCTTCGCTCGCGTCTTCCTTGCCGAAGCGAATGTTATCCGTGATTGAGCCGGTGAACAGCACGGCTTTCTGCGGTACAAGGCCGATTGTGGAGCGGAGAGTCTCCTGCGTCAGCTCGCGCACATCGACGCCACCGATTGTAATGCTGCCGCCCGTTACATCATAGAAGCGCGGAATGAGGTTGATCAGCGTCGATTTGCCGGAGCCTGTACCGCCGATAATAGCCGTCACTTCGCCGCGGCCTGCTGTGAAGGAGATATTCGACAACGCCGCCATCTCAGCGCCCGGATAGTGGAACGATACATTATTGAACGCCAGCTCGCCGCGTGCAGCAGAAGCCGTCCTCGGTGCTGTAGGATCGTTAATATCTGGCACCATGTTCAGCACCTCATTGATTCGTGCCGCCGATGCGGAAGCGCGCGGAATCATAACGAACATCATGGAAGCGAAGATCAGCGCGAACATGATCTGCCATGCGTACTGGATGAATGCCATCAAGTCGCCGACTTCCATATTGCCGCTGTCGATACGCAGGCCGCCGAACCAAACGATCGCAAGGCTCGCGAAGTTGATGACGAGCATCATGATCGGCATGAGTGATGCCATAATGCGGTTTACTTTGATCGACGTTTCCGTCAAATCGTTGTTCGCTTCATTGAAGCGGCCCTGCTCATGCGTCGTCCGGTTGAAGGAGCGGATAACACGGATACCGGTCAGATTTTCGCGGAGCACGAGGTTCAGCTTGTCGATCTTCGTCTGCATCACCTTGAACAGCGGTACGCCGCGGCTGACGATGGCAAAGATAATGATCGCAAGGATCGGTACGATTGCAATAATGACAAGCGAAAGCGTTGCGTCCTTATAGAGTGCCATAATGATACCGCCGAAGCACATCATTGGCGCCATGACCATGACTCGCATCATCATCATGAGCACTTGCTGGACTTGCGTAATATCGTTCGTCGTACGCGTGATAAGGGAAGCCGTTCCGATCTGGTCGAACTCGTGCAGCGAATATTTCTCTACATGGCTGAACACGCGACTGCGCAGATCTCGGCCGAAGCCTCCGGCTGATTTGGCGGACAAGTAGCTGGCGCCGATAGAGCAAATGCCGCCGCCGAGCGCGATGAGCAGCATTAGGCCACCGATCTTCCATATGTATGGATTGTCGCCACCTACAACGCCTTTGTCGACAATGTCAGCGAGCAGTGTCGGCAGATAGAGATCAGATAACGACTGCAGGAAAACGAATAGGAGTACGAAGAATACGAGCACCCAGTAGGGACGCAGCATGCGCAGCAATTTCATCATAGCGATTAGTCACCCTCTTTGGAATTGGTAGATTGGTTGTGGTCCTGACCGAGCTTGAAGCAGCCCGGATCAAAATCAGGATTGCTTGCATGGAAGAAAGCCGCCGCGTCATCAATCAGCTCAACGAGCAGCATCGCGCGTTCTTCGCCTAGATGTGCAATGAGTGCGGTCAACTTCTCATGCATCTTGGATTCGGCAAGCTGGGTCAGACGCTGGCCTTCCTCCGTCAGCTTGATGCGCACCGCTCTGCGGTCGTTCGGATCGGTTTCCCGATCAATGAGCCCTCTTGCCATTAGTACATTGAGCGTTTGGGTCATCGTTGGGGAAGCAACATTCATGATGTTGCTGATCTCGGACGCTTTCAGTCCTTCAGGTTGTTCGTTGGTAGCCTTGCGAATAAAGAACAATGTCATCGTTTCGGCAGGTGTGCAGTTCTCGATAGGGCGTCGGTTGTTCCATGAGATGTTCCGCAGCTGACGAAACGCGCGCATCAGTTCATGAGGCGCGTTGCAATTACGGTCATGTTGTTCATCATGTTCGGACATGATGGGGATCCCCTCCTGAACAATTTAATTTAGTTAGCTAACCTAAGTATATTTATTTTGACTAACGAATGTCAATAATCCTATTTATAAACGAGTCAAAAATTGTGTATGATAGTAGGATAAGATTCTGCTAGGAGTGTTGATTGAGATGGAGAATAAGACATCATCCTCTAACTTTATTAAAAATATTGTGGCTGATGATTTGAAAGCCGGTAAAGTGAAAGAGGTCATTACGAGATTTCCGCCCGAGCCGAACGGGTATCTGCACATTGGACATGCCAAGTCAATCTGCTTGAACTTCGAGCTTGCTGACGAATATGGCGGCAAAACAAACCTGCGTTTCGACGATACGAACCCTGTGAAGGAAGATACGGAATACGTTGAATCCATCCAAGAGGATGTAACCTGGCTCGGATTCGAGTGGGATGATCTCCGCTTCGCATCGGATTATTTTGAAGAGCTGTATCAGCGCGCCGTGCTTCTTATTAAGAAAGGCAAAGCATTCGTATGTGATCTGACTGCGGAGGAAATGCGTGAGCTGCGCGGTACCCTTACAGTGGTGGGCACGAACAGTCCTTACCGCGACCGCAGCGTCGAAGAGAATCTCGATTTGTTCGCCCGCATGCGTGCTGGTGAATTCAAGGACGGCGAGCGCATTCTTCGTGCGAAGATCGATATGGCTTCGCCGAATATCAACCTTCGTGACCCGGCGCTGTACCGGATTGCACATGCCCATCACCACCGGACAGGCGATGCTTGGTGCATCTACCCGATGTACGATTACGCGCATCCGATCAGCGATGCGATTGAAGGTGTGACCCACTCAATCTGTACACTGGAATTCGAGGATCACCGCCCGTTGTACGATTGGGTGATAGAAGAGTGCGAGATGGAATCACAGCCGCGACAATATGAGTTTGCCCGTTTGAACGTAACCAATACGATTATGAGCAAACGTTACCTGAAATCGCTTGTCGATCAAGGTGTTGTCGAGAGCTGGGACGATCCGCGCATGCCGACGATCAGCGGCCTTCGCCGCCGCGGCTTCACGGCGGAATCGCTGCGTGCGTTCTGCCGCGAGATTGGCGTTGCGCGCGCTTATAGCGTTGTAGATGAGCGGATGCTGGAGTTCTTCATCCGTGAAGATTTGAAGCTGAAGGCACCGCGGACAATGGCAGTGCTTGCGCCGTTGAAGGTGGTTATCACTAACTATCCGGAAGGCCAAGTTGAGATGCTTGAAGCGGAGAACAATGCGGAGAACGAAGCGATGGGTAACCGCCAAATCCCGTTCTCGCGCGAGATCTACATCGAACAGGATGACTTCATGGAGAATCCTCCTGCAAAGTACTTCCGTCTGTTCCCAGGCAATGAGGTTCGTCTGAAGCACGCGTACTTCATTAAGTGCGAAGAGGTCATCAAGGATGAGGCGGGCAACGTGGTTGAGCTGCGCTGCACGTACGATTCAGAGACGAAAAGCGGCAGCGGCTTCACAGGCCGCAAGGTGAAAGGAACGATCCACTGGGTGGAAGCGTCCCAAGCGGTACCTGCAGAATTCCGCTTGTTCGAGCCGCTGCTCGTAGACAACGCGGACGATGAGGACAAGGAGTTCCTTGAGCGCATCAATCCGAACTCGCTCGAAGTGCTGCAAGGCTTCGTTGAGCCGAACATGAAGGAAGCGCGTGGACAGGACAAGTTCCAATTCTTCCGCCACGGTTACTTCAACGTCGATCCGAAGCATACAAGCGAGTCGAAGGTTGTGTTCAACCGTATCGTGTCTCTGAAGAGTTCTTTTGATCCGAAAGCTTGATATAGTAGTTAGGGAGAACCGTCTTTAAGCCGACTGTGGCTTGGAGGCGGTTTTTTTGTGTTGGCCTGTTGCTGTTGTTGTTTTGCGGCGGCGGAATTACAGTCATTTTATACCCACTTCCGTTTAACTTGGAGATGTATGATAGAGCTTAGTATGATGATATGGAGAGGGGCAGGTTATGGGCAATCTGCGGATTGACTGCAAGGAATGTGTATTTAAGAGAATTCGTCGCTGCCGATTTAGACGTGCTTCATTCGCTGGCATGGCAGCCTGAAATATACGATTATTTGCCGGGCTGGAACGTGCCGAAGGAGCAGTGGACGGATTGGTTTGTGAACAGCGAAATGCCAGAGAATGCGGAATTTTTGAAGGCGGTCTCGGACGGCGGTGGGGATGTAGGGGAGCTGCGTCTTCGGATCGAGATTAATCAGAAGGAGACGGAGGAGTTGATCGGCTGGTGCTGCATTGGCGGAAAATCCGCCGGAAAAGCGAAAAGAGGGGTAGTGATTACCCTACATTAGTGGAAATCCGTCGGAAAAGCGAAAAGAGGGGTAGTGGTTACCCTACATTGACGGAAATCTGATGAAAAAGCGGCAAGAGGGTAGTGATTACCTTACAGTAGCGGAAATCCGGCTGAATAAGTGAAAGAGAGCCCCCTCGGGATCTACATAGGTGGAAATCCGGCCAAAGAAGCGAAAGAGAGTACGATAGGGATCTACATAGGTGGCAAGCGGGAGTGTGGTTGGGGTAAGAAGCTGGTCAGGTGGACTACATGAGGGCGAATTGGTGGTTAGTCCGGTAAAGTACCTGGTCTGGTGGACCTCTCGAGGGCAAACTGTCGGTTTCTTGCGAAAGAAGCTGGTTTACTGGACTTCATCGCCTCCGCAGCCGCTACTATCAAAAAAGCCTCCCACCCTCATTTATTGAGGGTGGGAGGCTTTGCTATTGCAACCCATTACAACCCGCGCACCGCAGGTACGCGCGCTTCGACGAGCTCGCGGATCGCTTGCGGCGAGTCGAGGTCGAGCGCCTCGGCCGCCAGAGCCGCCATCTCCTGCTTGCTCAGCTGGCGGATCAAAGCCCGTGCTTCGAGCACCGCGTTCGCGCTCATGCTGAACTCCTGCAGGCCGAGCCCGAGCAGGAGCGGCACGGCATGCGGCTGGCCCGCCATCTCGCCGCACATGCCGACCCACTTGCCTTCGGTCTCAGCTGCGCGGATCACGCGTTCGATCAGCCGCAGCACAGCCGGCTGCATCGGGTCGCCGAGCGCGGTCAGCTTCTCGTTCATGCGATCAGCCGCCATCGTGTACTGCGTCAGATCGTTCGTGCCGATGCTGAAGAAGTCGACCTCCCGCGCGAAGCGGTCGGCCATCATCGCAGCACCTGGCACCTCAATCATAATGCCGACTTCGACGCCTTCGCCGACAGGCAAACCCTCGGCGACCAGCTCTTCGCGGCATTCCGCCAGAACAGCCTTCGCGGCGCGGAACTCCGCGAGCGTCGCGATCATCGGGAACATGATCTTCACGTTCCCGTGGGCGCTCGCCCGCAGGATGGCGCGAAGCTGCGCCTTGAATAAATCGTGTCGATCCAAAGAAATTCGGATCGCCCGATAGCCGAGGAACGGATTGTCCTCCTTCGGCAGATCGAGCAGCGGCAGCTCCTTGTCGCCGCCGATATCCATCGTGCGGATGACAATCGGAGCACCTGGCTTGAAAGCCTCAGCTGCCTTCTTATAAGCGGCGAACTGCTCCTCTTCCGATGGCAGCGTGTCGCGGCCCATGTACAGAAACTCGGTACGGAACAGGCCGATGCCTTCCGCACCCGCAGCACGTGCGCCCGCCGCATCGTCCGGGGAGCCGATGTTCGCGGCAAGCTCCACATGGACGCCATCGGCAGACACCGACTCTTCGTCCAACAATGTACCGAGCCGCTCACGCCGCTCAATCAGCACCTGCTGGCGCCTTCGATAATCCTGCACAACTGCTGGGTCCGGATCAACGAACAGCTCGCCCGTCGAGCCGTCGACGATTAGCAGCTGCCCGTTCTTGATGGCCCCGAGCTCACGGCCCATGCCGACGATAGCCGGGAAGCCTGATGCCCGCGCAATAATCGCGGAATGCGAGGTGCGTCCGCCGATCATCGTCACGAAGCCGGCTACGGCGTCCTTGTTCAGCTGCGCTGTATCGGACGGCGTGAGATCCGCCGTCACGAGCACAACAGGGTCGCCATCCACCGACGATGGCACCCCTGCGCGGCCGGTCAGATGGCCGATTACGCGTCCGCATACGTCGCGAATGTCTGCGGCGCGCTCGCGCAAATATTCATCATCGAGGCTCTCGAACATCGCCGCGATTTCGTCCCGCGCCGCCACAATGGCTGCTGCGGCAGGCTTCAGTTCATCCCCGATGAACTGAAGTGCACGGCCGATAAGCTCCTCGTCTTCGAGCAGCAGCAAATGCCCTTCAAAAATCTCCGTCTCTTCTGACCGTCCATCAGAAGCCATCCGGTCGCGCAGCCTGCTAATGTCCGCGATGCTTGCGGCGACGGCTGCTTCCAGTCGCTTCGTCTCGCCAACGACAGCGAACGCCTCGATTGAAGTGGGAAGGGCTGCTTCGTCGAGCTGTTCAATGACCCAAGCCGGGCCGATCGCGATGCCAGATGATGCGGCAATACCGCTCAGCTTCATTTCGCGTGCTCCGCTAATATCGCGCCGATTTCTTGCTGCGCTGCTTCCGCCTGATCACCTTCCGTGACCACGATTACGCTGTCGCCGTGCTTCGCGCCGAGCGTCAGCACGTTGACGAGACTTTTTGCCGCTACGCGCTTGCCGTCTTTCTCCAGAAATACTTCAGTGCCAGCATATTTCTTAACCGCTTCTACAATCAGTTTCGCAGGGCGAACGTGGATGCCAAGCTCGCTGCCAATCGTGTATGTGTTTTCCATGAAGTAGGTTCCTCCTCGGTTATCTCCTCAGTTATCTCCTCTGTTATCCTCACGCAATGTATAGAAGCGCGGAGAGAACAGCTTCCAATGCCGTCTCCCGCGCGCCCATCGCTAATCCTTACATCAATTTCTTAATATCGTCCTTCAAACGCTCGGATTGCGTACCGAAAATAACCTGCACGGCGCCGGAGCCAAGACGCATAACCCCGGAAGCGCCCAGCGCTTTAAGCGCGGAATCATTGACGGCTTTATCGTCTTTCACAACAAGGCGTAGACGTGTAATACATGCATCGATGCCGACGATGTTATCCGAACCGCCGATGTTCTCAAGCACGCGAGCTGCTTTATCATTGCCTCCAGCCGTGCTACCTTTGCCAGCAGCACCAGTGCGCTGCTCTGGCGTTGTGCCGACAAGTGCATCATCGTCTTCACGGCCAGGTGTTTTGAGGTTGAACTTCACGATCACGAAGCGGAACAGGAAGTAGTACACAACCGCGAACACAAGACCGATTGGGATCAGAAGCAGAGGTTTCGTCGCCAGAGGGTAGTTGACCAAGTAGTCGATCAAGCCTGCTGAGAAGCCGAAGCCATGCTTAATGCCAATCGTATAGGTGATATATCCGGATAGGCCAGTCAGAACCGCGTGGATGACATAAAGGCCTGGAGCGACAAACATGAACGCGAATTCAAGCGGCTCCGTAATACCAGTTAGGAACGAAGCAACGGCTGCACCGACGAATACGGAAGCAATTGCTTTGCGCTTCTCAGGGCGGGCTGACTGAATAATCGCCAGCGCACCTGCAGGAAGCGCGAACATCATGATCGGGAAGAAGCCTGTCATGAACATGCCCGCTGTCGGGTCTCCGGCGAAGAAACGAGTCAAGTCGCCATGCACGACTTTGCCTGCTGCATCTGTGAAATTGCCGATTTGGAACCATGCAATCGAGTTGATGATGTGATGCAGGCCAAAAGGAATCAGCAACCGGTTCGCCATCATGAAGATGCCGGAGCCGATACCGCCGAGGTCAACAACCCATTGTCCGAAGTCATCGAGTACGTTCTGGATTGGACCCCAGATCAGACCGAAGATGAGGCCGATAATAACCATCGCAAGCGATGTGATGATGGGTACGAAACGTTTGCCCGAGAAGAAGCCGAGCCAGTCGGGAAGTTTGATATTATGATATCGATTGTAGAAGAATGCCGCGAACATACCTGCGATAATACCGCCAAGCACGCCCATGTCGAGCTTTGCGTCCTTACCGACGAAGTCAGCGAATGCAACTGGCACCTTAGCCAGGACGTTCGTCAGTACCAAGTAAGCGAGTACGGCAGCCATTGCTGCTACAGCGTCACCGGCAAGGCCGATGGCAACGCCGACCGCGAACAGAAGCGGCAAGTTATCGAATATCGCGCCGCCGCCGGCAGCGAGGAATGGTGCCACGTATTGATTCAGCCAACCGCCGAACCCTTCGCCAAAATGAAAATCAGTGACATAATTGATGTTACCGAACCGCAGCAGTATGGACAGCGCTGGGAGAACGGCAACGGGAAGCATGAGTGCTTTTCCGATTCTTTGCAGAAATGCTAACATGTCATCTCCATCCTTTCAAGATAGTGTAATAGCCTAGCCTTTACCGTATTTGCGTTATGCAAGCACCGCACGAATGACGGTCGTATCACCTGACAACACATCGCCGAACAACGTTTCCATCTCCGCTACCGTCTCGCCGTTGGCAATAATGACTGGTGTAATGACCGGATAGCCGGCAGCTTTAATTTTGTCGATATCGAACTCAATGAGCGTTTGGCCTGCTTTGACCGTGTCGCCTGTTTGAACGTGGCCTGTGAAGCCTTCGCCTTGCATTGCTACCGTGTTGATGCCGATATGCGCAAGCAGCTGAATACCTGATTCATGCTCAATGATGACAGCATGGTTGGTATGAATGACATGCGCTATCGTTCCGTCGAATGGCGCGATCAGTTTGCCGACAGTCGGCTCAATGGCAACGCCATCGCCCATATGCTTGCCTGCGAAGGCTTCATCCGGCACCTCCGCGAGCTGTACGGCTTTACCTGTGAGAGGAGAGACGATCTCAAGCATTGCTTTCTTCGATTTAAACAACTTACCTAGCATAATTTCCTTCACTCCTTAACGGGATGATCTTGTTCTAGCCCTTGGAAAAAGCGGTACAACTCAATTGCTATGTAGCCGACCTCTTCATCCGGTACAGCTGTGCCTAGCCGCTCTGCCATAAGTACGGACAGGTCCTGCGCTAGGGCATAATCACCCTTGAACTTCTTCCGAAGCTCCGGCAGAAGCGGATTCGCCATATGCTTCCCAAGACTAATCCGCTCGACTGTATACCTGAGGTCAGTAACGAGCCGCCGATAGTCCATACTGTCCCGGGAGATGGCTATTGCTTTGCGTGCTTCGATCCGCTCAATCAGCTCCGTCACGACATTCGTGAACTTGGCGAGCTCCCAAGCGGCAACATTCGTGAAAGCGGAATGGACGTGGTACGTGAGGAAGCCAATCTCATCCTCGGGCACGTCTACCCCGAACGTCTTCTGTATCAAGGCAGCTGCACGGCCAGCAGCTTCATATTCAGCCGGAAACCACAGCTTCGTCTCTTGGAGAAAAGGATTATTGATCTCCATGTCATTGCGAAGCCGATAGAGCACGAACTGAATATGGCTTGGCAGCGAGTAATACACTTTGTTGTTGAGCGGCCCACCGAACCTCTCCTCGATATCAGCGAGAATCGCCTCTGTAATGCGGATAACTTCAGGATCGGTTTCCTCCATCATGGCGTGATAATGCTTCATCTGCTTCGGATCGTCTAAGCGGAATCGTTTCTCAATCTGCTTATCGTCAGACAGAAGCTCGCCGGATTTGCTGCCGAACCCGATGCCTTTCCCCATGAGCACATACTCCATACCATCATCCGACTGTGCCAAAATGACGTTGTTGCCGATGACGCGTTCAATTCGAAGCTGCGATTCACTCTTCATGCCGAAACATACACCTCGCACCTGCTTAGTATGGCAATTGGGCACAAAAAAGAGCCAAGAAAAATTCCGCTGGCAGCAGAAAGTTTCTTGGCTCATGCCCTTCATGTAAGGTAACACGCCATTCGTAATGAAATACGCAGGCTCATCATATCGTAGGGAAGCGTTTTCGTCAATGAGGTGCACAAAGCACAATTTCTGGATATGCGAGAGGGTAAGAAGTGCTCATGCACATGGTATACTGGAGACAACAATTTTGCTCTGATGAGAGGAAGAACTATGATGGCACTAACAGGCGCGGACATTCACGGCGTCATTCTGGCAGGCGGTCAGAGCAGTAGAATGGGGACGGATAAAGCGTTGCTGCCGGTTGGCGAAAAGGTGCTGCTGCGCATCATTGCCGAGCAGATGCTGAGCGCTGGAATTGGCGGTAAAATCATCATTTCAGCAGGGGACGGACAGCGAGAAGAGGTCTATCAGCAGGCGCTGTCTGGTGTCCAGGCACCGCTTGAATTTGTCCGCGACACGTATAGGGATTGTGGTCCGTTAGCCGGTTTGCATACGGCGTTGTCGGTCATTCCGGGACAAGCTTATGGCTTCGTCATGGCCTGCGATATGCCAGTGCTGTCGGAACCATTGCTCGCGCGAATGATCTCTTCTGCCGAGGCAGCGGCATTCGAGGGTGAAGGCCGATCGGCTGTCATTCGCACCACAGCGAATCAGCCTTTTCACGCACTATACAATACCAGCGTAGTCGCCCAGCTGCAGCAGCTTCTGGAGCAGCGGGATCTCCGCGTCATGTCGTTCTTGAAAGGACTGACTGCCCTTCAGCTTGAGCCAACTCCCCAAGAAGCATTGGCTTTCATTAACCTCAATACGCCGGAACTCTACGCACTGTACATGGCCGGGCAACGACGCTGATAGGAGTAGGTGCCGGCGTCTGCTCGTTCTGCCAAACGCAGTTTACTGCTTCTTCGAACAGGTGCTCTCGGCGTTGAGTGAACGTAAATTATCGGCTCCTCGCCTCGTTCTCCAGAGGTGCGTAGTTCGCGCCGCTTTGTCACCGTCTTCGCAAGATTTTCTCAACACACAGCAAACGTTCGTTTGTCACCGTCCACGCCTAGAATCTCTACACGCTCAGCAATCGCCATCTGTTGGCTCTTTAACCTCATTCCCACATTGTCTTGCGTTTCGCCCTCCATCCCCCTCCTCGTTCAACAATCCACACTTCGCACCGACTTGCGACTGTCATGCCTCAGTCACTGCGGATCTACCTCTAAACACACTGTATCCTCAAAAACATTGCATCTTACCTTCTCTTCGACCCTTTCTGCGAAATTGTAACGATATGTGACATCCCCTCCCTCTTTTTGTCGCTCTCTTCAGCTACTTTCACCAGTATCTGGAATGAATCGTTCACACTACACCCAAATTACGCAATATGTTATTATTTCTTACAAATGACTTGTCGTGTTATGTCGATGTAAGTTGTAGTGAAGGGCTGGAAAATTTATAATCGAGTCATAGAGGAGGCTGGGATTTATGGGTTCACGTACTGCATCGGCGGTGTCGCCGACTTATTGCAAAGACATAGAAGCGCTGCTGCGCAGCCATGCTAACCAGGAGGCTGCGGAGGCGATGTCGGCTTATATGCGGGGCTTGTTCCCTTTTCTCGGAATACGTACACCGGAGCGTACTTCGCTTACGAAGCAGTTCATGAAGGCGAATGGCGTTCCTTCTGGTGAAGCGCTCGAGAGGGTTGTTCGCGAACTGTGGGCGACGCCGGAGAGGGAGTTTCATTATACGGCGATGATTCTAATGGAGAAGCGTAAGAAGGAATTACGGCCTGAAGACGCGTCGTTACTGGAGTTTATGGTCACGACGAACTCGTGGTGGGACACAGTGGATCTCATTGCCAGCCACCTTGTCGGCACGTTGTTTGCGAAGCATCCGGAGATGGTAGCGCCATATACGAAGAAGTGGATGGATGAAGCGGACAACCTGTGGCTGCGCCGCACGGCGATTCTGTTCCAGCTTGGCTACAAGTCGAAGACGGATGTACCGCTGCTCTTCGATTTGATTCGCCGAACCGCGCATGAGGAAGATTTCTTCATTCGCAAAGCGATCGGCTGGGCACTTCGGGAGTATGGCAAGTCGGACGCCGCAGCGGTCAAACAATTCGTTGCCGGAACAGAGCTGTCTCGCTTAAGCGTAAGTGAAGCGCTCAAGCATATCGGCAGTTAAAGTTTGGAAAAACGGTAATTGACGGGGCAGAGCATACGTGGTAAAGTTAATTCCAACAAAGTAGGTAGGAATTATAGGAATAAGGTGGTGCCGAGATGAATCATCCTATAACGATTAAGAGCGGCGATTTGCAATTATCGGGCGTACTTCAGTACCCCCAGTGCGATCCAGAGACGAAATATGCGGCGAAGTTTCCGCTTGTTATTATATGCCACGGCTTTATCGGCAACCGAATGGGAACGGATCGTTTGTTCGTCGAAGCGGCGGAGCGGCTGACACGCAGTGGTTATCTCGTGCTGCGGTTTGATTACGGTGGCTGCGGAGAGAGTACCGGCGATTATGGCAGCGGAGGCCTGGATGAGCTGATTGCTCAGACACGTACCGTCATTGACTACGCGTCGAGTCTTGACCTTGTTGACCATGAGCGAATTACGCTGCTCGGTCATAGCCTAGGCGGTGCGGTTGCTGTACTCACGGCAGCGCGCGACAATCGTGTGAAATCGCTTGTGCTGTGGGCTCCAGTCGCGCATCCGTTCCTCGATATTCGCAACATTATCGGTGCGAAGGCGATCAAAGAAATTGAGACCGAGGGCAAAACTGACCATATGCACTACGAATTTACGAAGCGCTTCACAGATTCGCTTGCACAATATCAACCGCTGACAGAGCTGAGCGGCTACGGCGGTGAAGTGCTGATCGTACACGGCACTGCAGATATGGTCATTCCGGTCGATTATTGCTTCTTGTATCAGAAGATGTTCTGGCTTCGCAAGGAAGGTGGCTGTGATAAGGAAGTGATCCTGCAGGCAGACCATACTTTCTCGTCGAAATCTTCCCGCGAGCAGCTGTTTGCTACTTCGCTCCGATGGATTAATGCCATTGGCAAGCGACGGAATGATTGGAGTTTGTGGACAATCTAACATCAGATGTTAGAGTAGCCACTCTTTCTCATTATGAGAGAGGGTGGCTTTTTGCATTTAATGGGGGGATAGAGGTTCTTCTGCTCCGGATGAGGAAATAATAAGGAAATCACGATACGTTGAAAGTAGGTGATTTTCACGATGATTCGGAGCATGAAAGTCCGTGCCGCTGCGCTAACAGTTGCGATTCTATTGCTGAATGGCTGTGCTTCCCATGAACTTGCGGAGCAGCCTCCAGAAAAGCCCGCTCCTGGGCAGAACGGCGGAACGAATCAACATTCCGTTACTGAGCCGAACCAGCCTGTGGAGCCGACTACACCTGCCGATGAGCCGGATCAGCAGCCCCCTGCTGAGGAGCCGCCGCCGAAGTCGGAGATCGAGAAGCAGCTCAAGGAGATGTCGCTTGACGAGAAGCTGGGCTCCATGATAATTGCAGGCGTGGAAGGGAAGAAAGCGGACGCGCGGGCGAAGCGGATGATTGCGCAGCAGCATGTCGGCGGGGTTATTTTCTATAAGGATAATGTGGCGACGCCGAGCGGAGTCGCTGCGTATGTGAATCAGCTGAAAACATGGAACAGTGGGAACGCATCGCCGCTGCTCGTTACTGTCGATGAAGAGGGAGGCAGAGTTGCGCGTCTTCCTGGCCTTGTTGCCCTGCCAAGCGGGAAGG
Source organism: Paenibacillus sp. OV219 (assembly GCF_900110075.1). Classification (GTDB taxonomy): domain Bacteria; phylum Bacillota; class Bacilli; order Paenibacillales; family Paenibacillaceae; genus Paenibacillus_Z. The sequence goes on from NZ_FOCJ01000003.1 coordinate 273,544, forward strand.
CAGTAGGCAATACCGGAGATGCGGCGTATGCGGGGCGAATTGGTCATTTGCTTGGAGAAGCGAGCAAGGCGATGGGATTTAATGTTGATTTTGCACCCGTGCTTGATATTAATAGCAATCCGAACAATCCCGTGATCGGTGATCGTTCCTTTGGAGCGACTGCGGACCTTGTGACGAAGATGGGGCTAGCTGTGATGGAGGGGCTGCAAGACGAGAAGGTTGTGCCGGTTGTGAAGCATTTTCCGGGGCATGGAGATACGTCTGTGGATTCGCATCTCGAGCTGCCGATTGTGTATAAAAGCTTGTCGCAGCTGAAGGCGTTCGAATGGCGTCCTTTCCAAGAAGCGATCGGCGACGGTGCGGATGTGGTTATGATAGCTCATATCCTGTTCCCGAAGCTGGATGCGAAGTGGCCGGCTTCATTATCAAAGCGTGTCATCACGGATGAGCTGCGAGGTACATTGAGGTTCGAAGGTGTTGTTGTCACCGACGATCTGACGATGGGGGCAATTGCCAATCATTACGGTATGGGCGAAGCGGCGGTGCAGGCGGTGAAAGCAGGCAGCGATATTGTGCTTATTGCGCATGAATATGCGAATGTGGACGCGGTTATTGCGGCGCTCAAGAAGAGCATAAGCAAGGGAGAATTGACCGAGCAGCGGATTAACAAGAGTGTGCTGCGGATATTGGCATTGAAGGAACGTTACGAGCTGTCGGATACGAAGGTGCCTGCTGTTCCTGATCTGAAGGTGATCAATGCTGCGATTCGGGAGCAAACGGCGGCAGCTGCGCGTGTAGTGAAATAGACGTGATCGAATAATTCCTATCGTCGCATCTCACACTAACAGCAGCTTGCTTGCGATAGGGGGCTCATGAGAAGTGATCGATGAAGCAATCGTTGCGATATTGGACGACCGGATTCAGACGTTGAAGAGTAAGCGGGGCACAATTATTCTGGTAGGCCCGATCTCGCTGCCGGTTAATTTGGACGGCGAAACCGTGCAGTTTCAGTGGTACTGCTGGCTGCCGTGCAAGGATCTCGTTCACAGCGAGGGTGGATGTCGGGAGAAGGAACGCACGGCGTACTTGATTGAGCAGCTGTCTGAGTCGAATTTGGCGGAGAAGCAGCAGTCGAGTGTGCTCGTCTACGGTGATTTCGCGAACCATGCAGATGCGCTCATTCGGATGCACAGTATATGCCATACGGGCGACATCTTCGGCAGTAAACGTTGTGATTGCGGTTTTCAGCTGCATCAGTCGATGAAGATGATTGTCAGCCATGGCACAGGTGCGCTGTTCTATCTCGCCAATCATGAGGGGCGCGGCATTGGGTTGTTCAGCAAAGCGATGGCATATATTTTGCAGGAGAAGGGTTATGACACGGTGGAGGCGAATCTGGAGCTAGGTTTTCAGGATGATACGCGCAGCTACGAGGACACGCTGCTCGTGCTGTCGCATCTGCGAAGCAAGCCGGTGACGCTTATCACAAACAATCCGAAGAAGCTTGCGGCGCTTAAGGCATCTGGGATGAACGTCGACGATCGCGTACCGCTGTGGGGCGATATTTCGGAGTTCAACCGCAAGTACTTGGAGACGAAGGTGAATCGGTCGGGGCATTATGCCGAGGAGCTGACAATACCGTGAGTTGGAGCAGAGAGACCCCGCGTTGGTTGAACGCGGGGTTGTTTGCGTGCGGCTCGGGCAGCTGGGATGGCTTCCGTTAGAGTGCAGCGAAAGCCTTATGGGAACGAATACAGCCGCGTCATTAGCCGCTACAGCTTATCCATCGCTTCAAGAATCTCGTCATCGACGAGATCCTTGAAATCGGTGTCGCGCAGATAGACGACCATCACGTTGTCCTTCTCGTAGATGCCCGGATGCACTTGCAGCTGCGGCATCGCCAACATCTGTTTGTCAAAATCCTTCCGGCCCCGAACCCGCTCTGCCTCGGAATCGAACACGTAAACGGACAGATTGACGACGGATGCGAGGGAATGGTCGGCTGCCTTGGTGGAAGGGTTGTCCGTGACCAGTCCCATCGCATACGTATCCATGCTATAAGTATCCGGGTTCACCCGGTCCAGCAAACGAGCATAGATGCCGCCAGGGAATCCGCCGCCTTTGACATGCAAGCCATGCAGCTTCACTCCAGCCTGTCGCATGGACTCGACCACTTGCTCCGAGGTCAGCTGCCGAGGTGCAGCAGCTTCGGCTGCACATCCGGTGAGCAGAGCCACGAGCAGCAGTGTAAGCACGGTAAACTTGAGCTTCATCATCGTAAGACACCTCCTGTACAAAAGATTTCAGTTTCTTCTCCAGACGATAAGGCTGCGGACATTAAGGCAGCCTCACTTCATTTCTCGTCTCATCCGGTGCAACCAGTGCAAGAGAACCGGATTGTTCCTTCACTTCTTCGCCGATGGTCCATTTGATGCCGAGCCGGGTGATGGTGCCGTCCGCAGCGATCTGACCCGCTTCCCGCCGTTCACTTGTGACGATGGAGCTATTGGTGAAATAGAAGAAGATTTTGCCAACCAAATCTGCTGGATACTTGCCCGTCGCTTTAGTGAACATGCGATCCATGAACAAGCGAAGCTCGTCCTTGTTTCCAAGTGGAATAAGCGCTCGCCAAGTGATCACGAAGAAGCCGCCTTTCAATTCGTAGAAAGCAGCCGTGTCGCCTGCTACCAAGAAGAAGCGGTTCGCTTCCCCGGCAGGGAACAAGAACGTTGCGGCGAAGCCTTCCCTCCCTTCTGATGGGTACATGGTTGGGATATTGGCATAACGAGCGTTCATTACACCCTTGGTTTTCACGAACATTCGCGCATCGCTCAGCTTACCTGTCGCGAGCAACTCCCGGTCGGATCGGCTTAATGGCGATTGAAGCAAAATGCTACCGTTCCCACGCAAGTCAACGAGATAACCGAGTGAATGGGCGATCATACGAAGCGGCACATAGACGCGATCCCGCCGAACAATCACTTCCGTATCGAGCGCTACGGTCTGCGGGTCCGGACTCACGTTTCCATATACAGCCGTAGCCGTCTTAGAGCCTGCCTTGAACACAATTGAATCCGACCATTTACGAACCGAAGCTGTCCGCGACTTGGCATCCCAAGCTACGGAGGCGTCAAGCGCGTCTGCGACGACGCGAAGCGGGACAAGTGCTCTACCATTCTCCACAATCGGAGTGAAATCGGACGAGGACGATACAGACTGATCGTTCACGATAATATGGCGCGTTGTTGACGCATTGGCGACCGAGCTCGCTGCCAGTAAACTTAGCGCGGCTGTGAGGGTAATTATTTTCTTCATGGGAAAGCCTCCTTTATATAAAGCTCAGACGTCTGGTCAGACGGGAAAGTTACGCTTCGTAACTCTTGACACCATCTCGCAAAGTCGTTATGATCACTTGAGGTCAGCTAACTAACGTTCGTTAGGCAATTGTGCAAGTAGTGTGCACGTTCAGATTACTCACTCAAAAGGGGATTGTGATTCATAATGACGGCGAACCGAATAAAGCATGCGGCGCTCACGCTATTCGCGGAGTCGGGCTACGAAGGCGTGTCTCTCTCGGAGATTGCGAAGTCGGTTGGCATTAAAACGCCGTCGATCTATGCCCATTTCGAGTCCAAGGAGCAGCTGCTTCTGGAGCTGATCGACGATGCGATTCGCGAGGAGCATGCGAAGTTTATGCAGATGCTGGCGGAGACGACGGATCATCCTCCGATGGACCGTCTAAACGCGGCATTTATCTTTTACACAGATTTGGACCACATTTCGCAAGGGCAATCCTTTCTGAAGCGGACGCTGCTCGTCCCGCCACGGCATCTGGAGGAGCGGCTTGGACAGGATTTTATCGCCTATGAGAATCAAGTATCAGAACATCTTATGGAACTGTTGAACCGCAGCGTATTGTCAGTTGGTGGCTTTCATCCAGAGTCAGAGCAGACAGAGCGTCTACTAGCGCTATTCTATGCCTTAATAGACGGTCTGCTCGTTGAATATAAATTGTACGATTCGGCGCTATATAGGAGGCGGCAAGCGCTCATCTGGGATTGCCTGCGGGAATCGGTAGAGAGGACGACGCCAAAGCCACAGCCGAGGGCTTAACACGAAAGGGGATTATATCATCATGGCATGGCTATTTCTGCTCATTGCAGGCTTGCTTGAAATTTGCTGGGCTTACGGGCTTCAGGCATCACATGGATTTACGCGGCTCGTACCGAGCATCATTACGGTAGCGCTGCTTATTATAAGCTTCATGTTCTTCTCGACGGCGATGCGTAAGATCGAGATCGGCACAGCCTATGCGGTATTCACAGGCATTGGAACAGTTGGTACGGTCATCACCGGCATCGTATTCCTGGATGAACCTGTCGATGTGCTCAAGCTGGTGTTCATCGCGCTGCTCATGAGCGGCATCATCGGACTCAAAATGATCGCTACTGATCCTGAAACAAGCGAGCCCACTGAAGTAAGCGGTTCGAAAGGAGGGGACAGCTAAGATGGAATGGTTGTATCTACTCGTATCGGGGCTTGGGGAAGTCGGCGGTGTGACGGGGATCAAGCTGTCGAACGGCTTTAAGAATTGGCGAGGAACGCTGCTCGCGCTGGGTGCGGGCTTCGTCAGCTTCTACTTCTTATCGCGGTCGCTCCAGGTCATTCCGATGAGTACGGCTTATGCTGTATGGACGGGAATTGGCTCGGTTGGCAGCGTCGTGCTCGGGATGACCGTATTCGGCGAATCGAAGGACAAACGCAAACTGCTCTTTATCGGTATGATTATTATCGGTGTGATCGGACTTCGAATTGTCGGCGGCGGGCACTAATCCTCTGCAGTGAAATATAAAAGCTGAGCGCGGAGTTATCCGCCTCAGCTTTTTCTCATTTATACCCCTGTATTCACGCCGCTCATCAGCCCGAGCATTTCCTCGGCTGGGTATGCACCCGACAACGAATAACGATTGTTGAAAACAACGAAAGGAACGCCGGTAATCCCGAGCTGCTGCGCCTTCCGTAGATCGGCATCAACCGCGTCTCCGCCTCCGCCGCTCGCGAGCTGCTTCTCCAGATCAGGAGTATTGACGCCAAGTCGCTCGGCAATGCTCATAATAGCGCTCAACTGTGCGACATCGACGCCTTCCTCGAAGTAAGCGCGGAACAGCTCCTCGACTGCATTAGCATGGTGCTCCTCCGGCAGTAAAGCGACGAATCGGTGCGCCAGCCGTGTGTTCGGCATGCGGCTCACCAAGTCAAAGCGGAATGTAACGCCGACAGCAGCACCAGCTCTAGTCACTTGATCCATCGCCCGCTTCAAGGACTCCGGACCGCCCATCTTACGTGTCATCACTTCATCGAAAGCGCGGCCTTCTTCCGGCAAGTTCGGATCCAGCTGGTAAGCATGGTATGTCACAGTGACGGGTTCGTCGTTCTTCTCTTTCCACATTTCTATGGCACGGAACAGATTTTGCTTGCCGATGCGGCACCACGGACAGACAACATCGGAGTACAGATCAATATGCATATGGAAACGACAACCTTTCGCCCTTAGTTTGTCTGATGATGTAAGTTCAGTTGTTGATTTGCCGAATACGGACACTGTAAACTTATGCTAATCTCCATGCTAATGCAGTTTACACAATCAAGCAAGGGCGACAAGGCCCGTCCTGCTGCAAAATATGAGGTGACAAATCGTGATCGAGATCGGTTTATGCGGCTGGGGCGACCATTCCGAGCTGTACCGCGGTGCGGGCGCTGCCAAGAATAAGCTGCCCGCGTATGCGAAGTGGTTCCGCGTTGTCGAAGTGGACAGTAGCTACTATGCGATTGCGTCGCCGCAAACGATGGCGAAGTGGGCAAACGATACACCGGATGACTTCCGCTTCGTCATTAAAGCGTATCAGGGCATGACCGGCCATTCGCGAGGCAAAGGCGCCCATCCTTACGAGAACGAAGACGCAATGTTTCAAGCATTTCTCGATGCGATCACGCCTATTCGCGAAGCGGGCAAACTAATGGCGGTATTGTTCCAATACCCGCCATGGTTTAACTGCACGCGCGCAAACGTGGACGTGTTGCGGGCGGCGAAGGCGCGCATGGGCGATGTGCCGTGTGCGCTCGAATTCCGCCATCAGAGCTGGTACACGCCGGAGATGCAGGAGAAGACCATCGCCTTCACGCAGCGGGAAGGCTGGTTCCATACGGTCTGCGATGAGCCTCAAGCGGGCGACGGCTCGATCCCGATTGTCGAAGCGGCAACGAGTGAGGAGCTGACGCTAGTCAGGTTGCACGGGCGCAATACGAGCGGCTGGGTGTCCGCCGGTCAGCCGAATTGGCGTGACGTGCGCTACTTGTACCGCTACAATGACGTGGAACTGAACGATTGGGCGGAGCGTCTGCACCGCCTCGCTGGGCAATCGCGCACCGTATGCGTGCTGTTCAACAACAACTCCGGCGGCGATGCGGCGGACAATGCATTGCAGCTAATGGCGATGCTGCACCAGCTGCCGCCGCGCGGCTCGTTCGAGCTGCCGCCGCCAGGCGACGCGGACGCGGAACAGCTTGAACTGTTCTAGATGACTGAATAGAGCTGCCCCTGATATCACAAAATAAGACAGCTGCCGCCGTTGACAGCTTCAACTGTAACTGATATGATTACAGTACAAAGCGGGGTGCTGCTTAAGCATGAACAGCGAATTCACGATTGCCGTACACAGTTTAGTTTACTTGGCTTACTTGCCGGAGCGGATGGCGCCAAGCGAGGCCATTGCTGATAATGTTTCAACCAATCCGGCCCGCATACGCAAAGTGATGAGCTGTTTGAAGCGCGGCGGTTATGTCGACACGCGGGAAGGCGCAGGCGGCGGTTACCGGCTGACGCTTGATCCAGCTGTTGTCACCCTAGCCGATATTTATCGGCTGATGGCGCAAGGCTCCGTCATTCCGAGCTGGTGCTCGGGAGACCCGGATATGGACTGCGTCGTCGGCTCCAACATGCGGGAAGTGATGGACGGTATTTTCTGCAGGGCGGAGAAGCAGCTTGAGAATTATTTTGGCGGCATAACGATTTCCGATGTGCTGAGTCAGATCAAGGAATGCAAGCAGTGTCCTTGAGGCATGAGTGTTAGGTGAGTCGGGGTATCCCTTCCCATAGGATTACGAACTTATTTGTAGAGAGGATGAATGAACATGGCAGTAGCATTGACGAAAGACACTTTTAACAAAAGCATCGAGAGCGGCGTAACGCTCGTTGATTTCTGGGCGCCATGGTGCGGCCCTTGCAAAATGCAGCTTCCAATCGTAGAGGAGCTCTCCACTGAGCTTGCTGGTTCCGCAACAATCGCGAAAATCAACGTAGACGAAGAGCCAGAATTGGCTTCCCAATTCGGCGTGATGTCGATCCCTACGCTGATCCTCTTCAAAGACGGACAGCCAGTTGACAAAATGGTTGGCCTGCAATCCAAAGCAGCGCTTGCAAGCAAAATTCAAGGCCAAATCTAAGAACAGCAGCATGAGCCCTCGCACCAGTGGTGTGGGGGCTTTTTTTTCTTTCTACATACGATCTTCATGTTCATAGGATATAATTGGGAAAGCGATTTCTAAATCTTAAGGAGGCGGGTGCTGCAGATGCAGAACTGGCTAGCTCGTGTGCGAAAAGGGTACGGAAAGAAGCTAACTTCACTCCATTCTTGGAACGGTTATATTGTAGTCATCCTTGCTTTGACAGGGCTCGTCTTGTTTCAAGGGATGTGGCGCGGCATTCTGGGCGAAGGCCGGGTCATTATCCGCTATATACATATCGTGGTTGGCATCGCTTCGCTTGTGCCGGTCGTCTTCTACCTGCTGCTTGCGGGGAAGCACTGGAAACAGCTGAAGAGCAAAACAAGCCAAAAGGCCAATGTGCTCATCGTGCTCGGCTTGCTCGTTGGCTGGCTGCTGTCGGGCCTCTTGCTCTGGCAGTTCAGAGCCGTCGGACCTCGCTGGTCGAATAACGCTCTCTATGTGCATGATGTGCTGACATGGGTCGGCCTGCCTTACATCATCTATCATTCCATCACACGTCTCAAATGGCTTAAGGAGCCGCATCGTCGCACCGTCAAGACGGGCAACGAGAAGAGAGAGATCCTCCATCCAGCAGCGGGGCAGCCGCAAGCGCTCATGTCACGTCGTGCCTTCATCCGAGCCACAGTCGGAGTAGGCGTCGCGGTTGCAATTGGGCCTTCTTTTCTGAAATGGATTGGAAACACGCTGAGCCCTGGCGAGGCAATCGAGAAGATCGTCGAGTCGGACGCGAACAACATGGTTCCTCTGCCTCAGGCGCTTCCGGCTTCATCACCACCTATTGGCGGGGGCAGCAAGGGGACGTTCCGGATCTATACGGTGACGGAGATTCCGAAGTTTGATAACAGCAACTTTTCCTTTATTATCGACGGCTTGGTCGAGAAGCCCATGCGTTGGAACTGGGAACAGTTCGTGGCGCTTAAGCGGGAAGTGCAGGTGAGTGATTTTCACTGTGTAACGGGCTGGTCGGTCTACAATAATACATGGGAAGGCATCAAACTAAAGGATTTTCTGAAGATGGCAGGCGTGAAGCCGAATGCGAAGACGGTCAAATTATACTCGGGAGACGGCGTTTACACCGACTCGCTTACCCTCGAGCAGGCGAATATGGACGATGTGATGGTTGCTGTTCTGCATGACGGCAAGATCATTCCGAGCGATCTCGGCGGTCCGGTTCGGCTCATCGTGCCGAAGATGTACACGTACAAATCGGTAAAATGGCTGAATCGCATCGAGCTTATTGACTCTGACTATACCGGATACTGGGAAGAACGCGGCTACGACACTGACGCTTGGGTGTAAGCGCTTCAAAGTGATGATAGAATAACTTTGTCGAATATTGTAGAATATGGATATCTGCTCTCGAAAAGAGGTGACATCACGAGTGAACTATATCGTCTACTTTATATTGGATTGTCTGGACACATTAGCGATTACGTTTGTCATGTTCTCGATTTTTCAGTATCCCATTCGGGAATATTTGAGAGAAATTTTGATTATTGTCTGCATTCTAGCTGTAACTTCAATTATTGGAAGAGAGCTACTCAGAATATCGCCAGTATACGATTCTCTTAATCATATTGTATTACTCATTGCTGGTTTGAGGATCTTTATGAAAGTGAAGCTGTATCGTTCCCTTCGTATTGTAGGAGTTGGGATGATTGGGTACTTTGCCATTCAGATATGCATCGTAGCCATGGTAGCAAAGACAGGTCTTCTCGATTCGTCTATGTTATATCAATCCAATAGTACTGAAGTGAGACTGGTCCAACTTATATCTCAAGCAGTTACTTTTACAGTTGCTTATTGTATCGTCAAGTTTAATCTAGGTATTGCAAAATATATAAGGCCGCCACATGATTTCTACTTGGATACCCGTATGTCTAAGGAGAAGCTGTGGGTTTATTTTGGCACTACGGTTGCGCTACTTGTACTATCATTAAGCTTCCATTTACTTGTCGAACGCTTTGAGATCATAGAGGTATTTATCATTGCGAATATATTGTTCATCATAGTCATCATGTTCACATACAGGAGAGATGCAACAATTGAGCGCAATCGTCTATTTATCGAATAAAGCCGCACAGGTCATAAAGAATGCTAATCCTGAACAGACGAGCAGTGTCGAGCGGCTTACAGCGCTTCTGGCGCTGCAAGTAAATAATTGTGGTGTGATTGTTGCTACTATGCTTATTGGGTTGCTTACGGGGAAGCCGCTGGAAACTGCACTTGGGATAGCTATATTTGTTATAACAAGGCTTCTCACTGGTGGTTTCCATTTTCGCAACCTGGACGTTTGTTTTCTTGTTAGTACGGCTGTGTTGGCGGCTATTCCCCACATCGAATTAAGTATAATTGTAATGGTTATTACATCGTTAATATCTATCGTAATAACAGCTTTTTTTCCAACTAAGCAAAAAATTCTGCCAATTTGCATAATTATATTGAATGTTTTTCTATCATCACCTATTATTGCATTAGCAATATTTTTCCAATCCATTTCTTTGCTACAATTTAGGAGGTTACAGCTATGAAGAAGGAATTGGCCAAAATCGTCTCAGATGTACTAAACAAGACAGTGAGCAGGACAAATGATGTTTCAACATTGAAAGTATTTCTAGGTACAATCGACATTCCAAGCGACAAGAAACAGCCAGAACAAAAGTAGGTGGATCCTTTGTCGATCTCGGTATACTGCGTGCGGATGGACCCTGTTGATAATCAGGTGGTCTGCAAGAACCTCGATGTTCTGAATGAGGTTTTGTTTATGGGTGTGACCTCAAGACCCGTTAAGAAGGGGGTCAAGGCGCAGCATCCTCCTGGTATCCCGATGTTCGTTACCGCAGAGGCTACATACTTTCAGCTGCACAGCGTTGAAAGCTACCAGCGAATGCTCCAGCCGTACGGGTTCGATTTGTTCCACAGCTCTTATCTTGTGAATGTTCCTCTTGTAGACCGGATTGAGATTGGGAGATATGGCAATGACGCCTACTTCAAAGGCGGAGGTAATATCCATGTTCCTGTATCGAGACCGAAGACCGAGGAATATCGGCAACTTGTCATTAGAGGACCTTTTCAGCCCGAGTTTGGGCTGTGAGGGTCTTTTTATTTTGTTGGATCGGATGGGGAAACTAAGGTTTGACATTGCCGTTACGGAAAGGTGTACAGTTGATTTGTCGGGAGGTGACGATGGATGGAATATACGGTGCAGAAGCTGGGGAAGCTCGCTGGCATCAGTACGAGGACGCTGCGATTCTACGATGAGATTGGCATTCTGAAGCCGGCAAGAATGAACACATCGGGATACCGGATTTACGGGCAGGCTGAGGTTGATCGGCTGCAGCATATTTTATTTTACCGCGAGCTTGGGGTTAGTCTGGATCAGATCAAAGCGATGCTCACCGATCCGTTCTTCGACCGGTCATCGGCGCTGCTTCAGCATCGTCAGCAGCTTCTCGACCGAAGAAACCAGCTGGATGCGCTCATTGCCAATGTGGATATGACGATCGCATCGGCCGAAGGGAGAATGGCGATGACGGACAAACAGAGGTTTGAAGGCTTCAAGAAACAGATGGTCGACGAGAACGAGCAAAAGTATGGCAAGGAAGTACGCGAGAAGTATGGCGACGATGCTGTGAACAAGTCGAATGCGAAGCTGCAAAATATGACGCAAGAACAGTATGACGAAGTGACGCGGTTAGCGAAGGAAGTGCAGGATACGCTTGCGGAGGCGTTCAAGCAGGGCGATCCGGCGAGCGAGCTTGCACAGAAGGCAGTTGATCTGCATCGCCAGTGGCTCTGCTTCTATTGGGAGAAAGGCAAATACAGTAAGGAAGCTCACGCGAACTTGGCGCAAATGTACGTGGATGACGAGCGTTTCCGTGCTTACTATGATGTGAACCAGTCGGGTGCAGCTGAGTTTCTGCGCGATGCGATTCTCATCTATACGGGTGCGAAGCAATAATGGAGAAGAGGTGACGAAGGTCCAGTTTAGTTGGAGCCTGCAGTCACCTCTTTTCTTTTTGCCAAAAACAGCTATTTATCGGTCTTCTTCTTCACACTGCTGTAATTAGTAACGGACTTGGCATCCTCAATCGTATCGTTGACGAAGGCCATGTCCTGGTTTTTGGCGTGCATCGCAGTTGTACCTTTATAATTGCCTTTATGCTTACTGTTCTCCAAGAACGCTCACCTCCGGGGGATGTGCCTTGCGAACGTAGTATGTTCGGATTTGGGGGAGGGCATGCAGGTACTGGCTAATGGATGTAAATGTGAACTTGTAGACTGGGAATGAGCGGATTCACCTTTTTTATTAAAGTCCTTTCATGTATAATGTCCTGAGATTGTTATTACGGAACAGGGGTGTCTTCCTTCATGGCTTTGAAAGCTGGAATCGTCGGCTTGCCGAACGTGGGCAAATCGACTTTATTTAATGCAATTACTCAGGCAGGCGCGGAGTCTGCGAACTATCCGTTCTGTACGATTGACCCGAACGTAGGCGTCGTAGAGGTACCGGATACGCGTTTGGATAAATTGACAGAGCTTGTTGTGCCGAACAAAACAGTACCGACAGCGTTTGAGTTTATTGATATCGCAGGTATCGTAAAAGGCGCGAGCAAAGGCGAAGGACTCGGTAACAAGTTCCTCGCGCATATCCGTGAAGTTGATGCGATCGTGCACGTTGTGCGCTGCTTCCAGGACGACAACATTACGCACGTATCCGGTAAAGTTGATCCAATCGGCGACATCAACACGATCAACCTTGAGTTGATCCTTGCGGATATTGACTCCGTTGACCGTAAGATCGAGCGTTCCCGCAAAAACCTTAAAGGCGGCGACAAGAAAGTCGTGCAAGAGGTGGAAACGCTGGAGAAAGTCAAAGAGGCGCTCTACAACGATATGCCAGCACGGAGCATTGATCTCACTGATGATGAAAAAGCGCTTATTCGCGACCTGCACCTGCTGACAATGAAGCCAGTACTGTATGCAGCGAACGTGAGCGAAGGCGAAGCGGCAAATTCCGATGGCAACAGCTTTGTGGAATTGGTTCGTGAATTCGCGAAGGCAGAAGGCGCGGAAGTGGTGCCGATCAGCGCGAAGGTGGAATCCGAAATCGCCGAGCTTGAAGGCGAGGACAAAGAGATGTTCCTCGAAGAGCTTGGTCTAACGGAATCCGGTCTGAACCGTCTAATCCGTGCAGCTTACAAGCTGCTTGGTCTGTACACGTACTTCACGGCAGGCGTACAAGAAGTTCGCGCGTGGACGATCCGCAAGGGAATGAAGGCTCCACAAGCGGCAGGCGTTATCCATACCGACTTCGAGCGCGGCTTCATTCGTGCAGAGGTTGTATCGTATGACGATTTGATCGCGGCAGGCTCAATGAACGCGGCGAAGGAGAAAGGCCAGCTTCGTCTTGAAGGCAAAGAATATGTGGTGCAAGACGGCGACGTTATGCACTTCCGTTTCAACGTATAGATGTGTTCACTCAGCTGGGCCCGGATGTCCGGGTCCTTTTGCTGTGCGTAACGAACAAAGAGATGCAAATCATCCATAATTGTCACGTTTATGGTTTCATGCGCGTTATGCTATACTAAAGAGACGATTATTAGACTTATTCTAACTTACAGAGGTGAATGACAGTGTTGGACCGTTTACAAGCACTCGCAGACCGGTATGAGAAATTGAGCGAGCTGTTGTGTGATCCTGACGTATCAAGCGATCCGAAGCGTCTGCGCGAGTTCTCCAAGGAGCAGTCGGATTTGCATGCCCCTTTTGAAGCATACACAGAATACAAGCAAGTATCTGAGCAGCTTGACGATGCGAAAGTGATGCAAGGCGAGAAGCTCGACGATGAAATGCGCGAAATGGTGAAGATGGAAATCGATGAACTGAGCACGCGCAAGGAAGAGCTGGAAGCGCACATTCAATTCCTGCTGCTGCCGAAGGACCCGAACGACGACAAGAACGTAATTGTTGAGATTCGCGGAGCGGCTGGTGGCGACGAAGCGGCATTGTTCGCATCAGACTTGTACCGCATGTACATGAAGTACGCGGATACGCAAGGCTGGAGAGTTGAATTGATGGAAGCGAACGAGAGCGATCTTGGCGGCTTCAAAGAGGTTATCTTCATGGTGACGGGCAAGGGCGCGTATAGCAAGCTGAAGTTCGAGAGCGGCGCGCACCGCGTACAGCGTATTCCTGTAACGGAATCGGGCGGACGTATTCATACGTCGACGTCGACGGTAGCGGTTATGCCTGAGGTTGAAGAGGTTGAGGTTGAAATCCTCGACAAAGATATTCGTGTGGATACGTACTGCTCCAGCGGCGCTGGCGGTCAGTCCGTTAATACGACGAAGTCTGCTGTTCGCGTGCTTCACATGCCGACAGGCATAATGGCGCAGTGCCAAGACGGCAAATCGCAGAACGAGAACAAAGCGAAGGCGCTGCAAGTGCTCCGGGCGCGGATCTCCGATCTGCACCGTCAAGAGGAAGAAGCGAAGTATGCCGGCGAACGTAAGAGCAAAGTCGGTACGGGCGACCGCTCTGAGCGGATTCGGACGTACAACTATCCGCAAAGCCGTGTAACGGATCACCGGATCGGCCTTACGCTGCACAAGCTGGATTCCGTACTCAACGGGGACATGGAAGAGATCATTAACGCACTGACGTTGACCGCTCAGACGGAACTGATGGAGCGCGAGAATCTCGCATAATCAAAGTGAATGGAACGGGAGCTGCTTGTGGCGCTCCCGTTTTTTTGTCATAGTGAGGGAAAGAATGAACGGAAGGGACGATAAGGATGGCGGAGCAAAAAGATCGCGAAGCGGAAGAGGTCGCTTCGCAGCGGCAAGCAGCAGATAGCACTGGCGTTGAAGGCATGGTAGAACTGGATGCAGATGGGGTTGGCTTTTCTCTGCTCGTACCCATGACAATCGCAGATGTGAGCTTGAAGGGGACTGCGCTTCTGAAGGAGCGCGGCATTATGGAGCCGCGCAATAACGCGGAGCTGTTGCTGCTGCACGTGCTCGGGCTATCTCGCACGGAACTGCTGCGTGATTGGCGAGAGCTGTTCCCGCCGCAGCATTACAAGCGGTGGAGGGAGCTGCTCGCGCGCAAAGCCGCGGGTGAGCCGGTGCAGTATTTGATCGGCGAGCAGTGGTTCTACGGCTTGCCGTTCACCGTGACGTCGGCCGTGCTTATTCCACGGCCGGAGACCGAGCTGCTCGTCGAGGCCGTGCTCGAGGCCGCTGACAAGCTGTGGCCGCAGGCGCGCGGCGAAGCTAGCGCTGGCGGCGGGGTTGTCGATGTGCCGACAGTGGTCGACGTCGGCACGGGCAGTGGCGCCATAGGCGTGACGCTGGCTGCGCTGCGCCCGCAGTGGCGCATCTGCGCGTCCGATCTGTCGCCGGACGCGCTCGCTGTCGCCCGCACGAACGCGGAGCGCCATGCGCGAGCTTCGCAGCGCATGACGTTCGTGCAGGGCGACCTGCTCGGGCCGTTCGCGATGCCAGCGGCGTCACGGCCCGGCGCAGATGAGCACGCCGAAGCGCAAGCTGGTGGCGTAGCCGGCTTGCGCATCGACGTGCTGGTCTCGAACCCGCCGTACATCCCGGCGGGAGACATTGCCGGCCTTCAGCCGGAGGTGCGCGATCACGAGCCGCGCCTCGCGCTCGACGGCGGCGAAGACGGCTTGACGCCGTATCGGCGCATGGCCGAGCAGCTCGCGGAGCTGTCCGCGATGCCGCGCATCGTCGGCTTTGAGCTTGGCATGGGCCAAGCGGAAGCCGTCGCGGAGCTGCTTCGCGGCACCGGCGCATGGCGCGAGGTGCGCATCATCAACGACTACGCCGGAATCGGCCGGCATGTGCTGGCAGTGGAATAATAGCTTAACAACTTGTTGAGCGGGTGTTTAGTTCGACAATGGTAGATCCCCATTGCACACTATTGTGTGTTTGTGGGGATTTTTTGTGCTCAAAACGACGATCAAATAAAGGACAATCCATCCTTTTAAGATGCTGGCTGCCCAAGAGCCGACTTTGGTTTTTAACGTATCCAGAAAGGATTGCCCAGGTGCTTGTTTGTTCAGAATCGTGAAGAGCCATAAGGCATAACACCAATAAGCGATTAATCCGATCGAGCAGCTGATTGCGGCATCGCGCCTAGCAATCTCGGGGAGCACGGTGAAAGCAGTCATTTGCGCGAGTGTGGAGATCGCATTAATGCTGAGCAGACTAGCCTGAAGGCTGCTTATTTTAGGATTGGAAAATTGCGACATGTTATTCACCTCACGTCGTAGGTTTTCCAATTCCCCTGACTATTCTTGCTCGATTTGAGACGCCCCGGTTTTGCGAAACTATTAAGAGAGTGGAAGGTTTAGAGAGTGTCTGCTAGGGACATAATGGGGATATAAACGTTCCGGAACGAGAAGCCGCTGCACCGACGGGTGCCACAAAGGAGCTTATCGTTATGATCCGCACTTATTCCCGTTTTCCTTATCGTCCAGTGTACGGTTATGTTCTTCTTCTTGTAGCACTGCTGCTTATGAGCTGGGAGAGCCAGCGCGCTGACGCGGCAATTGCCGGCGGAAGCATTCCGGCGGAATCGATCCGTCTGCGTATTCTTGCAAACTCTGATTCTGCGATGGATCAGCTTGTGAAGCGCGAAGTGCGTGATGCGGTTGTCGCTCAAATGAACACATGGGTTACTGGTCCGCAGACGATTGAAGAAGCAAGACTTACGATCCGTTCGCGCATGCATGACATCGAGGCAATTGTAGGAGAGACATTAGATGCCCGCGGATTTCATTATGGATATAAAGCGGAGCTCGGCATTGTGCCGTTTCCAACTAAAATATACGGAACTGAAGTTTATCCAGCCGGCAACTATGAGGCGCTTCGCATTACGCTCGGCGCTGGCGCAGGTCAGAACTGGTGGTGCGTGCTGTTCCCGCCGCTCTGCTTCGTAGATGCAGTGAGCGGAGAGTCCTCGACACCGGCAACCGCGGCAGTGGCAACAAACGTGGCGAAGACGACTGTGAAGGACGCAGAAGGTAGCGGCAATACAGACACAGCTGCGAAAGCTCAGGATGTACAATCCAAGTCGGATTTAAGCGGCAACAACGGCGGGGCTATGCAAAATACAACGGACGATGCAGTGAAACAACCGGAAGTTCGCTTCTTCCTGTGGGACGTCATTAAGTCGATCATCAGCTTCTTCCGCCACCTGTTCAGCTAATCGCTTCATGCCAAATAGAAAGCTCATCCGCATTTCGTGCGAATGAGCTTTTATTGTTGTAGGAGCTAGGCCGCGCGTTTGTGGGACTCCGTTTCACGTTTGAGCTTCGGTATGAAGAAAGTTACCGGCAGCGCAACAATAACGATGATGCTAGCGATGAGATAGACGTCGTTGATACTCATCGTAAACGCCATGATTTTGATATAGGTTGGATCGGTTGCTCCTGCCTTCGCGAGATCCTTGCCGTGCTCTATGGAGCGGGAAGACAGCATCGTTGTGAATATGGCAATCGCGAATGAGCCAAGCACGTTCCGGATCCAGTTGGTCAGCGAGGAAGCGTGGCCGCTGAATTGCTTCGGCACAGCTTGCATGCCGGCGTTGCTCGCAGGCATCATCGCGAACGAAATACCGAGGTTCCGAATAATCATCCAGAACAAAATATAGCCGTGCGGAATATCGACACTCAGCCAGCTAAGCGGCAGTGTGCCGCCAGCCATCAGCAGAACGCCGGTAATGAGCAGCGGACGCGGACCGATTCGGGTGAAGAGCTTGCCGACAAGCGGCGTCATCAGCGCCATTGCAAGGGAGGCCGGAAGCAGAATAAGGCCGGTATCGAGCGTCGACACATGCTGAATATTTTGCAGGAATACAGGTGACAGGAACGTTCCGGAGTACAAGCTGATCGTCACGATGCTCGTTATCGTCAGAGAGATTGTATACCGGCTGATGCGGAAGATGCGCAGGTTGAGCAGCGGCGTCTCGCATGTCAGCTCCCGCCAGATGAAGAGCAGCAGGAAGGCCGCTCCAATAATGAGCAGCGCAATGGTTTTCGCGCCGGTCCAGCCCCATGTATGTCCGTTCGAGAGGGCAATGAGCAGCGATGCGCTGCTAATAATAACAGTGATGAAGCCGATGAAATCGAATGACTTGGGCACATTCAACCGGTAATACGGAATGAATGGAATGATGAGCATCATGCCGATAGCCGCAATCGGCACGTTCACCCAGAACAGCCAGTGCCAGCTGACGTTATCGAGCAGCCAGCCGCTGAAGGTTGGGCCGATAGCCGGAGCGAGCATGCTCGATGCCGCCCAGAAGCTGATCGCCATCGGCTGTTTCTCGCGCGGTATGACTTGGTAGACAATCGCCATCGTAACCGGGGAGATCAGACCGCTGAACGCGCCTTGCAAGATACGGAACGCGATGAGCGAATGAGCGTTCCATGCGAGCGCGCAGCAGACTGAGGCAAGCATAAAGCCGGATAGGGCGAAGATATACAGTCGTTTATAGCTGAAGCGTTCGCCGAAATAACCGGTAATCGGAGCAAAAGTGCCCATTGCGAGCATGAAGCCGGTCAGTGTCCACTGAATCGTGCTGAGTGAAGCGTGAAAATGATCAGAGAGCACCGGGATCGCAATGTTAATCGTGCTAATGTTGAGTGTCGAGATGAAGCTGCCGAAGAAGATGGCAATCATAATGGGCAGAACCCGAATTTGCGGCTTAGGTGCAGGTGGCTGCATAGTGGTTGTAACGCCTCCGTTCTATTTGTCTCATATGTATTCTTTTACATATAAGAATGACCATGACATCATACGCTCTGTATTCGGATGAAGTCAACGACTGGCGGCTATGGTCTGAGGGCGTAGTGCAGCAATAAAACGCATTCATGAGGCTTTGGCGGCTTTTTTCGGCTTCATGCAGCCCTGTGCTATAATGGAGCAAAATCTATTTTGCACTTTGCAAAAGCTGGGGATACGGAATTGAACATGAACACCACGAACACAAATAGAGATATGGGCAACACGATGATATGGCAAGTCAGTGGCACAGAACCGCAAGCTGGCGAGCTGGCGGAGGCGGCGGCAATGCTGCGTGAAGGCGGCACTGTAGCCTTTCCGACGGAAACGGTGTATGGCCTAGGGGCGGATGC
Organism: Paenibacillus sp. OV219; assembly: GCF_900110075.1. Lineage (GTDB taxonomy): Bacteria > Bacillota > Bacilli > Paenibacillales > Paenibacillaceae > Paenibacillus_Z. The sequence goes on from NZ_FOCJ01000003.1 coordinate 292,271, forward strand.
GCGGCGGACGGAATCGGTGGAGCGGATCTTCACGGCAAAAGGTCGCCCGTCCGACAATCCGCTAATCGTGCATATCGCGGATGCGGCGCAGCTCGCGGAGCTGACTTTGCCGCTTGCGGCTGATGCGGCTGCGCTAGCGGAGCGGCTGATGGCCCGGTTCTGGCCGGGACCGCTCACGCTCGTGCTGCCGGTGAAGCCGGGCGCCGTCTCGCCGCGCGTCACCGCAGGTCTGGACACGGTCGCGGTGCGGATGCCCGCGCATCCCGTCGCGCTGCGGCTCATCGCCGAGTCGGGCTGCCCGCTCGCCGCGCCTAGCGCGAATCGCTCGGGCCGTCCGAGCCCGACGCTGGCATCGCATGTGAGCGATGACCTGAGCGGTCGCATTGACGGCATCGTCGACGGCGGCGCGGCAGGCGTCGGCTTGGAATCGACGGTCGTGCAAATCGAGGGCGGCGATTCCGTGCGAATCTTGCGCCCTGGCGGCGTGACCGCCGAAGCGCTGCACGAGGTTGCCGCGCATGTGGCGTACGACGCCGTGGCAGCTCCCGGCGCCGGCACAGGCGAGAGCGAAGGAGAAGGCGGTACTGCCGCGGATGCAGCGGCACCGCGCTCGCCGGGCATGAAATACGCGCATTACGCCCCGCAAGGGCTGATGCAGCTGGTAAAGGGCGAGCCTGCCGCTGTCTCCGCCTATATTCAGGCGGAGACAGCAGCGGCGCGGGAGCGCGGCGAGCGCACGGGCGTGCTCGCCTTTGCCGAGCATGCTGCTCGGTACGATGCCGACTGCGTGCTCGTCGTCGGCAGCCTCGCGCAGCTGGAAACGGCTGCGCAAAGCCTCTATGGCGCGCTGCGCGAGTTCGACGCGCGCGGCGTGCAGCGCATCTGGGCCGAGACATGCCCAGAGCACGGCATCGGCCACGCGCTCATGAACCGCTTGGCGAAAGCCGCCGGCCACGCCGTCGTGCGCGTCTAGCGCTCTCGCAGCTCAGCCGGTGCCGTCGTCCGCGCGCCTAGCGCTCTAAACGGCGGAAGCCCTGCGCCTAGCACTCGCGCCCGCGCTTCACGGCCCAACCGCCGTCGTGCGCGCCTAGCGCCCGTGCTTCACGTCGCAGCCGCCGTCGTGCGCGCCTAGCGCACTCACGTCGCCCGCCCGCGTCTAGCGCTCTTACATCACTCTCTCCGCTCACCCAAGCGGTCATCATTCACCCCTTGTCCGCATATGCTTGTGAAGAAGAAGCGGGACAAGGAGAGGATGACATGATCGAGAGCATGCATGCCGGGCAGCTGCTGACGCTCATTATTATCGCGGTGGCGCTGGGGATGGACGCTTTTTCGCTTGGTGTCGGCATTGGGCTCAAAGGGATCCGGTTGCTGGACATTATGAAGCTGAGCGCCGTCATTGCGCTTTTTCACATAATTATGCCCTTGATGGGCATCTTCACAGGTGAGTATGTCAGCACGCTGCTTGGCGGCGTCGCGACGACTGCGGCAGGCGCACTTCTGCTGCTCCTTGGCGGGCATATGATCTACAGCTCGCTGCGCGGCGACGCGGTAGAATCAATTGACTATCGCAGCGGATGGGGCATTCTGCTGTTTGCGCTTAGCGTCAGCATTGACTCGTTCTCCGTTGGCATCTCGCTCGGTATGTTTGAGGCAGATATGCTGCTAACCGTGCTGCTCTTCGGCGTTGCTGGAGGCATCATGTCCGTGCTCGGCTTACTGCTTGGCAGACGCGTAGGCACTAGTCTTGGCGGTTATGGAGAAGCGTGCGGCGGCGTCATTTTATTCACCTTCGGCTTGCTGTTCTTGTTCTGAAATATATAAATATAGAGGAGTGTACGATTCTTGAAACGGATACTGTTTGTCTGCACTGGCAACACCTGCCGGTCGCCGATGGCTGAGGCGCTGCTTCGTACGCTCGCGCAGGAGCGGGGGCTGCAGCTCGATATTCGCTCTGCAGGTGTATCGACGATTGATGGGCTGCCTGTTTCGAAGAACGCGCAAGAAGCGCTGTCCCGCCGTGGCATTGGGCATCACAGCACGTCAAGGGCGCTCGAGACTGGCTCAATAGCTTGGTCGGACTTGATTCTGACGATGACAGGAAGCCATAAAAGACAACTGCTGCAGCGGTTCCCGAGCGCAGTGGACAAGACGTATACGCTGCTCGAGTTCGTGAATACTGACCCGGAAGTGCTTGAGCGCATCGCTGAGCTCGAAGGGATTTTGTCCGAGTGGCACATGAATCAAGCGCTTGGTCAGCCGTTTAGTGAAGCGAAACGCGCTAGGCTGCTGGAGTTGGAGCGGCAAATGCCGAACTTCGATATCGAGGATCCTTTCGGCGGACAACTCAGCGTGTACGAACAAAGTGCGGCTCAGATCGAAGAAGCGCTGAAGAGGCTGCTTGACCGGTTGCAGCAATAATTGGGTAACCTGAGGCCGCTTGGCCGGATTGATTTTCGCGCGATAATCCGTTATGATGAAATCAACTAAAGACGGTTTCCAATGTAACTGGCGACGAGAGTGGGTTAAACCACGGTGGAGCATTGGAATATACGGCCGGTCGCCTGGGCAAAGAGCAGTGTGCGTAAGCATGCTTGCTCTTTTTTTGTCATTCGGAAGATGGATAAGTTTGCCGCTTGCAGCTAAATGACCGTCAGATGAAAATGATTTTTGTTCGATGTTCACCACGAATCTGGTGGATGTTCCGTTTTTGCTTGTCGCCCGAAATCAGGTATACTAGAACCAGTGTGAAATCGACATTTTCCGCCATGAGCGGTCACTTGGGAGGTATATGGAATTATGAGAATTGCCATCGGTGCAGACCATGCGGGCTACCGTCTGAAAGATGAGATCGTTCCGTTCATTCAATCGCTTGGTCACGAAATCGAGGACGTCGGTTGTAATTGCGACCAGTCGGTCGATTACCCGGATTATGCGCTGCCGGTTGCTGATCTAGTGGTATCGGGCAAAGCGGATCGCGGCATTCTGATCTGCGGAACCGGCATCGGCATGTCCATTGCGGCGAACAAAGTGAAGGGCATCCGCTGTGCGCTCGTGCATGATATGTTCTCAGCCAAAGCAACTCGCGAGCACAACGATACGAACGTGCTGGCAATGGGCGAGCGCGTCATCGGTCCCGGCGTTGCGCAGGAGATTATCCGCATTTGGCTCGAGACGCCGTTCTCGAACGGTGAGCGCCATGTGGGCCGCGTGAACAAAGTGATGCAGATTGAAGCGAAATTCGCGGACGCGTAAGGAGAGCTGGTGATGACGATGGATCCGGCACAGCTATCTATTGATGTGGAAACCGTCATTCGTGAACTAGCTTCTGCAGCGCGGCTGCGAGAAGGGCAGCTGCTCGTCATTGGCTGCTCGACGAGTGAAGTGCTTGGCCAGCGGATCGGCACGTCCGGCACGCTGGAAACTGCTGAAGCCATCTATGCAGGCGTAGAGGCCGTTCGGCGCGAGCTGTTGTTCTATCCGGTGTTTCAGTGCTGCGAGCATTTGAATCGGGCGCTTGTCATGGAGCGTGAAGCGGCTGAGCGGTACGGGCTGGAGCTCGTATCGGCGATCCCTGTGCGCAAAGCCGGAGGATCAATGGCCGCATACGCCTATAGCAAGCTGCAGGATGCCTGTCTGTCCGAGACGGTACAGGCACATGCCGGCATCGACATCGGCGACACCTTGATCGGCATGCACCTGAAGCGTGTAGCTGTGCCGGTGCGCCCGTCAATTCGGTCCATCGGAGCGGCACATGTGACGATGGCATATACTCGTCCGAAGCTAATCGGCGGAGAACGAGCTGTATATAACCGGGAAGCTGCTAACTTGGCGGCGCCTGGAGATAGCAATACTTGCGATTAATTATTTTGAGGAGGACTTATACACATGGAGAACCTACGTAAACAAGATCCCGAAATTTTGGCCGCACTTGGCCTTGAGCTACAACGTCAGCGCGACAACATCGAGTTGATTGCATCCGAGAATATCGTTTCGGAAGCTGTACTTGAAGCAATGGGCACTGTCCTGACAAACAAATACGCGGAAGGCTACCCGGGCAAGCGCTACTACGGCGGCTGCGAGCACGTGGATATCGCAGAAGATATCGCACGCAATCGTGCGAAGGAACTGTTCGGTGCCGAGCACGCGAACGTTCAGCCTCACTCCGGCGCACAAGCGAACATGGCTGTTTACCTGGCAGCGTTGAAACCTGGCGACACGGTGCTTGGTATGAACCTCGCGCACGGCGGCCACTTGACGCACGGTAGCCCTGTTAATGCTTCCGGTATTCTGTACAACTTCGTTCCTTACGGCGTAAGCGAAGACACGTTCACAATCGACTACGCGGAAGTTCGCAAGCTGGCGTTCAAGCACCGTCCTCGTATGATCGTTGCAGGCGCATCGGCTTACCCGCGCATCATTGATTTCGAAGAGCTTGGCCGTATCGCTGACGATGTTGGCGCGCTGCTGTTCGTCGACATGGCGCACATCGCAGGCCTTGTTGCTGCTGGTCTTCACCCAAGCCCAGTGCCACATGCGCACTTTGTGACTACGACAACGCACAAAACGCTTCGCGGTCCTCGCGGCGGTATGATCTTGTGCCGCAAAGCATGGGCGCAAGCGATTGATAAAGCAGTATTCCCTGGTTCCCAAGGCGGCCCTCTGATGCACATCATCGCTGCTAAAGCCGTTGCTTTCGGCGAGGCGCTCCAGCCTTCGTTCAAAGAGTATGGCAAGAACGTTGTGGACAATGCTAAGGCGCTTTCCGATGCGCTGATTGGACACGGCATCAACATCGTTTCCGGCGGCACAGACAACCATCTGATGCTAATCGACCTGCGCAACATGGGCATTACAGGCAAGGATGCGGAGCATGTGCTTGATTCTGTTCAAATTACGGTAAACAAGAATGCGATTCCATTCGATCCGACTAGCCCGTTCATTACAAGCGGTATCCGTATCGGTACACCTGCTGCAACTTCCCGCGGCATGGGCGTAGATGCGATGGGTACAATCGCAGAAGTTATCGCAATGACGCTGAAGAACCCGAAAGATGAAGCGGTTCTGACTAAAGCGCGCGGTATGGTTAGCGACCTCATGTCGCAATACCCGCTCTACCCAGGTATGACTTACTAATTTGTTATTCACTTGCCACTATGAGAGAGGCTGTACCGCAATCGCGGTGCAGCCTTTTTTTTGCGATACTGCTCATATCTCTTGTTATATTTTTCCGTATAATTCCACATGTTTAAGTTGGAGGCATGATATGATGACCATATACCACGAACAAGGCGGTGCAGCATAAGATGAGTCCGTTTGCGATTGTGATTGTCGTAATCATTCTGTTTTTCTTATTTAAAGTTATCTCTTCAAGCGTCGGCCAAGGCAATGCGAATACTACACGTGCTGTACGGGGACGCCCGATGTCCGCTGCTCGGATGCCGATGCGTAAGCCGCCTGAATATCTCGGCGTACCGGTGGGGCATCCTGCGCGCACGGCTGCGGAACGGCTGGAAGCGACGCTGACAGCTGATTTCGAAGCGCGCGTAAAGGACCGCGTGCTGCGCAATACACCAAGCCTGCGGGACGGGGAATGGCAGTGGCAATGGTTCGAGCTGAAGCGGTATTTTCTCATGTGCGGTGTCCTGAGAGGCGTGCCGATGTACAGTGCGCGAGTCGATGATGTGTGGCATGAGATGCTCATGTTTACGCGTGAATATGAACAATTCTGCAAGCAGTTCTGCGGTGCGCTTATCCATCATGCGCCTCATACGCCGGGTGGGAAGCCGGATCCGGGTGAGCGTGCATGGTTCGATTGGATCTATGGCGAGCTATTCCTGCCGGCACCGGCGAGCGGACAGCTGTGGGGGCCGTTCTACCGGACGCCAATGTCGCATGAGCTGATGCGCGAGCTGGAGCAAGAGAGCGATGAGGTGCTTCGCAGCCGGCGGTTTAATGAACGTGCGGCTGAACAGTTTCCTGATATGGATGCGACCATTCGCTACATAATTGAGCGAGGAAGAATGCTTACTGCATCCTCTGGGCAAGAGCAGTCGTACCGGGATCGTGATGATTGGACGGGGATGGGCATGTCAACAGGCTTGCTTTCGGGGATGTTCTTTGCCTCGTCATTAGGACCAATAGATGATTTCCACAATCAGATGAACGATGCGCAATCGGATGAGGAGCGCGAAGCGAACGGCGATAGTAGCGGCTCCAGCTATGTATGCAGCAGTGGCGATTCAGATGATAATAGCGGTGACGGAGGCGATTCAGGCGGCAGTAATTGCAGTTCGGACAGCGGCAGCAATTGCAGCAGTTCAGACAGTGGTAGCGGTGGAGACAGTGGTGGTGGCGGTTCGTCCTGCGGCAGCAGCTGCGGAGGCGGCAACTAATTATTGGTTAAAGCAGCGCGACGAGATAACACGCAGGGATAATGGATCCTCTCGCACAGCGCGGAGAAGGAAACAAGAAGCAGATGCTCCGGCATTTGTTTCTTTTTTCGTCCACACGCGGCTTTGTTCTCCTGCAGGTTTCTTCGTTCGTCCGAAGGATACTTTCTCGCAAGTACTTATCGCTGCTTGCCTCTTCCTTGCCCTTCCACATGTTCATTGCAGTATCTAATGTCATTACAATCCAATTCTTAGTTTAATACAAAATGTTTGATTGAAAACGTTTTTTCATGTACAATACATGTAATTGAACGACAAAAGAAAGGGAGGTGCGACATGTTGGAATTGAGCTTCGAAGATCCAGAGGGGCTGGTGAGCGTCGGGCACGCGTTGTCAACGCGGTCGCGAGTCGACGTTCTGCAGCTGTTAAGCACGAAGAAGCTGAACGTGGTGGAGATCGCCGAAGCGCTTAAGCTTCCGGTTTCGACCGTCGCCAACAACGTGAAGGTGCTGGAAGCGGCAGGTTTAATCAACACCGAATTGCTGCCGGCCACGCGCGGGGCGATGAAAGTGTGCAGCCGGAATTATGACGATATCCATATCGGCTTCAACATGCCGAAGACGCTCCCGAAAGGCGAGACCACGGAATACCGCGTCGAGATGCCAATCGGCCATTACAGCGACTGCGAGGTGTATCCGACCTGCGGCATCGCGGGCGTCGACGGTTTCTTGTTCAACGAGGACGAGCCCGTCCAGTTCTATCATCCGAAGCATATCGAAGCACAATTGATTTGGTTCCGCAAAGGCTACGTTGAATACCAATTGCCGCTCGACCTGCCATCCGGCGCGCAGGTGAAGTCGCTCGAAGTGTCCATGGAACTGTGCTCGGAAGCACCGAATTACGACAACAATTGGCCTTCCGACATCACACTGTGGGTGAACGGACGAGAGATCAGTTCGTGGACGAGTCCCGGTGATTTCGGCGGCCGTAGGGGTAAACTCAATCCGGCATGGTGGGAAGACAGAGCGACGCAATACGGGCTGCTTAAGACCTGGATCATTGACGGAGAACGAGCGACGCTCGATATGATGGAGATTTCCGAGATCAACATCGGGGACTTGAACTTGAAGCAGCGTCCGAGCGTCAGAATCCGGATCGGCGTCAAGGACGACGCGGTCCACAAAGGCGGCGTGAACCTGTTCGGCCAGCAGTTCGGCGATTACGAGCAAGGCATCGTCATGAAAGTCAATTATGGCATGGAGTAACATCGAATCGAGTAATTGGAATTTAAAAGGGGTAAAATAAGCCTTAATTACAGGATTCCTGTTATTAAGGCTTATTTTAGTTGGAATAAAACCGAAAATCAAATTGAAACCGTTGACATTTGTCAAAATTGAAGGTAATATACGTACATGGAAACGAAATTAATGTAATAAAACAAAATAATCACTTCGTTTCTGAAGATAAAAAACAAATAGGGAGGCCCACCATGAACAAAAAAAGATTATCCCTTGCAGCAACATCTTTGCTCTCGATTTCCCTGCTTCTCGCTGCATGCGGCGGCAATAACGCCGGAAACGCAAACAATGAAAGCGCAAACAGCAGCAACGCTAACGCCGATACAACGGCGACGGACAATGCAAACAGCGGCAACGCTGCTGCGGACAGCGAAGAGAAAGTTAACCTGAACTTCTGGACTCTGTTTGACGGCGGCGACGGCGCCAACATGCAAACGCTGGTCGACGAGTTCAATAAATCGCATCCGAACATTCAAGTGAAGAACACGAAGCTCGTGTGGGGCGAATACTATACGAAATTGATTACGGCGGTCGGCAACGGCAACGGTCCTGACGTCGGTATCTCCCATACATCCCGCTTGCCTGACTTGATCGACCAAGGCGTCGTGACGGAAATAGACGATGTGGCTGAAGTGGCAGGTGTGGACTGGTCGTCGTACAACCAGAACCTGCTGAACGCGACAATCGTCGATGGTAAACACTATGCGGCTCCGATCGATACGCATCCGTTCATCATGTTCTACAACAAGAAATTGTTGAAAGATGCTGGTCTTCTCGGTGAAGACGGCAAGCCGGTACTGGAACAATCCGCGGACGGCTTCATGAAATTCCTTGAGACGCTGAAAGCGAAGCTGCCGGCGAAAGTAACGCCGTTCGCGCTCTCCAATACTAACGACGACCCTTACCGTTTATGGTGGTCGCTGTACTCCCAACAAGGCGGCAACGACATCGTGTCCGACGATCTGAAATCCGCAGCCGTCGACAGTGACAAAGGTGCGAAAGCAGCTGATTACATCCAGAAGCTCTACACGGGCGGATACATCAAGAAGAACGATCCGGACTTCTATAAAAACTTCCAAAGCGGCACGGCTGCCATCATGATGACAGGCGTATGGGCGACGGGCACTTGGGAGTCGACGAAAGGCCTCGAATTCGGCGCGATGCCGATTCCGAAAATTTTCGATCAAGAAGCGACATGGGGCGATTCCCATACGATCATCCTGCCAGTAACGAAATCCGAAGATCCAGCGAAGCGCAAAGCGGCAGTAATCTTCGCGGATTGGGTAGCTACAAACGGTCAAATCTGGGCAAAAGCGGGCCATATTCCGTCCAAGCCATCCGTTCTTGAGAATGCGGACTACAAAGCGATGCCTTACCGCAGCGACTATGCATCGGTTGCCTCGACGGTTAAATTCAACAAGCCATCCACGAAGAACTGGCAAATCCGCGACAACGCGTCGTTCAAAATTCTGAACGAAGTGTGGGCGAACAAGCTGGATCCGGCGGCAGCCATGGTCAAACTGCAAGACGGCGTTCAGAAAGTGCTGAACGAATAGTCTGATTCATATCGCAACATTTCCCGGGAGCTTGCGGCCATATTGGCCGCAAGCTCTGCGGCGAAATGGAGAGAGAGGGAGGCGTAAGCGATGAGAATGAGCAAGCTAAGGGCGGACGTACAGGCGCTTCTGTATCTGCTACCGTTTCTGATCATCTATTTCCTGTTCACTATCAAGCCGATGATCAAAGGCGTGAATATGACGTTCTACAAGTGGACGCTTATTCGCAAAATGAAATACATTGGCTGGGACAATTATTCACGCATGATTCACGACAAGGAAATGTGGGCGGCAATCGGTCACTCCGGCATTTTCGTATTGCTGACGACGCCTACGATGGTCATCTTGGCTATCGTGCTCGCCATGATTGCTAACCGCAAATCCAGGCTGCAGCGTCTCTACCGCAGTGTATTCTTCCTGCCTAGCGTTCTTTCCGTGGCGGTCGCGTCTTTTCTCGGCCTCTTCGTGTTTCAACCGTATACCGGGCTCGTCAATTCAGCCCTTCATCTGGTGAATTTGCTTCCGGAAAACACCGAAATCTTCTGGTTGACTGAAACGAACCTTTCCTGGATCGCCATCGCGCTCATCACGCTGTGGTGGACCGTAGGCTTCAACTTCATCCTGTACTTGTCCGCCATGCAGGAAATTCCCGACGAAATTTACGAGGCCGCCCGTCTGGACGGCGCGAACGATAGACAGATTTTCTTCCGGATTACGTTCCCGTACCTGAATCCCATCACGAAGACGATCACGATGCTTCAGATCATCGCTTCGTTCAAAGTGTTTCTGCAAATTTACATCATCACGGGCGGTGGGCCGCTCGACAAGACTCGTCCGATCATTCAATTGATCTACCAGACGGGCTTTAAGAAGAACGACCTCGGCTATGCGGCGACGATGTCTTACATGCTGTTTGCGATTCTGCTTGTGCTCTCCATCTTCCAATACTGGCTCAACAACCGGAAAGGGGCGAACGCCTAATGAAAAATGCCTACCGCGTCGTATCGCTCCTGTTCGCTTTCGTGTTCATGGCGCCGGTCGTTTGGATGCTCGTCGTGTCGATCAAGGAAGAGGGGATGAAGATCGTTACGGTGCTGGACTGGTTCACGCCGCCGTATTCGTTCGCGGTCTACGATCAAATCCTGAGCGCCACTAAGCTGTCGAACTGGGTGTTGAACAGCTTCGGCGTCGCAGTCTGCGTGACGATCTTGACGGTCATCATTGCAGCGCTGGCGGCTTTCGTGCTGTCCAAGCTGCCGTTCCGCTACCGTTCGTTCATGTTCTTCTTCATTCTGGCGGGCTTGCTCGTGCCGGGCGAAGCGATTATCATCCCGCTATATCAAGTGGCCAAGGAGATGAATCTGCTGAATTCGTACCAAGGCTTGATCCTTCCGGCGCTCGCGTCGCCGTTCGCGGTTATCGTGCTCAAGAGCTTCTTCGACGGTGTGCCGAACGACCTGCTTGAGAGCGTGCAGATCGACGGAGGCGGGTCGTGGCGAATCTTCCGCAGCATCATGCTGCCGCTGACTCGTCCTGCGCTCGCTTCGATGGCGATACTGACGTTTATCGGCTCGTGGAACAACTTCCTCTGGCCGTTTCTGTCGCTCACGGACGACAACCTGTTCACGCTTCCGATGGGCATTCCGACGCTGATGAGCTCGTACTCAGAAGACTACGTCAAGCCGATGGTCGTCAACACGATCGCTTCCTTGCCGATCATGCTGCTCTTCCTCGTGTTCGAACGTCAAATCGTCAAAGGAGTCAGCTTGTCCGGTATTAAAGGATGAGCAACGTCCAACCTGCGCGCAAGCGGGAGAGGGCGATCGACCTGTTCAAAGGCCTGCTCGTGCTGGGGATGGTGTATTGCCATACGCTGCAATTCTTCAGCGACCAGCAGATCTATCCGAACGGGCAGCGGGTCATCGACGTCATTAATCTCATCACCTTCTCCGGCTTCGTCTTCAGCTTCGGTTACGTATCCCAGCTGGCTTACTATACAAAGTCGTTCCGGCAGGCGGCGCCGCGCATGCTGGTGGCGGCTGTCAAGACGCTCGGGGCCTTCTACGTATCGGGACTGGCTTACCGGCTGTTCATCGACGGTAAATTGCTGTCTTGGGCGACGGTAAGGCCGATCCTGCTGCTGCAGGACATGCCAGGCTGGTCCGAGTTCCTTTGGTCATTCACGTATCTCATGATTGCAGGTCTTATTCTATTCGTTCCTCTTAAAGCGCTTGCCGGGCGTCAATGGCTCGGCTTCGCCGCGGCGGGCTTGCTCCTGCTGACGACTTGGCTGCCGTACGGCTCGATTCACGCGATGAAGCTCGGACCGCTCATCGGCACGCGGGACTTCGCTTCGTTTCCTGTGCTGCAATATTTTCCATACTATCTTGTCGGCATCTTGTTCGCGCGTTACCGCATCAGCTGGGATTGGCGCGTGCTCGCCCTCGCGGCCGCCCTTTCCGGAGCTTTTCTGTGGCGCTTAATCGCGCATGACGGGGCGCTGCCGGAACGGTTTCCGCCATCGGTTTGGTGGATTATCGGACCGGCCTTGCTGCTATACGGTTACTTTTTGCTCGGCAAGCTGATGGAGCGTTATCCGGCACCGTTCGTCGTCTTCGAGACGATGGGACGAAACGTGCTCTGGTATCTGGTCATGAGCAACGTCATTATTTTCGCCTTGAAGGGCAATCAACAAGGCAATGTGCTCGTCAGCGCTCAGAGCGGTTTCTACCTGGCAGCTGCCGTGCTTGGCGTCGTGACGTTCACCATCTGGATCATTACGAAAAAAAGCAAATAAGCCTTTCATAAAATAAATAGATAAGCTTCGAAGGAGTGGAAGAACATGGTGCAAACAAGCCAGTTAAGAGACGAATATCCGCGCCCACAGTTCGTCCGTGAGAAATGGTTGAATCTGAACGGCGAGTGGGAATTTGCATTCGACGACGCTGAGAGCGGGGAACGAGACGGCTGGCACGAAGGTAACCTTGAATTCCCGGCGCGCATCGTGGTGCCATTCTGCTATCAAAGCGAGCTGAGCGGCATTGCGGACACGGCGTTCCACGACACGGTCTGGTATCGTCGTTCGTTCACGCTGCCTGCCGATTATTTCGGCAAGCGCATTGTGCTTCACTTCGGTGCCGTCGACTATGAGTGCCGCGTCTGGGTGAATGGCAAGTTCGTGCTCGCGCACGAGGGCGGCCATACGCCGTTCAAAGCTGACGTAACGGAGGCGCTGCAAGACGGCGAGAACGTTGTCGTCGTTAAGGCGGTCGATTATAGCAAGGACGTAACATTGCCACGTGGCAAGCAGTTCTGGGAGGAGAAGTCCGCCGGCATCTTCTATACGCGCACGACTGGCATCTGGCAATCGGTATGGCTGGAGCCAGTTGCCGAGGTGCATATCGGACGGGTTCGCCTGACGCCGGACATCGACCATAATCAACTTAAGCTCCAAGCGTTCGTTGCAGGCTTGCAGCCGGGTGCCGACGTCGCCTTGCGCGCGCTCGTCTCGTTCGATGGCGAAGTCGTCTCGGAAGACACGTTCCGCGTGATGCGCGGTGCGGAGACGCGCATTATCAGTCTTCACGACTTTAACGACCACGGCCTCGGCCGCTGGTGGACGCCGGAGAAGCCGAACCTGTACGACTTGCGCTTGACGCTGCTCGTGAACGGGGTGGAAGCCGACCGTGTAGACAGCTATTTCGGCATGCGCAAAATATCCATCGAAGACGGCGTCGTGCTGCTGAACAACCGGCCGTACGAGATGCGGTTGGTGCTAGACCAGGGTTATTTTCCAACGGGCCTCTTGACCGCTCCGAGCGATGATGCGCTGAAGCGCGACGTTGAGCTGACGAAGGAGATGGGCTTCAACGGAGCCCGCAAGCATCAGAAGATTGAAGACCCGCGCTACCTATACTGGGCGGACCGGCTTGGCCTGCTCGTGTGGGGGGAGATGGCGAACGCGTACCATTTCTCCGAGTCTTACGTAGGTCGCGTGACTCGCGAATGGATTGAAGCAGTCGAACGCGACTACAACCATCCATGTCTCGTTGCCTGGGTGCCGATCAATGAAAGCTGGGGCGTCGTCAACATTCTCGTCGATGAGCAGCAGCAGCAGCACACGCTGGCGATGTACCATATGACCAAATCGCTCGACCCGACCCGTCCGGTCATTTCTAACGATGGTTGGGAACTCGTGAAGACCGATCTTGTCACGATCCATGATTACGAATGGCGCCGCGATGTGCTAGCCGACCGATATTCGTCGATCGACAAGGCGCTTGCTGCCCGCCCGGGCAATCGCTGGATTCTCGTGCCTGGCTTCCCGTACGAAGGCCAGCCGCTACTCGTCACCGAGTTCGGCGGCATCTCCTTCCAGAAAGGCGATTGGGAAGGGTGGGGCTACTCCGGCGCCAAGGACGAGGCCGACTTTGAAGAACGGCTGCGCAACGTCGTGGAGCCGCTTCGCGAAGCGCCGCTCGTGCAAGGCTTCTGCTATACGCAGTTGACCGACGTGGAGCAGGAGATCAACGGCTTGCTGACCTACGACCGGCAGCCGAAGCTGCCATTGGAACAGATTAGGCGCATAGTGGCGGGTCGATAAAACCCAGCGAACGGAGGGATGTCCGCATGGGACGCATGAAATGGGCGAGGCCGCTGCTGGTTCTGCTGTGCCTTGGCTCGGCAGGCTGCGATGCGAACGACGACGGCAAGCCGGAGGCTTACGAAACGGCGGCGGTCCGCACGTATACGAACCCGATCAGTCTACCTGACGAATGGGGTGAGTACGGTATGGGCGATCCGTTCGTCTTCGCTTATAACGGCACGTACTATCTCTACGTCAGCACACGCGATACGGACGCGGGCGTGAAGGTGTGGTCTTCTGGCGATCTCGTCGACTGGAAATACGAAGGCTTGTGCACGGAGGACCCGCTGACGACGGCGGCTTACGCGCCGGAAGTGCGCTATTGGAACGGCAAGTTCTACATGTACACGTCGCCAGCCGGGCAAGGGCATTACGCCCTCGTTGCCGACAAGCCGACGGGACCGTTCAAGGTTGCGACCGATAACTTCGGTCGTACTATCGACGGTACGACGTTTGTGGACGATGACGGGCAATGGTACTTCTACTATGCTGGTCCCATGGGCATTCAGGCTGCACCGATGATCGACCCGCTGACCGTTGCGCCGGAAGAGGCGCAGACGGGCGCCTACATGGGCGGCTGGACGGAAGGGCCGAGCGTATTCAAGCATCATGGCAAGTACTACATGACCTATACAGGCAACCACGTGTTCAGCGCTGGATATCGTGTCGACGCGGCGGTCGGCGATTCGCCGATGCAGAACTTCCATTCACAGCCGAACAACCCTGTTCTGCTGCGAACAGAAGGTGCGACCGTCGGGCTCGGGCATAATTCCGTCGTCACGGGGCCGGACTTAGACACGCAATATATGATCTATCACAATCTCGAAGGACACGGCGTCGTCGGTCCGCTGCGGCATATGAATCTCGATCGGATCGTCTGGGATGGGGATTTGCTGCAGCTGGCCGGCCCGACATCGTCGAAGCAGGAGGCGCCGGCGCTGCCGGTGTTTGCCGACCGGTTCGACCGCAAGGAGCCGGGCAAGGCTTGGACGAGCACTGGAGACGCGAAGTGGGCGATAGACGCAGGCCAAGGGCTGAGCGCGAAAGGTATTGGCGAGTCTAGCTTGTCGATGCTCGTGACGAAAGTGAAGACCGCAGACAGCTATACGGCGGAATATCACGTTCGTCTGTCATCCGGTAAGCAAGGAAAGGCTGGCATCGTATTTTCGTACGCGGACAAGAAAAATTACGGAATCGCGACATGGAGCGCGGCTGATGGCAAGCTGGAAGCGCGTTACGTCAAAGACGGCGAGGAAGCGATGAAGGTTTCGGCGGACGTGCCGGGCAACCTCGATCTCGGCCAACTGCAAATGCTGAAGGTGGAGAAAGTCGGCAGCGCACTGACCGTCTACGCGGAGGGCATGAAGCTGTTGACGGCGGAATTGCCGACCGAGGCTGGCGCAGGAGCGATCGGTTACGCATTGGAGAACGTGGACGCGTCGTTCGGATACGTCGCGTTCAGCAATGCCGTGGACGGCAGTGCTGCAGGCTTGACCTATGCGCCGCTTCCGGGGCGCGTGAATGTGTTTCAGGACGAGGACGGGGCTACCCGTGCGAACGGATTGAAGAGCGACGGAGCCGCCGGGCTCGCGGCGGCGAAGCTCGACGCATCGAAGCCGTTGACCTATCGGGTCAACGTGGCCGACAGCGGCGTCTTCAGCTTCGACTTCCGCGTCTCCGCCGGTGCGCAGGGCGCTAGTCTCCGTTTGAGCGAGGACGGCAAGCCGGTCGTCGGCGAGCTGAAGGTGGAGCCATCGGGCTCCGGCACTTGGCAGACCATCTCGGCGCAGGACGTCAAGCTCACGGCGGGGAATCACAGGCTGACGCTGGAGACAGTAATTGGCACGATTGACGCCGCCTGGTTCTCGGCGTCTCCGTACGCCCCGGTCGCGGCCAAGTCGGACGACTTCGGCGTCAAGTTCATTCCAGGGTGGACGCGCTACGAAGGCGTCTGGTCGGTGAAGGACGGTCAACTGCGCGTCACGTCGGACGAAGACGGCAAGATTCTGACCGGTGAGGACGGCTGGGTCGATTATACGGTTGAAGCCGACGCCACTGTGCCGGAAGAAGGCGGGCAGACGGGCATTCTCGTACGTGTGACCGAGCCGGCCAATGGCAGAGAGTTGAATCAGAACCGCAACGACTTCTTGCGCGGCTACTTCGCATACGTTGACGGGCAGGGTGTCCATCTGGCGAAGCACAATTATGACACGACGCCGCTCGCGGATGCGAAGATGCTGCTGCCAAAGCCGGGCGGGATCATTCATCTAAAAGTCGTGGCTACAGGCAACGCGATCGCCGTATATGCCGGCGCGAGCGCTGAGCCGCTCATTCGTTACGTCGACGAGAGCGATTCGGCACTCCTGCACGGTCGAGTAGGGTTCAAGTCAGCCGGTGGCAGCGCTCGGTTCAGCGCGTTCCGGGTTGCGCCAACGCCTTGACCGGCGGCCCATACATGCATCCATTCCTAGTGTAAATGATCCACATAAACAGCTGATTCCAGCACTTATTTCATAAAGGCAAGGTGACAAAGATGACACTCAGCATATACCGCGCGGACTATCCGCGACCGCAGTTCGTCCGTCAAGATTGGCTCAATCTGAACGGAACGTGGGACTTTCGGTTCGACGACGCAGGCGAAGGAGAAACTAAGCGCTGGTTCGAGGCGTTTCCCGGCGAGCTTCGCATCGAGGTGCCGTTCACGTACGAAACTAAGGCGAGCGGCATCGCGGACGAGACTGCCCATCCGTACGTCTGGTACCGCCGGACGTTCGAGGTGCCTGCGGAGCAGCGGGACAAGCGGGTGCTGCTGCATTTCCAAGGGGTAGACTATCTGGCGAAAGTATGGGTCAACGGCGTTTACGCGGGCAGCCATGAAGGCGCGTACACCGCATTCTCGTTCGACGTGACGTCCTACCTAAAGGCCGGTGGAACCAACGAAGTCGTCGTCCGTGCGGAAGACACGGAGAGCGGTACGCAGCCGCGAGGCAAGCAGCGCTGGCGCGAGGCGAATTTCGGCTGCTGGTACGTGCAGACGACGGGGATCTGGCAGACGGTGTGGCTGGAATACGTCGACGCGAATCATTTGCAGTCGGTGAAGATTACGCCGGACGTCGATGCGAACGCCGTTCGCTTCGACTACCGCGTTGCAAACGATACAGGAGCGGAGCCGCTACGGCTCACGACTTCGATCAGCATGGAAGGCACGCTGATCAAAGAAACGACTCAACTGGTTGATCGCGCTGCCTTCTCCGCGACGGTAGATTTGATTAGCGAGAAGCGGGAGTGGCGAGTCGAATATTGGAGTCCGCAAAACCCGAAGCTGTATGAAGTGGAGTTCGTGCTGCGCCAAGGCGATCGGATCGTCGATAGCGTGGGGTCGTATTTCGGGTTGCGCAAGGTTTCTATCGTAAACGGCAAGGTTATGCTGAACTACGATCAACTCTATCAACGGTTGATTCTCGACCAGGGCTATTGGACGGAAAGCGGCTTGACGCCTCCGTCTGAAGAGGCGATTATCACAGACATCGACGCGATCTTGGCGATGGGCTATAACGGCGTGCGAAAGCATCAGAAGATCGAGGACGCGCGTTTCCTGTATTGGTGCGACGTGAAGGGATTGCTCGTCTGGTCGGAAGCGGCTGCAACGTACGAATTCAACGACGAGGCGGTCGACCGTTTCACGCGCGAGTGGCTGGAGATCGTGCGTCAGCAGTACAACCATCCGAGCATCGTGACGTGGGTACCGTTCAACGAATCGTGGGGGATCGGTAACGTCTTCTCCGACAAGCGGCAGCAACAGTTCACCGAGGCGATCTACCATCTGACCAAGGCGATCGATCCCATGCGTCCGGTCATTGTCAATGACGGCTGGGAGCATACTGTGTCTGATATCTTGACGTTGCATGATTATGAAGAGAGCGGCGAGAAATTTCTCGCCCGCTATCGCAACTTGGAAGGGATCGCCGGCAATGAACTGGCTTTCAACAACAATCGGTTCGCGATGGCACAGGGCTACGCGTACCGCGGTCAGCCGATCATTATCAGCGAATTTGGCGGCATCGCCTTCCGTGACGAGAAGGGCTGGGGCTACGGCAATCAAGTGGCCGACGAAGAGTCGTTCGTCGCTCGGTTCCGCGGCATCACGCAGGCGATTAAGGACACGGAGGGCATCTGCGGTTATTGCTATACGCAAGTGACCGACGTGCAGCAGGAGATCAACGGGCTGTTGACGGAAGGTCGGAGGCCGAAGATTCCGCTTGAGACAATTCGGGCAATCAACTTGGCTTAATAAATCGTTGCTCATGGCAGATGCACGCGCCTGCGTGAATACTCAGGTAAGGCGTAATAGAAAACCTTCGTTTCCGGATCACTGCTGGGGACGAAGGTTTCTTGGCGTTTCTTCTTTCGCACTTTAGGCAGTACATCCTGCAGAAACAACAGCGGCGGCGGCAATTAATTCAGGCGGCCTAGGTAGAATTCACACGGTTTCGGGAATACTTTGCAAGAGTTTTATAGCTGTCGCTTATATTTAAATGTGCATATTGCGTCTCCGAATGTTATAATACTCAGTTGAAAAGAGCATTTCAGGAGGATGAATAATACTTATGGGTAAGCTCACAATTTGCGATCACCCGCTTATTCAGCACAAGCTGACCTTTATCCGCGATAAAGATACGAAGACGAAAGATTTCCGCGAACTTGTTGATGAAGTTGCGACAATGATGGCTTATGAAATTACAAGAGACTTGCCGCTTGAAACCGTTACGGTCAGTACGCCAGTTGTTGAGGCGACGAGCAAAATCGTTTCCGGCCGCATGCTCGGGCTCATTCCGATTCTGCGCGCAGGGCTAGGCATGGTTGAGGGGATGCTGAAGCTCATTCCATCGGCTAAAGTTGGCCATATCGGCTTGTTCCGCAACCCGGAAACGCTTGAGCCTGTTGAATACTATGTCAACCTACCCTCCGATGCACCAGAACGCCTCTTAATCGTCATCGATCCAATGCTCGCAACGGGCGGCTCGGCGAATGCGGCGATCCAGGCATTGAAGACGCGCGGCTGCACGCAGATCAAACTGATGTGTCTCATTGCTGCGCCGGAAGGCGTAAAGGCCGTGCAAGAAGCGCATCCGGACGTTGATATTTTCTTGGCTTCGCTCGATAGCCATCTCAACGACCACGGTTATATCGTGCCAGGTCTCGGCGATGCCGGCGACCGCATGTTCGGTACGAAGTAAAATTACTTTAGGGGTGAATAGCATTGGCTAAGATTAAGGTAATGACGGTTTTCGGCACACGACCGGAAGCGGTCAAGATGGCGCCGCTCGTACTGGAGCTGCAGAAGCATCCTGAAGACATTGAGTCGGTCGTCTGCGTAACGGCGCAGCATCGCCAGATGCTGGACCAAGTGCTTGATTTTTTCAAAATCACGCCGGACTACGATCTCAACGTCATGAAAGATCGTCAAACCTTAACCGAAACGACCGTTAAAGTGCTGCAAGGCCTTGATCCGATTCTAAGCGAATCAAAGCCGGATATCGTACTTGTGCACGGTGATACGCAGACTTGCTTCCTAGGCAGCTATGCAGCGTTCTTGCGGCAGATACAGGTCGGCCATGTCGAAGCAGGCCTTCGTACTTGGAACAAGCTGTCCCCGTATCCGGAGGAGATGAACCGCCAACTGGCAGGTGTGCTCTCCGATGTGCATTTTGCGCCTACGGACAAGTCTGCTGAGAACTTGCTCAAGGAGAATAAGCCGGAGTCAGCTATCTACATAACCGGTAATACGGCAACGGATGTATTCCAGTACACGGTCGATCCTTCGTTCACGCATCCGGTGCTCGAATGGGCGAAAGGCAAGCGGATGATTCTCATGACAGCACATCGCCGTGAAGCGATTGGGGAGCCGCATCGCAATATTTTCCGAGCGGTGAAGCGCATCGCGGATGAGTTCGAAGACGTTGTGATCGTGTATGCGGTCCATCTGAATCCGGCAGTTCGTGAGCCGGCGAATGAGATTCTTGGCAATCATCCACGTATTAAGCTCATTGAACCGCTTGATGTGTTCGAGTTCCATAACTTCTACCCGCATACGTACATGATCATGACGGATTCCGGGGGCCTGCAGGAAGAAGCGCCGTCATTCGGCGTGCCGACGCTTGTGCTTCGCGATACGACAGAGCGTCCGGAAGGTATTGAGGCAGGTACATTGGAACTCGTTGGAACGGATGAGGCGGTTGTGTACGAACGAGCGAATGCGTTGTTGTCGGACGCAGCGCTTTATGAGCGGATGAGCAAAGCTGCGAATCCCTATGGTGACGGAAAAGCGTCGGAGCGTATTGTCCAAGCTATTTTGCATCATTTTGGGAAAACAGACATTCGTCCGACAACGTTCACACAACGTTCATAGTTGACATTGGTAGTGGAGCATCTCCTTTAAGGCTACAGCATACAGTGCTACTGTACGGTTGTTACATCCGAAAACCCTAGGAAAATCAAGGGTTTTCGGGCTGTAGTTCACTAAATGTTTGAATTTATATCAATTGACAAACATGAACCCGCTTGGCTAAAATAAATAAGAGTTTTGGAGTGATTCGAGCGATGAATTCATCCCATGACGACAAAAACCGCAGCACGGACAACAGCAGCCTTGGAGATAACCCATGGCGGGCGATGGGGCTAATCGGCTCTGTTGGCGGAACAATTGGCGTATGTCTTGGACTAGGCTATTGGATTGGCAGCAAGACTGATGGTTCAGAAGGTTCCGGGTATGGAGCGATTGTCGGGATGGCTATAGGTTTCGTCATTGCCGTCATCATAACCATACTTTTGATCCGAGCGTTTACAGGGGGCAAAGCAAAGTAATGGATGATCTGTCCGGCCACCTTCGAACGGTTACGCGTATTACATTCTTTTTTTTGTCATTATGCTTCATTGGATGGGCCCTGCTTCCGGATTATAAACCGCTCTTCGGCGGATTAATTCTCGGCGCTGTGGCAAGTCTTGCAAACGCCTTCCATCTTTCTTGGAAAGTACAACGAACCGGCGCGTTTGCGGTGGCTGGAATCAAGAAACGCAACAATCTTGGGTTTCTGACACGCGCATGCATCGCGCTGCTCGCGGCAGTCATTGCCACTAGGTACTTTTCGTTCAGTATCTATGGAACAGTAGCCGGATTATTTGTAGCGCAATTGGCAACACTCATACTGGGGTTTATTGCCAAGCGGAATTCGGCGGTACGGCATTCTACCGATGAAAGGGGTGAAAACAACTAAATGGATCATATTTTTCCTGAAGTGCATCTAGGCGGCATTCGGTTTGACCTAGCTGCTATTTTCATGATTGTTATCACCAGCATTATCGTATTTGTCCTTGCTAAGCTGGCGGTTCGTGGTGCATCGGTAACTAATCCAACGAAAATGCAAAACTTCCTGGAGTGGGTAATCGAGTTCGTTATTGGCTTGATCGGTACATCGATGGATATCAAGAAGGGCCGTCCTTACTTAATGCTTGGTATCTCGCTCATCATGTATCTTTTCGTAGCTAACATGCTTGGATTGCCATTCGGTATCATTACTGAAGCGCATCACGGCGCGACATTCCTCGGCATGGAGCTTAACTTGCATGGTGAAGAAGAAGCACACATCTCGTGGTGGAAATCACCTACAGCGGATGTTGCTGTTGCAGGCGCGCTAATGGCAGTCGTTATCGTGCTGACCCATATCGAAGGTTTGCGTCGCAACCGCAAACATTACCTGAAGCATTACTTTGAACCGTATATTCCGTTCTTCCCTCTGAACGTTATCAAAGAGATTTCGAAGCCGCTGTCTCTGTCCCTTCGTCTTTACGGGAACATTTTCGCGGGTGAGGTAATGATCGGCGTCATCATGAATCTGGGCTGGGTAGGTATTCCGGCATTGATCGTGTGGCAAGGTTTCAGCGTGTTCATCGGCGCAATTCAATCATTCGTATTCGTTATGCTGACAATGGTATATATGTCGCAGGCTATCGTTCACGAAGAGCATTAAGGTTAAGTAACAACCCCGGTATTAACGGGCAACAATAAATCTAAATCTGTTCAAACACTTAAGGAGGATTTTTCTAATGGGAGCATTAGCTTTAGTTGCAGCAGCAATTGTATTCGGTCTTGGAGCACTGGGTGCAGGTATCGGTAACGGTTTGATCGTAGGTCGTACAGTTGAGGGTATTTCCCGTCAACCAGAACTTCGCGGTACTCTTCAAACTACAATGTTCATCGGGGTAGCGCTTGTAGAAGCATTGCCAATCATCTCCCTCGTACTTGCGTTCATCTTCTTGGGTAAAGCTTAAGAAACATTTCAACAGACAATGGCGGGGAGTGCCTTATGCCTCCGCGCCTTCCTTTTGCTGAGCGTCTACCAGACACTCAGCTAATCTACGGAAAGGAGTGACGTACGTTGGATATCGTATGGTCAAATTTTTTCATCCAACTGATTGCCTTCGGAATTCTTTACTGGTTGCTTAGCCGTTACGCTTTCGGCCCGCTCTTCTCCATCATGGAACAGCGCAAGCAGTTCGTGAAAGAACAGCTTGAAGGTGCTGAGAACAGCCGCAAGCAAGCTGAATCGCAATACGAAGAGCAGAAGCAATCGCTCGCGCAAGCTCGTAAAGACGCTTATGACATTATTGAGCAAGCGAAGCAAACAAGCACGAAGCAAGCCGACGAAATCGTTCACGCTGCAAAATCCGAGGCAACTCGCCTGAAGGACGAGGCAGTGAAAGATATTGAAAGCGAGAAGAACAAAGCAATTGCTTCACTTCGCTCGCAAGTTAGCGGCATGTCCGTCATGATCGCTTCCAAAATCATCGAGAAACAAATCGATGACAAATCGCAAGAGCAGCTTGTTAACCAATACTTGAATGAGGTTGGAAGCAAATGAGCCGCGAGGGCGTCGTAGCTAAACGCTACGCTAAAGCGCTGTTTGAACTGGCACAGAGCAACAATGCGGTTGCAGATGTTGAGAAACAGCTGAAGATCGTCGTTGATGTCTTGTCCGGAGATGCGCAAATACGCAAATTCCTCGGACTGCCTAACGTAGAAGTTTCGAAGAAAATCGACATCGTACGCGGCGCTCTGTCCGATACCGTGACGGTTATGGTTCTGAATACGGTAGAGCTTCTCATTATCCGCGGCCGCCAAGCTGCGATCGCTGATGTGTACGAAGCTTATACGAAAGTAGCGGGAGATGCGCTCGGTCAAGCACACGCTACGATATATTCCGCTAAATCGTTGTCCTCTGAAGAGCTGTCCAAAGTGTCAGCGCAGTTCGGTACAATGATCGGCAAACGCATTATCGCAAAACAAATCGTTGAACCAGCTCTGCTCGGTGGCGTACAAGTGCGCATCGGCGATCGTCTGTATGACGGCAGCCTCTCCGGCAAGCTCGCTCGACTTGAACAAGCTTTGAAAACTCAAGCATTGTAGATAGGGGTGAACGGAATTGAGTATCAGACCTGATGAAATCAGCACGCTGATTAAACAACAGATCGAACAATTTAAATCCGAAATTCAAGTCGTTGATGTCGGTACGGTCATCCAAGTCGGTGACGGTATTGCACGTGTACACGGCCTTGAGAACGCGATGGCTGGCGAACTGCTCGAATTCGCAAACGGTGTTATGGGTATGGCCCTTAACCTTGAAGAGAGCAACGTCGGTGTCGTTATCATGGGTCCTTACACTGGCATCCGCGAAGGCGACCAAGTGAAAAGAACAGGTCGTATCATGGAAGTTCCTGTAGGCGAAGCGTTGCTTGGCCGCGTTGTTAACGCACTGGGTCAACCAGTTGACGGCAACGGTCCAATCAACACGACGCAAGCGCGTCCAATCGAATCTCCGGCACCGGGCGTTATGGCTCGTAAATCGGTATTCGAGCCGATGCAAACAGGTATCAAAGCGATTGATGCGATGATTCCTATCGGTCGTGGTCAACGTGAGCTTATCATCGGTGACCGCCAAACAGGTAAAACTCAAATCGCGATCGACACGATCGTTAACCAAAAAGGCAACGGCGTTATCTGTATCTACGTTGCTATCGGTCAGAAACAATCGACTGTTCGTACAGTTGTTGAGTCCCTTCGCCAACAAGGCGCTTTGGACTACACAATCGTTGTAACAGCGAGCGCTTCCGAGCCGTCCCCGCTCCTTTATCTAGCGCCTTACACAGGCTGCTCGATGGGCGAGTACTTCATGTACAATGGCAAACACGTTCTTGTTATCTATGATGACCTTTCCAAACAAGCGGCAGCATACCGTGAGCTTTCCTTGCTGCTTCGCCGTCCTCCGGGTCGTGAGGCTTACCCAGGTGACGTATTCTACCTGCATTCCCGTTTGCTTGAGCGCGCAGCTAAGCTGAACGATGAGCTTGGCGGCGGTTCCTTGACTGCACTGCCATTCATCGAGACGCAAGCCGGCGACATCTCGGCTTACATCCCGACGAACGTAATCTCGATTACGGACGGCCAAATCTTCCTTGAGTCCGACCTATTCTACTCCGGTCAGCGTCCAGCGGTTAACGTTGGTAACTCTGTATCCCGTGTAGGTAGCTCCGCTCAAATCAAAGCAATGAAGAAGGTTGCCGGTACGCTCAAGACTGACCTCGCGCAATACCGCGAGCTAGCAGCTTTCGCAGCGTTCGGCTCCGATCTCGATAAAGTAACACAATCCCGTCTGAACCGCGGTGAGCGTACACTTGAAATTCTGAAGCAAGGCGTTAACGCGCCATTGCCAGTAGAACGTCAAGTTGTATCCCTGTACACGGTAACTCGTGGACACGTGGACGATCTTCCAGTTCAAGACGTTCGTCGTTTCGAACAAGGCTTCCTGGCTTACGTGGATGCAAACAAACCGGAAATTCTCGCTTCCATCCGCGACACGAAAGATTTGACTTCCGACAATGAGAAAGCACTTGTTGAAGCAATCAAAACGTTCAAGAACAGTTTTGCTGCGTCGGTATAAAAGTTTAACTTAGCGCGGAATAGAACTGGCTAAAGGCAAGGCTTCGGCCTTGCCGGGTAGCTGGTAATAAGGTGGTGACAACGAATGGCTAAAGGTATGCGCGAGATTAAGCGCTCGATCAAGAGTAAGCAAAATACGAAGCAGATTACGAAGGCTATGGAGATGGTTGCATCTGCGAAGCTCAAACGAGCTCAAGAAGCAGCTGTAGCATCACGTCCATATACGGAGAAAATCAAAGAAGTCGTAGCTAGCATTGCTTCGGGCGGGGGCACAATTAAGCATCCCATGCTGCAAAGCCGCGAAGTTAAGCGTACGGCCTATCTGGTCGTTACGTCGGACCGTGGTTTGGCGGGTGGATACAATGCGAACGTGCTTCGTAAAGTATGGACGACGATTGAGGAGAAGCATAAGTCTTCTGCTGAATACGACGTGTTCGTCATCGGTCGTAAAGGTCGTGATTACTTCAAACGCCGTGGCATAGAGCTGGCAGGCGAGGTAACAGGACTTTCCGACACACCTAAATTTGCAGATATCAAGTCGTTAGCAGCAGCAGCTGTTAAAGGCTTCGAGAGCGGCAAGTATGACGAATTGAACCTGGTTTACAACCAATTCTACAACGCAATGACCCAAGTTCCTGTTGTTAAACAGCTGCTTCCTCTGGATCAGTCGGAATTCACAGGCGCGAAGGCAAGCTACGAATATGAGCCGTCACCTGAGAAGGTGCTCGACGTGCTTCTTCCTAAATACGCGGAAACGGTCATTTACAGCGCAGTATTGGAAGGTAAAGCGAGTGAGTTCGGCGCACGTATGACTGCGATGGGCAATGCTACGAAGAATGCGACGAAGATGATAGCAGGCTTGACGTTGACG
Source organism: Paenibacillus sp. OV219 (assembly GCF_900110075.1). GTDB lineage: Bacteria > Bacillota > Bacilli > Paenibacillales > Paenibacillaceae > Paenibacillus_Z. The sequence continues at coordinate 318,027 of NZ_FOCJ01000003.1, forward strand.
TACAACCGTGCGCGTCAAGCAGCAATCACGCAAGAAATCGCGGAAATCGTCGGCGGCGCGAACGCGCAGGCGTAACATAAACTTTAAAGTATTTTTCCTCGGAAAAACATGAAGGAGGTACACCAATGAGCAAGGGGCATGTAGTCCAGGTAACAGGTCCGGTTGTCGACATCGCGTTCGAGAACGGTCAATTGCCTGAGATTCTTAATGCGATAAAAATTGAGAAAAAAGCTGAAAATCCAGGCGAAGTGAACATCAATCTTACGGTTGAAGTTGCAACTCACCTCGGTGATAACCTGGTTCGCTGCGTTGCGATGTCTTCCACTGACGGTCTTGTCAGAGGTACAGCAGCTGTTGACTTGGGCAAACCAATCACAGTACCTGTTGGACCAGCAACACTTGGTCGTGTATTTAACGTACTCGGCGATCCAATTGATAACAATGGTGATGTTGACCGTACGCTCGCTAACCCGATCCACCGTCAAGCTCCTCCTTTCGAAGAGCTGTCGACTTCCCAAGAAATCTTGGAAACAGGAATTAAAGTTATCGACCTTATGGCGCCTTACTCCAAAGGTGGTAAAATCGGTCTCTTCGGCGGTGCGGGCGTAGGTAAAACCGTAACGATGCAAGAGTTGATTCACAACATCGCACAAGAGCACGGTGGTATCTCCGTATTCGCCGGCGTTGGTGAGCGTACTCGTGAAGGTAATGACCTTTACCACGAGATGAGAGACTCCGGCGTTATCAACAAAACAGCGATGGTATTCGGTCAAATGAACGAGCCTCCAGGTGCGCGTCTTCGCGTAGCTTTGACAGGTTTGACAATGGCTGAGTACTTCCGTGATGAAGAAGGCAAAGACGTACTTCTGTTCGTCGACAACATCTTCCGCTTCACGCAAGCTGGTTCCGAAGTATCCGCATTGCTCGGCCGTATGCCGTCCGCGGTAGGTTACCAACCAACGTTGGCAACTGAAATGGGTCAACTGCAAGAGCGTATCACTTCAACGAAAAAAGGTTCCGTTACTTCCATTCAAGCAATCTACGTTCCTGCCGATGACTATACGGATCCGGCTCCGGCAACGGCGTTTGCTCACTTGGATGCAACGACTAACCTTGAGCGTAACATCGCAGCGATGGGTATTTTCCCAGCCGTTGACCCGCTCGCTTCGTCTTCCCGTATCCTGACACCAGAAATTCTTGGCGAAGAGCACTACCAAGTAGCGCAAACCGTTAAGAAAGTTCTACAACGTTATAAAGAGCTTCTAGATATCATCGCGATCCTCGGCATGGACGAATTGTCTGAAGAAGACAAGCAAGTCGTTCACCGTGCGCGTCGTATTCAAGTGTTCTTCGCGCAACCACTTCACGTTGCGGAAGCGTTCAATGGTATCCCGGGCTTGTACGTTCCTGTAAAAGAAACAGTACGCAGCTTCAAAGAAATTCTTGAAGGTAAGTACGACCACCTTCCAGAATCGGCATTCCACAACGTCGGAACGATCGAAGATGCTGTTGCTAAAGCGGAAAAACTTGCTCAAGAGGTTTAATCGCTCATAGCTAGGGAGGTAATATCGTGAGCTCCTTTTTATTGGAAATTGTAACGCCTGAGCGTAAGGCTTACGCTCAGGATGTAAATATGATTATCGTCAAAGGCTCTGAGGGTGAACTAGGTATTCTGCCTAACCACATTCCAATGGTAACGCCTTTGAAGATTGCTGCTGTCACGATCAAGAAAGACCGCTCCGAAGAGGTTATCGCTGTTAACGGCGGTTTCCTTGAGATCCGGAAGGATAAAGTGGTTATCTTGGCTGAGAGCGCGGAGCTGCCTGGCGACATCGATGTTGCCCGCGCAGAATCAGCGAAGCAGCGTGCAGAACAGCGTCTGAACGGCAAACGCGACGAGTACGATCAAGTTCGAGCTGAGCTTGCTCTACAGCGTGCGCTTAACCGTATCGGTGTTGCAGGCCGCTAATCATACACAAATAAAGACTGATTTCTTTGCAGATTACATCTGCAGGGGAATCGGTCTTTTTTTGCGTTTTATCGACAATTTTAGAGTATAATGACAGCAATAGTGGCATTAAGAGACTAATGGCATAGGAGCATGCATGATGATAGATATTCACACACATATTTTGCCTGGCATTGATGATGGGGCAGGGAATTTGGAAGATTCGCTTGCGTTGGCTAGAGCGGCTGTTGCTGAAGGTATTACGGGATTAATTGCTACTCCGCATCATGCGGATGGAAGATATATGAATAATGCTTCTTTTGTCTCTGAACAAGTAGAGCGATTGAAGGAAGAGCTGGCAGCTCGCCAGATCCCGCTTGAACTATTCGTGGGGCAAGAGATTCGTGTACATAGCGATATGCTAGACGTTTGGAGTGCTAAGGAGCTTGCTACACTGGCTGGATCGAAATATATTTTGCTTGAGATGCCGTCAGCGTCCGTGCCTTCAAGAATGCTAGAGTATATACACGAGTTTGTTATTATGGGGATCAACCCCATCATTGCCCACCCCGAACGTAACGCAGAAGTCGTAAAGTATCCTGATAAGCTTAATGAAATGATAGAGGCTGGGGCATATGGCCAAATGACGACTCACTCTCTATTAGGCGGCTTTGGGAAACAGATTGAGCGCAGGGCGTGGCAGCTTTGCAGAGAAGGGCTTATTCATGTGATCTCCTCTGATGCTCATCATATGGAGCGCCGTGGCTTCCGATTGAGGGAAGCGTATGACAGAGTGAGTAAGGAACTAGGGGTGGAGATAGTGAAGACCTACTTGGATAATTCCGAATCGGTAATAAGTAATAGAGATCTAATAGAGCCATCCGTAAAAAGTAACAAATCAAGGGGAAATAGCTGGTTTAAACTGCCAAATTTCTTCCATAACATTGACCGTTGATAGGGCCGAGTGGTAATATTGGTGGTGATTGTTACATATAGCGGCAAATTAAGACAAAATATATGACTGAGGTGATTTGATAGTGTCTATCAAAAGAAAAATAGCGGTAACAACGCTTGCAGCCAGTCTCGTAACTGGTTCCTTGGCAGCATTGCCATACAGCGATAAAGGCTTGGCTGAGCAATTTGGACTAGTTAATGTTGCTTCTGCGGATGCATCCCCATATGATGCATTTTTGAACAGACTAGATAACATTTATCCGTATCTTACTGATGGTGATGTTATTACAATTAATAGTTTAAGAACTCAAATTTCTACTTTGGACAATATTAGTAAGATTGATCCATTAATGGCACTTCTACCTGGGGATCTTCAGGGCGATGAGGAATTCCAACAAGGTCTGTTCAATACGTTCAAAACGCTGGGATTGATTATGTATAGCACAAGCGCTGATCAAGTAAATGGCTATCATTCTAATCCAGCACTTGACGTCGCTTTGGATTACTTGGCGGGTCAAACAGAAGTATCTAGGCTGACTGCTGATGACTTGGCTTTGTTCATCAATGCAGTAGAGACAGCGCTCTTGGATAACATAAGCGACATTGAGAACATAAATGATCTATTTGACGATGAATCAGGCAGCCTTGTAACTGGGCTTGTAAAAGCATCGTTAAGTGATGTATTGAGCAACGATGATTTGAAAGTAAGCCAAGTGCTCAATTGGATTAAAGACAATACAGACATCTCGAGCAACGAACTGGCTGAAGCTGTGGCTGAAACCTTTGCAGGCTTCTCGACAGATCTTACTTCCGGGGGAGCAGCAACCCAAGCGCTTATGGTTGCCTTTGTAAACGCAGAAGCAACAGATTCACATGTCACTTCTTCTAACGGCCGTACGAAAACTTATTCACTTAAGGTTGATAACATCAAGCTTCCAAGTTATTTGGTTGAATGGAGCGAAGTCTCCAGCAGCTCTAATGTTACAGTGTCGGAGGATGGTCAAGTAGAACTGACCAGCGGCACTTCTGGTTCAGCGGTAATTAAGGCCTCGTTCTTGGGTAGAGAGGTATACACCAATGTTAATGTTTCGTTCAGCATTTCTAATAATAATGATAACACCAGCACTCCACCGCCAGTAACTCCTCCAACTCCAACTACTGTTGAACAGTTGAAAGAGCTGAAGGACAAGATTGCTAGTGCGACAGGAGAAGAGAAAACGAAGCTTGTTCAGGAAGCGGTGACTAAAGCTACTGAAGCGATCAAAGCGCTGAGCAACGTTCCATTGAAGAAAGAAGTAGTGGATGGCGTTCTTGTCGTTAGCGTTGATAATGAAGCACTTCAGAAACAGTTTGATGATATTAAGGCAACTATTGATGCACTGAAAGAAGCTGCTCCAGGTACAGAAGGCTCGTTGCCTAGCTTCAGCCTAGAATTAGAAGTTCCGGAGCTGCCGGGCGGAGCTGGGTACGTTACAACCGGTATTAATAGCAGTTCACTTGCAAAAGCAAAGGCGCTCGGTATTACAAACTTGGAGTATAGCTCCTCCGGGTTCAAAGCAAACTTCCCGCTAACTGCGCTAGTACCTTCTAGTACTGGAGCACAGTTAGCTAATCGCCTTGTTAACTTTGCCGCAGCGTCTAAGTATGAAGCGACGCCAGTTGTTGCTTCTACCGATGAAACAATCAAGTTTACGATTAAAACAAGCACAGCTACAGCAGAATTGCTAGGTTCCAAGAAAGCGGCGTCTGATGTCTATGAAATCAGCGTAACTGCTGGAGATAAGCCTGTTGATCTATCCGGACAGCAAGTGAAGGTGAGCTTCCCGCTGAAGAATGTTGCGGGACTTGATAAAGAATTGCTGTCGGTTGCTAAGGTTGCTGATGGCAAGCTGGTATTCGAAGGCGGCGTAGTTGTTGGTAATACCCTCGTAGAGAATACGGATAAGCTTGGTACGTTCGTCGTTGTCGAGAACAAGGTTGAGTTCAATGATATCTCGAAGGTAAAAGCATGGGCTGGCCGCCAGATCGAAGTGTTAGCTGCTAAAGGTGCAATTGAAGGCCGTAAAGCGGGTGCATTTGAACCGAACGGTCAAGTAACTCGTGCAGAGTTCGCGAAGATGCTCATCCGCGCTTTGGACCTGGACAAGACTGCTGTAACAGGAAAGTTCACGGATGTGAAGGCAACTGACTGGTTCGCTCCATATGTAGCGGCAGCTGTCGAGGCTGGCATCATTAACGGCCGTACGGAAACAACATTCGTTCCGAACGCAACGATTACGCGTGCAGAGATGGCTGTCATGGTCGCTCGCGCACTCGAAGCGACTAAAGGTGTTAAAGCTAGCGCTGATGACCTGAAGGCGCTTGAAGCGTTCAAGGACGCTGGCGACATCAATGCATCACTGAAGGATGGCGTAGCATTCGCAGCAAATAAAGGTTTGGTTGTTGGTGATAAAGGCAAGTTTAACCCTAACGCAACAGCGACTCGTGCCCAAGCGGCAGTAACGATCTACCGTGCGTACAATTTCAAGGGCTAAAAAGTAAGTATGAATGCAGTTATGAATATACATCCTCCTTCAATGGGGGATGTATATTACTTTATTGATCAATTACATCCAAATTAACCCAAAATTAAATATAGAAAATGTGAGGGATATAACGTGCAGATGGAATTAGAGCTCCGAGACTACATCCAGATCATTATGAAACGAAAGTGGATGATAGTGGCCATTGTACTCGTTTGTTCAATGGCATCGGGGTTGTACAGCTACTTCATGATACAGCCGACCTATGAAGCAACGACAAAGATTGTAGTAAACCGTACGGCAACAGATAGTTCTGTTAACGACTCAAACCTTATCAACGAAGTCAATGCCAATCTCCGCTTGATCGATACGTACAAGGAAATTATTAAGACACCTGCCATTATGGAAGTTGTGGCGGAGCAGCATCCGGAGTTTAACTTGATTGCAGATGACCTGATTAAGAAAGTGAAGGTTAGTTCTGTTAATAATACGCAAGTGATGACCTTGAATGTACAAGACCCTTCCTATGAGACAGCTGCCCAAATTGTGAATGCGATCTCTCTCGTCTTCAAGGAACAAATCCCTACTATTTTCAACGTGAAGAACGTAACGCTCTTGAACTTGGCTGATCTGCATCCAGTTAAACAGCCCGTACCGGTTAATATGAAATTAAAGCTGAATGTAATCTTAGCGTTCGTAGTATCTTTGATCGGCGCAGTAGGTATAGCATTCCTGTTGGATTATTTGGATGACACCATCAAGACGGAAGCAGATGTAATGCGGTTCCTCGAGCTCCCCACACTTGGTCAAATTGCACGAATGGATAATCAGGGACTAGACCGGAAACAAGCAACTACAGCTCGAAAAGCAAAGGCGGGTGAAGTCAAGCATGTCTAAGTTGGCGAGTAAGAGGCGTCTCATCTCGTTGGTCGAACCCAAGTCCCCCATATCGGAAGCCTATCGCTCTCTCCGCACCAATATTGACTTCTCATCAGTTGACGACAAGGTTCAGGTCATTATGGTAACTTCGGCATCTCCTGGTGAAGGGAAGTCGACAACAATTGCAAATTTGGCGGTTGTCTATGCGCAGGCCGATCGGAGCGTAGTGCTCATCGATGCGGACATGAGGAGACCGACCAGTCATCATACGTTCAGATTAAGTAATCGTCATGGCTTATCCTCCGTATTGTCTCGTCAATGTGAAGTAGAGGAGGCAGTGCAAGCAACCGATATCCCGAATCTCTCTATAATGACTTCAGGTCCAGTACCGCCTAATCCCGCAGAAATGTTGGCATCGAAGCGTATGAGCTTGTTAATTGAGCAATTACGTGAACAGTTTGATGTCATTCTTGTTGATACTCCTCCTACACTCGCAGTTACTGATGCTCAAATCGTTTCTACGAAATGTGATGGCTCCCTGTTAGTACTGGAATCCGGTAAAGTGAAGCGCGATATGGTCGTGAAAGCGAAACAGCAGCTTACCCAGGTTAATGCGCGTATTCTTGGGGTCGTTCTTAATAATGTCAAGCAGAAGAACGGTGACGGGTACTACTATTACCACTATAACGACGCAAATAAATAGTCCTAAAGTATTGTTATAATAGACAAAAGGGTCTATTATATATTTGGGTATATTGTCGGATTATGCCAAATGAGTGAGAATAATGACCTAATTACCCATGATATAAACAAAAGGTGATGTCTACTGAACCTCTATCACATGCAGGCACTCGATTACGCTGTGGGCAAATTGCCTTAGACGTTCATCGTCAAGGGTGTAATGTGAGGATGGGTTCAATGCCCTTTATTTGGATGAGAGAAAATCCTATATAAAAAGACGAGCTATGCTTTTTATATTTATGAAAAGTATAGCTTATTTTTTTATCTGCAAGTGATTGATGGAAGAGGGTGAGGAAGATTGAAGAAGGTTAGAAAAGCAATCATTCCAGCGGCGGGCCTAGGGACAAGATTCTTGCCGGCAACAAAGGCGATGCCCAAAGAAATGCTTCCGATTGTCGATAAACCTACAATCCAATACATCGTAGAAGAAGCTGTTGCATCAGGGATTGAAGATATTATTATCGTGACAGGCAAAGGAAAGCGCGCGATTGAGGACCACTTCGACAGTGCATTTGAGCTGGAAACAAACCTCATGGAGAAGGGCAAGCTGGAGCTGCTTGGAGAGGTACGCAAATCGTCTAGTGTAGATATTCACTATATTAGACAGAAGGAACCTAGAGGCCTTGGCCACGCAGTATGGTGTGCACGTAAGTTTATCGGGGATGAGCCATTCGCTGTCCTTCTTGGTGATGACATCGTTGTTGCAGATGTACCATGTACGAAACAGCTTATCACTCAGTATGAGAAAGTGCAGCGCTCCGTTGTTGGTGTTCAAGCGATCTCCATTGAACAAACGGAACGCTATGGGATCGTTGATCCACGTGAAGCAATCGGCAAGCTCTATTCAGTAAATCGGTTTGTTGAGAAGCCGAAGTTAGGTACAGCACCTTCGAATTTGGCGATTATGGGAAGATATATTCTAACCCCTGACATATTTGATTATCTAGAGAGCCAGGAGGCAGGAGCAGGCGGAGAAATTCAATTGACCGATGCGATTCAGAGGTTGAATGAAGTTCAAGGTGCTTATGCGTATGATTTTGACGGAAAACGTTATGACGTGGGTGAGAAGCTCGGCTTTATTACCACTATGATTGATTTTGCACTTGCAAATGTAGAGCTGCGAGCTCCTCTATTAGCGGCACTTGAAGAAGTTCTTAAACAAGAACGAACGAAGAAATAGAACTGGAAGCGGGTGGGAATAATGGGCTTATCCTCACGGCAAAGCGATGGGGATGTAATCTTAGAACGCAGCCTCTCTGCTTCAATCCAACCAGCAGAAAGAACAACGAACTTCTCCTTCTATCTCATGATGAAACGTGTGATGGATGTTATAGGAGCGATGCTTGGACTAATTTTCTTAATACCGCTGTTCATTGTCATAGCGATTATAATCAAGATCGAGGACCCGAGTGGTCCTATATTTTTTTATCAGGTACGAGTCGGGAAGAACGAAAAGTCGTTCCGTATGTACAAGTTTAGATCCATGGTTTCCAATGCGGAAGAGCTCCTCGATGGGCTATTGGAACAGAACGAAGTTAGTGGAGCCATGTTCAAGATGAAAGAAGACCCGAGAATTACTAGTGTGGGCAAGTTCATTCGAAGAACGAGTATTGATGAACTACCGCAGCTTTGGAACGTCATTCGGGGCGACATGTCTCTTGTTGGACCAAGGCCGCCTCTTCCGCGTGAAGTCGACGAATACACAAGCTATGACAAGATGAGGCTGCGAGCTACGCCAGGCTGCACGGGACTATGGCAGGTAAGCGGAAGAAGCCAACTAAGCTTTAATGAGATGGTTGAGCTGGATTTGATGTACATAGAACAAAGAAGTGTTGCCTTTGATATCAAGATTATTTTTAAGACCGTAAAAGTACTGCTAGGATCAAATGATGCTTTTTAACATCGAAATCTTCAGTTCAGAGGTGTAGGTATGGAGATAGGTTCGAAGATATATATAGCTGGACACAGAGGCTTGGTCGGTTCAGCAATAACGAGAGTATTAGAAGAAAGAGGCTATCAGAATCTTATCTATCGCACTAGTTCAGAATTGGACCTGCGGGAGCGTGATCAGGTTCAGAGATTCTTTGAAGAGAACGATATTGACTATGTCTTTCTAGCTGCCGCTAAAGTAGGCGGTATTGTTGCAAACAATGAATATCCTGCGGATTTCATTCGAGATAATTTGCTTATTCAAACAAACGTGATCGATTCTGCATATCGTGCCGGGGTTAAGAAACTATTGTTTCTAGGTTCCACATGCATTTATCCCAAGTTTGCGCCTCAACCATTGAAGGAAGAGTATCTGCTGACGGGAGAGCTCGAACCTACTAACCAACCTTATGCCATCGCGAAGATCGCTGGTATTAATATGTGCCAATCTTACAATCGCCAATACGGAACGAAGTTTATCTCAGTAATGCCAACGAATATGTATGGACCGAATGATAACTTCGATTTAAAGACATCTCATGTATTGCCTGCACTTATTCGAAAGTTTCATGAGGCCAAAGAAGCCGAAGCACTAACTGTTGAGGTATGGGGGACGGGCAAGCCAAAACGCGAGTTTTTACACTCAGACGATCTGGCGGAAGCGTGTCTATTCTTAATGGAACATTACGAGGACAGTGAAATCGTCAACATTGGCGTAGGTGAAGATATCTCTATCAAAGATTTGGCTTTTCTCATCAAGGATGTGGTCGGATATGAGGGGGATGTTGTATTTAACACTTCCGCACCGGACGGCACACCAAGAAAGCTGGTCGATGTAACGAAAATTAACGGACTCGGATGGAAAGCAACAATACCGCTTGAGCAAGGAATTCGAGCTGTTTATGAAGCATTTCAGGCTGAACAAGTGGTAAGACAATAACATTCATGAGATAGGGTGGGAATGATGGGTAAGTGTGCACTAATTACTGGAGTAACCGGTCAGGATGGCTCCTATCTAGCTGAGTTTCTATTAGATAAGGGTTATGAGGTACATGGTGTTATTCGTCGCAGCTCGTCATACAACCAGGAGCGGCTGGAGGATATATTGTCCGAAGAAGAAGCGAGCAATATTATGAGCAATAAGAACTTTCATCTCCATTATGGCGATGTGACCGATGCGCTTAACGTTACCCGATTAATAAGCGAGATCCGCCCGGATGAAATTTATAACCTCGCAGCACAGTCGCATGTCCGTGTCTCCTTCGATATGCCAGGTTACACCTTGGACGTCGATGGCAAAGGCACTTTGAATATTCTAGAGGCTGTAAGGCTTCTGGGAATGACAGATAAGACTCGTGTATATCAGGCATCTACCTCCGAATTGTTTGGGAAGGTTCAAGAAGTTCCTCAGAAGGAAACGACTCCATTCTATCCTCGTTCCCCATATGGCGTAGCCAAAATTTATGGATTCTGGATTACCAAGAACTATCGCGAATCGTATAACATGTTTGCCGTCAATGGCATTCTATTCAATCATGAATCCGAGCGCCGCGGAGAGACCTTTGTTACCCGGAAAATCACACTGGCAGCTACCAGAATTGCACAAGGCAAGCAAAAGAAGCTGCAGCTCGGCAATTTGGAGTCACTGCGTGACTGGGGTTATGCCAAGGACTATGTCGAGTGCATGTGGCTGATCCTGCAGCATGACAAGCCGGAGGATTTCGTTATCGCTACAGGAGAGATGCACACGGTACGTGAGTTTGTGGAGCTGGCATTTAAGCATGTAGGCATCCAAATCGAATGGCAAGGTAGCGGTGTAGAGGAGAAGGGCATTAACAAGTCTACGGGCGAAGTTATTGTTGAAGTAGATCCTACCTTCTTCAGACCGGCCGAAGTTGAACAGCTGCTAGGTGATCCGACGAAAGCTAAGACCTTATTGGGCTGGAATCCTACTAGAACCTCCTTCGAGGAGCTGGTAAGTAAGATGGTTCAATACGATATGGCCAAAGTCAGCACGGAAGAAGGAAGTAAGAAAATGTTCGATGGGGTGTTGGTGTAGAACAATGACAAGCTCAGAAGCAAATGCGAAGAAAAAGTTGCTTATCTACGCGCACTATTACCACCCTGATGTCGCATCAACAGGTCAAATTCTGAAAGAACTAGCGGAAGGCATGCTTCCTTCCTTCGAAATAACGGTTATTTGTGTAGTTCCCTCCTACACTGGGGCGGTGGCTGCCGAGTATAAGACTAGGATGTTTTATTACGAAGAAATGAATGGAGTCAAGGTCATTCGAATTCGCGTTCCAGAATTCACAAAGAGCAGCAAGCTCAGCAGGGTTAAGAACATTGTTTCTTACTTTGTTGGCGCAATGATTGCAACGTTCAAAGCTGGCAAGATGGATTATGTCTATTCCATTTCACAGCCACCTATCCTTGGCGGGCTGATTGGAGTATGGGGCAAATGGGTGAAACGGGCCAAGTACATTTACAACATCCAGGATTTCAACCCTGAACAAACGATAGCTGTTAAATATAGCGACAATAAACTGATTCTGAACGCCATGCTGTGGTTTGATAAATTTAGCAGCAGAAGTGCTGATAAGGTTATTTTAGTTGGCCGAGATATGGTCGAAACGCTAAAAGCTAGATTCCAAGGCAAGAAGGTGCCTAATCATACCTTTATTAATAACTGGATCAATGAGAAGGAGATTTATCCTCTTCCAGCGGATCATGAACAGGTATTGGCCTTTAAGCGAAAGTATGGATTAGTAAATAAATTCGTCATTATGTATTCTGGCAACATCGGCCTTTATTATGATCTTGAAAATATGATGCCTGTCATCAAGAGGTTCAAGGATCGTAATGATGTGGTGTTTGCCTTTATTGGAGAAGGATCTGTTCGGCATCAACTAATCAGCTATAAGGAAAAGCATGATCTTGAGAATGTCGTCTTTATCCCTTATCAGAAGAAGTCTGATCTCATTTATAGCCTAAATGCAGGTGATGTTCATTGGTGCATTAACGCTCAAGGTATTAAAGGTATCTCCGTTCCGAGTAAGCTGTATGGCATCATGGCAGCAGGGAAACCGATATTAGGAGTCTTGGAACAGGGTTCTGAAGCTCGTTTGATAATGGAAGAATCGCAATGTGGTTATGTGACGGAACCGGGAAGTTACAATGAAGTTGAAGCCATTATTAATCGTCTTCTAAGTGAGAAAGATAGCAGCGTTCGATCAGAGATGAGTGAGCGAGCAAGGGCCTACTTGGTTAAGAATCTTACGAAGGATGTATCTATTAACAAGTATATTCTTGAAATTAGTAATTAACAGCTGAGGGCGATAGATATGAATAGTAATTGGTTTAAGCTCGTAATGAAGGCGACCAAAGTGAGGTATGGAAAGAACCTTTTGCTAAAAGGAATGCCAGTTATCTTCAATAAGTCAGGGGCGGAATTAACGATCGGTAATAATGTGACGATTAACTCGTCATTCTTGTCCAATTTAGTGGGACTGTATCAGAGAACTATTATTGTGACACGTACGTCTGAGTCGAAAATCTCTATTGGAAACAATGTGGGTATTTCGGGTGCAACAATCTATGCGAGAAACTCTATCAGCATAGGTGATAATACACTGATCGGTGGAAATGCCAAGATCATGGACAATGACTTTCACCCTATTGAAATTGAGGCAAGGAATGCAGATATTAAAGAGAAGATTGGTGCCAAACCAATAACTATAGGTAAAAACTGCTTTATCGGTTGCAACTCTTTAATCTTAAAAGGAACTATTCTAGGAGACGGCTGCGTAGTAGGTGCAGGTGCAGTAGTTAGTGGTGTTTTTGAAGATAATTGCGTAATTGCTGGAAACCCGGCGAGAGTAATTAAAAGATTGTGAGTTGGACCAAATGAGCAAAAAAAGAATATGTTTCATTGCCCAGTTTCCGCCGCCTATCCATGGATTGTCTAAGGCTGTTGATACACTTTACAACTCAGAATTAAAGAACGAGTTTGGATTCGAGAAAGTGGATATTACCAACAACAAAATGTTTCTTCGCAATCTCTATACCATTTGGAAGAGTAAAGCGGAGCTGGTTTACTTTACAATTAGCCAGACCAAAGGAGGGAATATTAGGGATTTATTATTATTGAGTTTATTGAAGATGCGGAGAAAGAAATGTATTGTTCACCTGCATGGAGGCTATTACCGTAAATTAGTGGATCATGATGTCGGCAAGTTACAATCACGTTTGAACTATTATGCGATTAACTCACTAGAAAATGTAATTGTTCTCTCTGATTCTATGAAATCTATTTTTACCGGAATGATTACAGAAGATAGAATCCTGGTTGTTCCGAATTGTATAGATAATGATTTACTAATGACGGAATTAGAGTTTGAGCAGAAGATTAGATTAGTAGAGGATAAGCAATCTCTAGATGTGCTCTATCTCAGTAACTTCATTAAGACCAAGGGATATCTAGAGGTTCTTGAACTAGCGAAAATAGAACAAAAAAGAATTGATTCAGGAGAAAAGAGAAAATTTCACTTTCACTTTGCTGGTAAGTTTTTTAGGAGCGAGGAGAGAGAGTTTTTCCTCGAATTTATTGATGATAATGGATTAAGTAATGTTATTACTTATCATGGTGAAGTTAAGGGGACTCAAAAGAAAGAATTGTTGAAAATGTGCGATATTTTCACTTTAATTACTCGTTACCCGAACGAAGGACAGCCTATTTCCATTATTGAGGCAATGGGAAACGGTATGACCATAGTAACAACAAATCATGCTGGAATTCCGGATCTAGTGAAAAATGGTGAGAATGGAATTGTCGTAACGGAGACGGAACAACAGAAACTATCGGAACTTTATAACCGATTATATTGTAATCAGGAAACCATGATTAACAATAGAACGGTTATCTTAGAGACATTTAAAGAATCTATATATATCAATAATTTCCGTTCAATCTTCAATAGAAAGTTGAACCATGAACACAGAAACTAAAATAGTTATCGATAGTTGGTGCTTTGTTTATTATGCTCAAATTAATCTCAACTAAATTGCCGTTGCTGGAGCCCTTTTTAAAACTTAATAAAAGTCAGGGTACCATAGCCCAAAATATACTCTGGTTGATGATTGAAAGGGTTCTTAAGCTTATAGTAGGTGTTCTAGTTGGTGTATGGATGGCTAGATACTTGGGACCCGAACAATTTGGCCAATTAAATTATGTAATTGCATTTACCGCATTAGTTATTCCTATTTCAAACTTGGGTTTAGACTCCATAGTAGTAAGAGATATAGTGAATAAGCCTGCAGCGAAGAATGATATCTTAGGCACTGCTTTTTTGTTGCGGTTGGCATCAGGATTGGTTGCTCAAATCGTTATTATTATACTTTACTTTTGCTTCTCTTATAATGACGGTATTTATAAGGTCATCATGCCGATTATAACGGCTGGTATTGTATTTAAAGCTTTTGAAGTAATAGATTTTTGGTTCCAGTCGCAGGTGCTATCAAAGAATGTTGTGAACGTACGGCTATTAAGTTTCTTTATTATATCCGCAATGAAAATTATATTAATATGGCAGAAAGCGACATTACTAGAATTTTCCGTTGTAGTTGCTCTTGAAATACTCCTCGATGCTGTTGCATTAGTAGGGATATATTTATATACGAGAAATTCTATTAGCAAATGGCGCTTTAGCCTTACATACGCAAAAAAGCTTCTTATACAATGCTGGCCAATGGCCATTTCATCTGTATCTGTCATGCTTTATATGAAGATAGATCAAGTTATGATTGGTAAAATATTAGGGGATAGTGATTTAGGGATCTATTCAGCAGCAACAAGAATTTCAGAGATCTGGTATTTCATCCCTGGTGCTATTGTGAGTTCCTTAACTCCCTCGATTGTAAAGGCAAAGCAGATGAATGAAAGCAGATATCTGAAAAAAAACCAAAGCTTGTTGGATTTGTGCACACTACTGGCCTATGTATTGGCATTACCAATGACATTTTTATCGAACTTCATTATTTTACTCTTGTATGGATCGGAATATAAGGAAGCAGGCTTGATACTCGCCATTCATATATGGTCTGCAGTTTTTGTTTTTTTAGGGGCTGCAAAAAATCCATGGATTATAAGTGAGGGCCATTTAAAAATTAATTCGACTGCCACAGCTATTGCTTGCCTCGTTAATATAGGCTTAAATTTTATTTTACTGCCTACTATGGGAGTAGTAGGTGCTGCAGTTGCCACATTAATTTCGTATGGAATTGCTAACTTTTTCATTTTTCTCCTTAGCGTTAAAACAAAAGTGCTGGCTCGCATGATGATTAAAGCATTGCTACTGAAGAACTTTATTTTAATTTTTAGAAAGAAATAGTGTATGGGATGCAAGTAGACAAGCATCCTTTTTCTGTGTCTAGGAAAGACTATATCAATTAATTCACCATTCAATTGTTGAATTATTAAATTGAGGTGGAAGGAATTGAAAGTTGCATATTTTACTCATTACTCTGAAATGTATGGTGCGAATCAGTCATTATTCTCGCTGGTTCTTCAACTTCGGTATAAGGGGATAGAACCTGTTGTCATTTGCCCTTCACAGGGGCCACTAACGGATAAACTTGAAGAGACAGGGATTAATGTTTTAATTATTCCCTTTAGACCATGGGCATCTAAAAATAAAAGTAGATTTAAAAAGAGTGTTAAGCGATTATACAACCAAAATGCAGCAAGAAAAATTACAAAGGTACTTAGAAAATTAAATATAGATTTGGTTCATACTAATTCAAGTGTTATTTCAATTGGAGCGATGGCAGCAAAGTTATTGAAACTGCCTCATGTTTGGCACATAAGAGAGATGCTTGAAGAGGATTATAACATATCATTTGAAAATGGGTATTCGGAGTCAGTAAGGTATATAAATAATTCTTCTTCGAAGGTGATATGTATATCTGAAGCGGTATTTTCGAAATATAAAAACGATATCGATCATGATCGAATAACAGTTATTTATAATGGAATTGATGAAAATAATATTATTTATAATGATGAAAACCGTCCTAATGTTAGCGAGAATATCAATCTTCTGATAACAGGAATTTTAGTTAAAGAGAAGGGACAAGCGGAAGCAATAAGAGCATTAGCTGTATTAAATTATACTTACAACATGAATTGCAGGCTTAATATTGTAGGTGATGGTCCGGAGCTAGAGTTTCTTAAGGAAATAGCTTTACAGTTGGGTGTAATTGATAGAGTAAAGTTTCATGGATTTATTACCGGCAGCCAAATGGATGAGATTAGGAAAGAAAGCGAAGTAGCGCTCGTATGTTCCCATTGCGAGGCTTTTGGAAGGGTTACAGTCGAAGCGATGTTAGCCGGAATACCTGTCATCGGCGCTAATACAGGTGGAACAGTGGAGCTCATTAAAGATGAAGTAAACGGGCTTTTATATAATCTTGGAGATCCGCAGCATTTGGCTTTGCAAGTAAGAAAGTTAGTAACTAATCAAGAACTGTATGCAAGTGTTAAAGTTAATGCAAGAACTCGTAGTTTAAAGGAATTTACAGCTCATAGAAATTCAACTCAGATCATGAGTGTCTATAAAAGTATTGTTCAAACAAATAATTCAGAAAGGAGTTAATTATGAGAGTTCTTTTTATAACCAATATCCCTGCCCCTTATAGAGTAGATTTTTGGAATGAGTTAGGGCTGCACTGTGATCTAACGGTATGGTTTGAAGCTTCTAGTGAGAAGGATAGGGAATGGGAGATAGATGGTTTAGGAAAGAATTTTAAATATAAATTTTTAAATGGATATACTTTTGGATTAGATAAGCATCTTAATTTAGGAATAATTGGTGAGTTAAGAAATAGCAAATTTGATATTTACATCATGGGTGGCTACAGTACTCCCACCGAGATGTTAGCAATTACGTGGCTAAAATTTA
The DNA here is from genome assembly GCF_900110075.1 of Paenibacillus sp. OV219. Classification (GTDB taxonomy): domain Bacteria; phylum Bacillota; class Bacilli; order Paenibacillales; family Paenibacillaceae; genus Paenibacillus_Z. Next base: position 334,958 of record NZ_FOCJ01000003.1, read on the forward strand.
ATCGTATACCTTTCTTGCTCAATTCTGATGGAGGCTTTATCAAGCGGGGTGAAAATCCGTTATTAAAAAATATAAAACGCTTTTTCATTTCTAGCGCGGCTGCTTATCTATCGTCTGGAAAGAATTGCTTAAAATACTTAATGTACTATGGAGCTACAGAGCGAGAAGTCTATGAGTATCCATTTTCGTCGGTCAGTTTCAGTCCTAATGATAGGATGAGCTTGAGTCCTGCTGATAAGGTGGAAATAAGAAACAATTTGCAATTGCGTGAAAAGGTAGTGTTAAGCATAGGGCGATTTATCTCATTAAAGGGATTTGACACGCTTATTAAGTCTTTTGAATTAATTGACGATAATAAAACAACACTAGTGCTAATTGGAGGCGGACCCGAAAGGGCGAATTACGAAGCACTTATTAAAGAATATGAATTAACTGATAAGGTAGTACTAATAGATTTTTTACAAAAGAATGAATTAATTCCTTATTGGAATATAGCAGATCTCTTTGTTTTTCCTACTAGAAATGATGTATGGGGACTAGTTTTAAATGAAGCGATTACGTTTGGACTACCGATCATTGCTACTACTGGAGCGGGGGCAAGCTTTGATCTAGTTGAGCAAAATAAAAATGGATTTGTTGTAGAAGTAGACGATATTCAAGACATTGCTAATAAAACTAGGCTATTACTCAATGACGAAGATTTAAGGAAACAATTCGGGAGCCATAGTAGAGAAATCTCGGAATTATTTACAGTTAAGGAAATGGTGAAAAAGCATTTACATATCTTTGATGAATTTCTAAGTTTACAAGGGGAATAGAAACATGCATGATGAGAAAATTGTTTTTCACGATACGGCAAATGATGGCCATCGATTTATTTATAATTATACAGTTATGAGCAACCTAAAGGGCAAAGAGATACATTATTACTCTCCATTGGACGATGAGCTGCAGAAGAACGAATTAAAGAGTAAATCAATAAACATCATTGATACCGATAAGAAGAAAGCCATACATCCCCTTTTATCTAGAGTAAGAGATTTATTTGAGTTAAGTCGTTATTGTAAGAAAAATAAAATCAAAAGAATATTTTTTTTTAACTTAGATAGTGTCATATTACCACTTGTACTGCTATTTCCATTGTTCATTAATAAAGAGGTTTCAGGAACATTGCATTGGTTTCCTGGTAGATCTCTTAAACAGAAAGTTTTTATGGCCTTAATAAACTTTAAAGTAATCAATAAAGTAATCGTACATGGTCATTACACTTATAACAGTATCATTTCTGCAAATAACAAAATGACTGATGATCTGCTCAAAAATATTAATTACCCGAATCTTCATGATAACAAAAATGAAGTGAATGCTAGCAGCACATTAAATAACTATGCTAAGCCAGTCCTTCTTGCATTTGGTGGAACTAGATTTGATAAAGGGTTAGATATTTTATTGCAAGCTTTACAACACATAAATAAGCAGGACTTTACTCTTATTATTGCGGGTAAGGCAGAAGACTTCTCTGAAAATGATATAGAACAAATGATTAATGAGTATGGTTTAAATGGAAGAGTAATACCTAGATTGGGATATGTGAATGACAATGACGTCGTACAGTACTTCTCAAGTGCTGACATTGTTGTTCTTCCATATAGAAAAATATTTACAGGGCAAAGCGGACCTTTAACAGAGGGAATTATGAATAACAAATTCATAATAGGCCCAAGTCATGGAGAAATTGGATTTACGATAAAAAGCTACGGACTTGGTGATGTTTTTGAATCAGAAAATATAGAAAGTTTGACATCTGTATTATTAAATACTCTACAGAATTTCAAAGATCTAAATGAGAAGAACTTTGATAATCAACAATACTATAAACAATTAATAAGTAAGGAAAGCTTTATTGAGGAGTATAGATCCTTTTTTAAGGTGAATTAATCTTATAAGGTCAAATATTTAAGGGGATTTTATTAAATGAATATATTGATAATAGCTGGTTACTATCCTAAGCCGCATAATAGGGTAATGGGAGTATGGGCACATGAGCAAGCAAGAACTTTACAGGATAGGGGGAACACAGTAACGGTTATTTCTCCGACACCTTGGTTACCTAAAGTGTTTAACTTATTTAATATTCCCCAAAAAATAAATGACTGGTTAAATGTTCCTGAATACGAAAACTATGATGGTGTTGCTATTTATAATTCACGAGTATTAATATGGCCACAAATTAAAATACTGAGCAAGATCTACAATAAATTCCCTATTATTAAAACTTCAATAGTCTACGCGAACATGAGTTGGAAGTTGAAAAAAATAATTAAGGAAGAAAAAATTGATATTATCCATGCACACGGACCGAGTTTCGAGGGGATGATTGCATATAAGATTAGTAAGAAATATAACATACCCTACTGTGTTACAGAAAATAGTGCATGGGATCCGAAGTTTGCGCTGAAAAATAAGCCACTGGAAATGGTGTATCAGAAAGTTTTAAGCAATGCAGCGTGCATTATTTCAGTAAGTAAAATTATTCAGGAAGAAATATTGAAATTCGGTATGGAGTATAAGAAGAAGATTAAGATTGTACACCCTGGAGTAGATATTAATAAAGTAAAAGAAAACAAGGTAGAGAGACCTGTTAACTATAAGGATAATAAAGTACTATTATCAGTTGGTGCAATGGAAGAAAGAAAGGGACATACCTATTTAATCGACTCTATTGAAAGTATTTATAAAGACCATCCAATGCTGAAGTGTATTATTATTGGTTCATTCAGTACTGAAGGAGAATTGCTATCGTCTAGGATTAAAGAAAAGGGACTTTCTGATGTTGTTGAGCTAAAAGGGCAGCTATCACACAAGGAAGTTTTAGAGTATATGTCTTGGTGTGATATTTTTGTATTGCCTTCTTGGTTCGAAGCGTTTGGTGTTGTTTATGCAGAAGCTATGTCTCTTGCCAAGCCCATTATCGGGGTTCAGGGCGAAGGTATAAGTGATGTTATTGATAATGGAGTAAATGGAATATTAGTCCCAATGAAAGATGCTAAAGGATTGTCAAAAGAGATTGTAAAACTATTAAGTAACGAAACGATCTGTAACTCTATTGGAGAGAGCGGATCAAAGACCGTAGAGAATTTATTGACTTGGAATTATAACGCAGTAAGTATGGAGCATATATACAACAAGTGTATAAGTTCACTCAGGGATAAGAAAGCTTTGATTTTTGATTTAAATTAAAAAGTGGGGCTTTTCACTTGAGTTGCCCATTCAGAAAGTTTCTTATCTTAATGACAGAGGTATTTGGAGCATAAATTATATGAGGAGCATTCTTTATGTATTTCAGAATGGCATTAAGCACATTTATATTTTTTCTGTTGGCAATCTTGTTTCCTTTATTGATTGTTAAAGAGACTGGTTCATTTTCCTTTGAATCGAACATGGCACTTTCTTGGTTTATTATCCTATACACCAGTTTGAAATTAAGTATGCTTGCATTAAGTAATTTACAGAGGTTATTAGAGATAACTTTTTGGCTTTTTTCATATATATGGATGGGGCTAACACCGCTTAGCCATGTAATGCTTGATGTATATGCATGGCCGGGTTCTTACGATGATAATACTATTACTTTTGCACTAGTTATTATTGTTCTTGGCATAATTTCTTACGAAATTGGGTTTTTAATTGCAAAGAGCCGGTACAAATTATTGTCGATTCCAGTCCATCAAAATGTTAATGCTATTCAGATGAGTGTGGAAACTATACCGAAAAAATGGGTATATGTAGTTTCAATAGCTTCACTTGTGATGTCAGTGGTGATAATTAGTAAAATTGGATTTTCATCCATATTTCAACCGAGATTGGTTTTGGATGCAATCTATAGCACTGCTTATTCAAAAACAGAATTGTTGATATATAGCAACTTACAAAAGGTTCCTGTGTTTGTGGCGTTACTTTTTTGTTTGATTATTGGGAAGTACAAAAAGAATAATAGTAGTAAAAATCCATATTTATTACTAACAGCTATTCTATTTATTACAAATATATTAATTAGTAATCCTATCTCTAATGCAAGATATTGGTTTGGTTCTGTTGCAATAGCTCTATGTTTTATTATTTTTCGTTGGCGTAAAAGTTCTTCTGCGTTATGGATTATTTCTTTGGTTATTTTATTGCTAATTGTTTTTCCTTATTCTGATGTTTATAGGAACTCATCTGCTGGAACACTTGTCATACAGAATATGACTAAGCAATTAACGGAAAAGGGAGATTACGACGCCTTTCAACAACTACTCAATACAATTATTTATGTTAAATCAAACGGTTTGTCTTATGGATACCAACTCTTAGGGGCTGTTCTATTTTGGCTTCCTAGAGGGATTTGGCCAGATAAACCGTATGGGACTGGACAGACGGTAGCAGAAGCTTTAGGCTACAATTTCACGAATTTTTCATCACCTTTTTGGGCGGAAAGTTATGTAAATTTTGGTATTCTCGGTGTTATTGTTATGTTCGCACTATACGGATATGTATCTTATATTTTACAACATAAGTACATTGAATCTCAAAGAAGGAAAAATAGTATTTCAGTACTGCAAATTATAGTTCCGTTCTTAGCAGCGTATCAATTGTTCCTTTTAAGAGGAGATTTACTAAATGGAATGGCATACATGTCTTGTTTCCTATTATTTTCGATTGTTTTCTTTAAGGGTAAGAGATGGAGTAAGGCTAAAAAGATAGAAAAAATTGAGGTGATTAGATGAAACTCGTACTCCTATCCGGCGGCTCCGGCAAGCGGCTCTGGCCGCTGTCTAATGATGCCCGATCCAAGCAGTTTCTGAAAGTGCTAAAGAACGAAGAGCAAGAACTCGTTTCCATGGTGCAGCGGGTATGGAACCAGATTAGTGATTGCGGTTTAGCGGATTCCAGCTACATAGCAACAGGCAAAGCACAGATTGAGATGATGCATAAACAGATCGGACCTTCGGTGCCGCTTATTATTGAGCCTGAACGAAGAGATACGTTCCCGGCCATTACCTTAACGGCAGCTTATTTATATTCAGTCGCCAAAGTGGATTTGGACGAAGTCATAGCAATCTTACCAGTGGACCCTTACGTAGAGGGCCACTTTTTTTATGCCGTGAAACAGTTGGAAGAAACGATCCAGGCGACACAGGCGGACCTTGCTCTTATTGGGGTTAAGCCAACTTATCCGTCTGCCAAGTATGGTTACATCATCCCTGAACGTGAGCACAAAGTTTTGCAGGGTGCATTGAAAGTCAGTCATTTTCGAGAAAAGCCATCTGAAGAAGCGGCTGTTCACTTGATTGAACAGCATGCGTTATGGAATTGTGGCGTATTCTCCTTCAAACTGGGCTATCTCATTAACATCCTGGAGGCGAAGGGGTACCCCGTTCAATATGATCAGCTGGTTCAACGTTATCACGAACTTCCGAAGATTAGCTTCGATTACGAAGTTGTCGAGAAGACGGACAACATCGTCGTTGTACCTTATGATGGCTATTGGAAGGATCTTGGCACATGGAATACCTTAACGGAAGAGATGGGTCAGAATCAGATTGGGAGAGGGACCATCAGTGAGGATTGTCACAATACACATCTAGTAAATGAGCTTGAAATTCCGGTTACTATTCTTGGAGTTTCTAATGTGGTTGTAGCGGTTAGTCCGGATGGTATTCTTGTCACGGATAAAAGTGCTAGTCCACGAATTAAGGACTTCATTAATTACGATCAAGGTCCAATGTTCGAAGAGAGAGAATGGGGCTGGGCTCGGATCCTAGATAACGATCGCTATGGAGACGGCCGCTGCGTCATAACGAAGCGAATAGCGGTTAAGGAAGGACGTAACCTTAGCTATCTCATGCATCTTCATCGGGAAGAAGTCTGGACGATTGTGAAGGGTGAAGGTGAATTCGTACAGAACGGCATACCGATGAAAGTGAAAGCAGGCAATGCGCTACATATTCCAATGAAGACTCTACATGCTCTGAGAGCTATAACGGATATGGAAATGATTGTGGTCAATAGTGGAGATTCAGATGACGATACGATTATGGAACTCTACTCCACCTGGTCGGAGTTGAGCAAACACTGTCTTAATATTTCCATGGGAAAATGAGATTGAGTAAAGCGTGAGGAGTGAATAAGGATGAAGCTTGCGGTTATTGGTACCGGCTATGTGGGCTTGGTCTCAGGCGTTTGTTTTTCGGGGTTTGGGAATGAGGTCATTTGTGTAGATAATGTGCAGGCCAAGGTCGACTTGCTAAACAAAGGCGAAGTTCCGATTCATGAACCAGGTCTGGTCTGAAGGAGCTAATTGCAAGTAATGTGGGGGCTGGTCGATTAACTTTTACAACCGACTTGGCTACTGCGGTTAATCGTTCCGAGATCATTATTATCGCGGTAGGAACGCCATCCTTGCCAAGCGGTGAGGCGAACCTAGCCTATATTGAACAAGCAGCTGAGGATATTGGGCGCGCTGTTCATGACCACAAAGTTGTAGTTGTGAAAAGCACAGTCCCAGTCGGTACGAATGAGAAGGTAGCAGCAATTATTGCGAAGCATGCGGTAAGTTCATTTGACCTTGCTTCAGTACCGGAGTTTCTCCGGGAAGGTACAGCAATTAAAGATACGTTGAATCCGGATCGTATTATAATCGGCACCACAAGTGAGTGTGCAGCGGAAGTGCTGACGGAGCTGCACCGCCCACTGACCGATCAAATTACGATTACCGATGTTCGCAGCGCCGAGATGATTAAGTATGCTTCCAATGCTTTTCTTGCTACGAAGATTTCTTTCATCAACGAAATTGCGAATATTTGCGAGAAGGTTGGAGCCGATGTTGAGGAAGTGGCGAAAGGCATGGGAATGGATCGCCGCATCGGTTCAGCGTTCTTGAAGGCGGGTATCGGTTACGGAGGCTCGTGTTTCCCGAAGGATACACAAGCGCTTATTCAGATTGCTGGGCAGATGGATTATGACTTTAAGCTCTTGAAGTCAGTTGTCGAGGTGAATCGCGATCAACGATTCAATGTGATTCGGAAGCTGGATGAGCTACTGGGTAATGTTACCGGTAAAGTGATTGGCATTTGGGGACTTGCCTTCAAGCCGGAGACGGACGATGTTCGTGACGCGCCGGCTTTTGAAATTATTGAAACACTTCTGGAGCGGGGGGCTACGGTGAAAGCATACGATCCCATTGCTTCTTCTAACTTTGAGAAGGTGTTCAATCGTCCAGAAGTGGAGTATTGTCAGTCAGCACAAGATGCGGCTGCTGATTCGGATGCGCTATGTATCCTGACCGAATGGAGGGAATTCATAGAGACTCCACTGTCGGATGTTCAGAGATGGCTGAAGTCGCCGAACTTGATTGACGGCAGAAACATTTATCGGGAAGAGGATTTAAAAGCAACACCGTTCGCGTACTACTCGATCGGCCGCCCAAAGATGAATAATGGCGTGAAGGAACGTAGCCCGAATTTATCTTTCTAATCATAATTCCATGCTATACAGGAGCTGTTAACAAGATGCAGATTGAACAACCGCCAAGGAAGAGGGCAAAGCGAAAGAAGAAGTGGAAAACGTGGCAGAAGTGGACACTTGGTGTGATCTCCTTTATCGTTGTCGCGATTCTGATTTTCGTCGGGTTCATTTACTACTACATAAAATCAATGGATATTGATGATATCGTAGCCCGGCACAGTGATGAAACGGTAGCAGTGAATCAAACAGCGGACGCGAAGCCTGCACAGGACAAGCCGAGGAAGGTTCCTGCCATTATTAAGAAGCCGGTTGAGAAGGCAAGTAAGCTGCTTGGCGGGCAAGAGATCAAGAGTGACGATGCGCTAGACGTTGCGGCCATTCTTCTGAAATCTGGTCTTAACTTGAAGCAAATTTCTTATTTGCAAGGAAATGCAGCCTACGATCTCTCTGCAGAAGAGAAGCAAAAAATTCGTGATATGTTGGTATCGAAGCTAACGAAGGAAGAGATCAACGCATTAAGGAACATTACCAAGCAATATGGTATCGGACTTAATATCCTTAATCCGGATTATCCAATTGAGTGGGTTGGTGAGCGAGATCCAGAGAAGTTGAAAGAGAACGGCAAGGCTTGGGAAGAAATGCAGACGAAGCCAAAGGATCAAGTAAAGCAGGAACCACAGAAGGATGCGACTGCAGTAACAAAAGATAACGAGCCGTCGACTGAGACAGATAAAGAATTAACGGCGGAGCAGCAGCAGAAGAAGAAGGACTTTGATGCCAAGACTAAGACTCAACTGGGCGCTCTATCAGGTACCTGCAAAGTTCAGAGCAATAATATTTTGAATGAAATTCTCGCTAGTACATCAGGGAAGGTATCGTTGAAAGCCTTGCAGGATAAGTTCCTCGGCAAAGTAGTGGCGGCTGAGGCGTCCTGCGATGCACAGTTTCAGACAATCCAGAGTAGTGCGAAATCCAGCTACGAAAGTGCCGGGATTAGTACAGGTCTAATGCCTAATTGGAGTACCGAGTATGAGGCTGGTAAGAGCAGCGCGCGTGCGGCGGCTATTAGTGCGATTGCAAAGGCAATAAAGAAGGATAAATAAAGGATGGTGTGTCGAGATTGATATACAGAAAATGTAGTAAGAAGCTATCATTTGCCCTAATCATGCTAGGAGCATTGGTTCTCATGGTTAACTCGATCGTGTCCGCGGCTTCAGTGGCTCCTGTCAAAGTCAAGACAAGTAGCTTCAACATGATCTTCGATGGCCAGAAGCTTGCGCTGCCGGAGGGACAATATGTGTTTGCAGTTAATGGCACGTCCTATATGCCGCTTCGCTTCGTATCGTATGCGCTGCAGAAGAGCGTGAATTGGGATTCAAAGGCGCTTAAAGTGACGGTGTCGGATCCGACGAAACAAGAAGCTGTTATTTTGAAAGACTATCTCACAAATGTCATTTCACATAACGATCAAGTATCAGCTCAAGGTGGAGTAACGGTACAGCTCACGCCGAAGTCGGTGAAGTTCGCAGTGAACGGCCAGGCAAAGTTGCTGCCTAGTGGACAAAATGGTTACATCGTGAATGGCGCATTATATGTACCAGTTCGCTTCTTATCTGAGGCGGTTGGCTCAGCGATTCAGTGGGATGCGGTGAAGAAGCAAGTAACTGCGGAGTCTGAGACATACCGGGCAGAGCATGGAAAAGATGAGACAGGTACAGGCACTGGTAATACGAGCGGTACTGGAAGTACAGGCGGTAATGGAAATGGTACTTCGGACAGCGGTGCAGGTGGTGATTCAACCGGAGGCGCTACTGGAGGAGGGGCAGGCGGCGTTATTGAGAAGCCGACTTACGAGTCCATCAAGGCGAATGCGGAGCAGCGTCTGACTACATTGAAGAACAACTGCCAATCAGCGCTCATGAAAATCGCCATAAAATATAGTAATACGGATGATCCGAATGTAAAGGAAACGTTGAAAAACCAAGGCTATGCACAGCTTGATTCTTGCACAGCGAAATTCAATACGATCATTAGTGATACGGAAAAGCAGCTGAAGGCTAACGGGTACGGTACAGATGTCCTTCAGTCGTACCGAGATGAGTTTAACAGCCAAGTTGAGGCTGGCAGAGTAATTATGCAGGGAATGGCATAATCCCTAGGCATCACTTAAAAGGCTCCTTACGCGAACGCGTAGGGAGCCTTTTTTGCGTTGAAACGAAATTAGTTGATACTATCTACATAGATGCTGCCGCTCCAAGCGCCGCTCGTTTTGAGTTCAATTCCGATTAGTTTCATAGGCGTCGGCGCAGTCGATGGAATAGTCACGGTTATTGTATTCCAAGCATTCTTCGTCAGGCCGGAGTAAACTTGGTAATTGCCGTGCCATGCCCAGGCGTTGCTCTGGATGAATGGCTGGACAGAGGTAATGGCGGCGCCGCTTGGAACCCAGATGCGGAAGGTGACGGTACTGCCTGCGGTCAGACCAGAGGGGTTATCCAGCTGAGCGTAGTAAGTGGCTGCACCTGTCGCATTGACAGTCATTTTCAAGGAGTTGCTGCCTGCATATGCGCGGTCTGTGCTCGAAGCAACCGTCAAGCTGTTCGTGCCGTAGAAGCTTTGTAGAGAACCGCTCTCGAAGTTAAATTTGGCGGTATCGCCGCTTGCTACAGGGAAGACTAGCGAGTTATGGCTACTGGCAAAGGCAGATGTAGCCGGTGAGAGATTGGTCATGTTGCCATTGCTGTCGACGCCGTTCGAGGTCCACGGCATGACGCCTGCGTAGCCGTTCGTATAGGCGTTGGAGAAGTCACTCGTGAGCGTATGTCCCGTTGAGCCAAGTGCAGGGCATTCGCCGACGACAACTGGCCGATCGAATACGAGATACCATGACGAAGGCGTTACATAGAATGGAATACCCCAGTAAGGATCCTGCCAAGGGTAATAGTGCGGTGAGTAGAAGTCGACTTTCGCGAGAGTGCTGCTTACTTTGGCTTGGAGTGCGGCGTCGCTGATCTTGTTGCCGCTTGAGCCACTTGCTGTTGCGCTGTTATACTTGACCATTCCGAGGCCAACCGTAGTCAAAATGCTGCTGTTCTGGTGAATGGCGACAGCTGATTTGGCAAAATACGTTTGCAGGCGATCCCAGGAGATTTGTCCGTTGTTCGCATCCTCATACACCCAGTCCGGCTCGTTCATGAGATCGATGGACCAGAGATACGGATTACTTTTGTAACGATTAACGAAGGGGATAAGATAGTTGTTGACGTAGGAGTCAATATTAGAGTCGCTGCCTAGCATGTTCCGCCAGCTTTGGTAGTTCGTGTGGCTGTTATTGAAGTGGTCAAATGACATGAGTGTCGCCATAATGTAGACGCCATTGTTCTGAGCGATCTGGAACAGGCTGTCGAGGTTGCTCCAATGAGCGGTTGTTGCACCTGTCACTTGACCGTTGCTGTTAATGTTGATGCCCACTTCTCCGTTGCATGTAATCCAAACCCTTGTTGCATTTACCCCATTACTGTGAAGCGTAGCGAAGTGATTGTTCCACCAATTGTAGTCGAACGAACCGCCAAAATCATTCCAGCTGTTCCACGGCGTATTAGCCCCGTTCATGAAGATTTGCTGGCCCCCGGCATAGAATTTTGTTCCAGTAATCGTAATGCGGTCTCCAAATGCTGCATTTGCGGATGATGAGAAACTAAGCAAACCAAGTAAAATAGCTAGAGATAAGACAACGGATATCCATCTGCTGCGTGCATGCTTCGTCATTCAAGCTTCCTCCTCTCATATTGAAAACCAAACTTTGAACCTTACAATTTCCTTCCTCACACATTACATAAAGCGCTTACATAACTATTTTTGATGAAAATGTTCGATGTGTAAACAGAACCTTGTCATGGGATACGGGGAATGTAGTCATGTGAACGTTAGAACTTTGTCATATCCGATGTAATGGAAAAAGGTTTGACGTAGCCCTGTATCCCCTTCTATACTGATTGATAATAGTTCTCATTAAATTTGGATTGAGTAGAGCTTACAGGAGTACATATGCGCAAAATAGGTATACGTGCAGTCGGGCTGCTCATGGCTGCCTGCTTCATATGGTTGTCGTGGCGATATTTTCATGGTCAAGCGATCGGGAACAGTGTGGTCAAGCTGCTGCATGCGCCGGGGATGCTGCTGCTTATGACGGGCGGCTATGCATTGTCTTTCGTCTTTAAAGCGCTCGCTTGGCGTCTCTATGCCGGACGGGATAAGATGGATCGTTTGTCTATCTACGTACATCCGCTTCTAGTGAGCTTGCTTGTGAATCATGTCCTGCCGCTGAAGCTAGGAGACTTGGCACGAGCAGGACTGCTCGCGAGAACAGCTAAGATGCGCTGGGATGACGCGCTGCACTCGGTCGCAGTGATGAGAGTTCTCGATATGGCCTCGTTGCTCCTCATCGGTTCGGTTGGCGCGCTTCTGCTTGGCCTGGAGGCATCGCCTTGGTCACTAGTTGTCGCGGCGGTGTTTGTGCTTGGAGTGGTAGTACTGCTGCTGATCGAGCGGCGTCGGCGAATTGGCGAGAAGGCTCGAGCTGAACGTAAAGGCATTGCCGCTCTTATGCATCGGCATTATGCCAAGCTGCAATCGACACTGGCTTCTAAACGGGGAGCGGCTGCGGCGCTGCTAACGCTTCTAAGCTGGCTGCTAGAAGGAGCCGTCGTGTACGGCGTAACGAAGGTACTTGACCTGCCGATAAACCCATTCGAAGCGATATGGGTAACGAGCATGACGATCGCCGGGCAGCTGTTTCATATTACGCCAGGCGGTATTGGGACTTACGAAACGACACTGACAGCATCGCTTGGCGTGCTAGGTGTTTCGGGCAATGAAGCTTTTGCCGCGGCGCTGTTGTCGCATGGTTTTAAATTTGTGTTTGCTTATGTTACAGGTGCGATATCGCTTGCGATGAGCGCCGTCACGGTGAAAGAGCTGCGGACATGGCTGCAGCCACCTGGGAGAGAGGGGAAAGTGAAATGAAGAAGGCGTCGAGGTTTGAGATTGTAGCGGCGCGCTGCTGGAATTTGCTGAATGAGGGGAAGCCGTTCACGCCCATATTCGTCACCGGTTCATACGCGCTGTATCATATGAATCAGTGGGGGATGGCAAGCTTCTGGTTGCAGTTCATGTTCGGGCTGCTTGCAGCACTTCCGCTATTTGCGCTGTATTTCTATTATGATTTTCCACTGTTTCTGCGTAACTATCTATGGCTTCCGGTCGTTGCAGCGCTCGTGCTGTGGCGTGATGCACCGCTTGACATGGGGCTCTATGCTACAGCGACACTGCTGTTTCTGTTCTTCACGATCTACTTCTGGGGGACGTTCTATTACCACTTAAGGATCGGAACATCATGGTGGAATTTCAAACGGTTCTGGAAGCTCGTGTTGAAGAACAGCGATTCCACGAGCGGCAATGCTCAGGAGCAGCTACCGAAGTTTCTACTTCTTCTCTTCGTTGTTGACGTGGCTGGCGGTTATTGGGCGGATGGAAGCGGGTCTGCAGGTGATTTTGGCTGGGGCAGCTACTGCTTGTTCTTCGTTGGTATCGCAGTTTATGCGTTCATTCTGCACCGCAATTTGTTTGATTGGAAGCCGAAAGAAATTCCGAATTATACAGTACCCGTACCAGCGCCGGAGCAGCCGGCCAAAGGCAAGGTGTTCGTGCTTGTTATTGACGGCATGCGGAAGGACCGGTTCGAGGAGGCGAATGCGCCTTTTCTAAAAAGGTGGCGGGCTGAAGGTACGGAATATACGCAGATGGAGACGTTGTATCCGGCAAGAACGGTCGTCTGTTTCTCTTCCATGTTTACGGGGACTTATCCGCGCGAGCACGGGATTACGTCCAATATGGTATGGAAGCTCGGCATTAAGGTCGAATCCATCTTCGACAGCTTGCGGAAGGTTGGCAAAGTCGGGCGGCTGCTCGGCATTGCACATCTAATCGACTCCATGGGTGATGATGTGGAGAGTGTCACGGCGGTTATGCATAACGATAAAGCCGACCGTAACATTATGGAGCGCGCGAAGCTCATAATGGCGGAGCAGAACCCAGATCTCTTGATTGTGCAGTTCATTGCAACGGATCAGACCGGACATAGCATGGGCGCACTGTACGACGAGTACCGGCAAAAGATTGAGGAGGCTGACGCGCTCATTGATGAGTTCGTACAATGGCTTGAGGTAAAAGGGCACGCAGAGGATGCGACGTTCATCGTATGCGCCGATCATGGACAGGCCGATGGGATCGGCGGACATGGTCATTTGGACGAGGGCGAACGGTACGTACCGTTCTTCATGTATGGTCCGAACGTGCGGCAGGGCGTCAAGGTTGATGCCAAGCAGTCGCTTGTATCGGTGGCGCCGACGCTCAGCTACTTGCTAGATGCGCCGCTGCCGAGTCATAGTCGCGGACCGGTATTGATTGACGCTTTTGAAACGAGCCAGACGATTAAACCAAAGAAAGAAGCTGGGCAGCATGGAGAAAAAGAAGCTGGTCGTATTCCTGCCGGCGCATAACGAACAAGGCAATATCGCCAAAGTAATCGCTCGTATTCCGCGCAAGCCGCATCCGGACTGGCAGGTGGAGGTGCTCGTCATTGATGATGGGTCAACTGACGGTACGGTGGAGGAAGCAAGAGGTGCGGGTGCGGAGCATATCGTTTCATTTGCACGTAATCGGGGGTTGGGTGCTGCGGTTCGGGAGGGGCTTGCCTCATGTGTGCGCCTCGGCGCCGATATTGGACTCATGATTGATGCAGATAACGAATATCCGGCAGAGGAGATTCCTGGCGTTGTCGCTCCGATCTGGGAGGGGCGCGCCGATTATACGATGGGGTCGCGGTTTAAAGGCGTTATCCGTGGGATGAAGCTGCACCGCCGACTCGGCAATTACTGCTTCACGCTGCTGCAGGCATTGCTGCTGCGTCGGATGATCTGGGACGGCCAGTCTGGCATGCGCGGCTTCTCGCGAGCGGCAATGGAGCGGGCTGAAATTATCCATGATTACAACTACGCGCAGGTGCTGACGCTTAATCTGATCCGCCAAGGCTTCAGAATGGAAGAGGTGCCAATTACGTATCAGGTGCGCGAGCATGGCGAATCGTTCATCAAGTTCAATAAATATATGACAAATGTACTGCCAGCGGTATGGAAAGAAATGCGCCGTCCTGTGGGCAGGAAACGGGCTGCTGCGCTGAAGAAGGCTCGGGTTGCTGTGCGCGGGGCAAGTGTGGAGAAGTAGGGCTGGCTGAATGGTGAGGCAGGGCGCTGGTTGAAAGCGGGATAGTAGGAGCAAGAGCAAGAGCAAGAGCAAGAGCAAGAGCAAGAGTGCTTGTCACTAGCTAAAAGTGGAAAACAGGGCAAGCAGGAACAAGGGCAAGAGCTATTGCTTGGATGGAGTGGTGGTAGGGTGCGGTGGCGAGATGGGAATCATCTGCGGGGTGAGCGCAGCTATAAGAATGTTGTGAAGTCGGTCGTCGCACCGGCTTCTGTTGTTGTTGTGGTGCTGCTCTGGCTGCTGTTCAGTTTGCGGCACCGGAGTCCGTTTGCGGGGAGCTGGGATGAGGTTGATTTTGTGCTGGCGCTTAGCCGGTTCGATCTGCTCGCGATGCAGCCGCATTTCCCTGGGTATCCGTACTTCGTGGCGGGGGCAATGACAGTGCAGCGGTTCGTGCAAAATCCGGTGCTCGCCTATGACACGCTGAACATTGGACTGCTTGCGTTGTCCGTTATTCCGCTCTGGCTGCTTGCGAGGAGGCTGCTGTCGCCGTTATGGACGGCGCTTACGGTGCTGCTCGTGCTGACAGCCCCGTATCTATGGCTTCAGGCGGTGCGGCCGATGTCGGAGGCGGCAGGGATCGCCATGCTGTGGTGGTTTCTGTGGAGCTGGTGGCGGGCAATGGAGCGGCGCTCCTGGGGACGCTCAGCGGCAGCGCTGTTCTTCTTCAGCCTGATGATGGGAATCAGGCTGTCCTTTGTCGCCTTCGGCTTCGGCCTGCTCTGGCTGATGGCGCTGCATATTCTGAATTGGCGGCGGCAGGGGATGCGGGTGATGCCGCGTGCGGTTCTGTTCGTGCTGCTCGCGGCAGGCTTCGAGCTGCTGTGGGTGGCAGGGCTAGCCCTGAGCGAAGGCGGGCTGCGCGGGTTTATTCAGCTGGCCCTCGCTTTCACGGAGGGCCATTTCAGTGAATGGGGCGGCGGCGTAACCTCCGCCGCCCAGATCAGCTTCGCCGCGCGGCTGCTGCGCTTCGCTGGCGACAACGTGCTGTGGACCGGCATGTTCGCTCGGTCCACGGTATTGCTCACAGCGGCGGCGGGGCTCACCTTCGCCGCTGTGCTCTCCGCGGGGGCGGCACGCCCGCCCCGCGGCAGCGCGCGCACGCGCGCGCCTTTGGCGCCCCGGGCGGCGGCATGGCTATGCCGCCCGGCGCTGCCGGGGGCGCTCGCTGTGCTCGCGAGCGCCTACGGCGCCTGGGCGCTGCTGGCGCAGAACATCGACAAGCCACGCCATATCACGCCGCTAATCGGCGTGATATGGCTGCTGCTTGCGATGTGCTGCGCGGCTGCGCCGGCTGCTGCGCAGCAAGAGCGCGGCGCGCGCATACGCCGCGGGCTGCAAGCGGCGGGCGCGCTCTGCGCCGCTTGCGTCATTGCGCTGCAAGCGGTCGCAGGCAGCGCGCTGGTTGCACGGCAGGCGGAAGAAGCGCCTGCCGTCTACCAGCTGGAGCAGGGGCTTCGCCAGCTTGCGGCAAGCCATACGGACCATCGGTTCGTCGTATACACGTGGGAGGAAATGCGCGTCCTCCAGTACTTGCATTGCCCGGTGACGAACCGGCGGATTGAGACATACTCGTACTTCCTCGCAGATGTGCAGGCAGATCCGACGGCAGAGATTTTATTGACCGATCATGTGCTGCAAGGCTTCGAAGCGCAGGTCGGCTCGCTGCGGGACAAGGTGCAGCCGATCGCGGTCTATCGCAGCGACCCGCTCTTTGAGCCCGTCTACAACGAGATCACTTTGTACAGGTGGATCGGTGAGAAGACTCCGTAACTAGCACGTTAGACTCTGCCCGCGGAACCACTTACTAACAGCCAAAATCTATAATGGATTTTCCCACTCTCATCTATATTCAAATCACAATTTCGGCGGGGGCTTGGGCACTGAGAGTCCGATATCCCGTCTCTCGGAGTAGAAGTGCGGCTGTTTTTGGCTTCAAAACACCATTTAGGCGGGGGCCTGGGCACTGAGAGTTCGATATCCCGTCTCTCGGAGTAGAACTGCGGCTGTTTTTGAAGTGAGAGTAGCGTATTCCGACTCTCAGGGTTTCAACCAATTCCTTGCCAAGAAAGCATATTTGCTCTCAATCAGCATCCTTACTCTCTCTCAATATCTTCTCCATGAGCTCTCGTGCCTGCTCGTGTGGCACGAGAGAGCAATCACTCCTTTCTAGCGCTATAATGGATTTTTCCACTCTCAACTATGTCAAATCACTTGTGGATTTTCCCACCCTCATCTATGTCCAAACCACTCGTGGATTTTTCCATTACTTGCTCCGAAATCAGCCCGATATAACGAACTATTTTTGATTTTCCCACTGTACACACCACCGCAACTAGAAGTCATTTCCAGACAGAATGCCCAATTTTTTTTGTGCAATCTTATCTATTGACACTCTAATTGAAAATGATTATCATTACTAGCGTGGCCTCTGAGAATTATTGGGAGTCACTGCATGGCGATTATGAACTATGGAAGGTGAATTGCAATCATGCGCATAAGGTCAATGAGAATCGCAACGCTGGTTGTCGCGATTTTTCTGGTCTTGGCTCCGACGAGTGTGTGGGCTTACTCGTACGGCGATGCCAATACCGAGGATGTTGCTGAGACGTTCAAGCTGGTCGTTTCATCGCTTGGGAAGTCACCGGTTGATTGGAACACAGCACAAGCAGCACATAAAGAACGGCGTGACGAGATCGCTTCGCACTTTGGCGAATCCGTCGCGGCAACGCTAGATGCGGACTTCAAAGCACGTAAGACAACTGAGACGATTGCCAACTACAAGGCAATTCTCATCATGAATTTAGATCGCCGCTTTGAGAACGCGCTTCACGATTATAGCGATTACACGAAGGCGAAGCTGCTTCTTGCGAAGGCGCGCGCGACGTTTGAAACGTTGTCACCTTATGCGGAGTCGAAGCTTTCCTCGGCGAAGCTGGACGGCCTCACGAAGGATTTTGACGTTGCACTCGATGCGATCGGCAATCCGGGACTGTTCGGCGTCGGCAAGAAGGACCCGGATGAAGCGGCGTTGAAAGCAGCGGTTAACCGGATTTACAGTGCGGTTAGACCACTGTTCCCGTTCACGCCTTACAAGGCGGAGCCGTCGAAGCCTGCTGCGGGAACCGGAACCACCGCGAAACCGGAAACCGGCACATCGACAGGCGGCACAACGAAGCCGTCAACAGGCGCGACGACAGGCAGCACAACGAAGCCGTCAACGGGCACAGGCAGCACAGCTGGCTCGAGCACAACGAAGCCATCCGATAACAAGCCTGATAAGAGCGCAACGACCTCTGGCTCGACAGCATCCGATAAGCCGGCAGCTAATGATAGCAAGTCCGGCACAGACACAAGCACGAGTACGAACACGACGGATAAATCAGCCACGGACGATACTAGCAAGGAAACATCAGCTGAAGCGCCTGCAGATGATGCGGCAGCACCGGATCAATCATCGAATGCGGATGCTGAAGAGCAAGCTCCGGCAGATGATGCGAATAAAGCGGCTGACGACACCAAGGCAGCAGATACCGCTGATAATGCAGCTGTGACGAATGATGCGGAAGCGACCAACAACACGGGATCAAGCGGCAACGACACTGCAGTAGCAGATGATACGGCAACGGCTGATGCAGCAGCAGCAGCTGAGCCGGAAGTGATTGACGGGACGAAGGCGCATGCGCCAATGGCCCACGAGAGCAAGACCAACCCAGCTATAACGATCAGCGTCATTGCAGGCGTCGTTCTTGTAGGGGCAGGGGCTGTATGGTGGGCCCGCCGTAAAGGTATTTTCTAAGCACATCACTTCATCTTTTCTTCGTACCAAAAGTCGGCGTAAGCCGTTTCTATTGGAATTATTTAAATCTATTATTGGGAGAGTTGAACTAATGAACCGATTTAAGAAGTCATTGTCCATCCTGATTACCATTTCTATGGTGGTGGCCGCGGTATTTGCTTTTGCAGCAACCGCTTTTGCAGACGATACACCACAGAAGGCACCGGTTAACACAGACGTTGCTCCACAATTAGCTGGTTACAAGAACATCCTGGGCATGTTTGAGCAGAAGAAACCTATCGCCGACATTAAGGCGCAATACATTGCTGATTTTGAGAAGAACGTACTTGGCGTTGATGGCAGCATCAAGGCCGGTGACCCTGTCATCAACGAAAACATTAGCTTCGTTCTGAATAATGCCGTAGAAGGCAAGCTTACATATGCTCAAGCAGAGCAAGCTGTTGATAAAGGTCTGCAATGGTACTTCTACTTCCTGATTAAGAACCTGACAAACACAGGCGCTAAAGGTGCTCTGACAGCAGGCGATCAAGCTAGCGCTACAGCTTTCATCTCGAAGACAGCGCTTGTTTACACGGATGTGCTAGACGCTACAGCGAAGATGGTTGACAGCACTTATGGCACAACAATCTCCGCATTGTTGAACCAAACCGTATTCCCTGCTTTCAAATCCGATATCGATAACAAAGACGTGACGCAGCTTAACGTTCACCGTCAATTGCTCGACAAAACATTGATCAAACTCTTCAATCTTGCAACGCTTGCACAAGCAGACCGCATGAAGAGCCTGCCTGCTGACGAGCAGCCTGCAACTGTAATCGAAGGTTACTTCTACTTCATGAGCGTTTATGGTTACCTGCATGGCGGCGACGCTGCCGATGCAGATGTTGTCTACAAAGCATTCGGTTCAGGCGATGCGAAGCAAATTGATGCAGTTGCGATTCGCCAAGCGATCATCCGTTGCAACGTTGCTAAAGTAAGTGCGTACACAATCGAAATTCTTGAGAAGCTGGAGAAGAAAGACGTAGCAGGCGCAGCTGGCACAGGCGGCGAACTGTATGGCTTCTTCGCAGCACTGGAGCCGTTCTACGCACCGGGCGTATATGCAGAAGCTAAACATCTGAATGATGATATTCTTGCTGCATCCGCTGCAGGCGATGCGGACAAAGTTCGCGCGATCGGTTACCAAATGGCTTCCTACGCTGTACAACTCGACGGCATTACGTTTAAAGCCGGCGACAAGCAGGTCGCTGTGAACGGTAAAGCGCAAGATGTAACGCCTTCGTTCATCCAGAAGTCATCTGGCCGCACACTCGTACCGACTCGTTACCTGGAGCTGCTTGGCTTCGCGGTGAGCTTCGATAACGCTACGAAGACGGCAAAAGTAACAAAGGACGGCGTCACACTGGGACTTACAATTGGCAGTGACGTTGTAACGAAGAATGGCGAAGCGATCGCTGACTACAAGCTGGATCAGCCGGTTGTAGTGAAGGACAATGTCACTTATCTTCCTCTTCGTGCAATTGCTGAGCTTTCCGGCAACCACATTTACTTCGACAAAGGTCAAATCATCGTTATTAAATAGACGTCTTTCACTAGCTGCACCCATGCTTGCCCGTCCTCTTCGCAGGGCGGGTATGCGTATTTAGGAAGGATTAAGGAGTGAGCGTTCCATGAATTTGCAAGCGTTTCTCATCACATTCCGCGAGGCGTTCGAAGCGATTCTTATTGTCGGCATTATCATTACGTACTTGAATCGGATCGGGCAGAGCAAATGGAATAAGTGGGTGTGGGTCGGGGTGTTCATGGCGATCCTCGCCAGCCTTGGCGTTGCGCTCGTGTTCCAGATCGTGCTCGACGGATATGCGACAATGGGCAGCAGAGAATATTTGCGTATTGGCATTTTGCTTGTGTCATCGGGGTTGTTAACGCATATGATCTTGTTTATGGGCAAGCAGAACCAAGAGATGCGAGGCAAGCTGCAAAATAAAGTGGCGCTCATTCTCGGTGCCGGCGGCGCAATCAATATGATTGTGCACTCCTTCCTCGTCACATTGCGTGAAGGGGTGGAGACGGTCTTTTTCTTCGCGGCGATTTCCGGTGGCGACATTTCGCAAGCGATTCAGAGCTGGGGCGCTTTGGCCGGACTTGTCGCGGCAGGACTGCTCGGCGTTGCCGTATTCAAAGGCAGCAAGAAAATTAAGATCGGCACCTTCTTCAAGCTCACGAGCGTGTTCCTAATTATGATTGCTGCCGGCCTGTTCGTTCAGGCGATTGGCGTGATGCAGGATTTGCGCATTATCGATAGCCTTTATAAGACGCCTGGCGGCGAGTTCGGAGCGATGTATGACCTAACCTGGTTCATGCCGGAGCATCCGATTGACGAAACGAATTACATCCGTGATACGGGGCATCATCCGATACTGAACGGGCAGATCGGTATCTTCTTCAAAGCGTTCCTCGGCTATACGCAGGACCCTTCTTTGGAGGAGTTCGCGCTATACTGGCTGTACTATGTGATGGTGTTCGTACTGCTCGCGAGGCAGCGAAAGCTGGCACTTCTGGCAGAGGCCAAAGCCCGCGAAGAGGCGGAAGCCGCGGCGGAGTCAGCAGTAATGAGCGACGGTGTCGCAGCCGCCTCGGCGCTGACGGAAGAACGACCGGGTAATACAACCGCGATATAACGGAATATGTGATTTGTGTAAAAAAGCTCTCATTTACGCCGGCCTATCGGTGAAGTGGGAGTCTTTTTGTTGTTCAAACCTGCATATTTTTACCAGTAACGGCTTATCCTAATGGAGGCTGACTTTACTAGCGCGTTCCAAAATTTGTCGAAAGGAAGCGCATTCAACTCCGTCATAGACGCAAGTGGTAGCTTTTGTTATAATTGTGAGGGAAATTTGACCAAGCTAGCAGCACCGATCCCGCCCTGCAGATCCATAACAATGGAGGCGAAAATAGTGGAGAAGTACATCAACAATTACGTTATTGTGGCCATCTTCATTCTTCTCGGTATTCTGCTTCCCGTGGTCGCATTGGCCGTTGGGCGACTATTGCGTCCAAACAAACCGAATGAAGAGAAGAAGACGACCTACGAGAGCGGGAACGAACCCGTAGGGGAGGGTCAAGTCCGTTTTAATGTGCGCTACTATCTGTTTGCGCTCATGTTCGTAATCTTCGATGTGGAAACCGTTTTCTTATATCCGTGGGCCGTTGCTTATAAGCAGCTCGGCTTATTTGTGCTTGTCGAGATGGCGATATTTACGGGATTATTGTTAATTGGATTACTCTACGCCTGGAAGAAGAAGGTGCTCAAATGGAATTCAATTTAGAGTCGATTACCCCAGAAGAGAGACAAGAGCTGGAACGCAATGTGTTTATGGGAACTCTGGAGCAATTGAAGGCGTGGGCGCGCAGCAACTCGCTGTGGCCACTGACGTTCGGACTTGCTTGCTGTGCAATTGAGATGATGGGGACAGGTGCATCGCATTATGACCTGGACCGGTTCGGAGTTATGTTCCGCACATCGCCGCGCCAATCGGACGTTATGATTGTAGCTGGTACCGTCACGAAGAAGATGGGACCGCTGCTTCGTCGTCTTTATGACCAGATGCCTGAGCCCAAATGGGTCATTGCAATGGGCTCCTGCGCTACTGCAGGCGGGCCTTATGTTCGTTCATACGCAGTTATGAAGGGCGTCGATCAGATCGTGCCCGTCGATGTATATATCCCGGGCTGCCCGCCGAACCCGGCTGCACTTATCTACGGTATTAACAAGCTTCAGGAGAAAATCCGCTACGAGGCGAAGACCGGGAAGCGGGTGACGAACCGATGAGCGACGAGAAAGAGAAGGAGCAGTCCGCTGAGCCGAAGAGCGAGGAGGCTAGTCGCGAAGAGGTGAGTGAAGCGAAGGCTGCAGAAGCATCTGCACCTGCGGCGGCGGAAGCGACTGAGCCTGTGGAAGCGGCGAGCGAGGAAGCAGCGAAAGTCGCGGAGCCAGCGGCAGCGGAGGCAACGAGCGAGGCGAAGCCCGCAGCGGATGCTGCGCCGAGCGCACCGGCAGCGGATGCCACTCCCGCGCCAGCGGTCGATCCGGAGCGCGAAGCGAAGCTGAAGGCGGCCGCGGAAGCGCGCGCCGCAAGAGCAGCTGCGAAGGCTGCGGCCGAGGGCGGCGGCGAAGCGCCTGCTGCTGCGCCAGCCACAGCTGGAGCTGGCGGAGCGGAGGATCCGGAGAAAGCGGCGAAGCTTGCCGCTGCTGCGGAAGCGCGCGCGGCGCGAGCTGCGGCCAAGGCGGCAGCTGAAGGCGGCGAAGCGGCACCGGCAGAGCCGAAGGCACCGTCGCCGAAGCAGCCGCAGCTTGATGAAGTAGCAACACTTATTCGTGTGTCGGTTGCTGATGATGCGATTGAAGAAGCTTACATAAATGAACTGAACGATCATATGCCGTCGCTTATCATTCGCGCGGATCGTTTGGTCGAGACTTGTCGTCTCTTAAAGACGCATGAAGCGCAGAGCTTCTCCTACCTGCGCAATGTCTCTGGCGTTGATTATGAGACGCATCTGGAAGTCGTCTACCATCTCGTATCGCTGAAGACGAAGAACGAGCTTGCCGTGAAGGTGAAGACAAACCGCGAGCAGCCTGAGATTCCATCGGTTGTTCCGATCTGGGATACGGCGAACTGGAACGAGCGCGAGATCTACGATTTGCTCGGAATTGATTTTCCGGGCCATCCCGATTTGCGGCGCATTATGATGCCTGACGATTGGGTTGGGTATCCGCTGCGCAAAGATTACGTACCGCTAGACCCGGAGGTGTGATGAGCCGTGATTCGTACAGAAGAACTGCTGCTTAACGTCGGCCCGCAGCATCCTAGCACGCATGGCGTTTTTCGCATTATCGTCAAGCTTGACGGTGAAGTGATAACGGAAGCGACTCCGGTTATGGGCTATTTGCACCGGGGAACAGAGAAGCTTGCGGAAGATTTGAACTATACGCAAATTATTCCTTATACCGACCGGATGGATTATGTGTCGGCGATGACGACGAACTACGTGCTCTGTCACGGCGTTGAGAAGATGATGGGGCTTGAAGTGCCGGAGCGCGCCGAGTTCATGCGGCTAATTGTAATGGAGCTGCAGCGCGTTGCCAGCCATTTGGTATGGTGGGGCACATACTTGCTCGATATCGGCGCGATGAGCCCGTTTCTGTTCGCTTTCCGCGATCGCGAAATCATTATTAACCTGTTCAACGAGCTATGCGGCGCCCGCCTGACTTACAACTATATGCGAGTTGGTGGCGTCAAGTGGGATGCGCCTGTCGGCTGGATTGATAAAGTCCGCGAGTTCCTCCCATATATGGAAGGCAAGCTAGGCGAGTATAACAATCTTGTCAGCGGCAACGAAATCTTCCTTGCGCGTATCAAGAACATCGGCGCCTATGATGCGCAGACCGCTATCGATTATGGCTTATCTGGTGCGAATCTCCGTTCCACAGGCGTGGACTGGGACTTGCGCAAGGCGAAGCCATACAGCTTATATGATCGCTTCGAGTTCGATGTACCGCTCGGCAAGAAAGGCGATTGCTACGACCGTTACTTGATCCGGCTTGAGGAGATTCGCCAATCGCTTCGCATCTTGAAGCAAGCGGTGGAGCAGTTCCCGTCCTCCGGCGAAGTGATGGGCAAAGTGCCTCGCGTTATTCGTCCGCCAGCAGGTGAACTCTATGTGGGGATTGAATCGCCGCGCGGCGAGATCGGTGTCCATATCGTTTCGAAGGGCAAAGCAGAGCCTTATCGGCTGAAATTCCGTCGTCCGTCTTTTGTGAATCTACAAATCTTGCCGAAGCTGCTCGTTGGGGAGACAATGACGAACCTCATTACCATTTTGGGCGGCATCGACATTGTCGTCGGGGAGGTTGACTGCTAATGGGGTCCTGGCTAGATGAAACGTTGACTTGGGGCAATGCGCTGCTGTTCTTCCTATGGGGCGTCATCCTGCTTGTCATCGTATTAGGCTTCGTAACCTACGCGATCTTCTTCGAACGTAAAGTAATCGGCTGGATGCAGTACCGGATCGGCCCGAACCGGGTTGGACCTTGGGGATTACTGCAATCCGTCGCCGATATTACCAAGCTGCTCATAAAGGAAGACACGATTCCGCGCAAAGCAGACAGGGCGCTGTTCATCTTGGCTCCAGCGCTTGCATACGTTCCTGCGTTTGCCGTTCTCGCAGTTATTCCGTATACGCAGAAGCTGTATTTTGCCGATATCAACGTTGGGCTTCTCTACTATGTCGCGCTCTCGGGCATTTCAACGATTGCGATCGTCCTTGGCGGCTGGTCGTCCAACAACAAATACGCGCTGCTCGGCGGTATGCGCTCTGCTGCGCAGATGATCAGCTATGAAGTGCCGCTCGTCATCTCCGTCGTCGGCGTTATTATGATGTCGGGCTCGCTCAACCTGCGCTCGATTGCCGAGCAGCAAGGCGATTGGTTCTGGCAGTGGAACTTCATTCCACAAATTATTGGGTTTATCGTATTCATTATCGCAGCCGTATCGGAGCTTAACCGGACGCCGTTCGACTTGCCAGAGGCGGAATCGGAGCTTGTTGCCGGCTATCACGTCGAGTACAGCGGCTTCCGCTTCGCGTTCTTCATGCTGACGGAATATGTGTATGTGTACGCAATAGCGGCACTCACGACGGTATTGTTCCTCGGCGGCTGGCATGCACCGTTCCCGTTCCTAGACTTTGTGCCGGGCATCATCTGGTTCCTGCTCAAGTTCTCCTTTATCGTGTTCTTCCTGTTCTGGATCCGGGCGACCATGCCGCGTATCCGAATTGATCAGCTGATGGGACTTGGCTGGAAGGTGCTGCTCCCGGTTGCAATCTTGAATGTGTTTCTTACAGCGGTTTACATGGAGCTGTTCGTGAAATAACGCTTATGAAGACAGGAGGGATGAGGGAATGAAAGGTCTCTTAAAAGGGCTTGGTGTCACGCTTAAATCATTGACCGAGAAAAAAGTTACCACTTCCTATCCCGATGTGCCCATCATCATGCCGGACCGTTACCGCGGTATCCAGCATTTTGAGCCGGACAAATGTATCGTGTGCAACCAGTGCGTCCGTATTTGTCCAACGGAGTGCATCACGCTTACCGGTAAAGCGAATCCGGACCCGGAGAAGAAAGGGAAGGTCATCGACACGTATGACATCAATTTTGAAATTTGCATTCTGTGCGATCTCTGTACGGAAGTGTGTCCGACGGAAGCGATCGTCATGACAGGCAATTTCGAATTAGCGTCGTACAGCCGTGATGAATTGTTCAAAGACTTGAAATGGCTGGACGAGAACAACAACAACGTCCGTCAGGACAATAACAATATTGGTGCTCCCGCTGCAGCCAAGGGAGGAGCGAAGTAGCCGATGTTTAACGTGGATTTTACGGGTGAATTTGTCGCCTTCTTCATTTTCTCGGTACTTATTATTAGCGGTGCGGTGCTGATGGTCAGCTTCACGAAGGTCGTTCACATGGTTGTCTCGCTCGCTGCTGTATTCCTCGGAATTGCAGGCATGTTCGTGCTGCTGCAGGCGGAATTTCTTGCATTCGTTCAAGTGCTTATCTACGCTGGCGCGGTATCCATTCTGATGATCTTCGGCATTATGATGACGAAGCACCAGGATGGGGAAACGGAACGTCCGCGCCCCTTGCATGAGACGCTGACGGCAATCGGAGCACTGGCGCTGTTCGGCATTTTGTTCTACGCCATCCGCCAATCGGAATTCCCAGAGCCTTCGCCGCCGCTAAACGCAGCGGTCGATAACACGATGGAAATTGGCAAGCTGCTGTTCACGAATTATGTCGTGCCTTTCGAGCTTGTTTCAGTGCTGCTGACGGTTGCCTTTATCGGCGCGATCGTGCTTGCGAAGAAGGAGGCGGACTAACATGTTATCTTCGTATTTAACGATGGCTGCGATTTTGTTCTGCATCGGCTTGTACGGTGCACTTGTGAAACGGAATGCGGTCATCATTCTATTGTCGATTGAGCTGATGCTTAATGCGGTCAATCTCAATCTGGTTGCTTTCTCGAAGTATGGTGTTGTTCCATCGCTGACAGGACAAATGTTCACGCTGTTCAGCATCGCCGTTGCAGCAGCAGAGGCGGCTGTCGGTATTGCTGTCCTCATTGCGCTGTTCCGTGCGCGCGGTACCGTCAACGTGGATGAGTACGACGAGATGAGGAGGTAACGGACATGGATACAACTTTCTCACAAGCTGCCTGGCTCATTCCGCTCTTTCCGTTCCTTGCTTTTCTATTGCTGCTCGCCTTTGGACGTGGTCAGCGGACGCTCGGCGTTCTGCTTGGCTGCGTAAGCTCGTTCGCGGGGCTTGTGCTGTCGATTCTCGTCCTGATTGAGCATATGGTAGATGGAACGAAATACTATCAATATGCGTTCAAATGGCTGGACATTAACGGTTTGACCTTGAATGCAGGCTATGAGGTTACGAATCTGACCGCACTTATGCTTGTCGTCGTCACATTGGTCAGCTTCCTCGTCAACCTCTACTCGGCCGGTTATATGAAAAGCGATGAGCGAATCTCTGTTTTCTACAGCTACGTCGCACTGTTCTCATTCTCGATGCTCGGCCTCGTACTATCGGACAACATGCTAACGCTCTATATTTTCTGGGAGCTCGTTGGTGTCTGCTCGTTCCTGCTGGTCGGCTTCTGGTACAGCAAGCCGGAGGCGAAGGCTGCAGCGAAGAAGGCGTTCATCGTAACTCGGATCGGGGATGCGGGGCTGTTGCTCGGTATTCTGCTGCTATACTGGTATATGCCAGATCATGCGCTTGATTTTGTCCATATCGGCAATGTGTTCGAGGGGCAGACAGGCATTATCGCGGCGAGCGTGACGACTTGGATTGCAATTTTGATCTTCGTTGGCGCAGTCGGCAAATCCGGTCAGTTCCCGCTGCATGTGTGGCTTCCGGATGCAATGGAAGGTCCGACACCGATTAGTGCGCTGATCCATGCGGCAACGATGGTTGCGGCAGGCGTCTATCTCGTTGCTCGGACATTTGATATTTTTCAAGCTTCGCAGACAGCGATGGATATCGTCGCTTATATCGGTGGCTTCACGGCCATCTTCGCCGCTACCATCGGGGTCGCGCAGAACGATATTAAGCGGATTCTCGCTTACTCTACCGTCAGCCAGCTCGGCTATATGATGATGGCGCTAGGGCTTGGCTCGATGACAGGCGGCATCTTCCACCTGTTCACTCATGCCTTCTTCAAGGCGCTGCTCTTCCTCGGAGCAGGCAGTGTCATCCATGCGGTACATACGCAGAACATTCAAGAAATGGGCGGCCTAAGCGGCAAAATGAAGATTACGACCTGGACGTTCGGCATCGGCACGCTCGCACTGTCGGGTATCCCGCCGTTCTCTGGCTTCTGGTCCAAGGATATGATTCTCAATACCGCGTTGCATGAGAAGCCTGTTCTGTTCGCAGTCGGTGTAGCTGCTGCATTCTTCACGGCATTCTACATGTCGCGGTTGTTCTTCCTCGTCTTCATGGGCAAGCCTAGAGGAGAGCAGCACGCCCATGCGCATGAGTCGCCATCCTCAATGACGATTCCACTCATCGTGTTGGCTGTGCTATCTGTCGTCTCCGGCTTCATCCAAACGCCATGGAACGAAACGCTAGGCACATGGCTAACCGATGGTGCAGAGAAGGAGCATGGCGGCGCTGGTATCGTGATGGTCATCTCCGCAGCGGTTGGACTACTTGGCTTATACCTCGGCTGGCTCGTCTTCGTGAAAGGGACGATTGCTCGCGATGCGATATCCTCCAAGGCGCCATGGCTAATTCGGCTGCTGGAACGCAAATATTACATGGATGAGCTGTATAAAGCGCTGCTGGTTCGACCGCTTCGGGGACTTGGCTACCTGCTGAATGCAATTGACGATTATATTGTGGACGGCCTTGTTCGGCTGGTCGGCGGAGCTGCGATATTGTTCGGCCGTGGGGGAACCCGCGTACAGAACGGTCAAATTCAAACCTATGGCGTTGTGACGCTGCTTGGACTCGTCGTTCTCATCGTTGCACTTGTCGGAAGGAGGTTTTGGTAATGCTGGCTGATCTTCCGATTCTATCGCTTATTACGTTCTCGCCGCTGCTTGGTATTCTCATTCTGCTCTTCCTACCGAAGCACCGGAGCCGATGGCTGAAGGTGACCGCGATTACCGCGACGATTCTTCCGCTCCTGCTGTCGCTGTGGCTGTATGCCGATTATAACGGCACGAAAGGCGGCAAAGCGTACGAGGAGAACGCAACCTGGCTCGACGTCTCGCTCAACAAAGAAGCAGTCGGCGATGTCGGCTCTTATCAATTTGAGCTTCAGTATCATATGGGCATAGACGGTTTATCCATGCCGCTCCTACTGCTCACGGCCATTGTTGGCGTCATGGCTGCACTCGCTTCCGTTCATGTGAAGAAGCGGTGGAAGTCGTTCTATATTTGGTTCCTGCTGCTTGAGATCGGCATGCTCGGCGTGTTCCTCGCCAGAGATGTGTTCTTGTTCTTCGTCTTCTTCGAAATGACGCTCATTCCGATGTTCTTCCTCATCGGGATATGGGGCTACATGAACCGGGAGAAGGCCGCCAACAAGTTCCTGCTCTATAACGGTATCGGCTCAGCGATTATGCTGATCGCCTTCGTTATCCTTGTTGCTACGGCAGGGTTCCGCGCGGAGCAGCTGCCGGAGAAGCAGCAAACGAACTTGTCTTATAGCGGAAGCTATGAGGTTATTACAACGAACCTGACGAAAGCCGATTCGTATGTGAATATGCCGTCGGGACAAGCGCAGGGCCAGGAGAATCCGTTCTACTTGTCCGAGCGGATGCGCTGGGTAATCTTCCTGCTGCTGCTGATCGCCTTCGGCATTAAGCTGCCGATCTTCCCGTTCCATACGTGGATGCTCGGGGTGCACACGGAAGCGCCGCCTTCGGTCGTTATGATTCACTCCGGCGTCCTGCTCAAGATGGGGGCATACGGCTTGCTCCGCTTCGGGGTATTCATGTTCCCAGGGGTGGCGGAGGATTGGAAAGTCGCGATCGCCATACTAGGCGTAATCAATATTCTGTACGGAGCAATACTTGCAATCGTGCAAAAGGAATTCAAGCTCGTACTCGCGTACTCGTCGATCAGCCATATGGGCATCGTGCTGCTCGGTATCGCTTCGCTCAATGAAATCGGCTTGCATGGCGCAATCATACAGCTGATCTCACACGGTCTGATCTCCGCGCTGCTGTTCCTCATTGTCGGCAGCATCTATGAACGGACCGGCTCGACAGAGCTGAAGGATCTCGGCGGCCTTGCAAGAAGCATGCCGTTCATTAGCGGCATTTTGCTAACAGCGGGTATGGCTTCGCTCGGTCTCCCTGGATTGTCCGGCTTCATCGGAGAGTTCCTGTCGTTGCTTGGGTTGTTTGATTCCCAGCGCGTCGTTACGGGAATTGCAGTACTCGGTGTTATTCTGACCGCGGTCTATGTGCTGCGCAGTATTCTTGGTATTACGTTTGGCGCAACGCCGGAGAAGCTTGCAGGCGTTCGCGACGCGCGACTTATTGAAGCGGTGCCGATGATTACGCTGCTTGCATTTATCGTACTGATCGGGGTTTACCCGGCTGTATTGACGGAGCCGATGAAGCATGGCTTCGATACGCTGCTCCAGCAACTTTCAGAGAAGGCGGGGAGGTAGACGATGGACGCTGTACAACAACAGCTGCAGTCGCTCACCTGGAGTGACGCAGCCTATCTCGCCCCAGAATGGATACTCGTCGCATTCACCATTGTACTAGTGGTGCTTGATCTATTCCTGCCGCGCCGCTCGCTGATTGGCTGGCTGACACTTGGCGGCCTAGCGCTCTCTCTCGGCTTTGCCGTATGGCGCTTAACGGATCTCATTGATAAGGCGCAGTCGACAGATGCGAATGGTCAGGCAATCAGCCACGTCATTCGATTGATGGGCGACAGCTACCGAATTGACGTATTCTCAAGCCTGCTGAAGATACTGTTCCTCGTCGCCACGATGCTGATTGTCTTAATGAGTCTTGGCACCATAAGCAGAGCAGATATTTCGGATAAAGGCGAGTTCTATTACTTGCTCATGCCGGCTGTCGTCGGCGCGATGATTATGGCCTCTTCCGGCGATATGATTACGCTCTACATCGGTCTTGAGCTGCTGAGCATCACAACCTATGTGCTCGTTGGGATTCGCAAGCAGTCGTTGAAGTCCGCGGAAGCGGCGTTCAAGTACGTCGTAACCGGTGGCATCTCGTCTGCACTGATCCTGTTCGGGATGTCATACTTGTATGGCATCACAGGCGCTACGAATCTCGGCGCGATAGCGCAGGGCATTCAGCAGCATGCAGCGGAATATCCGGCACTGCTCTATGTATCGCTTTTCTTCTTGCTAGCGGGCCTTGGCATTAAGATCGCTGCTGCGCCGTTCCATTACTGGGCGCCTGATGTGTATCAAGGGGCACCGACGCCAGTTACAGCGTTCCTTGCGGTCGTTTCCAAGGGCGCGGCATTCGCTGTTATTTTCAGAATCGTGTACAATGTGGCGTTCTTTGCTTCTTCGCCGGATAAGCCGATTGCCGATGATGTGTTCCTCGCACTGCTCGTCATGGCAGCCGCGGCGATGCTGGTCGGCTCGACGATGGCACTGCGCCAGTACAATGTGAAGCGGCTCTTCGCACTCTCCGGGGTTGCCAATGCCGGCTATCTGCTCGTACCAGTAGGCCTGTCGCTCAAAGGGATGCATGCTTCGAACTTCGGTGAGTTCCTGTTCTACCTGGCAGCTTACCTGCTCATGACAATTGGCATTCTTGCCGTATTCTCAGTCATTAGCAAGTCTGTCGGCCATGAGGAGATTGGCGGCTTTGCAGGCCTCTACTACCGAGCGCCATGGACAGCTGTCGCGGTCATCATCTTCGTGCTCTCGCTGGCAGGCTTGCCGGTAACGGGCGGCTTCTTCGGGAAGCTGTTCATCCTGCTTGGCGCGGCACAGTCGAAGCTGTACTGGATTATCGCCGTTATGGTGGTCAGCAGCGTTATCTCGTACTACTTCTACTTCGGTCTCATCCGCCAAATGTTCATGCGTGCAACGATCGATACTGAAGTACGCGTGCCGGTTACGACGGGCATCGTGATCTGGCTGTGTGCCGGAGCGACATTCGCGCTTGGCATTGTGCCAGGACCGGTGCTGGACTTTGTGAATGATCACTTCTCCATTGTGAGTGATTTGTTCGTGCGGCTGCAGTAGCCATTCGACAAGTTTGTCAAAGAATACCAACAAACCTCTGATTCTATGCAGCTCTGGTAGAATTGGAGGTTTTTTTCTGTCTTCCGCAGGTCTGCAGGCAGATTCGGACGACAAACTATTGAAGGCACATAGACCTAATAGAGTGAGACCAAGTTCATGTAATCTTTAGACGTAGAAAGGCAATTCGGCGCATAAATATCGAATATCTATGTTGCTAAGGTAGGACCATCGACCTTTTAATTCATATTTCTACAATTTGTTAAAAGGAATACGACAAACGATAGCGAACAAGTTTCAGATATCAATTTGCAGGTTAAAGGCAGACTATGATGATTAACGAAAAGCGTTCCGCGATTGCGAATTCCATACCGTCGATGCAGCTGTTGAGGCTTGTTCCAAAGCCGGGCCGTAATGTCCAGGCTTCTTCTGCTGTGCGTGTTTCCGGCGGCGCGGCTTCGCCGGTTGCGGCGCCGCCGCCGCAGAAGCGCGGCTTCGCGCGCCTCGCGCTGCACGCAACGCTTGCAGCGCTGCTGCTCTGGAGCGCTCTAGCGGGGGAACTTGGCCATGCGGCCCCCGCTAGAGCCGCTCCCGCGGGCGGAGAGCCAGCTGCTTCGCAAAGCTGGCTCGTGAAATGGCGCGACCCGGCGCAGGCGAAGCCGCTGCCGGGGACGCGCGTGCTCCGCCGCCTTGCACAGCCGGCGGCGGCGGGCGTCGTGGACGTTGTCCGCCCCGAGGAAACGGGGGCGGACACGTCCGCATGGCTTCTCCGGCTGCAGCAGACGCCGGAGATCGAATATGTCGAGCCGCTCAGCCAAGTGGAGCTGCTCGCTTCAAGCTCGCCTGCATCGAATGATCCGAAGCTGCCGCTAGAGCAGCATCTCGATCAGATCGGGGCCAAGGAGGCGTGGAACACCGTGCATGATCAGACGGCGATTACGATTGCCGTCATTGATACCGGTGTTGATCTTAACCACCCGGATCTGGTGGATAATTTGATCCCGGGCACGAACCTCGTCTCACCGGGCAAGCTGCCGGAGGATGATAACGGGCATGGCACGTCCGTAGCGGGCGTCCTGGCCGGAGAAGGCAACAACCGAATCGGTGTTGCCGGCATACTATGGCATGCGCGCATAATGCCGATTAAGGCGCTTGACGCCGACGGGTACGGCGATGAAGAGCGGCTCGGTAAAGCGATCGTATATGCAGTTGATCATGGAGCACGAATTGTGGTGCTCTCGGTAGGGCTGTATCGTTACTCGCTCTACTTAAAGGACATTGCAGCTTATGCGGAATCGAAGGGGGCGCTGCTCGTTGCAGCAAGCGGTAACGATGGAGTGACGTTCGGAAGCCGGGCAGACGTAAAGTTCCCGGCAGCGTATCCGACCGTCGTTGCTGTTGCAGGGGCTGATCCTGACGGCAATCCGGAGCCGCGCTCAAATACAGGGCCAGAGATTGACCTTGCAGCTCCATGGCATGTCTATACGACAGCGATCGGCGGCGGCTATAAGTCAGAAGAAGGCACTTCGATGGCTGCCCCGCAAGTGGCGGCAGCAGCTGCACTAGTGTGGGCGATGCACCCTGATTACAAACCATATCAGGTTCGGTCGCTCTTGCGCCAGACTGCGCTTGATATCGGTGAACCCGGCTTTGATTTAGCGAGCGGCTACGGCCTGCTGCAGGTGGATAATGCGGTAACGGCGATGCTGAAGCCGGATAGCTATGAGCCGAACAACAGTAAGAATGCGGCGCGTGTATTCCCGCTTGGGAAGAAGATTGCTGCTGAGCTTGCTGGCGGCGCCGATAAAGATTGGTACAGCGTCGATGCTCCTTATGACGGCGTGGTGGCTATCCAGCTGCAGGGGTTGATCGGAGCAGGAGATGCGATGCCAACCGTTCGAATGACGCACGACGGTGACACTTCGTCGCAGAGTATAAAAGATGCAAAACTCGGCAACCAAACGATGCAATGGAACGTTAAGAAGGGTAGGAACTATTTTGAACTCCATCTCTTCGATAAGACGCTCAGCCAGCATCTGCCGTATTTGCTGACCTCTACGTTTGAGATCGCGCCGGATGCGTACGAAATCAATGAAAAACAGTACCAAGCGTTTACCTTATCGCCCCGTTCGCAGCAGATTACGGGCAATTTTCATCAGACGGGCGATCTGGATTGGTACGCCATTCATTTCGATACTGGGGGCACTGTGAAGCTGACAATGTCGGTGGACTCCGCGCGGATTGATCCTTCAGTTGGCTTTCAGCGTCAAGGCGAAGCGATGCAGGAAACGGATGAGAAAGGGGACGGTGAGACCGAAACGACGCGCTCGTTCAACGTCACCCCCGGCCAGTACTATATACGGGTCCGTAACAGTATGTCGGCACAGGCGAGCCCGACGGTGGCAGAATATCATCTGAAGCTTCAGGTGATCTCCAAGCTGACGGATCCAAATGAGCCGAATGACAAAACCTATGAAGCAACAGGCGTGTCTCCGGGATCGAACTATTGGGGCGTAGTCGGAACATCAAGCGATGTCGATTGGTATCAGCTACGGCTCGCAAGCGCGAGCATGACAACCGTGCAGCTTAGCGGTATACCAAGCGGTATTCGGATGAAGGCTGAATTATACGATAAGAAACAGAAGCTGCTTACGCAGCAGCAATCGGCTCCGAATCAGACAGGTTTAACGAAAGAACTGAAGCTTGGCGCAGGCGTCTACTACATTAAAGTGACAGCAAGTGCGAGCTTTGACAAACAGTACTACAAGCTGAGAATCCAGACGGATAAGCTTGTGGCCGGCTTCCGCGATATTGAAGGGCATTGGGCGGTTGATTCGATTGAGGCGCTGAGGGAACTCGGCGTAGTAGCAGGAAGCGGTAGCTTCCGCTTCAATCCGGACCAGAACATTACGCGCGCAGAAGCGGTCTCCATGCTCGTTCGTGCGGTGAAGCCGAAGGCAGCGTCAACTGTCGGATTTGTAGATGTGCAGCGTTCTCATTGGGCGTATGGTCCAATCACCAACGCTGCTGCCTCGGGCTGGGTAGGCGGCTATCCTGGCGGTTTCTTTGGCCCGAATCAGTCGATTGACCGTGAAGAGATGGCGGTTATGCTGCTGCGTACCTTCGGTCTAGGCAGCGTTCGTCCTGTGCATGCGCCGTTTCTTGATGTTCCTGCTGACCGCTGGTCAGCGCCGGCGATTCAGACCATGAAGCAGAAAGGTCTGCTTGGTGGATATGAGAACGGCGGGTTCAAGCCGGAAAGCTCGGCGAGTAGGGCGGAATTCGCGACAGTATTGCTTAGGACGATGCATCTCACCAAAACTTAAGTTAGGGAGCTTTTTGCCATGATGGACCAAATCGCCGCAAATGCCGGCGTTCATGCGCTGATCTCCATCCTTGTCGAGCTGTTCAGCATCGCGGTCGCTTGGATCGTCATTCAGGAGTTGAAGCTGGATGCCATCCTTAAGCGTCCGCGCAGTACGCAGGCGCGTGTGCTGCAAATTATGCTCGCAATCGTTATCGGTCATGCTTTTGCCGGCTTCATTCTCGATTATTGGGGCTGGTCGGGCCAACTGAAGGGTATTGTCGAATAACAAGGTGGAAACATGTCAACAATGGGTATAATATGACGGTATTAAATCTGCAACTCGCTACGAATCCTATAAAAAAGAGCTAAAATTACCGCCTTCGACAGGTAGAAAATAACGCTTGTCGATTTGTGTAAGCAGGTGGTAAGATGTACTTTGGGTGCGGGCCAGGTGTGCCATAAATTGCCCGCTAAGGAAGAAAAAGAATCTACTGCACGCGGAGGGAAACCTAGGATGAGCAAAATAATCGTCCGCGGCGGCCAGCGACTAACCGGAAATGTTCGCGTAAGCGGAGCTAAGAATGCCGTATTACCGATTCTCGCTGCCACGTTACTAGCTAGCGAAGGTGAAAGTATCATTCACGATGTGCCTTTTCTTGACGATGTTATTACAATTCAACAAGTGCTTGCCGCACTCGGCGGTAAGCTCACATATGACAATGAAATTATGCGTATTTCGGCCGAGCAATTGACTTCGTTCGAAGCTCCATATGAATGGGTACGCAAAATGCGCGCATCGTTTCTCGTCATGGGACCTTTGCTGGCTCGCCTCGGCTGTGTCAGAATTTCTCTTCCAGGCGGATGCGCAATTGGAACAAGGCCTATCGACCAGCACTTGAAGGGCTTTGAAGCGATGGGTGCGGAGATTGTGCTCGGTCAGGGCTTTATTGAAGCTCGTTCGACTGGCAAGCTGAGAGGCGCGAAGATTTATCTGGATTACGCCAGCGTTGGTGCAACAGAGAACATCATGATGGCGGCTTCACTTGCTGAAGGAACGACGACAATTGAGAATGCGGCGAAAGAGCCGGAGATTGTCGATTTGGCTAATTACTTAAACGCTATGGGCGCGAAGGTTCGCGGCGCCGGCACAGGCATTATTCGTATTGAAGGTGTCGAGAAGCTGAAAGGTGCTCGTCATACCGTTATTCCGGACCGTGTTGAGGCAGGTACGTTTATGATCGCGGCAGCTATTACAGGCGGCGATGTACATGTTGAAGGCGCAATTTGTGATCACTTGACGCCGGTTATCTCCAAGCTTGAAGAAATGGGTGTCGTCATTGAAGAGACTGACAATGGTCTTCGCGTTATAGCGCCGAAGAAGCTAAAGTCGGTTGACGTCAAGACGTTACCATACCCAGGGTTCCCGACAGATATGCAATCGCAGATGATGGCGCTTCTTATGGTTGCTGAAGGCACCAGCCTTGTGACGGAGACGGTGTTCGAGAACCGTTTCATGCATGTTGAGGAATTCCAGAAGATGAGTGCTCAGATCAAGATCGAAGGTCGCACTGCAATCGTCAGTGGCAGCACGCAATTAACGGGCGCAAAAGTAACTGCGACGGATCTCCGTGCAGGCGCAGCGCTTCTGTGTGCAGCACTTACAGCAGACGGCGAGACTGAGCTTACAGGACTTCACCACGTGGACCGCGGTTATGTCGATATTACCGGCAAGCTTGCAGCGCTAGGCGCTAACATTAGCCGTGTAGAAGATATGCCAGCACCTGCATCGATCTACAAGGTGCTTGAAGGGGTTGCGGCTGCGCTTGAAGAAGCAGAGCCGGTTATCGTAGCGGCGGCAATGTCTCAAGAGCCAGTAGCGAAGCGTGAGAAAGAAGTACCACGCATGAAAGCACAGCCTACTTGGGCTTAAAACTATAGGGTCATCCCAAACCCCATCTCCTTTCATTCGGAGATGGGGTTTTTGCTGCTCTCTTTTAGGTTGAACTTTGAACTTTAAGCTTGGGAGAAAGCGAAGCGGGCAGAATCGTTGTGGAGAAGCCTGCCCAGAACCTTATGCTTGACTATCACTCCGGCATTACGGTTCGGGCTCAGCGGTCGCCTAGGCGAAATGATATTCGTTGCCTAAGCTACATATATCATTTGCGCCTTTGTCCCCGGAATTCTACTGTTTCAGCTTCAATACAATCCAAGAAATCGGGGGACAACAGCGATCGGAACAATGGTCTGTACGCGCAGCGGGACCCTCCTAAGTTTCAATATGTTCAAATGTTCAGCCTCTTTTCCCGTACTATTCTACTTTTCCACTTCATAGACTGTACCAAGAGCAGTTAAGAGAGTAGGAGCCTAGGAAGGAGTGGGAGATGAAGCAGATCAAGTGGAAGGCAGGAGGCATAAGCGGCCGGAGGATTCGGACAAGGAATTGGGTCATCGGCTTTATGTGGGGTCTCTTGCTAGTCGTGCTAGTACGAGGAATCGTCTACGTAACAGAGCTGCGGTCAGCCGCGGTAAGGGAGCAGCAGCGTATGCTGACGCAAGTAACGGAATCCGCGCCGCCCAAGCCGCAATCCGATTCAAAGAAAAAGGTACCCTCAAAATCTGTACAAGCTTCGGTATCAAGCACCGCTATGGACGCGCAAAATAAGCTAAGTGCCTATGACCGGCTTTGGGTTAACGTCTACGTCTCAGAGGACAAGCGGGTCGAGAAAATGCCAATCGAGCTCTATGTGCGCGGTGTGCTGGCTGGAGAGATGCCGATTGATTTTGAACTGGAGGCGCTCAAAGCTCAGGCAATTGCTGCACGCACGTATATTTATAGAAGGCTGTTGGCAGGTGGGGCAAGTGGGCCGTCAGACGAAGCGGACGTTGATGATACGATCAAGAATCAGGTGTATATCCCGCTAGGTGAGCTGATTGGGCGCTGGAGCGGGAAGGAGAAAGAAGCCAATTTGAAGAAGCTGAATGAAGCGGTAGAGGAGACAAAGGGGCAGATTGTTACTTATCAAGGCGATCCGATTGAGGCGTCCTTCTTTTCGACCAGCAATGGTTATACGGAGAACGCGTCTGACTATTGGAGTCTGGATCTGCCCTACTTGAGAAGCGTTGCTAGTCCATGGGATAAGACGATATCGCCTAACTATAGAGAAACAACGACAATGGATCTTGATGATTTCAGCCGCAAGCTTCGTGTGAAAGCAAACGATGTGCGCCAGATGCGCATTATGGATACGACGGCGGGCCACCGCATCAAGACAATAAGAATAGGACGAGAGAATTTCAGCGGCAAAGAAATACGAGAGAAGATAGGACTTGCATCCTCGCAATTCAATTGGGCAATCATAGGCGATCAAGTTCGGATTACCACATTCGGTTATGGACATGGTGTTGGCATGAGCCAGTGGGGAGCGAACGGGATGGCGATGGAAGGGAGAACAGCGTCTCAAATTCTTACTCACTACTATACGGGAACGAAGCTGGAGCAGGCGAGCGGTGTAATAGAGTAGCCGCAGCATTAGTAGTTCTACTCTAACAATCTCAAAAAATGTGAATCCCTCACGTATAAACTGCTAGGTTGTGGCAACAATGGCTAGTGAGGTGATCGAACTATGAGTGATAAATCAAAGTTCAATGAAGAGGCTCCCAAAAATTCAGTGGGA
This sequence comes from Paenibacillus sp. OV219, assembly GCF_900110075.1. Classification (GTDB taxonomy): domain Bacteria; phylum Bacillota; class Bacilli; order Paenibacillales; family Paenibacillaceae; genus Paenibacillus_Z. The sequence goes on from NZ_FOCJ01000003.1 coordinate 373,886, forward strand.
GGCAAAACTGTAAAACCGTCTGCTTGGAGAAAGCTGCTAGCAAAGAAATGGGCAGCACCTACAGCGTTTCTGGCCGCGGCAGCAATTATCGTAACCTTAATGTGGCTCTATGGGGGAGCTGGAGAAACTAGTAACAAACCAGCCAGCACCACTATAGAAGATTCACAAGGTACGAATGCGGTAAGCGATGACGAAGTTCAGGTGCCAGCAGATGACCCGTTTGTGAAAGATTCCGCGAATGAAGTTATGCAGTGGCCAACTGATCGCAGCCAAGTGGATGTTGTCGCAGGCTACTATGATTCGAAGGCAACGAGCGATGAGCGTGTGGCGGCAGTTATCCAGTCGGGTAACACGTTCGTGGCGAATATGGGTATTGACCTTGCCAAGAACGATCAGCCATTTGACGTCAAGGCAGCGCTTAGCGGTCGTGTCGTTATCGCTGAGAAGCATCCGCTGAACGGTAACATCGTTGAGATCAAGCATGCGGACGGTCTTGTGACCATCTACCACAGCTTGAGCGATCTGCAAGTGAAGGTCGGCGATGAAGTGAAGCAGGGCTCAGTAATCGCGAAGGCTGGCCGGAGTGAACTCGAGAAAGACCTTGGCATTCACCTGCACTTTGAAGTGCGCCAGAACGGCAAAGCGATTAATCCGAATACGCTGCTCACAAGCGCAGAGAACTAAGATATGAAGAGAAGGCAGGGCTATCCTTGCCTTCTTTTTTGTGTTTTATCGACTTTGAAGCAGGTGAAATGAGGGTTAGGATCGGTTTTTTGAAAATAATTGCACATCTCCTGCTTGTCATGCTTGGACACAAAGAATATATACCCGTACCCCTCATATACTGTACCAAACTATCTCGAGTAGGGAGGCGGGAGCGTGCACGATTATATCAAAGAACGGACCATAAAAATCGGCCGTTGTATCGTCGAGACGAAGCACACGGTGCGGACGATCGCTAAGGAATTTGGCGTCTCCAAAAGCACAGTCCATAAGGATTTGACCGAGCGATTACCGGAAATAAATCCTGATTTGGCTGACCAGGTTAAACACATTTTGGAATACCACAAGTCGATCCGGCACCTAAGGGGAGGAGAGGCGACGAAAATCAAGTATAAGAAGAGCTCTGGGCGCAAGCGCGAGGTTCTCGCCGCCGCAAAATCGTAAGCGATTTTTTCTACAAGAATAGAGGAATTTCGCACGTTTTAGCGAATACTAAACAAGATGAACATTAAACCGACTATTATTCGCCTTGGAGGACTTCAGACGTATGTTTAGCAAGGATATTGGTATTGATCTTGGGACTGCAAATGTCTCCATTCATGTTAGAGGGAGGGGCGTCGTTCTTGATGAGCCTTCGGTCGTCGCGATCGAAAGCGAGACGAAGCGCGTGCTTGCCGTTGGTGAAGAAGCGCATCGGATGGTTGGACGGACTCCTGGCAACATTATCGCCATCAGACCGCTAAGAGACGGCGTTATCGCCGACTTTGAGATTACAGAAATTATGCTTAAAGCGTTTATTGACCGCGTCGGCGGCCGTTCCTGGTACAGCCGCCCTCGCATTCTTATTTGTGCACCTACGAATATTACCTCGGTGGAGCAGAAGGCTATTCGTGAAGCTGCAGAGCGCAGCGGCGCGAAGGATGTCTTCCTCGAAGAGGAGCCTAAAGCTGCTGCGATCGGCGCAGGTATGGACATCTACCAGCCGAGCGGCAATATGGTCGTTGATATTGGTGGCGGAACAACGGATGTTGCCGTGCTTTCGATGGGCGACGTTGTAACCGCCTCCTCCATTAAAGTGGCGGGGGACAAGTTCGACGAAGCGATTATGAAATATATCAAGAGCAAGTATAAGCTTCTGATTGGTGAGCGTACGAGCGAAGATATTAAGATTAAGATCGGTTCGGTATACGACAATGGCTTCAGAGAAGAGATTGACATTCGCGGACGGGATATGGTTACTGGCTTGCCGCTGACAGTGACGATTTATTCGGAAGAAGTGCGTGAAGCGCTTTGGGAGCCGGTATCGTCCATCGTGTCAGCGGCTAAATCAGTGCTTGAACGGACACCGCCGGAATTGTCTGCTGATATCATCGATCGAGGCGTCATTCTGACTGGCGGCGGCGCGCTGCTTAGCGGATTGGATGCGCTTCTTGCTGATGAGCTGAGGGTGCCGGTGCTGATTGCCGAAGATCCGATGCACTGTGTCGTTAAAGGGACAGGTCTACTGCTTGATTACTTGGATCGTTCACCTCGCAGGGACAAGCGCTAATTGGAGTACCCATTAACGTCCAGGTGATGTTCGGGTAAGACGCCTGGGGGGGCGTGCTGAGGAATATCGACCTTCATATAAAAATAACAAGATTTGTGGACGTCCTCTTCAACGCAGTGATGCAAGTTCCGATATATACGGTATAGATATGTACCAACAGGAGGACGGCTCCATGCTAAGAGGTCTTTATACAGCTGCAGCGGGCATGATTTCGCAGCAGCAACGACATGATACGATAACGAATAATATTTCAAACTTAAATACACCGGGTTATAAACAGAAGAACGCTGTCACGCGTTCTTTCCCGGACATGCTGCTTCATCTGACAGGCACGAAGGATGCTGGCGGACAAGCAATCGGCAAGCTAAGCACGGGCGTATTCGCTGAGGAAAGCCTGCAAATTAACCAACAAGGCGATATGATGCAGACGAACCGCTTTAGCGACTTTGCGATTGTATCCGACATTGAAGTGCCTGGTATCAATTTTGACTCCTCCGGCAAGTCAGTGACTGCGGATGGCCAGATCGTGTTCCAGCCGCAAGCTTTCTTTACCGTTCAGAATACGAATGGCGAGACGCGCTATACGCGTGACGGCCAGTTCAAGCTGGATGGGGAGGGCTACCTGACATTACCCGACGGCTCACGTGTCCTTGACTCGAACGGACAGCCATTTCAGCTGCCAGCAGATATGTCTCTCAATGCACTGACGCTGACGAAAGACAATCAGCTCGTTGACCCGCTGACAGGCAAGAGCGCAGGCAAGCTGCTCGTGACTCGCGTGGACAACCCTAACGATCTCGTTCGTGAAGGGGATGGTAAGTTCAAGCTTGGTCCGGACGTTACGACAGGCGTTCGGGAGCTGGATGCGACCGATCGCGTTGAGGTACGCCAAGGCTATGTCGAGCGCTCGAACGTGGACGCCACTCAATCCATGGTTGATTTGATGTCGGCGTCCCGCGCTTATGAAGCGAATCAGAAAGTGATTCAATTCTTCGATAAGAGCTTAGACAAAGCAGTTAATGAAATCGGTAAAGTTTAAGGATAGCATGCTGGCTGACCGGCAGAGGAGGCAACTTAGATGAACAGTTCGATGGTTAACGCAATGGTGTCCATGAATGGACTGCAGCAGAAGCTGGACTTGCTAGCTGACAATATTGCCAATGTGAATACAGTCGGTTACAAGCGAAAGCAAGGAACGTTTGAAGATCTGCTGACAACGCTGAAGAAGCAGCCGGAAGCGTTCAATCAACCGGGCCGCTTAACGCCACTCGGCTTCAGCCAAGGCTGGGGTTCGCGTCTGACGATGGTACAACCGGATTTCTCGCAAGGACCACTTCAGCAGACGGATCAACCATTTGACGTCGCGATTGAAGGTAATGCTCTATTCGAAGTCACGGTCGATGATTCCGGTCACCTCGGCTATACCCGCGGCGGATCGTTCCAGTCTTCACTAACGCAAGACGGTCGTAATATATTGACAACCAAAGAAGGTTACCCGGTTTCATCGGTGAACGGCAATCCGATTGAGATTCCACCGAATATGAAGATGGTCAGTGTTGATGCGGAAGGTAAAGTTGTCGGTACGAGAACAACAGGCGAAATTGTAACATTAGGACAGTTTAAGCTTGTACAGGTAGACAAACCTGCTTTGCTCTCTCAAGTGGCAGATAACCTGTTCGCCATTGGCGATGGCGTGAACGTCATTGATGTTCTCCATCCTGTTGCAGCAAACGCTGAGAATAAAATTGCGATTAAGCAAGGCTTTCTGGAGCAGTCGAACGTTGTCTTGGCAGACGAGATGACAGAATTGATTAGTGTGCAGCGAGCTTACCAGCTCAGTGCGAAAGCAGTGACATCGAGCGATACGATGTTGGGCCTCGCGAACAATTTGCGCGCTTAGGAAATGAGTGATTGCGAATATGGATTCAAGGAAAGAAACAGCGGCCGGTTTAGAAGCTGCTGCAGTACCTGTCAAAGATCAGTCTCGTCAAACGGCTAACGCTCAGCGTGAAGCTGCGCAGGGCAAGCAGCGGAAGAAGCGTAATCCCGCATTGCGAGTACTGCTATGGACACTGCGAGCGCTTGTTGTTCCCGTGTTGTGTGTAGCAGCCATTCTAGGCGGCATGTACGCTGGCTACGTGATCCTAGGCAAACGCCCAGGGGATGAAGTGTTTGAGATTGAGACCTGGAAACATATGTACGATCTTGTATTCGCGGATTAAGCGATGAGCCTGCCTCGGTAACGAGCAGGCTTTTTTATATGGTTGAAACCGTTTGGATTAAAGAAGCCCCCTTTGATGTAAAATCCAAAGGAGGCTTCTTTCGCGTAGTTATTTAACAGAAACGCGGATACTTACGGACTTGCCGTTATAATTGGCTCGGATAATCGTCGTGCCTTTCGCAAGTGCAATAATGTTGCCGTCATCGACAGTTGCTACTTTCGGGTTGCCGCTTGTCCAAGTCGCTGTCTTGGTGATGTCCGTTACTTTTCCGCCGTCATATTCCGCAGATGCTTTTACGGATTCTTTGCCTTCCGGCGCGAGGGTTAACGTCTTCGTAGAAGCAGTTAGCTTCTTCAGCTTCGGAACGACAGAGAGTGAAATTTCAACCGATTTGCCTTGGTACGTACCGGTGAGTTTAGCTGTGCCCTCAGTCAATGCTTTAAACGTGCTGCCTTTAACGGACGCGACTGTTTCTGGGTCAATCGTCCAGTTCATTTTGGCAGCCAACGAGACGGATTTGCCACTCTTATAGATGCCGGTTACTTTCACGCTCTTGGACCGGTTAGGATTTAGCGTAATCACTGTGGTATCAACGAACAACTTCGTAATTTCTTCTTCAATCGTTACACGAACGGTCGTGCTCTTGCCAAGATAAGTAGCAGTAAGCGTAACGCTCGAAGCTTGCAGGCCTCTTATATTTGGCGCCTTCACAATCAGGTTTGCGGAAGAGCTTTTCCATGTTACAAGGCTAGTGACATCTTCTTCATTGCCGCTCTCATAAGTCACCGTAATGGCTGGCAGCTTAACTTCTTTGCCGATTACGACAGAAACATTAGCTTGCTCTGGTGTGAGCAGGAGAGGTTTCTCATGTACATTGACAGTAATGGTTACCGTCTTCGCTTGAATGGTTCCGGTAAGTGTAGCCGTACCGAGCTGCTTCGCTGTCCATTTGCCGTCAACCTTGTCAAAAATATCGGTATCGCTGCTAGTCCAGCTAGTCAGGTTCGTGACATCAACGGTCTCGCCGGAGATCGATACCGCGGATACATTCGGTAATGTAACGGTGTCATCCAGGAAAGGATCAAGCGTATCCTTAGCGGCTTTTACGCTCGTAACCGTTGGATATACAGTAACATTAACTTGTTGGGAAATTCCTTTATAGGTAGCCTTCACTACCGTAGTTCCTACACCCTTCGGTGTAATTACGCCATTCTTAACCGTTGCAACATAGACGCTGCTGGAAGTCCAAGTCGCAGAAGCTGTTACATCCTCTGCGGAGGCTGATCCTTTAAGCGCTTCTGCAGTGAGTGCCACCGACGCATCCTGCAGGGTCAAGTGAATATCTTCTTTGGGCGTCAGGTTGAGCGCTTCATAAGCAGGTCTAACGACTACGGAAAGCGTTCCGCTTGCACCTAGATAGGAAGCTGTGATCGTTGCAACACCTGCACCTACAGGCTTCACAACACCACCGGAAACCGTAACAACAGCTGTGTTGCTCGACAACCACGTTGCGGTGTCTACTACCGGAATCGTGCTTCCATCTATTGTTTCCGCGTTTGCTTCAAGTGTAACCGGGTCATCCCCCGTGAGCAGTTCCAATAGATCATCATCGGTAGGAATGGTAATGGATTTGAAAGGCGATGAAACGGTCAGCTTAATAGAATCCGAACGCCCTTTATACTTAGCTACGATTGTTGTTTCGCCTGCACTTAGCAATGTAACGGTACCATCATCAACAGTAGCAACTGCCGTGTTAAGGCTAGTCCAGGTCGCATTGTCCGTTACATCCTCATCGGACTGCCCGCTGCTCGCACCGATCAGCTTATAGTCCAGTGTATCACCCAAATTAACAGAGGCAGTGACTGGCAAGTCGGTGCTGCCGTCAGTAAGTGTAACTTTGTCATACAAATACTTAACTGTAACGGGGAGCGTTGCCTTATATCCTTTATAAGTAGCGGTAATCGTTGCGGTTCCGCTGGTCAAACCAGTAAGTACGCCTCCGCTTACTTTCACAACTGAGCTGCTTGAGGATGTCCAGGTGGAATCCGCTGTGACGTCCTTAACAGAAGTTGCGCCTTGAATGGTCGCATCTACGTGAAGTGAAATGGTGTCATCATCGACATAAAGGACAGCCGAAGACGGAGCGTCGTCGAAGTTAATGGCGGTGACCACCTCGTCGGCATTCGCAATGCCTGCGAAGGAGGAGAAGGTCAGGACAAATGCCAGCATAACCGTGAGCCATGGGCGAAAATGCTTTGCAGGTGCTGCGTGCTTGTTCATGCGCATGTTGTGTTACAACCTCCAGATACGTTAATTTCTTGTTCACTCGTGTTCATCTGCTTCTTCTATAGTTAACGGCTTTAGCGGCATGTTTTTGAAGGTGCGACAGAACCATTTCCAAATTTAGTTGCCTGGGGAAGAAATGCGATGGTTTACAGTGGGGGAAATGGCAAGGAACACAGCATACAGGTACTGGTACGATAGTTTTATTTTTTCCAGTGTAGAGGTATAATGGGTAAGAATCTCTGAGGCTTCAAGTCGGTTACCAGGTAAGGGGGCCTAACGGTTGAATTTGCCTAATTTGCTCACGATGCTTCGATTTGCATTAGTTCCCGTATACATCGCAGTATTTGCATCAGATACATCGGGTCATATGAAATGGGCATTTCTTGTTATCGTCATCGCCGGTCTTACCGATATTTTAGACGGTTATTTGGCGCGTAAGTACGGTCAGGTCACGATGGTAGGGTCGATGCTCGATCCGCTTGCAGACAAGACGATGATGATTACGGTCATCTTGTCGCTTCTCATTACCGGGCATATTCCATGGAGTGCAGGTGCGGCTATTTTTATCCGCGATGCAGGGATGATTGTGGGATCGGCGTTCTTTCACTTTCGGGGGAAGAAGACGGTGCCTGCCAATTGGATGGGCAAGCTGACGACCATTCTGTATTACTTGGCTATTCTATTTATTTTCTTTGAAATGCCGTTTGCCCGTACTTATTTATGGGGCGTCATTGCGTTCTCGTTCGTTACCTCGTTCATCTACATTTTCTTGTTTGTCGCACTGAATAAAGACGAAGAAGCGGACGCAGGAGCGGTACCGAGCGGAGGATCGCATAACGATTCGAAACAAGCTAAATTGTAAAAAAAGGAGACTGGACGCTGCTGCCCCCTTAAGTGGCAATAGCGGCCAATCTCCCTTATCTTAACCTCCACGACTGCAGTTTCGCGAAGGATGAGTTTATTGTGACACATTGCCATGTAATTTATTACAACTGACTGAAGGGAGTCAATTTGCATGTTAGATATTGTTCAAATTCAGGAAATCATTCCGCACCGCCCGCCGTTCTTGCTGGTGGACCGGATTTTAGAGGTGGAAGACGGCAAACGCGCTGTCGGTATTAAGAACGTAACGATGAACGAGCCGTTCTTCACAGGCCACTTCCCGCAATATCCGGTTATGCCGGGCGTCCTTATTGTAGAGGCGCTTGCACAGGTCGGCTGCGTTGCGATTCTAAAAGTCGAAGCGAACCGCGGCAAAATCGGCTTCTTCGCTGGCATTGACAACTTCCGTTTCCGCGGTCAGGTCGTTCCTGGCGACACACTTATATTAGAAGTGGAAATTACGCGCCTCAAAGGCATGATTGGCAAAGGACAGGCTGTCGCGAAGGTTGGCGATAAAGTGGTTGCCGAAGGCGAAATTATGTTTGCGCTTAAAGACGCGTAAGCACCCGCTGCCTTCTTGAAATAGACATCTAATGTGGAGAGAGGATGTTTTCGAATGAATCATATGGCAGAAGAACGTTATCAGGCATGGCTTAACGATCCGCTTATTGACGAGATAACAAAACAAGAACTGGCTGCGTTGCAAGGCAACGATAAGGAGATTGAGGATCGCTTTTATCGCGAGCTTGAGTTCGGAACAGGCGGTCTGCGCGGTGTCATGGGCGCAGGGACGAACCGGCTGAATAGCTACACTGTAGGCAAAGCGACGCAAGGTCTTGCGAATTGGGTGCTGAGCAGAGGCGGCTCGCCATCGGTTGTTATTGCCTATGATTCACGCAACAACTCGCCTGAGTTTGCCCTTGATGCTGCGCTCGTGTTGGCTGGGAATGGAGTAACGGCGCATGTGTTTAAGGCGCTTCGTCCGACTCCTCAATTGTCCTACGCGGTGCGCGCGCTTGGCGCGACTAGCGGCATTGTCATTACGGCAAGCCATAATCCGCCAGAATATAACGGCTATAAGGCCTATGGCTCTGATGGCTGTCAGCTCGTGCCGGCAGATGCTGAGCAGGTCATTGCTGCGATTCAGCAAATAAGCGGCTTCGATCAAGTTCGGAGGATCAGCCGTGAAGAGGCGGAAGCGAAGGGCTTGCTTAACTGGCTAGGCGAGACAGAGGATCGTGCGTATATTGAGACGGTTGCTGCACAAAGCTTGAATAGTGAGAACCTGAAGAACGGCCTCGGCGAGGCGTTGACGGTTGTCTATACTCCGCTGCATGGTGCTGGCAATATGCCGGTGCGTGAAGTGTTAAAGCAAGTAGGCTTATCTAATCTACATATTGTACCGGAGCAGGAGCAGCCAGATGGCTATTTCAACACGGTGAAGTCACCGAATCCGGAGGAGCGCGAAGCTTTCACGCTGGCGATTAAGCTTGGCCAAGAGATCGGCGCCGACATTATTATCGGCACGGATCCGGATTGCGACCGGATGGGCGCGGTTGTCCGTAATAACGAAGGCGAATATGTGGTGCTGACAGGCAACCAGTCTGGTGCGATTATGGTTAATTATTTGCTCAGCTCGCTTAAGGAGCGCGGAGAGCTGCCTTCGAACGGTGTTGTGATCAAGACGATCGTAACGAGCGAGATGGGTGCGGATATCGCCGAATCTTACGGAGCGGAAGTCATCAATACATTGACCGGCTTCAAATATATCGGTGAGAAAATGACCCAGTTCGAGAATAGCGGGGAGCGAACTTTCCTCTTCGGATACGAGGAGAGCTACGGCTATTTGGCTGGTACTTATGCGCGTGACAAAGACGCGGTTATCGCTTCGATGTTGATTTGCGAAGCAGCTGCTTATTATAAGAGCAAAGGTCTGACATTGTATGACGTATTGAATGAGCTCTATGCGAAGCACGGCAATTACCTCGAACACCTGGAATCCCGTACGCTGAAAGGTGTAGATGGGGTACAGCAGATCGCTGCGATTATGGAAGATTGGCGCAGCAATCCTCCTGCTGAGCTTGCGGGCATTCGCGTGAAGCAGGTGCAGGACTATCTGCCGGGCTTAGGCGGTCTGCCTCCGGAGAATGTGTTGAAATATTTGCTTGAGGACGGCTCGTGGTTCTGCTTGCGTCCGTCAGGTACGGAGCCGAAGATTAAAGTGTATTTTGCCGTTTGTGCGAGCTCGATGCCAGAGGCGAAATCGGCGATTTCCCTTCTGACACAGCAGGTTATGGAACGTGTAGATCAACAGGCTTAAACAGAGAGATTAAGGAGTGGAAGGCGTGCTTCAAAAGTGGCTTCAATGGAATCGTAAAGCAACATGGGTACTATGTGTGCTAACTATACTGGGCGTTATTTCAGCTGTGCCGATCGGTGCAGAGCGTTGGAAGGTGGAGAACACCTCCAAGCATGTGGAGTTCGTGCTTGACTACAGGGACCTGCTGCAGGTTGCGGCTTACAAGGTTCATCCTCAGCAATATATTCATGATGAATTGAAGAATATCAAAGCAGCCGGCATCAACTCGATGGCTGTATTTGAAACATCACTGCAGGAGCTGAGCTGGGCGGGGCATCTCTCGCTCTACTCCTCGACAGGCGTTATGCAGCTGCAAGGCAAGCCGCTGAACGATGACGAGAACTATACATACATCCTGTTCGCAAGCGAGAAGGATGATGCGGCACTTCGTCCAGTTATTGAAGCAACATTCCGTAAGTGGAACATTCCTATCTCCAGTTGGGAATACGCCGGAAGCAAAGGCATAGTCCTGGAGACGCCAATTGAGGAAGCTATGTTGAAGGCGATGGAGCCAGATCAAAGCGCTCTTGAAATGATTAAGGACGCGGGCCTCAACATCGTCCCGCGATTGTCTGACCGGATTCCGTTCGATGCGGCAGAAGTGGACAAGATGATGGCGTCTTACGAAGCGATGGGTGTCGACCGGATCTTGTTCGATGGAGACGCTGTGAAGGGATATGCGGATAATGCAGAGCTGCATAGCATTAACGCATTCGCAGACATTCTGAACAAACATGGAATTGGAATCGTTACAATTGAGAATTCTAATCCTCAGAAGGGTCTGGCTACTTTAAGCCATTTGACCCACTATAATGTTGTTCGCCTTCTTTCGCTATCGGATGCGAGCGCGTATTCGATGAAGCCAGAGGAAATTACGGATCGGTTCCATCTGGCGGCGAAAGACCGCAGCATTCGGATGTTCTACATTAATGTATCGCCAATAAGCAAAGCGGCGAAATCAATCATCACTGATCCGATGCAGAACATCTATGATGCGATGCAGAATAAGGACGGCATTCTCGACAAAATGGATGACCTGGGTTTGACAGTCGATCGCGCTCAGCCATTTACGTATGATTCACCAGCATGGCATAAGCCGTTTAAGGCGATTACGGCGCTTGGCGCAATTGCAATTATTGCGCTTCTCGTTAGCGCGTATATCCCGGGCTCGGCGATTCCGGTCTTTGCAATTGGACTCGTAGGCAGCGCCGGTTTGTATGTGCTGTCGAAGTCGATGTTTGAGCAGGGCTTGGCGCTCGGCGCAGCGATTAGTGCGCCGACACTCGCGGTTATCTGGGCAATCCGGCGTGTACGAGCGCATACCATTGGCAACCGCAGAGCCGTTAGCGGTACAGTGGACAATGCCCGCAATAACGATGGTGGCATGCGTTGGATCTTCCCTGGCCTTACTGCAGGACGCCGCTTCACGATGGCGCTCACGCTATTCGTGATGACATCTATTATTTCGTTATGCGGTATCGCGTTTATTATTGGTTTGCTCAATAACATTACGTACCAGCTCGTGCTCGAACAGTTCCGCGGCGTAAGCCTGCTTCATCTGGCTCCAATTGCGCTTGTGGCGATTTATCTGTTCCTGTACACCGGTGAGAGTGTTGTCGGCAACATCCGTAAGCTGCTTTCCATGCAGATTACAGTGCTTTGGGTTGCTGTTGCGGCTGTGCTAGGCGTTATGGCGCTTTACTACCTGTCTCGTACCGGCAACGCCGGAACAGCTTCATCGGCGGAGCTGATGTTCCGCAATGTGCTGGAGAATACGTTCGGGGTTCGTCCGCGGACGAAAGAATTCCTATTGGCGCATCCACTCTTCTTCTTGGGACTATTCCTGGCGCTTCGTTATCGCGCGGCGTGGGTATTGTTTATTGTAGGAACGATTGGGCAGCTGTCCATGGTGGATACGTTCGCACATATTCATACGCCAATTCCGATTTCGCTCATCCGTGACGTGCTCGGCCTCGTATTAGGCCTGATTATCGGTCTTGTTCTGATTGGTATTTGGCAGGTAGGGGAAGGGGTTTGGAAACGATGGGCACCACGAATCGCACAGATGAAACAGGGCTACAAGTCCGGCGTATAGTTATTTCCGGTTACTATGGCTTCCGCAATAGCGGCGATGAAGCTGTATTGAAGTCGATCTTGTTCGCGCTCGAGGAAGAAGGCGCGAAGCAAGGGCTTCGCATTGTGCCCATCGTGCTGACAGTCGACCCCGCTTGGACTACTGAGATGTACGGTGTAGAGGCTGTACATCGCATGAAGCTTGGTGAGATCGTCCGCGCAATTCGCTCGAGCGATGGTCTCATCAGCGGTGGAGGCAGTCTGCTGCAGGATGCAACTGGCGTCAAGTCGATTCCTTATTATACGGGCGTCATGAAGCTGGCTCAGCTTCTAGGCAAGCCCACATTTGCATACGCGCAAGGCATAGGCCCTGTGAATCGCCGGTGGATGGACCGGCTGATTCGCGGCGTCATGCGCCGCAGCGCGTATGTTTCTGTTCGCGACGCCGAATCCGCCGCTTTGCTTGGGCGGATTGGCGTGCCGCGTGACCGGATCAACGTTGTACCTGATCCGGTCATGGCGCTGCCGCTCCCGGCAGCGGCTACGCCGCCGCATGTGCGTGCGGCGGAGGAAACGGCAGCAGCAGCAGCGGCTGGGGAGGCTGCTGCTGTGGGCACACCGGCGCAGCCGGTGATCGGCGTGTCCTTGCGCCACTGGCGCAAGGATAGTGCCGATCTGGCGCGCGCAGCGGACGCGCTTGGCGCGCTGGCCCGCAGCCGGGCAGTACGGCTGCGTTTCTTGCCGTTCCACACCCCATCAGACGCGGAGGCGTCGCGATGGGTGATCGAACGGCTCGGCGATCTCGGCGGCGCGAGCGTAGCCGAAATCGCCGAGGCCTGCGACGACCCGCAGCAGATGCTGCTGGAGGTCAGTCGTTGCGATGCCTTGTTCGGCATGCGACTGCATGCGCTCATCTATGCCGCGAACCAGTCCGTGCCGATGGTTGGGCTGTCGTACGATCCGAAGATCGATCAATTCTTGAATCGGCTCGGTCTTACGCCAGTCGGTACGACAGAAGCGCTTGATTCAGCCGCATTCGTTGCTTCGATCAGCAAGCTGCTCGACGATCCAGCTGCTTGGCTAGCTAAGCACCAAGCTGCGATTGCTCAATTAAAACAAGAAGCGCGAGGACCAGCGAAACAAATCGCTTCGATTTTACGTTAATCAATATGTAGATATTCTTTCTCCCTGACAGCGTTTGCAGACACGATAGGGCAATAGTCCCGCCGAAAAAGGGTGACAAAGTGCTGTGAGAGAAAGAAAATGTCGGAAAACCTCGGCCAAGCAGCCGAAAAGGGCGGAATTTTCCTGAAAACTGCTTGAAAATGGGGATGGTGTTTCTTTTTCAAAGAGCGTATAATTCAATCCGGCGATAGCTATGAAAGGGAGATGGAGATGAGTCAGGTCGTTCTGTATACAATCGGATTTATCATTTCACTGTGTCTTGCACTTGTTTTTACCCCGTTCGTGATCAAACTCGCGAACAAGATTGGGGCAATTGACAAGCCGAATCATCGTAAAGTTCATACAAGAATTATGCCGCGACTAGGCGGACTAGGCATATATGGCGCGTTTATTGGAGCATACTTTGCGCTGCAGCCTTTCATTCCGGAAGGCCTCTTGCGCAGCTACGATCTTAAACTAATCAACGCATTGCTGGCTGGTGGCTCGATTATCGTCATTATCGGTGCACTCGATGACCGTTTCGAGCTCTCTGCGAAAGTAAAGCTGCTCGGTCAAATCATTGCAGCTTGCGTAGTCGTTTTTGGCTTCGGCGTTAAGATCGACCTCGTTAACATCCCGTTCGGCGAAGCCATGCAGCCGGTTGGGGCATGGATCAGCATCCCGCTTACGATTCTCTGGATCGTCGGCGTAACGAACGCAATTAACCTGATTGACGGCTTGGATGGCCTTGCTGCTGGTGTTTCCGGTATTGCAATTGGCACGATTCTAGTTATGGCTGCAATATTGGGCTTTGCACCTGTTATTCTGCTCTGTACGCTTCTACTTGGCGGAGTTATTGGCTTCCTGGTGTATAACTTCCACCCAGCCAAGATCTTCATGGGTGATACGGGCTCGCTGTTCCTTGGGTTTGCCCTGGCAACACTTTCAATGCTTGGCTTCAAACAGGTAACCATGGTTTCCTTCGTTACACCGCTTCTAATCATTGGCGTCCCGCTGTCCGATACGTTCTTCGCGATCGTACGCCGCTGGGTCAACAAGAAACCGATCTTCGCGCCGGACAAGGGTCATCTGCATCACTGTCTGCGTGAGCTTGGCTTCAGCCACCGTCGCACAGTTCTGATCATTTACGGAATTGCTTCGATATTCGGTATTTGCGCGATTCTGCAGTCGACTGTTGTTCAGTCCGACGCAGCGAACTGGGTGACGTTCGGTGTTATCCTCGTGCTTGTCTTCGTCCTCCAGATCGGCGCAGAGCTGATTGGTATCGTCGACAAGTCCCGTCGTCCGGTGATTCACTTCTTGCGACGGATTATTCTTCGCACAGAGCAGTCTCGTTCGAAATAATTACAAATGCGCATGAAGCCTTGGTTCCAGTCGGAGCCAAGGTTTTTTTATTTCCATCTGTTTCCATGTTTGTAATAGGCTAAACTTTCTTCTGCTTCCAACCGATAACTAAGGTACAGAAATGACTGAAACAGTTCACATTTTGGAGGAGGCTTACCGTGAGTAAGAAACTATGCATAATACTAATGATGCTCGCACTATTCCTCCAGCTGATTCCATCGCTCGGCACTTCGAAAGTAACCGCAGCACCAGCTGGAAGCTTCGTATTTCCTGATGCAAGTTATGATCCCCTTCACCCGCGTACAACTTCCGACGAACGGATTAATCTAACGGGCTCCATCAATGGGGTTAATCCGACTTCGATAACGTATGGTGTCTATCAGATTACGAAGGGCGATCTGGACCCTACGAAAGAGACCGTTACGAACAAGCGTGAGAACCTCACAAGTAATCTGTATGTAACTGGCTCCAGCCTTCAAATTTATAACCTGCAGCTTTTCCCAGGAATTAACCGGATTACATTCACCGGTATCCAAGGCGGAAGTATCGTATCAAGCTCGATTTATATTGATTATCGGAACGGCCCGCTCTTCTATAACTTGACGGCAAGCCTGGATGGGAACAACTTCCCGATTAAAGAATCAGGCACAACGGTCGTAGAGTCGCAATATTCCCGCGGTCGCTCATCGGCAGACATCAGCATTACCGGTAACGCGCCTAACTCAAGTCAAGTTACGGTAATTGTCAACGATAAGAGCCGCACCTATGCGGTTAATAGCACGAATAATAATTCCTTCGCTGCTTCTCCGATTACGTTGCAAAAAGGGAAGAACCTCGTAACCATTAAGGTTTCGAACCAGAACCAGACGATTGAAACAACACGTGAAATTGCGTTCTACAACGGTGATGTTACATTCTATGATGTCACCATTGGACAAGACACGAACGTAAGCGCACTTGAGAAAAGCCCGAAGTTCCTGAAGGGCAAGGACGGATCAGTGTCACAGGTGGTTTTCACCGGTAAGGTTATCGTTCCGAACAAACGGTTTGAAGAGAACGGAACTATCGAGCCGCATCCGAATCCAGATGATCCGCTTCCTATCACATTCAAGCTGGAGAATCTGGATGCTGATCCTGCTGCTCCGGATGTAATCGGTGACAGTGTCAGTGTTGTAGGCACACTGGTAGGCGTAGCTGATCCTACTGCACCATTCTTTACTTATGAGTTCGCGCTTGATGAGAGTGCACTGGCGGTTCTGGCGCATCCGTTAGACTTTGCCAAGTACAAACTTACGTTCTCAGCAAAGAATGAAGAAAAGACTTACTTGTCGAATTCGGATGTAATAGAAGGAACGAGCTTCAAGTTCGAGGTGATTGACGGATCACTGCCTTATATTTATCAAGTCAACTACCTTCCCGGCTATAAGCCTGGTGCTGACTACGATAACATTGAAGGCGTTGAATTGAATGGCAAGAGCCTGTACACGATGCCATATGCTATCGAATTTTTGATTGGCAATGATAACGGTGCAATACCTGAAGTGTGGGAGATAACGGACGTTAATGGCAAACCTGCCGATGATCTGGGTTCCGGCTTCGAATGGGCTCCACTGACAACCACTGTAACAACCGAAGAAAAGTACATTGATGGGGTGTTGACATCATTTACGCGTCTCGTTTATGAAGTATCCAAGATGCCGTTTGAAGGTACGCAGACGATGGCATTTTCATTGGATGGCGGTAATAGCATTGCGGCGAAATCAACCCCGACGCTGCTGTTTGGTCCATATGTAAGCTACACATCTGTATACGATAACATGAATATCGAAGACGATACGACGGCAAACGATCGCGCGAATACAATCGTACTCGGTTCACTGAGCAACTTGGCGGGCCATATTGAGAACATTAGCAACCTGTCGGATATAGTCTATGATAACTTGACACCAGGATTGGCGCAGACGATTTTCCTCTACGTGAACAATACGCCAATTACGTTGATGCAGAACAGTGAAGCAGATGTTAATGGAGGCACGGCAGCAGACTTTATTCCGGCTGATGCCAACTCTGGACAATACAGCCAGACTGTCTTCGATGCACTCATATCAGGCGAGAATACCATCCGGTTTGTCTACCGGGGAAAGAAGAGCTCATACGAGAAGACCATCAAGATTTATTTGAACCCGACGAACCTGCCGGAAATTCCAGCAAAGAATTCGACGGTTGGGGTGTTCCCGTTCAGTGTGGATAGCTTGACACCGATACCGGATGATTCTGCTTTCCCACTTGAGGGCAGTATTTATACGACGAAGAAATCACAGATGAAGGTTTTCGGGTCGTTTGACTTTCTTGATTTAGGTACGGATGTGGATGTAGCTGCAGCTGCTGTGGATTTAATTGACATCGACCTGAGAGCCAATTACATTCTCAAGATCGAAAGCACAATTGATACAAAAGGCGCGATTTATTGGAATCTGACAAACAAGCTTCATATCTATGACAGCACAAGACCTGATGTGGCTCCAGTAGATATAGGTGTGGATTCAGAGGCAGATGGTAAAGTATCAGTAAGTTACGATGTCAACACGCAGACATTTTCGTTCTTGTTGCCAGCACAGGAGCTGCTATCAAACGGCAGCTCTAGCGTATATAATTTCTATGTTTACAACAGCGGATTGGCTGGTCCGCGTGCCAGCTACCGGCTGGAAGTTGACCCGACGGCATTGCCGTACGATATCATTCGTCCATTGCTGCCTACGAAGGGCATCATCAACAAAAACTTTGTTGAAGTTGTCATTAAGGCACCAAGTGCGGAATCGGTTGTTATTAACAAAGTAACAGCGGAGAAGATCAAGTATGACGCTGATAACAGCGGAGGCGCGACTGGCGGTGATTACGACGCGTTCCGTGCGACCGTAGAAGATCTGAAGCCTGGTGTGAACAAGATTAGCTTCACGATTCAGAGCAAGAATGATAAGACAACAGATTACTTCAACATCACGTACTCCCCTACGAACATTCCAGGGGCAGAGCTGATGCAATTGATGAAGAATTCGCATAAAGTGTTTGACAATGCATTGTCACTCACGTTCCCGAAAGGCACAACGTTAACGCGCAGAGATTTCAATGTGCCAGATAAGTATAAGAATCAGATCTACACAGGACATAAGCTGCTGTTTGCCATTGCTAACGGCGAAGATGGAGTCGTAGATCGTCACGAATTCGAGACATTGCCAAGCAACTTCGACAGAATTCTGGAGAGCTTCGGCACACGCTTCAAATTCTCATTCCCGTCTCGTTTCACCAAAGCGAGTCCGGTTTACTGGATCGATGCTGGTCTGGCAGATGACATGAGTTCAGCGGATAAGTACGATCCGCAAACAACTGGCGTAGATCCTTATCAGTTCCCAGGTGCAATTGGCACATACGGAACGAAGATTCCGACTTATGACGAGCGCCCGGACGATCGTGAGCTTGTCACTTCCAAGATCGGCTCGTTGACGCTATCCTTTGATCCAAGTATGCGCGACTCTGTTGGTACGATCGTTACCGTCTATCGTTACGATGTGAAGAACAAGTACTGGGAAAACCTCGGCGGCGTTGTCGATAACAAGAAGAATACAGTTACAGTTCCATTCAATCAGTTTGGATACTATGTTGTTGCGAAGATGGTATATGGATTTAACGATGTGAGCGATCATCCATATGCACGTAACTATATGGAAGCCATGTACGCAAAAGGTATTATGAATTCGGCCGGTCTTGACGAGTTCGGTGCGAACATCTACGTTTCCCGTGGAGAGTTTGCACGCATGCTTGTTAAGGCGCTCGATGTACCGCTCAACTATGAACTGGGTAAGTCGCACTTCGATGATGTGGCGTCCATTACGAATCCGGATGCGTTATGGGATTATCGTTACGTAGAAACGGCAGCTCGAGAGGGTATTATTCGAGGGAAACAGCCGCGCACATTCGCACCATCCGATAACTTATCTCGCCAGGAAGCGGCCGTTATTCTTGCAAGAGCACTTGACTCGAAGCTTGATACGGACGCGACTAAGATCAACAAAGCGCTAGAGAAGCAGTTCAAGGATTTCGGCGAAGTTGATTATTATGCAAGAGCAGCTGTTTCGGCAATTGCCAAGAAAGGCTACATTCAAGGATCCCCTCTTGATTCCAAAGACCCTAAGAAGGGCTACGCATTTGAGCCGCAATCGAGCCTCCTACGCTCCGATGCAGCTATTATTCTTGGTAAAGTGCTAGCTGATCTGAAGCGTCTGCCTAAACTGAACTAATCTGGCGACATCAGGCTGCTCGGGAAATTCCCGAGCAGTCTTCTTGTTCTTACAAGCGCTTCTAGGGATTGCTAGAGTTATCTTTACATGGCAAATGTTCTCTGGTGACGAATCTAGGACATTCGGTCTATAATAAGAGGCGTGGTAGACAAGTTGTCCTAGTTCATGATACATAACGACAGATTCGGGATCGTAACGTTGCCGGGAAAAATTAAAACTTTTTTCAAAGACTGCGCAACTTTTCCGAAACTCATGCGTTTAAATACATGAACATAGCACAACGGAAGTTGTTCTAGCAGGATAAGAGCTTTTGGAACTAATTATGAAATAGCTCTTTACGCTAGAAAACACCCATTGTATAATGTTAAAGTGGTGTTTAGACTCTACCAAAATTTTCTTGCATTCATCAGTTTACAAGTTTCTGCGACAAGTTCCTACAAGGGCGCAATTGCAGACATTATTTATACGAACTCTGCTCAACTCGTGAAAGGGGGTGAATCGGCCAATGAGACAAACGAGCAAAACATATTCTAAACAAAACTCTCAAGAACCACAGGTATTTAGAGGAGGAGACAAAAAGGTTATGAAGAAAAGTTTATCCCTTATCGTAGCAGCAGCTATGACACTTACATCTGCATCCGCAGTATTCGCTGACAACGCTCCAACGTTGTCGCCGCAAGAAAAGTTTGACGCACTTAAAGCAGCACAAATCGTTAGCGGCTACCCAGACGGTTCCGCAGGTCTTGAAAAAGAAATGACTCGCGCTGAGTTCGCGAAAGTACTTACACTGGTAGCTGGTCTGACTCCAGACGCAACTGCTGCAACTTACTCCGACGTACCTGCAGCTCACTGGGCAGCTGGCTACATCGGCGCTGCAACTAAAGCAGGCCTTCTTAACGGTCTTGGCGGCGGCAAATTCGGTCCATCCGGTAAAGTAACAATCGAACAAATCGCTAAAGTAGCTGACCTGTTCGCTAAAGTTGCTATCGATGAGAACGCAACTGTTGCTGGCGCAGTATCTGCATGGGCTAAAGCTTATGTAGCAGCAGCAATCAAAGCTGGTTTTGTTGAAGAATCCAGCAACTACAAAGCTAACGCTGTTCGCGAACAGCTTATCAACGTAGCTTACACACTTTACGGCGCTACTCAAGTAGCAGTTAAATCAGCAGTTGTTGTGGATTCCAAGAACATCGAAGTTACGTTCACTGATGGTGGCGTAGTTAAGAAAGCTCTTGACACTGCACTTGTTGCTGGCACTCCAACTAAAGTATCCGTTGATTACAACGGTAAGTCCTACGAAGTTGAAGTAACACTTGCAGCTATCAAACTTGATAGCGTAACTGCAGCTACTTCTAAAACTCTTAAAGTAGCATTCAACCAAGCTGTTGACACTGCAAAAGCAACTTTTGAAGTGAAAAAAGACGGTGTGAAAATCAACACTTCTGCAATCACTTTCAATGAAGCTAAAACAGAAGCTACTGTTGAACTTACTAGCAAGATCTCTAAAGGTGAGTACGCTGTAAACGTTTCTGGTCTAGTTGAAGGTACTGTACTTTCCGGCACAGTAACTACTGCAGACGAGAAAGTTGCTAAGATCGAAGTTCTTACTGCAGAAGCGCCAATTCTTGCTGATAACAGCGTAGATGTTGCTTACAAAGTGACGAACCAATACGGTGAGGATATCACTAAAGTAACTTCCGTTATTACTTCTTCCGGTACTGCTGATCCTTCTAAAGGGAAAGTACACTTCGATGGTCCTTATGACATTGTTACTAACAAAACAATTGCATTCACAATCATCAATGTTGATTCCAACGTAACTACAACTGCTGTTGTAACTGTAGTAGCAGAAGCAACTGAGTCCCAAGTTGCAATCGTAGGCGTCTACAACAAAGACAACAAAACACTTGCTGAAACAACTGATCTTTCCAAAGATAAATTCTTCTTGGAAATCGAAGTTAAAGACCAATACGGCAATGTGATTTCGTCGCCAGAAGAAGCTAACCTGATCGTTAGCGAAACAAACAGCACTATCGTTAACCTTGATGATAATAATCAAGTGCCTGTCCTAGATACTACAACTGTAGATGGCAAAGTGCTGATCGCTCTTGAAGCACCAGTAGCTGGCCTGAAAGCTGGTTCATCGACTATCACTTTGATCTCCAAAAAGACTGGTAAATCCACAGCTAAGGACGTAGTAGTGGCTGAAGGCGCTCGCGCTAACTCGGTTACAATCGGCCAACCTGCTTTGGTAGCAGCTGGCGAAGATGCTCTTCTTCCTTTGACAGTTTTGGACAAATCCGGTAATGCAATTACAGATCTTGACGTATTGAACAGTGCAACTCGCGGTATCAGCGTTGCTACTGGTAATACACTTGTTAAAGATGCTGGCGTTGTCTACGTGAAAGTTCCAACACCTGCTGAAGGTCCAAACGTTGCTCTTGTAACGATTAAGCCTACACAACAAATCGTAACTGTTAACTACACAGTGCGCGCTGCTGCTAAACCAGCTGTAATTACTGGTCTTGACAAAGAAATTCAAAAGTCGATCAGTGTTGGTCTGACTCAAGACATCAAAGCTCAAGATCTGATCGTTGAAGACCAATACGGTCGTGTAATGACAGATGCTAAGGTGAACGAGTGGATCGAAGCTGATGACAATGCACTTGTTGTAACTAGCACTTACGATGCTGCAACTGATAAATCACCATTTGAGGTAAATGCTACAGGTGCAGCGGATTCAGATGCTGCTAAGCAAGTAATTACTGAAGACGATGATGTTATCACATTGACTGCTAAAGGTGATGCTGGTCTTAACAGCACTGAGAAGGTAACTTTCGCACTCTCCTCAGATGAGGGTGATCATGTTATCGCAGCTACTTCCAAAGATGTAACGTTCTCCAAAGTAGGCGTTGCTGACTTCGCTAGCTTTGAAATTGCAGCTCCAGCTGTAGTTTACAACGACACTACAAAGTATGACTTCAAAGTGTATGGCGTAAAAGCAGATGGTTCCAAAACATTGTTGAAGGCTGATCAATACAACCTTGTTAAGCCAACAGAATTTACAGTTGATGGCACAAACAACAACAAGGTATCCCTTGCTGCTGCACTAGCTGATACAGTAATCGATACAGATAGCGTAACTACCCAGGGAGTAACTAAAGACTTTACATTCAAAGCAGTAATTAAAGACGATGCAGCTTCAACTGTTACTCAAAAAGTAACTGTATCTGCTGAAGCTCGTAAAGCTGTGAAGTTCGCTCTTGCTTCGGATGGTACTTCTGGCGGCGATGCTCTTACAGCACTGGAGTACACTACTGCTACACTGAACCTTGCAACAATTGAAGCAAACCTGTACTACGTTGACCAGTACGGTCTAGAGACTGAGACGGATAATCTTGATGCAGGTACTATCCTGACATTCTCGAACCTTACTTCTGTAGCAGGTGCTATTGATGCAAATGGTACTGCAGGTGCTGCAGTAACTGGTCTTGCAACTGGTGACACAGTTAAAGTGAAAATTGAAACTGCAGGTCTTGCAGCTCAAACGTTCACAGTTACAATCAAGTAATTTGGGCATCATAGTGTTTATCACTATCTAAGTTGCGCCGAAAAGCCTCGTTGAGAGAATTCTCTTCGGGGCTTTTCTTTCTACAGGAAATCGTTAATCAGGATCGAGCAATCGGTCCTGTTTTTCTTACATGAAACTTTTCGTACCCATATTCGTCTATATCAGTAGATTCTACAAAAAGGATGATGATTAGATGCGATTGATTCAGCGTACGGGCCTTTCTCTACTAATAGCTTCAACAGTAATAATGCCAGTGACAGATATTCTTCAGCCCGTTAATGTATTTGCAGCATCGTCGAGCTCGACAGCTTCTGCAAGCGGGATTAAGTCGTTTAGCCTTGGCGGCGGTAGTTACGCGCAAGTTACGGATCTACAATTCTTGTATGGCGATTCAGATAAGACGGCTTACTTCACAGTATCCGTGTATAACAATTCTAATAGTGAGCTAGATTTCAGTGATTACTGGGTCGAGATGTGGACCAAGAGCGGAACGAAATATACGATTAAGATGAACGATTCAGACGCTAAGAATAATAAAGTTGTTGCTAAGACAACGACGGAGTATCATTTTACAGCTAAGGTGAACTCAAAGCTGAGCTTGTCTGACTTCTCATTTAAGCTTGTGAAATGGGATTTCAGCCAACCGGATTACACAAGAACAATCGGACAAGTTTCTGTTCCAACAAGCTATAACCCCGTTATTGCAGCAGGATCAGCTAAAGTCGTGAAATATAACAGTCAGAAGATGAGCAGCGTACTTGCAAGCTCACGCTTTGCCGTAATTGGCGGGCAGCTTGAAGGTGTGCTTGTTTATCGTTTGACCAATTACAGCTCGCAAAATATAGCACTCGGTAATTTGAACTACTACATAAAACGTTCAGGCGGTTTGCTCGGCAAGCTAAATGTCGATGTCTCGCCAGATGAGCAGCTCGCACCTGGGGCTACGAAAGATATTCAACTCTACGGAAGCCTTCCAATTACGAAGGTGGACCCGAACATGCAGCTAGTCGTAACAGGCGCCGTTGGTGAAGCCAAAACAGAAACCCCCGTTGCAACCTATTCTATTAAGCCGGTTATCGCAAGCTCCATCTTTGTAAAGCCGGGTTCAGCAGAGAAACTAACTATTGATAGTACACCTGTGGATTCGAAGATCCGCGATGTATTCTATAGCCGCGATAATGTGACACAGTCGGTGTCGATGTATCTCAATTTCAATAACAAAGGCAAGAACTCCGTAACTCTACCGAACTATAGCTACTATCTTATGACGAGCAGCGGTTCGCTCTACCCAGCCAAACAAACACAAGTTCAGGCTAGCAGTGTCGATCTATCACCTGGTATTGAGAGTGATCAATACTTGCAATTCTCATTACCATTATCGGTGAAGAGCGATGGACTTAAGCTTGTTGTTCGTAAAACGAGCGATACCAATAAAAAGGGCTACGTAGTTGGTCTTCTCCAAGTTCCTACTCAATCGGGGGGACAGAGTGGCCTGAACACAGTTGTCCCAGCGGGCACAGGTAAAGTCGTTAAATTCAACAACTTGAAAATGAGCAGCATCGTTCCTCGCTCCCGATTTAATTTGATCGGCGGACAGCTTGATGCTGTCGTCATTTACAGGGTGACCAATTACAGTACAGAGAGTATTCCACTATCCAACTTGAATTATTACATCAAGCGCACAGGTGGTACTTTGACGAAGTTAGGCGCAGAGATATCAGCGGACGAGCAGCTCGCTCCTGGGGAATCTAAAGAGATCCTGTTATATGGCGCATTGCCAATCACGAAGGTTGATCCGAACATGCAGCTCGTTGTAACAGGTACGAACCCGGATACGAAGCTTGAAGCGCCAATTGCAAGTTATGTCGTGAAACCACTACCTGAAGCGAGTACATACGTCAAAGCAGGCGGTGCCGGTAATGTGACTGTTGATAGTATGCCTGTGAAAACGCAGATTAAGAATGCTTTCTATGATCAGAACAGCGACACCCATGTACTGTCCATGTATGTGAACTTTAATAACAGCGGTAAATCGACAGTTACTTTGCCAAACTACAGCTATTTCTTAATGACAAGCGATGGTGCGCTCTATCCAACCAAGCAAGCGCCGACGACAAACGTAGAGCTATCGCCTGGTATTGAGCGAGAGCAATACTTGCAATTCACATTGCCGGAGAAAGCCAACATGACCGGCTTGAAACTGATTATGCGTAAAACAAGCGATACGAATAAGAAGGGCTACGTTGCCGCGCTCTTCCAGGTTCCTGCTCAATCGCAACAGAGCGGAACGGAACGCGCGATCCAGTATGTTACGCAACAAGGATTGTTCGAGTTCTCGGTTCTTCGCGCAGAGCGATTGGCCTGGGGCAATGAAGATATGATTAATGCGGTTATTTCCGTTCGTAACCCGCAGTTTGCGACAAAATCATTGCCGAATATCAAAGCATCTATTCAACTGAGCGGCTTTACTGTCGATGATAAAGATATCCAGCTCATTAAGATGGACCAATCTGTTGCTATCGCAGGCGGCGATTACACACTGTATATCGTTAGCACGAAGGTGCCGTACACTTTTGCCTCCAGTGATATCACGATCTCACTCTCTGAAGCAGCGGGTGCGAACGGCGATGCATCAACGCCAATTGGCCAATTCCAGATTGCAAACGATAAGATGCAGCTTCCGGTCGTCAAATCGACAGAGAGCATGAGTGTTCAAGGTGTTGGACGTTCAGCGACGGTGAAGATTGGTCAAGTTGGAACGTACCTGGATGAAGAGAATGATTCGAAGCTGCTATATGCAGAGTTTGATTATTCGAGTGTTGAGTCGCGCTTCTCTAACCCTGCCAATCTACAGGCTTATTTCAAGACGAAGGACGGTAACTTTGTTCAAGCAGAGTTCCTGAACGTGAAGGATAAGGTGACTCCGAACAAGGCTTCACTTGTAATGGCTTACGCATCCTTCCCTGAAGATTATGATTTAACCGACGTTCAGCTTGTTGTTGGTCAAGGCATTACGCAAAATCAATTCACGCCAACTGGCGGTACGGCTGACGGCATGGTAAATGCCGTTCAATACGAGATGCCGAAAGAGCAGGTGACGGCGAAGACGGACTTTGAGAATCTAGCTATTAATCCTTACAAGATCTCCATTCGTAAGCTCGTATCGTATCTCGCGGACAATCACCAAATCAACTTCGACTTCGAATACGATCTATCCAGGCTCGTTGAATATGAGAAAGTGGCAGGAACTCATAAACTAGTTATTGAGCTTGTAGACAAGGATAATAAATTCGAACAAACCTTTAGCTTGGAGGAAGGGGACAACGCTCTGAAGCTGGGGACTACACTCCGAGGATCCGTTTCATTCGATGATGAGAAGCTTATTGGAGCCATGTTCCGAAATACGACCCTTAATATTTATGATGAGTTCCAAGGTCACAAGAGGTTGATCGCGACTCAGAGCCGGACGGCAAGCGGGTACTGAAGTTAAGAGGTGAACTGCAGTTTGAATAAGAGAACAAAACTGGCCGTGCTCGGTTCTGTCGTGGGTATTGGTTTAGTAGTGGTAAGCGTGGTGACAACTCAGGTTAGGGGTGACGGGAATTCCGTCGTCCCTGGCTCCGTCAATGACCCTGTCGTAACGAAGAGCTACATTGATAAGAAGGTAAGCGACCTCGTGAAGGCAGAGCTAGCCAAGCAGCAGGGCGGGCAGGATGATACGCAGCTGCAGAAGACGCTTGACGAATTCCGTGCCGAGCTCGAGCAGAATAAAGGCGGTCAGAAGGTGGAAGTTGTTTCCGTACCTGTTGGGAAGCGCCTCGTGGCGAAGGATGGCGCTGAGTTTATTGTTCGCGCGGGTAAAGCGATGGCTTACAGTGCAGACAGCAACGGCATCTCCGACTTGACTGACGGTACGGATATTACTAGCGGTAAGCCTGTACCGAACAACCATCTCATTCTGTTCCCTCGCGGTGGACGCGGCGTTACGGCGCAGGTTGGGCAAACAAGCGCATTAACTGTACTTGTTCGCGGTGATTATGAGCTGCAAGTGCAGCAATAGTTATTTTTACCCGAACTGACAACATGTTATCCGCTTCGAATGTCTAGGCCCGGCACACAATATAAGCATCCCATTAGGAGGTGCTTATCTGATGTCCAGAAGTAATCGCAAAGTTGTACCTGAATGTGCACAAGCGCTGAACCAAATGAAATATGAGATCGCAGCTGAGCTTGGATTGATATCAGGCGGGTATGCAGCTGGTTCTGGGGATACGGAGTTTGCTTCAGAACTAGGAGGTACAAGCGGATCTGGTGCTAGCGGACATGTGAACTGGGAGCAGATGGCGACAAGAGATGTCGGCTCTATAGGCGGAAGTATGACAAGGCGTTTGGTTGCAGAAGCCGAGCGAGTTCTTAAAGGTTTGTGAAGCACGGCGCGTATCCATTGACACAAAGCGACAGTTTCGGTATCATATTTTAGAGAGTTATTAATGAGACCTTTTCCAATTGGAAAAGGTTCATTTTTTGGAATCGAAACGTTCAGCGTTAGATCCCGTATGGGACAAACGATTTCTTTATAGAGTCCCAGCAAAATGTGCATTATATGCATCATACTTAACAATTTAGAAGCAGTAGGAGGTTGGTATTAGATGTCACTTAAAGGACGTCATTTGTTCACATCGGAGTCTGTTACTGAAGGCCACCCGGATAAGATATGTGACCAAATTTCTGACGCGGTATTGGATGCCTTTCTTGAGGTAGATCCTTACGCGCGCGTAGCATGTGAAGTATCCGTTGCAACAGGCTTGGTACTCGTTATTGGTGAAATTAGCACGAAGGCGGATTATGTTGATATTCCAGCGATCGTTCGCCGTACAATCAAGGAAATTGGTTATACACGTGCCAAATACGGCTTTGACTCCAGCACATGTGCGGTTCTTACATCCCTGAACGAGCAATCCGCGGACATCGCGCAAGGCGTCAACGCAGCGCTTGAATCCCGTGATGGCGTAGACGTTCGTCAAGAGAACGAAGATATCGGTGCAGGCGACCAAGGCTTGATGTTCGGTTTCGCATCCAACGAAACACCTGAGCTTATGCCGCTTCCAATCGCACTTGCGCACCGCATTTCGCGTCAATTGGCGGAAGTTCGTAAGAACGGTACTTTGGATTACCTCCGTCCGGACGGTAAAACTCAAGTAACAATTGAATACCTAGACGGCAAGCCGGTACGCGTCGATGCAATCGTTGTTTCGACACAGCACGCGGAAGAAATTACGCTTGAGCAAATCCAAGCGGACATCCGCAAGCACGTTATCGCACCAGTTGTTCCTACAGAATGGCTGGATGAAGAGACGAAATACTTCATCAACCCAACTGGCCGTTTCGTAATCGGCGGTCCGCAAGGTGACGCTGGTCTGACTGGCCGTAAAATCATCGTTGATACGTACGGCGGTTACGCTCGTCACGGCGGCGGTGCTTTCTCCGGTAAGGATCCAACTAAAGTTGACCGTTCTGCAGCATATGCAGCACGTTATGTGGCGAAGAACATCGTTGCAGCAGGCCTTGCTGACAAATGTGAAATCCAACTTGCTTACGCGATTGGCGTAGCTAACCCGGTTTCCATCAACGTTGACACTTATGGCACAGGCAACGTAGACGAAGAAGTGCTTGTTGAAGTTATCAAGAATAACTTCGATCTTCGTCCTGCTGGCATCATCAAGATGCTTGACCTGCGTCGCCCAATTTATAGCAAAACAGCTGCTTACGGTCACTTCGGCCGCACAGACATCGATGTTCCGTGGGAACGCGTTGACAGAGCGGATAAGCTGAAAGCTGACGCACTGCGCTAATTATATCGTTACAATAAACCGTCTCTGCTTGCAGGGGCGGTTTTTTCATGCGAATTTTGACACTGACGTCTTCATTTCGAACCTCTCCTGACCGAAAAATATAGTACGAGTGTCATTTATTGGGGAGTGAGTTGGATTGATCCGAAATCGTAGATGGATATCTTTCTTAATTGCAGCATTATTAGTGGTACAATTCGCAGTTGGCGGACTCGGAGCGCTGCCTCAGGCATCGGCAGCATCGAGCGGACCTGTTATGTTAAGCTCCTCGCCGTCGAACAACGCGACTAGTGTGGCTATAAACACGAAGCTGATTTTATCTTTTGATGAGAATGTGAAAAAAGGTGCGGGATCAGCTGCCATTCAAATCCATAAGCAGCTCGACAACGCAGTCGTCGCATCGTTTGTTGTCGCAACCGATAGTAAAGTGGTCGTTAGCTCTACCAACCACAGTATCGTTACGGTTACGCCAGCGACGAACGTACTGCAGAAGAACACGAGCTATTACGTGACGATAGACAGCGGCGCGTTTGTGAACGAAGGCAATGGCGCCAACTATTTAGGCTTAACAAGTGCGGTTGATTGGACTTTCGCGACAATTACCGACGAAGATGCGGATCCTCCGGTCCTGTCCGAGGCGGTATCACCGCTAACACCAGCTCTGGGAGATATGGCGGGTGTGAACACGCCGCTCACGATCGTCTTCAGTAAGCCTGTATTTGCAACGAGCGGCAATATTACGATTACGAATTTAGCAACTGCTTCGGACAAGCAAAGCATCCCGGTCAACTCGCTGTACGTTACGGGAAGCGGGACAGATACGATTACGGTTCAACTGCCGAATTCGCTTAAACCTAGCACGGCAGATCGACAGGTGAGCTATGAAGTAAGGGTGCCAAACGGTGCTTTCCAAGACGCTTCCGGACATAAATTCGCGGGCATTGGTGCGGATGCGTGGCAGTTTACGACGTCCCAGCCAGCGCTAGGTGATGTATCGTTGCAGCCACCTGATAATGAGTTTGGCGTGCCAATTGGCTCGGACCTGGTGCTCAGCTTCCCAGCGCATGTCGTTGTGAATCAGGTAACACCAGCGAAGACGATCAAGATTCAGCGCATTTCGGACAATAAATTGATTCAATCTATCAGTGTAAAGTCCAGCAATGTAACGACTGCCGATAATGATATGGGCGGCACGGATATCATTATTAACCCAACGAACGATCTTGCTCCGAATACGGGGTACTACGTTCTTATCGATTCCGGTGCGTTCATCGATGATTTCGAATCGTTGTATGAGGGGATAACCGATGCAACGACTTGGAACTTTACAACGAATCCAGGCAATGACGTAACGGCACCAACGCTGAAGACAGCGAGAGAGCCACTGACTACGCAGCCATCAACAATCGTTAAGCTTGTGATGAATTTCGATGAGCCGGTTTATCAAGGAAGAGGATTTATTACAATTCGCAACTATCCGTCGGGTTCCGTGTTTGCTTCGTATGATGTGAGATCGAGCAATGTAAGCGGCGGCGGGACGGCGACAATTACTGTAACCGGCGATACGGCGCAGAAGTTTGTAAACAGTCAGACTTATTATGTGGAAATCGACAGCCAAGCCTTTGCTGATGCAAGCGGCAACTACTATAGCGGATTGACAGGCCAGACCGGCTGGAAGTTCAAAGTGACCAATGACAGTGTGAAGCCGTTGATGGTTACGCAGACACCTGCCACCTCCGCAGTGGATGTGCCTGTTACAGGCGCTAAGTTCGAGCTGCTGTTCAATGAAGCAATTCTGATCGCAAATCCCGATGGAATTACGATGAAGCGTATCTCAGGTACCGGCAATTCACCTGTAGCGACGTCACTCTCGATTGATCCGAATAATAATAAGAAGCTACTGATCACTGTTACCGGATTAATGGCGGTTACGACGAATTATTATGTGGAGATTAAGGCAAATGCCGTGACGGATGTGGCAGGCAACAGCTTCGACGGCATTCTGAATATGTACCAATGGACATTCAAGACATCAACCAGTACGTCAGGCGCGCCTACCGTGTCGAAGGCAGAGATGGTTAACGGCAACAAAATCGCCATCACGTATAATGAGAACTTGGACACGAGCACGGAGACAAATCCAGCTCCGGCGAACTATTTCGTAACCGTGAACGGCACAGGACGAGCAGTTACTGGGGTTTCAATTAGCGGCAAAGTCGTTACTCTGACGCTGCAAAGCAGTGTGTCCTACAGCGAAATCGTTAAACTATCATATACGCCTGGAGATTCGCCGGTTAAGGATTCGACAGGAACGTTGGCTGCGAGCTTATCGAACTATACGGTAACGAATGTGCCAGATACAACAGTTCCTAAGCAGCTGGAGGGCTCGCTAACCGGCAACATGATTACACTTACGTTCAGCGAAGAGTTAGCCAGCGTCAGCCCATTTTCATACTCACAGTTCACGGTTAAAGTAGGCGGCGAAACGCGCGCTGTAACGCAAACCGTAGGCGCGGGCAATGTGATGTATCTGACCTATGCCGGGAACACGGCAGCATCTGGCCTTGCAGTGACATTATCGTACTCATCGACCGGCTCATACCCTGTGCGGGATGTGGCGGGTAATGCGCTCGTATCATTCAGTAACTTCACGATTCAGAATGGCGAGGATCTGAGAGCACCGGAGCTGAAGACGATTACAGCGTCAGGCACAACCATAACGCTTACCTATGATGAAGAGTTGGATACTTCCAAAATACCGCTGGCGTCAGCGTACTACGTTACTGTGGGAGGCGTGCTTCGTCCTGTTTCATATGTTCGCGTTAGTGGCACGCAAGTCCTACTTACCTTATCCATTGCTACAACGGCAAGCGATAAGGTACTCGTCACTTACCTGAGCGGTACACCGGCAGTTGTTGATCTTAACGGCAACTATGCCCCGGTGTTTGGTAGCATGGATGTAAACGGCAATACTGGCGCTACAATGACGCTTAACGGTATCATTGCCAAAGGCGGAAGTGTCACAGCGACGTTCAGCGAGTCTCTGAATACTTCCTATCAGCCTTCGACCTCGATGTTTGAAGTGAAGGTGAATACGGTGGCACGTCCAGTCTCATCGGCTGAAGTGAGCGGCTCGACCGTCGTACTGTCGCTTTATACGCCTGTTGCGATCGGCGATACTGTAACGGTAAGCTACAGCTCCAGCAGTGTCGGCATTCGGTCGACGTCAGGCTCGACTGCTCCATCCTTCTCGGGAGTAAGCGCAGCGAACCAGACAACATGGGATGATAACGCGGGCGGCGATTACGCCCCAGCGGAAGGCGGCGGCCTCGGCATCATGGCATCAGCAGCAACGACGTTGTCTGCAGTTTCTCCGGCGGGCAGCACAGTGAACCAATTTGCGCTTTCAGCGGAGAAGGTCAACAACGCCTACAATACGATTCGCAAGACAGGCGGCATGGAGCCGAAAGTTGTCTTCACCGTGCCGGATACAGAGAGTGCAGCAATGGTTGCCCTCCCGTTAGCGGCACTTGAAGATGTGAAGAAGGCAACACCGAATGCATCGTTCGTCATTGCCTATCAGAATGTGACTTATGAAATCCCGCTTAATGCGCTGAATTATACGCAGCTCGGCCAAATGATGAATGCAGCGAGCGCTGTTGGCCAGTTGGTCGTATCTATTGATACAGATGCAGGCACATTGGCGACGGCGCTGAACAATAAGCTAAGCGCTGCGAATGTTCAAACGTTGGTTAGTCCGGTCAGCTTCGATCTCGCGGTGAGCAGTAACGGTCAGACGAAACACTTTGATGATTTCAGCGGCTATGTGACCCGTACAATCAAGACCTCTGACATCGTGGATGGCAGACAAATCGCGGTAGTATGGTTAGACCCGCAAACCGGCAAAATCTCTTATGCACCGACGCAGGTAACCACCCAAGAAGACGGCCAAAGCGTTGTCAGCTTCAAGCGCAAAGGGAATAGCGTTTATGCTGTTGTGAAGGGCTCCGTGAATTACACTGATATTACGAAACATTGGGCCCGCAACGACATTCTTCTATTGGCAAACAAATTTATTGTCGAAGGTAATACGCTGACGACCTTCGCGCCGAACAAGGCGATTACACGCGGCGAGTTCGCGATGTTCATTGCGAAGGGGCTTGGCCTCACCGGTGACCGCAGTGCAGCGGCGAAGTTCAAGGACGTGAACACGAACACGATCCTTGCCGCTTACATCGGCGCAGCGAGTAAGGCAGGCATCGTCCAAGGGACGACGGACGGTACCTTCAAGCCGAACAATCCGGTGACGCGTGAAGAGATGGCTTCCATGATGGTGCGTGCAGCAAGCTCAGCAGGTGTCCAAATCGTACCGCAGCAAACAACAGCGGAGGTGCTGAAGAAGTTTACGGACCGTGCCAAAATCGGTACGTGGGCGCAGACAGATGTAGCGAAGGCTGTTGAAGCGGGCGTCATAAACGGCATGTCCAATGGTGCGTTCGGCGGTAAGAATAACGCGACGCGCGCAGAGGCGGCCGTTATGGTGAAGCGACTGTTGAACTACTTGGAGTTCATTAATATTTAAAGTAATCAAGAGCTATTCGGTCCTTAGGACTCGGATAGCTTTTTTTTGTCGGTCGAATGATGTCGATAGCATTCTTCTATCGAACGTAACTTTCCACTAGTTTCATAGTCTATAGGTATAGATAGATTTATAGATGGGAGAGTTGCGGGAAGGATGCACAGGAAAGAGAGACTTAATAGGAAGCCGCAGATGCGCGATAAACAGGAGAAGAAGAACGCGAAGCGGCTGCTTGTACTGTCATTGGGAGCAGCACTGCTCATTCAGCCGATATCCGTAGCTTTGCCTGCATTTGCGCAAGCAGCGGGCAGCGATACAGGAGCAGTAACAGAACAATCGCAAGCACAACTCGTGCGCCTCGGGGAAGAGATTCTAACAGCAGGCGCGAAACGAGTCGATTATACATGGACAAGCAAGCCTGGCGCAGGCGCGGTTTTGTCGAACGTGCATGTCATAGAAGTAGATTTAACGAATCCGTATGTGTTGCTTGATGTCATGAATGGCAAAAGCGGGTCAGTGACGGGCGTAAGCTCCGTCGGCAATATGGTGAAGAACTCCGGCGCAGTAGCCGGTGTGAATGGCGACTATTTCAATACTGCGAGCAGCGGCAAAGGCGCGCCAATTGGTGCAGAAGTATCTGGCGGCACATTGGTTTCGAGCCCATCCAAGCTGACGGGGATGTATGCTTTTGCCGTGACAAAGGACCGCAAGCCGCTCATTGATATGTTTAGCTTCGACGGGCAAGTGAAGGCGGCAGACGGCACGACGTTTGCTCTGACCGGCATTAATAAGGCGGCCTACCGGATGGATCCAGACGATGCGTACAGCCACGTGAATGCGATGTACATCTATACAAGCGCATGGACACAGACGCGGCCTGACAGCACGGATAGCGCAACGACGCCGACGGAGGTGCTCGTACAGAAGGGTGTTGTCACAAAGTTTGCGGACAATAGCATGATTACAGGCGCGATTCCGGCAGACGGCTACATTCTGCGTACGCACGGCAAGGCAGCGCAATATGCGCGCGAGCATCTTCAAGTCGGCCAGAAGGTAACGGCTAACTATAACCTGGTTGCCCAGTCGACTGGGCAGAAGATCGACCCGGATTCGCTGCAAATGCTCATCGGCGGTCATACCATACTCGTGGATCAAGGCGCATCTGCTGCATATTCGCGCAATCCAAGCAGCATCAGTCCAAACAGCGACCGTGCACGTACGGCGGTGGGGTATTCGAAGGATGGTAAGAAAGTATTTATCATTACCGTCGAAGACAGCACAGCAAGTCAGGGCGTGACACTGCCTGAGCTGCAGCAATTAATGGTGCAGCTGAATGTATGGCGTGGCGTTAATCTCGACGGCGGCGGCTCAACGACGATGATTGACCGTCCGCTTGGGGATACAAGCACGCTGCTTGCGTTCCCGACGGAGTATGGCACAACGCAGCGACAAGTGACGAACGGCCTTGGTGTTTTCACTACCGCGCCGAAAGGGCAATTGAAAGGCGTTATCGCCAAAGGCAGCAGCGTCCTCTTTATCGGACAGCAGGCGGCATACGATATGACCGCTTATGATACATTTTACAATCCGCTTGATCCAAGTACATTAACGAAGACTTGGAATATGGACGATGCGCTCGGCGCTTTCGCGGGCAATACGTTCACAGCGGCCAAGGCGGGCAAGACGTCTGTTACTGTGAAGTCCGGCTCGATTAGCGATAAGCTGCCGCTCGAAATTATCGGGGGCGCGCAGGTAGCCTCGATGAGCGTAGATCCAAGCGCAGCCGTTCTTGAGGCAGGCAAGTCGCTGTCCGTTCCGGTGCATGTGACGTTAACCGATGGCCGGAAGATGACAGTGCCGGCAGCTTCACTGCAATGGGAAATGCGCGGATTCACAGGCACGATGAACGGCGGTACGCTGAAGATCGGCACGGTGAACGCAGCAGCGAAGGCTGGGTATTTGATCGCACGTTATGACGGTTTTTCCGCGATGGCGGTACTCGCTGCGGGCGCCGACAAAAAATTTGAAGATTTTGAAGCGAAGACCTACCCAATTTCGTTCCAAGGTACGAATGGTGTAATGGGAACTTCTACCGTTGTATCGGGATTGCCAGGTACGAACACGACGAATGTCCTGCAACTCGCCTATGATTTCTCGGGCGGGACCGGTACGAAGGCGGCTTACGCGGTACTGAATGGCAGCGGGCGCAAGGTAGAAGGCAATCCTTCGTCGATGACGCTCGACGTTATGGGCGACAACAGCTTGAACTGGGTTCGGGCTGAGTTCATCGACAGCAAAGGTGCAGCCCAATTAATAACGATTGCAAAACAGGTCGACTGGACAGGATGGAAGAAGATTAAGGTGTCTCTGCCAGCTGATCAGATGGCGTATCCCATTACGCTCAAACGTCTTTACGTCGCTTCACTGGCGGACGGTCAGGATGAGCGGGAGCTGACAGGCACGATTGGCTGGGATAATCTAACCTTCCAATACCCTGCGGTCACGCCAGAGCCGGAGCGGGTGCCAATTGTACTGAAGCTCGGTTCCAAGAGCGCGATGGTGGACAGCAAGCCATACAAACTGGATGTTGCGCCGCTGCTGCTGAAAGGGACGACATACCTGCCGCTTCGATTCATAACGGAAGCAATGGGCGCTCAGGTGAGCTGGGATCCGGCGACGAAGCGCGTATCTGTGCTTCGTGGCGACAAGCTGCTGGAAATGTGGGTTGGTCAAACGGACTTCTTGCTTACAGGCGTTCGCAAGCAGGCAGAGGTAGCGCCGATTACGCGCAGCGGGCGGACGCTCATTCCAGTGCGTCTCGTGTCCGAGCAGCTAGGTCT
The DNA here is from genome assembly GCF_900110075.1 of Paenibacillus sp. OV219. GTDB lineage: Bacteria > Bacillota > Bacilli > Paenibacillales > Paenibacillaceae > Paenibacillus_Z. The sequence goes on from NZ_FOCJ01000003.1 coordinate 409,643, forward strand.
GACGGTCGATTGGGATCAGAAATTGGGCAGGATTACCGTTTCGTAACATGCCCGCCAGTCTACCGTTATGTGGTATGATAGAATTAGTAGAACTTGTAGAAAGTGGGCCGTAAGAACATGGATTACCGCATTAACGACATAGATCGTGTAATTAAAAACGCGGTTCTTGTGATGGAGGACAGCAAATATCAAATCTTCGAAATTTGCGAGTCCGCACGCAAGGAAATGTTTGCCCTAGGCCAAGAGTTGAACCAGGTTATTGCTGAAACAGGAGCCGTTATCGATAAGGTTGATAAGCTGGAGCTGGATTACCGCAGAGCGCGAATCCGCTTGACTGAAGTAAGTCGCGACTTTGTCCGATATAAGGAAGAGGACATCAAAGCGGCCTACGAGAAAGCGACGCAGCTACAGCTCGATCTCATGGTGTTCCGGGAGAAAGAGACCTACTTGAAGTCTCGCCGCGATGAATTGCAGCAACGTGTGCGGGGCGTAGAGAAGTCGATAGAGCGTGCGGAATCTATTGCCTCTCAAATCAACGTCGTGCTTGAATATTTGTCGGGTGACCTCACGCAGGTCACTCGCATTCTTGAATCGGCTAAGAACAGGCAGCAAATCGGTTTGAAAATTATATTGGCACAGGAAGATGAGCGTAAGCGGATTGCTAGAGAAATTCATGATGGTCCCGCCCAGTCGCTTGCAAATATAGTTCTTAGGGCGGAAATTGCTGAAAGAATGCTAGTTAAGCAGGAATTTCAAATCGTCCAGGAAGAATTAATAGATCTGAAGAGTCAAGTGCGCTCCGGCATCGAAGAAATCCGCAAAATCATTTTCAATCTGCGACCTATGGCGTTAGATGATCTAGGACTTGTGCCAACACTTCGCAAATATATCCAAGATTTTGAGGAAAAAAGCAAAATTCGGACAATGTTCGATACGATCGGGAAAGAGATTCGTCTTCCATCAGCAATGGAAGCTGGCGTTTTCCGCATGGTCCAGGAAGCATTCACGAATGCATTCAAGCATGCGAATCCATCCTTCGTCTCGCTCGAAATTACGTATCAAGGACAAATGATGAAAATCGTCGTAAGAGATAATGGTGTCGGTTTCAATGTAGATGCGTTGGAGTCGCAGATAAGCGACAGCAACCACTTCGGGCTGATTGGCATGCGCGAGCGGGTTGAGCTGCTTGATGGAAGGATGGAAATTGAGTCTAAGAAGGACGATGGCACCAAAGTAGTAATTCATATCCCGATGAATGCGGATCAAAGAAAGGAGTAAATAACGATGGAAAACAATGCTGTAAACGCGAAACGCAAGATTAAAGTATTGATAGCTGATGACCACCAGCTTTTCCGCGAAGGCTTAAAGCGGATTCTAAATATGGAAGAAGATTTAGAAGTAATCGGCGAGTGCAATGACGGCATCCAGGTGCTCGAATTCTGCAACCAGACCAAGCCGGAAGTCGTCCTGATGGATATTAATATGCCGATTGAGAATGGGGTCATCGCAACCGAGCGGCTGCGTGATATTTTCCCGGAAGTTAAAGTTATTATTCTATCTATTCATGATGATGAAAGCTACGTATTTGAAACACTGCGTAAAGGTGCAAGCGGTTATTTGCTGAAGGATATGGAGGCAGAGGCGCTGGCAAATGCCATTCGTTCAGTTGTGAGCGGTTACGCGTACATCCATCCGAAGGTAACAGGCAAGCTGATTAATCAGCTGCGTCGCATGACGTACCTCGATGAGATCGGTGCAACTTCAGGAGCGGCTGCAACACGTGAGGCTGGCGTGAAGTTCGTCGCAGGCGATAACAATCCGCTGACTCGTCGTGAGGCCGAGGTGCTTCGTCTGATGGCAGAAGGCAAGAGCAATAAGATGATCGGCGAGTTCCTGTTTATTAGCGAGAAAACGGTCAAGAACCATGTCAGCAGCATCCTGCAGAAGATGGAAGTAGATGACCGGACGCAAGCCGTTATTAATTCGATTAAACTTGGCTGGGTTACGCTATAAGTTGCCGCATACATAGTAAAGGTTAAGAAGCTTCCGCTTGATGGCGGGAGCTTTTTGTTTGTTAACTCTTAAAAAGTTTGCACGGAGTGCAGGGGTAAGCGAGGACACAATCGTCTATTCATTTGTGAGAGGGGGGAGAGAGATTCGAGACGAGGCGTTAATTGCACAAATTAGAGATGGGGATCGGGAGGCGTACAGCGAGCTTGTAGCGCAGTATCGGGACGAGCTGTACCGGCTGATCTGGAGCGTGCTGCGGGATAAGGCAGATGCGGAAGATATGCTGCAGGAGGCATTCGTCCGAATCTACCTCTCCCTTGGGAACTATCGGGGTGAAGGATTTAAGACGTGGGCGGCGCGAATTGCGGTTAATCTTGCGATTGATTGCAAACGGAGCAATGCCCGCAAGGCGGAGCTGCTGCAGCGAGAGGCCGTAGCCAACGTCGGAACGTCGGCGGTTCAGCTTCATGCGCTGCCTGCCGAGACTGAGGTATTGAAGCGTGATCGCAGGCGCAGAGTTCGGGCGTTGGTCGGTGCGATGCCGGAGGGCTACCGCAGCATTGTGCGGTCCTTCTTCTTGGAAGATCGGCCGCAGAAGGAAATTGCCGAGCAAGAGCAGCTGCAGATCAAGAGTGTCGAATCGAAGCTGTACCGGGCGAGACAATGGATGCGCAAGCATTGGAAGGAGGAGGATTTGGAATGAATCACCTTGATGAAGCGGTCCTAAGTGATTATGCGGAGGATAGGCTGCCGGAGCTGAAGAGACTGGAGACAGAGGCACATCTGGCGGAATGTGAGACGTGTTTATCGCGCTATATGGACCTGCTAACGAGTGCGGATGAGGATGCGGATGGCCTACAAGTGCAAGTGGAGCATTTAAGCGAGCAGGCGGCGGATACCATTACGAAGCGAGTCATGGAGCAAGTGAGAGCGTTAGAGCCAGCGCTTGTGATGCAGGCGGCGGAGCTTGCGGCGGTCCATTCCCCTCCTCAGAATCATGCAGGCGAGACCGTTCAGCGGCGCAAGAAGGTAAGCAGAGGCAGTCGCAGACAGACGCTCATTCATTATCTCATCGCAGTGTGCGTTATGCTGCTGCTCATGTCGGCAGGGGTCTTTCAACGGCTTGCTGATCAACCAGAGCATTGGGAAGCGCAGCAACTTAGCAAGCGCGAACCGGTAACGACCTCGATTATGGAACGGACGTCTGCCGTTATTGACTCTTTTATAGCAAGACCGGGTAAATAATTATGCAAGTAAAGGAGAGAGCTTTTGTGGTCAAAAATCCAGTGCTGACTCTGTTTCTGGGCTTTCTGCCGGGCATCGGCCACTTCAAGGTAGGACGCCCGGCACGGGGGATGCTGTACCTTTTATTATGTGTCGGCTTAGTAATCTTTGGAATTGCAGCAGGCTCCGCCGATGAAGAGGCTTTTCTTGTCTTGGGGCTAGTCCTCTCGGCGTTCATTTGGCTCATTAATTTCATGGATCTCATCATCTATCTCATCCGTCATAGCGGGGGCAAAAGTGTGTCCATTCCGCCGGTCCATCCCATGTATGTATCGGAGCAAATTGACGGCGTCATGTATGTATCTGGGTCCGCTGAGGAGTTGGAGAACAGGTCCAGAGAGAAATTTTATACGATTCTGTTGTCGTTTATTCCAGGGCTTGGCCATCTGCAGCTGGGTCTCATGCAGCGGGGGCTGAATCTGATGATTGGCTTCTTCGGATTATTCGCGATGATCGTCTTTGTAGCGATTTGGGCCGATCAACCTGGCTTCCTGACGTTCCTCATTGTGCTGCCGATTATTTGGATCTTCGGCATGTTTGATGCGATTCGTCATGTGCATCTGAAGCAGGCTGGCGTGCCGCTGCAGGATAAGTCCGTGCTTGAAGATTGGGAAGAGCACCGCCAAGGTGGCAAACGCAGCAAATGGCTGTCGACCGTACTGTCGATTATGCCGGGAGCGGGTCACATGTATCTCGGTCTACAAAAAAGAGGGCTTCAGCTCATGGCAGGCTTCCTCTTGTCGATCTATCTGCTCGACGTGCTGCAGCTATCGTTGTTTCTGTTCATCGTACCGATACTCTGGTGCTTCTCGTTTTTTGATGCGCTGCAGCAGCAATCCCGTCTGAACAGCGGGGAAGGCGAGCTTGAGGATGTGCCGATTGTCGATTGGCTTATACATCAGCAGAAATGGCTAGGTATCGGACTCATGGCGCTTGGCCTGTATTACATCGCCGATCGAATGCTGCTCGAATACGTGCAGCGTGTCTGGGGCGACTGGCAGCTGTCCGAGGACATTCGTTATTATTTCAAAACGGGCCTAACCGCGCTGCTGCTCATCGGGGCAGGCATTAAGCTGCTCTCAGGCAAGAAAGAGGTGAAGCCGGAATGAGACAATGGCGCGTAGGAACATGGTCGATGGGGACGGCTCTTATCGCAATGGGCGTCCTGCTGCTAGCTTCCACTCTTGGCGGTGTGCAGTTGCTGGACCAAGGCATCATCTGGTGGCCCATGCTTCTTATTTTGCTCGGGATTGAGATTGTCATTTATCTATGGCGAAGCCATTCCGAGCAACAGGCAGTGATGCTTCGTTATGACTTGTTCAGCATCATTGTTGTAGTGGCGCTCGGCGGGTGCTGCCTCGTGTTTACGACCGTAAGCGCTGCCGGGTTACTCGATGATGTTCGAGGCAGCATTGGCGCGCGTCAGGTTCGTGTAGAGGCAAAAGCGGTGTCGGAGCGCATTGCATCTGATGTGAAACGGATTGTGGTGCAAGGCGAGAGCTATTGGAACGGCCGCATACATCTTGATGCTGACGGCAGTGGTGTTGCTCAGCTTCAGGCGTTCGGTGCATGCCGCTATGACCTTCGGAAGGACGCTGCGGCACCGGGTTCGCCGGAGCTGGTAGAGACGCGTCAGGCAGGAGATACGTTGTACGTAACAGTGAAACAGCAGGCGGTAGAGCGGCATATGCTGGACGATGACGCGCCTTCATGTGATCTTACGATCGTGCTGCCGCGCGAGAAGACGGTTAACGTTAGGCAAGAGGCGGGGATCATGCTGCCGATTGGGACGAAGCTGCCGGAGGGTTGGCAAGTCATTCAGTAATATTTTTAGGCTGACAGGCAAGCCCCTTTTTCCGACTTGTCCGTGAATGACCGTCACCCATGGGCGCTCCGCGGCATATGATGTCACAAAAAAGGAGGTGGCTGCCTTGATTCCAGTACTATTATGGATCTTCGGTTGTTACGCCTTGGCAGCGGCTGCCGTGCATGCCGCATACGCACTTACCTGGAAGCGACAGCGTGTGCAGCATTACGTGCTAATCGCGGGTAACCACCAGCTGCAGATGGAGTGGTATATGCGATCGCTTAGGCGGTTCTCTCATTTTACCGGCACAGAAGTGAAGGTGACTGTCGTTGACCGCGGTTCACAGGATGATACGATGGGAATCGCGCGATGCTTTGCGAGGATGGGCATGAATGTCGATTTTCACTCCGGTATCGGGCAGAATGAGCATACTAGCACTTTAGTGGATACACGTGGAAGGTTCGCATCTGTAAGAGGACGTGCTGCCGCGAATACAGCCGAAGAGCGTAGTGGGAAGGAAGCATTAAGTTCAAGCGATTCACAGAAAACGGTGCGGGCAATTCACACGAATGGGCAGAAGCCTTATACAAGTCATGGGCACGGACTTTCAAAATGGCAACGCTTCCGTGTGAGTCTCTGGAAATCACGCAAGCCGAAAGCGAAGAGACAGTCGGCTGCTGTCGAGCCAACGAATCTGTTATGGATGCTCCAGGCTGAAGGCATTGTTTCTGCAAAGGATCATGCGGTATTAATTGATCTGCGGGATCCGGCGGATTTGTCGAAGCTGCCATATTGATCGAAGGCTGTGCGAAGGCACTACGAGGACTGTGCGAGGACTTGTGAAGGCAAGACGATGACGGTGTGAAGACAGTGTGAGGACGTGTGCGAAGACAAGACGAAGACAGTGTGAAGACGTGACGATGACACTGTTTTCAAAATGCATTGCAGTGCTGCGGAGGTAGATGTATAATTCTAACAACTGAATATCCGGACGAGTGAAGCACACCCGTAGAAGCTGCCTTTGGCAGTTTTGGGGTGTGCTTTTTTGTTGTGGGGATGGGGGAAGAGCGTGACGAGCGTGACAAGCGTGAAGCGCGTGAAGTGGGGAGAAGTATGAAAGAGAGCGAAGTGAATAGAGTGGGGAAATGCGTGATGGGTACCTGTTACTCTACATTGGTGGAATTGAGCTGGAATTTGAGTAAGAGGGGTACCTGGTACTCTACATTGGTGGAAAAAGACACAAAGGATTTAAGTTAGGAAGGGGTATGAGGATGAGTGACGGGGGTACGTGAGTCGAGGATTGTAGAACAGAGGAAGGGGTGGTGATGGTATGAAGGTTGTTGTGTATGCGGCATTAGCGAAGGGGCAATCGTGGGCGAGTTGGTCCGTGGCGCCTGAGGTGGATTATGCTTACTGGTTGGGAAGCGGGTATAGGGAAGCAGCTGTGCAGGCTGCTCAGCAGTGGGGTTACGCGGGGGATTGGAATCGAGGAAGCAAAACGCAGGAAAAGTCTTGTGAAGCCCGTGAAGTGGAGGCGGCTAGGCAAGCCGTCGAGGTGTTAACGATTATGGCATGGTCGGTGCCGATACCGTTAGGGCATGCCGTTCAAATTGCGGAGCGGTGGTCCGGCAAAGCTCGGGACGAGCAGGGGGTGCGCGAGGAATTGACGCGCCTGATTCGAGAAGCATGGGCATCCGATGACCGCTTAGGCTTGCCGGTTCAGAAGCGGGAGGATGCCTGTGTGGTGCGGGGTGAGGCGTCCGGAGGTACGGCGGACGCAATGGAGCTGGCTGCGCGAGCTTGCCGCGCAGCATCGCTTTTGCAGGGCCGAGCGCTGCTCAGCAGCGAAGTGCTCGGTCTGCTTGGGGCCGCAGGCGCGGCCGAGCCGGCCAGCGCAGCGCCGCAGCCGTGGAGCGCGGCAGCCCCCGCGCTCCAGCTGGCCGCGCTGCTCGGCCTGCTGCGCCTAGGCGGCGCAGTCGCCCCGCAGCCGCAGTCCCGGCTGCTGCGGTGGCGCGCGGCGCTAGGCGCCAGGCCGCGCCTGCGGCTCCTCTGCCAGCGCTGCGGCAGCGGCACGGCGCGCATGCGCCGCACTGCATGCGCGGGATGCGGCCGCGCATGTGCGTACTGCGAGGCGTGCCTCACTATGGGCCGCAGCCGTGAGTGCGGCCTGCTCATCCTTGGCACGCCAAGCTCGCAGGCGCGCAGCGCCGCTAACGCGTCAAGCGCCACCTGCGCGCCAAGCACAGCCTGGACGCTAAGCCCCGCCCAGGCTGAGGCGGCAGCTGCAGCGCTGGGTTACATGCAGGCTCAGCCTGCCGGCCATAGCGCCTCGCGCAGAGCCCTGCTCTCGTCATTCAATTGGCTCGCACCGCTTGCCGGCCATAGCGCCCCGCGCAGGTTACTGCTCTCGGTCCTCACAGGTTCGGCACCGAGCCGTCAGCGGAGCGCCTCGCGCAGGTTCCTGCTCTCGGTCCTCACAGGTTCGGCGTCGACCCGCTACCCGAAGCCTCAGCTCTCGTCACCTCCCCCTGTCCTCCATAGCCCGCGCAGATTCCTGCTTTGGGCAGTCACCGGGGCAGGCAAGACTGAGATGATCTTCCCGCTTATTGAAGCTGTACTTCAGCGAGGGGGCAAAGCGTTAATCGCAACTCCGCGCCGAGACGTTGTGCTGGAGCTAGATCCTCGCATTCGCAAAGCGTTCCCAAATGCGAACGTAGTCACTTTATACGGCGGGAGCAAGCAGCGCTGGGAGCAGGGAGAAGTTACGATTGCAACGACACATCAGCTGTTCCGTTTTCAACATGGGTTTGATCTGGTCATTATTGATGAAATCGATGCTTTCCCCTATCATAACGATCCGATGCTACAGTATGCCGCCGATAAGGTATGCAAGCCTGGCGGGGTGAACGTGCTGCTGTCGGCAACGCCGCCGGCCGACCTTCGCCGCGCAGCAAAGGAAGGGCGGCTCGCTCATGCGCGCGTGCCCGTAAGGTTTCATCGGCATCCGCTGCCGGTACCTAAGCAGCATAGCATCCCGCCTGTGCAGAAGCTTCTTAACCAACGCCGCTTCCCGCAGAGGCTTGTCCAAGCCATTCAACAATCGCTTGACCGCGGGGCTCAGCTATTTTTGTTCGTTCAGCAGATTCGTGAGGTCGATCCACTTGTCCGGCAGCTCCGCACCAGATTTCCGGGTATTGTCATTGAAGGCACCTCATCCAAAGATGAGGATCGTGCGCGGAGGGTCGTTCAGTTTCGTGAACGAACGATAAGGCTGCTCGTCACGACTACGATTCTCGAGCGCGGTGTCACGATACCGAAGAGCGATGTGTATATTCTAGATGCGGATGGCAAGCTGTTTGACGATGCTTCACTTATCCAGATGGCGGGTCGAGCTGGCCGATCCAGCGACGATCCAGCAGGCATGGTCTACTTCTTCGCCTCCTCACGTACGCGCTCCCAGCAGTCCGCGATTAGGCAGATTCGAGCCATGAACCGAATCGCTCGTCGCAAAGGTTTCCTACTAACCCCCAAGGAAAGGCGATGATTGCCATGCCTTATGTCACTCCTGTCGCCATGCCTTATGTCACTCCTATTGCCCTGTCTAGTGTCATCCCAATTGCCCTACCTAGTTCTGTCTCTACCCAGCCAGTTGCCCGGTCTCTTGCCCGGCCTCTTGCTCTGCCCAATGTCCTCCCTATTCACATCCCTGCCAAGCTCCGCACGATCATTAAAGCGATGCGGCAGTCGGTTCAGCTGCTTACAGCTACATCCAGCGCTTGTCTAATTTGCGGCAACACAGATAGCAGGTCGCGTCACCCGAGGTTCATTTCATTGTGCACGCCTTGTTTTCGCCAAATCCCGTGGATTACACGTATTGAGTGTGATGTTTGCGGTCGTCCTGAATATTGTCCGGATTGCCCCCGCCGCAGCGATGCCGCTTTTCTCTGCAACCGTTCTGCCGTGCGATATAACACTCGCATTCGGGAATGGCTCGCGCTCTATAAATATCGGGGGCACGAAGCGCTTGCTCCGTTGTTTGGCGAGATGCTGACAGCTGCTTATCAAGGTCTGGTGAAGGAGCTTCGTCCCCGGGAGCTCCGGAATGAAACAACTGAAACATTGTATCCGATTGATGCTCTTATTCCAGTCCCCGTAAGCAGTGAGCGTCTAGCGGAACGCGAGTTCAATCAGGCGGAGAGGCTTGGCGCCTACCTCGCCGAACGCGTACAGATTCCACTTCATCATGTTATGCAGCGAACACGCCATAGTGGAAAGCAGAGCTATAAGACTAGAGGCGCTCGTTTACGCGATACGCATAATCTCTTTACAGCAGATCCGGCACTCACCGCCAGTCTGCTAACAGCACGAAATCAATCCCATATCCGTCTCATTATTGTCGATGACATTTACACAACGGGAAGTACGGCGAATGCCTGTGCAACTGCACTTGCAGAAGAAATTCGGCGGCAGCGGCCTGCTGTTTTCGTGGAACTATTCATTCTCACGCTGGCGCGTTCATAGGACAATAGAATCATTTTTAGTACATTACGCCCTAAACCTACTAAAAGATGGCGAAAAAGGTGGTGATATTTGTCCCTTTATGAGTTAATATGAAGTCACCAATGGATGAATGAAGGGAGCAGTGAAACATGGATCTCGGTAATTGTCCTCGCTGCGGGAAGCTATTTGCCAAAAACTTTCGCGATGTATGCGGTAATTGTATAAAAGCAATTGATCAGGAGTATACCCTTTGCTCCGATTATCTTCGTAAAAATAAAGGTACAGATATCAACGAGCTCGCTGACGCAACCGAAGTTTCCATCAAACAGATTACGAAGTTTATTCGTGAAGGCCGTATTTCGCTCGTGAATGCGCCGAACTTGATGTACCCTTGCGAGATGTGCGGCATATTGATTCGAGAGCAGACGAAATGTGATAGCTGCAGAGCCAAACTGCTGACGGAAGTGAACAAATATCGCCAATCTCAGAATAAAGCAGATAACAAGACACCTGAGAAATCATCAACATCCGCTGCTTCTGCCTACCGGAATTTGGACAGGGGCGAATGATTGCGGTTTACTTTGCAATGACTATAAAATATTAACGTAATGTGCCGATAATACTCTTAGATAGAGTTATCGGCTTTTTTATTTGTTTGGAGGGATTATGATGAAGATCAATCAAACGCATCGGATTAATGCGGTAAATCCATATCAGAAACAGAACGACTTGCAGGCAGGAACGGCTAGCCGTAAGCGCAAGACAGATGAAGTGCAAATTTCAGCAGAGGCGCAAGAGATGCTTTCAGTAAGTCGCGTGAGCAACACCGACCGCAGCCAGCTGATTGACAACTTGAAGCAATCGGTAAGCTCCGGCACTTATCATGTGGAATCCGGCAAGATCGCTGAGAAGCTGCTTCCTTTTTTGAAAAACTAACGACAAGATAGGTGAGCATCGTGAATGTAGAAACAATTATCGCAACGCTGGAGCAGCAGGCTGATGTCTACAGTCAATTGCTTACTCTCGCGAAAGAGAAAACACCGTATCTTGTCCATAACCAAGTGGAGCAGCTTAATGCTGCGATTCAGAAGGAACGGAAGCTGGTCAAGATAGCAGAGGATTTGGAGCAGCAGCGCATGAGACTGTGCGGCCAGTACTTTACGAACCTCGGACTGCTTCGCTATAAGGGCGGCAAGATCAGCGAAATGATTCGGACCGTAACTTCACATCAAGACAAGAAGCTATTGACCGACCTTCATACAACTTTAACGAGCTTACTGGAAGATTTGCAGGTGACAAGCAAGCTGAATCAGCAGCTTATTGAGCAGTCTCTTAAATTTATAGATTACTCCATCGACCTGATGGTGGACGATCCGAACAGTGATGTTGTGTATCAGCATCCTCACAGTCCTGGATACGGCAACAATATGCGAACTGGTTTATTCAATACAAGAGGATAAGGAGGCACTTAGAGCGCGATGACATCAACCTTTCATTCCATAGAAACAGCTAAACGCAGCTTGTTTGCGCAGCAAACAGCGATTAATACCGTTGGCCATAATATCTCCAACGCCAACACAGAAGGCTACTCCCGCCAACGGGTTTCATTAACGGCAAGCAAGCCGATGGAAGCCTATGGAATCAGTCGTTCCACATCTGCAGGCCAGTTGGGCACGGGGGTTGAGGCGACGGCAATCAATCGGGTACGGACTTCGTTTTTGGACGACCAATACCGTAATCAGACTAAGTACGTAGGAACCTATTCTGTGCAAGCTGACACGCTGAGCAAGCTTGAGTCTATAGTGAACGAGCCCTCCGACTCCGGTATCCGTTCCGTATTGGATAAGTTTTATCAGGCTTGGTCGGATCTAAGCAAAGACCCGGAGAATGTAACAGGCCGCAAAATCGTTCGTGAAACATCGCTGGCACTGACGGACTCCTTCAACCAAACGAGCAAGCAATTATCTGATCTGAGAGATGATCTGACGAGTAGCATTGAAGTGAAGGCAACGCAAGCGAATACGCTGATGGATACAATCGCTTCCCTGAATACAGAGATTCGTCGAATTGAATCGCTCGGCGATGATGCGAATGACTTGCAAGATCAACGAGATCTGTTGACAGATCAGCTCTCCCAAATTGTAAACGTTCAAGTGACCAAATCACCTGAAGGCTACAATATCTCCATGGGCGATACTAATCTGGTCAGCGGTAGTACTTCAACACCACTAACACGTGAAAGCTTGGAATCGGCCTATGCAGGCGGTCAGCTCACGAATGGTGAAGTGTTCGGCATGATTTCTTCACGCGATGGTTATGTTGCCGATTATATGAAACAGCTCGATACACTGGCGAATACGCTGGCGAACGGTGAATTTGAAGTCACCGTTCCAGCAGGCTCGGTTCTCCCAGGCACAACAACGCCGCTAACGGTGGACACGAAGATGACGGTTAAAGGGATCAACGGCCTTCACAAGCTGGGCTACACGATGGATTCCCCGGCAACCGGCGCAACCGATTTCTTCACCTTTAGTTCAGGTACAGGAATAACGGCAGCGAGCATTCAATTAAATCCAGTCATTGCTAATGATACGAACAAAATCGCAACTTCAATGAGGACAACATCAACCGGCGGAGCATCGACAGTCGTTCAAGGGAACAATAGTTTAGCGTTACTTATGTCGCAGCTCGGCGACGTGAAGTTCGCATTCGACCAATCCGCTACCGGCAATGGTATTCCGGAATCGACGATTAGTGACTTCTACAGCTCGATGGTTGGCGCACTCGGTGTTCAATCGGAAGAGGCGCAGCGTCAGTATCAGAACTCCGTCGCCCAGTCAGATCAGGTCGAGAGCAGCCGTCAGTCCGTCAGCGGCGTATCACTTGATGAAGAGATGTCGGATCTTGTTAAATATCAGCATGCTTATAGTGCTGCGGCTCGATTTATGACGACGTTCGACCAATTGCTAGAGAAATTGATTAACGGCACCGGCGTAGTCGGACGCTAAGAATAGGAGCTGACAGACATGTCTTTACGTGTGACGCCAAGTATGATGCATTTGCAGCTGTCGCGTAACTTGAACCGAAATTTGACTCAAATGGACAGCTTACAGGATCAATTAACGACAGGCCGCAAAATTAACAAACCATCCGACGATCCAGTCGGCATTACATATGCCTTGCGATACCGCACGGAGCTTGCTTCGAACGAACAGTATCAGAAGAATGCAGATTCGGCGCATTCCTGGCTTGATTTTAACGATACAGTGCTTGGTCAAGCGGGCGATGTCCTACAGCGTGTTAAGGAGCTTACTGTTCAAGGCTCGAATGGAACCAATCCGCAGGTTGCGCTTGATAACATCAATAACGAGCTGACGGAGTTGAAAGGGCAGCTCATTGATATTGCTAACAGTAAGGTTAACGGAAAATATATATTCAACGGTCAGACGTTTGATAAATTACCTTATGATAAGACTGCAGCTGGCTTTGACGCCAAGACAGTCGTAACGGATTCCGGAGATATTTCTTATGCAGTTGGCGTGGGGGTAACCCTTCCTGTGAATGTTTCCGGCAATGAAGTATTCGGCAACCCTGGGGATAAGGATAATGTATTCGCAGTTCTTGACAACATTATTAGTAATTTTGCTAGTGGGGATCAGGCTGCTGCATCTGCTCAAATGGAGAACTTAGAGTCCAGTATCAGTAAAATACTGAATGCTCGTTCAGAGGTTGGCGCTAAAGTGAATCGGGTTGAGCTTATGCAGAACCGACTTGATGATCTCGAAATCAACTTGACGGATATGCAGTCGAAGACGGAGGATGCCGACTTCGACAAGCTGCTTATTGATTCCAAAGTGAATGAAAATATCTACCAGGCTTCCCTTTCTGTTGGAGCGAAAGTAATATCACCATCCCTTGTTGATTTTCTGAGATAGTAGGTGTGCGTAGATGAAGCTTCCGTATATTCAAGCACAATCACAAAAAGGGCTAATTGGTATTGATTCTCGAATGGGTCAATATGATATCCAATCGAAGTCTGCTGATATCGAAGTGCATACAACACCTACCTCCATTAGTGCGCCAACTCCAATGCCGGAGCTGTATATGAATCAGGATCGGATGTGGGCGGCATTTAACGGGGGAAAGCCGGAGGCATTCATTAATCGGATTTATTCTCAGATGCCATCTATTGCTCAGCAAGGAATCGCTAAGATTGTCGAGAAAGGCAATCAGATGGGCGATTTGCGGATCAAGCAAAATCCATTCCCGGATATGGCCTTTCGAGAAATTTCGCAAGGGCCTCCACAGGTTCAAGTATTTGGTGCCGCAACGGCTCATAATGTGGATATCGAATTTAAAATTAACCGGCCTGACGTGAAGGTGAATGTAGGAAGCGTGGATATTCAAGTGCAAACGCATAAACCTGAGATTAACTATCAGCGCGGTGACGTAAGTGTCTATATGAAGCAGTATCCGTCCGTTAACTTCAGCGTTGCCGAGATGGACGTGCGTGTATAGATTTACCATAACATTGGATGCTATAGATAGACCGGCTTCGGTTCTTTCTATAGCTTTTTTCTTACAGTAAGCAGTGGAAGTATTCATTTAGGAGGAACAAGTGGGATGGAAATCCAGACAAGCCGATTTGGCGCGTTGTCCATTACGGAAGAGGAAGTTTACACGTTTACGAAAGGATTGCCGGGCTTTGAGGAAGAAAGCTCATTTATTATTGTATCGCCGGAAGAGGACGAGCCGTTCTCGTTTTTACAATCGACCAGAACGGCTGAGCTCGTATTCATCATTGCAGATCCGTTCCTGTTCTATTCGGAGTACGAGTTTGAACTGCCCGAATCGGCAACTTCCGAGCTTGAAATCGAGCATGTGGATCACGTCATTATTCGCTCCATTATTAATATGTCTGGGGACCTCGATGCAGCGACGATCAATCTGGTTGCGCCGGTTATCTTCCATGCCGAGAAACGTAAGGCAAAGCAAGTCGTTTTAGGTCAAACGAAGTACGCCGCAAAGCATCCTTTATTTTCCGCCGCAGGTACGAGGTAGGAAGGAGAACAGACATATGTTAGTGTTGTCGCGTAAGAAAGGCGAATCCATCATCATTCAGGACGACATCGAGATTACGATACTCGAGGTCGGTACAGACACTATCAAGCTGGGTATCAAAGCTCCACGGGAAGTCGAAGTGTTGCGTAAGGAGCTTCATTCTATGATTAAGCAATCTAACCAGGAAGCTGCAACGCCACAGGCAAGCCTGTCGGAGTTGAAAAATAAATTAAAAAAAATGATGAAAAATGACGAGCAGCTATAAACGTATTCCAAATTGCTGCCGATAAACTGAATATGACCGGTGAAGGGCGGCCGACCTAGACCCGGTAAACCACACGGATGTGGGAACTAAACAACCATTTCAAGGAGGAAATATCAATGCGTATTAATCATAACATTACAGCTTTGAACACTCACCGTAACATGGGCCTTAACAACGTTGCGGCTGGCAAATCCATGGAGAAACTTTCTTCCGGTCTTCGCATCAACCGTGCTGCTGATGACGCTGCAGGTCTTGCGGTTTCCGAAAAAATGCGCGGTCAAATCCGCGGTCTTGAGCAAGCTCAACGTAACGTTCAAGACGGTATCTCCTTCGTACAAACAGCTGAGGGCGCGATGAACGAAGTTAGCTCCATGCTTACTCGTATGAAAGAGTTGAACGTTCAAAAGTCGAACGGAACTTATTCTACTGGTGACAAAGCGAACATCGACAGCGAGCTTGACGATCTTGGTAAACAAATCGACAGTATCATGACGAACACGAAGTTCAACGGAATCCACATTACTTCCGGTGTAACTATCGCTACAGACGATACTGGTTCCGGTACAATTGCAATCGACGCGATCGCGACAACTGGCTTCTCCGGTCTGTCAAGCGCTTCGACAACAGCCAATATCGAAACAGCAATCAAGAACACTTCGACTCAACGTGCTATCTTGGGTGCTAAGCAAAACCGTCTGGAATATACTTCCAACAACCTTGGTACTACTGTTGAGAACCTGCAAGCTTCTGAATCCCGTATCCGTGATACAGATATGGCTTCAGAGATGGTTAATCTCACGAAGAACAACATCTTGCTGCAAGCTTCCCAAGCGATGCTGGCGCAAGCAAACTCGCAGCCGCAAGGCGTGCTGTCCCTGCTTCGTTAATTATTGCTATAAGCGAAGAGACCTTAGTTTATCTAAGGTCTCTTTTCTTTTTATATACAAATTTACGTATTGTTCGTTTAAGAACTAATATTGCAAGAAAGAACATCCGATATAAGAGATATGAATATTTTTGAATCGGGGTGGAGAAATTGACAAGCATTTCATCAGTTAGCAATTCATCGCTATCCATGAACAACACACCAGTACCAGCAACAACGACAACGGGATCAGATGCTGCTGTGGAACAGATTAAATCCGTACATGCTTTGCAGAAAGCGGAACTAAGTGGTAAGAAAGTAATGATCGGTGATGAGCAAGTCATTAAGAATATTGAGCGCGCTCTCAAATCCATTCAAGGACCTGATACGATGTTTGAGATGTCGATGCATAAAGAAACGAAAACAATCGTTGTGAAGGTATTGAATAAGGACACTGGTGAATTGATTCGTGAAATTCCGCCTGAGAAGACACTAGACTTGGTTGCGAAGTTTATGGAGATAAATGGGATATTAATTGACGAGAGAGTCTGAGGTGATAAGGTAGATGAGGATTTCAGGTTTAGCATCCGGCATGGACATTGACAGCATGGTTAAGGAACTGATGAAAGGCCGCCGAGCTTCACTTGATACGCTAGTTCAGAAACGTACGGTTGTGCAGTGGCAGCAGGAAGATTATCGTGAAATGAGTACGAAGATCGTTGACTTCCGGAATAACAAAATCGCCGGTTACAATCTGTCTAGTGCAATCAACGCGAAGAAGGCCGACGTTAGCGGGAACGCGGGTGCGCTCACTGTTAACGCTACAAGCTCAACAGCGAGTGGATCAATGGATGTCAATGTGCAGCAAGTCGCTCAAGTGGCACGAACGATGTTTACCTTCGACGGAAACGGCGATGGCACTGCGGATAGTACGTCTGGAAAGACGCTGGTCGATTTAGGCTTTGATACATCTCTCCCGATCTTCGTGAACGGTGCGCAGATCGATCTCGATGGAACGGATAGTATTAAAACGCTAGTGTCGAAAATTAACAGTAATAAGAGTGCGAAAGTGACTGCGATGTATAACGATGCCACGGGCCAGCTGTCGATTACGAATTCGCAGGTGGGCAAGGGTAGCGGGGTTAACGGATCAGATGATCCGGATGGTTCGGTTAGCATTACAGGCATGTCAGCGCTGTTTACAGAAGCAAAAACAGCAGGCAAGAACGCGGTTGTGGACGTTAACGGTATTACGTATGAACAAACAAGTAACCGCTTTGCGGTGAATGGCATTGATTTTACATTAAAGGCGGAGTCCGGCACTAGCGGTTCGACGACAGTTTCTGTTGTTACGGATACAGACAAGATCCTTAATACCATTAAATCATTTGTTGCGGACTACAACAGTATTGTTGATACCGTGAATGGTAAGATCGGTCAGGAACGTTATCGGAGCTATACCCCTCTCACAGATGATCAGCGGGAAGGGATGACGGATAAGCAGCAAGAGCTTTGGGACGAGAAGTCGCACAGCGGATTGCTGCGTAATGATACCATCCTAAGCGGAATGCTGAGCGATCTGCGTACAGCTTCAACGTCCAGCTACTCGGGAACGACAAGCATTCAGTCGATTGGTATAACGACAGGTAGCTGGTACGACAAGGGTAAGCTCGTTATTGACGAGAACAAGCTTCGCAGCGCGATTGAAGAGAATCCAGAACAGGTCGTTAATATGTTTAGCAAATCGGGGGATGACTCCAAGCCAACGAACCAGAATGTTGGTGTTTTTGCTAAAATGACGAGGATACTTTCGAATACACTGAAATCTCTAAATGAGAAGGCAGGTACTTCGACAACGAGCACGGATACGACGTTCTCTTTCCTGCCGAACTCCATGCTTAGCAGTCAAATTACCGATATGCAAAATAGAGAGAGCAGTATGGCGGATCGCCTTGCAGATGTTGAGAATCAGTACTATAAAACGTTTTCTGCTATGGAAGAGGCGATGAATAAGTACAATTCCCAAGCGTCCAGTCTTTCCAGCTTTAGTTAAAGGAGTGATTGAAATTGTTGAATACGCCGCATCAAGCTTATCAGAGAAATTCGGTACAGACCGCTTCTCCTGCTGCGCTTATCTTTATGCTCTATGACGGAGCCATTCGCTTTACGAAGGCGGGTATTGAGGGCATTAAGAGCCGCAAATACGATGTCGCAAATACGAACCTTAAGAAGGCGCAGTCTATCGTCCATGAGCTCATTGCTTCGCTCAATTTCGATTATCCGATTTCAAAGAACCTCGCTCAGGTGTATGAATACTTGCTTCATCAATTGATTCAAGCGAACATGAAGAAGGATGCCAACCATGCTGAAGAAGTGCTAGCTCATCTGGAAGGCTTGCGTGATACCTGGAAACAGGTAGCCGGCAAAACAGGCGCCCCTACAGAGCTTGCGTCGATAGGTCGCTAAGGATGAGTGTTCAGCTGAAGGAGCTGTATAAGGCTACAAGTGAGTTGGTGACACAGTTGCACGAGGCGAATCAAGAGCAGTTTGAGCGGCTTCTAGCTATGAGAGAAGAGGTTATTGAAGGGCTTCGCACCTCGGAAGCAATTAGTGCTGAAGATAAGCGATTAATTGGAGAGCTCAGTACATTTGATGAGGTTATTCGCGAGCGAATGTCTGATATCAAGGAAGAAGCAAGAGAGGGCATTCAGAGGCTAAATCAATCTAAAATGCAGAAGAACGGTTATGAACAAAGCTACTCGGCTGGCAGTTATTTCATAGACAAGAAGAAATAAAGTGAAAATAGGTCGAATTTTGTATATGATTACCGCTAGGATTATTTTCCTAGCGGTATTTTCTTATTGTTTTTGTCGAAAATTCCGATATATTAGATAAGGAATTTAAGGGGGAATCATCGTGTCGGGACAAGCTGTACAAACGACGGAAACTATTGAAGAGGTTAAATTATTTTTACCTCGTCTTATACAAGCATGCGATTCCATCTCGGAGCTTTTTTATGTAGCCATTACCGATGAAACTTGGCAGCTGTTCGGAGAGCTTGTTCAAGGGATGGATGATTTATATAGAACGTTAAAGTCAGTGGTTAGTACTGCTTCTATTGACGAGCAGAAGAGTGTCATGCTTGCAATTATGGAGCGAACAATTGTTACTTTCGAGAACACATTCGCAGAGCTCAACAGCTATATGGATCAGGAGCTTTACGTTGCGGCTGGCGACTGCATCCGCTATGAATTATCCAATCTGTTCAAAGAGCTTGCGACACATCTTGGTGAAGAAACGAGCTTGAAAGAAGAACGTTTTGCAACAAACATGCGATTCTTGGAACGAGAATATGCAAACCTGTATACGCAGCTCAAAAACATCGAAATCGACGAGCAGAACTATGAGTCGGTTTATGCGACTAATGGCGCTCCCAATCTGATTGTGCATCGCGACACAGCAGATTCAGTCTATCTGTACAGCACCTATGATCCTTTCTTTGAAGCTGAGCGATGGGTGGAGTCGCTTGTTGACACTGTCAGCGGTAAATCCAATATCGTGATGTACGGATTCGCATTTGGTTATCACGTCAATCGACTTGCTGAGATTTACCCCGAACAGATGCTATACATCTATGAGCCGAATGAACAGATCTTTCTGAAGATGATGCATGAGATAAGTTTGGAGAAGATATGTACCAGACTGAATATCCAGGATATTGTAGTGGGCACGGGAAAAGCGATGAGAGATCAATTCTTCTACAGGATGTTAAAAAAAATTAAAGGTGAGACTGCTATCGTCTCCTTATCCGTTTATGATCGAATGGATCTGCAAGCGAAGAAGGAATTTGCCGAAGATGCCAAGGCTGCTATACTGACATACGCCTCTTCTAGAAGCATCTATAACAGATTCGGTATCCAATGGACACGAAACCAGCTGTTCAATACGGCATTCAACATTACAACCCCTTCGCTTAAAGGGTTGAAGGGCAAATTTGAGCATTTGCCTGCTGTCATCGTTGGTGCAGGTCCGTCCCTGGAGCACGATATTGAAAACTTAATGCAAATCAAGCAGCGTGCACTCATTATTGCTGCAGGCTCCAGTATCCAATCGTTAACCCATTATGGAATTGAGCCGCATTTAATTGTTTCGATGGATGGAGGAAGCGGCAATTATCATGCGTTCAAGAGCGTAGAAACGTCGCACATTCCATTCTTATATATTCCGCAAATCGATTACCGTGTCGTAGATAAACAGGCGACCAATCTTATTCATGCTTATTTCAACAATGATATTATTTCAAGATATGTAATGGGTGTGTCCGGTATAGAGGATCCTGTATTCGATTCCAACTTGTCGGTAACTGGAACAGCCGTTCAAGCAGCGCTATATCTAGGTTGTAAGGAGATTATTTTTACAGGCCAAGATTTATCTTATCCGGATGACTGCGTCTACGCTACCGGCGCTCAGCATGCAAGTGACAACTATAAATTGAAAGTATTGAAGGCTGCAACGTTAACGGTAGAGAATGTTAATGGCACTAGAAATCGGACGACTAACGGATTGAAACAAACGTTGATTGATATTGAGGAAACGATAGAGAAATATCCATCCGTTCGCTTTATTAATACGTCTAAGCTCGGTGCCAAGATCAAGCATACGGAGTCGCTTCCGATGGAAGAGGTTTGTTTGCGGCTGAAGGATTGGAATTTAGCGCCGGATGTATTCAAGGAAGCCATTCAAGTACACCTGAGTCGATATGAAGATTCACGGATATTGGAGTCCATGGATAAAGTATCCAAACTTCAAAACGAGCTTAATCAGGTTGATGAGAAAGTAAAACGAATCCAGAGAACGCTCAATAAGCTGCCTGAATTAAGCCGGACGAAGCCTTTGAAATGTCTTAATGCCATGGTTGACATTGAGGATGATTGGGCAGTCATTACCCAAACCGTTGCGTTTAATACGATCTATATGACAGCTGTTAAGAATGAAATTCTGGAGTTTGACCGGAAGCGTTCTGAGCTAGCCGATGAGAACAATGTCATGATAAAATCCGAGCTATTTGGCGATGTGCTCGGTACTTTAGTAAATGCGATTAAGGAACAGAGTCCAACGCTGAAAGAAATAATGGATGAAGTACAGGAGCGGATTCGGGTAAGTCGCAGCAGAAGCTTGTCTGAGCAGCTAGTTTAACTAGAGGGAGTCGAGGAATGTGAAAGGTTTCTATACGAATAAGAAGATATTGATTACAGGTGGCACAGGTACAATCGGACAAGCCCTTGTCAGACAGCTTCTGCTCGATAATCCATCCGTCATTCGGATCTTTAGCCGGGATGAGTACAAACAATTTGAGATGCAGCAGTCACTCAGCGAATATGCAGGATCTCTTCGTTATCTGATAGGCGATGTGAGAGATGCAGATCGAGTTTCTCGTGCAATGGAAGGGATAGACATTGTTTTCCACTTGGCCGGTATGAAGCATGTACCTGCTTGTGAGTATAATCCTTTCGAAGCGGTACAAACGAATGTGATTGGAACTCAGAACATCATTCAGGCTGCACTTCGAGCAGGTGTAGAGAAAGTGCTTTTCACGAGTACAGATAAAGCGGTGTCCCCGGCCAATACGTATGGTGCGACGAAGTTAACTGCTGAACGGCTCATCTCTGCGGCAGGCTATCAGAAGGGGTCGAAGTCAACGATTTTTGCATCGGTACGCTTCGGTAACGTGATGGGCTCACGTGGCTCGGTCATTCCGTTATTCAAGACTCAAATTTTGGAGCGAGGCAAGATTAGCGTTACGGATATGCAAATGACCCGCTTCATGATGACGCCTCTCCAGGCAATCAGCCTCATGCTTGAAGCGAATGAAATCTCCAAAGGCGGAGAGGTTTTCGTTCTTAAGATGCCGCTCGTAAAGCTGTCGGATTTGGTTGAAGTTATTATTGAGGAAGTGACCAGCCGCCATCAATTGATGGGAGAAGTACGGGTTGACGAAATTGGTTTGCGTCGAGGCGAGAAGATGGACGAAGAGCTGATGACGACCGATGAACGACATAAGATGCTGGAGAAAGACTATATGTACATCATTCCGCCTATTTACACGGGTTCGAAGCTGATCTATGAAGCCTCTAAGTATAATAGCGTGCATGGGAACGATGACATTGGCTATCGCTCAAATGAAGTAATTGGTAAAGAGAAACTGCGACAGTGGCTTATAAATGAGGAGCTGCTATAGCGATAGTGAGTGGGGGATACAATGAGATATCAAATACCGGAGCCAGTCAAGCAATTGAGCGGACCGATTGTGATATATGGTACAGGGGAGATCGCGGAGCAGTACTATGAAGAACTGAGCGCATTGTCGATGCAGGGGCAAATTGCGTTCTTCATGAATACCTCGCCGACCATTACTGAGTTTAAGGGCAAGCCAGTTCATGCGCTGGAAGAAGTTCAGCAGATAGCACAACGTGGCGGGTATACGTATCTGATTGCTTCGTATGGAACGGCGATGGTGCTCGCTGAGAATTTGTATGCGATAGGTATCACGAATAGCACAGTCCATTTCCCTGTGCCGGTTGCGCTTTCTGAAGAAGAAAGTTTTCTTCCTCTGCTTATAAAGCCGGTAACACATATTTGCTTCTATCCTCCGGTAGAAGACTCCGCTGCTTTAGAAGATTTGCAGGCGCGTGTCCACTGGTATCTTCCGAACTATAATGATCTTACAATACTGCTGCCGGAAGCGGCGAATTGTAGCAAAGGGGAATTGGCCTCAAACTTAAACGAGTGCGATCTGCTGCTAGTATGGAATAAAGCGAATCTTGCTGATGAAGCCATAAGAGAATACAAGTTTAAGATGGCATGCGTAGATCCTAAATATCTCGTGACAAGAGATGCGGATATTTATCGGAGGCTCTACTATTGGACATTGTCGGCTCAGGATAAGAAGGGTTATGTAGAGCAATCGGAAAGCAACTTTGCTTCCATGCTGAAGAGAAATGCGGATAAGAAACAAGCTTGTGTGTTCGGCACGGGGCCATCGCTTCAAACGGTATATCAGTATAAGTTTGATGACTATTTCAAGGTCGTCGTCAATGGAGCAGTAAAAAGTAAAGAACTGCTTGCTCATATTGAACCCGATATTCTAGCAACCTCAGATGCGCTTAACTTCAGCTATTGCAAATTCGGAGAAGTATTCAGACAGAATGCGATGTCGTTAATGCAGCAAGACAAGGTGTATACAGTCATTCCTGATATTTGTGTGCCGCTCATGTCCGTGCATTACCCAGAAATGAAGCATAAATTCATTGGGCTCGCGATGTCGAGCGATCTGTATCACTTCCCAGCAACGGATAAGTTAAGTGTCAAAGAAACTTGGAATGTAGTAACTAGATTCGCCATTCCGATTGCATCGGCGGTCGCTCAAGAGATTTATATTATGGGTTGTGATGGAACAGACAAGTTCGAAGAGAAGGTCTGGGAGCATAGTAAAAATGTCGAGCATGACGAGCTCTTAAAGGTTGCTTATGAAGCTCATACCTCGCATTTTGAAATGCATACATCGCTTAAAGCGTATTTTGATAATCACTGCCGAATTATGAACGAGCTTCTTGCGTATGGAGAAACCTGTGGCAAAAAGTACCATTCTATTACGGCATCACATATTCCTGCATTAGCTACAAGATATGATAAGCTCTTAGAGCAACAAATGAATTCCTAAAAAATTGATACATAAGGGCGAGGCTATTATGCTTGATACATCTAACATGATTCCGATTATTGTAGTTACGGATGACAACTATGCTCAACACTTAGGGGTTATGCTAACGTCTTTGTTTGAGAATGCTGCTCAGTCCGAGCGTGTTCAAATACATGTCATTACTGCGGGTCTCTCCGATAATAATACGTCAAAGTTGATGGAGATTACAGGATTGTATGGGGCGAATATCGAGTTTCTGACCGTGGATCCATCGCTCTATTCCGGGTTTGGCGTACGTAATCGAATGAGCCATACAGCTTATTACAAGCTTGCAATTCCAGAGTTGTTTTGTGATCGGTTTGAAAAATGCATTTTTCTAGACTGTGACATCATCATTAAAGCGGATATTGAAGAGTTATGGAATATAGATGTATCTGGCACTGCGGTTGCTGCGGTGAAACAGCCATTCTTCACTCGTCACGATCAGCTTAATATTCCGGATGGATCCAGCACGTTCAATTCGGGTGTTATGGTTATTAATTTGCGACAATGGGTCGAGAGTCGTGTGAAAGAACGGGCGATAGAGTTCCTCAAATATAACTCACATCGTATTGTTTTTCATGATCAAGATGCATTAAACGCCGTGTTAAACGATAATTGGATCGAAGTCAATCCAAGATGGAATCAGTTAACATCCTTCCTATATGCAAATCACGAGGAGTTGGGCTGGTCGCAGAAGCAGTGGAGCGAAGTATTCGATTCGCCTGCCATTGTTCACTATTCCAGTACAAAGCCTTGGTATTACCTTAACGATCATCCCTATAAGCAAGATTATTATGACTACTTAATAAAGACTCCATGGAGTAACTATATCCCGCCGGATCAAGAGCCTGCGCTCCAATTGATGAATAAAAAAACAATTGTCGTATACGGAACGGGCAGTGGAGGAGATCGTGTGCATGCTCTGTTAACAGAGCGCGGACGTTCCATTTCTTATTTTGTTGATAGCAATTCTGTCAAATGGGGGCAAGCCTTTCATGAGAAGATGGTATGCTCGCCAGAGACACTATTAAGAGAAGATCAATCAGAGTTGGCGATCTTCATTGCAAGTTACAGCTACTATACGGAAATTGCCAAGTCGCTTGAAGGCCTGGGCTTTCGAGAGAACGAGCACTTCATCGCAGGCTTTGGCAGACGTTAGAGAGGGGCGCATATCAAAATGAAAGTAATCATTTTAGCCGCTGGAATTGGTTCCCGCCTAGGCAAACCCCATCCCAAGGCGCTAACTTTGTTGAGTAATGGACGCAGCATCATGCAGAATCAAATTAAAGCATTACTGCGATATGTAAGCATCGATGATATTACGGTCGTGGTGGGCTTTAAGAAAGAGTTGATCATGGAGGCATTTCCAGAGCTGCTCTTTGTCTATAATGATTACTTCGATACGACCAATACCTCTAAGAGCTTGCTCCGCGGACTGAAGAAAGCAAGAGGTCATGATGTCATATGGATCAACGGTGATGTTGTGTTTGATCATGTTGTGCTTGATCGGCTCATTCGTGAGAAACACTCTTGCATGGCTGTTAATACGGCGGTCGTTGGTGAAGAAGAGGTAAAATATACGATGCACGAGAACGGCTATATTGCTGAAGTATCGAAGCAGGTGGAAAGTCCGGTCGGGGAAGCTGTTGGCATTAATAAAGTAAGCCAGGAGGATGCCGCTCTTCTGCTGGAAATGCTAGAGCAGTGCGGAGATATGGACTACTTCGAGAAGGCGATTGAAACGGCAATCCCGAACGGAATGAACGTCGTTCCTGTTGATATCTCTGACGTTATCTGCACGGAAATTGACTTCGAGGAAGACTTAATGCGAGTTAATGAACTGTTAGGGAAGTGAAGTGTACGATGCTCGCAGCACTTATAAATCGTTATAAGCGATTCAAAAGCAAATATGTCGTAAGGCAGAGAAGACAGCATGAGTACTTGATAAACAGGTACTATGCTCATCTCATTGATCCGTTCTTTACGAAGCTTGTTTATGATTTAGGAATGAGCCCTAATGTGGTCACGGTAATAACAGGGGCACTCGGTGTACTCGTCGGGGTTTCATTCCTCCTGCACCAATGGGTGATTGGGGCTATACTGCTGCAGTTGCATCACTTCTTTGATGGAGCAGACGGGAATTTGGCTCGCCTAACGAACCGATGTACTCCTTTTGGTGCGAAACTGGATCAATTCTGTGATCAAATTGTACGGTTGGTGTTGTTCATTAGTTTGCCTATCGCTGTAGAGTCACCGCTCTGGGCGAAGCTAGCATTGCCTGCAACCATGTTGTTTGATGTGTGGGTCATCCATAATGTTGTACTTCCTTTTGCCAGAAAACATGGCCTGCATCGAGCCCGTTGGAAGCAATGGGTACTTGCCCGAGGAATTATTCCTGGCATCGATATTTTTACAATCTTCTTTATTATTTCAATAGCAGCATTAAGCGGCTGGTTAGCACAAGCGGTCTTTATTATCATCGCACTAAAAAATCTCGATTGGATGTACCGGGTATGGGAATGTGTGAAAACGAATATTCGGCGTAGAAGCCTTAAAGGGAACGAGGAGGAACTAACTCGGATATGAGCAAACTGAATATTACAGTGATCGGAACGGGTTATGTAGGACTTGTATCGGGTACTTGTTACGCCGAACTTGGCCACCACGTTACTTGTGTGGATAAAGACTCCTCGAAGATTCAAGTGCTTAATGAGGGAGGCGTTCCCATCTACGAGCCGGGGCTTGCGGAAGTGGTGGAGCGCAATATTAGAGCGGGGAGGCTGCACTTTACGACTGATCTTTCTTCCGGCGTACAGGCAGCTGATTTTGTTATACTGGCGGTAGGAACGCCTTCGATGCCCAGCGGCGAGGCGAATTTAAGTTTTATTGAAGAAGCAGCCATTGAGATAGCTCCTTGCTTAAAGCGAGATGCCATTGTAGCTATCAAGAGTACAGTACCTGTAGGGACGAATGAACGAGTCAGGAAAGTCATTCTTCAGCATACGAAGCAGCCGTTCTATACCGTATCGCTTCCTGAATTTCTTCGTGAAGGTACGGCGCTTCAAGATACGATTCACCCGGATCGGATTATCATTGGAGCTGAGAGCGAGCCTGCTGCTGCTCTTATGACGGAGCTTCATAAGCCGCTTGCTACACAAATTATAGTCACGGACATTCGCAGCGCAGAGATGATTAAGTATGCATCCAACGCATTCTTGGCGACCAAGATTTCGTTTATTAATGAAATTGCAAACATATGTGAGAAGGTGGGGGCTGATGTTAATGAGGTCGCCAAAGGGATGGGTCTTGATAAACGGATAGGGCCGTCCTTCCTTCAAGCAGGTATTGGGTACGGCGGTTCCTGTTTCCCTAAAGATACCGATGCGCTTATTCAGATTGCTGGAAACGTGGAATATGATTTTAAGCTGCTAAAGTCTGTCGTTGAAGTGAACCAAATGCAGCGGTGGGGCGTCATTGATAAACTTTCACATGCGCTTGGCTCACTGAAAGATAAACGAATTGCGATTTGGGGGCTCTCCTTTAAGCCGGGAACGGATGATGTGAGAGAGGCGCCTTCATTGCAAATCGTAAATAGGCTTCTGGAGATGGGTGCGAGCTTACGCTTATATGACCCCATTGCCATGCATAATTTCAGTCAACATATTACACATCCGAATATCGCTTGGTGCCAGAGTGCGATGGAGGCCGTCAAGCAATGTGATGCGGTTTGTCTGCTGACAGAATGGGATGAATTTGTTCATATCGATTTAAGCAAAGCTTCACAACAAATGAACCATCCGGTCTTAATTGATGGACGTAATGTGTATCGTTCTCAAACAGCTGTACAGGCGGGATTTGATTATTATCCAGTTGGCCGTTCATACTCCAAATCAGAGGTAATCAGATGATAAAGGTCATTATGTATGGTGAGGATCTGAATGATCGCGAGAAGATTCAATCAGCACTTGACTTGCACTGTGTTCATGTCGTCGGCTATGCAACTGTACCTGATGATGAGCAGCTGCTTGATCCTCAGGTAGATTATATTGTTATCTCCCAAAGGCCGCTAGGGACAATATTCGAACAGCTAGTTGCCTTTGGTGTAGACAGAATGAAGATTGTTAGTGCTTGGAATATCTACAAGAGCTTCTCTGCCATTAGCCAAATACGGACAAGCGGTTGCATAGACACAATCATTACAGGACTCTCTTATGCGGTTGGCATAAGAGAACAATTATTGCCGAATGCTGCATTAAACCTGGCCTTCTCAAGTCAGGATTTGCTGCTTGATTATTGCATCGCCCGGTATGTCATTCATCAAAGGGCAGACAAGTTACCGAAGTTCGCTATTATTGGAATAGCTAGCTACAGCTTTAATTATGAGTTTATGATGACGAGAGCTTCGCAGGACAGTAGTGCGATTAAGAGTAGAATGATAAACTGGCCTGGACTTGTCGGCAGGTTCTCGCAGTTATTGGGATATAACGACACTGTCGCCCAGGCTGACTTGAATGAGCATGCTCTAGAAGAGGTTGGTCACTACATCAAGCAAACCGAATTATTCCAGTCACCGCTGGGGCCAGCAAACTATGAGCAGATGGTCAATTTAAGCGCTGCTCAGCGAGGAGGGATCGTGAAGCGGGTTATACCCGCTGAAGGGCCCAAACGCGTTGCAGAGAAAGTGTCTATGAAGTACTATGCGGGTTCAACGGATAGAAATTCGAAGATACTGCACAGCTATTTAGAACTGCTGACTACGCATAAAATCAAACCGATTCTAGTCGTTCATCCGCAACATCCGGAATATGTGCGGCATTTCTCGCCGTCATTGCGAGCACAATTTCATGAAATCATCGGAGAGCTTCGCGAGCAGTTCGAGTTTCAGCTCATTGATTGCTTTGATTCCGAACTCGTCGGAATACATGATTTTAGAGATCAGGATCATCTGGATACGGATGCGGAAGATCGGTTTGTTGAATATTTAAATCAAACCATTGATTGGCAGGTGTGGAAGTGATGCGTACCATACTTTTTACTTCCATAGGGAGAAGGGTTCAGCTGGTCCGCCACTTCATTGAGAATGGCTGGGATGTGATCGGGGCGGATGCCGATCCATCTGAAAGCGCGTCCAGCCACTTCGTTCGAAATGTATATAAAGTACCGTTATTCCGGGAGCCAGGTTACTTCGAAGCTTTACGCGAGCTGTGTATTCGCGAGAAGGTTAGCGTCTTGGTGCCGCTGTATGAGCCAGAGTTAATCGGCATGGCGCAGCGTAAAGAGAGCTTCCGGGAGATCGGGGTTCAAGTGTTGGTATCGGATGAAGCTGCACTGGCACGATGTTTGGATAAATATGAGCTTGCTCAGTTTTTAACCAGTAACGGAATTGCTACGCCTGCAACTTATCCAGATCTCTCTCGCGTTGACAGTGAGTCGAAATGGGTAGTAAAGCCGCGCACGGGCATGGGAAGTAAAGATGTTTATATTGCCGATGCTCAGGATGCAGCATCCTGTTATAACAAAGTAAAAGATGCGATCGTACAGCGATTTGTACGGGGACAGGAATATAGTATTGATGCTTTCGTCAATGAGCATGGACAGATATTGTCTATCGTCCCAAGAAAGAGGCTGGATGTTCGGGCTGGCGAAGTGGCGAAGTCGGTTACAGTCGTTGATGATGAGCTAACTCGTCTGACTGCGGAGCTGCTCAGTCACCTGCAATTAATAGGGCCATTAACCATTCAAGGCATTAAAGAAGCATCGACAGGAATGTTCTTCTTTATCGAAGTCAATCCGCGTTTTGGCGGAGGTGTTCCACTGACGATCCAATCTGGTATTCCTTACTCCCATTTTATTGCTGGTCATTATCCTTCTGAGACGGTGGGCTTGCACCCCTATCAAGGGGGATTGAAGATGCTTCGTTATGATGAAGCTGTATTTGTAACCGAGTAAGGCAGGGTGAGACTTTGAAGAATGTACTGGTTTTTCCGTGCGATACCGATGAAGCGTTAGAGATCAATCGGGCACTCGGACCAATGAGGCAGTTTCAATTATTCGGTGCGGGAGCGCAGTCAGATGATAGGGGGGCTCTCGTGTATGCCAATTATATTGGTGAGCTTGATGACACATTGCCTCTATTTATTCGTGATTTGGAGCGAGTCGTAGACGAGTATCAGATCGATTTCATATTCCCCGCGAGTCAAGCGGCGATGAGGACCTTATCGAGGTATGAGGCCATTCACAGTGCTGTAGTGGCAGCGCCTGATTACCGGGCATGTTTGATAGCCGACAATCCGGATGATTTGTTTCGCGAAATAGATTCTATGTCACTGGAAGAGAATGAGGCTGCAGCAGTTCCGACTAGCGCTTTCAAGTACCGTATTCATTGTTTTACGGATCATGCGAGAGTGCTGAAATATGTTGGCATCCTAGACTATTCGAACGAGAGCGAGATCGCGCTGGTTATTCCCGATGTGGTACAAAGAAGTTTGGGGAACTATGCGAAGGCCATTAATGAGCGCTTGCACACGCGAGGCGCTTGGTCGTTCGCGGTTGGGCTGAATAGTGAGAGGATATGGCACCTCGATGATTTACGGTTTGGCATTTCGCCAGAGATGGCAGTCCACCGTAACAAAAACGTGAATCTGGCCGCTCTAAGCCTATTTGATCGTATGGGACATGCTATTGAGGTGAAAGAGAGCCCAATCGTGCTTTCTCTAAAATCTGATTTTGCAGCAAACCGTTATCGATGCCATTACGAGTACGATGTCGTATATGTCGATTTGGATGATACGATCATCATTCATAATCAGATCAATCCCATGATGATTGCCTTTCTCTATCAGTGTCGTAATCAAGGGAAGAAGATTCATCTCATTACGAAGCATGCCTACCAGTTAGATGAGACATTAGAGAAGTTCAGGTTAACCGCGATTTTTGATTCCGTAATCTGGCTGGAGCGGGCAGATGAGAAATATAAGCATATGGCACCGCATAAAGCGATCTTTATTGACGATGCGTACTTGGAGCGTAAGCAGGTTGCTGAACGTCTTGGCATACCAGCTCTCGATGTGACGGCGGTAGAGGGTCTTCTTGATTGGAGACTGTAAGGCAAACATAAGTGCGTGAACCGAATTCTTAAATAAGGGAGCATTCATATGAAACAACAATTCCAAATTGCCGGCCGGCTCATCGGCAGCAATCATAAACCGTTCGTTATTGCGGAAATGTCGGGCAACCACAATCAATCATTGGAGCGTGCACTCGCCATTGTCGATGCTGCAGCGGACGCTGGCGTTGACGCCTTGAAGCTGCAGACGTACACGGCGGACACAATGACGCTTGATATCAGTGAGGGAGATTTCTTCATTAGCGATTCTGCAAGTCTATGGCAGGGTGCTTCCTTGTATAAGCTCTATCAAGAAGCGTATACGCCTTGGGAGTGGCATGAACCGATCTTCAATCGCTGCAGAGAACGCGGAATCATTCCATTCAGCACGCCATTTGATGAAACGGCTGTTGATTTCCTGGAAAGCTTGGATGTGCCGGCTTATAAAATCGCATCCTTTGAGAATACAGATCTTCCTCTTATTCGTAAGGTAGCGAGCACAGGCAAGCCTCTTATTATCTCGACAGGGATGGCTTCGATTGCGGAGCTGGACGAGACGGTGAGAGCTGCTCGTGAAGCGGGCTGCGAGAATATCGTATTGCTGAAATGTACAAGCACGTACCCGGCATCTGCATCCAACTCGAATCTAATGACGATGCCTCATTTGAGCGAGCTCTTCAATTGTCATGTGGGTATCTCTGATCATACGCTTGGCGTTGGTGTCAGTGTCGCAAGTGTAGCGCTCGGCGGGTGTGTCATTGAGAAGCACTTCACTCTCTCCCGTGCGGAAGGCGGCGTTGATTCCGCATTCTCACTCGAACCTGCGGAGATGAAACTGCTGGTCTTGGAGTCTGAGCAGGCGTGGATGAGCTTGGGCAAAATCCAATATGGAGCGACCGAGGCCGAGAAGCCTTCGATGAAACATAGACGTTCCCTTTATATCGTGAAAGATATGAAAGCTGGGGATGTGCTGAGCAAAGAATGCGTGCGTGCGATTCGTCCCGGTGCAGGCATGGCTCCGAAATATTTCGATTTGATTTTGGGCAAAGCCGTAAAACAAGACGTGAAGCAAGGGACGCCTCTTCATTGGGAGCTGCTTCTTTAGCTGCTTGTTTGGATGAACAAACTATTTCGTAAGGGGAAGCCCGTACATGAAGATAGCAATTATTATACAAGCCCGAATGGGTTCCTCCCGTCTACCAGGTAAAGTATTAATGCCGCTCGGGAATAGCTGTGTGCTTGATTATGTGGTGAGTCGTTGTAGACAAGTTGAAGGCAATGTGGAAGTCATTGTTGCAACTTCAAGGCTTGAGCAGGATGATGCGATCGAGAGATGGTGTGACGATCATCAAGTGGCTTGTTACCGTGGATCAGAAGACGATGTGCTGTCGCGATATGTTGAAGCGGCTGCATCATCGATGCCGACCTATGTGATGCGGGTGACGTCGGATTGTCCTTTCGTTGACTATCATCTTGCAAATGGAGTCATTGCTGAGATGGCTGCTCAGCCTTCCGATCTTGTCGTTGTAAAGGGGAGCTTGCCGCGGGGATTAGTTGTTGAGCTTATCTCCTATGAAGCGTTGTTACGTATTCATGAAGTTGGTCTGGAGTCTCGCCATCGGGAGCATGTTACTTACTATGCATACGAGTATCCGGGAGAATTCACTCGAACCGAGTACGAGGCATCGCGAGCGATTCGCTATCCTGAGCTGCGCATTACATTGGATACGGAAGAGGATTATGAACTGTGCAAGGCGGTTGCGAGCGCATTCCAGGGTGATAAGCTGGTACCTTCGAGTGAAGTAGTGGCCTATCTGAACCAGCACCATGAAATTGCCAAGCTTAACGCGCATATTGAGCAAAAACCGGTGGTGTAAAACAGTGAAACAGATCGTGTTTCGTGTAGATGCTTCTTCTGCAATGGGTACAGGTCATATGATGCGCTGTCTGACACTTGCGGATGAGCTTAGCAAGGCCAAATACGGCTGCCGCTCTTTATTTATTTGCCGCCCTTTGGAGGGTAATCTTGGAGCTTATCTCCTGCAGCGCGGCTACGAGGTAGAATGGATTGAAGATGAGCGGGCTCTTCAAGTTGGATCTTGGGCAGATGACGCAGACCGTACGATCCATGTTCTGAAACAATGGGATGCGGATTGGCTGGTCGTTGACCATTATGGAATCGACAGTCGCTGGGAGGAGGCCGTGAGGCCGTACGCCAAGCAGGTTCTCGTTATAGACGATCTTGCTAACCGCAAGCACTGCTGCGATTTGCTGCTTGATCAGAATGCTTATGCCGATATGCATACGAGGTATGAGAATCTGGTGGAGCCTGAGTGCAGGCTTCTGCTCGGACCGAAGTATTTGTTGCTTCGCCCTTTGTTCTATACCATGCGGCGATCAATGCGGGAGAGAACGGGTAAGGTGCAGAGACTGCTTCTGTTTTTCGGAGGCAGTGATCCTACCAATGAAACCGTAAAAGCGCTGCAGGCTGTCGACGATCTCAGGCTGAGAGAACAACAAGTCGATGTTGTCATTGGCGAAGCCAATCCGTTTAGACAAGAAGTCATCCAACGATGTGACAGCATCCCGAACGTAACTTTACATGTTCAAGTGGAGAATATGGCCGAGCTTCTGGTAGGGGCCGATTTCGCGCTGGGGGCGGGAGGAATTGCAATGTGGGAACGCTGCTACCTTGGATTGCCTTCCGCCGTGACGGTTGTTGCGGATAATCAGATCGACAGCGTTGGAGCGGCTGAACAAGCCGGGGCTATATGGGCTGCCGGCGGCCATGAACAAACATCTGCAGCCCTTTATGCCGATAGGATACATAAGGCGATGCATTCGCCTGAAGAGCTACTGGCCATGAGTCGCAGAGCTTTCGAGCTAACCGAAAGCCGAACCGATATAACTGGCAATCAGGTCGCTTCAGTCATGATGGATCAAGGCGAATAGCATTCATGGCATGACTACGAAATACTTACATTAGGGGTGTAGGCAGTTGAATATCCTACTTACCGGCGGGGCCGGCTTTATTGGCAGATGGGTTGCGAAGCAGTTGCTCGAGGATGGACATCAGGTATGGATACTTGATGATCTATCGAATGGACGAGAAGAGAATATTGAAGAGCTCCGGAATCATCAGGGCTTGAAATCCTTCATAGAAGGCACCATCTTGAATGAGGCGCTTCTGGAAGAGTTGTTCGATGCACATCGTTTTGATATCTGTTATCACTTGGGTGCTTCTATTAATGTACAGGATTCTATTGATGATCCAGGTACAACTTTTAATAACGACACAATCGGTACGTTTAATATATTGGAGCAATGCCGCAAGCATCGCACGAAAGTCGTGTTTATGAGCACATGTATGGTCTATGACCGCTGTACCGATGCTTCCGGGATTACGGAGGCGCACCCGATTAAGCCTGCCTCTCCATATGCAGGTGCTAAGATTGCCGCGGAGAATATGGTGCTTTCTTATTACCACGCCTATGGATTGCCGGCGGTTGTCATTCGTCCTTTCAATACGTATGGTCCGTTTCAAAAAACGGGTGGCGAAGGCGGCGTAGTCGCAATCTTTATTAAAAATAAATTGGCAGGTCGTCCGTTAGCGATCTATGGTGAAGGTACGCAGACGAGAGATCTGCTTTACGTATCCGATTGTGCCCGTTTCGTGGTGCAAAGCGGTTATACGGATCGTGTAGACGGTGAAATCGTGAACGCAGGTTTAGGCCGTGACATTACGATAAACGACTTGGCAAAAACAATTGTAGGTGACGAGTCGCGAATCGTTCATGTGGAGCATATCCACCCGCAGAGCGAAATTCAGAAGCTGCTTTGCAATTCAGATAAAGCAAATCGGTTGCTGGACTGGACCCCTACTGTTTCGCTCGAAGAAGGCATTCAATTGACCGAGGAATGGATTCGTACGACAAACTTAATTTAAGGGTATCAAACAGGCGCAGCCGCTTAATGAAGTGGCTGCGCCTGCTATACAATGCTTAAGAGAATTCGACCTAATAGTCGTTGAAGTGGCCTGCAGGTAATGGATGAAAGGTGGATCTTACAATGAGTGATAGCTTACCAACCCGGGAAACATTATTGCCGTATGGAAAACAGTGGCTGGAAGATGACGATATAGAAGCAGTCATAAATGTGCTAAAGAGTGATTTCATTACACAAGGTCCACAGATCGAGCGATTCGAGCGCAAGGTTGCCGAGTATGTAGGAGTCAAATATGCGGTTGCATTCTGTAACGGCACAGCTGCACTTCACGGAGCGTGCTTTGCTGCCGATATTAAACCTATGGATGAAGTCATTACAACACCAGTTACCTTCTTAGCTAGCAGCAACTGTGTGTTATATATGGGAGGGAAGCCGGTATTTGCTGATATTGACTCGCAGACCTACAATCTAGATCCGGCTCAAATTGAAGCAAAACTGACAGATCGGACAAAAGC
Source organism: Paenibacillus sp. OV219 (assembly GCF_900110075.1). Classification (GTDB taxonomy): domain Bacteria; phylum Bacillota; class Bacilli; order Paenibacillales; family Paenibacillaceae; genus Paenibacillus_Z. Next base: position 444,741 of record NZ_FOCJ01000003.1, read on the forward strand.
CATTATTGCGGTTGACTTCACGGGGCAGCCAGCTGAGATGGATCGTATCGAAATGATAGCAAGAGACCACGGCTTAACCATCATTCATGATGCTGCCCATTCGCTCGGAGCCTCCTATCAGGGGCGTAAAGTCGGCACCTTCGGCGATATGACCATGTTTAGCTTTCATCCGGTTAAGCATATTACGACCGGCGAAGGCGGCATGATTGTAACCGATAATGAGAAATTGTATAAACTTCTTCTCTTGTTCCGTAATCATGGCATGACGCGTGATGCTGCTCTGCTAGAGAAGAATGATGGACCATGGTATTACGAAATGCAAGAGCTGGGGTTTAATTACCGGATGACAGATATCCAGGCGGCTCTAGGTGTATCGCAGATGGACAAGCTTGATCTATTCGTTGCAAGAAGAAGAGAAATTGCTGAGCACTATAATATGGCTTTTGGTGACATGGAAGGACTAATCATTCCGAAGCAGCACGAGGATGCAAACTCGAGCTGGCATCTCTACGTGCTTCGCTTTCACTTAAACCAATTTAAAGTGGGTCGCAAAGAGCTCTTCGAAGCGCTCCGAGCAGCGAATATCGGGGTTAACGTCCACTATATACCCGTCTATAAACAGCCGTATTATCAGAAGCATGGTTATTCTGAAACGTATTGCTCCAATGCCGAAAGCTACTATAATACGACGATTTCATTACCTCTTTTTCCGAAGATGACAAGAGAAGATGTAGAGAGCGTTATAGCAGCGGTGTTGAACGTGTATGAGAAGTATAAAGCTTAATTGCCAGCATCGCGATTCATTGCCAAATACTTCCCGTTAATGACCGCATGGTCTAGTGATATACTCGGTTCATAAGCCCTTAAGGAGGAGCGATTTCACTGAATACAGCATGTTACTTATGCCATAAGGAACAGATTGTTCAACGACATGACAGAGTTCGTGACAATGCGGATATTAACGTAATGGAATGTCAAAGCTGCGGACTCGTTTTCTTATCTTCCTTTAATCATATTAACGATCAATTCTATGAAGATTCTTCTATGCTAGGGGGATCCGTTGATTTAAGGAAATATAGAATTAATTCATCCAATGATGATTTAAGAAGATATCAAGCGCTTAAAGAATCGATCTTGAATAAGCGAGTGCTAGACTTCGGCTGCGGTGGGGGAGGATTCCTGAAACTTGCGCAGGAGATTAGCCAGTCTGTGGGCGGGGTCGAGTTGGATAGCACCATTCGGCAGGCATTGAATGAAGTGGATCAAATTCAAACGTTTAGATCAGTGGAAGAAATAACGGGTGAATACGATTTGATCACACTGTTTCATGTTTTGGAGCATCTGCCTGATCCAGTGGCAATGCTTAAACGATTGAAAGAGTCTCTTTCAGCCAATGGGAAGCTGATTATCGAAGTGCCAAGTGCGAACGATGCTTTACTTACGCTATTTGATTCGAAGCCGTTCGCCGATTTCACATACTGGAGCTGCCATTTATTCTTATTTACACCTGAAACATTGAGTAAAGTGGCTGAGCTTGCTGGGTATAAAGTTCATTATATTAAACAAGTACAGCGGTATCCATTGTCCAACCATCTGCACTGGCTGTCGAGGAATAAGCCAGGTGGACATCAGGTTTGGGATTTTATGAATGCCCCTGAGTTACATAGCGCTTATGAGAAGCAACTAGCAAGCGCGGGTATGTGCGATACGCTATTTGCATGTATAACACGATAAATCACCTTGCTATTACACTATCTTAAAGGAGAATTTTTATGCGACCTAGAGTAATTGCAGAGATCGGATGTAATCATAAAGGTGATATGGAGATCGCGAAGGAATTAATTATGACCGCTGCTGTCTTCTGTAAAGTGGATGCGGTTAAGTTTCAAAAGAGAAACAATAAAGAGCTGCTAACAGCAGAACAATACCATGCTCCACATCCTAATCCACATCAATCGTATGGTTCTACTTACGGGCAACACCGTGAATTTTTGGAGTTTGATGTCGATCAGCATAAGCAATTAAAGGCTTGGTGCGAGCAGTACGATCTTGCGTATAGTACCTCTGTATGGGATTTAACTTCAGCGCAAGAAATTGCTGCATTGAAGCCACAATTCATTAAAATCCCATCCGCATTGAACTTACATTTCGATATGCTAGGTTTTCTATGCAGCGAGTATGAGGGTGAGATTCACCTCTCCCTAGGGATGACGACAAAGCAGGAAGAGAGAGATATCCTAGACTTCTTCGTTAAGAATAAACGGGCGAAGGACGTTGTGCTCTACAGCTGTACTTCCGGTTATCCTGTCCCATTTGAAGATATTTGTTTAAGAGAGATTTCTAGACTCCGTGAGTCCTATGGAAGCATTGTGAAAGAAATTGGATTCTCTGGTCATCACAATGGAATTTCAGTAGATATTGCTGCGTATACGCTTGGTGCGACAACCATTGAGAGACATTATACATTGAATAGAACCTGGAAAGGTACGGATCACGCAGCTAGCTTGGAGCCAGATGGCTTGCGGAGATTAGCAAGAGACTTACGTGCGGTTCAAAAATCGCTTACTTATAAAGAACAAGATCTACTTGAGATCGAAATCGAACAAAGGGACAAATTAAAATGGAGAAACCACTAGGCACGGTAGCCTTTATTCCTGTAAGAGGCGGTAGTAAAAGTATTCCGCTTAAGAATATTAAGCCGTTTTGTGGAAAGCCGCTAGTCTATTGGACCGTGGCGGCTGCCGCTGAATGCGAAGAGATTGACTGTGTGTACGTCGCAACTGATGATAACCAGATTCGAGAAGCCGTTGAAAGCTTCGGTTTATCGAAGGTTGTTGTAATTGGTCGGAGTGCTGAAAGCGCCCATGATACGGCATCGACGGAGATAGCTTTGCTAGAGTTTGCGGAGAATACGAACGCAGATCGCATTATCCTTGTGCAAGCGACATCTCCGTTGCTGGAATCGAAAGATTTGCAAGGTGCACTGCATAAACTCGCTCAGTCGCAAGCAGATAGTCTGGTTTCTGTCGTCCGACAGAAGCGGTTTATATGGTCAGAGGAATCGGGGCATGCAGCGCCAATTAACTATGATCCGAATCAGCGGCCTCGCAGGCAGGATTGGGATGGTTACTTCGTGGAGAATGGCGCATTTTATATTACCGGTCGGGAAAATCTGCTTGCTTCTCAGTGCAGAATTTCAGGGGATATCACGGTATACGAGATGCCTGAAGTATCCTATTTTGAGCTGGATGAACCATCGGACTGGATCATTTGCGAACAATTGAAAGCGAAGCAGCTTTCTGCAGGGGTTTCGAAGCAACTAAAGAGCACCGAGGATATTAAACTGCTCGTCTCTGATGTTGATGGTGTACTAACCGATGCGGGAATGTATTATTCGACGGATGGCCAGGAATTAAAGAAGTTTAATACGCGAGACGGTAAAGGCATCGAGCTCTTGAAACTATCTGGTATAAAGGTGATGCTTCTTACCGCAGAAGACATTGAGGTTGTGCGGGCAAGAGGGTTGAAGCTGAAGGTTGATTATTTATATATGGGAATCAAAGACAAAAAGGCGTTCTTGAACCAATTTTTCCGCGATAACCCCGAGTTTTCGTTCCAATCCACGGCATATATCGGTGATGATGTGAACGATCTGGAGTGCTTACTGGAATCGGCAATATCGGCATCCCCTAAAGATGCTCATCCGGATGTGCGCGCTAGGGTGTCTTATGTGTGTGAGCTTGGTGGAGGTCAAGGCTGTGTGAGAGAGCTGTGCGACCTTCTCCTTAAAACAAAACAAGTATCGGTATAATTCAAAATAAGCCTGTTATTTTGCTGGAATTAGCAAATAACGGGCTTATTTTAATTAGTAACGGGTCAGCGTTCCGAGAGAATGTTAGCATTTATTCTGGGTTAGTAAGGAATTGGGAGATTGGAGCTAATGCGATCATCCTACCATCCGTAAAAATAGGCAATGGAGCTATTATTGGAGCGGGGCTGTCGTAACTAAAGATGTTCCTGAATATGCGGTCGTAGTTGGCGTGCCTGCAAGATGGTCAGAAGAGAAGATTGCAGAACATATGGAGGAGATAAAAGATTCAGCTTTGTTCTTTAGAAGGTTTAAATAATCAATTTTTACGCAAAATGTATTCGCTTACAAAATAGTATTGACAATATTGTGAAGTCGATGGTATATTCGATTTGTGGGCCACGTCTAGTGATCCTACAGCTATTTGAAGATGAAGGGAATGTTCTGAATGCAAGGTAAAGTTAAATGGTTCAACGCTGAGAAGGGTTATGGTTTCATCGAGACTGAGCAAGGCGGCGACGTATTTGTTCACTTCTCCGCAATCCAATCCGAAGGCTTTAAAACACTTGAAGAAGGCCAATCCGTTGAGTTCGATATCGTCGAAGGCGCACGTGGTCCTCAAGCAGCAAACGTAACTAAACTGTAATCATCCCGCTGTTAAGCGGCCACATTATAATTGGTTTTCGCTTAACGTAACGTGAACAGCAACAGCCCCGGGCAACCGGGGCTTTTTGTTGTTTCCAGCCAAACCGGAACTCTCATTTTATCTAGCATTCTCCGATTCTACCAAAATAATTAAATATTCAAAATAAACTGAAAATATCTTTGAGATTGGGTTAATAGAGTGTTATAATAAGACCATGTAAAAGGAGGAATGCCACATGAGATACAACATTCGAGGTCAACACATCTTGGTGACTGACGCCTTGCGCGATTACGTTGAGAAGAAACTTAACCGTCTGGAAAAGTATTTTGAAGAGCCGATTACCTCCGAAACAAATGTTACCATGTCTGTAACGAAAGGCAAGCATGTAATAGAAGTGATGATCCCGCTATCGAGCGTAATACTTAGAGCTGAGGAGAAGAGCGAGGATATGTACGCTTCGATTGATTTGGTTGTGGACAAACTCGAGCGGCAAATTCGGAAACATAAAACGAAATTAAACAATAAATTCCGTAGGGAAAGCGGTATACGCACGTTGTTTAAGGACGACGGCGCAGCAGTTCGCGTACTTGATGAGGAAGAGGAATACGAGCTTGTCAGGACGAAGCGCTTCTTATTGAAGCCGATGGATGTTGAGGAAGCCATTCTTCAGATGAATATGGTCGGCCATTCATTCTTCATGTTCGCCAATTCCGAAACGAAGGAAGTGAATGTCGTCTATAAACGTAGTGACGGCAAATACGGATTGATTGCAGCGGATTAGGACAAGTCACAGACCCTGGGTAACTGGGGTCTTTTCTTTATATTCGGCAAGCTCGTGTGCAATTTGGCAAATTTGACTAACCCATCTTATCCCTAAGGGGGCCAACATTGCGAGAACTGCCGCAAACTGATACAATTTATGCAAACAGGCGTTACACACGAAAGGGGAAGACCATGCTCGGACTTGTTAAAAAATTATTCGGAGACGCCAACGAACGAGAGATTAAGCGTCTTTTGCGAACTGTTGAGGAAATAAATGGGCTGGAGCCGCAAATCTCACAACTATCGGACGAAGGGCTTCGAGATAAGACAGCTGAATTTAAAGCTCGTCTTGAACAAGGAGACGATATTGACTCCCTGCTTCCTGAAGCGTTCGCTGTTTGTAGAGAGGCATCCAAGCGGGTACTGGACAAGCGTCATTATGACGTTCAACTGGTCGGCGGTATGGTGCTGCATGAAGGTCAAATCGCTGAAATGAAAACGGGTGAAGGTAAAACGTTAGTTGCGACCCTTGCGACTTATTTGAACGCACTTCAAGGTAAAGGCGTTCACGTTGTTACTGTCAATGACTATCTGGCGACTCGTGACAGCGAGCAAATGGGCCAGCTATATAGGTTTCTCGGCTTGACTGTAGGTTGTAACCTGCACGGCCTTACGCATGAACAGAAGCAAGAGGCTTATGCGTGCGATATCACTTATGGAACGAACAATGAGTTCGGTTTCGATTATCTGCGTGACAACATGGTGCTGTATAAGGAACAGATGGTACAGCGTCCGCTTTATTATGCCATTATTGATGAAGTTGACTCCATTCTCGTCGATGAGGCGCGTACACCGCTAATTATTTCCGGTCAAGCTGCGAAATCGACGGAGCTGTATTTTGCTGCGGATCGTTTCGTTCAACGGATGAAAGAAGAAGAGGATTTCACCGTTGATATTAAAGTTCGCACAGTGACAATGACAGAAGCTGGCGTGGAGAAAGTGGAGAAAGCATTCAGCATCGAGAACTTGTTCGATCACGTGAATGTAACGCTCAACCACCATATTCAACAAGCGCTTAAAGCGCATATTATTATGAAGCGCGATGTTGACTACGTTGTGCAGGACGAAGAAGTAGTTATCGTTGACGAGTTCACAGGCCGTCTGATGGCTGGACGCCGCTACAGCGATGGACTTCACCAAGCGATTGAAGCGAAAGAGCAAATCAAGGTGCAAAACGAGAGTATGACGCTCGCGACGATCACCTTCCAGAACTACTTCCGGATGTACCGCAAGCTGTCTGGTATGACAGGTACAGCGAAGACAGAGGAAGAAGAGTTCAAGAAGATCTACGGTCTGGAAGTTATTACAGTGCCGACGAACAAGAAGAACGTTCGTGATGATATCGCGGATGTTGTCTATAAAACGGAGAACGGTAAGTTCAAAGCGGTTGTTGAGGAAATCGTCAAGCGCCATAAGAACAATCAACCGGTGCTTGTCGGTACGGTTTCCATCGAGAACTCCGAGAAGCTCTCTGAGCTGTTGAAGAAGAAAGGCATCCAGCACAAGGTCCTCAACGCGAAGTACCACGCAGAGGAAGCGGAAATCATCTCGCGTGCCGGTCAATCAACCGCAGTTACGATTGCGACGAACATGGCTGGCCGTGGTACCGATATTTTGCTCGGGGAATCGGTTAGTGGACTGGGCGGCTTGCACATTATCGGTACGGAGCGTCATGAGAGCCGCCGGATCGATAACCAGCTGCGTGGTCGTGCGGGACGTCAAGGCGACCCGGGTTCATCGCAGTTCTATCTATCTCTTGAAGACGAACTGATGCGCCGTTTCGGATCTGAGAACATTATGGGCATGATGGAGCGTTTGGGCTTTGAGGAAGACCAACCGATTGAGAGCCGTCTCATCTCCCGTGCCATTGAATCCGCTCAGAAGCGGGTTGAGGGCAACAACTTCGACCAGCGGAAGATCGTCCTTCAATATGATGACGTTATGAACCAGCAGCGTGAAATTATCTACAAGCAGCGCCGCGAAGTATTGTTCTCTGAGAACATTCGCGAGATCGTACTTGAGATGATTAAGCCGGTCATTGCGAAGATCGTTGAAGCACACTGTCCGACTGATGATGTTCCGGAGAACTGGGAGCTTCAAGAAATCGTCGACTACGCGGAAGGCAACTTCATACATGAAGATATGATCACGAAGGATGATCTGTGGGGCAAGGAGCCAAACGAGATCATCGAGTTCTTGTTCGAGAAGGTCGTCGCTCTGTACGATCAGCGTGAAGAAGATATCGGTGCAGAGACGATGCGTGAATTCGAGAAGGTTGTCGTGCTGCGTGCCGTAGATAGCAAGTGGATGGATCATATTGATGCGATGGATCAGCTTCGCCAAGGTATTCACCTACGTGCATACGGTGGTACGGATCCGCTTCGTGAATATCAATTTGAAGGCTTCGAAATGTTCAAGGAAATGATTGAGCATATTCAAGAAGAAATCACTAAATATATTATGAAGGCGCATGTCGAGAACAATCTGGAGCGTCAAGAGGTTGCCAAAGGCCAAACCGAATCCGGTGGCAGCAGTGAAATGGCACAGAAGCGTCCAATTGTTAAAGAAGAGCGCGTTCGCCGGAACGATCCATGCCCTTGCGGCAGCGGTAAGAAATATAAGCAGTGCCACGGACAATAGGACCGCTATCTGCATAAGGTAGGGCAACGAACTTATTTTGAGGTGGGCGACAGTCATGATAGATATAGAGGTCAAACAAGACCTGCGTGAATTGGCGAAGCGTCTCCAAGAACTCAGGGGGTCTCTTTGACTTAGATATTAAGCAAGAGATGATCGCGAACTTCGAGGAGCGCATGAGCGCGCCGGACTTCTGGGATAACAACGAGCGGGCGCAAAGCACCATTGCAGAGCTGAACGCCGTGAAATCCGTCGTCGATCGGTATACACGGATGCAAAGCGAGCAAGAGGATTTGCAAACGATGCTGGAATTGGCGGAAGATGAGGACGACGAGGAGCTGGCTGCGGAGCTGAAGAAGAGCGTATCCGAGCTTATGGGCAAGGTGAGCGAGTTCGAGCTGCAGCTGCTGCTGAGCGAGCCATATGACAAGCTCAACGCCATTCTGGAGCTTCATCCGGGCGCTGGCGGCACCGAGTCGCAAGACTGGGGCCAAATGCTGTACCGGATGTACACCCGCTGGGCAGAGAAGCACGGCTTCAAGGTCGAGCTGCTCGACTACTTGGCAGGCGATGAGGCGGGCATTAAGAGCGTATCCTTGTCGATTAAAGGCCATAATGCATACGGCTATTTGAAAGCGGAGAAAGGCGTGCACCGTTTGGTGCGCATCTCGCCCTTCGACGCTTCTGGCCGTCGCCATACGTCCTTCGTATCATGCGACATTATGCCGGAGATCGACGACGACATCGAGATTGACATTCGTTCCGAGGATTTGAAGGTGGACACGTACCGGGCCAGCGGCGCGGGCGGTCAGCATATCAATAAGACGGAATCAGCGATTCGAATCACGCATGTCCCATCGGGAATCGTGGTATCGTGCCAAACGCAGCGTTCTCAGATTCAGAACCGCGCGCGCGCGATGCAGATGCTCCGTTCCAAGCTCTACGAGCGCAAGATCGAAGAGCAGCAGAAACATCTGGCAGAGATCCGCGGCGAACAATCGGACATTGCATGGGGCAGCCAGATCCGCTCCTACGTCTTCCATCCGTACAGCATGGTCAAGGACCATCGCACATCGGTGGAAACAGGCAATGTCGGAGCAGTAATGGACGGCGATATTGATATGTTTATCGACGGCTATCTGCGCAGTAAAATTCGCCATGAAGAACAATGAAGTTAAGGATGCTTGCATAGCCTAGGGGAAGAGTTCCTACACTGAATGTGTTGGAACTCTTTTTTGCGATCATTATAAAGGAAATGACATACATACACAGAGGACGGGGCACACAATGAAAAAACAACAAGATCAGCATTCATTTGCGAAGCATAAGCAAAATAGCCGCACGAGAAAGCCGATGGGGGCGAAGGCAGAGAACGTAATTAGTGTAGCGCTGCTGCTCATCGGTTCATTTCTTATTGCGATCAGCTTCAACTTATTTCTAGTACCGCTTGGCATCGCGTCCGGCGGCGTATCCGGCATCTCCATTCTCGTTCAGCACGAATGGGACATCACACCGGCATATACACAATGGGCGCTGAATATTCCGCTATTCCTGCTGGGCCTCTGGCTCCTCGGGAAGAAGTTTGCGCTGAAGACAGCGCTCGGCTCGTTCCTATTGCCGCTGCTTGTCCTGTTCACTTCGCACTGGCATGCGCCAACCGATAATGCCATGCTCGCTTCCATCTACGGCGGTATCGGCGTAGGCGCTGGACTTGGTCTCGTATTCCGCGGCAAGGCGTCGACAGGTGGCCTTGATCTGGCGGCGCAGCTGCTGCATCGGTTCACGGGCATACGGCTCGGCTTGGCTGTAGCATGCTTCGACGGGGCAGTTATCGCGGCGGCGGGTATCCTAATTGCACCGGAGAATGCTCTGTATGCACTTGTCGGCTTGTTCGTGACGAGCAAGACGATTGATTTTGTCCAGACAGGACTTGCAACTTCGAGGGTGGCGTTCATTATTTCGGACAAGCCTATGGAAATTACGAACGTCGTGTTGCATGATCTGGACCGGGGCCTCACGAAGCTCGACGGCCACGGCGGGTATACCGGAGAAGCGCGGAGCGTCCTTATGGTAGTCGTGGGACAGAACGAAGTATCGAAGCTGAAGAGCCTCGTGCGGTCGGCGGATCCGTATGCTTTTGTCATTATTAGCGAGACGGCAGAGGTGCTGGGTGAAGGGTTCAAATTGCCTTAAAAACGTTCGAAATATCCACAAATTTTGCGTTGTATTTATATGAATACGTATGTATAATAATACAAAGTGTTATCTATTTCCTCTATCCTCCTGTTCGTGTAAAATGGATAGTTAGGAAATAAAGGATGGGAGAGAACAGGTATGAGTACAGCAGTAAAGGCAGCAATTATCGGGTCAACCGGATACGGCGGCGTTGAGCTCATAAGGCTACTAGCCAGCCATCCGAAGGTGGAAGTGACCTCGGTTATTTCATCTTCTAGCGCGGGAGCGCCGATCGCGGAAGGGTTTCCGCATCTAACAGAAATTCGCACAGATCTACTTGATGATGTCGACCCGGCTTTGATCAAGAGCAAAGCGGATGTCGTATTTATAGCTACACCAGCAGGCATTGCAACAAAGCTAACGCCTTCCCTGCTTGCAGCAGGCCTGAAGGTTATTGATATTTCCGGTGATCACCGGCTGAAATCTCGTGAGGAGTACGAGACTTGGTACAAGAAAGAGGCTGCGGAGCAGCAATACTTGGATCAAGCGGTGTATGGCCTTGCGGAAGTGTACGGCGATGCCGTGCGCGGCGTGGACTTGATATCCAATCCTGGCTGTTTCCCGACAGCGACGCTGCTTGGTCTGATCCCGGCGGTGAAGGAAGGATACATTGATCCGGCGACGATTATTATCGATTCGAAATCCGGCGTATCTGGCGCAGGCCGCGGCGCGAGTCTTGGCACGCATTACTCCGAGCTGAATGAAAACTTAAAAGCTTACAAAATCAATAAGCATCAGCATATTCCAGAAATCGAGCAGGTGCTGACGGACGTGGCCGGCAAGAAGGTTGTCACGACGTTCACGACACATCTCGTACCGATGACCCGCGGCATTATGAGCACGATGTATGCAACCGTTACGGGCGATCATAAGCTCGAAGATTTCATTTCGCTATACCGCAATTATTATGAGGGTCGTCCGTTCGTCCGTATTCGTAGCAATGGCAAATGGCCGGCGACGAAGGAAGTTTACGGCTCTAACTACTGCGATATCGGCTTTGCTGTCGATGAGCGCACAGGCCGGATCACGATTATCTCGGTTATTGATAACCTCGTGAAGGGCGCTGCTGGGCAAGCAATCCAGAACTTGAATCTAATGATGGGCTGGGACGAGACGGAAGGCTTGAAGTTCGTGCCGGTATATCCATAAAAGAAAAAAGGAGACGCGATTGAACGATGGGACAGGGGAACATTGCAGCAACTTATACAGTCGTACCGGATGGCTCCGTCACGACACCACAAGGCTTTAAAGCAGCGGGCTTGCACTGCGGCTTGAAGAAGACGACGCGCCATGATCTTGGCGCTATCGTGTGTGAAGTGCCCGCAGCAGCAGCAGGCGTATACACGACGAATGTATTCCAAGCGGCGCCGATCCATGTGACGCGAGAGAGCATCAGCGCGAGCGGCAAGCTGCGCGCAGTGATCGTGAACAGCGGCAACGCGAATGCTTGCACGGGCAAGCAGGGCGAAGCCGACGCGTATGAAATGCGCAGCGCGTTCGCGGAAGCGATCGGTGTGCCGGCGGAGCAGGTTGCAGTCGCGTCGACAGGCGTAATCGGCGAGCTGCTGAAGATGGACCGCGTGCGCGGCGGCATTGCAGAATTGCCGGCGCGGCTCGGTTCCTCGTATGAGGCGGCGGATGACTTCTGCCAATCGATTCTGACGACGGACCTCGTGAAGAAAGAAGTATGCGTCTCCGTGGTAATCGACGGCAAGACGGTACATATCGCCGGCGCTTCCAAAGGAAGCGGCATGATTCATCCGAATATGGCGACGATGCTCGGCTTCGTAACGACAGATGCGGCGATCGGCAGCGAAGCGCTGCACACGCTTCTCCGTCAAGTGACGGACCTCACGTTCAACATGATTACCGTTGACGGCGATACAAGCACGAACGACATGCTCGTTGCGATGGCGAGCGGTTACGCAGGTAATGAGGAATTGCATGCAGCTCATCCGGATTACGCGGCATTCACTGAGGGCCTTCGTTACGTATGCGAAGTGTTGGCGAAAGCCATTGCACGTGACGGCGAAGGCGCGACGAAGCTTGTGGAAGTACAAGTGCGAGGAGCAGAGTCTGACGCATCCGCGCAAGCGATTGCGAAGACGGTTATCGGCTCTTCGCTCGTGAAGTCCGCCGTATTCGGCGCAGACGCGAACTGGGGCCGTATCATTGCGGCGGTCGGACGCGCAGGCGTGGCCGTCAACCCGAAAACGGTCGACATCGCTCTCGGCGACATCGTGACGCTGACACAGTCGCGTCCGGTTGCTTTTGACGAAGAGGCTGCACTGGCGTATTTGAAAGGCGACACGGTCGTCATTTATGTGGATTTGCATATGGCCGATGGCTCCGCTACGGCGTGGGGCTGCGACCTGACGTATGACTATGTCCGCATCAACGCGGCATACCGCACTTAAGCTTAAGAGACAGCGGCAGACTAACGCCGCTTTCGGATAGAAGGAGAACGGGCGAACGATGGAACAGCGGTTTGTAATGAAATGCGGAGGCAGCACCTTAGCGGCGCTGCCGGCTTCTTTCTTCGAGGATTTGCGTCATCTGCAGGAGCGCGGCGTGAAGGCGGTTATCGTCCATGGCGGCGGTCCGGCTATCTCCGAGACACTCGGCAAGCTCGGTATTGCCAGCGAGTTCGTGAATGGACTGCGTAAGACGAGCGAGGAAGTGCTTGATGTAGTCGAGATGGTGCTCGCAGGGCGAATCAATAAGGAGATCGTTAGACGCATCCAGCAAAGCGGCGCGAAGTCGCTTGGATTGTCCGGTGTGGACGGTGAGCTCATTAAGGCACAACCTGTGGCGAACGCAGATGAGATCGGCTTCGTCGGTGATGTAACCGATGTGAACGCTGAGATCATCGAGGGTGTCATGGGTATGGGCTACATCCCGGTCATCGCACCGATCGGTATTGACGCGGCGGGCCAGCGGTACAACATTAACGCGGATACGGCAGCAGGCGCTGTCGCATCTCACCTTGGTGTGGAGCGGATGATTGTCGTCACCGACGTGCCGGGCATTATGAACGGCCAGAAGCAGGTGCTGCCGACGGTCACTGTAGAAGAGATCGAAGCAATGATTGCTAGCGGTGAAATCTACGGCGGCATGATTCCGAAGGTGCGCGCAGCGATTGCCTGCATCCACGGCCAGGTGAAGGAAGTTGTTATCGTGAATGGCGATGTGCCTGGCGTACTGAGCAAAGCGGTTCTCGAAGGCGGCATCGGCACACGTATTGTGCAAGCTTAATACCATTACTATTTAGCGGGGTGAACGAATGATGAGCGATATGAACAAAGTGGCAGAAACAGCAAGCAGCTCTCTTTTTCCAACGTATGCAAGATACCCGATTGCGCTCGTGAAGGGCGAAGGCAGTTGGTTGTGGGATGACCAAGGAAATAAATATTTGGACTTTATGTGCGGCCTTGCCGTCACGAACCTTGGCCACGCGCCGAAGCAAGTGAAGGAAGCGCTCGTGAAGCAGCTTGATGAGCTGTGGCATGTATCCAATCTGTTCCACATTCCGAATCAGGAGGCGGCGGCGAAGCTGCTGACCAATAACAGCCATGCAGACGCGGTGTTCTTCTGCAGCACTGGCGCGGAGGCGAATGAAGCGGCAATTAAGCTGGCCCGCCGTTACCATCAGAAAGTGAAGGGGAACGGTCGCAACGAGATCATTACGTTCGCCCAATCGTTCCATGGACGCACGCTCGCAACGCTGACTGCAACAGGCCAAGAGAAGGTAAAAGAAGGCTTCGGCCCACTGCCGGAAGGCTTCCGCTACATTCCTCTGCATGACTACGAGGCACTCGAAGCGGCGATTACTGACAAGACGGCGGCGATCATGATCGAGATGATTCAAGCCGAAGGCGGTGTTATCCCAGTAGAGCCTGCATTCGTGCAGCATTTGGCGAAGGTGTGCAAGGAGCGCGGCGTGCTTCTCATTGTTGATGAAATTCAAACAGGGATGGGCCGTACGGGCAAACTGTTTGGTTTTGAACACTACGGCATTGAGCCGGATATCTTTACGCTGGCAAAAGGACTCGGAAGCGGCTTCCCGGTTGGCGCAATGCTTGCGAAAGGCGAGCTGGCCGAAGCGTTCAATGCAGGCAGCCATGGCTCGACGTTTGGCGGAACCCCAATTGCTACAGCTGTCGTGAAAGCGACGATTGAAACGCTGCTCAAAGAGAAAGCAGTAGAACGCGCTGCTGAGACGGGCGAATATCTCATGAGCCAGCTGCGTGAGAAGCTTGCCGGCAACCCATTCGTGCAAGAGATTCGCGGCAAAGGACTTATGATCGGTATCGTATGCAGCGGCCCGGTTGCGAACATTATTGCGGAAGGCCAGAAGCGCGGCTTGCTCGTTGTAACGGCTGGCCCGAATGTGGTGCGACTGCTGCCTAGCTTGCTCGTGTCGCGTGATGAAGTGGACCTTGCGGTGAGCATTCTGGCTTCGATTTTTGCGGATCAAACGGCTCCGGTTTAGATAGCTGTAGAAGAAAGGGAGAACAAACTTATGACGAATCTGTTAACGGAAGAAATGGCGGTTAGCCTAAAAGGCCGCGACTTTATTGGGCTCGCGGACTATTCGCCTGCTGAGGTACGCTACCTGATCGATCTGGCGATTGATCTGAAGCGTAAGCAGAAAGCCGGTGAAGTGTATCACCCGCTGAAGGGCAAGACGCTCGGTATGATTTTCGAGAAATCATCGACGCGTACTCGTGTTTCGTTCGAGGTCGGTATGTACCAGCTCGGCGGACATGCGCTATTCCTGAGTCGCAACGATCTGCAAATCGGCCGCGGCGAGCCGATCTCCGACACGGCGCAGGTCATGTCGCGCTATGTAGACGGTATTATGATCCGTACGTTTGCACACCGCACAGTCATTGAACTTGCGCGCGCTGCAACGATTCCGGTCATTAACGGACTTACAGATCTGTCTCACCCGTGTCAGGCGCTGTGCGACTACCAAACGGTGCTTGAGCATAAGGGCCGCCTTGAAGGGTTGAAGGTTGCGTACATCGGCGACGGCAACAACATGGTCCATTCCTTAATGATGGGCGCTGCTAAGCTTGGCATGCACATCTCGGTGGCAACTCCGGAAGGCTACGAGCCGGATGATGAGATCATTCGTTTGTCGAAGGAAAATGCAGCGGAGACGGGATCGCGCATTGTTGTTTGCCGCGATCCGAAGGAAGCAATTGCTGATGCGGATGTTGTTTACACGGACGTATGGGCGAGCATGGGCTTTGAAGCGGAGCAAAAAGAGCGTGAGCTTGCTTTTGCAAACTTCCAGGTGAATGAAGAGCTTGCGCGTTATGCGAAGAGCGACTACTTGTTCATGCATTGTCTGCCTGCGCATCGCGGTGAAGAAGTGAGCGAAGGTGTTATCGACGGCAAGCATTCGATAGTATTTGATCAGGCAGAGAACCGTCTGCACGCACAGAAAGCGATTATGGCCGCCATCATGTAATGGCGTTAAATAACTGAAATTATAAATAAGGAGCGTTAACGAACTCATGGCGAAGGAAAAAATCGTACTTGCATACTCGGGCGGTCTGGACACGTCCGTTATTTTGAAATGGCTGAAAGAAACGTATGATGCGGAGATCATCGCATTCACGGCAGATATCGGACAGAAGGATGAGCTCGACGGCCTGGAAGAGAAAGCACTGGCGACAGGCGCTTCCAAAGTATATATCGATGACCTGCGCGATGAGTTTGCACAGGACTTTATTTATCCGATGTTCCAATCCGGCGCGCTGTATGAAGGGCAGTACCTGCTCGGCACGTCGATTGCGCGTCCTCTGATTGCGAAGCGTATGGTTGACATCGCTCGTGCGGAAGGCGCTACTGCAATTGCGCATGGCGCAACTGGCAAAGGCAACGACCAAGTGCGCTTCGAGCTAACGGCTGCAGCACTTGCACCGGACATCTCGGTTATCGCGCCATGGCGACTTGAAGAATTCCGCGAGCAATTCCCGGGCCGCGCAGAAATGATCGCATATGCGGAGAAGCACGGCATTCCAGTGCAAGCATCGGCTGCGAAGCCGTACTCGATGGACCGCAACCTGCTGCATATCAGCTTTGAGAGCGGCATGCTGGAAGATCCGTGGTTCGATCCGAGCAGCGATGAGAACAAAGGTATGTTCGTCCTGTCCGTATCCCCTGAGGATGCGCCGGATCAATCCGAATATGTAGAGCTGACGTTCGAGGGCGGCAACTGTACGGCGGTTAACGGCAAGGCGCTTAGCCCGCTCGAAGTGATGGAGAAGCTGAACGAGCTTGGCGGCAAGCACGGTATCGGTCGCGTCGATATGGTCGAGAACCGTTTCGTAGGCATGAAGAGCCGTGGCGTATACGAGACGCCAGGAGGTACAATTCTGTTCACCGCGCACCGCAAAATGGAGTCGCTCACGATGGATCGCGACGTTATGCACCTGCGTGATTCGCTGATTTCCAAATACGCATCGCTCGTATACAATGGCTTCTGGTTCGCGCCTGAGCGTCTTGCGCTGCAAGCATTGGTGCTGGAAAGCCAGAAGAACGTTACAGGCGTCGTTCGTCTGAAGCTGTACAAAGGTAATGTCATCGGCGCTGGCGTGAAGAGCCCAGTCAGCCTGTACAACCCGGATATCGCGACGATGGAGGCTGATCCGTCCAAAGCGTACGATCAAGGTGATGCAACCGGCTTTATCCGCCTTAACGCATTGCGTCTGAAGGTATCCTCCGGTGTGGAGCAAAGCAAGAAGCAATAAGAGAGCGACTACAGAGCGACCTCTTGCGAAAAATAAAGGAGTGCACCTACTGTGAGTAAATTGTGGGGCGGCCGGTTTACGAAGAAAACCGACCAACTGGTAGAAGAATATACGGCATCGATTATGTTTGATAAACAGCTTGCTGAAGAAGATATTCAAGGCAGTTTGGCGCATGTCACGATGCTCGGCAAGCAGGGGATTCTGCCGCTTGATGATGTGGAGAAGATCAAGGATGGCTTGCACCGCGTCCTACAGCGCATCAAGCGCGACGATATTGAATTCTCCATCTCCGATGAAGATATTCATATGAACATCGAGAAGACGCTGATCGACGATATCGGTCCGGTCGGCGGCAAGCTGCATACCGGCCGCAGCCGGAACGATCAGGTTGCGACCGATATGCACCTGTACTTGCGCAAACGTGTCGTCGAATTCGTCGACTTGCTGCAGAAGCTGCAGGCGGCGCTCGTGGAGCAGGCGAAAGCCAATGTCGACACGATCCTGCCGGGCTATACGCATCTGCAGCGTGCGCAGCCGATTCTGTTCGCGCACCATATGATGGCGTACGTGTCCATGTTCGGCCGCGATATCGAGCGTCTGCAAGATAGCTATAAGCGTGTGAACACATTGCCGCTTGGCGCAGGAGCGCTTGCGGGAACGACGTTCCCGATTGACCGCCATTTTGTAGCGAGTCAGCTGAAGTTTGACCGCGTGTACGAGAACAGCCTTGATGCTGTCAGCGACCGCGATTTCATCTTGGAATTCTTGTCGCAAGCGTCGATCATCATGATGCATCTCTCACGCCTCAGCGAAGAGTTCATCCTGTGGTCGAGCACAGAGTTCCACTTCGTTGAGCTCGATGATGCGTTCTGTACAGGCAGCAGCATTATGCCGCAGAAGAAGAATCCGGACGTGCCGGAGCTTGTTCGCGGTAAGACAGGCCGTGTCTACGGCAATCTTGTTGGCCTCTTGACGGTGCTGAAGTCGCTGCCGCTTGCGTACAACAAGGACATGCAAGAAGACAAAGAAGGCATGTTCGATACCGTGAAGACGCTGCAAGGCGCGCTTCAATTGTTCGCGCCGATGGTAGCGACAATGAAGGTGAACAAGGAGCGGATGCGCCAAGCGGTCAACCAGGATTTCTCGAATGCGACAGACATTGCCGACTTCCTCGTGAACAAGGGCTTGCCTTTCCGCCAAGCGCATGAAGTCATTGGCAAGACCGTATTGTACTGCATCCAGCAGGGCAAATACTTGCTCGATCTGACGCTGGACGAGTTCAAACAATTCTCTACGCTGTTTGACGATCGCATCTATGCCGTTCTGCAGCCGGAACAGGTCGTTAACGCCCGTAACGTCTACGGCGGCACTGCGAAGCCGCAAGTGACGGAAGCAATTGCTCGCGCTGAAGTGGAGCTTGCTGCGACAGCAGCATGGGTCACGGAATACGTGGAGCGCAGTCGCTAATAAGTGAAAGCCCGTTCGAGTCCTCACCGCTGATCGATAATCAGCAGTGGGGCTCGAACGGGCTTTTTTTGGTTGCCTACTGCCCAACCCCATCCTCCAGCAGCGGCTTCTCTTTGGCAGCTCCGCCGCCATGCAGCTTCGCCTGCTCTGGCGATACCGCGTAGACGACCGGCTGCGCTTTGTACACATCCCGCGAGATTCGCGTGCGGGACACTTGCTTGCCGCCGACCTTCTTGATGCGGTACGTCTCGACGACATAGCCTGGCTTGCCTTCGGTCACGAGCTGACGCTCACCGCGCACAAGGCCGACCTTTGCCATTTCCTTCACCGGCGGCACAACGGTGCCGATCGTCGCTGACTCCAGCGAGTAGGACACGCCCTGCGGCATCGTGCCGAACAGCTTCACCGTCAGCTTGCGCCCTTCCACGACGGTGCGGATGAGCAGATGCTTGCCAGTTGTGTTCTCGAAGCGAAAGTTAATCGCATCATCTGCGTAAGTCGCATCACGCCCCAAGGGCAGGTAGGCGACCGGCAGCGAATGGTTGCGGCGCTCAACCATATCGAGTCCCGCCAGCAGCACCGCATTATAGAGTGTGCTCGACACCTGGCAAATGCCGCCGCCAATGCCGGGCACGAATGCGCCGTTCAGAATGACCGGCGCCTGGCGGTATCTATACTGCTTGTTCGTCTGCTTAATGACGGTACTGTAATCGAAGACCTCACCAGGCGCCAGATCCCAGTCGTTTAGCGTGCGTGCTGTCATCGTCACATTATAAGCACGTCCCGCGCCGCTGGTCGCAAACTCCGTCGTGAAGGCGACAAGCAAGCGGTCGATACCCTCGCCTTTCAGCCGATCAAGCGTCACATTGGGATGCACCGCCTTTAGCGCGAGCGGCCAAGTCATTGGCTTCATTGGAGTTGTCCCGTCACTAACCTTCCAATTGTCGCGCAGAGCAGCCTCGACCGCCGTCACTGCGTGAGCAAACATTTTTTCCGTATCCAGTCTGTACGCATCTTTATGTGGCCAATAGACGACCTCATCCTGAGTCGTAATCGTCCGCTTCGCATTGACCGGCTCACCCGTATTGAGATATCCCCACTGGCTCTGTACCCGCTGCACAAACTTATTCCGATCGAAAGCCACTCTAATTGCGAGCTCCCTCGGAAAATTCCACCGGTAGCGTGCGCGGTCCCACATGCTGCCTTGCTTCAGCTTCTCAATGGCACTCTGAGCATCCGCTATACTCACCGAAATCCCCAGTTCGGCTAACGTCCAAGTCCGCTTCTTACCATCCTTCGTCGTGCTACTGCCAATCTTCATTGCACTGCCGCCGTCAATCGTCACCGCAAGCTGTTCCAGCGCTTGCTTCCGGGAGGCAAGCAGCTGCAGAGCTTCAGTTTCCTTCATTCCTCCAACGACGAGAGCGGCGTCGCTTTTCAGCAGCGTCTGTTGCTTCGAAAGTCCTGTGCCGTCCTTCGCAAGCACAATGCTCACCTGCTTCGGAACCGACTTCTGCGCCGTATACGTCCATACAAACCCTGTGCCGACAGATAGAAGAAGCAGGCACACCGCAATAGCGGTCCAGATCAAATGCAGCCGTGTTAATTTCATAACGCTAATCACCTCGGACAAGGATTCGTACATGTATATGCGCCGAGAATGAATTTTTGCCTATGAATTGTCCACTTCCGAACGGTTGTCGAAAAATATTCCGTCTTTTCGTATGTTCCGTCGTAAATTTGCACCATGAGAAATATGAAAAATGCAGAAAACGGTACTTTGGTAGAGGATTTACCGAAAACATGTCGAATAGTAATAAGCTGACTACCTACAGGATGTGATATTGTGATTGAACTGCAAGACATTTGGAAGACGTACGTTGATGGCACTCACGCGCTTCGCGGTGTTTCCGTCCGTATAGACCGCAACGAATTTGTATATTTGGTCGGGCCTTCCGGGGCCGGGAAATCGACATTCATGAAACTCATCTACCGTGAAGAAATTCCGACTAAAGGTCAAATTTCCGTTAACGGTTTTAATATCGGTAAGCTGAAGCCACGTAAGATCCCATATGTACGCCGCAACATCGGTGTTATTTTCCAAGATTATAGACTTCTTCCGAAGATGACTGTGTACGAGAATATTGCCTTCGCAATGGAAGTTATCGAAGCACCGCGCCGCATCATTAAGAAGCGGACGATGGAGGTGCTTGAGCTTGTCGGCTTGCGCGGCAAGCATGCCAGCCTACCTCAGCAGCTGTCCGGCGGGGAGCAGCAGCGGGTCGCGATTGCACGGGCAATTGTGAACAACCCGGCTGTCATTGTAGCGGACGAGCCTACGGGCAACCTCGACCCTGAGACCTCATGGGGCATTATGAATTTGCTCGAAGAAATTAATTTCCGCGGCACCACCATCATCATGGCCACGCATAACAAAGAGATCGTCAATACGCTCCGCAAACGTGTCATCGCCATTGAGAACGGAATGATTGTGCGCGATGAACTGAGAGGAGAGTACGGGTATGAAAGCTAGTACCGTGATCCGCCACTTGCGGGAAGGGCTCAAGAATGTGGTGCGTAACGGATGGATGACGTTCGCTTCTGTCAGTTCAATCGTCATTTCCCTCTTTATTTTAGGGGTATTTCTACTGCTTGCTATGAACGTCAATAACTTGGCGAACCAAATTGAGAGCCAGGTTGAAATTCGCGTATACCTGCAGCTGAACACCGATCAAGCGAAGATTAGCGAGCTTAAGAATGCAATCGGTAACATTCCGGAAGTGAAGAGCGTCGAGTTCGTCTCGAAGGATCAAGGACTTGAACTGCTTCGGAAGAGCATCGGTGCTGACGGCGCCGAGCTGCTGGAAGGCTATGATGCGACAAACAACCCGCTGCCGGACTCGTTCACGGTTGAAGTGTTCGAGCCGCAGAAGATTGCTTTCGCGGCAAAGCAGATCGATGCGATCAGCAAAGCGGACGAAACCAAGCCGATAACGAGCGTCAAGTACGGCAAAGGCACCGTCGAAACGCTGTTTAAGATTACGAATGCCGTCCGGAATATCGGTCTTGTCATCGTAGCGGGACTTGGACTCACTGCAATGTTCCTGATTTCCAATACGATTAAGATGACGATCCTCGCAAGACGCCGTGAGATCGGCGTGATGAAGCTTGTAGGCGCGACGAACAATTTCATTCGCTGGCCGTTCTTTATCGAAGGTGCGCTGATTGGATTAATGGGTTCCTTGGTAACCATTGCGTTTCTATTATTTGGCTATTCCCGCCTCGTGGAAGTGTCCCAGTTTGAGCTTGGCCTTATGATGATCAAGCTCGTGACGCTGAAGGAAGCTGGCTTCTACGTTTCCTTGCTCATTCTTGGCTTGGGTACATTGATCGGCATATGGGGCAGCACATTGTCTGTGCGCAAATTTTTGAAAGTGTAGGTGACGGTGAGCGTGAATGCAAGCGTGAGGAAAGGGCTTATTTTCCTAGTTGTCATCGTATTCGCTGGCTTTATCTTCCAGCCTTATCAAGGAGAAGCTGCTTCGCAGGTCGATAAGATCAACCGGGAGCTTGCACAAGTTCGTAAAGAAATGGGCGCTGCAACCCATAACCGCAATCAAGCGGCCAAGGACAAAGAATATGTGCTTTCGATGAAAGCGAAGACGGCGAAGTCGGTCGATGAGGTTTTGAAGCAAATTAATGATGTGAGCACGCAGCTTACGAGTGTGCAGACGCAGATTGAGACGACGGAGTCGAATTTGCAGCTGGCCGGGACGGATTTAGAGGCGGCTGAGAAGAGGTTGAATACGCGGGACAAGCTGCTCAAGTCGCGCATTCGTCTCATGTACACGAACGGGGTCGTTTCTTACTTGGACGTGTTGCTCAGTGCGACGAGCTTTGGCGATTTCCTCGACCGGATGGATTCGCTGCAATCGATTCTTAGCCAGGATCAGGACATTCTGGAGAATCACAAGAAGGATAAAGCGACAATCACTGCCAAGAAGAAGGAAATCGAGCAGTCCCTTGGCGATGTGAAACAGATGTACGGCAAGCTGGCTGACTATCATGACCTCTTGAAGGACAAAGAGAACGAGAAGGAAGTCATGGTTCAGAAGTATAGTGAGCAGGCGGAAGAGCTCGAAGAAATCAGCGACGACCAGGAAGAGATGCTCATTAAGCTGGCAAAGAAAGTATCTGAGCTTGAGTCGAAGAAGCGCAAAATCAAAGTGTATTACACAGGCGGCAAGCTGGGCATGCCTCTTCACGTGAGCTATCATCTATCCTCGCCGTTCGGTTACCGGATTCACCCAATCTCGGGCAAACGGAAGCTGCATACTGGTATGGATATGGCCGCACCAAAAGGCACGTCGATCTATGCGGCGGAGTCGGGTATCGTCCTCGTTGCACAGTGGATGGGCGAGTACGGCAACTGCGTAATCATTGATCACGGCGGCGGCTTATGGACGATCTACGGACATATTCGCAATGGCGGCATTATGGTCGAGAAGGGCCAGTCGATTAAGCGAGGCCAGAAAATTGCCGAGGTTGGAAGCACGGGTAACTCGACGGGCAACCACTTGCATTTCGAAGTGCGCAAGAATGAGGAAGCTGTCAATCCAGCGCCTTATCTGAGATAAATAACGGATGGGAGCATGCCTACGCGGGCAGTGGCTTCATTCGAACAGACAACGCCGTACCTGATGCAAATAATTGGGTACGGCTTGTCGTATACTAGGGAAGATGTTCCGCTCATATAACGAGCATAGTGCAGCGGTAGAAAGGAGTGTTCATGTGCAGTTCAAAGGACGGACAGTGGCGGCGTTTATATTGCTCACGATGGCGGCTTCAACGCTAGTAACCTTGACGGTTGCCGACCAATTCATCACAATCGAGAGCAGCCGTACAGCAGGTGCGGCGTCATCGGAATCGTCTATGAGTAACAGTGGATTATCCACGAAGGAGCTCCAGAAATTAAACACGGTGCTCGGATTAATTGAGAACAAATATTTTCGCGAAGTGGATCGGACAAAGGTGCTCGACGGCGCTGTGAACGGGATGATGGAGGCGCTCGGAGATCCCTATTCGGTTTATATGAAGAAAGAGGTTGCGCAGCATTTCTCGGAGTCGATTGAAGGGTCGTTTACTGGAATTGGCGCGGGCGTGCAGCTGAAGGATGGCAAAATCACGGTAGAATCTGCGATTAAAGGCTCTCCGGCGGAGAAGGCAGGCGTGCTGCCAAACGATGTACTGCGCTCGGTGAACGGGGTATCGCTGAACGGCTTATCGCTGAACGATGCGGTAACGAAGATCCGCGGGCCGAAGGGTTCGAAGGTCAAGCTCGTCATCGAACGGGCAGGGCATGCACAACCGCTGCAGCTGACGATTGTGCGGGATGATATCGACTACGAGACGGTCTATGCGCATCTGCGGAGCGATGGCATTGGTATCATTGAGATTCGCCAATTCTCGCTCAATACGGGTGATCGCTTCGCGGAAGAATTGGCCAAGCTCGAGAAGCAGCATTTGAAAGGGCTCATCATCGACGTGCGCGGCAACCCCGGCGGCGTGCTGCCAGTCGTTGTATCAGTTGCGCAGCCGTTCGTGCCGAAAGGCGAGCCAATCGTACAGGTCGAGGATAAGACCGGCCATCGTGAGAAGACGCTCTCGAGCGGGACAGGCAAGAACTATCCGGTCGCTGTGTTGATGAACAAAGGGAGCGCAAGCGCATCGGAGGTGCTAGCAGGCGCTCTGAAGGAAGAGGCGCATGCGGTGCTTGTCGGCGAGACGTCCTTCGGCAAAGGGACGGTTCAAGTGAGCTATGACAAGGTGCTGGCAGATGGCAGTCTGGTGAAGATGACGATTGCGAAGTGGCTGACACCGCTCGGCAATTGGGTACATGAGAAAGGGCTGAAGCCTGACGTTGAAGTGCTTCCGCCAGATTATTATACGGTTGCACGTCTGGATAAGACGAAGACGCTTGCGCCGGATACGATCGACGAGAATACGAAGAGCCTGCAGATTATGCTCTCGGGTCTTGGGTACAAGGTAGATCGTAAAGATGGCTATTACAGCAAGGTTACTCAGCAGAGCGTGCAAGCTTTCCAACAGAAAGCAGGCCTGCCTGTAACAGGCTTTACCGATAAAGCGACCGCGGAGAAGCTGGAAGAGCTGCTCGTTCAGAAGGTTCGCGATGAAGCGAGCGATACACAGCTGCAAAAGGCGGTTAGCGTCTTGGAGCAGAAGCTCGGTGTAGCCAATTAAAGGGTTTGCAGGAGATTGCGGGTTAGGCGTCGAATAGTAAAGAAGGTTAGCTCCGATAATCGGATGCAACCTTCTTTTTTTATGTTAAGGGAGTGATAAGCGTTGGAAGCAGCATTACAATTACTTCGCCTGGCAGGGTCGGCGGCGGTCGGACTTTTGCTTTCCCCATTCTATTATGTAGCTGTGCTGCTCATCATGCTTCAATATATGCGTCAAACGAGGCTGGAACGAAAGCTGTTCCATGTCCGTTTGCGAGCTTGGCCGAATCAATTGGTCCGAACGATGCTGGCAGGTCTTGCGGTCGGAGTTGTTATGTCCCTTGCAGGACTGTTTCTCGGTGTAACGATAACAGGAGAAGCGGTATTGTGGATGTGGGGGACGGCAGCAGTACTCGTTCTCGTGCGTGTGCGATATTTATGCTTCGCGTACAGTGTAGGCGTGCTTGGGGTGCTGCAGTGGATTATTGGTTGGACGCCGCTGGCTGACCGGACGGACTGGCTTGGTTCTGTGGCGGCTTCAATGGCAGGACTCGATATTCCAGGCCTGCTTGTGCTCGTCGCGCTCATGCATTTGGCGGAGGCGCTGCTCGTACGCTGGCAGGGCGATCGCTTCGCGAGCCCGCTTTTCTTGGAAGGCAAACGTGGCAAAATTGTCGGCGGCTATACGCTGCAAGGCTACTGGCCGGTACCGATGCTGATGCTGGTGCCAGCTGCGGCGGGCAGCGGCACAGATTTGTCGCTACCGTGGACGATGCTGCTAGACGGCAGTGCCAACTGGAACAGCGGTCTTACGATGATTGGGTTCCCGATGATGATCGGATTCAGTGAATTAACTCGCAGCCTGCTGCCTGCGGCGAAAGCGCGCAGCGCCTCGAAGGGGCTGCTGATCTACGGACTCGGTGTTGGCATTACCGCCGTGCTCGCTTCATTCTGGTCGCCGCTCACCTTGGCAGCTGCGCTCGGCGCATTGCTGCTGCATGAAGCGCTCGTTGCAATCAGCTATTTTACGGAGGAATCAAGCTCGCCTTATTATGTGCATACTGATCAAGGCTTACGGGTGCTCGCGGTAATTCCGGGCACGCCAGCCGAGGCGATGGGGATACAGACGGGTGAAATTCTGCATAAAGTAAACGGCGTTAAGATTCGTACGAAAGAAGAGCTGTACGCAGCGCTGCACGTCAATTCCGCTTTCTGCAAGCTTGAGGTGCTGAATCACGAAGGGCAAATCAAATTCATTCAGCGAGCACGTTATGCAGGCGAACACCACCAGCTTGGCGTCGTGCTTTCGCCAGATGATAAAGCGGATGTGTACGCGGTTGCGGCGCCGGCTTCGCTCTTCGATCTGCTTCGTCAGAAGCGCGCTTCGAAATCACGGCAGGCAGGCGTGTCGACGACAACAACGACGCCGTTATAAATTTATTGAGTTGATGGATGGAACATCCCAGGGGACCGCTGCTTGTCTAGCGGTACTGGGGTGTTTTTTTAATTGTATAATTCGGGACAAGAAGCTGTAACCTTTCATTGCATCGGCTGCCCTGAATCGGTATAATAAATACATTATGGGAACACATATTCTTATGTATCAAGGTAAGATGAAATTTGCAGGGTAATCTATTTTTTACGTGTATATTGGGCATACATTTAATAGAACTTTTTCATAGAAAACGTAGGATTGGGGTGTAGGAAGAGATGAATGAGCATCAAAACGGGAGCAAGCTCTTCGAGCTGAAGTCGGAATACCGGCCGCAGGGCGATCAGCCTAAGGCGATTCGGCAGCTTCTTGAGGGCATCGAGGCTGGTGCCCGGCATCAGACGCTGCTTGGCGCAACCGGAACAGGGAAGACCTATACGATTGCGAACACCATTGAGAAGCTGAACAGGCCGACGCTCGTTATTGCGCATAACAAGACGCTTGCCGCGCAGCTGTGCAGCGAGTTCAAGGAGTTTTTCCCGGACAACGCGGTTTCTTATTTCGTCAGCTATTATGATTATTATCAGCCGGAAGCCTACATCCCGTCCTCAGATACATTTATCGAGAAAGATTCGAGCATCAACGATGAGATTGATAAGCTGCGCCACTCGGCGACGAGCTCCTTGTTCGAGCGTCGAGACGTCATTATCGTAGCCAGCGTATCCTGCATTTACGGCCTCGGTTCTCCGATGGAGTATGGAAAGCTCGTGCTGAGCTTACGGGTAGGGATGGAGAAGTCGCGGGACGAAATTCTTCATAAGCTTGTCGACATCCAGTACCAGCGCAATGATATTAATTTCATTCGAGGGACTTTCCGCGTGCGCGGCGATATAATCGAGATTTTCCCGGTTGCGAATAACGAGCGCGCGATGCGTGTCGAGCTGTTCGGCGACGAGATTGAACGGATTACGGAGATCGATGTACTGACTGGCGAGGTCATCGGGGAACGTGATCATGTCGCAATTTTCCCAGCATCTCACTTCGTAACGCATGAAGATACGATGAAGGTAGCGCTTAAGCACATCGAAGCAGAGCTGGAAGAGCGCCTTGCAGAGCTCCATGAACAGGGCAAGCTGCTTGAAGCGCAGCGTTTGGAACAACGGACACGGTACGATCTGGAAATGATGGCGGAGATGGGCTTCTGCAGCGGCATTGAGAACTACTCGGGGCCGCTGACATTCCGTGAGCGGGGGGCGACGCCTTATACGCTGATGGACTATTTCCCTGATGATCTACTGATCATCATCGATGAGTCGCATGTTACGCTTCCGCAGATTCGGGCGATGTATAACGGTGACCGTGCGCGTAAGGAAGTGCTCGTGGATCACGGCTTCCGTCTGCCGTCCGCGATGGACAACCGGCCGCTTCGCTTCGAGGAGTTCGAAGGCAAAGTAAAGCAGGTCGTCTATGTATCGGCAACGCCAGGACCTTACGAGTTGGAACACTGCCCGACAATGGTCGAGCAGATTATTCGTCCGACCGGCTTGGTTGATCCGACCATTGAGGTACGTAAGACGAAAGGGCAGATCGATGATTTGCTAGTCGAGATTCGTGATCGGATCGCTAAGGATGAGCGCGTGCTGGTGACGACGCTGACGAAGAAGATGTCAGAGGATCTTACTGATTATTTGAAGGATGTCGGGATTAAGGTCCGCTACTTGCACTCGGATATTAAGACACTGGAACGCCTTGCGATATTGCGTGACCTGCGGATAGGCGTGTTCCATGTCCTTGTCGGCATTAACTTGCTGCGGGAGGGTCTCGACTTGCCGGAAGTTTCGCTTGTAGCGATTCTCGATGCGGATAAGGAAGGGTTCCTTCGCTCCGAACGGTCACTTATCCAAACGATGGGCCGTGCGGCGCGTAACTCCGAAGGCCGCGTTATTATGTACGCGGATAGGATCACGGATTCTATGGAGAAAGCGATTGGCGAGACTGAGCGCCGCCGCACCATTCAAACCGCCTATAATGATAAGCATGGGATTACGCCGCAGACGATTCGCAAGAAAGTGCAGGACGTCATCGCGGCGACCAAGGTTGCCGAGCAGAAGAGCGATTACCTCACCGGCGTAGGCGTCGAGAAGATGTCGAAGAAGGAACGCCAATCGCTGGTGCAGCGCTTGGAAGCGGAGATGAAGGAAGCGGCGAAGGGCTTGCAGTTCGAACGAGCCGCGGAGCTGCGCGATGCGCTGCTTGAGCTGAAAGCCGAGCTCGGGATGTAGCGATTATTGATAGATTTCATGTACTTGAAGTTTCCTTTAGGAGGATTAAGTAAATGGCTAATGATTCAATCGTCATTAAAGGGGCGCGAGCCCATAATTTGAAGAACATCGATGTGACGATTCCGCGTGATAAGTTCGTCGTTCTGACAGGGCTTAGCGGCTCGGGCAAGTCGTCGCTTGCTTTTGACACGATCTACGCCGAGGGGCAGCGCCGTTACGTCGAGTCACTCTCCGCCTATGCGCGTCAGTTTCTCGGACAGATGGAGAAGCCTGATGTCGATTCCATTGAAGGCTTGTCGCCGGCGATTTCCATCGACCAGAAGACAACGAGCCGTAACCCGCGTTCTACCGTCGGTACGGTAACAGAGATTTATGATTACTTGCGGCTGTTGTTCGCACGTGTCGGCACGCCGCACTGCCCAGAACACGGCATAACGATTACATCCCAGACGGTTCAACAGATGGTGGATCGGATTATGGAATATCCAGAGCGGACGAAGCTGCAAATTCTCGCTCCTATCGTTTCAGGACGCAAGGGCGAGCACACGAAGCTGCTAGCTGATGTGCAGAAGCAGGGCTTTGTGCGTGTCCGCGTAAACGGAGAGCTGCGCGAGCTTAGCGAGAAGATTGAGCTTGAGAAGAATAAGAAGCATAACGTCGAGGTTGTCGTTGACCGGATCGTCGTGAAGAGTGACATCCACAG
The DNA here is from genome assembly GCF_900110075.1 of Paenibacillus sp. OV219. Taxonomy (GTDB): domain Bacteria; phylum Bacillota; class Bacilli; order Paenibacillales; family Paenibacillaceae; genus Paenibacillus_Z. The sequence continues at coordinate 473,776 of NZ_FOCJ01000003.1, forward strand.
CCGTCTTGCAGACTCGCTGGAGACCGCGACGAAGCTCTCAGGCGGCCAAGTCATCGTCGATGTGATGGAGAAGGAGGAGCTGCTGTTCAGCTCCAACCTGGCATGTCCGGTGTGCGGCTTCAGTATCGATGAGCTGGCTCCGCGGATGTTCTCGTTTAACAGTCCGTACGGTGCTTGCCCGGATTGTGACGGCCTCGGCGCGAAGATGATCGTGGACCCTGATCTGCTCGTTCCAGACGGCTCGAAGTCGATTGAAGAGGGCGCATTTGAAGCATGGGCAGGCAGCACATCTAACTACTATCCTCAGTTTCTTGAGTCGGTATGCCTTCATTACGGCATTCCCCGTAATGTACCGATTAGCGAGCTATCATCTGAACATATGAAGAAGCTGCTCTATGGAACGGGCGGCGAGCGAGTCCGGTTCCGTTACGAGAACGACTTCGGCCATTCCAAGGAAGCACATGTGCCTTTCGAAGGTATAGTGAACAACCTGGAGCGCCGTTACCGGGAAACGGGCTCCGACGGCATCCGCGATCATATCGAACAGTACATGAGCGCGAAGCCTTGCGGAGGCTGTAAAGGCCATCGTCTGCGTAAGGAAAGCCTTGCTGTTACAATCGGCAGCCAGAATATCTCGCATGTCACGGCCCTCTCCATCGGTGAAGCGGAGCGTTTCTTCAATGGACTGAACCTGACTGAGAAGGAACGTTTAATCGCTCATCTCATTCTGAAAGAAATCAACAGCCGTCTTGGCTTCCTGGTAAACGTCGGCTTGGAATACTTGTCGTTGAACCGTGCAGCAGGCACACTTTCCGGTGGTGAGGCGCAGCGAATTCGTCTAGCGACTCAAATCGGCTCGAGCCTGATGGGCGTTCTATACATCTTGGATGAACCGAGCATCGGCTTACATCAGCGCGATAACGATAAGCTCATTCAGACACTTGAGCATATGCGCGATCTAGGCAATACGCTAATCGTCGTCGAGCATGATGAAGATACGATGCTCGCATCCGACTACATTATTGATATTGGACCAGGCGCCGGCGTTCACGGCGGTCAAGTTGTTTCCATGGGGACTCCGGCAGAGGTAATGGCGGACGAGCAATCGCTCACAGGCGCATACCTCAGCGGCCGCAAGTTTATTCCGGTGCCGCTGAAGCGCCGTGAGACGAGTGACAAGTGGCTGGAGGTTCGCGGTGCGAAGGAGAACAACCTGCGTGGTGTGAATGCGAAGATTCCGCTTGGCGTATTTACAGCGGTAACTGGCGTTTCCGGCTCCGGTAAGTCGACGCTCGTGAACGATATTTTGTACAAGACGCTTGCCCGCGACTTGAACAAAGCAAAGGTTCGCCCAGGTGAGCACAAGGAGATTCGCGGAATCGAGCATATCGAGAAGGTCATTGATATCGACCAATCGCCGATCGGGCGTACCCCGCGCTCGAACCCAGCGACGTATACCGGCGTATTTGACGATATCCGCGATCTGTACGCGTCGACGACCGAAGCGAAGGTACGTGGCTATAAGAAGGGCCGCTTCAGCTTCAACGTCAAGGGCGGACGCTGTGAATCGTGCCGCGGTGACGGCATTATTAAGATTGAGATGCACTTCTTGCCAGACGTCTATGTGCCGTGCGAGATTTGCAAAGGCAAACGCTATAACCGCGAGACGCTTGATGTGAAATATAAAGGTAAGAGCATCGCGGAGTTGCTCGAAATGACGATCGAGCACGCATGCGAGTTCTTCCGCAATGTGCCGCGCATCCACCGCAAGCTGCAGACGCTGCTCGACGTTGGTCTCGGCTACATGAACCTCGGCCAACCGGCTACGACGTTGTCCGGAGGCGAAGCGCAGCGCGTGAAGCTGGCGGCAGAGCTATACCGCCGCAGCACTGGCAAGATGCTCTACATCCTCGACGAGCCGACAACCGGTCTCCACGTCGATGATATCGACCGTCTACTCGTCGTGCTCCACCGACTAGTCGACTCCGGCGAGTCTGTGCTTGTTATCGAGCATAACCTTGATGTCATCAAGACAGCCGACTATCTGCTCGATCTTGGGCCGGAGGGCGGCAACGGTGGCGGAATGATTGTGGCAACAGGCACTCCTGAGGCTGTCGTTAAAGTTGAAGGCTCCTATACAGGCCGCTACTTGAAGCCTATTCTAGAGCGCGACCGTGAACGCACCATTGCGAAGCAGCGCGAAGTGGAAAGCGTTGCGGCTGCAGGCATCGAGAACTAACAATTATAGCCCTTCTGGACAACGAAGACATATGTCGTCTGTGTCCGAAGGGTTTTTTCATTTTGCGTAAGCTGAAACCTTTTGCATAGAGAGACCGTCAAGCAATAGTGACAAGCCAAATAGAAGGGCGGAACCATTCTTGAAACGACGACGATATCTATCCATATGCGTAGGAGCAGTTTTTGCTTTAGCCTGTTTCGCTTCCAGCATTCCGTCGGCACATGCTGAGAATAAAGTGGAGCCGATTGCGATCCATTATCCGGATGGATACAATACGAAATTGGATAATCAAGGAGATTATCGGATTGAGAACGGACGATTCATGCTGTGGGCAGGTTATGTAGCGAGGATTCTTCCATTCGCGGTCGCATCTAAAGGGGTTTACTACCTAAATAATGTCCAAACGCTCCAGATTGATACGATCGACTTAGATGCTCCTGGCGAAAGACGTAAAGGCTTCACAATTGCAATCGGCGAGAAGAAATTCACCGATTATGTACGGAATCAGACTATCGCCATCTCACAGCCAGCCGAGCTGATTAACGGTCGTGTTTATGTGCCTCTTCGGACCATCGCAGAAGCTTATGGTAGTGTGGTGCAGTATACAAAGAGCAGCAACGGAACAACAATCAGCATCCAGAGCAGCAATAAGTAATCCATAACAAAAAAAGGGGCTGAATCATCCATCAGGATGTTCAGCCCCTTAATCATTAGCTAGCTAAAATTTCAGTCAGACGTTCTTGGAACGCCGGTACGCCTACACGGTTCACATAGTTATGGAACGTTTCGCCGGACTCACGACCTTCTTTGTAGAAGTTGATCAGCTTCACGAGCACATAGCCAAGGTCATCACCTTTGACACGGCCCTTAAGCGATTCATTGAACTTCGCGCCAGGACCGAGGATACCGCCAACTGCGATATCGAAGGCGTCAACCATGCCCTCAGGCGTCTTAACTAAAGCGCCTTGCAGACCGATATCGGCAATGTGCTTCTGGCCGCAAGCGTTCGGACAGCCGATGAAGTGGATACGGATCCGCTCATCCAGCTCCATATGGTCGTCCAGGAAGTCGGCAACGCGGCGAGCACGTTCCTTCGTTTCAACAACGGCAAGGTTACAGAACTCGTTACCTGTGCAAGAAACCGTACGGCTCATGAACGGTCTTGCTTTAGGAGAGAGACGCTTCAATACAGGAAGAGCAAGCGCTTCTTCAACTTTATCATCAGGAATGCCACTCAGCATGATGTTTTGAGACATCGTCGTGCGGATCTTACCATCGCCGAACTGATCCGCTGCATCAGCAAGCTGCTCAAGCTCATCCGAGTTTGTACGGCCAACAGGTACGTTCAATCCAATGAAGTTCAAGCCCGCTTCGTTCTGCGGGTAAACGCCATCGTAGTAAACGGCATTCCAGCCAACGACTTTGTTCTCGCCTGCGGAAGGCATGTCCCCGATAATTTCCTTCAGCTTCTCGAGGAACTTCTCTGGACCCCAGTCAGCGACAAGGAATTTGAGACGGGCTTGGTGACGCTTCTCACGGTAGCCGTAGTCACGGAATATTGTTGTAACGCCGATCGAGACCTTCAGTACTTCTTCCGGACGAACGAACATGTCGAGCTCTTTCGCCATGTGAGGCTTTGCAGACAAGCCACCGCCAACATACGCGTGGAAGCCGATCACTTCTTCGCCGTCGATCACTTTCGTTGCAGGAACGAAAGCAAGGTCATTAATCTCGGCATTCGCATTGTTATAGATGTTTGCAGAAATGGACATTTTATATTTGCGAGGCAAATTGGAAAAATCACGGTTCATCAGGTAGAAATCATTCACTTGCTCAACGATCTCGCGAGTATCCATCAGCTCATCGCGGTCAATGCCGGCAAGCGGATTGCCTACAATGGTACGCGGGCAGTCGCCACAAGCTTCGTAGGAATACAAGCCAACCGCTTCAAGGCGGTTAAAGATGTCCGGCAGGTCTTCGACTTTAAGCCAGTGATACTGAATCGCTTGACGTGTTGTAACGTCAATTAGATCACGACCGTAATCGCGGCCAATTGAAGCGATTGCACGTGCTTGTGCGGAAGTGATGATACCGGTATTGATTCGGATCCGCATCATGAAGTAGCCGTCTTTAGGCTTCTGTTCATAGACGCCGGCCCACTTGAACCGGTTCATGTCATCCTCGGGAATGGAGGCATAGCCTTCCTTCGAATACTTGTCGATAATGGTGCGAATTACATCGAGCCCGTCTTTTTCCATCTTAATAAATTCAAATTTATTTAGTTTGGTTGGGTCATTCATCCATACGGCTTCATAGGGCATTGCTCGTTCCTCCTAAGGATGTTATGCTCAGCTTATCGTGTTGATTTTCGAAAATCCGACGATTTTCGTATGAATACTACACAGAATCGTACCACACTTCAGTCCTAGCGACAATGAGTTGCATCTGTGCAATTATAAGAATTTATTATAATTAATGAAGGGTCTGGTTATAAAAGAGTCCTTTCTCCAAATGGTGACAAACTTGTTACGATTATCGATTGTCACTTGCATCGAGACCGTGATGAGGCTAACATAACTAATATAGGCTACGTGCGAAAATAAGGAGGTCTTCACCCATGTTTCTTGCTGAACAAGCAGCAAATACCCTTACAAAGTTCGATCCAATGGATATTATGATGCTGCTGTTTACAATTGTAATTTTCATCGGTTGGGTTCGTTTGCTCATGGCTCGTCCGAAGAAGAACGTATTCGCAATCGGATTTGCAACCGTATCGCTTGCTGTATTCGCGTTTGCGAACTACGTGATGATTTTCAAAGTTTGGTTGCAGTAATTTCCAATAATAATGACTGAACGGATAATGCCAGAATCTTGAGATCTCAAGATTCTGGCATTTTTTTTCGATATATGATGTATAACGTGTGCAGGAGTGATGTAGAAATCATGGGGAAGAGAAGAACAGTCGTAACAGTAACCATTTTATTAGGCTTATTATCGGCTACAGTTCCATCGGTAAGTGCGGAGAGTAATTCGCAATCCGTACAAGCCATTACAATCAATCGGTCAAAAGAAGAGATCATTAGCAAATGGCAGCAATACAAGCCGATGGGTTTCACGTTCGACTATATGGAAGGTAAGGATATCTATGAAGAGCAGCCTAGTCTGACCGCGCCGTTCAAGGCAGGGAAGCTGAAGCAGGCTTACATGCAGGATGGTCTGAAAGCGCTGAACTTCGTCAGGTATGCGGCAGGACTGCCAGATGATGTGACACTCGATATGAGCTTGGAATTGCAAGAGCAGACAGGCGCGCTCATTAATGCACTGAATCTACAGTTGTCTCATACGCCGAGCAAGCCTGAAGGTATGGATGAAGAGCAATACCAGCTAGGCTATGCCGGTACGAGCAGCAGCAATTTGTACGCCGGCGACCCAACGCTGTACAGCAATGTGCTAGGCTATATGGCGGACAGTGATCCGTCAAATATTTCAAGGGTCGGACACCGCCGCTGGATCATTAATCCAACCATGAAGAAGACCATGTTCGGGTTCGTTCAGACGACATCGAAATATGGATACACCTATCCGTACGCTTCCTTATATGCATTTAACCGAGAACGGCCAGTCAGTGAGGTAAGCTATACCTATGTAAGTTGGCCTTCCGCTGGCTACTTCCCGTCTGAGTTGTTTGCGCCGCAGGATGCATGGTCCGTCTCACTGAATCCGGATAAGTATGATCGGACGCGCACATCGGATATTCGTGTAACCTTAACGCGTACAAGCGATCAGAAGAGCTGGAGCTTTGATCCAACGAAAACGGACATGGAGGGTCGCTACTTCAATGTCGAAACAGGCGGTTATTGGATTCCGTTCAGTATCATTTTCCGGCCTGAAGGGATTATTTCGTTCCCTGAGAATGAGCAGTTCCACGTCAAGATTGAGGGGCTCTACAATAAAGGTGGATCTGAAACATCGTTATCGTTCGATACAACGTTCTTTCCACTTGTTCAGCCGATTAAAATACGAAACAGCTTCATGCTGTTAAGTGTTGGCGAGCAGCTGCAGCTGAAGACCTATCAAGGGAGCTTAGCACTCGAGAGCTCTGGTGCTGCATTCGGATCGGATCACCCGGAGATTGTGTCGGTGGATCGTGCCGGTCATCTAAAGGCGTTAAAGACAGGTGACGCCGAAATTACGCTCAATAATTATTTTCAAATACCGCAAAGTGTGAATATTCATGTTGAAGCTCCGAATCCTGCTGCTCGCGTAAGCAAATGGGCAGAGGGTACATATCGTGCTGCAAAGGAAAACGGAATCGTCACCTCGATGCTTGATCACGATTACCAGCAGGCGATGAGCCGAATTGAATTCGCAGATGCAGCAGTCGCGCTCGTGGAGAATATCTATGGTCAGCCGCTCATGGGGATGACAACTCCGTTTACGGACATCGTGGATGATAATATCGGCAAAGCGCTGAAGAACGGACTAATCTCGGGTACATCCGCCACGACCTTTTCTCCATGGCAGACGATATCCAGACAAGAGGCAGCCTCGCTGCTGATTCGGTTAGTTAACAAGCTGCAGGAACTTTTGTTATCAGCGGTAGGGAAAGAGAGCGATAGTGGTGCAGCACAGCAGCGTGTACCAACATTTGCAGACGATGCCGGAATATCTGCTTGGGCAAAGCCGAACGTGTACAAGGCAGTAGAGCTCGGGCTGCTGAGTGGCGTAGGTCAAGGTAAATTCGACCCCCGTGGTCAGCTGACAGTCGAACAGACGATAGCTATTCTTGAGCACCTGTTCGAGCGGTTCGTTCCCGCTTCATAACAACGAGACAAACAAAAACCTCCAACCCATAAGGGTTGGAGGTTTTTGTTTGTCGCATATTCGGGTATTATACCCACCACATCTCGCCGAGCGGCTCTTTGATGAGGATGGTTTGCAGGTTTTGAACAGCTTTCGTGAAGCCTTCGTCAACGGACATCAGGCCGTCTTCGTGCTCGATGCTGACGACGTAGTCGTAGCCAACAAGGCGAAGCGCGCTGATGATGTCAGCCCAAATCTTCATGTCGTGACCATAGCCGACAGTACGGAACTGCCAAGCGCGATCAAGCATCAGTGCATAGGACTGCATATCTGTTACGCCGTGCTTATTCACGTTGATTGGATCAATTGTTGTATCCTTCGCATGGAAGTGGTGGATTGCGCCTGCGCGGCCAAGAATATGGATCGCTTGTACAGGGTCAATACCTTGCCACCACATGTGGCTTGGATCAAGGTTAGCGCCGATTGCATCGCCGCAAGCTTCACGCAAGCGAAGCAATGTTGCTGGGCTGTGTACGGAGAAGCCGCCGTGCAATTCAAGACCGATCTTCACGTTGCTTTCAGTTGCAAGCTTCGCGATTTCGCTCCAGTACGGAATAACTTTCTCTTCCCACTGCCATTTCAGAATGTCTTGGAAATCGTTCGGCCATGGAGCAACCGGCCAATTCGGATATTTCGCATCCTCATGGTCGCCTGGGCAACCGGAGAATGTATTTACAACAGGTACGCCGAGCTTAGCAGCCAGCTGAATCGTATTGCGGAGGACTGCATCATGATCGCTTGCAATTGCTTTTTGCGGGTGAAGCGGGTTTCCGTGGCAACTAAGCGCGCTGATTGTTAAGCCGCGAGCGTCAACTGCATCCTTGAATGCTTTTAGCTTGCTCTCGTCAGCAAGCAGTACTTCTGGATCGCAGTGTGCGTTACCAGGGTAGCCACCTGTGCCGATCTCGATTGCGTCCAAACCTTTGGATGCAATGTAGTCGAGTGCGTCTTCCAATGATTTCTGGGCGAAGAGTACAGAGAATACACCGAGTTTCATACGTGTATAGTTACCTCCTAAATGGGATATGTATTGCGCGTAGCATTACCTATTATAACATGAGCATTTATCAAGGTTAAGATTCAATAAGGCCAATGCCAAAAAAACATATGAAGTGGACAAATCAAGTTTTTAACGATGATAGATTGATATGTAACATTTACCCAGTTATAGTAGAGTAGACCTATTAGTCTAGCAAAATATAGGAATTATCTATTGTCGAATGGAGGAGCATTGTGAGGCAAAAGGGTTTACGTCTAGTACTAGTCATCATAGCCGGTGCGCTCTTCATGACAGGGACCGCATTAGCAGCCGGAAATTCGGGCGCTGCGAAGCTCGATGCAAAGGTGATTAACGGAGAGGTTTACGTCAAGGCTAGCTCGCTTACCAAGACGCTCGGCGGCTCGGGAGTTTACGATGCCAAGACACAAAGCTACAATTACACGCCTAAGTCGGAAGTACCGGACGTTGTGAAGAAAGTATCACCTTCAGTCGTCGGCATTATCGGTAAGCCAGCCGAGTATGGGGACAACCGGTTTGCATTAGGGCACGGAACAGGTGTGATCTGGAAGGCAGACGGGTGGATCGTAACGAATGCGCATGTCGTGAAAGACATGAATAATATCGTTGTCGTCACTTCGGATGGGAAGCAGTACGAGGGCAAACGTGTCAACATCGACGAAACAAGCGACCTTGCGCTTGTGAAGATTAACGCAACCAATTTGAAGCCGGCTGCATTCGCGCCAGTGCCGCTTCAGCTGCAAGTAGGCGAGACAGTCGTTGCAATAGGGACGCCAGTGTCGTTCTCGCTCCGCAATACAGCGACGACAGGCATCCTGAGCGGCATGAACCGCTCGATCTCCTCCTACTATAAGCTGCTTCAGACGGATGCGGCGATCAATCCGGGCAATAGCGGAGGTCCTCTCGTTAACTTGAAGGGCGAAGTCGTAGGAATCAATTCGATGAAATTTGTTAGCGAAGGCGTCGAGAGCTTAGGCTTCTCCATTCCGGCGGATACCGTCCGCTATGTCGTGAATCAATTTTTCAAGTATGGCAAAGTGAAGCGTCCGTCGCTTGGTGTGGAGCTGGAAGAGAGCTGGTCTGCACTCGTCGGTCTTCCTACTACAGAACCGCTTGAAGTGAAGTCGGTTTGGGGTTCAGGCGCGAAGCAAGCGAATTTGCATGAAGGCGACCAAATTTACTCGATTGGCGGCAAACAAATATCTTCGATTGTTGAAGTTAACGAGTTGCTGAAAGCCTACCTGCCTGGCCAGCAAATTGACGTGATGGTGCAGTCTGAGGGCGACCTCGTTACGAAGAAACTGACATTGTCTGAGAAAATTTAACATTTATTAGATTAAGGGAGAGAGAATCATCATGAAGAACAAGCTGTTAGCTCTACTCATTACGGCATGTATGTTATTTGCACTTATGCCTGCAGTTGCAGGAGCCTCCGATATGGCGGTTGAAACGAAATCAGTAGAAATCAAATTGGCCATTGGCAGTCCGACACTGACTGTGAACGGTACGACGTCGACGATTCAGAAGCCGTATAAACAGAATGGCACAACGATGGTGCCTCTAAGCGTCATTACGAAAGCATTCGGTGCAGGACTGAAGTTGGAGAATAACAAAATCATCACTCTGACGTACAACAAAACGACAGTTGTGCTTACAATTGGCAGCAAGACGGTAAAGGTTAACGGTTCGCCAATTACCCTTACGGCTGAGCCTAAGATTGTGAACAGTGTAACGATGGTGCCGCTGCGTGTTATCGTATCGGCGTTTGGTGCAACACTTGCGCTGAATGGTAATGACATTACGATTAAAGGACTCATGGCGGCGGCGCCAGGCACTTCGACTGGTACTAACACAGGCGGCATTAATTCCGATGCAGGCAAAACCTATGTCGGCGACAGCTACTATAACTGGTCGATGAAGTATCCATCGGACTTTGTAATGGCGTATCAGAGCAATAATGGCATGATAACGCAATGGGCGTCGGTGGCCGATGACCGTAAAGTGGCCATTTTTATCGAGGATGTTGATCAAGCGTATTCTCGTGAAGAGCTTCGTGAGTTTGCGGAAGATTATTTCGGCACGGATGAGTTCGCTGTTGAGAAGAAGACCATCACAGTAGGTGATTTGTCGTTCGAGAAGATTATCAGCAAAACACGCAGCGGCTGGTATTATGAATATCGCGTCATCCAAGTCAATGACCGGATTTATATGGCGGCGACAGGCGTGCAAGCGACGACCAAAGATAAACTGGATGCTCTCCAAGATATTCTGAACAGCTTCAAACCTTCCTTTGCGAAGAACGATCTCACGCTGAAGGATATCACGAAGGTGAAAGACGGTTATGTAACAACCGTTGATAAGGATTTTGGTTTGACTGTGAACATGCCGGTTAATTGGACACGTCTCGAATCCGCGCCTAACCCGATCTTTGTTAGCGAAGATGGATTGATGTTCTTTAATATCAGTTCTTTGGAGGATAACGATACGGCACAAGCTTGGGAGAAGCGTTCCCGCGAGAAGCTGGAGCAGTCGTTCGTATCGGATTACTTGCGCAATGTAAAGGATACGACCGTCGCCTTGAAAGACGGGGAGGCTCAAGTACTTAGCTATGAATATTCGTTCGATAAGGAAAAGTGGCATAAACAGTATCAGCTCTTTTTCGTTTCCGGCGAACATAAGTACCAGTTGAAGTTCTATTACAATGAAGGCGTTAAAGTAGACGGCGAATCCATCTACAACAAAATCGTTAGCTCCATCGATATCGATACCGAATATGTGGACAGTAACTTCAGCGAACTGGAAGATAGTGAAGCGCTCGAGCAGCTGACGGTGAAGAAGAGCAGCAAGGCATATGGCTACTCCATTGAACTGCCACAAAGCTGGATGGCGGAGAGCAAGGACTTTGAAGATACGACCGTAGAGTACTATACGGATTACGGCGACTTCATGATTGATATTTGGGAAGATGAGAAAGCAACCGATGTTGTTGATTACATCAAAAACTACCTCACAACGGATGAAGATATGAAGGATGCCGGCGCACAGGTGAAATCTACCACGACAGCGACAGTCGGTAACGGCATTTCAGCGACGAAGCTCGTCGTGGACTTTAATAAGCTAACGGCTCCGACAACGGAAACGTACCTCATTTTTGAAAAGAATGGAATCACGTACGTCATCTACTATACCATCACTCAAGCGAACAATACGGACAGCAATCGCGCTGCGGTAGAGAAAGTTATTGGATCCTTCACATTCACAAGCTAGTGATTCACAAGGCGCTGCGCCGCTTCAACCCGGAAATATTTCGGGAAGAAGCGGCGTTTGTGCTGTGGCGCGGCTTTCGTTTGATCGTCTGCTCTGGTACACTGTAGGGAAATAAGTGAACGAGGATAAGGATGGCGCTAATTGAAGATGGGTATGATGAAACGACAAGATGTCGAGTTGCTGGCACCAGCTGGTGATTGGGAGTGTATGCGGGCGGCAGTGGCGAATGGGGCCGATGCTGTTTTTTTTGGTGTGGAGAAATTTAATGCTAGAGCTAGAGCGAATAACTTTCATACGGACGAGCTGCCTGAGATTATGGCGTTTCTACACAGCTACGGCGTGAAAGGGTTCCTCACGTTTAATATTCTTGTATTCGAGGAAGAGCTCGGCGAAGCCAAGGCACTGATCGAAGCTTGTATCGACGCCGGTGTTGACGCGGTGATTGTTCAGGATCTTGGTCTCGTGAAACTGATTCGTGAGATGTCACCGGACTTTCCGATTCACGGATCGACGCAGATGACGATTACATCGCCAGAGGCGGTTGAGTTTACGAAGCCTTTTGATATCGAACGGGTCGTGCTTGGACGCGAAAATAATCTCAAACAAATTAAAACAATCGGCGATCAGGCGAAGCTTCCGATGGAAGTGTTCGTGCATGGCGCACTGTGTGTCTCCTACTCAGGCCAGTGTCTGACGAGCGAAATGTGGGGCGGTCGTTCTGCCAACCGCGGTGAATGCGCGCAAGCATGCCGTCTCCCGTATGACTTGATGGTCGACGGCGAGCAGAAGCCGATGGGTGATGTGACCTACCTACTGTCACCGAAGGACCTTGCTGCTGTTGAGCTTGTGCCTGAACTAATTGAAGCGGGCGTCACATCCTTCAAGATTGAAGGACGACTAAAGAGCCCGGAATACGTCGCGAATGTGGTTAGCAAGTACCGTCGCGCGATTGATAAATATTTCGATGGCGACCGTTCTGCGCCGTCGAAGGAAGAGATGCGCGAGCTGCAGCAAAGCTTCTCGCGAGGATTTACACATGGCTTCCTTGATGGCACGAACAACAAGATGCTCGTGGAAGGGACTTTCCCGAAGAGCCGAGGCGTGTATCTGGGCCGTGTCGAGAAGATTCTGCGCGATGCGGTTGTTTGCCGGATCGAAGTACCAGTGAAGCGCGGCGACGGCATTGTGTTCGACGCTGGCGACCCGACGAAGAAGGAAGAAGGCGGCCGCATCTATGATATCCGCCGCCAAGGCACGAAGCTGGAAGGCGAAGCGCAAGAAGGGCTTATCATTGAGCTTGTTCCAGGGCGAAATGACGTAGATCTACGCCGTGTACATGTCGGCGACCGCGTATGGAAGACAAACGATCCTGCGCTCGATCGGCGCCTGCGCGCTTCGTTCGAGACCGAGAAGCCGTACCGCGTATTCCCGCTGCATGTGAAAGTGACAGGCGAGCTCGGACAGCCGCTTCATTCCGTATGGACGGATGTGGAGAAAGGTAATACAGTAGAGATCAGCTCCGAGCTAGCTCTCGAACAGGCTCAGAAGCGCCCAATGGATGGAGCTATTCTGGAGGAGCAGCTCGGTCGTCTTGGAGGTACAGTCTATCAGCTCGAGTCGCTTGAAGTGGAGCTGAACGGGGATCTGATCGTGCCGATGCGCGAATTGAACCGGATGCGCCGAGAAGCGGTAGAAGCATTGGCTGGCGAGCGTCCGAAGCCGCCGGTTTATATTAAACATAAAGTGGATATCAACGACGACGTTCGCGGTAGTGAGACCAGGCCGCAGCAACAATCAAATGCAGCAAAGGCGAAGCTGACGGTGCTCTGCCGTAGCCTCCCTCAGCTGGAGGCCGCTGTGAAGTCTGATAAAGTTGATATGGTATACGCCGACTTTGAATTTATTAAGCAGCTGCCGGCCGCGATGGAGCTGGCGCGGAGTGCTGGCAAGTCAATCGGCCTTGTAACGCCGCGGATTCATATGCCGAATGAGAACGGCTACCATGCGAACATCCTGAAGCTGAAGCCGGATGCGGTGCTCGTTCGTAATACAGGCGCGCTCTATTACTACTTGCGCGCAAGAGCTGCGAAGCCGAATGAGATCTTCCCGGAGCTGATCGGCGATTTCTCGTTGAACATTGCGAACCACAAGGCGGCGAATCTGTTCCTGGATGCAGGCTGCAGCCTCGTCACACCTTCATATGATTTAAATGTGCAGCAAATGTTCGACTTGTTGCGCCGCAGCGAAACGTCGAAGATGGAAGTCGTTATCCATCAGCATTTGCCGATGTTCCACACGGAGCACTGTGTCTATTGTACCTTCCTCAGCGAAGGTACAGACTTCACGAACTGCGGACGTCCGTGTGAAGAGCATAATGTCTCGCTGCAGGATCGGATCGGCATGTCGCATCCGGTTCGCGTCGACGAAGGCTGCCGCAATACGGTGTACAATGCGATCGAGCAGTCTGGCGCGGAGTACATGAAGCAGTTCGGCGAGCTGGGCATAGCATCGTTCCGGATCGAATTCTTGGAAGAGACCGCTGATAAAGTGAATGAAGTTATTGATTTATACAGCGATGCGCTTGCAGGACGTATTGGCGGAACGCAAGTATGGCGCAGTTTGAAAGCCATCAATCAGCTTGGCGTCACACGAGGACAGCTGGTTAAATAATGGACAGAACGAGAGGGGCCGATTATTCGGCTCCTCTTTTTTTCATCGCGGCAGGCGCGGCATTTTCTTGCAACAGGGAGGGATTTAGGAGATAGAGGGCGAATAGGTAGTAAAGGTTAACGTCATATAATGTCTATACCCTTAAGCATTATTTTGGACGTGAGGCTGCCGGGAAATCGCATGGCAGCTTAACAAAGAAGCATGGTGAGGAATGACCAATGAATCAGAAAAACGATGGAATAACGATTTTAAAGCAGGATAATTGGCTTATAGAGGTGCTTAAGGCGGAGCAGGCGATACTGGATGGAAACATGCCCGCCACACTGCTTTTACAGGCCATTCCGGCCGATATACGAATGAAATCTCCGCTGCTGCTTCGTGCAGAATGCGAGGAGGGCCTATTGCACGGCCGTTTGATCGAGACGAAGCAGATGCTGGAAACGGCGCTGCGCGGCTTCGCTGCGCAAGCGGATGAGTCAGCGATGCTGACAATGATGGCGATGCTCGGCTTGCTGTATATGCAAGTCGGCGACCGGCAAGAAGCGGGGCCGTTCATGGCTCAGCTTGCCGAGGAGTGGAACCGCACCCCAGAGCAGTGCAGCGGCTTTGTGCCGTGGGCACTGGCCCGCGCAGCGGCTTCGATTGAACGCGAGACAGTGGAGTACGCTGCTGAAGCGCATCGCTTGTTCCAGGCATCGGCTGAGCGGTTTCGCGAGGAGGGTAAGCCGGTCTGGGCGGGCTTTGTGCTGTTGGAACGGAAGTTGTTCGACGGTTCAGCAAGCGAGCAAGCGGATCGGCAGCTGTGGATGAGCTGGCTCACGCGCCACGCTTCTGATAATCCGCATGGCGCGGCTGTCGCCCGCGTGCTGACCGCAGCTGAGCTGAACGAGTCCCTGTGTAGCAAGCTGCCGGCTCGTTACGCCTACTTGAGTCAAGCCATTCTTTTGGATTCGCCGCAGGAGCTGCCGCGAGCGCTAACGGCTGACCTCGAATGCTGCATCTATGCGGCAGGTGCGAGAGTCAGGCAGATGCTGCAGGATCGCCAGCTGGTACAAGCTGAGCGAGCATTCGGTCAGCTGGACCACATGCGCAAGCTCATGACCACGCCTTCTATTGAACAGCTGACGGTGCAGCTGGCAGCCTCTCTCGCTGCGGCCGGTTTAGCAGAAGTCGCTGCGCCGACAGTGACCGAGGAACTCGCCGACAACCACATTGCTATCGAAGCGCAAGTGGAAACGGCAAAGTGGCGTGTGCGGCTGTTTAACGGGATTAATTTCACAGCGATAGATGGCCATGTATTCGAGCCAAGCTGGAAGCGTCGCAAGGCAGGTGAACTGTTCGTTTACCTGCTCCTTCAACCGAACTACCGGGCAAACCGCGAGCAAGTTATTGATCGAGTTTTCGGCGAGGGCGATAATTCCAAGCGCTCCAATCAGCTGTATGTGACGCTTCATGATTTACGTTCATCGCTCAAGGAGTTGGGCATGCCGGAGGATATCGTCTTTGCGAAGCGGGGCGTTATCGGTATGGCCGAGCACACCATTGAAGCGAATGATATGGAGGATTACAATACACTGGCGAGAATCGGCGATCAGCTGTGGATGGATGATCGTGAAGAAGCTAGTCGATTATACGAGAAGGCCAGAGTACTCTATGGACAGCTTGGCACGGAGCTTCCTCACACAGACTGGCTTGAGCGTGTGCGGGAGCAGCTGTTGGATCGGCAGACGAATATGATTAAACGGCTTGCCGCTTACTATGGCGAGTTGCTTGACGAGGCACGGGTAGAGCAGTGTCTCGCGGATTGGATCGCGCTTCGTCCTGATCAGGAAGAAGCGTACCATGCAATGATCGTTCACTGCTTACGCGGGGAACGTAGAATCGAGGCGATCGGCTGGTACCGGCGCCTGGAACGGATTTGCAAGGAAGAGCTGGGCAGCGAGCCGCTGGAGGACGTCAGGAAACTGCTATGGAAATGACGGGTAAGGACCAAGTTCACCAAGTCCACCAAGGCGATAAATTCGGCAAGCCGCGCTACAGCGGCAATATGCTGCTAAGCCGGCTGCTGTTCGTCTATGGCATTGTACTGCTAGGCGGACTAATTATTTTGCAGGCGGATACAATGTTGGTAGCGCCATCGACTTCTGCCGGACTTCGTATTCCGCAGCGGGGCAATTTGGCTTTCGCCGTACTGCTGGCAATCGCGATGGCGGGATATTCGGCTTGGCGGATGAAGCCAGTCATGAAGGAGCTCGATCAGCAATGTAAGATGGGCTGCATGGGATTGACGAATAAGTCGCTGCACCGGCTGTATCGGATGCCATACGAGCTGCTCATCAGCGTAGCTGTCATCGGCGTAATGTACTCCGGCCTGTACCACGCGGGAGAACTTCAAGGCAGCGGCATATGGTTGCAGCTGCTTGGCCAAGTGGCAGGGGAACAGAGCTTGTTCATCTCGCTGGCGATTGTGCTGTTTACCACGACGAGGCACATATTCAGACCAGTCATGCGTTTGCAGCCGCTGCCGGATCGGTTTGACGGGCGAACTTCAATCGCACAGCCGATTATTATAACCTACGCGTGTACGATGCTGGTGACGATATTCAGCTTGCTGCAGCTGGTGTTCATGACAGCGAGGCCGCAAGAAACAATTGACCCCTACAAGCTCGGCTTAATTGCTGCGTTTTATTTTATAATGAGTATCGCTTTATTCAGCTACGTGACAATGCAGTTCAGACAAGAGCTGCGCGGCCTTATCCGCGACATTCGAGGGCTGGTGGCAGGACAAGGCTTGCCTGGAGGCGGAGTGCCTGCCATTCTACATGATGAAGCAGGCGAGCTAGCCGTCGCGTACAACGAGCTGCAGAACCGCATCAGCCGCGAATACGAATCGCTGGAACGCGAACTGAAGATGGCTTACAATGTACAGCAGAAGCTGCTCCCTCCGGGGGATCTAACGATTGGGGCTTACAGAATTACAGCGCGTTGCCAGTCGTACCGTGAGGTAGGCGGCGATTTCTTCGACGTCGTTTCGCTCAGTCCGAACCGTTTTGCCGTCATGATTGGTGATGTATCTGGCAAAGGGCTGCCTGCAGCGCTTATTATGTCTGCTCAACTGCTTATTTTCCGATCGGAAATTCGGCGTAACGGTATTCCGTCTGAAGTACTGGCGAGAATGAACAGGCAGCTGTGCGAAGCGATGGGGGAAGAGGGCTCCGTCTCCATCGGCGTAGGTGTTATTGATCTAACGACAAATGAAGTGCAATATGCGAGCGCTGGGCACTTATCGCCTTATATCATTACACAAGATGGTCGCGTTCAAGCAGTGGCATGCAGCTCGCTTCCAATCGGTATTGCCCCGGACGCTGTATACGAGGAGGTCAGTTTCCAACTGAACAATCGCGACCGCTTCCTCCTGTACACGGATGGATTAATTGAGGCCGTTAATGAAGATGGGCAAATGTACAGCTTCGACGGACTAGAGGCAGAGCTTGCGACATGGCAGCCTGATGAGGACTTAACGGAGATCGTAGATAATTGGCTTGTCCGAATGGATCGCGAATGCGGCTCTGGCATGGATGACCGGACGGTCGTTGTACTGGAGCTGGCCGGTGAGTACCGCAGCTCACTGGCGTCTGCCGCTTCCTTCGATAATCCATTTATGTCCCGCGAATGGGCCATTCGAAGCAAGCTCGGTGACGAGAGGCTCGTTGCGCTCAAGGTGGGCGATTGGATAAAGGAAAGATGGCCGAATTCCGATATATATGAAGATGTGCAAAGCGCCGTGTGCGAAGCGATGATTAATGCCATTGAACATGGCAACAAAATGCAGCCAAATGCGTATGTAACTGTAATCGCACAAATTGGCGGTATGCTCATGGTGTGCCGGGTGTACGATGAAGGCGGCGGCTTTTACCCGAAATTATCGCGGGATGAGGATGAAATGCGTAAGAAGCTGGAATCCGAGGATCCTCGCGGGTGGGGGCTGGTTATGATCGATACGCTTGCGGATTACTGGACGACCGGGCGGGACGAGCGAGGCTTCTATACGGAGCTTTATTTTATGAGAAAATTGCATCCCGATTCCGAAGCATAGCAGGCTGTGCAGAAAGGAGATTGAATATGGCGGACCAGCCGTTTTCGATAGCGTTACATAAGTTCCGGGGAGGCCTTGCGCTGAAACTGGAAGGGGATTTGAGCAAATCGGCGGAAGCGAAGCTGCTGAGCGGTTTCGAAGGAGAGATGGAGCTTGGTAAGAGCATCCGTTTCCTGACGCTTGACCTGACGAAAGTTGATTACATAAACAGCGGTGGAATGGCCGTATTAATCCGGCTTGCCCGCATGGGCAGCAAAGCGGGGGTGCATACTTTCGCCTGGGGGATTACCCCGCACTACGAGAAGCTGTTTCGCATGGTTGGCTTAACGGAATATATGATGATATACCCGAACGAGTTTGCCGTCATGCAGCGCATCGAAGCACTTGGGCAATAGTCCAGGGTGTGAAGGATAGATTTAGAAGGCGGAGGGCATTATGGAATTGCAATCGGCAATATTTAAGGAGTGGCGGCATCTGTTCAAGCTCGACCCGGACCGCGAGATTAGCGACGAACGGCTCGATGCGATCTGTATGTCTGGCACGGATGCTATCATAGTAGGGGGCTCGAGCGGCGTCACGTTCGATAACACGGTGGACTTAATGTCGCGCATTCGTCGGTATGAAGTGCCGTGCGCTCTGGAAGTATCGAATGAAGAGGCGGCCGTACCGGGCTTCGATCATTACTTTATACCGCTCGTGCTGAATACCGATAAGGCAGAGTGGATGGCTGGACGGCAAATTCAAGCTTTGCGCAAGTTTGGGGCGTTCATTCCGTGGGAAAATACTTCGGCAGAAGGCTATCTCATCTTGAACGCGGACGCGGAAGCGGCCAAGCTGACCAGTGCAACGTCGTCACTTGATGCAGAAGGCGTGACAGCGCATATTTATATGGCGGATCGGCTCATGCGTCTGCCTGTAATCTATATGGAATACAGCGGGAAGTTCGGCGACATGGAGCTTGTGAAGCGAGCGAGAAGCTTGGTCACAGGGGCAAGAGTATTTTACGGCGGTGGCATCGACAACGCGGACAAAGCTCGTGCGGCGGCGGATGCGGCCCACACGGTCATCGTAGGCAATATTATTTATGACGATTTGGAAGCGGCGCTCTCAACTGTAGAGGCAGTTCGTCGTGTCCAGCAAAAATAAACCAGAAGAACGGCTTCGTCAGCGAATCGCATCAGTCGTGCAGTTCGCTCACAGGAGGCCGTTTTTATTTCGCTTAACTGGCCGGAATGAATTGACACTGCCCGGTCGGTTGTCTAGACTTAGAGACAGGCGAACAAATGCGAACAAAGGAGCATATTTACCTTATGTTGAATGAATTTAGCATCGACCAGGCTGTTCAGAAGCTGAACCCCCCGCAGCGCGCGGCCGTTCAAGCGACAGATGGTCCGCTGCTCATTATGGCAGGAGCGGGAAGCGGCAAGACACGCGTGTTGACGCACCGTATTGCTTACTTGATCCAGAAGAAGCGTGTAGCGCCATGGAGTGTCCTGGCGATTACCTTTACGAATAAAGCAGCACGAGAGATGCAGCAACGGGTGAGCGCGCTTGTCGGCAATTCCGGACAAGATATTTGGGTATCGACGTTCCACTCGATGTGTGTGCGGATTCTGCGCAGAGATGTTAGCCGAATCGGCTTTTCGAACAATTTCTCGATTCTGGATTCGGCGGATCAGCTGTCGGTAATCCGCAACTGTATGAAGGATCTTAATATTGATACGAAAAAGTTCGAGCCGAAGAGTGTGCAGGCGGCGCTTGGTGGCGCGAAAAATGAGTTGATTACGCCGGAGCAATTCGAACTGAAGATTGGCGATTACTTCGACGGTATCGTTGCTAAAGTGTACACTGCGTACCAGAAGCGGCTGAAGAACAACAACTCGCTCGACTTTGACGATCTCATCATGAAGACGATCGAGCTGTTCAAGGAAGAGCCGGATGTGCTGGCGTTCTATCAGAACAAGTTCCGTTACATTCACGTCGATGAGTATCAAGATACGAACAGAGCGCAATATATGCTTTGCAATATGCTTGCTAGCAAGCATCATAACATCTGCGTCGTCGGTGACAGCGATCAGTCGATCTACCGCTGGCGCGGAGCGGATATCACCAATATCCTGAACTTCGAGGAAGACTATCCGGAAGCGAAGACGATTCTGCTCGAGCAGAACTACCGCTCTACGTCGAATATCCTTAACGCCGCTAATGCTGTAATTAAGCTGAATAGCGGCCGCAAGGATAAGAAGCTTTGGACTGATCAAGGCGAAGGTGACGCGATAACGATCTATCAAGCGGATACAGAGCATGACGAGGGCTACTTCGTCACTGGCGAGATTCGCCAACAGGTGAACAAAGGGCGCAAGTTCGGCGATCATGCGATTCTGTACCGGACGAATGCTCAGTCTCGTGTTATCGAGGAAACGCTAATCAAGTCTGATATTCCGTACCAAATCGTCGGCGGCGTAAAGTTCTACGACCGCAAAGAGATTAAGGACATTCTTGCTTACTTGCGCCTGATCTCGAACCCCGATGACGATATTTGCTTCCAACGGATTGTTAACGTGCCTAAACGCGGCATCGGCGACACGACGGTCGCGAAGCTCGCGGATGAAGCGGGACTGCGTGGCATCTCTGTCTTTGCCCTGCTTGAGCAGATTGACTGGCTCGATGTGACGGGCCGCGCTCGTACGGCGCTGACCGAATTCCGCGACATGATTGATAACTTGACGCGCATGGTAGAGTACTTGTCCGTGACGGAGCTGACCGAGAAGATACTCGAGCTGAGCGGCTACCGCGAGGAGCTGAACCGCGAGAATACCCTGGAATCAAAGGCTCGCCTCGAGAACATCGACGAGTTCCTATCTGTTACGCAGGAGTTTGAGAATCGCAATGAGGACAAATCGCTGGTTTCCTTCCTGACCGACCTCGCGCTAATCGCTGACATTGACTCCATGGATAAGGATGAGTCTGAGAACGAAGTGAAGGACGCAGTCGTCCTCATGACAATGCACAGCGCTAAGGGCCTCGAGTTTCCGATCGTCTTTATCATCGGAATGGAGGAAGGCATATTCCCGCACAGCCGAGCGCTCAATGATAACGATGAGCTAGAGGAGGAGCGCCGTCTCGCCTATGTTGGCATTACGCGTGCGGAGAAGCGGCTCTTCCTCACATGCGCGCGGATGCGCACGCTGTTCGGTCGCACAAGCGCGAACATGCCGTCACGCTTCCTGCGCGAAGTGCCGGACGAGTTGAAGACGGAGACCGGCCGCGGAGCGCGTGCGAGCGGCGGTGGCGGCATTGGCTTTGGCTCTGGCAGCCGTTTCGGTAGCAGCAGTAGTAGCGGCGGTTCCGGCTCGGGCAACGGCTTTGGCTTCCGCAGTGGTAGCAGCGGCGGCGGCGGGGCAGTTGCGCGTTCGGGAGCAGCAGCAAGCAGCAGTGGCGTTCGCGTCAGCACGCCGATGGATGCCGCACGTGCGGCTGGCGGCGGCGCTACTGCTGGTTCAGGCGGTGCGACCGGTGGCGGGGATTTCGCAGCGGGCGATAAAGTGTCTCACGGCAAATGGGGCGTCGGCACGATCGTGTCTGTGCGCGGTACAGGCAATGATAAGGAACTGCAAATTGCATTCCCGGCCCCGGTCGGGCTGAAGAAGCTGCTTGCAAGTTTCGCTCCGATTACGAAAGTATAAGCGACGAAGAGGCGAGAGGGAGGACGACAATGGCCACTGCCAAAGAAACGGGACAGAATGCGCGGATGCGCGAGCTTGTGGACCTCATTGCGGAACATAATTATAACTATTACACGCTGGATAAACCGACGATCGGCGATAAACAGTGGGATGAGCTCTATGATGAGCTAGTTCAGCTGGAGAAGGAGACTGGACTTATTTTGCCGGAGTCTCCGACACAGCGCGTTGGCGGCGATATTTTGAAAGGCTTCGAGCCTCACCGTCATCTTGCTCGCCTGTGGAGTCTCGATAAGGCACAGGACAATGAGGACTTGCTGGCATGGAATGCACGTGTTGCCAAAACGATTGCCGATTATAATGCGAAGAATCCGGACGTAACGCCATTACCCGATCCTAGCTATGTAATTGAGTTGAAGTTCGACGGTCTCACGCTCAACCTCACCTATGACGGGGGCAATCTCGTGCAGGCGTCAACACGCGGCAATGGTGCCGTTGGCGAAGGGATTTTGGCTCAGGTCAAAACGATTCGTTCCATTCCGCTTACCATTCCGTTCACAGATGGACTGATCGAGGTTCAAGGTGAAGGAATTATGAATCTGTCCGTTCTTGAAGCTTACAATGTGTCAGCAGCAGAGCCGCTCAAGAATGCCCGTAATGCGGCAGCAGGGGCACTGCGCAACCAGAATCCGCGCATAACAGCAGAACGGAAGCTGAACGCGTTCTTCTATAATATTGGCTATGCGGAAGGGGTATCTTTCGAGAATCATGAGCAACTGCTCCAGTTCTTGCGAGATAACCGCTTCAAAGTGAATCCTTTTGCCGTCTACTGTTCAACAATTGAGGAAGTGCAGGCGGAGCTTGAGCTCGTTGCTGCCGGCCGTAGCGAACATGATTTCTTAATTGACGGTGCGGTAGTGAAGCTGACCGACATGCGTACGCGCGAAGCACTAGGCTATACGGATAAGTTCCCGCGCTGGGCGGTTGCGTTTAAGTTCGAGGCGGAAGAAACGACGACGATTCTCGAGTCGGTTTCCTGGGAAGTGGGTCGCACCGGTAAGATTACCCCAGTGGCGCGAGTTGAAGCAGTCGATCTTGCCGGCGTAACGGTACAGAACTGTACGCTCAACAATATGGGCGATATCGAGCGGAAGAATCTGAAGTTCGCTCTAGGCACCCATGTGTTCATTCGCCGTTCCAACGATGTTATTCCGGAAATTTTGGGCAAAGTGGACGAAGAACCGGGCGGCGAGATCGTGACACCGACGGAGTGCCCATCATGTGGAACTGCTCTTGAGCTTCGCGGCGCGCACTTGTTCTGCAACAACAAGCTCGGCTGCAAACCGCAGACGATCGGGCGTATTACGCACTTCTCATCTCGTGATGCGATGGATATCGAATCGTTCAGCATTATGACGGCGGAGCAGCTGTTTGATGAGTGCGAGGTGCGTGATCCAGCTGATCTCTATGCGCTTAAGTATGAGCAGTTGATCGATCTGGACCGTTTCGGCGATCGCAAAGCGAAGAAGCTGCTAGAAGCGCTCGATAAATCCAAGGATCGCGACTTGGCAGCTTTCTTGTTTGCACTTGGTATCCCGAATACGGGCAAAGCGACAACAAAGATGCTGGCTGACCATTATGGCAGCTTGAGCGCTATTCGTGAAGCAACTGTGGAGGAGCTTGTTGGCTTGCCTGACGTAGGTGGCATTGTAGCTGAGAGTATCTACAGCTACTTCAGAGACCCGGTAGCGGCGGACAGCATTGACCGGATGCTCGCACTTGGCGTGAAGGCTGAGGCGGAGCAGCAAGCGCCAGTTCGTACAGACAGTATCTTCAGCGGCAAGACCGTTGTATTGACAGGCACGCTCTCAAGCATGACGCGCGATGAGGCGGCGAAGAAGCTGGAGGCAGTCGGCGCGAAAATTAGCGGAAGCGTATCGAAGAAGACGGACTTCGTTATTGCTGGCGAGAGCGCAGGCAGTAAGCTGACCAAAGCGCGCGATCTCGGCGTGACAGTTATTGAAGACGAAGTAGAGTTGCAGCGATTGCTTGGTGAGTAGAGAGATTATGTAGAGGGCTGTGACCGACGGTGATATCGGCACAGTCCTTTGTCATATTTTACAAGTTGCATCACACTTGTGGATGTGTTAAATTATTTCTTGTCGCTTCTGAGACACACGCCAATAACGAACAACATTCGACAGAATGTGAAGTGAAGTGTTGACATGGTCGACAAGAGCTGATAAGATGTAAACCTGTCACCGAGATAAACGTGACGGACAAGTTCTTTGAAAACTGAACATATGGATCACGTCAGATTCAACAATGTTTTAAATAAGTCGAAACGACGATCGCCATCTGGCGAAAGCGTTTCTGACGAAGCTAGTTTTTTGAATGAGCTAACAAGCAAATTCATTTGGCGCAAATGGCTCTGCCATTTCGCCTATTATGGAGAGTTTGATCCTGGCTCAGGACGAACGCTGGCGGCGTGCCTAATACATGCAAGTCGAGCGGAGTTATTCCTTCGGGGATAGCTTAGCGGCGGACGGGTGAGTAACACGTAGGCAACCTGCCTGTAAGATCGGGATAACATTCGGAAACGGATGCTAATACCGGATAAACAACTGAGCTGCATGGCTGAGTTGGGAAAGACGGTGCAAGCTGTCACTTACAGATGGGCCTGCGGTGCATTAGCTAGTTGGTGGGGTAACGGCTCACCAAG
>NZ_FOCJ01000002.1 GCF_900110075.1 Paenibacillus sp. OV219
AGACCCCTGAAAGACGATCAGGTTGATAGGTTCGAGGTGGAAGCGCGGCAACGTGTGCAGCTGACGAATACTAATCGGTCGAGGGCTTATCCTAAATAAGTGAAAATCAGCTAAAGCAAGAAACCTTCGCAAAGGTTCGTATCCAGTTTTCAAGGCGTAAGCTTTGTATATAGAGTCTCGCTAACGCGGACCACGTTTGGTGGCGATGGCGGAGGGGAACCACGCGTTCCCATCCCGAACACGACCGTTAAGCCCTCCAGCGCCGATGGTACTTGGACCGCAGGGTCCTGGAAGAGTAGGACGTCGCCAAGCACAGATAACCGACCATATTCGATATGGTCGGTTTTTTTGTTATTAGAGGATTTTGTGATAGCGCTTTCGAATATATACTATTATGGATTTTACTTACTCTCGGAGGACTGACAAAGAAATGACGAACCAAGCATCGAAGCTTTCTTTTTCAGACTATGAGGAATTTTGGCCATTCTATCTATCCCAGCACAGCAAAGCAACGACGCGGGGATGGCATTTTGTCGGGACAACCTCTGTGCTGCTCTGCATTGCTGCAAGCTTTCTGATCGAATAGTGGACGTTCCTGCTTGCGCCGGTCATTGCATACGGACTTGCATGGATCAGCCATTTCTTCATTGAAGGAAACAAACCGGCAACATTCGGTCACCCGGTCTGGTCATTGCGGGCTGATTTTCGCATGTATGGCTATATGCTGACAGGCAAACTCGGCCGTGAGCTGCGTAAATATGATTTGAAATAATAACAACACGTATACCAAGGAGATGCAGCTTGTGTGGAATAGGATTCAAGGTAATGCAAGAAACTGTTTGTTGTATGAACCACTTTTTTTATTACCGTTCAATATGTACATGACGTACGCCTCAATCTATATGCTTGAGCTTGGCGTTAATGAAACGCAGATCGGACTTATCACTTCCATCGGTATGGCGATTCAGATCTTCACTGCGCTTATTAGTGGCCATTTAACGGACAAGATGGGTCGAAGAAAAGCGCTGATCGTATACGACGTTCTCAGCTGGAGCGTCGCAACATTAATATGGGCAGTATCGCAGAACTTCTGGTTCTTCCTGGCCGCAGCGATCGTGAACAGCTTTCAGCGTGTACCGACGACAGCATGGTACTGTCTTCTTGTAGAGGATACGAAGCCTGAGAACCGTTCCATCATCTTTACGATTTTGATGTTTATTAACGTCGTGGGCGGACTGTTTGCACCGCTTGGCGGTTTGCTTGTGCGCCATTATTCACTTGTTCCTGGAATGCGAATCATGTATTTCATCGCTTTCATTGGGATGACGCTTATGATGATTTTGCGGCATTTCAACACACATGAGACGGAAATTGGGATCAAAAAAATGCAGGAGAGCTCGAAGATCAGCTTTTCGGATACGCTGGTTGAGTACAAGGCCGTGTTAAAGCTCATTGTAACGAATAGGCCATTAATGATTATTTTTGGCGTCTACATTCTGTTCAACTTCCAGATGACACTTCGTAATACGTACTTGTCGGTCTATTGGGTGGATGCGCTGCATATTAATGATGCGCTTATATCGATATTCCCGGCAATTTCATCTGCAGCAATGATTATATTCTTGCTCACAGCAACACCGCGGCTCAAAGAAAAGCTAGCCAATCGTTATATGATCTGGGGCTTCCTGATTTCGGCAGCTTCGTTCATCATTCTACTTGGTGCAGGTCCAGGCAACATTACGGCTACAATCGTCAGTACGGTCGTAATGTCAATTGGAGGACTTCTCGCGAGCCCATACTTGGAATCATCCATTCAAAATGCGATTGACGATGACAATCGAGCGAAGATTTTCTCAATACTCGGTGTGTTGATTCTGATCTTCACTTTCCCTGCTGGGTTGATCGGCGGCTGGGCATATACGATTAATGCGAAGTTTCCGCTGATCTTTATTGTTATTTCGTTTCTTATGAGCGTGCCAATGATGGTGATGTATGCCAAAGGCAGTAGAAAAGCGATTCAACCGTCAGTTGAAATGACATGTTCAACTGATGCTTGATAGGCCGAGGCTTGTCGCTGTGCTATTCTACATCCAGACAGTGCGCGCTGTACAAATTGCGGAAGCGGAGGCGTTAGATACAATGGATATGTACAAGATCGGGGCTTTCATTGCTAAGCTTAGAAAAGAACATGGGATGACGCAGGCTGAGTTTGCTGAACAGTTAAGTCTTACCCATCAGGCAGTATCCAAATGGGAGCGCGGCGAGTCAATGCCGGATATTAGTCTGCTGTCGCCAATCAGTAAGCTCTTCGGCCTAACGATTGAAGAATTGCTGTCCGGAGAGAAGAAGAAGGTTGTTCCTCCTGTAACTGTCGTAGTCCAGCCTCAGCAAGAAGAGCTTCAAAAAGAAGAAGTGCCTGTTGCTGCGGCAGAGGAAGAGCAAGTAGTTGAGCATGAAGATGAACATGAACATGAAGAAGAAGATGAGCATGAATACGAAGATGAGCATGAAGATGAAGATGAAGATGAAGATGAACATGAAGAAGAAGATGAGCATGAATACGAAGATGAGCATGAAGATGAAGATGAAGATGAGCATGAAGACGAAGATGAGCATGAAGATGAAGATGAGGATGACCATCATCATGAGCATCACGACCATCATCATGACCACCATCACGGCCATCATGATCATCATCATGATCACGAATCCCATGAACATAATGAGGACGAGAATACGAACCGTGAACTGAAATTGATTCTAAAGCTGGCTCCATTCCTAAGCACGGAGCTCGTCGATGAAATGCTTGATCGTCGCTTGGGAAGTGACGAGGTCAGCTTAGAGTACGTTCAGAGACTCGCACCGTTCGCAAGCTCAGAGATGATCGGCAAATTAGTCGATAAAGCATCGAACGATGTCGTGGATCTGAATCAGATCACGAAATTGGCGCCTTTTCTTGAGCAAAGTCAACTCGACCGCCTTATGCAGAAAGTAGACAACGGCATTGTGGGCTGGTCCGTCGTGAAAGCGCTCGCTCCCTTCTTGGGCGAGAAGGGTTTAAACCGGCTTATCGAGAGAGTGGCAGAAGGATCCATCGATACGCATACGCTTGTTTCAATAGCTCCTTTTCTACAGAGGGAGAATGTCGAGAAGTTGGTCAACCTTGCAGAGTCGGTTACTTTCGATACTGAGCTTGTAACGAAGCTCGCCCCTTTTCTCCCGAAAGATATGCTCGACCGCATGGTTCGAAATATGTTGAGCAATACACGCTAAAAGCGAAGAAAACCATACTGCATCCGATGCTTATCGGGCGGTATGGTTTTTTTGCGTCATATTTTAGAGGGAAAAGTGACCTTCATCTCGAATGGTTAGGAGATATGCAGCATGGGTTGGAGGTTAAAGGATGAAAGAGTTACTTATGACAAATGTGCGCGATATGCGCGATGGCGAGGAGTTCGTTGGCTTCTATCTCATTAAGGAGAGCGAAGTGAAGCAGACGAATACGACGCCGCCGAAGGATTTTATGAATCTGGTGCTGTCCGATTCAACCGGGCAGATTTCGGCGAAAA
Source organism: Paenibacillus sp. OV219 (assembly GCF_900110075.1). Classification (GTDB taxonomy): domain Bacteria; phylum Bacillota; class Bacilli; order Paenibacillales; family Paenibacillaceae; genus Paenibacillus_Z. The sequence goes on from NZ_FOCJ01000002.1 coordinate 3,570, forward strand.
TTTGGGATGCCGCACAGACGGATAAAGAGAGCTTCACAGCGATGTCGCTTGTTAAAGTACAAGGCACAGCGCAGCTGTACCGGGACAAGCTGCAGGTGAAGATTGTTCGTATTCGCAGGACGACGGAAGCGGATGGCGTCAGCTTAATAGATTTTATACGTTCAGCTCCGGTAGAGCCGGATGTGCTGCTTGCAACCGTCTACGCCGCCAAGGATAGTATTGTGGATCAGGATATACGTGAAGTCGTTCAATATTGTTTGGACAAAATCGGTGATCGGCTGCTACATGCTCCGGCAGCGAAGACGCATCATCATGCATATTATGCCGGATTGGTGTATCATATTGTAAGAATGCTGGAGATCGGCGCGTTTCTGTGCAAGCAGCGGCCATTTCTCAATGCGGATTTGATTAAAGCGGGCATCATTCTTCATGATATCGCGAAGCCCGTCGAGATGGTGTCCGAGCTTGGTATTGTTTCGGATTATAGTACGCCTGGTAAGCTAATTGGGCATATTTCGCAGGCATCGCTGTGGATCACGGAAGCGGCGATTCATCTTGGCATTGATCCGGATGCTGAGCGCATTATGGCGCTGCAGCATCTTGTCCTCTCCCATCATAATTTGGGCGAATGGGGCAGTCCGGTGCAGCCGCAGCTGGCAGAGGCAGTTGCCTTGCATCATATCGACTCGATGGATGCGAAGCTCCAAATGATAGAGGATGCTTTTGCTACAATTCCCGATGATGTGTCATGGACGGCACCGATCCGGGGGCTGGAGAACAAGGCGATTTATCGGTTAAATTTTTAAATGGAGGATACGACAACATGATTAGATTTGGCATTATCGGTACGAATTGGATTACAGAACAATTTATTGAGGCAGCTAAAACGGTGGAGGGTTTCACACTTACTGCTGTATATTCCAGAACGCAGGAGCAAGCTGATACGTTTGCTGCCAAGCATAGCATTCCATTCACATTTACGAATTTGACTGACATGGCTGCAAGCGATGAGCTTGATGCGGTATATATCGCGTCGCCAACATCCTTCCATGCTGAGCAGGCGATGATCTGTATGCGCGGCGGCAAGCATGTACTATGTGAGAAGCCTGCTGCATCGAATGCGCGAGAGCTGGCGCAGATGATTGAAACGGCGAAGGAGCACGATGTCGTGTTCATGGAAGCGTTGAAAAGCACGCTGCTGCCTGGCTTCCAAGCGGTTGTGGATAATCTGCCGAAGCTTGGGACGGTTCGGAGATATTTTGCAAGCTATTGCCAATACTCTTCGCGTTACGATGCTTATAAGAACGGACAAGTATTGAATGCATTCAAGCCAGAATTCTCGAATGGTGCACTGATGGATCTCGGCGTGTATTGTATCTTTCCTATGGTCGTGCTGTTCGGTGCGCCGGATGAGATCCGCGCGAGCGGCATTATGCTAGAGTCAGGTGTCGATGGGCAGGGTGGATTGCTTGCAAAATATGCTGGCATGGATGCAACGATTATGTACTCGAAAATCTCGAATTCCTCGCTGCTTGCCGAAATTCAAGGCGAAGAGGGTACGATGACGATTGATAGCATCAACATTCCAAAGCATATCCAAATCCGTTACCGCGATGGTCGGGTCGAGGATATTTCGAGACCGGATGATCGTCCGACGATGAGCTATGAAGCGGAGCAGTTTATGCAGCTGATCCGTACGGGCGAGCGGCAATCTCCTGTGAATACGCATGCAAATTCACTCGCTGTGATGAACGTGCTGGATGAAGCGAGACGTCAGCAAGGGCTTGTGTTCCCTGCAGACCTTAAATAGGAAGTAAAAACGCTGCGCTGCTGAAGGTGTAAACCTTGAGCGGACGCAGCTTTTTTTTGTGTGATGAGTGCCTAGATGGAGCGCTTATAGTGGTTCGGCGTACTGCCAGCGAATTTCTTGAACATGCGGTAGAAGTGAGGAAGGCTCTCAAAGCCGCACTGAACCGCAATCTCAGCAATGGTGTGATCGGTTGTCAGCAGTAACTCCTTGGCCATCGTAATCCGCTTGGCGATAATAAATTCGATAACACTGAGGCCTGTCATCTGTTTGAACGTCCTGGAGAAGTAAGACGGACTTACAGCTGCGTGGCGGGCAAGAGCCGTGAGCTGCAGGTTGTCGGTCAAGTGCTCGTCGATATGGTTAAGCGCTGCCTGCAACCAGGTTGGACTGTTATGTCCGCTGTGGGGCTGCGAAATATCGCCGGGATTGGCTTTACGGTTCAAATGAAGAAGGATAGTTTGCAACAGCAGCAGAACGGCTTGCCGATAGCCAGACTGACGAAGCCGGAGCTCTTCCTGAAGCTCATCAATCGTTGCTTCGAGTCGCTGCTGCTCATCGTGAAGCAGTTCGAGCTTATAATGCCGATTCGACTTAGCTGTCTCGAAGCACCGAAGATACGAGAAGGCGTCCTTGCTAATGACGGTGGCTTGAACATATTGGCTGCTGAAGAATATCGCTGATGACGTAATCGGCTGTTCGGGATTCGGAAGCGTCCGGTGTATCGTATTGCCGGGGATTAGAAAGAGATCACCAGCTTGCAGCTCATAGAATGTATGGTTAATGAAGATCGAACCAGAACCGCTATGGATGTATATAATCTCGAACCAGTCATGCAGATGGTCCGGCAGCTCGGACTGTGTACTCTTCGTGCTGCGCAGGACGAGCTCGACCGGAAGCGAGGTATCGACGTCAAAATGTTTGCGAAGCGGATTCATGGCAGCTTCAGCTCCTTGTGAAGATTTGCAGGTAGGACAAAAAAAGGTATATTTTCAGCGGAAATGATTATTTCTATTCTGTATCTTCGTTTCTATAATAAAATATATCGGACTTACAGCATGTTTGTCTATCTTATTTCAATATGGAAGGTGACTTTACGATGGAGCATCGCATTGAATCTGGCGCTGATGCGCTTTATATGGATGAACGCGATCATGTAGCGACTGCGCTTCGCGATATGGTGGCAGGAGATACGGTTCAGTACCGGAACTCAGAAGGTTTACGAGGAGTAACACTAGTTGATCCTATTCCTTTCGGCCATAAGGTGGCCATTGTCGCTGTGGAAGAAGGCGCGGATGTCCGCAAATATGGAGAAATTATTGGACGAGCAGTGAAATCAATCGTTGTCGGTGAGCATGTACATGTGCACAATATTGAAGGGATTCGCGGTCGTGGAGACCTTGGAACGAAGGAGACAGCAGCACAATGATGAATGGAACATTCATGGGCTATGAACGGGCAAATGGGGACATCGGTATTCGCAACCATCTGCTCATTATTCCTACTGTTATTTGCTCCAACCAAGTATGCAACCGAATTATGCAAATGGTGCCTGGCACGGTGGCGATTCCGCATCAGCATGGCTGCAGTCAAATCGGCGCTGACAAGGATCGTACGTTCGACGTACTCGCTGGGACAGGCAAAAATCCTAACGTAGGTGCTGTCCTCATTATTAGTCTCGGCTGTGAGGTTGTTGATCCTGCTGCGTTAGCTGAAGAGATTCGTAAGACCGGCAAACCGGTTGAATTCTTCGATATTCAATCTGTAGGCGGTTCGGTGAAGGCGATATCGCATGGGGCAGAGCTTGCGAAACGGTTGATGGCTGACCTCGAGAAGCAGGAGAAAGTACCTGTGCCATGGAATAAATTAAAGGTTGGGGTTAAATGCGGCGGTTCTGATGCGACATCAGGCTTATCCTCGAACCCAGCTCTTGGCGCAGCAGCGGATTCGCTTATTGCTGAGGGTGGATCTATCGTTATCGGTGAGACGACGGAAATTATCGGTGCAGAGCATTTGCTTGCAGAGCGCTGCGAGACAGAGGAGATTTCCGATCAGCTCTATCATATCGTGAACCGCTTCGAAGACGAAGTGCAGCGGATGGGCGCCGATATGCGCGGTGGCAATCCAAGCCCAGGCAATATTGCAGGGGGCTTGTCCACGATTGAAGAGAAATCGCTTGGCTGCATTAGCAAGTGCGGTAAGGCACCAATTAAAGGCGTTATTGAGTATGCGGAAAACATTCCGGATCATGGTCTCTACTTCATGGATTCCCCGGGAAATGATATTGAGTGCGTATCGGGTATGGCAGCGGGCGGTGCACATATCGTCTGCTTCACAACAGGTCGTGGAACGCCAACTGGCGCTGCGGTTATTCCTGTTATTAAGATTACAGGCAACAAGATGACGTTCGAGAAGATGGAAGATAATATGGATGTCGACGTAAGCGATATGCTAGACGGCACTGGCAGCCTTAAACAGGCTGGCGATCGAATTTGGCAAGAGATTACTGATGTCGCAGAAGGCAAATGGACGAAAGCGGAAGTGCTGGGCCATCAAGAGTTCAGTATTAATCGGATCGGTCCGAGCTTGTAAACTTTTTAGGGCGGAGGTATGCAAGGGATGAATTCGATAACAAAGGATTGGCTCGATCTGGAATATAAGCCGCAGCTCCCTGCCAATAAAGAGATGGGCATTGGCATCATCGGAGCGGGCGAGATTATCGAGGCTTGTCACCTGCCGGCGTATGAGATGGCGGGGCTGCGCGTAGTGGGCATCTTCGATCTGAACAAGGAGCGCGCAGAGCAGCTCGCCGCGAAGTTTGGTATTCCGAAGGTGTACCGGGATCTGGATGAGCTGCTTGCCGATCCTGAAGTTCAGTTCGCAGATCTGGCAGTTCCAGCGAAGGTCCAGCCAGCGATTGCTGAGCGTGCCGCTGCTGCAGGCAAGCATATTCTATGCCAGAAGCCCCTCGCGGAATCGTATCCGGAGGCGGTGCGCATTCGTGATGCTTGCGCCAAGTATGGCGTGAAAGGTGCGGTCAACCAACAGATGCGCTGGTCGCCAAGCATACGCGCAAGCCATACAATTATTAAGCGCGGCTGGCTTGGAGAGCTGCTGCAGGCTTCGATTCAAGTGAATGTGAAGCAGGACTTTGCTAACTGGGGCTGGCTGCGTGAGATGCCGACGCTGGAGTTCATGTACCATAGCATTCATTACATGGATGCGATCCGCTTCTTGTTCGGTACGCCTGAGTATGTATATGCGGATGGGGCGCGTTTCCCTGGTCAGCAGACAATTGGCGAGACAAGGACGATGCTTCATATGAAATTCGCGGGCGAAGCACGCGGCATTATTCATGACAATCATAATCATATCGGGTCTGAGGATGATTGGTACGCCACGTACCGATTCGAAGGAACTGAAGGTATTATTAAAGGGACGAATGGATCGTTGTACAACTATCCAGTCGGACGTGAAGATACGATCAGCTTCCATACGAAAGCGATTCACGAGGATTACTGGTTCTCGCCAAGGCTACATGGCAAATGGTTCCCGCATGCGTTCATGGGAACGATGGGCGAGCTGATGCGTGCGGTTGAAGAGAATCGCGAGCCGGAGAACAGCGTTGAGGATAACTTGAAGACGATGCAAATGGTGTTCGGAGCCTACCTCTCGATGGAGGAGAATCGTCCGGTCACGCTTGCGGAAATTGCGGGTAAAGTACCGTCATCGCTGTAAAAGGGAAGGGAGAGCGTTAAGCTCTCCCTTTTTATTTTGAAAAATATGGCATTATGGCTGTAACATTGAGCTTCATCATATCGTCAGTAGTAGCAGCGAGAATGGGGAGGGACATGGAGTGAAGTCGAGGATGAGGTTTCGTGGGCATCTGTTGTTGGCTGGCATTCTGATCGTCTTGTTATGCTGCGGCTGCGTGGGCAATAACACCGAGAACACGAATACAACAGCGACAGATAAAGTAAAAGCGACAGAGAATGTACAAGCGGTGTCGGATGAGCGGGTACAACAAAGTGATCAAGCTGAACAGGCAGAGGAAAGTGAGCAAGATGAGCAGCCTGTTCAGCAAATCGAAAAAGATGATAATTCCGTGCGGGCGATTGGTGAGGCTGCTGGGGGACAGTTGATTGTGAAACCGGCATCCCATGCAACTGCTGTGCCGCTAGGGGCGCCTAGCTGCTATGGACTGGAATCGGATATAAAGTGGCAGGGGGATTACGAAGCATACTGGGCGACGAAGGGGAAAGGCAGTGCAGAGGAATCGGCTGCAGTGTTCACATTCCCAAGTGATTTTGAAATCATTCAGCGAACCGAAGCTCCAATAATGATGCAGTCATTCAAGCTCGGATATACGGAGCTTATCACGTTCGTTCCAAGGTATACAGACTGCCACGCTCAGGAGACATACTTCTTCGGAGTGGAGGATGGTGAAGCGTTCCCGGTGCCATTGCATGTGCAGGATGATCTGACTTGGCCAAACATCGGCCAGCTGCCATATCACAATTTCAAAGTGGACGATGAGCGAGATGAGCTGATCCTTACAGGAGGATACGGTGCCGGTCAGGAATATATCAATGTCTATCATTTCGTCTATGATGCGAAGAGTCGCGTCCTTGAACTGAAGCAGACCGAACAAATAAAGCCAGCGGATATTCCCGCTGACTCCACGAATTCATAGCATTATTGAGGCTGCTGGCGAATGCCTGGCGGCCTTTTTATTTTATCCTGTGCGTGTTGGTACCAGAAGGCGCATGCGAAGATAACAATGCAGATCGTCGCAATAACCGAGCTGTAGAAAAATGTCTGACGCATGCCAATGGCTTCGCTCGTAATACCGCCGAAGAAGCTTCCGATAATTCGAGCAACGCCCATGGAGAGCAGGCCGTTCAGCGTTTGACCGCTTGCTTTTAGCTCATTCGGCACTTCCTTGTTGATGACAATCGCCATCGTGACGGAGAGGACGATAAAGATCAGACCGTGCAGCGCCTGAATCGGCAGCAGCAAGTAAGCATGATGCACAACTGAATTCAAGTACCAGCGAAGCGCGGCAGCAGCGCCGGCGCCAAGCAGAATGAACGACACCGGTACGCGCTTGAAGATGCGGCTCGACAGCAGCAGGAACGGAACCTCGCTCAGCGAGGAAATGACCATTGACCAGCCAAGCCAAGCACTGTCGCCGCCAAGCTCTTTGAAGTAGAGCGGGAAGAAGGCGTAATAGTAGCCGAGTGTAATTTGGAACACGAAGTTTGCGCCGATGTAGAGCATTAGCTTCCGGTTGCGGAAGAGAATCCAGACGGATACCTTGTTGCCTCGCTTCTGATGGCCTTCGATCTTAGGAAAACGAAGCGCGAGCAGCAGACAAGCGACAAGTATGAGCGTGTAGACGATGAACAGCAGGTCGATCCTCTTCTGCGCGAGCAGCCCGAACAGAATCGACATAATCGCGAACCCGAATGTCCCGCCCATCCGAATGAGGCTAAAGTTGCCTGATCCACGCTTGTCCAGCACCTCTAGTGTAACGGCATCGCTAATCGTGAAAATGGATGACTGGAAGAAAGTGAAAATACAAATGAAAAGCAGCAGCAGCAGAAACATGTTGGTGAGCGGGAAAAGCAGAACGCTCACGCCGGTACCGGCGATGAGCATCAGTAGAATGCTGTTCTTCGTCCGAGCTCGGTCGCTGAGCAGGCCCCAGACCGGCTGTGCCATGATTGCAACGAGCGGACCTAGGCTAAGAAGCGTCCCAATCTGCGATTGGGTAAATCCGACATGCTGAAAGTAAAGCGGAATGAACGTTCCATAGACGGCATTACCCATGTACAGAAAGAAGTAGAAGAACAGGAAATAAGTTAAATTGACAGGCATCTCTTCGCTTCCTTTTGGCAGTAGTTAGTTGTTATCGTACTATAAGTGTCCACTGCTAGGAAGCGGTTTCCTATAATAAATTTATATTTACCAGTCAGAGATTGTGAGCTAATCCAATCGTACGGAGTTTACACCCCTTATTGACACACTAGAGAACTTTATCTTTAGTGATCTGGTAAGGGGTGTTTTTAGGGTACATGCACTTCTAGGCCGCTGCCTACATACACTGTAGAACAGTCTTCACTAGTCATTACGCGTAAGGAGGAAGCTCCTTGGCAGGTGGCAATATTGCATGGAGGTGGCTTTCCGATGCCTGGATTGTTTGCGGCGATCGCATTGTTTATCAAGCAGCTGTCGCTCCTTGTTTCCTATGTCAAAAATAACGCATTCCCTCAGCCGCTGCATGAAGAAGATGAGCTCAAGCACTTGCAGCTCATGGCAGAGGGCAACCAAGTTTCGCGCAATCTGCTCATCGAGCATAACTTACGTTTGGTCGCACATATTGTCAAGACGTTGTGAACACAACCCGATGTCATCCATGGTCATTGAAGGAGGGAATGGTCCTTATGCCCGGTTTCTTCGCAGCGATTGCCTTATTTATTAAACAGCTGACACTTCTTGTTTCTTACGTCAAAAATAATGCGTTTCCTCAGCCACTGCAGGAGGAGGATGAAGCAAAGCATATACAGTTGCACATGAGTGGTAATCAAAACTCTAGAAATATCCTCATTGAGCACAATCTGCGGTTGGTCGCTCACGTGGTAAAGAAGTTCGATAATACGAAAGAAGATACAGAGGACTTGATTTCGATCGGCACGATCGGATTGATTAAAGCCATTGAATCGTATTCACCTGGAAAAGGGACGAAGCTTGCCACTTTTGCAGCTCGATGTATTGAGAATGAAATTCTGATGCACCTGCGCTCCAAGAAGAAATCGAATAAGGATGTTTCCTTGCACGATCCGATCGGTACCGATAAAGAAGGCAATGAAATATCCTTGATTGATATTCTCGGAACGGATCATGATGATGTGGTTGAGAAAGTGCAGCTGCAAATCGAGAAATCGAAGATTTATAAGAACCTGGATATACTGGACGATCGCGAGAAGGAAGTTATTGTTGCCCGGTTTGGCTTGGAGACTGGCGGGGAGGAAAGGACTCAAAGAGAAATCGCCAAAGACCTTGGAATATCACGGTCGTATGTTTCGCGTATCGAGAAGCGGGCATTGATGAAGTTATATCATGAGTTTTATAAGGTGAAGCGATAATTTATGAAATACAAGAGGCCCATATAATGGGCCCTTTGTATTTAGATAACTTCAATCATTTAGTTTCCGCGCGAACCGTTAGAACTGCGGGAACCGTTGGAGCCACGTGAGCCGTTAGAGCCGCGGGAACCATTGGAGCCACGTGAGCCGTTAGAGCCGCGGGAACCATTGGAGCCACGTGAGCCGTTAGAACCGCGGGAACCATTGGAGCCACGTGAGCCGTTAGAACCGCGCGAACCATTGGAGCCACGTGAGCCGTTAGAACCGCGTGAACCGTTAGAGCCGCGGGAACCATTGGAGCCACGTGAGCCGTTAGAGCCGCGGGAACCATTGCTGCCTCTTGAATCTGCCATATAAAATTAACCCCTTTCTATTAGAATCTATATATTATATGTAGCGAATCTATCAGATGTTAGCGTTTCATACCCATTTACTAGAGAATGGGCTAAGCGCTGATGAATATCCGGTATGAATAAAGCCTCTCCAAAAGATTGGAGAGGCATGGAATCTTACTCCTTTTTGCGAAACAGCAGGTCTATAAGCTCGTCAAAACGATTCCTTTTTTTTGAATTGGTTTTCGAAAATTCCGTGATGCCTAAATACACCTTTTCTTGCCGGTTGTGTTTAGCTTGAATGGAATTGGCATGATACCGATGTTCGTCGGATACATAATCTACGGGATGAAAGTTCCAGTGAGCAGCCAGTTGCTGAAAAAATACGGCATCGGCCCAAGCCCAAATTGAAGGGTCGTCATTCCAACGAGGTACAAGCTCAAAGCATGATGTTCTGTGCATAATTGAATTATGATCTATTTTTTCGGCGGGCTCTCTTGTTATGCCTACCAGAGGTCTAATTCCGCTTTTATGAATCTGACCATCATCTGCCAAGACGGCAAAGCATTGTTTGCCATAGACAATATGAATGTGTTCATTGGATTCAAACACTTCAATCATCTTCTCGAATCGTTCAGGGTAATAAATATCGTCGTCCGTAAGGTACGTAACTAACTCGCCAGTTATGTGTGGGATAGCCATATTTATGCAGGTCGCATAGCGTGTCGTATTTCTCCTGTCTTGACCGCTAACACCCGTTTGGATGATATGAATTCTGGAATCCGCGCTTGCAAAAGCGTGGAGCACTTCTTGCGTTTCTCGGTTAGAATGATCATCCACGATCAGCAGCTCCCAATTCGGATACGACTGATTCAATACGCTAGCAATGGCATCCCTGATCATTACGGGACGGTTATAGCTGGTTAAGATACAGCTGACTTTAAGCATAACGATGTTCCTCCAGACTTCAATTAAAAATCCAGCCGCAAGATAAATCCATGCGTAAATCTTTTGTATTCATCGAGCGTTCGCGGTACATCTCTTCCAACCCGCGTCTGTCTACGTAGTGCTGCCAGCCTAATCCGGTTTCTCTGTATTTCTGTGGAATTCTAGATTGTATGAACAGCTTACGTTTGATCATCTCTTCATTCCAAGGGCTAAATTGAAAGTGTAGCGTATAGGCATCCTTCAAATAGATGTCCTGTCCAAGTAAATGTGCGGAACGATGCCTCCCTATTTCGTAAGCACCATCCGGATGCCTATGGATGAAGCGATCTCTATGGAACGTTTCCAATTGAATGATGCCATGATGTCTTTGTCTAAAAAGAGCTACATTCGCATCCGGTTCCGGATAGCAGTTCCCGAGCGGGTCAAGCATCGTAATCCCGGTCGTTCTATATATGGAAAGGCCCATATGATCCAATTGCTTCACGAATGCAGCTTTATCTTGAACACATAGAAATTCAGTCGTATTCAATACCATTTTCCAGCCGTGAATCTCACGTTCAATTTCCATCACCTCTTGATCGCATCCAACCAGATCGAAATCTTTGTTTCGCGACTTGCGTATTTCCCACATCGGAGCGAGCGTGCGAATGAGGGCATTGGACCGGTCTGTAGATCCATAGTCGATCATGATTCCGTGATCAAACAACGTATAATGGTGCTTGAGCCACCACTGCAGCATGTAACTCTCGTTATAATAATGACATAGAACGGTCAGCCCGGATGACACAAGTGATCCCCCTTCTCTTGCAGCTCTAAAAACAGATGATTTACTTTACTCATTTCACACAGAAATGGATTGGGTAATGGTCGCATTTAGTAGGTTATCTTCACTTCGGATCTGAAAGTTCCGCAAGTGTCCAAGCAGTGATAGAGAGATTGAATACTATGAAAATAAATTCTTGGTAATCATTGCAAATTTATGACTTCCAGGATTTCACTTTTAAAAGAAATGAGTGATGCGATTGCCGATTAATAAACTAGCAACATTGGTGAGCAATTCCGGGACAACCTGGTACTCGACGACTAGCAGATCAGACGCGATTTTAGGAGCGATTACCGGAATTCCAACCACAACAAGAAACACGGTCGAAAGCTTTTCCAGACTATATCCTTTTTGGCCTGAGCTACGTTTCTATCCTGCAGTAGGCGGGTCGAACCCTGAATATGTCTGGAGTGTTGAACAGCCTCCCGATGCGTCGTCAAATGCTCCAGGTACGTTATTTTTTGCTCAAGTACACGAAATAGGAGGATCTTTGTTACCCAACTTGGCCCTTAACCATCTGGCCACAGCCGAAGTTTTTAGCGATAACGCCGCTGCCCTTTACATTGATGAGGTCTTTGCTGTCAGTGTATTAGGTGTTATCAATCTTACTATTGTGAATAGTGTTGTGAGCGGCACCATTAATGGATCGTTAAATGATGCTGGTCAAACGAGCACCGCTCCATTTCCTTGGCAAACGATTTCCAAATTCTCCGAAACTTACACGACTATACTTCCCGTTACTATTCCGCTTCTAACCGAGTACTTCTTCGTCGTGTCCTTCGAAGCCGTAAACTATTCACCGAGCAGCAGTACTATTGACCCTGCAGGTCTTCAATATATCGTTGAGCTGTATGACGATATCGGAATCGGGAACGGAATCTAACTCCCGGCGATGAAACGGCTGCCACACGGCAGCCGTTTTTTCGTGCGTTTTCGATACGGGCAAGAGCCAATTTTGGAAGGTGAAGGTAATCGTCCACTAGTCATCCGATGAGGATGCATATCATAGCAGCATGGCATTATCTGAGATTGAATCTCGTGAGAGTAAGTAGTTAGGTAATGATTAGTTTCCGATTGAAGGAGGAAAGGGACGCATGAACATCTTTATTACGGGTGCCGGTGGGCATCTCGGACGAGATCTGCTCCGTGTGCTGGGGCCCACGTTTACATGTACGGCTTTTAGCTGGCAGGAACTCGACATCTGCGATCTGCGGGCAGTTCAGAAGATGGTTGGTGATGTGAAGCCCGACGTCGTTATCAATGCGATGACTTACTCCAATGTGGATCAGGCTGAGGAAGTTGCTGAGGAGGCTTACCGGATCAATGCGCTCGGAGTCAGCAATTTGGCAATTGCCGCGGAGTCAGCCGGTGCGAAGCTGGTGCATGTCAGTACGGATTATAGATTTGACGGTATTACCAAGGGAGCGCTAAATAACGATATGGAGCGGACCAATCTCAATATCTATGGAAAATCGAACCTGCTAGGGGAACAGTTCGTGAAAGCGGTTTGTCCCCGGCATTTCATTGTACGCTCGCTCGCCGGGAATCTGGAGATGATTAAGGCGGTTGACAATCAAGTAGGCTCCCCTGCGCTTAGGTTTGACTTAGCGGAGTACATCGGACGGTTAATTACGACGGAGCGGTATGGAACCTACCAGGTTTCCAATAGCGGCATTTTCGAACGGACGGGATCTGTGCAAATCTGAGAGGGGGTGTTCTGTTAGATGAACAGGCCAACGGATTATTATTATTGGATGAAGGATTGGGCCGTCAGCTCGGGCTACGCTTTATCGGATGTATACTGCGAGGTCGCCATCAATGATCAGTTCCCAACCTTTGTAGCTACGATTCCCCGGGGCAGGGTGTACGGTGACAGCGGAACCGTGATTTCTCCTAATAATGTGTTGATTTGGGAAGTCTCCTATGATTGGAGCAATGATCCTCACAAACATCCCATTTTTCTCACTCAAACGTTACCGCCGGTCGAATATATGCCCGGAAATATTGCTGTCCTAACAAAAATCGGCTCCTCCAACTACTATCACTGGATGTATGACGTCCTACCCCGTATCTATCTGCTCTCCTGCAGCAGGATACCTGTAGATAAATACATCGTGTGTCAAGATTTGCAGCCCTTTCAGCATGAAACGCTGGGGATGCTTGGCATTTCGGCTGATCGTTTGATCTATAGCAATAAGCAATCTCATTTTGAGGCTGAACGGCTAATCGCGCCATCAATCGGCTTCGGACAGAAATGGGTCTATCATTTCTTAAGAAGTGAATTTCTCCCTCAGGAGCCAAGACCTTCAAGAAGATTGTATATAAGCCGCGGACACTCCCTCGGAAGGACCTTAACGAATGAAGACGAGGTCATCCGGGTCTTGCAATCGTATGGGTTTGAGACCGTCTATCCGGAGCACTTGCCGGTAAAGGAACAAATCAAGCTCTTCTCGGAGGCCGCATACGTGATATCACCTACCGGAAGCGCGTTGACGAATCTGACCTTCTGCAGCTCGCAGACCAAGGTGCTTGAATTTTTTTCTCCAAATTTTATTGTCCATGATATTAAGCGAATATGCGATTACGGAGGGCTGCAGCATGTTGCCTACACGGGAATCGGCTCCCGACCTCCTAGCTATGAAGGGATTCCGTGGTACTGGGCGGGTCTTGACAACATATTCGTTTCCATCCCTGACCTTAAGCATCTTTGTAAACAGATGGGCTTATAGAGAATCCGTACCGGAAAGGAAGACAAGAAAGCTATGAAAATACTCCTAGCCACTTTCTGGGGTCTGCCTCATGTTGGGGGAGTGGATCTCTATATTCGGCAGTTGAAGCTGGGACTTGAACAGCATGGCCACCAGGTGGATATTTTGTGCCGGTATCCTGATGGAAGCGGATATTCGATCCTAAACAAACGTCGGCATTTGCCGAGAAAATCGATTTATTCCTTAGTGGAGTCGAAGATAAAGACGTATTTCAAGGAGAGCCTATCCGGCTTGGATCCGATCATTCAGGATGCCGAGATGGAGCAGTATTGCTATGAGCTGGGGGCGGCTTATTTGGGCGTGGATTCTTATGACCTCATCCATGCGCAGGATGTCATCTCCGCACGGGCATTGTTTCGGATTAAGAGGCCGCAAACCGCGCTGGTTACCACGATCCACGGGCATTTGGCAGGCGAATGGTTTCTATCTTTGCTCAGACAGGGGGACTTGGAGAACCCGGAACGCAAGGAGCGGCTGTGGCAATATGCGGTGCTGCGTGAACAGCTTGGATTGAATAGCGCAGATGCCGCTACTTTGCCGACACAGTGGATGAAACGGATGTTGGCCCACGAATTTGCCATTCCCATGGATAAGTTAACTGTCGTTCCTAACGGTATTGATATTAGAGGATTCACGGAACAGCTGCATGGCGGAAGCGATATGCATTCTTCTTCTGGGAAGAAGGTCATCATTTGTCCGGCACGCTTTGATGTAATCAAAGGGCATAAGTATCTCATACGGGCGCTCGCCAAATTAAGACGGGAGAGAGACGACTGGGTATGCTGGCTAGTTGGCAGCGGCGGGCTGGAATTCAATTTGCGCGAGCTCGTGAAGCTGCATGGTATCGAGGCAGACGTCGCGTTTCTGGGGACGCGCAGAGATGTGCCGGCACTGCTCAAGCAATCTGATATATTTGTCCTTCCGAGCTTGCAGGATAATCATCCGTACGCGGTCATGGAAGCGCAAGTGGCTGGCAAAGCTGTCATCGTGTCCGATGCAGGAGGCATGCCCGAAATGGTCGCTCACGGAGAAACGGGTTTGGTATTTCCGGTAGGCAATGACGAGCAGCTTTATCAATATTTGCGTTCGCTCTTGAGCGATGAACAGCTGCGCCATCATCTCTCTTCGCAGGCGAGGCATGTCAGTAACGAACGATGGTCGCTGGAGGTCATGATGTCCAGGATGGATGCGGTATACGAGATGGCGCTTGCGGCTAGCCGGCATCAGGAGTGGAGCTCATGAGCGGGAAAACGGCGGATGCGAATAGAGTCGGGTGGCGTAGGCGTAAGCACAGAAAGAAATTCGCAAAAAAGAAACGTTACTCAATTCCTGCTCCTCTAGGACAAGAAGCCGGATCAACCCGCTTGAAGGTTATGCTATTCTCGCACATCTGCGGCGGGCGATTCATTACCGGCGCGGAGAAATATTTGTCTTTGCTGGCAAAGGAGCTGTCTCCTCACGCGGATTGCACCTTGGTCGTGCCTGAGGACGGTATCTTGAAGAGGGAAGCGGAGACAAACGGGATCCGAACTGTGATCGAACCATTCTTTTTACTATGGTCAATCTATCGTCCCGATGGAGAGCTTGAGCGGACGGAAGCCTCCATCTTAGCCGAAGGAAAGCATGCAATGCTCATTCAATTGCTGCAGCTTTACAGACCTGACATCGTCATTGTGAACAGCTGCGTGAATGCGCTGCCCGCCATGGCAGCCAAGTCGCTAGGTATACCTGTTGTTTGGCTGATGATGGAGAAGATTCATGAGCATTCTGCAGCCCAGCAATCCGCTCATATGATAAATCGGTATTCCGACCTTATCGTAGGGGTCTCCAATCATTCACTCATCCTGTTCCGAGAATTCGTGCCGGATGGGAAGCTTATGCTTCTTCCCCCGTCCTCCTCGGTTTGTGAGTCCAGCTCGTTGCCGCAAGCGAATGAGGAGTTAAAGAAGAGATTCCGATTCCCTGATCACAAGCATCTGATTGGTTATATTTCGGCAGGCGTGCAGCGGGAGAAAGGATTGGAGCATTTTCTGCTCATGGCCTTACAGCTTTGCGCTGAGCAGCAGGACCTTTGTTTCATAGGTATCGCAAGTCCTGCCGGCGATGCCGATTATGAACGTTACTGCCGATCACTGGTGGAACAGTCGGAATTCCGAGATCGCTTCCGGTTGTTGGGATTCCAGCCCGACATCGAGAGCATGTACCCTTTAATGGATGTAGTTGTCGTTCCGAGTTTAATCGATGAAGGCTTCGGCATGATCGCTCTGGAGGCTTTGTTATTCGGAATAAAGACGGTTGTCTATCGTTCAGGAGGGTTGGAAGAAGTTTTAACGGCGGCAGGCCAGGAGAGCATGCTTGTTGATAAGGGAGATATCGGTGGGCTAGCCGCCAAAGTAAAAGAAGGGCTTCTTACGCAGCCCGCAGATGTGGATGTCGACCTTGTGACACGGATCTTCGGAATGCAAGCCTATCGGGTCAGATTAGCCTCTTTCTTGAGCATGCTCGGTCTGTTGGCGGCGAGGGCTAATATGCAAAGAGCTGCCGCACATATAAGGCCTTTGAAGACAGGCCGATTATATCGGGGCAATCTAACCCCGTCTGTCTATCTGCTGGAGCTGGGAAGGAAACGGCCTTTCACTTCGCCGGAGGCCTTCAGGCGCTACGGCTTCCGGCTATCCGATGTATATGTTGTGCCTGAGCGAAGTCTCTACGCATACCCCGTCGGGACGGAAATCCGGCAAGACCGACTATCCTATCCCCCTTTGGGCCGTGTAATAAGGAAGAAGCGAGGGAAGAGAAGGGGGAAAAAGATTCACAATGGGAAACCTGCACGAAGATTCAAAACGCGCAAAAGGCTGCGAAGATCCGTCTAATCTTGCACCCTCCTATTACTAGGGGGGCGCCAGGACGATTGATGATGCAGGATGGACAAGCCTCTGAAATAAAAACTGACCGGTTCCGAATCGTACGCGAGGAGCGCACCCGGGACCGATCAGGGAGATTTAGAGACTGGGAGAATACTGTTTCATATGATGCACGAAATCGATATCAGGCGCCAGGTAAGACGGGGGGAGTTCGGCAGCGATACGATCCCAAATCCGGCGTTCCACTTTTAAACGAATCGTTCGGTGTGGCGTGAGAAAGAAACGATTATATCTGTTAGCGGAGACGAGGGAGACGAAGCGGTGCTTCCTCCTCAGCTTCTTCTTTCCTAGACGCAAGGTACGCTGGTTTTTCCTGCTCTTGCTCTTACGTCGTCGTCCTCGAGGTACTCTTTTATTCGATATCCCGAGTTTTAATTTTTTCCGCTCGGCCATGAAGGTTACCTCCATCTCTTTTGGAGTGCTCTTTCGTAGATCGCTAATATTCTCTCGGTCATCGCTGGAAGAGACCAGTGCTGCAGACCAAATGCTTTTGACTGTTCCCCGAGCCGGCGCCTAAGATCGTCTTCGCTGAGAACCGCAAGGAGGTTGCCATATAGATCCTGATCGTTCCCTGCAGGAAAGATCAGACCGGTTTTCTCATGCGCCACCATTTCCGGTATGCCGCCGGCATTGGAAACGACCACCGCTTTCCCGGCAACATGAGCTTCCATAATGGCGTAGGGGTGATTATCCTGCAAGCTCGGAAGCACGAAAATATCCGACTTATTCAAGAGAGCCGGAATGTCCTCGCGGTTTCCCAGGAATACGACTTCGTTATGAAGTCCGTAGGCTGCAGCTTGCTCTCGTATCCTTCCTTCCAATTGCCCATTCCCCGCCAGCCAGCACACCCAATCGTTTCTGGCCTGCTTTAAGCGGACTAGTGCCCGTAGTAAATGGAAATGTCCTTTGACCGGGTCGAAGCGGGCTGAGCATAGAATGACTTTCTTTCCGCCGGCGTCGGGCATAGTGGCAGGTGCATTCATTTTAAGCAAAAACTCCTCAATATCCATTCCGTTCGGGACCGTTGTCATCCGATCATCCGGGACGCGAAAGTCCCGGGTCATGATCTCTTTAAGCCACTCCGTCGGCATTATAGTTTCATGGTTCTGCATAATACCGAAGTGCTCGATTAGACCGTAGTAATACCAGAGCGGAGTTTTACGAAAAACGTCGTTCGCAACGCCATCCGCTTGATGTCTGGCAAGGCTTTCGGTCGAGAGGCATCCGTGGATCGTAGAAACGAGTGCTGTATGCGCGTGGCGGATCCGAGCGAATGCCCTGGCGGAAATGACGTCCTGCGTATGGATAATGTCATAGGTTGCGGGGCGGAAATAAGCTGCGGCAGCCTCAAAGCAATATTTATCGATTTCCATAGATTCGACTTCGTGATCAAGCCCGGGGAGGTGGTTCGCGAAGTAAGTATCTGCTTTGGCCGAGATCATGGGCCGAATGCTGCTTTTAGCCAAACCCCAGCCCCTGTTTAGAATATGAAAACCGGTGTCATCAGGCATTCTGCAGAAGATATCCACTTCATGTCCCCATGCTTCCAATCCCCTCTTCAGCTGCAGCACATATTTCTCCAATCCTCCCACAGAAGGAAGCCCCCAATAGGTGGCAAGCAGAATGCGCATAGGTAACCTGCCTTTCTGGTCTCAAGTCCTTACATGTGTATGTGTCATCTTGGCTTTCCGAAAGGGACAAAAACCCGTTTTCAAAAATATTAGACCTGGGACAATTTCCTATTTTCATAAAGAGAGGCAGCTATCTAGCGCTTTGCTAGTTCAAGATGCGTACGATGATGGCAGGAGTATTCTAGCTGGGAGGGACTTATTCATGCAGCCTAATGAACGCTATAAGATCGCCATCATCGGGCTCGGATACGTTGGGCTGCCGCTGGCCAGGCTTTTTTTGGAAAAAGGCCACGCCGTCATAGGCGTTGATACAGATCAGAGTAAAATCAAGCAGCTTCAGATGATGCAGCCCTACTTATCCGATTTAACCCGCAAAGAACTCAAAGAAATGTTTGGCGGCGGTCGTTTTCATGTAGGCGTTTCATACGAAGCCATTGCTGAGGCTGACTGTATCATTCTCTGCGTGCCGACTCCGACCAATGAAGCGGCGATGCCCGACTTGTCCTTTGTGTTTCAAGCCATGAGACAGGCGGTACCCCATTTGCGTCCGGGACATTTATTGGTATTGGAAAGCTCCACCTATCCAGGCACGACGGAGGAGGAGCTGAAACCATTCATTGAACAGCGAGGGTTTCGGGTCGGATTCGATGTATTCCTGGCATATTCACCGGAACGAATCGACCCTGGCCAGAAGCAATCAGTTTTACAATCGATTCCCAAAGTGGTCGGAGGCGTAACTGCCGCCTGCACCCAGTACGCGGCGCGGATTTATGGAAAGGTCTTTGATGAAGTGGTCACCGTTTCTAATGCAAGAACGGCGGAGATGACGAAGCTGGTTGAAAACTGTCAGCGTTTCGTGAATATCTCATTTATGAACGATTTGGTTAAGTTATGCGAGGCCATGGAGATCAGCATTTGGGAGGTTATTAGAGCAGCGCGTACCAAGCCTTATGGCTTCATGCCGTATTACCCTGGACCAGGGGTAGGAGGACACTGCATTCCCGTTGATCCGATGTATTTGCTATGGAAGGCAAAGCAATTTAACATCTCTCTGCCTTTCATCGAGTTAAGTCATCAAGTGAATGAAGAAATGCCAGGTTATATCATGGACCGGACTGCGAAGAGCCTTTACCCGCTTACGCTGGACCAGAGCAGCATTATGGTGGTTGGCGTAACGTACAAGAAAGATGTCAACGACCTGCGCGAATCCATGGCATTGAAAGTGTTTGAGCTGCTGATGAAGCAGGGGGCCCAAATGAGCTTCTACGACCCGTATATAGCCGATCTTCAAATAGCGGGAACAACATTTGTACGGACTCCGCTTACGATTCGAAATGTGAAGCGGAAGGACTGTCTGCTGATTCTAACGGATCATTCATCGATTCGATACGATGAGCTCGCCAAGCGCGCCAAGTTAATCGTGGATACGCGAAATGCGACGGAAGGCGTGAGAGACAAATCGAGAATCGTCTTACTCTGAAGCGGAGTCGGGAGGGGATTTCCAACCATGAATATTCTTGTAACCGGAGGTGCGGGGTTCATAGGATCCCATCTGGTGCAGGCTTTGCTGCTGCAGGGACACAAGGTTATCACGCTTGATGATCTGTCATCGGGCAGGGAGTCGTTTCTGCAGGAAGTACTTTCTCATGAGAACCATACCTTTATCCAGGGGTCCGTTCTGAATCGCCGCTTGATTAAGCAATGTATAGATCAAGTGGAAGCCGTGTTCCATTTGGCGGCAACGCTAGGCGTGAAGAATACGGTAGAAGACCCCATTAAGGTCATAGAAGGAAATATAGACGGAACGAGGCATGTCTTAGAGTTGGCCTTTAAAAGAGGGATCAAGGTTGTTTTTGCTTCTACGTCGGAAATATACGGCAAGAATACAAGTCTCCCGTTCTCGGAAATCTCGGATCGGGTGTATGGAGCTCCGTCCATCCATCGGTGGTGCTATGCGACGGCCAAATCCATTGACGAGCACTTATGCTTTGCTTACGCCGATAAGGGATTGCCCGTCACCGTACTTCGATACTTTAACGCTTATGGCCCCAGGCAAACGAATTCGCAGTACGGAATGGTCGTCCCTAGGTTCATTCATGCGGCACTTAGAGGAGAGCCTCTCCTCGTCTATGGAGACGGATCGCAATCCCGCTGCTTCACTTATGTGGACGATATGGTGAGAGGCACCATAAGCGCTCTGAGCCGGCAGGCGGATGGGCTCGCATTCAATATCGGATCGAATCGACCGACCACGGTGCTCCGATTAGCACGCATGATCGTAAAAATGACGGACTCGGATTCAATGCTTCAATTCATGTCGTATGACGAAGCCTATGGAAAGGGCTTCGAAGACATGCCGGCCCGGATCCCTGATTTAACACGTTCAGGCTCTGTTTTGGGATTCTCTTCGTTCGTCTCCTTGGAAGAGGGGCTCGAGCGGACGATTCGCTGGTCCCAAGGGCATGGAAGCGAATAACCATCACAAGCTGTCTGTCCTAAGGGAGGTTTAAATGCAGCCATGCCTGATGTTCCGCTCATTAGCGTCGTCATTCCATGCTATAACTACGGACAATTTTTGGGAGAAACGATTGATTCTGTATTGAATTCGACGTTCCAAGACGTTGAAATCATTGTGGTCGATGACGGTTCGACCGATCCGGCAACGATTGCCATGTTATCCGTCTTAACGAAGCCGAAAACCCGTGTCATCAAGCAGAAGAATCAAGGAGTGGCTGCGGCTAGAAATAGCGGTGTTTTAGCAGCGAGAGGCACTTATATTTTGCCGCTTGATTCAGACGATTTGATTCACCCGACGTTCTTGGAGAAAGCATTCTGGATTATGGAGCTCTTTCCGAAGGTCGGCTTTGTATCTCCATGGGTTAAGGCTTTCGGTACGGAGAATTGGGTCCATGACGCCCCTCAATACAATTTCTATACCCAGCTGTCTCACAATATCACGTGCGGAACGTCCTTGTTTCGTAAGGAAGCCTGTATTCAAGCAGGAGGTTATAAATCCGGGTTTGTGGTCATGGGCTACGAGGACTGGGATTTCTGGATTTCGCTCGGCGAAAAGGGTTGGCACGGCTATCAAATTTTCGAAAGGCTTTTCTTGTATCGAAGGCATGGACGGTCCATGGTCCATGAAGCGATCGATCACCATGATCAGCTGGTCGAGCAAATCAAGGCACGTCATCCGATGCTGTATCAAGAGGATTATATGAAAGCGCTGAAACGGAAGTGGGAGCTCTCACCGCTGCTGGATATGAGCCCGCGTATCTTGAAGGGAAGCTCCTGGCATATTTATTCGACCAAACCGGTGTCCGCAAGGCTGCCGAAGTGGATGCTGATCGTGCCTCAGACAAGAAGAGACCGCCTGTCCGCCCGATGCTTGAATTTTATAGACGGTCTGCATGCCGACTACTATTCGGTCACCATGGTTGCTACCGAATATATAACGGATTCGGATGTGGATGAGTTTAGCTGGTTGACGAGCGATGTTTTTCATCTTTCGCTGTACGTCCCCAAAATTGAACTGAAGCTTGACATCATGGAGAGATTAATTTCCAAACTTATCGTTACTCGCGGGATAGACCGCATTTTTCTGCTCGGATCACGCCAAGGTCATTATTTATTGCCCTATATTCAGAACGGGTTCCCGCGCATTCCGCTCGAAGTCATTGAATGAAAGGAAGATGGCCATGGAGTACAGGGATAATCGATATTTTTCGAATGATTTCAGCTACGAACGTTATCTTCTTACGACGGAAGAAGTCATGGGCTGCATCGATGACGCGGTAAGGGATGGCAAACCGTATTCGCTGTCCCGTTTCGGTCACGCCGAAATTGCCGAGCTGCGGATTTTTCCCGATTTTTATAATGGAATGACCTATTATCGCAGGTATAACGGCCTTGCCGGCCAGAACATTCGCTCGGAGCTGATCAAGGCTTTTACTTCCGCGACGACAGCAGGCATTCTCCCAACCGGCGAGAACGCCTCAGGTGCGGAATATTCAAAAAGGGCGTTTCTGGATCTTGGCCTGGGCTTCTATACCATTTGCTCGGCCTGGGTTACGCATCATATGACAAGACTCCCTTATTTCTGGCAGTGGATGCAGCAGTACCGTGTCATACTGGTTGGCCGTAGAGCCGCGGAGGCTGCGACAGTATTTCAAAGCAATGGCGTGACGGTTGTCGATACCGTGAACTTGGAAGGCTACGAACAGTTGGAGACGGCGTATGAGCAGCTGCGAGACAACAAGGAGTGGCAGATCGCGCTTATCGCGGCAGGCATTCCTGCGACGATTCTGGCTCCGCGCTTGGCGAGCAATACCGGCAAGGTAGCACTGGATTTCGGTCATGCGCTGGATTTGCTTATCGATGGCCAGGACGGATTTGATTTTGAAGCTTTAGTCAGGAACTTGAGGTGAATGCGAATGGAGTCGGAAGTGACGATAATTATCCCTACGTATAACGCAGGAGGTTTCTTGAAGGAAGCGATATTAACCGTATTTAGACAGACCTACGAGCATTGGAAGCTCATTGTGGTTGATGATGCATCAACGGATGAAAGCATTGCGCTCGCAAAGCCGTATCTTGCGGATCCTCGCGTTACGTACATGTGCAACGAACGGAACGTCGGTCAATCGAAAACGATGAATGTCGGTTTGGCAGCCGTCACAACGCCTTATGTCATCCAGCTGGATGCGGACGACTGGTTCTTTCCATACACGCTTGAGGTTTTGCTCGCCGAAGCCTGTAAGCAGCCAGAGTATGTCGGATTGATCAGCGGAAACATCAACTCCATTTCGATTAATCCGAGCGGCGGCTTATTTTTTAATATCGTAACGAAGAATCGCTCCTTCCGGGATAAGTATGATTTTCTGCTATCCAATATGTCGCAATGGCCCCGGTTTTACAGGACTTCCACGTTGAAAGCAATTGGCGGCTGGCCAACGGATGACCCTTATGAAGGCAGGTATATGGAAGACAAACGGGTACTGATGCGATTGATCGAGGTTAGTCATTTCCATTGGATTGACGTTCCGCTTTATATTCACCGCCGGCATCACCACAATCAAACGAATTTAGTCGATATCTACCGCGAGATTACGGAATGGAATATACGCGATGCTCTGAAGCGCTGGGGAGATGAATTTGAGCCTGTGTTCTTAAGACATAACGGTTGGATCAAAATCGTCGACTTGCAGCACAAATCGTTAAGCAATTGAAAGGAAAAGGAGGGGATATCATGTCGATCCTTCTGACCGGGGGAGCAGGCTTTATTGGGAGTCACACTTGTGTGGAGCTTCTGCATGCAGGCTACGACGTCATTGTGGTTGACAACTTGTCCAATAGTAATCCGGAATCTCTAAACCGCGTACAGGAAATCGCAGGCAAGCCGCTGCGATTTTACAATGTCGATTTACTGGACAGTGAGGAGCTAGGCAAAGTGTTCGCCGAGCATGAAATTGAAGCGGTGATCCATTTTGCCGGATTTAAGTCTGTGGAAGAATCTATAAGGAATCCTCTGAGCTATTACATTAACAATATTACCGGGACGCTGATTCTTACGGATACCATGCTGAAGCACAATGTAAAGAAATTAGTATTCAGTTCTTCGGCTACCGTGTATGGGTATCCGGAGCAGATACCGATCAAAGAGGAAGAGTCTCTTAAGGCTACTAACCCTTATGGGCGGACCAAGCAGATGATTGAAGCCCTGTTAAGGGATCTATCAGCTGCCGATCCATCTTGGAGCATCTCTTTGCTTCGTTACTTTAATCCGGTAGGAGCTCACCCAAGCGGGTATATAGGAGAGGATCCAAGAGGCGTACCTAATAATATCATGCCGTATCTTACCCAAGTTGCGGTAGGCAAGCTTCAAACACTGCGCGTGTTCGGCTGTGATTATCCGACTGCGGACGGCACGGGGGTCAGGGATTATATCCATGTGGTTGATCTTGCCCGGGGCCATTTGAAAGCTTTGGAACGTTCGCTGCATACGGAAGGAATAGCGGCGTATAACCTGGGGACGGGAACAGGGTATAGCGTACTCCAGCTCGTGCATACGTTTGAGAAGATTGCAGGCTGCAATGTGCCTTATCAGTTGGTGGACCGTCGGCCTGGCGATGTGGCTGTCAGTTATGCGGACCCGCGGAAGGCCGAACAAGAACTCGGCTGGAAGGCTGAGAAGGATTTGGAGGCGATGTGCGCAGACGCTTGGCGCTGGCAGTCCCTCAATCCTGGAGGATATGCATCGTGAGGGGGGCAAATGATTGGCATATCAAGAACTGACTACCGGGCAAGTCTTGGATCGAATCCTCTATTCGCTTGACAGGCGGTTGCCGCTCTCCGTCGTCTCCGTAGGGGTGACTGAAACGCATGTACTCGCTCAATATGAGGTTTATTCGGAAGAACAATTTATGAACCATCCGGAAGCACATGTTGCGAATTACTCTAAAGTAACGAGAGGACATCAGCATCGCGGGATCACGTTTCCAAACATAGAGGCTCGCGATGCCACGTTAGAAGCGGTGGAAAATGCGGATATAGTCGGAATCAACATTCGGGTATCAAGGTCAGGGGAGTTCACCAGAAAAGTATTCGATTTCTATGGCATAGCTCCGCAGTTCGTATTTGAAGCTTATACCAGACGAGTCATGATGATTTCTAGGCAACAGAAATTCCATGACATGTTAAAAAACAGAAAGATCGCCATCGTGTGCGGCTACGCGGACGAAGTAAAGAAAGCCTTGGAAAACCAGTTGCAAGCTACGTTGAATTTTCAAATTACGGGTATGATCAAAATCGAGAGATATGAGGATATTCCCAGGGTAAAGCAAGAGATAAGCGCATGCGAATTTGATTTGTGTTTGCTTGCTGCCGGTACTAGTGCAGTCATTTTAGCTCCGTATATAGCACGAGAACTAGGAAAAGTTGCGTTTGATCTCGGCCAAGGCATGGAAACGTTAATCACCGGCCAAATCGAAGGGGAGGAGTGGCTCTCAACACAAGTAGAATTAGCTAAACTCTTGGAAATGTAAGCCTTGCTGCCGGCCGACACCGGTCTGTATTCGGTCGCCGGTTGTTTTATTCTATAAACGGAACGTTCTCAAGATTGAATTGAGGACGGCGAATTAATGTCATGTTAAGTTTTTATCCCGAGTATTCTATACGGGAGGGATTCTCGAATGGATAATGAGACTCCAACTTGCTTATCCCGCCTCGTATTTGACATCTTCAGAAATGCGGACTTGGAGCGGCGGCTGCGTCTGACATCTCCTCATGAAGAAGAAGTATGCGCTTATTGTGGAAACCGTTTTGATTTCATGGTGCCAATGAAGCAGTTGGAGCTGTCACGTTATACCGATTGGCATCTGCATCAAGTCCGAACAAGCGAATCGTTTTGCCTGCCTTGCATAACCGTTCTCCGAACGGACGATTTCCGGCGGAAAGCTGTCATTGCCGAAGCGCGAGCGGTCCAATTCTTGACAATGGCAGAGCCTCGCGACAGAGAGTCGCTCATCCAGTCGCTTTTTTATTCGCCCCCATCCACACCTTTTGCAATCAGTATTCCATCCGACTACCGGAAACACATTATGCTGCGCGCAAAGCTGAACTATGATCGGTCACAGTTTTACGTGCAATTCGGCGAACAATCCGTTTTGCTAATACCGGATTTACACCGAAACGTATATGAGTCGGTAAGGCTGCTCAAGCAAGCCGGCATATCCGCCGTTCAAATTGAAAGAGGCACCTATGCACAATGTTATCTTCAAAACAACGAATCCTTCCTTTCGTCAATTCGACCATCGCCTTTATTATCGCTTGTACTGGAATTAACGAAGTCGAGCCAAGCGAATTCGGAGGGGCAGGGGGGATCGGCATGTCAGCCATAGTAACGATTCAAGGCACGGTAAAATCACTTCAGCCGATTGTTCATGGAGCTGACATGCCTGATGAAGGCGTGGCTGCTCAAGGGAATGAGCGTTTCCACCGGAAAATGAAAGTGTGGTATGAAGGCAAGGCAGTACATATACCCGTAATCAGTGGAAACAGTATCCGCGGCATTATGCGCCGGTTAGGTGCACAAACCTATCTGGAGATGCTAGAACTTGATCCGGACAGGATCGGGCGGAAATTGCACTATCTGCTATTTTCTGGAGGATCGCTCGAGACAGGTGCGGCGAAAGGGCGGCAGAAAGAAAAGAAGGAAGTGAATAGGCCATTCGTAGAGGATCTCCGCGAGCATATCCCGCTTGCTTCCTTAATGGGTTGTTCATTTAAGCGGCAGCTGATAAGCGGTAAATTGATTGCCGACTTCTTAGTACCGATCGTAGACGAAGTGGCTGAGCTATATGGGCAACCGAAACCAGGCATTCGCGCCGCCGAAATTACCGACTGGCTATTCTATACAAGGCAAGACCATTCGGATGCTCCGAAGACGGAGCGGAATCAAATGATCTATAAAACCGAATATATCGTACCGAACATGACATTCATGCATGCTTTCACTTTAATGGGGGCAAGCAGCGTGGAGACGGCCTTGTTCTATCATCTATTGGAGGAGCTGAACCGATACGGTAGGGTCGGCGGTAAAATAGCGCAAGGTCACGGTAAAGTCGAGTTCCATTATTCATTGGAGGCAAACCGTTCAGCAGATCCCTACATCAGCTATATAGAAAAAAACAAAAATAAGATACTCGCGTTTCTGCAGTCGAATTGGAGTAGCGGGGATAGCTAGACTTGAAAAGAGGGATACCCGTGATGGTCCGTTTTCATATTAAATATTTGGTCATATCCATTCTTATTTTTGTGGCATTTATATTTATCCTGACCATACAAAATCCTTATATCGGTATCAAGCTTCAGGATACGGAGAACGGTGAATGGCAAGTAGCCGATATCGATGCGGATGGTTGGGCACATATGCATGATATTAGGGAGGGAGATTATGTAATTCTGGTCGATGGAAACGACCCGGAACTTTCGTTTACTGTTACAACCTACGGTATTCTTGAGCAGGCGCACAGCATCACAATTGAACGAAACGGGACTGCCATGTCCTTCAGGATCCCAAGTGGGCTGACGGAAGAGCAGTTCAAATTATTCATTTTGTATCCTGGTATTATTTTCCTTATTATAATGGTTGTTTCTGGTTTTATCGTGTTGAAAAAGCCCGACATACCTTGCTATTACAATCTTTTTTTCTTTAACGTTTCGGTTGGCTTGAGTTATGTTTGCGGTGGGGCGTCCGCCCAAGGATATGTTTTGCCTGAGTTATTCAGCGGCGTAGCTTTCTTGTTCATTCCATACTTTTTATTGGTTTTTTTGAACAGATACATCCAATCTATCGGCCGAGTGGGCATCGTTCATCCCTTGATTCTACAAGTATTCGCTTTGGTCAATGGGCTTCAGATCGTCTTCGAAGCCGTTGTCGTATTTATGCGTGTAGGTTCTTCCTATGACATCGTTTCGTGTTCCCTGCTGGTCTGGTTCATACTCGAATGCGCCGCGTGCGTACTGGTTTTGTTTATTGCTGGCCAGAGGGATAGATATCTACTACAAAAGACCGAAATAAAAATTATGTTTCTCGGCTTATTTTTTTCGTTTGGTCCGTTTATCGTTCTATACGCTATCCCGAAACTAGTTATCGGCTCCGGATGGGTAGCGGTGGGACACACAGCGATATACATTGTATTGCTCCCTACAACGTTTATCTATTTGATTTCTGCCAAACGGCTGCTTGATATTGATTTTTATATCGGTCGATTTCGTTATAATGCCGGACTAGCCTTCATTTTGTCGTTCATTCACTGGCTTCTGGATTCGGTTCTGAGCCATTCACCGGATCTGGAAATCGAGTCGCTGATCTTCTTCCCCATCATTGTAATGCTATTGTTGTATATCAAGGAAATGCTGGATTACCGCTTCCGGTCCAGGCTCTTAACGATGACAAACGATTATCAATTAAAATTGGACCAATTTGCATCACATATCTCCAAAGTGATGAAGGTTAATGATTTGGAAGAACGATTCATTCGGGAAATCAAACAGGTGCTGGGCATTAATGCCGTTTCATTATTGGAGGTTGACTGGCAGACATTTTCGATGCGGTTAATTATGGGTTACGAGGAGTATCCGACCGAATTATTGACGGACGTAATGTTTAAAAAACCGCTGCCTGCTGGAGTGATCAAAGTATTAAGTAATGGAGCAATCCTATCAGCCGGGGAGAGTAGGGAGAACAAGTATGTCGTATGGATCGGTGACAAACAAAACGGCACCTCGCTGAACATCGACGAAATGATATGGCTTCAAACTTTATCTCGATACGTCAGTATCGTTTTTGAAAATCTATACCTCATTCAAGGACTTACCGATGAGTTCAAGGATACGATAAAGAAACAGACCGAGAAGAATACGCCGCCTTGGCTGATGCGATTCATTTTTAATTTACAGGAAAATGAAAGAAGCCGGTTTGCGCTGGATCTGCATGATTCGGTCTTGCAAAATCAACTGTACTGGTATAGAAGACTCGGAGAAACAACGACTGACTTTGAAATGACGGATGTTCTGCAGAAGGAGCTGTTTGCCATCAGGGAAGGACTGCTGGATGTCATTCATGAAACTCGTTCAACCTGTAATGAGCTTAGGCCATCTTTACTGAAGGAGATCGGGCTCATTGAATCGTTAAAACAGTTGTTCCATACGATTCAGCTGCGCGAGAATTTTACCATTGAGTTCGATTACGATGAATTTGATACGGAATTGGACTATGAATACACGATTGCGATGTATCGCATTTTGCAAGAGCTTCTCGGAAACGCGGGGAAACATGCCCATGCATCGAAAGTCAAGGTTTACATTTCTATCATGCCCCATGAAGTATCATTATTTTATAGGGACGATGGAGTTGGTATAGGCAATGCCACGGAGCAAGGCGAGTTAAACCGTCGTATCGGACTTACCGGCATTAAAGAACGTGTGGCCAGTCTTGAAGGTAGAATCCAATTCAGCGGGAGCAAAGAGACCGTTGTCAGGATCAGACTTCCTAGGATGCTTCCAATCGTAGAATGAATATCAGCCTAAGATCAATGAAAGGAGTGCCTCATGATCAGCATATTGCTTGCAGATGACCATCCGTCGGTTCGAGAAGGAACCATTCATATGCTTGAGAGAGAAAGCGATATGTCTATTACTGCCGTATCTACGGGTGCGGAGGTACTGGAGAAGTTAAAGCGGGAAACCTATGACATCTTACTCCTCGATTTGATTATGCCAGGCATGAATGGTCTTGAGGTCGCTCGAAGCATCTGCGAACTAAATCTGGATGTAAGAATCATCATCTATACCGGTTATGATATTGAACCCCATTTTAATCTGTTGGTAGAAAACGGTGTTTCGGGTTTTATCAGCAAACTGTCGTCGCGAGAACAAATGATCCAATCGCTCCGGTGCGCGGTGAACGGGGAAGCGATGCTCCCGATCAAGCTTCTCAAGCAGCTTCGAAGGACTGGCATCCAGATGATGCATGCCAGAGGGGAGAAGTCGCTTGATCGAATATCGATCAGCTCCAAAGAACAAAGCATCCTAAATGAAGTCTGCAGTGGAAAAAGCAATAAGGAGTTGGCCGAGGTTTTTTTCATGAGCCAGCGTACGATCGAATATCATTTGACGCGCATATTCGAGAAGTTGAATGTCAGCTCCAGAGGGGAAGCCATCGCGGAAGCGCAACGGCTGGGGCTGATCTCCGATTTGGACTTGCGGTGATGGACTTGCGGTGCATGTATGCAGGAGCGCAAATTTTTTACGGCAAATAGCATATGTGTTGGCGTTCAAGAACTGGGAACGGATTACATATCCTTAAGGTGATACAGATGCTGATATGGCAGCTAAGGATGTGTTGTCTTGATCGCGAATACGATCTTGCTGTTGAGAAACAGGCGGGGTTGCATGGACCGCAACGTCTATCCAAACTACATTCATGGATGGGTGTACAACGAAATCAGCCATACTCCGGTCGGCCGTTACTATCATGAAGCGCAGAAATCCCCGTTCGCGATTAAGGAGATTCAGATGAATCGCAATGGTTCGCTGATGATCCATTTCGTTTTTTTTGATATAAAGGTGATGCTGATATTCTTTCGTCATGTTGAGAAGGGGAAGGAAGTTCGGTTAGGCCAGGACTATTATATGGTGGATGACGTCGTCTTGCACCATGACGATCACCCGAAGGCGGGAGTTGTCAGCTATGATATCTTTTACAGCCTTCCTATTGCCGAAAGTATAGAGATAAACTTTCAATATACGGCTTTCAACAGCGGACGCCAAACGGTGACGCTGCCGTTCCCGGACAAAATCGTGAACAGTCTGCTGAGCAAATGGAATGAAGCCGCACCTGAATCGATCGAATCGACCATGGAGTATAGAAAGCGCCTGGCATCCGGCCTGTTGATTACCTCCCATCACATTCATTCCGTGTCCTATCCGATCCGCAAGGAAGTTAGCTTGAACACCTTTTCCGGAAAAGCGGTATTTCGTAATGTGCATCAGGTTGGCGACCTGAGGGGAGTTCTTAATCAACTGCTTCTTTTTTCGCACTATTCCGGTGTCGGCTGGAAATGTTCATTCGGTATGGGACGCGTGAATCTGGCCCCTCACTCGCTGAAGCAAGCATTCGGGGGGAGGAGGCTGTTTCTATGATCAGCTACAAAAACCTTCAGATTACATTTACGTTATGCTCGGAAATGATTATTCCCGACTACCCGATTGGATTTGATGCGCTGCTAATGAAGGCATTAACTTTGAAGGAGAACCTCTCGCTAGAACAAGGCAAGGGGATTTCCCATTCGCCGGAACTGCCGATTGAACGTCATCAAGGCTCTTCCTTGTATTTGGCCAGCGTAGGGTTCATTCGTTCAGAGGGGCGAAATGTTCAATTTTATACGAAACGCTATTCTGGCGACCTTCCCCATGACCTTGATTTGAGCGGAGGCTATTTCAAGGCGTACCACCGAAACATCTATACACTGGCTTGCCAAGTGGAAGTCACGTTCTATTGCCGGGGAGTACCGTCTGCGATCCAGGAACTGACTGGCTTTATCCCTGCTTTAGGAGCGAAACGCTCACAAGGGTATGGAAAGGTGGCACGCGTGCATGTTGAAGAAATCAAGGAGGACAAGAGCTGGATTTATCGAAATGAACCGATGAGGGCAATTCCCATCCGGTATTACGAGGACAAATTACACCATTGGTATTACGCATTTACATCGCCGATTCCCCCAGGTTTTGCTCCGGAATTAAAGGAAGTTTGTTACTTGCCGCGCCCGAGTTCATGGCTGAGCATTGCCGCTGACAGCGGTATGGTGCAAGGAAAGCAGCATGCAGAATCAAGAGGTTCCGCATCCTTTAAGAAAAAGAAAAGTTTGCGAACTATTTGGCATGAACGGAGCACAGAATGAAGGATAACCATAGCTACTCAGGACGTCTGATGAAGATCAAATCCAGGGGGCAGGAGAAGGCAGGCTGGTTTCAGCCCGATCAGGGTTCGCCGTTCCGTATCCGTGCAAGAGCGCTTCCGACTGTTTTCCAGAATCTTTCCATAGAGGGACTGTACACAACGGAGCATACATTTATCATCACTCGTTACCGTCTCCTTGCATCTATCTCCGAGTTGCTCCCAAGTCATTTCGCCTCTCGACATCCCACTGCTTTTCAACGCATGCAATCTCATCTTGACGAAAATATCCGGACACTGATCGAGCAACCGGAGTTGTTGGACCGATGGACGGTCGGTGACAAACAGGCATGTGATCTTATAAAGAATACTCTGATTGTGCAATACACCGTGCCGAATCTTCTTAATTTTCTGCAACGGTTCGAGCTTTCACGTAAAATGCTTCACGAGATCTGCGAATTATTGGGCTTTACGGCCATTGATTTGATCGAAGGGCAGCCGTACTTATTGAACCGCGTCCCATCCATTCCCTTCCGGGTTGCCGATATGCTTGCGCTGGAAGCGGGAATCGCGGCGAACAGCCCCTACCGGATCGGCGCAGCCGTCCAGTATGTGTATATGCAGTATTTAAACGGTGGAAACAGCTACATTAACGCGGCCGAATTCGAGAATAGAGTCAATGCGTTATTGGGGAAGTCATTGCCGAAGGATAAAATCCGCCTCGAAATCGAACGATTCGCGCAGGAGCAGGATCATGAGCTCATTTGCAGAGGGAATCTATATTTTGACCGGCACTTATACTTTGCGGAAATTCAAATTGCACAGCGTTTAGCCGACTTGATTTCGTGCCCTACGTCGAAGCCGGGAAGTTTAAGCAGCACGATTCGGTCCTTGATTAGCGAAGGCCGACTTCCTGATCTGGATCGGGATCAACATAGGGGGATCGAACAATTTTTCGATCATCCGGTTCTACTGGTACGCGGAGAAGCAGGCACGGGGAAAAGCAGTTGGATTGCGTATCTGCTTATTGTATTACAGATCCTGCTGCCGGGGATTCAGATCAAGCTGGCTGCGCCTACAGGAAAAGCTGCGAGACAGTTGGAAGTGGTGACCGGTTATCCGGCGCAGACTATTCATTCGCTGCTGGGGAAGGGAAGAGAGAAAAACAGCCGTATTTGGTATCACTATAAGAGGAATCCGCTGAATGCGGACGTGTTAATTATTGACGAAGCCAGCATGGTCAACGAATATCTATGGCGCGACTTGCTATGGTCTGTGGAGCGGGGGACGCGGTTGGTCTTTGTAGGCGATCCGAACCAGTTGGAACCGATCGGTCCGGGACGGCCGTTCCTGGATATGATTTCTCTCGGATTCCCGACAGTCACATTAAAACGAAATTACAGGAACGACAGCGCGATCCTCTCATTGGCACGAGCCGTCCTTCTGGGTGAAGTAGATTACTCGCAATTGGAAGTGGCAGGCATCAGGATGATTCCTACTGAAACCGTAGAGGAAACCAAAGAAACCATCGTCCGGATGTATCAGGATAATGCGAAGCAGTATCCGGTCATTACGATGTACAGGGAACAATACAGTCTCGGCACGGACCGTCTGAACGAATATATGAAGCAGCGAATCAACCCGGTGCACATGGCTGAAGGAATGGGAGCAGGAGATCCGGTCATTCAAATGACTAATACGTCAAGAGCAGACAATGGTGAAGTAGGAATGATTCGGTTCTTTAATCCAACCCAAAGCAGCTGTATTTTTTTTGAACCGGATAAAGAAGTTCTCTATACATTTCCGGAGCTAATGAGTGAGATGGAGCTTGCATATGCCATCACAACGGCTAAGACACAAGGTAGTCAGTACGAAGGAGTCATTATTCCGTTAACAGACATCGGCCTTGAAATCCCGCATCGACAAACCATGTGGTATAAAAATTCATTATATACGGCGCTGACGAGAGCCCGGAAAGAGCTAGTTCTTATCGGTGACCCCCATATTCTGATCAACGGGGCTAGGCGTAAAGGCTTGGCGCGTAAAACGATGCTAGTAAAACGAATAAAGCATGTATTCAAAGGAACCGGGATACTCCCGGACACCAATCCCCCTGCCAAAGGGATGACAGACAATTAAAACTGGAGAAGGTTCAATCTCGGTTCCAATTCCCTGCTATAAGGGATGGTTTTATTTCATGGACGCCAGCTGAAGTCATTTCGGCCGGTTTTTTTTTGTGGAAGTTGTGGGTTGTGTCGGTGCAACCGTCATGAAGCATACCACGCTTTAAAGGTAGTTAACTCAAGTATAGTAGATATATTTCGTATAATATAGTGATAATATATTCACTTCTTACGTAATAAATATTACTTCTTTATAATAATTAAAGAGTCGAGAAGAGGACAAATTCGAGTAGAAGAGAGATGGCAGACCATGCAATTTCGGAGATTAGGTAAGAGTGGAGTCAAAGTTAGCGAGATTAGTCTGGGCAGTTGGCTGACTTATGGAGGATATGTCGAGCGTGAGAATGCGGTCAAATCCATAGAAACCGCCTATGGGCTTGGAGTCAATTTTTTCGATACGGCGAATGTTTACGAGCGGGGAGCAGCTGAGAAGCTTATGGGAGAAACGCTGCGGGCATTTCCTCGCGAATCGTACGTGCTAGCGACCAAGGTGTTCGGGCAGATGGGCGACGGTCCTAACGACCGTGGGCTTTCACGCAAGCACATCATAGAGCAATGTCATGCAAGCCTGAAGCGGTTGGGAGCCGAATATATCGATCTGTACTATTGCCACCGTTTCGATCCACAAACGCCAATGGAAGAAACACTACGAGCATTGGATGATCTGGTAAGACAGGGTAAAGTGCTGTATGTGGGGGTCAGCGAATGGACGGCATCGCAGATGTCTGAAGCACATGCAATTGCTGATCGTTATCTTCTAGATCGCATAGTTGCAAATCAACCGGTTTACAATATGTTCAATCGATATATTGAGAAGGAAGTCATCCCTTACGGGGAACGTGGCGGGATCGGACAAGTTGTTTTCTCCCCTCTCGCTCAAGGCTTGCTTACAGGCAAGTATATCTCTGTGCAGGACCTGCCAGCAGATAGCCGGGCATCCAAACTAGATGGGATGCGAAAGGGTCTCACCGAAGAAAAAATCGCCAAGGTGAAGCAACTGAGTGAAGCGGCGGCCGAGCTGAACTTGACAGTTGGACAGTTAGCCTTGGCATGGATTCTGCGGCAGACGAATGTAAGCAGCGCCTTGGTAGGCGCAAGCCGGCCTGAGCAAGTAGAAGAGAACGTAAAGGCAGCCGGCGTTCTACTGAGCTCCGACATGATCGAGCGCATTGAAAGTATACTGGCATAACGGCCTATAAAGGAGAAGTAGAACATATTCAAAGTAGTCGTTACTGGCGGAAGCGGAATGCTGGGTGAATAGGCGGTAAAACATTTTGTCGAGCAAGGGTATGCTTGGCGTGATCAAATATAGAGCTTGTCTGAGTATGGTAAAGCATACAAGTCAGCACTGCAATTCAGTGATGTTGGCAGCGACTGTATAGTCGCCTGCCACCTCGTCTGACGTGTGTTGACAGCATACAGGTTAGATGATAAATTCGATATTACCAGTTTGAATAGTAGGAATTTGTATATCTACCGGAAAACCGGAGAATGCGCATTGTGCATCTCTGGTTTTTTTTATCTCGCGAGGAGGGAATAGATTGAACGACATTATTAAGCAGCTGCAAGCGCATCGCTCGATTCGCAAGTTTAAGCCGGATCCGGTGACGGACGAGCAGTTGGCTTCGATACTTGCATCCGCGCAAGCGGCATCGACATCGTCCAATATCCAAGCTTACAGCGTTGTAGGCGTGCGCAATAAGGGGACCAAACGCCAATTCGCCGAGCTAGCCGGCGGCCAGAAGCATATAGAGGAGGCGCCTCTCTTCCTAGTGTGGTGCGCGGATTTGAATCGCCTGCAGACAGCGGTCCAACTGCACGAAGGTGATGATGACAGAGAGTTAGTGCAAAATGTGGAAACGTTTCTGCTGGCGACCATCGACACTACTCTTGCGGCCCAGAATGCGGCTGTTGCTGCAGAATCGCTCGGACTTGGTATAGTCTACATCGGCGGCATTCGCAACGATCCGAAACGGGCGGCGGAGCTCTTGAAGCTGCCTCAGTTCGTTTATCCGGTGTTCGGCATGTGCCTTGGCGTGCCTGACCAGGAGCCAGGCATTCGTCCCAGACTCCCAGTGGCTGCCATTTATCACGAAGAAATTTACGGAGATGAAGCGCTAGTATCCAGCATAAAAGACTATGACGAGACAACTAAGGCGTATTATTCATCCCGTGCCGGCGGCAGCAAGGATACGTATTGGTCCAAAGAGATGGCATCGCGTTTCCACAAAGGGCTGTTGCGCGAGCACTTGCACGGGTTTATTGAAGGTCAAGGCTACCGATTCAAGTAAGCGAAGCTTGGCAGTTAAGACAAGGACAGCGCCCATTCGGAATGGGCGCTGTTCTGTTTAGGCGAATCACTTTCATAGCGATTCTGAATGCTTGTATTCTGTCGGAGAGAGCGAGGTGAACTTTTTGAAAATACGGAAGAAATACGAATGGTCATAATAACCCAAATAATTGGAAATCTCGGTCACCGATAAATCGGAGTTCGTGAGCAGATTGCAAGCCTCTTTCATGCGCAGGGAGTGAACATACTGAATCGGAGATACCCCCGTTACTTCGCGAAAGATAGAGATTGTATAGTTGGCTGAACGATGGATTAGGGCCGCAAGCTGATCGATATGCGTGGGTTCGCGATAGTGGCTAACCAAATAGTTTTGAATTTCATTTGCCAGCTTCAGTTTGATAGGCGTGACTTCGACTTGCTCGAATTCACGGGCTGCCATTCCGACAAGCTCCAGTAAAATGCCAGTTATAACGTAAGGATTGAATTTGCCCTTGCCCTTGCTTAATGCTTCGAGATAAAGCCTCTCGAATCGCTGCTTCATATACTCGAAGTTTCGGATTTTACATTTGCTGAAGCGAGCACTTCCAAGCACTGGAAGCACCTCGGTATCCGCTTTTGAATGTTGAAATAAGACGGTCATTTTTTGATGTTCGCCTTCCATATTTTCGCTGGCCCGCATCGTGCCAATCGGGATAATCAGCAGGTCACCTTTTTCTGCAATTACAGGATGATCGTTAAGGGTATATTTGACTTTGCCGTCCAATATCAACGCGATTACGTTATGATCCAAGACCGTCAACGTATTGCGCCAATTTGGGATCCGGTTGTCAAAGTGTACGGAAGTAAAGGTCAGCATTTGTACGTTGGTCCTTTTTTTGGAAGTATAACAAGACTGTAGCGGTGTACATGGAGAATTTCAATTATTCTTTGATAAATATATATCTTCGCGATTAGTAATAAGAGAATCATACACATGAGTGATGAAATGTGCATGGACGAATCTCCCTATCATTCAGTACGATTAATGAATAAGAGCCATATAAAGGGAGAGTTGAATGATGAGAATATTGCTGTTAGATTTAGATGCGACCAGACCGGACCATTTGGGCTGTTACGGATATGGGCGGAACACTTCGCCAAACATCGACAGAATGGCGGAAGAAGGCGTTCGATTCACGAATTATTATACATCCGACGCTCCCTGCTTCCCTTCGAGGACGGCGCTGATGACGGGACGCTTCGGCATACACAACGGTGTCGTCGGCCATGGCGGCACAGCCGCCGACGTTCGTCACGAAGGCGCTGACCGTGATTTCCACAGTCGATTAAATCGCGAGTCTTTTCCTGCCTTGTTCCGTTCGGCAGGCATGAAGACTGCACTCGTCAGCCCTTTCGGAGAAAGGCACTCGGCTTGGACGTTCTATGCCGGCTTCAACGAAATTCATAACACCGGCAAGGGCGGCGGAGAATCGGCGGAGGAAGTCACGCCTGTCGTACAGGACTGGATTCGGCAAAATGCAAAGAA
Organism: Paenibacillus sp. OV219; assembly: GCF_900110075.1. Classification (GTDB taxonomy): domain Bacteria; phylum Bacillota; class Bacilli; order Paenibacillales; family Paenibacillaceae; genus Paenibacillus_Z. Next base: position 41,408 of record NZ_FOCJ01000002.1, read on the forward strand.
GGATGACTGGTTCCTTTACGTGAATTATTGGGATCCACACACGCCGTACCGTGCTCCGGAGGAGTTCGGCAATCCGTTTGCGAACGATCCGTTGCCGGAGTGGATTACGGATGACGTACTACAGGAGCATACCACCCGTAAAGTCGGACCGCACAGCGCCCGCGAAATTAACATGTATGATAATAGAACGGATCCGAAATACCCGCGTCATCCGGGTGAATTCACTGACCGCGAAGGCTTGCGCACGGTCATCGATGGCTACGATTGCGGCATCCGTTATATGGACGAGCACATTGGCATGATCTTCCGCGATTTGGAGGAGCAAGGCGTGATGGACGACCTCGTCGTTATTATTACGGCCGATCACGGGGAGAACATGGGGGAGCTTGGGATATATGGCGAACACGGAACCGCTGACCAAGGCACCTGCCGGATTCCGATGATTATCCGCTGGCCGGGCATGATGAAGAACCATGTCGATAACGGATTGCATTATCATCTTGATTTGGTTCCGACGATGGCAGAGCTGCTCGGTAAAGCGAAGTCTCCGTCGTGGGACGGCGCTAGTTATGCGCCAGCATTGACGTCGGGCGACGATTGCGGACGGGACTATTTGGTTGTATCGCAATGTGCGCACGTCTGCCAGCGAAGCGTTCGCATCGGCGATTATTTGTACATTCGGACATACCATGACGGCTATCATTTGTTCGATAAGGAAATGCTCTTTAACTTGAAGGAAGATCCGCATGAGCAGCATAATTTGGCGCAGACGGAACGAAATCTGTGCAAAGAAGCGGTGTACTGCTTAAACGAGTGGCATGACGCGATGATGAGCACGATGCCGTTCGACACGGACCCCCTTTGGACAGTGATGAAAGAAGGCGGACCTTACCACGCCAAAGGCCATCTGAAAAAGTATGTCGGCAGGCTGCAAGAGACGGGAAGAGCATACGCAATCCCTGAGCTGGAGCGCCGGCATCCGGCGGAATTTCGTTAAATGAACCGAGGTGATCCCGTGGAATATGTAAAGCCAAGTTGCAGTTGTATGGCAGTCCGCGATACGTTACCCGCGCGGAATGAACGTGATGCATCGACTTCAAGTCAGAAAGCGACTTTGGAATTGTCAGAGGGAATGATATTTTTGCAGGGCGGGGAGTTTCTGATGGGATCGGACGATCAAGAAGGATTTCCCGGCGATGGAGAGCGTCCCGTCAGGCGGGTAGTGATAGACCCGTTCTATATAGATCCATGTGCGGTCAGCAATGCCGAATTCAAAGCCTTCGCGGATGCGACAGGTTACGCGACGGAGGCGGAGGTTTTCGGCTCGTCCTTCGTGTTTCATCTGCTCGTTCCACGCGAGGTAGTAGACAAAGTGCGGCAAGCGGTGCAGCATACGCCTTGGTGGTGGAATGTTGAAGGAGCAAGCTGGAGAGATCCTGAAGGACCGGGTACGGGAATCGAAGACCGTATGGATCATCCGGTTACCCACATTTCTTGGAACGATGCCATGGCTTACTGCAAGTGGAGCGGGAAACGGCTGCCAACGGAAGCGGAGTGGGAGTATGCGGCGCGAGGCGGGCTCGTGCAGAAACGATACCCGTGGGGCGATCTGCTTAAACCGGACGGCGAGCATCGCTGCAACATTTGGCAGGGGAAATTCCCGGACAAAAACAATGCAAGCGACGGCTATGTCGGAACAGCTCCGATCCGTGCTTTTGCCCCGAATGGTTACGGTCTGTACAATATGTCCGGCAACGTGTGGGAATGGTGTTCGGACTGGTTTAGCGCAAGTTTTCACGTGAACGGACCTCGCGAAAACCCACAGGGTCCCCCTGCTGGAGACGTCCGCGTCCTTCGCGGAGGATCATACCTGTGCCACAAATCGTATTGCAACCGTTATCGCGTGGCGGCCCGGAGTCGAAACACGCCTGATAGCTCAACGGGAAATATTGGCTTCCGGTGCGTAATGTAGTCGTTCAGTATCACACAATCCGCAATATAAACGTTAAAAAAAGCCTGGTCAGCTAACGGTAGCATTCTAGAGGAAAACCTTCTAACAAAGTCATGTTAGGAGGTTTTTTTGTTGGACGAAAATCGAAAGCGGACACTTAAACTAATAGAAAAATGGATGAGGGATGAGGAATTGCGAATAGAACAAGAAAAGGAACAACAAGCTCCAGCGAATAAAAAGGCTAATCAAAATAATCAACAGCCGCCAGGTGAACCGGACTAAGTCAAGCCACAATCCGAATACATCAGTATTGAGGTGGTTTGATGGAGAAGACGTATGTGTTCACGTATGTACCCTCGGCCAAAACTGAAGAAAGTGAGCAAAGCGATGAACCATCGAACGTCGAAGTAGCTGCAGTTGAAGCCAAATGGCGCGTCATCGACTACATTCTAAAACAGATCTTGATAAAAACCGGCTGAAGTATGTTCAGGCGGTTTATTTTTTTAGGAAAAGGACACGCCAACAACATACGAACAAGTGTTCTTTTTTTGACGGTGTGTAGAGCTTGAGTCACTGCTAGAAAGGAGGTGTATCTGATGTATACTGCGGTTTATGTAAGGGTATCGACAGGCATGCAAGCTCTAGAAGGAACGAGTTTGGACGGCCAAGTGGAGCTTTGTGTAAAGAAAGCCAAGGAACTCAATGTCGGTGCTTCTAGTATCAAAGTGTATAAGGAAGAGGGGGTTAGCGGTGAGGATATCGATCGCCCTGCTATGAACCAGCTTAGACAAGATATACGGGTAGGGCTGATTTCACAGATCATAATTACTCATCCTGACAGATTGTCACGCGATCTCACTGACAAGTTATTCGTCTGTCGCGAGTTCGAGGCTAAACATGTGCAATTGATATTCGTGGACACGGAGTATAAGAATACGCCGGAAGGTCAGCTCTTCTTTAACTTAATCAGTGTAATCGCACAGTATGAGCTGTCATTGATAAAGAAGAGAACTGTTCGTGGACGGCTAAAAGCTGTTGAGAAAGATAAGAAGATTATGCCGATGCGTGTCCCACCGTATGGTTATGATTTAGTTGGCAGCAGTCTGGTGATAAACGAGAATGAAGCAAGCTTTGTGAAACTTATTTATCAATGGTATGTGCATGACAACCTCACGATGAGGGAGATTGGAAATAGGTTAGTAGAGATGGGAGCTGAACCCAAAAGGGCAGAAAGTAAAGTATGGAATGCCAGCTCGATACAACGAGTTTTACAAAGTGAGATCTATGTAGGTAAGTATTACTATAACCGCAGATGTACTCAGAAGGTTAAAGGAGAGCGGACGAAGAAAGGGGCACCTAAGAAGACCTATACCTATCGCCATGAGAGCGATTGGATTCTTGTCGAAGTGCCAGCGATAATTGATGACAGTTTATTTCAGTTGGCTCAAGAGCAACGAGTGAAGAACAGAACGAATGCCGGCAATCAAAAGCGTGAGTTCTTGCTACGTTCGCTATTAAGGTGTGAGCATTGTAGCCGTAAATGGGAGGGCACAACATATTCAGGACGAATGAACAAGGTCACGGGTAAAAGGGGGAAATATACATGTTATCGGTGTCCGAACAGAAATCCGAGAAGATATGGACTAGAGATTGGGCCGTGCCCAACCCTCTCCATAAGAGCCGAACTCCTTGATGAATATGTATGGGGCTTAGTTATGGAGGTGGTATCTGACCCGATGGAGTATATGGGGAGGTTACATACCAATAAGGAGTCTGTAATTAGCGAGTTAGTATTAACGTCAGATTCACTTCAAAAGCTGCTTTCGTCAAAGGAGAAGGAAGCGGACAAAATAAAAATTATGTTCAAAAAAGACCTAATTGATGAACATGAAATGGAGTTGGAGTTTAGAGCGATAAAGGCTGAAATGACTGAACTGCAGCAGCGGTATGAATCTTGCCAAGAGCAAATGGGTTTAATAAAGCTAGAAGCGAATTCAATGAAAGAGGATCAGCTGGTCCTAGATAAAATAAACGAGTTCATTGTGAGAAAGGGAGAAAGTTTAACGTTCGAGGACAAGAGACATATCATCCAATCACTTGTTGATGAATTACTGATCAGATGTAAGGAATCGAACGTCCATATCACTGCTGTTGGTCATTTAGATTCCTTACGGATGCTCAAAATAACGGACTGCAATCGATTATTACAGGACAACTAATAGTATCCACAAAGAGAAGAAATGTACATTCTCATGATGGGTGAAGTTGCTTGGAAGAGCTGTTGAATCAAATCGAAAGCAAATTTCGATTGAAAAGAGGTATTTTCTTCCTTTTTGTCGAAAACTACAGTAGTCGTACTTGTCGAAACTGTAAGAATCGCCGGCAATAGTAAAGGGATAGTGATGTTGTTGCTAACACCGAATCAAGATAAATTTAATAAGACAGAAATGTATTAGACCCATCAAAAGTTAAACTGATTCGTCATTCTCTTAAAGACAAAAACTTTAGATTATGTTATAAAAATGGATTTATGGAGGAGTATCAGAAATTACAAAATGAACGATTTTTTAATGGATACGACTACATTTCATCTTTTATTAGTGAACCAGGTACAAGTGCTAAGTTCATGGGCTGTTTTTCGGTAGGTTTGGCTCAACTCTGTACACCAGCACTTATACCGAAAGATTTTCCGGCCCCCGAAATGTTCAATTCTGGTCATTATTTTGATTTGAATAAGTCTGACCTTCTAAGTGACTTAATAGAAAGACTTATTATAGATTGGGGCAAGTCAACAATTTCGTGGCATCAATGGGCAACAAATGAGAAGGCAATACTTGCGATACAGGAGAACCCTAGGTTAGCCTTTAATGGTTTTGAAGAGGTGTTATTGAGTTACGGGAGAGTTACTCGAGATTGTAAAAGATTCAACCCTGTACGAAAATTGGCATGCCGCATTATCCTCGATATATGCTATTTATCTAATTTCCGATAAGACGAGTGGTAAATTATATGTAGGGTCTGCATATGGTTCTGGCGGACTGTTGAACAGGTGGAAGAACTACATAGAGACAAAACATGGCGGTAATAAAGGTATGATTTCTGTATTAAGAGATTTTCCAAATCGATTTGAAAATTTTCAGTTTACTATCTTACAGGTGCTGCCTAAAACCCTGACCGCTGAAGAAGTAATTGGAATTGAAAATCTCTACAAGAGAAAACTTCTAAGTATAAATTTTGGAATGAATGAAAATTAAGTTATTTGACTTTGATTTTAGAAATGTGGGGAAGAGTTGAATGGAGACTGCTGCAATTAAGAAAAATACAAGTTGGATACCTGTGTATCTAAAAGAAGATGGTCGACCAGAAAGTGAATTTGTAAATCTACAAGAATGCTTTAGGTTTCTACGAGGACTTGAGCAATTTAATGGTTATAGTAACAATGGTATATATAAAGTAATTAATTCAGGAATCGATGATGATAAACAGCTCCATCTTGGATTTACTTTCTGGACAACGATAGAGGCAAAGGAAAAACGAGCTGGTCGTAAGACACGATGAAAGGTCAGAGAACACCTTTACTTTTTATTGAATTTCTACCATAAGGTATTGCTCTATGTCATATTTGATGAAAGCAGTCTGACATCGGGTTGTGTACACAACGTCAAAAAATTCGACAACACTGGCGAAGATTTGGAGGACTTGATCTCAATCGGCACGATCGGGCTCATTAAAGCAATTGAGAGCTTCCAAACCGGCAAAGGCACGAAGCTAGCGACGTTCGCGGCTCGTTGTATAGAGAACGAGATACTTATGCATTTGAGATCGCTCAAGAAGACACGCAAGGACGTATCCTTGCATGATCCGATTGGGACGGATAAAGAGGGCAACGAAATTACTTTGATCGATATTCTCGGCACCGAAGCCGATGATGTGGCGGAGAAGGTTCAGCTGAAGATTGAGAAGAGCAAAATCTATAAAAATCTAGATATACTGGATGACCGCGAGAAGGAAGTCGTCGTCGGCCGGTTCGGGCTGATTGCAGGTGGGGAAGAGCGGACGCAGCGGGAAATTGCGAAGGAGCTTGGTATCTCACGGAGCTATGTGTCGCGCATTGAGAAGCGGGCGCTGATGAAGCTGTATCATGAGTTTTATAAAGCAAAAAGGTAATAATACGGTCGGATGATGAGTGCTTGCAGTATATAAGAAGAAGCCAAACGGTAGAGTTTCCGTTTGGTTTTTTTTCATGCGAACATATTGGAAAGCAGTACGAAGTAGGTTTGATGTGCCCGTTTATTGTATGATGGATAGCAGAATGACTGCCATAATAGGTATGCATCGTATTGAACATAGGAGGATCACATGTCCTGGAGCAAATTGAAGCAACAACTGGAGAGTTTTCTCAGCCCTGCGTTATTGGGTAGGGTCCAATATCTTTCAACCAGCTACCGTTATTTACCCGATAAAGCAGGACTTTGTTATATTGCCGTTGATAAAAAGAATGTACTCAATATGAGTGATGCAACGACATTAATCCGATGGTATCAGACGGAGCTGGAAATTAAGAATGATCCAACGATCCAAATTCCTATCCATAATGATGAATTGGAAGCGATCAGAAAAGAAACCAAGGGGCAAGTTCCGGAGGAGCGCCTAAAAGTAATTGCAAGAGGTAGAAAAATATCTGAATTTGCAAAGGAGCTCATGTTAGCACAGTCATCATTAAGTAAATCAAACTTTAATGTTATAGCTACTAAATTTTTATCCCAATCTATAGAGGTGAGTATGGAGAGCCAGGATATTTTGTTGAATATTTTGGCATTGGTTGACAGACGTGTTGGAAAAAAACGCGTTTTGAACATGGGCGATAGGATAAAGTTAAAGCATCCCATCGTGCAGTATTTTTATGAACTAAGGCTTAGTACGATGTGAAGATCGTACTTCGGTAGCACCGGGCTTACTTAAGCGACCCGCAAATAATGCAATTAAAAGACGTTCCTCGCCGCAGGAGCGTCTTTTTCGTCGAGTGGATAGGGCTCCAGAATCAGTTTACATCACCTACAAAAACCGCCTTGTTTTCGCTATCAGATGAAATTATAATGAAGTCGCTGTCGGACTTAAACGTTTCGGGAAATAGGGGTTGTAGCCATTCATCGTGTAAAGGAGGGACAGTGAACCGTTCCACTATTTTTGTTCATAGTAATGTAACCGCTACCATAATATCAGTCACACTTCAGGTTGCGCTTGAAGAGACAGCTAACCAATTGGGGAGGTTTAACTGTGAAAAAAATTAGTTTCTTACTCGTAGCGATTTTTCTTATTCTCTCGCTCGCGGCATGCGGCAGTAATAATGGCAACAATAGCAGCAACAGCGGCAACAGCGGCAACGCAGCGAATGACAGCAGCTCGGATTCTTCCAATACCGGCTCGAACAATGCAGCCAGCGGCAAAGAAGTCGTCATCAAGTTTCCAAGCTACAAAACTGGCAATAACGTTGGCGCAATCTTCTTCCTTCCTCAGATCGAACGCTTCAACAAGAAATTCGCTGGCAAATACAAGATCGAGATTGAAGAAATCGTCCAAGACGAATACTCGAAGAAGATCAAGCTGCTCTACCAGCAGAAGAAACTTCCACCACTCATTGAAGTCGACAAAGAGCTTGCCGACATCATGATTAACAACGGTGACCTCGCTGACCTTAAGCCTTACATCGATAACAGCCCAGAAATCAAGGATGTACTCATTGATGATTCTGTTAAATATAACACGGATAAGAACGGCAAGATCATATCGCTTCCGCTTGCATTTGAGCGTCCAATCGGCATGTACTACAATAAGGAGCTGCTGCAAAAAGCAGGCCTCACTGGCTTCTCTGATACATGGGACGGCTTCTTCAGCGACCTGGATAAGCTGAAAGCTGCAGGCGTTACACCTCTTTCGTTGATGACAGGAGAGAACGGCTGGACGACAATGCTGCTCGCATCTGCAATGATCGCATCCGATCCGGAGGGTCAGCAGATTCTGACGAAGGGCGATATTGTAACAAACTTCAATTCGCCGCTCTGGATCAATACATTCACGAAGGTGCAGAAGCTGCTCCAAGATTATACGACGAAGTCCGCTCTTGGCGCGACGTATTCGATCGCTGCGAATGAATTCTTCAGCGAGAATACGGCAGCAATTGCGAACGGCCCATGGATGGTCGGTGATTTCGGCAACACGGATAAAGTAGCAGAAGGCTTCGCTGACAAAGTAGGAGCAACCATTTATCCTGGCGGTGTTGCGCTTGGCTCTGCAGACGGCTATTGGTACTCAATCCCTACAGGCACTCCGCAAGAGGAGATCGACGGTTTGATCGAGTACTTCAAGTTCATCTACTCGCCTGAAGAGCTGAATGCGTTTCTCGTCGCGGAAGGCGGCTTCGCACCGAAAATGCCGATGCCAGAGGAGTCCAAAGCGAAGCTGAACCCGATTATGAGACAGCTGAATGACGAAGTCGGCGCGAAAATGAAGACACTGAATCGTTTGATCTATGACATCGTGCCCCAATCCGTATCCGATCTGTTCGCGAAGAACTTGCCGCTTCTAGCAACGAACGATATGACGCCAGAACAGTTCTGTAAAGCTATGACCGACACGGCGGAGAAGTTCAAGAAATAACAGCCATATCCACAAGAAGCGCATAGCAGCAGTCGCTAATGCGCTTCTTGTACATACATGTTTCACCTACCTACCGCTCGCGTATGGAAAGGGGTTCAGTCATGTACAAATACAATAAATTATGGGTGTACCTATTTATTGTACCGACCTTGCTGGTGTTTCTGACGTTCTACTTCGTGCCGATACTAACTGTGTTTACGACCGGGTTTACCGAGTGGAACGGATTTAATGCACCGAAGCTTGTAGGATTCGATAACTACAAGATGATCTTCACGGATGACAACTCGCTAACGGTTTCCTTGATCAACCTGTTCAAATGGTCGATTATCGCCGCCTTCATTCACGTGCCCTTCGGCGCGCTCGTGGCATTCATTATTTTCAAGCGACCGGTTGGCTGGCGGTTTGTTCGTGGCGTGTTTATGATTCCGAATGTCATCGCGGTATCAGCATGGGCGATTATATACAGGTTTATTTTCAACGACCAGATGGGTCTGTTGAATAACTTCATCCGCAAGCTTGGTTTCTCAAACTTCCATACGAACTGGTTCTTCGACACGCAATATGCGTTCTCGGCGATCAGCTTAACATGGGTGTTCTATGCCGTCATCGTGACGCTGCTTGTCCTGTCCGATTTGATGGCGATTCCGAAGGAATTGCATGAAGCAGCGAAGATCGACGGCGCGACAGAAGCCCAGATCCACTGGCGCATCAACCTTCCTCTCATTCGCGGCTCGCTCGGCACTTCCGTCATTTTGTCTGTCATTGCGCGGATTACAATGTTCGAAGCGATCTTCTTGACGACGAAAGGTGGACCGGGCAACTCGACTTATAATATTTCGGTCATGCTCTATGACGGCATTATTAATTATCAATTCGGTTATGCCAATGCGGTCGCGACGATCATGATTATACTCGGCATCGGTGTTCTTGCCATTACGACGAAAGTGTTCCGAATGAACAAAAGCGTCTACAACTGATGGGTGGTGCCTGCTGATGAGTGCTGACTATTTGAAACGCGGTGTGATCCAATTTTTCAATTACTTGGTGCTTCTATTTACAGTTTGTATCTCGCTTGTGCCTCTTCTCTGGATTGTCGTCTCCTCCTTCAAATCGAACAAAGCAATATTGAATAAGCCATTCGCTCTTCCGACAGAGATTAACTTCCATGCTTATTATTCCGTGCTGCAGATGAACAATTTCTTAAGCAATACGTTCAACTCGGTGTTGATCTCCGTCACGTCGACGCTGGTTGCGTTATTGTTCTATGCACTTGCGGCGTATTCGTTCGCGAAGTTCGATTTTGTCGGCAAAAGAGTACTGTTCATCTTGTTCTCGGTGACACTTCTTATCCCGGGACATGCGACCGCACAGCCAATCTTCTCTTTTATTAATTTGACAGGGCTGTACGATACGAGACTTGCGCTCATTGTCGTCTATATCTCAGCTGGCCTGGCGGTATCGCTGTTCATTCTGCGTGCAACGTTTCTGTCCATTCCGAGGGAGCTGGACGAAGCCGCTTATATGGAATCGGCGAGCTTCTGGCAAGTGTTCTTCTATATCAATTTACCGCTTGCGAAGGCAGGGCTGTCGACGGCGGGCATCTTGATGTTCCTCGGCAATTGGAACGAATTTTTCTACGGCTTTATGTTGACATCCTCAGCGGAGAATCGGACGCTTCCGGTTGCGCTGCAGTTCTTCACCGAGCAGTTCTCCTATAACTACACACAGCTGTTCGCAGCATTGACGCTGGTCACGTTGCCGAGCATTATCTTGTATATGCTGGCGCAGGAGCAAGTACAACAAAGTGTAGTCAGCGGCGGTGTAAAAGGCTAATCTAGAGAGAGGAAGAACACTACATACTTTGGCAGGTGGATCGTATGGCGACGATTAAAGATATTGCGAAGATTGCCGGAGTATCGATAACAACGGTGTCCAGGGCGCTGAACGGCTATGACGATGTAAGTAAGGAAACGAAGCAGAAGATCAAGACGATTGCCGATGAGCTGGACTATTCGCCGAATGCGGTTGCGCGTAGCCTAGTATCGAGCAAGACGAACACGATCGGCGTTATTTTCTCAGAACTGAAATATACGGGCGGGAAAGACACTCTCGCATTTGACATTCTGATAGGCATCAATGAACGGGCGAACGAGATGAATTACGATATATTGCTCTTCAGCACGAGTCCGTCTAAGCAGCGGATCAAGTCGTATTACAATTTGTGCAAGGAGCGCAACGTCGACGGGGCCATCATCTTCGGGCTTAGAGTGGATGATCCGTACCTAGAGGAAGTCATCCAGAAGTCGAAATTCCCTTGTGTGCTCATTGATATACCGTTCTCGAACGAGCATCTAGGCAATGTAACGACCGATAATATCGATGGCGTTCGCAAAGCTGTTCAGCATTTGATTGACGGGGGCCATACCAATATTGCGATGATTAACGGGTACCCGGCGGCGCATGTGAGCGAGCAGCGTTTGAAAGGTTTTAAGAAAGCGCTTTCGGACAACGGGATTGCGTATGATGAGTCCAAAATATGGGATGGTGAGTTCTCTGAGGATGGCGGCGAGCAGGTAATGCAGCGGATTTTGGACGAGCATCCGGGTGTTACGGCGGTGTTCTGTTCCAGTGATCTGATGGCACTTGGCGCCATGCGCGCGCTCGAGAAGCGGGGCAGAAAAGTGCCGGACTCGGTATCCGTTGTCGGCTACGACGATATTATTCTGTCCTCTTACTGCGTGCCGAAGCTGACGACGATTCATCAAAACAAATACGACATGGGCTGGGCAGCGGCGAAGCTGCTCATCGAGATGCTCGAAGGCAAGCAAATCGATCATAACGTGGTGCTGAATAATGAGCTGATCGTTCGGGAGAGCACCAAGAAATTACGGTAAAAAAGCAGCCAGATCCCGCTCACAATTGGATATAAATTACCCAAAACGTTTAAGTGAAATCAACGCAATCAAACCGATATGGGAGGATGTACGAGGATGAGACTTAGCGCTGAAGAATTAGCAAGTGGGCGGTTATCGCCTGAGACGCTGGAACTGGCTGTGCAATTGATTAAGGTGAATGGGTATGTGTTGTTTGAGGAAGTCCTGCCAAGAGCGCAGATCGAGGAGTTGTTTAACAGCTATGTGTCCATTCTGGACCCTTACTTTGAGCAGCATCGCGAAGAAATTCTGAATCCGGGCAACGGGTTTAACGACGGCACGAACCATGTGAGGCTCTACCTGCCATTCATCAAGCCATTCTGCGATGAGGCGGTCATTGCAAATCCGTTCGTCACGGAGATCGCGGATCAAATTCTGGGTAAAGACTGCTTTATGACGTATTTTGCAACAAACACTTCGATGCCGGGAGGTAAGACGAAGCAGCCTGTCCATGCGGATACATCGTCACGTTATGGTGACCGGTATGATGCGAATTTGCCGATCGCGAACCTAGTGGTCAACTATCCGCTCGTTGATGTGACAGAGAACAACGGGCCGATGGAAGTGTGGCCAGGCGGGACGCATCTGCATCCGGACAGCTGGTATGCGTCGAATGCGTTCAGTAAGCCGAAGCTCGCAGAGCATATGCATTATATTAAAATGTTAATGCCAGCAGGCTCCATCCTCATTCGAGATGACAGAGTGTGGCACCGCGGCACGCCGAACCACTCGGACAAACACCGTCCGAACATCGCGCTGATCTATTCAGCGAACGGACCGAGCGCAGGCACGATTCAAATTCCGCAGGAGACGTATGACGAGCTCTCCGCGAAAGCTCAGCGCCTGCTGCGTAAAGAACTGATCGGCTATCCGGTAGCAGAGCCGAAGCATTAATGGAAACGGTAGCAGCCGACATTTCTCATATCATCCGCGATAGCTTCCGAAATTGCATTGCCGACATGCCCTCCCACCGCTTGAAGATACGGCTGAAATAATGAAAGTCCTCGTAGCCGACTGCCGCGGAGATGGACTCGATGGTCTGGTCCGTCTCCCGCAGCAGCCGCTTCGCCTCCTGGTGGCGCACCGACTGCACGAATTTTTTCGGCCCGATGCCCATCATCGACTTGAACTGCCTGCTCATATAATCCTCGTGCACGTTCAAATACTTCGCCATCTCCGCGCTTGTCCATCTGCGACTGAAGTCAGACCGAATTTCCTCTGCGAGCTGAAGCAGCTGCTTCTCGTATTTCGGATGCGAGAGGCCGCGGCGCTCGTTCTGATGCCGTACGAGCAGCGTAATGAGATGAACCATCAGCCCGCTGCAGATGACCTCGTACCCTTGCTGCTTTTCATTCCACTCCTGAATGATATTTTCGAGCAAAGAGATGATTCGAGGCGATACCGTATTGAAGAGAAGCTCCATGAAGATCGGTTTGTCCTGCAAATACGGGATATGGCAAAGCAGCTCCACATTCGGCGCTTGCTCGTCTACTAGGATCGAATACGTAACCTCGGATGTTTCGAAAAAGTCAAAATGAACCCCAAGCAGCTCCGCATACGGCTCCGATAGCACCTCAATCCGGTGGTGGAGCCACGGAGGCAGAATGAGGAGACTGCCGGCCCGTACCTTCAGCGATGCTTCCCCTTCAATTGTGGCACGCAGCTCGCCATGCTTCACGTACAGCAGCTGGAAATCGTAGATGCGGCGGCTCCATTTGAACGCGGGCGCTCGGTTATGCGGCTGCGCCCAGTGGATGACAGGCGATAGCTCGCGAAGTGTCGTTGGTCTTGCGGCTGGAGAGATCGAAGTGGCCAATAGATGAACACCGCCCCCATGAATTATTTTCGGAAAAGTCCAAAAAACAATCACCTTTATGTAAATCCATACTAACTACCCGAATGGTAACATGAAAGCGCATTCTCTAACAATCGGAGGCGGTCTCATGATTATCGATCTTAGGGGCAAGGTAGCCATTGTCACAGGTGCTGGCAGAGGTATTGGAAGGCATATCGCCATGACGCTCGCACAGGAAGGTGTTGTCACAATCGGCACGGATATTCGGGCAGAACTGCTCGGGGACCTTGGGCATGCGTTCGCCGAACAGCAGCTGTCTGGAGCTCAGTTCGTATGTGACGTACGCGATGCGAAGCAGATTGCAGAAGTCGTCGAAGAGGTGCGCAGCCGCTTCGGCCGCATAGATATTCTGGTCAACAATGCAGGCGTGGCAAGCGGCGGCATCGTGGAAGAGCTGAAGGAAGAGATATGGGATGCCAATATGGACATTAACATGAAGGGCACGTTTCTGATGTGTCAGGCAGTTGCGCCGATTATGAGGGAGCAGCGGTCAGGGCGTATCTTGAATGCGGCTTCTTTTGCCGCGATTGTCCCTTCCTATGGCAGTGCAGCGTACGCTTCTTCGAAGGCAGCCGTTAAGCAGTTTACCCGGGTTCTAGCCGGGGAGCTGGGTCCCTACAATGTTACGGCGAACTGCTACTCACCTGGCATGATTCCAACGGAAATGAATCATTTTGCCGAGCAGACGGAGGAGCGTCAGAATCGGCTGCTGGATACGCTCACTTTGCGCCGCTGGGGCAACAAGGATGACATCGCGAACTTGATCTGTTTCTTGGCATCGGACCTCGCAGGCTACATTACGGGGACGATGATCGACATTAGCGGCGGCAAGCTTGCAACGCAAATGCCAGCGACTGCTTATGAAGCGGCAGCACGCAAGGAATCGCTGCTGTCATGACAGCGCCGCTTCGCGATATTCAGCAGAAGAGCGTCATCGTTACTGGTGGGGCAAGGGGCATCGGCAGAGCGATCGCCCTTCGGTTCTTGCAATGCGGTGCGCATGTCGTCATTGCTGATGTGGATGAGAGCGGTGTGGCGACAGCGAGGGAGTTGTCGGAGGATGGGTACGCGTCGAAGGTTCATTTTGTCAGGTGCGATGTCTCGAAGCGATCAGATATCGAGGCGCTCGTTGCCGAGACGACAGGCCATTTCGGAACTGTTGACGTGCTAGTGAACAACGCGGGTATCTTCCCGCGCTGCGACATGCTGCAGATGGATGAGGCTTTCTGGGATCATGTGCTGGACGTTAATCTCAAAGGCACGTTCATGCTTTGCCAAACTGTCGTGCCTAGCATGATTGAACGTAGCAGCGGTGCGATCATTAATATCGGCTCGAACCACGCGAATGCCGGAGAACCGGCGACTCTCGCCTATGCTGTCTCAAAGGGGGGGATCGTCACCTTAACCCGTAATCTCGCCAAAGCATTGGCGCAGCACCGCATACGGGTCAATTGTGTGCAGCCTGGATGGATCGCATCCGAAGGTGAGATGGCCCGCTGGAAAACGGCAGGCATGGATGAAGCGAATATTACCGCACATATGAGCCGTATGGGGCTTGGGCGGATGCAGACAGGCGAGGATATCGCCGATGCGGTGCTCTTCATGGCGTCGGATATGAGCCGGCAAATTACCGGGCAGGTGCTCGTTGTGGACGGTGGAAATTCAGTTCGGTGACATCGCGTAATTGGGCGCTCCCCTGTATAATAGATGAAGATGGTTTTGTTTTGGAAGGAGCGTACGAAGGTTATGGCTTATACAACCGAGCAGAATGGCGTTTTTCCATCGGTTTGTTCACTCGATTGTCCGGATCAGTGCGGACTGCTTGTTCACAAGGAGAACGGGCGTATTGTTCGCATTGAAGGCGACCCGGACCACCCTGTAACACAAGGGGCAATCTGCAATAAAGTCCGCAATATGACGGAGCGTATATATGACAAGGACCGTTTGCAATATCCGCTGAAGCGGGTAGGTCCCAAGGGAAGCGGCCAGTTCGAGCGCATCACTTGGGACGAAGCGATTGGCACGATCACTGCGAAATGGAAGCAGTTGATCGAAGAGGAAGGACCGGAAGCCATTCTCCCTTATAGCTTCTACGGTAATATGGGTCGGATCGGCACGGAAGGCATGGGCCGGCGCATGTTCAACCGTATGGGCGCAAGCAAGCTCATCTATTCCATCTGCGAAGCAGCGGGCACGGAGGGCTACGGCTATACGATGGGCGGCAGCTACGGGACGGACCCAGAGGAAACCGTTCACGCGAAGCTTCACATCATGTGGGGCATTAACGCCGTCAGCACCAATATGCATCAAGTGACGATCTCCGAGAAAGCGCGCAAGCAAGGGGCGCAAGTCGTCGTCATTGATGTGCACCGCAACCGGACAGCTAGATGGGCGGATTGGTTCATTCCGATTCTGCCAGGTACGGATGCAGCACTGGCACTTGGTGTGATGCATATTTTGTTCGCGGAAGGCTACGCCGATGAAGCATTTATGGCTGAGTTTACGACCGGACATGAGCAGCTGCGGGAGCATGTGAAGTCGTACACACCGGAGCTGGTATCGTCGATTACAGGTGTGCCTGTAGACGATATCTACAAGCTCGCGCGTATGTACGGCGAAGCGGAATCCGCGTTCATCCGGATCGGCAACGGGCCGCAGCATCATGACAACGGCGGTATGACGACTCGCGCGATTGCTTGCTTACCGGCGCTCACTGGGCAGTGGCTGAAACGCGGAGGCGGCGCTATTAAAGGCAACGGCGGCTATTTGATGATCAATAAGCCGGCCTTGGAACGTCCTGATCTCCGAGCGGAGAGCGGTGCGCAAGAGATCAATATGAACTTGCTTGGCATTGCGTTGATGGAGCCAGAGGGCCAGAAGCTTTCCTCGCTCTACGTCTTTAACGCGAACCCAGCAGTTGTGGCGCCGAACGCTAGCAAGGTAAGAGAGGGACTGTCACGCGAAGACTTGTTTACCGTTGTGCATGATCTGTTCTTGACGGAAACGGCGACATACGCGGATATTGTGCTGCCGGCTACATCTGCTTTTGAGAATACCGATCTATACCTGTCTTACTGGCATCATTATGTGCATTTGCAGCAGCCGGTCGCAGCGCCGTATGGCGAGAGCAAATCGAACAGCGATGTGTTCCGACTGCTTGCTGCAGGGATGGGCTACGAGGAAGAAGCGTTTCGTGACTCGGATGATAAGATGATCGAGCAGGCGCTTAACAATCCGAACAATCGCAATATCGCAGCGATTACGCTTGAAGGGCTGAAGGAGCACGGTTCAATCAAGGCTGACGTGAAGCCATTGTTTCCAGGCAAGCTGCGTACGCCGAGCGGACGAATTGAGCTATATTCGGCACGAATGGAGCGCAAGGGCTTTCCGCCGATGCCGACCTACACGCCGCTTGTCGATGACGGTCCGTACCCATTCCTGTTCATCCCGACGGCGAATCATAATTTCCTCAACTCGACGTTCTCGAACAATGAGAAGCATGTAAAGCTGGAGAAGACGCCGAGGCTGTATATGAACCGCTCCGATGCATCGGGGTTGAGCATAGAAGACGGTGACGCGATTAAAGTGTGGAACGATCGTGGAGACTGCGAACTGACAGCGGCTGTCGGCGATGATGTGCTCTCAGGCGTTGTCGTTATGCAGGGATTATGGGCAGACGGCAAGGATGGCAAGGCGCTTGTCAATGCGCTGACGCCGGACCGCGTGGCAGATATGGGGAAAGGTGCGACGTTCTTCTCAGGGCGCGTACAAGTAGCGAAAATCGAATAGTTTGCTGGAGAAAAGGCGGGTGCGTGGGCATGCGATTATCCATCGAGCAAATCATCAGTTATCAGACAGAAGGCTATCTTATCGTACCGAATGTATTCACAAGCGAGGATCTTCAGCCAGTCATCAATGAATTGTCAGCGGAAATTGATGCGCGAGCTGGTGCGCTCCATGCAGAAGGCAAGCTACAGGAACTCTACGAGGACGAGCCGTTCGAGCGGCGGTATATGCTGCTGCATGCTCAGTGCCGGGAGATTGGCCGAGGCTTCGACATTAATGGGTATCTTGGCGAAGCGATGTTCCGATTTCTTGCCAATCCGAATCTGCTGGATGTCGTCGAATGCCTCCTCGGCACCGAGCTGAGCTGCAATCCGATCCAGCATATCCGCGCGAAGCTGCCAGCTTCCAGTGTGGGCTCGGAGGATCCGGATTATTTTCAAAATGTCCCTTGGCATCAGGATTGCGCCGTTACCGCGCCTGACTCCGAAGCGTCGGAGATCATTACGTTCTGGCTGCCGCTCGTCGATGCGACCGCGGAGACCGGTTGTATGGAAGTAATGCCCCATGTGTTCAAGCAGGGGTATATCAATCATCGCGCCGAAGGCGGCACTTCGATTGTACCGGAGATGCTGCCGCAGGTGTCGCCTGTTCTTGCCGAATGCACGAAGGGCAGCCTCGTCATCATGAGCAAATATACGCCGCACCGGGGCATCGCGAATCGATCGGACATTGTCAGATGGTCGGTCGACCTGCGTTATCATAAGACAGGCGCGGCATCCGGTCGCGATGTGCATCCTTCGTTCGTCGTGCGCAGCCGGTTAGAGCCGGAAAGCGTGCTGACCGATAGCGAAGCATGGCGCCGAATGTGGCGGGAAGTGAAAGAGCAGAAGGGCAAGAGCCTACACCGGGTCTAATAAATAATCGAATAGGATGTAAAAAGCCAAGTGCCGCGTATAACGCGGCGCTTTTTTTACTTGTAAACGTTGAACGGTATGCTGACAGTAGATATGTATTTTTGACAAATTGGTTTACGTTTTGTGCATTTAAACGCATGAAATAAGATACAAATATCAAAAACGTAAACCAAAAATGTACAATTTACGAATAATGTAAAAAACGGTCTATTTCATCTCCCTGTTTCTCCCCCTATAATCAAGTTGTACCACGATCAAATAGAAAAGGGGTAAAACATGAAACGTTATGCAAAGTACACAAAGTTGGCAACGCTTTCTCTTGTGATTAGCATGCTGCCGACGTTAGCCGCCTGTTCGAACAACAATAACACGAGTAACAACGAAGGGGCTGCGGCTAACAACAATCAGGCAGCGGTTCAGAACGCTCCAGCTTCCACTAACGATGCGAAGCCAACTGAGGTCTGGAAACAGAAATTCGATCCGCCGGTTACCATTACATCTGCTGTTACGGATGACGGTGCTTCCCGTGGCAATGCCTTTAAACCAGGGGAGTCGATGGAAAACAATGCAATACTTACTTGGATGAAAGACAATATCGGTATCGAGGTTAAATATGATTTTATCGTAACGAAGCCGGAAGACTACGATACGAAGCTGCGCCTACTGCTCTCGAGCGGCGGCAAACTGCCTGATGTATTCGGAACCTCCGGAGAAATCCTGCAAAGTATGCTTCAAGCGAATAAGCTGATGCCGCTTGATGAAGCGATCGAGAAATACGCGCATCCAGAGTACAAGAAGATGCTGGAGAAGCTAGCGTATACGATGGGCGAAGTGAAGAAGGACGGCCATATTTACGGTATTCCTGCCTTCTTCATGGGCGACGAAGGAACGGTCATGTGGGTGCGCAAGGATTGGCTCGATAATCTCGGTCTGAAAGCACCGACTACGCTGGCTGAATTTGAAGAAGTTATTAAGCAGTTCACGGAGAACGATCCGGATAAGAACGGAAAGAATGACACAGTCGGTCTCGCTGTACCGCTCAAAGAAGGACCTTGGACGTGGATGGGGCAGACGGATGCAATCGTTGGAGCGCTTACTGATCAAATGATCAACACCTACGATGTCCGCAGCTTCTGGAACAAAGGCGCAGACGGTAAGCTCAGCTACGGCGCAATCCATCCGGATGCGAAGAAGTACCTGGAAACGATGAAAGACTGGATGAACAAAGGCTATATTGATAAAGAAGCAGGCATTAAGGATCCGATGAAAACGTCGGAGCTGGTTGCAAGCGGTAAGGCAGGCGTTATCTTCGGACCATTCTGGATGGGCGACTGGCCGCTTAGCGATGCTGCAAAGGTTGATGCTAAAGCAGACTTCGAGCCTTATGCGCTCCCTGCCAGTCCTGACGGCAAAGTAGGCCGCGCAGAGAAGCCGCTCACTGCAGGCTTCACTGTATTCAACAAAGACTTCAAAAATATCGAAGCATGGTTCGCATACTTCAATAAGATGTTCGCGAAGGGCTTGGAGCAAGACGGCGACCCGTACTACGACCCAAGCTGGAAGAACGGCTTCATGGAAGGTTATGACTATGTTACCGTTGACGGCAAAGTCATAAAGGCTGATTTCAAGGAAAACGGTGTACCGGAAGACAAATGGCCGCTCAAAGACGGCAGCAAGATGGATATGCGATTCATGACCACGAATATTCTTGCAGGCGGCGTAACGACGATTCCGTTCTCCAATGACGAGCCGGTTAAGAAGTTCCTGGCTGATCCGAACGCAGACGCTCTCACTTCCAGAGAAGTCGATGTGAAAGCGATGAAGCGTAAGCAGATCGAAGCTGCAGGCGTACGGATTAACCAAGGCATCACCGAAGGTAAAAACTACTTCACCGGACCTGTGACGCCGACGATGAAATCCAAAGGTCAATTGCTTCAGAAGCTCGCTACAGAGGCTTATCTGAAGATCATTTATGGCGATAAGCCGATCGAGTATTTTGATGAATTCGTCAAGGAATGGCTCGCGAACGGCGGAGAGAAGATTACGGAAGAAGTTAATGATTGGTATGCGAAGAACCAGTAAGGATGGAAAAACCGCATGAATGAGAGACAGAGGGACCGCGGTAGTCTAAAGCTGCAGCTACTCCTCTGTTTTTCTTATGAAAGGAAGGGTGCAAGGTGCTATCGTATTGGAAAAAAACGTGGCCGTTCCATATGCTTTTGCTGCCGGCAATCGTATTATGCATCATATTTTCTTACATTCCTATGGTTGGGATAATCATAGCTTTCGAAGATTATCAGCCGTGGGTTGGGATGAAAAATTCGCCTTGGGTGGGCCTTGACCATTTCCATTATCTGTTTACCTATCCCGACGGCAAGCAGATCATAATGAATACGTTAATTATTGCCGCATTTAAATTGCTTTTTAACTTGATTATTCCGATTGTTTTCGCGCTCTTGCTTAATGAAGTCAGAAAAGTCGTGTTCAAGCGAGTTGTGCAAACACTTGTCTATTTGCCTCACTTCTTGTCTTGGGTTATTCTAGGGGGCATCTTGATCGATATCCTCTCAACGGAGGGCGGGATTGTAAACCGCGTTCTCGCTACAGTTGGCATGGAGAAGATCTTTTTCCTCGGAAATGGTCCTTGGTTCCGATTTACGGTCATTATTAGCGATGTATGGAAAGAATTCGGGTTCTCCGCGATTATTTTCCTAGCAACGTTAGTCGGCATAAATCCGTCGCTGTATGAAGCGGCTGAAATTGATGGCGCTACCCGCTGGCAGCAAGTGAAGTCGATCACAATTCCACTTATGCTGCCAATCGTAATCGTTGTAGCGACGCTGTCGCTCGGTCGGATATTGGATGCGGGCTTTGATCAGATCTTAAACATTTACAACCCGCTTGTATTCTCACACGGAGATATTATTGATACGTTCGCATATCGGGAAGGGTTAAACAACTCTCAATTCAGCTTCGGAACAGCGGTTGGCGTGTTCAAGTCTGTCGTCGGCCTTATTCTGATTATCATCAGCTACAGATTGGCCTACAAATTGGCGAACTACCGGATTTTCTAAGGAGGTTGAAATATGCTTTACCGCTCTCGGAGCTATAAGTTATTTACGATTGCAAACACGATATTTCTATGCCTGCTCGGCTTGCTGTGCATTATGCCGCTTATCCATATCTTTGCTGTTTCTTTCAGTTCGCGGGCCGCGGCAACAGCGAATATCGTCAACTTCTGGCCGGTGGGCTTCACGACGGACGCTTATGTCAAGACGCTAGGCAATGAGAAGTTTCTCAGATCCTTATGGATCGGTGCAGAGCGGACAATCTTAGGGACGATTGTTTCCATGATTGTCGTCACAATGGCCGCATATAGCTTGTCCAAGACGAGCAACAAATTTCCAGGGCGCCAAATTTATATGTGGCTATTCGTGTTTACGATGCTCTTCTCGGGAGGTTTGATTCCTTCCTATATTCTGATCACGAAGCTTCATCTGATCGATTCCATTTGGTCGCTAGTATTGCCTTCGGCCGTCAGCGTATGGAATATAATTCTGATGCTCAACTTCTTTCGCACGATTCCAGTCGATCTGGAAGAAGCGGCTTATATTGATGGAGCTGGTCACTTAAGAGTGCTGTGGAGCGTATATTTACCGGTTTCGATGGCCTCCATTGCAACGTTGTCTTTGTTCACGATGGTCTTCCACTGGAACTCATGGTTTGACGGTGTCATCTATATGACGAATCCCGATGGCTATCCGCTTTCTAGTTATTTGCACTCCATGATCGTAAGTGACAATCTATCACGTATCGGAGTAACATCGGATAGTGTAGCGAATTTCTCAAGCCGAACGATCAAGACTGCCCAAATCTTTATCGGCGCGCTGCCGATTCTGCTTGTGTATCCATTCCTGCAAAAATACTTCGTTAAAGGAATTGTGCTAGGCTCCGTGAAATCGTAGGCGAAAATGCTTCAAAAGGACGGGATTGAATCGAGTGAGAAACAGGGTAAACATATTTACGAGAATTATGATCGTTATCGTTCTGATGCTCGTTCCGATCTTCTTGATGTACAATTCGTCGAATAAGACAAGTACCGACGTCGTCGAGCAGGAGCTACTGCAGGTTAACCTGAATCGGATCCGGTTTTTTGTGGAGCAAATGAATGTAGAGGCGGACCGCTTATGGCGGGCCGCTTTCGTCATTGCTACGGACCCGGATGCGGTACAGCTCCAGTTCCGTTCATCCACCGAACCCACCTACTCCATATTGGAATCGAAACGGCTGCTGCTGCAGAAGCTCGATATGCAATCCACCACCTTCGAATGGGACAATGAATTCACGGTCTATTCTCCACTTGCGAATCTTGCGGTATCTACGAATTCGAAACAGCAGTATGACTTGGCCTACTTCAACGATCATCTATCTCAGGAGCGCTGGGACTACCGTCACATCTTTACGGAACGCGGTGTGGAACAAGCATTCGTGCGTCATTTGACCACTCCATTCGAGTCGCCCAATCGGTCCACAGAGCCCAATATGTTCGTGGAAGTTACGTTCGCATCGGAAAACCTGGTGAATATGCTTGACCGCTTCATGCAGGGCAGCGTCGGTCAGCCGTTTCTGTACCATCCGGGCCTCTCGCCAATCATTCCGCATGGATCCGAACCCGAGTTAATCAAGGCGATGTCCGAGCAGTTTAATCGAATTCAGGCGAGCGATCCTGAGCCTGCGGATGGCTCCGTGAAGATGAATTATCATAATGAGCCTTACCTTGTCAATTATGTGCTTTCCTCCACACTCGGGTGGTACTTGGTTGATTTTCAACCGATGAAGAAGGTGCTCGAGCCTATCGCGCATAGTAAACGCAAGTTCTATGAAGCTGGTATTCTCCTGCTTGTTCTTGGCGTTGCATCGGCGGCACTGTTGTATCGCAATGTGCAGAAGCCTATCTATGATTTAATAGGAGCTGTCAAATCGCTCCGAAGGGGTCAATACGGTCATCGGATAAAGCGCTGGCCGAACAACGAGTTTGCTTATTTAATCGAGCAGTTTAATCTCATGTCGAACGATATACAAACGTTGATCGATAAAGTGTATACGGAGCAGCTCCGTGCGAAGGAGTCGTCACTTAAACATCTTCAAGCGCAAATTAACCCGCACTTTCTATATAACAATTTTGCCTATATCCAAAGTATGGCGCAGCTTGATCGGACGAAGGCGATTATCGCTTTCACGCAGCATTTGAGCCAATATTACCGCTATACGACACGAACGGAGCAGCAGTTGACCTCGCTAGCGGATGAAATGGAATTAATTCGAAATTACTTGGAAATTCATCGGATGCAGTCTGAACGGCTGCAATACGAGGAGGATATGGAAGATCACTTGTTCAAAATGTTAATGCCCCGGTTGCTGCTGCAGCCCCTTGTCGAGAACGCGGTTGTGCATGGCATGGAGAGTAAAAAAGGGGAGTTTCGCGTTCTAATTACCGGTCACCACACAGAGGATGGCTGCGAAATTGCAGTCGAGGATAACGGCATCGGTATGCAGGAGGAGCGATTATCGCTGCTTCGGTACAGCTTGAATATACAGGCGAGCGAGAATGGCAGTCTGGGGCTGCGGAATGTACATCAGCGGCTGAAGCATTATTTCGGAGATGCTTCGGGTTTATCGATCGGTCAGTCTCCGCTTGGCGGACTGAAGGTGACGCTGGTCATTAAGGAAGGGGGCAACTAAGGATGCTTCAACTGTTGATCGTCGACGACATTCCTTCGCAAGTCGACAGCATCGTTGCGACTGTGCCGAAGGAGGAACTTGGCATTGCGTGCATTCATAAAGCATTTTCGGGTGAAGAAGCACTTAGTCTTTTCCGTGAGCACAGCATTCAGATTGTGATTACAGATATTCGCATGCCGGAGATGAGCGGTATCGAACTCATTAAACAAATTCGAGAGATAGATCGAACTGTCAAAATTATCGTGTTGTCCGGCTATGCGGATTTCGAATATGCACAGAGCGTCGTGCCGTACAATACTTCTGGCTATTTGATGAAGCCAGTAAATTCGGAGCATCTGCGGGATAAGCTTAGCAAGCTGACCGAGGAAATCGCTTCCGAAATGAAGCAGCAAAGGCAGCAGCAGCGTGACGTTTATGCGTTCAGGGAGAATTTACCTGCTCTGCGAAGCGAGCTTCTGACAAGACTGCTGCGGGATAACGGAGTGCCGTTTGCGGAGCTTGCTCGAAAGCTGAATTTGCTAGCCTTGCCGTTCTCTTTGCAGCATCAGGTCGGACTTTTTATCGTACGCTTGGATGGCAGGCTGCAGGAATACGAGAACAAGGACCGTGAGCTGATTGAATATGCCGTCTCGAATATGGCGGAAGAAGTGTTTAACGACGCCTTTCATGTATGGCATAGTCGCGACTCGAACGAATATCTTGTTTTCCTCGTGGCATCGAATAGAGAAGGGAATGTTGGCATGTCAGCGGGGCTTGGGCTCGATTTGCATCTGATGGACAATTATGCGGCAACGTTTAAGAAGAAGGCGGAAGCGCTTCTGCATGAGAACCTGTCTGTATTCATCGCTAAGAACGGAGCGAGCTTCCCGGAGGGCTTGCCCGGCTTATACCGGTCGACGATCAAAGGGATGAGGGAGGACGCGGATGAGAAGCGGGGCGTCTTCATGCGGATTGCTGACAATCGGGATCAGAATCGGATCGAAACGCTGACCTCTCTGTATCGGCCGCCGATGCTCCTTCATCTGCTGGATACGGGCAACTGGGTCGTGGCGGAGAAGAAGCTAATCGAAATATTCGAAGAGCTGCAGCATGCACACTATCCGCCGGAGCATGCGAATGAAGCTTATTTCTCCATTGCCAATGCCTATCAATATATGGCGCATAAGAGGGGAAAGCTGCTGAGCGAGCTAGGCGGGGGTGCCTCTCTAGGGCTGATGCCAGCGGCGCCATCCTTGAAGCAGCTGGAGAAGTGGGCATTCCATGTATTCCGCTCGCTGCGTGAGCAGTCGGAGGAGGCCGGGGAGAAGCAGAAGGCGGGGCTTGTTGATAAGGTCCATGCTTTTATTGAGGGCAACCTTAATGACAACCTGTCGCTGCAGACGATTGCGGCTCATGTCGGCCTGCATCCGGCTTACTTGTCCAGAGTATATAGAGCGGAGACAGGGACCAATCTGAGCGATTATATCCAGCGCTACCGGATGGAGCTGGCTGCATACATGCTGCGCAGCAGTGATAAGCGAATATACGAAATCGCGCAAGCGGTCGGTTATCAGGCCGTTCCGCATTTCATCAAACTGTTCAAAGGGTATTCGGATAAGACGCCGCAGGATTATCGCGATCGGATCGGAGAGCGGTAATAGGCGACCGCATCATGCGGTCGCCTATTTTTCCGTACTGATGCCAGTTCGCTTCGCTTTGCGATATGCCAGCGGAACCATGCCTTTTCGTTCGCGGAAGATTCGCGCAAACGTCTTATACGAGCCGAACCCAACCTCAAGCGCGACATCGACGACGCTGTTGTCGGTGGAGACGAGCAGGCTGCTCGCATGCCTTAGACGCAGATCGTGAACGAAATGGACGAACGTCTGGCCTGTCGTTTCTTTGATGACTTCGCTAATTCGCGAGACGCTCATTCCGAAGCGCTGCGATAGGTCCGATAAGGTGAGATTGTCCTGATAGCTGCGATGAATATAGCGAATAATCGGCCAGACGGAAGTGCCTCTCTTTGGCAAAACTGCTGCCTCGGCGAGCTCCATGTCTGCTGGCGCATGCTTGCGTCGCTCGCGGTCGAAGCGCACGAGAAGCTCTTTTAATCGAGAGGCGAGCATCGTTAAGCGCCATGGGTCGTTGCCCTCGTACTCCTGCAGCATATCTCGCATAAGACCTTCCATCTGATGCTGCGTTGCACCGCCGAAATGCGTGAATGGATCGAGCTGGCGCTGTTCAATCAGCTCGGCAAGGCTGTCGCCGGCTCCATGCTCCATGAGTAAATCCATGCTGAACATACAGTTGTACAGCACAAGCTTGCTGCCGGGTTCGGTGAACAGCTCATGCACTTGGTAGGGCTGCACGAATGTGAATGTGCCAGGACGCATGATGTGCTTCACATTGTTAATGCTCTCCCAGCCCTCGCCCTCAATGACATAAGAGAATTCGAGAAAATCGTGACGATGTGCCCTAAATCCGCGTTCGAGCTGATGAATGCCAATATGCAGCGGAAATGCGGAATCCATATTTGGATACGTTTTCAAATAATCAGGAAAATAAGTCATGTTCGTTTCATTGCCTCCGAAGATATGAGACGTTTATCGAAATATGAGTGGGGCATTTTTCTATCTACTACTTTATCATAGACTTGTATGCAGTAGTGGGCAAGCCGAATTGAAAGCGTTTCAGCTCAGGTGTGATCCACCTGGCTATATTATTAGTTACTGGAGGCGACCAAAGAGATGTTAAGAGGACTAAGTCGTGCAGGGCTAGGCAATATCGGCAGCGACGAGCAAATGATTGCGCTCGCGCAGCAATACGGTTTTCAAACGGTTGACATTGATGCTCGCGGATTAATTGAGCGCAATGGCTTGGAAGGCGCTCAAGAGCTGCTGAAGAAGAGTGGAGTAAGCGTTGGCGCGATCGGCCTGTCTGTGGAATGGCGCAGCACGGAAGAGAAGTTCCGTGAAGGGCTGGCGAAGCTCGCTGACGATGCAGCAGCAGCAGCAGCGCTCGGCAGCAAGGTATGCTGCACGTATGTGTTGCCAGCGACGGATTATAAAGCAGCGCATTTTGCTGTCATAGCGACTCGCAGATTGCGCACTTGCGCGCAAATTCTCGGCGCTTACGGCATCAGCCTTGGCCTCGAATTCGTTGGGCCGCATCACCTTCGCACGTTATGGGCGAATCCGTTCCTCTGGTCAATGGACGAGACGTTGGACTGGATCGCCGCGATTGGCGAGCCAAATGTCGGATTGCTGCTCGATTCGTACCACTGGTACACGAACGGTCATACGATTGCAGGCATCGAAGCGCTGAAGCCGGAGCAGATCGCGCACGTCCACATTAATGACGCACCGGATGTGCCTTTTGAAGCGGCACTCGACAACGGCAGAATATATCCAGGTGAAGGTGTTATCGACCTGGCAGGCTTCTTGGCCGCGCTGAACAGTATCGGCTACAAAGGCTCGGTGACGCAAGAGATTCTATCATCTGAACCGCCAGTGGGTTCGCCGGAAGAGCTGCTTGCACGCTCCAAAGCCGGTTATGATAAAGTGTATACAGCTGCTGGGCTGGCATAGTAAGAGATCATCCCGTAGGACCGATTGATAATCGGTTCTGCGGGATTTTTTTATTTAACCGATGATTATTTTCAAAATGATATGCGCTTTCTTAATAATGTCGGGATTCTTCTATAGTTTACTCCGTTGCTCTTGTATGCGCTTACTTTCTATAATTTTCTTATGTAAGGCCAATCCAAATTCATTTATCAGGAGGTTTTTCTTATGGTGAAATGGAATCGTAAAATCGGCTTAACCATCGTTGCAGCTTCGATGAGCTTAGGCATGTTCGCAGCTACTTCCGATGCAGCAGCAACGGACTACTGGCAGAACTGGACGGATGGCGGCGGTACCGTTAATGCGACGAACGGGTCTGGCGGCAATTACAGCGTAAACTGGACAAACAGCGGCAACTTCGTAGTCGGCAAAGGCTGGAATACCGGTTCGGCAACGCGGACAATCAATTACAATGCAGGTGTATGGTCGCCATCAGGCAACGGTTATTTGTCACTCTATGGCTGGACTCGCAACTCACTCATCGAATATTACGTCGTAGATACATGGGGCACGTATAGACCGACTGGCACGTTCAAAGGCACTGTGACAAGCGATGGCGGTACATATGATATCTATACAACGACGAGAACGAATGCGCCTTCCATTGACGGCACACAGACATTCACTCAGTTCTGGAGCGTAAGACAGTCGAAGAGGCCAACGGGAAGCAACGTCGCGATTACGTTCAACAACCACGTGAATGCATGGAAGAGCAAAGGCATGAATCTCGGCAGCAGCTGGGCCTATCAGATTTTTGCGACAGAAGGCTATCAATCGAGCGGCAGCTCGAACGTAACGGTATGGTAGCTAGACAAGTCTATTAATAGGTTAAGGGCCGCCTGGTCTGGTCATCCGGCTAGCCGGCCTTCAATTTCAAAGGAGAGCTTATCGATGAGAAAGCTATTATTCGGCCTTCTACTAGCAATAACAGGCGTTGTCAGCGCTTGTGGGCAAGGAGAGCCTGCGAACAATGTTAGCCCTGCGGGGAATGATAGCTTTGTGCTTGTTAAAGGCGGTAATTTTATCAATACGCATTCTAACTATTATGGAAAAAGTGTGACGATACCTGACTTTTATATGGGCAAATACGAGGTTTCTCAGCAAGAGTGGATCGAGGTGATGGGAGGCAATCCTTCGGAATACAAGAGCAACAAGCAGCCGGTTGAGACGATCAGCTGGTATGATGCGATTGAGTATTGTAATGCTAGAAGTGAGAAAGAAGGCTTAGCTGCCTTTTACAATATTGATAAGAATACGATAGATCCGAATAATAAGAGCGAGCAAGATCATGTAAAATGGATCGTAACGGTCAATGAGGGAGCAAACGGTTACAGGCTACCAACCGAAGCAGAGTGGGAGTATGCTGCAGGCGGAGGTCAGTTCAGCCAAAATTACATCTACAGCGGGAGCAATCGTGCAGACGATGTCGCATGGTATTGGCGCAACGCAGGCGATAAATTGCTGTCAGGCACGTGGAATTGGCCAATTATCGAGAATAACCACAATCAAACCAAATCGATCGGGCTCAAGAAACCGAATGAGTTAGGTCTTTATGATATGTCAGGAAATGTAAGAGAATGGTGCTGGAACTGGTACGGAGACGAGAGCATGGATAATACGGGAGGCTCCTACCGAGTTGTAAAAGGCGGCGGCTGGATCGGTGACATTACGAATGACGAGCCGTCCTTTAGGGGAAAGTTTGAAGCGAATGGCTATGGTCCTGATCAAGGCTTCCGAGTGATCCGTGGCACTAGCTGATCACTTTTTTGGCCAAGTTGTGGTACTATTAATCTATGATAATAATTCTCAAAGCGGAGGACGATTATGAATATACAAGAAGCGATTCGCACAAGAAGAAGTATTGGTAAAGTAACGCAGGAGCCAATTGCAAAAGAGACTCTCGAGCAAATTATCGAATCGGCTGTATGGGCGCCGAACCACCGGCTGACCGAGCCATGGCGTTTCTTCGTGCTTAGCGGTGAGGGACGCAGCAAGCTTGGCGATGCACTCGCGCGGATAGCGCTAGCAGGCGTAGAAGATCCCAATTCTCCTGAGCACGCGGAGAAAGCGGAAGGTGCGCGGAAGAAAGCGCTCCGCTCGCCGGTAATCATTGCTGTGGCAGCAGCTCCATCAGATCGCCACGACATCCTCGAGATAGAAGAAATCGGCGCTGTTCACGCAGCGATCCAGAACATGCTGCTCACAACGCATGCACTTGGCCTCGGCGCTGTATGGCGTACAGGTGAGCCGTGCTACCATCCCTATATGAATGAGGCATTTGACCTTCGTCCACAGGATAAAATGCTAGGTTTCATCTATCTCGGCGCGCCAGATATGACACCGACGCAAGGCAAGCGGTCAGATGCAGCGAGCAAAACGACGTGGATTGACGCTTAGGCGAGCGTGCTGCGTGCAACATGCAGCATGCGCGAAAAAAGAGGCAAGCAATCGGCTCTACTGGAGCCGGATGCTTGCCTCTTTGCTATTATTTCACTTCAATTGCAACTTCGTGCGGACGGTATATAGCGAGCAGCTCGCCATTCGCGTCAGCAGCGAACATTACTGTGCGCTCTTGCGGCAGCGTGAACGCGTATTGTTTGCCCGTCTTCGGATCGCGGATTTCGATCGCCGTGTCGCAGCCGAATTCGGAGACGAAGATGTACAGCGAGCCGGAGTTGAAAGCAAGCTTGCGCCCGTAAACGCCAGGGAGCTCGCCGCCGTGCAGCCAATCCAGCTCCGTTTCAACGCCAGCTTGCTGCAGCGCCGCTTCATATACTGCTTGCAGCGGTGTGAGGCGTTCGTTCAGCTCAAGAGGCAGCGGGCACCAGAGCAAGCGTCCTGCACCTAGCGCAACTTCGGTCAGCTTCGCAGCGCCGCTACCCGATTCGGCAAGCACGCCTTTGTTGCTATCGGCGATGCGTGCGCCGCCGAACGATACCGGCAGCAGCTTGCCGTCCAGCTCAAGCAGCTCCTCGCGAAGCAGG
This sequence comes from Paenibacillus sp. OV219, assembly GCF_900110075.1. GTDB lineage: Bacteria > Bacillota > Bacilli > Paenibacillales > Paenibacillaceae > Paenibacillus_Z. Next base: position 71,835 of record NZ_FOCJ01000002.1, read on the forward strand.
TTACTCACGCTGTGCTCGCCGACTTCAGCGAGGCGTCCGCTAACTGGACGCCAGTACTCATCAAGGCCAAGCGGGCCAGTGAACAGCAGAGTACCGCCATGCGTCTTCACATGCGAAGTAAGTGTCTCGAGCGCTTCGCTGCTGAAGTTATGTGCGCTCGGCACGATGATGAGCTTCGGCTTCGTCTCTGCGAGCGCCTCAAGATGATACTCGCCAAGGCCGAAGGCGTGGACATTCATCGTGTACGAGAGCGTCCGAATGGCGCGAGTCGTAGCCGCATACGCGAGCTTGCGATTCGAGAAGTCGTTGGAGTAAGGGAAGATAACTGCAACATCTTCCAGCTTGCGGCCAATGAACAGGTCGCGGATTTGGCCCATGAAAGCGCCGAAATCATACGATACGTTTGCTTCCGGCTTCTCAGTGCCGTCTGCGCGAAGTGCGCCGATGTGTGATTCATTGATGTTGTTCATATAGAAATTGATGTTCCATATCCATTGCACCGCACCAGCGCCGCCTGTCGAGAATGCATAAGCATACTTGCGCTCAAGGATGTTGCGCAGCTCTTCCTCGCTCCGCTTGGAGCGACCGTCTGGTGTTTCTACGTGCATAATGCCTGTTTCCTGAATGAGGTTCGGCTTATTCGGCGCTTTGGCGAAGATGCCATCCCACACGAGATCGTCCATGAGCCACCACGAGTGAACCGTTGTATAGTCGACCTCTTCGGCATAGAAGAACGGTGATGGGCGCTGTGCGCCAAGTCCTTCGTCTTGACCAACCGTAACAAGCTGCTTCGGCTGGATGGAACGGATCGTCTCAATGAGCTGCGAAGCCCACAGGTTATGCATATCCATTGTGAACAGCGTGTAATCAAGCCAAGGAGCGCCGCGTTTCACCGAGACTTGCGTCGTGCCGAAGCTGATCTCGTCCGCTTCCGGAAGCTTCACCGCTTCGAAGGAAGGCAGCTCGGCAGGCGTCATGTTCCAGCGCTCTTGCAGCTCGCGGATCGAGCTGTGACGCTGCTGCAGCCATTTCATATAGTGTGCTTTCTCGAACTTGTCCTGCGCAGAGCGCGGACCGCTGAAGATCCGCTTCGGATCGAACATCGACGGCTCGTTGATCAAGTCCCAATGTACATGCTTCGAATCGGCATGTCTGGATACGATTGCGGCGATGAAACGCTTCTGCGCTTCTACGCTGCGCGGGTCCAAATATGGATTGACGCCTTCCCAAGCTTCCGGTGTGAATGCGAAGAAGTTGAACGTCACCTCGAGATCATGGCGCTTCGCAGTGAGGAAGAACGCATCGATGGCGCGAAGCACTTCCTCGTACGGATGCCCGTCGACGTACATGACATAGCGAAACGCTGTCCAAATTCCGGTCCGAATCGAGTTGATGCCAGCGCGTTTCATCTGCGCCATATCGCGATCCCATACGGCTGCATTCGGGAGGAACAGGTATTTACGCGCAACATCGCTCGTCATATAGGTCATGCCGACAATTGGAAGCGGACGACCGTTTTTCCAGAAGTAATCGCGGTCACATGTAATCATTTCGCCCGAAGTGAGAAGCTCTTGATCCATGCCCCAGAAGCCTTGACGGAGCAGACGCTGTTCACCGGAAGCGGCAGTTGCCACACACTCAACGACATAGAAACCAGCATCAACCGGCTGCGGTGCAACAAGACGCTGAATGGTCAGCTCGCGGCTGATGTTTAGTTCAACCTCTGAACGCCATACTTCTGTGAAGTCGGCTTCATTATAGATAAAGTTCGGAGCAGGCTCGCTAACGGTGCTGCTGTTTGACCTCAGCACGCGCAGCTTGAACGACCAAGCGCTCTTCTCGCCGCTGCGAGATGTTAGCAGCTGTTGGCCTTGGAGCATGAACACAGGTCGTTCACCAAGCTCATAGGAGCCGTAATTTGGCTTCAGCCATAGCTCGGTTACGCCTTGTGCCGTAAACGTTGCCCATTTCGCGAGCGCTTCTGCGCCGGAGCCTGACCAGAATGCACTGCGCAGTGGTTGGTTAATCAGCATCCAGCGTCCGCCGCTGAATGCGCCTTTCGTGTGCTCGAGCAGCACTGCTGGCGCAGACAGCTCGCGTGCGAGCCCGTCACCGCTAATGCCGCGCAGGAGCGGATAGATATGGGCGTCAATCGGACCTGACGTTCCGCCTTCGCCAGGACAGTCGTCAGCATGCGTTATATGCAGCGCGAGTCCGAACGTCGGTTCAATTGTAAATAGCGATTCATAGCCTGCGAAGAGCGGAATGTCGCGCAGATGCTGCAAGCTGCTCACGCCGTTCTCAGAGACCACGAGCGCTTCATTAATATGCAGCTGCTGATGGTAAGCCGTTTGGTTCGGCTCAGCAATCCACTCGCTGCCATTGTTGTAAACTGGCGTCTTGAATGGAGCGCCGCCTGCTGTGATTAGGCCTTTGCCTGCGTTCACATGAGCCATAACCGCCGGCCATGCGTCCTTCGGAAAGTAAGAGCCGTGCAAATGCACATAAACTGCGGCATCCTGCAGCTGTGAAGCCAATTCGCCAGCACCGACAATGCGGAAGGTTTCGCTTAAACGTGCAAGCACACCGGCATCGGGACGTTCACCTGCGTAGGGGAAGTTCTCATCATAAAACAGTACCAAATTGCTCATTCGTTTTGCCACAGCCTCTCGTCATGAATATGAATTGTATTTTGTTAGGTTTGTTAGGTACATGATTGCTTTATTTGAGGCACACTTTAGAGATAAAATAGTAGAAAGTCAAGCGTTTAAGCAGCATGAGGAAGAAGGGGGAGACAATGGCTCGCAAAATATCGATGCAGCAAATCGCCGACCGGCTCGGCGTATCCAAATATACCGTATCGCAAGCGCTCGCTGGCAAGCCGGGAGTAAGCGCTGCGACACGTAGAGAAGTGCTGGCGCTCGCCGCTGCGCTAGGCTATACCATTCGGACAAGTTCGGGCAAGGGTCAGGCTGCTTCAGACACTGGGGCAGAAGATCAAGGTGATGCTGATGCTATACACGGAGCAGGTGTTGAAGCAGGAACTGGACCTGGAACTGCAGCCGGACCCGAACCCGAAGCGCCGCTTCCCATCATCTACATCGGTCTCGACATCCGTCATGAGCAGGAGCCGTATTTCTGGCTGCGTGTGAAGGAGGGGCTGGAAGCAGGCTGCCGGATGCAGGGCTTTCTGCCAGAGTTTTTCACCTTCGGTCAAGAGGAGCCCAGCTCATGGCCTACGTCAGAAGATCGTCTCCCCGCCCACACAGCTGGTTTTATTATTGCCGGCAAATGTCCGCTCAGCACATTGCTCGCCTTGAATCGGCTCGGTCAGCCGATCGTTCTCGTAGACCACGAAGAGCCGATGATCGGAGCGGATGCGGTGCTTCATGCGAACACAGAAGCGGGACGGATGGCCTGTCATCATCTGCTGTCGCAAGGCTGCCGCTCGCTTGCGTTTATTGGACGCGACAGCTTCGCCGTCAGCTTCAAGGAACGGTGGTGGGGCTGCCGTCTCGCGATGGATGAAGCAAGAGCGGCTGCCCGCAGCGAGAGCTTCCAGCTCAAGAAATGGACAGTCCCCTACGGTGGAGATAGCGTTCCTCTCTCTAGAGGATGGGAGACCGCACTGGAGCGGCGACTTGACGCGGCGGCTTCGGCTTCCTCAGTGGAGCTGCCGGACGGTTTCATTTGCGCTAATGATGACATTGCGCTGCACTTACTGCAGCTGCTAAGGCAGCGTGGACTGCAAGAACAGGTGCGCGTTGTCGGCATTGATAATACAGCGCCAAGCTTGTCCGCGGTTGTGCCGCTCACAACGGTCGATCTGGCGAAGGAATGGCTCGGCATCAGAGCCGTTGAAGCATTCGCCCGGAAGCTAAAGCAGCCATCAAGCTTGCCTGAGAAAATCATTCTCCGAGCACAGCTAGTGGTCAGGGAATCCGGCTAGTGATAGGACCGAGCAAATTCCAACAGGACAATCTCAATTCCGCACAAGCCCGCATAGGATAGCACAAGAGCCTACCTGTCTGAGAGGAGCTTCTCCTATGCTGAATGTACAATCGGCCCGTGGCGTTTTTATGCTACTGGCGCTTGTTATTTTCGTCCTCCTTGTCGTTCTGCTCGTCGTTGCAATGCTGCCATAAATGTCAAACCGAATAAACCTTCGGCAGCAGCTGCCAGAGGTTTATTTGTCATGCTTGGCTGCGCCTTCCTAACAATGGCATAATTGTGCCGGAATCGACGCATACTCCATGAAGACAATCCAAGAGGAGGCGTACATCATCGCAACTAAGAGCGCAGGCACGAACAAATATAAGAAGATGACGATGTCACCTAAAGAGTATCAAAATTTCGCAAAATCACGAGAGCCCAGCCGCTCGATTTTAGCCAATTGCGTGAGAGCGTTTCTCGTTGGCGGGCTGCTGTGCGTGCTTGGACAAGCCATACAGGAAGTGTTCATGTACGGGATGAATATGACTCGACAGGAAGCGAGCAACCCTACCGTTGCTGTGCTTATTCTACTCTCTGTCATTCTGACCTGCTTCGGCGTCTACGATAAGATCGCCCAGTGGGCGGGGGCAGGGACGGCGGTGCCTGTAACGGGCTTTGCCAATTCGATGTGCTCCGCAGCTCTTGAGCATCGCAGTGAAGGGCTCGTGCTCGGCGTAGGCGCGAACATGTTCAAACTTGCTGGCTCGGTTATCGTATTTGGCGTCGTCGCAGCATTTTTTGTAGGTATCGTCTACTTTGTGTTTGGTATCGGAATGGGAGGACACTAAAGATGCTGCGCGGCAAACAAACATGGTGGTTCGAGCAGCGTCCGGTCATTATCGGCGCAGCGACAGTCGTAGGTCCGGATGAAGGGGAAGGACCGCTCGCAGCGGACTTTGACCTTGTCCATCCTGAACTGGATATGCAGCAGAAAAGCTGGGAAAAGGCGGAACGGCTCCTACTAGAGCAGGCGTCGGAAATGGCACTCCAATATGCCAAAGTGAACAAGCAACAGCTGCAGTTCTACGTTGGCGGTGATCTCATGAATCAGATCATCAGCAACAGCTTCGCCGCCCGCACGATCGGGGCGCCGTATCTCGGCGTCTTCGGCGCGTGCTCCACGTCGATGGAGTCGCTTGCGATCGCATCGTTGATCGTCAATTCCAAGTCTGGCGATTATGTGCTTGCGGGCACATGCAGTCATAACTGCACCGCAGAGAAGCAGTTCCGCTATCCGACCGAATATGGCTCGCAGAAGCCGCCGACAGCGCAGTATACCGTTACTGGAGCCGGTGCGGTCGTCGTCGCCGCTGATGGTGACGGGCCAATCGTTGAATGTGCGACAATTGGCAAGATCGTCGATCTAGGCATCACCGACCCGTTTAATATGGGGGCAGCGATGGCGCCGGCGGCGGTCGATACGCTGACGATGCATTTTAACGATACAGGCAGGACTCCGGGCGATTACGACCTCATTGTAACAGGAGACCTCGCGACAGTAGGGCATGCGATTGCAAAAGATCTGCTTCACCGAGACGGCGTGCCGATGGAGGACACCGTGTTCGGCGATTGTGGCTTGATGATCTATGATGTGGCAAAGCAGAAGGTACAAGCGGGCGGGAGCGGCTGCGGCTGCTCGGCTGTCGTCACTTACGGCCATCTGCTCAAGCGGTTGAAGCAAGGAGAGCTGAAGCGGATACTTGTCTGCGCGACCGGTGCGCTGCTCTCTCCGCTGTCATTCCAGCAAGGCGAGTCGATTCCATGCATCGCGCATGCCGTCGCATTGGAGAGCCCATTGCATGGATAAGCGTAGGAAAGGAGCATAAGAGCGATGATTTATTTGTGGGCATTTATCGTCGGTGGCGGAATATGTGTCATCGGACAGCTAATGTTCGACGTGCTCAAGCTAACCCCAGCGCACACGATGGCAACACTTGTCGTGATTGGGGCGGTGCTTGATGGAGTCGGAGTCTACGATCCGCTGATCAAGTTTGCCGGGGCGGGGGCGACCGTGCCGATTACGAGCTTTGGCAATGCGCTTGTGCACGGGGCACTGACCGAGCTGCAGAAAGACGGGTGGATCGGGATCATAACAGGGATCTTCAGCATTACGAGCGCGGGTATCTCCGCTGCGATAATATTCTCCTTCTTGGCGTCAGTCGCCGTAAGACCGAAGGGCTGATCATGAAGACACTGGAGCAAGCGAGCTACAACTGCTGCCCCGGTGTCTTTTTTATTGCAGTCATGATGCGCTCCGCCGTCCTTTGCAGCTTGGGCAAATACCTAAGCGCAGCATCAGCGCGGCTTCGACGCTCTACGTCTGTACGAGCGCCAAGATCAGCTAGCAGCGCTTCGAAAGCTGGCAAACACCGCTGCAGCAGCTCCTGAGGTGCATCGGCGCTTAGTATCGCATGGCAGCGAGCAAAGGTAGCAGCAATCCAGAACACGGCTTCGCGGTGCAAGCCGGACTCTATGAGCTCGAGCGAGCCATCAATTGCAATATGGCGGGATGCTGGCGTAATATCGCTGCTGAAGAAGAAAGGCGTCTTCGCAATGGATGCTGCGATGTCGAAGGTGTCGGCGAGCGCTAAGACATGCTGTTGGATACGCGCGGCAGACAGCTGCCCGCATCCTAATAGAGCGAGTAGCTCCTCATGAACGCTCAAACAATCATTTGTCTCCAACACTTCACGGACAGCAGCATAGCGGCAACGCACGGTCGGATTGCGAAGTGCAGCCACTAGCAGCAGATGCGTCATTACTCCTGTCGGAAATAACCAACTATTCACACGAGTCTCAAGGGGAGCGGACGAGGGGAGATTTTGCTGCAGACCATTCCTGATCTTGCTGAGGACATCCTCGCACCGCTTTCGTACCCAGTACTCATCTGCGAACCTGGAGGCTACTTGTTTTTGCAATTCACGCAGGTTACCGCTTGGATCGGCGATGATGGTGTTCACTCGGAAACTGCCTGCCAGATGATAGTTGGTCAGTACCTCCTCATAGGAGGAGAGCTGGCGCCAGGCGAGGTAGGTCACTTCGAGAAGCGCACCGTTAGAGATGAATTTGCCAAGCTTGAGCGGAGGCTCTGCCTCTTCCGTCACTACGATGAGATCGATGTCGGAGGCTGCGGGCAGCAAGGCGTCATCTGGCATTTCGACGGTTGAGCCGCTGAAATAAGCGCCTATGAATTCCGGGGCTGTACTGGCATGAGTATGAAACCACTCAGAAGCTATTTGTCGTGCAATTCCAACTTTCATGCATCTATCTCCCCTTTACGGCACAATAGGCTTGTCATTATACTAGTGGCAAGTACATTCGTATGATAGGAGCACGATGATGATGGATCAGGTTAAAATCATGACGCTTAACACATGGCTCGGCGGAGAAGCTGTCCATGAAGGTGTTCCCAAGCTAGCTCGGGCTGTATCGTTCTCTGGCGCCGATATCGTCGGCTTCCAGGAAACGCCGGACCCTGCGGAGGCAGTTGCGAAGCAGCTAGGCTGGCACTTCTGCCAAAATAACGAAGGCTGCGGCAATTGCAGCATCATTAGCAAATTTCCGATTGTGGAGTCGTTCTATCTTGAAGAAGTAAGCGCTGTCGCAGCTCATATCGAGCTTCCTTCCGGCCAGCGCGTCATCGCGGTAAGCACGCACCTCTATTATGATCCGTATGGGCCATACTGGGCGCTCTTCGATGGGAAGTCCGCTGAAGAGATTATCGCGATGGAGACGGAAGTTCGCGGCAAAGAGATTGCAGCCGTGCTGAAGGCACTTGAGCCGCTTGTGGCATCGGACACGCCGCTGTTCCTCATGGGCGATTTCAACGCTCCGTCGCATCTGGATTGGACGGAAGTAACGCAAGCGGCGCATAACGATTATATCATTGAATGGCCGGTCAGCCGTATAGTGGAGGAAGCGGGATTCCACGATTCGTACCGTGTTATTCATCCCGACCCAGCAGCGACGCCGGGCCACACATGGTCGACGGTGCATACGCCTGAACATCCTTGGGGCGACAATCCGTTCGAGCCGCAAGACCGAATTGACTTTCTCTATTACCACGGAAGCAGGGTAGTTGTAACAGCTTCCGAAGTCGTCGTGCACGGTGAACCGCAGGGCTTCGGCAGTCATGAACAGAACGAGTGGCCGTCTGACCATGCCGCGGTCATGTCTACTTTCCAGATTAAACCGCTATAGTCACTTTATTGGAGCGTCCCTGTGGGATTCTCCAATTTTTTTTGGCGGATATACGGCTATACGTGCAGTTGTATATTCTGTAAAATAATAGAACATGAAGCTTGATTCTACCACTACCATCCGGGAGGGATTGTCATGGACAATCGAACAGCCAACTATCGCTTATCTACTGAAATTCGCCGCAACCTCGCCAGCTGCATCCTGGGTAAAGAAGCCGAAATCGAATTGCTGCTAACCGCCTTGTTTGCAGGCGGTCACGTTCTGATCGAGGATGTTCCAGGCACTGGCAAGACGCAGCTTGTGAAAGCGCTTGCTCGTACGATTGGCGGCCAATTCCGCCGGATTCAATGTAATCCCGATCTGCTCCCAACCGATATTACTGGCGTTGCCATCTATCATCCGAAGAATGAAGCCTTTATTTTCCGGCCTGGCCCGGTCATGGCGAATTTACTCCTTGTCGACGAGATTAACCGTGCCACGACGAAGACGCAATCCGCGCTGCTCGAAGCGATGGAAGAGCGCCATGTGACGGTAGACGGCGATTCCTATGAGCTGCCGATTCCTTTTACTTTAATCGCGACGCAGAACCCTATCGAATTCGATGGTACGTATACGCTGCCAGAGGCGCAGCTCGACCGGTTTATGATGAAGATTTCACTTGGTTATCCGGATGCAGCAACAGAGCGACAGATGATTATTTCACCGAATGCGTCGTCGCCAGCCGATAAGCTTGAGGCTGTGATTTCCATTGAGCAGGTCGCGCAAATGATGGAAGCCGCCAAAAGCGTTCACCTTGATGAAGCGGTTGCTGATTATATTATACGTATTATCCGCGGCACACGGACGCACAGCGGCGTACAGCTCGGCGCAAGTCCGCGCGCAGCGATCTCACTCACGGCAGCGGCGAAGGCGAACGCCTTCCTGCAAGAGCGTGATTATGTCATTCCAGACGACGTGAAGCAGCTGGCTTCCACTGTTCTGGCGCACCGAATGATTTTGCATACCGAGTCTCGCATGAACGGATTGTCGACAGAGGATGTCGTCCGGGCTGTCGTCCGCGATACGCAAGTGCCAGTCCGCATGGAGCGTTAAATGCTATGCTTACGGCTAAAGCGACGTTGCTCAGATGGCGGTTAATCGGCCTTGTCTATATTACCTCACTCTTGTTCCTGCTCTTTCAAGGCGGGAAAACCTCATTCATGCTGTTCTGTATCTTCAATGTGCTTCTCATTTATTTGGTGTTCGGCAGATGGAGCGGCATCGCGGGGGTGACCGGTATCCGCAAGCTTGGGAGTGGGACAGCTTCGATTGCCGAGCAGTCCCTGTCGGCAGGTTCGCGGCTTGATGTGCAAATATCCGTCCAAATTCCAGGCGTTTGGCCTATTCCCTACGTGCTCGTTCGCGACCGTCTCACCTCGCATAGCGGCAAAACCGTGCCATTCGAAGCGTCCTTCGTGCCGAGTTACCGCAGAGCCGGTTCCATTAGTTACACAACACCGCCGCTGGAACGCGGAGTGTATCGGTTCGAATCGACGGAATGCTCGACTCGCGACATCTTCGGCTTGTTCGAGCACAAGGGCAGCTTCGAGTCGTCTGTACCGTTCAGCGTCTATCCGCGTACGGTAGCGATTCGGCAATGGAAGCAACTGAAACGCGGTGCCAAAGGTCCGTATTCCACATCCGCGTCGCGGCTTGCAGCTAAAGAAACAACGCAAATTAACGGCGTTCGCGAGTATATCTACGGCGATCGGCTGTCACGCATCCATTGGAATGCGACTGCCAAGACCGGGCAATGGAAGTCTAAGGAATTTGAGCGTGAGTCGCTGCCTCGAACGATTGTTGTGCTTGACCGGTACGTAGGCGCCTATGAGAAGCCGGAGCAATTCGAGCTTGCTGTATCTACAGCAGCCTCGATGCTCGAATTCGGCTTCCGCCGAGGAACGGCTGTCGGCCTCGTCTCGATCGGCTCGCGGACCGATGGCTTCGCGCCAACGGCTTCGCCCGATCAGCGGGAGCTAATGATGAAGCATCTCGTTCGCGTACAGGCGGACGGCGATCAGCCGCTTTACCGTGCGCTGCGCCAATCCAGTGCGATTACGCAGGCGGGCTCGTTCGTCGTTGTCGTCAGCCCGCAGACTGGCGAAGACACGGTTCGCGCCATGGAATGGCTGAACCGGACTGGAGTTGTACCGGTGCTCGTGCATTTGAAGCCGGGGGGCACTGAGCGGAACAATGTCAGTGATATCCGCACCGGCGAGTGGATGCGGCTGCTGCGCCGAAACGGCATTGCGGTCCATATGATTAGTACACTGCAAGAACTGCCGGACGTATTGGAGGGTGGTAAAGGATGACAGCAGTAAGTCGTGCAGCGTTCAAATGGTTGTCTGCTGATGTGTATCGCAAGCTGTCGGCTGTGTTATCCGCCCTACTGATCTATGAATGGATCCGATGTCTAGGCGATTATTGGTGGGAAGAGACGTTTACGATTGTAAACGGCGTACTGTTCGCCGCCGTCGCTGCCAATCTGCTGATCTCGTCCAAGATTTGGTCGGGCTCGATTCAGCTCTTCATCATTGTGTTGCTTAACGCCGTTTACTCGGGGTATACATGGATCCCTTTCACCGGTGAGAAGAGGAAGCTGCTGGATTGGATGAACTGGCTTGGTACGCAGCTCGATCAGCTCCAGCCTTTCATTTGGATCAGTCTTGGGGTATGGGTGGTTTTCCACGGCATCGTGCTTCTGCGCCATAAACGGCTCTTTATTATATTTGTCATTCTCGCTGCTGTACTATCACTGGCAACAGCGGATTCCTTATTCACACCCATTCATTTGTGGGATGAGATCGCTTGGATCGTATTCATTGGGCTTGGCTGGCTCGTTGCGAGCCACTTTGCCAGCTTTCAGAAGCGGCATCCCGAGAATTGGTCGCAGCTGCTCGAATATCCGCTGAGCCTTTTCCTGCCAATCTCGATTATCATTATGCTCGTCATGGGCGCAGGGCTGTTCGTACCGGCGATCAATCCGATACTGACCGACCCTTACACGGCGTGGAAAGAAGCGCGCAACGAGACGGTGCCTTCCTTCATAGGCGACAAAGCTATCACAATACCCGCATCGAAGGACAGCAACAACAGCCAGTCCGGTTACAGCCGAAGCGATGCGTCGCTAGGCGGCGGATTTGAGTTCGATTATACGCCTGTCATGATGGTGACAACCTCACAGAAGAGTTATTGGCGAGGGGAAACGAGATCGTATTATAACAGAAACGGCTGGTTAGAGGCTGTGCCGGAGAAGCTGGAGAAGGGCAACGGCCCCGTTGCTAGCGGCCAGTCATTTAAAGCGCTGTACACGGAAGCGAAAACGGGAACCGAACTCGTAGAGCAGACGGTGGAAATGATTAGCAAGACGAAGTATCCGGTTCTGTTCGGCGCGGGGCCGATCTCTTCCGTCGTCTCGGTAGACGGAAAGACCAGTTTGCCAGGTTTAAGCTGGTTCTCGCAAGCGTGGGAGCTGCGTCTGATGAAGTTTGGCGCGGCCACTTATCCGAAGAAATATACGATTAAGTCGAAAGTGCCGATCCTTGATGAAGAGAAGCTGCGAACTGGTGCGGCTGTTCAGAAGAGCACAGACATCGATCCGATGTATCTGGAGCTACCTCCTACCATACCGGAGCGCGTCAAGGCGCTTACCGAGGCGATTACGAAGACAGGCGCAACGCCATACGACAAAATGCAGCTGCTCGTCGCCTATTTACAGACGACGTACAACTATACGAATACGCCGGATGTTACGAAGCGGGTGAGCGAGGATTTCGTCGATTCCTTCTTGTTCGAGGTTCGCGAAGGCTACTGCGATTATTTCTCCACCGCGCTTGCTGTAATGGCACGTGAGATCGGGATACCTTCCCGCTGGGTGAAGGGCTATTCCCCCGGCTCGATCCCGAATGAGGCTGATATGCTGCAGCAGCAAGGCATGACCGGTGTCGAAACAAATCCTAGCGGTGCGGGCACGTATACGGTACGTAACGCAGATGCGCACTCTTGGGTTGAGATTTATTTTAACGGATATGGTTGGCTGCCGTTCGAAGCAACGTCAGGTTTTGCTTACCCTTATGCACTGCCGAAGGACAAACCAGCGCCAGAGCCAGTTCTTGCGCCGGACGTAGAACCGGAATCCATTCCTCAAACCGAATCGCCTAGGGGCTATCAGCTGCAACCATGGATCATCTGGACGACGGCACTTACGTCGCTCGTACTCATTCTACTCTTCATTATTCTCAGGTACCGCTTCCTTTCGCTGATCAGACAATGGTTCAAAGGCAGGTCCGGCACGGTTAATGAACGTGTTGTACGTGAGACGAATCGTCTCATCCGGTTCTGCCGGAAGAAGGGGCTGGATTATAACGAAAACGACACGGTACGCGAAACGATGGGCCGCTGGTCAGTTCGGCTATCATCCTTGCAGCCGCAATTCCGCGAAGTGCAGCACGCCTTCGAGAAGGCGATGTACAGCAGTAGTCAGGTGACACAGGCTGAGCTTGATCAAGTGTCGGTTACGATGAAAAAAATCCGTGAACATTTAGGGTAACGATTGTCTGAAGGAGCCAGCGTAGGTGTGCCTTGCATCTACGCTGGCTTTCTTTGCAACAAATTCATTAATTATGGTATAGTTTGCGTGATAGCGATAGCAGGGGAGTCGAAACTATGTTTGAACGGCTGTTGCCGCAAATGCGCGTCAATACCATTTATGATATCGATTTGCATAAGTTAAAAGACCAAGGAATTCGCGGTATTATTACAGATCTTGACAATACGCTTGTAGGAGCGAGAGTGCCACTCGCCACGCCGGAGCTTGTGAAATGGCTTGATGATGTGCGCGATCTCGGCTTTAAAGTTGTCATTGTCTCGAATAATAATCGGACGCGTGTGTCCAAATTCGCTGACCCGCTAAATATTAAGTATGTTCATGCGGCACGCAAGCCGGCGAACCGAGCTTTTCATCGGGCGCTTGAAGTGCTTGAGCTGCCGGCTGAGAAGACAGCCGTCATCGGCGATCAAATGATGACTGATGTGCTCGGGGGTAGACGGATGGGGCTGTTCACCATTCTCGTCGCGCCGATTGCACCTCATGAAGAGGGCATTATGACGAAATTTAACCGTATGCTGGAGAAGATTGCCCTAAGAAGTCTCCGCAAAAAAGGGCTGTGGCCCGAGGAGGAACAAAGAAGATCATGACCAATCAGCTAGAACAAGGGACCTCGTGTGCGGGCTGCGGCATCAAGCTGCAGACGGAGTCGGTGGACAAGCCCGGTTACATCCCGCAAGCGGCGCTTGCGAAGGAGCCGGCGATTTGCCAGCGTTGCTTCCGTATTAAAAACTATAACGAAGCGGCTTCGGTCGCCATCGATCAGGACGACTTCCTGAAGCTGCTCGGCGGCATTGCCGCGACGAACAGCCTAGTCGTCCATATTGTCGATTTGTTCGACTTCGAAGGCAGCCTGATCTCCGGCTTGCAGCGCTTCGTAGGCAACAATCCGGTGCTGCTTGTCGTGAACAAGATCGATCTGTTGCCGAAGGGCATTAACCCGAACCGGCTGCTGAACTGGGTGCAGAAGCAGACGAAGGCGCAAGGCTTGCGCGTCGTCGATATTGTGCTCTGCTCGGCGAAACGCAATATCGGCTTCGAGCGTGTAATTGAGGCCATCGGCGAACACCGCGGCGACCGCGATGTGTATGTCGTCGGTGCGACGAATGTCGGCAAGTCGACGCTAATCAATCGCCTTATTCGCGACTACAGCGACTTGGAGCGTGAGCTGACGACGTCGCGTTACCCGGGAACGACGCTTGATGCGGTACACATTCCGCTTGATGACGGCAAAGATATTATTGATACGCCGGGGATCGTCTACTCACATCGGATGACGGAGATCGTTCCGCGCGATGTGCTAGGCGCATTACTGCCGGATAAGCCGATCAAGTCGCTCGTGTATCAGCTGAACAGCGGTCAGACGCTGTTTGTCGGCGCGCTTGCGCGGTTTGATTTTATCGAAGGGGATCGTCAATCGTTCACCCTGTATGTGTCCAATGCATTGCAGGTGCACCGGACGAAGCTGGAGCGAGCGGATGAGCTGTACGCCGATCATAAAGGCGAGCTGCTGGCGCCTCCATCGAAGGAGCAACTGGAAGAGATGCCGGCGTGGACGCGTCACCGTCTGACAGTACGCCCAAATGCAGAGACCGACTTGTTCATCTCCGGCCTTGGTTGGATCCACGTGAACGGCGCAAGCGGCGCACTCATCGACATTCATGTGCCGAAGGGCATTCGAGTGTTAATGCGCGATGCACTGATTTAATCGGAGAAAAGATCATCCATATGTTTAAGGGAGAGTGAACGTAAAGGATGGGCAACAAGGTAGACAGCCATACGGTGTTATTCAGCGTCATCGGCGATCCGATTCGGCATTCCAAATCGCCGATTATGATGAACCGGGCGTTCCGGGAACGCGGGATTAATGGGATCTACACCGCTTTTCATATAACTGCTGATCGGCTTGGTGATTTCGTAGCTGGCGTCCGTGCGATGGGCATCCGCGGCGTGAACGTCACCATTCCGCATAAGCTCGACATTATGCCGCTGCTGGACGAAATCGACGAAAGCGCGCAAGTGATTGGAGCAGTCAACACGATCGTGAACACGGACGGTCACTTGAAAGGCTACAATACAGACGGCATCGGCTATGTCCGGTCGCTTAAAGAAGAAGCGAAGTCTGATCTTGCAGGCTCTCATGTGCTCATCATCGGCGCCGGCGGAGCGACAAGAGGCATTCTCTATGCGCTAGCTCGCGAAGGTGTCGCGTCCATTACGATCTCGAACCGTACAGTTGCCCGCGCAGAAGAGCTGGCTGCCGCCTTCCGTGGACTTGTTCCTGTAATCAGGGCTATCGGCCAGGATGAACTGCAAGCGGCTTGCGGGCATAGTGATATTATTATTAATACAACATCGCTCGGCATGTTCCCGAATGTGGAGGAGACGCCGATTGACAGCTCGTGGCTGAAGCCGGACACGGTAGCGAGCGATCTTATCTATAACCCGCTTACAACGCGTTTCCTCACGGAAGCACAAGAGCGAGGCTGCCGGATTCACGGCGGACTTGGAATGTTTATTTATCAAGGCGCTTATGCCTTTGAATATTGGACGGGACAGCCTGCACCGGTAGAAGCGATGCGAGAGACAGTGCTTGAAGCGCTGCAGCAGTCCAAAAGCTAAATTGACGAGAGAAGGAAATTTCACATGCTAACAGGTAAACAAAAGAGTCATCTGCGCTCACTGGCGCACCATTTGAACCCGATTTTCCAAGTGGGCAAAGAAGGCAAGAACGAGAATCTGATCCGCCATATCGAAGAAGCGATCGAAACGCGCGAGCTGATCAAAATTTCTGTGCTCAACAACAGCATCGAAGACCCAAAAGAAGTAGGCGAGTGGGTTGCAGCAGAATCCGGATCCGAGCTTGTTCAAGTGATCGGTAAAACAATTGTCCTCTACAAAGAGAGTAAAGATCATAAAACGATTGAACTGCCGTAAGAACACCGAATCAACAGCAGCCGTAAGGGACATGCCCGGATCGAAGCAGCATTACTTTAGAATAAAAAGGTCTAGCTAGCGAGAGGAGACATGACGTTGATTAAAGTCGGTTTTATGGGCGGCACGTTCGACCCCATTCATTATGGCCATCTGCTCGCTGCCGAATCGGCGCGTGAAGCATGCGGTCTAGACGAAGTTTGGTTTGTTCCTGCCGGCCATCCGCCGCTTAAGGAAAACGAACCTCTTGCTGACGGGGCTACCAGACTTGAGATGGTGTATCGGGCGATTGATTTTCAGCCGCATTTTCGCGCTATGGATACGGAGCTGGAGCGAGAAGGCACCAGCTACACGATTGATACGATTAAAGAGTTGAGTGCTCTGTATCCGGGGCGAGAGTTCAGCATTATAATTGGCTCGGATCGCGTGAACGATCTACCGAAGTGGCATAACATTCAGGAGCTGGCGCAGCTGGTGCGCTTCATCGGCGTAACGCGCGGCGGTGAAGACATGGAAGTTAATGAGCTGCCGGATTACCTCAAGGACAGGCTAACTGTCGTGAAGATGCCGCTGTTCGAGCTGTCATCGACGGTTATCAAGGAGCGTATCGCAGCGGGCCGTTCGATTCGGTTCCTCGTACCGGAGAAAGTCTATTCGTTTATTCGAAGGAATGAACTCTATGAATCGTGATGAGCTGATGGCTTCGGTCAAAGCGGAAATGCCTGAGCGAAGATGGACGCATACGCTCGGCGTGATGGAGACGTCGGTTCTGCTCGCGGAGCGGTTCAGCTGTGATCCGGTTCGCGCGGAGTTGGCTGCAATTCTGCACGATGTCGCGAAATATTGGCCAACCTCGCGGATGGAGACGATTATTCGGGAGGAAGGTCTTCCGAGCGATCTGCTCGAATATGACAAAGAGCTGTGGCATGCGCCGGTCGGCGCTTTCGTTGCAGCACGTGATTACGGCATCGAAGATATTGAAGTGCTTGATGCGATCAGATACCACACCTCCGGTCGCGAGCGAATGACGTTGATGGACAAAATCGTATGTCTCGCCGATTATATGGAACCCGGTCGTGATTTTCCAGGTGTGCATAAAATAAGAGAAATAGCCAAGCATAGTGTGGAAAAAGCACTTATTGCAGGGTTTGATTCTACGATTTCTTACTTGCTTCAGCAGGGAAAGCGGATTTATCCGCTAACCGTTGCAGCACGGAATGATTTAATACTTCAATTAAGGGAGGCTGAGTAATGACAGTAAATCCAGAGGAACTTCTGAAAGCCGTCGTAACAGCGGCGGAAGATAAGAAAGCGCATAACGTGGTGGCGCTGGATTTGAAGAACATTTCGCTCGTCGCAGACTATTTTGTCATCTGTCATGGTAATTCGGATACGCAGGTGCAGGCAATCACAACCGAAATCCGCAAGCAGGCGGAAGCGCGAGGCGTACGGGTGCGCGGCATCGAAGGTGCCGATACATGCAGATGGGTGCTTGTAGACATCGGCGATGTTGTTGTTCACGTATTCCATCGCGAAGAGCGCGAATATTACAACATCGAACGTCTGTGGTCCGATGCGAAGGTTGTGGAATTAGCATGAGTCTCGTAGCAGGCACAACACAGAATTTGAAGCTGGCCCGCGAGGTTTCTCCTTACGGCTACTTCATGACAGACGGCGAGAATGAAGTGCTTATGCATTATACCGAGCTCGTCGGCCACCGCCCGCAGATCGGGCAATCCTATGATGTATTTCTATTCTTCGATTCCGAGGACCGCATCGCTGCAACGATGAAGAAGCCGCTTATCCAGCTAGGAGAAGTGGCTCGTCTTAAAGTGGCGGATATTCATCCGCGGATTGGCTCATTCCTTGAGATGGGACTTGGCCGGCAGCTGCTGCTGCCGTTGTCCGAGCAGCCTGAGCTGAAGGAATTGCGTCCAAAAGTCGGCGATGAGGTGCATGTTATACTCGCGCACGACAAGATTGGCCGCCTCGTTGCAAAGATAGCTTTCGAGGAAGAGCTGGCTGAGCTTGCTTTTCACGCGCCATCCTCCTGGCATAACACTTGGGTTGAAGGCTGGGTAACGAAGACATTGAAGATTGGCTCGTTCGTCATGATTGACGGAGGCGTGCTCGGCTTCGGTGCGTACGGGTTAATTCCAGCTGACGATCGGACAAGATTGCTTCGTCTCGGAGAGCGCGTCCATGCAAGGGTAACATTCGTTCGTGAGGACGGTCGCGTCAATCTGTCGATGCAGCAGCGCAAGGAAGTAGGCCGCATGGAAGATTCCGACCGGCTTCTAGCATTCTTGAAAGAGCGTCCGAACGGCGCAATGCCTTACTCTGATGCTACTACCGCGGACATTATCAAGCAGAAATTCGGCATTAGCAAGAGCGCCTTTAAGCGCGCACTAGGCAAGCTCATGCGTGACGGTATTATAACGCAAGAAGGCAACTGGACGAAGCTGACTGAACAAGCAGCTGTGGCTGAAAAGCAGGAGGGCTAACATGGAAGCCTATCGGCAGTTTGCCACCGTCTATGATCGGCTGATGGCGGATATGCCGTATCCAGAGTGGCTGAAGTTTGCGCAAAGCTGCTGGCAGCGATATGGGACACCGCGTACGGTTGTTGATCTCGGCTGCGGGACAGGCAGCATCTCGATCCCGCTCGCAAGACAAGGCTATCAAGTCTATGGGATTGATTTGTCCTCGGATATGCTGACGATCGGCCAGAGCAAGTGGGAAGATTCAGTTCGCAGCGGCGGACCTGCGCGAGGGACGGTTACGTGGCTGCAGCAGGATATGACGGAGTGGGAGCTTGGCGAACAAGTCGATTCGGTCATCTCCTTCTGTGATTGCGTGAACTACTTAACGGAAGAAGAGGATGTCGTTGCCGCGATAGAAGCGACTTATCGGGCGCTGAAACCGGGCGGTGTATTCCTCTTCGATGTTCATTCGCAGGCTACGCTTGCGCGCTATGCGAGCGAGCAGCCTTTTGTTCTTGATGAGCCGGATGTAGCGTACATATGGACGTGCGAGCTTGATGAAGAGCGGGTCGAAATCGAGCATCAATTGACGATTTTCGCTAGTGAGGATTCGAAAGGTGGCAGCTTCGCTCGCATTGAAGAAACACATGTGCAGCGTGCCTACGATGCCGCGTGGCTGCGGGAAGTGCTACAAGGTGCAGGCTTTTCTCATGTCGAGCTATTTGCTGATTTCAAGCTAGAGCCGGCAAAGGGCGATGCAGAGCGGCTGTTTTTTGCAGCGGTCAAGTGATCATGCTGTCAGTTTTAGGCGCTTTTCCTTGACATGGTAAGATAGGATTATTTATAATCGAACTATCTATTTTTCCCTGCACAAAACGAATTTCGTCTAAGCATTAGTCGATGTGTCGTTTTTGCTTATATGGTGTTGAAGAGGAGCAGTAGCTTCAGCAGCGTCTGGATCAGAGAGCCGGCGGTAGGTGCAAGCCGGACCAGCGTGAAGTGAACTCGCCTTGGAGCCGCACGTGAACAGCTTTGTTTGCTGCTAAGCGTGCCGTGTCGCCTGCGTTAAAGGCATAGAGTGAGCAACGGTAAAGCATACCGTTTGCTAACTAGGGTGGTACCACGGGAGCATATTCCTCTCGTCCCTAGCGATTACGCTAGGGGCGGGAGTTTTTTTATTTTCTCGGCAAGACTAGTTTGTTTAGAGAAATGGGAGGCATATTTATGACACAGGAGCGCCAAGAGCAACAGGGTTATAACCCGCTCGTAATTGAACCGAAATGGCAGCGTCATTGGGATGAGTTCAAAACGTTCAAAACGACAGAGGATGCAGGGAAGCCGAAGTTTTACGCACTCGACATGTTCCCTTATCCGTCCGGTGCAGGCTTACACGTTGGCCATCCGGAAGGCTACACCGCTACAGACATCGTATCGCGTTACAAAAGAATGCGCGGCTACAATGTCCTTCACCCGATGGGCTGGGACGCGTTCGGCTTGCCGGCAGAGCAGCACGCTCTGGATACAGGCGAGCATCCACGTGAAATTACAGTCAAGAACATTAACAATTTCCGCCGCCAGATCAAGTCGCTCGGCTTCTCGTACGATTGGGATCGCGAGTTCAGCACAACAGACCCGGATTACTATAAATGGACACAATGGATCTTCATCCAGCTGTTTAATAAAGGTCTTGCTTATGTAGCTGAAGTGCCAGTCAACTGGTGCCCGGCGCTTGGAACGGTTCTTGCGAACGAAGAGGTTATTAACGGCCTCAGCGAGCGCGGCAACCATCCGGTTATTCGCAAGCCGATGCGCCAATGGGTGCTTCGCATTACGGAATATGCAGAGCGTCTGCTTGAAGATTTGGAAGAGCTGGACTGGACTGAAAGCATCAAAGATATGCAGCGCAACTGGATCGGCAAATCGAAGGGTGCAGAAGTGACTTTCGCGATTGACGGTCACGATGCTTCGCTCGTTGTATTCACAACGCGCCCGGATACGCTGTTTGGTGCTTCGTACTGCGTACTTGCTCCTGAGCACGAGTTGGTTGATGTGATTACGACTGAGGCGCAGCGCGCTGCTGTGAAGGACTATCAAGAGACAGCTGCACGCAAGAGCGATCTGGAGCGTACTGACCTGAATAAAGATAAGAGCGGCGTATTCACAGGTGCTTACGCGGTTAATCCGGTTAACGGCGCACTTGTGCCGATCTGGATTGCCGATTATGTGCTTGCAGGCTACGGAACAGGCGCGATTATGGCAGTTCCAGGTCATGACGAGCGCGATTGGGAATTTGCGAATCAGTTCAATCTGCCGATCGTCGAAGTCGTTTCCGGCGGCGACGTGAGCGAAGCCGCTTATGCTGGCGATGGTGCACACGTGAACTCCGGTTTCTTGAACGGGCTTAGCAACGAAGAAGCGATTGCACGTGCCATCGAATGGCTTGAAGCAGAAGGTAAAGGCCAAGGTAAAGTGACATACCGTCTGCGCGACTGGCTGTTCAGCCGTCAACGTTACTGGGGCGAGCCAATTCCAATTCTCCACTTGGAGGATGGCACAATGAAGCCGGTTCCAGACGATCAATTGCCGCTCTTACTGCCGGACGTGGAACAAATCAAGCCTTCCGGAACGGGAGAATCTCCACTTGCGAACGTAACGGAGTGGGTTGAGACGGTGGATCCTGAGACGGGTATGAAAGCTCGCCGCGAGACGAACACGATGCCGCAATGGGCTGGTAGCTGCTGGTATTACCTGCGTTTCATTGATCCGCATAACGATAAGGAGCTGTGCTCCAAAGAGAAGCAGAAGGAATGGTTGCCGGTTGACTTGTACATCGGCGGCGCCGAGCATGCGGTGCTTCATTTGCTGTATGCGCGCTTCTGGCATAAAGTGCTCTACGATATCGGCGTAGTCGATACGAAGGAGCCGTTCTACAAGCTCGTGAACCAAGGTATGATCCTCGGCATGAACAATGAGAAGATGAGTAAATCCCGCGGTAACGTCATCAACCCGGACGATATCGTGAACGTGTACGGTGCAGATACACTGCGTATGTACGAAATGTTCATGGGTCCACTCGAGGCGACGAAGCCTTGGAATACGAATGGCGTAGAGGGTATGTACCGTTTCCTTAGCCGTGTATGGCGTTTGTTCATTGGAGAGAATGGCGAGCTGTCTGAGAAGATCGCGAATGTTGAAGGCTCCGAAGCGTTCAAGCGTACTTGGCACCGCACAGTGAAGAAAGTGACAGACGATTACGAGAATCTGCGCTTTAATACTGCGATCAGCCAATTGATGATCTTCGTCAACGATGCGTACAAAGCAGAATCGCTGCCGCGTGAAGCGATGGTGAGCTTCGTACAGATGCTGTCGCCGCTTGCGCCGCATATCACGGAAGAGCTGTGGTCGAAGCTTGGGTCTACTGATTCGCTCTCATACGCAGCTTGGCCAACTTATGAAGAGAAGTTTACAGTTGATCAAGAGGTTGAAATCGTCGTGCAGGTGAACGGTAAAATCATAGATCGGATCTCGATTGCTGCTGATACAGATGAAGCAGAGATGGAACGGATTGCGAAGGAGTCGGAGAAGGTCGCTGAAGCGATTGCCGGCAAAACAGTCCGCAAGCTGATCGTTGTTAAAGGCAAGCTTGTTAACATCGTTGTCGGTTAAACGGCTGATGAAAGGTTGACATAAAAAAGAGGTGAACGACCTCTTGGCGCAAAGCATGCGCTAAGGGCCGTTCACCTCTTTGCCGTATAAAGAGACAGATACGCGATCGAGATCCTCTTCATATTTGGCATGCGTGACGCGGATGAGTCTGTTGAACACACAATCGAGTTCGTTGTTCAGCAGGGCAATTGCTTGTGCCGTGATGCCGCCCGGCACACATACGCGGCTCTGCAGCTCCTCAGGCGTCATGCCGCCTGCTGTGAGCAGCTGGCCTGTGCCAAGGAGCATTTCGGAGGCGACGACTCTCGCCTGATCGCGAGGGAGACCGGTTTCCTCAACCGCTGCGTCGATAAAACGCTGCAGCAGGAAGGCCATAATGGCGGGGCCGCAGCTCGAGAGATCCGAGACAACGCGCTGATGCTGTTCATCAATCGGTAGCGGCTCGCTGATATAAGAGAGCAGTCCGTTCAGACGAATGATGTCGGCATCGGTCATCCGGTTGCCGTACATGCACAAGGTGACGCCGCTGCACATGTTGTTGGTGATGCTCGGAATGACTTTGGCGATTTTGCAATTGAGTGCATCTTCGAGCTGTTCCAACAGCACGGGACTTGTTATGGAGATGACGAGCTGGTGAGGCAGAACGACATCGAGAATTTGGTCCAGCACCGCCTTGAACTCCATCGGCTTGATACATAGAAAGATAACATCTTGATCGATGACCGCATCACGATTCGAAGGGACAGCTTGCAGGCCGGGATGGCGGTCGGCGAGCGCAATTGCTTTTGAGTAAGTGCGGTTGCTGGCAGTGATTTGCGATGGCTTCAGCGCTCCCGAACCGATAAACGTATCGACGAGCAAGCTGCCCATGCTCCCAATCCCGATAAACCCGACATTCATCGCAATCCCTCCTCAAGGCAAAACATAAGTATTTCGATCGATCGCTCTTACTACGGTATGCAAGGCGGCAAGGCCAACATGACCGAATGGAGCATAAAAAAGATTTTGTCAGTTGAAAGGAGCTTACTTTATGGGGATGAAACCGAGAAGTAATAAGATTAAATCACAGAAGCTGCTTATCATTGTGCTGCTCGTTGCTGCTGTCGTGCTGGTGTGCACCGCGTTGTATCAACCTGAGAGCAGCGGGCAGCCTGGCTGGGAGGCGGTAAATAACCAGGTTGAACGTGCGCTGGGAGCGGAGGAAGCAGTGAAAGAGCAGGATCAGGAGGCGGAGAAAGCGGCGTCTGGTGGAGCTGGTGTAGGTGAGACGAAGAATGGGTCAGGTGAGAGTGTTAGAACAAATGTAGGAGCAGGCTCGAGTGCTGGTGCAGGAGCGGGAGCAGAGATAGGAACAGGAGCAAGCGGAGATACAAGTGCAAGCAGAGATACAAGTGCAAGCGCTAGTGCGTCGGATGTAGGGAAGTCGGAAAATACGACAAAACCGCCTCCGGTTATGGATGGCAAGGTCGATATTAATCATGCTACTGTGGAACAGCTGGACACGCTTCCGGGAATCGGAGCTTCGAAGGCGAAGGCAATTGTAGCTGATCGGGAACAAAACGGAGTGTATCATAGTGCTGACGATTTGCTCCGAGTGAAGGGAATTGGACCAAAGCTGCTTGCGAAGCTGAAGGCTTTCATTGTTCTGCAGCCCTGATTATGCGACAATAGAAAGAATTAGCTTACTAATGATCATACGTTTTGGAGCCCGTACATGTGCAAAAGCAGATGCTTTCGAAGTGCGCTTTTGTGCTTGCTAGATGCATATTCAGGTAGTTACGCACAAATCGCTTAGGGAGGCAGACGAGTAGAAATGGCAGGGAACATGCAGGATAACGTACGTAAAGACTGGGACACCTATTTTATGGACATCGCGTATATGGTATCGACTCGTTCCAGATGCCCGCGCAGACATGTAGGAACTGTGTTGGTGCAAGGGAAGAAGCTGCTCGGTACGGCATATAACGGCGCGCCGATGGGGGTCTCGGATTGCTCCGAAGACGGCTGCATGATTGTAGAGGAATATGAAATGCAGGTAGATGGCGAACAGGAACAAATGATCAAGAAGCAGCGCTGCATACGTACGATTCATGCGGAGCAGAACTTGCTGCTCTTCACGGATCGGATCGACCGGGAGGGCTCGACCGTTTATGTGACGGATCAGCCATGCTGGACATGCGCCAACATGCTGGCCAATAGCGGCGTCATCGAAATCGTCTATCACCGGGCCTATTCCAAGGACAGCGACAAAGTAAATGCGCTCATGGAGTTAAAAGGAATCATTTTTCGTAATCTCGCTTCGTACGAGCCCCCGGCTCAAGCAGGCATGGATATCATTTCATAGCTATATAAGCAGCTTCAATGAGGAAGAACCTCTTGCTGCATCTGGACATTTCCGCAAGCACTGCCGATTGATCGGCAGTTGCCCGGCGTGTAACAGGTGTGGGAAGAGGTTTTTTGTTTTTCGCTGAAATGATGTGGTTGCAGGAGAGGAAGCTGGACTGGTGGACCACATTGGTGGAAATCCGGCGAAATGGGGGAAAGGAGCTGGTCTGGTGAACTAGAGACATGATGGCACTCCAATCAAGTGGCGGGAGTGGTTACCCTACAATGGCGAGAAAGCGCGAGAATCAGGTCAAGAGGGGAACTGGGTGCTACACAGAAGAAAGGCTGGATTTCCTTGAAGAGGAGCAAGTCGTACCTCTCTTTATATGATTCAGCGACAAAAGGAGGGGCTGTTTGTGGCGAGAAGGCCGCTTATATGGTTTACAGTGTGCTGGGTACTCGGCAGCAGTGCGGCTGCGGGGCTAACGAATCCAGGCACATATTTGGCAGGCGTGGCGGTATTTGTGATGCTGCTCACGCTGACGTTGATGAAACAAGCATCGTGGCAGCTGGCAGCTGCTTGTTTGGCGGCATTCACGCTTGCGGCAGGGCAGCGGATGTGGGAGGATGCACGCAATGTGACGGGACTTCCTGCGGAGCTTGTCGCCGCACAAGTAGCTGTTCCGATGGGTGCAATAACGTATCCAGCGAAGATAACCGGCGTTCTCACTGAGCCGCCGGAAGTAGATGGCGACCTCGTGCAAATGGTCGTGAAAGTTGATACAGTGAAGCTAGCGCGTGAGTCGCAGCCGCAAGCCCTCCGTGGAGAGCGGATGCAGCTGCAGGTACGGCTAGCAGAGGAGAGCGAGCTTGCCGTTGCTGCCAATTGGCGGCGAGGACAGCGAATTACTGCTGTAGGCGAGCTGGCTGCGCCTGCTGCTGCAACCAATTTCGGCGGCTTCGATTACCGCCGATATTTGAACAGCCAGCGAATCCACTGGCTGTTCAGCGCAGACGGCGCAGCTGCGCTAACGACAAGCGCCGGGCCGCGCTACAGTGCTGCGGCGCTGCTGGGGGGCATGGATGCCGCGCGCGAAGCGCTCGGCAAGCGTATGGACGCCTTGTACCCAGGCATCCAAGCCGGCTACATGAAAGGCCTCGTCATCGGCATAACCGATGATCTCGATCCCACTGTATACCGCCAATTCGCGCAGCTGGGGCTTACGCATATACTGGCCATCTCCGGCCTGCACGTCGCCGTCTTTCTCTACGTGCTCGGCGGCCTGCTGCGCCTGCTTCGCATGACTCGGGAGCGCATGCTCCTGCTGCTCATTGCGGCTGTGCCGCTTTATGTGCTCCTCGCTGGAGGATCGCCGTCGGTTGTACGCTCCGGCATTATGGCGATGCTCGGTCTCGCAGCGGCACGCATGCACAAGCTGAAGGACGGGCTGCATCTACTCGCAGCCGCTGCCCTCGCGATGCTCGTGTGGGACCCGTATATGCTAGGAAACGTCGGCTTCCAGCTGTCGTTTCTTGTAACGGCGGGTCTCATTCTCGGCGTCACGCCGATCCGCCGCTGCCTACCTCGCGGCAAGCACAAATGGCAAGCTTCGCTGCTCGACCTGCTCGCTGTCACTTTAGTCGCGCAGGCAGTATCGTTGCCGCTCACCTTGTACTATTTTAACCAGCAGCATCTCTTATCCTTGCTGGCGAACCTCATACTGGTGCCGTTCATCAGCTTCATTATAATGCCGCTCGGCGGCGCATCCATGCTTCTTGACAGCATGTGGCATCCCATAGGCGTGCTTTCGGCGCATGTGACGGCCATGGGCAATGAGCTTACGTTTGCTTTCGTTGCCAAGCTTAGCAGCTGGAATAGCTTCCGGCTTATTTGGGCGACACCGCCGCTATGGTGGGTAATTACCTGCTATGTAGCATTAATGGTAGTCTTCTCGGCACTTAATCGAATCTTTTGGGGTCGGTCAGATGAGGTTAGGGGCGAGGACGATACTCAACCCTTGCAAGCTAGCCAAACAACGCCGTTCATTCAGCTTGATGGCATTGGCTCAAGGTTCAGCAAGCGACTAAATCGGCTGCAGCTTCTGCTTAGCTCACTAACATTAGTTGTTCTACTCATATGGGCATATAACCCAGATGCACTTAATCATCGCGGTTACGTGCAGTTCATCGACGTGGGGCAGGGCGATTCGATTCTGATTCGATCCGCTGCAGGAAAACATATTCTCATTGATGGCGGGGGTACTGTTCAATTCGGCAATCGCGAGGCATGGCGGCAGAGAATGGATCCGTATGAGGTGGGGCAGAAGCTACTTTTACCGTTGCTTCAGCAGCGAGGCGTCCACCACATTGATCTGCTCGTCCTATCCCATTTGGACAGCGACCACATCAAAGGCCTTCAAGCGATCCTTACAAGCATTCCCGTGAAAGCGATACTGTGGAACGGAACGTGGAAGGGCTCAGAGGATGCCATTACATTGCTTCGAACAGCACTTAACAAAGAAATTCCTCTCTACCCTGCTCATGCCGGGCTCGAGTGGACGATAGACAAACACACGAGAATTTCTATACTGCACACGCCAACTTCAGCTAGCGCACCACAAGCGAGCACCATTCCAGAAGAAGAGGAGCAGAACGGACATAGTGTCGCACTCTGTCTTCGCCTATACGATCGCCAGTTTCTGTTCACAGGCGATGCCGATATCGCGGAAGAGCAGCAAATAATAACGGAGCTTCAGCAACATGCCCTTGCTTCCTCCACCAATTCTTCACCCATCGACGTTATGAAAATATCCCATCACGGCAGTAAAACATCCACCTCCGAGCAATGGATCTCCTACTGGCAGCCCCACACAGCTGTCATCTCAGTTGGCCGCAATAACATTTACGGTCATCCGGCCAATAACGTAATCAATCGACTCGATGCTGCGGGCATCCCAGTAAAGCGCACCGATTGGGGAGGTGAGATCCAATTCCGCGTAAATCCGGATGGCATGATCACAGCCAAGCAAAAAATCCCCGTTCACAACTCGTGAACGGGGAAGCCGATGATGTAAGCTATGCAACGTGGCTGGGAAAGCTGGTGTCTAGTCTGTGCAATGTGAATCCGGACAACTGGTGCTTGAAATCTATGGGATCTATGGAAATCTAATAATCTATGTAATCTTTTGATCTATGTAATCTATTTATCCTATGAGCAAATCTTCTTAATCTGCTTGGCCAGCTCGACCCGTTGCTGCTTCAAGTTTTCGATAAGCTCCTTGATTGTCATATCTTCCTCTACGTTCTCGCAATATTTTCGCCGAGCGATCAGTTCCATCACTTGATGGTTAACGGTGTTGAATTGCTCCCACAGTTCTTCCTTGGCTACATTCAACGCTTCCTCGCGCATGATCTGTTCTCGATTGCGAATATCGGCAAGAATTTGCTGCTGCCACATGACATCGCCGATCTGCCCTGCATAATTGTACATATCCAAATAATCGTCTACCCATCGCTGGTTTCCTTGTTGACTGTTCTGATTCATGATGGCCCAACCCCTTTCGATGGCGTTATACCTAGTATTATACTCGGGTTTAAAAAGTTGTCCAATTGTTTTTATTGTATCTCTCACAAAAAGGTGTTTGACACCGTCTGGCGGTGGATGGTAATCTTTGGGCACGATAGAGGAGGGAGCAGTACAAGATGGCTACAATTGTTTCGGTACATCCATTCGAGGAAGCACAGGTCAAAGCAATAGAAGCAACCGCTCCGGGATTTACTTACATAGATGTCAGTGGCTCTGAACAGGCAGATGCAAGAGCGCAGCTCGCGAGTGCTGAAATTATTTTGGGATTTAACCGCGATGTCCTCAAAATCGTTTATTCCGACGGAACGCCGCTCAAATGGGTGCAAAATCTCGGCGCTGGCGTCGATCACATTCCGCTCGACAGAATCAAGGAGCGCGGCATTACGCTAACGAACGCATCCGGCGTTCATCCGTATCAGATTTCGGAATCGATCTTCGCGATGCTGCTCTCGCTGACTCGCCAAGTTCATGCTTACGTGCGTAATCAGCAATCAGGCGTTTGGCGTAGTGAGCCCGGAATGGGCGAAGCGCATCACAAGACGATTGCGATTCTCGGTGTCGGCGCGATTGGCCTCGAGACAGCGAAGATTGCCAAAGCGTTTAGCATGAACGTGCTGGGTATCCGCAAATCCGGCGAACCAGCTGATTTGGTGGACCGCATGTACACCATGGATGAACTCCATGATGTGCTTGCGCAAAGCGATTATGTTGTGAACTGCCTGCCGCTAACAAGCGACACGCGCCATTTGATCGGTGGGGCAGAGTTCGCTGCGATGAAAGACACAGCTTGCTACATTAATATTGGAAGAGGCGCAACGACCGACACGGCTGCGCTCATCGAGGCGCTGCAGAACGGAATCATTGCTGGAGCGGGTCTTGACGTATTCGAGCAAGAGCCGCTGCCAGAAGACCATCCGCTGTGGAAGATGGAGCAGGTAATCGTAACGCCCCATATTGCTGGTGATACTGCATCTTACATGGACCGGGCGCTTGAGATTATTTTGGACAATTTGGCACATTATAGTGAACACGGATCGGTTGTAAGAAATATCGTAGACTTGCAGGCCCAGTATTGATTCAGGTTTGAGCAAATAGGATAAGCGCCGTACATCGACTGGGAATTCCTAGCAGGGTGTACGGCTGTTCTGTTTTCTGCTATGATTTTGAGGTAGTTTGCATACATGCATCTAATCGCAATTTTACTGAGAATTTATGTGAATTTATGTGAATTAAAATTTCTATAAAGAATCTATAAAGAATTTATAAGATTGCTGCAACATTATTACGAACCTTTCCGTCTGAAAGGTTGCATGAGGGGGGATCCTCCGTGGTAGAGCAAGGCCTTATTAAAGCCGCACAAGCCGGCGATGGCGACGCTCTGATTACTCTATTGCGCGAGATTGAGAATCACGTCTATCGGACAGCCTACTATATTGTTGGCAATGAGCAGGATGCAATGGATGCTGCGCAAGAAGCGCTTATTCGGATTTATACGAAGATCGGTACTTATGAAGAGAAGGCGCAATTTAAAACCTGGGTGCAGCGGATCGTTACGAATATTTGCATCGACAAGTTCCGGCGCAACAAGCCGACCGTCTCTATCGATGAGCACG
The DNA here is from genome assembly GCF_900110075.1 of Paenibacillus sp. OV219. GTDB lineage: Bacteria > Bacillota > Bacilli > Paenibacillales > Paenibacillaceae > Paenibacillus_Z. The sequence continues at coordinate 101,280 of NZ_FOCJ01000002.1, forward strand.
ATATGGTGTTCCAGGATCACACGTCCGTCGAGGAGGAAGTGCTCACTTCTTATGCGGCTCAAGATATTCGTATGGCGATTGACAAGCTGCCCGAGCATCATCGAGCGGTCGTCGTGCTGCGGTACTTGCAGGACTTTTCTTATAATGAGATTGCAGATTCGCTGAATCTGCCGCTAAATACGGTCAAATCCTATTTATTCCGGGCAAGGCAACAGCTGCAAACGTACTTGCATGACTATCAGAGAGGGGGGGTCCGAGGATGAATTGTCAAGAGGTGACAGAATATATGCAGCGTCAGCTAGATCATGACTTGAATGGTGAAGAAACCGAAATCTTGATGACTCATACACGGCAATGCCCCGAGTGTGCAGCTATGATGGAGCGGCTTCAATTGCTGAACGAGGGTCTTGAAAATTTACCTAAAGTGACGCCAAGCTACAGTCTGGTGGATGCTATTCTGCCACGCCTTGCTGAGCTCGATGTTAGCGGCGAAGGCGCTGAAGATGAAGTGAAGGTAGAGCCAGCCAACGTGATTCCATTCGATGGAGCAACGAAGAGTGGCTCCGGCAAGCGCAAGTGGACCGAGCGATATACGGTCGGCGCATTTGCAGGCGTTGCAGCCGCGGCTGTAGTCATTGTATTCATCCTGTTCAACTATAGCTCGAATCCTCTGAGAGGCGGCTCTGATGACAATGCCGCTGTTGCAGATTCGGCGGCGGCTAATAGTACCAATATGAGTACAAGCGACAACGCTGCGGATACGAGCGCGATCGAACAGAAGACGCTTATGACAGAAAGCACGGATTCCGCTGCAGATTCAAGTTCGTCCGATACGTCTTCGAACAAATCTGCTTCGTCGAACGCCGTGAAGAAGAGCGCGGATCCACAAGCACTTAATGTCGATCCGGATGGCGAAATTATGCCGCCGCTCGCAACGGGAGATTCGGCTAAAGATGCTCCTGCGGCAGGCGCGAATGCGCCTAATGTTGAAGTAAGCGGCTCGGACGATACTGCTGACGCTGGTTCGGACAGCAAAGCCGATGGTGGGACTTCCGCAGATTCGACTGCTGCCGCAAACGATTTGACTACTAAAGCGTCGAACACCAAAGCAGGGGACTCCAAAGCTGCGGATGACAGTGCTGCAAGCAATAATGGCATCAACAAAGAAACTGGTGGAACGATTGCGATGACCGACACGACGAAGGACGACAGGAATGCCAATCAGAATTTCACTAACAATACTGTCATTGCATCGCCGATATCGCCGAATGGCCAGTATCAAGCTTTTATTGTGGAGGATCGAATCGAAATCTATACGGTGCAGGATAGTGCTCTTGTCTTCCAAGGAAATAAACGCATTGGTATTGCGAATTTGAAGTGGTCGCAGGACAGCAAGGAGCTGACTTACGAAACATCTGGCGAGGGTGGCGCGAAGAAAGTATTCGCCATTGAAATGAAGTCCGCTTCCGAGCAACAACAATCTAGTAATAAATAATCCGGCTCATGCACACATGACGTGATGTTCGCGTATGGTGTAGAAGCAGGGAAGCAGTCAAACAAATACGCTCCCAAGACGATCGTATGACCATCCGACACCGGTACCATGGACCGTATGTGATCGGCTGTTTATATAGATGCTCGGGGACAAAGGGATGAAGCTGAAACAGCATTCATCCCTTTGTTGCGTTTTTGCCGGAATGGCGCTATCGTAGTGTTGGTGGTTTAAAGGGGGAATTCGTGATGGAGCTAAAGGATGCACAGAAGGAATGGAAAGCTGGGCAGTTCCGCCCCGTCTATGTGCTGTATGGGAAAGACCGATATCGGATGCGGCAGTTCGTAGCAGCACTCACTTCGATGCTGCTGCCGCCGGACGAGCAGGAGCTTGGTATCGTTAAATTTGATACATCGGAGACAGCAATTGAGGAAGTTGTCGCAGAAGCGGACACCTTGCCGTTCTTTGCTTCTCGCAAGCTGGTCCTTGTACGGGACAGCTCGGTGCTTGCCACAGCGCAAGGGAAAGAAGCGAAGCTTGAGCATAGTACGGATTCACTAATCGCTTACTTGAAGCAGCCCTGTGAGACGAGCGTTATCGTCTTTCAAGTGATGGCGGAGAAGCTCGACGAGCGCCGCAAGGTGGTCAAGCTGCTCAAGGAGCAAGACGCGCTTATGCCGTTTCAGGAGCTGCAGGAGAATGAGCTGCTGCAATGGACGATCAAGCGGGCGGAAGAGCAAGGGCGTACGATGAGCCGTGATGCAGCGCAGCTGCTGCTCGCCAGAACGGGCACCAGCATGCAGCAGCTTGCGCATGAAGTGGACAAGCTCTGTCTGCATGCAGGGAGCGGTGGCGGCATTAGCGGCGAGGATGTGGAGCAGCTGATCGCCTCCACAGTCGAAGAAGATGTATTCGCGCTTATTGATGCGATGGCTTCGCTGCAGGTCGAGCGCGCGCTGAAGCTGTACGGTGAGCTGCTCCTGCGCCGCGAGGAGCCGATTAAGATCGCTGCGCTCATTGCTAGGCAGTTCCGCATTATGTTGCAGGTGAAGGAGCTAGAGCAGCACAACTACTCGCAGCAGCAGATGGCCGGGCAGATCGGCTTGCACCCGTACGCTGTGAAGCTGGCTGCTGAGAAGGCGAAGCGGTTCAGTGCGCAGACGCTCGGCAAGCATTTGAGCCGGCTTGCTGAGCTCGATTACAACATGAAGACCGGCCGCGTGGATAAGACGCTTGGCCTTGAGCTGTTCTTATTATCGCTTGCTGTATAAGCGGTAATAAGAACAATAAAAAAAGGCCTGCTACTCGCCAGAAGCGAGGAGCAGGCCTTTCATTTGTTTTGTTGATTATGCTTGAGCGCTAAGTGCGTTCAGTTTTTTAGCCAGGCGCGACTTCTTGCGAGCAGCTGCATTTTTATGAATCAGGCCTTTAGTTACAGCTTTATCCAGCTTCTTAGTAGCATTGATCAGAGCCGCTTTAGCAGCATCTACATCAGTTGCAACCACAGCTAGGTCAGCAGCTTTAACGGCCGTGCGAAGAGCTGATTTTTGCGAAGCGTTCAAAGCGCGGCGTTTCTCGATTGTCTTAACGCGTTTGACAGCAGACTTAATGTTTGGCATTGCATTCACCTCCTGTAAAAAGGGAAATCCCTTTGTAACAACACAACTTGACACAGTGTATCATGGGCAAGCACAAAAAGCAATAGCACAAGAAGGATGAATCCGTTAGTCAGGTAGACTGTAGTTACCGCATAATTCATCCTGACCCATCGCAAACTAATGACAAACCGATGGAAGGAGCGCCCTTATACAATGAGCGAGCTTGATCTGCAGCAGTTTAACCCAGGTATTGACTTGGCGCTTGAAGCAAAAGAATTGGCCGAAGCCGGGGGGAAGGGACCTATCCCAGGCGTCCTGACAGACATCTCCGAGGATGACGGCATTACGATAACGAGGCTGGAAGTGACGACAGAGGAAGGCTCAAGGCTTATGGGCAAAATGATCGGGCATTACGTCACCTTCGAGGTGCCCGAGCTGCGCAAACAGGATACTGGCCTGCAAGACCGCGTCGCAACGAAGCTAGCGCAGGAATTTGCAACATTCCTGGATCGGATCGGCATCAGCAAGACGGCGAAGGTGCTGATCGTCGGCTTGGGCAACTGGAACGTGACGCCCGATGCGCTTGGGCCAATCGTTGTGGAGAACGCGCTTGTGACGCGGCATTTCTTCGAGCTGATGCCTAATGAGGTGGCCCCGGGCTACCGTAACGTGAGCGCTGTTGCGCCGGGTGTGCTTGGCATTACGGGCATCGAATCGAGCGATATCGTGCAAGGCATTGTCGACCGCTCAAAGCCGGATCTTATTATCGCTATTGACGCGCTTGCTTCGAAGGCGTTAGAGCGTGTCAACACGACGATTCAGATTGCCGATACTGGTATTCATCCTGGCTCTGGCATCGGGAATAAGCGGAGAGGGCTGACGAAGGAAATATTAGGCGTGCCAGTTATTGCGATCGGCGTTCCTACCGTGCTCTACGCATCTACAATCGTTAGCAACAGCATTGATCTGATGCGGGAGCATTTGAAGAAGCACGCGAACAATGCCGACAACTTCCTCGGATTGCTCGATTCGATAGACGAGAATGAGCGGCTTCAGCTCATACGGGAGGCCCTCGGTCCGCTCGGGCATGATCTTCTCGTGACGCCGAAAGAGGTTGACCAATTCATCGAGGATATCGGGAATATTGTTGCCAGCGGACTGAATGCTGCACTCCATGAAGCGGTTGACCATGACAACGTTGCGGCTTACACGCACTAGCTTGTCTGGGATACCGAACCGAGGACTAACGTGCATTCGTAATCAGTGAATATTTGCAATTAAGCTCCTCCTGCTATTTTCTGCGGGCGGAGTTTTTTTGCTTTTTCTGCTAGCGGGTATCTATGAAACTAGCGATTCTATTTTTTTACAAATGAACTCTATTAAACTTTCGGTTCTATTAATTCCACCGTCTTCATAAAGTGATACTAGCCTCGTGCAAAAGGGAATCCCCGCAATAATGGAGCTTAGGAGGTAAGAAAATCGCAATGAAACGATTAATCATGACATTTAACCTTGGTAAGAGCAGCCAACGTCTGCGTCAGCTGCTCGTCACGGCCCGTACCTTTGCCCTGCTGTCCCTAGGATCGATGATCCTTGTCCTTGTGGTTGGAATTGGCGTCATTGTACATGAGAAAACGGCAAGCTCTCCGATCTCGTCGATGAAAGGCTTCGCATCCTCGGTGTCCAGCGGCTTGTTCTCAGACATGCTTGCGATGGAGATGCCGGGCACAGGTGAAGCGGGTAAGAAGTGGTCGATTACCGGCAAGCAGGCTAGTACATTTCTTCTCCGCATGCTGACGAATATTAATCCTGCTGACCCGCTTAGCTTGCTGTCGAGCCAATACCCGGGGCTAGGAGGAGACAGTACCGTCATTCTCAGATCGGGATCCGGTACTGGTGAGAGTATCGCTTCTGAGGATCACGATACGGTTCCACCGGAAGGCGATGAGAATCCAAGCAGCGTTGTAGGCGATTCGGATCGGCCAGATCACCCGGCGGGGGATTTGGACACATCAACGGGCACTGGAGATGACGATGCAGATAACACTTCAGATAACACTTCAGACAATCCAGCAGATGATTCTGATTCAACATCGTTGCCAGATAGCACGAGTACCGATACGCCAGCTGTGCCTGACAAAGGTACGGAGTCCGATACGGACAATACGCCAAGCACGCAAGAGCCTGCTAAACCAACAACAGGCGATCGCAACGTCGTCTTCATCTACAGCTCGCATAGTAGAGAATCGTGGTTTCCCGAGGTCAATAGCAAGAAATACGCAGAATCGCCGGTGAAGAACGTTACGCTGCTCGGCAAACGGCTCGCCTCACAGCTCAAGGAATCCGGAATCGGCTCGATTTCTTCTGGCACAGATTATGCTTCCACGGTTAAAAACTACAATTGGCTCCTATCCTATAAATATTCGAAACAAACGGTCGTGAGTGCGATAGCTAAAGACAAAGAGCTTAGCTATTTCTTCGATATCCACCGTGACTCGCTCCGCCGCAAGAATACGACGATTACGATTGACGGTGTCACGTATGCTCAAGTGTTCCTCGTCATTGGTCTGGCGAATCCGCATTGGAGTGAGAACGAGGCTCTCGCCAATAAGATTCATGAAGCGCTGGAGAAGAAATATCCCGGTCTCTCGCGCGGCGTGCTCGGCAAGACGAAGGCGAGCGGGAACGGGGAGTACAACCAATCGCTGTCGCCTCACAGCGTGCTTATAGAAGTCGGCGGTGTGGACAACACGCTCAAGGAGTCGTACCGCACCATTGATGTTCTGGCAAAGGTCATCTCGGACATTTATTGGGATGCTGAGAAAGTATCCGCTTCAAAATAAAACTAGGAATGTAACTGGAAAGGTGCGAATGGAGTATGCGCAAAAATTCGATGAAAATGGTTATCGTCGGGGCGACAGCAGCGCTTGTGATTATGTTCGGTATCGATCTTGCTTCGAGTGGGATCGAGCGAATCTATGGACCGGTTGACGGCGGCAATGGCGCGACAGCTGTGAATCCGCAGACAAGCATGACATCGAAGCAGCTGCCTGCGGATACATCCAGCACAGTGACGGAGCAGGAGCAGCTGCCGGAAAATCAAATCTATATCGTACCGGAGCGCCGCACGGTGGCGGATGCGCAGCATGGACGAACGGATGAAGAGGTACGCCGCGCTTATGAGCGAAAGCTGCAGGAGGAATTGAACAAACGACTGCCTGGTGTACCGGATTTGAAGAGCGAATCGACGGTCAACAAGGTCGCAGACGGCACGGCTGGAGTGCTGCAATCGGTATCGTCGAAGGGCATCCGAATGGTCGTTTCATTTTTCGAATCGGTAACGGATTGATGGTATTCCGGCAAACTGATATAATAACAAGAATGATTAGCAATAGAGTTCCTCTGGGGGTTTAGCATGTCGGATGTACGTGAACGGCAAAAGAAAATTAGAAATTTTTCAATTATCGCCCATATTGATCATGGGAAATCAACATTAGCAGACCGGATTCTTGAATTTACTGGTGCGCTCTCCTCGCGTGAAATGCAAGAGCAGGTGCTCGACCAGATGGATCTGGAGCGCGAACGCGGGATTACGATAAAGCTGCAAGCAGTACGACTGGGATACAAGGCCGATGACGGCGAAGAATATATCCTGAACTTGATTGATACGCCAGGACATGTCGATTTCACCTATGAAGTTTCGCGCAGTCTTGCCGCATGTGAAGGCGCGCTACTCGTCGTTGACGCAGCGCAGGGAATCGAAGCGCAGACGCTTGCGAACGTTTACCTCGCACTCGACAACAACCTGGAAATTATTCCGGTGCTTAACAAGATCGACCTGCCAAGCGCAGAGCCTGAGCGCGTGAAGCAAGAGATCGAGGACGTTATCGGACTTGACGCAAGCGACGCGGTGCTGGCGTCGGCTAAGGCCGGCATCGGCATTAAAGAGATTTTGGAGCAGGTCGTATCGAAGGTTCCTGCACCAACAGGCAATCCGGACGAGCCGCTGAAGGCGCTTATCTTCGACTCACACTATGATCCGTACAAAGGCGTAATCGTCTACGTGCGTGTACTCGATGGCCACATTAAAGCAGGCAAGAAAATCCGCTTCATGGCGACAGGCGCAGAGTTCGAGGTTATTGAGGTCGGCGCGTTCATGCCGCGAATGGGTACTGTCGGCGAGCTGTCTGTCGGTGATGTAGGTTTCGTCGTTGCAGGTATTAAGAACGTGAAGGATACGCGTGTCGGCGATACGATTACCGATGCGAAGAAGCCAGCACTTGAAGCGCTCCCTGGCTACCGTAGAATTAACCCGATGGTGTTCTGCGGTTTATATCCGATTGAAACGCAGGATTACAACGATCTGCGCGATGCGCTCGAGAAGCTTGAGCTTAACGATGCATCGCTTCGTTACGAGGCAGAATCGTCTACGGCGCTTGGCTTTGGCTACCGTTGCGGCTTCCTTGGCCTGCTGCATATGGAAATTATTCAAGAGCGGATCGAACGCGAGTTCAACATTCCGCTTATCACCACTGCGCCAAGCGTTGTGTATCGAGTGACGTTGACGAACGGCGAAGTGATCGATATTGACAACCCGTCGAACTATCCGGAAGTCGGCAAGATCGAATATGTTGAAGAGCCCTATGTCAAAGCAGCGATTATCGTTCCGAACGATTATGTCGGCGCGATTATGGAGCTTTGCCAAGGCAAGCGCGGTGAGTTCGTGAACATGGAATATCTCGATACGAACCGTGTTACGCTCACGTACGATATGCCGCTGTCCGAGATCGTATACGACTTCTTCGATCAGCTGAAATCGAGCACGAAGGGCTACGCGTCGTTCGACTATGAGCTGTCCGGCTACCGCCAATCGAAGCTCGTGAAGATGGACATCATGCTCAACAACGAGCAGGTCGATGCTCTGTCTGTTATCGTTCACCGCGACCGCGCGTACAACCGCGGCCGAATTATTTGCGAGAAGCTGAAAGAGCTGATTCCTCGCCAAATGTTCGAGGTACCGATACAGGCGTCGATCGGCAACAAAGTTATTTCGCGTGAGACGGTTAAAGCGATGCGGAAGAACGTTCTTGCTAAGTGTTACGGCGGTGACATCAGCCGTAAACGGAAGCTGCTTGATAAGCAGAAGGAAGGTAAGAAACGCATGAAGCAGGTGGGCAGCGTAGAGGTTCCACAGGAAGCATTCATGGCTGTGTTGAAGATTGACGAGGACTAGGTGCCTCCGAATTGGTAAGGGATTCCGCTCGCTGTTGTAATTCTGATTCCTTCATTTTATAAGACATTTAGATGTTGGAATCAAATTACAAAGGCGACCACTACCGTTGCTACATCTCCTTACCAACCCTTCGGCCTGTCCTGATCAATCTTTTTTAAGGGAGCATAAGAGCTCCCTTGTTTTTATTTCAAGGGAGCATTGGAGGTACAGACAAGAACTATGCTTACGCACGCGCCTCGGGCGCTTTATATTCATATCCCTTTTTGCACGAACAAGTGCCATTACTGCGATTTCACTTCATATGTGCTGAAGGGGCAGCCAGTCGATGCTTATCTCGACGCTTTGGAGCGTGAGATGGCGGTGACCGTAGAGCTGCTGCCGCCGGAAGAAATTCGTACTGTGTTTGTCGGCGGGGGTACGCCGACGGTACTAACGCCACCGCAGATGGAGAGGTTCCTCGCGTCGGTGAAGCGCTACTTCCCCATTCATCCGGATGCGGAGTTCTCGATGGAAGCGAATCCGGGAACTGTTGACATCGATAAGCTGCATGCCATGAAGGCAGGCGGGGTTAACCGCATCAGCATGGGCGTGCAATCGTTCGATAACGGCTTGCTGGAGCGTATCGGACGTATTCATAACGTCGATGACGTATACCGCAGCATTGAGAACGCGAGATTGGCGGGCTTTAATAACCTGTCGATCGACCTCATGTTCGGTCTTCCGGGCCAAACGGTCGAGCAGCTGTCGGACAGCGTCGCCCGTGCGCTCAAGCTTGAGCTGCCGCATTATTCTTTGTACGGCTTAAAGGTCGAAGAGAACACCTTGTTCCATGCGCTATATGAACGAAGCGAATTACCTCTTCCTACAGAAGATGATGAGCTTGCCATGTATTTGCATCTCATAGACACACTGAAGGCGGAAGGCTTCCATCATTATGAGATCAGCAATTTTGCCAAGCCTGGACATGAGAGCAAGCATAACATCACTTACTGGCGGAACGAGCCCTATTACGGACTAGGCGCAGGCGCGCATGGCTATGCGAGAGGCGAGAGGCACGTAAACATTAAAGGAGTCCAACCATTCATTGATGCTTCATTAAGCAGGCTACCGCGTCTTGAGACGAACCCGGTGCCGGAGCGTGAAGCGATGGAAGACTTCATGATGGTTGGTCTGCGCATGCTGGAAGGCGTGAACAATGAGGATTTTGCGCGCCAATTCCCTGGGCTGACGATGGAAAGCGAGTTTGGTCAACAGCTTGAAGCGGTACTTGCACAAGAGCTGCTGGAACGAACAGAAGAGCGCGGCGGCGGTTACCGCCTGTCGAAGAAGGGCATTCCGCTCGGGAATGAAGTTTTTGGCGCTTTTATTGGCGAATAATGAGTGAATATCGTTGCAATTAGTACTTGTGAACCAAACAGTGATGTTGTATATTTATTCATATTAATGATGGGAATATAATATCGGAGCAAGGGTGGAGGCGAGTGCGAGTGCAAGCGTTGCAAGCGGTATGCAGAAAGGCGACCGAAGACGATGTTGAAGTGTTAGTGGGTTTAATAGCAGGTTACGCCGAGAAAGGAATTATGCTGCCGCGATCACGCGATGTGCTGAAGCGCCAGATTGATACATTCGTTGTAGCTGAAGTTGGAAGCGAGGTTGTCGGCTGCGGTTCTCTAACTCAGCTTGGAGCCGATCTTGTTGAAATTCGCTCGCTCGGCATTTCCGAAGGCTACAAAGGACTTGGTATTGGCAGCAAGCTCGTCGATCAGCTGATCTTTGAAGCAAGAGAGCAGCAGATTCCGAAGATAATGGCACTGACCTATGAAGTCCGCTTTTTCGAGAAAAACGGCTTTACGGTAGTGAATAAAGAGATCTTCCCAGAGAAAGTATGGACGGATTGTATCCACTGCGCGAAACAGCATGCATGTGATGAAATCGCTGTACTGAAGATGCTGGATTAACGTACACAAAATGTACGTTTTATAGATGTCCCGAAAATGCCAAACTGACTTGACAATCGATAAGTCGGTTTGGTATTTTTGTATTAATGATTAGCACTCAACGATAACGAGTGCTAACGATGTGACGATAACGAAATTGGAGGGACTGCGATGTTAACTGAACGGCAGCGAATGATATTGAACGTCATTATTGATGATTATATCCGCTCGGCGGAGCCTATAGGTTCTCGCAGTATTTCGAAACGAAGCGACGTCAGCTTCTCACCGGCAACGATCCGGAATGAGATGGCTGATTTGGAGGAGCTCGGGTTTCTGGAGCAGCCCCATACGTCAGCAGGGCGAATCCCATCCATTAAAGGTTATCGGTACTACGTTGATCATCTTGTCCGGTTGGGCGAGGTGAACGATCATGATGTACAGAAGGTTCGTTCCTTCTTCACGGAGAAGATGAACCAGATGGAGCAGATCATTCAGCATGCTGCAAGTATTTTGTCCAACTTGACGAACTATACAAGCATTGTGCTGGGACCTGAGACGTTTGCAAATTCGCTGAAGCATTTTCAATTGGTGCCGATCAGCGATGACACGGCGGTGGCGATCATAGTGACGAGCACCGGCCATGTTGAGAACCGCACCATTTCCATTCCGGCTGATATGAGCATGGATGAAATGCAGCAGGCTGTTAATATTTTGAATGCGAAATTGATCGGTGTGCCGATGGTAAGGCTGAAATCGAAGCTTTATTCTGAGGTTGGCCAAGAGCTTGGACGTTATGCGGACCAATGCGAACGGCTGCTTGGGGTATTGGATGATGCGCTGAAGAGTGAAGACGATCACCGCTTATTCTTTAGCGGTGCGACGAACATGCTGACACAGCCTGAGTTCAAGGATGTCGACAAAGTGAAGACTCTGCTCGACCTGCTCGATGAGACGCCTACGATTATGCAGATGTTCAGTTCGCTTCCAAGCGGTATTGCGGTTCGAATTGGGACAGAGAATACTCATGAGGCAATAAACAATTGCAGCTTGATTACAGCGACGTATTCGGCACATGGGCAGCAGCTTGGCACGATAGGCATACTTGGTCCGACAAGGATGGATTACGGTAAAGTAATTGGCCTGCTCGATCTTTTATCGAAGGATATGGCAGTACTGCTCAGTCGATGGTACAAGTGACGTATGTAATCTGTAAAGTAAGACAGGGATTATTTTCAGGAGGTGCACGCACTCGTGTCTGTGAATGAACAGCATACAGATGAGGAACATATCAATGAAGTGAACAGTGCTTCTGTGGAAGAACAAGAAGTATCAGCAGAGGAGACAGCTCCTCAGAATGAAGAAGCAAGTACAGAGGATTCCCGTATCGCCGAGCTCACGAAGCTTGCGGATGAGAATCAGCAGCGTTACTTACGCGCACAAGCGGATTTCGATAACTTCCGCCGCCGTACGATGAAGGAGAAGGAAGATCTCGCCCAATATGCTTCGATGAAGCTGATCAGCCAGCTGCTGCCGGTTGTCGACAACTTCGGTCGCGCTGTAGAAGCTGCGAAGAGCGGCGGCGACGTCGAATCGTTCTCCAAAGGCGTGGACATGATCTTCCGCCAATTCGAGCAAGTGCTTGAAGCTGAAGGACTCAAAGCCATGGATGTTGTGGGTGAGCCGTTCAATCCTGATTTCCACCAAGCGATTATGCAAGTGGAGTCTGATGAGCATGAAGAAGGCATCGTTGTGGAAGAAGTGCAAAAGGGTTATGTGCTGAAGGATAAAGTGCTGCGTCCCGCTATGGTGAAAGTGAGCGGTTAACGTTCAGTTGCCTATATACTTAAATTTTATGTAATAGAGAGCCTAAGGAGGAATTTCAATTATGAGTAAAGTAATCGGTATTGACCTTGGAACAACAAACTCATGCGTAGCGGTAATGGAAGGCGGCGAAGCTGTCGTAATCCCGAATCCGGAAGGCAATCGTACAACACCATCGGTTGTTGGCTTCAAGAAAGACGGAGAGCGTGTGGTCGGTGAAGCGGCTAAACGCCAAGCGATCACGAATCCAGACCGTACGATTAGCTCCATCAAGCGTCACATGGGTACAAACCATAAAGAAGTAATCGACGGTAAAGACTACTCGTCGCAAGAAATTTCCGCAATCATCCTGCAAAAGCTGAAATCAGACGCTGAAGCATACCTTGGTCAAACGGTAACACAAGCGGTTATTACTGTTCCTGCTTACTTCAACGACAGCCAACGTCAAGCGACGAAGGATGCCGGCAAGATCGCAGGTCTTGAAGTACTTCGTATCGTCAACGAGCCGACTGCAGCAGCGCTTGCATATGGCCTTGAGAAAACAGAAGATCATACGATTCTCGTTTATGACCTTGGTGGTGGTACGTTCGACGTGTCGATCCTTGAGCTCGGCGACGGCTTCTTCGAAGTAAAAGCAACTAGCGGTGACAACCGTCTGGGCGGCGATGACTTCGACCAAGTAGTTATCGACTACCTCGTAAGTGAATTCAAAAAAGAGCAAGGCGTAGACCTCTCTAAAGATAAAGCAGCTGTACAACGTCTGAAAGACGCAGCAGAGAAAGCGAAGAAGGAACTATCCGGTATGGTTACTTCATCGATCTCCCTGCCGTTCATCACAATGGCTGACGGCGTACCGCAGCATTTGGAAATGAGCCTAACTCGTGCGAAGTTTGAAGAGCTGTCCGCAGCGCTCGTTGAGCGTACACTTGGACCAACTCGCCAAGCGCTTAGCGATGCTGGCATGTCCCCAAGCGACATCGACAAAGTCGTTCTTGTCGGCGGATCGACTCGTATCCCAGCTGTTCAAGAAGCAGTTAAGAAGCTGATCGGCAAAGACCCGCACAAAGGCGTTAACCCGGATGAGGTTGTAGCTCTTGGTGCAGCGGTTCAAGCAGGCGTACTGACTGGCGATGTGAAGGACGTTGTATTGCTCGACGTAACTCCTCTGTCCCTTGGTATCGAAACAGCGGGCGGCGTGTTCACGAAGATGATCGACCGCAACACGACGATTCCAACGAGCAAATCGCAAGTGTACTCCACATATGCGGACAATCAGCCTAGCGTAGAGATTCACGTGCTGCAAGGCGAGCGTCAAATGGCTGCTGGCAACAAAACACTTGGACGCTTCACGCTGGGTGACATTCCACTGGCGCCACGTGGCGTACCGCAAATCGAAGTTACTTTCGATATCGACGCGAACGGTATCGTTAACGTATCTGCCCTTGATAAAGGCACAGGCAAGAGTCAGAAGATTACAATCACTTCCTCCGGCGGCTTGTCTGAAGAAGAGATCGATCGCATGATGAAAGACGCTGAGCTTAACGCAGAAGAAGATCGCAAACGCCGTGAACTTGTTGAAGCGAAGAACAGCGCTGACCAGCTCGTATACACAGTTGACAAGACGATCAAAGATCTTGGCGACAAAGTAGACGCAGGCGAAATCGCAAAAGCAAACGAAGCGAAAGAAAAAGTTACTGCAGCGCTGGCAACAGACGATGTAGAGCAAATCAAAGCCGCTTCGGATGAATTGACTGAAATTATGCAGCAGCTGTCGATGAAGCTGTATGAGCAAGCTGGCGCTGAAGGCGCAGGTCCTGAAGCAGGCGAAGCAAAAGGCAGAGATAACGTAGTTGACGCTGATTACGAAGTTGTTGACGACAAGAAATAAGTTAGGCAGATTCGCGTAAACGGTGCGCCGTCCGAGAAAATTTTGGACGGCGCAGCCGTTTCTTGCTATGTCTTGAATTAATGTGGGTTGAATAATGGCAAAGTTGTTTTAACTCGGGAGAGAGAAATCAGCGATTATACGGATACAGAAGGGGTGACGGTTTTGGCAGACAAGCGTGATTTTTACGAGGTGCTTGGAGTTGAGAAGAGCGCTTCGGATGATGATATTAAGAAAGCGTACCGCAAGATGGCTCGCCAATACCATCCGGACGTGAATAAAGCGGCGGATGCGGAGAGCAAGTTCAAAGAAGTGAAGGAAGCATATGACGTCCTGAGCGATGACGGGAAACGCTCGCAGTACGACCGTTTCGGCCATGTCGATCCGAACCAAGGCTTCGGAGGCGGCGGCGGTGCTGACTTCGGCGGCGGCTTCGGCGATATCTTTGATATGTTCTTCGGAGGCGGTGGCGGCGGTCGCCGTGATCCGAACGCGCCTCAGCGCGGCAACGATCTTCAATATACGATGACCATCGAGTTCAAGGAAGCCGTGTTCGGCAAGGAAACGGAGATTACGATCCCTCGTACCGAGAACTGCGATACTTGCGTGGGCTCGGGCGCAAAGCCTGGTACGAAGCCAGAAACGTGCTCGACATGCCGTGGTACAGGCCAGCAAGAGGTTGTTCAGAATACGCCGTTCGGCCGTATGGTGAACCGCCGCGCTTGTTCGTCATGTAGCGGAGCAGGCAAGATCATTAAAGAGAAGTGCACGACCTGCCATGGCGCAGGCAAAGTGAAGAAGCAGCGCAAGATTAACGTGAAGATTCCTGCCGGCGTAGATGAAGGCGCACAAATCCGCCTCACCGGCGAAGGCGAGGGCGGTACGCGCGGAGGCCCATCCGGCGACCTGTATATCGTCATTCGCGTGAAGGCGCATGATTTCTTCGAGCGTGACAACGATGATATCTACTGTGAAGTACCACTTAATTTCGCGCAGGCAGCGCTTGGCGACGAGATTGAAATTCCGACGCTCACTGAGAAAGTGAAGCTGAAGATCCCTGCAGGCACACAGACCGGCACCTTCTTCCGCCTAAAGGGCAAAGGAGTACCTCGTCTGCGCGGCTACGGTCAAGGCGATCAGCATGTGAAGGTCACGGTCGTTACACCGACCAACATGAGTGATGAGCAGAAGGAACTGCTGCGTCAGTTCGCCGGTGTAGGCGCGCCAGTGGGCGATGTGCAGCAGGAGCACCACGAATCGATCTTCGATAAGATGAAGAAAGCATTCCGCGGCGAATAATCGGCAATCAATCAGCATAAGAACGAAACCATTGGTTTATGCTAACCTTCGTGTCCAACACATCATTGAACATGGAGGTGCATGCCGATGAAGGATCAAGACCTTGAAAAAGTGAATTTTGCCGAGCTGCCGATAGGGAAGAATGAGGATGTTGAGTTCTCCGAAGAGCTCGCTGACGATGCGGACCGAGTAGCGCAGCAACGTGCAGCTGAAGCGGACGCCAGAGCTGAGCATTCCTAAGGAGCGTGACGTGACGAGATGACCGCGACAATTCACGCGACGTTCCAGGACAGCAGTGACGCGAGAGAAGCGCAAACGAAGCTGCAGTATCTCCGTGTTGAGCAGGTTAACGACGGTGCTGATGGGGCTTCGTTCACGGCTACCGTTGGCGATGAACTCATCGAACGGGCTATTCATCTGATCGAGCAGACCGGTGGCACAGCGCTTATTTAACTTGGAAAATGCAACATAGATGCCTCCTGATGCGGACCACGCATGTAGGGGGTGTTTTTTTTAATGAATATACAAACGCTTACAATTGTGGCACAATAGACGATGGGTTCAGTTTTGTGCTCGGGCACAATGATTAGAGGAGGAGCAGCGAATGCCGGTTAACTTTTACAATAACACACAAGTTTATCCCGAATGGAGCGAGCTTAGCCATTACGGTATTAACCATCTGAAAGTCGGAGATATCGTCAAGCTGCACTATCACGACGCCAATGAGTATTGGATTATTATTAGCGGCAGAGGCACTTGCACGACAGAAGGCGATCCATACGAAATCGGTCCTGGCGACATGGTCCTGACAAAGCGGGGCGACGAGCACTCCCTGGTTGTTACTGAGGAAATGGTTGCTGTATATATTTATGGAATTATGCCGGAAGGCGGACGGGTCGGCTATTTATTCAAAGGGGTTGACGACGTAAAATGACACTTCGAATCATTCAAGTTGGTCTTGGCATGCATGGCTTCGGAGTCGCGCAAGCGTTCGTCAAGCAATCGCAGGGTTTCGAATATGCCGGCGTGGTAGAGATTAATCCTGCCCGGCTGAAAGAATGTGCCGCAACGCTTGGTGTAGCCGAAGAGCACTGCTTCACGGACTACAAGGAAGCGTTCGCAGCACTTACGGCAGATGCCGTCTTCGTTACGGCAGCCTCCCCTTACCATTATGCGATCTGTAAAGCAGCACTTGAGCAAGGGCTGCATGTGCTGGTTGAAAAGCCGTTCGTGCTCGATATTAAGGAAGGCTGCGAGCTCGTTGATCTAGCGAAGGAGAAGCAACTGATCTTGATGGTCAGCCAGAACTATCGCTACCAGAACCATGTGCTATCGCTCAAGAGCGCGATCGGCGAAGTTGGCAAGCCGCTATTCGTACAAGCGCAGTTCTTCTATGACCACTTCGGCAAAGATTATCAACAGGTCATGGACAACTTCATGCTGCTCGAGATGGCGGTACACCATATTGATATGATCCGCTACTTGTTTGATACGAATATCCGAACGGTGTCGGGTAAGACATGGAACATCGAGGGCAGCATGTACAATGGGCATCCGAATGTACAGGCCGGTATGCAGCTAGACAACGGTATGCCGGTGTTCTATCTGGGCAGCCTCGTATCCAAAGGGCTGTCGTCGCCATGGGAAGGCGAATGGCGCGTTCAATGCCAAGACGGCTCCGTCCACTTAGGCGATCTTGGACAAGGCTATGGCGTCTATATTGTGGATCAACAGCAGAATAAGCGATATGTCTCCTATGAGGACGGACCGCTGCCGGATTCGATGCAAGGCATTCACAGCGTGCTGGCTGAGTTCGCTGCACGGATTCAAGATGGCGCGGAGCCGGCCTTGTCCGGTCGCGATAACTTGCACACGTTGGCGGCGCTTATCGCTTTCGCAGATTCTTCGGAGAGCGGTGTCGTCAAGTACCCGGAAAGCTACATCGTAACGAACTAATTTTTGAATCATACGCCTTAAACAAGTCTCTTCGCATTGGATGCTGAAGAGGCTTGTTTTTGCATGTGGGACCTGTTTTTGCTTGGAAGCGTGTAACAGTGTAAAATAGAAGCAATATACACCAAACTAGTGGTAAATTCAGGGGGACATATTCAAGTGAAATGGCATGAAATAACGATCTCGACAACGGAAGAAGCGATCGAGATGATATCCAACTTCTTGCACGAAATGGATGCCGACGGCGTATCCATTGAAGAATCAGGCACACTTAATAAAGAAAGAGACACTTCCCTCGGCCAGTGGTATGAGCATCCGCTGAACGATATTCCGGAAGGACATGCGGTCATTAAAGGGTATTTCTCGGAGCTTGATTCGGACGTGGACGCATTAATGACAATGCTGACGGCCCGTATTGATGAGCTGCGCGAATTCGATATTGAGCCAGGCGAATACACAATTACCAAAGCGATGGTCGACGAAGAGGACTGGGCTAATGCGTGGAAGCAGTATTTCAAGCCAATTCGAGTATCTGAACGCTTGACGATAAAACCGACATGGGAAGAATACACACCTTCGCCAGGTGAGCGTATTATTGAGCTTGATCCTGGCATGGCATTCGGTACAGGCACGCATCCGACGACAGCGCTATGCTTGCGCGCGTTGGAATCGGTCATCAAAGGCGATGAGGAAATCATCGACGTTGGTACAGGCTCCGGTATTCTCGCAATTGGCGCGATGCTGCTTGGCGCACGCCGAGTGCTGGCGCTTGACCTAGATCCGATCTCGGTTACATCCGCAACGGAGAATATTCGTCTTAATAACCTGCAAGGCGATATCCAAGTGTACTTGAGCGACCTGCTTGGCGTCTTGAACAGTGAACAGAAGCTGAATGTTACGGTGCCTGTCGATGTCGTCGTGGCGAATATTTTGGCAGAGATCATTCTGCTGTTCATTGACGACGTTTATGCAGCGCTGAAGCCAGGCGGCACCTATATCGCATCGGGTATTTGGAAGAACAAGGAAGATGCGGTTGAGCAAGGCTTGGAAGCGGCCGGGTTTACGATTATCGACCGTCAGTACGACCAAGATTGGATTGCGTTCGTTGCGAAGAAACCGGAATAAGCGGGGAAAATGATCGGCGCATCCGTTGCTTAAATCCTGAGGAGGAAGATAATCGGTGTCGGATTTGTTATGGTACCCTTTAAACGATTTACCGTTTGTTTTTCTTGTTATTATGATTGCCTTCACGGCTCATGAATTTGCGCATGCGTATTTTGCTTATCTATTCGGAGATCGGACTGCGTACGATGCCGGGCGTGTAACGCTCAATCCGCGTGTCCATCTCGATATGATGGGAACAATCCTCATTCTAATTGCTGGCTTCGGCTGGGCAAGGCCGGTACCAGTCAACCGGGGACGCTTCAAGCATCCTCGGTTGATGGGAATCGTCGTCTCGGCTGTGGGGCCGCTTAGCAACCTGCTGCTTTCCGCAATCGGTATTCTGGCTGTATATGTGCTTAACGAGACGGGTTTGCTGGATGCGGGCTCGATCGGTGTTCACCGCGCAATCGTTCATTTTTTGCACTATCTGATTACGCTCAACATCGTGCTCTTCATATTTAACCTTATTCCGGTTCCGCCGCTTGACGGCTATCGCATCATTCAAGATGTGGTACCTACGTCACTGCGAATTCGTATGGATCAGAACGCGCATTGGGGCATCTTTATTTTCCTCCTTATCGTCTTCATTCCGCCGCTTCGCGCTGCAACGCTTGATCCGTTGTTTATGTACTCGAATCATATCATTTCCGGATTAATCGATTTCTTCGACTTGTTCTTCAAGCAAGTGGATTGGCAGCAGTTTGACAACGATTTCCTCAGGTAATTTAGCAGCTTGGAAAATGTTTGACCTACCTAGCAAAGGTACGCCAAAACGTGTATCATGTAGGTTGGAGTTTTTCGTGAGGGGATATCAGTTTCGTCCTCGATTTGCAATTTGGAGTAGAGAGGTTTGACCCATGCAACGTTATTTTGTAACACCGGAGCAGCTGCAGGACAATCGCGTCGTGCTCACAGGTGACGATGCCCATCACGTCGTACGCGTGATGCGGATGGAAGCAGGAGATAGCATCATTGTGAGCGACGGTCAGTCGCGAGTCGCTGAAGCGGTCATACGCACGCTCTCGCCGAGCAATGTAGAGGCTGAAGTGTCGGAGTGGCTGCAGGATAGCAGCGAGCCGCTTTGGTCTGTTACCGTCGCACAAAGCTTGCCTAAGGGCGATAAAATGGAAATTGTCATTCAGAAGGGAACCGAAATCGGCGCAGTCAGCTTCGTGCCGTTTCAGTCTCAGCGAATGATTGTTCAATATGATGACAAGAAGGAAGCCAAACGTCTGGAGCGTTGGGGCAAAATCGCGAAGGAAGCGGCGGAGCAGGCACATCGCAGCCGGATTCCAGCCATTGAGGCAGTAGCTTCGTGGAAAGCGCTGATTAAGCTTATTCAGGCTTACGATTTGGCCTTGTTCTGTTATGAGAAGGAAGGCGGCGGCCTCGGCTTGCGGGATGCGATATCCGCGCAGCGGGCACGTCATGGCTGGGGCAGCGAAGAGCGCAGCATACTGCTCATCGTTGGACCCGAAGGCGGCTTCACGGAGCGTGAAGCTGGCGAAGCAGAGGAAGCCGGCGCAGTAATCGTCGGCCTAGGCAAGCGAATCTTACGCACGGAAACGGCTGCGATGGTTGGACTCGCCTGCCTCATGTATGAATCCGGAGAAATGGGAGGCGTTTAACAACTATGCCATCAGTTGCTTTTTACACACTTGGATGCAAAGTTAACTTTTATGATACAGAAGCGGTTTGGCAGCTGTTTAAGAATGAAGGATACGAGCAGGTTGACTTCGAAACGACGACAGCTGATGTTTATTTGATTAATACTTGCACGGTGACGAATACGGGGGATAAGAAGAGCAGACAAATTATTCGTCGTGCGATTCGCCGCAACCCTGACGCGATTATCGCGGTTACGGGCTGCTATGCGCAGACTTCACCTGCCGAAATTCTTGCGATTGAAGGCGTTGACCTTGTTATCGGAACACAGGACCGGGACAAGCTGATGACGTACATCGCGGACCTGCACCAAGAGCGTAAACCGGTGAATGCTGTTCGCAACATTATGAAGACGCGGGAGTTCGAAGAGCTCGATGTGCCTGATTTTGCAGAGCGTACTCGTGCATTCCTGAAGATTCAAGAAGGCTGCAACAACTTCTGCACCTTCTGTATTATTCCATGGTCGCGCGGCCTGTCCCGCAGCCGTGATCCGCAAAGTGTCTTGAACCAGGCGCGCCAGCTCGTGGATGCGGGCTATAAGGAAATTGTCCTGACAGGCATTCATACCGGCGGTTATGGTGATGATATGGAGAACTATAAATTGTCGAACTTGATCTGGGATCTAGATGCGATCGAAGGCCTCGAGCGTATTCGAATCAGCTCCATCGAAGCGAGCCAGATTGATGAAGATATGATTGACGTATTGAATCGTTCGAGCAAGATGTGCCGTCATCTCCATATTCCGCTGCAAGCCGGCGAAACCAGTGTGCTGAAGCGCATGCGCAGAAAGTACACAACCGAAGAGTTCGCGGAGAAAATCAAGCTGCTGCACGAGGCGATGCCTGGTGTAGCGATTACAACAGACGTTATTGTCGGCTTCCCAGGCGAGACGGATGAAATGTTCGAGAACGGCTTCAAATTCATGGAAGAGATGAATTTTGCCGAGATGCATGTGTTCCCGTATTCCAAGCGTACAGGTACGCCTGCAGCGCGTATGGAAGATCAGATTGATGATGAAGTGAAGAACGAGCGCGTTCATAAGCTGATTGATCTCTCCGAGCGGATGCAGCTTGAATATGCGAAGAAGTATGTCGGTGAAGTGCTTGATATCATTCCGGAGCGCGAGCATAAGGGTTCGGAAGGTTCCGGTCTCATCATGGGCTATTCGGACAACTACATTCAAGTTGTGTTCGAGGGCTCAGTAGAGCTGGTCGGTGAGCTGTGCCGCGTGAAAATTACAGAAGCTGGCGTTAACGAGTGCAGAGGTCAGCTCCTACGCGTCCTTGATACGAAGACAGCAGGTACTGTCGTGCCACAAGCGATGCAGGCGTAATTTTCCAAAGAGTAACAGTAAACTTGCTGCAGGGATTCTTAAGCTGTCCGTCAAAGGGCTGCGTGAGAATCCTTGCTCTACATAAGAGCCATTTCAGGAAAATGCGTAAAGGGGAACGAACGGGATGAAAGAAATTTCAGCAGGTGGAGTTGTGTTCCGCAAGCATGAAGGTGCGCTGCAGATTCAGTTGATTCAGGATCGCTACGGCAAAATCTCGTTGCCGAAGGGCAAGATGGAGGCTGGCGAAACCGTCGAGCAAACCGCGCTGCGCGAAATTGTAGAAGAGACGGGCATGGAAGGCGTCATTATTGCGCCGATTGACCAGATTAAATACAAATACAATCACGAATCTAAAGGGCTTGTGGATAAAGAAGTCCACTATTATCTCGTGGAGGCAGTTGGCGGCAAGCTGCAAGCACAGATTGAGGAAATTCGCGGCGTGGAATGGTTCGAGCCATCCGAGGCATGGAGACGGCAGAAGCAGTCTGGTTATAACAATAACGACCGTATAGTGGCCGGTGCGCTGCGGTTGCTGGGGATTAGTGTGTAGTAGGTGGATTGGTGGGAAAGCGAGTAGACCAGCTACATCGGAGGACTGCAGTTTGGCGGAGAACCGCCGCAATAAGCCAAAGAAGATCCCTGAGGGATCTTCTTTTCAGCAGCTCAAGCTGAAGTTAGCTTCCGCAACCTTGGAAGATAACAGAGAGGCAGCGCCAGCAGAGAGCTGAGTACGTTGAACAGCGTCTGCGCGTGGGCGATTTGCCCTGCTGGCGATGGTGTGAGCCAAGCCGCCGCCGCGCCGAGCTCGGCAGCGAAAGGCGCGAACAGCGCGGCGCCGCCGACGTTGAGCAGCACATGCGACAGCGCCACGAACCGCCCGGCGCGTGTACCGCCGAGCGCTGCGATGACTGCGGTCACGCAGGTGCCGACGTTCGCGCCGAGTACGATGGCGATGCCGATCGGAAGCGGCATCGCGCCAGACTGGGCGAGACCCATGACGATGCCGATGACGGCGGCACTGCTGTGCACCATGGCGGTCAGTACGATCCCCGCCGCCATCCCCCACAGCACGCTAACCTCGGCTCGCGCGAGGAACTCGTGGAAGAACTTCGTCGACTGCACGGCAGGCGCGACGGATTGCATAAGCCCAATGCCGATGAGCAGCAAGGCGAAGCCGCCGAGGACGACGCTTAAGCTGCGCAGAGGCATCACAAAGCGGCGTAGCCCCTTCCTGCCTCTGCCAAGCCAAGGTCCAAGTCCAAGCTCGCCGAAGATGACGGTCGCGAGCCATAGTCCAAGCGCTAGCAGAAGCAGAGGCCAGCCAAGACGGTTCAAGTTCATCCCGATGAGCTCGGTCGTTAAGCAAGTGCCGATATTGGTGCCAAGAATGAGGCCAAGCGTACGCGGGAAAGTAAGCAGGCCAGCGTTGACGAGCCCAATTGCGATAACGGTAACGGCTGTGCTGCTCTGCAGTACAGCCGTTGTTGCTGTCCCGACGAGCAAGCCCCGCAGCGGCGTGGAAGTAAACTTTTGCAGCACAAATTGCAGTCGATTGCCCACGGATCGCTGAAGCGCAAGCTCCATTGCTCGCATGCCGAGCAAGAAGAGAATAAAGCCGAGTGTCATCGGAATGATGATTGTATTGAGCATTGCACTCATTCTCCTTTCGTACCACATATCAAAGGTTGAATATAAATACATATGCTAGGTGCAGGACGAGCATGACAAGCATCATCAAGCTAGATGCAAGAGGAAAAGGTGGAGATGGAATTGGAACGGGCAAAAGCGATTTTACAGCGTGATCGCAAAAAAAGATTGGAAGCCGGGCACCCATGGGTGTTCGCAAGCGAGATCAATCGGGTGGACGGCGAAGCAGCTCCGGGTGATTTGGTTGACCTCGTGACACATCAAGGACGCTATCTGGCGACGGGATACTGGAACCCAAGCTCACAAATTACGGTACGCGTTGTCTCCTATAAACCAATTGAGTCGATGGACAAAGCGTTCTTCGTTGAACGATTCAGCCAGTGCTCGCAGCACCGCAGCCGTTTCGTACAAGGTAGTGATTGCCGTCTGGTGTACGGAGAAGCGGATTTCCTGCCGGGGCTCATTGTTGATCGCTTCGGCGGCGTACTCGTTGTCCAGCTGCTCACACTCGGGATGGATGCGCGCCGTGATGCTATCATAGCGGCACTTGTCCAAGTATTCGCGCCGCAAGGGATCTATGAGCGCAGCGACGTGTCGGTGCGAGAGCTGGAAGGGTTGGAGCAGCGGACAGGCGTTCTTTATGGCGATTGCCCGAGGATCGTAGAGATCTTCGAGAATGGATTGAAGATGGAAGTCGATATCGTGGAAGGGCAGAAGACAGGCTATTTCTTCGACCAGCGCGAGAACCGGGCTTCAATTGCACCTCTTATGCTCGGCTGGGGCTCTCGCAGCGGTATTAAGCTGGCTCCGGTGCCGACAGACGATGCCACAGAGGCAAAAGCGGCGCAGTCGGATGACACCGGCACAATCGCTACGTTAAACGAAGAGAAGCTCGTCCCCGTCAATGCGAATGGCAAGATCGTCACGTTCCCGTACTGGGACGGCGCAACGGTGCTGGAATGCTTCGCGCATACAGGCAGCTTCACTCTCCATGCGTGTAAGTATGGTGCGAAGAAGGTGACTTGCTTGGACGTATCTGAGCATGCCATCGAGACCGCTCGCCGTAACGTCATCCGCAATGGGTTCGAAGATCGGGTAGAGTTTGTCGTTGCGGATGCGTTCGAGTATCTTCGCAAACAAGTGAAGGGAATCGATGAACGCCATGATCGCGCGGCAGGTAAAGGCGATACCTCGAAGCCATTAAACGATGCAGGTCGAAAATGGGACGTTGTCATCCTGGACCCGCCGGCATTCACGAAGTCGAGAAGCGCGATTGAAGGCGCGGTCAGAGGCTATAAAGATATTAATCTTCACGGGCTGAAGCTCGTTAATGAAGGTGGCTATCTCGTAACTGCGAGCTGCTCCTATCATATGCGTCCAGATTTATTCCTTGAGACGATCCAGGCCGCAGCGATTGACGCAGGCAAGACGCTCCGTCTCATCGAATGGCGCGCAGCCGGTAAGGATCACCCGCAAATCGTAGGCGTGAACGAGGGCCATTATTTGAAGTTTGGCATATTTGAAGTGCGCAGCCGCTAGAAGGCGGAACGCATTGATAAAGGTGATGAAGGAGTGCGGGCTGGAAACAGCTGATGCACTTCTTTTTTGTTTTGCTGATGGAAATCAACGATTTGAGCTATGTAAGAATAGGTAAATAGATCTTATTAAATAGGAAAATAATGTATAAATAATTCCATTCTCCGGAAACAAATCCGGGTTCATCTACGTCTAATGGTTAAATTAGATAGGGGGTGATCGCCATAATCAAGAAATCGTTGATTGTTGTCTTCTTGGCGACGTTGTTGAGCGCAGCATTCTTTCTAAAGCCACATATCGTCTCAGCTTGTTCATGCGTGGGTACGATTTCCGCTGAGGAACAAGTGAAAGGTGAGCTCGATCGCAAAACGGCGATCTTTGAAGGAACTGTACTTGAAATAAAACAACCATCTCAAAAAACAATCATGTCCACGGCAGACAAAGTTAGAGTTACTTTCGAGGTGTCCAGAGTGTGGAAGGGCGAAGTGGGCCAACAAGCAGAAGTATACACCGCTATGAGCTCGGCAAGCTGCGGCATTGAAAATTTCGAAGTCGGAACGAAGTACATCGTGTCCGCGTACAAAGATTCCAAACCTCTTGAAACCAATATTTGCGACTTAACGAAGCCGCTTGCTAATGCTAGAGCTGAGCTAGCCATACTTGGCGACGGTTATGCGCCGATGGATCAAGCTTCCAATGAGTCAGGAAACCTGATGGTGATAACTCTAATTGTTACGATTACGGCCATTATCATTGGCTTGTTCGTTTGGATGATCGTTAAGCGACCTAGGGTATGATTGTCATGAACGCAAAGGCAATTGCCATTGAAAAGAAAAGTAATGTTAAAGTTCTTTTAAACGTTCCTTTATCGAATGGGTTGTCTTAGTAATGGAGTGCATCGCCAATTGTTCCAAGGTACTTCGATGATGTTCCAATTAGAAACATAAAAAGAGCCTTCCAGCGAAAGCCATACGGCTTCGATCTGGAGGGCTCTTCTCTATTGTCATATACGTGCCTTGGCAGCATCGTATTCGGTTTGTACCTTTATCGCACTTGCGCTGCGCGTCTTCATAATGATCTTCCGGATGCTTTCGCTGGACAAATGATATTGCCGCTCAAGCTCCTGCACGGAGCTTCCACTCACATAGTGCTGGAAAATTTCGTCATTACGCCGCTTAATCATAATCCGAGACCCGCTCTTCTCACCCCAAGCGGCACGTTCGTTATGCGGCTTCGGGATATACAGCAGTTCTCCTTGAATGTAAGCTTGAAGCTCTTTCAGCAGATTAGGGGGAAGCACATCTTTTCCATTTTTGTAGTTCAAGGTAAACCTCCTTGTTCATATCGCCTGCTGCAACATCACCGAAAGTCGAGATTACCATGTCGTACACCTCCTCTTTTTAAAATGAAAAAAACACGATCACACTGGCGAAATCGTGCTTCATGCAATCAGTATAATTGAAAACGGATCTATCCGTCATCCTTTTTTTGGTAGATGAGGGAGGCATCTCAGCCTCCCTCTGAAGACGACTTCCGCTGTTAGGCGGAAATCACCTCGTGTTGGTTGATCAATTGGATCATCTCCTTTCGCGAAGATTCGTCGGGCCCGACATCTATATTAAGCCATACCAACAGACCAACCATCAAGCGAAAGAACGGCTATAATCATTTGTTACTCTGGCTAATAACTCCATTGCACTATTTACCTTATTGAAATAAGAACAAATGTTTGTGTTAAAGGGTGAAATGAGTGGAATGCCTATGGTAGAATAATAGAATCGAATAGGGGAGAGAGGTGGGCAGGTCATGACGCTACGTTTTGTAATCGGCCGCTCAGGCTCAGGCAAGACGCACCATTGTCTAAACGAGATTAGACAGCAGGTACTGGCGCAGCCAGAAGGACCACCAATCGTTATTTTGGTGCCGGAGCAGGCGACATTCCAGACGGAATACGAGCTGCTGAATCACTCGGAGCTTAGAGGCAGCATACGGGCGCAAGCGCTCAGCTTCCGGCGTCTGTCGTTCCGCATCATGCAGGAGACTGGCGGAACTGCACGCATTCCAATTAGTGAGAACGGCAAGAACATGCTGCTGTACAAAATCGTCCATCGTCTCGAGGAGCAGCTGCAGCTGTTCCAAGGTTCACATACGCAGCACGGTTTCATCGAACGGCTTGGCGAGCTGATGACAGAGTTGAAGCGATATGGCATCGATGCTTCGCAGCTATCGGACTATGCGGTCAACAGGCTGCCGCAGAAGAGCAATTCGCTGCTCGGGCGTAAGCTGAACGATCTTTTGAAAATCTCCGAACAACTCGAGCAGGAGTTAGAAGGGCTCTATGTAGATGCCGAGGATTACTTGAGCTGGCTTATTCGCGGTTTTCATCAAGCGCCGTCGATGGCTGATACGGAAGTTTGGGTGGACGGGTTCCATGGCTTTACACCGAAGGAATTTGACGCCCTCGCATCGCTAATGAAGCACAGTAAAGCGATGACGATTACGCTGTGCCTCGATAAGCTCTACGAGCTTGGCGAGCAGCCGCATGAGCTGGACTTGTTCCGCCCGACGGCAGAGACGTATATGAAGCTTAGAGATATAGCGATTACAAACGGCGTGACGATTGAGGAGCCGCTGTTCTTGGATGGAACGCCATACCGATTCCGGGAGAACCCGATGCTTGCGCATGTGGAACGGAACTATGGCGGACGGGGAAGACTTACTCTCACCGATGACGAGCTGCGACATGGCGGCGTCTCGCTTCATGCTGCGGCAGGACGCCGAGCGGAAGTAGAAGCGGTAGCGCGTGATATCGTGCGCAGAGTGCGCGATGAAGGCGCGAGATACCGTGACATGGCGGTTATGGTGCGTAATGCGCCGGATTACAACGACTATATTAAGGCAGTATTTGCTGACTATGAAATACCGTATTTTCTCGATCAGAAGAACGCAGCACTGCACCATCCTTTTGTCGAATTCATTCGTTCGGCATTGGAAATTTCGGTACATGGCTGGAGGTTCGAGGCCGTATTCCGCTGCATTAAGACAGAGCTGCTCATCCCAGAAGACGGCAGCTTGACGCGTGAGAGCTTCGACTTACTTGAGAATTTCGCACTGGCGACAGGGATGAACGGCAACCGCTGGACGACGCTTAGCCAGTGGAAGCCGATGACGCGGGATACACTCGAAGGTGATCCGATCGGCGCGGGCGAGAAAGAACTGCGAGAGTTCGAAGTTATTATGGCCGCTAGGGAGGCGGTCATACCTGTTATTCGAAAGTTTACGCGCGAGCTGAAGAAAGCAAGCAGTGTAAGGCAAATGTGCGAGGCGCTGTACCGCCTATTCATTGCAACCGAAGCGCCGGATCGGCTAGAGCGTTGGAGCCGCAAGGCAATTGCCAACGGCAATCCGCTGAAGGCGAGAGAACATCGCCAGCTGTGGGACGGCGTGATGGAGCTGCTTGACCAGCTGACAGAGATGACCGGTACGGAAGCGATGCCTGTTGAGCTGTTCGCAGGGATGGTAGAGACCGGTCTTGAGAGCTTGAAGCTTGCCTCGGTACCGCCTTCACTTGACCAAGTGCTGATCGGCAGCATGGACCGAACACGTTCAGGACAAGTGTCGGTGTGCTATCTGCTTGGCGCGAATGACGGCATCATGCCGCAGCGCATGCAGGAAGACGGCGTGCTGACGGAAGCGGAGCGCGAGACGCTTGAATACGGCGGGCTTGTGATGGCGCCAGGCGTACGCCGGAAGCTGCTCGATGAACGCTTTATGATTTACGGCGCACTGACGACGCCGAGTAACCATCTGTGGATTAGCTGGCCGCTGGCGGATGAAGAAGGGAAGAGCCTGCATCCGTCTGAGGTCATTCGGCATTTGAAAAATCTGCTCCCAGGCTTGCAGGAAGCAGGCATTGCAGGAGAGCCGACTCCGAGCATGCCGGAGTCTGAGCAGCAAGCCTTCATGGCGCATTCGGAGCGGACGCTGTCCTATCTGATTACGCAGTTGCGCGGCTGGAAGCATGGCGGCGAGATTGCGCCGATCTGGTGGGAAGCGTACAACTGGTTTGCTGTCCGCCCGCAGTGGCAGGACAAGCTGCAACGACTGGTTGCATCGCTTCAATACAGTAATGAAGAAGTGACGCTGTCTGGTGGGACAGCTGATTTACTCTACGGACGACTGCTACGCGGTAGCGTGTCGCGGATGGAACGCTTCGTATCTTGTCCGTTTCAGCATTTTGCCATACACGGTTTGAGGCTTCGAGAGAGAGCGTTGTATAAGCTCGCTGCTCCAGACATCGGACAACTCTTCCATGCTGCGCTGAGCCGACTTACAGAGTCGCTTGGCGATCAGTTCGGCGCATACACGCCGGAGCAGCTGCGCCAACTGTCCTCTGAAGTTGTTGGCGAGCTGGCCCAGCGCCTGCAATCGCAAATTCTGTACAGCAGCAGCCGCCATCAATATGTGGCTCGCAAGCTGCGTGACATTATTAGCCAGGCGGCGATTATTCTTAGCGAGCATGCGCGGCGCGCGCAGTTCAAGCCAGTCGGTCTCGAAATCGGCTTCGGCCCGGACGGTCCACTGCCGCCGGTTACGATTCCGCTGTCGGGAGGAAGAACACTTGAGATGGTCGGCCGAATTGACCGTGTCGATGCAGCGCAAACGACGGACGGCCTTCTGCTGCGAGTCATCGACTACAAGTCCAGCGCCAAGCAGCTGCGGCTTGAGGAGGTCGCCTATGGGATGGCGCTCCAAATGCTGACGTATTTGGACGTCTTGCTGACACATGCACCGGAGTGGCTCGGTCAACCAGCAAAGGCGGCTGGCGCATTGTACTTCCACGTACACAACCCAATGCTGTCTTCATCGAATGGTATGCTGCCTGCGAAGGCGCAAACAGAAATATTGAAGCGGTTCAAGCTGAAAGGGCTTGTGCTCGCAGATGAAGAAACGGTCCGAATGATGGATAACACACTAGCTACCGGCTATTCCGAGCTGCTTCCACTTGCGCTCAAGCGCGACGGAGGTTTCTATAGCAGTTCTTCTGTTGTCTCGGATGAGCAATGGGGAACGCTGCGCAAGTCGGTGCGGGGAACGCTGCGCCGAATTGGCGAGCGAATCGCGGGCGGCGACGTTTCTATCGCACCTTACCGTCTTGGCGGTAAGACGCCATGCCAATTCTGTGCCTATAAGCCGGTATGCCATTTCGATCCGTTAATCGAAGGCAATTGCTATACGAAGCTGAACAAGCCGGGCAAAGACGAAGTGTGGGAGCTGCTCGCGTCAGGAGACGACGATGAGAGTGCTGTTGGCGAGCAGCCGAATGGAATTGAGAAGGAGGAGCATGGACAATGACGACGACAGCGACGATAGCTTCGATACCGCCAAAGCCGATTGGCAGCACATGGACAGACGATCAATGGCGCGCCATTGTAACGAGCGGGAGCAATATTCTAGTTGCTGCTGCTGCAGGCTCCGGCAAAACGGCTGTTCTCGTCGAACGGATCATCCGCAAAATATCTGCGGATACCGATGTCGACAGGCTGCTTGTAGCGACCTTTACCAAAGCGGCTGCCGCCGAAATGAAAGAGCGGATCCGAATCGCGCTTGAGAAGGAGCTCGACAAGAACCTGGGCTCCGATCATCTTCGCAGGCAGCTTGCCCTTATGGGTCGAGCGTCTATAACGACGCTTCATTCCTTCTGCCTTGATGTCATCCGGCGCTATTATTCGCTGATCGGGCTCGATCCAGGTTTTCGCATTGCGAACGAGACGGAAGCGGAGTTGCTGAGGATGGACGTGCTCGATGCGTTGTTCGAGGAACGCTACGAAGTAATAGATAGTAAAGAAGGACAAGCCTTCTATGAGTTAGTTGAACGGTTCGGCGGAGAGCGCGGCGACGAGCCGCTATATGCGCTCGTTATGAAGCTCTATAATTTCTCGCAAAGCCATCCTTGGCCAAAATCATGGCTGCAAGACACGGCAGCAGAATTCCGTGTAAAGGATGCCGAAGAGCTTGGGCGTACCGAGTGGGTGCAGAGCATAGCGGCTGCTGTCAATATGTCGCTGCAAGGCGCGCAGAGCTTGCTCGAACAGGCGATGGACATTACGCGGCTGCCGGCAGGACCTGACGCGTATGCCGAAACATTCCAGGATGATCTGAATGTCATTCATGCACTGCAGCGCAAGGTGAACCATGAACCGTGGGAGACATGGCACGAAGCGTTCACGACAGCGAGCTTCGGCAAGCTGAAGAGTCAGCGCGGAGATGCATGCGACAAAGTGTTGCAGGAGCAGGCGAAGGAGCTGCGTGATTCCGTGAAGAAGCTCATCGCGGATATGACCGATGAGCTGTTCACCCGCACGCCGGAGCAGTTCGCGGCGGAGCTGCTCGAGATGGCGCCGCTCATGGAGACGCTCTCCGGGCTAGCAGACGAATTCGGCAGCCGGTTCGAAGCTGCCAAGCTCGAGAAAGGACTTATCGACTTTGGCGATATGGAGCACTATTGCTTGCGGATTTTGCGAGACAGCTCATCTACGCCAGCACAGATGGTCCCATCGGCAGCAGCGCTCGAATACCAGCAGCAGTTCCAAGAGGTGCTGCTTGATGAATACCAAGATACGAACATGGTGCAGGAAGCGATTGTTTCCTTAATCGCGAGGCCGGGTAAAGGCAACCGGTTCATGGTTGGCGATGTGAAGCAGAGCATCTACCGGTTCCGATTGGCGGAGCCAGGCTTGTTCCTGCGTAAATATAAAACTTATCTGACTTCTGACGATATGCAAGGCGCGGATGCGGATGCAGTCGACAGCGATAGTGGGATGGACGAAGAGCAAGAATACGGCGTTCGGATAGATCTGGCGCGTAACTTCCGCAGTCGTCAAGAGGTGGTCGACGGTGTTAACAATGTGTTCCGGGCGATCATGCGTGAGAAGGCAGCGGAGATGGACTATGACCAGCGAGCAGAGCTCGTGTGCGGCGCGTCCTATCCATCCGCGAGCGATGGCGGAGCACCGGAGCGCTATGCAGTAGAGTTTGCAGTTCTCGATAAGGGTGGCAAAAGCTCTGGCGAAACGGATGTCGATGCGGAAGAGAACAGTGAAAGCGAAGTCAGCTTTGATTCAGAGCCGGCTGAGGATTTGCAGACGGTAGAGCTTGAGGCGCGGTGGATTGCTAGCCAAATTCTTAGATTGAAAGGCATGCAGGCAGGTGAAGACGCTGCTAGCGAGGAGCCTTTTCAAGTTTATGATGGCAAAAAAGGGCGGAAGCGTCCGCTCGCATGGCGCGACATCGTTATCCTGCTTCGAGCAGACAAGCAATGGGCGCCTACTATTATCGAGGAGCTGCAGCAGCATGGAATTCCGGCCTATGCGGAGCTAAGCAGCGGCTACTTTGAAGCTACTGAAGTAGAGACGATGCTGTCGCTGCTGCGTGTCATCGATAACCCTTATCAAGATATTCCGCTTGCGGGGACGCTTCGTTCGCCGCTTGTCGGGTTAACAGGCGAAGAGCTGGCGCTAATCCGCATTGCCGGCGGACGAGTCGCTTTTTACGAGGCGGTTCGTCTTGCTGCTGATGATGGGGCGATCCCGGAATCGACACAGCGCAAGCTTGTCCAATTCCTCGCCGCACTGGAAACATGGCGAGAGGAGGCGCGCCTTGGCGCACTCGCCGACCTGCTATGGCGCATTTACCGCGAAACAGGCTATTACGATCTCGTCGGCGGAATGACTGGCGGCTTGCAGCGGCAAGCAAATTTACGCGCGCTGCATGACCGTACGCGCCAATATGAAGCGACGACGCTGCGCGGCTTGTTCCGCTTCCTCCGGTTTATCGACCGGATGCGGGAAAGCGGCGGTGACCTTGGCACAGCAAGAGCACTAGGTGAACAAGAAGATGTCGTACGCATCATGTCGATTCACAAGAGCAAGGGGCTCGAGTTCCCGGTCGTGTTCGCAGCAGGGCTTGGCAAGCAGTTTAACAAGCGTGATCTGACGAGCCAGTTCTTAATGCATAAGCAGCTCGGCTTCGGGCCGCGATACGTCGATACGGATCTGCGCGTGAGCTATCCGACGCTGCCGTATCTAGCGATTCGCCAGCGACTTGGCATGGAGACGCTAGCGGAGGAAATGCGGATTCTGTACGTAGCGCTGACGAGACCGAAGGAGAAGATGTTCCTCGTCGGCACCGTTGCCGATGCCGAGAAACAGCTGCAGCGTTGGGCGTCTGCGCTTAATCGTGAAGGACAGCTGCCGGACTTCCGCATTGCCGGGGCATCCAAGTTTATTGATTGGCTCGGTCCACTGGCGATGGAAGCAGGAATTCCGATTGTTGTGGAGCAAGCCG
Organism: Paenibacillus sp. OV219; assembly: GCF_900110075.1. Classification (GTDB taxonomy): domain Bacteria; phylum Bacillota; class Bacilli; order Paenibacillales; family Paenibacillaceae; genus Paenibacillus_Z. Next base: position 134,189 of record NZ_FOCJ01000002.1, read on the forward strand.
ATGAGGAGCTGGCGCTCGAGACGCAAGAAAGCGTTGAAAGGGAAGCAGCGGAGACCGCGCGGCAGCCGGAGATCGAGGATGAGCTTAGTCGTCTGCGTGCGTTCAAAGATTGGAAGACAGCGGTCGTGCCGGCATCCGTGCTAGGGTTTGAAGCTGCAGCAGGTGCTGTTGAAGATACCGAAGCGATGGAGGCTTTTGCCGAGCGGATGCAGGCTGTTCAATCTCTTGTCCCTCTGCCGATTTCAAGCGAAGCTGCAAGCGAGATTGATAGGCGGCTTAGTTGGCGGTACCCATACGCGGCAGCCACGACGACGGCAGCGAAAAGCTCCGTAACCGAGATGAAGCGGCTGCATGCCGAATTCGGCGGGGATGACGAAGTGTTGTTATTGCCTGAGATTGCGGAAGCAGCGGAAGCGGCAAATGTTGAGGTCGTTGAGGTTGTGATGGAAGAGTTGGAAGAGCTGGTAGAACCGGAAGAGCCGGAAGAGCCTGGCGAAGTGGTTCAGCTTGATCTGTTTGCGATGGCGGAGGATGAAGGCCAGGTGGAGCTCTTCTTCGATCATGAGGCGGCTAGCCATGTGCATGAAGAGATGTCGCAGACTGAGGCAACAAGGAAGTTTGAAGCTTCGGCGACTAAGTCAGGCGGTGGCGAGTATACGTTCCGTCTACGTCGTCCGAAATTCATGGAAGAGGCTTCGATGACTGCAGCAGAGCGGGGAACCGTGAGCCACTTGGTCATGCAGCATATACCGATCACAGGAGAAGTGACAGAAGAAACGGTGCGCGAGACTGTTAACCGATTGCGGGAGCAGTCAATGTTGTCGAAGCAGCAAGCGGATGCGGTGGATATAGCGGGTTCGGCGGCATTTTTCCAGAGCGGTGTGGGCAAAAGGCTGCTTGAAGCGCAGTGGGTGCGGCGCGAGACGCCGTTCAGCTGTACATTCCCGGCAACGCGGGTTTACCCGGGATGGGACGAAGGCCTTGAAGAAGAGCCGATCCTCATTCAAGGGGTCATTGACTGCTTGTTCGAAGATGAACAGGGCTTGGTGCTGCTTGATTATAAAACAGACCGGATTCAGATGAAGCAATGGGAGCAGGCGGCTGAGCGCCACCGGTTCCAGCTGACGCTGTATGCAGAAGCGATTGAGTCTGTCATTGGCCGGAAAATAAATGAATGTTATGTGTTCTTCTTCGATGGAGGACGTGCGGTAAAATTGTTCTAACGAGGGGAAGGGAAACTGGCGATGCGGATACTGCATACGGCAGATTGGCACTTTGGGCGTTCGCTCGAAGGCCGCAGCCGAATAGAGGAGCAGGAGGCTTTTGTCGAGGAGCTGGCTCAGCTCGTTCACGATGAACGGATTGATCTCGTCATGCTTGCAGGGGACGTCTATGATTCTGTCAACCCGCCAGCAGCAGCGGAGCAGCTGTTTTACGAGGCGGTAGCCCGTTTGGCGGATGGTGGCAAAAGAACGATTGCAGTCATAGCCGGCAATCACGATCATCCGGAACGGGTGTCGGCTTCGGCTCCACTTGCAGCAAGGAGTGGCATTCAGCTTGTCGGTATGCCGACTGCGGAGCCGCTTGTGATTGACGTGGCTCGTACGGGTGAGCAGGCCATCATTGCGGCGCTGCCCTACCCATCGGAATCGCGACTTCGCGAATTATTAAGCGAAGCGACAGATGAAGGCGTGCTCCGATCCGCTTATTCAGAGCGGGTAGGACGATTGATGAGGCAGCTTGGCTCTGCGTTCCGGCCGGATACGGTGAACTTGGCGATGAGCCATATTTATGTGCTTGGTGGTCTGGAGACAGATTCCGAGCGTCCGATTCAAATCGGCGGAGCGTATACGGTTGATCCGTCTGCGCTGCAGATTGGCGCTCAATACGTGGCGCTTGGGCACTTACACCGGCCGCAGCGAGTAGCTGGAGATGAGAAGATGCGCTACAGTGGATCGCCGCTAGCGTACAGCTTCTCGGAAGCGGGTCAAGCGAAGTCGGTAACGGTGTTTGATGCGGAGCCGGGCAAGGTTATCGTGCCGCAGGAGATTTTGCTAAGCTCTGGCAGACCGCTTGTTAGATGGACGGCAAAAGGCGGAATTAGCGAGGTATACAGCTGGATTGAAGAAGGGCGTGATTCACTTGCTTGGATTGATCTCGATGTATGGATGACTGAAGCAATGACCTTGCAGCACGTACAGCAGCTGCGCAAGCTTCATGAGGGACTCGTTCATATTCGTCCGGTCTATCCAGAGCAGGCGGAGGCGCTCGAAGCGGATCATCGCACTCGCGAGCAGCTGCCTGCTGAAGAGCTGTTCCGCCGCTTCTTCTCCCGCCAAACGGGTGGAGGCGAGCCGGATGCGGAGACGGTGCAATTGTTTCTTGAGTTGATTGCAGAGGAAGAGGAAGATACGCTGACTGTTTCTTCGGAAGAAGTGCTTGAGCAGCAGGTTGGAGGGGATCGCGCATGAAGCCAATATTGCTGCGATTAAGCGGCTTGCAGAGCTATCGGGAGATGCAGGAGGTCGATTTCGAGAAACTGACTGAAGCTGGCGTGTTCGGAATTTTCGGATCGACCGGCAGCGGGAAGTCAACTATTCTTGATGCGGTGACGCTTGCGCTCTATGGCAAAGTCGAACGTGCGGCGAACGGTACGCAGGGCATTATGAATCAAGCGGAGAAGACGCTCTCCGTTGCATTCACATTCGAGCTGGCTGGCGCTGGTGAGAAGAAACGGTACCGCGTCGAGCGGCAGTTCAAACGAAGCGGTGATGTGACGGTGAGCAACACGATCAGCCGGTTCGTGGAATTGACCGATGCGGGCGACGTTGTCATTGCGGACAAGCTTGCGGATGTGACCCGCTGTGTCGAGTTGCATATCGGGCTTAATATGCAGGACTTCACACGCGCTGTCGTTCTTCCGCAAGGGAAGTTCGCGGAGTTTCTGTCGCTGACAGGCAAGGATCGCCGTTCGATGCTCCAGCGGTTGTTCCGGCTGGAGCGATTCGGCGACGGGCTGGCGCTGAAGCTAAGCCAGCGCATGAAAGCGGCTGAAGCCGCGCTGAATGAGGCGGCGGCCGAGCAGCATGGCCTCGGCGATGCCTCTTCCGAAGCGGTGGCTGCCGCGGAGGCGCGATACCGCGAAGCGGCAGCTGTGGCTGCAGCAGCGCGTGCAGCGCTCGCGGATGCGGAGCGGCTGCACGCGGAGCAGCTGCACGTGCGCGAGCGATTAACCGCGCTGCGCAGCAAGGAGGCGCGGCAAGCGGAGCTGCTCGCCGAGGCGCCGCGCATTGCGGCGCTCGAGCGCGAGCTTGCGCGCCTCGCGGCGGCGGAGCGGCTCGCGCCCGCGCTCGCTGCCGCAGGCACGGCCGCCGCGGCGCTGCGCGCTGCCGCGGAGCGCCGCGAAGCAGCCGGGCTGGCGCACGCTGCCCGGCAGGAAGCGGCCACGGCCGCAGCCGCCGCGTGGACGGCGGCCGCCGCCGATGGCGCAGCTGGTGAGCCGCGACTTGCGCTGCGGCTCGGCCAGCTTGCGGAAGCGCAGCGGCTAGAGGGCGAAGCCGCTGCGCTTGCGAAGAGCGCGGCCGAAGGCGAGCAGCGCGCTCGCACAGCGGCACAGCGGCACGACAGCTTTGGCGCAGAAGCGGCCAAAGCGCAGGAGCAGCTCAGCCGCGCCACGGCGAAGCAGGCGGAGCTGCGCCAGGAGCTGAAAGCGGCGGAGCTGACCGCCGCCGACCGTGAGAAGCGCGAGAAGCTCGGCAAACAGCTGCAGCAGCACCAGCATTTACTCGCTTCAAAGGCGGCAGCACAGCGTGAGAGCGACGCTGCCGCGCAGCAGCTGAAGCGCTCGATGGGACTTCATGGAAAAGTACGGATGGAGATGGAGCAAGCGGAGGCTGATGTACGTGGACAGCTGGAGCAGCTGGTGCCTGTATGTGCCGAGCTATCTGAGATCAGCAGTCATTTGACTGTAATGGGCAGCATGCTGCCGCAGTGGATCGAACGAACACGCGCTGAGCAGCGTGAACAGGAACGGCAGGCGCTAGCTGCCCAGCTGGCGGCAGGACTTGTCGAAGGCGAACCGTGCCCGGTATGCGGTTCATGCAATCACCACGGCAAGCATGATCGAGCGATTCAAGGAGAAGCGGACGCAGGAGCGAGCCATGTTTCGGCATGGGAACAGGCGCAGCGTCACGTTCAAATGGCGCAGCTGCGGCTGACACCACTGCAAACGAAAGCGGAATCGGCGCGAGAGCGTCTCATGGAAGCAATCCACATGGATGAAGCGGCTGAATCGCAAATAGGCTGGACACGGTTTGCGCCGATTAGCGAAGCAGCGGCCGCACTAGCCGATACGATTTCACCTAGCTCTGTTGTTTCTAATTCAAATGCCTCCGCTGATTTCTACTCGGAAGCGGTGGAGCAAGTCGACCTCTTTGGGGATGTATTCGATAGCTGTGAAGAGGAGACCGCATTGACTGTCTCTGTTGATCCCGAATCCGTTGATCCTGTCTCTGTTGATCCTGAATCCGTTGATTCCGTATCTGTTAATCTTGTTTCCGCTGATCCTGACACTGTAGATCCTGTCTCTATTAATCCCGCCCCCGTTGATTCACCACTACAAGCCGCAGCTCTCTCCTCGAGTGAGGCGCTGCTTGCCACACAGCAGGCGCTTACCGCTCTATCAGAGCAGATCGCTGTGCAGGAGGCTTGGCTGCAATCGGCAGAACGAGGATTTACGAGCAGCCGTAATCGGCTTACCGAAACCACGCGTAAACACGAGCAAGCTGCAAGTGAGCTTCGCACTCAATTTGCGTTGTCGAACCGCGCTTCGGAGCAGCGGGAGCAAGCCGATAAGCAGCTGGCAGAGGGGCTGGCGAAGTGGCAGGAGCAATTCGGCGAAACGCTTGCGCCTGAGCAAGCCGAGGAGCTGCTTGAACAGCTCGCAAGCCGTGAGAACAGCTCGGAAGAGCTGCGGATGAGATTGGAGAAGAGTGTAAGCTACATCGAAGAGAAGACGCTCACCATGCAAGAAAGCACGAAGCAGGCGCAAGCTGCCGAGCTGGAAGCCGCTACGCTTGCCGAGAAACTTGCTGGCCAGCAGCTTCAGCTTCAAGAGAAGCAAGGACAGCTGCATCAGATGACAGAAGGTGTTCCAGCAGCACAATTAATTGCAGCGGCGGAACAAGAATTAACGAAGCTGCGAAGCTCGCTCAAGCAGCAAACTGAACGTCATGAAGCTGCACAGGCGGCTCTTCAAGCTGCTTTGCTGACCCAGAGCCGAGAGCAGGAAGCAGAGCGTGCTGCCGCTAACCGCCACGAGGAAACGAGTGCTGAGTGGGAGGCGCAGCTTGCACGTTCGCCGTTTGAGAACGGCGAGGAGGTTGTTTCCTTGCAGCCACGCCTTACGGAGCAGAGCAAGCTGCTAGAGGAGGCAGCAAAGTTCCACGAAGCAAGCAACCAAATTGCCGCTCAGATTGAGCTGTTGCGTGACCAGCTTGGCGGACGGAGCCAGACCGAGGAAGAGTGGGAAGCAGCAGTCCTGCAGCTTGCTCGCTGCCGCGAAGAGAACGAGCTGCAGCTTGGGTTGTCAGCCAAAGCTGAACGAGATCAAGAAGAGCTGAAGCAGAAGCAAGAGCGGTGGAATGCGCTCGAAACGAAGCGGACCCAGATGGATCAGCTCACCGGACGGTTGAAGTCGCTTCAAACCGTCTTTCGCGGCAATGCGTTTGTTGAATACGTGGCTGAGGAGCAGCTTGTGCAGGTGTGCAGAGCCGCCTCCGAGCGGCTTGGCTTCTTAACGAAGCGCCGTTATGCGTTGGAAGTTGATTCCGGCGGCGGCTTCGTAATCCGCGATGATGCGGGAGGCGGTATTCGCCGGCCTGTATCGACATTGTCTGGCGGCGAGACGTTCCTTGCTTCGCTTGCTCTCGCGCTGGCGCTCTCCGGACAAATTCAGCTGCGCGGCAAATACCCGCTGCAGTTCTTCTTCCTCGACGAAGGCTTCGGTACACTTGATCCGGAGCTGCTCGATACGGTCATTACAGCGCTAGAGCGGCTCCATAACGAGACGCTAGCAGTTGGTGTTATCAGCCACGTGCCGGAGCTGCGCGCGAGATTGCCAAGACGGCTGATTGTAACGGCTTCGGAGCCTGCTGGACGAGGCAGTACAGTTGCGCTCGAAACGATGTGACGGTTCTGTTAACATTACGTTTTTGCCTCCAGGCACCCTTGCAAACCGCGCTTGAAACGGCTAACTTAGTAGGGAGATTAACGAAATAATGTTGGTTAGCCTGGAGGTATTTGACTTGGAAGAGAAACAAAAGAAACGTCCCATATTTACGCCCGTCATTCTACTCTTGCTGACGATGAGCTTAATGGGCAACGTCGTTTTGTATACGAAGAAGATTCAGAACGATCATGACACGCGAGTGGCGCGTGGAAATATAATTATTCAGTCTGGCAATGAAGCAAAGGAACACTTCAAGCTGGTTGTCGATACGGCGCAGCACATGCTGGACAAGCAAGACGTTTCATCGCGTCTTGCGGACAAGAGTAAGCTGCTTGCCGTTTTTCAAACTGCTCCGCAAGTGATTCAGTTTATCAAGGAAGCGGAGGCTTCGAAGGGTCAACCGTTTCAAGCAGACAAGCGGGACGCCGCAGCTTTCATGAAGCAAGCGCAAACGAGACTTACGAACATTGGTAATCATGAAGGTCCTTTAAAGGCGAATGAAACAGAGTTCTTGCAGTTTCTAATCAAGACGTATCAAGCCTGCGCTGAGACGATGCAGCCGTTCGACCATGATACGTGGTCCGAGACGAATGCATTGACCATTCTCGTTGATAAAGAGTGGGTCGCAATGGCTGGGAAGCTACAGCAAACGATGCATGATTCACCTGTTTTGAACTTGAGCAAATAAGAGGCTGTTCCCTCATCGTAGTCGAAGGACCGACGGAGGGAACAACCTCTTTTTTATTTGAAGAAGTGTCAACGGTATTATGAGGAAGAATCAGCAACCTATCTCGGCAAGGTTCCGTTATTGAAGATGGGGGTGAATAGCTTGAAGGCTTTGATGTCTATTCTAGTGCTCGTTTTATTAATGGGTTGCGCAGAGAGCAGCAAGATCCCAGGGGAGCAATCCGTTAACGAAAGCTTTCTTAAGAACAAGGGATTCGATGTTATTTCGTATGAAGGAAGAGCTGAAAGCTACGTACTCACGAAACAGAAAGTTTCGGACCTGCCGTATATGTTGTACTGGGGATTGCAATCCGTTGACCTTTCTAAGTATTTCGGAAAGACGATAAACGTTGAGAAGTTTATCGTAAAGAATCATCCGTTAAGACAAGCTGAAGCTGAAGTTGATGTGTACGTCTATGAAGTCGATCGTCAACCAATCGGAGGAACTTCATATCCACATGGAGAAACATCCGTTGGTGGTTATTGGTCCCTAGAAGGTAAAACGTTAGAAGAACTTCAAGATAAACCTTTTCAAGAGTGGCAGAAAGAATGGATGAACAAATATAAGGACTAAACGGAAAGGGCGTCATTCGACGACTTTATCAAATAAAGAAGCCCTTCCCGTGTAGCTTGGGAAGGGCTTCCTGCACTTATGAATGCACGGATTTCTTCATATCTGCAATTAACAGCGAGGCCGCTTTGCGCCCGCTTGAGAATGCGCGCTCTGCCAGCTCGCCCTTGCCTTCACAGCCGTCGCCGCAGAAGAAGAACGGCATACTCTCAATCCGATTCGGCAACAGCCGGTTGCCGGTGACGTTCTTCACGCTCTGCACCATCGCTTTTTTTGACACGCGCTTCACTGCTACTGCTTCGCGCCAACCTGGATAGTGGCGATCGAACAGTGATTCCATCTGCTGCGTTTTCTCGTCTAGGTAGGCTTTGCGGTCGGTTTCACCGCCGCTGCTCTCGTCGCTAAGGTAGGCGATCCCTTGCAGCAGCTGGCCGCCTTCCGGAACGAGCGTATGGTCGGTCGCGGATACATCGGAGATGAACAGCTTATGGTTCATATCACTTATGTAGCTGAACGGCCGTGCAACGACGTGGTTAAGTCCGATATCGTAAACCATGACCTCTGTTGCCGTGTTGAACTCATATGGTGCCAGGAAAGGCTCCCAAGGCGTCCCACGAAGCAGCTTTGTCACCTGCTGAACCGGCATCGCGAACACGACTCGGTCGAATTGTTCCTCGCGTGACTTCGTCTTAAGCAAGTATTTGCCTTGCTCGTACCGGATGCCGTCAACGCCTTCTTGCAGGGCGATGGACCACCGATCAGTCTTCTCGATAGTTTCTCTCAGCTGATTCGTAATGACGGCCCAGCTGCCCAGTACATAGTTGACCGGACGATGCGAGAGGAACAGGTTATGATAATAGTCGCTGATGACTGCGCCTGGAACGCGCCGAGCATCCTCGGGAGTAATGAAGAAGTTGCTGCATACGAGATGCTCCCACAGCTCTTTTACATCCTCGGCTGCGCCGGAATCGTCCAAATAGTCGCCAAGTGTATCGTAATGTTTGATTTGATGAATGTTTGCAATGATTGCTGTAATTTCTCCGACAAAACGAACCTTCTGCATCGTTGTTAGAATATCGGTCTTCACGAGGTTTACGAAGTCCATCGGTGCCGGTGTGAGATGCTCGCCTTTCTCATACATGACCTTGCGTTTGTCGACTTGCTTGCTGCTGAATCGCAGCTCCAGCTCGCGTTCCATGTCAGTTAGTGTGTGCCTGTCCAGACCGTAGATGGCATGTGCACCGTAGTTGAGCGTGAAGCCGGCCTTCTCATACGTAAATGCTCGTCCGCCAAGCTGCGGACTCCGCTCGAATAGAACACCCCGGATGCCAGGCTGCCCTGAAAGGTAAGCAGCTGCGGTTAATCCCGCTAGTCCGCCACCGATAATGGCCACTCTCATTGTCGTACTCTCCTCCTCATATCTATCCCAATTATACGCATGACCAAAATGTCAATCCATCTCATTAATGGCTGATAGTCTGATCAAATCGGCATAGATTCACTTTGCGAAACGGATTGAATCCGCCTCTTCTCATGTCGATTTTTGTTCCTTCATGGAAGGCAGGAATTTGCTTCCATCTATTGAACTGATATAAATCAACTATTCATTATCCTAGATTAAGGAAAGCGGGGAAGATCAACGATGGATAACAAGAAACTGATCATTTTTCTAGACAGCGGAGACACAATTATTGACGAATCGACTGAAGTTAGAGATGAAGAGGGGATTGTCATTAGCGCAAGTGTGATACCGGGAGCGGATGTGATGGTAAGGACGCTCTTTGAGAGAGGGTATACGCTTGCTCTGGTCGCCGACGGTGATGCGCAGTCTTTTAAGAACGTTTTTAAACAGAATGACCTGTATGAATATTTTACGACGATGATTTATTCCGAAACGATCAAAGCAAGCAAGCCAAGTCCTCGCATGTTCAAAGCGGCAATTGGAGCGCTGGACCTTAGTGAGTCCGATTGCTCCCGTATTATTATGGTTGGCAACAATTTAAGCCGTGACGTTAAAGGTGCTAATGCGCTTGGAATAACGAGTGTGTTTCAAAGCTGGACGACACGCTATCCGCATACGCCAGCAGATGAGACAGAGCAGCCGGCTTATACCATAAATGAGCCATTGGAGCTGCTTAACTTGGTTGAACAGTTAAATCGCGAGCTAGTGCTTAACTAGGCTTATCCATGCATAACTTCCTGATCTGTGATAGATAAACGCCCATTTTGCGACTGACTAGGCGCCATTTGCCCACGGGCGAATATCATGGTAACAGAATGAAGGAGGTCATGAACAGCATGGAGAAGAAGGTTACGACTTCCCCAGTCGGGAAGGCACCTAATCAGCCGATGCCTTCCAAAAAGTCGAATGTTTCCAAAGGCTGGAACATGCCGAAAGGCTGGAATCTATCAAAAGGCGCGAACGCATCGAAAGGATCCAATGCATCAAAAGGGTCAAACGCATCCAAAGGCGCAAATGCTTCGAAAGGCGACATGAAGCATGAGAATAAACCGATGGTTATGGAGAAGCACGAAAAGCATGAAAAGCATCACACTCATCATGAAATGAAGCAAAAATGCCACGAGCATATGCACCGCTACGTCCTTGTGCACACGCATGACGGCTGGTGCTGCGACGGTATTGTTGAACATATCGACGATGAATACGTATGTCTCGCCGTGCCATGCGGCGGCAATGTGGACCAACACCAACGCGCGTTTTTCCCGCAACCGCCGTTCTTCCCCATTTATCCATACCCGTTCTTCCCGCGCAGACGGTTCGTTCGGCAAGTATTTCCGCTCTCGACGCTGCTCGGATTATCGGTACTGCCCTATTATTAATTTACTAATTCTCGGCAATATGCCCTCCGCCGATGTACAGAGCCGACCTTGTGTCGGCTTTTTGCATTCTAATTAACTCACCGCGTGGTATCAACAGGCATTATTTTTGCTGAAAATTGTCAGATTATCGTTTATTATGAGTATGCAGTTATTCTCATTGATGAAAGAGGGACATTGGTGCATCAACACATGCATGGTTCTTATGACCTAATGTTGGTTTTATTCTCGTATTTGGTTGCGACAGTCGCTTCTTATACGGTGCTTGATTTAATTGGTAGGATCAGTACCTCGAGGGGGATGCAGCGCTGGGGGTGGGTTGCATTCGGCGCGGTCGGAATGGGGCTTGGTGTATGGTCGATGCATTTTGTCGGCATGCTTGCATACTCGCTTAGCACTTCTGTTACATATAATTTAAAAATGGTCATTTTCTCTGTGGTCGTCGTCATTGCAGCTGCGTTTGTTGCGCTCATTATTGTCGGTCAGAGCAAGCTGACGATCCCACGCTTGATTGCGGGAGGGCTGCTGCTCGCGACGGGGATCTCGGTCATGCATTATACCGGTATGGCTGCCATGCAAATCGATATTACATATGATCCGTTATTCTTCTCGCTGTCGATTGTCATTGCGATTATCGCATCGAACGTGGCTTTGTGGCTGTCATTCTTTCTGCGCCAGGGCAAGGACCGGAATAAGATATGGGTAAAGCTTGGCAGCAGTTTCATTATGGGAGCCGCTGTGGTAGGTATGCACTACACGGGGATGCATGCCGCTCAGTTTCAAATGCGGGCGGAATCAGACATGATGAAAGGCGTCGTGCTGAACCAAACGTTTCTACCTTATCTCATCGTAGGCGCAACGCTGTTCACACTAGGGCTGTCGATATTTGGCATTTACATCTCCAATCGCTTCTCTCGGAAGGATTCGGAGATTCATCAGAACGAACGATGGTACAAGTCGTTGTTCGAGAACAATCAAGACGGCATCATCTCCATTGACAAGGATCTCAATATCATCGACTACAATATGGCGATTACGGAGCTAACAGGTCTTCCTGGAAGCTGGTTTCAGGGTAACTCACTCAGCAGCCTGCTGCCTTTCATCGCAGAGGACGAATTAGAGCGAACACGGGAAAAGCTCAACAAGTCGTTATACGGAGAGATGCAAAACTATCCGTCCGCCATTATCCATCAGCTTGGCCATCGTGTTGATATCAACGTTGTCAATGTCCCGGTCAGTGTGAGCGGGCAAATCGTCGGCAGCTATGTCATCGCCAAGGACGTGACGGAGGAGAAGGCAGCGAAGGAGCAGATTCAGCATCTGGCGTTCCACGATGAGTTGACAGGCTTGCCTAACCGGCGTTGGTTCAATCAGGGACTTGCTCAGATGATTGAGAGCGGAACCGGACGGTTTAGCGTGATGGTCATGGACATGGACCGCTTTAAGTTAATCAATGATTCACTTGGGCATACGTATGGAGACATGTTTTTGCAGGAAGTGAGCAGGCGGATTCAAGCTTGCATCAGCGATTTCGACATGACGCTCTCCCGCATGGGCGGTGATGAATTTACGCTGCTCTGTGATGGTATCTATGGGGACGAAGAGATCACGCAAATTACGGAGCGGATCATAGAAGCGGTCGCGGTGCCTTATCGACTGAAAGAGAATGATTTCTACGTGACGACGAGCATCGGCATCGCGGTTTATCCCGAGCATGGTGCAGATGCGGTTCAATTACTCAAAAACGCCGATACCGCCATGTACGAGGTGAAGAAAAACGGAAAGAACGGCTACCAGTACTATACCAAAGAACTGCATGCGCTATTGCAGGAGAAGATACAGCTGGAAGGCGATTTAAGGCAGGCGCTTGCGCAGGGCCAGCTATTCCTCGATTACCAGCCGCAAGCCGATGCCGGGAGCAATCAGATCATCGGCGTCGAAGCGCTCGTCCGCTGGCAGCATCCGACGAAGGGCATTCTGTCGCCGGGTGTGTTCATTCCGATAGCGGAAGAAACGGCGATGATTTACGAACTGGGCACCTGGGTATTGCGGGAAGCTTGCCGGCAAATGAAAGCGTGGCATGACGCGGGAGGACCGCTCATTACGGTTTCAGTTAACCTGTCTTCCCAGCAATTCCATCAAGCGAATTTGACGACGTATATCAAAGATATTTTGGTGGAAACGGGACTCGAATCCCGTTATTTGGAGCTCGAGATTACTGAGAGCATGATGATGGATCCGAAAGTATCCAGCAGCATTCTGAATGAATTGTCGGAGTCTGGCATTCGCATTAGCCTTGACGACTTCGGAACCGGATATAGCTCGCTCAGCTATCTCAAGCTGCTGCCTATTCATAAGCTGAAGATTGACCGTTCGTTTATTCGCGACATTACCCAGAATGTGAATGACAAAGCGATTGTAGCAACAATTATTTCCATGGCGAAGCATTTGAACATGGATGTCATCGCGGAAGGCATTGAGACGAAGGAACAGCTCGACATTCTGGTGGACAACGATTGCAGCGAAATTCAAGGCTATTATTACAGTCGGCCGCTGTCTGCGAGCGATGTTGAAGCGATGTTCCTGAGTGACAAAGCACTGCAACCACTGCAATCAGAGCGTGCATAGTGACCGATTAGCAGTAGTTTGCCGAGATGGACTTGTCCGCATAATTTCGCTATGATGGGGAATAGATGTTTTCGCTTTTCGCACTAAACAGGTGAATGGAGGAGAAGAGAATGGATTGTATTTTTTGCAAAATAATCGAAGGCAGCATTCCATCCAAAAAAGTGTTTGAGAATGAGCATGTCGTTGCTTTCCACGACATACAGCCTGCTGCGCCGGTACATATTCTTCTCATACCGAAGAAGCATATCGCCACGATGAACGATGTGACAGACGCAGACGATGCGCTGATGGCAGAATTGCTTCGAGCAGCGCGCCATGTAGCTAGGGAGCTGGGCGTTGCAGAATCCGGTTATCGCCTGGTAAACAACTGTAATTCAGACGGCGGACAAATTGTTTACCACCTGCATTTTCACCTCCTCGGCGGGGAGAAATTAAAGGGGCTCGGTTAAGCTTTTTGCTGCTTCGTTGACGGGTTTGAGTTCTGTCTAGGCGCATGTATAAAAATAGCATGTCCAATGCAGTTGACACTGCCTATCTTAATCCATATAATTAAATTTGATGAACCGTGTTAACTTTTACTGGACGGTCTGATTCGGAGGGAGGGAAAACTGGTGTCTGAAACAAAAGTTCGCAAAAACGAGACGATCGATGCTGCACTCCGCCGCTTCAAACGTACCATCGCAAAGGATGGCGTATTGGCCGAGGTGAAGAAACGCAAGCATTATGAGAAGCCTAGCGTAAAGCGTAAGTTGAAGTCCGAGGCTGCGCGCAAGAGAAAGTTTTAGGAGGATCCTTCCACAATGAACCTTAGCGAACGATTAAACGATGATATGAAGCAGGCGATGAAGAGCCAAGAGAAGTTCAAGCTCACTACGATTCGGATGATTCGTTCGTCCATTAAGAATCAAGAGATCGAACTGAAACGTCCGCTTGAAGACGCTGAAGTGCTTGATATCTTAAGTCGTGAGATCAAACAACGTAAAGATTCCCTCCAAGAATTTAAGAAAGCCGGCCGCGATGATCTTGAGAAAGGCGTCGCAGCAGAAATTGAAATTATTAGTGTATACCTGCCTCAGCAGCTGACCGAAGAAGAGATCAAGTTGATTGTTCAGCAGACCATCCAGGAGACCGGTGCTTCTTCCAAAGCCGACATGGGGAAAGTCATGAGTGCGCTTTTGCCAAAAACAAAAGGGCGGGCTGACGGTAAACTAGTAAACACATTTGTGCAGCAATTTCTGCAATAACATAGGCTGACAGCCAAACACTCCTCGCTTGCGGGGGGTGTTTTTTCGTTATATCGTATTGACCATTTGGGCATATTAGCCCACAATTAGTGCTAACCTAAAGAAACGAGGCAGCATGCACAATGTTACGTAATTGGAAAGGAATCTTAGTACTTGCCATCCCGTCACTCGTTTCATTCGCTAGCATGACGATGACAGGTACGATTAATCTCATTATTGTCGGTCAGCTAGGCGCTCTTATCATTGCAATTGTAGGCGTTTCCAACATCATCATGTATAACGCATTCGCTCTGTTCTCGGGCATCGGCCACACGGTCAATTACCTTGTTGCACAGAATAACGGGTCAGGTGATATGCGCAAAGGCATCCAGCGTACGTACATCGCTTTGTATATGTGCATTGCGTTCGCTTTCGTGATCGCGCTTGTCGGGTGGGTAGGCGCAGGCGATATCCTTAGATGGACCGGAGGTTCGAAGGAACTTGTCGACACCGGAAGCTTCTATTTGGAGCTACGGTTCTACGGAATGGCATTCGGCATTATTAACTTCGCCTTCCATGGCTTCTTGCGCGGCATAGGCGCAACGAAGATGTCGATGGTCGTATCGCTCATCACGAATGTGCCAATTATTCTGCTCACGTATACGCTCACCTTCGGTGAATGGGGCTTCCCGGAGATTGGCTTAACCGGCGCGGGTATTGCAGTAATTTTCGGCGAAGGGATGCAGACGCTGATCTGTGCATTTATTTTCTTCGTCTTGCTGAACAAGAAGTATCAGACGCGCAGCCGAATTGCGTTCTCACTCAGCTGGCTTGAGACAAAGTTGATCTCCATTGAGAGCGGTAAGCTTGGCATTCAAGAGTTCTCGCTCAGCTTATCCATGTACATCTTTACTGCATTCGTGGCTCGGCTTAGTGACAAAGCGCTCGCGGCTAACGAAGTGGCGCTCAGCATTATGTCCTTCGGCTTCATGCCGGCCTTCGCCTTCGGTTCGACCGCCACGATTCTCGTCGGGCAGTACGTGGGCAAAGGGACGCCGCTGCTTGGTCGCCGCGCCGGCACGGATACCGCAATTCTCGGCTCGATCTTCTTGATTGTGCTTGGCACGGTTGAACTTATTTTTGCATCGGAAATTACGCATTTGTACACGAATGATAAAGAAGTGTATGAGCTGGCAGCGTATCTCATCAAAATATCCGCCTACTTGCAGCTATTCGACGGATTGCTGAACTTCTTCGCAGGCGGCCTGCGCGGCATCGGCGATACGACCTTCCTTCTGCGCGTTTCGTTTGTTGTCAGCTGGTTCATTTTTGTGCCGCTCGCTTATGTGTTTATCTTCGTGCTCCATTGGGGCAGCATGGGGGCGTGGCTCGCGCTGTATACGTTCCTAACCATATTCGGCATCGCGGTCATGGTCCGTTTTTACCGTACGGACTGGACGGCGGTGCGCCTGAAGGAAGCAGCTCACTGATAAAACGAAACGCCTTGCAGTCTAGGACGTAGATGTATTACAGACGCGGGGGAAAGTCGTTTGTTATCCAATAAGGGGGCTATTCATGCGAATGATCCAAAGATTGCGTATGCTTATCCTGCTGCCAATTGCTGCGTTGCTGCTCTGTTCGCTATTTGCTGCCGCGCCGGCGGCTGTTGCGGCCGAGGAAGCAGGCGGTGCGCTTGGCTCCACCGTTTACGTGGTGGAAGCGAAGGATACAGTTGATCCGAGCCTGGAGCATTTTCTGCAACGGGCATACAAAGAAGCGGAGGATGCGAAAGCAGCACGTGTGCTGCTTGTGCTGAACACACTTGGCGGGCTTGTTGACAATGCGCTTAACATTGGCGAGCTCATTCGAACGAGCAGTGTGCCGACGACCGTTTACATTCAAGGCAAAGCGGTATCGGCAGGCACCTATATTGCGCTGAATGCGGAGCAGATTGCCATGCAGCCGGGCAGTACAATGGGTGCTGCCGCTGTGGTTGATGGGAATGGCACGCTAATTACGAATCCGAAGACCGTATCATTCTGGACAGAGGAGATGAAGTCGGCGGCACTTCTGCATGACCGCGATCCGAATATTGCGGCTGCAATGGTCAATACAAATTTGACGCTGGAGCTGAAAGACCTCGGTAGAACGAAGGAGAAGGGCGACGTCCTAACGTTGTCTGCAGCTGATGCGGTGAAAGTCGGCTATGCCGAGTATACCGCGGCAAGTGTAGATGAAGCGCTTGACGGCTTGAAGCTGACGCAGCCGAATGTCGTGAATTTTCATGCGAGCGTAATGGAACGCATTGCACAATTTCTGACGACGCCGGTTATCATGACGCTGCTGCTCATTATCGGCATCGCTGGCATTGCCATTGAACTCATGGTGCCTGGCTTCGGGATTCCGGGTATTGTCGGTCTCATTGCTTTTGCGCTCTACTTCTTCGGTCATTATATCGCCGGATTCGCAGGGCTTGAAGATGTCGTCCTGTTCGTCATTGGGATACTGCTGCTTGTTTCTGAGCTATTCGTTCCGAGCTTTGGCATACTTGGCATACTTGGAGCGGCTTCGCTTGTGGCTGGCGTGCTGATGGCAGCACCGAATCCGAAGTCTGCTGGCTTGTCCCTACTCGCTGCGTTTATCGTTGCGGCAGTTATCGTATTTATAGTCGCTAAACGATTCGCACATCGGGGCGTATGGAACAAGTTTATTCTGAAAGATGCTCTGACGACAGAGGGAGGCTACGTATCCACGGCCAACAAGTCATCCTATCTCGGCATGAAGGGGACGACCATTACGCCGCTGCGGCCTGCCGGTACCGTTCGGATCGGCGATGCTCGTGTCGATGTCGTTACAGCAGGCGAGTTCATTCCGAGTGGCGTGAGCGTTGTCGTTATTAAAGTCGAAGGCACTCGCGTCGTCGTCGAACAGGAAATTGCTGCACAATAAACAAGTGGAGGGATTTTAGTTATGGGATTGGATCCAACAGTAACGGTTGTCATTATCGCGGTGCTAGCTGTAATCGCAGTATCGGTGTTCCTTAGCTTCTTCCCGATTATGCTCTGGATTTCGGCGCTGGCATCTGGTGTTCGCGTCGGTATTATTACGTTAGTAGCAATGCGGCTGCGCCGCGTCGTACCGAGCCGAATCGTCAATCCGCTCATTAAAGCGACAAAAGCGGGGCTTGGGCTGACAATTAACCAGCTTGAAAGCCATTTTCTTGCGGGAGGTAACGTAGACCGCGTCGTCAATTCGCTGATCGCGGCACAGCGTGCGAACATCGAATTGGAATTTGAGCGTGCTGCAGCAATCGACCTTGCAGGTCGTGACGTGTTGCTGGCCGTTCAGATGAGTGTTAACCCGCGCGTCATTGAGACGCCGATTGTAGCGGCTGTAGCGAAGAACGGGATTGAAGTAAAAGTTAAGGCACGCGTAACGGTTCGCGCGAACATTGACCGCCTCGTCGGCGGTGCAGGTGAAGAGACGATTATTGCCCGTGTAGGCGAAGGTATCGTTACGACGGTCGGTTCCTCGGATTCACATAAGGACGTACTTGAAAATCCGGATATGATCTCACGCACGGTGCTTGGCAAAGGGCTTGACGCGGGTACGGCGTTTGAAATTCTGTCGATCGATATTGCCGACGTTGACATAGGCAAGAACATCGGTGCGCATCTGCAGACTGAGCAAGCTGAGGCAGATAAGCGGATTGCGCAAGCGAAGGCGGAGGAGCGTCGCGCGATGGCGGTCGCTCATGAGCAGGAGATGAAAGCGCGCGTTGTCGAGATGAGAGCGCGAGTGGTTGAATCCGAATCGCAAGTTCCGCTTGCAATGGCTGAGGCGCTTAAAACTGGCAAGATCGGAGTCCTCGATTATATGAACTTCAAGAACATTGAAGCAGATACTTCCATGCGTAATTCTATCGGAGGCGGCACAGGCACTGCTCCGGAGAAGAATGAATAGCCCACATTCGCAATTGGAATCGTGCGGAGGAGGTGCATGAGTGAGATCGCTAATTGAACTCCTCTTCTCGAACATTTATATTGTCGTCATCTTCGTCGGGTTTCTGCTGACGATGATCAACAAGGCAAGAGGTAAGCAAAATTCGCCCAATCGAATGCCAACCTTCGGCGGTGAGCCTTCTAAGAGGCAGCAGCAGGAGCATCCTCCTGCCCCGACCCGTGATGCGCACACACCGCAGCTTGCGCGCCGACAAGAGCAGCCTACGCGGTCTGAGCAACAGCGTCCGGTGAAGCAGCCAGTAGCAGCTATGCCTGCGCCTGTATATACGACGCAGATGAAGCCGCGAGGCGATATGATCCCTTCGCAGCCTGAAACGGAGCCTGGTACGCTGCAACGGGCGCTAGCGGCGGAGCGTCCAGCGGCTGTTGCCGTAGGCGGCAGGCCGACTGCTGCGGCACGCCAGCCAGCTGAAGTGCCTCAGCGAGCGCAGGGCAGCACCGCGTTTCGCACGCCGCAAGGCGAGGAATTGCGCCGCGCCTTCGTTATGGCGGAGGTGCTAGGGCCTCCGCGCTCAAAGCGAACGCTTCGGCGGATGTAGCGGAAACGAGATAATCTAAAGAAGCAAATTGGTTACTATGAACGGACTCAAAGTACAGATTCCTCTTATAAGAGGAATCTGTACTTTTTATTTTCTTAAACATTTTTTATTGTTCAGATTGTTCAGACTTGAGCAGTACGTTTGCTTAAGTCTGAATTGTTATTCCAAGGCTTTTCGGATGAGATTCTAGGAGGCGTTTTTTTCGTTATTCAAATTTGATGGTACGATGTCACGATCCACACTCCATGCATGCCCAGCACGAATACGTAAAGGGCACAGGTAATGAACATTAAACCTCTCAGAAGCTTTGAAACCTTATGCGGAATAAGAAACAGAAGTAAAAGCGGAAGCATGACTTTGAAGAGGAAGAATGCAAGGGGGCTCTGGTGATAGAGCCAGTCCATGAACGGGTTGGCTTCATGAATGATGCCAGTTCGCAGCCCAAGGTCCGTTAAGATAGCGTCGCTTGCGCTCGTAATAAGTATGAAAGTGATTAAGATAATCCGCACACTGCGTCACCTCAAAATGGTAATGATACATTACGTTTCATTATATACAAAATGTATCATAAATACAAAAACGTATACCCTTCTGAGCAGTTGAACTCTCATATTTCCAGCAACTCGCGCATATTTTGGTACAGTACGGGAAGGGGGCCTCTGCCGGCATGAGCCGTTTAAATCGCAAACTTCGTAAAATGGCTGCCGATCTGCTCGATTTGCCGCAGGATGTCGTGATGGATTTGCCCCGGCTAACCATGATCGGCGACCGCCAACTTTACATCGAGAACCATCGCGGAGTGCTGCATTTTTCTAGCGATAAGCTGCGTCTCGCGCTAAGCAAGGGTGAAATAGAGGTGACGGGCAGCGATCTCGTCATACGTACGATATGGACAGAAGAAGTCGTCATAGAAGGCTTTATTAAAAATATAGAAGTACGCGAGTAATGCGAAAGGGAGCAGCGCTTATGGCGGAAGCAACGCTTCCTTAAGCGTGTGCTGGACAAGTAGCAATGCTAGAACAAAGTAAAGGGGGGCAAGAACAATGAGTGCGACGAATGCAACGTGGATGCAATGGCTCCGCGGATATATCACAGTTCGAGTGCGCGGCGAAGC
Source organism: Paenibacillus sp. OV219 (assembly GCF_900110075.1). Lineage (GTDB taxonomy): Bacteria > Bacillota > Bacilli > Paenibacillales > Paenibacillaceae > Paenibacillus_Z. The sequence continues at coordinate 154,079 of NZ_FOCJ01000002.1, forward strand.
TGCAGAGAAGCTGGTGAACACCGCGCTCTCGAAAGGGCTGTCGCTTTGGTCCATCAGGCGGACAAGCAAGGGTGAGCTTGACTGTTACTTGCTTGTGACGGATTTCTTCGAGCTTCGTCCGATCTTGAAAGAGACAGGCTGCCGCATCCATGTGACGTCGCGTCAAGGACTGCCGTTCTGGGTGCGCCGCGCGCAGAAACGTGTTTTTTTTGCAGCGGGGCTCGTCCTGTTCTTTATCGGGATGTATTTGCTCTCATCGCTCATCTGGTCCATCGACGTGAAGGGTAATAATCGGCTCTCGGAGGAGCAAATATTACAAGTCGCCAAGCAGGAGGGACTATACCCGTTCCAATGGTCGTTTCGGCTTGACGATGTGACCGTATTGTCGAAGAAAATGGCGCAGAAGCTTCCTGGTGCGGCATGGGTCGGTGTTCAGAAGCAGGGTACGCGAATTACGATTCAAGTCGTAGAATCTTCAGTGCCGGATAGGAAGACGCCGATGAACCCGCGCCATCTCGTCGCTTCGACCGATGCTGTCGTGACGAAAGTGCTAGCCGAGACCGGCAGGCCCGTCGTTAAACGCAATATGCGAGTCAAGCAAGGCGATGTGCTCATCTCAGGGATGCTTGGGGATGAGAATAACGCCAAAGCGGTCGTTGCGAAGGGCGTCGTGAAGGGCATTGTGTGGCATGAATATGACATTGTTTCGCCGCTCACCCGTCAGACGAAGGTTTATACGGGCGAGAAGAAAGTGGTGTGGTATGCGGTTGTCGCAGGTCGGGCGATGAAGGTAAGCGGATATGGCGGCAGTCCCTTCGCGATGTATGAAAGTGTGAAGCAGGAGGAGCAGGCCGCGTGGCGAACGATGAAGATGCCGTTTGGAAGAATGAAAGAGACGATTCTGGAAGTGAAGCTGCAAAGCCAAACGGTCAGCGTCGAGGAGGCCAAAGCTGAGGGAATCGAGCAGGCAAAGGCAGATGTACTGGCTAAAGTCGGCCCGGATGCACAGGTACTTGGCGAAAACATTTTGCATGAAAAGACGGACAATGGTAAAGTTTATATGAAAGTGCTTTTTGAGGTGGATCAATCGATTGTGAAAGAGAGACCGCTAGTTCAGATGCAAGGGGATTGAGTATTTTTGCAAAATGAATTCAAAGTAGCTAAAATTCCACTTGCCAACGCAGCGGAGGGGCTAGCACTATTTGGCCCGCAGGATAAGTATTTACGGTTAGTTCAGAAGCAAACGTCAGCAGACATTGCATCCCGTGAAGCGGAAATTTCGATCTCGGGTACTAGCGCCGAGGTTGATTCTATCGAACAGCTTTATACTGTGCTTCAGCAGCTCGTGCGAGGCGGCTACACACCGTCCGAACGCGATATTATGTATGCGCTTGACCTTTCGCGTACGCTGCAGGCAGATCAGCTGCTAGATTTGTTCAAGGCCGAAATTACGACAACGTTTCGTGGCAAACCGATTCGGGTAAAAACGATTGGTCAGCGCCACTACGTAAAGACGATCAAGCGAATGGATATTGTGTTCGGGATCGGCCCAGCCGGTACGGGCAAGACGTATCTCGCGGTTGTTCTCGCGGTAGCTGCCCTGAAGGAAGGCTCCGTCAAACGGATCGTTCTGACGCGTCCTGCGGTTGAGGCCGGCGAGAACCTAGGTTTCCTGCCAGGCGATCTGCAAGAGAAGGTAGATCCGTACTTAAGACCGCTGTACGATGCACTGCATGACGTACTCGGGCCGGATCAAACGACCAAAGCATTTGAACGCGGACTTATCGAAGTAGCACCGCTCGCTTATATGCGTGGCCGGACGCTCGAGGATTCATTTATTATTTTGGACGAGGCACAGAATACGACACCGGAGCAGATGAAAATGTTCCTGACTCGTCTCGGTTTTGGCGCGAAGATGGTCATCACCGGCGACGTTACCCAAATTGACTTGCCCCGCGGCAAGCGTTCGGGACTTATTGAAGCACAGCGCATCCTCGCCGATATTCCGGAGATTAGCTTCATCCTCTTTAACGAGCAGGATGTCGTCCGTCACTCGCTTGTCCAGAAGATCATAACGGCATATAATGTGGACGCAGAGAAGCAGGTTTAAATTGGATTATTTGTTACCCACTCAAAAATAGCGTTGTGACCGAAGGTCACAAAAGCGACTCCTCCCGCGAATGTTACTAATATCGACAAAAAGCGGCATTCTTCCAATTGTTTAAGCCGGCATCCAGTGGCGAAAGAACGCCGCATGTAAGTGTGTCCGCGCCAGCGGACGAAAACGAGCCTTCGTCGAAGGATGGTCGAAGACGGCCCAGGCGAAGGCACGGTACTTCCGGGTCCAGGGACGGCAGTCCCTGGGGTCCCCCTTTTTAAGGGGGATTTAGGGGGATGTCCGCGCAGCTTTTTGGGGGATTGTTCTAGGTTTGGGAGGATAAATAAAATGGTGAATCAAGGAACCAGCCTAGATGAACTAAGATCATCAGGATGGAATGGATGGAAGCACAGCGCCGCCATTAGATGGGTGCTATTGCTTCTGTTTGTTTTGTTGTTTTATTTTTCTTTGGCACCTCATGTGCTCCCGGAGACATACAACATTGAGCTCGGCAAGCCAAGCGACCGCGACATCGAAGCGCCGATGGAAATTAAGGATGAGAAGGCGACCCTTCAAGCGCAGGAGCAAGCTGCCGAGCAGGTGGAGCCGATCTATTCCATCGTTGCGCTACGGAGCGAGGTACTGCTGGAGCAAATTTTTGCCCGGATGGAGCAATTGAACCAGGATGATCAAGTGACGTTGGAGAACAAGGTGTCGATTTATCGCACCGAAATTCCGCAGCTGTACACCGATTATGTGGATCAATTCGTTCGTAATAACAAAGGCAATGGCACGTACAACGATACGCTGCTCGAAGAGATGGCCACTGCCGTCAAAGCGCAAGCTTACCGGATTCCTGAGGAAACGTATTATAAGCTGCCGTCGCTGTCGCCGATTCAGCTAGGTGACATGCAGCAGGTTGCGGTATCCATCGTACATAAGCTAATGGGTGACTCACTTCGCGAAGCGGAGACAGCTCGTACGAAAGTTGCAGAGCTTGTCAATGCCAGTTCCTTAAGTGAGCGCAAAACGAGAGAAATTGTGCAGGAGCTTGCCCGGTACGCAATTATGCCAAACAAGTTTCTGGATAAACAAGCGACGAACGATGCGAGAGTTGCTGCCAAGGAGAATACACCGCCTGTTGTCATCAAACAAGGCGATATTATTGTTCATAAAGGCGAAATCGTATCCAAAGAAATGTATGATCGACTATCTTCAATTGGGCTGCTTCAGACGAAGAAGACGTACTGGCCGCAGCTTGGTTTGCTGCTGATGTCAATTTTGTTCACGATTGTTATTTACAGCTACTTGGAGAAGGCGGCTGGCTTATCCGGCGGCACGCGGACCAAGTACAGCAATACGCAGCTCGTTATGCTGTTGCTGGTCTATGTGCTTAATATCGTCGCGATGCAAATTATTGATTTAACGCAGACACAGTCGATGCCTTATGTCGGTTATCTAGCGCCTACCGCAATGGGGGCGATGCTGATCGTGCTGCTGCTCGATATTCAGCTTGCAGTCGTGAGCTCCTTCTTGTTTGCTATTATGGGCAGCGTTATTTTTAACATGGACTCTGGTCGTATCTTTGATTTCAATTATGGATTCACGACTGCGGTCATCTCGTTCGCGGCAATCTTCGCGATTCATCGAGCGAGCCAGCGTTCAACGATTCTGAAAGCAGGCATCATGGTCAGCTTGTTTGGCTCAGCCTCCGCATTGGCGATACTGCTTCTAGGGGAGCTGCCAGACAAGAATGAGATCATCATGACGGTGGCGTTTGCATTCGCGAGCGGCCTGCTCACGGCGATTCTTGTTGTCGGATTAATGCCGTTCTTCGAAGTGACTTTCGGCATATTGTCCGCGCTGAAGCTTGTCGAGCTGTCAAGTCCGAACCACCCACTGCTGCGCAAGCTGCTGACAGAGACGCCTGGGACCTATCATCATAGCGTTATGGTCGGCAACTTATCCGAAGCCGCAGCTGAGGCTATCGGCGCGAACGGCTTGTTATGCCGCGTCGGTTCTTTCTATCACGATATTGGGAAGACGAAACGACCGAGCTACTTTATTGAGAATCAGACGAATATTGAGAATCCACATGATTCGATTGAGCCCAAACTGAGCAAATCAATCATCATTGCGCATGCTAGAGACGGAGTCGAGATGCTTCGCGCTCACAAGCTGCCGAAGCCGATAAGAGACATAGCCGAGCAACATCACGGTACGACATTCCTGAAGTATTTTTATCACAAAGCGTATAAATTGGCGGAAGAAGCGGGCATAGAGCCGGATTTCACCGAAGATGACTTCCGGTATCCAGGTCCGAAGGCACAGTCGAAGGAAGCGGCAATCGTCGGCATCGCAGACTGTGTCGAAGCTGCGGTTCGCAGCCTGCGCAGTCCAACGGTGGAACAAGTTGAATCCATGATTAACAAAATCATTAAGAGTCGACTGGACGATGATCAATTTAACGAATGCGATATTACGCTGAAGGAACTTGAGAAGATCGCGCAGACACTGAAAGAGACCGTTATCGGCATCTTCCACTCGCGCATTGAATATCCGGAAGACGTTAAACAAAAGGAGCGGCTAGCATGAGTTTGCAATTAGGATGGATCAACGATCAGGATAAAATCGAAATTTCCGAGGATTTTATCGGCGTGCTGGATAAGCTGCTTCAGCTGGCGGCTGAGGCCGAAGGGTTGACTGAGGGTGAAGTGACGCTCACGTTCGTCGACGACGACGAAATTCACCAGTTGAACCGCGAGTACCGAAACGTCGACCGGCCAACAGATGTATTGTCTTTCTCGATGCAAGAAGAGACGGATGAAGAGCTCGAAATTATTTATGAAGTGGAAAATGAGAACGAGCAAATTCCGTTCGAAGGAATGCTTGGCGACATTATTATTTCGGCTGAACGGGCTAAACTACAAAGTGACGAATACGGACATTCCTTGGAGCGTGAGCTGGGCTTCCTGTTTGTGCACGGCTTCCTTCATTTGATCGGATACGATCATCAGGATGAGGCGAGCGAAGCGGTCATGACTGAGAAGCAAGAAGCGGCATTGCGCCAAGTCGGACTAACTCGCTAATGCGCAGGCTGCTCCGCAGTTTTTCCTTTGCATTCGCAGGAATTGGAGCAGGCATTCGCACGCAAGCGAATATGCGCATACATGTCGCAGCAGCCATCATCGTCAATGTCGCAGGAGTAATTGCGCATTTAGAGCGAATTGAATGGCTGGTGATCATCCTCATGCAAGCTGCCGTTATGGCAGCCGAGCTTGTGAACACTGCCATCGAGCATGTCGTTGATCTTGCTAGTCCCGAGCAGCAACCGCTAGCGAAAGCTGCGAAGGATACAGCGGCCGGCGCTGTGCTTATATTGGCGATTGCAGCCGTTATCATAGGCCTAATCGTATTTGTTCCGCACATATGGCCTTAACGAGAAGGAGTGTCAACCCTAGTTACGATGAACAATAAATCAAATGAACTATCTGCAGAGTGGCAGCAGCTGCTTCAGCAAGCTCTTGAAGCGCGGTTGCGCGCTTACGTGCCGTATTCGAACTTTCAAGTCGGCGCAGCGTTGCTTGATTCCGAGGGCGGCGTCCATATGGGCTGCAACGTAGAGAATGCAGCATACGGACCCACGAACTGTGCTGAGCGTACTGCGCTGTTCCGCGCAATTGCGGACGGTCATCAAGCGCGCTCGTTTGAAGCGATTGCGGTTGTCGGAGACACAGAAGCACCGATTACGCCTTGCGGCGTATGCAGGCAGGTGCTTGTGGAGCTATGCCCTCCTGACATGCCAGTCATTATGGGGAATGTAAATGGAGATTGGCGTGTCTCCACCGTTGCGGAGCTGCTGCCTGGCGCATTCTCGTCAGTTTCGTTAACGAAAGAAGTATAACCGCCGCATCTGGAAGGGGATAAACGGACAACTTATGAGTTCAACAACAGGATCAGGATCTGGATCTAAGGGATCCAAACAGAAATTTCACTCCGGCTTCGTCGCTATTGTAGGCAGGCCAAACGTCGGCAAATCGACGCTTATTAACGAGGTCATCGGGCAGAAAATAGCGATTATGTCGGACAAGCCGCAAACGACGCGCAACAAAATTCACGGCGTCTATACGACCGACAACTCGCAAATTGTGTTTCTAGATACGCCTGGTATTCACAAACCGACGTCAAAGCTCGGCGACTTCATGGTAAAGTCGGCAGTCAACACGCTTGGTGAAGTGGATGCGGCGCTGTTTCTTATTGACGTTTCCGAAGGACTCGGCGGCGGCGACCGCTTCATAATCGAAGCGCTCAAGAAAATTAAGACGCCAGTGTTCCTCATCATGAACAAGATCGACAAGATTGAGCCGGAAGCGCTGCTGCCGCTCATCGTGCAATATAAAGATCTGTACGACTTCGCAGAAATCATTCCGATCTCTGCGCTTCAAGGCAATAATATTGACACATTACTGAAAGTGCTGAGCAGCTACTTGCCGGAAGGACCGCAGTATTACCCTGCGGATCAAGTGACAGACCATCCGGAGCAATTCGTTTGTGCAGAGCTTGTTCGCGAGAAGATTCTTCACCTCACTCGTGAAGAAATTCCGCATTCCATCGCTGTTGCGATAGAGGATATGCGCGTGCAGGAGAACGGAGTCGTCTATATCGGCGCTGTCATCTACGTTGAACGTGATTCCCAGAAAGGCATTGTTATCGGCAAGCAAGGCGCCTTGTTGAAGCAGGTTGGCAAGGAAGCGCGCCGCGACATCGAGACGCTGCTTGGCTCACGAGTATTCCTTGAGCTGTGGGTGAAAGTGAAGAAGGACTGGCGCAATCAAGATCGCTTACTGAAGGACCTCGGCTACCGCAATGACTAAAATTTGTAAGGCATAGCCTTGCTCCCTTTATCGCATCCTAATTCGTGAGCAACATTCTCACGCGGAAAGGATGAATACGAATGCGAAATTTTTCGTGGAAGTATTTTGCGCTGACGGGGGATGTGGAAGCTTTTATGCTTTACAAGGAAATAGAGGAGCAGGCAGCGGGTGCCGACGCTGCCGGCAGCGAGGAAGATGGAGAGGCTGCAGTCGAGACTGACAGCGCGTTATAATCGATCGCTGCAAGGCGCAGGTTGGGGGAGAGTTTCATGCAATACCGCGTCGAAGGCATTGTTATTCGCAGTACGGATTACGGTGAAGGCAACAAGATCATTACGCTCTTTACGAGAACGCACGGCAAAATAGGTATTGTCGTGCGTGGTGCCAAAAAAGTAAAGAGTCGTCATGGCTCCCTTGCTCAGCTGTTTACGTACGGCGAATATTTATTTTTCCGAAATAGCGGCTTAGGCACGTTGACGCATGGTGAGATTATTGAATCTCACCATGTTTTGCGTGAGCAATTGGAGCTAACCGCCTACTCTTCTTATGCGGTCGAATTGGTAGATAGGGCGCTGCAGGAAGAAGATGCGAGTGCATACATCTACGAACAGCTAAAAGCTTGTCTGACCGCATTTGTCGCAGGCAAGGATGTTACCATTACGATTCAGCTCTTCGAGATGAAGATACTCGAAGCGGCTGGCTATGCGCCGGACTTTACCGCTTGCATGTCTTGCGGCAATGCTGAAGGCCGTATGGCGCTCAGCGCAAGAGCCGGAGGGGTTCTGTGCAGCAGATGCCGCTATAAGGATCCGAGTGCAATGGAGCTCAACGAAGGCGCACTTAAACTGCTTAGAATGTTCCGCCAGCTCGATCTGCGTAGGTTAGGAAACATAACGGTGCGAGATGAAACGAAGAAGCAGCTTAAACTCGTTATGCGCGCGCTCATGGACACGCATCTGGCGCTGCAATTGAAATCGCGTTCGTTCCTGGATCAGATGGAACGATTCGAATTGAATGTGCCCGTGCTCCGGCGGCCTAAACGTGAAACGGGCGAAGTTAGCGAAGCGAATGAATCTCTTGATGTACATGCACATGAACGTAAACCCATAGATGGCGACGCAGAATAATTGACACACCATATTGGCAATGTTATGATATATTATTATGAAATAAGAACGTTGAAGGAGAAAGTAACTGTTACAGTTGTCAGTAAAGCGAGCCGGGGATAGTGAGAGCCTGGACGGACGTATTCGGTGAAAGGCACTCCGGAGTTCTTGCAACTTTTCGAAAAGCGGGTTTTCAGGCTTCATGCTGAAGACCAAGTAGGGTGGAACCGCGGGAGATGATAGCTCTCGTCCCTATGTCTGATTTTCCGGACATAGTGGGCGAGGGCTTTTTTATATGCCACGCACGTGGAATGGCCGGTAATAAAACTTAAGGAGATGAATGAAATGAATTTTCAAAACATGATTTTAACGCTGCAGCAGTTCTGGGCAGAGCAAAATTGCATTCTCGTTCAGCCGTACGACACGGAGAAAGGTGCGGGCACAATGAACCCGATGACCTTCCTGCGCTCTATCGGTCCTGAGCCGTGGAATGTTGCTTATGTAGAGCCGTCCAGACGTCCTGCTGACGGTCGTTACGGTGAGAACCCGAACCGATTGTACCAGCATCACCAATTCCAGGTTATTCTGAAGCCGTCACCGGACAACATTCAAGAATTGTACCTGGAGAGCTTGAAGCGTCTTGGCGTTGATCCACTTCACCACGACATTCGTTTCGTTGAAGATAATTGGGAATCACCGACACTCGGCGCTTGGGGCCTCGGCTGGGAAGTTTGGCTGAATGGCATGGAGATTACGCAATTTACGTACTTCCAACAAGTCGGCGGTATTGATGCGAATCCAGTCGCTGTTGAAATTACGTACGGTATGGAGCGCCTAGCTTCGTACATCCAAGAGAAAGAGAATGTGTTCGATCTGGAGTGGGTAGACGGCGTGACTTATGGCGACGTGTTTCTTCAGCCTGAGTTTGAGCATTCGAAGTATACGTTTGAAACATCTGATCCAGCGATGCTGTTCTCGCTGTTTAACATGTATGAAGAAGAAGCGAAGAAGACGATTGAGCATAAGCTTGTTTTCCCGGCGTATGATTACGTTCTGAAATGCTCTCATACGTTTAACTTGCTGGACGCGCGCGGCGCGATCAGCGTAACGGAGCGTACTGGCTACATTATGCGCGTACGTAACTTGGCTCGTGCTTGTGCGGCTACGTATTTGGAAGAGCGTGAGCGTCTGGGCTTCCCGCTGCTGAAGAAAGGAGTGAACGTCAATGGCTAAAGATTTGCTGCTGGAGATCGGACTTGAAGAGGTGCCTGCGCGTTTCGTGCGCGGTGCCATGAATCAACTGAAAGAGAAGACGGTCAAATGGCTGGATTCCGCACGAATCGGCCACGGTGCTGTTGAAGCTTATGCAACGCCTCGCCGTATCGCAGTTCTGGTGCGCGATGTGGAGGAGAAGCAAGCCGATGTGAACGAGGAAGTGAAAGGCCCTTCCCGCAAAATCGCGCTTGATGAGCAAGGCGAGTGGAGCAAGGCTGCGCTCGGCTTTGCCCGCAGTCAAGGTGTCTCTCCGGAAGACTTCTTCTTCAAGGAGCTCGCCGGAGTCGAATATGTGTATGCGAACAAGAGCAGCATTGGTACGGTAACGAGCGATGTCCTCCCGGAAGGGCTAACGGCACTTACTACGGCCATGTCTTTCCCGAAAAATATGCGTTGGGGCGCTTATGATCTTCGTTTCGTACGTCCAATCCGCTGGCTCGTTGCTTTGTTCGGCGATGAAATTGTTCCACTCGAAATTACAGCGGTGCAAAGCGGCAAGACAACACGCGGCCATCGTTTCCTTGGCAGCGAGACAATTGTATCTGAGCCTTCTGCGTATGTGGAACGCCTGAGAGAGCAGCAAGTCATTGCGGATGTAGCAGAGCGTGAGGCGTTGATCGTAGAGCAAATCAAGTCGCTCGCAGCCGAGAAGGGCTGGCACATCGACATTAAAGAAGATCTGCTCGAGGAAGTTGTATTCCTCGTTGAATATCCGAATGTCCTGTTCGGTTCGTTCGATCCGGCGTTCTTGAACATTCCGCAGGAAGTGCTGATTACTTCGATGCGCGAGCATCAGCGCTACTTCCCGGTTCTGGATAATGAAGGCAAGCTACTGCCTTACTTCGTTACTGTTCGTAACGGCGACCGCACCTCCATTGAGTCTGTTGCCAAAGGTAACGAGAAAGTGCTGCGCGCACGTCTGTCCGATGCGAAATTCTTCTATGGGGAAGATCAGAAGCTGGCAATTAACGATGCGCTTAAGAAGCTTGAGGCGATTGTTTACCATGAAGAACTTGGTACGGTTGCAGATAAAGTGCGCCGTATCGTGAATACAGCAGGCAAGATCGCAAATGCACTGCAATTGGATGCTCAAACATCTGATGATGCAGCTCGTACAGCGGCAATTTGCAAATTCGACCTTGTTACGCAGATGGTCTACGAGTTCCCTGAGCTGCAAGGCATCATGGGTGAAGATTATGCGCGTAAAGCAGGCGAGAGAGAATCGGTTGCTCGTGCAATCAACGAGCACTACCAGCCGCGCTTTGCAGGCGATCGCGCTCCGGCATCCGTAGTTGGCGCAGTTGTCAGCCTCGCAGACAAGATCGATACAATCGTTGGTTGTTTCTCAATTGGCATTATTCCAACAGGCTCGCAGGACCCTTATGCGCTGCGTCGTCAAGCAGCAGGTATCGTACAAATCGTGTTGGCGCACGGCCTTAAGCTGCCGCTTGAAACGTTGTTCGATCTTGCGCTGGATATCCATGTCACAGCTGGCTCGTTGAAACGCGACCGCGCTGAAGTGCGTAAAGACTTGTACGAGTTCTTCTCGCTTCGCGTAAAGAATGTACTCACTGAGCAGAATGTTCGTTACGATGTCGTTGATGCGGTTATGGCAGTTGGCTTTAATGATCTGAGCCAAACCGTTGACCGTGCAGCAGCGGTTACGGCATGTGCAGCTGGTGATCGCCGCGATGAGTTCAAAGGCGTCGTTGACGCGCTGAACCGCGCATGCAATCTGGCGTCCAAAGCGACATCGACGGAAGTAAACGCGAAGCTCTTCGCCGAAGATGTAGAAGCCGCTCTATACAGTGCTTGGGAAGCGGTACAAGCCGACATTACCGCATTTGTGGAGCAAGGCCGTACAGCGGAAGCGATTGCGAAGCTGGCTAGTCTGAAGACGCCGATCAACGCGTATTTTGACAAAGTAATGGTTATGGCTGAAGACGAAGCAATACGTGCGAACCGTCTTGCAACATTGTCGGCAATTGCAGGCAGTGTGTTGAAAGTGGCGGATTTGACTAAATTGGTTTGGTAAGCCTTTTTCTGTCAGGAAAAGAGGCTACCATCAGTTCTTCGCGGGAAAAGATGCACAAGCCTTTTTCCGTCAGGAAAAGAGGCTACCATCAGTTCTTCGCGGGAAAAGATGTTTCCATTAGTTTTTCGTTAGTAACCTCATTTATCTCAAGGAGGGTGAATCGAAATGGCAGCTGAAACGCAGCCTGATGTCATTATTTACGTCGTTTCCGACTCTGCCGGTGATACGGGTGAGCTTGTCGTCAGGGCGGCGGTTGCTCAGTTTCATCCCCTTAATGCAGATATCCGCAGAGCGCCGTTCGTCCATGATGAGGCGTCGCTCGAGCGGTTTGTCCTGCTCGCCAAGGAGCACAGTGCAATCATCCTCTATACGCTTGTGCTTCCTGCTTTGCGGGATCGGATGGTGGAGCTGGCCCTGCAGCATCAAGTAACTGCGATTGATCTGCTCGGCTCGCTTATCACGAGTCTCGAAGAGAAAACGAATCGTAAATCAAGGCAGGAGCCAGGGCTCAATCACGTGCTTGACGAGAATTACTTCCGCAAGGTCGAAGCGGTTGAGTTCGCCGTCAAATATGATGATATGCGGGATACAACGGGCATTCTTAAAGCAGACATTGTGCTTGTTGGCGTGTCTCGAACGTCCAAGACACCTTTGTCGATGTACCTCGCGCACAAACAGTTCAAAGTCGCGAACGTACCGCTTATGCCAGAGCTTCAGCCGCCTGATGAGCTGTTCCAAATTCCGAAAGAAAAAGTCGTCGGCCTGACGATCGATGTGAGTTATCTAAACGGCATTCGCAAGGAACGTTTGAAGGCGCTCGGTCTGCCCGATAGCGCAGCCTATGCAACGACGGCGCGGATCGAGCGGGAGATCGAATATGCCGCTAAGATTACGGATCGTATCGGCTGTTTGGTGATTGACGTTTCACACCGGGCAGTTGAAGAAACGGCAAGCCTTATCTTGGAGTATATTGAATCGAACTGATGTGTGATTTGGTGCAGGATTTTTTGTTTATTTGCCGTATATAATAGTACGGTAGTTCCAATAAGATGCGGTGATGCAGCGAAAATGAAAGCTTTACCTACAATTGTGGTCGATGCGGATGCATGCCCAGTTAAGCGTGAAATTGTCGAAACAGCTCGAAGTTTCGCCATTCCTGTATTGATGGTTGCTTCACATGATCATCGGCTTCAGCAGGAAGCAGGCGTTGCGATTATGCAGGTTGATCGAAGCGATCAGTCCGTTGATCTGTATATAGCGAATCATATCGCGCGAGGCGACATTGTGGTCACACAGGACTTCGGACTTGCGACGATTGTACTAGCTAAAGGTGCAATAGCGCTTTCACCACGCGGCCAGGAGTACGATGATAGCAACATTGATTATTTGATGGAACGCAGGCATGAATTAGCCAAAGCTCGCCGGGGCGGAATGCGAACAAAAGGCCCGAAGGCGATGAGCAGCGAGGATCGTACAAGGTTTCAGCAAAAGCTGACAAAAGTTTTGCAGACCCGGAAGGAAAATGACAAGCTGTAGCGAATAGTATTACTTGTCAATTAGGATGAAGGTGAAGGTGTATGGCTTACGGAAAAATACCGGATTCTGTCATTGAAGCGGTGCTTAAGCACCACGATATTGTAGAAACGGTCGGAAAGTACGTTCACCTCTCGAAGCACGGGAAATACATGAAGGGGTTATGCCCGTTTCATTCAGAGAAATCCCCGTCATTTACCGTAACTCCGGAGAAAGGTATCTTCTATTGCTATGGGTGCGGTAAGGGTGGCAATGCGATCAAGTTTATCGAGGAAATCGAAGAATATTCGTTTCCTGAAGCTATTCGCATGATGGCGGAAGAAGCGGGAATTCCGATCACGTGGTCAGGCGCTGCGGAACGTTCGAATACGGAAGGCGGCGGTGACCGCGACACACTTATTGGAGCGCATGAGCTAGCAGTGAAGTTATATCATTATTTGCTCATGAACACGACGCACGGACAGCCTGCGCTGCAGTATTTACGCTCACGCGGTGTGACGGACAAGCAGATTGATCATTATATGATCGGTTATGCTCCGCCTGAATGGGACACATTGGCCCGATTTCTAGAGAAGCGGGAATACAATCTCGCCCTCATGGAGAAGGGCGGGCTGCTCATTGCCAAGCAGGACAGAAGCGGCTACATTGACCGTTTCCGCGACCGGATCATGTTCCCGATCTGGAGCCGTGACGGCAAAGTAATTGCGATGGCCGGAAGAATGCTCGGTGAGGGTCAACCCAAATATTTGAACTCTCCGGAGACCATGCTATTCAACAAGAGCCGTAATTTGTACAACTTCCATTATGCCAGAGTGTCGATGCGCAAGAATCGACGCGTCGTACTGTTCGAAGGCTATATGGATGTCATTAAAGCATGGAGCGCCGGGGTCGAGAACGGCGTTGCTTCCATGGGTACGGCGCTGACGGATGAGCATGCTTCACTACTGGGGCGTAATGTGGATGAAGCCGTGCTTTGTTATGACGGTGACAACGCTGGACAAGCAGCAGCGCTGAAGAGCATTCCGATCTTGGAGCGAGCCGGAATGCGTGTTCAGGTGGCGATGCTGCCTAAAGGCTTGGACCCGGATGAATTTATCGAGAAGCATGGTGCGCAGGCATTCATGCGTGAAACGATTGAACATCCCGTCTCTGCTACAAAATTTAGACTACTATATGCGAAGAAAAACCATATACTCCTAGAAGAAGAAGGACAGAAAGACTACTTGCTCGAGGCTGTTGGCATTATTGCTGCTCTCGATTCTCCTACCGAGCGGGAGTTTTATTTAAAGGAGCTGTCCCGAGAGTTCGATATGTCTTTGGATTCATTGAAGCAGGATGCCTTCGAGAGGCGGCAGCAGCTGCAAAAAATGAAACCGCCAAGGGATAATAACGATAATTCGTGGAATAATGGTAGAAATGAAAACCGTGAGAACCGTGAGAACCGTCGTACGTCCTCTGCGCCACCCGTTTTGCCTGCGTATCAAGTCGCTGAGCGTAAGCTCCTTGCCCAGATGCTGCAGGACTCGGACATCGCAAATACGGTACATCAGAAGCTTGGAGAAGCTTTTAATGTAGAGGATCACGCAGCGCTTGCTGCTTACTTATATGCTTATTACGCGCAAGGACATGATCCGGATGTAAGCCGGTTTATCGCATCGCTCCAGGATGACCGCCTTGAACGGACAGCCGCTTCCATTTTGATGATGGATGACGACATTCCATTCGATGAGCATCTGCTCGCCGATTATGTGAATGAAATTAGGAAAGTGCCAAAGTTTCGTGAAATTGAGCAGTTGAAGGAAACGATGGTACGAGCGGAACGTTCCGGGGACATGTTGAAAGCGGCACAAATTGCAAGTGAGATTATCGCCCTAGAGAGACAGCTAAAAGGTCGGCAGGATGATCGTTTCTAGGGAGGAGGGAGTCGGAATATGGCGAATGATCAACATACTGAACTGGATACTGAACAAAAGCTGGAACTCGTCAAGGAACAGCTGATTGAACATGGGAAGAAAAGATCCTCCTTAACGTACAAAGAGATCATGGAGAAACTGTCCCCGTTTGAGCAGGATCCGGAGCAAATCGATGAGTTCTTCGAGCAACTCGATGATATCGGCATTGAAGTGGTAAATGAGAACGACGAGGATCAACCTATAGGCAATCGGGACGATCAGGAGCGCGAGCATGACGACTTCAACTTCGATGATGATTTGGCATTACCGCCTGGTATCAAGATAAACGATCCGGTTCGCATGTACTTGAAAGAAATCGGACGTGTGCCGCTGTTGTCGGCTGATGATGAGGTGGAGCTTGCCAAACGGATCGAGAACGGGGATGAAGAAGCGAAGCGCAGACTCGCTGAAGCGAACCTAAGGCTCGTCGTTAGTATCGCGAAACGTTATGTTGGACGAGGAATGCTGTTTCTCGATCTAATCCAAGAAGGCAATATGGGTCTTATTAAAGCGGTTGAGAAGTTCGATCACACCAAGGGCTACAAGTTCAGTACGTATGCAACATGGTGGATCAGACAAGCGATTACACGCGCAATTGCTGACCAAGCCCGTACGATTCGGATCCCTGTTCATATGGTGGAGACGATTAATAAGCTCGTTCGTGTATCCCGTCAATTGCTGCAAGAGCTAGGCCGCGAGCCGAGCCCGGAAGAAATTGCGGCTGAGATGGATTTGAGCACAGAGAAAGTGCGCGAGATTATGAAGATCGCACAAGAGCCGGTATCGCTGGAAACTCCAATTGGGGAAGAAGACGATTCGCATTTGGGTGATTTTATCGAAGATCAAGAGGCGCTTGCACCAGCAGATGCTGCTGCGTATGAGCTCTTGAAGGAACAGCTGGAGGACGTGCTTGATACGCTTACGGAGCGTGAAGAGAACGTGCTGCGACTCCGCTTCGGTCTTGATGACGGCCGTACTCGCACGCTTGAGGAAGTCGGTAAAGTGTTTGGCGTAACCCGTGAGCGGATTCGTCAAATCGAAGCAAAGGCGCTTCGTAAGCTTCGCCATCCTTCTAGAAGCAAACGTTTGA
Source organism: Paenibacillus sp. OV219 (assembly GCF_900110075.1). Taxonomy (GTDB): domain Bacteria; phylum Bacillota; class Bacilli; order Paenibacillales; family Paenibacillaceae; genus Paenibacillus_Z. The sequence goes on from NZ_FOCJ01000002.1 coordinate 170,042, forward strand.
AAGATTTTCTTGAATAAATGAAGGGACCTTTCTGCTAAAGCAGCAAGGTCTTTTTTCCTTCAATCAGAATGAATGGCTTGGTCGCTTTCACACCTGTTTCACACACCATCATGAGAGAGGATTTCCGGACGATATGGATCAAGAACGCCGCAAAACAATCGTAAAAGAGATTGAGCATTGGCAGCGCAGCAAACTGCTTCCGGATCAATATTGTGACTTTCTGCTCAACTTGTATTTGGATGAAGGACAGGCCCGAACTCCGGTTACTTTCGCTGGAAGAGCGGCAGTTGTCGTGAAAGCGGCATCGGTGAAGCAATGGTTACTTACATTTGGATTATTTTCCTTAATATGTTTTGTTGTTCTTTATTTTAACGAATTTCATCCGCTATTGCAAATTGCACTGTCGATTACTGGCGTTCTCGTTCTGCTCTCCATCGGGCAGAAATATCGTGAACGCAACGAGTCCGTCGGGCTCGGATTGATTGGCACGGGGATGCTGCTCATGCTGGGGGCGGGCTTGTATATACTCCAGCTGCATGAGCTTCTTGCTTGGGGATGGCAAGCAGGGCTGCTCGGACTATGCTCGATCTGCTGGATTGCTTTCGGTATCGGCGCGCGGATCCCGCTGCTTCACTTATGCGGCTGGATGGCGTCATTCCTTGTCTATGCGTGGTTGCTTTCGAACAATACGGAATCGCCGCGCTGGTTCGAGATTCAGCTTTATTGGCTGCCGGCTTCCTTCGTCTTCGGATGGTGCAGCTGGTTTTTCCACAGATGGTCAAGGTCTGTCGCGTCGATTCTGTTCGTCGCTGCTGCGCTTGCTTGGTTCATGCCAGAGCTCTATTGCGCTGTTTTCATGAAGGAGCAAATCGGGTTACAGCTACAACTAATGATCAAAATTATAGCGGGAGGCGCTACATTATTCTCGCTGCGAAAACAATGGATTGCGTGGGTTGCGTAATATGATTAAATTGTCAAAACGATTGCAGCAAATTGCTGATTATGTTTCTACTGGTTCGCGTGTCGCAGACATTGGCTCTGACCATGCGCTCCTTCCCGTCTATTTGCTGCAGAGCGGCACATGTCCGTCTGCCATCGCAGGCGAGCTGAATACGGGCCCGTTTCAAGCGGCTAAACGTCAAACGGCCGAAGCTGGCCTGTCGAAAGTGATACATGTCCGTCAAGGTGACGGGCTTGCCGTATTGAATCCAGGTGAAGCCGATACGGTGACGATCGCTGGTATGGGGGGCGCGCTTATGGCTGACATACTTGAGAATGGCCGGAAGGCAGGCAAGCTCGAAGGAGTTAAAGAGCTTGTGCTGCAGCCGAATGTCGGCGAAGAAATTGTGCGCAAATGGCTTACAGCGCATGGTTACGTGCTGCAGAACGAGACGATTTTGGAAGAAGACGGACGCATCTACGAAGTACTTCATGCGCTGCATGGTGCACATAGCTTAACCGGTAAGTCTGTCGAGAGTGTTTATGACGCTGAGTTCTTAGCGGCTAATCTGTCCGAAGCGACGAAGCGGGAGTGGCTGTACCGGATGGGGCCGTACTTGCTTCGCAGTAACGAAGAGCTGCTACATAATAAGTGGCAGCATGAGTATGGCAAGCTTGAACGGATATCCAAACAAATGGAACAATCGGAGCTCGCAGAATCCCGTGACAAGCAGGCACAGCTGAAGCAAGAGATGGATACGATCCAGGAGGTGCTGTCATGTTTGCGAACGGCCAAACCATTGTCCAGCTCCTAGAACAGCTTGCGCCGAAGCATATCGCGATGGAGAATGACAAGATCGGCTTGCAGCTTGGAACCTTGCAGAAGGAAGTCAGCAAAGTGCTCGTTGCGCTCGACGTAACGGATGAGGTAGTCGATGAGGCGATGGCAATTGGCGCTCAGCTTATTATCGCGCATCATGCGATCATCTATCGTCCGCTGGCGAAGCTCGACACGTCGACTCCTGCCGGTAAGCTCTATGAGAAGCTGATCAAGAACGATATTGCCGTGTACATCGCACATACAAATCTCGATGTCGCTGATGGTGGTATTAACGATTGGATGGCGGATATGCTGGGCATTCCAGCAGAAGGCCGTTCATCGCTTGAAGACGTGCATACCGACAAGCTGTATAAGCTCGTCGTCTTCGTCCCGAAGAGCCATCACGAACAAGTTCTGCAAGCGATCTGGAATGCCGGTGCCGGTCAGATCGGCAGCTACAGCCAGTGCAGCTTCAATATCGATGGCATCGGCACCTTTAAGCCTGGCGACAGCGCGCAACCTTTCATCGGCGAGCAAGGCAAGCAAGAGCGGGTCGAGGAAGTGAGAATAGAAACGGTTGTGCCGCATAGCGTACACCGGAAAGTCGTTCAGGCGCTGTTGAAGGCTCATCCGTACGAGGAGGTTGCTTTTGACCTCTATCCGGTTGAAATGAAAGGCCGTGTATTTGGTCTTGGCCGTGTCGGCAAGCTCGCGGCATCCGTGAAGCTGAGGGAACTCGCAGAGAAGGCAAAGGAAGCGTTCGACGTGCCTGCGTTACGTGTCGTTGGCGACTTGAACCGGGATGTGCGCAAAATTGCGGTGCTTGGCGGGGCAGGCAGCAGATATGTGCGTCATGCTTTATTTGCAGGCGCAGATGTGCTCGTGACTGGCGATATCGACTATCACACAGCACATGATGCGTCCCAAGCTGGCCTTGCGATCATTGATCCGGGCCATAATATCGAGAAGCTGATGAAGCCGCGCTTGGCAACATTTCTGCAGCGGGAATTGCAGCAGCGCAAGTATGCAACCGAAGCAATTGCGTCAACGCTGAATACAGAACCATTCCAATTCCTGTAGAGGAAAAGTTTCTTGCTTGAGCTTTTGCTCAGATCTTAGTATACTGTGTTGTACGCGGAAAGTTTGACAGACAATCGCTGGCGGCCTTGTTGCTGCGAGAGGAAAGTCCGGGCTCCGTAGGGCGAAGATGCTGGATAACGTCCAGTCGGCGCGAGCCGAAGGATAGTGCCACAGAAATGGACCGCCGATGGCTAGCTGCTTTAGCTAGCACAGGCAAGGGTGGAACCGTGGTGTAAGAGACCACGAGGACCATTGGTGACAATGGTGCTGGTAAACCCCATCTGGAGCAAGACCGAGAGAACGTATATGCCCTTGCCCGGGGCGCGTTCGGGTGTGTCGCTTGAGCCGATTAGCAATGATTGGCCTAGATAGATGATTGTCGCTTCATAAGTGGGAGGGTAGCCCCCGTTTGACCACGCGAAGTACAGAACCCGGCTTACGGCAAGCTTTCCACAAGCTCAAATAACCCGCAAGGCATTATGCCTTGCGGGTTATTTCGTTGTTTGGCAGCTATTACGGCTGCGTCGCTATTCGTACTGGCTCGCGATCTGCGCTAATCTGCGTTCTACGAGAGCAGGGAACTGCTGCAGCGACAGCTTGGATTGCTGAGCGGCTTGAAGAGCTCGAACAATATCAATTTGCCCATTGCCAAAATAATTGTCTTTCCCTTTGTTACCGAGATCCTTCGCAGTCTTGCGCATAATGTCCATGACCTCGACGTTCGTGAGGTCCGGATTAATGGATCGAATAAGCCCTGCGAGTGCCGCGACATGTGGGCTAGCCATCGAAGTGCCGGAGAGCGCCGCATATTGGCTGCCGGGATACGTACTGGCAATGCTCATGCCAGGGGCAGCAACGTCGATATAGTCGCCGTAGTTCGAGAAAGGCGATCTTGTCCCATCTGAGTTCGTTGAAGCGACTGCGAATACTTCCGGATAGGCTGCAGGATAGCCCGGCCGTTCTGTATTGTCATTGCCACTTGCGGCGATGAGCACAACGTCATGATCGAACGCGTACTTGATTGCATCGTGCAGGAATGCCGCTTCTGCATAGTTGCCAAGACTCATGTTAATGACTTTGGCGCCGTGATCAGTCGCCCAGATGACGCCTTCCGCTACCGTATACGTGGAGCCTGCACCGCTGCTGTCGAGCACTTTGACCGGAAGTACTTTGTTATACCAGGTCAGACCTGCAACACCTTCGCCGTTATTGACGGCAGCGGCGATAATGCCGGAGACATGAGTGCCATGGCCGACATCATCATCTGGCGGGCTGTCCGAGGCGACGAGATTGGTCCCTTGCGCAAGCTTACCTTTCAAGTCAGGATGATCCATCTGCACACCGGTATCCAGTACGCCGATAAGAACGTTGTTGCTTCCTTTGGATACATTCCAGCCCTTCTCGGCCTCAATAACCGGCAGGTTCCATTGGTACTCCGAGTAGAGCGCATCGTTCGGAATAATACCGGAGCTGCTCGAAGTTTTGACATCGTTAGTCATATATAAATAGTGTGGCTCGGCATACACGACATGCCAGGTATTGTTAAAATACCGGATCATGTCTTCGGCTTCCATAATGCGCGAGCGGAACACATACGTGTAACCAAGCTTCTTAACCGTTAGCGCGGTAATGTCCAGCTTAATACGAGCAAGATCGTCAACCGTCGGCTCCTGGCGGAATTTGACAACCACTTCATTCTGGTGATAATGGCTGGCATTGCCGTTATCTTCACCTGTCTTCACCGTAATATCAACCGTTGAATTCGGCTTTACAGATTCAATCTTATATTTGCCCTCCGCAGGATAAGGAACGAGGCGCATGTTGCGCCGTTGGTGGCTCTCAACGTGGGTTACGATGTCCTGCAGCAGAATGCCGACTATCCCATCGCCTTTATCGCGCGCGTCCGGTTCGCCGATGACCATGTAACGGTGGCCGTTGGTTTGAATGGGAGCGGAAGCATAGGCTTCTCCTCTAAGGACATGCTCACGGGCCTCAGCAAGCGGCTTAACGAGCTCAGTTTGATTTGGCTTGGTGCCTTCCGTAATGGATTGCCCCTGATGACGCCACCAAACGTAGATCATCTGCTTATGCATGCCCATCAAATGCTTTAAATGAGCTTGGTTCGTTGTATGAGACGCTTCGTGCTTGATCAGCTTCTGGAAATTTTTCGCACACTCCGATCTGCACAGCAGAGCAGTTGCTTCCATATCCCTCTGCACGGTTTGGAGCTTCATCTGTTTTTCCTTATGCACAGACATCGTTCGCAGCTCGGATTTCTTCTCTTTTGTTGCCGAATTTGGTCCGCTGAACCAAGGGGTTAGCGGAATGAGCAGGGCAAGAGCTGCCAGTACGGCAAACCAACCGATCCACTTCCTTCGCGTCATCGTAATTCCTCCCTGAATAGCTTGCAGTACGCTGTATGTCTTAGAGTAACGAAGCATGGGGGAAAATATACGACTGTCTTGTGACATAAGGCAGTACCATCTGTTCTCATTTTGTGGTATCATGTTCATGATTTTAGATTGTTTGCGATGATGAAAGGGGATCTACCACAATGCCTTCAACTAACGTAAAAGCGATTAGCGAGTCAACAAGAGAAAAATTAAAACTTGCTGTCGGCCATTTGGAAACGTTTCTAAACCAATACGCGCTTCCACAGCTAACGTCAGAAGATCAAGGAAGCGATTCCGAGCTTTTCTATAAAGGTTTGTTGGCTGATTTACGCCATATGCTCGTTTTCTCTGAGGTTGCTTATGAGAAGCTTGGCGTAGCGCTGAGACGTCCTAATTTCGATACTGATTTCGCTGAGCGTGGACTATACGACGTGTATCATCAATGTGTTAATGCATTCTTTTATCCGAAGAACGAATGCTATTCCGAGGATGGCCGTTACGCATACACAGGACAAGATGCGATCCGTTTCCGCAAGAAGCCGATCCGTGCAGCGCGTGACATCGTACTTACGATTTCAAAAATTTTCGAAGAACTTCGCGATGATCTTTCGTACTACGAAAGCGACTATATGACTCAGCGTCGCATGCAGGGTCAAAAATAAGGAAAGCATATTACACCCCCGGTACGGGCAACTTGATACCGGGGGTGATTTTTATGCCGAAGGGCGTAAGCTGCAGTGTTGCCAACTGTTCATTCTGGAAAGACGGAAACCAGTGTGGCGCTAACAAAATCGAAGTCGACATCGATAGCCACGCAACTGCTCATTTTGGTGCTGAATTTGCTCAGGAAGGCTTTGGCGGCGAGCATCAAGACACCGCGAAGTCGAGTGCATCGACATGCTGTCATACGTTTAAACCGAAGGAGTGAGTTTGATGGAGCGTGAATCGGAAGGGCATAATTTGCACAGTCCGCATGATGACACATCAACGAATCCTTTGTACCATCCTGACATGAATGCGTATAACGAAGAATATGCTGCTGAGATCGCTGTGCCGCGTTCCGTCAACAGCTTTTATCCAAATCAGGACCGATATCCAAGCTCTGAGCGGGTAAGGCTGACGAACGAAGCCGTGCGTGAAACGAAGTCTGCAGGCCGGGCAACCGGATGGGCAGGATTCATTATCGCAATACTTTCATGGATTGTATGGCCTGTCTTGCTTGGCGCTACTGCAATTGTTCTTGGTTTTATCGCTTACCGGCAAGGTGCGAGAGGGCTCGGCGTCTGGTCGATTACGCTTGGCTTCATCGCAGCTGCAGCTTACTTGGTCCTCGTTCCCATTTATTATGCAATAACGTAGTAAGGAAAATGGTGATGCAGCTTTGTGCTGTGTCACCATTTTTTTTTGTTCACTTTAATTGCAACGGATCGGAGCAGCCGAATGATTCTGGAGAAGTAACAGCGATCGTAAGAACATTCGGGTGCGAAGTGAGCATGTTGCCTTAAATCTCTTTTTCGATTAAACGTCTAGGTCTAATGTCTCACTAGCGATTCTAGTGAAAAAGATGTAAAATGGTGTTAATTACTGTCGAACTCACTAGAGTTATGGAGGTACATCATGAGCATTGATCCGCGCATTATGAAATCGCTGCTTCAGCTGCAGCTCATGCCCAGCTTGGATTTGAACGGAAATGACAACGTGCTGTCAGCTACAAGTGGGACAGACGGCTCGTCTATGTTTGATTCCTTGCTACAACAATATATGGCAGGTGGCGCTGGCATGACGACGACGGACGGCTTGAATGGAGACATCTCCTCATCCCTTGGGACGCTTTCTCTTGGCGCATTAGGCGGTATCGCACCGATGATTGCTAATGCAGAAGACATCGGCAACGATTCCACAGGAAATAAGCCAACCGATTATGATTCTATTATCAATGATGCAGCAGCAAAATATGGCATCGATCCTTCGCTCATAAAAGGCGTTATACATACGGAGTCTTCATTCAACCCGAATGCGGAATCTTCCGCAGGGGCGAAAGGGCTTATGCAGCTCATGGACGGCACGGCGCGCGGACTTGGCGTCAGCGATTCCTTCAATCCTGAGCAGAACATCGAGGGCGGCACACGTTTCCTTGCTTATCTGCTTCGCAAGTATGACGGGAATGTGCAATCTGCCCTTGCAGCATATAATGCAGGACCGGGCCGCGTAGATCGCTCGGGCATTACAGGCAGTGCGAATTTCGACGATCTCGCGCATCTGCTCCCGAAGGAAACGCAGCGTTACGTTTCGAAAGTGTTGAACCAAGCGGACAAATATTCCATTTAGATTTGGCTATTAAGGAAACAATACAAAGATCACGGTGAAATGCTGGCTAAGCTAGCTTTACTTCCGTTGATCTTTTTCATTTGTTCAGCAGGAGAGGGAGCTAGAAGCATGTATTATTTTGACCACGCCGCTTCGACGCCGCCACATGAAGAGGTCATTCGAACGATGGCGGAAGTAATGGCGAAGCACTATGCGAATCCATCCTCGCTGCATAGAGGTGGGCATGAAGCGGGCAACTTGCTGGAACGCGCCAGATCGGTCATTGCGTCGGTGTTTCGAGGTACAGAGCCGAAGGAGTGGATCTTCACCTCCGGGGGAACCGAGAGCAACAACATAGCGATTACAGGAGCTGCCCGTGCCTCCAGCAAACGGGGCAAGCATATTATAACGACTGCGGTCGAGCATCCATCTGTTTACGATACATGCCTCGCGTTGGAGCGGGAAGGATTCAAGGTAACGATTTTGCCAGTTAACTCAGATGGTATAGTTTCAATTGAAGTGCTCGAACAAGCGCTAACCGATGAAACCATTCTTGTTTCAGTGATGCACGTCAACAATGAAACAGGTGCGGTACAGCCAATCAGAGAGATAGGAGAACTGCTGAAGCAGCACCGCTCAACCATATTCCACGTAGATGGTGTACAGAGCGTAGGCAAACTACCAATAGATCTGCAAAGCTGCGGAATTGACTTGTTCTCAGCATCTGCTCATAAAGTGAACGGGCCGCGCGGCGTTGGACTGCTGTATGTGCGCGCAGGTGTCATACTGGAGCCGCTTTACCACGGCGGCAGCCAGGAGCGCGGACAGCGTCCAGGCACCGAGAATGTCGCAGGCATAGTTGCAGCGGCAAAAGCATTCCGTATGGCGCTTGAGAGCCAACCTGAGCGGGCTGAGCGTATGTATGCCCTCAGAGAGCGACTGCTGGCTTGCATCTCGGAGATCCCGGAGCTTATTGTGAACGGCGTCATAGACCATTCAGCAGGCGTCGCAGCTCCCAATATCGTTAATTTTTCTTACCCCGGCATGAAGCCGGAAGTCATCGTGCATATGCTCGAGAAGCACCGAGTCTTAGCATCCACGAAGTCCGCCTGCTCGTCAAAGAGCGACGATCCGAGCAGAGTGCTGCTTGCGATGGGAGCATCCAGAGAACGCGCTGCAAGCGGTATTCGTATCAGCTTCGGCGATGAACATGGCGCTGCCGAGCTGGAATGGCTGTGCCGGATGCTTCATATGGTCGTACAAAAGTTAAAGCCGCTGGAGCGGAAGGAGTGACTAAAACAGCATGAACCCAGATATGATCTTGATCCGTTTTGGTGAATATACGATTAAAGGCAAGAATCGAGGCATGTTTGAGAAAAAGATGCTGCAGCAGGTTAAGCGAGCTATAGCATCCTATACGGCAGTCAATGTATCACATTCATTTGGCCGTATTTATTTGGAGCTAAACGGAGAGCCCTATGCTGAAATTGCTGCGCGGCTGAAAGATATTTACGGCATCGCATCCTTCAGTCCGATTCGAAAAATCGTGAGCGAGCTCGAGGAAATTCGCAGGACAGCAGTGGAGGTCATGCAATCGCTCCCGAAGCAGCCGGCAACCTTCAAGGTCGCGGTCAAGCGAGTGGATAAGAAGTTCCCGCATGATACCCAGGAGCTGAACCATTTGGTAGGCGGGTATGTATTACATGCATTTCCGGGCTTGAAAGTGAATGTGCGCGAGCCAGAGGTAGAGCTTCGCATCGAAATTCAGCCTGAAGGCACATACGTCTTCAGTGAGGTTGTTCCGGCAGCTGGCGGCTACCCTTATGGAACGAACGGTAAAGCGGTGCTGCTGCTCTCAGGCGGCATTGACAGCCCCGTAGCAGGCTATATGGCGATGAGGCAGGGTCTTGAGCTGGAAGCGGTGCATTTCCACAGCTATCCGTTCACAAGCGAGAAAGCGAAGGAGAAAGTCATCGATCTTGTTCGGAGACTATCGCACTACAGCGGCGTGCCGATTAAGCTGCATATGGTTTCTTTCACCGATATTCAAACGGCGCTTGCACAGACCGACCATGATTCGCTTATTATTACACTAATGCGTCGTTCGATGCTTCGGATTGCGACCCAGCTTGCTGAGAAGGTTAATGCTCTCGGGATTGTTTCAGGCGACAGCTTAGGGCAAGTGGCGAGCCAGACGCTCAGCAGTATGAATGTTATCGGACGGACAACAGATCTTCCGCTACTGAGACCGCTGCTGACGATGGATAAGAATGAAATTATCAAGATTGCACGGCAAATCGATACATTTGAGACGTCGATTCTGCCATATGAGGATTGCTGCACGTTATTCGTGCCAAAGTCACCAAGCACCAATCCGAATCTTGCCACTGTTGAGCAGTGTGAGGAAACGATTGCAAATCTTCACGAGATGATTGCGGAGGCGGTTGCAACGACCGAGGTGATGAAGATTTCACCGGAGAAGCCGACTGTCACCCAAACGGCCGGCGAGGATCACTGGTTCTAACTTACAAAAAGAAAAAGCGGGGACCCTAATGGGTTCCCCTGCTTTTTTCCATACTGTTCGCTTTGCTTCGTGATGTGTTCTTCCATAATCCCGCAACGATGATGACGATGACCAGAAGAATCAAGAACGACCATTCGAACGCTGGATTGTCCTTGAAGAATTGTTCCAGCTTGATCTCATGCGTAATCATCTTGGCGGCTGTGTAAGCAAGTACACCAGAGCCGACATAAACGATCCATGGGATGCGGTTTATCAGCTTGATGAACAGCGTGCTTCCCCAGACCACGATCGGAATGCTGATGATAAGTCCGAGTAAGACGAGCGGTACGCTACCGTGTGATGCGCCTGCAACTGCAATAACGTTATCGAGCCCCATTGCCGCATCTGCTATAATGATTGTCCGAACAGACTGCCAGAGCGTGTTTCCTGCTGTAATATTGTCATGTTCTGCATTGTCGACAAGTAGCTTATATGCGATCCACAGCAGTAATATCCCGCCTGCGAGCATTAGCCAAGGCACATTGAGCAAGTAGACGACCAGCACAGTGGCGATTGCGCGGATACCTACGGCTCCGACAGTGCCCCATATGACGGCTTTCGTCTGCTGCTCCTTCGGGAGCTTGCGTGCGGCTAGACCAATGACTATGGCGTTATCACCTGCGAGTACAAGGTCAATGAAGACGATCGTGATGAGTGCAGTTAGAAATTCCAGTGATAAGATGTCCATTATGAATCCTGTCCTCCTTTCGGGCGAGCTATGATGTTTCTCGATTATACGGACGAATGAAAAAAAGGATTCACAAAAAAACATAACCTGTCCAATTGGGACATACCGTTCATAAATGGAAGCTTTCCAAGGAGGCGGTAGAGCAATGGACAGTTTGATCATTTTTATCCAGATTATATTTATCAATGTGCTGCTAAGCGGTGACAATGCCGTCGTTATAGCTCTTGCGAGTCAGCAACTTCCTCATGCCCAAAGGAAAAAAGCAGTGCTGTGGGGCGCGGTTGCAGCTGTTGGCCTGAGATGTGTCCTTACTTTAGTTGCGCTCACGCTTCTGCAAGTGCCCTATCTGCAGGCAGTTGGAAGCTTGCTGCTCTTCATGATTGCCGTTAAGCTGGTGACCGATGCTTCCGGACACGCCGAGCAATTTCACAACATGCGCAAAGTTACCTCCCTCTCAAGCGCCGTTCGAACGATCGTCATTGCTGATTTTATTATGAGTTTGGATAATGTGCTTGCCATTGCTGCGGTTGCCGAAGGAGAACCCGTCCTTATTCTGCTCGGTATCGCCCTTAGCATTCCGATGATAATATGGGGAAGTCAGTTATTAAGTACCTTATTGCGTAAGTTTCCGTCCTTCGTATATATTGGCGGTGGACTGCTCGGATACGCAGCCGGTGAGATGCTTGTTCACGACCCTGCGATTCATGATTGGCTCACCGGTTCGCTCGCTGTTTTGACTAAGGCGATTCCGCTCTTGTCCATTCCAATTGTCATAATTGTGGCATTGCTGCGAATTAAAAGATAAGGTAAACTATATTTTTGAGTAAATATTTCAGCTGACACTGGTTTTTTGCCGTGTGTTCCATTACACTAGTAATGTTAAAAGTGCCAAAGAGAAGGAAGGAACATAGGCATGTCCAGAAATCAATACACCGTTGGTCTCCTTTTTCTGATCGCCGGTGCTGTAATCTTACTCGGAAAGATCGGCTTTTTCTCGTTCATCGGAACGAACTTCTGGCCGTTATTTTTGTTAATCCCCGGTATTTTGCTGCATGTGCTGTTTTTTGGACGGCTGCTTCCGCCTTTCGTGCTTATACCAGGTGCGATTTTGACAATTAATGCTTTCTTATTTTTCTTCTGCATTGCATCTGGATGGAGCAATATGCAGTATTTGTGGCCTATCTTTATTGTCTCGGTCGCAGTAGGATTATATGAGTATCATTTGTTCGACACGTACCATCCTAAATTACCGCGCACACTTGCCATTATAATGCTTCTAACAGCAGCATCCTTCTTTGTTATTATGCTTGTGTGGGGCTGGGGTATGTACCTGATTGCGGCAGTGTTCCTTGCAGTCGGCGCATGGCTAGTTGTAGGGCGCAAAGCGCGCTGGTAGTAGTGCAATTGTTTAACACGTTTGATGTAAGCTCAGAGACAACAAACTAAATATAAAAAAGTGGAGTGGATACTCGTAATGCAAGCAAGAGAAAACATCAGAAATATTGCCATCATCGCGCACGTTGACCATGGTAAAACAACGTTAGTTGACAAACTTCTTCAACAATCCGGTACGTACCGCGATCATGAAACAGTACAAGAGCGCGCAATGGACTCTAATGATTTGGAACGTGAACGCGGCATCACAATCCTGGCGAAGAACACAGCAGTTAACTACAAGGATTACCTGATCAACATCGTGGATACACCTGGACATGCCGACTTCGGCGGTGAGGTAGAGCGGATCATGAAGATGGTAGACGGCGTTCTTCTTGTCGTTGACGCCTTCGAAGGTTGTATGCCACAAACGAAATTCGTATTGCGTAAAGCGCTTGAGAGCAACCTGACGCCAATCGTCGTATTGAACAAAATCGACCGTCCGAACGCAAGCCCTGAGCAAGTTGTCGACGAAGTGCTTGATCTGTTCATCGAGCTAGGCGCGAACGATGAACAACTGGAGTTCCCAGTTGTTTATGCTTCGGCCCTTATGGGTACTGCCAGCATGAACGTTGATAAGCAGGACGAAAACATGCAGGCGCTGTATGAGACGATCATTGAGCAAATTCCTTCACCGACGGAGAGCGTAGAGGATCCATTGCAATTCCTCGTAACGCTGCTTGATTATAATGAGTACCTCGGCCGTATCGCTGTTGGTCGTGTGAACCGCGGTGTAGTTCGTCAAGGCCAATCGGTTGCTGTTATTAACCGTGAAGGTGTGACGAAGCAAGCGCGTATTGAGAAGCTGTTCGGCTTCCAAGGCTTGAAGCGCGTTGAGGTTGAAGAAGCAGGCGCAGGTGATATCGTTGCGATTGCGGGTATCCGTGAGATCAACATCGGTGAAACGATCGCCGATCCACAGAAGCCAGAAGCGCTGCCGGTTCTGAAGATCGACGAGCCGACATTGCAAATGACATTCCTCGTCAACAACAGTCCGTTTGCGGGCCGCGAAGGTAAATGGGTTACGTCCCGTAAACTGCGTGAGCGTCTCTTCAACGAGCTTGAGACAGACGTTGCACTTCGTGTTGACGAAACAGATAGCCCAGATGCATTCATCGTTTCGGGCCGTGGTGAGCTTCACCTTGGTATCCTGATTGAGAATATGCGTCGTGAAGGCTTCGAGCTTCAAGTTTCCAAACCAGAAGTTATCATAAAAGATATCGATGGCGTGAAGAGTGAGCCGTATGAGCGTCTACTCATCGACGTACCTGAAGAAAGCATGGGCGCTGTTATGGAGAGCCTTGGATCGCGTAAAGCCGAGATGGTCAACATGATTAACCACGGAAACGGCCAAGTGCGTATCGAGTTCATCATTCCTGCGCGTGGCTTGATCGGTTACCGTACGAACTTCTTGACACTGACTCGCGGTTACGGCATTATGAACAACGCGTTCGATAGCTACGGCCCGCTTGCAGGCTCATCGGTTGGCGGACGTCACCAAGGCGTGCTGATCTCCAGCGAGAATGGCCTATCGACGTTCTATGGCATGCAAGGTGTCGAAGACCGCGGCTTGCTGTTCCTGGAGCCAGGTGCTGAAGTATACGAAGGCATGGTCGTAGGCGAACACAATCGCGATAACGACATTATCGTCAACATCTGTAAAGAGAAGGCTCTGACAAACATCCGCTCCGCAGGTAAAGATGATACTGTACGTTTGAAAACGCCAGTGTTGTTCTCCCTTGAACAAGCGCTCGAGTACTTGAACGACGACGAGTACTGCGAAGTAACGCCGAAGTCGATCCGTCTTCGTAAGAAGATTCTTAACAAGAGCGAGCGCGAGCGTGCGGAGAAACAACGTAAAACAGCTGCAGCTGCGCAAGTATAATCCAGTCATAAAGATTTCAATTAAATAATCCTTGCCGAGAGCGGCAAGCATGACGTTCAGGCAGGGTAACAGCGACTTCTTTCGGTGAGCAACCGATAATGAAGCCGTTGATGCCCTGCCGTTTGCGTCACAAGACATGCCGTATTTTAAAAGGCTAAACCGGAGGTTGAAGCTACCATGCAAAGCTGGTTTCACAGTCATCCCATATTGACGTATTTCATTATTTTAGCACTTACGATTTATATTTTTAACGCGGTATTTCGGGTTAGCCGCTTGCCGATACTGAAAGAAATACTGGTGCATCTCGTGATGGCACTCGGATCCTTCGTTCTGTTCGTTCTGCAATTCGATAAGCTGCCGATTATTCAGTGCATGTCCGTAGCGGTGCTCATGATGGCGATGCTTCGCGGCAGACAGCTGTATGATAAGATTAAAGGCAATGGCAAGCGTGACGGTTCCGATCCGGGAGGGGCTTAATTTGCGACTTGAGGATGCATTGTTCAACTGGCTGCAAATTCAAATTGTGGCCAATGCAAGACCGGATGATCATGCTGCTGCCGACACACGTGACTTTTTTTTGGAAATTTTGACGGAAGATCACCATGTTGAGAATTTGCACATACATAAGGTCGACGATACGATGATTCATCTTCGGTATGACAAGGATGGCCGCGCCAAGCTTCAGATGATTCCCCGTGAATCCGGTGAACAGCTTCTCCAGGATATTAATGAAAACCCGAAATACAATTGACGAAGGTGGAAGTCATGAATAGCAGATCAGCTAAGTCTGAGCAGAAACGCAAGCAGGGCAAGGGCAAGGGCAAATACTGGCTTCGCCGGATCATGGTCGTATTTCTGGTACTCTTAATTGGAGTAGCAGGTTATCTGACTTATATTTATAAGGTGTCGAAGGATGCGCTCGGTGATATAACTACGGACGCCGATCCAACGATCGTTATTCCGAAAGACCAATCAGTCAAAGTAAAGCCGGTTACCATTATGCTGCTTGGCGTCGATACTCGCAAAGAAACAGGTAGTTTGAACACCGATGTTATGATGGTCGCTACGTTCAATCCACAGTCGAAATCCGCTGTCGTTGTCTCGATTCCGCGCGATTCGATGATTGAGCTGTCCGGCTATAGGGTTCGAAAAGCGAACGCGTACTACTCGAAGTTTCTCTCCAATGCTCTTCATGAAGACGGATTGAAAAAGCCAAAAGCAGAGAAGCAAGCCAAACAGGATATGCGCACGATGTTCAGCAAGTATTTCAACATTCCCATTGATTACACGGCAACGATTAACTTCCAAGGTTTCGTTGATGTCGTCGATGCGCTTGGCGGCGTTGATGTAGACGTCGATATGGATATGCATTACGTCGATAATGCAGACGGTACGAATATTGACTTGAAGAAAGGTGAGCAGACGCTGAAAGGCGATGATGCGCTTGATTTCGTCAGGTATCGTAAATCGAATGACGGCACGAATATGTCGAGCGACTTTGACCGCAACAAGCGCGAAAGCCAAGTGCTAGGCGAAATTGCTGATAAGCTGAAATCGTTCTCCAGCGTGACGAAGATCGCCGGGGTTATTAAAGCGGTTGGCAACAATATGCGTATGGACATTCCGACAGGCGAAGTGCAGAACATGATTTCTACGTACTTCGGAATAAGCCGAAGCAATATTACGTTTATTCCGCTTGAAGGCGTGTGGAAGAGCCCATACGTAAGATTGAACGAAGCGAAGCTGGAAGAAGCGAAGTCGGCGCTACAGTCAAAACTAGCTGAATGACGGTGGTAGTACAAACCCTCCTATGCTATAATGAAAATACCGAAGCAGACATGTCGACACTGTAGCAAGGAGGGTATGCGGATGTCCGAATCCGTCACCGTACTTACTGACGAGCTGTTGTATGGCCTACCACAAGTGGGAGCGCCATTCGTTCTTCCGTATATGCTGGATGCGAGCGACGATTATCCGACCTTGAGCTTCATATCGCGGGTTGATGCGGTCAACCGATCTACCCTGCGGTCTGTACGACTCGACGGATGCTCCCGCCCTACAATGTACATGGCTTCGCCGTATGATGATGTAAGCATAGCTGTGTTTGCGCCGGGAACCGTACAAACGAACTACGGCACAGCAGGGCTTGTACCAGAGGCTCTTCATGAGATGCCTCGCAAGCACGCGGAATTCGCCAACGAAATCGCTTTCATTTGCGATGCGATGTTAGATGGCGTGCGCTTGTCCGCAACACCTGGCCTTGAGAAAACGTATGATCAAATAGCTGCAGACAAGCTGGATGGACAGGTGTTTGCTGCGATGAGAAAAGCCTAGTGACTTATCACTAGGCTTTTTGTGTTCTTATACGGTTTCTCACAAACAGCGACGGCGATGGTGCGATGGTTAGTCTTAGAGCTTGGGGTGAGAGCCTTTCTGATTCGCCTTATTCGGCTCCTCCATCTTCATTGGTTGAACATCACGTGGCAGCTGCGGAACGATCCGTCCGATAATGTCGGCCATCTCTTCGGCGATGCCGGCAAACGGCCTGCCTCGTTTCATATCGGCTTGTACTTCCTTCAGCCGCGTCGATAGATCCATATCGGCAGTAACGACGGCGTCAATGCCATAAGGGTCTTTATGGAACGCTTCCGCAACGGCATATTTGATCGTACCTACTCGTGAACGATCCAGATTGCCTGCCACGTCGATTCCGACAACCGCCGTATTTTTGAATACGACACAATGAGCGGCTTTAACGCCGGGAACACCGCGCGCTAATGATTCCAGATGAGCTGCAACCTGCTTCGGACTGCTAATTTGCTTCTTCTGTGGAGCGCTCTGTTGTGCACGTACGCGATTATCATTCTGTGGAGAGGGTGATGTCTCGTTGCGGGCGACAGTGTTACAGCCTGTTGCCAGCAAACAAAGGATTATAGCGGACACCAGCCACTTGCTCATATTCGCCACCTGACCTTTCTGCATTCGCACATTCGTGAAACGTTAGCATTCGCCACTATAGGACGACGCCAGCCGTTTACACGTTCTCCTGCATAGTTTGCCTAATTGCCGGTAGCGCTATGTATGCCTTTGAATGATAATTTCCAACGCCAGGAGGGCTCACGATTGAAAAAAATATTCGTGCTCGACACCAATGTACTTTTACATGATCCGCAAGCGATCTTTGCATTCGATGACAACGAGGTCATTATTCCCGCGGTGGTGTTGGAAGAAATCGACTCAAAGAAAAGGCTTGCTGACGAGCTCGGCCGCAATGCAAGACATGTGTCGCGGCTGCTTGATCAGATGCGGATGATTGGCCATCTGCACGAAGGGATTGGACTCGATAACGGGGGCGTTCTGAAAGTTGAATTGAATCATCGCAGTTTTATTCGGGTACAGGAAATGTTCGGCGAGATGTCCAACGACAATCGGATTCTAGCCGTCGCACTCAATTATCATTTAGAGGAAGTAGATAAGGGAAACTTGCGTCCGGTCATTATCGTCAGTAAAGACGTGCTAGTACGAATCAAGGCGGATGTGCTCGGGCTTGAAGCGCAGGATTACTTGTCGGATCAGGTCGTAGCGCCATCGGATGTATATACAGGGTATTTAACGTTGAAGGTGCATCCATCGGTCATTGACGAATTCTACACGTATCGCTTCCTCACCATCAAAAATTTGCTGCTTGGTACGAGGCTGCATCCGAATGAGTTCGTCATTCTGCGCGATGAGATGGGCACTTCTAAATCAGCGCTGCTCAAGGTGAGCCAGGACGGTGCAAGGCTCGAGCCACTCTACTTAAGCAATGATCCGGTATGGGGGATAACGGCACGCAACGCTCAGCAGCGAATGGCGCTAGAGCTGCTTCTAAGCGATGATATCCCGCTCGTGACGCTGACTGGCAAAGCAGGCACAGGAAAGACGCTGCTTGCGCTCGCAGCCGGGCTGATGAAGGTTGAGGATGAGCATAAATACAAGAAGCTGCTCATTGCGAGGCCGGTCGTCCCAATGGGCAAAGATATCGGGTATTTACCAGGTGAGAAGGATGAGAAGCTGCGTCCGTGGATGCAGCCGATTTATGATAATTTGGAGTACCTCTTCGATACGAAGAAGTCGGGCGATATTGATAAAATATTGATGGGGCTCGGCAGCATCCAGGTGGAGGCGCTGACCTACATTCGGGGCCGTTCCATTCCGGGGCAGTTCATCATTATCGATGAGGCACAGAACTTAACACGGCATGAGGTAAAGACGATCGTCTCCCGTGTCGGGGAAGGCAGCAAGATTGTACTGATGGGCGATCCGGAGCAGATCGACCACCCGTATCTCGATTCGATCAGCAACGGCCTCACGCATATCGTGGAGCGGTTCAAGCAAGAGAGTATCAGCGGCCATATGACGCTCGAGAAGGGTGAACGCTCCAAGCTGGCGCAGCTGGCTGCTGACTTGCTGTAAGTGTAAGCCAAGTGCTAGAGGATAAGCTCAGCGCGACAGTGGTAAGCGCGAGCGATGCCTTCCATAAGCGGGATGTGATGACGGTCGACGGCGATGAGCCATCGGCCGTCTTCGCTTGGCAGCTCGGCTAGGGCGTGCTCACTAGCCTGTTCGAGTGCGGCTGTGAGTTCGGAGGTGCCCTCGTGTGCTGAAGCCGCTGGCGCATAGAGGCTGACTACTGCTGCAAGCTGCAGATCGAGGAAATGGTTGTCCGATCGCGTTACAATGCCGTAATCGGTAAACAGCAGTGGATTAGAACGCCAGCCCGGATCGTCGAGCAAGAGCCATGTGCCGCACTCGCATTGCACCTTATATTTGGCTGTAAACGCGATAAAGGCATCGCCATCCTCGGAAGTCTGCACGAACAGCATCGTCTTGTCACGGTCGATCAGAGTGACGATATCGGCAATGCCTTTCACGATTTGCGCATAGTAGCCGGGTTGTTTGTCTTCGGGCAGCTGCATTTCAACACTGTAGACCGTCTGCATCCTGTTTCTACTCTCCTTAAATGGCGTTAATCATAGCTGAAGGTAATCTTATGGTATTTATTGCGAAGACGCAACGAAACGTTATGAACATCAAAAGAGACGCGACAAAAAAGCGCTTTCTTGCTACAATATTGCTTAGCTCAAATAGGCGCTGATCAAGGAGGGACAAGGTGTCACGGAGAAGATATGTCATGCTCGTGCTTAGCGTGTTTACGATCTGTACGGCGCTGCTTGTTCCTATGTTCGGCAAGCCGGGTTCGCCAGTCACTCCAGCAAACGACGGCATCCCTTGGGCGAGCAAGCCGGAAGTGATCGATGGCGGTGATGATGCGAATAAGACGACGTTGTCGATTGCCGTGTCTATGGATACGGATGAATATGACTATTGGAAGAAACAAAATCAGTTGTTCGAGCGGAGCCATCCGGAGATCAGCATCAATATGACCAATATTCATGGCAAGGATGCCGATGAAGCGCGCAAGCAGGCGGCGGACGCGAACGAGCCTTACGATATGATGCTGCTCGACAATGATCGGGTCCGCGAATTCGCCGTACAGGGCTTCTTGCTTCCGGCAGATGAAGTTGTTACAGGTGATGCTGCTGCCGATCAATTGGAAGCGCTAACAAGTGTTGTCAAGTGGAATGGGTCGTTGTGGGGCGTGCCGCTGGATTGTGATCCGCTGCTCATTGTGTGGCAGAAGGAGCTGCTGAGATCTGGCGGGCTCACCTCGCCGCCTGTAAATTTGCAGGCACTCCGTTCTGTGCTGGAGCAGCTTGCGCAGTCCGTGGCGGAAGGTGTAAGTCCGTTCAACCTCAATACAGCGGACGGGAAGCAGATGATTGCATGGCTCGGTATGTTTCGGGAGAATGGCGAGCCAGCAGGCGACTTGTCCGCATTCAATCTTAGCGAGAAGCAGCAGCTCCAGTACACAGCAGAGCAGGAAGGGATTATCTATCGACTTGATCCGGTGCAGCAGAAAACGCAGCTGATGGAAGCTTTTCAAACGGGTAAATTGTTGTCAGCAGTCATTCCTTGGTCCGTCTATCAATCGCTATCGAACGACCAGAGAAGCTTGCTGATGGTTAGTTCGTTGAATGGACCGCTCGTGCGAACCAATGGCAGAAGCTTTGTGTTAATGGCTGACACGGAGAAGCTGACCGAAGCAAGAGAATATATTAACGAAGTGACGATGACAAGCGAACAGCTTGACAGATATAAACGGATCAAGCGGCTTCCTTCGCGTATCTCTGCGATGACCAAGGAGTACGAGTACAGCCTGATTACAGATCGGCCGCCGCATTTTCTCGTGAACTTGCTTGGGCAGAGTGCACAAGCGACTTCGGATCCGGCTTGGCATGAGCGGTGGGAACGCTTCTCGCAGATATGTGCTCAGCTTGGCGGCAATGCGCGACCTTTCAGTAAATCGGTTGCGTCGAAGTTTATCGCGCAGTGGAACATGGAACCAGAAGAAAACGGCGCCGAGGCGCCGCTTCAAGAATCTCTAGAAACTAATACCCAGCTTAACCACTAATTGGCCATTCTCGGTCGTTACTGACTTGGTCTTAAGAAAAGGGACCATCTTGGACGGATTGAAGCCAAGATCGAATTCACGTTCCAGCTCTCGTCTGGTTGTATCAGGGAGCGCCAGTCCGTTGAAGATAAGCGCGTCGACATGGAATAGTATCGCGCCGTTCTTCTCCAGCGTATAGTGCCCGTCCAGTTCAATGGACATATCCTCGCGTTTGCCGGAAACGATGACGCTATCCTCCTTGAAAACGAAGGAGAAGTTGTCGAAGATCGGGTTCTGCTCGCGAAGGAAACTGTTGAGCTTCGCTTCCGGCACGTTAAGCGTGTAATTGAGGCCGTCGATGGACAGCATCTCTTTATCGTTCTGAATCCACCCCGGCATCTTGCCCATCGCTTTGGAGAGAGCATTGAAGTATCGCCTGACTTCAACGATTCCGGTATCTTGCCAATAGTTCGTAAATTCATTGATAAGTGTACGCAGCTTGTCCGAATCGGAACGACCGCTTAGATCAGAATTAACCTCATTCTGCAGAGCAACGACGCGATCCCGCTGTGTCTTCAGCCTTGTCTCGACATCAGTAAGCTCCTGCGACTTCGTATCCAGTTTGCTGATGTTTTGCTTCAGCTCTCGATATTGCTTCGTGTATGTGTTCAAGGTAAGCTTATCAGAAGAGAAAATAAGATCGAAATAATCAAGCAGCGTAAACAATTCAGATAAGTTG
This sequence comes from Paenibacillus sp. OV219, assembly GCF_900110075.1. Lineage (GTDB taxonomy): Bacteria > Bacillota > Bacilli > Paenibacillales > Paenibacillaceae > Paenibacillus_Z. The sequence continues at coordinate 191,383 of NZ_FOCJ01000002.1, forward strand.
TCAGTGTTAAAAATAGCCGTGAGCAGAAAATCCCGCTCTCCGGTATAGTAGGCGCGGAGCACTTTGCCGGCATTCTCGCGCTGCTTCTCTATCGCCTGCTCCTGCTCGGAGAGCTTAGTCTTCGAAGTCGCTAGCTGAGTGGTGATCGCCTGCTGCTCCTGCTGAATTCGTGTTATTTCTTTGTCGATCTCGACGACGGAGAGACTCTTCTCCAGGATGCGTCTAATTTCTTCATCCTTAGGAGTTGCTGGGTCTGCGAGCACGGGGATAATCGTCAGCCAGCAGGCCAGCAGGCCGATGACAATCGCAGCGCTCCGGCGGCGCTTTATTCCTTTCACGCAAGGCTCCCCTTTCTGCTCTGTCTTGTTGGGACGCTTGCCCGCATGCACTACTATATGCTGCGACCGAATCTATTATATCTTGAAGCAGTAATTTTGTCGTTGATTTGGAGGCTGCCGCATGAATCAATCGGAGCGTTTGACCGCTTCCATACATAGAGCGATAGAGCAAAGCGATCGTTATGGCTGGATATCCCCGCTTCCTGATACTGGCGAGGAAATTCGCTGTATCTCGTTTCGCGATTATATGGATCGCTGTCTCTATGACGAGACAGATGGATACTATAAGTCAGGTAAAGTCCGGGTAGGCAAAGAAGGCGATTTCTACACGAGCTCGCAGATCGGATCGTTGATGGGAGAGAAGCTTGCGAGCTGTATTGCCAAGCTGATTGACGGCGCGGAGCAAGACCCTCATCTGACAATAGTGGAATGGGGAGCGGGCACAGGAGCGCTGTCTAGGCAGATGCTGACGGCTTGGCTCGATTCGTCTCTCCCTTGGCTGGCGAGGCTGCGATATGTGGTCGTCGACAGTAATCCTGTGCATTTAAACGAGGCGCGAAACCAGATGGAACAGGTACAAGAGAGGATCGGGGAGGAAGGCGTTGTTGTCTTCATGTCTCCCGATGAAGCGCGAGTCGCATTAAGGAATGGGCAGGAGAAAGGAGAGTACAGCCTCGTCGTTGCCAATGAGCTGCTTGATGCGTTCCCGGTTCACCGAGTTCAACAGAAGCATGGACGATTATGGGAGCTTGGTGTTACAACGGCTGTATCCGTGAATAATAGAGAGTCGTTCGAGTATGTACTTATGCCGCTAACAGACGATGGAATCTCAGCCGTGCTGAAGCGTGACGGAATCCAGCTGAAGGAAGGTCAAATTACGGAGGTAAATCTTGCTGCGGAGCAATGGATTGCACAGATGGGGGAGCTAATTCCAGAAGGCACGCTGCTGCTAGTCGATTATGGCCACGAGGCAGCGGAGCTGACCGCGCCGCACCGGATGCACGGGACGATGCTCTGTTATAAGGACCATGTCGCGTACGACCGGCCATTCCTCGCTCCTGGCGAGCAGGATATTACTGCGCATATCAACTTTACCGGTTGCAAATCCGCTGCAGAAGCATCCGGCTGGCATGTCCATTATTATGATACGCAGAAGCAGTTTCTCATTGATCATGGGCTGCTGCAGGATCTCGCTTCGCACGACGGTATGAATCCGTTCAGCGAGGCGGCTAGGCGCAATCGTGCGATCCGCCAACTGCTGCTCAGTGACGGGATGAGCGAATCGTTTAAAGTGCTGATGCTTCGCAAATAGGCTGGAATCATGCAAAAACGGCTTCGCTGTCCTAGACAGGCGAAGCCGTTTTGTGAGGTGGCATCAGCTGAGTATAAATCATATCGGAATTTATACGTTCTGATATTTGAAAAAGGCTGTTTCGATTGGAGAGCTTGTCTCCTCGAAACAGCCTTTTGGCTATTGGCCAGAAAGTGATGTGCCGTTTTATTAGAATGGGTTGCCCATTACAAAAACGGTCCAATACGTGAAGCCGACGAACGCGATAAACATATATCCCCAGAACATCAGCATATAGGTTCTTTCAGAAAAGTTCAAATAGCCTAACAGGACAAACACAGCGGTTTGAATAAAGAACAAGAGCGACATCTCGGTCATATGACCTGCAAACGCCATAAGCGCGATTACAAGCGTCCAGAAGCCGAGCACTCGGAACATTCGTGCCATGATTTCATCCCCCTTCTTGTTAGTCTCTGGTCCATTTTTCTATTGCCCATTATATCGTTTAAGGTAACAAGTGTAAACTGTTTCAAACGTGACGAATTGGCAAACTTTTTCGTTCCTTTAGCCCCTCTGATAGAAGTTTGCTTCATTTTGTGAAAAAACATGTATGAGCCTTAAAAAAAATGGATATACAAATTAGTATCCGATAGATTCTATGAACTCTACCAAGGGCATAGAGATAAAGTAAGCGCCTAATGTTAGGAGGTTTTGGTTGCATGACAGCAGTCAGACAAGATGCCTGGAGTCCAGATGACGATCTCATCCTGGCCGAGGTAACGCTGCGGCATATTCGTGAAGGTAGTACGCAGCTAGCCGCGTTTGAAGAAGTAGGAGAGCGTATTGGCCGAACCTCGGCCGCCTGCGGATTTCGCTGGAACAGCTGTGTCCGCAAACGCTATGAAGATGCGATACAAATTGCAAAGCAGCAGCGCCAGAAGCGGAATTATATGAAGAAACAGACGTACGTCGCTACGCCGCATGTGTCCTCCATTAATTTGATCGACACCGACGAGCGAGTGTACAAGAATGATCCGTTGACGGAAGAATCGTTATCTATTGATACCGTTATCCGGTTTCTACGTCAATGGAAAGGGACTTACCAGGAGCTTAATCGTCAAATCAAGACACTTGAACGCGATTTGCGTGAGAAGGACGAGGAGCTTTACACGTTGCGTGAGTTGAATGAACGCTTATCGCATGAAGTGAACAATGCACAATCCGATTACCGTGCAGTCAATGATGATTACAAAACATTGATTCAAATTATGGACCGTGCGCGTCGGTTAACGGTGCTGACGGAAGAAGACGATGCAAAGCCTCGCTTCAAAATGGATGCGAATGGCAACCTGGAACGAATTGAATAGTGCGCCTGTTTGAAGGCAGATCTCAAAAATCTCACCGGACCTGTATAGGAGCGGCGAGATTTTTTAGTTTGTATCTGATACGATGGAGCTATACATAACGCTTGAAGTGGAAATAGGGAAGAGGTTACCACAGTTGAAAATGATAGTTGTCGGCGCCGGAGCACTCGGTCTGCTCTATGGCGCAAGACTCGCGCGGGCAGGTGTGAACGTACTGATGCTTACGCATTCGGACGAGCAGGCTGAAATGCTGAATGACGAAGGGATTACCTTAGTTGAAGCTGAGAATCTCATAAGTCGTATCTCGGTGAAGGCGGCTTCCTTGCATTCCTATTCAACTGCGGTTGAGGCAGGATTGGATGAGAGACACAGGCATGAGAAGTTCGATTGGATCTGGATCGCAGTGAAGCAGGCACATCTCGATGCAGCAATGCTAGCGCAACTGGCCTTGCTGACAAGTCGTAGTCAGACGCCTATCATAGCCTTACAGAATGGGATCGGGCATATGGACAAACTGCGTACAGTGATGCCGCAAGCGCCTATGTACACGGCCGTCACGACAGAGGGAGCGCTGCGAGTAGGCGGAAATACGGTGCACCATACGGGAAGCGGGAGCATCATGCTCGGCATTTGGCCGAAAACTGAAGAAAAAACGAGCAAACATCAAAAATTGTTGCTAAAAACGATGCAAGGTGCAGGAATTGAACTAATTCTGTCGAATGAGATTGAGAATCGTGTTTTCCATAAATTGCTCATTAATGCGGTGATTAACCCGCTAACAGCTATATTCGGTGTGCGAAACGGCGACCTGCCGCTTGATCCTCAGCGCAGACGATTTATGGAGGCGCTTCATCTGGAGAGCGAGGGAATTCTGCTTGCGTCCGGAATGGCAAGCGAAGGTGACAGCTGGCAGCGTGTTCTGCAGATCTGCGTAGCGACTGCGCGCAACGAATCGTCCATGCTGCGCGATGTGTTGGGAGGGCGAATCACCGAAGTGGATTGGATCAATGGAGGCATCATTTCACTAGCGAGGAAGCAAGGCTTGCCAACACCTATGAATGATGCGGTTATGACGATGATTAAGGCACTTGAACCTAATGTACCTAATGGTTAATCTGCTACATACGAGAGGGGCGAACTAAGAATGCTGTGGATTTGGGAGAGCATTAAGCACATCTATGCATTTTTGGCCGTTCTTCCGATTATACCTTTTGTACTCGTTTATTTTGGCTATGCTGCATATACTGGCGACCGCAAGCAAGCGTTCCGAATTGCAATGGACGTGACGACAGCGCTGCTCATTGGCTGCGTGGCGGTGCTATTTAACCTTTTATTCAAAAGCAATTTCGGACTTTACGGTATATTGCTCGTGCTTCTGCTTGGCGGCGGATTGCTTGGCAATGCGCAATATCGGTTGAAAGGCAACGTTGATTTTCGCCGAATCATGCGGGCAATATGGCGCCTCGGATTCTTCGTCATGGCGTTCTGCTATCTTATTCTCATGTGTATTGGACTTGGTAAAAGCTTGTTTATGGTATAGTGCTGCAGTCATCGTCTCCCGTATTTGAGGGGGACGTTTTTTTTTGACGGTGCGCTTTACGTTGTGTACAATGAATGAGAAAAACTGCATTCATTACTAGAACTATAGATCGTGTATGAAAGGTAGAGACTGTCCATGAAATTTGAGTCTGTACAGCTGCCTTTCGGTCAGCCAATTACCGAAGCATATATAAACAGAAGCAATCCAGGCGTCGAAGCTTTGTTTGGCAGCCATGCTGCCGAACCCGCACATTGGGAGAAGCGGCTGAACTGGCTGAACAGCCATGCCGACAAGCGCACAACAGCGAGTGGTCTCGCAGATGCGCTAGCCCGTTATAATGCAGTCTCGAACAACCAGCCTGCCGTGAATTCGAACATTGACGCCATTCGAGCTGGCGCGCCAGTCGTCGTAACTGGCCAGCAGGCGGGGCTGTGGACAGGTCCGCTTCTTGTTATACATAAAGCGGTGACGGTTATTGCTGCTGCGAGAGAAGCGGCAAGCAAGCTAGGCACGCCGGTTGTTCCTGTATTCTGGATCGCTGGCGAAGATCATGACTGGGACGAAGCGAACCATGCTTTCGTGCGCAGCGCGAGTGTCAGTGGAAATGGGGAGTCGGCGAAGCTGAGCCGTGTCGCCATTAAGCGGCCGAGCGGCGTCAGAACGTCGGTAAGCCGGACTAAGCTCGCGCCTGATGCATGGGTAGACGCCTTGCAGCGTCTGAGCCAAGAACTGCCGGATACGGAGTTTAAGCCAGACATGCTGCTGCAGCTAGAACAAGCTGCGAAGCAGGCAGAATCGCTCAGCGACCTTTTCGCGGCAACGCTGAGCTTGCTCTTCGGCAAGTATGGCTTAGTTCTCCTCGATGCCGATGAACCGGTCATTCGCGCGTTGGAAGCGCCGATGTTCGAGCAGATGATTACGCGGAACGATGAGCTTGAGGCGGCCTATGTCGGTGCAGCAAGTGATGTGCAGGAGCTCGGATTTAAGCTTTCGGCCGATGTAACGCCAGGCAGCGCGAACCTCTTTATGTTCGATGAAGGAGAGCGGGTGCTGCTGCATAAAGACGAGGGCGGCTTCCGCAATCGCAAATCGACCAAGTCATGGACTTCCGCAGAGCTGCTGGACGTGGCGAGAAACGAACCGCAGCAGCTCAGCAACAATGTCCTGACGAGACCCATTATGCAGGACTATGTGCTGCCGGTTCTAGCCGTGGTGCTCGGTCCAGGCGAAATTGCTTACTGGGCGCTGACGGGACGTGCTTTTCACGTACTGGGAATGGAAATGCCAATTGTTGTTCCGCGGATGTCTTATACGCTTGTGGAACAAACAGCTGCGAAGTACATGACGAAGTTCGAGCTATCGTTCGACGATATCGCTCACCGCTATGCCGCCCGCCGGGAAGCTTGGCTGAAGGAGCGGGACGAGCTGGGCATCGAAGCGCGATTCGCCGAAGTGAAGGCGCAGTTCAAATTAGTCTATCAGCCTGTGATGGATATGGCTGCTGGGATTCAACAGGGGCTGCGTGACCTGTCGGAGAGTAATTTGCAGCGCATCGAACGCGAGCTCGCCTATATGGAAGCAAGGACGAAGGATGCTCATGCTCGCCGGTTTGATACAGCGCTCAGTCAGATGGACTGGGCTGCAGTATCGCTATGGCCTGATGGTAAGCCGCAAGAGCGCGTGCTTAACATGGCAGACTTCTGGAACCGTTATGGCTTATCCTGGGTAGACAAGCTTCTGGAAGCGCCGTATAGCAGCCAGGGCGGACACTGGATGATCTATCTGTAAATACCGATTTTGGAATTATAACAACGGATGTATGAAAGGATGCTGATTTGGACCATGACAGTGAACGCGAAACAGAACAGTATTGTTAGAGATATGGCGCTTGCGCCAGAAGGCCATTTGAAGATTGATTGGGTAGCGGCGCATATGCCGGTGCTGAACCGTATCCGTGAGCAGTTCGAGAAAGAGCAGCCGTTCAAAGGACTGAAGGTTGCAATCTCCCTGCACTTGGAAGCAAAGACTGCTTATCTGGCGAAAGTCGTTCAAGCCGGCGGCGCTGAAGTAACGATCACAGGCAGCAACCCGCTCTCCACGCAAGACGATGTATGTGCGGCGCTCGTTGAAGATGGCATTACCGTATTCGCGAAGTACAATCCAGAACCGGAAGAGTACAAGTCGCTACTTGTTAAAGCACTCGAAACGAAGCCGGATCTTATTATTGATGACGGTGGCGATTTCGTATCTATCCTTCATGCAGAGCGTCCAGACCTGATGGAGAACATTCGCGGCGGCGCTGAAGAAACAACAACAGGTATTCTTCGCTTGAAAGCAATGGAGAAGGATGGTTCGCTCAGCTTCCCGATGGTTGCCGTGAACGATGCGTTCTGTAAATACTTGTTCGATAACCGTTACGGCACAGGCCAATCCGTATGGGATGGCATTAACCGGACGACAAACCTTGTTGTAGCAGGCAAAACAGTCGTTGTTGTCGGCTATGGCTGGTGCGGCAAAGGCGTAGCAATGCGTGCAAAAGGTCTTGGTGCGCAAGTTATCGTAACCGAGATCGATGCGATTCGTGCCGTTGAAGCATACATGGACGGCTTCACGGTGCTTCCAATGAAAGAAGCTGCGAAGCATGGTGATTTCTTCGTAACGGTAACAGGCAATCGCGATGTTATCCGTGGCGAGCACTACGAAGTGATGAAGGATGGCGCGATTCTGTCGAACGCAGGCCACTTCGACGTCGAAGTGAACAAACCAGAGCTCGAAGCGCTGTCGAAGAACAAACGCGTTGTTCGTCGCAACATCGAGGAGTACCAATTGAAGGACGGACGCAGCATCTACCTGCTGGCGGAAGGGCGTTTGGTTAACCTCGCGGCAGGCGACGGTCACCCGGCAGAAATTATGGATATGACATTTGCGCTGCAAGCGATGTCGCTGAAATATGTGAATGACAACTATAAAGAAATCGGCAAGAAAGTTGTTAATGTGCCGTATGAGCTTGATGAGCAGGTTGCTCGCTACAAGCTTGAAGCGATTGGCACAGGCATCGACAAGCTGACGGGCGAGCAAATCGCATACCTCGACAGCTGGCAAGAGCATTAAGCGGAATGATTTTATAAGAACGTGTGGATGCGTGAGCGTCCATGCGTTCTTTTTTTAGTGCATTGCTGCAACATCTGTGTTAGCTCTGGCGTTTGGTAGATAGGCAGACAAATACCAAATATCGGGGGTCGTGCTATGAACAGACAGAGAATGAAATGGTTGGTGTTAATCGGAGTTGTTGCGATGCTGATGGGACTGCTGGCTGGATGCTCGGCAAACAGCAACAATGACACGGCGTCGGCAAGTATGAACGGCGGGAACGCGAACATGAAAGCAGCGTTTTCAGCGAATGATGCGACGACGGATACCGCTGCAACGTCTGATGCAGCGGTCGAACAAAAGTCAGCAGATGCGCCTCCGGCAGCGGATACAGCGACAGTATCTGGTGAAGTAGGTGCGGTGGAGGGAAGTGGGGAGACGACAGCACCTGAGGAAGGTGTCGATCGGAAAATTATTTATAAAGCGAATGTGAACATGGAAGTGGATAGTTTCGATAAGGCACAGACTTCGCTTCGTAATTTGATCCATCTCTCCGGCGGCTACTTGCTGAAATTCGCCGATAAGAAGACAACCTCCGAGCTTGGCGGCACCTATACAGTGAAAGTGCCTGCTTCCGGCTTCGACAGCTTCATCACCGAGCTTGAGAAAATGAAGCATGTCAGCTTCGAGAGCAGCGCGCAAGGAACGGATGTTACGTCTGAGTATGTAGACATGGAAGCGCGGCTGAAGGCGCGCAAAGTGGTAGAGGCGAGGCTGCTCGCCTTCATGGAGAAAGCGACGAAGACATCGGATCTGCTGGAGATTTCCAAGCAGCTTGGCGATGTTCAGACGGAGATTGAACGGATTAAGGGTCGCATTCAATACTTGGACAACAATGTTGCGTACTCGACGATTGACCTTCGCTTATACCAAGTGCTCGAGGCTGAGCCTCAAGTTACGAAAGAGGACCCGAAGTTTGTACAGCGAATTAAGGATGCAATAAACGGTAGTACAGATGTGATCTATGCGTTCTTCCAAGGTCTTGTTGTCTTCATTGCCGGAGCAATTCCTGTTCTCGTTATCTTTGTTATCTTCGGGATTCCACTCTATCTGATGTATAGGAACTATCGACGTAAGCAGCCTGCTGTTATCCTGACAAAGTCACCTTCACCAGATGTGATTCAATTGGAAGAAAGCAAAGAAGAGAAAGACAACAATTAACGGCAATAAATTTAGTTCAAAGAAGAGCTGCACCATCAGCCCCACAAGGCTGACGGAGTAGCTCTTCTTGGCGTTTAAGCTTGTTTGCGCCTGCACGCCGAGCGACTGACGGCAGCGCTTATTGCGCTCCGCTTCGCGATATTCATGCGATCTTCATCCTTAGCAAGGCTGAACTTGGGACAGCTATAGAGGGTTAGCAAAGCTTCCTTGGCTGCGGCTTCAGCCTCATTCTCATCGCCGAGCAGATAGAGCGAAACCTGAAACACAAGCGCTTCTACGGTGCGCAATAGTACTATTTTATCGACTAAGGTAGTGTCGCCAGTCATAGGCAGACCCCCTCCATGAATGATTCATCCAGCATTTACATTTCTAGTGTACACGAACGAAAGTACTAAAAAGTTTCAAAATCGTAACAAGGTTAATCCCGTGAAATATTTTTTTAAATCCTGCTTAAGAAGCAGGAATTTCCAACCCGGTGGCGAATAGTTCAAGCTAAGTGGTGGAAAGTGGGGCCAAGTGGTGGTTTTGGGGGAAGGGGTGGAGCGGTCAAATGTTTATGGGCGAGTACCAACATAGCATTGATGAGAAGGGCCGCATTATTATTCCAGCCAAATTCCGCGAACAGCTTGGTGAACGCTTTGTTGTCACGAGAGGACTGGATAACTGTTTGTTCGTCTATCCTGAGAGTGAGTGGAGCTTGCTGGAACAGAAGCTGAAGTCGCTGCCGATGATGAAGTCGGACGCGCGGGCATTTTCCCGATTTTTCTTCTCCGGGGCTACAGAATGTGAGCTCGATAAACAGGGAAGGGTAAACTTACCGAATACGCTCTGTGAATATGCGAAGCTCGATAAGGATTGTATTGTGCTTGGCGTATCGAACCGGGTGGAAATTTGGAGCAAACCGATTTGGGAAGGCTACTTCAAACAGTCGGAAGAGACCTTTAATGACATTGCAGAGAAGTTGGTTGATTTTGATTTTAATTTTTAGCTCGTTCGTCGTTAAGTGGAAAGTTTACGGCGTCCTTAGGGCCGGGAGGTATACAGCATGTTTCAGCATATAACGGTGCTAAGGGAGGAAGCGGTTGATGGACTCGCCATCAAGCCGGATGGCATTTATGTGGATTGTACGCTTGGAGGAGCAGGGCATAGCGAGTTGATCGTATCACAGCTAGGACCAAGCGGCCGGCTAATTGCGCTGGATCAGGATGATTGGGCGCTTGACAATGCAAGGGTGAGATTGGCGGCTTATATGGATCGGGTTACACTCGTAAAGAGCAATTTCCGCTACTTGGCGCATGTGCTGCGTGATTTAGGTATTGATGGCGTTGACGGAGTTTTGTTTGATCTAGGCGTTTCCAGCCCGCAGCTAGACGAGGGCGAGCGTGGGTTCAGCTACAATCATGATGCGCCGCTCGATATGCGGATGGATCAAGATGGCATGCTGACAGCTGATGATATTGTAAATACATGGGAAGAACGAGAAATTTCTCGGGTTATTTCGGATTATGGCGAGGAGCGTTTCGCACGTTCCATCGCTCGCAAAATTGTAGCTGCAAGAGAGTCGAAGCCGATTGCCACAACTGGCGAGCTCGTCGACATTATTAAGACAGCAATTCCTGCTGCTGCCAGAAGAACAGGGCCGCATCCCGCGAAGCGTACGTTTCAAGCTTTGCGAATTGCAGTTAATGACGAATTGGGCGCAGAGGAAGAAGGGCTTGCACAAACGATCGACGTGCTTAATTCCGGAGGCAGAGCGTCAGTCATTACGTTCCATTCCTTGGAAGATCGGATTTGTAAGCAGCTGTTTGCGAAATTTGTTGAAAGATGCACCTGTCCACCCGATTTTCCGATGTGCGTGTGCAGCGGCAACGGCAAGCTGAAGCTTGTCAATCGCAAGCCAATTGTTCCAAGCGAAGCTGAGCTTGAGCAGAACAAGAGAGCGCGCTCGGCAAAACTGAGAATAGCAGAGAAACTTTAAGGTTCAGCAACCAATTAAGGAGGATATAGGGTTGGCTTACGTGAATGGAAACCTTGCGCTTCAGCCGAAGCGCAAAACGGATCCGAAACAGCAGCCGCAGTTTCGCGAGACCAAAAAAGTCGTCGTACGGCGCAAGTCGCTGCCGGTACAAGAGAAGCTGCTGTACATGTTTACGATCCTCGTATGTGTTGTTGTAGCCGGCGTTATTATTTTCCGCTATGCTCAAATCTATCAGATGGAGCTGCAAATTAAGCAGCTGACGAAGCAGCATGATGAGCTTGTCGTGGAGATGGCAGATTTGAAGTCGCAATATGAGAAGCTGAATGATCCGCAGAAGTGGCAAGATTTTGCTAATGAGCGTGAATGGGTAGCAAGTACCCCCATCTTTGTGACTCCTAAAACAGATAATCCGTTAGCAAGCGCGCAGAAATAGGTGAAGCGGCGATGACGAAACGAATAAAACTACGGACGCTACTCATTGGAGGGTTTATCACCCTCCTTTTTGTTTCCCTTGTTGGGCGAATTTATTGGGTACAAGTTGTGAAGGCAGACTTCTGGGCGGAGAAAGCAAGAGAGGTCTGGTCAAGGTCTGAGACATTGGTTCCGGTGCGAGGAGAGATTACGGATAGGAATGGCAACGTGCTCGCGATGGATGTTTCTGCCTATACGATCGCTCTGAATCCGCAAGTCATTCATACGCTGAAGCTCGAAGACGTAATCGTGAGCAAATTAAACGTCGTGCTGGGCAAGACGAAGAGCTCGCTTAACGAGCTGCTTGATGAGAAGCAGAAGAACGGTGAGTATTACAAGCAGCGTGAGGTGCGTAAGGAAGGCTGGAAGATCGATAAGTCGGTCGCTGATCGCATCGTTAAATTCCGTGAGGATTTGAAGAAGCAGACGGGGCAAAAGGATGTCGGCATCTACTTAATTGATCAGAAGAAACGGTTTTATCCGAAAGGCGATCTGGCCGCGCATGTCATTGGTTACGAGGATAAGGACGGTAACGCCATCATGGGACTGGAAGCGTCGCTTAATAAGGAGCTTAGCGGCGTGGAAGGCCATATCAAGTATGAGCGCGACGGTAACGGCGTCATACTGGACAATGGGACTGTCAGCTTCACCCCTTCGGTCGACGGTAAAAATGTGAAGCTGACGATCGATACGGATATTCAGCATTACATTGAAGATGCGCTGAAAGAAACGTACGAGAAATATAAGCCGAAGAGCATTACAGCAATTGCTGCGGATCCGCAAACGATGGAGATCCTCGGTATGGCGAATATGCCAGATTTTAATCCGAATTCGTACTGGACCGCACCGCAAGAGAACTTTTATGATCATTCGATTAAATCGTTGTACGAGCCAGGCTCTACGTTTAAGATTGTTACGCTCTCCGGCACCGTTCAGGAAGGGATGTTCAATCCGAACGAGACATACAAATCCGGTAAAATCAAACTACCAGGCGGGCAAATTCACGATATTGAGCGCAACGGATGGGGGACCATCTCGTTCCTGGAAGGTCTGAAGCGCTCGAGTAACGTTGCGTTCGTCAAGCTAGGCTACGAGCGGTTGAAGGCAGACAAACTGATGGATTATATCCTGAAGTTCGGCTTCAACCAGAAGACAGGCATCGAGCTGCCAGGCGAGATCAAAGGTGACATCAGCTTCAACCCGAGCTACCCGACAGAGGTTGCGACAGCTGCGTTCGGTCAAGGTAGAGTTCAAGTAACGCCGATTCAGCAGGTTGCTGCTGTTGCGGCTGTAGCGAATGGCGGCAAGCTGCTCGTTCCCCATCTCGTGAAAGAGATCGAAGATCCGGTTACTAAGAAAGTGCAAGTCGTTAAGCCGCAGGTCGTACGCCAAGTTATTTCTGAGAAGACGGCGAATCAAGTCGATGAATATTTGGAGCAAGTCGTCTCCGACCAGAAGATCGGCACAGGCCGCAGAGCGTTTATCGATGGCTACCGAGTCGCGGGTAAGACAGGTACAGCTCAGAAGGTTATTAACGGTAAATATTCCGAGGATAAATACGTCATCTCCTTTATTGGTTTTGCGCCAGTTGGCGATCCGAAGATCGTGCTCTACCTCGTTATGGACGAACCTAACGACCGTATGGCATCCGGTGGGGTGGTAATGGCGCCGCTCTTCAAGCAAATCGTGTCGCAAAGTCTGCGCCATATGGGCGTTGATCCGGTGACGCCTATTACGACAACAAGCGACGGGGCAGAGAACAAGGAACAGACCGTTGAGGTTCCAGATGTTCAGAAAGTGAGTGTAAAAGAAGCGACGGACAAGCTCAAAGCGAAACAGCTGGATTATGAAACCGTCGGCAAAGGACAAACAGTGCTCAAGCAAATTCCGAGTGCTGGTACGCCTGTAAGTCCGGAACAGCGGATTTACTTGCTGACGGAGGACCGCTCTAAGCTGCCGGTTCCGAATATGATCGGCTTATCGCTCCGCGATGCGCTGGAGATGTGCTCCGTATTGCAGATAAAGTGTGTTACCACAGGCGAAGGCTTCGTCACTTCACAAACACTAGTCAACCAAAAAGGCGTCAAGCAACTGAAGCTTACGCTGTCTCCTCCAAAAGAGCAGATCGAGCAGCAATCCGCCTCGGATGAAGCTGACGATAACGCAACAGATGGAGCAGGTGACAATAATAGCGAGTAAAACGTGAGAGGGTTAGCTTGTTCTAACCCTCTTTCGCTGCGAATAGGCTTGGATTAGAAACGGTCGGACAAGGGCCTGCTTTGCTGTTTTTGCGCTTTTGCTGCATGAGCGAGGTATGGCCTTTTTTTTGAAGTTATTTCTCTGTACGAAGCGCAGCGCCGGCAATCTCGAATGGGAACGACTTTTGTGTAAGCACAAGGGGAGTGACCATCGAGATTGCCGTGCGGAGTGAAATTGTGCTGAGGAATGTACTTCAAACATGTCCGTACCGAGCGAGCTATTCGGAGGGGATCAACATGGTGAAAGTATCAAAGGTGACGATCAGGCGCCGTCTGTTCACGGCGCTTCTCATTGGTGTTCTCGCGTTCAGTTCGCTGGCTGCGAGACTTGGTTATGTGCAGCTGTACAAGGGCAGTGAGCTGGCGAAGATGGCGGAGGATTCCTGGCGTAGGGAAATTCCGTTCTCGGCGAAGCGGGGCGAGATATTGGATCGTAACGGCTCCATGCTTGCGTATAATATAAGCTCACCGACCATTATGGCGATTCCCGCGCAGATTGAGGATGCGAAGACGACGGCGACGAAGCTAGCGAACGTGCTTGGCATGACGGAAGATTCGATTTTTACGACCATCAAGAAACGGCAGTCCGTTGTTAGGATTCAGCCTGGAGGACGGAAGATCACGCCGGAGAAGGCGCAGCAGGTTCGTGATTTGAATTTGCCTGGCATCGTTGTAGCGGAGGACAACAAACGATATTATCCGATGGGTAGCCTTGCTTCCCATGTGCTTGGATTCACAGGCATTGATAATCAAGGCTTGACTGGCCTCGAAGCCAAATATAACGATCAGCTCAAAGGCATTAACGGAAACATTTCGTATCTCTCAGATAATAAAGGCGATCAGATTGCGGGCTCGGCGGATACGTATTTGAAGCCGAAGGACGGGCTCAATCTGGAGCTTACCATCGACAAACAGGTTCAAACCATTATTGAACGCGAGCTCGACCAAGCGATGGTCAAGTTTCAAGCCGACAATATTATTGCGATCGCGATGGACCCAAACAACGGGGAAATTCTCGGTATGGCGAGCAGACCGACCTTTGAGCCGGATAAATACCGCGACGTTGATCCGCAAATCTACAACCGCAACCTGCCGATCTGGATGACGTACGAGCCTGGTTCCACGTTCAAGATCATCACGCTCGCAGCGGCACTTGAAGAAGGCAAAGTGAATTTGACGACCGACCATTTCTTCGATCCCGGCTCGGTAGAAATTGGCGGGGCGCGGCTGCGCTGCTGGAAGAAAGGCGGCCATGGCAGCCAGACCTTTCTTGAAGTGGTGCAGAACTCCTGTAACCCGGGCTTCGTTGCACTCGGCAACAGACTTGGCAAAGAGAAGCTTTTTGACTATATTAAAAACTTCGGTTTCGGTAAGAAAACAGGTATTGACCTGAACGGTGAAGAGAACGGCATCATGTTCAAGATGAGCCAGGTTGGACCGGTTGAGCTTGCAACAACTGCGTTCGGTCAAGGCGTATCCGTAACGCCGATTCAACAGATTACCGCTGTTTCAGCTGCGATTAATGGGGGTACTTTGTATAAGCCCCATGTTGCCAAAGGTTTCATAAATCCCGAGACGGGGGAGACGGTTAGCAAAGTAGAGCCGGAAGTGGTCCGCAAAGTCATCTCCGAGGATACGAGCAAGCAGGTGCGAGAAGCGCTTGAGAGCGTCGTTGCCAAAGGAACAGGGCGCAACGCATTCATCGACGGTTATCGTGTAGGCGGCAAGACCGGTACCGCGCAGAAGGTTATTAACGGTCGCTATTCTCCTAACGAGCACATCGTATCTTTTGTCGGCTTTGCACCTGCGGATGATCCGAAGATCGTCGTCTATGTCGCCGTTGATAACCCGCAGGGCATTCAATTCGGGGGCGTCGTTGCAGCACCGATTGTCCATAACATCCTGGAAGATTCTCTCCCGTATATGGGGGTTGCTCCTAGAAAGACGCAGATTAGCAAAGAGTACAAATATGGCGAGACTCCAATTGTAGAAGTGCCGAACCTCGTCGGTAAGACGGTGTCGGATATATACGAGGATCTCAATATGAACTTTAACCTGTCGTCTGCAGGCAGTGGAGATACCGTCATTCGGCAGTCACCGGCGCCAGGAACCCGAGTGGATCGAGGGTCAACCATTCGGATTTATTTGGCAAAAGACAATGATGAAAGCAATGTTCCAAGGCCATAATGAGTATAGATAGAGAAGTAGGCTGCGTACGAAAGAACGCGTGAGGCCGCTTCGCTAGCGGGCCGCACTCAGCTTGATCTGCTCATGGGAGGGGACGACTGAGATGGTGCGAGTGGAACAATTGGCCGCTTTGCTGCTCACCGCCGTACTTTGCGGAGAGGGTTCAGCGGAAATAAGCAGTATAGAAACTGATTCCCGTGAAGTTACAGCCGGTGCGCTGTTCATCTGTTTGCGGGGACATAAAGTGGATGGTCATCAGTTTGCGGCACAGGCGCTGGAGCGGGGAGCTTCGGCGATTGTCGTCGAACGACTGCTTGATTTGCCAGTTCCGCAAATTGTTGTGAAGGACAGCCGTCATGCGATGGCAGTCATCGCCGATCATTATTTCGGATATCCGAGCAAGCAGCTGAGGCTGATTGGGGTGACCGGCACGAATGGCAAAACGACGACGACGTATCTCATTGAGCGAATATTGTGCGATGCTGGACATTTGCCAGGCGTAATTGGAACCGTAGAGATGCGGTATGCAGGCAGCACATATCCGATGTCAGGGACGACACCTGAGGCGCTTCAGCTGCAGCGTTCGCTTGCTTCGATGGTGGATAGCGGCTGCGATTACTGCGTGATGGAAGTGTCCTCGCACGCGCTTGAGCAAGGTAGAGTCAAAGGAAGCCGATATCGGACTGCGATTTTCACGAATTTGACGCAGGATCATCTCGACTATCATCAGACGATGGAGAAATACGCAGCCGCAAAGAGTCTCCTATTCTCGAGACTTGGCAATGAGTTCGGCGCAGCTCCAGAGGAACGGCTCTATGCCGTACTCAACGCAGATGATGATGCCTCGCCGAAGTACGCGAGTGTGACAGCGGCAGAAGTCATCACATATGGTCTTGACCATGACGCTGACGTCCGGGCAAGCGCAGTCCGCATTACAGCGCACGGCACCGCATTCCATGTCGATACGTTCGCAGGCTCGGTGGATATTACGCTTCGTATGGCGGGCAAGTATAACGTATATAACGCGCTTTGTGCGATTAGTGCTGCTCTAATTGAAGGTATTCCTTTGCTGCAAATCAAGCAGAGCCTTGAATCGCTTCCTGGCGTTCCGGGTAGAGTCGAGGCGGTGCAAGCCGGACAGCCGTTTGCGGTTATCGTCGATTACGCGCATACGCCTGATGGGCTCGAGAACGTGCTTACAGCGGTCAAGGAGTTCTCGGCCGGACGCCTTATTTGCGTATTTGGATGTGGTGGTGACCGCGACCGAACGAAACGTCCGCTCATGGGGCAAATAGCGGCGCGTTATGCGGATTATTGCTTTATTACATCGGATAATCCACGCACCGAAGATCCGCTCCGTATCCTGCTTGATGTCGAAGCGGGGCTTATCCAGGATGAAGTCGCAAGCAATCGCTATGAATTGTTGGAAGATAGGCGGCTTGCGATACAAAAAGCGGTTGAAATGGCTGGTCCTGACGATGTAGTATTAATTGCGGGGAAAGGCCATGAAACCTACCAGGATATTGGCGGCGTCAAGCATCCTTTCGACGACCGTGAAGTGGCTAAAGAAGCGATAAGGAGTCTTTCATAGTGATTAGAAGAACGATTAGCGAGATTGCCGCCATGTGCGGCGGGACGATTCATCATAATAATGCAGGAGATCCGCTAGTTAGCGGCGTTACAATCAATTCGCGCCAAGTAACGCCCGGGCAGCTGTTTATCCCGATTAAGGGCGAAAACTTCGACGGGCATGATTTTGCCGTTTCGGGAATTGAGAACGGTGCGATCGGCACGCTGTGGCAGCGGGATAAGGAGCTTCCGGATGCGCTGGCGAATGTACCGGTCGTGCTTGTCGACGATACGACAGCAGCATTGCAACAGCTTGCGGCTACTTATCGGGATGGGCTGAACTTGCGCGTCGTCGGCGTGACTGGCAGCAATGGCAAGACTTCGACGAAGGATATGGTCGCTGCTGTGCTGTCCGGCGCTCTCCGCGTGCATAAGACAGACGGCAACTATAACAATCACATCGGCTTGCCGCTCACGTTGCTCGATCTGAGCGAGGATGTCGACGCAGTCGTGCTTGAGATGGGAATGAGCGAGTTCGGCGAGATCGACCTGCTTACTCGTCTGGCTAAGCCGGATGTTGCAATCATTACGAATATTGGCGATGCGCATATGCAGCAGCTCGGTTCACGCGCGGGCATAGCCAAAGCGAAGCTGGAAATTGTCGCAGGCTTGCGGGAAGGCGGCTTGCTGCTCGTTAACGGCGATGAGCCGCTGCTGCATGAGGGTCTTGCGCAGACGGCGCTCCCTGAAGGTGTAGAAGTGCAGACGTTCGGGCTAGGCAGCGACAATCAATGGACGGCAGAAGCGGTGACGGGAGATGCGATCTCTTCGACGTTTGACGTGAAAGGCCAAAATGGGCTCTTGCGTATTGCACTCCCGGTTGCCGGCGCTCATAATGTATCTAATGTCTTGGCAGCTATTGCAGCAGCCAAGAAGCTTGGCGTGCAAGATGACGTCATTCGCGAAGGTATTCATGGGCTGAAGCTGACCGGTATGCGCATTGAACCTATTCGTGCGTATAATGGAGCAATGGTGCTTAACGATGCATACAACTCGAATCCGACAGCTGTCCGCGCTGCGATTGACCTGCTTGCCGGCTTATCCGGCTACAGACGCAAGTGGCTCGTCCTCGGCGATATGCTAGAGCTGGGACCAGACGAAGCTGCCATGCACGGGGAAATCGGCGCCTATGTGACGCCGGATAAAGTGGATGCCGTACTTACATACGGCCCGCTGTCGCAGCATACGGCATCAGAGGCTGCGAAGCATTTTGAGGGAAAAATAGCTGCTCAGGGGGAAAAGCAAGTGTGTGCGTTCGAAGATAAAAATGAACTTGCACAATGGCTCCGCGCGCGAGTAGCGCCGGAGGATCTCGTATTGGTGAAAGGGTCACGCGGCATGCGCATGGAAGAAATCGTCCATAGTCTGCAAAGCGTGTAGGGGTGAAATTATGGACGTAAAGGTCATTCTACTGTCTATCGGCGCTTCTTTCATGCTTGCAATTTTGTTCGGACCTTTGTTCATCCCGCTGCTGAGACGGCTGAAGTTCGGTCAACAGATCCGTACAGACGGCCCGCAAAGCCATTTGAAGAAATCAGGTACGCCAACGATGGGCGGCGTTATCATTATGCTCGCCGTGCTTCTGGCATTCTTAAAATTCTCCGATAAGACGTCGGAATTCTGGGTGCTGCTCATTGCATCGCTCGGGTTTGGGCTTGTCGGATTTTTAGATGATTATGTCAAAATCGTATTTAAACGGTCTCTCGGCCTGACTGCGATGCAGAAGCTAATTGGTCAGCTGTTATTTTCCGTTATTATATGTATACTGCTTCATCAGATGCATCACAGTACGGTAGTTAGCATTCCAGGCACGTCGTTTGAGCTGGACTTCGGCTGGTTCTACTATGTATTCGTCGTCATAATGTTGTTCGGTACGACAAATGCAGTCAACTTCACGGATGGAGTAGACGGCCTGCTTGCAGGGACAGGCGCAGTCGCGTTCGCGGCGTTCGCGATTCTCGCTTTGCATGCAAGCGAGCATGAATCGGCGATCTTCTCAGCAACAATGATCGGCGCGATGCTGGGCTTCCTCGTGTTCAACGCTCATCCGGCGAAGGTGTTCATGGGCGATACAGGCTCGCTCGGCATCGGCGGCGGCATGGCGGCTGTGGCGATATTGACGAAGACAGAGATTTTGCTCGTTATTATCGGCGGCGTGTTCGTTCTCGAGATGCTGTCGGTTATTCTGCAGGTTGGCTCGTTCAAGCTGAGAGGCAAGCGGATCTTCAAAATGAGCCCAATTCATCATCATTTCGAGCTGTCCGGCTGGTCGGAGTGGAAGGTTGTCACTTCGTTCTGGATTGTAGGGATTGTGTTCGCGGCGATCGGGTTGTTGTTGGGCCGCTAATGCAGTTGTCCCGCAGGGGCCATGCTTTAGTGGGCTCGCAGAGTTCATAGGTCCTGTAAGGGACGAGGCAGCGGAGCTGCCAACCAACTAACTTCCAAGCACCAGCTGGAAGCGTGTCCCGCGAAGGACGAAAGCGATCCAATCGTACACGTAACTATCCACGCGCCTCTGCAGCCCGGACGTTCCTCATGACGAAGTCCAGGTAGCACAGGCGCGTAAATCGTAAAGTCAGTCCCGCAAGGGACTTCGAGCACCTCCACCAAATCCAATAGGAGCGCCTCTGTCACTCGAACGTTTCACCTTCCGGGTGGGGCCCCAGTAAATAGGGGATGCGTAGCAATAGTTGGTAAACCCTCGGGGTCCCCCTTTCCAAGGGGGATTTAGGGGGATCGCACTTTTTAAAGGAGTGAAGTAATTTGAACCACCCATCCTTATACAAGGATCAAACCGTAGTCGTATTAGGTCTTGCAAGGTCCGGTGTAAGCGTCGCGAAGCTGTTCAACAAGCTCGGCGCAAACGTCACCGTCAACGATATGAAGGAACGCCATTTATCTCCCGAAGCGGACGAGCTGGACGCTTTGGGTGTTTCTGTTATATGCGGAAGTCATCCGGAAGGGCTGATTACGGAGCAAACCGCCCTTGTAGTGAAGAACCCGGGCATCCCGTACACATCTCCGCCGGTCAAGCGCGCACTGGAGCTCGGCATTGAAGTGGTAACGGAGGTCGAGGTTGCATATTTGCTCTCGCCAGCGCCGATCATTGGCATCACTGGCTCCAATGGCAAAACAACAACAACGACATGGATTGGCGAGCTGCTTGAAGCAGCGGGGATCAATCCCATCGTTGCAGGCAATATCGGCACGCCGCTGTGTGAAGCTGCGCAGACTGCGCAGCCGACGGACTGGATTGTCGCAGAGCTGAGCAGCTTCCAGCTGAAAGGCACTTGCGAATTCCAGCCGCGTATCGCTATGCTCCTTAACGTCGTTGAGACGCATCTTGACTATCATGGCGGCATGGAAGACTATGTCGCATCCAAAGCGAAGCTGTTCGCAAACCAGACAGCAGCAGATACGGCCATTCTCAATGCAGACGATCCAGTCTGCCAAGAGCTGATGAAAGCAGGCTCCATCTCGGCGAAGCTGCTCCCGTTCTCGACATCGCAGGAGCTTACATACGGCCTCAGCGTCATGCCGCCATATCCGGTGGATCTGACTGCACCAGTGGACAACTCGCCGCGTATCATCGTATACCGCGATGAGCAGGGCGTAACGCATGAAGTGCTGCCGGTGAATGAGCTTGGTCTACCAGGCCGCCACAACACGGCAAACGCACTTGCAGCCATCGCAGCATGCCTCGTAGCAGGCGCTGGCATCGAACAGCTCCGAGAGCCGCTGCGTACTTTCCGCGGCGTTGAGCACCGCTTAGAGTACGTCTGCGAACGCGGCGGCGTCAAATACTTTAACAATTCCAAATCGACGAATGGCGCATCGACAATTATCGCATTGCACTCATTCTCAAGAGGCGTCGTGCTTATCGCAGGCGGACTGGACCGCGGCTCCGATTACATGGAGCTGCTGCCGCATTTCCGTAGTCGGGTGAAAGCGGTCGTGGCGCTTGGCGAAACACGTCACAAAATCGCTCATGTCGCGGAGCTTGCAGGTTTAACGAAGATTAAAGTCGTCGAACCTGTGGAGGACGCCGAGAGCACGCTTACGCTCGCTGTCCGCGAAGCAGCAGCTCTCGCGGAGCCGGGAGATACCGTGCTACTCTCGCCTGCTTGCGCAAGCTGGGATATGTTTAAATCGTATGAGCAGCGGGGGAGCATTTTTAAGCAATCGGCGCATAACTTGTAAGTAGGGGGCTTGTCCCTACTTAAGCTTGCAAGAGGTGTTCGTGCTATGGCAAAAGCCAGGTCCGCCCCGGATATGTGGATGATTATTTCGATCGTGCTTATACTCACTATCGGTCTTGTGATGGTGTACAGTGCGAGTGCGGTGCTCGCATTCCATGAATTTGGGGACAAGTTCTACTATGTCAAACGGCAAATGTTATTTGCCGCGCTTGGAATCGGCGCAATGATCGTCACCATGAATGCGGATTATTGGATATGGCGCAAATGGGCGAAGCTCGGGCTGTTCATCTGCTTCGGCTTGCTGCTCATGGTCCTAATACCCGGCATCGGTGTCGTGCGCGGCGGTGCACGCAGCTGGCTCGGCATCAGCTCGTTCGGCATTCAGCCGTCGGAGTTTATGAAGCTCGCCATGGTTATTTTCTTGGCCAAGCTGCTTGGCGAGAATCAGCAAGCGGTAACGCAGTTCACGAAGGGCTTGCTGCCACCTCTCGGCATTCTTGGCCTTGCCTTCGGCCTCATCATGATGCAGCCGGACCTTGGTACCGGCGCAGTTATGATCGGCGCTTCGCTGATTGTCATCTACACAGCCGGTGCGCGTATGGCGCACCTTGGTTCACTCGCCCTTGTCGGCGTAGCCGGGCTCGTCGGCCTTATACTGGCTGCTCCTTATCGGCTGCAGCGGATAACCGCCTTTCTCGATCCGTGGGCAGATCCGCTCGGCGCAGGTTATCAATCGATTCAATCGCTCTATGCGATTGGACCTGGCGGCCTTGTCGGTCTTGGCCTTGGCATGAGCCGTCAGAAGTTTAATTACTTGCCGGAGCCGCAAACCGACTTCATCTTCTCCATCCTCTCTGAAGAGCTCGGGTTCATCGGCGGCGCAGCGATCATTACACTGTTTGCCATTCTGCTCTGGAGAGGCATGCGTACTGCTATTGCAGCACCTGACACGTTCGGCAGTCTGCTGGCTGTCGGCATTATCGGCATCGTTGCCGTACAAGTATTTATTAATATCGGCGTCGTTATCGGGATGCTGCCTGTAACAGGCATTACGCTGCCGCTCGTAAGTTATGGCGGCTCGTCGCTTACGCTGCTCCTGACCGCGCTCGGTATTTTACTCAATATATCCCGTTACTCGAGGTGACTAAACAGATGCGTATCGTATTGACCGGCGGCGGAACAGGCGGCCACATCTATCCTGCGCTTGCAATTGGCAAGCAGGTGGAAGAGGAGGAGCCGGGTTCGCAGATCCTGTACATCGGATCGCCGAATGGCCTTGAGAGCCGGATCGTTCCCGCGCAAGGCATCGCATTCGAGCCGGTTGAAATAACAGGCTTCAGACGGAAGCTGAGCTTCGAGAATGTGAAGACTATTATGCGGTTTCTCAAAGGCGTGCAGCACTCGAAGCAGCTGCTTCGCAAGTTCAAGCCAGATGTCGTCGTCGGCACAGGAGGCTATGTATGTGGTCCCGTCATCTATGCCGCGGCCAAGCTGGGCATTCCGACGCTTATTCATGAGCAGAATGCGGTCGCTGGGCTGACGAATCAATTTCTATCCCGCTATGCGGACTGCGTAGCGGTGAGTTTCAAAGAAGCATTATCTGCATTCAGCAAGGCGAAGAACACGCTTTATACCGGGAATCCTTGTGCGACGAATGTCGTCAGCGCAGGCAAAGAGCAAGGTTATTCAAGGCTTGGCGTACCTGCCGGCAGCAAGGTTGTGCTGCTGGTCGGCGGCAGCCGCGGAGCAAAAGCGATAAACGACGTCATGGTGGACTTGGCACCGCAGCTGTTGCGTATGCCAGATGTCCATTTTGTGTTTGTAACCGGAGAGAGCTATTACGAGGGTACGATGAGCCGGTTGAAGGGAGCAGTGCATTCGTTGCCTCCTAACCTTCAGGTACTTCCGTACTTGCATCACATGGCAGAGGTGCTTGCTGTATCGAGCCTCGTTGTTGGCCGATCTGGGGCATCGTCGCTAGCGGAGCTGACCGCTCTTGGCGTCCCATCCATCCTTATCCCTTCGCCGAACGTGACGAACAATCACCAGGAAGCGAATGCGAGGAGCTTGGTTGACGTAGGTGCGGCGGAAATGATCCTTGAACGCGAGCTGAGCGGTTCGCTTCTCTTCGAACGAATCGCGCACATTATTAATAGCATGGAACAACAGCAGGCGATGAGCGCAGCTGCGCGAACGCTGGGCATGCCGGAATCGGCAGCAATCATAGTGAATGAACTTAAAAAAATAACGGCAGGATGAACATGTGCCTGTCAATTGGGCGATTGTCACACTCCTATGCGAGTAGGCATAGTATATTGCATAATCGTGACCGTCACCTAAGCGGGCTCAGATTCTGAAGAGCAGTGCATCACGCCATGCATGCATCAGATACGGGTCGCCCTAGTTGAATGAACGAGTGCCGTATAGAGGACAATCGCGCTATCGCAGAAGGAGGTTTACGCAGATGGAGCAGTTTTTGGCGGAACTAAACCAAATTGACGCCGGAAGTGTCTCTTATAATAAGCCGCTTGCAGATTTTACGACTTGGAAGATCGGCGGACCGGCAGATGTACTTATTATTCCCGAAACCGAAGAGCAGCTGGTAGCTGTCATCCGTTTGCTCCATAAGCATGGAGTGCAGTGGACCAATCTCGGACGTGGTTCCAACTTGCTGATCAGCGACAAAGGAATCCGTGGCGTCGTACTTCAGCTGGGCGAAGGCTTCGACTATGCACGATTTGATGGCACGTTCGTTTATGCAGGCGCCGCTTATTCCCTGATTAAGCTGTCGGTATTATCAGCGAGGGAAGGTCTCACCGGACTCGAATTCGCGGGGGGAATTCCAGCTTCGGTAGGCGGAGCGGTGTATATGAATGCCGGCGCTCATGGGTCGGATGTGTCACGTATCTTCAAATCAGCTGACATTGTGCTGGAAACAGGGGAATTGGTTCGGTTCAATGCCGAGCAGATGGAGTTTTCCTATCGTCATTCCTGTCTTCATGAACAGCGGGGAATCGTCATTGGAGCCGTATTTGAGCTTGGGCAAGGAAACCGTAAAGATATAACGGCCACTACGACTGCTTATAAACAGCGTCGCTTGCTTACTCAACCACTCACGCTCGCTTGTGCGGGCAGTGTGTTCCGGAATCCGCCGAATGATTTTGCCGCAAGGCTCATTGAAGCTTCTGGATTGAAAGGAATGCGCCAAGGCGCAGCGGAAATCTCGACATTGCACGCCAATTTCATTGTCAACACCGGGCAAGCGAAAGCTGAAGACGTCCTCACCCTCATGTCAATCATTCGAAGCACCGTTCAACAAAATTTTGGAATTGAACTGGTGGCGGAAGTGTACGTAGTGGGTGAGCGGTAACTCGGAGGTGATAAATTGGACAAATTGGTGATTGAAGGCGGGAAACCACTCTCAGGAACCATTGTTATCCAAGGCGCGAAAAATGCCGCTTTGCCGATTTTAGCTGCAAGTATGCTGGTAGAAGGAGTCGTTACGATCGAGCATGTACCCAAACTGCTTGATATTGACGTCATGCTTAACATTTTGCGAGAGCTAGGCTGCCGGGCAGAGCACGTGGACGAAACGGTCCAGCTCGACACGACAAGCTTGCATTCTTCCCACATTCCTGAAGCACTTATGCGTCAGATGCGGTCATCCATCTTTCTTATGGGACCGCTGCTGGCAAGATTTGGCGAAGTAACGATTTATCAGCCTGGCGGCTGCGCGATCGGAGAGAGGAAGATCGATCTGCACCTAAGCGGGCTGCAAGAATTAGGCGCGCAGATCGTTGAAGAAGACAGCCGCATCACATGTTATGCGAAACGGCTGAAAGGTGCGGAGATTCACCTCGATCTCCCGAGCGTCGGAGCTACGGAGAACATTATGATGGCCGCAGTGCTTGCTGAAGGGCTGACAACGATCAGCAACGCTGCCAGAGAGCCGGAAATTCAAGATTTGCAGAACTTCTTGAACAGCATGGGTGCCAAAATTATAGGGGCGGGCACCGATACAATTACGATTGAAGGGGTAGAGAAGCTGACGCCTTGCCGCTATCAAGTCATTCCGGATCGGATCGTAACCGGGACGATTATGGTTGCAGCAGCTGCAACACGCGGTCAAGTGACGCTGCTTAATACATGTCCTTCGCATTTAACCTCACTCATCCATGTGCTTAGACGCACAGGTGTTCAAATAGCAGTAGACGGTGATATAATCAAAGTAGGCGCAGCGGTACGGCCTAAAGCAGTCGACCGCATCGTGACATCGCCGTATCCTGCCTTTCCAACAGATATGCAATCACAGATTATGGTGCTTCTTGCACTTGCCGATGGGGTAAGTATTATGAAGGAGACGATTTTTGAAGGACGGTTCAAGCATGTCGATGAGCTCTCTCGAATGGGAGCCGATATTCGTGTGGACCTCAGCTCCGCGTATATCCGCGGCGTCTCCAGATTGTACGGCGCTACCGTAGAAGCAACAGATTTGCGCGCTGGCGCGGCGCTCGTCATTGCAGGGCTTGCTGCACAAGGAAAAACGGTCGTTGAGCAGGTGCATCATATCGATCGCGGCTATGACCGGATTGAATCGATGCTGGGACGGTTAGGTGCCCGAATTACCCGCTACTCACCAGTTGAAAGCAACCCAATCGTGCCTTAACGATCATGCCAACAAGATACAGCATGTGTGTGGACGGCTATTGCCTGCTGATTAGGCTAGATGCCGCCCTCACATTTATACAAAGAGGGGACAAGCCATGCAAGAGAAGATGCCCGTGCTGCGGGAGCCAGAGAAGCGGCGCAGAGGCGGCAAGAAGCTGTTAGCGGTGCTCTTTTTACTTTTTATTGTTATCCTTGGCGTACTCTTCTTTAATTCATCCATCAGCAAAGTTTCAACCGTGACGATTGAAGGCCAGCATTTCCTGTCGGCGGATACGATTCGGAAGACGGCGGGCATCGCGGCAGGCGACGCGTTCTTCGGTACAACTGCAGGCAAGATCGAATCAAGGATTCGTCAGCTGAAGCAGATCGAAGAGGTGAAAGTAACGAAGTCGTTCCCGGGCAGTGTGACGATTAAAGTGATGGAGTTCAAAACAGTCGCCTACACCTTATCGAAAAACAGCGAACTGACCGCGATGTTGGCGAATGGAACGAGCATAGCAGCAGGATCCGACAGTATTGTCGATAAACCGATCTTGTCCGGATGGAAGGATGGTGACCCTGTTCTTGCTGAATTATGCAAAACACTTGCAAAGATTCCAGAACAATCCATAACTGATTTCTCCGAGATTAAGCCGTCACCATCGCCGTCATACCCAGACCGAATTAAGATCTACACAAGGACGCGCTTTGAGGTCATCACAGCTGTTTCTTTGCTGCCTGAGAAGATTCCGACACTGAATGCCGTCATCGAGATTCAGCCTCCTGGTCTTGTTACGATGCTGCTTGCGGACAAATACGCTTCTTTCACCCCGGAAGACGCAGAAAATCAAGGTATTCAGCAAAAAGAGACTACTCAATAGCTTGAAAGAATGATAGAATTTCTTTTATGCAGCTTTATTTGCCCCTTTTGCATTTTTTCGGTACTCCAATAACCAGAACATGCCAGACGCATGGGCTGGATACACAATAAATCGTGAAAAAATTGTAGAAAAAAGAGGGATACTGGATACTGCGTTGAATGTACTAGAGATGTAGATCGCAGTATGGATTGTTTTGAGTGTATGAAGACCCTATTATTTGGTGAAACGGAGGTGCCAGTGGGTGAGCAGCAATGACATCATCGTTAGTTTGGACATCGGTACATCCAAGGTTCGTGCTATTATTGGCGAAGTGAATAACGGAGTCATTAATATTATTGGAGTTGGATCTGCCGACTCGGAAGGAATTCGCAAAGGAGCAATCGTCGACATCGACCAAACGGTACAATCCATTCGTAATGCAGTGGATCATGCCGAACGGATGGTCGGTATTCAAATATCTGATGTTTACGTAGGGATTCAGGGCAATCATATCGGCTTGCAGACGAATCACGGCGTTGTAGCCATTTCGAATGAAGATCGTGAAATCGGCGAAGAAGATATTGAACGCGTGTTGCAGGCGGCTAAAGTAGTTGCGCTGCCTCCAGAGAGAGAGATTATTAATCTGGTACCTAAGCAATACTTGGTTGACGGACTCGAAGGCATATCTGATCCTAGAGGCATGATTGGCGTTCGACTCGAAGTCGAAGCCACAGTAGTAACCGGGGCCAAAACAGCGATACATAATTTAGCCCGGTGTGTGGAGAAAGCTAACTTGCATATTGCCGGGATCATACTTATGTCACTGGCATCCGGTCAGATGGCATTGACCAAAGATGAGAAAATGATGGGTACTGTCCTTGCCGACATAGGCGCTGGCTCGAGTACTATTGCAATTTTTGAGCAAGGTGGTATCGTCGCGACATCAACGCTGCCTGTAGGCGGCGAGTATGTAACAAGCGATATTTCCTATGGTCTTCGCACTCAAACTGATCAGGCAGAGAAGATTAAGCAGAAATTTGGCTGCGCCATGATTGATGATGCAGCCGAAGATCAGAAGTTCAAAGTGATGCGCATGGGAAGCAATATGGAGAAGGAATTCTCTCAAGTAGACCTTGCGAACATTATCGAACCGCGTATGCAAGAGATCTTCCACTTGATTCGCCAAGAGGTTCGCCGTCTTGGCTACGCTGACAAAGTGAACGGATATGTGCTGACAGGCGGAACGGTTACGATGCCGGGTACGCTTTCGCTGGCTCAGCATGAGCTGGAATCGACAGTACGTATTGCAGTTCCAGATTATATCGGTGTACGCGACCCTGCTTTCACGAGCGGAGTAGGGATGATCCAATATGTTTCGAAGTATATGCGAGGCCGTACCGTCTCCGCCCCCAAGAAGAGCGTAAGCCGGAAGGCGAGTTCACCGAGTTCGCCCTCAAAGCCTGGTCTATTCGAACGACTAAAAACGATGTTTAGTGAATTTATTTGATCGGGGGATATGTAAGGATGTTGGAATTTGATTTCGAGAATGAATCAATGGCCAAAATCAAAGTCATCGGCGTTGGCGGAGGTGGCAGCAATGCCGTCAACCGAATGATTGAGAATGGCGTCAGAGGCGTAGAATTTATTACTGTAAATACAGATGCGCAAGCATTGCACCTTGCTAGATCGGAGCAGAAGCTGCAAATTGGCGATAAGCTGACACGCGGTCTTGGCGCCGGTGCGAATCCGGAAGTTGGCAAGAAAGCGGCTGAAGAGTCGCGTGAGACGGTTATGAATACACTCAAAGGCGCGGACATGGTGTTCGTTACTGCAGGCATGGGAGGCGGCACAGGAACTGGCGCAGCTCCTGTCATTGCTGAGATTGCCCGTGAATGCGGCGCGTTGACGGTTGGTGTCGTTACTAGACCTTTCATGTTCGAAGGACGCAAACGTTCCGTTCAAGCTGAGACTGGTATCGAAGCACTCAAGGAAAAAGTAGATACGCTTATTGTCATTCCGAACGAAAGATTGCTTGAAATCGTCGACAAGAAGACTCCTATGCTTGAAGCGTTCCGCGAAGCGGATAACGTGCTCAAGCAAGCGGTGCAAGGTATTTCCGACCTTATCGCTACCCCGGGTCTAATCAACCTCGACTTTGCTGACGTGAAGACGATCATGACAGAGCGTGGCTCAGCCCTCATGGGTATTGGTCTTGCAACTGGCGAGAATCGTGCTACGGAAGCTGCTCGGAAGGCGATTCAGAGTCCATTGCTTGAAGCATCTATTGATGGAGCACGCGGTATTATTATGAATATTACCGGCGGCAATAATCTATCGCTTTATGAAGTGAATGAAGCAGCTGAGATCGTAATGTCAGCAGCTGATCCTGATGTGAATATGATCTTCGGCGCATCAATTGACGAGAGCATGAAGGAAGAGATCAAAGTTACCGTAATCGCAACAGGCTTTGAGAACACTTCTTCAGCATCTGCATCTGTTCGCCGTCCTGGAGCTGGACAGCCTGCTGAAACGAATACCGTCAACAATGAAGTACCTCGTCAATCAGCACCAAGCACAGGGCCGAAGCCATTTGGCAACACGGTATCGAGCGATCAGCTGGATATCCCAGCGTTCCTGCGCAACCGCCGCAACGATCGTTAATAAGCGTTTATAGCAATAAGAATAATATGAGTCTCACTTTCGTTCATTTACGAAAGTGGGGCTTTTTTTCGTGTACTCGGTTTGTTGATTGAGCAAATGCTGCATTCCCTGTCTGCCGCCAGTGAACGCAAACCAATTGCTCTGCACCCAAACCAAACGTCCACATATACGCTGGTTTGGTGCGTCATCGACAAAAAAAGATCGCTCCTGACGGCATGTTTAGACAGACATTGTAATAGGATTTAACTATACTAGACACAAGCCGCATATCCTCGCTATGGAGCGCTTAAGAGCTGGAAAGTTAAACGAAATGCTGCAGGAAGGTGAATACGCTGGATGCTGTTTATATCGACGTATTATTCATGGTCAACCTGCTCATTGACGGCTCCAATCTGCTGCTGACCGCTTGGGTGCGTAGCATTCGGGCGAAATGGTGGCGTGTGCTGCTTGCTGCGATAATCGGCGCGTTGTACGCCATTCTGATTGTTTTTCCGCCGCTATCGTTTCTGTTTACGATTGTCATCAAGATTGCCCTTTCGTTTGCAATGCTGCTCACAGCGTTCGGATTTGGAAGCGTACAGCATTTTGTCCGCAACGTAGGTGCCTTCTACGGCGTTAACTTTGCAGCGGCAGGGGCTGTCCTCGGCGCGCATTACTTGCTGATGAATAGCTCGAATAAGCTGTGGCAAACGGTTGTTACCGTAAACGGATCCCCAAGTTTCATGCTCAAATCTTCCATGCTCTTTGTCTTCTGTCTTGTCGGTGTCGGCTATTACATTTACCGTTCTGTGATGACGCAGCGTAAGGAGCGTAATCTGGTCACTACTCATCTTGCGGAGGTGAAAGTAAGAGTTGATGGCGTGGAGCATACCTGCACGGGACTCATCGACACAGGTAATCAGTTGTATGAACCGTTGACACGAACACCTGTCATGGTGATGGAGGCCGCGGTGTGGCAGGATGTGTTGCCTGCTTCCTGGATTCATCAGATTCGGGAGGCACAGGTCGATAAACTGTTAGCGAGCATGACAGATGAGGAGCCTTTCATATGGCGTGATCGGCTGAGGCTGGTGCCTTACCGCGGAGTTAACCGAGGTGCGCAATTCATGCTTGCCATTAAGCCCGATCTTGTAACGATAGACCGGGAAGGGGAATTGTTCGAATCCAAGAAAGTGCTTATTGGCCTAGATGCCGGCAAGCTGACTCATGACGGCACGTACCAGGCCATTATCCATCCGTCACTACTTCAAAATCGAAGCGTCACGGTCGAAACCATTCATAGTACTTCGGGAAGGGATGGAGCAGCATGCTCGTCAAATGGAAACTAATCCTTCAGTTATACTATTATCGTGTTTTGTTTTTATTCGGATTAAAGAGCGAGGAAATTTATTATATTGGTGGAAGCGAAGCACTGCCTCCACCGCTCACCCGCGAAGAAGAAGAGTACTTGCTGGAGAAGCTGCCTACTGGAGATTCAGCGATCCGAGCGATGCTCATCGAACGCAATTTGCGGCTAGTCGTTTATATCGCACGTAAGTTTGAGAATACAGGCATTCATATCGAAGACTTGGTATCTATTGGTGCAATCGGTCTTATTAAAGCGGTCAATACATTTGATCCAGAGAAGAAGATCAAGCTGGCGACTTATGCTTCCCGCTGTATTGAGAACGAGATTCTGATGTACCTGCGTCGCAACAGCAAGACGCGCACAGAGGTGTCGTTTGATGAACCGCTGAATATCGATTGGGACGGTAACGAGCTGCTTCTCTCAGATGTACTCGGGACGGAGAACGATACGATATATCGCAATATCGAGGAGCAGGTGGACCGTAAGCTGCTGCACAAGGCGCTCGATAAGCTGACTGAGCGGGAACGAATCATTATGGAGCTTCGCTTCGGGCTTGCGGACGGGGATGAGAAGACCCAGAAGGATGTTGCGGACCTGCTCGGCATCTCGCAGTCGTATATTTCCAGGCTGGAGAAGAGGATTATTAAACGATTACGCAAAGAGTTCAATAAAATGGTCTAATTCGTGAACAAAAGCCTACTACACCCCGTGAATAGGGTAAAGTGGGCTTTTTTTGCGCTTAATTACATTCAATTCCAGTGACAGACTGTAGCGATTTTGTTTATAATGCAATTTGTTCACATTATAGAATTTTAAATTTCACCCGTTTAATATTCTATAATGTCTCCGCGAAACGTAAGCTTTTGCCGAAAGGACGGCGACAGCCGTTTTCACTTGTTCACACAGAACGGCTTCGCCTAGACAGAAGGCTGAAGGCGTATTTGCTTGTTTGTAGACGGTTTATATAAGGTTGAGAATAGCAGTTGCAGGGAATTCTACCATTACTTACGATTAATGGACGGCAGGAGGTAATAAAACTGATTGAGCTTCGAGACATAAGCAAGTCTTACGGTAGCGGCTCTACAGCTGTAGAAGCAATAAGTAACGTAAGCATTACGATAGATAAAGGTGAAATCTTCGGCATCATTGGCCACTCCGGCGCGGGCAAAAGCACGCTGCTGCGTTGCGTCAATTTGCTGGAGCGTCCGTCAACAGGCTCGGTTAAGGTCGGCGACGTTGAGCTGACGAAGCTGTCGACTACGCAGCTGCAGCATGAGCGCCGCAGAATCGGCATGATTTTCCAACATTTTAATTTGCTTTCGATGGCAACGGTGCGGGATAACATTGCGTTTCCGCTCAAGCTTGCGAAATTATCTAAGGCGGAGAT
Organism: Paenibacillus sp. OV219; assembly: GCF_900110075.1. Taxonomy (GTDB): domain Bacteria; phylum Bacillota; class Bacilli; order Paenibacillales; family Paenibacillaceae; genus Paenibacillus_Z. Next base: position 223,852 of record NZ_FOCJ01000002.1, read on the forward strand.
GAAGAAGCGAGTGGACGAGCTGCTTGCGCTCGTTGGCTTGGAGCAGCATGGCGACAAGTTTCCTGCACAGCTCTCAGGCGGTCAGAAGCAGCGGGTCGGCATTGCGCGCGCATTAGCGAACAACCCGGATGTACTGCTCTGTGACGAGGCGACTTCCGCACTTGATCCGCAAACGACGAACTCGATTTTGTCGCTGCTTGTGGACATTAACCAGAAGCTTGGCATTACGATTCTGCTGATTACGCATGAGATGCATGTCATTCGTTCGATCTGTGACCGCGTAGCCGTAATTGATGGTGGCGGAGTGGTTGAGATGGGCGATGTACTGGATGTGTTCTTGAAGCCGCAGCATCCGGTGACGAAGGATTTTGTGAGCCAAATCGCAGATTCCTTCGATCCAAGAGAGCTGATTGCATCGCGTAGCGGACGCTTAATCAAGGTCAACTATGTCGGAGACATCACCTATGAGCCACTGCTGTTCAATGCTGTGAAATCGACTTCCGTTCAATTTACGATTTTGCAAGGAACAGTCTCCCGGATGAAAAACACTCCTTATGGCCAGCTAGTCATTGAGTTTTTCGGCGATCATGGTGACATCGAGAAAGTCATTGCGGATCTGCGTAACAAAGGATTGGAAGTAGGTGATCTGTCATGATGCTGAAAATGTCGTCGTCATTTGAAAATGTGGATTGGTCCGAAATGTGGGAGGCATCGAGGGATACGCTTCACATGCTTGTCTTATCTCTTGTGTTCACAGTTATTTTAGGGATGCTGTTAGGAATTGTTCTTTTCTTAACCTCACGCAGGCAATTACTTGAGCAAGCGATTGTTTACAGGCTGCTGTCGTTCGTTGTGAATGTCCTTCGATCGGTTCCGTTTATTATTTTGATGATATTGATCATGCCATTCACGAAATGGTTAACCGGAACGATGCTTGGTGTGCAAGGGGCAATACCTCCTCTTGTAATTGCGGCAGCACCGTTCTTCGCAAGACTTGTGGAAACGGCTCTTCGTGAAGTAGATCGTGGTGTCATTGAGGCAGCTCAAGCCATGGGGGCATCCAGAAGGCAAATTGTCACGCGGGTGCTTCTGTTAGAGGCAAGACCAGGATTATTAGCAGCGATTACGATAACGGCCGTAACACTCGTTTCTTATACGTCGATGGCAGGGGTAATTGGTGCTGGCGGTTTAGGCGATTTAGCAATTCGATACGGTTACCAACGTTTCCAGACCGACGTTATGATCGTAACGGTCGTGCTCCTTATTATTTTGGTTCAACTCCTGCAGATGGTAGGCGACTATCTGGTTCGCCGATTTAGCCGGAAGTAAGGATTTAACATAGAGAGAGACATACTGATGGAGGAATGAAAGATGAAAAAAGCAAGTCTAGCGATGCTGCTCCTCGTCATTGTCGTTGCACTGTCCGCATGCGGCAGCAAAAACAACAATGCGAGCAACTCAGCGAACAACCAAACAGAAGGTAACGGCGCGAAGCAGGAAGTAACGCTGAAAGTAGGCGCTACGCCGGTACCGCACGCAGAAATTCTTGATTTCATTAAGCCAGCTTTGAAAGAGAAAGGCATTAACCTTGAAGTGGTTGAGTTTAACGACTACGTACAACCAAACACACAGCTGTATGAGAAGCAACTGGATGCAAACTTCTTCCAGCACCTTCCTTACCTGGATCAATTCAATAAAGATAAAGGCTATGATCTCGTAAGTGTTGCAGGCATTCATATCGAACCGTTTGGCGGCTATTCGAAGAAGATCAAGTCGATTGATGAGCTGAAGGAAGGCGCGAAGGTCGTTATCCCGAATGATCCATCCAATGGCGGTCGTGCACTAGCACTCATGGAGAAGAACAACCTAATCAAGCTGAAGGACGGCGTTGGTATCTCCGGCACTGTGAACGACATCGTTGACAATCCGAAGAAACTCGATATCACAGAAGTTGAAGCAGCTACGCTTCCTCGCGTGCTTGACGAGGTAGACCTAGCGCTGATCAACACGAACTATGCGCTTGAAGCGGGTCTTGTACCGACGAAGGATGCACTATTCATCGAAGGTGCAGATTCCCCTTATGTGAACATTCTCGTTGCCCGTCCGGACAACAAAGATTCCGAAGCGATGAAAGCTTTGGCGGAAGCATTGCAATCGCCTGAAGTGAAGACGTTTATCGAAGACAAATACAAAGGTGCGATCGTTCCAGCCTTTAAATAATGAACATGAAGCACTGCTGCCTGAATAAGGAAGCGGTGCTTTTTATATTTAGGGGATACCGATGGTTGACACCAAAGTGTATTACGGGTATAGTACACGTATGAAGTGTATGAACTAAGTAGTACACACACTTAACAAGACGGAGTTGGAGCGTATGCAAGCTGGTGAAGGCAGTGCGGAGTTGAAGTTTAACAGCCGCGATCCTGTCTACCTTCAAGTAGTCAGGTATTTCAAAGAAGAGATAGCGACGGGACGGCTCGAGAAGGGCCAGATCATACCGTCACGCCGTGAAATCGCAGGTAAGCTGAAGATTAACCCAAACACGGCACAGAAGGCTTACAAAGAAATGGAGGAACAAGCATTGATTGTTACGGAGGGGAATTCGCCAAGCCGCATAACGACAGATGAGCATGTATTAAGTCTCATTCGGAATGAACTGATTACTGACGCAGTTGATGCGTTCGTATTATCTATAGCTAAGATTCAGGTACCGGTTGAAGAGCTGCTCGCCATCGTTAAAAACAAAGTGGAGAGCACCTATAATCAAGGCGCGAAGGAGGAGCAAGCATGATCGAACTGAAATCGGTCCGCAAGAAATACGGTCGCAAAAAAGTGCTTCAGGACGTATCGTTCACAGCGGATAAAGGAAACATCACATGCCTCATCGGCATCAATGGCGTGGGCAAATCGACCGTTCTAAAGGCGATCATGGGACTTACGCCAATCGACGGTGGGAGCATTCTCATTGACGGGATGCCAATCGGTAAACATATTTACGAACATATCACGTATGTGCCTGACAATATAACGATGCCACCGAACATGACGGTTGGGGCTAGCATGCAATTCATGAAGGATTTCTATGCGAGCTGGAACGAAGAGCGTGCAGAAGAGATGCTTACTTTCTTCAAGCTTAAACGGACGGACCGTATCGCTGAGCTATCCAAAGGGAACACAGCAAAGCTGAACCTGCTGCACGGCCTTTCGCTTGATGTAGATTACGTGCTGATGGATGAACCGTTCTCTGGCATCGATATTTTCAGCCGCGAGCAGATTGCATCGGTATTCACGAGCAAGCTTGTTGAAGATCGAGGCGTCATCATAACAACGCATGAAATCAACGATATTGAGCATTTGATTGATGAAGTCGTGCTAATCGACAACGGGACTGTTACTCGTCAATTTAACTGTGAGGATATGAGAATGGAACATGGCAAGTCGGTTATGGATGTTATGAGAGAGGTGTACCACGGATGAATCGTTACTTAAAGCTGCTCCATATGGAGGTAGCCCGTTTCTGGAAGCTGTATTTATCGCTCTTCGCTATAACGCTGCTTATGCAAGGGTTCGGCATTTACTATGAAAGCAGCAAGTATATGACTTATGTTCAGGACCGTATGGGGCCGACAACAGATACGTACACCAAATTTGTTGCGGAACATGGCGTTAATAGCTTCTCGAATTTGCTAAGCAGCGCGAATTTATGGTTTCTCGCCCCTATCGCACTCAGCATTGGCGCTCTTGCGCTGTATATCTTCTTGATCTGGTATAGGGAATGGACAGGCAAGAACATGTTTATTTACCGGTTGTTGATGCTGCCGACAGATAGACGAAATATGTATTTGGCTAAACTGAGCGCCATACTGCTGTTTGTGCTAGGGCTAGTATCGTTCCAACTGCTCATTTTGCCGCTCGAGTACAGCTTGTACAAATCAGTTATTGATCCAGCTTTGAGAGGGGGCGCGGAGTCTATGATGACTGTAATTCAAGGTCACTCGCTGCTGCGTATCCTGATTCCGCACACCTTTATCGAATTTATTTTGTGGTATGGCGGTGGCGCAGTGTTCGTAATCATCTTGTTCACGGCTATTCTGCTGGAACGCAGCTACCGATTAAAGGGCATTCTTGCCGGGCTGATCTATATTGGCATCGCAATTCTGCTCATGTGCGCACCAATCTTAATTACGAACCGGCCCAAATATGATTATTTGTATCCGGTAGAGCTGTTCACCATTGAGCTCATTATTGCTGCTCTCATCGGCGCCCTGTCATTAATGATTAGCTTCTTCTTAATGAATAAGAAGATTTCGGTATAGGAGGTTAACAACGAATGAAACGCTATTGGTTCTCCATTCTGCTCGTCATCTTCATCTTAGGAAGCGTTGGTACCTATTACGTGACGGCGGCTGCAAGGAGCTTTCCAGAATACAAGCTCTTGACCGTTTCTGGTGACGACAACGAAGCGAAATCGCTTGTGCTTCAAGGTGAATCGAAGGATTACGGTTCACTAGAAATCAATGCGAAAGGCAGTCTGTACTTCCAAGAGAAGTCCTTCTTCGACTCGTTCCGAGAGAACGAAATGTTCAAATATAGTCCGGATTTACAGCAAATGCTGAAGGATCACAGAAACTTTATGCGCGGGAAGAAAACGTATAACGGTTTCTATCAGGACGGGCAGGTACTGGCATATGCCGACATTAAGGGTGGCAATGACTTGAATAACAGGAATTACCGGCTCAGTGTAACTGTATTGGACTTAAAGAACAACGATAAAATTAGCTTCACTGCCTCAATCCCTAAGCAGGAGAAGTACAACTGGATATCCACCTCAGATGTGCAGGTGAAAGGTCAAACGATGACTGTCATCACCTACAATTTGAAAAAAGCTAGTGGTAACCAGCAGAATACCCCTGGTCAGGAGATTCATTCTTACACGATTGATTTGAACAAGAAGAGCATCGCCGAAGATCGTGTATTGCTAGCCGATAAACGGTTAGCTGACGGGAGAATCGTAACTTATAATTTCATTCAGTCATCCCAAACTTCGGAGTCGTCGGAATTGCTTGTATACCAGCAGGTGACGCAGAAGTTTGCGAAGGACAAAGAAGGAAATGAGGTTGTGGAAAGCTCGGAGCAAGCGATTCTCACGTACGATCTTGCATCAGGCAAGACAGACGCTGTACCTGCATTCACTTCTCAAAGCAACTCGAATTCAACCAGCTCGCAAAACGCACAGTTTTACGTCTCGGGAGATTCGATCATTGAACTCGCGAGTGGTGGAGCGGGTACGAACGTGGAGATATATAGCACTTCGGACAGATCGGTGCGGTCATTCGAAATTCCTTATTTACCTACATCGAATGTCGTTGTCTATGGCGACCGTCTTTATATGGCAACACCGGATGGCGATACAACGAAAGTCATTATTGCTGACTTGAAGCAAGGCAAGGTTGTATTCGTTGGCGCGGTTGATATTAATGAGCAAGGCAACAAGCATACAGAGCTGCTGAAGAAGCTCCAGATTCAATGGTTGTATCTAGATAAATAACAGATGCAGTTAAGCCTCGGCAATCCGCCGGGGCTTGTTTTTTTTCTCTATTTATGCATAGCTCGGTTCGTGTTTCTTCTTGTCGAATCGGGAATAAATTGGGGTCTCGAGGAGATACTGAACATTAATGTTTCTCCTTGGGAGGTAATCACGTTGACCCGAAACAAAGTCGAGATTTGTGGAGTGGATACCGCGAAACTGCCTGTCCTCACGAATGCGGAAATGCGCGAGCTATTTACCGCATTGCAAACACAGAATGAGTGGGCAGCAAGAGAGAAATTAGTCAATGGCAACTTGAGACTCGTGCTTAGTGTGATTCAACGGTTTAACAACCGTGGGGAATTCGTCGACGATCTTTTCCAAGTCGGCTGCATCGGCCTCATGAAAGCAATCGACAATTTCGATCTCAGTCAGAATGTTAAGTTTTCGACCTATGCTGTTCCGATGATTATCGGTGAAATCCGCCGTTACTTAAGGGATAACAATCCGATTCGCGTATCGCGCAGCTTGCGGGATATTGCGTATAAGGCGCTTCAGGTGCGTGACAGCTTAACGAACAAAAACTCAAGGGAGCCGACGATTTTTGAAATTTCCGAAGCGCTAAATGTTCCAAAAGAGGATGTTGTCTTTGCGCTCGATGCCATTCAAGACCCGGTATCATTGTTCGAGCCGATTTATCATGATGGGGGAGATCCCATCTATGTGATGGACCAAATTAGCGACGATAAAAACAAGGATGTATCGTGGATCGAAGAAATTGCTCTGCGTGAAGCGATGCACAAACTGAATGAACGTGAAAAAATGATACTGTCTATGCGTTTCTTCGAAGGGAAAACTCAAATGGAAGTGGCCGACGAGATCGGCATTTCGCAAGCACAAGTGTCCCGGCTGGAGAAGTCAGCCATACAGCAAATGCAGAAGCATGTTAAAACTTAATAGACCTGAACGTGAAACGGCGCACTGCGCCGTTTTTTTGCGTGCTTCAAAGGCTTAATTACTGCCAAGCAGGACATTTTGCCCATTAGGCACATATAGTAATAACAGAAGCGATTGCTGGAAGAACAGCCCTATTGGAAGCGTGGTGAACGGTGAATATGAAAATCTCCGATTTTCAAACGAAAGACGTCATTAATATTGTGGACGGCCGTAAGCTTGGGCAGGTTAGCGATTTGGAGCTGGATTTGCGCCAAGGGCGAATTGATTCGATCGTCGTGCCGAATTATTCCCGTTTCTTTGGTTTGTTCGGCGGCGGTACCGATGTCATCATCCCCTGGCGGAATATTGTAAAGATCGGAACGGATGTCGTACTTGTGCGTATTGATGATGCGAAGGTATACCGTGCGGAAGAGGACGATGTGCAGGTGCGTTAAAGCCGGCAAGCTCGATATGAGGCACTGAGGCAGCAGCCTTCCTGATGGGCCAGAGCGCTCGCAAGGGAGGCTGCTTGCATGGTAAACTGGAATTTGAGGTGAAACAGATGATTAAGGAACCATTTGTACGATCGAGTGATGCACAGAATGAACATACAGCGAAGACGCCTTCGCTTTTTTTATTGTCTGACTGGACGAACGGGTTCGAAGGATTAACGGCAGGCTTCACAGGAAGAGATGGCGGCGTAAGCGCAGCACCGTGGCATGAGCTAAATTGCGGGCTGCATGTTGGGGATGCGGATGAGGATGTCATTCGCAATCGTGAGCTCATCGCGGAAGCACTCGGGCTTTCGTTCGAAGCGTGGACATGCGCGGAGCAAGTCCATGGCAACCATGTTCATGTTGTGCGTGCGGAAGACCGCGGCAAGGGCAAGGACAGCCGTGCAGGCGCGCTGCAAGATACGGATGCGCTTGTTACGAATGAGAAGAATGTGCTCTTAACTTCGTTCTACGCGGATTGTGTCCCGCTCTACTTCTACGATCCCGTACAGGAAGTCGTCGCTCTGGCGCATGCTGGCTGGAAAGGCACCGTGCTTGAGATCGCCTGCAAGACGGTCGAAGCGATGGTGGCGAATTTCGGTTGTGAGCCTGCAACGATACGCGGTGCGATCGGCCCGTCGATTGGCATCTGCTGCTATGAGGTGAATGATGTTGTGCTCGATCGCGTGAAACCGATCATTCAGGAGCTACAGCTGGATGAGTCCACGCTGGTACAACCGACCACATCAGGCAAGGCTAGGATAAACTTGAAAGAATTGAACCGACAGATTATGATAAAAGCAGGAATTTTGCCGAGCCATATCGAATGTTCAGAGTGGTGTACCGGCTGCTCTACGGATGTCTTCTACTCGCATCGAATGGAAGGCGGCGCGACCGGAAGAATGGCTAGCTGGATCGGTATGAGAGAAGGAGATTTTGAAGCGTGACCTTATTGCAAAGAATTGATTATGTAGAGCAGCGGCTCGCCGAGGCATGTACCAGAAGCGGCAGAACGCGCTCGGAGATTGAGCTTATCGCTGTTACCAAGTATGTGGGTGTACAGCAGACGCAGCAAGTGCTGGGAGCGGGCATCGTTCATTTGGGCGAGAACCGCTGGCAGGATGCTTCGGACAAGTGGAATGCCATTACAGGGACGAATTGGGATGAGAGCTCGGACAATTCGCCGGCTGGACAAGCTGTATGGCATTTTATCGGATCGCTTCAAACGAATAAAGTAAAAGATGTCGTCGGGAAATTCACATACATACACTCTTTGGACCGGCTGTCATTAGCGCAGGCGATTGAACGCCGTGCGGAGCAGCTGGGCATTGTCGTACCTTGCTTTATTCAGGTGAACGTTTCCGGGGAAGATAGCAAGCACGGCCTGCAACCGGAGGATCTCGGGAACTTTGCTAAAGAGCTGGCTGCATACTCGCACATCGAGCCTGTCGGTTTGATGACGATGGCGCCGCTGGACAGCGATGGCGAGCAGTCGCGTCCCGTATTTCGGGGCTTACGGCAGCTAAGAGATGAATTGAATCAAAGCGGCGTGCTGAGCAAGCCAATAACAGGTTTGTCGATGGGCATGTCTAGTGATTTCGAGGTTGCAGTCGAAGAAGGCGCTACATGGCTAAGACTTGGAACGGTGCTTGTCGGGAAGAGCTAGCTGCACCCGCAGTGATGAAGGCGCTGCACGAACCTAATAGAAAGAGGGCGATTCGAAATGATGAACAAGTTCATGAATTTTCTCGGCTTGCAAGACGAAGAAGAAGTCGTAGAACGTGAGCGAATCGATAACCAAGAAGAGCAAGAAGTTGAAACTTCTCCTTTCGAGGCACGTAAACAAACTGCAAAGGGAAATAATATCGTCAGCATTCATTCGCAGAAGAATGTCCGCGTCATACTGAATGAGCCGCGTTCCTACGAGGAAGCGCAAGAAATTGCCGATCACCTGCGCTCACATCGCTCGGTCGTCGTCAATTTGCAGCGAGTTCGCTCCGATCAGGCGGTGCGTATCGTTGATTTCCTAAGTGGAACGATCTATGCGCTGAACGGCGGCATTTCTAAGGTGGGTACGAATATTTTTCTTTGCACACCGGATACGGTGGAGATTCAAGGCGCGATATCCGAAATGCTGGTCGATGAGCAAGACTACAAAAAAATGAGGTGACCGTAAGTTGAACATTGCAAGCCTAATATTGAATCTATCCCAAATTTACACGTATATGATTATTGCATACGTCCTGCTATCGTGGTTGCCTAGCTTGCGCGATAGCTTCATCGGCGAACTGTTGAGTAAGCTTGTTGAGCCGTATTTAGCGCCATTCCGCAGATTTATTCCGTCCATTGGCGGAGTAATCGACATCTCGCCGATCGTTGCGCTATTCGCACTTCGTTTCGTCGCGCTTGGCTTGATTTCGGTTATTGATATGATCGTATGAAGAACGAAATTTTTGTTCACTTTCATCCGGATGAGCGGGCATTCGTTGACCGTGCAGAAGAATGGGTGGAGCGAGCAGCGAATTTGCATGAAATGAAGAAGACTGATTTTCTCGATCCGAGACAAGCGGAGATCGTAACGATGCTTGTTAACCGGAATCAGGGAGTACAACTCAAGCTGTTCGGAGGATACGAAGGCGCTGAACGTAGACGAGCTATTATCGCGCCGGACTATCGCTATCTCGACGATGAGTCGGAAGGTATTGCCTTGATTGAAGTATCCGGCGATACAAAGGGCCATCTGGAGCTTGATCACGGAGATTATCTGGGCTCCTTGCTCGGACTCGGCATTAAGCGTGACCGAGTCGGTGATTTGCACATCCACGAGGATAAGTGTCATTGTCTCGTTATGGAGGAGATCGCCGATTATATTAATATTCATCTGCGTCAAGTCCACCGCGTTCATGTCCTGACGGAAATTTTGCCGCTTGTGAAGCTGCAGCCGGCAGTGTCTGCCATGGAAGAGATGAATCTGTCGGTGGCTTCTTTGCGTCTGGATGGTATCGCAAGCGACGTGCACCGGATTAGCCGAACGAAGATCGTTGATCCGATTCGCGCTGGCAGATGCCGAGTGAATTGGCGAGTGGAGGAGGATCCGTCCACTCCACTTGCGGAAGGCGATGTCGTCTCGATGCAAGGGCTCGGGCGTTTCAAGGTGCTTGTTGTTGAAGGAATAACTAAAAAAGGCAGAGTAAGAGTCAAAATCGGCAAATATATCTAATTGTTTGCAGGAAATTGGCTTCCCTTGTCGAATTGAGAAGTAGACTTATTCTGGAAGGATTAAACGTCTTCACGTTTTTTCCCCTTCGATAACACTCAGGAGGTGCCCCAATGCCGCTTACGCCATTGGACATACATAACAAAGAATTCGGCAGACGTCTTCGCGGATACGACGAGGATGAAGTGAATGAGTTTCTCGACCAAGTCATTAAAGATTATGAAGCGCTCATTCGCGAGAACAAAGAGATCCAGAACCAGGCACTTTCTCTACAAGAGAAGCTGAACCACTTCTCAAGCATTGAAGAGACGCTTAGCAAGACGATTATCGTCGCGCAAGAAGCGGCTGATGAAGTGCGCGGCAACGCGAAGAAGGAAGCACAGCTGATCGTGAAGGAAGCGGAGAAGAATGCAGACCGCATCATAAACGAATCGCTGAGCAAGTCCCGTAGAGTCGCGCTTGAAGTCGAGGAGCTGAAGAAGCAAGCTTCGATCTATCGCGCAAGATTCCGTACGCTCGTGGAAGCGCAGCTTGAGCTGCTTAGCCATGACAGCTGGGATTCGCTAGAAGGACCGCCTTCAACCATTTCTGCGGAAAGCGGTCGCGGGTTCTAAGAAAGTTTTGTTTTGGTTTGACATTTGTAATGGAATGGCGTATAAATGGTAATAATCATTCTATATGTGTATTTCGTTGACGAGAACGAGTACGCAAGTTATTAGCTCCCCAGAGAGCCGGTCCATGCTGAAAGCCGGTGTGCTTATACTTGCGGAATATCATCTCCGAGAAGCGATGCAGAACCTTATGGACGCCATAAGCAGTAAGCAAAGCCGGATGTCCACCGTTACAAGGAACTCGGATGCATGCATCCGTGACGAAGGTGCCAAGCGAGCGGGCGTTTATTTTGCTTAGCTTGGAATTAGGGTGGTAACGCGAGCATTAGTCTCGTCCCTTACAGGGGCGGGGCTTTTTTTATTTTGAACTAGGAAAAGGGGTATGAGGTATGCAGCGCGTCGATGTGAAAGAGAAAGCAAGAAGCCGCGATATGCGTGTTCTATCGAAGTGGAAAGAGGAAGATACGTTCAAGCAGACCATCGTGAATCGGGAGGGCAAGTCGAACTTCGTATTCTATGAAGGCCCGCCGACAGCGAATGGTGCGCCGCATATCGGGCATATGCTTGGCCGTGTTATCAAGGATTTCATCGGACGCTACAAGACGATGGACGGATACCGGGTTGTGCGTAAGGCTGGCTGGGATACGCACGGTCTGCCGGTTGAACTTGGCGTTGAGAAGCAGCTTGGCATCTCCGGCAAACAGGAGATCGAGAACTACGGCGTTGAAGCGTTCATCAACAAATGTAAAAACAGCGTATTCGAGTACGAGCGTCAATGGCGCGAGCTGACCGAAGCGATCGGCTACTGGACGAACATGGACGATCCGTACATCACGCTGAATAATAACTATATCGAGAGCGTTTGGCAGATCCTATCTACCATTCATGGCAAAGGGCTGCTGTACCGCGGTCACCGCGTAAGCCCATACTGTCCTTGCTGCCAGACGACGCTTAGCTCGCACGAAGTGGCACAAGGCTACGAAGACGTGAAGGATCTTAGTGCAACGGTGAAGTTCAAGCTCGTTGGCTCGAAAGAGTCTGTGCTTGCATGGACAACAACACCATGGACGCTTCCGGCGAATGTGGCGCTTGCTGTTAATCCGAATCTGGAGTATGTGCGTGTAGCTCAGGGCGGTGAAGTGTTCATCGTTGCTAAGGCACTCGTGGAGAGCGTATTTAAAGGCGAGTACGAGGTTGGGTCGACGCTGAAAGGCGAAGAATTGCTGAATCTTAAATATGAGCCTCCGTTCAAATATGCGGAAGTCGAGAATGGTCACTTTATCATCCCTGGCGACTTCGTCAGCGATTCAAGCGGTACAGGTATCGTTCATATCGCGCCTGCACACGGAGATGATGACTACAAGGTTGCCCGTGCGAACGGCGTAAGCTTCCTAAACGTAGTCGACAACGCTGGTCGCTATGTAGAACTCGTTACAGATCTAGCGGGACGCTTCGTTAAAGAGTGCGATGTAGATATCGTGAAGATGCTTAGCGAGCGCGGATTGCTATTCTCCAAAGAGCGTTATGAGCATAGCTATCCATTCTGCTGGCGTTGTAAGACGCCGCTGATCTACTATGCAACAGATAGCTGGTTCATCGAGACAACGGCTGTGAAGGATCAGCTCATCGCGAACAACAGCTCGGTGGAATGGTATCCAGGCCATCTCCGTGAAGGCCGCTTCGGCAAATTCCTGGATGATCTCGTAGATTGGAACATCAGCCGTAACCGTTACTGGGGTACGCCGCTTAACGTATGGATCTGTGAGAGCTGCGGCGGTCAACATTCGCCAGGCTGCAGAGCGGATCTCGCCGCGCGTTCGACGACACCCATCTCGGAGGATATCGAGCTGCATAAACCATATGTGGACGAAGTGAAGCTACATTGCCCGCACTGCGAGGGCGGTGTGATGACGAGAACATCCGAAGTGATCGACGTTTGGTTCGATAGCGGTTCGATGCCATTCGCGCAGTATCACCATCCGTTCGAGAATGAGCAAACGTTCGCCGAGCAGTATCCTGCGGATATGATCTGCGAAGGGATCGACCAAACGCGCGGCTGGTTCTTCAGCTTGTTAGCGGTATCAACGCTGTATAACGGCAAAGCGCCATACAAAGCAGTTATCTCGACTGGTCATATCCTCGATGAGAACGGCCAGAAGATGTCGAAGTCCAAGGGCAACGTTATCGACCCGTGGGAAATCATCGATGAGTATGGTACAGACGCTTTCCGTTGGGCGCTTCTGGCGGACAGCGCTCCGTGGAACAGTAAACGGTTCTCCCGCGGCATCGTAGGCGAAGCGAAGTCGAAAGTAATCGATACGATTGTAAACACACATGCGTTCTTCGCTCTCTATGCTTCCATTGACGGATATGACCCGGCTGCTCAGCCAGTTCGTGTATCCGACAATCAGTTGGATCGCTGGATCGTATCGCGCCTGAACAGCCTTATCGTGCAAGTGAATAAGTATCTTGCGAATTATGACTTCTTGAATGCGGCGAAGGGCATTGAAGTATTCGTGGATGAGATGAGCAATTGGTATATCCGTCGTTCCCGTGACCGCTTCTGGGGCAGCGGCCTAACTGACGATAAGCTGGACGCTTACGGCACACTTCGTTCTGTGTTGCTGACGCTTTCCCGTCTGATTGCTCCATTTGCTCCGCTCCTCGCTGAGGATGTATATACGAACCTTGGCGACGGTAGCAGCGTTCATCTGGCGGACTATCCGAAGGCAGATGAAGCAGCAATCGACGAGAAGCTTGAGCGTGATATGGAAACAGCAAGACAAATCGTTGAGCTGGCACGTAACGTTCGTAACGAAACAGGCATCAAGACACGTCAGCCGCTATCCGAGCTGATCGTTGCGCTTGATAATGAGTTCGATCTCGCTCCGTACGAGGATGTCATCAAGGATGAAATCAACGTCAAAGCAATCACGATCGCAAGCGGAGACAGCGGCTTCGTAGACTTCACTTTCAAGCTGAACCTGAAGGTAGCGGGCAAGAAGTACGGCAAGCATGTCGGACCGATCCAAGGCTACTTGAAATCGCTGACGGCGCAGCAAACTAGCGAGATCGTCAAGGCTGGCGTACTGAACTTCACTTCTGCGGAAGGCGAAAGCTTCGACATTACGCTGGAAGAGCTGCTAGTTGAGAAACAAGCGAAGTCCGGATTTGCATCGGCTTCCGGCTATCAGCTGACCGTTGCGATCAATACGGATATTTCTCCTGAGCTGGAACAGGAAGGTCTTGTGCGTGAAGTCATTCGTGCCGTTCAAGATACGCGCAAGAAGCTGGATCTGCCAATCGAGATGCGTGTTCACCTCGTGCTTGATGCAGATCTAGAGCTGCTAGCGGCACTTACAGCGTTCGAATCCGTTCTGTTTGAGAACGTCCTGCTGAAGAGCGTAGAGTATGCGAAAGCAGACGATATGGAACGTGTATCACTTGGGGATCGCGAGATTGGAATTTCCGTTGTAAGGGTATAGTAACCTCATAGCAGCAAACAACACGAACACCCATGCACGCAAGCGCGGGCGAGCGGCATTTGCCGCTTGCTTGCAAGCCGTGCATGGGCTTTGTTTGTGATGTACCCTGGGGAGGGATATATCCATGTCGGAAGACAATGACCATCAGGATCTGAAAGGGGTTCGACATTCCATTGACGCGTTAGAGAAACGGCTGCAGAAAGTCGTCGTCGAGATGGAGCGATCGCAAATCGCCGATTACGTCACACTTCTGAATCGGCCATTCTCACTCATGTGGCGCAACCTGCTCGGCGGCGTGTCGCGCGGCGTCGGCTACGCGATTGGATTGACCTTCTTTGCCGCGACGATTCTGTATGTGCTTCAGCTGCTCGGCGCGCTTAATTTGCCGATTGTCGGCGACTATATTGCGGATATTGTTCGCATTGTGCAGCGTCAGCTTGAAGGCAAAACTTACTGAAAAACTATATTCGTATGGTCGAACTTTTGGCGATCTAAGTGCTGTTATTCCAGTGTATGATCGCCTTCTTCATGCTCCATGTAGCTGTAATATTCTTTATTGCGTACTACGCTGACGTGCTTGCCGGTAATATCGGTGGCTAGGAAGCTTTCGAGCGTTTCGACATAGCCATCAGCCTCATCGGCTTCAATGCCGACTTCATTGTAGCGCTGCACATTAGCGTTCTCCGACATGGCTGGTGAATCGGAGTTGCCGTACGATTCAACGATTTGCCAAGCGTCTTCGCCATCAAAGCCGTTATATCCATCTTCATGGTCATCCATGCTCGTTCTGCCGAACGGTGGATAGAGAAATTGCTCTTCTACTGGCCGATGTTCCGAAATGTCCTGACGAGGTGAATGCGTCGCGCAATAGAGTGTATCGGGCAGCGCCTGCAGACGTGCGTGCGGAATTTGCTCCCCGCAACTGCTGCACTTGCCGTAAGTGCCGTTCTCCATTGCTTCCAGCGCCGCGTTGATACGGTTCAAGTGAAGCTCCTCCTGTTCATGCAGCGCAATATCCTTGCCACGTTCATAAGTCTCCGTTGCCGCATCGGCAGGGTGATTATCGTAGGAGGATAAATCGCCTGAGGAATCTTTGTATGAGTTGGCTAAGCCATAATGATCGCTGCTGGCCAACCTCTGTTCGATGGCAGCCTTCTCCACGACAAGACTGCTGCGCAAGTTGCTGAGCTGGTTTTTCGTTAGGTTCGTCATCAGTGCAAGCCCTCTTTTCGTCTTCGCTTGGTGGTGATCTGCATTTCGCTGCTACGTGACGTTAGTTTCTGCACTGTGCGCCATTTTTAGAGACGGGCATTCATGGATACACTGGCAGAAGGGGGGCAGGCGCGCCTCTAGTCTGCAATAGCCTTCATATGCTACAATGTTTGGGACAAGGGGGCATATGCTGTGAAATATTACTATTATTGGCTCGCGATATTCGTATTTGCAGTGGACTATTTGAGCAAAAAGTGGATTGAGCACAGCTTGACGCTCGATGAGATGAAGCCTGTGCTTGGCGACTTCTTCGTCATTACATCCGTCCGGAACAAAGGTGCGGCGTTCAGCATTTTGCAGAATCAGCGTATCTTTTTCGTTGCCATTACAATTATCGTAATTGTCGGCATCGTGTGGTACATAACGAGAATTCGCAACTCTGGAAAAATATTGCTTCTGTCGGGGCTTGGTATGGTTCTTGGCGGGGCACTTGGTAACTTCCTGGAGCGCGCTCTGTATGGCGAAGTGGTTGATTTCTTGCAATTTACATTTGGCAGTTATGTGTTCCCGATATTTAACCTGGCGGACTCCGGTATTTTTGTCGGTGTCGTCCTGATTTTGTTGGATGCTTTTATTACTTCGAAGAATGAGAACGGAGATCCAAATGACAGACAAGAACGGAATGGACAAGATGAGCTTAATGGACAACAAGGAAATCAATTTATTGGGTGAAGAGCCACTCGCTTTCTCTGCCTGCGAAAGCGATGCTGGCGAGCGCCTTGATAAATATGTGACGGAGAGCATCGAAGAAGGAACCGTATCTCGCACGCAAGTGCAGGAATGGATCAAGAACGGGGCTGTACTCGTGAACGGACAAGCGGTCAAAGCGAATTACAAACTAGCTGTGGCCGATCAGGTCACGGTTATTATTCCTGAGCCGGAGGAAGCTGTCATTGAGGCACAGGCGATTCCACTTGATGTCGTCTATGAGGATAGTGACGTTATCGTCATTAACAAGCCGCGCGGTATGGTTGTTCATCCTGCTGTGGGTCACTATTCCGGCACGATTGTGAATGCGCTTATGTACCATTGCAAGGACCTCTCAGGCATTAACGGAGTGATGCGTCCAGGTATCGTGCACCGGATCGACAAAGATACTTCAGGCCTGTTAATGGCGGCGAAGAACGATCTTGCGCATGCATCGCTCGCGGCGCAGCTCAAGGAGCATAGTGTAACCCGCAAGTATCTCGCGCTCGTTCATGGCAATATGCCGCATGAGCACGGAACGGTTGATGCACCAATCGGAAGAGATCCGAGGGAACGGAAGCTGTTCACAGTCATCCACAAAGGCAGCAAGCACGCGGTCACTCACTTTCAAGTGGTTGAACGATTCGGCGACTATACGCTGCTTGAGCTGAAGCTCGAAACCGGACGTACACATCAGATTCGTGTACATATGAAGTACATCGAGCATCCGCTCGCGGGCGATCCGCTCTATGGACGGAATAAGACGATCGGCCTGAAGGGGCAAGCGCTGCATGCGGCTGTGCTAGGATTTGTTCATCCGCGCTCAGGGGAATATATGGAATTTGAAGCGCCGGTTCCGCCAGATATGGAGCATGAATTGATGATTCTGCGTCAGCGCTAACTGTAGATTAGTGCAAACTTTTCGCCATATACTTTATGTGGCTTCACACATCCGATAAGCTATGATTGATTCAAATTGGCATTAGTGAAACGAAGGGTGAGGAATATCCATGACGCAAATTAATCAAAACTATACACAGCTGCAAGGCAGCTATCTGTTCTCCGAAATCGCGAAACGCCGTACGAAGTTCATCCAGGATAACCCGAACGCTCAAATCATTAGCCTCGGTATTGGCGATGTAACACGCGGCCTTCCAGACGCGATTACGAAAGCGATGCACGCAGCGGTAGACGAGCTTGCGAATCCAGGCACATTCCGCGGTTATGGCCCGGAGCAAGGTTATGACTTCCTGATCAACGATATTATCAATAACGACTACAAAGCACGCGGCATCGACATCGGCACGAACGAAGTATTCGTAAGCGACGGCTCGAAGTGCGATGTTGGTAATATTCAAGAGATTTTCAGCGAGAACGCAGTAGTAGCCGTACAAGACCCGGTTTACCCGGTTTATGTAGACACGAACGTTATGGCTGGCCGTTCCGGCAAGTTCAACAAGGAAACGAACCAATACGAGAACATCGTTTACTTGAAGTGCGATGCTTCCAACAACTTTACGCCAAGCCTTCCTGACCGCAAAGTTGACCTTATCTACCTTTGCTACCCGAACAACCCGACGGGCATGACGCTGTCGAAGGAAGAGCTGAAGCGCTGGGTTGATTTTGCCAAAGCGAATGACTGCATCATCCTGTACGATTCCGCGTACGAAGCATTCATTCAAGAAGCTGACGTTCCACGCAGCATCTACGAGATCGAAGGCGCGAAGGAAGTTGCGATTGAATTCCGCAGCTTCTCGAAGACAGCCGGCTTCACGGGCGTACGCTGCGCATACACAGTTGTGCCTCGCGAGCTGAAAGCGAAGGATGCTGACGGCAACGTATTGCTCGTTAACGATCTGTGGAACCGCCGCCACACAACGAAGTTCAACGGTGTATCTTATGTAACACAACGCGGAGCATCTGCGATTTACTCGCCAGAAGGCAAAGCGCAAATTGCTTCCATCATCGATTACTACATGACGAATGCAGGCATTATCCGCGAAGGTCTTTCTTCACTCGGTCTTGAAGTATTCGGCGGTGTGAACGCGCCTTACATCTGGCTGAAGACGCCAAACGGTCTTGATTCCTGGGCATTCTTCGACAAGCTTCTGTCGGAAGCGAACATTGTCGGAACACCGGGTGTGGGCTTCGGTCAAGCAGGTCAAGGCTACTTCCGCTTGACGGCGTTCGGTAGCCGCGAGAATACGGAAAAAGCGGTTGAACGGATCACGAAATTGTCGCTGTAGCATTAGAGGAAAACAATCTTGACATGGATGTTTCTTTCATGAGATAATTCTTCTAATGAACAGCAGTACCTTTAATTCAGTCCAGAGAGACTGGCAAGGTAACGTGATTCGCTGATTCAACTTATAGCAGGACAATCCTATCCGCTTGCGCGCGTTCGCATCAGCGGGGCTTGCCTTACATCCTATAGTTGATCACCGGCGTAAACAGTTAAACTCCTTGCGAACTCTCGCAAGGAGTTTTTTTTTGTGCCCAGCCAGCAGTTTAAAGCAGCTATTCGGTGAAGAACAGCCAGGAGGGAATTGATCCAGATGGATGAACAACATCGCATCATAATGGACGAAGCGGCTATACGGCGCGCATTAACGCGAATTGCCCACGAAATTGTCGAGAAGAACAAAGGCATCGACAATTGCGTCCTTGTCGGGATTCGGACAAGAGGCATTTACTTGGCGAGGCGAGTAGCCGAACAGATTTGCGAGATCGAAGGTGCGCCGGTAGAAGTACAGGAGCTCGACATCACTTCGTACCGCGACGATCGGGAAGCCGGGATCTCGAAGGCCTCCATTGGCAATGCAGCTTCTGTGAACGTGAAAGACAAACGAGTCATTCTGTTCGACGATGTGCTCTATACCGGGCGGACGATTCGCGCTGCGATGGACGCACTGATGGATTGTGGCAGACCGCAGCTCATTCAACTGGCGGTGCTTGTAGATAGAGGTAATCGTGAACTGCCGATCAGACCTGACTATGTCGGGAAGAACGTACCAACCTCGAAGCTTGAACAAATTGTAGTGTCCCTCCAGGAAGTGGACGTGAACGAACTAGTAACGATCATCCATTAGAAGGAGGAAGCTTTGGACATGACGAGAACAGCAACATTGATTAAAGAACGAAGCTTGCTCGGACTGAAGGAGATTAGCCAAGAAGAAATTACTTCGATTCTTGATCGGGCGGCATATTGGGAAGCCAGCTCGAACAAGCTAAATCCGGTGCTGCATGAAAAATTTGTAGCGAATATGTTTTTTGAGAATAGTACAAGAACGAGGTTCTCCTTCGAGGTGGCAGAAAAACGGCTTGGCGCGCAAGTGCTGAACTTCTCGGCAGCCGTGTCCAGCGTCCAGAAGGGTGAATCCATCTATGATACGGTCCGTACGCTGGAGTCGATGGGCATCGACGCTGGCATCATCCGGCTAAAGCCGAACGGTGTGCTGACTGAGCTTAGCGAGAGGATCAAAGTACCGCTTATCAATGCTGGTGACGGCAACAATGAGCATCCGACGCAAGGGTTGCTCGATCTGTATACGATGCGCAAGCAGTTCGGTGAGCTGAAGGGACTGACGGTCACGATTATCGGCGATGTGCTTCACAGCCGAGTGGCTCGCTCGAACTTGTATGCTCTGCAGAAGTTTGGCGCGAACGTGCAGTTCTGTTCGCCGGACAATCTGCGCGCGCCGGAGCTGAACGCACCTTATGTCACAATGGAAGAAGCTCTTCGCTCGGACGTCGTCATGATGCTGCGTGTGCAGCTTGAACGCCATGAAGACGGTATGATGGGACCGGCAGAGGCTTACCGCGAGCAGTTCGGATTAACGGAGGAGCGTGCAGCCACAATCGCGCCACATGCGATCATCATGCACCCGGCACCGATTAACCGCGGCGTTGAGATCGACGATGCCGTCATTGAAAGCCCACAATCGCGTATTTTCCCGCAGATGGAGAACGGCGTGCCGATTCGGATGGCTGTTATAGAACGGGCACTTGCCTAACATCTATGTTAATCAACAAACTACAGAGTGATAAAGGAGAACGAACCTACAATGGCATTATGGATACTTAACGGTCTCGTATGGGACGAACAGACAGTTGAAGCGACTCGCAAGCATGTACGTGTAGAGAATGGTCTTATCCAAGCCATTCAAGATGCAGCGAATGGCAATCCGGACACGGCTGGTCACGATACGATTGATGCGAATGGGAAATTGATCTCCGCAGGATTCATTGATATGCATGTTCACTTGCGTGAACCAGGCTTTGAATATAAAGAAGATATCGCGAGCGGCACACGCTCGGCAGCACGCGGCGGCTTCACAACAATCGCATGTATGCCGAACACGCGTCCAGTAACGGATACTCCTGCAACGGTGCGTTACATATTGGATAAAGCGGCAACAGCCGGCATCGTGAATGTACTGCCTTATGCAGCGATTACGAAGAACGAGCTCGGTCGTGAGCTGACAGATTTCGCGGCGCTGAAGGAAGCGGGCGCAATCGGCTTTACGGACGACGGCGTCGGCGTACAGAATGCGCAAATGATGAAGGACGCGATGAACCTGGCAGCTTCGATGAACATGCCAGTTATCGCACACTGTGAGGATGATTCCCTCGTAGTCGGCGCGGCGGTAACTGATGGTAAGTTCGCAAGAGAGAACGGCCTGAAGGGTATCCCGAATGAGTCAGAGGCGATCCACGTTGGTCGTGACATTTTGCTAGCGGAAGCGACTGGGGTTCACTACCACGTCTGCCACGTCAGCACAGAGCAGTCGGTAAGACTGATTCGGATGGCGAAGCAGATCGGTATTAAAGTGACCGGTGAGGTATGTCCGCATCACTTGATCCTCTCGGATGAAGATATCCCTAGCATGGATGCAAATTGGAAAATGAACCCGCCGCTTCGTTCGCCTCGTGATGTGCAGGCAGTCATCGAAGGCTTGGAAGATGGTACGCTCGACATGATTGTTACCGACCACGCGCCGCACAGCCAAGAAGAGAAGGCACGCGGGATGATGCTGGCTCCATTCGGCATCACAGGCTTCGAGACAGCTTTCCCGCTCATGTATACGAAATTCGTTCGCACGGGCAAATGGACGCTTGGATTCCTTTTGAAGCGCATGACTGAAGATCCTGCTCGCGTATTTGGCCTCAAGAGCGGCGTGCTGCAAGCAGGCGCTCCGGCTGATCTCACGATTGTCGATCTTGAGAACGAGCGTGAAGTGAATCCAGAGAGCTTTGCTTCGAAGGGCAAGAACACTCCGTTCGGCGGTTGGAAGCTGCACGGCTGGCCGGTAGCGACAATCGTGAATGGGAATGTCGTTTGGTCGGAACTGTAAGAATAGCGAAATAGAGATCATAATTCGATAACGCAGCGGATGCTTCAATTGCAGGATGGGAAGATTCGCAATAACTTTTAGGAGTGATACGGATGCA
Organism: Paenibacillus sp. OV219; assembly: GCF_900110075.1. GTDB lineage: Bacteria > Bacillota > Bacilli > Paenibacillales > Paenibacillaceae > Paenibacillus_Z. The sequence continues at coordinate 245,532 of NZ_FOCJ01000002.1, forward strand.
AGCTAGATTGTTGTTGGAAGACGGCACACTGTTTACAGGACTCGGCTTTGGCGCTGAGGGACAATCCGCGGGTGAGGTTGTATTTAATACCGGGATTACAGGCTACCAAGAGGTGCTATCTGATCCGTCCTATTGTGGACAGATCGTGACAATGACCTATCCGCTAATCGGAAACTATGGCATTACACGCGATGACTTTGAAGCGGTTCGCCCTTATATTCACGGGTTTGTCGTTCGTCGTCACGAGCCAGTGCCAAGCAACTGGAGAGCGGAATACACGCTTGACCGCCTGCTGAAAGAGTATGGCATTATCGGAATTAGCGATATTGATACACGGATGCTGACTCGTAAGCTGCGTCACTTCGGTACGATGAAAGGTATCTTGTCAACAGGTGCTGAGCGTGTTGAAGAGCTTGCAGAGCGTCTGAACATCTCACAGCTGATGCACGATCAAGTTGCTCGCACATCGACGAAGAGCATCTTCTCGAGCCCTGGCGACCGCGAACGTATCGTGCTGGTCGACTACGGCGCGAAGAGCGGAATTCTCCGCGAGCTAACGAAGCGCGGCTGCGACGTTGTCGTTGTTCCGCACGACACAACAGCAGAACAAATCCGCCGCCTGAACCCAGATGGCATTCAATTGTCCAATGGCCCTGGCGACCCGAAAGATGTGCCGCACGCGGTGAAGATGATTCAAGAGCTGCTCGGCGAATATCCGATCTTCGGTATCTGCCTTGGACACCAACTGTTCGCACTCGCTTGCGGCGCTGACACAGCGAAGCTGAAGTTTGGCCACCGCGGTGGCAACCATCCGGTGAAGGAGCTTGCTACAAGCCGCTGTTACATCACTAGCCAGAATCACGGCTACACAGTGGTCGAAGAGTCGGTTGCAGGCACGAAGCTGGAAGTATCGCATATTAACAACAATGACCGCACAATCGAGGGTCTCAAGCATGCGGAATTCCCGGCATTCTCGGTTCAATATCACCCGGAAGCAGCTCCAGGACCTTACGATTCGAGCTACCTGTTTGATGAATTCCTGGATATGATCCGTACCCATAAGAAGAACAATCCGCAAAAACCGCGTCAAGCTGAGCTTGCTGCATCATTGAGAGGAGAACTGCAATATGCCCAGAAATAATAAGCTGAAAAAAATTCTCGTTATCGGATCTGGCCCAATCGTCATTGGGCAAGCAGCTGAGTTTGATTACGCTGGTACGCAAGCTTGCCAAGCGCTTAAGGAAGAAGGCTACGAGGTTGTTCTAATCAACAGCAACCCGGCAACAATCATGACGGACACGAACATGGCTGATAAAGTCTATATCGAGCCAATCACACTAGAATTCGTTTCACAGATCATTCGTCAAGAGCGTCCTGACGGCTTACTGCCGACACTGGGCGGACAAACAGGTCTGAACATGGCGGTTGAACTGGCACGCGCAGGCGTTCTAGAGAGCGAAAACGTACAATTGCTCGGTACGCAGCTGACAGCGATTGAGAAAGCGGAAGACCGCGACTTATTCCGCGATCTGATGCGTGAGCTGGAGCAGCCGGTGCCGGATTCGGTAATCGTAACGACGGTGCGGGAAGCGGTTGATTTTGCAAATGAAATCGGCTACCCAATCATCGTTCGTCCGGCATACACACTGGGCGGTACAGGCGGCGGTATCTGCGCGAACGAAACGGAGCTTCTGGAGACTGTTGCATCAGGTATTCGTTACAGCCCAATTAACCAATGCTTGATCGAGAAGTCGATCGCAGGCATGAAGGAAGTTGAATACGAGGTTATGCGTGATGCGAACGACAACTGTATCGTCGTTTGTAACATGGAGAACTTCGACCCGGTTGGCGTACACACAGGCGATTCCATCGTTGTAGCACCAAGCCAAACGCTGTCCGATCGTGAGTACCAAATGCTTCGTTCGGCATCGTTGAAGATTATCCGTGCGCTGAGCATCGAGGGCGGCTGTAACGTACAGTTCGCGCTTGATCCATACAGCTACCAATACTACGTCATCGAGGTTAACCCGCGTGTAAGCCGTTCCTCGGCGCTTGCATCGAAGGCGACTGGCTACCCAATCGCGAAGATGGCTGCGAAGATCGCAGTTGGTTATACACTTGATGAGCTCGTGAACCCGGTAACGGGCCAAACCTATGCAATGTTCGAGCCAACGCTGGACTACATCGTATCGAAGATTCCACGCTGGCCGTTCGATAAATTTACAAGTGCGAACCGTAAGCTGGGCACTCAGATGAAAGCAACAGGCGAAGTTATGGCGATTGGCCGTACATTCGAGGAATCCATGCATAAAGCAGTCCGTTCCCTCGAAATCGGCACACACCGTTTCCACTTGAAAGATGCGGTTGAGCTGAGCGACGATGTGCTTCAAATGCGCCTACAGAAACCGGATGACGAGCGCATGTTCCTCGTAGCGGAAGCGTTCCGCCGCGGTTACGCGCTGCAAGACATTCAAGATCTGACGAAGATCGACTGGTGGTTCCTTGACAAGATCGAAGGCATCGTCGCATTCGAAGCAGAGCTGCGCGCTGCATCCGTTCTGAGCAAAGAGCAGCTCTACGCAGCGAAGCGCAAAGGCTTCTCGGACCGTTCTATTGCGGATATTCGCCGTGAAGGCAACCACACGACAATGATCGATGAGTACGATATTCGCAAATACCGCCTGGAGCAAGGTCTCAAACCAGTTTACAAAATGGTTGATACTTGCGCAGCGGAATTCGAAGCGACAACACCGTACTACTACTCGACATACGAGGTAGAGAACGAAGTAACGGAAACAACCAAGGAGAAAGTACTTGTACTTGGTTCCGGTCCAATTCGTATCGGTCAAGGTATCGAATTCGACTACTCGACGGTGCATGCGGTTTGGGCGATTCAGAAAGCAGGCTACGAAGCGGTTATCATCAACAATAACCCAGAGACGGTTTCGACTGACTTCAGCACATCCGACCGTCTATACTTCGAGCCGCTCTTCTTCGAAGATGTGATGAACGTCATCGAGCAAGAGAATCCAATCGGCGTTATCGTACAATTCGGTGGTCAAACAGCGATTAACCTTGCTGCTCCACTGACTAAGGCAGGCGTTCGTATCCTTGGCTCAAGCCTCGAGAGTATCGACGCTGCCGAAGATCGCAAGAAATTCGAAGCTCTTCTGAACGAGCTGAACATTAAGCAGCCGAAAGGCAAAACAGTGACTTCCGTTGACGAAGCGGCTGCAGCTGCAGAAGGCCTCGGCTATCCAGTGCTCGTTCGTCCATCGTACGTCCTTGGCGGACGCGCAATGGAGATCGTATACTCCGATGAAGAATTGCTGACATACATGGTTCAAGCTGTAAAAATCAATCCAGAGCATCCGGTTCTGATCGACCGTTACATGCTTGGTAAAGAAGCGGAAGTTGACGCGATCTGCGATGGCGAGACGGTTCTGATCCCAGGTATCATGGAGCACGTCGAGCGTGCTGGCGTTCACTCCGGTGACTCGATCGCTGTATATCCGCCGCAATCGATCTCGCAGGAACTGCAGCAGAAGATGGTCGAGATTACGGACAGAATCGCGCGCGGCTTGAACGTCATCGGTCTTGTGAACATCCAGTTCGTTATCTTCCAGGATGAAGTGTACGTAATCGAGGTAAACCCACGTTCCTCGCGTACGGTTCCGTTCCTGAGCAAAGTAACGAACATTCCGATGGCGAACCTGGCAACACAAGCGATTCTTGGCACGAAGCTCTCGAGCCTTGGTTACTCGAACGGCCTGTGGCCGGAAGACGAGTATGTATCGGTTAAAGTGCCGGTCTTCTCGTTCGCTAAGCTGCGCCGCGTTGACCCAACACTGACGCCGGAGATGAAATCGACGGGCGAAGTTATGGGCCGTGACTATCAATATGCTAAAGCATTGTACAAAGGTCTGGTCGGTGCTGGTATGCGCATCCCGCCAACAGGCTCGATCATCGCTACCGTGTCGGACAAAGACAAGCCGGAAGCGATCGAGATTCTGCGCGGATTCTACGAGCTGGGCTACAACATTGTCGCAACTGGCGGTACAGCGACTGCGCTGGAAGATGCTGGCTTGCGTGTACAACGTGTGAACAAGCTAAGCGAAGGTTCGCCGAACATTCTGGATCTGATTCGCGAGAACCAAGCGCACTTCGTCGTGAACACATTGACGAAGGGCAAGACGCCAGAGCGTGACGGCTTCCGTATTCGCCGTGAAGCAGTTGAGAACGGCGTTGTATGTATGACATCACTTGATACAGTTCGCGCATTGCTGACTATGCTCGAAGCGATTAACTTCGCTTCGCGTCCTATGCCAGTACTAGCGAAGAAATAATAGAGATTACGGTCGTTAACGGTCGCGAAAGCCTGCCTACAAGCAGGCTTTCGCCATGCTCGTATAGCGAAGAACACGGGAAGGTGGAGCGGAAATGAGTCTAACGAGAGAGCAAGCGGCAGGCCGTATTATGGTCGCGCTGGATTATCCCGATACGGCTGCGGCAGAAGCGTTGGTATCCAGCCTTGAAGGAATTCCGTGTTACATGAAAGTCGGTATGCAGCTGTACTACGCAGCAGGCCCGAGCTTCGTCAAGAGCTTGAAGGAACGCGGCTACAAAGTATTCCTCGACCTGAAGATGCATGACATACCGAATACAGTCAAAGGCGGCGCGAACAGCATTACGAAGCTTGGCGTTGACGTATTCAACGTCCATGCAGCTGGCGGCGTCGATATGATGAAAGCGGCTATGGACGGTGTAGACGCTGCTCTTGCAGCTGATTCGTCGCTACAGCGGCCACTCGTCATTGCTGTAACACAACTGACAAGCACTAGCAGGGCGGTGTTGAACGAAGAGATTGGCATAAGCGGTTCGGTGCAGGATGCGGTTGTTCGTTATGCGCAATTGACGAAGCAAGCCGGACTTGGCGGCGTCGTTGCTTCCCCGCAGGAAGTGGAACTAATCAAAGCAGCTTGCGGCGATGAATTCCGCACCATCACGCCTGGCATTCGTCCAGCAGGTGCAGATGTGAACGACCAGACTCGTATTATGACACCGCGCCAAGCGATTGAAGCCGGCACAGATTATATGGTCATCGGGCGTCCGATTACAGCAGCTGCCGACCCGCGTGCAGCATTACAATCCATCATCGAGGAGCTGATTTAGTTGACAACAACTCTACAACAACTACCACGCGAAATCGCAAGCGGACTACTGAGCATCAACGCAGTTGCGCTGCGCCCGAATGAGCCTTTCACTTGGACAAGCGGGATGAAATCCCCGATTTATTGCGATAACCGTCTGACGATGTCCTATCCGGAAATCCGCGAGCTGATCGCGGAAGGCTTCGCGACCGTTATTCGCGAACAGTTCCCGGATTGCGAAGCGGTAGCAGGTATCGCAACTGGCGGCATTCCGCACGCGGCATGGGTCGCGCAGAAGCTGAACCTGCCGATGCTGTATGTGCGTGACAAGGCGAAGGGTCATGGCAAGACGAACCAAATCGAAGGCCATTTCAAGCCGGGACAGAAGGTCGTGCTGATCGAGGATCTGATCTCCACTGGCGGCAGCTCGCTGAAAGCAGCTGTAGCGGTTCGCGAAGCTGGCTGTGAAGTACAAGGCGTCGTAGCGATCTTCACTTACCAGTTCCCGCACGCAGTGGCGGCATTCGAGCAGGAAGGCATTCCGATCGCAACATTGTCGAACTACTCAGCGCTGATCGAAGTTGCAGCTGAGAAGGGCATCGTACAGAGCAGTGACGTAGCGCTGCTGCAATCGTGGCGCGAGAACCCGCAAGCGTTCGGCGTATAAAAGAAGAAGACCTGAAGCTGACCTAAGCTTCAGGTCTTTTTTTGTCGAGAATAGGATCTGTCGGGCTTTTTAGCGCTGCATGGAGTTCGTTACAATTTTTTATGAGCTAGATTTCGACTAATAAGGTGTTTACGATTCGTTAGCCGACGATGCATTACAGTCAATACTGAACTTTAAGCTTCATAGCCGATTTTACCTTATAAATCATAATATTAAATTTATAACTTGAATTCGTTTATATTTTGTTTTAATATAATCAATGTAGAGATTGAATAATTCAATTCACACTTGCATAGGGAGTTGATACTTCTGAAATATCCACCGCCACAGCAATGCCCGGTATGCGAAAGCAAGCTGACGATTCAGGAGCTGAAGTGCGATCATTGCACGACAGTGATTAGAGGGAATTTCGAATCGACCAGACTCGCTTCACTGAACGGGGAACAGTTGCATTTTGTCGAAGTGTTCTTGAAGGTACGCGGCAACATCCGCGAGATGGAGAAGGAGCTTAGCGTCTCGTATCCGACAGTGAGGAATCGGCTCGATCAGATCGTAGACACACTCGGATTCCAATCTTGGCCTGCAGCAGCACCAGCAGCACCAGCAGCACCAGCTGCGCCGCCCGAGCAAGCTGCCTCGGAAGATTCGCAACGGAAGCAGATTTTGTCGAAGCTGAATGAAGGCGAAATTACGGTAGAAGAAGCGTTGAAGTTAATCGGAGCCAGTAAAAAATAGGAGGAATGGTGAGCGATGCACGAAGAGCGGACGATGATTATTCGAATGATTGAGGAAGGTAAGATTACCGCGGAGCAAGGCTTGGCGCTGCTGGAAGCGCTCGAGCAATCACAACCACAATCTCAAGCTGCGCCTACGCTAGAGCAACAGGAAGATCAAGATGAAGAGCATGAGCTGTCCGAAAGTGGACAAGCTGCTGAGTGGACAAGCACCTTCGATGCATCCAGAATCGAGCGGATGGAATTTACCGCGTATGACGGTTCGATCAAATATCAAACCTGGGATGAATCATACACAGAGGTCAAGGTGACTTTCAGAGAGCTGAATGGGTGGAGTGTGCGGGCGCTGAACGAATGGCTCAATCAGTCAATCTTAGTAAGTCGAAGCGAGGAACGATACATATGGACGATGAAGCCGGCGGACAATGATCGTGATCGTGAACTAGAGAATGGAATTGTGATTACCATCCATGTTCCTGAGACGCAGAGCTTTGAGTATTTCAAAGCGACGACGATGAACGGAACTCTCAAGATCGACAAGCTGCTATCTGAAACGGCCGAGCTTACAACGAATAACGGTGCAATTAAGATGAATGACACTAGGCTAGAGAATCTTAAATCGACATCTATGAATGGTGCGATTAAGCTCGAATCTGGGATTATGGAAACGGCAGAGCTGAAGACGACGAACGGCAAGATTCACGTTAGTGGCAAGTACGAGAAGCTTAATTGCCATACAACTAACGGCAAGATTGCGCTGCATGATCTAATCGCGGAACAGGTTGACCTTCATACGCAGAACGGGAATATTGACGCGGCTGCTGCTTTTGAACAAATGGCTTGCAAGACGCAGAACGGGGCCATTAGTGTCCAAGTTCGAAGAAGCGGAGAGACAGAGCAGCGTAAAGAAACGTTCAATGGTGAACTGATGTCTGAACTGCAAGCTGAGACGCAGAACGGTGCAATCAACATTGTGTACGAGGAAGGCGTTATCGGCGTCTGCGGCGAGTTTAAATTCAGTCGGGGAAGAGCGAGCTGCATGCTGAACGGGGAGACGTTCGCTGATATGCAAGGTGAAGGCGATAACCAGACAATTGCTTTTCGCCAAGGGGATGAGGAGTACCACCGCCTTGACGTAACGACGTCTAACGGGGCGATTCACGTGGAGACAATCCCTGTAAAAAACCTGTTGCCATCCTAATAAATGGATGCTAACATGTTACATTAAACGGAAGGGTTTCTAGGGATCCGCGAATGGGCGAACCGAGCGAAACCGGCTAACGACGATAGTCAAGCTACACCGTAGGGATAAAAGACCTTCGGCAAGTTCCGCCTCAATTGACAGGCGGTGCTCGCAGAAGGTCTTTTTTGTGTTATTCGCTGAAGTGGCACCGCCGAACGAGGAGCAGACAGGGGGAGAAACAAAGATGGCAATGGTAGCACTTCAGACACATGCACTTAGCAAAAGATTCTCGGTTAAACAGAAACGCGCAGGATTAACCGGCAGTCTCCGCTCTCTGATCAAGCCGGAATGGGAAGAGAAAATTGCGGTGAAAAGCATCGACCTGACGGTGCAACGCGGCGAGATGGTCGCTTTCCTCGGACCGAACGGAGCAGGCAAATCGACGACGATCAAGATGCTGACTGGCATTCTGCATCCATCCTCCGGTAAAGCGGAGGTGCTCGGTCTGACGCCTTGGCGCGAACGAACGAAGCTGGCTTACCGAATTGGCGCCGTATTCGGGCAGAAGTCACAGCTGTGGTATCACCTTCCGCCGATCGACACCTTCGATCTGATCAGCCGCATCTATGAGCTGGACCGTAGCGAATACGCGGCTCGGCGGGATGATCTTATCGAACGCTTCGAGCTTGGACCGTATTTGAACATTCCTGTTCGTAAGCTCTCGCTCGGTGAGCGGATGCGCTGCGAAATCGCAGTATCCTTCCTGCATCGTCCGGAACTGCTCTTCCTCGATGAGCCAACGATCGGCCTCGACGTCGTCGTGAAGCAGCGTATTCGCGAGCTCATTCGCGAAGTGAACAAAGAAGAAGGGATGACGGTGTTTCTGACATCCCATGATGCCGGCGATGTCGAGGAGCTGTGCTCGCGAGCGGTCGTGATTCATCATGGCGGTATTTTGCTCGATGCGCCTGTAGATCGGCTCAAGCGGGAAGTGCTGAGCCGCAAAATCATTTCACTCACCTTGGCAAATGGGTTTCACGCAGCGATGCTTCCGAGCATGATTGGCACGGAGGTTGTGCAATCAGAGGGCAGACGCGTGAAGCTCGCCGTCGACTTGCGGCAAACGGAGATCGAAACGGTGCTCGGCAGCTTAATCGGTCAGTTCCGCCTGGAGGATGTCACGGTTGAAGATCCGCCTATGGAAGAGATCATCTCACATATTTATGGATCGGGAGGTTAGCGCTATGAATGTTCATCAAAGTAGTCAGCTTGGCACCTGGTCCCTGAAAGGACTGAAGGTAGCAGCTGTCGCGCGCATCACCTTACGGCAGCAGCTGGCGTACAAGACCGATTTTCTCATGCGATCGACGTTTCTGCTGCTCATTCTGTTCGTCTTCGTTCAGCTCTGGGGCGCGGCTTATGAAGGTGACACGACACGGGTGATCGATGGGTACACGTTGAAGCAGATCATCTGGTACCTCGTCTTCACAGAAGCGATTACGATGGCGGTTCCAGCGTTGTGCGGAATCGTGGAGAACGAGGTCAAGAATGGTGATATCGCCATTCGGCTCATACGGCCGTTATCGTATGTCGGGTATCATTATTCTTCCTATATGGCGGAAGCGATCTTCCGCTTCTTCATCCACCTTGCGGTTGGCAGCATCATTGCATGGACGTTCGCTGGGCCGCCGGCATTCGGGTTTGGCTGGTCAGGTCTACTCGCATTAACGCTTGGAGCGATCACGATTGCTTTTCTGCTCAATATGATTGTGGCATTATGCGCCTTCTGGGTCGAAGAGACGAGAGGGATGGAATTCGTTCTCCACAAGCTTCAATTTACGGTCGGAGGGATGCTGCTGCCGCTCGATCTGATGCCGGAATGGCTGCAGCGGATATGCGCTTGGATGCCGTTTCAGGCGATGTTGTATTTTCCGGCGCGGACCGCTGTTAATTATGGCGAAGTGAGCGTGTGGGAGCAGTTCGGCATACAAGCTGCATGGATTGCTGTACTGGCTGCTGCCGTTATGATGATGTACCGGAGAGGAGTGGCAAAATTGCATGTCAATGGCGGATAACAATCGTGAGAATGAGCGACAGAGAGGTTCGAGCAGCTGGGGCACATTGAAGTTTCTGCTTACCTGCTGGAAAGTGAATCTCGCTTCTGCGATGGAATATAGGCTCAGCTTCTTCATGCTAGCCGGCATGATGTTTATCAATAACTTCATGTGGCTATTCTTCTGGAGCTTGTTTTTCAGCCGGTTTCAGGTTGTGAATGGCTGGGAATTAAACGACGTGATGATGCTCTGGGCGATCGGAGCAGGCGGGTTCGGCTGGACGAATATGCTGTTCGGCAACTTCAACCAAATCGCTCCAATCGTCGCCGGCGGACAAATGGATGTTTATTTGACGCAACCGAAGCCCGTGCTCTTGCATGTGCTGGCGAGCCGGATGTCGCTGACCGCGGTCGGGGATTTCTTGTTCGGCTTGACCGTCTTCGCATGGGTTGGCGATCATTCGGTGCGAGGTGTACTTTTGTTCACAGTCAGCCTGCTGATTAGCGGCTTATTGATTATGGCGGTCACGATGGTCGCTGGCTGCTTCTCCTTCTATGTAGGGAATTCCGAGGGGATTGCGAGGCAAGTATTTAATAGCTTCTTGGCGCTATCCACGTATCCGTCCGATATCTTCCGAGGGTTCGCCAAGGCGCTTCTGTTCTCGATTATTCCGGCAGGATTCATCAGTTATATGCCGATTGGGCTGCTTCGGGACTTCGATGCGGTATTTGTCTTGGAGGCTGTCTCCATCACAGTGGGCTTCCTGGCGGGAAGCATTCTCTTCTTCCATCAAGGCTTGAAAAGGTACTCGTCCGGCAATGCCATCACTCTGCGGGGTTAAGATTGGTACTTAATGAAATTTTTATCAAAATCGGTCGCTTAGGCGTGTAACCTTAAGGAGGTTCGATGCGTCTAAAAGATAGCTAGATTAGAGTTTTCTAATCGGAGAGGGGGTTAGATAAAGAATGAATGCAGAGCCTCTGCTCAAGACAGATTCCGTTTGGCGGACATTTCAAGTTGGTGGTCAGCCGCTGCATGTATTGAAAGGCATTGAGATGGAACTAAGACCGCAGCAGCTTGTCATGCTTCGCGGACGCTCGGGCTCTGGAAAAACAACGCTGCTTAATTTAATCGGAGGTCTGGATACGCCTACCAAAGGTCAAATTATGTTCAAGCAGCTCCCCTTCCACGCGATGAGTGACGACGAGAGGACGAAGGTGCGGCGCAAGGAGATCGGCTTTATTTTTCAAGCGTACGCGCTCATGCCGCTCTTATCCGCATATGAGAATGTCGAGCTTAGCTTGCGAATGGCAGGCGTGCCAAGCAGTACTTGGAAGGGACGAACCCAGCAATGCCTTGATCTTGTTGGGCTGTCGAAGCGGATGCATCATCGGCCCTTTGAGCTCTCCGGCGGGGAGCAGCAGCGCGTCGCCATTGCGAAAGCGATTGCCCACAAACCGAGCTTGCTGCTCGCCGATGAACCGACTGCGGAGCTGGATTCCCAAATGTCTGCGCAAGTGATGTCGCTCTTCCAGACGATTATCGAGACTGAACAAGTGACAATCTGTATGACTACACACGATCCTACAATTCTGGAGGTTGCCGATCATGTTTACGAAATGGTTGACGGTTCGTTCCTCTAAGGCTGCGGTAGCTATTGTTATAGGCGCCTCGCTCCTGATGACGACAGGCTGTTCGCTGCTGCCGGATGAAGATAATGAGGAAGTACTGCCTGCAATTGTGCCTCCGCAAATTTCGAAGAAGCCGGAATATGAAGTAACGACTGCGACGATTGAAACGAAGAAGACCGCAATTGGGAAGATGATTTCGCAGAAGGAAGAGACGCTTTACTTTACTCTCGACGGTAAAAGGCTGAAGGAGCTTAACATCAAGGCTGGTCAGAAGGTGACCAAAGGCGAAGTGATCGGCTCCCTCGACGTCGATGATTTGCGCAAGCAGCTGCGTACCGATACATTGCAGTTTTCTCGGGATCAGGTGCAGATGAAGGATACGCTGCGCAAGAAGGATGAGATGGACCCGACCGAGTTTGAGCTTGCCAAGATCAGCTTCGAAGAGAAGCGCCAGCATCTTGTCGATTCGCAAGAGGAGATTGATAAAGCGGTGCTGATTGCTCCATTCACAGGTACAGTCGTTGCACTGAATGTAATGAAGGGCGATTTGATTAAAGCCTATGATCCTATCTGTATCATTGCAGATACGAGCCAGCTAACGGCGGCAGCGGTCATGACAAATGAGGAGCTGAAAGGCGTGTCGGTAGGCATGCCGGTTATCGTGGACATTAACAACGCCGGCCAGATGAAAGGTGTCGTTGCGCAGCTTCCGGTTCAGAAGGAGCAGGGCAGCGGCGGTGAAGGTGGCGGCGGCAATGGAGGGCAGCGTCCGGAACGGCCGGAGGATTTTCTCATTGTGAAGCTCGACAGCCTGCCGAAGAGTGTGACACGCGGAACGCCGCTGTCCGTCTCCATCATTATGAACCGTAAGGAAAATGCGATTGTTATCCCTCCGTCTGCGCTCCGCACCATTAGCTCACGTACGTATGTGCAGGTGGTGGATGAGAAAGGCAAGCACGAAGAAGACGTTGAGGTCGGCCAAATGACGGCTACGCAGGTTGAAATACTGCGAGGGCTGAAGCCGGGGCAGAAAGTCGTAGGGCGTTAACGTATGGGGATGCCGTTATTTCGATTTCTATTACGGAAAATGTGGAATACCAGATGGCTCACGTTAAGCTCGCTTGTCGGGTTAATCATTGCTGTCGCATTCGCAACAAGTATCCCGATGTATGCGGACGGTGCGCTGAAGCGGGTTGTCGCGCAGTCGCTGAAGGATGAGAGCGGTGGATTGCCGGCAGGCTCTCTCTTAATGCGATATCAGGAGACGGAGACGACTGACGTCAAGGCGCTGACTGAGGTGAGCCGATATGTGCGGGAGGATGTGCCGAAGGAGATCGGATTCCCGTTCGGTACGTATGTGCAGAGCTATTCGATCCGAAGTGCAGAGCTCACACCTGTTGATCCGACTAAGGTCGATGCGAGCCGTGTGCGGAAGATGGCGCTGACGGCGATGTCCGGGCTCGACAAGAAAGTTGAGCTGACGCAAGGACGCTGGTATACAGACTCGGCCCTAGCGGATGATACGGTCGAAGCGGTAATGATGCAAGAAGCGATGTACCAAAGCGACGTGCATATTGGAGACGTGTTCGAGTATCCAATCTATAGCGGGCTTAATCTGACGCTTCATGTGAAGATTGTAGGTGCCTACAAGCCGCTCAATGAGACCGATCCGTACTGGTATCAAGGGCTGGAAGGCATGATGAGCACGCTGCAGATCGGGGAGAAAGCGTTCCAGCAAGGGCTGCTTGAGGATCGCAAAATCCCGATGCACACCGCGAACTGGTTCTATGCCTTTGATCTGAGAGACATTCAAACGAGCCAGCTGTCACCGCTAGGGAAGACGCTCGACCGACTCAATATTGAGCTGTATCAGCGACTCCAGAAAACGCGAGTCGAGATTTCGTTCGCGAAGCTCCTCGGCGAGTTCAAGAAGCAGAGCTTGCAGCTGCAGCTGCTCCTGTTCACGCTGGCAGCGCCAATGCTCGCGATGGTGTTCTACTTCATCGCGATGAATGCAAGGCAAGCGCTGGATAAGCAGCGCAGCGATATTGCGGTTCTGCGGAGCCGGGGCGCAGGAACGCGGCAGATCTTCCGCATTTACTTCGTAGAAGGACTGCTGCTTGGCATTATCGCGCTTATTATCGGGCCGATGCTCGGCTGGTTTATGGCGAAGAGTATTGGCTCCGCTAATGGTTTTCTCGAATTCGTCAATCGGAAGTCGCTTCCGGTTGGATTTTCTACGGAAGCTATCGTAGCTGGTGTTGGCGCAGTTGTGCTGGCGCTGCTTGCGACGATTATTCCCGCTATTATCTATGCGAAGGCGTCTATCGTCGATTACAAGAAGCAGCTTGCGCGTTCAGACCGCAAGCCGTTGTGGCAGCGTTGGTATGGCGATGTGCTGCTCCTCGCTGTGTCCGGCTATGGCTGGTACTTATTCAATGAACGGCAGATGATTTCGTTCAAGAGTAATTTAACGACAGATCAGCTGAACGTGCAGCCGTTTCTGTTCTTCGTGCCGGCGCTTGCGATATTCGCAATGGGACTCTTCTTCCTGCGTGTATTTCCGTGGCTATTGAAGCTGTTCAATTGGATCGGCCGCAAAGTGCTGCCTGTTCCTTTATTTCTGACGCTAACCCAGCTGTCCCGCTCATCGAGAGCGTACTATCCGCTTATGATTTTGCTCATCTTAACTCTCGGCCTTGGTGTCTATAACGCTTCGGCTGCAAGAACGATTGATCTGAACTCCACGGAGCGAACGCTCTACAAGTACGGAACAGATGTCGTGATGCAGACGGTGTGGGAGGGTAGTGCAGAGGTGCAGAATACTGGCGGCTCTGGCTCTCAAGGCGGTGGCAATGGCGGTAGCGGCGGTCAAGGCGGAGGTGGAAATGGAGGAGGAAGCGGCGGAAGTGGAGGCGGTTCAGGCGGTTCAGGTTCCGGAGGGGGCAGTACGCCAGTCCCGACGAAAATTGTCTATTCTGAACCACCTTTTGAAGTATTCCGTACGTTGACCGGAGTTGAAGCGGCAGCCCGCGTGTTACAGACGAAAGCCAACATCTTGGTAGCTGACAAGTCCATTGGACAAGGTACATTAGTGGGAATTGATAATGTCGATTTTGCCAAAGTCGGTTGGTTCCGCAATGACCTGTATCCTTCTCATCCGTATTCCTATTTGAAAAACTTAGGCCTTTATGAACATGCAGCTATTGTCCCTTCCAAGGTAGCAGAGAAGTATCAGTTGAAGCTTGGCTCTCCAATATCGGTGGGTTTGCCGGACGGTGTGATTGATTTCGTCGTCGTCGGTATCGTCCCGTATTGGCCGAGTCAGTATCCGGATCAATCGCCATTCCTGATCGCGAATCTCGATTATATCTACGACCAAGTGCCAATGATCCCTTACGACGTGTGGCTCAAAATGAAGCCAGGCGCGCTAACCGGGCCGATCATGAAGGAGCTTGAGAGCAAAGGCATTGAGCTCGCGAATGTGCAGGATGTGCGGATCGAGCTTGCTGCAGAGTCGAAGCATCCGACTCGGGGCGGTGTGTTCGGCATTCTAAGTCTCGGTTTCCTCGTCTCGATCATCGTGTCGCTGGTTGGCTACCTGCTCTTCTGGTTCTTCAACCTGTCTGGGCGGATCGTTCAGTTCGGTGTACTGAGGGCGATGGGGCTGTCTCGCAAGCAGCTCACTGGAATGCTCTTGCTCGAGCAGCTGTTTACAGCGGGGCTGTCTATTGGGCTTGGCATTCTCATTGGTAAGATTACGAGCTTGCTGTTCCTACCCTTCCTGCAAACGACGGATAATGTGGCGAACTCTGTTCCGCCATTCCGGGTCGTGTTTGAGGCAAAGGACACGACGCAGCTGTATATCGTCGTCGGCTGTATGATGCTGATGGGCGCGCTGCTCATGCTCGTTCACATCCGCAGATTGCGTGTTCATCAAGCCGTGAAGATGGGAGAGGAGCGGTAGCAGCATTATGATTACGTGCGAAGGACTTGTAAAGATTTATAAATCAGACGATCTCGAGGTCGTCGCGCTGCAAGGTCTTAATCTACACGTGCGGGACGGAGAGATGATGGCGATCATCGGCAACAGCGGAAGCGGGAAGTCGACGCTGCTCAATATTCTCGGCGGCTTGGATCGTCCGTCTGCCGGTCAGGTTCATGTCGGGCCTTGGGATTTGCTAAAAATCACAGAGGAGCAGCTTGTTGCGTACAAACGTGATACGGTCGGCTTCATCTGGCAGAGCAATGCTCGCAACCTGCTGCCGTACTTGACAGCGCTCGAGAATGTGGAGATGCCAATGATGCTGTCCTCTCGGCTTGACCGCGCCTATGCGAAGCAGCTGCTCGAATGGGTTGGCTTGAAGGAGCGGATGCATAACAAGCTGCATCAGCTCTCCGGTGGGGAGCAGCAACGGGTTGCGATTGCAATCTCGCTTGCGAACCGGCCGAAGCTGCTGCTTGCAGATGAACCAACCGGTTCGGTAGATACGGTGACGAGCGATCTCATTATGGATATTTTTCGCAGGCTGAACCAAGAGCTTGGCATCACGGTCGTCATCGTAACGCATGATTTATCACTCGCTAGCAAGGTTGACCGGGTGGTGGCGATTCGGGATGGGCTAACGAGTACGGAGTTTGTTAAGAGAAATCCGAACCTGGATGACGTTCAACAGCGCGGGGACGGAGTTGGCCTCGGCGAGGGTGAAGGTGGCATACATTCGATTCATGAGGAGTATGTTGTCGTAGACCGCGTGGGCAGGCTCCAAATCCCAAAAGCGTACTTAACCGCACTGCAAATTACAGATCGTGCATCGATGGAGTTTGATGGGGAGCGTATTATCATTTCACCGCCTAAATCATTGGAGGGGTAAACGAACATGGAGAGAAGAGAGAATCGTAAGCGAGTCGTATGGAAGAGGTCAGCAGCGGCTGCGGTCAGCGCGCTCATGCTCACGTCTACGCTAGCGGCGTGTACGAAAGGGGATAGCGACAGTGATGCGGATCGGCATGTTCTCCGCGTCGGATTTATGTATTCAAACTCGGATAATGATCCGTATTTGCGCCAGCAGTTTACGGACAGCTACGAGCTGCTGCACCCAAACATAGATATTGAGATCGTCTCCGCAATCAACTATGACGAACAACGATTCGAGGAGCCAGATCCGAATAAGAAGCAGCCTGATCCTTATGAGAAAATGAAAGAGATGCTGACAGGCAGCAACCCTGCAGACGTCGTTATCCTCGAATCTACTTATCTCAAGCGCGCAGTACAGGATAACCTGCTTAAGCAGCTTGATCCCATCATTCAAGAAGATGAGTTTGATATCGACGACTTCGTTCCGACGGTCATCAATGGAATCAAGGATGCTGGCGATGGATACTTGTATGCACTCACGCCGACATTTAGCGGTTCAGCACTCTTTTACAATAAGAAGCTGTTTACGGAGGCAGGTGTTACGCTTCCAACGGATAGCATGGAATGGCCTGATGTTATTGCGCTGGCGAAGCGCCTCGCTAAGGGAGATGGCAAAGAGCGCAAGTTCGGGCTTGCCTTCAACCGCTGGGGAGGCGACCCGTTCTATGATTCCCAGAGCTACGCAGCTCCGCTGCAGCTGAAGATGTTCGATAACAAAGCGGAGAAAATGACTGTTGACCAGCCGCAGTGGCGTAAAGTTTGGAATGATCTGGCGGGCTTGTATAAAGAGAAAATCGTGCCGTCAGCTGAAGATCTCAATAATGGGGGCGGAGGACCACGACCGCTTGATGATTCAAGTAAAGATGTGTACGATCCGTTCCAAGGCGATTTGTTCATTAACGGGCGCCTTGCCATGACTGTAGCGGGCTATGACTATATTAACGAGCTGTCGAAGCTGAAAGATTACGCTGCCAAAAATCCCAACAAACCAGTTATCGATTGGGATGTCGTAACAGTGCCACAGTTTCAGGAAGCGCCAGGCATCGGCGGAAATATCTATTTGAGCAATCTAATGGCGATTAACGCGAAGGCGCAGAACAGCGAGGACGCGTGGGACTTCATCCGCTTCAATAATAGCAAGGAATGGGCGAAGCTAAAGTCGCGTAGCACGTACGAGATGGTATCCCGTAAGTCGTTCCTGAAGCCGAAGGAAGGGATGAGCTATAATATTGGCGCGTTCTATGCACTGAAGCCGGTACCGGCTCAGGATGTTGAGCTGGATAAACTGTATCGCGAACGTCAGAACCTGTACCAAGTGCAGAACCTCGCGCAGCCGCTCTTCCAGGAGGTCATTCAGGGCAAGAAATCGGTCGAGGATGCATTGAAGGAA
The DNA here is from genome assembly GCF_900110075.1 of Paenibacillus sp. OV219. Lineage (GTDB taxonomy): Bacteria > Bacillota > Bacilli > Paenibacillales > Paenibacillaceae > Paenibacillus_Z. Next base: position 263,259 of record NZ_FOCJ01000002.1, read on the forward strand.
TGGCAGACGAAAGGCGACGCCATGCTGCAGAAGATCAAGGATAACCCGAATGGCCCGCTTGATCCGGTTGACGGCGGCGGTGTAGGCGGGGACGTGTATGTGAATCCAGGTGGCGCTAAAGGATAAAGTTTAGAAGCTTTGCAATGATTACAGGAGCCGCATCGGTGCATTTACGCCGGTGCGGGTTTTTATCGTTTTGGGGGTGAATGCTTGATTTTCCGAAATTCGGGTATCCTAGTCAAAACGGCAAAGAAAGGAGCGAGGCGCATGAAATGGATCTATTGGGGGAAACTGTACGAGACCAAGTTTCAGGCAGGCTGCTTAGTAAGACGGATGGAGAATGATTGGTGGGTGTACGGTTACGAGTGTCCTCAAGAAATCGAAGTGTTCCGGTCGCGCAAAGGTCGATTTGGTGTTCGATTCCTCCCTTAGAATATTAAGGCTTGACTAATACTTGCCTCATATAGTATATTAATTCTTGTCGCCATTGAATGTTTGAAGTGAATTGATGTTATCGCGGGGTGGAGCAGCTCGGTAGCTCGTCGGGCTCATAACCCGAAGGCCGCAGGTTCAAATCCTGCCCCCGCAACCAACCTTTCGATTATCATCGTAAGGGCCCTTAGCTCAGTTGGTTAGAGCGGTCGGCTCATAACCGATTGGTCGGGGGTTCGAGTCCCTCAGGGCCCATCATTTCCTCAACCATAACTTTCATGCCGGGGTGGCGGAACTGGCAGACGCACAGGACTTAAAATCCTGCGGTGGGTGACCACCGTACGGGTTCGATTCCCGTCCTCGGCATCCTACAAGAAACCTTGATGAATCAAGGTTTTTTTATTTTATACAACAACGCTAATCATGCACGAGTCCTGTGATACCTGTACACCAAACAGGATTCGAATGATATATCCCTTTTTCGTGACTTGCTCAAACAAGCCGAAGGAGGGATTTTTATTTTGAAAAGAAAACGAGTAAGAATAGTCGCAACAATGCTGCTATTGACTGGAAAGATTGCAACGGGCAGGATAGTTCAGATATAAACGTATTGAACCTATTCTACTTATAATAATTATTGTTATGATGTTACTTAAAGTGGAAATCTAAATTGTAGTTATAGAGGTGAATGACTATGAACAGGCTCATCAAATTATTAAGTTCTTGTGATCTCTCCGATGTTACTTCATTAAGAGTCTTATATAAAAACGATAACGTTTATTCATACAATGGAGTAACTATAGTCTGTAGTGAAACGCATAAATCAAAACCCGAATATGTAAAGTTTACGGTTCAGTTTCCTGTTGAGATGTTAAGCCTAGAAAACCGGAATAGATCTTTAGATGCATCAACAGCCGACTATTGTTTGCGGGCTTTTGTTTCTCTTATCGAGAAGATAGATTTGGAACAAGAGCATAAGACGGGGAAAGAGAAATTCTCAGGCAAAATATTTATACATGAACCTAACCAAAAGGTAATTGTCCGCAATAGCTGTTTTTTTAAAGATGACATGCTGAATATCACGATGGTAATCCGTTTCCCTGTGCACATGATGGAGAAACGGAATGTTGTTGCAGGTAAATTATCAGTAAAAATTGTGAGAAAGGAATTAGGAAAGGCGATTAGAGATTTTGTTGACTTCTTCGACAATGATACATGCGTTCTATTTAATACCGTGTATAGAAGACAAATGGAGATCCGAAGTTTATTGCAGGAGCGGAAATTGGTATGTTTTATAGCCAATAACAGTGTTCTCCCGCGGGGGAAAGGAGAAAAACCGCTAGGCGATGCCGTTCCCTTTATTTCCCCAACTGAAGATGAGATCGAAATTACATTATCAGATGGCTTTGTTGTTAAAGGAATGGGGATTGCCGAAGGCGTAACCGTTATAACTGGAGGAGGTTATTCTGGGAAAAGCACGCTGTTAGACAGTATTCTTTCGGGCATATACAATCATGTTCCTGGGGATGGGCGTGAATATTGCATCACCGAAGAGAGAAGCTGCAAAATCATTGCAGAGGATGGACGCAGTGTATCTTCCCTGGACATTACACCTTTTATACGGGATATCCCGCATTCCAATACCAAGGCTTTTAGTTCCTATCATGCCAGTGGAAGCACCTCACAAGCTGCCAATATTATCGAGGCTGTTTCATTTGGATGCAAAGCATTGCTGATAGATGAAGACAGAACAGCAACTAACTTTATGATACGTGATTCCCGTATGAAACAAATTATTCAAGATGATCCCATAGTTCCTTTTACAGATCGTGTCCGTCATTTGTATAACAAATCGAGTGTTTCGACAATTCTTATTATTGGTGGAACCAGTGAATATCTGGATTTAGCTGATAATGTGTACATGATGAAAAACTATACACTGCATAACTATAATAGGGAATTAATGCCGTTCAAGCAAAATACGTTTGAATTCTACGAAAGAGAAGATGAACATGAGGTGCGGTGGAAGGTAGAGAGATGGGTGAGAACGGACTCGCTTTCCTCCTTTAAAAGAGATGCAGAGAGTAATCGGATCTTTGAATATATGTATGTCGACAATAATACGATTCATCTGGGAAAAGAGACGGTGGATGTTTCTCGCTTGGATACGATAATTTCACAGCAGCAAATAGCGACTATTGCATTTATACTCCGATATTTGGCTACCCGGACGAAGGAACCGAAATTTAATCTTTATCGTTCCGTTCAAGAAGTATTTGCCCTTCTCTCTGAACAAGGGCTTGATGCCATATATTCAAACAGTTTTGATATCCCTCATGATTTGGAGCTACCTGCATTGCACGATGTTATGTTTTCTTTTTCCAGAATGCGGTTGCCGGTGTATGTGCTAGTATGACTGATGCTTTGGCACATGCCTGTTCAGCGAACTGGCAGACGCACAGGACTTAAAATCCTGCGGTGGGTGACCACCGTACGGGTTCGATTCCCGTCCTCGGCATCCAACAAGAAACCTTGATGAATCAAGGTTTTTTTTATTTTCACGTGGTGTATGTACTTATATTTAAACCATATAATCCTGTGCGTTTAAACTTACCACACAGGATATTCGTAAAAGCTATTACCTCCTTTGCAATATCTGACTAAATCAGATATTGCAAAGGAGGTATTTTTGTTATGCGTATCACGAAAGTTAACGACATCCTAATGCAATTGATTCAATGGTGCGTTGAGCAAGGCGCTTTATCCGATAATCCCTTGGGTGTTTTTTTCAATCGAGATGAAGTCCAGTTAACTCTATTTAATCCCTCGGATAATTCATACTCATAATATCCATAAATGGAACCTTCTCTTCTCCATTTGATGTATTAACGTGTACTTTGCCTGTTCTAGAGTCCATTTTGACAATCTGTCCTCGTACGGTATCTTCCCATCCCCACACGCTCAATTCGATTGTTGAACTGTCATGGAATGCTTCTGAAAGTTGATTACCTAACTCCTCTAATACAAACTCATCTCGCGTAGGACGTTTAGGAATTTTTGATTTCGCCAATATAATCATACCTCGCTTATTTCTTCTGTCATTACTCCGAAATTTCCCTAATCCCAAGAGCAGGAGATGTAGATAAAGTGAAACCCATCGACTATGATAATCGATGGGATGTTGAAGCCGCAACACAATTTCAAGATTTTCCTTCTTTTAGTATCTTATTAAACATAGCTTCGATATTTGCGATATATTTGCCAAGACGTACACTCACCTCTGAGCGAACGACGAAACGCATCAAAGCAAATTTGTGTTCATAGCCTTTGTAGAAAAATTTATAATGAACAGCGTCATCAATTCGTTCATCCTCAATGACTTTAATCTGATTCTCTCTCAGTTCTTTTTTTACTTTAACCAAATCAGAATGTATTACGCCTAACAATAATCTGGCTGAATCTGCATAAAGCAACTTTAGAGTATGATTCGAACGTTCAATCTCTAAACGGTTATTATCGACTATCGTCATCATAATTGGCAACAGTACGGATTCGCGTACAAGTTCCATCGTTTGTTGTGACAACTGAAGTGGTGCTGGTTTATTTGGGTTGTTCTGCTCGATAAGTTGCTCACGATGTTCTGGGGACATGAATTTCGTTTCCCATCTGCCATTTCCTTCAAGTAATTTACTCATTTAAAGTGGCCTCCAATCATATTGGCTCTTTCCCTCGCCTGGGCTGATTTAAGCAGCGAAGACGCACTTAATATAGAAGCTTCACCGAATTTGTTTTTGATCGAATCCTTAACTAAAGCCAAATTATGATGTCGTGGTAAGTCTTCAAACATGTCGAGTTGGTAAACGCTGTTGTCACTTAATTGAGATAGATCGACAGAAAGATGAGTTAGAGGATTGCCATCCCAATGAGCCAAGAATAAATTGTGTGCAGCTTTTAAAATGTGATGCTCCAAGCAACTCGGATCACTAAGAGTCATCTGACGGCTAAATCCGCTTGAGGCTACACCGTTCGTCGTTCCAACACTGACAGAGACTTTATGACCATGATATTTATAGTGTCTACTTGTACGACAGACCTCGATCACCAATTCCAGCAGTAACGGTTCAATCTCCTCTAACGTTTGATAATTACTCCAACGTAAAGCTCGACCACGAGCAATAGATTTTGGAGCGACAATCGATCCAGAGACGACAGGGCTAGGGTCTATTCCTCGTGCCGTTTGCCAGTAGTACGTTGCCTTAATATCACTCTGTTTACCCATACGAGAACGCATACGACGCTTAACTTCATACAATTCCAGCCGCGCTAGATCACCAATTGTATTTATGCCCATACGCATAAAATGCATCGTCATTTTAGAACCAACCATGTACATGTTATTTATGGTCAAAGGCCAAAGAGTAGATTCGAGCCGATCTTGCGGCAGTTCATAAATGCCAGATTCACTTTTCTTTGCGAAATTGTCTGTAGCCATCTTTGCAAGTACTTTGGTCGAACTAATTCCAGCTCGTACCCATACGCCTGTCGATAGCATAACTGTTGCCTGTATTTGTCTTGCGATCTCAAACGGAGAACCAAAGAGTGATGTCGATCCAGATAAATCTAAGAATTGCTCATCAATACTCCATGGCTCAACGAGAGGAGTAAACGTTTTATATGCCTCTGTAATCATTAAAGAGACGCTTATATAGGTTTGCATACGTGGTCGAATTGCAACCAATTCTGGACATTTGGCTAAAGCTTCACCTAAGCGCTCTGCCGTTTTTACACCCTTAGCTTTGGCGATTGGACAAGCAGCCAAGATTATCCCACTACGGCGTTCAGGATCACCAGCAACAACGACAGGTTTATTGGCGTATTCAGGATGAGTTGCTTTCTCCACCGATGCGTAGAATGATTGACAGTCAATAAGCATGATGATGCGATCTTTCATTGATGATTTTCACTTCCTAAGGAGAGGAACGTTTGTTCTTATTATATGCGAATGTGCGTTCGTTATTCAAGGGCAGGATGTAACGGTTTAAGGGAGGATTTTAGATGGAAGGTGGGGGACTTATACAATTACATTTGATGCAGAAGAAGGTGTCATGATGGATGCCAGTTTTGTTTGCTCATATTTCATAGAGTATAGGTGAATTTAGAGAAGGGGTGCTGGCAATATCAGCCGGTAATTCACTTATAAGCAGGACACGCCAACGCAATGATACCTCCTGTTAAGGTCTGATGATTTCAGATGTCCTGTGTGGTAAAATTAACCTGATTAAACATTATTTTGTTTAAAAAAGGGGCACTCATGAAGAAACACATCGCACTCGTGTAACTCATCGCATTACTCGTTCTGGCTGTCGGTCTTAACCCGAATCCCGCAAGCGCGGCCGCTGTCAGTCCGCAATCCATTTTGAAGAAGAAGTACCCGCATGAAACGATTAGATTATTGAAATCCGCTGATCTGAACAATGAATAACAAGGAGAAACACGTAGCTGTATCGTTTGGTTACGGGCCGTCCAACACACAAATGTACGTATACCGGTTAAAGAGCAACGGATACAACCAAGTGCTCAGCACGATGGGCGACCAAGGCGTCGAAATTGATGCGAAGGGCAAAATCCATATGTACTGGAAGAAATACTTAGATGAGGCGGCTGGAATGCAGCGGAAGCCATCTATACGTGGAATAGCAACTCATTGCGCTACGCAGGCTCAGGACAACTGCCATAATTCGAATTACGAGTTGGACGTGAACGGGTCCATGGATCGCATTGTAAGGTCAGCCCGAAAGCGTCCTTCTCTGGTTAAGGAGGGCTAGCAGATGCAATTAATAAGAAGAATTACGGACAGCGACTGGTCTGGTGACACGCCAAAATGGTTAGATACCGTCTCCCGCTATGCTGCCAGAGGCGTTCTGTTCGACAGCGAATGGAAAGTAGCGATGATGCATATGACGAAGCTGCAGCTCTACAAGCTGCCTGGTGGTGGCGTTGAAGAGGGGGAAGATCCTCAGAGTGCTTTCCTGCGTGAAATTCTGGAGGAAACAGGCTGCATTGCGGAAGTGATTCATGAATTAGGGTATATTGAGGAGCACAAAGTTAGCAACGCGTTCCTCCAGCATTCCTCTTGTTATGCAGGGAAAGTCGTGCAGCATTCTACTAGCATTTCTCTAACGGATGAAGAAATTGCCCTCGGGATGCAGGTAGAATGGATGGATATAGACGCTGCAGTAGAAATCATGAAGGCAGCGCTTCAACAAAACGTGGACGAATCGGATAGATTCATGCTTCTTCGTGATCTTACGATCCTCGAAGAAACCGCGAAGTGGTTGTCTGCGAGCGTTACCATACAAGCTCGTAAATATGGCGATCGCCCGCATTATGAATGGCGTACCACGCTGCTTGAGCGAACAGACTCGCATATTTTCGTTCTCGGACACTATGGAAGGAAGCTGAAGCATTTTACGAAAGGGAAGACATTTATTGTGGAAAACTGGACGATCGAATGTTTCCCGTTCGATTTCTGGTTTACGGTGAGCGCAGATGTCATCAATGGGAAAATTGCTCAGTACTATTGCAACATCAGTGAGCCGGCCAGAATGGAAGGCTGCATGGTTACATTCGTAGATTTGGATATTGACCTCATCTATAAGCGCGGCAAGTGGGAGATCGTTGACGAGGATGAATTTGTTAGTCACGCCGCGAAGTTCGAATATCCTCCCGAGTTGATTGCTAGGGTGAGGCAAGAGGTCGAGCGCTTGCAGGAGCGCATTGCTCTGAGGCAGTTTCCTTTTGACGGGTCGATTGAACGCTTCATTCCGTGCATACCGCGAGATTCTGCATAATGCTGCTGCTTGGGTGCATAGTTATCCAGAATTCTTTCGGCAAAAGCAGAAAAACCTCCTTGTCCATCCAATCACTTCAGATGGATAAGGAGGTTTTTTAGCGTTGGCTTACGAGGCACTCAGCTATTCACTTTAAACCGATCAACCGTTCTGCTAAGCTCTTCTGCGAGGTACTCAAGAGATTGCGAAGAGGACGCCGTTTGCTCAGCGGAAGCAGCTGTCTCTTCGCTAACTGCTGCGACGGATTCAATCGCTTCCATAACTTTCCCAGTTTGCATTAATTGAGAGTTACTTGCAAGTTTAATCTCTTTAACCTTCTGCGCGGTTTCATTGACAATTTGGGCGATTTGATCAAAAGCGGTGAATGTCTTCTGGGATTGGATAGCCCCTTCGGAGACCGCATTTACGCTCATTTCTGTATTTTGCTGCATCTGCTTGATGATCTCTGTAATTTCCTTAGTTGCTTCCCCGCTACGTTCAGCAAGCTTCCGTACTTCCTCGGCTACGACGGCGAAGCCCCTACCTTGTTCTCCCGCACGTGCAGCCTCAATGGCCGCGTTCAGCGCGAGCAAATTCGTCTGCTCGGAAATTTCATCGATGATATCGATGATTTCACCGATCTTTGCGGAGTCTCGCTCTAACAGTGTCATCTTCTCCTTCAACTGCTGCATGCCCTCAATTGATGAATTCACATCTTCACCACCGCTCACAGCGATGGCAACCGTTTGCTCGGATAACGCAGAGGCTTGTGCGGAGATATGATCGATACCTCGTATTGCCGCTGACAATCCTTGGAACAGATCGGAGATGTCTTGCGAAGCTGAAGCCTGACTCATGCTGCCTCGTGCTACTTCGTCGGTACTGAGTGAAATCTCGCTGCTTGCGGCTGCAACGCTTCTTGATGTCTGGAGCGCTTTGCCGATCATGCTCTGCATGGCATCCAGCATCGTGTTAATATGTCGCTTCAACGCACTGATCTCATCGTGACCGTTCGCGTCCAGACGTTCTCTCAGATCACCATCTGCGACAATCTCCATCAAGGCGCTGATCTGCAGCACCGGCTTCTGAAAGAGGCGTGCTACGACAACAGCGAGCGCAATGACTCCTAGCAAACAGATGACGATAATGATGATGATCGTTCGGGTAAGGCTATTAACTTCTTTCATGAGTTCGGTCTGCGGGATGGTAATGACCACTTTCCATCCGGTAGACTTCATCTCGGCAAAAGATGTGCTTCTCAGCTGCTGATCCCAATTATCCGTGAAATATCCTTCATTGGAGGTAAGCGCCACTTGCTTGAATGTATTCGCGGTTTCGCTCGATGCGACATCCGATATATTCTTCCCGATAAAATCTGCATTAGGATGGACGAGGATCGTTCCCGAAGGCGATACCAAATAACCGAATCCATTTGTTCCGAATTTGATGGTTTCTATCCGCTTCAAAATTTCATCCGCCAGAATAAGCTCCTGCGTTAGTCCGCGGAACTCGCCTTTCGCATTCACGAGCGGATTATCGACGATGACAATCTTCTGGTCCGTTCCTGCCTTCACGAGAATATCGGAAACTTGCAACTTCTTCTGCTTCTCCGCTTGGATGATGTTCGTGAAGGTCGAGGCGTCGAATACAGGACCTTTGGTGTCGTATGCCATCTTGCTCGGATCCACATAAGCGAAATCATCGACTTCTTTATCGCTCTGAGTTAGAGTGCGCAGTACTTGCAGCACCTGTTCCGGCTTTGCTTCCATAAACTCGGGATGCGCGTTCGTGACATTGACGAGTGTGTTAATTTTCTGAGTCATCCATGTATCTAAGTCATTTGCGTTCAGCTGGGCGCGCTGCTCGAGAGTTTGCTCTGCATTTTGCTTCAGATTACCGCTAAGCAGGTAGATGAATAGCGATGATGCGGCGAGTAAAGGAACAAGTCCAACAAGCAGCAGAATAATTAAAATTTTAGCCCTTATGGATTGGAATAGCTGTTTCAAAAAAAATTCCTCACTTTCAACGGTGGATAAGTTTACTTTATGTGAATCGTGTTAAGGAACATCTCTAATGCGTATTAGAGTTTTGTTAGATTTTCATTTTGTGTTATGGAGATACTCGCCCGATGATTAGCCTGTTAATGTTGCAATACTACTTTTCGACAAAATACGATATAAATTGACAACTTTGAAACTAGTTCGTTATACTCATTTATATATCCTGTTTTTCCCATTCTCTTAGCGATCATGGAATGAATAGTAGTAAACAAATAAGACTCGGAGGGTTAGATATGACAAAGTCATCATTATTTAAGAAATCGATTATCATGATTTTGACCTTGCTGCTTGTATTCAGTTCACAAGCTTTTGCCACTCAGAAGGCTACAGGGTCGGACATTGAAGGAAACTGGGCAGAAACTAAAATTAAGAGCTGGATCGAAAAAGGTTTAATCAACGGGTATAGTGATGGTTCCTTTAAGCCGGACAAGTCAATTAGCCGCGGTGAATTGATGGCACTTATTAATCGTGCATTTGGATTTACGCAAGTCTCGGATATTCAATTCAAAGATTTGAAAAACAAGGATTGGAAATACGAAGTTGTTCAAAAGGCGGTAAACGCTGGTTATATTCATGGCTATGCGGACTCTACGATACGTTTTGATCGCACGATTACTCGTGAGGAAACGGCTGTTATTGTTGCGAAATTGCTTAAATTAGACAATAAAGCGGATGGTACTAGCGTGTTTTTCGATAAGGATCAAATCGCGGAGTGGAGCAAAGGGGCTGTCGGGGCAATCGCATCCCTAAGCCTGCTTCAAGGCATTGCTGATCAAGCGTTCCAACCGAAAAAACAGCTAACGCGGGCAGAGGCTGTTGTGCTTTTGGACAGAGCTCTCACACAGACCACACAGAATGCAACAACAACAACTTATAATACAGCCGGTACATACGGACCTGCTTCCGGAAGCGAAACGATTAAGGGCAACGTAGTCATTGCTACTACTGGTGTAAGCCTCCAAAACGTCATTATCGAAGGCGATCTGCTTCTTGCTGAAGGAATCGGCGAAGGCGATGTATTCCTTAATAATGTTACCGTTAAAGGCACGACGACCGTTAAAGGCGGAGGCGTGAATTCGATTCACATCAAGGATTCGATTCTTGTTACGGTATTCGTGGATAAAGCGACCGGTCAAATTCGAATCGTGGCGGAAGGTTCGACTTCAATCAAAGAAGTCACATTGCAATCTGGAGCGAAGCTGGAGTCGAATACTGACAAGGGTACGGGATTTGACATTGTGAATCTATCAAATCTATTGCCCAACGATTCAGTTGTCACGCTAAAGGGAACTTTCGATGAGATTAACGTTTCATCTTCTACGATGACAATCGATATGTTGGAAGGTTCCGTGAATGATTTTAACGTCAATCAGGAATCAGAAGACGTCGAGCTTAAATTAAGTGAAGATGCGAAGGTTATCAATCTTGTGCTGAATGCTGTACTGAAGGTTCTTGGACTAGGTACGATTGAGAATGCGACTGTTAAGGAAACGGCGAAAGATTCTTCCTTTGAAACCACGCCGATCAATCTTAGAAATAATGACACGACTAGCGTAGGTAGCGATAGTAGTAATAATAATACGAGTAGCGCTGCACTAACTGCGATTAACGGTGCGTCTAAAGATACAATGCAAGTTGCACTGGAAACATACGCATCGGATTTGAAACTCAACCTGACTGCTTATAATGAAACAAATTTCCAAGCTAAAAGCCGTCAGACATCGGTTGCGAATTACGTATATGATTCAAGACCAGAGAATGGATACGTATCGATCGCAGCTGTGAAATCCGCATTCAACCATGGTGTGGCTTATGAAACAGCAAAACTGACTTTTTCAACGAAGTTAGCCTCTGATGAGGGAGTGACGGTTGGTGATTTCGAAGCGTTGCAAACGGCATACAACAACCATGTTGTGTACCGTGACGGAGTGAGCGACAGCATTTCGACAGCCGCTCTTGCAGCGATTAATGCCGTCATAGACAATGTAACAATTCAAGCTAGTTTGATCGCAGCTGTTGAGGCTCAATTTAATGATGAAAGTACTCCAAAACACAATCCGTACAAGATCAACGATGTATATGCGCTCATTAATTTGCTGGCAGCAGTTGATGGAGCTACGGATAAAGTGACGATGAAGTCAGTGCTTGAAATGAATGTAGAAAGCTTAGGTCTGGATATGGGTGAAATGTCCGCCTACAATGATATAACCTTTGTAGCGAAAAACCGTCAGGGATCGGTTGCGCAATACGTCATCGACTCTAGACCGGATGGCGGCTATGAATCAATCGCAGCTGTAGTAATCGCTTTCGACAATGGTGTTGCATATGAAACAGCGAAATTGACTTTTTCAACGAAATTAGCCTCTAATGAGAGCATAACGGTTGATGATTTCGAAGCATTGCAAACGGCATACAACAACCATGTTGTGTACCGTGGCGGAGTGAGCGATAGCATCTCGACAACCGCTCTTTCAGCGATTAATGCAGTAATTGATAATGAAACGATTCAAGTTAGTTTGATCGCAGCAGTCGAAGCACAGTTTACTGATGAAAGTAGCCCAGGACTCAATCCGTACAAGATCAATGATGTGTATGTGCTAATTAATTTGCTGGCTGCAGTTGACGGAGCTGATGATAAAGCTGCGATGGAATTAGTACTTGAAACGAATGCAAGCGGCTTAGGTCTAGTATTGACCGCCTATAATGATTCAACCTTTATAGCGAAAAACCGTCAGGGATCGGTTGCCAATTACGTCATCGATTCGATGCCGGACGGCGGCTATGAATCAATCGCAGCTGTGAAATCCGCATTTGATCATGGTGTCGCATATGAAACAGCGAAATTGGCTTTTTCAACGAAATTAGCCTCTAATGAGAGCATAACGGTTGATGATTTCGAAGCATTGCAAACGGCTTATGTGAATCATGTTGCATACCGCGATGTGAGCGACGGCATTTCTACAGCCGCACTTGCAGCGATTAATGCAGTAATTGATAATGAAACGATTCAAGTTAGTTTGATCGCAGCAGTCGAAACTCAATTTACAAGTGAGAGCACAGCAGGACACAATCCGTACAAGATCAATGACGTATTCACATTTATTACAAATTATATCAATTCTCAAGGTTAACCATTATCGACGAAGATCAGAGATCGTTTTACTTCAAAACAGGACAAAGCAGTTATTAATCGCTCCGTCCTTTTTTTTGCGTGCATCTAGAATTCTTTTGACAAAAAGAGACATACATCCTTAAAATGGAAGGGGTTACATAGGTTAACGAATTGATCTTATGGAGGCTGGAGAGATGGCAGAAAGAGGATATTTTGGCGAGTTTGGCGGTAGCTTCGTTCCACCTGAACTGCAGGAAGTGTTAGATTATCTGGAATCTCAGTTTCTTAAGTACAAAGACGACCCTGAATTCATTGAAGAATACCGTTACTATCTGCGCGAATACGTAGGCCGGGAGAATCCGCTAACCTATGCGAAGCAGCTAACCGAGAAGTGGGGCGGCGCGAAGATTTATTTGAAACGCGAGGACCTAAACCATACAGGCGCGCACAAAATCAATAATGTAATCGGACAAATCCTGCTCGCCAAACGAATGGGCGCAAAGCGCGTCATTGCAGAAACAGGCGCAGGACAGCACGGAGTTGCAACAGCGACGGCATGTGCGATGTTCGACATGGAATGCATCATCTACATGGGGGCAGAGGACACACGCCGTCAATCGCTTAACGTGTTCCGAATGGAGCTGCTAGGCGCCAAAGTCGTCCCGGTTGAGAAGGGCCAAGGCCGACTGAAGGATGCTGTAGACGAAGCGTTGAATGATCTCATCGCGAACTATCGCAATACGTTCTATCTGCTCGGTTCGGCGGTTGGGCCGCATCCGTTCCCGACGATGGTGAAGCATTTCCAATCGGTCATCAGTGAAGAGTCGAAGCGTCAAATTCTCGAAAAAGAAGGTCGTCTGCCGGATGCCGTCCTCGCTTGCGTCGGTGGTGGCAGTAACGCAATCGGGGCGTTCGCTCACTATATCGACGAGCCATCCGTTCGTCTCATCGGCGTTGAACCTGATCAAGCGCCGTCGCTCACGGAAGGCGTGCCTAGCGTGCTGCACGGATTCAAATGTCTCGTGCTGCTCGATGAGGAAGGCAACCCGAAGAAGACGTATTCGATTGCCGCTGGGCTGGACTATCCGGGTATCGGACCGGAGCACAGCAATATGAAAGTAAACGGCCGTGCGGAGTATGTCACGGTAACGAATGAAGAAGTGCTTGAAGCGTTCCAGGAGCTCTCGCGGACGGAAGGTATTATTCCTGCGCTTGAAAGCTCGCACGCGGTTGCCTATGCGAAGAAGCTCGCACCAACGCTAGATAAGGACAAGATACTGATTCTCAACTTGTCCGGTCGGGGCGACAAGGACGTGGAGCAAGTGTTCCACATGCTGCATAAGTAATCGCTTTGTGCTTTTGCAATGGGCATGATAGAATCATAGCTAAGTAGTCGACGAATTATTACCTCCTTTGCTTCTTTCTGATTGAAAGTCAGAATGGCTGCAGGGGAGGTTTTTATTTCATTATATGGAGGACGTTATGCATTGGAATGTTGTGAATGACTGGTCATTCGTACTGATGGAGGAGTCGCAGAAGCTTTACTTCACGCAGCTCATGTCGCAGCTTACGGAGCAATATGAATCGGAGACGATCTATCCGGATCAGGTCGATGTATTTAATTCGCTGAAGTTCACGCCATATGCGGCTACCCGTGTCGTCATTATTGGGCAAGACCCCTATCATGGGCCGGGTCAGGCGCACGGACTTAGCTTCTCTGTGAGGCACGGAGTCAAGACACCGCCATCGCTGCAAAATATGTATAAAGAGCTGAAGGAGGACCTCGGCTGCGAGATTGCGGAGCACGGCTGTCTGGAATCGTGGGCGAAACAGGGTGTGCTGATGCTCAATACGGTATTGACGGTGAGAGCCGGAGAGCCTGCATCGCATAAGGGAATCGGCTGGGAGAGGTTCACCAATGCTGTCATTGCGGCACTGAATGCGAGAGAGCTGCCAATTGTGTTCATCCTGTGGGGCAAGCATGCGCAGGAGAAGGCAGCTTCTATTGATGCGAGCCGGCACCGTGTGATTGAATCGGCGCATCCGAGTCCTTTTGCCGCGCGACGCGGTTTCTTCGGAAGCAAGCCGTTCTCGCGTGCGAATGGGTATTTGCGTGAACTCGGCATGCTAGAGATTGATTGGGCGATCAAAGAACATACAGTGCAGCAGGATGCAGCTAATCGCGTAACTGAGGCTGAAGCTGCTAGGTAGGGAGGCTGCGAGAGATGGCTGATTCGAAGCCGGCGAGTATGAAGAAGAAAGCGCCTATCCGCCTGCTTAACCCGGCATCCGGTTATTTGACAGGTTATAGCTACACGCTGAATCCGTATACGGGCTGCGCTTTCGGATGTTCCTATTGTTATGTAAGGCGAATGCCCATTGCGCTGTTTCGGAACGAGCCGTGGGGGGAGTGGGTGGACGCCAAGCCGCTGGATGAGGCGCAGTTCCGCAAAGAGTGGCATAAAGCGCTATCCAAAGGTGAAGTGACCGTCTTTATGTCATCCGCGACCGACCCTTACCAGCCTGCGGAATTCAAAGAGCAGGTGACGCGCCGAGTGCTTGAGGTGATGGTCGAAGCGCCACCTGCATTCGTGATCGTTCAGACGCGCAGTCCGCTTGTCGAGCGAGACATCGACTTGCTGCAGCGACTTGGCGCTCATGTTCGTGTCAGCATGACGGTGGAAACGGACCTCGAATCCGTCCGCAAAGAGCTGACACCTGCGGCGCCGCCAATCGCCGCAAGGCTGCGCGCGCTTCGCTCGCTTCGCGAAGCGGGCATCGCCGTGCAAGCAGCCGTGTCACCGCTGCTGCCATGCAGCGAAGCGTTCCCCGCGCTGCTGGCGGAAGCGGCACCGCGCGTCGTCGTCGACGACTTCTTCCGCGGCGATGGCAGCAACGGGAAGCGCTCGGCGCAGCTGGGGATGGCCGAGCGTTATGGGGAGCTCGGCCATGGCGAGCTCTATACGCCGGAGACGGCGGACCGCTTCGTCGACGAGCTGAAGCGGCATATGCCCGAAGGAGCAGTTTACTTCGGGCAGGCAGGTTTTATGCCCTAACAACGAAAGACCCTTCTAGCGAACGATTAGTTCGCTAGAAGGGTCTTTCTTCGCTTTTATTGATTCTCCGCAGCTGATGTCGCAGTCCCATCAGAATCCGCGGCAGAGGTGCCGTTATCTCCGATGATTCCGGTCGAGCCGCCAATGGAATTGCCAGATACGCCGAGAACTGGCTTGAAGGCAGAAGATACATAAGTGACTGCTTTCACTTCGGTAATGACCTGCGGGTACATTTTATCCTTATCCGGGTAAGTTGGCTCTACATAAATAATGGCTTGATCGCCCTCGAAGGAGATCGAGGAAATTCGTACGCCGTAGCCTGGATTCGGTGCCTGAGCGGACACCGTTACAGCATTGACATCGTTATTAACAGCTGTCGTTGTAAGCTTCACATCAAAGAGCGGTGACGAGTCCGGTTGTTCAACTGGCATCGATGGTTGGTCCTCCACGAATTTAATTGTATTGTAGAGCCAGCCAGCAGCTTCGCTACGCGTAATAGCGGCTTTCGGATTGAACTTCTGGCTCGCATCTATCCCAATAATATGCGTTGTGATCAACGTTTGAATGCTGCCCATGAAAGTTGGATTTACGTCAGCCTCATCCTTCAATACGACTCCGAGATCGTCGAAGGCAAAGTCTCCTGAGCGAATGAGCGCTTTGTAAAGATGATGCGCGAACTGCTCGCGTGTCATGTTCGCTGCAGGGTTCGTATCCCTAGCGAGATCGAGCGAATTGTACGCCGCGATAATGAAGGTATCTGCATACCAGGCATCATTCTTCATCATGGAGAAGCTGTCGGACACTTCAGGCTTTTTGAAGAAACGGAGATCATCAATGTTCAGCCCAAGCCCTTTCACCAGCATTGTAATGCCTGCAGCATAAGTCAGCGTGCCGTTTGGCGCAAATTGATCATTCTTGCTCGCATTGCCATTCAAAATACCGCGTTTCTGCAGCTCTGTGATTTTCGCATCATTCGGATCATTCTTCGTATCGGAGAACGCCCACACAGACTGAGTTACAGCCAGAAACAGCACAACAAGCATGGTTATGACGAGTAGCGGTTTTTTCACATTCATTCACCTCGAAAGTTATTGGATTCCTTGATTTGCCTTTGTACTATGTAGACGCACCAACATGTCACAATGTTGCATGAGCTTGAGGTGCATTTTAAACGGAAGCGATGTGATTATGGCCGTATGGTCACTCGCGTATGAATCGGGACAAGTGCGGACAATGCCAGAACATCCTCATTATACATTCGGATGCAGCCGTGGGATACCATTCTGCCAATCGAGCCTGGATCACTCGTTCCGTGGATGCCGTAATGCGGCTTAGACAAGCCCATCCATAGCACGCCGAAAGGGCCACCGGGGTTCGGCTGCTTGTTAATAATCTCGTATTCGCCAGTTGGCGTCCTTGTGAGCATCTTGCCTATACCTACAGGGAAACCTCTGACGACAATATTGCCATCCAACAAATATAATTGGCGGTCGGATAAATCAACGATGATCCGATACTGTGGCACCTTAAGTTCACTCCTTTCCGTCAGCATATGTACTCGCGGCGAGTGAGGAATGGGCAGCAGGGCAATTGCTTGCAGGCGCATAGTTCGCTGCCTTTGAGGTGATACTACATGTCCGTGTGGAAAATCAAACCACAAGTGGCTGATCACCATAAAAGGGAGGAACGATAGATGCTGAAACGTTCGATGCTGCTTGCGAGCACTGTACTGCTTCTTACTTCGTGCTCGTCCGGCAGCGGCAGCGGCAGCGGCAGCGGCGGCAGCACCGTCACAAAGAATAACACAGCAGGCTCAGTCGTTAATTTGAAAGCGCAAGGACAAGCATCCACGATTAAGACGAGGCATTGGGAAGAGAAGGGCGGCGTATGGATACCTGCGGAGCGGGCGGCTACATATATGCAGTACCGCTTCGATGAGAATCCGAAAAATCACGTCGCTTCAATGGGGTATGCAGATCCGGTTTACACGTTTAAAGTAGGCTCGAAACAAGCGAAGATTGGCGATCAGCAGATTCTGCTGAGTGATGCGCCGCGAATGATTGACAACAACGTCTGTCTGGAGCTTCGCTCCTTGTCTCAGCTCATCCAGCAGCCTGTTCGATGGGACTCCGGCAGCAGTACGGTTATTATTGAGGCGCAGAAGCATCAGCCGCCTACGAATGAGCTAGTGAATACACCTCCTGGAACGAATCAGTTCCGTGCCCAGTCGACGGATATGAGCACGGGCGATGACAATCCCGACTACGATAATCCCGACAACTATGATGAATACGGGAATTACATCGGTGGAGGCCGACCTGGCAATAACGGAAATAACGGCAACAACAGCAATAACGGCAACAATGGCAATGATGTCGAGAACGGGAACAACACGGCCGATCAGGATAAAGTCGACGAGGTCATCTCGTATGGGAAGCGTTACATGGGCGTGGATTACAAATTCAATGCAGCGGCCTATGCGGAGAGCCGCAAGTTCGATTGCTCCTCGTTTATACAGCATATTTTCAAGCATGTCGGGGTGGATCTGCCACGTTCCTCGCGTTCACAATCGACCGTAGGCAAATATGTGTCACGTAAGAACTTTATCCCTGGCGATATCGTCTTCTTCTATACGCCGGGCCGGTACAAGACGAACAATATCGTCGGACATGTCGGGCTCTATATCGGCAATAATCAGGTGCTTCAGACGTATGGGAATCCTGGGGTCACGATTACGAAGCTGCTGGGCAATTGGGATGATCGGATTATGTGGGGAAGAAGAGTGCTTTAAAAATACAAAACCGTATGGAGCTTAGAGCTTCATACGGTTTTTGCATTTGCGCGGTATTTCTTGCGAATCGACCCAACAATCCATAACAATATCGGGATGCCGACCAAATTGACGGGGAAGATCACATCACGCCAAAAGTTAGCGAAATCGATTGTATCGTCAATATTTCGCGGTATGAGAGAGATGGCAAATACGATTGGCGTTATGAGCCATATACTCTTCTTCCATTTCGGAAAGCGTAACAATTGTGCCGTACCGTAGCTGGTCACGAAGAAATAGAGGGCGAGTTTGATGAAGATGCCGATGATCCAGAGCAGGACGATGATGACATCAATATTCTGAATAAACTCCATGACCGAAATATAGGTGACGACGGAATAGATGGGGTAAACAAAATGCCCTGCCAAATGCGGGCCAAAGACCAAGATGACGATGAAAGTGATGAACAGGATGGAAATGGAGGCAGCTGTAACGCCCAATATAGATGCCGCCATCGCACGCTCTGGTTTAGGCAAGAAGGCGATCAGCATGACGATCATGAACGATTCCGCGATGAAGGAGGCTGGAAATAAGCTTCCTTTCATAATGGGCAGCAAGCCCGTATTGGCATATACCGGCAATAGATTGAACAAGTTCCAATCCTTCACGCTAAGCAAAATAATGAGCAGGCTGCCGATGATGCTAATCGGTCCGATAATTTCGCTGCATCGGCCTATGCTGGTAAGCCCGCCTGTGGAAGTGATGTAAACAACGGCAGCTAGCATGATGAGGCTGATCGTCCAGAGCGGCGTCTTGCTGAATAAGGCAATGAAGACGAAATCTGCAAACTCTCTTAATATCAAGCCTGTGATCGCAATCCACATCAGGAAGATCGGGATGAGGATGACGGTTCCGAGCCACTTTCCTAGAATAGTTTGCGTGTATTGAATAAACGTTTGCTTCGGATGGAGCAAGCTGACTTTCACGGCAATATAGGTCGTCACTAAACCGATCAAGCTCGCAGCGATGATGGACAGCCAAGCGTCTTGTTTCGCTGCTAGTATTGCGGGTGATATGGTGAATATGGCAGTCTTCCCGTAATCGAGCGTATATACGAGCCAAAATAGCTGATAACCCGAGATCTTCATCCTATCACTCACTTTTCACTTATTAGCGCCGGACCCACGAGGCCGATATGCTTTAATTTCAAATTGACATGGACCGTTACTTCAACATTTGGGAAAATCGCCTCCCATTGTCCCTTCATTTGTTCCCACGCATCGGATGCTGCCGATTTAGAACGGTGCTGAAGCCGAGTACGTCGGTACCATATTGCTTCTGCACCTTCTTGATCATCTCGAGGACATGCTCGCTCGTCTTCGCATTGAACCGATCCTGCACGATCTGGAGATGTTCCTGTTTGCTTAGGTCTAGCTTCGTCTCGTTCTCGCCGACATGCCCTCCGCCAGTAAGCTCAATCTCCATCTTTACTTTGTTTGTCCCAGAGATGCTGCTTGTTAGCTTGCTGCCAAATTGGGTGACATGGACACCGACGATTCCGCCGCCTTGATCCGGGAAGCGTTCAGCTAAGTCAAGGTACTTGAGTCCATTAAGCATCCACAGGCGATAGGAGGCCTCGATAAAATTCAAATATCCGACGAGTTTATAATCGTGGTTAAACAGCGCACGTCCATAGAATCGGATCGTTCTTTGCGGGGAAGCTCCCTGCACGATATCAACGGCCGGCAAAGTAGGGCAGCTGCCTTCTTCATTCGAAGCGAGCAAGAAGCCGAGATATGATGTGCCTATAGAGCCGCCAACCGCACGATGGATTTTGACCGATGCGACGGAAGGGATTTTCTCCAGCGGGTAAGGCACTTGCAGCACATCCAAGCCCGTATTGCCTTTGACCACCCAAATGTCCATACGGATGCGGTTGCCTGGATCCCGAGTGAACGCATCCATCATGTCATAAACGCCTTTTTTTGCTAGATCTTCACCAATGTAGAAGTTTCGTCGATGACCGCGGGTAACGATGCGAGAAAGCTTTTGCCGCATCATTTGAATGGACTCAAAATAGCTGTGTCCGCCACCCGACTCGATAAAGAACGGTTTCTCGCCGGAAGTACCGCCAGTCGTGTTTGCCCGGGAAGGGATAAAGAATTGAGCGGAGGTCAGAATTGTTCCGTCCTGCTGCAAATCAGCCGCTGCCGCAAGATCGAATACGCGATCCGATAGTTCTTCCCGATCCCAACAGCCAGTTATGAATGCCATGCAGCTAACTGCACAGAGGAGGGCGACTACGCGAGGTTTCATTTGGATTCGCCTCCTTGTTTGCCGCTTGGCTGCGTGCGTATGGTCCACCATGGGGCTCGGATGAAGATATCTCTTAATTTACTGCGTTCCATTGGAGCGACCGGACTTAGATAAGGGACTCCGAAAGACTCCAGATTTGTTAAATGAATGAGCAGAAATAAGGACGCCATCGTAATGCCATATAAACCGAACATCCCCGAACAGATGAGCATTGGAAAACGAAGCATACGAAATGCGATACCCATGTTGTATCTCGGCGTGACAAGCGATGCGATTCCGGTTACCGATACAACAATAACCATCGGTGCGGATACGATCCCCGCCTGGACAGCTGCTTGTCCGATAACGATAGCTCCGACAATGCTGATGGCCGAACCTGTCTGACGAGGCATCCGTATGCCGGCTTCGCGCAAGCCCTCGAACAAAAATTCCATCAACAGCGCTTCGATCACCGCCGGAAAAGGCACCCCTTCGCGAGCAGAGGCGATGCTAAGCAGCAAATTTGTCGGGATTAATTGAGGGTGAAACGTTGTAATGGCGACATAGAACGAAGGCAGGAATAGAGAAGTGAAAATTAAGAGCATTCGTAACCAGCGGGTGAAGGAAGCATAGATAAACCGTTCATAGTAATCATCAGCCGACTGGAAGGCAGTCCATAATGTACAAGGGACGATAAGGACGAGAGGATTGCCGTCGATGAATATGGCTACTTTGCGTTCCGCAAGGCTTGAGGCAACGATATCCGGGCGCTCGCTCTTCTGTACTTGCGGGAAAACCGTAAACGGTTGATCCTCGATAAACTCCTCAATGACGTTCCCGCTCAGCACCGTATCGATCCGAACCTTACGAATGCGATTCCGGACCTCTTCAACGACCGATTCTTGCGCGACTCCGTGTATATAGGCGATTACAATCGTCGTTCTTGAGAGATTGCCAACGGTTACGGACTCCATCTTCAAATCTTTGCTCTGAATCTTCCTGCGTACGAGAGCCGTATTCACGTTCATGCTCTCGGTAAATCCTTCGCGTGGGCCTTGTATGGTGACTTCTGTGGAAGGCTCTCCGACGGTTCGATGCTCGAAGCCCTTCAAGTCTGCAATGACAGTTTACTCATAGCCGTCAATTAATAGGGCAGCACAGCCGGACAAGATGTCCTTTTCGATATCCTCGAAGTTGTCCGCTGTTTGTATGCTTGCAATTGGAAATAGCTGCTCCAATATGTTGTCAAATGCGATGGGCTTATCTCGTTCAAGGGAAGGCGTTCCGAACATCCAAGACTTTAACAGGACATTATCGAGTGCCGAGGTGTCCACCAAACCATCTACATAAACGAGCAGCGCTTGGATTTCGCCAAACATTTGGACACGCCGGAAGATGATATCGTAACTATCCTTAAACGTATTTCTGAGCAGGCTTTCATTCTTCTGCAACGACTGAGTGAGCTGTTCCGTGGACAAAAAGGTGCCTCCCTCCATTAGAAATAATTAGCAATTAAAGTTCCTCGATTGAGGTGGATTTATCCCGAATGGCTGATTAGTCAAGAAAAAAGAGAGGCTTCCCGTAAGTTCAAATTGAACTTCTAGGAAGCCTCTTTGGTAGGGCGCAATTATTCGCAAGCGACACCGTCGTGGTCACGGTCCAGTTTGGTGCTATAGCCTGGCTGACCTTGGCGTAGCGGAGCTTTACCTGCGGCTCTTACGGCAGCGCAGTTTTTGTAATAAGCGCTACTGGGTTTCGTTGCAGGCTTCGGTGTTGTTGTTGGTTTCGGCGTTGGTTTCGCAATCGGTTTAGCTGGGGCGGCGGTACCTGAGTTTGTATCCATTACGATCAGTACGCGTGTACCGTCAGGGAAACTCTGCATATGATTGCCTACCCATGAGCCTGCACCACGATTATCTGAGGACTTAACATAAGCAACATCGGCTCCTGCTCCACCCTCTGCACACATGGCCATTGGGAATTCGTCTCGATCGTAGCCGTCTTTAGTTGGGATGCCGCTAAGTGACTCCTCCCGATTATGATCAGCTCCTCCCCGAGCAATGGTGCAGATCGGGGATTCACCTCGACTCATTGCACTTTTAATATGAGCCGACGTCTGGGGGTAGCGGACTGCTGGGAAGTAAATGACCTTGCTATGCGCTTGGGTATTAATATAAACCGCTCTTATTGTGGCATCCCAGGTCACGTATTTCATAAGCAGTTCACCGGCTGCTCGTACGGGAACATACGTAACGCTATTTATAATTTTAGGGGCGGTGGTTGCTTGCTTGCCGTTAACAATTAACTTTAGAGTGTGACTCGTAGGCTTTGGGCTTGACTGATTCTGATCATTAATGTAGACCGTTTTCGTCGCCGCGTCCCATGACACGGTCTTCTTGAGGAGCTCGCCCGCTGCACGTACGGGAACATAAGTAGCACCACTAATCACTTTCGGGGAAGCTGTTGACTGATTTCCATTCACAAATAACCGAATAGCTGTACCCGTTGCCTGCATGCGTAGGGGCTGCTCCACGGTGTCGATAATCCGCTTATTCGAGATCGAATTTGGCTGGCTTACGTGATCA
Source organism: Paenibacillus sp. OV219 (assembly GCF_900110075.1). Taxonomy (GTDB): domain Bacteria; phylum Bacillota; class Bacilli; order Paenibacillales; family Paenibacillaceae; genus Paenibacillus_Z. The sequence continues at coordinate 286,399 of NZ_FOCJ01000002.1, forward strand.
GGTGCCTCGTGCGACTTTTGCAGACATCCAGTGAATGTAGTGGACATTGCCGCCAATAGGATGATTTTCTTTAGCATGGTTGTAATGGCACTCCTTTGACTATCACTTCATGCATAGCCTTCTCATGCCAGATTTCGTTTATGTTAGGTTTGGATAGCAGATGTATCCCAGTATTGCGCGGAATTTCCAGCTTGATGATTGTGGCAGTAGAAATGGCGGACCACTGCTGCGAATGCGTTTTGATGAAAATAATTATTTTTCATAACAGGAATTTATTCAATAGAAAGGAATATCTCAATGACAAGTTCAATTCCTATAGAGAGCAATTAACAAGGGGGCGTCGGCTTGAACCAAACAACATCACGCTGGTCTGTCATCATCGCTTATGCCGCGCTTGCGGCTGTCACGCAGATTCTTTGGGTTACGTTTACTCCCGTCACGACCGATGCTGCAGAGCAGTGGGGCGTATCGGTTGATGCTGTCGGGTGGCTGTCGCTCGTTTTTCCGCTTATTTATGTTCTTCTATCTATACCATTTGGTTTTGCAGCGGATCGTAGCTTCCGCGGCGCGCTAGCCTGGGGAGCGGGACTTACCGTGGTAGGTGCGTTCATCCGGGTTATGCCCGGTTATGACTATTCACTTATCGGTCAGATTGCGATTGCAGTGGGGCAGCCCTTAGTGCTAAATGCGGTTAACAAAATAGCGGCGCTCTATGTGGCACCGCCAAAACGTCCGATAGCGATTGCTACTGGCACGGCTAGCCTGTTCGTCGGCGTTATGATTTCCAACGTGACGGTGCCTTTCCTGATGGAATGGGGCGGACTTCCTGCCGTACTTTGGACACAGGCTTTCGTTAGTGCATTCGCTTGTGCAGCGATGTTACTCGCTCTTCGGCATGCTCCACTCTACGTGGAAGCGACGGGGGATGGAGCACCTGCACCTCTGATTCGCACGCTTCGGGAGATTTGGTCACAGCGGTGGGTGCGCCTATTCAGCCTGCTTCTGTTTGCAGGGTTTGGGATTTTCATTACGCTGGCGACATGGCTTGAGGTACTGGCGGATGCAATCGGTTACAATTCGGTGCAGGTCGGAACGGGCCTAGGGCTCATGACAGCGGCAGGCATTATCGGGGCTGCGTTCCTACCGGACTTCGCCATGCGAGGGAATCGAGCCAGGCACTTACTGGTGCTATCGCTCGCGGTTAGCGTCGTGCTGCTAGTCTTCCTTGCGGCAGGCTTGCCAGCTTGGTTGTTTATGTCTCTGCTTGCTCTCACAGGACTGCTTCTACTGGCCGACTTGCCCATTGTCCTATCATTCGCCGAGGCCAAGGCAGAGCCGCGAACTGCAGGCGTGGTAACAGGATTGCTGCTCCTGTTCGGCAATCTGGGCGGCATCGTGCTGTCGCTTCTTGTACAGCTACTTCTATATGAGCGAGTGCTGGCAATCGGCGCGCTCGTGGTGGTCACGATTATCATTATGCCTTTTGCTCTGCGATTTCCTGGGGTTCCGTCAAGGAGACTGCCTTAATCTTATATTCTGGTGAAATTTATGAGAGGCAAATAAGTGCAAGGGACTCTGTTCTTTAATCGGAACAGAGTTCTATTTTTTTTATAATTGAGTTTGGCCTCATTAGAGAGGGCCTTATAAGGGCGAAACGGACTTTGATTTATTTTTCCGGAGTTGAATCTCCGTAGTGGCTAGTGGCGCCACGACCGATGAACCGGAACCGTGAAGGTGAGGCTCCGTAATGCTGCTTAAATAATTTGCTGAAATGATAGATGTCTGTAAATTCGAGCGCTGCCGCGACCTCGGTAATGTTCATCGTCGTTTCGGCTAATAGAAACCGGGCATGTTCCATACGAGCATGCGTAATGTACGCTTTCAACGAGTAGCCGGTATATTTCTTGAACAGATGGCTCAAGTATCGCGGCGAGACATTGACTTCTGCTGCCAAGGCCGCTATGGAGATTGACTTTTCATCATCTGCAAGACGATCGATCACTTTATGAATGAGCTGCTTATGCATCGTGGAGACAGGGGACGCCATCGCCTCCTCTTGCCGCAGCATATGCACGATGACTAGCCGAATGAGCAGATCGAATTCCTCGTCTTGCTTGGCTTCGCCGCGCAGCTGTAAATCCACGATCCGCTGCAGGCAAGTTTCGGGCACCCTCGTATCCTCGAACTTCACGTGCCTGCCCGGCAGCGTAACGCAGCTTCCTTCCTGTATCGTGAAATGGATGTAAATGACCGTCAAGCGCTGCTCTTCATCCTGTTCGGCATGAACTCGGTCACCAGGACGGATCAGAAAACAGGAGCCCTTGCTGACCGGATAGCATGTGCCATTAATGAACATCTCTCCTTTGCCTTCCATCGCATACCACAAATCATAATCGTGAAGTGGAAGCTTCGGCGACCAATCCCATCCTTTCTCACAACGGGCTTTGCCTAGCTGACTTGTACAGCGGAACGCGAACAATAGCAGCTCTCCTTTCGGTATGTTCATGCATTTTCATACAAAAATGCATCGGTTCCTTCCATTTTCAATCCTTTGAACGAAAGATATGATAATCGTAACAAAAAAGGAATAAATGGGAAATGGGTGTGGAAGCATGGATCGAACAAAATTACAAAACCCAGAAGAGATCAACCGGCAGATGTACCGATTTGACAGGTGCTATACGCCGCTGTCGTCGTTGAACGATTTTACGGAAGAACATGTTAAAGCGTACAGAGAACAAGGGTTTATCGCGATCGATCAGGTGCTTCAGAAAGGTGAGGTTGAAGCATCCGTTTCGGCGATTATGGAAGTGATGTTTGATCTGGAAACAAAGGCGAAAATCCAATTTACGAAGCCGCAGCACGAGCTGACCTCCGATGTGGAACGAGAACTTGCGGTGCGTAAAGTGTCTGAGTTTGTCGATGTGCATACAGCGCTGCATGCCGCCGCTTATCATCCGTCGATTCTATCCGTTGTCGAACGGTTGCTGGGCGGGCCGGTGAAATTAGCACAAGACCAAGCGCTTCTTAAGCCGCCCTATGGAGGTGGGGAGAAGCCCTGGCATCAAGATATGGCATACGGGAACTTGTCCTACGAGAAAGCGGTTGTCGGCGTTTGGATCGCACTGGACAACGCTGGACTTGGCAACGGCTGTATGCATGTGATCCCGCAGTCACACAGGGATGGCGGAGTTCCGCACTATGCGGTTCGTGACTGGCAAATTTGCGACCGGTACGTACCAGTAGAAGAAGATGTCGCAATCCCGCTTAACCCCGGCGGCGCGTTGTTCTTCCATGGCTTGCTATATCATGGTACGCCGTTTAATTTCTCAACGCATCGGCGGCGCGCGCTCCAATTCCATTATGCGCCATCGGAGGCGCAGAAGATGTCCCCAGGCGAATACAAACGGATGTTTACGAATGAACTGACGAACGCTGAATGTTGAATCGAATAAGGAGGTTGAAGTGTAGTGTCCAATAATCGAACGATTCCAACAACTCACTACTATACATCTGAGGAGCAGCTAACGCGCCTCTTTGAAGCCACAGCCAGAAGCAGAGGCTTAAGGGCTTCGACATTAGATGAATATAAGGCTTGGAAGCGGGAAACCGTCGCAGAGCTGTATGAAATTACGGGGCTAAACCAGATGGAGCGCTGTGAGCTTGAGCCGCGAATGTTGAGCTCCGAGCAGATGAATGGCTATGTGCGAGAGAAATGGCTTATTCAAACGGAGCTGTCGATTTGGATGCCGTTCTATGTGCTTATCCCGGATGGCATGAAGCCCGGCGATAAGCTTCCATCCATAATTACGCCGCATGGTCATTCTAGCGGTGGTAAATATTCGCCGGCGGCTCGAACCGACATCCCAGCGATTGCCGATGCCGTTCACGATTACAATTACGGCTACGGCGAAGCGTTCGTTCGGCAGGGCATGATCGTTTTTTGTCCGGATGCCAGAGGCTTCGGAGAGCGAAGGGAGGCTATGCTCCAGCGCGAAGATGAATATGCATTCCTTAATAGTACATGCGTGGCATTGAATCATGTTGCAATAAGCCTTGGACGCTCATTAACTGGGATGTGGACGTGGGATTTGATGCGGCTAGTCGATTACATCAGCGGGCGTGCAGACTGTGATGCGGAAAAAATCGGCTGTGGCGGTTTATCCGGGGGCGGCCTGCAAACCTTATGGCTTGCTGCGATGGATGAACGGATCGGGTGCGCAATCGTCAGCGGGTATTTTTACGGATACAAGGATTCCTTGCTCAAGCAGTCCCAACACTGCGGCTGTAATTATGTCCCGCGTCTCTGGCATGCTGTTGATATGGGCGACATTGGTGCTTTGATCGCGCCGAGGCCTTTACTTATTGAGACCGGTACGCAGGATCCGCTCAACGGAGAACGCGGGATGGCAAATGTGACGGAGCAGGTGGATTTTACTCGACATGCTTATAGGCTCTGGGAGTACGAAGAGCGGCTGTACCACCATTCATTTGAAGGCGGCCATCGCTGGGATGGTCTTGCAGCCTATCCCTTCGCAGCGCGCTTTCTATCGGGGCAATAATCGGAATCATGGAGCGCAGCTCTGATTCATCGTTACCGGCGAAAGCGGAGCGGGTAAATCTATGGAGGTGCCAGTTTCCCTATATAAGTCGGTCGAATGGGATGTATTGGCTGGACGAATGATAGCCGTTATTTGCCCAGACAAGACGATATAGCTACAGTATCTTACTGGTTATCATACTTGATGGTTCTTAGAATCGCTTTGACAGGCAGAACAATGACGCTGGATCTGTACGATATGATGCAGGTTATGGGATACGCTCGTGTACGCAACAGGCTGAACCAATTTAGCGGCTAGTGCTCCATGATAACTGTTTCCTATTGCGAATAATTGAGTAATACCAAAAGGACTATATCCACACGAGGATGCTTGCCTCCTTCCGTGTGGACATAGTCCTTTTCTTTGTAGTTATAAAAGTAATCACTGTATTCGGGAAGATCAACGTCCATCCGTCCATTTTCGTCACCATAAGTGCTCGTCCTCGTATACTGAAAGAGAAGCTGACTCTACTAAAAGGGGGGAAATGGTGAAGAAATGAGATTTAAGAATGCTCCTCTACAGGGCAGCGTTGCTCACGATAATCTGGAGCGTAGAGGGAACAAGTTTTTTTAAAGGAGGCGAATGGGGCAGTGGGAACCATTACAGTCAAATTGACTGAAACGCCGGAAGCATTCAATAATCCGATCATGGGCTTTAGACCATCGCGCGGCATAAATGATACTACTTTCCAGAATCGGGAATATGCAGATATTTATAAACATTATATCAAGTATACCGATCTGGAAGTGAATGCAACGGACTCTGTTCAGAAGATCAAAGATTGGAGCAATAAGGCTTGGACGGGCATTGAAAATAAGAATATTAAGGTTGTTCCACGAGTCGTCATTGTTTATCCTGGTGCCGGGGAGTTTTGGCCGAATGGTGTCACGCATAGCGATCCCGTCAATCAGTGGTTGTCAGACTCCTTGAAAGCCCGGCTTGTAGCGTTTATCGGGAAGCTTGGGCAAGCTTGGGACAATGATCCTCGTGTTGCTTTTGTGGAGCTCGGCTTGTATGGCAACTGGGGCGAGCACCATATTTATCCTCTTAAGTTTGCTGACGGGAAAAATCGAATCCCGCTCAGTTTTCAAACGGCTCTAGGAGATGCATCTATAGCAGCGTTCCATAACAAAAAAATGCTTATACGCTATCCAGAGACGTTCGCGAATTACAATTTCGGCATTTATTGGGATTCCTTCGCTCTGCCGGATGATGCTAGCGGCGGGAATGGGGAAATTTCGCGGAATAATTGGCGGACGCAGATTAACAGCGGTGAAGTAGCTTATAATTGGGGCAACCAGTCAAATCTAGGCGGCAGTCCGAATGGAACGCTGAGCAGTACCTCTAATACGAACTACGTCATTGACTGGATTATGAAGACGCATACCTCGAGCTTAGGGTGGATTTCGGACTATACAGCAAGCAATGCTGCCGTAGAAGTCGGAGCAACCGCCATGCAGAAGGTGCTTGGTTATCGCTTCGTGTTGAATCAGGTGACGTTTACAGGAAATGTGACGCCAGGCGGGACGATGAACGTGTCGTTCCAGGTTACCAACAAAGGCTCCTCGCCATTCTATTACAACTGGCCGGTGGAGGCGAGTCTGCTGAAGAGTGACGGAACTGTTGCGTGGAAGGGAGTCTTCCCAGTCGATACTCGAACTTGGCTGCCCGGCTCAGACTGGAATAGCGCGACTCGTGCTTATAATCAAGCTCCAGCTGTCAATATCGTGAATGGTGCATTTAAGATTCCGACAACTCTACCGAATGGAACCTATACGCTTACGCTGACTATTCTGGATCCGGCTGGTTGGAAGCCAAGCGCGAGATTTGCAAATTCAAACTATTACACCGGAGGTAGAACGCCAATCGGTAAGGTCGGCATCGGCATGGATCCCGCAAATCAAACGCTCGGTACGTTTGCAAGCTTGAAATCGGATACGACGCTTGGCTACAGCCTGCAAAGCGGTGCATACGACGGATCAACGGGCGTTGGAAGTGTCGATATGCAAGCGCCGACAGCTCCTGCGAACCTAACATCAACAGGTAAAACGGCTAGCAGCATCAGCCTCAGTTGGTCAGCTTCGACGGACAATGTTGGCGTAACTGGTTACGAGATCTATCGGAACGGCAGTTATGTCGGTACCACAACAAGCACTTCCTACACCGATACAGCCCTTAAAGCATCGACGATCTATACCTATATGGTAAGTGCGAAAGATGCGGCAAGTAATGTTTCGGCTAACAGCAACGCTATTAGCGTAACGACGAATACAGCTGGTGCTGGAGGCACTTCAGTTACGATTGAAGCGGAGTCTTCAGCTAATACGCTTGCAGGCGGTGCTACCGTAGTGTCGTGCAGCTCCTGCTCAGGTGGTTCAAAAGTCGGTTACGTTGGCAACAATAGCGGTACGCTTCAGTTCAACCGAATTAATGTTGCAACCGCGGGGACCTATACGTTGGTCATTTCCTACTTGAATGGCGATACGGCAGCAAGAGCGTCTCGAATCAGTGTAAACGGCACGATTGCTAACTTAAGCTTCCCATCTACTGGCAGTTGGACTACACTCGGCACTTTACAAGCAACTGTTCAGCTGAAAGCAGGAGACAACACGATCAAGTTGTCAAACCCTAGCGGATGGGGTCCAGACTTCGATCGGATCCAGATCCATTGAAGCTCCGTAGTAGTGGTTATTAATTGACTCGCTGACATTGGCGAGCGTAACAATGAAAGGGATCCCCGGTTAATACGGAGGATCCCTATTTTCAGACATTCAGACAATGATGATGAAACGACAGGCGATGACGATTAGCTTGATTCTACCTTTGCCGGATGCAGCCAGTTATCCATTACTATTGCTCGTGATTCGGCTTGATTGGAGAGCGCTTCTGCCCATTCGTTGATTTTTACTTTCATGACATCAATCGAATACTGGAAAGGGTACTCGCGCAAATTAACAGCTACCCAATTGGCATTGTTCAAATTTGACCATTCCATGCTAATCGTGTTGGTCATTTCGGAAAAACCTTGGATTAATTTGACGAAATCATGAATTTGCTGCTGATTGTCTTTGGTCATCTGAATTCTCTCCATTCGAATGGGTTGGGAATGTAGATTAACTTTACCATTTATTAGGTTTTTAATATGTCACTCTTTGTTGTCTTTTTGTTGGAATAATTGACGAGCCATACACATAAACGATACCTTGGAAGCCATTTGTATAGGGGATGTTTGTTGGTCAGGTTCAGCTAATTCGTGGCTATAAATATTCAATACAATTATCGTTCTCGTTGGACAAGTTTCAATAATAGGTGGAATACATAAAAACCAATTTCTACCAAAGTTAAATTGAATCCTCATAGCCCTGTTTCGCAGGCACATAAAGAAGAGCCTTCAGGATATTTTCCTGAAGCTCTTTTTTTTTCAAACAGTAAAATCTGGCTGATCTCAAAATACGATGGATACGATAATTGTGGAGCTTGCTTAAACAGCAGCTCCTTTTCGTTCGTAAAGCACAGATTCTCTCAAACCAGATTGTCAATTCTATGATATTTTCTTTCCAATCCTTCTAACTCTAGGGGAGTATTCTAACGGCATAAAGAAATAAGGCCTTATTTTCCATTCATTAATTCCGGTTAAGCTAAGCCGCTGCGAGCAAGATAACTATCGAAGGGAATTGACTGGGTGATTGATCTTACTCGATGTCGACGACCGCCCGCTCAGATTAAGAGGAGGATTTCGATATGCGTAAGACTTTGGCTTTAACTACGGCGCTGTTATCTATTTTATTGATTTTATCCGGCTGTAGGGTGGATAACGGCGACTCTGATCAAATAAATATGCACTCACAAGGTGTAACGCCTTACGAAAAAACAAATCGAATTGCTCCAACCGATTCATCGGAACCGAAAGTGAAGCTATTTGGGCAAAACACCTTCAAATTGACTGAAACGCTGGAAGCATTCAATAATCCGATCATGGGCTTTAGACCATCGCGCGGCATAAACGATACTACTTTCCAGAATCGGGAATATGCAGATATTTATAAACACTATATCAAGTACACCGATCTGGAAGTGAATGCAACGGACTCCGTTCAGAAGATCAAAGATTGGAGCAATAAGGCTTGGGCGGGCATTGAAAATAAGAATATTAAGGTTGTTCCACGAGTCGTCATTATTTATCCTGGTGCCGGGGAGTTTTGGCCGAATGGAGTCACACATAGCGATCCCGTCAATCAGTGGCAGTCAGACTCTTTGAAAGCCCGGCTTGTGGCGTTTATCGGGAAGCTTGGGCAAGCTTGGGACAATGATCCTCGAGTTGCCTTTGTGGAGCTCGGCTTGTATGGCAACTGGGGCGAGCACCATATTTATCCTCTTAAGTTTGCTGACGGGAAAAATCGAATCCCGCTCAGTTTTCAAACGGCTCTAGGTAATGCGTCTATAGCAGCGTTCCATAACAAAAAAGTGCTCATTCGCTATCCAGAGACGTTCGCGAATTACGATTTCGGCGTTTTTTGGGATTCCTTCGCTTTGCCTGATGATGCTAGCGGCGGGAACGGGGAAATTTCGCGGAATAATTGGCGGACGCAAATCAACAGCGGTGAAGTCGCTTATAATTGGGGCAACCAATCAAATCTAGGCGGCAGTCCGAATGGAACGCTGAGCAGTACTTCTAATACGAACTACGTCATTGACTGGATTATGAAGACGCGTACCTCGAGCTTAGGGTGGATTTCGGACTATACGGCAAATAATACCGCCGTAGCAGCGGGGGCATCTGCCATGCAGAAGGTGCTTGGCTATCGCTTCGTGTTGAATCAGGCGACGTTTACAGGAAATGTGACGCCAGGCGGGGCGATGAACGTGTCGTTGCAGGTTACCAACAAAGGCTCCTCGCCATTCTATTACAACTGGCCGGTAGAGGCGAGTTTGTTGAAGAGTGACGGAACTATTGCGTGGAAAGGCATTTTCGAAGGTGATATTCGAACTTGGCTGCCCGGTTCAGATTGGAATAGTACAACTCGTGCCTATAATCAAGCTCCAACTGTCAACACCGTGAATGGTGCATTCAAGATTCCGACAACAGTACCGAATGGAACCTATACGCTGGCACTGTCCATTCTGGATCCGGCTGGCTGGAAGCCAAGCGTACGATTTGCTAATACCAACTATTACACCGGAGGCAGAACGCCGGTCGGTAAGGTCGGCATCGGTATGGATCCCGCAAATCAAACACTCGGTTCGTTCGCAAGCTTGAAATCGGATACGACGCTTGGCTATAGCCTGCAAAACGGGCCATATGACGGAACAACGGGCAGCTCAGACACACAAGCGCCGACAGCTCCTGCGAACCTAACATCAACAGGTAAAACGGCAAGCAGCATCAGCCTCAGTTGGCCAGCTTCGACGGATAATGTCGGCGTAACTGGTTATGAGATCTATCGGAACGGCAGTTATGCCGGCACCACAACAAGTACTTCCTACACCGATACAGGCCTTAAAGCATCGACGAACTATACCTATATGGTAAGAGCGAAAGATGCGGCAAGTAATGTTTCGGCTAACAGCAACGCTATTAGCGTAACATCGAATACAGCTAGTACTGGAGGTACTACAGTTACAGTTGAAGCGGAGTCTTCTGCTAATACGCTTGCAGGCGGCGCTATCGTAGTGTCGTGCAGCTCATGCTCAGGTGGTTCAAAAGTCGGTTACGTCGGCAACAACAGCGGTACGCTTCAGTTCAACCGAATTAACGTGGCAAACTCTGGGACCTATAAGTTGGCTATTTCCTACTTGAATGGCGATTCGGCAGCAAGAGCGGCTCGAATCAGCGTAAACGGAGCAAACTCTAACTTAAGCTTTCCTTCTATAGGCAGTTGGACTACACTCGGCACTCTACAAGTTACTATTCAACTGAAAACAGGAGACAATACGATCAAGTTGTCAAACACTAGCGGATGGGCTCCAGACTTCGATCGGATCCAGATCCATTGAAGCTCCGTTAGCAATCGTTAATATTGGATTCAGGCTTTCCTTGGTGACGGTTTGTTTCGGTTCTTCGTTTCGCTTATCTTGGCGAGCGTAACAATGAAAGGGATCCCCGGTTAATACGGAGGATCCCTTTTTTCAGACATTCAGACAATGACGATTGAAATGAAAGGTGACGACGATTAGCCTGTTTCAATCTTTGCCGGATGCGAGGGATAAAAAGGCATATTTAGAAGTATTAAATACACACGCATGCAGGCGGTAAAATAATGATTCGCATCAAATTCGCATCAACTCGTGCCAGCACCAGTTTTAAGCCTTTGGCAGACAAAAGAAAAACTCCAGCATTTCTGCGGAGTTTAAAGTTTAAGTTATGGTGATCTGAACAGGGTTCGAACCTGTGACCCCTACCCTGTCAAGGTGGTGAGTCGAGTTTCACTTCATCTGTAGCAGTTTGAACAACCCTTGTCGTCATGCGGTTTCATCTGCTTTACACCCGAACTAGTTTCATTCCATCCGATCTTTGATGTAATAGTTTTACATCAGTTTTACATCAAGCGAGGTTGAAGTCAACCATTTTAAAATAAATGGTTTTCTATATAGTATCTATTTCACGTGGTACATGTGGGAATGTGGGACAAGAGCGCGAAAACCCGCGTCATTACTGGATTTTATGAATTCGGCTTGTCCCAACATAGCCCACATAAGGTTCAAAATGTCCCAAGAAAAATGTTGTGCTGCACAATTGATCGACATGGTTCACCTTGCAATCCCTTGCTGCATAAGGGTTTCGGGGTTTTTGGTGATTCTGAAAAGGCTTTTTAACGTGGGACAATAAGATTTTGTGGGACACCAAACATGAATAAGACGGTATGGTTATACCATACCGCCTCCGGATGATTTATCGAACAATGTGTTGAAGGTGTCCGCCGCTGCTTGATCGACTTCCTGCAGCACGTGCATATAAACGTCTTCTGTAACTGACGTCCGACTGTGCCCGAGTCTCTTACTGATTGCCTTTGTCGGCGTACCTTGCAGAAGCATGTATGTAGCAGATGTATGGCGGAGATCATGGAATCGTATCACCGGCAGGCTCGGATGACGTTTGAAGAACCGGCGCCACCACGTTTTAACACTTGAAGGGTTTAAGGGCTTGCCTTACCATCCCGTAAAGACAAAGAACCGTTCGCCGCCTTCCCATAGGTCCGCAGCTTTTAGGCGGTTTTTCGCGCACTCCTTTTTATATCCACGCAGGAGCGGCAATAGCGGAGCAGGAATTGCCATTTCCCGTTTACCGGCTTTTGTCTTTGGCGCTTTGATCTCATAGCCATCATCGCGGGTATATGACAGAGCCTGTGAAACCTTCAGTGTCCCACGTTAAGAAGTACCGCAGAGCGGTTGTGCCGTTCGCTGGGGTGCAAGCACGCGAGTAATTTGATATAGCAGCGCATTCATTTGGAATACAGAGTATGGGTATATTTTCACCCGCTCTGTATTTTTTATGTCGAGAAAAAGATTGAATGAGGATACGTCGTTAGACACTCTTTTTAAGCAGCCACTGATACAATTTAGGAGGTTTAGTACAGGCTGCCTAAGGGAGTGATAATTATTGAGGAAAAAAGTCTTAATTGCTTTATCTTTCGTGCTAGTGGTGATGGTTTCTTTCGAGCTCGGCGTTCATGCTGCATCTAACATCAAGTTAATCATTAACGGGAAGTCGATCAAGACGGAAGTGCTCAGCGTCAAAGGAACCAGCTATGTGCCGCTAAGAGTCGTGTCCGAGAATCTAGGCGCAAAAGTAAATTGGAACAGCGGGACAAGCACCATTACGATTACGAGTGCGAATTCCGGATCCGAACCCGTTACAACTACCCAGCCTTCTCAGGGTTCGAGCAAGTCTTATCCGGTTAACGTTACGGTGAACAGCGGGCCGATGACGATGACCATTTCCAAAGTCACCCTAGATCCCGCATATAAGCAATACGAGTCTTTCTCACAGGCGATTCAAGTGTTGACGCTGGATGTTACGGTGGAGAATACGTCCGTCGATCCTGTAAGCTGGTCTCCTGCATATGGGGTAATCGTCACGAATACGCAAGAACAGACACAAGGGTATCATTATTCGGATGCAGTAAGCGGCGATTTTCTTGGAAATGTCAAGAAGACAGGGAAACTCAGGTTTGAGATCATGGGTGATTTAAGCGCGATCAGCAGCTTCAAATTTATGATTGAAGAACCGATTGGCTCGGAGTACGAAACAGTCGGCGAGAAAACAACAACGGAGGTTGTGTTTAAGTAGCTAATTAATTAACATAAACCCCCTCGTTTTGAACGCGGCAGTCGGTATTGGAACGGAACCGACATTGTGATAGACCCATCCAAGGGCGATCGTCTTCCCCACAACCGAGCTTGCATGGTCGTCGTATGTCGATATGCGTTTTACGAGTAGATCGCGGATGAAATCAGCTTGGAGATCATGGATGAAGCAGCTAATCCAACGATAAAGACAATAGCCGATTACGCAACTCTCAAATGACAAGCCAGGGAGTAATCCTTTGATTGGTTTACCCGGAAGCGAGCACTGCGAGAAATGGAGTGGCATCGCTCTGGTGGAGTGAAAATACGTTTACGTATGAACAACAAAGACCGTAGTGCTGCTGCAACGGTCGACTTATTTCTGTCCGAGCGCGGTAGGAAACTTCAATAGCCGCGCAGCAGGGCAAATCCCCTGAAATTAAAAATGAGATGCGAGGACTTCCCTCAGCGTCTCATTTGTTTTTTGTCTATGTAGAGATAGCGATGATGATTGGGCCTTGCTTTGCTCAGTGCAACACATTGTATATTGTAACTGTTCAAAAAGTGATGTAATCGTGGTGCGATCCCGCCGGAACCGACGCCGTCAAGACGAGAGCTTATTGTTGAACATAGTAGCGAACCGCTGGGGCCTGCAGCATCTCGTGGCGTGACAAGAACGCAGTATAAGGTTTCGGATTGCAAAAATGTGCCAGGCCCTAAGTGTTTCTCGAAGCGACTATTATGCTCATATCAAAGAGAGAACCGTGAGTGACAGGATACGATAAAAGACATCTCGGTAATATATAAGCATAGATTTTGGTTGCAGATATTAGGTGATCACGCACGATTTATTACCAATTCGCTCTCATCAGTAGAAGTGCAAGACATCAGGAAATATCCAATTTGTTAATGAAAAGACGCTGCTAGAAAAAGTGGAAACGCTACTCAAGCTTCAAGGGGGCGGACTCAGCGCGTTTCGAATGGCAGCTAAGTTAGTCCGCAAGGGCGGCACAATCCAAGTGACCGGAGTCTATGGAGTCATCCATTACATACCGGAACTGTATCGCCAAGTAAAAGATGGCGTGTTCGATCCTACCGATATTATAAGCCAACGGATCGGCTTGGACGAGGCGGAGCACGGGTTTAAGATTTTCAACAATAAAGAGGACAACGCGATGAAGATTATATTGAAACCGTAAATATAAATATTCCGCGAGCTTTGAGGCGACGATAAACGTACTCGGGATAAAAATCAAATAAACCAAGATTCCATAAAGGTCGCTTATATAGCGACCTTTTTATTGTTTCTTTATATGTAAGCCTGCTAATTTGTTATTGGGAGTCGGGCATAATAACCACGGGGGTGAATTGTTATGAAATGCATTTACTGCGAAAACATTCAGCAAATTAAAGGAATGAATCATAAATGCTACATCTGCTCCATCGTAAAGCGAAAGCTGTAACGCTCTGAAAATGTCGTTCAAAATGATGTAGACTTCGATGACCGATCTGCCATTGCGATGAACGATGAAAGCCGCTTCTCAGCGGCTTTTACTATTTTTACATCAGTTAGCAGGTATTTCCAGTCGTTCGAAATGTTCAGCCAATCGGTTTAAGCCCATTTGCAATTCGTTTCCGAACATCGGTTGGCCATGCACGGTAACGGCTGACCGCGGATTCAGATCAACGATTTTTCTCACAGATGCCCAAGCATGTTGCCAGTCGAAAGTAAAGTAGGCAGGTGGGCCGTGAACTTCACATTCCTGCGTCAAAACTGCCCATGCCGATTCCTGTTTTACTAATACAGCTTTATTACTGGCAGAGAAAGGTCATTGGCTCTATGCTATTTTCGCTATCGGCACCGGATTGTTCGAGTTGACCATCGACACAACGGTTTCGTAGAAAACCCTTGAGGGCAAGGTGCATCATGTTGGGTTCTTAAGTCGCCAGACCGATTGGATGCGCTCGTATGGGCGCTTACGGAGCTTATCACCGAACCGTCGTCGTTTGAATTGTTCATCGGTAGAGCCTAAAAGGAGTAAATATGCTGTGCCACAGTAAAAAAATAAAGAGAACCCGAGTTGAACGGTTCACTTTATTGCATGATTGGTGTTACCTACAAATAAAACCTGTAGATCAGCCCACTGAAGAAGAGAAACGCATCCGCAGCAGCTAAGTCAATCAACCTGTTTGACCTTCATGCCGGACAGCTCGGAAAGAAGGGTGAGTAGGTGATTTTTCAACATCCAATTCATAGGTGAATTATCATAGCTGTCATGATTGGGGGGCTCATCGGGAAAAATGAACCGAAATTCCTGATATTTGAAGCTATATGGGCCAAGCACCGGCATCCACTCGGCCACGGTTATTGAACTCCATTTGTCCGGTTAAATAATCCGGTGGATTGCCGATGCCTTTAACATTTACCTGGATAAGCCATCGTGATTACGAATGTCTTTGCACATTGCTTTTACCTTGATCGCTTGGGTCGTTAGATCGCGACGGAGCATGCTTTGCCTTGTTTTTCTGGGGTTTGGCTTTCGTACTCATATTTTTCTTTCACCTCCTGTCTTTTCCGTAAAGAGTATTTCTCCAAACCGCTATCCTTATTAGTAAAGGATTGTCATCAATGGGCAGGATAGTTCTAACTGCGGGAGAATAAGTTAAGTAAACTTTTCCCGAAAACTGGAAGTGAATTACCGAAAGGGTTTGAGATCGCTCAGTTAACAAATTGGATATTTCCTCAAAATTTGTGCAACTTATTTGTAAGAGATAACAATGGGGAGGTTTTTGTAATTTGGATTTTAGGGCTCTACATATTGAATGCATTCTTTATGATAATCGTAGCCATCCGAGAGGTGCGCAAACCGGCAAAAGCTTTGAATTGGCTGGCGATCGCTCTTATTCTGCCAATAATCGGTTTCGGTATCTATCTCCTCATTGCCAATCCGGTGCGCATTCGTCGGGAGAAACTCACATCTTCGCATGATGTAGTGGATCCATTGCCTGATTCGTTCAGCCGAGCATCCTCGATCATCGCCTCATCATTATGGCCGTTGACCGTGCACGGTCTCCGAAAAGGGCGTGTCCAAATTCTAACCAACGGCATTGAAACCTATAAGAAGCTCATCGAATCCCTACAGAACGCGCAACGGACAATTGATGTGGAGTATTATATTTATCGGGATGACCAAGTAGGCAGAAGGATCACGGACGTATTGATTGAACGGGCCAAATCCGGCGTGCAGATCCGGTTTGTTAGAGACGGTTGGGGAAGCTGGCAATTTCCGCGCAATCAGATCAATCGGATGATGGAGTCCGGAATCGGATGTCGGACGATATTTCCGATTCGTTTTCCCTGGCTACCCGCTTTGACCTACCGCGATCATTGCAAGAATGTCGTGATTGACGGAAAAGAGGCTTTTACAGGCGGCATCAATGTAGGATATGAGTATACGGGATTAAAGCCTGATGTAGGATTCTGGCGTGATACCCATATGCGCATACTTGGGGAGGCTGCGAACGATTTACAAGTGCTATTCGATGTCCATTGGAAAATCGCGACGCAGGAAAAGATGAACAGAAAATCTTCACAGAAGCCCTCTCCTGATAAAAATCAGAGGTCACAATTCGCCAATCCTTCAGGCGGATTAACACCCTCGACGGGAGAATGGGGAGCTGAACTGGGTGAGGCCGATCACGCTCCAGGTCCGGAGCATCATGCTTACCTGCAGACACTGGAAAGTAATCCTGGCATGCCAACTCAAGTCATCCGTCAGGCTTACTTCATTTGTCTGACGCAGGCGACTCGGACCATTGACATCACGACGCCTTATTTCGTGCCTGATGCGGATATCATCATGGCTTTAAAAACAGCGGTGGCACGAGGCGTATGCGTAAGATTGATGGTTCCGCGGCATGTTACTCCAAAAATCGTGGGACCTGCGAGCCGTTCCTTTTATGGAGAACTGCTGGAAGCGGGAGTTCACATTTATATGTACGAGAAAGGCATGGTCCATGCAAAAGTGATGATCATTGATGAGGAAATGGCGGGGATCGGTTCGGCGAATTACGATTTGCGAAGCTTTCGACTGAATTACGAAATACTAGAAATGTTGTACAGTGTCGACACGGCGCGTGATCTCACCAAGCAATTCGAGCGTGATCTCATGGATTCCACGCCTTTACTCATAGAAGAATTGCAACATCGCTCGTATCAACAGCGCATCATCGATCAGGCAGCACGCCTGCTTTCCCCGCTATTATGAACAGGTGAAATGGTCGAGGAAGCGGCCGCGATCGATGAACAAGTGCCTGTCAAATCACTTGGTCAATACTCACGGCTCTATTCGCCTTTGCCCCGGGTGAACGGTTGGATGATCAACTCGTAACGGATTTTAAGCTGCATCTTTTGCCAATCCCTCTGCCAATTTAATCGATCGGTTTGGAGGCGGGTCTCAGCGTTAGATCGCCGATCTGCAGGGGATCGATGCCTTGCTCCTGCATCATCTTCAGCATCGATAACGTCTGCTTTTCCAGCAGAGCCTCGACCTCCTTCTTGAGGGCAGCCAAATCGCTGCGTTCATACAAGTCGCGGTTTCCGCGGTATTCTTCGATCCGGCCGCGTAAATGAACGTCAATGGCGAGCGCGGAACGATCCCGGCTAACCTGTGTATGTTGGCATTGAGCTGGCCGAATGTAACGGACTGCTGGGGGATCGGGAGCAGTTTCAGCATATGACGGTTGGAAAGAAGCTGGAGCATCTGATCTTTCGTATTGTCGACATTCGCGACAAGCTTATCATCCTTGAACAGGGCACTTCCCTCGTAAATAAAATTTTGTTCGTCTGCGCGAAAGACAGTCAAGATCGGATCGGAGTAGCGGGAATAAACCTTCTTCATAAATTGATGCAAATTGACAATTGGTCATATCACCCTGATTTCTGCGCTCGTAATGTTTGAACATTCGATACAACGCATAATCCAACTGGCTCTGTTCCTTCAGCTGGGCAGTGATATAGCTGTTGAAATCGCCCTTGACCCCAGCGCGCTTTAGTTGGTTTTCTACATAGGGACAAGCCTTCAATGAAAAATGGACTGCACATGGCAGCCCTTAACTCATACTAAATTGCAGCATACAACCGGCAACCCACTCCGTAAAATGCTGATGGTAAGCAATCGGATCGATCGATACATCAGCTCTCACTTCATAACCATCCATCCAAACCAAGACGATGCGGACTTATTCCCTCTAACGATCTGTGAGATCGGAACGACATAACCCCGTTCGGAACTTGTCCGATAACAAATTCCACGCCAGTCAGACCGCTGAGAGACGCGTTCTTCTTCTTCTTCTTCTTCTTCCAACGTGATCCTTCCGTAGTTAGTGCACTTCATCAAATGCGGTTGCCGTTTTCGTTTTTCATCCCAATGTTGCTTTCCTCCAGGTTCGTGCGCGCGTTCCGTATTTCATGAACAGAACGCCTTCTTTGGTGATCGGTGTTACGAGTTTAGGCGCTTCGATTGCACCTTTCCCAACGCCGCTTAGTGCCGTCCAATCACGCCTCGCGGCCTTTTACCTAAACCTGTTGCATCCCCGATGAAGATGCCGCGGTGCGTATCCCTGCTAAGTGGGGACTTGGTCCCTCCCTCGACCGGATTTAGAGGGCTCGTAGTCGACCCGAACGAACGCGTTTACAATAGAGCAGTTTACGGAACTGACATCAAGGTCAAAGGAGACACTGGACAGTTCGCATCAGTATTCCGATGGGAGGTCTATGCTCACAGAATGCTCACGCAATATCGTAACAGGTCACCACAGAATGGCGACGATATTACAGATCATTGCTATTAAAACCTTGTAATAACGCCATTTCGTCACAACTTGTAATTTATCGTTAACGATGTTACAAAACACTACCGTCATGATGCTTATTACGGATAGTGCTAGCCATTAGCTTTTTGAACCAAGCCGTACATCTCCCATTTCCCTTATACGTTTTCTCGCTAGATAGGATAGGAAAATCACTCTTGGGCAAAATAGGTTAAACATTCCATTCTAAAAGTGAGGAAACCTTCCATGAAAGCCGATATATCTTCGGACATTAACGAGAAGTCACTGCTAGGATTACTATCGCAAAGCTCCGACTTCAAGTCGAGTGATTTCTCGGCTGGTAACCGCTGTTATCGGTTATTTTATTTGGATACCATGATCGAGCCTACCGTGGTGCAAGAACATGTTATTCGCCCACTTCTTCATCACTCGGACGGCAGCAGCATTCGCGAAGCCGTTTCCATTTTGGAATACGGCGAGACGGAGCTGCTTTCCGATGCTTCGAAAGCGTTAATCGAAGGGAAGACTGTAGTCCATATCGAAGGTGAAACAAAGCTCTATTTGCTAGGAACAGATCTTAAAAAAGAACGCTCGGTCAACATCCCGGTAAACGAACGGGTGCTGCGCGGTTCCAACGAAGCGTTGATCGAAAACATGAATACAAATCTCAACTTGATACGCAAGCTGATTGCAACACCTGATCTTGCCGTGAAGTACTATATACTTGGCCGCAGATCAAATACGAAAGTTGCCCTCCTTTACTTGCACTCTCTCGCCAATGAAAAGGTCTTAAAAGAGTTTGAACGAAGGCTCGGGCTCATCGATATCGATTACGTCGAAGCGCCTGGTTTTCTCAAAGAATTGATCCATGATAGAAAATTGGCGCTGTTTCCACAAATACTCGTATCCGAGAGACCGGACCGGGTAAGATCTCACTTAATGGATGGTAAAATCGCGATTTTGACCGACGGTTCGCCGGATTGCCTGATCGTACCGGTCTCATTCTGGGCGTTCTTGCAAAGCCCCGACGATTATCAAGTTAGCTGGCTGTTCGGAAGCATCTTTCGTTTTTTTCGTGTTGTCTGCTTTATTTTCGCAATCAGCTTGCCCGGCGCTTACGTGGCTCTTGTCACCTTCGATCCACGGTCTCTCCCGTTCGAAATCGCGTTGACCGTGCAAAGCTCGATGCAATACGTAGCAATGCCTCCGGTACTAGAAGCGATTTTTATGCTGATTACGCTTGAAATATTGCGAGAGGCGAGCATCCGTCTCTCAAGCCCGATCGGGCAGACGATCGGCGTCGTCGGTGGTATCGTCATCGGTACCGTTGTCGTCCAGTCCAATCTGATTTCCACGATGATGGTCGTCATTATTGCGTTTACGGCCATTGCTTCGTTTGTTATTCCTTCCTACGAAATGAGTATCGCGGCTCGAATATTGCCATATCCGATCATCATCTTGTCGTCGATTCTCGGGTTGATCGGTTTAGAGCTTTCCTTCCTGTTAGTTATCGCGCATTTGGCAAGGTTGAACACGATGGGGATTCCATACTTTTACTCGGGACTTGACGGCGAGAAGGATACGTTTTTCAGGAGTCCCCTCAGCAGCTTGAAAAAGCGTCCAAAGGAAAGCTTGGCGAAGGACAATACAAGAATCAAAGTTAAGGAGGATGGGAATTCATGATCCATTTGGAGAAGCTGTCCCTTAAACAGCTATTTTGGCTTGTTGTATTGACTCAAGTCGGCGTTCATGTGTTGACGATCCCATTCGAAGAATCCAAACACACGGGCTACGACTCGTGGATGTCCGTGATAATTGGGGGAGCGATGGCTCAAGTGGTCATCCTGATCATTTATCAACTTGGTAAGAGATATGCCGATCGGCCGCTTCCCCAATATATGTCCGCGATTACGGGAAAGCTGCTCGGAGCGGTCCTAAATGTTGTGTTTGCACTATACTTCGCGGAGTCCAGTCTTATGGTCGTTGTCTCTTACGCGGATGTCCTAAGACGCTGGGTGTTATTTACAACACCCTGGTCCGTAATCATTGGGTTTTCATTTGCAATCGCTGCGTACATCGCTACTTCTTCGTTACGATCCATCGCTGTAATCACCCAGACGATTACGATCATGTTTCTGCTTTGCTTCATGATTGTGGTTATCAGTGGATTGGGGAGAGGCGACTTGCGTAATTTCATGCCGCTCGGCACTCACGGGATTGGACCGATTCTTAAGGATGCTCTTCCCGCATTTTGGGCGTACGCTGGATATGAACTGCTTCTGTACACCTTTCCATTCGTAAAGTGTCGCAAGAAGAAAGATATCTTGATTACAATGTCAGTCGCCAATGGATTTACGACCCTTTTCTACATGTTGTTATCGTTCCTTGCGACGTACAGCTTCAGCGAAAGTCAATTGAAAGCCGTGCCCGAGCCGATGATATTCATTCTTCGTCAATTCAGATGGCCAACCGTACAAAATCTCGATATTGTATTCATGACCATTTGGCTTTCTGTGACTACGGTAACGGTGTATGTTTATTTGTTTATGGCCGCGCGGTATTTGGCTTACATACGAAGTAAAGAAATCCGCAACCATCCTCTTCTCGTATGGATTGTGGCATTCGCCTGCTTCTTGATCGGGATCTGGGGCTCCGACCGGCAATGGATATCCCGTTTTACACTTTATCATGATACTGTCTCCATCTTGATCCTTGCCGGTATACCTGCTTTTTTGCTTCTCGTTTCTCTGGTACGTAATAAAAAGGCGGCGATAGGATGAAAAAAGCAGCCTTCGGATTATTGTCGTTGCTGTTGCTCACAGGTTGTTGGGATCGGCTGCCGATTCGTGAGCTTCATTTGGTGAACTATGCCGGAGTTGACCTCGACGAGAAGAGCGGGGACGTCCTTGTAAATTTCGTTGTCAGCAAGCTTGGCAAATCTGGCCAAGGAGGAGGAGAAATGCTTTCGAAGATGACGGAACTCAAAGGGAAAAGTGTGTCCGAAGCGTTCGGACAAGGGGTCTATACCGATCGAGGTCCTTTCTATGGGGTTGACACGGGAATGTTTTTTATAAGCGAAAAGTTTGCCTCGAATGATCCTGTCGGACAGCTTGATTTTTTGCTTCACACACGTTATACCGCAATTAACAGCCCCGTTATCGTAATTGAAGGGAGCCTATCTAAATTTTTTAAAGACAAATCAGTCAAAGCACATGAACTGATTGATTATATTTCAAATTTGGGAACAAATAAAATTGTAAACAATGTTACTATGTTGCATTTCCTTTTATCCGAAGAAGAACCTTTAGAAGATATCGTTTTGCCTATGATCAAGCAAGAGGATTCCGGAGTAGTGTTGAAAGGCGCCTTATTATTCCAACAAGGTAAGAGTACTGGGGCTAAGCTTAACAAAAAACAAGTGCGAATGTTAATGTTGTTATCCGGGACTTCCCTGGGACTGCAAAGGCTTACCACTAAATTAACGGCACCCATTGAGGGACGACAACCGCATACGGGGCAAGTGAACGGTATTGATTATGCGTTTTCTACCAAGAAAGTAAATGCTAAGATTTCCGTCCGGTCTGAACCCAGCGGATTGCCGAAAGTCAGCCTGAAAGTCAGAATGATTATTAATATAATCGAGCTAGGCCGCGGCGTTCACCCGATCAAATCCGATTATGTAAATAAAATGGAAAAAGAACTGGCAGATCACCTGAAAGAAGAAGCGGTGGCAACGATCGAGAAGCTGCAAAAAGCGAATTGTGATGCTCTGGGCATCGGAAAGCAAATTAGGGCTTACCATCCGAAGATTTGGAAGTCCATGAATTGGCGTAAAGACTATCCGAGATTATCGATTCAGCCGGTTTTCGACGTGCAGATCATTAATGCGAACGAATAAGTAAAAGGCGCGAACCTTCCAACTTTTCATCCAGTTCGTCCTGGCGAATCCCGATATATCGTTTAGTAATCGACGGTGCCGCGTGGTTAAAAATTTCTTGCAAAACTGCCACGTCCTTGTTACGCCGATAATGGTGGTAGCCGAATGTCTTCCGCATGGTGTGTGTTCCAATATCCTAGCGAACTATCATCCCACCCAGTGCTGCTATAGATTTGCAGTCCAAAGGGGGGGACGATGAACTCGTTTTCAGCATTTCAATAAGATCGCTTGTCTTCAAGTTTTGATTTACCGTATTTATTCGAAATCCATTGCGTTGCTCATGCCCATTGATTCCAGGACGAATGGTAAAGGTTGCCCGGCAGCCGGCTTAATGGCTGCCGTTTTCTCAACTACCATGAAAAATCATCGTAGTGACATTTAAGGCGTGATTCTAATGAGTAATAAAGCAAAACATATATTCAAATGATAAGGAATTGGAATAAAGCCATCTCTATATTGAGACTTTACATTTATTTCGTTGCTGTAATACGTTAAAGCTTTAATGAATGGAATACATTGATGGCAGAGGACATGATCTTGTAACATAGAAGATGCCCGGTTCCTAATGAGGATCCGGGCATCTTGCTTTACATTATCCTAGAATTCATCCAGAGCTTCTTTTGCTGATGCGTTGGCTGCAGTTTCGTTGGCTGCAGGGTTGTGCTGAAATACTTCAGCTGCTTCCTCGGCGGAAAATTCCGTATCCGCGGCTCCTGCAACCGGAAGTTTATTCAGCTTAACGGATTGCACATCAGCTTTAGATACTTCATTTTGTTCATTTGGCAAACTGCATCCTCCTTGATTAAATCTAAGTGACAACAAAATCTATGTTGCCCCTGGGAGGATGATAAATATGCATTTACATCAAAAATGTTCCGATGACGATGGACGAGCCGCGAAAATATCATGGAAAGATGTCGGATGACAAGAACATTGTTCAGTTGCCGACTTCTAGACAACATTGCAACTGTCAGATCGGCAGCTTGTTAAGCTCCCATGGAAGAACGTAATTCCTTTCATAATCTGTGGTGCCGCGCTAACGAAGAACGATAGCTCAATAAACACGAAGAAACGGCAGCCGGCATAAGGCTGCCGTTTTCGCCCATAATCTACCTTTAATTAATTCTCCCGGTATGCTGAATTTGTACCTGAATGCTGACCTGAAACTCTACTTTCGTATACTCTGTTTCCCACTCGAACGACTTCGACAGCTTCGGGTGAAAAGCCCGGATTCGCTCGCCGATGCCGTATAGATCGCATTGGTTCTTCTGCAGCTTGTTTACGGTGTCCGTGGCTTGCTTGGTCAGTTGATCGGACAACTCGTGGTTCCACTTTCGGATGTTCGCTTCCGAATACATGTCGTACTCGTCGAATTCCTGGACGTGCGCTCTCAGCACCGCGTGGAGCTTCGCGACGATTTTTTAGCGGCGGTCGTCGACGAAGACGTTGATGTTCTTCTTCTTCCCGACCACTGCGATCGTCATGTAATTACGGATCGGAGGGACACGTCCTTGATCCACCTTGAGCGTGATCATCGCCTCATTGGGTTCGTGCGGCGTGAAGGTCAAAGCCATTACCGTTTCATCAGGCGTTAACTCGCCCTTCATTTTCTCATCATGGATCATCGCCCTCCCGTCCATCTCGGCTTCATCGGCTTGGACTTTAATAAGCGGAATCAAGGTATCCTCTTCTGGAGGCAAAATTTCACCGATGATGGAGCCCATATTGACGGCAGGCACGATGAATCGTTTCTCCTGTCCTCGCAGCATATCCGTCAGGTAGCGCCCGACTTGCGGATTCTTCTTCGCAATCGTCTTCATCAATTGGCTCGGACTGCCCTCCACTATGATGATCTTGGCGTGCAGATTGCTCAGTCTGTCGCGAAAAAAACGTTAAGCGGCGCGATAAATTTCTCACGCGCGGAGCCTTCGCTGAGCAGTACGATCTGTAGCTCGGAGGCGTTGAGCGATTTGGTCGTTTTGCGATCGATCATGACTCGTGCTTCGCGGACCGTATCGCCGAAGGCGGTTACGATTTGTTCGCCTTTTCCTTGGGTTTCCAGTTCGAAGTCGATATGGTTAAACGGTTAGCGTCCAGTTGCATGAACTACTATATCCACACGGATATACACCGGTGGACAAAATTTTAACGTGGGACAGTTAAGTCATGAAGTGGACAAACGTGGGGCATAAGGGATTCAGAAATACCTTGATAATTCTAGCAATTATATATAACTGTACCACAGTACCACATGTACCACTTAATACACTTTATTAGGAAGAAACTTATTTACGCATATCGCAGAGCAGCTTTAGTGCCTATTCCTTCACAGGATTCATTCCTATTCCCCGCGTGGAAATAGTTTTTCTGTATTTAGCTGTAATGTATGGCGGAAGGCTTAATAAAATAGGGGACATTTGATCTAATTTCTTTTCTTTTACATCAGTTTTACATCACGCAGTCTGTAGTAGTAATTTCGTCTATACTGTAACAATAAAAAAAAGCCTTGAATATCAAGGCTTTCGGCGTTTGTGTTATGGTGATCTGAACAGGGTTCGAACCTGTGACCCCTACCCTGTCAAGATAGTGCTCTCCCAGCTGAGCTATCAGATCATATGAGTTGCTTCGTTAGTGACAAATAATAATATAGCAAACGGCAAAATAGATGTCAACCACTTTTCACAAAAAACTAGTCTAAATCGACACCGAGCCGCATAAGGTGTACTCAAGAGGTTAACCTTGAGGAGGCGGGTTGTCTAGTGGCGGAAGCTGCTCATTTAGTTGTATGGCTGGTTGGTTTGTTTGGTATCGTCGGTACGGTTTGCTTGTGTGTAGCCAAGATGGTCATCAATGATACGATCGCCTATGATGAAACCTTTGTATGGAAGAGAAAGCTCCCGCCAGAAGCGAAGGCATCCAAACGGTAATGAGGAAATGTTTGCTACATTAGCTTCACGGGTATACTAATCCCATCTCACAATCGGGAGTGGTATACTTGAAGACAATCATGCTGTGCTGTATCGTTCTATTCCTGTTTGTGTGTACGGGTTGCTTGCACAAGCAGTCAGAAACGGTTATGCCGAGCTCGACATCAGTATTCAGCGACGTTTATGATTCATCCGATAAAGGAAGAGTACTTGGGCCTCCAGCGTCGTCAGGCAGAATAGAAACAGGCAGAATGAAGCCTCCGCTACGTGAAGATAACACGCCATAAATCCGGCGATGCTCCTATGGGGCATCTCGGATTTTTTTTATTTTACCGGCCAAACAGTCCGAATCCCGCATAATTAAGCCTCCGATCAGCCATACTACAAGAATGTCTTGCCAAAAGGAGGAATCCCCATGTACATGAGAATGCCGGAACAATCCGGAGAAGCAGCCGGTGAGCAGCGAGAGTCATTCGTCGCGACGCAGAAGAATGGCGATGGTGATCTAACCTCGTTCCAAACGTCCACTGGACGAGTATTGAACTATGAGGAGGCACTAGCGGAAGTCGAGAGCGGTGCGATTGCCGGTGTAAACTCGTTCAAAGGCAAAGACGGCGAAACGTATATCCGAGGCAATGCCGACGGTGATCCCACGAACAACCTCGATCAGCTGCCTAACTTCTAAATAAGCTTAACAAAAAAAAGCCCTCAATGGGCTTTTTTCTATTCTCACAATGTATAACGCACATGCTGCTCAACGAATCGCATAATGCCAGCCTTGTCCTCGTAGTCAGGTTTAATATCCTCGTAATGCATGAGCCAAATCCGCTCTTTAATGTAATCGGGGAGCGAAGAGAGCTCATCCAATGACGTATGGACGACACCAGGCGGCCTCAGCTGGCAATCATGGAAGATCATCTGGCAGCCACGATCAACGAGCTGATGCAGAAGCTCAGGGTTAAACTTTAGATCGGCGGAATAGAAGAACATTTCATTTATGTAATACGAATAGCTGATTTTGTTCGGGATATGGTCGGTTTGAATCGGCTCGACAGCAAATCCCGGCAGCAGCTCATTGTTAATTCCAGGTACAATAGGTCTCACTTCAAAATATTCATCAAGCGTCCCGCACTCATCCTGCAGCAGACCGCCCTTCAATGAGCTCTCCCAGAGTGGCGTCACAAGCGCTTCTGGTATGAATAGCAACGGTTTCCTGCGATATATAAACTTCATCTGAAAGGCCAGCTCTTCCAAGCCGCCGATATGGTCAGCATGAATATGGCTAATGAGAATTGCATCGATGTCATTGACTGATTTACCGAGCTTGTGCATAGACAACAGCGCAGTGTTGCCGCAATCAAGCAGAATGGTATGCTGCTGCGTATAGATCAGCGCATTGGTATTGAAGTACAACTTCGCAAAAGCGTTGCCCGTGCCGAGCATCTGGATATCCAAGCCATTGTCCTCCTATTGCGTATAGGTTCCATTCAAATTTATCACTTCTTTATGCAAATGAAAAGGAAAACCTTGGTCAAGCACACAGCCGTATCCGCCCACATACGATGGCTATGAACGGATTGTTAAGATGGGCAGGTGCGGATAACATGGCAGGTAAAGGCAAAGCAAGCAAGAAGAAGAAGAAGAGCGCTTCAGACCGCAAACAGGCGGTGTTGAAGCTCGTCTTGTCGGACACATGCAGAGTGTGCAAAACGCCATGTGCGAGAGGGATGCGCTATTACGAGAACATGAAGCAGCCTGGGGCTGTGGGCAAAGGCGTACCTTGCATTTTGACCCGGACGTTCGTGTAGCGAGCAACGGATTATGATCTGTTTATTTCCCGGGCAAGCGCAGTTTTCAACATAATGTGACAAGAACTGGTAAGGAAAAAATGTTTTCAATTGGCGCAACTTTGGACGACTTGGTGAGTATAACCATACATCCAGATTAACGGACGGAGGTTTGCAGCCATGAAGTTCAGAAAGCTTCTCATTATGACGCTCGTCATGTCGCTGTGGGGAGGAACAATGCTCTTTGCGGATTCGGCATCTCAGCGGGTGCGTGTTATCGTGAATGGCAGTGAGCTTGACGATGCAGGTATTTTCACAGACGGCAAGACGTATTTATCCGTAAGGCAAGTTGCGAGCTCGCTTCAGGCGCTCGTCAATTGGGATGACAACTCGAAGAAAGTAACGATCTTTAAGCCGAACGTTCATATGTTCCTATTCCAGGATTCCACGATCTTCGGCAACGTTACGAAGGGCAATCGCATTACGTTCAAAGTATTCGCTCAGATCGACAACCTGCTGACGGACATCTCTGCAGTAAAGGTGACGATTACCGATCCGGGTGGCGATGAACAGATGATCCAGTCGAAGAGCGTCTCTATTGACAAGGATAATTTCTGGTATCGCACAGATGACTTCACGTATACGTTCGACAAGGCTGGCAAGTATACGATTCACTTCTTTATGAAAGTAGCCGGCAGCGACGATTGGAAGGTTGTCTCGGAGAAAACGATCACCACTAAGTCCTAATACGAATGATCCAAGCGCTGCGGCCTCTCTGGTTTTGCGGCGCTTTCGTTTGACCCTGAGGATGCTTACATGTTACGATACGAAGGAAATGAATCACGAATGGAAATGAGGTTACTTTCAATGAGCGAACACGTACATGATGAGAATTGCAACCATGATCATGAACACGAAGAGCATGTTTTCCTAGTCACGGACGAAGAAGGCATCGAACGTGAAATGGTGATGGTATTTACGTTTGAATCTGAAGACCAAGTATACTCCGTATTGCTGGACCGCAACGATCCGGAGGCTGACGGAATTATTTTCCGTATTGAAGAAGAAGACGGTGAAGCATTCCTGGTAGGTATCGAAGACGATACGGAGTGGGAACGCGTAACTAAGCTTTACGAAGAAATCGCGCAGCGTGAGAACGAGGCTTAGATCCAATAGCACGATGTACGACAAAACTCCGAAGCCCATAGGCCTCGGAGTTTTCTTATTTGCGCGGATTATAGTAAATAGTACGCCCGTTAAACATTTTCAGTTCGGCTTTCAGATGCTTGGCAAAATATTTGCACAGCTCATTGGCCTTCGACTTATCGCCATGTGTCGCGGAGTCGGGAAGCACCACTTGGACATGCGAGACCGTCTTATCGCCAGCGCTCTCTGTGCCAACACCGAACAGGATATGATTGTACTGCGGCGTCGTTCCTTTCAAGTAAAACCACCGGTTCTCTTCGCCCGGCTTCGTCTCAATGGTATAAGGAAATGCGGCGTCGGTATAGTCCCAGCCCAATTGCTGACCGGTAAGCGAGGTTTGTTCCTTATAACGGCCGAGCCGTTCCTTCACATCGCTTAGGCTGAGTTGATCCACGGCAGAACCTTGCACAAATTTAATGTAAGCGCTTTGACTCATAATGCCCACCTCCTTCCACATCATAGCATTATCGCAACAAGATTGACAATAAGCGCCAGTCCTAATAGGGGAGCGGGCAAAAAGAAAACCCCAGCTGCTCCTTCGAGTGAAGGAGAGCAGGGGCAAATGTTGCTGGAATAGATTCTATTAGTGAGACTAGGAAATCGCTTCTTCCTCTACGATTACCTTTACAAATTGAATGCTGCGGTCTTCCGGACCTTTAACCGGCAGGCCGACTTCGACGTGATCGACGATGTAGTCGATGTTCGTCTGAGAGATAACCTCACCTGGGAGCAGAATCGGAATGCCCGGTGGGTAGACGTAGATGAATTCAGCGATGATTCGACCAGCTGATTCTTTGAAAGCCACGACTTCCGTCTCGGCATAGAATGCCTCGCGCGGCGTCAATGACAAGTGAGGAATCTCTGGAATTTTTACAATCAATTCATTCGCTTCATTCACTTTATGCTGTTCTGCCAGATCGCGAAGCGCATGCAGCAGCGTACCGACAGAATCAGACGTATCGCCAGGTGTAACCAGAGCGAGGATGTTGTACATATCACTCATCTCAACTTCGATGTTGTGATGGTCGCGCAGCCAGTTCTCCGTCTCGTAGCCGGTAATGCCGAGATGACGGACGTGAATGGTCAGCTTCGTTGGATCGTAATCGTACGTCGCTTCGCCGCCGAGAATTTCTTCACCGATACAGTAAAGGCCTGGCATCTTATTAATTTCGGTACGAGCAAGTTGCGCGAGCTCGATCGCTTTCTCTGCAATCTGGTGGCCGTTAATGGCCAAGTTGCGGCGAGTCGTGTCCAGGGAAGCGAGCAAGATGTAAGAGGTCGACGTAGATGTCAGCATACTCATGATCGTCTGAACGCGATGCTGATTAATCCGGCCGTTGCGTACATTGAGTACCGAGCTCTGCGTCATCGAGCCGCCAAGCTTATGCACGCTCGTTGCTGCCATATCCGCACCAGCTTGCATAGCCGACATTGGCAGCTTCTCGTGGAAGTGAATGAGCACGCCATGCGCTTCGTCGACGAGAACCGGAACATCGTAGCTATGGACAAGATCTACGATTTCTTTCAAATCTGCACAGATGCCGTAATACGTCGGGTTAATGACGAGCACCGCTTTCGCGTCATGGTGACGGTCAAGCGCACGTTTTACAGATTTCGTTGTAATGCCGTGATCGATACCGAGATTCGAATCGCGGGCTGGCGAGATGAACACGGGACGGGCACCTGCGAATATAATTGCGGACATGACCGATTTGTGAACATTTCTCGGCACGATGATTTTGTCGCCCGGATTGCAGACGGACATAATCATCGTAATAATGGCACCGCTTGTTCCTTGTACGGAAAAAAAGGTATAATCAGCTCCGAAAGCATCGGCTGCCAATTTCTGGGCCTCTTCGATAACGCCTGTCGGCTGATGCAAATCGTCGAGCGGCGCAATATTTATAAGGTCGATGGACAACGCGTTGTCACCGATAAATTCGCGAAATTCAGCATCGCTTCCTAGACCTTTTTTATGTCCAGGAATGTGGAATTGAACAGGGTTATTGGCCGCATGTCTGCGCAATGCAGTAAACAGCGGAGTCCGGGTATGATCCATTTGCATTCATCCCAGCCTTTCGTGGTTAGTGTGTTTATAAACAAAGCCCAGTATAGCAAAACTAGGGGGGATTGCAAGTAACTTTTTTGCTTAGAATAACTTGGACACGAGTCAAATGCAAAGTAAGCATGGAAGGGGAACAAGTATGAGTATCGCTAAAGGCTGGGCAGGGAAAAAAGTATTATCGTCACCATTTGTCGTCCAGCTCCTCATTATTATGTATTTGGTTGAATTCGTGAAAGGGGCTTTGCTCGTTTCGATTCTTCCAGTTTATATGAGGGAATCGCTCGATCTGTCCGCTTATGCGGTCGGCTGGGCGCTCGCGCTTCAATATATAGGTGATAATGCATTCCGTAGCCCGCTTGGCTGGGTCATTGACCGGATCGGCTACCGCTATGTGATGTTGTTCGGCGTGTTGTTCACGACCGCATCCGTTGTAATCGTCTCGTACACGAGTGGGCTCGGGTGGATTGTCGTCGCTTGCTTGCTGCTCGGAATTGGCACTTCGCCGCTCTGGCCATGTGTCATTAATGGGGCGACTACAGTTGCAGGAAACGAATCCAGCGGTACCATTATGAGCGTCGTGTACATGGCTTGGCTCACGGGCGTTGGCTGTGGGCCGATCGTCATTAATTTCTTCATCGTACATACATATACACCTGCCTTTCGAATATTGCTTGTCATGATGATTCTCGTCATTATTGTCGCGTGGTTCCTACCGGGCAGGAAGCAGTCGATGGCGCTTGAGAATCGAGACGAAGCGCCTGTTGCCGCTGCTTCTGAGCTTGCACAGGAGAAGCGCTTGCCATTGCTGGCACGCGTCCGCCGCTACTTAGCAAGAGTGGGCAAGTCGCTGCATGCGAGCAAGCTGCTCTACCCGGCGATGTTCATGCAGAACTTCGCGCTCGGGCTGCTGACACCTGTGTTGACCCAATTTGCACGGACCGTACTTCATCTTACGCCGCAGCAGTACAGCTTGTATCTGATCTGCAGTGGAGCCGTTATCGTGCTGGGTCTCATTCCCGTCGGCAAGTGGGTCGATAAGTTTGGGACAAAGTGGTTCTTGCATGTAGGCTTCCTAGTCGCTGCTGTATCGTTGTCGGTCTTAGGCTATACGCGCAATTTGCCGCTTGTTATGGTTATTATCGCCTTCGTAGGGATTGGCTACGCCTGCATTATTCCGGCTTGGAACGCGCTGATTGCTGGGGCGATACCGAAGGCGGAGCGGGGCGCAGTCTGGGGCTTCTTCCTGACCATCGAAGGACTTGGAACGGTATTCGGCAGCATTATGTCAGGCAAGCTATGGGATATGCTGGGACCGCATGCTCCTTTTCTCGTCAGCGGTGTCGATCTGCTGCTCTTGTTTGTTCTTCATTTGTTCATAACAAGACATAAGGCAGTTGTGGTACGATGATGGAGTGGAGGGAACAAAATGAACAAAGACAAACGACTTGGCGTCGTGATGCTAATGCTAATTACGACATTTATCGGGTTTGGGATTATTATTCCGGTTTTGCCGGAGCTTATTAAAAAAGCAAGTCCGGGAGCGGTTGAATACCATACCGGCCTTATGTTATCGGTTTATTCTGCGGTAGCGTTTCTGCTGTCTCCGCTATGGGGTGGCCTGTCTGACCGTATCGGACGACGTCCGGTAATTCTCATCGGTGTGCTCGGCTTCGCTGCAAGCTTCCTGCTGTTCGGCATTGCAGACGGCAGCCTGCCGATTATGTATGCTTCCAGATTGTTAGGCGGCTTGTTCTCTGGAGCTGTAACTTCCGTTATTGTGGCTTATGTAGCAGATATTACGCCTCCCGATCAACGGACAAGAGGCATGGGGCTTGTCGGCATGTCGATCGGCCTTGGCTTCACGATCGGGCCTGGCTTCGGTGGATTATTAAGTCTCGTATCGCAAAATACGCCGTTCTTCGCGGCAGCTGCGCTCGCACTCATTACGTTTCTGATTGCAGTGACGAAGTTGCCGGAATCACTGACACCAGAGATGAGGGCAGCTGCTACCGAGAAGAAGCCGTCCCGTTGGAAGGCGTTCACTGGCTCGCTCAAATATTTATATATCCTTGCACTAATCGTGTCGGTTTCGCTTGCAGGACTTGAAGCAACACTGCAATTGTTCGGGATGAAGCGCTTCGATGTAACTCCGCTTCAGGTTGGCGTCATGTTCCTCGTCTGCGGTCTTGTCGGCGCACTTATCCAAGGCGGCGTCGTTCGTAGACGTATACGCAAAGGACAAGAGCCGATGTATATTGCAGCAGGTCTGATCATCTCGGCAGTAGGCTTCCTGCTTCTCGTAACTGCACATACCTTGACGACTGCGACAATTTACCTTGCGATCTTCGGAATCGGGAACGCGCTTATCCGTCCATGCGTAACATCATTGATTACGCAGAAGACGACTGTTGGACAAGGAGTCGCATCTGGACTTAGTTCTTCGATGGACAGCCTGGGCCGAATCGTTGGTCCGCTCGTCGGCGCTTCCTTGTTCTCGGTGGACATTACGCTGCCTTATGTGGCAGGCGGTTTGCTATCACTTGCCGGAATCGCACTGTTGTTGCGTTTCCGCATGTTGGACAATTCGCCAGCACATCAGGCGAGAACGATATCGGAATAATGTACCAAATAAAAACACCTGAATCGAAAGGCGCGCGCTCTTGTGGCGTTCCTGTAGATTCAGGTGTTTTGTTGTTTCTCGCGCCTCTAGCCCGAGTCTGGATAGCCAAGCCCGCGCATAATAAACGTTATCGTCTCTTCACGTTCCCGCGCATCGTCCCATACGGCATCTTCACGCTCGCCGTAGACGGTTCTTACCGCGATATAGCCCATTATCGCGGAGATGCACAGCCTTATAACTGTCATGGAAGGCACGTCAACCATTTGGCCTTGTGCTTGAAACTTGACGACGATCTTCTGGAAACGCTCCAGCACCTTTGCGAGAATATCCTTCTGCAGATGCACTTGCAGCTCCGGATGAAACGGAATTTCCTGCATGAGAATCTTCAGAATGCTACGATGCTTCGTGATAAACTCAATCCGATTCTCAATCATTGCCCGCAGCACTTCGTCGAAGCTCTCGTAGTTCGAATCGAGCACTTTGCCGAAGCCGCGCAGGACGAATGGTGCGATGAGCTTCGTTATCGCCGGTGCCACGATGGAGAGGAGCAGCTCCTTCTTCGTCTTATAATGGCGGAAGATCGTGCCTTCGGCGACTCCTGCGCGCTGCGCAATCTCGCTTGTTGAAGAG
Organism: Paenibacillus sp. OV219; assembly: GCF_900110075.1. GTDB lineage: Bacteria > Bacillota > Bacilli > Paenibacillales > Paenibacillaceae > Paenibacillus_Z. The sequence continues at coordinate 320,287 of NZ_FOCJ01000002.1, forward strand.
GCGGCGTAGCCTTTCTCGGCGAACACCTCAATGGCGGATGCTAAGATCTTCGCCTGCTTCTCCGTCATTTTCTCGCTGGCAGATTCGCTCTTCAGCAACTCTTCCATCCATTGCTCCATCGTTTCGGTCATCTTCACGTCAACTCCTCTAGGACCCAGTACCTTTAGCTAGCCACGATCATACCACATCCGCTAGGTTCTTGTTAAATCGAACGATGCTTCTTCAGCGCAAGAATGTTGAGCAGTGCGAAGATCGTCGAGAAGCCAAGCAGAACATAGATATCAAGCTGAATGTCCCCCCAGCTTTCGCCACGAATCATAATGCCTCGCATAGCATCAGCGCCGTAATAGAGCGGCATAATGTGGCTCAGCTGCTGCAACCATGGTGTCATGGATTCCAGGTTGAATAGACCGGAGAAGAACACTTGCGGTACGACAACAAGCGGAATGAACTGTATGATTTGAAACTCGTTGCTTGCAAAAGAGGACAGCAGCGTGCCAAGCGTTAGCGCTGTAAGCGAGAGCAGCAAATTCATCAGCAACACAAGCCAGATTGTGCCGTCCATATAAAGCCCGAGCACGTCAATGGCATACCAGGCGATGAGCGCGGCCTGCAGCAGTGTGAACAGGCCAAAGCCGGCCAAGTAGCCGAGCACGACTTCGAATCTGCGTATTGGCGTCGCAAGCAGCCGCTCCAGTGTGCCGCTGGTCCGCTCGCGAAGGAAAGAGACGCCCGCTAGCATGAATACGAAGAAGAAGGAGAAGAAGCCGATTAACACGGGGCCGAAATAGTCGAAGGACGCCATATCCGCGCTTCCATGTAAATAGGTGACAGCTGGGGCGACACCCGGTGCTTCAGCGCTCATCGTGCGTTGGAGCAGGAGCAGCACCATTTTGCTCGTGGAAGGGTCGCTGCCTTCAAGCATGATCGCAGGCTTGCCGCCAGCAAGCGAGAGCACCGCATCCAGATCGCCATCCTTCATAGCCTCATCGGCAGCTGCGGGGTCATCGTACGTTGTAACCGTTGCATCTGAATTCGATAACCGTTCGACGATTGCACTCGGAATTTGGACGACGCCGATATTCGGCTCGACTGCATTTCCGTTAAAGACAAGCTTCATTAATGTGAGAATGAGTAGAGGCGCAAGGAACAGAAGGGCGAGTGTTCGCTTATCACGCACGAACTGGCGAATAATTCGAATAGCTAGCGCACGGATTCTCATGCTCTCACACCTGCCCCGTAGTAGATGAACGCTTCTTCGATGGTCGAAGTACCGCTCTTCTCTTTAATAGCAGCAGGCGAGCCGAGCGCGGTTAGCTTGCCGTCGCGGATGAGGCCTAGCCGATCGCATTTCTCCGCTTCGTCCATGACATGTGTTGTCAGAATGATTGTCGTTCCGCGTTCGCGCATCGCGCCGAGCTCGTGCCAGATCGATTGTCGGAGAACCGGGTCAATGCCGACAGTCGGCTCATCCAGTATGAGCAGCTCTGGTTCGTGAAGCAGTGCAAGCGCAAGCGACAAGCGGCGTTTCATCCCGCCGGAGTAGGCGGAAACGGTCTTATTCAGATCGTCCTGCAAGCCCACTATAGTCATCGCGTCCTGAATGCGGGAAGTGAGCCGCTTACCTTTCAGCCCGAAGAGGGAGCCGAAGAACGTTAAATTCTCCTTGGCTGTCAGCTCGTTATAAAGCGCATCGGACTGTGCCATGTACCCGAAGCGCTGTAGCATGGACAGCTTTGGCATCCGCTCGCCCAGCATGACGACACTGCCGCCATCTACCTTATCAATGCCGGTGATTAGCTTAATAAGTGTTGTTTTGCCCGAGCCGGACGGACCGAGCAGGCCTAGAAGTTCGCCGCGCTCGACCTCAAAGGAGATGTCGTCGAGAACGGTTTTGCTGTCGAAGCGGCGCGTAATGTTACGGACTTGCACGATTGCTTGTGCACCCATGACATGTTCACATCCTTGAATTGGAGTTATAAAATGAGTGATTACTCACATTGATATTAACTTGATATCCATTACTTGTAAAGTGAGTAATCACTCACTACTTGTCTCAAGACGCATCCGCGCCTCCGTCTTAGGTCGGGGATAAAGACTGGTCTAGAGACGTTTACACATTACTAGCGAATTAGGTATTCTTTAACAAGGAGTTCTGAGGAGAACCATATGAGAGGGGAAAGAACAGCAATGCAATGGATTACCAAATGGGCTTTCAATAACAAAGCCGCAATGAAGCTAGTAGTGCTTATGGCACTCGTAATGGGGGTCATCAGTTATTACCGTCTCCCGATGGAGTTTCTGCCTGAAGCCGACAATCCGATGGTAACAATTGCCGCGATTGGGCCTGGCTATGATGCCAAATCAATGGAGACTGAAGTAACAGCGAAGATTGAAGAGGCTGTGCAATTCGTAAAAGGGAAGAGCCTCATGACTTCGTCATCTGGTAACGGTTTCTCGAAGATCGATCTTTCATTTGACTCAAAAACGAATATGAAGGACGCGAAAGCAGAGGTTGAAGCAGCTGTTCGCTCCGTGCAGCTTCCTGAACGTGTTATGACACCATATGTGGTGCAATTTAACACCTCGATGATTCCGATCTCTTGGGTATCGATCAATCTTGACGGTATCAAAGAAGCAGACCGCGAGAAAGCGGAGAAGGACGTTATCAACGCGTTCAAGAAAGTGGACGGCGCAGGCGACGTATCGCTCGGCGGCAAATCGACACCAAGCATTACAATTACGCCAGACGCGGCTAAGCTCTCAGCCAAAGGCGTACCATTCCAAGCACTTATGGGCGTTCTGCAAAACCGCGGCGTAGCAGCTTCAATCGGTGAGAAAACGATCGATGGCGCTTCCGGTAACATTAACGTAGAAGCTACGATTAACGATCTGGATACACTTCGCAAGCTGCCTGTCGCTGAAGGTATTACACTTGACGATGTAGCTGATGTACAGCCCCAAAATCAACTGGAGAGCATCAGCAGCCTTGATGGCAAGAACGTGCTTATGCTTACTATCTCTAAAACAGCTGATGCCAATGCTGTTAAAGTCGGCGATGGCGTTCAGGATGAAGTAGACCGCCTGAACAAAGAAATGAAGGGCGTCGACATTAAAGTGCTATCGAGCACATCTGAGCAAGTTGTACAATCCGTAAACTCGATGCTTCGTGAAGTATTGATGGGCGCATTGTTCGCCACAATCGTTATCCTGCTGTTCATGCGCAACCTGCGCGCTACACTCGTAACGATCGTATCGATTCCCCTTTCACTAGGTATTACATTGTATTTGCTCCAAATGTCCGGTATTACGCTTAATATCATCACACTTGGCGGTGTTGCCGTTGCAGTAGGCCGTCTCGTCGACGACAGTATCGTCGTTATCGAGAACATTTATCGTCGTCTGCAGAAAGAGCAATTCTCTGTTCAGCTCATTATGGATGCAACCAAAGAAGTGGCAACAGCAATCACTTCTTCGACACTTGTAACGGTAGCCGTATTCCTGCCGATGGGCTTGCTCCGCGGTTCGCTGCAAGCGTTCCTGCTTCCTTTCGCACTGACAGTGACGTACTCGCTTCTGGCATCCTTGCTGGTTGCACTTACAGTCGTGCCGATCTTGAGCGCAGTGCTGCTGCGTAATACGAAGATGAAGGAGCATGAAGGCTCCAAACGTTTCGCAAACTTCCTTGGTTGGAACTTGCAGCACAAATGGGTGCCCCTCTTAGTTGCAGTTCTACTGTTGGGCGGTTCGGTTGGTGCATACATGTCGATGCCGAAAGGCGCAATCGACTCATCGAACGTACAGAATTTGAACATTACACTGGAATATCCAAGCGATACGCCGCATGACAAAGTAATAGAAGAGGGCCGTAATCTTGAGAAATTCATTAGTGCCCGCGATGATATCGACTGGGCGCTGATGCAGAACGGCAACAGCTCAGACGGCGCGAAATACGGTGAAGTTTCTTCGCCGACACTCGTAACTTACTTGGTTGATATGAAAGACGGCGCGGATGCCGATAAGCTCATCAATGACATCAAGGCGCAGCGTCCTTCGTATCCTGGTGCTGACCTGAATGCCGGTGCGATGGATTTCGCAGGCGGCAGCAGCTCGACACAAATTTTGGTTGACGTTACAGGTGATGACCTAGACGCTATTGCGAAAGGCGCAGATCAAGTCATTGCAGCCATTAAACCGGTGAAAGACGTCATTAAAGTAAAATCGAACCAAGAACAGAAGAAACCGGTTTATACGTTCCAAATGGATCCACTGAAGTCTAAAGGCGGCGAAGTGGCACAGCAGCTGCAAGGCATGCTGAACCCGATCCCGCTCGGCACTGTAGACATTGATAATCGTGTAACTAGTGTGATTCTGCAGCCTTCGGTTGATCCGAAGACAGAAGCTGATTTGAACAATCTCACAATAATGACCGCACAAGGCCCAGCGCCGGTATCTTCCGTTGCGAAGATTGTGAAGACAGAGCAAGCAAGCGTGTTCTACCACAAAGACGGCAAAGCGTACGTTCGTGTAATGGCTGACGTCGAGCCAAGCCAATTGTCGATCGTCGGCAAAGAGATTACGAAGAAGGTCGGTGAGCTGAAAGCACCGGATGGTGTCAAGTTTACCGTTGGCGGCGCATCGGCAGACCAATCATCTGACTTCGCAGATCTCGGCATCATCATGATGATCGCAATCGGTATCGTATACTTGATCATGGTTGTTACGTTTAAGACTTTGCGTGCACCGCTTGCCATCCTATGCTCGCTGCCACTTGCAGCAATCGGCGCAGTGGTCGGCTTGATCGTATCGAATATCTCGCCTGACTTCACAGCCGTATTCGGCGCATTAATGCTTGTCGGAATTGTCGTAACGAACGCGATCGTACTCATCGACCGCGTGAAACAGAACGAGCAGCACATGACGATCCGCGAAGCGCTGATCGAAGCGGCAACAACGCGTGCTCGTCCGATTCTGATGACGGCAATCGCTACGATCTCCGCGATGCTGCCACTTGTATTCGGCTCCTCCGAGAGCGGAAGCATCGTATCGCAAAGCCTCGCGATCGTCGTAATCGGCGGTCTGGCAGCAGCGACATTGCTCACTTTGCTGATTGTGCCTTGTATCTACGAATTGTTCTTCTTCCGTAAATCGAAGCGCCAACGTAAAGCAGCAGCATCAGCTGTTCACGCAGCATAATTGAACGACAAAGAAGCCTTACGGCATCCTTCTTGAAGAGGGATGACCGTAAGGCTTCTTTGCTTTTAGTAGCTGCCAGCAGGAATGGTGATCCACTTGCCCAGCCATTCATCGCAGCTTGTTTCCAGCTCCGGATTACGCGGGCTTCTTGCGATAAAGCCTTGCCTCATGCCGCTCTCTGTTGCGACAGCCGTCGCTTCGTAGCGGATGTCCATCGACCAGCGAACGGCGTCTGAGCGATTCGGCAGAGCGCGGTGGGGAAGCAGCTGCGTAAAGCAGAGCACGTCACCAGGATCCATCTCGAGAGAAATGCCGATCAAGTTATTCGCATCTTCACGCTTCAAGCCGAGAAAATCGGTCTCTTGATCGATCTCGCCGTCCAGCAGCGTGTTGTCGAAGAAGCCAGGAGCCACTTGAAGGCAGCTGTTATGCTCGGTGACGCGTTGCAACGGCATCCACATCGACACGACGTGCGTATGCTCGGCATCGCGGTAATACTGAGCATCTTGATGCCAAGGTGTATCTGTCCATTTCTGGTCGGGCAGCTTAGGTCTCGCATTGAATATGCCGTGCACGGAGATATCCTCCGTCGCCAGCAGCTGACTGGCGATATCGACGAGCGCAGGCTCCTTCAGAAATTGATACATCGGCTCGCCAATGAGATCGCGGCGTGGACTGCGGCCATATTTCGGCTTTCCGGCAGCATGCCATAGCTCTACGAGGCGATGTTGAAAGTCGAGGTCATAACGCTTGTCAGTTATGAGCTTCTGGTCGTACCACGCGTCGACAAGCTCGTCGACCCATTTGCTAATGATCTGCGTAGCACGATCGAGCGCCTGCTGCGGTACAATCTGTCGCAAGACAACGTAATGGTGCTGCTTGTAGAACGCGAATTGCTCATCGGTCAGACGCACTTGCATGAGAGCTTCTCCCCTTCGCCTTGCTTGATACATTGATTGTATCGTGGGGGTAAAAGAAGCTGCTATAGCGAAAACACTTTGCGATTTGACCATTTGTCGTTACTATGAGTGTAGAAGTCAACAATATCGGCAAAAGAGTTGATCAAAACGAAGGAGTGAGCATAATGGAGCTAATTACTCCGTTTCACTTTCATTCGATGCGCAGCCTGACCGCATTGTATAACTGCCACTTTCGGGAAGTAGAGGCAGGCTGGTCCTATCAGCTTCACGAGCATAGCGGCTATGAGCTGCTGCACTGCGCATACGGTCAAATGGGCGAATGGATCCATGGAGAGTCTGTCGTGCTCCATCCGGGAGATTGGCTGTTCATCGGTCCAGGGGTGAAGCATAGCACCATTAACGAGTCCTCGCAGCCATTTGCGTATTTCTCCGTCCATTTCGGCATAGATGACGCGGAGCTGACGAATGCGCTGAAGGAGCTGCATTTTGCCCATTTGTCCTGTCGAGAAGAGCGGCTTCAACACATGTTTGCGGAATTGCTCGATCAGATGCGTGCGAACAGTGCTATCGAGACTGAAGGGTTAAGCGGTCTCGTTACGATTGACAGACTTCCACCGGTCGTACGGCAAACTTTTATGCTGACGGTGCAGCAGCTCGTCATCAACGCGGTCGGCTTGGTGCTGGCTGAAGACCGTGACACTCAGCATGCCCAGCAGCAGCCCGGCCGTAAGAAGCTGAATGCCGCAGAGGTGAAGCTGGCGCATGGCATCCAGCAGAAGCTGCTCGAAGCGGTGTACACATCGGCGACGATTAATGAGATCGCTCAGCAGTACTTCATTAGCCGCAGCCATTGTAATGAGGTGTTCAAGAAAGTATATGGTATCGCGCCAAAACATTACTTAAGTATCATGAAGCAGCGCGCTGCGGAAGAATTGTTGCTTCACTCGGGCGCATCGGCTGGCGAAATCGCCGAGAAGCTAGGCTTCACGTCATTAAGCAGCTTCAGCCGGCAATTTCGCCGCTGGACGACGATATCTCCGCTACAGTTTCGGAGCGACAGAGACCGTCATCGTCATCACGATCGGCTGTATAAGAAAGGGCTGCCCCTGTCGACGTAATCGTCGGCTCGGGGCAGCCCATTTGCATGAGGTAGCTGTGATTGGTTTGTCTTAGAAAGACATTTTGTAGAGCGGAAGTACAGTTTGGAACGTTTCTTTCACTTTCAAGACGAATGACTCTCCGTCCTTCAGAAGCGGATCGTTCCTGTCGATAATAATTCCGCAGAGCGCCTCGGACGCTTTCACCGAGCGGAGCCGCTGTAGCAGCTGCGCAAGCCCTTCACGGCCGAGCTCGCCTTGCGTATCGCCGCCTGGAACCATATGATTGCCAGACCAAACATAGCCAGCAGGAATATGCTTCATAATGTCATCCATCTGAGCGAGCGCATGATCAGCGAACACCGTTTTATTGTCTGATTCATAAATAATGGCGAATTGAACGAACAGATGCGAGCCAAATAGGCCGATTTGAAAATGTGGGAACATCTTGTAGCCGCGCTTGCCTGGCGCGTACGCGATCCACGTATCGTTCGGCGGATTAATCGTTCTGCGCGCGTGTTTAGCAACATGCGGGAACATCGGCTCGCCGCACAATTCTGTCAGCCAAGGCGACAGCAGCTCGCCGAGCTCGTTCAGCTTGGGACGAATCCGTTCAATTAATACCGTCATCCGCGCTTCGAGGCCAGGGACGGCAAATACATCAAAGTCATCCGCTGTAAAACCGGTAAATGTGCGGATCTGTTCTGTAGTAGCTTGTGTCGTCATCGTACGATTGTCATTCCTTTCGGGCGTTCAAGACAAACCTTCATTTGCCCCATTATAGCACATGTTTGCAATCCGCCGCTGATTCCGTTACAGTCATCTCTAGTAACTAAGGAAGCGGATGTTAGGAGAGGTTCAACAATGATGTGGCAGCAATTATGGTTTCTTACGAATATGGTTTTTGTTACACTCGCAATCGTTTTTTTATTTATTCATCGTTCCGTCACGCAAGCGCGTAATGAGAATGACGCTCTGAAGGTGTCACGAATGCGCAAAGCCCGCGCGGTTATTGGAATTTTCACCGTTATTGCGTTTGTGGTAATGGCGTCATTTTTCCTTGTGAATATGCGAGTTAACGGTTAAATAACCATCGATCAGATGTGTCTAATACGTGTCTCTTTGACTTTTTTCGCAACTTTTTCAGCGGCAACCGCGTTTAATTGTGACATACAACGCTGAAACAGTGGAGGAAAAGGAGACGCATAATGAAATATTTGAAGTGGTTGTTGGTTCTATCAATCTTGCTTATGCCTTTTGTTTATGCTTCCGGTGGAACAGCGTCAGCGCTTGATTATTCGGATAAGCTTACGCTGACAATTGGTAGCAAGAATATGAAGCATAATAGCTCATATACGAAATCGGCACAGCCGGTTACGGCGATTATTGGAGTTTCGTTTATCCCGTTCGCCTCCGTAGCCGCCGAATATGGTTACAAAATCTCGTATAACGCGCAGACGAAAGAGTCGATTGCAATAGGTCCGCTGCATACGTTGAAATTCAAGATGAACAGTGCAGTAGCGAATGTAGACGGTTATAATGTGAAGCTGACAGGGGCTCCATATATCTTGAACGGTTCTCTCATGGTGCCGCTTCGTTCATGGGGGAATGTGACTGATAGCGTAATTTCGGTTGTGGGAAAGACCATTATACTTTCGTGGAATACAGTCATCCTGCCGCAGCAGCCGAAAGCGAACTTCGAAGTGCAGCCTGCTGAAATCTATGCGGGTCAAACGAATGTCACCTATGTGGATCGTTCGTACAATCCGGCGGATGCGCCGTTCGTCGATGAACGCTGGGATGGCCGAATGGATGTGTTCCCTGAACCAGGCACGTATACCATTACAAGACAGGTTGAAGATATTAATGGCATCTGGAGTGATCCGTACTCCGTTACAATTACCGTTAAACCTGGAAACCAACCGCCTGTAGCGGATTTTACGACAGAGAAGGCGACGTACAGAATTGGTGAGGATGTCCTCTACACCGATTTGAGCACCGATGATGAGAATGCGATCGTTCGCCGGACATGGACGGGGAATGCCAAAGTTTACTTCGAGCCAGGCGATAAGCAGGTTACGCTTGAGGTTGTAGACCGTCATGGCTTGGTACATTCGGTAACGAAGACGGTTACGGTAACGAGTGAAGTGCTCTATACGAAGGACGAGTACTACAAGCTGTTCACGCCGATAGGCGAGAAGTTTCCAATTGACAGTGGCTCCGTGCTCAAAATGCCTTCATTGCCATACACCTTCCACTCGGAACAATCTCAGATGGTCCGCAGCAACAGCCCAGAAGCGCTGATCCAAGAAGGTATTGTGTATGAGACGCAGCTGACTGGGCAAGTGCGCTTCTTGTTCCATAACGTGAACCATATGGGTTATCCGGTCAAAATGTATCTGCTCGCGACGAACAATAGTCGTGTGCCTGTCAATCTGAGCACGAGCTCGATCGGGGTGGGCGGACCTGACCCGTTTGTGGAGAATACAGCGAAGATGTCGACTATCCGTTATCTTCAATCTCTCATTACTAATCCGTCTCCACGTTGGATGACGATTAAGCCGGGAGAGACGAAGGAAGTTCTACCTGAGCTGTCCAAAATTCCATTGAAGCCGCTCAATGTTCTTACGACTTATGCGGACCTTTTTGCGGATCAGGAGCTTCAGTTCAAAATCGTCGTTGTCGCATCGAATAAGAATGTGTTTGCAGAGCTGCCGAATTTGACACAAATGCCTCGTGACGGCAAACATGTTCGCGGTACGTTCAATAAGGCTGACCGTACGATCGAAATGTCAGATATTCTGGGCAATACAGCCGAGTATATCAAGCTTGGCGATAAGACAATGGATACGTATTTGGATGGAATTGACGATACGACAGGCAATCTGGAATACAACATCGGTAATTTCGGCGTGCTCTATCGGCTGAGCCTGCCGCATGTTGCGCCGCATACTCTAATTGCGCTTAATGCGCGTGGCGGCTATTACACAGGTGCCTTTATGGTTAACGGCCAGGTTATTCCTGTTACAAACTCCAGCATACTGAAAGATAATAAGGAAGCGGCGGTGTTGTATCGAACTGGCGATAGCGAGGAATCGGTTGAGATCGTGTTCACTTTGTCAGCTGGAAGCAATCTTCCGCTCGCCATGATGTTCCTACCGCTGCCTTCGGCACGTTGGTAATAAACGTCGCAAGCATGATTGAATAAGAAAAAGGCCTTCATCGCAGTTCTGCTCTGCTCGATTAGCTCGGGCAGAACTGCTGATGAAGGCCTTTTCGATATGATTGCAGCGATCAATTAGTAAGGCAGCTTGATCTCAACTTCGCGGCGTTGTTCCGCCGAGCGGAGAACACCGTCAATGATTGCTTGCTGAATCAAGATTTGCTCACCTGGGATTGGTGCTGGACGTCCTTCGCGAACGGCATCGACGAAGTCGCGCACTTTCTCGAAGAATAGATCCTTATTATGTTCGATGCCTGGAACCGGTGTAGAAGTCTGCTGACCCATGAAGTCATGGAAGAGTGTTATGTCGCCGACTTTGCCGTCCCATACGCCTGACCAGTTGCCTGTGCCGTAAGGATTCACTTTCAGGCCGCCTTCAGAGCCAAGGAACATTGTCGAACCGAGTGTATCCATATGCATCGCCCAAGAAATCTTGAACTGAAGCACGAGATCATTCTCGAAACGAACGAGCGCTACGCCGAAGTCTTCTACTTCGAACTGGCTTGCTTGAGAATGATGAATCGGATTTGTGCCGAAATGGTTGCTCGTGAACGCGGACACTGTAAGCGGGCGAGGATAGCCGAGTGCATTGAGTGCCATGTCGAGCGAGTAGCAGCCGATATCAGCCATTGCGCCGGCACCAGCAAGCGCTTTACTAATGAATGTACCGCCAGGCATACCGCGTCTGCGGCCGCCGCCAGTTTCAACATAGTACACTTTGCCGAGCTTGCCGGATTGAACGATGTCCCCAACAAGCTTCATGTTCGGGTCATAGCGCGGTTGGAAGCCGATTGTGAGCATTTTGCCTGATTCCTTGGAAGCTTGCACCATGTCAACTGCTTCATCAAGAGTAACGGACATTGGCTTCTCCAGAAGGACCGCCTTGCCCGCACGGAGCGCATCTACAGTTGTTACATGATGGGACACGTTCGGCGTACAGATGCTGACACCATCGAGATCAAGCTCCAACATCGCACGATGGCTGTCAAATGCTTGTGCATCTGTCAATGAAAGCGATTCCACGAATTGCTGTGCTTTGCCAGGTATAACGTCTGCCACTGCTACAATTTCAACGTCTGCGATCTGTTTGTACTGACGAATATGCGCATGGGCGATACCGCCGCTGCCGATAATACCGATTCGAATAGGCTTAGCCAATTTGAGTCATCTCCTCTTTAATTGTCAACGTAGTCTAAGACGTTTGCTGGATGCGGAACTGCCTAGGTGTCATGTTGAATCTTTTCTTGAACACATAGTACAAATAATTGCTGCTGGCAAAACCATGCTCTAGCGCAATATGCTCAATCGAATGCTGGCCTTCTATAATGGCGGAGCACACTTGCGACAAGCGGTAATTCTCTAGATAAGCGCTAAACGATTCCTCGCCTTGCTCGCGGAATATCCGCTGCAGCTGACGGGCACTGATCGGAATTCGTTCGGCAACTTCCTGAAGCGTTAGCGGCTGTGCGTAGTTATCGTGAATGAATTGCGTCGCAATCCGAAACCGATGCTCGTTCATATTGCGGGACGGCGGTTCGAAAGTGAGGCTAGGCTCAGAAGACATGCGTGAAGCGCGCAACAAGATTTGAATAATGGCTTGCTTGATTGTCGAGAATGCCCCTGGTTGCCCCTCGTTCCAAGCGCGATAGGCGGTGAGAAACCACGACATCGCATTATACTGATCGACATGCGGACGTAGCGGCAAACCACTCAGCGCATTCATGCAGCTCTCCGCTTCATGACGCTCCCACGGGTCGCCCCAGGCTGCTTCTTCCTCGCTTTCTTTAATCGGTACGATATCAATATGGAGACAGAGCTCATCCATCGCTTCCCGCGAGTCCGCTTCCTGCTGATGCAGGACGTTCGGTCCCGTCAAGTAGAAGAGACCCTCGTGTAGTGGATAGACGGTATCCTCCATAATGACTGTTCCCTTGCCCCGAGGAATAAAATGAAACTCGTATTCCGAGTGCTTGTGAAACCGTACGATCTTTCCAGGAGGGAAGGTGGCGAGGTGGCAGCGCAATACGCGAAAGCCATAGCCGCCCCAGCGGAACTGGATATCGAGCCTGTCGATCGCGTCGCCGCGTTCAGCCATCAACGAGTAAGCAAACGGTTTAGCCATGCATGTACCACCTCTCCTTCTTCAAAAGATGAATTAGTTCTTCAGATCTGCAATTGTAACTTCGCGGCGCTCTTTGTTCGAGATGTTCGCTGCTTCCATCAGCTTCGTAAGGTCAGCTGCAAGGCCAACATTCTCAGTCGCTTCCGTGTTGTTCAAGATGTGGCCAACGAATTGGTTGAAGGCGATTTCGCGGTTGTCCGGTTTCTCGATCTTAACCCATTCGTTCCCTTTCAAGTGGCTGCTGCGAACAAGCACTTCATCGGATTCGAAGCCGTAGATCATTGTGCCTTCTGTGCCGTGTACTTCGAAGCAGAACGGCGAGTTAGGGTTCACGAAGCCAGCTTCTACAACGCCAAATGCGCCATTTTCGTAACGAAGCGTAGCTACTGCGTTATCTTCAACATCCTTGCCTGTTACATAGCCGTAAATCGCGTTCAGGCTTTGTGGCATGCCAAGGAACAGACGAGTGAGGTACATTGGGTGGCAACCAAGGTCGATCAGTGCGCCGCCGCCGCATAGCTCCAGGTTGTAGAAGTGCTCTGGCAACCAGCCAGCAGTTGCGCCGTTGTGCGACAGGCGAACGCGTGCTTGTGTCAATTGGCCGAGGTAGCCTTTAGCCAATACTTCTTGTGCAGCAAGTGTATAGTTATCATTGAGGCGCGGCAGGGATACAGTGAACTTCACGCCTGCTTCTTTAACAGCGGCAAGAATCTCGTTAACTTCTGCGTTGGTTGGCGCTACAACCTTCTCAGTGAAGATGTGTTTGCCAGCGCGAGCAGCCTTTACCATAACATCACGGTGCATATTAGTTGGTGTGTCAACAACAACTGCATCGATGTCCGTGCGAGCGAGCAGCTCGTCAAGGTCTGCGATGAAAGGAACGCCAAGCTTCTCTGCATCAGCTTGACCGCGGGAAGGGATCTCGTCCCATACGGCTACGATTTCTGTGTTTGGATTGGCTTGTACGTTACGAGTGTAGTCCCAGGCATGAACATGCCAATAGCTAAGCATTGCTACGCGAATCATTAATGTATTCCTCCTAGAGTGGGGGTTTTTCTGTGACCTATGTCGCGTGATCACAGTTTTTTCTTCTCTAATTATGCGACATGTCCATACCGTAACACAATAGAAAACGCTTAATAATCCATTTCCGTGACAAAAAAACTGCAAAATAGCGACAAAATGCTTGTCGCGTGTTCATAGTCAGCTCTTATGAATTGGCGTTATGCCGAATTTTCGACTATAGTTAAGGAAGGAGGTGGTCCGTTATGCGTCGTGTCATTAGTGCGCCGATACATGCTTATCGCAGGTTTATATCGCCGCTCAAGCCGCCGACGTGCCGGTTCTATCCCACCTGCTCGGCGTACGCGCTCGAAGCGATCGACAAGCATGGGCCGCTTCGGGGCAGCTGGCTTGCCGTCAGACGGATCTGCCGTTGTCATCCTCTTCATCCCGGAGGGATTGATTATGTCCCGCCTACACGTGAGGAAATGCAGCAACGACGGGCGTCTGCCGCCCTTGACAGTGCTGCGGAGGATTCGGTATAGTTGATCGTAAGAGAATCATTACCAATATCATCATTCGATGAACGGATAAGTACAGAGGAAATGGCCTTACCAGAGAGCCGGGGGAGCTGGAAACCGGCAAGGCGCAGCTTTTGGAAAATGGTCCTGGAGAATTCGTGCTCGAGCATTCAGTTGTTCAAAGGCTGATGCAAGGGTGCGGCGGCTGACCTCGTTAATGGTCGTAACGTTCATCCGTATATTCGGATGGACCTAATGAAGCTTTCTTGAGACGCTTACCTATTTAATGGTTCGCTGCTCTCGGGAGAGGAAATTGGGTGGTACCGCGTAAGCGACAAGCTTTCGTCCCATATGAGGATGAGGCTTTTTTTGTTTTTTTACAGAGAAATAATAAGGAGAAATGACCAATGAGCGAGAAAAAACCAACCTTTTATATTACGACGCCGATCTATTATCCAAGCGATAAGCTCCATATCGGCCATGCGTATACGACAGTTGCCGGTGATGCAATGGCGCGTTACAAGCGTCTGCGCGGCTATGATGTATGGTATTTGACTGGTACCGATGAGCACGGTCAGAAGATCGAGCGCAAGGCGCAAGAGAAAGGGCAAACGCCGCAGCAATTCGTTGACGATATCGTTGACGGAATCAAGGAGCTGTGGAAGAAACTCGATATTTCGAACGATGATTTCATCCGCACGACGGAGCCCCGCCATAAAGAAGTCGTTGAGCAAATCTTCGACCAGCTGCTTCAGCAAGGGGACATCTATAAAGGAAACTACGAGGGCTTGTACTGTACGCCTTGTGAATCGTTCTTCCTGGAGCGCCAGCTCGTGAACGGCAACTGTCCGGATTGTGGTCGCCAAGTTGAGCTGGTGAAGGAAGAGAGCTACTTCTTCCGGATGAGTAAATATGCTGATCGCCTGTTGCAGTTCTACGAAGAGAACCCGGAGTTTATCCAGCCGGAATCCCGCAAGAACGAGATGATCAACAACTTCATCAAGCCGGGTCTTGAGGATCTTGCTGTTTCCCGTACGACGTTCGATTGGGGCGTGAAGGTAAAGGGAGATCCGAAGCATGTGGTATATGTATGGATCGACGCGTTGTCGAATTACATTACAGCGCTTGGCTACGGTTCGAGCGATTCGAGCAAATACGATCAATTCTGGCCAGCTGACGTTCATCTGGTCGGCAAAGAAATTGTCCGCTTCCATACGATCTACTGGCCGATCATGTTGATGGCGCTTGATCTGCCGCTGCCGAAGAAAGTATTCGCGCATGGCTGGCTGCTCATGAAGGATGGCAAGATGTCCAAGTCGAAGGGCAACGTTGTTGATCCCGTTACGCTGATCGACCGTTACGGACTCGATGCACTGCGCTATTACTTGCTTCGCGAGGTGCCATTCGGCGCAGACGGCACGTTCACGCCTGAGAACTTCGTAGAGCGGATCAACTTCGATCTGGCGAACGACCTCGGCAACCTGTTGAACCGTACCGTTGCAATGATCGACAAGTATTTCGGCGGAGACATTCCGGCGTATGACGGCAATGTCACGCCGTTCGACGAGACGTTGTCAACGCTGGCAACAAGCACTATCGAGCAAGTGGAAGCGGCGATGGAGAAGATGGAATTCTCCGTAGCGCTCACTGGCATCTGGCAGCTTGTAAGCCGCACGAACAAATATATTGATGAGACGCAGCCTTGGACGCTTGCGAAGAGCGAAGAGAAACGCGGCGAGCTTGCTTCCGTTATGCACCATCTGGCAGAATCGCTTCGCATCATCTCCATTCTGCTGCAGCCATTCTTAACAAATGCGCCGCTGAAGATCCGGAAGCAGCTTGGCATAGAAGAAGGCGCGCTAACAGCTTGGGAGAGCACGAAGCAGTTCGGCCAGCTGCCTGGCGGCACGAAGGTGACGAAGGGCGATCCGATCTTCCCGCGTCTTGACGTCGCGGTAGAGACGGAGTTCATCGCAGTCTCAATGGGCGGCGGCGCAGCGGCTGCGGCTGAAGCGGCAGAGGCTGCAGCACCTGCAGCGGAGCAAGCGGCGGTAGCGCCAGCGGCTAATGCAGCAGCTGCGGCTGTGGATGCTCCTGCAGCTCCAACAGCTCCCGAGTCGAAGGAGGAAATCTCCATCGACGAGTTTATGAAGGTGGAGCTACGCGTAGCGCAAGTGCTAGCGGCGGAGCCGATTCCGAAGGCCGACAAGCTGCTGAAGCTGCAGCTTGACCTCGGCTTTGAGCAGCGCCAAGTCGTTTCCGGCATCGCGAAGTTCTACACGCCGGAGCAGCTTGTCGGACGCAAAGTTATCTGCGTGGTGAACCTCAAGCCAGTGAAGCTGCGCGGCGAAATGTCGCAAGGTATGATCCTTGCCGCATCGCATGGTGATCAACTGACGCTAGCAACTGTGCCTGAAGATATGCCGAATGGCGCAATTGTGAAATAAGCATGAACGTACGCCGCCGGGGCTTAATGCTCCGGCGGTTTCATATTGACACTATATTTTGCAGTCTATATAATCTAATTGTAATGTTTACGATTATGAATATGATAGATAGAGGTGCTAAGGTTCATGTTTATTCAACGTTTCATAGGCAAATTCGTCCTGTCAGCCGCGATGCTGGCTTTTTTCATTCTTATCCTCGCCGGATGCGCGTCTTCCAGCACAGGCAAGCTCATCGAGGGCAAAACGAACGTCGTCACAAGCTTCTATCCGCTGTATTTTCTAGCTCAGCAGATTGGCGGAGAGAGTGCGAATGTCATTAATATGATCCCCGCTGGTGTAGAACCGCATGATTGGAGTCCGAAGAGCCGCGACCTGGATACTGCCGCGAAAGCGCAGCTGTTCTTGTATAACGGAGCGGGGCTTGAAGGCTGGGTTGACGATTTTCTAGAAGGATTGCCTACGGATTCAAAGCTGATTACGGTTGAGGCAAGTGAGGGCATCACGAAGATTTCCGGCAGTCCAGAAGAAGATAATGACGCTACGGATGCGAAGCATGTTGATCCGCACACGTGGGTAAGCCCGAAGTCGATGCTTGTTATGGCGAACACGGTACAGAAGAACTTCGTAAAGGCTGATCCTGCTCATAAAGTTGCTTACACGGCTAACTACGACAAGCTAGAGCAGCGTCTTAAAGAATTAGACCGGGAATATACGGATGCCCTCTCGAAGACGCCACGCAAGGATATCGTAACGTCCCATCAGGCGTTCGGTTATCTCGCAAGGGACTATGGACTGAAGCAAGTGGCTATAATGGGTTTGTCGCCTGATGCAGAGCCGAAAGCGCAAGATTTGCTCCGCATTACGAAGTTCGTGAAGGATAATGGCATCAAATTTATTTTCTTCGAAGAGCTTGTTTCCGATGAACTTGCGAAGACGCTTGCGAATGAAGCTAACGTGAGCACGATGGTGTTGAACCCGCTTGAAGGGTTAACGCCGGAGCAGGAGAAGAAGGGTGAAGACTACTTCTCTCTCATGAAGGCGAATTTGCAAAATCTAGTCCAAGCCTTACAATAGAAAGAAGGAAAAACGGATGCTCCACAAACCTCAGCATGATTCCACTTCCTTGATCTGTCACCGGCCGATCATCGAGCTTGAGAATGTATCATTTGCCTATAATCAGAAGCCGGTCATCAATCACATCAATTTCACGGCGCTGGAGCGGGACTTTGTCGGGTTGATTGGCTCGAACGGTGCAGGTAAAACGACGCTGCTTCGTATGATCGTAGGCTTGCTTGCGCCGACCAGCGGCACGGTTAAGCTTTTCGGCGAACCGATTCAACAATTCCGCAATTGGAATTTGATCGGGTACGTCCCACAGAAAAACTCGTTTAATCCCTTGTTTCCAGCCACCGTTCGCGAGGTAGTCATCTCTGGGCTATTCAGCCGCAACAAGCTGTTCAAGCGCGTGACGAAGGCCGACAGCATCAAGTGCGACGAGGCGCTTCACGCGATGAAGATCGAGGATTTAGCAGGCAAGCGGATCGGTGAATTGTCGGGCGGGCAGCAACAGCGAGCTTTTCTCGCTCGGGCGCTTATCAACAATCCGGCGCTGCTCATTCTCGATGAGCCGACCGTTGGCATCGACAGCGAGACGCAAGAAGGCTTCTTCCATCTCATCAAGCATATGCATCAGCATCATAATATTACGTTTCTGATGGTATCGCATGACATGGAGATGATCCGATCTTACTTAGGTGAGCAGCCGAAGCAGGAAGCCGGCAAAATCAAGTTTTATGTGAAGCACTCGCATGATCTGGAAGATTGCGTGGAGACGAATATATCGCACAGCTTACGAGAGCTGCGCCATACGATGGAGCGAGGGAAAGTAGGCGTATAGAGATTGGATATTATAACGACGGAATTTTTTCAAAGGGCGCTCATAGGCGGCGTTCTGATTGGAATTACGGCTCCGCTCATGGGGCTGTTTCTTGTCTTGCGAAGACTTTCGATGATTGGCGATACGCTTGCGCATGTATCCATTGCAGGCGTGGCGCTTGGCTTCCTGATCGGCGTATATCCGGTCGCGGTTGGCCTCATCTTCGCGCTCGCGGCGACGTTTGCAATAGAGAAGCTGCGTAAGGCGTATAAGTCGTACGCTGAGCTTTCTATCGCTATCATTATGTCAGGCGGCGTTGCGCTTGCTTCGCTTCTGTTCACGATGGGGAAGGGCTTTAACGTGAGCGTAAGCGGTTATTTGTTCGGCAGTATCTATACGCTGGATACAACGGATTTGGTGTTGATCGGGATCGTGACAGTTGTCGTATTGCTATCGGTAGGCTTGCATGCCAAAGAGCTGTTTCTGCTTACGTTCGACGAAGATGCCGCAGCTGTGAGCGGCTTGCCAACACGTTTCTTTAACTTTATGATTAGTGTGCTTACAGCACTTGTTATTAGTGTCTCTATCAAAATCGTAGGTGCGCTCCTTGTGTCCGCGCTGCTTACAATACCTGCCGCATGCAGCCTTGTTATCGCAAGGAGCTTCAGGCAGTCTGTCGTTACTGTTGTCGTCATAGCGGAGCTTGCTGTTGTTGCCGGCCTTTTGGCTGCAGGTGTATGGAACTTGGCGCCAGGCGGAACAATCGTCATGCTCTTAATTGTAATATTACTGCTGCTGCTTTCGGTTCGCCGGAGACTTAGCGCAGGTTGAAAGTGAAGGTGACATCATGTCTGATGTAACGGTATGGGCTGCGTTCGGTGCGGGAATCGCTTCATTCATTTCCCCTTGCTGCTTGCCGCTCTATCCATCCTACTTGTCCTACATAACAGGCGTCTCTGTCAGTGATTTGAAGAGCGAGCATCCGGGCCGCGAAGTGCGGATGCGGACGATGAGCCATACGCTGTTCTTTATTCTTGGTTTCTCCATCGTATATTACACGCTTGGCTATGGAACGAATGCATTCGCAGAGCTCTTCTCGCAGTATCAGGATTTGATTCGGCAATTGTCCGCTGTCCTAATCATTCTTATGGGCTTCATCCTTATGGGGCTCATTCAACCTAAGATTCTACTTCGGGAGCTGAAAATGCCGCTGAAGCTCAAGCGCTCAGGCTATCTCGCTTCCTTCATCTTCGGTATCGGCTTCTCGGCAGGCTGGTCGCCATGTACCGGCCCGATTCTGGCGAGCATTCTGCTCATGGCAGCATCGGAGCCGGGCACATGGTTTGAGCTGACGACGGCATACGCGCTTGGCTTTGCTATCCCATTCTTCGTACTCGCCTTCTTCATCGGCTCCACGAGATGGATCGTCCGCTATTCCAGCATTATGATGAAAGTCGGTGGCGCAGGCATGCTAATCATGGGCATTCTTCTGTTCACCGACCAGATGACGCAAATCACCATTTGGCTGAATTCGATTACTCCAGAGTGGTTAAAATTTTAGTGGTTTTGATGTTGACGGAACTTATTCAATAATGAGCGCATGAAAAAGCTTGTAGCCGGAGAGTTTACGTGCCGCCTTTGATGGGGTGTCCTATCCTTAAAGTCTCATCACAAAGGACACGCAATCAACAGCGGCCGCAGGCACAACTTTTTCAGCAGCGATTGCCCTTGAACTCTTAAATGGAGTCTCTAAGTGAAGTATTCGATAGTCGCATCCTCAAAATGCTCAAAGATGCGCTCCGAGATAAACATCCGGAGCGCTTCTGCTTGTTCATCAGGGTAGACGTATTTGCCCTGTCCCCAGCGGCCCCACTTGTACTTGCGCTTCTCAATGTCCATCTCAAGCTTCGTTCGGGGGTAGCGCTTCTCGATGACGTTCTTCGCTGTCTTCGTGAAGCGATGCTGGATGAGCTCGAACGTAAGACCAGATGACGCGTCCTTCGGCAAGGACGCCGCCAATGAGGAGAGCAGCTCGGCATAGCCCTCCTGCCAGCCTTCGTGCCAGATGATCGGCGCGATAATAAAACCGAGCGGATAGCCAGCTCGGGCAATCTTGGCGGCAGCTTCAATGCGGTCCTCGAAGCGTGATGTAGACGGCTCGAAGTTCTTGATCACATACTTGGCATTCACGCTAAACCGCACACGGGTATGGCCGTTATGCTGGATATCAAGCAGCGAATCGACATAATGAAACTTTGTCACGAACCGCAGACGGCCGTATTCTTGATCCGCCATGAACGTGATCAGCTCCCGCAAGCTGCCGGTTATCGGCTCAAGCCCGACTGGATCGGAGGTACAGGCGGCTTCGAACCTTGTGATCTCCGGTATACGCTCGTCGATGTAACCTTTTGCAGCGTGCATGATTTCATCTGTATTGACATACACCCGAATATAAGGCTTTGCACCAAGGGTAGTCTGCAAGTAGCAATAGTGGCAGTGGCCCATACAGCCCGTTGCGATTGGAATGGCATATTCCGCCGATGGCTTGGAAGTATCGAACTTCAACGTTTTGCGGATGCCGACAACAAGTGTACGCTTAGCGATCTTGTACTGCTCCAGCTCGGATTCGCCTGGCAGGTTCGTTATTCGGTTATGGGAGGTTGTCATCCGGTAGGGGATACCGAGCGACTTGACCCATTCCATAATGTGCTGCCCTTTCGGATAATCGAGTGCGGAGGGCTCAAAATAAACAAGTTCCGGAATGAACGATTCATGAACGGATTTCTTAGCCGCAGGCCTAACAAGCAAGGTGGTGCTCAAGGTGGAAGCTGCCTCCTTTAAGATCATCGGACATACCTGTAGTTTGGTGGTATAAGGGCAGGATCAAACATGGAAAGTTCAGTCGGACAGGTTGCGGCACCTATAGAAGGCAGTGTAGAATACTAAGAGTGAAGAGTCAGTTAGCATAATTTAGCACTAGTCGAACAATCCTAACGTACGGGATGACGGTGAATGGAGGAACGAG
Organism: Paenibacillus sp. OV219; assembly: GCF_900110075.1. Taxonomy (GTDB): domain Bacteria; phylum Bacillota; class Bacilli; order Paenibacillales; family Paenibacillaceae; genus Paenibacillus_Z. Next base: position 341,716 of record NZ_FOCJ01000002.1, read on the forward strand.
CAAATGCCTACTCCAAGTATGGAGGATTATTTGGAACGGATTTATAAATTGATTGATGAGAAAGGCTACGCCCGTGTCTCGGATATAGCAGAAGGGCTTGAGGTTCATCCTTCATCAGTGACGAAGATGATTCAGAAGTTGGATAAAGATCATTATTTGATCTATGAGAAATATCGGGGGCTAGTGCTCACGGGCAAAGGGAAGAAGATGGGCAAGCGGCTTGTGGAACGCCATCACTTACTGGAGTCGTTTCTTACTGTCATTGGTGTACAGGAAGAGAACATCTATAAAGATGTCGAAGGCATTGAACATCACTTGAGCTGGGATTCAATCACTTGCATCGAAACGCTTGTTGAGTTCTTCCGTAGAGAGCCTGCGCGGTTGGAGGAATTCCGGTCGGTTCATGCCGAGCTGAATAGCGATAACTTATAAATATACGAAAGGGGCATCCCTCAGCCACGGCTGAAGGATGCCCCTTATTAATTGTGTGTTAGTGATACTTAGGTAAGTTGTCGTCATCCTTGCCGCCTTCAATAACGCGGAAAGGCATATTCTTGCGCTGCTTGCTCTTGGCAGGCTGATCTTTGCGGGATTGCGTCTTGTAACGCGGCTTCGCTTTCGTTCTGACGCCGCCTGGCGGAAACTTATACAGCAGATAAACCACGCCGAACACAACAACTGGAATGAGAAGCTGATAGGGATTGCTGATCGTTTGCGAAACAATGCCGATGACGACGAGCACAAGGATGACGATGGACAACAGGCTCATTTTACGAGGCATGGTTCTCACCCTTTCTTCCCGAATCTAAGACTCAATTGTGAAACGGTTTCTTTACGGCTTGCTCACTTGGCCATCGAGCTCAAGCATCCGGTTAAAGGAAGCGATCGATACAGCCACTTGGTCATCCGTAGGTTCTTTCGTTGTCAGCTTCTGGAGCCACAGGCCCGGATAGCCGAGGAAACGCAGAACAGGCAAATCGCGAAGCGCGTTCGTGAAGCGAAGCGCTTCATAGGATGCGCCTAGAACGACTGGGAGGAGCAGAAGGCGCAAGTAAATCCGTTCCCAGAGCGAATCCCAATGGAAGAAGGAATAGACGATAACACCGACAAGTACAGAGAAGACGATAAAGCTACTACCGCAGCGGTAATGAAGTCGTGTGAACTTCTGAACATTAGAGACGGTTAGTTCCGCTCCCGCTTCATAGGCGCTTATTACTTTATGCTCCGCACCGTGATATTGGAACAGGCGCTTAATAAGCGGTGTTAACGAGATAATATATAAATATGAGAGCAAGAACAAAATTTTGATAACACCTTCAATAAGATTGTGCAAGACCCGGTTGTTGAAGGAGTTCTGGAAGAGAAGCTGTTCAATAATGGCAGGTACGAGTGTGAAAACGATCTTACCAAAGGCGAAAGACAATATACCTGCAACGGCGACGCCGACAATCATACTGAGGCTCCAGCCGCTTTTTTCTTCTTTTTTAGCCGGTTTCGCAGCACTGGTTTCGGCTTCCTTCGGATCCGAAAGCTCGTCTTCTGCGTAGGATTCCATGGAGAAGTTCAAATGCTGCGAGCCCTTCGCGCTCGATTCGAGTATAGCGACTACGCCGCGGAGAAGCGGAATTTTCTTCAATCTTTGAATCCAAGGCTTTGACGTTCTCGGCACTTCGTAAAAAATAATTTCATTATTTTTGCGCCGTACGGCAGTGACATTCGCGTGACGGCCTGCAAACATAACACCTTCGATGACGGCTTGTCCGCCATAAATATTTTGTGTGCTTTGAGACAAGGGCGAATCACCATCCTTTAGTTAGACATAAGTTCGATAATAGCTATGAATACGCTACCTACTACCTCTATTGTACTTGATTCTGCCGCTATTTGCGAGCGCCATCCATTCCCTCATTTCACGAAAGCAAGCCGATTTGGGAGCGGCTCGTTTGCGCATACTACTATCCATTACAGCAGTGTACAACTATAAGGCAATGGAGGAAACTTATTTTGCGTAAAATACAGACGAACGGTCAGCATAAAGGGACAAAAAACGATTACGATGGCAGCACACATACGAACCCTACCGCGTATTGCTTCAAGCTTGGTTTTTTTGCAGGGCTGTTCTGGGGCTTGGTGCATTGGCTGCTTTTTGCGTTAAACTTTACGAAGGTCATGCCGGGATTTCTTGTTGACCCGTTCCTGAAGCAGTCTTTCCTGCGAATGTGGTATGGACATTTAGTCGGGGTTGCTGCGTTCATTGTGTTCTCGATTGTCGCGACGTTCATCTATAAGCTGCTCCTTGGGCGTCTGTTCGGTCCATGGCCCGGCATCCTCTATGGATTGTTCTGGTGGGCGCTGCTCTTCATGACGATTGGGCCTGCGATGAGTATGACGAAGCCTTATAACAAAATTGGCTACGAGACTTTGATTTCCGAATGCTGCCTATTCGTGCTGTGGGGATTGTTCATTGGATACACGATCGTTTTTGAATTTACGGATGAGGCAGGGCGAGAGCCGGCTGGTGCGAGTTAATGGATGACATGAGCGGGAGGGTGAGCACTTCTCAAAGCGTGGGTCTTTGTGGTAGAATGTCTATTGATCTATGTGCCGGGAGGATTCTCCATGACTCGAATACTTGTACTTAACGGACCGAATTTAAACATGCTTGGCATTCGTGAGCCTGGTGTTTACGGTTCAATGTCGCTTCAAGCGATTGAGGAGTTGCTGCAGGAGACCGCGGCATCGCTTGGTGTGGATATTTCGTTCTTCCAATCGAATCACGAAGGGGCTATTATCGACCGGATTCATGAGGCCTATGGCCAAATGGACGGAATCGTCATGAACCCCGGAGCGTTCACTCACTACAGCATTGCCATTCGCGATGCGATCAGCAGCGTCGGCCTTCCTGTCGTTGAGGTGCATTTATCGAACATTCATAAGCGGGAAGCGTTTCGTCATGTTTCAGTCATCGCTCCAGTTGCGGTCGGACAGATTGCAGGGTTTGGCGCGCAAAGCTATGTGCTTGGACTTCACGCGCTAGTGAATCAACTGAAGCAGTAATAAGAAAAAGGGTGATACTTTTGACACAGAAACGTTTAGCCGGATTGCGAGATAAGCTGCCTGCATTGCAGGTAGATGCGATTCTCGTAACAAGTGCCGTTAATCGTCGGTACATAAGCGGATTTACAGGTTCTTCAGGTTATTTGCTCATCACGGCTGCAAACAGCTGGCTGCTTACGGACTTCCGTTATATGACGCAAGCGCCGGAGCAAGCGACGCATTTCTCAGTGGTGGAGCACGGTCCGAAATGGATTGAGACCGTGAGGGAGCTGGCCGAGCAAGCGGGCGTACGCAAACTTGCTTTTGAGCAGGATCATGTCGTATTCAGCAGCTACTCTGACTGGAAAGGTGCGCTTGGCTCGATCGAGCTCGTACCGGTGTCGGGTGCAATTGAACAGCTTCGGTTGTATAAGGATGAAGCAGAGCTTGCCGTTATTCGTGAAGCTTGCGCGCTTGCGGATGAGACGTTCCAGCACATCCTTGGCTTCATCAAGCCAGGCATCAGCGAACGCGCTGTTGCGCTTGAGATGGAGATGTACATGCGGGGCAAAGGCGCAACGTCGTCTTCGTTCGATACGATTGTCGCATCAGGTGAGCGTTCCGCGCTGCCGCACGGTGTTGCAAGCGATCGGATCATTGGCAATAATGAGTTTGTAAAGCTTGACTTTGGTGCTCTTCTCAAAGGCTACTGCTCCGATTTGACAAGAACGATCGTTGTAGGCAAGCCGACAGACAAGCACCGCGAAATTTATGAGATCGTGCTTGAAGCGCAAATGGCTGCACTTGCTGGCATAAAACCTGGCATGACAGGCCGTGAAGCGGATGCAATTGCACGAGACATCATTACGAAGTATGGCTACGGTGACAAGTTCGGTCACGGCACAGGCCATGGCTTCGGGATGGAAATTCACGAAGCGCCTCGAGTGTCGGTCGGCGGAACGAGCGTGCTTGAACCGGGTATGACCGTTACGGTGGAGCCGGGCATTTACTTGCCAGGATTCGGCGGCGTTCGGATCGAGGATGACATTGTCATTACCGAGAATGGAAATTCGTTATTAACCTCATCTCCGAAGGCATTGTTTATTTTGGAATGAGTTTTATAAAAAAGCGGTGAGAGCTTCGGCTCTGCTACCCCCGCATTACCAATTGCAAGGTGAGTTGGAACCCATCAATCACCTAACCACAGGAGGAAATACCAGTGATTTCAGTAAATGATTTTAAAACAGGCCTTACCGTTGAGATAGACGGCGATATCTTCACAGTTCTTGATTTCCAACATGTTAAACCAGGTAAAGGCGCAGCTTTCGTTCGTTCGAAGCTGAAAAACCTGCGTAACGGCAATACAGTTGAAAGAACATTCCGTGCTGGCGAGAACATCGGCAAAGCGAACATCGAGAACCGTGCGGTACAATACCTGTACAACTCCGGCGTTGAGTATTCGTTCATGGATAACGAAAGTTTCGACCAGTTCACGCTTGACAAGAAGCAGCTGGAGTGGGAAATCAACTTCCTGAAAGAAAACATGACAGTTAACATCACGAGCTACAACGATGAAATCATCGGTATCCAATTGCCTAATAACGTAGACCTGAAAGTAACAGAAACAGAGCCAGGCGTTAAAGGTAACACAGCGCAAGGTGCAACGAAGACAGCAACGGTTGAAACAGGCCTGAACGTTCAAGTTCCGCTGTTCATCAACGAAGGCGACGTTCTTCTCATCGACACGCGCGATGGCAAGTACATTTCCCGTGCTTAGTTAATACCAGACGAAACCGCTCGGTCTTAGTGCCGCGCGGTTTTTTGTTGTCTGTTCATATTCAAAAACATGCAATTGTGTTATAATCTTGTGTTATAAAAGTACTTCATACTCTACTTAAGATCGAACAACGTTGGGAGTGGATTAGCAGTGTCGTTGATAGTAATGAAATTCGGCGGCAGCTCCGTTGGCTCAACTGAGCGGATGCAGCGCGTTGCAAGACGTATCGCCGATTATAAAGAGGCTGGCCACAAAGTCGTTGTTGTCGTTTCGGCAATGGGCGATACGACAGACGATTTAATTGAACAATCTAAACAGCTTAACGCCAATCCGCCTGCACGTGAGATGGATATGCTGCTAACAGTTGGTGAGCAAATATCGATCGCGTTACTGTCGATGGCTATAGATGCAATTGGTCTGAAATCCAAGTCGTTCACAGGCTGGCAGGCCGGCATTCAAACGGAAGCGGTTCACGGCAAGGCACGTATTTCTGACATTCAACCTGATCGGATTTTCTCAGCGCTGGACAATGGTTTCGCCGTAATCGTAGCTGGTTTCCAAGGTGCGACAGAAGAAGGCGAGATCACGACGCTCGGGCGCGGCGGTTCCGATACGACGGCAGTTGCTCTAGCGGCAGCGCTCAAAGCCGACGTGTGTGAGATCTATACGGATGTAGACGGCATATACTCGACCGACCCGCGTGTTGTGAAGTGCGCGCGCAAGCTGGATGAAATCACGTACGATGAGATGCTGGAGCTGGCCAATCTTGGCGCAGCTGTCCTGCACCCTCGCGCGGTTGAATATGCGAAAAATTACAATGTTAATCTTGTTGTACGATCTAGCTTTACGCAAAACGAAGGCACAAGTGTGAAGGAGACTGCAGTTATGGAACAAGGAAATGCCGTTCGCGGTATCGCATTTGACAAAAATGTAGCACGTATTAGTATCTTGGGCGTCGAGGATATTCCAGGCGTTCTTGCAAAAGTATTCGGAGCGCTAGCATCGAGCGGTGTCGACGTCGATATTATTGTACAAAGCGGTACGCAAGACGGTAGAGCGGACTTCGCGTTCACCGTTACACTGACGGACAAGGATAAAGCCATTGCAGTTGTAGAGCGTATTCGTGGTGAAGTGCCTTACCGTGAAGTGACTTCCGAGGAGAACCTCGTGAAGGTTTCCATCGTTGGCGCAGGGATGGTTAGCAACCCAGGCGTTGCAGCAAAAATGTTCGCAGCGATCTATGAGCAAGGCATCAGCATCAAGCTTGTAACGACTTCCGAAATTCGCCTCTCCGTCGTAATCAGCGAAGAGCATACACACGATGTTGTCCGCGCGCTGCACACAGCGTACGACCTTGATACAGCTGAGCAAGCTTTCGTAGGCGGCCCACAGGATCGCCGTTAGAATATAGAGGTTTATAAGATGGGAGCAGCAGTGCCTTTGGGTGCTGCTGTTTTTTTATTTTGTGGCGGGGGAGTGGCTGCGGCTGCGGTGAACAAGGTTAAGGAACACATTTGGTGAGAAGTGGTGGGGGAAAGTTCCGTGAGGAACTATGTCGTAGTGGGGATTTTGGAGAAATGGAGTAAATGTAGTCAAAGAGAGTACCCCAGGTATCTACATTCAGTCAATATAAAACTAAAAAGAAGCTCTTCGGAACGTCCGAGCGAGCTTCTTGTTTGTTAAAGCCTTTACACCGCTAGAAGCGGTTCGCGATTAAGGAGAACAGCTTGAACAAGATTGCGGTGATGCCGGCGGCCATTAAGGGGCCGACGGGGATGCCGCGCAGAAACACAATGCCGAAGATCGAGCCGACGACGAGACCGACGATAAGCTGCGGGTCGAGCCGGAGCATCTCGAGCCCTTTGCCGTTGACGTAGGTGGCGATGGCGCCTCCAGTCAATGCGAGGATACCGGGCCAGGATGTTACGACGCTGAGCATATCTTTGGAGCTAATGCGCTCAGATGCGAAGGGTACGAGCACGCTGAAGGTGAGGAACAGAAGTCCGAGTTCCAGCCCTCTGCGCTCTATCGTGGGCAAGAAGCGCTGGAGATGAATGAGCTTCACGATCAAGAGCACACATGCCGCTGTGGAAATAATCGGCGATCTTCCAACTAAGCCTACAATAATCAATACAACTAATACGACTTCCCCACTCATACTTGCCCGACTCCTCCAATCGTTGTCGCCGCCCCGCAAATAAGCATAGAGCGTCCATACTTCCAGTGTATGGAACAAGCCTTCCCGATATGTCACTTCGACCTTGTACGAGGATGCTGCCTCGTCTGATCAGAATCAGCCATGCACGAGCATGTCGCCTTGCATGCGCGGCACAATCATGCTGCAGTTGACTAAGCTACACCGTTCAACGTCTCGGCCGCTGCCGTATTTAATTAATCTTTTTCCCGTTACGCTACCCGATATCAGGTCATACAGGTTATCAGCTTTATTCCGATAGAGTCCTAGCATAGCCGCACCGAGATCATTCATCTCAAGTGGAGACGCGCACATGCCCTGGAGCTCGCTGATGATCAGACCCGCACATACGCCATCCTCCAGCGCAAATTCATCATGGCTGCCGGCGCACAGCAGCACCAGATCACGGCGCAGCTCGAGCGCTGTACGCGCACATGCCGCCGCATTGTTCAGTGATCCGGCCAGCACATGGTCGGCACGCATCGCTTTGTGCAGTGCCCGCGTACCGTTCGTCGTCGTTAGGACGACCCGGCGGCCGCGTACGGCTTCGGCGGTAAACTCCTCGGGGGAATTGCCGAGATGGAACCCGGGGATTTTGCGGCAGAATCGCTCTCCCGCCAGCAACTGTCCATCGCATAGAAGCGCTCTTGCTTCCAGCACGGTCTCGACAGGTACGATCCCTGCAGCGCCAGAAGCAAGCGCAGCGACAATCGTGCTTGTCGCGCGGAGCACGTCAATAACGATTGCCGTCCGATGGGCGAAACGCTCGGACTGCGCTTCATTTACGTTGGAGATGACTTCAATTTGCATACAATTAACGCTTCCTTCCTACAAGGACTGGTCCACCACGGCCAGCCAAATCAAATCATATAAACAAATGGTTCAACATGTACACCGAAGCAGAAAGTGTCTGAGCGCAGCCCTCGCCGCATCGTTTCGAGCGAAAATACTTCGCCTGGTTGAATGTTGCCGAGGTGAACATCGGAGCCGAAGGTTTGCAGCAGCAGCACCTGCTGTTGCTTCAGCGGCGTTTCCCACATGATGCGGCGGATATCCCCTCCGAGGGAGCGGCTCACAGTTTCCAGCACGCTTTGCGCGCAGTTTCCATTCGCATCAAAGAGCCCTACGCCAACTCCGGATTCCCTTGCTTCAATCGTGACCATCTCAGATCCCGCATGCCAGTCAGCCTCGGCAGTAACCACGAGCTCCTGCACATCTACAAGCGAACCAGTCAACTTCTTCCCGTATTCAGAAACGACGCGAAGACCGTTCTTAACCCCTTCTTGAATGAGCTCGGTGCGCAGCTTGCGGCTAAGCTCAATCGTACCGTCAGACACTTCGATTCCGTTAAAGCCAAGCCGGCAGATCGTGCGGAAGAACGCAGGCACAACATCCTGCTGCACAGCGGACTCCAGCAGTGTACCTCCTGGCATGACGGTTAGGCCGCAGCGCTTCGCTTGTTCGATTTTGCTCAGAAGAAGATCGGTCGGATAGAGCGGTGCAGTGCCAAACCCGAATTTAATGCAATCCATATAGCTTGCTGATGTTTCAAGAAGATCGGAGAACGCATGGCGTCCGAGCCCTTTGTCAATGACCATCGTTTTGCCGCGCTCGAGAGCGTTAAGGCTGGACAGCTCGCGCTGGCCGCTTGGGTCGCTTAGTACGGAAGGCCAAGCCGCCACAGAAATTGATTTCATGTTATCTCCTCGCATTCGTTTCATATCCACAGCAATATATGCAATGCGCCTAGAGCGTGTGCTGGCAGCGGCTGATTCAGAGCTAATATTGTGAGAATGAAAGAATAGCAAGCCCGCATAAGCTAGAAGAGAGCCGTGCTAGTAGTAGAGAAGTAGAAGGCCAACAGTCAACTTGCATTATGAATTGACTTGGAAGAAAGGAGATAGATATGCTGAACAAAATCGTACTGACCATGGCGACGATCCGAATATTCTCCGGCTCGCTTGAAATTATGGCGGCACTGCTCATGCTGCGTCTCAATCAGATTGATAAGGCGCTCATCGTGAACTCCTCGCTGGCGTTTGTCGGGCCGCTTGTACTTATCTCCACAACTACGATCGGCCTGGTCGGGCTCTCGGACAAAATATCGTTTGGCAAAATGCTGTGGATTGTAGGCGGTGTCGCGTGCATTTTGACAGGGGTGCTGAAGAAGTAGCCTTCCATCTGTCGTTCATAGACATCTAGATTTGTCATATTGCTGGGCTCATTTGAATAGAATGGGATACAAAGCTGGACAATCATACGATTCTAGCAATCTAGCGTAGAAGCTGCTGCCGGGAGGGTTAAACGATGCTAAAGAAAGTGCTGCATTTGCTGCCTTCCGAGCTGGCTTACGTGCTATGCCGGATTCCGGAGAAGGTTCAAGACGTCATTGAAGAGATTCGCATTCGAGAAGGCCGGCCGCTTGAAATTAGTACGAGCCAAGGCTTCTGGTTCGTATCTGCAACTGGAAAGCTTCTTGCAAAGCCAGAGGAAGCGTACAAGCCAACCACGGAATTGTGCCGCAAAATGCAAGAGCGTGTCACCAACCATTCGCTCTATGCGATGGAGGAAGAGCTCCGCCGCGGCTATATCACAGTTGCAGGCGGCCATCGAATCGGACTGGCTGGCAGAACGATCCTCGAGCAAGGTCATGTCCGTGGCATCCGCGATATCGCAGCATTCAATGTGCGGATCGCCAGAGAAGTAATCGGCGCGGCGGCAGGGCTTCTGCCGAAGCTCGTTGATCTTCAAAAGCAAACGCTACAATCGACGCTGATCATCGCACCGCCGCAGCAAGGGAAAACAACACTCGTACGAGATCTGGCAAGGGCGATCAGCAGTGGTGCCTGGGGTCATCCTGCCGCATCGGACTGGCCTGGACGCAAAGTTGGCATTATTGATGAGCGGTCGGAAATCGCAGCCTGCGTCAAAGGTGTTCCAACATTCAATGTAGGCCCGCGAACAGATGTCATGGATGCTTGCCCCAAAGCGGAAGGGATGATGATGATGCTACGCTCAATGTCACCGGAAATTATAATCGTCGATGAGATCGGCCGCGAAGAGGATGGCGCAGCCATTCTGGATGCCAGCCACGCAGGCGTGACCGTTATAGCAACCGCTCATGCCAATGACTTGGAAGACGCAAGGGGGCGTCCGCTGCTATGCAATCTGCTCGAGGCGGGAGCGTTCCAACATATCGTCGAGCTTCGCCGAAGCGGGGGAAGTCTCATGAGCAGAGTGCTGCCGGCGGCAATGGCAAGACGAGCACCGGCGGCGCGTGAGCCTACTGCAGTGAAGGGAGGCGGCGCGAGTGGTTAAGCTGATTGGGGCTGCGCTCATTCTCTTCGCCGGCACGATGATCGGGTTCGTACAAGCCTCGCGCTTTACTTCACGCCCGAATCAGATCCGCCAGCTGATCTACGCACTTACGCGGCTCGAGACTGAAATCGGGTACGGCTTCACGCCGCTCCCGGAAGCAATCGGCCGTAGCAGCGCGATGGTGCAGGAGCCGGCATCAGGTTTTCTCCGCGAGGTGAAGCGAAGGCTGGATGAACAGTCCGAGCTCACCTTCCGCGAATGTTGGGAGCAGGCAGCAGCTCACATCTGGCCGAATACCGCAATGCGGCAGCAGGAGCAGGCGGCTCTCATGCGGCTCGGCTCGACGCTCGGCATCAGCGATAGAGAAGATCAGATCAAGCATTTGAAGCTAGCGATGCAGCAACTGCATGCAGAAGAGGAACTAGCGCGGGAAGATGCTTCGCGATTTGCGAAAATGTGGAAGAGTCTTGGCGTACTCACTGCTCTACTCGTCGTCATTTTGATTTTTTAGTGGGGTGCCGCAAGCATGAATTTTGATGTGTTGGCTATCTTTCAAATTGCCGGAATTGGTTTTATTGCCGCAATGATCCATACGCTTCTGAAGCAAAGCGGTAAGGAAGAATATGCGCATTGGGCGACGCTGGTCGGTTTTATCATTGTACTGTTCATGATTTTGCGATTATTAGGTGAACTGTTTCAGGAAATAAAAACGACTTTCTTATTTCAATAACATCAGTTTTTTACAGCTAGGCGGGTGATCAGTGTTTGGAAATCATCCAAATTGTAGGGTTAGGTTTGGTTGCAGCAGCACTCGTTCTGGTTCTGCGGGAACAGAAACCGATGTTCGCTTTTCTGCTAGGTGCTTTTACAGGGCTATTCATCTTCTTATATGTCGTAGGCAAAATCGACACGGTGCTAACTGTGCTCGAGCAGCTCGCGGATCGGTCAGGCATCCCGTCGATCTACCTGAAGACGATACTCAAGATTATCGGTATCGCCTATATCGCTGAATTTGGGTCGCAGATCGTACGTGATGCCGGGCAAGAGAGCATTGCCTCCAAGATCGAGTTTGCTGGTAAAATACTCATTCTCGTTCTCGCGGTGCCGATCATCAGCGTCATCGTAGAAACAGTGCTCGGCCTGTTGCCGGTAGGGAGTTGAACGTAATGAGGCGGTGGTTGATTCGTAACGTGATGCTCGTTGCTGTTGTTCTGCTATCCATGCTTGCACTACTGCCCGTTGCAGCAATAGCAGCAGGGGCCGAGCCGGGGGAACTAACGGAACAGTTGGAACAATCGGCGGCATCGAAGCCAGATACCGATAACAACGCATCGGATGTGAATGCTGCGCTTGCGAATCAACAGCTGAAAGGCGTCAACACGGAAGCGGTTGAGGATTACTGGAACAAGCTGATGAAGGAGTATAGCGGCTTCTTCCCGGATAACGAGGTGCCAAGCTTTGCTGAAATGGTCATGCCAGGCGGTGAAGGACTCAAGCTGACAACGGTGCTCTCGGGCTTGCTGAGGTACGTGCTGCACGAAATCCTTTACAATGGCAAGCTGCTTGTAACGATCGTCATTCTGACCGTATTCAGCATGATGCTGGAGACGATGCAAACCGCGTTCGAGCGCAATACGGTGAGCAAAGTGGCTTACAGCATCACCTATATGGTCATGATCGTGCTGGCGGTCAACAGCTTCAACGTCGCAATCGGTTACGCGAAGGATGCCATCACCGGAATGATTCAGTTCATGCTCGCGATGGTGCCGCTGCTGCTGACACTGCTCGCCACGATGGGGAGTGTTGTTACTGTATCGGTGCTGCATCCACTCATTATCTTCATGATCAACGCGGTTGGCTCTATCATCTACACGGTCGTCTTTCCGCTGCTGTTCTTCTCGGCCGTGCTTCATATTGCAAGTGCCGTGTCGGATAAGTTCAAGGTAACGCAGCTGGCGAATGTGCTTCGGAGCTTCAGCGTCGGGCTCATGGGCATTATGCTGACCGTGTTTCTCGGCGTCATCTCGGTGCAGGGCGCGACAGGCTCGATTACAGACGGCGTTACAATGCGGACGGCGAAGTTCATCACAGGCAACTTCGTGCCGGTCATTGGACGAACCTTCTCCGATGCGGCCGATACGGTCATGTCAGCCTCACTGCTCGTCAAGAATGCAGTTGGAATTGCTGGTGTCGTAATCATTTTGTTCCTCTGTGCATTCCCTGCTGTGAAGATTATGACGCTCGCTCTCATCTACAACGTATCCGCCGCCATCATGCAGCCGCTCGGCGATAGTCCTATCGTGACTTGTCTGCAGACGATCGGCAAAACATTAGTTTATGTCTTCGCTGCTCTCGCCGCAGTCGGACTTATGTTCTTCCTGGCCATCACAATCGTGCTTACAGCAGGTAATGCGGCGGTCATGATCAGATGAAGCACGTGTTGCAGGAGGGGTTCACATGCTGAACTGGCTTGCCGTATGGCTTCAGCAAATTATCGCGGTTGTGTTGCTGGCGGGCTTTATCGACTTGCTGTTGCCGAACAAAGCGATGCAGCGCTATGTGAGGCTCGTCGCAGGGCTGATCATTTTGCTGACGATCTTAACGCCGATCATCCGGCTGCTCCAAGGCGACTTCAACGCTAGGCTCGATCAACAGGTGGATAACTGGTTTCAATCCACGAATAACAATCAGTTCCACATGCCGACGCTGGAGGATATTCAAGAAGATGCCAAGAAGCTTCAGGATCAGCAGAAAGCCTCTGCCTTGGCGCTGGTGGAGCAAAGACTTGGCTCGTCGATGAAAGAAAGCATTTCAGAAGCTACCGGTCTGCAAGTGGCGGCGGTTGGTGTGAAGCTGACAGCCGCAAACACCATTGATCAGGCGAGAATTGAGTCGGTCGTGGTGACACTAGCGAAGCTGGTGCCGGAAACGGAATCCGAATCCGAATCAGAGGATGACTCAAAGGCGACAGGAGATTCCAAATCGGCGAATGAAGTAAAGCCTGTCGATGAGGTTGAAGCTATCGAAGTTACGGTGCAGCCGATGACAGATCAGTCAGCGGGTTCACCGGGATCAACGAATGCATCCGATAGCCAGGAGGAGCAGCCAGCTAGCAGTGAAGTGGCCGCGGCTGTGAGAGAAGTTCTACGGCAAGAGTGGAGCGTAAACCCGAAGCGAATAGAAGTGATGCAGCAACAAGCGGATGCTGAATCGGCACAGTAGGGAAAGGGGAGAGCGATGTTGGCCAAATGGCTGGATGGGCTGGAGTCAACGTTTGGGGGCGGCCGCGGTGGGCCGAAGCGGATGAAGTCACTGCGCTGGCTGCTTATACTCGGTGGGATCGGAGTCGCACTTGTCATCATGAACTCTTTTCTCAACTATAGCCAAGTACCTGCTTCTGACCAGCAAACCACATCCTCTAGTACACCGCCGACCGATCCTGCTTTCAACAATAGCAGCAAATCGGACAGCCCTATCGCTGACATTGAGCATTCGCTGGAGAATCGGCTGAAGGAGATTTTGGAGATGGTCGTTGGGGTCGGTACTGTGGATGTACTGATTACGGTAGACTCCACCGAGGAAACAGTCGTGCAGCTCAACGAGAAGGAATCGCAGCAAATTACGAATGAAAGCGACAAGAATGGCGGCAAACGCACCGTGACCTCCCTCACGAAGGAAGGTCAAGTGGTGCTTTACGATACATCCGGCGACAAAGCGCCGATCATTGTGAAGAGACTTCAACCCAAGATTCGCGGCATTCTAATCGTTGCGAAAGGCGCAGAGAACGGTACGGTAAGACGGCTCATTGTCGACGCTGTCGAGAAGGGCCTTAATGTTGCGGTCAACCGAATCTCGGTTATTCCCCGCAAACACCAATAAAATTCCAATTGGACAATGAAAAGGGAGGCTGTTCGTAAATGAATAACAAAAGGCAAACGATTTGGCTCGTATCCATGCTAAGCTTAATGGTCATTTTGTCGGCTTATTATTTGTTCACCGAGGATGTAGGCACGCCTAGCAACATGGTCACTGACGGCACGAAGCAGGATCAAGGAGCGGCTTCGAATGCAACGGAAGCATCCGGCAAAGCAGGCGATGACAACGGCATTACGGTATCCGAAGTGACAGGCAACAAAGATGCGAATGCAGGCACAGATGCGGCGACGGCAAACAACTCGCAGAATACCAAGGATAACGCGGCATCGGCAGACAATTCAGCGGCAGACAATGAAGCGGCAGACAATGCAACGGCAGACAATGCAGCGGCCGCAGCAGCAGATCAAGAAACCCTCAAGCAGCTCGAGAAATCCGGCGCAGTTAGCGAGAGTGTGTTCAGCCAAATGCAAGAGAAGCGCGACCAGAAGTTTTATGACGAATACAACAAGCTGCTCGGCACAATCTCCGATACGAAGCAGAATGAGAAGGCGGCTGGCTCAGCGGTTGATCAGCTGAACCTGCTTGAAGACAAGAGCACGAAGGTCACTGGTCTTGAAGAAGAGCTGACGAAGCAATTCAGCAATGCGGCAGTCGTATCAGATGAGAACGACCATTACAAAGTCGTCGTTCAAAGCGAGAAGCTTGAGCGCAGCCAAGCAGAGAGCATTCTCTCGATGGTCATTAATGAGCTTGGCGTATCGCCGGATCAAGTGACAATTCAATATGTGAAGTAACGGTCTAAGAGAGTGCCCCATTGCTAATGATATAAGCAGTGGGGCTTTTTTCCATCTAACCATATATAAAAAATGGGTTCGTGTTCCGGGTGGTTTATGCTATAATGGGGTTTGGATTGTGCAGGTTTGGTAAATTGCACCGTCCCCAATAATATAGTTACCAAGAAGCATCTTCCTTGAAGATGCACTACATTTTTAGGAGTGAAACGATGTTTAAGCTGAGCGAGATTAAAGAATTGATCAAGCTGGTTGACGGTACTTCTGTACATGAACTTGAAATTGAAAACGATGGCGCACGCCTGATGATTCGTAAACCAGGTAAAACAGAAGTGGTGAATGTACAAGCCGCGTCAGTCGTTCCTACATATACGCAGGCTTATCAGCCACAGGTGAACGCACCGGCTCCGAGCCAACAACAGAGCGCGCCAGCGCCAGAACAGCCGGCACCAAATGAGAACTACCACCAAATTCTATCGCCGATGGTAGGGACGTTCTATAGCGCGTCTTCGCCAGAAAAAGCACCTTTCGTAAACGTGGGCGACCGCATCAACGAGAAATCGATCGTATGTATTCTTGAAGCGATGAAGCTAATGAATGAGCTTGAAGCGGAAGTTCGCGGCGAGATCGTCGAGATTCTCGTTGAGAATGGTCAGCTTATCGAATTCGGGCAGCCGTTGTTCCTTGTTAAACCGGAGTAGCATTTGACGCGAAAGGGCCAACAAGAACATAGCGTGCACGAAAGGAGCAGTTTATCCGTGAAATTCAACAAAATTTTGATTGCAAATCGTGGTGAGATTGCCGTACGTATTATTCGCGCTTGCCGCGAGCTCGGCATTCAGACCGTTGCTGTATATTCGGAAGCCGACCGTGAATCGCTTCACGTGCGTCTGGCAGACGAAGCTTATTGTATTGGACCTGTCTTATCCAAGGACAGCTACTTGAATCTGACGAACATTATGAGCGTTGCAACATTAACCGATTGCGATGCTATCCACCCGGGCTACGGCTTCTTGGCGGAGAACGCGGATTTCGCTGAAATTTGTGAGTCTTGCAACGTGACCTTTATTGGTCCGTCCCCACAAGCGATTAATAAAATGGGTGATAAAGCGGTTGCGAAATTAACGATGAAGCAAGCGGATGTGCCTATTATTCCTGGCTCTGATGGCCTCGTTGAGGATATGGACGATGCAATTCGCGTCGCTCGCGAGATTGGTTATCCGGTCATTATTAAAGCGACTGCAGGCGGAGGCGGCAAAGGCATCCGGATTGCAGAAAATGAAGATAATCTCATTTCGCAAATTTCGACGGCTCAGCAGGAAGCGCAGAAAGCCTTCGGCAACGCCGGCGTTTACCTTGAGAAATATTTGACGGGCATGAAGCACGTTGAAATTCAGATTATGGCTGACAAGCACGGCAACGCCGTTCACTTGTTCGAGCGTGATTGCTCCGTGCAGCGCCGCCGCCAGAAGCTTGTTGAGGAAGCACCTTGCCCCGTTCTTAGTCCGGCACTTCGTGAGCGTATGGGCCAGGCTGCTGTACGAGCTGCTCTTGCCGTTAATTATTCCGGCGCAGGTACGCTTGAGTTCCTGCTTGGACCAGACGGTAACTTCTATTTCATGGAGATGAACACTCGTATTCAGGTTGAGCATCCTGTAACCGAAATGATTACAGGCGTTGACTTGATTAAAGAGATGATTTCTGTTGCGGAAGGCAATGAGCTTTCCATTAAGCAAGAGGACTTGAAGATTAACGGCTGGTCGATCGAATGCCGCATTAACGCTGAAGATTCGGAGCGTGGTTTTATGCCGTCGCCAGGTACGATTCAATTCTACTTGCCTCCAGGCGGTTTGGGCGTTCGTGTTGATAGCGGCGCGTACCCGGGTTACACCATTTCCCCTTATTATGATTCGATGATCGCGAAGCTGATCGTCTGGGGAGCAACGCGTGAAGATGCGATTGCCCGGATGAAGCGGGCGCTTGCTGAATTTGCCATCGATGGCATTAAGACGACGATTCCGTTCCATATGAAGCTCTTGAATCATCCGAAATTCCTGAAAGGCAATTTCGATATTAAGTTCTTAGAGGATAATGATATTAACAATCCTGTAGAATAATCGCGAATCTTCACGGTTTGCGACAATTGGACTGGTTTGTCATAATTCCTCCGGAATGCTATAGTATAGGAATAAGAAGCGGATAAGCTACCTGAGCCAATATGGCGGAATAACGTAACTTTACGGGAGGTGTAGGATAACCATGAGTACGTTAGCAGCGGACTATGAGAAAACAGACATGGGCACTATTCAAATCGCACCCGAAGTGATTGAGATCATTGCAGGACTTGCGACAATTGAGGTTAGAGGTGTAGCAGGCATGAGCGGCGGTTTCGCCGGCGGCATTGCAGAGCTTCTGGGCCGGAAAAACTTGTCCAAAGGTGTAAAGGTTGAAGTTGGGCAGCGTGAGGCGGCAGTCGACGTCTCCATCATTGTGGAATACGGCAATCGTATCCCTGAGGTTGCGGCTAATATTCAGAACAACGTGAAGCGTTCCATCGAAATGATGACAGGCCTCCATGTTGTAGAAGTGAATGTGCATATCCATGATGTTCATTTCAAAACAGCGGAGAAACCAGAAGAAGATGAGATCGCAATTCGAGTAAAGTAGAGATTAGTGTCGTAAAAGAATGATGACATACCCCCTAGTGGTTGGGCTTGCCGCTCGGCGCTAGGGGGTTTTATCTAGTCCGCCACAAGGAGGAATCTCGCTTTGATTAGAGTGCTCGACAAGTTTCTATTGTTCTTATACAGCTTGGCAATCGGTGCGGTGGCTGTCATTGCGTTCTGCGCAGGCATGTACTGGTTTCCAGAAGATTGGCTGAGCAATCTTGTACATAATTTATACAGCGGCGATTACGACTGGCTGCAGGCGACTGTACTGATCGTTTCCGTTATCGTATTTCTCATTAGTCTTCGGTTCTTCTACGTATCGCTTAAACGGAGCAACGCATCTTCGCCTTCGATTGATCAACGTACGGAGTTTGGCGATATTCGCATCTCGCTTGAGACGGTTGAGAATCTGGCTCTGAAGGCAGCGAGCCGCCAGCGTGGAGTGAAGGAACTGAAAGCTCGAATTCGAATTAGCGAGGCAGGCATTGAAGTGTCGCTGCGCGCAATTGCTGATGGTGAGAGCTCGATTCCGGTTCTTACGGAAGAAATACAGCGTGCCGTCAAATCCCATGTGGAAGAGATTACAGGTATTCCTGTAGCAGGCGTTTCTGTATTTGTAGCTAATATCATCCAAACCGCGAACTTTAAAAGTCGCGTAGAATAGAGGTGATACCGATGTGGAGGGAAGTCTGGACAACCTACGGGGGACGGATAACCGGTGTAACAACAGGTATCATTCTTGGTCTTCTTTATCTTATTGTAGGTTTTTGGGATATGCTTTTCTTCGCCTTTCTCCTTTGTATCGGCTATACCGTCGGCAAATTGAAAGACGAGCAACGAGGTCCGATCCTACCATGGCAGCGCCTTAGCGAGTGGCTTATGGAGCGATGGAGACCGTTTAAATAATACTATGATCTCCTCCGTACCCCGGACCCGTATGTGGCTTCGTTCGGGGCAGGGAGGAGATCATATTTTGACCACAGTGATGAATCAGGAGGCCCCATGAAACGTAGGTTAGCGCGGGAAATTGTGGTACAGAGCTTGTACCATATGGAAATGAATGAGGAAGCAACTGCAGCATCCGCAGTAGATATGCTGGTGGATGAAGTGCAAGAAGAGAATGAGATCGAAGCGGACGCAGCGGACGTTCACCGCATCGATGAATATGTGCGCGAGATGGTACAAGGCGTGCTCGAGCGCAAATCAGCGATTGACGATATGCTGCAGCACTATTTGACGGGCTGGCAAGTCGATCGTCTGTCTCGTGTTGACCGTCAAATTCTACGTCTTGCTTGTTATGAGCTTGTGTTCCGGGATGATGTGCCGCCGAAAGCGATCATCAATGAAGCGATTGAGCTGGCGAAGCATTTTGGAACGGACGAGTCCGGTAAGTTCGTCAACGGTGTTCTTGGCCGAATGCTGCAAGCGCTTGATGAGCTCAAACCGAAGGCGTAGCGCTTAGGTTAGGCGTGTGACATGCTTTGTTGTTTACGTTACATTAGCCCCTTGGATCCCTTATAAAGGATTTAAGGGGCTTTAAGAAAATTTAGTCCCTTTTCAACCATTCAGAATTTATAAGCTTCACGCTTATTCATTTCTGAATGGTCGCCGCACAAAACGATTCGTTTATCGAGGAGATGGCGAAAGTCGTTTTTGCTTGGATGCCCTCATAACTTGGATTCAGGAGTGATTACGAAATGACTGCACAGCGTATTGAAGGTAAAGCGATTTCGGACGCCATCCGAATTGAAATTGGTGAAGAAACTGCGAGGTTGTCTGCACATGGCATTCAACCAGGTCTTGCTGTCGTGCTTGTCGGTGAAGATCCAGCGTCGAAAGTATATGTAGGCAGCAAGGAAAAAGCATGTCAGCAGCTAGGCTTCTATTCGGAGGTCCATCGTCTGAGCGGCGACACATCCGAGGAAGAGCTATTGGCACTAATTGATAAACTGAATAACCAATCGACGATTCACGGCATTCTAGTCCAGCTTCCACTGCCAAAGCACATTAATGAGAAAGCAGTCATTGATGCGATCAGCTCTGCGAAGGACGTAGATGGTTTCCATCCGGTTAGCGTAGGCAATCTCGTTATCGGCGATGACAGCTTGTTGCCATGTACGCCAGCGGGCGTCATTGAACTGATTAAACGGACAATTGGTTCCATTGCTGGTAAGCATGCTGTCGTCATTGGTCGAAGCAACATTGTCGGCAAACCGGTGTCGATGCTGCTGCTTCGAGAGAACGCGACAGTGACGATCTGCCACTCGCGCACAGCGAATATGGAAGAAATCGCGAGAACAGCTGATATTCTAGTCGTTGCAATCGGTAAAGCCAAAGCAATAGGCAGTAAGTATGTGAAGCCTGGTGCGGTCGTTATCGACGTTGGCATTAACCGCCTTGAAGACGGCAAGCTCGCTGGTGATGTCGATTATGAAGATGTGCTGGAAACTGCGGGCTATGTGACGCCGGTACCAGGCGGAGTTGGACCGATGACCATTACTATGCTGATGCTGAATACGTTGAAGGCGGCGAAACAACAACACGCAATTCAGGAGTGAGGAGCGGAAGATGGCGGATCGCACGCGAATATTCTCGATAAAAGAAATTAACCGATATATCGGAATGAAGCTGGAATCGGACGAGCTTCTCGGCGATGTGTGGATTCGCGGGGAAATCTCGAATTTCACACATCATTCGAGCGGCCATATGTATTTCACGCTTAAGGATAAGGACAGCCGAATAAAGTGCATCATGTTTGCCTCTTACAATCAGCGGCTGCCCTTCATCCCGAAGGAAGGCGCGAAAGTGATTGCCCGCGGCAATATTTCGGTCTACGAGCGTGATGGCAATTATCAATTTTATTGTATCTCGATGCAGCCAGATGGTATCGGAAGTCTCTACCTCGCTTATGAGCAGCTAAAAAAGAAGCTCCAGGACGAGGGGCTGTTCGACTCTGCACGTAAGCGGCCGATTCCGCAGTTTCCAAAGGCAATCGGTGTCATTACGTCTGCAACTGGAGCAGCCGTCCGAGATATTCTCATCACGCTGCAGCGCCGTCACCCATCAGTGCCGGTGCTGCTTTTTCCCGTTCTAGTGCAAGGGACGCTCGCAGCGCCTTCAATTGTAAAAGCGATTGAAACGATGAACCGTTTAGCCGAAGTCGACGTATTAATAATAGGCCGCGGCGGCGGATCACTTGAGGAGCTGTGGGCGTTCAACGAAGAATCGGTTGCGAGAAGCATTGCTGCTTCCTTAATTCCGGTTATATCGGCAGTTGGACATGAGACAGATTTTACGATAGCAGATTTCGTCGCTGACCTGAGAGCAGCAACCCCGACAGCAGCAGCGGAGCTTGCCGTTACGAGCGTGCACGAGCTGAAATCCAGGCTGGCACAGACGGAGTCGAGACTTGTGAGCAGCTTGCGGATGTCGCTGAACAACCGGAAGGAACGGCTAACGCGGCTTCGCAGAGCGCCGTTATTCATCAATCCGCGCAAATATTTATTGCAGCATGCTGAGCGCCTTGACCGTGCTGAGGAAAGACTGCAAATGAGAGTGATACGCTTCACGGAACGAAGCAGAGATAGATATACACGACTGGGCCACCTACTAGCGAAAGTACATCCAGGCGCTCAAGCCGCGCTTGCAGCGAAGCAGCTGGAGCGTTTGTCGGACCGGCTGCAGGCGACGATGGCATCGGACATGAAGGAGAAGCGGATGAATTTGCTCGCTTCAATTAGGCAGCTTGATGCGCTGAGTCCATTAAAAGTCATGTCCAGAGGGTACAGCTTGGTCTATGATGATCAAGAGAAACGGCTAATTAAATCGGTGAATGACGTTCAGCTTGGCGATTTGCTGAAGGTGAAGGTTGCGGATGGTCAGCTGGAATGCCAAGTTTGGGGAATGAATGGGGAGGCGAAAGCGGATGGCGGCTAAAGAAAAAGTGATTGAAGAGCAGGCGATTAGCTTCGAAGCGGCGATGGAACGTCTCGAGTCGATCGTAAGCAAGCTGGAGAGCGGAGATGTTCCGCTTGAGACGGCGATCGAATTGTTCCAGGAAGGTATGAAGCTGTCTCAGCTGTGCGGCTCCAAGCTAGAGGATGTTGAACGGAAGATCGAAGTGTTGATCGAAACGGAAAATGGCCTACATAAAAAACCGTTTGCAGCGGCAAACGAGGAATAGAGGTAATTAATGTGAAGACTTCGGTTTCGACCGCTGACTATTTGAATCGCTCCGTCCTGGAAATCGAAGAGGCGCTGCATACTTCACTTCCGCAGGAATGGGATATTCCACCAGCCCTCAGGGAGTCGATGATGTATTCCTTGGAAGCAGGCGGCAAGCGGCTGCGGCCCATTCTCGTTTTGACAGCGGCTGAGGCGGTTCAGAGCGATAGCCTTGCTCGCAGCCAAGCGATGCCGGTTGCTAGCGCGATTGAGATGATTCACACCTACTCGCTCATTCATGATGATTTGCCTGCAATGGATAACGATGACTATCGAAGAGGCAAACTGACCAATCATAAAGTATACGGCGAAGCGATGGCGATATTAGCCGGCGACGGCCTGCTCACACATGCCTTCTATGCGATTACCCGCACGGTTGCGCTCGGTACTCCGCCAGAGACGGCGCTTGCAATTGTTTCGGATCTAGCCAGATTGGCAGGCGCTCCGGGCATGGTTGGCGGCCAAGCAGCGGATATCCTCGGTGAACAAGGTGTAACCTCGCTTGCTGAACTGGAGTACATCCATCTGCACAAGACGAGTGATTTGATCGTATTCTCCGTGCTTGCCGGTGCAAGAATCGGCGGAGCGACGCAGCAGCAGCTGGAATCGCTGCAGCAATTCGCTAGGAAGCTTGGGCTTGCTTTTCAAATCCAGGACGACATTCTCGATCTGATCGGAGACGAGGCGAAGCTTGGAAAGCCGGTGCAGAGTGATGTGCAGCAGCAAAAGGTGACGTATCCGTTCTTGCTCGGCATGGAGAAGTCTGTGGCGCTTGTTGAGCGATTAACAGAGGAATCCAAGCAAGCGCTGGCGGATGCGAAGCTTGCAAATCCGGAATATTTAATGGCCATTGCAGATTATTTGATGAATCGAGATCATTAATTTGACAATGCTTAGGTCTTTCCGCTCGAACTATGTTATAATTTAGCCACATTTGACGTTTAATGGACAACGGGATCAATGAATACCCGTGAAAGCGAGGAAATATCGTGTTACTGGAACATATACATGAGCCGGCTGACTTGAAATCCCTCTCGATAGCCCAGTTGGAACAGCTTGCTGCGGAGATCCGCGCGTTCCTCATTGAGAAGCTGTCGGAGACGGGCGGACATCTTGCGCCCAACTTAGGTGTCGTCGAACTTACACTAGCGCTGCATTACTTATTTGACAGCCCTAAAGATAAGTTTCTTTTCGACGTGGGCCATCAATCTTACGTTCATAAAATTTTAACGGGTCGTAAAGATCAATTCGATACGCTCCGCCAATATAAAGGGTTGTGCGGTTTCGTCAAACGCTCGGAAAGCGTGCATGACGTTTGGGAGGCAGGCCACAGCAGCACCTCGCTGTCCGCAGCGATGGGTATGGCGCTTGCCCGCGACTTGAAGGGCGAGAAGAATAAGGTCGTAGCCATTATTGGCGATGGCGCACTGACTGGCGGTATGGCGCTCGAGGCGCTGAATCATATCGGCCATGAGAAGAAGAATCTAATGGTGATCCTGAACGACAATGAAATGTCGATCGCACCGAACGTTGGGGCACTGCACCATTATTTGGGCAAAATCAGAACGGACCGCCATTATCAGAAGGCGAAGGAAGAGCTAAATCAGCTGCTTAACAAAATTCCGGCCATCGGCGGTAAGGTCGCGAAGACGGTTGAGCGATTGAAAGACAGCGTGAAGTATTTGCTCATGAACGGGGTTCTGTTTGAGCAATTCGGATTGACGTATTTTGGCCCGGTTGATGGCCATGATCTGGAGCAATTGATGGAGACGATTGAGCAAGCGAGCCGTGTGCAAGGTCCAGTGCTTGTTCATGTTATCACGGTTAAAGGTAAAGGCTATTCGCCGGCGGAAGCCGATTCGCATAAATGGCATGGAATATCTCCATACAAGATCGAATCCGGTCAAGTACTGAAAGCAGTTGGACCACCTATGTACACCGAGGTGTTTACTGAGGCGCTTATGGATTTGGCTGAACAGGATAATCGCATTGTTGCCGTCACGCCCGCAATGCCTGGCGGTTCCGGCTTAATTAAGTTCGCAGAGAAGTATCCGAATCGCATGATTGATGTCGGCATTGCGGAGCAGCATGCAGCGACGATGTGTGCGGCGATGGCGATGGAAGGGATGAAGCCGGTATATGCGGTGTATTCCACTTTCCTGCAGCGTGCATATGACCAAGTGGTGCATGATATTTGCCGCCAGAACGCGAATGTTGTGTTTGCTATTGACCGTGCGGGCTTCGTTGGTCCGGATGGGGAGACACATCAAGGCGTATATGATATTGCTTATCTGCGCCACATTCCGAACATGGCGCTCATGATGCCGAAAGACGAGAACGAGCTTCGCCGGATGATGAAGACGGCGTTTGATTATAATGACGGACCGATTGGTATTCGTTATCCGCGGATTAATGGTCTTGGCGTTCAGATCGATAAAGAGATGAAGCCGATTCCGATCGGATCATGGGAAGTTGTTCGCGAAGGTGATTCCGCTGTTATCGCAGCTATCGGGCCGATGCTTCAGGTTGCTGAGGAAGCGGCTGAGCTGCTTAAGCGTGAAGGGCTTCAGGTTCGCGTCGTGAATGCACGATTCATTAAGCCGATGGATGAAACGATGCTGCTTCAAATCGCCGAAGAGGGTCTCCATATGCTCGTGCTTGAGGAAGGCTCCGAGCTCGGAGGCCTAGGCAGTGCGATTATGGAGTTCTACTCCTTGAATGGCAAACATGGCGTGCCAGTACGAATTATGGGTGTGCCGGATATATTCGTTGAGCATGGTTCCATTAAGGAGCAGCGCCAAGAGATCGGCTTGACGGCAGAGCGTGCTGCAACAGAATTGAAAGCATTGCTGCCTCGCGTCCGCAAGCGCGTTCCGGGTCAGGTATAAGAGCAGGAGAAACCGATGACAATTGCAAAAGAAAGAATTGATGTCTTACTCGTGGAACAAGGCTTCTACGAAAGCCGTGTAAAGGCGAAAGCTGCGCTTATGGCAGGCCTTGTGATCGTTGACGGTGAACGAATCGAGAAGAGCGGCATGAAGGTGCCGCGCTCGGCGAATATCATTGTTAAAGGCGCTGTTCATCCTTATGTCAGCCGCGGTGGCTTGAAGCTGGAGAAAGCGATCCGACAGTTTGAGTTAAACCTGGATGGTGTAGTCATGATTGACATCGGCGCATCCACTGGCGGGTTCACTGATTGCGCACTGCAGAACGGCGCGTCTTACGTCTATGCGGTTGACGTTGGTTACAATCAGCTTGACTGGTCGCTTCGTCAGGATGATCGGGTCAATGTAATGGAACGCACTAATTTCCGCTATACGGTACCAGCTGATTTGACTGGTGCGCAGCCGACGTTCGCAACGATTGACGTATCGTTCATTTCCCTGAAATTGATTTTGCCTACTCTTGGTACGTTACTCGAGCGAGGAGCTTGCGTCGTCGCGCTCATCAAGCCGCAGTTTGAAGCCGGACGCGAGAAGGTCGGCAAGTCTGGCGTCGTTCGTGAGCCGAGTGTCCACCGTGAAGTGCTGCATCAGGTGCTAGCTATGGCTGCTGTAGAAGGGTTCGTGCTGCAGCATTTAACGTTCTCGCCTATAACAGGCGGAGAAGGCAATATTGAGTTTCTTGCGAACTGGCTGTGGGAACCTGGTAGCAGTTCAATTCCTCCGAGCGAGGAAGCGATTGCTGCCCTTGTGAAGGAAGCGGCGGGTACGTTCGCACAGGATTCCAAACAATAAGAAAAGTCTTTCATTTTGGCGGCTGCTGAAGTGAAAGGCTTTTTTTATTTATAGAAGCAAATTTTCGCGTGTGCCCTCTTTGCAGATCGTCAAATATTTGGTACACTAAGAAAGAAAGCGAACAAACGTTTGGCAACAGGTGTTCGGAAACAAATGTTCGAAATTGCCGATCATACTCAGATGGAGAGGATATTAGTTCTTCAGCGCGAAATGAATAGTGTAACTCTTTCACGCTGGGGGAGGGATTGGATTGGGAAGTTACGGGGACTGGCTTGTCATGCTAATTGCCGGCGCATTGATCATCTTCTGGTTGTATCGCAGCTTTTACCGTTGGCTGCATGAACCGCCAGGCATGAACTCGAAGCTGCTTCTAAGCGAGGCAGAGGATGTTCGGGACGATGATGTAAATGTGCAGTTTCTGGAGAAATCCGGATACGAGGTCACGCATGGCAAATATCGTGTGCCAATCACAGTTGAACTTGACGGCACTATGCTTCAGAGTAGGCTGTTCATCGATTTAATTGCGGAGAAAGATGGCAAACATTATATTGTGAAGACTGCAAGAGAACGGATGCCGATTGATTGGACTGGCAGTGGGGTTAGAGATAGGCTGCTCGTCTACGCACTGCTCCTGCCAGAGTGTGAAGGTGTTTTGTTCGTAGATCACAAGGAGCTCACAATCCGTAAAATTACATTCCGATTCGGAACCTAGCAGTTAATCTTGACCAACTTTAGGAGGCTATTCATGAAGAGCGTTCGGCAAATGAAAATCCGTGAACTAATTACAAGCAAAAATATAGAAACACAGGACGAGCTTGTCGATACACTGAGGACGACAGGCCTTGCGGTTACGCAAGCGACAGTATCCCGTGACATTAAAGAAATGCAGCTTATCAAAGTGCCAATCGAGGATGGCCGATACAAATATTCGCTGCCGCAGGAGACGCGAAGCAATTCAATCCACAAGCTAAAGCGCACACTGTCCGATCATTTCCTACATATCGACTTCACGGACAACCTTGTTGTTATGAAGTGTTTGCCAGGAACAGCTAACGCCATCGGCGCCATGATTGACAATATGGAGTGGTCGGAAGTGATGGGAACAATCTGCGGAGATGATACGATACTGCTGATTTGCAGAACGAAGCAGCAGAGCGAAGAAATTGTGGACAGGATGCTTGGATTAATGAATTAGAACATTGATGTTTGAATGAACCTGGAGGAGGAGAGCAACTATGCTTCGCGAGTTGTCGATACGCAATTTGGCTGTTATTGAATATGTTTCAGTAAAATTCCACGATGGATTTCATGTGCTGACAGGTGAGACTGGAGCAGGGAAGTCGATTCTAATCGACGCGCTCAGTCTTGTTGTAGGGGGGCGCGGCGCTTCAGAGATGGTCCGTTACGGCTGTGACAAAGCCGAGATCGAGGCGATGTTCGAGCTGCCTGCTTCTCATCCTGTTTGGTACACTCTTCAATCGTTCGGAATTCATGCTTCGCCTGAGGAAGGACTTGTTGTTCGCCGCGAGCTTTCCGCGCAAGGCAAGAGCATCAGCCGCGTAAACGGACACATTGTGACCCTGTCAATGCTGCGCGAAGCAGGGGAGTGCCTCGTCAATATCCATGGTCAGCATGAGCATCAGTCATTACTGCGCACGGAGAAGCATCTGGAGTGGCTTGATTCTTATGCAGGTGATTCAATCGCTGCATCAGTGGATGCCTATCGCAGCGTTTACCGCGAGTATGATAAAGTTCGAGTTCAACTGAAGGATATAGAAGATACATCACGTCAGAATATGCAGATGCTTGATTTATATCGCTTCCAGATCGAGGAGATTGCTTCTGCCCACTTAAAACCGGGAGAGGACGAATCGCTTTCCGAGGAGAAGCAGAAACTAATGTATGCGGTGAGACGCAGAGATTCCGCTTCTGAAGCTTACAGCTTATTGCATGGAGGCAAAGGAGTGGATGCAGTCAGCCGAGCTGTAAGCCGGATTAGTGATATTCGGGATTATGATCCCGTTGCACTTGACCCGCTGCTTGAACAGCTGCAATCCGCATTTTATCAGTTGGAGGATGCGGTATATCAACTGCGCGATTATAGGGACAATGTCGACTCTGATCCAGAACGGCTCGCGGATATTGATGACCGTCTGGATATGATAAATAGCTTGAAACGCAAATATGGCGAGAATATCCCTGATATTCTGTCCTACTTGTCGAGCATTCAGTCGGAAGCAGACAAGATCGAGAACCGTGACGAGTATCTTGCTCGCCTGCAGCTTGAGCGCGATCGACTGTTCGCACAAGCATTGATGATTGGTAAGCAACTTTCTGATCAGCGCCGTAAAGCTGCGGATCAGCTGGCAATTGCAATTGAGAGCGAGCTGCGCGGCCTTCAGATGGATCGGACGAAGTTCTACGTTCAATTGCAGCAGACGCAAGATGGCGAGCACTACAAACTGCATGCGAGCGGCATTGATGAAGCTGCCTTCCTCTTTGCACCGAACCCTGGAGAACCGATGAAGCCAATTAGCAAGATCGCGTCTGGCGGCGAGATGTCGCGTATTATGCTGGCACTCAAGACGATCTTCGCTTCGATTGATGAAGTGCCGGTTCTTGTATTCGACGAAGTGGATACTGGCGTTAGCGGACGTGCTGCTCAAGCAATCGCTGAGAAGATGTCGCGTTTGTCCAACCAGTGCCAAGTGTTCTCGATTACCCATTTGCCGCAGGTGGCATGTATGGCAGACCATCATTATGAAATCAAGAAGATCATTGTTGCTGATCGAACTTCTACAATGGTAACGGAAATGAGCTCTGCTACACGAATTGAAGAACTGGCGCGCATGCTCGGCGGCGTGGAAGTAACGGAAAAAACACGCCATCATGCACAAGAAATGCTTGACTTGGCTGTAAGGCAAAAGGGGGCGTAATGGAAGGGAATCAGGGAATGTTTTTGGCGACATAAAACAGTAGGGGCAGGGATAACTTAAAGGTACGCAAATGGCGAACCACCTTTCTCGTCAAGCGATTTTGCAACAGGGAGCGTGAAGTCATTGAATGCCAATCAGCGGAAGCGGTGGCTAGGTCTACTTCTCGTTATCATCGTTTGCATGCTTGGTCTATCCTCTCCACTTCAACATTTCGCCGCATTTCCGAACGAGGTTCGTTTGTTCTCCGGCCAGTTGAAACAATTAGACTATGGTATGCCTGTACATGCTCAAGTGACCGTTGATTCGCAAATGCTGCGTGTAAACGGCTCAACTGATCGTTCACTTTCAATTAATTTGAACAAGCCACTCTCAATTGAATCATCACAAAGCGGCAAAACAACGATGAAATTGAAATTATTCGGCAAAATTCCTTTCAAAACCGTTCGAGTAAACGTTGTACCGGATTTGCGTGTCATTCCGGGTGGACAAACGATTGGTGTTAAAGTGAAATCTGCAGGCATTATGGTTGTCGGTCATCATCAGGTAGTTGATGCGAAGGGCACTAAAGTATCCCCAGGCGAGCAAGCGAAGCTGCAACTGGGTGATCTCATCGTTCGTATTAATGGCAAGTATGTAAACGAAGTGCATAAGGTAGCAGAAATGGCGGAGGAAGCTGGTGACACGAAACAACCGCTTCATTTGACAGTGAAACGGGGATCGCGATTATTCGATACGAAGCTCCTTCCTGTGTTTGATTCTGAAGATCGCGCTTGGCGATTGGGGTTATATATTCGTGACTCCGCAGCTGGTGTTGGTACATTAACGTTCTACGCTCCAGATCAAGGCGTTTATGGCGCACTTGGACATGTTATTACAGATATGGATACCCAAACACCTATTGAAGTGGGCGAAGGACAGATTCTGCAATCTAACGTGACTTCAATTAACAAGAGCCAGAACGGCGAGCCAGGCGAGAAGAGAGCGCAGTTCGTGAAGGAAAGCAAAGTACTTGGCAATATTGAGCGGAACACGTCATTTGGCATTTTCGGTAAAATGAAGGAGCTGCCTTCACATAGCTATAACGATCAATCGATTCCTGTTGCTTTCGCTGAAGAAGTGAAGGAAGGACCTGCCCAATTGCTTACGGTTGTAAACGGACAGAAGGTTGAGCGGTTTAATGTAGAGATCGTTCATGTAACGAAACAGCAATCTCCTGCAACTAAGGGGATGGTAATTAAGATTACAGATCGCCGTTTGCTGGAGCAAACAGGTGGCATTGTTCAAGGGATGTCGGGAAGCCCCATCATTCAAGATGGCAAACTGATCGGCGCTGTAACTCATGTATTCGTTACACCTAATACACCCACTGGACAATGCAGTAATACTGGCGATTCACAAAGCAGTGATCAAGCAACGAAAACAAAAGAGTGCGGCATAAAATATCTCACACAGCGTTATAAAGGTTGTCTACAATGGGCAACCTTTTTTTGTTAGGTCGTTGACAGTGCAAAGTATTTGACGTATAATTTAAAACAATAACAACGAAGGAGATTGAACAGTGTGGCAAACCGCAAAGGTTTAGGAGTATCTAAGAAATACACGAAGGGGTCTGTTCACGAAACAGCTACCGGTAGGTTCGTGGTGCTGGATCGGTTCGCTGAAGAAGATGATGAGAAGAATACCCCAATGCTTGAGTTGCAGTGGTTGTCAGGTGACAAAGAAGGTAAGACAGAAGTTAACCGTGAAATGAATATGGCTGCAAGTATACATAAGTTTCAATCTAGTCGAGGGTTACCAACTATAACAACAGAAACCAGAATGATTGATGAAGAAATAACCTTTGTTGAAAAAATAGACAGACTTTTTAGTATATGCTCAAACTTACAAGACCATTTTGCTTACGATGCTTTAAAGGTCGAAAGAATAAATCAAACACTCGATGAAGTTCATGGAATCAAAAGATACATAGATAATGCATCAGCTTCTATAATGGGAAATAGTAATAAAGTCGGTGAAATGATGAAAAATGTATTCGAAAGTGTTACAGCTAATGGACAAGGTTTAGAAGAAGCAATGACAAAAATTCAAACATTAAATGCGGTAGTCAGTGATCAACGGGAAACAATCTCCCAGTTAACAGAAACTGTTAATAAGCTACTTCAACATAGTACAGTGGTGGTTAAACAACAAGAAACCATGTCAATGCAACAAGCAATATTGAATAAACTAATTGAAAAATTATAAGGGGTGACAGTAGTGAGCAATAAACTTAGAGAGTTGGTACAAGTTAACGGAGCACTTGAAAACATAGCCCACACACTGGATATATTCGGACACAATGATGTATTAGTTGACCAGATGATGAAGTTGATCACAGAACGTGACCATTTAATGTCACAGATCAAGGTGTTGAACTAATGAGATACATACTAGCAATCGTGTTTCCACCACTAGCTGTCCTGTTGTGCGGTAAACCTGTCCAGTTCCTTCTGAATTGCATTCTACTGTTCTTCTTATGGATACCAGCTGTGATCCACGCCTTTGCTGTGGTAGCCAACCACAAGGCTGAGAAGCGTAATGACAAACTGATCAGAGCTATCAGAGGTGAACCAATGTAAGCTGCTGAATAGTAGTAAACAGAAAAGTCCTTGCCAAGTGTAGGGGCTTTTTTATTTGACGTTTAATGCAAAATACTTGACGCAAAGTGTTTAACCGTGATAATATCTTGTCAGGGGGTGGAGACATGTACTGGATAGATCTTCTTACAATATTATCGCTGATCATGATTGGTTTGATTGTACTCTACAGAGGGACGGTGAAAAGAGATGGAAAGACTAGAAATCGATATCATTCATCAACTGTTTGGGCTTGGGGTCAGCAAAGAGGAAGTACTGGAATTCATAAGAAGTGACGGTAAAATGCCAGATAGAGATATAACATTGACCGAACAAATAAAAGAACAAGGTGATACATAAGAAGGGGATAACAACCTCTTCTTTTTTTGTGCATCTATATGGTGGCTCATATGGGCTGTTTTAAGACGTTCTATATTAGATGGTATGAATACAGGGGGAACTGTGTGCAACGTCTTAGAATCAATCCTACGAGGTCTCATGTGGGTATAGACAGGGTGTGGGTAGTGGGCGGTCAATGAATGAAACAAACTGGGACAACATGTGCACAGGGGTAACAGTAGTGTGGGCACCATTGGTATGTACACAGGGCAAGCACACGGGCAAGGGTAGTAACAATATGTACAGGGGTAGGCAGGATGATAGAGCAGTGCTAGGACATAACACTAATTGAATGACTGATATTATAATCGTTGACACATCGGGGTACATACACATAGTCCATTCCTTGTACAGTGTTGATGATTGACCACAATAAAATGACACAGGGTGGGGCACCCATATACCAGTACTGTGCAGCAGCTGTGACATAGTAGAAGGTCATTTAGATAGGTAACCATACATCATTACTTTAACACAGTGAAGTATAGACGTATCAACGCATTAACGCTGTGACGATTTAGCCCCCCGCCTCGCACTAACGAAAAGTTAGCGACCCGCCTACGACCGCACCTGCCTATAAGAACAAAAAGTTCTCCCCAAATCCACCATGGTGATAATGATTATCAATGAGAATGTACTGAGAATGGCAGTGACAAGGGCTGATTACCATTTCCGAAAGGTAATGCAGGGGATCAAAAAGTGGCTGTAACCCACGGCTGGCAAGGGATTGCATGATTCTGCACAAATTACCACAAATCTGCCCCAAAGCTTTTGCCATAGAGCCATTCCTGTTTCTGTGTTCTCTATATATATTATATATTATAAAAAATAGTAATAGTAGTAATAAGGTAATAACCCAGTGATATCAAGGGTTTGGAGCATTACGTTTTATTTCCTCTGATTTGTAAAAGGTAAGGTTGTGAAAATCGTTACTGTTCTGTGATTACACGGGTGTACCACTACCTGAGTATGAGAGGAACTGATAACGATGCAGAACAAGTCCATTGCCAAAATCAACAACGAGGTTGCCGCAGCCAAGAAGCAGGCCCTGAGAGACCCGTACCAAAACGAGCGCACCATTGAAGGTATCGCTGATAGAGCAGCACCACGTAACAACTCTGGTAAGATCACGTTCCCCGCTGATGTAAGAGCCAAGGTGGTCCAAATCTTTGACAAGTTTCCGCACCAGTTGATGATTCTGGGATTGTACTATGATGGCGGGTTCACTGTTGAAGAGATTGCTGCTAGGAATGACCTTGAACACCCTAACGTGGTAAAGTCCCTTGGTCGTGCCAAGTCCCGGTTGAAGAAGTATTTGTCTCCCGAAGAGTACAATTCCATCCGTAGATTCATTGGTGATCATAAGCCACGTATTGATGCAACACAGGATCGACATGTGAATCCGTTCTATAACGACTTTGTTGAAGAGCAGCCTGTTAGCACTGGCCTGTTGTCCGAATGTGGGAGTAGCATCTTGTGGTTTGACGGTATATACATTGGTAGCATAACCTTCACAACGATCCCAACCCCTGTCCAGAGCTATTCCTTTGAACATCCTCCTGAGAAGCAGCTTTCCAAAGGTTCATTTTATTACGATGTGAAGTCTATCGAAACAGGAACAGCCGACTGTGTCCACTAGGATGAACAAGTTTGAAGAGTTCGCTTATAAATATCCCACTATCGCCACTGTAATAATATTCACCATTTTAACAGGTTTTTTGATAGTCCTTTCCTACGGGTGAGGACTTTTTTTTATTTATTTTTCAAAATACTTGACATTTTGGGCAAAAAGTGGATACAGGAACTGTACATATATGAGGAGGTCAAACCGCTATCTCGCCCATGACGGTATTGCTGACCTCGGGAGACCTCTTCAACACGTTCCCACTGACGAGCGACACGACATGAAATCGTGGATAAATCAGATAGGCGGGTGGGACAACACGGACTCTTAGCTGAGTTGGCTCTAGCGGTGGTTTGAAACGCCACAGACGGAGGTTCGAATCCTTCAGAGTCCACCAAAAATCTCATTCCAATAATAAGGTGGTGTAAACATTGGCTAGACCAAACATGGCTTTAAGTGTCACATCAAAGAACTTGACCAAAGCTGAAAAAGCAGAACGACAAGCACAGGAAACACGCTTGAAAGGTGCTTCCGATGATATTAGACCCTCTCATTATTTGAGTGAGAAACAGGTCGAATTGTTCAATGATCTAGTCTCTGAACTGGAAGCGTCAGGCATCCTCACTAACGTAGATTCTGAAAACCTATCACAGTATGTGTTCGCTCTGGATCAGCTGCAGACGCTCAATGACATGATTAACAGGAACCCGCAGAACATGTTTGACAAGCAAATGTTGGCTGCTCGCAGTCAATTGGTCAAAGAGTGTGCTAAACATTCCACTGATTTCAACCTTACGCCCCAGGCACGGGCCAAGATGGGATCTAACACTATTAAAGCGCAACAAAAGAAGGAAGACCCTCTGTTGAACGCGCTGAAGATCGTGAAGTGATGAAAATTGAGCATTCTGCTTGATAATGCACGGAGATACGCAGAAAACGTCATTTCTGGCGTTGAAATCACTACAAACGAGGTCAAAACGCAGTGTGAATGGTTCTTGAATGACTATGATACACGGCAGCACGACGATGATTTTCGCTTCTATTTTGACATCGACAAGATTGACCAAATCGAGTCCATCCTCGAAGTAATCACATTTGCCACTGGTTTTTCAGCTGGACAATCCCTCATTGAGGGACTTGCTGATTTCCAGTGTTTTTTTCTTGTCAACGTGTTTGGATGGCGTTTCAAAGATAACGATCAACGGATGCGTTACAGAGATAACACGCTATGGATTCCGAGGAAGAACGGGAAGACGTTTCTTTGCGCTGTGGTAATTCTACTGCTCCTTCTGACTGAACAAAATTTCAGCGAAGTGTATTCCATATCCAAGGATCGCGAACTCGCCGGAGAAACGAAAAAGGCTTTGACGCAGCTCATCACAGAGTCTGAAGTATTGTCCAAGCATTTCACAACACCTGCCACTTTGCACGGGAAGATGAAGTCGCTGATCACAAACTCGACGTACCAGGCACGTACCGCTGACGCGAATTCGAACAATGGATTACGTCCCCAAGCAATAATTTGTGACGAAATGGGCGCGATGACTTCATACGACAATTACGCTGCAATGGTGTCAGGTCAACTTAGCGTTTTGAATCCGCTGAGATTTCGTATCACAACAGCTTACAGTGTTGATGGCTCGATCTTCTTAGAAGAGATTGCCTACCTTCGAAAAGTCTATTCCGGCTCAATCGTGGATGAAAGATGTTTTGCGCTGCTCTACTATGCTGACGAAGAGAACCTTTGGACAGACCATGGTCTCGAAATGAGCAACCCGTTAAGGATCGCCCAGAACATCGAGGAGATTCGTGACAGTCGTGCCAAAGCTTTGGAGCTTCCTTCCCTCAGAGAAGAGTTCCTGACCAAGCATGTCAATCACTTCATGGCATCACAGTCTGGTGAAGCTTTTGTCGATGTCAACGTTCTTCGCAAAGGCAAGATTGATTCGTTTGACTTTTCGGGTCGAAACGTTTGGCTAGGGGTGGATCTCGCACTTACAACAGATAATTGCGCGGTGGCTATAGCGACTGAAGAGGATATGAAGATTTACGCTGACGTTTACGCCTTTGTTCCAACTGATCGGATAGCAGAAAAGAACAGAGTCGAGAAGGTCAATTATCACGATTTTATAAGAGAGGGAAAGGTGTTCTCCTGTGGTACAGAGACTGTGGATTACGGTTTCATTGAGGATATGGTTTTGGATATCGAGAGTAAGTTTGGCTGCACAGTTGTGGGCATTAGCTATGACCGTTACAACTGCCTTAGCTCTGCACAGCGGTGGGAACGTGCCGGATACATTGCTGTCGAGACGAAACAGCATTCCAGTGTACTCCATGCCCCAACCAAGCTCTTGCAAGAAAAGATAGCTAACGGCGAGTTCTTCTATGTAGCTAATTCGCTACTGGAAATCAACTTCCAGAATGCCCGTGTTATCTATGACAACAACTTGAACATGTATGTAAACAAGAAGCGAAGTGCCGGAAAAATAGACGAAGTTGCCGCCCTAGTGAATTCGATATACCTCTTGCAACAGGACGTTGTCTTCAACGCCGAAAGTGGTTGGGGAGCAGCCGTACTTTAGGAGGGAGGTGAAACAAAAATGGCAAAATGGTTCGGCAAGAAAGAGCCACAGGTTGAGGTTCGGCAGACGCTTGAAGATATCCTCTTAGCAGCTGGTGTCGGCACGAATACGATCACAGCATCACAAGCAATGACTATTCCTGCTTTCAGTTCCTCGGTACATCTGATATCCAACACGGTAGCATCACTGCCCATCAAGTTATACAAGACGGAAGGTGACCGCATTGAAGAGATTTATGATGATCCGCGAGTTGCCCTTCTCAACAAAGAGACAGGTGATACACTGGACGGTTTCCAGCTTAAGAAAGGTATGGTCACTGATTTCCTAACTTACGGCGGTGGTTATGCTTTCATCAACAAATCTCGGAACAAGGTTAAGTCCATCCACTATGTAAGCCGTGGCTCGGTGTCGGTAGTGTCTTCCCCAGATCCTGTGTTCAAGCGCAACGACATCCTGGTCAACGGTGTTTCCTATCGTGACTATGAGTTCATCAAGCTTTTGAGAAACACGGCAAACGGTGGCACTGGGTTTGGTGTCCTAGCTGAGAACAACAAGATGCTATCCCTTGCATACAACACGATCCTGTTCGAGGAAATGTTGTACAAGACAGGTGGTAACAAGAAGGGCTTCCTTCTAAGTAAGACACGCCTATCACCCAATGCTATGACCGAATTGAAGAACGCTTGGAACAATCTTCACAAGAACAACAGCGAGAATGTAATTGTTTTGAATGACGGTCTTGAGTTCAAGGAGAGCAATAACAGCGCGGTCGAAATGCAGGTCAATCAAAACAAGATCAGTAATAACCAGGACATTTTCAACATGTTCGGTATACCTATTGAACTGTTCAACGGTAAGGCTACTGGCGGCAATGAGGAGATGTACGCATCCTTTGTCAAGCTTGCTATCCTGCCTTTGCTCGAAGCATTTGAAGCAGCCATAAACGCTACGATGCTCCTGACCAATGAGAAGGACAAGCTTGTATTCCGATTCGATGTGACTCCTATCCTGACAGCAGATATTGAAAAGCGTTACAAAGCTTATGAGATCGCAATCAAGAACGGGCTATTACAGATTGATGAGATTCGGAAGATTGAGAAGTATGAACCTCTCGGACTTGATTTTGTCAAACTGTCCCTTGCAGATGCGCTCTACAATCCGAAGACGAAGGATCTGTTCGTGTTGAACACTAACTCGGCAGTCAAACTGGGCGAAGGTGGCATAGAGCAGGTCAACGATCCTAACGCATCAGGTAAACCTTCTGCCAAAGGTGAGAATCCCAAGGCAGACTCCACTTCCAACCCGAAGGAGGTGAAGAAAAATGAAAGTTGAGATCCGCAATAACAGCGTGACACTTGATGGTTATGTCAATGTTCATACCAGAGATTCGCGTCAGTTGCCATCCCCGAGAGGTAAGTTTGTTGAACAGATTATGCCCAAAGCGTTTGCTGATTCCCTGCAACGCCGTTCTGAGGTTGACCTGCTATTCAATCACAGACCTGATCGCAAGTTGGGCAGCACTGGTGATAACCTTCAATTGTTCGAGGACACAATTGGTCTCCGGGCTATTTGTACTGTCACGGATGATCAAGTTGTTGCCAAAGCTAAGGCTGGCGAACTAAGAGGTTGGTCGTTTGGATTTATCGCTACCGAGCAACGTTGGGCTGAAGCAGACAACGGATTGCAAAGGCGGTTCGTAGACAGCTTGGATTTGATAGAGGTGTCTATTTTGGACTGCACTCCGGCCTATGTCGCTACCACCATTGAAGCCCGTGGGTTAGTGACGGAACAACGATTCGAAGAGATTGCGCTTGAAGTAACTGTCGTTGAGGACCAGGAAGAACGTGCTGTAGAAGTCGAGGTTCCTGTCCCAGATTACACGGTTGTAGAAACACAAATCATGATCGACAAACTCAAAGGAGGACACTAAGTCCATGAAAGCATTAATTGAAAAACGCAATGACCTCATCGAAGAGATGGAAGGTCTAGTTGCCGTTGCACAAAAGGAATCTCGCAGCCTAGCAACTGAGGAAGTAGCCCGTGTCACAGAAGTTCGTACAGAGATCGCAAACATCGACGCAACACTTAAATTGGAGGAGGAAACACGCGCAATGACAAAGCCAGTTGTAGTAGAACCAACAGAAGTTGAGCTTCGTGCCCAAGCACTTGAAAAGGAAGAAAGAGCGTTTGTAGCTTACATCCGTGGTGATCAATCAGCTGAGACTCGCGCGGCACTGTCCGTAGGTGGTCAAGGCGTTGTAATTCCGAAAGCTATTGCAGCAAAAATTGTAGACAAGGTAGTCAACCTATCGCCAATCCTTGGTGAAGTTGAAATGTATAACTTCAAGGGTGATCTCGTAATCCCAACTTACGACTACACTCAGCACATCCCTGCTGGCTACTACACGGAGATGGCTGTAATCACTGGTTCGAACGCTGACTTTGGTTCTGTGACACTGACTAACAACATCGTTGTTGCATTGTCCCTGATTTCCAAGTCGCTGATCAATCGTGCTGACGTAGACGTTGTTCCATTCATCGTCAACGCTATCGGCAAGGCACTGGCCCACTTCCTTGAGCGTGAATTGGTTGCTACTGGCACAGGTGCCGGCAAACTGAACGGTCTTGCTACTATCGCAGCTGGTCAAATTACAGGTGGTGCTACTACTCTGGTAATCACTCCACAAGAGTTGATCAACCTTCAACTGAAAGTTCCCCAATCGATGCAGGGTGGAGCAAAATGGCTGATGCATCCGACAACTTATGGTTACCTCGCGGGTCTGACTGCCGGTGCAGGTAACAACACGCTGCTGCTTGGTAACAACCTTGCAGAAGGTACTGGTTTCAGCTTGCTTGGCAAACCAGTATTGCTTTCCGACAACATGCCTGTCATTGCTGTCAATGCTCTGGAAATCTTCTATGGTGACTTCTCTGGTGTATCCATGAAGATCGTTAAGGACGTTGAGATCCAAGTTCTGAATGAGCGTTATGCCGACACTTACAGCGTTGGTGTCCTTGCTTCTCTTGAAGCTGATGCAAAGATTACTGAACCACAGAAATTTGTCGCTTACAAGGGCAAATAGTTTGACGTAGGGGGTTTGACCGCCCCCTTTGTTTTGCTTAAGGAGGTAGTCCATGAAGATCAGTGAAGTCACTATTTCCGATCTGAAAGGTTACGCCAACTGCTACCACGATATGGATGACAACCTCTGGACTGCTATCCTAATGGGTGCAAAACAGTTCGTTGTCAACTATACGGGACTCGTACTGGCTGACCTAGATGATCACGAAGATTTGACCATTGCTTTGTACGTTCTCGCAAATGAGATGTATGACAATCGCATGGTTCATGTCGAATCGAACAAGATCGGATTCGTGATCGAGCAACTATTGAACGCGCATTCGACCAACTTGTTGTAGGAGGTGACATATGACAAAGTTCCTGCAAAATGCCGGATCGTACCGTCACCCTGTCACGTTCCAAAAACAGTCCATCACAACTAACGACTACGGTGAACAGATCCCACAATGGGACGATGTCGTCACAGTCAAGGCAGGTATCTATCCTGTCAGCGGTAAGGACTACATTTCTGCTGTAGAAGTCAACTCTGAGATCACCACAAAAGTCAATCTTAGATATGTGCCAGGACTTTCTGCTGACATGCGGATCATGTTCGGAACAAGGATTTTCACGATCATTGCTATCATCAATTTCCAAGAGATGAACAAAGAGCTGCAAGTCATGTGTAAGGAGTTTTTGTAATGGCAGGTGTGAACTTTACGGTACTTGGTGTTGAAGAGTGTGCGGCCTTCTTCAAAGAGCTTGGAAAAGTTCCTCAGAAGACGGTCAAGAAAGCAGCCCGAGCCGGAGCAGTTATGGTGCGAAAGAAGATTCTGTCTTCTGGTCATCTTCCTGTCAAGGATGGTCATCTTCGTGACTCGATTATTGTCATGGAGAGGAAGAACGGCAAGAAACGGAACCGATCTGGTAAAGCCGAGTTTGATGTGGCTAATAACCCAGATTTGAATTTCGTGTTCCAGAAGAAAATCAAAGAGGTCGGCAAGTACGGTGGTACAAGTCAAACTGGCTACTATCCTGCATCTATGGAGTACGGTTTCAAAAGTGCCAAAGGATTCGTTCCTGGTCATCATTATATGAGAGACACAGCCGAAGCCGAAGAATCAGCCGTACAGAACAAGATGCTCGAAGTCATCAGCAAAGATATTGACGCATTGCAGAGGGGAATGAAGTAATGGCTAATTTTGAAAAAGCACTGACACAGGAACTCAAAAAGGTTCTGCCCAAAGTGTTCCCACTCATTGCTCCAGAAGGTACGCCTGTCCCCTACATTGTGTACAAGTCATCTTACGGTGATAGAGATCGCGTTTTGGAAGGGTATGGGCAACAACGGGAGATTGACGTTACGGTTCACGTTGTGGGTGGTAGTTATTCCGACATGAAGAATTACACCAACACCATGATTGATAGCTTGCTTCTATTGGAACAGTCAACGATGGGCACGGACCTGATCCCAGTACAGCACGTTCATTATGAGCAGCCGGAAGAGCATGTCGATCCCATCACCAAAGAGAACCATTGTTTCACAGAATTCAAAATCAGAATATAACGGAGGTAACAAACCATGCCAGTAGTATCAGCAGTAACACCATCGCAAGGCGTGACATTGAAGAAAGCGGCAGGTGCAGCTATTGCATTCCTAACATCCATTGATGGATTGTCTTTGAAAGCCGGGACGATCGATACAACTGGACTCGATACAGCAGGTGGCTATAAAACGTTCATCCAAGGTTTCCGCGAAGTAGATGACCTGTCAATCAGCGGATCGTACTCTTCCTTCGACCATGACATTTTCATCACAGATTTCAACTCGGGCACATCGGCTCAGTACACGGTCCAATTCCCAGCAGCAGGTGGAGCTGCAACTGGTTCCAAGTGGGTCTTCACTGGAATCGTAACAAGCTTCAAGCATAAAGCCGCAGTAGATAATGTGGTGTCCTTCGACGTATCAATCAAGGTCGTAGGTGCTCCAACGTTTACAGCAGCTGTCTAGTTTTGAAGGGGCGTAACAACCCCTTCTATTTTTTTCCTTCTATTAAGTAATCACAAACCCCAATCCAAAAGGAGCATTTCCAATGACTAACAACAACGATGTAGTACTGATAAATTTTGACCGTCCCCGTGAACTACGTTTCGGTCACAAAGCACTCAAGATGTACCAAGCCCTGACAGGTACGTCTATTGAAGACATGGGCAAGGGTGGTTTCAACTTCGAAGAGATTGAACGTCTTGTTTACGCGGGTCTTCTTTCTGATGCCCGTGCGAATAAAGAAACGATCACTATCGAACAGGTAGAAGATTGGCTCGATGATAACGACATCCAGGACACTATCTCCAAGGTATCTGAAGCATTGTCGAAAGCATTTGGTAGTGCTGACCCAAACGGTCAAGCGGTGGGACGGAAGAAGGCGAGATAACCGAACCTCCTGACTGGGACTGGAACGATTCCTTCAAACTGTCTCGCTATCTCAAAGTATCGTTGGCTGAGTATAACGAAATGACCCCTTTTGAATTGAGTGTATGTGCCGAACTTAATCGAGAAACAGCGAAGGACAAAGAAGAGAGCGATCTGTTCTTGGCATATATCAACGCCTACTGGCAACGGGTCGAAACTCTCAAACCATTCAATGAATTGATGGGCAAAGAGAGTACACCAAAACAAATGACGGCAGAGGAAATGCTCATGAATGTCATGGGCTATCATTCGTCAGTTGGTGGTGTGACTGACCCAATTCTTGAAGAAAGGGGATAAATCATGGCTATAGCAAAAAAGATATCGGTTGTAGCTAGTGCCGATTTCAGTCAGTTAAACACTGCCGCAGAAAAAGCCACCCACACGATGTCGAAAATGTCAACCAGCATGAAGCACTCTATCGGTGAAATACACGGTGCGGGCAAAGGGCTTGGCGGCATCTCGGCAATGTTAGGTGGTATCGGTGGTAAGCTTGCAGCCCTTGCTGGGGCGTATGTAGGCTTCGGTTTCCTCAAGGACGCAACAAACGATGCCATCCAATTTGAAGCAAGGATGGGTACGCTGACTGCACGATTGGGAGCATCGGCAGAAGGTTTCAACAAATGGGCTGATACTACTGGTCGCGCAATGGGCTACTCGAAAGCACAGATTGCAGAGTATGGTAACACGTATTCCAACATGTTGTTCGACTCTGCCAAAGACCAAGAAGACTTGTCCAAGAAAACCACAAAGCTATTGGAAGTCTCGGCTATCTTGCGTTCAAAGCTCGGCATGGATCAGCAAGAGGTTTCAAATCGGATTCGTAGTGCGATGAACATGGAAGCCGATGGAGCAGATGAGTTGGGGATTAATGTCCGCGCAACTGCCGTTGAACATTCCAAAGCGTTCAAGGAATTGGCTGGTGGGGTCAAGCATTTCTCGGCTCTCACAACTGGAATGCAAAAAGCAATCATGTATCAATACATTCTCGATGAAGTAACCAAGAGATACGGTAACACCTTGGCATCCAACTTGGCAACTAAGACGGCTGTCTTTTCAGCATCGTTGGCAGATCTCAAGCTTCACCTGGGACAAGCTTTCATGCCGATCTGGTCTGCTATACTTCCTGCCTTGTCCAGTTTGGTAGGGTGGCTAGATGAAGTAATTCAGAAGTTTGCAGTATTTACAAGGGTGCTATTTGGCTATGACGCAGGTGACACATCCGGCACAGACGCTCAAACAAATGCCTATAACAATCAAGCTGATGCTCTTGGTGGTTTGGCAGACGCGAAGAAGAAGGCTAACTCTGTTGCTTCATTTGACCAAGTCCATGAATTGGGTACTGCTGACGGTGACAGTGCTGGAAAAGGTGCTGATCCTACTTCTGGTAAGAAACCTCCTAATCCTGCTAACACCAAAGGGTTGTCAAAGGATTTGGAAGAGTTCGGGAAAAAGGTCAAGGAAGTCTTCAAAAAGATCATGGAAGACAAGAACGTCAAGGACTTCTTAGATCGGATCGATCAATT
This sequence comes from Paenibacillus sp. OV219, assembly GCF_900110075.1. Taxonomy (GTDB): domain Bacteria; phylum Bacillota; class Bacilli; order Paenibacillales; family Paenibacillaceae; genus Paenibacillus_Z. The sequence continues at coordinate 384,551 of NZ_FOCJ01000002.1, forward strand.
GGCAGAGTCGACAAAGAAGTTGAAAGAATCATTCAACAATCTCATGGACTCACCTGGGATGAAAAAGCTACTCGAAGTCCTGAAGGACAGAGCTGTTAAAAACTTCTGGTCAACGATGGATGGTGGATCAGATATCATCGACGGCTTCACACTGGCTTTGGCAGGTTGTTTGGATGTCCTCAATGGTCTGATGAACCTTGATTGGGACACGATCAAAGAAGGTCTTGGAAAAATTCTGGATGGTAACATCCTTGCAGGTAAAGGTCTTGCTGAGTTCTTTGGCATCGATCTGGAAGAGGTTAAGCAATTCTGGAAAGATGTTTTCTGGATCAACCCTGACTCGATCTTTGGCGCGGACTTCAGACAAGATGTTAAAACTGCATGGAACAAAGTTACCAGTGCTGAATTCTGGGCTGACCTTGGAACGGCTGTCTGGGGCGCGATTAAAGCCGTAGCTGATAACTTTGGTATCCACTTTGATACTATCTTCACGAGCTTCAAGCTTGCGTGGAACTTGATCACATCTGCTGAAGTCTGGGCAGATCTCGGGAAAGCCATGTGGGATGCGATCAAAAACATCAAGGATAACATGGCTGAGAAGTTCAAGCCTATCGGAGATGCAATTGGCACAGCGTGGGCAATAGTCACGGATGGTGAGTTCTGGGCTAACCTTTGGACATCTATCACTGATGTGTTTGACAAAGCTGTCAAGAATATGGCTGAAACGTTTAAGCCAATAGGTACAGCAATCGCAACTGCTTGGAAGCTTGTCACATCTGCTGAGTTCTGGCTCGATATCTGGTTAGCAATCAAAGCTATCTTTACCAGAGCAGTAGAGAACATGCCAGTGGCGTTTGCAGTTATTGGAACAGCTATTAAAACAGCATGGGGCTTGGTCACATCGGGTGAGTTCTGGGGAGACATGTGGACTACGATCAAGGATAAGATCACTGAGGTCAAGAACGGCATTGCTGATACCTTCAAACCAATTGGTACGGCTATTGAATCGGCTTGGAACTTGATCACATCAGGCTCGTTCTGGTCATCGCTCGGTAAGACGATCAAGGGTGAGATCAACGGTGTTATCAAGATGATAAACAAGTTCTTCGATGACATGGCCGCGCTCAAGATCACGCTTCCGAGTGTTGATATACCTGGCATTGGTAAAGTCGGTGGTGGTTCGTTTGGTTTCCCACAGATCCCACACATTCCAGAGATAGCTTTGGCAAAGGGTGGTATCACAACTGGTCCGACACATGCCTTGATTGGTGAAGCCGGAACAGAGGTTGTTGCACCACTGGACCGACTCACTGGATTGGTTGCTACAGCGGTTGTTCAAGCAATGCAATTCTCGCAGCCGAAACAGAACAACAACACCAAACAAGGTGACATCATCTTGAACATCGATGGTCGCCAGTTTGCCCGTATCGTTGCTCCGTACATCGAGAACGCAAGCGGAAACAAAACAGTAATGTTAAACAGAATTTAGGAGGTAGGAACATGGCTACTTTGTATTCAATCAATGGGGTTGCACAACCTACCCCTTCTTCTTTCGATGTGGGAATCATGATGATCTCAAAGGCTGAGAGAAATGCAGCAGGCTATATGATCATCGAGAAGATTGCTACAAAGAGGAAGTTAACTATCAATTATGCTTACCTGACACCAACTCAATTGTCATTACTTCTACAGAAACTGGACGTTACGAGCTTCTCTGTGACATATCTTGATCCACAGACAGGTGGTAACAGGACAGCAAGCTTCTATGCAGGAGATCGCACGGTTGGCATGGTCAGTTACATCGGTGGCACTCCAATATACAAGGATTGCAAATTTGACTTGATAGAGAGGTGACGTAATTGTACAACGCAAGTCAGAAATACAAGGATGGCATTTACGGCGAATCTCGGGCAAACAAAGGTCGAGTCACTTTTGATGTCTCTGATATAACGGCTTCCAGTGATGTGGCAAGCATATCTACCAGTGGAGAGTTTGCACTGAGTAACAAGGCTCAACTGACCAACAAGGTGCGCGGTATGACAAACAATCTTGCAACGTTGGAACAGGATCGTTTCAAACTGGACGGTTCTTTTTCATTCGCGGACGATACATTGTCCAACAATGGTGAAGTCGGTTGGGCTAGTGACATGATCTGTAATCCTCTGGGAGAATTTCTCCAGACGAACCTTATACCTGACCCAATGTTCAAGACAGGGGTAGCAGGTTGGTTTAAGCCCGGCTTTGACCAACTGTCTTGGAACGGGTCTGTGTTTAACCCAATCAGCGGGCAGAACGGGGTAATGTATCTCTACGATGGGGCAGGACAACCTCTCACCACAGGGTATGCCTATAGGAACGTACCGAATAGACCCACAGCAGCCCACTCGGTCAAGGCTGTCGTAAAGCTGCTGAAAGGCGACATCAACAGTATAAATTGCGGCGGTACTATGTATTACACCGATCTCTCCTACACGGATTTGACTTGGACTAATTCAGCCACGACAAGGGTAGCTAGACCAGACTTGGGCGCTAATGTGTACGAGTTGACAGCCACCTTGACACCAAGCGGAGGTAGGACTGTATCAAATATTGACTGTAGAATCTCCCATCAAGACACGCTTGAAACTGAGTTGTACTTGTATGCTATTCAATTGGAACAAAGCCCAACGCCATCTACAACCATAGTAGACGGAACTGCTAGACCACAAGTCACAGTCGCATTCAACGCTGACCACTCTTCGGTAGGCTTGACCGTAACGTTCGATCCGGTGGGCAACGAATGGGCAACAGACTTCACCATCACGGCGTATGACAGCAGTGACAATGTGATCGTATCTTATCCGTACACTGGCAACAGTCTTGCCCAGGTAACGGCAGAAGGTCAGTTAACAAACTACCGTAAAGTGACAGTCACAATCACCAAATGGAGTGTCCCAAACAGGCGAGCACGGGTATCTGAGATTGACTTCGGGATTGTCAAGGTCTACACGGGCGAACTTGGTCTGATCAGTATGCAGCTCACGGAAGAGATGGATCTAACAACTGGGGAATTACCTTCACCAGAATTCCAATTCACTGTAGACAATAGTAGCCGTGAGTTTAACATCTTGAATCCCGTTGGCTTCTACAAGTCATTGCAACAGAAGCAACAGGTCATTGCTGAGATCGGTCTTGAGCTGGACGATGGTTCGATTGAATGGGTTCCAGTGGGCAACTACTTCCTATGGGAATGGCAATCAGATGAGGGTTCACTGACAAGTACCTTCTATGCTCGGACAGGACTTGACCTAATGTCGAACGTGCCGTATGAGCAGCTGACTGAAAATCCCAGTTCATTGCGACAACTTGCAATCTACGTCTTCGGTCTATGTGGAATCACGAACTACAGCGTTGATCCGGCATTGGACAGCATCTTGACAAACTCTATGGCACAGAAGGTTAACTGCAAAGACGTTCTGCAAATGATTGCACTAGCAGGATGCGCTAATGTCTATGTCACAAGGGACAATGTCATCACGGTCAAAGCTGTTCCTGCACCTACCTCATCTGTTGACACAATCTCTCTGAACGAACAATACGCCGAACCTCGAATCGTATTGGACAAGGTTGTGAAACAGGTTGACGTAAAGTATTGGACAGACCTCAGTACAGGCGTTGTTACAAGCTCGGCCGCAGTCGGTGTGACACTGGGTGATACATTGACATTGGAAGGTAACACGCTGATCAACACAACTGACAGAGCTGCTATCGTTGGTCAATGGATACTGGCTCAGAAGAACAACCGTGCAATTTACAACATCAACTGGCGCGGTAATCAAGCCCATGAAGTTGGAGATGTTGTCACAATCGGTACAAGTTATGGCACAGGGTTGAATGCTTATGTGACACGGACTGAATTGAAATATGAAGGTTACGTTCAAAGTACGACAGAAGCGAGAGGGGTGGCGAATTAAATGGCAACGTACAAGACGGATTGGTCAAGTGATGACTATATCAACTTCGGGGATTGGAACAGGATCGAGCAGAATATGCTTGACCTGGCAACGTACTTGCAAAGTATTCAATACGCTGTCCCGACTCCTACTGTTGTGACCAACCGAACGGTATCCAGTGTCGATTACTTGTCAAGCATCAACAGGATTGAAACCAACTTGGAAGCAATCCACTTTGCATTCAACATGACTCCTCCAGAATACTTGGACACCAAGGTATGGACAGCAGGTCAAGGGTTTACCTACGCGGACGTAAATAGGTTGGAGAGTAACACACAAATCATCAAGACGTATGGAGATCTGGTGGCAAAGAGCTTCAGATGGAGTGGTGCTTTCACATGCGGACAAGAGGGGGGTCTATATTAGATGGCATATGTGAAAACAGCGTGGCAAGACAGGGTAGTCCAGTTTCCAAACCGGTATGACAAGAGTGGTGAAACGTCTGGTCAGGTTACGCTTGTTCCCAATACGGGGACAGTAACTCAGGCAGGTACGCCGCTGAATGCCGGAAACATGGCTAAGATCGAGAACGCTCTGGGTGATCTACTGGGCGTTGACAATACCAGTGTTAGAAAGCAAGGATCGGTTTCTTTGGACACGGATACCAGAACCGTTGTGATTACGAGGAACGCGTTGTACAAAGTGTCCCTGATCGAGGAAAAGAACGGTTCAACGGTGATCAAGTCCACGACAATCAATTACACAAACGGTATCATTTCTTCAGTCGTAGAAGTCGCAGGTGGAACTACCGTGACAACAACGCTTAACAGAACGAACGGAAAAATAACAAGCGTAACCAAAACAGTGGTATAGGAGGTCAAACATGAGTGACGTATTATCAGCAGTTCTCGCAGCCGAGTTCAGCGGAAATCCAATCAACGTTGAAAAGTATTACCCGTATGACACAGCTATGCCACCCGTGCCAGGATACACGGTTCGCTTAAACAACAACGGGACAGTGAGTAAGAACGTACCCTTAGTATCGGCACAAAAAATGCAGGATGCTTTGTTCAGCTCGGCTCTGACAGCAGCAAACAAACCGAATGTCATTGCAACTGTAAAAATATCCGGCGGCAATTATTTGTATATTGCGAGTGACGGTTCTTCCTCCACTGGTGGTTATTTTGCAGGAGTAATGACACCAACAGGAGTGCTCGGAACTAAAACTGCGTTGACAGGTTTTACATCAGATGGAACTACTAGCTATAAGAACCTAGCAAGACAATCGAAGGAAAAACAACTCATAGCTCTGGATTCAACAAGATACTTGTTAACTACCGTTAACGGAGCGGCTAGTGCTATTCAAGGTGTTGTGATCACTGTCTCGGGCATGACGGTATCAGTCGGTACGGTAACAACATTAATTACGACTGCTTCTTCCGTATTTGACATCTGTGAACTAGTTGCAGGATCTAAGTACCTATTAGGTTATACATTAACAGCCGGAGGAACAGCAAGGTGCATAGCCTTCAGTATTTCTGGAAGCACAATAACAGTGGGGACAGAACTTGTTTTGAACGCCTTGAGTGGAAACATCAATATAGGTTGCTGTAACTTAACTACTGACAAAGCTTTGATAACATACTCTGAAACCGCAACACCGAAGACCTTTTCTATTGTTGTAACTGCATCCACGCTCACACTGGGTAAAGGAACGGCTCTGGACATGACAGCGTCTATACCCTATGTCAGTGGTTATTATCACAACCTTATCAAAGTAGGCACAGACAAGGCTATGATTATCACAAAGAATTCGGGTGCCACAGGATCGGCAGCTATATTGACAGCGGCTTCTTCCACTCTTTCCTTGTCAGGTTTGGTCACAGGCATACCAACATCTTCTTGGGGTTCCAACCTTTCGCCGTATTACCTTACCATATCTTCTGGGGCAACGAACAACTACCTCATGTATTCTCCTGCGGCGGCGGTATCCGTTCAAGCATATGTGCTGTCAGTGGTGGTAGCTACTGGTGTGATCACGTTTGGAGCAGCCACAACCACCTTAGCATCATCGACTATGACAGATTGTGACATTACCATATCATCCACTGGAACAATATATATTAACAAGGGGGATACTGGACTTATATCGTCATGCACGATCTCAGGGTTGACGCTCTCGGCTGTATCTTCACCTCAGATGAATAAGTATACGTCATTCTTGCTCGGCACCTACACAGCTTTTGACGGTGGTGGTGGTACTTGCATTCTAGTGGATGAAACGAACAATCAAGTACTTTTGTTCATAAATGCAACAGGTAGTAGTAAGTATGTAACACAATACGCCATTGTTGATTTTTCGAGGATGGGTGAGTATGCGAGCGGTGTACTGATTGGCTTATTGCAGAATAACGGTAACATTTTGTTGAAGGGCATTTGCGACTCGTTCACTGGATTGAATGTAGGTACTAATTACTCTTATTCAACAGTGAGTGGTGCTGTTCTCAACTCTGGGGCTACACTCGGATTTGCGCTATCGTCAACAGAACTGATAGTGAAAGACTACTTATTCTAAGAGGAGGTAATTGATTTGAAAAAGATTCTAGTTTCAAAAGGTGACAACGCTGTGCTTTACATTAGCAACATTGCTGAAATGGTGGAGAACGGTATCAACGTAGGTGGAATGATTTTTGGTGCAGTAGAGAGTATCGATGTGTTCGACGTTGACCAATCTCTGATTCCTGAAAACTGTATTGGAAAGTACAGCTACAATCCTACAGATGGTTTCACGGTCAATCTGAACTGGCAACCAAGTGCCACAGAAGCTGTCACGGATCTACAAAACCAACAGGCACAAATCATTCTGGCACTGGTCATGAACGACCTGATGTAGAGAGAGTCTGGGAGAAAGGAAGGAGGGGATATCATGGATTGGTTCAAGATTGTAAAGTCGGCTTACGATGCCGGAAGCTACACGAAAGAAAACGTGCGAGTGTTCGTGGTCAAGGGCAAGATCACTGCGGCCCAGTACGAAGAGATCACTGGAGAAGCTTATTAAAAGAATTGACCAAGGAGTCCCCATAACGGGGGCTTCTTTTAATTGATCGGGGCAACCACTTACCCGTGAGAAAGAAATTAAATCGATTGTAGGGCGAGAATGATTCTCAAAGGAGGTAGCGGTGTGGAAGTCTATCTTGGAGTAGTTGGGTCAGTTGTGACAGGCGTGGTCACATATCTGATAGCACGGGGCAAGCAACACAATAGTAGGGACATGTTCTATGAAAACAAAATCACCTCGCTCATGGAAAGCCAGGAGAAGAAGATCACAATGCTTCAAGAAGAGGTAGCACGATTAACCACCATTAACCTTCAATTGCTCGAGAAGGTCATTCACTTAGAAGGGGAGTTGGCAAGATATGATTCAAAAATTACTGGTTAGGCTGCGGAACAAAGGTGTACTGGTATCGTTGTTTTCTGGCGTCATCCTTATATTAACCAACACTGGCACAATTGATGTAGGTTTGGCTCATCAATGGGACGTAACGTTTAACATCATCCTCAGTATGCTTGTCGGGCTTGGTGTAATTGGTGACCCAGAAAGTCATGTCACGAGGGGAGAATAGAGATGACACGATTAGATCCAATTAAACGGGGGGACACGTTCTCTCTTGTCGCAACATTTGACACGACTGTGCAAGCAGCTGAACTACGGTCAGAGGTACGGGACGGTGCAGGATCGCTGTTGGACACATGTACCATTACACCAATGACAGATGGAGTATTTCAATTCATGGTCAACGACACTTCTGGATGGAGAGGAACGGTATACATGGATATTCGCAGAACTTATGGTGGCATCACTGAAACATCTGACACAATAGAGATTCCGATTGTGAGGGCGATTACACTATGATGAATGTATCGTTAAATCAAAGTGGAGTCAAGATATTCCCCAACGTTAACATTGCCGGTCAGAAGGGTGAGAAAGGTGACCCAGGTGACACTGGTCCAATAGGTTTAACTGGTCCAAAGGGTGATACTGGAGCTGCTGGTAGTTCTGAAACATTGGTCGTTTATCGTTGCATGAACCTTGACGGATTGAGTGACGGCGTGGAAACAAGTGCTACTTATTTCAAACAGTTCACAGTGGCTGAAGATTGCGTGGGCATCAAGTTCGTGTACGCCAACCACCAGACCACTACAGCAGGAGATGTGGCAAACCCTGACCCAATCACAATCAAGGCAAGCGTCGATCTTGGTGGGGGAGTTCTGATCCCAATTAGGTTCAACGGACTGAAGACTGTTACCATCGATGGTGGCGGTTTCGTGACAAGCGATGAGATTGGAATCACTCTTACCAAAGCAGCTACATTCTTCACACGAACTTATGTGTCTGTAGCGGCGAGTAGGAAGTGGGTAAAAGGTACTTCTAACTGGATCAACGGTGAGGGCAAACATGTTGGAGCAGATGTTACAGAAGGTGGTGCTCTTACCATTGTGTCAGACAACGGTGGGTATTACAAACCTGTTGCCATCATCGGCAGGATCAGTGTGAAAAGTCAGCCCATGAAGAGTGCATTACTAGTGGGGGACAGCATCATGTGGGGGACAGGTGACAGTACAACTTCTCGAGACTACATGGGATACACACAGACAGCCCTGTACAGTAAGCGGAAGCTTATGGTCATAGCTCGTCCGAGTGAATTGGTTCAAGGTTTCGATGTGGTAACAAATCGCATGTTCCGTATACAAAGATTGAAGCATTGTGACTTTGTCGTGTCCAATTACGGAATCAACGACATCAGAGCAAACCGAACACTGGCTCAGGTTAAAGCAGACCTGTTGACCATGTGGAACATGTTTGACAAGCTTGGACTTCCTGTGTTCCATAACACCATCACGCCAGCAACGACTTCCACAGATGCTTGGGCAACAACGGGAAACCAAACTCCAGAAGCTACCAATGCTGTGAGGGTGCAGGTAAACGATTGGATACGGACACTTCCAGCACCTTTGAGTGGCTATTTCGAGGTTGCTGATTTGGCAGAAACGGCAAGGAACAGCGGAATCTGGAGAGCAGGATATACGTCTGATGGTTTACATCCTAATGCAACAGGGCATACAGCTTTGGTGACTGGCATAGACGTTACGAAATTACCATGATGAGATCGTGCAAGTATTGTGGTCGGTATCATGACACATCATTCGTATGTCCAAGGAAACCTTCACGGGTCAAGGAGATGACTGACGCAGCTCGTTTTCGGGGACGTAGCGTGTGGAGGAACAAATCAATCGAGATCCGTACAAGGGACAAGGGATTGTGCCAACATTGTAAGCCAATGGGCAAATACGCCTTTAATATTGAGGTGCATCACATTGTCAAACTGGAAGACGATATGCGTCTGGGATTGGTCAACACTAATCTGATATCGCTCTGCAAGGCTTGTCACGTAATGGCTGACAGTGGGCAAATCGAGGTCAAGGTGTTGCAAGATATTGCGGCCCAACAGGAAAAAGGATAAACAAGAAGACCCCAATCCATAATAGGAAAGGGGTCTTTTTTGTTACTGCTTTGGTCTGCCTGATTCTTCGCGGACACGATCTGCAACGGCGTGGATCACACCTTGATCAATCTTGTTCTTTGTCTGACCCCACTGGAAACTGAGTGCTTTGAGGATTACGTCAACCTCTTTGTCAGTTAACTTCATATCATCGTCACCTCCTATAACAGGGGTTGTGACCACAGGTGTCAGAAAGACTGCCCGTTCTTTGTTCCTGCGATTCAACAATCCCTGGAGCATTACGCCACCAGCACCGTGACACCACTTTGGAAATTCATCAGCAGCAGCCATAAAGCTTCCTAAGTTGACGAACAGTAACAAGGATGATCTCTGCAATCCACCAACCCCAACGTTATATGCAAATGATACGAGAGCGTCAAACTGGTTCTGATTTATCGGCACATGGACAAGAGCATTAACACCTGCGACATAGGACTGCATGTCATTGTAGAACATATCGTCCGCTTGCTTCTGTGTGATCTTCTGTCCTTGCTTTACATCTGGTCCATAATGTCCATATCCGATTGTCCAATACTTTTCAGCCGCAACGGGCTTGTAAGCAGTTAACCTACAGCCCTCGAAGTTTTGGATAAACCGCAATCCAGCTTTACTGATCTGGTTCGGCATCTTGAACTCCTTTCACCAGTGTGGAAACAGAGGACTTGAATTGGGCAATATAATAGTCAATAGTGGCTTTTGCTTCTTCCTCTGATGTTAAACTGCTGTCGATGATGTTGCCGACAATACGTGCGTCCTCTTCCGAGTAATAGTCATTTGTGTTATATCCTAACATTGCAAGTGCAGATCCATATGCACCAAATTCGGCAAGTACTTTATTCATCTTTGGTTAGCTCCTTTACAATTTCTATTAGTTCTTCTTCCATTTCCTCAACATCTTGCGGGGCCAGATACTCACCCAGTAGTTCGTCCATCTTCTCGAACTGTTCAATGGTCAAACCGGCTTCATCGACATCAATGTCCGCATCCATCAGGTGAAGCGCGTAGGCAAGGAACATGAACCGTCGAAGATTCATTCTCAAGTCTTGCTTCATTTTGTTACCGATCCTTTGAATCGATTAATCAACACTCCGATAACGCCACTAGCGAACCAACAGATGTAATAACCTTGATGATCCAAACCAACCGTGTTGTGCAAGAACGTGTCTAATCCAATCAGGGCAAGCAACCACCCTATGAATACTCCCATTACTGCTGATACCATTTACTCTTCCTCCTTTGGAATGATGTGGGCATCTTCTACGATTTTGACTTTCAATTCCCTGTCTTCGAGTGATACGCAAATTATCATTCCAGTTTCTTCGTCAAAAGCAGCTACCTCATAACCTTCTTTGATAGCCTCTTTTAAATCTTTGTTCTGTTCGATATACCGATGCCAATTTTCAAGAAGTCTCTCAAGCATTGTTGCACTCCTCCTTATAGTTTGTTTTCATCGATTGGTGTCATCTCTGTCCAATCTTCTGGTGCGTATCTGATCAATCCACTTTCCAACTTCTCGCGGAAATAATGGTCTTCAATGTAAGTAAAATCAAATTGACTGTTCCACTCCTTGTCCGTTTGTGTCATCACCTCGCTCTGCTCCTTTCCCGTGAGTGTCTTACACCCGTGTAATCACAGAGCGAGTGGATGAATCACAATAGTCAAATAGTATCAATGACAAAACCTATCAATTATGCTTTAAAAGACTTAGTGCAAAGTTTATAGCCCAAAGGACATAGCAAGTCCTTTAACCGTCTTCAAGGTATTCTTTGGTGTGTTGACGCTGCAGCCGACTATGTCACAGATCTCGTTGTTCCCGTACCCAGCAGTATGTAGTTCAAGGATCTGACGTTGCTTGTCTGTAAGCGTTCCCAAGAATGTCTTCAGTTCGTTGCCCAGTTCCATCTGGTTGATCCTGGTGTCATTGTCGTGGAGGTTCGTTTCCCATTCATAAGCATCACTGTTCAACGTGTCCCCGGTTGGTTCCTTCTCCGCACCTTTCAACATGCTGAACACGATTGTTTTATTGTGGGGCATCAGGTCACGTTTGATGTGGTTAACTGTTCGTTGCTTGATCAACCGGCGAATGAAGATAACGGTGTGGAAAGAGGAGGGCTTCTTCATAATCGTTTCCCAGATCTGAGCGATGAGTGTTCCCTCGAGGTCGGCCATCTTACCTTGGCCGTATTTGGCACGGGCTGTTGCAGCTGATCGTTTACATTCTCTCATGATTGCGTCAACCAGTTCATCATTGTTCAAGACTTTTGCATCATTGTTTGTAGTATGTACACCAGTGTTCAAAACCTTTTCACCATTGTTGTTACCGTAGTTAATAGTGTTCATCATTGTCTTTTGCCCCTAGCAATTTGTATTTCAGCTCTATTAGGCTAATTGCAAAGCCTGTCGAACTGAGAGACAAAGTATACCATGCAAAAGACTTTGCTGAATACAGGAATTATTTACCAGTGTTCGTATTTTATCAAAAGACTGCATTTTGATAATACCGCATAATCACTAGGGTGATATCTTACATAGTGCCAAAGTATGGGAAAAGTGTTCTCATACCAAAGATATTGCAACAGGTCAATATCTAATATTAGGACGTATGTCGCATTATCGGATAGCACATTACCTTTTGTCGAAACAGGTTAGGAAATGGAGGGTCAGAAAAGCCAGTAATACCAAGGGTTCTTACCAAATTACCTAACTTACTACTTTTTTAATTAATATATTTATATAGAGTACTGTAAAAGGGGAATGGCTCTATGGTTAAAGCTTTGCTATTTGCTTGAGGTAATTAGGAAAGGTAATGAAACAGTGGCCCACTCTAACTGTGATCGATCCACTTTGTCTGTGATTACACGGGCAGGGGAGGTGAAATCATTTGGAGTATAAAATCATATCGACCGGCAGCAAGGGTAACTGTGTGATCATTGAGAATGTCATGATCGACTGCGGTGTCCCGTTCAAGACTATCAAGGAGCATCTGTATGGTGTGTCCACGTTGCTGCTCACGCACATACACAGCGACCATATCAAAGAGGCCACACTGAAAAACATTGTCATCATGTTTCCGCACATCAAAATCTATGGCAACTATGAAGTGTGCCAGGTGTACAGCGAGTATCCGATCACATGTATTAATGAGGGCATACCGTTTGAAGATGACGGAATCACTTTCACACCGTTCAAAGCAATCCATGATGTCGTGACTTACGGCTATGTCTGGGTCTGGGATGGTGAACGGATCATCTATGTGACCGACACGGCTGATCTACGTAACGCTCCTGTCCAGACTTACGACCACTTCTTTATAGAGAGCAACCATTCTGAAAAGAAGATCGAGACCATGAAGTTTGACACACGATATGGATACAACGTCTATGCCGGTGCTAAGCGTCACCTGTCCACGGAAAAAGCCAAGTTGTTTTATTTCATGAATAGGGCATCGGCTGCCAGCACCTTTGTTGAGCTGCACCAATCGTCAAGATTCTATTAAAGGAAGAGATGATTAAGAAAATGAAAGTCAAGATAATCCAATCAAGTTACAGAGAATCTTGGTACTCCAGACACATAGGAGAAGAGTTTGAAGTCGAGCCAAGAAAGAACATGCACGGTACGATTGACTATGTACTATTACCTTTTAGACCTCATGGAGATTTCTACATTGATGCAGACGATTGCGAGGAGGTGACAGCATGTTCGGGATATTGAAAGATTTGGTCAACGATACGTTGAAGTCTGTCAAGGTTGTCGATGACGCTGTGACCGATGTGTACAAGGACGTAAAGAAAGAATATGGCTTGGATCACGAAAGCTTACGGAACTTGATTAAAGGTAAATAAAACTTTCACCTTCCTGTTGTGAAGAATCCACTCCGTTTGTGATTACACGGGTGTAAGCAACAGGAGGTGAAACATGAGCGAGATAAGCGTTTGGAATGGAAGTGCCATTACGGTACAGAAAGCAGGTGCAATTCAGTTTCAAGGATATGAATCAATGTTGGCAGAAGCCGTTGAGCTTGCTGAGTTGATCCGCACTGTTGAAGTCGATGAAGAGACCATCAAGGGGACCAAGAACCTACTGGCTGCGGTGAACAAGAGAGTTGACGCTTTGGAACAGGAACGTATCCGTATCAAGAAAGAAGTGCTCGAGCCGTACATGGAGTTTGAGAAGCAGATCAAATCGATCACAAGCGTGGTCAAGGAGAGTGATAATGAACTTCGAGTTAAGGTCAGAGAGTTGGAAGAGTTGGAGCGTCAGCAAAAGAGACGGATCATCGAGGGAATGTTTGAAGCACGAATTGTTCGTTACCCTACACTATTCTTCCTCACTTCTGACAGGTTCATTACTTCCCAACATCTCAATAAGACCACCGCCTTGAACAAGGTAGAGATCGAGATGGCTGCATGGTTGGAACAAAGGAAGAAGGAAGTTGAAGTGATTCAAAGCACAGACGGTGCGTCACTTGAACGGTACGCTGAGAACCTATCACTGGTCGATGCGTTACCAAAGCAAACAGTAGTAACACCAACAGCGGACACGCTTAAAAACAAGTGGGTGTCATTCTCAGTCCATGAGAACGCACTGCCACAATTACAACTATTCTTGAAAATGTCTGGTATTGAATTCAAAACACAGTGAAGGGACGGAATTAGAATGGTCAAGTTTTCGCAAAAAATTGAACGAGAGGTTAAGGTAGGAGACCGCTTCCGACACTCCGGTTCAGCAACGATATACACTGTCGCATACGTTGACAACATGTTTGTGGTCATATGGCGGGACAAGAAGTGTGAATTGGGAATCACCGAGTACACGCAAGCCACTGCTCAAAGGAACTTCAATGATCGAACTTGGATTCTGCTAGAAGAACAAAACTAATTAGCCCAAAGTGGCAGAGGAGAAATGACATGATTAAATTGGAACAGCTTGAACTGGTAGAGGTGGGTTACAACGATGCAAAGGTTACGCTGACTTTCCTTGACAAAGAACAGGGTGAAATCCGCGAGGTGTCGTTCAATAAGAAAGCATACGACAAAGAGACTAGTAAGTTCGTTGCCGATGCTGAGAAAGAAGCGAAGGTTGAAGAAGCCTTGCAGAAACACTTTGAACTATCCTTTGATCACATGGAAGCAGCCGTAGGTCAGAAGCGTGACATCTATTGTTACGAGAAGTTCAACAGTCTGGAAGAAAGTAATGTCCGAGACATTGCCAAGTTCACAGCCGATGATGTTGGGCAGATCCTGTCTGGTGTGATCACAGAGGTCGCTCTTGAAGACGAGGGCATTCGAATCTTCGTTGAATACGAGGGTGCTACTTACCGCAACAACATGGGCTACAGCAAGAAGGTTGGTGACACATACTTTGTCGATCCACTAAAGAAACCTAAACAACTTGCTAAATTCGAGGAAAAGTTCGGAGTCAAGGCAGAGGATGGTGCAGATCTTATTGGGAAAACTGTGATGTTCGAAGTGAAGAAATTCGCTGGCAACAATGCGATCTACATCGATATCAAACCATTTCCTAAAGCAAAGAAGAAGTAATCAATCGAGGGGTGTAACAGCCCCTTCCCAATAAAACCAGGAGGAAACGATATGTACAAGGTTGGAGACAAGGTGAAAGTGATTGGTAACGACGGTGGAAATCTTAGGCATTATTTCGACATCGGTGACACGGTTAAAGTAACTGGCGTTCATGATGACTTCCTCCATTGCGAGGACGGGATTATTAAACAATACATCCATATCAACAATGTCGAAAAGGAGACTGACCGTGAAATTTAAACTATTGAAAAGGGTGTTCAGCCATTATGAAAAGCTTCAAGCAGCTAAAGAGAAAGGCGTTGCAGCTCTGGCACTATTCGGAAAAGCTTATGACCAACTCGAGGAAGCCAACACCGAGCTTCACGCACTTGCAGAGGATGCGAGTCAGAAAGCTAATGACCTGTTGAGACATGCTGACAATGCCCGACTTGAGATCCAAATGAACCAAGCTGCACAACAGAACTTAAACCAATTTATTATTCGATAGGGGACGATGACGATGAGCAAAGTTAAAGTATCGGCAGTAGAAGCAAAAGAGTTGGAATGGATTACTGCACATGGTGACACTGAGAGATGTATCAAAGAGTATATCGAGTACGGTCATACCTGGAACAAATATCTGAAACCACTCAAGGACATGGGCTTTGACAAGTTTGTTGCAGCTGTGGTCAACGGGTGGGAAGTTGAGAAAACTCCTCATGAGAAGGTCAAGGAGTATTACGATAATCAAGCTAGTTTAGCTGACCACCATCGAAACACTTCTCTGGTCACCATCTCGCACATTCTCCTACATCTTGGCATCAAAATCGACGGCATCAACGCATGATAACAGCCATTATAATTATCGCCATCCTGCTCGTAATTGATCGGGAACTTGAACGACTGTCGCGATGAACTTTTCTTCATAACCTTTTTCCACTCTTGCCCCTGACCGTTCTGGTTGGGGGACTTTTTTATTCAGCCGTTGTGAAAATGAATGACCACCTGTGATTACACGGGCGAGAGGTACAGTCCTCAACATAAACCACGGAGGTAATAAGATGACAACCATTTTGAAAGACGAGGGTAAGCGCAGACTTCCCTTTGACCAACCGCGCATTATCAGATTCATCCAATCCGCATTCAAAAGATTCCCAGAGCTGGACGTTGATTCATTCATCACAAACATATCCCGTTACATTGGTAGCAAAGAAGAGATCGCAGCAACATCCATCACCAATAAGATGCTCATGACTGCACTGGAGAATGTTGCAGTTGAAACACCTACCTTTGATGGTGTGGCAGCCGAGTTCAAACTTCGTGACCTGTACAAGCAAGCCTCTGTCAATCGTGGTTACGATCCCGAACTGAAGTATGGTAGCTTCTACAGCCTGATCAAGATGTTGACCAACATGGGCATCTATACACCTGATTTACTGGCCCGTTACTCGAAAGATGAGATATATAGCTTCGAAGACATGATTGACCCAGACAAAGATAAGCTGCTCACATATGCATCTGTCCTGTCACTATCATCTCGCTACACGGCTTCTGGTTATGACGGTTCTGTCTATGAGCTTCCCCAGGAACGGTTCATGGTCATTGCCATGCACATCCATATCAATGAGCCGGTTGAGAAAAGAGCTGCTTACGTCGCTGAATCATACTGGGCCTTGAGCAATCTGTACATGACAGTCGCTACACCAACACTTGCTAATGCGGGTAAATCGTTTGGTCAGCTATCGTCTTGCTTCATTGATACTGTCGATGATAGCTTGCGTGGGATTTACGACTCTAACACAGATGTTGCCACACTCAGCAAAAGTGGTGGTGGTATTGGCGTGTACATGGGTAAGGTTCGTGCGTTGAAATCTGACATCAAAGGTTTCAAGGGTAAGAGTTCTGGCATCATTCCTTGGATCAAGCAGCTGAACAACACTGCCGTATCTGTTGACCAACTGGGCACACGATCTGGGGCCATCGCTGTCTACCTTGACGTTTGGCACAAGGACATCATGGGTTTCCTTGATCTCAAATTGAACAACGGTGATGAAAGAAAACGTGCTCACGATATTTTCACCGGCGTGTGTTTGCCTGACCTCTTCATGGAGCAAGTCGATAAGAGGGGCGAGTGGTATCTGTTCGATCCGCATGAAGTCAAGACAGTCATGGGCTATTCCCTTGAAGAATGTTTCGATGAACGCAAAGGTAGTGGGACATTCCGCAGCCGTTACTGGGACTGTGTGAACCATCCTGATCTGAGCAAGGTTCGTGTAAATGCCATTGACGTTATGAAACGCATGTTGAAATCCGAACTGGAAACAGGCACTCCTTACCATTTCTATCGTGATGCAGTGAACCGTGCAAACCCAAACAAACATGCAGGTATGATCTACTGTTCCAACCTGTGTACCGAGATCACCCAGAACCAATCGGCAACGGTTATCCTGACTGAGACAGAAGAGGACGGTATCATCACGACTCGTAAAAAGGCTGGCGACTTCGTTGTCTGCAACCTGTCCTCGATTAACCTGGCACGGGCAGTCATTGACGATGTACTGGAACGACTCATCACAATCCAAGTCCGCATGTTAGACAACATCATCGAGATCAATGATTCCAAGATTGAAGTGTTACAAGCTGTGGCAACGAACCGCAAGTACAGAGCCATTGGTTTGGGCACGTTTGGTTGGGATCATCTGCGAGTGCTCAAGGGATTGAAATGGGAGTCGGACGAAGCTGTCCAATACTGTGATGAGTTATATGAAGAGATTGCATTCCTGACCATCAAAGCTTCAATGGAACTGTCGTGTGAAAAAGGATGGTATCCGAAGTTTGAAGGTAGTGAATGGGACACTGGTGAGTACTTTGATCGCCGTGGATACGATAGCGAACGGTGGAAAACGCTCAGGTTCTATGTTCATCATAATGGTATCCGTAATGGTCATCTGATGGCAGTCGCTCCTAACATGAGTACAGCAGCCATTGCCGGTAGTACAGCAAGCATCGATCCAATCTTCAGCAAAGCGTATGCAGAAGAGAAGAACGGTATGAAGACAGTAACCATCGTGCCAGATCTGAACGATGATACCACTTGGTTGTACAAGTCGGCATGGAACATTGACCAACACTGGTCGATCAAACAGAACGCAAAGAGACAGCGACACATTGATCAAGCCATCAGCTTCAATCTGTATGTCCTGCCTACGATAAAGGCTAAAGATCTTCTTGAACTGCACATGGCCGCGTGGAAGTCGGATCTGAAAACGACCTACTACACTCGCTCTCAATCGCAAAAGGAACTTGAAGCTTGTGAATCTTGCTCTAGTTAGTAGTTGATTAGTATTTAATTTGTAAAATCAATTGTGAAAAAGGCAGGGTAGTTGTGATTACACGGGTGACACACTACCTTGCAAATTACTTAGGAGGAACGATATGAAGACCGATTCACTACAAAAACGAAAACTTTACGATGTAACTGCTCCAAATAAATCAACGGGAATGATCAATGGTCGGAGTTCCAATGTCCTCAACTGGGACGATGTCCGCTATCCGTGGGCGTACCCGCTGTACAAGAACATGCTTGGCAACTTCTGGACACCCTTCGAAATAAACATGGGTGCTGATATCAAGACATGGCAAGAGCTGACCAAGACGGAGCAAGATTCCTTCGCCAAGATCATCGGGCTACTAGCTTTCCTTGATTCGGTACAAACCGATTATAGTTCTAAAATTGCTGGATACATCACTGACTCTTCTGTCAATGCGCTGATGATCATCCTGGCACAACAGGAAGTAGTTCATAACCATTCTTATTCATATGTATTGTCCAGCCTTGTTTCAAAGAGTGAGCAAGAGGAGATATTCGAGTACTGGAAAACGGATGCCGTATTGCGTGAGAGGAACGACTTCATTGCAAAAGGTTATGAGTCCTTCACGGAAGAGATGACCCCAGAAACAATGCTGAGATCACTTATTTTCGATGTCATTTTGGAAGGATTATTTTTCTTTGCAAGCTTTGCATTCTTCTATGATTTGGCACGACAGGGGAAGATGACTGCCAGTTCACAGATGATCAACTACATCAATCGCGATGAACAGCTGCACGTTCTATTATTCACCAATATCTTCAAAGAAATTCTGGTCGAGAATCCGACTCTGGTCACGGCTGAATTACAGGAGTTCGTGTACGACACCTTTGAAGAAGCTGTCCGACTCGAAATCAAGTGGAGTCATTACATCATCGGTAACAAGTTCGATGGTATAGATGGTCATGACCTTGAAGAGTATGTCAAGTTCACTGCTAACAAACGTCTTGCTCAATTGGGATTCACTGAGAAGCTGTACCCAAATGCCCAGAACAACATGAAGTGGATTAGATACTTCGAAGATATCGATTCAAGCAAGCAAGACTTCTTTGAAGGTAAGTCCAGACAGTATACGAAAACGGATGAGGACAATGGATTTGATGATCTGTAATGTACATCGACGCAACAAACTGGGACGAGCCTGACCTAATCTTACTCATAAAACTACTGGGGGAATCGACGATGAACTGTGAAAACCATCTGGGAAAGAATTGTCCAAATTGTAAGCCAGTGATGGAAGAAATGACATTCAGTAAAGAGAACGTGGAAGAAATCATGCTCACTCTGATTGATGAACTGCACCACATTCGCCGTAGTGGTTACAACAGCAATATGAGAACAGATATGAGAACTGTGATCACCCATGTCGCCATTGCCCGCCGCGCTATTAAAGAATTGAAGGAGGTGGTTCAATGATTTATCTAATCATGATTGACGGTCACCCTCTGAAAAGGAACGGACACATCAAATGTTACAAGACGGTAGAGCAAGCACGGAAGTACGCGAAAGAGGAACGGTACTGGCAGACCGAAGCGAAGATCGAAGTTGCCCAGTTATCGACCACAACAATAGAGGAGATCGAATAATGAAAATCATAATTGATCTTGTTGACAATAAGTCAACAGAAGTGACGATCTCAGGACAAACGTTTGAACAATTCTGTAGGGAATTGATAAAAGCACCTTTCTATTTAAGCCTATCCACTGACGGAAGTTCTACATTGTTTGCCAGAGACAAAATCATTCGAGTGTATGAGGTGACGGAATGATTACGGAATACAAAGGTGATACGTTCACCATCCGAATGACCCGATACTCTGACCCAGACCGCACCAACCTTGCACGGAATGCTGCCATCTATTTGGGCAAACCTGACCGCGACAATATCAGAAGACCGTTGTCCATCATCAAGAAAGGTCATGTACCAGAGATCTTCCGTGGTGAACATGTTGAGTTCGAGTTCATCGATGTGAGCAAAGAGGTTTATGATCATCTGGTTACTTACACGACTCGTAACATGAGAGCTGCTGGTGGGAACAGGGCGTTGACAAGCAATGATTACACGCTTCCTTCAGACAAGGTTAAAGATCCTTTGTATGTAGAGCAAGCGGTCATCGGCTCAATGAATCAATACAAGGCACTTTTACTTAATGGAGAGACACCCCAAGTAGCTAGATCAGCAATGCCTGTTGCAGCCAAGATGAATCCGTTCGCATACCAATTCAACTTCTTGACACTGATGCAATCATTCTTCAACCAGCGTATCTTCCAGAAGGGTGCTCAAGGTAACACGTTCAAAGTTGTCAAAGGAATGTGGGCACTGGTTCATGCTCAAGATCCAGAACTGTGGGACGTTGCTTTCGAATACTTTGGCACACCGGCA
Organism: Paenibacillus sp. OV219; assembly: GCF_900110075.1. Lineage (GTDB taxonomy): Bacteria > Bacillota > Bacilli > Paenibacillales > Paenibacillaceae > Paenibacillus_Z. The sequence goes on from NZ_FOCJ01000002.1 coordinate 405,313, forward strand.
GTCGAATGGAGAACTACTGGGCAGAAGTTGAAACGGATGACCGTAGATTGTCTCTTGTACGAACTGTCCAACCAAGCTGACAAAGATGCCAGAGCTTTTGACGAGCTGCGAAGGTTGTACGGTGAAGAAAAATCGATGTGGGATTAACTGACCAACCCCCTACCAAATACGGTAGGGTTTTTTCTTTTGTGACCCATTGTGAAAATGAACGACCTCTTGTGATTACACGGGTGTAGACCCAATCACAAAGGAGAGATATCAAAATGGGTAATTTGTATTATGACATTGAGGTATTCAAATTCGACAGCTTCGTTGTTTTCATGGATGAGGATGGTAACAAGAAATTGTTCCACGATAAAAACAACTTCCACGGGCTAGCAGATTACATTAAAGGTCATACGTTAGTGTCATACAATGGGTATCATTACGATGACCATATTCTAGACCTCATGTTGAAAGGTTCCCACCAGTCGGTGATCAAGGAAATGAATGACGCTATCATTAGGGGTGTAAAACAGAAGACAAAATACCATATCAATAGCTTGGACACAGCCCAACAGATTGACGTAGCAATGCCGTCACTCAAGAAAATCGAAGCAAACATGGGTAAAATGATTCTCGAATCATCAGTACCCTTTGATATCGACCGCCCATTAACCGGAGAAGAATACAGAGAATCTGTCAAATATTGTACCTATGATGTTGAAATGACAAAAGCCATTTATAAGATGAGGATTAATAGCTACTTCAAACCGAAAGAATCACTCGTCGAGATGGTCGGTCAAGGTCAAAGATGGCAAACGACAACCCTGTCCGCCAATGCGCTGCTCGAGGGAATGAAGCTGACCAAGTGGTCACAGATCCGCTTGAACGGTGATGACTTCTCTGATCTATCGATGCTTGATCTTGTACCATCTGAGGTCCGTGATATGTGGCTCAACTCCAAGGATGACAAAGGCAAGGTCACGATCCACGAATTTGACAATGACATCGAGTTTGGATTCGGAGGATTACACTCTGTTCATAAGACTGAGAAGGTGTTTGAAAATGTTGTGCTGCTCGATGTCCAATCGATGTACCCAAATATTATTCTCCTGATCAACGCATTGGGTAAGGCCACTGACAAGTATCGGAACATTCTTGCTGAACGGATCGCCGTGAAAAAAACTGATGTTGTCAAGAGCAATGCTTTGAAACTGGTGCTGAACTCAGTGTATGGCCTTTTGAAAAATCAATACTCTGACCTCCACAACCCCAAGGCTGCACTTTCGGTTTGTATTTACGGACAGATAGCTCTATACGAACTGGGCAAGCGACTTTCCAAGGTCGGAACCATTGTGCAGCTCAACACAGATGGTGTGGCCTTCATTGCTCACGGTGATTACAAAGGTATCTGGGAACAGTGGGAAGAGGACTTCAACCTGAAACTGGAAGAGGATTCATTTTCGAAGTTCTGGCAGCGTGATGTTAATAATTACATCGGTGTCACCAAGGACGGCAAGATCAAGTGCAAAGGTGGCGACACTTCCCGTTACGCTTACGACAGCTTCTTCCGTAACAACAGCGCACGTATCCTTGATATTGCCCTGGTGGACAAGGTTGTCTATGGTAAGTCCATCATTGACACGCTGACAGAGAACCTCGACAAGCCAGAACTTTATATGTACATCCTTCAAGCTGGCAGCACATACCTTGGCACATATGACGAGCAGGGCAAAAAATATCAGAAAATAAACAGGATCTTCCCGACACGGAAGAAGGGTGGGGTCAGGCTATACAAGAAAAGGACGGATGACGGACTGGTTAGTTTCCCCGACAGCCCTGAGAAAATGTACGTCTGGAACGATGATGTGTCCAAGCTTGAGAAGTTTGATAGGATCGTGGATCTGAACCACTATGTCCAAGTCATTGAAAAGCGATTGGAGAAGTGGTTGTAATCAATATATTTACAAAATCGGACAACTCGATTACACTAATCTAACGAACGAATAGGAACGGGTGTTCTTATTTTAGAAAGGACGGAACATGGACACAGGTGTTATCTATTCCAGAATCAAGCAACGAAGGTATCAGATCCTTGTTCATTCTTACATCTATTACCAGAGGATGACATCAATCATTGACGATGCCACTTTTGACAGGTGGTCACGGGAATTGGTTCAGCTGCAGGAACGACATCCTGACATAGCCGACACCGTTGACTTCGCCAAAGAGTTTAAAGGCTTCGACGGCACGACAGGATTCGATCTTCCGTATGGACTGCCACGGATACAAATGATCGGCAATAATTTACTATCATCGAGGAGAGATATCGTATGAATAAGAAGATTGAACAATGGGCTATTGACCGTAACCTACACACGGCTGATCCAGTGAAGCAGATGTTAAAACTAGGCGAAGAGTATGGTGAACTATGTGCCGGTATGGCGCGCAGTAATATGCCATTGATCATTGACTCGATTGGTGACATGTTCGTCGTGATGACCATTCTGTGTATGCAGATGGGGACTGACATTGAAACGTGCATTGAGATAGCATACGAGGATATCAAGGACAGGAAAGGCAAGATGATCAACGGTGTGTTCGTCAAAGAAGTAGATTTACAAGCGATGCAACAGAGTTTAGAACCGACTGCCCAATAGGGTGGTCTTTTTTGTCTCGTTTCAAACGGTTTTTGCCCAATCCGATAAAGCTCCGTAAAAAAATTTCAGATGAATTGTGAAAATGGATACCCCTTTGTGATTACACGGGTGTAAGACACAACTGACGCGAAGGTGGTAACAAACTATGTACGTCGAGTTCAAGGAAGACCAGAAACACGCATCTGTGATCGCTGATCAATCGCCCATGCACGAAGCTTTCCGCGATGCTGGATATTGCCTGACAGCAGATGACCTAATCGTGGATATCGACTCGCTGCCGAAAGAAACGATTGAGAAGATGATCCAAGCCTTTGACATCAAAACGCAAGTGGTTTGGACGGATAGAGGATGTCATTTATATTTCCGCAAACCTAAAGGATTCCGTGGTACGCGCAATGTAACTCCCCTGGGATTCGATGCTGAATACAAGCACATTGTCAACACCAAGGCCATCACGATCAAAAGAAAAGGTATCCTGAGAACCATCGATAATGTTGGTGTTCGTGAGGAGTTGCCTGACTTCTTGTACAGCCGCACCAAGCTCGAGTCCCTTGAAGGTTTGGACAGCGGTGACGGACGCAATCAGAAGCTGTATGCTCACAAATTCAAGATCATGTCGGTCAACAACTGGAAGAAGTGTCTGTCCTTCATTAATAGCTACATATTCGCCATTCCTATGGAGGATGACGAGTTCACCACAGTTTGCCGGGAAGAACAGATCCGTGCCGAGAAGGACAACGAATATGAAGTATCCGTGCAGCTAATGAACAAGTTGAAGATCATCAAGTACAGTGACCATTTGTATATGTACGATGGTAAGAAGTATTTGACAGGCGAGGAGTTCACCACAACCATTGCGGAGCATTTGAAGGGTCAGAAGATCCGTTATATCGACGAGGTCATCAACCAACTGGAATACCGCATCAAGAACATAAAGGAACCGGCATACGGCTTTGACATCAAATTCAACAACGGTATCCTGCGCGATGGTCGTTGGATCGAAGTTAACTCAAGCGATTTCACACCGTTCTATGTTGACTTGGAATACAACGAGGACGCAGAACCTGTTGAAGCCGTTGAAAACTTCCTGACCTTCTTGACAGAGGGTGATGCTGATTATCGCAAACTCATTCTAGAGACGATGGCCCACACATTGATCACTGACCCGGAATTCAAAAGGCAGCTGGCTAAGTTCTTTGTGTGGATCGGTAACGGTGGTAACGGTAAGGGTACTATGTTGACCATCTTGAGACGCATATTGGGTAACGACAATTGCAGCTCACTGTCACCAGAAGAGATGACAAAGGAAAGCTACTTCACTTCAATGAGAGGTAAGCTTGCTAATTTGGGCGATGACATCGAGGAAAAAGCAATAGATGAGAAGCAGATGAAAGCACTCAAGAACATCAGCACATGTGATTACGTTTCGTCCCGTGAGTTGTACAAGCAGTCCAAACAGGTCATTGTGACAACGAGTCTGATATTCACTTCCAATCACTTGCTCAAGAGCTTTGAGAAGGGCGAAAGTTACCAGCGCAGGGTCATATGGTGTCCAATGTTTGGCACAATCGAGAAGAAAGATCCACGGTTCATCAGCAAACTGACCACGCCAGAAGCATTGGAATATTGGGTCAAGCTGATGGTCGAAGGATATTACTCCTTGTACGAAAATGCTGCTTTCACTGAATCACAGAAGGTCAACGACTACAACGCAGCCTATCACGAAGAGAACAACGGTACACTCACATTTATCCGTGAATCCAAGGATCATGAAGTTCTCGGTAAAAGGCCGCCAGAAGTCTATGAAACGTATCAGACTTGGGCCGAAGAGAACGGGGTCAATGTCCAATCCAAGAAGATCCTACGTGAAACGTTTGAGACAGAGCGTGGATGGATCGTTGGTGCGAAGTTCGTAGTTGGTAAGACGGCTAAGGTTTACATGAAGAAATAGAGGAGAGTGTCCAAATGTCAAAAGTTTATATTGTAGTTCAAACAAAAGTGATTACAACCAAGAATCCATGACAGTGTTCCACGATGAACGCTCAATCATAAGACATGCTGGAAATTTAGCAACGGCGGGTGGTCTTGAAGATGACATTGAGATTAATCGTGTATTTTCGGTTGATGATTATGGTAGCGTAAATCATCTATCTATTCAATTTGAAAAAGGAAAGTTGAGACTCGTAACGACGAAATAACATTCCAAGCCTGACTAAAAATCAAGTCCAGTGTTCAGTAATACTTTCAGTTCCCTCACTTAACCGTGGGGGATTTTTTTTGTCCATTGTGAAAATCGGCAGCCGTTTGTGATTACACGGGTGTAGACCATAAACGAGGAGGAAACGAAATTGAAAATTAATGTTGGAGACTTGGTCAAAGTGGTGGGCAACCGTGCGTGCCATGGTTTCGAAATTGGTGAAATTGTGAGGGTCACTGACGCCTGTGAACACGGGGTTGACTCTTGTAAACACCTCGACGGATCTGATTGGTGGATGGTTGGTTGGTACGATGTCGAGCCTGTTACGGAGGGTGACCAAGTATGAAGATAGCTTTGGTCGGATACGCCAGGTCGGGCAAGGATACGGTTGCATCAATCATCCAAGAGCTGTGCCCACCAATTGTAACACTATCATTTGCAGACGAAATGAAGAATATGTTCCACGATACGTTCCCAAATGTTCCACGCATTCCAAAGCCCCGTGACGGTTACGAGAAGTTCGGAATGTCTATGCGTGAGATCGATGAGAACGTATGGATCAACAAACTAGCAAAGTCGTTCTCCATGTGGGAATGTTCTGGTGCAGGTATCATCATCACGGACGTTAGAATGCCCAATGAAGCTCAGTGGTGTCGTGAGAATGGATTCGCTATTGTCTGTGTCAGTACTAAAGACGAGGTTCGCCGTGATCGTGCAGCTGAAGGTGAGACGTTCCACAAGGTCAACACATCTGAGCAAGAACTATGGCAGATTGACTGGGACTACATCATTGGCAACAGCGGTACACGCGAGGAACTGGAAATCAATGTCGCACGGTTCATCAATTGTTTGGTCAACGGGACACCACAGGAAAGAAGACCTATTGTCGATGACTTTCCGCTCTAAGATGGTGACATTGGGAGTGGTGATAGGCTGCTCCCTTCTGTTCCATAGTATTGCAACAGCACCTGACCAACCCGATTTAGTCACTGTCCCGTATGTGACACCAATTAAGACCGTACCAGTCAAGATCACGAAGAAAGTTAAGCAGCATTCCAAAAAGGTCACGGTCTCAGTGACAGGGGTGGCAACAGCTTACTGCAACTGCAAAGACACGATGAATGGTGAGACAGGTGTGACAGCAGCCGGATACGACCTGGACAATGGTATCAAGTTCAAGGGCTATCACATCCTTGCCAGCGATAAGAGATACAAGTTCGGTACACTCGTTGACATCACTCTGGAGAGCGGTAGAACCATCCACGGCATCGTGATGGACAGAGGTGGTGCAGTAAAGGGCAACCACTTTGACATCGTGTACCAGAGCCGTGACGATGCTTACGAGTTTGGTAGACAGCACGTTAAATTCGAAATTAAAGGGAGATTAGATATATGACAAAAGCACCTAAAAAATATGAATGTTTGGCTTGTGGTTTCAAAAGCAGTAGGTCTAAGACCATCAGGTTCACGGGAATTGGGTTTGCCATTTGCTTTAAATGCCGTGGTCGCGTGAAAGAGCGTGAAGAGTGGTTGGATTGGTTATACGCAGAACAAACCAAAGGAAGGATGGGTGCAAAACGATGAGCTATCCAGTGATCGAGCAAGAGACCACAATCGTCTGGGAACAGGCAACTCGCTTGTACACCATTTACAGCACCGTTCCCAAGCACATCCGCAGACTATTGAAAAGGGCTGCTATGTTCGAGATTAAACAGCAACAGGTTGATGAAGATGGCGAAACCTTCGCACTCAAGGTAAGGGGTTCCAAACTACCACCTGCAAGCACTTTTAACTAGGAGGAATTGACATATGAGTTTGATAAGCGTGAGCGCAGAACTAGTGGACGCCAGAGCAGAAATCGTGTTACTCCAACTTGACATTTATGAACTCAAACAAGAACTCACTGTTCTACGGATTCTAGAGAAGGATTACGGGCTTCGTATCCTCAAAATTAGTGAGGAAAACGAACAGCTTAAATCCGACAATGCCGCGCTGGTGGAGTGTGTGAAGTGGTATGCGAGTTACTGGAATCATGAAATACAGCTTGAAGATTCCCACATTACTCGTATGCAACATGACATGGGACAGATTGCTCGTGAATGCTTATCAAAGCTAGGAGGTGGCAACCAATGAACCAAGTATTGCAACGAATTGAAAAGGTAGCCCACGAACTTAGCACAGGAACGAGCAGCAGATGTAAAGGTGACCCCCAGGAACTGTCCCCGACATTGCTCATGTGGGAGTTCTGTAATCAAACGATGGACGATGAACTGACAGCTTGGGGCAGTGATATCGTAGATGTTGCCGAGAAAATTGAATATTATATGGTAAAGAATGGCACTATAACGGAAAAGGAGGTGGCTCAATGATCATTGGCAAACTTCAACCAGAGCAGCAGGAATCTCTCAAATACATGTTGGCTGACATCATTGTTAGTCGCTACCAAGCAAAGAAGAGAGAAGCTGCCCATCCTATTTCTGAGAAGGTCAAAGACGGGGAATGATCCTCGTCTTTTTGTTTGTCACCATGTCCAGTTCGTGGTACGATTATACTAATTTATAGGAGGGGTGACGAACTAATGTTACAGTCAAAAAACCAACTGCGGGATACTATTCTTAGGATTGCCATATATCTACGTGTATCATCCGACGAGCAAGCCAAGAACGGTGAAGGTTTGGACGGTCAATTGTTCAAATGCAAGCAGTGGATTCAACAGAATCATCCAAACGCTGTGATCACAATGTTCAGCGATGAGGGTATATCTGCCGATAAGATACCTATGCACATGCGGCATGGTTTAGGTAAGATGATGAGTGAAGCCAGGAAGGGCCAACTGGATCTAATAGTCACGTTCAAGTATGACCGTCTCGCTCGTAAGGTGGAAGAGTCGGAAACGATCTATAACCAGATGGACCGAATAGGTGTTCCAGTGTGGGACATATCCGGTGACAAGAAGTTGAACCAAGCATCATCGGCTGACAAGCTGACAAGGCAGATCCTAGCTTCTGTTGCTGAGATGGAGATATCCAATACCAAGGAACGTATCCGTGCCGTCAAAGAGAACCAGAGAGCAACCGGCAAGTTTGCAGGCGGTGAACTACCTTACGGGTTCAGATGGAACGCTGAAGAAGAGAAAATCGTCGAGATCGAGGAAGAGATTCGTGTGTGGTTGTCCATCATACACAAGTACATGAACGAGAACAAAGGTACGGTGGTCATTGCCAAAGAGTTGAATGAAGAAGGTATCTCGTTCACCAAGGGCAAGAAAGGTCATGGAAGGAGTGATAAGTGGGACAAGGAGAATGTCCGCAACTTACTCAAGAATCCTACGATCTGTGGACGATTGGCGAATGGTGTTCTCAATCGGTATTACGATGCTGACGGCAAACCCAAAGTGTCACGCAGACCACCAAGAGAATGGACACTACAGGAGACACCATTATTGAAGGAGATCGTACCCCTGGACGTTTGGTACAAGATCATTGAACGGATGGAACAGAAACGATCCACAAAAGTCTCACCCAAGCAAATGGCTACATCGTGGTTGCTGAGCGGGGTCATCAAATGTACACACTGTGGGTCACAGACCAAGACGAAAGATTCCGGTGTCAGGAAGTCGGGTAAGTCATTCCGATACTATGTATGCTCCAACACTGAATGTGATAATCCAACACGGTTACGCAAGGAAGACATAGAGCATCAAGTGTTAAGCGAGCTACAAGGTATGTTCACGACAACGGACAAACAGGAAGCTGTTGAACTGGCTGTTGGATATCTGTCCACGTTTGGTGAGACCAAGGGTGCTGAGATATCAACAATGGAGTTACAATTGGACGAGAACAAAGCAAAGTTAAACAGGGTTGAATCAGATTACGTGAATGGTGACCTATCAGCAAAGGCATACAGTATGGCAGTGGAGCGCATTGACAATTTAATAGAAGAACTAACAACGCAGCTTGAAGCCAAACGTATCTCGATGCACGCACAACAGCAGCACCTGACAAACATCAGTGTGGCCATGGAAGTCCTGTCTGAGTACACTGACATTGCCGGACAAGATGATCCAGTGACCTTCCAACGTAAGAGGGCAGTCGTGTTACAACTTGTTGACCACATCACAGTGGTAGATGGTGAACCACACATCGTGTTACGGGCACACACAGGCAGTGAAGTTCCAGCACACTTACAGCGCATGATGGACGGCAAGATGGAGCAAGTCATGAAGGAAGTTATCACAGGAAGTAGGGAGGTTTCTGCTGCTAGTGCTGCGTGGGTAAATACGATGTCACACAGGTATTCGTTAATGATCCTACATCCGGTTATGGATGCTTTATCGAGTGGATGCTGCAGGATGCCGGAGTATTGTTGAAACCAGCAAGCTTAAATCTTAAGGTGGCATAGCCCCTTAAGATTTTTTGGTTTCATGTCGAAATATTAGAAATTTTGAAGATTCGTGTAATAAATTATTTATTATAAATCAGTTGAAAATAAAAATAAAGAAAAATATTATTCGACAGAAGGAATTTCATCCGGGCTGTCGAAAATGTTTATTAAGCAAGTACAATAAACGTATTAAGTGACGGTTACTGCATTTGAGTGTGGATTTTAGTCTAAGGAGGACTTTACCTTGCAAAAAATTGAAGTTTTGTTGGCTGATGACAATCGGGAATTTACGAACCTTCTCTCAGAGTACATCTCTGAACAAAATGATATGGAAGTTTCCGGTGTCGCGTATAACGGTGAGGAAGTTCTTCGTTTACTGGAAGAGACTCATGAAGTACCTGACGTTCTTATTCTCGACATCATTATGCCGCATCTTGACGGCCTCGGTGTTCTGGAGCGTCTGCGCGAAATGAACCTGCCTAAAATGCCTAAAATCATTATGTTAACAGCATTTGGTCAAGAGAACATCACTCAAAAAGCGGTACAACTTGGTGCTTCCTACTACATACTTAAACCGTTTGACATGGAAATTCTCGCGAATCGAATCCGCCAGCTCGTTGGTAATCCGACTGTTTCTTCGACGTTTACATCCTCGTCTGCGACTGCTGGAATGTCGAAGTCGAACGTTGTACCAATCGCGAAAGGTAAAAACCTTGATGCGAACATTACGAGCATTATTCATGAGATCGGCGTGCCTGCCCATATTAAGGGGTATCAATATTTACGTGAAGCGATCACAATGGTTTACAACAATATCGAAATCTTGGGTGCTATTACGAAGACGCTTTATCCTGCTATTGCGGAGAAGTTCAAGACAACACCTTCCCGTGTGGAACGCGCCATTCGCCATGCAATTGAAGTAGCTTGGACACGCGGCAACATCGACAGCATCAGCCACTTGTTCGGGTATACGATCAATATTAGCAAGTCGAAGCCAACGAACTCCGAGTTCATCGCTATGGTCGCTGACAAGCTGCGCATCGAACATAAGGTGTCGTGAAAGGATAGAGAATAGCTCGAATCGAATGAAGCGCCACTTTCGTGCAAGCTGCGAATGTGGCGTTTTTATTTCGTAGCATTGCATGTCATTTAGGAGGATTGTTTTGACAACATCAGTATATACACCTGTTCCTTCGCTGAAGAGGTTAATTATTTTATTATCGGTCACACTTGTATCAGGCTTGAACCAAGGCTTACTGCTTCCATTGCTCGCTATTCTGCTCGATCAGCGAGGCGTCTCGTCCGATCTCAACGGACTCAATTCGATGGCATTGTACATTGGTACATTCAGTACCATGTTCTTCATCGAGAAACCGATTAGGAAAATCGGTTATAAATACGGAATTCTGTTTGGTATTGTTATCGCAGGTGTCGGGACGATTCTGTTTCCGTTCATGCACGCCCTCTGGATCTGGTTTATTCTGCGAATTGCTGTCGGAATCGGCGACAGCGCGCTTCATTACTGCACACAGCTATGGATTGTGAGCAGTAGCCCACCGGCAAGCCGAGGACGATATATCTCGTTATATGGCATGGCATATGGAATCGGCTTCAGCATCGGACCCATGGGCATCAACTTTATCTCGATTGGGAAATGGCTGCCTTTTGCGCTGAATACGGTCTTATTTATTATCATTATGTTGTTTGTGTTTAAGTTACCGTCGATCTATCCCGAGAGAGCGGAAAAGCTTGCGGCTTCAACGAACCGCTACTGGCATACGTACCGGATTGCGTGGTTCGCATTGTTTCCAGCGATACTTTACGGCTTGATGGAAGCGACGATGAACAGCAATTTTCCGCTATATGGACTTCGTATTCATCTGAGTAAAGAGGTAATCTCCATGTTGCTTCCTGCGCTTGGAGTGGGTAGTCTAATTGTGATGTTCCCGCTTGGGATGCTTAGTGACCGAATCGGGCGCAAGCCAGTTCTCATATTCTGTTCATTAGCAGCGGGTATCATGTTCTTCATGGTACCGTTAGCTGGGAATAACGCTCCCTTGTTATTCGCGCTGCTTGGTTTAATCGGTGGCTGTATCGGCTCGTTCTTCTCACTCGGCCTTGCCTACGCGGCTGATTTGCTTCCGCGTGAGCTGCTGCCCTCAGCGAATGTTATTGCATCCATTCATTTCAGCGTCGGAAGTCTGCTCGGTCCCAGCATCAGCGGCTTTGGCATACAATATATATCCGAGAAGAGTATGTTTATTATGCTGGGAAGCGCGTTTACCCTTTTCGCCATCATTGGCCCCATGTTCCGCCGAAATACGCAATCGCAAACCACAACTGTCATATAAATTTATTGCAGCGCGTATCTTTTTCGTTCCTTCGTTCGTTTACGTTATGCATCACAAGCTAACAGATGAGGAGGTGCCAAAATGACAATAAAGCCAACGGTCGATGAAATGCGCTTCGTGCTATACCGTTACTGCTTGTCGCTCACGCATTCGACCTGGGACGCTGAAGATATTGTCCAGGAAACCTGTCTGCGAGCCCTTCCGGTCATGAACGGAAAGGTGGAGCATCCGAACCCAACTGCTTACTTGCTGCGTACTGCGAAAAATATCTCGGTTGACCTTATGCGCAGGAAGCAGCTGGCAAGACGCGCTCTGGAGCGCAATGAAGCCGTTCTGACTCGGCTATATGGTGATTCGCATGAGATGGAGTATGCAGTACGGCTGCTGCTTTCTCACTTGTCTCCGCTGCAGCGGACCGTTTTCTTGCTAAAGGAATTGTTCGGTTATAAAGCCGGTGAGGTGGCGACGAAGCTGTCCACATCAGAAGGTGCTGTTAAAGCTGCACTTCACAGGGCAAGGTCGGCGCTTGCGCGATTGAAGCAGCGCGAGCAGGGCGGTGCGACGCATATCGGCGCTGAGAATCCAGTCAGCGATAGCATGCTGTACGCGTATGTGAATGCGATCCGTTCAGCTGATCCACAGGCGCTGATCGTGCTTGCGAATGCCGAAGAACAACTCATCGATCCCGTTCAGGCCGTCGGCCAGCTTCGTGTATCTTCAGGCATCGGCTCATCCGTTAGTATGATGATGGCATCATAACGGGCCTGAGAGGATGAATACGATGATTTTGACGCCATACGTAATTGAATCGACAAATCGCGGGGAACGCAGCTACGATATTTATTCGCGACTGCTTAAGGATCGAATTATAATGGTGAGTGGCGAGATTGAGGATCAGATGGCGAATTCCATTGTGGCGCAGCTGCTGTTCCTTGCAGCTGATGATCCGGAGAAAGATATCCAGCTGTACATCAACAGTCCAGGCGGTTCTGTAACGGCTGGCTTCTCCATTTATGACACCATGCAATACATTAAGCCGGATGTCTCGACGATATGCACCGGTTTTGCAGCCAGCTTCGGCGCTATTCTGCTCGCAGGTGGAGCGAAGGGGAAGCGTTTCGTGCTTCCTAATAGCGAGGTTATGATTCACCAGCCTCTAGGTGGCGCCAGAGGGCAGGCATCAGACATTCAAATCCATGCGAGCTGGATTCTGAAGACGCGCGAGAAGATTAACAAGCTGCTCGCGAGCCACACCGGACAGTCAGTGGAGCAAATTGAACGCGATTCAGACCGGGACCGGTTCATGAGCGCAGCGGATGCAGTCGCTTACGGCATCGTGGATCGTGTAATCGAATAGAACAAGAATGAACAAGCGGGCACTCCCATTAGAGGAGTGCCCGCTTATATTACATATAGCTTAAGTTATACGCCTGGCCGAGGCGGACGAGGCCGCTTCTGGCGATAGCGTGGTGCTACATAGTTGCGCTTACGGTCGCGGTAGAATGTCCAGCCGCCGATGAAAGCAACACCGATCAGGAACAGCACAAGTCCGCCTAGAAACATCCACCATTCAAAATGGCGCACAGTTGCGGTTTCATCGCCGAAAGATGAGAAATAATGAAATACAGCATCCTTCATTAGCAGGAAGCCGTATGTGGCTCCAAGACCTGGAATAACAAGCAATAGGACAGCAATAAATCGAATAATGACTTGTCTCATACGTTAATAAAATCCCCCTGTACACATGCAGCAGATACAGTAATATCATACCTTTTTCTCACCTGACTTGTCCATTTAGGTGGGGGATGTTTTCTGTGTGAGCGAAAAAAGGTACAATAGGGAATGTATAGCAAGGTGAATTGGAGAGGGGAACGAACATGACATTACAATGCGATTTGGCCATTATCGGCGGAGGCATTGCAGGATATACAGCCGCAATCCGGGCGGCACAAGCAGGCAAGAAGGTCATTATCGTTGAGAGAGAGAAGCTCGGCGGCACATGCTTACATAAAGGCTGTATTCCAAGCAAGTCGCTTCTGCACAGCGCGGAAATTTATGCAACGCTGCGCAAGGCGGACACCTATGGGATTACTGTCGCTGAAGGTGCGATCAGCATTGATTTTCCGAAGGTGCAGCAGCGCAAAGAGAATACGATCGAAGGATTGTATAAAGGTTTGCAGTATTTGATGCGCAAGCATGAGATTACGGTTATAAAAGGAAGAGGGCGCGTAATCGGACCGTCGATCTTCTCGCCCAAGAGCGGCAGTGTCGCGGTTGAGTATGAGGATGGCGAGATGGAAACGATCGTGCCGACTCATCTCATTATCGCAACAGGCTCACGACCGCGTACACTTCCAGGCTTAGAGCCGGTTCTTGGTCAGCTGATGACAAGCGATGAAGCGCTCGAAATGGAGAACCTGCCGAGCTCGATGCTCATTATCGGCGGCGGCGTCATCGGTGTCGAGTGGGCGTCACTGCTTATCGACTTCGGCGTCGAAGTGACGCTCGTTGAGGCTGCATCCCGTCTGCTGCCAGGTGAAGATGTAGAAAGCTCTGCAGAGCTGACGAAGCAGCTACGCCGGCGCGGTGTGCGTATTCTAACTGGCATTCAATTGAAGCTGGAGACGTATACGTATAGTGATGGACAAGCTTCGATTACGGCAGATACGGAGGATGGCGCAGTAATTTTGAATGCAGAGCGACTGCTTGTATCCGTTGGCAGGCAGGCGAATGTCGAAGAAATCGGACTGGAGAATACCGATGTCCGCATCGAGAAGGGTATCATCCGCGTGAACAGCTTCTTCCAGACGAATGAGCCGCATATCTACGCAATCGGCGATGTGAACGGCGGACTTCAACTGGCGCATGCAGCTGCACATGAAGCGATTGTAGCCGTTGATCATATGCTCGGCGGCAAGGATCAAGCACCGGATCATTCTCGTATACCGCGGGCGATTTACTCACGACCGGAAATTGCTTCGATCGGTCTTACCGAAGACGAAGCACGCAAACAAGGACATGATATTAAAGTCGGTAAAATCCCATTCCAAGCAATCGGTAAAGCACATGTGCTGGGCGAAACCGAAGGATTTGCGAAAGTCATCGCAGATGCGAAGACAAGCGATGTGCTAGGCGTTCACCTTGTCGGTCCGCATGCGACGGACTTGCTGTCCGAAGCTTCGCTTGCGATGCTGCTTAATGCAACACCGTGGGAAGTCGGACAAGTGATTCATCCGCATCCAACGTTGTCGGAAGTTATTGGTGAAGCAATGCTCGCTGTGAACGGAAAATCAATCGCATTTTAGGCGGTTGCTGCATCTTTATATAGTAAACACCTTTCACCATAAATCGCTTACATGAGACAGTGGATCCAACATTTCTTTTTCAGAGGAACTCGGTTATAATGGGTATAGTCAAGTCTTAGTACCTGGTTATAATAGCAGCTAAAAGGAGGGCATCCCTCATGACACAATCCGAATCCGCCGTGACGCAATCAAGACATGCGGCACTTGGCCTAACGGACGAGCAAGCCATTGAAATGTATAAGCTTATGAATACCGCCCGTAAGTACGATGAGCGCTGTTTGCTCCTGCAACGGGCAGGGAAAATCAAGTTCCATGTATCCGGTATCGGCCAGGAGGCCGCGCAAGTTGGCGCTGCTTTCGCGCTTGACCGGGATCAAGATTACTACTTGCCATATTACCGCGATTACGCGTTCGTACTGTCTGTTGGCATGACGCTGCGCGAGTTGATGCTGTGCATATTCTCGAAAGCTGATGATCCGAATAGCGGCGGTCGTCAAATGCCTGGTCACTTCGGCAGCAAACGCTTGCGAATCGTAACAGGCTCGAGCCCGGTTACGACACAGGTTCCGCATGCAGTCGGCTTTGCGCTTGCAGCGAAGATGAAGAAGAAGGACTTCGTTTCCTTCGTAACGTTCGGCGATGGCTCTAGCAACCAAGGGGATTTCCATGAAGGCGCGAACTTTGCTGGTGTGCACAAGCTTCCGGTTATTTTCATGTGCGAGAATAACCATTATGCGATTTCGGTTCCGCTGCACAAGCAAGTAAGCGGCAAAATCGCTGACCGCGCGCTTGGATACGGTTTCCCAGGCATAGCCGTGGACGGCAATGATCCACTAGAGATTTACCGCGTCATGAAAGAAGCGCGCCTTCGTGCAGCAAGCGGCGAAGGTCCGACACTCGTCGAAGCGGTCATGTACCGGCTGTCTCCACACTCCACTTCCGATGAGGATATGGCCTATCGGACCAAAGAAGAAGTAGATGCGCACCGCGACAAGGACGGCATTCCGAAGTTCAAGCAATATCTCATCGATTGCGGGATCTGGAACGAAGAGAAGGAAGCAGCGATGCTGCAGGAGATTAAGACTGCACTCGACGATGCAACAGCTTTTGGCGATAAGGCGCCGTTCCCAGAGCCTGAAGATATTTTGAAACATGTGTATGCCGATGATTCACAAGGCGAAGGAGGACGCTAACATGCCGAAAATGGACTATATTGATGCGATCCGCCTAGCAATGAAGGAAGAAATGGAACGCGACGAGAACGTGTTCATTCTTGGGGAAGACGTTGGCCACAAAGGCGGCGTGTTCACAACGACCAAAGGACTGCTCACGCAGTTCGGCGAAGAGCGCGTGCTTGATACACCGCTTGCCGAATCAGCAATTGCTGGCGTCGCAATCGGCGCGGCGATGTACGGCATGAGGCCAATCGCCGAAATGCAGTATTCCGACTTCATGTTCCCGGCAACGAACCAAATCATCAGCGAAGCGGCGAAGATCCGCTATCGTTCTAATAACGACTGGGATTGCCCGATTGTTATCCGCGCGCCAATCGGCGGCGGCATCTTCGGCGGTCTGTACCATTCGCAATGCCCGGAGTCGGTGTTCTTCGGAACGCCAGGGCTTAAGATTGTGGCACCTTATTCGGCGTATGACGCGAAGGGCTTGCTCAAAGCAGCTGTCCGCGACCCGGATCCCGTTCTTTTCTTCGAAAATAAAAAGTGCTACAAGCTTGTATCGGGAGATGTGCCGGAGGACGATTATATCGTGCCAATCGGCAAATCGAATGTTCTGCGCGAAGGCGACGACATTACGGTTATCAGCTACAGCTTGCCGCTGCACTTCATTATGGAAGCGGCCGAGGAGCTTGAAGCAGAAGGCATTACCGCGCATGTGGTTGACCTTCGTTCGCTGCAGCCGATTGATAAGGACGGTATTCTTGAAGCTGCCCGCCGTACGGGCAAAGTACTTATCATTCATGAAGATAATAAATTCGGCGGCATCGGCGCAGAGGTTTCTGCAATCATTGCGGAGGAGATGCTCTACGAGCTGGATGCGCCAATTATGCGTCTATGCGGTCCTGATGTACCGCCAATGCCGATTAACCCGCCTGGCGAGAAATTCTTTATGCTGAATAAAGATAAAGTGAAAGAAGCGATGAAGCGTCTCGCGCTCTACTAGAATCTAGGGAGAGCTCTAACGCAATCATGTAAGGAGTGGTCGGATTGAAGAAAGTGACGGAAGTCATCATGCCGCAACTCGCAGAATCGCTCGTCTCCGCAACGATTGACAAATGGCTGAAGCAGCCGGGCGATGTCATCGACATGTATGAGCCGATCTGTGAAATTATCACCGATAAAGTAAACGCTGAACTACCCTCGACCATTCAAGGGAAGTTGGTTCAAATATTAGTCGGCGCCGGCGAGACCGTACCTGTAGGTACGCCGGTCTGCTTGATCGAAATCGAGGAAGAGGGAGCCGATGATGCGACAGCGGCTCCTGCTCCTGCGGCACAACAATCGACTGCAGCGCCACAGCAAGTCAATGTTGGCAGCAGCGAGCGAGCTGCGGTGCGGGCGCAAGGCGCAGCATCGGAAGCGGCCGATGGCGGCGACGATAGCATGCGTTATCGTTATTCGCCAGCGGTGCAGCAGCTTGCAGCCGAGCACAGCATTAACTTGTCCCACATTCAAGGGACAGGCATCGGCGGACGGATTACGCGCAAGGATGTGCTTGCGTACGTTGCGTCCGGACGCGGAGCGAGCGCTCCTGCGGCACGAAGCGCGAGCGCGAGCAGCGCACCGGTTCAACCCGCACAGCCGATTTTCACATCGAAGGAGCCGGTTCGTTCGACAGGACTCCATCTATCTGAGCCACCGCGTATCCCGCAAGTAGAGCTCGAAGGCCAGCAAGTGCCGGGTCGCAGCGAGTATTTTATAGATGTTACCCCTGTCCGCAATGCGATTGCGCGTAATATGCGCCAGAGCGTTACAGAGATTCCGCATGCCTGGATGATGATGGAAGTCGACGTTACTGATCTCGTCAGTCTCCGTAATAAGCTGAAGGATGACTTCAAGAAGCGCGAAGGTGTGAACCTGACTTACCTCGCATTCTGGGTGAAAGCGGTCGTGAATGCAATCAAGGATTTCCCGCTCATGAACTCTGTCTGGGCAGTCGACAAAATCATCGTCAAGCGTGACATTCATATTGGTCTGGCAGTCGGAACAGAAGACGCGGTGAAGGTGCCAGTCATCAAGAATGCAGACCAGAAGAACATTGCTGGGCTTGCTCGCGAGATTGAAGAGCTGGCGCGCAAGACACGCGATGGCAAGCTGACGCTCTCCGATATGGAAGGCGGCACCTTTACGGTGAACAATACCGGTTCGTTCGGATCAATCCTGTCGTACCCGATCATTAATTACCCGCAGGCAGCGATTGTCACTTGTGAATCCATCGTGAAGCGTCCTGTCGTCATTAACGATATGATTGCGGTTCGATCTATGGCAAACATCTGCTTGTCGCTCGACCATCGGATTCTGGACGGCGTTATCTGCGGGCGATTCCTGCAGCGTGTGAAAGAAAATCTAGAAGGCTTCAATCTAGAGACGAAGCTGTATTGAAACGAGGCATAGGCGGACATGACAACGAACGTGAAGGCGATCGATGTCCAATATATTCCGATGATGGGATATGCCGAAGCTTGGGATATGCAAAAAAGCTATGTGAAACAGATCGACAAGGAGGAGCGACGTGACACGCTGCTCCTTCTTCAGCATCCGCCGACCTATACGATCGGCTCACAGAAGCATCCCGAGCATCTGCTTTATTCCGAGGAAGAATTGGCAAAGCGCGGTATCGGAGTCTTTCAGATCGACCGTGGCGGGGACATTACTTATCATGGACCAGGACAGCTAGTCGGTTACCCGCTCTTTTATTTGGATGGGGCGAATCTAGATTTGCATGGCTACCTTAGGCAGCTAGAACAGGCTATTATTGAATGGTTAGCTACATATGGCATTGAAGGCGGGCGTAAAGCTGAATATACAGGTGTATGGGTTGGCGATGAGAAGATTGCCGCCATTGGCGTGAAGTTTAATAAAGCCAGAACTCGCCGCGGGTTCGTGACGAGTCATGGCTTCGCGCTTAATGTGAGTGCCGGCATCGCGCAGGATGGATTTCGTGGCATCATTCCTTGTGGAATTCAGGAGTTTGCCGTCACTTCTTTCGCTGATTTAACTGGCAATCACCTGAGCGTTGAACAGGCTGCACTGGAGCTTACCCCTTTTATATGCAAGCAGTTCGGATTTGTTGTGGAAGAGGCATCTGGCGGACTATTCGAACATCCAGCCGATACCAACGAGCAGCGTGGATAGCAGCATTGCCGCAATAAGAACCCAGATGAATACTTTTATAAGCGGATTGGAACGCATGTCAGCATGCTCCTTTCGTACAGAATAATGAAGGCGTTAATGTACATTGTAAACGAAAAGGATGGACGGAGGAAAGCCGATGATTAATGAGAAGCGTATTGTTGAGGAATTTATGGAGCTTGTCCGTGTGGACAGCGAAACGAAGAATGAGCGCCAAATCTGCGATGTGCTGACGAAGAAGCTGATCGAGCTTGGGTTGACGGTGGAAGAGGATAACGCCGCTAGTATTACAGGCCATGGCGCTGGCAACTTGATTGCGATGCTTCCAGCGAACGGACGCGAGGATGCGCCGGTAATTTTCTTCACTTCCCATATGGATACCGTAACGCCAGGTCAAGGCATTAAGCCACAGCTGGACGCAGATGGCTACATCAGAAGCGACGGTACGACGATTCTCGGCAGTGACGACAAAGCAGGACTTGCTGCGATGTTCGAGATGATCCGCGTATTGAAGGAGAACAACATTCCGCATGGTCCGATTCAGCTCGTCATCACCGTTGGTGAAGAGAGCGGGCTTGTTGGCGCAGCGGCACTGGATAGCTCGAAGCTGAAGGCGAAGTTTGGGTATGCGCTTGATTCGAACGGTCCGATTGGCGATATTGCGGTTGCAGCCCCATCGCAAATGAAGATTACGATCAAAATCTATGGTAAATCCGCACACGCCGGCGTTAATCCGGAAGACGGCATTAGTGCAATTCAAGTAGCGGGCAAAGCGATTTCGCGCATGAAACTTGGTCGTATTGACCATGAGACGACGGCGAATATCGGACGTTTCGAGGGCGGCGGAGCAACGAATATCGTCTGCGACTACGTGAAGCTCGACGCAGAAGCGCGGAGTATCGTCATGGAGAAGCTCGACAAGCAAGTCGAACAGATGCGCGAAGCTGTTGAGGCCGTCGTAGCGGAGTATGGCGCAAAAGCTGAATTCGAGGCTAAGCTGATGTATCCTTCGTTCAACTTTAACGATGGCGATCCGGTTGTTGAGCTTGCGAAAGCGGCGATTGTGAAGATTGGCAGAACCCCGAAGGTGTTCCATTCAGGCGGCGGCAGCGATGCGAATGTTTTCAACGGGCATGGCGTTCCAACGGTTAACTTGGCGATTGGCTACGAGCATATTCATACGACAAAAGAGCAAATTAAAGTGGCGGATCTTGTGAAGACAGCTGAGCTTACAGTGGCGATTGTGGAACAGGCTGCTGAACAGAAAGCGTAAGCGATAGTAAAAAAGGGGTTACCTGCCGCAGTAGCGATCGTTCCCGATCGACTCTAGCGGCAAGGCAGCCCCTTTGTCTTTTGTGCGGCGCGGTGTAGGTGGTTCTTCACATGGTTTATTGAGCGGACAGTAAGTAATCACGAAGTGTGCGGCTTGGTTGAGTTGCTGTGAGTCCGGATTTGGCGCTGGCTTTGGCGAGCAGCTTGAGCTGATGCTTAATTTCCCATGCTTTGCCGACGAGCGTCAATTGGTTCTGCTTTGTATATTGATTCATAATCTATCGCCCCTTTTTGCTATACTTGATAGATAGATATGAGAGAGTTATGGGTCTTATGCATACAAATCGAAGGAGACGATGAGAAGATGCTGGAGAAAACGGAGCAATACCGTGAAGTGACTGTGAAGACAGAACCGATTTTTGAGGGGAAAATCATTTCGCTACAAGTGGATACAGTGCAGCTGCCGAACGGCGGAACGGCAACGCGTGAGATCGTTAGACATCCCGGTGCTGCTGCAGTGTTAGCATTAATAGATGATAAAATGCTCGTCGTCGAGCAGTACCGTAAGCCGATGGAGAAGTTCCAAATCGAAATTCCGGCGGGCAAGCTTGATGCTGGCGAAGATCCGATGGTTGCAGCTGCTCGTGAGCTGGAGGAAGAGACGGGATTTCGTGCAGGCAAGCTGCGTCCGCTGAGTGCCTTCTATACATCACCGGGCTTCGCAGATGAGAAGCTGTATATTTATATCGCAGAGGATCTTGTGAAGGGTGAGAGCGCACCGGATGAAGATGAGTTTCTGGCGGTTGAGGCGATTACTTTCGAGCAGGCGCAGCAATATATAAGGGAAGAGCGGATCAGCGATGCAAAGACGATTCTTGCTGTTTATGCGTGGCACATCTATAGACTGACAGGAGAAATTTAATGATGAAGCATGAAGGTGGAGGTTTGCAGCGTGTATTTGCGGATCTTCATTTGCATATTGGCCGCACGGAGCGGGGCGAACCTGTGAAGATCAGCGGCAGCCGTGACTTGACCTTTCGCAATATTGCTCACGAGGCAGCTGTACGCAAGGGGATTCAGCTTCTAGGCGTTATTGATTGTCACTCCCCTGGGGTGCAAAGGGATATCGAGGCGTTGCTGGAGTCCGGCGAAATGACAGAAATTAGCGGCGGAGGCATCAGATATCGGGATACGACGATCTTGCTTGGTGCGGAGATTGAAGTGAGAGACGCGGGTTATGGGACAGCGCATCATCTTGTGTTTATGCCGGATTTTGTTGCGATGAAATCATTAACGGCATGGATGAGCGAGCATATGAAAAATGTGCAGCTCAGCTCGCAGCGGCTGTATGTGCCGAGCCGGGTTCTGCAGGAGGAAGTGAAGATGCGTGGGGGATTGTTTATACCCGCGCATATTTTCACGCCGCATAAGAGTCTCTTCGGAAGCTGCTCGGACCATCTTAGCGATACGCTGGACCCTGCGCTCATCGACGCTGTGGAGCTTGGATTGAGTGCGGATAGTGAGATGGCGGGCTATATCCCGGATCTCGATGATTATCCGTTCTTGACCAATTCCGATGCCCATTCCCTTGCCAAAATCGGCCGAGAATATAATGAGCTATTGCTCGGTGAGCCGTCCTTTTCCGAGCTGAAGCTTGCGCTTGAGGGAGCTGAGGGGCGGAGAATCATGACGAATTACGGGCTGAACCCCGTGCTCGGCAAATATCACCGCACGTATTGCGTCAATTGCGGCTCGCTCGTGGAAGAGCGTCTGGACGCCGAGCGCTGCCTGCAATGCGGTAGCATGAAGCAGGTTCGCGGCGTGTTCGACCGCATTCTGGAGCTGGCGGAGATGGCTGGCCGCGAGCAGCCTTATGTGCCAGCAGGGCGCCCGCGCTATGTGTACCAAGTCCCGCTAGAGTTCATCCCAGGACTTGGGAAAGTGAAGCTGGGCAAGCTGCTCGAAGCGTTCGGGACGGAGATGGCGATCATCCACGACGTCCCGGAGGCGACCATTGCGGCAATCGCCGGCGAACCCGCTGCAGCGATCATAGCCAGCGCCCGCCGCGGCACGCTGCAGCTGGAAGCAGGCGGCGGTGGCAGGTATGGCAAGGTGAGCGCGGGGCAGTAGGGGCTCGTGTGTGAGCGTCCGGCTGGAGAGTGGGAGCTTGACGTTTATGCGCAGGTGTAGTGGTGCTTACGCGTGGGAAGGAACAACGGGGTTAGTGGTCGCATAGGCGTTAGGTTACTGTGTCGTATCCTTCACTGAGTGCAGGAAATGAGAGTGTGCTATTAGCCCCGCTATAGGCTGCAATAAGTGGAAATGTCCACTTAATGAGGATGGGTTTAGGGTATAAGGTTTAAGGTTTCAGGTGCGCAGCACCGCACAACGAGGGCTGCCGAGCGTCCGCCGCAGACGATTACGATGAGAGCGACTCTGGTCGAAGATCACGGGAGCGCTCATCGCATCGTCTGCAAGCAGTGAGCACGCGGCAGAATAAATTAGCGAAGCATTTTTTTGCCCCCACCAAAGTTGGAGCGGTGGATATAACGAGCGAAGGCGCAGGCATTCCGAATGAGAACGACTTTGGTCGAAGACCACGGGAGCGCTCATCGCATCGTCTGCAAGCAGTGAGCACGCGGCAGAATAAATTAGCGAAGCATTTTTTTGCCCCCACCAAAGTTGGAGCGGTGGATATAACGAGCGAAGGCGCAGGCATTCCGAATGAGAACGACTTTGGTCGAAGACCACGGGAGTACTCATCGGAATGGCTGTACCGCAGCGAGCTCCAAAGTCATAGACAACCCACCCCACACATAAACTATACCATTCGCTTTTTTGGAGGTATGGAATATGCGCTCTTCCGCAATACAGCCGACGATGAGAGAACAGTTGAATTTATATATTTTTGTCTCCGTCCTGTTCGTCGTTGGCGTCGTCTTCGGCGCTTTGCTCGTGAATGCGCTGACACTGGATCAGCAGCAGGATCTTGCCGGCGACGTGCAGCAGTTTATCGGCCGGATTCAGGATGGCACGTTGCTGAGCGGAACCGAGTCGTTCTGGGATCGGGCGTGGTTTCACGCCAAGTGGCTGCTTCTCGTGTGGGTGCTCGGGCTGACCGTCGTCGGCATGCCGCTCGTGCTGGCGCTCGACTTCTTCAAAGGAGTGCTCCTTGGCTTCGCAGTCGGCACGCTCGTGCGGCAGTTCGCGTGGAAAGGGCTTATCTTCTCGCTAGCATCCGTTGCGCCTGCCAATCTCATTGCGATTCCGGCGTTCTTAATCGCCAGCGTGTCAGCAGTTTCGTTCACATTGTACATTGTGAAGAATCGGCTGCTTGGCCGATTCGGCAGCCTGAGTCAGCCGTTGCTTCGTTATGTCGTACAGACTGCGATGATGCTCGTGCTTTTGCTTGGTGCTGCGATGATCGAGTCTTATCTAACGCCTTTGCTGCTGCAATGGGCAGCCCCGCTCGTTCAAGGATCCAGCGCTGGATTGTAATCATTCTAAAAAAAATTGACTTTGCTCCTGACGAGCACCTATAATGAAAGCAAACCGATTCTGGTGATGGCACTAGTTGTTGTGGTAAGGGGGGGAAGCCATGGAAGAATCCCGGATTGACAAAGTGAAACAGCAGCTCCAGTCACAGGGGTACAAGCTCACCCCGCAGCGTGAAGCGACAGTACGTGTGCTTCTGGAGAATGAAGAGGATCATCTCAGCGCTGAGGATGTATTTATGCTCGTAAAGGATAAAGCGCCAGAGATCGGCCTTGCGACCGTGTATCGGACACTTGAACTGTTAAGCGAGCTTCATGTCGTAGAGAAGATGAATTTCGGCGATGGCGTTGCAAGATACGACCTGAGAGCTGATAACAATAAGCACCATCATCATCACCTCATTTGTGTACAGTGTGGAACTATGAGCGAGATCTTAGAAGATTGGCTTGGAGCGCTTGAGGAACGGCTTGAGAAGGAATATGGCTTCACCGTTGTGGATCACCGCCTCGATTTCCAAGGCGTGTGCGCAAGCTGCAAGAGCAAGAACGATAGTTCGAAAGTCGAACAACAATAACTCCCTTCTGTAGTGCAGGTAGCAGCCATTTCATGCTAACTCTGCACTGCTCCCGAAGGGAGTTTTTTTGCTCTTTTGTGCTGTTCAAGTGTGCTCTCATCTAGTGATGTTCAATTGCGCTATTCTATTGTTTTGTAGCACGACGTCGCCCGGTGGAACGAGTGCGTGCAGCGCTACTCGCTCCATTGTCAGCAACTGCTGCAGCATCGTCGAGCTGAATTAAGCCGTAGCCCTGCGAACGTTTGCCGTAGCTCGACAGCTTCTTCGTCGTATTGCGGAGCCGCTGCGCGATGCCATACGGTGTGATGCTCGGATGGAGCGACTTCAAGAGCGCCGCTCCGCCAGCGACATGCGGGCTCGCCATGCTAGTGCCGGAGAGCGTTTGATAGCCGCCCCCTGGCCAGGTCGACTTGATATAGCTGCCTGGTGCCGTCACGTCGATGCCGTAGCCGCGGCTGCTGTAGTTCGCGATCTTGCCTCCGCGTGTAGAGGCTGCTACAGCGATGGCATCGGTATACCTAGCAGGCTGGTCAATTCGGCCGCCAACTGAGCCGTTATTGCCTGCTGATGCGATGATAAGGATGCCGTTCTTGCGCGCTCGCTGCACGGCTTCCTTCAGAGCGCTGCTCGTTTCTCCTTCGAGCCCAAGACTCATATTAATGATCGGGATACTCTTCTGGATGCACCAATCAATCCCTTTAATGATGTCGGATACATATCCCGCGCCATTCGCGTCCAGCGCCTTAATAGCATATAAGCTTGCCCGTGGCGCAACGCCTGGCCTCTTGTAATATCCAGAGCCTGCGGCAATACCGGCGACATGTGTCCCGTGCCCGTTGTCATCATAATACGAAGACCCGCCCATCGTATTGACGCCTCCGGTTATGCGCAGATCGGAGTGTTTTGCGATGCCGGTATCGATAATGGCTAAGCCTGCGCCTTTGCCGCGAGTCGTTGACCAAACCTTCGACGCTCCGATCTGGGAGAGGTTCCACGGAGTGGTGCTGGAATCCGATGATGAGGTTGAGCGTCGACCTTTTACGTTAACACTTTTCGTTTGCACTCGTTTACGCGTATAGGGGGTTGGTTGCTTACGAGTTGTCTTCCTCATGCCAATCACGTTGCCAGGCACAAAGCCATGCGCATGGATCTTGAAATCAGGTTCGACATAGCTGATGTTCGGATGCTGAGCGAGCGATTTCAGCTGCTCGGTTCTGCGGCTGTCCAAATGACAGCAGATGACTCGGCTTTTCTGGATGCTTTTCACCGGGCGGATACCGTACTTAGACAGCTCTTCCATACATTGTTTATAGTCGGAGTCACGCTTGAATCCGATTAGCTTGCGCGACGTATACCCGGTTGACTTGCTCTTTGAGCAGCTGAGCAGCAGCCGTTCCACATTTGGCAAAGATGCTCCTCCTTTTTGGCAACTTGATTTTGCGGATCAATGGAATAAACGGTTACTCCTAATGTATGGAGACATTCGTACAAGGGCATGGGTAGATGCTGACCTTACGTACATATTTTTAGGCATGTAAGGTAAACGTATCATGGAGGACTGTCAACCCGTCCTCTGCCTGCATATGAAGAAGCATGGAGTAGGAGAGGGAGTGCGCATATGATTATCGGAGTTCCGAAAGAAATCAAGTCAAGTGAGTACCGGGTTGCGCTGACCCCGGCTGGAGCGGGAATGCTGAAGGCGGCCGGTCATGAAGTGTTGGTTGAAGCGGGCGCAGGTGTCGGCAGCAGCTTCACGGACGATGCATACGTCTCAGAAGGTGCAACGATCATTAATGATGTCAAAGAGGTCTGGTCGCGCGCTGCAATGATAATGAAAGTAAAAGAACCGTTGCCGGAGGAGTTCGGTTATTTTCATGATGGGCTTCTGCTTTTCACTTATTTGCATCTTGCCGCTGCGCCTGAGCTCACTAAAGCTCTGGTTGAGAAAGGCGTATCGGGAGTTGCGTATGAAACCATTCAGATGCCAAATGGCAGCCTTCCGCTTCTGACGCCAATGAGCGAGGTCGCTGGGCGTATGGCGGTTCAGGTCGGTTCGCAATTTCTTGAAGCGTTCTATGGTGGCCGAGGCATTCTGCTTGGCGGCGTTCCAGGCGTTCCGCCTGCGGAAGTTATTATTCTCGGCGGCGGCATTGTCGGTACGAATGCGGCGCGTATTGCGCTTGGCATGGGTGCGAGCGTTGTTATCTTGGAGCGCAGCGCAGATCGGATGCGTTATATAGATGAAGTGTTCAGCGGACGAATTCGGACGCTCATGTCCAATCCCTATAACATTGCTTGCGCGGTGAAAAAAGCAGATTTGCTCATTGGAGCAGTACTTATTCCAGGCGCTCGCGCACCGCATTTGGTTACGGAAGAGATGGTCAAAACGATGAAGAAAGGCGCTGTCATCGTTGACGTTGCGGTCGACCAAGGCGGCACTATTGCCACGATTGACAGAGTGACTACGCACAAAGATCCGGTCTACGAGAAGCATGGCGTGCTGCATTATGCTGTGGCGAACATGCCTGGTGCGGTTCCGCGCACATCGACGCTCGCACTGACGAATGTGACGATCCCCTATGCGCTGGAGCTTGCTAGCAAAGGGCTGGAAGATGCAGTTAGAGCGAACGAACCGCTGCGCAAAGGCGTGAATACGTACAAAGGCCGCGTTACCCATCCGCAAGTGGCTGGGGCTGTTAATATGCCTTATATCAGTATGGAGCAGCTACTCGAGAGCGTTGCTTTTGACAAACTGAGCTAGTTCCACACCAGCCCATCGCGGCTATGCATGTTTCAATCTCTGAACTCATAAGGTGTTGTAGAGGACAACTCCTAGGGCGAAGTTTCATGGAGAGGAGCAAAGTGCGTATGGTGGTGTCAGTTCGCAGATGGCTGAGACGAG
Source organism: Paenibacillus sp. OV219 (assembly GCF_900110075.1). Taxonomy (GTDB): domain Bacteria; phylum Bacillota; class Bacilli; order Paenibacillales; family Paenibacillaceae; genus Paenibacillus_Z. The sequence continues at coordinate 432,801 of NZ_FOCJ01000002.1, forward strand.
TTTTGTTTGTGCTGCTGCTTTGCTTTTTCACGATAACGATGTACGGCGGCTGCCGGTTTATTGCAGTATGGATCGCGCCGCAGGACCCGTACCGCGTTCCGCAAGGCCAGGCGCTTAAAGTGTTTCAGCATGATTATTATCAAGATAATGGAAGCAGTGTTTATGAACGGCTGCGGCTGTTTTATTGGTATGGGGAATAGGCTGTATAAGTATATTCGACAAATATGGTGTCCTTTGGCAGGAGATTGTGCAGCGATTGTGGAATATAGCGGAATAACCTGCTAAGCTGTAGATCCGGGAAAGGAACGACCTATGAGAGCGCATCTGAGAACATTTATTCAGTTTTTACGGGAACGTCGTAGGCTATCCAGCAATACATTAGACTCCTACGAGCGTGATTTGTCGAATTTCATTGAATATGTCCATGCCCAAGGCGTAACCCAAATAGCCGATATCCAAAAGCATCATCTGTCCTTATACATGCTTCAATTGAAGCAGCAGGGAAGAGCTGTTGCGACGATGTCCAGGCATATGGTGTCTATTCGCGCCTTTTTTCATTATTTAGTTACGGAGCGGGTTGTGCAGTCAGATCCCTCCATACATCTGGAATCGCCAAAGCAGGAGAAGAAGCTGCCTAAGGTGATCTCAATAGATGATGTTGAGAAGCTGCTTACAGCGCCTGATACCAGCAACAATGCAGGCTGTCGCGATTCTGCGATGCTTGAAGTGCTCTATGCAACGGGGATCCGAGTATCTGAACTTATTTCGTTAAATTGTGATCATATTAATTTGCAGCTCGGCTTCATCCGTTGTATGGGCGCTGCCGATAAAGAGCGGATTGTTCCGATTGGCGCAGTTGCTGCAGAGGCGCTCCATGCTTACATAAACGATGTTAGGGACAAGCTGCTGAAGCATGATAAGGCGGAGCTGGCACTGTTTCTAAATTTGCAAGGAGCGCGAATTACGAGGCAGGGCTTCTGGAAAATTATAAAGAAATACGCTGCGGAGGCTAGCATCGTCAGCGACATTACCCCGCATACGCTGCGTCATTCTTTTGCCGCTCATTTGCTGGAGAATGGGGCGGATTTGCGTTCCGTTCAGGAGATGCTTGGACATGCCGACATCTCCACGACGCAGGTGTACGTCGGGCTGACGAAGCCGCGTATCAAAGAGGTGTACAACCTCGCGCACCCTCGGGCTAGAATGAAATAAACGAAGTACGGAGTGATACTAGCGATGAAATTTGATCGAATTGCGGTAATTGTGCTCGACAGCGTCGGTATTGGCGAGCTGCCGGATGCACCGGCATTCGGAGATGCGGGCTCCCACACGCTTGGGCATATTTTGCGAGAAGTGCCGGCGCTTGCACTGCCGAATATGCGCAGCTGGGGCCTTGACCGCATTGCGGAGCTTGGCAGCTGGACGCCAGAAGGCGAAGCGAAGTCCTATTATGGAAAGATGGCCGAGGTGTCTGTCGGCAAAGATACGATGACAGGCCACTGGGAAATTGCCGGACTGAGAGTGAAGGTGCCTTTCCGTACGTTCGCGGGCGGATTTCCGGCGGAGCTGCTTGAAGCGTTCGAAGAACGGACAGGCCGCGGCGTGTTAGGAAACAAATCGGCAAGCGGCACTGAAATTCTTGATGAGCTTGGCGAAGAGCAGATGCGTACAGGCAAGTGGATCGTCTACACTTCGGCGGACAGTGTCTTTCAAATTGCCGCAAATGAAGAAATTATTCCGCTCGAAGAGCTGTACCGCGCCTGCGAAATTGCGCGTGAGCTGACCCTTGACGACCGCTACGCCGTCGGCCGTGTTATTGCACGCCCGTATGTAGGTCAGCCAGGCGCGTTCAGAAGAACGCCGAACCGGCATGATTACGCGGTGAAGCCGCCAGAGCCGACGGTGCTGAATACGCTGAAAGACAGTGGATTAGACGTGATTGCGGTCGGTAAGATCGATGATATTTTTTGCAGTGAAGGTGTTACCGAAGCGCTGCTGACGAAAAACAACGACGATGGCGTTGAGAAGACGCTGGCTGCTCTAGGCCGACCGTTCAAAGGGATGCTCTTTACGAACCTGGTCGATTTTGATTCGCTCTTCGGTCACCGCCGCGATCCACAAGGCTATGCAGGGGCACTCGAAGCATTCGATCGCAGCCTGCCGAAGCTGGCGGAGCTAATCGGCGAGAAGGACTTGCTGATTATTACAGCCGATCATGGCAATGACCCGACCTATACGGGCACTGATCATACAAGAGAATTTGTGCCGCTGCTCGTGTACTCGCCAGCGTTCGCGCGACCTGCCTCGCTTGGCGTTCGGTCGACCTTCGCCGATATTGCAGCGACGATTGCCGATAACTTCGGTGTGAAGCCGCCGGCGAACGGCACATCCTTCTTGGCGGAGCTGCGCTAAGCGGGGATAACTAGGGGCACTTACCATTACTTTTTTAGGAGGCTTTCTTACGATGGAAGCAATCAAAGCAACTCATATTAACGATGCGGCAGCATTTATCAACTCCAAAATCTCAGTCAAGCCGGAAGTCGGCCTCATCATGGGCTCGGGTCTCGGTATCCTAGGCGATTACATTGAGAATCCGGTAACGATTCCGTACCACGAGATTCCCCATTTTCCAATCTCAACCGTTGAAGGGCATGCCGGCGAACTGCTAATCGGCACACTCGCAGGCCGTCCAGTTGTTCTCATGCGCGGCCGCTTCCACATGTACGAAGGCTACGGTCCGGATTTGACCGCGTTTCCGGTTCGCGTTATGAAAGCAATCGGCGCAACAAAGTTGATCGTGACGAACGCAGCAGGCGGAGTGAATACGAGCTACAATCCGGGCGATCTGATGCTGATCAGCGATCACATCAATTTCCAGGGCCGCAACCCGCTAGTTGGGCCGAATGATTCGGCGCTTGGCGTCCGTTTCCCGGATATGTCTCAGCCGTACAGCAAGCGTATGCGCGAGCTGGCAGCCGGTGTTGCGAAGGAGCAAGGCTTCTCTTTGCAAGAGGGCGTGTACATCGCGGTAATCGGGCCATCCTATGAAACGCCAGCAGAAATTCGCATGATGCGGATTTTGGGTGCAGATGCTGTCGGGATGTCGACGGTATCCGAAGTCATCGCGGCGAAGCACTCCGGCATGGAAGTGCTCGGCATTTCGTGCATTAGCAACATGGCATCGGGCATTCTCGATCAACCGCTTTCGCATGATGAAGTGATGGAGACGACGGAGCGGGTGAAATCGCAGTTCCTCGGCCTTGTGCAAGGTGTCGTAACATTGCTCTAATTGTAACAAAATTGTAACAATACCCTCGACTCAATGTGACATTCTTTGTTTTCTTATCGTCGTATAATGTCCGTGAGAATCTATTTAGATAAGCGGGGATTCACATGGAAAATCACAACCAGCGGCTTGAGCGGCTGCGCAATAAGTTGATTGCGGCGGCGCTAGACAAGGAAACCTTTCTTCATCCCGAAGTCATTTTGCTCAGCCAAGCACTCGATCAGATGATCGTAAAAGAGCAGCGGGAGAAGTATAAGCGAGTGGCATCACAGAGATAATGCAAGCAAAGGTACATATGCGGAATTGACTTAAGGAGGCTTCACGCTTGCGTGCAGTAGATATTATTCAAAAGAAGCGAAACGGCGGCGTTCTTACAAAGGACGAGCTGTCATTTCTTATAGAAGGCTACAGTAAAGGCGAAATCCCGGACTATCAGCTTTCGGCATGGGCAATGGCGGTATATTTTCGCGGCATGAATGCGGAAGAAACTGCGTTTCTTACGATGGCGATGGCGGAATCTGGCGATCAAGTGGATCTGTCGCCGATTCATGGCACTAAAGTAGACAAGCACAGCACTGGCGGCGTTGGAGATAAGACCAGCCTCATTATTGGACCGCTTGTGGCGTCTTGCGGCGTTCCAGTTGCGAAGATGTCGGGCAGAGGTCTCGGTCATACCGGCGGTACAATTGATAAAATGGAAGCGATGGAAGGCTTCCGCACGGAGCTGACACGCGACGAGTTCATCGCACAGGTGAACGATATTGGCCTCGCCATTATCGGCCAGAGCGGTAATATGACGCCTGCCGATAAGAAGCTGTATGCGCTGCGCGATGTAACAGCTACGGTAGAGTCTATTCCGCTCATTGCGAGCTCTGTCATGAGCAAGAAGATCGCTGCGGGAGCGGACGCGATTGTGCTCGACGTGAAGACAGGAAGCGGCGCTTTTATGAAGACGCTTGAGGATTCCGAGAAGCTCGCCGGGGCGATGGTGGAAATCGGCACGGAAGTGGGCCGCAAGACAGCGGCGCTTATTAGTGATATGGATCAGCCGCTCGGCTATGCGATCGGTAATGCACTTGAAGTGCAAGAAGCGATCGACACGCTGCATGGACGCGGTCCGGAAGATTTGACGGCGCTATGTATCGCGCTGAGTTCGCATATGGTTGTGCTTGGCGGAGAGGCGAATAGCCTCGAAGAAGCGGAAGCCATGCTTCGCGTGAAGCTTGAGTCCGGTGCGGCGCTGGCGAAGTTCAAAGCGTTTGTCGCAGCGCAAGGTGGCAATCCGGCTGTTGCGGACGATCCGTCGCTTCTTCCGCAGGCTCCGTTTGTCCTTGAAGTGAAATCGACGCAGGGCGGATATGTACAAGCGATTCAAGCGGAAGAGCTCGGACTCGCGGCGATGCTGCTCGGCGCAGGCCGCGCGACGAAGGAGTCGGTCATCGATTTCGCCGTCGGCGTCACGATGAAGCGCAAAGTTGGTGACAAAGTGAGTGAGGGCGACACGCTCGCGCTTCTGCATGTTCGTGAGGAAAATGTGACGACGAGCGAAGTTGCAGAGAAAGTTCGCAGCGCCTACACGTTCTCAGGCGAACCGGTTAAGCCGGCGCCGCTGCTGCTCTCCGTTGTGACGGAGAATGGCGTGAAGCGGTTGTAGGTGTTTGATATTGAAGACCAACCAGCCTGAGCTGGTTGGTCTTTTTTTGTGTGCGTGGCAGTCATACGGTTGGCTGAAGTAGGAGAGGGGCTGATTAAGCGAGCTAACGGATAGCAAAATAATGTTCCTGACAACCGTTAGCAGTTTGTCCCCCAAAAAAGAAAGGCTTGCCAGGAGATCCACCCTGGCAAGCCTTTTTGCTCTTTCCTTTATTCCAGCGTGAAACGGAGGGGGCGAATGATTCTGTAGAAATGTCAGTGTTCGCCTTTGTATTCGAAAATCCACCTCTGAAAATTGTTCATGATTCTTTAAATACAACAGTGATCGGAGGAACATTCGACTTCGAGGTGGCCCCCGCTACATTTTTCAATTCTGGAATAATTTCCCCCTCGTTCGTCCACACTAGGAATGGAGATTTTAGCCGAGCCTCGGCTTGACTTACCATTCAGGAGGAGAACAACCTATGAACAGCAAATGGAAACCACTGCTCGTTATTAGCATAACGGCGATGATGGTTTTGTCCGCACCGGCAGTAAGCTGGGCGAAAGAAGGGGCTGCACCGAATACGGCGTCGTCCGCGAGCGCGGATTTGGCTCCGTCTGCAAGATCAGCAATTCTTATGGATGCTGACAGCGGTACGATTATTTATGAGAAGAATAGCCATGCGGCACTACCGCCGGCGAGCATAACGAAGGTTATGACGATGCTGCTCATCATGGAAGCGCTCGATCAGAGCCGCATCAAGCTGACGGATAAAGTAGCGACGAGCGAGTATGCCGCTTCGATGGGCGGTTCACAGATTTTCCTCGAGCCGGGCGAACAGATGAGTGTTGATGAGATGCTGAAGGGCATTGCACTCGCATCAGGCAATGACGCATCCGTCGCAATGGCGGAGAAGATCGCAGGCACCGAGTCTGCTTTCGTCGATATGATGAACAAGCGGGCAGAGGAACTGGGACTGAAAAATACACATTTTGCCAACTGTAATGGTTTGCCTGCTGCAGAGCACTATTCGTCTGCACATGATATTGCCGTGATGTCTCGTGAGCTGCTCAAGCATAGCGAAATTACGAAGTATACAGGCATGTACCAAGACTACCTTCGCAAGTCGAGCGAGAAGCCGTTCTGGCTCGTAAATACGAATAAGCTCGTTCGGTTCTATTCGGGCGCGGATGGCCTAAAAACAGGCTTCACGAACGAAGCGAGATTCTGTCTCACCGCGACTGCACGCCGTGACAATCTGCGCGTCATCGCCGTAGTTATGGGAGAGCCGAACACGAAGACCCGCAACGCAGAAGTGTCCCAAATGTTCGATTACTCGTTCGCGCAGTATATGAATCATACGATTTTCAAAAAAGGCGATTCGATGGGCACCGTTCAAGTTGTAAAAGGTGTGCAGCCGTCGATGGAGCTGAAGGCTAAGCATTCCTACAGCGTTCTGCTCAAGAAGGGCAGCTCCGTGAAGGATATTCGCTATGAACTGCAGCTGAATCCGCTAAAGGCGCCGATTACAATCAATGAACCGATCGGCAAGCTCATCGTCTTCCAAGGTGATCAGGTGCTGACGGAGTTCGCTGTTGATTCACCGGCGTCTGTGAATAAGGCAGGCTGGTGGACGCTGTTCAAACGGTCCTGCGGCAGCCTGTTCTCGTAAGCCGCACAATTCACATACAAAATCTGCAGAGCTCAAGCGTATTTTGTCTGCTCATAGCACTCTTCTTCTAGTTTTGTCGGGGGGCAGGAAATAGCAGCAGAAACGTAGAAATGCTTGTTCAACACTAACCTATCCCTCGCTTTGATGCGCAAACTAAGATTAGGAGTGAACAAGATGAGTCTGCAGGTTGAATTGGAGCATTACCGGAATGTGCTCATTGTTAGACTGCGAGGTGAGCTCGACCATCACACGGCCGATGTTGTTCGGTTCAAGATGGAGGAAGCGATTCTGCGCGGCAATAGCGCCCATGTCATTCTTAGCTTGAAGGAACTTCTGTTTATGGACAGCTCCGGACTTGGAGTCATTCTCGGCCGTTACAAGCAGCTGAAGGCCAAGGGCGGCAAAATGGTCGTATGCGACGTGAACCAGAGCGTCCACCGGCTGTTCGAGCTGTCAGGTTTGTTTAAAATATTGCCGATTCACGATAACGAGCGGCTCGCGCTCACAAGTTTGGAGGTCGTTTCATGAACGGAAGAAATGAGATGACACTTACGTTCTCCGCCCGTTCGGAGAATGAAGCGTTTGCGCGTGTTGCGGTGGCGGCTTTCGTCTCCCAGCTGGACCCGACGCTGGAGGATCTTAACGACCTGAAGACAGCAATTTCCGAAGCGGTAACCAATGCGATCATCCATGGCTACGACAGCGACCCAAGCGGCATGGTCACCATCGAAGGTCAGATTGAAGGCGACACCGTAACACTTATCGTCAAGGATCAAGGTCGAGGCATAGAAGATTTGGACCTGGCGCGCCAGCCGCTCTATACGTCCAAGCCAGAGATGGAGCGCTCCGGCATGGGCTTTACCATTATGGAGAACTTCATGGACGACTTCGACGTACACAGCCAGCCGGGCAATGGGACGTCCATTGCGATGACAAAGCGCATCGAATCGAAAAAAGCGCTTTTCAATTAGGCGCATAGGGGTTGGACCGCATGGATGTCAATATGAAACAAACGGCGCAGCCTTATTTGGATGATTCGGAAGTAAAGCGGTTAATAGCGCTTAGTCAATCCGGAGATACGCTGGCGCGCGATACGCTCGTACAATGCAATATTCGGCTAGTCTGGTCCGTCGTCCAGCGGTTTATGGGGCGAGGCTACGAGCCGGAGGATTTGTTCCAGATCGGCTGCATCGGGCTGCTCAAGTCAGTCGATAAGTTCGACCTGTCCTATGAGGTCAAGTTCTCCACCTATGCAGTGCCGATGATTATCGGAGAAATTCAGCGCTTCCTGCGGGATGACGGCACCCTCAAGGTCAGCCGTTCCCTGAAGGAAACAGCCAATAAAGTACGTAAGACGAAGGACGAGCTGTCCAAGGTGCTTGGCAGGCTCCCGACGATCAAGGAAGTGGCGGAGCGGCTAGGCATTACGCCGGAGGATGTCGTCTTCGCACAGGAAGCGAATAAGCCGCCGACTTCGATTCACGAGACGGTGTTCGAGAACGACGGCGATCCGATTACACTTATGGATCAGATCGCGGACGATTCGCAGGAACGCTGGTTCGATAAGCTGGCGCTGAATGAAGCGATCGGCGGCTTGTCGGAGCGGGAACGGCTCATCGTATTCCTGCGCTATTACCGCGATCAGACCCAGTCCGAGGTCGCTGCGAGGCTCGGGATTTCGCAAGTGCAAGTGTCACGGCTGGAGAAGAAAATATTGCAGCTCATTCGCAACCAAATTGCGCAGTGACTGCTGCGGCATGCAAGTACAACGCAAAGCCAAGTTGCCCCTCATGGGCGATTTGGCTTTTTTTGCTGCGTTTGCTCTGATTATCCTGACGCTCCTTTAATCATACTAACGAGGAAATGAACACGATAGCCTATGCTTCCGAAGTGAGAAACTGTACTCGTAGGGAGTAGATCTGGGATGTATCGCACAAAACTCTAAGGGGGAGAGCGGATGAATGAAGGCCAGCGATCCTGTCTCTATTTGCGGCTGCGCAAGCGGGTGGGCATCAGACCCGGCGAGCATGTGACGCTCGGACGGGCGGCCCGTTTATTTTCCAGTGATTCTGCCCTTGAGAAGCAGATGGAGTCGCTTGTGCTTCATCGTCACCGGCAGCAGGACGGCAATCGGGTCGTCATTGATTTGCTCCAAATCGTGAAAATGATACGGGATGCAGCGCCGGGTACGGTTGTCGATTCTTATGGTGATCCGCAGGTGCTCGTCATTGTCGCTGATGAGCCGCGCAAGCCTCGCATGTGGGTTCTCATGTTGGCTTGGCTGCTGCTATTCTTCGGTGCAGGTCTTGCGATAATGAATTTCCATACTGATGTCAATATGAAGGACGTCCATACTCGGATTACGGAACTGGTTACAGGCAGGAAGATCGAACACCCGCTATGGTTTCAGGTGCCTTACTCAATCGGAATTGGCGTCGGAATGCTCGTATTCTTCAACCATCTGTTTCGAAAAAGGTTCAATGAAGAGCCTAATCCGCTCGAGGTCGAGCTTTACATGTATGAAGAGAACGTCAATGCCTACGTCATTGCGGATGAGATGCGCAAGAAGAGTGAGCCGGTCGAGCAACAGCGGTCGAACAAGCTGGACAAGCCGGACAAGCCGGACAAGCAAGAGCAGGAAGCAGGTATAGACGATGGTTAGGATGATCGCGGCCGACCTGTTCGTCGCTGTGCTCGGATTCGCCGGTGGGCTCGGCGTCGGCAGTGCGTTCGTGGCGCTCTTAATCGTGCTGGACATTATTCCAAGGCTCGCGCAAATTGCGTATGCATTTCGCAAGTCGATCTGGTTTGAGACTGCTGTGATGAGCGGAGCGGTCTTCTGGTCGCTGGCAGACTTCCTCGAATGGAGGCTATGGCTCCCGAGAACGGTGACGCTTGCGATCATTGGAACGTTCGACGGCATATTCGTCGGCATGCTAGGCGCCGCGCTGACCGAGGTGATGAATGTGCTCCCGATTCTCGCGAAGCGGATGCGGCTGAGTCGCTATATGGTCGGTCTCGTAATGGCGATGGTACTTGGGAAAGTAACCGGTTCGTTGTTTGATTGGCTCGTATTTCAATGGTTGGATGATGGATCGTAAGTAGAAGGATTGTCTCGATGAAAGGATGATACCGTATGACTGATCGCGATAAGAATGGGGAAGATCAATCCGGCGCTTCGTTTAAGAAGCCGGTGCACGTATTCTGGTACGATGAGCATGGCCAGAACAAATCGGAGGAGGCAGGAGCTAGAGCAGAGCATCTAGCAGAGGGCCATACTGAGAGCCAAGAGAAGATTTTATTCACCGAACCGCCGTTCGATGAGTCTGAGCTGCCCATTATCAGCCACTATAAACAACCAAAGAATCATCAGGAGAAATCGGTCAAGCCGATTCCAACGAAGATTGATGACGTCATCTCGAAGCTGGTGGAGGATGTCGGCTATAAAACAAGCTTTGATATCGTCGTGCGTGAGATGACGTTTGGCAACAAACGGACTGCGTTCTACTTTATGAACGGGTTCGCCAAAGATACGGTTCTAACCGAGGTTCTCAAGCGGCTTACCTTCTTGGAGTCTGATAGTCTGTCCTCAGATGCCCTTCACTCGTTCTTCGATATTTATGTCCCAGCTATTCAAGTCGTGAAGGAGCAGGATTGGGATAATGTGATGACCAATGTTCTCTCTGGCGGCACGGCGATGTTCATCGACGGCGAGGCGACTGCGATTCTGATCGATGCCAAAACCTTCCCGGCCCGTAATCCAGAGGAGCCTTCTCTTGAACGCGTTGTCCGCGGTTCACGTGACGGCTTTGTTGAGACGATGCTGACCAACGTCACCTTAGTACGCCGCAGACTGCGGGACAAGCAGCTGCGCTACGAAATTATGCGGGTCGGCGACCGGACGCAAACGGATATTTGTGTCGCATATATTGATGACATTGTCGATAAAGAGTTATTGAAATCGATCAAGGACAAAATCAAGCTGATCAAGATAGACGGTCTCCCGCTTGCGGATAAGCAGTTGGAGGAAGCGACCGTGAAGCGCGGCTGGAATCCATATCCTTTGGTCCGTTATTCTGAACGTCCGGATACGGTAGCTGTTAATTTGATGGAAGGACATATCGCGTTGTTTGTGGATACGACGCCGAGCGTAATGATTCTACCGACGACATTTTTCGATCTGATCCAGCATGCAGAGGAGAACCGGCAGACGCCATTTATTGGCACGTACTTGCGCTGGGTACGTTTTATCGGTATTACGGCGTCCTTGTTCCTGCTGCCGCTCTGGTTTCTGTTCACACTGCGGCCGGAGCTCAAGCCACCGGGCTTAAGCTTCATCGGCGCACAGGAGGCGGGCAAAATTCCGATGGTCGCCCAGTTTCTGCTCGCTGAATTGGGGGTCGATCTTCTGCGGATGGCCGCAATCCATACGCCATCACCGCTCGTTACCGCAATGTCCTTGATATCCGCGATCTTAATCGGCGATATTGCCGTCAAGACGGGGCTGTTCGTCAACGAGGTTGTACTCTATATGGCGATCTCGGCAATCGGTATGTTCGCAACGCCGAGCTATGAGCTTGGGCTCGCCAATCGGATCGTCAGACTGCTGCTCATAGTGACGGTCGCTATTTTCAAAGTGCCCGGCTTTATGATTGCTACGACGCTGTTCGTCGTCTATTTGACACTGATGCGTTCGTTCAACCGCCCCTACATGTGGCCATTTATTCCGTTTGACGCAAAAGCGCTTATGAGCATTTTCATCCGTGTTCCGGTGCTGTCAAACCGTACAAGGCCGAATTATTTGAAGCCGCAGCAACGTGACCGTATGCCTAACGATGAGCACTGATTTAGAAACGCGATGAAAAAAATGCAAATCAAATGTGAAATTATCCATTTCGGGGATGGACCGAATGCGCTATACTGATGTTAAATGGTGCAAACATTAACTATGGGTATAGCCAGGAGAACTCGGAGGGGAAATATATGTATTTACACGGTACTAGCAAAATCAACGCACAAGGTCATTTAGTTATTGGTGGTTGTGATACGACTGAACTGGCTGCTCAATTCGGAACGCCGCTTTACGTTGTCGACGAGGCTCTCGTTCGCCAGCGCGCACGCGAATATGTAGAATCATTCCGCGCAGCAGGCTTGAAATTCCAAGTCGCATATGCAAGCAAAGCGTTCAGCGTTATGGCGATGTGCGCGATTGCAGAACAAGAAGATCTATCGCTTGATGTCGTTTCCGACGGAGAGCTTTATACAGCATTGAAAGCAGGCTTCCCTGCTGCACGCATTCACTTCCACGGTAACAACAAGACGCCGGAAGAAATCAATATGGCGCTTGATGCGAACATCGGCTGCTTCGTAGTCGACAATTTCAATGAACTTTACTTGCTGAACGCGCTCGCGGGCGACAAAGGCAAGAAGGTCAATATCCTGCTCCGTATTACGCCAGGCGTAGAAGCACATACACATGACTACATCTCGACAGGTCAGACGGATTCCAAGTTCGGCTTCGACGTTGGTAATGGTACAGCGTACAAAGCGATTCAAGAAGCTTCCGCTCAACCGAATCTTGAGCTGCTCGGCGTTCACTCGCATATCGGCTCGCAGATCTTCGAAGTTGAAGGCTTCGTGATGGCGGTTGATAAAGTAGCTGGCTTCGCGGTACAAGTACGTGATGAGCTGAACATTCTGTTCCGCGTCATCAACCTTGGCGGCGGCTTCGGTATCCGCTATGTAGATGGCGACACACCGCTTCCAATCTCGCAATACGTGAAAGCAATCACGGATTCGATCAAGTCCAACTTCTCGGCAGCAGGCTACCCGCTTCCTGAGATTTGGGTTGAACCGGGCCGCAGCATGGTCGGCGATGCAGGTACAACGTTGTACACGGTAGGGACAAGCAAAGATATCCCTGGCGTACGTAAGTACATCGCAGTTGACGGCGGCATGACGGACAACCCGCGCCCAGCGCTTTATGAGTCCAGATACGAGGCGATTCTTGCGAACCGTGCGAATGATGCGGCCGAAGAAACCGTTACGGTTGCGGGCAAATGCTGCGAGAGCGGCGACAAATTAATTATCGATATTGAGCTTCCTAAGGCGAATAATGGCGATTTACTTGCTGTATTCTGCACAGGCGCGTACAATTATGCTATGGCGAGCAACTATAACCGCATTCGCCGCCCTGCAGTTGTCTTCGTAAAAGACGGTGCAGCAGACCTGGCTGTAAAACGTGAATCGTTGGATGATATTGTCGGTAACGACCTCGTCCCTGCACGGATGCAGCAAGCATCTGCAGCTAAATAATCAAGGAGGCTTTTCCACAATGGCAAAGAAAGCAAAGATTACACTAGCTAACGGTTCGGAAGTCCACATCGATTTGCACGATCAGGATGCTCCAAATACAGTAGCTAACTTCGAGAAGCTTGCGAACTCTGGCTTCTACAACGGTTTGACGTTCCACCGCGTTATTCCTGGTTTCGTCGCTCAAGGCGGCTGCCCGAACGGCACAGGCACTGGCGGCCCTGGCTACCAAATTAACTGCGAGATCAACCCGAACAAGCATGAGCGCGGTGCGCTTGCGATGGCGCATGCCGGCCGTAACACAGGCGGCAGCCAGTTCTACATCACGTACGCGCCACAACCGCACCTCGATGGCGGTCACACGGTGTTTGGTAAAGTGACTCAAGGCATGGAGCATGTTGATGCACTCCAAGGCCGCGACAAAATGGAAAAAGTCGAAGTTTACGACGCGTAATTTTGAACCCGCAGTTTGGTCTTCATAGGCCAACTGCGGGTTTTGCATTATAGGGAACTTGTATAAAAGCGAGTCCGTAAGTCGGAATTGTTGAAAACAAGTTGCATTTTCAAGGCGTAAGTGGTAACATTTCCTCAAAGTATTTGCGTTTTTCCTTCGGGGTCGGGTGAAATTCCCAACCGGCGGTGATCAAAGGGCTGCTCTTCTCGCTTAAGCGAATGACAGCTGTTAACTTTGTCAGTCCGTGACCCGGGTTGCTTCAGTTGGCGAACCCTATGCGGGGAGCAGGACCGAAGCGAAACGGTGGACCTGGTGCAAATCCGGGACCGACAGTATAGTCTGGATGGGAGAAGGAGACGGTACGCGAATTCCATTTTTTCATGTCTCGCCAACTGTGTTCATTTTTTCACATAGTTGCTGAGTTTGTTTGAATGTGTCTTCGAATGCGTCCCTTTCACGTTTCATGTTTTTTTGAAACCCATCACCCCGTTGGCTGATCGCCAGCCATGGGGTGATTTTTGTTATGTCCATTGAAGTGTTGAATGATGAAATGTATATGCGGCTTGCGCTCGATATGGCGCAGAAGGCGAAGGGTCAGACGGATATTAATCCGATCGTCGGCTGTGTCGTCGTCAAGGATGGACGGATTGTTGGGCTTGGTGCACATCTTCGCCGCGGTGAAGGTCATGCTGAAGTCCATGCGCTTAAGATGGCAGGCGATCAGGCGGAAGGCGCGACGGTGTATGTCACGCTGGAGCCGTGCAGCCATCACGGGCGGACGCCGCCATGCTGCGAGCGGATTATCGAGGCGCGGGCGAAGCGAGTAGTCGTCGCCTGTACGGACCCGAATCCACAGGTGGCAGGCAGAGGCATTACCAGGCTGCGCGAAGCCGGCATTGAAGTGGAAGTCGGACTGCTTGAGCAAGAGTCGTTGCGAATGAACGAGATGTTCAACAAGTACATCGTGACGAGGCTGCCGTTCGTGACGATGAAGTCCGCCATGACGCTGGACGGCAAGCTTGCCGCGAAGACAGGCGACAGTCGGTATGTGAGCGGGCCGGAAGCGAGGGCGGTAACGCATACGCTCCGGCACCAGCATATGGGCATTATGGTCGGCGTGGAAACCGCGCTGGCAGATGATCCTGAGCTGACGACGCGCTTGAGCGTACCGGCGGTGCATCCCGCGCGCATCGTCGTCGATTCGAAGCTGCGTCTGCCGCTCGAGTCGCGACTGCTTCAGGACCGTACTGCACGGGTCATCGTGCTCACTGTAGATGGAGTGGACGCTGAGCGGCGTGCTGCTCTTGAAGCGGCTGGCGCTGAGGTGATCGCTTGCGGAAGCGGAAGCCGTGTCGATCTTGCTGATGCCATGCGGAAGCTTGGTGAGCGCGAGATCGGTTCGATCTTGCTCGAGGGCGGCGGCAAGCTGAACGGGGCGATGCTTGAGCAAGGCCTCATCGACAAGCTGCTGCTGTTTATCGCTCCGAAGGTAATCGGCGGGGCTGAGTCAACAGGCGTTTTTGATTTTAATGGCTTCGAGCTGATGGCAGATGCGATAGCATTCAAGGAGATGCAGGTGGAGCGGGTCGGGCAAGACTTCCTGCTTAGCGGCTATCCGGATTATACAGCTGCTCGCAGCTGATAAACCCCAAACTATAGCGAAGGGAGAGGGGACAACGAAACATGTTTACAGGACTTATTGAAGAGATTGGAACGCTGAAGCGCACGTATAAACGAGGCGAAGCAATGGTGCTTTCCATTGAAGCTTTACGTATCCTCACGGATGCAGCAATCGGCGACAGCATCGCAATAAATGGTGTTTGCTTGACGGTGACGGAGATGGGCTCGAATGTGTTTACAGTCGATGTGACGCCGCAGACGTTCCGCCATACGAACCTCAAAGATATGCGTCCTGGCGAACGAGTGAACCTCGAGCGGGCTATGCAGGCGGGTGGTCGCTTCGGCGGGCATATCGTACAAGGACATGCGGACGGCACAGGCGCAATCGTCTCCCGCGAGAACGAAGATAATGCGGTTGTATACACGATCAGGCCGCATGACCCCGCGCTCATGCGCTACGTTATTCCGCAAGGCTCGGTCACGCTGGATGGCATCAGTCTTACCGTCGTGCGAGCAGATCATAACAGCTTCTCAGTGTCTATAATCCCGCACACGCTGCGTGAAACTGCGCTTCAATGGAAGCAGGCAGGCAGCGTCATTAATATTGAAT
Organism: Paenibacillus sp. OV219; assembly: GCF_900110075.1. Classification (GTDB taxonomy): domain Bacteria; phylum Bacillota; class Bacilli; order Paenibacillales; family Paenibacillaceae; genus Paenibacillus_Z. The sequence goes on from NZ_FOCJ01000002.1 coordinate 448,391, forward strand.
GCGATGTGCTTGGGAAATACGTCGATCATCTGCTCCACTTCAAAGGAGCCGGAGACACGCAGGACGCAGACAGCAAGCCGGCAGCAAAGAACGGCATTACGGCGGCGTTTCTGGCTGAGAACGGATTTTTCTAACGATAAGGGGTGTGAGCGTAATGAGCGATCAAGCATTTAATACGATTGAAGAAGCGATACAGGATTTGCTGCTCGGCAAGTCAGTCATTGTTGTTGATGACGAAGACCGCGAGAATGAAGGCGATCTGATTGCACTGGCGAGCAAAGCGACACCGGAAATCATCAACTTCATGATTACGGAAGCGCGCGGATTAGTATGTGTCCCAATTACGCAGGAGCGAGCGGAAGAATTGGATCTGCCGCCAATGGTACAGCGCAACACTGACTACCATGGTACAGCGTTCACCGTCTCCGTGGACCATGTCTCGACGTCGACCGGCATCTCAGCGTATGAGCGGTCGCAGACTGTTCAGGCCATGATTGATCCGAAGACGAAGGCGGACGACTTCCGTAGACCTGGTCATATCTTCCCGCTTATTGCGAAGAAGGGCGGCGTGCTACGCCGTGCAGGCCATACCGAAGCGGCGATTGACTTAGCGCGTATGTGCGGCTCTGCGCCAGCTGCGGTTATCTGCGAAATCATCAAGGAAGACGGTTCGATGGCGAGGTTGCCGGATCTGATTGAATTCAAAGAGAAGCACGGACTGAAGCTCATCACGATTCGCGAGCTAATCCATTACCGCAACGAGAAAGAGAAGCTCGTGGAGCGCGTCGTCGATGTGAAGATGCCTACGGACTTCGGCGTATTCCGGGCTGTAGCGTATACGAACGAAGTGGATAACAAAGAGCATGTTGCGCTTGTTAAAGGCGATATTGATCCTGAACAGGCAACGCTTGTCCGCGTGCATTCGGAATGCTTGACTGGCGATGTATTCCACTCGCACCGCTGTGATTGCGGTCCGCAACTGGAAGCGGCGCTTCGCCAGATTGATGAAGCCGGCAAAGGCGTACTTCTCTATATGCGTCAGGAAGGTCGCGGAATTGGCCTCATTAACAAATTAAAGGCTTATCAGCTACAGGAGCAGGGATTGGATACGGTTGATGCGAATATTAAACTTGGTTTTGCTCCCGATTTGCGCGATTATGGTATAGGCGCACAAATTTTGAAGGATCTCGGCATTCGCCAAATGCGTCTGCTCACGAACAATCCACGTAAGATCCGTGGGCTTGAAGGCTACGGTATTGAAGTGGTCGAGCGTGTTCCGATCCAGATGGATGCGAACGAAAGCAACAACAATTACTTGCAAACGAAGAAATCAAAGCTTGGCCATCTGCTTAAATTCGATGATGTAACCAACAACTAATAAGAATCCAAATATCAGATAAGCCCTTAACCTATTAAGGGACATACGAGAGGATGAATCATTAATGCCACATGTATTTGAAGGCCATTTAATTTCTGAAGGTTTACGTTACGGCGTCGTAGTCGGCCGTTTCAACGAATTTATTTCCAGCAAGCTGCTTGGTGGCGCGCTTGATGCGTTCAAGCGTCATGGCGCAGCAGATAACGAAGTGGATGTAGCATGGGTGCCAGGCGCATTCGAAATTCCGCTCATCGCGCAGAAGATGGCGGAGAGCGGCAAGTATGATGCAGTCATCACGCTTGGTGCGGTTATTCGGGGATCAACTCCACATTTTGACTATGTGTGCAATGAAGCAGCTAAAGGTGTTGCGGCAATCGCCCTGAAGACAGGCATTCCGACGATCTTCGGCGTGCTGACAGTAGATTCGATCGAGCAAGCGATTGAGCGTGCAGGCACGAAAGCCGGCAACAAAGGCTGGGAAGCGGCTGTTACTGCAATTGAAATGGCGAATTTGACGAAAGTGCTTCAAGGCTAAGAAGTAGGATAGCTCGAAAGTAAATCATTTTTCTTGTTTAGGAGTTGGCACTCGCCATGGCGGTGACGTATAAACTGGAATCGTTCGAAGGCCCGCTCGATCTTCTGCTTCATCTTATTGATAAAGCGGAAATCGACATTCATGAGGTGTCCATCAGCGAAATTACGGATCAATATATGGACTATTTGAATGCGATGCAGGTGCTTGAGCTCGAGGTAACGAGCGAATTCCTCGTCATGGCGGCAACGCTGCTCTCCATTAAGAGCAAGCAACTCCTGCCGAAGCCGCCAATCATTGATGATGACCAATACGAGGAATGGCCCGATGATGGGCTGGACCCTCGTGACGAGCTCATCGCTAAGCTGGTGGAGTACCGCAAATATAAGCAAATTGCCGAGCAGCTCAGGGAACAGGAATTTGAGCGCAGCCTCGTATACACGAAGGAACCGGAAGATTTGACTCCTTTCATGAAAGTCGTGCCTGAGAATCCTGTCAAAGGCTTAAATGTCGGCGATCTCATTGCAGCTTTCCAGAAGGCGCTTCGTAAGGCTTCGAGACGAAATATCATTGCAACCATTCAGCGTGATGAGATTTCGGTTAAAGACCGGATTCGCGATATCATCGATGTGCTGCGCGAATTCGAGACGGTTCGTTTCTCCAAGCTGATCCGGGAGGATATGAGCCGGCATGAGATCGTGGTTACATTCCTGGCGATTCTCGAGCTGATGAAGATGAAGCATATTCGCTGTTTTCAGAACAGCCTGTTTGATGATATTGTCGTGCACTGGAGAGGGGATGCGGCCCTAGATGGACTTCTCGAAACTGAGGTCGATTATTGAGGGACTGCTGTTTATGGCTGGAGATGAGGGGCTTACGACGAAGCAGCTTGCCGAAATTCTTCAGCTGGATGCAGTAATAACGGGAAGCTTGGTCGGTGATCTCACGAAGGAATTGAAGAGCAAGAAACGTGGCGTACAGGTCTCCTTCGTTGCTGGCGCATACCGGCTGACGACGAATCCGGCGCATGCGGCGTATTTTGAACGTATGGCTTACTCGCCTTCGCGTTCGAGCTTATCGCAAGCTGCGCTGGAGACATTGTCGATTGTCGCTTACCGCCAGCCGATCACGCGAGTTGAGATTGAAGAGATTCGCGGTGTAAAGAGCGACAGGGCGCTTCAATCGCTAGTCAACAAGGACTTAATTGAAGAGGTGGGTCGTGCCGAGCAGATCGGCCGTCCGATTCTATATGGAACGACCAAGTCCTTCCTCGATTACTTTGGCCTTGCTGGCCTCGATGCACTTCCTGAGCCTTCGTCGATTCCGGATGATTCGCTTGATGAGCAGACCCAGTTGCTGTTTGAACGGTTCGAAGGCCGTCAGATGACGATTGAGGAGATGCCATTGCCTGGATTAGAGCCGGAATCGGAATCGGAATCGGAATCTGATTTCGCACCGCATAATGAGCATGAAGATTAAAGAATGAGATTTGTCCGCAAGGTCATACTATATCCGACCAATTAAGGGAAATGGGGGAAGCGCTATGCTTGGCTACCCGTTCGGATGGATGATCGGGACAGGTCTCTTTTTTTTGCTGCTGCTTATTGCTGCGCTTTCGCCAGTTGTTATTCGAGGGCATATGCAGCGGATCGGTACTGATGATGATGCCGAGCTTCGCATTCGTGCGCTGTTTGGGCTTATCCACTATCATTGGCAGCTACCAGTCGTCAAGTTTAAGTTAACGAATGTGGAGGTCAAGGAAGAGAAGACGGCAGAGAATGCCGGCGGAGCGGATACCGATTCGCTAATGAAGAATATTAACTCTCACACCATTATGAATTCGATCGATCGGGCACAGCTGCTGCTGAAGCAGACACAAGATATGATGGGCTGGGTTCGCAAAACACTTTCTCACGTGAAGCTGACAGAGTGGAAGTGGCAGACGACTGTGGGCGTAGATGATGCGATGTGGACGGCCATGTTGACAGGTCTCATCTGGTCGGTGAAGACAACCGCGATTGGTGTGCTGTCACAGTTCATCCGACTGACAGCAGAGCCGAACGTATCGGTTGACCCCATTTATCAGCGCGTTTACTTCAAGACAGAAGGCCAATTCACAGCGAAGCTGGCGTTTGGGTATGCAATCTTCGCAGCGATTCGTCTTATCTTCAAAATGCGCAAATCCCAGAATATACCAGGTGGATTTATAGGGCTGCAGCGAATCCTGATGCGCAATTAATTACATAATGAGCATTGCGCGAGGGAACGCTATATTCGGCAAGGTGCAGATTAACGCTTCGATCAAGGAGGACGAAACTTACGATGACTGACCATCCAATTCAAGGCTTAATGCAAACCGCAATGGAAAATATTAAAGAAATGGTCGATGTCAACACGATTGTCGGCGATCCTGTCCAAACCCCAGACGGAAGCGTCATAATGCCAATAAGCAAAGTTGGCTTCGGGTTCGTAGCAGGCGGCAGCGATATTCGCTTCGACGAGCATAGTTCGAAGGGAGATACGCATAACGCAGATGTGCAGCTGCCATTTGGCGGCGGCAGCGGCGGTGGGGTCTCCATTACACCAATTGCTTTTCTCGTTGTAGGTAGTCAAGGTGTCCGGATTGTACCGCTTGATAACCAGACCCATCTTATGGAAAAAGTTATTGATTCCGCACCACAGGTGTTCGAGAAAATTCAAACCATGTTCAAGAAAAATTCGTCCGCGAGCGATAGTGGATTGGAATCCGTTCTCATCGAAAGTATGGATGGACATTAATGGAGGAAGGAACCGTCCCTTGTGGACGGTTTCTTTTTTTTGCCTTTCCGCATATAAGCCTTTGGACAGGTTGGGATAATTTCATGTCCCATTCATATACTGTACAAGGATGTTTGTTTTTTAATAGCGCATTTGCAAACTAGGAGGAACTGTATGAGGCTTACCCGCTTAACAATCGGTCTACTTCGCGTGTTTGCTGCCAGCTGTATCTTCTTCTCGGGCTTGCCTTCGGCGAATACTCATATGGCTTCGGCAGCTGAAGGACCGAATAGAACAGTGACGACACATGCGAGAGGAGCGGCGCTTATTGATGTTGAATCTGGACGGATTCTGTATAGCCAAAATGGGGACAAGCCGATGCTCATCGCGAGTTTGACGAAGATCATGACGGCAATCGTTGCGATTGAACATGGCAATCTGAGCGATATAGTTCAGACGAGCATTCGTGCGGCAGGCAAGGAAGGCTCCTCGATTTATTTGCAGCGTGGGGAGAAAATGACTCTCCTCAATATGCTGTACGGGCTGATGCTGAGGTCCGGCAATGATGCTGCGACGGCAATTTCCGAACATGTCGGCGGCTCAGAGGAGGGGTTCGTTCTCATGATGAACGAGAAAGCACAGATGCTTGGGCTTGAGAACTCGCAGTTCATGAATCCGAGCGGTCTCGATGCGGAAGGGCATTATTCATCTGCGAACGATCTGGCGAAGCTGACAGCATATGCGCTGAAGAATCCGATATTCAAGGAGATTGTGAAGACACAGCGAAAAACCGCGCCGAATCCGAACGATCAATGGGACTATCTTTGGAAAAATAAAAATAAAATGCTCACGATGTACGATGGGGCGGACGGCGTCAAAACCGGCTACACGAAGAAGTCGCTTCGCTGCCTCGTCAGCTCGGCAACACGCGATGGTCAGCAGCTTGTCGCGGTTACCTTAAATGATGGCGATGATTGGAACGATCATCAGAAGCTGCTCAATTTTGGCTTTGCTAATTATCATCTAAGCGAGGTTGCGCATAAAGGGCAGCCGATCAACGGCTATCCGCTCGCGGTCGGGCGGACGCTCGTCTATCCGTTTGCCGAAGGCGAGAAGGAACAGCTTCACTCGAAGATGAACCTAATCGATGTGAATACGACGGCGTATTTGCTAGGTGAGCGGGGGACGATCGACTGGTTTGTCGGGGAAACGAAGATCGGCTCTACACCGGTATATGATTCACAGAGCCAGCGCATTAAAGTGGCGGATAAGCCTTCGTGGGTAATCGGCGGTGATTCGTCCGCGGCGGCGTTCGGTTCACTTTCATCCGATACGTTCTGGCACGCTTTAAAAACGACCTTGTCGACCTTGTTTGGTGGGAAGGAGGCGGCGGGATGGTAAACTTTATTTGGCTATTCTTCATAGCCGTCAGCTTCGTCTGCGCTATCGTGAATGGCAGAATGGAAGCTCTGACCGAAGCGGCGTTCGAAGGCGCCAAGAGCGGCGTCACGGTCAGCTTTGGCCTCATCAGCGTCATGGTGTTCTGGATGGGGCTTATGCGAATAGGCGAAGATGCAGGACTGCTCCGCAAGATTGCGGTTATGCTCCAGCCAGTTGTCCGGTTTCTTTTCCCAGATGTGCCTAAAGGGCATCCGGCGCTTGGTTACATTATGAGCAACATGAGCGCCAACATACTCGGACTCGGCAATGCAGCAACGCCAATGGGCATTAAAGCGATGCAGGAGCTTCAGAAGCTCAATCCGGATAAAGAAACAGCGTCAGCGGCGATGTGTACGCTGCTGGCGCTCAATACTTCAAGTATTACCCTCGTACCGACTACGTTAATTGCCATTCGAATGACCTACAGCTCTGTACACCCCGCCGAAATCGTCGGCACAACACTTGCAGCCACTTTAATTGCAACCGCAGCAGCCATATTCGCGGACCGTTGGTACCGCACACGTGACAAGCGCAAACCGCCAAAGTGGACCGATCATGCCAGCAAACATCATAGTGATGCGATGCCGCAAGCGCCGCCTGGATCTGCCGCTGCAGGACAAGGAAAGGGTGAGGCCATTGTATGAATGGATCACGACGATATCAGCCTGGCTGATCCCGTTCATGATTGTTTTCATCCCGCTTTATGCTGCATTCAAAAAAGTACCGGTCTACGAAACGTTCATCGAAGGGGCTAAGGATGGCTTCGGTACCGCCATCAACATCATTCCGCATCTGGTCGGCATGATGGTTGCGATCAGCATGTTCCGCGCCTCCGGTGCAATGGATATGATGGCTTCGCTCATACGTCCGCTGTTTGACGGGCTTGGCATTCCAAGCGAGGTACTGCCGCTCGGTCTGCTTCGTCCGCTTACAGGAGCGGGCTCGCTCGCCTTCACGACCGAGCTGATTAAGACCTATGGACCCGATTCGATGATCGGGCGAATTGCCTCGACGATTCAAGGCAGTACGGATACAACGCTGTACGTGTTAACCGTTTATTTCGGCGCAGTCGGCATTCGCAGAAGCAAGTATGCGCTTAAAGTAGGACTATTCTCCGATTTGGTCGGCTTCTTAGCTGCAATCATCGTTTGTCTTATCGTCTTCCAATAACCGTACTTAGAGTGCAAGCCCGAGTTCGCTGAATGCCGCCTATGAAGCGGTATTCGCTAATGAGGGCTATTTGGCATTACAACATAAAACATAGTTATGCCATGTAGCCAGCTTATTTGCCGTACGTACACTTTCTTTCCTTGTATCATTTAGGGTATGATGGTGGGTGAGGTGAAGATCATTTGGAACGTTTACAGAAGATTTTAGCGCAGGCGGGAGTCGCATCGCGCCGCAAATGTGAGGAATTGATTTTGTCCGGTGTTGTCGAGGTTAATGGTGAACCGGTCACAACGCTAGGTGTGAAGGCTGATCCGGCCGTGGATGTTATTACGGTTAAAGGGCGCCAGATCAAGGGCGAGAGCAAGCTTTATCTAATGCTTCATAAGCCGAAAGGCGTTATTACAAGCGCAAGCGATCCGCAAGGCCGTAAGGTTGTTAAGGATTACTTGCCAGGCATTAAAGAGCGTGTTTATCCGGTCGGACGGCTGGATTACGATACGGAAGGGCTGCTGCTGCTGACCAACGACGGCGAATTCGCCAATTTGCTGACGCATCCAAGCCATCACGTGCCGAAGACGTATTGGGCGACAGTGAAGGGCATTCCGCATGGCTCCGCGCTGGAGCGGCTGCAGCAAGGCATTCTGCTTGAGGACGGAATGACCGCGCCTGCTGAAGTTGAATATCACGACGTTAACACAGAGAAGAATCAGGCAACGATTACGATTACGATCTATGAAGGACGGAACCGTCAGGTACGCCGGATGTTCGATGCGATCAACCATCCTGTAGTGCTGCTGAGAAGGATCCGCTTCGGCGAACTCGGCTTGCATGGACTAGCCCGTGGCAAGTTCCGCCATCTAACGCCGAAGGAAGTAAATGAGCTGCGTGGAGCGGCGACCAAGACACATAAAATTCAAAAATAACAAGCGGCGGCAACCTCAATTGCCGTCCAGTTTTCGTTATAATGAATATAGTCCAAATGAAGTATTTTGCAGCATAAGAACAGGCGGTGAATGACGTTACTTTATGAAATCGAACCGCAGAATGATTCAATTGGTTATTTTTCTCGGCGTCCTGCTGCTCGGAGGTTATGCGATCGGTCATTCGTTGTTTGCAGCGAAGGATGGACAGCTTCCTCGCAAAGGGGCCAAGCCTCCGGAGTTTGCGCTCCTTGGCACAGACGGGAAGACACATCGTCTGTCTGATTACAAGGGGAAGGCGCTTGTCATCAATTTCTGGGGTACATATTGTCCGGGCTGTGTAACGGAGACGCCGGATTTGGTCGCTCAGTACAAGAAGCATAGTGGGGAACCGCTCGAAGTAGTTGGTATTAATTTAGGTGAAGACAGCATGGCTGTAAACAATTTCGTGAAGCAATACGACATCAATTACACCATTCTGCGCAACGAACGCAACGATGTACAGAGTAAATACGGTTTAAGGTCGTATCCTACAACCTTCTTTGTGAAGCCAGACGGAACGATTATGGATGTTTTCGTCGGTGCAATGGCGGAAAAGGACATGGATGAGCGCATCACGAAGCTGCTGAAGTCCTAGCCGTGAAGGAGGTAGCTACAAGTGTTAGATTTTGAAAATACGAAATGCGAGTGCGGCCACCAGAATCCGGTAGGCACCGTCTTATGCGAAAGCTGCGGCTATCCGCTCGAAGTCGGTGAACAGGAGAATGATGCGCCGCTTGAAATGCGTTACGACGGCATTGCCCGCCGCTCGCAGAAGTCCAATCCAAATGTAATTGACCACGTGTGGAAGTTCTTCTCGTCGGTTAAAGTCGCGATCCGGCTCATTCTCATTACGCTGCTGGCGGCGATGATCGGAACGATTTTTACACAGGAAAATGCCTTCATTTCATTCGATCCTTCTACCTATTATGAGGAACGATATGGCTGGATCGGCAAATGGTATTACAAACTCGGCTTCTCGAATACGTACGAGTCGTGGTGGTTTATCCTTCTGCTAGTCATGATTGGCACTTCGCTTGTTATATGCAGCCTTGATCGGGTGCTGCCACTATATCGAGCACTCAACAAGCAGCAAATCCGTAAGCATAACACATTCCTGACCCGTCAGAAGACGGTATATACAGGTGCGGTGGAAGGCTCGGAAGAAACGTGGACAAGCAACCTCGGTGAGCAGCTGAAGCGCAAGCATTATCGCGTACACCAAGATGGCAATTCGCTGCTCGCGGAGAAATACCGGTTCAGCCGTTGGGGTCCTTATATTAACCATATCGGACTCATCGTGTTCCTTCTTGCTGTATTGCTCAGGTCACTTCCAGGCTGGGCGATGGATAACTACGTGACGGTGCCGGAAGGCTCTACCGTTCAGATCCCCGATACGAAGTACTATATTAAGAACGAGAAATTCACGATCGTCTATTATACGGATGCGGAGCTGCCTAAGGAACTCAAAGGTACTGCCCGTGCAAAGCTCTATGAGACGAGAGCAGTGCTGTATACTTGCAGCGCCGATTGCGACGATCCGTCGAAGCAGCCGCAGCTGACCGAAGTTAAGCAGCACAATATCGTCGTGAATGACCCGCTTTCTTATAAGGGATTGAAAGCTTATCAGTTCGGATTCGACGATACGCCTAAGCTTGCGGCGGTCAATCCGGTGCTGATCGATCATAAAACAGGCAAGACGTATGGTCCGTTCAATCTTGAGATGAAGGATCCGAAGCTTGCGTACAACCTCGGACCTTACTCGCTTGAACTGAAGCAAACGTATATGGACTTTGCGCTGGATGCGGAAGGCAAGCCGACGACGAAGTCTCGCGAGCCGAATGCGCCTGCGTTTGTATTCGTTCTGAAGGGGCCGGACCTCGCGGCTGGTGGCGAGCCATATATGTATTTTCCGAAGCAGAACGATAAAGTCCGTTTCAGCCAGGATATGATAAACGGTGATCTTGCCAAGAGGTTTGAGATCAAGGTGCCAGCTATGACTGGCGTAGAGTTTGCTCCTGTAGAGACGTCACTAAATATCCGCACAGATCGCGCAATGCCATACATCTGGTTCGGCGCTGGGATTTCGATGTTCGGTCTGCTGATCGGCTCTTACTGGCATCACCGCAGAATATGGCTTCGTATCGATGACAGACAAGTGACGCTTGGCGCACATACGAACAAGAATAATTACGGCATGCGTGCCGAGGTCGCTTCCGCGCTACGTGGTATAGGCATCGTCGTAGAGCCGAAGTCGCTCGATAACGGGAGGAACAAATCGTGAGTTTGCTTGATTTCAGCAGCGACGCGTTTATCGTCGCATTCTTTCTATACTGCTTTGGCTTTATGTTTTACGGCGTTACTGCGCTCGGACGCAAGTGGAGCAACCGGAGCCCAGAGGAGCATGTGCGCCGCTGGGGACGTGTCGCTTATATCGTCTCACTGCTCGGCTTCGCTGCGCATCTGACGTTCTTCTTTACACGTTGGGCGGGCGGAGGTCATATCCCGACCAGTAACATGTACGAGTTCATGACGTTTCTGGGGATGGCGATTATGTTCGCCTTCATCGTCGTCAATGCGATTTACCGCAAGCCGCTGCTAGGCTTGTTCACACTGCCACTCGTCGTCATTATCGTTGCTTTCGCAGCGGTGTTCCCGCAAGAAGTGCAGCCGCTCATCCCGGCGCTGCAATCGATCTGGCTGAAGGTTCACGTAACGACAGCCGCAACAGGTGAAGCATTCTTCGCGGTCGGTTTTGCAGCCGGCCTCATGTACTTGCTTCGTACGGTCGACTTCAAGCAAACAAGCGAGAAAGCAAGACGCGAGCAGCGCTGGGTGGAGTTCACGCTGTATGTCATCATCATTATTATCGCGTTCATCAGCTCCGTATTTGCTTTCCGCGGCGCGGGTTACGAAGCATCGTTCACGCAAGAGAACGTAACGATTGATGCGAAGGGCGTTGAGAGCTCCACGACGGAGACAGTCGAGTACTCGCTTCCGCCGATCTTCAAGCCTTACAACAGCCAAGTGGTTACAATTGACTCGTTCTTGGGCATGAAAGAACCGTTGTTTGAAACGCCGCACTGGATGAAGGGCGTTAATGCAGCGCGCAAGCTGAACACGATCTCGTGGTCGATCATTAACGGTACGATTCTGTACGGCTTACTCCGCCTTGCACTTCGCAAGCGGATTGGCGCTGCGATAAACCCGCTGCTTGGCGATATTGATGCGGATGATATCGACGAAATCAGCTACCGCGCCATTGCAATCGGTTATCCGATCTTTATGCTGGGCGCATTGATTTTTGCGATGATCTGGGCATATATTGCGTGGTCGCGCTTCTGGGGCTGGGATCCGAAAGAGGTATGGGCGCTCATTACTTGGCTTTATTACACGGCTTACTTGCACTTCCGCCTATCCCGCGGCTGGCACGGCTCCAAGTCGGCTTGGCTTGCAGTTATCGGCTTCGTCGTTGTTATGTTCACGCTGATCGGGGTTAACCTTGTCCTTGTCGGCTTGCACTCCTATGCAGGCGTTTAAAGATCGCTATTAAGTTTAGACTTGAGAGGAGACTTGAGGGACATGTCAGAAGAACTTCACCGTATTCTCGTTGTTGATGATGAAGAGCGTATTCGTAGGCTGCTTAAGATGTACCTGGAGAAGGAAGGGTACATCATTGAGGAAGCGGAAGATGGCGAAACTGCGCTCCGCCTTGCAACGGCGAACGATTATGATCTCATTCTGCTCGACGTCATGCTGCCAGGTATAGACGGAATTGAAGTGTGCTCAAGACTTCGCCAGATTAAGGCCACACCGGTCATTATGCTGACTGCCAAGGGCGAAGAGATGAACAGAGTGCAAGGGTTTGAAGTCGGTGCTGACGATTATGTCGTGAAGCCGTTCAGCCCTCGCGAAGTGATCTATCGGGTAAAAGCGATCCTCCGCCGCTCATCGGCTACGGCATTCCTGACGAAGGAAGCGATCACGAGCAACAACATTGTGTTCCCGCATCTCATCATCGAGCATGATGCGCATCGCGTTATGGCAGGCGGTCAGGAAGTCAGCCTGACGCCGAAAGAATATGAATTGCTGCACTACCTCGCGATTTCCCCGGACAAGGTGTTCTCGCGTGAAGAGCTATTGAAAGACGTCTGGAACTACGAGTTTTTCGGTGATCTTCGTACCGTCGACACGCATGTGAAGCGTTTGCGCGAGAAGCTTAATAAAGTTTCTCCGGAAGCGGCGATGATGATTACTACCGTTTGGGGCGTAGGCTATAAGCTAGAGGTGCCGAAGTAAGTGAAGATTTGGCGTAGTGTTGTCGGCAAGCTGTGGATTACGATTATTGTGCTCGTTGCAGTTGTATTGCTTATTCTAGGCATGTTCCTGCTGCAATATATAGATCTTGCGTTCAAGAAGAATTCGCATGATGTGAAGATGCTGTTCGTGTATACATCCATTATCGGATTTCTATTGTCTACGTTCTTCGCGTTCTTCCTATCGACCAAGATCACGCAGCCTCTGCTGCAAATGAAGAAAGCAGCGGACTTGATCGCACAAGGTGAGTACCGGACGCGGGTTCCCATCCGTTCGACGGACGAAATCGGCGAGCTGGCGAATACGTTCAACCATATGGCTTCTGAACTGGACACGCTCATCCGTGATCTGAATCACGAGAAGGAGCATTTGGCGAGCGTTCACCGCAGTATGGCTGATGCGGTAGTTACCTTCGATGCAGAAGGCCAGGTCATTCTGGCGAACCCGCATGGACAAGAGCTCATCGAAGCGTGGAACGAGCTGGAGTGGGCGGAGGATTATCGTCCACAGACGCAAGTGCCGGGACCGCTCTTCGAGCTGTTCCGCAAGGTGCTTCGGGAGGGCAAAGATTTAACGGACAAAGTCCACGTGCAGAGCGGTGTGTGGTCTGTCGTTATGGCACCGCTCAAGTCGAACGATACTGTACGCGGAGCAGTGGCCGTCATGCGGAACGTAACGGAGGAGTCGAAGCTCGAGAAGCTCCGCCGTGATTTCGTTGCGAATGTCTCACATGAGATTCGGACGCCGCTCTCCATGCTGCAAGGCTACAGCGAAGCGCTGCTGGACGATATTGCAGGCTCGCCGGAAGAGCGCAAAGAGCTCGCGCAGGTCATTTATGAAGAGTCGCTTCGTATGGGACGGCTTGTCAAAGACTTGCTTGATCTAGCCCGCATGGAAGCTGGACACATTGAGATGAAGCTGGAAGCTACCGATCTGTCTGTGCTCGTACGGCGTGTGCACCGCAAGTTCCAGGTGCTCGCCAAAGAGCAGGAGATTTCGCTGAGCTATGAGCTGCCTGAAGGCCCGCTCGTCATTACGCAAGCGGATGAGGACCGCCTTGAGCAGGTGCTCACAAATTTGCTCGACAATGCGATTCGGCATACAGCGAAGCAAGCCGAGATTTATCTAAGTGCGAATTCGGTTACCGTGGACAATAAACCTTATGTAGAGCTGAAGGTGAAGGACCAAGGAGAAGGCATTCCGAATGAGGACTTGCCGTTCATCTTCGAGCGGTTCTACAAAGCGGACAAAGCGCGTACGCGCGGCGCATCGTCTGGAGGCACAGGCCTTGGGCTTGCCATAGTGAAGAACATTATCGAGTCGCACCGCGGCACGATCAAGGCTGAGAGTACGCTTGGAGCGGGAACGACATTTACGATCAAGCTGCCAGTGCAATAAGAAATAAAGCCGTTCCTCCGGGAACGGCTTTATTTCTGTGTGGTAAGCACCTGGCGTATGTACGACCACGGATATGGTGGCTCAGACTGCCACAATGGGTTGCTACAGGCATAATCCTATTCACGCTGACCAAATATTCGTGCAAGCTGATCAAGACACCGTGTCAGGTGCTTGAGAGGCTACTACGGCGGAGCACCGTGAGATCGGGACGACGATGGATGGTCGGCTTCAACAATTAAAAAGTCGGTTCTTGTTGAAGGAAGTAGAGAAATCTTGTTGGTCGTGAAACATTTTCATGAGTAGTCGCCCGCTCACGACTTCTTATAACAAAGCGCCGCCCGTCAGATGAAGGGCGGCGCTGTTTATTTTACAGGAGGTTAATTTCTTTTGCTTTATTCAGATCAGGAAGTTTCACAAGCTCTGCAATAACGTCTTTGGAAGCACCTTTGTCAACAGTCAGCACCATAATAGCAGAGCCGCCTACCAGCTCACGACCTACTTGCATCGTTGCAATGTTGACGTTGTTGTTGCCAAGCAGTGTACCGACGTTACCGATGATACCCGGCTTATCGTTGTGCGAGATCAGAATGAGATTGCCTTCTGGCGCAACATCGACTGGGAAACGGTCGATCTGAACGATGCGTGGGCCATAACCAGTGAGCATCGTGCCTGTTACTTGGCGAGTTGCTGTCTTGGAACGGAGTACGACAGTGAGCGAGTTCGTGAAGTCACGCGCTACGTGCGACTTTTGAACAACGATATTGACGTGACGTTCTTTTGCCAGATGCATCGAGTTCACGACATTGACTTGATCCTTGCCAAGGTGGTGAGAGAGCACACCGCGTACGACATAACGCGTAAGCGGCTGCGTGTCGACTTCGGATAGATCGCCTGCGTAGCTAACTGTAATTTCTTCGACTGCGCCTTCGATCAATTGGGAGACGAAGCTTCCGAGCTTCTCGCCAAGACCGAAGTAAGGCTGCAGCTTGTTCAGCACGTCAGCCGGGATAGGCGGCATGTTCACTGCATTCATGAACGGCTGCTCGCGCAAAATGTTAAGTACTTGCTCGGATACGTCAATCGCAACGTTCTCTTGCGCTTCAACTGTCGATGCGCCAAGATGCGGAGTTACGATGATCTTCGGATGCTTCAGGAACGGATGGTCCGCTGCCGGAGGTTCAACCTCGAATACGTCGAACGCTGCGCCTGCAACGATGCCTTGATCCACTGCTTCCACAAGCGCGAGCTCATCAATGATGCCGCCGCGTGCGCAGTTTACGATGCGCATACCCTTCTTCATCACTTCGAATTGCGGGCGGGAGATCATGTGGCGCGTTTCCGGCGTAAGCGGCGTATGAACCGTCATGAAATCTGCGTTACGAACGACTTCATCAACGCTGGATAGGCGAATGCCCATTTTCTCAGCGCGCTCTTCCGTTAAGAATGGGTCATAGCCCCAAATAATCATACCGAACGCTTTCGCACGTTTTGCGACTTCGCTGCCGATGCGGCCCATGCCGAGAACACCGAGGATTTTGCCGCGAAGCTCAACGCCTACGAACGACTTGCGGTCCCACTCGCCGCCTACAGTCTTGTGGTAGGCTTGCGGAATGTGGCGGGCTACCGACATCATCATCGCGAACGTATGCTCACAAGTTGTAATCGTATTGCCGTCTGGTGCGTTAATAACGATAATTCCGCGCTGAGTAGCTGCTTCCAAGTCGATATTGTCTACGCCGACGCCTGCACGTCCGATAACTTTGAGCGCTTTGCCGGCTTCCATAATACGGGCTGTAACCCGTGTTTGGCTGCGCACGAGAAGTGCGTCATATTCACCGATAATTGCAACTAGCTCATCTTCACTTAATCCAGGCTTTTTGTCGACAATGACATCATCTGCATCCATAAGCTTCTGAATGCCTAGATCGCTGATTGGATCTGATACCAATACTTTAAACATGTTGGATTTGCCTCCTAAAGCGTTTGTATGATGGATGTATAGTGGAAGTGAAAGACCCTCGTCCTGAAAGCTATTGCACATCGCAGCAGCTTAGGTGAGGGTCAATTCACACGATCACACGTCAAGCTAATGTTGTACCGGATTAATGTTGAAGCCAAGGCTGCATAATTGTTTACTATTTTATAGCAAGAAGAACTATAAAAGCAATGACTAAAACTTGCTCAATTGTGAAAATTTCGTTATGATCGACGCAACTAATTAGGGAGGGGAAATGAACATGGAGCAGTGGAGCAATATTAAACCAGAGACTTTCATGGAGCTGGTCAAGAGCGGGAAGCTGACCGATGATCAGATCATCGATGTGCGGGAGCTGGAAGAGTGGAACTATTATCACCTCGATCCAAGCACGCTTATGCCGTTATCCTCCTTCGAGGAAAGCTCAGAGCGGATTAGCACGGAGAAGCCAGTCTACATTATTTGTGCGCATGGCGTACGCAGTGCTGCCGTTTGCCGTTACTTAAGTGAAAGAGGATACGGCAACCTCACCAATGTTGTTGGCGGAATGGCTGCAGTATCCTCTCTGGATGGCTTTCAGTACGACTAAGGCTTTATTAAAGTGGTTATTTCTCTGGGAAGAAGAATGGCAGCTGCGGGACCAATTGCTTGGCATACAGTTCCGCTTTGCTTTCAGCAAAATCTCCTTGACGAACAGCGTCCGTACGAATAAGCAGGTCGACGACAGATGCTACTGTTCGCTTATTCATAGTAGCAGCTTGGCCCGAGCCGATGAATTGATCGACGCGTGCGGTGAGATCTTGTGGATAGTATGGTGCAAGCAGCTTACGCGAGTTCAACTCATCGGCCATTAATTTATTCTTGATCGTCAGCTGAAGTGCACTCCAGCCTTTGAGGCTGATTGAGGAAGTAGCGCTAAAGCTGCTCGGGATGTTCGGGTCTACCGAAGCGCCCCACTTCTGCATCGCGGAATAATAATTCTGCTGACCGCTTAATGCGAATTTGACGCCGTCTATATAATATGGATCTTTCTTGAGTGTTTTAAGTAACGCGCCTGCTTCCATATCTTTGGAAGAGCTGGCAGCACGCTGCGCATTCTCGCTGAACATCTTGAGGCTCTTGAGCAGATCAAGCTGCGCCGATTGAAGCAGTGATGCGCTATTCGGAACACTCGCTTGTTCGGCTTCTTTATATCTCTGATCCGCAATGCTTGCGAGCTCCTTCAGAGCAGAGCTGATATCGCTGATTTGCGAGGTGGATAGCTTATGCATCGTATCGAACCATTCAGATTGAAATTCACGATATGGCAAAAATACAGTATGATAGAAAGATACGAGGTCTTGCTGCTGATAGCTTCCGATCTTGGTGCTTTTGCTGGATAAGCTCTTTGCGCTCTCAACGAACTTTGCTTCCGTCTTGTCTGATCCAACCTGTACGCCATAAAAGAAGGCGCCAACTGCGACAATGAGCATGAATAGGAACCCGAGGCTAAAGAACATTTCGGTACGTGTTAGTCGTTTCTCCATTATGAATCCCCTTTGTCCTATTAATAAATATATATGTATAATGAGGTTGATAGACTTCCCACGAATCTAGCACGATCGACATGAATCGGATGTCCTAAACAAGTATAGGATAAAAGATTTGAAAAGGAAATATCAACAATATCAACCTTCCATGCCAGGAGCTGAACATGAAGAAATTCGACATTCGAAATATAAAGCTGAAAACAATAAGCATAGACCAACTGGATGATCGAATGCTGCTTATAAATTTATACGCCACACAGGCAATTACTTTAGTTATCGGTTTTATCTGGCTATTATTTCAGCATCGAAATCCATTCTTTTTATTCTCCGAGGCGAGCCACTTGGACTACCTGTACTGGGGAGTCGGATTAGCCGCTGCAGTAATCGTAGTGGATCTGCTTGTAGCGAGGTTTGTTCCAGAAGAAGCAAACGATGACGGAGGTGTGAATGAGCGAATATTCGGCAATCGGCCAGTATGGCATATCGCTGTCATATCACTCGCTGTCGCGATTTGTGAAGAAACGCTGTTCCGCGGAGCTGTGCAGTATCATATCGGTCCCTATTGGACGAGCATCATCTTCGCAACAATCCATGTCCGCTATCTTCGCCATTGGATTCCTACTGGCCTTGTGTTCGCGATTAGCTACGCGCTTGGCTGGATCTATATTAAGACCGGTACCTTATGGGCGCCAATAACAGCGCACTTCTTGATTGATTTGATAATGGGCCTGGTTATACGTTTTCGGAGGGCATAAATGAGCAGAGTAGAGAAATTTGGCAGACGAAATGCTGTTCCAGAACAAGCAAGAAGCAAGAATAAGAAGGCAACGAAACAACGTGCAGTTAATGAACAAGAGAACAAGGAGCTTTCTTCACGCAGGGAGGCTCATCCGTCAAATAAACAGCAAATGACGAAGTGGTTCTTCCGTTTCGTAATTGGTCTGTTTGTGCTGTTAATGATTGGACTGCTTTTGTGGGGCCGACAATACTCTTAGTGACTTTGCGGTTCTCTCTACTAATTGAAAGGAGAGCTAACGATTGTGATATTTCTGCTTGCAGCCGCAACGGTTGTTATAGTTGGATTACTTTTCTATGTCTTATTCGTCATTCTATCCTATAAGTATCGCTTGGATGAGCAGAGCACTGAGCTGGAGCGGCTTCCGGCGTCGTTCGATGGCACGAACCTCCTATTCATCTCGGATATTCACCGTCGCATAATCCCTGAGAAAATGATTGAGAAGTGTATTGCAGCCGGAGGCGCAGATTTGGTGCTGATCGGCGGCGATCTTAGGGAACGGAATGTACCGCTCGAACGCACCCGCAGCAATATTCAGAAGCTGGCACGTATCGCGCCGATCTATCTCGTCTATGGCAATCATGACTTTGATGAAGATATGAGAGCGTTGGAAGTAATGCTGTCAGAGGAACGCGTCCGAGTGCTCGTGAACGAATCGGTCGTGCTGGAGCAGCGTGACGGGAGGCGAATTCGACTTGTCGGTGTTGATGATCCGCGCACAAGGCGGGATCGGCTGTCGCATGCGCTTAGGGAGCCGGAGGATGGCGGCGAGTTGTGCACCATTGTGCTTGCTCATGCGCCGATTCTGGCAACGAGGCTGCCTGAAGATGCAGCCGTAGATCTTATCCTGGCAGGTCATACACATGGTGGGCAAATTGCACTTCCGTTCATCGGGCCTGTCCTGCGTAGGAAGAGCGACTCGCCGTATGTGCGGGGCTGGTTTGAGCTTGCGAGCAAGCAAACAACCGGGCCAAAGCTGACCCGGTTGTTCGTAAGCTGCGGATTCGGCACCTCTGGCTTGCCGATCCGGTTTATGACCCCGCCAGAGCTGCATCGCATTACTTTGCGGTCTGTGCGGCAGGGGGAGAATTAAGCGCAAGATCGATCGTATCCGGATCGATGAACCCATAACCTTTCTCTTCGAGCTTCGTTAGCAGCGTATCCAGTGCTTCTGTTGTCCAAGGCAGCTCATGCATAAGAATGTTGACGCCTGGATGAAGCTGCTCGAGCACGTTCGCAATGACTTTGTCCGGTTTATCCTTCGTACTTGCGTCCCAGTCGAGCGAGCCATCTGACCAAGTCATATAGAGCATTCCTTGGCCGCGAACGACGCTCTTAACGAAGTCATTGCCATTGCCGAACGGCGGACGGAAGAAGACTGGCTCCTTACCGGTGACCTCTTTCACAATTTGCTGTACATCTCCGATTTGCTTCTTCACCGAAGCTTCCGTTTCTTTCTTTAAGTCGATATGATCCCAGGAATGGTTGCCGATCGTCTGCCCACGATCGGCTATTTTTTTGAGCAGCTCAGGATGTGCCTTTACTCGGTAGCCGTTCACGAAGAATATGGCCTTTGCTTTATGCTTATCTAGTGTATCCAGCAAGGCAGTGACCGTCTTGTCAGCCTTTGGCCCATCATCAAAAGTAAGCAGGACGACTTTGTTTGAAGTCGTTGTCTTATCGATCGGTACGAAGCTGTATACTTTGTTCATTTGGTACAGCTTCTTCGGTGCTTCCGCTACCGGTTGTTTGTCGGGTTGGTTCATATCGGTAGGCGCTGTATTCGTAGTCCCTTCGTTATTTGAAGTCGAAGTTCCCGTTTGACCATTACTACCTTGATTCGTCGTCCCTTGACTGGTATTATTGCCGGTCTGGCTGTTGTCCACAGGCTTCTGATTCGTTTCTGAAGTCGTATTCGTATTCGTTGATTCGGAACCAGCCGATGCTTCATTCGTTTGGCTGTTCACAGCTGTCTTCGTGTTGCTGCCCGCGGATCCGCAGCCAGTCAAGGCTAGAAACATCGCGATTGTAACGATACTGATCTGGTATGCACTTCGTTTCGGCATATAAGTAAACCTCCTGTTGCCCATGGCTGCATTCGCTTCCAAAACAATGCCCTCATTGTATCATATTTCGAATTTGTCACGAACTTTACTACTTCCTTTATTTGTACTGGGATGAACGTTCCTGCCTAGGGCAATCTATACGCGAGCCTTACAGCAGCATAGCATAAGGAGGTTTGACGAGTGAGATTGACCGGATTTGTTATTGGAGGTCTTGCTGGTATGGCGGCCGCGGCTTATGTAGCGAGAAAGCGTCCCGGTATGTTCGCTTGGGCGAGCAGCGCTGCAGGTCAAGCATTTAATGGAGTGACGCGCGGAATGACACGTAAGGCAATGGGTGCTATGATGAGCCGGCAATTTACACACGAGGCGTCGCATGCAGTCCCAAAGCATACAGGCGGCTCCGCAGGAAGCGGTTCTGGTAAAGATTCATGGAGCCAGATTGAGATGCTGTTAAATAGTGATCCAGGAGTTAAGCAGCAGGTCGATGAAATTAAAGCGGAAGCAGCGAAACCTCATTAAAAAAAATCAAAATAAAGTGCTGAAAAGAGAATCGTTTTGCCCTTCAATTGCGTATAAACAATTGACGAGGCAGCGATTCTTTTTTTTGTATTGGCGAGTAGTATTCCACCCACAGACATGCTAACATAGTTACATAGCACAATTTAATCACTCAAACAGCTGCTGCTTCATACGCTGTGTATAACAGATACACGTTCACGTTCAGTGTGCTTTCGCAGACAGTTTTTGCTCCGAGAACGAAGCAGATGCTTTTCGAAGAGGAGGATCCTATCATGAAAATCGAACGGCTCAATCAAGACAAAATACGTATATTCCTGACGTTCGACGACTTGCTGGAGCGGGGGATCCAGAAGGAAGACATGTGGCGCGAAATTCCGAAGGTGCACGAGCTATTCAGTGAAATGATGGATCAAGCCTACAGTGAGCTCGGTTTTGACGCTAACGGTCCACTTGCTGTTGAAGTGTTCGCACTGCCTGCTCAAGGAATGGTCGTTATCGTGACACGTGGCAAAGTGAACGGGAAGAACGAGGATCACACCCAGGAAGATGAGAACGATGAAGACGTATACGAGATGGAAGTAACGCTTGAACAAAGCGACATCGTTCTTTACGCGTTTCGGGACATCGAGGATGTCATCTCCGTAAGTAAGCAGCTGAAGGCTGCGGATCTGATCGAAGATGGACGTCTATACGCCTACAACGGTAAATATATGCTTGCCTTCGAACCTGTTGGATTTGAGCTGCCGCGCTATCATGCGATAATCGCGCTGCTAGCCGAGTACGGAGAGGCGACTTCTATCACGACCGCTGTTCTTGAAGAATACGGTAAAGTGATCGTGCCAGCCAAAGCCGTTCTCGAAATTTGCACTCATTTCTAATGCAGTCCAATGTAATGAAAGCATCAGAATGCGGTTTTTCCGTAGTTCTGATGCTTTTGTTTGTTATGCGCTTCTTTCTGCACTCTTGTTTCACCGCATAGCCTGACCTTTTGCCGCTCATATTACAAAGGAAAAGGTGGTGAACATTCCTGTGAATGGAATGGAGAACAGCAATGTATTGACCTCGACGCAAACGGTCATTGAAGACGCGCTTCGAAAACTTGGGTATGGCGATGATATGATTGCGCTATTGAAAGAGCCGATGCGCTTGATGACGGTTCGGATACCGGTACGCATGGATGATGGCAAGACGCGTGTGTTCGTCGGCTTCAGGGCGCAGCATAACGATGCAGTAGGACCGACCAAAGGCGGCGTCCGGTTCCATCCGGATGTCGATGAGATAGAAGTGAAGGCGCTATCGATTTGGATGAGCATTAAGTGCGGCATTGCCGATCTGCCATATGGCGGAGGCAAAGGCGGCATTATTTGTGATCCGCGCAAAATGTCATTCCGGGAGCTTGAGCGGCTTAGTCGCGGCTACGTCAGAGCGATCAGTCAGATCGTAGGGCCGACGAAGGACATCCCGGCGCCGGATGTGATGACGAACTCGCAAATTATGGCGTGGATGATGGATGAGTACAGCCGGATCCGCGAATTCGATTCGCCTGGTTTTATAACCGGCAAGCCGCTCGTGCTTGGCGGATCACTGGGGCGCGAAAGCGCAACGGCAAGAGGCGTCGCCATTATGATCGACGAGGCGATGGCGAAGAAAGACATTCCGCTCGTCGGATCGCGGATTGTCATTCAAGGCTTCGGCAATGCCGGCAGCTACTTGGCGAAATTCATGCATGACGCAGGTGCCAAGGTAATAGGTATTTCCGATGTGAACGGCGCGTTGTATAATGAGCAAGGACTCGATATTGAAGATTTGATGGATCGCCGCGATTCGTTCGGGACCATTACGAATCTATTCAAGAATACGATCTCGAATGATGAGCTGCTGACACTGGATTGCGACGTGCTCGTTCCTGCTGCGATCGAGAACCAAATAACGGCAGACAACGCAGACCGAATTCGTGCTAAAATTATAGTCGAGGCCGCGAACGGCCCAACGACGCTCGAAGCGACACGCACCGTAACAGAGCGGGGCATCCTGCTTGTGCCGGATGTGCTTGCAAGTGCAGGTGGTGTTATTGTATCGTACTTCGAGTGGGTACAGAACAATCAAGGCTACTATTGGTCTGAAGCTGAAGTGGATTCCAAGCTGCGCGACATGATGATCCGTGGCTTTAATAGTGTTTATGATCTGCATATGCTGAAGAAAGTGGATATGCGGCTTGCCGCCTATATGGTAGGTGTGCGCAAAATGGCGGAAGCAGTTCGGCTGCGGGGCTGGGTATAACACAGCCTGACGCGCAGCCGCTTGTTGCTACATGAGCAGGATGCTACTCGCGCGAGAAGTTTTTACGTCGGAAGGTGATTCGTTTTTATGCTGCTCTTCTCAATCTTAACGGCTGCGGTTGCGCCAGGCATTTCGCTGCTTACGTATTTCTACTTGAAGGACCGGTACGATGCGGAACCTATTCATATGGTTATTCGCGTATTTCTGCTAGGCGTACTCATCGTACTGCCGATCATGGTGCTTCAGAGAGGGCTCGTGCTGTGGCTTGGCGATAGTCCGTTCCTTTTCTCGTTTGGTATCTCGGCAGGCGTGGAAGAGCTGGTCAAATGGTTCGTGCTGTACCATATTATTTTTAATCATACCGAGTTTGATGAGCCTTACGATGGCATTGTATATGCCGTAGCGATCTCGCTCGGCTTCGCGACAGTTGAGAATGTACTTTATGCGGTGTTTCAGCCGGCAACAGTAGGCTCGCTAATCATTCGTGCGCTGCTGCCAGTATCAGGGCATGCTTTGTTTGGCGTGACGATGGGCTACTATTTAGGAAAAGCAAAATTCGCGGAGAAGCCAAAGATGCTGCAATTTCTGATCCTTGCTGCCGCTGTGCCTCTCTTGGAGCATGGCATCTACGACTGGATTATGGGCTCAGGCTCTACGTATTGGGCATGGTTTATCGTCCCGCTTATGATATATCTATGGATTAAAGGCGTCCGGAAGATGAACCGGGCTAACGCAGGCTCGCCGTTTCGAATGTTAGGGCACGAAGAAGAGATTAAGCTTTAGGATATCGGTCCATAATAAGGGAAAAAGCATTAAAGTCCCAGGAGGTATCCATGATTTCGGCTCGTGTCAAAGTGGCGATTCGGTGCAATTTGTGCGGAGAGAAGTTCGTTCTTCGAGGCCGCAGAGAGAAAGACAAGATTGATACCGGCTTCAAACAATGCTTATGCAATAACATCCATGATTTTGATGTGGAAGAGGTCGCATTATAGCTGATACCAGTCAGCGAACAGGATATGTTTCCAAACATGAATAAAGCTCCTTTCGGCAAACCAAACTAACACCAGGTTTTGCATACGAAAGGAGCTTTTGCCATATGTATCGTCGATTGAGCGCTATACTTTTTCCGGTGATGACGCTATTCTTCATCGGCTCGATCTATTGGGGCTATCAAGAGCATCAGGAGAAAAACTCCATTCTGATTAAAGCTGAGAACCAGTACCAGCGGGCATTTCATGATCTGTCCTACCATGTTGATCAGCTGCATCGGCAGCTTGGCAATACGCTGGCTGTGAACAGCACGTCTCAAGCGTTCCACCGGAAAGGGCTTGTGAATGTATGGAGGCTTACGAGCGAGGCGCAGAACGAGATTAACCAACTGCCGCTTACGCTGCTGCCGTTCAGCAAGACAGAGGAATTTTTGTCGAAAATCGCCAATTTCTCTTATAAAACGTCGGTTCGGGATTTGAGTAAGAGCCCGCTGTCTCCTGCTGAGTTTAAGACGCTGAAGACGCTGTACCAAGACTCGGATGACATCTCCAAATCGCTTTACGGCGTGCAGGATAAAGTTATTGCGAACAATTTGCGCTGGATGGACGTTGAAATTGCGCTAGCCACCGAGAAATCGACGCTGGACAATACGATAATCGATGGGTTCAAAACTGTGGATAAGAAGGTTAGCGAATATCCGGAAATCAACTGGGGTCCTTCGGTTGCTAGTATGTATGAGAAACGTACGGTGAAGATGCTTGCAGGCAAGAAGAGTACTCCGGAGGATATCAAGCGGCTTGCAGCAAAGTTTTTGAAGCTGGATGATCCGAAGGGCATTCGCGTAGTTGAGAACGGCAAAGGTACAGAATACGAGTCATACTCGGCTACATACAAAGAGAATGGCGCTGACAATCCGATTGAGCTCGATTACACCCAGCGCGGCGCACAGCTAATCTGGTACGAGAATCCGCGCAATGTGAGTAAAGCGATTGTTTCGGTCGAGACGGCGAAGCAGAAGGCTGCTGATTTTCTCGCAAGACACGGTTATCCGAAGATGAAAGCTATCACGTATGATAAGGATGACTCGACGGCTGTTTTCACCTGTGTGACGAATCAGAATGGCGTGCTGATCTATCCAGAGAAGCTGACGGTTAAGATCGCGCTCGACAACGGCGAAGCTGTTGGCTTGCAGGCTGCGGATTATGTCTACGAGCATCACAAACGCAACTTGCCGAAGCCGAAGGTGATGAGCGCAGAAGCTCGCGCCGTGCTAAATCCTGACTTCAAGGTGAAGAAGGAGCAAATGTCGCTAATTGATAACGACTTGGGTGAAGAAGTGCTTTGCTATGAGTTTGTTGGCAATATTAATGGTGTGTTGTACAAGATTTACGTGAATGCAGTAACTGGTGTCGAGGAGTCTATCGAGCAAATGCCGGAATAATGAAAAGAGGAGAAAAGGCGCGCACCTGCATGGGGGCGCGTCCTTTCTTTATTTTCAGGCTCTTCCCCCAAATTTCGACAGCCTATGATATAATCGAACTATTGGAGGGGGGAAGCTTAGATGCTGCCAAAGATAAATCAGTTTCTATTCTTGCACGTTGCTTCTTCCGATGAAGAGGAAGCGGCTATTGAGTATAAGTCCAGAATTGCTGATATTGACGGGGAAGAGTTGCTAATTGAAGTGCCACTCCTAGAGAAGACGGGGCGCTTGAAACGATTGTTTCTTGGGGATGAGATTTCTGCTTACTTCGTCTCGGAAGAAGGCGTAAAGAACTATTTCAACAGTCATGTCCTAGGCTTTTTGGAGGATGGCGTTAAGCTGATCCGAATCCGCAAACCGGAGCTGGATGCCATTACGAAGGTGCAGCGCCGTAACTTCTTGCGTGTTGCAGCTGATTTGGAAATCGCTATCAAGATGGCGAGTCAAATCCGTATTCTTGGGATGACTGACGATGTCGGCGGAGGCGGGATTTCGTTCCTAATAGATGGGAAGTGGCCGATTAAGCAAGGCATGGATCTCGATTGCTGGCTGCTTGTACCTTACCGGAACGGCTCGATTGATCACTCACAGTTCAAAGCGGAAGTGGTCCGTGTTAAGCCGCTCGAGAACGGGAAGAATCAAATCATGGCGAAGTTCTCGACTATCAATGACAGCGAGAGACAGCGCATTATTCGTTATTGCTTTGAACGCCAACTGGATTTCCGCAAGAGATAGTACATATAAGTGCATGAACTTCGTGCATAACGTTTGCCACGTGTGGAAAAGCTAGCCTTAATCTCGAGTAGTGCTTCGAATACGAGGAGGCTAGTTCCATGGATGACCGATCTCAGAAGCATTATGAGGCCGCCTTCGATAACATGACGAAAGTACTAATAATGATCATTATTGTGCTGCTTGCCGCAATCCTCTTAAGCCAGCTCGCACTGCAAATTCCAGCGGTTCGATTATGGGTAACGGGCGTTGATCGGCTGGAAGGAACCCCCTTCTAGCAAGCATCTCGTTCTTTGCACTTGGGTTTGTGCTGTGGTATAATTTTTACTATCGCAGGCAGAGCCTGCTTTTTTAATGGCGATTCGCGCAAGGTTACAGTCAAGGAGGCAACAGAAGTTGGGCATGGATGGGGGAAACATGAGCAGCCGCATTAATGTGGCGATCGACGGTCCAGCAGGTGCAGGCAAGAGCACCGTCGCCCGTAAAGTCGCGCAGCAGTTAGGATATGTCTACATAGATACAGGCGCGATGTACCGGGCAGTCGCTTACGCAGCGAACCGGGCCGGCATTCCGGCTAGTGACGCGGCAAGGCTGTCAGAGCTCATGACAACAGTTGAGATTGCACTCGAGCCAGGGCCAGACGGACAGCTTGTCCGCTTGAACGGCGAGGATATTACGACAGCGATCAGATCGCGTGAAGTTACCTTGCAGGTATCTGAGATCGCATCTCATGAAGCAGTTCGCATGAAACTCGTTGAGATGCAGCGGCAGCTTGCAGCAATGAAAGGCATTGTCATGGATGGACGGGATATTGGTTCACATGTGCTCCCGAATTCGGAAGTGAAGGTGTTTCTTATCGCAAGCGTTCAAGTTAGAGCGCTTCGCCGATTCCAGGAGCTCAGCGGGAGCGAGGTTGTGCCGCTTGAACAACTGGAGAAAGAAATCGCCGAACGTGATCGGAGCGATGAGAGCAGACAGATATCTCCGCTAACTTGTGCGAAGGATGCTGTAGTTGTTGACAGTACAGAGCTGTCGATTGACCAAGTTGTCACAGTTATTCTAGACTTATGCCGAACCAAAACGGTGGAGGCGAAGTAAACTATGATATACAACATCTGCCGTGGCCTGCTTCGCATCATCTACGCCGTTTGTTTCAGATTTGAAGCGACGGGGATGGAGAACATACCTGCCGATGGGCCAGTCGTTCTTTGTTCCAATCATATTAGCCTGTTTGATCCGCCGACAGTTGGCACGAAGCTGAGACGCAAGGTCCATTATATGGCCAAGGCAGAGCTCTTCGAGGTTCCGCTCTTAGGCAAGCTCATCAGGACGCTTGGCGCATTTCCGGTGAAACGGGGCGGTGTCAGCAAGGATGCAATCCGAACGGCGATAACGCTGCTGAAGGAAGGCAATGTGATGGGGATCTTCCCCGAAGGAACAAGAAGTGCGGGTGACAACAGTGCAGGCAAGAAAGGGGCCGCGATGATCGCGCTCCGAAGCGGTGCTGTCGTAATCCCGGTAGCCATTATCGGTCGCTATTGTTTATTCCGTAAGATGCGCATTAAGTATGGCAAGCCTATTGATATGACGGCCTTTATTCAAGATTCATCATCTGATGTGCTTGAGCGAGTAACCGACACTATTATGGCGAGAATTCGCTCGATGGTGAAGGAAGGGTAATTGCAAAGAGCGAAGCGCATCCGACCACTAGGGTCGGAAGGCGAAGCTGGTTTATTAGCGTTTTAGACGGTGCTCCTGCGAGGTGTGTTTCAATCTGAGGCTGCACGTTTAAATAAAGTTGGGGTATGAACTGAGGAGGTAATTTCAAATGTCAGAAGAAACAAAAGTGCAAGAATCCGCAAGTCAGGAAAGCCAAGAAGCTATGGACAATTTCGTGTCCTTGAAAAAAGGGGACACCGTTAATGGTACGATCGTCAAAATCGAAGATAACCAAGTGTTCGTTAGCCTTGGATATAAATATGACGGCGTTATTCCCCTCCGTGAGCTTTCCTCCGTACAGCTTGACAACGCAGCAAATGCTGTTCAAGTTGGTCAAGAAGTACAACTGAAAGTTGTAAGCATTGACGACGAGAAAGAAAAGCTCGTTCTTTCCAAAAAAGTAATCGACGGCGAGCGCGCTTGGGATTCATTGCAAAGCCGCTTCGATTCCGGTGAAGTATTCGAAGTAACTGTCGCTGACGTAGTTAAAGGCGGCCTTGTTGCCGATGTTGGCGTACGCGGATTCATTCCAGCTTCCATGGTGGAGCGTCATTTCGTAGAAGATTTCAGCGATTACAAAGGACGTACGCTTCGCGTGAAAGTAAAAGAAATTGATAAAGAAAACAACAAAGTAATCCTTTCTGCGAAAGAAGTTCTTGATGCAGATTTTGAACAAAATAAACAAAGCATCATCAGCGGCCTGCAAATTGGCCAAGAGCTTGATGGTACGGTACAACGTTTGACTCCGTTCGGCGCATTCGTTGATATCGGCGGCATCGACGGCCTCGTTCACGTTTCCGAGCTGTCCTGGCAGCATGTTGCACATCCGAAGGATGTTGTAGCAGAAGGCCAATCCGTGCGCGTGAAAGTACTTAAAGTTGATCCGGCTAACGGTAAGATCAGCCTGAGCATCAAAGCAGCGCAACCAGGTCCTTGGGAGCAATCCGGCGGCCAATTCAATATCGGCGATATCGTAACTGGTACAGTTCGCCGTATTGTGAGCTTCGGCGTATTCGTCGAAATCGCGCCTGGCGTTGAAGGCTTGGTACACATTTCACAGCTTGCACACCGTCATGTAGCAACTCCGAACGAAGTTGTTCAAGAAGGTCAAGAAGTGAAAGCGAAGATCCTTGATTTCAACCCTGCTGAGAAGCGTGTATCCCTCAGCATTAAAGAAACTGAGGAAGCGCCTGAGCAAGCTCCTCGCGAAGAAAGACCGCGCGGCGAACGCGGCGAGCGCGCACCTCGCCAGCCTAAAGTCGAACTGAACAACCCGAACGTTTCGCTTAGCAACGAGAGCATGAGCTTCACGCTTGCTGAACGTTTCGGCGATAAATTGAGCAAATTGAAATAATTGGCTTTAGTTACTTTAAAGAGCTGCCCCTTAGCGGGGCGGCTCTTTTTTATTTTATAGTTGTCGCTGCCTGATAGCCCCTGCACTGGATTAGGTTCACCATTTGCAGCGCATAATAGGGCAATGAGGTGAAACCAATCGTGAATGATGGATTTATTGCGTTCTGGCTTCTTTCGATGGCGGCTATTTTGTACATGACTGGCTGGAAGGAGCATGTAGCTGATGGGGTTCCGCACCGGGCTATCGTGTACTTTATCTTATTCGCTCTGCTGCTGCACTACGTTCAGCTGTCGATTGGCGAAGCTGCTGGCATTACAGGCAGCGCATTGCTTGCTGTGACATTAGCTGCTGCACTCTTGATTGCAATGCGAAATATCGGCGCGATGCTCTTTGTCTTGTTCTCCGCACTGTTGACCGGATTTATGTGGATGTGGATGCGCTACATCTATGGCATCGATCCTGTGTTTATCGTCGTACATCCCGTTTGGGATGGTCCGCTTCTTGCTGGCTTGTTCGCAGGGCTTCTCGCAGATCGGTTTAAAACCCAATTCATCATTACTGTACTTGCCGCAGTGCTCTCTGAAGGCAATCAACTGCTGAGCCCAATTGCGCTCTCAAAACCACTTATTATTGGTACTGCAACATGGTGGGATGGACTTGTCATTGCTCTATGCGCTGCGAGATTGACAGGTAATGTGAAGCACTGGCTGAAAGAGAAGACGCTACGAATGTTGGATGGCCGAGGTGAAAGGGGAGGGAGCGCATAACGGATGTTTGATTTCAAACACATTTGGACCGAATTGTTAGCAGGCCATCCGCATCATGTATTGTTTGGTATTTTGCTTGGGGTTGCTTTTGGCATAACTGCACGACTCTCGATGCTGCGATCGGACTACCGGCAATACCCGACGTATCCACATGGACGCATTATACATATAGCGCTTGGTGTAATCGCAGCGGCGCTTGGCGCAGTAGCTGTTCCGGCGATGTATAAGAAGGATTTCACGGCGATTACGTTCTTGACGCTGGCAGCGCAGCAGTTCCGCGATGTCCGCAATATGGAGCGGGAGACATTGACGAAGATCGACAGCATGGAGCTCGTATCTCGCGGGTCTACCTATATCGAAGGAATTGCGATGGTATTCGAAGGGCGTAACTATCTCGTTATTCTATCTGCGCTCTTGACCAGCTTAGCTTCGTTGTCGCTTGGGCTGCCTTTTGGCGTTATTATGGGGATCCTCTCTCTGCTGCTCGTCAATCGGTTGAAATCAGGCAAGTCTGTCTCGCATATAGCGAAAGCGGAGGTCGCGCCTGTCGTTGTTAACGGACCGGATCTGCTCGTCGGCGATATCTACATGATGAACGTCGGACTTAAAGCAAATCAGCAGCTGATTGCGGAGCGAGGCCTCGGTATTATTCTGAAGCCGTATAATCCGAATGGGAAGGCGACGCTGAGCAATCTCGGCCAGCGGCAAGCGATTCTATTCGATCTGTGTACGATACTTGGCGTTCATCGGGACGACGGTGAGCCTGCACTCGTACCGCTCGCGAAGCTTGATATGCGAGACGGTCGTCTTGCGATCTTCCTGCTGCCCCATGAGCTGGATCCGGAGAAAGCAAGGGCGGTCGTAGAGAAAGTGCCAATTCTGGAATCGGCGGTGCGAATGCCAACAGAGGCGAGCGTGAATAAGCAGGAAGGAGAACGGCAGCATGGGTAAAATTGTAGCGATTATTACGACGGAGCATGAGAAGGTGGCCGGCGGCGCTCCAATCTTTGTTGAGCCTGACGAAGAGAAGCGTGAGGCAACCGCGTTCCTGCTCGAGAAAATATTGGATGCGGCCGTACATGATTTAAAGAACGGGTGCTTTATTCTGGTCAGTCATCACTAATCATGAAATGTTAGCCATTCCCGCTGTTTTTTGCTATGATGGTAGGCGTGAGTATTTGAGGTACCCAATCTTTACTAAACAAATTGGTTGCTGTTGCCACATAAGTCTCATCATCATAGTCGGCAAGAGAATTTGAGGAGTGAAACTATGTCTAAACCCATTATTGCCATTGTTGGGCGGCCAAACGTGGGGAAGTCTACGATATTTAATCGTGTAATCGGCGATCGCCTCGCGATCGTTGAAGATAAACCTGGCGTTACCCGTGATCGTCTATACGGTTCCGGCGAATGGAACGGCCGTGTGTTCAGTATTGTCGATACCGGAGGTATCGAAATCGACGGCGAAGACGAAATTATGAAGTCCGTCCGAATGCAGGCGGAGCTTGCCATCGAAGAAGCGGATGTTATTATTTTTATGGTTGATGCGAAAGCTGGGCTGACGCATGCGGACGATGAAGTGGCACAGATGCTGCTTCGTTCGCGCAAACCGATCGTAGTAGCGGTGAACAAGGTCGATAACTTGAACCGCCGCGACGATATTTATGAGTTTTATAACCTCGGCTTCGGTGATCCGGTTGCGATCTCTGGCGCACACGGCATCGGCATCGGCGATCTGCTTGACGCGGCAGTCGAGAAGCTGCCGGAGGAAGTGGAAGACGAGTACGATGACGATGTCATCCGTGTTGCTCTAATCGGGCGGCCGAATGTCGGCAAGTCCTCGCTTGTCAATGCGCTGCTCGGCGAAGAGCGCGTCATTGTCAGCAACGTAGCGGGCACTACGCGTGATGCGATCGATACGCCATTCGAGCGTGATGGCCAGAAATATGTGCTCATTGATACAGCTGGTATGCGTAAGCGCGGTAAAGTGTACGAATCGACGGAGAAGTATAGCGTCATGCGTGCCTTGAAGGCGATCGAGCGTGCGGATGTCGCTCTCGTGCTCATAAGCGGTGAGGAAGGCATCATCGAACAGGACAAGCATATTGCCGGCTACGCACATGAAGCGGGTAAAGCGGCGATCTTCGTCGTGAACAAATGGGATGTCGTCGAGAAGGATGACAAGACGATGCAAAATTTCGAGAAGACAATTCGCGATCACTTCTTGTTCATGACGTACGCACCGGTTGTATTCCTCTCGGCGAAGACGAAGCAACGCTTGCATAAGCTGCTGCCTGTTGTACAGCACGTGTCGGAGCAGCATGCGCTGCGTATTCCTACGCATGTCTTGAACGATGTGGTATCGGATGCGATTGCTATTAATCCGCCTCCATCGGACAAAGGCAGACGTTTGCGTATTAATTACGCGACACAAGTGGCTGTGAAGCCGCCAACGATTGTGCTGTTTGCGAATGATCCGGATATGATGCATTTCTCGTATGAGCGTTACCTCGAGAATAAGATTCGTGCAGCCTTCCAGTTTGAAGGTACACCTGTCCGCATCTTCACAAGAAAGAAATCAGACGAAGATTAATTTTGCAGCGGCCGTTTCTGGTGTCCCGTTCACGGGGCACCAGTTTGCTGCATTTATGAAGAAAGAGGCGATTATTCGTGTTTACTGTCCTTGCGATTCTCATTAGTTATTTAGTTGGTTCGCTATCATTCAGCATATTAATTGCAAAATGGGTAAAAGGAATCGACATTCGCCAGCATGGCAGTGGCAACGCAGGGGCGACGAACACGCTGCGAGTACTGGGCAAAGGCCCAGGTATCGCAGTATTCGTGCTTGATATTGCAAAAGGTGTCGTTGCGGTTCTGCTCGGCATCTACATGGCTGGCGGCGATTGGGGACCGGTGCTGTGCGCGCTTGCGGCGATTTTCGGGCATAATTGGCCGGTATGGTTCGGCTTCAAGGGGGGGAAAGGCATTGCGACTACTGTAGGCGCGATGGCTACACTTGCTTTCATCCCGACGCTTATAGCCGGTATCGTTGCGATTATTATTATCGCGATTACACGTTTCGTCTCGCTAGGCTCGCTTATTTTTGCCCTGCTCATACCCATTTTCATATGGAATGTCAGCGATAAGCCGATGTCCTATGTGTGGGCAGGTTTAATTGTTTGTATTCTCGCATTCATTCGACACCGTTCGAATATTGTCAAGCTGCTGCAGGGTAAAGAGAACAAGCTTGGTGCTAGAAAAGGGTAGGAGGCCTCTATGTCGACGAAACGTAAAGTAGCTGTACTCGTTGCGGGCAGCTGGGGAACGGCACTTGCCACAGTTCTGGCAGACAATCAGTATGACGTTGCGCTGTGGACACGAGGTGAGGCGCAAGCCGATGAAATCAATACACGCCATACGAATAGCCGTTATTTGAATGATGCCATCCTACCAGAAAACATTACGGCTACGACGGATATGAGTTATGCCGTTACGGGAGCAGAGCTTGTCCTCTTCGCAGCGCCGTCCGCAGCGATGCGCGATGTAGCAAGGCTGGCGCAGCCATTCTTGGAGCCTGACGCGATTTGCGTCCATGCGACGAAAGGCTTTGAATCCGTTACATACAAACGGATGACGACTGTGCTTGCGGAAGAACTACAAATCCCCATTGAGCGGCTTGTCGTTCTGTCTGGCCCGAGCCATGCAGAGGAAGTCGTCAGACGGCTGCCGACAACGGTTGTTGTCGCATCTGCCAGCATAGAAGCCGCGGAGAAAGCGCAAGATGCGTTCATTACGCGCCACTTCCGCGTCTACACGAACAAGGATGTCATTGGCGTTGAGGTTGCCGGTGCCATTAAGAACATCATTGCGCTTGGCGCTGGGCTGACGGATGGGCTTGGCTTCGGCGACAATGCGAAGGCTGCGCTGCTGACGCGAGGATTGGCGGAAATTAGCCGCCTCGGCACGGCAA
Source organism: Paenibacillus sp. OV219 (assembly GCF_900110075.1). Taxonomy (GTDB): domain Bacteria; phylum Bacillota; class Bacilli; order Paenibacillales; family Paenibacillaceae; genus Paenibacillus_Z. The sequence goes on from NZ_FOCJ01000002.1 coordinate 482,519, forward strand.
TGGGCGCAAGCCCGCTGACTTTCGCCGGGCTCGCCGGAGTCGGCGACCTTGTCGTCACGTGTACGAGCAAGCATAGCCGCAATTGGCGCGCAGGCTCCATGCTGGCGGAAGGGCTCTCGCTTGACGAGGTGCTGAGCAAGATGGGCATGGTCGTCGAGGGCGTGCACACGACAAGTGCAGCGCGCGAGCTCGCGCATCATTACGGCGTCGAGATGCCGATTACGGAGCAGCTGTTCGCCGTGCTCTTCCAGAACAAGACGCCACGCAGCGCTGTCGAGTCGCTTATGGGCCGTGGCCGCACACACGAGACAGAAGACATGGCAGGCGTATAGCCTACACCATTGCAATCCCTCCCTCATATGATGCTAGGAGCACCTCACGGCAGGTGGCTAGCGATTGCAAGTTTTTACCTAACGCTGTAAAAACTTGAAGGAGGGACTTGAGTTGAGCGGTAAGAAGGATCTTTCCAAAGATGTTCTGAGCGCTGTCAACAAGAAGACTGGCAAGCCGGTATCAGAGAGCGCAGTGAAGAAGCTTGCCAGCGGCGTGACTGAAGATACAATGCAAAGCGAAGAAGAGCTTAAGAAGCTGATTATGAGCGTATCTGCGATGGCGAAAGTGCCTGTGACGGACAAAACGATTAACGATATCGTTGGAGCCGTGAAGAAAAGCGGCATGAATATGAGTAACCTCGAAACGCTGATGAAGATTATGCTGCTTAAGAAGTAATGGTAGTGACTTTCGTATGAAGCGACCGGCCTTAGGCAGCTGCCAGGTCCGCTTACTGCGGAAGTCCTTTTTTCTATACAAAAGCCTTCTGCGCAGACGCCCGTAATTTACAGCAAAAGTAGCTGATCAAACCCTACAAGTGTTATAATAATATGAATAATTGGCGCACAAGGTGGTCGTAAGCATTATGGATCCAATGATGAAGATGTGGGTGTCCTTTGTAGGCATCGGTTTAATGGCAATTGCAGCGGTTATGATTTCGCTGGCAAGGCTGAAGACGAAAGGCGTATTGCGGGGGATTCTCTCGTTGACTGCTTTTCTGCTTCTTGTAATTGGCGGGTTACTCGGTCTATTCTCCATCGCCTAATTTGCAGCTTAGATCATACTAGTTATGGAGTGGAAGGGACGAGTTATACATGCTGGAATTGAAAGGCCGGACGAAACTTGCAACGGTTGAAGCGGAGTTTGGGATGTCATTGCTTGATCTTGCTATCAAGCATAATGTTGATTTTGCATTTTCGTGCACGAGGGGCACTTGTGCCAGATGCCGCTGCTTAATTGAAGCTGGCGCGGAATTTCTGGAGGAAGTGACGGATGAAGAGTGGGACCGTCTTGAGCCTCATGAGCTGGAGGAAGGCTACCGGCTGAGCTGTCAGGCTATCATTAAGCCTGGTGCTGGCACGATCGTAGCTGTGAACCGGCCTTATTTCTGAGGAGGGACGAGATACGTTATGAACGAAGCTGCGCCATTCATCCGTGCGCTTGAGAAAATTGCCGAAGCGGCCGAGGAAACAGAGGCCAAGTGGCAGATCGGCGGCAGTACAGGGCTGCTGCTGCGGGGAATGGAGCTTGAGAAACTTCCCAGAGACCTGGATCTATACGCAGATGAAGCGGATGCGGCAGTTCTCCATCAGGCGCTGCTGCCATACGCCATCGATGAACAGCAACAATCTGTGAGCCCGATCTATCGCTCGGTGCTCAGCCATTACCTGATTGAAGGAATTCAGGTCGAGCTTGTCGGCGGATTCGTCGTCACGGCAGGCGAAGACTGTTATAAGGTTGAAGTTCGAGATACGTTAGCGGCGCGCCAAGCCTTCATTCAGGCAGGTGACTATCAGCTCGGTATTGTTCCTCTGGGACATGAGCTGTGGTTCAACATGCTGAGAGGGCGCGAAGACCGTGTAGCGCTTATTGCTTCTCAGATTCGGCGCGAGCCGGATCAGCACACGGAGGCGGTGCAGTATATAGCCTCCAGAAATCAGCTATCGTCAAGAATGGTAGCGAATGTACAGCGACTCATCCAGTAAGCTGGATGTAAGAACGAATAAGGAAGCGAGGAGATTACGTTGAACGTGACGATTACGTTTCTCCCTTCCGGACGCAGTGCAACTGTACGTGCAGGGACGACAGTGCTGGAAGCCGCAAGAAGGGCAGGTGTGCCTATTCGCACGAGATGCGATGGCAAGGCCGCATGTCTCATGTGCAAAGTGACAGCTCCGAATAGCTCTGCGGGACTGTCTCCGCTGAATGACAATGAGCGTCATAAGCTTGCGGGGCTTGACCGTTCCGGAACAAGGCTCGCTTGTCAGGCTAGAGTGTTCGGCCGTACCGTTGTAGAAGTGCCGGAAGATCCGCTGCGCGCAGCAGTCCGGAAGCAGATGATGCGTCAAGCAGAAGACGATGAATTGTGGTAATTTAGGTGAGGCTAGGGGGATAAACGCACCATGAGAGGGACTCGAAGCGCGGCTGCAGCCATTGTAATGCTATGTATGGCTGTCATGCTGTCCGGTTGTTTGTATCCGAAGGATAGGCTGGGCCAGTATCAGAAGCCGCCGAAAGACGCAATAATGAATGTACAAGCCGTAATTGACCAATATCAGAAAGATACGGGCTTGCTCCCTATGCAGAATAGTGAAGCCAGCACGCCGATATATGAGAAGTTTAAAGTCGATTTCGATAAGCTGCAGCGGATGGGGTATGTGTCGACCGTGCCGGAAACCGCCTTTGAGAAGGGCGGCAGCTACTATTATTTAATCATAAACGAGGATGTCGAGCCTACTGTTAAGCTTATGAATCTCGTGGTCTATCAGCAATTAAATGACCTGCAGGCTTCTATTAAAGCATATAGCGATGCCCATAGCGGCAAGCTGCCGGCAAGCACGGAGCTGTATCCAGGCTTCTCTACGATCGACTTCAAGACACTGGATGAGAAGGAGCCGGATCTACGCAGCATGTTCTCCGGCAGTACGCTTACGCCGATGCTTGATGCCAAAGGAACGGTCTACCTCGACTACGGGCCAGACATTATGCAGGCGCTCTCCAAAGAGAGCAAACAACCAGCAGCAAGTGAGGATTTGCGTGATGTTCTCGTCGGCAACTCCGATTTTGTCCCGGTCAAATCTCCTGTTTATCACCTGGTGAATGGAGAGCCGCAAGCCGCTTCTAAGTAAGCTGTTCACGAACTCATCAGATGCTCCTGCCGATCACGGCGGGAGCATTTTTTATTAGCTCGCGGAAAAAGTTCTCACAGCAGGGGCAGCGAAACTTTATCGATTAATGCATAGGTTTCGTCTTTCTCTCATATATCTCAATCTTGGAAGGCCGGAACCGTTAAGGCTTATGGAAATCTATAAGATTTCATTGCTGCATTCGTCATAATCAGGAAGAGGACGCAATAAGCTATTACTAGTCCAAAATCATGTACGAGTTGCGCTGCTAGTGTGAAGCGCAAGCGGCGAAACCTGACGACGAACAGCAGGAGGCAAAACAGCAGTACGGTACGTCCATGTACAGGCGAATTACGATTGGGAGGGGATATTCAGTGGAGAAAGTGGACATTTTCAAGGACATTGCCGAACGAACCGGCGGGGATATTTACCTCGGCGTCGTCGGTGCGGTCCGCACAGGCAAATCAACCTTCATCAAGCGGTTCATGGAGACGGTTGTGCTGCCCAACATCACGAACGATGCCGATCGGGTTAGAGCGATTGATGAATTACCGCAAAGCGCGGCAGGCAAAACAATAATGACGACGGAGCCGAAATTTGTACCGAACCAAGCGGTGCAGCTTCGGGTAGCGGAAGGGCTGGATGTCAACATCAGGCTCGTTGACTGTGTCGGCTATGCCGTTGTTGGAGCCAAAGGATACGAGGACGAGAATGGCCCTCGGATGATTACGACGCCGTGGTTCGAAGAACCGATTCCATTCCAGGAAGCGGCCGAAATCGGCACACGCAAAGTCATCCAGGAGCATTCGACGCTTGGTGTCGTTGTAACGACTGACGGAACGATTGCAGAGATTCCGCGCAGCTCGTACATCGATGCCGAGGAACGGGTAATAAGCGAGCTGAAGGAAGTCGGCAAGCCATTCGTTCTCATCGTCAACTCCACACGTCCGAAGAGTGATGAGGCATTACAACTGCGCAGCGAGCTCCAAGCGAAGTATGATATCCCGGTCATTACGCTTAGCGTGGCAACGATGGGTGAAGAAGAAGTCATGTCTGTTCTGCGCGAGGTGCTCTATGAGTTCCCTGTGCATGAAGTGAACGTGAACCTTCCGAGCTGGGTAATGGTGCTGAACGATAACCACTGGCTGCGCAGCAACTACGAGAATTCCGTACGCGATACCGTGAAGGACATCCGCCGTCTCCGCGATGTTGACCGCGTCGTGTCGCAGTTCATGGAATATGAGTTTATCGCTCGTGCTGGCCTGAGCGGCATGAACATGGGGCAAGGGGTCGCAGAGATCGATCTCTATGCGCCAGATGAATTGTATGACCAAATCTTGATGGAAGTCGTCGGCGTCGAGATTCGCGGCAAGGACCACCTGCTCCAGCTGATGCAAGAGTTCTCGCATGCGAAGCGGGAGTATGATCGGTTCGCGGAAGCGCTCGAGATGGTCAAGACGACAGGCTACGGCATTGCTGCGCCAACACTTGCAGAGATGGCGCTTGATGAACCGGAGCTTATCCGTCAAGGCTCGCGCTTCGGTGTCCGCCTCAAAGCGACTGCGCCGTCTATCCATATGATTCGCGTCGATGTCGAGTCCGAGTTTGCGCCGATTATCGGAACTGAGAAGCAAAGCGAGGAACTCGTCCGGTACTTAATGCAGGACTTCGAGAACGATCCGATCAAGATTTGGGAATCCGATATCTTCGGCAGGTCGCTTCACTCGATCGTACGAGAGGGTATCCAGGGCAAAATCGCGATGATGCCGGACAATGCACGCTACAAGCTGCAGGAAACACTAGGCCGGATCATCAACGAAGGTTCTGGCGGTTTGATTGCCATTATCTTGTAAAAGAAGGAAGGCACGCCCTATGGCGTGCCTTTTTTTCGGCTGTGAAAGCGGTAAAAATGATAAAAAACCTAGGAATTGCCTAGGAAATCGCCTACAGCCTCTTGAAATCTACGTGCTAACTGTATTACTATAAATCTGTTCATGTGATCAATATGCAGGATTTGCACATAACGGAATTTCTTTGCACCAGAGCCTGCATGTATAATTTTTCGGGTTTCGGTAAAACAAGATGATAATGGTGTGCATAAGAACTGCCGTCAGGGGAGGTGAAAGAAATGAACAAAACGGAACTGATTGCGAAAGTAGCCGAATTGACTGACCTTTCCAAGAAAGATGCTTCCAAAGCGGTTGATGCCGTTTTTGATGCCATCTCCGAATCGCTGCAAGGCGGGGATAAAGTACAATTGGTGGGCTTCGGTAACTTCGAAGTGAAGAGCCGCGAAGCGCGCAAAGGTCGCAACCCGCAAACGGGTGAAGAGATCGATATCCCAGCAAGCAAAATTCCATCTTTCAAAGCTGGTAAGTCTCTGAAGGATCAAGTTTCCCAATAAGAAGCGGTTAACGCCGTTTGATGACGTCCGAGTGCTTCGTGCATTCGGACGTTTTTCGTGAAAGAATAGCGCGGATTACTCTCTATTGACAAGGGTATGCAATTCCAGTAGACTGTTGCTTGCTCGTATACATACGATAAACAAGAAGCTTGATGAAACGGAGGCTGTACGCATGGAGGACATGAACGGCGAGTATATCGTCATCAAAGCGAAGGCTCAAGGTGTTCAGGTGATTGGCTTGACTCGGGGGCAAGATACGAAGTTTCATCATACGGAGAAGCTCGACAAAGGCGAAGTGCTCATTTGTCAATTCACGAATCATACGTCCGCGATTAAGATTCGCGGCAAAGCAACTGTGCTAACCAAATATGGCACCGTCGATACGGACGATGAACGTTAAAAGCAGGCATAGCCTGCTTTTTTAGTTTGTACACTAATAGAAGCAGGACATTCTATGCGTGAAGGGCGGAAGCAGTCATGTCACATAGATCCTCTCGGTGGTCGTCACAATGGCGAAGGCTTCTCTTAGCTTGTTCAATTACACTCTCGCTCACGCTGCTCATATCAGTCTTTCCGCTAATCGCGCACCGCACATCGGAGAACAAGGGTGATGTATCTGTCTTTCATCCAGTCCCGGTCAAGCGGCTGAGCTCCGATGTGATCGTAGACACGATGCTGAGCCTCGGACTCTCGCTTCAGGTGAAGAGCGTTGCATGGAAGGGCTCGGTACTGTCCGTTGATTTATCTACAGACGGGTACGGGGACGCTGAAGAAGTATGGATCGCAGATTTGCAGCGGCTGCTCGAGCTAGCTTTTGTCCGGACCGACAATGTGAGCCGGGTGCTGGTCCGCTTCGTTACACCTGTTCGACAGACTGGTGACAGCGATGAAACGAAACTGCGGCTGCTGGCTGCGGCGGATGTGCGAAAAACGGATTCATGGCTGTCCACAGATCTGTCAAAATTAAATGGCGCCGAGTCGTTTGATGACGAAATTTGGCGAAAGCGGCTACGGTTGTCGGTATCCAAGTTGTAGCATAACGGTTAACATAGTGCTATAATAATTAGATTAAAAAGCAGCAATAAATAGCAGCAACACTCTCGTTGTACTGTCCGGAGGCTAGGCCACAATGAAATCGTATAGAATACCTGAAATGGCTAAAAAGTACATTGAATACGATATGATTCAAGCACACACGGAGCTGCCGGAATTTCCTGAATCGCGGATCCGGCTGCTCTTTACATTTCTGGTCAATCAGAGAACGCCGCTGATTCACAGTGAGCTGTATCCGCTCGTCGTATCACTCGTACAGTTTGGCATGGATACGCATGACATGATTGATTCCGAGTCCGGACGACTCCACGAGAAGGAGATGCGGTCGCGGCAATTGAAGGTGCTTGCTGGCGACTACTACTCAAGCCGCTTCTATCAGCTCTTGGCGCAGGCAGGCCAGGTTGAAATGATTCGCAGTATCAGCAATGGTGTTACAGAAGTCAACAAGCTCAAGGTAACTCTCTATACGCGGATGAAGCAGCTGAAGCTGACTGCGGAAGAGTATATATCGCAATATGTACGCATTAAGACCGAGCTATTCCTCTCGTTCACAGCTGTACTCGATGAGAAGATGGCGTTAATCTGGCCTGAATTGCTTCACAGTGTTGGTCGTTGTGAGATTGTGATGGAAGAACTGATCCGCAGTGAGAAGCCGGAGGCATTCGACGGCAGCTGGGGTTATTGGCATGTCATGGACTGTGGAACTGAAGAAGAGAAGCGCAAGCTGACTTCGGATGCAGCGAGTGAGCCGGCGTTTACCTTGTCCCTGATGGCGAAGTATGATATCAGAGGCCAATTAACCGAGAAGCTGAAACAGTCCGTTCTAAGCGTACAGTCACTTGTAGCAAAGCTAGAATCCGATAAGCTTGTCCGCGAGCTGCAGCAGCTCGGCGAGTCGTTTCTACGGCCGTTATTGCCGGCAGCATCGGCTTTTGAATAGAGAAAGTAAGGTGAAATCAGTGCAATCCAAGTCAAAAGAAGAACATGTGCACGCCGTATTTGAGAGCATTGCGCCGAAGTATGACTTAATGAACGATCTGATCAGCTTCGGCCGACATAAGGCATGGCGTAAATTTACGATGCGTAAGATGGGCATGAAACCAGGTGCAACAGCGATTGATTTGTGTTGTGGCACTTGCGATTGGACGATTGCGCTGGCAAGAGAAAGCGTGAGCGGAGGCATAGTCGGTCTCGACTTCAGCCAGAACATGCTCGACGTTGGCAAGCAGAAGGTAAAGCGCGATGGGCTGGATCATCAGATTTCGCTCGTACAGGGCAACGCGATGTCGCTGCCGTTCGAGGATAATCGATTTGACTACGCAACGATCGGCTTCGGCCTTCGTAACGTGCCAGATCTGGAGCAAGTGCTTCGTGAGATGATGCGCGTTGTGAAGCCAGGCGGACAAGTTGTCTGTCTAGAGATGTCCAAGCCGACTTGGCAGCCGTTCAAAGGAATTTATTACTTCTACTTCGAGAAGGTCATGCCTGCGATTGGGAAGCTTGTAGCGAAGAAGTACGAGCAGTACAAGTGGCTGCCGGAGTCGCTGAAGACATTCCCGGATTCCAAGCAGCTTGCGGCCAAGTACCGTGAGATCGGTCTGACCAATGTGCGCGCCTATCCATTTGTTTTCGGTGTCGCGGCATTACACATGGGGACGAAGGGAACGGACAACAGATGATTCGCAAAATAAAAATAATTCTCGAAATGATTAAATTTGAGCATACCATCTTCGCGCTTCCGTTTGCTTTTATGGGATCGTTGCTCGGAGCGGTCATGTTGGAGAACCGGCTACCGCACTTTGCGGAAATCGGCTGGATCATCCTCGCGATGATCGGTGCAAGAAGTGCTGCGATGGGACTCAATCGCGTCATTGACCGTGTGATTGATGCAAAGAACCCGCGCACAGCAAAACGGGCAATTCCAGCTGGCTTGCTGAAGGTCGGCGAAGTAAGCTTGTTTATCGCAGTCTCGTTCGTGGTACTGTTTGTTGCCGCTTCGCAGCTGGATCCGATTTGCATGAAGCTGATGCCGATTGCTGTCTTCTTGCTTGTGCTTTACTCGTATACAAAACGTTTTACATGGCTATGCCACGTTATACTAGGGCTGACAATCGGCCTTGCGCCGCTTGGCGGCTGGGTTGCGATTACAGGTGAGTTCGAAGCATCGGCTTGGGTGATGTATGGTTCAGTCGTGTGCTGGCTTGCCGGCTTCGATATTATTTATGCGTGTCAGGATTTCGACTTTGACCGTAAGGAAGGTGTTCATTCCATTCCTGCCCGCTTCGGGCAAGCTGGAGCACTGCGCCTTGCTCGTGGATTTCATTTAATTACCGCAATTGGATTCATTTCATTATTCTGGCTAACGCCGCTAAGCTGGTTGTACTTGATCGGCGCGCTTGTCTCGGTTGGCATGCTCTGCTATCAACATATGATTGTAAGGCCAGACGATATGAGCCGCGTTCAGACGGCATTCTTCACGATGAACGGTACGCTGAGCGTCGTCTTGTTCGTCTCCGCACTGCTTGATTTGGTGGTGCTTCATAAGTGGTAGAAGGAGCTTCACGTAAACGTTGGGTCGTCGGCATCACGGGGGCAAGCGGCGCTCTCTATGGCATCCAGCTCATTCGCAGTCTGATTGAAGCAGAACAGGACGTGCATCTGGTTGTCACGGAGGCAGGCTGGCGTGTACTTAAGGAAGAGCTTGGCTGGGAAACGACGAAGCGCCAACAAGCGATTGAGGCTGTATTCCCGGACCTTATCGCTAGAGGACGGTTAAAGCTTCATCCAAATGCCGATATCGGTGCAAGTATTGCAAGTGGCTCCTTCCGGGTAGAGGGCATGATCATTATGCCTTGCTCCATGGGTACGCTTGCTTCGATCGCACACGGCATTTCGGACGATTTGATGACACGCGCTGCGGATGTTATGCTGAAGGAAGGGCGCAAGCTATTAATCGTGCCCCGTGAAACACCGCTTCATGCGATTCATCTGGAGAACATGCTTACGCTGGCGAAGCTTGGGGTTAAGATTATCCCGGCTATGCCGGCGTTCTATTATGGACCTCAAACGATTGGCGATATGGTGAATTTTCTAGTTGGGAAAGTGCTCGATCAGCTCCCGCTGGATCATGATTTGTACAGAAGATGGGGAGATGAACAGCATGGAGTTTAATCGTCCGATTACCGTCGGTCGCATTGACTATGCGAACGTTTGGCCTATTTTTCATTATGCGGAAGAGCAGCTTCCAGCTGATCGGTTCAAGATCGAGAAGCGGGTGCCGTCCGCATTAAACCGCGCGCTGCGTCAAGGCGAAATCGACATCACTTCGATGTCTTCGTTCGCTTATGCGGAGAACGCGGAGAACTACTTGCTGCTACCGGATTTATCGGTCAGCGCCAAGGGACGGGTCAATTCGATATTGCTTTTCTTGAATAAGCCGCTTGAAGAAGTGCTTAAAGGGCGAATTGCGTTAACAACGACCTCAGCAACAAGTGTTAATTTACTCAAAATACTTATGAAGCTCTATTACAATGCAGAGCCTTCCTATATTACAATGGAACCGAAGCTAGATGAGATGCTGGAGGAGGCAGATGCCGCCTTGCTCATAGGAGATACAGCCATCCATGCTTCATGGGAAAATGCAAAGCGCGGCCTTAGGGTCATTGATCTCGGTGAGCTGTGGCGCAATTGGACAGGCTACGGCATGACGTTCGCACTCGTAGCTGTACGCCGCGAAATTGCGGCTGCGTATCCAGAAGCGGTTGCTGATGTCCATCGCGCATTGTTGGCAAGCAAGGAGAAGAGTTTGCGCGAGCTGACGCCGCTCGTAGAGAAAGCTTGTACGCTGCTTGGAGGCGAAGCGGATTATTGGAGCCGTTATTTCAAGGAGCTGCATTATGATTTCGGAGCGAATGAACAGGCGGGGCTCACCCTTTATTTTGACTATGCGCATCAACTAGGCTTGTTGCCTAATGAAGTGCAGATGCAATTCTTTGAAGACCAAAACGTCCTTAAGGTGAACAAATGAGACTACTTGATATTTACGCCAAACTGAAAAGTGATCTTGATGCCATTGAGGCTAAGCTCGCAAGCAGTGTGACGAGTGATCACGCGCTTCTTAGCGATGCCTCTACGCATCTGCTCAAAGCAGGCGGCAAGCGGATACGTCCGGTCGTTGTGTTGCTTGCAGGTAAGTTCGGCGACTACCGCCTTGATGTGCTCGAGAAAATTGCCGTGCCACTAGAACTTATACATATGGCTTCACTTGTCCATGATGATGTTATCGACAACGCGGAGACGCGCCGCGGCCAGCTGACCGTAAAGTCCAAATGGGATAACCGGATTGCGATGTACACTGGCGATTATATCTATGGAAAAGCGCTTGCGCTCGCAACTGAGCTTCAGAACCCGCAAATTCATCAAATTTTATCACATGCGATGGTTCAGATGTGTATTGGCGAGATGGAGCAAATTCGTGATTTCTTCAATACCGATCAATCCGTTCGCAATTATTTGCTTCGTATACGTCGTAAGACCGCATTGCTCATTGCAATTAGCTGCCAGCTAGGCGCGATTGCCGCAGGTGCTGATCGCAAGACCGCGAGCTGCTTGTACCGATTCGGCTACAATGTCGGCATGGCGTTCCAAATCCGGGACGACCTGCTTGACCTGCTCGGCACGGAGAAGCAGATCGGGAAGCCGCCAGGCTCTGATATCAAGCAAGGCAATATCACATTGCCAGTGCTTCTTGCACTGAAAGAACCAGGACATTCGGAGGAGTTGCTCGCGGAAATATTTAAAATTCGTGAGTCGAATGGAGCAGGGGAAACGAAGCGGGCGTTGAACATTATACGTAAGAGTGCAGGCATCCATACTGCAGACGCGATGGCGAACCGCTATATCAACAAAGCGATAGCAGCACTAAGCAGTTTGCCAAGCATTCCAGCAAAGAAGAATTTAACGGATATCGCCCATTTTGTAGGAAAACGAAACTACTAATCGCGTCAAGGAGGGAATTTCGATGGAAAGAACGTTTCTAATGGTTAAGCCAGACGGCGTACAGCGGGGGTTAATCGGAGAAATTGTATCACGCTTTGAGCGGAAGGGACTAAAGCTAGTCGCTGCTAAATTTATGATGATCACACCTGAGCTCGCTGAACGTCACTATGCAGAGCACATCGGGAAGCCCTTTTACCCGCCTCTTGTAGCGTTTGTAACGTCTGGGCCGGTATTTGCAATGGTGTGGCAAGGAGATAACGTCATCGGTCTGACCCGTGCCCTGATTGGCAAGACGGACGCTCTTGAAGCAGCTCCAGGCACAATTCGTTCCGATTTCGCCGTACATACTAATTTTAATCTTATTCACGGCTCGGATTCGCCGCAGAGCGCAGAAAGGGAGATCGGCATTTTCTTTGCGCCGCATGAGCTGGTTGATTATAACCAAACCATTCAGCAGTGGATTTAGCTTAACACTTTGCCACCAAGAGTCGGCATAATGGGGGTTCGTGCATGTTAGAGGATAAGGACTTCGGTTTATTCATTACGAAGATTAAAGAGAAGACCGCAATCGATCTATCGCAGTACAAGGAAGCCCAGATGAAACGTCGATTGACGACCTTACGACAGAAATACGGTTTCGATACGTTCGCAGCGTATTGGAGTGGGCTAGAGAAAGACAAGAAGCTAATGACTGAGTTTCTGGACCGGATGACGATCAACGTTTCGGAGTTCTGGCGCAACCCAAGCAGGTGGGATGCGATGGAGAAGAAGTTTCTCCCAGAAGCGCTGAAAAACAACAGCCGGGTCAAGATATGGAGCGCTGCCTGTTCAACGGGTGAAGAGCCGTATACGATCTCCATGATTTTGTCTGAACTTGGCGCGTATGACCGGACGTCGATTCTCGCAACGGACCTTGATAATGTTGTGCTGCAGAAAGCGATGCAGGGCTTGTACCAAGATCGTTCTGTACGTGATGTACCCCGCAATTATATGTCCAAATATTTCGTGAAGCAGGGCGAGGATATGCTTGCGGTTACGCCTCAGCTGAAGAAGAATATTTCATTTAAACAGCAAAATCTGCTTCACGATACGTTCGACACTGGTTTTGATATTATCGTTTGCCGCAATGTTATGATCTATTTTACGGAAGAAGCGAAACACCTGCTTTATCACAAGTTCTCGAAAGCGCTTAAGCCTGGTGGCATCCTGTTCGTCGGCAGTACGGAGCAGATTTTCTCGCCGGCTCAATATAATTTGGAATCCATTGAAACATTCTTTTATCGCCGCAAGGCTTAGCGTGTATATCGTTTTCCATCTTCTGCAATACTAATGCTGTCACGGTTACGGCATTGGAGGTGCAAATATGGACAAGCGAAAAGTAATTACAGCGTACAAGCGTGGATTTATTACGGTCCAGGAATGCGCCCAAATTCTCGGAATTGATACAAGTCAAATGAAAGGTCTTATGAATGATCCTAATTTGAACGTAGACCCGCAGTTGTTGCGGAACCAGCATTCCGCTAATGGTTAACGTATAAGTTCTATGGAGCTGTCTGACCCACCTGCCTAAAGGTGCGGCGGGCAGCTTTTTTCATGTGGGAGCAGGCATGGATGAACGGGGCCACTCAGCGGCTTTCATTTCCTTGTCAAACCGGCGACGCTATACTATAATGAGCAAAAGATATTTTGGCAGACAAACATACATAGATGGATTTATCGTTTGCGGTGTTTAAAATGAGGGAGGACTTTACTGTGAGTTTACGTTATTTGACAGCAGGAGAGACGCATGGTCCACAGTTGACGGCAATTATTGAAGGTTTGCCGAGCAATCTGAAGCTGGACTTCGAGGAATTGAATTTTCAATTGCATCGTAGACAGAAAGGGCATGGCCGCGGCCGCCGGATGCAAATTGAGAAGGATACCGCGAATATCGTCGGCGGAGTACGTCACGGGAAGACGACAGGAGCGCCAGTCGCGCTTATCGTTGAGAACAATGACTGGAAGCACTGGACGACCGTAATGAATATTGAGCCAATTGAAGGCAGTGACGAAGAGAAGCGCCGTGTGCACCGTCCGCGCCCAGGTCATGCAGACCTGAACGGCGGATTGAAATATAACTTGAAAGATCTGCGTAACGTGCTTGAGCGCTCCAGCGCCCGTGAAACAGCAGCGCGTGTAGCTGTTGGTGCGGTAGCAAGACAATTCCTTGCTGCATTCGGCATCAAAGTTGGCGGACAAGTCATTCGTATCGGCGAGATCGAAGCGCCAGCGAACAATTTGCCGCTTGAAGAGCTGATCCGTCTGACGGAAGAATCGCCGGTACGTGTTGTTGATAAAGAGACAGAAGAGAAGATGACGGCTTATATCGACCTGATTAAAGCAGAAGGCGATTCCATTGGCGGCATCGTAGAATGTATCGTTGAAGGCGTGCCGATTGGTCTTGGAAGTCACGTGCAGTTCGACCGTAAGCTGGATGGACGTATCGCGCAAGCGGTTGTATCCATTAATGCGTTCAAAGGCTGCGAGATTGGCATCGGCTTTGAAGCGGGCACAATTCGCGGCTCTCAAGTACATGACGAAATTCTGTACACCGAGGAACGCGGCTACCACCGTAGAACGAACCGTCTGGGCGGCTTCGAGGGCGGCATGACAAATGGCGAGCAGATCGTCGTACGCGGCGTAATGAAGCCCATTCCTACATTGTACAAACCGCTGCAAAGCGTTGATATTGATACGAAAGAACCGTTTACGGCACAAGTGGAACGTTCAGACAGCTGCGCAGTTCCAGCTGCGAGCGTTGTTATGGAGCATGTCGTGGCATGGGAAGTTGCGAAGGCGTTCCTCGAGAAATTCGGCGGTGATTCCATGGAAGAGATTACGTCGAACTACAACAACTACTTGGCGCAGCTGGAGAGCTACTAATGAGCGGCCATCGTGAGCTGACCGTCGAGCTTGGCGAGCGGTCCTACCCGATCTATATCGGGGAAGGACTGCTTGACAAGGCGGGGGAATTGTTCGAGCGTCATGGCATCAGCAAGAAGTCGCCGCTTATGATCGTTACAGATGCGAATGTGGCAGAGCGGCATCTAGCTCACTTGGAATCTGTTCTGCAAACGGCTGGCTTTACGCTGATGAGTGCCATTATCCCGGCTGGCGAGACGTCGAAGTCGCTGAATGAGCTGGGGCGGCTGACCGGCTTAGCGCTTGAGAATGGGCTAGACCGGAAGTCGACCATAGTCGCGCTTGGCGGCGGCGTAGTCGGCGATCTGGCAGGCTTCGTTGCAGCATCTTATATGCGCGGCATTAAGTTCGTGCAAGTGCCGACGACGATTCTGGCGCATGACAGCAGTGTCGGCGGTAAAGTTGCGGTCAACCATCCGCTTGCTAAAAATATTATCGGCGCTTTCCATCAGCCTGAGCTCGTTCTGTACGATTTGCTTACTTTGCAAACGCTACCGGAGCGTCAAGTGAAGGCCGGCTTGTCCGAAGTGGTGAAACATGGACTCATCTGGGATGCTGAATTCGTTGACTGGTGCGATGAGAATGCGGGTAAGCTGCTAGCGCTAGATTCAGATGCGCTTGGCTATGCGCTATTCAAAGGCTGCAGCGTGAAAGCCGCAGTAGTGTCCAAGGATGAGCGCGAGAATGATCTGCGTGCCATTCTGAATCTGGGCCATACGATCGGACACGCGCTGGAAGCAGTTGCGGGTTACAATGAGCTGCTGCACGGTGAAGCGATTGCGATCGGCATGGTTGGCTCGGCTAAGCTTGCAGTGCAGCTCGGTGCTCCCGAGGAGGTCTACCATGTGACGAAGCGTGTGCTGTCGCGGGTAGGGCTGCCTGTTCGTTTGCCTGAGAGTCTGGATACAGATGAAATTATGCGTGCAATGATGCATGATAAGAAATTCCAGGAAGGCACGATGGTGTTCATCGTTCCAACCGCAATTGGCATCGTGGAGATTAATAAATCAGTATCATCTGCACTCGTTCGTGAAATCATAGAGCAATTGAAACAGGAGGCTGTTTAAAGATGAGTGTTCGGGGAATTCGCGGAGCAATTACGGTAGAAGTGAATGAGGAGCAGCCAATTCTGCAAGCGACGGCAGAAATGCTTAACCTTATCGTGAGTGCCAATCAAGTATCGCCTGAAGACATTGCCAGCGTGTTCGTCACGGTAACTGGGGACCTCGATGCAACTTTCCCTGCACGTGCGATCCGGGCGATGGCAGGCTGGGAGCTTGTCCCCTTAATGTGTGCGCTTGAAGTGCCAGTGAAGGGCAGCCTAGCGATGTGCATTCGTCTTATGGTTCTAGTTAACACGGATAAATCGCAACAAGAGATTGAGCATGTCTACTTAGGCGGTGCGAAGGCGCTGCGTCCTGACTTGAGCAAAGCTTAAGCTAGCTAATAAGTGTATGCACGCGAGATAAAGTTCATTGACGGATCTGATTGCACTAGTGTATAGTGATTTCATACTTGAAGAATGAGCAGAGCATAGTTTGAGATGAGCAGTACGAGATGGTTTTTAGAAGAGATGAGCAGAGCTGAGCCTAGAGCTTTAAGAGTTGAGACGAGTAGATTGAGAAGTGGATCGTAGCTGTTTAACCTTATTTTGTCGTACCCTTTTTCGTTACATTTAGAATGGGGCACATAATAGGTGGGCTGACGTCATTTCACTACATTCGAATCAATGCTCCTTATTATCTTCTGACACTAACACTCCTGCTGCGGCAGGAGTTTTTTTATTTTTCCTACAGGGGAGAGATTGAAGATGAATCAGGAACTTCAAGAAATCATTCGGTTGGCAGGCACTTATAATTTGATTCCAATTGTACGTAATGTGATGGCAGATACCGAAACGCCAATTCGGATCTTCCAGCATTTCTATAAAGAACGCCGCGCGTTTCTGCTTGAGAGCGTTGAGGGTGGTGTGAAATGGGCGCGGTATTCCTTTATCGGCACAGATCCATTCATGCTGATCCGTGGCAAGAACGGCGAGATGGTCATTGAGAAGAACGGCGAGGAGACTATTCTTCGCGATAAGCCGATCGAGCTGCTTAAAGCCCATCTGCGCGCATACCGCAGTCCATCCATCACGGGGTTGCCACCTTTTACAGGCGGGGCGATCGGATTCTTCGGCTACGATCTGCTGCAGTACTATGAGAAGCTTCCTGCACACCGCATCGATGATTTGAACATGAACGATTTGCAGTTCATGTTCTGCGATCAAATTATCGTCTTCGATCATTTTAAGCAGCAGGTGCAAGTGATTGGCAACATACATATCCCGCATGGAGCGACAGACCGGGATATCGAAGCGGTATACCTGCAGACGGTCAGCAAGATCGAGGCGACAATCGAACGGCTGCAACAGCCGCTGCAATCGGCTCTCGCAGGCGGCACTGTGCCGGCAGATCCAGACCTTGGCGATGTGCAATCGAATCTGACCAAAGAGCAGTTTCTTGCGAACGTTGAGAAGTCGAAGGAATTCATTCGCGCAGGCGATATATTCCAAGTGGTGCTCTCCCAGCGGTTCAGCATCGAGACGGAAGTCGATCCGCTTCATGTATACCGCGTACTGCGCACGATGAACCCATCACCGTACATGTACTTTTTGAAAATGGATGATGAAGTCATTGTCGGCACTTCGCCGGAAGCGCTGGTGAAGGTTGACGGCGAACGCGTGGAGACGCGTCCGATTGCCGGAACACGGCCTCGCGGCAAGACCCCCGAGCAGGATCTGCTGCTTGAGAAAGAGCTGCTCGCTGACGAGAAGGAACGTGCAGAGCATCTCATGCTCGTCGACTTGGGACGCAATGACATCGGCCGTGTATCTGAATTTGGTTCCGTTCGCTGTGATTCGTACATGGAAATTGAGCGTTATTCGCACGTTATGCATATTGTGTCCAACGTTTCCGGCAAGCTGCGTGAGGACAAAGATTTCTTCGACGCTTTCGTCTCCTGCATGCCGGCAGGTACTGTCTCTGGCGCACCGAAGCTTCGCGCAATGGAGATTATTGCAGAGCTTGAGAATGAAGCGCGTGGCGCTTATGCTGGTGCGATCGGTTATCTCGGCTTCGGCGGCAGCTTGAATACATGCATAACGATTCGGACGCTGATTTTCAAGAATGGCAAAGCCTATGTACAGGCAGGGGCCGGCATCGTATGGGATTCCATACCGGAGAATGAGTATATGGAAACTGTGAATAAAGCGATGGCGATGCTAAAGGCGGTTCGCGCGGCAGAAGAGATCTTCGCAGAACCGAAGCGAGGCGTGAACATGATTAATATGGACTATTATGCGGGTGCGAAAGGGTGAGGAGTATGACAGTAACGAGCGAATTGATTACGATGCAGCAGGCGTTGACGACGCTAATCGGCGGCACGAGCTTGACGCGTGAGGAAGCACGCGGCGTAATGGAGTTAATCATGAAAGGCGAAGCTACTGGCGCACAGATCGGCTCCGTAGCCACTGCACTCCGCATGAAAGGCGAGACGAAGGACGAGATTACGGGTTTTGCAGAAGCAATGCGCGCGCATTCCCATCACGTGCATACAGAGCGCGGCGGGCTGCTGGACACTTGTGGTACAGGCGGCTCCGGCGTGCATAAATTCAATATTTCCACGGCTTCGGCGATTATCGCGTCTGCAGCGGGTATCCGTGTTGCGAAGCACGGCAATCGGGCGATGTCAGGCAAATCCGGCAGTGCGGATACGCTCGAAGCGCTTGGCGTGAATATTACACTAAGCGCAGAGCAAGCATCTCGCTGCCTGGATGCAATCGGAATTTGCTTTATGTTTGCGCAGTTGTATCATCCTTCCTTGAAACACGCTGCTGCACCGCGTCGGGAGCTTGGTTTCCGCACCATCTTCAATATGCTCGGTCCACTGACGAACCCTGCGAATGCAGATCGTCAGCTGATCGGCATCTATGATCGCTCACGTACGGACACGATCGCAGCTGTGCTCAGTGAACTCGGTCTCAATCGGGCGATGGTTGTGAGCAGCTATGATGGACTGGATGAAATCAGCATTTCATCACCGACCCAACTTTCGGAGCTGCTGAATGGCGATTTGAGAACGTACACGATTACTCCGGAAGAGCTTGGCCTAACAACGCGCTCGCTATCCGATATCATCGGCGGCGATGCAGCGGAGAACGCACGTATTATCCGAACGATCTTCAGCGGTGAGGAGCAGGGCGCCTACCGTGATATCGTGCTGGCGAACGCCGGAGCTTGCATCTATGTGGGTGGCAAAGCAGACTCTTTGCAAGACGGAGTAGCTGTCGCGAAGGGCATCATTGATTCCGGCAAAGCAGCAGTTAAGCTGCAGCAGCTGATTGAAACGACAGGAGCGTTGAGCCATGTTTCTTGATAAAATCGTAGCAACAAAGCGCAAAGAAGTAGAATCACTTGCCGCGCAGTTCGATTTGGCTGCAGTGGAACGCCAAATAGCAGCGCTGCCTGCCTGCCGAGGCTTCGAGAACGCGATAACCGTGAAGCGGAATCGCCCGCTTGGCTTGATCGCAGAAGTGAAGAAAGCCTCGCCTTCCAAAGGACTCATTCGCGCCGACTTTGATCCTGTTACGCTGGCGCGGATTTATGAAGAAGCGGGAGCGGACTGCATTTCGGTCTTGACGGACGTTGATTATTTTCAAGGTCAGAATGAGTACTTAACGGCAGTATCGCAAGCTGTTAGCCTGCCTCTGCTGCGCAAGGACTTCACGATCGACTACCGCCAAGTCTATGAAGCACGGCTAATCGGTGCCGATGCGATTCTGCTCATTGCCGCAATTCTGAAGCCTGCCGAGCTGTCGGAGCTTTATGATATTGCGAGGTCAATTGGCCTTGATGTGCTGGTTGAAGTGCATGACGAGCAGGAGATGGAAGCGGTGCTGGAGCTGGATAAAGCGACGCTTGTCGGTATCAATAACCGCAATCTGCACACGTTCGTTACGGATATTAAGACGACGGAACGGTTGATTAGCTTAGTTCCTCCGGGCATTACAGTAATTAGCGAGAGCTCCTTGGCCTCGCAAGAAGATATTGATTTTGTCCAATCGGTTGGAGCTAAAGGGGTACTTATCGGCGAATGCTTCATGCGTCAGCCGGATGTCGGCACTGCCGTCGCACACTTGATGGGACCGGTGAAGGTATAATGACGCGTGTCAAAATATGCGGTTTGCGCGACAGCGAGACCGTTCGTGCGATGGACGGTTTGCCTGTGGACGAGATAGGCTTCGTCTTCGCGAAGAGCAAGCGGCAAGTGTCGCCGGCGCTTGCTGGCGAACTGATCGGCGAGGTGCGGAAGCTCCGTACGCCGTCTGGTTCGGCGCCACAATCAGTCGGCGTCTTCGTGAATCCGACGATTGATGAACTGCGCAAAGTTCTCGCAGAGGCGCCGCTGGACGTTGTTCAGCTGCATGGTGAAGAAACGCCTGCGTTCTGCGCAGAAGTACGGAATCTTCTTGAAGTGAAGGTATGGAAGGTGTTCTCGGTATTGGCTGAAGACAGTGAGGGAGATGCTGAGGCGTCATCAGCCGGGCCTGATCGCCTGGCGGCTTTTGCCGGCGTCATAGACGGTTTCCTCATTGATACAGCCGGTGGCGGTACAGGCGTTACTTTCGCGTGGCATGTCATTGACCGGTATGCGTCAGTTGCCGAGCGGATCGGAGTTCCGCTCTATGTAGCAGGCGGCCTGCACCCTGATAATGTCGGGAATCTGCTCAGCAGCTATTCGCCAAGCGGGGTGGACGTGTCCAGCGGTGTAGAGACGGGTGGCGTGAAAGATATTCAGAAAATTCGATTGTTTGCAGAAAGGGTGAATGGTGTATGATCGAAGTCCCAGATTTGAATGGCCGTTTCGGCAAGTTCGGCGGTCGGTATGTACCGGAAACGTTGATGAACGCACTGCTTGAGCTGGAGGAAGCGTACAAGCACTATTCGAAGGATCCTGAATTTCTTGCGGAAATCCGCAACTTGCTGCATAAATACTCCGGTCGTCCTACGTCGTTGTATCATGCCCAGCACTTGTCTGAGAAGCTTGGCGGTGCGCAAATTTACTTGAAGCGTGAAGATTTGAACCATACCGGCGCACATAAGATCAACAACACCATCGGCCAAGGCATTCTCGCGAAGCGGATGGGCAAAACGAAGATTATCGCCGAAACCGGCGCAGGCCAGCATGGCGTAGCTTCTGCAACCGTCGCAGCGCTGCTCGGCCTTGAATGCAAAGTGTTCATGGGCGAGGAAGATATGAAGCGTCAAGAGCTGAACGTGTTCCGGATGCAGCTGCTCGGCGCAGAAGTGGTGCCAGTTACTTCCGGTACGCGCACGCTGAAGGATGCTTGTAACGAGACGCTTCGTTACTGGGTCAGCCATGTCGATGATACGTACTATATTCTCGGTTCGGCAACCGGTCCGCATCCGTATCCGATGATTGTTCGCGACTTCCAGCGTATTATCGGAGACGAGACGAGAGAGCAAATTGTGAAAGAAGCTGGTCGTCTGCCGGATTATGTTCTGGCGGCTGTCGGCGGCGGCAGCAACGCGATCGGCATGTTCTATCCGTTCATCGGTGATGACAGCGTGAAGCTGATCGGCGTTGAAGCAGCTGGTCGCGGCATAGATACTGAAGAGCATGCAGCGACCATGACGAAGGGTCGTCATGGTGTATTCCAAGGCTCGCTCAGCTACGTGCTGCAGGATGACCATGGTCAAGTATTGCCGGCGCATTCGATCTCGGCAGGACTCGATTATCCGGGTATTGGTCCAGAGCACTCCTATTTGAAGGATATTAACCGCGCGACTTATGTGCCAATTACCGACGCAGAGGCGCTTGATGCGCTTCAATTATTGTCTCGTACGGAAGGCATTATTCCTGCGCTCGAATCGGCGCATGCGATTGCGGAAGTTGTGAAGCTCGCTCCGACACTTAGCCGTGAGGAGATTGTTGTTGTTTGCCTCTCCGGCCGCGGTGATAAAGACGTGCAAGCGATTATGGGCTACTTGAACGGAGGAGGGGATAGCAATGGCCATTAATGCAATTGATGCAGCATTCCAGCGGCTCCGTGAGGAAGGCCGTACGGCACTTATTCCTTTTGTAACCATTGGCGATCCCGACTTGGCAACGTCAGTCGATATTATTCAAACCTTAGAGCAAGCCGGTGCAGATATGGTCGAGCTAGGTGTACCTTACTCCGACCCGCTTGCAGACGGTCCAGTCATTCAGCGTGCATCGGAGCGGGCGCTCTCGAACGCTCGTGTTACACTTGCGGACGTAATCGAGGTAGCCGATCAAGCGAGAACTGCTGGCGTGAAGCTGCCGTTTATTCTATTCTCCTACTACAATCCCATTCTTCAATTTGGTTTGGAGCGGTTCTTTGACCTTATCATTACTAAAGGCATCAGCGGCCTTATCATTCCGGATTTGCCGCTTGAAGAGGATGCAGAGGTTCGTGCAATGGCAGAAAATGCCGACATTCATCTTATTCCACTCGTGGCACCGACGTCGAATGATCGTGTCACACGAATCGCTGCGAAGGCTCGCGGCTTCGTTTATTGCGTATCGTCACTCGGTGTTACAGGCGTGCGTGCGGACTTCCACAAGGGCATTGACGAGTTCCTCGCGACTGTCCGCAGCGCGACAACGACGCCGATCGCAGTGGGCTTCGGCATCTCGAACCGCGAGCAGGTCGAGCGCTTCAGCAAGCAAGCGGATGGCGTTATCGTCGGCAGTGCGATCGTGCGCAAGATCGAGGAGGTTGTCCCGCTGCTCAAGTCGCCGGATACGAAGCAGGACGGACTTAATCAAATTCGCCAGTTCGTGAGTGAGCTGAGCGGCCGTGCTTAATTGAATACCATACAGCCCTCTAGCTCGCGCTTAGCGCGGCAAGAGGGCTTTACTATTTCACATAGATGCTTCTGTGCATAAAAGCTTAAAAGCGTGAAAGAAAATATCAGGTGCACTCTTTTAAATGAAAGCAACTTATGAGACAATGTTGAAATAAAGTTTGTTCCCTATTCTACGCCACTATTTATGAGGTGATTATTCATGCAACCAAAACAAAGTATTGTGCATTTGCCTGTGTACCAACCTGGTAAACCAATTGAAGAAGTGAAGAGAGAACTCGGTCTGAAGGAAGTAATCAAGCTTGCTTCCAATGAGAATCCATTTGGCAGCTCTGAGCATGCCAAAGCGGCTATTCAGAACGAACTGTCGAACGTTAGCCTCTATCCAGACGGCGGCAGCGTAGAGCTGACGAAAGACCTGGCAGCCTATCTTGGCGTGACGCCGAAGCAGATTATTTTTGGCGCTGGCTCTGATGAAGTAATTCTTATGCTGGCTCGCGCTTATTTGACGCCTGGCGACGAGACGATTATGGCGGATGAAACATTCCCGCAATATAAGCACAACTGTGAGATTGAAGGCGCAACAATTATCGAAGTTCCGCTGAATGACGGAACGCATGATCTGACAGCGATGCTGGCGAAAGTGACAGATCGCACGAAGATTATTTGGGTATGTAATCCGAACAATCCAACAGGTACAATTGTGCGTAAAGCTGAGCTCGAAGCGTTCATCCGCCAAGTGCCTTCGAATGTTCTCGTTGTCCTTGACGAGGCATACTTCGAATATGTGCTCGATGCGGAGTATCCAGATGGCATTACGCTGCTTCCGGAATTCAAGAACGTAATCGTACTGCGCACGTTCTCCAAAGTGTACGGACTTGCTTCGTTACGAATCGGTTATGGCGTCGGACACGAAGATGTGATCCGTTCCATAAATCAGGTTCGCGAGCCGTTCAACACTTCCCGTTTCGGACAGGCTGCAGCGAAGGCTTCGCTTGCAGATCTTGAGTTCTTGAACAACTGCAAGACGCGTAACGCTGAGGGCATTGCGTATATGAATGAGCAATTCGACCGTCTCGGCTTGAGCTACTTCGAGGCTCACGGCAACTTCGTCATGGTCGACGTGAAGCTTCCTTCGCAGCAGGTATTTGACGGTTTGCTCCGCAAAGGGATCATCTCACGTGCACGCTGGTCCTACTACCCGACTCATATTCGGATTACAGTTGGCAGCCGCGAGCAGAACGAAGCGTTCATCCGCGCATTGGAAGAAGTACTTCAGGAAGCGGCGGTGCTAGGTTAACATCATGACAAAAATCGCGATATTCGGCGTCGGACTGATCGGCGGCTCGCTCGCGCTTTGCTTCAAGGGCAAACCGGGCTTAACCGTTGTCGGTCATTCCGTACGTGAATCATCCGTTGCCAAGTACCTCGAGAGGGGCGTCGTCGATCATGCGACGACGTCGCTTCGCGAGGCAGCAGAAGGCGCGGATTTTATTTTTCTATGTGTGCCTGTCGGCTCGCTCGCGCAATATGTGGACGAGCTTAGCCAGCTCGAGCTAAAGCCGGGCTGCATCATTACGGATGTAGGCAGCACCAAAGCATCTGTCGCTGCATCAGCGCGGAATGCGAAGCTTGGCGATGCTGTATTCATCGGCGGCCATCCAATGGCAGGCTCCGAACGCTCAGGCGTAGAGGCGGCGTCCTTGTATCTGTTCGAGAATGCCTTCTACGTGTTGACACCAGAACCGTTGACAGCTCAATGCGATGTAGACCGTCTGACCGAGCTACTCACTTATACAAAAGCACATATCGTTCACGTTCACCCTGAGGAGCATGATGAGATCGTCGGCGCAATCAGCCATCTGCCTCATATTATCGCAGTCGCGCTTGTAAACCTTGTACGCGGCTACAACGAAGGCAATTCGCTGTACAGTCAGCTAGCAGCGGGAGGCTTCCGAGACATTACGCGGATTGGATCTAGCGATCCGGTAGTATGGCGCGATATTCTTGTGAACAACCGCACAGTACTTCTAAAGCTGCTGCAAGAGTGGCAAGCGGGTACGATGGCCTTCATTGAAATGCTGCAAAGCGAAGACGGCGAAGGGATCGAGACTGCGTTCAGGAAGTCGGGCCAGTTCCGCAGTACGCTGCCGGAGCGTCGCAAAGGAATGATTCATTCCGTATTCGAATGCTACATTGATGTGCCGGATCATCCGGGCATTATCGGCAAAGTGGCGACAGAGCTGGGCAACAGCGAGATCAACCTTAGCAATGTTCAGATTATTGAGAGTAGAGAAGATGTGCCAGGCGTACTGCGTCTAAGTTTCCGAACACAAGAGGATTTGGACAGGGCTGTCCAAAAACTGGGTGAAATTGGTTATTCTGTTCATTTTTAAGTTGTTTGTTACGAAAATGAAAACGCTTATTGACAGAATGAAAACGTATACATATAATAAAAGTACAGTATGGTTTCTCTCCACTCCTATCCAATCCATCGCAGAATTTGCGGGGCCGCCCTAATAGGGCGGCCTTTTTTTTGGCGGAATTGGAACATTTCAATCGTTTCATCCGTTTATTGTTGTGGGTAATGAGAATACGGTGCGTTTGCGGCACAAAGCTTTGAAAAAAATTTATCCTTACTGAAAAGGTTTCATGATACAATTGGCGTGTTGATTGTAAAAAAATGGGGACGACTTTCATGTCGAAAGAAGCAGGATTTTGGACTCATTTCACGAATTTAATAGTGATCTTTAGAATGAATTAATTTTTTGTTTAGGATCGCGCAACTTTTCACTCTCGTTTCGGTACAATGTTATACCGAACCGGGAGCACTCCTAAGGCCAAGGAGGGTCGCCCGCGATGACGGATTCCCAGCTTATACGCGAAATCAAAGATGGAAACATACAGCTATATTCGGAATTGATGCGGCGCTACCAACGTAAAATCCTTGCCTTCATCTACCACATGTTAAAGAGTGCGAAGCTTGAATTGTTGGCAGAGGATCTATGCTCTGAGACGTTTTACAAGGCGTATCGTAGCCTGCATTCATTCCGGGAAGTCGATGCTTCCTTCTCTACCTGGTTGTACACCATTGCAAGAAATACGGTACTAAGCGAACTGCGCAAGCAAAAAGCAGGCAGCGTGTCCTTCGATGAAGTCGGATTCATTCCGATTGCTCCGCCAGATGCAGTGCCGGAACACCGGCTGCTGCAGAACGAACGGATGTCGATGGTTCGTGAAGCGATAAACAGTTTGCCGGAGAAACAGCGTTCCGCGCTTATTTTACGGGAGTATGACCAGCTGGATTATCAAGAGATTGCCAGCATTCTAGGTCAGACGGTTAGCTCCGTCAAGTCGCTTCTGTTTCGAGCACGCAGCAGTGTTAAAGTACAGCTTGAGCCGTATTTCGGGGAGTCGCCGATGCTGGAGGAATACGAGGGGATGAAAATGCGATGAAATGCCTTGAAGCCGGGCAATTATTTGGTGTCTACTGGGATTTGCCGGAGGACGACATCGAACGCAAGTCCGTCGATGAACATCTCCTAACCTGTGCAGCATGCAGGGAGGAGTTTCAAATTTGGGAAGAGAGCGAACAGCTAATTCGCGTCTTCTCAGAAGATTCAGATGAAATCGGTGCGATTGACCATGTGAATTTTGGCGTCATGGACCGTATATATAACGAACAATCCTGGTACATGCCTGTACCGAACCGGAGTTACCAGTTCACGAGATCATTCCGCAGAAACGTTACCTTAATTATCGCTTGTTTCATGGCTATGTTCGTATGTGGCTTGTTTTACTTGTTGACGGGGACGAATGATGCTTCATCTGCCCAAGTGGCCAAGCTGACTGGTCTTCTGGAGACTGCGAATGCGGCTACAGACAGCACCGTTATAAGCGCTGACTTCTACGCGGACGTACCGGTAGCGAGCATCAGTGATCCAATTGTACTGAATATTGTACCAACGGTTCCGCAATACTATGTGGCGTTGTCGCTGCTAGGAATCATAGTCACGCTGCTCATTCTTAACTGGTTCTCACGTACTCGGAATTAAGCTGGATTTCCAACATACATATCTTTCAGACTGTCATGAAAAGGGGAGCGAAAGCTTGAGAATCGGATTGATTCGGCACGGCAAGACAGATTGGAATGCACTTGGCAGAATACAAGGTCAAACCGATATCCCGCTCAATAATGAAGGTATCCGTCAAGCTCACGCGCTCGCTTATCGTCTTCAGCACGAAGCGATGCAATGGGACGCTATCATCTCAAGCGACTTGTCTAGAGCCATCGAGACAGCAGCCGTTATTTCGAAGGCGCTTCAAATTCCTCTTCTACCGCCTGATCCAAGGCTTCGGGAGCGTTTCTACGGCGAGATAGAAGGAACGACAGAAGCGGAGAGGCTGAATCGTTGGGGTCCGGAATGGAAGAGATGCGACTGCGGACAGGAAGGCGATGCTTCTGTACGCGAGAGATCGCTCGCTTTCGTCGAAGAGACGGCTGCAGCGAACGAGGCGCGGAACATTCTTGTTGTTACACATGGCAGCTTGCTAGCCCAGCTGCTTAAGGCGATGTGCACGGAGCTTGCTGATAAGCCGATTCACAATTTGTCCTTCTCTATTATGGAACGTATCGATTCAAACTGGAATCCGCTTCTCCATAATTGCACGCTTCATTTGGAACAGTTACAGAACTAACTAATATATAGAGCAGCCGTCAATCCTCGAATTTCTAAGAGGGTGGACGGCTTTTTTTATTGCTCTGGTTATAATTTTCGTCAATGTTCCCATAATGGTAGTAAACCTGTGAGGCGCTTGGAACGGAGGGCTGTATATGAATTTAGCAGATATGCTTAGCTATGCGGATATTGGACAGCTAAGTCGGATTGCGACGACCTATCAATGTGAGTGCAACGGGAATTCGAAGAATGATCTCATCCAGTCGATTCTGTCTACTGTGAATCGAAGAGATGTATTTGAAGCACAGATTGGCGCGATGAAGCTGGAGGATCTGCGATTTATCAATTCGCTTCTTTTTGATGCCAGAGATGCGTTCAGCTTGGAAGAGCTAGTAGCACGTGTACAGCAGAGCCGGTTTGTAAGTTCTGCGGAAGAAGCGAAACAAGGCGAAGATGATGGAAGCAAGGCATTACCAGTCTCAAAGAAAACCGAAACCGCAAAGAACAAAGCTGCTAAACTATCAAACAAAAGCCGGGCATCAAAAGAGAAGCAAGTGCAGGAGGATGGCCCGCGCGATACGATCTCCAGGTTCAAACAATACGGTTGGCTATTCAATGGTTATGCTGGACCCGATCGTTATTTGTTCCAAGTGCCTGCAGACTTGAAGGAAAGATTCAAAGAAACGATGGAACGCAGACTTGTCTCCCAAGTCGTATATACGGGCGATGAACCACATGCTTATCGCGATGAACAGATGCTGATGGGCGAAGATGTCGCACAACTGCTCACCTACGTTCACCTCAATGAAATTCCGCTTACGAGCGAAGGCTTTATGTACAAGCGGAACGTCTTACAGCTATTGGAGCTGTTCGGGGTGAAGGAGCAATTGCCTGTCAAGGGAGAATGGCGCTTCGGATATGGCAGAAGAATGAAGGAATATCCGAACCGACTCTCGCTCCTCTACGACTATTGCTTCTATAAAGGATGGATAACGGAAACGAGCACCGGACTCGAATTGACAGCTGCGGGTAAAGAGCGACAAGAGCTTCGCACACCAGAGGCGTCGGACAAGCTATATCAATTTTGGCTGCGGCTGTACAAAGGGCCAATTCCGAATATCAGATCGATTGTTCACTGGATTGATAAGCTCGGAAGAAGCTGGGTCAGTGCAGATACGATGCACAGTACGTTGAAACCTTACATCAAACCGTTCTACTACGACCAACCGGAAACGATTCTCGAGCAGCGATTAATTAGTATGTTGATGCATCTTGGCCTTCTGCGCATTGGCGATCATCACGAGCATGGACAAGTCATTCGGATGACACCGCTTGGCCGCACGATGGTTGCGGGACTGAGCATTGATGATGAAGCGATTATTTTGAACAGCTGACGAGAAAGAGTAGATCAGATTAGATCAGTCAAATCTGGGCATCAGCACATTCGTGCATGCGAGAGGGCCATCGTCCTTAGCGGTGGCTGGCAAGATGAATATGATAACGTACAGCCGGTTTGTATTAGTAAAGGGTAACAGACAGATGGTACCCACCTATATGCTTTCACTTATTCGCCTGCGGGAGTCGTCACAGATCGGATGGAAAGCTATTGGCGCCTAAGGAAGGATTATAGGATCTCTTAAACGCGGTGTTGGAGGTGTATCCTATGGACAAAATGAAAGTATCGTACGAAGTGATGCTTGGGCTCGCTGCAGAAATGTTACTCGATGAAGCTGTACTCAAATTCCGTAGGGATAAGCTTTATCAAGCCATTGATGAGGCGCTTGCATCAGGCGATCGAGATACGTTCCGTCGTTTGACTGACGAGCTGAAATCACTATACGTATAATGAACGCGGATATGAACATCCGCATAGGCTATAGCCTGCATAATCGTCCTTTCACGAAATGAAAAATTTCGTAAGGTCGTGAGGTGCAGGCTGTTTTTTGTGTTCCGAAAATGTGGTAGGATGGTAGAGAAGTGTTGAAATTCGACACTTGTTTACATAATGAAGGACTGGTGAATACTCAATGAAATTTAGCGACTTAAGTGCAGACGGTTGGGCAGAGCTTGCCCCTTATCTGGACACGGCGGTTCTGCCTGTAACCGGTCTGCAAGGAACAGAGATGCCGCATGAGGCGACGACGGCACTCGAACGACTGCGGGATGTGCTCGATCTGATCGAGATTCCGTTCAAAGGAAGAATCGTTACCTACCCAGCTTGCCAATATGGCGCATGGTCGCCAGAACTTATGAGACAATTGCAAATATTAACCGGTAATCTGCGTCAAGTAGGCTTTAAATACGTGATTATCGTAATGAATACTCCAGCACCTGCTGAATCACACGCGGAGACAGGTGCAGACCTCGTCATCAGCCTTGATGAACAAGGAGAATTGCCTGTAGCTGAGAGCGTGAATGATGCCGTTCGACAGCTTTGGCTCGGACGAGCGTAGGGGTAGGAAGATGTGCGTGGCAGAATACGCATAAGGTGACAGCGGTTGGGGAAAAACATAGCCAGAGACAAGGTTAAATGTGACAAAATGACAACAAAATGAAGACGGCTTCTTGAACAGATGAGCAAAAACGCCTGCCATATTCTTGACGCTCTATATGACCTAGGCTATTATAGGTAATGTCCAAGTTCAACGTATGTTTTGCCTACTCCGGCAGAACACAAGATATGGCTCAGCAAAGGGGGTAGAACAGAAGATGAGTAACCATGGAAAACATGATAAAGCGGATAGCACGGCTAAACGTGGCATATCACGACGTCAATTTTTGTCGTATACGCTCGGCGGCGCAGGCGCATTCATGGCTGCAGGCATGTCACTACCGATGATCCGTTTCGCGGTTGATCCAATTCTGCAAAAGAAAGCAGCCGGAACGTGGATTAAAGTAGTTGAAGCAAGCAAACTTACGAACGAACCTCAAGAGTTCAAGTTCAAAATTCACCAAGTGGACGGCTGGTATGTCAGCGATCCAGAATTGACAGCTTGGATCTCCAAGGATGACAGCGGAAAAGCATTCGCTTTGTCCCCGGTATGTAAGCACTTGGGTTGTACAATTGGCTGGAACACGGAGAAGAACAACGAGTACGTTTGTCCGTGCCATGGAGCACATTACACCAAGGACGGTAAAAACTTGGTTGTAGCTCCGAAGCCGCTCGATGAATATGACTTGAAGATTGAGAATGAATGGGTGTATCTTGGCCCAGTTAAAGCAAACACACGGGTGAAATAAGGAGGCGTAAGCTCAGATGATGAAAGGTGTATACAACTGGATTGATGAACGTCTTGATATTACGCCGATGTGGAGGGACGTTGCGGACCACGAAGTTCCGGAGCACGTAAACCCTGCGCATCACTTCTCTGCATTCGTGTATTGCTTCGGCGGATTGACGTTTTTCATCACTGTAATTCAAATTTTGTCGGGTATGTTCCTGACGATGTACTTCGTTCCAGATATCATTAATGCTTACAAGTCGGTCGACTATCTCCAGCATAAAGTTGCATTCGGCGGTATCGTTCGTGGCATGCATCACTGGGGCGCGAGTCTTGTAATCGTAATGATGTTCCTACACACGCTTCGCGTATTCTTTACGGGTTCCTATAAGGCACCTCGCGAAATGAACTGGGTTGTCGGTATGTTGATTTTCTTCATCATGCTCGGACTTGGTTTCACAGGCTACCTGCTTCCGTGGGATAACAAAGCTTACTTCGCGACGAAGGTCGGTATTCAAATCGCTGAATCCGTGCCGTATATCGGTACATATATCAAAGAACTGATGCAAGGCGGAGAGATCGTAGGCGCTGAAACGTTAACTCGCTTCTTCGCAATTCACGTTTTCTTCCTGCCAGGTGCGCTTCTTGCGCTTCTTGCGGCACACTTCTTTATGATCCGGAAGCAAGGTATTTCGGGACCACTATAAGCCGAAGGGAGGCATATTGCGAATGGCACACGGTCACAAATCGAACGAAAAAGTCGTATTCGTTGGTGATTCGCGGGTTCGTAAAAGAACGAAGACAGGTCCGTCTATCCCTCCTGACTATTCTTCCTACCCAGGCAAATCGGAAGCATTCATTCCGAACTTCCTGCTGAAAGAATGGATGGTAGGTGTTGTTGTTCTCGTCGGATTTCTAGTTCTGACGATTGCAGAACCGGCTCCGCTTGGTTACCCTGCAGATCCTACGAATGCTGCGTTTATTCCGATGCCGGACTGGTACTTCCTGTTCCTGTATCAATTTTTGAAATTGCAATACGTATCGAAGGACTACGTCGTTCTCGGTACGGTCGGTATTCCTGGCATAGCTTTCGGCGCGCTTCTACTGGTTCCATTCCTGGATACTGGCAAAGAGCGTCGTTTCTACAGACGTCCAATTACTGCGCTTCTGATGTTTATGTCGCTGATCTCTGTCTTCTACCTGACAAGACAATCGTGGGCTCACTATGAGCACGAGCTGCAGCTGACGAACACGGTTCCAGAGCATATCATTCGTGAAGAGAAAGCCGAGGAAGCTGCTAAGAAGGCAGCTGCATCCGGCGGTGGCGGCGAAGCAGCTGCTGTTGAAGTTCCACTCGTGGATAAAGACGATCCTGCTGTTCAAATTACACAGAAAGCGCAATGCGTGGCATGTCACGGCGCGGACCTTAAAGGTAATGAAAGTGCAGGTATTCCATCGTTCCACGGAATCGGCGATGAATTCTCCAAAGAAGAGCTTGTTGATATCGTAACGAACGGTAAAAACAACATGCCTTCATTCAAAGACAAGCTCAGCCCTGAGGAAATCGATCAGCTGACGACTTGGCTTGCTAAGCAGAAAAAAGCATAACTTATAGCATAAACTAAAACCTGATCGTTCTAAGCGATCAGGTTTTTTTCAAATTGTTAAAGGGGTTGTTCGACGTGAATGCTGCAAGTGCATTGGTAAGCCGAGAGCTGCTCACGAGCCGGCTCATGCTTTGGACGCTGTTCTGGATTAACGCGGCAGGTACGATATACGGATACATATGGTATGGCCAGCAAATTGAATATACGATTCAGAACCAGTCGCTATGGCAGGTTATTTTCGTGCCGGACAGTCCGACAGCAAGCTTGTTTTTCACCTTATCGTTACTGTTTCTGCTCTACCCTCGGCTATCGAAGCCGACTCCGATTTATATTGGTGCTCGGACCATTATTGAAGCGCTAGGCGTCGTAACCTCGATCAAATACGGATTTTGGGCGGTCACAATGATCTTGGCAGGTGGGGCACAAGGCGATCAGCTGCAATGGGAGCATTATATGCTCATCGTTTCACACCTCGGGATGGCAATTGAAGCGCTGCTGTTCATCCGTTTCTTCATTTTTGGCCGCTTTGCTGCTTTTCTGGCGCTTGTGTGGCTGCTGCTCAATGATTCGATTGATTACACTTACTTTGTATTTCCGTGGCTTCCGGACGAGCTGGAGAACAATATCGGAGCGATTCAATCGTTTACGATGGGTCTCTCTGTTATAAGCTTACTGCTGACGTGGCTGTTTATATCGTTTAGAAAGGTCTAAGATTGGACATCCCCCCATAAATTATTAGGGGAGGGATGAGCATGAGAGCATCATCGTTGTTCGCGCTGCTCTGCAGTGCAGTGATAATAGGAGTATTTGCGATGGGTGGCTTCGCTTCGCAAGCTGCAGCTGCGGCACCAACTCCCGCTGTTGAGAATACGGCGTCGGACAAGCTGGGCAGCAGCCCGCTATCGAAGCTGAGTCAGCTGATGGATCAGCTGTATACGGCTGCAAACGATGCTAACCGTCAAGTCGTGTACACGCTGTTACAGCGGATCGAAGGGCTGAGCGCAAACGAAGCTGTCCGTAAAAATGGAACAGAAGCGGGCTGGGCTGCATTCGATCAAACCGTGAAGCAGATGAAGCAAAGGGTCTCTGAGAAAGGGGCGAGTCAGCAATGGTATCTCGAGGCAGCGAAACTCAAGCTCGCGAGTGATGCGCTCTATCGTCCGACAGTACCACTATGGCTGCAATATGAAGGCGTGCTGAAGGATGATGAGAACCGTATTAAAGTTGCTTGGCAATCCCAGATCGAAGGCCATGTAGCAGCGGCTAAAGTGAACCTGGATATCTATCGCGATCATATGGATCGTTTCGAAATAGCAGCACTTATGCAGCGCGATGAGGCTCAGATTCAAGCGGTGAAGGCTCAAATTACGTACACGGAGCGGATCTTGGCAGCAGTGGATGGGAGAACGGTGAAGCCGCAAGAGGTGATATACGCGCTGAATGGGCTTGATTCTGCTGCGAGCCGGCTGTTCCGGCTATCGGATGGCCAACCTGCCTTGGCCGAAGCGATAACGCCGGGTATGACAATTGGCGAATATCGCAGAGGCAGCGGTCAGATTGTTGAAATGTTCATCGCGGCTTTCGTAATGGGCATTCTTGGCTTTGCGGGCTGGCGCAAATATAGCATCTACCGTGATGAGGGAGAATCGGTGTCCCGCAATAAGTTTAAATAAGCGGATTTTGGTGATGCGATGGACGGAGAGGAGCGGCTATTCTTCCTTGAAGCCTTCTCCGAGCACTTCGTGTACGTCGGTAATAATGATAAAAGCAAGTGGGTCGATACTGCGAACAATCGTTTTGAGCTGCCGGATTTCATGGCGGGCAACGACGCAGTATACGACCTCTTTTTGTTTGCCGGAATAGGCTCCCCTAGCCGGATAGAGCGTGACGCCGCGGTCCATCGTTTCGTTAATAAGCTTACCCATTTCTTCGCCATGATCCGTTACAACGGAGAAGGCTTTAGCTGCATATGCGCCTTCTTGAATGAAGTCAATTAGCTTGGACGCGATAAAGACGGCCACGAGCGTGTACAACACTTTCTCCTTCGGGATATAGAGCAGGGAGAGTCCAATCACGATGATATCGGACACGAGGATCACTTGTCCCATGCTCCAGCCTTTCTTTTTAGTTGCAATCCGAGCGATAATATCAACGCCGCCAGTCGTTCCGCCATATCGGAAGACGATACCAAGGCCGCTGCCCAGCGTCACTCCGGCATACAGTACAGCAAGTATGTAATCGTTTGAAGTGCGGAACGGCTCCATCCAACCGGAGGAAATGAGTTTCTCCATTAAAGCAAGAAATACGGAGAGCGATACGGATCCGAATATCGTATAGCCGATATGCGATCGTCCGAGCACTTTCCACCCGAGAAAGTACAGCGGAATATTAAGCACGAGTGTAGTGATGGATAACGGCCAGCCGAGCGCGTAGTTTAGCAAAATCCCGACGCCCGTTACGCCGCCTTCCATGAGTTGATTAGGTATAACGAAGTACTGTAAGCCAAAAGCATAGATGGCTGTCCCCAACATGACTAGCGGAAGTGTGCGCAGGAGCTGAGAGAGATTGGTTTTCATCTAAGATGCTACTCCTTTCAAATGGTTGCAAAATGATAAAGGCTATAACATAGTATGTCTCTTTGTAGGGATTGTCAAAAGCATTGTTTTCAAAAGCGCTTTGATATAACATATGGGAAGAGAAGTTGGTTGTCCAAGTGAAAACGGCTGTCGCCCTCCTTTGGAGGCAAAAGCTTACGTTTCGCGGAGACATGATAGAAATTTGTACAAGTAAAGCATGTAAATTCTATTATGTCAAGAAAGGATGTTACACGTTGTCTGAGAAATCGATGGCAGACCTGCAGCGCGAGGTTGACGACTATATTTCGCAGTTTAAGGAAGGTTACTTCAGCCCATTATCAATGCTTGCGAGAATGAGCGAGGAAGTAGGCGAGCTTGCGCGCGAAGTGAACCATCATTATGGCGAGAAGCCGAAGAAAGCGGATGAAGCTGATAATTCCATCGAGATGGAGCTCGGCGATATACTATTTATCGTCATTTGCTTCGCAAATTCTTTAGGCATCGATCTTGCGGAAGCGCATGACCGCGTTATGAATAAGTTTAATACTCGGGATGCGGATCGTTGGACGCGAAAAAACGTCGAACAGTAACTCACCTCCTTACATATGCTGTACCATCAACCTGTGTACAAGGAGGATGGGCGGATGGACGGAGATAGCAGCAGCATTAAGAAAGCTTACGAAGCCATCCTAAGCGGCGATTTTGAACAGGCAATCCTACACTTCGAAGAGGCGATTGCGCTGGAACCAACGAATGGAGCGGCGTATTACAAATGCTCCATCACTTGCGCCCGCAGCGGAAAATGGCAGAAATCGCTTACGCTTGCAGAGCAGGCCGTACGCTTGAATCCGGAACAAATGGAATACCAGTTTCATCTGGAAAATGTAAAAGCAAAAGCACTCGTAATTGAAGCGGAGAGCATCTTGTCGAACAGTCCGGCGCGCACCGAAGATGCGCTGGAACTGTTACACGAAGCTTCAAGGCTGGACCCACTTAATATAGAAGCGCTGCTCATGCTTGGCGCTGCGTATGCGACGCTTAGCCGCTACGATGAAGCGGCCGCTTGCGCACGTGATGCAGTTCGGCTCGAGCCGGAGCATTCCGCAGCCCGGAGGCTGTTTGCAGATATGAACCGCCAGAGTCGGACACTGCGAGCGAAGAGTGGGCGAACTAAACGGAGAAGGAACAGGTGAAACTTGTGTCAAATGAACAAATTCGCGTTGCAGTAGTTGGAGCAAGCGGCCGAATGGGCAGAGAAGTTGTGAAAATGGTACTACAAGACGAAATGCTGACACTGGCTGCAGCGGTATCACCTTCCGCTGGTCCGATCGATGCAGGCACATTGGTCGGACTCCAGCCATGCGGAGTAACGGTAAGCGCTGATCTTGAAGCGGCGCTTGCAGAGGCGAACGCTGACGTGCTCGTTGATTTCACTGTCCCACATGCTGCTTATGGCAATACTAGAACGGCAATCGCTCATGGCGTTCGCCCAATTATGGGTACAACGGGCTTCACGCCGGAGCAGATCACTGAGCTGGACGAGCTATGTAAGGAGAAGGGAATCGGCGGCTTGATCGCACCGAACTTCTCTATTGGCGCCATTCTAATGATGCAATTCGCGGCGCAAGCTGCCAAATATATGCCTCATGTTGAAATTATCGAATATCATGGCGATCAGAAGCTTGATGCGCCATCGGGTACGTCAATCAAGACCGCTGAGCTGATCTCGGCGTCGCGTCAAGAGCTCCGTCAAGGCAATCCGAAGGAAGAAGAAGTTATCGAAGGCGCACGTGGCGGCTATTATAATGGATTCCGTATACATAGTGTTCGTTTGCCAGGCGTATTTGCACAGCAAGAAGTGGTGTTTGGAGGATACGGCCAAACATTGAAGATCCGTCATGATTCCTATGAGCGTGCCGGATATATGCCGGGCGTGAGTGTAGCATGCAAGAAAGTAATGACTTATACGGGACTTATTTATGGATTCGAGCATTTAATGGACTAACAGCTTCCCTCTTGGCAAGCTGCTATAGAGAGAAACCGCGGATACGAGAGAGGTGCTTAGAGAATGAATATCGCGTTTATTGCCCACGATCGAAAGAAAGATGAAATGGTCAATTTCGTAACGGCCTATGAGCATGTGTTTCATGGACATACCTTATATTCGACTGGTACGACCGGTACCCGCATTATGGAACAGACAAAGCTGTCCCTCCACCGCTTTATGTCAGGGCCGCTTGGCGGCGACCAGCAGATCGGCGCACTCGTTGCGCAGAACGAAATGGACCTTATTATTTTCTTGCGAGATCCATTGATGGCACAGCCGCATGAGCCGGATATTATTGCACTGCTTCGCCTTTGCGATGTGCAGGGCATTCCGGTGGCGACTAACGTAGCAACAGCCGAGCTGCTCGTGCGCGCATTGCAGCGCGGCGACTTTGCATGGCGGGAACTCGTCCACAAATATAAGCCGGGTGAGAATTGATGAGCACGATTGATATATTAGCATTTGGCGCGCATCCCGACGATGTTGAGATTGGCATGGGCGGTACCATTGCCAAGCATGTGCAAGCTGGCTACAAAGTAGCCATATGTGACTTAACAGAAGCGGAGATGTCTTCGAACGGCACCGTGGAGACGAGGCGGCAGGAAGCAGCCGAAGCTTCTGCGGTGCTTGGTCTATCCGATCGCTCCGTGCTCAGACTGCCGGACCGGGGCTTAACAGGCTCATCGGAGCAGCTCGCTGCAATCGTCACCGAAATCCGCCGGGTTCGTCCGCGTCTCGTGTTCGCGCCGTATTGGTCGGACCGTCACCCGGACCATGTCATCTGCAGCCGGCTGATCGAAGAGGCGGTCTTCAACGCGAAGCTTCGTAATTACTTGCCGGAGCTGCCGCCAGTACAAGTCGAGCATCTGTACTTCTATTACATCAATGACCAGAACGATGTCAGCTTGATTACGGACATTAGTGAGCATATGGAAACGAAGATTCGTGCGCTGCAAGCATACCGCTCGCAATTCGCGCCGCCAGCGGAAGGCGAAGACCGTGTGCGGACCCCGCTGACAGATCGCTATATCCAGCGCGTTGAAGCAAGAGATATGCTGCTTGGACAGATGAGAGGGTTCGGATACGGCGAAGGATTTGCAATTAGGCGCCCGCATGCGGTAACTTTATTTTAACATTTTTTAATTTTTAAGTTTCTCGTACAAATTTCAATAATGTCTCCGCGAAACGTAGGCTTTTGCCGAAAGAACGGCGACAGCCGTTTACACTTGGTAAGCTTGTTCTATTTTTGAATGTAAAGCTGAATTATTTATTATTGGCATATACATAGGCAGTAGCGTTGTAACAACAGGGGGTGTGAAGCATGGCTAAACGCTTAAAAATCGGCATTACATGTTATCCGACATTAGGCGGTTCAGGCGTTGTCGCAACGGAGCTGGGGAAGCTTCTTGCAGAGAAGGGGCACGAAATTCATTTTATTACGCACAGCGTGCCGTTCCGTTTGGGGCAATTCCAGAAAAATATATTTTACCATGAGGTTGAAGTTAACGATTACTATGTCTTCCGTTATCCGCCCTACGATCTTTCACTAGCAAGCAAAATGGCTCAGGTTGCGAAGATGCAGAAGCTCGATCTGCTGCATGTGCATTACGCGGTACCGCATGCGGTATGCGCGTATTTGGCGAAACAGATGGTTGGCGACGAGCTGCGGACAGTCACGACGCTGCATGGCACAGATATTACGGTGCTTGCGCAGGATGAATCGCTGAAGGACCTCATTCGCATGGGTATTAACAAGAGCGATGCCGTTACGGCTGTTTCGAACGATCTGATTAAAGAAACGCGCGAGCTGCTCGATATTGATAAGCCGATTGAATTGACGTATAACTTTGTTGATAAACGAGTCTACTATCCGCGTGAATGCAGCTCGCTTCGCAGTGATTTTGCGAGCAAGGATGAGAAGATTCTGATGCATATCTCGAACTTCCGTCCGGTTAAACGGCTAAACGATGTCATTGATATATTCGCAAAAGTCGTGAAAGAAGTGCCGAGCCGCCTGCTTCTCGTCGGTGAAGGACCGGATCTGCCGAAAGTGCAGATGCGCATTAATCAGCTTGGCTTGCAGGACCGTGTTCATTTCCTCGGCAAGCAGGATGATGTTGCACAGGTCATCTCGATTGCGGATGTGATGCTGCTCCCTTCGGAGAAGGAAAGCTTCGGCCTTGTTGCGCTAGAAGCGATGGCATGCGGCGTTCCGACGATCGGCTCGATCGCTGGGGGTATTCCGGAGCTAGTCACACATGGTGAAACCGGCTTCCTGTCTCCGATTGGCGATACCGACGATATGGCATATAACGCCATTAAACTGTTGCGCAGCGAAGGGATGTACGCGAAAATCCGCGAGGCGTGCCTCAATCGTGCTCGCCGCCAATTCTGCAATGATCTGATAACGGCAGAATACGAGCGAATCTATTACAAGGTGCTTGGAATCGAAGCTGATATTCCTGTACCTGTCTGTGAATAAGAAGGTTGGTCAAAAAGGAGGGAGAGCCTGATGTCATGGAGTGATGCGCTGACGAAGGCTCTCCCTCTATTGCATGTGCTGGAGGAGCGCGGCTTTGAAGCGGTGTTCGTCGGCGGCTGTGTTCGTGACACCCTGCTCGGCAAAGCGCTGAAGGACGTCGATATCGCGACGTCAGCGGCACCGGAGGAAGTGATCGCGGCGTTCCCGCATACGATTCCGACGGGGCTTCAACATGGCACGGTAACGGTCGTTCATGATGGGGAAACGTACGAGATTACGACGTTTCGGACGGAATCTGCATATGAACAGTTCCGGCGGCCGACGCAGGTTCAGTTCGTGACAAGTCTTGAAGCGGATTTACTGCGGAGAGACTTTACGATAAATAGCATGGCGATGCGTGCGGATGGCACCGTCGTTGATCCGTTCGGCGGGCTCGCGGATTTGCGCCGCGGGGTGCTCCGCTGTGTTGGCGATGCAGATGCGAGGCTGCAGGAGGATGCGCTGCGCATCGTGAGAGCCGTTCGTTTCGCAGCCGCGTATAAGCTGCGGATTGCGCATGGTACTTGGCGAGCGATACTGCGGCATCGCGGGCTGCTCGTGCATATTGCGATGGAGCGTATCGGGCTCGAGCTGGACAAGATGATCGGCGGAAGCGGGCCGCAGCACGCAGCAGCATTGCTTGCTGTTAGCGAGCTGCTCGTATACACGAAGGTGCAGCTGCCTGAGCCGCTCACTGCTGCCGCAGCGCGTTATCGTGCGGACAAGCTAGGTGCGCCACGTACGCGGCACACGGGCGAACCTAGCTCTGCGACGCAGCATACGCAGCAGGTTGCTATTCGAGCACTGATTGAGCTAGCGCAGCCAGAAGATCGCTGGGCTGCACTAGGTATAGCGCTCCTGTTCACAGAGGAGCAAGGGGCGGAGCTGTTCGCCACCTTGAAGTATGCGACAGCCCGCAGCGCACAGCTTGCGGCTGTCATTGGACTGCATCGCAAGCTGACGAGCTGCTGCGATACATTATCACGGGAGCAGCTAAGTGACCAGTGGGTCCGGCTGATCGTAGGCAAGTATGGTATCGCAGCTGCCCGCAGCTGTCTGCGCATTATGAGGGCGATAGCTGTGCTAATGCCATCGCTAATGCCGTTGTCTTCATCGCGCTCTAGCTCGCAGTCGCCGAAAGCGACTACTGGCGAAGAGCTGCTAGCTGAGCTGGAACTTCGCATGGACAAGCTTCCCGCTGTTGTACTGAAGGACTTAGCTGTAAGAGGCAGCGACGTGCAAGCTCTCCAGAAGGGCCGCCCTGCAGGACCATGGCTTGGCCAAACGATGAATGAACTGCTGCTCGCCGCCGCTCTTGGCGAGGTGCAGAATGAGAAGCAGCCGTTGCTTAATTATGCTGCCCAAATCGTTGCGATTGGGTTTGCTGCTAATGAGGAGCCGTTATGAATAATCGAATTTTACAGATGCTTGAGCAGCAGACGGAAGGTTATATATCTGGAGAGCTGCTCAGCCAAGAGCTGCATATTAGCCGCACGGCAGTGTGGAAGCATATTAAGAAGCTTGAGTCCGAAGGGTATTTAATCGAAGCTTCACGCAGGCTGGGATATAAGCTGATTGGCCGTCCCTCCAAGCTGACCATATCGGAACTCATGCATCAGCTCCAAGACAAAGGCGTATCGCTTGTGCAGAACGTCAAGCTGTTCGATTCCGTCGACTCGACTCAGAATATCGTACAGCGGCTAGCTGAAGACGGTGCTCCAGAAGGAACGCTTGTCATCGCTGAGCAACAGACGAGCGGTCGGGGCCGAATGGGACGCAAATGGGTGTCGCCATCAAGCAAAGGCATCTATATGAGCTATGTTCTGCGTCCAGGCATTCCGCTGCAGTTCGCGCCGCAGCTAACTCTGCTCACTGCAGTCGCGCTATGTCGAGCGCTAAGAAGCGTTGCAGCGCCACTCGACATCGGCATTAAATGGCCGAATGACCTGCTCATCGGCGGCAAGAAGATTAGCGGTATTCTACTTGAGTCGATCGCAGAAGACGAGCGGCTGCGCTACGTGGTCACAGGAATCGGCATCAGCGTCAACTTGACGCGTGACGATTATCCGCCTGAGCTGCATGATATAGCGACATCGCTTGCGATTGAGCTGGGGCGGACACTCGACCGAGCGGAGATTATCGCTGCCTTCTTCGCACAGTTCCAACAGCTATATGCAATCTTCTTGAAGGATGGCTTCGCTCCGATCAAGACACTTTGGGAGGCACTGTCGGTTACGCTGCATAAACCGCGTAAACTGTTAGTTGCTGGCGGTGAAATTACCGCAACGCCGGTTGGTTTGAGCGACCAAGGCGCATTGCTGGTGGAGAAAGAAGATGGGACGATTATCCCGATATTTTCTGCCGAACAAGTGCCTGGGCAGGGGTAAGCGTTCATAGACGCGGAACCATTTTTTTGGTATACTCGCCTTACTAGTCATGCTCCGTTTAAGGGCGGTATCGCTACTTTATAGTGAACTGCACCAACAAGTGGGGTTTTCAGCATGCGGCAATGTAACTTGCGTCAATTCACGTCACGCATTCTGCTCTGAGCCGTAGGGACCGAGACAGAAGGAAGCTATATGAGTATATGGCAGCAACACGTTCCTTTATGGATTGGAACCTTTTTAGCGGCGGCTAGAAGGTTTTTTTGTGTTGATCACATAGGACTCCT
The DNA here is from genome assembly GCF_900110075.1 of Paenibacillus sp. OV219. Taxonomy (GTDB): domain Bacteria; phylum Bacillota; class Bacilli; order Paenibacillales; family Paenibacillaceae; genus Paenibacillus_Z. The sequence goes on from NZ_FOCJ01000002.1 coordinate 524,325, forward strand.
TACGATCGTGAAAGCTTTAGTTAGGCATTCGCGTCAATCGCTCGGAGTTCGTCAAATCCAATCTGTAAGGAGGACGGAGCAATGAAACAACCGTTGACTATTACGAAGCTGAAAAAAATGAAGCAAAGCGGCGAGCCAATTTCCATGCTAACCGCCTATGATTACCCAGCAGCAAAGATCGCCGAGGAGGCCGGTATTGATGTCATTCTGGTCGGTGATTCGCTCGGCAACGTCGTACTCGGGTACGATACGACAATTCCAGTCACACTGGACGATATGGTTTACCACACACGAGCGGTAGCTCGTGGTGCTGCACATACATTTATTATCACAGACCTGCCGTTCATGACGTATCATCTCGGCAAGGAGACGACACTTCGCAATGCAGCAAGACTTCTGCAAGAAGGCGGCGCGCATGCCGTCAAGATGGAAGGCGGCGCAGAGATCGCGGACGAAGTGGCGGCTTGTGTCAGAGCCGGCATTCCGGTTATGGGGCATATCGGCTTAACGCCGCAATCCGTGCATCAGCTTGGCGGCTACAAGGTACAAGGGAAGCTTGAAGCCGAAGCGCAGAAGCTCATTGAAGATGCGAAGGCGCTTGAAGCGGCTGGCGCATTCTCCATCGTGCTAGAGCTTGTAACAGAGCCGCTTGCCGAAGCTATTACGTCGGCACTGTCGATTCCGACCATTGGAATAGGCGCGGGCCGTGGATGTGACGGGCAAGTACTCGTGTATCATGATATTTTGCAATATGCATCTCCTTATCAGGCAAAGCGCATGGTGAAGACGTACGCGGACATTGGCACGACGATTCGGAACGCGATCGGTTCGTATGTCAAAGATGTGAAAGAGCGGGAGTTTCCGCAGCAAGAGCATGCATTCCCGATGGAGCAAGAGATTCTGCATAATCTGTATGGCAGCGGCAGCGCGAGTAAAGTAGCGGCGACAAGCGACCAAGAACAGCAGCAGCCTACCAAAGGAGGCGGCGTATCATGATTCGTTGTACTTCGATTGGAGAGCTGCGACAGCGCCTAGCCGAACAGCGCAAGCAGTCGCCGGATGGCCGAATTGGGCTCGTGCCGACGATGGGCTTCCTGCATGAAGGTCATGCTAGTCTCATGAGGCGCGCTGACGAAGAGTGCGATTTCAATGTATTGTCCGTATTCGTTAACCCGCTTCAATTCGGGCCGAATGAAGATTTTGACCGGTATCCAAGGGATATTGAGCGAGATGCGGCAATTGCAGAGAAGAACGGTATAGATATTCTATTTATGCCATCGGTTCAGGAAATGTATCCGACAAAACCGCTAACACGAGTGCTGATCAGCGATGTGACGGACCGACTGTGCGGCGCTTCAAGACCAGGACATTTTGACGGAGTAGGAACGGTTGTCAGTAAGCTGTTCAATCTCGTCCAGCCTACCCATGCTTACTTCGGAATGAAGGATGCCCAGCAGGTTGCCGTTGTTGAACAAATGGTGCATGATTTGAACATTCAAGTAGAGATCGTCCGCTGTGAAACGGTACGCGAAGCAGATGGACTTGCGATGAGCTCGCGAAACATGTACTTGAACGAGGATCAGCGGCAGCAAGCAGTCATCTTATCCCAAACGTTACGTGAGGCTGGTTCGTGGCTCCAAGAGGCAGGAATGTCAACACAAGAGCTTACGAGACGAATTCAGTCATCCATTGAGACAGCACCGTTAGCCGTAATTGATTATGCCGAAGTTTTGACTTATCCATCCTTATCCAGCATTGCTATGAATCAGGACTTATCCCAATTCTCAGGTACTCTTATAATCGCGCTTGCTGTCAAATTCGGCAGCACTCGCTTAATTGATAACCGTGTATTCGAACTGCAAGGAGGTGGCGTACATGTTCAGAACGATGATGAAATCGAAGCTGCACAGAGCAACAGTAACAGAGGCGAACCTCAATTATGTGGGTAGTATCACCATTGATGAAGACCTGATGGAGCTTGCCGATCTATTGCCGAACGAGAAAGTGCAAATTGTAAACAACAACAACGGCGCCAGACTGGAAACTTACGTCATTACAGGTCCGCGCGGCTCAGGTGTCATCTGCTTAAACGGCGCTGCAGCGCGCCTTGTTCAGCCTGGCGACAATGTCATTATTATCGCATACAGCATGATGACCGATGAGCAAGCACGTTCTTATAAGCCGAAGGTTGTTATTCTTGATGCAGCGAATAAGCCGTCTCAAGTGCTTGGCGAAGAAATCCACGCAACAATTATGTAATCCCATCCGCCCTCCCTTCATGCCAGTGTTGTGAAACGGTTGGGCACGAGTATGAAAAGACGCGCCGGCGCAAAGAATGAGCATAACAATTCACTCTTTATGACCACCAATACGGCGTGAGGGCGGGTGCGTACTATGATTAAGCACGTATTTGCTACAATGCAGGAAATGCTCCAAGATATTATTATTCATTATCCAAGTGCAAATAACACGCAGCGCAAGCAGATGGATGAAAAGCTCGCAACACTTAAGCAATTCAGCGATGATTTCATTGAGCAATGGCTTCAGTTTGAAGAAAAAATGGCAGATTCTCGCGAGATGCAGCAGGTAGCGCAAGCTCAGTCACAATCGCAATCACAAGCACATGCGCACAAGAATGACCTTGCAGCTCCACCGCATGCGCTTGGCTATCCGAAAACCATTTCACAGCCACCAGCGGCTATCAAACGCACTGTTGCCAGCATGAAGCAAACACCGATGCCTCCGGCACCACTACAATCAGCTTCGAATGCTGCTGCAAACGCCGATGCATATGCCGATGGGTACGACGAAGCAGCCATTGATTTGTGCCAGTCGATGTCAAAGGGGCAAGGCTACTTTAAACTGTTTATGTTCCGTGAAGCGTCAACCCACTTTGAGGAAGCGGTGCGATTGGCGCCTGATGACAACCGGGCAAGGCTGTTCCTCGGGATGACTTATATGCATATGCAGGAATGGAATGAAGCGCAGCGCCACTTTACGCTGCTCGTGGAAGTGACGGAGCATCCGAAGTGGAGGGCACTTAGCCTTAACGCATTAGGGTGTATCCAGGCGGTTCGCATGAACTTGGAACAGGCGACGAGGTATTTCGAAAAGGCGCATGAGGCCGATCCGAACTTTACAGATCCGCTGTCCAATATGAAATCATGCGAGCAGCACAGCGGGCATTTATCCTTATATTTCGGGAGCGGCCAGCTTTAGTTTTAGTTTGGATGAGAGGAAACTTATTCGGATGAATTATGCCGTACTGGATTTGGAAACGACCGGACATGGAACCGGCGATGAAATGATACAGGTTGGTCTAGTGCTGCTGGATGAACAAATGACGGTCACTCGAACGTACAGCACATTTGTGAAGCCTACAATTCCGATACCGCCGTTTATTACACAGTTGACTGGCATCGATGAAACGATGGTGCAGGATGCTCCTGAGCTTGAAGAGGTGCTGCTCGAATTGATACCGTTGCTCGATGATGCGGTGCTTGTCGCGCACAACGTCAGCTTCGATGCCGGTTTTCTGAATGCTGCGCTAGATCGCTCAGGGTATATGCCTTTTGATGGCAGACGGCTTGATACGATTGACCTGCTGCGCATTCTTTATCCGACCTTAACGACCTACCAGCTCGGCGCTGTAACAGAGCTGTTCGGCATCGAGCATGAGTCACATCACCGCGCAGACAGCGATGCATTAGCTACGGCAGAACTGTTCGCCGAATGCTATCGCAAGCTTGAAGGCATGCCGCTACTTACGTTACAGCGGCTTGCCGGCTTGCTTGGCGATGAAATCGACGACCTGGGTTGGTTTATCGGGCTCGTGGCGCAGCGCAAAGAATTGGTAACGTCCATAGATATGGATGCTTACCATTATTTCCGGCAGTTTGCGATGAAAGCAGGCGATTGGACGGAAGAAGAGCATCCGCGAACGGATGAAGACAACCAATCGGTCGCGAATTGGACCTTCCCACAATTTCTAGCACATATTAAAGCAGAGATATCCGCTATTATTCCGGGTTATGAAGAGCGCGAGCCGCAGAACATGATGTTCCAGGAAGTCATTGATGCCCTAGATGAAGAACGTCATCTGCTCATTGAAGCAGGAACTGGTACCGGTAAATCTCTCGGCTATTTGATTCCAGCATTATACTATGGTGTCCAGCACAATAAGAAGATAGTCGTCAGCACACATACGATTAACTTACAGGAACAGCTTCGGGCTCGTGATCTTCCACTCCTTGCTGCTGTAATGCCATATCCGTTCAAAGCCGCCATCTTCAAAGGACGCGGCAATTACTTATGCCTGCGCAAGTTTGAAGGTAAAGTAAACATGCGCGACTTTACTTCACCTGCAGAGGATCGGATTACCGCGTCCCAAATGGTCGTTTGGCTCAGTGAGTCACAGCATGGCGATCAAGAGGAGCTTAATTTCGGCAATCGCGGTGCGGATTTCTGGGGGGCGGTCGCAAGTGATGCGGATTCCTGCCTGAATCGCAGCTGTCCTTGGTTCAAGCGTTGTTATTATCATCGTGCGAAGCAAGAAGCGAACATCGCCGATGTCGTCATTACGAACCATTCGATGCTGTTCACAGACATTCGCGCAGACCATCGCTTGCTACCCGGTTATGAGCATCTCATTCTCGATGAAGCTCATCACATGGAAGAGGTTGCAGGCAAACATCTAGGTACGCAAGTCTCATACTACTCCGTGCAGCATCCCGTGCTTCGACTTTGCAAGGATGCCCGGAACGGTCAGTTGATACACCTCAAAAGCAGACTGGCTAGCGAGAACATTGAGAAAACGCAAAAGTGGCGCGAGGAGATCGATGAAGTCGTGCCGGTATTCGGCGATTTGCGAGATGAGTGGGACAGGCTGTTCGAAATGCTCTACTCCATGATGGGAACAGGCAACGGTAACGCTTCTAAGAGCACCGCGCTTGACAGCGGTGGATCTGAATCCGGCCAATATGTACTGCGATTGCGAGGAGGGAAGCTTCCTGCAGCATGGTCCGACGCTCAGCTCGTTGAAGAGGCGATTAACGGCTACTTGAGCCAAATTGTGCGACCGCTCGATAAAGTATTCACAGCGATCAAGGATGAGATGGACGATCCGGGTATTGCAGCACTTGTCACCGACCTTAGTGGTACGATTAAAGATTTGGCGAGAGCGAGAGATGATCTGCGTCAATTTATGAAAGCGGACAAATCCGATACGGTTTACTGGATGGAAGGCAATAGCAACTCTCGTGCCAAGTCGGTTCAGCTATATTCCGTTCCGGCAGATGTGAGCAGCCAGCTTCGGACTTATTTCTTCGAAGTGAAGAAAAGCGTCATTCTGACGTCTGCTACATTATCGGTTCAGAAGTCATTCCAGTATGCATGCGAGCAGCTTGGATTAACAGCAGATGAACGTGAAGGTAAACTAAAGACGGTACAACTGCCATCGCCATTTAACTACCGGGAGCAAGCGCTTGTCATCATTCCGCGCAATTTCCCAGTTCTCAAGGGCGCTTCTGGTGATCCTCTTTTTAACGAAATGCTTGTGAAATCTTTAACAGAGACTGCGATTGAGACGAAAGGTCGGATGCTCGTACTATTCACCTCGTATCGGATGCTGAAGCAGGTGTATGATCCGTTGAAGGAAGCACTTACCGCTTACAGCATTCAAGTGCTTGGTCAAGGGATTGACAGCAGCAACCGCAGCAAATTGACCAGAAGGTTTACGCAGCAGGATGCGTCCGTACTGCTTGGTACAAGCAGCTTCTGGGAAGGCGTCGATATTCCTGGTGATGCGCTCACGACACTGGCGATTGTACGGTTACCGTTCCAGCCGCCAAACCATCCGCTCGTGGAAGCGAAGTCGGAGCTGCTGCAGGAGCAGAACCAGAATCCATTCATGAAGCTGTCTATTCCACAAGCCGTTATCCGGTTCAAGCAAGGCTTCGGCCGACTTGTCCGGACAGGGAACGATCGTGGAATCGTACTTATTTACGATACTCGTATTATTGATACGTATTACGGTAAATATTTCTTGTACTCGCTGCCAGGACCGAAGATTGAGACGATGCATCAGGATCAAATCGTGCCGAGAATACGGGAATGGCTCGCCAAAGGTGAAGAAGGGATCCAGGAGGTTACGCCATGAAGCCGATGAAAATATCCGAAGCGGTCGTTCGCAGACTACCAGTTTACTTGCAAGTGCTGAACGACCTCACAATGCGCGATGTGCAGACGGTATCCTCACAGGAGCTCGGAAGCAAGCTTGATCTGAACCCTGCACAAATTCGCAAGGATCTAGCATATTTCGGCGATTTCGGCCGCAAAGGGATCGGCTATGATGTGTCGTATCTTATTGACAAAATCCGTCAAATTCTGAAGCTCGACCAACCGCTGAACGTTGGTTTGGTCGGCGCCGGAAACCTTGGCAGAGCGCTGTGCAATTATAATACGTATTTGAAGGATAATATGAAGATTACGGCTGTGTTCGACGTCCATCCTTCGATGGTTGGGGCGTCGATTAACGGGCTGACCGTGCTTCCGATGGAGAAGCTCAAGGAGACGATTGCAGAGCGGAATATCCGAATCGGCATCATAACTGTACCGGCGCCGGAAGCGCAGAACGTTGCGGATAAGTTCGTCGAAGCAGGCGTTGACGGGATATTGAATTTTGCGCCGACCATTCTGCGAGTGCAGGAGCGTGTACGCATACATTATGCGAACTTTACAACGGAGCTCATGAGCCTTGCTTATTATTTGGACGAAGAAGGGGACAAGGAAAACGATGAAACGATTGTGGATTGAGAATGGCAGTTTCGTCACGATGGACGAGCAGCGTCCTGTGTTGAAAGGCCATATGGTCATCGAAGGCGATACGATTCTTTATTTGAGCGAGCAGGCTCCGGATCCAGAACCGGAAGGCGCAGAGCGGATAAATGGTAAAGGTCTAGTGTTCATGCCTGGCCTTATAAACACGCATGGTCATGCAGCGATGTCGCTGCTTCGTGGCTATTCGGATGATGAGAATCTGCAAGTGTGGTTAGAGCAGAAGATGTGGCCGATGGAAGGCAAATATACCGATGAAGATTGCCGCTGGGGAACAGCGCTTGCCGTTACGGAGATGCTGAAGTCCGGTACGACGACATTTGTCGATATGTACGACCGGATGCACATCGTCGCTGAAGTCGTTGAGCAATCCGGTATGCGCGGGCTGCTGACTCGCGGTGTCATTGGGCTATGCCCGCCGGATGTGCAGGAAGCGAAGCTGAATGAAGCGAAACAGTTCGTTCAGGACTGGAACGGCCGAGCTAATGGACGGATCCGCACGATGCTGTCCCCACACGCGCCGTACACATGCCCGCCGGATTACATTAAACGTATCGTAGAAGCCGCAAATGAGCTTGATGTGCCGCTTCATACGCATATGTCGGAATCTGCTGCTGAAGTGCAGCAGAACGTGAATGATTACGGATGCCGTCCAGTCGAGCATCTGGACAAGCTCGGCTTCTTCTCACGTCAGTCCCTTGTCGCACATGCGGTGCACCTGACGGATGAAGAAATTGCGCTGCTTGCTGAACGCGGCGTAAGCGTATCGCATAATCCAGCAAGCAACTTGAAGCTGGCGAGCGGCATTGCCCGTGTGCCTGATATGCTGAAAGCCGGCATTACCGTATCGCTTGGTACAGACAGCGCAGCAAGCAACAATAATCTCGATCTATTCGATGAGATCCGCCTCGCAGCGCTTATTCACAAAGGCATCTCTGGCGATCCTACAGCAGTTCCGGCTTGGGAAGCGCTCAAGCTTGGCACAGTTTATGGTGCTCGCGCGATATGGCAAGAAGAGCGGATCGGGATGCTGAAGGAAGGCATGAAAGCTGACTTTATCGGAATTAATATCGAGCAGCCCCATTTCTATCCGCAGACGGAAATAATCTCGCACCTTGTCTACTCCGGATCAGGTCGCGACGTTGTGCATGTCTGGGTAGACGGCGTTCAAGTCGTGAAGAATGGAGATTGCGTATTGTTAGACGAAGTACAAATCCGTTCTGAAGCGCAAGCCTGCTTCGAAAGGCTGTTATCGAGCTAATGCGTGCAAATCGATCAAGACGACCGTCAGTCATGACGCCGTGGCGCTGGGTTCTACTCGTGTCGCTCTCGATTATTGTTATCTTAACTGCGCTTAACGTCTATTACCGTTCTGTTCAGTCTCCGGTATGGGAAGAGGAGCGGAATGCGGAAGACCAAGCGATGCAGGTTGGCAGTCTGAGCGGTGTGGACAGCTCTTATCACTATGTGTGGGATGAGCCGGTGTGGGTGGTCAAAGGCAAAGACCATAACAACGACATTACATACGTCTGGCTGAAGAATGAGGAATCTATTACACTCCGCGCAGATCAAGGCAAGACGAAAGCGGAGATCAAGGATAGCTTCATGCAAAGCAAACCGGATGCGTTAATTGAACATATTAAGCTCGGTTTGTTCGGCGGCGAGCCGGTATGGGAAGTTTTCTACGAGCGTAATCAAGCGGGCGAAGAGACACATTTCTATGAATTTTACCGGTTCAGAGACGGTTCCTTCGTCGTATCGTACAAGCTGCCGACACGTTAATTGCCATCACTGTAAGCAAGCAGCAGTGTCAGCAAGTTAAGCCATAGTTCCCTATTATTACACGCCCCCAGGTTAAACAGGTTGTGATATACTTTCGTATAGCAGTTAACGATAGACGAAAGTATTGCAATCAGTTGAAGCAAAGGGGGCTTTTTGCCATGAAAATCCGTTTGATGCCTGCAGTCCTGACCGCTGTTATTTCGGCTAGTGTGTTAGTTGGCGGCTGGTTTACCTATCACAGCGTGGCAGCTGTAAAGCCGCTAGAACGAATTGTTGCAGGGACGCCTGGCGTTATTGAATCGACACCTGTTATTAACCGGAACACCGTTACGATAGATATGAAGCTAGAACGAGATGCTAACATTCGCGATGTATATGATCATATTGCATCTGAGGGCGAGAACATTATTGGTGACCGTGAATTGAAGCTGAATATCGGCGATTCGAAGCCATCCAAGCAGCTAGAAGACGTATGGGCGACGATGTTGTTCGATGTCGCGCAAGCAATGGATCACCGTGAGTATGGTTCGATCCCGCAAGCGATTGAGGAAGCCCACACGAAGTTCCCGGCCGTTACTGCGACTTCGGAGATGGATGATTCCAATGTATATATTACACTGAAGGACGATACATCCGTGAAGTATGTTGTTCTACCTCGCACACCGAACAAGATGGGAGCGTGGCCTAATGTTTAAACAGTATGGCAAGGAAATCGTGATCGGCTTCGTGCCGGTCTTTCTCCTATTTCTGCAGTTTATAATGGGCGTGAATACGATACCGATTGTGCTGCTAGGCGCGATTGTAGGCGGTTTGCTGTTTATGGCAAGATCGCGCGGCCATTTGGCGACCGTTGGTGGCGAACGCAAAACGAAATCGCGGCCAGTGAAGCCGATGTCGTTCGATCAGATCGGCGGGCAAGAACGAGCGAAGCAGGAGCTTGTCGAAGCGCTTGATTTTCTCGTGAAGGTTGATCAGATTTCGAAGTTCGGCATTCGTCCGATGAAAGGCATTCTGCTTACTGGCCCTCCGGGAACAGGCAAGACGCTGCTTGCGAAGGCGGCGGCACAATACACGGATTCCATCTACCTTGGTGCATCCGGATCTGAATTTGTAGAGATGTATGTCGGTGTCGGCGCAAGCCGTATCCGTGATCTGTTCAAGGAAGCAAGGCAGAAAGCAGCGAAGCAGAACAAGAGCAGTGCGGTTATCTTCATCGACGAAATTGATGTTATTGGCGGTAAGCGTGACGGTGGCCAACAGCGCGAGTATGACCAGACGCTGAACCAGCTGCTTACTGAGCTTGACGGCATTCATACGTCGGATACGCCGCGTATTCTGCTTATTGGTGCAACGAACCGCAAAGAAATGCTCGATAGCGCGCTGCTTCGTCCCGGCCGGTTCGACCGTCATATTTCGGTAGACTTGCCGGATAAGAAAGGCCGCTCACATATCTTGAACATTCATGCGAAGAATAAGCCGCTTGATTCTACGGAAGTGAACTTGGAAAAGATTGCGGAAGAGTCGTTCGGCTTCTCCGGCGCGCAGCTTGAGAGTGTCATGAACGAAGCGGCGATCTATGCGATGCGTGAAGACAGTGAGGCGATCAGCCAGCGTCATCTATCGATGGCGATCGATAAAGTGATGATGGGTGAGCGCACAGACCGTGAAGCGACGAAGGAAGAGCGCGAGCGCGTTGCGCTGCATGAGCTTGGACATGCGATTGCGGCGGAGCTTGTCCGTCCGGGCAGTGTATCACAGGTTGCATTATTACCTCGCGGACAGGCACTCGGTTATGTGCGCCACAATCCGCAGGATGATAAGTATCTGTATACGAAAGAGTTTCTGGAAGGCCAAATAATGATTGCGCTTGGCGGCGCAGCGGCGGAAGAAATGTTCTATGGCGATCGCAGCACGGGCTCGCGCAGCGACTTCGACCAAGCGATGAACATTGTGCGTTCGATGGTCGAGTGTGGACTCACCGAGCTTGGCATTATCGAATCGTCGATGATGACGCCGGACAAATGGGCATCCATCACGCGCACCATTTTAGACGAGTTGATGATCCGCGTAAAAGAGCTGCTTGAGAGCAATCGTGAAGTGTTCACAGCATCGCTCGATGTGCTTACGATCGAGGAAACGCTAAGCGGCGATCGCTTCCGTCAATTGCTTGCTGAAGCGGCGTAATCAATCTCGACACTCGGGATGCTGTAATCATTTTCAAAAATAACCGTTGACGCCCAACTACACGCATGATATTATGAGTCACATAATAACTAAGTAAACTCATCGGAATTATAATACTATCTACCGGACCACCGGAGACCAGTGCCTATACAGGTGCTGAGTCTCCTTTTTTTATGGAAACCGCCTGGTTGACCAGAGGTTCTTACTAAGGCTTCGGAGATATCCCATTGTAATCAAGATGAATAAAGCGTCGACTGGTTATCCAGAGACACAACATGAACGACTATGTTGTGTCTTTTATTATTTCAGGGGAAGGGAGCCTCTAAGATGGAATTCGTTGACACCGAGCCTGCGCTCAAAGAGGTGGCAGTTCGACCGCCGGTTCGCGTTCGCAAGAGAGCAAGTCTGCTAAGATACATCTGGTTCAACCGTTACCTGTATTTCATGCTGGTACCGGCGCTGGTATACTACTTGATTTTCCACTACATCCCGATGTACGGTGCGGTCGTTGCGTTTAAGGATTTCAGCATTACAAAAGGAATTCTGGGCAGCGATTGGGCAGGCTTTAAGTATTTCGAGTACTTATTCTCGCAGGATAAATTTTGGCAGGTCATCAAAAACACCGTTGTCATCTCGCTGTACCGGCTTACATTTGGATTTCCCGCTCCGATTATCGCAGCATTGCTGTTGAACGAGGTCAGGGTAAAGATGTTCAAGCAGACGATACAGACCGTGATCTACCTACCGCATTTTATTTCTTGGGTCATTCTGGGAGGCATCCTAATCAATTTGCTCTCCACAGACAGTGGTGTAGTGAACAACATCATTAAGCTGTTTGGAGGCTCGCCGATTGGATTTCTAAGCGAAGAATCCTATTTCCGCAGCACGCTTGTTTTCTCGATGATCTGGAAGGAGTTCGGCTGGAACACAATCATCTACATAGCGGCTTTGTCCGGAATCAGTCCACATCTGTACGAAGCGGCGGTTATCGACGGGGCTAATCGCTTTCAGCGGCTACTGTATCTCACGATTCCGCTGATCAGGGGCACCATCGTGCTCATTCTCATTCTTCGGATGGGCGGCATTATGGAAGCGGGCTTCGAACAAATTTTCGTGCTCTATCATCCTGGTGTATATCGCGTCTCGGATATTATCGACACCTATGTGTACCGGATTGGCTTGACGGATGGGAGGTTCAGTCTTGCGGCGGCGGTTGGATTGTTTAAATCCTTGATCAATTTCACGCTGCTCGTTCTGGCAAATTGGCTTTCCAGGAGGATGGGAGAACAAGGTGTTTACTGATACGGGAGGGAGATTATGCATTTCACAAGCAGAGTAGGGAAGCTATTCGACTCGTTCAATATTGGCTTCCTGGCGATTGTAGCAATCGTTACGATATATCCATTCTGGGATACGTTCGTTGTATCCATCATTCCACTGGATGAGTACCTCGGATCAAGTATTCATCTGTTTCCTAAACAAGTCACCTTCGAGGCTTATACCTACTTGTTCTCGATGAGTGAGCTTTGGACGTCTTACGGCGTGACGCTGTTCGTCACGATTGTGGGTACGGCGCTGAATATGATCCTTACGGTGATGGCGGCCTATGCGCTTTCCAGACCCGGGTTGAAAGGAAGCCGCGTAATTATGTTTCTCTTCGTGTTTACGATGATGTTCAGCGGCGGCATCATTCCGACCTACCTGTTGGTCAAAAACCTCGGCATGATGAACTCGGTGTGGGCATTGATTATCCCGAGCGCGCTCAACACCTATAACTTGATCATTATGAAAAACTTCTTCACAGCGCTGCCTGACGGCTTGGTCGAAGCGGCACGAATTGACGGCTGTAATGACCTAGGGATCTTGTACAAGATTGTGATCCCCTTATCGATGCCGGCCATTTCCACCATCACACTCTTTTATGCTGTTACCCGGTGGAACGAGTTTTTCAACGCGATCTTCTTCATCAGCGACAAGGAGCTTTGGCCATTGCAGCTTTTCTTACGAAGTATGCTGTTCGAGAACGAATCCTCGTACTCGGGGGGTGGCGACAGCGTGTTTCTCCTCGGACCTTCGATCAAGATGGCGACGGTCATGGCAGCATCCATTCCGGTCATGCTCATTTATCCGTTTTTCCAGAAGTATTTCACCAATGGCGTGTTGATTGGCGCGGTTAAGGAGTAATTCCTTCACTATAAAAAAATCAAGCAGGAGGCAAAGAAATGATGTATCTGAGAGAGAAATCAATAAAAAAATGGGTGGTCTTGGCAGTAGCAGCAGCGCTAATCATAACGACAGGATGCTCGAATAAGCCGGACGCAACAAATGCAAAGGAAGCCAGCAGTAACGCAGCTGATTCCAATACCGCTTCCAATTCCGGTTCCACCTCCGAAGAGCCGTATGAGCTTGTTTATTTGACAACGGGCGACCAAGGGGCGAAGCCGCTAGTGCCGAACGATCGTATTATTGCCGAGATTAACAAGCGACTGAACATCAAGCTGACGATCAAGATCGCGCCTGAGTTCTCGTACGACAAGATTAACGTAGCTATTGCAAGCGGAGATCTTCCTGACGTTGTGACGACGCAGTATCCTTCTTCCTCTGTCTCCCAGTGGATCAAGGAAGGCATTCTGCTTCCACTGAATGATTACTTTGACAAAATCCCAACGATTAAAGCAAAGCTCGATAATGGCCTGCAGTGGACAGCGGTTGACGGAAAGTATTACGGATATCCCTTCGTGAGCGGAATGGAGAAGTCGAATTACACGGTTCAATTCCGCAAGGACTGGCTGGATAAGCTAGGCCTGCAGTATCCGAAAACATTGGATGAATTTGAAGATACGCTGAAAGCCGTTGTGGAGAAGGACCCTGACGGCAACGGCAAGGCTGATACATTCGGCTACATCACGAACAAGCCTACTCCCGGCGACGCTCTAACTGCATTCGATTTCGTCCTTTATGCGTACGGTCTTCCTGATGCGGACTATGTGCTGAACGATAAAGGAGAGATCATTCCACGTTTCGAGCACCCGGCCTTCAAGGCAGGCATTGAGGAGCTTCGCAAATGGTACAACGAGAAATTGATCGATCCCGAATTTATTTTGTATGATCGACCAGCGAAGGAACAAAAGTTTTTCCAAGGTAAAGCGGGCGTCATGGATGGTCCATTATTCCGCCACGTGAGCCGCATTGAAGGAAGCTTAAAGCAGGTCAATCCGGATGGCGTGCTCGGGTACTCGCCACCACCAACTGGACCGGATGGCAAGCAAGGTATGGCTACTCGTCCCAAAACAGCTTTGTTCACGGCTGTTACCAATAAGGCCAAGAACCCCGAGAAGGCAGCGGAATTCATCGAATTCATGCTGTCCAAGGAAGGCCGCGAACTGCTTCAGCTGGGCATCGAAGGCATCCACTATACGAAGCAAGGGGATAAAATTACTTACAATGAGGCGGAACGGGAGAAAGACGGATTTGCCCCGAATGGCTGGGCTCATCCGCTTGCTTGGGGCAACGTGACTTGGCCGATCGATGAAGACTACTTGCCGCAGACGGAGCTGAATATTGATCGCGCCAAAGATTCGGTTAAAGTGGCTTCGCAATATTTTGTGCCGAATCTCATTACCCGCAAGACGGATGCGGAGATCGAATACGGCAAAGCCGTCAATGAAGTCTATAACCAATATTTCGTGGACCTCTTGAAGGGCAAGCTTGATGTCGATAAGGGGATCGCGGAGCTCGGTAAGCAGTGGCGCCAAGCAGGCGGCGAAGAGATTCTGAAGGCGGTCAATGAAGAGTACAAGAAGGAAGGCGCAAGCAAATAACGATAGAAATGGAAACAGGTGCTATGAATAAAAGAAGTGATCGTCCGAATGTCATCGTGTTTTTCACGGATCAGCAGCGTTGGGACACGACAGGTGTTCATGCCAATCCGCTCGATTTAACGCCGAATTTCGACCGCATGGCACGTTCGGGAACCGATGTGCATCAATCCTTTACGTGTCAGCCGGTTTGCGGTCCAGCGCGTTCTGCGATGCAAACCGGTTTGTATCCAACCACAACGGGGTGCTATCACAACGGAATTCCGCTACCGGAAGGAACTCAAACGTTAGCGCATCATTTTCGCGCCTCCGGTTATCGAACCGGTTATATCGGCAAATGGCATCTGGCCGGCGAAGAGCCCGTACCGGCAAACCAGAGAGGCGGCTACGAATATTGGCTTGCCTCAAACGGCTTGGAGCATGCGTCGGACTCTTATCGAACAGTCGTCTATGACGAGCAGAACAGGCCGGTTCGACTGCCGGGTTATCGAGTGGACGCGCTGACGGATGCGGCCATTCGATATATCGATCAGAACCAGGAAGATCCGTTCTATCTCTTCGTCTCCTATATTGAACCGCATCAGCAAAATCATCTCGACAATTATCCGGCGCCGGATGGTTATCGGGAACGTTATCGCGGAGCGCCGCTCCCTCCTGATCTCGCTGCACTTGGCGGGACGGCGCATCGGCATTACGCAGGCTACTGCGGCATGGTGAAGCGGCTCGACGAAGCGCTTGGAAGGCTGCTGGACACCTTGAAGAGTTTGTCGCTGCAAGACAATACCATTGTCCTGTATACGTCGGATCACGGCTGTCATTTCCGGACGAGAAATCAGGAATATAAGCGTTCACCCCATGACAGCTCCATACGAGTGCCGACCGCAATTCAGGGTCCCGGTTTTACGGGTGGCGGTCAAATTCGCCAGCCCGTCAGCTTGATCGATCTGCCACCAACGCTGCTTGATGCGGCTGGGCTGGCCGTTCCTCCCGAGATGCAAGGAAGATCCATACTCCCATTGCTGCATGGCGGCAAGATGGACTGGCCGGAGGAGGTTTTCGTTCAAATTAGCGAAGACCATGTCGGCCGCGCCATCCGCACAGACCGTTGGAAGTATGCGGTGACGGCGCCGGACAAGGATGGCTGGAAGCATGCCGGATCGGACATCTATGTGGAGGAATTCCTATATGACCTGCACGCTGATCCTGATGAATTGTTCAATCTCGCCGGGATTCCCGTACACCATGGCGACGCTTCTCGACTGAGAGAGCAGCTGCTGCGGAGAATCCGGGAGGCGGAAGGCCAGTCTCCCGTTATCATTCCCGCCCAAGAACGAGAATGGCCAAGAGGTTATTAATATCTACTTGTCCTTATATATTCATTATTAGAGAGTGAGGAGAATTTACTATGACGAAAGCAATTGTATCCGAGGATCGTCCCCGTCAAATTCCGGATCGAGGCATAAGGGGAGGTCCTCGCATCATCAACCGGTTGCCGGAAGGAGTAGAGGAACAGCCGTACACGCTGTTTCAAGTCAAGCCTTATGGTCCACTGATCGGCGCGGAAATCGAAGGCATCGACCTTCGCACTCCCGTAACGCCAGAGCTCCAGAAGGAGTTGAATCGCGCGTTGCTGGAGTGGAAAGTGATTTTCTTCCGTGATCAGGACATCACAAGCGAGCAGCATCAGTCGTTCGCCCGTCTGTGGGGAGAGCTTGAGACACATCCTTTCCTGCCCCAAGGAAAGTCGGATGAAGTCGTTCGTTTCGCCAAGGATGACAAAAAAGCCGGGTATGAAAACAACTGGCATTCAGACGTAAGCTGGCGGTTAACACCTGCGCTTGGAGCTGTCCTCCGCGTTACTGAAGCACCTTCTTTTGGCGGGGAGACCTTATGGTCTGATCAAGGTGCCGCTTACGACAACCTGCCCGATGAGATTAAGGTGAGAATCGACGGACTGACGGCGATTCATGATTTTACCCACGTCTTCGGCGTGCGGCTCTCCCCCGAGGAATTGCTGATCCGCCAGGAGGAGTTTCCGGCTGCGGAGCATCCGGTCGTGCGCACCCATCCAGAAACGGGGAGAAAAACGCTGTACGTCAATCCGAACTTTACCGTTCGAATCATCGGTCTGGAGCAAGAGGAAAGCGAAGAACTCCTCTCGTACCTGTTCCGCCATTCGCAGCTGCCCGAGTTTCAAGTCCGCTTCCGCTGGGAAGCGAACTCCATCGCCTTCTGGGATAATCGCGCCACACAGCATTACGCGAATTCGGACTATTACCCGAACCGCCGCGTTGCGGAGCGAGTGGCGATCGTAGGCGATCGACCTTATTAAGCAAGAGATGAGCCCGCGCGCTTTCGCGGGCTTTCTTCACGATTATAGATGAGAGGAAGAAGCAGATGGGTCAACCGAAGAAGAAACCGAATTTGTTGTTTATCCTTATCGACGACATGGGCTGGAAGGACTTGGGCTGTTACGGCAGCACCTTTTATGAAACGCCTAATCTGGACCGTCTGGCAGCAGAGGGGATGCGGTTTACGGACGCCTATGCCGCTGCTCCTGTCTGTTCGCCGACCCGTGCCAGCATTATGAGCGGGAAATATCCGGCGAATGTCGGCGTGACCAACTGGATCGGCGGTCAGACGGCGGGAAAACTGATCGATGCGCCTTATATCAAGCATCTTCCGCTTCAAGAGAAAAGTGTGGCTTTTGCATTAAAGGAGCAAGGCTACCGGACTTGGCATGTGGGCAAATGGCATCTCGGAGGACAACAATATTATCCGGACAAACATGGCTTCGACTTCAATATTGGCGGCTGTAGCTGGGGGATGCCACTGAACGGATTCTTTAGCCCGTATGGAATTGAGACGCTCGAGGAGGGTCCGGATGGAGAATACTTGACCGACAGACTGACGGACGAGGCGATCCAGCTGATCCGGCAAAATGACGAGACTCCATTCTTCTTGAATTTGTGGCATTATGCGGTGCACATCCCGATCGAGGTCAGCGCAGAGCTTACCGATCGTTTCGCGGAGAAGGCTAGAGTGCTCGGTTTGGACCAGCTCGAAGCTTTTGTAGAAGGAGAACCCTTCCCGTGCGAACATAAACAACATCTGCGGGTGCAACGACGCATTCTGCAGTCCGATCCCGCATACGCGGCGATGATATATAATCTCGATTGGAATATCGGCCGATTAATAGAAGCCTTAGAAGAGACGGGGCAGCTGGAAGATACGGTGATTGTATTCACGTCAGACAACGGCGGCTTGGCAACGGCGGAAGGATCGCCGACCTGCAACAGTCCGCTTCAAGAAGGCAAGGGTTGGATGTACGAAGGAGGCGTTCGGGAGCCGCTCATCGTTCGTTGGTCCGGCGTTGTAAAGTCGGGCAGCGTCAGCGAGATTCCCGTGACGAGTCCAGATTTCTATCCAACTCTGCTGGAAATGGCAGGAGTTGATCTGCTACCAGAGCAGCACGAGGATGGCGTCAGTCTGGTGCCCTTGTTAAAGGGAGCGGAGTCACTGGGCCGGGACAATTTATTCTGGCATTACCCTCATTATGGGAATCAGGGAGGGACTCCGGGGTCGTCGGTGAGGGAAGGGGATTACAAGCTCATCGAGTTTTTCGAGGACGGTCGCTTGGAGCTATACAACTTGAGAACGGATCTCTCGGAAGAGCACAATATCGCGAAGCAGCAGCCGGAACTTGCTGAGCGGCTGCACCAGAAGCTTCGTGGATGGCGCGAGCGGATTGAGGCCGAAATTCCGGTGGGCAATCCGGCGTTCAGCCGCTGAGTGCCTCAACCTTTGTGCAGGAAGGAGGGTCATCTATGAATGAAACAGAACGCAGGCCGTCGTGCTGCAGCATGAGCCGCGAAACTTTGACGGTAACCGCAATAGTAGAAAACGATGCTCATCTGCACACGGTTGCAGGACACGCTGCAAAGGAAAGCATGATCCATCTGCCCGGAGGTTCTTTTCTAATGGGAACCGAGGACGCAGAAGGATTTCCCGATGATGGTGAGGGTCCGATTCGAGAGGTGGAGCTCAGCCCGTTCTATATCGACAGCTGTACGGTGACCAATGCTGAATTTGCCGAATTCGTCAGCAGGACGGGTTATGTGACTGAGGCGGAACGCTTTGGCTGGTCGTACGTGTTTCATCTGTTCGTGCCGGAGCGGGTGCGAGCGTCTGATTCCCGGCTGGTTCCCGGCTTGCCGTGGTGGCTTGTGGTGAATGGAGCGAGCTGGCACCGTCCGGAAGGCGCTGGCTCCTCCATTGAAGCGCGGCTAGATCATCCCGTCATCCATATCTCGTGGCATGATGCGCACCGATATGCGGAATGGTCGGGCAAAAGGTTGCCTACCGAAGCGGAGTGGGAATATGCGGCAAGAGGAGGCCTTGTGCAGAAAAGATATCCGTGGGGAGATCTGTTGAAGCCTGGGGGGGAGCATCGCTGCAACATTTGGCAAGGGAAATTTCCCGACAAGGACAACGCTTCGGACGGCTATGCAGGGACGGCACCGGTCCGATCGTTTCCTCCGAATGGATACGGACTTTACCAAACGGTAGGCAACGTATGGGAGTGGTGTTCAGACTTGTTTAGTAGAGTGCCCGCCGCTCCAGGAAGAGCGAAGAATCCGAAAGGGCCGCGAACCGGCAGCTCACGCGTCATGCGCGGCGGCTCTTATCTATGTCATACCTCCTATTGCAACCGGTACCGAGTTGCTGCCCGCAGCTCCAACACAGCGGACAGCTCGACGGGAAATCTGGGCTTCCGCTGTGCTGCCGATGCTTAATGCTATGGTGGTGTGTGTGCGGACGAACGTCTTCAAATCAGCTAAAGGAGTGCAGTAGCCTATGAAGAGCAGGCCAAATGTATTGCTGATCACAAGCGATCAACAGCATTGGAATACGATTGGGGCGTTTAACTCTGAGATTTCGACGCCTAATCTGGATCGTCTGGTGAGTGAAGGCACGGCTTTCACAAGGGCGTACTGCCCGAACCCTACCTGTACGCCGACCCGGAGCTCCCTAATCACAGGGATGTATCCGAGTCAGCATGGGGCTTGGACCTTGGGCACCAAGCTGTCCGAGAAGGTGCGGACGGTTGGTGAAGATTTCCTCGAAGCGGGTTACGCTACGGCCTTGGTGGGGAAAGCTCACTTCCAACCGCTAGCCTCCACGCCTGAATACGCTTCGCTGGAGTCGTACCCAGTTCTTCAGGATTTGGACTTCTGGAGAGAGTTTGATGAGACATACTACGGCTTCCGTCATGTGGAGCTGGCTCGAAATCATGCGAATGAAGCTCATGTCGGGCAGCATTACGCGATTTGGCTGGAGGAGAAGGGCTGCTCGAACTGGAGAGATTACTTCGTGGCTCCGACCGGAACGATGGATAAATCAGCAGCCCACAAGTGGGACATCCCTGAGCAGTATCATTATGACGCATGGATAGCGGAACGGACGAATGCTCTGTTGGAACAATATGAACGGGAGGACACTCCTTTCTTCCTATGGTCCAGTTTCTTCGATCCTCATCCGCCTTATCTGGTTCCAGAGCCTTGGGATACGATGTATGATCCTAACAAGTTGACAATTCCAAGTGGCGCGGCCCATGAGCACGATGCCAACCCACCGCATTTCCGGCTGACGCAGGAAGAGAATCCGGATTTCAGCGGGTATAAAGAAACGGGCTTCGGCATTCACGGCATGCACTCGCATAGGTATCAGGAGGCTACGCTCCGGCGTGACATTGCGACCTACTATGCCATGACGAGTCTGATGGACAAATACATTGGACGCATTCTCGACAAGCTGGATGAGCTTGGTCTTTCGGAGAATACGCTTGTCGTCTTCACGTCCGATCATGGTCATTTCTTCGGTCATCATGGACTGACAGCGAAGGGACCGTTCCATTACGAGGATCTTATCCGAGTCCCGATGCTGGCACGTTATCCCGGGCATGTTCCTGCGGGCAAGGTGAGCGACTCGCTGCAATCTTTGGTTGACTTTGCGCCTACTTTTCTTGCGTTTGCCGGACTGAAGGTGCCGTACACGATGTCCGGCAAGGATCAACACGAGGTTTGGAACGGTCGTCAGAACGCTGCTCGGGATCACATTCTATGTGAGAACCATCACGAGCCCACGACCATTCATCTGAAAACTTATGTCGATGAGCGCTATAAGCTGACCGTTTATTACAAGCAGGAATACGGGGAGCTATTTGACCTCGAAGCCGACAAAGAGGAGCGGCACAATCGGTGGAACGATCCGGATTATGCAGCCATCAAGTCGAGCCTGCTGCTAAAGTATGCATGGGCCGGCCTGGAACAGGAGCCACTATTTATGCCGCGTATCGCGCATGCATAAGTCGAAAGCAACGGTAATTATCCGGAAGCTAGAAGCGTCCGGCATAGAGAAAGGTGAGATCTCGCAATGAAAGCCATTATGGTCATGTTCGATACATTGAACCGGCATATGCTGTCCCCTTATGGGGGGCCCGATTGGATCCATACCCCGAATTTTAAGCGCCTTGCGGAAAGGACGGCCGTGTTCGACAACAGTTATGTTGGCAGCATGCCCTGTATGCCCGCCAGAAGAGAGCTCCATACGGGCCGGCATAATTTTTTACATCGCAGCTGGGGACCGCTCGAACCGTTCGACGACTCCGCCATAGAGTTGATGGGAGATGCCGGGGTGTATACGCATTTAGTCACCGATCATCAGCATTATTGGGAGGATGGCGGAGGGACTTATCATACAAGGTACAACTCGTTTGAGCTTATTCGCGGGCAGGAGGGAGATCCGTGGAAAGGCGAAGTAAGAACCCCGGATGGCCCCCTTCTGGATCACCTGCATCCAATTGCGAAGAAAATGGTTCGACAGGATCGCATCAACCGGAAATACATACGGGAACAGGAGCAATTTCCGCAAGCACGGACTTTCGCAGGCGGTCTCGAATTCATCGAATCCAATTATTTGGAAGATAATTGGTATCTTCAGATCGAAACCTTCGATCCGCATGAGCCCTTCTACAGCCCGGCTGAGTTTAAAGAGCGGTATTCGCATGATTACGAAGGGACGCTAGCGGATTGGCCGATTTACGGGCCCGTTACCGAAGAGCCGGAAGACATCCGGCATATGCGGTTCGAATATGCCGCGCTGCTCTCGATGTGCGATCACTATTTGGGACAAGTACTGGATACGATGGACCGACTGGACCTATGGCAGGATACCTTGCTAATCGTGAACACGGATCACGGCTTCTTGCTCGGCGAGCATGATCAATGGGCGAAGTGCGTGCAGCCCTTCTATAATGAAGTCGCGCATACACCTCTGTTCATATGGGACCCGCGGACGGGCATTCAGAACGAGCGGCGCCAAAGTCTGGTACAAATGATTGACCTGCCGGCTACATTGCTCGATTTCTTCGACATTGAGCGGCCGAAGGATATGCAGGGCA
Organism: Paenibacillus sp. OV219; assembly: GCF_900110075.1. GTDB lineage: Bacteria > Bacillota > Bacilli > Paenibacillales > Paenibacillaceae > Paenibacillus_Z. The sequence continues at coordinate 546,405 of NZ_FOCJ01000002.1, forward strand.
GATCCTTGCGCCGAACGATTGAGGCGGATGTGCCCATTCGGGAGGTAGCCTTGTTCGGCATACATGGCGGTCACATCAATGTAACGGACAAGAGATACGTTTACATGCGAGCGGCAGTGACTACAGACAACCAGCCGCTGTACGATTACACACTTATGCCGACTCATATGCGGAGCCGCTTCGCTCCAGAGGAATTGAAGCAGCTTGAGTTAGCGGAGCCTTTCACCTTCACCAAGCAGATCAAGCCGCTTCGCATTCCGGCTCAAACACGGGGCAATTTGCATGATTTCGCTACTCTCTTATTTGATCTAATCCATGATCCTGAGCAGGCTACCCCTTTGCATGATCCCGAGGTTGAAGCTCGGTTGGTCGAGCTAATGATCGAGCTAATGCAAGATAACGATGCACCGAAGGAGCAATATGAGCGATTGGGGCTTGGCGTACCTAGTCTCCAATAATCAACAAACGGAGTTCGGGATTATCCGGACTCCGTTTCTTTGCTTGCAGCTGTTATGATAGGTTTAGGTTATATCCAAACATTGGAGGAGTTGCATGATGAAGAAAGTGCTGCTTACTGGTTTTGATCCGTTCGGCGGGGAAACGATCAATCCATCCTGGGAAGTGGCGAGCCGGCTTCACCAAAGAAAGCTCGAGGGGCTTGAGGTGGAAGCCAGACAGCTTCCTACCGTCTTCCATAAGTCATTGAATCTACTCCGGCAGCTACTTCTGAATGTGAAGCCTGATGTGGTCATTTGCGTCGGTCAAGCCGGTGGCAGAAGCGATATTGCGATCGAACGAGTGGCGGTTAATCTGAGCGATGCCCGAATCTCGGACAATGAAGAGAATAAGCCGATTGATGAACCCATCATCCCAGGCGGACCGGCGGCTTATTGGTCTACATTGCCTGTAAAAGCGATAGCGGCAGCTATTCGCCAGGACGGAATACCGGCGTCCGTCTCATACAGCGCAGGCACTTTTGTATGCAATCATTTATTTTATGGACTTCAGCATATGCTTGCATCAGATTATCCTTCAATGAAAAGCGGCTTTATTCATATTCCTTATCTGCCTGCCCAAACCGCCGAACGGCCTAATTTGCCAAGTATGAGCTTGGATGTCATGGAACGCGCGATCGAAATTGCCATAAAGACGAGCATACTTAGCGTGTGTGAGCCGGTTGCATGAAGCAATATCGAAGGTCGGAGGGCTCCGGAGGAGTCCTTCTTATTTTTGCTTAAAAACGGTATAATAACTACAGATCTATGGAGGTGGGAAGTTGACAGCAGTAAGGACAGTAGGCGTTGTTGGCGCCGGAACGATGGGTCAGGGCATTAGCGAGATGCTCGCCTTCAACGGGCTTGATGTCTACATGGTAGAACAAGACGAAGAAAGGCTAAATCAAGCGCTCAGCATGATCGAGCAAAGCTTAGATAAGCAAATGGAGCGGTGGGCGCTCACCTCTGCAGAGAAGAAGCTTGTGATGAACCGGATTCATAAAGTGGAGCATCTGAGTGCTCTATCGGAGTGCGAGCTCGTCATCGAGACGATTACCGAGGATTTGGACCGGAAGCTTGATATTTTCAAGCAGCTGGATGATATTTGTGCGCCTGATGTTATTTTGGCGAGTAATACGTCAACACTGAGCTTAACGGAGCTTGCAAGTGTAACTGCTCATCCGGAGCGGGTTATTGGCATGCACTTCGTCTATCCGGTGATCAAGACGGATCTAGTTGAAATTGTGCGCGGCTTGAAGACGTCGGATGAGACGTTCAATCAGACGAAGTATTTTGTCGAGAACACGATACATAAGAACGGAGTCATGGTCTTCGAATCGCCTGGCTTTGTAACGACACGGCTTATTTGTCTATTCATCAACGAAGCGATGCATGTTCTTGAAGAAGGCGTTGCATCGGTTAACGATATAGATAGCGCAATGCGGATCGGATATTCGTTCCAGCATGGACCGTTTGAGATGGCGGACCGTTTCGGACTGGATGCGGTGCTTGCCGCGCTTGAGAGAATGTTCCGTGAATATGGCGAGCTGAAGTATCGGCCGTCGTTCATTCTAAAGAAGATGGTTCGCGGCGGGCAGCTCGGCGTGAAGAGCAGCGCAGGTTTCTTTAACTACGATAAGGACGGAGTCCGTGTATGATTATCCTAGTGATGAATGCGGGGAGTTCCTCGTTAAAATATCAGCTTTACAACATGGAGAGCGAGGCTGTTCTCGCAGTCGGTCGCGTTGAGCGTATCGGAATGGATGATTCGATTCTGACGCATGAGCCTACTGGCGGCATCGAAGTGAACCGCGTGAGCGAAATTCTCGATCATAATGAAGCGGTTCGCAAAGTCATTGATATACTGACGCACCGCGAGCATGGTGTGATGGCATCGATTTCCGAGATTAACGCGGTAGGCCATCGGGTTGTGCACGGTGGTGAGAGCTTCAAGCAATCGACGCTTGTCACGCAAGAGGTGAAGCAGGAGATCAGACGTTTGTTCGACCTCGCTCCTTTACATAATCCGCCTGCTATGATGGGCATTACCGGTGTGGAGCTGAATTTACCGGGCGTGCCGCAGGTTGTCGTGTTCGATACGGCGTTCCATCAGTCGATGCCGAAGGAATCATTCCTGTACCCGATTCCGATGGTGCTCTATCGTCGTCATAAGATCAGACGATATGGCTTTCACGGCACATCGCATGATTACGTGAGCAAGCAAGCGGCGAAAGCGCTCGGCAGACCGCTTGAGGAGCTGAAGCTCGTTACATGCCATATCGGTAACGGCGCCAGCTGCGCAGCGATTCTGCATGGCAAGACACTCGATACGAGCATGGGCTTAACGCCGCTCGAAGGGCTTATGATGGGTACGCGCAGCGGCGACCTCGACCCGGCCATCGTGCCATTCACGATGAACAAGGAAGAGCTGACGCTGAACGAAGTCAATTCCATGCTGAACAAGCACAGCGGATTACTAGCCATTAGCGGGATCAGCAGCGATATGCGTGAGATCGTTCAGGCGATGAACGAAGGCGACAGCCATGCGAAGCTGGCATTCGATATGTATACCTACCGGCTCCGCAAGTATATCGGTGCATATGCAGCGGCGATGGACGGCATTGATGCGGTTATTTTCACCGCGGGTGTGGGTGAGAATTCGTGGCCGGTTCGCAAGGCAATATGCGAGAAGCTGACGTTCCTTGGCATCGAGTTCGACGAAGAGCGCAACCTGGAGCGTTCCAAGGAAGCGCGTTACATTACGAAGGACGGCTCCCGTACGAGTGTGCTCGTTGTACCTACGAATGAAGAGCTGCTCATCGCAAGAGCTACGTTTGAAATTGTGAAATCATCATAAACCTAGAATGATAGAAGTAAATTGTAAAAGTTGAATACTAGTAAAGGCGGAATCGAATATGAAAACATTAACAACAATTAGCCAGCTAAAGGACAACGCTGGTCAATCGGTATGGATTGGATGCTGGGTAAACAACAAACGTTCCAGCGGCAAAATCCAATTCCTCCAGCTGCGTGATGGTACTGGCTATGTGCAGGGTGTCGTCGTGAAGAGCGAGATATCGGAAGAAATTTGGGCATCTGCGAAGGAATTGACGCAAGAGAGCTCGCTTTATGTGAAGGGCATTGTACGTGAGGAGCCGCGCAGTCAGTCTGGCTACGAGCTGACGGTTGAAGACATCGAGATTATTCAAGTGACGCAGGAATATCCAATTACGCCAAAAGAGCATGGTGTCGACTTTTTGATGGACCGCCGTCACCTGTGGCTCCGTTCGCCGAAGCAGCGCGCAATTCTCGTTATTCGCGCCGAGATTATCCGTTCGATTCAGCAGTACTTCGATAACAACGGATTTACGCTTGTAGATCCGCCGATTCTGACGCCTTCTTCATGCGAAGGAACAACAAACCTATTCCATACGAAATATTTTGAAGAAGATGCGTACTTGACGCAAAGCGGTCAGCTGTACATGGAAGCAGCTGCGATGGCGCTGGGCAAAGTATACTCGTTCGGTCCGACCTTCCGTGCAGAGAAGTCGAAGACACGCCGCCACTTGATCGAATTCTGGATGATCGAGCCGGAGATGGCTTTCGTCGATCACGAAGAGAACCTGCGCGTACAAGAGCGTTTCGTTTCCTTCGTTGTGCAGAACGTTGTGAAGAACTGCCGCAAGGAGCTCGAAACGATCGGCCGCGATATTAGCAAGCTGGAGAACATCCAGGTGCCATTCCCTCGCATCACGTATGACGATGCCATTACGTTCTTGCAGGAGCAAGGCCAAGAAATCCAGTGGGGCGAAGACTTCGGTGCGCCGCATGAAACGGCAATTGCAGAGTCACACGATCGCCCGGTATTTATTACACACTACCCGGCATCGTTCAAGGCGTTCTACATGAAGCCGGACCCGAACCGTCCGGAAGTTGTGCTCTGTGCCGATATGATCGCGCCAGAGGGCTACGGGGAAATCATCGGCGGCTCGCAGCGGATCGACGATCCGGAATTGCTGGCAGAACGCTTCGCTGAGCATGAGTTGTCGACGGAAGCGTACCAATGGTACCTTGATCTGCGCAAATACGGCACAGTGCCGCATTCCGGCTTCGGGCTCGGCCTTGAGCGTACGGTCGCGTGGATCTGCGGTCTGGAACATGTTCGTGAGACGATTCCGTTCCCACGTTTACTGTACCGTTTATATCCATAACAAGGGGAGAGGCATAACCGGTGAAAAATGAAATGTGGAAAGCTTACGCCAGAGGCATGGCGGCGGCAATGAACGGCGGCGGTGTCGTCGTTCCAGCCGGTCTGCTGCGTGCTTACCGCGGCGTTGGTTTATCCGACACCGAGATGATGCTGATGGTGCAGCTGATGATGTACCGTCAGCTCGAAGGTGTCGACTTTCCTACGCCGGAGCAGCTGGCGGAGCGCCTTGGCTTAATGCCGAAGGCGGCGCATCAGCTGCTAAGCCGTCTCATGAAGGAAGGTCTGCTCGCAATTGATGATGAGATCGATTCGGAGAGCGGCATGCAGACAGAGCGTTATAACTGGAATGGCTTCGTCATCCGCTGCGCCGAATGGCTAGCGGACGAAGCGAAGCAGTCGTTCGAGACGGAGCGGGAGCTGCAGCAGCGCAGCAACACTGCTGCGGCCCAAGCTGCAACTTCGTCGGACTTGTTCTCCGTGTTCGAGCAGGAATTCGGTCGACCGCTTTCCCCGATGGAATGTGAGACGATCAGCGCTTGGGTTGATCAGGACCGGTATCCGGATGAGCTGATCCGGTTCGCGCTGAAGGAAGCGGTATTTGCAGGGAAGCTGCATTTCCGCTACATTGACCGCATTCTGCTCGAGTGGAGCAGGAACCGGGTGACGAATATTGAAGAAGCGAAAGCACATACACAGAAGTTTCGCGGCGGCCGCGGGTCTTAATGACCCGGGCCGTTTTTTTATATGGAAGGACTTTTGAAATCGGTCGGGGGGATGCATCGGCGTAAAGATACTGCTGTATATTCAGGATTGTCAGGCGGTTTGCCGGATTAAAGCCCTACAGACTATCGAGTAAAATCAGTTGACGATAAAGACCTCGTCCTCTCCAAAAAGATATGCTAAACTAGTGGAAAGAACGGTTTGCCCGCACGTGGTAAGGGAAGGACGATAGGCTGATGTCAGAACAGCAAGCACATGCACATACTCATCCGCACGAGCTTTCGGACTCGGCGGACTCGGGTGACAATAATCATGATCCTGTCAAGCAAATGATACAGGTGATGTCGAAGAACGGATGGCGCATTACGGATCAGCGACGTGAGCTAGCTGAAATATTCGCTCGGACGGACGGTTATTTGTCGCCAAAGGATGTCTACGACCAGATGACGGTTGCATATCCAAGCGTAAGCTTCGATACGGTGTACCGCAACCTGCGCTTGCTGAGTGAGATGGGCGCGCTGGAGCAGTTTTATTTTATGGAGGGCGGTTTGAAGTTTCGGACTAGCTGTCTATCACACCATCATCATCACTTGATTTGCGTCAACTGCGAGAAGACGCTAACGTTTGAATATTGCCCGATGGAGCAATCGTTGGATTTGCCGGGCTCTTTCAAAATTATTAATCATCGCTTTGAAGTATATGGCGTGTGTGAAGCGTGCCAGAAGGAATAGATGTTGGAACATAAAGGGAGCTTTCGCCGCGATGCGAAGCTCCCTTTCGTGTTGTTATGTAGCTTGAATGAGTGATTGAATGCGGCTGTTCACGTCGTCACTCCGGTATAGCCCGCCGTGATAGCAGATTACCTGCTCGATGTCATATGTGGTAAATTGTTGCAGCGACTTCGCTGCAGCCGCATTATCGTAGTTGAACTGGCCAAGCGTAAGCTCGCCGTCAATGATCATCAATGCGTCGGCGGCGATTAAGGTGCGACTTGGTGAATGGTAGAGACTGACGTGGCCAGGTGTATGTCCCGGCGTATCAATGACTGTGATGTCCTCGAACGGCTGCGCGTTCTCGCCGTATCCAACCAGCTGATCTACCTTGCCGGTCGGCGGATGCTCGAGCGCGTTACGGAATGCTTGCTTCTGACTCTCAGGCATCTCCTTCGGTAGTGAGGCAACTGCTTGGTCAATTCCAGCTTGAGTCACTTTGATGAGCATTCGCTCGCCTTGGATATAAGGCTTCTCGGTTGCAGACGCCCATACTTGAATCGGAGCAGCGCTTGCCTGGCATAGAGTAGACAGGCTACCTATATGGTCAATATCTTGATGGGTGATGATGATGTCGGTTAGTCGTTCGATCGACAAGCCTTCATGCTGAAGCGCTTCTTGGATTAGTGCGGCTTGTCCGGGATAGCCAGTGTCAATCAGGATAACTTGCTTCTCATTCCAGATGACGCTCGGATAAATGGAATTCGCACGCCCCATAATGGTTGCTGTAATTTCTAACATCGCGATTCCTGCTTGAATTTGCATCGTCCATAACCTCCGCTTGTTAAGTCTAACGACAATAATAGCGGAATGAACAGTTTCGGTCAAATAAATATTTTATTATACCACACAAATGTAAATTTGTCAACATAATATTTTATGAAGTAACTTTTCGAACGTCATTTCTCGGGCAGGAGGAGAATCATCGGAGGCGTTATCTAAGAACCTATAATACCGCTTGTCGTGCGACTGATGCACGATAGCGGGTTTTTTCTATTCTGCGCAAGTGCCGTATCCAATCTATGAACTCTAGCATATACAAAGAAAAGTAGATTGATAGATTTGATTCGGCTTATTGATTGACTGAGGGAGGTGGATATAAGATGGACAGTTTTTTTGCAAAATTAGTCCCGATCGCCAGGCAGCTCTACTTGGAAGGTTCACCCATATATCCGTCTGTACGGCTTGCGCAGTGCTGGCTTGAGACTGGCGGTAATATACCGTATTGGAACAATCTAGCTGGTTATAAAGGTGGCTCCGGTGTCCCGAACGGCTATTGGAAGGGAGCTGTCGTGAACAAGCAGACGTGGGAAGTCATCAACGGTAGAAGGGTTGATGTCGTTGCGACATTCCGCGCCTACGACAGCATCTATGACTTCTTCAAGGATCAAGATTTGCTATTTGCTCGCAGCCGGTATACGCGGGTCCATGAAGCGAAGGGGCCATTCGAGCAAGCGCAAATGCTGCTGGAGTGCGGTTATGCGACCGACCCGGACTACGCGAAGCAGATCATTGCAATCATCAATGAGAGCGGGTTAACGCAATATGACAGCAAGAATGGAGGCGATGAACCGATGACGGCTGAGGAGAAGAAGGCTTTTCAAGACTTAATGGACCAGGTGAAACAGCTAAGCACTGCACTTAACGTTCAAACTGCGGCAGTTGCTTCGCTGCAAGTACAGGCTGCCCAGATGCTGAAGCATGATCAGATGGATACGGTTCCGGCATGGGCGAAGGACGCAGTCGATGCAGCGGTCAAAGCCAAGCTGATCGATACGACAGTTGGCGGCAGCTATGATTTCTATCGGCTGCTGACCGTGCTGCACCGGAAGAAACTGATCTGATGAAGTGAACAAGAGAGGTTCGCTCTGACCATGAGCGGACTTCTTTCTTTTGTGCGCAGCCACATCCGCTTCCGTCCATGATTATGGTAAAGAGAGCCGAAAGAGGGAATCCTACGGACAACAATTCTCTAAAGGAGGACCAAGCCTTGATCCATCACATTCGCCTCATCGAAATCGTCCTTGTCATCATCGCTTTGTTCGTGATGTGGTACGCTGTCGTTAACTTCAGTACGTTTAAAAGAGTCGTCATCGGGCGTCCGATGCGCTCGCGAGAGCTACATGAGAAACATAACAAGCTGTTCTGGATGATTGCCCTGCCTATATTATCAGCTGATTTATATTCATCCGTTGCTTATGGTCCTGAAGCGGGCTTAACTGAGCTTGCGCATTTGGGCCGGTCGGGGCTATGGTTCGTACTGCCGATAACAGCGGCATCGGTCATTCTGTTGTTTATCTTAATTCTCTCTTACATAATGGGCATCATCGCCTATCCAAGCGGCGGCGGTGCCTACTCCATTGCTAAAGATAATTTCAAGAAGCCATGGGCTTCGCTCGTAGCATCGAGCTCATTGCTCGTCGATTATGTTCTCACCGTTGCTGTATCCGTATCAGCTGGTATTCAAGCCGTTGCTTCGGCATATCCGGTCATCAAGCCATACAGCAGCTCGCTTGCAATATGCTGTGTGCTGCTGCTCGTTATTGTAAATTTACGCGGTGTGGCGGAGTCGGCGACGATCTTCGCTTGGCCGACGTTTGTTTTTATGGGATGCATGATACTCATCATCTGCACTGGATTCATTGATGAATTTTCGCATGGCTTTGTGCAGCCGCAAACCCCTTCCTTCGGGACGATACCAGGAGGCATTACGATCCTTCTCATCCTTAAGGCGTTCAGCTCGGCTTGCTCGGCGCTTACCGGGATTGAGACGATCTCCAACGCTGTTCCCGTCTTCCGTGAGCCACAGCAGCGAAGCGCGATCAAGACTTATGTAGCTTTAGGCACTGTAACGGCAGTAACGCTGCTCGGATATGCGTATCATCTCTATGTGCGCGGTGTGGAGGTGCGGGAGGACAAGACGATGCTGTCTCAGCTGGCAGAGCAGTATTTTGGACATGGCATCGTGTATCAGATCATAATTTGGTCGACCTTCATCGTGCTCATTCTAGCGGCGAATTCAACCTTTACCGGCTTCTCGCAGCTGTCTGCCATCGTCGCTTCAGACAGCTTCCTTCCGAGGGCATTCACGAATCGAGGGGATCGGCTGGGCTATTCGAACGGCATTATGTTTCTGGCAGGTGCAGCTGCACTGCTGATCGCGCTCTTCCAAGCACAGACGAACAGCCTTATTCCGCTCTATGCAATCGGCGTGTTTCTGTCCTTCACCATCGCTCAGATTGGGCTGTGCAAGCGCTGGCTGAAGGTGAAGGGGCGCATGTGGAAGCTCAAGCTTGCGATCAATCTGTTCGGCTTCTTCGTCACCGCGATTGTCACGGTTGTCGTCGCGTTTACGAAGTTTCTAGAAGGGGCATGGATTGTGCTTGTCATTCTGCCCATAATGATCTCAATCTCGGTGATGGTCAAACGCCATTACGATATTATTGCAGCAGAGCTGCGAATCGACCCGAAGGAGACTCGGCCCGAGCCGCATGAGCTCGTGACCATCGTGCTTGTGTCCGGTGTGCATCGCGCTGTGCTGCGCACGGTTTCTTTTGCCCAAAGCCTTGATAGCCGTGCGGTTGCCGTTTATGTTGGATTCGATGATGAGTCCGTTGACAAAATGAAGCTGAAATGGGAGGAGTGGGGTGAGCCGTGCAAGCTCGTTACGCTTCGGGGAGAATTCCGCTCCATTCTAGCGCCGCTCAGCCGGTTCATCGACAGGCTGGAGGTCACAGAGTGCGAGCCAACGAACATTCACATCATCATGCCGCAGTTCGTAACGAAGAAATGGTGGCATAATCTGCTGCATAACCAGAGTGCGCTGCTTATTCGCGCTTGGTTTCTGCGCAATAAGGACGTCGTTATAACGACGGTTCCGTATCATTTGCAGAAGTGATGGCGTGTGATGAGGAACGGTTAATAGATTTTTAAGAGAAATGAATTAAACTGGGAACCATAGAAAGTTGAGGTGCCAGTTTATTATGAATAAGAAACTGAAAACATGGCTTCCAGCGGCCGTTTTCCTTGCCGTTGCGTTAGCTCTTGTACTAATTAGCTTCGTTATACCTGAGCATCGAGAATTATATCGCCGAAGAGAAGTATTCGACGGGATGTTTTCCACGCTTGGAACAATTGCCATTTATGTTGGAGCAGGTGGTTTCTCTTGGCAGTGGTTCAAGCGTAAGCAGAAGTCCCCGTCGGTGCTTGTGCGCAAGGCGAGAATGCTGTTCGATCTGGCCCATAAACCGCTCGGTTGGGTGACCTTGATCCTAGTCGTCGTACATGGCACCTATTTCCTGTTCACCAAACTGCACGATAATAAAATCTACAGCGGTCTAGCGGGGCTCGTGCTGCTTGCAGCCATTGTCGCCTACGGCTTATTCATCTACAAAATCCGTAACAAATGGATGAGAACGGTTCATCGAACGCTTGGATTGCTGTGGATTCCGGTACTATGGCTTCACGCCGGCGGCTCAGCGATAATTGCCGTGATGTCAGCGCTTGCGGTAGGCGTTGTAGTATTCGTGCTAGAGAAGCGTGCGAGAGAGACAGAGCAGTCTGCATCAAACATGGGAAAAAAGCACCTGTAGAGGGTGCTTTTTTTATTGGGTGAATGGTTCTACGTTGATTGACGGATAATGAAAATCAGGATATACTCGTTTAGTCATTTAGTAAATTAGTAAATAACTAAACAACTAAATAATAATGCACCACGAAAGGATCGTACAAATATGAAAATACCTACAACGTTAAAACATAAACCAGTCGTCGTTTCCGAGAATTACGAGCAAGTAGACGGGCGGCTAGCTGGGAAGACGGACGCGAAGGGTCTCTCGTTAGGGCTCGCGCAATGGAATGACCGCGGAAAGGTCGATATCTCGGCGAAAGTATGGCGATACACGGGGGAGAAATGGTCCAGGCAGTCTGAGGAGCTCCCCCTGCACCGCGTGCTTGACCTCTCTATTCTCATTTGCCGATCGGTCGCTCACTTCCGCGAAGCTTACCGCTATGAGCATTTCTACGATGAAGAGAATCCGGTTATCGACCGAGTTGGTCTTCAAGGGGATGCTATGACTATTGCGGTGTGCACAGATAATGACAAGATCAATGAAGATATTAAGCTGTTCAGCCAAGCATTAAGCGATGATGATGAGCTGATCGGAGAACGGCTGCGGACACTGTCGAGCATGCTGAAGGAATTAGGTTATTAGTGGAATGAGGAGGGGAGCAGATGGATAAGGAAAAGCGGAAAGAGCTGCTCGAAGTGTACAAGGAAATAAAGACGTTCATGGGCGTCGTACAAATTACGAATAACGCAAACGGGAAGATGTACATTGACAGCTATCCCAATCTAAAGAACAAATGGATGACGATCAAAATGCAGTTGGATATGGGCAGGTTCGCTAACGCCCAGCTGCAGAAGGACTGGAAGGAGCAAGGGGAAGAAGCTTTCACCTTCGAGGAATTGGAACGCAAGGATGCAGCGGAAGTGAAGGATGTCCGCTGGGAGATGAAGATGATGAAGAAGCTGTGGCTCGAGAAGCTGCAGCCTTATGGAGAAAGAGGATACAACACGATTCAATAGCTGCTGCATACGCCGCCTTCATGAACGAATTCGTTCATGGAGGCTTTTTTCGCTCCTTTTGACACCGACATTCATCTTAATCATTTACACGACCATTAATTGGTATTAGTATAAATATAATTTTATGGCTGGTTAGGAAATCCTTATACAGATCAACCTGGTACATACTGCACCCTGGAAAGGAAGTTGTCGCGCTTTGGAATTATTTCATGCTGTCCTACTCATGCTGCTCATGATCGGGTTCTCCCATGTCATTAGTCGGTTCATTCCTGCTATTCCATCCCCGCTGATCCTGATAGCGCTCGGAGCGATTGTCGCTTTGTTGCCGTCAGGCGTGCATCTGGAGATGGAGCCGGAGCTCTTCTTTATTCTGTTTATCGCACCACTGCTCTATAATGACGGCAAGCATACGCCTCGCAGAGAGCTGTGGCGGCTTCGCGCTCCGATTCTGCTCCTCGCGGTCGGGCTTGTGTTCATAACTGTGCTCGTCGCTGGCTACGCGATTCACTGGCTCATTCCAACGATTCCGCTTCCTGCTGCGTTTGGGCTTGCCGCCATTCTATCGCCGACAGATGCTGTCGCCGTAGGCGCACTCGCGAAACGAATCCATATGCCGGAGACGTTGCTTCGTTTACTCGAGGGAGAGTCGCTAATGAACGACGCCTCGGGACTTGTCGCGTTCAACTTTGCAATCGCGGCAACTGTAACAGGTGTTTTCTCCATGACGCATGCCATCTTCAGCTTTCTTGTCATTGCCATTGGGGGCTTGCTGATAGGAGTCATTGTCGCTTTGCTCATCGTATGGCTTGGCGTCACACTGCGCAGAAGCGGACTTGAGGACGTGACACTTCATATGCTGATTCAGATTCTGACACCGTTCCTGCTCTATCTGATTGCAGAGGAGATCGGCGTCTCTGGCATCTTGGCTGCAGTGGCTGGCGGGCTTGTCCATGCGATTGAACGGGACCGGGTCGATTCCGCCATGCTTCGTCTGAACATCGTCTCGAACAATACATGGTCGGTGCTCCTATACGTGCTGAATGGACTCGTCTTTCTATTGCTCGGCTTGCAAATTCCGCATGTGACCAGCGTTGTGCTTCGCAATGCATCCATCGACAATACACAGGTGTTCATTTACGCCTTTCTAATCTTCCTGCTGCTCGTGGTGCTGCGATTCGTCTGGACGTTTATTTTCACTCGCAATCAGAGACTGTTCGGAGTTGAGCAGAAGCAGGGGCAGGAGATGCCTGATTACAAAATGCTGCTGCTTACCTCACTCGGCGGCGTCCGCGGTGCAGTAACGTTGGCTGGTGCTTTCTCGATTCCTTACGTGCTTCGAAGCGGGGAGGCATTCCCGGAGCGTGACATGATGATCTTCATAGCAGCCATTGTCATCTTGATTTCTTTGGTGGTGTCAAGCGCATTGCTGCCTCTCCTTGCGAAGAGGAAGGAAGCGCCAGCCGAGCAGAATCGGTTGGAGCAGCATGCTCGGATTCGCGTGCTGCAAGCTGCGATCGAAACGCTCAAGACGGAACAGAAACCAGAGAATGAAGCTGCCGCTATCTCTGTCATGACCGATTACCAGAAGTGGGTGCAAGAAGAGGCGTATCTCTCTCATACATCCGATTCGGGCCAGCCAAGATGCCGAGATACAGAAACAGAGCTGCGTATAAAGGCAATTGCAGCTGAACGCAGATGTATCGAAGCGATGGTGGAGGAAGGCAGTGCCGATGTGGAACAAGCGGCGAAGGTGACGGAGCTGCTCGATCAGATGGAGCTTGTGCTTACGAAGCGTACTCGCATCGGGCAAGTGCTCATCAAGATGTTTATGAAGAAGCTGTTCGCAAAGGACCGTAAGAAAAGCATGAATCATTATGAGGAACGGGAAGCGATGAAAGGGCTCAAAATCTCGATGTGCAAATCTGCGATAGTCGAATTAGGCGAGCAGAAACGACCGGAGACCGAAACAGAAACAAACTATGTGATTTCGCAATACAAGCAGATGCTCGGCCGATTGTCGCTCTTGCAGGGCTCGCGTGCTTCTGAAGATTTGCAGCAGAACGATATGAAGAAAGAAATGTACTGGGTCGCCATTCAAGCAGAGCGAGATATGGTCCAAACGTTGTATGAAAGCGGCGAAATTTCTCGTGAGCTGGCAAGTGGATTAAGAGGAACGATTCGTGATCGTGAAACGGCGATATCAGAGATTATGTAGGGGAGAAGCTATGGAGCCAATTGCGCTAAGTAAGAAAGAGAATGCAGAGGGAAGCCGCGTCGGTTATTTATTTTCCAATCGGGATCTGCTGAGGCTGTTTCTGCCACTGACTGTAGAACAGGGATTGGAATTTCTCGTTGGCATAATCTCATCTGTCATGGTTGCCTTCGTGGGAGAGGCGGCCGTGTCAGGTGTGTCGCTTGTGGAATCTGTCATGGCTTTGTTGATCAGTTTATTTGGCGCGCTAGCAACAGGCGGTGCGGTCATAGCCGGACAATATATCGGATCGAAACAGGTGAGAGAAGCTCGTGAATCCGCACAGCAAATGTTCTGGTTCGTTAGCGTAATCTCGGTCGTCATTATGTTTGTTGTCTATGCACTCAAATCTTTCATTCTATTTACGTTGTTTGGGCAAATATCGGATGAGGTGCGAGGTCATGCCGATACGTATCTTATGATTGTTTCGCTCTCTATTCCTTTTCTAGCTATTTATAATGCGGGGGCGGCGATTTTCCGTACGACTGGTAATGCAGTCGTCTCGATGAAAGTCGCGCTGCTCATGAATGTTATCAATGTGGCGGGAAGTGCGCTGTTGCTGTACGGGTTTCATATGGGGACCGAGGGTGTTGCAATCCCGGCACTGGTATCCCGAATTGTTGCAGCTGCTATCATTATCGTAGTTGTTATAAATCCGGATTATATGTTGCATATGAAAAGAAGCTTGAAGCATAAGTTCGACTGGAGGATGATCAAGCAAATTTTGCGTATCGGGATTCCGTTCGGGCTTGAGAACAGCCTATTCTTTATCGGCCGGATTATTGTGCTGAGTCTTGTATCGACCTTCGGTACGGCAGCGATAACGGCCAATGCTATCGGCGGCTCACTTGCGATATTTCAAGTATTGCCGGGGGTTGCGATTAATTTAGGGATGACTGCCATAATTGCCAGATGTGTCGGGGCAGGGGAATACGCGCAGGCCAGATATTACACCAAGAAGATTATGGCGATTGTGTATGCCTCTCAACTGGTGTTTATTTCGTTCATCATCGCCTTGCTTCCGCTCATTATGAAGGTATACGGGCTCTCAGAAGCTACTGCAGACTTGACCTATCATATTGCCTTGTGGCACGGACTTGTTGCGATCATACTTTGGCCGTTTGCGTATACGCTGCCCGTTACGTTCAGAGCTGCGGGAGATGCGAAGTATCCAATGACAATTGGCATTATGACGATGTTTCTGTTCCGAGTCGTTCTGGCGTACCTGCTCGGGGTGCATTTTCATATGGGCGTATTCGGAACTTGGATTGCGATGTTCGCTGACTGGTTCGTCAGATTCATCTGTTTCACTTATCGGTATTTGAGTGGAAAATGGATGCGGTATCGGGTGATCTGAGAATAGAGCAACTATTCCGTTTGAGAATGACAGATGTTTATTATTCCAAATATTGTAACTCATATCGCTGATTTTCATAGAATAGAGCATGTCTTATTAAGAAAGAGGTGCTAAGAAATGCCCTATTCTACAGGAGTCGTGACGAATACTAGATTTTTCGGTACAGCCGCTTCTTCTCTCGTTGTGAGCACAAGAAATCTCGATGTAATTAACTCGACAACAGTAACCGTTCATATATTCGCGTCCGTATCTTCGACTGTATTCTATACCGCATATTTGACTTCTTATGTCGTAGCGGCTAATTCATTTGATGTAAGAAGCTTTTCAATTGGCGGTAATGTCGCTTATGAAGTACAGCTAAACTCGACTATTACCAATGTTTTGTTCACTGCCACTGGATTAGACGAATTCGGGAATTTGACGGAGGATCAGCGTCATCCTCAGGCGGAACTCATTTTTATTCCGGTACTAAGCCCGGTTTTTTAACGATAAGGGGCTCCCATCTGGGAGCCCCTTATTGTCATTTCGGATACCTTGTAATGATAAAGTCCATCGCGGGATATGCATATAAAATTACCAGTCGTTGAGATTGACAATCATTCTCAATGGTACTACGATGCTCTCTAGTTTGTACAGAGAGAATATTGTGGGAGGAAGAGAATCATGAAGAAATTAGTATGGACTGGTTGTATTGGGATTGGCGCATTAATTATAGCAGGCTGTTCGAGTACGGATAATGGTCAGAAGGATAATGCAAGTGCAAGCGCAAGTACGAATGTTAGTGCAAATGCGAATGCGAACACAAGTACAAATGCAAACACAAGCGCAAATGCTGCCACTGAAGCTGTATCGATCGTGGACGGCAGAGGCAAAGAGGTTGTTCTTAAGAATGGATACGCCAAAAATTTTGTGCTGTTTCCAAACGAGGGAACAGAAATATTTTCGATAACGCAATCGGTTGAACCTTTCTTGGGTATGCGAAAAGGAGATCAAGAGTCTAATATTGCTGGCGGCGCTGTTGCAAAACAATACCCGGAGATATTAAAGGTGAATAATAACATCATGCAAGCTGATGGAAGTGCGCCTAATGTTGAGGGAATTCTGAAGCTGGCCCCTGATGTGGTTTATCAATGGACTACCCATGGTGATGGTGCAATTAAACCGCTTGAGGATGCCGGCGTTAATGTTGTTGCTGTCAATTGGGGTACTTACGAGGATGACATTGAGAGATATACATTATACGGCAAGGCGCTAGGAAAGCAGGATCGAGTGGATGAGGTCTTTGCACACCAGGCTAAAGCCAAAGAAGATGTGCTTAAAGTAACTCAGAATCTAACTGAGGATGAGCGTCAAGATCATGTTTTTGTTAGTGCAATTAATGATAATCAAATCAACGTATGGGGAACAGAACTCCCTCACACCCCTGTACATAAGGTGGAAAACGCAGCCTTTACCAAAGGCAAAATATCCGATATCGATGCGGATATCAATGTAGAAACGTTGCTCAAATGGGATCCAGATATGATTGTGATCGGCGAATGGGCAAAGGATATCACACCGGACTATTTCTTTAAGCATCCCGTTCTGAAAAATTTGAGAGCGGTTAAAGAAAAAAGAGTGTATAAAAGCCCAACCGCTTCTTTACTTGATAATCCGGGAATCAACTGGTACTTCTATTCGGTATTAGCGTATCCAGACAAGTTCAAAGGATTTGATATGCGTAAACAGGTCCGTGAAGATTATAAATTGCTATACAACATCGATCTAACGGAAGAAGATATTGATTCCGTCTTGAATGTCGCAGAGAACAAAACCAGCAAAAATTTCGATCTGTTCATGCAATAAGGAGTAGCCCAGGATGACAATAGAGAGACGTAAGTTTCTAAAGAAGTTTTATCTTGTATCGATAATTGCTTTGTTCGTTTTCATGGTGGCAGCGATTTGTATCGGAAGATACACAATCGCGCCACTTGATGTTTTGAATTCACTATTTAACCCAACTTCGATTTCTGACCCTACGGTTCCAGTCGTTGTACAGGAAGTTAGAATTCCTCGTGTGCTGTTAGCTGTGGTTGTAGGAGCTGGTATAGCAGTTGCTGGTGCTTCTTTGCAGGCGATTTTCGGGAATCCACTCGTAAGTGAGGAAATTCTAGGTGTGTCCTCAGGAGCAAGCTTTGGTGCAGCACTTGGAATCGTAACTATCGGAACGACGCTGGGTACACAAACCTCGGCCGTATTCTTTGGATTTGCAGCCATGTATCTGACCTATATAATCGCTAGAAGACGTGGGCGCGTTACGGTGCTCATGCTCGTTCTTGCAGGAATTATAACAAGCTCAGTATTCGGCTCAGGTGTTTCCCTATTAAAGTACTTCGCGGATCCGAGAAATGAGCTTCCCGCGATCACTTTCTGGCTTATGGGCTCACTTGCCAGTGCTTCCAAGGAAACGATCTTTAGGACAATGCCAAGCATTATCATTTCTCTATTCTTTCTCTACAGATACAGATGGCAGCTAAATCTGCTTTCATTAGAAGAAGATGAAGCGGTTTCGTTGGGTGTAAATATTAAGAAAATGCGTGTCATTATTATATTTTTCACAACAGTCATCGTGGCGGCGGCTGTATCGATAGCTGGTGTTATTAGTTTTGTGGGACTTATTGTACCGCATTTTACGCGGATGATCGTCGGAACAGACAATAAGCATCTAATACCGGCCACTATGATTATGGGTGCGATATTTGTGCTCATTACAGATACCCTCGCTAGATCTTTAACAGGCTCCGAAATTCCATTATCCATATTGAGTTCGCTTCTGGGTGTGCCATTCTTTATCTATCTGCTTAGAAGAACAGGGGGAGTGCTCGATGATTAGAGTAGATAATCTAAATTTTCAGTACCCCAATTCTCAAAGAGAGATATTCAAAGAGTTATCCTTTCACGTAAAAAAGGGTGAAACATTAGCGATTCTGGGAGCAAACGGGATCGGAAAGACAACTTTTCTAAAATGCTTATTGGGCTTCCTGGATTATAAATCAGGCAATATCTTTATCAATGATGAATCGGTTAAAACAATGTCTGCAAGTAAGTTCTGGAAACAAGTCGCCTACGTTCCGCAGTCGAAGAGAGCGGCGTTTGGATTTACTGGTCTTGAAATGACCGTTATGGGCTTATCTCCTCATGTAAAAATGGGCAAGCTCCCTACCAAAGAGGATTACGAGAGAGCGTATGAGCAATTAAGAAAGCTCGGAATTGAGCATCTTAGTGAACGAAATTGTAATAACATGAGTGGCGGAGAGCTGCAAATGGTGTTGATTGCAAGAGCTCTTATCAAGGAGCCGCAAATCCTTATTATGGATGAGCCTGAATCCCATCTTGATATGAGAAATCAGCTTAAAGTTTTGAATATTGTCGAAGAGTTGAATGAACAAGGGGAATATTCGATCATTATCAATACTCATTTCCCTCAACATGCCTTTCGTATCGCACAGTCAACGCTGCTCCTCGGAAAAGACGGGTATATTTTCGATAAAACGGAGCTTGTGGTGAACACAACGAATTTACGACATTATTTTGGAATCAATTCTGAAATATTATCGTACGACCTGGCTGATAAATCCTATTCCACTATATTACCGATCGATCTGCAAACGGCTGAAGAGGTCATAAGATGACAAAAATTGCGTATGTTACTACCGGAAAAAGCGCGCAGTTAATCAGTTACTGGGATTATGCGCATTATGTGGATCAATTCATTTATGCCGATGACCTTCCGAGCTTTGACCTCGAACAGTTCGGGGCAGTGATTCTATCTTGCGGCTGTCCAAGTGACCGCATTCTACCGTATAAAAAGCAGCTTAACGATTATGTCAGAAGCGGTGGCTTTCTAATCATTTTTACGCTTGATAAAGCGGACCAGCTGTTAGATGTCGTAAACATAGAATGTGTCGATTCCAGAACGAAGGATTGGCTATGGTGGACGAAGCCGGGAGGCAAGATAGAGCTATACGTTCCCGATCAAATCAATCATTCCTTCTATGACTATGTAAAGCCAGAGCACTTGCATTGGCACTGGCATGGTGCGATCAAGGGAAATCATAACGGAACGACTTTGCTCGCAGTAGAGGATAGGGATGAGGCCATTATCGTTGATTTCAAAGATTTAGAGGGTGGTGGAAGAGTTTTTATTACAACGCTAGACCCTCATAATCATAACGGCCAGCGCTTTATGCCGGTAACTACGAAGCTGCTGGGGCAGTTTTACCCGTGGATAAATAACGAGTTTGGCATTGATCGGAATCAGATAGAGCCTTTTAAAGTGGCTTATTTACAAACAACGGGAATTAACTCTGAGGATACGCCTCCATATCTATCTCGTACCTTTGAAGGCACTGGTGGACAAATCGAATACTTTGGTGCTCGTCCTATTCCAGATGAGGTGTGGGATTGTGACATCATTTATATGCCTAGTATCAGTGACCAAATTTACATGCAAAAATATACGGATCGAATGATGGACTATATTAGAAATGGCGGACAACTTATACTCAATATTGAAGTCGCTGTATGCTGGCTGCCATTTCTAAAGCCATTCCAAACGGTACCACCTGTACCTTATACGAATCTCAAGGTAAGAGTCGAGAACGATCCATTTGAATTTTTTAAAAATATGCCGGAAGACTTTGATGGTTGGGAAGGCATTATTGGTCAGTATGCTAGAGGGTTCACTCCATTACCTGAATATGCGATGGGTCTCACATCAATAGGGGCTGCGCATGCCAACCACTCAGCCGATTATATTTGGCAATATCCAACGATAGATGGAAGTGGCGGAAAAGTGTTCGTACATAACGGTGATAATATGATTCGGTACCCTGACCATGGCGAGCATCAAGAATGCCTTGTTCGAGATATTTGCGTGGGGCTTATGAAATATCGCAGAGCCGTTGTTCCTTTTGCCGCGGCTCCATAATTCTATCTTTACGAACGGACTTTGGAATCACGACGACATCTCTTTGTGTCAACCAACGAAGGACGACTTGTGCAACGGATTTATTATGCTTTTCAGCTATAGCGGCCAATATCTCATTCTGGAACAAGTTATTTTTACCCTCGGCAAAAGGTGCCCAAGATTCGATCTGAACATGATTCTCTTTCATAAATTTGGAATTCTCGATTTGTTGATGGAAAGGATGCGTTTCGACCTGGTTTACAGCAGGAGCAACCTCGTTATGAAGCATCAAATCAATCAGGCGATCCTCATGGAAGTTGCTGACGCCAATCGCCCGGATCTTTCCTTCACGATACAATTCCTCCATCGCGCGCCAAGAGCCGTAAACATCTCCATAAGGCTGATGAATTAAGTACAAATCCAAATAATCGAGCTGTAATCGATTTAGTGAATTCTCGAATGCTTTCTTCGTCGGTTCATAACCGGTATCCTGAACCCAAAGCTTTGTCGTGATGAATAGCTCTTCTCTGGCCACTCCACTACGTTTGATCGCTCTGCCGACAGCTTCCTCATTAAGATAAGAAGCAGCAGTATCAATCAGTCTATAGCCTGCCATAATAGCATCATAAACGCTTTGTTCACATTCATTGTCATCACGAATTTGAAAGACACCAAAACCGAGAATGGGCATCTCAATGCCATTATTTAAAGTTACTTTTTTCATACAAAATCCTCCTGTTCATCTATTCTTCATTCATTATGTTCTACAGCTCACATCGAACGTTATCACATTCGTCTCGAATGATTGCCTAATCCTCTCAAACCACTTAAGTACTAAGTAAAGTTGGATTATAATGAAGCTAATAAAGCTGACGGAAGAGGGGAATCGAATGTCTGGAATAAACATGACACAGCAGCAAGAGCTTACCAACATTATTGAACGGTATTCAGATGGGGATGGTGTACATAAAACTGCGATTCCATCTTTATATTTCTTACGTCGGTCAAGTACGAGCGAGCCAAGCCACGGTGTATATAAGCCGTCTTTTTGTATGATTGTACAAGGAGCTAAGGAGGTGTGGTTAGCACAGGATCGTTTCAAGTACAGTCCTGCAGATTATCTTGTCGCTTCCGTACATTTGCCAGTCAATTCCCAGGTTACTGAAGCTACTCCAGAGCTGCCGTACTTGGGTCTGAAGCTTGAATTTGAACCGAGCCAGATCATTGAGGTGTTACATGATTCGGAACTGTTGGTCGATCCGAAGGTAAATCCGAAACGTGCGATGTATGTCAGTCATATTGAATCGTCTTTATTGGATGCGGTCGTCAGGCTGGCTCGGCTGTTAGATAATCCAAACGAAATACCTGTGCTAGCTCCAATATTTACGAAAGAAATCCTTTATAGGGTGTTGCAGGGTGAGAACGGGGATATCTTGAAAGGGCTTGTAATGGAAGAGAGCGCCATCAACCAAATCCGCGATGTGATCGAACATATTGTAAACCATTATGAGCGTTCCTTCCGTATTGAGGAGCTCGCAGAAATAGCGAATATGAGTGTTTCCACTTTTCATCGGCACTTTAAAGAAGTCACGGCTTTGAGTCCTATTCAATATCAGAAGCAAATGAGACTCCAGGAAGCCCGTCGTTTATTATTAACCGAGTCCTCAGACGCCTCTGACGTAGCATTTCGTGTAGGTTATGAAAGTACGTCTCAGTTCAGTCGTGAATATTCCCGGATGTTTGGATTCCCGCCTCGCCAAGATATTAAGCGCTTAAAAGCATAGAGGATTACCCAGTAATAGTAGGCAGGCCACTAGAGGCTTGCCTTTTCTTTGTTGTAATGGAGGTTGAGAGGATTAGGCAATGATTCAGCATGAATGAGATAACGATACAGGTTGTACTTACTGCATAATTAGTATGGCTACATGAGTGACAACTAACTGGATATGAAGGAGAAGTTATTTTGTACACACGATTGAGAAAATTGTTTGCAATTAAAGGCTATCGTTTATTTGTCATTTGTGTTCTATTTGTTGGATTTGGGATTTCGATTACAATGCCGTACTTAGCTCTCTATTGTACGGAGGAGCTCGGTATGAGCGCAGGAACATTTGGCTTTTTTACAGCTGTAAGTTCATTAAGTGGCGTATTTGCAAATTCGCTCATTGGTAAATATTCGGATCGCAATTTGGATCGCAAGTTTATTATTATAATGGCCACAGTTTCATCTGCAGCGGGCTATGCTTCTTATGTAATGTTTGATAATTACTTGATTTTGCTCATACTCGTTGGTTTTTTTAGTGGTTTGGGAGCAGCCGCCATGCCTCAAATTTATGCTTATGCTCAGGAGTCGGCCAATGAAAGCAACTCGGATGACAAGACGTTTGCCATGTCAACATTACGTACCTTAGTGTCACTAGGGTTTCTAGTCGGACCTTTAGTTGGAACAGTGATCTTAGGAGTAGTTGGATATAAGGGGCTATTTCTCGGGACATCCACCATATTTCTTGTTATCGCCTCACTTGTACTTCTATATTTACCTAGGAAGAGAGCGGCTCAAAAGAAGAGAGTAGGCACCGCTGAGGCCAATTCGTTCAACCGGAGGAAAATTTGGTATCCATTGCTTGCTTTCATCCTACTATTTGCGGTAAATGCTATTAATGGGATCATCACGCCATTGTTTATTGTAAACGAGCTTCATGGTACACATACTGATGTCGGATTGGTTGTAAGCATCTGTGCTGGACTTGAGATCCCCATTATGTTCGCGCTAGGCGCACTAGGCAGGAAGTTATCGAACCATACATTAATGATTAGCGCTTGCTTTATTGCACTGATGTACAACGTCATATTAAGCGTCTCAACGGACTCCTGGCAGATTATCGGAGCGCAGCTGCTTCAGGCGGTGTTTGTTGCGATCGTTATGGGTAATGGGCTAAGCTATTTCACGGAGCTGCTGCCAAACTCGCCAGGGATGTCCTCTTCAATCTATTACAACGGAACCATTATTGGCAGGTTACTCGGCAACTTAGGTGGCGGTCTCGTCGCACAGTATGTAGGGATTCGTGATGTTTATTGGGTCAGCCTAATCGTTGTTGTTGTTTCGTTCATTATTTTATGGAGGACAAGAGCTCAGAAGGGTACTGAAGCAGCATCCGCCTAAATGGTATGAATATCGGAGGGATTGATAACATGGAAATCAGAAGAATTGGGTCACAGCCTTCAGGCAAAGGGTCAGCAGATTATTTTACGGGCACGGTTCGCCTTGATCCATTAATGGAAACGGCCGATCCAGCGCGTGTAGTTGCAGCAAGCGTTACGTTCGAGCCGGGGGCGCGGACAGCATGGCATACGCACCCACTTGGACAAACGCTGATCGTAACGGCAGGAAAGGGACGGGTTCAGCGAGAGGGTGGTCAAATCGAGGAAATCAGTCCCGGCGACGTAGTCTGGTTCCCGCCAGGCGAGAAGCATTGGCACGGAGCATCACCGACGACGGCGATGACCCATATTGCCATTCAAGAGCGTCTTGATGGGAAAACGGTTGAATGGTTGGAGAAAGTGAGTGAGGAGCAATACAATTCCTAATCACATGAAATAGAGAGGCCTTCGCGATTGTTAGCGGGGGTCTCTTCTGCGTTGTAGGGATAACTTTTCGTTATAGGCATTTAACTTATTGATAGTACTGCACGCGGGTAGCCAAGTGTTAAAGTAAATGAGCCGGTGAGATACTACAAGTTGAACGAAACATTCCGTACTTCCTAGCTACTTACCGTTAACTTCTCTTAAAGGAGCAGATAACATGGATCACTTGTTTACACCGTTTCAGATAAAAGGTCTTGAGCTCAAGAACCGGGTCGTTATGCCGCCGATGTGCCAGTATGCCGTCAAGAATAAGGACGGAATCGCAAACGATTGGCATTATAACCACTATGTAAGCCGTGCAATCGGAGGCGCTAGAAGAGAGAATTGCATTCTCTAAAGTCTATCGAGACGCTGGAGTAGATATGTTTCATGTCAGCTCCGGACGGGAAGGTCCGATTCTCGCGCACGGAAGGCCGGGTACTCATGTCGCGTATCAAGTGCCGATGGCTAGAGAAATCAGACATGCATTGAATATGCCTGTCATTGCCGTCGGTAGGCTAGACGAGCCTACACTCGCGAATGCCGTCGTTGGCAATGAAGAAGCTGGGCTAGCGGCTGTAGGACGTGGTATGTTAAGAAATCCTTATTGGGCACTAGAGGCTGCCGCTGAACTAGGTAAAGAAATTCAATATCCAGGCGTGTATGGGCTTGGATTTGGAATCAAATGAAGAAGCTGGGCTAGCGGCTGTAGGACGTGGTATGTTAAGAAATCCTTATTGGGCACTAGAGGCTGCCGCTAAACTAGGTAAAGAAATTCAATATCCAGGCGTGTATGGGCTTGGATTTGGAATCAAATAAACGAAATAACTGGAGGTCATGGTCATGGTTTTGACAAAAGAACTTACTACTGTGCAACAAGTGATGAAACGTTGGAAAATGAACCGTAACGCTTTGCTCGAACTCGTCGAGCTGCTGCCTGAATCAGGTGGGACTTATCGCCCTTGGGATAATGGGATGACTACGATTGAACTGATCCACCATCTTGCGTTGGACAGAACGGATTGCGGCTGGAACGCAAAGCTCTATAGTCGATCATTCAATAGGTTATGCTCTTGAGGCGGGGGGGGGGGGAGTGTAAAGATGAAGTTTATTGAACATGCAAGACATTGAAGCCGCAAGAAATAAGTGCGGGTGATCCCCAATAAACCAAAAATGTAAAAATAGTTCATGTCCTATAATACTGCCCAGTCATTACATCATTATTTTCATAGAATAGAGCATGTCCACTAAGAAAGTGTGGTGAGACGCCATGCCTTATTCTACTGGTCCTGTAACGAATACTAGAGATTTCGGAACAGCTTCAACTAATATTGTTGTAAGTGTAAGAAATCTAGATGTGACTACCCCAGTAACGATTATCGCAGAGATTTTTGCTTCTGTTGATTCCAGTACGTTCTATACTGCATACCAACTCTCGTATGTAGTACCTCCGAACTCTTATAATGTTAGGGAGTTCTTTATTGCGGGAAATGTAACCTATGAGGTTCAGCTTAATACAATGGATGTTAGCCCGCCTGATGTATTAATGGCTGTTACTGGTCTTAACGAATTCGGAAATCTAGTCGAGGAGCAACTCTTTAATCAGAATGAGCTTATCCTTATTTCTGCAATGAGTCCTCCTATTATTTAATTAATTCGTTTCTTAATAAGGCTGCCGTTCAACGGGAGCCTTATTAACCACTTCTGATCCTAATTCGTCCCCAAACGCAAAAAAACAGACTGTTTAGTCTGTTCGGCTGTTTGTTGTCATAAAAAAAAACCGGGGCCCCATTGCTGGGGCCCCTTTCATGGGAGAGGAGAAACCGGACGAAGAGCTTATGGGGAAACGTAAGTCTTCTCCGCGGTTGTCTACGGCATCTCGCGACGCCGATATCTTAAGAATGCCCACATCAGGGGGAAATATACGTCAGCATTAATTTATTCCTTTGGCATTGTGGGTTAGGTTAGCGTATGTAAGGTATTTAGAATTAAAGTTTCCTCACAAGCGTCATGTATAGACTGAATTATTAGAAAATTAAATGAAAACCCGATGACAAAACAACGTTTCGCTTATATGATGTTAGTAAAACTAACATTATCGAAATGGAGGCGGTTGGCATGGCGGCTTACGACTTCATTTTGCAGAACACAGTCGCTGTTACCCCGGAAGGCGTGGTGAAACGCGATATCGGCGTGTTAGAAGGACGGATCTCAGCGATTGAGGCGAAGCTACAGAACGATAGCTGTCCGGTTATTGATGCGGCGGGACTGACCGTCATGCCTGGCGGAGTGGATGTACATGTTCACTTCAATGAGCCAGGCATGGGGCATTGGGAAGGGTTCGAGACTGGCTCGGCGGCGCTGGCGGCGGGCGGCACGACAACATATTTTGATATGCCGCTTAATGGCCGTCCGCCAACGGTTACTGCTTCGGCTTTCGAGCAGAAGCTTGACACTGCGTTAGGGAAATCGGCTGTTGATTACGCGCTATGGGGCGGGCTTATGCCGGGCTATGTGGATCGGCTTGGTGAGCTTGCGGAATCTGGAGTCATCGGATTCAAAGCTTTCATGTCTTCGCCTGGTATGCCTCTTGAGGATGATTTTCGGGAATCGGATGAAGCGGTGCTGCTTGAGGGGATGAGGGAGGTTGCTCGTCTTGGGTCCATTCTTGCACTGCATGCTGAGGATAATGAGCTTGTAGCGCGGCTCTCGACCATTGCACAAGCTGCTGGATATACGGATGCATACAGCTACACCGCGTCAAGGCCCATTGCGGCGGAAGTGCTTGCGGTCGAACGGGCGCTTTCGCTTGCGGAACAAACGGGATGCAAGCTTCATTTTGTCCATGTGAGCAGTGCGGTGGCGCTCTCGAAGATTACGGAAGCTCGCCACCGTGGAATGGATGTGTCGGCGGAGGTGTGTACGCACCAGCTGATGCTGACGGCAGACGATCTCGCTCGGCTAGGACCAGTTGCTAAATGCGCGCCTCCGCTGCGTACCGGCTCGAATATGGAAGCGTTATGGGCTGCCCTCATCCGCGGAGAGGTTGATATGATTGCATCGGACCATTCCCCCTGTGAGACTTTAATGAAAGAAGGCGATGATTTCTTCGCGGCATGGGGCGGGATATCAGGTGCGCAGCATCGGATAGAGCTAATGATTGACGAAGGGCATCTGAAGCGGGGCATACCACTGACGTTAATGGCAGAACTGCTCGCAGGGAAACCTGCGGAGCGTTTCGGCCTTGGGGGTCTTAAAGGTCGTCTCGAAGTGGGAATGGATGCGGATTTCGTGCTCATTGATCTGAAGCAAAGCTATAAAATAGAAACGGAGGACCTGCTCTACTTGCACCCGCACAGTCCATTCGTTGGACGGGAAGTCGGCTGTAAAGTAATGGCGACCTTCTGCAGAGGCCAGCTCGTATACTCTGCTGATCAAGGAGTTCTCGTGAACCGTATCGGTAAGTTCCTGAAAGCTACTGGGGATTCGCGGCGAGCTCGGACTCGCAAGGTAGAGCGATGAAGAGCGTGGAGAAGTTAGGAACGGAGGCGGAGGGATGGCTCCGTGAACTCGGGCAGTTCGGGGCTGATGCGATTCGTGGAGGAGTGACAAGGCTTCTATATACAGAGGAGTGGGTGAACGCTCAGCTATGGATTGCAGAGGAGATGAAGCAAGAAGGGCTTGAGGTTCGGACAGATGAGGTCGGCAATGTATATGGCAGGCTAAGTGGGACGACCCCTGAATTGCGAGCTATTGTTACAGGTTCACATGTCGATACGGTAGTCTGCGGCGGCATATATGATGGTTCTTATGGTATTGTTGCAGCTATTATCGCACTGCGCGAGCTGAAACAACGTTACGGGCAGCCTCGTCGCACAATCGAAGCTGTATCGCTTAGCGAGGAGGAAGGGAGTCGGTTTCCGCTTACTTGCTGGGGTTCTGGGTCTATTACTGGAAAATACTTGGTTGAGGATGCCGTGCACATTCGATCTGAATCGGAGGGTCTCACGCTCTCGGATGCGATGAGGGATGCGGTTGGCAAACTGATCGCTGGCGCCGGCATTTCGCTCGAACCTGCGCTGAGACATGATGTTGAAGCGTTCATAGAACTTCACATTGAGCAAGGAGGAGTGTTGGAGGAAGAGGGGGTTGCACTCGGAATTGTAGACCGGATTGTCGGCCAGAAGCGGGCGACGATTACGGTTCTCGGTGAATCGAATCATGCCGGTACGACACCGATGCATATGCGCCGTGATGCGCTTCATGCCTCTGTCGCGATGATAGCCGCGTTGAATGAGTTGGCTTCTGAAGCAGGAGCTCCGCTGACATTCACGGTCGGTTCACTTCAAGTTGAACCGAATTTGTCAAATGTCATCCCAGGCAAAGTTGTGTTTACGATTGATATGCGTCATCCTTCGGATGAGAAGCTTCAGGTGTATTATGACCGAGCGGCGGCGATAACGGAGCGTGAGGCGGGACGTTTCGGTGTTGATGCCCGCATTGAACTATGGATGAACGAACCATCCGCCGGAATGAACGCTGGGCTTCGGCTGCTGCTCGAACAGAGCTGCATTCGCAGTGATGCCAGCTGGAAGTTGATGCCTAGTGGAGCGGGACATGATGCTCAGCTGTTTGCCGCGCATTGCAAAACGGCGATGTTATTCGTTCCGAGCCGAGGCGGTATCAGTCACTCGCCGTTCGAATATACGCCTCCTGCTTATCTTGGGACGGGAATACACGGTCTAATTGACCTACTATATGAGCTTGCGTACACAGACGTATATGAAGACGAATGGGGGTAAATGGTCAACATGAAAGCAGCCCACATTAAGCTCGAGGCATGGATTGAGAAGCATGAGCATGAGATGATAGCACTCCTCCAACGGCTCGTGCAAATGCCTTCTGATAACCCGAAGGGAGATTGTCTCGCGATTGCGGAGCTCGTCTTCAATGAGTTGTCTGCTCTAGGTTTCGCACCTAGGATGGACGTGGTTCCGCACGAGGATGTGCGAGCGGCCGGGATGATCGCGGTTAGCAATGTTGTTGCTGACACGAGGCTTGGCGAAGGGCAAGGGCTGGTGATCGTGCTTAACGCACATGGCGACGTGGTGCCGCCTGGCGATGGTTGGAGCTGCGATCCATATGGCGGCATGATTGAAGCCGGCAAGCTATTCGGCCGTGGTGCAGCTGTGTCCAAATCTGATATTGCTGTGTACACATATGCAGTTATGGCGCTTCGAGATAGCGGTGTGTGGGAAGCGCAGCAACAGCAGCAACAGCATCAACAGCCTGGCGGCACGCTCGCGCTCGCTTTTACTTTCGACGAGGAAACAGGTGGAGAGCTTGGGCCGAAGCGGCTACTCGAACAAGGAACGATTAAGCCTGACTACGCAATCGTAGCTGGTTTCACGCATGCAGCCGTGACATCGCATAATGGCTGTCTTCATCTAGAAGTATCGCTCAAGGGGCGGTCGGCCCATGCGGCGATTCCGCATACCGGTGCTGATGCGCTCGAGGCGATGACGGAAGTGCTGATGGAGCTCTATGACTATCGTGCTGAATTGGGACAGCGGCATTCAGGTGTCATTGGCATCGAGTCTCCGACGCTTGTAGTGGGGTTGATTCAAGGGGGCATCAATACGAATGTCGTGCCTGACCGATGTACGATCCGGCTGGACAGACGTATTATTCCGGAGGAGAATCCAGAGCTTGCTGAGCAAGAATTGCGTGAGTTGATTGCAAGGACGGCTGCCCGTTTCCCACAGATTGAATTAGATGTGCACCGCGTTCTGCTCGCGCGTCCTTTCTGTGAAGTGGAAGGGACAGAGCAGCTGCTTTGCGCGCTTCGCCCGAACTGGTCGGCTGTCATGGGCGGCGTGGAGATGCCTGTGGTTGGTGTGCCGCTTTACGCGGATGCGAGGCATTTCACGGAGGCTGGCGTTCCTACTGTTATGTTTGGCGCTGGTCCGCGCACGTTGGAAGAAGCGAATGGTCATCGGGCAGATGAGCATGTGCAGATTCGCGATCTGACATTAGCGGTTCGCATCCTGTCTTTTATGCTGTATGATCTACTTAATGATGCCACTTTCCTGGCGGAAAATGACAAGTAGATGATGAGACAGGAGCTGGTAAGTAGTGAAAATTGTAGTTTTGGACGGTTATACGCTAAATCCGGGTGATCTGAATTGGGATGAAATCGGATCGCTCGGCGAGCTGGTTGTGTATGACCGCACGGCGAAAGAAGATATCGTAACTCGAGCGGCCGATGCCGAAATTGTGCTGACGAACAAGACTCCGTTGTCTGCGGAATGTATCGGCAAGCTGCCGCATCTCAGATACATCGGCGTTCTCGCGACGGGTTACAATATCGTGGATACACAGGCTGCTGCACAACGTGGCATCGTCGTCACAAACGTGCCGGATTACAGCACACATTCCGTCGTGCAGCTTGTATTTGCGCTGCTGCTTGCACATGCATCTCAAGTGAGCGCGCATAGTGATGCCGTTCATCGCGAGCAGTGGGCGACCTGCCCGGATTTCTCGTTCACGCTAAGCCCGCTGCGCGAAATCTCCGGCAAGACGCTTGGCATTATCGGTTTTGGTCAGATTGGCCAGCAAGTGGCACGGGCTGCGCTTGCTTTTGGCATGGAAGTTATTGTGCATACGCGGACAGTCAAACTCGTTCCGGGATTAGAAACCGTTCGTTTCGTTCCGCGTGAAGAGCTGTTCCGCATGGCTGACGTTGTTTCGCTACACAGTCCGCTAACGTCAGATACGACTGGTATCGTGAACAGCGATACACTCGATCTTATGAAGCGTTCTGCCTTTTTGATCAATACCGCACGCGGCGGTCATGTCGTTGAGGCAGACTTGGCTCAAGCGCTGAACAGCGGCCGCATAGCCGGAGCGGGGCTGGATGTCCTCAGCGTAGAGCCGCCGCCTGCCGACAATCCGCTGCTGCATGCGGCAAACTGTATCATCACGCCGCATATTGCGTGGGCGACGGTGGAGGCGCGCAGCCGTCTCATGTCGATTGCGGCGAACAATTTGCGCGCGTTCCTGAGCGCTGATATTCAGAATCAGGTGAACTAGGCCAATGCGGGGATTCGGCATTATTATGGGATTTGACGGGTTGGGATGGCTGCTGCATACCTATGCGGGTATTCCTTTGCCGTCGCATGTACTGGGGCTGTTGCTGCTTGTGGCAGCTCTGTTTACGCGTGTCATCAAACTGGAGTGGGTAGAAGAGAGTGCTACTTTCCTGACGAAGCATATGATGCTGTTCTTCATACCGCTCCTCGCGGGTGTTACTGCCTTCGCCAAGATGCTAGGCGACTCCTGGCTTGCAGCTGTAGTGTCTCTAACAGCAGGGACACTTGTCATTCTGCTGTCCACGGGCATTGCGACTCAATTTATCATCGCGTACCGCCGAAAGGAGGTGGCGGACGTTGAACAACAGTCTGATTGCTGATCCGATCTTCGGCACGACGCTGACTATCGCGGCATATGGCGCTGCGCTCTTCCTGAAACGAAGATGGAGCTGGTTGCATCCTTTAATCGCAGCGCCTCTCCTCGTTTATGTTGTATTGCAACTAGGCGACATTCCCTATAGTGCGTACCGGGTTGGCGGGGATATGGTTACCTACTTCCTTGGGCCAGCAACTGTCGCGATGGCGGTCCCGCTGTATAAACATGCGATTCGGCTGCGTCATCTGCTGCCATCGCTGCTTCTTGGTGCTTTCGTCGGGAGTTTGCTAGGGTTGCTCGTAAATGCGCTGTCGGTCATTCTGTTTGGGGGCACAGAATCGTTTCTGCATTCGGCGCTGCCTAAGTCCGTGACTGCGGCGGTAGCGATTGATTTGTCTCGCTGGCTAGGAGGTTCGCCAGAATTGACGGCTGCGCTTACGGTGACGACCGGTCTAATCGGCAGCGTTGTTGGACCTCCACTGCTTCGGCTATGCGGGGTCACCGATAAGATTGCAGCTTCAATTGCGATTGGTGCGGCTGCGCATGGCATCGGTTCGGCAAGACTGTTGTCCGAATCGGAGGAGCAAGGCGGGCTAAGCGGATTCTCAATGGCTGCTTGCACCGTATTTACTCCTGTATTATTGCTGCCCGTTCATGCTTGGTTGCTATAGAAGGCATTGTGAGATTTCGAGCAATTTTTACATATTTCAGCTTTTCTTAAGGTTTGTTGCCTAAATATCTGATATAGTGGCACAGTAAAGCAATAGCAGATTTCAAATGTTGGAAGGGAGACTTCAATCTTGAGCGAGAAAGAGAAAGAGTTTGATAAGGAAGCCCAGCTAGATGCAGTCAATAAAGAAGAGCAAGAAGGAGTCTTCTCGGTAGAATCGCGCGAAGAGCTTGAAGATAGCCGTGATGAAGCGAGTGTAGAGGCTGAAGAAAATGAAGAAGAGGAAGAGACGAAAGAGGCAGCGAAGCCAGCGGCCAATGGCGGCGGCAGAGCGTGGATGTATATCTCCATCGGTCTTGCAATTGTTCTTCTCGTATTCCTCGTGAAGTCGCCATTTGGCAGTAGCGGCGGTAACGAAACGGTTGGTTCCGTCAATGGCACCTCGATTACGAAGGATCAGCTGTATGATGCAATGGCGAAGGTTGGCGGCCAACAAACGTTGGACAACCTTATTCAAGATGAACTTGTGAAACAAGAAGCCGATAAGAAGGGTATTGTAATCGGCGATAAAGAAGTAGATGCAGAAATTGCTAAGATTAAGAAGCAATTCCCGACAGATGCAGATTTCGAAGCTGCACTGCAGCAAGCGGGCATGTCTCTTGATGACTTGAAAGCACAAACGCCAATGCAGCTTCGTATTTCGAAGCTTGTTGAGCCGCAAGTCAAAGTAACTGACGACGACGTGAAGAAATATTTTGACGAGAATAAAGCAACTTTCGACGAGCCTGAGCAAGTGAAGGCTTCCCACATTCTTGTGGCAACAAAAGAAGAAGCTGATGCGATTGAGAAGCAGTTGAAAGACGGCGGTGATTTCGCAGCGATCGCAAAAGAGAAATCGACGGATCCTGGCAGCAAAGATGCTGGCGGCGACCTCGGTTACTTCAGCGCAGACAAGATGGATCCTGATTTCGCAAAAGTGGCGTTCGAGCTGAAAGCCGGCGAGACTAGCGCGCCAGTAAAGACGCAATTCGGTTACCATATCATTAAAGTATTTGATCATAAAGCAGGTAAACAAGCGACTCTCGACGAGAAGAAGGCGGATATTAAGGATACACTGATTCGTCAGAAAGTATCGGAGCTTTCTCCAACATGGCTCGCGGATTTGAAATCCAAATCCCAAATCACAAACACGTTGAAGCAAGATGAAGCGGCAGCACCAGAGGCAGCGGCACCTGAGACGACGACAAACGGCATCACAAATTAATAATTTTCAACTCCAACAACCATCACCAGCCAATAATTGGCTTGGTGATGGTTGTTTCTTTTGTGGCACAATGTACGTAATTACAAAACGTCTAGAGCCAGTAGCATGAGATTCCAGTCAAGTTCTTGTAAGCTAAGTTGACATCAGGAGATAGTAAATCTTTACAAGTGTTCAAATTATGTTTTACAAATGCTTAAATTCGTTGTATTATTGGCTTCGGGTTTAAAAATATAAACAAATACATGGAGGCGGGCTCAAGTAATGAAGAAAAAACTGCTAGTACTTGTTTCACTCATGCTGGTCTTCACAGGCGTATTGTCAGCTTGTGGCAAGAGCGGATCTGGAGACGACCAAACGTTTCGGATGAACCTGACAACCGAACCGCCTAGTCTCGATGTAGCACAAGCACAGGATCAAGTATCCTTTACTGTGCTGAGCGGCCTTTTCGAAGGTTTGACGCGTATGGACAAAGATGGCAACATCGTTCCAGGCGTTGCTGAGAAATGGGACGTTTCTGAAGACGGCAAGAAATTTACTTTCCACCTGCGCAGCGATGCGAAATGGTCGAATGGTGACCCAGTAACAGCACAAGACTTCGAATATTCTTGGAAGCGTACTTTGGATCCGAAACTGAATCCACCAGCACCGTATGCTTACCAACTCTACTACATTAAAAATGCTCAAAACTACAACGTTGAAGCGGACAACCCTGATCATATCAGCGATCCTGCACAAGTTGGCGTTAAAGCAATCGACGATGCAACGCTTGAAGTTGAGTTGGAGAACCCAACACCTTACTTCCTGAACATCACAGCGTTCTTCACATCATACCCAGTCCACAAGTCGGCGCAAACAAACGCTAACTGGGCTGCAGAAGCTAAAGATTACATCTCCAACGGTCCTTTCAAAATGACTGCTTGGAAACACGGCGATTCCCTAGAACTCGTACCTAACGATAACTACTGGGATAAGAAAGACATCCACCTGAGCAGCGTTAAGTTCTCCATGGTTAAAGATCCTAACACTGAGCTTAGCATGTACAAAACAGGCAAACTTGACTGGGCTGGCTCGCCAACAGGTTCGATCCCAGCTGAGCAACTTGACAAATTCCGTCAAGAGAAAAACGCTGAGCTTCAAATCAAACCAATTGCAAGCACATACTACTACAACTTCAACAACGAGAAGAAGCCTTTCAACAACGTAAAAGTACGTAAGGCGCTTTCGATGGCGATCAACCGCCAAGACATCGTTGATAAAGTAACTAAAGCAGGTCAAACACCAGCATTCGGTTTCGTATCCGGCGGTATCCACGGCGTGAACGGCGAATACCGTGCAGAAGTGAAAGACGACTACTTCAAAGAAGACGTAGCAGAAGCGAAGAAATTGCTTGCTGAAGGTCTTCAAGAAGAAGGCATGACTTCGATGCCTGAGTTCACGCTTACTTTCAATGAAGGTCTGCACAAGACTGTAGCTGAAGCAATCGCGAACATGTGGAAAGAAAACCTTGGCATCACTGCTAAGACTGAAGTACAAGAATGGAAGATCTTCCTGAAAAACCGTCAAAGCTTGAACTATGACGTTGCACGCGCTGGTTGGGGAGCTGACTACAACGACCCAATGACGTTCATCGACATGTTCACATCTAAAGGCGGAAACAACGATATCGGCTTCAAGAATGCAGATTACGATGCACTCGTTAAAGAAGCTTATGCAACAAACGATCAACAAAAACGTGTAGACGCAATGGCTAAAGCTGAGAAGATCCTTATCGGTGACAACCAAGCCATTATGCCGCTGTACTACTACACTTCTGCACAATTGATCAAACCATATGTGAAGAACTATGTAGTTGACTACTCCGGTAACATCGACTATAGCCACATCACGATTGAAAAATAAGATTAACAAGAAAATTTAAGGGTTCAGGGATATATATGGGAACCATATATATCCCTTCTCTTATGATTGGGGAGGGCTTGGGATGGCTCGGTATATAGGTGGTAAGTTTCTCAACATAATCGTTTCGCTGCTAATTCTAGCCACCGCGACCTTTTTCTTGATGAAGGCTGTCCCAGGGGACCCTTTCACACAAGAAAAAGCAATTCCGCCTGAAATTAAGGCGCAGATTATGGCACACTACGGTTTGGACAAGCCAATTTGGCATCAGTATTTGATTTACATGAAGAACCTGCTTCAGTTTGACCTTGGCGAATCGATGAAGAGCTCGAATCGTACGGTTACAAGCATTATTACAGATTCATTTTCAACATCTTTCAAAATAGGTATTATTGCGATCATTGTTTCTGTCATCATTGGGGTTTACCTTGGTATGATGGCTGCGCTGAAGCATAAGAAATTTATCGATAATTTCTTTATGTTTATTGCGGTATTAGGGATCTCGATTCCAAGCTTCGTCGTTGGTGCGATGATTCAATATTTCCTTGGTGTTAAATTCCCGATCTTTACAGTTGCAGGGCTGGAAGGGCCGTTGGATTACGTGCTTCCCGTATTTGCACTGTCAACTCTTCCGATTGCATTCATCGCGAGGCTGACTCGCTCAACCATGCTCGAGGTACTGACCTCGGACTATATTCGTACTGCAAAAGCAAAAGGGCTTACGCCTCATGCTGTTCTTTGGCAGCACGGCTTGCGTAATGGTATTCTGCCGGTTGTCACTTATCTAGGTCCGATGACAGCGAACGTTATTACTGGTTCTGTCGTCGTGGAACAAATCTTTGGTTTGCCTGGCCTCGGTGCTTATTTCGTAGACAGTATCTCAAACCGGGATTATACCCTCATTATGGGGATCACGATCTTCTATGCCGTAATCCTTATGGCGGCACGCTTCGTAACGGATATTCTTTACATTATCATTGATCCGCGTATCAAAATCAGCGGAGGTGTCGTTAAGAAATGAGCACACAACTGAAGGAAATTCAGCAGAACGACGTGGATGCGGGATCGCTCTTCGAGAAGCTTCCGCAGCGTCATAAAGAGGCTGAGATCATTACGGCAGAAAGCCGCTCGACTTTCCAAGAAAGCTGGGCACGCCTTCGCAAGAACAAGTATGCGATGACAGGCATGTATGTCCTGATTCTTATCATAATTTTGGCGATTGTTTGCCCGATGCTTTCTCCGTATAATACGTATACGAACGATTTGGACAATCAATTTGCAAAGCCATCGGCATCGCATTGGTTCGGTACGGACAACCTGGGCCGTGATTTGTTCACACGTTCATGGAGAGGTGTTCAAATCTCTCTAATCGTTGGTTTTACGGCTGCGCTTATCGATCTTGTTATTGGGGTAGCGTACGGCGGTATTATGGGCTTTGCAGGCAAACGTGTCGGTAATGCGATGAATAAGTTCGCTGAAGTGCTATATGCAATTCCGTATATGCTTGTCGTTATTTTGCTGGGCGTTGTTATGGGATCTGGATTATTCACGATTATCATGGCATTGTCGATTACTGGCTGGATTACGATGTCTTGGATCGTTCGCGGACAGATCCTGCAACTCAAGAACCAGGAGTATGTGCTTGCAGCTCAATCGATGGGGGCAAGCGGCTCGCGTATTCTGTTCCGCCACTTAATTCCGAACACTCTCGGACCGATCATCGTTACCGTAACGCTTTCGGTACCGTCTGCTATATTTACTGAAGCCTTCCTGAGCTTCTTGGGTCTAGGTGTTCAGTCGCCGGATGCTTCACTCGGTTCATTGATTAGCGAAGCGATTTCTTCATGGACGCTGTACCCATGGGTAATGGCTATTCCGGCATCACTTCTTTGTATCACGATGATTGCATTCAATATTTTCGGTGATGGTCTGCAAGATGCATTCGATCCGAAAATGAAAAAATAACCTGCGCTGGGAGTGAGCTTATGAGCAATCCGATTCTTAATATTTCTGATTTGCATATCTCGTTTCATGTGCGCGGTGGAGAGGTTCAGGCCGTTCGCGGAGTTAGCTTGGAAGTTAACCGCGGCGAGTCTGTTGCGATTGTCGGCGAGTCCGGCAGTGGCAAGAGCGTAACAGCTCAATCTATTCTTCGTTTGATTCCAACGCCTCCGGGCGAGTTCAAACAAGGCTCCATTACGTTTAAAGGCGAAGATTTGCTAGCCAAAACAGAGAAAGAAATGGAGTCCATCCGCGGTAAGGAGATCGGCATGATCTTCCAGGACCCAATGACTTCTCTTAATCCTACACTTACAGTTGGTCGTCAAATTTCTGAAGTGCTTCATAAGCACCAGAAAATGAACGCTGCTGATTCAACAAATCGGGCAATTGAGTTGCTAACATTAGTTGGTATTCCTAACGCTGCTGAGCGTGTGAAACAATATCCGCACCAATTCTCTGGCGGTATGCGCCAGCGTGTAATGATTGCAATCGCTCTTGCATGTAACCCTTCTCTTCTCATTGCGGATGAACCGACAACGGCGCTTGACGTTACGATTCAAGCTCAAATCATGACGCTGATGAAAGAGCTTCAACAGAAGACTGGGACGTCGATCATCCTGATCACGCATGACCTTGGTATCGTAGCGGATATGTGCGACCGAGTTGTCGTTATGTACGCAGGCAAGGTTGTCGAGACTGGCACGAAGCAAGAAATCTTCAAAAACCCGCAGCATCCGTATACAAGAGGCTTGCTGCGTTCGCTTCCGCGTCTGGATCAGAAGAAGGACGAGGCGCTCGTTCCGATCATCGGAACACCGCCGGATATGTCTTCGCCGCCTACAGGCTGCGCATTCTGTGCGCGTTGTGACGAAGCGATGCGTATTTGTGTCGACAACGATCCGCAGGCATACGTGCTGAGTGAAACGCAAACTGCGAAATGTTGGCTCCATGACTCGGCCCTTAAAGGGGGAGAGAGCGCATGAAAACGAACAATAACATGCTGATTGAAGTTGATCAGTTGAAGAAATATTTTGACGTTGGTAAAGGTAAGATGCTGAAAGCGGTTAATGATATTTCCTTCGGCATTCGCGAGGGTGAGACGCTCGGTATGGTTGGCGAATCCGGCTGCGGTAAATCGACTGCGGGCAGAACGATTCTACGTTTGTATGAGCCAACTTCCGGTGCTGTTAATTTCAAGGGCCAGAACATTGTCAAAGCGAAAAGTTCATCACTGAAGGCGCTGCGCCGCGAAATGCAAATGATCTTCCAAGATCCATATGCATCGCTGAACCCGCGTTGGAAGGTAGAAGACTTGATCGCGGAGCCAATTGATATTCACGGCCTTGCGAATGGCTCAAAAGACCGTAAGCTGCAAGTAGAACGTTTGCTTGACCGCGTAGGTCTTCGTTCGGAGCATGCAACGCGTTATCCGCATGAGTTTTCCGGCGGCCAGCGTCAGCGGATCGGGATTGCCCGCGCACTTGCCGTTAATCCGAAGTTTATCGTCTGTGATGAGCCGATCTCGGCACTTGACGTATCTATTCAGGCGCAAGTTGTTAACTTGCTGCAAGATTTGCAGCGTGACTTGGGTCTAACGTACTTGTTCATCGCGCATGACCTTGCGATGGTTAAACATATCAGTGACCGTGTTGCCGTTATGTACTTGGGTAAAATGGTGGAGCTTGCAGAAAGTGAAGAGCTTTATGCAAATCCGAAGCACCCGTACACCAAAGCGCTTATGTCCGCGATCCCTGTTCCGGACCCTGATGTAGAAGAAACGAAAGAACGTATCGTTCTAACTGGTGATCTGCCGAGTCCGATTAGCCCGCCAAGCGGCTGCCAATTCCGTACACGCTGTCCGTTTGCGACAGAGAAATGTGCGAACGAAGTGCCGATCTTCCGCGAAGTAGAGCCGAACCACTGGGCTGCTTGCCATTATGCATAATTCGTACGAATAGAAGAGGACGTTTCGCGTTAGTACCCGCGAAACGTCCTTCTTTGTGTGCGAGGCTAGAGGATTCGTTCACCGAGGAGCGAGCCAATGAGCTCGACAGCAAGTCTTGCCGTTCTCCCGCTCGGATCAAGCGAAGGATTCAATTCAACAATATCGGCGGAAGTTACTCGCCCGCAGTCGTACAGCATCTCCATCGCGAGATGCGCCTCGCGGTAGTTCAATCCGCCTCGGACGGGAGTTCCGGTTCCAGGCGCCTCACCGGGGTCAACACAGTCGATGTCGAAGCTGACATGGATGCCTTCGGAGCCATACGAGGCAATAGCGATTGCGCGCTCCATGACACGGGCCATGCCGATACGATCAATGTCGTGCATCGTGAAGCAGCTGATGCCGCTAGCGTATATATTCCGCTTCTCGCCTTCATCAAGCTCGCGGCTGCCGACGAGGACGACGCGCTTGGATTGCAGCTTCGGGTTCTGACCATACATATTCGTGAAACGTGTGTCGCCAAGACCGAGACTGGCTGCGAGCGCCATGCCGTGCAGATTTCCTGAAGGTGTCGTCTTGGGTGTATTCATATCGGCATGCGCATCAATCCAAATGACTCCGAGCTGCTGGATGTGCTGAGTTAAGCCGGCAATTGTGCCGATTGAGATGCTGTGATCGCCGCCGATCGTCAGTGGAAAGGCGCCGCTCTTGGCGATAGCAAGGACCAATTCGGCAACGTCCTCGTTCATTGTTTGTACGCGGCCCCAGTTGCGCATTCTTTCCATGGAACGGCGATCCTTCGATAGCTTCTGCCATTCGAGCGGAGGAAGCAGAGTAGCGGACCTTTTCAGCTGCTTGAGCTTCTCCATTAGCCCAGCTTGCAGGACGGCTTGCGGCCCGCCGTCTGCACCGGGACGGCTTGCTCCGTGATGGAACGGTACTGGAAGGACGGTGACCGGCTGCCGATGTTTGCTCATGTGGAATTCCCTCCTTTTGCCATACGAGGCAGGCTTGCGATCTGTTTGCTTATATATAGGCGCCAAGAGGGGAGGTCATGACAAACAAGCATGTGAATCCTTTAACACGGACGGGAAATTGTGTTACGATATTATTTATAAATTGGCAAGCGGAATGAAAGGGGCTTTGGACAGCTTTGAGAGTAATTGCAGGGTCGGCGAAAGGCCGGTCTTTAAAAGCGGTGCCGGGAAAAAACACGAGACCGACAACCGATAAAGTGAAAGAAGCGATATTTAGTATGATTGGCCCGTATTTCGAT
Organism: Paenibacillus sp. OV219; assembly: GCF_900110075.1. GTDB lineage: Bacteria > Bacillota > Bacilli > Paenibacillales > Paenibacillaceae > Paenibacillus_Z. Next base: position 586,882 of record NZ_FOCJ01000002.1, read on the forward strand.
GGCGGCATGGTGCTCGACCTGTTCGCAGGTACGGGAGGACTAGGCATTGAGTCATTGAGCAGAGGGATGGAGCGCGGGGTGTTCGTTGATCTGGACGGCGGCAGTATTGAAGTGATCAAGCATAATGTACAAGCTGCCCGCGTAGCGGAAAATGCGGAGATTTACCGTACAGAAGCGCTTCGTGCGCTGAAAGCGCTGGAGAAGCGAGGACTGCAGTTTGAGCTTGTTTTTCTGGACCCGCCTTATCGGATGAAGGAAATGGACACGCTGATGGCAGAGCTCGCTGGACGGGGCTTATTGGCGCCTCGCGCGAAAATTGTCGTCGAGCATGATGCTGAGGTTATCTATCCGGAGTCAATCGAAGGGATCGTCCAGATGAAACGATCGCAATACGGCGATACCGCTGTAACGGTCTATCGATATGAGCAAGATGGAGAACAGCAAGGCGAATTCAATGAAGAAACAAGAGATGGCGAATAAAGCCAACTGTACATATGGAGGCTAATAACATGACAGCTACAACGAGATTACCCGGGCAGAAGGTGGCTGTATATCCGGGCAGCTTCGATCCTGTTACATGCGGACACTTGGACATCATCCGCCGCGCTGCCAAACAATTCGATCATTTAATCGTTGCGGTGCTCAACAATACGAGTAAGAATCCGCTCTTCTCGGTGGAGGAACGCAAGGCGCTGCTTGCGGAAGTGACGAAGGATCTGCCGAATGTGACGATTGACAGCTTCCGCGATCTGCTGGTCAATTTCATGCGCTCAAAGGATGCTCATGTCATTGTCAGAGGAATCCGCTCTGTGACGGATTTTGAGTATGAGCTGCAGATGGCGTCAACGAACCATCAGCTCGATGGCGAGATCGAGACGATCTTCATGATGACGAATCCGAAGTATTCGTACCTCAGTTCAAGCATTGTAAAAGAGATCGCGCGTTTCAACGGGAACGTGACGGATCTCGTCCCACCTGTAGTGGCGGAAGCACTGGTGGAGAAGTACACGGACCGTACTTAGCGAAAGCGAGCCACGCTTAGTTTAGCGGGTCGCGTTTCGCCCGTGAGGCTATCGTTATGGCTGTGGAGATCATGACGAGAACGGATACGGCGAGTAGGAACCCAAACAGCAGAACGGGCGTATACGGCCATAGGGAATGCAGATCGCTAGCGCGAATCGTAGCATCCGTGGCAGCGCCTGTTTTTTCTGTTTGCGTGAAGGCGGGAGCGGCGGTTGGGAAGAGGGCTTGTATGAGCTTGCCGGCAGGCTTCCATGCCAGAAGTGTGATGATGAAAGCGAGCAGGCTTTGAACAAGCCGAGATGCTGCGAGTCGGGCAAGTGATAAGCCGGAGCCGGTAAGCATGCCGCCGGCTTGTAGGAGTGCGCTTAAGCCGCTCCAGCTCAGCACGGCTGCACAGCATGCGGCGGTCCAGGGGATACCGCCTGCGAATTTTGTAGTTGCAGCGGCATAAACGCCGATATGGCTCTCTAGAAAAGCAGGGAGTAAGAACGCGGGAATATTCTCTGGCATGAGTGGCTGCAAGAGGCGGACAAGAACAGCTGCGAACATCATGAAGCCGCCGATAGCCATTAGCTTGTAGACAGATACAACGACAGAGTCGCCAAGTGCTTTGCCAAATGTGCGGCCGTCGCGCTTGTTGGCAGCTTGCATTGCTGTAGAGGCACGTCGCAGCAGCGAGGAAGGCGGCGCTTGTTTGGCGCGTGTATCGTAATTATCTGTTGTTTCTGAATCAGGATTGTTGCGAGTTGAAGCTGGGGCGGACGCAGCTGCAGGAGTGAAGTGCGCTGTAACGAAAGATGTCAGTAATGCTGATAGCCATACAGCTGCTGCGATAGCCGCGCCAAGCTCCGGGTGATGAAGAAAGCCAGAGCCGACGACGAGCAGCATAAACAGCGGGCTTGGCATATGCGAGAGTGCGAGCAGTCGCTGGCCTTCAGCGATCGTCACGAGCTTGCTGCGGCGAAGGGAAGCGACGGCTTCAGCGCCAAGCGGGAACCCGCCTGTCCAGCCGAGCGCCATGGCGATGCCTGATTCGCCCGGCAGGCGGAATAGCCGCCGCATGAGCGGGTGAAGCAATGTGCCGAGGGCGTGGACAGCGCCGAAGGTGAGCATGAGCTCAAGCAGTGCAAGGAATGGAAGAAGTCCGGGGAAGACGATATTCCACCAGACAGTTAATCCTTGCAATGAAGCTTGAAAAGCTTCGTCCGGCCGAATGATGATGGCGGCTACGAGCAGGATGGATAAACAAGCGTACGTAATGGTGCGCGTCATACAACTCACTCCATTGCAGATATAGTGTCTCTGAGTAACTCATATCAGAATATGACAAACAGAGCCACTATATTGTTACGCTTGTCTTCTTGCGGTTAGACCAAGCTTATAGCTAGCTTAGTCAATCGTAATCGGCTTTTCATAGTAATCGCGAAACAGATCGCGAGGCGTTGGGTCTGGCCATCCCAACGCATAGATGGAGGTCGCCTGGATATCAAGCGCCAAGAAAGGATCATGATCCTGTGCGCGGGCGGCGCTGGTTAGGATCGGCAGCTTCGCCGTCTTGCGCATCCGCTTTAGCAGTTCCTGGCCTCGCTTCGTAAAACCGAGCACGCGAATATATTGAATCCCTTCGCGAAGCCTCTCGCGCGATAGCAGTTCCTTCGAGTGCCCGAGCAGTACGGCAAGCAAGGCTCGTTGGAGCTTCGTGCGGGTGTAGCGCTTCGTCTTCAGTTTGTCCAGCAGCGACTCGAAATGAAGGGCTTCTAGTTCAGGGAGCATTCGTTTGATCCGGTATTCGAGCCCTTCGCTCATCTCATGATACCTCTCAAGCGCTACAGTTGGCTCGCTCACGAGTTTATGGAACAAAGCCGATTCGTACTGCGCCCAGCTGTTTCGGGCGCGTCCGAGCGCGTTGTCGCGAAGCAGCAGCTCCAGCGTAGAGGCGGGAACATAAGGCGCTGCATCCGTTGGTGATGCAGCGTCGCCCAAGACGATGCCGCGAATCGCAGTTGCGCTCGCAATTTGCGCGTCAGTAATACTTGTCTGCGAGTAGCCGGCCTTCTCGCGACGCACCGTAAAAGGCTCAATCGCGCTGCCAAGCCGCTCCAGCGCGAGCAAATAATGCAGCCCAAGTGTATTATTGGGCTGCGCAAGCGGAAACGCGGCGGCTTCATCATCGCCCGCGGCCAGCATGAACCGGCGGACTGCCTCGCTATACGCAGCCGGATAGCTCACGCCGCCGCTGAGGCAATCCGCCATGAGCCCCTCGAATGCCGCGGGCTCATGTGCGAGCTGCCGGGCAACCCGCCGCAGCGGCCCGATATCGCCGGCCTCGCTGCCGAAGCAGAGCGCGTCTACGACGCCTGTCGCCTCAAGCAGCGCCACAGCGCCGTAGCCGAACCATTCCGCCGCCTGCGTAGAATAGGCGGCGGGCAGTTCAATGACAACGTCGCAGCCGCCGCGTAGCGCCATCTCGGCGCGCGTCCATTTATTCAGCAGCGCGGGCTCGCCGCGCTGCAGGAAGTGCCCGCTCATCACGGCGATGACAGCATCGCTGTTCGTTATTTTGAGCGATTGCTGTAAATGATAGTGATGACCGTTATGAAATGGGTTATACTCGACAATAAGCCCAACTGTCCGCATTGCTATTCCTCCAAAAGTAGGATATATAAGCACAAAACGGTATGCTTTTTCTGGGTGAAGTTGTAATCGTTTTTGCTTTTGTTATAATATCACGTCGTGAAAATGTTGACAAAACTATTCAATAGTCGATATAATAAACTTTGTTTGTTTGGAGTGATCGTATGGAGATTAATGTTCGAGAATTAGCGTCCAAAGGATTGAAGATTTCTTATCAATCAAGCTTGGACACCGACTGGCTGAAGCAAGTTCGTAAAGACATCATCAGTACGAGCCCGATGGAAGTCAATATGACCACTTGGGGCGAAGACAGTGTTGCCCATGTGGAGGGAAAGCTGTCCGTCGATGCTGAGCTTGCGTGCTCACGGTGTTTGGAGCCGACACATACGCATGTTGTCGTTCCGTTTTATGAGCGTTTCAAGCCAGAGTCGAAGCTAACTGGCGATGAAGAAGAGGCCATCATTCCAGTGGAGGAAGACAAGCTCGAGCTGGACCCATTTCTTGAAGAAATGCTAATGCTCGCGTTGCCTTTTGTGCCGCTTTGTAAAGAAGACTGTAAGGGTCTTTGCCACTCCTGTGGCACTAACTTGAATGAGCAAAATTGCGGTTGTTCAACCGATCGTATTGATCCAAGACTCGCCGCCTTGAAAGATTTTTTCAACAACGGAGATTAAGTGAAGGGCTTGCTTAATACTCAATGATGCATTACAATCATGCATCTGCGCCGAATTCTGTTAAGGAGGTGGGAAACATGGCAGTACCACAACGTAGAACGTCCAAAACACGTCGTGACAAACGCCGCACGCATTTCAAACTGGCGGTGCCAGGTATGGTGAAATGTGAGCAATGCGGAGAGTTGAAATTGTCTCACCGTGTGTGCAAGGTTTGCGGGACATACAAAGCAAGAGAGATCATCAAGCAATAGTTTTAGGCAGATAATAGTACTTCATCCTAAGGGTGAAGTACTATTTTTTTACTTTGTAGAATCGTTGGCTTGCGCCATTTGTCGTGGCCATATTGGACCGCAATTAGGCGACTGAATATTGCGCGATGCTGTTTTCTTCTATATACTATTAGTACCTGGTTATAATAGCAGCTTGTAATGGTGTATGATGATAAGCAGAGGTACATACTTAGAACATTAGGCAAAGGTGGTGTGTGCCATCGAACGTCTTCCGAAGAAACAGAGACATCAGCTGCTGCAAAGTTTGATTGAGGACAATCCGTTCATTACGGATCAGGAGCTGACACGTCAACTAAAGGTTAGTATTCAAACGGTGCGGCTTGACCGGCTAGAGCTCGGCATTCCCGAGCTGCGGGAACGAATGAAGTTAATGGCGGAACGTTCGTATGACCCCGTCCGTTCACTGCCGCTGCACGAGATAATCGGGGATATTGTAGATTTGCAGCTGGACCACAGCGGCATCTCGCTTTTTGAAATTAAAGAGGAACATGTATTTTCAAGAACCGGCATTGCCCGCGGACATCATGTCTTTGCTCAGGCGAACTCACTAGCGGTTGCAGTTATTAACGATGAGATTGCGCTCACGGCAACTGCGGACATCAGGTTCGTACGTTCTGTGAAGCTTGGAGAGAAATGCATTGCGAAAGCTTACGTGCGTTCTGGCTCCGGCGGCCGCAGCAAGGCGAAGGTTGAAGTTTGCTCTTACGTAGGCGATGAGATGGTATTTCAAGGCCATTTCATCATCTTCCGTTCCGCAGGCGAGCCGGTCATCGAGGGAGGAATGAATGGTGCGGATCGCAATTGACGCGATGGGAGGCGACCATGCCCCTTCACTAATCGTGCAAGGCGCAGTGGAAGCAGCACTGGAATGGCCGGAGCTCCGAATTATTCTTGTCGGGGATACGGCGCAGATTGAGAAGCATCTTGGCACGAAGAAGCCTTCCAATATTGAAATCATTCATGCGGATGATGTCATTGGGCCTGAAGATGAACCTGTTAAAGCCGTTCGGCGGAAGAAAACTTCCTCGATGGTCATGGCTGGTCAGCTCGTGCGGGAAGGTCATGCGGAAGCGATGCTCTCTGCAGGCAATACTGGCGCGCTGATGACGACAGGACTGCTCGTCGTTGGACGGATGGAAGGCATGGAGCGCCCAGCGCTCGTAACCATGCTGCCGACGATGGATGATGTAGGCTGTCTCGCGCTTGACCTTGGTGCGAATATGGATGCGAAGCCGGAGCACTTGCTTCAGTATGCCATTATGGGAAGTATTTATCGCAGCAAAATGAACGGCATGGAGAAGCCTCGGGTTGGGCTGCTTAATGTCGGAACTGAGGCGATGAAAGGGAATGAGCTGACGAAAGCGGCTTACGAGCTGCTGGAATCTGCACCGATCAATTTTATTGGCAATGTGGAAGCGCGCGATGTGCTGCTCCGCAATTGCGATGTCCTTATTTGTGACGGCTTTGCCGGCAATATTATGCTTAAAGCGATGGAAGGTACGGCGGGAACGCTATTCAAAGCGATCCGCGACGTATTCACAAGCAGCTTACTAACGAAGCTTGCGGCGGCAATCGTTTTGCCGAGAATGAAGCAGCTTCGGGGTAAAATGGATTATAAAGAGCATGGCGGCGCGCCGCTGCTTGGCGTGAACGGTCTCGTTGTTAAATGCCACGGCTCTTCGGATGTGAAAGCAGTCAAAAATGCTGTAAGGCAAGCGAAATTAGCAATTGAGAGCAACTTAATTTCGTCAATCGCAGCTGAAATTAGCAGGAAGTGAGTGGGACTATGCAACTACATCCCGTAGGCATTCTCGGCACGGGCAAATATGTGCCAGAGCGGATTTTGACGAATCAGGAATTGGAACAGATGGTTGAGACGAACGACGAATGGATCGTGTCGCGGACTGGCATGCGCGAGCGCCGGATTGCAGCTCCTGAGCAAGCAACGTCGGATCTCGCGCTTAACGCCTCCAAGGCGGCGCTGGCAGCTGCCGGCATTACAGCAGAGGATCTTGATCTAATCATAGTAGCAACGATTACACCGGATATGTTCTTCCCGTCGACAGCCTGCTTGTTGCAGGAGAAGCTCGGAGCGAAGAAAGCGGCAGCATTTGACTTGTCGGCTGCTTGTTCCGGTTTCATCTACGGTCTAGCAACAGCTTCGAACATGATCGCAACTGGCATGTATAAGCATGTGCTCGTAGTCGGCGCGGAGACATTGTCCCGCATTACAGACTATACAGACCGCAACACGTGTATCCTGTTCGGCGATGGCGCAGGCGCGGTTGTGCTTGGTCAAGTGGCGGAGGGTCGCGGCTTCCAATCGTTTGAGCTTGGCGCTGACGGCGCAGGCGGCGAATTGCTCAAAGTGTGTGCAGGCGGTTCGCGTATACCTTCTTCTCCGGAGAGTATCGAGAACAAGCAGCACTTCATCTATATGGCGGGCAACGAAGTGTTCAAATTTGCGGTTCGCATCATGGGTAATGCCGCTGAAGAAGCGCTGCGTAAAGCAGGTATGGACAAAGGGGATATCGATCTCCTGATTCCACATCAAGCGAATATTCGGATCATCAACTCGGCGATTAACCGACTCGATCTGCCTCCTGAAAAATGTATGATCAACCTTGATAAATACGGCAACGTGTCAGCTGCGTCCATTCCGATTGCACTGGCAGAAGCTGTTGAGCAGAACCGCGTGAAGGAAGGCGACAAGCTTGTCATGGTTGGCTTCGGCGGCGGTTTGACTTGGGGCGCTTCCGTACTCATTTGGTAAATTATTCTTTCATTATTAGTGTTCGAAAATAGCCAGTTCGGAGGTGCAATGGTTTGAGCAAAATCGCTTTTGTATTTCCCGGCCAAGGGGCACAAGCCGTTGGCATGGGTAAAGATGTTTATGAAGCTGTAGATGCATCTCGCGCAATCATTGACTCAGCGGACGCAGCACTCGGCTTTGCGCTTAGCGATATTATTTTTAACGGTCCTGAAGAAAAGCTGAAGCAGACTGCGAATACACAGCCAGCATTGCTTGCTGTAAGTATTGCGCTTCTGGAAGCGTTGAAGGACCGCGGCATCAAGCCAGACTTCGTCGCAGGCCATAGCCTCGGCGAATACAGCGCTCTTGTAGCAGCGGGATCGCTTTCCTTTGCGGATGCTGTCCGTACAGTACGTGCACGCGGCGAATTTATGGAGCAAGCAGTACCAAGTGGTCAAGGTGCAATGGCAGCTGTACTCGGCGCAGAACGCGAAGCTCTCGCGGCACTTTGCGCAAGCGTGTCGGCTGATGCAGGCTCAGTCGAGCTAGCAAACGTAAACTGCCCTGGCCAGATCGTAGTATCGGGAACAGCGGCAGGCGTTCAAGGTGTAGTAGAGCGCGGCAAAGAAGCCGGCGCGAAGCGCGTTATTCCGTTAGAAGTGAGCGGCCCGTTCCATTCGTCGTTAATGAAGCCAGCAGCTGAGAAACTCGCAGAGGTTCTCTCGAACGTGCAAGTCAACGACGCAGCTGTCCCGGTCATCGCGAACGTAACGGCTAAGCCTGTCACAGCAGCGGAAGAAATCCGCAGCTTGCTCACAGAACAAGTGTATTCCCCGGTTCTATGGGAAGACAGCGTCAAATATTTGATCGAGCAAGGCGTAGACACTTTCGTCGAAATCGGCTCAGGCACAGTGTTAGCGGGCTTGATTAAGAAGATTGACAAGTCGGTTACTATCATTTCGATCAACAGCTTGGAAGCTCTGAAGGCAGTAGCTCTCTAATCGCCTCAGGCGATATTCTCGCCTCAGGCGCAATAGCACCGCAGGTGCAGTTCTCAGTTTAGCACCACAGGTGCAGGTTTTCGGGTTTAGCACCGCAGGTGCAGGTTTTCGGGTTTAGCACCGCAGGTGCAGGTTTTCGGGTTTAGCACCGCAGGTGCAGGTTTTTGGGTTTAGCACCGCAGGTGCAATGGTTTTGCGCCGCAGGCGCAACGTGCCGGATACGGCACAAGCCGGCGCAGGCGGTGACACTAACACCGGCGGGGGTATGCCGCCGGGCAAGAAGCCAGCCGAAGGCGCGCAGGCTGACCACTCGCTCTAACCTAAAGCGTGTCCCGCAAGGGACGAAAGCGAGCCCAGCACGCACTACCGCACCATGCGTCTCTGTAACGCGTAACGTTACCATGGTCCCGCAGGGACACCAGGTCGCTAAACAACGCCAAACGTTAAGCGTGTCCCGCGAGGGACGAAAGCGAGGCCCAGCACTTACGCCACCTCGCGAGCGCTTCTCTGTAGCACAAACGTTAGACCTTTCCGGGTGTCCAGAGGGTCGGTAGACCCTTGGGGTCCCCCTAGTTAGGGGGATTTAGGGGGTACTTAAAGAAAAATGGAGGTTTTCCCATGAGTTTTTGCGACCTTACAGGTAAGATAGCTCTAGTCACGGGAGCATCCCGCGGCATAGGCCGCTCCATCGCCATAGCGCTGGCTGAAGCAGGTGCAGACGTTGCCATCAACTATTCCGGCAGCGAGGCAGCAGCAGCTGAGACGGCGCAAGCAATCGATGCGCTTGGACGCCGTTCGCTCGTGCTCAAAGCGAACGTCGGCAAAACCGATGAATTCGATAGCATGGTCAAGCAGGTTGTCGAAACATTCGGCTCCATTGACATCCTCGTGAATAATGCGGGCATTACGCGTGACAATCTAATCATGCGCATGAAGGAAGAAGAGTTTGATCAAGTCATTGAGACGAATCTTAAAGGCGTATTCAACGGCATCAAGGCGGTAACGCGTCAAATGATGAAGCAACGCTCGGGCCGGATCATTAATATCTCCTCTGTTGTCGGTGTTCTCGGTAATCCGGGGCAGGCTAACTATGTGGCAGCGAAGGCAGGCGTTATCGGCTTGACGAAGGCTTCTGCGCGAGAGCTGGCTTCCCGCGGTATTACTGTGAACTGCGTTGCGCCTGGCTTTATTCAGACGGATATGACCGATAAGCTGCCGCAGGAGATGCGTGAGAAGCTTGCTGCGGATATTCCGCTTGCAAGACTTGGAAATCCAGAAGATATTGCGGCAGCTGTCCGCTTCTTGGCATCTGGCTCAGCAGCTTACATGACAGGCCAAACGATCCATGTAGACGGCGGCATGTACATGTAAAGCTAGCCAAATAGCTTTAGAATCGCGGAGTATGGCATTTTGCAATCAATTCTCGTATAATACCATGGAGGAGGTGAACCGGATGTCCGATGTATATGATCGTGTAAAACGCATCGTTGTCGACCGCCTTGGCGTTGATGAATCGGAGGTGTCTCTAGAGGCTTCGTTTAAAGAAGATCTTGGAGCAGACTCTCTTGATGTCGTAGAACTCGTCATGGAACTGGAAGATGAGTTCGATATGGAAATCTCTGATGAAGATGCAGAGAAAATTACGAGTGTAGGGGAAGTTGTTAATTACATATCTTCTCTAGCTAAGTAAAGAACGGATAAGTCCCGCCCGTCAAAGCGGGACTTCTCTCCATATTTAAGGCATCTGCCATTATGAATGCTGTAAGCGCATTAGCGTTTTTATAGATATCGTTAACCAATAGGGTTTCCAATCAGAGGTGAATCGTAATGAAACAGAGAGTAGTCGTTACGGGCATGGGAGTTATGACTTCGCTCGGTTCCGATTTAAATACATTTTGGGGTAATTTGATGGAAGGGAAGTCCGGTGTTTCTGTCATTGATGCATTTGACTTCTCCGAATATCCGACACGAATTGCAGCCGAAATCAAGAACTTCAATCCAGAAGATTACAATATCGACAAGAAAGAAGCGCGCCGTATGGACCGCTTCGTTCAATTCGCTGTTGTAGCCAGCCTGCTAGCTGTGAAGAATGCTGCACTTGATATCGGCAACAATGTCGATGCTGAGCGCATTGGCGTTATGATCGGCTCAGGTATCGGCGGACTTGGCACATGGGAAGATCAGCATAATATTTTGCTGGAGAAAGGTCCTAAGCGTGTTAGCCCGTTCTTCATTCCGATGATGATCGCGAACATGGCTTCCGGCCAAGTATCGATGGCAACAGGCGCGAAAGGCCCGAACAGCACAGCAGTAACTGCTTGTGCGACGGGTACTCATTCCATCGGTGACTCGTTCAAAATGATTCAGCGCGGCGATGCAGACGTTATGATCTGCGGCGGTGCTGAAGCGACAATCCGTCCGACAGGCATGGCAGGCTTTTGCTCGATGCGTGCGATGTCGACACGTAACGATGAGCCAGCTAAGGCTTCCCGTCCATTCGACAAAGACCGCGACGGTTTCGTCATGGGCGAAGGCTCCGGTGTGCTCATTCTGGAATCGCTTGAGCATGCGCAGCAGCGCGGTGCTCATATCTATGCGGAGATCATCGGCTACGGCATGAGCGGCGATGCGCATCACATGACAGAGCCGGATCCGGATGGCGCAGCGCGTTGTATGGTTAAAGCACTTCGTGATGGCGGGATCGAACCGACTCAGATCGACTATATCAATGCGCACGGAACATCAACGCCAGTTGGTGACCTTTCCGAGACGACTGCGATTAAGAAGACGTTCGGTGAGCATGCATACAAGCTGGCAGTCAGCTCGACGAAGTCGATGACAGGTCACTTGCTGGGCGCAGCGGGCGGTGTAGAGGCGGTTATTCTCGGCCTTACACTTCAGAACGGCGTTATTGCACCAACGATCAATCTCGATAATCAAGATCCTGAATGCGATCTCGATTATGTCCCTAACACACCGAGAGAAGCAGACGTGAAATACGCTTTGTCTAATTCGTTCGGTTTTGGCGGTCATAACGCTACGATCGTGATGAAAAAATATGAAGCATGATAAGTTTGAAGAGCTGCAGCAGCGTCTGCAGCTCCGATTTCGTACGGTGCGCCTGCTGAAGCAGGCGTTCACCCATACTTCTTATGTGAACGAACATCGTCAGAGTGCTATGGAGCATAACGAGAGGCTTGAATTTCTAGGGGATGCGATTCTGCAGCTCACCGTCTCGGAGTTCTTGTACCGGACGTTCCCGGAGCGGCCCGAAGGCCAGTTAACCCGGATGAGAGCTTCGATCGTATGCGAGCCTTCGCTTGCCCGTTTCGCGGAAATGCTAGATTTGGGTTCACATGTCCTTCTTGGACGAGGTGAGGAGCAGCTGGGAGGAAGGCAGAGACCGGCACTGCTCGCTGACTTGTTTGAAGCGTTCGTCGGCGGGATTTACCTTGATCAAGGGCTGGAATCCGTCAGAGCTTTTCTTGCGACACATATGTTCCCGCATATCGACAGCGATGGCGGTTTGCTCGTAAAGGACTTCAAATCGACGCTGCAAGAGAAAGCGCAGCATGCGAGCATGGGTCCGATTGAGTACCGGATTATGGAAGAACGCGGTCCGGCACATGACCGAGAGTTCGTTGTAGAAGTATATATCGGGGATACGTCTTACGGCTCCGGAGCCGGCAGGACGAAGAAAGAGGCTGAGCAGCAGGCTGCAGCGGAAGCTTGGAGAAAGCTTGCTCAGTAATAAGGTTAAGCCGAAATTCTGGTGCCTTTTGGTAACCGGATTTTTTGCATTTAAGGGCATTTTTACGAACTGGAAAAGGTTACTCGTCATGTCCTTTTTCGGCAAGTATGGTACAATAGTCGTTGAGGTGAAGGTAAGCGATGTTCCTGAAAAGGATTGAATTAGCCGGGTTTAAGTCGTTTGCCGATAAGACGGAGTTGGAATTCGTCCGAGGTATTACGGCTGTTGTTGGCCCGAACGGCAGCGGGAAGAGCAATATTAGTGATAGCATCCGCTGGGTATTGGGTGAGCAAAGCGCGAAGAGTCTTCGCGGCGGCAAGATGGAAGATATTATTTTTGCGGGCAGCGATGCGCGCAAAGCGGTGAACTTCGGCGAAGTATCGCTCACGCTGGACAATTCCGACAATGCGTTGCCGCTTGATTTTAACGAGGTAACGGTCACACGCCGTGTTCATCGTAGCGGTGATAGCGAATATTTGATTAACAAGCAGTCATGCCGACTGAAAGATATAACGGAACTGTTCATGGATACGGGTATCGGTAAAGAGGCGTATTCCATTATCGGACAAGGCCGGATTGAAGAGATTCTAAGTACCCGTTCGGAAGACCGACGCGGTATCTTTGAAGAAGCATCAGGCATCGTGAAGTATAAGTCGCGTAAACGCGAGGCGCAGAAGAAGCTGGATGAGACGGAGACTAACCTGCTGCGTATTCACGATTTGGTAACGGAGCTCGAAGACCAGGTTGAACCGCTGCGCGTGCAATCAGAGAAAGCGATTCAGTACAAGCAGCTGCGAGATCAGTTGAAGCATGCAGAAATTTCGATGTATGTACATAACATTGATACCGTACACAAGTCATGGAATGAATCGAATGCGAAGATGGCAAAGCTGCAGGAAGAGCAGCTTGTGCTTTCCACAGTCGTAAGCAAGCATGATGCGGTGCTCGAGAAGGACCGTTTGAAGCTGCGTGAGCTGGAGGAGACGCTTGACCGACTTCATGAGTCGATGCTGCAATATAGCGAAGAGTATGAGAAATGCGAAGGCTACGGCGAGGTGCTCAAGGAGCGTAAACGCAACTTGGAGCAGAACCGGACGCAGCTCGAAGCGACGCTCGCTGCACAGAATGAGCGAATTCAGGCGCTGACGAAGGAAGAGGCGGAGTTCCGCGGCAAGGCGGCTGCGCTTGATAGCGATTTGAACGCGCTGCGGGCGAAGCTGACGCTTGAAGAAGCGCAGCTTCTTGGTACCGCTGCATCGGCATCCGGTGATGCGGAAGAATCGCTCAAAGGCGAGCTGCTTGATGTGCTGAGTACGATGGCTCAGCTGCGCAATGAAATCCGTTATGCGAATCAGCAGGAAGATGCGCTGCAGCGCCGGATGGAACGGCTCGGCGCTGAGCATACAAAGTGGCAAGAGCAGCACGATAAGCTGAAGGCTAGACGAGCTGAGCTGACGCAGAAGCTTGAGGCGACGCTCTCTGACATTAACAAGTTCCGTAACAAGTACATTACGGAAGCTGAGCAGCTGCAGAACGGCCAGAAGCTGCTAGAGGAAGCAGGCGGCGCAGTCCGCAAGTGGGAGCAGAAGCTTGAAGCACTCACCTCTCGCCGAGACACGATGAAAGAGATGCAGGACGACCTTGATGGCTTTATGCAAGGCGTCCGTGAGATCTTGAAAGCATCTCGCCGTACATCTGGCGGTGTTGAGGGCGTACACGGCGCTGTCGCGGAACTTATTCGCGTGCCAGAGAAGGTCGAGCTCGCGATTGAGACCGCGCTTGGCGGCGCGCTCCAGCATGTTGTCATGAACGATGAGCGCTCCGCACGCGCGGCGATTGCGTTCTTGAAGTCTCGGCAGCTTGGACGAGCTACATTTCTGCCACTGGATGTTATTCGCGGGCGGAATATTCCGGAGCATGATCGCAGAACAATTGCCGGCATGGAAGGTTTCGTCGGCATAGCCGCTGAGCTTGTCTCATGCGATGCGAAGTATGCGCAGATCGCGGAAAGTTTACTCGGCAACGTGCTTATCTCTGAGACGCTCGAGCATGCGAACCGAATTGCGGCACGGTGTCAGTACCGATTCCGAGTCGTTACTCTCGAAGGTGACGTCGTTAATGCAGGCGGTTCGATGACAGGCGGCAGCATTCAGAAGAAAGGCGCCAATCTGCTCGGCCGTACGCGGCAGATTGAACAGCTAGATGAAGAGATTAAAGTGACAGGGGAGCAAATTACGAAGCTTCGCGACCGGATCAGCGACCTCCGCAAGGAGCAGTCGATTCGCAATCAGAACGTCGATGACTTACGCGCACAAGGTGAGAAGGTACGGATAGAGGAGCAGCACTTGCGTGCGGAGCTCCAGCAGCTCGATAATGAGCAGCGCCATCTGGATGATCAGGCACTGCTGTTCCAAGCGGACAGTGCCGGGCATAAATCGGAGCAGCAGCAACTGAGCCTGTCGGCGAAGGATGCGGAAGAACGGCTTGAGGTGCTGACGAAGGAAGAACTGCGGCTGCAGGAAGGGATTCGTATGGCTGAAGATCGCCGTAAAGCCGGCGAATCGGCCAAAGAGCAACTGCAGGATCAGTTGACGGATCTTAAGATCGCCCTAGCCAAGACTGACCAAGAGAAGATGTCATTCGAGGACCAAGCTGCCCGTATCCGAACGGATGTGGGCCGCGCGAAGCAGGAGCTATCCGGCTTGCGCGAAATGCTTATGCGCCAAGAGGAAGAGACGTCTCAGCATGCGGCTGAGAGCGTGAAGCAGGTTGAACAGCTAAACGCTTTGAAGCTGAAGAAGGATTCCTGCGCGGAGCAGACAGACTTGAAACGCGCCGAGCGTGCTGAGCTTACTCGTGAGCTTGAGCAGGGCGAGAGCGAGACGAAGGAGCAGCGCACACAGCTGCGCAGCATCGAAGATCAGCTTCGACAGATCGAAATTGGAGTGAACCGTCTTGATGTTGAACTTGATAACCTGCTTCGTAAGCTAAGCGAGGAATACGAGCTCAGCTACGAGCTGGCGAAGGAACGCTATCCGGTTCCAGAGGATGTACTGGCTGCTCAGAACGAAGTGCGTGAACTGAAGCGTCGAATCACGACCCTTGGGGAAGTAAACCTTGGCGCAATTGATGAGTACGAACGTGTAAGGGAGCGGTACACGTTCTTGAATGATCAGAAGAACGATCTTATCGAAGCGAAGACGACGCTGTATCAAGTCATTCGCGAGATGGACGAAGAGATGAGCAAGAGATTCCGCATCACCTTCGAAGCGATTCGGGGCCACTTTGTCGTTGTCTTCGCGAAGCTGTTCGGCGGTGGACGCGCTGACCTCATCATGGTCGATCCAGATCGGGTACTCGATAGCGGTATTGATATCGTAGCCCAACCCCCTGGCAAGAAGCTGCAGAATTTGCAGCTACTCTCCGGCGGCGAGCGCGCACTTACTGCTATAGCGCTATTGTTTGCAATTTTGCAAGTAAAACCAGTGCCATTCTGCGTGCTCGATGAGGTTGAAGCTGCGCTTGACGAAGCGAATGTTGCGCGATTCGCACAATACTTGCGCGAATTCTCGGAACTTACGCAGTTTATCGTCGTAACACACCGTAAAGGGACGATGGAGGAAGCTGATGTACTCTATGGGGTAACGATGGAGGAAGGCGGCGTTTCGAAGCTCGTTTCGGTCCGGTTGGAGGACGAAGAAGCGGTATCTGCTTAATTGCTGCAGCTTGCAGCAAAGAACGAACGTATTGTAGAGCCGGAGCTTAGGCAGCAGCATGATTGCGCCTGGGCCCGGCTTTTGCAACTAAAGGGATGGAGGACATCAGATGAGTTTTTTTAAACGGTTGAAAGAAAGCATTGCACAGAAGACCGAAGCAGTTACATCGAAGTTCAAGGAAGGTCTGACGAAGACGCGGACGGCTTTCGTAGGCAAGATCGAAGATCTGATTTCACGCCGCAAGAAGATTGACGAAATGTTCTATGAAGAGCTCGAAGAAATTCTAATTGGCGCGGATGTCGGCGTAAATACGGTGATGGAACTTATTGATGATTTACGTGCAGAAGTGAAGAAACGTAAAATCGAGAATGCATCCGATCTGCAGCCAATTCTGTCCGAGAAGCTTGTAGATCTACTTAAAGGCAATGCAGCAACAGCGCTGCGCATGGCAGATCAAGGCATGACTGTCATTCTGTTCGTAGGCGTTAACGGCGTCGGCAAGACAACGACAATCGGCAAGCTCGCGCACAAGTTCAAGAGCGAAGGTAAGAGCGTTCTACTTGCAGCAGGCGATACATTCCGCGCAGGTGCGATTGAGCAGCTGGAGGTATGGGGCAAGCGCGTTGGCGTTGACGTGATCAAGCAGGAATCAGGCGCAGACCCAGCCGCGGTTATGTACGATGCGGTTCATGCGGCGAAGCAACGCGGCATTGATGTGCTGCTGTGCGATACGGCTGGACGTTTGCAGAATAAGCATAACTTGATGGAAGAACTGAACAAGATCTTCCGCGTCATTCAGCGTGAAGTGCCAAGTGCGCCGCATGAGGTACTGCTCGTTCTCGATGCTGCAACAGGTCAGAATGCGCTTAGCCAAGCGAAGTTGTTCGGCGAGAAGAGCGGCGTAACGGGTCTCGTATTGACGAAGCTCGATGGTACGGCAAAAGGCGGTATTGTCATTGCAATCCGCAATGAGCTGGATCTGCCGGTGAAGCTGGTCGGTCTTGGCGAGAAAATGGACGATCTGCAGGAGTTTGATTCCGAGCAATTCGTTCACGCGCTGTTCGGTGGGCTGCTTCAAAGTGTTGAAGAAGAGGCTGAAACGGCGGAATAATCATTGTCATCGCAGGCGTCAACCTTTTTTACTTGACAGCCTATATTGAGATGCGCTATGATAAGCGTCGTGGAATTGGTGTAAAGGTAATTGCCTTGACGCAAAGGAGTGGGAAGCATGATGATCCATGAATCTGACGCCCTGGCGAAGACGAACCGAATAAATATGCTGTTTGACTTCTATGAGAAGTTGCTGACTGAGAAGCAGCAAACTTTTCTTAAATATTATTTTCATGATGATTATACACTCGGTGAAATTGCTGCCGAGTTCGATATTACAAGGCAAGCTGTGTATGAGCATGTGAAGCGTGCCGGAACGGTTCTGGAGAGCTACGAGAGCAAGCTTGGGTTGATGCGCAAGCACGCTGCTTCGGAGAACTGGCTGAACAAGTTGGAGTCGCTCGCAGATCTAGCAGGGTCGAATGAAGAGCTTCGAACGAAGCTTCAAGACATTGCAAAGGGATTGCGCGATGAAGTAAATGGCGCTACATAGTAAGAACAAAGGAGGTGACGATCATGGCATTTGAAGGATTGTCCAGCAGGCTGCAGAACGTGTTTGGCAAACTGCGCGGCAAAGGCAAAGTGTCCGAGGATGATGTTAACGAAGCGATGCGCGAGGTGCGGTTAGCCTTATTGGAAGCCGATGTTAACTTCAAGGTCGTCAAGGATTTCATCGCGAAGGTGAAGGAACAGGCTATCGGAGCGGAAGTGATGAAGAGCTTCACGCCTGGCATGGTCGTCGTCGATATCGTAAACAAAGAGCTTACGGAGCTAATGGGCGGTACGCAATCGAAGTTGGCTAAATCGAATAAGCCACCGACTGTCATTCTGATGGCTGGTCTGCAAGGTGCAGGTAAAACAACTTCCAGCGCTAAGCTGGCGAAGCTTCTCCTCAAGGACAAGCATAAGCCGCTCATGATTGCTGGCGATATTTACCGCCCTGCAGCGATCAAGCAGCTGCAAGTACTCGGCGAGCAGATCGGTGTTCCTGTCTTTACGCTAGGTGATCAAACGTCACCGGTCGAAATTGCACGCGCAGGTCTTCAACACGCGAAGGACAACGGTCATGATTATGTCATTATCGATACAGCGGGACGTCTTCATATTGATGAAGCGCTCATGGCTGAGATTCGTCAGATCCATGATGTATCGAAGCCGGATGAAGTGCTCCTGGTTGTCGATGCAATGACAGGTCAAGAAGCTGTTAATGTTGCACAGAGTTTCCATAGCCAACTTGAGCTGACAGGTGTTATTCTTACGAAGCTGGACGGCGATACGCGCGGTGGTGCTGCGCTGTCGGTTAAAGCAGTAACCGGTTGTCCGATTAAATTCGCGGCGACTGGCGAGAAGATTGAACCACTTGAGCCGTTCCATCCGGAGCGGATGGCTTCCCGAATTCTCGGCATGGGCGATATGCTCTCGCTGATCGAGAAAGCCCATTCGACCATTGACGCTGAGAAAGCGGCTGAGATGGAGCGCAAGATGCGCACGGCGGAGTTCACGTTCGAGGATTTCCTAGATCAGATGGAACAGGTTCGCAAGCTTGGACCGCTGGATCAGCTGCTCGACATGATGCCTGGTATGGGCAAAATGAAGGATATGAAGAACTTCAAGGTGGATGAGAAGCAGATTGGCCGCGTCGAAGCGATTGTGAAGTCGATGACGAAAGCTGAGAAGCAGAAGCCTGAAATTCTGAATCACAGCAGACGTAAGCGTATCGCTACGGGAAGCGGCACTTCCATTACGGAAGTTAACCGCCTCATTAAGCAGTTTGACGATATGAAGAAGATGATGAAGCAATTCTCCTCGATGATGGGTCCTAAAGGTCCAAAGGGCGGCATGAAAGGTCTGAAGAACATGCTGCCGAAAGGCATGAAGTTCCCTTTCTAAGCCAGGAGATAAGCATACGAAAATTTTTTGAAGGAGGTGAATTTCAAAATGGCAGTACGTATTCGTTTGAAACGTATCGGTGCACATAAAGCGCCTTTCTACCGTGTGGTAGTATCGGATTCCCGTTCCCCGCGTGACGGTCGCTTCATTGAGGAAATCGGCACTTATAACCCGGTTGCTCAACCGGCACAAGTGAACATCGATGAAGAGAAAGCTCTTAAATGGCTTCAAGACGGAGCTCAAGCTTCTGACACAGTTCGTAACTTGCTTTCCAAAGCAGGCGTTATGACTAAGCTTCACGAAGCGAAGCTTCAAAAATAACTACTCGATGCGGGGGGCCTATTGTGATGAAAGATTTGATTCTTGTCATAGCGAAGGCTTTAGTGGATTACCCGGAGGACGTGCGTGTCGACGTGAAAGAAGACGATCGCGGCACCGTCTATCTGCTGTCGGTGAACCCTGACGATGTCGGGAAAGTCATCGGCAAGCAGGGACGAATTGCCAAAGCGCTGCGGACGGTTGTCACATCGGCTGCCGTCAAATCGCATAAGCGCGTCATGGTCGATATTATTTCATAGCGATCGTACATCGAGACAGGGTTAGGATACGTACGTATCCTAGCCCTTTTTCGATGTTAATAATGACTAGGATACGAATGTATCCTAGCTCTTTTTGATGTTAATAACGAATAAGGCAGGAGACAATAATGGAACAGTGGTTATCGGTCGGTAAATTAGTGAATACGCACGGCATCCGCGGCGAAGTGAAAATTGTGTTGCAAACGGATTTTCCTGAGGAGCGTTTCGCCCCAAACTCGGTGTTGACGTTGCTTGAGCCGGAATCGAAGCGGAAATTCGAAGTGGAAGTGGTAAGCGCTAGGCTGCACAAGAATATGTACGTCGTGAAGTTTAAAGGCTGGGACGACATTAATGATGTTGAGAAGTACAAAGGCTGGGAGCTGAAGGTGTCCAAGGAAGACCTTGTGCCGCTTGAAGAAGGTGAGTACTACCATCACCAAGTAATTGGTTGTACGGTTGTAACTGATGAAGGTGCTGAGCTTGGCGTCATTACGGAGATTCTATCACCTGGTGCGAACGATGTGTGGGTCGTACAACCGAAGAAGGGCAAGGAAGTGCTCATTCCTGTAATTGATGATGTCGTGCTCGATGTCAATATTGCCTCCAAGATAGTTCAAGTACACCTGATGGAAGGGCTGATCTAGCCTTATGCGTATTGATGTATTAACGCTGTTCCCAGAGATGTTCCACGGTGTATTCGGTGCGAGCATTCTCGGCAAAGCGCGAGATAAAGGTATTGTAAGCCTGAACGCGGTTAACTTCCGTGATTATGCGAATAATAAACATAATACGGTTGATGACTATCCATACGGCGGCGGTGGAGGCATGGTGCTGAAGCCTGAGCCGCTCTTCGCTGCTGTAGAGGAGCTTATGCCCGAAGGCGGACAGCGTCCTCGCGTCATTCTGCTTTGCCCGCAAGGGGAGCCCTACACGCAAAAGAAAGCCGAGGAGCTGTCGCAGCATGACCATCTGGTGTTCGTGTGTGGCCACTATGAGGGCTACGATGAGCGTATTAGGCAGCATCTCGTCACCGATGAAATATCGCTTGGCGATTATGTGCTAACAGGCGGCGAGCTTCCGGCTATGGTTATTATCGACAGTGTCGTTCGTTTGCTTCCAGGCGCACTGGGCAATGAGAACTCAGCAGTGACCGATTCGTTCAGCACAGGGCTGCTTGAGCATCCTCACTATACGCGTCCTGCGGTGTTCCGCGATTGGGAAGTGCCTGATGTGCTGCTCTCCGGACATCATGCGAATGTAGAGGTTTGGCGGCGTCAGCAGTCCATTCTGCGCACACTAGAACGCCGTCCTGAGTTGCTTGAAACGGCTGAGCTGACTAAGAAAGAACGACTGTGGCTTAATGAAATCATCAAAGAACGTGCGAACACAGAATAAAGCTAATGCTCTAGCATACTTCGATAGATTTTCAGAAAAGTGTTGTTGTGTTCTAGGCGGTAATATGTTATATTATCAGATGTTGCTTTGTTAACTCGGACGGTCCGCTATGAAGCCATGATCCGTTTCGTTTGTTCTGAAGGATTCGGGTAGCTTATATGAACGTCTATGGTGGAAGGAGTGAATATAAATGAATCTTTTACAAATCATTGCGCAAGAAAATCTTCGTACAGATATGCCTAACTTTCGCCCAGGCGATTCGTTGAAAGTGCATGTTAAAGTAATCGAGGGTTCGCGTGAGCGTGTACAGTTGTTCGAAGGCGTTGTTATCAAACGTCGCGGCGGCGGTATCTCCGCTACTTTCACAGTGCGTAAAATCTCGTACGGTGTTGGTGTGGAAAGAACTTTCCCACTGAACTCGCCGAAGATCGAGAAGATTGAAGTTGCTCGTCGTGGTAAAGTTCGCCGCGCGAAACTGTACTATCTTCGTGAACTTCGCGGTAAAGCTGCGAGAATTAAAGAAATTCGTTAATGAACGTCAAGAGGGGGACTTGCGCAAACAAGTCCCTTTTCGTTTTTCTACATATGTGTTTAAAATGTAAACTCCGATTATAGAAGAGGGTGGATAGCGTGGATCAACAACGCCGGACGGAAGAAAACGAACAAGAAGCTAAGCAGAATGATGTAGTAGCAACTGCTGAAGAGAGTGCAGATACGCCAGTCGCTACAAGCAGCCGTTCAGGCAACCGAACGCAGAAGGAAGTGATGGAATGGGTCAAAGCACTCGCCATTGCAGCGATACTCGTTCTTGTCATTCGCTATTTCCTGTTTGCTCCGTTTATTGTTGACGGGCCTTCGATGGAGCCTAACTTCTATACCGGTGAGCGGTTAATTGTTAATAAAGTGATTTATGATATTAGAGAACCGAAGCGCGGCGAAGTGATCGTGTTCCACGTGCCTGAGGAAGGCCGGGATTTCATTAAACGCGTCGTTGGCGTACCTGGCGATAAAGTGAAGTACGAAGGTGACAATTTGTACATTAACGGCAAGAAGGTCGATGAGCCTTACTTGGCAGAATCGATCGCTAATGCGAAAGCGAACGGTGAGATTTTTAATAACGAAGGTGCAGACCGCAACTTCCCGAACGCGAACTTTACGACGGATGTTGTGCCTGAAGGCACAGTGCTTGCGTTCGGTGACAACCGCCGTAACAGTAAGGACAGTCGGATGATTGGTTTTGTTTCGGACAAGGAAATCGTCGGCAGAGCAGATATTATTTTCTGGCCTGCTGCGAAAATGTCTTTCGTGAAACATGGATGAGGTGAGTTAACAAGATGACGATTCAATGGTTTCCCGGCCACATGACAAGGGCCCGGAGGGAAATTGAGGCTAAGCTTAAGCTAATTGATATTGCAATTGAACTGCTTGATGCGAGAGTTCCACTCTCTAGCCGAAACCCGATGGTGGACGACATTCTCAAAGGGAAGCCTCGCTTGATTTTGCTCAATAAGACAGATTTGGCAGATGCCCGGACAACGGACAAGTGGATGGCTTATTTTGCAGATATGGGGCATACAAGTCTTGCAATAGATGCTTCGACTGGCACGAGAGTGAATGAAATTCCGGTAAGAGTGAAACAACTGCTGCATGAGAAGATAGCACGCCAAGTGTCCAAGGGCATCACGCCACGTGCTGTTCGCGGTCTAATCGTCGGCATACCGAACGTCGGCAAATCGACGCTCATTAACCGTCTCGCAGGTCGCGCAATCGCGGCAACAGGCGACCGTCCTGGTGTGACGAAAGGTCAACAGTGGATTAAAGTCGGCACAGAGATGGAACTTCTCGATACTCCGGGTATTTTGTGGCCGAAGTTCGAGGATCAGCACGTCGGCATGAAGCTGGCAATGACTGGTGCAATTAAAGAACAGGTCATCAATGTGGAAGAAGTTGCCTTCTTCGCTGTGAAAGAACTGACGAAGCGTTATTGGGATACAATGGCGGAACGCTTCAGTTTGACGAAACCGCCAAGTGATTACGATGATGCGGATGAAATTGTGCGTGTCATGGAAGATATCGGGCGTAAGCGCGGCTGTCTCGTGAGCGGCGGTCGGGTTGATTTGGAGAAAGCATCCGGCATCATTCTGCGTGAGCTCCGGGCAGGCAACCTGGGCCGGATTACGTTGGAATCACCGGAAGATATGATGTAGAAATTGTATGGACGGCTGCCTTGATTGTATGAGGGAGCCGTTTGTCGTTTCATGGGACTGGGATAACGCGAGTGGGGAAGCGGGGGACAGAGGATGCTGGAGTTTGAAAAGCCGCTATGGGCACAAGGCTTCCGTTATATTGCCGGGGTTGATGAAGTTGGCCGGGGTTGCTTGTTCGGCGACGTGGTTGCTGCGGCGGTTATTTTGCCAGAAGGGCTTGTACTTGAAGGCATTGATGATTCAAAGAAGCTGACCGAGAAGAAGCGTGATGAGCTATATGAGGTCATTATGGAGCATGCGGAAGCATGGGCTGTCGCGCGAGTTGATGCATCTGTTGTAGATACGATCAATATTAAGCAAGCGGCACGGCTGGCGATGAAGCAAGCGATCCAGATGCTGTCGGTACAGGCGGAGTATTTGCTCGTCGATGCAGAGATGGTAGACCTCCATTTGCCGCAGGAAGCGATTATTAAAGGCGATGCAAGGAGCCAGTCTATTGCGGCTGCTTCGATTATGGCGAAAGTGACTCGAGACCGTCTTTGCCAAGGCGAGTGGAATGATCTGTACCCGGAATACGGTATTGCGATACATAAAGGGTATGCAACGAAGCTGCATCGTGAGAAGCTGCTTGAGCATGGTCCAAGCCCGATGCACCGTCAGAGCTTCCTTCGGAAGCTGTTTGCAGAGCAGGAAGTAGAGCAGCAGCTGTTGTTTTAGTTGAAAGTGACGTGTTGCTGCTGTGTTTGACCGCTGGTTCCGGTATAATCGGAGTCAGCGGTTTTTTATTTTGGACGGGTAATAAGAAAAAGATAGACGGGATAAAGATAGCAAAATGATGAATGGCAATATATAGATAGCTGGATAAACATGTGGGGATAAAAATAGTAGGAATAAAGATAAGAGCCGATTATAGTTGGAAAGTTGGGGGTAGAGTTAAAGTGGTCTGGCAGACATGCTAATTGAGTGGAAGGTTGCAGAAGAAGATTAAAAGTGGCCCAGTGGACCGGCTGCTTGGGTGGTAAATCACGGGAGTAAGATAAAGTGGGGATTAATGTGCTGAGTTGCGATTGAATTGTTCGTTTTTGTGGTTAAGATGCACTTACCGCAAACCGATAAAAGAGATATAGATTTATGTGCGCGTATAGTAATTGGCATGTGCAGGAAGGATGCGTTCGGATGACGTTATCAATTGGACAGTTGATGAAAGGCTTGCTCGGCGATTCGCAGCCTGTGGAAGGAAAAGCGCTGGAGTTGAAAGTTGGCCAAATCGTACGTGCGGTGCTCGTTAAGATGCTGGATGATCAGGAAGGGATCATTCAAATTAACGGGACCCAGGTACAGGCAAAGCTGGAGACGCCGCTGCAGCCAGGGCAATCGACTTTGCTGCAGGTGCAGCCTCAGTCGATGGATGGGACGCTTGTGCTGAAGCAGGTAGATCAGCAGACAGCCGCAATGCCCGAAGCGACGATGAAAGAATGGCTCAAGGGAGCGGGTTTGCCAGAGCAGAAATGGACCGCGCAGCTGGTGAATGATTTGAAACAAAGCGGCGTTCCGCTAACTCGAGAGACTGCAGGGCAGTTCAAACAAGCGCTTGCCGAGATTCCTCAAGGTGCTGATCCAAAGACTTGGATGAATGCGGCGTCACTCGCGGCGAAGCGAGGTTTGCCGATGACAAGCGCGACGATTAGCGCTCTAGCACAGACGCAATCCGGCGCTCCAGCACATGTGCTGCTGGAAGCTCTGGAGAAGGGGCTTGCCGCTTGGAGCAGCGGCACTGCCGCCGCTAAGGATGGAGCGGCGGGAGGTGCTGCGCAGCCGCCGACAGCAGGGCAAGCGGCAGCAGCGAAGCTGCAGGCGCTGCTTGCCGAAGGCGCAGCGCTTATGCGCGAAGCGCCAGGGGCCCGCGCCGCAGCGGAGCCGGCGACGGCCCGAGCAGCAGGCGAAGCTGCTGCGGGACCGTCCGCGCGAAGCGCGGATGCGGGCGCGGGAGCGAGCTCGGCTGCGCCGAGCGCCCGCGCTGGCGGCGAAGCCGCCGCAGGCGCGGGGGCGCAGCCCGCGCCGGCGCCAGCGCCGCAGGCCGCGGCCGGCGCCATGGCTGCGCGCAGCGCAGCCGCGCAGCCGGCGGGCGCGCAGCCGCCGGCAAGCTCCGGCGCAGCAGCGCCGGAGCAGCCAAACCATGCCGCTGCAGCCGGAGCCCCGGCTCCTAGCAGCGGCGGCACGCCAACCCCGCAGCCAGCCGTCCCGCAGAACTGGGTCGGCCAGCTTATGAAATGGCTCGGCGTCGACCATGAACGACTGCTCGCGGCTTCCGCAACAGATGACCAGCTTCAGACGTCGCCGAAGCTGTCAACAGTGCAACCTAATGAGGCTGCACAAGAGACGCAGCAGCCTCACACCAATGCCGATGCCGCAGCCAAAGAACCGGCTCGCGTAGGTGCAAACAGCGTGGTCATCGAACGCGCGCTGCAGCAGCTGCAAGCGAATCAGCTTTCTGCGCCTGGATTGGCGCAATCGCAGGAAGGCGAAGGCATCAAACATGCTGCTTCCGACACAATGAAGAGCGCGCTGATGACTTTAGCGAGCGCGGATGATGTACCGCAAGCGCTGAAAGATACAGCTCAGCAGCTCGTTTCCCATATTACCGGTCAGCAGCTGCTGCTTACGCCGGAGAAGACGGGCTCGCTTTTCTCCCATGTAACGATGTTTATCCCGATGAAAGGGGCCGACGGCAGCCAGACAGCGTCCGTCCATATTCAAACACGCCGCGACCGCAAAGGAGAGCTGGATGCTGACAATTGCCGCCTGCTCTTTGACCTTCGGATGAATACTTTAGGCGATACGGTCGTAGATGTACAGGTTGTCGATAAGATTGTGAGTGTGAATCTTTGGAACGATCATCCAATGACCGGGGAGTTGGCAGAGTCCTCCCGGCCGGAATTGACTGAAGCGCTGCAGAAGAGCGGCTACCAGTTGCTTACACTGAAAGCGACTCCGATGCCCAATCGAATGGCAGCCCGAATGAATGCAGCAGATGGGGCGACAGCGGCTACCCAATCAAATGGACAAGAATGGACGGCGAAGCCCTATAAAGGAGTGGACTTCCGCGTATGAGGGAGAACAACAATACAACATCGCAGCCTCTCCCGAACAAGAAGGCAGTTGCGCTTAAATATGAACCAGGTGAACGGAATGCCCCTGTTGTCGTTGCGAAAGGGCAAGGAAGGATCGCCGAAGCGATATTAGAGAAAGCAGCGGAGAACGGCGTTCCTGTCCAGCAGGACAAGTCACTTGTCGAAGTGCTCTCCAAACTCGATCTGGATCAAGAGGTCCCTCCTGAGCTATATGCATTGGTTGCTGAGATCCTATCATTCGTCTATCGTTCCGATCAGAGGGCAGGTGGCAAAAAATGACGAGCAGACGGCAGTCTAATGAAGAAAAAAAGGCTGATTCACGACAAACGATTGGCAAGTTCGGGGAGGAACAAGCTGCCCGTTATCTAGACGAACAAGGTTATTATGTTTTAGCACGGAATTGGCGCTGTCGCTCAGGCGAGCTTGATATCATCGCTCAAACCGCCGATACATTCGTCATTATCGAAGTGCGGACCCGCAGACAAGGTGGGAGATTCGGTACAGCAGCAGAATCAGTAGATTTCCGGAAGCAGTATCAAGTACGAGCAACGGCTGAGGTTTATATATCACTTCAGAAGCTGCACGGTCAGCCGGTCAGGTTCGATGTTATTGCGATAACCGCTGTTCCAACACCGAGCGAGCCTATTCCCTATCAAATTACTGAACTGAAACATATCAAAGCTGCTTTTTAACAAATAAGAGATGCCCACCTAGGCATCTCTTTCTGATTTCTAAAGCGCATATAGCTTTCGATCCAATCCTCGGTAACCGATCGCTTCTGCAACATGCGGACTGTCCACTAGCTCACTCTGCTCCAGGTCTGCAATTGTTCTCGCAAGTTTTAATATTCGGTCATGCGCTCGTAAACTTACGCCTAGTGAGTCAAAAGCAAGGCGCAGCAGCTCATCCGCTTCTCTTGTAAGCTGCACAGCTCTTCGCAATGAAGCTCCAGCCAGATCGGTAAGTGGCCTTCCGAGAGCGTCAGTACGAGCGTTTCGGTATTTGATAGCTTGCAGCACAATCTGCTTCATCTGCGCAGAAGTCATGCCGATATGCAAGTCCGCTGTCGCAGGCGGTCGAGCGACCTCAATATGCATATCTATTCGGTCGAGGAGTGGACCGGAGATTTTGGCGCGGTACCTTAAGAGATACGCCTCGCTGCAGCTGCAGCGTTGATCCTCTGAATCATGGCCATAGTAGCCACAAGGGCAAGGATTCATAGAAGCTGCCAATAGAAAATGTGCCGGGAACCGAAATACCGCCCGGCTTCTTGCTATAGTCACCTCACGATCCTCGAGCGGTTGACGAAGCACTTCGAGTGCGGCTCGTGAAAATTCAGGCAGCTCGTCCAGAAACAAGACACCGCGATGAGCAAGTGTCACTTCACCTGGCCGCGGTATCGAGCCGCCACCGATCAATCCTGCTGTGGATATGGTGTGGTGAGGACTGCGGAATTGGCGTTCCTTCATCAGCGAAGGGATGCCTCCAGGGAGCTTGCCGGCTGCGCTATATATCTTCGTTACTTGCAGTGCCTCTTCTTCTGCGAGTGGAGGCATAATGCCGGGAAGCCGCTTGGCGAGCATCGTTTTACCTGTGCCAGGCGGACCTGACAGCAACAAATTATGCATGCCAACTGCTGCGATCAGAAGCGCCCGCTTCGCGTGGTGCTGTCCAAGCACATCCCCGAAATCACCATGTAGATGGATACTCTCGACTAGCAGGCTATTCTGAACATCTCGAGAATGGACGGCATGATATTGCAGCGATCGCCAAGCTTCTTTGTCTGAATCGGCATCCTTCAGCTCTAGCAAATGAGTGATAGCGAACAGCTCGAGCCCTTCAATGCAGGAAGCTTCTGAAGCATTGATATGAGGAAGCAGCACTTTCGTGTGGCCTCTAAGCTTAGCTTGTTCCACCATTGCAAGGACACCTGATATCGCGCGCACCTCGCCGTTCAGCGCGAGTTCGCCGAGAATTATCATATCTCGGAACAATTCGGCCCGCAGTTGTCCGCTCGCGACTAAGACGCCAACTGCGATTGCGAGATCAAAGGCAGTTCCTTCTTTGCGCAAGTCAGCTGGAGCAAGGTTAACGGTAATTCGTTCCATTGGGAACATGAAACCACAGTTCTTGATCGCAGCACGTACACGTTCGACAGATTCTCGCACGGCGGGATCGGGAAGGCCAACGACATTTACTTGTGGGAGTCCATTTGAAATATCGACTTCCACGGCAATCATTCTGCCTTCCACACCATATACGCTGCCGCTGCAAATTTGAGTATACAAAACAAAAAACACCTCCGTCGTTATCGGATGAAGGTGCTTCCTCACTAGTCCGTGTCATATCATGCTTCACATGTATGATAGTCCATCATTGAAAATACTGTCAACAATGCTCGATTTCATTCCGATTGAATGGATTGCTGAATAAATCGCTCGATTTGTTCCTTGTGGTGTGTATCGTGATCGACAAAATCCTCTAAGTACGCCAATACCGTGAACGGATTGCCGTCTCCATCACGATAAACTTCATTATGATGCGTCTCATTTAATGATTTTAACTTTCCAACTAGCTCACTACGTACTTCAATACATGCAGTGATAAGTTCTTCATGGCTGATTGACTTTGCATATGTAGCAGCATTCTCATTAAACTGATCGAAATTAGAATGTTTGAATGTTAGTGGTGTGCCAGCGGCGATTGGAGTTATCGCTTCGCGTAGGAAATGACGATCCCACAACATAATGTGAGCGATCACTTGCTGTGTCGACCATTTGCCAGGTTCGAGCGGAGAGGTCCACTCACCGTTTGAGAGACCGCGCAACGAAGCCGCGAACGAAATCATGGATTCAAAAGTAACCATTAATATTGGAATCGTGCGCATGACTCAGAACAGCTCCTCAATCAAGAATGATGATATGCAATCATAATAATACGAACCTATGTTCGGTGTCAATATTTTGTAAAAGTTAGGTAATACTAATCGTGAACTGCCATCCGTCATGAGGCTTTTCAATGCAAAAGCAATGTTTTCATCTTCATATATTAACTTTCATCGCTTTTCATATCGAATTGAGATGAAATTAATATCAAAAAAGATGGCATCTTGAGCTAAAAAAATAGTAAAGCTATGACGAAACGTGTTACAATACTTATGGTTTTGTGTACATACGTAGTAGTTAACTGCGGATAGGAGGATTTTCGTAAATGAATATCCATGAGTATCAAGGAAAACAATTGCTAAAACAATACGGAGTTGCGGTGCCGGAAGGCAAAGTAGCATTCTCCGTTGAAGAAGCGGTAGAAGCAGCGAAATCGCTCGGTACGCCGGTCGTCGTTGTTAAAGCGCAAATCCATGCGGGTGGCCGCGGTAAAGCGGGCGGCGTTAAAGTTGCCAAAAATTTGGATGAGGTTCGCGACTACGCAAGCCAAATTCTAGGTAAAGTTCTCGTCACGCACCAAACAGGCCCAGAAGGTAAAGAGGTTAAGCGTCTCTTGATCGAGCAAGGCTGCGACATTAAGAAGGAATACTACATCGGTCTCGTTGTTGACCGTGTAACAGGACGCATCGTTATGATGGCATCCGAAGAGGGCGGCACAGAGATCGAAGAGGTTGCTGAGCATACGCCTGAGAAGATTTTCAAAGAAGTAATCGATCCAGCGGTTGGCCTTCAAGTGTTCCAAGCGCGCAAGCTTGCTTATTCCATCAACATTCCTAACGAGCTGGTGAACAAAGCGGCTAAATTCATGCTGTCCTTGTATGCTGCTTTCGTTGAGAAGGATTGCTCGATTGCAGAGATCAACCCGCTCGTCGTTACTGGCGACGGCAACGTAATGGCGCTTGACGCCAAGCTGAACTTCGATTCCAACGCACTGTATCGTCACAAAGACATTCTCGAACTTCGTGACCTGGATGAAGAAGATGAGAAGGAAATTCAAGCGTCCAAGTTCGACCTCAGCTACATCGCGCTCGATGGCAACATCGGTTGCATGGTTAACGGAGCAGGTCTTGCTATGGCGACAATGGATATTATCAAGTACTACGGCGGCGACCCTGCGAACTTCCTGGACGTAGGCGGCGGTGCTACGAAAGAAAAAGTAACGGAAGCGTTCAAGATCATTCTCTCCGATGAGAAGGTTAAAGGCATTTTCGTTAACATTTTCGGCGGCATTATGAAATGCGATATTATCGCAGACGGTGTTATTTCAGCAGCGAAGGAGCTCGGTCTTGACCGTCCGCTCGTCGTTCGTCTGGAAGGCACTAACGTAGAGCTCGGCAAGAAAATGTTGAATGAATCCGGACTAAACATCGTGGCTGCGGATTCGATGGCCGACGGTGCACAAAAAATCGTTGCGCTTGTGAAGTAAGGCATCTGAAGTCGCACTTTCCGCGGCAAATGAATTCATTTAGGGGATGTGAGTTTCGATGAGCATTTTGGTAGACAAGAATACTAAAGTCATTACACAAGGTATTACCGGTGCAACAGGTCTTTTCCATGCGAAAGGCGCCTTGGAATACGGTACTCAAATGGTTGGCGGCGTTACACCTGGCAAAGGCGGCACGAACGTTGACATTACACTTGAGAACGGCACAGTAGTATCCCTTCCTGTATTCAATACAGTTGCTGATGCAGTGGCTAAGACTGGCGCCACTGCTTCGGTTATTTACGTACCACCAGCATTCGCTGCAGATTCCATCTTGGAAGCTGTCGATGCTGAGCTGGATCTCGTTATCTGTATTACAGAAGGTATTCCTGTAATCGACATGATTAAAGTGACTCGGTACATGGAAGGCCGCAAAACGCGCCTGATCGGACCGAACTGCCCAGGTGTTATTACGCCAGGCGAGTGCAAAATCGGCATCATGCCGGGCTATATCCATACAAAAGGCCATGTAGGCGTCGTTTCCCGTAGCGGAACGCTTACCTACGAGGCAGTTCACCAACTGACAACTCGCGGCATTGGTCAATCCTCTGCAGTAGGTATCGGAGGCGACCCTGTTAAAGGTTCGGAGTTCATTGACATTCTGAACATGTTCAATGAAGATCCGGACACTTATGCGGTTATCATGATCGGTGAAATCGGCGGCTCCGCAGAAGAAGAAGCGGCTGAGTGGGTTAAAGCTAACATGAAGAAGCCTGTTGTCGGCTTCATCGGCGGCGCAACAGCGCCTCCAGGCAAACGTATGGGACATGCTGGCGCAATCATCTCCGGCGGCAAAGGTACTGCAGCTGAGAAGATTTCAACGCTGGAGAAATGCGGTATCCGTGTAGCTCCAACGCCTTCCGAAATGGGCTCCACGCTTGTGAGTGTTCTGGAAGAGCGCGGCATGCTCGACAAGTGCAAAACACACTAAGCTGATCAATGCCAATTGCATATAACGAAAAGGTAAGCAACCTTTCGAATTGCCCTCACCAAGGGCTTTCGAAGGTTGCTTTTTTCATTATTTACCATATTCGGCTTGCATTCTGGTTGCTGCGAAGGCACAATAAAGAAGAATGCGAGCCTTCGAATCGGGAGGCGGCGCTATATGAACATGGAATTTGGCAAGCGCAGAGAGCTGTTAATCACAATGCACGAAACACCAGGTGTCGGTTGGCAATCAATCAGAAAGGCTGCCGAGTGCGGTGAATGGCATGCTTTCGAGCGATTTACGCCGGAGGCATGGGTGACGTCGGCAGGGTTAAAGCTTGATCAGGCGCGTGCATTATCGAATGCGTTTTCAAGCGTTGATGTAAAAGCAAGAGATGAAAGAATGAAGGAGCTTGGTATTAAAGTCATAACGAGACTGGACGAAGGCTACCCGGAATTGTTAATGGAATCACCCCAGCCACCATGGGTTTTATATGCGATTGGCAAGGATACACTGCTGAAGAGGCCGTCAATTGCGATTGTCGGGTCGCGAGGACCGACGACCTATGGACGAAGAACGGCTTCTGAGCTTGCTAGGAAGCTCTCTGAGCGAGGTTTAACAGTTGTGAGTGGCATGGCAAGGGGGATTGATGCTTTAGCGCATGAGGGAGCTTTACAGGGCTCTGGAAGCACGATTGCTGTTCTTGGCACACCTGTCGATATAATCTATCCAGCTGACAATCGCCAGCTTTATGCTGAAATTGCGAAGAACGGGCTGATTCTTTCAGAGGTGCCAATTGGAACGCCGTTTCATCCCGGCTTGTTTCCGCTTCGGAATCGGATTATCGCTGCATTGTCTCTCGGTACTGTCGTCGTCGAGGCGGCAGAGCGCAGCGGCTCGCTCATAACGGCCGATCAAGCGCTAGAAATGTCGCGTGACGTGTTCGCTGTACCAGGACCGATCTCTTCTCCAAAGAGTGCGGGCACGAACGGTTTGATTCGCCAAGGTGCTAAGCTTGTCTCGTCATATGAGGATATTATTGAAGAATATTCCGGACTGCCGATATATAATCAAGCGGTATCACTATCAAGCGGACAAGCGGAATCATCACCCGGCAACCTGGAGCTCGAACTGAGCGCAAATGAAGCGATTATCTATCGTTTATTGAGCGATGAGCCACGAACCGTAGACCAACTTCACGAGCTTTCATCGTTCCCTTTTGGACTTTTGCATTCAGTTCTGATAAATTTAACTTTAAAACGTAAGATTGAACAGCATTCAGGTTCCATATATAGTGTAATGTAGCATGTAGTTGAGAGGAGGGCGCAGCGATGGCAGATTCCCTTGTCATTGTCGAGTCACCGGCAAAAGCGAAGACAATTGGAAAATATCTCGGCAGCAAGTTTATCGTGAAAGCATCGATGGGTCATATCCGTGATTTGCCGAAGAGCCAGATCGGTGTTGAAGTAGAGAATGATTTCAACCCCAAATATATAACGATTCGCGGTAAAGGCAGCATCTTGAAGGAATTGAAGGATGCTAGTAAAAAAGTAAAAAAAGTATATCTCGCAGCTGACCCTGATCGCGAAGGGGAAGCAATTGCATGGCACTTGGCGCATTATCTCGAAATTGATGAAAGTGATTCTTGCCGAGTTGTCTTTAACGAGATTACAAAGCAAGCAGTAAAGGATGCCTTTAAAGCGCCACGTCCGATTAATATGGACTTAGTGAATGCGCAGCAAGCGCGTCGTATTCTTGACCGGCTTGTCGGTTATAAGATTAGTCCACTTCTATGGAAGAAAGTGAAGAAGGGGCTGTCGGCAGGCCGCGTTCAATCCGTTGCGGTTAAGCTAATAATTGACCGCGAGAATGAAATTGATGCTTTCGTTCCTGTTGAGTATTGGACGATAACAGCGCAGCTGAAGCAAGGTGCAACGACATTCGAAGCGAAGTATCATTCGCTGAATGGCGAGAAGCGCGAGCTAGGCAACGAAGCGGACGTTCAAGAAGTGATGAAGGCGATGGGCGATTCGGCGTTCACCGTCAGTGAAGTCAAAGAGAAAGAACGGCTGCGCAATCCGGCAGCACCGTTCATTACGAGCTCCTTGCAGCAAGAAGCCGCTCGTAAGCTAGGCTACCGCGCGTCTAAGACGATGTCGGTCGCACAGCAGCTTTACGAGGGCGTCGATCTCGGCAAAGAAGGCACAGTCGGTCTCATCACCTACATGAGAACGGACTCGACACGAATCTCGCCTATCGCGCAAGAAGAAGCGAAGAATTATATTGAAGAGAAATATGGCCCGGCGTATTCTCCTGAGCAGCCACGCGTATACACGAAGAAGAACAGCAATGCGCAGGATGCGCATGAAGCAGTCCGTCCTACTTCTGTATTCCGTGATCCGGAGTCGGTGAAGGAGTTCCTGAGCCGCGATCAGTTCAGGCTATATAAGCTCGTTTGGGATCGGTTCGTAGCGAGCCAAATGTCGTCAGCTGTATTGGATACAATGACAGTAGATTTGAAAGTAGGTTCTGGAGCTATATTCAGAGCAGTTGGCTCGAAAGTAAAGTTCCCGGGCTTTATCAAAATCTATGTCGAGGGCAATGACGACGGTACAACAACAGATGATGAGAAGTTCCTGCCACCGCTTGCTGTCGGTGAAGTGGTAAGTGCAGAAGCGATTGATCCGAAGCAGCACTTTACGCAGCCTCCACCACGCTACTCTGAAGCCCGTCTAGTGCGCATGATGGAAGAAGTAGGCATCGGAAGGCCAAGTACGTACGCGCCGACGCTGGAGACGATCCAGAAGCGTGGCTACGTCGCGATGGAGGAGAAGAAGTTTATTCCGACCGAGCTCGGTGAACTCGTTATTCAGATGATGGAAGAGTTCTTCCCGGAAATTCTCGATGCGGAGTTTACGGCGCATATGGAAGACGATCTCGACCATGTGGAAGACGGCAAGGAAGATTGGGTGAAAGTGCTTGCTAACTTCTATAGCTCTTTCGAGAAGCGGCTTGAGTACGCTGAGGAAGAGATGAAGGAAGTTGAACTGCAGGACGAAATCTCCGATGAGTTGTGTGAGAAGTGCGGGAAGCATCTCGTGTACAAGATGGGCCGGTTCGGCAAGTTCCTGGCTTGTTCCGGATTCCCGGACTGCCGGAATACGAAGCCGATTGTCAAGGATATCGGCGTCACTTGTCCGAAATGCCATGAAGGTAAAATCATCGAACGCCGGAGCAAGAAAGGCCGTTACTTCTACGGCTGCGATCAATACCCTGGCTGCGACTACGTCTCGTGGGATAAGCCGGTTAGCAAGCCTTGCCCTCAGTGCAATAGCGTAATGGTTGAGAAACGTAATAAGAGTGGCGCGAAGCTCCTCTGTACGCAGTGCGACTATAATGAAGAAGTTATTGAAGATATGGAGCCGGCGGAACTATAACGCCGGCCTGCCCTATGTCAGCAGGCATGAAATTGAAACAGGATTGGTTATCTTGAAAGGATGGTAAGTGCATTGTCAGAATTGCAACGTGTAACAGTTATCGGAGCGGGGCTTGCAGGCAGCGAGGCTGCTTGGCAGATCGCATCGCAAGGAGTACCTGTTACTCTTTATGAAATGAGACCGGAGACCCAGACGCCTGCTCACCATACGAAGAACTTCGCAGAGCTCGTGTGCAGCAACAGCTTGCGCGCAAACGGGCTTGCGAACGCCGTTGGCGTGCTGAAAGAAGAGATGCGCAGAATGAATTCCCTCATTCTCGATTGCGCTGATCGGAATGCCGTGCCAGCTGGTGGCGCGCTTGCAGTTGACCGTGACGGCTTCTCGGGCGATGTCACTCGTATTCTGAAGGAGCATCCGCTGATTGATGTCCGTACTGAAGAAGTGACAGAGATCCCACAAGATGGAATTGTACTCATTGCGACAGGTCCATTGACAGCTCCGAAGTTGTCCGCACAAATTCAAGAACTGCTCGGCCAAGAGTATTTCTACTTCTATGATGCGGCTGCGCCAATCGTGGAGAAGGACTCCATCGATATGTCGAAGGTATACCTCGCATCCCGTTATGATAAAGGTGAGGCTGCGTACTTGAATTGTCCAATGACCGAGGAAGAGTTCGATATTTTCCACGAAGCATTGACGACAGCCGAGAAAGCCGAGATGAAGGATTTTGAGAAAGAGCAATACTTTGAGGGCTGCATGCCGATCGAAGTTATGGCAAGCCGCGGCAAGCAAACGGCGCTTTTCGGACCGATGAAGCCGGTGGGCCTCATTAATCCGCATACAGGCAAACTGCCACACGCCGTAGTTCAGCTGCGTCAAGACAACGCTGCAGGCACACTGTACAATCTAGTAGGCTTCCAGACCCACCTTAAGTGGGGCGAGCAGAAGCGGGTATTCTCGCTAATTCCGGGTCTTGAGAACGCAGAGTTTGTTCGCTTTGGCGTTATGCATCGTAATACGTTTATTAACTCGCCGAAGCTGCTTCGGTCGACGTACCAGTCTATTAATCGCGATACGCTATTCTTCGCAGGCCAAATGACTGGTGTTGAAGGCTATGTCGAATCAGCAGCATCTGGCTTGATCGCAGGACTTAATGCCGGTCGATTAGCTCGCGGCTTAGAGCCTGTTGTTCTTCCAGCGGATACAACACTTGGCAGTATGGCGCACTACATTACGACGGCGGACTTTAAGCACTTCCAGCCGATGAATGCGAACTTCGGGCTAGTCCCACCGCTTGAGAAGCGGATGCGCAGCAAGAAGGATAAGAACGATGCCATTGCAAACCGTGCGCTCGATCAGCTAGCGCGGTTTAAGGTGGAGCAGCTAGGTTATACAGCAGTAGAGGAAGAAACGGTTCACGAGTAATCGAAATCCATAGCATCTTGCAGTAGACAGCAGCGGCAGCGATCATTCTACGCCGCTGTTTACTTTTATTTGAAATTTTTGCAAAACTCAAGCTATTCTTACGAAGTAGAATTATTAGCGGAATTGAAAAATATATTTTTGTAAAAAGTGAGGTTGAGGAACATGGAAATGCAATTTCATGCGACCACGATATGTGCGGTACGTCATAATGGTAAAGGTGCCATAGCTGGTGATGGCCAAGTGACTTTCGGCAACAGCATGGTTATGAAGCATACAGCGAAGAAGGTCCGCAGATTGTATCGTGGGCAAGTGATCGCAGGCTTCGCAGGCTCTGTTGCGGATGCAATATCGCTCTTTGAGAAGTTTGAAGGCAAGCTGGAGGAGCATCACGGCAACCTGCAGCGTGCAGCGGTAGAGCTGGCGAAGGATTGGCGTTCAGATCGTGTGCTGCGCAAACTTGAAGCGATGATGATCGTTATGGATGCTACCAGCCTTCTGCTTATTTCCGGCGGCGGCGAAATTATTGAACCGGATGACGGCATCCTCGCAATCGGCTCAGGGGGCAGCTTCGCGCTCGCGGCAGCACGTGCGGTGAAGCAGCATGCGCCTCAGCTTGAGGCGAAGGACATGGTTCGTTCGGCGCTTGAAATCGCTGCAGATATTTGTGTGTTCACAAACCGCAATATTATTGTAGAAGAAATTGGCTAGATGCCTGTTAAGGGCGAATGGACTCATTTGGAGGGGTTAATAATGACAAATGAAGCAATGACACCGAAGCAGATTGTTGCGGAGCTTGATAAATATATCGTAGGCCAGAAACCAGCGAAGAGGTCAGTTGCGGTAGCATTGCGGAATCGTTATCGTCGCAACCGTCTTGATGAAGCGTTACGTGATGAAATTGTACCTAAGAACATTCTGATGATTGGGCCTACAGGCGTAGGTAAGACGGAGATCGCAAGACGGCTGGCGAAGCTGGTGAATGCGCCATTCGTGAAGGTAGAGGCGACCAAATTCACCGAGGTCGGCTATGTCGGCCGCGATGTGGAATCGATGGTGCGCGATCTCGTCGAGACTTCGATACGGATGGTGAAACTGGAGAAGACCGAAAAGGTGAAAGATAAGGCGGAAACGCTTGCGAATGATCGCATCGTTACACTGCTTGTCCCAACAACCACGAAACCAAAGTCCCAGAAAAATCCGCTTGAAATGCTGTTCGGCAATCAGTCGAATGAAAAGGATACTGATGATGAGCCGGTAGAGAGTGCGCAGGTGCTGGAACGTCGCAAGCAAGTGAAGGAGCAGCTCGCAGCAGGCAAGCTTGAGAATGAAACGATCGAGATTGAGGTAGAGGATAATTCCCCGAATATGCTCGATATGCTGGCAGGCCAAGGCAATGAAGGAATGGGTATGGGCGCGAACATGCAGGAATTATTCGGCCAACTGATGCCGAAGCGCTCGAAGAAGAGGAAGCTAGCGGTGAAAGAAGCACGCAAAGCGCTCATTCAAGAAGAAGCGAATAAGCTGATTGATATGGATGATGTGATCTCGGAATCGGTTTTACGTGCTGAGCAGTCCGGCATTATTTTTATCGATGAAATTGATAAGATCGCGAGCTCTACCCGTGGTTCGGGCCCGGATGTATCTCGTGAAGGCGTGCAACGTGATATTCTTCCAATCGTTGAAGGCTCTACGGTGATGACCAAGTATGGTCCAGTGAAGACGGATTATGTTTTGTTCATCGCAGCTGGCGCATTCCATATGGCGAAGCCATCTGATCTGATCCCAGAGCTGCAGGGCCGATTCCCGATTCGTGTAGAGCTTACGAATCTGAGTATAGAGGATTTTGTGAAGATCTTGACGGAGCCGAAGAATGCGCTAACGAAGCAATATACGGCATTGCTCGAGACTGAAGGTATTACGATCACGTTCTCGGATGAGTCGATTCAGGAACTGGCGACGATAGCAGCGGATGTGAATATGAATACGGAGAATATCGGGGCTCGCAGGCTTCACACGATTCTGGAGAAGCTACTCGAGGATCTGTCATTCGAAGCACCGGAGCTGTCGCTTGAGGAGCTTGTCATTACACCGGAATATGTGCGCGAGAAGCTTGGTAATATTGCGAAAAATCGCGATCTAAGTCAATATATACTGTAAGGGATCGGATTGGAAAGTAGGGGGCATAGAGTAATGGTTTTATTAGCAAAAACTAGAACGCTGAACCGGCTGCTGCAGCGTGCAGCTGGCGCAGCGCTCAGTTTCCGTGAGATGGCAGAGGTGCTCTGTACGACGATACAGGCGGATGTGTTTGTTGTTAGCCGTAAAGGCAAAGTGCTTGGTTGTGCCGCTGTTGGCCCATTCCAGCATGAGCAGCTGCGCGCATTACCTGTATCTGAACTGCGTTTCTCGAACGAGAGCAACGAACGTTTCATGAGCTTGCAGGAAACAGTGACGAATGTGACTCCTGACGAAGGTATACAGGAATCCTTCTTGATGATGGTAGGACAAGGCATTATGACCGTTGTTCCTATCGTAGGCGGGCGCGATCGGATTGGGACACTCATTCTGCTGCGCGGTTCAGAGCCGTTCGGCGACGACGAACTGATTCTGGCCGAATATGGCAGTACGATCGTTGGCATGGAGATTCTGCGTGAGCGTGCGGAGGAAATTGAACAGGAAGCGCGCAGCCGTGCAGTTGTAGCCGTTGCTGTTGGCTCGCTCTCGTTCAGTGAGCTGGAAGCGGTGGAGCATATCTTTGAAGAATTGAGTGGCAAAGAGGGCCTTCTCGTCGCGTCTAAGATCGCGGACCGTGTCGGCATTACGCGCTCCGTTATTGTGAATGCGTTACGCAAACTGGAGAGCGCTGGCGTCATTGAAACACGCTCGCTCGGTATGAAAGGGACATATATTCGTATCCTCAATACCCAACTCTTGACCGAGCTTAAAAAGAATAAAAATTCATAAAAGTGCAAGAAATATTACAAAATCATTCAAAAAACAGTACAATAATCCCTGTTTTAAGCCCTATCTTCGACAAAGATAGGGCTTTTTTCTCATTGTAATAATTTAGCAAGTTGAGGAATATTAATCTGACGGTTTTCCTTCGACACAATGCTCTCATATTTTTAATAAATCTTTGTCGAACGAAGAAGGAATGAGGGTTATTCTGTTGAATATTTACACTACACAAGATGGGAAAGTGGGGTTTTTCAGTGAATTTGTTGAATGGCCCGGAATTCAGTCGATTACAGGGTGCTATTAATGCGGCGGAAATGCGCCAACGCGTGATTTCCAACAATATAGCGAATGTCGATACGCCGAAATTCAAGCGCTCCGAGGTCCTTTTTGAATCGCTGCTGGAACAGAGCATGGGCAGCGGAAATTCTCAATTTATCGGCCGGCGCACGAATGCGCGGCACATTCCTATTGGGCAATCGTCTTCGGTCCCTGAAGCTAAAGTGATTACGGATGAGACCACTGTCATGAACAATGACGTTAACAATGTCGATATTGATCGAGAAATGTCGTTACTCGCAAAGAACCAGCTGAATTACAACTTCTACGTGCAGCAACTTAATCATGACTTTAAGATGATGCGCATCGGAATTGAAGGGAGAGCATAATGCATGAGACTTTCTAATGGATTTGATGCTAGCGCATCGGCTCTAACCGCCCAACGTCTCCGGATGGATGTCATCTCGTCGAATATCGCAAATGCCGAAACGACAAGGGGACAATTTGTAAATGGCAAATATGAACCCTATAAGCGAAAGATGGTTGTCCTTGAGCCGACATCGCAATCTTTTGCAGATATTCTGAATGGTCAGATGAGTGGTGCGGGTAGTGCATCACCTGGCGTGAAGGCGACGCGGATTATCGATGATCAGACGCCAGCGAAGCTTGTGTACGATCCAAGCCATCCTGACGCTGACGAGAACGGGTATGTGAAGATGCCGAACGTCGACGTTCTGAAGGAAATGGTTGATATGATCTCTGCATCGCGTTCCTATGAGGCCAACATTACGGCCTTGAATGCGACTAAAGGCATGTTTGTGAAAGCTCTTGAAATCGGTAAATAAACAGAGATAATAGCGGAGGGATTCCATTGATTAACCCAATGTCGTTTAATCCGATCCAAACACAATCGGTTAAACTGCCTGATTCGAACGGCATTAAAGATAAGACGACGCCTTCAGAAATGACCCAATCCTTTAGCAATTTTCTGAAGAATGCAATTGACGGTGTTGCCGCGCAAGAACAGAACGCACAAGCGATGAATGATCAATATATTCTGGGCAATGTAGATGTGTCCCAAGTAATGATCTCTTCACAGCAAGCTGAGCTTGGCTTGCAACTCACCTCGCAAATCCGCAATAAAGTAATTGAGGCTTACCAAGAAATAATGCGGATGCAAATCTAATGACACAGGTTAGAGACATAAGTGAGGTGAAATCGTGAACGAGAAAATAGCCCAATACCGAGCGAAGATTGCTGGGTTTTGGAATGCAATGGAGAAGAAACAAAAAATTTGGTTGGGAGCCTCAGTGGGGATC
This sequence comes from Paenibacillus sp. OV219, assembly GCF_900110075.1. GTDB lineage: Bacteria > Bacillota > Bacilli > Paenibacillales > Paenibacillaceae > Paenibacillus_Z. The sequence continues at coordinate 627,805 of NZ_FOCJ01000002.1, forward strand.
CTGATTCTAACTATAGTGTTACTTACATACCTCTTTTCAAGAGTCAGCTATGAAGTAGCGTTTCAGGATTTGGACAGTACAGATGCAGCAGCCGTTATGGAATACCTCGATACGAACAAGATTTCTTACAAACTTGCTGATGCGGGACAAACCATTATGGTGCCAGCTGCAAATGCGGCAAAAGTTAAAGTTGAAGCGGGTTCTCAAGGGCTTGTCCGTAACGGTACGATTGGGTTTGATCAATTTAACGATAGCGGCTCGATGTTCGGTCCAACGGACCGCATTATGGATATTCAATACCGCAATGCATTGAATGGTGAAATCCAGAAGCTCCTGAACGTGATGCAAGGCGTTAAGAGTTCCAACGTGCTCGTGAACTTGCCAGAAGAGACGGCATTCATGACGACAGAAGAGAAAGAAGAAGCATCGGCATCCATCACGATGACGTTCCGCCCTGGTTATCGCCCGGAGCAGAAGGAAGTCGACGGCTACTATAATCTCGTGAAAACGGCAATTCCCCATATTAAAGCAGAGAATATTACGATCTCTAGTCCTGAAGGAGTACTCCCTTCTAGTAATATCGGCGGAAATGGTCTAGGAAGTGAGCTACTTGACGAACATTATCAAATTCAGCGTAAATTCGAGAATGATCTGAAGCAGAAGGTACAGGCGATGCTAGTTCCGATGGTTGGTATGAAGAACCTGGTTGTAACGGTATCGAGCTCCTTCAATTTCGATAAGAAGAAATCGGATCAATCGCTCGTTTCTCCGCTAGAGAACAATAATAACAACGGTATTATCCTTAGTGAAAAGGAGAACAGCAAGACGGCAACTGGCGGAACTGGCGGCAGCGGCGGTGTTGCTGGAACTGGCGAGACGGATGTCCCAGGTTATCAGGCAACTGACGCCACAAGCGGCGGTAGCAGCGAAGAGAATAACCGAGAGACAAATTATGATTACAACAAAATTTTGAATACGATTGAGTCCGCGCCTTATGTGATAAAAGACTTGTCTATCAGCGTAGGTGTTGAGAAGAGTGCATTGAGCGCCGAAGCGAAGACAGAGATGAACAATTTCTTATCGACAATTATTCGCTCCCAACTCGCAGAGTCCGGTCAAGATGTGAATAATGATGCACTGATTCAGAAGAAAATTTCGATTATGGCTTCAACATTCGTCGACAATGGCGGAGCAACTTCTTCCGCAATACTTTCGACAGGCTGGTTGACAGCAATCGGAGTTGCAGCTCTTGCAATTATCGGTGGACTTGGTTACATGGTCGTTAGACGCCGCAGACAAGCAGCTCTTGTTCAGGAAATGGCTGAAACGCCAGGCAAAGTCGAGTATCCGACAATCGATCTTGAGAATGTTACGAATGAGAATCAAGTACGCAAACAGCTTGAAACACTGGCCAAGCGCAAACCCGAGGAATTTGTCAATTTGCTTCGGACTTGGCTTGTGGATGAATAGAGGTGGCTGGAATGGCAAGATATCAAGGTGGATTCAGTGGTCGTCAGAAAGCAGCCATATTATTAATTTCGCTCGGTCCTGAAGTTTCTGCTCAAATCTTCAAGCAATTAAGAGAAGAAGAGATTGAGCAGCTAACGCTCGAAATCGCCAACGTGCGAAAAGTAGAAAACCTGGACAAAGAAAATATTATGAGCGAGTTTCACCAAATTTGTGTCGCGCAAGAATATATATCGCAAGGCGGTATCTCATACGCTCGCGAGATTCTGGAGAAAGCGCTCGGCGAGTCCAAGGCGATGGAAGTTATCGGACGCCTGACCGCGACGCTGCAAGTGCGGCCTTTCGATTTTGCCCGCAAGGCAGAAGCGAGCCAAATTCTCAACTTCATTCAGAACGAGAATTCTCAAACAATTGCACTCGTCCTTTCTTATTTGCAAGCAGAGCAGTCATCGCAGATTCTATCGTCACTTCCGCAAGAGAAGCAGGCTGAAGTTGCTCGCAGAATTGCGCTTATGGACAGTACGTCCCCTGAAGTTATTTCGCAGGTTGAACGTATTCTCGAGCAGAAGCTGTCCGCTACCGTTACTCAAGATTACACTACTGCGGGCGGTATTGAATCAATCGTTCAAATTTTGAACGGCGTCGACCGCGGTACAGAACGTACTATTCTCGATGCGCTCGAAATTCAAGATCCAGAGCTTGCAGAGGAAATCAAAAAAAGAATGTTCGTCTTCGAAGATATCGTCAACATCGACAACCGTTCGATTCAGCGCATTATCCGCGATATCGAGAACGCCGATCTGCAGCTTGCGCTTAAAGTGGCGAGCGAAGAGGTTCGCGAAGCGATCTTCCGCAACATGTCCAAACGGATGGCGGAATCCTTCAAGGAAGAAATGGAATACATGGGACCTGTTCGGCTGCGTGACGTCGAAGAGGCACAAACTCGCATCGTAGCAACCATCCGTAGACTGGAAGAGTCTGGCGAGATTATCATCGCCCGCGGCGGAGGAGATGATATCATTGTCTAGGTTGTTCAAATCGTCGCATGTGATCTCAGTTGAAGACTTAAAGCGGCTTGAATGGTACAACAAGTACGAACCTGCACTACCAACTGATGAACAGAATGTACCAGTCGGCCCATCAGCAGAAACTATTTCGCTTCGGGAACAAATCCTGGATGACGCTGAGGAATTTGCAAACCAGCGCATTCAAGAGACAGGCGAGCAGATCGAGACGATGTATGAAGATGCAAATGCTCAAATCGACCAATGGTGGTTGGAGCGGCGTTTACAGGATGAACAATTGCAAGAGCAAATTCGTCAAGATGGTTACTCTCAAGGCTACCAGGAAGGAAGAGATGCAGCTACTTCAGAGGTATACGCCCAGTGGGAAGTCATGCTGACAGAAGCAAAAGCGATACTAGACTCCGCTTACGAAACGAAGGAGCAGATCATTCAAGAAGCTGAACCTTTCGTGGTGGCGCTAAGTACGGCGATTGCTGAGAAAATTATTAACAAGCAGCTGAACGTTGATCCGAACTGGTCGCTTGATATTATTCGCAAGTCGCTTGAACGGCGGCGTGAGCAAGGTGTTATTACACTCTGTGTTTCCCCACAGCAGCTTACATTTGTACAAGCCGCAAGAGAAGAACTTTCGCTTGTCATAGATTCACAGGCCGAGCTTCAGATAGTACCGGACGTCTCGGTCAAAGAATTCGGTTGTGTCATTCGTTCTTCATTTGGCAGCATTGACGCTCGTATTGATACACAGCTTGCCGAAATCAAACGAGAATTGATAGGGCTTGCCTTACAAGCCGACGAACGAGGGATAGCAGATGAGAGCTAGTAGACTTGATGCTGATCGCTATATCGAACATCTTCGCCCGCTTGACCCTGTCAGAGTAAATGGCAAGGTGACGCAAGTTATTGGCCTGACGGTTGAATCCGAAGGTCCGGACGCCAGCATCGGTGATGTTTGCTTGATCTACCCAGCTAAATCCTCCAAACCACTCAAAGCGGAAGTAGTTGGTTTCCGGGATAACAAAGTCATTCTAATGCCGCTTGGCGAGCTTACATCCATCGGCCCAGGCTGTGATGTTGTCGGTACTGGCAAACCTCTAACGGTTCAAGTAGGCTCCGAATTGCTTGGAAAAGTGTTGGACGGTCTTGGACAGCCGCTTGACGGCTCTCATCTCCCGAGCCGATTGCCACATCATTCGACCTATAATCAGCCAAGTAATCCGCTCGCAAGGCCGCGTGTGAAAGATCCACTTAGCATCGGTGTTCGCGCGATTGACGGACTATTGACGGTAGGCCAAGGACAACGGATCGGTATCTTTGCCGGTTCCGGTGTGGGCAAGAGTACATTGCTAGGCATGGTAGCTAGAAATACTTCTGCCGACGTCAATGTTATTGCGCTTATCGGTGAACGCGGTCGCGAAGTTCTCGAGTTTATCGAGAAGGATCTCGGTCCAGAAGGGCTTGCAAGATCAGTCGTGATCGTTGCGACCTCGGACCAACCAGCGTTAATCCGAATTAAAGGAGCGCTGATTGCCACAACAATTGCAGAGTATTTCCGAGATCGTGGACTTAACGTCATGCTCATGATGGATTCGGTAACACGCTATGCGATGGCGCTGCGTGAAGTCGGTCTTGCCATCGGCGAACCGCCTGCAACGCGAGGTTACACACCTTCTGTATTCGCAAACCTGCCTAAGCTGCTCGAACGAGCAGGGACAGGGCAGCACGGTTCGATTACAGCATTCTACACCGTCCTCGTTGATGGCGATGATATGAATGAACCGATTGCCGACGCCGTTCGAGGCATTCTTGACGGACACATCGTCCTCAGCCGAGCACTGGCGCACAAAGGACATTTTCCAGCAATCGACGTCTTGGCATCGATTAGCCGGGTCATGAAGGAAATCGTCCCGGAAGAGCAACAGGATGCCGCCAATGAGCTCAAACGTCTCATGTCTATTTATAGAGATTCGGAAGATCTAATTAATATTGGGGCGTACCAACGAGGGTCAAATGAAAAAATTGACCAATCTATCGAATTTTTCGACACCATTCAAGCTTTTACCAAACAGAAAACGACAGAAAAGGCCGGTTATGAGGAATCAAAAGATCGACTAATCCGGGATTTCTACATGAACCTAGGGAGATGACTCAGTTAGATGGCTCGATTTCAGTACGCCTACCAGAAGATCGTCGACTTGAAGACGAGCGAGAAATCACAAGCCGAGTGGCAGCTGTCCGTTGTCATCGGCAAGCTTAACAATGAAGAGCAGTCGCTGCAGCAGCTGCGGCAAGAGAGGGCTTCTTGGGCCGAACGGCTTGGGGCCGCATCAAGCCAAGCGGTGAGCCTATCGGAGCTGCTCGCCATGCAGCAATACATCGAACATCTCGACAGCAGAGTTGTTCACAAGCTTGCAGATGTCAAGAAAGCAGAAATTGCCGTTGAGGCAGGTCGCCGAGTGTTATCCGACCGGATGATGGACGAGAAGGTATGGCAGAAAACGAAGTCGAACGCACATGATCGTTTCCGTGCTGACATGATGGTAAGAGAACAGAATGAGCTCGATGAGATCGCTACCGCAAGGTTTATGTACGCCGCACAATAATTAATGTTGCATTGCGAATCGGGAGCGACGCCCGAGGGAGGGAATTATTTTGGCAGACATGGAAATGGAAAAGCAAGGATACAGCGGATTTGAGAGGTTTATGTTTTTCGTAACGCCGATTCTCTTCACACTCATTCTGCTCGGCGTACTTGTTACGCTGTTTAACTTCGATCTACGCAACAGAGCTCTTGAGATCGGGAATTCGATTCCGTTCTTGAGTAAGGTACTGCCTGACCCTACAGCAGAAGATGGAACAGCTGTAGATGAAGGAAAGATCAAAGCGGAGAATTCAGATGCCAAGATCGCTGAGCTTAAGGCGATGGTCGCTACGAAAGGGGCGGCGCTCACGAAAGCAACGGATGAGAAGACGCAGCTGTCTGGGCAAGTAAAAGCTTTGCAAGCAGAGATAGAGACGCTGAAGCAGGCTGGAGCGGAGAAGCAGCTTGAGGATGCCGAATATCAGAGCAAGATTAGTGAGCTTGCTACGATGTATGGCAAGATCTCGCCAAGCAAGGCAGCTCCAATCTTGGAGAGCATGGAGATGGCAGAAACGGTGCTGGTCCTCGATGCAATGAAGCCGGATGACCGTGTACGTATTCTTGAGAAGATGACACCTTCCAAAGCGGCCGAAGCTACCATCATGCTGAAAGACGTGAAAACGGTTAAGGATCGTCAAATTGCCGCTCTGCAAGCAAGAGTCAACAAGAAGGAATCGACTGCGACGCAGCCGAGCACCGTTCTGAGCAATACACAGTTGAACACAACGTTCTCGAATATGGATCCTAAACGAGCCGCTGAGCTGCTGCTCAAAATGGCGGACGTCAGTCCTAGCAAAGTACTAAGGATCTTGAACGCCGTAACGGACGCATCCCGCGCTTCCATCATTGCGGAGATGTCCAACTTGAACAAAGATATTACTGCACAGCTCGTCTCGAAGCTGATGGTAGGTAAGTAATAGCTACATTCTCGCGTTCGACTTTCTAGGATGAAAGGAGGTGAGAAATATGCAAATGTCCGTTTCTAATGCACCAACTAGCGTAACTCCAGCTGGAGCAACTGCTGCACCTTCTGCGGCTAAAGGCGGAGATAACGCTGCTTTTGTCCAAACGCTTGCACAAACCCTGGCAGGTAGTCCTGCAGCGAATGCGGGCGGTGAGACAACTGGCGACGCTGCTGTGATGCCGAAGACTCCTGCGAATCTGTTAGCTTCTTTACTCGGTGGCAATCTATCGAAGGAAGATCTGCTAGCCGCAATCGACTCGCTCTTGAAACAGCTCGATGATACAGATGCTGAACAGCTAGCGAATACGACAACAGAAGGCAATTTGACTGACGCACTTGTTCAATTGGACAGCTTGATGAGCTTGCTTACTGGCATGCCAATGGCTAATCAGCAACAGCCTGATGCTCAAAGTGATTTCATTAATATGCTTTCAGCAGATGGTACTGGTGATCAAGCCGGCACAGCTGATACAATGCTTGGGGTAATTGCAGCACTTACTGCCACAGGAACGCAAGCAGCTACCGAACAAACTACTGCTCAGCTAACGGAGACTAGCTCAGATGCGAAGAGTGCAAACGTTGAAGTAATCGCAGCATTGAAGTCTGGCCTGCAAGAAACGCTTTCTGATTTGCGGGCATTACTGCAGCAAAGTAAAAGCGGAGGTGCGGCTGGACGTGATCAGAATGTGCTCATCAGCAAACAACTTATTGCGACTGAGCAGCTCCTAAGTGGGACGAAGCCTGACCTGCAAGCTGCGATTAAAGCGCTAACTGAGTCTGCTGGCAGCGAACAAGTGGACACGATTCGTTCGGTTCAAACCGCTTCCGTAACGACAAACTCGCATCTTCAGCGTATGTCCCATCAGCTCCTTCATGTAGGATTGCTGAAAGTGGTTCCGAAGGCTGAGGATCAACAAGGACAAGCTGGACGAGCAGATTCGCAGCAGCAATTGAACGCTCTGAACGCGCCGACTGTCACGCTGGGTCAAGATTTGCGGCGTACGCAGCTAACTTCCTCCAGGGAAGTCATCCAGCAGCCGGTTCCGGTTAATCAGTTCGCATCAACGGTTCAAGGGCTCGTTGTTAAACAGTTCCAGGTTTCATCGGGCAACGGTATATCACAAGCACAGCTGACCTTGAATCCAGAGCATTTGGGTCAAGTGAACGTGAACATTTCCATTCATGGCGGTGTTGTAACCGCGCAGTTCTTGACTGATACCGTAGCGGCGAAGGATATGCTGGAGAACCAGTTGGCACAGCTTCGTTCTACACTTCAATCCCAAGGTCTTCAAGTCGATAAGCTGGAAGTTTCACAGACCGCTGCTCAAACGAATTTATTCCAAGAGCATGATCGCAATGGTCAAAGCGGGAGAGAGCAAGGCACTTCTGGACGCGGTGGTTCGAGCAAGGAGACTGATCTTGACTTTAACACGGATCTCGAAGAGCTTACGCTTGAACAGGCAGTCGATCAGGATTTGGGATTAGGTCGAGGTATTCATACAACTGCTTAACGACAAGCACGCAGTCTGTTCAATACCGATAACTGGATAGAACGGAGGTGACAGAAAATGTCCGATCGTGTTTCCACCACCAACATATGGCCTTATTACAGTTCCAGCAACGTACATGCTGCTACTAATAAAGCGGCAGATACCTCTCTTGGAAAAGATGATTTTCTGCGCATTCTTGTAACGCAGCTGCAGAACCAGGATCCGATGCAGCCGCTCGAGGATAAAGACTTTATCGCTCAAATGGCGCAGTTCTCCTCTGTGGAGCAGCTTGTGAATATGTCGGATCAATTGGCTGGTCTTCGCCAGAATCTTGGAATGGTTTCCAGTATGATTGGTAAAGACGTGCAATGGTACGATTATTCCGATTCGGGTGAAATGCTTACACAAACAGGAACTGTGGATTCAATTGTCATCAAAGACAAAGTGCAGTATGCAAGAATCGGCAATACTGATGTCAATCTTGATGACATCGTCTCTATTGGCGAGAGAGGCGGTGAAGCTACCAGTGAGTGATGTCATGAAAATTGGCCATTTACGGTTAACTGCTACCGCACAGGTACACAAAGCAGCCCAGAAAGAACAGGCGGCTGGACGTACGGAGTCATTTCAAGAGGTTCTGGATCGCAATGTTCTGAAGTTTAGCCATCATGCCGAAACAAGGATGGCGCAGCGCGGAATAACGTTGAAGCCGGAGACATTATCGAAGATCTCGAATGCAATCGATCAAGCGGCTGCAAAGGGAGCAAAAGACTCATTGATCGTTTATCAAGATATTGCGATGATAGTCAATGTCCCGACGCGAACGGTCGTTACTGCACTGGATGGCAGTAAGCTGCAAGGAAATGTGTTCACTCAGATAGACAGTGCAGTCATTGTGAATTAATCGGCTGGACCTAATGAGGAAGCCGAAGAGCCGTGGAACGACAGAAGCGGCTCAATACAACTGCTATACAACACTAGGAGGTTGACTACTCGATGTTAAGATCTATGTACTCTGGCGTTTCCGGTATGCGTGGTTTTCAAACGAAGCTGGATGTCATCGGTAACAATATCGCAAACGTAAATACAGTAGGCTTTAAAGCAGGACGCGTTATGTTCAAAGATATTTTGAGCCAAACCGTTTCCGGTGTTACGCGTCCGGAAGAAGGCACAACTGGCGGCGTGAATGCGAAGCAGGTTGGTCTTGGCGTAGCGATTGCGTCGATCGACACAGTACATACGCCAGGCAGCGCGATGACAACAAACGTGCCAACTGACGTTCGTCTTGACGGTGACGGATTCTTCGCAGTTTCCCCATCCGGCGATGGTGCAGAGGCGCCATACCTGACTCGCGCAGGTAACTTCTCACTAGATGCAGCAGGCCAGCTCGTAAATGGCGATGGCATGTTCGTACTTGATTCCAACGGCGGCCCAATTACGCTTGATCCGGCTGAGGTTAAATCGTTCACGATTTCCCAAGACGGCTCGATTATCGCAGTAGGCGCTGACGGCACAGCCACTTCCACAGGCATTCAGCTTGGTGTTGTGAAAGTTACGAACCCGAACGGTCTTGAGAAGATCGGCGGTAATCTGTACCGCATGACACCGAATGCGAACATTGATGGTGAGGTAACGCTGACAACTGCGAACGACGCAGAAGCCGGTACAGGCGCGATTATCTCCGGTCAGCTCGAAATGTCGAACGTAGACTTGACTTCCGAGTTTACAGAGATGATCGTTGCACAGCGTGGTTTCCAAGCGAACTCGCGGATCATCACTACATCCGATGAGATTTTGCAAGAAGTCGTAAACCTGAAGCACTAGGTAAATAACCGCTAGGGAGGCTTTCCGCCTCCCTGCTAGGTTAAGGAGGAAGCTCATGATCGCTGTAACGCGACTGAATGGAAAGTCCCTACATATCAATGCGCTGCTTATTGAGCTGGTAGAAGAAACGCCTGATACTTTGATTACAATGACAACAGGTAAAAAAATACTGGTGTTGGAGAAAGCAACCGAAGTAATTTCCTCCATACAGTCTTATCTTCGCTCGATCGGCGTCTATGCGGCGACCCTAAAGAGTGATCAAACGGAGGGACCATCACAATGAAAAAACTGCTGCCCTGGCTAATCTCGATTCTGCTTGCTATCACGCTAATCGCTATCGTGGCTGTTATCCTGCTAAACTCGATTATGGGGGATGACAAAACTAACAACGCGACTAACAAAGCTGCGAATAACGCTGCATCTGTTGAAACAAAGAAGCTTACCGCAGATGATCGCGTTGAACTAACAAGCGAGATTGCGGATATCAAAACCAATCTTTCGGACCCAGAGTATATCGCGGTTCTTGGGCTTGCTTTTCAATTAGATGAGAAATCGACGAAAGAAGATTTCGAGAAAATTAAAGAGATTCAAATTAAACCGATCATCATCCGTACATTGTCGGATATGAAGCCAGAAGAGATAAACGGTTCCGCAGGAAAAGACTTACTCTGCGCGAAGCTTCTCAACCTGATCAATCCGGAGCTGCCGGAAGGCAAGCTAATCAAAGTTGAAGTCACCAACTTTATTGTAACGAAGCTGTAATCATCTTAAGAACACCGCATTCCTTTGAAGGGGGTGAGATAATTGGTTGATGTTCTGTCGCAGAACGAGATTGACGCGTTGCTTGCTGCTTTATCATCCGGAGAGATGGATGCAGAAGAACTGAAAAAGGAAGAGACGCAGAAGAAAATTCGGCTATACGAATTTAAACGTGCGGTCCGTTTCTCGAAGGATCATATCCGAAGTTTGACTCGGATACACGAAAACTTCGCGCGATACTTGACCACCTATTTCTCAGCGCAGCTTCGCACATTTGTCCAAATAAGCGTAGTTCAAGTTGAGCAATTGCCATATGACGAGTTTATCCGCTCGATTCCGAAGATGACCATCCTCAACATTTTTGAGGCTGAACCGCTCGAAGGTCGAATGGTCCTTGAAGTTCATCCGAACGTCGCCTATGCGATGCTCGATCGTTTGTTAGGCGGTCAAGGTCTGGCGCCTTCCAAGATAAATGCACTGACTGAAATTGAAACAAACATTATGGAACGAATATTCAGCCGTGCATTTGAGAGCTTGCAAGAGGCTTGGAAGACCATCATGGATATTCAGCCAAGACTCGAAGCGCTTGAGACGAATCCGCAGTTCATGCAAATTGTATCGCCTAACGAAACGATTGCACTGATCTCGCTAAGCACCAAAATTGGCGATACAACGGGGATGATAAATTTATGTATCCCGCATGTCGTCATTGAGCCCATCATGTCGCGCTTGTCTGTCCACCATTGGTTTGTTTCACAGAAGAAGACAAGGGCGCCTGAAGAGGTGGAAATCCTAAAGCAGCGGGTGACGAAGGCGAAATTGCCTATCGTAGCTGAGCTTGGTCAATCCAGCATTTCGATTCGCGAGTTTCTGGGGCTTTCGGTTGGGGATGTCATATCGCTTACTAAATCAATCGATCAAGGGCTTGATATTAAAGTAGGGGAAAAACTGAAATTTATCGGCAGCCCAGGTTCGGTTAAGGATCGTATGGCAATTCAAATCGATGAAGTTCTCACCGAAGGAGTGGAAGAAGATTATGACGAGTAAAGATTACTTATCTCAAGAAGAAATTGATGCCTTGCTGCGTCAATCTTCCGATGAGCCTGATATGCCGGAGCCATTCGACCGTGAGAAGGAATTAAACAGTCACCTCAGCTCGATTGAGCAAGACGCGCTAGGCGAAATCGGCAATATTACGTTCGGTAGTGCCGCGACTGCGCTCTCGACACTGCTTGGCCGGAAGGTAGACATCACAACGCCTGAAGTATCGCTTATCAAGCGCAGCGAGCTCGACGATGAGTTCCCTAAACCGCATGTTGCCGTTTCGGTCAGCTACGTGGATGGCTTCCAGGGTATCAACTCTCTAGTAATTAAGACGAAGGATGCCCAAACGATTGCAGACCTGATGCTTGGCGGAGAAGGCAAGCTGCTCGGATCAGAGCTTAACGAGATTCATATTAGTGCCGTTCAGGAAGCGATGAATCAGATGATGGGTTCATCCGCAACCTCAATGTCTACGATCTTCAACCGCTTCGTTAATATCTCGCCTCCAGGCATCGACATTCTTGATGTTAATAATGGAGACGGGATGGAGCAGTTACCGCAAGACGATACTTTTATCAAAATAGCGTTCCGTCTGAAAATCGGTGACTTGATCGACTCGACAATCATGCAGCTTCTCCCAATCTCGTTCGCCAAAGAAATGGTAGACACATTAATGGGAGGCGTTTCCGAGCCTACGCCAGCACCAGCTTCGATAAGTACGCCGGCACCTGCAGCCGTTGCAGCAGCGCCAGTGCCGGCACCAGCGCCGGTTCACACACCGCCGCCGGCAACTGTAGCACCACCAGCGGCAGCTTATATGCCACCGCCAATGCCGGAGTATGCATCAGCACCGCATATGCCCCAAACATACGGAGCACCAGCTAACCGAAACGTGAATATACAGCCAGTCCAATTCGCGAATTTCCAAGGTGCGCCATATGTGCAAGCAGAGGAGTCAAATTTAAATTTATTGCTCGACATACCGCTTAAGGTCACAGTAGAATTAGGTAGAACTCAGAAGCAAATTAAGGATATTCTTGAATTGTCACAAGGTTCAATCATTGAGCTGGACAAGCTAGCAGGTGAACCAGTCGATATTCTAGTAAATAACAAACTGATCGCTAAAGGCGAGGTAGTCGTTATAGATGAGAATTTCGGTGTGCGTGTAACTGATATTGTTAGCCAATGGGATCGTATCCAAAAATTACAATAATCCTTAGGGGGAAACACAACAATGGCAAATCGCATATTGGTCGTAGACGACGCAGCATTCATGAGAATGATGATTCGCGACATATTGACGAAAAACGGATACGAAGTAGTAGGGGAAGCGCAAGACGGCGCACAAGCAATCGAGAAATTCAAGGAATTCAAGCCTGACCTAATCACGATGGATATTACAATGCCTGAAATGGACGGCATCGCAGCATTGAAAGAAATTAAGAAAATAGACGGCAATGCGAAAGTCATTATGTGCTCCGCTATGGGTCAACAAGCGATGGTTATCGATGCGATTCAAGCAGGCGCGAAAGACTTCATTGTTAAACCGTTCCAAGCTGACCGCGTTATTGAAGCGATCAAGAAAACATTAGGTTAATTGTATGGAAGCTTTAAAGAAATATCGGCTTGCTGGCTTAACCATCTTCGGCTGGTTAGTGACAGCAAGTCTCGCATCAGCAGATACACCAGTAGAAGATGATAAGCCCGTCATAGGAACCAGCATTGGTTACTATGCCTGGGTTATCGTCGCGCTGATGATCGTCATTGGTCTCATTCTTCTCGTTATCAAATTTCTAGCTAGCCGGAATCGCGGATGGGGAACGAGTAGGGCGCTTCGCACTTTAGGTGGTATCCCGCTTGGCCAGAACAAGTCGGTACAAGTTATTGAACTTGCAGGAAGAGTCTATGTCGTCGGTGTTGGCGAAGACATCACGCTGCTGGACAAGATCGAGGATCCTGATCTAGCTGAAAGTGTACTCACTGCAATTGAACAGCAGAATGGACGCGCATGGAACTCACCAACGATTACTGATTTTTTGAATAGATTCCGCAAAAGCTCGAAGGCTGATGAGCCAACGAACGAGCCGTGGCAAGAAGCAGTTTCTTTCAAGGAACTGCTCAACAACGGTATGAGGCGGCAATCGGGTCAAAAACAGAAGGTTGAAGAGTTGCTGCACGAGCAAAAACAAAACGATCGGTTGTTGGACGAATGAACAGAAAAATCTTATGGACAGTTTTTGCATTTCAATTGGTAGGTTTACTCTTTCATGCACATGCTTTTGCCGAGCCGATTCCGAATGTAAGTGTTAGTATCGGCGACGGAAGTGGAAGTGGTGCGCCGGATTCGAGCGCTTTGTCACTGCTTCTTATCATAACAGTGCTAAGTGTAGCACCAGGCATTCTTGTTCTGATGACGAGCTTCACTCGAATTGTAATTGTGCTCAGTTTCGTTCGGACATCCCTTGGTACGCAGCAAATGCCGCCGAACCAAGTGCTTGTCGGACTTGCACTGTTTCTAACCTTCTTTATTATGTCACCAACTTTGGGCACTATGAATCAGGTTGCACTGCAGCCTTACTTGAAAGGCGAGCTGACGCAAACGCAGGCGCTGAGTAAAGCGGCGGTTCCGCTCAAGAAGTTTATGATGAATCAGACGCGTGAGAAAGACTTGCTTCTCTTCCTGAAATATACGAAGACGGAGAAGCCGAAGTCTTACGAGGATGTGTCGATTACGGTGATGGTTCCAGCTTATGCGCTTAGTGAGCTTCGAACGTCATTTCAGATGGGATTCATGATCTTCATTCCGTTTCTAATTATTGATATGGTTGTCGCCAGTACGCTCATGGCGATGGGGATGATGATGTTACCGCCTGTCATGATTTCGCTCCCGTTCAAAATCTTGCTTTTCGTTCTCGTAGATGGCTGGTATCTAATCGTCAAATCATTGCTGCTTAGTTTCAACGGCTAGCAATTGCAAGGGAGTGCATAAGAATGAGTACTGATTTCATCATTACCTTAGCAGGGCAAGCGGTATACACGGTGCTTAAGGCCAGCGCACCGATGCTCCTGATAGGCCTCATTGTCGGTTTGGCCGTCAGTATTTTTCAAGCGACAACGCAGATCCAAGAGCAAACACTTGCTTTCATACCAAAAGTTGCTGCAGTACTGTTATCCGTTCTTTTTTTTGGTCCGTGGATACTGAACACACTGGTCGATTTCACCTACAATCTGCTGAGTAACTTGTATAAATACATCGGATAGGCTGTGGATCGATGGAGATTTTTCTTCAAGGGTTCCCTATTTTTTTGCTTATTTTTTGTCGAATAACAGCTTTTTTCGTCGTTGCACCTGTATTCTCGACTCGAAATGTGCCAAAAACGTTTAAATTGGGGCTCTGTTTTTTTGTATCACTGCTTGTCTTTTTAACGTATGGCTTGAAGCAAACGATTGTGCCTGATGCCGAATATATCCTTGCTATATTTCGAGAAATTCTCGCAGGCGTTCTACTAGGCTTTACTGCTTATATGTTCTTTACGATCATCAACACAGCCGGAAGCTTTATTGATATGCAGATAGGCTTCGGGATGGCGAACATCCTTGACCCGATGACAGGTGTTTCGGCACCGCTGCTCGGTAACTTTAAAGGCATGGTCGCAACGCTGGTATTCTTGTCTATCAATGGACATCACTTTTTGCTTTCAGCACTCATTCAAAGCTATGAATGGATACCGCTCTCGAATACGCTGTTTGCTCATGTGCATTCAGGAAGCATATCTACATTTCTTACGACGATGCTTGTCCAATCCTTCATGCTTGCGCTTCAAATGTCAGCACCGCTCGTCGTAGCGATGTTCCTGACAGATGTAGGGCTCGGTTTTCTCGCACGAACAGCACCTCAGTACAACGTGTTTGTTATCGGAATTCCGATTAAGCTTCTAGTCGGTTTACTGATGCTCAGCGTAATGATGCCGGGATTGATTATCATCTACGAGCACTTATTTGACCAGATGTTCACTGCGATGCAGAAGCTTTTCTCCATTCTACAAGGACCCGCAGCTTAAGGGGGAGGGCTAATACTTATGGTGAAGTACCGTTTCACGCTCGATCTACAGTTGTTCAATCAGGAAAAAACAGAGCGTGCGACACCAAGAAAACGGCAAGAAGCACGTCAAAAAGGTCAGATTGCCAAAAGTCAGGAAATACCGGGCGCGCTCATTCTATTGTTTATTTTTCTTAGCTTCTTTGCTCTAGGTGGTTATTACAAAGTACGTATTCTGCATCTTTTCGGTTTGATCTTTGAACAGAGATTGTTGATGGAAGTGACTAAGAGCAACGTCGTTTCCTTGTTCTCCGACATCATGATGCAGAGCTTCATGCTTCTAGCTCCAATCTTCGGCATCGCTATACTCGTGGCATTGTTGGCGAATTATTGGCAAGTCGGTATCCTGTTCACTGGTGAACCGATCAAGATGAAGCTGAACAAACTGAATCCGATAAGCGGATTCAAACATATCGTATCCATGCACGCTTTAGTCGAGTTCATCAAAAATATTTTGAAATTGTTGGTAATCGGACTAATTGTCTATCGGGCACTATGGAACGAGAGAACGCAGATTATGAATCTCGCGCGTGTTCCAATTGGCGACATTTTTAGTTACGTAGCAAACATCACGATTAAGCTCGGGATAGAGATTGGTGCAGTCCTTGTTATTCTCGCCTACTTTGATTTCCTATATAAGCGCTTTGAGCACGAGAAGAGCTTACGCATGTCCAAGCAAGATATCAAAGATGAGCACAAGAAGACAGAGGGCGACCCGCTCATTAAAGGCAAAATCAGAGAGCGTCAGCGACGTATGGCATTGCAGCGAATGATGCAGGAAGTGCCTAAAGCTGATGTAGTTATCACGAACCCAACTCACTTCGCGATCGCGCTCAAGTACGATGGGGCGACGATGGAAGCTCCGACCGTTATTGCTAAAGGGATGGATTTCGTAGCATTGCGGATTAAAGATGTGGCGAAGGAGAATGGCGTCATAATGATGGAAAACAGGCCGCTTGCCAGAGCGTTGTACGATCGGGCGGAAATTGGTGACACGATTCCAGCCGATCTTTTCCAAGCTGTGGCGGAAGTGCTGGCATATGTATATAAATTGAAGCAAAAAGTGAAGTAACATTAGCAGCAATCATCAGTGGAGGAGGGTACGTCATGAAGGCTAGAGACCTGACAATTCTTATCGGGATCATCGGCATCGTTCTTATGATGGTCATTCCGATTCCAACCGGCTTAATGGACGTGCTCTTGATCATCAACATTTCAATCGCTTTGATGATTTTGCTTATATCCATGAATACGAACGACGCACTGCAATTCTCCATCTTTCCTTCCATGCTCCTCATTACGACTTTATTCCGGCTCGCACTTAATGTATCAACCACACGTAACATATTGTCCAAAGCGGAAGCAGGGAAAGTCGTACATACGTTTGGAAGCTGGGTTGCAGGCGGGCAGATCGCCATCGGTTTCGTCGTATTCCTTATTCTAGTTGTTGTGCAGTTCATCGTTATTACGAAAGGTTCGGAGCGTGTCGCAGAGGTTGCGGCTCGCTTCACACTCGATGCGATGCCTGGTAAACAGATGAGTATTGATGCGGATTTGAATGCGGGTCTCATTAACGAGATGCAAGCAAGAGAGCGTCGCCAGAAGATTGAGAAGGAAGCCGATTTCTACGGTTCCATGGACGGTGCCACTAAATTCGTTAAAGGTGACGCCATAGCCTCCATCATTATCCTGATCATTAACTTGATCGGTGGATTCATTATCGGGATGGCTGTTCACGGGTTTTCCTTCAGTGAATCGATCAATACGTTCTCCATTCTGACGATCGGTGACGGACTTGTCAGCCAAATTCCAGCACTTCTCATCTCCACAGCGACAGGCTTAATCGTTACTCGTGCTGCTTCTGAAGGCAATTTGGCGCATGATGTGACAATGCAATTGTTCCGCTATCCGAAACTGCTTTACATTGTAGCTGGAACGATTACGCTGCTCGGTCTAGGAACTCCAATTGGTCCTTTTGCGACACTCCCGTTTGCAGCAATTATCGTATATGCAGGATTCCGGATGCAGTCGAACCTTACGAAGGAGCAACAAGCACAAGATATGCTCGTGGAAGAACAAGAAATCGAAGAGGTTCGCAGCCCGGAAAGTGTCATCAGTCTGCTGCAGGTCGATCCGATCGAATTCGAGTTCGGTTATGGTCTTATACCGCTCGCGGATACGCAGCAGGGCGGTGACTTGCTTGACCGAATTATTATGATTCGCAGGCAGTGTGCACTTGAGCTTGGTCTTGTCGTACCGGTTATCCGGATTCGAGACAATATTCAACTCAAACCGAACGAGTACGTCATTAAGATCAAAGGCAACACGGTTGCTCGTGGCGAGCTGCTGCTGAATCACTACTTGGCGATGAGCCCAGGCTTTGATGATGATTCGATCGTTGGTATTGAAACGATGGAGCCTGCATTCGGCTTACCGGCGATCTGGATCGATGAAGCAACGAAGGAACGTGCAGAGCTGCTCGGATATACCGTAGTTGATCCACCGTCAGTCGTGGCGACTCATTTGACTGAGCTTATCAAGCGCCATGCACATGAGCTGATCGGCCGCCAAGAAACGAAGGCTCTTATCGAGAATGTTCGCGAGTCTTACCCTGCACTTGTGGATGAGCTTATCCCATCCATTCTGAATGTCGGTGATATTCAGAAGGTGCTTGCGAAGCTGCTTCGTGAGAAAATCTCGATTCGCGATATGGTTACGATCTTCGAATCACTCGCCGATCATGGTGCTTATACGAAAGATCCAGATATCCTTACTGAATATGTGCGTCAGGCGCTATCCAGACAGATTACACAGCAATTCTCCCATAATGGCGACACGCTGCGAGTTATTACGGTAGGTCCGCTGTTAGAGAAGAAGATAGCAGAGTCGGTACAATCATCCGATCAAGGCACCTACTTGGCGATGGATCCGGTGTCAACGCAGACGATCTATCAGAAACTGAATGAACAAGTGAACAAGCAGATTCAATCTGGCCATCAGCCGATTGTACTCGCTTCTCCAACAATTCGGATGTACCTTCGCCAAATTGTTGAGCGTACGATGCAGGACATTCCGGTTCTCTCGTACAGTGAGCTTGAACCTAGTATTGAAGTACAGAGCATTGGAGTGGTGAATCTATGAAGGTAAAGCGCTATGTCGTCAATGCCTTACCTGAGGCACTTCCCATGATTCGAAGTGAACTCGGCATAGATGCCGTAATTTTAAACACCAAAGAAATTCGCGTCGGCGGATTTCTTGGCATGTTCGGCAAGAAGAAGACAGAAGTTATCGCCGCTGTAGAGACTGGTAGCGCCAACAATTCAAGTTCGAGCTCGAAAGCGAAGCCGCCGGCTCGCACGCAAACTGCAGTCGGTGCCAGACCTAATGCAATGCCCCAAGCATCGCCCAAACCAGTAGTTCCCGCAGCGCCTTCACCGGCTGCTGCATCCGTATTCGATGCAGTACTCAGCCATGCGGCTGAAGTGAAGCAGGCAAGAGCTGCAGCAACGGCAACAGAAGTCCATGAGCTTCCGAAGATATCTCCAGCGGCTGCTTATGGAGCAAGAACAGCGGCTCCGAGTGAGGTGCCTGTAGCGGTAGCGCCAGAGGTGCTTGCTCAAGATGTTCGCAAACCGCTACTGACGGAAGATCATTTGCTTGCTGAGATTCGCGACATGAAGCAGTGGATTGTGCGAATGTCGAAACAACAGCAGCAGGAAGCACGACCGGCTGCCATCCAGGCACTTCAAGACAAGTTGGAAGATCAAGAAGTCGATCAGCAATGGATTGATCAGTTGATCGAGCAGGTTGAAGCCGAGATGAATGAAGCGAAGCAACATGGTATTGCTATTGCTGCCGATGATGACACGGCATATGTTTGGGGCTGTGCGCGACGGATCTTGATCGGTTGGATGCGCAAGTTTGAAGCGAATCAAATTAGCCGCGATACGCAGGTCATCCATTTTGTTGGTCCGACTGGTGTCGGCAAAACAACATCTATTGCGAAGCTTGCCGCTGAGCAAACATTGAAAGCTGGACGTAAAGTCGGATTTATTACATCCGATACGTACCGGATTGCAGCAGTTGATCAGTTGCGCACATATGCAACGATCCTCAATGTACCACTTGAAGTCGTCTTCTCTCCTGCTGAGGTGACGAGAGCCTTTAAGCAGCTTGAAGGACGCGAGCTGATCTTCATGGATACGGCGGGACGTAATTTCCGCAATGAGCTTTATGTATCCGAAGTGAACAGCTTGCTGCAGTCAGGAAGTCATTCGATGACTTATCTGGTACTCAGCCTAACGGGCAAGTTCAGCGATATGTCGACGGTTGCCGGTAATTTTGCCAAATACGGTATTGACCATGTGCTCTTCACGAAGCAAGATGAGACGCACGCGTGCGGAGCGATTCTGAACTTAGCGCTTGAGCACGGCCTCAAACCTACGTATGTCGCATGCGGTCAGACGGTTCCGGATGACATCGCCCCATTCCAAGCAGCCAGCTATGTCGAACAATTGCTGGGGGCTTCTGATGATAAATAACGATCAAGCGGAAGCGCTAAGAAACTTGGTTCGGAACAATGCGACGATGCGTGAAGAAGGCAGAGCAACTCGAATCGTAACCGTTACTAGCGGGAAGGGCGGCGTCGGGAAGTCAAACTTCAGTTTGAACTTCTGCCTGGCGCTACAACAGCTCGGCAAGAAAGTGCTCATATTTGATGCGGATATTGGCATGGCGAACATTGATGTGCTTATGGGCGTTTCCTCTCCCTATAATCTCTATCATCTACTAAAGCAGGAGAAGACGATCTGGGATATTATCCAGGAGGGTCCGCACGGTGTTCATTTTATCGCTGGTGGTTCGGGTTTTAAGGATCTCGTCGATCTATCTTCGGCGCAGCTTGATTACTTCGCGGAACAAATTGGTCGGTTGCATGGTGAGTATGATGTAATTTTGTTCGATACAGGCGCAGGCCTTTCGAAGGAAACGATTAAATTCATTACCGCCGCCCAAGAGACGATTATCGTCACAACACCCGAGCCAACATCAATTACAGATGCATACGCGCTGATTAAGATGGTGACCGCGATGGAGCATGACGTGAAATTCAAGCTTATCGTGAACCGTGCAACAGATGCTAAGGAAGGTAAGGCGACAGCGGACAAGATGGCGCTAGTCGCCCAGCGCTTCCTGAATCTTGAACTGCCTGTGCTCGGATATTTGCCAGATGATCCGAATGTACCCAAATCGGTAAAGAAACAAGTACCTTTTTCAATCGCATTTCCAGGCACAGTTGCATCAAAGACAATCATGGATATCGCCAAGCAATTTGCCGATGTCCCAGGTGTTTCAGGGGCCACCAGCAACGGTGTCAAAGGGTTTCTACATAAAATGTTCAGACTTTCAAAATAATCCTTTGAAATGGGAGGCTGCATCTATGACTGCAACATCACGTGTACTTGTGGTTGATGATTCCGCGTTTATGCGCAAAATTCTTTGTGATCTAATCGCGCTAGATCCGCAGTTTGTGGTTATTGGCACTGCCAACAATGGCAGAGAAGCCATTGAGGCTGTTCGTGTAAATCAACCGGACGTCATTACGATGGACCTCGAAATGCCAGAAATGAACGGCTTGGAGGCGCTTGAACGGATTATGCGCATCCACCCAACGCCGATTATTATGCTATCGAGCATTAGTGATGACGGAACACGAGAGACGATCAGAGCGCTGCAGAATGGCGCGTTTGACTTTATCCGCAAGCCATCCGGACCGAATTCGCCAGATATTCAAATGGTCGGAGAACAACTGCTGGAGAAGCTGCGGATTGCGGTGTTGACGAAGCGCCATTCCTCTCTATACCAACAAGTATCGGCGCCTGCTCCGAGAAAGCCTGCTGTACCGAAGCAGAAAGAGTCATTCACATTCGATACGGCTGCAATGCCTAAGTCTTCGCGCCGTTCGGATACAGCAAATTCGAGTAAGGAAACGTACGATCAAGCTGCAATGAACGAGACAGCTGCATCATCGTCGAAACAGGTGGAGCCAAGCAAGCCTGCAACAACGCAAGGACTTAATAAGTCGGCTGCGAAGAAGGAGAAGCTTCAGCCTGCGCCTGAACAGACGGTGCAGTCCGATTCGGATGTACCGGCGAAGAATACGAGTAAACCAGCGCCGAATAGGAATTTCCGGCATTTGGTGGCGATTGGCACCTCGACAGGAGGACCTCGTGCACTGCACGAAGTAATTACCGCGCTGCCAGCTGATTTTCCAGCTCCGGTACTCGTCGTTCAGCATATGCCGCCGAAATTTACCCACTCGCTCGCACAGCGTCTTGACTCATTCAGCGCGCTGCATGTGACAGAAGCAGTACAGGGTGAGCGCGTATTTGCAGGCGTTGTTTATATCGCGCCAGGCGGCTTTCATATGGAGCTTGCGAAGGATCGCGATGGCTACTGTATTAAGCTATCGGATGAGGCGCCGAGGGGCGGCCATCGTCCTTCTGTAGATACGATGTTTGAATCGTGTGCGGCTTTTACTGAGCTACGTCGTCATTCCGTCATTATGACAGGCATGGGTAGCGACGGAATGAAGGGCATGAGAGTGATGAACGACAGCGGAGCGGAGAGCGCTATCGCAGAAGCCGAGGAATCATGCGTCGTTTACGGAATGCCGCGATCAGCGATTGAAGCCGGCGTTGCGAAGTCAGTCGTCAACCTACGACAGATTGCAACTGCAATTACGCAAGCGGTACGCAAGTAGGCGTGCTGGAGTCGCATGACGACCAATCAATAGGAGGTGCATGGAAATGGATATGAACGATTATCTTTCAATGTTTATTGACGAGTCGAATGATCATTTGCAGTCATTAAACGAAAACTTACTCAAACTCGAGAGTGCACCAGAAGATATAAGCATCGTACAAATTATTTTCCGATCAGCCCACACACTTAAAGGTATGTCTGCGACGATGGGCTTTGAAGATTTAGCATCGCTTACCCACGAGATGGAGAACGTGCTCGATCTCGTTCGTAACAACAAGCTCAAAATGGACAGCTTTATCTTCGATACATTGTTCAAAGGGCTCGACGCACTTGAGTCGATGGTCCAAGACATTATCGGTGGTGGAACAGGTAAAGCCGATGTAACGGCAATTGTTTCGAATCTCCAGGTCATTGTCAAAGGCGACCACAAGAAAGACCAAGCCGCAGGTGGAAACACAGTTGGAAGCGACGCTGCTGCCGGCGGTGAGTTGCTGGATCAGTTCCAAAGCTCAATTTTGCTGCAATCCATTGCCGCTGGTCTTGCGGTTTTCCATATTGTTGTTACGGTTCGCGAGGATTGTGTGCTGAAGGCTGCGCGCGCTTATATGGTATTCGACTTCTTGGAGCATAACGGTGAAATTGTAAAGTCAGTTCCAAGCGTTCAAGAGATCGAGCAAGAGAAATTTGATCGCTCCTTCACCGTAATTACAATTGCGAGTATTTCCGAGGAAGAGCTTCGTAAAGGAATCGAATCTGTTTCTGAAATTGAAGGAGCAACGATTACGCAACTCGACCGCGAATCGCTAGAACAGCTCGCAGGTGCAGCTGCCGTGCAAGCAACTCCAACAGCATCAGCAAGCGTTACGGCAGCCCAAGCAGAGGTTGGCACTGCAAGAGCTCAGACTGCAGCCACAGCAGCACCAACTACAGCACCTGCCGCACAAGCATCTGGTGGGGCAGCATCCCGCACGATCCGCGTTGACATCGAACGTCTCGATGCGTTAATGAATTTGTTCAGCGAGTTGCTCATCGATCGCGTACGTCTTGAGCAGCTTGCGAGTGAAATTCGCCGCAATGAGCTGACAGAAACAGTAGAGCATATGAGCCGCGTCAGCAGTGACTTGCAAAATATCGTACTGAAGCTGCGCATGGTTCCGGTAGAATCGGTATTTAACCGATTCCCTCGGATGATCCGCGATTTGGCGAAGACGCTCAATAAGAAAGTGGATCTGATCATCTCAGGTGCAGATACAGAGCTCGATCGTACCGTTATTGATGAGATCGGCGATCCGCTCGTACACTTGCTGCGCAACTCGCTTGACCACGGGATTGAACCGATTGCTGACCGGATTGCTGCTGGCAAATCCGAGACCGGAATTGTTCACCTTCGTGCATTCCACAGCGGTAACCACGTGTTTATCGAAGTGGAAGAGGATGGCCGTGGTATCAACCGCGAGAAGGTGAAGCAGATCGCCATCAAGAATGGCGTCGTGACTGTAGATGAAGCGAAGCGCTTGACTGATGCTGAGAGTAACATGCTGATCTTTGCTGCTGGCTTCAGTACCGCTGACAAAATTTCTGATATTTCCGGTCGTGGCGTTGGGCTTGATGTCGTTAAATCGAAGATCACTTCGCTTGGCGGTCACGTGACAGTAGAATCCGAGCAAGGCAAAGGTACGAAGTTCTCGATCCAGCTGCCGCTGACGCTCTCAATCATCTCAGCAATGCTCATAAAGCTTGGCTCGGAGAAGTACGCGATTCCGTTATCCTCCATTGTCGAGACAGGCATCGTACCGCGTGAGCAAATCCGTAAAATCCACGGCAATCGCATGATTGATTACCGCGGCTCGGTTATTCCTCTCATCTCGCTCGCGCAGGTGCTAGAATCGACTAGCTTCCGTGAGGAAGAGGAGCATGAAACGGAGATCGTTGTGATCCGCAAGGGAGATAAGCTCGGAGCGATTACCGTAGACGAGTTTATCGGACAAAGCGAGATCGTGCTGAAGTCGCTCGGCAAGTATTTGACGAATATTGAAGCGATCTCTGGTGCGACCATTCTTGGCGACGGTCAGGTAGCGTTAATTGTAGATCCGAATGCACTTATTAAATAAGGGAGGGTTTGGCTATGAGTGAAGAAATCAAAGTTATCGTGTTTGGACTAGCAGATGAAGAATACGGCGTTGAGGTCGACAAGGTGCGTACAATTGAACGTATGATGCCGATTACGCGTGTACCGAAGACGCATTCTTTTATTAAAGGGGTCATTAATCTCCGTGGCGTAGTTCTTCCAGTTATTGATTTACGCGGCCGCTTCGGCTTGCCGGAGACGGAAGAAACAGAAAGCTCCCGTGTTATCATTGTCGCTGTGAATGATATGGAAGTTGGCTTTATCGTAGATGCTGCGAATGATGTTATTGATATCGACGAGAAGAGCATCGATACACCACCGGAAGTAGTTGGCGGAATTAAGGCTAAATACCTTCGTGGAGTAGCGAAGATCGGTGACAACCGACTCTTGATCATGTTAAACCTCTCCGAAGTGTTAAATAAGAGCGAGATTATTCAGCTAGAACAGGTTGAGGCCTAACCAAGTGAACCCACTACATAATTTAGAAGCTTTCAAACTTGATGTCTTGAAGGAAGTTGGGAATATCGGCGCAGGCAATGCAGCGACCGCGCTCTCACGGCTTCTGGACAAGCCAGTCGATATGAATGTGCCCACCGTCAGTTTAATTCCGTTCGAGCAAGTTGCCGATCGTGTTGGCGGTTTCGAACAAGTCGTCATCGCAGTATTCCTTCGTGTTGAAGGCGATGCGCCGGGGAATATGTTTTTCTTAATCGAAGAGAGCTCCGCAAGGAAATTGCTGCGTGGCCTGCTTTCGAAGGAAACCTCAAGCGAAGACGGCTACTCTGAAATGGAATATTCCGCATTAGCTGAAATTGGTAACATACTAGCAGGATCTTATCTATCATCATTGGCCGATTTCACTCAATTGTATTTATCTCCAACCGTCCCCGCCATTGCCATTGATATGGCAGGCGCTATCCTAAGCTATGGTCTCGTCCAATATGGCGAGATGGGGGATTCCGCGTTGCTGATCGATACTACGTTTCTGGAAGGAAGGGAAGAGTTGGCAGGACATTTCTTCTTGATCCCAGATCCGGAATCGTTTGAGAAGATTTTTAGCGCCTTAGGAGTGCCTAACGAATGATGCAAGAAAATGTAGTGAAAGTAGGCATGGCTGACCTGAATATTGCGTCGAATGGCGCAATTCTCAAAACAACAGGACTCGGCTCCTGTGTCGGCTTAACGTTGTTTGATGAGCGTACGAAGGTAGCGGGAATGGTGCATGTCATGCTGCCATCCTCCGAGATTGCCAGAGAAGCCTCTATCAACATCGCGAAGTACGCCGATACTTCCATACCTCATCTCATCAACTTGATGAAACAGGCAGGAGCTGAACCTAGACGTTTCGTGGCGAAAATGGCCGGCGGTGCTCAAATGTTTGCATTCACCTCGAATCATGATTCTATGCGGATTGGACCACGTAATGTTGAATCTTGCAAGGAGATGCTGAAGAAATATTCGATTCCGCTTCTTGCAGAGGATACAGGCGCTAACTATGGCAGAACAGTTGAGTTCAATAGCATTACCGGCATGTTAATGATTCGGAGTGTTCAACAAGGAGTAAAGGAGATTTAACAACATGTTAGGGTCATGGCGCTGGAACGTTTCGCTGGGTATAGGCGGCAGTTTACTTACGTTACTTTTCTCGCTAAGCAGTAATGGACTTGCCATTTCAAGTCTTAGGTGTTTATATGCATTTTTCGCATTTTTTGTACTTGCTTATTTATTTCGCGCACTACTCGCTTTCATATTGCAGCCAGGATCAACTGCTCCCGCGACGATCAACGTCGAGCAGGAGCAGGATCCTGCTATAGGACAGTCTGTTGATTATTCCACACCGGAATCAAGCGAAGATTTGAACCAATTATTAAAAAATCAATTAGACGGTAGCGTAGAGCAGGCGTCAGGTAAGAAGTTAGCATTTCAACCGCTAACCCCTCCAAAGCTTGTATCGACGCAGAATAGAGAGCCTGAAGAATTGGCAAAAGCAATACGTCACCTAACAGGAGAGTGAGACGATGATTGAGCCGAAAGCGCCTCATTTGTCTAACATCGAGATTTGGCAGAAGTGGAAAGAAGACGGAGACATTGAAGCAAAGAAACGGTTGATCGAGCATTATCTCACTTTGGTTGATTATGTAACCAACCGGATGGCCATCGGCTTGCCGAAGAATGTCTCCAAGGACGATCTGGCCAGCAATGGCGTTATGGGACTCATCGATGCAATTGAAAAATTTGATTATAGACGCGGCCTTCAATTCGAAACGTACGCTTCATGGCGAATTCGCGGTGCGATCATTGACGGCCTTCGTTCAGGGGACTGGGTGCCTCGTTCCGTTCGCGAGAAAGCGAAGAAGATAGAAGAAGCGTATCAGCTGCTAGAGCAGCAATATATGCGTTCCGTTTCAGACTCGGAGATCAGCGAATATCTTGCGGTATCCGAGAAGGAATTCGGTGTCATGCTTCAGGAAATTGCTGTGACGACGGTGTGCTCACTCGAGGACCCGATTCGGGAAGAAGAATCCGAGACAAGGCTGTCGCTGCTCGTTGATGAGAAAGCGAAGAATCCGGATTATAAGGTGCATGAATTCTTCTTGAAAGAGTCTCTCATTCGTGGCATTGACCGTTTAACCGTAAAAGAGAGAACAGTTATTTCACTCTTCTATTACGAAGAATTGTCATTAAGTGAAATTGCAGAAGTGATGTCGTTGTCACCTTCTCGAATCTCTCAATTGCATTCGAAAGCTATTTTGAGATTAAGGGGGGCGCTGGAGAAACAAAAAGATCAGTTGATGCAACATTAATTGTAAAGGGGGGGCAGGATTGTCGACTATTGAAACACTACAACAACATCTTGTTGTTCAGCTATCCCCGGATAAGCTGACAGCAACACTTCAATTTAATTTAGCAGACGAGCAGTTTTCTTGCACACTTTCTCAGCTGGAAGAGTTTTTGAAGAGTCATGGAGTGAATTTCGGTCTGCAGCGAGATGTGCTAAACCGATTCGTGCAGCAGCCTAGCGCTTTTTTCTACAGTCAAACCGTCGTCGCGCAAGGTCTGCCACCTGTTAATGGACATGACGGATATATTCAATTCTCGTACGACATGTCAGAGGGCGAGTACCGTCCGGTTGAGCTCGAGGACGGCAAGATCGATTTCAAGGAAGTCACACAGCTGAAGAACGTGAAGCGCGGCCAACTGATTGCAGAGAAGATAGGTGCAACGCCTGGCACTGATGGCAAGTCGGTCACTGGCGACGCGATTACGTCGAGGAACGGCAAGGAAGCGTACTTCAAGATGGGCAAGAATGTCGTTCTCAATCCAGAGCAAACGGCGCTCTACTCCACGATTGACGGCTTGATTACGATGACTGACAAGAGCAAGATTAATGTATTCCCGGTCTTCGAAGTGAACGGTGATGTCGATTACAAGGTCGGTAATATTGATTTTGTTGGTACAGTTGTCATCCGAGGGAATGTATTGACTGGCTTCCGTATTAAAGCATCAGGCGATATCCGTATCATTGGCGGTGTTGAAGGGGCAGTTCTTGAATCTGACGGCTCGATTGAAATTACCGGAGGCGTGCTGGCCAGTAACAAAGGTCATATCATTGCAGGTAAAAATGTGAAAAGCTCTTTCATTCAAGATGGTAACGTGACAGCTGGTGAAGATATCCTCGTCTCTCAAAGCATCATGCACTCACATGTCCGGGCGGGCAAGAACATCATTTGCAGCGGGGCTAAAGCTCTTGTCGTTGGTGGCGTTATCCAAGCGGGTGAGCGCGTCATTGCAAGAACAATCGGGAACACCATGTCGACGGCGACTATTATTGAAGTTGGCGTAAGGCCGGAGCTTCGTTCTCAGCTGCTTGAGCTGCGCGCGCAAATCAAGCAAACGAACGAGAACCTGGACAAGACCGAGAAGGCGCTCACGCTGCTTGATCAGCTAGCAGCGACAGGTCAATTATCGCCGGATAAGATGGCGCTTCGCGGCAAATTGAGCTCCACTAAGCGTGTTGCTCTAGAGGAGATTTTAAGCGCCAAGGAAGCGGTGCTTGAAATCGAGAAGTCACTTGAAGATACGGAGCGTGCCCGCGTTGATGCTGTAAACGTCATCTATGGCGGCACGAAGATTGTTATCGGCCGATATACGCGCTTCATTAAAGATGCGACAGAGCGTATAACATTCCGGTATTCTGAGGGCGACATCATCATGATTCCATATAACAAGTAAGCCTAACACGTAACAAGCTTCCTATTTGAAGCAAGGGGCGATCAGAATGCCTTACAGGCCGATCGACTTTCAAGTGTCGATTCCTCGTACCCCTGATCAGGGGGTGCTGCAGAACCAGCTGAACCATCGTGCGCATGCGGATCAAGCTCGTCTTGAGAATGATACTTCCAAGCAGACGGAGCTTGCGCGCTCGCGTAATACTGCTGTGGAGCAGAGCAGCGAGCCGCAGATCAAGAACAATCGTCAGCGTGATCATCAGTCGCCGTCAAAGCAGAAGAAGCAGAACCAGCAGGCAGAAGGCGCCGAAGGTTCGGATCAGGGTCCAGAGGAATCGCAGCATCCGTATAAAGGCAAACATATCGATATTTCGCTCTAAGCGGGTATTCGAATTTGAGCAGGTGATAATTATGGAACCATGGCAAACCATTATGCTTGTCGGTGGAGTTGCAGTCGTATGCGCGGCTGTACTTCCACGTAAGGCGAATGGAAATAAGCAAAGTGACCAGTCACAGACTGTCCGTAATATGGAAACAGCGCTTGAGCAGTTTATGGAGAATTTAGAAGCGGACAACAAAGAGATGATGCAGCTTGTGACCAAATCCAGCCAAGATACGCAGCATCAAGCGGCTAAGCGTGATGAACGCATTGGGCAGCTGGAGAAGCGGTGCGCTGAGCTGGAGCAGTTGATTAGTGAGCAGGCCAAGCAGCTCGAAGCAGCAATTGCACAAGCTCGAGATCAAGCTTCTTGGGCAGCCGCTCAGTTGGCACATGCCAAAGTCGAGAGCAGTGCTGCAGAAGAGGTAGCGATTGTACAGCAAGAACCGATCGTTCAGACGCCTTCAATACGTGAGCGTTACGCCGATTTGTTCGAATTGCATCAGCATGGCAAGTCTATTGATGCGATTGCGAAGAACCTTGGCTTGAATAAAGGAGAAGTGCAGCTTATTCTTCAGCTCTCGAAGCAGGAGGAGGCAGCGCGTCATGAATAAACGGACGTTTCTATTCGGACTCGGCGTCGGTATTATTATTGGTGCAGCTTTGCTGCAGCTCATGCTTATCGGCGAGCAGCAGGTGGACAGTCCTGATCCGCTGAACCAGCAGGAAGATACCAGCAGCGATGCGAAGATGTATTCGCAGGAGGAGCTGGTTAAAGCAGTATCGGATGAGCGTCAACGGGTGGAAGCAGAAGCGAAGCAAACGGCCGCGGAAAAGCCGGACAGTAAAGCTACCGACGATAAAGCTACCGATACTAAAGGTGATAAGGATGCCGAAGCGAAGGATGCTTCTGAAGTGAAGGAAGATGTTAATAAGCAGACCAGCTCCAGCGATTCAAGCGGAGCTGCTAACAGTTCAACAGCTCCTGATCCGAAGCGCATCGTTCTTCGCATTCCACCGAACACCAGTGTTGCCGATACGGCCGTTATCCTTGCTTCACACGGCGTCATTACTGATAAGAATGCATTCATTGACCTGATGCGTACCAAGAAAATACGTGCAGGCTATTTTGCTTTTAAGGGCAAGCTTTCGCTTCACCAGGTTGGAACGACTTTGACAAGTAAACCGTTAGATCCGAATGCTGCCAAACGTGAAATGGATGCCGCTGCAGGTAAGAATTAAGCCTTGAAGGACTTGGCTCTGAAAATCTGTCAATCACAGTTGCATGCGTGCATATAGATGTGATATAGTAATTGACGGTGTTAAAAACACACGCCGATTAATTTTGTCATTGGTGCTCTGGCCCGGCCTGAGTGATGACGGAAGATGATATTGGCGGAGGTAACCACTAAAAACCATTTAACAGGAGGTGTGTAAGAGATGGCGGTAATTTCCATGAAACAGCTTCTAGAAGCTGGGGTACACTTCGGTCACCAAACTCGTCGTTGGAACCCTAAGATGGATCGTTATATCTTCACAGAACGTAACGGGATTTACATCATTGACTTGCAGAAAACAGTTAAGAAGGTCGAAGAAGCTTATAACTTCGTACGTTCGATCGGCGAAGAAGGCGGCACTATTCTCTTCGTAGGTACTAAGAAACAAGCACAAGATTCGGTGAAAGAAGAAGCAGAACGTTGCGGCAACTTCTACATCAATCAACGTTGGCTCGGCGGCACGCTGACTAACTTCCAAACAATTCAAAAACGTATCGACCGTCTTAAAACGCTTGAGAAATGGGAAGAGGACGGCACTTTCGATGTTCTTCCTAAGAAAGAAGTTATCATTCTCCGTAAAGAGAAAGATCGTCTTCAAAAATTCCTCGGCGGTATCAAAGGCATGAGAGGTTTGCCAAGCGCATTGTTCATCATCGACCCACGCAAAGAGCGTATCGCGGTTGCTGAAGCACGCAAACTTGGTATCCCAATTGTTGGTATCGTTGATACTAACTGTGATCCGGACGAAATCGACTACGTTATCCCAGGTAACGACGATGCAATCCGTGCAGTTAAATTGCTTACTGCGAAGATGGCTGATGCAATTGTTGAATCGCGTCAAGGCGAAGTAACAACTGCTTAATAGCTTATAGCGATAGAAAACGAAAGGGTGGTCAGACGGTGCATAACCTCTCACCGCCCTTTTTTCGAATACTTAACCTTTAAACAATTCAGGAGGATTCCACAATGGCGGTTAGTGCTAGTGCAGTAAAAGAATTGCGTGAAAGAACAGGCGCAGGTATGCTTGATTGTAAAAAAGCGCTTGATGAAACAAACGGTGATATCGCGAAAGCAATCGACTTGCTTCGTGAAAAAGGTCTTTCCGCAGCAGCAAACAAAGCGGGTCGTGTAGCTACTGAAGGTACAGTAGAATCTTACATCCATGCTGGCGGTCGTATCGGCGTATTGGTTGAAATCAACTGCGAAACTGACTTCGTAGGAAAAACAGATCAATTCCGTGACTTCGCTCGTGATATTGCAATGCAAATCGCAGCTGCAAACCCTAAGTTTGTAAGCCGTGAAGAAGTTTCTGCAGAAGAGCTGGATAAAGAGCGTGAAATTTTGAAAGCTCAAGCGCTGAACGAAGGCAAACCAGAGAAAATCGTTGAAAAAATGGTTGAAGGCCGTATTAGCAAATACTACGAAGAATACTGCTTGCTTGAGCAGCCGTTCATCAAAGATCCAGACAAAACAATCCATACACTGCTGAAAGAGAAAATCAGCACAATTGGAGAAAATATCTCTATCCGTCGTTTCGCTCGTTTCGAGCTTGGTGAAGGCCTGGAGAAAAAAGAAGACAACTTCGTTCAAGAAGTTATGTCGCAAGCTAAATTGTAATCCGAACGCACAGGCGGGGCGGGGCGTTCGCCCCGCCTATTTCCTATAATAAGACTGTTTTAACAAGTATGCGGCCTTGAAACAAGGTCCAAGATGGAGGTAAACCACGTTGCAAAGTCCCGTGTACAAACGTGTAGTATTGAAAGTTAGTGGTGAATCGCTTTCCGGTAATAATGGTTTTGGTATTGATTCCGCAATGATTTCATCGATCGCGGAGCAAGTTAAAGAAGTTGTAGAAATGAACGTTGAAGTTGCAATCGTATGCGGTGGCGGCAACATCTGGCGCGGTATTGCAGGCTCTGAGAAAGGGATTGACCGTGCAACTGCCGATTATATGGGCATGTTGGCTACAGTTATGAATTCCTTGGCGCTGCAAGATGCATTAGAACAAATCGAAGTGCCAACTCGCGTACAAACATCGATCGCAATGCAACAAATCGCGGAGCCTTACATACGCCGCCGGGCAATCCGTCATCTGGAGAAAGGCCGTGTCGTTATCTTCGCTGCTGGCACAGGTAACCCGTTCTTCTCAACAGATACAACTGCGGCGCTTCGTGCAGCTGAGATCGAAGCAGAAGTAATTCTAATGGCGAAAAATAAAGTGGATGGCGTATATTCTGCGGATCCATTTAAAGATGCGTCAGCTGAGAAATATGAAACGCTGACTTATATGGAAGTGCTTAACCGTAACCTTGGCGTTATGGATTCGACGGCGTCGTCACTCTGTATGGACAACAACATTCCGCTTGTTGTGTTTAACATCACAGAGAAGGGCAACATTAAGCGCGTCGTTCTCGGTGAGAAAATCGGAACTATTGTGATGAAGGAGAGTGTGGGCTAGTGCCACAGTCAATCAAAAAGAGCGCTGAAGAGCGCATGGACAAAGCAATTAGCGCATTGAAGCGCGATCTCACTACACTCCGTGCAGGCCGTGCTACTCCGGCGCTGCTGGACCGTGTTCAAGTTGAATATTACGGGGCAATGACGCCCGTTAACCAATTAGCAAATGTTAACACGCCGGATTCTCGGACCATTCTAATTCAGCCTTGGGATAAAACTTCGCTCGCTGCGATTGAGAAAGCGATTATGAAATCAGACCTTGGCCTGACGCCATCGAATGATGGTTCTACTATTCGTCTTGGCATTCCGATGTTGACTGAAGAGCGCCGTGCGGAGCTCGTTAAGTTAACGAAGAAATTCGGTGAAGAAGCAAAAGTAGCCATTCGCAACATTCGTCGCGATGCGAATGATGATATTAAGAAACTGGAGAAAAGCGATATCTCCGAAGATGAGTCGCGTCGCCATCAGGATGACATCCAGAAGACGACAGATAAATTCATCGCTGAAGTTGAACGCGTACTATCCGCTAAAGAGAAAGACATTATGGAAGTTTAATGCAATGAAACCGGCCCCTCCGACAGGTGGGGTCTGCCTGCATAAATCGACATTAGCGGCGGGAGGACGAACATGTGTTACAGCGAGTGAAAGCTTTATTCGGCAAGCCTTCTGTGCCACAGTCGCAGATACCTGAGTCGGATAACATCCCGCAGCATATCGCAATCATTATGGACGGTAACGGTAGATGGGCAAAGAGCCGCGGACTGCCGCGGATGGCCGGTCATCACTCCGGTATGAAGACGGTCAAACGGATTACGATGGCTGCTAATCGGCTTGGCGTTAAATATTTGACGCTTTACGCGTTCTCGACTGAGAATTGGAAGCGACCGAAAGCAGAAGTGGAGTTTCTGATGAAGCTACCTCAAGAGTTTCTATCCATCGAGCTGAAGGACCTAATGGAGAACAACGTACAGGTGCGGATGATGGGATATAGAGGCGATTTGCCATCGCATACATTGCAAGCCGTGGAAGAGGCTATTGAACGTACAGCTGAAAATACCGGACTTGTACTCAATTTTGCTCTAAATTACGGCAGTCGCAAAGAAATGATCGAAGCGGTGCGGGGCATTAGCCAGGCAGTTGCAGATGGCAAGCTAGATGCTAGCGATATTAATGAATCGCACATGGAAGCTCACTTGCTTACTGCAGGTTTGCCTGACCCCGATCTGCTTATTCGTACAAGCGGCGAGCTTCGCCTCAGTAACTTTATGCTATGGCAATTAGCTTATAGCGAAATGTGGTTTACAGATGTCTATTGGCCTGAGTTTTCAGAAGCGCATTTTCACGAAGCTGTTCGTGAATATCAGTTGCGTGCTCGTCGATACGGCGGGGTATAACCCTTAGTCTTAACTGGAGAGTGTCTTCTAAAGTGAAACAACGGATTATTACAGGCCTAATTGGCGGTGCAGCATTTATCGCGCTTACCATAGTTGGCGGATGGTTCTATTTTGCACTTCTCCTCTTGCTTGCAATTATCGGTTTTATGGAATACAGGCGAATGAACGGAGTAAATGCAATCCATCCGTTATCACTTATCGGGTTGGCAGGAACGCTCGTGCTGTTCATTCCTTGGGATGAATTTGGACTCGATAATCCTGCAGCGATACATATGATATGGCTATTGTTATTTTTATTGTTAACAATAACGGTTCTGACGAAGAACGTTATTACGATTGACGGCGCAGCCCTGATGCTTCTTGGTGCGATCTATGTTGGGTATGGATTCCATGCGATGTTTGAGGTGCGAAACGCGGACAACCATGGGCTATTCACGACATGTATGGCTTTCGGTGCGATCTGGGCATCTGATATCGGTGCATATTTCACAGGACGAGCATTCGGCAAACGTAAGCTGTGGCCGTCCATCAGTCCGAACAAAACGATTGAAGGCTCAATAGGCGGCGTTGTCCTTTCGCTGGCAATCGCGGTCATATTTGCGTTGGCTTATCCAGACATCATTACGGTGGGACGCGCACTACTCATCGGACTTATTGCCGCTGTTGCAGGTCAACTTGGCGATTTGATTCAATCTGCTTACAAAAGGGTGCGTGGGATTAAAGATACCGGTTCGATTCTGCCGGGACACGGCGGTGTGCTTGATCGTTGTGACAGCTGGCTCGTCGTATTCCCGCTACTCGTCATGACAGGATTGCTACCACTGTAAGCTGCACGCTTAACTAGCTGTTTTTGCACCGTGCAAGAACATCAGGAGGCTTGAAGGTTGAAAAAAATTACAATTCTAGGCTCCACAGGCTCGGTCGGAACACAAACATTAGATATAATAAGCCGGGAGCCAGACCGTTATCAGGTTGAAGCCATTTCGGCAGGCAGCAATCTCGAGCTCGTGATTGAACAAGCAAAGAGGTTCAAGCCAAAGACGGTTTGTTTAGCCACGAAGGCGCTCGCGGAAGAAGCCAAGCTTCATCTGCCGCCAGGGACGAACGTGCTTTATGGCAATGAAGGGCTGATCGAGACTGCAGCGGCTACAGATGCCGATACGGTCGTTACTGCGATTGTCGGAAGCAGAGGCTTGGAGGCAACTCTTGCTGCTATTGATGCAGGCAAGCATATTGGACTCGCGAACAAAGAAACACTTGTGACCGCAGGCCATCTGGTCATGCGTAGAGCAGCGGATCGAGGCGTGTCTATCCTGCCGATTGACAGTGAGCACTCCGCGATCTTCCAATGTTTGAACGGGGAACGACGGGCGGATGTAAAGCGTATAACGCTGACCGCTTCGGGAGGTTCATTCCGTGATCGGACTCGCGAAGAGCTGGAAGGCGTTACCGTTGCAGAAGCGTTGAATCATCCGAACTGGTCGATGGGTGCGAAGATTACGATTGACTCTGCTACGATGGTGAACAAAGGGCTCGAAGTTATTGAGGCGCATTGGCTGTTTGACCTGTCTTATGGTCAAATTGATGTCCTCATCCACCCAGAGAGCATTATTCACTCGTACGTGGAATTCGTCGATCACAGCATTATCGCACAGCTCGGAATGCCAGATATGCGTGTTCCGATCCAATATGCGCTGACCTATCCGGAGCGCAGACCGACACCGACAGAGTCGCTTAATCTGGCGAAGCTGTCTGCGCTGCACTTCCGTGAGATGGATTTCGATCGCTACCCTTGTCTACGATTCGCGTATGAGAGCGGAAGAGCCGGACAATCGGTGCCAACGGTATTCAATGCGGCGAACGAAACAGCAGTTGCACGCTTCCTCGAAGGCTCGATTACATTCTTAGAGATTGAAACAGTCATTGCTAAAGTGCTTGAGCAGCATCAAGCAACCGATGTACCGGACGTACACTCGATTGCTGCTGTTGATGCTTGGGCTCGTGCAGTTGCTGCAAACATCTGAGCCCTAAGGGTTCTCTTGAATCGTACGGGAGAATAATGATAATCTAAGTACAGGCCGTTACGAACAGGAGGCTCGAATAACGATGCATATGATACAAGTCGTCTTTTTGACGGTAATGGTCTTCTTCGTCATTGTGACTATACACGAATGGGGTCACTTTTATTTTGCGAAGCGTGCCGGGATATTGGTTAGAGAGTTTGCAATCGGATTTGGACCGAAGCTGTTTTCCATCAAGCGCGGCGAGACGCGCTATACGCTTAGACTGGTTCCAGCAGGCGGCTTTGTTCGAATGGCAGGGGAAGACCCGGAGCTTGTAGAGGTTCAGCCCGGTCAAACCATAGCCGTAAGATTGAAGGATGACGTTGTTACGCGCATTTACCTTGATCGTCTGGATGATCGCAGCAATGTGGTGCGCGGTGAAGTCGAGAAAATTGATATCGAACGCACAATGAAGCTTGACCTTTCGGCAGATGGCGTAACGGAATCGTACCGTGTACATCCGCAGGCGCTTATGATAACGAAAGGGAAAGAGACACAGGTTGCTCCGCTGGATCGTCAGTT
The DNA here is from genome assembly GCF_900110075.1 of Paenibacillus sp. OV219. GTDB lineage: Bacteria > Bacillota > Bacilli > Paenibacillales > Paenibacillaceae > Paenibacillus_Z. The sequence continues at coordinate 664,326 of NZ_FOCJ01000002.1, forward strand.
CGGCAGCAAGACAGTCGGACAACGTGCACTGGCGATTGTTGCCGGTCCTGTGATGAATTTTATTCTCGCGTTCGTGCTGTTCGGTGTCTACTTCCAGATGGCTGGTGTACCGATGGAGAATCCGGATCGGCTGCTCATTGGCGACGTTGTACAAGGAATGCCTGCCTCTAAGTCGGATATCCAAGTCGGAGACGTCATTGATTCGGTTAATGGCGTCAAGATTGGCGGTGATTCCGCGAAGATGATTGAAATGATTGGAAAGTCGGTCGACGTGCCGCTGACGTTCAACGTTATTCGCGACGGCAAGCTGCATTCCTTCAAGATCACGCCGAAGCTTGATAAAGCTTCAGGAGTAGGTAAACTTGGAATCTCAGCAGCTGCGCCAACCCGCTCCGTCACATTCACCGAAACATTCACCTTCGCTGGCAAAGCGATGAAGAATATGACGATCATGATTTTTGACGGATTCAAGAAGCTTGTACTTGGTGATTTCAAGATGGAAGACCTCGGCGGTCCCGTTCGGACTGCGCAGGTGACAAGTCAAATTGCCGAGCAAGGCTTAACGCAGCTAGTCTCATGGGTAGCTGTACTTAGTTTGTACTTGGGTATATTCAATTTACTGCCGGTTCCGGCGCTGGATGGAAGCAGGCTCGTTTTCCTCGGCATAGAGGCTGTTCGCGGCCGTCCGATTGATCCGAACCGGGAGAGCATGGTTCACTTCATTGGCTTCGCAATGCTGATGCTGCTCATGCTGGCGGTCACTTATAATGATATTTTGCGATTGGTAAGAGGGGAGCACTGAGTCGGTCATGTCGAAAGAGAAGCAGTTCGTTTCAGCAGAAATCACGCCACAGAGCGAGGATTTCTCCCGCTGGTACATTGATGTTATCAAGAAAGCAGAATTAATGGATTATTCCCCAGTACGCGGTTGTATTGTGTTCCGCCCCGAGGGGTTTGAGATTTGGGAGCATATGCGCGATGAGTTGGATCGCAAATTCAAGGAATCCGGTCACCGTAACGCGTACTTCCCGATGTTTATACCGGAAAGCTTCTTCATGAAAGAGAAGGAGCACGTCGAAGGCTTTAATCCTGAGCTGCCGTGGGTAACTGAGGCAGGCGGCGAGAAACTGGAAGAGCGTCTGGCAATACGTCCGACATCTGAGACAATTATCGGTCATATGTATTCCAAGTGGATTCAATCGTACCGCGATTTGCCTGTACTTATTAACCAGTGGGCAAACGTTGTGCGTTGGGAGAAGCGTACGTTGCCGTTCCTTCGTACAACGGAGTTCTTGTGGCAAGAAGGGCATACAGCTCATGAATCGGAGTCTGAAGCGCGCGTAGAGACAAATCAGATGCTTGAGACTTACCGTGATTTCTGTGAAAATTACTTGGCTATTCCGGTCATTATGGGTCAGAAGACTCCTTCTGAACGTTTCGCAGGTGCGGTGGACACGTATTCAATTGAAGCGATGATGAAGGATGGTCGTGCGGTACAAGCCGGTACTTCCCATTATCTCGGTACCAAGTTTGCAGTCGCGTTCGATATCAAGTATTTGGACCGTGAGAATACGCTGCAATACTGTCACACGACTTCGTGGGGCGTATCGACTCGTCTGTTAGGCGCGTTGATTATGGTGCATGGTGACGATCGCGGACTTGTATTGCCTCCTAAGGTTGCGCCTACACAGGTTATTATGATTCCAATTGGACCTCCGAAGACTCGTGAGCAAGTTATTGGTCGAGTGGACGAGCTGTTCGTAGAGCTGAAGAAAGCCGGCATTCGCGTCAAAGTGGATGACCGCAGCGACGTCAGCCCAGGCTGGAAGTTCAATGAGTACGAAATGCGCGGCGTACCAATCCGCCTTGAGCTTGGACCTCGCGATATGGAGAATGGACAAGTCGTCCTCGTATCCCGGATTACTGGCGAGAAGCGTATCGTTCTTCAAAGCAATTTGAAGGAAGAAATTGATGGTATGCTGATTGAGATTCATAATGATATGCTTGAAAGAGCGAAGCAGTTCCGTACCGATCATTCGTATTCGGTCGAGACGCTTGATGAGATGAAATCACTGTTTGAAGAGCAGCGCGGCTTTGCACTTGCAGGCTGGTGCGGCTCGGAAGCATGCGAGAGCCAGGTGAAGGAAGAAACAGGCGCAACTAGCCGTAACATTCCTTTTGAACCGGCAGAGCATAAATCGACTTGCTTGGTGTGCGGAGAGAAAGCAGCTCATACAGTTGTGTTTGCTCGCGCGTACTAATGAAATGAATTAAAGAACAGACGGCCCTTTGGGCCGTTTCTTCTTGACACAAGTAAACGAGAAACGGAAGCTATAGCCATCAGAAGATGGCTATAGTCGTTTACACTTGGGGGAGAAATGAATGAGCCAAACCGGGGAAAAGCGGCAGCGGTTCGAGCTGCTGTTGAAGCAGGCAGAGTTACCGCAACAAATGACGGATGAGCATTTTGGAGACGCCTATATAGACAAAGTGATCGTAAGCCGGAGTAACCGGGAGTGGACGTTTTGCATTCGCAAAGCGTCTTTGGTTCCTTTACCGGCTTTTACTGTTTTTTGTCGCAGCATTCAAGCGAAGTTCACCCATATTGCGCAGATCTCGTTTCAATTTCAGTTCGGCGAAGGTGTGCAGAAGGAAGAGATCGTCGAAGCGTACTGGCTGGCATTCGTGGAATGGCTGCAGCATAGCAATCCTTCGGTTAACGGCTGGATCAGAAAGTCGAAGATGGACGTATCCGGCGACCTCATTACGCTGCATCTGATGGATGAGATGGGGCTTGAGCTTGCGCGGAAGAAGAAGATCGACGAGCTTGCGGTAGATTTTTATCAGCAGCAGTTCTCTGTGACCTGCCGCGTGAAGATGGCCGTTGCGGAATCCAATCAAGAAGTTTACGAGCAGTTCAATCAGAAACGGGTACAAGAAGAGCGCGATGTGCTTGAAGCGATGATGACGGCAAGTGCGACTGAGGAGCCGACGCTTGATGAAGGTGAAGTCCGTCTTGTTGTCGGGTATGACATTCGCGATGAAGCCGTTCCGATAATGAACATCGTGGAGGAAGAGAAGAAGGTAACCGTTCAAGGTACTGTCTTCAGCTTGGATGAGAAGGAGTTGCGTAACGGAAGTACGCTGTTTACTTTCAACGTGAGTGATTTTACAGATTCTATTGCCATGAAGATGTTCGCCAAGACGAAGGAAGATGTTAAAGTCTTGAAGCAGCTAGCGAACGGTAAATGGATCAAAGCACGCGGACGTGTGGAATATGACCGATTCATGATGGAGCCTGAGCTTGTCATGATGCCTTCCGATCTGCATGAGGTCGTCGCGCCGAAAGAAGCGAAGGATGATGCAGAAGAGAAACGCGTCGAGTTCCATCTGCATACTACGATGAGTACGATGGATGCCATAACATCGGTCGATACTTACATCAAGCAAGCTGCAAAATGGGGCCACAAAGCGATCGCGATTACAGACCACGGCAACGTCCAATGTTACCCAGAAGCGGCGAAAGCGGCGAAAAAGCACGGTGTTAAAGTGCTGTTCGGCCTTGAAGCCAACGTTGTCAACGATGCCATTCCGATGGTTATGCATGCACGTGAAGAAGTGATGCAAACGGCTGAATATGTCGTGTTCGACGTGGAGACCACCGGGCTATCTGTCGTTAACAACAAAATTATCGAGCTTGCCGGCGTGAAGATGCAGGAAGGCAAAGAAATCGGACGATTCTCGACTTTCATTAACCCGCATGAGGATGTTCCATACAATATCCAGCAGCTGACGAATATTACGAATGAGATGGTTGCAGATGCACCGGCGCTTGGCGAGAAGATTCATGAGTTCATAGATTTTATCGGCGATGCCGTCCTTGTCGCTCATAATGCAAGGTTCGATATGGGCTTCCTTCAAGCAGCATGCAAGCTGCACGGTTTGCCTGAAGTGAAGAACCCGGTTCTAGATACGCTAGAGCTTGCCCGCTTCCTCCATCCTTCGATGAAGAATCACAGGCTGAATACGCTTGCGGATAAATATAAAATCAGTCTCGAAAACCATCACCGTGCGATAGATGACTCCATTGCGCTCGGCGGCGTTCTGTTCGGACTCATTAACGATTGTGCCGCCCGAAATATTACGGGGCTGCAAATGTTGAACGACTATGTGGGACTCGACTTATCGAATATGCGTCCGTTCCACTGCTGCATTTATGCGCTTAACGGAACTGGCAAGAAGAACTTATTTAAACTTATTTCGATGTCGCATACGCAGCATTTCAAACGGGTCGCAACGATTCCGAAGAGCAAGCTGTCAGATCTGCGAGAAGGGCTGCTCATTATCTCGGGCTGCGAGAAAGGCGAATTCTTCGAAGCGGTTATGAACAAGTCGGTCGAGGAAGCTGAAGAAGTTGCCCTGTATTACGATGTGCTGGAGATTCAGCCTGTCACATTCTATATGCATCTTGTGGAGAAAGGCTTTGTAGCCAGCCGCGCTGAGATCGAACAGGCCATTCGCCGCGTTTGCGAGATTGGTGATAAGCTCGGCAAGCCGGTCATCGCAACGGGCAATGTACACTATTTGCAGCAGCGGGACAAACTGTTCCGGGACATTACCATTCACGGTATTACCGGGTTCAGTCCGCTCAAGGATATTCAGAAGCCAGATGCGCATTTCCGTACGACGAAAGAAATGCTAGAGGAATTTGCCTTCCTCGGTGAAGCACGTGCTTATGAAGTCGTCATCAAAAACACATCCGAGCTTGCTGATCGCTTCGAGGAGTACAGCATGTTCCCGCCGAAGTTGTTCGTTCCAATTCTTGAAGGCGCGGATGAAGAGATGCGTACGACATGTTATGATACGGCTCGTCTGCTATATGGTGAACCGATTCCTGAGGTGGTAGTTGAGCGCCTGGAACGGGAGCTCGTGCCGATTACGAAAGCAGGCTTCGCGGCCAACTATCTTATCTCGGCTCGACTAGTTAAGAAGTCGAACGCAGACGGCTACTTAGTAGGTTCTCGTGGTTCCGTAGGCTCATCCGTTGTAGCAACATTCCTCGGGATTTCCGAGGTTAACCCGCTTCCGGCGCACTATACTTGTTTGAATGAAGCTTGCAAATATAGTGAATTTTTCCTCGACGGCAGTTATCCGAGTGGATTCGATCTTCCGAATAAAATATGCCCGAATTGCGAAAAGCCGTTGAAGGGTGAAGGACAGGATATTCCGTTCGAGACGTTCCTAGGCTTCAAAGGGGATAAAGTTCCCGATATCGACCTTAACTTCTCTGGTGAATACCAGCCGATTGCACATAACTTTACGAAGGAAATGTTCGGGCCAGAGAACGTTTTCCGTGCTGGCACGATTGGTACAGTTGCAGAGAAAACAGCTTATGGATTTGCGAAGAAATACGAAGAGTCATATGGCAAAAAGTGGCGTGGAGCAGAACTCGCTCGCCTCGCGAACGGTTGTACAGGTGTTAAGCGAAGCACGGGTCAGCATCCGGGTGGTATAGTCGTTGTGCCGGATTACATCGAGGTAGAGGATGTTACACCTGTACAGTTCCCAGCGGATGATCAGAATGCCGAGTGGAAAACGACGCATTTTGACTATCACGCCTTTGAGGATAATCTGCTTAAGCTCGATATTCTCGGACACGATGACCCGACGATGATGCGGATGCTCCAAGATCTCACCGGCGTCGATCCGACGACGATTCCGATGAATGATCCGAAGGTCATGAGCATGTTCAGCTCGACGGAAGCGCTTGGCGTTATGCCAGACCGGATCCGTTCTACGGTTGCGACTTACGGCGTACCGGAGATGGGAACGAAATTCGTTCGCCAGATGCTCGATGAGACGAAACCGCAGACGTTCGCCGACTTGCTGCAAATCTCAGGCTTGTCTCACGGAACAGGCGTATGGCTCGGTAATGCTCAGGAACTGATCAAGAACCGAACTTGCACGATCAAGACCGTTATCGGTTGTCGTGATGATATTATGCTTTTCTTAATTTATAAGGCAGGAATGGATGCGGGGCTCGCGTTCAAGATCACCGAGAGTGTGCGTAAAGGTAAGGGTCTAACGCCGGAGTGGATCGAAGAGATGAAGCGATGCAAGGTACCGCAATGGTATATCGACTCATGTCTGAAGATCGAGTACATGTTCCCGAAAGCGCATGCCGCGGCGTATGTTATCTCAGCTGTGCGTACCGCATACTTCAAGCTGTATTATCCGATTGATTATTACGCGACGTATTTCTCTATACGTGCGGAGGACTTTGATCTTGAGCTACTCTGTCAAGGCTACGAAGCAATCGGACGTCGTCTAGGGGAGATTGAGGCAAAAGGATTCACAGCAACGCCAAAGGAGAAGAACAGCATCTCGCTTCTTGAAATGGCGCTCGAAATGACTGCTCGTGGCTTCACATTCAAGCCGATCGATCTGTATCGCTCCGAAGCGACGCGGTTTATCGTTGACGGAACATCCATTATTCCGCCATTCGGCGCAATTAGCGGTATCGGCGAGAACGCGGCGAAGAATATCGCAGGCGCTCGTGATTTCGGCGAATTCTTGTCGATCGAGGACTTCCAGCAGAAGTCGAAGGCTTCCAAGACGATTGTTGAAGTGCTGACTGGCATGGGCTGCTTCCGCGGCTTGCCGGAGTCGAACCAGCTGTCGTTGTTCTAAAAGATTTGTCTGAGGGAAACCCGGTGCTAAGTAGGCATCGGGTTTTCTGTTTTGAGCGGTGGGGGGAGGTTCGCTGAAGGCGAACAAGTCCTGTAGGGATGATGGGTGTATTGGTAAGGTGTTAGGTTTGCCGCAGGCGAACGAGTCCCGCAGGGACGATGGAAATATTGGTTTCCATTTCTCATTGAGAATTCGCAATAACGAACTCTGGAGCGCTTATTTTGCATAAATCGCATATATACGAGCTAGCGAACCTCATAACGTGATTTGGCTCATATCGAGTGTTGTTGTTCCGATGAAGGGCCAATAGCGTATACTGTGCAGTTCGTTAGCTCTGTAAAATCGCTAAATATTCACAAATAAGCGCTGTATGATTCGTTAGCGCGAGTCAGGTCGGTCGATGTGGAGCAACCAAGCGGCTGCGCGAATGCATCCAGGCGAAGCAGCAATAGTCTCTGCTGACGAGGTGCTCCGGCAGCAGCGGCCATTGCCCCGAAGCGAATGGCGGCGGCGAGGGGCACAATGGGTAGGAGAGCGTAGTTCGATGGTGCAGCCGGAGAGTTTACGTGCCGCCTTTGAACTCGGAATGCAACCGCTTGGCGATCTAATCCAAGCATTCCGAGTTCAACAGCGGCCGCAGGCGCACCTTCGAACGGAGTGGGCATCCTGCCAGACCTTCCCAACAAGTTGCCGCCATGAGCGCCCCTTATTGTCACCACATCATGGTTATGGTATAATCTTTCTGGTAATGCTGATGATACGACCTTTTCGCAGAAGAGTGGGGAAACCCACTCTTTACGTTTTGTCTGCACCTTTTTCGCCATACAGAATGTATAATGACCGCATCTCGCATGAGGTTGATATTCAGCTGAACTAAATTGAACTGCCAGTAACGCCGCCTCTTGCGTGGCGAATAGCTGCAGTGGGAGGTACATCGTTTTTGAGCACAGCTATGATCAAAACCGCAGTTGAGGAAATGGTAAATACATTCCTCGATGAGAATGGATTTGAACTCGTTGACGTCGAGTATGTAAAGGAAGGCAGCAATTGGTTCCTTCGGGTCTACGTCGACAAACTAGAAGGCCACATCGATATCGATGAGTGCGGCCGCATTAGCGAATACTTAAGTGAGAAGCTTGATGAGAACGACCCGATTTCAGATGCTTACTTCCTGGAAGTATCCTCGCCAGGTGCGGAACGTCCGCTGAAGAAGCCGGAGGATGTCCACAAATCCGTGGGCAAGCATGTGTTTGTTACGACTTATGAGCCGATTGGCGGCTTAAAGGAGTTTGAAGGCACGTTGCTTTCTTTTGACGGCGAAGAGGTTGTTGTGGAGATCGGCAAGAAGAAACATACAATTTCTTACGCTAAAGTAGCAAGCGCCCGTTTAGCCATCATTTTCTAAGTTTGATGATGAAGGCATGAATATAACGTTAGGGAACCAGTTGAAAGGGGGAACTCATTTCCAATGAGCAGTGAATTTATTGAAGCATTGTCGGAAATCGAAAGAGAAAAAGGGATCAGCAAAGATATTTTGCTAGAAGCGATCGAAGCTGCCCTGATTTCGAGCTACAAACGCAATTTTAATACCGCTCAAAACGTACGTGTTGATATTAACCGATTTACTGGTGTCATTAAAGTGTATGCACGCAAAACAGTCGTGGAGGACGTTCTGGACCCGCGCCTTGAAATTTCCGTGGAAGCATCCCGAGAAATTAACCCGCATTACCAGCTTGAGGATATCGCTGAAATCGAAGTAACACCTCGTGACTTTGGCCGGATTGCCGCACAAACGGCGAAGCAAGTCGTTACACAGCGCATCCGTGAAGCAGAGCGCGGCCTGATCTACAATGCTTTCATCGACAAAGAAGAAGACATTGTGAACGGCATTGTTCAGCGTCAGGACGTACGCAATCTGTTTATCGACCTCGGTAAAGTAGAAGCGGTATTGCCGCTCACAGAACTCATGCCGACCGACAAATTCAAGCATGGCGATCGTGTGAAATCGTTCATTACGAAGGTCGAGAATACGACGAAGGGACCGCAAATTTTCCTTTCACGTACGCACCCGGGTTTACTTAAGCGTCTATTTGAGCTTGAAGTGCCGGAAATTTATGACGGTGTCGTAGAAATTCGTTCCGTTGCACGCGAAGCGGGCTTCCGTTCGAAGATTGCTGTACATTCACGTAACCCGGAAGTAGATCCAGTCGGATCTTGCGTAGGTCAAAAAGGGATGCGTGTGCAAACGATCGTAACGGAGCTGAAGGGCGAGAAGATTGACATCGTTCGTTGGTCCGAGAGCGTCGAAGAATATGTTGCGAATGCACTGAGCCCTTCGAAAGTAATCGAGGTCATCGTGCACGAGCAAGAAAAGATGGCGCGTGTAATCGTGCCAGATTATCAATTGTCTCTTGCGATTGGTATCAAAGGCCAGAACGCTCGTCTTGCTGCGAAGCTGACAGGCTGGAAAATTGATATTAAGAGTGAAACACAGGCTGAGCAAGAGTTTGGCCGCCCAAAATCGCAAGTGGGCACGATGCACCAGGATTCCATCTCCATCGACTAATTTTTGTATAGCCGTGTTCAGGGGGGATGTATGGTGAGACCTAGAAAAATTCCACTGCGCAAATGTGTTGCTTGCCAGCAGATGATGCCAAAGAAGGAACTGATTCGTGTCGTTCGGACTCCGGACGAGGCGGTATTGATCGACCTGACCGGCAAAAAAGCTGGGCGTGGCGCATACCTGTGCGGTAAAGTGTCTTGCTTCAAGCTTGCGAAGAAGAGCAGAGCGCTGGATCGGGCACTGAAACAGACCGTTGGCATCGAAATCTACGATCAATTGGAACAGGATTTTGTTGCCGTCGAGGATACGTTTAACACGAACAAGGATGCGATGGATGACGATGACGAAGAAGCATAAAGCACTCTCCTTACTCGGTATGGCGATGCGAGCAGGCAAGCTCGTGACCGGGGATGAAACCGTACTGAAGGCGGTTAAGCAAGGAAAAGCAAAAATCGTCATAGTTGCCGCAGATGCATCAGATAATACGAAGAAGAAGTTTCGGGACAAATGCGCCACCTACAATGTCAAGCTTATTGAAGCATTTGACCGGATTACGATCGGGGAAGCGATTGGCAAGTCGGAGCGAGTGCTGCTCGGCGTAACCGATGCAGGCTTCTCAAAGAGCATCTTACAGAGCTTAACTGAACCTTCGGAGGTGGAGTATATTGACTAAACAACATGAGAGCAAAGACAATAAAGATAAAACGCGTGTCTATGAATACGCCAAGTCGCTCAACATGAGCAGTAAAGAAATTATTACCATTCTCAAACGTCTCAATCTTCCGGTTAATAATCATATGAGCGTTATGGAGAATGAAATGGTCTCGAAAGTGGAAGGATTCTTCCGAGACATTAAAGCGAATGCTGCAGCGAAACGCGCGCAGGAGAACGCGACGGTATCCGCAGCGGCAGGAGCTTCCAATAATAATCGTCCTTCACAGCAAGGACAACCAGAGCGTAAGCCACAGCAATCGAATACGAATGCAGCGCAGCAATCTGGTCATGCTAACAAAAATACACAAGAAATGCAGGGGAATATGAACACAACAAATACACCACCATCAGCAGCGAATAACGCTGCTCAACCGGCTTCAAGCCCATCATCTGCTACAGAGACAGCTTCAAACTCAGCTTCTACGACAAACACACAACCTTCGGCGGATGCATCCAATCATTCTACTACTCAGCAGCGTCCACAAGGTCAAGGTCAAGGCACCCGTCCGCAAGGTCAAGGCGGTCAACGCCAAGGCGGCGGCTACCAAGGGAATCGTCCACAAGGTCAAGGCGGCGGTTACCAAGGCAACCGTCCACAAGGACAAAGCGGTCAAGGTGGCAGCGGCTACCAAGGTACCCGTCCACAAGGACAAAGCGGTCAAGGCGGTGGCGGTGGCTATCAAGGTAACCGTCCACAAGGACAAAGCGGTCAAGGTGGCAGCGGCTACCAAGGCAATCGTCCACAAGGACAAAGTGGTCAAGGTGGCGGCGGCTACCAAGGTAACCGTCCACAAGGACAAAGCGGTCAAGGTGGCGGCGGCTACCAAGGTAACCGTCCGCAAGGACAAAGCGGTCAAGGTGGCGGCGGCTACCAAGGCAATCGTCCGCAAGGACAAAGCGGTCAAGGTGGCGGCGGCTACCAAGGCAACCGTCCGCAAGGTCAAGGTAGTCAAGGCGGCGGTCAAGGTGGCAGTCAAGGTGGCGGTGGTTTCCGCAACAATGCACCGCAATCGTCAGCAAACCGCAGCAGCAGTGCACCTGCACCTGCACGTACGTTCTCGACGGAAGATAAGCGTAGAACAAATCCGAAAGCTGCAAACAATTCGTTCAACAGCGTAAACAAACGCTTTGACGATAACCGTACTGGCAGCAATTTCAGAAATAATCGCGGTGGCAAGAATAATCGCGGCAGAGGCCAGCAGCAAGAGCGCAGAGAGAAAGTCGACAACACGCCTAAGAAAATTATTGTGCGTGGTACAATGACCGTTGGCGATCTTGCGAAGCTGCTGCATAAGGATGCTTCCGAAGTTATCAAGAAGCTCATTACGCTTGGCGTTATGGCGACGATTAACCAAGAGGTTGATCTGGATACGGTTCAACTTATTGCAACGGAATACGGTGTCGAAGTTGAAGTGAAGATTCCGGTTGAAGAGGACGCATTCGAGACGATCGAAGAGAAAGACGAAGATGATGTGCTCGAGACTCGCCCGCCGGTTGTTACAATCATGGGTCACGTTGACCACGGTAAAACAACGCTTCTTGATGCGATTCGCCACACGAGTGTAACAAGCGGCGAAGCAGGCGGTATCACACAGCATATTGGTGCGTACCAAGTCGAAATCAACCACAAGAAAATTACATTCCTTGATACACCAGGTCACGAAGCGTTTACGCTCATGCGTGCCCGCGGTGCACAAGTTACGGATATTACAATCATCGTTGTTGCAGCGGACGACGGCGTTATGCCACAGACGGTTGAAGCAATCAACCATGCGAAAGCGGCAGGCGTACCAATCATCGTCGCTGTGAACAAAATTGATAAGCCGGATGCAGATCCAGACCGCATCAAACAAAGCTTGACCGAGTATGAGCTTGTTCCGGAAGAGTGGGGCGGCGATACGATCTTCGTTAACGTATCCGCGAAGCAGCGCACCAATTTGGAAGAGCTGCTCGAAATGATTCTACTCGTAGCTGAAATGAACGACTACAAAGCGAACCCGAACAAACGTGCTCGCGGTACGGTCATTGAAGCAGAGCTTGATAAAGGTAAAGGTCCGGTTGCACGCGTGCTCGTACAGCACGGTTCACTTAAGATCGGCGACGCATTCGTTGCAGGTAACTGCTTCGGTCGTGTTCGTGCCATGGTCAATGACAAGGGCCGCAGACTGAAAGAAGCGGGTCCAAGTACGCCAATTGAGATTACTGGTTTAACTGAGGTGCCGCAAGCTGGCGATCCGTTCCTCGTGTTCGAAGACGAGCGTAAAGCACGCGCTATCGCTGACCGTCGTGCAATCAAACAGCGTCAAGCTGACCTTGGTGCGAACTCGAGAGTAACGCTCGAAGATTTGTACAATCATATTAAAGAAGGCGAGATTAAAGATCTGAACGTCATCATTAAAGGGGACGTCCAAGGCTCCACTGAGGCGCTTAAAGGATCTCTTGCCAAGATTGATATTGAAGGCGTACGCGTGAAGATCATTCACAGCGGTGCCGGTGCAATCACGGAGTCCGATATCAACCTTGCTGCTGCATCAAGCGCAATCGTTATCGGTTTCAATGTTCGTCCTGAGCCGCAAGCACTTGCAACAGCCGAGCAGGAGAAAGTCGACATTCGTCTGCACAGCATCATCTACAACGTCATTGACGAGATCGAGCAAGCGATGAAAGGCATGCTCGATCCAATCTTCAAGGAAGTTGTTATTGGTCAAGCAGAAGTACGTAACTTGTTCAAAGTTACGAAAGTCGGCGTAATTGCAGGTTGTATGGTAACTTCGGGCAAAATCACACGTAGCGCCAAAGCTCGTTTGATCCGCGGCGGTATCGTAACGTTCGAGGGCGAGATCGAATCGCTCAAACGTTACAAAGACGATGCGAAAGAAGTTGCACAAGGCTACGAGTGCGGTATTACGCTGGATAAGTTCAATGACCTCAGAGAAGGCGACGTCATTGAAGCCTACATCATGGAGTCAGTAGAGAGGTGATTAACCTATGGCAAAAGTCCGCGTAGGACGTGTAGGTGAACAAATTAAGAAAGAATTAAGCCAAATCATTCAACTGGAGCTTAAAGATCCGCGAATTGGCTTTATTACAGTAACTGGCGTCGATCTGACGAACGATATGTCCCAGGCACGGATTTATCTCAGCGTGCTTGGCAGTGACGAGCAGAAGGAGGAGACGCTGAAAGCACTTGCCCGCGGCAAAGGCTTCCTGCGCTCCGAGCTCGGCAAGCGGATTCGTTTCCGTCACACACCGGATTTGCTGTTCAAATTCGATAGCAGTATCGAATATGGCAGCCGGATCGAATCGCTGCTCACTGACATTAATGGTGGGAGTGCTCAGCAATGATCGCCGGGGATTCTGCGGCGTTCTCGGTCGATTACCTGGATCAGCTTCAGAAGGCGCTTGATTTCATTCGAGGCGGCAATCGATTTCTTGTCGTCTCGCATGTTCAGCCGGATGGTGATGCCATCAGCTCAACGATAGTTGTTGGCTGGCTGCTTGAGCAGCTTGGCAAACAAGCGGTCTTAATGAATGAAGGCAAAGTGCCTGTCCGGCTTCAATTTATGGACAGGTCCGCAATGATTATTAATTACAGTCATTCTCAGCCAACAGAGAAGTTCGATCGTGTTATCGCGATTGACTGCGCCGATTCCCGCCGGATCGGACTTGTAAGTACGCTTTTTACCCAAGACGCTCAGCTTCTTAATATCGATCATCATCCAACTAATGATGCGTTTGGGACGGCAAACTTGATTCGAGTCGATGCGGCTGCAACGGTTGAAATTTTATATGATCTGATTGAGCACGGTGCGATCCCGCTTGATAAAGAAGCAGCAACAGCCATCTATACCGGGTTGTTAACGGACACAGGCGGTTTCCGCTACTCCAACACAACTCCGAGGGTGATGCATATTGCTTCCCGGATGCTTGCAGAAAGTGCACCGGCTCATTTTATTGCGAATCTTCTGCTTGAGCAGATGACGAAGGCGCAATTGCTTGTTTTGCAGCGCGGACTAAGTCGGCTCTTGTTCTCGGATGATAACAAAATTGCTTCTCTCTACGTCACATACGCTGATATGGCTGAGACTGGCGCTGTCGGCGATGATCTCGAAGGTCTCGTGAACTACGCACTCAATGTGGAAGGTGTAGAGGTGGGCATTTTGCTAAAAGAAACCGAGAATGGTGAAGTGAAAGTAAGTATGCGTTCTGCCGGCAAGGTGGACGTATCTGCAATTGCTCAATCATTTGGAGGTGGAGGGCATGTTCGTGCAGCAGGCTGTAAGCTGGAGCACGGCATATCGGAAGCAACCACATTCGTTGTAAATGCAGTAAGAGAGGCGCTGGATAAATGATGGATGGCATCTTGGCGGTCTGGAAGCCAGCTGGCTGGACCTCTCACGACGTCGTAGCAAAAGTAAGAAGATTAGTAAAGGTGAAGCGAATCGGGCATACCGGTACGCTTGATCCAGAAGTGACAGGCGTGCTTCCGCTCTGCATTGGCAGAGCGACACGTGTCGTCGAATATGTGCAAGAGCGTCCGAAGAGCTATGAGGCGGAGATGAAATTCGGCATCGCTACGGATACGGAAGATATGTCAGGCACAGTGCTGACTGAGCTTCCTTCTGTAACGATTACGGAAGACGATATTCGCCGCGTACTTGCAACGTTCATCGGTGATATCGAGCAGGTACCTCCGATGTATTCCGCAGTGAAGGTAGACGGTAAAAGGCTCTATGAGCTTGCCCGGGAAGGACAAGTCGTTGAGCGGAAGTCGAGAGTGGTCACGATCCATAAGCTCGAGCTGCTAGAGATGAAGCTGGATCAGCCTCATCCGACGATTCGTTTCTCGGTGGAATGTTCCAAGGGTACATACATCCGAACACTTTGCGTTGATATTGGACAAGCGCTTCATGTTCCAGCCGTAATGGTGAAATTGACGCGGACAATGTCTGGCGGTTTCAAAGAAGCGGACTGCTACACGCTCGAAGATATTGCACAGCTGATGGCGTCGGGCGAGCTCGCGTCGAAGCTGACACCAGCCGACCAAGCGATTGATCATTTTCCTCGCGCGGCGGTGAGCAGCGACAACGTTCAACGTGCTTTTCAAGGCAAACGTATATCACTATCCTCGTTACTCGAGCATGATCCATTCGATTCGGATGCGATCATTCGGTTATATGGGGAAGACGGAACGTTCGTCGGTTTGTTCGAGCAAGATCAAGAAACAGCCTCGCTTAAAGGTGTGAAAGTTTTCACGCCTACAGCGTAAGCTTGTTAGTGAACATCACAAAGCAGGTGTGACTGCAGATGGAAATCATCTCATTACAATACCCGATCGCTACCACGCAAACCGTGCAGCAAGCTGTGCCGAAGGCGCTGGCGATCGGACATTTCGACGGTGTGCACCGCGGGCATCAGAATGTTATCCGCCGCGCGGTGGAATTGGCGAAGTCAAATGGTCTTCAGAGCGCGGTTATGACCTTCCATCCGCATCCGAAGGAAGTGCTTGGCCAGAGTGGGCAGTATGCAGTCAGCCTGACACCGCTTGAAGACAAGATTGAACGGTTCCGTCGGATTGGGGTCGATGTGGTCTATATCGTCACGTTCGATTTGACCTTTGCTGGCGTTTCGCCGGAAGATTTCGTAGGTCAGGTGCTCCGTCCGCTTCGTGTGAAAAAAGCTGTAGTCGGCTTTGACTTCACGTTTGGAGCTAAAGGTGCAGGGAAGCCGGAAACGTTATGGGCTCTTGGAGAGCCGGACATCGAGGTGGAAATTGTGGATCCTTTCATGCAAGATGGCGATAAAGTAAGCAGCACGCTCATTCGAGAAGCGCTGCAGGAAGGCCGTCCGGAAGCAGCGGAACAGCTGCTCGGCGAGCCTTATCAAGTTCGCGGCATTGTCGTTCATGGGGAAGGCAGAGGAAGCAAGATTGGATTTCCGACAGCTAATGTGCAGCCGGAAGCAGGTTTCCTCGTCCCAAGGCAAGGCGTTTACGCCATTATGGTTCATATAGATGGCAAACGGATGCCAGGCGTTCTGAATATTGGCGTAAAGCCAACCTTCCACGAGAACTTGCTGGAACCGGTTATGGAAGCGCATTTGTTTGATTTTAGCGGCAATCTGTATGAGAAGACGATTACGGTCGAGTTCATCGCATTCCTTCGTACCGAGAAGAAATTCGGTTCGATTGATGAATTAATTAGCCAGATCAAAGCGGATTCGGATAAAGCGCGTAATGTCTTGACCGCCTATAATAAGTAATCGTTGATACTGACATTTACTTTTGCTAGGCGAGTGTGCTATACTCTTAAAGGTTGCGTGCTCATACTTCGTATGTAGCTCGCGCACCATTAGAACCTTAGCTTGGCCAGCTCGAGATTCACCGACGGCGGCGAGGCTAATGGCGATTATGATATAGGGAGGTGAATACGGATGGCACTTACACAAGAGCGTAAACATCAATTGATCGATGAGCACAAGACGCATGCGAACGATACTGGTTCTCCAGAAGTTCAAATCGCTATCCTGACGCAAAACATCGTCAACTTGACAGATCATCTTCGGACGCACAAGAAAGATCATCACTCGCGTCGTGGTCTGCTTAAGATGGTTGGTCAACGTCGTAAACTGTTGGCTTACCTTAAGAACAAAGACGTTAAACGTTACAGCGCATTGATCGAAAAACTCGGCCTTCGCCGATAATAGATGCGGGTATAAAAGCAACCTGGTTGTTAAGCCGCCTGGGATTCCAGGCACGCTTCACTGGGTTGCTTTTTATAAATGTAAAATACATATTGATTTTGAACTGCTCCATCGTAATTGAGGGGCTTTTCTTATATATTGTTTTACTGCAGGAAATGGTAAGTAAGTGCACGAATGGAAACAATAGAAGACTGACAATCGGGTACCTTGAGTGAGGTATAGCGGTTGCGGTGAGGAGGATTATAATGTTGCAGCGTGTAGAAACAACATTGGGCGGCCGTCCGTTCATTCTTGAGACAGGCCGTCTCGCTAAGCAAGCTAATGCAGCAGTTACCGTAAAATACGGCGAAACTGTTGTGCTTTGTACGGTGGTTGCATCGAACGAACCGAAGAATCTTGATTTTTTCCCGTTGACGGTGAATTACGAAGAGCGTCTATACGCGGTTGGTAAAATCCCAGGCGGTTTCATTAAGCGTGAAGGCCGTCCGAGCGAGAAAGCCATTCTTTCAAGCCGTCTCACGGACCGTCCGATTCGTCCATTGTTCCCAGATGGCTTCCGGAACGAAGTGCAAATTGCGAACATCGTCATGAGCGTTGACCACGACTGTTCGCCGGAAATCGCAGCAATGATCGGTACATCTGCTGCACTGAGCATTTCCGATCTTCCGTTTAACGGTCCAATCGGTGGCGTCATCGTTGGTCGTATTGACGGTCAGTTCATCATCAACCCGACGGTTGAGCAATTGCCGAAGAGTGACATCTTTGTTGTTGTTTCCGGAACGAAGGATGCCATCATGATGGTGGAAGCGGAAGCAAACGAAGTGTCGGAAGAAGTGATGCTCGAAGCGATCATGTTCGGACACGACGAAATCAAGCGTATCGTAACAACGATTGAAGAACTGCAAGGTCTGACTAGCAAGCCGAAGCTCGCAGTGAAGCTGCATGCGGTTGACGAGTCGGTTAACGAAGCTGTTCGCGCATTTGCGCAAGGACGCCTTGTTGAAGCTGTTCGTGTTATTGAGAAGCATGCAAGACAAGAAGCAATTGACGCTGTCAATGCAGATGCTGTTGCTCACTTCGAAGCGGAGTATGCCGAAACACCTGAGCTTCTCGGCGACGTGAAAGAAGTGCTTTATGATATCGTCAAAGAAGAAGTTCGCCGTTTGATCACGCATGATAAAGTTCGTCCGGATGGACGGGGATTGGCCGAAATTCGTCCAATTGAATGCGACGTTGCTTTGCTGCCGCGTACGCATGGCACGGGCTTGTTCACACGTGGACAAACACAAGCGCTCAGCGTTTGTACGCTTGGAGCGCTAGGTGACGTTCAAATTCTCGACGGTATTGACCTGACAGAAACGAAACGTTTCATGCACCATTACAACTTCCCGCCATTCAGCGTTGGTGAAGCGAGACCACTTCGTCCTCCTGGTCGTCGTGAAATCGGTCACGGTGCTCTAGGTGAGCGTGCGTTGTCGAAGGTTATCCCAAGTGAAACAGAATTCCCGTACACGATCCGTCTCGTATCCGAGGTTTTGGAATCCAATGGTTCCACAAGCCAAGCAAGTATTTGCGCAAGCACACTTGCGATGATGGATGCAGGCGTTCCAATTAAAGCGCCAGTAGCAGGTATTGCAATGGGTCTGATCAAAGACGGCGATCACTTCTCCATCCTGTCGGATATTCAAGGTATGGAAGATCACCTCGGCGATATGGACTTTAAAGTTGCAGGTACTGCAGCAGGCGTAACCGCGATCCAAATGGACATCAAGATCAACGGTATTGACCGTGCGATTTTGTCCCAATCATTGGAGCAAGCGCGTGAAGGCCGTATGCACATTTTGGGCAAAATGAATGAAGTGATGGCAACGCCGCGTACAAGCTTGTCGAAATACGCGCCTAAGATTGTCATCATGAAGATTCACCCAGACAAAATCCGTGATGTTATCGGCTCCGGCGGTAAAATCATCAATAAAATCATTGATGAAACCGGCGTTAAAATCGATATCGAGCAAGACGGAACGGTGTTCATCGCGTCTTCTAATGCAGAAGCGAATGAGCGCGCGAAGCAAATTATCGAAGGCATCGTCCGCGAAGTCATTGTTGGCGAGGTATACCTCGGCACGGTTAAGCGGATCGAGAAATTCGGCTGCTTCGTTGAAATTTTGCCGAACAAAGACGGATTGGTGCATATCTCACAGATCTCTTCAGAGCGCGTAGCGAAAGTAGAAGACGTGGTGAAGATCGGCGATCAAATTACAGTTAAAGTAACTGAAATTGATGCACAAGGCCGTATCAACCTTTCCCGCAAAGTTCTGTTGACACCTGAAGTGCCAGCTCAACAATCATAATCAATAATCGGCTCGAAATAAGAGGAGACAGATGCGAATCTGTCTTCTTTTTTTGTGCTTCAAAAAAAGTTGCGTATCATCTGCTTATTCATATTGTTGTCCGAGCCATAATAAGATGTAGGAGAAAGGGTGGGACAACATATGAAGCTGAAGAAAGCACTTGTGATGGCACTACTGATGTGTGCGCTGGTGTTTACTGTGCGGTTGAACGAACCGCTTTCCTTATATGTCGCGGCGATGAAGCAAGGAGGAGCGACTACAAATATACAAGCCTTCGATACGGCAACCGGACTAACAACGCTTAGGGACATGATTGAAACAGAAGCGCAGAAGAAGCGGGTAGCGGCGGTTGATGCATCGCTTGACCGCGTTTGGAAAGCCGTTCCAGGTTACAATGGGCTGGAGGTCGATGTCGAGAAGACCTACCTCCTAATGAAGAATGCGCCTGAGAACGTTCCGATCCGCTACGTGTATAAGGAAGTTGAGCCGAAGGTTAGCTTAGATTCACTCGGGAGGTATCCGATCTATAAGGGTAATCCGAATAAGCCGATGGTGGCGCTTATGATTAACGTGGCATGGGGCAATGAGTATATTCCAACCATGCTTGCAACGCTGAAGAAAGAGAATGTGAAAGCGACTTTTTTCCTGGATGGTTCGTGGCTTAAGAAGAACGCAGATGTTGCGAAGCTTATTCAAGCAGATGGACATGAGATTTCTAATCATGCATATACCCACCCGAATATGAGTCAGTTAGACCGCCGTTCTGCATATAATCAAATTGCAAAGACTGAGGCGCTGCTGAAATCTTCCTTACAAGTGACGAACAAATGGTTCGCGCCGCCCTCGGGTGATTTCAATCAGATGACGGTAGATGTAGCGGCTGAGCAGGGGCTCAAGACGGTGCTGTGGACACTCGATACGGTCGATTGGAGGCATCCGCCAGCCTATTCCATCATCCGTAAGGTCCGTATTCGGGTGGAACCAGGCTCTCTTATTCTGATGCATCCGACGGATTCCACAAGTAGCGCGCTTGAGGGCATCATTACAGCCATTAAACAGAAAGGATTGAGGCTAGGGACGGTAAGTGAGACGCTTTCCTCCAAAAGAGTAGCTTTAGTTGAGGCAGCACCATAATTTTGATATAGTGGAGACATTGTATTCTGCTTCTTTGGCAGCACCATAAAATGACAACTGCTCGAATGAACAAGTAGGCAGCAGAAACGTGTAGGAGGAATTGTAATTGAATACTTATAAATTAAGCAACGGATTACGCGTCGTTGTGGAATATATCCCGACTTGTCGCTCTGTCTCATTCGGGATTTGGGTGAAGAACGGTTCCCGCAACGAAACACCGGAGAATAACGGGGTTTCCCATTTCATCGAGCATATGCTGTTCAAAGGAACAGAACGTCACAGCGCCAAAGATATTGCGGATCTCTTCGACGGTATCGGAGGGAACGTAAACGCTTTTACTGCGAAGGAGTACACCTGTTATTTTGCAAAAGTGCTTGATCAGCACTTACCGATAGCGGTAGATGCGCTTGCGGATATGTTCTTCAATTCGCAGATGGATGCTGGCGAGCTCGCGAAAGAGAAAAATGTTATTCTCGAAGAAATTTCGATGTACGAGGATACGCCGGACGACAAGGTACATGATGAAGCGTCCCGCGCCGCTTACGGCGATCATCCACTTGCGTATTCGATTCTTGGTCTGGAAGAGCGTTTAAGTGCTATGGACAGCGATTCACTTCGTTCCTATATGAAGAGCAGCTACCGGATCGACAATACGGTAATCGCGGTTGCCGGGAATGTAGAAGAAGCGGGGCTTATTGAACTGCTGGAGAAACATTTTGGCGGATTCAGCAATGTGGGCAGTGAGATTGCCGTTACGACACCTACATTCAGCGGACAGTACCTCTTCCATAAGAAGAAGACGGAACAGAATCATATTTGTATCACCTTCCCAGGTTGTTCAATCGCAGATCCGCAGCTGTATGCGATGATTCTGCTCAATAACGCTGTCGGCGGCGGCATGAGCTCCAGACTGTTCCAAGAAATCCGCGAGAAGCGTGGGCTTGCTTACTCCGTCTACTCGTACCATACTTCGTATGCGGACAGCGGTCTGTTTACGGTCTATGCAGGTACAGCGCCGAAGCAGACGAAGGAAGTGCTTGATCTGACGCTTGAGCAAATGCATGATCTGGCTGTAAAAGGGCTAAGTGATGCAGAATTGCACCGCGGTAAAGAACAGCTAAAAGGCAGCCTTATTCTGAGTTTGGAGAGCACAAGCAGCCGGATGAATCGTCTAGGCAAGAATGAGCTTATGCTGGGTCGTCACTATACGCTGGATGAAATGCTGGAGCGGATTGATTCCGTGCAGATGAGCGATATTCATGCGGTAACCAAGAGAATGCTGTCGGTTCCTTTCTCAGTCGCAATGGTAGGCAGCAACGATAAAGCAGCAGCGGCACTCGGGAGGGACTCGCTTGTTTCAAGTACTCTTTAAGCGGTTGCCAGGCAACGAAGATATGCAATTACCACGCAAAATGTCAGAGCTTGCAGCTGGATTTGACCTGCAGGCCGCAGTAAGCGAACCCGTCACGCTGCAGCCTGGCGAGCGGAAGCTCATTCCGACAGGCTTCTCGATGGCGATGCCCGGCGAGCTGGAAGCACAAATCCGTCCGCGGAGCGGGCTCGCGTTCAAGCATGGTATTACATGCTTGAATTCTCCGGGAACCATTGACGCGGACTATCGCGGTGAGGTGAAGGTGCTGCTCATCAACCACGGGCAGGAACCGTTCGTAATTGAACGCGGCGAGCGCATCGCGCAGATGGTGATCCAGCTCGTGCCGGCTATCGAAATCACGGAGGTCGACGAGCTGCCGGATACCGTTCGCGGCGCCGGCGGGTTTGGACATACGGGTGTGTAAGTACTGATAATACGGTTATTCAAGCAACGCGTAAGGCGGCACAGAAGGTTCTCTCTGTGCCGCCTTTTTGTTGTTCCTACCCGGTAAAACGAGGCGGAGCGGGTTGAATGAATCGGTAGGAGCGATAGCGTTCGCCTTTGTACTTGGATTCCCACCTTGTTCAGATGTTCTAGGAATCCAAGTACAACAGCGACCGAAAGATCATTCAACATGCGCAGCAATCCGTTTTACCCGATTCTTTCACGCTACTCTGGGCGAATGCATAAGATGATCTATAACCAAGAGCGCATGCGGTCAATCTCGCTAGTGTGCTTCTACCCGCGCCATCGGCTACAGCTTGCTGTCAACCGGGACGCTGCTTAAGAGCGCCTAAAGGCCTGCGTGTTACCGCGGACCTGATACGCAACTTGTTCTGCGCCAAACGGTAGCAGTAGAAAGGAAGTGATACCTATGCTGACAGGAGTTCAGGTCTTACTTCTCGGAGGTGACGCCCGGGGATTGGAGGTCATCCGGAAGTTGACCGAGCTCGACGCGCTCGTCACAGTAGCAGGATTCGACCAGCTTCATTCCTCACTCGACGGGGCGGTCCGGGCCGAGATGAGCGAAGATTTGTTCACAAGCGTGGATGCGCTTGTGCTGCCTGCGGTTGGTACAGATGATGACGGTAAGATTATCGCCGTATTCAGTGACAAAGAGCTTGTGCTGACTGATGATCATGTGGCGAAGCTGCCGAAGCACTGTACCGTCTATACAGGTATGGCGAAGCCTTACTTGCGCAATTTATGTGCAAAGCATGGCGTTCGTCTGGTGGAGTTGTTTGATCGGGATGATGTCGCAATTTACAACTCGATTCCGACAGCCGAAGGGGCCGTCATGATGGCGATCCAGAACACTGACATCACGATTCACGGATCCTCATGCATGGTGCTTGGCATCGGCAGAACCGGGTTTACACTGGCAAGAACGCTGCAAGGATTAGGGGCGAAAGTGAAGGTCGGTGTACGCCGCGAGGAGCATTTTGCAAGGGCATATGAGATGGGTTTTGAGCCCTTTTATCTTAAGGATCTGTTACATCATGTGAGCAATATTGACTTGCTTTTTAATACAATTCCGACTATGATAGTCACAGCGCAAATTATAGCAAATTTGCCATCGCGAGCGGTCATTATCGACCTCGCTTCTAAGCCCGGCGGAACGGATTTTCGCTTCGCTGAGAAGCGTGGAATTAAAGCTATGCTCGCCCCCGGTCTACCTGGCATCGTCGCACCTAAAACCGCTGGACGCATCATTGCGGATTGTTTAAGTCGATTGATTATGGAAGATTCTTTGCAACGGGGGAATGGGCAATGAAGTGGCAAGGAAAAACGGTGGGCTACGCGCTCTCCGGTTCACATTGTACGTTTGCAGAAGTAATGCCGGTTATCCAGCGGTTCATCGATGAGGGAGCGAATGTCGTTCCAATTGTTTCACAGACGCTCATTACGACAGATACGCGTTTCGGAACGGCAGCAGAATGGCAACGTCAATTGAGGTCGATTACAGGCAACGAAATTATATCCACGATCGTCGATGCGGAGCCCCTGGGGCCATCCAAACTGCTCGACGTCCTTGTTATTGCGCCCTGCACGGGCAATACGACAAGTAAACTTGCCAATGCGATGACAGACGGTCCCGTTCTGATGGCTGCGAAATCACAGATGCGCAATCAGCGTCCTCTCGTGCTTGCAATCTCAACGAACGACGGTCTGGGCTTGAATGCCGCGAATATTGCGAAATTATTAGTAACGAAGAATGTGTATTTTGTACCATTTGGCCAAGACAATCCGATTCAGAAGCCGAACTCGCTCGTCGCAAAGATGGAGCTTGTTCCTGAAGCATGTGAAGCGGCGCTGCAAGGCAAGCAGCTCCAGCCACTCCTTATTGAGCGTACTTAATCCAGTACGCACTTTTGCTAGATGAAATTGTTTGAATTCATATGCAATTGGAGCAATCCTTGACATAAGTTTTTTTGAGGAGGAAGCAGCAGCCAGTGTCGCAGAAATTGTTTAACGTCGCAGTAGTTGGGGCGACAGGCGCAGTAGGAGAACAAATTATTGGCCTGCTCGAGAAACGGGACTTTCCGATCAATGAGTTAAAGTTGCTTTCTTCCGCGCGTTCGGCCGGTACGAGAATCATGTTCAAAGGTAAAGAGTATACAGTCGAAGAAGCTACGCCAGACAGTTTCAAAGGGATCGAAATTGCCTTGTTCAGTGCGGGCGGCGAAGTGTCTAAACTGCTCGCCCCCCACGCTGTCGAGAGCGGTGCGGTATGTATCGATAATACGAACGCTTTCCGCATGGATCCGGAAACACCGCTTGTCGTACCAGAAGTGAATATGGATAAAGTGTCTGAGCATAAAGGGATCATCGCGAACCCGAACTGCTCAACGATTCAGTTGGTTGCTGCTTTGGCACCGCTGCAGGATCGGTATGGCATCTCCCGCATTATCGTATCGACATATCAAGCCGTATCAGGAGCCGGCACTCGTGCAATAGACGAGATGCTGCGCCAAACCCGCGAAGCGCTTGACGGTCATGACGTGATACCTGACATTTTACCTGTAGGGTCCTTGCCTGTGAAACATCAAATTGCATTCAATGCAATTCCGCAAATTGATAAGTTCCAAGACAACGGCTATACATTGGAAGAGATGAAGATGGTTCGCGAGACGAAGAAGATCTTGGGTGATGATTCCATTGAAGTGACAGCGACTTGTGTGCGTATTCCAGTCGTATACGGTCACTCAGAATCAGTATACGTAGAGCTTAAGAACGATTATGAAATGGAAGAAGTAAGGAAACTTATTGCAGAGGCTCCAGGCGTTACGCTCGTAGATGACCCGGCATCTCAGCTTTACCCGCTTGCGACAATCGCTGCAGGTAAACCAGATGTGTTCGTCGGCCGTCTGCGCCGTGATTTGGGCCATGCAAGGGGACTAAACCTGTGGATCGTATCCGATAATCTGCTTAAAGGCGCAGCATGGAATGCAGTACAGATCGCAGAATATATCGCTATCGAGATGGAATAAAGTTCATAGCAGCAGCAGATGTCAGGGTACCAACGATCTGAGTGGAGAAAATCCGACAGAATACGGAGGTTTGACAATGCGCATCCTTGTGCAAAAATTCGGCGGCACTTCGCTGTCTTCGAATGAGGCAAGAGATCTCGTTATTGGACATATTCAGCGGGAACGGCAACGACAGTACGGTCTAGTCGTTGTCGTCTCTGCAATGGGGAGAAAAGGCGATCCGTATGCAACGGACACGCTGCTCTCACTCATTCGTGGTCACGGCGATTCACTGCCGCCTAAAGAACAAGACATGCTGCAAGCGTGTGGCGAGATTATCTCAGCCGCAGTGATGTGCAGTTTGCTCCGCGCGGCGAATATTCCCGCGGTTGCGCTTACAGGCGGTGGTGCTGGTATTATTACAGACAGCCAATATGGCCGTGCGCGAATTCTTGAAATCCGGACAGAGGCCATTCATAAGGCGCTGAAGGACGGCAACGTAGTCATCGTCACAGGGTTCCAAGGTGTAACGGAAGCAGGGGAAATGACGACGCTTGGCAGAGGTGGCAGCGATACGTCGGCAACGGCGCTTGGTGCTGCGCTTCATGCAGAGCGTGTTGATATTTATACAGATGTGAGTGGCATTCTGACGGCCGATCCACGGATCGTGAAGGATGCTCGTCCATTAACCGTCATAAGTTACGCTGAGATTGGCAATATGGCCAGACAAGGTGCAAAGGTTATTCATCCGCGAGCAGTCGAGATCGCTCAGCAAGCGCGTATTCCGCTCCGCGTTCGTTCGACATTTTCAGAAGACGAAGGCACGCTTGTTACCGATATCTTCGACGCTGCGAGAGCTGCGGTACGTGATCGTCACGTAACCGGCGTAGCGCATGTCAGCGGAGTAACGCAAATTACGGTGCAAGCACAGGATGGTCATACTGACGTGCAGCTGCAGGTGTTTCAAGCGATGGCACGTCACCAAATTAGCGTTGATTTCATTAATGTAAATCCCGGCGGCGCTGTGTATACGGTGTTCGATCACGATGCGGACAAAGCGGTATCGGTACTGCACGAGATCGGTTATACACCTAAAGCAGTAAGCGGCTGCGCCAAGATTTCGGTCATTGGTGGCGGAATGAACGGTGTTCCAGGCATTATGGCGCGGATTGTGGAAGCGCTGACGGAACAAGGAATTCCAATTCTGCAATCAGCTGATTCCAATACGACAATATGGGTATTGGTTAGTGAGAGTTATATGGCAAGTGCGCTTCAAGCACTGCATGCCAAGTTTTCATTGCACGAGTAAATAGACTAAGAATGATGCTTACGATGCCAAGTAGATGCTTACGTTTGTGCAAGCTGCTCTCGTAAACTTTATAGGAGGAGTCATAATGGATTTCGGAAGAATAGTTACTGCAATGGTTACCCCGTTCCACGCTGACGGTTCGATTGACTGGGAAACAACAGGACGGTTAATGGACTATTTGATCGAGGAACAACAAACGGACAGTATCGTCGTATCCGGTACGACTGGAGAATCTCCAACGCTTACCGACGATGAGAAGATCGCTTTGTTTACTTATGCTGTGAAACACGCGGCTGGCCGCTGCAAGATAATCGCAGGCTCCGGCAGCAACGAGACCGCTCATTCGATCCATTTGACCAAAATCGCAGAGCAATGCGGCGTCGATGCAGCACTTATTGTCGTTCCTTATTATAATAAACCGACTCAAGAAGGCATTTATCAGCATTTTAAAGTCATTGCTGAAGCAACAAAACTGCCAATTATGGCGTATAACGTTCCGGGACGAACCATTGTCAGCATGTCTGCCGAGACGACGCTGCGGATCGCCCAAATACCGAATATTATTGCTACAAAAGAATGTGCATCGCTCGACCAAGTGACACAGATCGTGTCTGAGGCTCCTGCTGACTTCCGCGTATACAGCGGTGACGACAGCAGTGCGTTGCCTGCAGTTGCTGTCGGCGCGCACGGTATCGTAAGTGTAGCGAGTCACATTATTGGTAAGCAAATTCGTGAAATGATTAATTGCTACTTGGATGGCCAAGTGCAACAAGCAGCGAAGCTGCATGCGAAGTCGCTGCCAATCTTCCGCGGACTGTTCGACCTGCCGAATCCGGTACTGGTCAAAGCAGCACTGAAGGAAAAAGGGCTGCCAGTTGGCGGCGTTCGACTCCCGCTTGTAGATGCAACAGAGGCGGAAATTGTCTCACTTCGTAAGATTTTGAACTAATTATTTATTGTATTTTTATTCATAGTTGCTGCATTCGCGAAAAACCGGTGCATTTGCATCGGTTTTTTGTTTACATTATAGAATTTACAAGTTTTACTTGTGCGAATTTCTATAATGTCTCCGTGAAAAGTTAGCTTTTGCTGGAAGAATGGCGAAAGCCGTTTACACTGGGGATACAGTTATTACCGATTACTTGTTTTTCGTATTTTCAATCATGTATAATGAAGGCAAGTGACGGTGTGCGGCAAAATATTGAAAATGGGTAACGCCAAGGGTGGCGTTCAAAGCACTAGTTATTAATTGCATGCGTTTTCGATCCTGCGGGAGGAAGCGGTAAACGATGCGATTTCATGCGCTACAATTAAATTATTATATGGTGCGGACAAGCTTTCTTCAGTTTGCGGCCGACGGCTGCAGCTGTGGTTTGATTTGCTTCGTAAAACTATTAGGAGGTACGGATACACTTGTCTAAGAAAAACATCCAGGATAAGCTGCTTGTCTTTGCACTAGGCGGCGTTGGCGAGATCGGTAAGAACATGTACGTTGTCCAATATGGAAACGATATCGTCGTAGTTGATGCAGGTTTGAAGTTTCCAGAAGAAGATATGCTCGGAATTGATATCGTTATCCCTGACATAACGTATTTGACTGAGAACCGTGATAAAGTAAGAGGTATTCTCATTACGCACGGACACGAGGATCACATCGGCGGCTTGCCATATGTGCTCAAGAATCTTAATGTACCGCTTTACGGTACGAAATTAACACTCGGTTTGATTGAAGGTAAATTGAAGGAAGCGGGCTTGCTCGGCGAGACGAAGCGTATCCTGATCAACGCGGATACAGAGATCCAGCTCGGCTCAATCCGTGCATCCTTCTTCAAAACGAATCACAGTATTCCGGATTCGGTTGGCGTATGCTTGGACACGCCTGAGGGCTTGGTCGTTCACACAGGCGACTTTAAGTTTGACCATACACCGGTTAACAATCAATATGCTGATTTGCAGCGTATGGCTGGTATCGGAGCTCGCGGCGTTCTTGCGCTTCTGTCCGATTCCACGAATGCAGAGCGCGCAGGCTTCACGCCTTCGGAAAGCATGATCGGCAATGAGCTTGAAGATATTTTCCGCAAAGCTACACAGCGCGTTGTCGTTGCAACGTTCGCATCGAACGTTCACCGGATTCAACAAGTTGTGAATGCTGCAGTCGCAACGAAGCGTAAGATTGCTGTCGTTGGCCGCAGTATGGTTAATGTCGTGTCGATTGCTTCTGAGCTAGGCTATCTGAACATTCCAGAAGGTATGATCATTGAGCCTGAAGAAGTGAACAAAATGGCTGCAGACCGCGTAGCTGTCCTTTGCACAGGCAGCCAAGGTGAGCCAATGTCCGCACTTACTAGAATGGCGCGCTCGACGCACCGTAAAGTGGACATTCTGCCAGGCGACACCGTTATTATTGCAGCTACACCAATTCCAGGTAACGAGCGTTATGTCGGCCGTACGGTGGACGAGCTCTTCCGCCTAGGCGCTAACGTAATCTATGGACCAGGCTCTGTATCCGGCGTACACGTATCCGGTCACGGCAGCCAAGAAGAACTAAAGCTGATGTTGAACCTCATCAGACCGAAGTACTTCATTCCGATCCACGGCGAGTACCGTATGCTTCGTCAGCACGCGCTTCTCGGTGAAGCAGTTGGTATCGAACGCGAGAACATCTTCGTTCTTGATAATGGCGATACAGTTGAATTCCAAGGTGGACAAGCTCGTAAAGGCAGCAAAGTGCCAGCAGGCAACGTACTCATCGACGGTCTTGGCGTTGGCGATGTAGGTAACATTGTACTTCGCGACCGCAAGCTGCTCTCGCAAGACGGTATTCTCGTTGTTGTAGTGACGCTGAGCAAGCAAGACGGAACAATTCTGTCCGGTCCGGACATTATCTCCCGCGGCTTCGTCTATGTGCGTGAGTCCGAAGGCTTGTTGGAAGAAGCGAACCGTATCGTAACATCAACTTTGCATAAGCTAATGAACGACAAAGTCAATGAATGGGCTTCACTGAAGACGAACGTGAAGGACGCGCTTGGTCGCTTCCTGTATGAGCAAACACGCCGTCGCCCAATGATTTTGCCAATCATTATGGAAGTATAGAATGTGAATCAACTGGCGGTCTTCTCACTTGATGAGAAGGCCGTTTTTTGCGTTCTTGCAGCAGCAGTTGTATAAATCTGTGGGCTAATTCCATACTATGCAGAGCCGACCATAGGCAATATTGGAGGAGGTTTATGCAATGTGGGAAGAAGAGATTCAATTTAAATCAGAGCAACCGCAACCGCAGCCAGGACCACCAGCAGGTGACAACAAGCCGCCTAGCGCAAATCCGGTCGTAGAAGCGATTACGCAGCTTGGGCAGACATCGACGCCGTCATCCTCGGAATCGAACATATTTTGTTTGACCATTATTGGTCAGGTGGAAGGGCATCTCGTGCTCCCGCCGCAAAATAAAACGACGAAGTATGAGCACCTCATTCCACAACTGGTTGCAGCGGAGCAAAACTCGAAGATAGAAGGTATTATGATCGTACTTAATACAGTCGGCGGTGATGTGGAGGCAGGGCTCGCCATCGCTGAGATGATCTCCTCGCTTACGAAGCCGACTGTGACTCTCGTGCTTGGAGGAGGGCACTCGATTGGTGTTCCGATTGCGGTAGCGGGGAATAAGTCATTCATCGCGGAGACCGCAACGATGACCATTCATCCGATACGGTTGAACGGGCTTGTTATTGGCGTACCGCAGACATTTGAGTACTTGGACAAAATGCAAGAGCGCGTCGTTCGGTTTGTGACCTCACACTCGAACATTACGGAAGGGAAGTTCAAGGAGCTCATGTTCAAGACCGGCGAACTGACGCGAGATATCGGCACAACCGTTATCGGTACAGACGCGGTGAAGCACGGGCTTATTGATGATGTGGGTGGGATTGGTCAGGCGCTGCGCCAACTCAATCTCTTTATCGATCAGCGTAAGCAGTCTGCATCAACTGGAGGGCTGACACAATGACTATCTATTCGATAATGCCGCCTGAGCTTGTTTTCGACGGAATTAATACGGAACCTGGTCCATATGTGTCACTCCATATTGGAGATGTGACGTTACAAATCGAAGCAGTCTCACCAGGAATTGGCCGTATCGTTCGGCTGCTTGACGGTCCACTCGATGCCTACTTACGACCGGAACTGTCGCCGGGAACCCTTATCCCATATGGGCATTCGGTATCGTAACCTTTGATACAGATTGGATAATTGTAGAACAAATGGTCGGTCTCCTATGGTATAATAATGACCAGAGGTGACGATTTTGGCGAAGAAAAAGAAGAAACGAAAGAGCTCGATTAAGACGAGCCTTAAATATGAAGTGTATGGAATTCTGCTGATTACAGTATCTGTCATTGCGCTATCAGGAGAGGCTACGGTAGGCAGATCGTTGACCAAACTGTTTGCGCTCATATTGGGCAATTTTTATTTTGTCCTTGCTTTAATTGGAATCTACGTGGGGCTCGTGGTTATGGTGAAACGCGCCTGGCCATCCGGCTGGTCAAGCCGCAAGACAGGGTTACTGCTATGTGTTCTTGCATGTACGCTTTGGAGCTCGATTGCGGTTATGGACCAGAAGACGGAGCCGACAGGCGGCTTAACTGCTTCATACATACTCGCACAGCTTGGCAGTGACGTGCGCGGTGCGCTCTTCAATGCGCCAACAGGCGATCAAGCCGCAGTGACATCAATCAGTGGCGGCTATGCAGGAGCCATTCAGTATACGCTGTTATACGGACTATTTGGTTATTTTGGCGCGAAGTTCATTATGATTGTCATGTTCGCGATCGCGATCATGCTCATAACTGGAAAATCCTATGTGGATCTGCTGCGTGCAGGACGGGTGCGTGGGGCGAGACTATGGTCCTTGCTACGCGTGAAGCTGTTCAGTAAGCGGAAGCCACTTGCAGCATCCAATGCGAAAGGCGCTGCGGCGACAGGCAGTGTCGTCATGACGGATGATCTGGACGATGATGATGATGATGACTATGAAGAGCTTCCAAGACCGGTTAAGGCAAAGCGCAAGTCACCGTTCTTCTCTTGGTTTAATGATGTGTCGGACGCTTCAAATGCCGATGCGCATGACACGGAATGGCAGATGGAGGACGGTCACTCGACAGCAGCGATGGCAGGAGGAACCCGAGCGGTTCAGTGGCAGGATGATGAGGGTGAGCAAGGCGAGAATGCTTGGAAAGCGAATGTACTGGAGCAATTCAAAGAGAATGGGTCCCAGTCTCCGCCTCTTGCACAGCAAGTAGAACAGGCGGCGGGTGAACCAGAATGGGAGAAAATTGCCGATACCAATGCGGACGCTGCCATACTCGCAGATTATGTGCCTGATGATGAGCAAGAGCCGCCTAACAGGGATGAGGAGGACAATGACGACCTTGACGAGGAGTTTGATAGCGAGCTGCCAGTCACGAATATACCGACAAGTCCAGCGATTACACCGGATGAGCCGGATAGCCTAGAGAAACCGGGCAGCATCGTGAAGCCGCCTACTGAGAAGCCTTATGTGTTGCCTCCGCTTACTCTTCTGCAGAAGCCGAGCGGGAGCGGAAAGTCTGGCGACTCCGCGGATTCAATTGAGGCGCGTCGGAAGCTGGAGGCGACGCTTGAGAGCTTCGGAGTTCGAGCGAAGGTGCTTGATGTTGTAAGGGGACCCGCGGTAACGCGGTATGAAGTACAACCTGCAACCGGTGTGAAAGTAAGTCGGATTGTAGGCTTAACCGATGATATCGCGCTTGCCTTGGCAGCGAAGGATATTCGGATGGAAGCGCCGATTCCGGGCAAGTCAGCCATTGGGATTGAGGTGCCGAACACCGAGGTTTCCGTGGTGACGATGCGCGAAGTCATGGAGACGCCTTCATTCCAGAACGCCAGCTCCAAGCTGTCGATTGCATTCGGCCGCGATATTTCCGGTCAGCCGATTGTCGGTAACTTGGCCAAGATGCCCCATTTGCTAGTAGCTGGTGCTACAGGCTCAGGTAAATCGGTTTGTATCAATGGCATTATTTCGAGCATTCTGTTCAAAGCGCGTCCAGATGAAGTGAAGCTACTCATGATTGACCCGAAGATGGTTGAGCTCAATATGTACAATGGTATTCCGCATCTTCTGGCTCCAGTAGTAACCGATCCTAGGCGAGCATCGCTCGCGCTTAAGAAAATCGTGGTCGAGATGGAGAAGCGTTATGAGCTATTCTCTAAGTCGGGAACACGGAACATTGAAGGTTACAATACGTTGATGGCAGATAATCCTGCGGCAGTGCTTCCATATATCGTTGTTATCGTGGACGAGCTTGCCGATCTCATGATGGTTGCTGCGAATGATGTAGAGGATTCGATTTGCCGTCTCGCGCAGATGGCGCGTGCTTCCGGCATTCACTTGATCATCGCAACGCAGCGTCCATCAGTCGATGTTATTACAGGTCTCATTAAAGCGAACATCCCTTCACGGATTGCATTCGGCGTTTCCTCGCAGGTGGACTCACGTACGATTCTTGACTCTGTCGGTGCGGAGAAGCTCCTTGGCCGCGGTGATATGCTGTTCCTGCCAGTAGGGATGTCGAAGCCGATTCGTGTCCAGGGCGCATGGCTCTCCGATCAGGAGGTCGAATCTATCGTTGCATATTCGCGCGGTCAAGGAGAAGCGGAATATAAAGAAGATCTCGTTCCCGAGATCGACGACAGTATAACCGAGCCTGAAGAGATTCTCGATGAGCTGTACGATCAAGCGATTCGTATTGTACTGGAGGCTAAGCAAGCTTCCGTTTCGCTGCTACAGCGGCGGATGCGGATTGGCTACACACGCGCAGCAAGACTGATTGACCAAATGGAAGCACGCAGCATTGTCGGGCCGTACGAAGGCAGCAAACCGCGTGAAGTCATGTTGACGCTGGATCAATATGACGCAGGAAAGATTAGCTCCTAATCCAGATTCGTGCATAATCATTCCCTTGATTTCTCATACTAGCCATATGCTTCGCTTGCTTAACGAAACCACTTGCAAGAGAAAGGCAGATTCTAGTGATGAGAAATCGTTTAATAACGGTGACCATCGTCATCGTCCTTCTGTTGTTTGGCGCATTTACGATCAAGCATGCTTCCTTTGGCAAGACAACCGAGACGTTCAGCAGTGCGATACTCAAGGTTGGCTCGTCCGGCAAAGACGTAAAGGAGCTGCAAGGCCGCCTGAAGGAGCTCGGTTTTTTCAACGGAGCGATTGACGGTGTGTTCGGTACGAAGACGAAAAATTCAGTGACTTGGTTTCAGTGGAAATTCGGCATGAAAGCCGACGGCGTTGTTGGCGCCAAGACGAAGGTGAAGCTGTGGGAAGCTACGAAGGATTGGAAGCCGACAGCTGAGAGCTCCGGCACCGGCAGTACTGGAACAGGTACTTCGCCGCCTGCGAGCTCTGGCTCTACCGATCTTAGCAAGTCGAATAAGCTTGGACTTAGCGCGAATGATCTGAAGCTGATGGCAAATGCGGTGTATGGCGAATCACGCGGCGAGCCTTATATCGGCCAGGTGGCGGTAGCAGCAGTCATTCTGAACCGGGTGAAGTCGCAGAGCTTCCCGAACACGGTGTCCGGCGTTATTTTTCAACCGGGGGCATTTACGGCTGTAGCGGACGGACAGATTTGGCTGACACCGAATGAGAATGCGAAGAAGGCAGTTCAAGATGCCATTAACGGCTTGGATCCGACCGGAGGCTGTATCTATTACTTCAATCCGGAGACAGCAACATCGAAGTGGATTTGGTCGCGTCCACAGGTCAAAACAATCGGTAAACATATTTTCTGCATGTAGCATTTACGGGAGCAGCCTGCATTCGACCGCAGGTTGCTTCTTCCATTTCCAATCGGGTAGAATGGAATAGAAGCTTGGAAATTGGAATAGATTGACTTTATAAACTTGAGCGGAAGGGGACGTCACGAGCGTGAGCAACTCTCCATTTCAAAGAGGTCAGCTGAATCGGATTCGT
Organism: Paenibacillus sp. OV219; assembly: GCF_900110075.1. Taxonomy (GTDB): domain Bacteria; phylum Bacillota; class Bacilli; order Paenibacillales; family Paenibacillaceae; genus Paenibacillus_Z. Next base: position 698,651 of record NZ_FOCJ01000002.1, read on the forward strand.
CTGCATGTAATGCCGACACAGCGTTTTAAGACCTTCTCGATTTCTTTATACGCAGGTTTGCCTCTAACGGAAGAAACCGTTACATCGGTAGCCCTAGTACCGTTCATCCTTCGTAGGGGAACGGCATCTACACCAGAAACTATCGCGTTTCGCGAGCGGCTGGATGATCTGTACGGCGCAGGCTTTGGCTTTGATGTTTATAAGCGCGGCGATGCTCAGATTGTACAGTTCCGTATGGATGTCATCAATGATAAGTTCGTCTCATCGAACCAACCGCTGCTTGCAGCATCGCTGAAGCTGCTCGGCGAAGTGCTGACAGAGCCGACACTCGAGAACGGCCATCTGCGTTCGAAGTATGTCGAAGCGGAGAAAGAAACGCTGCGCAAGCGCCTGGAAGCGATTATTAATGACAAAATCAGATATGCGGCAGAGCGTTGCCTCGAGGTCATGTGCGAGGATGAACCGTACCGGCTTCACCCGCTCGGCAAGCTCGAGGATGTCGAAGGCATTACACCGGCGTCGATTACGGCTGCATACCGTGATTGGCTGTCCAAGGCTTCATTTGATCTTTACGTCGTTGGTGATACGTCGCTGGAAGAAGTGAAAGCGCTCGTAGCTGAGGCTTTCCATCATAATGATGGTGAGCCGGCGGATTATTCACTCCCTGTGGTGAGTAAGCCTGTAGGCCAAGTTCGTAACGTTGTCGAGCGGATGGAGGTCACACAAGGCAAGCTTAATTTGGGCCTGCGTATTCATACAGCCTATGGGGATGATGACTACCCTGCAGCGCTTATGTACAATGGCATTCTTGGCGGATACCCGCATTCGAAGCTGTTCCTGAACGTACGTGAGAAAGCGAGCCTCGCATACTATGCGGCATCCCGTCTTGATGGACATAAAGGCATCTGTACGATCCAATCGGGCATCGAGTTCGCCAATTATGAGAAAGCGACGACCATTATTCAAGAGCAGCTTGAAAGCATGCGCAGCGGCTCTTATACCGAGTTGGAGATGAATCAGACGAAAGCGATGATTGCGAATCATTTGCGTGAGCTGCAAGACTCCGCGAATGAGATGATCGGGTTTGATTTCAATGCGATCCTCTCGAAGCGGGAACGTTCGGCTCAGCAGCTGCTTGAGCAAGTTCAGGCAGTAACGGCTGAACAGATCGCTGCGATTGCGAAGAAGACTGAGCTCGATACGATCTATTTCCTACGTGATCGGAAGGAGGGTTAGCAGATGGAGACGTTAGCTTACCCAGGCGTTCAAGAGAAGCTGTATCGTGAAGTGATGCCAAACGGTCTGGAAGTCGTCGTTCTGCCGAAGCAAGGGTTTAGCAAAACCTATGCGACGTTTGCAACGAAATACGGCTCCATTGATAACCGTTTCTCAGTTGGCGAACAGACGCCGATTTCCGTACCGGATGGAATTGCCCACTTCCTGGAGCATAAAATGTTCGAGGAGCCGACTGGTGATATTTTTGCGACTTTCGCATCACAAGGCGCTTCAGCGAATGCGTTCACAAGCTTTGACCGGACCGTCTATCTGTTCTCGGCTACCGAGCAAATTGATGCAAACCTGCGGACACTTATCGACTTTGTTCAGAACCCTTACTTTACGGACGAGAATGTCGAGAAGGAGAAGGGCATCATTGAGCAGGAAATCAATATGTACCGGGATAATGCGGACTGGCGCGTATACTTCGGTTTAATCGATGCGCTGTATCACAAGCATCCGATTCATATTGATATTGCGGGCACAGTCGAGTCCATTTATCAGATTGATAAGGAAACACTGTACCGCTGCTACGAAACGTTCTACCATCCGTCGAATATGTTCCTCTTTGTCGTAGGCGGCATAGAGCCTGAAGCAGTTATGAAGCTGGTTCGCGAGAATCAGGCTGCGAAGAGCTTTGAGCCGCAAGGTGAAATTGCCAGATTCTTCGATGCAGAACCGGAAACGGTTAAGATAGCTCGCAAGACGACGGAGCTTCCGGTATCCATGCCTAAGTGTATGATCGGTTTCAAGGAAGCTCGCGGTTCGAATGATCCAACAGAGCTGCTGCGTACCGAACTGACGACGAAGCTGATGCTTGAGGCGCTGCTCGGCTCGAGTTCGCCAATTTATCATGCGCTATACGATGACAATCTCATCTCCGACTCGTTTGGGCATGAGTTCAACAGCAGCGAGGACTATGCGTTCTCCGTCGTTGGGGGCGAAACACGGGACCCGGATGAGCTCATCCGCAGACTGCGTGAGGCGATTGAAGTCGCTAAGGCGAGCGGCCTTGATAAGGCAACATTCGAACGGACGAAACGGAAGAAGATTGGCGGCTACTTGCGCATGCTCAACTCCCCTGAGGCAATTGCCGGAGAATTTACGCGCTATCGGTTCCGTGGTGCTGACTTGTTTAAGCTTGTGCCGGTGTACGAGGATATCACGCTGGATGAAGCGAATGCGCAGCTGCGCAGCCATTTCGACTGGAACCGTATGGCAGTATCCATTGTAGCGAAAGAAGCGAAGTGAAAACATTAAAGGAAATGACGGTTCTTGTGACTGGGGGAAGCCGAGGCATCGGCGCGGCAATTGCGCGCCGGTTCGCCTCGGAGAACATGAACGTCGTCATTCACTATAATCAAGCGCATGAAGCGGCTAACGAAACTGCTCGCACCTGTATGCGTCTTGGCGCTGCCAATGTATTTACCGTAACGGCAGATATTCGTTCTAGAGATCAGCTCACTCGGATGCGTGAGAAGCTGGAGCAGCGCGGCATGATGCCGGACATTGTCGTGAACAATGCTGGCATTGCGCATTACAGCATGCTTGCCGACGTGACGGATGATGTATGGGATGAAGTAATGGATGTGAATTTGAAGGGCATGTTCCTCTGCACGCAGCTGTTCATGCCGGCGATGATCTCACAGCGCTTCGGCCGTATCATTAATGTATCGTCGATCTGGGGGCTGTCGGGCGCTTCATGTGAAGTGCTCTATTCTACGAGTAAAGGCGGCATGAACGCTTTTACGAAAGCGTTGGCTAAGGAGCTCGCCCCATCAGGAGTAACGGTTAATGCCGTTGCCCCCGGTGCGGTCGATACCGTCATGTTGGACAACCTGAACGCGGAAGAGAAGAGCGCCTTGGAGTCGGAAATTCCACTTGGACGCTTTGCGCAGCCTGAAGAAATTGCTTCGCTCGTTTATTTTCTAGCGCTGCCCGAGTCAGCCTATATTACCGGTCAGATCATCAGTCCGAACGGCGGATGGCTGACCTAAAGGTTGATTGTTGTATAAGAAGGACGCTTTGCGTGTAAAATACGATTGTTGCCGAGTAACGGCTAACGCGCAAAGGAGGAACGCACAAATGTCAACAGTCCTTTCTAATTATGACACTTGGAAAAACTTCTTGAATGATCGTGTTTCGCAGGCTAAAGGAATGGGTTTGAATGAAGACACGATTGCGAATCTTGCTTTTGAGATCGGCTCCTTCCTTGGAGAAAAAGTCGATCCAAAGAACGAGCAGGAACGGGCAATTAAAGAGCTATGGGATGTCGGCGATGAGTCAGAGCGTAAAACGATTGCAGGCCTTATGGTCAAGCTTGTGGAGCAATCGTAAACGTTCATTCAGAAAAGTTAGGCGTGAAACTTATAGTTTCTGAATGATTCGGAAAAGCCTCCCGCTAGTGGAGGCTTTTCTGTAATGTTTTGATGAAGTTGCAGGAAATTGACGAATATTGTAGAATAATCTTTTTAGAGTCGTATTATCCGTTTTATACTTAAATAGAGGTGTCCTATGGAGTTCAAACAGTGGTACATGGAATATAAAATACATAAGAACCGTCCTGGTCTGCTTGGCGACATTGCTTCGCTGCTCGGAATGCTTGAAGTCAATATCCTCACAATCAACGGTGTAGAGAACCGCACGCGCGGCATGCTGCTCCAAACAAATGATGATGAGAAAATCGAAATTCTTGGCCGAATGCTGGAGAAGGTTGACAATATTACCGTTCTGAAGCTTCGTGAGCCAAAGCTTGTTGATATTCTTGCTGTTCGCCATGGTCGCTACATTGAGCGCGATTCGGACGACCGCAAGACGTTCCGCTTCACTCGTGATGAGCTCGGTATGCTCGTTGATTTCCTTGGCGAGGTGTTTAAACGGGAAGGCAATCAATTGATCGGGTTGCGCGGCATGCCGCGTGTAGGGAAGACGGAGTCCATTATTGCGGGCAGTGTTTGCTCCAATAAACGTTGGACGTTTGTTTCGTCGACACTTCTTCGCCAGACCGTGCGTAGCCAGCTGTCGGAAGAAGAAATGACGCCAAACAACATTTTTATTATTGATGGTATTGTAAGTACAATCAGATCGAATGAGAAGCATCATGCACTCCTTCATGAAATAATGGCGATGCCTTCGACGAAGGTTATTGAGCATCCTGATATTTTCGTTAAGGAATCATCCTTTGAATACAGCGATTTCGATTACATTATCGAGCTTCGCAATACACCGGATGAGGAAATTTCATACGAGAAATTTACGATGGGGTATGACGATTTCTAACCTAAAGGAGGTGTGGTCATGTCGGATTTAGGCGCTCTGCTGCGGAAGGCAAGGGAGCAGCGCAATCTGTCACTGGATGATATCCAGGAATTAACGAAGATTCGCAAACGCTATCTCGAAGCGATTGAGGACGGCAATTACAAAGTTCTGCCTGGATCTTTTTATGTGCGTGCTTTTGTGAAGAACTATGCGGATGCGGTCGGCTTAGATGCTGAAGAGGTGCTTCGCTTATATACGAATGAAATCCCTTCAAGTGCTCCGGAGCAAGTGATCGAACCCGTTCAGCGACCACGCCGGTCGCAATCTCATACATCTGACCGCCTTAGTCGGTGGGGCTTTCGCACATTAATGTGGTCTTTTCTACTTCTGATCGCGGTACTGGTCTATGTCTATGCGATTAAGCAACCGGACAAGGACAATGTCAATTCGGCAGACCAGACGAAGATGACGGATCAGACGAAGCCGCTTGAGACGACACCAGATAAGGATACGGTTAAGAACAATACGGGTACTGATCAAACAACGACGGATAACTCGACAAACGGTCAAGCAAACAACGTGACAACGCCTCCTAAAGAAGAAACTCCGCCTGTGACAGAGCCGCCGGCGCCTACAACGACGTTGGTATTGGATCATACGAGTGGAACGATTGATTATTATAATGTATCGCCTGCCGGCAAGCATACCATTACATTTAACGCAACCGGCGGGGTTTGGGTAGGCATTAAGGCCAAGAGCCGCAGCAGCAAAAAATATATCTATCAGAAGCAGTTCACGAAAGAAGGAGGAACGGAAACCATTGAGGTGGACGGACCTGCCTATGTTAATGTAGGGCGAGCTGATTATGTTGAAGTGACCGTCGACGGTGTTGCTCTCGTTGATGGCAATAAAGCGAATCCGCGTAGAATGCAGCTGAATATGGCTGAAACAACGACTGAGACGCCTGCGGGAACACAAACGGAGACAACGGAAACTCCTGCAACGCAATGAAGAAGGGCATTCTTCCTGGCAATGTCAGGGGGGAATGCCTTTTCTTGCGCATAAAGATGAGTTATAATACTGTGCACAAGTGAAAACGGCTGACGCTGTCTTTACGGCAAAAGCTTACGTTTCGCGGAGACATTATAAAATTCTAGTCAAGTGAAACACATAAATTCTATAATGTTGAAAAAGAAGTAGAGGAGCTGCAATGAATAATGGCAGAGAGCGCGTTTGATATTGTATCGAAAGTCGATATGCAAGAACTGAACAATGCAATTACGCAAGCACTGCGTGAAATTGAGACACGCTTTGATTTCAAGAACAGCAAGAGTAGCATTGACCTTGAGAAAGAAGATATTGTTGTCGTCTCCGATGATGAGTACAAGCTGAAGAGCGTTATCGATATTTTGCAATCCAAAATGATTAAGCGCGGCGTTCCAATCAAGAACATGGAGTTCGGCAAGGTTGAGGGCGCTTCTGCAGGAACAGTCAGACAGAAGATTAAGCTGAAGCAAGGCATCGAGCAAGATATTTCGAAGAAGATCAATACGCTTATTCGCGATTCCAAGCTGAAAGTAAAGAGCCAGATTCAAGGGGATTCCATTCGTGTTACTGGTAAGAGCCTTGATGATTTGCAATCCGTTATGGCGATGTTAAGAGGTGCAGATTTACAGATTGACCTGCAATTTACGAACTACCGTTAGTGAAAGATATGTTAAACTAAAGTCCTAATTTTGCCGCGTTTCGCGCAGGCAAGTCGGGCTTTTTCCTTTTTTGACACTGTAAATGCCTTGTATTATACTTGTTAGGATAGCTTTTCGGAGGGGTTTGGGGGATATAATGACAGAACGAGTTAAAGTAGTAACGTTAGGCTGTGAGAAAAATCTCGTGGATTCGGAGATTATGTCCGGATTAATCGATGCGCGCGGCTACCAGTTAGTGGATCAGGCGGATGACGCTACGGTTATTATTGTGAATACTTGTGGTTTTATTGATGCAGCGAAGGAAGAATCGGTTAATACGATTCTGGATATGGCTGAATTTAAACAAACGGGACGGCTGAAGGCCCTTATCGTTTCCGGTTGTTTGACACAGCGCTATAAGAAGCAGCTGATGGAAGAAATGCCTGAAATTGATGGGATTGTCGGAACAGGCGATTTCCACCACATTACAGATATTGTCGATGAAGCTCTTAACGGTAAACGTCCGGTGAAGGTCGGCAATCCAGCATTCGACTATGACCAGAAGCTTCCGCGTCTTGTTACGACGCCGCGTTACACCGCCTATGTGAAGATTGCTGAAGGCTGTGATAATGCATGTACCTTCTGTTCGATTCCGATTATGCGTGGTAAATTCCGCAGTCGTTCGATGGATTCGATTGTAGCGGAAGTGCAGCAGCTTGCAGATCAAGGCGTGAAGGAAGTCAGCCTGATTGCGCAAGACTCGACGAACTACGGTACGGACCTGTACGATAAATTTATGCTGCCAGAGCTGTTGAACCGCGTCAGCGAAGTAGAGGGCATCGCGTGGGTGCGTCTGCACTATGCATACCCGGGCTTCTTCTCGGACGAGCTGATTGAGACAATCGCCTCGAACGCGAAAGTTTGCAACTACATTGATATGCCGCTGCAGCACAGCGAGGATTCGATTCTGAAGCGTATGCGCCGCCCAGGCCGTCAGCGCGATACTCGTGAGTTAGTTCAGCGTATTCGTTCGCGAATTCCGGATGTAGCGCTTCGCACATCCATTATTGTCGGTTTCCCTGGCGAGACAGAAGAGGATTTCGAGCGCCTGTGCGATTTTGTGCGTGAGATGAAGTTTGATCGTCTTGGTGTTTTCACTTACTCGCCGGAAGAAGATACTCCTGCCGTTCGCTTGCCGAACGAAGTGCCGGATGATGTGAAGGAATGGCGTTCCAATACACTGATGGAAATTCAGCGCGAAGTGTCCAAAGAGCTGAATGGCAAACATATCGGCAAAGAGATCGACGTGCTCGTTGAGCGCTACGATGGTCGCAGCGATGTGTATGTTGGCCGTTCTCCCTACGATGCACCAGAGATTGACGGTGAAGTATTTATTTCGAATTGCAAAGCCGCTATCGGCGAAATTCAGAGAGTGCGTATCACGCACGCTTATGAGTTTGATATGTCCGGGGAGGGACTATCGTGAATTTAGCCAATCGTATTACGCTTGTCCGCATCTTTTTGGTTCCGATCATCATGGTGCTGCTCTTAATTAATGTAGATTTGAAGCCGCTGACGATTTCTGGCTCCGATTTCTCCATTACTTGGAATCAAATTTTGGCTGCGCTTGTCTTCATTATTGCAGCGAGTACAGATGGTCTGGATGGCTATATTGCACGTAAAAATAAGATTGTAACGAATTTGGGCAAACTACTTGATCCGCTAGCGGACAAGCTGCTCGTCGCTGCAGTGCTTATTTCGCTTGTTGAGATGTCCAAGCTGGATGCTTGGATTGCAATTGTGATTATTAGCCGCGAGTTCGCAGTAACCGGGCTACGCCAAATTGCGCTGCTTGAAGGCTCTGTACTTGCAGCGAGCACATGGGGCAAGTGGAAGACGGCTGTGCAAATTACGATGATTATCGCGCTCTTGCTGAACAACTTTCCGTTTACATTTCTGGATTTCCCGTTTGACATTATTGCCAGCTATGCTGCGGCGCTAATCACGGTTTATTCCGGAGTCGATTATTTCGTCAAGAATAAGAATTTGATTCCGATAAATGAATAGCTCGCTCTCCAAAAAGTAAGCTTGCATATAGCATCACTTCTTCTGAATAATAGAAGAGGTGGTGCTTTGTTTGTCTTATTGCCTGTTATCGGTAATTGTATCTACATAAGAATGGAGTTGTTGATATGCGTGCTGAAATTATCGCAGTCGGGACGGAGCTTCTGCTCGGACAGACGGTGAACACGAATGCGACGTACTTATCGCAAGGGCTTGCGGAGCTGGGAATTGATGTTTACTTTCAGACGGTTGTCGGCGACAATGCCGGGCGAATTCGCCAAGCGATTGAGCTCGCGCGCACGAGAGCTGATCTGATTCTCTTCACAGGGGGACTTGGCCCGACGCAGGACGATCTGACGAAAGATGCGCTTGCCGCTTATTTGAACCGCGCAATTGAGCTGCACCAGCCGTCCATGGACACAATCGTGGAGCTATTCACATCACGGGGCATTCATATGGTTGAGAGCAATCGCAGACAGGCACATCTGATTGAAGGCAGTGATCCGCTTAGGAATGATGCGGGGCTGGCTGTCGGTAACGCGCTGAGCGAGGATGGCACGCATTATGTGCTGTTGCCAGGTCCGCCGCGCGAGATGAAAGTGATGTTTGATGGTCCGGCTAAAGCGTGGATCCGCTCTATCATGGGCGAGGAGCGCAAGCTGTTCTCGCGCCAACTGATGTTTGCAGGGATCGGCGAATCGAGCCTTGAGGAAGAGCTGATCGATCTGATTCATGCACAGACAGATCCTTCGATTGCGCCGTACGCGAAGGATGGCGAAGTGGCAATTCGGATCTCGACGAAAGCGCTGGACCAAGCGGAAGCAGATGCGCGGCTGGATGCGACAGAGGCGCAGATTAAGGCGCGCGTTGGGAAGCATCTGTACGCGCGTGAGGATATTCCGCTTGAGGAGGCGGTCATTAGACTGCTGCGTGCTTCCACGCGGACGCTGGCTAGCGCAGAGAGCCTCACAGGCGGTCTGTTCGCGCAGCTGCTCACGCAAATTCCAGGAAGCAGCGGCGAGTTTGCCGGCGGCGTCGTGACATACACGAACATGATGAAGCACAAGCTGCTGAGCATCCCGATGTCCCAGCTGGAGGGGACAGATGCGCCAGGTGCGGTCAGCGAGTCGACCGCTGCACTTATGGCGGAGCGGGTGCGTGAGTTGGCGGACAGTGACTTCGGCGTGTCGTTGACTGGCGTTGCGGGTCCGGCCGAGTCTGAGGGCAAGCCGGTTGGCCTTGTTTATTTTGGGCTTGCGGAGCGAGGCAAACCTACGCGTGTATTCACCGCGAAGTTGAGCGGCAATCGCGGCATTATTCGCCTACGTGCAGCGAAGTCATTGATGTATCGGCTCTGGCAAGCGCTAAGCGGTGCAGAGGAGAGTTAGTTAGCAACTATGCTTTAAATAAGGCTTGCCAATTTGCTGGGGAATCGACTATAATCGACATTAGTTACCGGAAGAACCGTGGCGAAGATTACTTTGCTGCGGTTCTTTTTTTCTCCTTTTTGGCCAAAAGAGAAAAATAAGAATATATGTTCGTAAAAACTCTTGTCAAAGTGATAGAAACAAGGTATCATAAAAGTATAAATCATGAAGGATGTGAGTTCGTTGGCAGATCGTAAAGCCGCACTCGAAATGGCGCTTCGTCAAATAGAGAAGCAATTTGGTAAGGGCTCTATTATGAAGCTCGGTGAATCTACTCATATGCAAGTTGAAACTGTATCCAGCGGTGCGCTGGCATTAGATATTGCACTTGGAATTGGCGGGTTCCCACGGGGCCGTATTATTGAAGTTTATGGTCCAGAATCTTCCGGTAAAACAACAGTTGCGCTGCACGCAATCGCAGAAGTTCAACGTGCAGGTGGACAAGCTGCGTTTATTGATGCCGAGCACGCGCTCGATCCATCCTATGCAAGCAAGCTTGGCGTAAATATCGACGAGCTGCTGCTTTCCCAACCGGATACTGGGGAGCAAGGCCTTGAAATCGCTGAAGCGCTCGTTCGCAGCGGTGCAGTTGATATCGTTGTCATTGACTCTGTTGCAGCGCTCGTTCCGAAAGCGGAAATCGAAGGCGATATGGGCGACTCCCACGTTGGTCTGCAAGCTCGTCTGATGTCGCAGGCGCTTCGTAAGCTGTCCGGTGCGATTAGCAAATCGAAGACGATTACGATTTTCATCAACCAGCTTCGTGAGAAAGTCGGCGTTATGTTCGGTAACCCTGAGACGACGCCAGGCGGCCGTGCGCTGAAGTTCTACTCCACGATCCGACTTGATGTGCGCCGTATTGAGTCTGTTAAGCAAGGTAACGATATTGTCGGTAACCGGACTCGTATTAAAGTTGTAAAGAACAAAGTTGCTCCTCCATTTAAACAAGCAGAAGTCGATATTATGTACGGAGAGGGCATCTCCAAAGAGGGAAGTCTCGTTGATATCGGCGTCGAGCTGGAGATTATCCAGAAGAGCGGCGCTTGGTTCTCCTACAATGGCGAGCGTCTCGGCCAAGGTCGTGAGAATGCGAAGCAGTTCTTGAAGGATCACCGCGATATTGCAGCGGTCATTGATAAGCTAATCCGCGAAGCAAGCAATGTGGCAGCGGCAGCGGCAGTGAATGAACCTGTAAGCCAAGATGACGATGATGATTTCGAGGACGAATTGGAAGTTGAATAAACCTCTGTTGACTTATGTCAATTGGTAAATAGAGAAGCACCTGTCAGCAGGTGCTTCTCTATTTTTGTAGGTATTGGATTATGTAGGTTTTGACAATAGTGAAGGGAGGAATTCGGTGCTAATTATTACCGGCGTGGAGCAGGATCGTAAATTAAAGCAAAGGTACCATTTATTTGTAAATGATTCGCAGGAACCTTATATCAATGTACATGAAGACTTACTCATAAAGTTTCGTCTGCTCAAGGATCGCGAGATCCATGCTGACGAGCTGAAGGAAATTGTAGAAGAGGATAGCCGGCACCGCGCCTATATTACGGCGCTTGCGTACCTTGGAGCGAGGCAACGGACGGAGAAGGAGATACTGCGCTACCTGGCTAGGAAAGAAATCGATGCCGAGGCGGCTGCGAAGGCGATTGTGCGACTGACGCAGGAAGGTTTGGTGAACGATAACCAATACGCGAACATGTATGCGTCAGAGAAGATGAGAACTCAGCTGAAAGGCAGACGTCTTCTTCAGCAAGAGCTGCAGCAGCGCGGGATCTCCAAAGATATGGCGAAGCAAGCGTCGCAGGAGCTGAGCGCGGAATCGGAGCTGGAGGTCGCGGTGCGGGCGGCCCACAAAAAATGGCCTTATATTAAGGGAGAGCCGCGGGAGCGGAAACAGAAGCTGGCTGCGTTTCTGCTTCGTCGAGGGTTTCCGATGAGCGTTGTGCGGGAAGCGGTCAAAGCTGCTGCGCAGCGGATGGAAGATGATGAAGATGGGCACATGCTTGACAATTGATTTTCACAACAGATAAAATGAGTTTGTATTATACATTTCTAGAATCGATTTTCCTTCCAAAAATTGATTCGAATCCATTATTTCCGTCAATTAAGTAATGTACGTATCGGGTTAAAACCGGCTGTGAAAAAAACAAATACTATTCCCAAGCGATTGCTTAGGTGAGCAACAAGGAGGTGAGAAGATGCCAGTATGGTTAGGTATCCTGATCGCTCTCGTTGTTGGTGTGATTTTCTTTGGTGTCGGTTATTTTATTCGCAAATCGATCGCCGAGGCCAAAATTTCAAGCGCCGAGCAGGCCGCTAGTCAAATTATTGACAATGCGAGGAAAGAAGCCGAAGCGCTTAAGAAAGAAACGGTTCTCGAAGCGAAAGATGAAGTCCACAAGCTCCGTACCGAAGCTGAGAAAGACATTCGCGAACGTCGCAATGAGGTACAGCGACTTGAAAGACGACTGATTCAGAAAGAAGAGTCGTTGGATAAAAAGATAGAAGCGCTGGAACGCAAAGAAGAACAAGTAGCCAACAAAGAGAAGCGGATCGAGGAAACACAAGAACAAATCGATTCCCTTTACAAGCAGCAGCTTAGTGAGCTGGAACGTATCTCGAACTTGACGATGGAGGATGCGAAACAGATCATCCTGACTAACGTTGAACAAGAGATTCGCCACGAAACTGCGCAAATGATTAAAGAGATCGAGCAGCAAGCGAAGGAAGAAGCAGATAAGAAGGCTCGTGACATTATCTCGCTCGCTATCCAACGCTGTGCAGCTGATCACGTGGCTGAAACTACGGTATCCGTAGTTGCATTGCCAAATGAAGAGATGAAAGGCCGCATTATCGGACGTGAAGGCCGCAACATTCGCGCACTGGAAACGTTGACCGGTATCGATCTCATTATTGACGATACACCGGAAGCGGTCATCTTGTCTGGTTTCGATCCAATTCGCCGTGAAATTGCTCGTACTTCCCTCGAGAAGCTCGTTGCAGATGGTCGTATCCATCCTGCACGGATTGAGGAAATGGTTGAGAAGTCACGTAAAGAAGTGGACGAACGTATCCGTGAATACGGAGAACAGGCGACGTATGAAGTTGGTGTGCATGGCTTGCATCCAGATCTCATTAAAATTTTAGGCCGCCTCAAATATCGTACAAGCTATGGTCAGAACGTGCTCAAGCACTCCATGGAAGTCGCTTATTTGTCAGGTCTCATGGCTGCAGAGCTGGGTGTAGACATTACGCTTGCAAGACGTGCAGGTTTGCTGCATGATATCGGCAAAGCGCTCGATCATGAAGTGGAAGGCTCACATGTCGAGATCGGCGTAGAGCTGGCCAAGAAGTACAAAGAGCATCCTGTTGTTATCAACAGTATCGCTTCCCACCATGGCGATTGCGAAGCAACCTCGGTTATCGCAATGCTAGTCGGCGCAGCAGATGCATTGTCGGCGGCACGGCCTGGTGCAAGAAGAGAGACGCTCGAAACGTATATTAAACGTCTGGAGAAGCTTGAAGGCATTTCCGAATCGTTCGAAGGTGTTGAGAAGTCGTATGCGATCCAAGCAGGCCGCGAGGTTCGTGTTATGGTTCAACCGGAGAAGATCGACGATACCGAAGCATTCCGCTTGGCGCGTGATATTACGAAGAAGATCGAGAGTGAACTCGATTACCCAGGGCATATTAAAGTTACAGTTATCCGCGAGACGCGGGCTGTCGAATATGCCAAATAACTTTCATAGCAATTAACTAGAAAAGTGGCTGCTTGCGGCCACTTTTCTAGTCTTAAAATATAAGCAAAGAATAGGTTGTTCCTATACTTTGCTTATATTTTCACGCGAAACGTTAGCTGTCGCCGTCAGAGGAAGGCGACAGCCGTTTACGCTCGGATTAGAGAGGTTTGATTAAATGAACGTATTATTTATTGGTGATATTGTTGGCAGCGTTGGACGTACCGCAGTGAAGAAGGTACTGCCTGCATTGCAGTCAAAGTATAACCCGCACATCATCATAGCGAACGGGGAGAATGCCGCTGCAGGAAGAGGCATTACAGCTGCGATTGTGAAAGAGCTGCTCGATGCTGGCGTACACGGGATTACGATGGGTAACCACACGTGGGACAACAAAGATATTTTCGAGTGGATTGATGATCAACCGCGCATTGTAAGACCAGCTAACTATGTTGAAGGCGTACCGGGTCAAGGTGCAACGATCATTAAAGCGAATGGCAAGGAACTTGCTATCGTGAATCTGCAAGGCCGGACATTCCTGCCGCCTATCGATTGTCCATTCCGCAAGGCGGATGAACTGATTGAGCAGTTGCAGCAGAAGACGAAGAACATTCTCGTTGATTTCCACGCAGAAGCGACTTCGGAGAAAATCGCGATGGGCTGGTATCTGGATGGACGAGCCTCGATCGTTGTCGGTACACATACGCATGTGCAGACGAATGATGATACGATTCTTCCGCTTGGTACAGCTTTCTTGACGGATGTTGGTATGGTCGGTCCGAAGAATGGAGTACTCGGCATGGATCGCGATGTAGTGCTACATAGGTTTCTAACGCAAATGCCAACGCGGTTCGTCGTTGACGAAGGCGACTGGCATTTCCATGCGATTGTCGTAGATATCGACGACGCGACTGGTAAGGCACGCAAGATCCAGAAAGTCCGTTTAACGGAGACAGATTGGCTGCTCATGTAGCGGCCTTTTTTTCTTTTTTGAGCCTATTCGTCATCGACTGCAATGCTATTCTATTAAAATTCTCACAATTCAGAAGATTTTGCTAACTAGCTCTGAAAATAAGAAGGAATTATTTCACCTCTCTCGAATACTATCTAAGTAGCAGTATTCATCCATCTTTCCCGAGGAGGTATACTTTCCATGGATGTCTTAAAAGTTTCAGCAAAGTCCAATCCAAATTCTGTTGCAGGGGCGCTTGCAGGCGTATTACGCGAACGCGGCGCGGCTGAATTACAAGCAATCGGGGCTGGTGCGTTGAATCAAGCTGTAAAGGCGGTTGCGATCGCAAGGGGGTTTGTCGCTCCGAGCGGTGTGGATCTAATCTGTATCCCGGCGTTCACAGACATTATAATTGACGGTGAAGATCGGACAGCTATTAAGCTGATCGTGGAACCAAGATAGTGCAATAGGAGTTTAAATATAGGAGTAATCTAATGGACCTGTTTACGACGTAGGCAGGTTTTTTTGCGTTAACCGAGTTGGACTGCTTATCAAAAGGGAGGCGTTCAGTAAGATGGCTAGTTTAAATAGTGCAGATTTTCATTGTGATGTGCTGTGGAAGCTGTTAGAGGATCCTTCGCTTTCATTCGAGCACGATACCACAAACGCGCTGGACGTAACTTTGCCGAGACTAAGACAGGCTGGGGCAGTGCTGCAGACGTTTGCCATCTACGTATCGGATCGTACGGAGAAATCCATGATTCCGATTCTTCGAAGCATTGATCTGTTCCATCGCAAGGTGCTTACAGTGCCAGATATGACCTTCGTGCGTTCGTCAGATGATGCGGCTAAGCTGCAGAGCAAGAGCAGCGGCAAGATCGGAGCTATGCTCTCGCTTGAAGGAGTGGACGGGCTCCACGGCGATCTCGCGATGCTTCGCATTCTATTTGCGCTTGGCGTCAGGGCGGTCGGGCTCACATGGAACCATGCCAACTGGGCGGCAGACGGTGTGATGGAGCCAAGAGGAGGCGGACTAACAAAAAAAGGCCGCGCCTTAGTAGAAGAATGTAATAGATTGGGTATAATGGTTGATGTATCTCATTTGAGCGACCGCGCATTTTGGGACGTGCTCCATCTGTCTGCGAAGCCGGTCATTGCTTCCCATTCCAATTGTCGGACGATTTGCCCGCATCCACGTAACCTGGCTGATGATCAGCTGTCGGCGCTGCTTGCCGCAGGAGGTATGGTTGGGGTTACTTTCGTGCCGCATTTTGTCGCCTCTCATCATCCTGTACAAATTACTGACGTGCTGCGTCACATAGAGCGAATATGCGAGCTAGGCGGGATAGAACAGCTTATGTTCGGTTCAGACTTCGACGGAATTGAAGAGTACGTGCATGGGCTTGCGCATCCTGGCGATGTAGAACAACTGCAAAAGGCACTACTATCGCATTATTCTGAATCAACCGTAGCCGGATTCTGTTCGGGCAATTTGCTGCAATTTCTTGTAAAGCATCTGCCTGAATGAACGATTAGGGGATTCCATTCTGTTTGTGATATGGATATAATCGAAAAGAACTATGCTATAAATCCGAGATTTCTACTTGCATTTTACTACTTTGGGACATAAAATTTATGTGACTGTTAAAAAGTTTTAATATTTTATTAACATTCGGCTTGTATACGTTTTAATCATAGTCATGTCTGAATGTTCACCGCACAAAACTAATGTCGAACATATTGCAGGTTCATCAAAAGAGGAGATGGGCATTTTGATTAGTCAATTGTCTTGGAAAATCGGGGGACAACAAGGGGAAGGCGTAGAAAGTACCGACCGTATTTTCTCGACAGCATTGAACCGTTTGGGTTACTACTTGTATGGATACCGTCATTTCTCGTCACGTATTAAAGGCGGTCATACGAATAATAAAATCCGGATCAGCACGAAACCGATGCTAGCCATCTCGGATGATTTGGACATCCTGGTTGCGTTCGACCAAGAAAGCATTGATCTGAATGCGCATGAGCTGCGTCCAGGCGGCGTAGTCGTGGCGGACGCGAAGTTCAATCCGACACTGCCAGAGGGCATCAATGCTCGTCTGTTCCCAGTTCCGATCACTTCGATCGCAGAAGAGCTTGGCACATCCCTTATGAAGAACATGGTGGCATCCGGCGCGTCTTGGGCGCTGCTTGGCCTGCCAGTAGATGTATTTAATAAAGCAGTAGAAGAAGAGTTCGGCCGTAAAGGCCCGGCTATCGTAGAGAAGAACATTGAAGCGGTTAAACGCGGCTCTGACTTCGTACTTGAGCTGGCAGGCGGCCCGCTGGAAGAGTTCCTTCTGGACCCGGCAGACGGCAAACAGAAGCTGTTCATGATTGGTAACGAAGCGATTGGCCTTGGCGCTGTCGCTGGCGGCTGCCGACTGATGAGCGCATATCCGATTACTCCGGCTTCAGAGGTCATGGAATATCTGATTAAGAAGCTTCCTAAGTTCGGCGGCACAGTCGTTCAAACGGAAGACGAAATCGCAGCAGTAACGATGGCAATCGGCGCGAACTATGCAGGTGTTCGTACGATGACCGCTTCAGCAGGCCCTGGCCTGTCGCTTATGATGGAAGCGATCGGTCTTGCTGGTATGACAGAAACTCCGCTCGTAATCGTAGATACGCAGCGTGGGGGCCCTTCAACAGGCTTGCCGACGAAGCAAGAGCAATCCGACTTGAACGCAATGGTATACGGTACGCATGGCGAAATTCCGAAGATCGTAATCGCGCCTGCTACTTTGGAAGATTGCTTCTATGACACCATTGAATCTTTCAACCTGTCGGAGCAATACCAAGTACCGGTTATTCTCATGACAGACCTTCAGCTCTCGCTTGGTAAGCAATCATGCGAACCGCTGGATCTAAATAAAATGCCGATCAACCGTGGTAAAATTGTACGCGATCTGCCAGAGCTTGAAGCGAATACTTTGTTCAAGCGTTATGAGTTAACTGATGATGGTGTCTCGCCGCGCGTTATCCCTGGCGACAAGAACGGCTTGCATCACGTAACGGGCGTTGAGCATGATGAAACAGGCCGTCCATCGGAGAGTGCAATTAACCGTAAAAAGATGATGGATAAGCGTCTGAATAAGCTTAACGGCATGCACATCCGCGATGCGGTTCGTGCGGATGCGCCTCACGCTGAAGCGGATCTGCTCATCATCGGTATGGGCTCGACTGGCGGTACAATTGACGAAGCGCGTCTTCGCCTTGCAGAAGACGGCTTGAAGACGAACCACATTACAATCCGTCAGATCCACCCATTCCCGACAGATATGGTGAAGTCTTACCTGGCTGGCGCGAAGAATATCGTTGTTCTTGAGAACAATGCAACTGGACAGCTGGCAGATCAAGTGAAACTGCACACAGGCTACGGCGACAAGATCAAGAACATATTGAAATACGACGGCAATCCGTTCCTGCCTTCCGAAGTGCACAAAGCATGCAAGGAGTTGGTCTAAGATGGCAACATTTAAAGAGTTTCGTAACAACGTAAAACCGAACTGGTGCCCAGGCTGCGGAGACTTCTCCGTTCAGGCTGCGATCCAGCGTGCTGCTGCGAACGTCGGCCTTGAGCCGGAAGGATTGGCTGTTATTTCGGGTATCGGCTGCTCAGGCCGTATCTCCGGTTATGTGAATGCATACGGCTTGCACGGTATTCATGGCCGCGCGCTTCCAATCGCGCAAGGCGTGAAGCTGGCGAACCGCGAGCTTACGGTTATCGCTTCCGGCGGTGACGGCGACGGCTTCGCAATCGGTATGGGCCACACGGTTCATGCGATTCGCCGTAACATTGACTTGACTTACATCGTTATGGATAACCAAATTTACGGTTTGACGAAAGGTCAAACATCGCCGCGTTCTGCGGAAGGCTTTAAGACGAAGTCGACACCGGAAGGGTCGATTGAGTCCACATTGTCGCCGCTTGAAATCGCAATGTCCGCTGGCGCGACATTCATCGCGCAATCGTTCTCCAGCGATCTGAAGCAGCTCACAGCGCTCATCGAAGCTGGTTTGAACCACAAGGGCTTCTCACTCATCAACGTATTCAGCCCATGCGTAACGTTCAACAAAGTGAACACTTACGACTGGTTCAAAGAGAACATCGTTAACCTGGAACAATTCCCAGATTACGATCCATCGAATCGGATCGCGGCGATGAACAAGATCATGGAAACGAACGGCATGCTTACTGGCCTTATCTACCAGAACAAACAGCGTCAAGCATATGAAAGCATGATCAGCGGCTTCAAGCCGGAAGGTCTTGCAAACCAGGAGCTGTCCTTGTCTCAAGACCAGTTCGACAAGCTGCTTACTGAATTTAAATAAAGAACCGTTATATAATAATGAAGGCATATCGTCGCTAACCGCGATCGGTATGCCTTTCTTAACGACAACGACATGACAAAGAGGTGTTATTACATATGAAAATGGTTCCGGTTGGCGTATCTGCCAGACATATTCATCTATCGAAGGAGCACGTGGAAACGTTATTCGGTCAAGGCGCAGAGCTCACGGTGTTCAAGGATCTCTCCCAGCCAGGCCAATATGCAGCGAATGAGACCGTTGAAGTCATTGGACCGAAGGGCAGCTTCGCCAAAGTGCGGATTCTCGGTCCTGTCCGGAGGCGTACGCAGCTTGAAGTATCGCGTACCGACTCTTTCCAACTCGGTATTAACCCGCCTGTTCGCGAATCAGGCGATATTGCTGGCTCGGCAGGCATTACGATTAAAGGGCCTGCAGGCGAAGTGACGATTGATGAAGGGGTTATCGTAGCGGCGCGCCATATTCACTTCCATACAACGGATGCAGAACGCTTTGGCATTGCGGATAAGCAGCGGCTTACCGTAAGGCTGCAAGGTGAGCGAGGCTTAGTGCTAGAGAATGTCGTAGCACGTGTTTCGCCTGATTTTGCACTAGATATGCACATTGATACAGATGAAGCTAATGCAGCTGGTGCGAAGACAGGAGATCAAGCGGAGATTATTGGTTAGTTGGTATTAGGAAGAGGCAATTTTGCTGCCCAAGCGAATTGTCTCTTTTTTGTTACAAATTCGGTGTCTACCTGCCAGACTTAAGTCTCATTCTCTTTATTAAGTGATGCTGGTTTGCTATAATATTGGAATGTACACGTTGGTCTGAAGGGGCGTGAGTAAGTGTGAAGAAGGAATCCGCAAGCAAAGGCAAGGATTTCTCCAAGTATTTTGACTTCTCAGGCGCGAAGGTGCTGAAGGAAGCAGATGGCAAAACAACTTACCGGATTAACGGTCGAGATATAACGGTTAATGCTGCGCCCAATCACACTGAAGAGAAACGTAGAGGCAAGGAAGAGATTCAAGTTCACTATGAATCTTCAATTCCTACGGAGCTGCAGCAGCTTGGCAAAGGCAAGCTTTATCACATTACGACTTATGGCTGCCAAATGAACGAGCATGATACGGAAGTGATGAAGGGGATCTTCGAAGAAATGGGCTATACGTCCACAGAAGACCGCCAGCACGCGGATGTTATTCTGCTTAACACTTGCGCGATTCGTGAGAATGCGGAGGATAAAGTGTTCGGCGAGCTTGGCCATCTGAAGCGTCTGAAGCTCGAGAAGCCGGGGCTCATTCTTGGCGTATGTGGTTGTATGTCGCAGGAAGAGTCGGTCGTTAGCCGCATCATGCAGCGTCATAGTTTCGTTGATCTCATCTTCGGCACACATAATATTCACAGACTGCCTTATTTATTGCAAGATGCGCTGTTTAGCAAAGAGATGGTCGTTGAAGTATGGTCCAAGGAAGGCGACATCATTGAGAACTTGCCGAAGAAGCGGGAAGGAATGCGCGGCTGGGTCAACATTATGTATGGCTGTGACAAGTTCTGTACGTACTGTATCGTGCCATATACGCGCGGTAAGGAGCGGAGCAGACGTCCTGAAGATGTCATTGCAGAAGTGCGCGAGCTAGCGCGTCAAGGCTTCAAGGAGATTACGTTGCTCGGACAGAACGTGAATGCGTATGGCAAAGATTTTGAAGAGATTAACTATCGTTTCGGTGATTTGATGGCGGATATGACGAAGATTAATATCCCGCGCATTCGCTTCACAACGAGCCACCCGCGTGACTTTGACGATCATCTGATCGAAGTGCTTGCGACGCAAGGCAATCTGGTCGAGCATATTCATCTTCCGGTTCAGTCCGGCAGTACGGAAGTGCTTAAGCGGATGAGTCGCAAATATACAAGAGAGATGTACCTCGAGCTTGTAGGCAAAATAAAAAGGGCCATACCAGACGTCGTACTCACGTCGGACATCATTGTCGGCTTCCCAGGCGAGACGGATGAGCAATTCGAGGAGACGCTGTCGCTCGTGCGCCTTGTTGGCTTCGCGTTTGCATATTCGTTCATCTACTCGCCGCGCGAAGGAACGCCTGCTGCGGATATGGAAGATAACATTCCGCAGGACGTGAAGAAAGTGAGATTGGCTCGATTGAATGCGTTGATCGCTGAGCTAAGTCGTGAGAGCAACGAGCTGCTGGTCGGGCAAGAGATCGAGGTGCTGATCGAAGGCCAGAGTAAGAACAATGCGATGGTGCTATCCGGTCGCACGCGCACGAACAAGCTTGTGCATATCGAAGGACCAGCGGAATATATCGGTCAATTCATTACGGTGAAAGTGACTGATGCGACGACCTGGTACGTAAAAGCAGAGCCGGTAGAAGACTATTTGAATGAAGAAGCAGTATCTTAACCACATAGAGGAGCTGGAACCATTGGCAAACCAAGAACATAAGCATGACCACGATCACGATCACGATCACGGTACGAGCTGCGCAGTACCGAAATTCAATACAGAGGACATCATCGTACGCGCTGACATTATGGCGAAGACGAAAGAATTGGCAAGCATGATTTTTACTTCGGAAGAAGTTCAGCAGTACCAGCGTGCAGAGAAGCAAATTAATACCAATGAGCGCGTGCAAAGCTTGATCACTCAAATTAAGAAGAAGCAGAAGGAGCTCGTCGCGTTCCAGACGACGTTCAAGAATGCTGACATGGTTGAGAAGATCGAGAAGGAAATCGAAGTGCTGCAGGATGATCTCGACGGTATTCCGATCGTTTCGGATTTCCAGCAAAGCCAAGCGGACATCAACTACCTGCTGCAAACGATCGTTTCGGTTATTCGTGATACAGTAGCAGAGAAGATCAACGTGGAAGACGCATCCGTAGAAGCACCAGAAGAGTGCATGTAACTTCTTTATAGGCGTGAACAAAAAACACCTGCCGATTGCGATTGCGGCAGGTGTTTTTTGTTTGTTACAGATGAGCATTGGCGCGGCGCCAACTGAGTGTAAGGATGAGTGCCATCAAGGCGAAGCAGCCGCCGAGATAGAAGCCGTAGTCACGTCCAAAGGCGTCATTAATGAAGCCCGCGAGGAACGGGCCTGCGAACATGCCGACGGAGTATACCGCCTGGTAGAAGCCCATTGCTGTCGCACGCTTCGAGGAGGCGAACGGCTGAATGGCTAGTCCGAGCAGCAGCGGCATATGCATGCCTTGCGCGAGTCCATTCAGCGCTTGCGTCGCTGCCAGCCAGCCGAGCGATGGGGAGAACGCAATAGCGACAGTGAAGATGCCACTGAGCGCATAACCGACGGCAATGACATTCCAGCTGCCGAACTTCGGCGCAAGCCATCTGCCTGTAATGAGGGAGGTGGCGGCATGCGGCACCATGAAGGCAATGACGATTAGCGTCAGCTCCGAATTGGAAGCGCCGAGGGATGTTGCTTTCAGCGGAGTAAAGCCGAACATCGTAATAAACAGAACGCAGTGCGCTAGAATCGACAGCGTCGATACTTGCACCAGTGACCTCGTTCGTACAACCTCGCGCAAATGCTGCATCGAAATCGGCGGCCTTGTGACGCCCTCGCGAGGTTCTTTGACAGCAAAAGCGAGCAAGAGTCCGGCAATACCAAGGAAGATGCCTGCCTTGAATGCCGCATTATAGCTGTATTCGCCAGCAAGCCAGCCGCTAAGCGTCATCCCGATCAGCTGACCTGAGACGGTCATGAAGCTGATGTTGCTCATTGCCTTCGTCGCTTCTGAAGAGGCGAAGTATGCGGCGTAGAGCACGGTAAAAGCAACCCATGCCGAGGCACATACGCCTGACATCATCCGTCCGGCAAGCGGCCAGAGCCAGGAGCCAGGTATCGTGAACAACAAGCAGCTTATTGCTCCGCTAATCATGCCCAGCATGAGGAATGGCTTGCGCTTATGCAGCTTATCCGAGTACAAGCCTAGCGGGAATCGCACAAGCATCTGAATAAAGCCATAGCTGCCAAGCACGACGCCGATCAACATATCGGCAAATCCCCTGCTAGTCATGAAAGGAGTTAATATCGGCACATACACATAAAGCGTCGACCAATACAGCAGCGTGACGACAATAAAGATGAGATGATCCGTCCGATTCGCGGCAATAAGCGGCCGTTCGGAGGTCTCAGCTGCAGTAGACAAGAAGGGGTCACTCCTTTTACGATAGAATGAGAACAATCCTCCTAACTGTATCGCACACGAGTGAGGCTCGGCAATCCTTTTTACAGAAATGGAGACTTAAGCGGAAACTTATGGACAGCTTCTGTCGTATAAAGTAGGTATCATTTCATTATCGCTGTAAACCGGGAAGGGGAAAAAGATGGAGACGAGTAATATGCCAATTAGGCAAGCGAAGAAATCTTGGGTGCGAGAAGTGCGGGATTGGTGTATCTCGCTTGCAGTGGCTGTAGTCGTGGCGCTGCTCGTGCAGAATTATGCGTTTGCACAAACAGAGGTTAAAAATATATCAATGCAAAAAACGCTCATCGAAGGCCAGCGCCTCATTGAGGACAAGCTGAGTTATCACTTCGAGAAGCCACAGCGTGGAGATATCGTCATTATCAATGGGCCGGAGAGCGATAAGCGGCTCATTAAGCGAGTTATTGGCTTGCCCGGAGACGTTATTGATTTCACGGAGGACGGACAAGTGACAGTCAATGGTAAAGCGTTGAATGAGCCGTACATCAAAGGGCGTACCTATGCAAACGGCCTGCAAGTGCCGTATACAATACCGGATCGAACAGTCTTCGTCATGGGAGACAACCGGGAGAACAGTATGGACAGCCGTGAGATCGGGCCAATCGCTTTCTCTAGTGTCGAAGGCCGTGCTGTCTTCAGACTGTGGCCACTCAATAAGTTCGGTCAACTCAATTAGTTAACGCATTGGCTGCTTACCTATACTCATTGCATGAAACCGCCTCTTGTGGGGAATTCTACCAACTGTATGAGTTGGAGGTGGATGGCTGTGATGAGAGCAATATGGATGACGATGGTGCTTGCCGTGTTCATGTTTAGTACAGCGGCGGTTCAAGCTAGCGCGGAGCCGGCATATGCCAAATGGGGCAGGCTGGCGATGAAGGAAACGGCGCAGCGTTATCATGCCGATATTATTGATTACAAGCATGTGGGTCGGAACGTGGAAGACGGCGGACTTATGACGGAGACATTTCGCCTACAGCTACGTAAGGGAGCCAGAGAGTTCGAAGTGACGGTGCGCATTTGGTTCGAGCAGCAGAGCGAGCGAGTTGTGCGGATTCATTTCTCGGAGGATGACAGAGCGAGCGGGCTGCCAGCCGCGATGGTATTAATTTGAATCTTTTTGTCAAGCTCCACCGTATGACACCATATACCAAATGGGAGGGATACGAATGATCTTATCGACTACACCGACAATTGAAGGAAATCCGATCCAGCAATACTTAGGCGTTGTAACTGGGGAAGCGATTATGGGAGCGAACATCGTACGCGATCTATTCGCGTCGATTACAGATATCGTCGGCGGCCGCTCCGGCGCGTATGAGACGAAGTTGAAGGAAGCGCGGGACGTGGCGTTCAGCGAGATGTCCAGCCAAGCTTCGCGACTTGGCGCGAATGCGATCGTCGGCATTGATATTGATTATGAAGTGGTACGTGAAGGGATGCTGATGGTTGCCGTCAGCGGAACCGCAGTTCGCGTATAGCAAATAGAAGCGGCGTCTGGTGTGAACCGGATGCTGTTTTTTATGTCGAAATAGGGTGGACACGGAGAGCTCGCGAAGAGTAAAATGCAACTAGCACAAGTACCTAAGCTTGAAGGAGCTGCAGCTGGAAATGGGAGAAATTATGGCAAGTGAGCTGGAAACCCGGCTGCGTGAAGGCGAGAAGCTGAGCGTTATTGACGTTCGCGAGCCTGACGAGTGGGAAGACGGTCATATTAAAGAAGCAATCAGCATTCCGATGTCGGTATTCGTGGAGCGACTTGGCGAGCTGAACGACTTGGAGGAACCGATCTACCTGGTATGTCGAAGCGGCAACCGCAGCGGCAGAGTGGGCGATTACTTGTCCACGCAAGGTTATGAAGTCGTGAATGTGCTCGGCGGAATGCTGAGCTGGCCAGGTGAGGTTGTTACCGGCGAATAAGGTTGTATGTATGAAAAAAAGCATTTTGATCATCCACTAGTGGTGAGCAAAATGCTTTTTTTATTTGCGACTTAGTCGTAGCCGCCTTCTGAATCAGGCAGCGCCTTGTATTCTTCCCTAGCCTGGACGATCTTCATGATGTCCATACGGAGCTGCTTCAATTTCAGCGCTTCATCGGACACGCCGCAATATCGATCTGTCCACGAAAACTCACGCGTCGCGCCGTCTATCGTAATTTTCCACTTATCTTCACCGTATGGTGTTTGTTCGCATGTGGTGGTACTAGGCTCGTGAGCTTTAATCGTTATATCCATGATATCGATTGCTTTCATCTTCGCATAGATGCTCGCCATCTCATCCGCCGATAAAGTGAGGTCTGCTGTCGCGCTACCTTTCACGATGAGATCCTTCGTCACCGTATCGGTATACGTGTTGACTTCATTCTTGTTTATCTCACCATAGCCGAAGCTGACCGAGAAGTCGAACTCGCTCGGCATCTCATCTTGCATCTCCACGTGCTCCATCTTTTCTGGCGCTGCTTCTTTAATCTCCGTGTTACCTTTCTCTCCGCAGCTTGACAGCAGCAGCAGCATTACTGCGAGCAGCGTGAGCTGAACCGCTCGTATACGACCCGTTCGCATTCGCATCGGTTTTCTCCCCTTTTTTGGACGCTCTGATTTACTTATTATGACGGATTCTAACTGCATTTGTTGCAGAAGTTCTGTGATTGAATCATGAGGCAAGCAGCCTGACCATATAGTGGAGAGTAGGACAGCTTATTGCTAAGTAAGTTAACAAATAGCTTTAGCTCCTGAGTAGGGAGGAATGAATAACGATGCAGCAACAAGAGCAAAGCGACGGTGTACTGGATTTGCGAATTCAAGGCATGAGCTGCACCGCTTGCGCGACCCGAATCGAACGGGCGGTCGGCAAGCTGGCCGGAGTAACTGCCGTGTCGGTTCATTATGCAGCCAAATCAGCCTATGTCGCCTATACGCCTGAGAGTATTACGCCTTCAGCAATTATGGATCGAATTGAGAAGATCGGTTTCCACGCTTCTCCACATGGGAAAGATGGGAGCGGGTCCTCCGAAACAGATGCGCTGCGCTTGCGGGTATTCGCTGCGATTGTGTTGACGCTGCCGCTTCTGTGGACGATGGCGCATCATTATAGCTGGTCGAAGGGCATTCCAGTGCCATTATTCATTCAAGAGCCGTTGCTGCAATTTTTGCTGGCAGCGATTGTGCAGTTCTTCATCGGCATGCCGTTCTACTTCGGGGCATTCTATGCGCTGCGCGAGCGGACCGCGAATATGGATGTGCTGGTCGCGATCGGGACATCAGCGGCATTCGTGTACAGCTTTATCGCGATGATGACAGGCGGCGCATTGTACTTCGAAACATCGGCCGTCGTCATTACGGCGGTGCTCGGAGGCAAGCTGCTGGAAGCAACCGCGTCGGAGCGGGTCATTCAGGAAAATGACAGCTTCGGCGCGTTGGAGGCGAAGGAAGCGGTCGTCATTCGAGCAGGGCGAAGAGAGCGGACGCCGCTCGCACGAGTTCGAGCGGATGATCAGCTCATCGCCGCTGTGAATGAGCCTATCCCAGCTGACGGCATCATCGTGGAAGGACAATCTGCCATTGATGAATCGTTCCTGACGGGCGAAAGCGCGCTCGTGACGCGCACGGTCGGCGACCGCGTATATGCAGGCACGATTGTGCGCAGCGCAGAGCTGCGCATTCAAGTAACGGCGATAGGTCAGCAAACGATGCTCAGCCGAATCGCGGCGCTGACTCGGCAGGCACAAGCGACCAAATCATCTATCGGCCGTAGAGTGGACCAGCTGGCGGCAATCTTCGTGCCGGTCATGATGGTACTGTCACTTGGGACGCTGCTTATATGGCTGCTTTGGCTTGCGCCTGGCAAATGGGGAACGGCTTCGATCCACGCGCTTGCGGTGCTGCTCGCTGCGTGTCCATGTGCGCTCGGGCTTGCTGCGCCGATCTCACTCGTCATTGCGACAGGGAAGCTCGCAAGAAGAGGCATCGTGCTGAAGGAAGCTGGCGCGCTCGAACGGCTCGCACAGCTTAATACGATCGTGCTCGATAAGACGGGTACGCTTACGGAAGGAAAGCCGGCTTTAACGGAAATGTATTCGCTAAGCGGAGAACCGAGTTCGCTTCTTCGATTGGCAGCGTCTGCGGAAGCGAGCTCACCGCATCCATTCGCATCGGCAATCGTTGCAGCAGCAAGGCGAGCTGGGATGGTCACGCCGGAATGCTCTGCATTTCAAGCTTTTCCAGGCAAAGGGATCGAAGCGAATGTTGAAGGCAAACGGATTGAAATAGGTAATGCCGTGTTCGCGGCTGAAAGGTCTTGGAAGATGAGCCGTGTCATGCAAAGCTTCATTACTCGCAAAGAAGCATCTGGAGAGACGGTTATCTATGTCTCGATTAACGGGCAATGTGCAGGTGCGTTAGCATTCGCCGATCAGGTGAAACGCTCCTCGAGAGAGGCCGTTCATCTGCTTACTGGAGAGGGACTGATGGTGCTGCTCGCAACCGGTGACCATATCTCTGCTGCGAATAATGTTGCAGACCAGATCGGAATTGCAAGCGTCCATGCGTCGATGCTCCCTGAGCATAAAGCAATGCTGATCCGTCAGCTGCAGGATAAGGGATATGTCGTTGCCATGGCAGGTGACGGATGGAACGATGCGCCTGCCCTCGCGGCAGCGGATGTCGGTATAGCGATGGGCGGCGGTACGGAAGCTGCGCTCCATGCCGGACATATGACTCTACTGCGCGCCAGACTGACGGGCATCTATGAAGCGCTTGTCATCAGCCGTCTGACCGTTCGCAACATACGGCAAAATCTCGGCTTCGCGTTTGTTTACAACTCCATCATCATTCCTTTTGCAGCAGTAGGTGGGATTGAACCGTGGATGGCAGGGACAGCTATGGCGCTAAGCTCTGTGTCGGTTGTAGGCAACGCGCTGCGCTTAAATGGGCAGATGACGAGGGCTCTGGGTAAGAAGAAGCACGCTATAGACAACCTATAGAGGGAATGGTATATTTACACAAGCACAATTGCATAGTACGCGTAAAACAGGTGCTTGGAGGATGGATATTCTCTTAGCTTAATAGGGAAGTCCGGTGTAAAACCGGCACGGACCCGCCACTGTAAGGAGCGCAATTGCCGCCTTTAGCATCAAGTCGCTTAGGCCAAGCAATTAGCACTGAATTCACACTTGTCACTGATCGGCCATCGGCCGCACGGGAAGACGTGGATAACAGATGCTCCAAGTCAGGAGACCTGCCTGTTTCGTAAACAACGCTGCCTACGAGGATTTAGGCAGGTGTTAGAGATTGGCCAAGACACGAATTCCGTCATTGCTTGCTAGACTGCTTGTTTGTTCGCAGCTTGCCTGCTTGTGGCGTAACCGTTTGCCTTGCCGCTGCTTAAAGAGCCATGAGCATTTCTGACATCTGTCTGTCGGGAATGCTCTTTTTTGCATGCACCGACATTCGGTAATTAAGATTCGTAATTGGGAATGGGAGAGAACGGGGAATGAGAATGAAACAAACAATTCGATCCAAGATAACACTAACGCTGATGGTTCTTTTGCTCGTCATGCTAACGGCAGCTTGCGGTTCCACATCAAATTCGAATGCGAATACGGATGTTAAGGGCGGGAGCAACGCGGCTTCCAGCAATACGGATGCAACGCAAACCGGGCAGAATGCTGCTGCCGAGGACAACACTGCTTCTAGCAACACAACCGATAATATCGCGAGTGCGACTGCATATCCGCTGACCGTGAAGGACGTAACCGGAACGGAGTTAACGTTCCAGAAGGCGCCGGAGCGTATCGTTACTCTGCTCCCAAGCGAGACAGAAATCGTCTATGCAATTGGCGCGGGTACTGCGCTTGTCGGCGTGGATGACTACTCCAACTATCCGAAGGAAGCAGCAGCAATCCTGAAGATCGGCGGTATGGATGCGGATATAGAGAAGATTGTATCGCTCAAACCGGAGCTAGTACTGGCATCGTACACCATGGGTCAAGCTGTCGTCGATAAGCTGCGTTCGCTCGGCATACAAGTGTACGCAACCGACCCGAAGAACTATGATGGTGTCATGGGCAAAATCAAACAAATCGGTGCGATATTAAACAAGACGAGTGAGGCGGAAGCCGTTGCAGAGCATATGACTGATGTACGTGAGCAGGTTGTTAATGCCGTTAAAGATGCGCCGAAGCCAAATGTATATTTGGAGTTTTCCCCAGGCTGGACAGTCGGGAAAGGCGAGTTTCTGGATGAGCTCATAACGCTCGCAGGAGGTACGAACATTGCAACGAACGCAGGCTGGTATGAGATTGATCCTGAAGCAGTCGTGAAATCGAATCCAGAAGATATTATCTACGCTTCAATGACACTAAAGGAAGGCGAGAAAAATCCGATTCTGACGGCAATCGAGACTCGTCCTGGCTGGAACACAATTAATGCTATTAAGAATAAGCAAATATTCGAGGTGGACCAAGATCCACTCACTCGTGTAGGCCCTCGACTTGCAGAAGGGCTGCTGGAAGTGGCGAAGAAGCTGCATCCGGATCTGATTCACTAAGATGCGTACGAAGCTAGCGATTTATGGAGGAGCAGCAATGCTCCTCTTAGCTATATCTATCGTCGTCAGCTTGTCGATCGGTTCATCGGGCTTGCCGCTCGCTGATGTATGGGGCATTCTCATTCACCAGCTACCCTGGATGTCTGATCCAAGTACCCACTGGGATGCCAGTGAAATTGCTATTGTTACACAGCTACGGCTATCTCGCATCCTGCTCGCTGTATTCGTCGGAGCCTGCTTGGCGCTTGCAGGCAGCGGCTTCCAAGGCGTCCTCCGCAATCCGCTTGCCGATCCATTCACGCTCGGGGTTGCTTCAGGCTGCTCGGTGGGCGCTGCATTCATGATCGTTTTTGGTTATACGACTTGGCTCGGCTTATGGAGCGTTCCGCTTGTTGCGTTTGGAACAGGGATGGTTACGCTTCTGCTCGTTTTCTCGCTATCCCGGGCACGCGGCACGATGAATGTGGAATCGCTCATTCTGTCCGGCGTCATCGTACAGGCGTTTCTCGGCGCATTCGTCTCGTTCATGGTTTCTATGTCGCAGGGTGTCGTGAATGAAGTGATGTTCTGGCTGATGGGCAGCTTGAGTACGCGCAGCTGGGAGCATGTGAAGCTGATTATGCCTTTTGCCATAGTAGGCTTGCCTCTCATGTTCCGATATGCGCAGCATTTGAACTTATTCGTTATGGGCGAGCGTCACGCAGCGCACTTAGGTGTGAATGTCGAACGGACGAAGCTGATCGTGCTCATCCTCTCCACGCTGCTGACTGCGGTTGCCGTATCCATCGCTGGCGTTGTCGGCTTTGTCGGTCTTGTCGTACCGCACTTAATCCGATTGCTAGTCGGACCGGATTATCGGATTATCGTGCCCCTCTCCGCTGTAGGTGGAGGCATCTATCTGTTATGGGCGGACACGCTGGCTCGAACGGCGCTGAGCCCTAAGGAGATATCGCTTGGCGTCGTTACGGCTATCATCGGCGCACCATTCTTTGCCTATCTACTCTACCGGCGCAAAGTGCTGCAGGGAGGAGGCCATTCGGCATGATCGAAGTCAAACAAGTATCCAAGCGGATCGGTCCTAAGAGCCTTTTGCAGGAAATTAGCTTCAGCGCGGAGAAAGGCCGTATGTACGGAATTATCGGGCCGAACGGTGCTGGCAAAACAACGCTTCTGCAGCTGCTATCCGGTATGGATGCGCCTACAAGCGGTGAAGTTCTGCTGCAAGGACAAGCGATTACGTCTATTAAGCGAAAAGAATTGGCGAAGCGGGTAGCTGTCCTCCAGCAGGGAGGCATTCCAGCTGCTGCGTTTACAGTACGTGAAGTGGTGCAGATGGGCCGCTTTCCTTTTCAAAATTGGCTAGGCGAAGAGCGCTTGGACAGCGAGCAGCTCATAGATGATGCGATTGAAACGATGGGACTGACTTCGCTTGCGCATCGGCAGGTGGACCGGCTAAGCGGCGGCGAGCGGCAGCGGGTCGCACTCGCGAAGGTGATGGTTCAAGAGCCAGAGCTGCTGTTGCTTGATGAACCGACCACGTACCTCGACATCGGCTATCAGGTGCAGCTGCTTGATACGGTGAAGCGCTGGCAGCAGGAGCGTCAGTTAACGGTCATCGCGGTGCTGCATGATTTGAACTTGGCAGCGCATTATTGCGATGAACTGCTCGTGCTAAAGCAAGGGAATACAGCTGCGTATGGCCCGCCGTCAACTATTATGAGACCTGAGCTGATCTTGGAGGTTTTCGGTGCGAAGGCTGTGATTCTGCCGCACCCGGAGACTGGCGTGCCGCAGCTGCTGCTTGCGCCTTCTGTGCCGCCAAGTGAGACAAGATAAATGGAGAGGAAGTTACTGATGACACAACATGCGCTCGAGCTTGAACAACGGCTTCAAGAGATTACTTCACGAATTTCACCGCTCAATAGCGATAGTATAGAGGCTGCCGAGAAGCACTTGAACAGCTTGACGAAGCCGCCTGGCAGCTTGGGGAAGCTGGAAGAGATTGCCCGTCAGCTTGCTGGCATTACCGGCGAGATCGCGCCAGACCTAGCGAAGCGTGCTGTCATTGTGATGGCAGGCGACCACGGGGTATGTGAAGAAGGCATCAGTGCGTTTCCGGCTGAGGTCACGCCGCAGATGGTGATGAATTTCTTAGCCGGAGGCGCTGCAGTCAATGTTCTTGCTCGAGGAGCGGGAGCTGATGTGTTCTGTGTGGACATGGGCGTCAATGCGGATCTCACCCATGAAGGGCTGATCAGCTGCAAAACGCGCAAAGGAACGGCGAATATGACCCGAGAAGCTGCGATGACTCGCGAGGAAGCGCTCGCTGGTATCATTGCCGGGTATGAGCTTACCGAAAAGCTGGCTCGTGATGGATATCGAATGTTCGCGACAGGTGAGATGGGAATCGGCAATACGACGGCGAGCGCCGCGCTCTGCGCGGTTCTCGGTTCAATGACGCCGGATGAGGCAGTTGGACTCGGTACAGGCATCAATGAAGAACGTCGCCAACATAAAGTCGATGTTGTATGCCGGGCAATCGCATGCAATGTGCCGAACGCGGGAGATCCGATTGATGTGCTAGCCAAAGTAGGCGGGCTCGAGATTGCCGGACTTGTCGGCGTTATTCTCGGCGCTGCTGCGAACCGTTGTCTTGTTGTCATTGATGGGTTCATTTCTTCGGCAGCCGCTCTCGTTGCATCAATAATTACAGCGCAGGCTACCGCCTATATGATCGGATCTCATCTGTCTCAGGAGCAAGGACATCGCAAGCTGCTTCAGACAATCGGATTGTCGCCGATGCTTCAATTGGATATGCGGCTCGGGGAAGGGACTGGTGCCGTTCTTGGATTCCATATCATAGATGCTGCGGTGCGGATTATGCGGGAGATGGCAACGTTCGAAAGCGCCGGGGTGTCACGCGGTTAGCGGAAAAGGATGCGAGAAAGGTGTGAGCGCTGGTGGCGATATTCATTACCGGTGGAGCCCGCAGCGGTAAGAGCGGCTTCGCGGAAGCGTACGCGATGAAGCTGGCGAAGCAGGGCATCTATATTGCCACTTCGCAGAGCTGGGACGATGAGGAGATGATTGCTCGCACGGAACATCATCAGCGTACACGTGAGCAATCCGGATACAAATGGAAGACTATTGAGGAGCCTTACGCGCTCGCGGAGCTGCTCGAGCAGCTTGAGCGAGAGAGTTCAGATGAAGGTAGTGAGCGCAAAGCGGTTCTCGTAGACTGTTTAACGCTATGGCTGACGAATTGGATGCTTAGGCTCGATGAGGAAGAAAGCGATCAAGGACTTCGCGATTCCAAGCTGCAAGCGATTAACGATCAGCTTGTGGAGGCAGTTGCCGCCTGCACTGGGCCGCTTCTGCTCGTGACCAATGAAGTGGGCAGCGGCATCGTCCCCGCCTATCCGCTCGGACGCAGATTCCGTGATGAAGCAGGTCGGATGAATCGCAAGCTGGCTGAGCGTTGCGAGCAAGCGCTGCTTGTCGTGGCGGGCATTCCGCTTGACTTGAAGGCGCATGCTTTTCACATTGGGGATTAGATCGTGTCCGTTTGAGTTCGCTGTTGTGGGAGGGGTGGCATGGTAACAAAGTTTATGAAAGATCAGCTTCATGCGGCAGGCACGGCTTTTCAGCTGCTGACCCGAATTCCGATACCGGCAGCACTCCCGTTCACGCCGCAAGTGCTTGCAACAAGCGTCGCTTATTATCCGCTGGCAGGGCTTGTAATTGGCAGCATCGTCGCGGCGCTTACATGGGTGCTTGACGGACTTGTGCCGAGCATGCCTGCGGCTGTTATCGTGCTAATCGCGATGACCGCGCTGAGCGGAGGCTTGCATGTGGACGGCTTCATGGATACCGCTGACGGCGTGCTAAGCAATCGACCGCGAGAGAGAATGCTGGAGATTATGAAGGACAGCCGCGTCGGAGCGATGGGGGTATTGGCAGCAGTGCTGCTGTTCTTGTTTAAATTCTCGGCTCTCTACACATTGCTCGCTGAGCGCCCGGATTGGAAGGCGGTCGCACCGCTGCTTGCGCTCGCTTTCGGTTGGAGTCGGCTTTGGATTGTCGCCGCGATGGTGTTGTGGCCATTCGCTCGTCCGAATGAAGGGATGGCGTCCTTGTTCAAGGAGGTTCGCTTGCGCCATGCAGCGGCTGCACTTGCTGTACAGCTGGTGATCGTCTGCGGCGTTGTTGTTATTTTTGAATCGGCGGTGGATGGTATTTGGTTAACGCTGCTTGTCGAAGCTCTAGTTATGGCTGCTCTGGGAAGCATCGTATGCATCTGGCTGTCCCGCAAGCTTGGCGGATTGACAGGCGATACTTATGGAGCGGTGAGCGAGATCATTGAGGCTGCGCTGATTTTTGTCGTTATGATGATGGTTAGTTGATAGTCGATTAGAGTGGTGGAGGTGACATCCCATTATGCTGGAAACGAACGTAACACGCTTGTTGAGAATCAAATATCCGATTATTCAAGCGCCAATGGCTGGTGGTCCGACGACACCTGGGCTGGTGGCGGCTGTCTCGAATGCAGGTGGACTCGGCAGTCTCGGAGCGGGTTACTTAGCGCCAGAGCAGGTTCGTAGTGCGATTCGCGAGATTCGGCAGCTGACTGATCGGCCATTTGGCGTAAATCTGTTTGTTCCGGAAGAGTCGAGGGCCTCGGATGAGACTATCTCAAAGATGAACGAAGTGTTGAATGGTTATCGTGAAAAGCTCGGTATAGACGCTAACCCAGCCATCCCGAAGTATTCTGAAAGCTTCGAGGAGCAAGCTGAGGTGCTGCTAGAGGAAAATGTACCTGTGTTTAGCTTCACCTTCGGCATTCCATCAGCGAAACGATTGGAGGCGATGAGGCAGCAAGGAATTGTGCTCGTCGGCACGGCGACAACCGTAGACGAAGCTATGAAGCTGGAGGCAGCCGGTGTCCATGCGATTACGGCGCAAGGAAGCGAAGCGGGCGGTCATCGCGGAACGTTCTTGAAGAAGGCGGAGGAATCCTTGATCGGCACGATGGCTCTCGTTCCGCAAATGGTGGACCTGGTGTCCGTTCCAGTCATAGCATCTGGCGGTATTATGGACGGGCGTGGACTTGTTGCGAGCCTTGCGCTTGGCGCGTCCGCTGTACAGATGGGAACTGCATTCTTGGCGTGTTCGGAGAGCGGCGCACATACTGCGTTCAAACAGAAGATTTTGACGGCGAATGAGGATTCCACCGAGATTACATCTGTCTACTCTGGCAAGGCCGCACGAGGTATTCGAACGGAATTTATGCGCGAAATGGAAGCTTACACATCGGATATACCAGAGTACCCCATTCAGAATGCGTTGACGAGAGACATCCGCCAAGCTGCTGCCAGAGCAAACAACCCCGAATATATGTCGTTATGGGCGGGTCAAGGGCTGCGGTTAGCGGGCGAGCGTACTGCTGCCGAGACCGTGGAAGTGGTGATAAAGCAGGCTGAAGAACTTGTGAGTTTGATGGGTAAGCTAGGTGGAAAACGTTCATAATCGTGAGGTCTAACAAGGCGGGATGCGTGTGGATACTCATTTATTCTTGGAAAGAATGGCGGACAGGTTCAAGTTGGTGCTAGGAGAGAATGTAGCAGGTATTTACTTGCACGGTTCCTTGGCAATGGGTGGCTTCAACCCTGACAAGAGCGACATAGACATTATCATTCTCGCCAAAAAGAAACTTTCAAAAGCTGAAACAACAGAGCTTACAAAGCAACTGTTATTGCTGCACGAAGAATTACCAAGCGGTCGTGGTATCGAGCTGAGCGTCGTCTTGGAAGCTATCGCAGCAGACTTCGTACATCCGGCTCCGTTTGAATATCATTACTCGGATTCTCATCGGGAGAGGTACCAAACGGATGAAGATTATATGTGCGGAGGGTTTGAAGATCCAGATTTGGCGGCGCATTTTACGATTATCTATGAGCGAGGAGTTACGATCTACGGCAAACCGATTCAAGAGGTGTTTAAGCCTATCGATCGAGCCTGCTACGTACAGTCGATAGTAAGCGACATCGCTAGTGCAGCAGGTGAGATCGTGGATTCACCTGTCTATTACACCTTAAATCTGTGCCGAGTTCTTCTGTATTTACGCGAGGGCTTGGTTTCTTCCAAGAAAGAGGCTGGCGAATGGGCACTTCATACTCTGCCTCATGAATTCAATGCTATCATTGCTACTTGCTTAGATGAATACATTGGGTTGGCAAAAGGGTTCAGGTTAGCTGAAATAGAGTTATTGGCGTTTGCTGAGTATATGTTGATAGAGATTAACCAACATAGCGTTCAAGGATACCCCTCCGTTGTTTGATGGTGGGGTTTTGACGTTGAAAGCGAAAAGTCCCTATAATAGAACTTATGAAATCGTTAGACAGGGGACTCACGCATGGATGATCGTGATCGGAAACAACAGATACAATCGCAAGGCGAGCTGCCAATTGACGGTTTGCTGCCTGAGCTTCAACAGGTGCTTGCTGAAGGCAGCTCAGCTGTGCTTGTAGCGGCGCCCGGAGCGGGAAAGACGACCCGAGTGCCGTTGGCGCTGCTTGGTACGCCTTGGTTAATGGGTCAGCGCATTCTTATGCTGGAGCCGCGCCGATTGGCGGCGCGTGCTGCAGCCCGGTTCATGGCAGCTTCGCTCGGCGAACAGGTTGGAGGAACGGTCGGTTACCGCGTACGGATGGATACGAAGGTTGGACCGTCGACGGTGATTGAGGTGATCACCGAAGGGGTATTAACACGAATGCTTCAAGCTGACCCGGCGCTGGAAGGTGTCGGTATTGTCATCTTTGACGAGTTCCATGAGCGGCATTTACATGGCGATCTTGGGCTCGCTCTCTGTTTGCAGACGCAGGCTTTATTTCGCGACGATCTGCGGCTGCTTGTCATGTCAGCGACGCTGGAAGCAGAGCCGGTCGCGGAGCTGCTCGGTGGTGCGCCCCTTCTCGTGAGCGAAGGGCGTACTTATCCTGTGGAGACGCATTATGCGGCGAAGCCTCCGATGCAAGGCGGCGGCCGCGTGGAAGATGCGGTCGCGCGCACGGTCTTGGAAGCTGTGCATCGCGATGAAGGCGATGCGCTTGTTTTTCTGCCGGGAGCGGGTGAAATTCACCGGGTAGCCGGGCTGCTTCGCGCTTCGGCGGCGCTGCCAGCAGCAACGGTGGTCGTTCCGTTGTACGGCGCATTATCGCCGGAGGCGCAGGATCGTGCCGTTTCGCCCGCAGCTGCGGGCGAACGCAAAATCGTGCTCGCGACGACGATTGCGGAGTCAAGCGTCACGGTCCGCGGCGTTCGCATCGTCGTCGATAGCGGACTGAGCCGCGTGCCGCGATTCTCGCCGCGGACGGGCATGGCACGGCTGGAAACCGTGCCGGTGTCAGTCGCATCGGCGGATCAGCGCCGCGGGCGTGCCGGGCGCGAAGCGCCGGGCGTCTGCTACCGGCTATGGACGGAGCAGGAGCACAGGCAGCTGCAGCCGCAGAGCGATCCGGAGCTGCTCAGCGCAGACCTTGCACCGCTCGCGCTCGAGCTTGCGATCTGGGGCATCGCCGATCCATTCGAGGATCTCGCGTGGCTGACGAAGCCGCCGGCAGCCGCTTACGCGCAGGCGTTGGAGCTGCTGCGAGAGCTTGGTGCGCTCGATGCGGGAGGCAAGCCGAGCTCGCACGGCAAAGCGATGGCCGAGCTCGGCATGCATCCGCGCCTCGCGCATATGGTGCTCGAAGCGAAGCCGCTCGGCCTCGGCGAAGCCGCGTGCGAGCTCGCCGCGCTGCTCGGCGACCGCGATCTGCTGCGCCAGACGCGCAGCATCGATATGCGGCTGCGCGTCGATGCGCTGCGCGGCCGCTCGGCAGCCGGCGAGCAGCCGGACGCCGCTGCGCTGGGGCGGCTCGCCGCGGAGGCGCGCGAGTGGATGCGCGCAGCAAGCATTGCGCCGCAGCCGCGGCAAGCGGTCGCGGATAGAGACGCGACCGGGCTGCTGCTCGCGCTCGCGTACCCGGACCGCATCGCGCAGCGGCGCGGCGACGGCCGGTTTCTGCTGCGCAGCGGCCGGGGCGCGGCTGTGCAGGAGCTGCAGCCGCTCTCCGGCGCGCCGTACCTCGCGACCGCGGAGCTCGAGGATAGCGGCAGCGACAGCCGCATTCTGCTCGGCGCGGAGATTACGCTCGCTGAGATTGAGCTGCACTTCGCCGATCAGCTTGTCGATGAGGCGGATGTGAGATGGGACCGCCAAGCTGGGGCGGTGCGAGCACGGCGGCGCATACGGCTAGGCGCGCTGATCTTGAAAGACACGCAGCTCGAAAGCGCTGATCAAGAGCTTGTTATGAGCGCGTTATTCAATGGCATTGCCGAGCTAGGGTTGGACATGCTTCCCTGGACGAAGCAAGCACGCCAGCTGCAAGCTCGGATCGCGCTAATGCATACGCACAATGCGAGCTGGCCCGATGTATCCGAGGAAGCGCTGCTCGCATCGCTCCCGGAATGGCTCGCTCCTTACGTCGGCGGCATGCGCAGTCGATCCGACTTAACTCGCCTCAATATGGCCCAAATCATGGAGGCGCTGCTGTCCTGGCAGGAGCGTTCGCAGCTTGATGATGAAGTGCCGACGCATATCAAGGTGCCAAGCGGTTCGCGCATCCCGGTCGATTACAGCAACCCGGCAGCGCCCGTGCTCGCCGTCCGGCTGCAGGAGCTGTTCGGTCTTGCGCAGACGCCGCGCATTGCAGGCGGCAAGCTGCCGATTACGATCCATCTGCTGTCGCCGGCGCAGCGGCCGGTGCAGGTAACGCAGGACTTGGCGAGCTTTTGGCAGAACACCTATTTTGAGGTGAAGAAGGACTTGAAGGGCCGCTATCCCAAGCATTATTGGCCGGATAATCCGCTTGAGGCTGAGCCGACAAACCGTACGAAACCAAGGCCACGAGCTTGACTTACGCTAACCTTTATGGAAAGAAGTGACACTCACACAAAATGACACTGATTCTGAAAATATTCGTCTTGTACCTCATTATCATGAATCTCTACGTATTCAATCTAATGCGCATGGATAAGCGGCGTGCAACGAGAGACCGCAAGCATCGCATTCCTGAGAAAACATTGCTCGGGATGAGCCTGATTGGAGGCTCGCTTGGAGGCGTGCTGGCGATGCGGATGTTTAGGCACAAGACGAAGCATCCTGCTTTCTCCATTGGTATGCCGCTTATGCTGGTGCTTCACGTCGCTCTAGTTAGCTTGTTGATTCGGTACTTGCTGTAACATTTTGGCATGGCTTGGAATGAATTGACACTCGTAAAGTGATATGCTATATTGTTCACTCGTGCTCCATAGCAGAGCGTTATTGCCATTATTTATACGAACAGACCAAGCCGCATGCGAATGCGGCTTTCGCCGCCTTCAATCACATTCATGTATGGTGGGAGCTGCAGGCAGAGCAGGCTTGAAGTCGCAGAGGGAGGTAACTGACATGACCGTTCAAAGTGCCTTTCAAGAAGAGGCTGCACGAGTCGAAGATGTGCTGAAGCACATTCAAGAGCAGCTTCGTACGATCGGACCCCGTTACACTGGCAATGATTTTACCGAGCAAATGCTCGAAATTCAGCGTGAACAGAGGCAGCAGAGGCTAGAGATTGCGCAGCGTGAGCCGTATTTTGGCCGAATTGATTTTCAAGAAATCGTTCAACCTGCACCAAAACCGCTCTACATCGGCAAAGCCGGCGTCGCCCATGAGAAGTCGAACGAAGTGCTTGTCGTCGATTGGCGTGCACCGGTAGCTAGCTTGTTCTACGCGTTCAGTGGCGGGGAAGCGCCCGTTACCTACGAATCGCCGGATGGCGACGTGGAAGGGACCGTTCATCTCAAGCGCAACCTGATGGTGCGCGATGGGAAGCTCGAGCGGGTGGTCGACAGCTATGTTCGAGGGCAGGAAGAAGAATCCGTCACCGACGAGTTCCTGCTATTTCGGCTCGGGGAGAGCAAGGACAATAAGCTGCGCGACATCGTTTCGACGATTCAGCAAGAGCAGGACCGCATTATTCGGACGGACAAGAACAAAGCCGTCTTCATTCAAGGGGTAGCCGGCAGCGGTAAAACGACCGTTGCGCTCCATCGTCTTGCGTATTTGCTGTACCGCTACGCAGGTGCGATTCGCGCGGATCGGATGGTTATTTTTGCGCCAAACCGGATGTTCCTAGACTATATTTCCGGCGTGCTGCCGGAGCTCGGCGTTGGCGATATTTTGCAGACGACATTCGCAGATTGGGCGCTTGAGCAGTTGGATGGCTCCGTTCGTCTCGACGACGAGTTCGACCCGTTTACTTATTGGTTTGAGCATCAGCGTTCCAGAGAAGAGATGGAAACGGCGACAAGTCGCGTGAAAGGCAGCCTTGCCTTCAAAGCGCTTGTTGATGAGAAGCTTGTGCTCACCGAGTCATCGCTTATTCCAGAGGAAGCCTTTGAGCCGATGGCGGGTTGGAAGGTGACGCCAGCGATGATTATCGAATGGCTCTCGACCGACGATAGCAATGAGCCTTATATGAAACGCCGCACGAGGCTGGTCAGCCGCTTGAAGCGCTGGCTGGAGTCGGAGTGGAAAACGCGTAGGCTTACGGACAAAACACTCAAGTCGAAGCTCAGCACGAAGCTTAATGCATATACGAAGAAAATTCCGGCTTTTACAGCTCCACAATTGTACAGCTCGCTTCTTGGTGAAGCAGTTACGCAAGAGCTAATTGGGGCTGAGGCATGCAAGAATACGATCAAGTCGCTCAAGAAGAAGTTTATCCTTCCTGAGGATCTCGCGTCGCTTGTATACATTCAGCTTCGGATGTATGGCAGCGAGCAACCGCCGTACGATCATATCGTGATCGACGAAGCGCAGGACTACTCGCCGTTCCAGATTGAAGCTCTGAAGCAGTGCCAGCGTCAGCCGTCGATGACGGTGCTTGGCGATTTGCAGCAAGGTATTCATGGCTATGCTGGCATTCACAGCTGGAAGGAGCAAATAGCGCTCTTCCCGGAAGCGGACACTGGTTATTTCGAGCTCGATCGGAGTTACCGCTCTACGATGGAAATCATAGATTTTGCAAACTTGGTGCTCGGCAGCATGGGCGACGGCGTGAAGCCGGCTGTCCCCGTGTTCCGGAGCGGCGAGGCTGTGGAAGTGGTCGATGCAGGGTCAGATGATGAGCGGCTCGCTGGAGTTGTACAGACAGTGAAGGAGTGGCAGGCAACCGGTCACTACCGGACAATGGCTGTGCTTGGGCGGACTGCCCGCTCATGTGCGGCGATTGCCGCGGAGCTGAGAGCAGCTGGCATACCTTGCTCGCTCGTCGAGAGTAAGCAAGAGGCGTACGGCGGCGGATTAACCGTCGTTCCGGCGTATTTGGCGAAAGGCCTCGAATTCGATGCCGTGCTTATTGCCGATGCCGATGCTGATAGCTTTGGCAGCAACGACTCAAAGCTGCTATACGTAGCGTGCACGCGTGCGCTCCATAAGCTGAAGCTGCTGTACAGCGGTGAGCTGACGACGCTCGCAGCTTCGCTGCCGGTGGCGGTTGGTTAACATTGTGATAAAAGGTTATGAGATGGAGCAGGTTGCCGTTAGAGGCGATCTGCTCTTTTTTTTTGCATTGCGCAACCAACAGGCCTTTGGCTGATCTAATAGCTATAGACATGAGGGGAGAGGCAGACGATTGGATCATATTGAAACAATCAAGATCTGGATTTGGAGCAGAAAGAAATAAGGAAATCGGTGACATTCTGAACCTAACCGAAAGGAGCATCAAGTCCAGGCTTCATCGTGCCAGAGAGAAGCTGTTATGTAGAGCAACCCTTGGAGGCTTTTGGAGTAACCGCGCACCTCCCATAAATGGTTTCTAAGCGACCAAGATAGGCGGGAAAACAGCGTCTTGGGTGAAAGAAGAGCCAAAGAAGAGCCAAAGAAGAGCCAAAGAAAGAAGCTGGTCTGCTGGACCACATTGGCAGAAATCCACCACAGATAGCAAATGTAGCTGGTCTGGTGGACTACATTGACGGAAATCCACCTAAGATAGCCAAAGAAGCTGGTCTGCTGGACTACATTGGCCGTCATCATACTCCAATTAATAAGCTGTCTGAGGCCCATGGCTTCGGACAGCTTATTTATTCCCACGCTGCAACGAAATTGGTTGGAATTTGTAAATATAATATGAAAATCCCGCCTGCCATAATTTCTCTTTATTGCCGTAGCTTCAGCGATTATCATGGCATCATAAGATCATTTTGCAAATAGGCGAGGTGCATTAGCTACATGTTACCCCCATCCGTAGAACGAAAGATGAGCAAGCTAGCTAGCGCGCTGCGAAGTAGAACATCCATTGTTAAGTCCATCTATTTGTATGGCTCTGTGGCGTTAGACGATTATATTGACGGTACGAGCGATATTGATTTTGTAGCCATCGTCCGTGAAAATCTCACTGAAGTGGACATTAAAGCGATCAGCGAGGCGCATGCGGAAACGGAGCAAGAATGCCCGGAGGTCGACATCATGGGCATGTACTTGCTCACTCATGATCTGGGCCAATCATATCGCTCGGATCGTCCGTGCGTAACCTTTTACAATAAAGAGGTGCACACCAATGGGTTCGGCGCAGATTGGAATCCGATTACGTGGTGGATTCTCAAGCATCGCGGCATACGAATAGATGGCGCGGAACAATTAATGGATTATGAAGTCGATACGCAGTCGCTAGTCAACTATGTCATCGAGAATATGAACAACTACTGGTTAGGGTGGATCGAACGGTTAGAGCAATTCATAGCAAGCAAGGGAAGCTTCTCGACAAGGCAGTTGGATGAAGCAGTGGATTGGTGTGCGCTCGGCATGTTGCGCCAGCTCTATACCTTGTCGGAGCACGGCATCAAGAGCAAAGTGCAATCCGGCCAGTATGGATTTACAGTCATTCCCGAGAAGTGGCACGGTATCATTCAAGAAGCGATATGGATCAAGCAGCTCCACCCGGAACGGGTTTATACGGATAACGACAAGCGGCTGGGGGATCTTGCAGCATTGTTGCGATACATTCATGAGGAGGCCAATCGAATATGCAGCTCCCTGAGCTAGAAGCTTGTATCTATCCGAAAACGAAATATGCTATGCTAGTGACTTAACGTTCTTACAAAAGGAGCCGCATCAATGGATTTTATCGTCGAGTATTTATCGTTCTTCGTTATTCAAGGCGAGGGCGGCGACACAAACGCTGCCAAGACCTTTAAACATTTTCAGACATTGGACCGCTATGACTACGCTGAGAGTGAGCTCAAGTCATTTCTAGACGGCGAGTTTACCCGAATTTGCAAAAGAAAAGCGGAGCGCCATCCATCAACGGACTCAGCTCCGACGAAGATCGGTCGATTCATCGTTGAGCCAGGCTATGAATTGGACAGCAACCCGAACTACAATACGTTCCAGCGTCTTCGCCAGTCCACATCCGCTCAAGAGTTTCACGGCTTCGCCGATGAGCTCGTTCGGCTCTATATGGAAGCGGCGGCTGTTCGCGGCGGCGCTTTCATTGTCGTGCATGCGACGCCGAATCGGCATACGGACGAGCCGCTGCTGTTCGTGCTCAAGTGTGATTTTGAACCAAAGATTGCGCGCATCACCGATGAACATAATTTGATTTCACATGTGGAGATGGCGATTAGCGCGCGGAATATGAAGTCGATCCAATACCCGTTGATGCCGGAAGAAGGGATGCTTGAGCCTTGGGAGCTGAAAATCCATCAAGCGTCGCATGCGAGATATTTCGAGGATTTCCTCCGGTTCGTCAGCTATGAGAAGGCGATGCCGGAGCTGATGAGCGACCATATGCTTGAGATGGTTCATGAGTATATGGAGGATAAATGGCAAGGAAATGCGAGCGAGGCGCGCGAGCAGGAAGCGCAGCAGTTCGAGGTGTGGGCGGCGAGCGAGAAGCGGGAGCTGCAGGAATCTTGGCCGCAGGAGCGGGTTGTCGCAGCAGCGGAACGACTTATTGAGCAGCAGCCTAACCTGAGCGTCGCGTTCAAGCTTGGAGATTGGTCTGTCAAAGGGCCGCTTGCCGAATTCGGGCAATCGATCCATTTTGCAACCTACAACGGTCGTTATATTGCGCTTATTGAAGGAGACGGCTTCCAGTTCGATCGTAGCATGTCGCCGGTGGAGCTGCTGCAGCCGCCGGATTTGCTGGAGGTGCTTGAGTTTGTGGGGAAGAAGAAAGAGAAAGCAAACGAGTCAACTTCAAGGCTGGACGATCTTCCATACTAGACGCTCACCGTACTTAGTCGCGGCGGGAGCGGTGATTGTGTTAGGCCTCGCGGTCAGGCGATACCCGGAGGCTCTGCCTGGATGGATTGCCGAGCATGCCGGAGATGCGCTGTGGGCAAGCATGATCTACTTCGGCTTCCGATTCTGCTTCCATAAGCAGAGCCTCCGTGCAGCCGCAATCGTTAGCTTGTGTTTCTGCTTCGCAGACGAATTCAGTCAGCTGTATCAAGCGGATTGGATAAACCAGGTTCGTGAAACGACGCTCGGAGCGCTCTTGCTTGGACATGGCTTTTTAATTGTCGATCTGTTTCGGTATACCGTTGGCATTGGAGTAGCATACAGCGTCGATCGCTGGATGCTCCAAGCGAAGCGGCGTTTATTCTAGCGATCGTTGAGGAGGAGGTATGGAAGATGCAGGCGAACATATCGAAAGCAGCAATCGTAACAGGGGTATCGCGTGGGCTAGGGGAAGCCATTGCAGATGTGCTTATTCAACAAGGGTACCAGGTGTTCGGAGTAGCTCGTACATCTCCGGTGGATCGGCTTACGAAGGAAACGGCATTCACGTATGTCTCATGTGATCTAGCAGACACCTCAGCGGTAGAAGTATCGTTCAATTCCATTGCTCAATCCATCAGTCTTCAGCCTGT
Organism: Paenibacillus sp. OV219; assembly: GCF_900110075.1. Lineage (GTDB taxonomy): Bacteria > Bacillota > Bacilli > Paenibacillales > Paenibacillaceae > Paenibacillus_Z. The sequence goes on from NZ_FOCJ01000002.1 coordinate 743,160, forward strand.
AGATGAGCTGCTGCTTATCAATAACGCAGCGATGCTCGAGCCGCTTAGGCCGCTGCCCGATCTGGAATCCTCAGAGATGGCGAAGCATCTGCAGACAAGCTTGCTCGCGCCGATGGTGCTGTGCAGCCGGTTCATCAAGCTCGTACAGGATCTGCCTATCCGTGCCACTATCGTGAATGTAACATCAGGATTGGGCGAGTATTCCGCACCATCCATGAGCATGTATTGCAGCGGCAAAGCGGCGCTTAATATGCTCACTCGCTGTATCGCAGATGAGCAGCGGGACGCCGTGCGCCCGATTCAGGCTTACGCGTTTGATCCGGGCATGATGGAAACAGCGATGCAAGTTACCGCACGCGGGAAGGATCGCGAGCAGTTCCCGCTGCAGCGATTCTTTCAAGAGAGCCACGAGACAGGCAAGCTGCGTGAGGCGTCTGAGGTAGCCGCGGAGCTGCTGCGATTGCTTGAGAAGCCGCACTCTAATGGCATAGTGCTGAGAGCTTTCGAACTAAGCTCGTAAATACGAGCGGCAGCGGCGCGGCGGTGTAACTCTAGTTGCTATAACGAATGAACGATAAGAAGCCGAGCCTGCTAGTTGCAGGTTCAGGCTTCTTTTGCTTTTTGCCGAGTATTGGTAAGATGGGATAGGACTGTTCATATTCTGTTCATGATTGAAACGTATATTGAGTGCATGAATTCCCATTCTAACGACAACCGGAGATGAAAACTTACAATGACGAAACTATTAATCGTCGATGACGATCCCCATATTCGTGAGCTTATTCGGCTGTTTCTCGCTCGGGAAGGCTTTGAAATTGTCGAGGCAGGCGACGGAGAAGAAGCGCTTAGCATTCTGGAGACTACCCAGGTTGACCTTGCTGTTCTTGATGTGATGATGCCGAACATGGACGGCTGGGAGCTGTGCAAGGAGCTGCGCGAATCGACCGAGCTTCCGGTGCTCATGCTGACGGCGAAGGGCGAAACAAGTCAGAAGGTGAAGGGGTTCGAGCTAGGCGCGGACGATTATCTCGTTAAGCCGTTTGAGCCGGTGGAGCTTGTTGCGCGCGTGAAGGCGCTGCTCAAGCGGTACAAGATTGCAAACTCACATACGGTTACCGTTGGCAACGTTCAGCTCAACCGTTCGACCTATTCGGTTACGATGGAAGATACGACGATGACTCTGCCCATGAAGGAGTTTGAGTTGCTATTCAAGCTTGCGAGCTATCCGGGCAAAACCTTCTCGCGCGAGCATCTCATCGAACAGCTATGGGGCTACGATTATGAAGGCGACGAGCGGACGGTCGATGTTCATATTAAGCGGCTTCGCGAGAAATTCCCGGAGGAGCGTAGCCGAGTCCGAATCCAGACGATCCGGGGTCTTGGATACCGGCTGGAGGTTTAACGGATGGATATGCCATTGTGGAAAAGAATATTGGCAGGGCTTGCCGGCATGATCCTCATGAATATTGCCATCTATACCACGTTTACGATCGCTTACACGGCTGTTTCCTACTATAAAGAGAAACATAATCAATCGGCATTAACGGCGGAGCTGGTTCATGACGGACAGCTGATCGCAGATATTCTTACAAGCAAGCCGAGCAGCGAGTGGAAGGATGCGCTGCTGCCAGCTGCAAGCAGCAATGGCTACCGAATTGTACTCGTCGACGCTAAGGGGAAAGTGGAGACCTTCGGTGATGCTGAGAAGGCTGGCAGCCTGCCTTCTCAGGAAGCAACTGCGGCAGTGCTTGAACGCGGTGAGAAGGTAGAACTGCTGAAGCGTTCGAATCCTTTTGTCAAAGGAACCGCGCTTGCGGGGATGAAGGTGAGCAGGGGCGGTCAGCAATATGCTCTCTTTATCCAGGAGGAAGCGCCTAGCTTGTATCGCGGCTTGCCGCAGCAGCTGTTTACGGTGTTTCTAGGGTTTCTGCTCTTGTTCATCATCTTGCTACTGATCGGTCGACCTTGGCGGCATCGGGATGGGGCTCGTGTGTACATTAATGCCATCCGACGCATGTCGAAAGGGGACTTTTCTGTGTCAATTGCCAAATCCGAGCAAATACCGCAATTCGGAGAGCTTGCAGCGAGCATTAACGATATGGCCGCTGAGCTGAGCCAGCTGGAGCAGATGCGCCAGACGTTCATCAGCAACGTCTCTCATGAGATTCAGTCGCCACTAACCTCTATTCGAGGCTTTGCTAAAGCACTACAGCATGAAGGGATCGATGATGAGCAGCGCAATCATTACGCGAGCATTATCGAGAACGAGAGCACGAGGCTATCCAAACTGAGCGACAATCTGCTCAAGCTGACGACGCTTGAAGCGAGAGATGAGCCGATACGGCTGAAGCCGCTGCGCCTCGATCAGCAGGTACGGTCGATGATTCTTGCTTGTGAGCCGCTCTGGATGGACAAGAATATTGTCATGGATGTGGGCTTGGACGAGGAAGTGACGATCTTAGGTGATGACGAATTGCTATCGCAAGTATGGATGAACATTCTCGCGAATAGCATGAAGTTTACTCCTGAAGGAGGCACCGTTAGCGTTGAAGTGAAGCAGACAGCGGGTGGAGCGAGCGTCTCCATTACAGATACGGGAATAGGAATATCCGAGGAGGATTTACCGCATATCTTCGAACGATTCTTCAAGGCGGATAGGTCACGCAACCGCAAGTTGGGAGGTAGCGGCCTAGGGCTGTCTATTGTCAAAAGAATAGTCGATATGCATAACGGCACAGTGACTGCGAGCAGTAAAGCGGATGCAGGAACGACGATTACCGTGACGCTGCCAAGCGGTCCGCCTCAGCTGCCAGCGAAAAAATAAACAACGCACTTCCTAGCATCGCTTAGGAGGTGCGTTTTTTGTTAGGACTGAAGCTGGACATGCTGGATGCATTCAGGCAAATCGAGATACATTCGAAGTGCATCGGAATCTTTCAAAAGATGACCGGTTATAATGCAGGCTGCGGTCTCGTCCGGATGAATGATGCCTTCATTCACAAGCTTGCGCAGCCCGGCAACAGCCGCGGCGGAAGCGGGCTCGGCGCCGATGCCTGAGCGGTCGAGCTGCTGCTTCGCTAGCATTATTTCGTTGTCGCTGACAGCTGCCGTGACACCATTCGTCAGCTGAAGCACACCAAGTGCTTTCCGCCAGCTCGGGGGGTTGCCGATATTGAGCGCCGAAGCAATCGTGGATGGATTCGTTTCCGGGGTTAGCGTATCCGCGCCGCTCTCAACCATCCGATGGAACGGACTTGCGCCTTCGGCTTGAATGACCGCAATACGCGGCAGCTTGTCGATGAAGCCGAGCGTGTACAGATCGTGCAGCCCTTTACCAAGCGCAGACGCATTGCTCAGTGCGCCGCCGGGGAGCACAATCCAGTCGGGCAGCATCCAATTCATATCCTGTGCGAGTTCATACACGATGCTCTTCTGGCCTTCAATTCGAAACGGATTAATCGAATTGCACACATATAACCCTTCTGCTTCCGCATACTTGTCCAGCCACCGGATTCCGTCGTCATAGGTGCCGGTGAATGTCCGAACCTGCGCTCCGTAAGCGAGTGTCTGCAGCACCTTGTTCAGAGCAACATCACGATCAGGCACGAGCACAACAGAAGCGAGGCCTGCAGTTGCAGCATACATCGCAAGCGATGACGACGTGTTGCCGGTTGAAGTGCAAGCAAACTTCTGATAACCAAGTGATCGGCCATGGGAGACGGCTGCGGTCATCCCATTATCTTTGAAGGAACCGCTTGGGTTCTCGCTCTGTGCTTTCAGCCAAAGACGTCTAACGCCGGTGAATGATCGCACAAGCTCTGTTTCATAGAGTCCAGTATTGCCCTCGTTTCGAGTAACGATGAACGGATCAGGCAGCTCTGGCGCAATCAACTCCTTATAGCGCCATACACCGCTGGCCATTAATGTATGGCGCTCAGCACGGCGCTCATGGAATTGCCGCTTTAGCAGCTCCGCATCTATACCACTGAAGTCTTGTACGAGCTGAAGCAGTCCCCCGCAATTGCAGGTGTACCTCATCGGACTTGTATCCATTCCATATGTCGTATTGCAGATCATACATGCTGCTTTCATCGCGTAGAGATCCCCCTTTAGTGTTACTTAATCAGCTGTTCGCTTGATCGGAATCGTTCTACTACATACAATAAATTGAAACGATCTATAATTCTAATACATATATATTTGATATTTATAACTACAGGTTATGATTAGGGTAGAAGTGAGAGCGGAGGGCCGGAATGACTATGAATCTATATGGGCTGATTGTGTTTCATCATGTTGCGACGACTGGAAGTGTGACGAGAGCTGCCGAAGTGCTCCGCATTAGCCAGCCAGCTGTGACGACGCATGTGCGCAATATGGCTGCGGAGCTTGGTGTGCCACTTCTAGCGCCAAGAGGGAGAGGCATTCTACTCACGGAAGCGGGAGAACGGTTAGCCGCGCATGCTTCCAGACTGTTCGCGCTTGAGCAGGACATTGCCCGCGATATGGCTGCATTTCGTGATGGTACGACGGGCAAGCTGCGAATCGCTGCGACGTCGCTGCCTGCGAATTTCCTATTGATGGAGCAGATCGCAGCATTCAAGCTTGCTTGTCCTTCTGTATCGGTGTCCATGGAGACGCGAAATGCGAATGATGCCATGGAAGCCTTACTCCAATATGAAGCGGATATAGCAGTGATTGGAGGAAGTGGAGAAACACGGGAGGAATTAACGCGGCTGGTGCTCCTGGAGGATGAGCTGTGGTTCGTCGTATCGCCATTTCATGCGTTAGCAGGACAAACTCTTTCACTTGGGGAACTGTTCACGGAGCCGTTCATCATGCGCGAGGAAGGGAGTGCGGCACGCGACCGACTGCTTGCGCTCTGCCGCATCCATGGAGCAGCCGTACCGGAGACGGCGATTCAAGTAAGCGGTGCTCATGAATCTCTTCATGCGGTAGCAGCTGGACTTGGCGTTTCCTTCGTCTCTTCATTAGAAGCTCGGCGAGCGATCGCAAGGGGAGAATTGGCGAGGATTCAGGTGGCAGGTGAAGCTGAATTGCATCATCCCATTGTGCTGTACACAAGAGATGGTGAGAAGCTTCCTCCAGTTGCGCAGCAGTTTGTGAATGTCATGTTGAAGCAAATGAAGGCGGTGATCGGATCAGAGCTCTAACAACTCTAACACGTAAATGTTTCAAAGGTAACCGAGCCGTTCCTATTACGTTACCGATTATCATTTACTTGTTGCTGCTTGCTGGATCACTTGTCATCCGAATGGGCATGCCACATGATCAATACGCTTCTGATGTCAGCAGATTGATGGAGGAACGTATCTATAAAACTGTACATATTCACGATACGGAGGACATTCGAAAAGCTTTAGCAGAGGCGAAAGAGCGTGGTTTACCGATCTCCGTATCCGGCGCGAAGCATAGTCAGGGAGGTCAAACTTTTGCCGAGAACGCCATTGTTCTTGATATGCGCCCCCTTAATCGCGTCCTGCGAATCGACCAAGTTAGCAGGGAAATTACGGTACAAAGCGGTGCGACTTGGGAGCAAGTACAGTCAGCAATCAACCCGTTCGGCTTATCACTTCGTATCATGCAATCACAGAACCTTTTCACTGTTGGGGGAACGATGAGCGTAAATGCTCATGGACGCGATATTCATGAGGGCCCTTTCATTGAATCAGTGAAGTCATTCCGATTAATGAACGCAGAGGGGAAAATGATCGAGGTCAGTCGAACCAGCAATTCCAATTTGTTCGGAACCGTAATTGGCGGATACGGATTATTCGGTGTTATCGTAGACGTTACCCTTTCGTTAACTGTAGATTCCTTGTATAAACAGCATGTCGTACCGATTCAATATGATGCGTTTGCTAGTTATTTTGCAAATGAGGTTCGAAACAATCCGATAAATGTAATGATGATTGCGCGATTATCCGTTGCGCCTGAAGCCTACTTAACGGATATGTTTATTACGACGTATGAGAAGAGCGATGAACATATGTCAGCTGAGCTAACGGGTTTACGTCATGAGAATGCTGCAGGCGCAGGGGTAGCGAAGTTTGCCTTGGGATTATCACGCAAGTTTGAATGGGGTAAGTCTCTTGTTTGGAGGCTGCAGAAGAAAGGGTATCTACTAAGTGACGGCAAGCTCATATCGCGTAATAATGCCATGCGCCCTGATGCGAAGTTCATGGAGTATGCTGATCCTCAGCGAACCGACTTGCTTCAGGAATATTTTGTTCCCTTAGATCAATTCAGGCCATTTGTTGATGGCTTACGTGAAATTTTACTGAAGGATAACCTTAATTTGCTCAACATTACGGTGCGGTATGTACCGCATGATGAAGAGTCCGTCCTCAGTTATTCGAAGAGAGACAGCTTCGCGTTCGTACTGCTGTTCAATAACAAACGATCTGCAGCATCCGTTGAGAAGTTTGCTGCTTCCACCAGGAAGCTTATTGACTTGGCAATAATGCAAGGCGGTGCTTATTATCTTCCTTATCAGCTGTTCGCAGATGATCGTCAATTACGCAGCGCTTATCCGCATACAGATGCATTCTTTGCAGCCAAGAAGCAAGTAGATCCTAAATTAATTTTCCAGAATGAATTTTATGCGAGGTATGCTCATGAGTAATATGATGCGGCTGATGATGGTTTCACAAAGTGTCATGACATTCGGATCTGGTATTGTTTTTCCATTTTATCTGATCTTTGTGAAGGAAATCGGTGGCGATTTTACTCAATATGGAATCGCATATGGATTGTTCACCATTTGCTCCGCTTATTTGAACTGGTGGTTCGGGAAGTCTTCAGATCGTTATGGACGGAAGTTGTTTCTTCTCCTGTCTGCATGGGGGACGGCGGTATTGTTTCTTATTTTCCCTCTCGTCACAAGCATTTGGCAGGTGTATGCTCTACAAATCGCGATGGGCGCATTCGGTGCCATGCAGCGAACCTGTGAGAAAGCGTTTCTTGCCGATATGACGGAGGAAGGTCGCCGAGGGGAGCAAATCGGTCGTTATCACGTCAGTGTATCGTTATTTTCCGGAGCTGCTGTTATTGCTGGAGGGTTCTTAATTGATCTATTCACGCTCGATTTGATGTTCTATTTGGGTTCCGTCATCTTATTTATTAGCGGTTTGATGCTGCTTAGAGTAAAAAGAAGTATTTAGCATGTGAGCCACAAACAATCAGTCGGTTAGGAAGTATCCAATACCTCTTGCCGGACCATTCTAACGTACGTGTCCGTCATTCTAACAAAGAGGCAGGGATCGTCCATTTATGGCTAAGCTTCTGTATATTACTGCGCATCCGCACGATCATCAAGCTTCGTACAGTATGGCTGTCGGTCAAGCATTCATTGATTCTTACCGCGAATCTCATCCGCAAGATGAAATTGTACATTTGGACTTGTACAAGACGGAAATTCCGTATATTGATGCGGATGTGTTCAGCGGCTGGGGCAAGCTGCGCAGTGGCGGGGAGTTTAGCTCACTGTCCGGCGACGAACAGAAGAAGGTCGCAAGGCTTGGTGAGATTGTAGATCAGTTCGTTTCAGGAGACAAGTATGTGTTCGTAACACCGCTCTGGAACTTCTCATATCCGCCAATTATGAAGGCCTATATTGACTCCATCTGCGTGGCGGGAAAAACATTTAGTTATACGAAGGAAGGGCCCGTCGGGCTGCTGAAAGACAAGTCAGCCATTCATATTCAAGCACGAGGCGGCGTTTATTCGGAAGGTCCGGCGGCAGGATTGGAATGTGGTCATCGCCACTTAAATGCCATCATGCAGTTCGTTGGCATCACTGATTTCAAAGGGATCTTCGTTGAAGGCGTTAACGCGATGCCAGAGAATGCGCCCGAGATTAAGGAAAAGGCGATTGCCGAAGCGAAGAAGGAAGCGAAAGTGTTTGGTGCAGTGACCGCAAAAGTTTAACTGACGGACCGATATACCGATAAGTAAAGTAGAGTCGAAAGCTAAGCTCCTTCTGACGCTCATGCGAATGGAGGAGCTTGGTTTACATAGACCGAGTATGAAATACATAGAATATTGAGGTTTCGCGTGAACGGGAACGACTAACCGTATTGATTTTCCAATTATTGTTTGATACGATCAGTTCTCGTTTTTCTGTCATGTGGAGGTGGAATATAGGTGAGTTTTAAATCACAGGATTGGCAGCAGGAACAAGAGCGCGTGAATGATGTCACTACACATATTCGAGCTAAGATTTACTCGCTCGAGGAATCAACCTCGGAAACCATGTCCGAAATGGTCGATATCCGCAAAAACTTCTGGGATGACGTTACCGTCAATTTCGAGGATTCGGCGGAAATGGCGGAGACGTTTGCGAGCTTGAAGCAACAAGCTGAGATTCTGTCGGAGCGCGAGCGTACCCATCGCCATGCTTCGTTGCAGCTACGCACACTAAGGAAGCTGAAGTCCACGCCGTATTTTGGCCGGATCGATTTTGCAGAGAATGGCGAACCAGTCGATCAAGTTTATCTTGGGATTGCATCACTGCGAGACGATAAAGATGAGAACTACTTGATCTATGATTGGCGGGCGCCGATTGCCAGCCTTTATTACGATTACCCGCCAGGACCGGCGGTTGTTGAAACGCCGATGGGGTCGATCTCCGGCGAGCTGAAGCTGAAGCGGCAGTTTGTCATCCGTGAAGGCGAGATCCGCAGCCTGTTTGATACGGGTGTTACGATCGGCGACGAGCTGCTTCAAGAGGTGCTCGGCAAGCAATCTGATGCTGCCATGAAGAGCATCGTCGGCACAATTCAGAAGGAACAGAACCGAATTATTCGCAATGAGCGTAGCCGATTGCTGCTTGTTCAAGGTGCAGCGGGCAGCGGCAAGACTTCGGCGGCACTGCAGCGGATTGCTTATTTGCTGTACCGATTCCGCGGCACGCTGAAGGCTGACCAGATCGTATTGTTCTCACCGAATCCGATGTTTAATAGTTATGTCTCTACGGTACTGCCGGAGCTTGGCGAAGAGAATATGCAGCAGACGACTTTCCATGAGTACCTCACGGCACGGATCGGCAGATCGTTTAAACTAGAGAATCCGTATGCGCAGCTGGAATATGCACTGACCGGGATGAATGAACCGGAGTACAATGCACGAATGACAGGCATCCAATATAAGGCGTCAACCGATTTTGTGGCGCTCATCGATCAATACTTAGTTCTGCTTGGATCGGAAGGGCTTGAATTCCGTGACATCGCATTCCGTGATGAAATTGTCGTCCCCTCAGCTGACATTCACCAGTACTTCTATGCGCTTGATCATAGCATCGCCATCCCGAACCGGCTTCGCCTAGTCGCGGAGTGGCTGCTTAGCCAATTGAAAGAGAGGCAGAAGGTTGCGTTAGATGAGGAGTGGGTCGACGAAGCTGTCGAACTGCTCGATAAAGATACGTATTTGAAGGCGTATCAAAGCGTCCGCAAGAACAAACGGAACAGCCGTGAGGACTCGTTCGACGATTTCGATCGGGAACGTGAATTGCTAGGCCAGTATGTCGTATCGGAGCAGTTCAAGCCCATTCGATCACGGCTGCGGAAGCTTGCTTTTGTCGATTTGCGTGCTTCATATGTGAATTTGTTCCGTGAACCGGCGTTTGCCGCATCTTTACTTGCAGGATCTGATGCAGGTGCGGTCGGGTTCACAAAGCTGCCAGCAGAATGGAATGAGATCTGTGCATGGACGAACTCGAAGCTACTGAATCGAGTCCTGCCATACGAAGATGCAACACCGTTCTTGTATGTTGTGGAGCGGATTCGAGGCTTCCAGACGAACACCTCAGTGCGGCATGTCATCATTGATGAAGCCCAAGATTATACGGCATTTCAGTTCGCCTATATGAAGAGACTGTTCCCTTTCAGCCGCGTGACGGCGCTCGGGGACTTGAACCAGTCAATCAATGCACATACGGCGACAGATGGCATGATGGGATTCAGTGCGCTTGCAGCGCTATATCCGGCTGAAGAGACCGAGACGATTGTACTGCATCAAAGCTACCGCTCCACTCGGCCTATTGTTGAGTTCACAAGCACACTCATACCTGGCGGTGAAGAGATTCAGCCGTTTAACCGTGATGGCGATCGACCAACGTTGACCGTTGCTGCGAATCGGATAGAGCTTCACGCCCGTATTGTGGAACGTATACAGAAGCTGAATAGAGAGGGTAATCGCACGATTGCTGTCATCTGCAAAACAGCAGCTCAAAGCACTGAAGCTTTCGAAGCTTTAAGGGAGCAGCTGCCGGTCCGTTTGATCGAGCGGGAAACGTCGACTTTTGCGCCGGGGATTGTCGTCATTCCATCCTATCTGGCAAAAGGTGTAGAGTTTGACGCCGTTCTGGTGTATGATGCATCTGACCATGCTGCAACCGGCTATCAGTTGGAGCGCGAACGGAGATTGTTCTATACCGTATGTACACGTGCGATGCATGAGCTGCATCTGTTCGTTTCCGGTTCTGAGCGAGTGTGTCCTTTTATTAGGGAAGCAGTTCTCGATCAACTCGTTCAACTAGGTCAACTCGGACACACAATCCGTTAACACTATCGACCGAAAGAGGTATCATTCGTGGAATATTTAAGAGCTAATACGAGCGAGCTGCTTGAAGAAGCAATTACCGTTCGTTTCGAAGTATTTGTCAATGAGCAGAAGGTGCCTGCTGATTTGGAGCGGGATGAATATGATGATACACCGGAGTCATGCCATCATTTTGTAGTGAAGGATAATGGCAAAGCGGTTGCAGCCGGCAGATGGAAAGAATATGAGCCAGGTGTTGCGAAGATGCAGCGCATTGCAGTTTTGCTTCCGTACCGCGGGCACGGAATCGGCAAGAAGCTAATCGAAGTGATGGAGCAGGATGCGAAGGCGGCGGACTATTCTGCTTCATTCCTTGGTGCGCAGTGCACTGCGGAAGGCTTCTATCAGAAGCTTGGTTACACGACAGTGTCGGATGAGCCGTTCCTCGATGCGAATATCCCGCATGTGAATATGCGCAAACCATTGTAATTGGCTTGGTGCCAGTGCGGGGCTTTGGCCTAAAGACATCCCATTCGAGCAGGCGTTCATACGCTTGGATTGGGATGTTTTTTTGCATGAAGATGGAGGAGGGTGTCATCTATGAAACGTTTGCTGCTTGTAGGTTTCTATCTTGTCGTCATCATCGCCGTATGGAGCAACCGGACTGAGCTGCTTGCCTGGATGAGAGATGGTGATGTGCCGATTCTGCTGCTCCTGCTGCTTGTCATCGGCTTAGCATGTATACCGATCATCCCGTTCAGTGTCGTAATCGGCACGATGGGGTATTTATATGGTCCGCTGCTTGGCGCGTTAATGAGCTTAATCGGAGCATGGATGGCTGCGCTGCTGCTATATGGGTTGTTTCGGTATGCGCTGCGTGAACGTGGACGAGCAATGCTGCGGCGATATCAATTAACGGAGCGATGGACCGTGATGGTGGAGAAGTATCCGTTCCGTTCGATCCTGCTCGCAAGGCTGATGCCGATCGTGCCGCAAGTCGCGGTTAATATCTATGCAGCGGTTGTAACGATCCCGTTCCTGAGCTATGCAAGCGCATCGCTGCTTGGCAAAATCCCGGGGATGCTCGTGTTCGCTTTCATCGGCGGCAGTGTTGCGTCAGGCTGGCAATCGTTGTTGCTCGCGGTAGCCGTGTATATCGTGTTTCTGCTCACGGTATACATGTCGATACGCTGGTGGAAGGCGCGTGAGGCTTGAGGATTATTTGCAGATGGATTAACTGCAATAGTAATTGAGAGCGAAGAATTAACACCTTCTTCTTTTTATAACTTTGAAAGATATCTCTATCAATAAGATAGATTAGTTGTGATTAGTGAAGAAGAATACAACGTCCCTGTGACCTTGTGTTCTTCTTTTTTGTTTCCAGAAATTTCTTGAATTGCTATAATGGGAAGATATCTCGGCAGACTAGGAGCATGGTGAGATGACTCTACTTGAATGTCGTTTTAACAAAAATATTGAACTCAAAAAACACGTTGATCTGCGTTATCTATTACAAGTGCCGGTATGGGCATTCCATGACGCTCTAGACGATATAGTTCCAGTAGATGAAGCTATATCAAACAAAAGAGCTATATAACGAAATCTTTCAAAAACCATGAGAGTAGGGAGACCTCAATGAAGATCAGCGTAGGTGTACAAGCCGTAATTATCCTTAATAATATGCTCCTAACGATTGAGAAAGTAGAAGATGACGGTGACGTATGCTATATCCTCCCTGGCGGCAAACAAGAGTTTGGCGAAACGCTGGAGCAAGCTCTTCGTCGTGAAGTATATGAAGAAGTGGGGATAAACGTAGAAGTTCAAGAGTTGTTATTTCTCAGAGAATTTATTAGTGCGAATCATATAATTGCTGAAGCGCATAGCAAGCTACATATTGTCAGTCCGATATTCTATTGCCGCATGAATCCAGACGATGTGATCCCACAAGTTGCCCCTCATCCTGATCCAGGCCAACTCGGAGTCGAATGGATAGATGTACACGACCTATTCAGCTTAAGATTTTATCCAATAGAACTAGTGCTTCAATTAATTGAAATCGCGAGTGGAAATCGAACAATGCCTTGCTATGTTGGCGATATGAACTAATTGGAGGCGCTTACGATAGAAGATGTATTTCATCAAGTTCCCTATCTTGTTCGATTTGAATGGGGAGCAGAAGGAGTAAGTCGATTGGCCCCTTTATCGCGAGTCGTAGTCATTATTGATGTATTATCTTTTACAACAAGTGTTGAAGTTGCAGTTTCACGAGAGGCGACAGTATTTCCTTATCGATACAAAGATGACTCCGCAATCAAGTTCGCTGAATCTGTTGGTGCCATCCTAGCCGGAAAGCGTGGGCAAACTCCGTCGCTATCTCCAGAATCATTATTAGCTTTACCCCCGCAAGCCCGGATTGTATTACCATCCCAGAATGGCTCCGTATGTACCGTAGCTGCTCAAGAATCTAATGTGATTACAATTGCTGGATGTTTGCGAAATGCCGCAGCTGTTGCGGATTTTATCAATCTCCATTATCCAAGTGAGGCTGTGAGTGTCATTGCATGCGGAGAACAATGGGGTAATGGGAGCTTGCGCCCGGCTATTGAGGATTTGATCGCTGCCGGCGCAATTATTAGTCGATTGAACCAGTCGGAGCGATCGCCAGAGGCAAGTATTGCGATGAGTGCCTTTAAACATGCCGAACATGACATTCAAAATATGATGCATGAATGTTCCTCTGGTCGTGAACTAGCAGCGAAAGGCTTTGAGCAGGACGTAGTCATAGCGAGTGAGCTGAACGTGAGCGATGTTGTACCTGTGATTCATAATGGAGCTTATAAGAGAGGCGGAAACGAATGAATCTCGTTGATTATAAAGTATTTTATGATAAAGTCGGTGCAGTCAATGGATGGGATTTCAGCAGCGTAAAATGCATCTCTGAAGGAGAGAAGCGGGAGCTCTATCAGGAAGTACAGAGGTCCTGCGGGAAAACGGATATTTTGCTCGATATTGGCACTGGCGGTGGGGAAGCGATTTTATCAATTGCAGCAGAATCTGCCTTGCTCTTGGTTGGGATCGACCAGTCTAGTGGAATGATCGAGACTGCAACTAGAAATGCTGCTAAATCTGGCTTGCCTAATATGCGATTTCTGCAGATGGAAGCGGAGAGCTTGATGTTTCCTGACAACTTCTTCAACATCGTCTCGTGCAGGCACTCGGAGTTTTATACCAGAGAGGTTGCAAGAGTTCTAACTAACAGTGGTGGCATATTCTTTACCCAGCAAGTCAGTGAAAATGACAAATCTAATCTGAAGCAAGCCTTCGGAAGAGGACAGGCGTTTGGGACTAAGGCAGGCACATTAAAGGAGCAATATCTGAGTGAGCTAAGCAATGCGGGGTTCAGCGACATTCAGTCTTCGGATATTAGCGTAACGGAGTATTACCAGACTGCTGAAGATTTGATCTTCTTATTAAAGCATACTCCAATTATACCTGAGTTCGGACGAACCGAAGATGACTTCAAGCTGTTGCAGCAGTTCATTGAGGAGAACCGGACAGAGAAAGGCATTCGAACAAATTCGGAGCGCTTTATCATAAAGGCTAGATTATAGTTGATGTTCGGCATTCCAGCTCATTCTACTGACAGTTGAATTTCTAGTCGCCTACCATTTCAACCAATGCTTGATAGGTCCAGAATCGAGGCTATGCTATGCTGAGCTCGGACAAAGCGCATGAACCATTTTTACAGCAAAGTCTACAAACTGTAACTACTAGAAGGGGGTTTTTGAGTGTCAACAGAAAAAGGAGCGGCGTATTCCGCGTGGTCTAACATCAAATATTCCATGCGAGTGCACTGGCGGGCAAGGCCACTTACTCTAATTTGTTGTGTCATCGCGGTGCTTGTTGGTGTCGGTATGCCCTTTGTAAGTATCCTTATGCCGAAGATTGTTATCGACAACATTACAGAAGGTGTCACGCCAAGAGAGTTTATATTGTCGGTAGGAGCTATGGCACTTCTTCTGGCCGTACTGAGCAGCATGAAGAGCTATGCTGACCTCATCACCAATGATTCAGTAGGTACAATCAGCATATTTAAACACCTCCAAACGGCGATGATCAAGCATCTAAATATGGACTACGAGGTGCTAGAGAGCCCTAGATACGCAAAGCTAGGCGAGAAGGCTGGGCGCGCCATGCAAAGTAACCACTCTCCCGCCTCCAACATACCGCGTGTCATGTCACAGCTTTTAATGAACGTATTAGGTTTTCTTACATATGGGTTGATCATTATAACGGTACACCCGCTTATTATTCTCTTTCTAGCCATTTCGGCTGGGATCAATTGGATGTCGCTCTCTCGTGCCCGCAAGATTGAGAAGGACACGCGCGAGGAGCGGTCCAAGCTTCAGGGCAAGCTGTGGTACATCCAGAAAGCGTCAAAAGAACCGTCTGGAGGCAAAGACGTACGCTTATATGGTCTAAGCAGCTTAATCGGTGGTATTTTTCAAAATGTACTCGCGTCTAGCACGGAGAAAGAGCATAAGGTCGCGACAGGTGATATGAAAGCTCAGCTTTCGGATGCAGTGCTCAGCCTAATACGTGATGGTGCCGCGTACGCGTTTCTCATTTACTTGCTGTTGAACAACAAGATGAGCTTGGGCAACTTCGTGCTCGTGTTTGCCGCCATTGGTGCGTTTGCAGGTTGGTTGTCAGGCATATTGAGAAGCTCAAGCGAGCTTATGCGCTCCTTAAGTGAGATGTCTGATATCCGAGAATATCTTGATGTCCCTGATATTTCTAACACCGGCGCCGGCCATAAGCTCCCTTCAGGTGACATGCTCCCTCCTTCAATTACACTTAGAAACCTCGGATATACGTATCCGGAGGCCAAGGATCCTACTCTATACGGTATAAATCTTGATATAAAGCCGGGAGAACGCATCGCGATTGTCGGTCCGAATGGGGCTGGCAAGACGACGCTGATTAAGCTCTTATGCGGACTTTATATGCCGACAAGTGGTGAGATTACGCTTGGCGGTGTCGACACTATGCGGTATAACAGGGACGATTACTTTTCTCTATTTTCTACCGTGTTCCAGGATATCCATCTCTTCTGCAGTGATATTGCCGGAAATATATCGCAGCAGTCTCCTGATCAGACAGACTACGAGAAGGTAAAGAAATGCCTTGTGATGTCAGGACTTATGGATAAGGTAAGCCGGCTTGATAAAGGTGAATCGACACTTCTCGTACGCCGCGTACACAATGACGCAATCGAGCTTTCAGGTGGTGAGATGCAGAAGCTGGCGCTTGCGCGCGCTCTGTATAAAGACGCGCCGGTTATTATCTTGGACGAGCCGACAGCTGCGCTTGATCCTATCGCAGAGAGCGAGATTTATCAGCGTTACGCCGAACTGACTGCAGGCAGAACATCGATATACATCTCTCACAGGCTGGCAAGCACGCGTTTCTGCGACAGAATTCTATTAATTGACGGCGGCGGCATCGCCGAAATCGGTACGCACGACGAGCTCATGAGAATTGGCGGAAAATATGCTGAGATGTTTAACGTGCAGTCTCACTACTATAAGGATGGGGAGGTTGCCGACAATGCAGAAGCGCTCAATTTGGCGTAATCTACGCCGCGGATATGGGATTGTAAATCGATTAACGCCAAAGTACATTCCACTTACAGTCGTCTCATCCTTCATTAAAGCAGTGCAGCCGTTAATGGTGCTCTTCCTGTCTGCCCAGATCATTAACGAGCTGGCAGGCGACCGTGACACCGGGCGTATTGTACTGTATACCGCGCTTACAGTCGGGCTCGCGTTTATTTTATCGGCTATAAACGCCGTAGTATCACGCCGGATTACGACCTTAAACAGTACGTTGTGGGCACGATTCTACTTTTTCCTTGGCCATCGGTATATGCAGCTTAATTACGATCAAGTGGAAGATACGATGAATAATGAGAATTTAGCAGATATTGAAGCTAAGACTAACGGTAACGGACTTGGCCTCCTGCGCTTGCACTACAGTTTGCCGGAGCTACTACAGCCCCTTTTTGAACTAATACTGTCCATCGCACTCTTTATCGGAATGTTTACAGCTGCTGCTTCCTATGAGCAGACATTCATCACATCTCCAGTCGCCACCGTTTTGCTGGTCATTCTCATTCTTCTTATCCTTCCCTTTACCTATATCCTCAAGAAGCGGGAGGAGCGGATTCAGAGAAGGGTGTTTGAGGAAAATCCGAAGTCGAACACTTACATCCATTTTTTTAACGAATATATGCAGGCCAAGAATGCCGCCAAGGACATTCGGCTCTATAGACAAGCGCCAGCAATCGAGGAACACTATAATAAATCAGTTGGAGCGGAGTTCTGGTACAGAGTTTTTGACTTATTCGGCAAGAATAACGCATTGGCAGCTGCTATAAACGCCGTGCTAGGTGGCTGCGTTTATCTATTTATCGGCCTTCGGGCGTTATATGGCATGTATCCGTTAGGTAGCGTGGTTCAATATATCGGTGCGGCAAATGGAGCTGTTGGAGCGCTGGCCAAGCTTGTCGCGGTTCTGGGGAACTTTATTACCAATAACCAGTATCTTAACCTCGTGTTCGACTATCTTGACCTGCCTGACAACATGCGCAAGAGCGATGGCAACAGACAAATCCCGCAAGCAGATCTGGAGTTTGAGTTTCACGACGTGTCGTTTAAATATTCCGCCGCTGACAACTATGCCATTAAGAATCTTAGCATGAAGTTCAATATTGGTGAGCGGCTTGCCGTTGTGGGGTTGAATGGTAGCGGCAAGACGACAATGATTAAGCTTCTATGCCGGCTTTATGAACCATCGGAGGGTGTTATTACTTTAAACGGCATTGACATTAGAGAGTACGACTATTCGGCATACATGGGCGTTTTCAGTGTCGTGTTTCAAGATTTTAAACTCTTTTCATTCTCGCTCGGCCACAATGTGGCTACCTCCGAGAACTATGATGCGGATTTGGCAGAGGAATCCCTCATCATGGCTGGGTTTGGCGAAAAGCTTAAGAACATGCAAGAAGGGCTTGGTACCTTCCTGCACAAGGATTTCTCTGACGACGGCGTTGATATGTCAGGAGGCGAAGCGCAGAAGGTGGCTCTGGCTAGGGCTCTGTACAAAAACGCACCATTTGTCGTGCTTGACGAGCCAACAGCGGCACTGGATCCCATTGCGGAGTTCGAGATTTATTCCCGATTTAATGAATTAATCGGCGGCAAAACCGCAATCTTCGTCTCCCACCGGCTCTCATCCTGTCGGTTCTGCCACGACATCGTCGTGTTCCATGAGGGGCGCCTTATTCAACGCGGATCCCATGACGAGCTGTTGGCTGATAGAGATGGGAAGTACGCTGAACTGTGGAATGCTCAGGCGCAGTATTATGTGAGTGCGTGATGATCGTTTAGTAGAAATGTAAAGGTAGCCGGTTAGAAATGAGCTGCACCCCAATGGTTAGACAGTGTCTAACCTACTGGAGGTGCAGTTTTTCTTTGACCAATTTCAATCTAGCATTCAGCTTCGATTTTACACTTTTTTTAGACTTGATTTAGAGTCTGTTTAAACCTACCCGCTAGAATAAAAGAAGGAGTATAACAAAAACATCTGTACTAAAGGAGCAAAAACATGGAGTATCGATATGGAATTACAAAGGGTAACACATGTGCAGCTGCAATTGTGAGGTGCAAAAACGAGAGATGAAGCAAAAGAGAAGCTGGTGGATATTATTTATCGTCTCGCTCGGGGTAATGATCCCATTTGTCCTGCCGTACTTAAACTTGGATCCTGCGAAATCTAGAATTACGATTACATCGAATACCATCCAATTTCCGCTCTTATTGACGCATATTCTGTTTGCTTTTATAGCATTAATAACAGGATTTTTGCAATTTGTGACGCGTATTCGTGTTCAGCATCCTCAGACACATCGTTATTTGGGAAGAGGATATGTAATCAGTGTCTTTATTAGTGGTTTGTTGGCTTTGCCGATAATATTTTATATGGAAGATTTCACGAAATCATTGGCATTCTTGACATTAACGATTGTATGGCTTGTCACCTGTTGGAACGGTTACCGGGCAGCTGTAAAAGGACGCTTTCCAGAACATCGCATATGGATGATGCGCAGCTTCGGAATTACGCTTGTCGCTGTAAGCGCAAGGTTACTCATGCCGTTGCTGCTCCTTTCATATTACATATTAAGTGGATTCTCCATCCCTGGAGGAAGAACGCGAATGGTTGAAGAAGCGTTGAATGTGAATATTTGGGTCGGACTATTGCTGAATTTCGTAATTATCGAATGGATCATTCTAAAAAAAATGAAAAGCGAGAAGACAAGTGGTTGAGGTGAGCTGAGCTTTGAGCAGAGAAGAGCAGAAATTAGCGACGTACGATGAAATTGGTATGACTTATAATGTGACTCGAAGAGCAGATAAGAGAATCACAGGCTTTGTCCTGACAATAAATGTTGGCTGTAACAAAGGATTTAACTTTCGATCGTTATCACATTCGACTTCATTCGATGCAAGATATGGATTTAGAACAGTTGATAGAATCATTAGAACAATATGACCAAAACTAACCAGCTGTTGTGTTCATATAAAATATGATTGGTTAATGATAAGGAGAGGGCCAAGCTATAGTTATTTTGATTTGAATAACCTGCCTATACCTATGTCTAATTTTACAGTTCAAAGAATCAAAGATGCAGCTTCGATTGGAAATAAAGTAGTCGTAAGAAACCAACATGTCAACGACTATGTCATTGAATAACGAGTCCTTACCTAACAGGAGACAACAGATAAATACACACCAATGACGAAGCTGCCGGTACAATCGGTGGCTTCATTATGTTAAGCAATCAGCTAACTGGGGGAGCAGCGTGAAGGAGGATTAAGGGTGGAGTATGGTTTCTTATTACGTATCGTCTTAGCAGGTCTTTGCGGTGCGCTTATCGGGTATGAACGAAAGAATAGAATGAAAGAAGCGGGTATTAGAACCCACTTTGTTGTCGCCGCTGGAGCGGCACTAATGATGTTGATTTCCCAATACGGCTTTGGAGACATGACAGGAAAAAGCGGCATAGCACTTGATCCGTCGCGAATTGCAGCTCAAGTGGTCAGCGGAGTTGGTTTTCTTGGGGCAGGAATGATCTTCATGCAACGGCAGACTGTCAAGGGACTGACAACGGCTGCTGGGGTATGGTTGACTGCTGGTATCGGCATGGCTATTGGCGCTGATCTTTATATAGTGGGCATAGGTACGACAGTTGTGATTCTGTTTGCGCAAAAGCTGCTGCATAGCAAGGTAAACTGGCTAGAAGCTCCAAAGACAGAACAGCTAACAATCCGTTTGAATAATGAGCCTGATGTAATTACGCATATTTTGGATTTTCTCAAAGAAAGACAGATAACGATTTTACATTTCCATACGGAGAAGCTGAAAGAGCCTTCTGAACTTATTTTGGACATTACGATTAAACTGCCTATTCATTTTGAGATCGAGAAGATTCTGCCTCTAATCCAGGACGTCCCCTCCGTAACCGTAGTTGAGGTTCAGCAGTAACGGATTAACGGAGACGATAGCTCAAGGAGGTGCCGAGTTTCAAGGTGGACAAATAATGATGATGAAACGAGACGAAAAGATGGCGAAAATTCAATATTTACAGAAACGCCTCGAAGCAGTAAAATTGATGAGCAAGTAAAGTTGTATACAAGTATACTTGTAGACTCATATAGAGGTGAATATGATGAAAATTGGCATGATCGGTCTCGGTAAAATGGGATATAATTTGGTGCAAAATTTGCTCCAAAACGGACATGATGTTGTCGTTAACGATGTAAATCCAGAACCGGGACAGCAGCTTGCTAAGCTTGGCGCTGAGTTTACCGCGACGATTGAGGAAGTGGCTGCAAAGCTGCCGACGCCGCGAGTCGTGTGGTTGATGGTTCCCGCAGGAAAGATTGTTGATCAAGTCATTGACCGATTGGCACCATTGCTCGCAAAAGGGGATATTGTTATTGACGGAGGCAATTCCCATTATAAAGAATCGATCTCGCGTGCGGAGCGACTGAGCGAGCAAGGCATTCATTTCTTCGATGTCGGCACATCAGGTGGGACGGAAGGTGCTGCTCAAGGTGCTTGTTTCATGGTCGGAGGCAATCGGGAGACATTCGGCGTTATTGAGCCGCTGTTCCAGGCAATCGCGGTAGACAAAGGTTATCTGTATGCAGGCAAGAACGGAAGCGGTCATTTTCTGAAAATGATCCACAACGGGATCGAGTACGGTATGATGCAAGCGATCGCTGAAGGCTTCGAAGTGCTGTCGAAGAGCGATTTTGACTACAATTATGAAGATGTTGCTCGTGTTTGGTCGAATGGCTCGGTCATTCGGAGCTGGCTCATGGAGCTAACGGAGAACGCGTTCTCGAAAGACCCGCAGCTGGATGGCATCCGCGGCGTCATGCAGAGCTCGGGCGAAGGCAAATGGACAGTCGAAACAGCGCTGGATCTCGAAGCGAGCACACCGATTATTGCGCTGTCGCTGCTGATGCGTTACCGTTCGCTAGAAACAGATACGTTCCATGGCAAGGTCGTTGCCGCACTGCGTAATGAATTCGGTGGACACGCTGTTGTCCGTTCGTAAGTTGGAAACATAGTATCAAATCACGAATCTGTGATAAAATCGATAATGCTGTATTTATCGTGCAATCATTCAAATTTGATCTATGTAGGAGAGTTGAATTAGAGATGCGTTATCCTTCCGCTTGGCTTGCTGGTGTTTCTCGTGGTGATTCCATTGCTTGTGAATTAAGGTTGCAAATTATTCGGGGAACGATCAAACAAGGGGAAGTGATTTCGGAGAATCGGGTTGCCGCCGATTTCGGCACGAGCCGCTCTCCGGTCCGCGAAGCGTTGAAAACGTTGTCCAACGAAGGGCTAATCCGTCTGGAACGGATGGGCGCCATCGTGCTCGGACTTAGCATGAAGGATCTCGAGGAGCTGTACGATGTCCGCTATTTGATCGAGAGCTTTGCCCAGAAACGATTGGGAGAAGGCGGACATGAGCCGGTGATCATCCATCTCAAACAATTAATCGACAGAATGGAGCTCGCCGTAAAGTACAACGATAGTGTAGAGTTCTCGCATCTCGATTATACCTTCCATGAGGCGATGATCGTCGGAGCGAAGCATGCTCGTATTCTTCATCTATGGAAAAGCATCCGAAATATCGTGCTCACGGTAATGCTTATTACGACGGATGAAATATTTTCGCAAGGGGAAGAGAAGCTTCACACCGTCATCGAGAAGCATCGGACGCTCGTGCGGGCTATCGAAACGAAAGACCCCGTTGAGATTCAGAAGGTGGTCGAGAATTACTTCGCCGATTCGAATCAGACTTTGCATAGCAGCATTACCTAGCAGTAATCAAGCGCTTTCCGTAAGCGCACAGCTTAACTTGTCGACAAGTATACAGCAAAGGCGAGTTACGAATTCTGGCAACATTGGAATAATCGCTTCGCACTAGTCGAACCATACGAAACGAACAACCAGAATTTACAGGAGGTTTATGATGAGCAGTATTTTTGGACTCAGTCATAATGTGACATTAATTATATGGGCGCTCGTGTCGATCGCCTTTCTTGTAACGCTTATTGCAAAATTCAAGTGGAATCCATTCGTCACGCTGCTTATTTCCGCGCTGCTGCTCGGTTTTCTTGCAGGCATGAAGCCGGCAGACAACATCAAAGCGGTGACAGGCGGGCTTGGCGGCACGCTTGGCACGATCGCGATTGTTATCGGTCTCGGTACGATGCTCGGGAAAATGATGGCTGAGTCCGGCGGGGCTGAAAGGATTGCCAATACGATGATTCGCATATTCGGCGAACGGCGCGTTCATTGGGCGATGTTGATTGTCGGCTTTATCGTCGGTATCCCGGTTTTCTTCGAGGTCGGCGTTATTTTGCTTATCCCGATCGTATTTATTGTCGCCAAGAAAACGAAGATGCCGCTCCTGCAAATCGGCATTCCAGTGTTGGCTGGTCTGTCCACCGTACACGGACTGGTGCCGCCGCATCCTGCACCGATGATTGCAATTGGCGCTTACGGGGCAGATATCGGCAAAACGATTCTTTACTCGCTTATCGTAGGTCTTCCTACCGCAATTTTGGCTGGCCCGTTATTCGGAAAGCTGATCGGCAGTAAGATCGAGGTTGAGCCGCCAACGAAACTAGTTGAGCAATTTGCGACTTCAGATGAGCGCATTCTGCCAGGCTTCGGCATTACGCTATTTACAATTTTGCTCCCAGTTATTCTTATGCTGATTGGTTCCGTTGCTAATATTATCGACCCGCTCGCAACAAGCAGTTGGACGGTGTTCTGCGAATTTATCGGACATGAAGTGATTGCCTTGCTTATTGCCGTCGTGTTCTCGTTCTACTCGCTTGGATTCGCTCGGGGGTTCACGAAAGAGGAAGTGTCGCGCTTCGCCAGCGACTGCTTGGCGCCAACTGCTACCATTATTCTGATCATCGGTGCAGGTGGGGCGTTCAAGCAAGTGCTCATCACGAGCGGCGTCGGCGATGCCATTGCGGCAATTGCAACATCGGCGCATGTGAACATTATCTTCTTCGCTTGGTTCATTGCAGCGCTTATTCGCGTAGCAACTGGCTCGGCAACGATCGCTATGACCACGGCGGCGGGCATTATTGCGCCGATTCTCGGCCAGACGCCTGATGCGAATGTCGAGCTTGTCGTGCTCGCGACCGGCGCAGGATCGCTAATCCTGTCGCATGTCAATGACGCTGGATTCTGGATGGTTAAAGAGTTCTTCAATATGTCCGTTCCGCAGACGTTGAAATCGTGGACGGTAATGGAGACGATTCTTTCTGTCGTCGGCTTGATACTTATACTGCTTCTTAGTGTTGTTGTTTAATGTAAGCTACCCTTGGAAAGCAGCAATTCACCGGAAAGAAGGTTCATTCACTTGAGTCAACCTATGTATATGATCGGAGTTGATATCGGGACAACGAGCACGAAGTCCGTGCTGTTCGAGGAGAACGGTACCGTTGTCGCGAAGGCCGATGAGGGTTATCCGCTGTTTACGCCAACAGCGTCTATCGCCGAGCAGGATCCCGATCAAATTTTCCACGCCGTCATCCATACGCTAAAGAATGTGATCGCGAAGAGCGGCGCGAGTACCAATCAAATTATGTTTGTCTCGTTTAGCTCGGCGATGCATAGCGTCATTGCTGTCGATACAGAAGGTAAGCCGTTGACACGCTGCATCACATGGGGAGATAACCGGAGCGCGGCTTGGTCCGAGCGGCTGAAGGATGAATTCGGGGGCCATCACATTTATCTGCGGACCGGAACGCCGATCCACCCGATGTCGCCACTGCCGAAGCTCATGTGGCTTCGCAATGATATGGAATCTTTATTTAATCGGGCAAGCAAGTTTATTTCGATCAAGGAATATGTATTTGCTCGACTGTTCGGCGAGTATGTTATCGATTATTCGCTCGCATCGGCGACAGGCATGTTCAATCTCACTAAGCTCGATTGGGACGAAGAGGCACTAGCACTCGCAGGCGTGACGCGTGATCGGCTATCGCAGCCGGTACCGACGACACATGCATTGCAAGGAATGAACGCCGTATTCGCCGAGGAGATCGGTCTTGACATATCGACACCATTCATCGTCGGCGCAAGTGACGGCGTACTCTCTAATCTTGGTGTGAACGCTATTGAACCAGGCGTCGTTGCAGCGACGATCGGCACGAGCGGAGCAATTCGGACGGTAGTGGACAAGCCGATGACCGACCCGGAGGGGCGCACCTTCTGCTATGCCTTAACAGATAAATTGTGGGTCATCGGCGGTGCCGTTAACAACGGCGGTATGCTGCTGCGGTGGGCTCGGGATGAGTTTGCGGCTGCCGAAGTGGAGACTGCGAAGCGACTTGGCATAGACGCTTACGATCTGCTCATGGAGATCGCTTCGCAAGTGAGACCTGGCGCAGACGGACTTCTATTCCATCCGTATATGACTGGTGAACGGGCGCCGCTCTGGAACTCTAATGCAAGAGGTTCGTTCTTCGGGCTCACGATGCACCATCGCAAAGAACATCTGATTCGCGCCGTGCTAGAAGGCGTTATTTTCAACCTGTACACGGTGTTGCTCGCCATGGAGGAGAACATAGGACGTCCGACCAAAATCCAAGCGACGGGAGGCTTCGCAAGGTCGCAGCTCTGGCGTCAAATGATGGCGGATATTTTCGACCAAGAAGTCGTCGTGCCGGAGAGCTTCGAGAGCTCATGTCTCGGCGCTGTCGTACTCGGTCTCTATGCGACTGGCAGAGTCGACTCCCTGAATGTCGTCTCGAAGATGGTCGGCGCAACGCATGTACATCATCCGATTGGGGCAAATGCAGAAATCTATCATCAGCTTCTGCCGATCTATATCCGACTGGCGCGCCAGCTCGAAACCGAGTATGAGTCGATCGCGAGATTCCAACAGCAGTATGCGCAATCTTAAATATGAACTTTTACAGACCACATCGTTATTTGATGTGGTCTATTTATTAATTGCATATGGCCAAACAGGGTAATACAATCAGATTAAGACAAAATCGTTTTTTTAAACCTACATCATACACTCTCATCGTTCCAGCCGATAAACGCTTATCTTAATTAAAGGATGGTGTGAATAAATACTCATGAGTCATACAACCGGCAAATTAACGGGTCGAATCGCGATTGTTACAGGTGCAAGTCGTAGAGCAGGAATCGGAGCGGCAGTGTGCAAAGAGTTGGCATTTCAAGGTGCAGATGTGTTTTTTACACATTGGGATAACTACGATCAACAGATGCCTTGGGGCAGTAATCAAGTAGAATCAGAGCAGCTTCAAGAGGAAATACGCTCTATGGGCGTTCGCTGTGAACACCTCAAATTAGATTTATCCTTATCAGAAAACATGGTAGAATTATTGAATCGTGTCAATCAGAGGCTGGGTGAGCCTTCCATTCTTGTAAACAATGCTTGCTACTCGGTAAATGATGATCTAACTACGATTACTTCTGCGTCTCTAGATGCCCACTATGCAATTAATGTCAGGGCTGTAGTTTTACTTAGTGTGGAATTCGCCAAAAGATTTAGTAAGCAGTTCGGTGGCCGAATCATCAACATGACATCTGGCCAGTCACTTGGCCCAATGGTCGGTGAAATTTCTTATGCCACGACAAAAGGAGCGGTAGATTCATTCACACGCACTTTTGCAGCTGAAGTTGGCTCTAAAGGAATTACAGTGAATGCAGTAAATCCGGGTCCAACGGACACGGGATGGATGACCGATGAACTTCGATTGCAGCTTTCGAATCAATTTCTTTCTGGTAGAGTAGGGTTGCCCAAGGATGCTGCTCGTTTAGTCGCGTTCTTAGCCTCCGATGATGCCGAGTGGATTACAGGCCAAGTGCTCCATTCAACCGGGGGATTCAATTAGAGGGGTCTGGACGATATACTGCCGCTAGCATAGCCTGAGCTTTCTGTGGATTCTCTATTAAAGTCTTTCTATATTCAAGCATCCAGTTGAGCGTCAGAAGCATCTGATCGTACTCATCTTTCTTACGCTCGATCTCGTCTATTTTCTTGTAAATCCATTCCATTATTTCATGATTGGTACGGGCATTCGAATCATGCTCTTGCAATATCGTCTTCAGCTCAGCCAGCGAACAGCCGATGCCTTGAAACTTCTTGATCAGCTTCAAACGCTCGATGGCCTCGTCTGAGTAGTTGCGGTAATTATTCTTCTCTCTCTGAATATGTCTGCCGTCGAGCAAGCCTTCTTTTTCATAAAAGCGTATCGTGTGAGCAGTCAAACCCATCTTGTCAGCTAATTCTTGAATTTTCATCCTAATGGCTCCTTCAAATGCTTGCCTTAGAGTTCACTTCATAGTTTAGACTTGAGCTGAACACTTCGTCAAATGCATATAAGGAGGAGAAAATAATGCGTATATTCATAACTGGAGCAGCAGGCTATATTGGTACAGCAGTTGTCCGAGAACTCATCAATGCAGGTCATCAGGTTGTGGGTCTTACCCGTACAGAGAGTGGTGCCGAAATATTACAGAGATTAGGGGCTGAGGTTCAGCGAGGAGCTCTAGAAGATCTGGATTGCCTTCGAAGCAGCGCGGCCGCTTCGGACGGCGTCATTCATCTGGCGTTTAATCACGATTTCTCAGACTTCGCCGGCTCGCTCGCAACCGATCTTCGCGCCATCGAGGCAATGGGAGAGGGGCTTGTAGGTTCTGGAAAGCCGCTAGTCGTTACCGCTCATGCAAATGGCCATGCATCGGAGGAGGCAGCATTCGCACTTGCTGAGCGAGGCGTGCGGTCATCGGTCGTTTCCCTTGCACCTTCCGTGCATGGTGAAGGAGATAAAGGTTTTGTTCCGAGATTGATCCATATCGCCAGGGAAAGAGGCGCTTCAGCCTACATTGGAGACGGAACCAACCGTTGGCCGGCGATTCACCGTCTAGATGCGGCTACCTTGTTCCGCTATGCAGTGGAATCTGCACCGGCAGGCGCACGTTTGGATGGCGCCCACGATGAGGGTATTCCGTTCCATCATATTGCTGGCGTCATCGGCCGTCACTTAAACGTCCCGGTAGTCAGCATCCCACGTGAAGAGGCAGAAGCTTATTTCGGTTTTCTAGGTCTGGTCGCGTCGCTCGACATTCCAAGATCAAGTGGAACGACGCAGGAACTGCTTGGCTGGAAGCCCGCACAATCGGGACTTATCGCAGACCTTGAGCAGGGAAACTATTTCAACAAGTAATAATAGTCAGGTCATTCCGCGGGGAGAGGATCAGTTTGTTGAACAATCATATGGTTACTATTGATCAATACAAGCGGGATCTGGACAGCTACTCTATTGAGCAACTGCGATTTAAAAGTGAAGAAAACGTATGGTCGGTCGGGCAAATGTACATCCACGTAATCGAAGTGGCGAAAGAGTACATCGGGCATATTGAAACATGCTCTAAGACAATGCTCGAAGAGTCTGTAGGCAAAACTGCAGACGGTACGAAAGCGCTTGCCGAACAAGAGTGGCCCAATATCCGTGTGAAACTTGATGAACTGCCCAACGCGACAACTAATCCTGCGAGCAAGGATGAAATCATAGCTGGTCTGGAGCACGTTCTAGAGAAGTTGAGCTACTGGGCAGGTTGTATAGATGAAGTGAATCCGGCTTGCAAGGTGCACCATGGCTGGTTTGGCTGGCTGGGTGCGAGTGAATGGTTTGAGATGGTTGGTATGCACAGCCGGCACCATTTACGCCAAAAGGCGGAGCTGGACGAGAAACTGGCGGAGGCAGGCATAAGATAGCTATCATTCCTTATAAGGTGGAATCACTATGGAAGATTTCAAGCAAACAGCGGATCGTTTTGTGAAGGATCGCTTCGGTGACCGTGCTCTCAATCTTGCGTCCCTGGCATCTGGTGATTGGTCGAGAGCTTATTCCTTCTTGCTCGATGGGCGTGAAATGGTTATTCGTTTCGGCGCATATGTGGGTGATTTCGAGAAGGATCGTGTAATGGGGGCATTTTCTATGGACACGATGCCGATTCCAAAGGTTGTAGAGGTTGGTGAGACGGAGAATGGATTTTTTGCCATATCTGAACGTATTCAAGGAGAAAAGCATCTCGATGAGCTTGATGAATCGGAAATACGAATTGTCCTTCCACAGTTGTTCGATGCGCTCTTCGAGCTTCAGGAGCTAGATCTCACTAGCACACAGGAAATTGGACTTTGGCGTCCGGAAGGAACTGGTCCGAGCTGGGCAGCAGAGCTATTGTCGGTGGCTGAGCCTAGAGACAGGCTTGCCGGCTGGCGCGATCGGTTAGACACTTCGCCGAGAGAGGCAAGTATCTTCGATGCTGGTGTTGCAAAGCTTCGTCAACTCGCACCACAGCTTCCGGAGATCCGAGGAATCGTTCATAACGATCTTTTGAACCGAAACGTGCTGGTGGCCAATGGGAAACTAGCCGGAGTTTTCGACTGGGGAAATGCGGTCTATCGTGATCCACTCTACGATCATGCTCTGTTTCTTTATTGTTGGCCTTGGTTTCCGCAATGGCATGGTATTGACCTGCAGGAGATACTCGATCAACACTGGGAAAAGCGCGGTGGCCCGCCTGCACAGATGAAGGAACGCCTACTCTGCTGTCTCATCCACATTGGGCTTGACAATATCGCATACTGCGCTTTTAGAGAACGCACAGAAGATATGAGACAAAATGCCGATCAATTGTTGACTTACATCTAATGTGATGACAATGCTGCTGTATGTAACTCTCATCGATCGAACACCGTTAGAAAGCTGTCCGAGTTAACTCGGGCAGCTTTTCATTTGTTGTGATTAGAAAGTAGAGTAGGGTAGGCTTGTGGACGCCACAATATCTTTATAAGGGAAGTGAATATGAACAGGAATATTTTAACACTGGACTAGTACGTTGATACCATGTTAATCTAACATTCCGCCGCTGAGAGGTAAGCCAAGCACGGTGGTCGAAACGAAAAACAAGTTGAAAAATAAAGCTTGCAATTGAATTTCGATATATGATATATTCTAATTCCGGTCGCGAGGCTGGGACGAGAAAAAAGTAAGTTTGTTCCTTGAAAACTGAACAATGAGCGACCTGTCAAAAGGTCATAAAATACGTCGAAACGACGATCGCCATCTGGTGAAAGTGTTTCTGACGAGCTAGTTTTTTGAATGAGCTAACAAGCAAATTCATTTGGCGCAAATGGCTTCGCCATTTCGCCTATTATGGAGAGTTTGATCCTGGCTCAGGACGAACGCTGGCGGCGTGCCTAATACATGCAAGTCGAGCGGATCTTGTCCTTCGGGACAAGGTTAGCGGCGGACGGGTGAGTAACACGTAGGCAACCTGCCTGTAAGATCGGGATAACATTCGGAAACGGATGCTAATACCGGATATACAATTCAGCTGCATGGCTGAGTTGGGAAAGACGGTGCAAGCTGTCACTTACAGATGGGCCTGCGGTGCATTAGCTAGTTGGTGGGGTAACGGCTCACCAAG
>NZ_FOCJ01000011.1 GCF_900110075.1 Paenibacillus sp. OV219
CGCGTTCCCATCCCGAACACGACCGTTAAGCCCTCCAGCGCCGATGGTACTTGGACCGCAGGGTCCTGGAAGAGTAGGACGTCGCCAAGCACAGATAACCGACCATATTTGATATGGTCGGTTTTTTGTTGTCTGTATTTTAATGTGGGTTGTATTTTTCACCCATAGATGGTCATATCTCCTTCACAACTGAGCGCGAAAGCGAGCACATACTACTGACAACGCAGTCATTCTTTGTGACGGAGGTGGTAACGAGTGATGGTGGACGGAATAAGAACAAAGGCATTTGCCATACTGACAGCGCTTCTTGTATGTACGGGCTGTGGGAGCTCGACGCAGCTGCAAGAAGCGAGCTTACCTCCAATACAGCAACAGATGAAGCCACCAAATTTCAATGTACATGTAAGTGGTCCACATACTTATTCTGCCGCAGTTAAGTCACAGCAGCTACAACCACGATCTACCAGAGTACGTAGGCTGTCTGTGCCTAGAGATCCTGTAAAGGGGATCTATGTATCCGGTTGGGTGGCAGGCAGCAAGAAGCGGCTTGATCGGCTCATCCAGCTTGTTGACCGTACTGACCTCAATGCAATGGTTATCGATGTAAAGAACGAATATGGCCAACTTACCTACAAGTCTTCACTGCCAGAAGTAAACGCCATTGGCGCGGACAGGCACGTAGCGATAGGTGACATACAGGCGCTGCTACGCAAGCTGAAGGACAAGCATATTTATGTAATCGGGCGTATCGTGACCTTCAAAGACCCGTTATACGCCAAAACATATCCGAGCTTCGCGCTTCAGCGGAAGAGTGGAGGCGTATGGAGGGACGTGCAGGGCAAAGTGTGGCTAGATCCTTTTCAGCAGCGGGTTCGTGTTTATAATGCAGCGATTGCGAAAGAAGCGGCTACAATTGGCTTTGATGAGATTCAATTTGATTATGTACGGTTTCCGGATAACGGGTCCAAGGTTGATCGAGAAGTTCAGTACAGCAGCAGCCGGGGTGGAAAATCCAAGTCACAAGTTATCGCCCAATTTCTTAAAGACGCTACAAGCGGCGTACATGCTGCAGGTGCTAGGGTATCGGCAGATGTCTTTGGGCTCGTGACCTCATCAACGAATGACATGGGTATTGGCCAATCATGGCGTTCCATATCGAACGCCGTTGACGTCATCTCCCCGATGACCTATCCTTCTCATTACTCTACAGGCATGTATGGGGTAAAACAGCCAGATCTTAGCCCTTACGCAATTATCCGCCATGCCATGATGGATGCGAATCACCGTAATAATCTGATTAGCAGTGGAAGTGATCAGACACCAGCGACTATTCGACCATGGCTGCAAAGCTTCACTGCAAAGTGGGTGCACCCGCATCAGCAGTACGGGGCAGAACAGGTGAATAAGCAAATCCAAGCAGCTAAGGAACAGGGGGTTTATGAGTTTCTATTGTGGAGTTCGAATTGCAAGTATGATTATCGTTCTTAATATCGACAAAAACCCCCTGCCGTGATTATCTTGACAGCCCTATACCCCTCTGATACTATTGCAATAATATACGCGGACCTCTTGATTTTACTGGGATTTTCACGACAATTCCGACAATTCAAGGGGGAAGCAAATCGTTTGGGGAGGAACAAATCTGTGTGGGAAAATAAATTCGCCAAAGAAGGCTTAACCTTCGATGACGTACTGCTCGTGCCTCGTAAATCGGAAGTATTGCCTAGGGAAGTTGATGTTTCGATCACACTAAGTCCTAGCGTCAAATTAAACATTCCACTCATCAGTGCAGGTATGGATACTGTTACGGAAGCTAAACTCGCGATCGCTATGGCACGTGAGGGTGGTATCGGTATTATTCACAAGAATATGTCCATCGCTCAGCAAGCGGAAGAGGTAGACCGTGTTAAGCGCTCAGAAAGCGGCGTTATTACAAACCCGTTCTCGCTTACAGCTGACCACCATGTGTATGATGCTGAGGAATTAATGGGCAAGTACCGCATTTCTGGCGTTCCAGTTGTGGATGGCGATCAGAAGCTTGTTGGTATCATTACGAACCGCGATCTTCGATTCATCCATGATTATTCGATGAAGATTAGCGAAGTCATGACGAAGGACAATCTCGTCACAGCTCCTGTAGGTACAACTTTGCAGCAGGCAGAAGTTGTTCTCCAGAAGCATAAGATCGAGAAGCTACCGCTTGTTGATGACACGAATACACTTAAAGGTCTTATTACGATTAAAGATATCGAGAAAGCGATCCAGTTCCCAAGTGCGGCGAAAGATCCTCAAGGCCGTCTGCTTTGCGGCGCTGCTGTCGGTATTGCGAAGGATACTCCTGAGCGTGCGGAAGCACTGGTTAATGCAGGCGTTGACGTGCTTGTCATCGATACGGCTCACGGACATCAGAAGAACGTGCTTGAGATGGTTCGATTGCTGCGTGACAATTATCCAGATCTTACGATCATTGCAGGTAACGTAGCCACTGGTGAAGGTACACGCGAGCTGATCCAAGCCGGCGCGTCCGTTATCAAAGTCGGTATGGGTCCTGGTTCAATCTGTACAACTCGTATTATTGCAGGTATCGGCGTACCGCAAATTACAGCGATTTATGACTGTGCATCGGTTGCGCGTGAATACAATGTTCCTATCATCGCTGACGGTGGTATTAAGTACTCCGGCGATGTAACGAAGGCGATCGCTTCTGGCGCAAGTGCGATTATGATCGGCAGCTTGTTCGCAGGTACGGAAGAGAGCCCAGGCGAGTCGGAAATTTATCAAGGTCGCCGCTTCAAGGTTTACCGTGGTATGGGCTCCATCGGCGCAATGAAGGAAGGCAGCAAGGACCGTTACTTCCAAGAGAACGAGAACAAGCTTGTTCCGGAAGGCATTGAAGGCCGTGTTGCTTACAAAGGACCGCTTGCAGATACAGTACATCAGCTAATCGGCGGCTTACGTTCCGGTATGGGATACTGTGGTACGGCAAGTATCGAAGAGTTGAAGAATGATACACAATTCGTTCGTATTACAAATGCTGGTCTGCGCGAAAGCCATCCGCATGATGTTCAAATTACGAAAGAAGCCCCTAACTACTCGCTGTAATCTTTTCTAATGCTGCAGCATAAATGAAATAATGACGGACCTGGCAGGAAGATGGTGGGAATCACCGTTTTCCTGTCTTTCTTTTTTAGAAACGATGTGCTTTGTGTTACAATAACTAGAGTAGATGATAGAAGAGGAGAGAGAATGTTGAAACGGAAAAAGGGACTGGTACGTTTCGTACCGACCATCTGTGCAGCTGTTATTGCGACGATGCTTACAACGACTCTAGGCACTTATAAGGCTCATGCGGATTCATCAGAATTCACGCCGAACTCACTAGGAATTGAGGTGCGTTCAGCAATTCTAATAGATGCAGATACCGGCCAGGTGCTCTATTCGGTCAATGCTGACAAAGCTTACCCGCCAGCAAGCATGACGAAGCTGATGACCGAGTACCTCGTGCTCGAAGAGGTTACTGCTGGACGTTTGAAAATGACGGATGTAGTTACTGTTTCAAAAGAAGCAGCTGATATTCCTCCTGACGGCTCCGCAATCTATCTGGCAGAGGGCGACAAGCATACGGTTAAAGATTTGTATATGGCGATGGCGGTTCAATCGGCTAACGACGCAACTATCGCGCTGGCAGATGCAGTTGCTGGCACAGAGCAGGGCTTCGTTGGGAAGATGAACGAAACGGCGAAGGCACTCGGCTTGACAACAGCTCACTTCACAAGTGCGACTGGCCTTGCGGAAACGACGGTTATTTCGGCAGGCGATATGGCGAAATTCGCTCGTGTGCTGATCAAGAAGCACCCTGAGTTTCTAGAGTTCTCCAGCACGCCAAGCTATAAGTTCCGTGAGCGCGATAAGACGCCAATGGTCAATTTGAACTGGATGCTGGAGACGAACAAGTCGATCACATCCTTGAAGAAATATGCGTATACCGGCGTTGATGGCATGAAGACGGGCTACATCGGTGCAGCAGGCTACTGTTTCACAGGAACAGCGAAGCAAGGCGATATGCGTCTGATCTCGGTCGTTATGGATGCTTCTTCGAAATCCTCGCGTTTCATCCAAACAGCGAAGCTGTTCGACTACGGCTTCCAAAATTTTGAGAAAAAGACGGTTGTAGCGCCGAAGACTGTTGTAGAAAGCGCAAAGACGGTAAAAATAAAGAAAGGCAAATCGAAAGAAGTGCCGATCATGACAGCAACAGACGTGACGTTCCTCGTGAAGAAAGGCGCTGCTCCAGACGTTAAGCTGACAAAGGTTGAAGTGAAGAAGGATAACGAGCTGGTAGCTCCAATCCCAAGCGGTACTGAAGTAGGCTCGGCGACATATTCCTACAAGGATCCGGGAACCGGTCAATCCATTGATAAAACGGTTAAGCTGATCACATCCGAAGAAGTGAAGAAAGCAAGCTGGTGGCGCTTGATGTTCCGTGGACTTGGCGGCTTTATTTCGGGATTATTCCATGGGATTATGGATTTATTTTAAATAAACGGGTGGCGACAGCTATTTATAAGGTGTAAATAGTTGTCGATTAGTCCGCTATGCTGTAAAATTATTGGTTAGAGTTAGTCCGGCGATTTACATGTTGGAGAAACTGCGAAAAACTTTTTGGGAGGATTTACGAACATGGAAACAGGAACTTCGCGCGTAAAACGCGGTATGGCTGAAATGCAAAAAGGCGGCGTCATTATGGACGTTATGAACGCCGAGCAAGCTAAAATTGCTGAAGCGGCTGGCGCAACAGCAGTTATGGCGCTTGAGCGTGTACCTTCTGATATTCGTGCAGCAGGCGGCGTAGCCCGTATGGCTGATCCGACAGTACTTGAAGAAGTAATGAAGGTTGTTTCGATCCCGGTTATGGCGAAAGCACGTATCGGTCACTATGTAGAAGCACGCGTGCTCGAAGCTCTGGGTGCGGACTACATCGACGAAAGCGAAGTGCTCACGCCCGCTGATGAAGTGTTCCATATCTCGAAGCGCGACTTCACAGTTCCATTCGTGTGTGGTGCGAAAGATCTTGGCGAAGCGCTCCGTCGTATTCAAGAAGGCGCTGCAATGCTTCGTACGAAGGGCGAGCCAGGAACAGGCAACATCGTTGAGGCTGTTCGCCATATGCGTCTGATTACGGGTCAAATCCGTAAAGTACAGAACCTTTCCAAGGATGAGCTTTATCATGAAGCGAAGAACCTCGGCGTACCTTACGATCTGCTTCTGGACGTTCACGAAACAGGTAAGCTTCCTGTCGTTAACTTTGCAGCTGGCGGCGTAGCAACACCGTCCGATGCAGCGTTGATGATGCACCTGGGCGCTGACGGCGTATTCGTTGGTTCGGGTATTTTCAAATCCGAATATCCGGAGCGTTTCGCTCGTGCAATCGTTGAAGCAACAACGCACTTCACAGATTACAAGCTGATCGCAGAAGTATCCAAAAACCTGGGTGCACCGATGAAAGGCATTGAAATTTCGAAGCTGGCGCCTTCCGAGCGCATGCAGGACCGCGGCTTCTAAGAACGGAAAGAAGGCGGTAAAGCGATGAAGATTGGTGTACTGGCGCTGCAAGGCGCTGTAGCAGAGCATATACGTAGCATTGAAGCCGCTGGGGGAGAAGGCATTGCTGTAAAGCGAGTCGAAGAGCTCGACTCTCTTGACGGGCTTATCATTCCCGGCGGCGAGAGCACGACGATCGGCAAGCTCATGCGCAAGTATGGCTTCATCGATGCGATTCGTGACTTCTCGCAGCAAGGCAAGCCGATCTTCGGTACTTGTGCAGGACTGATCGTCCTGGCTGAACGTATAGAAGGCCAAGAGGATGCGCATCTGCAGCTGATGGATATGACCGTCGCGCGGAACGCATTCGGCCGCCAGCGTGAAAGCTTCGAGACGGACCTGCCGATAAAAGGCATTGATGAGCCGGTGCGTGCGGTATTCATTCGAGCACCTCTTATTAAAGAGGTAGCGCCGAGCGTCGATGTGCTGTCTATGTACAATGGCGAAATCGTAACTGCAAGGCAAGGCCATCTGCTTGCTTCGTCTTATCATCCAGAGCTTACGGACGATTACCGTCTGCATGCTTATTTCCTGGACATGGCGAAGGAAGCGGCTGCGGCTAAAGCATAGCTGCATAGCGTAAAAGACTGCGTAAGCAGTCTTTTTGCCGTTGTTAGCTGTGAGATGTAAGAGAGAGAACATGACCGAGAATGAGCAATTAGCCGACGTTCTGAATGGGAACAACTTTGGTGATATCACCACGGGAGAGACCATCAGAAGGTCGGTGAAAGCGAGTAACGCCGGAGTGTTAAAATAACAAATTGGAAGGGGCTTTCCTTTCGTGTTGGATGTTAAATTGTTGCGTAATGATTACGCTAAAGTAGAGCAAGCTTTGCTGAACCGTGGCAAGTCGCTGGAACTCATCTCGAACTTCCCGGCGCTTGATGGCAAATGGCGGGACATGCTGCAAGAGACGGAGCAGCTGAAGAATCGTCGTAATACGGTTTCGCAGGAGGTTGCGAAGCTGAAGAAGAGCGGCGGGGACGCTGAAGCGCTGATCCTAGAGATGCGTGAGGTAGGCGACCGCATAAAAGTGCTTGATGAGGAGATTCGCATCGTTGAAGCAGAAACTGCAGAGCTGATGCTGGCGGTTCCGAACGTGCCGAACGAATCGGTTCCTGTTGGTGCTTCTGAAGACGACAACGTGGAAATTCGCCGTCATGGCGAGGTGCCGTCGTTCGCATTTGAACCTAAGGCGCATTTTGAAGTGGCACAGGATCTTGGCATTCTTGATTTCGAGCGTGCAGCGAAAGTAACTGGCTCGCGCTTCGTGTTCTATCGTGGCCTTGGAGCGCGTTTGGAGCGTGCGCTTATTAACTTCATGATGGATCTACATAGTGATGAGCATGGCTATGAAGAGATACTCCCACCATACATCGTTAATCGCGACAGCCTAATCGGAACAGGCCAGCTGCCGAAGTTCGAAGAAGATCTATTCAAAATTGCGGACACGGAGTACTATCTTATTCCCACTGCGGAAGTGCCGGTGACGAACGTTCATCGTGAAGAGATTCTGCCTTCGGAAGAGCTGCCGAAGAATTTCGTAGCATATAGCGCATGTTTCCGTTCCGAAGCGGGATCTGCTGGCCGCGATACGCGCGGATTGATCCGCCAGCACCAATTCAACAAGATTGAGCTTGTGAAGCTAGTGAAGCCAGAGGATTCGTATGCAGAGCTCGAGAAGCTCACTGCAAACGCCGAGAGGGTATTGCAGCTCCTTGGCTTGCCATACCGCGTTCTAACGCTCTGTACGGGCGATATGGGCTTCACATCGGCGAAGACGTATGACCTTGAAGTGTGGATTCCAAGCGGCGGCACATACCGTGAAATCTCGTCCTGCTCGAATTTCGAGGACTTCCAGGCGCGCCGTGCGAATATCCGTTTCCGTCCGGAACCGAAGAGCAAGCCGGAATTCGTGCATACGCTGAACGGCTCAGGCCTTGCAGTAGGCCGTACGGTTGCTGCAATTCTGGAAAATTTCCAACAAGCTGACGGTTCGGTCGTTGTTCCGGAAGTGTTGCGTCCTTACATGGGCGGTCTTGAGGTCATCAGCGCTCGATAAAATAATGTAGTGGCCATAGGGTGAATTTGGAGTTGCGAATCTGAATTCCCCTGTGGTACAATACATCTTGTGACCTTTGGAAAAGGGTCGTTTCATCATTCGGAGAGGTACCGAAGTGGTCATAACGGGGCGGTCTTGAAAACCGTTAGGGGGCAACTCCACGTGGGTTCGAATCCCACCCTCTCCGCCACTAACATTCATAACAGCGCTCAAGCGAACAATCGCTTGGGCGCTTTTTTGCGTTCGCTTCGCGTCACGGCAGCCGCATAAAAACACCGCCAAAACCACATATTATCGGCATGGAGGTGGTAAGCGATGAGCAAGCACGATGAGCTCGCAATTGATCAGCAGCAGCTGACGTTAGCGTGGCAGCAAACACTGCCAACGACGATTAATGAAGCCGATCGCGCGCAGGTGCTGGCTGATGAAGCGGATCCGTCAGCTCTGCGCATTACGATACATGCGGCTGGGCACCAG
This sequence comes from Paenibacillus sp. OV219, assembly GCF_900110075.1. Taxonomy (GTDB): domain Bacteria; phylum Bacillota; class Bacilli; order Paenibacillales; family Paenibacillaceae; genus Paenibacillus_Z. The sequence continues at coordinate 8,141 of NZ_FOCJ01000011.1, forward strand.
ATGTATGATTTTGATTTTAAGGTCGCCTATGTGGATGGCCGTGAAGTGCAAACGACTCTAATTGATGTGGAGAAGGACGGCCGTTCGATCGACGAGAGGACGGAGATCGTTCAGGAGCTGGTGCAGGATTACACCCGCCATATTCATGAATGCGCGCAAGCGCTGCACGATCTGACACATCCATAGATCCCGCCGTTTTAGCCGTAGCCGTACACTCGCATAAGGAAAGGCAGGCGAAGCTGAATTCATGACAAAAGTTAAAGGAACTGCGGATAAGAACTTAAGTAATGTCGTAGAAGATCTGGATAAAAATCCGGTTAACAGCCATCAAGCCCAGCAGCTGCAGCAGGATACGAATGATCGGCGACATCAGGATGATCTGAATCACGACGAGCCGTCAGATTTGTTCCATTCGCGCAGTTAGTTATTGAATTTCTAAAAAAGAGGTGTATTTAGTATGGGCGGCAAGTCCAAGAGCGTTCCTGTGTCTAACCCGGATGGGCAGCGTGCCAGATCGCGTGCGGATAATGATTCGCATCAGCCGGTAGCTCACTCGGGCTCGAAGAAAACGAAACAGGCCAATCATGTGAGTCATAATAACCCGCAAGGATAAGCTTTATTCGTATTTGAAGCCCTCTGAGATGGAGTGAAATCCGTCGACAGGGGGCTTTTTAGCATGGGCAAATAGAACTGAAGATGAATGTGCCATCATTTAATTGTTCCGATTGATCCGAGGATCAGGTAAAATGAAAGGTGCTCGCTTGATTGCGGGCTCGTTTCGTTAAAGGGAGAGGAGTTTTTTTTATAATGAAATTCGTGAAGGTAAGTACAATTCTGCTGCTCGTTGCAGCATTAGTCGTCTTAAGCGGATGCAGCAGCTCCAAATCTGCGAAGGAAACGATGTTGGACGCAATGGCTAACAATCAAGATGCAAAAAGCATGACATATACAGGGAAAATGACGCTAAATGAGCTGTCGCTGCCTCAAAAGGAAGTTGTTGATGGCAAAATGCCGGCTGTAGCTCCGCTTATTTTGTCGATGTTGAAGGGTGCGGTTATTAACTTCCACGGTAAGGTGCAGAAATCGCCTGCTCGCGCTGAGCTTGTGATGGATATGACACTCGGCAGCGGTGACGTGAAGCTGAATGTATCGCTCCCGATGATTATTACAGCAGATAAAGTTTGGATTAAGGTACCGCAAATACCAGGTTACCCGATGCTTGATGCGCTCTCGGGCAAATTTGTGGAGATTGATGCGAAGAAATTGGCTCAGGAGCAAGGCGTCGGTGATCTTACCGCTTCGCAGAACATCGGTCAAGATCTGCTCAAAGCGCTGCTAGGTAGTCTGGATGAGAAAACGTTCTTCTCTGAGCCGAAGGGTGCGGATATGAATGGGCTTCCGGAAGGGCAGGAGGCTGACAAGTTCGTACGTTTCGCTGTGGATGAGTCGAACAAAGACACTGCGCTGACGGCGGTGATGGAGAAGGCGGCGCCGCAAATCATTGATATCTTGCTTAGCAATGAGTCGTATATGAAGGCCCTTCAGTTGAAAAAAGAACAGCTGGAGGCGGCGAAGAAAGAACTCTCCGGCGGCAATACGGGCAAAGCGAAGGATGCAGTTGATACGTTCAAGAAGAGTGTGAAGATTGGCCAGCTCGAGGTAACCGGAGGCATTAAGGACGATTACTTGACGTACGAAGGGCTGAACGTGGAGCTTGAGTCAACTGACGCTGCTGCTGGCGGGCTTAAGTTAGACATGCATTACGAGATGTCGATCTCGGATATTAACAAAGATGTGAAGTTCGAATATGAATTGCCGAAGGATGCGATTCCGGTTGAGCAGCTGCAAGGAATGCTCGGGCTCCCGAGCGGCTCCTAATCCTAATGAATAAGAAGCGTCCACTCCGCGATGGAGGGACGCTTCTTTGCATGAGCTGAGACTGTTAGAATTTGAAGCTTGCCGCCGATTGCGTCAAGTTGTTCGCCAAGCTGTACAGTGCTTGTGAATTGGCTGCAGTCTGTTCTGAGCCTGCTGAGGCTTCCTGACTAAACGCGGCAATTCCCTCAATAGAGTTCAGCACATCTTTGGTCTGGATAGACTGCTGCTCGCTCGCAGAGGCGATATCGGTAACCTGCTTGGTCATTTCGTTGATTTTGTGCGTTATGGTCTGGAACGATTGCTCGGTGCGCTTGGAATACTCCATGGCGCTCGTCGCGGCATGAACACTTTCTGTACTGTAATTCTGCATGTCGTGAATGATGTGTGTAATTTGCATTGCAGCTTCACTGCTGCGCTCAGCCAGCCTGCGTACTTCGTCTGCTACGACAGAGAAGCCGCGGCCTTGCTCGCCTGCGCGGGCTGCTTCAATGGCTGATTTAGCGCCAGCAGGTTGGTTTGCTGAGCAATCTCGTCGATGACCTCGATGATCTCGCCAATTCGCATGGAGGCGTCTTGTAAGGTCGTCATTTTGCTGCTTAGGGCGCTCATGCTGTCGATGGAGAGCTGTACAACCCGGCTGCTCTCATCGGAGATTTGCTTCGTATCCATGCAGAGATGCGACGTATTCTCCGCATTGCGAGCGACGAGATTGATCGCAGCGGCCTGCTGCATGAGCAGCTCGTTCATCTCTAGAGTGGAGCGGGCTTGCTCGCTGCTTCCTCTTGCAATCTCTTCCGTACTCTGCGAAATGTCCTTGGACGCATTGGAGACGGAGACGGCGCTCTCTTTCATATGACTGATTACGGTGCGCAAGCTTGCGACCATATGGTTAAAGGATTTGGTGAAGGCGCCGATCTCGTCCCGTGGCGCATAATCGCTCGTGACGGATAGGTCTCCGCTCGCGATGGAACGCGATAGCTTCTCCAAATTCGTCAGTGCGCTGACTGTCGAGATGCAGAAGGCAATGGCGAGATAGAGAGCGAGCGCCAGCAAAGCTGCGATGAAGATGATGGCCTGGTAGAGCTGGGAAGTGAAGCTGTCGATACGCTCGTGCAGCAGCTGATCCAGGACAGGCGTTGCTTGATCAGATAGCTTGTAGATGGATGCGATCGCTGCTCTGGACAGGCTTGTGAACTCGGCTGAGGTAGACGATAGCTGGCCGCCTTCGCTTAGCAGTTGTTCATTGAATTGCTTTTCTAGCTTCTGGATAAGGCTTGAAGTCTCTGCCAGCTGATTGCTAAGGAGCGGCTTGATTGCCGGGTTGCTGGTAAAGGCGGTCTGAAGATCGGATTGTGCGGTGTCCATGTCATATTGAAGCAGCGTCATGTAGCGCAGCAGCTGTGTACGAGCTTCGAGCGAGAGTTGATTACTGCGGCTTGCTTCCTCAGCAATCGTAAGGGATAAGCTAAGCAAGTTCGACACGGCAGGAAGCTTCACTTGCGTGATGTCCATAATATAATAGCTGTCGAGATCGGGGTCGAGGATCAGATTCGAATTGTTGGCGACAAGCTCTGTCAGCTTAAGAAGGTCTTCGACGAGCGTCAGATGTTTATTATATTGGGGATCAGTGGTGCTTGATTGCAGCACTGTACTCTTATTGGATTGCCATTCAGACTTGATGAGGCTCCAAGCCTTGCTCGTCCCGAGTGTCTTGCCTAGATCAGCGTCGAGCTTGTCTTGTGCTGCGATTGCAGTGTCCATCTGCTGCTGCAAGCGTGTAATTGCGGTCGATGCAGTAGCATCACCTTGGCTGCTGCGGTATGTATTGGTCTGTTCACGCAGCTTCTCTGCAGTGCGAAGCAGCTTGGTAACGCCGGCATTATACTGACTGCCGAGCAGTTCTTGTTTGCCGAAATGAATGCCGACATTCTTCGATGAAATGTAGAAATACATAAGAAACACGATGGGAATGACGAGGACGATGCCGATCAGCATAAATTTCTTCGCATAGTTCTGACGGTCAAGCAGTTTGATGGCGAGGGAGAAGAAAGGCATTTTCATAGGTAGCACGTTCCCTTCACAGATGTTAGATAACCTAACAAACAAGTTCGACAAAATTTGTTAAAACCCTTCTTTTATGAGTCGTTGTACCTAAAATTAAAAAAACCGCGCAAGAGGACGCGGTTCTTCTGTGTGAGGTTATCTCTGCTGATGCAGCGCTCGACTTTATGCCGGAGACTCTTAGTCTTAATACGACATATCAACTTGTGGACGAAGTTTTTTCCAACCGGTTAAATCATCCGTCGTTATAAATTGAACGGTTCTCACTTCATTTTTCGCGATATCCGATACCGATCCAGCAGCTGATCCGACTCTTTTCCCATTCGCGTCCAAGAAAGTAATTGTGAAAACAGCACCTTTGAAAGCTTTGAGTGCTTTAACTTCAGCTGTTACTTCCCAGCCGATAACACCTTCAGAGGCTTGTACATCGCTAAAGATAAAGTCTTTGGCCTGGTATTCGCCAGCTTTTAATGCAGGCTTAGCAGGATTGGACGTAACGACAGTGACAGTAGATTTCTTCGTGTCAATTGTTACTTTTTGTCCCAACAGCTCTCCGAATTTTTTGGCGCTGACGTATGCATCTCCTTTAATGATTTGGACGTCTAAGGAGGTCTTCTTACCGTTTAATGATAGCGAGTATTTCGTTGCAGCGTAGGCGCCGATAGAAGCAGAGGATACGGATACGACTAACATTAATGTTGCAATGAATAGTTTCTTTTTCATTGTCATTCTGCTCACTTGGACAATTCCCCTTTTTTAGGTATATTTAGTAAATCCATTCTTATTCTATATCATTTCTGTTATTATCGCGATATGGAAATAATAGATATGTAGTTTCATTAATAGAGATATTACTAATAACTTAGACTAAGACTATATATTTGTATAAAGTGTTCATACTCTATTCTTACACTAATATATAAAAAGAACCGCGCCCGAGGACGCGGTTCTTCTGTGTGAGGTTAGCTCTGCTGATGCAGCGCTCGCCATTCGCTCAAATACGGAGCATAGCCGAGCTCACGCGGCTCATCTGGCAGCCAGGCGATGAACTCCAGCTCATTGCCGTCCGGATCGTTGAAGTAAACGGCAGCTGCAGGCATCCACGTGTGGACAATCGGTTCGATCGGCTCACGCCCAAGCACCGAAACTGGGGATAACCCTTTGGCGCGCAGCCATTCGATGGATTTCTCTAATTGTGCTAGATCGGTACCGAAAGCAAAATGCCTTCTGCGAACTTCAGTACCCGCCGCCACTTCCCATACGCCTAGCATCTGCCGATCTTTGCCGATATAGAAGAAAGCAACGCGGCGCTCCTCAACGACAAGCGACAACTCTAAGCCAAGGTCTTTGTAGAAAGCGATGGAGGCTTGCAGATCTTGTACTTGAATATGCGTTTCGTATAGATTCTGAATCATCATCGTGGGATCCTCCTGATATAAAGAATAAACCCTTGAGTATCAAGGGTTTGCAGTGCTTCCGTTTAATTGTGTTCGGATATAATGGCGAAGATCTGATGGTCTTCCCATTGTCCATTAATCTGTACACCTTTTCGTTCGATGCCTTCCTTATAAAAGCCTGCTTTCTCAAGTACACGCATGGAGCCTACATTGCTTAACATAACGCCAGCATCAATGCGATGCAGTTGTAATTCATTAAACGCGTATGCGACAGTCAGGGAGACGGCTTCCGTCGTTAATCCTCTACCGTTATATTGAGCATCCAATTGATAACCAATCATGCCCCTTTGAAGTGGGCCCCGATAGATATGATTAAGTGATACGCTACCGACCAACTTACCGTTCTCATTTAAAAAGATGCCAAAGCAATACTTTTTATCTTCTTCGCACTGCTGTAAGGAATCGCTTATATACTTACGTTTCGTCTCAAGTGTATAAAAGTCATCTGCAATAGTAGGTGAGTACTTCTGAAATAATTCGCGGTTATTCACATGTAAATCAAGTAATGCTTCTGCATCTTCATCCTCAAAGAAGCGAATATATACATTGTTTCCGGTAACCATCATGTCCAGTACGCCTCCGTTAAAAAACAAAAAACCTTGCCATAACAAGGTTTGTAATCAAATGGCGCGCCCGATACGATTCGAACGTACGACCTGCAGTTTAGGAAACTGTCGCTCTATCCTGCTGAGCTACGGGCGCGCGGCAAGGATAATAATAGCATGTTTGGCACGATTGGTGCAACGTACCAATGTGGATATCGTGGGGATGATGTGGGTAGATCGCAGATAATAAGATATCCACATCTGAATAACTACTGAGAGAGACTAAAGTCCTATTCGAATACTTATCAACTGTGAATAAAGAACCGGAAATGGCCATTTTGTGCAGAGGTTTGTCGAAAGTTTAAGCGCATTCACAGTCATACTGTCGACATGGTATTACAAACAGATTCGAACACAGCGTATATAATAATAGATAACTTATTAAACTTCCTTTAACAATTAGTCATCCATGATCGCCACACACATCCTTGCACCCTTAACCCTACTTGAATGTGATAGGAGCTGTTTCTTAGCCGCCATGAATGACAAAATGATTCTTCTCCATGAGCTGCAGGTGCTTCGAATAAAGCTGTTTGAAATAGCTGAAGCCCGCGGCAGTTTAACCGACCCAGAAGTCATCGCCATAAGTGAAGCTGCTGACGAAGTCATTGTGACGCTGCAACAGCTCCATAAGGAAGAACAGGCGAAATATAATACTAGGTGCGCCCTCGCAATCGACGGAAGAATTGAGTCAGCAGCTGTGCACACTCTTGCTGTAGAAGGCCTCCGAGCAGCTCCGTTTCGTGATTGAAGCGCGGCTCCTGCAGCAAATTCATCAACGTTCCGGCACAGCCCGCCTTCGGGTCGGTTGTGCCGTAGACGACTTTCTGAATTCGACCCTGCACCAACGCTCCTGCACACATCGGACAAGGCTCCAGCGTCACGTACAGCGTACAGCCGAGCAAGCGCCACGCGCCGAGATGCTGGCTTGCCTCCCGAATAGCGATCATCTCTGCGTGTGCGGTCGGATCCAGGTTCGTCTCCCTCAGATTGTACCCCCGACCAATTATTTCACCGTCTTTCACGATAACGGCGCCAATTGGCACTTCCCCAATCTCTTCTGCTTTCCGCGCTTCGGCAATCGCCTCTTGCATCCACTTATAATCTTCCTCACGAAAATAATCCGTTTCTGTCGAAATCATCTGAATACGCCTCCAGTCCCAGTAAATCAGGGTTATATGCAGCTGCGACACGAATCGACTGTCGAATTGTGCCACGAACAAATATTCGTTGTTAACAGGTTGTGTATAGAATTGTGGATAAAGCTGATTTACTCACAGTTATGTACACAAATTATTCAGTTACCCTGTGAGTATGGGGAAAATCCTGTGTATAAGTTGCGGGATAACCTCGATCTATCAGGGTGTAACTTCAGTTTCCTCCATAATATTGGTGCTGCAGATTGCTTTCATTTTATGACAATTATGATATGATCCAAGTAAGATGTCCACAAGCTGCTTTAAAGGGTGTGTCACATATTGTCGGTGAAGACAAAGTTGTCTTTTATGATCTCATTGCTTGTATTTATCATGCTTGCATTTCATGTGATTTTGAGTGAATATTCGACACGCGTCAATTTACGCTCTGACGTAGAGGCGAATATGATGGCCATTAGCCAGCAAATTGCGGTTAATGTCATGCAGAATTCAAGGGAACATACATTTATACATACGATGCTGACGGAGAAGCTGAAGGCGGTTTCACTCGAGGCGGCGAAGCAGCTTCCGGAATCCTCGCTTCTCGTTACGGATCAGAAATTGGCTAATTTAGCTGATGAGCTTGGGGTTACCCGAATTTCCACGATGCTCCTTGATGGATCAAATTATATCACCGTTCATTCATCCGATCCCTCAGAGATCGGGCTGGAGCGGGATGCAATGCAGTTCCAACTTTCGAGCAACACATTCTGGACGCCACCTTATGTCGCATCGCTCAATGACAAAGAAACGATGGGAGAAGGCAGCTACTTTGCAATGAGCGGACGTAATTATGTGATTCATTGTTATATGCAAAGCGATCAGCTCAGTGAATATGAGGAAATCGCGCATACGACATCATTTTTGACGGAAATGAAAGCAGGCAACCCCACCATTCTCGAAGTGACGGGGTTTGACCCGGCACCATTCGCGAAGATGCCGGAGTCACAAGCGCCGGATTACGTCAATAGTACGAGGCCCCTGAGCAATTCAATCCCGTTCGGCAGTTATGGCTACCGAGAAATCGAGCAAGATAAGAAGAGCGTGAAGGAAGCGCTGAAGGGCAAGCAAGTGTTCCGCTATACCCAGATAAACAACCGATCGGTCATCAAGAGCTTTGTCGTAGTAAACCAGCCGCTCCCTTACGTCATTGGACTTGTATTCGATAAGAGACCGATGCTCGAGCTGATGGCGGATCAGCGCAACAATCAGATTATGATTTCCGTATTGCTGCTCGTATTCGTCATCTTCTGCAGCTACTGGCTCTCGGGCCTCCTTTTCCGACCAGTAAGCTCCATCCTATGGAAAATAAACGAAGTATCGTTCGGCAGGTTCGACAATTCAATTGAAGTGAAACGCAAGGATGAGCTGGGGCAGCTGGCACAGCGAGTGAATGCGATGTCGAAGAACCTTGGCATCTACATGACGAAGCTGAAGATGGCGTTTGAAGAGAACCGATCTATGAAAGAACATTTGGAATCATTCATTAATCATACAACCGATGCGATCCATGTTGTCGACCTGGAAGGACGTACGACACAAGTGAACCGTGCGTTCGAGCATTTGTTCGGCTATGAAGCGGAATTAGCAGTCGGTCAGGTGCTGCCGCTCGTGCCGGAGCATTTGATCGAGGAAGAGCAGAAGTACTTGGAGCAGCTGCGGGGCGGCAAGACGCTGACTGCACGCGAAACGCTGCTGGTAACGAGCGACGGCGAGTGGATTGCGGTTAGTGCCACAACGTCGCCAATACGCGACAAGAACGGCGAGATTCGCGCGATTGCGAGCATTACGCGGGATATGACAGGCCGTAACAAGATGGAGGAGCTGCTCCGCAGGTCGGAGAAGCTGACGACAGTTGGCCAGCTTGCTGCAGGCGTCGCGCACGAAATTCGTAATCCGCTGACGACGCTTCGCGGATTTCTACAGCTGCAGCTTGAGACGTCCAAGCTAAACACGATGCATGTCGATCTCATGTTGTCGGAGATTGACCGGATCAATCTCATTGTCGGGGAGTTTCTAATTCTGGCGAAGCCGCAAGCGGCACGGTTCGAAGAGAAGGATGTCCGCTTCATTCTCGGCGATGTCATCTCGCTCCTAGATAGCCAGGCACATCTATGCAATATTGAATTTCTGACCGCATTCGAGCAAGCGGAGTGCATCATCTCCTGTGAGGAGAATCAGCTGAAGCAAGTATTTATTAATGTAATCAAAAATGCAATCGAAGCGATGCCAGCGGGCGGACAAATTACGATCGAGGTCAAGCGTGATATGCCCAATCACGTAAAAGTAGTGATTATTGATGAAGGAATTGGCATTCCAGAGGATCGCATTCCCATGCTCGGCAACCCGTTCTATACCGATAAAGATAAAGGAACGGGACTCGGCATCATGGTGAGCCAGCGTATTATTCAGAGCCATCAAGGAGCGCTCGAGATTAAGAGCAAGGTTGGTGCCGGTACGAAAGTGATGATCACGCTCCCATTATTGAAGCCATAATGGCATCATGAACAATACATATCGAGGAGTGATCGGATATGAATGAAGCAAGCCGCGGCTACCGCTCGCTGGTGCTTGGTGCTACAGGGCTGGTCGGCTCGGCGTTGCTTGGGCAGCTGCTTGCTGATCCGCAGTGTATGGCTGTGACGATTCTGGTGCGCAGGCCGCTGCGTCCATCGCCGGATATGCAAGTCTACGGCAGCAAGCTAACGGTTCTAACCGCCGACCTCGATCGGATGGAAGAGGCGCTCACCGGCGTGGAGGCGGATATCGTGTTCTGCACGCTCGGCACCACGATTAAGAAGGCCGGCTCACAGGAGGCTTTTCGCGTGGTCGATCTTGAGTACCCGATAACGCTTGGGGAATGGGCGAAGACGCATGGCGCATCGAAGTATATTGTAGTCTCAGCGATGGGCGCGAATGCGTCGTCCTCGATCTTCTACAACCGGGTCAAAGGGGAAATGGAAGCTCGGCTAACGGAGATTGGCTTGCCAGAGCTGCATATCGTTCGTCCCTCGCTGCTGCTCGGGAAGCGCGAGGAATTCCGCTTAGGCGAGAAGGCGGCAATTCTACTTAGTCCGCTCATGAAGCTGCTGATGGTTGGTCGGCTGCGCATGTACCGTCCCGTACAGGCTGCGGCTGTGGCTGCTAAGATGGTGAAATGCGCCAATGGGCGGGTGGTCTTGGGCGGGCGCCCGATCACGCAGATATATGAGAATGATGCAATTACTGCTACAATAATAGATGAATAACGATAGGTGCGGGGTGAACAAGTCAGTTGAGGATTAACAAGTTTATTAGCGAAACCGGCTATTGCTCAAGACGCGAGGCGGACAAACTGGTTGAATCGGGCCGTGTATCTATAAACGGCGTAACTGCCGAGCTCGGCAGTCAGGCGGAGCTTAGCGATGACGTTCGTGTCGATGGCCGCCGGATTGGGGAGCAGCGTTCCCACGTCTACATTGTGCTGAACAAGCCTGTAGGCATAACGAGTACGACCGAATCGCATGTAGGCGGCAATATTGTAGATTACATTGGACATCCGGAGCGGATTTTTCCGATTGGACGCTTGGACAAGGATTCGGAAGGGCTCATTCTGCTGACCAATGACGGAGATATTGTGAACCGGATATTGCGTGCGGAGGGCAAGCATGAGAAGGAGTACGTCGTAACGGTTGATCGTCCAGTGACACCGCGGTTTCTTCAGGCGATGAGCGAAGGCGTTCGTATCTTAGGCGCGATGACCTTGCCGTGCAAGGTGGTGCGGGAAGGCGACCGGGTATTCCGGATTACGCTGACGGAAGGGAAGAATCGTCAAATTCGCCGTATGTGCCAAACATTCGGCTACAACGTGAATAAGCTGCGCCGTGTACGGATTATGAATATTCATCTCGGACAGCTTGGTTACGGAAAGTGGCGGGATCTGACGAAGGACGAGTTGAGCGAATTGTTTACGATGCTCGACTATAAGTAGAAGTAGGGACGGGACCTAGGGCGCTTTTCCCGGGAAATAATACAATAGCAGTGAAGCGAAAGATCAGAGAGAATCGGCTTTAATGAGGCGCCTCTGATCTTTTTGCGTGGAAAACAAACATTTGTAATCCTAGAAAACATGAAGTAAAATTATAAAGGATTGTAGGCACTTTGCATAGAGTAAACTGTAAAATAATTGCGTTTAAGCAGGAGGCCGCTACGGGTAATGAGTTGGACAAGCCCGGAAGCGCTACTGCGAGCTATTTGGACGTACACATAATTTCATGGGCGGAAAGGGACTTATTCCATGACTAAATTACAAGAGCTGCTCCAAGAGACAGCTATTATTCATACTTATCAGGCAGCTGCGGATTCTACAGTGATATCCGGCATTGCCTATCATTCGGGGAAAGTGCAAGAGGGTAACCTCTTCGTCTGTATTACCGGTTACGCGACCGATGGGCACAAGTATTTGCGCGACGCTGTGGCGAAAGGTGCGGTAGCAGCAATCGTGGAGCGCGTGCAAGAAGACGTTGACGTTCCGCAATATGTCGTGCCGAACAGCCGAATTGCACTTGCCCAGCTTGGCAGCGCGTATTACGGCCATCCGTCTGAGAAGCTGAAGATGATCGGCATAACGGCGACGAATGGCAAAACATCTACGACCTATATGACCAATGCGATTCTAGAGCAGCATGGGCTGAAGACGGGGCTCATCGGTACAGTTGTCATTAAGATTGACGATTCGGAGATCCCATCGGAGCTGACAACACCGGAATCGCTTGATCTGCAGTCTTATCTGGCGCAGATGGTGGAACGTGACGTCTCCCATGTGAGCATGGAAGTGTCCTCGGCGGCGCTCGAGTCCCATCGAGTGGAGACGGTTGATTATGATATCGTCTGCTTCAATAACTTGGGCCGTGAGCATATTGATTCGCATGGCACGTTTGAGAATTATTTTGCGGCAAAAGCAAGCCTGATCAAACGCGCCAGTGAACATAGCTACGCTGTCCTTAACCTCGATGATGAGTATGCGGCATCCCTCGTTACGGAGACGGCGGCGCAGGTCGTTACGTTCGGCATGAAGAGCAGCGAAGGCACGCTTCACTGCAAAGATCTAGATCTCTCAACTGGCCGAGCTAAGTTTACCGTCGAGATTAAGAAGCCGTTCAAAACAGGCGAGATCGAGTATACGCCTAGCGAGTTCCGCGTGGAGCTGCGCATTCCGGGGCTGCATTCCGTTTACAACTCGATGGCGGCTATTACGGTGGCGCTCCTATGCGGAATTCCGATTGCCACCATTCAAGAGGCGCTGCGTACGTTCGGCGGCGTGGAGCGCAGATTTGAGTTCATCCATGAGGATGAGTTCATTATCATCGACGACCATTTTGCTAATCCGGGCAATATTCATGTGACGCTTGAGACGATGCGCTATATGGACTATGAGAAGTTCCATCTGGTGTATGCGATACGTGGTCATCGCGGACCGGTCATTAATCGCGAGAACGCAGAGGCGATCGTGGAGTGGCTGAACAGGCTGGAGATGCGCGAGATCATCGCAACGCGAAGCGAGTCGCATGTGAACAAGAACAATACCGTTTCCGACGAGGAAGCGGAGGTGTTCCTTGAAGTAATGAAGGAAGCGAACATTGACGTGCAGCTGTACCGTGAGCTCCCGGATGCCATTGCGACTGCGCTGTCTAAGGCGGGCCGCGGTGATCTGATTCTGCTCGCAGGCTGCCAAGGGATGGACCCTGGCGCTGAGATTGCGCTGAAGCAGCTGGAAGAGCAACGCAACAACCGATAACGGATTAACGGATAAAGTAGGTAGAATGATGATGGAGCATAAAAGGCGGTTAGGTGTTCTTGGCGGGATGGGACCGAAGGCGACGTCCGTATTTATTGATCAAATTATAGAGGCAACAGTAGCCGACATAGATCAGGATCATATTGATATGATTATCTTGAATCATGCTTCCTTGCCGGATCGGACCCATGTCATTCTGGAGAATAACCCGGGGCCGTTTCTCCGTGAGATCGAGAAGGACATTCGACTTCTGGAGCATGCCGATGTCGCGAATATTGCGATGCCTTGCAATACGGCGCATTATTATATCGAGGAAATGCAGCAGATGACTTCGATTCCGATCATTGACATGGTGGAAGAGACGATGAAAGCGATCCATGCGCAGCATGGCGACGGCTGCAAGGTCGGCATTCTGGCGACGAACGGTACGCTGCACAGCGGAATCTACAGCAAGTCGGCGCTTAAGTATAACTTGGTGCCGCATGTGCCGGAGCCTGAGGTTCAGCAGCAGGTGATGAATATTATCTACAAGGATATTAAGGGCGGCGTCCAGATCGACCCGAAGGAAACCGAAGAAATCATTCATAACTTGGTTAAAGTAGACGGCTGTCAGTGCGTTATCATCGCATGTACGGAGCTCTCGATCATTCCTTTCAGCGTCGAGACGAAGCGGGTCTGCATTGATGCGATGGACGTACTCGTACGCAAATCAATTGAGCTGTCACTGCAGCGCTATTAGATGAGTGATATAGATAGGCATAAAAATAGGCATAAAAAAACCAGTCAGGCTTAGAGCCTGACTGGTTTTTATGTTTTACTTCTTCGTTGGGTCGACAGGAATCGTCACGAATTTCGTACTATCGGCGTATTTGCGGATAATGGACACTTCAACGCGGCGGTTCTTCGCACGTCCTTGTGAGGTTTTGTTATCCGCAATAGGGCGATACTCGCCATAACCGATGTTGCTGAAGCGGTGAGGGTTGAGCTTCTTGTTCTCAAGCAAAATATCGGTGAACCGGATGGCCCGAATCGAGCTAAGATCCCAGTTTGAATTGAACTCATTGGAATTCATCGGTACATTGTCCGTGTGGCCAGAGACGACGACCTCATAGTCGTTATATTTCTGCAGCATGGTACCGATCGTGACGGCCAGCTTCCGGGATTCCGGCTTCACCTTCGCACTACCCGGTGCAAAGAGGGAGCTGTCACTGATCGTAATTGTCAGCTGCGACTGATTAAGCTTCGTATCTAGCTGGGTCGTGAGGCCGTTCGACTGAATGTACTGGTCCATCTGCTTCTTCAGCTTCTCAAGATCCTCTTGTTCCTTCTTCATTAGCGAGTCGAGCTGATCCTGCGTCGGAGCGCCGTTCTTCTTCAAGGACTGATTGTCTTCATTATTAACCTCGGTTGTATTAACCACTTGATCAAGCGGATTGACGAGCGAGGATTGATCAAGTACGCCAGTGCCGCTGTTCAGCGCAACATTGAAGGCTTTGCTCATCTCTTCAAACTTCTTGGAATCGGAGGTGCTCATCGCATAAAGCACGATGAACAACGCGAGTAGCAGAGTCAGCAAATCGGCATAAGGGATGAGCCACGTTTCGTCAGCGTGCTCCTCGTGGTGTTCGGCTTTATGCTTTTTGCTCAACGGCCTCTGCCCCCTTCTTACTCAGTTGTAGACGTTCTGTCGGCGTTAGGAAGACAGACAGCTTCTGATTAATAGCGACCGTAGATACGCCAGACTGAATAGAAAGCAACCCTTCTACCATCATGAGACGAAGCTCGACTTCACGCTTCGAAAGTCGCTTCAGCTTATTGGCAATCGGGTGCCACAATACATAACCGGTGAATATACCTAGAAGAGTGGCAACGAACGCGGCTCCAATCGCATGCGCGAGCTTCCCCATATCACTCATATCAGCGAGTGCGGCAATCAGACCGATTACGGCACCGAGTACCCCTAGCGTTGGCGCGTACATGCCGGCTTGAGAGAAGATGAGTGCGCCAGCGCGGTGACGCTCTTCCGTTGCAGCGATATCCTCGAGCAGAACGTCGCGAACGAGATCCTGATCGTTACCGTCAATGATCATCCGCATGCCATTACGAAGGAACAGATCTTCAATCTCGTCGACCTTCGACTCCAGTGCTAGAAGACCTTCGCGGCGTGTAATTGTTGCCCACTCCATGAAGAGGGCGATTACTTCTTCGCGGGGAAGCAGCTTTTGAACGACAAAAATCATTTTGATCAGCTTCGGAAACTTCTTGAGTTCAGAAATTGGGAAACCGATGAATAACGAGGCTGCAGTGCCGACGATAATGATTACAAAAGCGGCTGGATTGATGAGAGCCTCAATCGGGGCACCCTTGAGCGTCATACCTAGCAGAACTGCGACAAGCCCAAGAACAATACCAATGACAGTAGATTTTTCCATGACACACCTCAACTAGTAAGAATATTAGGATACTAAAGAAACGGCAGGGCCGCATATGCCTGATGTACAGAAAGGAAGCGGACGGCTGGCCGATGTGTCATTACGACAAATTGAACGTCATTTCGACAGACCCACTTCTATATTATTTATCGGCAAAAGGCGCGTTCAGATTAGAGCGAAATGGATGTTTTAGTCGTTTTCATCCGATTTCGTGTAGAATAGTAGATATTCTGTCTCAAAATTGTGCGGAAGGCGAGGAAATGAGAATGGGAGTTAAGCATGCAAGGGAGTACGTCGATATTCTGGGCGAGCTGAAGGAGGCGCTGAACTCGATTGGGGATGGGTATCTCTTCTTCGAGATGGAGACCGCGGATTGGGAGCAGCTTGAAGAGCCGCAGCGGCTTGAATTAATGGAAGCGCTCGCGGACGATGTGTTCTATGCGCTTGGCGAGGATCCTGTCATCCATGTCGGCGGGGGGATTGTCACGTACCGTCCGAAGCATCATATTATTGAAGTTTCGGTGGACGAGAAGGAAAGTAGAATCATTCGGCTCATCTAATTTGAATGGGTAGAGGCGGGGGTGTTTCCTTGGCGAAAATGGAGAAAATGGCGCTGGACGTTGTGGATGCTGCAATCGCAGCGCTTGCCGGCTGGTCCCGTCAGGATGAGAAGTGGATGCAAGGAAGCTACCGGTTCAGCACGTTTCCAGCTGCAATTGCGTTCGTAGATCGCGTGGCGGAGATTGCGGAAGCGATGAATCACCATCCGTTCATCGCCATTGATTACAAGAAAGTGACGCTGCGCCTGACCACTTGGCATGCGGGCGGCTTGACGGAGCTCGACATCGAGTCAGCCCGGTGCTATAACGAGACGTATGAGACGTCGATTCCCGAACGCGGGTAATCGGCGTTTTTTTTTATTTGTGGGGTGCGAGTGGACGAGGCGTCGAAAGGCGGGGGCAAGAGGTGGAGGCAAGAGCGGAGGCAATAGGAAGGCATTAAAAGAGCCCGCCGGGCGCTTTTGTAGGAGCGCACAGCGGGCTTGAACATTGCGTGTGAAGTGTGCAGGGGAACTGTCCGTCAGTCCTCTGTTGCTACCTTGGCGAAGAACGATAGGCTGTAAAGTGCCGCCAAGCCTACAATAATGTAGACGATCTTGGCGCCGACGGAGTCCTGACCGTCGAAAATCTCCGATACGACATCGTACTCAAACAGACCAATGACAAGCCAGTTCAACCCGCCGAGAATGAGGATCAGTAAGCTCACGATATTCAGTGCTTTCATGAAGACCCGCCTCCTTTGAGTAATAGTGACTCGTGACACTACTACGGATATGCGGGAGTGAATGTTTTTAGCACGATAAAAATGTAAGCGCTTTGTAAAGGGGTCATTTGCGGGCGATAGGTAATCGCTAGTCCATCGCTTGTGGCATATAGCACATACAGTGAACGTCAATCATGCCTGCTGCTGTAGTTTTTGCATAGGTGTCGGTGATCACGAAGCCCACCCGCTCATAGGTGCGGATTGCGCGCTCGTTCCAGACGTGCACCTCCAGATCGATCTCATCGGCGGGCGCCTGCCGCTCTGCCTCAACTACAATTGCCCGAACGAGCGCAAGCCCGAGTCCCCGCCCGCACAGATCCGGACGCAAGCCGAGCCCAAGCCGTGTAACGCCGAGCAAAGGGAAGAACTGCGCGAAGCCGATCAGCTCGCCTGCTTCATTCGTAACCGCGCGATACTGCTGATCTCGCACGATTGGATCGCCAAACTCCATGCCAAGCTGCTGCATGACTTCCCAGGAGGACCAGTTATAGAAATCAAAGGGCGACTCATAACGCCAGCTCGCCAGCTGCTCGGCGAGGCAGTCAGATAGTGGGATGACAATGAGCTTGTCGGTCAGGGCCTTAATTGGTGCGATCACGAGTGAGGTCTCCTTTGTGCGCAAACGTGTAGGTCTTAGATGTCTATAATATCGGCAATGCTAGCTGTCGCTATGAATAAGGGCAAGAAATGACCCCGTGCTTGTGAATATTTGATCAGGCTCTGTCTCAAAGGTTGCGCTCTGGTAAGTGGAAAGCCACTGGACACCGTAGGTGCGAAGGCCGGCGGACTTGCCCGCTCGTATATCGGCGTTGCTGTCACCAAGGAAGATAGCCTCATTCTGGTGCGAGCCAAGGATATGCAGCGCTTGATGGATGCCTTCGGGATGCGGCTTTGGCTGCTCCACGTCATCCCCGGTGATTACAACATCGAAGAAAGAAGAGAGCTGCAGCGCTTCGGTGGAGATGAGGAAGGCCTTCCTGCTTTTGCCCGTAATGACGCCAATCTTCATGCCTTGCTCTCGGAGCGAAGTAAGCATGTGTGTGATGTCGGATGGAAGCGGGCCTTCGTCATCGAAGTGGCCGTTTCTATAGATTTCGTAATAGAGAGCGGTCGCTTCCTGCACCGCGGCTTGGTTGTTCAAATTGCGGGCAATAATGTCGTCTTCCGTCGGTCCGAACATGGCGACGATCTCTTCCTCAGATACGATACGGTTGTCGTATTGCTGGAACACGGCCCTAAACGCTTTGAACGACAAAGGCAGCGTATCGGCAAGCGTGCCGTCGAAGTCAAATAACACGGTACGGATAGGCAAATCTTCCACACTCCTTACTAGTGAGAGAATACTAGTAGTATACTATAGGAATAATATGGATGGATTCGGAAGCTAAGACATTGCTTAATATTTAGAAAGCTGCGAAAACGCTTCATTTCGGCAGGGAAGTCCCTTTTTAGGAGAGATCTTTGTCTTTTTTTACATATGAAGCGATTTCCATTTTGCTTCCTGCAATAGGTACAATAGAGGAAAGAAGAATGAAAAAAGGGAGTCCTGAACCTTGAGCTTTCTGAAGCCGTATTTTCGCCAATTTGGTAAACCGTTCGCAGCAGCCATTCTGTTTCTCATGCTTGAAGCGTTCTGTGATCTGCTTCAGCCGACGCTCATGTCGCGCATTGTGGATGTCGGGGTCGCGAATAAGGAGCTGGACTACGTATTCAGGTTTGGCGGCTATATGCTGCTCATTACCGCTATTGGGGCCAGCGGCGCGACGCTGCGGAACATTATCTCCAGCCACGTCTCCCTGAACTTCGGTACCCGGCTCCGCTCGGACCTGTTCCGGCAAATTCAGACGCTGTCGGCAGGCAACATCGACAAGTTCGACCGTGCATCACTCGTAACTCGATTAACGAACGACGTGACCCAGATTCAGAACTTTACGAACGGACTGATGCGCATCTTCGTAAAGGCGCCGCTTATCTGTATCGGTAGTCTTATTATGGCGGTTCGCCTCAATCCGCCGCTATCTCTCGTGCTCGCCGTTGTGGTGCCGCTCGTTGCGGTGCTTATTGTGTTCAATATGCGTATTGGGTTTCCGCTCTTTACGCGCGTGCAGAAGGCGCTCGACCGGGTGAACGGCGTATCGAGGGAGTATCTGTCCGGCGTTCGGGTGGTGAAAGCGTTCAATCGGTTCGATTACGAGACCGAGAAATTCGGCGATGTGAATGACACGTACCGCCTTGCATCGACTCGTGCGATGCGCATGCTGTCCATCTTTAGCCCAGGCATTATGCTGACCGTCAACTTCGGTATTGCCGCGGTCATCTGGATCGGCGGCTTGCGGGTCGATGCAGGGCATATGCAGGTTGGCCACATTATCGCGTTCATCAACTACATGACGCAGATTCTGTTCTCACTGCTTATGATCTCCAACGTGTTCACCATGTTCGTCCGGGCAAAAGCTTCCGCTGAGCGCATTGGCGAGGTATTCGCGGAGAAGGATGCGATGTCGTGGAAGGAGGATGCAGTGCTCGGCGGGCGTACAGCAGCAGCAACTGGTACTGGTTCTGGGAGTGTCGAGTTTAAGCAGGTTTCTTTTGCCTACGCTCAGTCAGAGACGGTGATTCGCGATATTACGCTGAGCTGTAAGCCGGGAGAGACGGTTGGCATTATCGGTTCAACGGGCTCAGGCAAAAGCACGCTTGTCAATCTCATTCCACGCTTCTATGACGTCACCAGCGGGACGATTGAAGTGGACGGTGAAGATATTCGTGATATTGAGCCGAAGCTGCTGCGTGAGCGGATCGCAATTGTGCCGCAGAAGACGGTGCTGTTCACCGGCTCGATCCGTGACAATCTGCTGTGGGGCAAGGAAGGCGCGAGCGATGCGGAGTTGGAGCGGGCGGCGCGCATGGCGCAGGCGCATGCATTCATCATGGATACGCCCGAAGGCTACGGCACGCTGCTTGGACAAGGCGGTGTGAATCTGTCTGGCGGTCAGAAGCAGCGGCTGTCCATTGCGCGGGCGCTCGTTCGCCAGCCGTCGATCTTGATTCTGGACGATTGCACGAGTGCCGTTGATACATCGACGGAGTCGCAGATTAAGGAAGCGCTGCGGGAATATGCGCAGGGACTGACCTGTATATTGATCGCGCAGCGGATGTCCTCGGTCATGGATGCGGATCGCATCATTGTGCTGGACGGCGGGGAGATCGTCGGCTCGGGCACGCATGATGAGCTGATGCGAGGCTGCACGGCGTATCAGGAAATTTATCGGTCGCAGACCGGCAAGGAGGCGCATGCGAATGTCTGAGTCAGAGTCTGAGCAAAAGAAACGCGGAGAGCAGACGGCAGCTAACGCATCTGCGCCGCCTGTGGTGAACGTGCAAGGCAGAGGCGGATTCATGCAGCGCGGTCAAGTCGTGAAGCCGAAGAACATGGGGGCGACTGTGCGGCGCCTGTGGTCGTATCTCGGCAAGGAGCGCGGACTGCTGTCGGTAATCTTTGTTATTGTATTGGTCGACTCGCTTATTACGCTGTCGGGCCCATATTTGATCGGACGGGCGATTGATGCGATGGCCATGACCGGGGCGGCCGGCAGTGCTGTTGATTTCGGCTTGCTGGAGTTTGTGCTCATTGCGCTGGTTGTGTCCTATATTGCCGACGGCGGGCTGACGCTCTTGCAGGGCTGGTTAATGGCGGGCGTATCGCAGCGCATTGTCGGGCGGCTGCGGGAGTCGCTGTTCGCGAAGCTGCATAAGCTGCCAATCCGCTTCTTCGATATGCGGACGCATGGCGAACTGATGAGCCGGATGTCCAACGATATCGACAACGTCAGCAATACGATTGCGCAGTCGGCCGTGCAGATCATGACCGGCTCGGTCGCCATTACAGGTGCGCTCATCATGATGCTCATCCTGAGTCCGCTGCTCACGCTGGCAAGCTTAATTACGGTGCCGGCTGTGTTCCTGCTTACGCGGACGATCGCGCGGGCGACGGGACCGCTGTTTAAAGCGCAGCAGAACAAGCTTGGCATCCTTAACGGACATATTGAGGAGACGATCTCAGGTATCCAGATCGTGAAGGCGTTCAACCGCGAGGAGAAGGCGATCGCCGAGTTCGAAGAGGTCAATAACGAGCTGCGCACGATTGGAATCAAGGCGCAGATTCGCTCTGGATTCTTGATGCCGATTATGAACGTCATCAATAACGTGGGCTTTGCGGCGGTCGCGATTGTGGGCGGCATCCTGGCGGTAAACGGACATATTACGGTCGGAGTCATTGCCAGCTTCCTGAGCTACTCGCGCCAATTCGTCCGCCCGCTTATTGAGCTGGCGAACCTCTTCAACACGCTGCAGTCCGGCGTGGCAGGCGCGGAGCGGGTGTTCGAGGTGCTCGACGAAGAGGAGGAGCCGGCTGATCCACAAGGAGCTGTGCGGCTTGCGAATCCGCGCGGGCACGTCGTCTTCGAGGACGTGTCGTTCGGCTACCGCGCCGATGTGCCGATCTTGCGCGGCGTGAGCTTCGACTCCGCCGAAGGCACGAGCACAGCGCTCATCGGTCCGACCGGAGCGGGTAAGACGACCATCGTGAACCTGCTCACACGGTTCTACGATGTGACGGGCGGTTCGATCCGCATCGATGGGCGCGATATTCGCGACTATACGAAGGATAGCCTGCGGCAGGCGTTCGGCATCGTGCTGCAGGATACGTATCTGTTCTCCGGCACCATTCGGGAGAACATTAAGTACGGCAAGCCGGACGCGACCGACGCCGAGATGGAGCACTCGGCTAGGCTTGCGAATGCCGCACCGTTCATTCGCAAGCTGCCGCTTCGGTACGATACCGTGCTGGCGGAGAATGGCTCGAACCTTAGCCAAGGGCAACGGCAGCTGCTCGCTATTGCGAGGGTCATCTTGGCCGACCCGTCGATTCTTATCCTCGATGAGGCGACGAGCAGCATTGATACGCGGACGGAGCTGCACATTCAAGACGCGCTGCGCGGCGTGCTGCATGGGCGGACCAGCTTCCTCATCGCCCACCGCTTGAATACGATCCGCGACGCCGACACCATTATGGTCATTGACCATGGCAATATTGTGGAGCGGGGCTCCCACGAAGAGCTGCTAGAGCGGCAAGGCGTGTATCATCGCATGTTCACGAACCAGTTCGGAGCTATTTTGGGCGAGGGGTAATAGGTGGGCATCAAATATTAAAGGCCGCCCTGGTTGGGGCGGCCTTTTTGCGGGTTTGGTGCTGAGAGAACGTATTCGTGCTCTCGGCATTATATGTGCGGTATGGTGAGGCTGAGAGAGTGTATGTGTGCTCTCGGCGTCGTTTCGGCGCGAAATTATGTTTAATTGGGGGCTGAGAGCACGTATGTGTGCTCTCGGCTTGTTAGTGTGCTGAAATTGTAGCTGAGAGCACAAATGTGTTCTCTCACGTTCATGCAGATTCCGCGCAGCAAGCTGCAGCTTAAGCTTGCTGTGTTGCGAGGTAATCCTCGAACTGCTTGAATGTGCCGCCGAAGCCTTGCTGCATGGACTCGTGCATAGCTTTGAAGAACGCGTGCTGGGTTTCGCCCGCGTTGTGCGGTCCGCCTTGGAGCGTAATGGTCGTCTTGCCATCTTGCTCGGTCAGTGTCAGCGAGTTCATCACTTCCGTTGGGAACTCGTCCGAGAATGGAGGTTGTATCGTATTGCCCTCAGCGTCGGCGAAAGAGTTGGTGAATACGAGCTTCTCCGGTGCCGCGATCTCATAATAAACGAATTTTCCATACATCTTGTTGCCGTCAGGAGCTGTCATGCCAAAGTGGAAAATGCCGCCCGGTTTCACATCCAGCTTGATGACTTCCAGCTCAAGGCCAGCTGGTCCCCACCAGTGCTTCAAATGCTCCGCTTCCGTCCATACCTTGAACACCAGCTCACGCGGTGCGTCGAACGTACGTGTTATGAGTAGTCCGCTCTCGTTCGTTGTTTGGTTATTCATCGTCATTTGTTATCTATGCCTCCATTTGGCGTGCGGTTCTTTCTTATTTGCAGGATGAATGGCTTGTCTCTTAGTTCTGCGCCGCCAAGTAGACTTCAAGCTGGTCGAACATGCTTCCAAAGCCTTGCTGCATCGAATCAAACAAGGATTGATAGAAGGCTTGCTGAGCAGTGTTCGCCTGATGAGCGGCGCTCTGAAGCGTAAGAATGGTCTGGCCATTGCTCTCCGTGAACGTCAGCGTATTCATTACTTCCAGTGGGAAATCCGGTGCAATTGGTGCAGGAATTACGTTGCCTTCAGCATCAGTAAACGAAGAAATGTAAACGAGCTTTTCTGGTACTACGACTTCTTGATATGTGTTTTTACTCCACATAAAGTTGCCATCAGGGAAGCGCATGCTGTAGTGGAACATACCTCCTGGGTGAACATCAAGCTTCAGGATCTCCAGGTCCAGATCTGCCGGTCCAAACCAGTGCTTTAGATGCTCGGCTTCCGTCCACACTTTAAACACCAGCACACGTGGCGCATTGATGGTACGTGTAATGACAAGCAACTCTTGGTTCGTTGTTTCATTATTCCCCATTGCTATTCCTCCTGAAAGTGAAGTTCTCGATTTGAATATACCCCAATAGGAATATTCCTGTCAAGGAATACATGGTGGCGATTTCTGGTGTGCTGGTTCGGTGTTCGTCAGCGAGCTCTAAAACTTTTACGCTAGCAGTAGTTGTTCACCGCCTGAGGGAGAGTGGTACTTATGAAACAAAGCAAAAGCTGGTGGCTGCTCGTCATTGTCAGCCTAGTCGTATCCCGTTTATGTCACCATATATGACGCTGAACCCGGATGGCAGTTGCGTTGACGTTACTTCGCGGACGGAGCTGGTTGCGCATATCGGGCTTGAGTCTGTGGCAGCGGCGTGCTCGAACTGTTCGTGATCGGTTATGTAGATGATTTCTCGAAGGCGGTTTCTTTTCTGGCGTTCACATTGTTATGGCTCATTACATTTTGGAAAGGGCTACCGGGCGGCTGCGGTCCATAAAGATTTCAATGCAAATCGCATCTGGATGATCCGCAGCTTCGGCATCACGCTTGTTGCGGTGTGCGCGCGGCTGCTGGTGCCTGCCTTGTTCCTGACCTATTATGTGCTGAATGGGTTGTCCGTACCCGATGGCAAGGTCATGATGATCGAGAACGTGCTGAACGTGAACATTTGGGCGGGGCTCGTGGTGGAGCTCGTTCTGGTGGAGTGGCTGATCGTGTCGAAGCGTGCGAATGCGCACTAGTAGAGGGAGCTGAGCTTAAGAACTCGGCTCCTTCTTTGCATATTTAAGATTAAATAAATTACATCGCTTGACTCTCGTCCTACCCGAGGCATTACGATGAATATAGTTCCGGAACGAAGCTTAGCTGGAGGAAACCATGTATACCATTGGCCAAATATCGAAAGCAGTTCAAATATCTGTGGATGCTCTAAGGCATTATGACGAGATCGGCTTATACAAGCCGCATTATGTAGATACCATATCACGCTACCGCTATTACTCGGATGAACAGGTCAAGGATCTCCTTGCCATTTCGGAGTGGAGGCAATACGGGTTCGGTTTGGAGATGATCAAGCGGCTCTTGTTGAATCAAGAAAAAGAAAAATTACAGCCGTTGTATCAAGATCAGCTGGATGATCTTTACGCGCAGCGAAAGGCTATCAATCAGTCGATTCAACTGCTCGAGGAACAACTTAAAAGATTGGAGGATGTTAAGATGACGGCATGCAATAAGACGGTGCTCATTATTGATGATTCAGCTTTTATGCGCATGATGTTAAGAGATATTTTGGAAAAAGAAGGGTTCAATGTTGTTGGAGATGCCGCTGACGGGGAAACAGGCGTGACCATGTATGAACAGCTGCGACCAGACATTGTTATCGTGGATATTAAGATGCCTGGGATCCATGGAATTGAAGCGGCTAAGCGAATTATGCAGGTTGATCCGAACGCTGATATTGTCATGTGCTCTGCGCATGCGCAGATTATGACCATTTTACAGTGCATTCAAGCTGGGGTGAGAGGCTTTGTAGCGAAGCCGTTTATGGCAAGCAGCTTTATTGCCGAGATCCTGAATCAAGATAGAGAACTAAACGCAGCAACAGTCGAGCGCATAATGGCTGATGCACGCGCTCGCAACTTTAATATGAGGCTGTCACAGAACCAAATAGATATATTGTTTGTTGCTTGCACGGAAAAAGGAACGATAGTGGATGAGGAATTATTAGCGTTATGGAGTGCGACTGAACAGTTGGATGAGGGGAAGGAAGAGGAGTTCGTCGTGAGTTAGGAAAGTTCTATGCTAGAGTCCGGTGGCTACTAAGAGCTACTGGGCTTTTTTATGTCTGAGCATGAAGAGGCAAAGAGGGGCTCCGTTGATGTATAATCTAGTTATTCAATTTCTGAGGATCTAGAGGAGGCGGTAAAGCTCTATGAAAAATATCGTATCGTTAAAATGGTTGCTCGCTCGCATGTATGAATCGGATATCGTCATCGTCGATTGCCGTTTCCAGCTTGGGAAGCCGGAATCAGGCCGCGAGGCGTACACGGAATCGCATATTCCTGGCGCTGTGTATTTGGATCTGGAGAAGGACTTGTCCGCTCCGATCGAGGAGCATGGCGGACGCCATCCGCTGCCGGACATTGCGGAGCTGACTGTCACGCTGAGCCGTGCGGGAATTGGCAACGCATCGCGCGTCATCGCGTATGACGACCAGGGCGGCGCAATGGCTTCGCGTCTGTGGTGGCTGCTCAAGTACATGGGCCATGAAGAGGTCTATGTGCTGGATGAGGGTTTTACGGCTTGGAAGAACGCGGAGTTCCCTGTGACAGCGGATCAGAAGGTGCTTATCCCAGCGCAGTTCTTGGCAACTGTACAGCATAACTTGCTGGTAGAAGCCGATGAAGTGCGGGAGAAGCTGGAGGACGCAACGGTGACCCTTATCGACTCGCGCGAGGGCGCACGCTATCGCGGCGAAGTGGAGCCAATTGACCGCGTAGCCGGTCATATCCCAGGCGCAATCAATCGCTTCTGGGCAGAGGGCCGCGACGCGGACGGCAAGTATAAGAGCGCAGAGGGACAAACTGCTCGCTTCGAAGGGCTACCGCAAGACGGCGAGCTCATCGTCTACTGCGGCTCCGGTGTAACCGCATGCCCGAACGTGTTGGCGCTGCAGGAAGCGGGCTTCACGAATGTGAGGCTGTATGCGGGGAGCTGGAGTGATTGGATTAGTTATGAGGGGAATGCGGTGGCGGTAGGGGACAAAGAAGAACAGAAAAATACTTAGCAGTCTGTGAAGTTTGGATACCGAACATGATGAGCAAGGTGGTATGGTACATGCCTTCGAAGGGTTCGGAGTCAACATGGAGTCAACAGGTCTTTACAAACAAAAGGGCCGGTATGCACCTATTTCCAGGGGCTACCGCCCCTTTTCGGGATTGTTAAAGTCAACAATTTAGGTGAATTATGAGGTTGGTCAACGGTGAGTCAACAGTTTGAATGAAATTATAATTATTTAATAGAGGAGACATACATGTTCACGATCATGATTGTTGAGGATGACCCAAAGATTACATAATTGCTGCAATCACATATCGGAAAGTACGGATACTGCGTCGCCGATTGTATCGGATTTTAAACGCGTTTTGTAGCAATTCCAGGAAGTCCGCATGAAAATCATCCAAGCTCCTGTCGCTGAAGAAGGCGATTCTGATTATTTTTGCACCGGAGCCTTCTTTCTCACAGTTATAAGCGACATTCCGTCCTCCGTTATGTGCATTGACAGGACTGATTTCATAACCTTCCAACCCATATAACTCAGATATTATTGGCAGTAAATCTATATTGACTCTTCAAGATTATTTTCAAAATTTTGTATTTGAAATATCTATAAAAACGCTAGGGAACCTTGTGGTGTTGTACCATGCATAGCATAGATACAGTAGCTCATTCCAACAACGCAAACCTGATGTATATCTAATTTTACCAAACAGACAACTCAATGAATGTACCCCAATGCTGTTGATTACAATTGTAATCTGACAACTGAAGTGATTGGATTAATTATCACGAATACCCCCCGACGGCATCCTTCGGTTAGGTGATATTTTTTTTGCTTTATTCCTATAAAATGGTATGAAATATGAAAAAGGTGAGTGAGTGGAATGATTCAGAGTTATAAGGTTTTCATTATGGTCCTATGCCTTTGCATAGGATTAGGTTCTGCCAGTGCTTTCGCGGCTGGGACATACACGTTAACTTATAATGGTAACGGCAATACGGGAGGCACAACACCTGCGGCATCTGATTATCCTTCTGGCATGACAGTTGGTGTACCTGACAACTTAGGTGACTTGGTGAAAAACGGTTACGTATTCAATAACTGGAACACGGCCGCGGACGGTAGCGGTGTTAGCTATGCATATCCACAAATGGTAGCAATGAATGGCAATGTCGTGCTATATGCCAATTGGATTATTGAACGCACCGTTACTTTTAACGGCAACGGAAACACGGATGGTCAAGTACCGGCCAGCATAACCGTTAAGAACGGGGGGCAAATCAGTTTTCCTTACGTGTCTATGGGCAAGGATGGATACTACTTCGCGGGCTGGAATTCGGCAGCGGACGGTAGCGGTACAAGCTACACTGGAAAAGTATTACTGGTAGATCGCGATCTCGTGCTTTACGCAACTTGGAGACCAATTCCGACATTTTCGCTTAATTATGATGGCAACGGCAATACGGGAGGAAGCGTCCCGAGTGGACAACAAAATGTTAATAATAATATGATCTTCCCGGTTGAAGGTAACGTGAATGGACTCGTGAAACAAGGTTACGTATTCAATGGCTGGAATACGGCTACAGACGGCAGTGGGAAGACATATATGCCGTCCTCATGGTTCGGCCAAGATGCAACCGTTGGCTTAAACACGCTATATGCGCAATGGAAAGCGGCTTATATCGTTAGCTATGATGGCAACGGCAACACAGGGGGGAACGCACCTGAAGACAACATTGCATACGAGGAGAACGCATCGGTAACCGTATCGAACAACGCGAAGCAATTGGTGAAAACGGGATTTACGTTCGCGGGTTGGAATACAGTAGCGGCAGGCAACGGAACGGCTTATGCGGAAGGCGCTAAATTCGTCATAGGCAAAGCGAACGTCACTTTGTACGCGCAATGGACCCAAAATTCCACTTACACCGTAACTTACAATGCGAATGCCAGTACGGCAGGCACTGTTCCGTCGGATGAAGGAAAATACGAACTGAACGCAAAGGTAACAATTAAAGGGAATACTGGTGATTTAGCTAAAACCGGCTACGAGTTCATCGGCTGGAACACGGCGGCGGACGGAAGCGGAACGACCTATGCGGCAAGCGCTGCATTCAACATGGGAAGGGCAAATGTGACATTGTATGCAAAGTGGTCGAAAGACCCGACGTACACTGTAAAGTATAACGGCAACGGCAGTACGGGAGGAACCGAGCCTGCTGAGAATTCCTATGTGGAAAAAGATTTGGTAACGGTATCAGGAAACACAGGAGGTTTGGTAAAAACGGGCAATACGTTTGTAGTCTGGAACACGGCGGCAGACGGAAGTGGAACGAGCTATGCAGCAAACGCTACGTTCGCAATTGGAAAGGCGAATGTGATGTTGTACGCGCAGTGGACGAAACCACAACCAGATGCAAAACCAGAACCAGATGCGAAACCAGGAAGCAATACCAGCGATCAAGCAATTAAGATACTAATCGGCGGCGTCCAACAGAATTATAATGTACCGGCTGTCGTCAAGAATGGAACGACTCTTGTTCCAATGCGAGCGATCTTCGAGTCGCTCGGAGCCAAGATCGAATGGGACAGTAAAACTATGACGGTTATAGCAACCAAGGGAAAAACGGTCATTAAATTAACGATTGGCAAAGCGGTAGCTTATGTTAACAACAAACCGGTCAAGCTCGCCTTGCCTGCTGAGGCACCTAACGGATCAACTATGGTGCCGCTTCGCTTCGTAAGCGAAGCGCTTGGCAACAAAGTAAGCTGGGATGGAGCAAAGCAAACAATCTCTATAACAAATAGATAATTGAGGCAAGGCATATTAACATAGAATACATTGCCATTGTGGGTAACGACCTGCGGCGATGTATTTTTTATGTTCAAAAAAAAAGAATTGGGCATGCTCGGCTTCATTGGATTCTTTGTTACAATAATAGCAATAGCTTGGACGATCGGCACAGTAGAGGTATCGTTGTTTTCTTTTCCGGTCATTAACGAATTAAACCCTTCTGTAAATATAATGAACGTGGCAGAGAATGAATTCCCTTCACCAATAAAGGAGGCTTTTGTCACATCTTCTATTTTATTGGTTGTTGGCTTGTTGTGTTCATACGGTATTGCTATTTTTCGAAGTAGTAAGCACACTCGAATGCCAGGGCTATTATTTCTGCAAAGCGGTGCAGCATCCGCCTATTCTGACCCAGCATCGATTATCGGCTACATCTGTCTCCCAATAGCGGTTTGTTGGATGTGCATCAGAGTAATAATGGTTATAAATGCAAAGAAAGTTACGGATGCTTCGGAATAGAATGGACAGAGATTCATAATACGAGATACTGAAGATACCGACTCTAGGATGTCCTAAAACAATCCGATAGCTGGAGTGATTGGATTAGTTATGAGGGGAATCTGATTGCAATCGGGGACGAAGAGAGATCGAAAGACAAATAGCAGTACGTAAACTCTAAATACATCGCCATGAGGGTTGAACTCCCAGCGATGTATTTTTTATGACGATTACTCTAGGTGGATTAAGTCATAAATAAATGTGAAATATTCTAGACGACCTCCATCTTGAAAATAAAGGAAGAATGTATACAACGGTAGAATGTAATATGATTAACCCTAGTGTATGGGAAAGAAATTTACAATGATTGTAAAGACCAAACTTCAAGTCCCCCATGTAAACAAATCTTTGGTATCCCGACCGAGACTGATCCGCAAGCTTAACGAGGGGTTGAAAGCCAAGCTGACGATTGTTTCGGCACAGGCGGGTTATGGCAAGACAACCGCGCTAAGCGAATGGGTAAAACAATCCAGCGTGCTTGTGGCATGGGTTTCTTTGGATCGCCAGGATAACGACTGGATTCCGTTTTGGAGTTACGTAACGGCTTCCATCCAGAAGATAATCCCAAGCTTTGGCCAAACAATAGGGCATCTTCTTGATCTAGGACCTGCGGTGTCCGCAGAGAATATTATTAAGGAGCTCTTGAATGAGCTGAATGAGATCACCGGCGAACTGGTCATCATTCTCGACGACTATCATATTATTGAGCTTCCCGATATTCATCATTCCTTAAGCTATCTGCTGGAACGTTTGCCTCGCCATATTCACCTCTATATCGCCAGTCGTATCGACTTACCAATGCCTACCGCCAGACTTCTGGCAAAGGGGGAATTGCTTCGCATCCTTGAGGAGGATTTGCGGTTCCAACTGGATGAGGGATTCGTCTATTTTCGGGATACAACCGATTTATTACTCACAACTACGCAAGTGACGGAGTTGTTCCGGCAGACCGAGGGTTGGATCAGCGGGCTGCAGCTGGCTGCGATCTCTTTGAAACGCAGCAATCATATAGCGGAATCTATTCATCAATTTAGAGGCAAGCAGAACTACATCTTCGACTACTTACTTGAAGAAGTGCTCAATCAACAATCGGCGTCCATACGCGCTTTTTTATTAGATACGTCCATTTTAAGCCGAATGAACCGTTCACTGTGCCAAGCTGTAACGGGCCAACAGAACTCCCAAGAACAATTAGAAAAACTAGAGAAGTTGAATCTTTTTATCGTTCCTCTAGATGAGGAGCGCAATTGGTATCGTTATCATCATTTGCTTTCCGACTTCTTGCGGCACTTATGGTCCAGAACGGATCCGGATCAAATGATTCAAGCGCATATCCGCGCGGCGAAATGGTTGGAGCATCATGGGTTTGATGAAGAAGCGGTGGAGCAGTATTTGGAAGCGAAAGAGTTTGAGGATGTCATTCGGTTAATCGAGAAGAATCCCCCTGCCATGATGCAATCAAAGAGCGATGCGCTGATGAGATGGATTTCGAGATTGCCAGAAAGCGTATTTGCGGAGAAGCCAATGATCGAAATATTTTATATATCCGTCATGATGCTAGGAGGAAAATGGGGAACGGCTTTTCAGCGAGTGTGGAAAATCAAAGACCGGTTTGAAGCGCTTCAGGGGGAATTACCCGAAGATGATTGGAAGAAGGTTATGGGTAATATCTACTTCTATTGTGGTATCGCCTCTTATATACAAAATGACTTAGTGAGAGCATCGGATTATTTCGAGCTTTCGGAACGATTTATGCCGGAAGGCAGTTTCTTTCAGTTAATAGGGCAAAACCGATATCAAGAAGATAGCGCGAATTATGACCAACTTACATTAATCAAAGATCTGCCCGCGGTGGAAGTCTACCTTTTGAAGTGGATAAAAGTTTGGGAGTATAAGAATCACTATCCTTTTATCGGTTACATGTACTTGACTTATATCAATTTAATGTATGAGTGGAATCGGTTGGAGGAGGCAGGGTTTTATATCAGCCAGTCATGGGGGCGCAAAGACCTTCAGCCTCTTGCACGAATTATGATCCAATTAGGTATCGCTGCATCGCGGATTGAGCAGGCTGAAGGAAATCCAAAACAAGCGTCGGAGTTGCTGGTGCAGGTAAAGTCCAAAATTGTTTCTCCCGATTATGATTTGTTTATCTCTAAAATCGAGGCGGAACAAGCTTATCTAACGCTGCGTCAAGGCTCGCTCCAAAATGCGTTTGATTGGTTGCAAGGGTGTGGTCTGGCACATACGGATGAAATGTTACTGAGCGATCTGGCAGAGTATCTGGTTCTCTCCAGAGTGCTTGCGGCGAGCGAACGGATAGAAGAAGCGCTGTACCTGCTGGAACGGTTGTACCTTTTAGTAGACAAGGGAGGCCAACTCCGCGAGCGGATCAAGGTATTAATAGTGCACTGTGTAACGCTATGGCGTTCGGGTCAAACCGAGACTGCGCTCGTTCAGTTGGTAACCACTTTACAATTGGCCGAACCTGAGGGATATATCCGCAGCTTTGTTGACGAAGGCTCTGTGATGGCGGAGATGCTTACCGCTTATTCGAAGGTGCAGCAAGACGGCGGTATGCCTTCATTAGCCTATGCAAAGCAGTTGATACAGGCTTTAAATGCCACACGGGAGGAAGTAATGGCACCAAAAGAGCTACTGACAGAGCAGGAATCAAAAATTTTACGATTTATTGCGAATGGGTTGTTGAACAAGGAAATCGCCTATAACCTGAATATCACAGGTGAAACTGTAAAGTTTCATATTAAAAATATGTACAGAAAGCTTGGTGTTCACAATCGCGTACAAGCGCTGCAGCGAGCCAAACAATTACAGTTCCTTATGTAACCCCCCTATTTTATCTATCGTCCTCCCCATTTGGGGAGTTTTTTTTTTACCTTGATACACTTAGAGTAGTTGATAACGGCAAAATTAAAGGATGTGATACGTTTTGTATGTTAGAAAAGGGACCATTCTGATTCTCATTGGCATTGTTGCGCTCTTCTTCTCAGGCTTAGGAGCGGATGCGGCAACGAGTTCGAGTGACACCAACACGATTTACGCTTGTCAGGTTAAGGAAGTCGGATTGATCCGAATTGTCGATGCAACGACTGTATGTAACAGCAAATTGGAAACGAATATTTCGTGGAATACCCTCGGACCTAAAGGGTTTAAAGGCGATCCCGGTACCCGATCTATGGGGCCAGCCGGATCTCCGGGACCAGCTGGCGCAGCTGGTAAGAATGGTGCGATTGGACCGCAAGGACCGAAAGGTGAAGTGGGCGACAAAGGTGACCCGGGTGTGCAAGGGCCGGCAGGAGCGAACGGTACGGATGGTCAAGACGGAGCAGCTGGAGCGGACGGGCCTCAAGGGCCGAAGGGAGAAATGGGGGATGCAGGACAGCAGGGCCCTCAAGGAGTTAAGCCTCTAGAGTGGGAAGCCTTGCAATCCTCGACCGCAGACCTTGTAGCAGAAGTGAATAACTTACTAGCTCAAATTAGTGCGATTTCAACACCATAAGAATAATGGAAATGGCACGATAAAATAAGGGATGTGATAATTCTTGTACCTGACCAAAAAGAAAATTCTGATTCTAGCCAGCCTCTTTGTACTTATTTTCACCAGCGTTAGCGTGTATGCGGCAACAAACTCGAGCGACACCAACACGATTTATGCATGCAAAACAAATATCACCGGGTTAATTCGAATTGTCAGTGCAACGACCGTATGCAACAGCAAATTGGAAACAAAGATTACATGGAATATAGCCGGACCCAAAGGGGATAAAGGCGATCCCGGCACCTCAGGGGCAGCAGGGCTGGCAGGACCAGCCGGTCCAAGCGGAGCTCAGGGAGCTCCGGGAGCGGTTGGTCCCATGGGATCCGCCGGATCTCCGGGACAGGATGGTGCAAACGGTAAGGATGGTGCGGTTGGTCCGCAAGGACCACAGGGGGCTACAGGCGGCAATGGTGACCCAGGCATGCAAGGACCGGCGGGAACAAACGGTAATAACGGTCAAGACGGAGAACCGGGAGCTGCTGGACCACAAGGGTCGAAAGGAGATACTGGCGTTGCCGGACCGCAGGGTTCTTCGGGTGTTACGCCAGAGGAGTTAGCCTCCCTGCAATCAACCAATTCCGATCTTCAAGGAAAAGTGGTTAACTTACAAGATCAAGTCAATGCTCTAACCAATCAAACGCCTGCGCCGCGGCCTAAAGAAACAAAATATTCACCGGTTGTGAGTAACGGCGAATCAACATTTACGGTTGATGTTCCCGATGCGGGCAACTATGATGTCACCTTAGAATATAGCTCTGATCTTTATGAGATGCACTTAGTTTGGGGGGTTATATTTCCCTTACCAATACCGACTCATACCTTAAGCATCTATGTAAACGGGGTGAAGATCAAACAGACTTCACTTGTAAATGCTGAACTGGGCCTCAAAGCTGAAACATTGGCGCTGAATGCCGGTGTCAATACGATTATGTATCGACAGGATGCGACGGACATCGGAAGCACTATACTCATGCACCCAGACGACATAAGCACCACACCAAAAAGCATTACGGTTGCTGCACCCTCCCCGCCGATCGGCTTATGGAGTTATAAGGTTACTACGAGTTTGCCATCAAAACCATTGAATTGTACTAAGGCCACTTGTTTTAATCAAGGTTCAAATCCTCACTTCAATTTCCGAGTAGGTATTTCATTGCTCGATGGGAACGGGAATCAATTGGCTCCAACCTTAAGTCAACGCTCTCATATGAAATTAATTTTTATTGCTAATGCAAACGCAGGTATTATCATTACTCCTACCCAGATTGATCTTATACCTACAGAGATGATGTCGCCTTTAAGTACTAATGAACCTTATTTATATAGTTGGACTGGATCTACTATCATTTTCAGTGCTCCTCAGCCGTATGGATTTCTTCGCATCGTTTCAGATTTTGGAATAACTTATAATATTCCGGATATCCCACTCGGAGTGTAATAAAAGTTGAAGAGAATCAACGGGGAGTCAACAAGCAACTCTTGAAATATCGCTCCGAATGCCGAAGAAATCAGGGAACATGCAAGGCGTGGAGGCTTTCCTACTGATCAAATTTAAGAGATTCAGAAAACGACGACCCAACCTCGGCAGAAGAATAAGCATGGATATCCTATCCTAACCTAAGCTGACAGTTGGAGTGATTGGATTAGTTTTGAGGGGAATCCGATTGCGACGGGGGACGAAGAAGCGTTGAAAGGCCAATAGCAGTACGTAAATTGCTGATACAGAGCATGGTGAGAGAAATGCCGATGCTCTGTATTTTTTATGTACTGAAGTCAACACCGAGTCAACAAGCCTCTCCTGAAAGTGCTTACAGAGTGGTTCAAACCAATCGCGCTTTCGGTTGAATCCATAATGCTCTGTACAGACAAACAAAGGGCCGGTCGGCCCACCACTTTCGTCAAAAATGGTAATAAATGTAATGACTAACAGTTCTAAAAATGATACTATTGATACATATCGTATCTAAATGGATGGAAAGGAAGTGGCAAATGAAGAAGATTATAGCTGTGGCACTCATCATGTTGTTATTATCTCTATCTTTTGCATCATTTGCGGGAGCATCTCCCACAACCTCAACATGGAAGGTGTACATTGATGGTACAGAGCTTAAGTTCGCATATGCTCCTATCATCGAGAACAATGTTACATTGGTTCCAATGAGAACTATTTTTGAAGCCATGGGTGCAGATGTGGTATTTGACCCAATGACTAAGTCCATCACAGCATCTAAATTTCCCAATCAAGTTCAGCTTATTCTAGGTCAAGACGTAGCTTTTAAAGACACCATTCCAATTAAATTAAGTGCTAGACCAAAGTCAATAGCTGGAGTCACATATGTACCTCTTCGGTTTATCGGTCAGTCCTTTAACTACACAATAGAAACACAAGGACACACAATTTTCCTCATGTCGCCTCCTACAAACACTCCTGTTGTTGACGCATCGGTTAGTTCACATGATCCTACAACAAATTCTACACCATCGACACCTACGACCACTCCAACTATTCCATCAAGTACAGATCTCACTGTAGAGCAAATAGGTACATACGCTGATCGTGTAGTCTACCTTGAAACCGTAGGGCATGATGGTAAGCCACTAGCCAGCGGCAGCGGCATTATTGTCGGTTCAGAAGGCGAAATACTCACTAATGCCCATGTAGTAGAAGACGCATCAAGTGTTAAGGTGGTTCTCTCTAATGGTCAAAGCTCACTTACAACAACATATATAACATATGATAAGAGTCGCGATCTTGTGCTACTCAAGTTTTATGCTCTACACAATTTGCCGACAGTAAAAATTGGTGATTCTTCCAAGCTCAATCTTGGTCAATCTGTAGTTGCTATTGGGTCTCCACTCGGATTTAAAAATACACTGACCTCCGGAGTTGTAAGTCAGCCATCTAGGACTGTTGACGGTCAGAATTTCATACAGATCTCTACACCAATAGATCATGGCAGTAGCGGTGGAGCACTATTCAATATGCAAGGTGAGCTTGTAGGTGTGACCTCAGCGTTAGTTGAGAGTTCTGCAGATATTAACCTTGCCATTCCATCAAATGACGTGAAGAACTTCTTGTTACGCGGAAAAACCGCAGCCGACCTTAATGCCCTTTCCCCACCACCATCAACTACGCAACCTAATACAAATAATAATACAGTGACTGCACCATCTACCATGACAGCTAGTCAATTGCAATCATATTTAAATCAAAACTATCCTACCTTAACTTATCAAGGTTTACATCTGGACTTTAATTGGTTTGTTATTATTAACCCAGATGATGGTTCGTTCCTTATCGGTGGCACGATGTATGACGCACAGCAATTCCTAGATTGGTCAAAATACCAAGATCAGAATAATATGACGTGGCCGAGCATGATTGCTTACTTAACACGAGAGCTTAAGAATAATTTAGGCATAGACAATGCCTATTTTGGCCTCTATCTCAATCTTTATTTTACGAATCAGCCAACCGCTTTTCCTGCTGAATCCTATAAGAGAGAGGGTAGCGGATGGAGACTTAGCTATAACTTTGTTTATGGAAAAGTTTTCTATGATAGGGGCATATTTGTGTACAGCCTACGACCATACGATCGTAATTCGAATCAGAGCGTACCGTGGAATGGCTAAAATAAAGTTATACAAAAAGGGGGACACCAATTGGTGTCCCCTTTGCTTTATTGATCCTCATCCAAATAGGATGCACTATGGTTTTTTGCGATTACTTTAGGTAGCCAATTACAACAATATTATACAGTGAGCAATTATTAATGCATTGTGTACATTTGTCCGTTGTGCGGTGCGGATTTGGACGCAGGAGAGATAACAGATGACGTTCGGCATCAGTACGCACCTCCGTATCGTTATAGCCGTCTCATTTCGCTCTGTATTTTTTATCGCCGAAGTCAACCCTCGGTCATGACCCAGCCTCTCACTAATAATTTTGAGACAGAGATCAAGGTCGGATATGCGGTAAGCCTGACTTTCGAAGCAACGTGTTCCTAGCCCCCTCCGTCTAACTCTCGGTTTCGCACCTTGCTATGCGTTTACTGCTGATCCTCCGCACGCACAAGTCCGTTTCTAACCTTGCTCAGCGGGCGTGTAGTTCACAGCTGCATGCAGCGTAGGATAGCCTGGTAATACTTTGTGACACTAACTTGATCGTAGTTACTCAACAGGATAACGGTGTGCCCGGTGGCGAGCATTCGCACCAGCTTAGAGCAGTAGCCGTCGATGCCGCCATCATGGTACACAATGGTCTGGGTAGTGCCATTAATGGTCTGCTCTTCAATATAGACGCCCAGTCCATAGCCGTGTAAATGCGGTGTAAGCAATACTCGCAGAGCTTCTTCGGGCAGGAGGTTCCCCTCGAAGAGTGCCGTGCTCCACTTGAATAAATCCGCAGTCGTGGACTGTATGCCTCCTGCGGCAAAAGGAATCACCGGTGCAAGCACCCGCGCAGGCACGGGCTGTGGTTGCAACGCTGCGTAGCCCAGTGCCTTGTTCGGGCTATCCATGACCATCGGTGCGTAAAAGGTTCTATTCATGCCAAGAGGCGCAAAGATATGCTTACTCAAAAACTCGCCATACGATTGGCCGGATACGGCTTCTATCAGCATCCCCAGCAGGATGTAGTTCGAGTTGCAATACTTGTATGCCGTCCCTGGCACGGATTCCAGATCCATATCTTTGAAATACATAAACAACTGCTCGGGCGTCGTGATCGCATCAAGATTGTCCCAAAATTCAGGGAGCGATACATGTTCCGGGATGCCGGACGTATGGGTCAGAAGCTCGAAAATCGTAACGTGGCTCCCTTTTTCATACTGTGGGATGTATTCGCCAATGGGATCAGTGAGCGCGATGCGATGCTCTTGAACGAGCAAAAGAATGCACGCGGCGGTAAATTGCTTGGTAATAGAGGCGATATAAAAGAGAGTGTCTTCGTCATGTTGTCGACCGGATGCGAAATCTGCCATGCCGTAGCTGCGGCTGACTAATATATCGTGTTCTTTTGCAATAAGGATGCTGCCGTTGAACGTTCCAAATAACGAGTCAGTACGGTGCAGTTCATCGATGCTTCGGATTAGTGCCAGGTCAGACATAACATGACTCCTATCTTGTGAAGTGCGCAGAGTACAGGTGTGTCGCTCTACAGTTTGAACATAGCATATTATCCCCTATGAATCTATTCAGTAATGATGCAGCCAATCTCAAGGTTTGGACGGCCCACACTTTTTATCTGGAAGGTATTTCTACCTACACGCAGAACTCTATTAATGAACGGACATAATCTTCATTCAATTATTTATGCAGTACTTGAGAGTGGAGGATGAGAAGATGACCGTTAAAGAGCAGACGATTTTTAATTCGTGTGGAAATACAATCAAGACGACAGATAAAGAGATTCGTATTATCGGCAGAATTGACGAACCGCTTATTATGATATTGGAAAATGTCTTAAGTCACGAAGAATGTGATGTACTAATTGCTTTAGCTGAGAATCGATTACAGCGAGCTAAAATCGGTAAATCTCATGTGCAAAGCGATATTAGGACAAGTAGCAGCATGTTCTTCGAAGAAAACGAAAATGAGTGCATTCATAAAGTAGAAACCAGGGTTTCTGAACTAATGAATATACCGGTTTCACATGCTGAACCGTTGCAAATTTTACATTATAAATCCGGTGAGGAGTATCATCCACATTTTGACTATTTCACATCCGGAAATGTGGTCAACAATCGCATTAGCACAATGGTCATGTATTTAAATGACGTGGAGGAAGGCGGCGAAACGTATTTCCCTTCGCTTCGATTCGCGGTAACGCCTAAAAAGGGCAGTGCTGTTTATTTTGAATATTTTTATAACGATCACCATTTAAATGAACTAACGCTGCATGCGGGAAATCCCGTCGTAATCGGGGGGAAATGGGTAGCCACCCAGTGGATGAGAAGACAAAGTCATCGCCTTACTTAATGGATTACTGCGGCGATCTAGGTCATCAAAGTCTCTAGCCGTTCGGGGCGAGGAAGAGCCGAAAGGCAATTAACAGTATATGAAGATCAATACAGAGCTCGACATGAATATGTCGGTGCTCTGTATTTTTTGCATCTACGTCAACGCGGATCAATGATGACATTCACTCATTTTTAACTATTCAAGTAGTTGCAAAGTACTACTAATAATAGTACCGTTTATTGGTAGGGAAAAAAAAGAAATGAGGGGAAAAGTTGTCTAACCATTCGAATGCAGTTGCAACCGGAGACGGCGCGCCGTTCTCTATGAAAGCGATTATGGGACCGCTAATGGCGGTTGTCGTCGGAATGATCATGGTTATTCTCGACAGTACGGTCATGAACATTGCTTTGCCGACTTTAATGGATGATTTTAAAGCCTCCGTTAATACGATGCAATGGTCGATTACGGCTTACACGCTGGCGCTTTCTGCGGTCATTCCGTTGGCTGGCTGGCTGACGGATCGATTCGGCGCCAAACAAATCTTTCTGATTACGATTTTTTTGTTTGCAGCGGGGTCACTTCTTTGTTCTTTTGCCACGACGCCTGAACAGCTGATTATCTATCGCATTATTCAGGGAATCGGCGGAGGCATGGTGCAGCCGATCGGAATGGCGATCATCTTCAAGCTTGCTCCACCTAACAAACAAGGTGCAGTCATGGGGATGCTCGGCATTCCAATGATGCTCGGACCGGCGCTCGGTCCCGTGCTGGGCGGTTATTTGCTGGAATACGCGACTTGGCACTGGATCTTCTTGATTAACTTGCCGATTGGCGTTATCGCAATCCTGGTCGGTCTCCGTTATTTGCCGAAAGTGGAACGCAGAAGCGTGCCGGCTCTAGACTTCTGGGGCATGCTGCTTGCGCCGATCGCGTTCGCTACCCTTTCTTATGCGGTCAGCGAAGGCGGCAAGGATTGGGGATCTATAAATACGATCGTCAGCTTAATCGTGGGCAGTATTGCTTTGGTGCTATTCATCTTGGTTGAGTTAAACCATAAACAACCGTTGTTGGAGCTGCGTGTGTTTAGATCCGCGGACTTCACAATCGGTATCATTACGTCTTGGTTAATGTTTATGGCGTTGTTCGGGTCGTTCTTGTTCGTGCCGATGTACATGCAGCAGGTGTTTCATTATGCGCCTTTGAAGACAGGCTTTATGATTCTACCGCAAGTCGCGATGACAGGAGTATTCATGCCGATCGGCGGCAAGCTGTTTGACAAATTCGGCGCACGCGCCGTATGCGTGATCGGGATCGCTTTTGTCGCGGCAGGCATGTTCTACATGTCGCAAATTCAGGCCGATTCTGGGGCTGGATACGTAATCACGGCGACGATGATTATGGGCGTAGGTATGGGGTTGTCCATGATGCCGGTGAATACGCACATCTTAAAAGCCGCTCCAAGACGACTCGTAGACCGGGTAACGCCACTTACTTCGGCTGCCCAGCAAGTCGTGGTTTCGTTCGCTGTAGCGGGATTGGCAAGTTACTTGAGTACACGAATGGCGGATCATATGGCCACTTCAAAAGGCGATCAAGGAGTCTCGCTCGTAGCCGCATTCGGGGATACGTTCTTCATCGCAGCCTGCATTGCGGTTGCAGGCGCCTTATTGGCAATCGCGCTCCGGAAGCCGAAAACCTCGGAAGATGACGGCACGGAGGGAGTCCATGCTCCCGTCATGATGGGACACTAAGCGATTTCCCAGTATTGAGGTTTTATTGTTATGATGAAAGTTACGTGAGAATGAAGGGTCGGGAAGCTCATCGCCAAGGTGAGTCTCCCGGCCTTTTTTCCTCGAAATTGTACTAGAAAACAGTCCGATGGATCACAAATGATATTATCTTATTAAGAGCTTGTAGTTAAAAAAAGAACCGAGAATCACCGTAATAAGGTGGATCTCGGTTCTTTTTTTGACCTTAGACGTTGAAGAAATCTAT
This sequence comes from Paenibacillus sp. OV219, assembly GCF_900110075.1. Taxonomy (GTDB): domain Bacteria; phylum Bacillota; class Bacilli; order Paenibacillales; family Paenibacillaceae; genus Paenibacillus_Z. The sequence continues at coordinate 49,036 of NZ_FOCJ01000011.1, forward strand.
AAACAACAGTATGTGAATTTTTATTACATCGTCGTGCGGCCCCGATCCCGTGTCCGACTCCCCTCTGGTTGTGCCGATTGGCCGCCATCATGCGCGAGCGTAACATAATGGAGGCTCAACCTTGTGATGCAAGGTTGGGCCTTTTCTTCCTATAACCAAGAATGGCTCATTTCGCCAAACATCTTACTCTGCATATACATAATAAAGGCCGGCAGTCCAACTCTTTAGTGGCTCCGGCCATTATTGTTTTTGATTGCCGAACGTAGTCTTTTACTCAATAATTGTAAGTATCCGTAAAACCGGGCAAGGTTACCAACATAGCTCGAACGTTTTTATGGTACAATGATTCGGGTAAATCGAGAAATTGCAAGTTGTAATTCAGGTGCATACATGAATGGAGATAAAGAAAAATGAGTTTGTTGACAGTGGAGCAATTATCGCATACGTTTGGCGATCGGGTCCTGTTTAAGAATGTGTCTTTCCGTTTGCTTGAGGGGGAACGTGTCGGGCTGGTTGGTGCGAATGGTACGGGGAAATCCACGCTTATGAATATTTTGACAGGAAAACTGTTGAAGGATGAAGGTAAAGTGGAATGGACGCCCCGCGTTCGTTACGGTTACTTGGATCAGCATACAAAGCTGGAAGCGGGTAAAACTATTCGTGACGTATTGAAGGATGCTTTCTTGCCCTTGCTTGTATTAGAAGAAGAGCTTAATGATATTACCGTGCAGATGGGCGATGCTGACCCGGATACATTGGATCAATTATTGATGCGTATGGGAGAGATCCAAGAAGAGCTTGAAATCGGCGATTTCTATCTAATCGACGTAAAGGTCGATGAAATGGCCAATGGTCTGGGTCTTAATGTGATCGGGCTGGATCGCGAAGTCACGGCGCTTAGCGGCGGACAGCGGACGAAGGTTCTGCTCGCCAAGCTGCTGCTTGAGAAGCCAGGCGTCCTATTGCTGGATGAGCCCACGAACTATTTGGATGAAGAACATATTAACTGGTTGACGAATTATTTGAAAAATTATCCGCATGCACTTATTCTAATCTCTCATGAAACGGGCTTTATGAATCAAGTCGTCGACGTGATCTATCATCTTGAGTTTACGAAGATGACCCGGTACTCGGCCAATTACGAGAAGTTTCTGGAGATGTCTGAGCTGAACAAAGCGCAGCATATCGACGCTTACGAGAAGCAAAAGGACTACATTAAGAAGCAAGAGGAATTCATTAATAAAAATAAGGCGCGCGCTTCCACCTCTGGACGCGCAAAGAGCCGCGAGAAGCAGCTCGACCGTATCGATCGCATCGACAAGCCGGAGGAAGCGGCAAAGCCGACCTTTAACTTTAAAGAGTCCCGTACAAGCGGCAAGACTGTATTTGAAGCAGTGGGAATGGTTATCGGCTACAGTAAGCCGCTCCTGCCTAAAATGGATATGGTGATTGAGCGAGGCGAGAAGATCGCTATCGTAGGATGCAACGGAGTCGGTAAGTCTACGCTCTTAAAGTCGATTCTTGGCGTTATTCCTCCACTGGACGGCAAGACCTATCTTGGCGATTATTTATCTCCTGCTTACTTCGAGCAGGAATCCAAAGCGCCAACGATGACTCCGCTGGAGGATGTATGGGATGAATTCTCCTCTATGAACCAGCATGAGGTCCGGGCCGCGCTTGCCCGCTGCGGTTTGAAGAACGAGCATATAACACGTCCTCTTAATCAGCTCAGCGGTGGAGAGCAGGCGAAGGTTCGTCTTTGTAAGCTGATGATGCGAGAAAGCAACTGGATCCTGTTCGATGAGCCGACGAACCATTTGGACATCGTCGCCAAAGCCGAATTGAAGCGAGCGCTGCAAGCCTATAAGGGAACCGTCGTGCTTGTCTCTCACGAGCCTGAATTTTATGAGGATTGGGTAACCAAAACATGGGATGTGGAAGCTTGGGCTTTGCAGAGCCAGAGATAATGCGTAAGTCGAGGGTCCGCCTTAACGGTTGAATGCGCTACACAAACATTAAAGCCCGGAGCCATCACATTAGGCGGCCCCGGGCTTTTCGCGTTCACTTCTGCAAAGAACCGAATGTCATCATCACAGACGACCGTCCCGCATCCGCGACATCCGGCTTAATGATGATAAGCATGTTGTACGTATCGTTCTCCCCGACCAACGAAATTTGATCCTGAGCGACCGTATCCGCGAATTCGTAGCCGTCGTTCTTGAGCGCTTCTCGGTAAAAGTCAGCTGCCTGCGAAAGGCTCATCCCTGTCGTAAGGGAAATCATAAAGCTCTTCATCGCATCGGAAGACATATTAATCGTATTTACGATGGCAGCGTCATCCGGTAAGGGAATGTCTTGCGGAAAATCTTTGGGCAACTTCTTCGCGTTCTCGTCTGTCGTAATGGTCACGTTGCCTTCGTCTGACTTCACCGTCACCTTGTCCCCGTCCTTGCTCACTTCCGCGCTGCCTTCCTCTGTCGTTACGGTCGTGGTCTCTTTGGCGTCGGACCCGCAGCCGACAAGCCATACCGACATCAAGACAAGTATTGAGGTAAATCGCCAGTATTTTCCGATATTGAAGCCCCCTCATCTTGTGTTCTCACTCCTGCTATATGCATCGCTTTTATCTTTTATGAATGATGCTTGGTACCATCCATTTCACGACTTACGAGGTAGGCATGCAGGTCCTTTGTTTGGTTTGTGCGGCCACCGACTTGAAGTTTATGCTCTCTCTTCTTGCCCTAGGTACTTCAATCGCGATATGCTGTATATAGTAGAATAACTAATACATTCGATAGGAATTGACCATCTATGAGACTCGGTTTTTTTGATTCTGGAATTGGCGGACTTACGGTGTTGGCGGAGTCGCTGAGGCTTCTTCCTGCTGAGGATTATCTCTATATGGCTGATACGACGCACGTCCCATACGGAACCAAGTCGCAGGAAGAGGTGCGTGCCTTCGTCTTTGAAGCTGTGGAGACGATGATACAGCAGGGCATCGATGCACTTGTTATTGCATGCAACACAGCGACAAGCATTGCAATAAATGAGCTGAGAGAGACGTATTCGCTACCGATTATCGGCATGGAGCCCGCTGTCAAACCTGCCGTGGAGATGAACCGAAATACAGGTAAGAGAGTACTTGTTTTTGCTACACCACTTACGCTGCAGATGCCTAAATATTATGCGCTTGTATCCCGCGTGGATGAGAATGGAATTGTGGACTCGTTGCCGATGCCTGAGCTTGTCCAATATTGCGAATTGCTTCAGTTTGATAAACACATCTTGGGGGAGTACTTCCGAGCAAAGTTTGCCCCGTATGATTTAGACAATTACGGCATTATCGTATTAGGCTGCACACATTATCCTTTTTATACAGATATTCTCCGCGACGTTCTTCCGCCCCACATCCAGATCATCAATGGAAACGCAGGTACTGTTCGTCGATTGTCGGCATTACTTAATCGCTATGGTATCGATACCGGCTTGGGGAGCGGGAACGTGAAGTTCATGTGTACAGGCGGGGAAGCCGCATATATAGAGAAGATGAGGCTTGCGCTGACTCTGCTCAGATAATCAATTCATAACAGAGCACGGCGAGTAGATGCCGTAGCTCTTTATTTTTAAGCAAAACACGAACTTTTATTCTCCCGGTGAGAAAATTCGGCGAATTGGCATCAAACATAATGTGGGACAAAAGGGGGGAGGATGTTGCAGATCGAACAGCAGCCAGCGTACGATAAGGAGCTTGTAGCCAGGGCCAGGGAAGGCGATCCGGATGCTTTCGGCGAACTTGTTCGGCGACACCGGGCAAGGGCAATGGGCACGGCGCAGTCGATGACCCAAGATTGGCATATGGCCGAGGATATCGTGCAGGAAGCGTTGGTTAAAGCCTTCCTCAAGCTGGGCTCGCTGGTGGACGGGGAGCGCTTCTCCAGGTGGCTGTCGCGAATTGTGCGCAATGAAGCTTACATGAAGCTGCGCCGCGGAGGGCCTCACGGCAAGGAACGACCGTTCACAGCCTGGACGACGGGCACCCCAAACGGAGGGGCAGAGCTAACTAGCGCAGGCCACCAGGCCACCACCGTCCTAACTGCGGAAAGAGTGAATGTACAGTGGGATATCGACGAAATCCTATTCCGTCTAGGCCGCAATGCGCTCGAAACAGCCCGGCAGGCAGTCGATCCAACATCCGCTCTGCTGCGCAAGGAACTGATTGACGGTATTCGTGGTCTGCTGCATTGCTTGACGAGTCGGGAGAAGGAAGTGTTCGAGCGGTTTTTCTTGGACCAATTGTCACCGCAAGACATCGCCGCTCATCTCCATACCTCAGTCGGCAGCATCTACAACAGCATTTCTCGTGCCCGTTCGAAAGTGCAGCAAGAAAGACTCCGTATCCACGTTAGTATGTATATCGAGAAGCGACGAGCGCACGGCAAGCCAAAGCGAAAGCTGCTAGCTCAGCCTTGCATTCGTATCGCATGGGAGGGTGACAGTTGTGGCAGGAAGTCCGAGGAATGATTTTACATGGAGTCGCAATACAGACACAGAGAGCATACACAGCATGCTTCAATACACTGACAAAAGGGAAATGTCGCATACCGATGTCATGGGCTTCACCGCTCATGCGTTCCGTCCGCAAAGTGATAATTTTGTTCAGTATACTATGACGCGAACGGAACCGTAAAATGTCGAAAATAAATCGAGGTGGGAGCCAGAAATGTTGAAGGAAATCTTGCTGAGTTATGTCTTATGCGGAGGTTACAAAGGGAAGGGACTGCTGATAGAATAATCATCAATCAAGGGGATATTGTCATATAAAGAGGCGGGTTCGGGGGCTATGACAGGTTGTGAGCAAGTGACCTGTTGCGAGGCCCCCGAGCCATTTTGATTATAGGTTCATGTTTGTAGAGAATAGTTTCACACCCGATTCTTATAGACTCGCATTGCAAAGAAATAGGCTACGATTAGAATCCCGACGCACCAAGCTAGAGCGGTCCAAATATCGTTGCCCACTGGCTGGCCTGACAGCAGCGCACGAATGGCTTCGACGATTGAGGTTACGGGTTGGTTTTCGGCAAAGGCGCGAACGGCCTTTGGCATCGATTCGGTTGGAACGAACGCGGAGCTGATGAACGGCAGGAAGATAAGCGGATAGGAAAAGGCGCTTGCGCCATCTACTGATTTGGCGGAAAGTCCGGCAATTGCGGCTACCCAGGTTAATGCGAGTGTAAACAGCGCGAGTATGCCAGCTACTGCAAGCCATGGCAGTACGCCTGCCGACGAACGAAAGCCCATTATCAACGCGACAAGAATGATGACGACAACCGAGATGGCATTAGATACTAGCGAGGTTAGCACGTGTCCCCACAATAAGGTGGAGCGTGATATTGGCATGGAGTGGAACCGTTCGAATATTCCCCGTTGCACATCAGTAAACAAGCGGAAAGCCGTGTAGGAGATGCCGCTAGCAATCGCAATTAGTAGGATGCCGGGCAGCAGGTAATTCACATAGTTATCCATACCGGATTGAATGGCGCCGCCGAAAACATAGACGAACAGCAGCATCATCGCAATAGGCATGATGGTGACCGTGACGATGGTGTCCATACTGCGAGAAATATGGCGCATGGAACGTCCGAGCATTACGCTTAGATCGCTGAAGAAATGTTTCTTTACCGCCTCCATTTACTTCGCCTCCTTCTTACCGATGATTGCGAGGAAGATTTCCTCGAGTGTCGGCTGTTTTTCAACATACTCCACCTTCGCCGATGGGAACAGCTTCTTCAGATCCGAGAGCGTGCCGCTGGCGATAATCTTGCCCTCATGCAGAATGGCAATTCGGTCGGCAAGCTGCTCAGCTTCCTCTAAATACTGCGTGGTCAGGAATACCGTTGTGCCGCCGTCCGCGAGCTCTTTTACAATCTTCCAAACCTCGATTCGTGCCTCGGGATCAAGGCCAGTCGTTGGCTCATCGAGGAAAATAATCTGCGGTTTTCCGACAAGGCTGAGAGCGATGTCGAGCCTGCGGCGCATACCACCCGAATAAGTGGCGACTCTGCGGTCTGCGGCGTCTGTCAGGCCGAAGCGTCTAAGCATATCGTCCGCGACCTGACGGGGATTGCTCAAGTATCGAAGCTTTGCAATCATGATCAGATTTTCCCGTCCGGTCAATATTTCGTCCACGGCGGCAAACTGCCCGGTTAAACTGATCGCCTGCCGCACATGGTCGGGTTTGGCTGCAACATCGAATCCGTTTACGATGGCGGTCCCGCTGTCTTTCTGGAGAAGCGTGGTGAGGATTCTAACAACCGTTGTTTTACCGGCCCCGTTGGAGCCGAGCAGAGCGAATATACTGCCTTTCTCCACCTCGAAGTCTACGCCCTTCAGCACTTGCAGCTGCTTGTAGGATTTCTGCAGCCCAGTTACTTGAATGGATTTAGCTGACATTCTAATCCCTCCTTATCGAACAGTAACGTTGGACAAATTGGCACCCATACCTTTAAGCGAAGCGTACGTCAGTTTATCCATGACTGCGCCGTCAAAGCAAATGGTTGCGATGGAACGGTAATACTTATTGGTCAACGAGAAATACGCTTTGAAAGAAACATTTTTGAGCGTAGCGCCCTTAAACGAAACTTCGTTTACTGCCGATTTGTCAAACTTCACGCCGATAAAGGTTTGACCTTCAAAATTCTGACCGCTCAGGTCGGAATATTCGAAGACCACGCCGTCAAAGATACAACCTTCAAAGATCGTTTTTCTAAGGTCGGTCTTGGATATCGTGACATCGGTCAGTCTTGCGCCCTTGAATTTAGTTCCTTCCATCCCCGAAACACTGATGTTGGTGCGTACAAGGATCGATTTATTGAAGCTTGCATCCGTAAGCGCTACAGTGCTTAGGCTACAGTCAGTCAAATTGGCACCGTCAAAATTAGCTTCGCTTACGTCGCTTGACTTGAACGAACTGCCGGTCAAATCTGCGCCTGCGAAGTTGGAACCGCGTAACGCACTAGCATTAAATTGTCCTTTATGTGCAGTAACGCCAGCAAAGTCGCTCAGTGGCAAGTGGCTCGCGCTAAAGTTCGTCACCACTTGCCGCTCCAACGAACGTGAAAGGTTGGCGACCTCCAGTATCGTTTCTTCGATGTCGCCGATACCCTCAATGGTCATATTAAACGCTGTTTCTTCGTCCTTGCCCTCGGCTTTGAGTTCACGGTACTTCTCCTGTAAGTCGGAGAGCAGGTCAGCCTTTAGTTCAGTGACGCTCTTTACTCCATCGTACGATGCGAAGACACCATTCAAATAGTTAGTCAATTTCTCACTCATAACTCAACACTCCTCATAATAAGTTTTCAAGTACTCGCTTGGAGTACTCCCAATTGCTTTTGTTACGGTCATAAGTTTCTTTGCCCTTTTCGGTAATCCTGAAATACTTACGTCGTCCTCCCTGAGATTCATCGCCCCAATACCACTCGATATCACCGTCAACCTCAAGCCGCCTTACGCTGGAGTACATCGTAGCTTCCTTTAATTCGTAGTCCCCGTCCGAGCGCTCGGCAATTAGCTTGACGATTTCGTACCCGTAGCGGTCAGCTTCAGATAAGAGCCGTAATATCATCGTATCGGTATGTCCGCGCAGTAGGTCGGATGTAAGTTTGTTCTCGCTCATATAATCACCCCGCATCTGTATAATACGATATAGTACTATGACAGTAAAGGTAGTATTTTAAATATATTACCTTGTTTGATGAAAATCCGCATGTGCCCAGTAGCACAATTCAAAAAAGACCTCTCGAAAAGGGGTCTTGGCTCTAAAGCACGAATTTATTAATGCACCAAAAAATGGGCGATTCTGAGGACCGGGGTAACTTCGGGAGGTAGCTATGATAACTAAAATCATTGATGGTGTTGCATTTGAACTGAAAGAGGAATTTGATTTTGCATTCTTATCGGAGTACGGCAAAGTCTTCGCTGTATTCGATCAGCAGGACTCTGGCTATTTATGCTTTGGCGTTCAAGCGGATCACAAGAAGCTCTTCCTAAAGATGGCTGGCGCAGCAACTGTGAGAAGCAGTGTAAGTACGGGTGCAGCCATTGCGCGGCTTCAATCAACGGTCTCGATCTACGAGGATCTGCGTCATCCGTCCCTCATTCATATCATCGAAAACAAGGAGATCGACAACGGTTACCTCATACGATAAATTCATCGCCCTGCCGCTTGATAAGAAGCTCAGCATTTTTGGCGAAATCGTATTGTTTCATATCCATACAAACCAATGTGGGTACATTGCGCTGGACTTTACGAAAAAAGAGCATCGCTATCCATCCATAGATGAATTCTTCGAAGCGTGGAACAAAGCTAAATGCGGAGTGGTATTTACTTCAATGTGATACATTGCAATCCGAATACATGTTAAAAAAGCCGTGCCCAACCCCAAAGGTTAGCAGCACGGCTTTTATAGTTTCTTATAACTTTGCTTCGCCTTTAGCGTGCAAATATTTCTCCGTCAAAATCGAGAGCAGACGGATACCGACCTCGTTCTGACCTCCCTCGGGGAGGATAACATCGGCGTATTTTTTGGACGGTTCGATGAATGCCTCGTGCATGGGCTTGACGGTTTGCAAATATTGATCGTGGACGGATTGGATCGACCGACCGCGCTCTTCGATATCCCGCAGCACGCGGCGAAGTATGCGCACGTCGGGATCGGTGTCGACGAACACCTTAATATCGAGCATTGCCCGAAGATTCTCATCAGATAGCACGTGAAGACCCTCAATAATGACGATGTTGTATGGCATAAGCTTCTCGGTCTTATCTGAGAAGCGGGAATGCGACGTGAAGTCATATATCGGTGCGAAGACCGTTTCTCCAGCCCGCAACAGCTTTAAGTGTTCGACTAGAAGATCGTTTTCAAACACGAGCGGATGATCGTAGTTCAGCAGCTCACGCTCAGCAAATGTGAGATGGGGGTGGTTCTTGTAGTAATTGTCTTGCGATATAAACGTCACTTTGTCAGATCCGTGATGTTCGATGACCGAGCGTGCAACCGTCGTTTTTCCCGATCCCGTGCCGCCTGCAATTCCGATGATAAGCATGGGTGTAATATGTCCTCCCTGATGTTAAACCTTAATTTCAGTATTGTAGCATAGTGAAAGAACAATTCGCCAACCTGGGCAACCCGAAGAGGCATCCGAGGACGAATCCCGAATGCCCCGCGAGGTATGAAATGATTCAAGGTTATGGAATGACTGGCGTTGCTGGAGCCATTTTGGTGACATCCCATGCCGACTTGACCAAGGCGTTAAGCGTGCCGTCTGGTTTCTGCGAAGAATAGCCGATGGAGATAATGCCGTAGGCGAGCGATATAGATTCGACGGTATCGTCGAAAGAGTAATTGCTGATGAACACATTGCTGAGGTTAATGGTTAGAAACTTGACGGGAGTAGGCGCTTGTTTGACAAAAACCAATGTTGCGTTCTTGATAGTCTTTCCTTGCACAGACGTGAGGAAAATAGGCATAGAGGCGGAGTCGAATAACTTCGAGAAGGAGAGTCCGTCGAATTGGGGCTTGCTGGAACCGGAACCGGAACCGATAGCAGTTAGGGACAGCGGAACTTCTACGCCAAAGTGGACGTCAGATATCGGAATCCACTGCTCATAGCCCTTGGCGACGGATTCCCCCGGAATGGCGTCGAGCTTCAGGTATACTTGGAAGTTCCCCGGCGAAGATACTGCATCTGCGGACGAACCACCAAGCGATGCGGTCGCTAACAGAACAGCGCAAACAAGCAGAGCGGTTAATACTTTTTTGAACGAAACGGCCAATGATTGTGAAATAGGAATCCCTCCAAAATAGGTTTGATTGTTCCCTATGTACATAGCACGATGTCAATACGTATTGTATCATAACACTTGTGTTTAGCGATACGAAATGTACTACGAAATCGGCGATTATGGGACCGTCCGGTTGCACGTGCAGCTCATTGAATTATTTCGTTTCAAACAAACAATGGACAAACCGTTGAAGTTTACATCGATTTGGGCGATATTGTCCGTCGTGCTACAAGTCAGCGGGGAGCAAGTACGATGGCTACGCCGTTGTTGATGTGCCGGCATCTACGTGGGCGGTATTCTCGACATTGAATGACGGGAATGGAAGCGGCACCTACAATTTGTCTGCATTGAAGAACCGGATATTCTCCGAGTGGCTGCAAACGTCCAAGTATCAGATCATTGACGGCGGTAATTTCGAAATGTACTGCAGCAATCAAGACGGGTATGAGTATTGTGAGCTGTGGTATCGCATTGAAGAGAAGCAATAACCTGGGCAGAGCAGCGGAGCTTTACTACATGGCAAATCTGGCTGTACTGCAAGATGTAACGAAAGCATTGCTTCCGCAATAACCTAATAAGCGACATGAATGGACAGAGCGTGGTATTTACACCGCCGCTCTTTTTTTTCTTTTCGACACTCTGAAGATCACTTCTGGTAAAACGAGAAGCAGCGCGATCGCCCCGTAAAGCCCAATGATATAGCTAGTTACATAGGTGATGCCGATCATCTTGTGCAACAAGAAGGTGAACAGATGGATCAGCAGATTCGTAAAGCAGATAGCATAGCTTCGGACCATCCAGCGGCGATGCTGTACGATCCTTTTCTTCCGAACGTGGACAATCGCGGTCACTGTTATGGCCATCCAGAGCATATTAAGCAGATTGAAGCCCATGCTGCTTATCTTCCCTCCTGTGGCGAAGGGGGCCATATAGCCAGAGGACAAATCGACCAGAACCACGGATACGACATAAACGTAACCGTTCAGGCGGTGAAACCGGCGGTGCTTCTCACTATTGCGGCTAACCAAATTGATCAGACCGGATGCCATTGCAATACAAGCGAAGCCGACATGAATGGACATCACCTTTAACCAGATTCCCGGCTTAACCTCATGCTCTGAACCAATTTTGTGACTTAGAAAAGCCTCGGCACCAGGATGAACGAAGAGATTAATAACGAGCGCATATAGAATATAGATCACGCACAAGAATGCGAATAGCTTATATATCGATTGACGCCAAACCATGACAATAAGTACTCTCCTTTCTCAACAGCCGGACGAGCCAGGCACAAAAATAATACCCCTTCGGATATGGTTTAGTCTACCGCTGGTGCCCACGGCGCAATTCTATCAGGGCGGATTCCTGCCGAGACGGTTTCGTTGCCGTAACATTGTTAATACTAGACTAGGAGAGCACGTGGTATATTATTTGGTAGTAGAAAAGGAGAGATGGACATGTCCTACATCGTTGATTTCAAAAATGTATCTACCGTTGGCTTAGAGTCTTCGCCTGTCGTTGATGCGCTTGCTGGTTTGCGTGCGAATGAGGCGCGTTATTTTATGAACAAATACAAGCATGCCTTCACGGTCGTGCCGGCTAGCAATAGCCAGGACACGCTTGATTATGTGAACCGAGTTCTGCAAGAGCGTAATATTGAGTTTGCGGCTAAGCCTCTGGAAACGTCGCGTTTTCAAGTGGAAAATATTAAATTTGCGTATGTCTTCTACGAGGATGGTCTCTCGATTAACGTCATGTACACCGTTGATGATGCGAAGAAGCGGGCCGTTGGCTTCAAGCTTTCGGAGGGGATGGAGATCCCGAAGGAGCTGGAAACGAAGTTTAAGTTTGCGAGGCAGAAGTCTGCGCTTGCTGGAACGATCCGGGGCTCGTTCTTTGTCGTAAAAGGCGAATATTAATAAAATGAAGGGCCGGTTTGCCCCGCATTAGCGGTCGCAAGCTCGGCCCTTTGTTATAAGAGGGTGATGGATATGAAGGCAATTGTTGTCGAGCAGTTTGGTTCAACCGACCATATGAAATATGTAGACGTTGAAATCCCTCATACGTTCCAATCAAGTATTAATTCGTGTCGTGACCACCTGTGTAAATTACGCAGATATTAAAGCGAGATATGGAAATAAAGGACAAGGGAAGCTTCCATTTATTCCGGGGTTAGAGGCAGCGGGCATTATTGAGCAAGTTGGAGATGAAGTAATCTCATTTGTTGTAGGTGATCGAGTCATGGCGTTTCCTCATCATGGTTCGTATGCAGAGTACATTGTTGCCGATGAGAACTTAACTTTTGCAATCCCGGATTCAATAGGTTTTGATGTTGCAGGATCATATGGCATTGTCTCCTTCTTGTCTTACAAGCTGCTTACGGACGTAGCTAAACTGCAAGATGGGGATAAGGTGCTCATTCACTCTGCCTCTGGAGGAGTAGGAACAACAGCGATTCAAGTTGCAAAGGCATTAGGCGCAGGAACGATTATAGGAACTGTGGGTCATACAACCAAGATTTCTACGGCATTAGAAGCCGGAGCGGATCATGTCATATGCTACAACAATGAAGACTTCGCACAGACCGTTAACGAATTAACGGACAGTAAGGGTGTCCCTATTATATTGGATTCCATTGGCGGAGAGATTACGGCGCAAAGTATGAAATGTCTATCCAACTATGGCCGTTTAGTGGTATTCGGAAACTCCAGTGGTGAATATGGACAACTTCAAACAGGCGATCTCCATTCAAGCTGTCGTTCTGTGCTCGGGTTTAGTTTGGGAACAACAAGAAAAGAACAGCCAGAAGTGTTAAAAGATATTTCCACACACGTATTACGTATGTTAGAAAGCGACCAAATACAAATAAAGATCAGTGAGAAGCTGCCTTTGAAAGAGGCTGCGCTCGCCCATCAACGAATAGAGAGCAGGAATAGCACGGGGAAGATTCTTTTGTATACAGAGTACTCATAAGGTAACCCGAATTTTCCGATAAAATAGGAGAATGGCACGAATGAAGCGCTCAGGTACATCGACATCTAAGACTGGAAGGAGAGGTTCATGTATGCACTACCAGTTTTGCCAGCGGGTTACGATTGTGGATATGGATGATGAAATTATTTCAGAGGTCGTATTCGAGCACGGGGAGTATGAGACGGCCGCCTTGTCAATCGGTTCCTCCGTCCTTACGCATCAATTGGGGTTGAAGGAGTTTGACGTCGTCTACGACCGTAGGGAGGGCAAAATCACCCGTTATAAGGTTGCAGATATCGAGATTGATCTGATTACGCAGCCTGTCATCACTAGAGTGTATCTGGAGCCGGCCAAGCTGATTGTTGGCCAGCATGATATCGGGGAATTTGCCTAATTAATTATTTAGTACAGAGTGCGGTGAGAAGGATGCCGCTACTCTGTATTTTTTTTATTTTATTGACTCTTCCGCGACGGAAGACATTATACTGCGGATAGATTGTTACATAAGGAGGAGGAAAGGGAGCGCGTGGAGGGATTAATCAGCATTGGACAACTATCTGCGGACGTGGGCGTTTCCATTCGTGCCCTTAGATACTACGAGGAAGTCAGCCGTTTGCAGCCCAGTATAGGGATTATTTCAGCAGGGATGTATGATTATAGGGGATCCCGCACGAACACCGATGCGTACCAAATAGTGCGTTATAGGACGGAGGGAATTCACGATTGACACGAATGACCTCACGAGCGAATTCATGTTGATCCTTCGGTACTTTGCGCAGCGAGTCGGCCTTCACCTGTGTATCAATATGGGCGCCGGGCGGAACGAAACGGTTAGCTGCAATTCGAACTCCATTCGTCACGACGGCATCCATGGAAACCACGGAGCCGCGGCCTACAATCGCATTAAAGACAATGGATTTGAATCCGACGAATACATCGTCTTCGATTAAACAAGGACCATGAATAAGTGCGCCGTGGGCGATGGATACATTCTCGCCGATATAGATGGAATACCGCGCGGGGCCAACTTGAACATATTCATGAGCTAGTCCATGCAGAACGACTCCATCCTGGATATTCGTGTTTGAACCAATGGAGAAGGGCGAGCCCTCATCTGCCCGAAGGGTGGCACTCGGTGCGACAAAAACACCTGTGTTAATGGTGACATCACCAATCACGGTTGTAAACGGGCTTAGGAAGGTTCCCTCACGTATAATAGGGGATCGTTCGACGGGATTCATGGATGTTCTCGGGTTAGGTCCGATAAAGCGTACGAATGCATTAAGGGGCCCCTTTGGCAGCTTCAAGACCTTAAAAATCTTCTTCATGCCGTATTCTCCTCGCAAACCATATATGGGCTTATTAACCAAGGTATTCGGCATAATGGCAATTGTCACATCATCATAGGCTGCAAGCGAGGAACCAATTGATTTGTCGAATGTACAGCATAATGAGTGAGGCCATCTCGCAGTGAATACTTTTCGGTATAATGTAGGTAGTTTTAAGACAGCTGCCTTAAGGAGGCCAACTTAATCGTGCTGAAATATAGAATGGCAAGACCGGATGAACGCGAAGACTATATTGATTTAGCTAATTACGCATTCAAAATTGATGCGGAGTCCATATTGCCAAAGATGTACAGCAAGGACATCGATTCATCGGGCATGCACATGGTCGCTGCGGATGAGCGGGGCCGGCTGCGCGCGCAAGTTGCGGTGTACCCGGAGCCGATGCAGGTTGGCGGTTTCCCGCTGCGGGTCGGATACTTGGGGATTGTGTCGGTCCATCCAAGAGCACGCGGAGAAGGACACATGAAGGTGCTCATGAACAAGTGGCTGGAAGAGGCACCTGCTTCGTACGACATGCTTGTCCTGTACGGACAGCGGCAGCGGTACGAGTATTTCGATTTCACCCTCGGAGGGGTGAAGATTAAGTACTCGGTGGGAGAAGTCAATGCCCGTCATGCTTTGCAGGGCGTGAACGTAGAGGGGCTGTCCATAAAGCCGTTGTTCGAGATTGAAGGAGCGGCAGCCTTTGCGCAGCAGCTGAACGAGGCACGGCATTCGTTCGTTCAACGCGATGTGGGGCAGATGTCGGACATCTTAACGGGTCTAGAGCAGCAGCCGCTTGGTGTGCTTGATAAGGAGAAGCTAATTGGCTATCTGGTAGTCAGCAAAACAGGTAAGGAAATTACCGAGCTCGCCATGGCGAATACAGCCGATATTCCACGCGCAGTTAAGGCGTATTTGTCGCATTCGGGTGCCGATTGGATCGCCGTTTACGCTCCTGAGTACGAGACGGAGCTGAATGCTTCTTTAAGCAGCTTCGCAGAGAATTACGCGATAGAGACGTCCGACATGTACCATATCGTAGACTTCGCCCGCGTGTTGGAAGCTTATTTGACGGTTAAGCATCGGACAATAGGGCTTACGCTGGGTGAATTCTCAGCGGTGCTGGACGGTCAGCCTGTTACCGCCCTTGTGGACGAGAGCGGCGTGACGGTCGAACGGTCGGCTAAGTCAGGCGCGGTGGAGCTGGATAGGAAGCAGGCACAGACGCTTCTGCTGACGCCGCATGGTCGTTACATCGGAGCGGGAACGCATATCCCCGCCGGATGGTTTCCGCTTCCGATCTTCTGGTATATAGCGGACAAGTTTTAATTAGGCGATCAAGAGGAGACAGAGGATATGGACAATAAACGCGGCATACTTATTCTTCCCGAGGAGGCTGGTCCCTATTGGGCGGACCTCATTGCTCATTCAGGCCTTGATTTGGTAGGCATCCATCCCGGTTGGGGAGAAGGAGCACTCGAGGAGCTTGAGAAAACGCTGGAGTTTGTGAAGACGCCGATCTATAAACAGTTCGTGGAGCGGATGAAGGAGCTGAACGTGGACGTCGAGTTCGAAGCGCATGCCATGTCATGGCTCGTTCCGCGTGCCCTCTTCTCCGAGCATCCCGACTGGTTCCGGATGGATGAGACAGGGAAGCGGAATGCAGACTTTAACTTGTGCGCGACGAGCTCGGAGGCGCTTGCTTATCTGGAGCTGCGGTCGGAAGAGCTGGCAAGAGCCGTGCCTTCGCTAACGGGGCGATACTACTTTTGGATCGACGATGTGACAGGCAGTGTGTGTCACTGTGAGGGATGCCGGGCGCTGACAGCCTCCGATCAAGCGATGATCTTCTACAATCACATCCTGCGAGGTATTCGGCGGTTTGATGCGGAAGCGCAGCATTGCTATTTGGCTTATCAGGATACCATCCAAGCTCCGGACAAGGTGCAGCCTGATCCTGGCATTTTTCTCGAGTACGCTCCTATCTACCGCGATTCGGCTAGACCGATTAACGATCCGGATTGCCCGGAGAACTTCAAGGAGCTTGAGCATCTTCCGGGTCTGCTGCAGCTGTTCGGACAGGAGGGTGCCCAGATTCTTGAGTACTGGATGGACAATTCTCGGTTCTTGAAGTGGCAGAAGCCGCTCCAGCCGCTGCCGTTCTACGAAGAAGTCATTCGCCAGGATGCGGAGTATTACCGGAGCCTCGGGTTCAACAGATTGACCAGCTTCGGCGTATGGCTTGGTGAGGACTACGCGCAGACGTTCGGTGAGCCGCCGATTGTGGCGTATGCAAGAGCTATTGGCTCGTGATAAAGTGTTGGGAAACGGAATGAAGCGAGGTGGGGAGAACCCATGGAGTTAACCTATCTAAGGACCTTTCGCGAAGTGGCCAAATGGGGCAGCTTCACAAAAGCTGCGGAAACGCTTGGATACGCCCAGTCGAGCATAACGACGCAGATTCAGAAGCTGGAGGAGTCTTATGGCACCGTTCTGTTGGAGCGCTACGGCAGAAAGATGGTGCTCACGATGGCGGGCGAAGCACTGCTCCAGTATGCGAACGATATTTGCAGGCTGCATGATGAGTCCAAGGAAGTCGTTGCCAAGCAGTCCAAGGGGACACTCTCCATTGGGACGATTGAGACGCTTGCTTCATTCTACCTCCCTGCTTATTTGCAGGCCTATCGGAAGGCGTATCCAGACATTAACGTTACGATTCAACCGGGTAACGAACCATTCATTATCGAGTCGGTTAAGGAGGGGGCTCTAGACATCGGGATTATTCTGGACCCTCCATTCTCGGACCCGGAGCTGGATTGTCGTATTTTGAGAGAAGAGCCGTTAGTCATCATTGCAAGCCCAGATCATAAGCTTGTCGGACGAAGCGAAATCCATGTGGAAGACCTAGAGAACGAATCGTTAATCCTGACCGAGGATGGCTGCACTTACCGGGCAATGCTGCTCGGCGTGTTGAAAGGCAATCAGGTACCCTATAAGCTATCTTACGAATTCGGCAGTCTGGAAGCGATTAAGCAGTGCGTCACCTATGGACTCGGGATTGCGTTGCTGCCCCGAATTGCAGTAGCGGAGGAAGTGCGGGGAGGCAAGGTTGTCGCGATTCCTTTCATCGATCCTGCGTGCAAGTTCTACACACAGCTCATTTGTTCAAAGAAGAAATGGAAGTCCAAAGCGTATCTAGGCTTCCTGGAGCTGCTTGGCGACGGAAGTAATTATCAAAATTATTGAAGTATCACATAGATTTCTATCAATAACTCCAATTGCGGAAGCTATGATACATTGAGATCAAGCAATCCACAACCCACTGGAGGTAATCTCATATGACCATTCAAGCACGCCAATCCCTTGTACTCGAAACTCCTGCCGCATCGCCTGAGCAGACGCATCGCCATTATATGAATAAGCTAGCCGTCGAAACAGACGTCGCGGATGTTCGGTATGACATGCAGCATGGCCTGAACGACTTTCAGCTCATTGATGTCCGCAGCGAGAAAGCTTATGGAGAATGTCATATTCCAGGTGCGATTAACCTTCCTTCGAACCAGATCAGTGCGGGCGCTACTGTAGCCTTCAATAAGGAGCAAACGATTGTCGTCTATTGCTGGGGTCCTGCTTGCAATGGAGCAACCAAAGGCGCGGCCCGTCTCTCTGGTCTCGGGTTCAAGGTAAAAGAGATGCTGGGCGGCATTGAATATTGGCGCAAGGAAGGCAACGAGGTGGAAGGAACGATTGGGAAGGCTGCTCCCTTGGTTGGCTAAGACTGCCTAACATAATAGCGGCGCGGGAAATGACACCCGCACCGCTTGTGTCGATCAGAATCGCTGCGTCGGCGTCCCTGCATATGCATTCCCTTACGATAGCATGGGGAGCATTCATTACCAACCAGCCGTCATTTCATCATTACTCCACTGCGTGCTATAATGCAGGTAGACAACGAGAGGTTCTCGGGATGAAAAGGAGGCGGCGCAGATGGATCAATTCATAGACTTAATTCAGTTATTGCTCTCGATTAGTCTGATCTACTCCATCGTGTCCTTTACCTCTGCTTTCATTTCCGCCAAGGAGATTCCGCCGAATCACGGCATGGTGGCTGATGCCCCATCTGTGGCAGAGCCCATTAATCTGCCCCGTGGGACCAATATGATGCGGTGGATTGTGCTTACCATTAGACGCAAAGAGTCACCTGATGATACCGATTGTCCTTCCCTTATTGATGCATAGTACATTCAATAGGGAGGATTACCTTGATAATGAAGTTAAATGTAAAGTTAAAGTCTCACAAATGGATGAAGCCCGCGTTAATTGCGCTCCTCGGGGTCACGCTGGCCCTGACGCTTAGCGGTTGCTCGGCTGCATCAGCGTCGAATCCGATTGAAGCCTCTTCGCCGGGGCTGTTTAACCACTACTTGATTTATCCTTTTTCACTGCTGCTCAAATGGATTGCAAACGGTCTGGGTGGCGATTACGGATTATCTATTATCCTGATGACATTGATCATCCGCACCGCCATCGTGCCACTGATGATGAATCAGACGAAGAAGCAGGTGTCGATGCGAGTGAAGATGGCTGTTATTCAGCCGGAGTTGGACGCGCTTAAAGAGAAGTACAAAGATGCCAGTCCGGAAGCCAAAAGACAGCAGCAAGCCGATACGATGCAGTTGTACCAGAAGCATCAAATTAATCCGCTCAATGTCGGATGTTTGCCGATGCTGCTGCAGTGGCCGATCACGCTTGCATTCTACTACGCGATACGCCGTACACCAGAGATTGCTGCACATAATTTCCTTTGGTTTAGTCTAGGGAAAGCGGACATGGTCCTGCCGTTCATCGCGGCGGCAGTCTATTTCGTTCAATTCCGCGTCTCTCAGAAGATGTCGGCGCAGCTTCAGCCTAATGCGAATACCAATAACCAGCTCGCTTACATCGGCTTGCTTTCCCCGATTATGATGGGTGTAACTGCTTTTGCCATGCCTGCTGCACTGCCGCTTTATTGGTCGGTGGGCGGGATATTCATTATCGTTCAAACGATTGTTCTGAATAAGATGTATGCGAAGCCGGTGAAGACGAATCCGTCTGTGCTTGTGGAGAAGATGTAAAGAAGGCCGGGACGCCTACCATTGCGGTAAGGCTCCCGGCCTTTTTGTCATTTGGTTATCGATTAAGAATACTATCCTCCAGCACGGCGAATTTATCGCCGTACTCCTTCACAATATGATGCTCACCCCATGAGCATAACGAATCCAGCGTCGGCTTCAGTGTCCAGCCGTATGCAGTGAGCTCGTATTCCACCTTCGGTGGCACCTCATTGTAGACGATTCGATTAATGATTCCGTCGTTCTCGAGCTCTCGCAGCTGCTGCGTCAGCATCTTCTGCGTAATGCCGGGCATGAGCCGTTTCAAATCGCTTGTCCGCTTCTTGCCATGCGTGAGATGGCATAGAATGACGCATTTCCATTTGCCGCCGATGACCTCTAGCGTCGCTTCGACCGAAATGTTATATTTTTTCTTCTCCATATTTGCAGGGCCCCTTTATTCAAGTTAGGTTGTGTATGAAAATGAGAGTAGGGTACTTTTTGGTGCCTATAGCACTTAAGAGTGCGTACTGTTCGCTGTGGATGGTCTCCACTATAATAGCACTACCGGCCGGTGAATACCAAGCTGTAAGGAGTGGAACGATTGATGCATACGAATCGAAAAAGCACGCTCGCGCTCATCGCGCTAGCTATAAGTGCATTTGCCATTGGAACAACCGAGTTTATTAGCGTCGGGCTGCTGCCGCTCATCGCTGATGACCTGCATATAACAGTACGTACAGCTGGACTTACGGTCACGATATACGCCCTTGGCGTTACGGTCGGCGCACCGATTCTGACTTCATTGACCGGGGCCGTGCCGCGCAAGACGCTGCTGCTATGGATTATGGCGGTCTTCATTGCCGGGAACAGCATAGCTGCGATGGCTCATGGAATTACGCTGCTACTGACGGCGCGCGTCATCTCGGCTTTCGCACACGGCGTCTTTATGTCCATCGGCTCAACGATTGCGGCTAGCCTTGTGTCGGAGAATCGCCGTGCGAGCGCGATCTCTATTATGTTCTCTGGACTGACGATTGCGACGGTGACCGGCGTACCGCTCGGCACATTGCTCGGTCAGCAGTGGGGCTGGCGGAGCTCCTTCATTGCCATTGCTCTAATCGGCCTCGTGGCGCTAGCCGCGAATGCGCTGCTCGTCTCTCGCGAATTAAACAGCGGCACACGTACAAGGATGAGTGACCATACCAAGCTGCTCTCGAACAGCCGTCTACTGCTCGCTTTTACCATAACCGCTCTTGGCTATGGAGGCACATTCGTTGTCTTCACGTACTTATCACCGCTGCTTCATGAAGTAACTGGATTTGGCGCGAAGACGATCGCTGCAATTCTGTTCGTCTATGGGATCGCCATCGCGATCGGCAATCTGATTGGCGGACGGGCGGCGAACCGGAGGCCGCTTAAGGCGCTGCTGTACATGTTCGCTGCGCAGGCTGTCGTACTGCTATTGCTCGCTTTTGCCGCTCCGTTCAAGGGACCGGCGCTGCTCGTTATTTTCCTCATGGGGCTGCTTGCTTTCATGAACGTGCCGGGTTTGCAGACTTATGTGGTCATCCTGTCGGAACGGTTCGCGCCGAAGATGACGGATGTGGCATCGGCGCTTAACATTGCCGCGTTCAATGCCGGTATTGCGATTGGCGCTTATGTAGGCGGCATCGTGGCCGAGCAAGTGGGACTTGTGCACACCGCATGGGTTGGCGCCTTGATGGTAGCTGCTGCTGCTGTACTGACAAAATGGAGCAGCGTGATGGAGAAGCGGGATCAGATGGCTGAGACGGAGAAAGATCGGCAACAGATGACTGCGTGAGCAAAGTAGCAAGAGTAGCAAGAGTAGCAAGAGTAGGACAACAATAAAGATGGATGAAAATAAGGAGGATATTAAATAATGAATACAACAGCAAAGCATCTACAGGATACAACGGTACTGAATAACGGGGTGGCGATGCCTTGGCTAGGGCTCGGCGTCTTCAAAGTCGAGGAAGGGCAAGAGCTGATTGACGCCGTGAAGGAGGCCATCCGTTTCGGCTATCGGAGCATCGACACAGCTGCGATTTATAACAACGAGCGAGGCGTCGGACAGGCAATTGCCGAGGCGCTCACGGAAACGCCAGTAAGCCGTGAGGAGCTGTTCATCACGTCCAAAGTGTGGAACGCGGATCTCGGCTACGAATCGACACTGGCCGCATTCGAGACAAGCCTGGAGAAACTGGGGCTCGACTACCTAGATCTGTATCTGATCCACTGGCCGGTAAAAGGTAAATACAAGGACGCTTGGCGTGCCCTGGAACAGCTCTACAAAGCGGGCCGCGTCCGCGCAATCGGCGTCAGCAACTTCCACGTCCATCATCTGCAGGACCTCTTGGCGGATGCCGAAATCGTGCCTATGGTCAATCAAGTGGAGCTCCATCCGCGTCTGTCGCAGGGCGAGCTGATCAAATTCTGCGCAGATAATCGCATCCAGATCGAAGCATGGTCGCCGCTTGCGCAAGGACAGCTGCTGGACGATCCAACTCTGCAAGAAATCGCAGCGAAGCACGGCAAGTCGATTGCCCAAATCATCCTGCGTTGGGATTTGCAGCACGGCGTCGTGACGATACCGAAGTCGACAAAAGCACATCGTATTGCCGAGAACGCATCCGTATTCGACTTCGAGCTGACAGCCGAGGAGATGGCGCGTATCGACGGGCTGAACCAGAATCTTCGTGTTGGTCCCGATCCGGACAACTTTAATTTCTAAGATGGAACAAGCCTTTCGCCTTAGCTCTTCTAAGGATGGAAGGCTTGTTTTGTTGTTTGGAATTTGTACATATCCGGCCTATCTCATTTCAGGTATTGTATATACAAAACAAACTTGGATTGGATGGAGGGCTTTCCGTGAACACTAGCGTTTCGAATAACAACACCATTATTGTTTCAGCCGAGAGCGGCCGCTTGCACGGCGTAGAGATCGCTTCGGAGACGCCGGATTTTACCGGGATAGGCTATGTAAAGGGCACGCATAAGGATGGAGATTGGTTTGAGGTAGACGTTCATATTGCAGAGTCCGGCCACTATGACTTTAGTATCCGTTATGCCATTCCGGATGGCCGAAGAACGAACGCAATTTGTATCGACGGCGCCTTCTACGGTTATATTATTTCCTCGAGGACGGAAGGGTTTATTACGGAGCGCCAGTGCACCGTACGGCTCACGGAAGGCGTTCATACGGTTTCGATCTTGAAAGCTTGGGATAACGGCGCTGACGTGGATTGCTTCATGTTCACACAGACTCCGGCTCCGGTGCTTGACCGCTCGCCACGTACACTGATCAATCCGAACGCATCGGCAGAAACGCTCTCGCTCTGGAACTACTTGAACAGCCTATTCGGGAACGCCACACTTACGGGTCAGCACACGGCTTCCTCGTTTACGCCTGCGAAGGAGTTCGAGTATATCCGCGCAGTAACGGGCAAGCAGCCTGCTATTCGCGGCTTCGACCTGCTTAGCTATACGCTTGCGACGGAGACGGCCGAGCCTACGCCGCATAAGCTGCTCGAGATCGAAGAGAATAAGGGCTCGATCGAGGCGCGGCCATCGAGTGGACGACCGTTCATAACGGCATCGTAACGTTGACCTGGCACTGGTATGCGCCGACCGGCGGCAAGGACAAAACCTTTTATTCGAAGAATACAGACTTCAATCTTCCGCTTGCGCTTACGCCGGGAACGAAGGAGCATGAGCTGCTGCTCGCCGATATGGATTGCGTTGCCGAGCAGCTGAAGAAGCTGCGCGATCATAATGTGCCTGTGCTTTGGCGGCCGCTGCACGAAGCGGACGGCGCTTGGTTCTGGTGGGGAGCATTCGGGGCTGAGCCCTGCAAGCAGCTATGGCGCCTCATGTACGACCGGTTCACGAATATGCATCAGCTGAACAACTTGATCTGGGTTTGGAACTCCTCGGTTCAAGAATGGTATCCAGGTGATGGAGAGTCCGACATCGACAGCTGCGATATCTACGCGCCATCGGGCAATTATGGCCCTGTTCGCAAACATTTTGAACTCACAGACGCGCTTGCGGGCGGGAAGAAGATGATTGCGTTCGGCGAGAACGGCGCGATTCCCGATCCGGATCAACTGATGGCAAGCAGCACGCCGTGGCTTTGGTATATGACGTGGGGCGAAGGCTTCGTACTGGAGGGCAAATCGACGACGGACGAGCAGCTGCGCAAGATCTACGACCATCCTTCTTGCATTACGCTGGATCGTTTGCCAAATTGGAGACATTTTGGCGGAAGCGAGTAATACGATCTCTATCGTCGCTAATAAAGAAGATGGCCGATCTCATCCCAATCGCGGATGAGCATCGGCCATTTTTTTAGTTAGAAATACGTCCGCCGCATCGCATCGTTCTTCTGACGCTCCAGCGATTTGGTCAGCATGAGCTTCAGCACGCCTCCGGCATGCGCCATGGCGAGCTGTCCCGCTTGATCCGCCTCTTCTTGATTGCCTTTCCTGAATGCAATCTCCGCGTCAACGACATGACGGAGCGCCTTGCTTCGAATAGCCGCTTTGAACGTGTCCGCGCGATTATAATCGCTCGTAAGCACCGCGATCAAAGCTTGCGAATAGCTGCGGTGCGAGTCCGATCGAATCTCGCTCACGAGCTGACTCGCCTCGGCAAGCTCCTGCCGTTCAATATGCAGCGAGATACGGGCTGCGGTCTGTGCCTGCTTATTGCGAATGAGAGGAATAGTCCGCTCTACCGCATCGAATTCGCCATTAGCCGAATCGAGCAGCAAGCCATTTTGCGGATATTTCACCTTCGTCCGCTGGAGGAAGGTCTCTACCTTGCTCATATTTTGCGTCCATAACAGGATATGCAATCGCGGGACGTAGAATAGTGCGAATACAAGGACGAACACGCCAAGCAATAGAAGCCATTCATGCTCCGAGGATAGGTGATGCGCCCCAAGCCACATGCCGAAGCCGAACGCGGGAGGGAGGATGAGAGCCCATTTTAACCATGTATTCATTTCCTTGTGCTCCTTAACGTGATATGTGATAGGGCAGTGCAATGCCTAAGGATAAAGGGAAACTAAAGCGGCGGCTATATGTAAATGATGGAATTGACCCAAGCAGCGTATTGATTTTCATGCCGAAAGCTGAGATTCTGTACAAGGTGTTACAGGCGGTCGCTTGGGCGGCCTGCTTCTTGTGTTACGCGTCATTTGAAAGGGGTTAAATGATAAGCAACTATGGAACTAACATGGGGAATTATCGCATTAATGGTAGGCGGCGGATTTCTAGCTGCTTTTATTGATTCATCGGTGGGCGGGGGAGGATTGATCTCCGTGCCGGTCTTGCTGGCAGCAGGGCTGCCGCCGCATCTGGCGCTCGGGACGAACAAGCTGTCGGCATCGTTCTCGTCCGTAACCAGCACGATCACGTTCTGGCGTTCTGGCAAAATCAATCTGCGCAGCACGGGCAAGCTTGTCCCGTTCACAGCGGTGGGCGCGGCGGGAGGGGCGCTGCTGCTACAGCTCATTCCGTCGGATTGGCTGCGGCCAGCGATTGTTGTCATGCTGATCGGCGTCACGATTTACACGCTGCTGAAACGTAATTGGGGGATGGAAGGGACATATCGCAAGCTGACGACGACTGCGCAGCTCGGCGCAATTGCGGCGGCGTTCGTGCTCGGCGCGTATGACGGCTTCTTCGGGCCGGGAACAGGCTCGTTCCTCATCTTTATCTTCATCATGCTCGGATACGATTTCGTTCAAGCGGCAGGCAATGCGAAGCTGCTTAATTTCACGAGCAACGTGGCGAGCTTGATCGTGTTTCTATCACTGGGCTGGGTTGATTTCCGCCTAGGGTTTCTGATGGGCGCAGCAATGGTGCTCGGTTCGTTTGCCGGCTCGCGGCTTGCTATTCGGCAGGGAACGAAGTACGTGAAGCTGTTGTTCGTCTTCGTTACCGTGCTGCTGATTGGCAAGCAGCTGTGGACGTTGATTTCGGGCAGCTAGCCGCCGTTAGTGCGCCAGCCGGTTGCTCACTTCACCATGCCTCTGCGCAGCGCAGTTACGACAACCTGCGTCCGGTCTTCACAGCTGAACTTTTGCAGGATGCGATGGACGTGGCTTTTGACAGTACCTTCACTTATAAAAAGCTTCTGCGCGATGCGGTCATTACGCAGACCATACGCCATCTCCTGGAGGATCTCTTGTTCCCGTTCGGTGAGCGGCTCCGGCAGCGGAGAATCCTCAGAACCACTGGTATACGCCGGTAGAAGCACAGCCGACGAGACCGCGCGGGATAGTGCGTCTGCAGCAAGCTCAGTTCGATACACGGCTTCACCCCGATAGGCGGATCGAATCGCTTCGAGCATATCTTCCACGTCCGCATCCTTCAGCAAATAGCCGACGGCGCCTGAGCGGATCACTTCGTAGATGTAATCGGGATCGTTGAACGTGGTGAGGATAACGATCTTAACGCTAGGCAGCTGTTTGGTAATCAGCTTCGAGGCTTCAATGCCTGTCATGCCTGGCATCTGGATATCCATCAGAATAATGTCCGGCAGCAGAGCGAGCGCCTGGGCAACGGCTTCATTGCCGTCAGCCGCTTCGCCGGCAATCTCCATATCGTCCTGCAAGCTGATGACATAGCTAAAGCCTTGCCGAATCATCTTCTGATCGTCTGCGAGTAATACTTTTATTTTACCGCCTGTCATCATATTCACCTGCGAATCTCCTCCTTCGTCTCCTTCGTCTCCTCTTCTGCTACGCTTATCGGCAGCTCTGCTCTAATCTGGAACCCATTTGGAACAGCTGCTCCAAAGGTCAGCCGACCGCCAGCCTCTTCAAGCCTCGCCCGCATCGTCTTCAGTCCAAAACCCTCCCGGACCGCTTCGCTTGCATTTGCCTTTCCGTTATCCTGAACGATCAGCACGATTCGCTCCTCCTCTGACCATACCCGCACATCGACATACTCCGCTTCGGAATGACGAACAATATTAGTGATAGCTTCTTGCATGAGGCGAAAGAGCAAGGTCGCGTTCTCTACTGTAATTTCTTCCTCTGGCAGCTTGGCCTCGAAGCTATAGGTGATGTTTGCAGTCGCCTCCATCCGTGCAAGCTGCGCCTTAATCGAAGCAAGCCCGGACATCGTCCGATCATCGGCAAGTGAATGAACGGAAGTCCGAATGTCCTGAAGGCCTTGGCGGGCCACTTCCAGCATACCGGCTAGCGACTGCTCCGCCCGTTCAGGGTCCTTCACGATCATATAGCGCAGCGCCTGCATCTGAACGATCAATGAAGTCAAGCTGTGCCCGACCGCATCATGGATTTCGCGAGCAATTCGCGTGCGTTCGTCCATTACTGCCCCCCGCATGGACGTGACGGACGCTTCTTGCAGATGGACGTAAGCTTCCTGAAGCTCCACCAAATTGCGTTTATTCTCCTCATTGATCGCATCGCGTTGGCGACGGCTTTGCACGGTGAAAAAGAAGAACACAGCGATAATGACGAAAGAGACGAAGCTGCTCAAGCTTTCATCGCCGAAGGCGGTATATAGTCCGGCAATTGTAATCATTACCGCTAGCATTGGAATTCGCTTTGTGCCAAGTACCAAACGGATCGTTGTCGTCACAACGATAATCGCCAGAAAATAAAGCAGCACGTTCTCATGATAGAAGATCATGCCTGCTGCCGTTTCTGCTGCTGCGAGCGCAACGAACACGAGCGACTTTCGTCTCGTTTGCCAGAAGCCGCGATATACGAATCGGATGATATAAGTCGCTAAGATAAGTATATTTAGTGCGATTTTGAGGGGGGAGCCTGAGAAAAATCCGTTCATATTCATAAGAATGGCGATGAATACCGCCCCGGCTGCCGAGCGGATGAATGATCGTCTGTCATGCAGCTGCAGCATAGGTGCTTGCCTCCGATCGTTGGGAACACCGCCACGATTGGCTTTGTGTTATGTTCATTGTAGCCATGCGAAGCGTCGGAAAGCAATCGAAGTTGAGGGCAAAGTTGAGCTTCTCTATCTACAGATATAGGGTGCGCCGAAGTCTGTTTCTATCTGAGGATGGTCGTGCGGACGAGCCTTGCCAGGGTATGATTGTACTCGTTAGCGACGATCACGATTCACGAAATTAAAGGAGGCATATAGATGCAGCAGATGATTATTGTAATGGCCCTATTGTTCGTGGGGTACCGGATCTTCCGGCGGGTGCGCAGTAATTTCTCTTGGAGTGCGCTGCGGCCGAGAAGACTTGGCTTTCGGATGGTTCTGTTTGCGGCGGTTGGGGTCTTATTCATGGTGGAAAGCGGATTTACCGCGGTCAGCGTTGTTTCGGATATGCTCGGCATTGTGTTAGGTGTCGTTCTCGGACTTGTTGGCGCGTCAATGACTTCATTCGAACGCCGCGGCGCCGAGCTTCACTACAAGGCGAATGTATGGATCGGCAGCATCGTGACCGCGTTGTTCATCGGACGTTTCGCCTATCGTATGTATGGAATTATGACCATGCCGCAGGACCAAAGTAGCTATAATTTTGCAACTGGAGGCAGCGGTTGGTCGTCCGGACTTATCCTTATCATGTTCGCTTATTACGTTGTTTATTACGCCTTTCTTATGAGCAAGGGCAAGCCCAACGCCAGCGCAGTTGAGATAAAATAAAGCCGAAGCCGCAAACCGAGATCGGGAGCGTACTTCGGCTATTCCGTTAGCCAAGCGACTTGATATACCAGGCATCGCATGCGAAATGCTCCGATCCGGCAAGCGGCGCGTCAAGCTGCTCGAAGCCGTGCTTCACGTAGAAACGGTTCGCTGCTGCCATATTCGACAGCGTCTCCAAGTAGCACTGCTTATAGTGCTGCCTTGCGAACACCAGCGCCGTATCCAGCAGGGATGCAGCCACTCCGGTGCCGCGCGCGTGCGGAAGCAGATACATTTTCTGAAGCTCGCACACTTCAGAGGATTCGGCAAAGGGAGCAATCCCGCAGCCGCCCACGACCTCCCCGTCCTGCTCAATGACCCAATAGGCGTGTCCTTCTGGCTCATAGAATTCGGCCAGCCTGCCGAGGCTCGCGTCTTCCCAAGCCAGTCCCGCCCGGTTGCCTCCGAATTCGATTAAACACTCCCGTATAATTCGCTCAATGGCCGCGTTATCTTCCGTCTGTAGTTCTCGAATCATCCAAGTCAAAGCTTAACAACCTCCATTAATCTTGCTCTAACGTAATGCCGCGTAGAAACACACGATATGCGGTTTGCAGCTGCTCACCGAGCCCTGTTTGGCCGCCCATGCCGGTACTCCATGTCACTAATGTTCCAAAATAAAGCTGCAAGGCGGTTGACGCCAGCTCTTCTGCAGCAATCGAGTGTGTGAACTCGCCGGCTTGCTGCCCTTTGGCGAATAGCTCGACAATCGCCTGCAGTTTCACCTCGTGGCCTGCTTTGACTTTATCGGCGGAGCTTGCAGCCAGAAACCGCTGAAGCGCCGAGCGCAGCAGGGCGGGATTGGCGCTCATCGAATCGCCCAGCTCCTTTAGGAAGGTGAGAATGAGCGGCGTATAAGGGCCAGGTCTATCGTTCAGGCTGAACAGCTCAAGGAGGTAGAAGTCCTTCTGAAAGGTGAAGAGCAGCTCTTCCTTCGTTGCAAAATAATTAAAGAAGGTTCCTTTCGCCACTCCGGCTGCTTGCGTAATCTCCGCTACACTCGTTTCCTCGAACCCTTTCTCCGAAAACAACTGGAATGCGGCCTCGGATATGCGCTGCAACGTAGCTTGTTTCTTCTCTTCTCGACTCATACAAGCCTCCTTATCTTCACGTATTATAGCACATCCTTAAAAAATGACCACTGGTCAAATAATTATTGACCGTTGGTCATTTTTCGTTTATGTTGGGTCTATAACGAATCAAACCGAATCGTCCAAGTAGAGTCTAGGAGGCAATATGAGCATGAAGAAAGAGAAGTCGGATCAAGCAAAAGAGGTCGTATTAGTAACGGGTGGTACAGGATATGTCGGGGGCTGGTGCGTTGTAGAGCTGCTGAGGCGCGGCTATACGGTTCGCACAACGGTGCGCAGCTTGTCTAAGGAGCAGGCTGCTCGGGCGAGCATTGCAGCAGAGGTTGATCCGGGCGACCGGCTGTCATTCTATGCGGCTGATTTAACATCGGACGAGGGATGGGGCGCTGCCGTGTCTGGCTGTGATTACGTGCTTCATGTCGCTTCGCCGCTTAGCCATGACAACGCTCGCGATCTGGACTCGCTCGTCGGACCTGCGCGCGATGGAGCGCTGCGCGTCCTTCGTGCATCCGTTAAAGCCGGCGTGCGGCGCGTCGTGATGACCTCATCCTTGGCGGCTTGCACACCGACATCCTACCGTGAGGAAGGGATCATAGACGAGACCTTGTGGAGCGATCCCAAAGATAATAAACTGGACTCATACCGTAAGTCCAAAGTGTTATCCGAGATGGCTGCATGGCAGTTCATGAATGAGAATGCCGGTGGCACTTCGTTTACGACGATTTTGCCAGGCGCGATCTTTGGTCCGGTATTGTCGCAGGCGAATCAGAATGGCTCTGTGCAGGTTATCGAGCGTCTCGTGAAGGGGCGCTTGCCGGGGACGCCTCGTCTCGGCTTCGAAATCGTTGACGTGAGGGACTTGGCGGAGCTGCATATCCTTGCGATGACCGCAAGCGAAGCGGCCGGGCAGCGATTCATCGCCGTCTCGGGCTTCATGTGGATGCACGAAATTTCGCAGGTGCTGCGTGCCAAGCTAGGCGAGCGAGCTAGTAAGGCGCCGACACGCATGATCCCTGACTTCGTCCTGCGCGTGCTCTCGATCTTCGATGGATCACTTCGGTCGATTGTGCCGATGCTGGGACGGAGATTTACGCATACGCCGGAGAAGGCGCGGCAATTGCTGGGCTGGCGAACGCGGGCGGCTGAGACGACCGTCGTGGAATGCGCGGAGAGTCTTCATTAACGTACGAAGTGGAGTGACCCTTTTTGAAAAAGTTTCAGAATGACTGGCTGCACGTACTCGGCATCATCCTTAGTCTTCTCTCACTGGCTCTGCTTGTGCAGCCTCTGGTGCGCGCGATCCTCGGCAAGCCGATTATCTATCGGTTCTTAGGATGGCTGCCGGAGGGCTGGCCTTCTCTAGTAGGCTGGATTGTTGTGCTAATCGTCGGCCTCGTATTGATTTCGATTACGAAGCCGCTGCCGAAGAGTAAGCCGGAGTAAGCTAGAGAAAGCTAGTATAAGTGTGTGGGCAGCTGAGCGGATGTGAAGGCTCGGCTGTTTTTTAATTATTTTTATTTAAGTGTATACTTAATTAAGTGTTTGGTTTATAATAAGTCCATGGACATTTTCACAGCAATTTCAGACTCCAATAGACGTCATATTGTTGAATTATTAGCCGAGAAAGGAAGCCTGACCGCTACTGATATTTGCAGCTACTTCACTGTTAGTCCACAGGCGATCTCGCAGCATCTCAAGGTGCTTCGTGAGGCGAACGTGGTCACTGTGGAGAAGAAGGCGCAGCAGCGGATATATCGCTTGAATGAGCAGGCGATATTCGAGGTGGAGGCATGGGCGAAGCGGTATAGACAGCTGTGGAGCGAGCGCTTCGAGAAGCTAGACGGTTTATTGCAGGCGCGGATGGAGCAGCAGCAGAACAAGCCGCGTACTCAAACAGATGAGAGGGATGAAGAACAATGACAGTGTTGAATGAAACGAAGCTAACAGCTGAGCCGGGCAAGCAAGTGATTCTAATCGAGAGAGAGTTTAATGCGCCGCGCGAGCTCGTATTCGAGGCGTTCACCGATGCAGACCTGTTCGTGCAGTGGATGGGGCCGAGCCAACTGACGATGCAGCTGGAGAAGTTCGAAGCGCGGGACGGCGGAGCGTGGAAGTATGTCTCCAAGGACCCAAGCGGCGGCGAGTATGCCTTTTGCGGTGTGTTTCATGAAGTGACTGCTCCGCTGCGGATCGTGCAGACGTTCGAATTCCTTGGCCTGCCTGAGCGCGGACATGTGACGCTAGAGACTGCGGTGTTCGAGGAGCTGCCAGGAGAGCGGACCGTTGTAAAGATGGAATCGGTATTTCGCTCGGTCGCAGACCGCGACGGCATGCTGCAATCCGGTATGGAAGGCGGCATGAACGAGTCGTTCGGCAGACTAGTGAAGCTGCTGGAGACGCTTCGCAATCGGTAACGGCAGCCGTATAATGAAGCTAGTAAGATAGGCTTCTTATCGGAGGGGACTTAAGACGATGCAAACGATAAAGCGCATGATTGAGCATCAAATTTGGGCGGATCGACAGCTGTTAGCTGGGCTGCGTGCTAACGGGGCAAACCCGGCAGACGCGGTGAAGCTGATGCGCCATCTTGCAACCGCTGAGCAGGTCTGGATCACGCGGCTGACTGGCGAGAGCAGCGTGCATCTGCAGCTATGGTCTGATGACGCAGACCTCGACTCACTTACGGACCTGCTGGCGAGCAACGAGGCGAATTACCGCGCATACATGAACAGCTTGACCGAGGAGAAGATGGACGAAATGATCGCTTACGCGAATCAGAGCGGAGTCATGTTCAGCACGTCGGTTCGGGATATTTTGTCACAGGTCGTTCTACATGGGCAGTATCATCGTGGGCAGATTAACCGGGCTTTGAAGGAAGCCGGGGGGACGCCACAAGCGCTGGACTATATTTTGTACGCGAGAATGCAGTAGGCCGAGAAACAACCAGCGGCAATGAGAAAGCACCCCACATCGGGGTGCTTAGAATGTCCGAGAAAGTCTCGGGTAGCATGGGCCTTATCCTTAAATGGATAAGGCTTTTTCTGATTGAGCGAAAGAAGCTGGCTTGGTGGACTAGATTGGTGAAAAACCGGTGGATGGAACGCATGAAGCTGGTATGGTGGACTACAATGGCGGAAAACCGGTGGATTGAGTGGACTACATTAACCAAAGAGAGTCCTCAGGGTCACTACATTGGCAAGAATTCACCGATATCGGCTAAAGAGTATCCTCAGGGTCACTACATTTACGATATTTCGCCGAATAGGACCAAGGAGAGCCCAGGTTCACTACTTTATGGAGTAAACCGGGGAATTCTCATCAAAGAAGGGTACGACGTACCCTACAATGGGGGAAATCAGGGGTTTTGAGCCAAGGTGGGGTACGACGTACCCTACATAGGAGTAAATCAGGGACTTAGAGCCAAAGAGGGGTAGCACGTACCCCGCATTAACGAGAAAGCCAAGGTACTATATCAGAGAGAAGTCCTGCGGGTTTTCTCGGGCAACAAAAAACACCCCTATTGGGGTGCTTTTTGTTACTCTACATTGGCCCGTCCCGGTACCTAGCCGAGCACCGGCAGCAGCACATGGCTCGGATATTGCTCCGAGTGATGGATCGTCTGCGTCGCCACAATCGGACTCGGATCGTCGTACGGATTAATGCCTGTGTTCGAGTTCGGGAAAGCGACGAACTTGCTCGATGAGGTAACCGAGAAGCGGACACGGTGATTTGCGGCAAAACGATGCGCGATATTCGGCATGAAGATGTCATATCGATCCACCTTGCCTGGTGTCAGCAACTCCGGCTTGTCGTAGCCACTACGATATTTCGCGCGGACGATGTAGCTCGAGAGCAGAATCGAGTTGTCCGCTTCGTCCACATCGCTTAGCGAGACGACCCAGTCGGTGTCGACCGCGGAGCTTGCCGCGTAAAGCATGGCCGAGAGCTCGCCTGCAATTGTCAGTTCTTCGGTTAGCCGCTCGCTTGTATAGCAGAGAACATCCTGACGAAGCTCAATCGTACGGCGGTTCTCCGGCTCGCGCTCGCCGGAATCGGCGACCGGATCGGTCGGATTATAGATGTATACGTCTGACTCCGCCTGCGAGGAGCCGGCAGCTGGTTGCAGCTGTAGCGTGCCGTTGCCGAAGGCGGAATTCGCACGACCGCCGCTGCCGAGATAGAACGGCGTTACGGTCGATTCGGCCGGCGTCCATTCTGCGGACGTACGCCATTTGTTCTCGCCGACCACGTAATAGCTCGCTCTAGGCTCCGAGTCGATACCATTCTCGATCCCTTTGAGATAGCGGTCGAACCAGCGCAGTACGTTCACGTCGTAGTCGTAGACG
The DNA here is from genome assembly GCF_900110075.1 of Paenibacillus sp. OV219. GTDB lineage: Bacteria > Bacillota > Bacilli > Paenibacillales > Paenibacillaceae > Paenibacillus_Z. Next base: position 82,422 of record NZ_FOCJ01000011.1, read on the forward strand.
ACGGCGTCTTCGCCGAAGGCGACGCCTTTCAGATCGCGCGCCCGGTTCGGGCCGTGCTCCCACGGGCCGAGCCAGATTTTGCGATTCGGCACGTCATGCTCGGTGAGCAGCCGCCACGTCTCAGAGACGCCCGGACTGTCGCCGTCATACCAGCCGGAGATGACGAACATGGGCGCCTTGATCTGGTGGGCGCGCTCCGCGTGATTACAGTTCTGCCAGTATTCATCGTATTCCGGATGCTCGCTCCACATGTCCCATGGACCGGAGCTGCGGCCGATCATTTGCTGCGGAATTTCTTTGATTGGGCGCGCGTCCACCGCTTTCGCCGGATCGACCGTAATGCCTGCGAAGATTTGAAAATCCGTCCGCGTGCCGACCGACTGCGCCAGCGTCCAGCAAAGCAGCGGCCACGAGCAGACCGTTCCGCCCCGGCGCACGGTATCGACGAACGGGGTGCCGACGTTGACTTCGTTGACGACGGCTTTTAGATTCGGATGCCCGCTCGTGGATGCGGCCATGACCACATAGCCAAGATACGATGCGCCCCACATGCCGACATCGCCATTCGACCAGGGCTGGGTGATGATCCAGTCGATCGTGCCTGCGCCGTCCTCGCGCTCATGGTAGAAAGGCACGAGCTCGCCCTCGGAATCTGCGCGTCCGCGCACATCCTGATTGACGACGGCGTAGCCTTTGCTAACCCAGTGCATGAAATTCTCTTTGCGTCCATTGCGGTCGTAGCAGGTCCGAACGAGAATGGTCGGCAGCTTGGTGCCAGGCGCGATGCCTTCCGGCAAGTAGACGTCCGTTGCCAGCTTCACGCCATCACGCATCGGAATAAGGAAGGTGCCGAGATCGTTCACGCCGTACTCGGGCTTCGACAAGAGTGGATCATCGTACACGACGAGTGGCGTCAGCTTCTCGAGTCCTTCCTCTACGATAATCTCCATGCCGTAGCGGTTCGGCGTCAGGAAGGCAATCACTTCGCCGTCCAGCGTGACGATGTCGACCGCTGTGCCGCCGCGCTTCGCCCACACCTGAGAGACGCGACCTTGCTCGTCCTTGTAAGTCAGATGGCGATGATAGATCTCGCCATTAGAGGCGGTCACGCGGTCGCCTGCCCACTCCGTCTTCAGGTAGTGCGGCATCGCTTCGCGGATTTGCTGAAGTGGAAGGGCATACTTCGATCTGTCGTCCAGCACGTTCTCCTGCATTTGCGTGCGCTGTCTGGCGTTCACTTTGGCATGCATGATTTTGCCGTCATCCGTAAACCGAATGCGGCCTTCATATATACCAGCGCAATAGAAGTTATATATCTTCGCCTTTGTTATCGTCATCGATTAGCTCCCCCATACGTGTTCGAATACGCGCAGCCAGTTGCCGCCGATGATTTTGCCGACTTCTTCGTCCGAGTAGCCGCGAGCGACGAGGCCTCGGGTGAAGTTAATGAACACGCCGTACTGCTCCAGCCCTTTGACAAGCTCCGTCGATGGGCCATCTCCCTTGGCAAAACCGAGCTTCGGCGCGATATGCTCCTTGAAATAGACGAGCGACCAGTCGACGTCGCTCATCGGCCAGTCGGTGCCGATGCCGACGTGGTCGACCCCGACCAGCTTGGCGATGTAATCAATATGATCGAGCACATGGTCGATTGTCGTCGCCTTCGGGTCTTCGTGGACGAACCACGGCATCGCGAACACGCCGATGACGCCGCCCGTTGCTGCGATTGCTTGAAGCTCTTCATCGCTCTTGCAGCGGCGGTGCGGGTAGATCGCTTCTACGCCTGTGTGAGAGGCGATGACCGGCTGCTCAGACAAACGGCAAGCGTCGAGCGTTGTCTGTTTGCCGCAATGGCTCGTGTCCACAACGATGCGGAGCTCGTTCAGCCTGCGGATAAACGTCATACCGAAGTTGGAGACGCCGCCGTTCGCAAGCTCCATACAGCCCGAAGCGATGGCGTTCTGGTTGTTATATGTCAGTTGAACGACGCGTAGGCCGAAGCTGTGCAGCGCCTCGAGGAGATCGAGATTCTTGCCGAGCCCGGTCGGATCTTGGGTCGTAACGATGCCGGCTTTGAGTCCTTCCGCTTTCGTCTTCCGAATGTCGGCAGCAGTCAGTGCCTTAATGAGCCAATCGGTGCGGTCGAATTGTTCCTGCACCTCGCCCATGCTTGTCATGATGTCATCGTGGCTGGACACATCTAGCTCACGGTTGCCGGCGGTAATGCCGGAGCGGTACCACTCGTCCTTGAAGGCGGCGAGCTCGCCCCGAGCGGACATTTGGCGCAGCCGCTTGCTCGGAAGCATGGCGTACGCCATGGGATCATCCTTCAGCGGCTCGCATGCTGCCTTTATCTGTTCGGACACTTCAGCCGGAATAACGCTAGGGGAAAGAGGCCCTTGAAAAAGAAGATCAATAACGATGCTGCGCTCATGAATGTCACGCGCGCGTTGTTCTTGCTCCGCAGTGAGTCCAAAATCATACAACCCTGCATGTTCACTCATGATGACTCGCTCCTCGACTAGACTAAGCTAGATTGAAATGGATGTGCCCTTGCCTTGCTGTTTGGCTTGTTCAACAATATAAGCTGCTGCCGCCAGATCCTCAACCGCGAGGCCGAGCGACTTGAACAGCGTAATCTGCTTGTCCGACGTGCGGCCTTCCACGCGCCCGAGTAGTGCTTCACCGATCTCGCCGACGATGTGACCTTTCCCGATCTCGCCTTCTTGCAGCGGGATCAAGTAGTCGCCGGCTTCGCCCTCCGCGGACTCGCGTCGGTCGACATATAGCCTCGACCGCTGCACAATCGCGGAAGCGAGCTCGCGGTCTTTCGCCCGGCAGGCGCCCACCGCGTTAATGTGCGCGCCCTCGGCAATCCAAGCATCGTCCAAGACCGGCGTGGTCGAGGACGTTAGCGTACAGATGATGTCGGCGTCCGCGACTGCCTGCTGGGCGGAGCCGCAAGCCACGATTTCGAGCCGCTCGCCGTACCGCGCGCTCATCTCGCCTACGAACCGCTGCGCGTGCTCCGCACTGCGGCTCCACACGCGGACGCGCTCGATCGGCCGCACGAGCAGCAGCGCCTCGAGATGGCTGCGCGCCTGCTCGCCCGTGCCGATGAGCGCAAGCGTGCTCGCGCCAGGCTTCGCGAGCAGCTTCGTCGCGGCTGCGCTGACCGCAGCTGTGCGGATGGCGGTCACGCGCCGCCCATCGACGACCGCGTTCACGGCGCCAGTGGCCGCGTCGAACAGCGTAATGATCCCTTGATGCGACGGCAGCCCGCGGTCATGATTATGCGGGAAGACGCTGATCAGCTTCGCGCCGACGATCTCCTGGCGGATCAAATAGGCGGGCATGAGCCCCATGAGTCCGCCTTCCCGGACGGGAACGACGGATCGTAGCTGCTGCTCCGCTTGTCCGGCGGACAAGTCTTGGAGAGCGGTTTCCATAAGCGTAATGCATGCTTCCATCGTTAATAATTCGGATACTTCGTCACCGTTAATGACTAACATGCTGCGCTCACCTGCTTATTTTCATGTTAATTTGTTTAATAAATTAACTTTTATTGTATGCGAACCGAATAGGTACCACAACCCCCGCAGCACGAACAGGTAGGGTCGAAGAAAGCCCCGATTACTCGGGGCTTTCCAGCCGAATCAGGATGGACGGCATGTGAGGTCTTCTAGTCTTCGCCTTCTGCGTCAGCTGTCCCCCTTAGAACAACGTAGGGATCGGCGGACATGTGGAAGCTTCAATGAATCTGGAATCTAGTCCGTAATAATACCAATAGGATCCGCTCCATCTATAGCCTGTCGTGCCGTTGATATCGACCATCGTAGGATAGAACCAGAAGCTTTCGCCATTTCTTAGCCAAACATAGGTGTATTCAAGGATACAGTCGATGATGTAAGAAACCTGAGGCTTCGGAGGGACATAGGCTGGTGGAGGAGAGGTCGGCGGTTGCCGCATGGGCTGAGGAAATCCGAACTGAGGCATAGCATCGCTCCTTATCGAGGGTAGGCATGCATAGCTAGCCATTCCTACGCTATCGTACGTAGGTGAATAACCATTTGACTGTATTGCTGCCTAGTAACCCTTGCGCCGCCCCGGCAAAAAATGCCATCATAAAGGTAGCCGAGTCAATCGGCACAGGTTTAAAGCAGAAAGCGAGCAAACCTATGACCAACATCCTTCTCATCGAAGACAACGAGCAGCTTCAGAAATATATAACCGAATACTTGAGCGCCTACGGTTTCCACGCACATATCCTGCAAGACTACGATACGGTGTTGGATACTGTTGCCGCACTTGCGCCGAAGCTGATCTTGCTCGACATTAACTTGCCGAAGTTTGATGGATTCTACTTCCTGAAGCTTATCCGGTCGCGCTACTCGACTCCGATCATCGTTCTCTCCGCACGCAGCGAAGAGAGCGAACAGATTCGCGGCATTGAGATCGGGGCGGACGATTACGTGACGAAGCCTTTTGCAATTGGAGTTCTCGTGGCCAAGATCAATGCGATCCTCCGCCGCGCGGAACAATCCAGCCAGCCTTTAGCCTCCAGCACGGAGCTAACCTTCGGACCGCTCTCCCTATGCACGGATACGATGCGGGCGAAATACCGCGATTCGTCGGCGGAGCTGACCCGCAACGAGTTCCGCGTGCTGCGGCTGCTCATGAAGAGCGCCGGGCAAATTGTGACGCGCGAGCAACTGCTGGAGGAGCTGTGGGACGACACCAGCTTCGTAGATGATAATACACTGACGGTGAACGTGACCCGGGTGAAGAAGAAGCTGGCTGAACTCGGGCTTGGCAGCGTCATTAATACGAAAAGAGGCGTAGGCTATGTTCTGGATCAGACTTCTGGGCCGGACGCTTAACAGCGAGCGGAAATCGCTGACCTTCTATCTCATCAATACAATCGCACTTATCTTTATCTATAATCTGCTGCTGCCTTCGGTTAGCATTGGATATCCGCTCTGCATCAGCATGACGATTCTGCTTGTTTTCTTCGCTCAACGCGCCTTCGCGTTATACCGCTTCGAAGAAACACTTCACGATGCGAAGTTCGGCATCGAAGTAAGCGGCGAATCGGACGCAGATAGCAAGAAAGAGCAGCGCGTGCTGGATACGATTGACGAGATTCACGCGGCGTACCGGGACAAGCTGACCGAGATGAACGATAAGCTGGACGGGCGCAATGCGCTGTTCTCGCGCTTCATCCATAACATGAAGACGTCAGTCGCAGTCATTGAGCTTGCCGCTGTGAAGCAGTCCGCAGATGTCTTGACTGACATTGCTGCGGAGAACGAGAAGCTGAAAGCGAGCCTCGAACAATCTCTGAACCTGCTGCGGCTCGATGAGTTCTCGAACGATTATGTGCCGGAATCGCTTGATCTCTATGCGCTGGTGAATGCTGTCATTAACGAGAAGCGCCGCGAGTTTATTTATGCCGGGATTTACCCGAAGCTTAGCGGCGGAACCGTCTACGTATATACCGACCGCAAGTGGTGCGCCTATATGCTGGACCAGATCATCACGAATGCAATCAAGTATAGCGAGCGTGGAAAGAACGTATACTTCGAGATAACAGAAGGCATGGAAGGCATCGATGCCAGCCTCAGCATTCGCGATGAAGGCGAAGGGATCGCCCAGGAAGATGTACCTCGGGTGTTCGAGCTGTTCTTCACAGGGCGGAATGGGCGCGCTAATCCGAATGCGACCGGCATTGGGCTTGCTATGGTCAAGCATATTGCGAAGAGACTCGGGCATGAGGTTAGTCTGACATCAACCGTAGGCGAGGGCACACGCGTGACGATTTCTTTTCTTACAAAAATGCAAGCTTATCGTAAGTCGAATCCATTTCTGTGATTCGGCTTTTTTTCTATGATAAAGGCATAACGGAGGTCGATAACAATGAACGACATGATCCAGGTGGAGAACCTGACGAAAGAATACCGTTCCTTCAAAGGGGCGAAGGAAGTGAAGGCGCTGGACCAGATTAGCTTCACGGCGGCGGCGGGGGAGTTTATCGGCATTATGGGACCGAGCGGCAGCGGCAAGACGACACTGCTGAATATGCTGTCAGGCGTTGATCATCCTACATCCGGCGAGGTGACGATAGCCGGCAATGCGATGGACAAGCTCAAGCGAGACGAGCTGGCATTGTTCCGCAGAAGGAATATCGGTTATGTGTTTCAAGACTTTAACTTGCTCGATAGTCTCACACTGAAGGAAAATATCGCACTACCGCTTATTCTTGACCGGACCCAGCCGCAAGAGATCGAGCGTCGCGTCGATGAACTGATGGCGTTCTTCGGCATTGCGGATTTGGCTAGCAAATATCCGTACCATGTATCTGGTGGCCAGAAGCAGCGTGCGGCGGCAGCGCGGGCGATTGTGACGAATCCGGCAGTCTGCTTCGCCGATGAGCCGACAGGCAACCTCGATTCCAAGTCCGCCGCCGACATTATGGGCATGCTGACACAGATGAACGCGGAGCGGTCAAGCACTATTCTCATGGTGACACATGATCCGTTCGCAGCTTCTTATTGCAAAAGAATTATTTTTATCAAGGACGGCCAAATCAATTTGCAAATTCAAAGCTCCGGTGACCGTAAGGCGTTCTTCGACAAAATCCTTGAAATCTTGAGCGTAATGCGAGGCGAAGCCTAATGAATCTGACGTTCCGGCATATTGTGAATCAGAATTTGAAATTTAACTTCAAACGTTTCATCTCCTACTTGTTCGTCAATGGCTTCGTCGTGGCGGTGCTGTTCATGTATGGCAGTCTGCTGTATAACAAAGTGCTGGCTGAAGATGCTTCGACGAAATTGATGATGGATTATATCGGCATTTGTACATATGCCATTATTCTGTTTAGCGTGGTGTTCGTCGCCTATACGGGCATTTACTTCGTAAAATCAAGGGGCAAGGAGTTCAGCGTCTATCTGACCCTTGGCATGACCCGCCGCGATCTCATTCGGATGATCTACGTCGAGAGTCTCGTTATCGTGGCAGGCTCCGCGGTGAGCGGCATCGCCCTCGGGCTGCTCCTTTCCAAGCTATTTTATTTGATTCTGGGCCGAATACTCGGGCTATCGACCTCCATCTATTTCATCAGCGGCAAAACCTATCTGCTTAGCCTTGGCGTGTTCGGTGGCGTTTTCTTGTGCAATATGCTGTTTACGAGCGTGTTTATCCGCAGGCTCTCGATCATTCAGATTGGGAAGGCGGGCAGCACCAAAGGGCTCGCGAAGACACGGCCGATTATTGGCTTCTTATCGATTATCGCAACTGTTGTGGCGATGTACACATTCGATGCGGTCTCTACCGGAGACACCTTGTTTGGCTACACGATTGAGGCGCAATACCGTTCGCCTCTTATAGTCGGTTCGATCTTCACGGTCTTTGTGGCGTTATATTTTGTCATTCCGACCTGCATGGATGTCGTTCGGTTGGTCATGGGGATGTTCCCTTCTCTGTACAACCGCAATCTGTTAATTATGACGAATTTGAAGCATCGCTTCGTCGCCTACAAAGTGTCGCTGTACATCGTATCGCTTCTTATATGCTGCGCCATTATGAGTATGGGGTTCGGCTTGTCGTTCTACAGTTATACGCATAAGACGATCGGTCAAAATCTTCCGTACGACTTCATGATTGAATCCGGCGGCGGCATAAACAAGGTGAGCGAGGCTGAGGTGAAGCAGATTGTGGCCAGCAGCGGTGGTGAGCTCAGCGATTACAGCTCGCTTCCGTATATCTATGATGAGAACTATCGGGATTACGGCACGAGGTTCAATCATGACTACACGGACACCATCGTTATAAGCGAGTCCAATTTCAACCGGCATACTGGACTGTCCGTCGATGTAAAGCCGGATGAGCTGTTGCTCGTCTACAATCAGAATTCATACGCGGAGACATCCGTCGACTATAATACGATTATGACGATCGAGCCGTGGCGGCAAGGCTCCGAACGGGCTAATGCTTTCGAGGCGAACCAGATAAGCAAAGAAGCCTTTCTCCAGTCGCTCGGCAAGTCATCTGCGGTCAAGCTGGAGTTTCAGCGGGAAAAGACGCATGCGATGGTCGAGCATTTCATCAATTCCTATGGCGACGTTGAGTTTGAAGGCGTCATGGCGAATGTCGTGGACGATTCCGTCTATGCGAAGCTTGCGCCTCATGTGGCGGAGTACACCGCACATCAGTTTAACCTGAAGCGGGGCGACGGCGAGAAGGTGTTCGCGAGCATTCTGGATGCGCTTCGAGCGAGCAACCATGCGGATAGCAGTCTGTGGGCGAGCACGGATACGCAGTTCGGCAATAAGGATCAAGCAGAAGCGCTGCGTCCGATCTATAAGAAGGAACGGTATGACATCGCGTTCAAGATCAACGGTCTGCTCTTCTTCTCCCTAGGTTTCCTAGGCATGCTCTTCCTGCTGTCCTCCAGCGTCGTGCTGTATTATAAGATGGTTACCGACGTCGATGAGGAGAAGGAACAGATCGCACTGCTGAAGCGAATCGGGCTGACAGTGGCGGAGTGCAAGTCCTATCTGCAGATGCATCTGGCCGTCGTCTTCTTCGCTCCGCTCGTTATTGGCGGCATTCTCGGCATTTACTTCCTATCGTTCGCGTGGTCAGGCGCCAACATGGCTTGGTTTCTGTTTGGGCGAGTGGGCCTTATGTACGGAGCGTTCGCGCTGCTCGACGTGCTCTTCTATATGGCGCTACGGAAGAAGTTTTTCCGCAGCGTGCGGATTTAATCAGCGGCGATGCTGGACAAATACCGGAACTTCTTATTTAAGAGGTCCGGTATTTTTGTTATAGTGAATAGATATTTTATAAAATTGAGCTAGTCGGGAGCGGCATCTATGAACAAACAAAAACAGCTTCAATCCAGTCTGTTACTGCTAATTACAGCATTTATCTGGGGGTTCGCCTTCGTTGCCCAGCGTCAGGGCATGGAGCATATCGGTCCATTCACTTTCAATGCAGTCCGTTTCGCGCTAGGGGCGTTATCGCTCGTGCCGCTAATGCTGATACTGGATAGAATAGCAGCACGGACGCCAAAATCGTCAGAGACGAAATCGGTGGAGTCAAAATTATCGTACCGAACTGCGGCCAGATCCGGCCTTATCACGGGTGTGGTCCTCTTCTGCGGCGCAACGCTGCAGCAAATCGGCCTCGTCTATACGACAGCAGGCAAAGCCGCCTTCGTTACAGGTTTATACATCGTTATCGTGCCCTTCCTGGGGCTCTTCCTGAAGCAGCGGCTGAATATGAACAGCGGGGTCGGTGCAGCGCTAGCTTTGGTCGGCTTGTATCTGCTCTGCATGACGAACAATCTGTCGCTTAGCAAGGGAGACATTTACGAGCTCGTCGGCGCTTTCTTTTGGTCGGCGCACATTCTGCTAATTGATCATTTTTCGAGTAAGACGGACGTCATTAAGCTATCCTTCTTCCAGGTCGTTACTTGCTCCGTATTAAGCTTCATCGCTGCATTCGGGACGGAGACAATCACGCTGGACGGTCTGTCGCAAGCGCTTGTTCCGATTCTATTCGGCGGTATTGTCTCCGTAGGAATCGCGTATACGCTGCAGGTAGTGGGGCAGAAGAATGCACAGCCGACGCAGGCTGCAATCATTATGAGCATGGAGACGGTGTTTGCGGTCATTGGTGGCTATCTCATTCTGGATGAGCTGCTTGGCATGCGCGGCATCGTCGGCTGCTTACTCATGCTGACGGGGATGATCATACCGCAGCTTCCGCAGTTCAGATTGTCGCGTGGCGATGGCCGGCTGACAGCTTCGAAGACGAGTACGGAATCGCGTTAAGCTGGAGAGGAATTCGGACGTCGCGTGTCGTATTCTTACGGCAGCAGTTATAATCCAACAGGAGAAGGAGTTGTCCGAATGTCAGCAGCAGAAGCAAGGGCGATGATTGCACCTTGGCTGCTCGTCCATCACGCGGATGAGGCAGCGGCTTACTATAAAGCGGCGTTTAGCACAGTTGAATTGCACCGGCTTGAGGGTGATGGCGGCAAGCTGGAGCTTGCGCAGTTAGCCGTCCAAGGCGCGGAATTCTGGATTCAAGAGGATGCCGAATTTGATCCGGCTGCTGCGACTACGGCTGGTCGTGGGCTAGCTCGGATGATCTTGACGGTTACTGATCCTGATGCCCTGTTCAATCAAGCGGTGGCGGCTGGCGCTGTGGTTGTCGTGCCGATGGAAGAAGCACACGGCTGGCGCGTGGGGCGCATTGCCGATCCATTCGGCCATCATTGGGAAATCGTTAAACCGATTTAACAATTGCAGAGCATAAATACAAAGACAGAGCACAGCGTGATGAGCGCCAGTGCTCTGTCTTTGTTTGGCGGCTAGACTTGGCTGAGGTAGCCGTTATTGCCGCTTGCATTGTGCCCAGCACGCAGTTCTTCGTAGAAGTGCGCGATGGACGTATAGTAATACGGTCCGAGCCAGAGGAAGCCGATGCCGAGCGTCAGGATACACAGCAGCCCCCAACCGATGAAGGAGAGGTTCAGTACAAACAGCCGCCACTTGTGGCCAATCATCAGCTGCTTGCTCTGGCTAATGGCTTCAAGCGGTGACAGGCTCGGATTGTCCCTAAGCAGGAACTGTGCTTGCGAATACCGCAGTGCTGCGATAATGCCGGGAATAATGAATAGGAGCGTCCAGAGCACGGTGAAAATCATCGAGAGGATATAGAGTATGAATGTCTCTTTGTACCGTTTATAGCCGCGGAACAGGCCGTTCGCATCGGGCAGCTGCCCTCGGGCATAGTCCAAATAATGATTATAAATCCCGTATCCAAGCGGCGCTTCAAGCAGAATTCCAATCCACCAGCCGATGTAGTCGATATTGCGTGTGACCATGTTGATGAGGCTGCTAACAACCATGAACAGCAAGAAGTGCAGGACGGCTGGCTTCCAGTTCCCGGATAAGCTCTGCCTTGCTTGCGCGCGGATTTGTGGACGAGTGAGCATGAATGGGTTCCTCCTGATTACATAGGTTTTGGTTCATTGTATGGCTGTGGTTGTCCTGATATGAGCTTGGTATGATGATAACTGCTAAAATAAGATACGTAAACAGCGAGAATGCGTTGCATAAAGGAGCTAATCCGGTTGAATCAAGAAGAGAATAGCCTGTACGAGCTGCCAATGAGGGCTAAGGCTGCTTATAAATGGTACGTACATTTTAGCTTTGGGTTTATGATCGCTTTATTTATCACTGCAATTCTGGTTCTTAGTGACGATCCAGCTAAAGCTATGGAAAACCTTGTATTTGAAGTGAGTGCTGTTGTAGTGGCGTATTTCTGGCTTCTCATGTTGATCAGAAAACCATACCTCGTCCTGACCGATTCACATATTGAGTACCGGTGGCTCTATGGGCATAAGATTGTCGCTTGGGCGGATATTGAACGGGTGGCGTTCCACTGGAAAGCGAATGTGCTCTTTCTCAGCATCTGGGCAAACGAGCACGGTGCGCGCCGGTCGGTCTGGGAATGGCTGGACTGTATTACCGGGAGGGATTACAGTTTTAGCATCGGAGTTTCGATCTTCCCATCCGTCGATTTCGAGAAGCTGTTCCTTGCTATGAACAGGTGATGGGGCCGGAGATGCTCTGGAACGCAGATAAAGATACGACTTCGCCGACCTTCCGCAGCGAGATCTGGATTCCGGTTAAGCGTAGGTCGTAAGGAATTCCGATAGGCAAATTTGGCGCTGCGTGCATATCACTCCATTCAATTAGGCAATCTACTGAGGTTAAATAATGAGATTGCATCATGATGGAGGGAAAGTAAGATGTCGAATAATACGGACGAGCAGACCGAGCTTCCTCCTAAGACCTGCTCTATTGAGCGGTTAGTCACGGTGAAGCCGGATGTAGAAAAAGTCCTTGCAGGTGTCAAAACATCACAGCGGCGCAACGGGCGTTATGCCGATGTCGGCGAATTGATGGAGCTGCAAGGGCATCATTTTGTCGTTGAGAAGGTATATTCGCAGTCTCTCGGCGAGCTGACGGATGAGCATGCAAAGCAGGAAGGGTTCGAGAACGTGGAAGATTACAAGCAAACGATTCTATCCTACCACAAAGGAATGCCGTGGCTGCCGCATATGCGCGTGTGGGTGCATGAATTTCGTCCGGTGCAGGAGTAGCTGCTAGGTGATTAGCTGGTATTCGCTGCTGCTTTACATCCACATTTTAAGCGCGATTATGTCGATAGGACCTTTCTTTATCTTTATACCGGTCATTAAGAGGCTCCGGTCTGCGGAAGTGCTGGAACAGAACGCCTATCTGAATACGTTTCGGTCAGCTATTCGTCTTGCTAAGCATTCAGGGCATCTGCTTGTCGTATCCGGGCTGTTGCTCGTCATTGTCGGCTCGTGGGCCTGGTCAACCTCATGGATCGTCATGACCATTGTGCTTCTAGTCGGGTCGCTGCTTTTCTTGGCAAGGGCGTTCTCTCCGAAAATTCGCAAATTTCAAGAGCCGGGACAGGATAAGGAACGGATTACCCGGCTGCTGAACCGCGCGGTCTGGATCTATCTGGCGCTTCTGCTCATCATGCTTGCATTTATGGTGATGAAGCCGACAATTTGGTGAAAATAACAGAAGGCCGGGCTCCTCATACGAGAAGCTCGGCCTTCTGTTCGACATGCAACTGGCTGCGGGACATGCGGTTGCGTCCGTTTCGTTTGGCGTGGTATAGCGCCTTGTCGCAGCTAGTGTAGAGATGCTCGATTCGTGTTTTCGGATTTGGAATGACTGTGATAACACCCAAACTGATTGTATAGGTGAGGGGGACTGCGCCAAGCGGTGTCGATTGGCTTATTTTTTGCATAATGGCTGAAGCCAGATTATCGGACTGCACCTCGTTATGACCCGGCAGCAGAATTCCGAATTCATCGCCGCCATAGCGCACGAACAGATCAGCCTCGCAGAGATAGGACTTAATCTGATGAACCAAATCCTGCAGCACCTGATCGCCTGCGTGATGCCCATGCGTATCGTTAATTTGTTTGAATTTGTCGATATCAAATAAGAGATAGGATACCGGAGTGCCCTGTTTCACTGCAAGAAGAATCGCTTTATCCGCATAGTCTGTAAAGGCTCTGCGGTTGAATGTGTTCGTCAAGCTGTCATAGCTCGCCAAACGGATAAGCTCATGGCTGGCTTGATCCTTCAGGAGCAGGACAAAGCCGGTACTGCTGAGAACAAGGGCAAGATAAATGGTCATGATGGAGATGAGCTGATATGAGCTCGGATGGTACAGGCTTGTCCAGTTCGTAGCATGCCAAGCGGACATCCCTCTGTATAAGAAAGCCACCATAACGACCATATAAATACTGCCGATGATGCGCATTAAGATGCTGGCACCTTGCTGCACCGCGGCGCGGCAGGTCGGGAGCAACAGAATCCCCATGGTCATCGAAACGCAAACAATGCGATAATGCTCCTCGTTATGGAAGAGGTACACATATTGAAAGCTAGCGATGCATATCGCGGTTATGAAGAGATAGAGCTTCACTAGCTGCGGATTAGGCGTATCATGAATGCGCAGCAGGGCGATAACTTCCAGCGCCAAGCCGAACAGCATGAGAGAATTGGCGATTGAGATCGACAGCAGATCCGAAATATTGTCGCGAAATACCGCTAGGAACCATCCGGTAGTTTGGGTTGCTTTTGACGTGAGAAACAAGATCTTGATCGTATCCATCTTCTGTTTATCTCGCCAATACGCAGCGATAAGCAGTAAGGTTAACAGATAGCCAATGCCAAGAGCTGTTGTAATCGTCTTCATATCGAATAAAATAGGCATGATGAAGTCACCAGCTTGTGTTGTAATTTATTACTAAGGCTACTCTATTATAGCAAAAGCAGGTGTGCTGTATATAAAAGCTTCTGGCAGGGAGGAACTAGAGTTGCAACTATTTCGCATGAAGGTTCAAGCAGAAGGCAAGCATCCGTTATCTGAATATGTCCAGAATCATTATGTTCGCTTTGGCAGGCAGCGCCTTGGCGACCTTAGCCTTATAGCTGATTACGCAGAGCTGGCTGCGAAGCTGGCGAAAGTCTGCCCGCTAACTGAGGTGCAGCAGCAGACAGCTATGCATATGTTGTTCGCGCATGTTATGCAAGACGGTGACTATATTCTCGTCAGTGATGGCGAGCGTACATACTTAGGTGATCTTGGCGACTATTACTATGTCGAAGAGTGCGATACGGAGGAGGAAGACAGCGGCCATCGGCGAGGTGTCACGTGGCTTCAACAGGTGGATGCGGGCAATGTTCATCCGGAAGTAACGGCTTTCCTTGAGCAAGACGGAGAGATCGGCCAGTTTCATCGCCCGCTGAGCCGCGAGCAGCTGGATCAATTGCTAGTAAAGCCGGCTGCTCCTACTGCTGCGAGCTGGATCGACGCCGAGACGATCTCGGAAGCGGTCGCGATTCTAAAAGAAGCGATGCAAAGTAAGGATATCGAGCGGCGGGAGCGGGCGGCGATTGCATTGCTGCAAGCGGCTGCTCAACATCACTTGCATCGACCAGCCTCGTTAGAATAGGACGGTATACGTCTTACGGGAGCGTCTGCCTCGAAGCGATCTGCGGATAAGCAAGGGACCGATCATGCTGCCGAACATGCCTATCATGACGGAGTGCAGCGGCAGCTTGATCATATAGTAGAGCGCGGTACCACCGATAATATCGATGACGATGAACTTCTTGATTTCAGACATTGGAACAACGACGACGACAAATTCCTGTTTGGTTGTCATAAGCAGCACCCGGCCTCCTTGAATCATGTCTCCATGCAAGTGTATGGCATGTGGCCTTGTCCAATGTCCGCCGGGTAGTGGCAGCTGCAAACGAACGCTTAATTTGGAAGTTAAAAAAAACGATTGCCCCTCACGTAGCGTGATGGATTAGGATGTAGTTGGAGGTGATGATGTGCTGTACAAAGTTAAGGAAGTTGCCGAAATGGTAGGCATTAGCATACGCACCCTGCATCATTATGATGAAATCAAATTGCTAGCGCCTCAATCCGTGAACCCATTTGGACATCGTCTTTACACAGACCGAGAATTGGAACAGCTTCAGCAGATCTTGTTCTTCCGCGAAATCGGACTTCCTCTGCACGAGATCAAAGCTATTATGGACAGTCCCGATTATGATCGCAAACGAACACTAGCAAAGCATAAGGAGCTGCTATTCCAGAAGAAGAAGCGTCTGGAGGACATCATTGCCACAGTGACCAAATCGATTCACTCTATGGAAGGTAGGTATCAAATGAGTGCTAAAGAGATGTTTGCTGGCTTCGATCTTAAGGCGGTCGAAGCCAACAAGAACAAGTACGCTGCACTAGGCAAGGAGCATACTTTAGCTGTCAATGTGGATGGTACGGTTTGGGGATGGGGCAACGTTGGCAGGGCGAAGAGTGAAGATGGAAGCAAGCCTACTTTAATCAAATTACTATCTCATGTTGAAGGGATAGCAGCCGCCGTTCACCACTCGTTCGCTGTAAAATCCGACGGGACCGTCTGGGGATGGGGGAAGAACACACACGGTCAGCTTGGCACCGGTACGATCGACAATTATGTTGACACTCCCATTCAAGTGGAAGGTATTCATGATATTGCTGCGGTTTCAGCAGGCGTATTCCATACGTTAGCATTAAAAAAAGACGGCACCATCTGGACATGGGGACCCAATTGGTATGGTCAGCTTGGAGATGGAACTGTTGATGCAAGTGTATCGCCCATGAGGATCGAGGGAATATCCGACGTTAAAGAAGTTGCAGCCAATTGTTTTCACTCCATGGCGTTAAAAAACGACGGAACGGTATGGCGTTGGGGCGCCTTTGGCGATTGCACAGACCCTTACCCAATCAGAGATGAAGTTCGGACACCTACACAAATTCCTTCGCTTGATCGAATCAAACATATCTCTGCAGGTGGTTGTCACGGAACGGCTTTGAGAGAGGATGGCACCGTTTGGACTTGGGGCTTCAACCCAGAGGGGCAATTAGGTGATCGAACATTCGATGCCAAATGCTCGATCATGCCAAGAATGGTCATTGGACTTACTGATGTTCAAACCGTTGCAGCAGGGGGGCGCTTTACACTGGCGCTTCGCAAGGATGGTACTGTTTGGTCATGGGGCAGCAATAACTTCGGTGAACTTGGAGACGGGTCATATGAAAATAATAGATCAGCGAAACCTATACAAGGGTTAACGGATATTATCCATATCGCCGCAGGTACGAAGCACGCGATGGCGCTTGACAAGGATGGCAGCGTATGGCTTTGGGGGAGAAATTCCCAAGGGCAGCTAGGTGATATCGTCGAAGCCTCGCACAATGTGCCATTCAAAAGTTTTGCAATACATGCGTAAACATACGTTCCATCTAATTAGGAGGCATCATGTACGAGAACCTAATCAAAGATCTATTACTAGAACAATATTCGCTGGTTGCTGAGCAGCTCGAGTTAATTTCCCACAGCAACAAAATGGTTTATAAGGTTATTCTTTCAAACAAGGAACAATATATGTTTGATCTCTTCGTTAAGAAGGAACAAGAAGACACGACGTCAAACGATGAGAACAACAAATACTATACGCCTGAAGCCATCGCATCTGAAGCGCGTATCCAGCAAATTTTGAATGAAAATTATCCAGAGCTCAAATCTCCATCCCCTGTACGGAATAAAGACGGCCAATTGCTATCTTTGATGACGCTCAATGGAATAAGTACGCAATGCTTATTAAGAAATTTTATTCCCGGCGTTGAACTGACACAGTACTCCCCGGAATATGCAAATCAAGCCTATGGCGCAGGAGTAGTAGCTGCCAAGCTGCACCAATGCTCGATTAACCACATGCAGAACGAATACAGCAAAAGACCCGTTCATAGACAGCAGCATGTACTAAAAATAATCAATACCATAGAACGGGGCATTGAGGTAGGTACGATTACACCTGCTCAATATACGATCGTCAAGGATGCGCTCAGTTTCATCATTCAAAGAATGGACGAGATGGATCAGAACCCGGAATATATCGGTATCGTTCATACGGATTTGCGTGATGCGAACCTGTTAACCGATGGAGAGAATGTGATTCCTATCGATTTCGGGAGATGTATCTACGGCTACCATTTGTATGACATAGGAGAAATGTGTGCGCATATGGGAGGAGAAGGCAGCATTTACTGTGAGTCTATTATTAAAGGCTATCACTCTATACGCAAGCTGAGTCATTTCGATATTGTCGCTATTGAAGGATTCAAAATGTTGTTTATTTTGAGTGTTGTCGCAGAATTCATCTTGCAGACGGAGAATTCCTACGTTTATGATACGCTCAAAAGATTAACCGAGAATGATCTCGTACACCTGCTCGCGGGTGAACCGGTTATTCCAACCATTAGAAGTGTAATTGAATAGGGTCCGCATATCGTTGTACGACTGAGATGTGTATGGGAAGATAGCCAATACAAATATCCCCTCTAAGTGGCACTCGAACCTTCATGATACCATGAAGGTTTTTTTGAGTGTCTACTTGAAGGGGATAGTACCATTGCCCTCCTGGGCATACAGTTTTTTTACAATAAGGATTTATACGCAGGTAAATGCGTCGATGCGGTTCAGGTCGAAGCCGGAGAACATCCAGAAGAATCCGTTCCAGCGGAAGCCCGATATCGAAGTCCGGCCGATGAAGATCGGATAGAACCAGAAGCCAGCTCCATTGCGTGGCCAAATATACGTATGGCGGAACATGCAGCGTGAGATGGCTCCCGGATCAATGGCCAGCGTCGATGTGAGCGGCCTAATTGGAACGGTTGACGGCGGTGGTCCTGCTGGTGCTTGCTGTGCCCCTTGCGGTCCAAACGGCGGGGTAAATGCCATAATTGTTTCACTCCTTAATAGACTGTCTGGTTAGTTATCAAAGCTGCTGCTTATAGCAACGAGATGGCAAGAAGGTTAAACAGTACGAGCGGCAGCACGTTGTTATAATGGATTGGCGGTCCTCCTGGGAAGAAAGCGCGGTCGCAGCCTTCGTTCGATAGACAGATGAATAGAATGCCACGGTGGCAGGACACGATATGCCCTTCGAACACGTCGCCGTCGCAGGTTTCGACTTTCACGAGTCGGTGGACGTGATCCGCGCATAGCTGATGGAGATGATCCTTCACTGTTTGCATCGTACGTTGGACCTTCGCATCACACTGATAGATTGGCTTGTGGCCATGGTGTGATTTATGCTCATGCTGGGATTTTTGCGCGTTGTTCGATTTATGCTCATGGTGTGGCTTATTTTCCTGGTTTGCCGATGCTTGCGAGTTCATAGCTTGATACCTCCGTTTACGATCATGGAGCATTCTATGCAGAAGCCTAGCAGGGCGTTACGGAGATTCTCAGCAAAATAATCGTTATCGAAGCAGGCAACATGCCAAAATGCTAGAATAATAGAATAGCTGGAAATTCATCTAATCGATGGGAGTGGGGAATGAAAATGTCAGACGTGCTAGTGGAAGAATCCAGAGGTGAAATCGTGGAAAATGTGCATCGCGGGCGAATTTGCGGTGTGAATGATAAAGGTGAAGTGGTTTATCTGGTTGGCGATATCGAGCAGCCGACCTTCTTCCGTTCGTCGGCGAAGCCGCTGCAGGCGTTGCCTGCCGTTGCGCGCGGCGTGCAGGAGCAATTCGGGCTGACGGATGCGGAGCTTGCGCTTATGGCGGCATCGCACCGGGGCGAGTCGTTTCACATCGAGGCGCTGGAGTCGTTATCGCGTAAGATCGGCCTCGTGGAGGACAACCTGGTCTGCTTGCCGACTTATCCGCTGAGCCCGGAAGAGCGTGACAGCCTCTTCAAGGACGACAATCCGAAGCGGCGCATTTACCACAACTGCTCGGGCAAACATTTCGGCATTATGGCGCTGTGCAAAATGTTAGGTGTTGGCACGGACGACTATTGGGAGAAGGAGCATCCTGCGCAGCAGGAGATTCTGCAAACCGTTTCTGTGCTTGCGGACTACCCGATTGAGCATATTCAACTTGGTGTGGACGGCTGCGGTGTTCCGGTCTTTGCGCTTCCGCTCAAAAATATCGCGACAGCGTACATGAAACTCGCCTGCCCGGATCTGATCGAGGACGCAAGCCTGCGTGCTGCGGTTCAGCGCCTGACGGAAGCGATGAATGCAGAGCCTCAGATGATCGGCGGCTCGAACCAAATCTGCTCCACGCTGCTGCGCGACTCGAATATCGTAGCCAAAGGCGGGGCGATGGGTGTGTACTGCTTCGGCCTTAAGGAGGAGCGTCTCGGATTCGCGCTGAAGGTGAGCGACGGCTCCCAGGACGAGTGGCCGCTTATTGTAGCGACCATTTTGCAGCAGATCGGGTACCGCAAGCAGGAGACAATCGACAGCATGCTGCAGCTAGCCGTGCAGAAGGTCATGAACGATAACAACCGCATCGTTGGCGAGAACAAAGCGGTGTTTCGTTTGCAGCAGGTATAAGCGAGAAGGACAGAAAACGTGAGTACGGGAAACGGGAATACGAGAATACGAGAATACGTGAAGGAGTGGTCATGAACGATGAAGTTTGAAGTGATGACGACAACGGAGATCGCGGCTCGAATTGCAGATTCGCTCGCGGCGCAGCTGAAGAGTAAGCCGGATTCTGTGCTGGGCATGACGACAGGCTCTTCGCCGATCAAGTACGGCATCTTCCAGGAGTGGATTCGTAGGGAGGAAGCGGGGGAGCTGGATTTTGCCGAGGCAACCTTCGTCAATCCCGATGAACTGATCGATATCCCGCCAGATCATCCGGAGAGCTACCGCACCTTCATGCAGGAGCAGCTGTTCCAGCATCTTCGCACGAAGCGCAAAGCCGCTCATATTCCGGACGGTTCAGCGACGGATCTCGATGAGGAGTGCAAGCGGTTCGACCAAGTGCTTCGCGACCTGCAATTCGTCGATTGGCAGCTGATGGGGCTTGGTCTGAACGGGCATATCGCCTTCATCGAGCCTGCAGACGCCATTCCTGTGACCACTTACGTTGCGGATATCTATGAACAGAATCGTCCGTCTGGCTCCGTACATTTCCATACACCGGAGGAAGTGCCGAGCCGCACGATTACGATCGGTCTCGAGGCAGTCATGAAGGCGCGCTCGATCGTGCTCGTCGCAGCCGGCGCGAACAAAGCGGATATTGTTGCGGAGGCGTTCCAAGGTCCGGTGACGACTCGTGTTCCAGCGTCGCTGCTGCAGCTCCATCCGAATGTAACGGTTATTCTTGACGAGGGATCTGCGAGCAAGCTGACCTTGCAAGCGAGAGGAGTGCGATGAACGCGATGAGTGGTGTAAAGCTGTTATGCCTGGATGGTTTGACGGAAGAGCAGCAGGAGGCGATACGGCTCGCTGCGCCGGATGCGGAGATCGTATTCGGGCAGCCTGGAGCCGAAACCGATGATGTGTATTACCAGGAAGCGGAGATCATCTTCGGCTGGGATGCGAAAGTGAAAGGCATCGCGCTGCAGGAAGGGACGAAGCTGCGCTGGGTGCAGGGCTGGTCGTCCGGCATCGATAAGATGCCGCTTCAGCAGTTTGCGGCGCGCGGCGTCATGCTCAGCGATGCCAGCGGCGTTCATGCGAGGAGCGTGTCGGAGACCGCCCTCGCCATGATGCTCGGCCTCTCGCGCGGCATCGCTGCGGCCGTCCGCAATCAACAGAGCAGCGTATGGGAGAGTCCGTATACGCTGGCTGAGATGAACGGCGGCACCGTCGCCATTGTCGGTGCGGGCGAGATCGGCCGCGAGGTCGCGCGGCTTGCACGCGCATTCGACATGCGCGTCATTGCGGTTCGGCGCTCGGGCGGCGCGATGCCGGAGGCCGATGTCGTGTACGATACGGGCCGCTTGGACGATGCGCTGCGGGAGGCGGACTATGTCGTGAACATTTTGCCGCTGACGGAGGAGACCCGTCATCTGTTCCATGCGGAGCGGTTCGCTGCGATGAAGCGAAGCGCGTATTTCATCAATGTCGGGCGCGGCGGTACGGTGCGGACTGAGGATCTGGTGGAGGCGCTCCATCAGGGCATCATTGCGGGCGCGGGCCTCGATGTGTTCGAGCAGGAGCCGCTGCCGGTCGGTCATGCGCTATGGTCGCTGCCGAACGTCATTCTGACCCCGCATAATTCCGGCGGTCACACCGTGCGAAATGCGGAGCGGCTCGTGAAGCTGTTCATCTCGAATCTGCAGCATTACTTGGCGGGCGAGACCTTCAGCATGCGTAATGTTGTCGATTATTCGAAGCAGTACTAAGTAGGCACACGGGGCTGACTCTTGTCACAAGGAGTCAGCTTTTTGTTAACATTTTAGAATTTATAAGTTTCACTTGTACAAGTTTCTATAATGTCACCGCGAAACGTCAGCTTTTGCCGAAAGGACGGCGAAAGTCCGTTTACACTTGTTCCGCTTCAAAGCACGCGATGAAGTGCTTCGCTCTGCGTGAGAGCTTCTGATCCTTCAGCCATACGATGCCGACATCCGATTCGATATGAGCATCTCGCAGCTCCAGTACAGTCACTTGGTCCGACGGGAAGGAAGCGATAACGGACTTCGGGAACACGGTGACACCAATACCCGCCGCGACAAGCGACATAATAATCGCAACGCTGGAGCATTCGCCGATTAAATTAGGTTCAAGCCCTTTGCGCTTAAACTCTTGAACGATGTGCTCGTGCATGCGAATCGTCTTGTCCGTCTTTAAGGTGATGAAATCGAACTTGGCCAGCTCTTCGATGCTGATCGCATGATCGCTGGAAGCGGGCGCCCAGGCAGCAGGCAGAAGCGCGACATAAGGGTCAGACGGGAGCGGATGCACCGCCAGCCGCGTCGGCAAAATATCCGATTCAAAGGGCAGCCGTGACACGACGAGCTCAATCGCGCGGTTATTCAGCATTTCCCCGAGCGCGTAATGGTCGCCCTCTGCGATTTTGTAAGTGACGGAAGGATACTTCCCTCTAAACAGCTGAATTGGCCCCGGCAGAATCGACACGCAGGAGACGACAGCGCCAATCGAGAGCGTTCCCCTTACGCCAGCCTCGAGCTCCTTCACTTCGTTCACCGTTTCATCGAGCTGCAGCAGCAGCGCCTCTGCTTTACCCTTCAGTAATTCACCCGCCGCGGTGAGCGTTAGCTCCTTATGTCCCCGTTCAAAAAGCTTCGCACCGAGCTCCTCTTCCATCAGCATGAGCTGGCGGCTTAATGGCGGCTGTTCCATATGCAGTAGCTTGGCTGCCCGCGTAATTTGCTTCTCCTGCGCGATCGTCAGGAAGTATTTGAGCTGTCTAATGTCCACAATTACTGCCTCCTCTATCACATACTTTGAAGGTATGGATGATCGACCTAATAGATATTTTATATATACCTCTCGCGGTGGTAGGATGCAATGACAATCTACAGTGAGGGAGAAATGGAAGCATGACAAGCCGTATGATCCGAATCGAACAAAGCACGAATTTGAAGGCGAAGCCGCCGCAGGGGGAGCTTGGTTTCGGGAAGTATTTTACCGACCATATGTTTATGCTCGATTATGAAGCGTCGCAGGGCTGGCATGATGCGCGTATCGTTCCTTACCAACCGCTCACACTGGACCCGGCAGCCAAAGTATTTCATTACGGACAGACGATCTTCGAAGGGTTAAAAGCATACCGAGGCAGCGATGGCTGCATACGGCTGTTTCGCCCGGAAGCGAATATAGCAAGGATGAATCGTTCCAATGCGCGTATGAGTGTGCCGCAATTGGACAGTGAGCTGTTCCTTGCCGCGATAGAGCGGCTAATTGAAGTCGATGAAGCATGGATTCCATCGGAGCCGGGCACTTCGCTCTATATTCGACCTTTCGTCATTGCGACACAGCCGGTGCTGGGCGTTGCTCCGTCCGAGCAGTATCAGTTCGCCATCATCATGTCGCCCGTAGGCGCGTACTATCCCGAAGGCATTAATCCGGTCCGTATCTTTGTTGAGTCCGATCATGTCCGTGCCTCCGTTGGCGGGGTTGGCGAAGCGAAAACAGCGGGCAACTACGCGGCTACGTTCATGTCCCAGCAGACTGCGAAGGAAGCGGGCTACACGCAAGTGATGTGGCTGGATGCGGCGCAGCATCGGTTCATTGAGGAAGTTGGCAGCATGAATGTGTTCTTCTGCATGGGCGGCAAAGTATGTACGCCTGCCTTATCAGGCAGCATTCTTGCAGGGATTACGCGCAGCTCCGTCATTCAGCTTCTGAAGAGCTGGGGGATAACTGTGGAGGAGCGGGCGATCTCGATTGAAGAAGTTTATGAGGCAGGTCGAGCCGGGATATTGGAGGAGGCGTTCGGCACCGGAACGGCGGCAGTTGTGTCGCCAATCGGGGAGCTGTGCTGGCAAGGCGAGCGGCTCATTATCGGTGCTGGTCGCACAGGCGAGCTGTCTAAACGGCTGTATGACACGCTGACGGGCATTCAGTACGGAACCGTGGAGGATCGGTTCGATTGGATGAAAGATATTGATTTACAGGGGATCATACGTTCTGATATTATGGAATAAATTAGTAATAAGAGACTTCCGGCAGATACGAGTGCAGCACGGACTGGCCTCTAGTGCTTGTGTCTCGCGGCGACCAGGCGAGAGGCGAGCAGCACGATGATGATGAGCGCTGCGCTTAAGCCAAGGCCGATACGCTCATTGCGGTGCAGCAGTGCGCCGGAGATGGCGATCAGGATGAACCCGATGCCTGCGTATGCGGCGTATGGATGAGCGATTGTGCGGTGTGGCTTTTGAGCTGGATGTTGCTTGGCTTGCAGCTTCAAGTAGGAAGCCAGAATGAGAACCCAGTTCAAGATGAGCATGACGCCTGCTGCCGTTGTGACGTATTCGTACATCGTGTTCGGCAGCGCGTAAGAGCAGCCGATGGACACGGCTA
This sequence comes from Paenibacillus sp. OV219, assembly GCF_900110075.1. Taxonomy (GTDB): domain Bacteria; phylum Bacillota; class Bacilli; order Paenibacillales; family Paenibacillaceae; genus Paenibacillus_Z. The sequence goes on from NZ_FOCJ01000011.1 coordinate 106,409, forward strand.
GAGCGGCTGCGGTTAGCAGCAGCGACTTCCATGCGACGCCTCTTCGGTTCAGCTTGGCAAGCCCGCGAGGTGCGTCGCCGTCTTCGGCGAGGGAGACGATGATGCGGCTGATGGAGAAGAGAGCGCCGACCATGGTGGAGAAGGCCGCGCTTATGATGACGAGATTGAACAAGGTATCGAGATACGGAATGGAGAAGGTCGACAGTGCGGTGACGAATGGACTGGTCGCTTCGCTGAGCCCGCGCCAATCCGCCATTCGCAGCACCAGGTATAGTGCCAATACATAGATGAGCACAAGCGAGATGAGCAGTGCTATACCGGACTTTATGATATCTTCTTTGCGTCTTAGCTCTGAAGCGGTAACGCCGACAACTTCGATGCCGCCGAAGGAGAAGAAGATGATGACCATCGCTGACCAGAGCCCTTTGACCCCGTGCGGGAACCAAGGCTGTACGCCGGGTGAGGCTGTCGCGACGGTTGCGGCTGGATGAATAGCGCCGAAGATGAAGAGCGCACCGAATAGAACGAAGCCGACCAGAATCGCCAGCTTGACGATCGCGAAGGTGGATTCCACTTGGCTAAAGTTGCGGACGCCAAGGAAGTTGATGCCGAAGCCGAGCGCCGCATAGGCGATGGAGAATACGCCGAGCGGTACGCCCTTGAACCAGTACTCCGTGAAGGTTGATAGGGCGACAATCTCGCTGGACATGATGAGAACGCCAGACAGCCAGTACACCCAGCCGGACAGGAAGCCTGCGGAGCGACCGAACGCTATTCTGGCGTAGGCACGGAACGAGCCGGATTGCGGATCATTTGCCGTCATTTGGGCAAGCGATGCGAAGACGATGAACGTAGTGACCCCAGCGATGATGTAGCCGATGAGCACCGAGGGGCCAGCAGTTCGGATCGACAGACCCGTTCCGAGGAAGAAGCCAGCTCCGATGATGGACCCGACGCCAATCAGCGACAGCTGCTGCCACGATAATCCTTTCTCATGCATAAGATCAGCTCCATCCATAGATTCTGTAGTATTGGTAAGTATGCCAACAGTTGTAAGTATGTCCGGGCGGGGCGGCTGTTATCAGGCGTAAGGTGCTTCAGGCTTTTCTGGTTTTTAACGATGGGAGAGGGGGAAGATTCTTGTCATGCAGAAGGTTGAACGGATAGTTAGAATTGGACTCATCGGCGATTACAAGCCGGAGGTGAAAGCTCATGCAGCAATTCCGCTCGCGTTAGAGCTGGCGGCGGCAGCTGTCGCCTGCGAGGTGCGATATGAATGGATCCCAACTACGGAGCTGGACGAGCACTGGGAGAATAAGCTTGCCACGTATAACGCGCTATGGTCGGTACCAGCAAGTCCGTACGCAAGCATGCAAGGCGCGCTGAACGGCATTCGCTTCGCGCGCGAGCATGGAATTCCGCTGCTGGGCACTTGCGGCGGGTTTCAGCATATGGTCATTGAATATGCGCGAAATGTGCTTGGTCTTATCGAGGCGGACCATCAGGAAGTGAATCCAGACGCCTCGCTGCTCTTAGTTACGCCGCTTACCTGCACGCTACGCGAAACAACAGATACATTCATCCTTACACCGAGCTCGCTCGTGGCGAAGGCCTATGGGCGGCATGAGATAACAGAGCAATATGGCACATGCAGCTATGGACTAAACGCAGCGTTTCTCTCCAAATTCGAGCGCAGCGGAATGCCTGTCGTCGGCGTTGACACGGACGGTATTGCCCGGATTATGGAGCTCACGTCACATCCGTTCTATATTGGGGCGCTGTTTCAACCAGAGCGATCGGCGCTTCGGGGTGAAGTCCATCCGCTGATTAAGGCTTACTTGCATGCGGCACTGGGCTATACTAGTGCAAGATAGATATTCATTTAAGAACAGAGAGGATGTTGAACGGTGGGAAATTTAACCCCTTATATACAGTCGGAAGACGCACGAGCTCACGCTGCTTTTTATGTTGAGGCGCTCGGAGGCGAAATTCTGTCTGTCATGACCCATGAGCAGCTTATGGGCGCACAGCATAAGTTTAAAGATAAAGTGATGCATCTTAGCATGGTTGTAGCTGGCGGCAACTCCATCTTCATGTCGGACCGGATGGAGGCGCTCGATTATGGGACAGCCATCACACTCAGCATGTCCTATCCAACGGAAGCAGAAGCAAGTGAAGTATTCGTGAAGCTGTCGGCCGGCGGCAATGTACGTTATCCGATCGCGATGCAGCCTTTCGGCATCTATTACGGGGAGCTTGTCGACCGGTTTGGCGTGACGTGGAGCATTACGGCAGAGCAGCAAACAGGCAAGTAGCAGTTCAAAGTAGAGCATGGTACTTGCCGAGTACCGTGCTCTTTTTTATTTTGCGAGTATTCCGGGCAACGTAATCTTAATAATTTCTGTAAGAAGGACGGCATAAAGCTTAACAATTGTCGCTTACAATTAAGAGATGGCTTCTACCGATAGGGAAAGGAAGTGAAACGGGGTGGCGGTGCTGCGAAGATTAGCGCCAGCTGTGCTTAAGGCCGTATTCTTGGCGGTCATCGTCTTCTTCATCGTGCGGAATATTCCGCTCAAGCTATCGGATATTACTTCGTTTCTCTTCAAAGCTAATGTGGAGTTCTACGGGTCAATGGCGTTGTTTGCGTTCTTCCTGATGCTGCAGGCGGGCATCTGGGTGTTAATCGTGAATGCAGTCGGCAGAGAAGGACGGCATTCGGGCGAAAGGGGCGGCTCGCTGCGGCTGCTGCCTGGTCTGCATATTTTTATTAACTCGCAATTTGCGAAGTACATTCCAGGAGGCTTCTGGAATTACGCCGGGCGCATCGTGCTCGCATCGCGCGCCGGTGTTCCGCTGAATGCACAGTTCTCCGCCATTATTTATGAGAATATCCTCCTTGTCTCGGCTGCGCTAATCTACGCGTTGATGCTTGCTGTGTCATTGGGCACGCCACCACAGCTCATTCTGGTTGGCGTGGTGGTCGGGGGTACCTTAGTTTACTTCTATTATCCGCGCGTTACCGCGTGGACGGGCAGACTGTTTGAGCGGGCATCCAAATGGAAGCTGCTGCAGAGGGCGATTGCGAGATTCTCGGGGCCGTTTGGCGATACACGTCTTAGCGGGGCGAGAGCGCTACTCACGCGCAATCAATTTTTCGGTTATTTGGCGTGCTTTCTCGGCAGCCATTTCATTATGGGCATTGCCTTCTGGATGCTGACGGGCAGCTTCAGCGGCGAGCATATCGGCCTGTTCTACGCAGCAGGGACGTTCGCGACGTCTTGGCTGCTTGGCTTGTTCAGTCCGCTCCCGGGCGGGCTTGGTGTCCGCGAAGGGTTTCTCGTTTATTTCCTATCACTCAAGCTTGGGGCAGATGTGGCGCTGCATATTTCCGTGATTGCACGGCTGTGGAATATCATGGCGGAGGTTGCATTCTGGGCTGTGATTCAATCGCTTACTTACCTGAAGAGAAAGGTGAAGGTCTATGAAACGTAGAAAAATCGTTCTCGTTACCGGGGTTTTTCCTCCTGGCATCGGCGGCATGCAGAACTATTATTACAATTTATCGAAGCATACCAAGCATGGCATGACCGTCATTGCGCCGGAATATGAGGGGAGTGCGGAATTCGATAGCAATCAGCCGTTCACGATTGTGCGGGGGTCCTTTATGCGTGGTGAGCAAGTCGATGTGACGAGCTGGGGCAGGCTGTTTCGCCAAGTGCGGCGCACGATGCGCAGCGAAGAGCCGGATGTGACAGTCTATGGCTACGTGCTGATTGGTTTTATCGGGCTGCTGCTGCGGGTGTTCAGCGGCAGGCGATACGTCATTTCGACGCATGGAATGGATATGCTCATGTTCCGGCGGTATCTAGGACTGAACCAAGTTGTGAAGCTTATTCTGCGCAAAGCAGACGGCGTTCTGACGAACAGTGAGTACACGAGGCGTCTGGTACGGCAATATGGGGTTCATCCCGATCGGATCAGTATCGTCAATCCCGGTGTGGAGAAGATCTATGAGAAGAAAACTCTAAACAAGGAGCTTGCGCAGCAGCACGGACTGGAAGGCAAGTATGTCATCCTATCTGTCGGTCGTCTCGTGACGCGCAAGGGCAATGACCGGACGATCGAAGCGATGCCTGCTATTCTTGAGCAAATCCCGAATGCGGTATATGTCATCGTCGGCGACGGACCGGACCGTGAGCGACTGGAAACGCTCGCCCGTACGCTAGGTGTGTCGGACGCTGTGCGGTTCATCGGTAGCGTGAACGGAGGCGAGCTGCTCAATGAATACTTCAATCTAGCGGATCAGTTCATTATGGCATGCCGGGAGCTGGAGAAGGGCGATGCGGAAGGGTTCGGCATCGTCTATTTGGAGGCGGCGTCCGCAGGCGTGCCAGTCATTGCCGGGCGCTCCGGCGGTGCAGTGGAAGCGGTACTGGACGGGGAGACCGGTATGGTTGTCGACCCGCATTCACCTGCTGCAATTGCGGATATGATCGTCCGCCTTGCCCAGAATCCCACGCTGCGAGAACAGCTGGTGCGCAGCGGCTACAAGAGGGCAAAGACGCAGTTCCAGCACGAGGTGCTGGCAGAGCTATTCGACCAGTACGTCGGGCGGGTATGCGCTCGCCCGGCAACGAGATGGAGACGCGCCCGAGCTGGGGAGACTGCGGTTAGCAAGAGGTCTTAGGGCGAATGCCGTGCGGGTATTAGGCTGTGGAGAAAGTCTCGAATGCTTCTTCTTGCGACCTCGCTATAGCTAGCTCACTCACTCAATAACGAAAGCCGTGCAGCACTTTGGCTGCACGGCTTATTATTTATCCACCAGCCGCCTGTGCTACAATGGAAGAAGAATTATCGCCATACAAGAGGGGCGGACGTCTTATGAACTGGAAGTATATTGGCTATTTTATACTCGCTTTTATTGTCATTCATATCCCCTTCATCGGGCCATTCTTCCGCATCGCGAACACGCTCATCCACGAGTCGGCGCATGCGATTGTGTCGCTCATTCTGCAAGGACAGGTGCTGCAGATTCGACTCTTCGCGAATACGGAAGGCGTGACCTATACGATGTCCTCGTCGTACCTGGCCTCGATGGTTACAAGCGCGGCTGGCTACGTGGGCTCATCGCTTGCTGCTTACGGATTAGCACTCCTCTGTTCCAGGAATAAGCATATCGTGACGCTCTGGCTGTTTGTCATCCTAGCCTCCGTCAATGTGCTGCTCTGGGTGCGAAATCCATTCGGCGTCATTTGGCTGGTGCTCTTCATCGGACTGCTCGCCTTCGCGCTGTGGCGCAAGGGCAACTGGGCTGCTGCACTGTCGATCGGCTTATTCGCATTCGTGCTGGCAGAGTCGGTATCGAGCAGCTTCACGATTCTATGGCTCAGCTTGTACACGCCGGGCGGTGCCGGCGATGCAGTTGGCTTGGCTAACAAGACGGGGCTACCCGCCGGTTTCTGGGGCGTCTTCTTCATGCTTCAAGCGAGTCTGCTCGGCTATCTCAGCGTTCGGACCGTACTGCGCACTAAGCGCGGCGGACAGGGCCGCGGGCGTGGTTCCTCCGTCGTTACTCCGCCTCTTTAATCGTGGAGAGCTTCGCACCCCAAGACTCTGGGTGAACGTCGCGCACATGCTTCGCAAAGATCCACTGATGGCCTTCCAGATCTTCAGCGACATATTGCTGCTCACCGTATTCCGTGGTACCAAGCGGTTCAATAATTACAGCTTGTGCAGCACGGGCTGCTTCGTAGTGCGCTTCGATGTCATCGACGAATAGCATAACCGACTGTGACTGACCGCCTAACTTAGAAGGGCTTGTGGCAGATTTCCCGGGGCTCTTGAGCATCACCCAAGCGTTGCCGCGATACATCATCGCACCGTGCAGATTGCCGTCAGGGAGCTCGAAGCGGAAGTGCTCCGCTAAGCCGAAGGCGGTTTGCAGCCACGATGAGGCAGCAGCGACATTCTCATAGAACAGGTGTGGCAAGATCGTATCGACCGGGACTGAACGATTGTGAATCATGAGCAAGCACCTCCAAATAATGGTGTGTGGACGCTATATGCGATCAGCATAGCATAGCTGCACGACATACGGATAGCGAATTCTAAGCTGCAACCGGAACTCTTCCAGAAGCAGCTTTATAAGCACGCTGCATAAGCCGGGTAATGCCGTTGAGAGAGGCGCTATCCCGGCTGTTTTTCTGTCACTTGATTAGTATATTTATTGTATACATATTGTACATATAAGGCGAATGTGATAGCCTGAAATTGCGGCTATGCGGCTAACGTGGAAGCGAATAGTACCGTCTGCATTTATCATTTCATCATTCCATATTGATCGGGAGCGTGAACGTAAAGCATGTCGACGTTGCAGCGTTTGAAAGTAAGCAGCAATAAACGGTTTCTCATTCATGAGGACGGCACTCCATTCTTCTGGCTCGGCGATACCGCCTGGGAGCTGTTTCACAAATTAAACCGTGAAGAAGCGGAGCTGTATTTGCGCAACCGGGCTCAGCTGAAATTTAACGTCGTGCAGGCGGTCGCGCTGGCCGAGTTTGACGGCGTCGCAACGAGCTCTGCCTATGGCAGGCAGCCATTAAAGCGAAATGCCGCGGGCGACTATGATCCGACAATGCCCGATACAGATGGTGATGATCACTATTGGGCGCACGTCGATTACATCATTGATCTTGCGGCATCACTAGGGCTCTATGTGGCGCTGCTGCCAACGTGGGGTGACAAGTATCATCAGGATGCATTTGGCAAGGGACCGGAAATCTTTAACGGCGAGAATGCCAAAGTATACGGGCGTTGGCTGGGCGAAAGATACAGGAATCGCTCCAACATCATTTGGGTGCTTGGCGGAGACCGTTCGCTAATGACACGCAATCACTTCGAAGTCAACAATGGGCTGGCTGCTGGACTGCGAGAGGCCGTCCAAGATTCGCAGCTCATTACGTTCCATCCGAGCGGCAACACCTCTTCCTCTCGTCATATGCATGACGAGCCTTGGCTCGATTTCAATATGATCCAATCCGGACACCATGAGCAGGTCCGCGAGAATTATAAGCACATGAAGGGCGATTATGATCGGCTGCCGGTCAAGCCTGTAGTGGACGCGGAGCCGGCTTATGAGGACCATCCTGTCAATTTCAATGCTTCCCGCGGCTATTTCGATCAAGCGGATGTACGGACGGGCGCTTATTACGGCGTCTTTGCAGGCGGGTTCGGTACGACTTACGGCCATCACAGCATTTGGTCGATGACAACGGAGCCTGGGCCGTATTTCATCATGACGTGGCAGGATGCGCTGAATCGGCCGGGTGCAACGCAGATGCAGCATCTGCGCGCTTTGATGGAATCAAGATCGTACCTGGATCGTGTGCCCGATCAAAGCTTGATCGCCGATAATTTCGAAGGCGCGAACGGTATGGTCGCAACACGAGGCGAGAACTACGGCCTTATCTATAGCCCGAACGGGATTCCGTTCCGTGCGTCACTTCGTAGCTGGGCGGGCAGTCACGTTTCGGCCTCATGGTTTGACCCGCGCACTGGCGAGTACAGCGCTATTGGCGAGTTCTTGAGCCGCGAAGAAGAAAAGGTAAAGCTCACGCCACCGACCAGCGGCAGAGGGAACGATTGGGTACTTGTGCTGACCGCGTCATAGGCGGCGTATTTGTAGCGTTGAAGGTTTACTACATTGCCCGCGAAGACAGTCGCCTTGCACCGGTCTACAATTCGCACGGATAGGCCACTTAAAAAAGATAGCGAGCTATTGGCTCGGATTCAGTGGCAGCTCGCTGAAGGCGAGCGGCGTGCTGCCGTCCAAATCAGCGAAGAAGCCCTTATCGCTATCCGCGTAGATGAAGCTGTGCACCTGCTTCTGCGCTGGCAGATGCCGCCGAATTTCGTACAGATGCGCCAGTGCCGATATATCGCCGATCAGGATGTAATAATCGCTTTTATCACCGTCACTTACGGTGAATTTACCCTTCGGACCAGAGTAGAAGACCGCGTCTCCAACGTTCACGCGCTCCGCCCAGCTAGCTCCAGCCCCGGCAGAGAATGTGCTGACAGCCATATCGATAGTCCGCGTCTTGGCATCATAGTTCCAGACCGAGTAGGCTCGGATCATATCCATAAATTTGGCGTCTTGATCGAGGCCGACGAGGACGCGCAGAAACTCGCCTGGCGTGTTTGAGAATTCCTTCGTATCCTTCAGCTGCATCGAGATCAGATACGTATGCTCGGCAATTTGCTTCTTTTGCACGACAACAGCTTCATGTGAGAATCGCTTAGCCATATTTCCGAAAAATCCGAAAAAGAGCCGGAAGCTTCCTTTACGAGTAAAGGTGCTCCGGCCCTGGGAGGCTGCAATAGATTTGAATAGATTAGATTAGAATAGACCAAACCGTTTCTTACAGCTGTTCTTGCGATCTATGTTAATAATATCCGTAACGCCTGCTTTCGAGAGCTTATCGAGCAATGCATCGGCGCCATGCTTCAGCTTAAAGTCCATTTCCTCTGTATACAACGGGATCAAATTAAAGAAATGAATCTCTTTCTCGGGTGAGAAGGGGAGCGTGAAAAATTCGTTTATTGCTTTGATCGTTGCAGGAACATTGAGCATCATCCCAGTAAGCTTTGTGCTCGCGGCATATCGCTCAGCCGGATTGCCGTTTGGAATCGTGTGCACTGCGTATAGCCAGGTATGGTACGCATGCGGCAGACGCGCTAGAGTCTTCAAAGCGCGCACAGGCCAGTAGTTTTCTTCTTTGCGAAATCCTTCCTCAGACACATCTCAATCAGGAGGGAGGCAAATCATCAGCTCGGCATAACGATATGCCTCGGCACCGGCTGGAACGGTCATTGGTTCGTCGCTCATACCGCATGTAATGAGTGTGTAGAAATTGCGTTCTTTTGTTGGCGCGACAATGAGAATATCAATATGGACCAAGTCGGAGGCCAGCTCATGAAACACGGTTTGAACGGGGCCGATATATTTCTCGACATGCTCGGTAATTCGGTCTATCGTTTCATCATTTCCGTATGCGGGAACAAGTGAACGTTCCCTTGCTTCGTGACGGTAGATCGGCTGCCCCGAAGGGGATAACTCTTGATTGCTCATGGTAAACCTCCCAGAAGTATTCGCGGCCGAAGCCGTGGGCGAAGAATAAGCATTTCCTATATTTAGGTGATGCTTATCGCTATTATACCTGATTGGCGCTGCTAGGGAAGTCTACTCTACTGTATGCAGGATTTACTAGTATACATGGCAGTGCATTTCTGAATACGATTGTACTCTATCTTATTACATACAGGAGTACTCTTACATGCACATTCATCACGTCAAAAGAATCATTATTATTCTCGCGGCCGCTATGATCTGGGGCCTTATACCAGCTGGCGCGAGCTATGCGAACGAACAGCTAGATTTTCAAGTGTTGTTTAAGAAAGCAATTATTCTCTACCAAGGCAGTCCGAACGCTATCGTCGATTTGAGTGACAAGGTGATTGACGAGAGCAATTATGACGTTACACCGCTGGCGAGTCATGGACGTACACTGGTACCGCTTCGCTTTATCGGAGAGAGCCTCGGAGCGCTTGTGAGCTGGAATATGTCGGACTCCACAGTTGCGATACAGGGCAAGTCGCTGACAGTGAAGCTGAAGCTTGGCAGTACTCAGATGAGCGTGGGCGGAGCTGTGAAGAAGCTGGATGTGCCGATGCAAAATCTGAAAGGAAGAGTTTACGTCCCGCTGCGCGCAGTCAGCGAGGCGTTCGGCAAGCAGGTGTTTTTTGACCGCGGGGTTATTGTCATTAACGATGCTATAAACCTGAATCCGCTTCGCGATAAAGATATGATCAATTACTTGATCGAGACGCTGAAGCCTTTCGAGAAGGATCCGTACAACGGGCGAACCCAAACGATTGAGAAGCTGGGCGTCATGGACCAAAGCGTCGTTGTGCTGGAGTCATTTGATCATGCGGGCAATTCTACTGGCTTCGGCAGTGCTTTTGCAGTCGGCCCCGGCTTGTTTCTGACGAACTACCATGTGATTGATCATGCGAGCAGCTACCAAATCGTTACGGAGCAAGACCGCTATTACGATGTAGCTGGTGTGATTGCTGCGGATAAGAAGCGTGATCTTGCGCTTGTGAAGACGAAGCTGAGAACGAACGTGCCGCCTCTGCATCTGGGCACGTACAAGAGTTTGGTCAAAGGCCAGTCGATCTGGACCATCGGTAACCCGGACGGATTCCAGAACACGCTGTCGACCGGCATTATCAGCGGCATTCGATTGGATGGGGATTCGCCGGCCATTCAAATGACGGCGCCGATCACAAGCGGAAGCTCCGGCGGTCCGCTGCTCAATATGAAAGGCGAAGTTGTGGGCATTACGTCGATGGGAATCGAGGATAACGGAAGCTTGAACTTTGCTGTCCCAATTGACGATGCACTATCATGGGTGCACAATGCGAAACTAACTGCGTTCGGCTATATTTCGCTGCTGAAGCAGAGCCAGTTCGAGAGCGGTCAAGCGCCGCCGGAGGAAGAGCCGACTCCTGAACCGGATAATCCGATTGCCGTTCCGGCGAAGAACGTTCATGTTCTGAAACGGGTTATCTCCTCGGAAGAGCCGCATCCGATGCAGCCGATCGTCTATTTGGCGGACGACGCTTCGCAGCAAGTTGTTGCTTATAATTATGAGACGGAGCAGGAAGTGGCCGTGTCCACCCGGCTTGAGCGGCCGATTCAGAAGATGGTGTATGCCAGAGGCGAGCTCATCGTTATTATGAGCGATGCGGCATTCAGTCATTTCCGGTTTGATGTGGACCAAGGTGGAACGATAGCCGTCCTGGATCCGACGACGCTCAAGGTGAAGGACAAGTGGAGAACGAGAATCGATCCGTATGACATCGTGGTCGATAAGAACAACCATATCTATGTCACATCAGGCTCCGGGCAACATACGTATTTGATCAGCTACGACCGGGTCACACATGAAGAGCTGTCATCGACCGGTATTTCGGATATGAGCCGCATTGCGCTTCATCCATTGGAAGACAAAATTTATGCGATCTATACGACCGGATCGCCAATAGACTTCAGGGTGTTTATGATCGGCGGCGGTGTTTTTGGCGAAACCTATGATTCTCCTTATCACGGAGACTATCCGCTGACGACAGTAATGGGGATAACGCCCGACGGGCGGTATATTCTGAACGGCTACGGGGGCATCTTCGCGGCGACTGGCTCCAAAGCGACGAATATGACTTTCTTGGGCAAAATCGAACCCTTCGATGCAATGGCGACCGATCCTGCGCATCCGGAATCGTTTCTGACGAGCAAGCTGAGCACGGTCCGTCAATATGACAGTGCGACGCTGGGCAAACGCAAGGCGTACAATACGAACGGCACCATTGTGGAGCTAAGCGAGGCGAATAAGCGTTTAATCGCGTTGACCAAAGTGACAGTGCGCGGCTTCGCAGCACAGCAGTATGCGATAGAGATTATGAATTTGAGCGAATAGCACCTCTGGGCGTATAGGCGAGTATCCTAGTGTGATACCACTTGCGAAGGAGATACGGACATGGGATTTTTCGTAAAAGCAGAGAAGAATGTAAACATATACGTAGAAGACATTAACCCAGAAGGCGAGAAAACGATTCTGTTCATTCATGGCTGGCCGCTGAACCATAATCAGTACGAGTACCAATACAATGTGCTTCCGGGCGTTGGCTTTCGGTGCGTCGGCTTGGACTGGCGGGGATTCGGCGAATCGGATCGACCGTACAACGGCTATCATTTCGACCGGCTGGCAGATGATGTCCGGGCAGTTGTTGATGCGCTACAGCTGAAAGATGTCGTGCTTGTTGGGCACTCCACAGGAGGCGCAATCGCCATCCGGTATATGGCGCGGCATCAAGGCCACGGCGTATGCAAGCTCGTGCTTATCGACGCTGCTTCGCCGGACAGTGTGCCGAAGGAAGTGGCGAACAAGTTCATTACCGATTCGCTGAACGATCGCCCGAACATGCTTCGTGAGGTCACCGATATGTTCTTCTTCCAATACCAGACTAGTCCGATGACGGAATGGTTCTCCCAGCTCGGACTTGTTGCGGCAGGTTATTCGACGGCGGCGATTATGGCGATGCTGCGGGATGAGAATGTAGGAAGCGATCTAAGTGCAATCCATGTTCCGACACTTATCATCCATGGTACTCATGACAAAATCGTACCCTTCAGCCAAGGGGAGAAGACGCATAGCATGATTCCGAATTCACAGTTCGTACCATTCGAATTTAGCGGACATGGTGCTTTTGTAGAGGAGCATGACAGGCTGAACCAGCTGCTGATCAAATTTATTGGCGAGCAGTGACGATGCGATTACCACGAGTAAGATCACAAAGGCTGCAGGTTCTCGACAAGGGAGCCTGCAGCTTTTGTCGTTAAAGCGTATTCGGCATTTTGAGAGGTATGTAAGTATTTCGGGCGACAGTTCGCGATGTGCTTCGTACAGGAAGGGAGAATGCATTAGCATGGGGCTGCTTTATCAAATTTACATATCCCACATAGAGAATGCGGATCTAGGTGATACAGCTGAAGCTGTGGAGGATAGGGAGCAAGGGCAGGAACAGATGGAGCCCCCTCAATTAATCGACCTGTTGAGAAGGTTGAAAATGGAATAATTTAGAGTGGTGGGTAATCACTTGCAGTGAGCATAATGGAAATTCATTGTTGGGTATAGTAATGGCGGTAGCAAATGACGCTTTATATCCAATCAAGGAAGGTGCTTACTGTATGGAGGAGAATTACCGCACTCAAGGGCCGAGAAGAAGAAATCCGCTTGCATCAGCTGGCAAATGGCTAGGAATCGTAGTGCTTGCGCTAACCGTTATGGTGAGCATGCCGGATATTGGTTCAGCGATTGGCAAAGGCGCACGTGGGCCAGATGTGTACGTCATCCAAGGGATGTTGAAGTCGCTTGGCAGTTACGCTGGGCCGATTAACGGGCACTACAATGCAACGACAGTCCGCGGCGTCAAATATTATCAGAAGACGCACGGTTTACCAGTGACGGGCAACGTCGACAAGCGCACGATGAAGTCGATGGTTTACGCCTATGAGAGCAAGAAATCTGGTGCCAAAGCGCAAATGCGCGCGAAGAGCAGAGGGCAAGCGAAGGGTCTCGGCCGAGGTAAAGGCGCTGGCGGAGGCCGCGGTGCCGGTAAAGGCGCAGGTCAAGGCGGCGGAGCAGGAGGCGGTCAAGGCGCAGGTCAAGGCGGCGGAGCAGGAGGCGGTCAAGGCGCAGGTCAAGGCGGCGGAGCAGGAGGCGGTCAAGGTGGAGGCCAAGGCGGCAGAGCGGGAGGCGGTCAAGGTGGAGGCCAAGGCGGCGGAGCGGGAGGCGGTCAAGGTGGAGGCCAAGGCGGCGGAACAGAAGGCGGTCAAGGCGGAGGCCAAGGCGGTGGAACAGAAGGCAACCAAGGCGGAGGCTTTGAAGGTAATAAAGGCGGCGGCCAAGGTGGCGGCGTAGAAGACAACCAAGGCGGCGGAAAAGGCGGCCAAGAGAAAGGCGGACAGCAAGGCGGCAACAGCAGCGGTAATGGCAGCGGTAATGGAGGAGGCAATAACGCGCCAGCTCCGCAGGAGAACGCGCCTGCACCGCAGGACAATGCAGAAGGCAGAGGACGCTAGGGTAGCCATATGAAAAGCGCGAGAACCAGGCCATTAATGGCCTGGTTCTCCGTTTGTAGAAGGATAAATCCTCCGCTTACTGAATGATCGACTGTTTTACTGCTGCCGCGGCTTGCGGCGCATGTTTACGGATGAGTGCAATTTGGCCTGCATGGATACCGGTATGATAAATGGTGCGTCCAAGCGCTTCTCGCGGTGTTGACGGCCCGATCTTCGAAGTGATCTCGACATCCCATAGGTCGCTCGGAAGCTCGCTCATCGTTTCCGTGAGATGTGCATCGGCAGCTGCGGAGAAGGCGATCAGCGCTTCGAGTCGGAATGCCTCAGGATCATGGGAATCGGTCTTGCCGCTTGCCATGAATGTAATACCTTCGGGCACGCTGCGGCCGAAGAACCAATCGGCGAACATATACTCCACCTCCGCATTATGGCGGATCATATGTGCAATTGTAGCCGATTCCGGTGACATCGCCATGTGTTGCTCATCTTCCTTCAAAGTTTCCACCATTTTCTGAAACCGATCGCGGACAACCCGCTAGATCGGCAGTACAGCTTCATAACTCATCGTAGATACACTCCCTTATGTATTATTTATCTTTGCGGTCAACGACGACGTGCTCGAATCGCTCGCCGGACAGATCGACATCGAACGCTTGGCCGAATCCAACGACGTAGCGGCCGCTTGAAGGCGTAAGCTCGAACAGCGAGAAGTCGAGTCCACGCAGCATACCCATCATTTTGTCACCGAAACGTTCATCGAATAGGGTGAAAATCTCTTCGTATCTTTCGTTGCCAAGATTCTGCGACTCGCACACCCAGCGCACACGCTCACGGGCGAACACATTCGGCGAAGCTGATTCATCGTTGATGAGCATGACATGAATATGTGCATTGTTCTCGACATAACGGTAATGGTCCGAAATGCGGCTAATATAGATGTACAGCTTGCCGCCCAACTGGACATACGGCGCGTAGCTGATGAATGGTACGCCTTGTTCATCCTGCGAACTGATCACAAGCGACTTGCGACTGTTCACGAACGCGACGTACCGCTCTTTGAGCTCCTCCATATTCGGTTGTTTCAAAGATGGTTCCCCCTCGGATCAATCTAATTAATATTGATAATCATTATCAATTAAGTCAACTTTATCATCATAACCTACCGATTTCGGGAACACAAGGGTTATTTAGAGCCCATAGACGGCTCATCAGCCTTCCATTACAATGGGAGAATTACATGCCTAATAATGTGAGGTAACGATGAGCGAACGACAACCTACTCCGAAGCTGCGCGCTTCACAGAATCCATACGTATTGATGCCGATTCTCCTGCTGCTCTGGGGCTCGGTCGCTGCAATTAGCAAGCTGGTGCTGGGGCAGCTAGACAGCTACCAGCTGTTATTTTATATGAATGGCGTCGGTGTGCTGTCTTTCCTCGTGATCGCCCTGTTCCGCCGAGGGAAGCTGAAGGCGTTATCGGTATGGAGGAGCAAGCAGCTGCTGCTCCTGACGGCATGCGGCCTATTCGTGTTTCTTTATGACTTTCTATATCTGGAGGCACTTACCCGTGTCCCGGCTGTGGAGGCGTCCATGCTGAATTACCTGTTCCCGATCTTCATTGTTCTCTTCGCGATTCCATTTCATAAAGAGCGGATGAACCGCTACAAGCTGATTGCCGTTCTAATGGGCTTTATGGGGACGGTGCTGCTGACGACCAAAGGCGATTTCACCGCGCTCCGGCTCACGAATTTGACGGGCGATCTGCTAGCGGTGCTGGCCGCAATCAGTTGGGGGCTATTCACGAATCTGGTAAAAATCAATAAGCAGGATATGCTCCTGAGTACGTTATACATGACGGTCATCTCCTTCGTGCTGTCCGCATTCGGCATGTTCGTCCTCTCGGAGCCGGCGCTGCCTCACTTAACAGACTTCGCAGGCGTGTTCTGGCTCAGCATGTGCAATATTGTGCTTGGATTCTTCCTCTACATTCAAGCGTTGCGCTATTCCACGGCATCACTCGTTGCCAGCTTTACCTTCTTCACGCCGTTCATTACGCTGCTCTTTATTATGCTGCTGCTTGGTGAGCAGCTTAGCGCCATCGACGGCTTCGCAGCGCTGCTGATTCTATCCGGCGTGCCGATCCAGCGGCTCGGCCAACGATTAAACGTCGGCAGGGCAAAGGCGGAAACGGAAGCGGAAGGAAGCGCGCAGCTCTAAGCACACGGAAGACTTTAGGACAGACAAGGCCTCTTTTTGCTGCCCGCTCATGGGCTGCGAGAAGGGGCTTTTTTGCAAAGGTTGCACCATTTTCGATATCTTCACGAAGCGTTAGCGCTTGCTTAACAACCGCACCGTATTGTTAGGACAAGCAAGTTGTTGATTATACATTACTAGGAGGAATACCCGTGTCCAAAGGATTCAAAGCTACAACTGCGGTGCTAGGTGCAGTACTTGCATTGTCCGTCATCACATCTTCCGTTTCCGCAGCAGCAGCCGCACCTGTACTTTCGAAGAAAGCGGGTCAATTCGTATCTGCAAGCGTAGAGCGCAATGCGAAAGGCAGCATAGTTATTAACTGGAAGACTGACGCTAACCTTGGCGCAGCAAAAATCTACTGGAGCACATCGCCTGACAACATCGAGAAGAACGGCAAACTATTGGCGCAAACATATACAAGCTTCGGCGGCTTCGTAACACCGGATCCAAAGCCGGGCTACCGTGTTTACTTCGCTGTAAAAGGCGGGAATGGCGCGGTTATTACAGCAGCAGAGCGTAAAGTAAATCTGCAAGGCGCATTCAACTTCCGCGATCTTGGCGGCTATAAGACGACAGACGGCAAGACAGTGAAGTGGGGCAAGCTGTATCGTGGTGAAGAGCTTGGCCATCTGACTGCGCAGGACCTTGAGTATGTGAAGCGTATGAATATTAAGACCGACGTTGACTACCGTACGGATGCGGAAGTAAACGCAATGAAGGATCCTGTAGTCGCTGGCATGAAGTATGTTCGTACAGACGAAGGCAACCCAGGCAGCACGGCTGATCTTAACACGATGATCAAGTCCGGCGTATTGAAGGACGAGGCTTCTGCCGTTCAAATGCTTGCAGGCTTCAACAAGCAAATGGTTAATGCGCCGAAGTTCTATGTGCAGCTGATGGAGCTGTTGAATGATCCGAGCAACATGGCGCTCATTCAACATTGTACAGCGGGTAAAGACCGTACGGGTCTTGGCTCTGCAATCATCCTGTTGACACTTGGTGTAGATGAGCAAACCGTTATGAACGATTACCTGCTCTCCAACTTCTACCGTGCAGATGCGAACAAAGCGACAATTGAAGCGCTGAAGAAGCAAATTCCAGACGAGAACGTGATTAAAGCGATGTCAGCTCTGATGGGCGTTCAGAAAGAATTTCTGCAAGCTGCACTCGATGAAATGAAAGCGAAATACGGCTCCATCGACGCGTTCATCGAGAAAGGTCTAGGCGTAACGAAGGAAGAGCGTGCGAAGCTGAAAGCGATGTACCTGGAGTAGATCAGGGCACCTATGAATAGACAAGAAGCCCCGCCTTCTCGATGAAGGCGGGGCTTCTTCATGCCGCTCGTTACTGAACGGTGAAAGGGTCGACCTGGAAGGACATCGTGTTCACAGGAACAACGACGCCGTCTACGAAATCAAATACATGCCAGAGTGTTCCTTCTGTATTGGTTGGAACGAAGAAGGTGTTCAGGACATTCGAGCCTTTGTACACCGTTACTTTGGCCCCTGAACTGGACATTGCAGCACTATCGCCGGAGAATCTGTTGGTGTAATCATGCACGGAGTAGTGATAGGAGCCGCCTTGAATATTTGTTATCGTAACCGTTTCCGGTCCGTAGCTGGTTGTGTCGTCGACATCGAGAACGACGCTGGATATTGCATCAGCAAAATGTTTGTAGGACGCAGGATAGTAGATATGGAATCTGTCTGCGGCTCCGCTTGGTCCTGTAACATGGGAGTCAAGGTCAGTCGGGGTCTCGCCCCAAGTCAAGACGACACGAATCTCATCGGTCGCGAGTATTGGTGTAACGGTTCCATTCTGGTTGCCTGTTGTCACGCCGCCGATGGAGACAGCTAGCAGTTGCCCAGTTACATAGCCTGTGCCCGTGATGGTTGCTGTATAGTTGCCTACTGGCAGGAAGGCAGAGTAGCTGCCGGAATCGCTCGTCGTCGCCGAGCCGACTACGGGTCCATCGACAACGTTAGAGCCACTGCGGAATTCCAGCAGCACATTTGGCACGGGATTGCCGGTGAGGGCATTCGTAATGGTACCTTCAACGGTGCCGTCGCTTTGCTGAGTTACCGGTACGAGCGCGATTGCCGGGCTGAATGTTGCAACACCGCTTGTCACGTCGACGAAAGTAAAGCTGGAGTGGTATCCGGCGCGCGAGGCTGTAATTTTGTAATGGCCAGGAGGTAGCGAGAAGGAGTAACCTCCGTTAGCGGCGGATACAGCTGTGCGGACTGACACATTCGCGCTGTTGAAGACTTGGATAGCCGCACCGGACAGATTGCCATGTGTAACGGCATTGATGACCGTTCCTGTAACGGAGCCATTCGCTACACTATTCGAGTCGTTGTCAATAATGGATGCCCACGCCAATTCTGGCTGGATAATGGTAGCGCCGCCGGTCGGGTTTTTCAAGAACACCTTGAACATCTCTAGGCTTTCAACGATCGAGTCATCCACAATGGGAACTTCTATGAGCTGCTCTGTGACACCATCACCGAACGTCAGCGTACCGTTCACGTGGTTATAGTCCACGCCTGGGGTGGCGGAATTGCCACAGTTGCAGAAGTCGACTGTGACAACACCGTCGCTGCCGCCGGTTCGCAGCACTTTAACAACTAATGCACCTTCACCCTCGTTCACTGTGTACGTGTCATGCTCAAGATGAAGTTGTCCGGGTGTCAGCAGACTCTCTGCCGAAACAAGCTGCGGCAGCAGCATCATCAACATGAATAAGACAGCTAGTCCAACATACGCGCTTCGTTTCATATTCAGGCTCACTTGTCTGTCCCTCCTCTATCCATATATACAAATTGTATCATAATTAATGATATGATACGTTTTGTATAGTGTCAATGGGGAGTTTTTTCATTTCTCGACACGAAAATGCGCTCCGTTATGGAGCGCCCCAAGCAGCGATGAGCGGCAAGCTATTGTAAAATAATGCTCGAAAAACCGTTCACGATCGACCGTCGCTGGCGCATGGCATCGATGGCCTGCTTGGCATCAAATAAGGATAAAGCAGCACAAGCCCGCCCATGTAGAGCACGAGAGCGAAGACGGCTGGCGACAGATGGACGAAGTCGGTATAGCCAATATGCATATGAACCGAGAAAGCGGCGATGAAAGCCGGCGCGCCGCCGAGCAGATAGGTCCACCATAACCATCGCTGACCTTGCTGGAGCCCCCATAAAGCCATCATCAGTAGTACGAGCGCATCGGAGAACAGCGCGCCTCCGAAGCCGGCCCGATCATGGGCAATGAGCGGCACAAGATGCGGGTTTAGCGCCTGCAGCTGAGCGGCGGTCGTGTCCATATAAGCCAGGTCCTGCGGTACGAATACAGTCGTAATACCGTACCCCGAAATCGTAATGCTGCCTATGACGAGCGCAAAGCCGAGCACGACCATACAGCACTGCCCCCACATGGCACGCCGCCAAACAGCGTCATTTCTGACATTCACCGGTCCCCGGAACGGCTGGTCGGGATTCCGGCGCATGCTGAGCAGAAACAGGGGCAAAAGCAGTAGTGCGACCACGGCATGCAGAGGGTCGAAGTAGCCATAGCCGAGATAGAGGAAGAAGCTTAAGAAACCGACTGTGCCCGAGACTAGCAGCGCCATGCGCGCCCAATGCAAGCTGTGCCGCAGCCCGTAACGGCCCAGTTGATAATAGATGACGCCGATCGAGATCATCGTTCCAGCCAGCGTAATCCGGTCATGCGACATGAAATGCAGCAAGCGGTGGTTGATATGATGGATCGCACTACGCTTCAGGCCGAGGAATGCCTCATCATAAGGAAGCAGCACGGAGGTGGCGGCGATCATCCATGCGAGCAGCCCGCCGAAGATCATGCCGATTCCGAGCAGGCACATCCAGCCCCAATGCCGCCAGAAGGATACGGGCTCCGGAGCGGGAAGCAGCCTCGTCTTCTCATGCACAATCGCTTCATTGACGCGCTTCGGCAATCCCGGTCCGGCAAAGACAAGCCCAGCATGGAGTATGACATAGGAAGCGCCTGCAGCTATTGCGTCAAGCGCATCCTGCGGCTCATAGAGACCGGCCGCAGAGATTAGTGTAAAGTCGTCAGCGTAAGGACGCGCCAGCTCCCGGAGGAGCTTCAGCTTCGCAAGGCTGGTTTGCCGGTCATTCAGGTCGAGCACAAGCTCCCCTGAATCCACCGTTCGCGATTCGCCGATAACCGCGCCTGTCCATAAGACTAACTCGGTAGCCTTAAGTATCTCGACAAGACGAGCTTCCTCCGCATCATGAGGAATATATAGAAACAGAAGTGCTCCTTGAAGATCGTCATCCGCACGCGCAGAGGCGCGAAGCTGCTCTAGCAGCCATACGGTCCCTTGCGGATCAAGCGGCTGCTGCAGCGCATCAACGAAGAAGCCTGCTGCGCCTGCTTATCGCAGCAGGCGCATCATTGGCAGCAGCTGCGAGAGCGCGTGCTCCGGCGTGCTTCCCGGCAGCGGAGTCAGCCGCACGAGCTGCGCAAGCGCGTGCCCCGGCTTCGCAAGGCGGGCGGCGGCGGCGGCGGCAGCGCCGGCGTTCTCCGCGTACGCCGGATAAACGATGCGCTCGCGTGCGGCATCGAGCATGATCGGCGCAGCAGCGCTCGCCCTGCCGGCAGCCGGGGCAGCAGGCTCGGCCATAATCGGGCCGAGCTCGATAAAGCCGAAGCCGAGCTGCGCCATCGCCCGGTGCGCAATTCCGGCGGGATCGACACTGCCCGCGAGACCGACGGGCGTGGGCAGCTCTACCCCGCCAATGCTGCTGCGCAGCAGGGGAGATGGCTCCATATGTCCGAGCGTACGGATGACGAAGGAGCCTAGCGGCAAGCGGCTGAGTGTGCCGATCGCGCCAAGTGTAAGCGCGCGTGCCATCCGCCCTGGCAGGCGAAACAAGAGGGGGCGGAACAACGTTTGATAAGACCAATCCGGCATCGGCGATGTCTCTCCTAGTCATGTGCAGGTCATTTTGTAATAGTAGTATAACAAAAGAGGGTTACCAACATTTACATAATTTTTCCTTTCGTTGGGGCAGGTTTCCGTTATAATGAACAGATGTGTGTACATTAATTATACGAACAGCGGAGGCAGCACGATGAGAAAATGGTGGCAGTTAGGGTTAGCGGTAATGGTGTTTCTGCTGGTAATGCCGGCGATGACGTTTGCGAAGGAAGCGAAGAGCAAGCCGATTATTATGATCGACAACAAACGGGTCGTCTTCAAGCACGAACCGATAGTGAAGGGCGAGACAGTGCTTGTCCCGTTAGGCGAGATGTTCCAAGCTGGCGGAGCTCAGGTCATGGAGAAAGTAAAGAACAATACCTATAAAGTGCTGAAGGATGCGAACCATGCCGGCACCTTCAAGGTGGGCAGCAAGTCGTACACGATGCTGACGCATACGTTGACGCTCGCAGAACCGGTACAGCTTATCAATGGCGTTGTCTATCTCGACATCAGCGCTTTCCAAATGATTGTTCCTGCCACTTCGCTTACAGATTCGCAGACCCATGACTATATTTTCAATACCTACAAGCAGGTGAAGGAGCAGAAGTATCAAACGAACTTGAAGGGGAAGCTGCTGACGGACGCCGAGGTTAAGAAAGCTTCGCAAACGGAGGTCATCTGGCATGATGAGAAGCTTAGCACCTACACCATTGAAGCTGAGTACCCCTCCTACCTGAATGTGATCGACCAGACCATAGTCGAGAAGGGCATGATGAAGGACATTCGCGTCAAATACTACGGCGATGCGCACAAGGATTACATCCGAGGCTATTACGATATTTCCATCCGTAATCGTAAGAGTGGCAGCTATGAGCTGCAGACGGACAAGATGGCGCTTAATCTGCCATACAAAAACGGCAAGGTTGATTTCAGCATTAGCAAAGCGATGCAGATGTACAAGAGTCAGTCGTATTCGATTGCGCTGAATGGGAAGACGATCTCTTTTGACAAGAAGCCGGTTTATAAGGACGGCAACCTGATGGTGCCGGCTATGGAAGGGCTGAAGAAGCTCGGATTCAACGTGGAGGAAGTTGTCGTAGGGAAGAAGTTCAAGCTCAGCAAGAAAGAGGAGCCTTATTCTGCGATGTATATGAGTGCTGGCAGCAATGTATTGATAGATGATGACGGTCAGGAGCATGGTCCCATGCGCGGCGATACGCCAACTGTACAGGCGATTAACGGTATCATGATGTTCCCGTTCTCGATGCTGGGCAGCACTTCGTTTACGGTCGAAGGGGACTTCCCGAATTATCAGTTATACAATTCGACTTCGAAGAACAGCGCATCGTACGTGGATGATGACGGTCATTCGATCTCGGCGTGGAACGATGATCTGCTCAGGACAGCAGCGATTTTCCATACGAATACGAGTTTCCAAATGTCGACGAAGCCGGAGCGCTATAGCTACGTAATCGACCATTACGGAATGATCGGTGGGGACATGCGGAGAGAGCGTGCGGCGGTTAGCGGTGAAGTTGTGAATGGATTCGTCGTCGGGTATGTGTACTTATATCTGCTTGATGAGAACTACCAGATGATTCGCAACTTCTTGACGCTTGATGTTAAGTTACCGCTGAACAAGGACGGTAAGCTTAGTCTGACTATGGAGCAGTTTAGAGCAATGTATGGCATTACCGATTATCAGACAAACGGCGGATTGGCATAGATACAGGTAGGAGTACACAAGAAACGTCCGTTTCGAAAGCCGAATTGGCAGCCGGAACGGACGTTTCTTGTATTTGTGATTGTATTTGTATTTGTTTGTTATCCTTCTACGTGAAGCTCATCGCCAGGAGCCATTACTTTCCCTTGTAGGCCGCGTGCTTCGAGCTGGCTGACGAATTGCTCGGCATCCTGCTTAATGGGCGGGAATGTGCTGTGATGGATCGGCACGACCAGCTTCGCGTTGTACCACTCTGCCGCTTGAAGCGCATCCTCCGGCCCCATTGTATAATGGTCCCCGATTGGAACGAAGGCGACATCAATCTTGTGGCGGTCGCCAATCAGCTTCATATCGCCAAAGAGCGACGTGTCGCCGGCATGGAGAATGGTAAGCCCTTCCGCAAATACGAGGAAGCCTGCCGGCATGCCTGCGTACAAAATCTGCTTGTTTGCCTCATCGACGATGCCCGAGCTGTGGAAGGCTTGGACCATCTTCGCTTTAGCAAATCCGAGATCGACGGTTCCGCCCATGTTCATGCCGATTGTCTGCGCGCCTTGCCAGGACATATACGTGGCAAGCTCGACAATAGCAACGACGGGAGCATTGTTTGCACTTGCAATTGGCGCGGCATCGCCGATATGGTCACCATGCGCGTGCGTCAGCAGGATAGCGTCGGTCTTAATCGAATCTGCCGTAAGTACAGCGGCTGGATTGCCAGTCAAGAAGGGATCAATAATCAGCGATTTGTCCCCGGTATGAATTTGAATACATGCATGACCATGATAAGTGATTTTCACAAGCGATCGACTCCTTAGGGAGAATTGGACACCTCTTTAGTGTGCCAGAATATGGAGTGGGAATCAATTTGGGCTATAATAGCTATATTCCACTGGACTAAGAGTATCGAGTATCGAAAGAGGAGAGATGAAGATGGCACTTGAAGTCGAACGCAAATTTCTGCTGCCTGCCTACCCGGAGGCGCATGTTCAATCAGGCGAGCTTGTCATTCTGTTAGAGCAGCGTATTGAACAGACCTATCTTGCCATTGCGGATGGTCAGGAGCTGCGAGTGCGCCGAATTGTTGATCTGGCGACGAACAACGTACATTTCACACACACGTTTAAATCCGGAGGCGGCCTCGTTCGGGAAGAGATTGAATACGACATATCGCAAGGTCTCTATGAGCAAGTGATGCAGGCCCTTCAGGCCATTCCGCTGACGAAGAACCGCATTACGGCGCGCTGGAACGATACGACGACGGTCGAAATCGACATTTACGACCAGATTCAGCTGACGGTGCTGGAGGTTGAATTCGAGTCCGAAGTGGAAGCGCTGGCGTTTACGTCGCCGGACTGGTTCGGGCCTGATATAAGCTCGGCTAAGGAGTATAGCAATAAGAAAGTGTGGCGCGATTTGCAGACAAGGGGGCAGAGCTGATGGAGCACAACTCCAACTCGAATTCGAACTCGAACTCCAACACCAATTCCAATTCCAACACCAATAATTCCGATTCCGAGCAGCACATTCTCGAAGCGGCGGAGCAGCTGGCTCGCGCTGAGCTTGGCGGCGATACGTCAGGCCATGATTGGTGGCATGTCCACCGTGTCGCGCGGATGGCGGAGCGGCTCGCGAAGCAGGAAGGCGCGAATGTGTTTCTATGCGTGCTCGCCGCGCTGCTCCATGACGTTGCGGATGAAAAGCTGAATCCGTCGAAGGAGGCGGGACTTCTTAAAGTGAGCAGCTGGCTGAACGGACAGCCGCTGACCGAAGAGGACAATGCGCATGTGATGGAGATTATCTCGACCATGTCCTACAATGCCGGCAAAAACCCGCCGATGCGGACGATTGAAGGCCAAGTAGTACAGGATGCGGACCGGCTCGATGCGATCGGAGCGATTGCCGTAGCGCGGACCTTCACTTATGCCGGCTGGAAGGGTGACTCTATGTATGATCCCTCGCTTGCCCCACGTGATGAAATGACGCCGAAGGAGTACCGCGAGGGAAGAAATACGGCGATTAATCATTTCTACGAGAAGCTGTTGAAGCTGAAGAATCGTATCAATACGCCAGCTGCGAAGCAAATAGCGGAGGAGCGTCACAAGTATATGGAGGCATATCTTACGCGGTTCATGCAGGAATGGGAAGGCACTGACAGCTAACGCTGTATGCCAAAAAGCCAGGAACATCCTCGTCAATGTTAGGTGACAGAGGACTCCCGGCTTTTTTGCTAAAGGCCTATAATTATTTTGAATATAACGCTTCCTCATTTAAGGTGAGTACAACCGGACAATGATCGCTGCCCATGACGTGACAGTCGATCTGCGAGTCGACAAGTGCGGGCTCGAGTTTGGAGGAGACGACAAAATAGTCAATCCGCCACCCAACATTCCGCTCGCGCACCTTCGGCATGTACGACCACCATGAATAAACATCCGGCCGCTCCGGGTAGAAATGGCGGAATGAGTCGGTGAAGCCGGCGCCGAGCAGCAGCGTCATCTTCTCGCGTTCCTCCAAAGTAAAGCCGGAGTTGCCGAGATTCGGCTTCGGATGCTTCAAATCGATTTCCTCATGCGCGACGTTCAGGTCGCCGCATAGGATGACAGGCTTCTTCGCGTCTAGCTCCACCAGATAGCGGCGGAATCGATCTTCCCATTCCAGCCGGTAATCCAGCCGCGATAGATCGCGCTTGGCGTTCGGCGTGTAGACGTTAACGAGGTAGAAGCCCTCGAACTCGAGCGTGAGCAGGCGGCCTTCCGGCTCGTAATCCTCTTCCATGCCATAGCGCACAGATAGCGGCTCCACGCGGGTGAAGACGGCCGTACCCGAGTAGCCCTTCTTCTCGGCATAGTTCCAATAGGTCTTGTACGCTTCCCCAAGCTCCATCTCAATCTGGCCTTCCTGCAGCTTCGTCTCCTGCAAGCAGAACACATCCGCATCTACCTCGGCAAAATAATCATAAAATCCTTTTGTCACACAGGCGCGCAGCCCATTTACATTCCATGATACGAGTTTCATCTGTAGTCGATTCTCCTTGTTGCAGCTTGTTTGTCTTTAAGTGTAGCATACCTGCGTCCCTTGCAGGGCGGACGCATTATTATGAAGAGCTGAATTGTACTATAATGGGATAAAATCATGACCATTACATGAGCGGCGAAGGGAACGAGTACGCATGGCATCGAAGAAAGAGCGGGGCAAGTACATCAATAGCATTCCGACGAATATGGAAATGGGCTTTACATCAATCGTCAGCATGCTGCGTGATACGGTGCGAGGCAATCCGAAGCGCAATCCGGCGCAGCCGATTCCGTTCAAGCAGGCCGCATTCACTGCAAGGACAGAGGCTGACCAACCTCAGGTAACCTGGTTCGGACATTCCGCATTCCTGCTTGAGCTTGAAGGGCGGAGGCTGTTGTTCGATCCGATGTTTGCGAAGTCGCCATCGCCTGTTCCGATCTTCGGAGGCAAACGCTATAGCGGCTCGCTGCCGCTCGAACCGGAGGATTTTCCGCAACTAGACGCTATTATTCTATCTCATGACCATTACGATCACCTGCATAAAGGCTCCATTCTGAAGCTAAGACAGAAGACGAACCGCTTCATCGTGCCGCTCGGCGTAGGCAGCAGACTTCGCAGCTGGGGCATTGATCCGGCTCAAATTACGGAGCATGATTGGTGGGAGGAGCTGGAGCTGTTTCAGCTGAAGCTCACATGTACGCCAGCGCGGCATTTCTCGGGCAGAGGCTTGCTCGACCGCAATTCGACATTATGGAGTTCATGGGTCATTGCCGGTGAGCGCCATAAGGTGTTTTACAGCGGAGACAGCGGTTATGGGCCGCATTTCAAAGAAATTGGCGAACGGTACGGTCCGTTTGACCTGACGCTCATGGAGTGCGGGCAGTATGACGAGCGATGGGCCGCGATTCATATGATGCCGGAGGAGACGGTGCAAGCCCATCTGGACGTGCAGGGGCGCTTGCTCATCCCGGTTCATTGGGGCGCGTTTACGCTCGCATTCCATGATTGGTACGATCCGATTGAGCGGGCGATGAAGGCGGCGAAGGAACGAGGCGTTACCCTAGCTGCGCCACACATCGGGGAGACGGTCGTGGCTGGGAGCGGCGTGTATCCGGCTGCGCCGTGGTGGCGGGGATAAGGGGGAGGTGCGTCATGAAGTACCTGGTAATCAACTGCGATGATTTTGGCCAAAGTCCGGCAATGAACGCAGCGATTATGCATTTGCTCGAGGAGCGCCGAGTATCTTCCGCTACGCTGATGGCGCCTGCGCCTGGCTTCGAAGAGGCGGCGGCGTGGTGCAGGAAGCGCGGGCAGTCCAATATCGGACTGCATCTCACGCTGACGAGTGAATTCGACGCGCTTCGGTGGAAGAGTCTGACCGGTGATGCATCGCTGCATGATGAGCACGGTTATATGTATAAAACGGTGCTGGAGTTCGAGCGCGGCGCGAATACGAAATCGGTCATGAAGGAGCTGGACGCGCAGTATGAGCTTGTCCGGGGACATAGCATTAAGATAACCCATGCAGACAACCACATGGGCAGTTTATACGGCATTGCTGCCGGGCGGACGCATATTCCGCAAGTGCTGATGAGATGCGCGAGATGGAAGGTGCCCTTCCGGATATTTCGCCGTGTTCATGCGGATGACGTGCTCGCGACAATTGACGGCGTGGAGCGGGCGGCGAGCAAAGCGTCCGCGCTTGCGGGAACGCTCGGCGTAGCGCTACCGGATTACTTGCTGTCGCATCCGTTCGAGATCGTTGAAGAGGAGACCTACGATTCCTTCAAGCAGGAGATTATAGCGAAGCTGTATCAGTTGCCTGAAGGGATAAGCGAGACCTACATTCATCCGGGGATTGATGATCCGGCGATGGTTGCTTCCATTCCGCATTGGGAGAAGCGGGTATGGGAGTACCGGCTTATGCTTGATGACGATATGCACGTTGCTATGAAGGATGCCGGTGTGAAGCTGGTGGATTACAGCTATATTGCGGCGCATGGCCGAGAATCGCGCTTCCGTGCGGTGCGGCGGCTTGCAGCCGAGCTGCTGCGAAGATCATAAAGAAAGGCCGGACCCTATTCTAAAGCGAATAGGGTCCGGCCTTTCAAGCTTATATGCGGAATTTCCGTACGACAGCGGTGAGTTGATTCGCCAACGTACCGAGCGTCTGGGAAGAGCTTGCCGTCTCCTGGGCGGAGGCTGCTGCTTCTTGGCTGATGGAAGCAATGGCTTCAATCTGCTTCATCACTTCTTCCGACTGCGCGGCTTGCGTAACGCTCGAAGCGGCGATTTCCTTCGTCTGCTGCGTGACTTCGCCGACGCGATGCACAATGCTCTCAAGCGCGCCCCCCGCTTGCCGGTACAGCGTTTCGGTCGTCGACATGGCCTTTACGCTCTCCTGGGTGCTGCGCTGCATGCCGGTAATGATGGACGAGATTTGTTTTGTCGCGTCTCCGCTGCGTTCCGCGAGCTTACGTACTTCATCAGCGACGACGGCGAAGCCGCGTCCTTGCTCGCCGGCACGCGCCGCCTCAATCGCTGCGTTCAGCGCAAGCAGGTTCGTCTGCTCGGCGATATCGTCGATGACCTCGATAATGCTGCCGATCTGGCTCGAGTCCTGTTCAAGCGCGTTCATGCGCTGCGCCAGATTGTTCATGCTGGCGAGCGACTCGCTGACCGTCTTGCTGCAGTTGATCGCATCTTGGTTCGTGCCCACGGTCAGTTTGGTCGCTTCCTGCGCACGCTGCTGCGCCTGCTGCACGCCTTGCGATAGCTGCGTAACGACTTCGGCAGCGGTCTGAGCCGATTCTGCCTGATACATATTGCCGCGCGCCACTTCATCCGTCGTGGCGGAAATCTCCGCTGCGGCATTCGTTACGCGTTCCGCCGCGGACATGACCTGGCTGATGAGCTGGCGCAGCCCGTCCGCCATCGTCTCGATGGCTTGCGCGATGCTTCCGAGCTCGTCCTTGTCATGAACCGTCTGTGTGCCTGCTTGCAGCTCGCCTTCGGCGAAGCGCTTCGTCCGGTTCAATATCGTATCAACCGATCTCGTAATGCGCCGAATGACGCCGAAGCCGATAACCCCAATGGCAAGCACGAGCAAGGCGATGAGAATAGAGATGAACTGATTCGATGTCTTGTTTGCTTTCTGGATGAGCTCTGCTTGCGAGATTGCATAATTATCTAAGTACTCGCCAAGCTCATTCAAGCTCTCCCGGGCCGCGTCAAACTTTGCAATATCGCTCTTCTGGTCTGCTGCGCTGCCCGACCAAGCTGTGAAATTTTCCGAGAACCGGTCCAGGTTCTGCTGTACGGTGGTGTGTGACTCCGGATGCTCGCGAGCCAACAGGTTGTTGTCCGACAGAATTTGGCCAGCCTTGCCAACACGCTCGGCCGCTTGTGCGATATTATCGCTAAGATCCTGCTGTTGCTGCTTCAATCCCTCATCCGTCAGCTGGCCGGTGCCGATCGACTGATAAGCGACGAGCGCTTGATACATGTCACGGTCCGCATTCAGGATGAGCGACGTCGACTGGTCAGTAACGTCATACATCGAAGTTTTCATGTCATTCAAATTCGTATTGTTTCTTTGAATCAAATAAAGGCAGATGATTATAAACAGCACCAGCGGGATAAGAAGCAAACCGCTAAGCTTTTTCTTTATTGAAACATTGTTTAACAACCACATCGAAAGCAGCCCCTTTGTTTAGCATTGATCCGATCTCTTTGAATCAAATTA
The DNA here is from genome assembly GCF_900110075.1 of Paenibacillus sp. OV219. GTDB lineage: Bacteria > Bacillota > Bacilli > Paenibacillales > Paenibacillaceae > Paenibacillus_Z. The sequence continues at coordinate 135,822 of NZ_FOCJ01000011.1, forward strand.
TAGGCAAAAGGTGTTTAGGAAGTGTGGTGATAATTGTTTAAAATGTGTTTGCTTCTGTCAGCTGCTGCGTCTCTTGAATGATTGCGTGAAGCTGCAGCAGCGATGCTTCGAGCTTGGCAGCATCCGCTGATAGTCCGGAGAACACTACATCCACACGATTTCTGTAGTCATGTGGCTTCCGTAGAAAATCATCTAATAGAAGAACAGCGCCTTTCTCGTTCATCCAATACGTCTCGTTCAGCGCAAACAGTGTCTGATTGAGACAGGAGACAGCGCGGTAGCAGCAGCCTGCAATGTAGGATACGTCCAGGCGAGCAATGCCCTTCTTGGCAATTGAGCAGGAGAAGTCTGCTTCCCATAGAAACTTATCCACCAGCGCTTGCTTCAGAATCGGCGAAAAAGGTGATGTGCGTGCCTTCAGATCGGTGAGTGTGCCTGTCGCATCCCATAGAATATGGCAGACCGCTGCCTCGCTCACATAGAGCGCATTCGTATAGCCATGCGGATGTCCCGGATGGTAGTCGATCGTCACTTGGCCCGTTAAGCACTGGTTCATAACATGGGCTACCCGCTGCAAGTCCCGGTATATAAAATCAACCGCGCAGCCTTGTACCGTCAGCCAGCCACCACCGTTCACCCATGGCCCCCAGCCGCCGATATCGGTCAAGACAGCATTCCCGTCATCATGAATCTCCGATGCAACCGCACGCAAGGCAATTAGGTCAATCGCTTCCGAATTGCTATAATAAATACCAATATCAATATCTGAAGAAGGCGTGTGCGTGCCTCTGGCTCTTGAGCCACCGAGGACGACGGCTTCGATGCCCTGCACCTTCCGAAGCTTCTCGGCGATCATAGCGATGATTTGTTCGGAGTCCATTTTGCGCAACCTCCTGTATCTGTTTGGGAAGGGATTGAATATAAGGCATGCTCATTTATCAACTTGTTATTATTCTAATCGCTTCTAAGCTGGCGGGCCATCTCAGCGTCAGGCTTGGCCAGCCTTCCGTGCTCGGTAAGCTGCTGATCGGTATTGTGCTCGGACCGACTGTGCTTGGCCTTATTCATGAGACGGAAGTGCTGAAAGAAATTAGCAAAATCGGCGTCATCCTGCTGATGTTTATAGCGGGCCTCGAGACGGATTTGGCAGAGTTCAAGCGTACTGGCAAGTCTGCAGCCTACGTCGGTCTCTCGGGCATTATTGTACCGTTTGGGCTTGGCTATGCGGCCGGTGTCGTGCTCGATATGTCCAACCCTGAAGCGATCTTCCTCGGTCTGCTGCTCTCCGCTACGAGCGTCAGCATTTCCGTGCAGGCGCTGAAGGAGATGGGCAAGCTAAAGTCACCGGAAGGATCGACCATTCTAGGCGCGGCGGTCATTGATGATGTTGTCGTTATTATTGCGCTCGCCTTCGTCATGAGCTTCACCGGGGGCGATGTCAATCTCGGTCTAATTATCGTGAAGAAAGGGCTATTCTTTGCGGTCGCCCTGCTGTTCAGCTGGCTTGCCGTACCTTGGTTTCTGAGACGGTTCTCGTCTCTGCGGGTCACGGAAACGGTCATCTCCGCGGGGCTTGTCCTGTGCTTTAGCTATGCTTATTTTGCCGAGTATACCGGTGTTGCGGATATTATCGGCGCTTATATCGCAGGTGTTGCAATTAGCGTGACCGATTACAAGCATGAAATCTTCGAAAAGGTAGAGAGCATCAGCTATTCGATCTTTGTGCCGGTTTTCTTCACATCCATTGGCGTGGCGGTCGAATTTCACGGCCTGACAGGCAGCAGCTATGTTCTTATTATCGTGCTTAGCCTCATTGCGATTATCTCGAAGCTAGCTGGCGCAGCGGTGGGCGCTAAGCTGTCGGGATTCGGGTGGAGGCCGGCGCTCGGCATTGGCGCAGCGATGGTATCGCGCGGCGAAGTGGCGCTCATCATCGCGTCGATCGGCCTAGAAGAGGCGCTTATTTCGAAGAGCATGTTCGCCGTTATTGTCGTGGTGGTGCTCATAACGACCATTGTGACGCCGCCGATGATGAAGTTGTTCTTCAAGGAAGAAAAGAGGTCACTTGCGGACAGCTAAGCGCTGCCTGTAAGTGACCTTCTGTTATTGAATGAATGGCTTCGCAGCTTCCTTAACCCAGTCGTGGGCGTGCGCCCAGCTGGCCCATACTGCGCTTACCCATGTGCGAATCATAGCGTCTCGCGCTTCACCCGCTTCTGCATTCAGCACATCCTGTACCGTAATCGGAGCGCTCGTTTTGGGCGGGGCAAGCTCCGGCCAGGAGGATTGACTTCGGCCAAGCGTCATGTGTACCTGCTGCACCTGCTTGCCGGTGAAACCGTGCTCTTCTACCAAGTAAAGTCCAATGAGCGAGAATGCGGTCGTAATTGACTTTGTGAAACCGCCGGAATGCTGTGCGCCGTAGCAGTCTAGCGCGAGCTGATGGATAAACTCCGGATTGCCGTGCGACGTCGTGTAGAAAGATAGTTGATTGTAGAGCTCATTGCACTCGCCTGAGGCATGGAAGCGCGCCGGTTCGGCGAAGTACTGGTTAGGGAGCAGCAAGCCGCACCCTGGACATTTGACGATCGATTGTTTCATGGACATACCGCCTCCCTAAAGTGAGTCTATTATGCCAAATAGAACAAAAGAACCTCAGTTTCCGGCAGTTTTCATGCAGCGAATAACGGAGGTTCTTATTGATTCTCATAACCGATCTATGAAACTTATTTTATCTCGATTATAGCGGATGGAGGCAGGTTATGCACGAATTACTTTGGTAAAAATGAGCTAAAGTGTAAAGTGTTTCTGAAGAAAAGTAATCCGTTCCCTATTGTGATATTCGCTTACCTCATGCCCGCTGAACGGGTAGTCGTAGATGAGCTTCTCCGACGTGATCCGGTTATAGACGGCGTAGATCGTCTCTGGCAGACAGACGCTATCCTTCCAACCGACCGACATGAGCACTGGTACGTTGATGCGCGAAGCCAGGTTCAGCATATCGTAGTGGGCGAGCGTGTGCAGCACTGCTTCAGTCCGCTCTGGGTAACGCTTCAGGTGCTGGGCGATCTCCGCCAGCGAGCTGCTTGAATGGAGCACGCCATGGTCCATGTTGCACATATTCGGAATGTCCGCGATAATGGCAGTTACCTTCGGATTAAGCGCGGCTGAGATAAGCGCAAGACCACCGCCTTGGCTGCCGCCGACAGTAGCGAGCCTTGTGATGTCGACTTCTGGCTGCGCCGCTGCCGCATCGACTGCGCGCACGACGTCGATCGTAAGGGCATGATAGTAGGAGCCCTCTGGCACGAGCAGGTTGCTAGACACCCAGCCTTTGATGGAGCCGCTCTCCTCTGGCATATAGTTGCCTGTCTCGCCTCCTTGACCGCGCACGTCTACAGCAAACACCGCATAGCCGAGCAGCAGCCACTGCGCGTAGCGCTCGGGGTAGCCTTTATCGTCGGTGTAGCCTGGGAAAGTGACAATGGTCGGGTACGCTGATGTGCTCTCGGCATCAGGTGTGTGCGGTACCATGAACCAGCCGTGAATCGGCGTCTCGTCATAGCCTTTATACGTTAATTTATCGATTGTTATATGGGGAAAAGGAGACTCCTGCCGCTCGCGCTGAATGGCGAGCGGCTTGTTCTCGTAAGCTTGCAGCGCTCTTTCCCAGAAGGCATCAAGCTGTGCAGGGTCAATTGTAAGCTCAGCCGTGTATTGCTGAAGCTCGCGTCCGCGGCGTGTAATGGCATGATTAATCGTCATCGTATGTGGGCCTCCTGGTTTTTTAGTGAAAGGTTTGAGCGATTGATTGTGTGTTACTTGCTGTGGAAGCATGGTTGCGAGCAGAAGCAGACGCCCATAGAATGACTGCCAGCAAGAGCAGCGCTGTGCCGGCGAACAACCAACGCACCGAATCAGGTCCGTGCTGATCAAGAAACCAGCCGGCCCCTTTTGGCAGCAGCCCGCCGCCAATACCGCCGCATGCCATGAGCAGGCTGGTCGTCCTTTCAGTCATGCCGGGCGTCGCCCGATTGGCGAAGACGAGCGCTATCGCGAACATGCCAGACATCATGAAGCCGACGGCAAAAGCAAGCAAGAACGCAGATAATACACCTGTAAATACGGTCATCAGCACGAACAGAATCGCAGAGACGAAGCAGGTGACGATCAGGTACATCGAACCGCCGATTCGGTCCGCAATTTGGCCGGAGATTAGCCGCCCAATGACCATAGCGCCCCAGAACAAGCTGATGGCGAGTGTCGCCGACGATTCGGGCAAGCCGTTCGTGTTCACTAGCAGTGAAGGCAGGTAGTTGATATAGCTCATCTCCAGCCCGACGTAGACGAAGAAGAACAGCGCGCAGGAGGCGAGAATGATGCGCATCTGTGCTTTCGAGGTCTTCTTGTTGCCCGCGGACGCTTGCATGTCGTGACTAGCAGCGGCAGCTGTTTCTGCCGCTGCCGTTGTTTCTGCAGCTGGACGGTCGAGCAGCTTTGGCCACCAGATCAGCCATAGTACGAATGTTATGGCAGAGAGGATGCCGACGAAGCTGAAAGATAGCTTCCAAAGCCCTGCTTGAATCAGCGCTGCGCCAGCGAAAGGAATGAGCAGCGCACCAACGCCGAAGAACGTTTCGACGCGGCTCATTGCCGTGTTGGCTTTCGCCCCCGAGTAGCCGATGATGAGCGAGCCGACGACCGCTTCCGTCATGCCAAGGCCTATTCCGGCAAAAGGAGCGATTGTCAGCATGATGCCCCATGGCGGGAGCAGAGAGTACAGAAATTCAGGAATGATGATAAAGGCGATGGAAAGCAGCAGCACGAACTTTTTACCGCGTTTGTCAATGAGCCATGGCGCGAACAGAATGCCCACCATGCCGCCCAGGAATTGGTGCATAACGAGCTGACCGCCGTCGCTGTATTCAATGCCGTAAGCATGGACCATTGGTTCCATGACTGAGCCGATGACAAGCTGGCCGAGCCCGGTAATCAGATAGGCGATGCAGCCTAAGATGACAAGCCGTAACATTTTATTTCTCCTCACTGGGGTTACTGGAATGCGTAACAGACTGTCTCCACCATACCATAATTGGGAATGGGGGACGATAGGGAAAGAGAGTTATTGAGGTGCTGCCCACCGTCGACCGGTCCTCGACAACCGCCGACCAGTCCCCGCCAATCCCCGCCTGTTCTCCGCCCACCGCCAAACAGTATGCGCCCACAACCACCTCCACCTGTAACGGAACGTAAAGCGCTTATTGGGCGAGAAATCGAGCAGAAGCACTTTTGTGCTGAATAACGCTTCTAGGGTCCGTTACAGAAATTCAGTCTGTATTTCGGACCAAATAAGGCTATCGAGTTCCGTTAGCGATGGCGTACGGTGAAAAAAAGAACCCGCACTTCGCAGCGCGGGTTCTTCTCATTTATCGCAGATTACTCGGCCACAAGACGAGCGAGCGATTGTCGCGCTCGGCACCCAACGCCCGCAATGTCTCTGCGGCTGCGGATTCGATGATGGGCTCACCGTTCCAACGTTCGATCCTAATCTTACTCAGCTTCTGTTGGCGAAGCAGCGTGCGGAAGATATCCTTCAGCGGAGCTGCATGGTCTGCTTCTGCTGCGGGCCAATCTGAATCTCCGCTGTTGGAGCTATCGCCGCTGCTAGCCTGAGGAAGCTCCACTATGTTTCGTCCGTTGTTCTCCAACCAGTAGCGCCAGCGTCCATGTTGGAGAACGAGGAAGTTGCCGCTTTTGCGAGCGAAGCTAGTAGCTTTGCCAGCGGAAGGCCAACCGGAGGCGAGGCCGAATGGATTGGCGGGATCGGTCGAGGAAAGCACCGTAATCGTGTCGCTCTCCAGGTTGATCATCGGCTGGCGGACCGCGTCAATATGCTCACGCCTTGCAAATTGCAGCGTCTGCACGCCCTGCACGAGCAAGCCGCGCGTGACGACACCCCATTGCTCAAGCTGCTTGAGCACTTGGAGCAGCTCATCCCAGCTGAAAGGGGACAGCTGCTGCACAAGCTCTTTGGACACGATGCCGAAGCTGTCCAGCAGATGCTGCGTCCAGTGCAGCGCCGACTCCGACAGGTCGGACGTAACAGCGCGCAGCTCGGCGGCGCCTAGCGTCTGGGCGGCAATGTTGCCAGAGTTTTCGTTAGCGTGAGCCTCGCTGACTAGGTGGACGGACGCCTCAGCGGCACTGCGCGGCGTACTGCCGGCTGTGGTCGGGCGGTGGGCGCTGCCGCCCATTGCTGCATCGTCGCCTGATGGATCGGCGAGTGAGCCGGTCGAGTACCAGCGCCCAAGGCCAGATCCGGTCCGTGCGAGCTGTTTGCCCTTCGTGAGCAGCTGCAGGCGCAGCGGTGCGAACTGGTCGTTGGAGACCGCGCCTTCCCAGACGAGCTCGAGCAGTTCCTCCAGCAGCTCGGAAGGTACTTTGCCATAGTCGCGACTAAGCCGCGTCAGGAAGCTGGCGCCGCCATTCTGTAGCAGCCCAAGCAGCTGCGGGTGCTTCGTGCCTGACGCAATCCAAGCTGCGCCGGATTGCGCAATGATCGGCGCATACAGCGGCTTCGACTCGGTAAGGAAGAAGGCGATTTTGCCTTCTTTCTCCGATTCTTCCTTGCGTCCGAGCCAGATCACTTCGCCTGATGCGCATAGCAGATCCAGATCCTCTTTCCGGTAGCCAGTTACGCGGGCTGGAAAGATGAGCGCTTCCCAGTGCGAGGCAGGGAGGAAGAAGCCCTGCAGCCGTTCAATGACGATACGCAAGCCGTCAATGCCGCTAAGCTGCGTGCCGGATAAGGCATGCTGGAGCGAGGACATATGCGCGCACCAGCGGATGGGGTCAACCGGTTCTGCCTGCTTGCGCGCCTGCTCTAGTGTTAATCGAATGAGCCGCTTCGCCACTTGACGGCTCGTCCATATCCGCTCCTCACCGCTCTCGGCGAACGGCGCTATCTCAGTCCGGTCAAGCGCGAGCAGCACGTCGGCGACATGCGCCGCGTCGCTCACAGACAAACGCGGATACCGTTCCCGCAGCTCCGCTTCGGTGAACGAAATCCGATTCTCCGCGAAGCGCCCGGCCACGAAGGCGATGGCCCGCTCGCTCTGAGGGAACTCGGCGTACAGCTCGCGTTCCTCGGCACAAATCCAGCGCTCTACGCCATCGGCCAGTGGCAGCAGCGCAACACGATCACTCGCCGCCAGCAGTCGTAACCACTCATCGACCTCGCCGCCGCCCGCGATAGCAATAAGCTCGTCCACGCTCATGTCGCCACGCCGCTTCAGCAGCGTGTACAGCTCATCGGCGTTCGCTGGAATGAGCTGGCCGGCTTCGAGCCGGTCCTGCTCCGCCCGTGCAATTTCAGGATCGACCGCCCGCTGAACGGCATCCTCGCCGAACAACTCACCCGCGAGTGATTTGCTGACGCTAAGCAGCTGCAACTGGGTCGCCTCGCTAAGCCCGTCGCCCTCATACAGCAAGGAGTTGGCATAGTCGGCCAGAAACTGTACGGCAAAAGGCGAAGGTGCCTGCGATTCCTTAACCATAACCTCAATATCTCCAGAAGCAATTCCTTCGAGCATCTGCTTGAGGCCCTTCGTATCGAGGTACTCATGCAAACATTCCCGCATCGCTTCCTGCAAGTAGGGGAATTGATCCGCGTAAGGGAGCGACTGCTTCAGCAGCTCCTCGCAGCGAAACCGCTTTTGCCACATCGGTGTCCGTGTAAAGCTGCGCGAGAGCAGCAGCGACGTCTCTGCAATCCGGCGAAAAGCTATCGCGAGCAACGGAGAACCCGTAATCGCCTCTGTAAGCAGCGATTCTAGGCTGCCCGCGGTGATCTGCCACAGCGTCTGGAGCCATGAAGCGTTCCATTCCGGCACAACCAGCTCAATGCCGTTGTCTTTGGCGTTGCCGTAGACACCATAGGGGAGTAGGCGCTCAAAATGCCGCTGAATAGCCAACAGCCAAGTCCGGTTCAGACGCCGCCCATACGGATTATGAATAATGATCCGGGTCTGATTCATGAGATCCCGGTAGTGTTCAATAATGATGCGCCGAGATGTCGGGATACCAAGCGCCCGGTGCTGTGCGCGAATGAGATCAATCAGCTCAGAAGCAGCATAGGAGTCAAGCCCATATTCCGTATCGAGCCAAGCCATTGTAGCCTGCTCACGTTCCCAAGCTTGTTGCTCATCATCCAATTGGAGCGCAAGCCGTACCGTCGACAGTTCCTCCAGAAACTCGCCGAGCTGGATGCCGATCTCATAACTTCGGCTGCTCGCCTCCGCGTTCCAGAACGGAATTTCACTGAAGCGGTTCGGTGCTTCTTTGACATATACACGGTCATTGTCGATGCGACTGATCATCCACGAGCTAGTGCCGAGCTGGAAGACGTCGCCGACGCGGCTTTCTGAAATATATTCTTCATCGAGTTCACCCAGCAGGCTGCGGCTGTCCAGATGATGAACCGGATAGGCGGAGGTTGACGGTATTGTGCCTGCGCCTGTTATGGCAGCCATTGCCGTATTGGCGCGTTTATGCAGCCGATCTGCGCTGCGGTCCCAATCCATGAGCGGGCGGGCAAAAGGGTAAAATCCCGTCAGCACCTTCAGCGCTGCTTCCAACCGCTCGCGCGGAAAAGTCCGGTAGCATTCGCTGCCAGCGATGAGCTTATGCAATTCGCCCACCGACATATCTGCGGCAGCGACCATCGAGGTCATATGCTGCGACAGCACATCGAGCGGCTCATGCGGCAGGACAATCGCTTCAATGTCGCGCCGTGCAATGTCGCGGCAGATCACTGCCGCTTCTGGCAGTTCGCTTCGCTGCCTTGCAACGATAAAGCCGCGGCTGACGTCGCCGACAGAATGGCCTGCGCGCCCGATGCGCTGAATGCCGGCTGCTGCGGCTTTTGGCGAGTCGACTTGAATAACGAGGTCGACGTGGCCAACGTCAATACCGAGCTCGAGCGAGGAGGTAGCGACGAGGCAGCGCAGCTCGCCCGCCTTCAGCATCCGCTCGACTTCAAGCCGCCGCTCGCGCGCGAGACTGCCGTGATGGGCGCGCGCCATCTCATAGCCGGCGTGCTCGTTCAGCCGCAGCACGAGCCGCTCGCACATGCGGCGGCTGTTCACGAACAGGAGCGCGGAGCGCGCGCCGTCCATCAGCGCCATCATCCTCTCGATGATGGGCTGCCACACACCGTCGCGTGTGCGCGCAGGGCGGCTCAGGTCCGGCATCGTAACGCGGACCTGCATCTGCTTCGTCATCGCGCTCTCGACGATGACGACAGGCCGTTGCGCATAACTCAGTGGATGCGCAAGCCGCTCTTCACGCCCGCCCGGCACCGCATCGCCGATCACCGTGCCCAGTGCTTCGGAGCCCGATGCTCCACCGGGCTCCACTCGTAGCGGCGTCGCCGCTCGAGCCGCGCCTAATCCCCGCGGCTCCCAGCCGCCCAAGAACCGGGCTACGCGCGACAGCGGTTTTTGCGTCGCCGATACACCGATGCGCTGCACCGGCCTCGCCGCGAGCGCGGTCAGCCGCTCAAGCGACAGCGATAGATGCGCGCCGCGCTTGTCGCTGGCAAGGCTATGTATCTCGTCGACAATTACCGTCTCGACCGTGCCGAGCATCCCTCGTCCTTTGTCCGAGGTCAGCAGCAAATAGAGCGACTCCGGCGTCGTCACTAGGACGTCCGGCGGTCTCTTCGCCATGCGCACCCGTTCACCGGGCGGAGTGTCGCCCGTACGAACAGCGGAGCGGATGGAGGGCCAATCCCGGCCCTGCTCACCAGCAAAGCGCTCAATCTCATCCATGAAACCGACGAGATGGTGATGAATATCATTGTTCAGCGCTTTAAGCGGCGTAATATAGAGCACTCGTACGCCTGGCGCTAGACTGACACTGCGCGCAGCAGCATCTTCCTTCGCCAGTGCAATCCGATTGATGCACGGTAACAGCGCCGCAAGCGTCTTACCAGAACCTGTCGGCGCAGCAATCAGCGTATGCTGGTCTTGCATAATCGAAGCCCATGCGTCCAGCTGAACGGGGGTAGGCTCGCCGAAGCTGTGCGAGAACCAGCCGGCTAATGTATGGTGAAACCCTGCCGAAGCGAAGGGAGGTAGCATCGCGAAGCTCCTTTGCCGTTTAATCACTTGTTCTTAATCACTTGTTCTTAATCACTTGTTCTTAATCACTTGTTCTTAATCACTTGTTCTTAATCACTTGTTCTTAATCACTTGTTCTTAATCACTTGTTCTTAATCACTTGTTCTTAATCACTTGTTCTTAATCACTTGTTCTAAATCACTTGTTCTAATCCTGTTTCTCCCATTCTATCATCCTACTATTCATCTTTTGTCAATTGATTCCTCTTTAGTCGGCTTTGAAGCCGCTGCGCCTAAAAAATATCCGGTCAGTTTCTGGATCATTCGACATAGAATTTATAAAAGTAGCCATCAGCCAAATAAGATCGGGAGGTATCTGCCCTATGTCAGGATGGCGAGACAGCTTAGAGAAGCGCAGAGTAGAGTGGAGGAAGCTGGAGTATGCAATGACGGATACGCTTGCGGGCAGGCGGGTGCTACGGGTTGCGGGACCGCGTTCGCCAAGGCTCACGACGCCGGTATCGAAGGCGATCCGGCAAGAAGAGCTAGCTGCTGTCGCGGAGACATTCGACGCTGGACTTGCTTGTTTCTGCCTAGGGGAACTATCGCCGCAGCAACGGGCGCAGTTCCTTCAGAACTGGCACTCGAGGCTTGCGACCGGCGCAACGGTTGTGATGGCTGATCGCCGTAGTGAGGGCTGCGCGACACCTGTGGAGCTGTATGATCTCTTCGCTCCGATTGGCATCGCGCTCGATGTCCAGGTCGGCCGCACGTTCTGGTGGGTCCGCTATAAACGCCGCTAACTAGAACCTGCAAGACGTTAAACGCTGAGCTGCTAACGGAACCCAATTGCGTTATTTCTTCTCCGGTCCGTTAGCCCTGCGTGGGCCAGTTGGCAAGTAGTCGTCAGCGCTCAGTCAGCGGTCAGCAAGCGACAGCATAAACAAAAAACGAGCTCGCCTCAACTGAGGTGAACTCGTTTTTTGCTAGCAGGTACTAAATTAATCGGAGTCTCCATCGCCTGGTTCATCTGACGGCTCGTCAGCGTATTTCTCATACGTTTGCGGGCTCATAACGCGGCGTGCAGTTACATAGCGTTTTGAATAGTAGGAATCACCTAGTGCACTAATCGTAACACCTTTGCTCGAAGATGCGTGTGCAAACTTGCCATCTCCAACGTAGATGCCGACATGCGAGATTCCTTTGCCAGTCGTATTGAAAAATACGAGATCGCCCGCAATCAAATCTGCTTTCGCGATTTTCTTGCCGAGCTGTGCTTGCGAACGGGATGCATGTGGTATGCTGACGCCCAGTTTACCGTACACATACATGGTAAATCCGGAGCAGTCGAACCCTTTCGTCGTTGTTCCCGTGTAGGAATACGGGGTGCCGATCACATCATTGATGACACCTTCCATTTTGGATTCTGCAAAAACGCTTCCAACTTGGAATAATAGCAGCATCGCGAGAGCGATCAGTAGTGCGGAAATTTTTTTCAAAACAGGAAACTCCTTCCGGTGCCTGCGAGGTTAGCTGTGGGGTTCGGTTGAAGGCTCCCTATGATCACCTCTGGCATTCGCGTCTTGCTAAGCCCTTGCGAATGTCGGGATCAATTCACCCAGAATGGTTCCCCCGTTTCCCATGAAAGGGAATTCGGCAAAATTTTCTTTTCGAGGAAAAAGTATTCGATCATTTTCTCGGTTCTCCTTCCAAGTTCACAAGTTGTTCACAAATTAAAATTATTAGAATGCAACCTTTTTGACGTCTAATTCGTTGGTGGGCCTGCGATTGAGCGGTTAATAGGCATATATTCCTCCTGCAACGAATTAGAGAAATTTATGGCGAGAACTGTCTTGTAGAAAAATATGAGGGCGGCGACACAGGTGTCGGTTCAAACGCTTTCAGTGACATGCAAAAAAAGGGACCGCGACAATAGGTCGCAGCCCCTTACTCCATATTGATTACCCGCTATGCCTCAAGCTTGCTTCGATTGCCACACATCGTACTGGGCGGCTACCGTCCACACCTTCATAATGGTGCGCATCATCTGATAGCCTTGGTGGAGGACGAGTGCGAACAGTCCCGCCCACATCATGGATACCGAAGCGACCGTCATGCTAAGCAGGGCGCCGATACCCCACATAAGCAGCGAGATACCTGCAAAAGGCAGGAAGTTTACGATTCCGCCCCATAGCGAGCGGAGTGTACCGGTGCCGCTGGCGGCGCCGAACTGCATGGTGAGGAAGAGAAGGTGGATGAGCACCGCCCATGCCAGCCAACCGGCCGCCCACGGACCTGCTTGCTGGGCGAATTCGAGCAGCGAATTGCTAGCGAGCAGCTTCGTTAGTGCGCGCGGCAGCAGCCAGATGGCAGGGAGAAGGGTAAGCGCGGTTTCGATGAGATAGAGCAGGGCGACTGGCTTCCACACTTTTCGAATGCCGCTTAGAAACTTCGTTCCGGCCTCATCAGTCATATGATGCAGCGAATGGAACAGGCCGGCGTTGAGGAATGGGGTGATGATCATCCGCCCGGCCAGCAGTCCGCAGAACAGCCAGGCGTATGGCTGGATGAGATCCGTCTTGAGCAGCTGAAACTGAGCCTCGGTCATGAACAGCTGGACGGCGTGGCTGCCGCTGCTGTACGTATCGGGGAACCGCTTTAGGACAGGCACCACAATTCCTTCGATGGTGCGGTAGAGGAAGAAGCCCCAGATCAGCTCGTACAGAAACAGCATAATAATAATATAGAAGTGCTTGATTGCTAGGCGCCAGCCTTGCTTTATATGTGCTTTCACTCCTGCTCACCTCCTTCATAGTAAGGCGTTACCAAGCGAGTGCGGCGAATATCGTCTCGAGCAGCTTGGTGATTCCGACGCTCCAACGGGTGCGGGTCTTCTCGGTCAGATCGGCTTTCATAAAGTTATTGATATGCTTATTGTCGAGCACGTTGTCATGCTGCGGGTCCACCGCCGCCCAGACGAGCTTCGCGGAATGAACCAGTTTGTACTGGATGTGGTCCTCTTGACCATCCCATACTTTCGGCATGATGGTACCGTCGGCAAACTGGAACACCACCGTCACAGGGCCAAAGCTGCCGCCTGTCTTCTTGATGAGTACAACCGATTCGTACAGCGTCTTGCCATCCTGCTTGACGGGACGTACATGAATGGAAGCGACGGCGTAGTCGGACATATCGCTGCCGTAGACGAAGTGGCTGAAGTAATCGTTCCACTTTTTCTTCGTAACCGTCTCGACGACCTTCTGGAAGTCGGCGGTCGACGGATGCTTGAATTTATATTTCTGGAAGTAGGTGCGCATGATTTTGCGCATCGTCTGAGCACCAACCTGTTTCTCGATTCCATAGAGGACGAGTTTGGCGCGCATGTACACATTTTCGGCATAGTGATTGTTGCTGTGATACGACCACGATAGCTGCTTCAGCGGCGCAGGATCAGTCATATAGCTCGATTCCACCGGCAAGTTCGGCTCCACGCCGTACTCGCTCTCCATCACTTTGTCCTCTGCATAGGACGTGAACCCTTCGTCGAGCCAAGCTTCCTCGAACTCGTTGGAGGCGACCATGCCATACCAGTATTGATGCCCAATCTCGTGGACGACGGTCCGCTCCAAATCATAGCCTGGATTGTCGTTCTCCGCAGCGAAAGCGGTGATCAGCGTCGGATATTCCATGCCGCCTGCACCGTTGCCGCCCTTCGGCGGTACGACGATCGAGAGCGTGGAGTACGGGTAAGCGCCGTACCACTGCGCGTACTTGGCGAGCGCGGACTTCGCCGCGTGCATGTAGCGGTCTTTGAATTTCGCATGCTGCGGATCAAGGTATAGCTTAATGCGTACGCCAGGCACGCCCTCCGTCGAGAATGGCTCTTCGGCATACACGAAGTCCGGCGATGCCGACCAGCCGAAGTCATGCACGTCATCGGCGTAGAACTGGTACGTCTTGCGTCCGTCTGCGACGACGGATGCTTTGGTCTGGAAGCCGGTGGCCGCTACCTTGTAGCTGCTCGGCACGTTGATTTTGACACTGTAGATACCAAAATCACTATAAAACTCCGAGTTTCCGTGATACTGGTGAATATTCCATCCATCTGCGGCTCGTCCGCGTGTGCCTGCTGTTTCGTATACGGCAAGCTTGGGGAACCACTGCCCCGCCATCACGAAGTTGCCCGCATACCCCATGCGTGCGAACACTTCAGGCAGCTTCACCTCGAACTTCATTCGCAGCGTCACGCTTTTGCCGGGAGCGACCGCAGCGGGCAAGCGAAGCTTGGCCAGTGTTAAGTCATTCGTATTGCCGTCATCGGGCTGGATATAGTGGAGGCGCGGCAGCAGGCTATACCCTTCGGTTGTTTCGAGCGACAGCAGGTTCATGTAGCCGACACTGTCCACAGTCGCTTTATCGTTACGAAGCTGGCCGCCGGACTCCCGCATGAACGTCGTGTCTTTGGAGCGGAAGGCATTCGGATACAAGTGGAAGTACAGCTCGGACACCTGCAGCCGGCCAGGGTTTGTCCAAGTGACGGTCTGCTCGCCGGTGAGCATATGCGCATCTTCCTGGAGATTCACATCAATGTGATATTCCGTTACCCGTTTACTCAGCGCAACCGGCTTCGGCTGCATCACAATATCGGGCTCTTGCACAGCTGGCGGAGCTACCGGCTTTGGTGGCGGTTCTTTTTTAGCAGGAGCGGAGGCGTATATATACTGCGAGACCCAAGCATCCCCGGACCCTTGCTGTACCGTTAACCCAATCAGCACGGCGGCGAGGGCAAAGAGTAGAAATCGTTTGGCGCGACCCAGATTCATTGAAACATTCCCTCCCGTTGACAAGCATCTAAGGCATGTATATGTTTGCTTTTCCGAGATTATTAGCTAAAATGGAATTAATGTGCGGACAGGCGCGTGAAGCCGCGCCGGACGTGGAATTAAGGGGCTTGTGAGTAAGTAAGGGCAGGCTTGAAGGGGAGTTGAGAAGTGTCGTGAGCGAACAAGATAATACGCAGCAGCCGCCGGAGAAGAAAGAGAAGAAATCTCTTGCCTTGAACGTGGTGAGCAACAAGGAACATAAAGGATTTGGAGCGGGGACAATCGACCTGAGTGCGGTGTCCTGTGTCATTATTGATAACGGCGAGGCGTACATTGATGTAGGTGCGATGCATGCCAAAAGCAAAGTGGAACGTGGCATCAAGTTCAGCGCGAACAAGGAAGATGTGCCGAACGGCCGCTTGTGCTGGATCGTTTGGGTAGCTGTTGATCGTACCGAGGAGGGCGCAAGCTACGCAGGGGCGACAGCATGTCCGATGCTGATCGATACCGAGGCGCGCAGAGGATGGAAGATTCTTGCGCAGCATGTGAACAATCTCGACTATGCGATCAAACGCCGTTTTGTACTCGATGAGCTTGGCGTGGAAGAGAAGCAGGCACTTAAGAACCTGCTTGTCTCGAACAATCCGGAGTGGTGGGACCGCTCGCCGGATAAGCTGAAGGAAGCTCTCGGCGTATAGCTGTCATGATGATAAGGCCGCTTCATCGTCTCTTTAAGGAGAAGGATGGGGCGGCCTTTGTTCTATTAAAAAGGAGGGCTTCAATTGACTAGTGAGAAGCGCACAGTCTCGCGGGGGCATTACGGCGAGCTGCTCAGGCGCTATCTGCTGCCGCAGAAACGAACGCTTATTGGACTTACCGTGCTGCTGATTCTCTCGACTGCGCTGCAGCTCGTCAATCCGCAAATCATTCGCTTCTTCATTGATAAGGCACAGTCGGAGGCTGACCTCCAGCCGCTGCTCCTGGCCGCTTGCTTGTTTATCGGCTTCTCGGTGATTCAAGGAATTGTGTCGGTGGTTGCGACGTATTTCAGCGAGAATGTCGGGTGGAAGACGACGAATGTGCTTCGCGGCGATCTGGCCGCACACTGCTTGTCTCTGGATATGCCCTTTCACAAGTCCCAAACATCCGGTGCCATTATCGAGCGGGTCGACGGTGATGTGAACGCACTGGCGAATTTCTTCTCAAGCATGATTATTAACCTTCTCGGGAATGCGCTGCTCATGATCGGCATTCTCGTGCTGCTATTTCGGGAAAGCTGGCTGATCGGGACGGGGATGACCTTATTCGTGATAGCTGCGATATTCGTCATTCAGCGTATCCGGGGGCTCGCATCGCCGCTCTGGACGAAGTGGCGGCAGGCGAATGCGGAGCTGTACGGCTTTATCGGCGAGCAGCTGGAAGGGACGGAGGATATCCGTGCGAATGGCGCTTCAGGCTATGTGATGGGCCGTTTCTATGCGATGCTGCGCGTCATGCTGCCGCTGCGGATTAAAGCGTTCCTCGGCTTTGCCTCCATGTGGAGCACGACGATTGTCGTGTTTGCATTCGGCAATGCGATGGCGTTCGCGATTAGCGCGTATTTGTGGAGGCAGGGCTCAATTACAATTGGTACCGTTTATTTGATCTTCTATTATACAGAGCTGCTGGCCAAACCAATTGAGAAGATCCGAACTCAAATGGAGGATCTGCAAAAAGCCGATGCGAGTATTACCCGTATTCGTGCCTTGTTCGAGACACGTTCCGCGATTGTGGACGGTCCCGGTGCGACACTACCGGCAGGATCTCTTGCCGTGAAGTTTGACGATGTCACGTTCCGCTATGAGGATGGCGATGGGGAACCGACGCTGGACAGCTTGGCGCTTCAGCTCCAACCGGGCGAAGTGCTCGGGCTGCTCGGGCGGACGGGCAGCGGGAAGTCGACGCTGGCTCGGCTGCTGCTTCGGTTCTATGATCCGCAGGAAGGCGCGATTTCGCTAGGGGATACGGACATTCGGAAGTTAAAGCTGAGTCAGCTGCGCAAGCGAGTGACGCTCGTCACGCAGAACATCGAGATTATTGAAGGAACCATAAGGGATAACTTGACGTTCTACGATGAATCCATTCGCGATGAGAGGATTGTGGAAGTACTCGAGCAGCTTGGTCTATCGAGCTGGTATGCGTCGATGCCTGAAGGGCTTGAAACGCGGCTCGCTTCGGGCGGCGGTTCTTTGTCAGCAGGCGAGGCGCAGCTGCTTGCTTTTGCAAGGGTGTTCTTAACCGATCCAGGGCTCGTTATTATGGATGAAGCTTCATCACGGCTCGATCCGCTAACGGAGCAGCGAATTGAAGAAGCCATTAGCAAGCTGCTCGCGAATCGTTCCTGCATCATTATCGCGCACCGCCTCGCAACCGTGCAGCGTGCGGATAAGATCCTCATTTTGGAAAATGGTCGCGTCATCGAATATGGCAGCCGGACGGCGCTCGCCACCGATCCTACGTCGCGGTTCAGCACGATGCTAGCGACAGGGCTTGAGGAGGTGCTCGTATGACGACTTTTCAATACTTAATCCGGCTTATTACATACCGGACAACGCTTTATGTGTTTAACGCGCTAGCTTGGACGATTATTTATTTGGTGCCGATCGTGCCGGGTCTTATTACAAAAGAGTTTTTCGACTCGCTCACCGGCAGCGATTCGCTGAAACTTGGCACTTGGGGCATTATTGCGCTGTTGCTAGGCGCATCGGCCGCGCGCGTAATGGTGCTCTTCGTCGGCTTCATTACCGACGTGAATTTCCGCTTCCGTATGGGAATGATGCTGCGCCGTAATCTGCTGCAGCATATTCTGAAGCAGCCTGGCGCTCGTTCCATTCCTGTTTCCCCAGGCGAGGCGATCAGCCACTTCCGCGACGATGTCGACCAGTCGGAGGAGGCGGCAAGCTGGTCTGTCGACGTGTTCGGCTTAACCTGCTTCGCGGCAGTGTCGAGCTATATTCTTGTCGGCATTGATTTGCAGATGACGCTGCTTGTGTTCCTGCCGCTTGTCGTTGTGGTGACGGTTGCGCAGCTGTCGACTTCGCGTCTGCAGAAGTATCGGGCTGCCAGCCGAGAGTCAACCTCGCGTGTAACCGGCGCAATTAGCGAGATGTTCAGCAATGTGCAGGCGATTCAAGTGGCAGGCGCGGAAGAGCGTGTTATTGAGCGCTTCAGGAAGTTCAATGACGACCGCCGCCGCACGATGCTAAAGGATAAGATGATGGGCCAGGTGCTCGATGCCATCTTTACGAACACGGTCAATTTGGGGACGGGACTTATTCTGCTGGTCGCAGGCCAGAAGATGCAGTCCGGCTCGTTTACGATTGGCGACTTCTCGCTATTCGTCTACTATTTGACGTTCATTACGAGCATTATTACGAATGTCGGTACGTTTATTACGCACTTCAAGCAGATGGGTGTTGCGCTGGACCGGCTGATGGCGCTGCTGCAAGGCGCGCCGGCGAAGCTGCTGACGCTGAAGGATACGCTGTATTTGATCGAAGGGAGGGAGTCCTCTGTGGGGCGTGGCTCGTCTGCTTCCGCAGCTGCACCTGCAGCTAATGATGCTCCGCCGCTTCGTGCTTTGGAAGTGACCGGCTTGTCTTACCGGTTCCCGGAGACGGGCCGGGGCATCGAAGATGTACGGCTGCAGCTGAAGGGCGGCTCGTTCACGGTTGTGACGGGCACGATCGGCTCCGGCAAGACGACGCTCGTCCGTACGCTGCTCGGCCTGCTGCCGAAGGATGAGGGGACGATCAAGTGGAACGGCCGGGTTGTCGAAGACCCGGCTACGTTCTTCACGCCGGCGCAGAGCGCGTACTCCGCGCAAATTCCGCGGATGTATAGCGACACGCTGCGCAACAATATTTTGCTCGGGCAGCGGGAAGAGAATGGCTCTCTTGAGCAAGCGATCCACGCTGCAGTGATGGAGTACGATATCGAGCATCTCCAGCATGGGCTGGAGACGATGATCGGCCCACGCGGCGTGAAGCTATCCGGTGGCCAGATGCAGCGGACGGCGGCAGCGCGCATGCTCGTGCGCGATGCGCAGCTGTATGTGTTCGACGATCTGTCGAGCGCGCTCGATGTCGAGACGGAGCAGAAGCTGTGGGAGCGGCTGTTCAAGAGCAGGGGCGACGCGACCTGCCTCGTCGTCTCGCACCGCCGAGCGGCATTGACGCATGCCGATCATATTATCGTCATGAAGGATGGCCGTATCGAAGCGGAGGGCACCGCCGAGCAGCTGCTGCTCTCAAACGCCACATTCCAGGAGCTCTGGAGCGGGGATGAGCGTGCGAAGGGTTAGATTGGACAGCTGCTCCCGGTCACTGACTCACCGAACCGCGGCACACTGGCTCATGGCTCGCTGAACCACAGAATAACCTGCAGACTGGTTCAAGGCTCACTGGCTCATTGACCTACTGATTCACGGCAAACTGGCTCGCTGAACCACGGAATCACCGTCTAACGGCACATTGGCTCACAGACCGACAGCCTGCTTTCGTTTCCGAGAGATCATGTATGCTCTCTCAACTTCGAAATTGACGTAGGGACAACCAACCACCCCCTGCCGCCACCAAACAACAAAAGCCCCGCATTCCGCCGAAACCAGCGGATTGCGAGGCTTTTTCTCATATCAACATCGTCTGGCCCCTATAATCAACGAACTGCCACTGGCTGTCCGTTTCGATGCGCCGCTCGATTAGATCGAAGATGCCATGCGCGCTGTCGCGCGGGTCGGTTGGCGCTTGCTTGCCGCCCATGTCGGTGAACATCCAGCCGGGGTGGATGCTGAGCACAAGCACGCCGCGACCTTTCAAGTAGCTGTGCAGCTGCAGCGTGAACATGTTGAGCGCCGTCTTCGAGATCGCGTACGGGTAGTCGCCGGGATAAGCGTTGGTCAGGCTGCCTGCTTCCGACGATACGTTAATGAGTGCCGCATTCTCCTCCGTCAATAAAGGCAGAAAATGCTTCACGACCCGCATCGGCCCGTACACATTCACATCGAAGGACTCAATCACATCGCTCATATCGAGCTCTTCAATATGCGTGTCGCGCGCATTCAGAATGGCAGCGTTGTTGACGATGGCGCCAAGCGTCCGCCCTTCCTGCTTCAAAAGGTCCGCAAGAGCAGTGATGCTCGCTTCGTCAGTTACGTCCAACCGAGCGATCATAATTCGCTTTCCATATTCTAAACGGAGCTCCGCCAGCTTGCCTGGCACGTCCACATCTCGCACACCTGCGATAACGGAATGCCCTCGCTTCAGCGCCTCTGCTGCCATTTCGTAGCCAAGTCCACGGCTTGCGCCTGTAATAAGTACGTTCATCGACATCGACGAGTAACCTCCTTATTTGTCGTTTTCGAGCAGTTCGACAAGCACCTTCAACTGAGGAATCGTGTTCATGTACGCGTAACGCCCACCGGTATATTCACCCTTTTGCTCCAGCGGGAAGCCTCGACTCTCGAGCAGTGCGACCTTTTCCTTCATCCCCTCAATGACAAAAGCAATATGATGCGGTCCCTCGCCATGTTCATTCAAATAATTCCGCCAAGTGCTAGGATGCTCATCCGGCTCAATCAGCTCCAATTGGAGCGAGCCCATGTTGAAGAATGCCAGCTTCGCACGCGCTTCGCTTGGTTCGCCGTTGAACTGGGTCTGTGCCTTATCTGCTGTGTCGGTGATGATGATTGGCGGCTTGTCGATGCCGAAGAAGTCGGCGTAAGTTTGGCTTACTTTTTCAATATCATGTACGAGAATGCCGATTTGCGTGATGATGTTGTTGCCGAGTAATCCTGCCATTAGGGAAACCATCCTCTCATAATCCATCTCATTATTAGTAGATCAGGTCATCTCTAGCTGGAATTCCATGCTGGAGGCAATATTTTTGATACTTCTCCAATACCGTGTAGACATCGTCCTGCCCCACAATCTGATTCTCCTCGTCAAAATACTGCAGCGAGCCGCTTAGAATAAATAAGGCCACCACTTCTTCATCCTCCGAAATCAATGTATGGATGTCGCCTGGTGGTTCGAAAATGAACGCCCCCGGAACAGCCGTCCACGAGCGGCCTTCATAATGCCAGCGGCCTTGGATCCAATAACGGAGCTCCGGCCACCTCCTTATACGTCATCTAGCTCTTATTCGTCATCTAGTTTAGTTATCCTTGTGGACCAAATAAAGGAAATAACAACAACTCCATTATGATATACTGGCGCTAATAACTATGGGTCTCAAAGGATGGGATGAGCGATGCGGCTAGGCGGACAAGTTTTTCTACAGGAGAAAAATCCGGAGAGCTGGGCGAAGGCGCATAAGCAGGCTGGCTTCCGAGCGGCGACGTGCCCAATTGATCGAGAAGACCAACTGTCCGAGCTCGACCTCTATATGAAGGCAGCAAGAGAGCAGGATATTGTCATCTCCGAAGTGGGAGCTTGGAGCAATCCGATCAGCCCGAACGAGCAGACTAGACGGGAAGCCATTGCCTATTGCCGAAGGAGGCTGGAGCTCGCGGAGCGCAT
This sequence comes from Paenibacillus sp. OV219, assembly GCF_900110075.1. Taxonomy (GTDB): domain Bacteria; phylum Bacillota; class Bacilli; order Paenibacillales; family Paenibacillaceae; genus Paenibacillus_Z. The sequence goes on from NZ_FOCJ01000011.1 coordinate 157,322, forward strand.
AGGAGCAGGCGTATGCGTCACGATTGCAGGATCGCGTGGTGAGCAATGGGATGGACCGCACCCGGACAATTTCAACGAGGATACCTTTGAGCTAATTGTAGAGACCGTGCGGGACATTATTGATGCGGTGAAGCCGCAGCGGACGGTATTTGCGCTCGAGATGATGCCGTGGGTTTTCCCGGACTCAGCCGATACCTATCTTGAGTTAATCAAGGCGGTCGACCGCCAAGGCTTCGGCGTTCACTTCGATCCCGTGAATATTATCAGCAGCCCGAGGACGTACTACCGGACCGGTGATATCATTCGAGACTTCTTCAGCAAGCTCGGACCCTATATTCGAAATTGTCACGCCAAGGACATTCTGCTGCGCAGCCACTTAACCGTTCACCTCGACGAGGTTATTCCAGGTCAGGGGATGCTTGATTACAAGGCCTTCTTGACGGAGCTGCACAAGCTGCATCCCGATACCCCGCTCATGATTGAGCATCTGCGCACCAATGAGGAATACCAGCAAGCAGCGGATTATATTCGCGGCGTTGCAGCGGAATTGCATATTTCGTTGTAAAAGTAGCAGAGAACGGCTAACGAATCTCAGCATCCTTATTTGCCCGGAAGTCACTCCTTACAAGCGCTAACGAACCCCAACGGCGTTATTTGGCATCAAAAAGCTCAACTCGGCAAGTAAATGAGGGAATAACGTGTCTATGATTCGTTAGCGCTCCGAAAACAGCTATCTATTTCGCGGCGAATAAGCGCAGCTGAGGTCGTTAAAATGAGCGGAGCAGCCTCGAGTAGGCACGTAGGCATGTCATCGGCAGGCATCGACCATCGACAGCCAGCGCATTCATGCCGCGCCGACTTTCCCGCACAGACACAAAAAAGGCCCCTATACCGGCAACTTCACAGCCTGCCGCCGTATAGGGGCCTTCCCGCGTCAGTGCATTAGTTCGCCCACCAGCGCTTGAACACTTTCCACCATGCTTTTGTCTGCTCCGACTTCGCGTCGGCGCTGCCATCCGGCGATACCGGGATATCGCCGTGAACGCCGCATACCTCGGTCGGCTGCGTGCCGCTAACGAACGTCTCGAGCCGCCGGTTCTGGCACGTCTTGCCGGCGAGCTTGCCGCTGCTTGGGTCAATGTAGACGGACACGACGCCGTCTGGCAGCGGGAAGATCTTCGGCGGAATCGCCGAAAGCGCCGCTTCCGTATAGGAAGCGAAGATCGGCGCCGCCCGCCGCGCTTCCGTCTGCGACAGCTTGCGGTCCTTGTCGTAGCCGACCCAGACCGCTGTTGCAAGCTCAGGCGTGTAGCCGACGAGCCACGCGTCGGTCGCGGTCGTGCCGGTCTTGCCGGCGACCGGCCGCTTAATCATTGCCGATACGCGGCCTGCTGTGCCGCCGGTATCGAACACGCTCTCCATCAGGCTCGTCAGCACATATGCATGCGCTGCATCGACGACTGTATAGGAAGCAGGCTTCGCTTCATAGAGCACTTCGCCTTTGCTGTCCTCGATGCGCAGAATCGCCGTCGGTTCTATCCGAACGCCGCCATTGGCGAGCGTGCCGAAGGCGGACGCCATCTCCATCGGGCTGATCGGGAACGTGCCGAGTGCCAGCGACGGCACCGGCTTCATCGGGCTCTCGATGCCGAGCCTCCGCGCCATATCGATCACCTTTTCCGGTCCGACGGCCATAATCGAGTTCACTGCATAGATGTTGTCAGAGCTCGCAATCGCCTGCCGCAAATCAATATAATCGCCGACATACTTGCTGTTGTAGTTGCTTGGCGAGTAGGTTTTGCGCCCTTCATCATAGGTGAAGATGGTCGGTGCGCTCTTGAACTTCGACACAGGTGTCAGCACGCCTTGCTGCAAGGCGGTCAAATAGAGAATCGGCTTAAAAGACGAGCCCGGCTGCCGCGTCTTAGCGAAGACGCGGTTATATTGATTCGTCTTGTATTCGCGTCCGCCGACCATCGCTTTAATATAGCCGGTGCGCGGGTCAACGGAGACGAGAGCGGCCTGCTGCTGCGAATCCTCGGGAATGCCATTCGCAACGGCTTCCTCTGCGGCGTGCTGCGCGGCAGGATCCAGCGTCGTGAAGATCCGGATTCCGCCTTCGCTCAGCTTCCGCTCATCAATGCCGAGTTTGTCGACAGCGATGTAGCGCACGTAATCGCGGAAGTAAGGCGCAGATCCGCTCGATTTGCTCGTACCAAGCGGGATGAATTTGAGGAGCTCCGCACCTGCTGTCTTCGCATCCGTCTGCTGAATAATGCCCTGATCGGCCATCGTCTGAAGGATCGTCCGCTGGCGGTCCTTCGCGTTCTTCATATCCATATACGGCGAGTAATACTTTGGCCCTTTCGGGATACCTGCAAGCATTGCACTCTCAGCCAAAGTCAGCTCCGAAGCGTGCTTGCCGTAGTACAGCTCCGATGCTGCCTCCGCGCCATAGGCGCCGTGGCCATAGTAGATTTCATTCAAGTACAGCGCCAGAATTTCATCCTTGGAGTAGTGCATCTCCAATTGAATGGTATACATCGCTTCCTTCAGCTTCCGAGACCATGTACGCTCATGTGTCAGGTATAGATTGCGGGCAAGCTGCTGCGTCAGCGTGCTCGCCCCTTGCTTCCGCGATAGATGTTCCACATTCACAAAGGCGGCCCGTGCCATACCTTTCAAATCGAAGCCCAAATGATCGTAAAAGCGCTGATCCTCTATCGCCAGCGTCGACTCAAGGAGATAGGGCGAAATCTCCTTCAATGGAACCGACTGCCGGTTCTCGCCAGCATGGAAGGTGTCTATGACATGGCCCTGTGCATCCAACATCTGCGACGTTTGGCTAATTGCTGAAGCAGGCAGCGCCTGCACCCGCAAATAATAAAGGAAGCAGAAAGCCGCTACGAACAAGAGCAGCAATGCCGCTCCCGTATAAAGCAGCCACCGCTGCAGTCTTTTCAAGAGAGGCAGCCAGCGTTCTAATAATATGGTGATCGGTATTCGAAGCTTCCTGCCGCTGTTTTTGCCGCCATGCCTGAACACGAATCGTTTCATCTGTTTTAACTCCTAACCTGTTAGTCCAATCTAATGTTAGCTTTTGCCGCTAGAGGACGGTTCCAGCTGTTTACGCTATTCCCACTAGTATGGAAAACATTGGAGCGCACTATTCGTAAAAAGGAATGGGGATGTTAAATTTTTGTGCACGAGTGGCAAAAGGTTGCTTTTTCCCCTCGTTAACTTATAATACAGATTGAAACATTGACCTTATGATCAATTGCACCATTACATACAAGAAAGCAGGGATTACACGATGGAATTGTGGTACACCGAGAAGCAAACGCCAACGTACGGCATTACGATGAAAGTAAAAGAAACTTATGTTAGCGAGCAAACGGACTTCCAACAGCTTGATATGATCGAGACGGAAGAATTCGGCACGATGCTCGTGCTCGACGGTATGGTTATGACAACGGACAAGGACGAGTGGGTATATCACGAAATGGTCGCTCACCCGGTTCTGTACACGCACCCGAATCCGAAAAAAGTTCTCGTAGTCGGCGGCGGCGACGGCGGCGTTATCCGCGAGATTCTGAAGCACCCGAGCGTTGAGAAGGCTGTCCTTGTTGATATCGACGGCAAAGTTATCGAATACTCGAAGAAATACCTTCCGCAAATCGCTTGCGGTTTGGACGATCCGCGCGTTGAAGTGCATGTGAACGACGGCTTCATGCATATCCATGACCACAAGAATGAATATGACGTTGTTATGGTTGACTCCACAGAGCCGGTTGGCCCTGCGGTAAACCTGTTCACACGGGGCTTCTATCAAGGCATCTACGATGCACTGAAGGAAGACGGCATCTTCGTTGCTCAAACGGACAACCCTTGGTTCACGCCTGAACTGATCACGAACGTTAACCGTGACGTGAAAGAAGTGTTCCCGATCGTGCGCGTATTCTGGGCTAACGTTCCGACGTACCCAAGCGGTCTGTGGACATTCACAATGGGCAGCAAAAAGTACGATCCACTTGAAGTGGACGAGTCCAGCATTCCTGAGATCGATACAAAATACTACTCCCCTCGTCTGCACAAAGCGGCTTTCGTTCTGCCGAAGTTTGTAGAAGATCTGGTAAAGTAAGAGGAGACTACTGCGACCTATGAAACTCGATCAAAAATATTCCGGCAACGTCTTTATTCTAAGCTCGGAAGACTATAATACGTCCAAGGCTGTTATCTACGGCATGCCGATGGACTTTACCGTATCGTTCCGCCCAGGCTCCCGATTCGGCCCTCCGCGCATCCGCGAAGTGTCGATCGGTCTTGAAGAGTACAGCCCGTACCTCGACCGCAGCCTGGAAGACATCGAATATTTCGATGCTGGTGACCTGTTGCTGCCTTTCGGTAATGCGGCTCGCTCGCTCGATATTATCAGCGAATTCGTTGCAGGCGTACTTGAAGACGGCAAAATGCCAGTCGGTCTTGGCGGTGAGCACCTGTGCTCGTGGCCGATATTCCAAGAGGTGTACAAGAAGTACCCGGACATGGCGATCATCCACTTTGACGCTCATGCCGACCTGCGTGAGAATTATGAAGGCGAACCGCTTTCGCACTCCACGCCGCTTCGCAAAGCAGCTGGCCTCATCGGCGGCAAGAACATCTACCAATTCGGTATTCGTTCCGGTTCCCGTGAAGAATGGCAGTTCGCTCGCGAGAACATCAATTTCCACCCGTTCGAAGTGCTCGAGCCTTTGAAAAAAGTGCTGCCTGAGCTTGCTGGTCGTCCCGTTTACCTGACGATCGACATCGACGTGCTCGACCCTTCCGCAGCGCCTGGTACAGGTACAGCGGAAGCTGGCGGCATCACATCGAAGGAGCTGATCGACGCGGTTCATGCGATTGCAAAAGCAGGCATCAACATCGTTGGCTGCGATCTCGTGGAAGTAGCGCCAGCTTATGACCCAACGGAACAAACACAGATCGTCGCGGCGAAAGTCATCCGCGAAATGCTGCTAGGTTTCATCAAGTAATAAACGAAGCTGAGAGTTGCGACAAGCACTCTCAGCTTTTTTTTGTTGTTGGGCAAGGCGCTGGGCGGCGCCGCCCAAAAATGCAGGGTTGAGACCCATCGTTTCGGCGAGGCTTAGGCGCTGAGAGTCGGGTTTCCCATCTCTCGGAGCAGAAATATTGCTGTTTGTGGACGGGAAGTAGTGTGTTTTCCGACTCTCCGGGCTCTCAGCAGCCCCAAGTGGCAAACGTTGAGGAACCAACATGCTCTTTCAGTAGGGAAACCGCCGAATGGTTGAACCCTATCACGGAGTTGCACAGGATCGGAAGAACATTCGACGGAGAAGTGGGTGCCATTTAGGCTGATTTTTTGAATGGGTTTCACGCTTGGATTCTCTCTTTTCTGGTCATAATGGTTACTAGTGTAGTTTGAGTGATCAATAGGAGGGATGGCGCACGTGAACATTTTACCGATTCATGAACGGCTCGCCGAGTTGTGGACAATTCGTATTCGTCGTCAGCTGTCGGGGGACGAGCACGCTGACTTCGAGCATTGCCTTGCCGTCAATGCGATGCATATTAGGCAGTTGGCCAATCTGCACAATTTGTCGCTTGCCGCCTCCATGGTGCAGGACGTCGAATGGCAGCATGAAATTTGTCAGCGTCTGGAGAAGCTGAGCGGTCAGCCGCCGGGTTCGCCGCAGCCATAAGCTTGTTCATTCGCTTGCATCAGCTAGTCGCATCAGGTTAAGCTCGGAGGAGAAGGAGGTGGCAGAAGGCGATGCGCGTTCACTCTTTTCCGCCGATTATGAACGATGGCGCGACAGTGCTTATACTTGGCAGCATGCCCGGTGAAGCTTCGATTGCGATGAACGAATACTATGGCAATCCGCGCAATCATATGTGGCGGGTGCTGTATGGCTTGTTCGGGCGCGAGCCGGATGAGGGATATGAGGACAGGCTTGCTTTTGCAGCCTCACACGGTATTGCCATGTGGGATGTCATCGCGTCATGTGAACGCGAAGGCAGCCTTGATGCCAACATTCGAGCGGAGGTGCCGAATGACTTGCCCGGTCTTGCGAAGATGCACCCGAGCTTACGCTGCTTGGCGTTTAACGGAACGAAATCGCATGATACGTTTAAGAAGTATTTTCGCGACGATCCAATCTTCGATGGCATGGCTAGGCTGAAGCTGCCGTCAACGAGCCCGATTCCAACCAAGCATATGCGTAATACGGCTGATCGAATTGAAGCATGGCGGGTAATTCTACCGTTCTTGAAATAGAAGCAAAGTAGGAGTAACAATTGACGCTTGCATTTTCAGCGAGGTTGCATATAATAGGGGAAATAACAGCTATATACGATGATTGGGACAGTACCTTGCAGTTCGGTGCTAGCAGCGAGCCGGGGCAGTGGAAGCCGGTGCAGCGACGTAAGGGAAGCGGACCCAGGAGTAGATGAACCGAAACGCGACTTGGCGGCAGATTTCTGCTTGAACAAGAGGCGTCCGTAGGCGCATCCGGTCACCCCGTTATCGTGCCTTGAGAGGCTTCTTTCCTCGCGTTGCTACGGCATCCGGGAAGGAAGGCTAGAAGAGTGGTACCGCGGAATTTCAACCTCCGTCTCTTTATTGAGACGGGGTTTTTTTATGTTCTTGAACATCACAATGGGGAGGAAACTTTGGATGAGCCTGTTATTGCAGTGGGCAGCCGTACAGCTGCAGTCGTATGTCACTTTGGAGCATGAGGAGATCGTTCGGCTGCTGGAGCTGCCGCCGAATCCAGATCTTGGTGATGTCGCGTTCCCGTGCTTTGCGCTTTCTCGTTCGTTAAAGCTTGCGCCGGCGGTAATCGCGGGAGAGCTTGCGGGGCGCATCAATGGAGATGGAAAGCCCGTTCGTGCAGAGGCAACAGGGCCTTACCTCAACCTGTTCCTGCAGCGCGAGGAATGGGCGCCAAAGCTGCTTGCGCCGCTGCTTGCAAGTGATTTCGGCCAGTCACAGGCGGGTGCAAGGCAGCGCGTCATCATTGATTTGTCTTCTCCGAATATAGCGAAGCCGTTCGGCGTCGGCCATTTGCGCTCAACGATGATTGGCAACGCACTCGCTCAGATGTACCGCGCGTCTGGTTATGAGGTCGTCACGGTAAATCATATCGGGGACTGGGGTACGCAGTTCGGTAAGTTGATGGAGGCGTACCGCCGTTGGGGCGATGAAGCGAAGCTGAAGGAAGCGCCGATAAAAGAGAGCCTCAGCTTGTACGTTCGTTTTCACGAGGAAGTAGAGAACGATGCGACGCTGGAAGACGAAGCCCGCCGCTGGTTCTGGAAGCTTGAGAACGGCGATGAGGAAGCGCATCGTCTTTGGCAGTATTTTGTCTCCTTCAGCATGGAGGAGTTCGACCGCGTCTACGCGCGTCTCGGCGTGAAGTTCGATCATACGCTCGGGGAGAGCTTCTATAACGATAAGATGGGCGCTGTCGTTGAACGACTGACGGAGCTGCAGCTGCTGGAAGAGAGCAATGGCGCGCAGGTCGTACGCCTTGAAGAAGAAGGGCTGCCGCCATGTCTCATTCTGAAGACAGATGGTACGACAATCTACCCGACGCGTGACCTGGCTACGGCGCTCTACCGCAAGAAAGAGATGGGCGGAGATCTGCTGCTGTATGTGGTCGGCGCGGAGCAGAAGCTGCATTTTACCCAAGTGTTCGCGGTATTGAAACGCATGGGGGAAGAGGTAGCAGACGACTGTCTCCATCTACCATTCGGGCTCATGAAGTTCGACGGTCGCAAAATGTCCACGCGTAAAGGGCAGGTTATCTTCCTCGATGAAGTGCTCGATGAAGCGGTAGCAAAGGCGTCGGCAATCATCACGGAGAAGAATCCGGAGCTTGAGGGCGCGCAGGACGTAGCGGAAGCGGTCGGAATCGGTGCGATCGTCTTCGGTGATCTGAAGCATCACCGCATGCTGGAGGTCGACTTCTCGCTCGATGAAGCACTGCGCTTCGAAGGGGAGACTGGCCCGTATGTGCAATATACAGCGGCAAGAGCGTTCAAGCTGCTGGAAAAAGGTGGCCTATCGCTAGAGGGAGCGGAGACGCTGAGCCAGTCCGGTGCTATTGCAACAGAAGGACGTTACGGGCAGCATCTGACCGGAGCGGCTGCATGGGAATGCTTGAAGGCACTGGTGGCTTACCCGGAAGCGATTGCGGAGGCGATTCGCCAGCACGAGCCTTCCGTGCTCGCGCGCTTCCTGCTCGATGCAGCGAAGCGCTTCAACCGCTTCTACCATCAGGAGCGTATCCTGACGGAGAACGAGGAGGAGACCTCCGCGAAGCTACTTCTAGCCGCAGCGGTTGCCAGTCTCTTGCGCTCCGGGCTAACACTGCTCGGTCTCAAGACGCCGACACAGATTTAAGCACCGCCTGCTGCTGCGGCATATGCGGCGGGCATTGAAATTGACGATGCTCCTGTATATAGTGAGGACAGGAGTATTAGGCGACGGGAGACCGTGATACATGACGGATAGAGCAAAAGTAACCATTACGCTTACAAGCGATGTCGATGGGGAGCGCGAGCATAACACATTCAGTGGTGAATGGTTTCGCAAGGGTAGTACAGTGTTCATCCGCTATGAAGAGACGGTAGAGGGCGCTTCAGGCGCGAGTGCGGAGGTGCGCACGATGATTCGCTATCGTGGCGGCGAGCTGAGTTTGTCGCGTCATGGCGCTGTGGAATCGCAGCAAGTATTTGTTGCAGGCGTTCGCCGCACCGGCCATTATACATCGGCGCATGCTAATTTCCATATGGAAACAGAGACGAAGCTGCTCTGGATGCAGTTCGGTGATTTCTCCGGGGAGCAGGAACAGCAGACGGCTGCAGAGGCCGCTGACCAGATCGTGCCGACGCTGCCGATGTTGCTGGAATGGCATTACACGCTGGTCATTAACGACGAGCCAACCGGTGAGTTTCGGATTCGGCTGAGGGCCGAAGAAGAAGTTTCGTAAGCTTGCTACTAGGTTTTCACATCTACGAACCAGGGGGATTGGATTTTTTATGAGAACGAATGTTATTGAACAACTGCACGATCAGCTGAAAGAAGCGATTGCGGATGCAGTCGTGAACGCGGGACTTGCAGCTCGTGAAGAGCTGCCTGTATTCGTGTTGGAGGTGCCGAAGGATAAGGCGCACGGCGACCTGGCAACGAACGCAGCGATGCAGCTGACGAAGCTCGCGAAGAAGAACCCGCGCCAAATCGCTGAAGCGATTATTGCCGGACTTGATACGAAGAAAGCTTCCATCCAGAGTGCTGAGATTGCCGGACCGGGCTTCATTAACTTCCGCATGGACCGCAGCTATCTCTATCCAGTCGTAGCTCAGGTGTCAGAACAAGGCGCTGATTATGGCCGCATTGATGCTGGCGGAGGCCAGCGCGTACAAGTCGAGTTCGTCAGCGCGAACCCGACGGGCAGCCTACACCTTGGCCATGCTCGCGGCGCGGCGGTAGGCGATGCGCTTTGCAACGTGCTTGATTTTGCCGGCTATGATGTATCGAGAGAGTATTATATTAACGATGCGGGCAAGCAGGTTGCGAATCTTGCTTACTCCATTGAAGCGCGCTACAAGCAAGAGCTCGGCCAAGAGGCTGAAATGCCAGAGGACGGCTACCACGGCGAAGATATTAGCGGCTTCGCGAAAGAGCTTGCTGCGAATGAAGGAGATCGCCTGCTGTCGCTGCCGGATGAGGAGCGCTTCACTTTCTTCCGCGACTACGGACTTGAGCGCGAGCTGGGCAAGATCAAGCGCGATCTCGGCAATTTCCGCGTAGCGTTTGATGTATGGTACAGCGAGACTTCGCTGTACAATACCGGCCAAGTGGAGCAGGCGCTTGAAGCGCTTCGTGAACGCGGCCAAGTGTTCGAAGAAGAAGGCGCGACTTGGCTGAACACGATGGAGTACGGTGACGACAAGAACCGTGTACTTGTGAAAAATGACGGCTCGTACACCTATTTGACGCCGGATATCGCATACCACCGTGACAAATATGCGCGCGGATTCGACCAGATGATTAACATTTGGGGCGCTGACCACCACGGTTATATCCCGCGTGTGAAAGCCGCGATGGATGCACTCGGCAACGATTCGAAGAAACTGGTCGTATTGATTGCTCAGATGGTGAGCTTGTTCCAGAACGGCGAGAAAGTGAAAATGTCGAAGCGTACGGGCAAAGCCGTCACGATGGTAGACTTGATGGACGAGGTCGGCATCGATGCCATTCGCTATTTCTTCACGATGCGCAGCATGGATTCACACCTGGATTTCGATATGGATCTGGCGATTTCCACATCCAATGAGAATCCGGTGTTCTATGTGCAGTACGCGCACGCGCGGATTTGCAGCATCTTCCGCCAAGCGGAGGAGCAGGGCATTGCGGTATTGCCGCTTGCTGATGTAGATCTGGGCAAGCTGACAACCGAGCACGAATTCGATCTGCTTCGCAGAATCGGCGAGCTGCCGCAAGAAATCGCGGAAGCTGCATCGCAATACGCGCCGCATCGTCTCATCCGCTATGTATACGAGCTCGCGTCGCTGTTCCACAGCTACTACAGAGCCGACCGCGTCATTACCGAAGACGCGGCTCAAACCCAGGCGCGCTTCGCGCTGCTTGGCGCGACGCGTACGGCGATCGCGAACGTGCTGCGCCTCGTCGGCGTATCGGCGCCCGAGCGCATGTAACATCCGCGGCTAACGGCCTTCGCGCTTAGCGCCTCGAGCCTAGCACTAGCGGCCTTCGCGCACTTAGCGCCTAGCGCCCCTGCACCAACCCAAAAGCAAAACAAACCGCGGACGCTGTTCATCGGTCCCCGGTCTGCAGCATACGCATCACATCAAGCTCCCCGGCTATTCGGGGGGCTTTTGTGCCTCTTAGAGGCAACATTGATCGTTTCACGACCGTTTTAATATCAGCTGGCGACAGTCCCGGTCGATGAGCAAGCAGTAGAGCGATGGCGCCGCTGACATGCGAGGTGGCCATCGAGGTGCCGCTCATTTCGTGATATTTGCCGCGCAGCCATGAGGACAGAATTTTGTCACCTGGCGCGTAAACATCAATATAAGTGCCGCGATTGCTGAACGGCGCAATGCGGCGCAGCCTGTTCGTCGCGCCGACGGCAATGGTCTGCGGATAACGGGCTGGGTAGTCAATCGCTTTGCGTTTGCCGTCGTTGCCGGACGAAGCGACAATAATAACGCCGGCGTTGTACGCATTCGTGACAGCGGTCAGCAGCGATTTACTTCGCGTTTTCATACCAAAGCTCATGTTGACAATGTCCATCTTGTTGCGCACGCACCAGTCAATGCCGAGTACAATATCAGAGACGAAGGCGCTCCCGTTCTGATCGAATGCTTTCACAGGATAGACGGTGGCGCGTGGCGCTACGCCGATCATGCCGTGCAGCTGGTTAGCGGCGGCGATCGTACCGGCGATGTGGGTGCCGTGTCCATTATCATCATGCGGTAGCGTGCCGCGGCTAAGCAGATTGATGCCCCGACCGAGCGAATGCTTCAAGTCGGGATGGCTGAAGTCAACGCCGGTGTCAATGACGCCGACTTTGACGCGGTGGCCTGTCGTCATGCTCCAGGCGAGTGGCGCTTTAATCTCTTGTACGCCCCACGGAATTCCTTTTTCGCGGGATACGGATTTGAATGCGGTAGAATGAACCGTCAGAAGGGGGTCGTTCTCGACCCGGATGTCGGAGCAGGCAGCGGAAGAGAGCAGATCTTGAGCGATCGGCAGGGAGAAGCCATGAATGGATGGGAGATGGCGGACCAGCTTCGCGCTGTTGTCGAATTTCGACCATTCGCTGTGGAACTGCTCGTAATCGGCAAACTGCCGGAAACGGACGATCCGCCGCTTAACGTTAGTGGCCCCAAGTGATAACGCGCTGTATAACAGGCGGAGAATTGTCGTTTTGTCCAAATTTGGCTTCCCCTCCATGGCGACGTTGTTGTTAACTGAGCTGCAATGAATCGGAAGTGAGCAGTTACAACGTTTGCTGCAGTATTGTATGAACGAGCGTAACAAGCTGTATGAGCAACTTGCCTTTTTTCACATAATTAGGCTGCAAACCGTGTCATTCGCCGTACGGGCACATAGTATAAACCAAGAGTCATTTACGGGCTCTTATTACCGGAATAGGCGGCAGCGCTTTATCCGGAAGGATACAGTCAAAGCGAAGGGTTCTCCTTCGCTTTTTCTTTTGGGCATTAGCCATATATAGGGGAGCTTGCTTTTTCGAAAGAAATAGGTTTTACTATAGGTTGATAATGGATTGCTTGGATTTCAGGTGAAATGGTTTGTGCCAGTCCCGGCAGTTGTACATGAGAGGAAGTGTCCGAAATGAGCAGCGAGATTGTCTTGAAGATCGATCCAGAGCGCGTGAAAGAAATGCCCATGGTCGACCTCGCATTTGAATTGCTGAAAGCGGCGAACCAGCCGTTCTACTATCGCGATCTAATGATGGAAATTGCAAAAGTTCGGGGCTTGTCCCAAGATCAAATCAACAATGTCATTGCGCAAGTATATACAGAAATTAATATCGACGGTCGTTTCGCGTGCGTCGGCAGCAACATGTGGGGACTGAAGCGCTGGTACCCAGTTGAGCGTAATGAAGATCCGGTTGGAAATGCGAAGCGTTCACGCATTATCAACGATGAAGAGGAAGACGAAGATCTTTACGCCGACGAGGAAGAGGATACTTACGCAACCGAGGACGATTTCGATTCTTACGATGAGGATCAAGAGAACTTCGAAGAAACCGAGGAAGACGCCGAAGCCGATGAAGAAGTGGTTATCGACGACGAAGAGATCGAAGAAGAGGGCATTGAAGTCGAAGGCGTCGGTGTAGAAGATGCTGACGACGAAGAGGATGCTGAGGAAGACTTCGACGAAGAAGACGAAGAAGACGACAAATAAAATCGCTTGTGCTGGTATCCCTGTGTCCGCTTGACATGGGGATACCGTGCGAGTAAACTATTGTTTGGGCTTCAAGTACGGACAATGTAAGCAATAGACAAATTCAGAAAGTGCCCCGTTTATACGGGTGTCACTTTTTTCTTTTTTTTAACCATTTTTCTTCGGAAAATGGGGGAAACTATTCTTTAACCATACATTCTGTGGAGGGTATCATCAGTGACTAAGTACATTTTTGTAACAGGCGGTGTCGTATCGTCGCTCGGTAAAGGTATCACGGCAGCATCGCTCGGGCGTTTGCTCAAGAATCGCGGATTGAAAGTGACAATCCAGAAATTCGATCCCTATATTAACGTTGACCCAGGAACGATGAGCCCGTATCAGCACGGCGAAGTATTCGTCACGGACGATGGCGCTGAGACGGACCTTGACCTTGGCCACTACGAGCGTTTCATTGACATCAACCTGTCGAAGAACAGCAATGTGACAACGGGCAAGATCTATTCGACCGTTATTTCCAAAGAGCGCCGCGGTGAGTATTTGGGCGGTACGGTTCAAGTTATCCCCCACATTACGAATGAAATTAAGGACCGCGTATTCCGCGCAGGCAAAGAAACGGGTGCAGACGTCGTTATTACAGAAATCGGCGGCACGGTCGGCGACATCGAGAGTCTTCCATTCCTTGAGGCGATCCGTCAAATTAAGAGTGATATCGGCCGTGACAATGTCATGTACATTCATGTTACGCTCATTCCTTATATTAAAGCGGCTGGCGAAGTGAAGACGAAACCGACGCAGCACAGTGTGAAAGAACTAAGAAGCATTGGCATCCAGCCGAATGTCATCGTGTGCCGTACGGAGTACGAGCTCGCTGATGATCTGAAGCGCAAGATGGCGCTGTTCTGCGACATTGATGCAAGCGCAGTTGTCGAATGCCGTGATGCATCGACATTGTATGAAGTTCCTCTGAACCTGCGTGAGCAAGGCTTGGACGAAATCGTCGTCAACCACCTGAAGCTGACAGTTGGCCCTCCGGACATGACGGAGTGGGAAGATCTTGTTCGCCGCGTGCAGCAGCTTAGCCGTACGACAGAGATCGCGATCGTTGGTAAATACGTTGCTCTGCACGATGCTTACCTCAGTATTGTTGAATCGCTCAGCCACGCTGGCTTTGATGCTGACGCTGATGTGAAGCTGCGCTGGGTTAATGCAGAGGACCTGACACATGATAACGTTGCGGATATTCTGCAAGGCGTTAATGGTATTCTCGTACCGGGCGGCTTCGGCGATCGCGGTATTGAAGGAAAAGTACAGGCGATTCGCTATGCGCGTGAGAACAACGTTCCGTTCTTCGGTATTTGCCTCGGTATGCAAGTAGCAGTTATCGAATATGCTCGTCACGTAACGGGCCTTAAAGATGCGAACAGCTCGGAGATTAACCCGCTTACACCGTATCCGGTTATCGACCTGCTGCCAGACCAGAAGGATATTGAGGACATGGGCGGCACGATGCGTCTTGGTCTGTACCCTTGCAAGCTGAAGTCAGGCTCGCTTGCTGAACGTATGTACAACGATGAGCTCGTATATGAGCGTCACCGTCACCGGTACGAGTTCAACAATGAATACCGTGAAATGATTGAAGCTGCAGGGTTGAAAATCTCAGGCACATCGCCAGATGGACACCTGGTTGAGATGGTTGAGCTTCCGGAGCACCCTTGGTTCCTTGCGGTACAATTCCATCCGGAATTCACGTCGCGTCCGAACAGACCGCAGGCACTGTTCCGTGGATTCGTTCGCGCAGCACTGGAGCAAGCGGAGCGCTAAGCCGATTAGACAATATTTTTTAAGAAATTTTCCAACAGAAGCAGGAATATGGATGACCGGACGCGAATCAGTAGCGAGGGTTATGGAATTCTAATCCAATCTCGGCGATTGATTGTCGTGCATTTCTGGGAGGGTTTCAAGTTGGAAAACAAGAAAGTCTTGATTGTCGATGATCAGAATGGCATTCGTATCCTATTGATGGAAGTGTTCAGTAGCGAAGGGTATACAACCTTTCAAGCCCCGAACGGCAAACTGGCGCTCGAAATCGTAAAGAGCGAGAACCCCGATCTGGTTTTATTGGATATGAAGATTCCAGGTATGGACGGACTGGAGATTTTGAAGCATGTCAAAGCGATTAACAAGGATATTAAAGTCATTATGATGACGGCCTATGGTGAACTCGACATGATTAAGGAAGCGACCGATCACGGGGCGCTGATGCATTTTACAAAGCCGTTTGATATCGATGAGATGCGAATGGCGGTTAATCTTCAGCTGCGTGGCGGAGACGCAAGCGGCTGGTATGCAGTGGGATCCTAATCAGAGGATCTCACTTTTTTTTTATGCTGAAATCGGTCGGTTGGGCATGTAAGGGAAAATGGGGATTTTCAGGCGCTTGTACCAAACGAAACTTGATTGTGGTATACTGATTTGGTGCGTATCAGATGCGTGAGTTTTATCAAAGACAACCTTATGGGGCGTAATGCTTCATAACACCTTAGGAGGAGTAGAGAACCATGCCACTCGTTTCAATGACTGAATTTCTGCCACAGGCAAAAGCTAACAAATTCGCGGTAGGCCAGTTCAATATGAACAACCTGGAGTTCGCGCAAGCGATCACTGAAGCCGCTATGGAAGAAAAATCTCCGTTTATCTTCGGTGTATCCGAAGGAGCCCTGAAATACATGGGTATCGAGTACACAGTTGCAATCGCTGAAGCGGCTGCGAAGAAATCCGGTTTGCCAATCGCGCTTCACCTTGACCACGGCAGCAGCTTCGAAGTTGCGATGAAATGTATCCGTGCAGGTTTCTCGTCCGTTATGTTCGACGGTTCCCACTATGGACTTGAAGAGAATATCGAGTTGACGAAGCAAGTTGTTAAAGCGGCACGCGCTATGGGCGTTTCCGTTGAGGGCGAGCTTGGTACAATCGGCGGCGTTGAGGATGACATCAGCGTTGACGAAGAGCACGCTTCCCTTGCTAAGCCAGAAGAAGCGATCCGTTTCTACGAAGAAACTGGCGTTGACTGCTTGGCAATTGCTGTAGGTACTGCTCACGGCATGTACAAAGGCGATCCAAAGATCCACTACGATATTATCCAAAAAGTATCCGATGCCATTCCAGTTCCAGTTGTATTGCACGGCGGTTCCGGTGTGCCTGACGAAGCAATTCGCCTGTCCATCGCGGCTGGCGTAGGCAAAATCAACGTAAATACAGAAAATCAAGTGGCTTGCACGAACGCAATCCGCGAAGTATTGAGCGGCAACGCTTCGGTTTACGATCCTCGTAAATACCTAGTGCCAGCTCGTTCTGCAATGAAAGCAGTCGTTCAAGAAAAAATCCGTTTGTTCGGCAGCAGCAATCAAGCGTAACTTCCGGAGCAAACTAAGAATCAAACAAACAGCCGCGTCATGCGCGCGGGCCGATTGAAAACAGGCGCTGTCGTCCTTCAAGAAGTTGTTGAAAGATGGAGCGCTTGCTTTGTGGCATTTAACCGTTTCGCTAGGGGGCAACCCGACTCTCGCGGCCGTTTGATTCTTCTGTTCACTTCTCGGATAGGAGGATATGGACTACAGATGGAAAAACTGATGATCCGTGGCGGACAACCGCTGCGTGGCACCGTGCAGATTAGCGGCGCGAAGAATAGTGCAGTGGCGCTGCTTCCGGCAGCAATATTGGCAGAATCAACGGTAACGCTGGACAACCTTCCGCATTTGAGTGATGTTGCGGTGTACAGTGAAATTTTAGAAGAACTTGGCGGCACGGTAGAATGGAACGATGATTCAATCGTCATTAATCCCGCTGCTATGCAATCGATCCCGATGCCTAATGGCAAAGTGAAGCTGCTGCGTGCTTCGTATTATTTGATGGGTGCATTGTTGGGCCGTTTCGGCGAAGCAACAATCGGTCTCCCAGGCGGCTGCAATTTCGAGCCTCGTCCGATTGATCAGCATATTAAAGGGTTTGAAGCGCTTGGCGCACAAGTGACGAATGACCACGGCTCCGTACGGATTGTGGCAAAAGAACTGCGCGGGGCGAAAATTTACTTAGATGTCGTCAGTGTTGGGGCGACGATTAACATTATGCTCGCGGCCTCTCGGGCCAAAGGGTCCACCATTATTGAAAATGCGGCAAAAGAGCCTGAAATCATAGATGTAGCTACACTCCTTAATTCCATGGGCGCCAAGATTAAAGGTGCCGGTACCGAGACAATCCGGATCGAAGGTGTCGATCAGATGCACGGCTGCCGTCATTCTATCATTCCCGATCGCATTCAAGCAGGAACATATATGATTGCTGCAGCGGCAACGCGCGGCGATGTATTAATTGATAACGTTATTCCGAAGCATATGGAAGCTGTCACAGCGAAGCTTCAAGAGATGGGCGTACATGTGTACGAGATGGATGAGTCCATACGTATCGTGGGCCAGCCGCGTTATGAAGCCATTGATGTGAAGGCGCTCGTATACCCCGGTTTTGCCACAGATTTGCAATCCCCAATGACCAGCTTGCTGACACAAGCGACAGGCGTCAGCATTTTGAGTGACTATGTATACAGCAACCGATTCAAGCATGTGCCGGAGCTTACGCGGATGGGCGCTAACATTCGTGTGGAAGGTCGTTCGGCAATTGTCGACGGCGGAAAGCTCAATGCAGCTAAAGTACGCGCAGCGGATTTGCGGGCAGGAGCAGCACTTGTTGTTGCGGCACTGACTGTAGATGGCGGCGTGACTGAGATTACAGGCGTTGAATATATTGATCGTGGTTATGATAACCTCGTTGAAAATTTACGTTTGCTTGGAGCCGATGTTTGGCGTGAATAGTCGGTACATTTCGGGTCGGCCTTTGGAATAGAGAAGGCCGATTCCGGCAATGATGGTTGAGGCTTGGACTTTTTTTGAAAATCTAAGAAAGCATAAGTTTTCGATATACTTTGCTTAGATTTCTCCTGTTTTGCCAGTACAAGGACGGCATAGTCGTTTTTGCTTGGAACATTGACAAAGATGGTGATATTATGTCAGAACTTCAGATCGCCGATCTTGAAGTGATGAAGCTCACAGAGCTGTATAAGCTGGCCAAACAGCACCAGATTCAAGGCTATGGCCAATTGAAGAAGAGAGAACTAATTTTTGCGATTCTGCGTGCGCAAGCTGAGCAGAGCGGACTTATGTTTATGCAAGGTGTACTCGAAATTTTGCCCGAAGGCTTCGGGTTTTTGCGACCGATTAACTATTTGCCAAGTCCGGAAGATATTTACATTTCCGCTTCACAAATCCGTAAATTTGACCTCCGTACAGGTGATTTAGTTTCCGGTAAATGTCGTGCCCCTAAAGAAAACGAGCGATTTTTCGGATTGCTTCAAGTAAATGCCGTTAATGGAGAAAGCCCCGAACATGCTGCAGAACGTCTTCATTTTCCTGCTCTTACTCCACTCTATCCCGAGAAAAGATTGGTGCTCGAAACCGCCACTCCTAAGCTATCTACACGAATTATGGATATTCTTGTGCCAGTCGGGCTCGGTCAGCGTGGTTTGATTGTGGCGCCGCCTAAGGCCGGTAAGACATTGCTTCTGAAGGAAATTGCGAACAGTATTTCCACCAATCATCCCGAGATCGAATTGTTTGTGCTCCTCATTGATGAGCGTCCTGAGGAAGTAACTGACATGTCACGTTCCGTGAAAGGCGAGGTCGTCGCTTCGACATTCGACGAGCTGCCAGAGAATCACATTAAAGTTGCGGAGCTAGTACTTGAGCGCGCGCTACGACTCGTAGAGCACAAGAAAGATGTCGTTATTCTGCTCGACAGTATTACACGTCTGGCTCGTGCATACAACCTCGTTGTGCCGGCGTCCGGCCGTACGCTTAGCGGTGGTATCGACCCTGCGGCGTTCCATCGTCCGAAACGGTTCTTCGGTTCCGCTCGTAACGTGGAGGAAGGCGGCAGCTTGACAATTTTGGCAACAGCTCTTGTTGAGACAGGCTCGCGTATGGATGATATTATTTATGAAGAATTTAAAGGTACAGGCAATATGGAGCTTCATCTTGATCGGAAGCTCGCGGAACGCCGTATTTTCCCGGCGGTCGATATTCGCCGTTCCGGCACGCGTCGCGAAGAGATGCTCATGTCGAAGGAACAGCTTGATAAAGTTTGGGCAATCCGTAAGAGCATGAATGATTCGATGGAGTTTGTGGACGGCTTCTTGAAGAAGCTTGGCGAGACGAAGACGAACGAAGAGTTCTTGATGTCGCTGGACACGTCTGCTGTGGTGCCACCGCCAAGAAGCAGACCGAGCTCAAGCGGAAGCGGGGGCGTTCGGACGAGCAGCAGCGGTTCCGGGGGCAGCGGTTCGACTGCACCGCGAAGACCGGCGACACGCTCGACGACCGTGACTTAGATATTGCTTTACGAAGTGACATTTTGCCCTGAGCAAAATGTTTAGGAGGTTAGTTACATCATGAATCTCGTTTACGCAGATGAACATGGCAATTTGTTCGATCATCCCGATTGGACGGGGCTTGGCCGCAGCGGCGATATGGTTGTCGAGCTGATGGAGGACGAGCTTATTCCGCTGCCCGATGGGGCAACAATGGTAGGCTTACCGCATACCCGGCCAATCGGCATTCATAACGAAAGCGGCGAGATGCGCCCGCTGCCAGGCAATGTGCAAGCGGTTGGGGCACTGCTTCCGCAAGGTTACACCCGCCTGTGTATTCCGGGCTATATGAAGTCGGACAAGACGCAGAAGTTGCCGCTATTCGGTTACTCTGCCGTCGTATGGAAGGAAGGCAGCTTCTACGTGGCGGCGCAGAAATGCGACGATCCGGAACGCTGGAATCCGATGAACTGTGATACGTCGGAACTGAACGTTAGCGTTGAGCGACTGCTGGCGAAGTACCCGGAGAACCGGCTGTACAAGCATCTATCCAACTGCGCGCTCGGTTATGAGTGCTTGACCGCGTCCAACACATTTCTTCAGCGCTGGGAAGGTGCGGTTCCGGTATCGTTCTCCTGCAACGCCGGCTGCTATGGCTGCATCTCGGAACAGCCCGATGACAGTGGCTTCCCTGCACCGCAGACGCGGATGAACTTCAAGCCGACTGTAGAAGAGATCATCGACGTCATGATGGAGCATCTCGTGACACCGGAATCCATTATTAGCTTCGGTCAGGGCTGTGAAGGCGAGCCGTCGACGCAAGCGAAGATCATCATCGATGCAATGCGTGAAGTGCGGAAGCGGACCAACCTCGGCTACATTAATATCAATACGAATGCAGGCTTGACGGATCACATACGCGGCATCGTGGATGCAGGCCTTGACCTGATGCGCGTAAGTACGATTAGCGCACTGGACGATCATTATAATGCGTACTACAAGCCTCGCGGCTACACGCTTGCGAATGTGGAGAAATCGCTCCGCTACGCGACGGACAAAGGCGTCTATACGTCGATCAACTATTTGATTTTCCCAGGGGTCACTGACCGTGAAGAAGAGATTGAAGCGATGCTCGGCTTCGTTAAGCGGACTGGGCTGAAGCTCATCCAGATGCGTAATCTGAATATCGATCCAGAGAGCTACTTGGAGCTCATTCCGAAGCCGCAAGGCGAGATCTATGGTATGAAGCAGATGCTGGAGATTTTCGCTGACGAAGTTCCAGATGTCGTTATTGGTTCCTACACGCATGTTCCGCCTGCACCGTTAAAGCAGCCGCTGTAGGTCATTCATATACTGAACTTTCCAGTTTTGCAGCATACAAAAGCATTGCTTTATCGAGAGTGACCATGCTATACTCTCCTAGTGTGTAATTACTCTGGGTCCGCATGTTGATCCAGGGCGGAAAGAGGTGAACGAGATGAAACAAGGTATTCATCCGACATACCACGTCACATCAGTAACTTGCGCTTGCGGCAATAGCTTCGAGTCTGGTTCGATTAAACAGAACCTGCGCGTAGAGATTTGCTCCGCTTGCCACCCGCACTTTACGGGTAAGCAGAAGTTCCTTGATGCCGGCGGTCGCGTCGACAAATTCAAAAAGAAATACGGTATTTAATCTGCCGGAATTTAGCAGAATACAAGAACCTCCCTCAGCCATCCTATTGGTTAAAGGGAGGTTTTTTTATGCGAAGCAAACGGCTTATGTTAGGAGCAATTACGTTAATGACAGCCATCTCTCTAACAGCGTGCGGCGGCAACAAAGATGCCACGAATCATTATAATGCGAATTCGTACGGACATGATGGCTATTTGGGGTTGTCGAACAGCAACCCGCACTTACCTAACCGCAACGGTAACTTTCTTAACCAGAACGATGACGGGAATTTCGCGCAGCGTCAGCTGCTGCAGCAGGTCAGCGGAATAAAGCGGGTTAACATTATGTTTCGCACACCAGATATGGATGTGACCATTACACCCAAGCCAGGAGTGAACAAGGCGCGATTGAAACGGGAAGCAACAGCAGTGCTCAAGAAAAACATGCCTCGTTATGACGTCCATGTGAAGGTAACCTAATCATAAAGCAGCTCAAGACATATCCATTAACTTCACGGGCTTCCAGAGAATCGGCGCTTGCACTTTGCGATAGAACAAGCTATACTTACTTTTGCCGTGCTAGACGGGGAGGTAGCGGTGCCCTGTAGCTCGCAATCCGCTGTAGCGAGGTTGAATCCCTATTCTGAGGTTATGTCGATGTGGGGCTGGAGTTCATGAACAGTGTTGACGGCTGGGTCCTCCGCAATGGACGCCTGTGAACGGGTCAGGTCCGGAAGGAAGCAGCCATAAGCAGGTCTGCCCATGTGCCGGAGGAGTGCTTGGCTTGAGCTGGGAGTGGAAGTGCCGCTCATGTCGCATTTATCGAAGGTAGGTGCACGGTCACCTATTATTGAAGCTAACATCCTTTTGTGGTTCATTATGAACCATAAATAGGATGTTTTTTTCTGTTCTGGCAGGATTATCTACTTTCGTAGCCGAAAAGGAATAGAATCGGATCTACGTAAAGGAGACAAGAGCATGCCCGATATTCCTTCAGCGTCCATTGTACGTCTCAGCCTTCAAGCTCTTGAAAGCTATTGCGGACAATTCGCAGATACGATGATTGTCATGCTGGATGAGACCATTAAGATCGTCCATGTGAATACTCGCTTTTTGAAAGAAACGGGCTATGCAGAGTCGGATTTACTTGAGCGGCCGCTTAGCATTATCACGGACGGAGCCGGACAATGGACGGACCCAGCCGTAATGTTTGAGACCATTGTGAGTCGTCTGCAGCGTCCCGTGAATGAGGGGATTCCTCTGCAGTTGATTGCGGTCGATGGAAACCGTATTTCTGCTACTGCCTCGCCAATCATTGTTCAGACGGAGCAAGGCATTAGGTGTCTGCTTTTTCTGTACGGCCAAAGCGGTATGCGCAGCGGCAATCTCATTGAGCGCTTTGGAGAGACGATGCTGCGTGATGAGCACATTGGCGTCATTCTCCTGCAACCTGAATCATTAAAGATACTAGATATAAGCCCGCTCGCATGCCAGCTTCTCGGCGTTGAGCAATCGGCTGTCGTCAACGTGGAGCTTTCATCCTTCTTTGCCGAAGCGGAGAAGGAGTATTCGATTATATGCGAAGCGCTCGCGAGCGGCGAAACGGTTCGAAATTATCCGCTGACCTGGCGATACGAAGATAAGCAAAGCGAGCTGCTTATGGATGTTGGGCTGCTGCACAGCGCGATCTTTGCCAGGGAAGGCGCCTATATTATCTTTAAAGACGTGACGAATCTTCGCTCGCTCGAGACGCAGGTGCAGCGAAGCGACCGTCTGGCGATGATCGGGCAGATTGCAGCGGGCGCAGCGCATGAGATCCGCAATCCACTCACAGCAATTCGCGGTTTTCTGCAGCTGTTCCGCAAAACGATGATTGTGCACAATATGAACAAAGAGAAAGAATATACGGATATTATGCTTAGTGAGCTCGATCGGATTAATCATCTCGTCGGCGAGTTTCTACTACTCAGCAAGCCGAAGCAGATGACGACCAGCTGGATCGGTGTCGATAGCGTTCTGCGAGATATTATGCCGGTTGTTTCAAGTGAAGCGCTGCTACATAACGTTACGGTGAACTGGGACGATAGGATGGAACTGCCGCGTGTACTTGCAGATGGAGAGATGCTGAAGCAGGTATTTTTAAATTTGTGCAAGAACGGGATCGAGGCGATGACAGAAGGTGGGACGCTGACCGTTCGAGGGGCTGTGCTCCAATCGGGCAAGTCGTCGAGACTTATCATTGATATTGAAGATACGGGTCCGGGGATACCGCCTCACCTCATTAACAAGATCTTTGATCCTTTCGTGACGACGAAGCAAAATGGTACCGGGCTCGGCCTATCCGTCTGCCAGCGGATCTTGCATGACTTCGGCGGTACGATCTCGGCGGCGACAAGGGAGAATGGAGCGCTGTTCACGGTCATGATTCCTTGTTAGAGAACGCTTTCTCATTTACCTTCCATTCGCCCGCGTTCCTTAGCGCTTAACTGGATTTCATCTCATTTTAGACGATGTAGCCGTTTTGCTAGGCTGTCTGCATCGTGTATAATAGAGTTACTTAAGCCGAAAGGAACGGATCGTATGTCACATATCGCTTTATACCGTGCTTGGCGTCCGCAGACGTTCCAGGATATGGTCGGCCAGAAGCATATTATTCAAACGTTACAGAATGCGATTCGCGAGCAACGGGTTTCGCATGCCTATTTATTTAATGGTCCGAGAGGAACAGGGAAGACGACTGCAGCCAAAGTTATGGCGAAAGCCATTAACTGCGAACGCGGTCCGACGCCTGAGCCCTGCAACGTCTGTGATGCATGCCGAGGCATAACCGCCGGCACGATCATGGATGTTGTGGAGATTGATGCTGCGTCCAATCGCGGTATCGACGAGATTCGGGATATACGCGACAAGGTACGTTATGCGCCGTCTGAAGTACGCTACAAAGTGTACATCATTGATGAAGTTCACATGCTGACTTCCGAGGCGTTCAATGCGCTCTTGAAGACGCTCGAAGAGCCGCCGGCTCACGTCATCTTTATATTGGCGACGACAGAGCCGCATAAGCTGCCGGCAACGATTATTTCTCGCTGTCAGCGCTTCGATTTCAGGCAAGTTTCCATGCCGGAGCAGACCGAGCGGCTTCGCCAAATTTGCGACGAAGAAGGCATTCAAGCGGAGGACGATGCGCTTGCTTATATAGCTAGATTGTCCGACGGCGGGATGCGCGATGCAATCAGCTTGCTCGAGCAAGTATCCGCATACGGTGGAGAGCGGATAACGCTAGGCGATGCTATTGATGTTACGGGTGGTCTTGCGACGGAGCAGTTCAAACAGCTCGCCGATGCCATAAGAGATCGGGATGCGGCGGCGGTGATGCCGCTTGTTGAAGGGCTTATGCAGGCGGGCAAGAGCGCTGACAAATGTCTCGAGAACTTAATCTTCTACTTCCGGGATTTGCTCGTGCTCAAGCTTGCTCCCGGCGGCAAGGTATCGACGGAGCGAATTGTCGATCAGGAGAAGTATCGCGAGATGGCGAATTCCTTTAGCAGCGAGCTGCTCTTCCGGATGATTGACGTGCTCAATCAGTACCAATTGGAGATCCGGCACGCTGCCCTGCCGCAGACCATCTTCGAGATCGCGCTTATGAAGATTTGTACGATGCAGGAAACAGGTGGCGGAGCATCCGCGGCAGCTGGAGTTCCAGCAGAATTAGCTTCTTCTGCTGGTGGCGGTTTGGCAACCGGAGAAGTACAGCGTCTGCAACAGCGCATCGACACGCTAGAGCGCAAGATCGAACAACTGCTCCAATCCGGCGTGCGTCCGGACGGGCAAAGCGCTCCTTCTGGCGAGCAAGCAGGCGGAGGAGCGAGAGGCAACCGCAACTCAGGCTTCGGCGCCAAGAGTGGCGCAGCGGGAGGTAGCGGTTCGCCTAGCATTGCACGCGTGAAGCTGGATCCGTTCTTAGCCGCAGCAGAGAGTCAGGCTACTGGTCAGGTGCGGATGAAGTGGAGTGACATTTTGCAGCGTGTGAAAGGGAACAATATTTCCACTCATGCCTGGTTCGTGAACGGAGATCCAGTCAGTGCGGCGGACAATACAGTCTTGGTTGCATTTAAGAACTCTATCCACCGTGAGACGACGGAGAAACCGGCTAATCGCGAAGTTATCGAGCGAGTACTCAATGAAGTGTTCGGTCGACCAGTTCGATTGGCAACCGTCATGCTGAAGGAATGGCAGACCGCAGCGGAGAAAGGCCCAGCGCCTGCAGGTGAGCTGCTGATGTTCGAGCAAGAAGAGGACGGCAGCGCGCCGAAGGAGCCGGAATGGGTGGAAGAGGCTGTGAGGATGTTCGGAGAAGATCTCGTTGTAATTGAAGACAAGTAATTGAAGGCAAGTAATGTATGCCAATAAATTTAACTACACATAAGGAGTGACCTTAACCATGAACAACATGAACCAAATGATGAAGCAAGTGAAGAAGATGCAGGAGCAAATGCTGAAAGCGCAAGAGGAGCTAGGCACGAAGCTTATTGAAGGTTCTGCTGGCGGCGGCGTAGTTACGGTACAAGTTAACGGCCACAAGAATGTACAAAGCATCGTAATCAAGCCGGAAGCAGTAGATCCAGATGATATCGAAATGCTGCAAGACCTTGTGCTCACTGCAATCAACGATGCGCTGAACAAAGCCGATGAGTTGGCGAACAAAGATATGGGTAAATTCACAGGCGGTATGAAAATTCCTGGCCTGTTCTAATTGTGATTTAGTAGAGGAGCTTCCGCCTTGTATTATCCCGAACCGATAGCCAAACTGATAGATGCCTTTAGCCGCTTGCCGGGCATTGGTCCGAAGACGGCTGCCAGACTGGCATTCCATGTTTTGAAAATGAAAGAAGATGACGTCATTGATTTTGCGAAGGCGCTTGTCAGTGTGAAACGAAATCTGCATTACTGTTCAGTTTGCTGCAACATTACCGACACGGACCCGTGCCGGATTTGCCAAGACAAGAGCAGGGACAATTCGGTCATCTGCGTGGTGCAGGAATCCCGTGACCTCGTCGCGATGGAGAGGACCAAGGAATTTCAAGGGCAATACCACGTGCTCCAAGGGGCGATATCGCCGATGGAGGGGATTGGTCCGGACGAGATTCGCATTGCAGAGCTGCTCCGGAGGCTTAGTGACGAGACGGTTCAAGAAATGATTCTGGCTACGAATCCGAATATTGAAGGTGAAGCGACCGCGATGTATCTATCGCGTCTCGTGAAGCCTTTCGGCATACGAGTGACTCGAATTGCCCACGGTCTGCCTGTAGGTGGAGACTTGGAATATGCGGATGAAGTGACGCTCTCTAAGGCGCTCGAAGGCCGCAGGGAACTAAACTAATTACATTAATCTTTAACCCCGTAGGAGGAAAGTTTCCTGCGGGGTTATTTGTTTTCTACAGAGGGTTATCGGGAAGGGGCTTGTTCTATTTCTGTAGTCTGCTCATAAATACAACTATATGCCTTTTGCTGGTATGGCAATCCGATCGGAGAGAGGGGCGTTTAGACATGTGGAGATTATGGCTGCGTTCGAAGAAGCAGGCTGCGGCGTTAAAACTGAAGAAGACCGAAGTACAGGAGCAGATCGAGCTGTTTGCGGAGATTAAGACGGCGAAGCAGGAATGGGATAATGCGCAGCGCTATTTCGAATACGCGCTCGGTAAAGATCAAATTGATTATGCGGTATTTGCGATGGCTGCAGCCGAGAAGCGCTATGAGATGTTGATCCGTAAAGCCAAACGTATGCCAGTGAAATGGTCAAATCTGAAAGGTGGGTTATCCGGATGAAAACGGTATGGATGGTTAGTCTAATTGTATCCTCGCTGCTACTTTTTGTAGTAATGTTCCGTAACAAGCTTCCGCTGCAATGGGTAAGGCGGTTCGCGCTTCATCTAATAGCGGCGGCTCTTGTTCTTTATGTACTTAACTTTTCAGGACTGATCTCCGGAATGGAAGTGCCGCTGAATCCTATGACGATAGGTACCGTTGTGTTGCTTGGCTTGCCAGGCATTATGCTCGTGCTTGGTTTGCAGATGACGTTGTTTTAGTTGGAATACTTTACAATTAAACGAATTGAGCATAAGCCTTGACCTTATAGGAGTGGATATGTTAAATTAGATCTCGCGTCACAGAAGGTTATGAACTGCAAAAACAAATTAAAAAAAGTGCTTGCAATAAAGTAACCGAATGTGATATATTAATCAAGTCGCCGCTGAGACATGGGCGAATAAATGAAACAAATTTGTTCCTTGAAAACTGAACAATGAGCGACCTGTCAAAAGGTCATAAAATACGTCGAAACGACGATCGCCATTTGGCGAAAGTGTTTCTGACGAGCTAGTTTTTTGAATGAGCTAACAAGCAAATTCATTTGGCGCAATGGCTTCGCCATTTCGCCTATTATGGAGAGTTTGATCCTGGCTCAGGACGAACGCTGGCGGCGTGCCTAATACATGCAAGTCGAGCGGAGTTATTCCTTCGGGGATAGCTTAGCGGCGGACGGGTGAGTAACACGTAGGCAACCTGCCTGTAAGATCGGGATAACATTCGGAAACGGATGCTAATACCGGATAAACAACTGAGCTGCATGGCTGAGTTGGGAAAGACGGTGCAAGCTGTCACTTACAGATGGGCCTGCGGTGCATTAGCTAGTTGGTGGGGTAACGGCTCACCAAG
>NZ_FOCJ01000012.1 GCF_900110075.1 Paenibacillus sp. OV219
TCCGCTCGACTTGCATGTATTAGGCACGCCGCCAGCGTTCGTCCTGAGCCAGGATCAAACTCTCCATAATAGGCGAAATGGCGGAGCCATTTGCGCCAAATGAATTTGCTTGTTAGCTCATTCAAAAAACTAGCTCGTCAGAAACACTTTCGCCAAATGGCGATCGTCGTTTCGACGTATTTTATGACCTTTTGACAGGTCGCTCATTGTTCAGTTTTCAAGGAACAAAATTCTTTATTTCTCGTCCCAACCTCTCGGCCGGAACTAGAATATATCATATATCGAAACTCAATTGCAAGCTTTATTTTTCAACTTGTTTTTCGTTTCGCCCACCGTGCTTGGCTTACCTCTCAGCGGCAGAATGCTATATTAACATGATATCAGCGTAGTAGTCCAGTGTTAAAATATTCCTGTTCATTCTCACTTCCCTTAAAAGATATTGTGGCGTTCACAAGCTTACTCTACTTTCTAATCGCAACAAATGAAAAGCTGCCCGAGTTACCTCGGACAGCTCACAATCATCATTTAATTAAAGCATCTATTCTCATAGAAAAACTGTCCCAGTCTCCATGGTAACCTAAGTTCATGCCCCAGCCTACTGCCCTTAAATCATCCTTTAGTTTTGTTAACTCCTCTTTTTGATTGTTATTGAGGTTTGTGTTTGGATAGCCTGTGTAAGTAGGATACTTTGAGAAATATCTATATAAGTTCCATAAATCATTTTCTTGGCTCTTTGACATTAATCCTGAATCTTTACCTGTAACCATCAAGTAATTAATATCTTCTCTGATATCTTCTATTTTTTCGAGAACCATATTTGCTTCCTGCCAGTTATTCTTTATTTGATAATCTATTGTACTTTCCAATTGAACTAGATCCCCCTGCAATCCAAAGGATAAATGGGAATAAGCATCTTTAATGTGTTTAACATTCAGATAAACATAAGTGAAGAGAATAATGTTAACTAGAACTGACACTATAATGATGCCTTTTTTGTATTTCATTTTGTCTCCTTTTGTTTTTTTAATGCCGAGGTCCTTACACAAAAATCCCATATTTCGAATATTCGCGAAGTGATTGAACTCTCCTGCCCGTTCGTAGTAAAGTCTGCTGGATCTACCCATATGGAGCGGCTCTGCCTTTTTACTTTCTCGGAATTATCTGTAAAAGCTTTTAAAGAACATAAAGTGCTGTGCATTACAATCAGTGGTTTGTATGTATTAGGTTTGCCACTCTTTCATTTAATAGCGAAGAAATTGCGTCTCCTACTGAGTATTGGGAATCAAATAGAGAAAAGAAGGGTAGCGATTAAGCTATCCCTTCTTTTCATTTGAGTCTGCTTATACGGATAAGCTTGGATCATCGAATCGGATTTACTTCGACTCCGTCAGCATATTGTTCACAGACTTGCTGAGCTGGTTGAAAATAAACTTCGGAGCAATCCGGTTCATAAGCTTCAAGGCGTTACTTTGCCCAGGCCGGATTTCGAAGTTATCCCGCTCCATGCCCCGAATTGCAATCCCAACCATTTTGGACACGCTCATCGCTTTGGAGCCTGCTAGATCTGCTGGCTCGAACGAGTCCACCAGCGGAGTTTCTGTCAACGGAGGCGCTAGCTCAAATACTTTTACTTTCGTATTTTTGAGCTGCACTCTCAACGACTGTGTATAAGAATGTAATCCTGCTTTTGCTGCACAATACACCGGTGAGATAGGCAGCGGGACGAAAGCAAGTCCTGATGATACATTCATGATAGCGGCCGACTCCTGCGTTTTTAAATATTCTAGGAATTGTTTCGTCATCCAAATTGGTCCGCTTAAATTCGTTTCGATCTCGCGATTGAGATCCTCCAGATCGATGTCCTGGTCATGAAGATTAATTCTACGCATGAATCCTGCATTATTGATTAGGACGTTGAGTTTAGGGAATTGCTTCACCACGGTTTCAAACAAACCAGCTATCGCTTTAGGATCCGCTGCATCGCTCTGTAACGTATGTACTGTCGGAAGTTTTTTCTTCGCAGCATCCAGCCTCACCAGATCTCGACCAGTAATGATAACGGTATTCCCTAGCTTAATCAGTTGTGCTGCAAATTCGAAGCCGATGCCAGATGTGCCTCCTGTGATAAGAACGGTGTTACCACTCATTTTCATACGGTTTCCTAACCTTCCTTGTTATGAGTACGAAGCTTCTATTCAGTATAGTAGCACACAAAAGAACTAAACTACCCGTTACTTCAACTAAAAAAGAGACCCACAGCAACGGGCTGCGGATCTAACCTCGAAATTTATTAGTCCTCATTTCATTGCAAGCCAGTATAGATTTGAATTTCTTCTATAAACAAATCATTAAGTGAGCTGACAGTGCCGTCTTTCTCCACCTGATATAAATCCAGTTTCTCTCCATTTACTGTAATCTCAATACAGCAGTTCCAACAATAATAATGTTGTTTACCGATCTTACCTATATCAACCGAGTTACAGTTCAAACATTTCATGCAGCATATCCTCCTTACATTTAAAACGGCTATAATCTATCAATATCTTTCCCTTTTGTTAGTAGATTATACGTAGTTCCATCTGTAAGCGCGGATTTGTATTCTAACAAACTCTCGATGTATACCATTTATAGAGCTGAATCGATCTTTTCTATTAAACCAGGCAGTTCTATTTCATATCGTTACTGGTTGGGGTCACTTGTCATGCTTCAATATAAAATCCACGATCGGCTTGGGATCCGGCAGTCCGTGCGGATGGTGCCCGCCCCCTTCTTTGCCGAAAACGGTGATTATGTCGCTCTATCCGTGTTTTTCGTAGAAGTCGCATAACTAATTGCCGGAAGTTTCAAGTTCCTCTGGTGAAGGTGGCTCAAAAATTTGTATCCACTCTTTAAGTTTAGCTTTGGGTATGAAAAAAGTTCCCTCTGGGTTCATCACATTTCTAGCTTCTAAACGTTCAAACAACACTTCTTCAGGCACATCAACAAAATGAATTTTAAAGTCGGCCCCAAGGTTATTAGCTCGAGTACGAAACTCGTCTCGTTGACTTCGGACCCAGCATCCAAAATCCAAAATAACATCAACACCAAGAATTAAAACTCTAGATGCCACTTCCCACATTAGGGATTCCACAGAATCATGTCTAGAATCATGCTTTGTTTCTTCAGATTGCGTCATGTTATCCCCGAAATCATGCCCAAATAAATGGATATGCCATTCATCAGGAGTAAGGCGAAGTGCAGAGTATTTCGTTTCGAGTTGACGGGCCAAAGTAGTCTTACCGCTACAAGGGAGACCAACCATTAAATGTAGAGACGCCACGAGATTCCTCTCCTTTATAAAACATATATCCAGCATTTTTTTGAAATAATCTGCTCTAGAGCTGCATACACATCGCCTTAAATCGGCTTCACCATGCGGCGATAGTCGCTGTCTCCAATCCGCATCGTGCCGGTTTCGTTATAGCCGCTTGCCACGTAGAGCTTGTAAGCTCTATCGTTATAGGCTTCCACGATTAGCGCCGTGCGGTCGAACCCGAGCTCGGCTGCACGCTGCTCGGCCGCAGTCATAAGCCGCTTCGCGATACCTTGCCCGCGGTAAGGCTCCGCGACAGCCAGTGCATCCAAGTAGTATTCACCGTCCTGGGCTTCCCTGACAATTGCGCTTTCCGCCATCAACGGAGACCGGCGGCGCAGCGGCGCCAGAAAAGGCTCGTCCAGCAGATGCGCATCATTGCCGGAGTAAGCGACGAGCATGCCCGCAACCTGCCCGTCTTGCTCAGCGACGAGGACATGGTCGCAGCTGACCCGATTGCCTTGCTGATTGTAGAAGCCTGCCAGCCGTTCAGCCGCCTCGGCCTCATCGGAAGCTCCAGTAAGCAAATACGCGATATCCCCGATCGCTTCGAGCAGCAGCGGAATGACCGCCGGCGCGTCGTCTCTTGTCGCCATACGCGTTAACACGGCAATTCGCCTCCAATCCTAATTCTACTTCTTCCTATGATACCGACTTCACTGAAAGTTATCTACGCACATTATATCCACTTGCCGAATGATGCAAAACTGCCCTTTTGCGTAGAAGCTCTACATTAAGTTTGCTTATTAGTTCGAATTACTGTAGCATAGGATAATAGTTGAACGTTAAATGATCAAAGTGCTTAGTTATACGATCATTATCGCGGGGTGGAGCAGCTCGGTAGCTCGTCGGGCTCATAACCCGAAGGCCGCAGGTTCAAATCCTGCCCCCGCAACCAACCTACACGAATAGCTCGACACATAGATGAAAATGCCTCCAATCCACGTTCAGTGGATTGGAGGCATTTTTGCATTACTAGTTTTCACGCATTATTTTTCAAGTAACGCACTGAATCAGACAAGCTCTTGCTCCGCTCACCGGATAAGCCGCATTCCAAGGATAAAAACCCCTCATAACGCAGCTCCTTCAATTTGGCAAAAGGCTGACGGAAGTCCAGATGGCCTGTACCCGGTTCCTTCCGCGCGCTATCCGCGAGGTGGAAGTAGCCGATGTTGCTGTAATGCTGCTCGATCGAAGCAGTAATATCGGCTTCCTCAATGTTCATGTGGAAGAAGTCAGCCATCACTTTAATGTGCGAGCTTCCGGTCCGCTGAATGAGCGATACGGCCTGCTCGACCCGGTTAATCATATGATCCTCGTAGCGATTAAGCGGCTCTAGCAATAGATACACGCCAAGCTCCTCTGCTTCTCTGCGATTCTCGTTAAGGAATCTAGCAATGCTTCCTCATCGCCTGCGGTATCGCGTGGCAGGGGGACGCCTCTCGTTACGATGCCAAAAGCAGCAGGTGCAATCAGGCCCTGCGCCCCGATTCGCCGAATTTGTTCCAGAGACTGACCGATTCCGGCTACTGCTACGAGACGCTGCTCGCGGTCAAAATCTCCGATCCAATGTTTATAACCGCCGCATACGGCGCTTGCAGGAATACCCGAACGCTCCGAAGCGAGTATAATTTCGTCTGCTGTTGCTCTGTTAAAGGCGCTCCATGATGCGTAATCTCCACGCCGTCA
The DNA here is from genome assembly GCF_900110075.1 of Paenibacillus sp. OV219. Lineage (GTDB taxonomy): Bacteria > Bacillota > Bacilli > Paenibacillales > Paenibacillaceae > Paenibacillus_Z. The sequence goes on from NZ_FOCJ01000012.1 coordinate 5,042, forward strand.
TATCCCAATTGCTTAGCTTCCGCGAAGATATCGCTGTAGTCGCTCTTTCCGGTCAATCTGTCCTGCAATGCGAATCTCACCCTAGCATGACTCCTTTACTCAGACAAGTTGTTGTTCATGTATGGAAGCCGAAAGGCTTGTTGAGCTCCCGATATTGAGATGGCGGGACGCCCACATAGGATTTGAATAAACGGCTGAATGTCGGGATACCGCTGAAGCCTGCCGCAAGCGCGATCTCGCCGATGGATAGGTCGCTTGTTTGGAGCAGTGTCTTCGCTTTGAGCACTCGCATCTCGCGGTGAACCTGGATTGGAGACTTCCCGAACAATTCTTTGAAGCGATTGCTGACATACGTCGGATGCATCTGTATTTTCTGAGCTAATTTGCCGAGAGACAGCTCTTGCTCCGGATGCTGAATAATTTGCGCTAATATATCCAGAAAGCTGTTCGAATGCTGATCCGGTCGAGTAACCGCGTTCTCATTCATCGCCGAAACGAGGATATGATACAGCAATTCCAGCGATTTGGCTTTCTCCAGAATACGGGTCGGTAGAAAACCGGGCGCCGCATTGCGGGAATTCGCGGAGTTCTGAAATTGGAGGAACGCTTGCTCGAATTCGGACGTATTCTCCAGCTTGAATATAAGAGGAAGCTGAAACAACCGGAACACATCAATTAAACCAGCGATTTGGAACGTAAAATGCCACCAGAGAAAGACGGATTCCTCATTCGTGTCCTTGTAATGATCATGCTCGATATTGGGAGGAATAAGGACGACATGCCCTGTGTCGATCGGATAGATGACATCTCCAATCCGTAATGTCGCCTTGCCTTCTTTATGGTAAGACATGACATAATAGGGAAGGACGCGACTGAGAACCTTCAGCTCTCTTCGGCTATGAATGTCGAATTGTTGGATATGCAGCGACGCATGCTCGAGCAGCATGTTCAAGCTTTCACTCACGTTTCTTCCCTCCCTAACCAACCTTTTATTAGAAAGTCACACCAAGCTTGACGCTTCTTTCCGGATGCTGATCGACAAACTCCTCATAGCCTTCCGCACACTCGAGGAAAGGGATGACCGGATTAATGATTTCTTCGCAATTCATTTGATTTCCCTGCAAAATCGTCCAGCATTCGTTCTCGATTCTTCTCCAGCTCCATCTCGGATGGTCAGGGTTCGGATCGCTGCACGCGCGGGAGAAGATGATCTTCGCGTTATTGAAATGTGCTTCCCGGCCAAAATCAAGTCCGCCCTTGAAAGCGCGAGCCCATCCGACGTAAGCGATTGTCCCGCCGTAGGCTAACCCGCGCAGTGAAGATTGGAGCGCTTGCTCATTCGCGCTTGTTTCAATGATGACATCGACGCCGAGCTTGCCCGTTGCCTTCTTCAATTCGAGGCCAATATCCTGAGATAACGGATCGAATGCGGCAGTAGCTCCTGCCCGAAGCGCTGCTTCCCGCCGCTTGGCGATTGGATCAATGACCGCTACGTAGCTAGCTCCCCCGAGACGTGCCAATTGCGCCGCAATAGCGCCAATGGCTCCGAGTCCAAATATCGCTACCGTATCTCCGATTCGCATCCCGCTGTCCCGAATTCCGCTTAGCGCGAACTGGGCAGGATCGAAGCATAGCGCATTTTTCCAAGGCATGGCGTCAGGCATCTTGAGCAAATAATAGTTATCAACTGCATTGACGATATGCGTTTCACGAATGCCTCCGTAGCTGCACACCCGATCGCCCACTTTGTAATCAGTGACGTCGCTTCCCGCTTCCACAATAACGCCGACCCATTGGTTGCCCAAATTCCATTTCCCAAATTTATCGGACTTGTTCGTCTCATCCCTCGGAATAAACGCCTGCCACTCTTCATTATAGTAATCGTTCACATGCGGGCTCTCTCCACGGAACTCAGCGAGCTCGGAGCCGTGCTTCGGTGAAGCATACTGAATTTGGACCTTCACTTGATGCGCCTGAACGACCTCATCCTCATATGGAATCAAGGCTGCTTTTCTAGGAGAAACCGCTATCAATTTCTGCGTCATATTATTCATGCTCCTTTGATTTTCTATGGTTTCGTAGTAAGCGCTTACGACGACTTAGCCCTAATTATAATGTCATCTGTAGAACGCGTATATAGCCGTAATAAATTGATATATAACAGTTTTACAGGTCGTGCGGCTTATCTATCACCCCTAGTAAATAAGTACAAATTTGCTACTTCGTTAAAAATAAAAATGACCCGCAGGACAGTCACTTTTCAAAAAGTGTCTATCTTACAGGTCAAGGCTCGTATCGTGTTACACCAGCGACTTCAGATCTGCAATGTAGCGTTCGAAGCTTACCGTCTCGCCGGTCAAACGCGACTGCTCAGCGGCAAAAACGAGCAAATGGCTGTGCGCGGATTCCATGCCCGAGCTTACGCCGCTCGTCTCCGTCTCCACCTGCCTGACGAAGCTCTGCATCAGCACCGAATCAGCTCCGCTGTGCGAACCTTCCTGCTGCTCTGGCCGAATGATCTCCGTCTTGCCGGAGAAATGGCGAATCTCAATCTCATTCGTGCCGGAATGGCCGAGCAGCTCTCCGGTCGTGCCCATGATTTTGAAGGAACGGCTCGTGTCGCGGGTGAATGCCGTCATCGTGAAAGCGACCGTCACCTCATTATCGAACAGCATATTAACGACTTGATGATCGACGACGTCGTTATCGCAGCGGAACACACATCTACCGTACGGTCCGTGCTTTAAAGCGTGCAGACGCGCTTCGATTGTAGGGGCGAGCGAGACGACATTTTGCGGCCATTCGTCCTTCTCGTTCAGATAGAGCTTAATCGCCGATACTGGACATTCATGCTCCACCTTGCAGCCATCCGTGCAGCGGGCAGTTGACCCTTCGGGCGCATTCTCCTCTCGGAAATAAGACAAGCTGCCGTAGGAGGAAACGCTCTTGCAATTACCGCCGATAATCCACTTCAAGTAATCGAGATCATGGCAGCACTTCTGCAGCAGCATCGGGCTGGACAAGGTGCTATTGCGCCAATTGCCTCGCACGAAGCTGTGTGCTTGATGCGCGAAGCCGACGTTCTCCGTCCAATGAATCGTCATTAGTTTGCCGACGGCGCCTTGATCAAGCAGCCGCTTCACCGTGCTGAAATAGTTCGAGTATCGCATGCTGTGGCAGATTGTAAGTATCCGATTGCGGCGCTCCGCCTCTTCCGCCATAAGCAGCGCTTCCTTCGGATTCGGCGACATCGGCTTCTCTAGCAGAATATGATAGCCGACCTCAAGCGCCTTCATCGTCGGATGAAAATGTTCCCTGTCCATCGTGCAGATGAGCAGCGCCTCGCACAGCTTGGGCTGATTAAGCAGCTCCTCCCAGCATGCGAACTGCTTATCCGGCGTAATGCCGTACATCTCGGCGAACTTCAGCCTGCGCTCTTCATTCGGCTCCGCCACAGCAACGAATTTGATCTCATGCGGCTTGCGCAGCGCGTAAGAACCGAGACCGAACATGCCCCGATTGCCTGCCCCGATTACTGCAGCGTGAATCATTGCTCCATCCTCCTATTTTATGAAAATATTAGAGGTCCGTAATAACGCCAGTGACGCCGTCGTATGGAATGATTGTAAACAGCGCCGACTTCTGCAGCTTCGTTTGGTCATATACCGCATACACCTTGCTTGACCGTGCGATGAACAGTTGTGCTATGCGGGCTTCCAGCTCGGAATGTGTCGTGAAACCATGCTCGCGAGAGACTCCGTCGACACCGAGGAACATCTTCGTAATGTTCAGCTTCTCGATAACGCTCTCCGCCAGCGGCCCGATCAGCTCGTAGCTTTTATGCCGCATGACACCACCTGATACGACGACCTGGACACCTTCTGCATCAAATAATTCTGCTGCAATATTAACGGCGTTCGTGACGACCGTAATGTTCTGATGATCCTTCAGCGCCTTGGCAATGAGGAAAGTCGTCGTGCCGCCTGTCAGGCAGATGACATCGCCTTCCTCAACGAGCGCGGCAGCATCGGCAGCGATACGCTCCTTGCCTTCCTTACTGACGGATCGTTTATCGGCAAAAGCAAGCTCAGCGGCGTTGTTTCGGCTACTGCCTTCATCATAGACCGCCCCGCCAATGGTACGGATGATGAAATTCGATTGCTCCAGCGCCTCCAGATCACGGCGGATCGTGGCGATTGAGCTATCGGTAATATCCATCAGCTCACTAATTGACGCTTTGCCAGATTGTTTAATGCGCTCCAGCATTTTCGTTCGGCGCAGTTCACCTTTTGATTGCATAATCATTCTTGCCTCCAGCTTAACGTTGTTGGATGTGAGCAGCCTTGCCTATACAGCCACATAGCTGCATTTTCTCGATGGCAAGCTGCTTGACGGCTTTCTTCGCCGGTACCATGTAGGTTCGTGGATCGTTCTCGCTGGGCCGCTCCGCAAACACCTGCTTAATTGCATCCGAGAATGCAATACGAAGCTCTGTCGCAATATTCATCTTCGCCATGCCGAGCGAAACGGCGAGCTTCACCTGCTCGGCCGGGATGCCGGAACCGCCATGAAGCACGAGAGGCGCTGTCACCAGCTCTGCAATCGCAGCGATCCGCTTGAAATCAATGTTCGGTGTTCCTTTGTAGATGCCATGCGCCGTGCCGATCGCAGGCGCCAGTGTATGGACACCGGTTCGAGCCATGAATGCCACGCACTCATCAGGGTCAGCGAGCAGTGCATCTTGTTCCTCCACGACGATATCATCCTCGACGCCGCCTACTTTGCCAAGCTCTGCTTCGACATTCACGCCAGCGGCATACGCCACCTCCATCACCTTCTTCGTGCGGGACACATTCTCTTCGAATGGAAGCATCGAAGCATCAATCATAACGGAAGTATAGCCTGCACGAATGCATTTGACGATGATGTCGAAATCCGTGCAATGGTCAAGATGCAGAGCAATCGGCAAGCCGGTCCGGTTCGCAGCAACTGTAGCAGCGGCGGCGATATAGTCCGGTCCGAGATGCTTCACCGTCCCTACGGTCGATTGGATAATGAGCGGTGACTGCATCTCCTCAGCAGCTTCTGTTACGGCTTGAAGCATCTCCAAAGTATGAACATTGAACGCGGCAACGGCATAACGGCCTTTTCTTGCTCTGTGAAGCATGTCGGTAGATGAAATGAGCGGCATTCGATCTTCTCCTCCCCATGCTGAACCTTTGAACTTTTGAACCTCTGATCCTTATCCTTATCTTTATAGTTTTATCATAGCTGCGCTTCGTGATCTTTACAATCATTATTTGATCGTAAAGTTCAAATTGTGATTGATAGCATCAGCGAAACGATCTATGATGGAGATAGAAGAGATTGACCTATTCGGAGGAGGAGTTCAAAAATGAGCTTGACCTATGAGGAAATCAAACAGCAATACTCTGCCTTGCTGCAAACCTACGACTATATGCTCGAGCGCCGCGATTCGATTACCGAGTTCGTCCGTGCACAGGGGAAGAGCTCGGTCACGTTCATCGGCTGCGGCTCCAGCTACACGTTAAGCGCATCAGCCGCATTCTCGTTCCGCCTGCGGACAGGATTTCCCGCATCCGCACTAGCTGGCGGCGATCTGCTGCTGAACGCCGATGCCTATGCGCCGATGCTTCGCGATACGCTGCTCATCACCCCATCCCGATCCGGCTCAACAAGTGAGATCGTCGAAGCTGTTCGCCTGCTGAAAGCTCAAGGTGACGAGGCTTCAGTACCCGTACTCGCACTTTCTTGCGTTATCGACTCGGCGCTCGCGGAAATCGCCGATTTCACCTTGACCCTGCCATGGGCATTCGATCACAGTGTGTGCCAGACAAGAACGGTCACGAACTTATATACTGCGAATCTCTTGCTTGCGGCTTTTCTAGGCGATGAGGAAGATGTCATCGCAGATATCGGCTTTGCGATTGCGCAAGGCGAAGCTTACATGAGTCGCGTCGAAGCATCCATTCGGGCAGTAAGCGATTATGGATGGACGAACGCCGTCATTCTCGCCGACGGGGAGTTGAACGGACTTGCAGCTGAAGGCGCGATTGCACTGACGGAAATCGCCAAAATGCAGGCACATGCCTATCATCTGCTAGACGTCCGCCACGGTCCGATGGTGACAATTGGTCCTGATACGCTTGTCATTGCGCATCTGACCAACCAAGGCGCCGAGCATCAACGCAAGCTCATGCAGGATATTCGCGCGCGCGGCGCTAGAGTCATCGCATTCGGAGATGCGACATTGACGACCTTGCAGCCGGATGTCGATCTCGTCCTTACTGCGGTGTCACCGCTAGCGCTTCCAGCGCAAGGCATCCCGTTCCTGTTCATCCCGCAGATCGTTGCCCTCTGCAGCGCGGAGCGGCAGGGCTTCAACCCGGATCAGCCGGATGGACTGACCGCTTGGGTGAAGCTGTAGCTGATTGTTCATTTTTTCACCCTCAGCTTTTTATATAGCTACATGAAAAAAGGCATCGTTCCCGTCATACACGGGAACGATGCCTTTTAACTTATCGAGTGGTCGGCAGCTTGGCGGAGCTGTGAGTGCGTAATACGTACTCTCAGCGCGAAAATCAGCCGATTGATGCTCTGAGAGTGCAGATTCAACACTCTCAGATATGGAACCAACCGAAATCGGCAGTTTGGCGGAGCTGAGTGAGCTAAATACGTACTCTCAGCGCGAAAATCAGCCGATTGATGCTCTGAGAGTGTAGATTCAGCACTCTCAGATATGGAACCAACCAACATCGTCAGCTTGGCGTAGTTGAGTGAGCGAAATCGAGATTGGCCGATTGAATCGACACTCTCTATATGGGGGGCCCTCACCGCCGAGGCCGATCAAACTAATCTCAGTTCTGTAACTGAGAGAACACACACGTGCTCTCAGCATCCAAAACGCGCCATAAGTAGTCTGAGAGAACCTATATGTGCTTTCATCGCTGAAGTTCAACAAACTAACCATTGTTTCGTTGCTGAGAGAACACATATGTGCTCTCAGCACTCAAAACGCGCCGAATTGCGGCTGAGAGAACACATATGTTCTCTCGATGTGCAAGCTAGCCCCAAACCGCCGCCACGACCTATGTGTTCCTGGCACACTTTGATGGAGAGAGGGAAAACCCTCTCTCGACCATCGAAGCTACCCAAACAGGAACCTGAGTGCGGAAAAACCCTCTCTCAGTGAGCGCAAGAGCAAGAATTCCCCCGAAAGAGCAGCTCTAGAGTGGAAAAAGCCTCTCTCAGCTGTAAAAACACCGAAAAATCTAAAAGAGAGCGGGAAAACCCTCTCTATGAATTCTACGCGAAGTAATGGCGTGGGCCTCCGGCTCCCACTAGGCAAACTCACAAACATCACTCCAATAAATAAAAAAAATCCCTCTCACCGAATTCGTGAGAGGGATTTTGTGATCTTGCTTAATCTTGAGAGGGATTTTATAATCTCGCTACATTTTAAGAGTGATTATGTGTCTTGCTTAATCTTAAGAGTGTTATGTGATCTCGCTTATTGCAGCGGGTAATGACAAGCAACCTGCCGCTCATCCGCCATGCTCAGAAGCTGCGGCTCCTCCACCTTGCAGCGGTCCTGCACGAACGGACAGCGCGGGTGGAACCGGCATCCTGAAGGCGGGTTCGCCGGCGAAGGCACGTCTCCTTGAAGTATAATTCGCTCTTCCCGATGCTCCGTCGTCGGCTTCGGAATGGCGGACAGCAGCACCGAGGTATATGGATGAAGCGGCTTAGCGAACAGCTCCTCCGTCTTGCCTACTTCGACCATTTTCCCCAAGTACATAACTCCGACGCGATCCGAAATATGTCGAACGACGTTCAGGCCATGCGCGATAAACAAATACGTTAAGCCGAGCTCCTTCTGCAGCTTCATCATCAGGTTCAGTACCTGCGACTGCACGGAAACGTCAAGCGCCGACACCGCTTCATCCGCTACGATGAACTTCGGATTAAGTGATATTGCCCGGGCAATACCAATGCGCTGACGCTGTCCACCTGAGAATTCATGCGGATACCGGTTGCGTCTTCCGGCATCAAGTCCGACTAGCTCCATCAATTCGACAACACGATTATCCAATTCCCGTTCGCTCATTCGACGATGTACGCGCAACGGTTCACTGATTAAATCTTTCACAAGAAACCGCGGATTAAGCGAGCCGAACGGATCTTGAAAAATAATCTGCATCTCCTCGCGCAGCTTGCGAAGCTCCCGGCTTCCCGCGGTGAGAATGTTCGTGCCGTCATACTTAATCTCGCCATCCGTAGCACTCTTCAGGTTCAGCAGCACACGAGCGAGCGTCGACTTCCCACAGCCGGACTCTCCGACAAGGCCGAATGTCTCTCCTGCCCGAATGCCGAAGGAGACGTCATCGACCGCTTTCACATGGCCGATCACCCGATTCAGCAGCCCCGTCTTGATCGGAAAATACTTCTTCACATGGTTTGCTTCCACCAAATATCCGCTGCTGCTCATAACGCCACCTCCGTCTTGCTGCTGATCGTCACTTTCATCCCGTGGCTGCTCGCAGCCGATTCCGCCCCCGCAGTTCTTTTCAGCTCCGACTCATCGAGCCAGCAAGCCGCTTTATGCCCAGACGGTGACGCGAGAAGCGCAGGCTCTTGCTCCTTGCAGACATCCATCGCATGCGGGCAGCGCGGATGGAACCGACAGCCAGACGGAAGCTGGCTGATCGGCGGAATGACGCCCTTGATCGTATAAAGCTCTCCTCCGCGCTCGCCTTCGAGGCCAGGGATCGACTTCAAAAGCCCAATTGTGTACGGATGGCGCGGCTGCTCGAAGATCTCCTTCACGGTCCCTTCTTCCACGACCGTGCCCGCATACATCACGGCAATGCGGTCGGCTACCTCTGCCGCGACGCCCATATCATGCGTGATCAGCAGCATCGACATGCCGAACTCCTGCTTCAGCTGCCTTAGCAAATCCAGAATTTGCGCCTGCACCGTTACGTCGAGCGCCGTTGTCGGTTCATCGGCGATGAGCAGCTCGGGATTACACGCAAGCGCCATCGCGATAACGACCCGCTGGCACATTCCGCCTGACATCTCATGCGGATACTGCTTCGCGCGCATGTCAGGGTCCGGGATGCCGACACGGCGCAGCATCTTCACACTCGCCTGCCAGGCGTCCTTCTTGCTCATTCTCTTGTGAATACGCAGCGCCTCAGCAATCTGATCTCCTACCGTGAAGACAGGATTCAGCGCCGACATGGGATCCTGGAAAATCATCGTAATACGATTGCCGCGTATCTTCAGCATCTCCTGCTGCTTCTTCTTCACGAGGTCGCTGCCGCTAAACAGCATCTCCCCGCCTTCAATAAAGCCACCAGCATAATCAATGAGCCGCATGACCGACATGGCGGTGACGCTCTTGCCGCTACCGGACTCGCCAACGACGCATAATGTCTGTCCGCGATCGAGCTCAAGCGTGACGCGATCGGTCGCTTTCATGAACCCTTTTTCCGTCAGGAAGCCTGCCGTTAAATTACGGATTTGGAGAACTTTTTCCACCACTGCGCCAGCCTCCTTCGAGGAATTGTCGTCATCCTTGGATCGAGTCCATCACGTATGCCATCGCCGATAAAGTTCACTGCGAGCACGACGATAAGGATACTTAAGCCCGGGTAGAGCGCCTGCAGCGGATCGGTCAGCATGAACTCCTGAGCGTTGCTCAGCATCAGTCCCCAGCTCGTATCCGGCGTCTGCACGCCTAGCCCTAAGTAGGAAAGCGCAGATTCGCTCAGGATTGCGCCGCCAACCATCAGTGTCGCGGTTACGATAATTGGAGCGGTCGCATTGCGAAGCAGATGGCGAAAAATAATGCCGAGATGCGAGACGCCAATCGCCTTCGCTGCTTCCACATACTGCATCTCGCGCAGCTGCAGATACGTTCCTCGGACGAGCCGCGCGACCCCCATCCAGCTTGTAAAGGCGAGAACGAGTATCATATAGGACACTTTGGAGCCAAAAATCGCTAGAATCAGGATGTTCAGAAACAGAGATGGAATCGAGTTCATCACATCCACGAAGCGCATCGCAATCGTATCGACCCATCCGCCGAAATAACCGGAAAACGCTCCGACAAGCGTCCCGATGAAGACGGAGACAAAAGCGACGGAGAAGCCAACCGTTAGCGAGATTCGGCTGCTGTATAGCAAGCGGGAAAGAATGTCGCGACCGAGCTCATCGGTACCGAGCGGATGCCCGCTTGCCCCAGCATGAAGATTCGGTAACATCATATCGATGCGCGTCGGATCGTAAGGCGAGATCCAGCTGGCACATACAGCCGCAAGGATGAAGATTGATAAAATGACAAGCCCAACAACGGCGAACGGATTCTGCACGAACTTCTTCCATGCCGTTCTCCAAGGTCCCGGCGGCCGCTTGTCAGCAGGTGGGGTAACATCAGCCGACGAGACCTTCACAGCCTTCACTTGCTCCAGCTTCAGCCCGCTCATCGCGCCACGCTCCCTTTGCCGCCAAGCTGCACGCGTGGATCAACAATGGCGTACAGAATGTCCGCGATCAAGTTCCCGGCAACAACGATAACCGAAACGACGAGCGTAATGGACATGAGCACGGAATATTCCCGGGCAACAGCCATATCGACGAACAGGCGCCCCATCCCCGGCCAGTTGAACACCCGCTCAGTCAGCGCGGCGCCGCCGACAAGAATCGGCAGATCCAGCCCGAGTATCGTAATGATCGGAATTAGCGCATTGCGAAGCGCGTGACGGAAGATAACCCGGCCTTCACGAAGCCCTTTTGCCCGAGCTGTACGAATATAATCCTGCCCGAGCACCTCCAACATGCTCGCCTTCGCATACTTCGTGTAGGAAGCAAGAAAGCCAAGAGTCAGCACCGATACGGGTAAAATGAGATGCATAAACAGGTCGGCAATATTGCCCTCTTTCCCCATCGTATACATGTCGGATAAGGGGAGCCAATCGTGCTTTAGCGAGAAATATTCCTGCAATATGATACCGAACCAGAACGTCGGCATCGCAAACCCAATATAGGAAATGAAGGATGAGGTCTGATCGGAGAAGCCATATTGGGATGTACTGTTATAGATCCCCCACGGAATTGCAATAAGGAGCGAGAACAGCCAGGCAGCGCCCATGAGCACCATCGTGTTCTTCACCGTCGGCCATAGAATATCGCCTACCGGGATATGATTCTTGAACGTGTAGCCAAGGTCACCTGTCAGCAGATGTCCCAGCCAGATCGAATATTGTACGAACACAGGGCGGTCTAGCCCTAAGTTATGCGCTTGAACTTTGGCTGCTTCCGGTGAGAGTCCAGGTGCTAGAAACACTTGTGTGGGACCACCGGGAGCCGCATGAATCATCGCAAAGGTAAGGATGGAGATAAAGAATAGGACTACTACGGATTGGAATAAACGGCGTATTAGATATTCGGTCATTACGGATTTGGCCCCCCTTTATTCCTGAATACAGGAGAAGAGCCCCTCGGCTCTTCTCCTGATCAGACTGCGATATTTGAATTTTCCTTATTTCTTGTCGGACCACCAGTTAATCGCATGGAACAGATAGCCATAGCCAAGCGATGATTCCGGCTTATCAGCATCCGCCCAGTGCAGCGTCGACTGATCGATGACTTGCGGCAAGCCATATTGGTACAAGAATACATAAGGAAGATCAATCGAGATCTCTTTTCCGATTTGGTGATAGACTTCTGCGCGCGCAGCTTGGTCGGTTGTCGTCTGACCTTTCGTCCAGAGCGCGTCGATCGCTTCATTCTTATACCAGCCGCCATTCTGGCCAGCAGGCGGGTAGTACTTGGAAGAGAAGATGCTCTCTGCATCCGGATCCGGGTTAGATAGCGACCAGGAGAGCAGAATCGCAGGGAATTTACCCGGTGTAATGTTCTGGTCAATCCATGTTGCGAAGTCGATGCCCTTCGGCGTCACTTCGATGCCGACATCCTTCAGGTTCTGTTGAATAACGGCTGCTACCTGTTCGCGGCGGCTGTTGCCTGCGTTGTACTGGAGCTCGAAGGAGAAGCGGTGGCCGTCCTTCACGAGAATGCCGTCTTTGCCAGCTACCCAGCCGTCTTCTGCCAGCAAGCTCTTCGCTTTCTCTGGATCGAATGTGTAGTTGACCGCTTGATCGCCCGGATCCGCCCATGAGCCTGGCAGGAATGGCGAGTTCATCAGCTTGCCTGTGCCTTTCAGGACGTTATCCACCATGCCTTGACGGTTCAGCGCATTAGCAATCGCTTGACGCGTCTTCTGGCCTTTGAACGGCGAATACTTGTCCGGGAAGTTCTCATCCTTGAAGTTAAACTGTACGTACTCGTATTGCGGTCCTGGCGCAAGAATCGTGCTCAGCTTGTCATTCGCTTTAATCGCATCCATCGAAGTGACCGGAATCGCTTCGGACATTTGGATGTCGCCTTTGATCAGAGCTTGAACCTCTGTATTCTGATCGGCATAAATTTTGTAGATGACCTTCGCCACATGCGGCTTCACTTCACCCCAATAGTTCGGGTTCGTCTCCAGCGTAAGGTATTGGCCTTGCTTCCATTCGGAGAATTTCCAAGGGCCGCTTGTGACCGTTTTCGCTGGATCAACGCCGTACGCATTCTTGCTCAGTTCCTTCACCGGCACATCCTTCAGAACATGCTGAGGAACGAGAGAGCTGTACAGCGAGTATTGGAACGGCGCATACACCTGCTTCAGCTTAAATTCCACGGTGTAATCATCGATTTTGGTAATCGTATCGATCTTATCGAAGGCACTGATGCCTGGTGCACCGGCGTCCGGGTTGCGAACCGTGTTGTATGTAAACAGGACATCCTCTGCCGTAATCGGCTGGCCATCATTCCATTTGGCCGTGTTTTTCAGTTTGACCGTATAGGTCTTACCGTCCGCGCTAATCTGCGGAAGCTCTGCGGCAAGTGACCAAGGTTCTACCGCTAGATTCGCATTGCGGTCAACATCATAGAGTCTAGCATTAATGAGGTTCTCAATATCACCTGAGGAAGTATCGTTGATGTAAATGGGATTGACGGAGACGATATCGGAGAAGGTACCAATTGTTAATGTTCCGCCGTCTACTGGTGCATTTGGATCAGGAGTAGCTGTGTTGTTCGTCGTAGCAGAGTCATCTGTGGTAGCGTTGTTGGTTGTACTATTGTTCGAAGTGTTAGACGTGGTGTTTGAGTTCGCGCTGCTGTTTTTAGTACCATTGTTACCGCTGTTGTTGTTCCCCGAATCCCCACAACCACTGAGTAGAACTCCAACTAGCGCGATGACTGATAAGCCGGATACCCATTTCATTCGTTTGCTCATCTTTTACGTCCTCCCTCGTCATTAAACTTCGAAAGTTTAAATATCTCTACTTTTTAGAATTTACCAGATAACTAGCAATTGTTCAAAACATTTTTTTGAATATTTATATAATTCAGATAATTATTTAGTAAATCTTTAATTGACATTCTAGTTAAAATGTCTTAGTAAACCCCTTCCCTCTCTCTGTGATAGGTATGTCCGGCCATGGGATCATTGTAAACGATTTCAGTCATCTGCATATTGGGGGAATTAATGTCGAAATCCCTTGTAAATGGTAATGATTACGGAATATCTCTCGATTCTGCTGCGTCTTTATTGGGGGAAATTAGTGATGCCCATCTCGTATACGAATAGCGATTCCTGTCGAATGACGACGCTTCCCGCCATAAATTAGAAAGAAAAAGACCTGCTAGTCCAACCGGAACTTCCGGCGATCAGCAGGTCTTGCTATTCTATATCTACTCTCCTAGCCCACCCGGTGCAGCTTCTTCTGTTTAAGCTTCTGATAAACCACGATGTAACGGTCTAACCGCTGGCTGATGGAAACGACTTTTTCATGAGTAAAACTACCGTACGTAGAGGCTCTGTCGATCATTTCATATCGCATTGACTCAATTCGCTGTGCAAGAAATGATTCCATCTTGATCACTCCGTTCATCGTATGGTTGTTTGCTTGACCTCATGATAACAGCAAGATTTTAGAAAAATATTAGGAGTCTATTAGTTTCCACAAAAAATTGCATAAAATTATATAAAAAAGCGGCTGCCTTCGGCTAGGTGCTAAAGCCGTGGACATGCCGCTTATTCAAATTAGTTCTTAAAACCTATTATCCTCTTATATTCCTACTCGATGTCGATAAATACTTTACCCGCTTCCACTTTCACCGAGTACGTCTGCAAATCTTTGCAAGCCGGTACGCGTACGGCAGCGCCGTTCGTAATATCGAATCGGCCGTTATGCTTCGGGCATTCGATTAACTTCCCCATCACAAGTCCTTCCGCTAGATGGAAGCGGCCGTGCGTGCAGAAGCCGTCCGTCGCGTAATAGTCGCCTTTGTCGGAACGGTATACCGCGAAGGTACGCTCCTCTTGATCGAAACGGATCACATCTTCCACTTCAACTTCGCCTGCTTCACATACTTCAACCCATGCCATTAGGCTTCACTCCTCGTCTGTTCAAGTTCATCCAAATCCGGTCCGTAGCGGTAAGGCAGCGCCGTTGATGGCAGTGGCTTTACCACGACATAAGCCGGGTCATTCATCTGTTTACGTAGTGCGCTGATTACTTCGCGAAGAGCAGCCCATAGGCTTGGGCGCGCTTCCGGACAGTCGTGCTTCATCTCCTCATGCAGCTTCGGAAGCGCATGGAACGGAACCATCGGGAACATATGGTGCTCCGTGTGGTAGTTCATGTTCCAGTAGAGGAACCGGAAGATCGGATTCATATAGATTGTCCGTGTATTCAGTCTGTGATCCAGTACATCCTCATACAGACCAAGATGCTGCGTAACGCCGAACGTCAGTACGAGCAAGAAGCCGTAGAACGTAGGCAGAATAATAAACATCGCTGGCAAAATGCTGCCTGTTGCGATACATGCGGCAATAACGGCGAGGAAGATCAGCATATAGATGCGCGCTTCACGGAATACCTTATTGTGCTCCGAGGCCGGAATATATTCCTTCTCTTGTTCCTCCAACTTGCCAAACGTGTGCAAAATGAACCTTTTTATCTCAATAGGTCCACCGTAGAGATGGAAGATTTGCATATAAAGGATCTTCCAAATCGGAGGTCTTGCGGTGATGATCTCCGGATCTCGGCCAACAATAATCGTATCGGTATGATGGCGTGCATGGCTCCAGCGCCATGGCGTTGCGGAACGAAGCACACAAAACGAAGCGATATGGTAGACGACATCGTTCATCCAAGGCGTCTTAAACGCTGTTCCGTGTCCGCACTCATGCCATCTGGAATCGCCAGGCGATGCGTAAAGCGTGCCATAGAGGAAGAACGCCGGTATCGCCCACCATGTTCCCCATGATAGGTACGCGATGTACCCAAGCACGATCAAGCCTCCGAACCAGATCAGTGTATCCCTGATCGCCGGACCATCCTTGCGCTTCATGAGCTCCTTCATCTTCGCACGCGGGATTGGCGTGGCATGCCATTGTGCGGATGCCAGCCCTTTCTCATCGGCGCGCTTGCTCTCAGGCCCTTTCAAGCTATAATCTCTTCGTTGTACAACGATGGCCATACGAATCTCCCCCTCATCTAGTTATATCATGATAAAATGTGTGCCCGGGCACGAATTATTGTAAAAAAGAACCCCCTACAGGCTCTCGGGGATATAAATATGGGTTTCTGTAAAATAATGCTCCGTCTCCGGCTGCTTGCCTGCAAATACGAGATCGAACAGCAAGCGAAGCGATAAGTAGCCTTGTCTCTCCGGATTTTGAACAATGGTGAAATCTATAATTCTATCGCGCAGTCCTTGCTCCACCGAGGGAAGCATGTCGTTGCACACGACCCGGATCTTCCCTTCCTTGCGATGAAACTTGATGACTCCCAAGCAAGCGTCCGTATCACCTGTCGCCATATAGATGCCGCTTATATCCGCGTGATCGCTTAAAGTCTGATTCAGCTGCGCAAACGTATCCTCATAACGGTCGAACCCTTCGATAACGCGCTCCACTTGAAGGCTGCTGCCGCTGTCCTCCAGCCCTTGCTTGAACCCTTCCACCCGTGAGCGGTGAGCATGGAACTTCAAGTTACCTGTGACGATGACAACCTTCGCTTCCGCGGGAAGCACCCGATTCATCAGCCCCGCCGCCACGACGCCGCTCTTGTGCAAATCCTGCCCGACGAAGCAGACACGCTTGCTGCCCTCTACATCCGAATTGAACGTAACAACCGGCACGTTCTTCTGTGCCGCATAATTGATGCTCTCGCGGATAAGCTCGTCATCCATCACGGAGAACATAATGCCGCTTACGCCAATTTCTACGAACTCGCGGATTGCAGCCGCCCCTTCTTCAGGACGTTTATTATCCACATACCGATATTCCAGCCTGACACCGAGATCCTTAAGCTCTTCCGACGCGCTGCTGATCCCGCTCCGAATGAGTTCGAAGAACACAATCTCTTTGGGCGGCATGACGATGCCGAGCGTGACAGGCTTCTTCTGGTAAGCGAGCGCCTTGGCTGCAATATTCGGTACGTAGTTCAGTTCGTTCACAATCTCCAGTATCCGGTCACGTACTTCCGGCTTAACGCCGGGACGGTCATTCAGCACACGATCGACAGTTCCTCTCGATACTCCTGCATGCTTGGCAATTTCTCTTATCGTAACAGTCATAATTCACTCCTGTGAAGGCTGCAAGTTGCTCCTCGTGCCATGGGCAATATCATTATAGAGCGAAATGGTTCATTCCTACAAGAGCAGGTGTTGTAACGTTACCTTTTAGACGCCGACCTGTTTCAGCTTGCCATCGAGGAATTTTTTCGCCCGTGGAATGTCTTCCTCTTCCAAATGCTCGATAATAATCGGCACATTTGGATGAAGCTTCGCTAGACGCTCCAGGTATAGGTCATAGTTCAAGTTGCCAAGCCCTGGAGCCGGCAGCTCAACTGCACCAGCGCCGCGGAACGAGTGCGACTCGGAAGCGTCGATATTCGCGTGCTTCTCACCTGTATCTTCAGCAGGCTTGCAATCTTTGGCGTGAGCGATTTTGATTTTGTCGCCGAGTGTGTTGAAGATGCGGTGTAGAGTTTCATCAATATGGCCGATGTTCGTGTCCGTGTAATAGTTTGTTGGATCCATCAAGAGTCCAAGACCAGGATGGTTCACATCCGAGAAGAGACGAGCAACCTGATCGACGGAGCCAATCACGTTGTTCACGTAGTTCTCAACGAGGAACATAGCACCGTTGTCATACGCGAACTTCGCGAGGTCTTCAATCTGCTTGACTACTTCTTCGTAAGCCTCTTCGGTGCCGTTCTTCGGATCCCACACCCAGTCGCTCTCTGTGTTGAACGTGCCTGTCTCACTGACAACGTACGGGCTGCCGAGGTCGCGCGCGAACTGGATCGTTTTCTTCAAACCATGAATATTCTCGCGGCGCTTAACTGGATCGCTATGAATGATATTCGTGTAACCCGAAACGCAAACAATCGGAAGATTGGCGTCACGGAACGCATCACGGATCGTGCGGCACTTTTCTTTCGTTAGAGCATCGGGCGACAGATCCATACCTTTGAACGCAAGGTCGAGCTGGACGCAGGAGAAGCCGTCTTTCTTCATTCTTGCAATAGATTCCTCTAGAGAATAAGGATAATAAGCGTTAAAAATACCGACTGATAACATGTTGGTGGCCTCCTAGATAATTTATATCCACGTTATAATACTTCTTTGAATTGTACGGTTCTGCCTTCTGCGATGGACTTGTAGCATGCATCAACCGCTGCCATCGTCCGCAAATTGTCACGCCCGCCGATCTCCGGCTCGCTGTCGGATTCCACTGCGCGGAGCAGCTGCGCCATCGTTCCTTGGAACGCATCCGGGAACCAAGCCGCGTCCCACTGCGGACGAATCCACTCGTTCGGCACTTGCCGCGTCGTGAGTGCAAGTGTGCTCGGCGTATGCTCTGGATACTTCGGCCAGCCGATCGTACCGGTCGCCATCCCATCTAGCCCTTCAACCCGCCATTTAATATAAATATCCTTCTCGGTTCCTTCGCCCGGCCAAGCCCATACATCGTCAAGGCTCGTTGCCATCATCTCGCTCGCATATTGGAAGGTGTACTGCGAGATACCGTCAATATGAGGGAACTGCGTGCGCGGATCTCTGCGGGTAACTGCGGTAACCTTCTCCGGATCGCCGAACAGATAACGGAAGGAATCGATATGATGAATGCCCATGTTCAAAATCTCAATCTGATCGTACTGCTGCAGAAAAGCCTGCCAGTGTGGAATCGCCCGCATTTCGATCGTCGCTAGCACCGGCTCTCCGAGCAGGCCGCGATCCAGAATCGCTTTGAGCGCTCTGATCGACTGGTCATAGCGCATGTTGGAGTTGACCGCGATTTTAATGCCGGCTGCCTCGCACAGGTCGACGATTTCACGCGCCTCGCGCGAATTCATTGCGAGCGGCTTCTGGCACAGAATGCCGCGAATATGCGACTGCTTCACCGCTTCACGAACAACCTCAAGCTGCTTATCCGGCGGGAAAGCGATATCCAGAATTTCGATATCGGGATCACGGACTAGCTCTTCCCACGTGCGGTGCACCTTCGGAATGCCGCGCAGCTCCGCGACCTCCTTCGCATTCTCATAAGTGCGCGATGCGATTGCGACCGGGTTAAAGCCTGCGCCCTGGTATGCGACAAGATGGCAGTCCCGCATAATAAAGCCGGAGCCGATACAGCCGATCCGGAAATCTCTGCGAAGCGGCATCTCCGGTTTGATGGCCTCCGCGAAATCGATGCCGATTTTCTCAGCGATGCTGCTGTTGTTGCTATTGCTATTGCTATTGCTATTGCTAAGATCCATCTATTAGTGCTCCTTCGTCTTGAATTCGTTCGACTCTGTCCACAAAGCCGTCGTCAGTCGACGTTCTTCACCGGGGCGAATCCCCTGAGCGCCTGTCAGCTCGCTTGCATAGGGCAGATTAAACGCGTCAGTTACATAGGTGTATGGCTCAATGGAGAACGCATCGTCCCAATTCGGCCGGAACAGCAGCACGTAAGGGAATGCTTCATCCAACTGGTATGCGATAGTGTAGCCCCGCAGTGGAAAGGCGATTCGGCAGGTTGTGTCTGCTGCTTGGTCCAGCGTCAGCAAGGAACAGCCTAGGACAGGATAGTCCACGAGGTTAATGCCTTCTTCGCGAATGTTTCGGCTAAACGCTGTTACAGAAGGCAGATCAGTGACAAAAGCCTGATTCGTAACCGGCCACTCGTCCTTCGCCGGCACTTGAAGCACAGCCTTGTTACCGCTTTCATATGGTACCGAGAAATAAGGATGCAAGCCATAGGCGAACGGCGCATCATCAGTCCCTTCGTTCACGATGGAGCTCTCCATATGCAGCTTCCCATCAACGAGCCGGTACGTAATCGTAAAAGATAACGGATGTGGATAATAGGCCATGATGTCCGGATGCTCGCTGAAGCTGAACCGGCTCTTCGCCCATGCGCCAAAGTCATCTAATGCGCCAAACTCGACGAGATGCCAGCCTCTGCTAATGAGTTCACCATGCAGATGAAAATGCGGCGGTTCATTAATCGGTAGCTGGTAAGTACGTCCATTGAATGTATAAGTGCCTTCGCGAACCCGGTTGGGCGGAAATAAAATCGGCGTCCCGTATTTGGAGCACGCGAATGTTTCATTCTGAAGCGTCTGCAGGCTAACGGACGTCTTAATAACCTCATGTCCGCCATGCTGAAAGCTGAATAGGTTGTTGCCGATATCGGGAATCAGCTTGGCGATGCTATCGCTGGCTGAGTCCTTGAGCACGATAATATTGTAGCCGTCTTGAACACGGAGTTCTGCTGAATATCTACCCATTTTCACCCCTCCTGGCCTATAAACAAATGGATGCCGGAGCGTTGGTGCACTGTTACCTTACGCTTTTGTGCCCGGGCACATTTGATTATATACCTCTCTTCTGAATCCTTCAATAGTAATTGCTGCACTTGAGAAAAATTAAAAAAGAGATCGGTTTTCACTCCAACACTGAGAGCCAGCCCGCAGCTGCATATAGCGGCGGACACAAAGAGGCAAGCATACGGGATTCCCGATGCTTGCCTCTTTCTCTTTGGCCGCTTAGTTGATCAAGCTGGCTTTTTTCAGCATTCTTTCGATGATGGAAGCCACTTCCGCACGTGTAATGTTGCTCTTCGGATGGATTGAGTGGGTTTGATCCCCTGTAATCAAGCCGAATTTCACGTTGATTGCCGCGAAAGCTTGTGCCCATTCGCTAACGGAGCTGCCGTCTTTGAAGTCATCTAGGGATGCCTTGATATCGCTTGCGCTGATCGTCGTGTCGATTCCTGCAATTGTCATCGCACGCGTGAGCATAACCATCGCTTCTTGGCGTGTCACTTTCTTCGATGGCGCAAACGTATCCGTAGTTACGCCTGTAACAATTCCGTAGTGTGCAGCTGCAGAGATTGCACCAGCATACCATGCATCTGCGCTTACATCTTTGAACGGACTTGCTGCATCGGTTGTCTTCATTCCAAGGGCGTTCACGATAATCGTCGCAAATTCCGCTCTTGTCATATCGCCATTCGGATTGAACATCCCGTCACCTTGACCTTTTACGATCAATCTCGAAGCTAGGTTCTCAATGGATGCTTTCGCCCAGCCTTTAATGTCCGTGAATGTTTTATGACTGCTAACGAGTGCATACAGGCTGTTTGTCAGACTGTATACTTTGGCAACTTGCTTGCCATCCTTCGTTTCGAAGTAAGTCGGTACCTGACGCATGTTACCATCTTCATCAACCACCACTGCCGTAACCGCTTCGCCATCATTTCCAGCTGGAATGACGATGTCACGCTCAACGTAGCTGTTAAACTGATCGATCACCGTTTCATGACCGTCATGTGAAGCGATGATCTCGAACGAGACAGGATATCCAACAAGCTCTACACCATTGTTAGTTGCTGCCTCTTGAGCCGCTTGACGCTCCGCTGCTTGCGAATTCGCGATACGCAGTTCAATTTGAACATCGCTCAGACTCACGCCTGTTCCCAGCTGCGCTTTAAGCGCGTCTGCCAATTGTGCGGCATCAATGGTATAGGTCGCTTCCGGAGTGACAACCGTAACGGTAGCTTGTTTGTCTACCAAATGCTGAACCAGCTGTCCTGTCAGCACTCCAGTCGTTACATCGGTCACTTTATCGGTGCTGATTGTAACCGTTACGCCATCGGCACTGTTTTGCAGCTGTTCAAGCAATCCGGCTTCGTCTACTGTAATCGTAGTCGTATTTCTGCCGCCTTCAACAGCGTTTGTTTCTGTTACCGGTGCTTGAATGGCAGTGCCAGCGTCTGGATCCGGAGTGCCTGGATCCGGAGTGCCTGGAGTTCCCGGATTTTCTGGAGTTCCTGGAGTGCCAGGCATTCCCGGATTGCCTGAAGCTGCTTTCTTGACGATAAGTTCGAACTCTTTCGTCAACGGCGTTGCCGCGTTCTTAGTCGTAGTTGCTGTCAGGACAACGGTCTCATCAGCACCCATTCTATGGACGGTTCCGTCTGTTCCGATCACTTGCGGGTTGCTTGAGGTCCACGTAATTGTCGTATCATTCGCGCCTTGTGTCGGCAAGTACAGATCGGATGTTACTGTATTCTGATCCACGTTGTTCCTCTTAATGAGATTCCATACGATCGATGCCTGCGCTGCTTGTACAGGCGCATTGTCGTTCGCATCCTCGCTTCTGACGTAGAATCCGAAGGAAGCATATTTGTAGAACTGACCAATATTGAACAGACCTTCAACCATAACATATTGGTTCTGTGCAGGTCTTGTTATTTTACCGTCTGCCGCAATGACTTCCGGTGCATCGGATAACCAAGTGACCGAAGCATCACCGACAGTTGTAGGTAAAGTAATGTCGTGAGTGACATCAAGCTCGCTCTTGTTCTCACCGAGCAATTGCTTCAGCGTCAATGATTTAACCGCATGAATAAGAGCTGTTCTTTCCGCATTGTTCGCATCCGGCTTCACCGTCAAGGAGAACGTCTTGATTGCCTTGGTGCTTCCTCTTTGCACAGTCGCTTTCAGAACGACAACTGCATCGCTTTCATCAAACAATGGCTTATAGACACGGCCTGCATCAGTGATATGTGCCGTATCGTCTGAAGACCATGTGATGGTTGTGCCATTTGCTCCGCTCGTAGGTAGCGTAAGCGGCAGCGTGACATCATCCTGCGATCCATTTCCACCGCTGATCACACTCCAATCCAGGAACACTTTATCTTGATTGACTGCCGATTGATTGCTTGCAAGCTTCGCCAGTACGGTAAACTCGAACGATTTGGTCGCTGTCTCGCTGCCTTTCGTAACGGTTGCCGTCAGCGTAACAGGTGTATCCACAGCCGGTCTTGTTACAGCACCTAAACTGTTGATGATCGACGGTTCATTGCTGCTCCAGCTAATTTGCGTTTGGCCGGCTTCATCTCGATATGGCAAGTTCAGATTCGTCTCAATCGCATTCTGGCTTTCATTCCAGCCTTTAATCTGATCCCACGTCAGTGCCGCAGCCGATTGAGCTGCTGCTACCGAATCAGGAGCTTCCGAAGCGCCAAGACGGTAAACGATCAAATTGAATACAAGTGGATGGTTACCATAGAATACTTTGCCATCCAAGATGAGATCACCATCAATCTCCAGCATATTAATTCCGGGATGGAGATTATCTACTGTAATCGTGAAAGGATGTACGCCGGCTGGCTGTTCAAAGCCCTCAGGGAACGTGAAATCCTCATAGTAGATGGTGTTGCCCCACTCTGAGCCAAACAGGTTTCTCACATAATCTTCCGGACCCCTTCGAGTGTCTTTCAAAACGGTATAGAAAGGCGCGCCCTCACTATGAACCGTTCCTGAAATCTCAAAAGAGGTTTGATCTGTGAAGAAGGTAGCTGTGCCTGTCGACTGATCGATCACGGTATCATCGAATTGAACATAAGGGAAGCTCGTATTCTTGATTACAGTTACAGGAATCGTCGTCTGATTGCCTAAGAAATCAATCATCGTGACCGAATGCGTGCTTTCTCCTTCGACGATATCACCAGCATCCTCATAACCTAGAGGCTGATAAGTGAAATAATATTGATCCGCTGCTGGATCATATTTGAGATCCGTTTTAATCGCGTGATCGCCTGTCAGAAGAATTGGATAATAATCCCGGACGCCATAATAAGGATATTCTCCAACTGTTCCATCATTGCCATACTGGGATGTAACCGTTCCATACATATAAGGCGAAGCAAACTCCTCATGGATCTTACCGTCAACGCTGCTGCCTAAATCAATGAATATCGATCCATCATACGTCGCCAGGTTAGCAGGCACATCCATAATCGGAATCGCAGCTTCCTGATCATCGCCTACGGACATTACGACTTGCTTCTCCGAAAGGTTCATATGATAGTCGACTTGGATGGAGCTCGAATTCTCCATATAATCCGTTGCCGTGATGACAAGGGTATGTTGATCCTCATCCGTAATGACAACTGGATAACGGAACGTATCATCAACATAAGGGTTGACTTTACTGCCCATGACTACAGGATCTCCACCATCAAGTGAGTATTCGACCTTGAAGCCTCTTCCGTTCTTGATCAAATCCGTCACGGTTGCGTTGAGCATAAGCGAAACATTGGTCGTATCCGGTACGAAATAAGCTTTCGTCGTTTGGCTGCCGTCCCCGTCGCCCGTATTGAAGGTGATGGCTGGTGCCGTCTCATCGACATACGTATCGATGTTGATATAAGGAAGGTTTGGCTCAAAGCCGGTTTGCCCTTCTCCCAAGCAAACGAAATTCATCGAGTATTTGCCATCCGGCAAGCTATCCGGAATGACAACATGCGCTGAGATCGAATAATTCACCCCCGTTCCAAACGGAGTTGGCGTAGGCCAGGTGCCGACATTGTCGATCGGCTCTCCGACAATCGTTTTCGAGCCGTCTTCGTTCGTCTTTACGAATTGAACTTGGACGCTATCCAAATTTTTACCATAAGCATCGAAGCTGAGATCGAAGGAATCCCCTCTCTTCACATTCGCGTCATAGTAAACACTTCTTGGATTACCATTAACGCTTGCAGATTGGATATCAATCCAAACGGCCTTGTTCGTATTATTCACGATGACCGAATATTCTTCACCGTAATTGCCCACTCTGTCGATCGGCGCTATCGAAATAACGTTCAGTCCGTCTCTCAGATCTTTAATCGGCATTTCATAGGTTCCGTCATCGTTACGCTTCACGTCATCCTTGTAGTTGGTATACGGCTCTGAACCATTGATTGCGTAATAAATGTTCCAGTCCCCACCGCTTTCCCCGTTCGGCGCGTCTGCGTCGTCGTCCATCTTAAAGCGCAGCGTGTACTCGCCTGTATTCGTCTCGTCCGGCTCGTTCAGCTCATCGTAGCCGACATGCTTCAGGATATCCACGCTTGGCGCATGGGTATCTTTATAAGCAGGCATATAAATCGTCGGCTGTGGCTTTGCATTGGGAGCGTCCGCTGTAGCTGTGATGGCAAAATAGTATTGGCCATCCGGCACAGGAACGCCTAGGTTCGTTCCATCCCACATCGTGCCAGCGGATAATGAACCCGCTATACCGCCAGAGTAAGGGTCATTCTTTACAACCCAATCATCATTCGTCAAGTGGGTGACGAGGTTGTGCTCCGCATCGACGACATCGACTTTCACATTACGCGCATCGCGAAGCAGCGCAATTACCGGTACGGCGTACAAAGCGTTCACCGGTGAGAAGGCAAAGAATTTGTCCCCTAGCGATCGTTCATAGTTATCTTTTGGTTCACCATAAAGGAATGGGAATCCGGTGTGCATGTCTACAAAGGCCATTTGAGTTCCGAGACCGGAACTCCCCCATACGCTATCTGGGCCGGATGGAGCATCAATAATGGCCGGAGCATCCCACTTGCCATTAAAGCCTGTGTACGGGACATTCAATGTAGGCAGGTCCTCATCAGTCGGTGTCAGATACACATAGCCTTCAATGAACGTATTCTTCATCTCGGACGGATCCACGGTCAGTGTAACGGTCACACGCTGAGTGGATTTCGCCCCTACAGTGATTTTAGACGGGCTGAAGCTCAGCTTTGAATGCTCCAAATAACGGCTGCGGATATTGTCGGAACTAGTATCCAAATTCGCGTGAAGCAAATCCGTCATCACCGTTCCGCTCAGTTCATACGTTGCAGCTGTGCTTGTCAGATTGGAAGCGGTCAACGTAAACGTCGTCTTCGCGCCTATTTCCTTCAGACTAACGCGGCCCGTGCCGTCCGGTCCGGATACGACGACCGGTGTTTGCACGGCCAGGTCTGGACGAATCATGCCAGCGCCTTGGCGTCTTGGCTGATACTCCGTATTGTAATCCGCACGATCAGCAGGATTCTCTTCGTTCTCATAATCTCTTTTCGCCGGAACCGAAGTATTCATAACGACGTTTTTCACAAGTTGAACGAAGCTTCTAGTGCCTGGCTGGAAGCCCTTCTTCTTAAAGGCCTGCATCACGTCGGCTACCGCTCCTGCAACATAAGGAGCTGCCATCGAAGTGCCATCTTCACTCTCATATGCGTTGTGAACATTCGGATCTGATGTCCGAACGGAAGATACGATTTTGTGACCCGGCGCCATAATCTCTGGCTTCAGCAGCAAATCGCTCGTCGTTCCCCATGAGGAGAAATCCGTAGGGCTTCCAGGAGCGGATGCCTCGAAAGCAGAGCTTGTCTCATCAGTTTCAATGTACATCGGCAGCGTCGCGGATGCTCCTGGCTCCGGCGGGAGGTCAATGCCAATGTCAACGCCAGAGAGAGGACCAATATCGATGCCACCACCGCCGCCGTCACCGCCGCCACCCATTGATGCAAGTGCAGCTTCTAAAGCTGTACCGTCCTCGTAGCTAATAAACGAGAATGGAACTTCCATTTGTCCTTGTGGCGTCGGCGCTTTCTTACCCGCGTCGCTATTATAGACGATAGCGCCGATTGCACCATGTTCTTTGGCGATCTTCACTTTATCGTTAAAAGTGAGAGAGCCGCGTTTGATTAGTACCACTTTTCCCGCTACATCAACACCGTCGTAATCCTCGTCATAGCCCAAATGGTCGTTCCTCAGACCAACCAGCGAGATGGAATCGTTCTCCCATACATCAAGACCTTTCCAAACGTCCAGACCATGTCCCGTAATAAACGGCGCATCGAAGCTGTAGCTGAAAGAGACATCGTGCTGAACAACACTGTTGTTCGCTGCGGCTACCGTGAAGGAGTCGGGATAAACGCCCGGATTGCCGATTTTGTTCAAATCCGGCGTTTCTCCAAGCTTAATGGAAGCTCCCGATTCGCCTTTATCATCGTAGGCATTGGAAGCATTGCCAGCTG
This sequence comes from Paenibacillus sp. OV219, assembly GCF_900110075.1. Lineage (GTDB taxonomy): Bacteria > Bacillota > Bacilli > Paenibacillales > Paenibacillaceae > Paenibacillus_Z. Next base: position 31,536 of record NZ_FOCJ01000012.1, read on the forward strand.
CGACGACAACGACAACGCCTGCATCTGTCGCATTGCGAATGGCAATGCCCATCGGATCATTCGCATCACGCGTATCAAACGTCGAGGAAGCACCAAGGCTCATGTTGATGACATCCGCCTTCATGGCTGTCGCGTGATCGATCCCTTTAATGATATCCTCCGTCAGGGCTCCCGCTTGCGTTTCGGAGAACACCTTCTCCGCGATCAGCTGCGCTTCCGGAGCAACGCCTTGCAGAACATCGCTAGAACCTGCCGCAATCCCCGCTACGTGCACGCCGTGCGAGCTTGGCGAGAGGTTCGTCCATTCCATGCGAGGAGTGATATCCTCGTTCTGATCGGCCCAGTTGTATCCTCCAACGACTTTGTCCGTAAATGGAGCTTCGTTATGCTTGTACTTCGCTTTCGACATATCATGCGGAGCAGGGAACGCTTCGTGGGAAGGATCGATCCCTGTATCGACGATCGCGATGACCATGCCTTCGCCCTTGTAGCCAATTGGCTCTTCGCCGGTTGCAGATCCATTCCACAGATTCTTGATGCCCGTCAGATCATGCTGTTCGTTAACGGCCGGAAGGAAGGTTTGCTGAAGCGTAACGGCCTTCACGTTCGGCAGTTTTTTAATCGCGTCTATATCGCTATACTTGATGTCATCAAGGCTGAAGCCTTTGAACACGTTCTCATAGTCATGTTTGAAATGGAACACTGGACCTGTGCTCTTCGACTTGCCAGTAGACAGCGTACTTATAACCTGATTCTTCGCCGACTTAATATCCGCCGTTATTGCGGTGTGTGCGGAACTTTCGACAGAGGTAGCATTAACGCCTGGCTTTGTCCCTGAAGCTGACAAAGCTTGCGAGATGGTTTGACCTTTTAACTCCACAATGACATTAACAATCTCATCTGGCTTATGCAGCTCAGCGCTCAGCTTCTCCGAAGCCGTCGCTTTCTCGCTTTGCTTCTTCTCGAAGTCACGCATTGCTGCTTCCTTCAAGCTGTTCTTCGCCTTCGCTTTGAACGCTTCGAGCTGCTCCTGCGTGTACGAGGAACCGCCTTTAGTTCCTGCACCGTTTACGTTCTGTACATGAACCCCTGCATGAGGTTTCGGAGCAGCGTTTCCTTCTGCTGCTGTCGGTGGCTGCAACGGCGCATCTTCGGCCGCCAACACAAGCGAGCCGTTTGACAGCACGAGAGCAGAAATAGACAAATAAGTAACTACTCTCTTCAATCTGTTCGAAATCTTCATCCGTCTCCCCTTCTTCCCTGATAAAAATTGCAAATGATAATAGCGCTTTCTACTTATAGTAATGGAGCGCTCGCTCGCGGTAAATCGGGGGAATCCGAGCTTCCAAACCTCTAGAAACGAGTAGTTTGTATGCTATAATGCAGGTACTGCACGTACATTGAAATGACTTTCTTCACATAACTTGGGGGAATTCATTTGTTTTCTAGCAAATAATGGAGGACCACCGCATGCATGAAGGGAAAATCATCAGATTTTATCGCGAAAAAGCTGGAATGACCCAGGATCAGCTCGGCAGAGGAATCTGCTCCGACACGCATGTCAGCAAAATCGAACGCGGATCGACGGATGTTTCTCTGGAAGTAATCACGCTTCTGGCCGATCGGCTTAGCATTCAGATTGAGCAGGAGCTTCACCATTTAGCGACGATTAAGAAACGGCTGCACGATTGGCACGAAGCCATCATACTGCTGCTGTATGACGATATGGAAGTGATTAAAGAGGAGCTGGAGAAGGAGAGCTTAATCCAAATTTCGGATTATAAAACCCTCTATAAATTGCTGCAGGGCAGATACTACCTCGTTCATCGGAAGCTAGGCAAAGCACTTGGCATCATCAAAGAAATGGAACGAACCAAATCAAAGCTGCCTCACTATGAAAGCAACCTGCTCTTGCATATTACGGGTATCTATCATTACTATACGCAGGACTATTTCAAGGCGATTGAAACCTTGAATGCAATCAACGAAGAGGAATATAACAATCCGGAGTACTACTATTATCTGGCCATGTCCTACCATTGGCTCGAATCTCGGATGATGGCCTACTATTACAGCGAGAAAGCCTTGCGACATTTTAAAGATACCCATAACTTCTTAAAGAGCATCGACGCGGAAATGCTTATGCTCCTTCAAATCATCTACGACGACAACCGGAATTATCAGGCAATCGTCAACCGGTTTGAGAACATTATAAAATCCTGTGATCTCTGTCACGCGCCCGAGCTGAAACGGATTGCCGTGCACAATCTCGGATTTCTATACCATGAGAACAAAGCCTATGAGCTGGCAGGAAAATACTACCAGGAAACAATGGGGCTATCAGAACCAACCTCAACGCTTTATCTGCTTTCCTATGAAGGGTATATCCGGAGTTCCGCTGAGGGGAATTTGTTATCCCAAGAGGATGTACTGAGTTTGGCGCATAACGGACTGACGATATCGAAAGAAATACGAGATGAGGTTCTGATTCTCAGATTTCATCTGCTTGTCCTGTTCATCGAGGAGAAGCAGGCAGACTATTACAGCTATCTACGCATGACCGCCTTGCCCCTTCTACGCAAGCAAGGCGATGCCTTCCTTGTGCAGCGTTACGAGAAGGAGCTATTCAACTATTATGTGGAGACCAATCAGATCGCCTTGGCTCTGGAAGCGGCCAGCTTCTTCATTAACAAAGCAAAGCCGGATCCGAAGTCAGCGGTAGCGCATTAACGATTGGCATGAAGAAGGCAAGCACGTTCCGGCCATTAGCCGGAGCAGAATATGCGATTTGCAAACCGATGAATCCATTCATCGGTTTTTTCTTTATTTTTAGGTAAAAAAGGAAAAACGAGGCATACTAACGGATGCGAAGCAGTCCATCCATGCAGCGAAGGGGGCTCAGTTTGACGATGATAAGACGATCAGCTCGTTCCAAAGGCGGCAATGACGACGGGAATAACGGGAACAACAGCAACAATCGGAACAGCGGCAATCTCTCTGTGCCTCGCGGCCAGCTCGAAACGAATCTGGAGGCGAACATGGACCGGATCAAGTCCGAAGTTGCCGCAAGCCCAGACCTAATCGTACGCCGATTTACGCTGCGGACCGCGCAGCATCAGCATGTAGCAGCTGTCTATCTAGAGACGATTACAGACAAGGAAGCGGTCAACGAATTCGTCATGCGTTCCTTGATGTCACCTTTTCTGCCAGAAACGCCGCCAGAGGAAGGAACGTCACCTGAAGAAGCATTCAAATATATTTGTGATAATGCATTAGCCGTTGGACAAGTTGAAGTGCTGGACAATTGGACGACGATGCTGCTTGAGCTGCTAACGGGTAAGACGCTCCTCTTCGTCGACGGCTGGGATCAATGCGTTAGCTGCAGCACAATTGGCGGCGACAAGCGAGCGGTCTCAGAAGCAAGCACCCAGGTCGTCATTCGCGGCCCTAAGGATAGCTTCACGGAATCGCTCCCGACAAACATAGCGCTTATCCGTAGGCGGATTCGGAGCGAGAGGTTCGGCTTCGAAGCAACTAAGATTGGCCGAGTGACGCAAACGAACGTTGCTATGCTCTATATCGATGGCATTGTCAAGGAAGAGATCAAGCAAGAAGTGCGCAAGCGGCTCGCGAAGATCGATACCGACGCCATTCTGGAGTCCGGCTATATCGAGGAGTTCATTGAGGACAACTGGAGCTCACCCTTCCCGACGATCTATAACACGGAGCGGCCCGATGTCATTGCGGCGAACCTGCTTGAGGGGCGCATCGCGATACTCGTTGACGGCACTCCATTCGCCTTGGTTGTGCCAACGATTCTGCCTCAATTCTTCGCGTCGGCCGAGGATTATTACCAGCGGTACGATATCGGCACCTTTCTCCGTCTGCTGCGGTATGCCTCCTTCATCATTTCGTTATTCGGCCCAGCTGTCTATATTGCATTAACGACATTCCATCAGGAGATGCTGCCGACGACACTGCTCATTAATCTGTCCGGTGCAAGAGAGGGCGTGCCTTTCCCTGCGCTGATTGAGGCGTTCGCGATGGAGCTCAGTTTCGAGATTCTGCGTGAGGCCGGGGTTCGGATGCCGCGGGCAGTCGGGCAAGCGGTATCTATCGTCGGTGCGCTCGTCCTTGGCGAAGCGGCTGTTCAAGCCGGTATCGTCTCGCCGATTATGGTTATCGTCGTAGCGATCACAGCAATCGCAAACTTTTCCATCGCAGCTTACAACCTGGCTATTACTGCACGGCTGCTGCGTTTTCTCTTCATGATTGCAGCGGGAACGATCGGCTTCTACGGTATAATTCTTGGCCTCATCATGCTGGTTGCCCATATGAATTCACTGCGCTCGTTCGGCGTCTCCTTCCTGTCGCCGCTCGTTCCGCTCAAATTCAAGCAGATGAAAGACGTCTTCGTCCGAATGCCGCACTGGAGCTTTACAGAACGGCCCGATGACACAACGGATAATACCACTCGGATGCCTTCGGGACAGAAGCCTCAAACTTAAAAAAGACGCGCGAACGAGGAGGTACAGGTACGGATGAGAGCAAGATTACGGATCGTGAAAATCATTCTGGCGGCAGCCGTCCTTGTCGCTTCCGCTTCGCTCGTAACCGGTTGCTGGAACAGCCGGGAGCTCAATATGCTCGCCATCGTTACAGCGATGGCAATCGATAAGACGGATAAAGACGAATATACGTTGGCATTCCAAGTCGTTATGCCCGGCGAGCTAAGCAATTCGGTTAAGGGCGGCGGCGGGGGCGCGCCGTTCTCCGTCTACACCGTAAAGTCGAAGACATTGTTCGAAGGCATCCGCAAAGCGTCGAAGCAGGTTCCGCGCCAGCTGTTCTTTTCCCACATCCAGGTCGTCATCCTGGGGGAGCGTCTTGCCCAGTCCGGGATCGAAGAGATCTTCGATTTCTTCGAGCGCTCCCATGAGGTTCGGCTCACCTCCATGCTGCTCGTGGCAAGAGGAGCTACGCCGGAGAAGCTGGTCAGCACACTTGTCCCGCTCGCTCCTATTCAGGCAGAAGCGCTGATGGGATCGGCCGAATTCACTACAAAACTTTGGTCAAGCTCGCCAGCTATCGGCATCGATGATGCCATCCGTAAGCTCATTAATCCAGGCGTTGAGCCATCGATCAGCGGTCTGAGGCTTTTTGGAGACGATCAGGATGTATCAAGCAAAAGCAATCTCGAGAAAACGCGGCCGCCCTATCATCTCGAAATAACCGGCGTCGCCATGTTCCGCGAAGGGAAGCTCGTCGGCTGGCTCGACAATAACAAAGCGCGGGGGTACATGTTCATCATCAATCGAATCAGCAGCACCGTTATGAATCTCAGCTGTCAGGACATGTTGGAGGGACTTGCACTCGAAGTCATTAAGAGCAAGACCAAGACAGATGTCTCGATGCAGAATGGCCGCGTCAAAGTGAAAATTAACGTCATGGCCGAAGGTAACGTATCCGAGGTGAAATGCGGCGTTCCGCTAAGCGATCTTGAAGTGTTGAACAAGATGGAGAAGGAATGGGGCGATGCCGCAATCGCGGACATGATGGGGGCGATTAAGAGTGCACAGTCTCTCCACGCCGACGTCTTCGGCTTCGGCGAAGTGCTGCAGCGAAGGCATCCGAAGCAGTGGCGGAAGGTGCAGGATCAGTGGAAGGACAAGTTCACCGATGCGGAAGTTAGCATCACGTTCCAGGGGCAAATTTTGCGGACAGGCATGAGAGGCAAGTCACTGCTCGAGAAACCTTAAACCGGCAAGGAGGCATATTTCATGAAAAAAACGATTGAGAATATTGGCCCTTTGCATCTTTTTGCATGGGTAACGTTATTCGAGCTCGGTACGGCCGTCGTCATTCCCGTTGGTATGGATGCGAAGCAGGATGCCTGGATTGTAACGCTCTCCGGCTGTTTAATCGGGATGACGTTCTTCTCCCTTGTATTTGGTGGCTTGTACAGGTTATATCCCGATATGCCGCTTACAGCATATACACGCAGAATTGCAGGATCGTTCCTGGGCTGGCTGATCGGTTTCGGCTATCTGCTCTATTTCATGTACATTGCAAGCCGAAATATCCGCGATTTTATCGACCTGCTAACAGCAGCAGCATATGATGCAACGCCAATGTTTGCCCTTGGCGCATTCATGATGGTCGCCGTCGGCTACATCATTAGCTTAGGAATCGAAGTATTTGGCCGGACGGCTTTCATCTTCTTCCTGCTCTGCTGCTTTGTGTTTATGTTTATCGTCGCACTGGTCCTCTTGTCGGATTTATCGGACTTTCATCGCATCGAACCTATTCTTGGCGAAGGCTGGAGGCCAATCTGGAGTGCGCTGCTTCCGACAGGCTTAACGTTCCCTTTCGGCGAAATGGTCGTCATGTCTATGTTCCTGCCTTACTTGAACAAGAAATACAAAGCCGTGCGGATCACTGCCGGCGCCATGGCATTCAGCGCGATTCTGCTGTGCATCGCAACGTTCGTGAATATCTCGGTGCTCGGCATCGAAATCGCATCAAGGTCGACGTTCCCGCTCTTCACCTCGCTCAGTCGGCTGAGACTTGCGGAAATTGTGCAGCGACTGGACTCCGTCGTCCTGTTCTTGCTCATCATTACAAGCTTCTTCAAGATCGGCACGTTCATGTTCGCTTCGGTCCTTGCCGCGCAGGATCTGTTCAAGATCAGCAACTACAAGACGCTCGTCATGCCGATTGGCGTCATCGTGCTGCTGACTTCGCTGACAATTGCCGGCAATCTGACGGAGCATCTGAAGGAAGGACTCAAGATCGTGCCGTACTATATGCATCTGCCGATGCAGTTCGCCATTCCGGTCTGCTTATTGCTGCTCGGCCTGATCCGGCGCGCCTTCCGCCGCAGTCGTTCCGCTTCCGCTGCTCCCTCCTCCTGATTCGTCGCCTGTTGCGCCGCTGCCGTCGTCAGTCTGTTTGCCCGGCAGCATGCGCTGCACGATCATGTAGAGCGGCTTGCGAATGAACATGAAGATAAGAGCCGCCATGATAAGCTTCTCAATGGGGTCCAGCATCAGGAACGGATAAGTGAAATTGCGAAGCATTCTGCTCGGTGGCAGCTTCAGCAGCACGTCCATGATGAGATCGACAGCGATGAGGCATGGCAGGAGCAGGGCGAATATCGCGTAGGGCTTCACATTTTTCATAACCGTCGCACGCTCCGTTTCTATGTCGCTAACACGTATTATTTCCCGAAATACCGCCAGCTAGCATAAACGCCAAATACCGCCAGCACTTAGCTGGCGGCCTCATCATACGCGTGTTGGATGCTAATGCTATGCTTCTGCTAAATCGACCATTCCTTGCGCGCTTCTTCCATCGACTTCGGCTTCTCCTTGTTCCACGCATAGTGGCCCTTCGGCTTGACGCCAATCCAGCGGTCATCGACCGGCTCCGAGCGAAGCTGATAACGCGTATCCGAGCTGATGCGATACTGATTCGTCGTGTTATTGACAGAGCCATGCAGGAGGAACATACCGAAGATAATCATATCTCCCGCGGCAAAAGGCGTCGTTGCCCATTGTCCGCCAAACTTCTCAACACATTCAATCGGATCCTTCGAGATCCAGCCGAGCTCGATATTGTCGCGATCGACGTCCATTTGCCCGTAAGTCGCCTTCATCTTCTCAAAATGCTGCGAGCCCAAGCAGATCGAGAGCGGCCCCTGCTCGTAAGGGACATCGCCGAGTGGCGTCCACATTGTATACAGCTGCTTCGTGCCTCTGCCCATGTAGACGATATCGTAGTGCGCGCCAGTGAAATCGCCGTTGCCGACAGCGCGCGGCCATTTGTAATCATACGTCATCGCCTCCCCGCCGAGCAGCCGGTCGAAGAATTGCATAACATTGTCACCGTTTACAAGGTTATAAAATGGCTGCATGTCCGCGTCCTCATCATTCGCCGGTCCGCCGAACATCGCGCTCTTCGCGCCTTCTGCAATGATCCCGTCTTCGACCTTGAAGTTCGTGTCCAGGCGGCCAGCACTGTTTAGCTTTCGCAAAATCCCGCTGCGCGCGTCAAGCACCTGCTCACGATCATGGAAACCGCGAAGGAGCAGATAGCCGTCTTCCTGCAGCCGCTGTCTCAGCGCATCCGTATCATCGAAGATATCATTGCTGCTGCGCAGCTCCGTCATATACTTGCTTCCCATCGTAAGCTCTGCGTTTCCCATCTTGATCTTCATCGTCATGGTCAATTAATACCTCCGGATTAAGTGGTCAGTTCCTTGCTCACTCTCTATCCGAATCATAACACCGGCTGTTGCCGCCAACCATTCGTAATGGTATGGAGTAGTTGCATAATTGTAGTCTATAATTAGGGAAACTACCTCGATACGTGTTGTAATAGCTTCTCTGTGATCCGTTAGACACGCAGGTAGAGTGTTGATTGGGGTATACTAATCCCGCGAAGCCTCGATCAGCTTCGTCGCATAGTAAGCAGGCTGTGTACGGAAATAGGTCATATGGTCGCCCTCCGCAACGACGAGTCGGAACATGCCCAGTCTACTCGACATATGCGGGTGCCAGCCGTAGCCCTCTCCTTGCTGAATGGCATTGTCCCCTGTCAGAAACAGATAACTTCGCGGCGTCTGCAGAGCATAAAATCTCTTCAGATCGAGTTTCTCGAACAACGGCTTCGCAGGCTCGGGGCGGATCTCACTGTAAAGCTGGCGCGCAAGAGCCTCGTCGGCCAAGTTCACGAAATTGTCCCGAAACAGCGGATAGGGCAGCATAATCGTGTCGTTAGCGCCTGATGCTTTGCGCAGCTGCTCGAAGCCGCTACGCGCTGCGGGCGGGAACTGATCTGCCAGCGATTCACCGTCACCTACCACGAATCCGTCCATAAAGACCATACGCTTCAGCCGGTCCGGCAAAAGTTCCGCCGCCTTCTGGACGACAGAGCCGCCGAAGCTGTGGCCAACGAGGATGACATCCTGTAAGTTATGGCCGATGATAAAGTCGGCGACGGCCTTGGATAACATGCCGTGCGTCACGTTCGTGTTCGGATCACTTCCGTGACCGGGGTACTCTGGTGCATAGACGATGTGGCCTCTTGCCGCGAGTTCTGCACCAACGCTTCTCCAGAAGCTCGAATCCGCCCATGATCCGTGTACGAGCACGAATGTGAGCGGCTTTCCCGGATTGCCATGACGGTAGTAAGAGGGCCAATAGCCCGAATGAACATAGTTTGCATAGTACATAACAACGTTCCTCTCTAAATAGACGCGGATATACGCCTATTTTATGAAAGGACTGCTCCCGAGGTTCAAGAGTTCAGAGTTCAGAGTTCAAAGTTCAAGGTTCGAGATTCAGCCTCAACTTTTGCTTATTTATCCCGATCGCAAAAATTGTCGAATCGTGGCGATTCAAAAACAGCCAAAGATGTTTAATGTAACTTGTGTAATCATACGCCATGCAAGCTTATTCATTGAAATTATGACTCAAATATATAGCGAAAAGGAGTGCTCACAGTGGAAATCAGATCGTTCTTGTTACCTAAAGAAGAAGTGTCATTCCTAACGACAGCCGCAACGATGAAGACGGCCGTCGACAAGCTGGATGCTTGCCATTACACGGCGATACCACTCATCGACGAGGACGGCAAATATGTCGGGACGTTGTCCGAAGGGGATTTGTTATGGAAGCTGAAGCGCACGCCTGGCCTCGATTTCGATAACATGCACGAGGTGTCCATCATCGACGTCAAGAAGCGCATTTACAACGAATGCGTCGCCGTTGACGCGCATATGGAGGATATGCTCACGCTCGCGGCTGACCAGAACTTCGTTCCAGTTGTCGACGACGACCGCTTGTTCCTGGGCATCATCCGCCGCAGAGATATTATCGAATATTACACTCGCAATATTACGGACTAACGGACTAACTGACGAACGCTAATCTTAGCCTAAAAGGAGGACCTACAGCGCTGCTGCACGCTGCATGTCCTCTTTTTCTATTTCAATCACGGCCGAAGCAGGCTCATCCCTTCACCAAAACTAGACATTTTCCAACCTTTTACACCTCTACTCCTGCCGGCAATTTCATGCTACCTTTATACATACACTTCGCTATCTTGTTGTACAAAGGAGAGAGTTCGCATGAGATTAATTTATGAAAACTACAGAGGCTTCCAGATTTACAAGTATGATGACTCTTATAACGCTGTCGCGCCGAATTTGAAATTCAATCACAACCAACTCAGCCAACTGTTGAACAAGGTCGATCTATATCTCGATAGCCAAGTCCTGCATATCGCGACATAGGGCCTTGACTTATACGTTAAATTGTAAGCGTATACAATACAAAGGACATGCAGCGCTTGAATGCGGTGCATGTCCCCTTTAACTCTACCACAGATACCGATCGAGGAACGAATTGCGGAACTTTCCTTGCGGATCACACTTGGAAGCGAGACTTAGAAAATCAAGGCGTTTCTCATACTGCGACTTCACCCGCTCCGGCGCCATCGTGAACAGCTTGCCCCAGTGTGGGCGCGCCTCATAAGGCTCGAGCGCTGCTTCGATAAGCGGCAATATACGCTGAACGGCCTCACCAAGCGGCTTCCACGTAAAATGAATCGCGACCGAATCTCGTCCATAGCTTGGACTCATCCATAGCTGATCGGCGGCGATTGTGCGCACTTCAGAAATATACAGCAGCGGCGCAATATGCTCCCGCAGCTGATGAATCGCATCTAATGCAGCATAGGCATGCTTGCGCGGCACAAAATACTCGCTTTGCAGCTCCTCTCCCGCGCTTGGAGTAAACTCCATGCGGAAATGCGGCAGCCGCTCGTGCCAAGGTCCCCGCTTGCCAAGCTGCTCACTGCAAGGCTCTGCAGAAATACCGGGTACGGGATGCAGCGAATTGACGGCCCTTGTCGCCCCGTGAAATTCTTCTGCGCCGCGCAAATCTTCTGCGCTAGCCAGATGCTTCAACCACACCTGATTGAAGCGATCGCTGCTCCAATCCGTGAACAGACTAACGCTGTACGCGCTTGAGTAAACATCGTCGAACCCATTTTCCAGCTTGGATAATGCAAGGTTCTCATACAGTAGCTGGCTAATGTCAAAGGTCGGCATAATGTCGAGCGTCAGCTTCGTCACGATGCCAAGCGCTCCAAGTCCGACAAAGGCTCCTTCCGCTTCTGGCTGCTCGCCACGCGTGAAAACAACCGTTTCTCCGCTTGCCGTAACGATCTCGATGGAGCGAACGGCCGTGGCAAGTCCTCCGTTGCGGTCCCCTGATCCATGCGTCCCTGTTGCGCAAGCACCGGCAATTGTGATGTGAGGCAGCGAAGCTAGATTATGCAAGGCGTAGTTGTTATTATGCAAAAACGCAGCCAGCTCTCCGTACCGAATGCCGCCTTCCACTGTGACGGTCCCCCGGGCATGATCAAGCTCCAGCACTTGATTCATTTTCTTCAGCGATAGCAAGCTGCCTTGCGTATCAGCAATACTGTTGAACGAATGGCGCGTCCCAAGCGCCCTCACTTGTTGGCGATTCGCCACCCATTCCTGAAGCTGCTCCATTCGCTCAGGCTCGAACAGCTCCGCAGCGCTAAACCTGTAATTCCCCGCCCAATTGCGTTCCTCTTGCATCATACCCTTCACACCTTCCACTTTGTTATTAGCCTAATACCGGCGCTACATTTTCCAGCAGATTCGCTTGTTCAGTAAGCCGAACGTAATTCGTCTTCCCCGTTCCTAGAATCGGGACTTCGGACAGATAGTGTACTTGAGTCGGAATATAAAGGGATGAAATCTTCTGAGTCTTGATATATTTCTTCAAGCTGCTCAAGTCTGTATCTGCCCTGGTTGAGAAGAGCACAATACGCTCCCCCTTCTTGTTATCGGTCACCGAAACCGCATAGAACCCAGCATGCTCGAAGCACTCGCTAGCCAGCTTCTCGACATGTCCAAGAGCAACCATCTCGCCCGCAATCTTGGCGAATCGCTTCAGCCTGGATTGAATGGTAATAAACCCTTCATCGTCCACGGTTACAACGTCTCCGCAGTCATGCCAGTCGTCGCAAGGCACAAACCCTTTGCCATGAATCAGGTAGCCCTTCATCACATTCGGCCCTTTCACGACAAGCGTTCCCCCGTGTGCAATGCCTTCGACCTTGTTTATCCGATATTCCAGACCAGGCGCAAGTCTCCCCACCGTTCCCGGTTTGCGGACATCCGGCGTATTCGTGGATATAACGGGAGACGTTTCTGTAACGCCATAGCCTTCGAAGATATGAATCCCGAACCGCTCCTGCCACAGCCTCGCTACTTCTTCCTTCAGCTTCTCAGCGCCGGCAATGACGAGACGAAGCGAAGTGAGGTCGCCGTCATCTGCATTTACGCCATAACCCTCAAAGAACGTGGATGTTCCACATATAATGGTCGCTTTCGTTTTGCGAATCGAACTTGGAATTTCCCTGTAGTGCAGCGGGTTGGGGTACAAATAGACGGGCAAATCATTGATCGCGCCAAGCAATACGAGCAGGAGCCCAAAACAATGAAACATCGGCAGCGCATTAAAGATCAGATCACTTGGCATAAAATGAACGACCGACAGCATCTGATTCACATTCGCATACAAATTATCATGCGTCAGCACAACGCCCTTCGGCTTGCTCTCCGTACCGGACGTAAACAGAATGATTTCGTTCGTTTGGTGAGCAGTCCGCCTCTTCAGCGCGTAGCGGACAAACCCATTTAATTTGTGACCGAAATTGACCTGCTTCTGAATATCCTCCAAGTAGATGAATTGAACCGTGGAAGACAAGTGCTTCACAATGGAATCCAGGCCGCCCTTCTCGATAAAAGCTTTGGAGGTAATGACCTTCTTCACCTCAGCCGTAGCACAGCAATCCGCAATGGATTCGGCGCCCATCGAGAAGTTCAGCATACACGGCGTAACGCCGAGCTTGAATAAGGAGAACAACGTAACGACGTTCCCAATGACGTTAGGCAATAGAACGCCGACCTTCGGCTGCCCATCAAGGTGCTCCCCGAGGACAGCGCTTACAACTTGAATCGAGAGCAGAAGCTTCTTATACGTCACTTTGCCAAGCGGGTCTTCGATAATGGTTGTTGTTCTCCCCTTATCTGCAGCGGCAAGAAGCTCATTGTATAGATTGACATTGCGCTTGTCTCCCATGCGCGAGAGAAACGCGGATTCGATAATCGATGGATCGGAATAGGAAGTTTGCTGCATCATATAACCCCTTCTTTATAAATAAACCAAAGTGGAGTATTCGCGTTAGCAGCTCGAAATTCCTTCACCTGTATGGCTTTATCTCATCTATCGTTAACCTTAAGAAATTACAGCTATACGTACAATTAGGTTATCTCCATACGGATACCCTGTTGCATGGAAACATAATAAACCTGATTCCACATCATGCGTGTAGGTCAGCTCTTCATCGTTATCGAGCCAGCGTATGCTAGAGACCGGTTTTGTTACGTTAGTAAACACTCTAGGTCCGATTCCCCCCGCAGCTGTCGTTACATTCGCATGGCCGTCAATCGTTAAATCATGCACAAAAAGATATGTAGTTCCGTCTTCTGTTTCCAGCGCAAAGTTATTGCCTTGTCCTTGAACCCGGCTCGGCTTCCCTTCGTAGATGACATCACCATGCAACTGGGACCAATCCCCGATGACCTCAAGCGTTGCTTCTTGCAGCTTCGATATTGCTCCGCCTGCCAGAGGACCGACATTGAGCAAATAGTTCGCTCCAACCTTGCGGCAAGCAAGCAGATTAGCAATTAGCTCACCGGTTGATTTATTCGAGAAATCATGTCGTCCGAAGCCCCAATGACCATTAATGGTTTGGCACATTTCGGCGGAGATATACTTGCTCATGCCTTCTCGATTCATCGGTTCAGGCCGTCCCTGCTCAAACGTAACGCTGTCGACCTCCGGATGTCCGACTTCTCCGCGATGATCTAATCCCGTATTGTTAATAATCATGGCATCCGGCTGTAAGCGGCGGATCGTCCCATACAATTCATCGAGCTTCCAATCCGCGCCTGGTTTGCTCCAATTCCCGTCAAACCAGAAGCCGCCAATCGGACCGTAATGCGTACACAATACCTCGACCGATGACCGTAAATATTCCAGGTAGCTGTCGAAATCCTCGTTAAAGCTCTTCTGGTACCAATCCAAAGTCGTATGGTAGAAGAAAGGAACAATGCCTTCTTCCCTGCATCCCTTAACGAATTCTGCGATTAAATCCCGCTTGGCTGCGCTGTGCGGCGCATCATAATCCGATAAACCACGCGTATCGTAAAGCGAGAATCCATCATGGTGTCTGGTGGTCAATACGATATACTTCATACCGGCACGCTTGGCAGTTGCCGCAATACGCCGCGCATCGAAATCACTTGCAGTAAATGTATCCTTTAATCTAGCATATTCCTCCATCGGGATATTCCTCAAATGCTGCACCCATTCCCCTTGCCCGAGCTGGGAATAGAGCCCCCAATGAATAAACATCCCGAATGCCTGCTTCTCGAAGTTCGCTACTCGCGGTAATGGAGTCGGTATCGCCATCGTCGAATTCATCTCCTCTAACTTTGATCAAATCAACAAACATTGATATTGATAATACGACATCAATCCAAATTCACCTTCCGTTTGAAGAAAATGGATATAAACATGCTGAAGCATCATCGCAGTTAGACTCTTGCTTTCACCGTCCGCGCGTACTCCGTCGGAGTCATATTTGTTTGTTTCTTGAATGCCTTGGAGAAATAGTGAATGCTGCTGAATCCGAGCTTCTCTGCAATCTCAGTCATGTTATCGGTACGCTCGCGAATCATCAGCTTGGCCCGCTCCACTCTTGCATTCGCTGCGTAGGCCATGACCGTATGGCCGGTCGCTTGCTTGAACAACTCTTTGAGCCTGGTCTTCCCAATCATAAACATGCGGCTGATCTCGTCCAGGGACAGCTCCGTATGGAGGTGATCATCCAAGTACTTGGCAATATGCCGAGCCAGCTCGTCGCTCGCTCTCTCCTTGGCGGCCGATGACAGCGATGGCTTGCGTGCATGCAACGTTTGTCTCCGCAGCAGACGAAGCAGAAACATCTCCAAGTAGCATTTGATCAGCTGCTCGCTGCCAAGCTTAGCATCCTCGCGGCGCTTCAGCGGATGCCGGAACGGAAATTCGAACGCATTCATACCCTCTCTGACGATATCCGCCAGCAGATTGCGTTCTTCGTCTTCCAATTGGATGACAAGATCACGGAACAGGGTGATCGCTTCCGATTGGCATTCGAAGGTCATCACGATCACGTTCGGCGCCTTGCCGCCCACTGCATTGAATTTGTGATATTCATTGGGCTTATGAAAAATCATCATGCCTTGCGTGAGCAAATGCCTCTCTTCATCCGCCATCACTTCGATTTCGCCGCGATCGACGTACAGCAGCTCCCAGAAATTATGACTTTCACCGCTAAACACGTAATCACGGCCGAATTCGAAGTAAAACATCGTAATCATCTGCTCAATCACGATCGTCTGCGTTAGCTGCGTGCGATAATAGTCGTCTAGCTCCGTCTGCGATTGTTCCATTGCTTTCCCCTCCGGGATGATAACCATTTTATAGAGACTAGCTTATCATGTTCTCTATCAGACATGAATGACAAAAAATACGGCTTTAAGGATAAAGAATCGGATAGTTAATCAGCTTATACTGGTACCATCAAGCACTTGAGGGAGGCTGCTAGCGACAATGAACATTGGCATTATTGGCTTCGGCGGGCGCATTCAAGGCGTCGCTAAAGATACGTTAAGACAAGACCCAAACTGCCGGATTGCGGCTATCGTTGATCCACGAAGCGGAGCGATTCAAGCAGATCGAGAGCGTCTGGGACTTGGCGAGGACGTTCGCTACTACAGCACAGCGGAAGAAATGCTAGATGCGGAGCAGCTAGACGGCGTTATGATTGGAACGAGATGCTCCGGCCACACGGAACAAGCGGTAAAGGTACTGCCAACGGGCCTTCCCTTGTTTATGGAGAAGCCTGTCTCGACCAATATGGCGGATCTCATGAGGCTCAAAGCGAGCTATGAAGCGAATCCAAGTCCAGTCGTCGTGTCATTCCCTCTGCGGGTAACCTCCATCGTTCAGCTGGTCAAGGAAATTGTTGATTCCGGCAAAATCGGCACAATCGAGCATGCCCAGGCGGTGAACAACGTCCCCTACGGCGGTGTTTATTTCCAGAATTGGTACCGTGACGAGAACGAAACGGGCGGCCTCTTCCTCCAGAAAGCAACGCATGATTTTGACTATATCAACTACGTTGTTGGCATGAAGCCTGTAACCGTCTGCGCGATGACCTCCAAGCAGATCTTCAAAGGCGATAAGCCGGCAGGCCTCAAATGTGTAGATTGCGATCAATATCTTACATGCCCGGACAGCACCTTGCAGACGAAGGTCGCTTCCTGGGAGTATTGCGCCTATGCGAAGGACACGGGCAACGAAGATTCCGGCAGCGCTTTAATCCGTTACGAGAGCGGCATGCACGTCTCGTACTCGCAGAACTTCTTCGTGCGGGGCGAAGCCGGTGCTCGCGGAGCCCGCTTCATGGGCTACAAGGGAACCGTCGAATTCGACTTCAACACGGGTGTCGTCACCGTGTACATGCATCATACGTCTCGCGTGGAAACATATCGAGTCGGGGCAGGCGAGAATCACTTCGGAGGTGACGCAGCACTCGCTGCTAGCTTCGTAGAGCTGATGCGAGGTACGACGAAGAGATCGGTATCGCCGCTGGAGGATGGCATTGACAGCGCGCTGCTGTGCCTGAAGGCGAAGGAATCCGCGGTGACGGGGCAGTTCTGTGCGGTGGAATTTGATCCAAGCCCAGTTCTTTCTTAATAAGAACGAAAAGAAGCGATTGTACCTACCGCAGGTACTAATCGCTTCTTTTCGTTCATCAAGTTTCTCTGACTTTTTTACAATTGAAGTTCGATATTACAATACGCACTTTCAGGTGCAGATTATAATTGGCTCATAACTTGAACACGAGGAGTGAGCACGCATGTGTTTGAAATTATCGGAGCAAGAAAGAACTGAAAGTTACTTGTTAGATCAGGCAATTCATACAGCTAGTGCTAAACAAGATCCCAGCTTAAGCGCTCCACAGAAACAATGTAAACAAAAGTGCGCAGACTGTAAACTCGTCCTTAAATCGTTAGAATGAATTCATTATTCCAACACACTTTTTTACAACTGTAATAGGACAGAAGAGGCTCACGAGAATTGAACAATAATGAAAAAAAAGTGCCCGAGAGGAAGTCCCGAAGACCTCTCTCTAGGGCACTAAGGAGACTCCTACGAGAGTCTCTTAGACGCGTGTGTTAAGCACTCTTCCTCTTCTCCATCTCGTGCATGATGCTCTCGCCTTCAATGTCGATGTTCGGCAGAATGCGGTCGAGCCACTTTGGCATGTACCATGCGGATTTGCCCATCAAGCTCATGACCGCTGGAACAAGCGTCATCCGTACGATAAAGGCGTCGAACAAAACGCCGAAGGCAAGCGCGAGGCCCATCGACTTGATGATCGCATCAGGAGCCAGCATGAAGCCGATAAATACCGAGATCATAATGAGTCCCGCTGCTGTTACGACTTTGCCGCTGTCGCGAACTCCGTCCAGTATGGCCTTTCGCGGATCACCTGTTTGGGCGTATACCTCGCGCATTTTGCTAACGAGGAAGATCTCGTAGTCCATAGCTAGTCCGAACAAAATACCGATCAAGATAACCGGCAAGAACGCCAGAATCGGACTGGACGCCGGGAAGCCGAAGAAATGAATCAGATGGCCATCCTGTACGACGAAGACGACGAAACCGAGTGTTGCTCCTAGCGATAACAAGAAACCAAGAACAGCCTTCAAAGGAATAAGAATCGATCTGAATACGAGCACCAGGATCACATAAGCAAGTACAACAATAAGTGCAGCGAATACGGGCAAAGCATCGTTTAGCTTGTTTGCGATATCAATATTCATCGCCGTCGTGCCGGTAACGAGCAGCTCGATCCCGTTCTCGGATTCCGTCTTGCTAGAGAGGTCTCGAATCGCCTTCACAAGATCCTTCGTCTTGGTATCATCAGGGCCAGACTTCGGAATGACTGTCATGATATACAATTTACCTGATGGTCCAGGGAAAGGCTGCGTAATGGTCTGGACATCAGCCAGCCCACTGATCTCTTTCTGAATACCCGTAATAGCCTCAGCAGTAGCTTCCGTCGGATTAGCTGCTTGCGCCCCGATGATCAAGGAAGCGTTGAAGCCTTCGCCATATCCTTCAATCAGCAGGTCAAAAGCTCTTCTCTCCGTCGTTGCTGTCGACTTCGTTGTTCCGTCTGACGGCAAACCGAGATTAATATGGAAGAATGGAGCAGCGATCGTTGCAAGCAGCGCAATACTTACGAACGATACGAGCAATGGACGTTTCGTAACGAATGTCCCCCACTTGCTGGTCGATTGCTTCTTACTAGCAGCCCGCTTGCGCTCCGATGCCTTCTTACCTTTAGACGGGGAAAGCTTGTGACCCATCCAGCCTAATAGAGCCGGCAACACAATGATAGATACGAGAACCGTCGTGATGACGCAAAGCGCCGAAGCGATTCCCATCATGGTCAGGAACGGAATTCCTGCAACAGACAGTCCGAGCAGTCCGATAACAACAGTGACGCCTGCGAAGAGTACCGCGCTTCCGGCTGTACCATTCGCAATGGCTACAGATTCCTGAACTGAGTACCCTTGAGCCAGCTGCTGCTTGAATCGGCTAATGATGAACAGCGCGTAATCAATGCCTACAGCTAGCCCCAGCATCGCTGCCAGTGAGAGCGATACGCTCTGAACTTCAATGAAGCTCGATGCAATGACGATGCCCAGCATGCCTATACCGAGACCGACCAGAGCCGAAAGGATCGGCAAACCTGCGGCGAGGAAAGAAGCGAATGTAATCGCCAATATGACGAAAGCTGCGACAATCCCGATCACTTCAACCGGAAATTCTCCACCCTCCGTTAGTACAACATCACCTCGCGCCTCTGTCGTAAGGCCCGCTTCTCTTGCCACATCCATCTGATGCACGATAGCTTCCTTCGTTTCGCTCGAAACGTCCAAGGCAGACAATTTAAACGTGACTTCTCCGTAGCCAATCTGCTTCGTCATGTTCTTGAGCTGCATGGGTGTGGTAACGGCCGCGACATCTGGCGCTTTGCCCATTTCACTGATTGCGCCCTCAATCACCTTCTGCCATTTCTCCGACGCCAATGTTTCGCCATCCGGTGCCTTAAAGACGACTTGGATCTTCGCTGACTGGAGCCCCGGCTGGGAGAACTCTTTGCTAATAAGCTTAGCGGCCTTGTCGGCCGGTGTATTCGGGATCGTTAATTCATTGCTGAAGGAAGGTCCCAGCGTCAAACCAATTGCACCTAGTGCGATTAAGAGAATAAGTGCGCCGAGCAGCACCTTCTTGCTGCCTTTGGCTGCCCACAACCCTAGCTTATATAAGTATTTTGCCATGCGTAAACTAACTCCTCTTCCCCATGCTGCCTCTTCTCTAGCTCTCGGATGGGTTTTCTTTTGGTAAAAACAAGATATCGTAATAATGATCATTCTGGGTTCCATCGGCCTTTGCTTTTTCTTTGACAGCTGTCACGAATAGCCGAAAGCCTTCTTCAACGGTCGCTTGATCGTCTGGCGGAAGCAGACTGAGGACGTCTCTTACATATTGGTTCAAAGGCTCCGGTGTTCTGTCTTTAATTTCCTTCAGAATCGGATCTGGCAGCGATATCTTCACAGCTCGCTTGTCGCTCGGGTCTATCGTCTTCATAAGAATGCCTCTTGCGGTCAGTCGCTCCACAATGTCAGAGACGGTGCTTTGCGTCATTCTGAGGTTCTGCGTCAGCTGCTTGATGCTGATCGACTCGTTCATCAGCACTTCAGCGATCACTCGCGTCTGAGGAACAGTGACCCCATGCTGCTCGGCATGCCTCTGCAGACTCTTCATCATGAACCGGTGCAAGTAATCAATGGATTCCCGTAGAAACTCTGCTCGTTCCACGTTCGTTCTCCTTTCCTGCTAAATACATCCCAGGCGATACATCGCACACGATGTATCGTGTTGGATTTATTCTAGCGTTCCCCACTTGGTATGTCAAATGCAAGGCAGACGACAATTATGCAAAAAGTCAGGACGATCGGAAAAGCAGTCTCCAATTCGTTAGTGCTACGATAGTACAGATAGCTGGAAAGGAGAAGATGACAAGATGCGTCTTCAAATCTATAAATCATTATGGGGCATGGAGCATCTCACTTATCAAGAAAGCTTGAGGCAAATTGCAGCCGCAGGCTACGAAGGTGTTGAAGCGCCGGTGCCTCAAGCCGAACATGTCGACGAATTTATGGAGCTGCTGCGTGAGCATCGGCTCCATTACATTGCTTTAATTGCTTCAACAGGCAGCTCCTTGAAGGAACATATCGAAACCTTTGCAAACGGAATGGGACGGGCAGCGCTGCTTAACCCGCAGCTCATTATTTCGCATAGCGCACGGGATTGTATGTCAGATGAGGATCAGGCGGCTTTCTTCCGGGCCGCGCTTAGCGAGGAGAAAGCGCATGGCGTCGCTGTCGGACATGAGACACACCGACACCGCGCTATGTATACACCGTGGAATACGGCAAAGATGCTTCATCAATTCCCGGATCTTAAGCTCACCGCTGATTTCAGCCACTGGTGCTGTGTATGCGAGACGCTTCTGCACGATCAAGCGGAGGCGATTGCACTCGCAAGCGAGCGCACCATTCACATTCATGCCCGCGTCGGGTACTCGCAAGGTCCGCAAGTGCCTCATCCGGCTGCTCCGGAGTATGAGCTGGAGCTGCGCACACACGAGGCATGGTGGAGGAACATTTTATCGATCAGACAGGCGCGCGGACTCGATGTCACGACCGCTACGCCGGAATACGGACCGCCGGGCTATATGCACACATTGCCTTTTACAAGACAGCCTGTATCCGATCCTTGGGATACCTGCCTTTGGATGAAAGATCGAATAGGGACAAGCCTTACCCGTTGACATAAAGTCTAATAATCAAAAAGTGATAGGATGGGATCAACACGTGGCAACCTTTGCAATAGACGGACGTGATTTTGTACTAAACGGGAAGAAGCAGCCAATCATCTCGGGAGCGATTCACTACTTCCGCATCGTTCCGGAATATTGGAAGGACCGTCTGTTGAAGCTGAAAGCTTGCGGCTTCAATACCGTTGAAACGTACCTCGCATGGAACCTCCATGAGCCGAAGCCCGGACAATTCAACTTCACCAGCATCGCGGACGTCGTACAATTCATCGAAATCGCAGCCGAGCTTGATCTTCATGTCATCGTTCGACCAAGCCCTTATATTTGCGCAGAATGGGAATTCGGCGGCCTGCCTTCTTGGCTGCTTGCGGAGGACGGCATGAAGCTGCGCTGCCATTATCAGCCTTACCTTGACCGCGTGGATGCGTACTATGATGTGTTAATGCCTTTATTAGTGCCGCTTCTGCATACGAATGGCGGCCCGATTATCGCCATGCAGGTGGAGAACGAATATGGCAGCTACGGAAACGATAAGTCCTATCTGGCTTACCTAAGGGAAGGCATGATCAATCGCGGCATCGATGTTCTACTTTTTACCTCGGACGGTCCTGTGGATCATATGCTGCAAGGCGGTATATTGCCTGGAACGCTCGCAACGGCGAACTTCGGCTCGGGCCCTGAGAATGCTTTTGCCAAGTTAAGCGAGTATGAGCCTGACGGTCCGCTCATGTGCATGGAATATTGGAACGGTTGGTTCGACCATTGGGGTGAAGAGCATCATGTCCGCGGCTATGACGATGTAGCGGATGTGCTCGATCGGATCTTGAAATCCGGCGCATCGGTTAACTTCTATATGTTCCAAGGAGGAACGAATTTCGGCTTCTATAACGGAGCGAACTTCTTTACGTCCTATGAACCTACGGTCACAAGCTACGACTATAACGCCCTGCTTACCGAATCCGGCGATATTACGGACAAGTATTTAGCCATCCGCGATGTCATCGCTAAGTATGCTTACATTCCCGAGGGGATTCTCCCAGAGCCGATTGTCAAAAAAGGGTACGGGACGGTTCAGCTGACACAGCAAGCAAATTTATTCAGCCAGCTCGAGGCGATATCAAAGCCGGTGAAGCGTGCTTATCCGGAGACGATGGAGAAGCTAGGTCAAGACTACGGATTTGTGCTCTATACAACGCATGTGAGCGGACCTCGGTCGCTCAGCAAGTTGACGGTGCAAGAGGTGCGCGATCGTGCACTTGTCTACTTTGGCGGGAACTATCAAGGTGTCATAGAACGGAATAAGCATGACTTGACGATTGAAATAGCCGAAGGCGATATTGCGGTTGAGACGCCAGCCGAAGGCGCGACCTTGAGCCTGCTCGTGGAGAATATGGGACGCATCAATTATGGGTGGAAAATGCATGATCCGAAGGGCATCACGGAAGGCGTGCGGATTGAACGACAGTTTCTATATGATTGGACGATGTATCCGCTCCCGCTCGATGACTTGTCGGGTGTTGTCTACTCCCCGCTTGATGCTGGCGCTGTGACTCAGGAAGAGCCGACCTTCTATAAAGGGAGCTTCCAAGTAGATGAGCCTGCGGATACGTTCTTGAACATGAGCGGCTGGACGAAAGGCGTCGTGTTCATCAATGGCTTTAACCTCGGCCGGTACTGGGAGATCGGGCCGCAAATTACGCTCTATGTCCCTGCGCCGTTGCTTCGAGAAGGCGAGAATGAGATTGTTATCTTCGAGCTTCACGGCACGAAGTCTCCGCAAGTTACGCTGCAGGAGCTGCCCGATCTTGGGTAAACGCACAAAAAAGATCAACTGCCAGGTTACGGCCTGGCAGTTGATCTTTTTTTAATATCGCTTATAGCGCTCTAGCACGCTGCCGAAACCGGATCGGCGGCATGCCCACCGCTGAGCGGAAGGAGCGGCTGAAGTGAGCGGACGAGGAGAAGCGCAGATGCAAGCCGATCTCCTCCATGCTCCAATCTCTCGTCAGCAGCAGGCTCTTCGCTTCACGTATGCGCGAGCTGTTAATGTACATGCTTGGCGAAACGCCGTACACGTTCTTGAAGCAGTGATGAAGATGCGTGCGGTGAACATTGAGCTGTTTCGCCACGTCATGCACGCGGATGTCATCAAGCAGATGCTCTTCGATATAGCAGGAGGCTTCGCGAGCCAGCCGAATTTGCGAAGGGGTAACTTGCATATCAGATAAGCTGACGCTCATCTGCATCAGACGGTTTGCAAGCATGCCTATGAACTCAAGCAAGCGGGAATGAATGCTGAGCGTGCGGATTGACCGCTCGAGCTGCTGCAAGTACGGCTCCTGCCGCTGCTCTCTTTTGCCGCCCGAAGCCGCAGCGTTCTGCCGCCCCATCTGATGAAGGTCCTCGCCAAACTCGCCTAGAAACTGCTCGATACGAGCGAGCAGAGGCTCGTGATCCACGTATTGAAGCAGTGGAGAGGCCGTAGACTGCATAATCGAATGAATATCAGATTGCTCCACATCAAAGTGAAAATCGAAGAACAAGCAATCCTTACCGATTTCCGTCCTGTGATGCATATCGGAGCCGATCAGAATCATATCTCCCGGCGTCAGCACATACAGCTGTCCGTTGACCCACTGCCGAATTTCTCCTTCTACACAGCACAGAAACTCGAAGTACGGATGCCGATGGCTCGGAAACGACCAGCCGGCAGGCTTCCTTGTATACTCCATTCCCGGTATGCGGATTGCACTGTACATCGTGGGAAGCTGAAATAAATTATCCATGGACGCTTCCTCCCGCTAGACATGCTGCAGCGTGTTAGATACAAAGATCGACAACGAAGATTGCGGAGTCAGCACGACAGGCGAGGCAAATGAACAGTCGCCGTTTGCTGCTTGGTTAACCGGAATTAAATCGCCCGCGAGAGTAGCAGCCAGCAAGGAGTCACCTTCCAAGAAAGGCAAGCGCAGCGTGCGAATAGAAAGTGTGCCATAGAGCACATGCAGTTCAACGTTCTTCCGCGTAATCCTAACCGTTCCCCAGCCTGAATCCAGCGACCAGAATGCGGTAAATTGGCCATCCTCGGAGGTTTGAACCGGATTAAATCCGATCATCCCTTCCACCATGTCGTACTCGAAGCCGCTGAATGCCGGCAGAAGCGCATAGCTCGCCATCGACCTTGCGTAATGGCTGCCGCATTCGAATTCGTTCCACGGATTGCGCCGCTCCCCATCATAGCGTGCACGAATGGCGCGGACGATTTCCATGCCCTCCTGTACCATGCCTTCTTGAATCATATGAATGGCAGCTTGATATTCGAAGCCGTTCATCGTTTCTTGATTGTACGTCAGCGGAATTCTCGGCATTGAGTCTGCCTTCGGCCAGGAACAGATAATGAGCCCTGCTTCGTCATTCAAGCTGAACAGACGCCATGCATTGAAATAATCGCCGACGACCCGGTAGTTATAGCTGTAGATAGAGCGCAGCGCCTGTTTCGTCTGCACCGGATCGAAGATTTCACCGAGACCGCTCAAGTTCGCATGCCACTGTGCGATGACCTGATCAACGCCGCAGCCGTCCCCGATTTGGTATTTCAGCTCACCTGACTCCTCGTTCCAGTAGTAGTCGGCGACTCGGTCCTCATACCCTTCAACCATCGATCTATCGGTCAAATCAATCTGCTGGACGTAATACTCTCCGTTGAACAGATGCTCGTCTGTCCATTTCTTCCCTTGCTCGAACAAGCCGGCATATTCATCTGCCTTCTCGGTATCGCCAAGATAACGCGCCATCTCGGCGCCAGCCTTGAGCGCTGCGAGATAGAATCCGTTCAACCAAGCATTCGGCCCGAACAGTTCAAGGTCAAGTGTATGATGCTGGCGACCTTCAAGCACGCCATCCTTATCGAGGTCCCACTTGTGCTCATTCGTCTCCGCCCACGCGTATTCGATCGACTTCTGTATGGACGGCCAGCTAGATCGCAGCCAGTCCGTATCCCCTGATATTTTCCAGTCACGGTACGCCTTCACGACGCCGCCGAACTGTCCATCCGCACAAGCGAACATCGTATTCGGCTTGCCGAGCGGCAGCATCAGGCGGAACGACATTCGCCCATCTTCACGCATATTGTACTTGTAATCCAAGTCCCGCATAGAACGCTCCAGCTTCGGGAACAGGAACGGCAGCGCATAGGCATAGTTCCAAACATGCGTACAGGAACCTTCACAGCAGCCCGAATGCTCAATGGTACCTTCAAACCCATAGAAGGAACCGTCGGCAAGGCGCAAGCAGGTAGCTGTTTTCAACGTTGAGATATTCGCAGATATTGCATCTATGGCTTCTACCGGAATGCTGGAGGAGAATAGCGCTTCCTTGAACAGCAGCGTATCTCCGTACAAACGATCCCAATGCCGCAGCGAATATGCGCCGCTCTGCACGGAATTCTCGAACAAAGAAGCATAATAATTGCTCCATACGGTCGGATGCTCTGGATGATAATAGGGATCATCCTTCGCGCCGTAAACTTCCGTGCTCCAGTAATTGAAGCAGTTTGGGTAATTCCAGGTGATGACGAATCGGACTGATTTCGTCTGCCCTGGCTCAATCTCGACGTGGGCAGCGAGTGAACAGAGGTCCGAGCCTTTGAACTCCTGATTCTCATAGGTCCGATTGTTAAACTTCGACGTTTCGGTGAAATCCCGCCAGAACATCTCGAGGTTATCGCACCAGGTGCCGCGATACCAATATTCCTGATAGCTGACATCCGCGGCATCCGTCGAGATGCTGATGTCGCCTCGCTTCGGGCTATCGGAAGCGTATTCATCCGTGCCCATCTGAATGTGATGAAGCCCGCTCCCGCTATCGTGTTTGTATCGGTTCCATCTGACCGGGCTCGTGTGGGGATTGCCCACCGAAGCGTTTACGGTATAGGTAATCAGCTGATCTGTCGTATTCGTAAGCTCAATCTCGAAGAAAGCGCCTGGAATACTGGAATCCGCATCATTAAGCGGGATAAACGGATTAAACGCACGCATGGATGCTGCACCGGGAAACCTTTCATCAGTAAATTCCAGCTTTGCAAGCGGGAACTCTCCAGTAAATACGCAATCGCGAAAATGCGGTACGCCCGCCATTGTCGTTGATTCCGGCCCGAATCCGTAACCGCTATGAGGAACGATACGACGCTCCCCCATATATGAAGGAAGCAGGTCCCCATTCAGCACACGGGCATCGAGCAGCTTCCCGCCAGCTTCTGCTTTTACGCTAAAATGGCTAAAGCTGTTGACGCTCCGTTTGTTAGGCCGATTGAATATCTCCCAGTCCACGAGCCGGCCGTTGCCGGCGAGGCCGATGCTGCCGCTTCCAATGCCGCCGAGCGGAAACACGATTTCTTTCGTCTTCTCTCCCTGGTAAACAAAGCTTGGCATCTCACTCTCTCCCTATTTTGACCGAGTCATTATTCTTTCACAGAGCCGAGCGTAATGCCATGTACGAAGTACCGCTGCAAGAACGGATAAATGATGAGTACAGGCACCATAGTGACTACGATCTTCGCTGCATTCAATGTTTTGTTCGATAGCTGCGACAGATTCTGCAGCTGATCGGTGGTAAGCTCCGCCGTATTAATGTTAATAACGAGCTGCTGCACGTAGGATTGCAACGGATAATGGGCCGGCTTATTCATCAGAATCAGACCGTCGAAGAAGGAGTTCCAGTGGAACACGATGCTGAACAGCGTGACTGTTGCCATGACGGGAACCGAGAGCGGCAGGTAGATCTTGAGAAGCAAATACCAAGCTCCCGCTCCATCGACCATCCCCGCTTCATCGAGCTCCTTCGGCAAGCCTCTGAAATAGTTGATGACGAGAATAATGTTGAAGACCGGCACCGCGTATGGCAGGACAAGCGCCCAGATGGAATCTAGCATACCGTACGATTTGATCGTCATATACCATGGGATGAGCCCGCTGTTAAACAGCATCATGGCGACCAGAAACCACATAATGATATTGCGTCCCGGAAAGATTGTATTCTCTTTCGAGAGCGGATAAGCCATCAATAAGGTAATGACAAAACTAATCGAAGTTCCGAGAACAACCCGTTCGATCGAAATCAGGAACGCCTTAAAAAACTTCCGGTCGCTCATAATTTCATGGTAAGCCGCCAAATTAAAGTGAACGGGATGCCATTTGACGAGGCCCCCTGCCGCTGCGCTGCTATCACTGAAAGATACCGCAACAGTATACCATAACGGATAAAGCGTAGAGATCATAACGATGCCTAAAATCAGGTAAATGAGTGTATCAGCGGAAATCGAGCCGAATGAGCGTGTTTTAACCATGGTTCAATCACTTCCTTTATTAGAAGATACGGTAATTCGCGAATTTGGACGCTAATGTGTAAGAAACACCGATCAGCAGCAAGCTGACGACCGATTTGAGTAAGCCTACCGCAGTCGCCAATCCGTACTGCACATTCAAGAGACCTACGCGGTACACATACGTATCGATAATATCGGAGGACGAGTACACGAGCGGATTGTACATGTTATATATTTGATCGAAGCCCGCATTCAAGACATTACCGAGGCTGAGCGTTGCAAGCAGCACAATCGTCGGTTTGATGCCGGGCAGCGTTACATGCCATAGCTGTTTGGCTCTACCGGCTCCATCGATCGCTGCTGCTTCATAAAGAGATGGATTAATGCCGGTCAGCGCGGCTAAATAAATAATGGTATTAAAGCCGAATTCCTTCCACACGTCACTTCCAACGAGAATGCCGGGAAACCACGTATTGTTAGCTAGAAACAGGACAGGCTTAAAGCCGAACACACCGAAAAATTGATTCACAATACCATGATAAGAGAACATGTCTGTCACAATGCCGGCAAGAATTACCCAAGACAGAAAGTGAGGCAAATAAACGATCGTCTGTACAAAACGCTTAAATGCCATCTTACGAACCTCATTCAGCAAAAGGGCAAATACGAGCGGTACAATCAAGTTTGCGATAATCTTCATCACTGCTAGGTAAATGGTATTCATAAAAATAACACGGCTGTCGGACAGCTGGAACATATACTTAAAGTTATCGAGTCCCACCCATTCCGAGTGCCAGATGCCAAGACCGGAGTTGAAGTTCTCGAAAGCGATTGCAACCCCGAACAGCGGAACGAGAGAGAACATAACAAGTAGTATCATTCCGGGAATCAGCATCAGGTAATAGTTCGTAATGAATGCCTTGTTCTTCATCTTTGCTTTCCCACTCCTTCATTTAGAACAATTAGCGCCAGGAGCTAAGCCCCCAGCGCTAATCGCTAGCTCGTTCTTCCTATCCCTTGAGAGCTTCTGTAACTTCCTTCGTAATCTCATCTCCACCTTGCGCCTTGAAGTTCTTAACGAACTCGTCAAAAGCATTCAGGTCGGCACTGCCCATAATGATTTTGGTATACGTTTCGTTTTGTAATTTCAGCAAGTTCGCCCATTTGGTTTCCATGGATTTGGTTTGACCATAGAACAAGCTGAATACTTTGTTCATTGGCTTGAACAGCTCCTGACCGGAAACAATGTAGGAGAATGCAGGGCCCCACGCGCCGAAGTCAGTTGCAGGAGCGTCTTTCGTTTTCAGCCAATCTTCATATAGCGGTTTTTGGTTGCTGTTTAGTGTCGATACGTCTGCAGTGCCGCCAATCACATCGTTGATCGCCTTCGAGTTGCGTTCTACGTTATCTGCATACGTCGTCACGCTGCGCAATGGCCAGTTCTGCAAGCCAACACCTGGATCAAGCTTCGACGAATCCGGATCCGCATAAGTTTCCGCTGCGACTTGAACATTAATATATTTCATGAGTGCTTCAGGATGCTTAAAGCCTTTCTTCATAACGAAGTAAGCGCTTGTCGGCGATTGTACATGCGTATTGAACGTGCCTGCGGAATCAAGAGGTACCAGATAAGGCTTCCAATTCGCTTTCGGATCATTCTTCATCGTATCCGGCAGCGGGTCGTAGCCCATCCACCATGGTCCGAAGAAAATACCCGACTTACCGCCTCTCACAAGCTCAAGCGGATCGGTGTGAAGCGCGAATTCCTTATCAATTAAGCCTTGCGCATACAGATCGCGGAGCTTGCCCAGCGCTTCCTTCGTCTCTGGCGTAATGCCGCCAAAACTCACATTACCGGAGCTATCCTTCACCCAGTTGAGCGGGTAGGACTTGAATGACGCGAAGATCGGATCCAATCCGCCGACAGAGTTGTCCATTTCGAACAAAGCTTTGTCTCCCGTAATACCGACCGTCCCTTTGCCGCTAGCATCTTTGTCGATGAATGCTTTCGCGACCGCTGCAAGCTCATCCACCGTCTTCGGCGGCTGCAGACCCAGCTTATCGAGCCAATCCTGACGGATCCACAGCATGTAGATCGAGTCCGCCAACGTTTGCGAGTTCGGAATCGCCATCAGCTTGCCGTCGAACGTCGCCTGCTTAAGACCGATTTCGCTCGCAGATTCATACATTTCTTTAATTTGCGGAGAAGCATAGTTCTTGTAAACCTCAGTCATGTCCTCCAATTGGCCAGCTTCCACCAGCTTCACGAGATCCGCATAGTTTACGATCATCGCATCCGGAATGTCGTTACTAGCGATCGCCAGCTTCTGCTTCTGCGTGTAAGCATCGCCTTGTGCTTGCCAAACATGGTTAAACTTAATGTTCAATTTCTCTTCCGTATAGCGGGTATACTGATTGTTCTCAACCGTATCACCAGCTGGTAGTGTCTTCTCCGAGGTCGGGTCAATCGATTTGCCGATATTGATCGTCACCGGCTCTGCGTATTTACCGAAAGGATCCGCAGGTGCAGCTTGTGCTGCAGAATTAGCTGCATTCCCATTCGCATTCGTAGTATTCGAGGTGTTCGCCGCTGCATTTTGCTCATTGTTGCTTGAGCTGTTGTTATTTGAAGCGCACCCTGTTGCTAGTGCCAAACAAGCTGTTAACATGATTGCTGTACTTCGCAAACGCAAATTCATCTTAATCCCCCTATAGTTTGGTTTGGCTTTCTTGCACTATCGTATATTAAAAAGGACCTTCTGCGAGAGCAAAAACGGTCCTTTGAAGGTAGCTATTCGATTCGTTCCTTTTAGGACAATTGGTAGACCGACTTCATCAAATCGGACGATTTTATACCTTTAGCACGATATTCACTTGGCAGCAGGTGAAATAAAGAACGAAATACTTTACTGAAGTACTTTTCGTTCGGATAGCCTGCCTTCTGAGAGACTGCATAGATCGGAAGTGTCGTCTCTTCCAGCAGCTTCAGCGCAAACTCCAGACGGGCGTTTCGCAGATAGTTTTGAAAGGAGATACCAACAATCTCTTTGAAGCATTCGCTGAAATAGCTCCGGCTTACGCTGACCTCGCGCGCCACTTGGTCCAGATGAAGATCCTCACTCAGATGCTCCCGGATATAATGGGCTGCCCGAAGGATCGCCTCGATGATTTCAATCGAGTACTGCGACAGCTTCTGTTCATTCTGGAACCAAGCTCGCAGTGCGATGATCTCCGTGTGCCATTCTGACAGCGTAACGATGGAAGCTGACGCTACCTTCCGCTCTTCCGGCAGGATCGGATTCAGCTTATGGAGCAGTTTCTCGCTAGCTTCTTGTACAGCTTCAAGCTTCAGCTTGTGCTGGCTCATATATTCGGTCAGCTTGGCAAACTTGCTAGCATCTCTAAGCCAGTCAAACGGCATCATTGCCGCCATGATCCATGCCTGTTCTTCAGGTGATGCAGACTGCTGCCGCTGGCCGCCTTGATCGTTCGGATGGTTAGTACGCTGCTTTAATTCAAACTGAATCCGCTTCGTAATCCGCTCCAGCACTTCTTCCAGCTTTACCTTCTCGAGCTGAATCTTTGCAATATAATCAATCGCCCCAAGACGGAGCGCTTCCTGAACCAATTCGAAATCCTGATGATAAGACAGCACCACAATAAATAGGTTCGGATAGAGCTCACGAACCTGCCGCATCAGATCGATTCCTGATAAGACCGGCATCGCGAGGTCCGTTATGAGCAGATCAACCTCATTCTCCTGCAGAAATTCAAGCGCCTTCTCCCCATTACTTGCTTCACCGACCACCTGTAATCCGAACTGATTCCAAGGGAGCAGGTTCATTAAGCCTGTCCGCGCCAAACGATCATCATCAACGATAAGTACGCGCATCATAAGCTTTCACCTTTCTTCATTGCATACATTCTAGGTAGTCGAAGCGTAATACACGTTCCTTCTCCTATTGCGCTTGTCATGTCAAATGCGGCTTGTCCGTCATATTGAGAATCGAATACGCGCTTCACATAGTAGACCCCGATTCCAAGCCCAATCCGATTCTGCTCTTCCGATTGCTTCTCGAGCAGCCGCGCAATCGTTTCTTGCGTCATACCGCGTCCGTTATCGCGGATACGAATGATCATAAACGCGCCGCCATCCGGCTCCACTGTAACTTCAATGAGACCATTCTTGTCAAAATTCCCATGATAGAGAGAGTTTTCCACGAGCGGCTGCAAAATAAACCGCGGTACCAAGCAATTCTGCAGCTCCTCCCCGACTTCGATTGTGACGCTGAACTCGAAATCGTAGCGGATCTTCTGCAAGGTCAAATAATCCTTCAGCGCCTCCAGCTCTTCCGCGATCGTCGATTGCGGTCCCTTCTTGCCAAGGTTGTAATAGAGCAATTTATTCAGCGAGGTCGCGACGGTATCGATATCCTCTTGCCCCTTCAAACGAGCCAGCCATTGAATCGTATCGAGCGTATTATGAATAAAATGCGGGTTAATCTGGTACAGCAGCTTCTCGACTTCAAAGTCAGCCCGGCGCTGTTCTTTCAAGGCGTTCTCTTCCAGCAGTTCCTTCACTCGGTCGCGCATCGTATCGAAATGCCGCATCATCGTATCAAATTCAACAATCGAGAATCGCGACAATGGCGTGTCAAAATCACTGTTCTCAACAAGCCGCATATCTTGATTGACCTTCCTCAGAGGCACATAAACCATCCGCCAAATCGCCAAGGCGAATAAGGAGCAAAGCAATATAGAAATGATTAGAATGACCACGAGCTGCTCAATCCAGCGTATGACTTCTTTGTGATAGGCGGCCTTCGAGATGAGATACACCGCTTTCCAGCCTTGATTGCTCGCTGTCTCAAACACATAATAGCCTCTGGCTTCCTTGAGCTTGCCTGCCGAACTGTCACGCAGAATCGACCCAATCGGAAAATCAGCCGTATTCTCGCTGAATGTAACCCGGTTCTCCTGATCGACAATGAGACGATACTCGTTCATGCTATCCTCATGGCCCGTTTGATTGATTTTATCCCACAGCTTATAGCCCGTCTCGAGATAGACGTAGACGTTATTCTGATCTGGCATGACAATTTTTCGTGCGACAGATAGCACTTGAACGTCGCTGTACTGCCGATTCGTCAAATGCGGCCCGTAATAGGTGATCCCGTTCAGCTCGACGAGCCGAGGAAGCTTTACCAAGGAGAAGTCGGGATTTACCGTATAGTTCTGGTAAAGGATCTTCTTCTGATCTTCGAAATAATAGAAGAATAGTCCGAGTGTCGGATTCGTGCTGGATATAATCGTTAAATCCTGCTGGATATCGTTGTTAATTTGTGTTTTCTTATAGAGGTCCTTTTCCGAAAGGAACTGACTAAGCTTCTTCCCAATTCTGCCGTCATACGCGAGGATTTGAGAGACGTTGTTAATGTTGGCGAGTGTATTCTCAAGCGACATCTGGTATAAATTCAGGTTGTTCTGGATGCCTGTCCGAATACGCTGATCGAGCAGCGGATATACGCTCTTGTATGAGATGAAGATAACCAACAGAAGCGGAATGAGAACGTTAAAGCCTAAGATGATGAATAATCTATTCTTTAATGTCTTCGGCCACAGGCCTGACATCGAAACTTTTATCCTGTTCTTTATGCTCATGATGACCTCCTTGCTGTCTATCGCAATAACTATAGCGCAAATAATCACGAAAATGTAACGATACGGATGAATCCGTAGGAAAGTGTACATTAACGCGTAAATTTCGGATGATTTTATACCCTGTGTGGAGAATGGCGAATCTCCTTAAACAGAGCAAGGGCCTTATCCTCCACAGGATAAGGCCCTTGCTCTTGATTATGCTTACAGCTTAAACTTCTCGACTGCTTGCTGAAGCTCACCTGACATCCCGTTTAAGCGGGTTGCCGTCTCCGTAACCTCGGACATTGTAGCCAGCTGACGCTCAGAAGCGGCGGAGATGCTCTTCGTCATTTCCGATGTCATGCGGGACTGCTCGGCCATCTCCGTAATGGAAGCTGACACTTCCTCGGAGCCTGCCGACATCTCTTCGGAAACGGCGGAGACATCTACCATTTGCGCAGCTACCATCTGTACGGTGAGAGCAAGCTGCTGGAAGGCTTGATCCGCCTTCTGCACGACCGTTTCAATGGCCTCGACTTCCACCATGCCGCGATCCATCGCGACGAATGCAGTTTGCGTCTCAAGCTGCACGCGACCGATCAGATCCTCGATTTGCTCTGACGATTGCTTGGACTGCTCCGCAAGGGTTCGAATCTCGCGCGATACGACAGCAAAGCCGCGGCCATGTTCGCCTGCACGGGCAGCTTCGATCGAAGCGTTAAGAGCAAGCAGGTTCGTTCGATTCGTCACTTCCGCGATCATCTTCGTAATCGTGCCAATCTCTTCCGATAATGCCTTCAAGCTAGTCATCGCTTGTACGCCTTGGCGAATTTCGCTCAGCGCCTGCGTCATTTGCGTAAGGTTCTGCTGCATGTGCTGATTGCCTTCGGAGGTCCATTGCATCGCTTCTTCGGAGCCTCTCGACGATTCGCCAGCCGATTCCGCAATACGCTGGATACCAGTCGTAATCTCATGCATGGCACGGCTGTTCTCTTGTGCCCCG
This sequence comes from Paenibacillus sp. OV219, assembly GCF_900110075.1. Classification (GTDB taxonomy): domain Bacteria; phylum Bacillota; class Bacilli; order Paenibacillales; family Paenibacillaceae; genus Paenibacillus_Z. The sequence goes on from NZ_FOCJ01000012.1 coordinate 65,636, forward strand.
ACTAGCTGTTCATCGGAACGGGAGGATAGCTGCTCAATAGATCCAGAGATCGCCTGCGTTGCTTGTACCGTTTCCGCTGCGCCGTTCAACAATTTCTCTGAAGCTCCTGACACTTGCCGGGAAGATTCCGCGATATGCTCAATGAGCGAACGGAGATTGCCGATCATCGCGTTGAAGTTCTCGCCAAGAAGTCCAACTTCGTTACGGCTCTTGATCGAAATTTGACCGGATAAGTCTCCATTCGCCGCATTCTGAGCAAGGGTGCTGAGGCGATTGATCCCGCGGAGGTTAATTCGCACCGAGATGGAGAGCAGGATCATAAAGACGACGAGTGCGATAACACCGGCAGTTATGCTTTCCATCAAACGTTTATTTAGAATGGATTGAATGAGCTTATAATCAAAGTCCAGTCCGGCGAACGCGACGAGCTTGCCATCCTTGTCTCTAATCGCGCTGATGGCGCTGATCCATGTACCAAGATCGTCCGTGTAAGGCGCCGTAACGCTGTATCCAGTTGCCTCGGCTTCCTTGAGCGCATCATATAGCGCGGGCTGAGGAACGTAAGACATCGCAGGCAGTTCTCCGCCTTCGTAAAGCTCGGAATTAGACAATAAATTCAGCAGCGCAGGCTGCCCATCTTCTGTCGTCCATTCGGGATAGAACATATAGGCGTTCTCGACGAGGTCGGAAGACGCTGCTCGATCCATCTCTCCCTGTACCTCTGCAACCTCTGGAACGGTTTTATACGCTGCCGCATTCTTCTTCGATTCGACCTTCGATAACTCGATTTTGTCGGTTTGAAGCATGAGCGGGGAATGGAACATGCCCTCCACTGCATTCAATTCATCGTAAACTTGACTCGTCTGATGCCGGTAAGATACATAGGTCAATACGATGCATAGCAATAAACAACATACTCCGGCTAGTAGGGAAATACGAAAAGCAAGTGAACGAAAGTAAGAGATTTTCATGACCTTCATGCTGCGATGCACTCCTCAGGCGTTGGTGTCTACGGTAGATTGTTGCTAACTGTCTCACAGTTACAACTTATGAGAAACTTTTCCTACAATATATCACGAAGCAGCAATTGCCGAACACCAAAACCATATGTTGGAAATTACCGACGCGATACACGCAGTATCATACAGCAAGAGCCCCGTACGCAGTGTACGGGGCTCTTGCCATTTACCATTTCGCCTTCTACAGCACAACCGGCTGTCCGAGCTTGTTCGATTCATAACCTGCAATCGCCACCTGCGCGGCTTTCAAGCCATCTTCGCCGGTAATCGGCACCGGCTTTCCCTGCACCAAGGCGTTCACGAAATCCTGAATCATATAGAAATCCATGTCGTCGCCCCAGAAGGAATAGACCCCCTTGCCCGTTGCGTCGCTGAACAGATCGTTCTTCTGCGCGAGGCCGTCTACAGAAATAACACCCTTCGTGCCGACGATCTCCATCGTGACGTCGCCCCAGGTCGGGAACGATTTCGGACGGGACCAGCTCGTATCCAATACGGCGAATACGCCGTTATCGAACTTGACGTGAAGCATGCCGGCATCGTCGACTGCCAGCCCTTCCGTGAACAGAGTTGCGGCATAAGCATAGACTTCCTTGACCGGCGACTGCAACACCCAGTTCATGAGATCCATGACATGGACCGTGTGGTCCAGAAGAGCTCCGCCGCCAGAGAGACTTGGGTCGACAAACCATCCACCCGGATTGCCGCCGTGATTCGTTCCTTTAATCGCAACAATCTCGCCGATATCGCCACGATCAATCGCTTCCTTCGCGCTGATCACAGCTGCCAAGTAGCGACATGGGAAGGCCGTCATCAGCTGCACGCCATTCTCCTTGCATACGTCGATCATCTGCTGCATCTCTTCTACCGATACGCCAAGCGGCTTCTCGCAGAGTACATGCTTCTTCGCTCTCGCCGCATCGATGACCAGCTTGGCATGATGCACATTCTCCGAGCATATGACGATTGCATCGACATCTTGGGCAAGAAGCTGCTTATAATCCGCATAGTACGGTATGCCATGACGCTCCGTAATATCTGCCACTCGGCTCTTGCTGTCATCGGCTATGCCGACGACCTGCACATCCGGCAGCTGCTGCAAACTATTGAAGTAACTGAAAGCATGTCCGTGTGCGAAGCTGATCATGCCTACCTTTAACGTTGTCATGCTAGTGTCCCTCCCGTTTCATCATCACAGTAATACGACTTTGCCTGTCTCCAAGGATTCGCGCGCAGCTGCTGCAATTTCGAGCGCCTTGTACGCGTCATGTGCCGTCACAATTGGTTCGCTGCCTGTCTTAATACAACTCAGGAAGTGCTGCAATTCCTTATAGTAAGGATCGGTGAAGCCTGGGCTTTGCGGGATTTCCACGACCTTGTCTCCGCTCTGCTCCTGGGCCGATTTGCGAATCTGCAACGACTGCGACTTCATGCTGTCCGTGCTGACTAACCCTCCCGAGCCGGCAAATTCAGCCGCATAACGGAACGAACCCGGGTAACCCCAGAATGCCTCCAAATTGGCGACGGCGCCGCTCTCAAATACCAGCGTAACTAATGCGTATTCGATCTCGCCGTTACAATGCCCCATCGCATACACGGACTTCGCCTCTCCAAGCGTCCATCGCATGAAATCAATGTCATGCACCATGAGATCGACAATGACGCCGCCGCTTTTATCCGCTTCCTTAAACCAGCTTCTCGCTTCGCCTGGATGGCCTCCGACGCGGCGAGCATTGGCAACCCGGGCCTTGCCGATGAGACCGGCATCAACCTGCTGCTTGATCTGCGCGTATTCCGGGAAGAAGCGTACGACATGACCGATGAATAAGCGAACCCCATACTCCTCGCAGCATCGGATCATCTCTAGTGCGTCCTGCGGATGAAGCGCGATTGGCTTCTCGCAGATGATATGTTTGCCCGCAGCAGCAACCTTTACCACCAATTCCTTATGCAAGTAGGAAGGTACCGCAATGCTGACCACATCGAATTCGGCAGACAGGACCATCTCCTCAAACGAGCGGAACGCGGACGTATTCACCTTCTTCGCAGCATCCAACGCTAATTCATAATCGACATCGCAGACGCCAGTGAGTTCAACTCCGGGCATCTTCGCATAGCTCTGTGCATGGTACTGTCCCATGCCGCCGCAGCCAACAACAGCTACTTTCATCTCTCAATCGCCCCTTTAGTTGGTGTATACTAGTTAAAGCTATCATAACGATTCTCTTAGACTTCATGTATGCCGAGTTTTGACTCGTTTATATCCAAATTTGCACTTACTAGATAAGGTGAGCGATTAAGATGGAGACATTTCAAGAACCGATTCATTACCAGAATGAGCGCTTGTGCATGAAGGTTTGGCAGTTCACAGATTTCCGGACCAACCAGCCGCTCACAAGACAATGGCATTATCATAAAGAAGTAGAGCTCATTGTCGTACAAGAGGGCACGCTAGACATCCGTACGCCAGACAACACGTACATCCTCTCCCCAGGAGACGTCGTCCTTATCGGCTCCTCTCAGCTTCATCTCAGCAACAAAGTGGATGATGGGCCACTCGTCTATATCGTGCTGCATCTAGATCTCAGGCCATATTTCGATGAAGCGATGATGGGGTATTACCGCCATTTTTCCGAAATAATCAGACCGCTTGAGGATCTGAACTACATCTTTAGCGAGAATCCACGCACGAAGCAAGCAATCGGTCAGGTCATCATTGATATTCACGATGAAATGATGAACAAGACCAAGGGCTATGAAATCGCGATGAGCATGTACGTCAAGCGGCTGCTTCTCACCCTCCTTCGCAATGACGGGCGCGAGCTGCTCCAGCCCTTCGAGCATGTTGACGCTGCGGTGATGCAGCCGATTCTCGACTATGTGGAAAGCCATCTGAGCAGCAAAATTGATATGGAAGAAGCAAGCCGAATCGCCGGTATGAGCTACACTTACTTCTCCAAGTTCTTCAAGAAATGCGTCGGCGTTTCATTTACCTACTACGTCAATAGGCAGCGCATTCGCAGAGCCGAGCAGCTTCTAATTACGAAGAACATGATTATCGGAGATATTGCCACTGAGGTCGGAATCGAGAATATGGCTCATTTCTATGAGCTATTCAAGCGATTCACAGGCTGCACGCCGAAGCACTATTTGAGAAAGCTTAGACAATTGGTTTAACGCTCAATGCAGCCAATATCTTTGATACGCACTCTTCCGTTGAATTTTCGTATGTATTGATCTCCACATCGTATTTCATATGTTTATGTACAATTTCCAATTGTTCTTTGGCGATGCCGATATTTCTGTCACCACGGACGCGTTCGCGTCGTTCCAATTCTTCGAGCGGACAATGTACACCGACATATAATACATCTTCATCCTTGAACTGCTCTAAGAAATCCTCGGCATCGCTTTCCGCATCTAAGACCGTATCAATAATGATGTTAAAAGAATATTCCGAGATCACTTTTGTCAGCCTGTGCAAGATAAAGGTTATAAAATGCAGATCATAGTTTTGGTTGTTTATGATGGACCATGTCGACGGATCTTTTTTATAGTTACGCATTTTTGATATTAAGTCACCTAGATCGTCAAACCCTAATACGAAATAATTGGGCAATCTTTCCGACAGCATAGTGGCTATTGTAGATTTACCTGAACTTGAAACACCGTTCAAAAGGATAACTTCACCTTTAATCATAGCTACTTCCTCTCTTCATGAATTTCAAAACTTTCCTTATACATTCGTCGCTAACCAACCACTTTCCTTGGCGCTGATGTCGCTGAGTGATACGAACAAATAAAAAACCGTCCTTTATAAGGACGGCCTACTCCAGTGATAATCCCTCTTCCAGCATAGCCAACGCTTCATCGACCTTCGTAATAAAATAGGCATCCTCATTGTCGAGACAATATTGCTGTACCGCCATAACTGCCCCCAGGATGGATCCGGATAAAGTCATGATCTTGAAATCCTGCTTCGGAATGCCAAGCCGCTCGGATAAAATCTCCGTAAATATCATTAACGTATCATTCGTATGCAAGAGAGAAGCTGCCCGAAGCTCCGGAACGCTCATCGTCAGCCTTATTCGCTCTTGAAGCGCCGCCTTCTCTTCTTCCGAAATCTCGTCAAAGCCTTCCCGAATCGCTGCCCGGAACGCCTGAATCGGTGTCAGCTCAGGAGACTGCCTCTGAAAAGCACGGATGAGAACAGGATCGTAATCATCCTCTAGCACAAGCGCTTCCTTGGTCGCGAAATAACGGAAGAAGGTGCTCGGCGAAATCTCGCTCGCTTCGGCGATCTGCTCAATTGTGGTCGCCTGATAGCCCTGCTCCTTGAATAGACGCAGCGCGTGCTGTTGAAGCGTTAAGCGCGTCTTTTTCTTCTTCTTCTCGCGAAGTCCGATCTTCACCGGCTTTAGGTCACCAGGGGACATGGCCATAACTCCTATCTTCATTTCATAATTAAGCTTCGATTGTTGACGTACCTCCTGCTGCTGCGTGGTCGTCTTTCTTGTCCGATACGATCAGCACTTCCTTCTTGAGGAAGAAGCAGATGACGAATACGATCAACACGAAGACGAACGAGATCTGGTATAGATGCTGGAAAGCATTCGAGAACACACCTTTGATCTGTTCGACCAGATCCGCGTCCAACCCTTTTGGTATACCGCCTTGCGCTGCATGGCTTAATTGTTCCACGCTGTCCGCCGGTAGCGAGCCCGTAAGCTTGCTCATTCCGGAAGTAATTCTCGACGCCAGCAAGCTGCCGAATACGCTGACACCAATTGTTAGGCCGAAGGATTGGAACAATGTAACAGACGTTAATGCAATGCCGCTGTTGTCCTTGTCAACCGATTCCTGTACAACCAGGCTGTTATTAAACAATACGCCAAAGCCAAGACCAAGAATGAGGAAGAACACAACAATCTCGATCAGACTGGAATGCATGGTCAATCCGGTCATGAGGTAGAATGCAATCGCCGGCATCACCATCGACACGACGAATAGATATCGGTAAGGGAGCTTTGTCATCATTCTACCAGAAATGATACTGGAGAGCACAGCCCCTACCATCAGCGGCATTGTCAGATAACCGGACGCGATTGGCGTCAAGTCTAGCACGTTCTGAGCGAAGAACGGGAACGATGCGAAGGAACCCATCAAACCGATCATCATGAGGAAGATAATAAGCGAGATCACGACAAACGTGCGGTTCTTGAACAAGTGCATAGGCAGAATCGGTTCTTTCGCTCTCCGTTCCACGAGTACGAATACGGCAAGCAGCGCAGCTCCAAGCACCCACAAGCTAATCAGCACTGGTGAGCTCCAAGCATAGCCTTCCGTTTCATGAAGCACTGGCGTAATCAGCAGCGAAATAATTGCACCAACGAGTAGCAAAGCACCCGCCCAGTCGATGCTTGCCTCCTTATTCCCCTTCGATTCTTGAAGTCCCGCGGAAAGGACAATCGCTGCCAGTACACCAACCGGAATGTTCACCCAGAATATCCAATGCCACGAAATATGCTGTGTAAAATAGCCTCCGATCAACGGTCCAAGCAGCTGCGGTATGAACATAATCGCTCCGAAGATGCCTTGTGCCTTCGCTCGTTGTTCCACTGTAAAGATATCCCCAAAGATAACCATAGCGAGTGGCATTAATCCGCCTGCGCCAATCCCCTGAATACCGCGTCCAAGCAGAAGTACAGGCATGGCATCAGCAAAGCCGCTAATGATCGAACCCGCGATAAACAAGCTCATGCTCAAAATATAAATCTTCTTCCGTCCGTACAAATCAGCCAGCTTGCCGAGAATCGGCATAAATGAAGTCATCGTCAGCATGTAAATGCCTGCCACCCAGCCGTACAGCGATAATCCGTTCAGATCACGGATAATCGTCGGCAGTGCCGTATTCACGACGGTCTCATCCAGCTCAGAGAACACGAAGCCGATGAGCAGCCCCATCACAATAAGTGCTTTGTTATTCGTGCGTGTCAATATAAACCCTCCTACGTTGTCATGTTGCGTTCCATAATGAGAGTCTATATAAAATGATAGTCACTGTCAAATTAAATAAGCATTCACTTTTCAATGTGTGGGCAAAAAAAAGAACAGCGAAAGCCTTTAGGCTGTGCCGTTCCAATCCTACTTTTACAGATATACTTCTTTCCCTGTCTCTGACGATTGGTAGATCGCTTCCAGAATTTGCGTTACAACGAATGCCTGCTCCGGCGAAACGACAGGTTCAGTATCGTTAATGATGCACTGCAGCCACTGACGTGCTTCCCTTAGGCCTGGATCTTCCGCACCCGGTCCGAAATACGTGGATTGGTACCCTGAAATGAATCGGAGAATCTATCTATTCTGATAAAATGACCTGCAACTTCATCATATTGCTCTCTTAACCTGCCTACTTTCAATTTCCATACTATTTTCCTTCAATATAACGACTTCTTATCACACAACAAAAAAAATCCAGAATCGTGCAACCAGGTAACTTGGCTGGTTGACCGCTTCTGAATTTGTCTTTGCGATCTCGTTCCCTACATACGTAGTTTAATAATAACCATTAAGACTTCACCGTAATTTGCATACCCTTAATGAAATTTTTCTGAAGAAAGAAGAAAAGCAGCAGAGTAGGTATGGACGTAATGACGATACCTGCCATTAAGGTTGTAATTCCCGTAGAGAAATAGATGCCCTGCATGGCGGCAAGTCCTGACATAATGGGACGAATGTCATCGCTTCGCGTTAGGATCAACCCAAACACCAAATCATTCCATATGAATGTGAATTGAAATAAGAACAACACGGAAATCGGCGGTACCAAGAATGGAAATATGATCCGGAATAAGATGCCTAGTGTCGTATAACCGTCCATTTGAGCTGCTTCTACATATTCCCTCGATATCGTCGTCATGAAGTTACGCAATAGAAACACGCAGAATGGGATACAAATGGCGGTATAGAAGAGGCACATCCCAAAAAAGGTATCATAGATGCCCACTTTCTGATAGCCCGAGAACAAGGGAACCAGATACATTTGAAAGGGAAAGATCGTTCCGCTGTAAATGAACAAAAACCAGTAAAAGGAGCCTTTCAAGCGTAGGACAACCAAGCCATATGCTGCAAAGGCCGAGAGCAGGATACTAGCTGCCGAACCGATGACGCCATAAGTTAAGCTGTTCTTCACATATTTCGAAAGCTTGCCTACTTTCAACGCTTCCTCTACGTTCTGAAAGAAATGGAAGCTCTTCGGCCACGCCCACATACTCCCATTCGTAAAGTCAATTAATGATTTCGTCGAATTCATGAGAACGAGCACGACGGGAGCGATCCATAGAATGGCCAAAGTAATGACGATCATATATTTAATTGCTATTGCGAGCTGTTTCATGTTCTCACTCCTCTACGATTGTTTTTCTCAAATAAAACCAAGATGCAACAACCGTCAAAATCGTTAAGAGAATAGAGATCGCAGCACCTTGTCCGAAATGGAACAGCATAAATGTTTCGCGATACATCGTTACGGCCAGCGTCTCCGAGGAACGATAAGGCCCCCCCTGCGTCATGACCCAAATAATATCAAACGTCTTGAAGCTGTTTACGAGAGCCAGCCCCAGCACGACGATGGTTACCGGATTTAAGAGTGGCAGCGTTATTCTCCAGAAGATCTGGAACCGATTCGCGCCGTCGATTGCCGCAGCCTCGAACGGATCCTTTGGCAATGATCCCAGCCCGACTAGAAACAGCAGCATATTCGTGCCTGTTCCTTGCCATAAAGAGGCAATGAGCATGGCGACTGTATTATAGTGAGGCGTTTGCAGCCAATCCCTCGTCCATGATTCGAGACCCATATGGGTTAAGAGATAATTTATTCCACTAGAAGAGAATAGAAAGATCCAGATCACGCCTACGACCGTCAGGGACATCGCATAAGGCAAATAAAACAGATTCTTGAACAATCTCTGGCCTTTGATTTGTTGCAGCAATATGCTGAGGAGAAGTCCAAGACCCACGGGAAGAATTAAAGACAGTCCCACCCACATGAATGTATTCTTGAGCGAGGTGATATACGTAACATCACTGAACACCTCGACGTAGTTTTTCAAGCCTACCCAATGAGACCTCGTCAATCCATCCCAGTCTGTAAAGCTGACTACGAGTGTGTAAAGGATTGAAGATATAAAAAATACAGCTATTATCAAGGCCGCAGGCAATACATATAGCAATGCCTCTCCGTGTTTTTTGATGTAATTCATCTGGTCACACTCCCTATAGGTCCCGATAATAAGTAGGGTTAAGAGGCTTTTCTAACACCCCTTAACCCTAGCGACTATTATTTATTTTCCGCCCAGTACTTATCCGCCTTCTTCTGGATGTTATTCAAGACATCCATATATTGGTCCGGATTGAGCATGAACCTTATAAACTCACTGGATCCATATTCCGAAAGCTCCGATGGCGTCGCTTCCCAGTACCTTGTTATAGCGGCGTAATTGTCTTTCGAGATATTGTCCACGAGAGCTTTAATCGTCGGACTGCTTGCTTCGACATCCTTACGAGTAGGCACACCGCCAAATACAGCCAGCAGCTTCTCATTTGCTTCTTTCTTCGTAAGCGCAAGAGCAGCCTTAATGGCACCCTCTTTATTTTTGGCATTCTTCGAAACTAGAAACGGTGTAATTTCGGAGATAACGGTTTTGCCGGCTTCCGGCTTGATCGCAGGCATAATGAACGAGCCGTAGCCTTCCTCAGGCTTGAGGCCTGCGCCGGTCAAGAAGCTCTCATACCATGTACCGCACAAGAACATGCCGATTTTACCTTTTGCAAAAGCTGGCGGGATCTCGGTGTCCATCGTCATCGGTTTCGAGAAATAGCCTTTATCGTACATGGACTTCCATAGCTCCATCACTTCTACCACTTCAGGGTCCGTATATTTCGCCTGACCGACAACGAGCTTCTTATAGACCTCAGGGTAAGAGTGAATCATAAGATCCTCGAACCAAATAAATCCATTCCACGAATCCTTAATCGAAGTACCAATTGGTGTGATGTCCTTCGCTTTGAGCGTATCGTTAATTTTGATGAACTCATCCCATGTTGTCGGAACCGTTAATCCATTATCCGCGAATACCTTTTTATTGTAGAAGATCGTCCAATAATGGGCGGACGCTGGAATGCCGTAGATTTTGCCGTCAACAGTCAACGGACCGGAAAGCGAGGGCAGAATGCCATTCTCATCCGCGGTTAGCTCGTTCCATTGCTCCGTCATATCTGCCAAGTTCCCGCTATCTGCCAGCTCCTTCAATTTGTAGCCATTCCACCATTTGAAGAGATCTGGTGCCTCTTGCGTCGTAAATCCGATGCGCACCGCGGTTTGGTAAGCCGTCGTGTCGGTATAAGGAACACCTTCGAAGGTGACATTGTCTGAGGCTTGAACTATCGGATTGACATCGGTAATGTACTTGGTGAGTGCTGCGAAATCATAATAAAACTGTGCCTTAATCGGTTCCGCTTGATCTGCTGCTGGCGCATTATTATTCGTCGTATCAGCAGATGAATTGGCCCCTGAGTTAGCTTCTGTATTGGCCTCCTTATTAGCCTCTGCATTAGCTCCCTTATTCGCACTTGCCGTTGCGTTGTCCTTAGAATCTGATGAGTTGTTACTTGAACAGCCGGCCATGACTAGAGACAAGCTTGTCAATGCAACCACACAGCTGAGCAGCAAATTTTTCTTCTGCATTCTTGTTCCCCCCTAATTGATTTGACTGAATCGTATCCAACTACTTAGATTGTATAGGGGGAACGCTCCCGCTCCCATGAAGGAAATATAGATTATCTTCGAATATTTATAGTTCTGTATTCGAGTGGAGATACACCACTGTATTTCTTGAATAGCGTGGAAAAGTATGCGGCATCGTTGTATCCGACCATCTCCGCAATCTCATAGGTTTTTAACTCCATATTTAACAGCAGTTTCTTCGCTTCTCCCATTCGCACCTCGGTTAAGTACTCGATGATGCTTTTTCCCGCCTTCTTCTTGAACATGACGCTTAAATAAGCTGGATTCATATAGATAAATTCCGAGATTGAAGTTAGGTTGATATTCTCGTTGTAGTGTTCCCTTATGTATTTCATCACTTGTTTGGACGTGCAATTCTCTATGAACCCCTTCTTGCTGTCAGAGCTGATTGCCTTAAGTACGTTTAGCAGCGGGTTCATTCTCGCATAGAAGGAGTCTGCCGTTTCCATGATTCCGATTTCCGCTCCGAGATCGTACTCCCGGTCACCTAGTTCTTTCACAAAATGTCTAAGTAACGAATGGAACACCACTCTCACTTCTTGCTCCATGACTTCAAGAGAACCCAGACTCAGCTCTGCAGCCTTGAGGGCTTCATACCATTCTTTGAGCTGCTTAATAGCGGTATCCGCATGATCGAGATCGAACAGCTCTGCCAGCTGATCCATATGCGGCTTGATCAAATGGTTCGTATAGCGGCTAACTTGAGAGTGGAATTCGATTATAGGCTGGTCGGAGATGAGTCGGTACTTCAGAACCCGCGTTGCTTGCCCGTAACCTAGAGACAAGTGATATAGGTCATGCTTCTCGGAAATCCCGATAGAAACGGTTATTTTTAATAGCTCTCTACTTTTCATTGCAATCCGATTACCTAACACATTCAACTCTTCTTCATCCGCGATGCCCGCATGGAGCACAATGAGAACTTCATGTTCGTCATAATAACACGGCATATAACTGGTCAATTCCTCAACAATATTATGTAGGGCGTATTTCATAAGCATCCAACCGTTTTTTCCATAGTTACGCTTCTTTTCCGGCTTTTCTTCGATCTGAACAGCGATGATCGAGTAGCAGCTCGCTTGTAAATAAACGCCAATTGTCTCCGCTTCGGCAAGGCGTGCTTCAATCTGCAGCATCTTCTCCAGCTGTATGAACGTTCTCAAGAACTCGTGCCGAATGAGAGATTGATTCTGATTGAGGATCCCTTTCAGTTTTACTTCTTCAATCATCTTCGTCTGCATCGCAATGAACTCGGCCTCAATCTTACTTAGAAGCTCATAGAGATCCTGGAACATAACGGGCTTCAGCAAATAATCTTTACAGTTTAGCTTTAATGCTCGTTTCGCATATTCAAAATCATCGTACCCGCTTAGGATGATTGAACGTATATCGAGATTCAACCGCTGCACTTCCTCTAATAGCTGCAATCCATCCATTCTCGGCATCCGGATGTCCGTGATAATTAAATCAACACCTACGTGGGAAAGCTGCTCTAACGCATCTTCTCCGTTACCGGCAATGGCGACGACAGAACCGTTCAAGCTCATTCGTCCGATCATTTTAATAAGCCCGTCGCGAAGAAGCTCTTCATCCTCGACTACCATGATTCTCATGCGCCGATCCTCCCAGGAATTTCAATATAGAACCACGTGCCAATTCCTAACTTGCTTTGCATAACAAATTGAAAATCGCCTTCATAAGAGAGAGCGATGCGATTATAAACGTTCTGCAGACCGATTCCCCCCGGCTGTGCTTCGTACTCCTTCAATCGTTCCATGGTCTCGTCAACCGCGTGCTGGTCCATACCCACACCGGAATCTTTGACAGAAATAAACAGCCTGCTCTCACCGTCTTCAACCTCTTTCACTCCGACATGAATACTAACTTGTCCTTCCTTTCCTTTCGGAACGATGCCATGAATGATTGCATTCTCTACAATAGGCTGAATTAATAAGCGTATCATTAACCAGTGATTGACGCTTTCGTCGATGTGCAGGTCGAACTGAATCAATGGGAATCGATATTGCATGATGCGTATATACGTCCGGATATAATCGCATTCTTGCCTCACCTCCACCCACTCCTCCTGGCTGCCGATGGAATAGCGCAGCAGCTTTCCGAGCAAGGCGGACATGTCCGAAATTTTATAATTCTCATCAAGCTCTGCCTGCATGGTAATTGAACTTAATGTGTTGTAGAGAAAGTGAGGATTAATTTGCGATTGCAGTGCTTCGATTTCCGACCGCTTTCGTCTGCGTTCCGTTTCTGTCACCGTATCGATCAGATTATGAATTCTTCTGACCATCTGATTGAAGCTGCCCGTTATCATGCCGATTTCATCTCTCCGCTTGAAGCTGATCGTGTCGATGATGAAGTTCGTTTTCGAAGCTTGCTGCATGACCCTGCTAAGGTTCCACAGCGGCCTGGTAATTCGATAGCTGAGCAAATAGACGATTGCCATCGTCAATAATATAAATACAATATTGGCTAGTAAGATCCATTTGCGAAGGTAATCGACCTTCTGGAATAAAACATCCTCGGGCAGTGTGCCGACGAGCCGCCAGCCGGTTAAGTTAGAATTGTAGCTGACATGAAAATTCTGATCTTGCGAGTCCCAGTTCATTTTCTCGCCGGTCCATTTGCCGCTTAAATCAAAAATAACTTGGTCCTTACGATCCAGAACAAGTAAATCTCCGTGCTGCAAAAAGTTTTTATTATCCGTTTGCGTAAGGAAATTCAATTGAAACACAAGCTGAATCGTCGCCGTCATATGAAAGGAATTCGGATTAATAATCGTTCTCGTCACCGAGAATACCGTTTCACCATTCCCAAGCTTTTCAGGGGGCCAAACAAGGCTTCCTCCATTGTATTCACGGGTTTTATTAATCCACTCCTTGTTTATATCCACATAGTCCTTGCCCAAATGAAAGCGGTTACCATTTAAATCAACGAAATTAACCGCATAGATGTTATTATCCATTTCTCTTAACATGGACAGCCAGCCATTGATTTGTACCTGCTCCTCAAATGAATAGCCGTATAAACCGTTCGTATTGAATCGATGTTTCTCGAATATGTTCATCAGCGTACTGTCGTATTCCGGATTTTTGGTAATCCCTTTGACAAGCTGAATATAGCTATCCATCGTTCGCCCCGAGTTTTCCGTAATCCCTTTCAGCCATGTAATAGCGTCTTCCTGCATTTGTGTTTTTATCGTGGAGAAGGTAAGAAAATTAAGAAGTACCGACGGCAGCAGCACGGTCAAGAGGATAACCAGCATTAATCGGTGTTGAAAGGAAAGTGGTTTTCGGATCATCTACTCAGCCCAATCTATGTGGATTGATGCCCGGTGTTATCAGCATTATGACAATTATAGAGTGAGGAGCGAGTTCATGTATAGTACTCGATTTCATATAAAAGATAGACCTCTGACTATCAAAACAAGATTAGCATGTCCAAAAGTAGGCTTGCACTCACAATAAATAACACGTCTGAAAAATCAGACGTGTTATGGTCTTTTGGGAGTTATTTAAAATCCATCCATCAGATACGAAGTGCGATGAGAAATTCTGCGTCTCATCATCCTCGCATCCGGCCAAGAGACCATGCAACGGGCGATCCTATGTGACGGTATCTGCAGTAATCAAGAATAACCACAAAAAAAGCCGCGATTTACGCGGCAGTTTCTTAAATGTCCTGACTTCGTTTTTTGCTTATGCTCGTTAGCTCAAAAGCCTCTTTGGAAATACCCATGTCTAAGGCCAACTTCTTCTTTATCACCATGGCTTGCTGTAAACTGGTGGCTCGGTATTCAAACGTAGTGCCGGATGGATCTTCGAATGAATAGTAGCATTTTTGATTCGACAAGAACGATTCACCTCTCTTTGCTGATAGTTAACAAAATCATTATGTCCCTGATTAAAGTTTATAAACTCAAAGTTAACGATACCAGATAAGATTCCCCAACTCTTGCCGACTGGTCAAACACCAACGTTCCTTTCTCATATACCTTTAATCGATTACATTCACCGTTCCTAGTCACTTCCAAATCGAACACCGTTTGAAATGCATGAATCTCCCTAAGCGCTGCTTCTTCCCAATTCGTCGGCAGTTGCGGATTGCAGGTAAACGATTTAAAGCCGACCGGGCGAATTCCAAACAGTCCTTCAATAAAAATTCTAGCGTATAGCCCGCTTTCGGCCGACAAATGACGTTGGTTCCCCTCAGGGAAAGCTTCCACAAAATACGGAACATGCTCGCCAAGAAGCCTTACTGTACTCAGATGTTCTAAATGCTTTAATGCTAAATCAGGCTCTCTTACTGCAAATACGCCTCTAAGTGCATATATATCCGCTGCGATTCATTATAACGTCCACGATTGAAATCATTAGAATTTATTTAGTAAATGTTTACTAAATTCGATGAAGAGGATTAGTTCAAAAAAAAAGAACATACGTATCCCGTATGTCCCAATGGCTTCGTTCCAACGCCCTTGCGTCAGCTGGAAAAGCATTGTAGTCGAGGCTATCGTAAACTCACTCGCCATCAGGTCGAAATCTCCTAGCGCGATGCTAATTATCTATTATCATGTTCAAAAAAAAGGCGCAGCTGCCGCCTCGGCAATCTGCCCCTGATTATATTACGGTTGTTTCTAGTTTCTTAAACCTTTTACTCAGAAAAGATCCTGAGGAAGCTGAGGGTGCTCCTCATCCAATGGGACCGTTATGCCAGTATACCTTCAATGCGCTCAATCATGTCGGAGCTCAGCATAACGCCGGCTGCCTTTACGTTCTCTTCTACTTGCTCAGGCCGGCTTGCGCCTACCAGGGCACTGCTTACGTTCGTCTGCCGCAGAATCCATGCCAAGGCCAACTGTCCGACTGTCAAGTTCAGCTCGGCCGCCGCTTCGCTCAGTTGCTGCACCTTGGCGATTTTCTTCTCGGTGAGCCCCTTTCGCATTCCATCTAGTTTGGATGCCCGGCTATCTGCTGGTAGGTCCTGCACAGAGACATACTTGCCCGTCAATAAACCTTGAGCAAGTGGTGAGAAAACAACTTGTCCGATCCCACCACGCTCCCCGTAAGGAATGACATCCTTTTCGATATAGCGATTGAACATATTGTAAACTGGTTGATTTGCAACTATGCGATCGAGCAGGTAACGATCAGCAATCGCATGCGCTTCAGCCATCTGCGATGCCGTCCATTCGCTGACCCCCACATACAGCACTTTGCCCTGTCGTACCAGATCGTCCAATGCACGAAGAGTTTCTTCCATTGGCGTGTGTGGATCAAAACGGTGGCAATAATACAGATCGATATATTCGACCCCCAACCGCCTTAGGCTTGCATGACATTGCTCCATGATGTGCTTACGTGAAAGTCCACGGTCGTTAGGACCATCGCCCATCTGCCCGAACACCTTGGTCGCTAGCACGTACGATTCGCGAGGGAATGCCCGCAGCGTTTCTCCCATGAGCTTCTCAGCCGCTCCCCGCTCGTAAACATTCGCTGTATCGAAGAAATTGATGCCCAGTCCATAGGCGGTTTCTATGGATTTGACCGCGTTCTCCCGCTCGACATATCCTCCATAAGTCAGCCAACTGCCCAGACTAATCTCGCTGACCTTTACCCCACTCTTTCCCAATCTCCGAAATTGCATGGTAGGCTCCTCTCTCTTTCTACTCGAATTTGCCCTCTTCTGGGCTCGTTAACTATTATATGTAAGTAGGCTTAATAACGTAAGAAGTGAATATATTATCACTAAATTATATAGTATATACCTACTATACTATAGTTAACTACTACACTATAGTTAACTACCAAGGTTATAAGGAGTGGTATGCTTCGGGAAGTGAACCAGGATATAAACCCTGATATGTCTTCTATAATCTTGTTTTCCCGAGACTATAACCAATACTCAGACAGAAAAAACCTTGATAGATCAAGCTAAATGGTCATCAAGGTTTCTTCTGTTATATTGCCGTAATCTGTCTCAACTATGGACGTTCCCCAGAGAGGGGGATTCCTATTAATTAATAATCAAATTGGGAATAGTTCGCCGCTCGATCATGAATTAAGTTCGACTATAAACGATCGGAAACATATCTCCTTGCACGATGTCTCCGTCCTTGCCGCCGGCAGCGATGAATTTCTTGATTTCCGAGTATTCATCGGCGAATCCCGCTCGATAGCGAGTCTCTGCTGTAAGATAATGAAGCGCTGACGAACGGCGTACTCGGTCAGATATGTTTGGCCCGCTTCCGTGAATCGTTAAACTATGATGGAAGCTTATTTGACCTGCTTTCATAATAATAGGTACGGTACGAGCGATTTGCCCTTCCGGCGCCATATCCTGTAGCTGCTTCTGCATGTTTTGCTCATAAAAGTCGTTACCGTTCAAAATCCCCCAATTGTGGCTGCCTGGCACCATTTGCATACAGCCATTATCCAAGTCAACGTCATCGTAAGCTACCCATGCGGTGATCATCGTCTCCGGGTTTTGAAAACATCCCCAGTAATGATAATCCTGATGCCAGCCGACATTCGCCGCGTTTCCGCTGGATTGCGCTGGTTTAAGCAACAGCTGATCCTCCCAGAAACGAATCGTATTCGTCCCTTTCAAGGCTGCGGCGATCTGTCCGATTTGTGAGTCATGGGCTAGCGCTCGGATCGTTAAATCTGACAAGTTTGCATTATCAGTCTTTCGAAGGGAGTTGGGACGGCTTGTCTCCCGGCTCCATACGGCATCAGGTGCTGTTCCGGTTTCAAACTCTCCCTGGTATACCCTCTCCATCCTATCACGCAATTTTTCAAGCCTTTCATCACTAATTATTTTAGGCGAGATCCAATATCCGTTTGTATTGAAAAAATCGACATCTTCTTGCGTTGGCACTCCATTTGCATGCGGCATTCTGCTTCATCCCCCTAATATTGTAATCGCTTTCTAACTAAGTTAATTATGACACCCACAGGAGTTTCCGTCTTTAGCGAGAACTATTATTGTTATCCGATTGTATGATAATTTCAATTAAATACGTAGGAGATGAGGTTAAAGATGCAGCCAATGTATCCCTTTGTACGGTTCGGTATTCGGGTCCCTATTCGTCCGGAAGATCGACATCCGGCTCGATTTTGTTTCGTTCCTTCTCTTTATTTCATCGAATCCGGCTGCGCTAAAGTAATCTACGAGGATGGTACCATTGTACGGCTGAAGACAGGGACGCTGTTCTTCCTGCAGCCGGGTATAATGCATGTGTGGGAGGTAGAGGGGCCGAATCCGTTCGCGTTCCGGTGTGTGTTCTTCGAATGGTCGTATCGGTCAAAATCAGGAGCGACAATTCCCGGTGATTTGTTGTGCCACCATCCGGAGGATTACGACAACAGCATGCTTGATGAGCCGATCGACATGGGAATCCCTGAACGGCTCTCTGTCGAGTCAATTCCTTTCTGGAAAGGATTGTTCGAAGCCGTATCAACCGAGTTCAGAGTATACAATCATGAGGATTATCCGGATATGCTTGCTATAAACGGCTATTTCCACCTGCTGCTGCATCAAGTCTATCAGCTCATTCAACGTCAAAACGATTATATGGACCCACGGATCGCCAAGTTAAAGACGTTAATGGAGCAACAGGCTGGAGAAGAAAATGGGGATATCGACCATTGGGCGGCGACACTAGGGCTCAGCCGAAGCCACTTCCATTCGTTGTTTCGTGCTCAGATCGGTTTCACGCCTACACGATATTGGAACCGATGCCGCATCAATAAAGCACAAGCCGACCTACGCGGCACCACCGATTCCGTTACCATGATTGCCCAAAAATATGGTTTCTCTTCAGTTCACGCCTTTATTAAAGTGTTCCGCCAACTGACAGGCGTTGCTCCGACAATCTATCGACAGCAAAGCCGATTAACTTAATAAAACAACAACCGCCTACTCATAAAAATCTAAAACAGACTCATCCAATATTCACGGAACAGGGCGCCATTGGCGGCCGCCTTGTTTTATTCTACCGACCGTCTCCACATGCTCGGCGAGCAGCCGATCACCTTTCGGAACACATTCGTAAAGTGCTGGCTTGTCTTGAACCCAAGCTCATGCGCAACATCAATAATCGCTTGGCTTGATTGGAGCAGCACGCATGCACGCTCAATTCGAATCCTTTCCAAATATGCTGCAGGCGATTGCCCGAATGTTTCGTGGAAGATTTTAAAGAAGTGCGATTCGCTCACATTAACAGATTGAGCCATCTCCGCAATGGAATACCGTTTTTCAGGCGACTGACCAAGCTGATTGACCAGGTGCACCATCTGCTCCCGGAGCCCGGGCTCGATCGTCTTTATCGGAGCAGGCTGAAGCAATCCCAACAAAATTTCAAGCACTTGATGCCTGGTAAATAGTTTCAAGCCTTCCCCTTCCTGCTCCAGTGTCGCCTTTAGCCGCTCGAATTGCTCCCGCACCCGATTGCTCCCCCGAAATACACGCGGCAGCTGAAGCAACCGCTTGTGAATAAAGTCTCGCTCCTCTTGTACCAGCCCGAGCCAGCTAGATCCGCAGGCAGGATCCTTCACAATCAACCACCAAATACGGCTTGGCTCCATATGATCGAATCTCGCTTTATGCAGCTCCCCCGGATAAGTAAAGAACCACTGCCCTGCGCTCGTCGGGTAGTGAACGCCGTTTATCTCCCAAGTCACGCTTCCGTGCTCCAAATAAACAAACTCGTAAGCTTGCTCATGAGCATGCATTGTAAGCTGATACGCTTCCGAATACTTCTGGCATCCCAGATTAATTAGCTCGGGAATCAGCCCTCCCCTCGGTGGCTTCACATCTGACCATTGATCCCTATCCAATTCCGCTATATCCGGATAAAGCCAGCGCATCGCGCCTGATGATGATTTGCGTGCCATTCTATTGCTTCATCCTTTCGATATTCTCTGATGTACCAAAAACTATTTCGTATGATTTGGAAAGCCAGCTCATTCGCACTTCATTACACTATAAAGTAAGCGAGTAACTACATTGGACAAGGAGCGCAATTATGAGAGAACAGGCGAAGCGAGATTACAGCATAATAGGGCCAGAGCGAGATAAAGCGATCGAGAAAGGACTTGTCTCCGCCGATTGGTACACCTGTCCCATTCCGAGGAAACGATTGAAAGAGCTGATGACCCGTAGAAACGCACCTGCGGTTCGAGACATTCTGTTATGGCTCATTGTCCTTAGTGCTTCAGGCTATCTCGCTTACTTATCATGGGGGACGTGGTGGGCAATTCCCAGTTTTGCTCTTTACGGTACCATATACTCGGTTTCCTCCGTATCGAAGTGGCATGAGTATGGCCATGGAACACCTTTCAAAACCGCGTGGCTTAATGAAGCCATCTATCAGATCACATCGTTCCTCATTCTCATTCAAGCCACGAATTTCCGCTGGAGCCATGTACGCCACCACACGGATACGATCATTGTCGGCAGTGATCCGGAAATTATGGAACCGCGTCCTCCGAGGTGGATGCGGCTGCTCAAATCGCTTCTTCGTATTGACGACCTGCGAATTAATACGGCGAAATCACTATTTAAGCATGCTTTCGGTCGACTGAACGCCCAAGAGAATGAGCTCATTCCAAGCAGCGAATATCGCTCTCTATTCTGGGAGGCACGTATCTTTCTTCTGCTCTACACCGCTATTATTGCACTTTGCTTCTATGTGCACAGCATCCTGCCGTTGATGTTTGTCGGATTGCCTGCGTATTACGGCTACTTCCTGATGACATGCCTGAACTCCACCCAGCATCTTGGACTGTTCGAGGATAAGCTGGATCACCGGCTCAGCTGCCGAACGTTCTATACAAACCCGATTCTTCGGTTTCTCTATACGAACATGAATTATCATATGGAGCATCATATGTTCCCTATGGTTCCGTTCTATAACCTGCCTGCACTGCATGAAGAAATCAAGCAATATTGTCCTGCCGCCGCTCCAAGCTTTCGGGTTGCGCTCCGCGAGACAGTGGCCGCCTTATGGCGAATCCGGAAAGACCAGGCTTTTGTCGTAACGCGTTACCGTGAGTTTGCCAATCGCATTGAAAATGACTCCAAAGGGGTTTAATGAAAAATGACAACGACCAGCAATTGGATTGAAGTTTGCAGCTTAGACGATGTTGAGCAAGAGGACGTCATCCGCTTCGATTATGGTGATCGCACATTTGCCATTTACCGCACTGACCGGGATATCTGTTATGCAACCGACGGCCATTGTTCGCACGAGAAGGTGCATCTCGCTGACGGGCTCGTGATGGGTAATGTGATCGAATGCCCCAAGCATAACGGACGGTTCGATATATCGACCGGCGCACCGATGCGGAAGCCCGCATGCAAGTCTCTTATTACCTACCCTGTCAAAGTTGAGGACGGGAAGATCCACCTGCAATTGAACTAAGAGAGCAGCTCGCTATCCCGCCCTTTGCTTATAGGAAACGGCACATCAAGCGGCTAGCTTGATGTGCCGTTACAAGTGTATTCCTTCACATGATTATTTCAATTCGAGCGAGAATCTGAACTTCATATCATCTTCAAACCACATGCGGAAGTTCGTTCCCCATACGTTGTTATGCAGGTTAAAATGCATGCCGCCCTCTAATGGAGCAAACTGCTGATTGAACTGCAGCATCCGTTTTTCTCCAGGCGATAGAACGCACGCGTCTGATGTCAATAGATTCACGCCGCCGTCGCTACCTTCGTAATAAACGCCCGTACCCACGGCATGCAGGCTGCGATTGCCGTTCTTCACAACATGAAGCGGCGATACCCTCTCGCCTAGCTTGTCCATCTTCCACAGATTCGGATTGTCGACATTTAGCATGAACGAAAACCAACTGGCTTCCGGCAGCCTGTTTGCCTGCTTATCGAACCAATCCAGCTCGACCTCGATGCGCTGCGTCTCCTTGAAGAAACGATAGCGAACTTGCAGCTTCTTAGGTGCACCATACATTTGCGAGGCTTCATCACTCATACTTAACTGCAAGCAAACTTCATCATATTGCGCGTCTTCCCGTACCGCAGCTTCACGAACTCGTGGAGAAAACCGCTTGTGCTCCGGTCTCGGCTCCACAAACTCTATGCCTGGCTTGCCAAAGTCAGGCTCCGACCAGGAGCACGTTTCAGCCCAATTGACAACGTAATCTCTGAACCAATTATTATAGTGATCCATGCCGAATGTCTCATACTCGTAGACACCGATCCGATGCTGCTCGTCGGCCCATGCTTTCCCCTTCTCATCAACGAGCTTAACGATGGAGCCGTCGCGTTCGAATTGAACGGTAAAGCAGCCTAATTGCTGCTCTTGATCGATTTCGAATTCGTGCCCACTAACCTTCGACACACTCGGAATCAGCTCAGCAAGCGCCATTCGCGCCTCGTCTTGCTTGTCTTTGGACAGCGCGGCTATCGCACTGTTGATATAATCCCGCTGCTCCTGCCAGGAGCTTTCGTATAAGCTGAAGCTTTTGCCAGCATTCGTTCCGATGTGGTGCGGGTCACCACCATAAATGCCGAAGTACCCTGCATATCGGGCCGGGATTACATCATTCTTGACGATATTATCCTGCCTAGCTGCATGGAATTCTTGAACCGAATAATGCTTGAAATCGGTCAAATGCGTCTTCTCGTCCATGCCCCATGTATGTTCGGGAACGAGCATTAGCTGCTCGCAGAAGTCGGCATATTCTTGACAGCCAGCATCCAATCGGCCTTCGCCGGCCCACTTGTCGCGCAGCTTCAGCAGTTCCCGATACTGGGCTATCTTTAATGGATCAGATGCCGCACCATGAATCCATGAATCGCCGATTTCTTCGGTCACGACCGGGAATTGATCCTTCAAAGCAATAAGTTTGCTCGCGAAGGCATCCATTGTTGAGGCCGCGATGGCTGCGTTCGGGAACTGCTCGGACAGCCGTTCGTACAGCTCGTGAATACTGCTTGCCGAAGGTGGTCCCATATTATCGTTCGTATGCGCGAAATATAGAGCTTCATCCAAGCCATCAACAATCGTCATATTTCCGTAGCTGCCCGCATAGTTAACGATGATTTCCGAGCCATCCTTCGCTCTCCATACGAAGACATCCGGAACACTCGGCTTTGTGGAAGCATAATTGACGCCTAGATGCAGATATTGAATGTTGTTCTTCGCCAAATACGGAACCATACCGATCGTATGGCCCGGGACGTCCGTCATCTTGGCACTAATCGTACGCTTGCCGTACTTCTCATCCAGCTTGCGAGAAATCGACAAGCCATGCTCGAGCAGCATCGGATCCATCAGCTCGGTATGCGTCGTAAACGGTAATCCGTGCCACACGATTGTACCGGCTGCAATCGCTCTTTCCAAGCGGCTTCGCTGCGCTGGATTTGCTGCTTTCAAATATTCATGAATGAGCCAAGAGCCAGTCGTCCAGATGAACTTGGCACCACCTTGCTCCTGTCCCAATTCCTCTGCCAGATCAAGCGCCCCGGGAATAAACGAATGAAAATATTGATCAACAACTTTGCTGGCTAAATCCGTAAATCCGATATCCAGATGCGTTTTAAAAACGACATGAACCTTGCGAATATTGTTCATTTAAGCCTCTCACTCCTATTCTTTTACGGCACCAAGCACAATGCCGTGAACAAAATATTTTTGCAAGAACGGATAGATTGCCAGCAGCGGAACCATCGCAACGATCAGCTTAGCTGAATTGAGTGTCTTATCCGAAGCTTTCGACAGCTCAATTAGTTGTTCTGTCGTCAACGTCTTCATCAGCTCCGGATCAATGCGCACAACAAGCTGTTGAATATAGGTCTGCAGCGGATACATACTCGGCTTATTCATATAGATGAGTCCGTCAAAGAAGGAGTTCCAATGGCCGACGATGCTGAACAATGTGACCGTCGCCAGGGCCGGCATCGAAACCGGTATAAATATTTTCAATAACGTATACCATGGGCCGGCGCCGTCAACGATTGCTGCTTCTTCGAGCTCCTTCGGCAAGTTTCTGAAGAAGTTCATAATGAGAATGACGTTAAAGATAGGCACAGCACCTGGCAATACGAGCGCCCACAGCGTGTTCTGCAGGTGCAGATTCGTCACTGTCATATAGAGCGGAATGAGCCCTCCGGAGAAGAGCATGCAGAACACCAGGTACCAGATATAAATCGTTCTGCCAGGAAACTTCTTGTTGTCTCTTGCTAATGGATAAGCCATGATGACGGTTAATACGAAGTTGATCGCGCCGCCAAGCAGAACCCTTTTCACGGAAATAAAGAAGGCTGCAAAAAATTTATGATCCTGCAAAATAATTTTGTACGATGTCAAGTTGAATCCAACTGGCCACGCGAATACTCTCCCCGCATTTACCGCAGACTTGTCGCTGAAGGAAATAGCAATCGTGTACCATAGTGGAAACAACGAAATGAGTGCGATTAGCGTTAATGCGAAATAGATGAAACCATCAGCGCTCCGACTGCCCCATGATTTTGAAAGAACCATGCCTAAACCCCTTTTCTTAGAAGATGCGATAGTTGGCGAATTTATCGGCCAGTTTGTTAGAGATCGAGATTAATATAATAGCGATCACCGACTTCAAAAGGCCGACAGAGGTGGCCAGTCCGTATTGCTGATCGACAAGTCCCATGCGATATACGTACGTATCAATTATATCGCCAGACGAATATACAAGCGGATTGTACAGGTTGAACACTTGGTCGAAGCCTGCATTCAAGATGTTGCCAAGGCTCAGCGTCGACAGCAGTACAATCGTTGGCAATATGCCTGGAATCGTCACATGCAATAATCTGCCCATTCTCGTCGCGCCATCGATCTCGGCAGCTTCATAGAGTGACGGGTTAATGCCAGCAAGCGCTGCCATATAGACGATCGCACTAAAGCCAAACTCCTTCAGCACATCGCTCCATACGATAATTTGACGGAAATAGTGATTATTAGCCAAAAACATAACAGGCTCTTTGTGAAACAAGTGGGTTATCTGGTTAACAATTCCGTCTATAGATAACATCGCAATCAGTATCCCCGATAGAATAACCCAGGACATAAAGTGCGGCAAATATACGATAGTTTGTACGATACGCTTATAGGCACGCGTACGAATTTCATTCAATAGCAAGGCAAACGTAACTGGAATAATCATACCGAGGACAATCTTCATTGATGCGATCGTAATGGTGTTGATGAATACCTGTCTGCTATCCGGAAGCTGAAGCATAAATTTGAAGTTATCAAGGCCGCTCCATGTCTGCTTTAAGATCGGAATTCCCGGAATAAAATCCTGAAACGCAATAACGGTTCCGAATAACGGAACTGTACTGAAAATGATGAGCAGCAAAATACCCGGAAGCAGCATTAAGTGATAGTTTAGAAGCCATTTCTTCGAAGTCATCGGTGTTCCACCTATCCTATGGAATGATAGAAGGAAAGCGCCAGCATTCAGCACTGGCGCTTTCCCATTGTACTATTTTGTTTACTATTTGATTAATTGCTGTTGATTTCGTCTGTAACTTCTTTAGTAATTTGTTTACCGCCCAGCGTATTCCATTGATCTACAAACTTATCGAAGCTGTCAAGCGGCTGCTCGCCCATAATAATCTTGAGGAAGGTTTCGTTCTCAAGCTTTTGCAGAATCGACCATTTTGTTTGCATCGACTTGGTTTTACCAAAGAAAAGATTGTGTGACAGGACGACTCTGCTGTCATTCATCAATGCTGCGCCTTCAAAACGAGCTGAAGCATTAGCCCAAATGGCAACATCCTTCTTCGGATTAGCTTGATTTGTAAAGTAATCCTTATACCAGCCCTTAAGCTCGGAGTCGAGTTTCGAATCGTCTTTCGCATCTACAGCTTCTTGAGCTTGTACATGCGTATCATAAACGGTTGTTTCAGGACCAACTTGAAGTGTATAAGGCCACAGCTCCCAGTGCTGCTGAACTTCTGGATGACCAGCGTACAGCTGAGCTGCTTCCGGATCAATCTTACGAATACCTTGATACTCCTCATTCAACACGCGAACAACTGCATCCGGATGCTCGTAGCCTTTTTTCACGACTAGGAAACCACTCGTTGGATCTTGGTCGCCAGTGTAGAATTTGCCTTCGCCATCAAGCGGCGCGATATATGGCTTCCACTCTGCCTTCGGATCATTCTTAACCGAATCTTCCAGCGGCCAATATGGAATCCACCAAGGACCAAATGCGATACCGACCTGATTGTTTGCTACAACTTCAGCCGAATCCTTACGGATCGCGAATTGCTTATCGATGATGCCTTGATCATACATTTCGTGCAATTTACCAAGCGCTGCTTTCATTTCTGGCAATGTCGAGCTGTACACAACGTTGCCATCGGCATCCTTTACCCATTGATCAAACGTTGCATGGTAAGCGCCCATGATCGGGTCAAAGCCTGCGTAATTGTTCCAGCCTGCAAGAGAAGGAACACCGGAAAAACCAAGCGTATCATGTTTGCCCTTGCCGTCTGCATCCTTATCAATGAATGTTTTCGCTACGTTAATCAGCTCATCCACTGTCGTCGGCGCTTTCAAGCCGTATTTATCAAGCCAGTCCTGGCGAATCCACATAATATTGTATTGCTGACCGATATTCGTGTTTGGAAGACCCATCAATTTGCCGTCGAACGTTGCTCTGCCAAGCACGCGATCACCATAGGAATCGTAGTAGCCTTTAATGAGATCGCTGGCATTGTCTTTGTAAGCTTGCGTCAAATCTTCGATGAGATCCGCTTGTACGAGCTGCTTGAGCTGCTGCTCATTAACGATGAAGGCATCCGGAAGATCACGGCTTGCGATCGAAATACCCATCTTCTGATCATATGCATCTGCTGTTTCTACCTGCCATGCATTCTTAACCTGGACATTCAGCTTTTTCTCGATCCAACGATAAAATTCATTGTTATCAACCGAATCACCACTCGGGAAAGTGATACTTTTGGTATTAATCGATTTAGCGATATTCAGCACAACGGGCTGATCGAATTTGCCGAATGGATCAGACTTCGCTGCATCTGACGACGTGTTCGTCGCTGCTTGATTCGTCGAATTATCCGAAGTCTTGTTGCTAGCATTGGTTGCTGTGTTGCTTGTACTGTCGTTTGTGTTGCTTGAACCGTTGTCACCGCAAGCGCTTACAAGTAACGTTAGCGATATCAAGCTCATAGCTGCCAATTTTTTCTTCATCTGTCATCCCCCATAGAATCTAGTTTGAATATGCATTAATCATAACTGCAATAAGTCCGATTCAGGGAGAGAAGCTTGATGTTCCTCGTTAGAATATGGTTCATCCTCCCCCCCCTCCAGAGAAAGATAATTTCATTTTCTACCCTGCCCGAACCATTTTCACACCTTTAGTTCTGAGAACCAACAATTGCAAGCGGAATCATCAGCTTTACCGTCGTGCCTTGTCCCAGCTGACTATCAATCGAGAACGAACAGTTATCGCCGTATAACGCACCAATGACTCGCTTGACGTAATCAAGTCCAATACCTAACCCTGATTTTTGCAGCGGGTTTTTCTCTTCAAGCATCACTTTCGCGATTTCCTCAGCTGACATGCCATTGCCGTTATCCTGAACCTCAATCACAAGCTTCGACTCGGGCATTTTTGTATAAATGCGAAGCGTAATTTTGCCATCTACTTCACTGAGGCCATGATAAAGCGCATTCTCAACAATCGGCTGCAGTATAAATCGCGGAACATCCGTACCCAGCAGCTGCTCCTCTACATTCGCCTCGATCTGGAACTCGCAATCATACCTGACGCGCTGCAGCGCTACGTAATCCTGCATGGACGCCAGTTCATCTCGCAGCGCAATGATTTCGCCCTTCTTGCCCAAGTTATAATGAAGAATACGGGTGAATACGGAAACAAACTGGTCGATCTCTGTTTGACCCTTCATTCTGGCAAGCCATTGAATCGTGTTGAGTGTATTATGAATAAAGTGCGGATTGATCTGATAAAGCAGCTTCTCGACTTCGATCTGTCTCTTGTTGTGCTCTCTTTGCTCGATTTCAACGATCAGCTCCTGAATTCGTTCTCTCATCTGGTAGTACTTCTGCATGAGCGAATCGAACTCAACGATATTGGTGTACGATTCGGGGGAATCGAACTTGCTGTTTGACAGCAACTGTATCTCGCTGCCGACCTTTCGAAGCGGCCGATAGACCGTTCTCCACAGCACAAAAGCAAATAGAAGACTGATGAACAAGCTGCCTGAAACGATCAAAATATATTTGAGAAACCACTTGCTGAATTCATTCTCGAAATCCTTCTTGGCGATGACGACCATTAATGTCCAGCCCTGCTCATTATGCTGGCCGAACAAATAGTAGTCTCCTTGCTTCTCCTTAAAAGTATCTGCTGCGGACGATTTGGGGAATTCAGTATAGTTGCCAAGCTGAAATTTCTTCGGGAGATCACTGTAAACAATGCCCCCTTGCTCGTTAATCAACACGTTATAGGCATTCATGCCGTACTGCTGCTTGTCCATAATTTGACCGAACAGTTTATCGTTCGTCTCCACGTACAAATACACGGGATCCGCTCCGGATAAATACAAGGGCCTTACCAATGAGAAGACTGGCTTCTTCATGCCATACCGATATAACGAATCATGCGGCCCGTAAAACTGAACGCCATTCCTCTCCGTCAGCTTCGGCAGCTCATTAAAGTTGAATTGGGGTTCTATCGCCAAGTTTTCAAACCTCACCTCTCGCGTCTTCGGCAAATAATAGAACATCACGCCAAGGTTAGGGTTCGTGAAATTGACCAAATTCAAATTTTGCTGAATGCTTTGCCCCAGCTCCAGCTTTTGATAGATGCTGTCCGTTGTCAAATAATCGTTCATTCGCTGTCCGACGCTGCCTTCATTCGTTAGCTGCAAGGAAGCATAATCTATATTGTTCAAGGTGCTGTTTAGGTTAAAGCTGCCCTGGTTCAACGAGTTGAATATACCGCTTTCAATTTTTTTACTCGTAATTTCTTCGATCGATAAATAAGACACCCATCCTAGCAGTGTCAGTGGAATTAATGCGCTAAGCAGTAGAATAAAGATTAAGCGAGTCTTCAATGACTTTGCTTTTCTTTTGCGAAATAGGATTACATTCACGGCGTCCACCCGCTTCTTCGGCCATGTTGCTTGCGAT
This sequence comes from Paenibacillus sp. OV219, assembly GCF_900110075.1. Taxonomy (GTDB): domain Bacteria; phylum Bacillota; class Bacilli; order Paenibacillales; family Paenibacillaceae; genus Paenibacillus_Z. The sequence goes on from NZ_FOCJ01000012.1 coordinate 94,668, forward strand.
ACTCCTGCGGGTTTTTGCCGAACTGCTTGAAGAACATTCTGCTGAAATATTTCTCGTCCTGAAAACCTGTTTTCTGGGCGATCATATAGATCGGCAGCTGAGAGGTCTCGACCAGCGCAAGTGCCTTCTTGAGTCGCATGTTCTTCGTATACTCGCTGTAGGATTGGCCTATGATATCTTTGAAGCAGCGGCTGAAATAGCTTCCGCTCATATGAAACTTTGCAGCGACTTCGTCCCGATTAAAATCATAATTGTCGCTCTCGTGAAGAAGCTGAACGGATTTCATCATCATAAGAATAATCTCCGTCGAATATGGCACCGTCCCCGTTTGCTTGTGCACAGCCTCTCGAAAATGCGCCAGCCATGCCGCAAGTTGATGCCAAAAGTAACAGGTGTGCATGTTATGAAGAAGCTCGTCATATCCAGCTCCGCTTAACCAGGAAAGCCAATGGACCAATTGTTCTTCATTCAGCTGCTTCGTTGCATGGTAATCAGGCTTTAAATGTTCGATCGCTCTTAGGAACTCACGAAATGAAGCGTCATCATAAATCCAGCCCATACCACTCCAGCGAGCCAACAGCTGCGTCCATTCCCCTGTTTCGAGATACGAATCGGCTGATGCTGCGTTATTTAACGAAATAATGCCCATCTTCTGCCCGGACTTAAAGCTATAATAAATCTGCTTCAGTGCGGCTGTATCAACGACTCTAATGACTGCATTAACCGATCGTTCACGGCTGCCTTCAATATCCACCCAGATCCAATGATCACGCCCAGTGACAAATTGCTGAATCACGCGATCCAGCTCATGATTATCCTTACAGAACAGCCACATTCCATTGCCTGCATCATATACATGCTCTGATCTCGTGAGCTGTTCGGGAAAAGGACTAGACTCATTCGTATATGCAGCTGCAACATCGATAAGCAAGGAATAATAATACTGCTGCCGAGCTATTACTTTCTCGCTTCCATGAGAGCTCGTATCCTCACTCTGAAACCGCTCTACGATCCGACCCAATATATCATCGATCTTCTCCGTATCGAGCTGCGTCTTGACGATGTAATCAAGCGCTCCTAAGCGCAGCGCCTCTTGAATATAATCAAAGTCTTGATGACAAGTCAGAACGACCATCCTCGTGGATGGAAATGTCCGCTTGACTTCCTTCATCAGTTCTATCCCGTTCATCACTGGCATCGTCAAATCAAGAAAAAGCAGGTCGACCTCATGCTGCTGCATGAATTCGAGGGCGAGCTTCCCATTTGCAGCCTCGCCTGCGACTTGAATCTGAAACTGCTCCCACGGAACGATGGATATAAAGCCCTTCCTGGCAAGTTTTTCGTCGTCTACGATGAATGCTCTGATCACAACAAAAACCTCCTATTTAACGGCTCAAGCAAAAGCAAGCGGCACTCCTTTATCTGCTCCCGACTGTCATCGAATGGAAAGCCGTTTCAATTTGCAATAAAGCTTGCTCAACGATGGAGCGAGGACATGCCACATTCATCCGCATAAATCCGCTACCTTCAGCTCCGAAGTGGTAGCCAGCGCTTAGCGCAACCTTGGCCTGATGAACAAAGAAGTGCTCCAATTCCTGATCCGAAAGCTTGAGCCCACGGCAATCCAACCAGATCAGAAATGTCCCTTCCGACTGTATCGCTTTAATCTCAGACACGTGTTCTTTCAAGAATCGCGTCACAACCTGCACATTATGCTCCACGTACTGAAGCATCTGTTCCAGCCACTCTTCCCCATGCCGATATGCAGCTTCTGCGGCAATAACGCCAAATGTGTCCGGGGAAGCCATCGATAAATCATTCATAGCTTGAATATACGTGTCGCGCCATTTCGTATTCGGAATAATAACGCTCGACGTATGCTGATCCATCAAATTGAATGTTTTGCTCGGCGCGATGCAGGTGATGCTGTTCCGGGCTAATTCCGGTGAGATGGATGCGAACGGAATATGCTTATGGCGGCTATGCACGAGGTCAAAATGAATTTCGTCCGACACAACCATAATGTTGTGTTTGAGGCAAATCTCCCCTAGGCGGGTCAACTCTTCCCGGCTCCACACGCGTCCTACCGGATTGTGCGGATTGCACAAAATCATCATGCGCACTTGTGGATCCAAATTGGATTCCAAACTTTCAAAATCCATCATGTACCGTTCGTTATCCAGCTTAAGCGGATTAACGGCAACTTCGCGCCTCTGTGCCTTAATAACACGATAGAAATTATGGTAAACAGGCGATTGTACCAGCACTTTATCTCCAGGCTTTGTAAACGCATGGATGATCAGCGATAACGAAGAAAGCACGCCAGGGCTGTGTGCCAGCCATTCTTTCTCTATTTTCCATTGATGCCTGCGTCCGAGCCAATCCACGACGGCCTGCACGTAGGAGTCTGGTCTTACGGAATAACCGTAAACTCCATGCTCGACCCGGCATTTCAATGCTTCAATGACTGCTGGCGGAGAACAGAAATCCATATCTGCCACCCACATCGGAATCGCATCTTGAACGCCGTAGCTGTTCTCCAAATGGTCCCACTTCAGACACGCGCTATTACGGCGATCGATCGGTAAATCAAAGTTGTAGTTCATCACATAGCCCCCAAATTTGTTTACAATTACACATTGCCAATTGACTTAAAGCCGAATATAACACTTTCGACCTAGCGTGTACAGAAGTACAATTCCCAACTCTAAATGTGTCAAATCCTCTCTGTGAAGAAGTGGGGCACGTGGTGAGCCATACCTTAGTTCAGCAAGCATTCGGCATTCTGAATTCCTGAAAGCCAGTACCGAAAGCTATTCTGGAAGGCTCGCATTTTCATAATTGTGATTGCGGTGTGGAAACAAACGAGGTTTCAAGATATGTTGGGTCCATAGTTAACTACTAGATGGTAAAGTGCAGATAGGTCACCTATTGCCATTATAATCCCTGATGACAGCGTCGACGGGTGGTAAGTATTACAAGCCATGACAAGTGAATTCCCCCGATCATAGAAACGTTATTTATGCGCTGCGGCTCGAATTTTTGAACGAAGCCGGAGAAACTGCTGACCAACGAGGGCCAACTTCGCTTAGTTATGGTTCGGTATTCAGACTTAGATTCGGGAGAGTGGAAATGGCTGAACGGTGGTCGATCCTCTGGCAACTGTGGAGCAATATTGTCTAAAGTACCGGAGCTCGAGCATAAGAAAAACCGCCAGAGCACAATACCTTGGCGGTTTATTTATTGTTGATCTAATTTATATTCTTTGTCAGTACCATCAGACTGTCCGACTTGCACAGTTCGTGATACTATCGTGACCCGTAAAACCGGACCTATGTGAAAATGAGAGCATTCATGGAAGAAGCTACAATCATGATTAAAGAAAATACAATAAGCAAATAATCTCTAGGTTCCGGAGGTGAACTCCGCTTTCAAATCCTCAACGTATTCCCGTATGGACACGACCCGCTTCTCCAGCCTGGATTTCTCCGCGGCGAACGCAATCAAGTGGCTCTGCACCGAAGCCTTCGCTCCGGTCAGCCCCTTCTCCTGGCCGTCGCTTCGAACGAGACGAATAAAATCCCGCATAATATTCGTATCCCCGCCGCCATGCCCCGCCGCATCCGTAGCCAGATGAATCGTTTCCGTTTCCCGAGTAACGAAGCTTGTAACGTCGATGATGTTCTTATCCATATCTGCCCGTATCTGGCCGTGCGTCCCCATCAGCTTCACCGAACGCCCTCCTTCGAACGTGAAGGCGCTCATCGTGAACGCAACGGTCACGCCGCTCTCGAATTCGAGGTTGACGACTTGATGGTCTACTACGTCGTTATCGCAGTGATAGACGCAGCGGCCGTAAGGACCATCCTTTAACGAGCTGAGCACGCCTTCGTCACTCGTATCATTGCTGACGACCGCCCGCAGCACCGCTCCTACCCAGTCGTCTCTTTCGAGATACATGCGCGGCGCATAGTACGGGCATGTATCTTGAACCGGGCACCCATCCAAACAGCGTTTGGGAGCGCCTTCGGGTGCACTTTCTTTGCGAAAGTGAGTCAGTGAACCGAAAGAGGACACGTTCACGCATTCCTCATCGACAAGCCATTGCAAAATATCCATATCATGACAGCTTTTCGCTAGAATCATCGGGCTCGAAACCTCAGCTTTGCTCCAATTGCCACGGACGAAGCTATGAGCTTGGTGCCGATGCTCAACGTTCTCCGTATGTTGAATCGAGACGAGCTTGCCAATTCTGCCGTCCGAAACAAGCTGCTTGATCGTTGCGAAAAAATCCGTATAACGAAGCACATGGCACACGGATAGCACACGCCCATACTTCTCCGCGTATTCTCCCATAATGAAGCATTCCAACGGGTCTGGTGACATCGGCTTCTCCAGCAGTACATGGTAGCCTTTCTTCAGAGCCCTGACCGTCGGCTCAAAATGCATTTTATCTTGCGTGCAAATAAGGACAGCATCCGCCAGTTTGGGTCTTGCTAACAGCTCTTCCCAGTCGTCGAACGTGTTCGAATCGGTGATTCCATAAGATTGTGCAAACCGTTCCCGCCGTTCCGGATCCCCCTCCGCAACCGCCACGAAACGTAAGTCCTCTGGAAAATTTATCGCATAGGGAGCGTAGGCGCCAGCCCCTCTTTGTCCCGCTCCGATCAAGGCAACCGTGATCGTTTTCATCTAATGTCTCTCCTTCATATGAGGTTTTAGCTTTAATTTCTCTTCTCCAACCTATCAATGACGAGAGAGTCTGTGAACATTGAAAAACTTACATTCCTTCGAAACCGAAATGAGAGCTACTTCAGAATCCACATATTTCTTAAAAATAAATAGAAAAGCAGACCGCCAAAAGAAAGCCCCTTTTGATAGGCATAATATCTCCAGATCAAAAGGGGCTCTTCTGTGCCGACTACTAGCTCTCTTTCATTACTTACCGTTTGCCGCTTTCCATGCGTCGATTTGTTTCTGCTTCTCGGCGATGATATCGTCGGCGCCAGCGTCCTTGAGTTTCTTCAGATACGTATCCAGGTATTTGTCCGGATCGATTGCACCTACTTCGAGCCCCTTCAGCAGTTCGGCGGTGACAGAGTTCACATTTGCAACTTGAGTCTTAACAGGCTCGGAGTCGAAAACGAAGCCCATGACCGGCGATACCATTGCTGTCTTGTCCGCTGCGTAGATCGTGCTGAGGCGCTTATCCCCAACGGTCAAATCCGTGCTCTTGTCCCAAAGCATTCTTCCGTAAGATTGTCCAACTTCCCACTCGGAATAGTTGAAATTGTACTTATCCGGTATTAACTCGAATTGTCTGTCGCCCACCGGCTTGTAATCGACATTTGGCTGTCCGAATGCGATCAGATGGAACAACTCGTCATTCGTATTGAGCAATTCGATCAACTGCATCGCCTTTTCCTTGTGCTGCGAATTCGCGCCAATTGTCAGGACTGCTGCAGAAGGCGTGCTCGCAGAAATGAACGCAGGGGTGAACCGTTTTTGATAAGAATAAACTTTCGCTGCAGGATCCGCTTGAGACATCATAGCGGCACCTGCACCTTCCGGCATATCCACATCATCCGGGAAAGACTGGGTATAGATGGCTGCGAGTTTGCCAGCTTTACGGTCAGGGAGGTTATCCTTCAGTGTAGCAGCGTCTTTCCGAAGATAGCCGCTCTTATACCAATCGCGCATCGTCTTTAGATACGCATTGAATTCTGGCGTCTCATACTGATTGAATACTTTAATATCTTTGTCGTCGTATTTGACCCAACCTGGAACGGTTGTATCGCCAACGGAATCCATGTTGTAGTACACCGGCTGACCCGAGAACAATTGTCCCGCTTCCATCGGAATGGTACTTTTCTCGCCTTTCTTGACTTCAGCGAAGAATGGCGTCAGGTCGTTCCAGCTCTTAACCGATTTCCAATCAAAGTTATATTTATCTACAAGGTCTTTTCGAAGCTGAATGCCCCTTGCTCCTGCCATCCCCCACACTTGATAGTTGACGGCACCGTAGATTTTACCGTTTACCTTCACACCGTTCCATACGGAATCAGGCACACGTGATTTCGTCGTAGGCGCATATTTGTCAAGCAAATCTGTCATATCGGCAAATGCGCCTTTAGATGCGCTTTGGAAGTAGTTCAGATCACCCCAGCTTGCGCCAAATGCGATGTCGAACGGTTCGCCGGAGGAGATCATCAGATTCAGCTTTTGCGGGTACGAGCTCCAATCCGTTACGACAAGCTTGAGCGTAGCATTGATGTTTTCTTTAATGATCTTGTTAGCTGCTTCCATAACTCGGTCCATGTCTTTAACTGGTGAGTTCGCAATATACATCGTGATCTCGACCGGATCTTCAGCAGCTGTATTTGAAGCTGTTGCGTTGTTAGTTGTTGCGTCGTTAGCCGCTGCGTTTGTTGTTGATGAATTCGAATTCTTGTTGGAGGAATTTGAGGTTGATTGATTCGTCGTATTGGCTGCTGAATTAGTAGAAGCTTGATTGTTATTACTGCCGCAGCCGGTGAGTACTAGTGATCCCATAAGCATGACTGCAACTGATGAAGCAACGAGTTTCTTCTGTTTAGACAAGTACTTCGCCTCCCGTTTCATTGAATGGATAATTGATGCAGATGATGCAGATCCCTCTTCGTTTTTGTAGATCGGTCATCTTCCTCTCCCCCGAAATGGTGTGCCCATCATGTTGCCGAGCTCAATTTTAAGATAGAGGTTCACCATCTCGCTTGAATACCGAAAAATGCATACCATCCATCAATTTATTGCGATTGAAGTACTTCGAAAAAAGCAGATTACAAAAAAATCATGCTATTTATCCGTGTTTTTCGGCTTAAGGCGGTATTGGGACAGCGGCATTCCAAAATGCTTCTTAAACAAAATATAAAAATAATTGGAGTCTTCCCAGCCGCACTGCTCTACGATTTCTTTCGTCGTCAAGTTGGACTCGTCCAGCAAATGCTTAACATGCTCCATCCGAACAGCGGTGATGTGTTCAACGACGGATTGACCGGTCGATTCCTTGAAGATCCGCCCTAAATAGACATGCGACATCTGAAATTCCTCGGCAAGTACGCTTAGATTCAAGTTCGGATCCCGATATTGCTCGGCGATCATCTTCTTGATTCGAGTCACGATCATATGACGCTTGTTCTGTTTATTCGTATCTAGTGAAGCTACGATTCCTTTGAAGATCTCTTCGAAATTCCGCTGAATCTCTTCGAGCGACTCGATGCTCTCGATATTAATGAAGAAGCCCTGGAGTAAGTCCGGCACACGAGATTGATCACTGTCTGCAACGCTAGGGAAAGCGCTTCGAATCATAAACATCATACGCATAACCGATGACAGAACCGTCTCATACTTCGACCTGATAAGACCTTCCATGATCTCGTCGTAATACCCAATGGCTTTATCGAGATGACCAAGCTTAAGTGAATCAAGCAGCAGCTTGGCCTTACTTTCCGGGAAGGCTGGCTGATTAGGCTCGATAGAAGACAGGAAGACAGGTGTGAGTACACTTCCTTTCCCAGTAACCAGCCGGTACATGGAAAGCGCCAGCGTTTCTGAATAAGCGTCTCCTAGGAAATGCGCAGATACTGCCGGCTTTCCTATCGCAGCCGAGACGGAGAGGCGCAAATAATCACTTACTGAACGCTGCACATTTCGAACCAGTTCCACTAAAATCGGTTCTTCCTCTTCCGAACCACCCGAATCGAGCAGCAGCACAATCTTATCGCTGTCCATATCGATGGCGTCACCGCGATGATGGGCTAGCGAGAGATCTTCGATAATATTAGCGATTGCGAATTTCAACAGTCTACGGTCTCTCTTGCTGTAGTTCTCCACGAACGATTTATATCCATCCATTCGGAATAATACCATCCGAACCGTTCCGGCAAGACTCGCGTGAATGCCGAGCTCCGACTTTTGAGCTTCCAATTCTTGTTCATCGAATGATTTATTTCCTAGAACGACTTGCTTCAGCCAATCACCCTTCAGCGTATGACGCTGATCACGCTGTTTTCGTACGAGCTCGTCGTTCTTATTTCGAACGGAATCGATGAATGTTCTAACCGGTGAATAGAGCGATCTGGACATGAATAGCGAGAAGAGCAAACCAAGCAAGAGCACAATGACGCTAATGAGCAGCGTTGACGACTTGATGGCTTTCACAGGCGACATGAATGTGTCATACGCAGTCAAACTGATAAACTTCCATTTTAATTTATCAGATGATACAAACGTAACGTTGAAAGGCTTCCCCTCGATATTCGTCTTGAAACTGCCGGACGATTGATTAGATTCAAGTACGGTACGCGCATAGCTCGTTTCCTTCATATTGTGCTTGAACATCTCCGCCGAAGTGTGGTTAACGACTACACCGTTTGCATCAATGACGAAGATATCACTGGTGTAATCAGCTTCTTTCGTATTCAAGGACGTAATCAGCGCGCGAAGCACGCTTGCTTTGATATTAACAACCAGAGCTGTCTGAAGATGCTCGCCTAAACGGGCCTGATAAGGCATGACGTAGGTATAAACATTGACTCCCCCTAAACTAACGCTCGGGATTGTGCGGGCAATTGGATTCGAGGACATGGAGTCTTTCCATTCTCTCACGAGCCGAACAGCTTCAGGATCATAGAAGTCGTGAACGGAGTAGAACGCACCATTCTCTGTAGACACGATTCGATCTAATGGAAGGCTCACCGTATAAGCCGAATAGACATAATCATTGGTCGTAACAAGCAGGTTAAGGAACCGGAATGCACCGCCAAGCAGAACCATATCATCTTCCGGATTAAAGAAGAGGTTCGCGACACTTGGTTCTGCCGTTGCTGCGGTTATAAACTTCTGCGTAACGTTATCCATGTAATTAGCGCTGTAGCTGATCTGATGCAGCATAGACGTATTCGTCCGATTAATACTATCGATGGAAGCCGAGGTATAGTTCCGGTACAAGAGGGCCGACAATCCGAAGATCAATAAGGTGACTGTTAACGTAAAAGTGACAAGCAGTTTTGTATACAAGCTGCTCAGGTGCAGCTTACTTTGAATTGCCATGCTCAATTTCGCCCCTTCAATGATCTCTCTTTTTACGCTTGTTTGTTCGTCATACGAAACAGGTTTCCTGTAGAATGATTTTCCATTGTGGTCGAAATCGATAGGAAACGCACAATATTAGTGAAAAGTGCATTTTTTCATGTGCTTCATAATCGGATTGTTGTAGGAAAATACGCATTTTTCGGTTTGTTCCTCGCCTTGCTGCTGATACATTGATAACAAGACAACAAAACAGGTTTCGAATGAAGGAGTGGTAAAATGAGTTCCCCATCACATACGGTTGCAGCATCCGTGAAAGGTGAACAGAAGAAAACTAGAGTCCTCTCACCGATGACTTTCCTGAGGGAGATCACGAAGCATTGGGCTTTCTACGCCATGACTGTACCAGCGCTGCTCGTCGTGATCATCTTCAATTACTTGCCGATGTTCGGGGTAGTCATTGCGTTCAAGGACTATAATCCAGTCGCAGGTGTATGGGCCAGCAAATGGATAGGCTTCAAAAATTTCGAGTTTTTCTTCAAATCCGATGCGCTATGGCGGGTTACTTCCAATACGATTTTCTATAACCTGCTCATCATGGTCCTCGTAACTTCGATCTCAATCGTGTTTGCCATCTCGCTTCAGGAGACCGGAGGCCGTTTCCGTGCGGGCATCTACAAGAGCCTTATGCTACTTCCATTCTTCCTCTCATGGATTGTTGGCGATTACATCGTGTACGCCTTGCTCAACCCGGATCAAGGATTATTAAACCACATCAGGGGGATGTTCGGATACGCTGCGATCGATTGGTATGGCGAAGCTTCCCACTGGCGAATTATTATGCCAATGGCTTATCTTCTGAAGAATGTGGGCTTTACGTCTGTCATTTACGTTGCGGCGATCACCGGCATTTCCTCCGATTATTATGAGGCTGCTGATATCGACGGCGCCAGCAAGCTGCAGAAGGCAAGATTCATTACGATTCCTCTTCTGATTCCAGTTGTGATCATTCTCTCGTTGCTCTCGCTTGGAAAAATCTTCAACGGCGGACTTGGCGACTGGAACGCATTCTTCACGCTGCCTCGGGAATCCGGCATCTTGTTCCCGGCTACCGACGTTATCGATACCTATGTATTCCGGGCGCTGAGAGGCTCGAGCGATATCGGCATGTCATCCGCGGTCGGTCTCTATCAAGCGGTCGTAGGACTCGTCATGGTACTTGCGACCAACTATCTTGTCAAGAAATACGATTCCGAAAGCTCGTTATTCTAGATATGAAGGAGTGATTGCAATGCAAAAAAGCGGATCCGTGCTGGGACAAACGCCCAAGCTCGTGATTAACCTTATTTTCATCATCTACAGTCTCATGTGTATCCTTCCGGTTGTGCTGGTGCTGTCGATATCAATGACGGACGAACGATCACTGATGACCGACGGCTACCATCTCATACCGAAAGTATTCAGCTCCTCCGGCTATGATTATATTATTTCGGGCACATCGACCATTCTGAATGCATACAAGGTATCGCTTTTCGTAACGCTTGTCGGCGCCTTCTCTTCCTTACTCGTAACGTCGTTGATAGGTTATGCCTTATCAAGGCCCGAGCTCAAATATCGCGGCCAAATCTCGTTCATCATCTTCTTCACGATCCTGTTCAATGGCGGATTAGCTCCGTATTATATCTTGGTCACTCGCTATCTTCATATGAAGGATACGCTTCTGATCTTGATTCTCGCGCTGCTCGTCTCACCGGGGAACATTCTTCTCATGCGCAACTTCTTCAAGGATGTGCCAAGCTCCATTATTGAATCAGCTAGAATCGATGGTTCGGGCGAGTTCCGGACGTTCTTCCAGATCGTACTGCCGGTGTCTACCCCCGTACTGGCGACGATTGGATTATTCGCCTCCATCGCTTACTGGAACGACTGGTTTACGTACTCATTGTTTATCGAGAATGGCAAGCTCTACAATCTTCAATACTTGCTCCAGGCGCTTATGTCCAATCTTGATTACTTGCAGAGCAATGCAGCAGCATTAAAATCGCTGGAAAACGCAGCGGCTATGCTGCCAGGGGAAAGCGCGCGAATGGCGACATGTATTCTTTCCATTGGGCCTATCATTCTCTTGTATCCGTTCCTGCAGAAGTATTTCGTAAAGGGACTTACGCTTGGCGCTGTGAAATCGTAGGTATCATCCTTCATTATCACAGATTAGGGGAATTATAGTATTGAAAATCAGTTATGTATAATACACAAATTGTTATCATACATAGACTGAAATATATATGAATGTGATCAAAAAGAATGGAACAACCAGCTAATGATATACCTGGTTGTTCCACTCTTTTTGTCCAAGTGATGCTATGTCCAGGAAGCAGATTTCTGATCCATGTACTTGGCAACCGACACATTGTTGGCACAACAAGAAGCCCTGAGACAGAGATTGTTCTCAGGGCTAATTCTTTTTCTTTTTCTTTTTTTTTTCTAATTCTAATTTCTCGAGTGCTACCTCTCAAAAAACACGAGCAAATGCTTCATTTCTTTTGCTCCTAGCATAATCTTCAAAGATTCAACTTGTATGTCCAAAATATTTGTTTGTATATCTTCTAAGACACTGACTATAAATGCTGCTTCGATGTTTCGGTTCGGGAACTGCAGTTGCGCATTCGTATCTTGATCCGTTACATTGACTAAGCGCACCACAATACCTCTATTATCTTCCGCAGGTTTCACGTCGAATACTTGAACGCCGTCTCCACTTAACTGAATAAATTGACCAACCTCTTCTTTACAATCAATAACAGGCGTTGCAAATACAGAAGCCATGGCTCCTATAGAAGAAATCATAGCGGTAGACGGATCGAAAGAGCTACATGTATTCAAATAATAGGTAAAGGTTACGGCTCCTGGCTGGCTTCCTCGGAAGTTCGTATCCCAGTAATTATTCATCGGCCAAGCTAATAACAGAGGGTTATCGTTCTTTTCGATAAATTGCTGCTCTTTGCCGAAATTAAAATTCCCCACTTGCACGAGCGGTGCATCCGGACAACTCATCGTCACGCCATGCTGTCCGTCATATATCGATACGCTTTTATCAATCGTGATATAATCTCGACACACGCCCTGCATCTGCTGCGCGTCCAGTTCAACCCATTGTCCAGCCGTATCATAATGGCAGCGCCACTTCTGTAGATTTAATGGAATAGCAAAATAAGTGCCCTCAGGCGTCGTAATATCTTGCTTGAAGAAAGAGGCTTTCATTTCGATGTCTGGCTGATAGCTAAAGAAGGTATATGTCTGTTCAAACTGCTCCACCCCCGGCGCCTCCCAGCTCAGGATCAGGGAGGCGCTATGCGCGCTCCGCTCGACGCGACATGAGTTTAACCGGGTATAGGATTGTCTACTCGCCTTCCAGTTATGGTTCCAATCGGTTAAACTGTTGTTTCCTCTCTCAACGTTTCTAGGAAAGATCGCGCTGCGGATATTCAAATGATGGATGGGATCGACCGTTTCCTGTACGTATTGAAACAACGCCCACGGACTGGAGGTATCAAGCACTTCCCAATCCTGACGTTTATCGATTAGGCTTGTAATCCGGCCTGTTAACGGGTCGAAGCGCATCGAATGGAACGGCGTTTCGATCGCTCCCTCCTGAATTTTAACCTTCCGAAGCCAAGGACCCTCCCCCTCCGTTCCGACTTCCCCAACATCTGCCATAATGCTCGCTGACCATTCCGCTTCCTGAAGAGTTGCAAACGGTATTTTACGCCAGCTGAAAGGCGGCAGATCGATCGTACCGTAGCTTGTCCCTTGATGATGGACGTCGTTATTCATTAGAACATGGCGCATTCGGTCGGCGCCGAGATGCCTTCCCTCCGTTTTGAAGCTGGAAGGAATGCGAATGTCGTGCGTTAAAGCAACGGAAGTCGGATTAAGAAGCAACAGACCTTCCGGTTCTTCCGATTGTAGCGGGTTACCTGCAAGCTTCTCAAGATGAACATTAAGCAAATAACCCGTCAAGCTGTTTGCTTGGTAGGCGTAATGGGCTTTATGCATCCATTGAATTTCAACGTCCGAATTGTATGGCTCTGAAACGGAGTTGTGTGCTCCCCAAGTATGCTCGTCGTACAGGTGGATCTGATGCCAGGCTTCCTTCTTTATCCTAACAAACGAAAGGTCTTCTTCCGGTAGGAAAGCATCAAGCAGTTCTACGGCCTTCATACCATGCTTCGTGCGACGGCTTAACTTCGTTTCTTTCGCAGAGCTCGCTGAACCGAAGTTCCAATAGTCCGTCCAATCACCGGCATGAGTCGGCAGATTCGCGGCATGCTCTCGGACCCTTTTATACAATTGTTCGGGCGTGACAAACGAGATTCGGATGCCCCGGTCTTCTTCATTCCACTTCTTTAATAGTTCGGCAAGGTCACGATCAGGCGGATTGTTGTCGTACAGCGGCAAATTCGTCGCTGTCAAGTAAATGAAGTCAAATGGATACTCCGGATTCGCTTCGATTTTTCTCAAATAGGTAGACAAACCATCGGCCATTTTGTCCGTGCACTTGGCATTGACGTCGCAAATTTGGCTGAACAACGAGTAGTGCTCGCCATTGAAGGTTAACAGCTTTCTGCGGTCCGGAGCTTCCCAGTGAAAGGCATTTGGACGATTGAAAGGAACTCCGCCAAAATGAATATTGATACCCATGATGAAAAACTCAACACCTGCATCGAGCAACAGCTGCGCATACGGCCAAGGCTGCCCATTTATATCATGGTGAATGGCTGTTTTGAGCTCGATCCCGAACACCTCGCGCAGCCGACGAAGGGGATACAGCGTTCTCGCTGCTTCCTCAGCCGAAGTGAGCGGGGTCATGTGCATATACGAAGCTACGATACTCATCTGACCATTATGCAAATAATGCTTAAATCGTACGATTTGTTGCTCCGAAGCCGTTTCCAGCCAGTTTAGAACGGGTAAGGTGGACTCGCAGGTCCATCTGAAGCGGTTATACTCCTCCCACTCCTCGGTCATTTCACAAAGTTCCAGCGCTTGATCGATGTACCTACTTTGCATTGCCAGCAAAATCGGCTGGGCAGTCGTGTATCCGACATCCAAATGGCTGTGGTGCAGCACGAGCACTTCTTTGATTTTCGGCATAAATTCATCCATCCTCACTCAGTTAATAGGTTGCAAATGATATTGTTTGTCTGCTTTTGTGGTGAAAATGATGACGCTATCTTCCAATTTCCACTCAATTTCCTCTCGACTATTACCATCAATTTCAAGAATTCTGATTTCACCATTAGGCCACGGGTTTAAGAGGCGGCATTCTCTTCCTCTCTCACTTGTAATGTCAACGTATTGAATGATTCCATCTGACAGTTCACTCGAAACGAGAAAGGCACCAAAGGCTCTCAGGCTCATGAATCGAGCTTTTCTCTCACGCGGCCAAACAGGGTACAACCGGATGATATGCTCATGACTTTGCAAAAGCATCTCGTTGATTGCCGAAGGTACTCCACTGCAGCATTCAATGCCGCCACCACCAAAGAAGATAAATAGATTAGGAAAACTATGCTCGCGGCACTGATGACGAAGTTCATGCAAAATAATCTCAGGATCATAGCCAACACGTGCTGCAGCGGTAAATATCGTTGGAAAGCCGTTATAATCCGTCCATCTGTTCATTACTGAGATTGTATTTCTTGCGATTTCAAGTAGCTGCGGATCTGAACCGAGACCGATCGTGCCAGCAGGCCAGATATGCTGAATAGCCAGCGTATTGTCATCCCACCAGTCGCGTCCTTGCTCCGTTAGCCTAAAAATCGTTTTCCCATCAAGCTCAAACGTTGGGAAACCGCTAATATGCTCCAAGATATGTGTCCACTTTTCCCGCCGATTCGCATCGACGCTCAATTCGTTCGACATATCGATCAGTCCTTTGAAAACTGCCCTGAGAAGCCCTAATGAAAGGATAGGATTCATGTCCTCAAATTCCCGCAGCCATTCATCATTAGAATGGGATTCAGCCCAGGTTGGGACTTCATGAATGGCGTCTCGATAAATAACGTATCGGTTATCTTCGAATGTCAAATAATCCTCCCAAAAATTAGCAACCTCGAACAAATATGGATAAGCAACCTGACCAACATAATGCAAATCATAGGTAGCATAGAAACGCATCAGCATGTTAATTGCGGTATAGGCTGTATTGCTTTTCTGCCCCAAAAATAAATGACCGTGCTCGTATTTCAGGCTTGCTTGTGTAGTAGACAACGCAGTAGGCAATCCCTTAGGCCCGATTCCGACATCATAATAGATGCCGCTGCGCCCCAAATATTGTTCAGCATATCTCTTGCCACTTGGCATATATTCTAGCAGCGGTGTATCGTAGGGTTCACTCAATTCAATATGATTGGATGAATATACTCCCCACCACGGCGCCTGATAATTGTAATTTAAGTGGTAATCTCCCGCCCAAGCTGGACTGTCTGTTGTAATCCAGCTTCCAAACAAACCAGGTGGAAATGATTTGTTGCGACTGCTGCAGGCCATGATGTAATGAGAACCATACCAAAACTTCTCCAGCAGCTCATCACCGATATCGATCGCTGATTTTGCCCAAAATTGATTCCACCAGTCTTCGTGTGCAGCGTAAATCTCATTTATCTGGCTCTCATTTATGTCCTTTATCCTTGTTATCGATTCATGCAAATAATCCTCCACATCATGATTCGTCAGCACATAACTTACGATGTAGGTTTTTGTTCCAGGCTTTAATTCAAATGAACTGCCGCGATCAGCTAAGCAGCGCAGGGCAATAGCGCCTTCGGTTGGCCATTCTAAGTCATCGCCGTTAAATGCTCTTGTCGCCCATTTCACATCGGCCTCAATACCATATTCGGTTTGGGATTCATTCCCTGACTGAACCCACAAGTCTAACGCAACCGATACAGCATTCCCTTCACAAGATAATTCCACGACCAGCATATTGTCTGCAGCCGATATCCAAGTTGTCATGGTCACCGACGAGGCGATCCCACGAAACGTTGACACCACTTTGGCTTCAAGCAGTCGTTGTTCGCTGTAATACGTTGCTCCAGCCAACTCCGGGATATGAATGTCTATCCCCCCAATCAGACAGAGACCTCCATTCGGATACACCAATTTGGACTTCCAGAAGTCTGTCTTCGATATCCATATCCTCTGTTGTTCAGGAGGGCCACTAAGAACAACGCCGACATCTCCGTTTCCAATTAAAGGTCCATCCACAACTTTCTCTGAAGGCACCTGTTTCGGGGGCTCATGAAAGACTCCCTTATACTTTTCTAGTTGGTTTCTCCAATACGCAAACACCTTTGTATCCTCCTTTAAATTGTCCACGCTTTACCTTACTCGATACTCCTCAAAGTACCTCGGTAGAATTGTCGTCGAAGCGCCTGGTAGTTCAGGCAGCACATAGTGCCCTTCTTTAACAGTTGCCGGCTCCTCAAAGATATGGCGGATCCACGGGATGTACTCCAACATAATCGCATTCTGGGTCGAGGCAACGAGATGCTGGTGGATCTGGCCCATATCCCCGACATGCGGGCAAATCGGTACATCGTAAGACGCGGCAAGTCCAGCTACCTGCATCCATTCTGTGATACCGCCTACACGTGTTACATCGACTTGGCAGTACTCAATCGCGCCTTGATGGATATAATCGCGGAAAGCATATTTGTTGTAAACATGCTCGCCTAGCGCAATCGGCACATTAAGTGCATCCGCCAGCTTCTTATGCCCCATAATATCATCTGGATTGAGCGGTTCTTCGAGCCAGAACAGATCGAACTCCTCCAACTTTTTGCCCCATGTCATAGCAGTATTGATGTTCCACTGCTGATTGACGTCGATCATGAAGATAACGTCGTCACCGATTGCCTTCCGCACCGCTTTGCATCTATCGTAATCCTCGCGAGGGTCTGCCTTGCCTACCTTGATTTTGACCCCAGTAAAGCCCGATTCTACGATCTCCGTTACATCCTTCAGCAGTCGTTCCTTTGACCAGTTCAGCCAGCCGCCGTTCGTATTATAAGCTTTAATCGGCTTCGACTTGGCTCCGCCAAGCAGCTGCCACAATGGCTTGTTCGATGCTTTCGCCATGATATCCCAAAGGGCAATGTCAACCGCGGCAAGCGCCATATGCGTAACGCCCGCTCTGCCGATCCAATGCATTTTTCCAAAACGCATCTCGTCCCACAGCGCCTTCACCATAAATGGATCTTTGCCGATGAGCAGCGGAGCGTAGTATTTCTCAATCGTATCGACGATCATATCATCGCCATGCGCACATGTTCCGGTATATCCGTAGCCGACGAAACCCTCGTCGGTATAGATTCGAACACCTGACAAGCCCCAGTGTGTTGCGACATTGATGGCATCGGTAATTGGAGGTGTAATCGGGACGTGCAAGACGAAGCTTTCTACTTTCGTAATTTTCAATTGAAACATCTCCTTGTATTTAGGTATAAAATCTATTAATAACCAAGCGATGCACCGCCATCGACGGGAAGAGCAACACCTGTAACAAATCCGGACATTTCGCTTGCTAGAAAGAGAGCCGCCTGCGCCACTTCTTCTGAAGTAGACGGTCTTCCTAAAGCATGCATATCATTCAGGTCCTGCACCGTTTGAGCCGGATTATCCTGCTGCAGAATCCATTGCTCCAATAATGGAGTCGTGACTCCCGCAGGACAAATGCAATTCACTCGAACGCCGAATGGCGCGTAGTCCAATGCCAGAGCCTTTGTCATCGCGTTCATGCCGCCTTTAGTTGCCGCGTATACCGGATTCATTTTCTGTCCGATCAAACCGTTTAGCGAAGACATGTTGACGATGGTCCCTCGTGTTTTCTTCAATTCCGCTATGGAATGCTTGATCATCAGAAACACGCTCTTTAAATTCACATTGAAAATCCGATCCCATTCTTCCTCTTCGAAGTCTTCTAAATACTTAGGCATGATAGCTGCAGCATTGTTAACTAGGATATCGATTCTCCCGAAGTTCCTAACCGTCTCTTCTATGACCTCGCGAACATTGTCTTCCTTGGAAACATCGGTTCTCACGGCAATGACATTGTGCCCATTGGCCTGCAAGTGATCGGTAACCCGGGACGCCTCCAGCGTGTTCCGACTGGCAATCACCACATTCGCTCCTTGTGATGCAAATAATCGAACAATTGCTTCACCGATTCCTGATGAACCGCCGGTAACAATAGCTGTTTTTCCAGCTAACATCATAAACACCACTCCTTGACGATGTATCATACATGATAGAGCTCAAAAAATTAGACAAAAACTGCTCTTGTTCTTCTATACGAATTTTCCAGATGCATCTTAAGAGCCCGCTCTGACTCTGCCATCTCTCTTGTAGCCAGCCAGTTTACGATTTGCATATGTTCATCCCACTCGTCTCGAATCAGTCGATGATCTAGACTCTTCTGATTGAAAACTAAGTATCTTTGGATGATTTCGATATACTTAATGATTAAGTTTTTTAAAGAATCGTTATCGCAATAATTTAGAATTAAGCCATGCAAACATTGATTCATTTCGGCGATGACCTGAAATTTGGATTCACTTGTCATGCTCTCGAAGTTGGAATACGCTTGCAACTTTAGTTTTAGCTGATCCAGACTCGATGGAGGTATTAATAGTACGGCCTTACGAATCGCCAAACATTCCAGTTCTATCCGAATTTCAAACATTTCATATAACTCTTGTAACGACATTTTGGCCACATACATGCCTTTGAATGGCACGTTAACAACTAAGCCTTCCGCCGATAATCGGAATAATGCTTCACGTATCGGAATATTGCTTACCTCTAAATCGCGTCCCAATTGATCGATGTTGATTTTCTCTCCGGAGGCAATTTCGTGGTTCAGAATTCGGCTCTTCAATATCGCATATATTTCATCCGTTAAAACATATCGATTCAAGCGGCTCGTCATGTTACATCCTCTCATCCAACCCTATTAATACGGATGACTGTGCTGTCAAAATCGCCGATTAGATTCAACTTAATCCCAACTTGCTTTAAGGCCTTGCCGCTAATAGGCTGCTGCTCGCCTTCGATTAAATAAAGCGCGTGATCCTCGAGCCCGTCAAGACGGAGCTTGGGCAATGTACTCGCAAACGAGTTGGAACGTAAGAAAATGAAAACAACTGCTTCGTCCTTCGACCTGTTCACATACATCGTTGCCGAAAGTTCATTGTTTCTCGGCGATAGCAGCCTGTACTGATCGCCGTGCTGAACGATCGGACGAATGTTTTTATACAACTCGACCAGTTCCCGCGCTTCTTCCTTCTCCGTATCGGACCATTTCAACAAATTGTCGCCAATTCCCAAATTCCCCATCATGGCGCTATGGAACCTATATTTCAGCGAGAGCTTTCTTTGATTTAAAGGATGGACCTCGTCGGATACCCAAGCCTCCATGATTTTGGCACAGTAAGCAAAAGAAAACCCTTCCTGAATGCGAAGCCGATCATACGCATCTGTGTTATCGCTTGTCCATACTTGGTCGAAATACTGGATGATGCCAAGATCAACTCTACCTCCGCCGCCGGAACACGACTGAAAGAGCACCTTAGGATGTCGTTCTTTTAATTTTGTCACTATCTCGTATACACCTAATGCATGCCTTACCCAGACTTCACGCTGTTCGGAAATTGGCGCCTCAGGATTTCCAGGTTCACTGAAGTTCCGATTCATGTCCCACTTAATAAATTTGATCGGGTGCTTGCTTAGCAACTCGTCCATGAAACCAACTATGTACTCTCGAACATCTTCTCTCGCCAAATTCAAGATGAGTTGATTGCGAATCTCAGTCCGCAGCCGCGTTGGAAAATGGTACACCCAATTCGGATGCGCGCGATATAAATCACTATCCGGATTCACCATCTCCGGCTCGACCCACAAGCCGAAGTCCATTCCGAGTGCATTCACCTTTTCGATCAACCCGTTCAGTCCACGCGGAAACTTCTCGGGGTTCACATACCAATCTCCCAACCCTGCTTTATCATTCATGCGCTTCCCGAACCATCCATCGTCAATGACGAACAGCTCCACGCCGATGGAAGCTGCCTCCACCGCAAGCTTAGCCTGCAGGTCCTCGTCAAAATCGAAATACGTCGCGTCCCACGAGTTATAAAGCACCTTTCTCAATTCCCCTCTTGCTGGGGCTGGCAATAGGTGTTGACGCTGGAGTCGATGCAGGTTGCGGCTTGCCTCACCAAATCCGGCATTGGAATAGCCAATATAGAAGCTAGGCGTCGTGAAGTTGCTGTGCGGTTTCAGGTCCCAACTGAAATCAAAGTCGTTCACGCCAGCGCTTATTTTTACGAGTCCGAGTCGGTCCTTCTCAAGCGTTATTTTCCAGTTCCCGCTAAACGCAAGCGCGCCGAAATACACTTCACCCGACTTCTCAGTTGCCTGTCCGTTCGGATCCAGCGTATAGAAGGGATTAGCAAAATGACTCGTCGTTCCCCTTCTGCTCTCCAACACGACTTTCGTAGTCGTGAGCATCATCTGATCGAATTGTGTCTCACCAACCCACTTGCCCGTCAAATATCCGAGTCTATAATTCTGATGCTTAGGCACGTAAGTCGAACCGGAGAGAACCGCCTCCAGAGCTACGCATTGCTCAGACTCGTTGACAATTGTTGCAGACCTCTCGATGATGTCGAACTCTTCGTAGAGCTTGTAGGTTACAAGCACCGACAATGGGTAATGTTGATCCTTAAGGACGATTGTGAGCGTGTCCGCCGTCATACTCCACGAACAATATTCAAGAACGACATCTCTCACATGATCGGCAAAGGTTGCCTTTAGACAAGGTTCCGTAAATTTGGCCTTTGACCATCCCATAAATTCCTCAGCGCTCAATTCGCTGCCTAACGTATACGGATATTTTGCCTCGATCGAGGCGTTTGGATAATCGGATAGGTAAGGGAGCTTCTCACCGAAATAGATATGGTTGATTGTCCCTGATTCGCATAACCCTATTGCATATGCCGCTGTTTTTGTTTCCATAACCCATATCGTTCTCTGATCGTCAAAGCGAATCATGGTATTCCCCCTATCCTAGTTCCTCGTAATCCTGCAGAGTAACGACGGCCTCTTCCGTTCCATGGAGCTCGAAAATGATTAACTCATTCTCACCTTTACACAGGAGCGGAGCCGGAACATATAACGTTTGCTGTGGCCCTTTGTTCCAATAACGGCCTAAGTTAAAGCCGTTCAAATAAGCAACGCCTTTCGTCCATCCCGCCAACTTAAGGAACGTATCTCCTGCCTCTTCCACATAAAACTTTCCTTTATAGAATGTAGGCGTGGAAGTTGTACTAATCTGCTGCTTTGAACTAAATTCAAGCCCCGTCAACTGATCCAATGGAAGCGTATGGATTGTCCAATCATATTGGAACTGCCGCTCCAGTCGCACACCTTCCGTAATGCCCTTCGAATCCTTCATCATCCAGCCGTAATTGGTTCGCCCCATGTTCTCGACCAGAATGCTGAGTGTCGCGCCTTCCGAAGGGATTTCAAGCAGGATGTCGTTTTCCTTAATCGCCAGCGTAATGTC
This sequence comes from Paenibacillus sp. OV219, assembly GCF_900110075.1. Classification (GTDB taxonomy): domain Bacteria; phylum Bacillota; class Bacilli; order Paenibacillales; family Paenibacillaceae; genus Paenibacillus_Z. The sequence goes on from NZ_FOCJ01000012.1 coordinate 116,362, forward strand.
ATGCGTGTTGCGATCGATGACACCCTGATAGCGGCCATCCAGATAAACAAGCGCACGATCGCGAACGTTCTGAAGCGCTAGCTTGCTCGCGGCTCGCGGTCCCGTTACGCGGGTCGTGTATAAGATATAGCCATAATTCTGGCCAAGCTTCTCCATCGTTTCAGGGCAAGTCCGCTGCACCGGCGAAGACAGCTGCTGCAGTGATGCGAATAGAGGCACATGCTCCGTAAGCTGAACGCGCCCATAGTTCCGCTTCGGCTGCAGCTCTGGAAGCTCCACCTTCGGAATTTCAACGTATCTCGCGATAACATCACGAATGGCCAGGTATTTATCCGTAATATCGCCAGACTCATTTAGAAGCGCATTATAATCGTAGCTCGTAACGGTCGGCTCATAGCTGCCGAAGTCATTGGCACCGTTATAGAAGCCGAAGTTTGTACCTCCATGGAACATATAGAAGTTCACGGATGCTCCCGATTTCAGGATCCGGTCAAGCACATCGGCAACATCGTCGAAGCCTCTGACATGGTGCTCTTCCCCCCAGTGATCGAACCAGCCGTTCCAATACTCCATGCAGACAAGCGGCTGTTCCGGTTGATACTGCTGCAGCTTCTCGAATGCTTCCTCCGGCCGAGAACCGAAATTGACGGTCGATAATACGCCGGGGATTGAACCGCCTTGAAGCATATGGTCTTCGGGACCGTCTGAAGTAAATAAAAGGACATCCATCCCCCTATCCCTCATTCCTTGCCGTAGGTATTCCAAGTAAGCATGGTCATTGCCGTAACTGCCATACTCGTTTTCGATTTGCATCGCGATGATCGGACCGCCGTTCGTACACAGCATCGGCTTCAACATCGGCATCAAGGTGTCATAATACCGGTCTACCTTCTCCAGATAATGCTTGTCCATGCAACGCAGCCTCATATCCGGGGATGCCAACAACCATGCCGGTAGACCGCCGAACTCCCATTCTGCGCAGATGTACGGACTTGGACGGACGATGACGAACAAGTCGAGCTTTGCTGCAATACTGATAAAGCGAACAATATCCGCAATACCCTCGAAACAAAATTGCCCTTCCTTCGGTTCATGCATGTTCCACGCGATATACGTTTCAACTGTATTGAAGCCGCAAGCTTTCATCTTAAGCAGCCGATCTTCCCAGTACTCAGGAACGATTCGAAAATAATGCATCGCCCCGCTCAATATGCGAGCTGGCTCCCCGTTGTAATAAAACTGATTTCCTTCTATCATGAACTCGCTCATTGTCGCACCTCATTCTCCTATATGATCTTGTTGTCCTGGAGCTGAACGCCGCTGCAAGCCGTTAAACGGAAAGCCCCGGTCAGATCGTTTGGTTTACGATCAGTACCTGTAAAAGTGATGTCATTCTCCCGAAATGTCAGTCCGCGTGTACTCTTCGCATCAAGCAAAAGCGCATCCGCAGTATGAATGCAATTCTCTTCGATCCGAATGTTCCGGTGAACCGGAATATCGAGATCGACGTGTCTATTCTCCGGAGCAATATAAATTACGGGATGCTCTCTCCCCCCGCAATGGTTGAACGTATTCTGTCTGATCGTGACATCCTCTACTCGGCCAGACTCGAACCAGCTCTCCGCATCATCTGCTATTAGAATGCCGCTCATCATCAGCCGATCGAAGTGATTTTGTTCAATAACAACTTTACGGCGTGTAGTGACCAAGATGCCTCTTGTCGGAATACGTGCGAACCGATTGTTTCGAATTTCCACCTGAGGTGTCCATGTAACATTCTCAATCACATCATGCGGAGCGATACTATCTGATGGAGGTTTATCTAAAGTCAATAAGATGTCCCTCGCGTTAATACGCTGAGCATCCGTTACGATATTGCTGTCAAAGACCGCTAGAGAATGGGCTCTTACGAATTCAATATGGTCTCCAGGGAAAAAGGCGTCAAAGCCATAGCTTTGACCATGCATAAAGCGAACAAGGATCTGATTGGCAGAGGGCTTGTCTATAACCCGAAGATGAGTGCCATGAATATTTATTGGATCATCATGCGTACCTTCAAACTGGCAGTTTACAATTTGCACAAGTCCCCGACATCCTGACAAATGAATGCCGTCGGCAAACGCAGCCGCTGTTCTTCCCGACTCCTTGCGCGGCACGATAGCTAAACCGTCGAACGTCAGATTCTCGCTGTACTGTCCGACAACACCTAAACCGTGAGTGTAATGCAAATTAACGTTCTTCCAAGTGATACTGCTGCTTCTATGAATGAATACGCCCGCTTGATCGCGAATCCCGTCACGCATCTGATAAGTGAGTCCGACTGCCGTATCCGGCACATCGCCCTTCTCGTAATGAAGCCGCAACCTTCCATGTTCAATCTCCTCGATATGAATGGCCGATGAAATCGGGCTAGGCACCCGCCATGTCGTATTCATTGCCGGATCGAAGAGCTGTGCCGGACCATCTTGATAGGTCCAGCCTTCACCTTTCCAATGCAGCTTCCCGTCATGCAGCTCGTACCACGAATCAGGATGAACGCTCACCTCGATATATCCCGGAGCTATTGCAGCTACAGTCATTTCAGACATCGTCGGTCTAGAGAAGTCCGTACTCAGGTTGCGAACCTCAATATTCTTGCATTGATCGAAGACGAACATCGTAAATTTGCCATGGAACCGAAACAGAGCCCCATTGCCCTCAAGAACGATGTTGCGTAGCCCTTGAAGCAGCACGCCGATCGTCTTCGTCACATCCGGAGTTTCTTGCTCGCTGGCACTGTTTGTAATATAGAAAGGAACCTTCGCTGCATGCTCTGGATAGAAATCGTAGCAACCTTCACTGCATGCCAGAACAACAGGCATATCCTGTGCTGCAGCGGCTTCAAGAGCGCGCCTCATTGGAAGCACCGTATCCTCGCCGCTATTCGGTCTCGCTCCGAAATCCATAAGATGAATGACCTTCATGTTTAGCTCCCTTCAAAAGCGAGGCCATACAAAGCAACCCTTGCATGGCCTCTTCTCTAAACGAAATCGTTACTTCGACCAGGCCTCAATTACTGCATTCGCATCGGCAGATAGAACCTTCTTGGCATTGCTGGAAATGTTATTCTGCAGAGCAGAATTATTCATATGCTTCAGGAAATCCTGCATATGTTTTACGGCTTGATCCGTATGACCTTTGACGGACTGATCCATCGCTTGTCTCAAGCTATTGGATAGCTGGGACTGAATTGACCCGGTCAATTCGCCTGATGCAGTGAATTTATTTAAGAGCTGTTGCATTGAATTACTGCTTGTCGTTACATTCACACTCGCGGTCCAATTTGTTGCATTACCTGCTTGGTCCGTTACGATGACTTGGATGACATGAGGCCCGATCTGCCCGGCGAAATTGAGTGGCGCTCCGGGCTCATAAGGCTTTCCGTCCACAGTTACGGATTGAGATGCCCCTCCTGCTAATTGATCCGCACTTTGCAAATTGAGCGTAATCGTCTTGTAATCCTCGAATACATCGCCGTTGTTCAACGATTGTCCATTCGCCGATAGCGTGAAAGCAGGCGCCTCAATATCGGACTTAATGGTAATGGATTGGGTAGCGCTCACGTTACCCGACTGATCGGTGGAACGATATTGAATTTCATAAATCCCGTCGCTAAGCACAATTGGCGATGTATAAGGGACAAAGCCACTCGTCGATTGTGTGCCGTTACTGCTTTGGTCGGCAATAAGTGAATATTCGGTAGACGCAACTCCAGATTCTTGATCCGATGCTTGCAGCGATACGGTCACATCCGATGTATACCAGTCATTCGCTCCAGCGGTTCCGCTTACGGTTGCGGAAGTAACTGGCGAAACCGTATCGGTAACGGCCACGTACGCGGTCCATTTACTTGAGTTACCCGCTTGATCCGTTACAAGCACTTGGATGACGTGAACACCGATTCCCGCTAGATTCAGTGGAGCTCCTGGCTCATATGGCGTACCATCCACCGTTACAGATTGCGTAACCACCCCAGATAAAGTATCTGCACTTTGCAGTTCGAACGTAACCGTCTGTCCATCCTCGAATACTGCGCCGTCCTCTAGCGGATTACCGTTCTCCATCATGGTGAACGTAGGCGCGTCAGGGTCCGACTTCACCGTGACGGATTTTACGACTTCTACGTTACCCGCTTGATCCATCGAGCGGTATTGAATTTCATAAATTCCGCTGCTCAGTACGATAGGAGACGTATAAGGCACAAAGCCTGCGGTCGACTGCGTACCGTTATCGCTGAGCAGGACATTGATGGCGTACTCGGTCGATTTGACTCCTGATTCGTCATCCGTTGCTTGGAGTGAAACAGTTGCTTCCGATGTATGCCAATCATCCGCTCCGACAGCTCCCGTTACAATCGCAGAAGTGACTGGCGATGTAGTATCCGGTTCTTCTACCAGCCCTTCTTTGGCATAGAACAGATTGCTATTAGCCTCACTTACCTGAGTTTCAGTTGCACCCGGATTCCCAAGCACTTGTTCCGCCGCCGTGAGCGCTGCCGAAAAATTCGCCCAAGTTTCATCCGTGTACCTGTTTGTTACAAGTGTTAAACAGTCATCATACAAGCTTTGCAAAACAGACTTATCTGCTCCTGTAACCGCCTTGGCATAGACTTTCACTTCGGCCAAGCTTAAGTAATTCGTGCCTGTTAATTGAATTTTTACATACCTGCCGTTGGCGCCGCCCGCATCGACAGTCGTGCTTGGATTTGGCTGTGTTGTCTGATGGTTAGACCAAACGACATTTTGATTCTCGTCCAAAAGCAGTACGTTAAAATCACTCAAGCGATTGCCACAACAATCCGTTCTTCCAAAAATTTGAATTTGCCCAATCGAATTCGTCGCGCCAAGATCCACCATCCACCAAGCTTGCGCGTTATTATCCGTGTGCGAAACGGAACCGTTGCTATAGTTGCCATCGGTATTCCCGTCTACAGCCCGACTTGCCACCGCGCTGGAACTGGATAAGATTGAGCTTTGAGTCGCTGTTCTATTTAAAGCCAAGTTACCATCCGTTGATGATCCTTTTATCGCTTGACCTACGCCAAACAGATTGAACTCGCTGATTTTAGGAAGAGCATTCGCGGAGACAATATACAATCTCACTTTCTGGGTTTCAACTGTTGGGAAATTAACCTCTAGAGATCCCCCAATTGATGCTCCGCCGACAAGATCAACCCACGTCGAGCCTTTAAAGTACTGGAGCTTGTAGCTAGTTACTGCGTTGCCTGCCTCATTGATAACGGCTCTGTTTACTCTGGACGTTCTTGAAAAATCCATTTCCAGCCAAGCACCCGCCGTTTTGGTCGGTTTCCAGAACGTCTCTAGCGCTCCATCATTTGCATTTTGGCTATTTTCTGCCACTGTATAATTGACATTGACGCCCCGATCATCCGGGATCACCAACGTATCCGTCGTAACGGAGTCAGCAGAAGACGCAGCCTTTCTCGAAAGGTTGGCATCCGCATATACGCTGAACTCTTTGATTTGCGGATTATTTAATGATTGAGCGATATAAAACCTAACCTTATCGGTTCTGATATTCGGGAACAAGAACTGTTTTTTAGCTCCTATTTTGGTGCCGGCTTTAAGATCAACCCAAGCATCACCTTGCTTATATTGAAGCTTGTACCCATAAATTTTATTGCCCTGCTCCATAATATCTACGCGGTTTACTTCCGTTTCATGGTCGAAAGTAACTTCCAGCCAAGAGTCGCTTCCACCTTCTGCCGTCCAAACCGTAGCCTCATTGCCGTCAACCGCATTGGCTGCAAAGTCGGTTCCCGACTCGCTCGAAGCTTCCGCCTGGCCTTCTTTTGCCGTGTTGACAGCGCCTGCTTCTACCGCTTGCGAAGCTGCAGGGACAAGGATATAAGGTACCTTCGCAGGGGTATCCAAATGAACTTGGCCATCCGTTACATCAATTCGATCAATATAAGACTTTCCGGACTCCGTAAGCTCATAACGATCGACTTGTGCAACTCCCGCCCAAGATGCCGGAAGCACCCAATCCCGACTGCTTCCGTTCAAGCTATAGACATGAATCTGCTGACTTGGTTCCTTCAGATCCGGAATAAATCTGTCATTACCGTCCGCTATGATAACATTGCCTTGTGTAACCATAAACTTGTTGCCCTTGGTCTTATCAAGCTTGGCATACGTGTTATTGCCCCATCTTACAGCCGTCATTTGTGCATTATCGATATACTCCGATGCAGATTGCTGCTGTAAGAATGCGTTCAAATACGTATAGGTATAGAAGTCATCGATTACGGCATTACCAAATATATTGCTAGCCTGCAATAAATTTCCCGAACGACTGGAGCTTGCAATAAGTCCACTGAATAATTGAGCTAGATTACCTGAACCGATGTGATAAGAAGAACGGCCGGCAGCTACGAAATCATCGATTCGGGAATTCGTGTTGTTTCTGTATTTGTTGCTGAATTGGCCATTTCTCAAGTGAACCGGCGAATAGCCCTCAGTGGCAATATTAATCCCAAATTTACGGTAGGTATCAAAAATTTGTGCTTCAGCCCAAGCTTCGTGTACGCCATACACACCGTTAAATGGACTTGGGTTTTTCCACATCTGGTCATTGTAAAGCATCTTAGGCGCCGGCATGCCTTGCGTAGTAAAGAAGTTATTCATCCGTGCAGGCGTGTTTCCGGCTGCCCAATCCAAAAAGTAAGATTTGTTATAAAACGTATGTTGACCGAATACGGCGTTATATGCAATTAAACCTCCGCTAGAATTACGCGAAATCACTTTTGGATCGTAGGAATCCGCTTGGTCAAGCGTGAGCTCTTGATTTAAGTGGTAGGATACTTCTCCGCCATAATTAGACATATCGTCTTCGGCCTTAATCATAGCCTGAAGACCGCCTGCACCCGGGCTTACCGGCTGATTCCAGTCTCCCCATCTCCAGTCATGGCCGTGTTGCTGCCATCCGGCTACGGCGAATTCCTGTGGCGAACCTTCTGTCATGTAGTAAATTTCTCTCATTTGAGGCGCAAAAATAGAATACGGTGACCTTACCTCCGAGTTGGTAGCGTTGCTAGGGAAAGTGCCGTGAACTTGCTGCCATGCACCTCCGGCCGCATATATATCCTGCATGCCTTGCAAAGGTTTCGGCAGCTGGTCTCTTACCCAAATAGCGCCGTCCTGCCAATCCACTACGCCGTTGGTATTCGTATCGGCGCCGATATAAGTTCTGCTTTCCAACAATCGCCCTGTTGGTACGCTAGTTTCGGCACCGAGCGTATTTCCGGCCCCCGTGTTCGGCTTATACGGTAAACGATAATAGTATTCTCTCTCATACAAGCCGGCGTGCTTGACGTTATTATAGGTTTTTACCTTTACTTGTAACGGCGTATCGAACAGATTGTTATATACCGTACCTACAATCTTATCCGTATACGTAAATGCCCATGAGCTCCAATCCGTACGATCAGTCAGCGCACTGACCGCAGATAGGGTATCGCCATTTACTTCGCCTTGGTAGTTATTGTACATATCCGGATCATCTTCATATTCGTATGCAACATTGGCATTTGCCTGATCGCCTCTAGCCCTAATGGTAGGAACATCGAGCTTAAGCGACATGAGGCTAGTTTCACCGGATCCGGAAATGCTTGTTATTTTCTTTACGAGTTGATTGCCGTCCAGTGAAAATTCATACCCGATATTAACACCGCCGTGGAAGTCGGGCACGCTCAATGTATAAGTTGATTTCAGTGCTCCCTGAGTAAAAGAGGTAACCGTGGCAGGATAGGACTTACCTACCTGGTTTACACTATCCGTAATATAGGCTACATGATCGGCGTTCGGATATCCGCCATAAAGCAAGCCGTTTGTCGATTTCAATTGATACGTTAGTGCTTGAGGGAATGTTTTGTCCAAAGAAACCTTAATACTATCATTTTCCATCACATAGCTGTCGGCCGGCGCATTATCATCCGGTCCTCCTGACAGCGAAGAAGCAATATATTGAAAGGCATCGATATTCATACCGCCGCCATTTCTGCCATAGGCATCGACCTCAATGGTATGCGTGCCCGGCGGCAAATCGGTTTTCTCAAAAATGAGTTGATTGCCGGCATTTGCACCGCCATTATTCAAACTATAAGTCGTTCCCTGCTGCACATTGTCAATTAACACCACAGCGTCATTGGCGGCCCCATTCCACTTCTCAGCAATCCACCTAATAGCGCTTCCAGTAAAGGTGAACTTTGCCGAACCTGCCAACACTCCGCTTGTTTGGCCGCCGTTATTATGAATATCGTTATTGATGTCGGCTGGGGTAACAGTCCGATTGGAACTGCCGGACCAATTGTTAGCTGCATTTGTGTAAGTGATGCTAGAGTCATTGTCATTCACTGTAATCCAAGTGACCGTTTGTCCGCTAATTACGATCGATGCAGAACCCTTCACTCCGCTACCGTCTGTAGTAGTCGCGACGACCTTAACGCTCCCGTCTTTGAGGGCCGTAAGCAATCCATTGGCATCAATTGATGCTTTATCCGTAGCTGTCTGACCATCAGCTTCATAAACACTCCAGGTTACATTGCTGCTTGCACCGACTGGCAGAACAGCAGCCTGCATTTGCAGCGTGCCGTTCTTAACCGCAATAGCAGTCGCACCGCCTGCTCCGCTTACAGTCAGCGATGTAGCAAGTGTAGAGGAGACTAAATATTGGAATGCATCGATATTAGTGCCGCCGCCATTTCTACCATAGGCATCGATCTCAATGGTATGCGTGCCTAGTGGCAAATCGGTTTTCTCAAATATCAGCTGGTTGCCGGCATTTGAACCGCCATTGTTCAAACTATACGTCGTCCCCTGCTGCACGCCGTCAATTAACACTACAGCATCATTGGCGGCCCCATTCCACTTCTCAGCGATCCATCTAATACCAGTTCCGGTAAATGTTAATTTTGCGGATCCACCCAAATTACCACTTAAATTGCCACCATTATTATGAATATCTTTATTGATGTCGGCTGGGGTAACATTCCGATTGGAACTACCCGACCAAGAGTTAACTACATTTGTGTACGTGATGCTTGAATCGTTGTCATTCACTGTAATCCAAGAACCCGAATCTCCTGTAGCTGCGCTTGCGGTTTTTACAGTGGATGGGATATTGGGCGCAATAATTAATGCCGTCAGCATAAGACATGTACTTTTCTTCAAAAGCTTTTCCCATGACTTTCTTGCCACAAAATGACCTCCTCTTTGTATAGAACGCATACTTTGATACTTCCTCGCTACAACTTGTATTACATGTTACATTTACAGATTCATGATGCTCCTCTCACCGTGCACTGGTCCCCCGCTTCAAGCAACATCGGGCATACCCCGCCAATCCTACATTCCAATACAGTTACAGCCCCATCTCGCTCGACAGTGAGTTTATCCGTATCAAACCGGTTCTCGAGCAAAAATACTCCGCCCCGCTCAGCCTGCAAATGTACATAATCCAATCGCCCTCCAACCGCTTTGGCAGAGATCAAGATGCCCATTTCACCGCGGAACCGTTGAAACTCGACTCCCTTCTCAAGCCAATCGTTCGGCACGGCTGCGAAAGGTCTTATGATCCCGCCGTTTGTTTGAAGTAGCATCTCTTGCAAAGCATCCGCCGCAGCCATATTCCCTTCCAGCGTGAATGGCCGGTAGTGGAACTGTGTAAGTCCCGTCCTTCGGAAGTCACCATTAAGGTGGAATCCGTTAGGTGAACAGAGGTGCTCCCAGAATTGCTGTAAGTGATACCTAGCCGCCTCGCCGTTCCCCTGTCTCGTATAGAGAGCCGCCATCCAGGCGAACGAGTAGCCTACCCACATCCCTTTGCCGAGTACCTCTAGACGCGCAATTGTATCGTCAATGATCTTCTTCTCCGCTTCGGAACGGTGATAATCGACGGTTTGCAACGGATATATGGCCATCGCATGCGAGAAGTGACGATGACTTTCTAGCAATCTCTCATCCGGACTGAGCATGAATCCCGATTCATCAACGGCAAGCTCGGGCAGCACTTCGGAAGCTGCTGACCAGCACTCGAAATCCTCTGTCATGCCCAGTAGCTCTGACATTTGCGTCAATCGTGCAAAGAGATACCGAAGCAGCGCCAGATCGTAATTGCTATTCGGCGTAAGCCACGAGTCCAAGCTGTCATCGTGAATTTCCGGCGAGCTCGAAATCGGCAGCTTCAGCTTGCCGTCATCCCCTCGAACCAACAGGTCTAGGATACACAGCGCCGTTTCTTTGAAATAAACGTATGTCTTTGTTTCAAGGAACTCTCTGTCTCCGGTATACAGCCAGTACTGATCAAATGCATGACACTGCCAAATTTGATTCGTCGGACTTAGCGAGTACATCGGCCAGCCGCCGAGCGGTTTGCCGTCAATGGTCATAACAGAGGGCAGATTAATACCATCGGTTTCATAGTAGGACTGTGCGAATTCACGTGCTGCCGGCCGCAGCTTCCATAGGAAATCGAGGAAGCTCTCCCCTTCCTCCAGATGGTTAGCTTTCAGGTAATGCCAGTAGCTCAGCTCGGTATTCAGATCATGGTGATAATCGCCTTTCCATGGCGGCAGCTTACCTTCATCAGCCGTCCAAACGCCTTGAAGCGGCATAGGTGGAGCGCCTTTACGTGAACAGGATCCGAACAAGTAATTGGTGAGGTACCACTGCTGCTCCATCTCAAAATCTGGCAGCATAATCTCGCTCTTCTGCCAATACCGCTTCCACCACGAGAAGTGAGAAGGAAACGCTGCATCAAAGCCGGTTTGAACGGCCGCCCGCACTTTAGATTTCGCTCGCTCAAACCAGTCGTCACCGTCATGGTTAGCTGCTACGAGATACACCCATTCTGTCGTGCGCTCGGACGTTTTGCATTCGGCTACAACAATGGCATACTCTAGCTCATGGCTTGTTCGCTGCAGGAACCAAGAGAGCCCATCTTCACTGCCATACTCTGCACCAGGGTAATCCAGCAGAGCCAGAGAGTCTGGCGATAGATCGGAAGAATTCGTATATACAGGAGCCATTAGCTTGAATAGAAGCTGGTCCCGCCCTCCTCCACTGGATATGCGAATATAGCCAAGCCCATTCTCAGCATGCAGGAACGTCTCTAGGCGATGCGACTTGCCATCAGCTTCCCATGTCACTTCCGCCATCGCTTCGCGAAGATGCATTTCGCATGACATCGTCTCCGCCGCAGGTCCATGAAATTCAATCCGGCCAGCCGGCAGCTTCGTCGGGTTCGGATATTCAGAGAAGAAGTCGCTGAATCTGCGTGTGATCTGCTGTTGATCCCCATTACGGACAAGCTCAATGAGGTTCCGATACGTGAATCCTTCATCCTGTACTTCTGGGACGAGCCTTGTATCCCACAGATCCCCCCGATCAAGGCTTAGACAAAGCGGCGCACCGTTTCCCCATACAAGACATCCGGTCAATCCGTTTCCTAAAGGCAGAGCCTCATCCCAACGATTAATCGGCTGATTAAATACCAGGTTGTGTAACCTGCATGGTATTTTAATCGGCCGACTCATCCTTTTACTGCCCCTACCGTAATACCGGCAACAATTTTTTTCGAGACCAAGATATAGAGAATAAAGGTCGGGAGAAACACAATCATCGAAGCCGCAAAGATGCCTGCGTAATCGCCAGTGTTCGTGAAGCCTTGGACAATGGATTGAAGCGCCAGCGACAGCGGTTTGCGCTCGGGAGAATTTGCGAAAATCAATGCATAGAAATATTCGTTCCAAATGCCAAGGAAATTAAAGATTGATAATGTAATGATTCCAGGTGAAGCCATCGGCATAATAATCCGGATAAAGGCTTTAATCGGACCGCAGCCATCCATGGCGGCGGACTCTTCCAACTCTTTAGGTATGGAAGAGAAGAACCCGACCAATAGGAAGACGCTGAACGGTACGTTAGTGAAAATATAGATGAAGATTAACGTAAAGATGGAGCCAGTAAGCTTGAGTTGGACAAATAAAGCGAATAGAGGAATCGAAATAAGCAGTCCCGGAATCGAGAGCGCAGAGAGAAACATCATGTTCACGATTCGTTTGCCGCGAAACTCAACGCGACCCAGTATATAGGCAGCAGGGGCAGCTACGACGATGATTCCGAGACAGGAAACCACGGTGTAAATGACACTATTCGTGAAATAGCGGCCCATATCCGTCGTTTTAAATAAATTCGTATAATTGGAGAAGTGAAATCCCGTGCTAAGCAGCTTGTTTGTAAAGATATCTCTGGTGGTGCTGAACGAGGCCAGAAACGCATATCCAAACAGTACAATCGAAAACAACAGCCACGCATAAAGCGGTATATACCGAATCTTCTTCATACTTCAACACCTTCCTTAGTATTCCAGACGTTCCTTGCGGAAGAACAAATTCATAACCGCAGATATTGCGATGATGGCAATCATGATGAGAATGCCTACCGCTGCACCGGTCCCGACATTAAACACTTCTGTTGTGGTATGTGAGTTGGTACTGCTTCCGAAGACTTTCATGTACATGTAATAGCCCGGTGTTGTCGTGCTCTGTTCCGCTAGACCGAACGTTGCAGACCAGACAAACCAGTTAATCGCCGTAATCGTCCACAGCATAAGCGTCGTGCGAAAGACATCCCGCATTAAAGGCAGTGTTATAAAGAAAAACTTATGAAACGGATTAGCTCCTTCCAGCACGGACGCTTCATAAAAATCAGTAGGGATTCTATCCATCGCAGCTTGTAAAATTAACATGAAATACCCGATCGAACCAAAGCAGTAAGCGATCACCATCGAACCGAAAATATGTTCACTGTCCGTCCATTGGACGCTCGCAAGTGTATTCAACCCCAGAAACTTAAATACCGTCTTTAAAAATCCATAATTGGAGCTATAAATGTACTGCAGCCAGATGACCGACAAAACGACGGCAGAAACGGTATTCGGCAAGAAAATAAGGGAACGCCAGAAGCCTTTGCCGCGTACACCCGAAGATAAGATAGCAGCAAACAGAAAAGCGAATACAAAAATAATCAAACCGCCAACTAACCAAATGACGAACACATTCCAAACTGAGCCTCTAAAATATTGGTTTGCAATCAGATCCGAATAGTTTCCGATTCCAACATACTTCCACTCCTTAAAAGCAGCTGTCAGCGTATCGATGGAATAGAAGCTCATAACGCCTGCCCGAAGGGTTGGATACAGGAAGATTACGAGGTAAATGAGCACTGCCGGCATAAGAAATAGTGCGATTATAGGTCGCTTGATTAACATGTCCTGCCCTCCAAAAAAATCGATATGCAGCAGTCCTGCTGACTGCCGCATATCGATTGTCATTTTACGCTACTTCCGGTTATTTCCCTGTATAGAACTTCTTCGACTCAGAAACCATTTTATCCACGTATTGTTCCGCGCTAAGCTTGCCTGTTATCAATTCCATAAATACCGGTATAATCGTACCGGAGGAGAAGTCGCCGCCGTTGTCGATACCGAAGCCCCATGGCATATTGACTTGTGCATTGTTGAATGCGGTTTGAGCATCCGCAAGCTGTGCCGGCCAGTCCGTATCAATCGTTGCAGGGATGGCCACCGCTTGCTTAACCATGCCTTCCTGTGTTTTCTTGCTAACGAGATACTTCACAAACTCGTACGCCGCAGGAATGTTCTTGCTGTCTTTATTCATCAGAATGCCTTGAGCGCCGAATACAAGATTTTGCTGACCGCCTTTATCGTTACCATTTGCTACCGTTGGGAACTGGAACGCGCCCCATTGGAAATCCGGGCCTGCTGTCTTCGATACTTCGTTAGGCAGCCATGTACCATTCAGGTAAGTCGCCGATTGTCCCAATACCAAATCCTGTTGAGCGGCTGGATATTTGCTTCCCGCGATTTTGTCGGAGAAGAAGCCTTTTTCTCTCATCGCTTGAACGTCTTTTGCAAACTGAAGGACGATCGGATCTTTCCACATATCGCCCGTCTTGTCTTTAACCAGCTGGTCGACCCAATCGCTGCCCATTGCGCTTGCCAAGTAACCGCCGATGAATTGGTCGCGGTAAGCGTCGTCGAATGTCACTGGAGCGGAGCCGGATTTCTTAATCAGATCGGCAGCTGCCATGAACTCATCCCAAGTTTTTGGCGCCTGCGTCACGCCTGCTTTATCCCAAACCGACTTGTTATAGAAGAACTCAACTGCAAACGGCTGTTGCGGGAGCGCATAGAAGCCTTCCTCCAATCCTGCCTGCGTGGACAGCGATTTGGTCCAGTTCATCAAGCTAGGTAGCAAGGAATCCTGTACGGACTTGTCCATGCCAATTGCAGGTTGGGTAAGCAAGTCATCAAGTTTAAGAACATGATCCTTCGTCGTGTTAATCATATTGGAAGGATCCCCTTCCCAAATATCGATTGCTTCTCCGCCGTCCAAAGCTGGTTTAATAAGCTTGAATTCATCGCGGCCCTGGAATTTAACCTCAAGATCCACGTTAGGGTTAGCAGCTTTGAAATCTTCAACTGCTTGTTTGATGACAGCCGCTTGTGGTTCTGTTTCACTCCACATCGACCACATGACAACTTTGCCCTCAAGAGCTGAAGTCGTGGTATTCGTTGACGTATCCGTAGAAGCATTGTTTGAGGCTGTGTTTGTTGAAGCGGTGTTTGTTGATGAATCGTTCGTTGAGGCAGCGTTCGTTGAAGAAGTGTTGGATGATGCCGAGTTGTTCGTGTTTGAATCCCCGCATCCTGCGAGCAAAGATAGCGATAATGCAGATGTAACCATTAAAGCCGGAACAGCAAATCGTTTTTTCATTGAATGACTCCTCCTGATTGTGGGTGTATTTGCTTGCATCTTTTACCCTGACCCAATTATACGTGGATGCACTCCTAACCCAACATTCACAAAATTGCACAAAGCCTGCACTATCTAAGCCACTTTATCTTGTATCTCAATTCAACAAAAAAAGCAGTATGAGTTGTGGATTAACTCATACTGCTTCTCTGATTAATTCGCCGTGACACTCGCAAGCAATGCTCTGAGCTTAGCGGATGCCGCCTCAAGCTGGTCCTGCCATTGAGATACCGACATCATGCTTTGCATAATGCTTCCTAAAGGCAACCACAGATCATTTGTGATATTGACGTCCGTACTCGGCGTGGATTTCCACTGAAAAATAATCGGTTTGACACCGTTATCGAAAATTTTAGCTGCATCGTAAAAGACTGGGGATATATACGGCTTGGCTAAATCCGCGCCATTCTTAACAGCCACGACGCCTTGCGTAATCTCCGCATTCAGCTTCACGCTTTCATCCCGGTATTGATAACTTAGAAAGGCTTTGGCTAACTCTATGTTTTGTGCTTTGGCTGGAATATATATGCCGTCCATCCAAATCTCTGCATATTGCTGCGCGTCCTTCGTAAATACAGGCGGTGCCAGAAAACCGTATTCAAATCCGTCCTCACGAGGCATATTCTTCATTTCATCTTCAATCCAAGTCCCGCATGGAATAAAGAGGGCTTTGCCTTGTAGAAACGCAGCCTGTGACTGCGTATGATTCATCGTCACGGATCCCGGCAACAGATATCCTTTCTTCGCAATGGTAGCATAGACTTCCATTGCTTGTTGCACCGAGCTCGATTTAAAAGCACCTTTAACGTAGTTTTCTGCGTTCATCACAGCTTCGGGCGCTCCTGCAGATGCAACGGAGGACCAGAACATGGATTCAATATAACTCGGATATAGTCCCTGATACGTGAACAACGATCTTCCTTCCTGTTTCGCAGCTTTGCCGAGTGCCATAAATTCATCCCAGGTTTTAGGTGGCTTCCATCCTTTGCTTCGAAACAGTGCTTTGTTATAAATGAGTCCCATCGGGCTTGTCGTAAAAGGTGCAAAATACATTTTCCCATCGTTCAAAGGCCTGGAATACGTTAATATTCCATCCAAAAAGCTGTCTTTCAAAGGTGAATTCGTCCCCGTCCCGTTACTTTCGAATAGCGGAGTCAAATCGAGGAATTGCTTGTCCTTTGTCATTTGATCAAGAACTCCCCCGTTTGAATTCGGCGGAATTACGATCAAGTCAGGAGGATGACCCGTGATGAACTGAGGGGCGATAATATCCAGAATATTGGGGTTCGACTGAAGATGAATCGTAACTCCCGGATAATCCGCTTCGAACTTCTGGATAATCGCACGCCAATACTTTTCTTTGCTGCCGCTACCATTGTCGAATACCGCAACACTTAACGTTTTATTGGCAAACGTATATTCGCCAGGCGAGCCGCTCGCGTCATCGAGCTTAGCTTTGCTTTCTGACAAGCTGCAGCTGCATAAAAGAGCCCCTATGATTGCCATGCTTAGACCTATTGCTATCCATCTCGTTATACTCATGACAGCCACCTCGACAATGAAGATCCTTTAATGGGACTGATTGCTTGGAAATAACCCTCTGCGAAAATCAGATGGACTTTGGCCAACCGACTTCTTAAATAGCCGGTTGAAATAAAACGGATCCTCGACACCTACTGCAAGCGCAACTTCTTTTATCCTTGCATCGGGCATCTTCAACAATTCAACCGCATGATTAATTTTCAATTCGTTCATATATTGCACGATGCTCTTGCCAACGTCTTGCTTAAAGATTCGGCATAAGTAGGTTTCCGTCATATTAACAGCGCTCGCAAGCATTTCTAAGGTGATTCTACGATCGAGATGTTCCCCCATGATTTCCATAACACGAAGTACTTCTTTTCTAAATCGCTTCTGTTTCACCTCAAGCACGTGTTCGACTACTTCTATGAATGCTTGCACGGCCAACGCATGAAGTGTTTCCAACGTATCCGCTTGTTGAATGGGCTGCTGCTTCGACTCCAGCTCGGAATGCGTTCGCCCACTTCTTATGATGCTTTCCACTCCGTTATTTTTTTCCCATCTCATAATCAAACTTTCGGCTTCTGCCAGCAGTGTCATAATGAAATGCTTAAGCGTATTCGGCTTACAGTTCGATGCCCTCGCATGCTCCATTAGCGTATCAAGCATCTCCGTGATCTGCGTGCTATCTCCGGCATCTACTGCCCCTATTAATTCATTGGTCCACTCCAAATACTCCGATTGCATGAGCGCCGATTGGAACTGAACAGACTGAACAGGGATCACCGAACCCGCACCGGTATAAAAGGTAGCAGACATCGCCTCTATGCACCGGGCAAACTGAACGCGAAGCTGATCAAATCCAGTAAATCTGTCACTGATCGCTATACTTACACTTAAATTTAAATATAAATTCAACGTGTACATTAAGTGTCGCAGACTTTGCTGCTTGGCTGCTTCATCATCGGACTTATCCTGCGAGTACTTTAGGATCACATAATGCCCGTTCCCAATACCCACAATCTCAATCGCATTTTTGACTGCGACCGTTTCCTTGATGATGTTAGTAACCGAAAAGTCTAGCAGCTTTTTGTTATTAATTTTGCCATTCGTTAACGCCGCGTCGTAATGGTCAATCTTAATTAGGAAGAGCTGGCCCGCTACGCTTTCCGAGCTAATACCGAGCTTCTTTCCCTCTTTTATAACGTTAGTTATATACCACTCATCTTCTTGAAATAGTTCCTTCCAGAAGCTATTTTTTTGCTGAAGCTGCTTCTCGATTAACTCATTAAGCATAAAGTTGTTCTGTATTTTTAGATGACGCTCCTCCAAAAGAACGGAACTGGCCTTATCCAGTATTTCAATTAAATCTTTCGCTTTAAGCGTTACTTTCAATATATAATCGACCGCACCAAGTTTCATCGCTTCTCGAACCATTTCAAAATCATCATAATTACTAAGCACGATGATTTTACCTGAAAAGTTGCTTTCGCGAAGCTTACGAATCAAGTCCAGTCCATCCATATTCGGCATATTTAAATCGGTGATTACAATATCCGGATTGCTGCTCTCAATTAATTCCAGTGCTTGGAGACCATCAGCCGCCGCGCCGAGTAAATTATAACCGAGTTCCGACCAGTTAATGAGCATCCCTAACGCAATTCTCATGACCTTCTCGTCATCCACAATCAAGATGTTAATCATACTGCCTTCTCCTCTTTACTTCGGGTTATATAAGGAATTGTAATGACAATGTCCGTCCCGCAATTCGGCTCGCTTCGAATATCCAAACCATACTGCTGTCCAAAATGGATGTTGATCCGCTCCTTGACATTGCCCATTCCAATACTCGCCAATCGTTTTTTTGAATCGTGAACGTTTGAACTTAATAGCTGCTGTATTTTCACGGGTCCCATACCTTTACCATTGTCACTAATCATAATTTGCAGGCTGTTCGTATCCATGAGCTTTGCGGAAATCGTGATCCGCGGCTCTCGATCCACGCCTTCAAAACCGTGGATAATTGCATTCTCCACAATTGGTTGCAGCAAAAATTTCAAAATATGCGCATCCATCAGCTTCTCTTCGATGTCATATTCCGTTTGAAGCGACGTGCCATACCTCACTTGCTGGATCACGACGTAATTTGAAATATTCCGAAGCTCATCTCGAAGCGTAACCTGCTCATCCTTATTGACAATTGTACTGCGTAAGAGCTCCGCTAGCGCGCCAAGTCCATCACCTACACTTGTGGCTTGGCTCATCACTGCTGCCCATTTCAACGAATTTAATGTGTTGAACAAAAAGTGCGGGTTAATTTGAGCCTGCAGCATGCTTAATTCAGCATCCCTTTTTCTCGCCTGTTCTTCCTTTACCTCTTCAATTAACTTATAGATTCGCTGCATCATTTGGTTGAATTTGAGCGCTAGAAATCCGATCTCATCCTGGCCCTCGTCACGGATCAATACTTTAAGATTTCCGCCCATGACTTTGGCTGTCGCAGCGTTTAGATTTCTAAGCGGAGAAGCAATGCTGGAGGAGATCAATGCAGCCAGAACGAATGTGAAAATTATACAAAGCACAATGGCAGCAACAATCGTGTAAGCGATATCATAGGATTGTGCATTCAAATAGGTATAAGGAATTAGCCCAACCAAATACCAATCCAAACTATCATCATGAATAGCGGAAACGAAGTAATTCTCCTCATTTAGCTTTACATTTTTCTGCACTTGCTGGATTCCGAGCATTACTTTAAGTGGATTTTCTTCTTTCAGTGTCTCTCCTACATGAAACATATCGGTCTTGCTGGACAACATTTCTCCAGTCCCGTTTATGATGAGCAATTCACTGCCCGTGCCTAGATTGGCTGTACTATACGTGGTCTGTGCAAATAGACTCTCATCGATGCCGAGAATCAAATAGCCAAGAGTGTTATCTTTCCCGTCCAAAGCGGGAATACGCCGAATAAGCGTTAAGCAAGGCTCACCGCTTGTTGTCCTCCCGTAACTCCATGTATCGATAAGGGAGCTCTTCTTTGCTCTTGTCATTAGCCTGTTAAAATCTTTGTCCGTCAATCGGCCGTATCCATAATCATATAATAACCGGCCATCTTTCATTTGGATCTGCATACTTCTAATCACGGGAAGAATCCAAACGTTTTCTTTTAATACAGACTCCTCAATATAATTTTGCAAGGTGCTTCGATCTAAATCATTCATTTGGTCGAAATCCCGTAGTCCGTTTTGAATACGAGCATTCATCATAATTTGATCGGCGAAGGTCTCGTACTTCTGAATTTCATTGTTAATTTTATTGTTCAATAAAGTCAAAATTTCGGTCGAATAGATGCTTGTCTTCTCATGAATCGACTGTGCCGATTTGTTGTATGATAAAACACCAATGATGCCCAGCGGGATAATCGAAAGTATTAAAAAAGTGACGATCAGACGGGTTTGAACCTTCGATCTCCGTGACCACTGAATGAGTTTGTTCCAAACGTACATCTATACACACCTGCCTTGTACTACTGCTGATTAACTATGGAAGGTATAAAAACAATCACTGGAAGCAACAAAAACTGGAAGAAAACGCTTTCATTTCGACATATTTCGCATCTCTGGAATATTGAATTCATTATAGGTTGGATTAGAGCTAAAGTAAAATGTCAAATCAGTTATATATGATAGCTTGAAGGCTATTATTTGAAGAGCAGTCTCTTTGGTACCGTATATAACGAAATAAGCAGAACCACAGACCCTAATTATGGCTGCAAGACTGCCCATGTATTCGAAGCGAGAGCCTAACTAGTTCTTTTATAACAGCATTTAGGGGAAGAGCATTCGTCAACTTATTATAAGCATCTCAAGCACACGGCCCATATGGACAATATTATTATAAACATGGACTATCTTAGCCTGAAAATAGATTGCCGCCATATTAAACAATCATAGTGTTGCATGTCCCTACTTCTGAATTTACAAACGATCCAGAATATGGGGATACATGCAAAGAGAAGGGTCCGACATTGATACTGTAACTACAAAAAAATCCCGCCAAAGTGAGATTCACTCACATCGGACGGGATTTCAATGAATTCTTAGTTTTAGCGACGCAATCTCTAGCATTTCTAACTGATCTTTCCGATCTAGCTCACGAAATATATGTAGTAGTTGACTTTCCAATTCAGGGAGGTCTTTAGCTCCCTTTTGTTCTCTCCCGGTAAGAAGCAACTCTAACGAACAATTGAAAGTTTGATATATTGATACGACTGTATCAATTGATGATTTGCATTTGCCCGATTCAATATCACTTAAGCTACCTTGTGATATGCCTATCTTTCTTGAAAACTCATTCTGGTTGAGCATGTTCAGCTTTCTTAGACGTCTAATGTTTCCCCCAATATCATACATTCCGATCGCCTCCACTATAATGGCTCAGGATTGTCTTATCATAGGTTATAAAAATATACCCCCGCATTCTTTTGACTTAAAATGAAGTATCCATATTATAACTACTGACATTAACTCCCCAAAGCCCTTGATTTATGGGGAGTTCTGAGCTCTAGTAGACGTTATAAATTGTCTCATTTAAACCTAAAAACAGTCTCATATAATGTTATAACCCACAACAACTCACAAATAATTATAGCTATACCGAATACCGCCGCTGCCGCATCGCTTCATATAGTAGCACCGTCGTCGCCATCGCCACGTTAAGTGATTCTGAGCGCCCGTGCATCGGAATAATGATCCGCTCATCGACCTGAGCGAGTGATTCCTCGGACAGCCCTTGCGATTCGCTGCCCATAAGTAGCCAGGTCGGCTCGTTCCAGTTGTAGCCGTAGCAGGTCGATGTCGCCTGCAGGCTTGTCCCGACTAGCGTGATGCCGCGTTCCTTCGCCGCCGGAAGCAGCTCCGCCAAGTCGCCTTCGATAACTGGCAGGTGGAAGAGCGAGCCCATCGTCGAGCGGACCGTCTTCGGATTGTACAGATCAACGCAGCCTTGCCCGAGGATGACGGCATCGGCGCCAACAGCGTCCGCACTGCGGATGATGGTGCCGACATTGCCGGGATCGCGCACGCCGTCAAGCACGATGACGAGCGAATTCGGTCCCCATAGCGCCGAGTTATCCGGCAGCGGCTTCGCGACAACGCCAAACACCGGCGGCGGCGAGTCCGTTCCGGTACATTTTGCGATAATGGCTGGCGTCGCTTCAATAAGCTCGCAGTCCGTCTGGCTCAGCAGCGTGCGCAGCTCTGCGGGAATGCCCCGCTCCATGTCGATGACGATCGTCTCCACATCAGCATCCGCCAGAAGCGCCTCCTGCACGAGATGCACGCCTTCCACAATGAAACGTCCCGTACGGTCGCGGTGCTTCTTCTCAAGCAGCGCCGCAATCGTTTTCACTTTTTCGTTCTGCAATGAAGTAATGCTCATCATTCGTTTATTCATATTTATTCCCCACGTTCAATCCGCATAGTCGAGCTCTAATTTCGAAATATCTTTGCTTTTGCCCGCGATGACGAGCACGTCGTTCTCTTCAACCCAATCATCGTCAAAAGGAGCAATGTTCAATTCCGCGCCGGACTTTATGGCCAGCACATTGCATCTATAATTGGCCCGAATATCGAGCTGCTTTAATGTTTTGCCCACTAACTCAGCCGGAGCCTTCAGCTCTATAATGCTATACTCCTGCGACAACTCAATAAACTCGAGGATATTCGGGGATACTAAGTTATGCGCAAGCCGCATGCCCATGTCGCGCTCTGGAAAAACGATCTTATCTGCGCCGATCTTGCTCAGCAATTTGCCATGGAGCTCGTTCTGCGCTTTCACTATAACTTGCTTCACGCCGAGTTCCTTTAGAATCAATACGGTCAGGATGCTCGCTTGAATATCCGCGCCGATCGCCACAACGACCACATCGAAATTCGAGATCGCGAGTGTGCGAAGCGTATCTTCATCTGTCGTATCCGCCGAAACCGCGTGCGTAGCCCAATCCGATACATCCTGGATGATCTGCTCGCTCCGATCTATGGCAAGCACATCGAAACCAAGCTCCATTAAAGTAGTGGCTACACTGGAGCCGAAACGCCCCATTCCGATTACTGCAAACTGCTTCTTAGCCAAGCTCATGTTCCTCCCTGACCATAGTCGTAACCTTTCGCCTAGTATATCACAATTGCCGAATTTATCCGAATGAGCAGCCAGCCGCATCCGGCATGAAATGTGGCGCCACAGGAGATATTAACTGTCGAATCTGTAGTTATGATGGAGGGATCAGATTGAACAATCTTGATTTGCGGCAGGCAATCGTGCGTCGGGTACAAAATAAAAATGGTGAGGAACTGACCGACGTGATCGAAAGCTCCATCGGCAATGATGAAAAAAGACTTCCCGGGCTCGGCGTTCTATTCGAAATGATATGGCGAAGCAGCGAAAAACCCGATCAAGAGCGTATGGTTGGTGTACTCTATAATGAGCTGAACGGCGTAGATGAGAGCGCGCCCCCAAGTCCAAGCTAAGTAAAATACGAACTAGAAACGGCCATAACAACAAACAGCTTGTCCGCTGGACCAATCCAATCTTCAGCCAAGGGCCGAGACTAGATTGTCCGTTGGACAAGCTGTTTTTACTGCTTTATAGAGCTAAGAGCTACTTACAGAGATGGTTCGCTCTCGAGAACCGGCATTGCCTCTGGACGCTCGCATGTGCTTTCCATCGTGTAATGCTTGCCGTCACGGGAAGCATCGTGGAAGCCATGCATCGCCTCAAGCACATGATAAGCCATCGCGCCATTCGCACGGTGAGTGCGGCCTTCTACAATTGCGCGTGCCATATCCGCTACGCCAATACCACGGTTGTTGTCCGTGTTGCCATGTGTGAGTTCTACTTCTTCCCACTCGCCGCCCAGCTTGCGAACCTTCACGGGACCGCCGAAAGTGTTCGGGTCTGGTACAAGAATCGAGCCTTCACTGCCGTGCACTTCGATGTTCGGAAGCGACGTGCCTGCCTTCGTATCGAAGCTTGTGATCAGCGTGCCGACTGCACCGCTATGGAAATCAAGCACGCCGGCAATATGCGTAGGCGTCTCAACCGTAATGACTTTGCCGTTCTTCTTCTCGCTCGTAATTGTTCGCTCAGGGTACGAGATTACAGCGGAGCCTGTCACTCTACGGATTGGACCAAGCAGAGTAATATAAGCAGTGAGGTAGTATGGGCCCATATCGAACATTGGACCGCCGCCAAGCTCATAGAAGAACTCCGGATCCGGATGCCAGCCCTCAGGACCGCCGCCGAGCATGAAGCCCGAGATGGATACAGGTGTACCGATTGCACCGTCATCAATAAGCTTACGGCAAGTTTGGATACCGCCGCCAAGGAATGTTTCAGGTGCACTAGCAACGCGAAGTCCTTTTGCAGCAGCCAGTTCAAGCACCTTCTTGCCTTCTTCGCGTGTAACCGCAAGTGGCTTCTCCACGTACACATGCTTGCCCGCTTCCAGCGCCTGCAAGCAAACCGATGCATGAGCCTTCGGAATCGTCAGATTGACGACAATTTCAATCTCAGGATCAGCCAGCAGTTCTTCTACCGTATAAGCCTTCTCGAGACCGAACTCTTCCGCACGCTGTTTCGCACGCTCCAGATCGATATCCGCAGCAGCAACAAGATCAATTTCAGGGTACTTCTTCAAGTTTGTAAAATAAATTTGGCTAATATTTCCGCAGCCTACAACGCCGACTTTCACTCGTTTCATGCTCGAATGCGCTCCTCTAACTATGTAGTCCTTACAAAAAGAAGCAGCTTACCCAAGGCGGGCAAGCTGCTCTTGTCTCATTCCTTTAGTGTATCGTTATTTCGATTGTGCTTCAAGCGCTGGCATCGGTTCCGGACGCGTGCATGTGCTCTGCATCTCGTAATGTTTGCCTTCACGGGATGCATCATGGATGCCATGCATGGCCTCGAGCACGTGGTACGCCATCTCGCCGTTCGCACGATGCTCGCCGCCTTCGCGAATTGCACGCGCCATATCCGCTACGCCAATACCGCGGTTGTTATCGGTATAACCATGCGTGAGCGAAATCTCTTCCCAGTCTCCGCCTCTACGACGCAGCTTCACTACGCCGCCAAAGCCGTTCGGGTCTGGTACGAGCAGCGTGCCCTCGCTTCCGTGAATTTCAATGTTCGGTAGCGAAGTGCCAGCCGCAGCATCGAAGCTCGTCAGCAGCGTGCCGATCGTGCCATTCTCGAAATCTAGCACACCGGTAATGTTCGTCGGCGTCTCCACCTCGATGATCTTACCGCGCTTCTTCTCGCTCGTAATCGTTCTTGTCGGATGCGAGATGCGCGCAGAACCCGTTACACGCTTGATCGGACCAAGCAGCGTAACGAATGCAGTCAGATAGTAGGGACCCATATCGAACATCGGGCCTCCGCCGATCTCATAATAGAACTCAGGATCCGGATGCCAGCTCTCATGACCGCCACAGAGCATGAACCCTGTTGCGGACACCGGCGTACCGATTGCCCCATCGTCAATGAGCTTACGGCAAGTTTGAATGCCGCCGCCAAGGAATGTCTCCGGCGCGCTCGCGACACGGAGCCCTTTCTCTGCAGCAAGCTTCAGCACTTGCTGGCCTTCTTCACGCGTCACGACGATCGGCTTCTCAACGTACACATTTTTGCCAGCTTCAAGCGCTTTCAAGCAGACCGAAGCATGAGCCTTTGGAATCGTCAGATTGACGACGATCTCAATCTCCGGATCGGCGAGCAGCTCATCGACTGTATACGCCTTCTCCAAGTTAAACTCTTGCGCACGGCTCCGAGCGCGTTCAATATCAATATCCGCTGCGGCCACCAGCTCAACCTCAGGATATTTCTTCAAATTCGTAAAATAGACATGGCTGATATTTCCGCAGCCGATAATGCCAACTTTAACGCGACTCATAGAACAGTACGCCTCCTCTAATCATGAACAATTCAACTAAAAAAGTTAAAGCTTACTTCGCTGCCCACAGGAAGCCGCGGCGCATCAGCTCAAGCGTCTGCGGCAACGCCACAATATTCGCTTGGTGGCCGAGCGAGTTGTAATAAACACGGCCCTGACCCCATGTTTTTGTCCATACGATTGGCATCAGCACATCGTCAAACGACGTTGTTGCATGCACCTTAATCGCTGGATCAACATGCATATAATACTTCTCCGTACACACCTCGAAGTCGCCAATGCCCTTCGTCAGTGGATCATCCTCGCTCACCATGTTCACATCGTAGCGCACACCGTCATTGCCCGGATGAGCAACCCACTGGCCGCCAACCATGTACTGGTAATCGACATCATTGCGGAACGAATCGCCCATACCGCCATGACACCCTGCGATGCCGCAGCCGGCAGCAACAGTATCAAGCAGCGGACGAAGCTGCTCCTGCGTAATGGAACCCATCGTCCAGATCGGCACGATCAAATCTAGCGACGCCATCAGCTCCGCATCCTTGTAAGCATCCAGCGTATCCGATACGGTTACGTCGAACCCTTCTTCCTTCAACACGCCTTCACAAACTTCAGCGACTTCCTTCGGCTGATGACCATCCCAGCCGCCCCAAACGATGAGTGCTTTTTTCATTGGTGATACCGTCCTTCTTACCAAAGTATGTTTATCTCAGCTCTGAAATCGAAACCCAGCGGCGTTCCTCAATCGACTTGTCGACCGCTTCCAATACAGCTTGGCATTCTACGCCGTCCACGAAGTTCGGTACCGGCTGGCGATCTTCTTCAATCGCAAGCATGAACTCATGGAACTCGTGCGTGAACGTGTGCTCATAGCCAATACTGTGACCAGCTGGCCACCATGCCTCGCTGTAAGCGTGTGCACCTTCTGTCGCGTGAACACGGCGGAAGCCTTGTACGTCAGCAGCATCGTCCGTGAAGAACACTTCCAGCTCATTGACGCGCTCAAAATCAAATTTAATACTGCCCTTGCTGCCGTTAATCTCGAACGAGTTCGTGCAGCGGTGGCCTGGCGCGAAGCGAGTCGCTTCGATGCTGCCGAGGGCGCCGTTTGCGAAACGAGCTAGGAACAATGTCGCATCATCAACCGTTACTGCGCCGCGCGGTGCGTCTTTGTCCGCCTTTTTGCTAAGTCCAGTATTAAGCTCACTTGACGATGCTTCCAATGGACGCTCTTTGACAAACGTCTCGCTCATGCCGATAACCTCTTTGATTTCGCCAACGAGGAAACGAGCCATGTCGATGACATGCGCGCCAAGGTCGCCATGCGCACCGGAACCGGCGATTTCCTTCTGCAAGCGCCATACGAGCGGGAACGAAGGATCGACGATCCAGTCTTGCAGGAAGAATCCGCGGAAGTGATAGATTTCACCGAGACGACCTTCTGTAACGAGCTTCTTAGCCAGCTGAATCGCAGGCGCGAAACGGTAGTTGAAGCCGACCATATGCTTCACGCCAGCTTTCTCAGCCGCATTCAGCATTTCAATGGAATCTGCCAGATTTAGTGCAAGCGGCTTTTCGCAGAAAATATGCTTGCCCGCTTCAGCGGCCGCAATCGCAATTTCTTTGTGCGCGTCGCTTGGCGCGTTGATATCAACCAAATCTACATCGTCACGGGCGATCAGCTTGCGCCAGTCAGTCTCCGCTTGCTCCCAGCCGTATTGTGCGCGCGCCTGCTCAAGAGCAACAGCGTCACGTCCGCAGATGACAGCCATCTCTGGGCGAACGACCTTCGGGAAAAACATCGGGAGAGCACGATAACCGTTGCTATGGGCCTTTCCCATAAATTTATAACCAATCATACCGACTCGAATTTTGCTCATCTTCTTATTTCATCCTCTCAAGCGAATTGGGTTTACTTCCGTCAATTAATCGCGAGTCTCTCTGGATACTTGGGATGATGCACGTTCAATCAGTTTCACAGGCAGTTTGATTTCGAAAGGGGCAGGCGGTTCGTTCTCAGACATCGCATCGAGCAGCCGTGAAGCCGCCTCGCAGCCGACCTCATAGAACGGAACGCGGATGGAACTTAGCGCCGGCTCAGTCATCCGAGATATGTCGGAATCGTCGCAGCCGACGAGCGCAAGATACTCACCGATGCGTATGCCTTGCTCCTTGAGTCCTTGCATGAGCCCAATGGCCATCCGGTCGTTCGCGGCAATTACGGCATCTACTTCACCGCTCTCCACCAGCTTTGCAACCGCTTCCGAAATTCCGTAGCCGCTCTTTCGACTATAGTTGCCGATGAGAACATGCTCAGGAATAAACGGCAAGCCCGCTTCCTTTAGTGCCTGCTGGTAACCTTTCAGTCGATCTAAGCTGTTC
The DNA here is from genome assembly GCF_900110075.1 of Paenibacillus sp. OV219. GTDB lineage: Bacteria > Bacillota > Bacilli > Paenibacillales > Paenibacillaceae > Paenibacillus_Z. Next base: position 144,114 of record NZ_FOCJ01000012.1, read on the forward strand.
GAATACTCCGCCGGACCGTTCAAGAAACAGATACGACGATAGCCTTGTTTCACAAGATGTTTGCCTGCATGATAGCTGCCCATACGCTGATCGGCGTCTACGGTGCTGAATGCTTCACCCTCGAAACGCTGATTGACTAGACAGAACGGGTACTCTCCTTCTTTCAACTCCCGCAGTGCTGCCCGTTCAGAAGGAACGTCCTGCGCGCCTAAGATGATGCACCCGTCAATCTTCTGCGTTCGAAATAAGCTGGCGTAATCCCGTGGCTCATGAGGTTCACGGAACAAGAGCAGCAGATCATAGCCCCGCTGCTTGGCCGTTATCCCAATGCCGCTTAACACTTCAGAGAAGTAGTGCGTAGAGAAGAGATTCACTTTAGGCAGCATAGGCAGGATGATGCCAAGGTTGCCGCTTCTGCGCAGCGCAAACCGCTGTGCCAGCGCATTCGGAACATACCCTAGCTTATTAGCCGCTTCCATAACCCGTCTCGCTGTTTCTTCCTTTACGTTATCAGCGCCGCTTAATACTCGGGACACTGTCGCTTCCGATACGCCTGCAAGCTCCGCAACTTTTCTACGAATAAGCCCTTCCTCCCTTCCATGTTACTGGAAATGTACACGCGTACATTTTCTCATGCAAAAAAGCGCCTGTCAATATGTAAAATTACGACTTCAGGCGCTTTTTCTGATATTTTCAAAAGCTGTTAGGGTGCGGCGGATTCGGCGGCGGGACCGCTTCGTTCCGATCCTTGGCTGCACTTACCATAAGCAGAATCGCTGTAAGGATATGCATAATCATACCGAGAAACGGAATCCATGCAACAACCGAAGTAATAATGCCGAGAATGCTGCCGTGCCTCGCTTTCTTCTCCGTGGAACAGAAAACAAGTGTTACGATATGAAGAATTAACATGACAAGCAGTGGGGTCCAAGACATCGAGATGACGAATAATCCCCCGACTATCGGGATACCCAGAAATGCTTCAATCCCGCCGGAAACCCATCGTAGTACGCGTGAAGTTGACATGTTCAGCTTTATCTCCTCTCCAATAAAAACAGCCGGTCAAGGACGTGTCCTTAACCGGCTGTTCGACGAAGCCTTCCATCCTGCGACAGCGATAATTAAGGTGCCATTTCCAAGAACTTGGAAGTAGGGTTCTTCTCCATTGCTGTACGCATTGCGTATTCATTCTCGAATAGCGCAACATAATTCTCTTTCTTATCCTTCACAAGTGTGGAATTAATCCGGTACTTGGTCGGGTCAATCTTATCATCTACAATCCAGCGGGCGAACTGGAATGTCATCCGGTGCAGCTGGATTTCTACGCCGTACTCGGCACGCATCCGATGCTCGAATACTTCGAATTGCAGCTGACCGACAACGCCGAGAATCGTCTCTTCGAAGCCGCCTGTCGAGCGGAACACTTGAATCGTGCCTTCCTCGGTCAGCTGGTCAATACCTTTCTGGTATTGCTTATGCTTCAAAGCGTTCTTCACCGTTACTTTCGCGAAAATCTCCGGCGAGAACGTCGGCAGCTCGTCGAATACGATTTCGCTGCCCTGCGACAACGAATCGCCGATACGGAAGATACCCGGATCGAACAAACCGATAATATCGCCCGGATAGGCGTTCTCAACGATGTCCCGATCCTGCGCCAAGAACTGCTGCGGCTGCGACAGCTTGATGTCTTTGCCATTACGCACATGGCGTACACTCATGCCGCGTTCGAAGCGACCCGAGCAAATACGCAGGAACGCAATACGATCGCGGTGCGCAGGGTTCATGTTCGCCTGGATTTTGAAGACGTAACCCGAGAACTTCTCGCTCATCGGATCGACAGTTCCGCTCGTGCTCTGTCTTGGAGTCGGCGAAGGCGCCAGCTGCAGGAAGTTCTCAAGGAACGTCTGCACGCCGAAGTTGTTCACCGCACTGCCGAAGAACAGCGGCGTAAGCTCGCCTGCACGCACTTTCTCATAATCGAACTGATCGCCCGCAACGTCCAGTAGCTCTAGATCCGCAATCAGCTGATCAGTCAGATAATCGCCAGCCATCTCGCGAATATGCGGATCGTTGTAATCGGCTACTTTCTCAACCGTGATCGTCGAATGGTCGTTCCCATTAAACAACTCCACCTGAGTCTTCATCCGGTCGTAGACGCCGCACAGCTCGCGGCCCGTGCCGATCGGCCAGTTCATCGGAACCGCACGAATGCCAAGCACGCGCTCCAATTCTTCCATCAGCTCGAACGGGCTCTTCCCTTCACGGTCAAGCTTGTTGATGAATGTGAAGATTGGAATGCCGCGCTTGCTGCACACCTGGAACAGCTTAATCGTCTGTGCCTCGACGCCCTTCGCGACGTCAATCAGCATCACGGCGCTGTCCGCTGCAGTAAGCGTCCGGTACGTATCTTCAGAGAAGTCTTGGTGACCAGGCGTATCCAGAATGTTTACGCGATGTCCGCTATAATCGAACTGCATAACCGAGGAAGTAACGGAGATACCCCGCTGCTTCTCGATTTCCATCCAGTCACTTGTTGCGTGGCGGCTCGCCTTACGCGCCTTAACGGAACCCGCTTCACGGATAGCGCCCCCGAACAGGAGCAGCTTCTCCGTTAGTGTTGTTTTACCCGCATCCGGGTGAGAGATAATGGCGAACGTGCGCCGTCTCTCGACTTCTTGCTTTATTTCATCTGTTATCGTAAGTTTGCTCATCGCTATTCCCTTCGTCCTTTACATGCCTCACTCTAATTCGGTCAATCGTCTTGGGTCGTCTCGCTATCCTCCAGCATATGCTTCAGGCCCATCCGCGTGCGCCTAAGACTGCCTTAGGTCACTTCGGTCCACCCGAAATCCAGATGACATTATCTTCAGCTTGCCCGTTCACCGGCCACCAGTGGAAGCCGTCTGCTGCGAGCAGCGCTTCAGCGCTCTTCGGTCCCCACGAGCCCGCAGGATAGAGTTGCAGATTGGAGCTATCTTCGCGCCATGCTGCTGCGATACGGTCAACGAACGACCATGCCTCCGCCACTTCATCCCAGCGGGTGAAGTAGGTCGATTCGCCGCGAGCCGCGTCATAGATGAGGCGCTCGTACGCTTCAGGCGTATTGATGCCGATCATGCAGCTTTGGCAGAACTCCATCGAAACCGGCTGAACGACGTTGTCGACACCTGGCTTCTTTGCATTGATCTTGATATAGATGCCTTCCATCGGGTTCACCCGAATAACGAGCAGGTTCGGCGCCAGATCATGACGCTGTGCGAACAGCATGTTGTCCGGTACATTCTTGAACTCGATAACGACCTCGGTAGTCTTCACAGGCAAGCGCTTGCCTGTACGGATGTAGAAGGGTACGCCCGCCCAGCGGAAATTATCCAGGTACACACGAGCCGCAAAATAGGTCTCCGTCGTCGAATCCGGATTAACCGAATCCTCTTGGCGGTAGCCGCTAAGCGCTTTATCGCCGGTTGAGCCTTCGCTATATTGACCGCGAATAACATGCTGGTTCACTTCGGCAGCCGACTCGAACGGACGGAGCGAACGAAGCGCTTTAACCTTCTCATCGCGGATATCTTCCGGGTGAAGACGGCTTGGCGGCTCCATCGCAATCATCGCCAGCATCTGCATCGAATGGTTCTGTACCATGTCGCGCAATGCGCCTGACTTATCGTAATAGCCACCGCGCTCTTCGACGCCAACCGTTTCCGATAGCGAAATTTGGACATTGGCAATATGTTTATTGTTCCACAGCGGCTCAAAAAATGCGTTCGAGAACCGCAGTACTTCAATATTTTGCACCATTTCCTTACCAAGGTAATGGTCGATCCGGTAAATCTCCGACTCCTGGAACACTTGGTTCAGCTGTTTGTTCAGCTCACGAGCGGATTCCAGATCGTAGCCGAACGGCTTCTCGATTACGAGGCGATTCCAGCCCTGCGACTCGAGGAGACCGCCATCACGCAGATTGAACGAGACAGGTCCGAACAAATTAGGCGCAAGCGCCAAGTAGAACAGGCGGTTGCCTGGAATGTTGAATTTCTCGTCCAGCCCTTGGCTGAGGCGCGCAAGCTCGCGGAAGCCGTCGACATTGTTAATATCAAGAGACATGTAGACAAAATGCTCCGCAAACCGTTCCCACAGCTCGGCATCGTCAGCCTTGTAGCGGCAGAATTCACCAATCGATTCATACACGTCAGCACGGAATTGCTCATTCGTCCGCGGTCTGCGCGCAAGTCCGACAACAGCGAAGTTCTCAGCTAGCTTGCCTTCCTTATATAAGCTGAAAAGCGCAGGAAATAGCTTCCTACGCGCTAAATCGCCTGTAGCTCCAAACAAATAATAAACCGCACCCTCTGCGGCAATCGTATCCAGTTTGCTCACTTCGGTCTTTTCCCTCATTCTGTTATGTATTTTCATACAAGTACTGTATGGATCAATTTATGTTAGTTTAGCATATTGAGCCAGTAGATGCTATTCATGCACCGATAAAATATCGCCCCGGAGCAGGCTTATTATCTTATTTCTGCTCCGTATAATCGCCTGTTATTAGCGGTACTCCAATGATGAGTTCACGAGCAGCTTCGCCTGTTGTCAGCGCGCCTGCAATTTGCAAATTCACCTTCGTCGCCCCGCTTTGTACGCCGCTTTGCAGCGACTTACTATAATACGTCAAGCTGGAAGTATGGCTGTCGTCGTACGCCTCCACTTCCGTAGCCCCCGCTGCAGCCGCAATTCGGTCAGGCGCATCTGCTTGCACCATTTCTCCACGTACAGTAAACCCTCCCTGCAAAAGCAAACCAGCAGCAATTGCCGCATTTTCCACCTTATGAACCTCATCTGCAATCGACTTGCTATCGGATCCTCTCGCCGTATCCAGCAGCAATACAAGCTCATATGGCATTTTGGAAGAATCGCCTAGCTGCCCTGCTGGCTTCGAACGGACCCACAGCTTCAGCCTGTCCGCATCGTTCGTTGCCGTAATATCAACTGGCGCATCACCGTCCAAGCCGGTTGACAGCGTGAATCCAAGCGCTTCGGCAAGCCGCTCGATGCCATCAGCCTTCGCCCCACCGTCCCAACGGAACGACCAGTGCGCTTTTTCCGCTCCGCCCACATAGGTCGTACTGCTCCATTTCCACACTTGTTCAAAATCATGCGATACAGCAAATTCGGCACTCGATGTCGCAGGTAGGTTGCGGTTATGCCATAGGGTCCTGGTTACGAGGATGAGCAGCAGAACGACCACGGCGAGCATGCCGCCTTTTGGCTGACGGCTATGGTTAGCTGGCATCTGAAGATCCGCTCCCTTCAAGGAAACTTTTATCCTAATAAGTAGTAGGTAAATATCCATACGCACTTACCTGTAGGTGAATACACTGTCACAGGAACCCAAAGGGGAGGTGTCATCGAAGTTGCAACCTATATATCCACTTCATGAAGATACGATTAAACAGTACTGCGGCATGCCTGTCTGTGTGGTCACGAACGAAGGTGAGCGCCATGTCGGTATTCTCAGCCGGTGCCACGGCGGCCGTATTATGCTGAATGAAACGGAAGCAAGCATGCAACAGAAGACTACAGGCACTACGGTTGGTCAGCTGGGTAAAGTAACGAATACGAAGGTGAAGAAGAAAAAAGGCGGCAAACCGAGCAAACCAGCGGTAGAGGGCAAGTCTCAGACGAAGGAAGCCGCACAGACGCAGGCTTATTATCCTTACGATTCTAACTACTATGGCGATCCTTATTACGGGTATGGAAATAATTCATTCTTTGGCGAGGCACTTGCGTTTGACTTGGCGTCCCTTGCATTTCTGTTCCTGCTCATATAATTCGGCATCCAAAGCCCATACCCTCTCGCTTGCAGCTTCGCGGCGTTGTGGTGAGGGCTTTTTCATTGATAGAAGTGCTTAGAAGACAATCGACAAATTGGAAAATTTTATTTAAACTATATGATAGATGAACAATCGCGAGCGGAGGGATTGCTATGGTTCTGCCTTATTCCATGCCCGCTGTATTCGGGACGGTTCGCCATACGAGGGAACCGGTCCAGCCCGTCGAGCGGTACGCACTTTATCCCTATTCAGGCCAAGGCTATTTATCATTGATGTCGCAAAATACGAGGAAGCAGGTCGCCGCATCCATCCCGGCACGCGGCTCGGTGGGCAGCTTTACGCTACCGAAGCAGGCACAGGCTGCGCTGAAGGCTGCTGCGAACAGCTCCGCGGATTGGCTCGCTCAGAGCAAAAAGGTCAGCTCTGCGCTATCAGACATTCGGATGAAGGGAAAGTCGGCGTTCGAACAGCGCTCGGTGCAAGTTGATGGGACAGGCACTGCTGGTGTAACCGGCGATGCTGACGCAAGCGCAGCCCGTACGGACTACAGTGTTCAAGTTGCATCGCTTGCTAAGTCTCAGCAGAATCAAGGCTACGAACTGACGAAGAATGCGCCTTCTATCATCAACTCTGGCGCACACATTTTCACGCTTCAAGTAGGCGGGCAGACACACTCGCTCTCTACCGTCATTCGTCCCGGAGATACGAATGCGGCTGCTCTCGGCAGATTGCAAAGCAGCATCAATGGGGCTAAACTCGGCGTAACAGCATCTGTGCAGGAGAATCAAACGAACGGGACGGTTAAGCTAGTCGTCGATGCTGGCGGGGTAGGAACGGAACATGCTTTCGCGCTTCAGGATCAGAGAGGCAGTATTATTGCTTCGAGCGGCGCAGACCGAGCGGTCGTTAAGGGGTCGGACATGCACGTTCTAGTGGATGGCAAAATGTATGATTCGAATGAGTCGAATACGATCGTTTTGCAGCATGGCCTTGTACGAATCTCGCTAGACGAAATGACCTCACCTGCTGATTTCAAGATTAAGGTACGAAATAATTCCGAAGCGCTGCACAGCCAGCTGCAGTCGGTCATCAGTGAAGTCAATTCGCTACAAGATACTTACGATTCATCTGGCTACTTAAACCCAGTGCTGAAACAGCGTGTGGATGATGTACTGCGAAGCCCTGAGCTTGCTTCGCTCGGAATTTCACAATCGCAGCAAGGCAAATGGCAGTTAGATGAAGAGAAGCTTGGTGCTGCAATGGAAGCTCAGCCAGACGATGTAAGCCGCATCATCAGCGGCCGTCACGGACTTGCATCTCGGCTGCAGCAGACGATTAACCAACTGTCGGAGCTGCCGACAGAATCTCTGATCAGCACAAAGGCGAGCGGCTTCCAGTCGTTCACTCTCTACCGCGCCTCGTCCGGCTCGTATTTGCAGCTTCCGCTTGGCGGGCTGTTTTTGAATTCATTTATGTGAGTGGATGGATGGGTTTGTAGGGGAACACGGAGGCTTAGCGACAATGTGAAGCGGCGCAAATGATGAGCGGCAAACGAAGAATGGCAAACCGAAAACGTATTTTTGATGAGGCAGTGACTATAGTCACTGCCTTTCCTTACTATTTCCGACCACTTGTTGCGGCTCGAAGAGTTGAACATAACGGAAAAAATCGGCTCGAAGAGTTGAGAGTTAATGAAAAGAAAGTTCTCGAGAGAAAGTTCCGAAGAACTCCTTTTCGAGCACTCTGACCCGCTCTCGATGAGTGGGTTTATTCTTTTTAAAGGAGAATGACATCGACGATAGCACCGGACTCTGCACCGATGGAGCCGGGCTTCAGTCGGATAAGGCAGTCTGCGTCTGGGATGGACGCCATCATGCTTGACTTGCCGAACGCCAGCGGATCGGCGTAAAGTACACCGCGTTCAGTGTACAGACGCGCTCGCACGAATCGTTCATGCGGGCTGCCTTTGGCGAAGCCTGCGGCAAGCTTCGCGGTTGCCTGCTTCGGCAGCGCTTCAGCGGCGGCGACGCCTTGAAGCCGGCGCAGCGCTGGCCTCGCAAAAAGCTCGAAGCCGACGAAGCAGGCTCCGGGATTGCCCGACAGCGCGAGCAGCAGCTTGCCCCCGACAACAGCGGCGGACGTCGGACTACCTGGGCGCATCGCCGCCTTGTTGAATAAGAGGCGGCTGCCCGGGGGCAGCTCGGCTGACGTGCTTGGCGCGGCCGCCGTGGTAGGTGCGCTAGTCGCGGCGGGAGCGCTTGGCTCGGACGCCGCCGGAGCTTGCCCCGCCTCCGTGCCGGTGCCGGCGGCGGGCAAGCCTGCGAGCAGGCTCGCCATCACATCATAATCACCGACCGACACACCGCCGGTGGTGATGATGATGTCGCTCAACGCGAGCGCAGCCGCAATCGCGCGAGCCGCTGCCTCCGGCTCGTCCGGAACTCGGCCGAGCAGCAGCGGAACGCCGCCGTTTTGCTGCACAAGCGCGGCGATCATCGCGCTATTGCTGTCGCGGATGCGCCCCGGCTCTAGCGGCGCCTCAACCGGCAGCAGCTCCGTGCCGGTTGCCAGCACCGCTACGCGCGGGCGCGCGAAGACCGGCACGTCGGCGCAGCCAAACGTGCCGAGCAAAGCGACATGGCCCGGCCGCAGCTTCGTGCCGGGCTCCGCAAGCATGCTCCCCCGGCGGAATTCTTCGCCGAGGGGCGCAATGTTCTGCCCGGGCTCCGTGGCGCGTTTCACGCACACCGCGGGTCGCCCGTCAATAAGAGCGTCCGCCGTCTGCTCCAGCATGACGACGGCGTCCGCCCCCAATGGCACCGCGCCGCCGGTCATAATGCGGACGGCGGTGCCTGGCTCCACGGCAGCGGAGGCAAGCTCGCCCGCGCGGGCCGTGTCCACCACGCGCAGCGTCACCGGTTCACTCGGTGACGCCAGTGCCGTATCTGCGCTGCGGACGGCGAAGCCATCCAGCCCCGACCGCGCAAAAGGCGGCCAATCCGTCGTCGCAACAAGCGGCTCCGCCAGATAGCGGCCGTAAGCCTCCCACAGCGGGACATGCTCATGCCGCCCCACTTCAGCCGCTTCAACAACAAGGCGAATCGCCTCGTCCACTTTGACCGCGCGCCTGCTAAAACGCGTCTCCCCCTGCAGTTGCACAGCCATCTACTCCTTTACGCTTCCGTAACCATCTATCTCCCCATTGTAACAGAAACACTTAATTCCGTAATACAAGCTTATGCTATACTTAATTCATCTCTATCTATTACCCTTTACAAGGAGCACTGAGCGCGATGTCATCTGACCAAAACAGCTACCATTCCGTACCCGCACAGTCACAGCAAGCACCATTCGTGTTCCAAATCGTCGGCTATAAGAACAGCGGCAAAACAACGCTTCTCTCCCAGTTAACCCGTAAGCTGAAACAAGCAGGCTTCACCGTTGGCACAGCGAAACACGACGCACACGAGTTCACGATGGATACGCCAGGTACGGACACGTGGCAGCATCAAGAGGCCGGCGCGGATATTACCGCGATCAGTTCCGCGTCCCGCAGCGCCATTATTAGCAACCGAACCGAGTCGCTCTCCGCCCTCCTTACCCATATGCAGCATGTCGACTTCGTGCTTGTTGAAGGCTTTAAACAAGAGCACTACCCAAAGCTTATGCTTCTTCGCAATCCTAAGGACGAGCCGCTGCTCCAATTATCCAATATTGTGATGATTGCTAGCTGGGACACTTTCGATATCCCCCTACACCACGCTTCTCCAACATTCGGTATCAGCGATTTCGATGCCATCTACAACCACCTTCTCACCCTTCACCCCTTCCCGCCAAAATAAAACAGACCGCTCCAAATCAGGAGCAGCCCAGAATAAAGTAGATCCCTCAGGGACATTCTTTCACCATTCCCAGCAAACCAAGCTAAAGAGGCTCTACATAGACGCAAATCCGACGAATCGAGCCAATGAGTATACTCCAGGGCTCTACATTGGCAGAATTCCGGCAAATTGAGCTAAAGAGTGTACTCCAGGGCTCTACATTAGCGGTGGTTCGGCGAGTCGAGCAAATGTAGCTGGTCTAGTCGACTTCTTTGACGGAAATTCGTCGAATTAGGCAATTGTAGCTGGTCTAGTGGACTTCCTTGACAGATATCCAGCGAATCGCACGGATGTAGCTGGTCTAGCGGACTTCTTTGAAGAATATCCGGCGAATTTCGCGAATGTAGCTGGTCTAATGGACTTCTTTCGACGCTTTTAACCCCAATAGAATGTAAATCCCTTAGTGACACTCTTGCTCTTGCTCTTGCTCTTGCTCTTGACCTCGGCCTTGCCCTCGCCTCCCTGCCCTTACCCTATAACTCTACTCACCCGAATAATAAAACACCTCCGGGATCACTTTCACCGTCCCGCCCTCATGATGCTTCACAAGCAAATCCTCCATAAACTGCTGCCACTGAACGTTCGCCGGATGCCTCTCCAGCGCCGACATTGCCTCAGCGAAGTTTTCCACCTCCATATATGCGAACAGCCTGCCGCCATCCATAAAGATGCTATACGTCTTGATGCCAACCTCGCCGAAAGCCTTCAGCAGCTCTGGGTCCACTTGTTTATGCCGCTCGATATAAGCTTCTCGGTTGCTCTCATCAATTTGCAGTACAAAGGAAACACGTTCCATAGCGACAACCCTCCACCAAAACTAGTTTTTACAAGCTTCACTTTTCCCATCTGTCAAACCCACATCTAACACACCTGCATCTGTCACACCTGCATCTGTCACACCCGCATCTATCACACCTGCATCTATCACATCTATCGCCCACACAACTGCAACAATTCCTCCACCTTCTTGAACTGCCCGGCCTGGTTTCCAACTGCCATCGTACTGTGATGCATAGGCTCTTCAACTAACCAACCAGTTGCCCCTCTAATTTTTACACAGCGTCACATTCCGCATTTGCAGCAGCTCCGCCACCTTCTTGAACTGCCCTGCCTGGTTGCCGACGGCAATCGCGCAGTGATGCGTAGGCGCCTCAGCGAACCACTTCTCCATATATTCATCAGGGTGCAGCGCGAATTTCACATGTGTCTGCGTATTGCCAATTGTCATAATCTCGCCGTCTGTCGCCTCTCCTTCGCTGATGACCATGCCCATTTTGCCATCGCCGGTTTGCGTAATATTGAGCGTCGTTATCCGCCCCCGCTTCACCTTCGCCTCAACGGATACGCCAGTTCCCCTCTTGCCGTGATAGAGCCCCATCCCCCGCAGAATCGGCTTTCCTTCCGCAATCGCAATATGGAACGGTCCGTCATGCCCGAGCAAGATCGTCTCATCCACATAATCCACCACGACAATTTCCGAGAAGCTTCCCCCAGTGCAGAGGATATCGCATATTTTCATCCCGATCGCCGTCTTCAGATCACCTTCGCCCGAACAAGGAATGCCCCGCGCTGTGAGCAGCGAATGCCCGACAATAAAGCCTGATTGCAGCTTCTCGTAGTCGTTCCCGTTCTGCCCGTGGTAGTAATAAGTAAGCGCATCGAGATCATACGCCCGCACGAGCTTCTCCTGTGCAACCGCAACTCTCGCAGACCAGTCAAGCTGCTCCACGGTCGGCTTGCGAGCAATCGGATCGGACGGCGAATCTCCGCTAATCTCGAACATCTCGTACACTTCCTCGAGCTTTGCCGCGACCTCCTCATCCGTAACCTCCTGCAGGAAACGATCCAGATCGCACATCTCCAGCACCTCAATATGAAGCCCCAGCTGCGCCTGCACCATCGCGAAATCACTATACATATCGAGCATCCCACTGTACGTATTGCCAAGAAAACCGAATCGCGCATGGCGCATCGACCGCACGACGCCGGCCGCTTTGATCCACTCCGTTATTTCACGCCAAGCCCGCAAAGCTTCGGGTCGTTCATGCGTCACTTCATCGGTGAGCGAGCCCACTGGCGTATAGTCAAGTCCAAGCAAACCATTAACGACACGAAAGCGAATGCCCGCCCGATTGAACGCATTAGAAATCTCCGGCACCGGACATGCGCCGCAATGCGCGAGCCATTCCCCCGTAGTAGACTGCGCATAGTTAATGCGAGCGGTCGGCTGCAAATTGAGCACAATGACCGGCTTTGAGCAAATTTGATGGATAGGCAGCACAGTTGAGCTGGTCGAGTATGTCGCGGTATGGCAGAAGATAAGGTCAACATTGTTCTCATTGAAATACTCCCCAGCCTGGCGTCCTCTCCCTTCCGCATCGACGAGACCGAAGTAAAACACTTCACCATGCTCTTCCATCTTCTTCTCCAGATGGTTGCCATATTCAATGAGCCGCTCTCGCAAACCGGGAAATTGCGGCCAATACGCTTCAAGGCCGATGGAATATAAGCCAATACGCGGTTTTTTGGTTGGTTTTATCGGGGTAAGCAGGGACATGAGCAGCGCCTCCAGTGCACCAATAGTAGAATAACTAGCCCCATTGTATGCGCTAGCATCTCAAGTTACATCGCCGTATGTTGCTTTGAAATAACAGAATATTGCTTTTGTATGAGCCAGCTGTTCATAATGAAATTAACAAGTCTCAGGAGGAGGCAAATTGCCATGCCGCAGCAATATACGGAGAAAGCATCGCATAGCTGGTCGAACCATTCGATCCGGGTCATCACATCGCCAAGTGTCGCTGCTAGATCTTCGCTGATGTATGTGCAGGAGGCGGGCTACTTTTGGACGGACTCGGCTTATTTTACAGAACGGCAGCATCTGCCCTCTTATTTGATGGTCTGTACGGTGTCGGGGGAAGGCTTGCTGGACTATGGCGGGCATACATATAAGCTTGGGGCAGGCTCGCTCTTCTTCATCGATTGTATGGCTTATCAGCATTACCGGACGGCACGCAGCGGGCATTGGGAGTTTGCGTGGGTTCACTTCTACGGCGGCGCAAGCAGTCACTATTACGATACCTATGCCAAAAAAGGCGACCCTCTTCTGCAGCTGCAGCGAGAATCACCTGTACTCGGCTTTATTCGAAGCTTGATTGATGTGCATGAGCAGACGACGCCTCACACGGAATTACTTGGTGCCAAGCTGTTAACCGAGCTCGTTACCGAGCTCATCGTATCCGCCCACATCGGCGACTCCGCGTCCACAACAGTCCCTGCCTTCATTTCCACGACCATTCGCAAAATAGAGCGCAGCTATGCCGAACGACTTCGGCTCGATGAATTGGCGAAAAGTGCAGCTGTGAGCAAATATCATTTCATTCGTGAATTTAAGAAGCATGTCGGGATGTCCCCGAATGAATACATCATCTTCCTGCGGATTGTAAGAGCAAAAGAGCTGCTCAAATACACGGGCATACCGATCGCAGCAATCGCTGAAGAGGTCGGCATTGACCATGTCAGCCACTTCATCAACCTGTTCAAAGCCCGCGAGGGGATTACTCCTTTTGCCTTCCGCAAGAAGTGGAACACCTTATAAGTGTTAGGCCCAGCCCAAATGACTCCCTATTCCGCAATCCCATGCTTATGCGCATAGATCGCCGCTTGCGTTCGATCATCAACGCCGAGCTTAGCGAAAATATTCGTCACATGGAACTTGACGGTCTTAATGCCAATGAACAGCTCTTCCGCAATTTCCTGGTTCGATAAACCTTTGCCTACGCATTTCAGCACATCCATCTCCCGCTCCGTCAGCTGCTCATGAAGTTTCTGCACGGTCTCTGCCTTCGGCTGACGGAATCGGTTCATCATCTTAGCAGCAACTTGCGACTCCAGCACCGACTGGCCCCGTGCCGCAGCCCGAATCGCATCTGCAATCTCTGTCGCGCGTGACGTCTTGAGCAGGTAGCTGAACGCGCCCGCTTCGATAACCGGATACATTTTGCCATCGTCGAGGTAGCTCGTCAATACAATGACTTTGCAATCCGGATACAATTCGAGCAGCCTGCGTGTCGTTTCCACTCCGTCCATACCTTCCATGACGAGATCCATCAGCACAACATCCGGCCGGTAAGCTTGCGCAAGCCGGATACCTTCCATTCCGTTGCTAGCCTCACCGACAACCTCAATGCCGTCCTCGGTATTTAATACCGCTGCTAGCCCAATACGAACCATCTCGTGATCGTCAACTAGCAGCACTTTAATCGGCTGTTCCAAGCTGCCCATTTGCTCCATTGCTTCCACTTCGTCATTTCCCCTTCCATCAAGAACCGCCCGCAGGCACCTTTATATCGATCAAAACGCCATTCCCTGGCGATGTAATGAGCTTCAGCGACCCGCCCAGCACGTTCACCCGTTCTTCCATGGTGAGCAGTCCATAAGAAGTTTGCTTCTTCTCTTCCAAATTAAAGCCAAGACCATCATCCTGCAGCGTCAATCTAACATGGGAACCTGCATGCTGCAAGAAAATATTCAAATGCTCGGCCTTCGAATGCCGCAGCGTATTGGACAATGCTTCTTGTGCAATCCGGAACAGATGATCCTCCGCTTCTGTATCCAGCTTAATGGTCGGATCAGCCTCAAGCGTGATGACCATTGGCACCTTCTGTTTCAGCTCATCAATAAGGCTGTGCAGCGCCTGCCCAAGATTCTTGCCATCGAGATGTACAGGACGAAGATGAAGCAGCAGAGCACGCATCTCGGACTGTGCGACAGATGCCATCTCCTCGATTAGCTGGACTTGACGCTTCGCCCGCTCCCAGTCCTTCTCCATCGTTCGGCTGACCGCAGTCGCCGTCATCGATATCGCGAACAGCTGCTGGCTGACCGCATCGTGAAGCTCACGAGCGAGCCGCTGACGCTCTTCGATGACCGCCGAGAAACGAACCTGCTCAGTCCACGCTTCATCCTCTGCTGTGAACGACTCTGGCGGCACTTGTGCTCCGCCATCCTCGGACAGCAGCGTTACCCGCTGCTGCCGCTTGTTGCGCTGCTGATCGGTGAGCCGCTGCACCGCTGCACGAAGCTTCAGTCCCTGCAAGTAGCTGTACACCGCAGCGAGTGCAAGTGACAGGGCGATGACGGAAAGCCCGATGAGCGCAGCCTTGCTCTGCAAGGCGAATAGCTTCAAATAACCTGTTCCTTGCAGCAGCAGTACGCCGAGGCCGAGAATAACGAGCAGCCATAGCACCGTCTCCGCTGCATTTTTACGCTTCTCCGATTGGCTCGGCAGCGGTTCTGTACTTTTCAGATAATCCGGGAATTGGTGCCCGGCTGCCCTAGCTGGCTGCGAAGAATAGGCTCCCACTTGCGTACCCGTTCCTGCTTCCGCGCTAGTAGCCGCTCCGGTTACTGCGTTATCCGGCTTGTTCGGCGAAGACGACTCCGCTGACATGCTGTTCCCCCTTTAGACTATGTAAACCTGCAAAACAAGCCAGAGGCCGATGCTATTTTAAGCATCGACCAAGTATGGCTACATCTTTTGCAAATTCATTCTCGTTTTATTCACCTGTCGGCGTTTCAATCGTTGCTTGCGCTACAGGAGGATTCAGCTTGCTCTTGAGAAGCTGCAGTTGTTCTTCCACTTGTAGCTGCTTTGCTGTATCAATCGTGCCGACTGCTTGGTGTGCGCCAGGAGCTCCGTAAGGTACGCGCATGACGTCCGCTTCCGCTTCCAGCTGCATGATTTTCTCTTCCATACGGCTGAATCCGCGGGATGCGTGACCGCTCTCGATGGAGTGTACGGCAGATACTTGCGCCATTTGCTTCTTCGCCTTCGCCATTTGGGCACGGGCAACAAGCTCATTGCGCTTGTTGCGCAATTGATAGTACTCATCTTTCATGCTGTGCAGCTGATTCATCAGCTCATCCGCTTGCGACTTCGCATTCTGGTGGAGCTCCGTATATTCTGTCGTCTTCTGGTCGAAGAAGATTTTCTCTTCAAGCAGCTTGCGAGCAAGCTCTTCCTGACCGGCGCGAAGAGCTGTTTCTGCCTTCGCTTCACGGTCGCTAACGCCACGTACTGCTTCCTCAAGACGCTGCTTCATGCGGCGCTCGCTAGCCATTTGCTTCGCAACAGTCAGCTCTGCGGTATGGATTTCACCCTCCATATCGCGCAAATATTGGTTCAGCATGACGACTGGATCTTCCATTTTGTCTAGCAGCTCATGCACCGATGCCTTCGTCATATCCTTCATTCGTTTAAAAATACTCATATTATAAATCTCCCTTCTCATGTTTCGCTAATTTAGCACGAAGCTCTTCAATTTCTTTGCGCAGCGCACGTTTCTCCAGATCATCCATCATCGCATCTATATTCGAAGCCGACGTTTGTGTCGGAGGCTGCCAGCCGGCAGCGCCAGGGCTAGGCTGAGGCGGGTTCGTGTAAGAACCGCCACCGCTAGCATTGCCGCTACCGTAGCCGCCGCCGAAGCTTTGGCCGGAATTGTGGCTATGTCCGCCTCCGAAAGGGCCGTTATTCCAATTGCCATTGAAGTTGCTTGGACCGTAACCCCCGTGGTGGTAAGGGTCCTTCGGAACGACTAAGCCAGCCAAGATATAGATTAGAATTAATATTCCGCTAGTAAAGACGGTCACGACGATCAGAAGAATCCGCAGCAGCGTCGCATCAACATTCAGCATCTCGGCAAGACCACCGCATAAGCCAAACAGTTTCTTATCGCGGCGCGACCGGTACAGTTTCTTCATTACGACTTCCATCCTTCCTGCTGTAATTTCCGTTTCAATTGCTCCATCTCACGTTCAATCGTGTTCTGAAGGGCAAAGCCCGCTTCGCTTAACAGTTGCCCGCCCGCTTTACGCAGATCACGCAAACTGCGCGCTTCCAGCTCCATATCACTGATCCGGTCTTCCAGCTTGCGGAACATGCCGCCTGGCTGCTGACCCGGTCCATTCGCACTGCCGCCTGTGTACCGCTCGTTCATCCGCTGCTGCAGACGAAGTGACTCCATACGTGCGGAGAAGTATTCCCGCTTGTCGTAGACCGTCTGGTACTCGCTGCGCAATTCGCGCAGCTGCTGTTCAAGCTCGGTTGTGCCGTGCAGCGCTTGCTCATACAGTTCGCGATACTGCGTTGCACGCTCCTCGCTTGATGCTTTCTCCGTCAGAGCAATGCGCGCAACATGCTCCTCGCCTGCTTTCAAGGCGATAATCGCTTGCTGCTCGCGCTTCTCTTTCAATTGCTCCGCTTGCAGCCATTGTGCTTTCAGATGATTGCTATGTGTCAGGCATTGCTGGAACAGCCGCTCTGCCCCGATAATTTCTTCTCTTGTCGACCAGAGGAACTGGTCAATCAGCTTAACAGGATCTTCTGCTTTCTCCAATCGCTCATTGAGCGTTGCCACCGTCATATCCCGAACTCTGCGAATGATGCTCATCGGTTCGCCTCCTTTGTTCCCAATTAGATGTTAGTACTAGTGCAACGAATTAACTTTATACGCGTTTATGGCGATTCTTGAATAGGGAGACGCCCCATGCGATGATTGCGATCGCGATTACAAGTCCGATAATCGTACCCAGCTTGCCAAGCAGCATAATCGCGCCGACGACGATCAAGATACCGCCAATCACTTTGCTGTTGTTACGAAGTCCGATTACACCAAGTCCGATCAGGATGAATGGCATCAGAAGCCCAATAATCCAACCGAGGTGAAGACCGATAAAGTTCATGATCATAAGTGCGCCGATTACGACCAAAATAGCGCCCAGTGCATTTTTTCCGTTCATTGTTTTAGTCACCGCCTTTCGCTAATTAAATTACATGTTGTTCATTCCGTACGTTTTGTTTCTTTGTTTGTTTCGCTTAACGCAATTGTTACTCTCGTTGTTTCTATTCGTACCAATTCGTTTTGCTGACGCAATTGCTACTCTCGTTGTTTCCGTTCGCACCAATTCGTCTTTATGTATTCATAATAGGCTTTTTCCGATCGGTTCAAAACGGACTGAGGACGGTTTTTCATACTGGACCTCAGTCGGGGAACCCTCCGTACCTAAGACGTAAACCCGGTCCGCCTCACGGCCATTACCGGTAAAAAAGAGGCTTCCAGACGTCATATCCGCCTTGAAGCCCCTCCTATAGCCAACTTACAGCAGCTGACCTTTCCGATATTCGTTCGGCGTCATCCCAGTAAGCTTCTTAAACACCTTGCTGAAGTACTTCTCGTCTTGATACCCGACCATCTGCGCGATTTGCACGACTCGCATATTCGGATTCTCAAGCAACCGCTGCGCCTTGGCAATACGGATCCGGCCGATATAATCCGACAGGTTCTCGCCGAGCTCCTGCTTGAACTTGCGCGAGATATACTCCCGGCTGAGGTAGAAATGGTTCGCGATGTCCTGCAGCGATATCTCCCGTTGGTAATGGGTCTCGACGTATTTCTTTATCTCATAGATGACATTGCCTGTCTGCTGCTTGAGCTCGCGTAGCGACAGCTCAAAGCGGATCAGATCTTCCGCCAAAGCCTGCTCAAGCTGCTCAAGCGAGAATCGACAGTCCGGCTCGTACCGAAGAGTGAACACATCCTCATCGATTGTTGGTCCCGGCGGCGCGTCGCTAGCTTCTTCCAGCCACGACTTTGACCATTGCGAGCACAGCACGCTATATTCACTTCGCCACATCTCCAGCATATCCGGCGTTATGCGTCCGGCACCAGTCACCGCTTGGATCCAGTCGGCCACCGCTTCACGAATCCGCTGCGCCTGCCCACTATGGAACGCGATTCGAAACGCCTCGCCATGATCGGAGAGATGAACAAGCTGCATTCTGCCCCTAGGGTCAAGCTCCGAGTACTGATGGATCGTCTGTCCCGCTTCAAGCAGATTGCGATGGTGCAGCGCTGCGCTTGCTTCTTGGTAAGCAGCCTTTAAGCCCGAAGGAAACGGATGAACGCCGCCTAGGCCAAAATGAAAGGAAGTACGAAGCGTACGCTTAAATCCTTCCTGCATCCGGTTCAAGCTTTGAGCCGCGTCCTCCAGCCTGCTCCACATGATCACGACTATTTCTCGCCGCTGATTCCAATAGGAGAATGCATAGCCTTGGCGCGCTTCCTGCACAATTTCATTACTAATATTCATCATCGTGAAGTAGAACAAATCTTCATCCGACGAGAATGATCGGAGGCTCTCTGGATTGACGCCTTCGAACGACAGGACCGCCACTCTGACAAGGTCTGAACCGACAGGCAGCCCGAATTCTTGCTGAAGCGGCTCCGCTTGTGCGAAGTAAGACTGCGGATCCTCAATCATTTGGGAGAATACCTTATCCCAATACACCGGCTTTAATTGATTGATTTCCATCACTCGATTTTGCGAAAGCGTTCGGTCTTGATTTTCGCGGCACCACATTTCAATGGCTTGTTTGACAGCCTTGATTAACTGGTCCGGCTCAATTGGCTTCAATATATAGTCAAGCCCGCCATAGCGAAGCGTCTCGCGCGCGAGCTTAAAATCATCATAGCCGCTAATGACAATCGTCTTGCTCGTCAGCTCCTGCTCGTGGATCCAGCGCAGCAGGTCGACGCCATTCATGACTGGCATCATCATGTCCGTGAAGATAAGCTCCGGCTTCTCGCGCTCGATCAACTCCTTCGCGCTTTGGCCGTCTGCAGCTTCGAGCAGAGCTGTAATACCAAGCTCCGACCACGGTACCAGCAGCTTGATTGCATCACGCACATGCTTTTCATCATCTACAATTAATGCTCTCATCGTTCGATTCCCCCCTTCGCAAGCGGAATGAGTACAGTAACGGACAAGCCCGCGGGCAAACGCTTGTCCAGTTTAATTTGGGCATCCTGGCCATTATATAGCCTAAGCCTTGCGATAACGTTCATGAGTCCGATGCTGCCGGACTTATCAATCACAGAGCCCTCCGCCTCCTCGGTAAAGGTATGGATCACGTTCACGTCCTGTTCGCCTGTCAGCATTTCCGCCAGCCGCGCAAGCTCATCGCTTTCGATCCCTTTACCATTATCCATAATTTCAAGCACCAGCATCTCATCTTGGATTGCGCTCGTAATTCTAATCTCACCTGTTTGAACGCCGCCAGTGTATCCATGCTTGAAATAATTTTCAACGATCGGCTGGAGCAGCATTTTCGGAACAACAATGTTCATCGTCTCCGGTGAGAATGATGTTTCCACATGAAGCTGCTCGCCGAACCGTTCTTTCTGCAAGTCCAGGTAAGCTAGCACATGCTGGACTTCACGCTCAAGCCGAACCTCCGTTTCATCGGTCGTCATGCTGTAACGCATCATTTTGGCCAGCAGTGTAATGAGGCTGTAGGTTTTATGCGCATTTCCCTGTAGTGCCTGCGTACCGATTGACTGCATTGCATTGTACAGAAAATGGGGATTGATTTGTGCTTGCAGCGCTTTGAGCTGATTGGTCTTGTTCGCAAGCTCCAGCCGGTATTCCTGCAGAATGAGCTGATCGATCGTCTCCATCATACTCTGCATCTTTCTGGCCAGCAGACCGATCTCATCCGTATTGCGCACCTCGAGTGGAGCCGACAAATTGCCTGCCTGCACTCTATTCATGTATCCAATCAATCGTTTAATCGGCTCAGTCAGCTGGAACGATATGAAGACCGTGCCGATCAGCGCGATGAGAAGGAAACCTCCCGCAATTAGTGTGTTGATGCGCGTTAACGCCGTAGCGGTGCTGTAAAGATCTGAATACTTAATTTGTTTAATGATTGTCGCCTTCATATAAGGCGTATCTAAATGGTCGTAAAAAATAATCCCGGAAAAAAGATCATCCTTCCATACAAAATGCCCGCTCCCGCTCGTTTGCGCCAGCTTCACAGACCAATTCTGGGTAAGCTTCTTCCCATATTCTTCAGCCTCGGATGAATATAAGTAGCTGCCAGCCTCGTCCGTGATGGCGAGACGCTCACGTCCATTCTGGTTGTACAGCTGCCCGCAGATTCGGTTGAAGCTGTCCATTTTCAAGTCGACGGACAACAGGGCGATAACCATCTTGGTCGGCGTCATGTAGATGGGCCGGTGCAGCGTAATGACGGGTTCCTTCGTTGTCTTCGACTCCGGCAGCGAGAACTGCATCCCGTACTGCGTGTTCATATGAGTCGGTTCAATGAACGGATTCGCTTCCCCGTTACGATCCCGAGCAAGTGGCATCTTATAGCTTGGATTATACTCACGGCGGAAGAAACCGTTTATCCAAAGATTGGACTGGCTGCCGCTCGGAATAAATAGGTGCAGTTGATAAATATCTTTGCTCGCTTGTGACAAACTAAACAGGTGCAAATAAACCAGATCATGGCTTGTAGCGACCATATTGCTGCTCACTGGTTTTGAGATCGACTTCTCCAAGTAGGTGTATAAGGAGTCTGCCGCGTTGATACCGCCGTATACGGACAATGACAGCTGGTTGATCGTGTTGAAATAGCTCGCGATATTGTTCTTCCCGAGCTCCAGACGGCTGGAGTTCTCATTAATTGTCGCATCCGTGACAGAACGCTTCGTATAGAGATTGGATACGGCAATCGAAGCGCCGATCGGAATTATAGTCGCAGCGAGCAAGAAGAAGATGAGCTTCTTGCGAATGCTGTTTCGAATCATATTGTTTTCTCCTCCGTAAGCTGCTAGGGCGATGACGTCCCGAATTTGCGCCACCATCCAATAATTATTGTAACAGGCAGGTCAATATATTCCACCCTACTCTTCACGATCTTCGGTTTTCTGGCGGGAGGGGGTGCTATATACTGTTTCCTAGCGTAACAAAAGATCACGCAAATTGAACATCTAGAGAGAGGAGCGACTTAATTATGAAAAACAAAAGGCTCAGCGAATGGATGCAGCAACTCGTATTTGTAGGACCTGGCTTGCTGTTCTTCCTGGCTATCGTGTTTATCCCGTTTCTGCTCGGTTTCTATTATTCCTTTACCGACTGGAACGGACTCGATATGAACAAAGCACATTGGACGGGACTTCACAACTTGCATCTGATCGCATCTGATACGAATTTCTGGCACTCCCTTGGCTTTACGCTCAAATTCACAGTGGTGACAGTCATCGGCGCTAACGGGCTCGCATTTTTGCTCGCGATGGTTTTATCGAAGCCGCTAAAAACCCGCAACTTCCTGCGGACCGTGTTCTTCCTGCCGAACGTCATCGGAGGGATTCTGCTCGGTTTTATTTGGCAGTTTATTTTCACCAAAGGCTTCACTACGATCGGTGAATTGACGAATCTTCCGTTCTTTAACCTCCCATGGCTCGGAACGCCGTCAACTGGCTTCTGGGGAATAGTTATCGTCTTTATTTGGCAAACTGCTGGTTATATGATGGTTATTTACATCGCGGCACTTGCTGGCTTGCCTAAAGATCTAACGGAAGCTGCCCGCATCGACGGCGCAAACTCCTTCCAACTACTTTACAGCGTAATTGTGCCGCTCATTATGCCGGCGATTACGATCTGCTTGTTCCTGACAACATCGAATGCGTTCAAAATGTTCGATCTCAACCTGTCCCTCACTAAAGGCGGTCCGGGTACATCAACACAATCGCTCGCATTCAACGTGTATGCCGAAGCATTGAACAATAACCGCTATGGTCTTGGCACAATGAAAGCCATGCTGTTCTTCTTTGCAGTCTCGCTTATTACAGTAACGCAAGTTTGGTTTACGAAACGCCGGGAGGTGGAAGCATAATGGAGCGCAAAGCGAATTATTCCTTCCCCATTCTGGTAATGGAGATTGCTGCGATCTTGCTCGGCCTAATCTTCCTATCACCGTTCTACTTCGTACTGTCGAACTCGGTGAAGACATTAGGGGAAATTTTACTTAACGCAGCGAAGTGGCCAGCGACTTATCACTGGGACAACTATAAGAAGGTGTGGGAGCAGCTTGATTTCCCTCATGTCTTCATGAATTCGCTACTTATTACTACATTTAGCGTAGCCGGTATTGTGTTCATCAGTGCCATGATGGCTTACCGTCTCGTTCGCAGACCGACCGTGTTTAACAAAATCCTGTTCACGGCTCTCGTTGCATCAATGATCATTCCGTTCCAGTCCGTCATGCTCCAGTTGGTTCGTATCACGTCCTTGCTTGAGCTGCGCGGCCATTTGTACGGTATTATCATTTGTTACTTCGGCTTCGGCCTCGCGTTATCCATGTTCTTGTTCCACGGCTTCATTAAGAGCGTTCCTCTTGAAGTCGAAGAAGCGGCAGTCGTTGACGGCTGCACACCTTACGGTGTGTTCTTCAAAATCGTCTTCCCGCTTCTAACACCGATTATGGTGACTGTCATCATTCTAAATACACTATGGATTTGGAATGACTATCTGCTGCCTGTACTCGTGATCGGCGGCAACAAAGATTTAACGACGATTCCGCTCGGCATTACGAAGTTCTTCGGCGCTTATACGAAGAAATGGGATCTTGCCTTACCTGGACTTGCCATCGGTATCGCACCAATTATCGTGTTCTTCCTCTTTTTACAAAAGTACATCGTCGAAGGTATTACTGCAGGCTCAGTGAAAGGGTAATCAATATGTTCCACCTTTTTGTTCAATGCAATCGGTGTAAGAAACATGTGATTATACCTACAATGAGAATGTAAGCATTTACAAAACAGACAACTTGGAAGGGGTACTAAAGACAGATGAAAAGAGTTTCAGCACTCGTCATGACTACTGCGCTTGTTGCACTTGTGGCATCAGGCTGCGGATCGTCCGACAACAACACTAACAACACTGCAGGTAACACAGGAAATAATACAGAAGCAGGTTCTAACGCTGGCACGAACAACTCCGGTGACAAGAAACCGATTAAAGTATTCCAATTCAAAGTTGAGATTGCAGATCAACTGAATGCAATGGCAGCAGAATATGAGAAAGAAACAGGCGTTCACGTTGAAGTTGAAACTCACGGCGGCGGCGAAGACTACGGCGCGCTTCTGAAAGCAACAATCGCTTCAGGTTCCGAGCCTGAGATCTTCAACAACGGCGGTTACTCCTCGCTCGTTCCTTACATGGACCGCGCAACTGATCTTTCGGATCAGCCTTGGGTAGCTAACCTGCTTGAGACGACGAAAGCTCCTACAACAGTTGACGGCAAACTGTACGGTATGCCGATGAACACTGAGGGCTTCGGTCTGATCTACAACAAAGACCTGTTCTCTAAAGCAGGCATCACAACTGAGCCTAAGACGCTTCCTGAGTTGACTGATGCGGTTGCTAAGCTGAAAGCTGCAGGCATCACACCGTTCGAAACGACGAACGAGTGGTGGTCGCTTGGTATTCACCTTGCTGACGTAGCGCTTGCGAACCAACCAGATCCAGCGAAGTTCATCGAAGACTGGAAAGCAGGCAAAGCAACAGCGAAAGGCAACCAAGTGTTCGAGCAATGGGTAAACCTTGTTGACCTGCTCTTCAAGAACGCACAAAAAAATCAGCTGACAACTGACTATGCAACACAAGTAGCAAGCTTCGCAGCTGGTAAAGCAGCGATGATGCAACAAGGTAACTGGACACAAGGCGACATCGATAAAGTGAACCCAGACCTGAATCTTGGCGTGCTTCCGCTTCCGATCAATGACCAACCAGGTCATGTGTTTGTAGGCGTACCGAACAACTGGATCGTTAACAGCAAGTCTGCAAACGCTGAAGGTGCGAAGAAGTTCCTCGATTGGATGGTTACTTCCGACACAGGTAAGAAGTACCTGACGAAAGAATTCCACTTCATGCCGGCTGAGACTAACATCGACGCGACTAAAGAAGATATCGGTACTATCGCAGCATCCATCAAAGATCAATCCTCGACAGCACTTGGCTGGCACTGGGATCGTTTCCCAGACGGTACAACTCAAGGCTTCGGTGCTGCAATGCAAGAATACCAAGGCGGCACAATCAATAAAGATCAACTGCTTGCGAAGTTCGACAAAACAGTTGCAGATATGATGAAGAAATAAGCATCATGCTCTAATCACAAACGACCGCTCCCCTATACAGGAGAGCGGTCGTTTTGTTTTATAACCGATTAGCTTTTTGCTTTATACCACTCGTCAAACTGCTTCTGCTTCTCTGCAATGATTTTGCCCACGCCAGACGCTTTCAATTTATCGAGAAATTGTTCAGTGTATTTGTTCGGATCTACGATGCCAGCATTCAGTGTACCGAAATATTCCTTGTACACGTTGACGCAAGCAGCCACCTCACTCTTCACGCTATCGCTGTTGAACGTGAAGCCAAGCGCGATAGACGGCTTCGCGGAATCGTTAAACGTTTTGAACAGATCCCATTTCTGTGGATTTTCCGTGTTAAACAAGTAGTTCAAGAATTGGTTGCCGATTTGCCAGTTCGTGCCCGGGCTGTACGTGGATTTCGTTGCATCAACACCGTCCGGATATTTGATGACGTTGTCGGACCCTTCTACCTTCACGTAATGCTTTCCTTCGATTCCGTAGTTAATTAAGTTGTTCAGCGTTTTGTCCGTATGCAGCAGGTTGATCAGCATCATAGCGCGTTCCGGGTTCTTCGAAGTGCGAGAGATCGCCAGCATGGACCCTGTCGTATCACCAGTCGTTGTCGTCGCCTCTGTCAGTTCGACCTGTACGAGCGGAACGCCGGCCGAACGCATCACTTCTTCAGCTGCGCCTGGCTTTAAGGATGTCGTGTAGCTGAACACTTTCCCTGCCTTCATAAGCTCCTCCGGCTTCACCTTCGTCGTTGCTGCATCTTTGTTGATATAGCCAGCTTGATACCATTTCCGGCTAAGCGCAGCTGCCTCTTTAAATTCAGGTGTTGCCGGCTCGTTCAGAATCGTAGTTTCCGTGCCGATCTTGTGCAGGACGCCTGGCACGGAATTATCGCCAAGTGTGTCAAAGTTGAGGTTCGTCAGCAAGCCACTGTCGCTGGACACGTAGAACGGTGTCATATCGGCTTCTTTCTCTTTTACTTCCTTCAGCATTGGCTCTAGATCCGCTGTCGTATGAATCGTACTTAGATCAAAGCCGTACTTCTCTACAATGTCTTTGCGCAGGAGCAAGCCGCGTGTCGCTGCCAATTCCTTATTCGTCGGAATCGCATAATTGCGACCATTTACTTTCGATCCGTTCAGGAAAGCCGGATTCATGACCGCCTTCATCTCTTTGCCGTACTTGTCGATAAGGTCGCTCAGATCGAGGAATGCACCTTTGCCGACATTCACTGTGAACCCATTCCAAGCAGCGGTGAATAGGATGTCAGCCGGCCTCGAGGACGAGATCATCAGATTGATTTTGCTGTCCCAGCTGCCCCAGTCAATCGGCATGAGATCCAGCTTCGCATTGATCTTATCCTTCAAATAATCGTTAATCGCTGCTTCTACCTCCTGCTCATCCTTCTGCGGGGAGCCTGGATAGTACAGCGTTAAATCCGCTTCTTCCAGCTTTGGCGCAGTGTCAGTAGCCGCTTTGTCATTGTTATCTGCTTGCTGGGACGTACTCCCATTGCCGCTGTTGTTGCTCGTGTTGCCCTCTCCACTGCTGCCGCATCCGGATAATACCAGACCGAGTGCGCACACCAGAGCAAGTGAGGAAATACCTTTTCTTTTGCCCGAATTCATGTGAAAACCCTCCCATAACAGTAGTATAGCTTGCCGGAATCAGCCTTTGACAGCTCCGATTGTGAGCCCTTTGACAAAATATTTCTGAAAAAATGGATAAGCCAGAATGATTGGGCCGATGCCGATGACTGCCATCGCCATACGAATCGCCTCGCTTGGCAGACGAAGCGTGCCTCCTCCTCGCGTGAGAGCTTCCGAAGCTTGTACATTTGACGTGAGATACTGGATGTTCAGCATCGTTTTGTACATCAGAAACTGCACGCTGACCGTTTCGTTATCGCTAATGAAGATCAAGCTCAGGAACCAATCATTCCAGTACATCAGTGTATTGAACAGCGAGATCGTCGCAATGACCGGCAGTGACAGCGGAAGCACGATCTTGTAGAAGATTCGCAGCTCTCCCGCTCCATCTATCGTCGCTGCCTCAATTAAAGCGCCGGGGATGGTCGTCTGGAAGAAGGTGCGCATGATGAGTATGTTGAAGGGCTGCACGAGCATGGGGACGATCAGTGCCCAGATCGAGTCACTCATGTGCAAATATTTGGTGTACACGAGGTACCATGGAACAAGCCCGCCGTTGAACAGCATCGTGAAGAAAATAAAGAACATAAAGCCATTCCGCAGCGGCAGCTCCTTACGTGAGATCGGATAAGCGAATGCTGCCGTCAACAAGAGGCTGAGCAATGTGCCGACAATTGTAACGAACAGCGAGACACCGTATGAGCGTACGATTTGCGCTGAATCCTCGAACAGTAGCTGATAGGCTATCGTGCTGTATGCTTTCGGGAAGAGCTGGTAGCCGTTCTTCAGAATCGACATTTCGTCTGTGAAAGAGACAGCGATGACAAGTGCCAGCGGAAACACGCACGCGATGGTGTACAGCCAGAACAAGATACTGATGAGATAATTGGCACGCTTCGAGATGGCATTGGGCGAATGCGGTCGTGCTGCTTTCATAGTCCAAGCCTCCTTAGAATAGCGTGTTGTCGCGGTTGATTTTTTTGACGATGAAGTTCGATGCGAATACGAGCACCAGTCCAACTGCCGATTGATACAAGCCAGCGGCGGAAGACATCCCGATATCGCCCATGACCATAAACGAGCGGTACACATACGTGTCGATGACGTTCGTCGTCGGATACAGTGCCCCTGTATCGAGCGTCACTTGGAAGAACAAGCCGAAATCCGCGTAGAAGATGCGGCCGATCTGCAGCAGCGTCATGATGACCATCACCGGAATGAGCAGCGGAAGCGTAATGCTAGTCAATTGCTTCCACTTGCTGGCGCCGTCGATTAGGGCGGCCTCGTAATACTCTTCGTCGATCCCGACAATGGCGGCCAAGTATACAACGGAGAAGTAGCCAACGTTCTTCCAAGCATTAATGATTGACAGCAGAATCGGCCACGCTTCAGGTTTGGCATACCATGAGATCGGGTCAAAGCCAATCGACTTCAAGATTACGTTGTTGACGAAACCATGCTCCTCACCCAGCATCGCGAAGACGAGATAACTGATGAC
Source organism: Paenibacillus sp. OV219 (assembly GCF_900110075.1). Taxonomy (GTDB): domain Bacteria; phylum Bacillota; class Bacilli; order Paenibacillales; family Paenibacillaceae; genus Paenibacillus_Z. The sequence goes on from NZ_FOCJ01000012.1 coordinate 171,984, forward strand.
GACCGCAGATAGGAAGTAAGGCAGGAACATCGCGCTCTGGAACCATTTCGCAAGCACCCTGTTGCGCATTTCGTTCAGCATGAGCGCGCAGCTAACTGCGAACACCAGGTTCGTGGCGATGAATACAACGTTGTACAACAAGGTGTTGCGCGTAATCATCCAGGCATCCGTTGTGGCGAAGAGGAACTTGAAATTCTCGAACCCAATCCATGGACTTCCGAGAATGCCCAGCTCATAGTTCATTTTTTTGAACGCAATGAGAATGCCGAACATGGGCAAATAATTATTGATGATGACGAGCACAAGCATCGGCAGCATCATCAAGTAGAGCATTCGGAAGCGGATTAATCTACGAACCCGACTGCGGCTGCGGCTGCGGTTGTGGCTACGGTTTTGGCTTTCGTGGACCTGCCTCCCACCTGCCTCCGCTGCGATGCGTGCTTGCGGTTTCGCGGGTATAGTCTTCATGGTCCATCCTCTCTTTCTCTAGAAGTTTCTCTCTATTTGAATTATAGAAGGAGGGGATACCCGCCCTCTACGCATCGAGATGACATGATAAACGTTTTAGTTACACATGGATGTAATTCCATAAAAGCCCACAAAATAGAAAAAACCGCCACAGAGATCTTCTCTGGGCGGTTAAAGCTTCTTGCAAGCTACATCATGGAAGCGTACCGTTCGTAATGATAATATCATCGACAAACCCGCGATACTGTCCGGTATCGGCAGCATGATCATAGTTCAGAATAATACGATCAATCGTTTTACCAGCCAACACGGTGCCGATATTGGATTTAATATTCGTCCACGCGTTCAGAGGGATTGCGCCTCCGTGTCCAGCGTTCGGATGCATGCTGAACCCGTTGTAGTCGACCGCACCGCTATCACGCAGCGTCGTGCCGTCCGTCATGATGAGGTCAACACCAACGTACCGCGCATTGTTCACCTGCGGATACAGCCAATAGCCGAGCTTCGTCGAAGCAGTTATCGCAATATTAACGTCAAACACTTTGCATTTGGCGTAGGACATAGACGTGCTGTTATCCGTTCCTGAGAACATCAAAGTCGCAGTTCCTGCATGCGGCGACTCCAGACGAGGCGAGCACTCCGGATTGATGCCAGCGGTATAGCCGGTCACATTGCTGCTGCCGTCAAGCGTATCGAGCCATGTCGGCGGTGTCTCGCTGCTCTCGAAGCCGTTCGTGAACAGAACGGTGCCGCCACCACCACCGCTTCCTGGTGTCACTTCGAAGGCAACGACCGTCATCGGTGCAATCGAATACGTGAACTGGCTACCGGAATAGGCCTGTGAAGTGCTTGCCGTTGGATTCGTCGATGCATCCAGCTTCCACACATTTACCGTTCCAGTCGTCGAAGAGATATTTTGCAATTGGACAGAAGCATCGTATGTGACGCTCGCATCTTTATTAACAGCGATGATGTACGTTTTGCCAGTGGCTGTATCCTTGGACGAGACAAATTCGAGATTGGTCGCGCCGCCGGACGAGGTCAGTTTCTGATTCCCGAAGTGATTGCCGAACAGATGGTACGTGTAATACGGCTTATAGGGACTGTATCCGGCGTTATCCAGCAGACCGAGCAGATTCGTTCCGGTTTCCGCCAAATTATAAGACATAAACATATCCGCGTTGCCCTTCATCGCATTGATAATCGCACTTGCCGAATATACCGCGTTGAAAATATTATGGTACTTCGCGTTGTACGTACTTCCACCGTCTTGGTGGCTCATGTTGTATTCGGTAATCGCCGCACCATACAGCTTGCCTGACGGCCCCTTGAAGATGTCGCCAGTGCCGCCTGACTTGACCGTTGCCACATTGTCTTGATAGTGCGGCTTCGTCCATGCGAGGCGTGTCGCATCCGAATTGGTAGGGTCCGGACCATAATCATGCCAGCTCAGAATATCGATCTGGCTCTCCAGTTGCTTAGCTGCATACGATAAGTATCCCGTCCCGCTCAAATCCGACCATGCATCAACCGGTCCGATCAGCTTAATGGAGCTGTCCTGCGCCTTCATGGCATTCCCCACTGTTTGGGCAAATGTTTTGTAGGCTGCCTGACTCGCGAATTTACCGTCTCCCTCGATGGTCGGCTCATTCCATAGTTCCCAGTAGCGAATCGTCTTCGAAGCGCCTAAGGCATGGTCCGTATTGTACCGCTTCACGACGCCTTTCATGAAGTTACCGTATTCCGTCCAGTTTGCCGACGTAATGGTTCCGCTTGCGTCGCGGGTATTCGGCACGCCAGCAGGGAACCCTGCGACAACGAACAGCGGCTCCGCTCCCGCATCGAAGATCGTATTCAGAATCGCATCCATATCTGTTAGCGAGAAAGTGCCGGACGAAGGATATGGATCTCTGCTGTTGTACAGCATATTTTGAATCGGATTTACGCGTACAAGCTTAATCTTCGCATCGCTGATTCTCGTTTTGAGCGCCGTATTCCCCGCCCACCACGCGTACTTGTCCGGAGCCCCAACGCCCCAGTCGAACGGATTGACAGTTCCCGCGTTTGAAGCCGTATCCACGGTAATTGTCGTAGCCGTTCCAGCGAAGCTAACTGCTGCCGGAAACAACAGCGTCAAACCTAGTGCTGCCGCAACACCTAACTTCGACCAAGCCTTCAGATTGCTTTTCTGACGAGCATTCCTCACATTAGTCACCTGCTCCCATAGAATTGTGCAGCTATATGAAGGGGAGGACATGCATTTGATCTTCCAGCCCTGACCTCCCCGTACTGCCTTTCTACTGCATCAGCCACAATGTACCGAATTGCGAAGCATTTTTGGCGCCGCCGACTCCGGAAGACCATTCGATATAGCCTTCACGCCCGCTGCCATCGTTGTCATTAACGAGGAAGGAGAAGCCCGCTTCCTTCATCGCCGTCCCATCACCGAAGCCATCAAGCTCAGTGAACGGAATGCTCAGCTCATACGTCGTCGTTCCGTTCGCTTCATCACGGATGACTGCGATATTGCCGCCTTCCATCAATCCGGATTTGGCAAAGCCCATCCCTTTGAAAATCTGCGCTTCTCCACCGTCCTGCTTGCCGATCTGCAGTTCATAGACCTGCGAACCATAGCCGGCGGAACCCGTATTCGCCGCATCGAAAGCAAGCTGTAGCGAGTCTCCCTGCCACATCGCACCGCCAGATTGCGGCTGGAATGCCCGATCATCCTTGACGACCGCAAACACATACAGCTTGGAGGCATCCCACATGAGCTTCACATTTGCCGAGACATCGTCCACCTGCCAGCTGGCGCGATAATCCGCACTCACTTGCTCCTGCATATTTGTCACCGCTGCGGCGGCGGAGGACCAACTGTCATCCGCAAGTCCGTCGATGACGGGAGCTTGCTCAGCATGCGAAGCGGTGATGACATAGAGCGTCTGGGCAAAAGGAATCGTTTCCCCTTCTGTGCTAATCGTACCCACAATGGCAAGCTCGCTCGATGCCTTTGTGCCACTGAGCGGATTCATGCGGTATGGCAGCGATACGGATGCGCCGGCAGGGAGCTCGAAGTTCGGCTGCGCGATCGTCATCTGCCAACCCGCAGCTGCTTGAAGCGCTACGCTGCCGGAGACGGACTGGCTCGTCATGTTAGTTAGCTTTATCGCCTTCTTATCAACCTGAACTGCCAGCTTCGGAACAATGTCTAGCGGTACGGTTTTGGCTTTTAATGTCGGCTTTGAACCTGTCTCTCTAACCGTTACCTGTACCGTGCCAAGCTCTACATTTGCAGGCGGCTTCAGCTGGAACGTGATTGTCTGGCTTGTATATGGCTGTACTTCATACGCACGTAACATCCCCTTAGCTGAAGCGATCCAGCTCTTCGGGATACCGGCGAGCTCTAACGTACCTGTAAGCTTGCGACTGCTATAGTTGTACACTTCAACCGAGAACGAATTGTCAAAGCCACGTGTGAGCGTAGCATGACCGATTCGCGTATACGGGCTATTCATGATCCAAGCCTGGTCAGGATCGTTATGCTTACCGGACTTCCCAGGATGATCGGCGTGCTTGGTGCCGCCTGTTCTCGGGTCAGCGCTCCCCACGTAAGACTGGAGCTTGCCTTGCACATAGAGAGGCTGCGCCGACAGCATCACCGTCACTTTGCCTTGAACAGGCGTGACTGTGGTGGCATTGCCGTAGAAATCATAGATCGTGACAGGCTTCGTCGTCCTGAGCTCAATCGTCTTCGCTGTCGTTGACCACATGGCGAGCACGGAATCAGCGCTGCCGTGCCCGCTAAAGGCAAGCGCGGTTACGCCGTCATCGCCAAGCGCGACATCTCCAGCGTAGGAAAGCTCTGCCAGTACGTGATTCATGGCAGCTACTGCCGGATAGACCGGCTTCACCGCCCCCCCGATGCTGGAATCGGCAAGACCGAACTGCGTATCCGTCGCAATGTTAAACGAGTAAAGTGCGTTGCGCTGCACGCCCATCGCATCCGCGAGCAAATAGCCCTTCACGGTGTATATGGCTTGATTCGATGCCCCCTGCTCATCTGTCCGCCAGCCCCATTCCGTCAGCCATAGCGGTTTATTCGGCGCCTTTGCCTGTACGCCTGCAAGATCATGGACGAAAGCATCTCCAGCCTCTGGATCACCTGCCTGATAAGGATGGATAACGACCGCGTCCGTGTAGTCCATCGCTCCGGCAGCGATCATCTCATCCAGATAGCCTCCGCCGGTTCCCGAGAGCCCGCTCATGACGACAGTCGCGGTAGGATCGGCCCGCTTCGCTGCCAAATACCCTGCCTTCAGCAGTTCAACATAAGCCTCTGCCGAGTGCGTCGGTCTGAAGAAGCCGTCCAAATTCGGCTCATTCCAAATCTCCCACTGGTGGACGGTATCCTTGTATCGCAATACCGTCTTATAGACGAAATTCGCATACTCGGAGACCGTACGTGGAGGGTAATGATCAGGCATATCCGCACCTTCTGCTGCGGTGCTTGCCCAAGTCGCGCTGTATGCCAGCATGCCGATCATTTGCAAGCCTTGCGATTTATTCGCCGCTACGATACGGTCATACAGCGACCAATCATACGAGCCTTTGGCCGGCTCGATTGTGTTCCACAGAAAATCATTCCGAACCAGCTGCGCGCCGGCTAGCCGGATGAGTCCCGCTTCCTGCTTCCGGAGATCGTCGCTAGCCAAATAATCGTAATGCGTCGAGAACCCACTTAGCGAAGCATCATCATCAGAATTATCATCCTTACGTGCCAATGCCGTCCCTTCCGATGATGAAGCCGGAGCAACGGCAGCGAAGGCAGAAGTCCGCGCCGACACCACGCCTGCATCATCCTCCATAACCGCTTCGATCGTATAATAGCCGTATTTCGGCACTTGGAACGACAGAGCTACATCAGTCTTGCCGCCTGCAGCAATTGCCGGTATATCGGCTGTACTTGACAATACGACCGCTTCAGACTCATCTCTGACGGTATAGCTTAACTTCCTTGTCAGCGCTGTCGGTACAGAACCGCTATTATCCAGCTTCGCATCCAGCGTGATGTTCTTGCCTGTGAACACCGAGCCCGCTCGTGAAGCAGTCAGCTCCGTAACATTCAAGGATGGTTCTTGAACCACCGGAGGCAACAAGCCGCCTTTGTAGAACGTAAAATCATCAAGCGACCAGCTGCCGGAGCCGTTCTCTTCCGGACTAATATTGATGCCGTTCACCAGTCCGAAGTCTAACTGTCCATTGCCTCCGCCATCCTGATAGGCGAGGTCTGACGCTGCAATCGTCACCGGTGTCCATCCCTCGCCATTCACAGCAATGACGGCACGGAACTTATCGCCGCCGTCCTTCTCCTCCACACCGACTGAATAATGCCGCTCCGTTCCGTCGCCGCGAATCATAAAGCTCAGCGCCTCTGTTCCTTCCAGCTTCCAGTCCGCTGGAATTGAGCCGTGAGCAACTAAGCCCCAACCGGCCGCGGAGCGTGTATAGTCGAACCTCGCTCCTTGACCTCCTTTGAACCCATCAATGGCTGACTTTGTAATTTGACTGCCATCTCCAGCCCACAGTCCCCAGTCTCCGAATACATCGGGCGAGAACGTATTCGTCAAGCTTGGCTCGAAATTGCCTAGCGTCATGTCGTCAATAGTGACTTGACCGGAGCGATTGATCTCCGGGCTGATATTGATCGAATTGACGCGATCCCAATCCAGATGCTGATCGCCGCCATCCTGATAGGTAAGCTCAGATACCGGTATCGTAACAAGCGTCCACTCCCTGCCGCTGATCGATATTAGCTTACGGTACTTGTCGCCGCCATCCTTCTCTTCGACACCGACATAGAAGTCCTGCTCAATTCCATCGCCTTTTGCATAGAACTGAATCGTTTTTATACCGTCCAATCGCCACTCCGCCGGTAGCTCCGCATGCGCGACAAGTCCCCAACCGAGCGCTGAACGATCGTAATCCATACGAACTGCCTTGCCTGTAACGCCGTCCACGCTCATCTGTTTAACGGAGCTGCCTTCGCCTGCCCATAATCCCCAGCCTGTAAATACATCAGGATCGAAGTTATTCATCCAAGTGACCGCCTCAGATGATGCAGCCCCCTCTGCCGCTATCTCCTGAATGGGCATCGACAACGGTAATGCCAGCATGAACGCCATCAACCATTTACCGCCGATTGCCCAAACCCTCGCGTGCTTCCCCAATTCGCTTCCTCCCCCGTTTATTCATCTCCTTGTGCTCATTTGAATAATAACGTTTGAGAAAGCGCTTTCTCTACCGAGTGTGGTGACAATTCCGACGTTTCTGTTACCTTATTGGACATACAGCAAGCCCCCAACCATGTTGATTGGAGGCTATGACCGTTATTTATTGAATTTTTGCCGATATTCCTTCGGACCAACACCGACAATCTTGCGGAACACTTTTGCAAAATGAGACAAATTCGCATATCCGACCGCGACCGCAATATCCGATACTTTACGGTCCGTATTCGCCAAGTAAGACTTGGATTTGTCCACTCGTGCATGCATGATGTAGTCCGACAAGGCAATCCCCGTTTCTTTCTTATAGAGTCGTGACAGATAAGCTGGATTCAGAAAAACATGCTTCGCAATATCTTCTCGCTTCAGCTCTTCCTCCATCAGATGCTGACTAACATATTGATGGATCTTATCAATGACCGCCCTCGTATCTGCCACCTGCGCGTGATAGACTTCAAAAGCCTCTTCAACCGTTTGCTGTGCCCACGAATGGAACTGTGTTAACGACCGGATACCACCCTTCACTACGAATCCGCCAAACATAGGCAAGCCTTGACGATGGAATGATCGATAGAGCAGATGCTTGATTGAGGTCGTAAGCATATCTACCGTATCGGCGGTCGTGTCACGCTCTCTAATCGAATTCACCGTGTCATCCAGCCGCTTCAGCAGCTCCTGCTTATTCCCCGATTCGAATAGCACCAGCCAATCATCAAACGGGGCAAAAGGAACCGCCTGCATCGTTCTGTCCGCCGATTGCTCGCGCGTAAACACATTGTTTGATTCCGCCACATTATCTTGTTCCTGCTCTAATAATGCACGGTAAGAAACAGACAGACGAGAGAGTACCGTCTCTTCCCCGATATAACAGGAGATTTCACAGTAGAAATATCGCTTTGCCGCCTCTAACAGCATTTTACATCGATCCTTCAACCTTTCCATCCCATCCACTTCGGCTAGACCGTCATAGAGGAGAGCCACATTGACGCCTGATCGGTCCTGCAGCACTGCCCCTCGTTCTTCCGCCAGCAGAATCTCCAGCGCCGAATTGCGGATGGCGTATTCCATAATCTCTTCATCCCGAGTATCGAGCTCTTTACTCCACTGCTCCACGCTAATTAATACCGGAAGGACCTTCTGATTCGATGTGAGCGGCAAGTTGTAGAGATGGATAGCCTCATCAATATTGCCCTGCGATGAAGCGATACGCTGGCTGAGTAAGTCCTGCCAGAACCGTTCGATGAGCAGTGGCTTCTGCTGCACCCAACGGTCGTGATAGCGCCGGTATGTTTCTTGGTACTCCCTTGCTTCTCTCTTGTCGCTTATCTCCTTCAGCGCTCCAGATACGATTCTCTTAAGCTCCTCATAATCTATTGGCTTTACGATATACTCATAGCTGCCGAGGTGTACCGCCTGCTGCGCATAGCTAAAATTAGCGTGTCCGGTCAGGAAGATCGTCTCCGTCTCTGGAAAATGTTCACGTGTCCACTCGAGCAGCTGAATGCCATTGTCACCAGGCATCTCGATGTCAGAGATCAGCAGGTCAACATTGACGTTGTTCATAAGCTCCTTCGCTTGCTTGGCGCTATATGCTTCATAGATGTTCTCAACGGGCATGCCTGTCCAATCGATCCCTTGCGTGATACCGGCAACCGAATATTTCTCATCGTCTACGATCAGCAAATTAAACATGCACATGGCCTCCCCCGTCACTCCCGAGCTGTAAGGGCAGCGTCAGCTTCACGACCGCGCCGCCTGTAACTCCATTCGCAAATTCCACAGCCGCTCTCTCCCCAAAATAAAGCCGCAGCCGATACATCACATTCCATATCCCGATATGATTGCCGTCCGCTTCCTCCATAAAACTTCCCGACCCTAACTGAGCCAGCTGCTCCGGAGGGAAACCTACTCCGTTATCCGAAATCTCGATCGTGAACAGCTCCGGGTCGTCCGTAAGCGCTTTCGCTTCAATCCGAACGATGAACGCCTCTCCTTCCATTCGTATGCCATGAATAATCGCATTCTCGACGAACGGCTGAACTGTAAGCGCCGGAATGGCCGAAGCTCCGAGCGGAACTGGGATATGCATCTCAAAGTCCAGCATATCGGGATAACGCAGTTTCTGGATCTCTAAGTAGTTGGAGATATGCTTTATCTCTTCATGTAAAGCTACATGTGTCCGGTTCGTCCGAATCGTAAATTTGAAATAATCCGCTAAGTATAAAGCCATCTTCTGTACGTTACCATGTAGCTTAAGAGTAGCGAGGCTATAGATAATATGTAAGCTGTTCAAATAAAAATGGGGATTGATCTGTACCTGCAGATGCTTAAGCTCCGCTTGTTTAACTCTCAGCTCTTGCTCATAGATACCAATCCGCAGCTGTTTGATCTGGTCAGCCATATGGTTGTAAGTCGAGGATAAGAACAGGAGCTCGCTCGTCTTATCCTCTGCCAGCCGGAAATTCAAATCTCCTTGAATGATCCGCCGCATACCGCGTATGAGATCACTGAGCGGTCTGAACAGAACGCGCTTAAGTAGAAAGATGTATAAGCCAAGCACGAGGACAGCGCCAAGCGGAATTAGCCATGCCGCCCTTACGAAGAAGGTGAGACGCTGAAGCAAGCTTCGTTCAGGCACGAGTACGACGACCCGGATATCCGATTGCGCAGACTTAGTCCCTACAGCAAGCTCCTTACCCTCTGGCTGCTCCAGAACGAAATAGGAGCCGTCTAGTGACTTCAGATGATGGCGGAGATCATCCAGGCCTGTATCCGACAGTGAGGATGGAGTCAGCGGCTCTCCATTCGGACCGATCATCATAACCTCACCGCCACCGCCGAGATTCAACTGTCGAAAGGGTACGAGCAGATTGTCCACGTCGATCCAGGCGCCGAGCATAACGTCAGGCGATGCGTGGACGGCCGTAAATAAACCATATTCGTCCCCGTTACGCAGAATGGTCCATTCTGCATTATCGTTCGTACTGCTCTTCTGAAGCCAACCTGCAAGCTCTCCAAAGTTTTTATAATTGCCGTCCGTGACCGTTAAATCCTGCGCCTTTCGGGAATATAGGAAAAATGTATTGATCCGGTACAGCACAAGATCATCACGCAGCCGATTTATAATTCTTGCTTTGCGTAGCTGATATTCACCGTCGTTGTCCGGGTATAAATTCAACGAGAGGACGTCCGGGTCGCCGGCAGCTCGCGTCAGCAAATAGTTACTCGTATCCTCAAGCACCTGATCAACCTTGCTCTGCATGAACAAATCGACCAAGTCATTATTGGAAGAGGCAACTTTCTCTCTCACAACTTGAATCGCATAAAAGTTGGTGTAGAGATGGTACGCAACAAGTGGAACGAGCATGGCGAATATGCCGATAATCAATTTAAACTGCAGCGACTGGAACAGTTTCACTTCGGATCGACCCTTTACCAATTTATTCATTCGATTATCTCATACAGCGCAAAATCCCGTCCACGATATTCCGGTGCGTAATTGAACGTTATCATTACTAATTGCGCATAAGCTTAGAAACAACAAAAAAAGCCTACAAGATCTAAGATCCTGCAGGCTGTCTGATGTATAAAGTGGTGCCGGCGAGAGGACTCGAACCTCCACGGTTTCCCTCACGATTTTGAGTCGCGCGCGTCTGCCATTCCGCCACGCCGGCTAAACTTATGGCGCGCCCTAAGAGATTCGAACTCCTGACCTTTTGATTCGTAGTCAAACGCTCTATCCAGCTGAGCTAAGGGCGCTCATTGCTAAAATAAAATTGTGGAGGCGCCACCCAGACTCGAACTGGGGGTAAAGCTTTTGCAGAGCTCTGCCTTACCACTTGGCTATGGCGCCAAACAAAAAATGGAGCGGAAGACGGGAATCGAACCCGCGACCCTCGCCTTGGCAAGGCGATGCTCTACCGCTGAGCCACTTCCGCAAATTAATGGCTGGGGATCTAGGATTCGAACCTAGGAATGACGGAGTCAAAGTCCGTTGCCTTACCGCTTGGCTAATCCCCAATACATTAAATGTTTTTTAGTAGTTGTTATGGGGCGACCGATGGGAATTGAACCCACGAATGCCGGATCCACAAACCGGTGCGTTAACCACTTCGCCACGACCGCCATACAACTATATTTAATTGGCAGGGGCAGCAGGAATTGAACCCACACCAAAGGTTTTGGAGACCTTTGTTCTACCTTTAAACTATGCCCCTAGGAAATGGTGGAGGATGATGGATTCGAACCACCGAACTCTGAGAGAGCAGATTTACAGTCTGCCGTGTTTAGCCACTTCACTAATCCTCCAAGATGGTGCCGGCGATAGGAGTCGAACCCACGACCTACTGATTACAAGTCAGTTGCTCTACCAACTGAGCTACACCGGCATATACAATTGCTTTCGAAAAATGGTGGCTCGGGACGGAATCGAACCGCCGACACGAGGATTTTCAGTCCTCTGCTCTACCGACTGAGCTACCGAGCCGAACTTTGATTAAATGGCGGAGCCGACGGGATTCGAACCCGCGGTCTCCTGCGTGACAGGCAGGCATGTTGGGCCACTACACCACGGCTCCGCGTTGAGCTATTTCGAATATTTATTCGAAATAAGAAATTGGTTGCGGGGGCAGGATTTGAACCTGCGGCCTTCGGGTTATGAGCCCGACGAGCTACCGAGCTGCTCCACCCCGCGTCATTAAGTTATATGGTGGAGGCTGACGGGATCGAACCGCCGACCCTCTGCTTGTAAGGCAGATGCTCTCCCAGCTGAGCTAAGCCTCCATGACAGCGACAAGTAATATCTTAACTCAATTACTGTATCGAATGCAAGTCTTTTTTTCAGGTAATAAATGGTGACCCGTAGGGGACTCGAACCCCTGTTACCTCCGTGAAAGGGAGGTGTCTTAACCACTTGACCAACGGGCCATATCTGGCGGAGAGCGAGGGATTCGAACCCTCGAGACGCGGTTAGCGCCTACACGATTTCCAATCGTGCTCCTTCGACCACTCGGACAGCTCTCCAGAAATGGCTCCCCGAACAGGACTCGAACCTGTGACAACTCGATTAACAGTCGAGTGCTCTACCAACTGAGCTATCAGGGAACAATGTAATTGTTCGGGCATTACTTAACACCCTGAAAACTGGATACGAACCTTTGCGAAGGTTTCTTGCTTTAGCTGATTTTAACTTATTTAGGATAAGCCCTCGACCGATTAGTATTCGTCAGCTGCACACGTTGCCGCGCTTCCACCTCGAACCTATCAACCTGATCGTCTTTCAG
>NZ_FOCJ01000019.1 GCF_900110075.1 Paenibacillus sp. OV219
CCGAAAGACAAGATCCGCTCGACTTGCATGTATTAGGCACGCCGCCAGCGTTCGTCCTGAGCCAGGATCAAACTCTCCATAATAGGCGAAATGGCAGAGCCATTTGCGCCAAATGAATTTGCTTGTTAGCTCATTCAAAAAACTAGCTCGTCAGAAACACTTTCGCCAAATGGCGATCGTCGTTTCGACGTATTTTATGACCTTTTGACAGGTCGCTCATTGTTCAGTTTTCAAGGAACAAACTTACTTATTTCTCGTCCCAGTCTCGCGACCGGAATTAGAATATAACACACATCGAAACTTGATTGCAAGCTTTATTTTTCAACTTGTTTTTGTTTCGACCACCGCGTCATCGTGTATGTCTCAGCGGCAGAAATAGAATATACCATGTCCCACAACTAGTATGCAACAGGTATTATTTTACAACAAAAGAAAGAGCCAATGCAAGTTGCCTCGGCTCTTTCTTTAATCAACACGGACTATGCCCAGTTCTTACAACCTCGGAACGGCATATGCTTGCCTTCGACATACTTAGGGAATGGCACGTATTCGTTAACGCCAGGCACTGCCTTGCCGCGAAGCAAGAAAGCCGATGGCCATTGTGGAATCGTAATCTTCGTGCTCGTCGGAATGTAGCGGATCGTTAAACCACAGCGTCGCAGCGGCGAATGGTTCGGCTCTGAGCCGTGAATGACGTTCGGATGATGAACCGACACGCCACCTGCGCGGAGAATAAGGTCAACTGCTTTATCCTCTTCGACTAGCGCCGGATCGACCTCCGACTCAAGAACGTTCGCTGTCTTCGTATTCGTCTTCATCTCTTGCAGTTCCATCGTCTGCGTGCCTGGGATAACTCGCAAGCAGCCATTCTCCGGCAGTGAGTCGTCAACGGCAAGCCACAACGTCACGACATTCATGGGCTCAAGCGGCCAGTAGCTGCCGTCTTGATGCCATAGTACTGGACGTCCGTCAAAGGGCGGTTTACTAATATAGTGGGATGCAAATAGCGCAATGTCTGGTCCGATGTACTGCTCCGCAATATCAAGCAGACGGTCGTCACTAATAAGGCGGACCCAGAACGGATCATCTGCCATCAATGTATGTCCGAGATTCTCTGGACGAAGATCCGGATTGTGCTTCATCAGCCAGTCAATATGCTCTGCTGCTTCTTGTATAAGTGACTTATCAAGGACGTTCGGGTACACGGCGTAACCATTAACGTCGTACTGTTCTTTTGCCTGCTTTAATTGTTCTAGGGTCATTGCTGGTTCCTCCTCCATAGTAGCTCTTGCATTTCTTTATTTTAACCGCTTACATCTTGACCTGTCCATAAGCCTGCGCCCATCACAATAAGGAAATATAGCTGAGCGAGAGGCAGATGCCTCAATCGGAAATGGAAACCCCGGCGTACGATAGAACACATGAATTTTATCGCGGGGGTTGAAGGTTACCATGAAGGCAGTTGTCACAGGAGGCGCCGGTTTTATCGGCTCTCATCTCGTCAAAGGTTTACTAGAAGGCGGCGCCATCGTCCATGTCATCGACAATCTGTCCTCAGGCATCCGTGAAAATGTCGCTCCCGAAGCGGTACTGCATACGGAAGATGTCCGTTCAGCGGAAGCGAAGCAGATCATTGCCTCCGTCAAACCGGAGGTTGTCTATCATTTGGCTGCGCGAGCGGATGTGCAGCAATCTATCCTTGCGCCATCTCTCGATGCCTCCGTCAATATAACGGGTACGATTAACATCCTTGATGCATGCAAGGCGGCTTGCGTAAATAAAATCATTTTTGCATCGACATCGGGCGTCTATGGCAATTTGGAGAAAGAGCGGATTACGGAGCGTGACCCCGCCATTCCGATCTCGTTCTACGGCTTGTCCAAACTAACAGCAGAGCGCTACATCCACATGTACAGTCAGCTCTACTGCCTCTCCTATACGATTCTCCGGTATGGCAATGTGTATGGCCCGGGTCAAACGGCCAAAGGCGAAGGCGGCGTCATTGCTAACTTTATGGAAAGGACCATAGGCAATCTGCCCCTATACATTAATGGAGACGGCGAACAAACCCGCGATTTCATCTACGTCGGCGATGTCGTGCGCGCCAACTTGGCTGCTGCCCGCCATGGCGATCAAGAAACCATCCATGTGAGCACTGGCAAACGTACATCCGTGAACCGCATTATTGAGCTGCTCCGCGAAATGCACTCCGCCGAAATCGATCTTCATTACCGTCCAGCGCAATCCGGAGATATTAAGCATAGCTGCCTATCGAACCGGAAAGCTCGCACAAACCTGCAGTGGGAGCCGGCGGTAAGCATTGAACAAGGTATTGCAGAAACATATCGTTCATGGCTGCAGCGCCGTTAGCGCACTTCCCTTATATAGAAGAAAGCCTTGAATGCATACCGCGGGGCGCGGCATCCATCAAGGCTTTCTTACGTTCTGTTTACGGCGCATATACGGCACCTTGAAGCGAATAAGGACCGATAATCCGCGCCCGCTTCTCCGCTGAACGCACAATTAAGTAATAGCGCTGTGCCGTAACTGCGCCACCGACCATTGTATGCCGCTCCGTGGAACGAGCCCGCAAGAAACAGGACTCCATATTCCAATAGAGAACGGTACCTGTCTCGGAACCTTCCCGAATCATAATTTCAAGCTCTCCGGAATCCCATTCGGGCAGACTTTCCCAGACGATTTCGAAGCTCAGTACGATTCGATCGCCCGGCGCGATATTCGCAAGTCCTGCCGAAGCAAGCACAATCTCGTCCGGGCCGACGAGAAAGGGAGCGAAGCTTCCTGCATCCGCAAACATTTTATCCGAAAATTTCATCGCTACCATCCCTTATCCATACATAGATTGCACAATCATGGCATGCGGTCGAAATCCTTCTCCGTAAAAATAGCAAGCAGTACGCCTTTGCTTCGAACAATTAGCGTCACGGTCGTAGTGTCATACGTGAAGTAATTCGTGACAATCAACAGGTTGAACGGTGTGTAATTCGTAGGCACAGAAGGAAAGTTAGCCCCGCTGTCTGGCTTAAGCTCCTGTAGTGATTCAAAGAATAGGGCACCATTGTGGCTCGCCTGCACAAGCATGTCGAAGGTCCGGCTGCTTTCATTCATCACGGTTAACTCCATTGACTCTACGAATCTCGAATCCACCTTTGCACCAGGGGCCACTGCTAGCTGAAAAATCGCCATATCATCCCTCCCTCATGCCGCAAGCTGTCTATAGTATCCTATGAAGCGCAGCTTCATCTGCTTGGGACATATCCTCCCTGCCAGCTACCCAAATGTGCCAGGCCCTCATCCATCTGTCCAATCATGCTGCGTGAGTGAAGCATTTAATAGTCTAAGAGGTTGATGGCTATGAAAAGAAAGGAAGTGTGAGCGATGCGACTTGCTGAGTTAAAAGGAAGGTACGACACGATCTACAGCCTCGGCGATCTCTGTCTGCCTGCGATTCAGATGGAGCTCAATGATTTGCGGCCTTTTGCCGGACCGCTCGATTGGATGCAGTCTCAAGTGCTGCCTGATGTGATCAGACTACTCGCGAACCGTTTTGCCGGATTCATGGATTACAGTCACTTGGAAGTTATAAATAAAGCCACCGACAAGCTCTACTATGTAAAAGAAAAAGAGTACAACATCTACTCCAACCACGACTTCTACACACATAACAACTTCCCGCCTGAACTGAATACGTACCCGGAAGTGAAAGCGAAGTACGATCGAAGAGTTGCTCGTTTCCTGGAAAAGGCCGCGCTCAGCGAGCAAATCTTGTTCATCCGGACGGAAGCGACACCTGAACTGACGAAACAGCTGACTGACGTGCTATCTTCCCTTGTTGCAGGCAGCTATCGGCTCTTGGTCGTTAACCATACTCCGGTTGCCGGCATCGTCGAGCAAGACTGGGGACTGCCTAACGTATGCGCGATTCAGATGCCGAATGATGAGATTTGGCAAGGAAATAACCAATTGTGGAAGCAGATTTTTCAGGGTATTGAATTGAAGGATGAACTATAATGGTTGGCAAAAGCGAAGGGCCTCCTGATTTAGGAAGCCCTTTTTGTGTGCCCTGTGCAGCAATCGGCGGTTATGAAGTTGGTTTGCCAATCGTTGAAAGTACGGTCCAGTCCGGCAGCTTATAGCCCTCTGGCAGCCCTGCGAGTATGCGGGTCCAAACCTCATAATCAACTCTCAGCGACGAATCTGTCGTTTGAGCGGCGAAGATGCGGTTGTACAAATCTGCTGGCACCATAAAAGGCTGATTAGTCATCAAGCTTCGTTTGCCCCCTCTATGGAAGTTTGGATTTTGCGATTGCGGTCTGATAGACGCGCATAACATTGCTCATCATCGTATTCATCGACCATTGCTTCGCCCCCCATTGTCTCGCGTTATGACCGAGCTGCCGGCGAAGCGCATCATTCTCAAGGAGCATCTCCAGCTGTGTTGCGAGTGTGACCGTATCTCGTACTGGCGAGATGAGTCCGTTCACGCCATGCTGCACCATCTCTGGCAAGCCTCCCGCGGAGGAGACAAGTGTAGGCAAACCGGCAACCTGCGCTTCCATAACCGAGAACGGCTGATTGTCTTGAATGCAGGCGTGCACAAAAATATCCGAGTTGTTAAGCAAACCGGGGATGTCATCCCGCTCGCCGAGAAACAGCACCTCCTGCTGCAGTTGAAGTTCGGCGGTCTGCCTGAGCAGATCCTCCTGCTTCTCTCCGTTCCCGACAATCCAGCACACCCAGTCCTGACGCCGAAGCTTCAGAAGATGAAGCGCTGCAATTAAGACATCAATCCCTTTGACGAAAGCAAGGCGTGCCGGACAGATAATCACTTTCTTGCCAGGCGGGCGCTGTATTGTCGTCCCTTGCTTCAGCTTCCTCGTAAAGGCATCAATATCAAGCCCATATGGGAACACGCTGATCCGATCCGCTTGTACGCCGAATGACTGGACGAGAAGCTCCTTCTGCCAATTGTTCGCTGTAACCGTTACATGCCCTGCGTTTGCGCCGTAATGCTCAAGTCCGTTGAAGTACCGCCATGCCGGGTCATCCTCTTTTACCCCAAGCTGCGGGTTCAGCTTATAGTTCATTGTGAGCTCCAGCGCGACAGAACCGTGTACGTGAGCGACTAGTGCCGTTCGCGGTGCTTTCACCCGTTCAAACGCCCTTGCCGCAAAAATATCTTGCGTATGGATCAGATCATATTGAGATATGTCAAAATAAGCTGCCGCGAGCTCCATATAGTAGCGTTCAAACTCGCTATGCAGCACAAAATGGTCTGAATGGATTTGAGGCGCACGAGCAGCATTCAGCTTCGCCATAATGAGCGGCCTAAGAGTATCCTTATTCAGCTCCCTGTTCGATCCCGGCATGTGAATCTTCGTATTGTCCGGACTATTGCCCAGCATGTCGACCTGATGCCCCATCCCTTCAAGCCGTTCCTTGAGCTGCAGCATATACTTCCATACGCCGCCGACATGCGGAATCGCCCAATAGGTGGCTAGTAATATTCTCACTCTGTCTGATTCCCTCCCCGTGCACGTCCGAATTATTACATTTTATTGGGGAAACGACTCATTAGTCACGACAGTTCGCCCCCGTCAATGGACTATTTACCAAATTGTAATACGGGCATCTTCATGCATAGAGTTGAATATAAATACGTTATGTAGTATATTTATTCATATACTTATTTCGAGGGGGATTCCGGAATGTCGCTTACTGTAAGGAATGTCGAGGCTGCAGATGTAGCTAAAGTAGCTGAATTGATGCATAAATATATCGTCGGTTTCTATAGTAATCCATGGCCAGGCGATGACAACATAGATGAACTGATCCAAACACTGCTTAAGAAAGAGGAAGGCATTCAATTCGTTGCCGAGAAGGACGGCGAGCTCATTGGCTTCTCTACGCTATATTTCTCACGCAGTACGATGAAGGCGCAGAAGATAACAGTCATGAACGACTTCTTCGTACTTGAGCCTTATCTTAATACGAAGGTGGAGTCGCTTCTCTTCATGACATGCCAGAAGTACACGCAGGATCTGGGGTTCTCGCATATGTCGTGGATTACTTCGGTGGAGAACAAGCGCGCGCAGCAGTTTTTTGACCAAGCCGGCGCCGTGCAGGGGAATTGGCTGTCTTACTCGATCGTATAAAAAGAGACTTGCGGCTGAAGGAACGAGTGAGGATGTTCCGCGGCTGTAAGTCTCTTTTTTGCGTTGTGATGCGTGTTATAGGAATTAAAGGGTGAATTAAAGAGTTACAAAGCTGCCGCCCGCTTCTGCGGACTTCTGCTCTGCTTCAATAATATCAATCGTGCGCGCTGCGCTCTCCGGTGTACATACGGTCGTCGGCTTGTTCGTCACGATCGCTTCAACAAACGCGCGAACCTCGAAATAGTACCCCATATCGTCGGACAGCTCAGCGACGAAGCCTGCGCCTTCGTTCGGATTGACAGTCACTTGGTTGTTCTCGAAAATCAAGTTGCCTCCCTCGAAGTTTACCCGGTACGTCATCGCGAAACCGAAGTCACCACGAAGTGTCCAATCCGCCTGTGCGTTCAACACCAAGCCATCCTCATAAACATAGTGAGTCGAGACGATGTCGTAGGCACTGCCGGCAATGACGTTGCGTCCGATTGTAGAAACCTTTTGTGGAACACCGAACAGCCAGTTGATCATATCGGTATCGTGGATATGCATGTCCATCAACACGCCGCCGCTCTGGCTACCGTCGAGGTACCATGGCTGTGGAAGACCCGAGCCGCGGAAGAAATAACCGCCAAGCGGTTGGCCGTAGCGGCCGTCTTCAATGCATGCTTTCAGGTACTCATATGCTGGCCAGAAACGGAGACACTGGGCAATCATTAGCTGCTTGCCGGTGCGCTTCGCCGTCTCAACCATTTTCCAGCTGTCCGCTGCTGAGCGAGCCATCGGCTTTTCACACAGCACGTGCAGACCGCGCTCCAGCATCTGGCAAGTGAGATCCGCATGAGCCGTCGTCGGCAATGTGATGTCGACCATATCGAGCTCTTCATTCGCCAGCATGTCTTCGATGCTCGTGTATAGATTGAAGGCAGACAGATCGTACAGCTCCTGATTCGTCGCAATATTACCAACTGCCGCGCCATTCTTCAGTTCTTCAATACGAAGATCGCATACCGCGACGAGCTGAACCGGATGCCCTTCCTTCATTAATCGCGTATAGTTGTCAAAATGCATTCTGCCCATAAAGCCGAAACCGATCAAGCCTACTTTAATCATTAAAAGTCCGCTCCTCTATTTGACCCGGCCTAGGATAGCATCCATTGCGCGGGAAGTATTGTAAATGATTTGCTCGCCGTGATGTGTATACGATGGAATCATCTCGCCAATGACATAACCGTTATAGCCGACTGTATTCAGCGCCTCGACCACTGCCGGATAGTTTACATCGCCAGCAAGCAGATCCACGAATCCGTGCAGGCCGCCGGCCTGTCTGCGGTAGTCTTTGAAATGTACTTTCTTAATGCGCTTGTTAAGAATACGGATCCACTGCTCTGGGTAGCCGCTATGAACGACGTTTCCTACGTCAAAATACGAGCCTACATAGTCTGAGCCAACTGTATCGATGAACGTTCTCAGCTCAAGTGGGGAAAGGAACAGCTTGTTCCATACGTTCTCGATGCCGATGTTTACGCCTGCTGCTTTTGCATCCGGTGCAAGTGCAGTGATGCACTCAAGAGCACGGTCGTATGCACGCTCGTAATCAACGACTTCGCTGCCCGGAATAAAGTCGACACCGACTGCGCCAGGGATAACGAGAATCGTATCGACATTGAAAGCTGCGGCAAGCTCAAGCTGCTTGCGCGTAATGTCCATTGCCTTCGTGCGATTCGCTTCCGATTCGCTCGTCATGGAGTTGGACCAGTAGAGACCAGTCGCAAGACCGCAAATTTCAAGGTCTGCCTGCTCCAAATGCGATTTGATCTCGCGGATTTCCTGCTCCGTCGTTTCAAGACTAAGCTCGCCCGTCTCATTCAGCGCCAGCTCAATACCCTCGAAGCCTGCGTCCTTCGCGATGCGAATACTCTCTGCAATCGTCATTCCTTGCGGGAACGACCAAATGTTAATCCCCTTCTTCATGTGGCTGTCATCCTCTCCATTTGTGTTTTTCCTGTTTCCAGGTCTATTCGTGAACATGTATAATTGTTGTAGTTATAATTCGATTATAATGGAGTATGAGGGGAAAATATTTAGCGGATAGAGCGATAATTTGTACGATTCCGTGATTATAAAGAGCGAAAGATAAAGAGGGAGAGCGATGGAGCGTTGATGCGGCAACCGCGAGACTTGTAAGGATGGTGAAGGGATGATGCGGCAACCGCGAGATATGTGGAGCGCTGATGCGGCAACGGCGAAGCTTGAAAGGATGGTGGAGCACTGATGCGGCAACCGCGAAGCTTGAAAGGATGGTGGAGCACTGATGCGGCATGTTGTGCCTTATCGTGAATGGTCGCCTAGCATTCACTATGCGCAGTACCAACGGTTATTGCCGGGTAAGCTCGTCCGGCGGCGGCTGTATGATTATGAGCTGCTGTATGTGCGCCAAGGCGAAGCGGCTACGACGATAGATGATGTACGGCATGTGTGGAAGGCTGGGCAGCTCGTTTATTTGCCCGCTGGATTGTACCACCAGAACGAGGTCGTTTCTAGTCCTAGTGCGGAACTGCTTGGGATACACTTCGATTATTTCAGCGAACTAGAGGTAAGCTCGGATGAGGATATGGTCGTGAACGAGCAGCAGCAGGTGGCGGAGAAGTTCTGTATCGAGCCGATGAACGAGACGTTCCCGCCGCTGTCGGAGCAGCTGATCTATACGCCACCGCATGGTTGCGTCCAGCTGATGGAGCAGCTAGTGGACGAGTTCACGGCTCGGCCTCCGGGCTATGAGCTCGTCTGTAAGGCGCTCATGCTGAACATTCTCTCACAGCTGCAGCGAACACGGTCAACACTGCATGAACGTGCAGCGGAATCCGTGCATGGTCAGCGCATTCTATCGCTGATGAAGCAGATGGAGGCCGCGCCGGCCGAGGCCTGGCCAAGCCAGCGGGTTGCGGAGTCGCTCCGCATGACGGAGGATCATGCGGCGAAGCTGTTCAAGCAAGTCGCGGGGCAGCCGCCAGGCGAGTATTTGCGCGCCTTACGGCATCGCGAAGCAAGGCGGCTGCTCCGTGAAACGGAGCTGTCCGTGGAGGCAGTCGGGGCTGCCATCGGCTGCCCGGACATCCATTATTTCAGCCGCCAATTCTCGAAGCAGGAGGGACTCTCACCGAGTATGTACCGCAAGCTGTCGCGGGTGGTATAGGGAGAGGTCGCGCCGCAAGTAGGGCTAGGCGGTGGGGTTGATCGCCTGCAAGTGGCGGCGGAGGATGAAAGCCGTGAGACCGGGTTGGCCGCTGGGCAGCCGTTGTGCGGTTGGGATTCTGAGAGAACGTATTTGATCTCTCAGCGTGATTTTGAGGGATCTGTTGAGCTGAGAGCACGTATATGCTCTCTCAGAGGAGTTTTTTCGCTCGAGTGCACTCTAATAGATGCTGAGAGAGCGTATTTGATCTCTCAGCTTTTTGTTTGGCTGGAAATATTGCTGAGAGCACGTATATGATCTCTCAGCAATATTTCTCGGACGAGCGAAGCCTCTGAGAGGCGGAGTTTCCGACTCTCAGAGCTAAGTGAGGCTAGTTTGGCTGCGGAGAAGCAGATTTCCCGACTCTCGAGCTGCATTTGGCGGGGGATCTGGGTTGTTGGTGTCTGAGAGTCGAGTTTTCCGACCCTCAGAGCAATTTCGAGCTAGATTGGCAGCGGAGAAACGGATTTCCCGACTCTCGAGCTGCGCTGGGTGAGGGAACTCGGTTGCTGGTGTGTACTGAGAGTCGAGTTTTCCGACCCTCAGAGCAATTTCGAGCTAGATTTGCAGCCGAGAGACGGATTTCCCGACTCTCGAGCTGCGCTAGGCGAGGGATCTTGGTTGCTGGTGTGTACTGAGAGTCGGGTTTTCCGACTCTCATAGCAATTTGAAGCTAGTTCGGCTGCTGATAGGCGGATTTTTTTACGAATCCAAATAAAAAAACACCCGCAAGCCATCAAAATGGCTTGCGGGCATCGCATCGCGATTAATTGCCTGCGCTGTCGCCGGTGTTGCTGCCGGCCTCAACTTTATTCTTTTCCCCTTTGCTTTTGTACGGCTTCGGGGCGCTCTTGAGTTTGTTGGCACTGCGCTGCCAGCGGTTCCAACCTTTTTTGTCGGTGCCGCGGCCAGTGCCGCCTTTACCTTTTGCCATGATGGTCCCCTACTTTCTCGTTAGCGAGGCCCACGTCTGCTCAAGCCACTGATCAAAACCAGCTTCCTTATCGCCCTCGTAAGTGTCGTAAACGTCGGATCTCATCTTTTGCAGCTTCTCCTTGAATGCCTCAAACGAATGACCCTCTGGCAAACTTTTCTTGATACGCAGCAGAATCTTATTCACGCCCTTGACCAGCTCGCCAGTCTTGCGTGCCGGCAGCTCCAGTTCTTCACCTAGCTCGCGCAGCGCGCGATGCGCCGCTGCCTGCACTTGATGAACCGTGTCGCCCTTCGCCATGCGGGAAAGCTGATCAATAGCTTGTTGCCCGCCGAGCTTGCCGAGCTCCTCGACTGCTGTAAGACGCGCTCGCCAATTCGACATCCGGCTCGATGACTTTTTCAATTCTTCGATGCTTGGCGCACCGGATTCAACAACTTCTACTTCTTCTGTATGTTCCATATCTTATCAAGCTCCTCACAATTTCCACGTTCTATAAGGCAGTATATCCCATTTTGCAACTTACAGTCCTTATAGAACGCTACTACGATGAGCGGAGAATGTCAATGTTGTTGCTTCTGGTGTATGAACTACGCGCTGCGACGTATACGGAGAATGGGCACAGCGAGCCTGAGATAGTCAGACTGGTCAAACGGATTATGGCGGGGGATGACGCTACCCCAGCTGCTTCGCATTCGTCCGGTACTGGCTCGGCGTAATGCCGTACACCTTCTTGAACTGTGTGAAGAAGTGGCTGCGGCTGGAGAAGCCCGACTTCTCCATAAT
This sequence comes from Paenibacillus sp. OV219, assembly GCF_900110075.1. GTDB lineage: Bacteria > Bacillota > Bacilli > Paenibacillales > Paenibacillaceae > Paenibacillus_Z. The sequence goes on from NZ_FOCJ01000019.1 coordinate 11,126, forward strand.
ATCGGTGATCGTATCCTTCGACGAAACGACCAGATGGCTCGCATACTCAAGCCTTGCGTTATTGATATAATCCGCGACCGATACGAGCCGATGCTTCTTAAACAGCTTGCCGAGATAGGCGGGAGACAGGTCCACTTCCGCAGCGATTGAATCGAGCGACAACGCTGGATTAGCAAGCTCACGCTGAATGATCTGCGTCACTGTACCAAGCAGCTTCATATACTTGTTATCCTTCTTCGCCTCCAGCTCCATCGCGAGTGAATCGAAGAGCCCGAAGAAGTCTGTCAAAATCAATTCGACCGTCTCCATCTTCTGCAGCTTCATCAAATACGCGTTGAAGTTGAAATCCACCTTCATCGCATGGTTCGTCTCCAGTGCCTCGATTGCATGGCGGATAAGCAGCAACAAACGAATGAAGAGCGAGTTCAGCGCCGTATAGCTGTACGACGACGCACCTGCAACAATCTCGTTAAGCGCCTGCTTCGCATTCTCAGACCGCCCCCCAATAAGCGCCTCCGTCAGCTCGTCATCCCGCTCCTGCGGATATTTAATTTCATCCGTACGGCCACTGACGCTGATCATCTCGCTGTATATCATGCTTTCATGCCCATAGATCAAACGATAATAACTCAAATCCACCGTCTTCAAATAATAAAAGTTCAGCTGTGAGATCGATTCAAACGTATCACTGCATGTCACGGATACCGTGGAGCCCAAATACCGATGCGTCTGTTGCTGAATGTGCTGAAGAAGCAGCGCCAGCCCGCGATTCTCGGAAGGGTCGTGCATCCCTGGCACCTGTAACAGGATCATAACCTGATCCTCACCTGTCTCCGTACACTCATGTGCATACGCAGGTGCAAGCAGCTCCGTCACAATGTTGACCATGCCGAATTTCAGTAGATCGCGGTCACCTCTTGTGTACTTCGCGCAGAACTCGGAGAATCGGTCGATCTTCAGCAGCACAATTAAGAAACTGCCCGTCGGATCAAGTGTAATCGCGTACTTGTGAAACTGGTTCTGCAGATACTCCCGAGTCAGCAGTCCGCGCGAATGAATGACTTTGCGAAGAAACTCCTGCTTCCGATCGTAGTACTCGCCCCGCTTCTCAAGCTCCAGCTGATTGTAATTCTGGATCACCATCGAGATCGGGACAAACAGCCTGCGGGCAAAATAGAACGACAGCAAAATGCTGCCCACAATAAACAGCACCACGAAGAGGTAGGTCTTCTCCTTCATTTTCTCAACATCTTTCACAATGTAGCGGTATGGCGTAATGCTGACCAGTTTCCAATCGAACGCATCGGTCGAAGAATAGGTAATGAACGAATCCACGCCATCAACATCCATCCGCATGCTGCCTGCCGGAGTTTTAGAGCCGTTGATCTGCTGGATGTATGCCTGACCATGCAGGTCGCTAAGCAGTGGATGAACCGAATCATCGGACAGCAGCTGTCCATGGGAACTGATAACGAAGATCCGATTACCGCTCTCGCTGCTCTGCGGCTGAATGCTCTGCTTAATCCAATCTGCGGAAATGTTCAGAATGATCGCCTCATTCACTTTGCCGCTTGATACTTGCGAGTCGAAGAACAGGTAGGAATAAACATAAATGCTCTGTGGCGCACCTGTGGAGATGCCTGCGAGCACATTAGGAATTTGACGAAGGACGATGCTGTGGGATTTATTGTTCTTGATGTCATCGAGAATGGTGAAAATGCCTTTGTCATCGAAGCTGTTTCGGTCATAGACGAACTCCGGCCTTGGAACTGCATGGATATGCTCGCCGTTATAAACGTAGATGGATTGCAGGAAGGGATAAATATTTTTGTACGATTGCAGCTTGTTCTGGTACTTGAAGTAGTCATCGGGGCCGACGTCTGTGTAGAGCAAATCTTTGATCACATCATCGAAGAAGGCGGTCGTCGATACCGATCTCGCGGTCTGCTCGAGAACGCTTACATTTTGGCTCGTGTTTTGAAGGTCTGTCACTTGCTGATGGTACACTTGGTTGAGCGCAAATTTCTCGAAGTTGCGGTTAAGCAGGGAAGATTGAAGAAAGAGCAAGAGCACGGTGCTGACGAGGAAGGGAAGCAGTATCGTTAGAAAAAGCTGATACGGATTTTTGAGGACGAATTTTTTAAACATCGTAAGTCCACTCCTTCCCTTCAACACTATCACAGAAGCAGAATTTTCATCAACGTAATCAACTCCAACCACTGGTCAAAAACCCACTTTCCGAACAAAAATCGGTATTGAGAACTACCCTTTCCCTGAAAATCGAACTGATATCCCGATTCAGAAATTGCCTCAGCGACCACGCTTCCCCTATGATCAAAGTATAAATGACAACGCATACATTAATCCGCAAAGGAGTCGGCTTGCACGTGAATAAACTCCCTTTCCTATCGCCGTCACGACATTTCAAGAAGAATCTACAACTAACAGTGCTTGCCCTTCCCGCAATTCTCATCATCCTCATCTTCTCGTACTTGCCGATGGGCGGCATCTTTATCGCATTCAAGAACATTAACTACACCGATGGCATCCTCCACAGCCCTTGGGTCGGCTTCGACAACATCAAGTTCTTCTTTACCTCGAACGATGCCTGGCTGGTCATCCGCAACACGCTACTGTATAACATCATCTTCATTGCAGTTGGTACGTTCATGTCCGTCGTCTTCGCCATCATGCTGAATGAAGTGCTCAGCCGCAAATGGCTGAAGACGTATCAAACCATCTTCTTCTTCCCCTACTTCTTCTCCTGGATTATCGTGGCGTACATGGCATACTCGTTCATCGGTCCATATGGCGTCATCAGTACATGGGTCAGCAAGCTCGGTTACGAATCCTTCGACTTCTACTCGGAAACGTGGGTTTGGCCAATTCTGCTCACTCTCATTAATATTTGGAAGGGACTCGGTTATGTCAGCATTATTTTCTACGCAGGCATCCTCGGCATCTCGCAGGAATATTTCGAAGCTGCTGAGATCGACGGCGCCTCCAAGCTCCAAGTCATTCGCACCATAACTGTACCGCTGCTCATGCCGCTCATTACCATCATGACACTACTGTCGATCGGCAAAATCTTCTACTCCGACTTCGGCCTCTTCTTCTTTGTACCAAGGGAGGTTGGCCAGCTATTCCCGGTGACGCAGGTCATTGATACGTATGTGTACCGCATGCTGAAGGTGTCAGGCGATATTGGCATGTCGTCAGCAGTCGGTTTATTCCAATCGGTTATGGGCTTTATCGTCGTGCTCTTCAGCAATTATGTCGTGCGGAAGATTGATGACGATAACAAACTATTCTAATCAGGAGGTGCGCGTGTGAGCGACAAACCTTGGCAGTCCAGAATTCCTCAGTTACTCATTCATCTCGTATTCGTCCTGTTTAGCCTGGCATGTATCCTTCCACTCATCTCCGTTCTGTCCGTCTCGTTCAGCAACGAGGTCGATATATTGAAGAACGGCTACAGCCTATGGCCGCGCAAATTCGATCTCACTGCTTACACCTACGTGCTGTATCGGCCCATTCAGCTGCTAAGCGCATTCAAAATCTCTATCATTGTGAGCGTCGCCGGCACGGCATGCGCGGTCTTGTTCATGGCAGGTATCGCTTATGCCCTATCCCGCCATGATTATAAATTCAAGAACAGCCTCAGCTTCTACGTCTTCTTCACGATGCTGTTCAACGGCGGCCTAGTGCCGACTTACATTCTTATCAGCAACTATCTTCACCTCAAAAATACGATCTGGGTGCTCATCCTGCCGTACTTGGCGGTTCCTTGGTTTATTTTGCTGCTGCGCTCGTTTATGCAGAAGATTCCGTACCACATCATCGAATCATGCATGATCGACGGTGCGAGCGAGTTCCGGATCTTCTTCCAAATCGTGCTCCCGCTTGCCAAGCCAGGTCTCGCAACTGTCGCTTTGTTCACGATGCTGCAGTATTGGAACGACTGGTGGCTCAGCCTGCTCTATATCGAGGATGAACATCTTGTCCCGCTTCAATATATGCTCTACCGAATGATGAACAACATCTCTTTCCTCACGAGCTCCACGAACATGATGCCCGCGAGTATGAAGAACGTCGTGCTGCCCTCCGAATCCGCGCGCATGGCGATGGCGATTCTCGCTGCTGGTCCGATGCTGGCGGTGTTCCCGTTCTTTCAAAAATATTTTGTTCGCGGACTTACGGTTGGTGCGGTGAAGGGGTAAGGATTCGAAAGGAAATCGCTTAAACATGGATTGGCCATCCATTTTAAGATAAGCAGATTCAAACAAATAAAGGGAGGATTCACGATGCAAAGAGCAGTCCGAATGTCAAAGCTTGGCCTTGTCTGTACGATCATTCTGCTCGTCTTCAGCATGCTCGCGGCAGCATGCGGCAGCAATTCAAACAACAATAATAATGCGGGCACATCGGGCAATGCAGCGAAGAATGACTCAGGAGGGACGGCTAACACGAGTACGGATACATCCAACAACGCGGCAGCAGATAATTCAGCTACAGAGACGAATACATCGGCTGATCTCCCTGAAGTGAAGCTGACTTGGTATTTCCCGGGAAACTGGCCTCAACCGGAGCAGGATAAGGTATTCGCTGAAGTGAACAAGGTCATCAAATCGAAGATCAATGCAACAGTCGATTTCAAAGCGATTCCGTTCGGCGATTATGACCAGAAGATGCAAGTTGTTATTGCTTCCGGCGAGCCTTATGACATCACCTTCACAGCAGGCTGGATTAACAACTACACGCAGAATGTAGCGAAGGGAGCTTTCCTCCCTCTCGACGACCTGCTTGCCAAATATGCGCCGCAAACCTCTGCTTCGATGCCTGCATCCTTCTGGGATGCCACGAAGATTAAAGGTCAAATCTACGGCTTCGTGAACCAGCAAATCTCCGCGCGTACGCCTGCTGTCGCCGTACCACAGTCGCTTATCGACAAGTACGGCCTCGATATGAATGCCATTAGCGCCAAAATCGGTCCGGATACGCTGAACCTGCTCGAGCCATTCATTCAAGCGGTGAAGAAGGACAATCCGCAGAAGTTTCCAGTTGTCGGCATCGACCCGGACTTCTTCAACGTCGAAGCGATCGTCGGCATTAATGTCCCTGGCGTCGTCGCTTTCAACGATGATTCGCTCACCGTTGTGAATCAGTTCGAATCGGACGGCTTCAAGACGTTCCTTGCTACACTGCGCGACTGGAATGCGAAGGGCTATATGAATTCCAAAGAACGTCTCTCCAAGAAAACCGACGATTGGACCGACGGTAAAGCAGGCAAGTTCATCTTCAACATCGGCGGCGCCTTCAAACCAGGCGGTGCGAACCTCGACTCTGCTCTCGGCGGCGAGCCTTACGCTGAAGTTCCGGCAGGCACGGCCCACTTAACGACTGGCGGTATTACGGCAACAATGATGGCGATCAACCGCAACTCCAAAAATCCGGAACGGGCGATGATGCTGCTTGAGCTGCTCAATACAGACAAAGATCTGTACAATCTGCTCAACTTCGGCATTAAAGACGAGCATTACAAAATCGACTCTGACGGCTTAATGATTCCAGGCGACAACCAGCAAGGCTATAATCCGCAGGTACCATGGATGTTCGCATCGAACTTCCTCGCTAACGTTGAGAAAGGGATGCCTGCTGATGTTTGGGATCAGACGAAGAAAGTGAACGCTGATGCGCTGCCTTCCAAGCTGCTCGGCTTCACCTTCGACGCTGAACCAGTCAAAGGGGAGATCGCGAAAGCAACAGCGGTATGGGATGAATACTCGCGTGCGATCAGCCTCGGCGTCACTTCAGAGGAGAAGTATAACGAGTTTCTATCGAAGATGAAGTCCGCTGGTGCGGATAAGATTATTGCGGAAATGCAGAAGCAAATTAATGATTGGAAGGCTAGCAAGTAAACGGGCAATTGTAAAAGAAAGAAGCTCCTGTACGAGGAATGTATCCTTCGTATAGGAGCTTCTTTCGTTCGTTTCGTTTAGTTGATTAAGTGCGCTTTCTGTAGGAGCGCATACAGCACCATCGCCGCCGCTTCACGTGTCGTTGCCCCACTTGGGTTAAACATTTGCTGCCCCGCTACGATTTGGCCTTTCATTAAGCCACTTTCGGTAACGGCCAGGATGCTCGCCTCGGCAAAACCGGCGAAGCTCTGTGCGTCACCGTAGGTGACATGCTTCGGCCCTTCAATGCCAGTGACATCGAGCAGCTTCAGCACCTTGGACAGGATCACCGCCAGCTCTTGGCGGGAGATATCGGCGTTCGGATGGAAGCTACCATCTCCATAGCCGTTCACAAGCCCAGCTTCTTGGACCGCTGCCACATCTTTCGCATACCAAGCCGTCGACGGTACATCGTGGAACGGAGCTTGCCCGGTTGGCGTAAGGCCAAGCGCACGAACGAGCATCGCTGCGAATTCTGCTCGCGTGACATGCTTCTTCGGTGAAAAGCTTGTCGCGGAAGTGCCATTCAGCAAAAACTTGCTTGCAAGCGTCTGAATCTGATTGTTCGCATACGAGGTGCCGATATCATTGAATGCCACCTTGTGAGATGCGGCTGCGTAAACAGAGAAGCCCGGCCGGTTCACGACTACTGTATACGTGCCGTCTGAATTGTGCGTGAATGTCGCGGGTACAGGCTCGACCTCACCATTTTCCAAGTACAGCACTCCTGCGGAGGCCGGGTTCAAGTCCCCGCTGACGATGAAGGAGCGTTTAACGAAATCCTGACCTTGCAAAGTGATCGGAACAGATTGTGAGCCAGTGACAACGAACACTTCGAAGGAGACAGGCGTCCCGATGACCGTTATCCCTGCATCTGCAATCATAAACGTGGAGTTCGACTCACTAGCTTCTTTCAAGACGATCTTGAGACTTGATCCAGCCGGGACCTGTTTTAATACCGAAACAGGAAGAGCGAGTGATGCTCCTTGTGTGCTGACGACAATCGTAGTCGCTTCATTCGCACCTTGAAGCGCCTGTAGCTGAGAAGGCGAAAGCATAAATTGAGCTTGCTGCCCCTCTGTTGTTGACTTCGAGATCACGATAGCAACCGGAGACTGACCTGCGCCCGTAATCGCGTCTGTCAGATCCTTATCTTCGATCGTAACGGTAACCGTGTTCCCATCGACCTTACTCTCCGGCGAGATCAGCACTTGAGCTTGGCCCTGGTTGATGACGCCAGGAATTGAGGTAATTGCAGAACCTGGCTGCTCTGTACTTCCAGAGCCGCCAGTTTCACCGCTCGTGCCGCCGCTTGTACCGCCACCTCCACCGCCACCTCCACCGCCTCCGGCTCCGCTACCGCCGGTATTAGCAAGGACCTTAAACTGATCCGTCGCCACGTCGGTTCCTTGCCCCACAACAACGGTATAGGTTCCGAGCGCTGCTGAGCTTAACAACGTGATTGCCTTAGAGAAGCGAGCATTCGTAACCGCCAGATCATCCAAGTATAGAACCGTATCATCAGGTGCGATAATCTTGACCACTACGTCCGCATAGCTTGAAGTGCCCGCGATTGTAATCGACTCGCCGACATGCTTATTCGTAATATCCACTAAAGTCAATTGAGGGTCGACAGGTGCCGGTATGACATTAGGAAGTGATTGTGCCGAAAGGGGGGCAGCGCTAGTAAGAAGCGCTGCGCCCGCTATTAAAGCGATCAGTTTCTTTCTCAAGTATCTCTACCTCGCTCTCCTTAGCCTTCCTGCTGATGCAGCTCTAACGTATTGCTCAAAAAGACAGGTACATTGCTGCTCGAATTATCAACTTCATCCACCACAAACACCTTCACCCAATATTGCGCACCGGAGACTTGGAATTGTGCAGTGAGATGGCTCGTGCCTGGCTCGCTCTTCGAGATGGCAATCATGCTGACCGGACTGTCACCCTTCATGAGCTGGAAGACGACAAATGCGCTGCTTTCCACAATATTGCCGCTCGGATTCTTAGCAACATCAACGCTGGCAACTAGCCCGCTCGATTTCGTAAGTGTTCCAGCTTGTACAATAAGCGGCCTTTCGGCCGGAGGGAACAACTGCACAGGGACGGTCACACTAGCCGCCATCGATGGATTGTTGCTGGAAGAGATACGAACAGTCAGATTAACCGTTATACTGCCATCTGCCGGGATACCCTCTAAGGACTCCAGAATACCGGAAGCGCTGATGTAATCTTGGTTATCCGAGCCTGTTACTTGATATACAATTCCTGGTGTATTTGGCAGTGTAAGAACAGCCACACCGAGTAGCGAGGTATTCGTAATACTCGGCACAAAGTGATCCTTCGCTTGCTGTACGATTTGGTCAACGAGTGGATCGGAGACAGCGAACGGTTTATAAGCGGAATAAAGTTCAGTTGTTAGATCAAAATTGCTGTCAAGTCCCGCCGCCAGTACCTCGATCTTGTATGTCCCAGGGGTTAGATGCTTCACAACAGGATTGCCATCGCCATCCACATTATCATCCGTATAGCTGCCGTCAATCGTGATCATCTTGGTACCCGGAGCAATTGGCTTGAGATTACCGTTGCCATCTAATTCACCAAGAACGCTTATGTTCCCGATGTATTGATCATCAAGGCCGTACACATTGATTTCCATATAGTTCACATCAGTGGCAGTCAAATCAAAGGAAAGGTCTGTCGAGTCTTCCACTTCGTCACCGTCTGGCGAGATAATCGTATTCGATAATTGCAAATTTTGAATGCCAAAGCCTGTAGCTTCCTGCTCCGTACCAACATGAACCGAGAACGGAATATGAAGCGTCGGGTTACCGTCACTTTCAAGGCGAACCTCCCCTTCATAGACGCCCGGAGCTGCCGTAGCAGTTGGTTTAACCTGCAGTGCAAATTGTTCTACAGAGTGTCCTTCTGCCGTGATCGTGCCGTTATCCAGCAGGAGGAATTGTCTCTGAATATCGTCGACATTCGGAGTTGCAGTGGGATTGGACGGATCAGAAGTAACGTTTGGATGCATCACGATAGAGGCTGTATATGTGACTTCAGTGTCGCCCGTATTTTTCAGTTGCAGGAACTCCAGCTTCGCATCCTCCCCTGGCGCCATAAGCCCGAAGCTCGCATTGTCGTTATAATTCGTCACTTGCTGCGGCTGCAGGTTTTTATCCAAAATCGTAAGCGGATCAATCGTCTGCAGCAGCGCATCCGTCTGAATCGCATTCACGACATTGGCACGTCCCGCCCCCTGCGAGTAGACATCATATCGCACGCCATTCTCATCCAAAATTTCATCAGCGGTATTCGCCAGTGCTGCACGAATATCGAAAGGCGTCCAATTCGGATGCGCCTGCTTAATAAGCAACGCAAGACCCGCGACATGCGGTGTTGCCATCGAAGTACCAGAAATTCGGTTGTAGGCTTGGTCATAAGAAGCTGTCGGATCAAATTTCTTGTACGCTGGCCATGTCGACATAATGTTGACGCCTGGCGCTACAACGTCCGGCTTAATGCCAAAGCTGCCATCGGATGCTGGGCCGCGAGACGAGAAGTCTGCCATATGATCGCCCGGAATGACTGTCTGCGGATAGTCGGGACCGAATGTAAAAGTCAGCTGAGTCTCTGGATTAGCTTCTACTGCTCTAGCCAGCGCTCGCCCAGCTTGTCCTTCCATGTCAAAGCTCGGTATGAAGTCATAGCTATCGCCGAGATAGACATCAATTGCTCCGTCTCTGCCAGGGATGGAGTCGGATAAATCCGGAATCGCACTTTCACCCGTGCCAATAGAAACGCCATTGAAGATAACAGCCGCTTTCGCGCCTGCATGCTTCGCATTTGCGATTTTATCTACGAAAGCAAGGTCTCCTCGAGAGATAAAGGCAATCTTACCTGTTAAGTCTTTGCCTTCAAAATCAGACTCTTTACCGATGCCAACATATACGCCTTCAATCGGCTCTGATCCGATTAAGTCGGCAAACTTACTGTCTTGGCCGACGGACCAGCCCATTACATGCAAAGGATACGAAAGCTCGGAGTCAAATGAACTTGTTACGGTTGCTGTGTAATGCTTCTCGGTGCTGGTGACAGCTCCAACCGAAATGGCGAGCTGCGAAGATGCGGGCGAGCCCATGGAGTAGTAGTAGTGGCCATCAGCGGCTGCATTCCCGTTGGCAATAACAGCTGTTACACCTGCGAGTACCGCATTATTGATTGCGATTGCATCTGGAGAGTTAGGATCTTTATCGGAGTCGGAGCCAAGCGATAAGTTGATAACGTCCATGCCGTCCTTCACGGCATGCTCGATACCGTCGATGACTTGAGCGGAGGAGCCGGAAGCTTGGCCTGTCGCCGGATCATAGCCAAGCACCTTATAAACATGGAGCTCTGACTTGTAGGCAATCCCCTTCTGTACAATGTCGGATGTCGGATTAGAGGCGCTGCCGGCAATTGTGCCCGATACGTGAGTACCGTGGCTGGTTCCAGCATGATCATCGGTTGGCCCTTCTTCGTACGGATCATCATCATTGAAATAAGAGTCATGCCCACCTACATAGTTCCTAGCCAAATCCGGATGCAAGTAATCGACACCGGTATCGATAACGCCAACCTTCATCCCGCTGCCGGTATAGCCCATCGCCCATGCTTGATCCACACCGACTTGAGCAATCGGGTCGATCTCGAAATTGAGCGGATTGCTAGCATCAGCTTCAAGATCAGGAATGGCGTGATAAGTACGGTTTTCATAGACGGAAACAACACCTGGAATTTGAGCAAGCGCGGAAATTTTGTTCGCTGGAATCGACACTTCCATGCCGTTCAGCACCGTGTTGAACTGATAATTGACGGTGAGGTTAATGCCTTTCGCTCTTGCGGCGTTAAGAACTGTTGACTGTTGTGTACTAATGGAGGATTCGGTCGATTCTGCGGTAAATGCGCGATTACCTTGGCTTGCAGCGAACCGTCCGACGGAGGTCGGCTGTGCGCTCAGCTGAACGATGACTTTCACTGTTGCACTTGAGGATAAATTCAATTTCGGAGAAATAAAGGCAGGCTTTAAAGCTTGGCTAGACAAGGACTGTGATTGCAGCTTCGGATGCAGCTGTGCGGCGATGTGCTTGTTCCCCACAGCGCCTAATGTGCTTGCTGCGCTGGCCGTGCCATGCAGCGGCGTCAAGGCAAGTGTGAGCGCAGCGGTCAAGGCGAGAGTTGCCGCTTGTTTCAACGTCTTCTTCAATACTTCCATCTCCTCATTCTTTAAAATTAACAAAGAATTCCGTGATGAAGACCATGATGTCAGAGGCGCTGCTTGTCCTGCCCATATGCGGTTGTAAAAGTCTCTAGTTGCTAGTGCAGATAACATAGCATTTTCCCACAGCTTCTTCTATAGCTTTCCGGTAAAGTTTCGCTAAAAAATTAAACTTATCTCTCAAATCCTGCATGCAGCACAAAAAACCTTGAATGGTGTCGAACCAATCAAGGTTACTATGTCACGTCCCGCGTCCTAGTCCTGCAGCATAAACCGATACCCAATCCCCGGCTCCGTCTCGATAAACTTCGGCCGCGTCGGATCCTCCTCCAGCTTCTTGCGGAGATGACCAATGTAGATGCGCAGGTAGTGGCTGTCGGATTCATGATGATGGCCGCCCCATACCTGCTGGAGCAGCTGACGCTGGGTCATCACTTTGCCAGCGTTTGATGCGAGCACCTTGAGCAGGTCGTACTCGGTAGGTGTCAGCTTGACCCGATTACCATCCAGCTCGACGAGCCGCTGCGCCAAATCGAGCTTTAAACCGCCGAACTGAAGAATCGGCTCATTCGCCGAGCTAGCCACATGCCGAAGCGCCACGCGAATGCGGGCGAGTAGCTCGCCCATACCGAACGGCTTCGTCATGTAATCGTCCGCGCCGCTGTCGAGCGCTGCGATTTTGTCGTCTTCCCGCTCCTTCGCCGTCAGCACGATGATCGGAACACGCGACCATTCACGCACCCGCCGCAGCACGTCCATGCCGGATATATCCGGCAGCCCCAGATCCAGCACAATAAGATCAGGATGAACGATGCTCGCCTGATAGACGCCTGTCTCCCCATTCACCGCTTCATGCACCTCGAAGTGATGCGCCTGCAGCGTCACCCGAAGCAGCTTCACAATTTGCGGTTCGTCATCAATGACTAAGATGCGCGCTCCGCTTCCGCCTGCCGCTGTCATACGCGTTCACCGCCTCCTCCTCCTCCTTCTTCTTCTTCTTCTTCTTCTACTTCTTCAGCCGTTACATAATGAATCGTCTGCCGATCCCCTATCGGAAGAGCGATGCGAATAACAGCGCCTCGACCGTTCGCTTGACTCGGTTCCGCGGCGGTAATCGTGCCACCATGCGCTTCCACAATACCTTTGCAGATCGCAAGCCCGAGCCCCGTTCCGGTCACATGACTCGTCGCACTGCCGCGGTAGAATTTCTCGAATATCAGCTCCCGCTCGCCCTCCGCGATACCAGACCCCTCATCAGCCACATTAATGATTACCTGCTGGCACGCCGCATCCTCATGCACCGCAACCACGATCTCGCTGCCATCAGGCGAGTATTTAATTGCATTGCTTAACACATTCACAAGCACCTGCTCAAGCAGCACCTCGTCCCCGGCAAAATAAGGCACGCGCTCCGGCAGATGAACAAGAATATGCCGCTGCTGCTGATAGCCCTTCACTTGCGCCAGCACAACGCCGAGCATATCTTCAATATCGCAAAGGCTCGAGCGCAGACGCAGCATGCCGCTCTCCAGCTTCACCATGCCGAGCAGATTCGTCACGAGCCGATTCATCCGCAGCGAGCCTTCGCGAATCGTAGCCAGCAGCTCTAGCCGATCTGCGGAGCTAAAGATCTGCTCCCCTTCAATGAGCCCCGTCGCGGAGCCAATGATCGTGGCAAGCGGCGTGCGCAGCTCATGCGACACCGAGTCGAGCAGAGCGGTCCGCAGCCGCTCCGACTCCGCAGTCAAATGCGCTAGCTTCGCTTCCTCGCCAAGCTTCACGCGGGCGATCGCGGTAGCCGTCAGGCTGCCGAACGCCTCAAGCAATCTTTTATTTTCCGCTGTGAATATCGCTTCCTGCTCGTTCTGTCCTAAGACTGCAAGCACGCCATACATCCGCTCCTCGGTACGAAGAGGTACATACAGCCCTGAATATTCCCGCAATGTGCCGGAGCCTTTGCCTGCCATCTCGCCATGCCCAAACACCCATCGCGCGATGACCATCTCGGACTCCCCGCTCCCCCATTCGGATGTACTCGAAGAGGTCGCCGTCAAGTGCAGCTCCCGCTCCCCACTGCCGCCAGGCAGATAGATCGCCACCTGCGCTGCATCCAGCGTCACCGACACTTGCTTGCACACATTCTCTAGCAGCGTCTGCAAATCCGATATCGCCGTCATCTGCCGGCTGAGCGTATACAGCGATGCCGTATGCGCTTCGCGCTGCCTTGCGTAACGAAGCTGCTGCTTCAGTCTCGCCGCGAGCGTCGCGGTCAGTGCCGCAACCGCTAAATAAACGAAGAAAGAGAATAAGTACCGCAAATCATCCACAGAGAAGCTGAAGAAGGGCGGCACGAAGAAGAAATCGAACGCCATGACGCTTATGGCTGCCGTATAGAATGAAGGCCCGATTCCCCAATAAACGGCGCTGAACAGCACCGGAAACAAGTACAGCAACACAATATTGACTCGGTCATAACCGAGCCCCACCGCATGCAGCATCGCAGTAAGCAGCACAACGACAACCGTAACAACCGCATACGGCATCCATGGCAGCACGCCATGCGCTCCATGACCTTTTGCTCGCGCTGCTTCCATTCTCATCACATCCCACACCCCAGCTATACCATCCATTCTATTATAGAGCGACAAACGAATCAAAATCAGCTACGATCAGCACATCCATATGTCGCGTCCGCCGAATCAGCCTATTCACGACCGAGCCTTGTGCGAGCCGCTCCCATAGCGTCTGCTTTGAGGCGCCAATAACAAGCTGTGTCGCACCGAGCTCCTCCGCCCGAGCCGCCAGCACCTGCGCGATCTGTCTAGCTCCGCCCAGCGTCTGATGAACGATAAATTTGCCGCCTAATCGCACGGTAAGCTTCTCAAGTGCTTCAATTCGCTGCTTCATCTCAGCGGACATATCCGCTTCACATTGCACATAGTTCACATACCACGCCGCCTTCAGCCTGTAGGCCATGCGAAATCCGCGCCGAATCAGCCGTTCGGCATGCGGCGTGCTGTTCACGCCTATAAAGATCACCTCTTGCCGTCGCCACGGGCCGCGCAGCGAGCTGGTCCGCTCCACCGATTCCAGCCGTTCGTCGACATCATCAGCGATTTCGCGAAGCGCAAGCTCACGCAGCGCAATGAGATTGCCTGTCTTGAAGAAGTTGCTCAGCGCTTGATCGACCTTTGTCATCGCATAGATTTTGCCTTCCCGCATCCGTCTTTGCAGTGCTTCGGGCGCTACGTCAATCAGCTGCACCTCATCGGCAAGCTGAAGAATATGATCCGGCACCGTCTCGCGAACCCGAATCCCTGTCATTTGCTCCACGGCATCGTTCAAGCTCTCCAAATGCTGCACATTCACGGTCGTGATAACGGATATCCCTGCTTCGAGAATGTCCAGTACATCCTCATATCTTTTCTTGTTCTTGCTTCCTGGTACATTCGTATGCGCAAGCTCATCGACGAGTACGACTTCCGGAGCGCTCCGAATGATCGCCTCCGTATCCATCTCCTCAAGCTGAACCCCTTGATAGTCGATCCGCTGCCGTGCAATGTGCGGCAAGCTCCCCATCTGCTCCCCTGTTTCCTGCCGGTTATGCGTCTCGAGCAGTCCGATCCGAACGTCGATGCCCTTCTTCAAGAGATCGTTTCCATCGCGAAGCATCATATACGTCTTGCCGACGCCAGGCGCTGCGCCGATATAAACCTTGAACTTGCCGCACCGCATATGGCGGGTGCGCTCCTCCACTTCTGCCGAGCTCAGGCGGCGGTATTGCTGCTTATCCTTCTTCGAGGAGGACAACTGCACAGGCAGTACACGCCTGCCCTCTTGCGCGGCAGAATTGGCAACGAGGAACACGTCCATATTTCGTGTCACGCTCAGCACCTTATTAACGACAGACCCTTGCCACAGCTCCTGCCATCTCGTCTGTTTGGAATGCCCCATTACCATTCGGGTGACATGGTGCTGCACAGCATACTTCACCAACGTATGAGGAATTCGCCTACGGCCAGGAAAAGGCAGCTCCTCGAACCCGCCCCCAACCTTCTCCACGAGCTTCACCATACTTCTGCGAAAAGCCGATTCTTCCTTCGAAAGCGACCGTTTGAAGTCACGATAGGTTACGACAAGTAAATCACCATTTAGCCGTTTTGCAATCTGCTGCCCTCGCCTCACATAAATTGAGCCGTTCCAATGATATTGCGTCGTTACAAGAATACGCTCCGCTGAGCCGGACGGACCGAGCAGCCCCATCTCTTCGCGATGCTCGTTCAGCGACACATGCACATCCTCCGCCACAAGCCGCAGCGCCAGCTCGCGCAGCACGCCAAGATTGCCGCGCATGAATACAGCCCCATCCTTATTGCCGCGAAGATGCCCCTCCGCCAGCCGGTTCAAGATCGTCTCCGGTGTCACGTCGATGAGACGCACCTCATCCGCCAGCTCCAGCGTATCTGCAGGAAGCGTGCACTCCGGCTCAATCCCGGTCAGCTTGTGCGCAAGCTCCGTATAACCCTCCAGCTCATACACATTTACAGTTGTCATGACGCTAATATGATGAGCGAGCAGAAACTGGATATCTTCAAGCCGCGTCTCGAATCTGGCGTCCGGCCGATTCTGATGCGCCAGCGCATCAACAAGAACAACCTCCGGATTACGCTCCAGCAATGAATCAAGGTTCAGATCCTTCTGTTCCACGCCATCCTGGAACCAGTGAATGCTTGGTACCCGCTCCAGATCACCAAGCTGCTCCACGGTCTCGGGTCTTTGCAGTGTGGACACCGCGCAGATGACAACATCAACCCCTTGCTGCCGCAGCGCCTGCCCTTCGCGCAGCATATGATAGGTCTTGCCCGATCCGCTCACTGGACCGATATATACCTTCAGCGTGCCTCGATGAAGCTTCGAAATCGATAACAGAATTTCCTCCGGTGTTTTTCGTTTAAAGCTGTCCAATGTCCCCAGCTCCTCTCCCATGAGAATAAACCGCGAAAGCCACCCCCATTAACATGGAGGCGGCCGCATCATTACAGTTTCAATTGTTTCATTAGCTCCATATTGATTTCCAGCACGTTCACGCGCGGCTCGCCGAACACGCCAAGCTGCCTGCTCTTGGTGCTGGAATCGACCAGCTCGTTCAATTGCTGCTCGCTAATGCCTGTCGCCTTGCTGATTCGCGGCACTTGCGCCATCGCTGCTTCTGGCGATAGGTCCGGATCGAAGCCGGAGCCAGACACGGTAACGAGGTCCGCCGGAATATCAGTCAAATTCGGATTTTCTTTACGTAGCGCGTCAATTTTCTCTTTCATCTCTTTCACATATTCCGGGCTGGCGATCATCATGTTAGAGCCAGCAGAAGCAGTCGGATCATACTTTGCATTCGAGGCTCTCGGATGGAACAGCTTCGGCGACTGGAAGTCCTGCGCAATTAGCTCTGAACCGACTGCCGTCCCGTTTACTTGGGCGAGACTTCCCTTCGCCTGCTTTGGAAACAGCACGCCGGCAGCGCCGGTCGTAACAAGCGGGTATAGCAATCCGCATATCAGCATTAGCACAACGGACACCCGAATAGCGGTTAGTGTTGATTTCATAGACATTCGTTCCCCTTCCTATACCAGACTGAGCCCATGGAGGATAAGGTCAATCAATTTAATTCCGACGAACGGCACGAGCACTCCGCCGACTCCGTACAGAAGCACATTGCGGGTAAGCAGGCTGTCGGCCGTTGATGCACGGTACTTAACGCCCCTCATCGCAATCGGAATGAGCAGAGGGATAATAATCGCATTGAAAATCAGTGCAGATAGGATGGCCGACTTCGGCGAGGCTAGATGCATAATGTTCATCGCCTGCAGCTGAGGCATGGCTAGTATAAACATCGCCGGAATAATGGCGAAATATTTGGCGATATCGTTCGCAATCGAGAAGGTTGTCAACGCGCCGCGTGTAATGAGCAGCTGCTTGCCGATGGAAACGACAGATAACAATTTGGTTGGATCCGAGTCCAGATCGATCATATTCGCTGCCTCTTTCGCTGCCATCGTACCCGAGTTCATCGCAAGTCCAACATCGGCTTGTGCCAGAGCCGGCGCATCGTTTGTTCCGTCGCCGGTCATCGCCACAAGCTTGCCCTCCTGCTGCTCCTTCTTGATCGCAGCAATCTTGTCCTCAGGCTTCGCCTCAGCGATGAAGTCGTCGACTCCCGCTTCCAGCGCAATCGTCGCTGCGGTTAGCGGATTATCTCCGGTACACATGATTGTCTTAATGCCCATCGCGCGCATTTCGGCGAAACGCTCCTTAAGCCCCGGCTTCACCGTATCCTTCAAGTAGATAACGCCTAAGATCCGGTTGCCGGTCGCAGCTGCCAGCGGTGTGCCACCAGCTCTTGCAATGCGATTCGTGATTTCTTCCAAATCGCTCGGAATGGAGCCGCCTCTAGCGGATACATATTTCTTGATGGCATCGACCGCTCCTTTGCGAATCTGCAAGCCGTTTGCCATATCTAATCCGGACATTCGAGTTTCAGCCGTAAACTCAACGATCTCAGCCGACGCATATTCTTTCTCATCCCACCATGCGCCTTGCTTGCTTGCAAGCTCAACGATTGAGCGGCCTTCCGGCGTCTCGTCCTTAACAGAGGACTGCAGCGCGAGCATCGTTGCTTCCTGAGCGGATACGCCTTTTACCGGAATAAATTCGGATGCCATCCGATTACCATAAGTTATTGTACCTGTCTTATCCAGAATAAGCGTATCAATATCGCCCGCTGCTTCGACGGCCTTCCCTGACATGGCCAGCACATTATATTGCGTAACCCGGTCCATCCCTGCGATGCCGATCGCGGACAGCAGCGCTCCGATCGTTGTCGGAATCAAACAAACGAGCAAGGCAATTAGCGTTGCGATGTCCAATTGGACGTTTAAGTAGCTGGCCATCGGTACCATGGTGACAATGACAATGATGAAGATCATCGTCAGCACGGCGAGCAATGTTGTGAGCGCAATTTCATTCGGCGTCTTCTGCCGTTTAGCGCCTTCAACGAGTGATATCATCCGATCCAAGAACGACTCGCCGGGATCAGTCATCACTTTCATAATAATATAGTCAGAAGCGACTCTCATCCCGCCGGTTACGGAGGAGAAATCTCCCCCGGCTTCCTTGATAACAGGAGCGGATTCGCCTGTAATGGCGGATTCGTCAATGGAAGCAAGCCCTTCAATAATTTCACCGTCCGTCGGAATCAGCTCTCCAGCATCTACACGGACGATGTCGCCCTTCTTCAGCTGCGTTGAAGGAACTTGCTTGATGGAGCCGTCCTTGTTCAATACGTTCGCCATCGTTTCCGACTTCGTGCGCCGAAGCGTATCCGCTTGCGCCTTGCCGCGTCCTTCCGCCACCGCTTCAGCGAAGTTTCCAAACAGCACCGTAAAGAGAAGGATGAAGAAAACAGCAATGTCATATCCCCGACCAACTTGGTCCGTGCCGAACAAGTCCGGCGCGATGGACAACAGCAAGGTGATTACCGTACCAACCTCTACGATAAACATGACCGGATTCTTGATCATGACTGCCGGATTCAGCTTCTTAAATGCATCTATAACTGCCTGTGAGGCAATTTCTTTCGTTATTAATTTTTTTTTACGTGTAGACATCTTGATCCTCCTCAGTCCTCAGGGGCTTTGCTTTAGCAAAACGGCTTCCTTAGCTTCGACTTGGTTTATTTCGGCATCGCCAGATGCTCGGCAATCGGTCCGAGTGCAAGCGCCGGGAAGAACGTGAGCGCTCCGATGACGAGAATGATCATAATTAGAATGCCTGTAAACAGCGGCGTATTCGTACGCAGCGTCCCAGTCGTTACAGGCACAACCCGTTTCACTGCAAGTGAACCGGCAATCGCAATCAACGCAATGATCGAGATGTATCTTCCGAACAGCATTACAAGGCCAATGCCGATATTATAGAAGTCCGTATTTGCATTCAGTCCACCGAACGCGGAACCGTTGTTCGCAGCACCGGATGTGAAGGCATAGAGCACTTCGGATAAACCATGCGTACCGCCGTTGCTAATGGAGGCAGTCGCTCCCGGTGTCGCTAACGCCAGAGCGGTAGGCGCAAGGATAATGAAAGGATGAATCAGCAGCGCAATAGCGGCCAGCTTCACTTCTTTCCCCTCAATCTTCTTGCCGAGAAATTCAGGCGTACGTCCAACCATCAATCCGCAAATAAATACGGATAAGATGAGATACAATAACCCATTAAGGAGTCCGACGCCTTTGCCGCCGTACACGTTGTTCAGCATCATTTCCGCCAATGCAACGAAGCCGCCCATAGGTGTTAACGATTCATGCATGTTGTTCACAGACCCGGTTGTAGCAGCAGTGGTCACCGCCGTAAACAATGTAGACTCCGACATACCGAACCGGACTTCCTTACCTTCCATATTGCCATGCAGACCTGCCGCATCTAGCGCCGGTACTCCACGGTACTCCGATACAAATACAACGGAGAGCATAACAAGGAAGATTAAGCCCATAGCCGCAAATACAGCCCAGCCTTGCTTCTTGTTTTTGACCATTATTCCAAACGCATAAACAAGAGCAGTAGGCAGCAGCATCATACATATGATGTGAACCATGTTGGCGAGCGGTGTTGGATTCTCAAACGGATGTGCCGAGTTCGTGCCAAACCAGCCTCCGCCGTTCGTTCCGATATGCTTGATCGATTCAAGTGAAGCGACAAGACCTCTTGTTATCGTTTGCTGCGCCCCTTCTAGTGTGGTCACATTCACGGCACCTTGGAACGTCTGTGGAATGCCTTGGAACACAAGGAACAGAGCAACTAGGAAACTGAGCGGCAGAAAGATCCGCGTCAGGCTGCGAATGAGATCGACATAGAAATTCCCAAGGTTGTCCTGACGGCCGACTAATCCGCGAATGAATGCAATCGCGACCGCAAAGCCGGTTGCCGCCGAAGTGAACATCGGGAAGGTAACTGACAGCATTTGAGATAAATACGATAAACCATTTTCACCTGAATACGACTGCCAGTTTGTATTGGTGATGAAGGATGCGGCCGTATTGAAGGCTTGCGCCGCGCCCATATTGCCAATCCCGTCCGGATTGAGGGGCAGATGGCCTTGGAACCTTAGCACAAGATACATCAGGATCAGCATGACAAAGTTGCTCAGCAGAACGGCTCCAATATACTTTTTCCAGCCCATCGTTTCATCTTCGCGAATGCCCATTACACGATACAGCATTCGTTCTGGCAGACCGAATACCCGGTCCAGCCACGTTTTCTCTCTCCCAAACACGCTAACCAAATATCGGCCCACCGGCTTAACCAACAATATAATGATGATAAGCGTCAGGGCTACTTGAATAAATCCCATCCCCATATGTCGAATCCTCCGCTATACGTTTTAGAATTTTTCCGGTTTGACTAGTACAAACCCTAGATATATCAGTAATAAGGCCGCAATGATTCCAACTACGGTCATCTCGCTCTTAACCTCCTTAAGCCTTCTCGCAGAACTTCATGAATCCCCAAAAAATCGCAAATGCCGCAATGAATATAAGCACCATCGTGACATCATTAGCCATACTCTTTCAACCCCAACTCTATATCGTGCTCATTTTCACATATGGCAACATGCATGAAGTAAACAGTCCATCTACGGATCTGCCATCACCCGAAACCACTTCCTATTCTCCCTCGCTGGTATAGCCAAATCTTATACCGGTTCGCTGTAAATACGGGGTAAAGAAACTAGAGGCTACGTGTAAAAAAAGTATAAAAATTGCTTCAAAACGCGACATACGCCTGGCTATGGTCGAACAAATAAGCTCTGTCCCAACCAATACCGCGATGCTCCATATGGATTAAAGCCGATTCGGCGAGCCAGACGCGATCGTCTCCCCACGTCTCCTGCTTGTGATGAATGAATGCCATACCTTCCTCGGCGGTCATTCCCTTCAGCCTCTGAAAGACGATAGCCCACTGGACAAAGTCCCCTCTCACTGCGCTGCACGGGACTGCGAATTCGCTACAGCCGCATGTCCCATTACTCGCCGTAATCGTGAACAAACCAAACATACATCCCCTATCCTCTCCATGGAATCTTCTCTCGCTAAGCTCCCTATCAAATCGGTATAGCTCAATAGCTGTAATTTTGCATGCTTGCACTCTTCCACTCCCCTATGCTCGAACGGTATTGCCAAATGTTAATATGATTTGCTGTAAAAACGGGGTAAAGAAAGGGAGTTCCGGTGTTAAAAAACGATAAAGAATATCGCTGTCTCTTCGGCCTCTCTATAACTTTCTTATCTATAGACAGCAAATGAAAGTAGAGCGTATGCTAGAGAGGTATCTCTAAAATCGATAATCCCCGACAACTTAAGGAGTGCGCCGCAATGTCTAACCGTACGAAGATGACTGCGATTTTCACAACGATTTTCGCCCTGCTCGCTTCTGTCATTGCGATTTCCGTCTATCAAACGAATGATCTTCGGAGAACAATACATAAAGTCGAAACGAATTGGATGCCTAGCATTGCGAAAATCACTATTTTGAAGGACGAATTCACGCAAGTACGCGTGGATCTGCACAAAATCCTGATCACGGGCGATAAAGCGGTGCAAGAACAGCTCGCTGAGTCGATCCGCAAAGAGCAAGACCAGTTCAAAACGGATTTGTTAGTTTATTCTTACTTGAATAATTCCGATGTAGAAACAGCGATCTATCTGAACGTTGGCAAGTTCACGGATTCGTATTTCAAGACGGGATTGCTTATCGTCGAAGCCGCTTTGTCAGGAGAGCATGACACCGGCCTCGCCCTGCTCGCCCAACTGTCGCCGACGCGCCAGCAAGCGGATGCAGCGCTCAACAAATGGGTCGACTACAACTTGAGTGGGACGCAGCGCGACGTTGAGAAATCAGCGAATCAACAATCGCTAAGCCAAAAGATGGTCATTCTAATCAGCTTGATTGCACTCATAACTGGCGCCATCTTCTTCCTCGTGAATCGTTCCATTCGCCGCCGGGCTAACCGCGATCTGTCGCTTGAGAAGGAGAAGGCGCAGCAATATCTCGATATCGTCGAGGTCATCATCGTCGCATACGACCCGGACGGTCGGATTACACGGATTAACCGAGAGGGCTGTCTCTTGCTGGAAAGCTCGGAGAAAGAATTGCTTGGACAGAATTGGTTCAGTAATGCCTTGTTTACTTTTGACGAGAATGAAGGCGCGATATCGACAATATCCGGTAAGAAAAGGTTTATTTCCTGGAACAACACCATCGTTCGCGACGAAGCTGGACAGATGATCGGTACGCTGAGGGCTGGGATGGATATCACCGAGCGGAAGCAAGCCGAAGAGGCGCTGCATCACTACAAGGAGCATCTGGAGGTACTTGTTGAGGAGCGGACGACGGAGCTTGAGAACAAGAACACGATGCTTGAGGAAGCAAAGGAAACAGCGGATACGGCGAATCGTGCGAAGAGTGAGTTCCTCGCCAACATGAGCCACGAGATCCGTACGCCGATGAACGCTGTCATTGGACTCAGCTATCTGCTTCAACAGACCGTGCTAACTGAGCAGCAGAAAGGCTATGTGGACAACACGATCATATCTGCAAAGAATCTCATTACGCTCATTAATGATGTGCTCGATTTCTCTAAGATCGAAGCGAACAAAGTCGTCATGGAGCAGATTGAGTTTGACCTGTACGAGGTGCTGAACCAAATCTCGAATTTGGTCAGCATTAAAGCATTCGACAAGGGGCTGAAGCTCCACTTCTCGATTCATCCTGACGTGCCGCAGATACTTGTAGGAGATCCTTTTAGACTCAATCAAATATTGCTCAACCTGTCTAATAATGCAGTTAAATTTACGGAAGAGGGTGAAGTGACGTTCGAGGTAGAGATGCTGCGTCAAGATAAGTACGGTGTTACACTCGCCTTTGCGGTTCGGGATACGGGCATCGGCATTTCGCGTGAGCAGCAGGACAAGCTGTTCCGTCAGTTCACGCAAGCCGACATGTCAACAACGCGCAAATACGGTGGAACCGGGCTTGGCCTTGTCATCAGCAAAAACCTCGTCGAGCTGATGGGCGGCTTCATCGAGGTGCAGAGCGAGCTTGGCGAAGGCAGCTGCTTCTCCTTCACCGCACAGTTTGGCCACAGCAATGGCAGAGCGCTCGCTTTGCAAGAGGTGGATGACGTTAAACTGAAGTATCTGCGTGTGCTGCTTGTCTGTGACAATATCGAGATGCAGCAGGTGCTGAAGAAGCAGCTGGAGCAGTTTCAGTGCGTCGTCGGCACAGCGGTATCCGAGGAGGATGCGTTCGAGCATATCGCGCGCAGCGGCCGCTATGACCTTGTCATTGTCGACTGGATGCTGCAGCATACCGTTGCCTTGCAGCTCGCGGAACGGATCAAGCTTGCGTTTGCTGCGCCGCTCCAAGTGATCGTACTGATCAGCGCATATCACGAGCCTGGCTTACTGCAGGTGGAGCAATCGCAGGCAGTCGAGAAGGTGCTGCACTATCCGATCAGCCAGTCTCAGCTGTACAACGAGATGGTCAATCTGTTCAGGCAGCATTTCCAGACGAAGCATCAGTCGTCGCAGCATACCAAGCAATCGGACAAATACACCGCCCTGCGCGGTACTCGCGTGCTGCTTGTAGAGGACAACGAGATTAATCAGCTCGTAGCCAAAGAAATTTTGCGTGAGATGGGCATTCACGTCGATGTCGCGGAGAACGGGCAGGAAGCAGTCGTTTGGGCAAAGCGTGAGCATTATGACGCCATTCTAATGGATCTGCAGATGCCTGTCATGGACGGCTTTGAGGCGACTCAGGCGATTCGAGGATTAGCGCAAGGCAAAGATACACCAATTATTGCGATGACCGCCGATGCCATGAAAGGCGTCAAGGAGCAAGTGCTTGACGCCGGCATGAATGCGTATATTACGAAGCCGTTCGATCCTATTCAGCTGTTCAGCATTTTGCAGCGTCTCATTCAGAACTATAAAACGAAGGAACCTGCGCATACCTAGTCGTAAAGCGCCGTATTCGGGGGCATGAATGCCTTTTGAATGACGGCGCTTTATCACATTAATAGGTCTTTAGAACCTGTAACTTTAGAACTAGTAAAATAGAGGGATTTAAGCCCTTTATGTCGAATAGTTAGACATAGCACATGTATGTACCGAAGGGAATTGTGATTGTCATGCGAGCAGCAACTGAAAGGGCTGAGCCTTCGAACGAGGCCGGATTTACCCTGGTCGAAATATTAACTTGCCTCGTCGTCATTGCTATTGCTGGACTTGCGATGACGGCTTTTTTTGTCCATGCGCTCACATATGCCAAAGGAAATCAGAACAAGACCGTTATGATCAATCTGGCGCGCAATACGCTGTTTTACATGCAGAAGCAGACTGACTTCGATGAGATGAATACCTATTTCAAGATCGGACAGCCGCTTGGTATCGGGGAGAAGCGCAAAGTCATTAATTCGGACGGGTGCCCGTCAGGGAGCAGCTTCTGTACGGATTATGCCGCGCTTGTTGCGGATCCGGGAACATTCGTCTATATTTTGAACCCGAAAATAAACGGCGTGCCTTATCGCGTCGCCATCAGCTGAATCTAACAGGCTCCAAAACCATTGGCTTAACCATCGATGAGACTGGCATCCGCTATGCCAGCTTGCGCAAGAAGAAAGCTTGGACGATCGACCGTTCAGGATTTCTCGCCTTTCCAGACGGCATCATCGTGGATGATCAGCTAGCGAATGCAGCAGGGATTCGTGGATCTTTTAAAAAATGGGTGCATAAGGAGAAGCTTACCGGCGCATCTGTTACGCTAGCTGTACCAACCTCGCAAATTATCGTACGCAAAATGCGCATTCCTTCAACGAACACCAAGGAGCTTCGGTATCTCATCGAACTGGAAGTCGAAACGACGCTTCATCTGCCTTTTGAGGAGCCGGTTTACGATTATTTGATCATGAGCAAGGACGAGGAAAGCACGCATGTTCTTATTTTCGCTGCTCCGCTCAAATTGATTCGCTCTGCGGTCGAGCTGCTTCAAGAAGCCCGTCTTCGTGTCAAAATGGTCTCCTTTCCCGCAGCCGCGCTCGCCAAATCGTTATTTACGCAGCAGGCGGAGAAGACGAGCGAAACGATGGTCATCCATCTCGGCGATATGGCCATGGAGATCTTCATGTTCCATGAGGGCAGCCCGATCTTTATGCGCACCATCTCACTGGGAGCTTGGCAGCCACGAGTCTGGTCAGTTGAGCCAGTTCCAGGTTGGCGAACTAACCGCTGAAATTTCCCGGATTCTTAACTTCTATCAGTTCGGACTCCACGAGGGAGCCTCGCGGATTACGAAAGCGATTGTAGCTGGCGCCCCAATCGTCAAACAAAGTCTCATCGCTGCTCTGCGTGAAACCCATCCGGACATTGACATGAACGATACAGCCTTCCATGCATTCGAGCCGAATATCTTCGCAGGCAGACAAGGCGCTTACTTACTGCCGGCCGGTCTTGCTTTGCCACGTAATCCGAGCTTTACGATTAACCTGCTGCCTCGCCGCGCAACGAGCGAATCCAAGAGATTCCCGGCAACAATAGTCGTTGCGATTATCATCTGGCTGCTTCTGACGGCATTGTCCAGCTATTCTTATCTGAATAATCGATCTGAAGAAGCGATTCAAACCGCACGAGTACAATCGCTGAACGATCAGATCGCGCTGCTGGAGAATGAACTCATCTCCGGAGCAGCAGGTAGCCAGTCGAACCCACTAAGAGAGATTAAAGCGATCAAGAGCAAGCAGCGGAACGTTGTGGCTATCGCACGTGAGCTTGATCAGAAATTGCCCGCTGGAGCAGTTAACCGAACGATCAGCTATTCCGAGCAAGGTCAAATCGCTCTCAGCACTAGCTTCCTGAAGCTAGCTGATTTGTCTCGTTACTTGTTTGATTTGCACCGCATGTCCTTTGCTGAAGATGCTGCCCTGCAAACGATGTCCCGCAGCGAGATCGTCGCTACATCTACAGGCAATGGAGGAGTTGCCGTAAACAAGCCATATACGGCTACATTCTCCATTAAGTTGAAGCAGCAGATGCCGAAGGAGGAGGAGACCGATGGAACAGCTAAATAAGAACCGTTCGCTCGCCGTGCTTCTCATCGCGCTGCTCTTTCTTCTCCTATTCGCGGCTTACACTTTTTTGATTAAGCCTTCTTCAGGCAGCGATTCAGAGCAACAAGCAGAAATCGAACGTCTCACCAGCCAGGCCGAGCTGCTTGGCAAGAAGGTCTCTGAGAATAAGCAAGCGAATAAGGCATACTCCGAAGCTAGTGTACAGAACGCGCTGCCCCTCTGGGATAACACCGAGCAGTTATTGCTCGATTTGCAGCGGATTGAGCAAGAGACAGGCACCGCAACCATTACAGCGACCTTTAATGCCGATACATTAGGAGAACAAACCGCCGGTAACACAGACAGCGCGACCCTAGATGGCACTAGCGACAGTACTAGCTCAGACGGTACCGCCACCACCGATAGCACCGGATCGGCTTCGCTTGGACCCAGTGTGAAGAAGCTTAAAGTTTCAGCCGTTATCAAAGGGCGTTACGCAGATGTACTTCGTTATGTGGAGAAGCTCCAGCGCATGCCGCGGCTCGTTACCGTGGAATCCTTCGATGCGGTAAAAGCAAGCACTGCTGACAAACCGATCTCGGCGAATATTACATTCACCGCCTACTTCGATCCATCATATAAACCGCTCGTCAAGCAGGTTATTTTGCCCTACTCGGATTGAACAAGAGCCGCGCCTACCACCGAATAGCTGGTAAACGCGGCTCTTTCACTGTAAAGCATGTATACCTGCTTCTACTGCTTGCCATAATAAACAAGGTTTCCCATTAAACAAAATTGGAGGAGAGTATTCATGTCCAAACCAGATAACCATGCATCCTCCATGCGGCTATTCGTCGCCGTTCCCTTACCAAGTGAAATCAAACAAGTGATATCTACATGGTCTTCCATTCTGCAGCAGCAACCACAATTTCAATTTCGCAAATGGGTTTATCCCGAAGATTTGCACATTACACTCCAATTTCTCGGAGACACACGATCAGATCGAATACCATATATTATCGATGGCTTACGTACTGCTGTCACCGAAATAACGCCGTTTCAAATTTGCATAGAATCACTCGGCACATTCGGTCGTCCAAATTTCCCGTCAGTGCTGTGGAGTGCAATAGGTGGCGAGGTAAATCAACTTCGCTTCTTGCAGGAGCAGGTCGTCTCTAAGCTTAGCCCGCTCGGCTTTGCGCCAGAAGAGCGTCCTTACCATCCTCATCTTACTCTAGCACGTAAATATAACAGCGAAGTACCTCTCTCTCCATCAACGCTTACACTTCACCAGGAACCGTCTTCAGCAGAAGGAAAGCCGTTGCAATGGCTATCAGACTCGATCGTCCTCTATGCCACTCACATGCATGAGCAGCCGATGTACGAAGCTGTAACGGTTGTTAGATATACTTAAAAAGAGCGCAGACCACTAAGGTCTGCGCTCTTTTTATTAAGACTGCGGTGTATAAGTGACGTTGTACGTAATAATCGTTGTCTTGCCATAAATGTTACTCGCTACGATTTTGAACGTATTCAAACCCGGTACCAAATCAACATTCATCGAGTTGGAATAAACCAGTTGATCATTCACATACACCTTCGGGTAGCTGTCGTTATCATCACTTGCCGTCCAAGTAAGTGTAATGCGGCTCGATGAGGTTGTCTCCGGCGCATACCCGAGCGTCAAACGAGGAGCGCTAGGTTCAAAAACAATCGTATGCGTCTCCTCGACCGATTTGCCGAAGCTGTTAGTCGCTTTGAACGTCAGCGTGTTCGTACCAGGCTCCAAGTCAATGCGAGTGCTGGATCCATACATTTGTTGATCGTTAATAAATACTTTCGGATAGCTGTCATTCGTGTCCGTCACACTCCACGAAACCGAGATCGAGCTCTGTGTCGTTGTTACCGAGATCGGATTGACGTTAAGTACCGGTCCACCTGTATTGAAGGTAATGGTTCTCGTAACCTCACTTGATTTACCTGAGCTATTAGTCGCCTTTACCGTAATCGTATTCAATCCTGGCGACAAATCAATGTTCGCACTCGAACCGTATACCTGCTGGTTATTAACGAACACCTTCGGATAGGAATCATTCTTATCTGATACAGTCCAGCTAATTGTTATGGAATCTTTGTCCGTCGTTGCAGGCAGCGAGTTAACTGTCAGTACAGGTGCACCGCTCATTAAAACAACAGTCTTCGTCACTTCTGTTGACTTGCCTAAGCTGTTGACTGCCTTAATTGTAAACGTATTTGTCCCTTCCTCCAAGTCAACCGTTACGCTCGTGCCATAGACCTGATCGCCGTTAAAGTAAACCTTTGGATAGGAATCATTCTTATCAGAAACAGTCCAGCTAACCGTGATCGTTGATTTGTCCGTAGTAGCCGGTACGTTAAGCACGTTCAAGGTTGGACCGCCGCTTTGGAAAGTAATATGCTTCGTAACGGTTGTTTCCTTGCCGAAGCTGTTCGTCGCTGTCACTTCGATCGTATTATCGCCTTCTTCAAGCTCTACGTTCATGGATGTTCCATACGTCCGCTCGTCATTCACCGTCACGACCGGATAATTATCGTTCTCATCCTTTACAGTCCACGTTACTGTGATCGTTTGTTTATCTGTCGTTTCAGGTACTCCCTTCACTTCAAGAGTAGGCGCACCTTTTTCATACTTCACCGTCTTCGTAACCGTTTGCGTTTTTCCGCCTGCCATGCGAGCAGTTACGGTATACGTATATACACCTTCTGCGTCCAGTGGGACTCCTACGCGGAACTGGCCTTGAACAACCTCAATTTCCTTGTTGTTCAGATAAACCTTAGCACCTTTCGTCACATCACCGCTAATATAGAAAGTTGACGTTGTTATAGTCTCTGGTGCATCAACATTCAATGTCAGCTGTGCTTGTGAGTCGCCCGCAGCGCCTTTGATGACGCGATACAACAGCGCCGCAGATTCTGCGCGAGTAACCGGCTTGTCCGGCATAAACGTTCCATCAGAGTATCCGCTGATCAGCTTCTTCTCGACTGCTAGAGCGACATAAGTTCTTACGTTAGGTGAGATGTTCTCTTCATCTCCGAAACGGTCCAGCACATCAGAGTTTTCGAGCTCATCGGGCTGATAGTTCAATGTCTTAACAAGCGCTACCGCAACATCTTCGCGTGTCGCCTTACCGGTAGGATCAAAGAACGCGCGACCTGAAGGAGGATAATAACCAGTCAAAAAGTCTTTAGCTGCCTCAACCGCTCCATAGGACCAACGGGATTTCGATACATCCGCAAATGTTTGCTCACTAGCAGCTGGAACATCGAGCATAAAAGCTCGTGTAATCAGGGAAGCGAACTCTTCGCGCGATACCGGATTGTTCGGTTTGAACGTGTTGTCTTTATAACCACCAACAACACCAAGCGCAGTCATGCTATCGATAGCGTCCTTCGCCCAGTAGGTATCACCGACGTCCTTGAACGTCTTCTCTGCATCTGCGTGAGCAGCCCCGGAAAATGAAAAAATGAGTATGAACAGCCATACAAATGAAATTGATGCGATTAACCTTCTTTTCATGCGACTTACCCTCCACGTCTCGACATATTAGTTACAATGGCTCACTCATTCTATCACAGAAGCACTATGAAACTATGTCGAACAATGTCGGTTATATGCTTTTTTTCAAGATAATACCACTAACGACCTAGTTCTGAAAGCAACAAAAAATCCTTGCCTAAGCAAGGATTGTAATTGAAGTAATATGCACTTATATGGAGCGGAAGACGGGAATCGAACCCGCGACCCTCGCCTTGGCAAGGCGATGCTCTACCGCTGAGCCACTTCCGCATATAAATGGTGCCGGCGATAGGAGTCGAACCCACGACCTACTGATTACAAGTCAGTTGCTCTACCAACTGAGCTACACCGGCATAGTATTGAGGTAATTAACACCCTGAAAACTGGATACGAACCTTTGCGAAGGTTTCTTACTTTAGCTGATTTCACTTATTTAGGATAAGCCCTCGACCGATTAGTATTCGTCAGCTGCACACGTTGCCGCGCTTCCACCTCGAACCTATCAACCTGATCGTCTT
>NZ_FOCJ01000021.1 GCF_900110075.1 Paenibacillus sp. OV219
CTGGGAATGATTCAGGATTTTCTTGCACATGAATTCAGCCAATTCGATGATGTGACCTCTTATATAATCCTCACGGTATTCGGTTCTGAGTGGCAAGATCAAATGCAGCTCTTCGCGAAGCTGGGAACCATTTACCTCTACGGGCCGCTTATTGTCATTACATCGATTTGGATTATGTTCAGAGGCAGGAACAAAGGCTTAGAGTTTTTATTTCTTCTCTGGGTCGTACTCGGTGGGGAAGTGCTTGATGACGAATTGCGAATGCTTTTTCACCGTCCTGGGCCGGTGGCAGCCGGGATCCAACTCATCAATACATTTCCGAGCGAAGAAACCCTTACTTCGATTTCGGTATGCGGATTCTCCGCCTTTCTATTGCTCAGACACTACAGCCAGAGCTTGATCCGGATTTTTGTTGTTCTATTTGTTATTCTCGTGTGCCTGCTAGTCGGGATTAGCCGTATTTATTACAATGTGCAGTTTCCAAGCGATGTCGCGGCAGGTTATGTTTTCGGCGGCGTATGGATAACCTTGAACGTCATTCTGCTTGAAGTGCTAAGGAAGCTTCAAGATAATGAAGCAGCGATAGTAGTGAATTGACGTGAATCCTCCTGGTTCCGTTTCGGTAGGAGTTGAGTACGCGAGTGGTGGACGAGGAATTGAAGCATATCATTCATCGAGCCAAACGTGGCGACCGGGAAGCTTTTGCGGATCTAGTCCAACGTTTTAAAGGCCATGTCTATCGATATGCAGTGGGGATGTTAGGCGATCGAATGGATGCGGAAGATGTCTCACAAGAGACATTTATTAAAGCCTATTACTCTTTATCAAGTTTGGATAGCGAGTATGCGTTTTCTTCTTGGATCATTCGAGTTGCTGCTAATCTCTGCAAAGACCGATTAAAAAAACGCGCAAAAGCGCCAGAGCATGATATTACAGAGGAACAGAACGAATGGATAGCGGATCAACGTGCAGCAAACCCGTTGGAGAAGTTATCCATTGAAGAAGGACTAAGCAGACTCTCGGTGGGTCATCGGGAAGTTCTATTATTACATGAGATCCAAGGCTATAATTATGAAGAAATCGCGGAAATGATCGATGTTCCTCTTGGAACGGTGAAGTCAAGGCTGTTTGCAGCCAGGATTAACTTGCGAAAAGAATTAAGAAGGGAGGACTGACTGGGCATGTCCATACATCCGGAGGAAAAGTTGTCTGCCTACCTCGATGACGAACTGACTCAAGATGAAAGAAGGGAAATTGAAGAGCATCTTGAGACATGCAAGTCCTGTCAGGCGCTACTGGAAGACATGGCAGACAACAACTATGACCTCGTGCAGACCATCTGCCTAATCCAAGCACCTATGGATCTCGAAATTCGGGTTTTGCAATCCATCGGAGCGGAAGAAGAACGACAATTCGCAGGAAAAGGGCGGATTTTGGCGCTTTTCTTAGGTTTGTTGACACTAGGGATATTGTATCTGCTAACAGGAGCGGTAATCGGTAAACTCATACATGGATGGTCAAAATTGATGATCACACTGATCTATGCCATATCGCATTTCATTCTCAGTGTACCCGCCTTAACCGGTGGGACGATTGTCCTCTCGTTAATTATCCTTGTGACCTCTTTCATTTCACTCAAGCGGTTGCTTCAAACCTCAGCGAGTTGAAAGGGAGGGCCACTTTGAGAAAACTAACATACACTATTTGCTTCTTTATGTTGTTCATGCTGCTCATCCCTGGAATGGCATCGGCGAAGAGTATTTTTGAACACCAGAACACCACCGTGCCTGCAGTCCAGACCGTTGACGACGTGTACGTTATCGGCGGCGATGCCGATGTCTATGGCCAAGTGCAGGGCATTGTAGTCGTTATTAACGGCAACCTGCATTTGGGAAGTACGGCCAAGATTACCGGCGTGATTGTCGTGATCGGAGGGAAGGTTGATCAAGACCCGGGAGTTGCATTGGGGGACGATATCTATGACATTTCGCTGGATAACGCTACGCAAAATAGTTTTCTGATCGGCGGCGGGCTCGTACTGAGCTTATGGGTGCTGCAACTGGCAGGGAACCTGCTTATGGTTCTAGTACCTGTCCTGATCAGGGCCCTCGGCAAGAAAAAGATAATCGCTTTTACCGAACGTTATCAGCGTGAATCCGTAGGTCGGCTCTTATATGCCGGTTTTCTAAGTGGTTTGGTTATCGCTGCGTTAAGCGCACTACTGCTCGTTACCGTTATTGGCATTCCGATCTTGATTCTGATTCTGCTAGCGCTTCTAGTCGCATTGGCTATGGGAATGACTGTAATTAGTTATCGAATTGGCGATATGATAAAAGGGTCGGAACAAATGCCTGATTGGTTAAAAGTGCTTATCGGCGCCAGCATTTTAACTGCGTTCTCGAGTATCCCTCTGATCGGTTGGATTCTCTTGTTGGTCGCTGGATTGCTCTCTTTGGGAATATGCACCCAATGGATTGCGGGGAATCGGAAGAGAAAAAAAGCGTAAGTAGCAACTGCACAATGGATTGAAGATAAGCAACGGATATGATTGTTCCTAAAAGCCGCCCATTCCAGGGCGGTTTTTTTATAGGGATGAAGATAGAGCGCGATGACTTGACTGGTCTGGTTCATTGGGATGGGTTTTCAGGAAAAAAGGAGATATTGATCCTTCATTAGCACATAGGAATCAGGTACATAGAACGGATTATAAATATTTACATGAACTACAAGCTGACCTTACACTTACCTTACAATTCAACATTAAGTTTAAGTAGGTCTTACAAGACTGAATAAAATTTAGGAGGAATTGTAAAATTGTCTAAATCAGGCAGGAAGATCAGCAAGAAGAAGCTGTCCGTCTCTATTGCGATCGGGTCCGTACTTATTGGAGCAGGAAGCGTTTATGCCAATGTCGGTAATCCGTTTGACACCCACACAGTTGGACGCCAGCCGAACGGATCGGTGCTGACGGTGGTGAACCAGTTCGTTACGCCGGCCGGGCAGCAGGTGGAATTCGGCGGCAATCCGATCTCGATCAAAGTGCGTCCGGATGGCAAAACCGCCGCGGCGTTGATCGGCCGGAATAATTACGGCGGCAACGGGATCAATAT
This sequence comes from Paenibacillus sp. OV219, assembly GCF_900110075.1. Classification (GTDB taxonomy): domain Bacteria; phylum Bacillota; class Bacilli; order Paenibacillales; family Paenibacillaceae; genus Paenibacillus_Z. Next base: position 3,111 of record NZ_FOCJ01000021.1, read on the forward strand.
CGTCGATTTGAAAACCGGCACACTGGTTACGGCGAATTTCCCCCTCAAGCTAACCAGCATGTGGGGACTTGCTTATTCCCCTGACGGCAGTCATCTGTATGCAACGGGTTCTTCCAGTTCGACGGGAAGAATCGTGATCATGTCCCTTGCTGCAGACGGTACGCCGACCATCGAAAAAACGGTCGATCTTCCCGAAGCAGCGGTTGGCGGTAATATCAATCCGCAAGATATCGTCATGTCGCCGGACAGCAAATCACTTCTGGTCGCCCTGAACCGCGACAATTCGCTGGGTGTAATCGATCTGCAAACGTACCAATTAACAGCCAGGATCCCGGTTGGAAACGCTCCGACTAGCGTCGTCGTGAACGGCAATCTTGCCTATGTGACGAACGCAGGCGGCCGAACGGCACAGCCTGGCGATTTTACCGTCGACTCATCTGGCGTGTCGATTGTTGCCGAGCCTACGGGCAGTTCCGCGACGGGCACGGTATCGGTGATCGATCTTGCCGCGCAATCGGTCGTCAAGACCGTGGAAGTAGGGCTGCAACCTGCGCGCATGACGGTTTCCGATAACCAGGTGTTCGTGGCCAATACCAACAGCGATACCCTGTCCGTCATTGATACAAGAACTAACGATGTCGTACAGACCATCGACGTGGAGCCATACCCCGAGGCGCCGCGCGGTTCAGCGCCAAATGCGGTAACGATGATCGGTGATCATCAATTGGCGGTCAGTCTTGGCCGCAACAACGCGATTGCCGTCTATGATTGGAAGAAGCATATGTCGAAGCCTCAGCTCTCGGGTCTCATGCCGACCGGCTGGTTCCCGGTCGATCTTGCCGTCGATGCCAAGAACAACCGGCTGCTTGTCGCCAACGCTGATGGCGTCGGATCGCTCGGTCCCGAGCGTACGTTGACCATTCAAGGCATTAAGGTGACCGGCCACTCCTCCTATGCCCAGCAGGGATCGTTATCGATGATTGCGTTCCCGTCCAAGAAGGAGCTGGTGAAGGGAACGGACGAGGTATATGCCAACAACAACTGGTTCGACATTTCGAGCCGAAATGCGAAGCCGCGCAACAACAAGAAGCCGGTTGCGATACCGGTACGGATCGGCGAGCCATCCACGATCAAGCATGTATTCTACATTATCAAAGAGAATCGCACGTACGACCAAGTCTTCGGCGACATCGGAAGAGGCAACTCGGAACCGGCATTGACCCAGTTTGGCGAGAATGTCACACCGAACCTGCATGCGTTGGCCAATACTTACCCGCTGCTCGATAATTTCTATACCTCGGGAATTCAGTCGGCCAGCGGCCATCAGTGGGTCATGCAAGGGACGAATACGGATTATGAGGATAAAGAAACCGATGTAGGAAATGTTCGCAGCTATCCGGGCGGTGCCGGCGACTCCATGGCGTATGCATCGACCGGTCATCTGTGGGACAACGCGCTGAAGCATAACCTTTCCGTCGTCAACTTCGGGGAAGACACGAATGCCTTCACCGGCACGAAGCCGTTCGGGACATGGACGGATTGGTACAACGATTATTTGATTCTGTCCGGCCAGAAACAAGGCGAGATTCATGTACCGATCGGGGATTATCAAGCAACGAGCGATATTCCATCGTTGAATCCGATCACGTACAAGCCGTTTCCGACGTTCGACAACGGAATCCCGGATCAGTATCGGTATGAAATCTTCAAGCAGCAATTCGAACAATACGTGAAAAACGATAATTTGCCGAATCTGATTCCGATGTGGGTCATGGCCGACCACACCTCAGGCACGGCAACCGGCGCTCCGACGCCTCAAGCTGCCGTAGCCGACAACGACCTAGCCGTCGGTAAAATCGTGGATCTCATCTCTCACAGTCCTTACTGGAAAGACTCGCTTATTCTCGTTACCGAAGACGACTCGCAGAACGGTTTGGATCATGTCGACGGTCACCGGGAGCCCGCGCTCGTAATCAGCCCTTGGGTCAAAAAAGGCATCGTCGACAGCCATTATTGGACCGTCATCAACATGGTTCGCACGATCGAGCAAATTCTCGGTCTGCCGGCCATGAACCAGAACGATGCGGCAGCCTTGCCGCTTAGCGAGCTGTTTACGGACAAGCCGGATTTCACGCCGTATACCGCCGTGCCTAACCGAATTGCCCTCGACACATTGAACGGTCATCCGGGCTCGGATCAGCCCGCGCCCATCATTACGGCATCCACGACGCCAAGCACGGAGGTTGCGGCGACTGATGGAACAGTGAATGATGGTACGGCGACTGATGGAACTACGAAGGAGCAGAACCAAGCCGCGCAAGAAATGGAGAAACTATGGACGGCATGGTCCAACGATAATCAAGCTTACTTTACCGGCAAGACAGCCGCGCCGGACAAAGTGAACGCGAACATGCTGAATCATGTTACCTGGTACGCAACGAAAGGATTTGATCGGCCTTACCCGGGAGACGACAAAGTACTAACCCCAGCCGAGGTTGCCGCGCAACCGCAAAGCAGTGCGCCGTCTCCCGCGATTAACTAAAGGTTGTTTTCGCCAAACTGCCGGCCCGATCTTCGGGCCGGCTCTATTTCTACGTTTCGTCTGAGGATTGATTGACGATTCATATCTGGATTGGAGTGGAGCATAGACGATGACCAGCTTAATCGAGGCGATCATGAAACGTACGGTATTGCTGATTAGTTCGCTCGCCATCCTTCTGGCTTGGGGCGGAATATCGGCCTTCCAGATGCAGCGGGATTACTTGCCGCCGATCAATAATCCTACTCTGATGATTTCTCTTCATGCGCCTAACCTGCCGGCAGACCAAATCAAGGCAGCGGTTACGGAGCCGATCGAACAGTCCATCCGTAAAGTGGAGGGACTCCAAACCTTGGAAACAAGCAGCTTCGATGACGGGCTGCTCATGAGCCTTTATTTCCCACTGCAGTACGATATGAACCGTGCGGAGGACGACGTGAACATTATCCTCCAGTACGTACCGCTTCCGGCGGGAATAGATCGGCCGACCGTTGAGCGGGTAAGCACGAGTTCCTTTCCGATCATGCGACTGAGCTTGACGAGTCCTTCGGGACAAGTTGATGAACACACGCTCCGTACGACGATCCAGTCGCAAGTCGCGGGTGAATTGCAGAAACTTCCCGGCGTCAGTAGCGTACGCGTAACCGGTGCGGGACAAGACGGGTATCAAGTGAAGCTGCGCATGGCGGACGTACATAAAGCCGGGTTGACGGTCGCTGACGTCAAGAAGGCGCTCGGCGGCGGGACGGATTCGCCGGACGTTCAGGGCAAAATCACAAGCAGCGAAGTTACGTTCCCCCTGTTCGTGACCGGAGGGAGCCGCTCAGCAGATGATCTGGCCCAGCTGCCGGTTCAAGGATCGGGCGGACAGACGGCTGTGCTCTCGGAGATCGCGGACGTGACGAAGTCGATCGTAGACATGCAAACCATCTCCAGGACTGATGGCCAGCCGAGCGTGGTCATCGACGTATTGAAATCGCCATCCGCCAATATTACCCATGTATCCGGTTTGATTCACGATCGAATTCAGGATATTCCCGCTCTCCAGTCGAACGATATCAAGCTTTCTGTGCTTCTCGACCAAGGGGCGATGGTCTCCGCCTCCTTGCAAGGATTGCTGAAAGAAGGGCTGCTCGGCTGCTTGCTTTCGATGATTTGCGTCTTTCTCTTTTTCCGAAATGCACGCTCCACGGCGCTCATTGCGCTGTCATTGCCCATCTGCTTCTTGGTTACGACCGGTCTGCTTAAAGTGATGGGCATCAGTCTTAATCTGCTTACCGTGTCTGGACTTATTGTGGCGATGGGCAGGGTGATCGACGATTCGATCGTTATTCTTGACAATTTGTATCACAGATCCACCGAATCCAGGAGCAGCATCAACGCAGGTCTAATCGCAAGTGCGGTGATGGAGATGCTTCCGGCGATCTTCGCATCCACGGCGACAACGGTTGCTGTCTATATTCCGATTTCCCTGGCCGGGGGGATGATCGGTTCCGCATTCTCCGGGTTTGCCTGGTCGGTTGTCATTGCGCTCGTTACCTCGCTCCTGGTGGCGATGTTCGTCGTACCGGCGCTCTATCACCTTTGGCGTCATGGACAAAGGACGGACCGTGCCGTCTCCTTGGATTCGTTTTGGAAGCCGATTCTGCATTGGTCGATTTCCCGCAGAGGAAGAATCGCGGTTATTTTCGCCTTGCTATTCGCGTTATCGGCTGGCGGAGCGGCATTCCTGCCGGTTAATTTCCTCCCAGTAGCGAAGTCGGGACAGATTAACGTTCAGCTGGAATTTTCCCAAGAAACGTCGATGGCGCAAATGGATGCCTCCGTCAAACGGATGGAGCAAGCTCTGAAGTCGGACAGGGACGTAGCGTCGTTTTCCTCCGTGCTGGGTTCGACCTTCACCCCGCAATTCGACGATGTGTTCGATGCCGGGGGCGGCTGGATTCAGGGTGGCAATATTGCGAATATCGCAGTAACCGTAAACAAGCAAGCGACGATCGATGTCGTGACATCAGACCTTCAGCAGTTGCTCACGAGTCTTGCGGGCAGCGCGATATGCACGGTTACGAACCAAAATATAGCCGGCGACGATTCGCAGCTCAAAATCAACTTCAGCGGCGCCGACGCCTTGACGCTTGAGAATACCGCCAAGCTGGTTAGAAGCAAGCTTCTGAATGTTAAAGGACTCAGCGTAGCAGGTGCCGCCGATGAGCAGCAAGAAACCGTGCCGCGACATCAGTTGACGCTGAACCAAGAGGTCTTGAAACGGGCGGGCATTGCACCTAGAGAGATCTACGATCGGATCGGGGCCTATTTGGCTGACGGGACTCGAATCGATATGAAGGCAGGGGGACAAACGATACCGTTCGAGCTGCAAACCGATCTATCTGGACAAGCAGGACAGTCCGCTTACATGTCGGACCCCGTAACGGATATTCTCACGCAGCTGGGTCAAGAAACGTTCCAGGGAGCGGCGGACGGCCGATCCTATCGGTTGGACCAGTTGGCTGCCCTTGCGCCGGTGACCGCACCATCCGTGATTCGGGAAGCGGACGGCAGACCCTTCTCCAACGTCACCGCCAATATCACGTCCAGGGATGTAAAGAGCGTATCCCGCGACGTGCACCGGATCTTGGAGAAGTTGACGCTGCCTGCAGGCGTTCATTACTCGCTTAATGGGATCACTGCGCAAGTCAATCAAATGATCGTTGAAATGGGCATCGCGGTAGCGGTATCCATTGTGCTGATCCTCATTATTCTGAGCCTCGTATTTAAAAGTTGGCGCGCGCCCGTCACGGTGATCTGCTCCATTCCGCTAGCATATATCGGTTCCGTTGCCGGCATGCTGGCCTGTGGGTTGGAATCGAATCTCGCCTCACTTGTCGGATTGCTGATGCTGTCGGGCATCGTGGTAACGAATGGGATCGTGCTTGTTGATAAAATCGAACGCAATCTCGCACATGGCATGAGACCGATGGAAGCGATCACGGAAGGTACACTTAGCCGTGTGCGGCCTGTGTTCATGACGGCAATAACGACAGTCTTGACGCTGCTTCCTCTATGCGTGCTCGGAAGTGGGGATGTGATCGTCTCGCAGTCGCTCGGGATCGTCGTCGTATGCGGCATGATCAGCTCAACCTTGATCAGCTTGCTGGTCATTCCGCTCTTGTATCACGCGATGCTCACTAGGAAGAGCGTCCTACGGTCAACGGTAACAGTTGCTCATTTAGCGGAGAATTAATGCTGCAGTCGTCGGAATTCTGCTAGTAGCACTATACAATCCACTTTGGACTACAGCCATAATGGCACCAGCTGGTCTTATCAATAGCTAGGGATTCATGATAATGGGCATCGGAATAGTTAGTTTCCGTTGCCCATTATCCATTTTCAATTACTTGTTGGTTGGTCTTAATGGCGGACTTGACTGTTTGACGAGACGGGACTGATTGTTTGGTATAATAGTCTCTATCAATCGCTATTATTTCATGCAATTAATTAATTTCATAGTAATCGCATTATACGCAATTTATACGTATGAATTGAATAGGAGTAATTTCAATGAAAAAAATATTGGGTTGTTCGAAGCCTTCTGGAACCGCGTTTGGTAATCGTGTTTCGAGTTGCTGTAAACTTGCCGGAAGAGAAAACGCTTGGATCAACACCGGCAAATGCAACGAGCTTCTTTGCGTCATGGTTTAACAAGTAGGGGGATGAACGGAATAACTCTCGGGATCTTGAAGTCCCATGGGCACGAGCGTTCGATCCCCGGCTACCGCAATCTTACGACCACATTTATTGTAAGAGGACATTTGGTTGGTGTCGGACGACAAGAACATCTATACAACGGAAGTCGCATAAAACTGCGGCTTTTTTAATTTATTGTATAGAAGTTCTTGTCGTTTGTTCAAGACAAGAACTTCTATACAGAGCCGTATTAGGACAAGAACTTCCATACAAGGCCGGTGGAATTAAACAACGGGTTAAGCTCACCGGTACGATATCACAACATTTAACAGGCTGCCGACAGATCCCTTGGAGAACCGCTGTCCGTGACCGGACACCCGTCCGAGGAAGACGGTATCAGAACGGTGCATGCCGCATTGGAGCAGGGCATTACGCTATTCGATACGACCGATTCGTACTGTTTAAATTCGACCGAGAACGGTCATAATGAACGTCAGCTGGCCAAAGCTTTGCATAATCGTTGCGAGGCGATCATCGCGACAAAAGGCGGACACATTCGTCCGGAAGGACGTTGGGAAACCGACAGCCGGCCCGAGCATTTGCGTCAAGCATGCGAGGACAGCTTGCGCGCGCTCGGCGTCGTAGCGATAACACTCTATAAATTCCACCGACCGGATCCGCAGATTCCATTTGCCGAATCCGTTGGAACGGTCGCGGAATTGCAGCGGGAAGGGAAATTCGTTCACGTGGGACTGTAGAACGTTTCCGTCGCTCAGCTGGAAGAAGCCCGTGGAATCGTGACGGTCGCGAGCGTTCAAAACCGAATGAACCTGTTCGATCACTCGTCTATAGACGTGCTAAAGTGCTGCGAAGATCTCGGCATCGCCTTCCTTCCGTATAGTCCGCTGAACGGCATGGGCAATGCGGGCGGCATCGGCAGTAACGAGACGCTTAATCGAATCGCAGGTCGTCATGACGCGTCGCCGCAGCAGATCGCGATTGCCTGGCTACTTCAATTGTCATCAGTCATTCTGCCGATACCTGGCGCCAGCAAAGCGGCAAACATAGTCAACTGCGCCGGCGCAGCTAACTTGAAGCTGTCCGCTGAAGACGTGGCCGAGCTGAACGGCATCACCGCTCATATCACGGCTTAATCGCAAAAAATAAAGTTGTACTACGGCGTATGAGTACAGAGACGCTTTAAAAACCAAGACCCCGCTTCACTTTCCAATGGGAGAGTGAAGCGGGTTGGTCTTTTTACATCCGTCCGGTCCGGCGGTGGTTGTTAAGTTAACGCCTGTCGGATGACAAGAACATATATGCTTAAGAAGCCGCATAGTTGCGGCTTTTTTTATTTTAACAATATATGTTCTTGTCAATAGTCAGTGACAAGAACATATATTGTTAACCGAATTAGGACAAGAACTTGCAATGTTACCCTCAGATGAAGATTCATCTCAATTAGAATGTAAACAGTGAAGGATGTCGAGAAAATCAGTACGAGTTCACTATGATGCTCTGTGGTGAAGCAAGAATTGCACGCATATCTAACAGGATGGATAGTCGATATTCCTCTGCGAAAATTTAAAATCGGAAACAAATGACCGTCATCCTTGAGAGAAAGAAAGGAGAAGTGCTTCGCATGATAACCTTATCTACATAACTTCTACACATCAAATTGATACAATTTGTATTGTTAGCTTGTGGCTATATACTCAGAATACAAAGGAGCAGTCCTTATGAGAACGATCCTGATTGTGGGTGATGTGAAAAACCCGGACATCTTATTCTTATTTCTAAAAAGACGTGGCCGCAGGGTACCTGTAAAATTCCTATTCAGCTTAAAACTACAATCTGTTTTAAGTTACAGCTTTCGCATTAATTGATACGTTTTGTATGGTCATGGCCAGCAACGAGTAGATATCTCGGGTACGATCTCATGAACATGACCAGCTGTGCAACCGACTTTCGGGTTAAAAGTTCTGTTTATGCCTTTCATATACTTATTTTTCGATAAAACGAGTAGGAGGATTGAATATTATGTATGGTATACAGTTACAGCTGCGATCGCATAAATCAGCTGAGGTGAATAGCTGGGCTGAAGAGAAACGTAGAGACTTTCAAAATGCTGCTGGATTTAAAGGATTAGCGCTTATTAACGATAATAATTTGGGAACACACAGCTTACTATTCTATTCCGAAACAGAAGATTTTGCTGACTTTTTGACTAATTGTTTTAATACCGAAAAACTATCCTTTTTAGAATCCTCTGATATTATTATTAAAAAGTTTCCAATCCAGCTTGTTTAATTAACTTTGCCGAGCTTATTTGGGCTGGGAGGAGCGGAACAGAGAATTGCTGAATCACAAGGACTTGGGCAGTCGCTCCATACATTTCGTAGTCAAAAGAGGATTTAAGCAAAAAATGGAGGGAGATTGTAAGTAATGGGGAAGGCTAGAATAAAAGAAGTTTTTCTGCTCCGTGCGGTCGCGTGTTTCAGCATCGTATTTCTGCACTCCTTTTCTCAGGTATTCGGCGAAGACTATGGTTGGATCGGTGCGCTAAGATTACTTCTTACATTTGGTACCCCTGCTTTTATACTTATTTCAGAGATTGTTCTTGCAAATGCATATTCCTCTCATACTCCTAAAGGATTTTTTAAAAAGAGACTACGTTATATCGGCATTCCGTTTTTATGTTTTGTAATTATTTATAATATACAGAGCATGTTTAGTTCAGATGGAGTACGGGATGTACCAGGGATGATAAAACAATTTGTCTTTAGCTTACTTCTTGGTGAAACTCCAGCCTATTTCGTCCTTATTATTTTTCAATTTTACCTTCTACATATGTTTTTCGTTCGACATATTTTCAATCATTTCCGTCCACAATGGATATTGATTACAGCCGGTTTGGTAAACATTCTTTATCTTGCTTTCTTTAATTTCGTAAGTGCTCCTGATACTCAACTTGCGAACTTTATTTGGCTTCGTTTCTACAGGATGCCATTTTTTGCTTGGGTTTTCTATTTCGTAGTCGCCTATTATTTGGGTAAGAACTATAACACTTATCTAAAAAGGTTGCTCCAATACCAATATTTTGTCTACGTGTCAGTCCTTCTATCAGCTTCAGCTTCGATCTATCTTATGGAACAAGGTATTCTTCCCGTTATTACTTCCAAGCGCTTTGATATGATTTTTTTTACTGTGAGCTCAGTGTTCATGTTGTTAATCCTAGCAGCTAAATTAAAAGCAATACCATCTTATATCGTAAAAATAAGCCAATATTCTTTTGGCATCTATTTATTCCATCCATTAGTGCTTGTTGTATGTGAGCATATTTTACCTTTTCATAACAGCATCATTGGTTTATCCATAATTTTCGCTCTCGCTTTAGGGGGTTCAATGGGAGCAGTAGCTACTCTTCATCGCTTTTCATGGGGAAGCTATATCATAGGTCGCATTGGAATAGGTATAGATATGAAGCATCCAAACGAACAGAAAACGAATGAAAGGACCCAGTCTGTAATTCCGCTAAAAATTAATCCATAACTACAAGTCTAATGCTAAAGGCTACCGATAAATCCAGAAACTCCGATGAAAAGGCTCACTACGGGTGATTCCAATAGTGAGTCTCTTCTTTACATAAATAAGTTTACCTATCTACACAATTTCCTCATATGTGTGCGTTACACTTTTACTACTGAGGCACTTATGCTTTAGAGAAGTTATCAATATTGAATAGACTTGAATGCAATTAAGGAGGACAGTTAATTGAAAAAAGTATTGTTGCTCTCACTGACAGTCATTCTCTCTGTCGGTATTGCAGCTTGTTCAAAGAAGAGCACAGATAGCGATTCCGCATTTATGCATATTCATGGATTGGGATATTCATCAGACGGCAACCGACTTTTGGTTCCTGTCCATAACGGACTTAGTGTGTATGACAATGGCAAGTGGTTCGCAGGATCCGGAGACAAACATGATTATATGGGTTTTTCAGCGTCCAATGATGGATTTTATAGTAGTGGTCATCCTGCGGTAGGATCCGCTTATGAAAATCCGCTAGGTCTAATCAAAAGCACGAATGATGGCAAATCCATCACAGTTTTAGCCTTAGACGGGGAAGTTGATTTCCACGGAATGACCGTAGGATATCGGACCCATACGATTTATGCATTAAACCAAACACCTAACTCAAAAATGAGTCAACCAGGTCTCTTTTATAGCCAGGATGAAGGGGAAACTTGGATAAAAAGTGAAGCAGTCGGTCTTCAGGGACAAATCACTTCGATTTCAGCGCATCCTACAGAGAAATCGATTGTTGCTATAGGAACAGCAGAAGGCGCTTTTATTTCGTCAAATAAAGGTGAATCGTTTACAGTTCTACTTCAAGGTGTCTCGATATCAGGCATTACAGTTTTGGAATCTGGCGATACTTTAGTGGCAACCTCCGGTCCAGAAGCCGCTTTATATCAAATCAGCGCCGAAACAAATCATCCAGTTGTCATCAACATGCCAAGTACTGATGATATTATGTATATCGCACAGAATCCAGCTAATCCTACTGAACTTGCTGCAGCTACACTACAAAAAAGTGTCTTTATCTCTGGTGATGACGGTACTTCGTGGCATGAGATTGTTCACGAAGGAGTTACACGCAATTAATGCTTTCTAAGTAGATAATATTATTTGTATATTGGAGTGAATTATAAAAATGATAAAAAAACTGGTTATTCTAAGCGTTGCTGTCTTAACGGTTATTGTATTAAGCGGGTGTGGGAGTAAGATGAACCATGACGTGAACAATATGAGCAACATGCATCACACAAGTTCTGGAGAACTTCCAGCTGGCTTAAAAGAAGCAAAAGATCCAACATTTAAGGTTGGCAGCGAAGCCATTATTAAATCGGATCACATGAATGGGATGAATGGTGCGAAAGCAACAATTGTTGGAGCTTATAGTACAACTGTATATGCAGTCTCCTATACTCCGACAAACGGCGGTCCAAAGGTTACGAATCATAAATGGGTCATACATGAGGAGATTAAGGACGCAGGTGAAAAGCCCTTCACAACTGGGGATGAAGTCGTTTTACAGGCCGATCATATGGAAGGGATGAATGGTGCGAAGGCGACCATAGATTCCGCAGAACAAACGACAGTGTATATGGTTGATTTTATGCCAACAAACGGTGGAGAAATGGTAAAGAATCATGAATGGGTTACAGAAAGTGAGCTTTCTAGCACAAATTAAGTAGCGCATTTCTAAATAGGCCCTGGCATGTTTAGGCGCTAGGGCCTTCTAAATAAAGGAGGAACTTCATGAGTACAGATCCAGTTAATAAAGAAGAAGTATCACAAGAAAAAGCGCCCCCAATGCCTCGATGGGTAAAAATAGTTGGCATCTTCTTTATCATTTTTATCCTATTGTTTATTATTCTGCATCTGACCGGTAACGGTTTAGGAATGCATAAAGTGCATGCTAGCCAAATCGAGGTGCAATAATTATGACAATGCGACCACGCCATCGCAAAATTGTGACAATTGCACATATAACTACTTCGGTGGGGTGGCTAGGTGCAGCAACATGCTTTTTTTCTCTGGCCATCGCTGGTCTGAAGACTGAAAATGCCCAAATGGTACTCGCAGCTTATCAGGCCATGGATATGATCGCTCAGTTCGTCATAGTGCCGTTTTGCTTAGGAACATTTTTTACTGGACTTATCTTATCCTTAGGGACGGAATGGGGACTTTTTCGTTATTATTGGATACTCGTGAAACTTTTACTAACCATTATCTGCACTTTAGGCTTATTAGTCCATCTGAACCCAATTAGAAATCTGGCCAGGTTAACAACGATTAATCAAAGTTTGATAAGTACTGATCTACATAACCAAATTCAGCTCTTAGTCATTGCAGGAGCAGCTATCTTGTTGTTGATCTTTGCAACAACCCTTTCAGTACTGAAGCCCAAGGGGGTAACTCCTTTCGGATGGCGTAAACAATGATTCATCTGCCCACTTGAAATACCCCGTGGGGGTATGTTAATGTGAATTCAAGGAGGCTAGGGCTTTATGATGCAATCAGAAAACGAACATACTGGACACTCTCAATGCGGTAGAAGCGAACGTCAAAGTCATCATTCTGATGAATTGAAACGCACATTATCCTCTCGTCTGAATCGGATCGAAGGACAAATTCGCGGGCTAAAAGGTATGATTGATAAGGACACTTATTGCGATGATGTATTGAATCAAATTGCTGCAGTCCAATCTGCACTGAATAGCGTCGGGAAATTGCTACTTGAACAACATATGAATAGCTGTGTAATTGAACGAATTCAGGAAGGTGATCATGAAGTTATTAAAGAACTCATGATTACAATGAACAAATTAATTAAATAATAGAAGGAGAGATCGTTCATGCAAACGACGACACTGAAGGTTGAAGGTATGTCCTGTGGTCATTGTGTAAATTCAGTTGAAGGTGCAGTAACTAAACTTGGAGCTACCGGGAAGGTTGATTTGACAACGGGAACTGTAACGATTGAGTTCGATAACTCAAAAATAACGCTGGACGTTATAAAAGAAGCGATTGAAGAGCAAGGTTATGAGGTTGTGAACTAAAGGGGCTGCCATGCAGCTCCTCGTATTGCCCATATATTTTTTGTTCAAAATATACCCCCAAGGGGTATTAAAGAGTGGTGAGGTGAATGCATTTGGAAAAGATGGAGCAACAGCAGACATCGCTGCAGATTGCTGGCATGACTTGTGCAGCATGTGCCAATCGAATCGAGAAGGGGTTAAAAAGGCTCGACGGCGTAGATGATGCAAACGTCAATTTTGCATTAGAGAAAGCAACAGTTACTTATAATCCAACGAAAGTTAATCTACCTGAATTAGAACAAAAAATTGAAGAACTCGGATACAGTATTTCAAACGATGAAGTCGATTTTCAACTTGTAGGTATGACGTGTGCGGCATGTGCAAATCGGATTGAAAAGGGGTTCAGCAAACTAAGCGGCGTAAGCAATGCTACTGTGAATTTTGCTTTGGAAACTGCGCATGTCGAGTATAATCCAAATCATGTTTCGGTGAACGATCTGATCAAGAAAGTAGAACAACTCGGGTATCAAGCTATCAGCAAAGAAACCGTTGTTGAAGGTGACCACAAGCAAAGAGAACTTCGTCATAAGAGAATTCAGTTTCTTGTGTCAGCTGTTCTTTCAATACCTCTTCTCTGGGCAATGGTAGGTCACTTTTCCTTTACAAGCTGGATCTTTGTTCCGGACATTTTTATGAATCCTTGGTTCCAACTTATACTTGCCACCCCGGTCCAGTTTGTCATGGGGGGACAGTTTTACGAAGGAGCCTATAAAGCACTTCGTAATAAAAGTGCCAATATGGATGTGCTCGTCGCACTCGGAACCTCCGCAGCTTACTTTTACAGTCTATATTTAACGCTTCAATGGGCGCTCTCTACAAATACGCACCATTCGCCAGAGATGTACTACGAGACGAGTGCAATTCTGATTACATTAATTATTTTAGGAAAACTGTTCGAAGCACTTGCGAAAGGACGCACTTCCGAAGCTATTAAGAAATTGATGAGCTTACAAGCCAAGACGGCCATTGTTATTAGGGATGGTCAAGAAGTCACTGTCCCAATTGATAACGTTCTAATCGGCGACATAGTCCTTGTAAAGCCAGGTGAGAAAATCCCTGTTGATGGAGAAGTGCTCGAAGGTCAGTCCGCCGTTGATGAAGCGATGTTAACTGGTGAAAGCATGCCGGTTGAAAAGAGAGTAGGAGACGCCGTAATTGGTGCCACGGTTAATAAGCATGGAGCAATGAAAATAAAAGCTACCCGTATCGGGAAAGAAACAGCGCTCGCACAAATCATCAAAGTGGTGGAAGATGCCCAGGGCTCGAAAGCTCCGATTCAGCGCATCGCGGATTCGATTTCAGGGATCTTTGTACCGATTGTGGTAGGCATTGCAGTGATTACATTTTTCATTTGGTTTATGTTTATTTCCCCTGGGGAGTTTGCTTCGGCACTGGAAAAAGCGATTGCTGTCCTTGTTATTGCGTGCCCTTGCGCGCTTGGTCTTGCAACACCGACATCCATCATGGCCGGTTCGGGACGCTCAGCAGAGTTCGGTATCCTCTTTAAAGGTGGGGAGCACTTGGAGTCGATGCATCGTGTCCAAACCATTATGTTAGATAAGACTGGTACGGTAACAAAAGGGAAGCCTGAACTGACTGACGTGCAAACCCAAGGTATAGACGAAAATGAAGCACTCAGGTTAATCGGCTCGGCAGAGAAGCAATCAGAGCATCCGCTCGCTGAAGCGATCGTAGTTGGAATAGCGGCAAGAGGGATAACTCTGGCTGTGACAGATCAATTTGAAGCTATTCCTGGATATGGTGTGCGTGCAGTAGTTGAAGGTAAGGAAATTCTTGTTGGTACACGAAAACTGATGCAACGTGAAGGTATTGATTACGGTCAAGCAGGCGAAACGATGGAGCGATATGAATCCGAGGGCAAAACCGCAATGCTTGTGGCCGTTGATTCCACTTACACAGGAATTGTAGCGGTTGCGGATACAATCAAGGAAACCTCCAAAGAAGCGATAGCTGCCTTACACCAAATCGGTATCGAAGTCATTATGATTACTGGAGATAACAATCGCACTGCTGCAGCAATTGCCGAGAAAGTTGGGATTAAGCATGTCCTTGCAGAAGTCCTTCCTGAAGGAAAGGCAGAGGCAGTGAAACAACTACAAGCCCAAGGTAAAAAAGTTGCTATGGTCGGCGATGGCATTAATGATGCTCCAGCCCTTGCGACTGCTGATGTAGGGATAGCAATCGGAACGGGGACTGATATTGCTATGGAAGCAGCCGATGTGACGTTGATGCGTGGTGACCTCACCAGCATAGTAGGAGCAATTGTGATGAGTCGCAAAACGATGGCCAACATCAAGCAAAATCTGTTCTGGGCACTAGGTTACAACACGCTCGGAATCCCGATCGCGGCTATCGGACTCCTTACGCCATGGGTAGCAGGAGCAACAATGGCGCTCAGCTCCGTGTCCGTCATACTCAATGCTTTGCGTCTTCAACGGGTAAAACTTTAAGGAAACAAACCATTCATTCAAATGTGAGGGTTCTATGAAGACAATACTAATGGTCGATGATGAAGAGAAGATCCGCGAAGTGGTCGTATCCTATTTACAAAAAAATGGCTTCCAAGCCTTGGAGGCAGAGTCTGGTACTAAAGCGTTGGATATGATCAGAAACAATTCAAATATTGATCTTGTCATTCTAGATTTAATGCTTCCGGATCAATCGGGGGAGGAAGTCTGCAAAGCTTTAAGGCAGTTCTCCACCATACCTATTATCATGTTGACGGCTAAAGTATCCGAAGAAGATCGCGTTCAAGGGTTATTACTTGGTGCCGATGATTATGTAATCAAACCCTTCAGTCCTCGTGAATTAATAGCGAGAGTGCAGGCAAACTTACGACGTTCACAAGATGATACTCTGCTTGCTGAGTCCATTACGTTTCAAAATGATGATCTAATCATCCGGCATTCGCAGCATGAAGTCATTAAAGTAGGAATTCCTCTTAACCTTACACCGAATGAATATAAACTATTAATGACATTTGCTCGCCATCCAGGAAGGACTTTTACACGCGAGGAGCTCATTGTTAAGGTTTTAGGTTTTGATTTCGAAGGCGATGTGAGGGCTATTGATCAGCATGTTAAAAACCTAAGACAAAAAATCGAATCAAATCCTAAACATCCTCAATATATCATCACTGTATTTGGGGTAGGGTATCGATTCGTCGGAGGCGTCTAATGAAGGGACTGAACGCACGGATTGCTATCGCATGTATAGGAATCGCCTCAGGAGTATTACTGATTTCAATGATTACGTTCATATTTCAAGCTCACTACCATCTTACTATGGTTCAAAAACAGACAGACAATATCGTGCTTCCAAAGACATTTAATGAGCATTTCGAACAGGCTCTGATACAGTCTGTACTTATGATCGCTATACTTGGGGTTATTTTGGCGATTATCATAAGTCTTCTTGTTGCTAAGCGCATTACAGCACCGCTCGTACAAATGAAAAAGGCAGCCGAACGAATGGCAAAAGGAGAGCTCACATCCCGAACCTATGTAGAAGGGAAGGACGAAATTGCCGACCTTGGCAACTCACTGAATCATCTTGCTGAACAATTGCAGCTGCAAGAACAACTTCGTAAAACATTAACGGCTGACGTTGCACATGAATTAAGAACCCCACTTACAACGTTAAAAAGTCATATGGAAGCGATGATTGAAGGTGTATGGGAGCCCACACCTAAGCGACTAGAGTCATGTTTTGATGAAATTGAACGACTGCGTTTTTTGATTGGTGATTTGGAGCAATTAACGGAAGTGGAGTCTCCAAATTTTAAGCTCCAGTTAAGGGAAGAGAATATCGTTGCCATTATCCAACACCATATTGATGCGAGCCAGGCTGCGTTTGAAAGAAATGGCGTACAGCTAGCTATTGAAGCTTGCCCAATTATAGAGGCTGTCATTGATAAGTATCGCTTCGGTCAAATTATGTCGAATCTACTTAACAATGCCTTAAAGTTTACACCGCAAAATGGAACAGTTACAGTTCAAATCAAAGAAGTTAACAGCATGGTTAGCATCATGATTACGGATACGGGAATTGGCATTGAGGAGAAGGATCTTTCACTGGTATTTGAACGTTTTTACCGAGTAGATAAGTCTCGCGACCGTAAATCCGGAGGGGGCGGCCTAGGACTTACAATTGTGAAAAAGTTGGTTGAGGCGCATAACGGAGAAATTCAGATGGATAGTCGAATTGGAGAAGGAACAACGGTTTCAATTTTCTTTCCTAAACCACACAAGATCTACACAAGCGTTTACTAAAATAGGTGGAAAATGAATTACCGGAGGAAACTATGAAAAAACTCGCAGCTACGTTTATTTTGTCTGTAGTTCTGTTAGCGGCATGTGGAAAAACAAATCCTTCAAGCCAATCGGATTCGATGGGCAATATGGCTGGTATGAATCATAACAACAATCATATGAGTATGACTCCAGTAGCAGATACATCTCAAGAGGAAAATGTACAAGCCATGTTTTTGCTATCCCATGATGTAAGAGGCCAAGAACATATATGCATAAAAAGCCGCGTTCTACGCGGTTTTTTATATTATGGATACAACTTCTTGTCCTTTCCAAAAGACATGAAGTTGTATTGTTTTCCAATAAAGGACACAAAGATGAAACCTTCCCCGCAGTTGCTAAACTATACATGTTGACTAGACGATCTCTTTTACATTATACAATGCATTTTAATGTTCCAAAATTCGGTTTTCGTTACATGTTCGTAATGAGCTGCTATTTAAACCTCCTAAATCGAGCGAAGCTAATAGCAATTAGCCCTGGGGAAGTTTTTTTATGAAGTTGAGCGAATTATGGTTGTTATATGAAACTGATAAGCGTATTTTAAGCTTTAGCCCGTATATGTTGAAGGCATATTCACTTCAGCTGAAAGTTCTGATCCATGATGTCGGCAACCTCGATATTGAAGAAGTATCTTTAACATTGCTCAAAGAATATCTAGCCAATCAATCATATAAACTGGGAAAGCTGCTCCGCAGTTGTGAATGGGAAAGGATCTAAACAACGAGAAGACTACTTTACAACGGAATGCAAAATCTGGCTAAAGAGATACGTCAGGGACCATGAGGATTCCTGTAAAGCGCTCTTTGTTACGGAGAGCTTTCCTACTCGCCGTATGTCGATCTCAACAATCCGCTATGAACTTAAACAATTAGCAACCCGAAGTAAAGTGAATGCGAATGTATACCCACATCGGTTTCGTCATACATATGCTTGTCACTTGTTGGACAATGGTGCGCCGTTGGAGTTTATTCAAGGAATGTTGGGTCACGACAAAGCATCTACAACGCAGATTTATGCCCAATTACGTGGAGAACGTCGCAGAGAGCTGTACCGTCGTTATTTTTAGGGGGCTTTGAGCCCCCAATTCAACTCCCTCGGTACGATTTAGTTTTCTCACAAATGCTCGCTTATTCGCAGGATTTCACCCTTGCAAGAAATATAGAAAGAGAGTAAGGGGGA
>NZ_FOCJ01000014.1 GCF_900110075.1 Paenibacillus sp. OV219
TATCCGGTATTAGCATCCGTTTCCGAATGTTATCCCGATCTTACAGGCAGGTTGCCTACGTGTTACTCACCCGTCCGCCGCTAACCTTGTCCCGAAGGACAAGATCCGCTCGACTTGCATGTATTAGGCACGCCGCCAGCGTTCGTCCTGAGCCAGGATCAAACTCTCCATAATAGGCGAAATGGCGAAGCCATTTGCGCCAAATGAATTTGCTTGTTAGCTCATTCAAAAAACTAGCTCGTCAGAAACGCTTTCGCCAGATGGCGATCGTCGTTCCGACGTATTTTATGACCTTTTGACAGGTCGCTCATTGTTCAGTTTTCAAGGAACAAAATTCTTTATTTCTCGTCCCAACCTCTCGGCCGGAATTAGAATATATCATATATCGAAACTCAATTGCAAGCTTTATTTTTCAGCTTGTTTTCGTTTCGACCACCGCGTCATCGTGTATGTCTCAGCGGCAGAAATAGAATATAACACGACATGATTCGACTTGGCAAGCTTTTTCTCAAAAAAGTTAGGAGGCGCCTTAGGCACCTCCTATTGCTCCCTATGCTGCTTAATCAAGTCGAGCTTCAACTGCCATGCTGCAACGCTAATATTCACGCGATACATCTCTGGATTCAGCTTGCGGAGATATTGCGGCCAGAACTGGCTCAACTGCTGCTTGTGATAAGCTCGAACACCCTCTAGTTCCGGCACATCATATACAAGCTCACCGCCCTGGAAGATACTCCGTAGCAGAGGGACAGCTTCATACTTATCAATAACGGTTGGCATATAGGGATGAAAAGGATCATAAAGCTGAATGGGCTCGCCGCGTCCCACCGCCATTTCCTCGCGGAGTGTAATATAGTCGCCGTCGGCCATTCCACTCTCACGGTTAATGATGCGGTACACTTCCTTGATGCCGGGGGTGCTTACTTTCTCGGGATTGCCTGAAATTTTAATAACCGGTATGAATGCTCCATCTTGCTCCCGAGCGACAAGCTTATAAACTCCGCCGAGCGAAGGCTGATCGCCTGCTGTGATGAGCTGAGTCCCGACACCCCATACATCAATCCGCGCTCCTTGCGCTTTTAAGTTGAAAATAATATTCTCGTCCAGGTCATTCGATGCGACAATCTTCACATACGGCAAACCCGCTTCATCCAGCATCGCCCGTGCGCGCTGGGAAAGATACGTCAAGTCGCCGCTGTCCAGCCGGATAGCATTCATCCGTTTGCCCTGCTGCTCCAGCATATGCCCGATGCGAATGGCATTGGGCACGCCGCTTCGCAGCGTATCGTACGTATCGACGAGCAGCGTTACTTGATCGGGAAGCACCTCCGCATATTTGCGGAAGGCTTCCTCTTCAGTCTCGTGCCCTTGCACCCAAGCGTGCGCATGCGTGCCTTTTGTTGGGATATGAAACAGCATGCCTGCACGCATATTGGAAGTCGCATGAAAGCCAGCTATATACGCTGCCCGCGCGCCCCAGATCGCTGCATCCGCTTCCTGCGCGCGCCGCGTGCCAAATTCGAGCAGCACATCATCGCCTACGACTTGTTTAATTCGCGAAGCTTTTGTCGCGATCAGCGTTTGGAAGTTGACGAAGTTAAGCAGCGCCGTCTCAATTAGTTGCGCTTCGAACACCCGCGCCTCAACGCGAATAAGCGGTTCATTCGGGAAGACGATCGTCCCTTCCGGTACGGCGTCCAAGTTACCAGTAAACTTGAACTCGCGGAGCAGCTGCAGAAACTCTTCCTTGTAATTCTCCTCTTGCTCCCTCAGGTAGGCGATTTCCTCCTCACCGAAATGGAGCCCTTCAATATAAGCAATCGCACGCGCAAGCCCTGCTGCCACCGCGAAGCCGTTGCCGAACGGCAGCTTGCGAAAGTATAGCTCAAACACTGCACGATCATTTAGGGAGCCTTGCATCCAATGCGCGTACATCATATTGATCTGATATTTATCAGTGTGAAGTGTCAGATTATCGTAGCCCATCCACCCTTACCCCTTCCACCAGTCGTCATAGACGGTAACCGGCCCGCGCCGTTTATGTTCCGTCGCTCTATAACGCGCTTCGATTCGATCGCTCAGTTCCTCAGGCAATGTCACGCCTTCCAAGTAGTCATCCAGATTCTCATAGCTCATGCCGAGCGCTTCTTCATCCGGCAAGCCTGGCTTCAGATCTTCCAGATCGGCTGTCGGCTTCTTCATATAGAGATGCTCCGGGGAACCAAGCGCCTTCAGCACCGCCCGGCCCTGCCGCTTATTAAGCCCATAGATAGGAGCCATATCGCAGGCACCGTCGCCATGCTTCGTATAGAATCCTGTAATTGCCTCAGCCGCATGGTCGGTTCCAAGCACCAGCAGCCCGTAATGGGCAGCAATATCATACTGCGCCTTCATTCGCTCCCGCGCTTTTACGTTTCCTTTATGGAAGTCGCCAAGCTTCTCTCCCGTCGCGACAGCAAACTGCTCAACCGCCGCGTCCACCGCTGGTTTCACATTTACAGTCACCGTACGAGTCGGCGAGATAAACTTTATGGCATCCTGCGCATCCGATTCATCCTGCTGCACGCCATACGGCAGCCGAACGGCGATGAAGCTCACTTGATCCGTATGCTCTGCGTTCCATTCATCAACTGCCAGCTGCGCGAGCTTGCCCGCAAGCGTGGAATCTTGCCCGCCGGAGATGCCTAGCACAAAGCCTCGAGCCTTCGTACGCTTCAGATATGCCTTCATAAACTCCACTCGAGCGCGCGCTTCCTCGGCTGCATTGATTTGAGGCTTTACTTTGAGTTCCGCTATGATCTGTTTCTGCATCGTCGTAGCCATCGCCACTTACATCTCCTTCATATCACGTAATAGGTTGATTGTTCTTCATTAGCACTGCGCCAAGTGAGCCGGTAAAATGCTGCAGCGCCCACTCATGGCCCTGCGGATTAAACGAGGCAACGCTATCAGCATGAACAGTAATTTGAAAGCTTCGGTTATATGCATCCACCGCCGTGTGCAGCACACATATATCCGTACATACGCCGACAAGGTGAAGCTCCGTTATACCTCGCATCCGAAGCTGCAGCTCCAAATCTGTTCCGCAAAATGCGCTATATCTAGTTTTGTCCATCCAATAGATACTTTCATGCTCCGCTTCGTAAACATCACTCAGCTTGCCGAACAGTTCCCGCCCCGGCGTGCCTTCAATATTGTGCGGAGGGAACAGCTTGTGCTCAGGATGCAACGCCTCATTCTCGTAGTGAAGATCAACCGCCATCACAACAAAATCCCCTTGCCGCACAAACTGCTGCGTCAGCTCAGCAATGCGGTCTTCAATTGCAATTGCAGGCTCCCCGCAAGGCAGCTTCCCCGTTACAAAATCAACCGTGTAATCAATGACGATTAATGCTTTCATCGTTCCCACCATCCTCATCTTAATAATCATGTCATTACGACATTATTAAATCAGATAAAAGAATGCCTAGCTGTATATAGACAGCTGAGGCAGAAAATCCGTGAATCGGTACAGTTGGGCTGCGCGCTGTGAGTAGCGGTTCGATAGCTTCAGCTCACCGCGGGAATCTCGCACTTCTTCAATAATGCCCTTGCGGCTCTGCGTTGATGTGATTTTGCGGATAAAGTTGCGCTCCACGAACTCCGGCACTACAGCCTCAATAACCTGGTACAGCTCCCCGATCGTAAATTCCTCCGGGAGAAACTCGCGGGCAATCGTCGTGGTCAGCATCTGATGCCGAATATGGTTCTGCGCATCTTGCAAAATAAGCTTGTGGTCAAAAGCAAGATTCATGGCGAGCGCCTCCTCCACCGGAAACAGCCGTACGTCGGCCGCATCATCAGCGGCTCTACGGCCCGCGAGATAGCTCTCGTGCACGAGTGCCACGAACGCATGTGAAATAATCCAGCCCCGCGGATCACGCCCTGGCTCGCTATAAACGTTCAAGTACTCCATATGAACGTCTTCAACACCAGTCTCTTCTTGCAGCTCCCGTTTCGCGCTCTCCATAATCGTCTCGGTATCTTTGGAGAATCCACCAGGCAGTGCCCATTGCCCTGCGAATGGCCATCCTTTGCGCTCAATCAGCAGCACTTCGAGCTGCCTCGTCGGAAGCGACTTCTTCACCGTATTGCGGACTTGAGATGTAATTGTAAAGATGACGATATCGGCAGGCGCGCCGTCTGGCGTTCGATATTTGCGTGGTGAATACGTAGCTGCGTCGTCTAGTGGTTCGTTCAAATAGGATCACCTTACCTGCTTCGTTTTTCTTATATTGTCATTATGACATTATTAAAATTTTTGTCAAGCGCTTATTTGCCTAGAGCAAGTATGTTACTATTACGTTTGGCAAAAATGCATATTATCTACATCAGGAGGTTTTTTACCGTTGTCCAAAATCATCCAAGTCCATGAACGACCTTCACTGCTTGCCAGTGTCCCGCTCAGCCTGCAGCATCTCTTCGCGATGTTCGGCTCCACTGTACTCGTGCCTATTCTATTCAAAGTCGATCCGTCGACCATTCTGCTGATGAACGGGATCGGAACGCTGCTCTATCTGCTCATTACAAACTTCAAAATACCAGCTTACCTGGGCTCAAGCTTCGCCTTCCTCTCTCCGGTGTTCGTTGTGCTGAACTCCAAAGGCGGATATTCTGCTGCGCTTGGTGGCTTTATTATTGTCGGGATTATCTTTACACTAATTGCGGTGATTATTAGAGTAGCCGGGACGAGCTGGATCGACGTTGTCTTCCCGCCTGCTGCGATGGGTGCAATCGTTGCGGTTATCGGGCTTGAGCTTGTACCGGTTGCTGCGCAGATGGCAGGCTTCATCGCCGGCTCTGATGCCCCAGCAGACTGGTCGCCGGATGCGACGACACTGACTGTATCCATCGTTACACTCAGTATTGGCGTTGTCGGTTCCGTATTGTTCCGCGGCTTCCTTCGGGTAATTCCGATTCTTATTGCGATCATCGTCGGTTATGTGCTTGCTTGTATTCTCGGCGTCGTTGATGTGAAAGCAACGCTCAGCGCAGCACCTTGGTTCAGCTCTCCTACGTTCTATAAGCCGACCTTCGACTGGACGAGCATCGCCATTATTGCACCTGCCGCGCTTGTCGTTGTCGCTGAGCATATCGGGCATCTCATCGTTACCAGTAATATTGTCGAGAAGGACCTCACCAAGGATCCTGGTCTCAGCAAATCGCTGCTAGGCAATGGCATCTCAACCATCATTTCCGGCTTCGCAGGCTCTACACCGAACACAACGTATGGCGAAAATATCGGCGTTATGGCGATTAGCCGTGTGTACTCGGTATGGATCGTGGGCGGCGCGGCTTGCGCAGCGATCGTGCTTTCTTTTGTCGGGAAGCTGTCTGCGCTCATTCAAACCATTCCACAGCCGGTCATGGGCGGCGTGTCTCTGCTCTTGTTCGGCGTTATCGCCGCTTCCGGTCTCCGGATGCTTGTTGAGACGAAGGTTAATTATTCGAAGCCAGCGAATCTGATGCTGACGACGATCGTGCTCGTCATTGGACTGAGCGGCGCTACGCTGAAATTGGGCAATTTCGAGCTGAAAGGGATGGCACTGGCGACAGTTGCCGCTATCGTGCTTAGTTTGTTCCTGAAGCTGATTGAAGTGCTGCGCTTGACGGAAGAAGAATAGTAAAAAGACTCAGACCCTTTGTAATAAGGGTACTGAGTCTTTTTTTGTTAAGTTAGCGAGGGCGTCATCTGACGCAGCTTGCGCTCGAATTCTACAAGCGAAGCGGCAGCCGCGCCGCAGCCCCAATCAAAGATCGTAAATTCGCCCAGCCCTTCAACCGCCGATCCGTCATGATGGTTGAAGTTCTCCATATGGAAACCGTAATCTTGCGCGTCTAACTGCGGATGTACACGCTCGTACTTCGCCTTCACAACCGGATTAAGCGGGCAGTACATCATATAGAAGGAAGACTTCATCGCCCAGATCGCTCTCGCTTTGTATCTGCTGTTGCCCGTTACGCGATAATAATCGAGATAGGTGAGCGCAAAGAGGCTTTGCCGCGCATCATTCCACTCGTCATCCGAAGTCATAACACCGAATCCGCCAATTGCCGGCACTTCGATGAACGGAGGCTGCCAGATCTGC
Organism: Paenibacillus sp. OV219; assembly: GCF_900110075.1. GTDB lineage: Bacteria > Bacillota > Bacilli > Paenibacillales > Paenibacillaceae > Paenibacillus_Z. Next base: position 6,129 of record NZ_FOCJ01000014.1, read on the forward strand.
TGGAAGAACGATGCTTCAGCGAGCACCTGCTCTCCAGCATCCAGCCAACGCGCCGTGCCGGTTGCTTCATACAAATCCTTGAACGCTTCCGCTGTCCAGTACATGCCGAAGTTACACTGGTTATACAGCCCGCTTCGCGCATCCAGCACGCCATGCTGCTTGCCTTCCCACTGCCTCGAGCAGGACCAGTACGTCTCGAAGTCCTCCCAGCGTCCCTTCTGAACAACATCGCGCAGCACCATCTCCGCCGCCTGCTCGGCAGCAGCAATGTAGCGAGCATCTGCTTCTATGCCGTGCAGCAAGGTGAGCAGCATGATGTGCATGGAAGTCTCAGGACTCTCCAGCAAGTAAGGGGAGATGTCCGAGTTGTTCGGATTAACCCAAGCCGGGAAGCCGCCGCTTTCAAGCTGAAGCTCAAGCAGGCGATTCACATAATTGCGTACATAAGGCAAAATCCGCTCATCCGCGTGAACATCTTGGTACCACTTCAGCAGCCAATAGCACGTCCATGAAGCATCGAGCAGATGAACGAAGTCATCAAGTCCATCCGGACGACGAGGCGCGGACATATACCAGCGACCGGATTCCCAGCTGTTGTCCTCCCCTGCTTTGAAATAACTTGGGAAAAGTCCGTTCTGCTGCGGAGCACTCAACGCGAAGTTAAGCGCTTTCTCCGATTTCGCTACCCAGTCCTCGCGGCCGTGTGTGCGCCCCCATTGCGCGTAGCCGTAAGCAGTACGCAGACCGCAGAACCAGGCTTGATTCCAGAGGCTCTTCGGCTCCCGCCACTGCTCTTCCTCGCCAAGACCTGGCTTCTGCCGGGCACGGACGATAAATACAACACCGCCGACTTCTTCGCCGCTGCTGAGTGTAAACTGCTGCCAGGTGACATCCTTCCAACGGTCGAGTGCCCAGCTATAGGCGTACTCTGCGTAAGGTTTTAGCCCCTCGATGACGTCCAGCTCCTGCTCGGCAGGCATCTTGGCTTCGACGGCAAAAGTATTCCATAGAAACTGCTCCACGCAGCGGTAGTCTTTGTCCCTAGTGTCTGCTTGTTTTTCCCACTCCACGAGATAGAATCGGAATACGAGCGGTTCGTTTATCAAAATAGATGTTGGGGTCAGGTTGTGATACACATGCCCTGTTTCCTCATAGTTGCAAAGGCCATACATGAGTGAGTGGTCCTGCAACGTATAATCCATCACATGCGGGATGCGGCGGTCCTGCTCAATTGCCTTCAGGTCTGGCACGAATGCGGCCATGCGCTCGCCGTTCTCGAAGATGATTGCGGGTGAACGGAACATGTTGTCCCCGATAGCCATATTGTCCTGGGGCGCAAGCTGCGGTTTCCACACGCAGGTCTGGTCCGCCGCAATCGGCATCGTAAGCTGGACGCCGCTTATCGCGAGTTCAGCTTGCTTTGGCAGGATTCGCACTTCAGCCTTATAGCAGCTCGTTGTCTGCGAAGCCGCGTGAGGTTGAACGGAGAGCTCGATCCGCACCTCAGGTAAATCGGCTGTATAGCTTACTGTGCCCGATGAAACATTTTCGCTCGTACGAATAAGATTGTGAGTATTCCATTGATGCTGCGTGAACCATTTAATTCCTAATCCTTGCTGAAGCCAGCTTGCCATGAAAATCTTCATCCTCTCGCCGGAAACACGGTAATTTGGAATGCTTGTGCTATGCAACATACTGCTTCGACTAGTATAGCATGGGAGGTTCCGGTGAGTAATGGTAGATTAAAGGCTAAAACACAAGTGAAGAGCGCAGCTTTACGCCATATTCGAGATAGCCTTTGAGGCAGGTTAGCATGTAGGTCCAGCCTTCTTTGTTGCCGATCATCTCCTGGCGAAGCTGTTCATTGTCCGTACTCGCGTCGAAGCCTTGTTCGGTAACCTCAACAACAGTAGCGGACGATTGCTCCGGATGCAGCTTTATCGTAACGAGGTTCCCGCCGTCTTCGCCGCCCCAGCGGTATACGATTCGCTCGTTCTCCACGAACTCGACGATGTAAATCGGCACCTCCGCGTTGTATTCTTCATAGCGCCAGATGAACGTCTTGCCTTGCTCTAAACGACCTGAGCCTGCGAACCAGAACTGAGCCAGCTTGTCTGGATCGGCGAAAGCTTCGAAGATGTCTGCGGCTGGCTTGTTGATGCGGATCTTAGTTACGTTGGTTAGGTTATTCTTCATTATGGCGGGAACACTCGCTTTCTTGAATAGGATTATAAGGATACAGGCGGCAATGTGCGTCCGGTTTCGAGCAGAGTCTTCAGGTTGCTCAGGATCGCTGGCCAACCGTTGTTAAGGCCCTCGAAGGTGTCGTCGCGATCAACGATATCCGAAGGAATTAGATTCTCGTGCTTAAGCGTCAGCTTCACGGTGCCGTTCATCGGCACGAGTTGGAACGTCACTTGAGATGGCTCGGTGCGTCCGGACTTGTCCGTCACATAGTTCCAGGTGAACGATAGCACCCGATATGGCTCACATTTGATAATTGTCCCGTAATCCGTCACTTCCCCGTTACGCGAGTAGGTCACCGCTGACCCTTCCTTCCAATCAGACTCAATACGACTTCCGAAAAAGTACTGCTCCGTAAACTCGCTGCTCGTCAGCGCCTCCCACAGCTTCCCCGGCGTGGTCGCAATGTACGTCGTGTAAACAAAGGATTTAGTTGTTGTCATGGCTTTGGTCATGATCCTCCTCAAGGTTCCTTTTAAGCTGCTGCAAAATGTTTACCCGGTGCTGGTCGAACTTGCTGATCCAGCGGTCATAAATGTCTCCAAGTGGCGCGGCGTTGAGGTAGTGCAGCTTATTGCGCCCCTGTCGCTCGGTTACGACGAGCTGCGCCTCCTCCAGTATAGATAGATGCTTCGTTATCGATTGCCTCGTCATGTCGAGATGCTCGCAAAGCTCGGTTAAGGTTTGTCCATTGTGTATGAAAAGCTCGTCGAGCAGCTGTCTGCGGCTGGAATCCGCGAGCGCTTTGAATAGGTTGTCCATAGGAATATATTATGCAGCTAAATGACTGCATGTCAAGTTGGAGGAGGCGCGGAGCGAAGTGAGAGCGATGGGATGCGGTGCTAAGCGAGAGCGATGTCGACGCGGAGCGAAGCGAGCGGGGAAGGCGATGTCGACGCGGAGCGAAGCAAGGGCGGGGAAGGCGATGTGGAGCGGTGGGATGGGATGAGGTGCAATGCGATGATGCCGTGCTGAGCGCAATGGGGAGCGGTGGGAGCCGATAAGTGCTGAGCGATTCGGGGAGCGGATACGGCGCAAAGCGATACGGGGGAGCGGTGGGATGGGATGAGATGCGGTGCTGAGCGATACAGGGAGCGATGGGAGCGGATAAGTGCTGAGCGAAACAGGAAGCGATGGGAGCGGATACGGCGCAAAGCGATACGGGGGAGCGGTGGGAGCGGATAAGTGCTGAGCGACACGGGGAGCGGAGAGGTGTGCGGGCAATTGAGCGAGACGATTGGTGAGTGTAATTTAGAGTTCTACTCCCCTGTAAAGTGAGGCGCTCTCTTCGTGCGGAATGCTTCGAGCGCTTCTTGTCTGTCCTTCGTCGGAATGGTGACTTCGTAGGCGGCAGTCTCAATGTCCATCCCGGCTTGCAGGTTCGTGTCGAGCCCTCTATTAATGGCGAGCTTAGCCTGATAGACGGCGATCGGCGCGGCCTGCAGCAGCTCCGCCGCCAATTGCGACACGGACGCGTGCAGCAGCGCCATGTCATCGGCAACGCCGCTGAGCAGGCCAAGCTCATAGGCCTGCTCAGCCGTGATGCGCCGCGCGGTAAGGATGAGCTCTTTCGCCCGCGCTGCGCCGATGAGCCGCGGCAGCCGCTGCGTGCCGCCGCCGCCGGGGATAATGCCGAGGCCGACCTCGGTCAAGCCGAGCTTCACCCCGCGCAAGGCGAAGCGGAAGTCGCAGGCGAGCGCGAGCTCCAGCCCGCCGCCGAAGGCGAGCCCGCTGAGCGCAGCAATGGTCGGCTGTGGCAGCTGCTCCAGCGCTGCGAGCACCGTTTTGATGCGATGGATGCTTTGCCGGATGTCCTCCGGCGAGCCCATCGTCTGGCGCTCCTTCAGATCAGCGCCGCTACTGAACGCGCGACCCGCGCCTTCGATGACAACAACGCGGATGTCGCGCGAATTGTTCCCGATCTGTTCAATCAGCGCGCCAAGAGCATCCAACATCGCTCGGTTGATCGCATTCAGCTGCTCCGGGCGGTTCAGCCGGATATAGCCGATATGTCCCTGCTGCTCCCAGAGCACCGGCACCGGCGTTGATGCTGGTGCTGACGCTGATGCCCCCGGTTCTTGCTCCGACACTGACGCAGACTCTAGCCCCCGCCCCCGCTCCTGCTCCTGCTCCTGCTCCTTCTCCTTCTCCTCAGACATCAGCTACGCCCCCTTCACTTTAAACCGGATAGACCGGATGTTTGCGCTCGGTAAACACAACGTTCTTCGACGTATACACATCGAACCGCTTAATAAGCTCGCGGCGCAAGCCATGCGCCGGGACGATTCCGTCAATAACCATATCAGACGCCAGTTGATAGAGGTCGATATTTCGGCTATATTCCTCACGCTTACTCGCAATGAAGCCAGCTCTCTCGGCCTCCGGCAGCTCCGCGATCTTATTCGCGTACACTGCGTTCACCGCCGCTTCAGGTCCCATGACGGCGATCTGTGCCGATGGCAGCGCCAAGCAGCAGTCCGGTTCAAACGCTGGACCGGCCATCGCATAAAGCCCCGCTCCGTACGCTTTGCGGACGATGACGGATATTTTCGGCACGGTCGCCTCTGACACCGCTGCGATCATTTTCGCCCCATGCCGGATTATGCCTGCCTGCTCAACAGCTGTGCCAACCATGAAGCCCGGAACGTCGGCGAGGAAAAGCAGCGGAATGTGGAAGGCGTCGCAGAGGCTGATGAACTTTGCCGCTTTGTCCGCCGAATCGTGAAACAGGATGCCCCCCTTCGTCTTCGGCTGATTGGCGATAATGCCGATTGCCCTCCCGTTCAGTCGCGCCAACCCCGTTATTAACTCCCGCGCAAACAATCGTTTAATCTCGAAGAAGGAATGCTCATCAATCAGCCCATCAATGAGCTGATACATATCGAACGCCGTGTATTGATTGTCAGGGATGATACTGTCCAGCGGCACTTTGAGATCGGCAGGCGGCTCAGCCTCTCGCGTTGGCGGCAGCTCCGTAAAGTTTGCTGGGAAGTAACCGAGGTAGGTGCGAGTCAGCGCAATCGCTTCCTCCTCGCTCTTCGACAGCACGTCGCCGCAGCCGGAAACCGAGCAATGCATGCGAGCCCCGCCGAGCGCCTCCAGCGTCGCTTTCTCCCCTGTCACCATCTCGACAATTCGCGGAGACCCGAGATACATCGACCCGTTCCCCTCCACCATAATGACGATATCGCAGAAAGCCGGAATGTACGCTCCGCCTGCCGCGGACGGGCCGAAGAGGATGCATACCTGCGGGATTCGACCCGAGAGCTTCACTTCGTTATAGAATATCCGCCCCGCTCCGCGCCGGCCAGGATACATGAGCGCCTGATCGGTAATTCGCGCTCCAGCCGAATCGACGAGGTACAAGAGAGGGATACGCAGTTTATCTGCGGTTTCTTGCATGCGAATGATTTTCTCCACGGTGCGTGCTCCCCAGGATCCGGCTTTCACCGTTGAATCGTTCGCTATGACCGCAACCGGTTTTCCATGAATACGGCCGATTGCCGTGACAACGCCGTCAGCAGGCAGCCCGTACTCCGCGCAGCTGGCGAACATCGCGTCCTCCAGTTCCACATCTGCATCGAACAATAACGAGAGCCGATCACGGACGAATAGCTTGCCCTGCTCGGCATTCTTCGCATGATATTTGGCAGCGCCGCCCTGTTTGATCTCGTCGATCTGCTCCTGCAGCCGGTCTTTTACCGATTCCGCATCATCAAGTTCACGCTCCATTTGCTACCGCGCTCCCCTCTTGCAGGCACCTTCCACGCAGCGCCCGGCATCAACAGCCGAGCTGCGCAGCGATCACCATCCGCTGAATTTCCGAGGTGCCTTCGCCGATCTCGAGCAGCTTCGCATCGCGCATGAACCGCTCCACCTCGTACTCGCGCATATAGCCATAACCGCCGTGAATTTGCACGGCTTGATCGCATACCTTCATACAAATTTCCGACGCGAGCAGCTTCGCCATTGCCGCTTCTTTCTTGAACGGCCTGCCTTGATCCTTCAACCATCCGGCTCGGTACACCATCGTGCGCGCCGCCTCAATCTGCGTTGCCATATCTGCGAGCTTGAACTGAATCGCCTGGAACGAGGACAGCGTTCGCCCGAACTGCTTGCGCTGCTTCGCATACCGAAGCGCCTTCTCAAATGCGCCTTGCGCAATGCCGACCGCCATCGCACCAATGCCGATGCGGCCGCCGTCGAGCACGGCGAGAAACTGCTTGAACCCGTTTCCATCGGTGCCAAGTAGATTATCTTTCGGCACTTCGACCTGATCGAGCACGAGCTCGGTTGTGTTGGAAGCGTGAAGCCCCATTTTTTCATAGTTATCTATAATGCTGAAGCCGGGCGCATCCGTCGGCACGATAAACGCGCTTATGCCGCTTGTTCCCTTCGATCGGTCGGTGACCGCCGTGAGCGCAAGATGCTTCGCGTAGCTGGCATTCGTAATGAAGCACTTAGAGCCGCTGATGATCCAGCCGTTGTCACTCTGAACTGCCGCCGTTCTTGTCCCGCCCGCATCAGAACCGGCATCCGGTTCAGTCAACCCGAACGCGCCTAGATATTCACCCCGGCACAACGGAGCGAGATAGTCCCGCTTCTGCTCCTCCGTCCCGAAGAGGTAGATCGGCGAACCGCCAAGCGATACATGCGCCGAATAGGTGATGCCCGTCGAGGCACATACTCGGCTTAATTCTTCCACCACGATTGCGAAGCAGATCGTATCCGCCCCGCCGCCATCGTACTGCTCGGGAAAAGGAAGCCCCATCAGCCCGAGCTTCGCCAGCTTCTCAAAGACTTCCACCGGAAACGCACCTGTCCGGTCACGTTCAATCGCCCCAGGGGCTACTTCCGCTTCCGCAAAATCGCGGATAAGCGTTCGAATCATTGCCTGCTCTGCCGTTAAGTCGAAATTCATCTTCAAACACCTCGCTTTACGCTTATGACTTGGCGCTAATTAGAATGGTGTCGTCGATTTCGATTTCGAGCCTCATCAAATTCGCTGCATAGCATTTGCCGAGATTATCCATACGCAGCGTTGCGGAGCCGCCCCCGCCGAGCGCTTCCCTGCATACGAAATTCATCGCATGGAGGCCGCGTAGCTCATATCGCTTCACTTCACCGTTTACCATACTTTGAAAATGTCCCTTCACCCGCTCAGCCGTCACTTCCCGGAGCAGCACGGCATACACTTCCGCGTTTGGCGCGAATACGGCGATGTTAATCGTATTGCCTTTGTCACCGGAGCGTGCCTGCACCAGATGCCGGAGCTGCATACGAATAATCGCCATCGCTTATACCACCTCCTGCACGGTCACTCGGATGCTGCGCTCGATAATCTCACGAGGCACGAGGCACGACCACATGCCGAGCAGCTCCCGCGGCTTCATCACGCCGAGGAAAGCACCCATCGCTGGCGGGCCGCTTAACATCAGCGGCGGAACGAGCCGTCCGAGCTTCGCCGCTGCGTCACGACTTTGCGTCCGCACCGCCATACGCAAGTACACCTCGTTCAGTTCCTCCGCGGGGGGCTCAGCCAATACTCCGCCGTGTAAAGAATTGAGACCCATATAATCCGAACGAATCTCTTCATAATACAGACCCAATGCTTCCATCTGCTTCCTGATGATCCGGTCTGCCGTTTGCGCTTTCGCTACCGCATCCGGCCAGGAGTAGCCCCATATGGCCTGCCCGAGCCAGCCGTCCGCGTATCCCATCACAACCTTGAACGTATCTGGCCTTGCCGCTCCGCTCGCACCGGTCACACGCACCCGATTCGGACCAATATCTTGCAGCTGCACATTCATTAGATCGAGTACGACATCCGGCGTCTTGTAGGAGGAGGGATCGTGGATTTCATAGAGCAGCTGCTCCTTCACGGTTGCAACGGACACAAGTCCGCCGGTCCCCTCCGTCTTCGTCACGACGAATTCGCCATCCTCACGCACTTCCGCAATTGGAAATCCGATGTGCTCCAGTGACTCGACCGACTGCCAATCACCGCTAAAGTTCCCGCCGCTCACTTGACCGGAGCATTCCATCAAGTGGCCCATAAGCACGCCTTGAGCCAGCCGCTCCCAATCCTGCTTTACATTCCAGCCGAATTCATGAATAAGCGGTGCAAGAAAGAGAGCCGAATCCGACACTCGGCCCGTAATGACGATATCCGCGCCTTGCCGAAGCGCTTCCACAATAGGCTCTGCTCCGAGGTAGGCGTTGGCAAATACGATACGATTCTCGACGGCGGAGAATACGCGCCCGTCTTCCATATGCGCGAGCGATACGCCTTCCGTAGCGAACGAGACCAGCTGCGGCAACACATCATCGCCTGTTACAACGGCTACCTTCAAACCTTGCAAACCGCCGAGCTCGCGAGCTACACGCTCTGTCTCACGCAGTGCGCCGAGCGGATTCATGCCGCCCGCGTTCGTAATCAGCTTCACTTTGTTTGCTCTCACAATCGGGAGCAGCTCCCTCATCGTACTCGTTATATCCGACGCATAGCCCTTCGCCTTGTCACGCTGCCGGTCCTTCTGCAGAATGGCAAGCGTAAGCTCAGCCAAGGAGTCAAAACAGAGATAATCGACATTGCCGCGCTTTGCTGTTTCTATCGCGGGGATGATCGAATCGCCGTAGAAGCCTTGCCCCGCTCCAATACGTATTGTTCGCATTCGATCCTCCTTTTGCGCTCACGCTGCTTGCTTGCATATAGTTCGTGATAGTACATTGTATGGCGCGGCATAAGCAAAACAGACCGCATACCGTTACATCCGTAACGATTCTGCGGTCTGCTTATTGGACGCGTGCTTGTCTACTCGGCTTAGTTACTATTCTCGTTCAAATCTATCGTATATATCGCTAGGCTGCCGCTACGGTTGTCCTCCCAGAAGACCTGACTGCCGCTGATCGCAGGCTCGTAATGCTTGGAGCTATCAATTGTAACTCTGCTCTCTAGCTTAGTTGCAAGGTTGTAATGGTAGATGTTCCAGTTCCCATCCCGTGTATCGACCCAAACGACGTTATCTCCCGCAACCGCAGGACTCCATTTCTTCGCATCCGGCGTCGCGTTGCTTGGTATCGGATGCTCGATTCCGGAACTTAGATCGTAAGCAACAATCTGATCTTGATCGTTCCGATTATCCAGCCAAACGACCGTATTGCCGCTAATGGAAGGCGAGGATTGATCGCCATTATCCACCGTCGACAGCCGGCTCTCCAGCCCGGTTATCAAATTGTACCGATAGATATCCGAATTGCCGCTGCGGTCATCCTGCCACACGATGTTGTCGCCCGCGATAGTCGGAGCGTACTGATCTGCGCTATTCGTCGTCATTCGGCTCTCCCGATTCGTCTTCAGGTTAAAGCTGTAAATATCCAAGTTGCTGTTCCTGCTGTCTTCCCAGACAATTGTATCGCCATCAATTGCCGGATCCCACTGGCCAGCATCATTGGTACTGAGCTGAGATTCTTCCCATGTTGCGAGATCGAACATATAAATATCCGCGTTCCCATTCCGATAATCGGTCCATACAATACGGTCGCCAGAGATGGCGGGGTCCACCTGCTTCGAGCTGTCCGATGTAATTTGCCATTCTTGACCTGTGCTCATTTCCCTCAAATAAATATCGTAATTCCCACTGCGCTTATCCGCCCACACGATCCGATTCCCATCAACCGCCGGTTCAATCTGAGCTACTGGACTTTGAGCCGTCACCTGCTTGTCCGCTGCCAGAACAGATGGAGCAAAGATCGTTGCCCCTAGCAGCATGGCCGTCGCCGCACTTGCGAATTTTCTCATCAACTCACTCCTTAAGCAGTAGTATGAAGTCGACTAAGAAGAAAACTATGAGCGCTGTGTATACAAAAATGATAGCAGAAGAAAGCGCTCGCATCATTAACCTGGTTAACTGGCTGGGACATAAAAAAGAACCGAATCCCCTCCACCTGACACGGAGACTCGGTTCTACTTCTACTTTTACCAACTATGCTAGATCGCAAACCCATCCTGATTGGTGCTAATCGAGCGTCTGCCCAGCACCCGATTCAGAATGCTGTTCTCATAATGAGCAAATCCATTATCCTTCTCGCGCGGTCTCGCCAGCGCAATGGCACTATCCTGCGAGATCGTGCCGTTCTCGACCAGCACGACACGGTCACCAAGCGCTACTGCTTCGCTTACGTCGTGAGTGACGAGTACGGCGGTGAACCCCCGCTCTAGCCATAAGCGCTCAATGAGCTGCTGCATCTCAATGCGGGTCAGCGCGTCGAGCGCGCCTAGCGGTTCGTCTAACAACAGGAGGCTCGGATTGCTGACAAGAGCACGGGCAAGCGCGACCCGTTGCCGCTGTCCTCCGGAGAGTACGGAAGGCCATTCCTTCGCACGATCGGCAAGACCAACGAGCTCCAGCGCGTCCAGCGCTTTGGCACGATCACCGCCTTCTACGCCGATCCGAACGTTATCCAGCACGCTTTTCCACGGAAGCAGCCGTGCATCCTGGAACATGACCCGTACATCCGGCCTGAGCCCGGACGAAGCCGCACCGCCAATGGCTACCGATCCTTGCGATGCTTGTTCCAGCCCTGCCAGCAATCGAAGCAGCGTACTCTTGCCGCAGCCGCTTCGACCGACGATAGCCAGAAACTGGCCAGCCGGAATCGAGATATCGAGATTTCGAAGCACGCTCAGGTCGCCGAATTGCACGACCGCGTCCCGTACGTCGATCTGCAGACCCTTGGCAGAAGCCCCCACTTGGGACGCCGCTTGGGGCTGCCTAATTATTTTGCTCGCCGATAATGCGGATGCCATTGCAGCCAACTCCTCTCCAGCAGCTTCGCCAGCCAATCCGAGAACTTGCCCAGTAATGCATAAATGATAATGCTGAGCACGACAACGTCCATTTGGAAAAATTCCCGCGCGTTCATCGCCATATAGCCGATGCCGCTATTGGCCGAAATCGTCTCGGAAACGATCAGCGTGAGCCACATAATACCGAGTGCAAACCGAAATCCGACCAGTATGGATGGAAGCGCGCCTGGAAGAATAATCGTTCGAAAAAGCGTGAAGCCGCGTAGACCGTACGTGCGACCCATCTCAATTAACCCCGAGTCGACGGATCGGATGCCATGAAGCGTGTTTAAGTAAATCGGGAATGCGACGCCGAGTGCGACAAGAAAGATTTTCCCTTGCTCGCCGATGCCGAACCAGGCAATGATGAGCGGAATGAGCGACAGATGCGGGATCGTGCGAATCATCTGAATCGACGAATCGGTTAGCTTCTCCGCAAGCGGCAGCAAGCCGTTCAGAATGGCGAGCACGAAACCGATGAAGCCGCCAATCAGAAATCCAATCAGTGCCCGCCTTGTGCTGTCGCCGATATAGACGAACAAATCTCCGCTCTTCATTAGTTTAATTCCGGCTTCTAAGACGGATACCGGCGTTGGCAGAATGCGCTGTGAGATCCATCCCATACTGCCGAGCCATTGCCAGATAATGACGATCAGAATCGGAATCAACCATTCGAGTCCGATAGATAACGTGCCAGTTTTCCAGTTACGTGCCGCGGGACTCTTCATTCTCGTTTCCTCCTATCTCGCTGCTGCCCGTTCCGCCGGCTTGATCGCATTCGCGATAAGCTCGCCGAACGGACTCGTCGATGTCGGGCCACTCGCCGTCTTCACCCCTTGAAGCGGAAGCAGAGGGAAGACGAGCTCGGCAAATTGATAGGCTTCTTCCAAATGCGGATAACCGGATAAAATAAACGTATCGATACCGAGAGCCGCGTACTCCTTCATGAGCCCAGCCACTTCGGTCGGATTGCCTACGAGAGCCGTGCCTGCGCCGCCGCGAACAAGACCAACGCCAGCCCACAGGTTCGGATAAATCTCAAGCTGACTCCGGTCGCCGCCATGCAGACTCGACATCCGCTGCTGCCCTTCCGAGTCGTAACGCGCGAACACTTTGCGAGCGGCAGCAATCGCATCGTCGTCGACCTTGCTGATCAGACGAGCTGCTTCTCTCCATGCTTCTTCGGAGGTTTCGCGCACAATGACGTGCAGACGAATGCCGAAACGAACTTCTCTACCCTGTTCTGCCGCCAACCTCCGAACCTGATCGATCTTCTTGGCAACTTCCTGCGGCGGCTCGCCCCATGTTAGATAGACGTCGATATGATCTGCGGCTACCTGTTGGCCTGCCGGGGAAGATCCCCCGAAGTAGAGCGGCGGATATGGCTTCTGCACCGGTGGGTAGAGCACTTTGCCACCCTTAACCTTCAAGTGCTTCCCTTCATAATCGACCGTCTCTCCGCTCAGCTCTCTGCGCCAAATATCGAGGAACTCGCTCGTCAGGTCATAGCGCTCGTCATGCTCGAGGAATACCCCTTCACTCGCAAGCTCCACGGGATCTCCGCCAGTTACGACGTTGACGAGCAGCCGCCCGTTTGAGATGCGATCGAACGTCGACGCCATTCTCGCGGATAACGTCGGCGACATCAGTCCTGGTCGCAGCGCAACCAGAAACTTCAGCCGTTCCGTTACCGTAATGAGCGAAGAAGCTGTAACCCATGCATCCTCGCAAGAGGTTCCCGTCGGCAGCAAGACACCGCCATAGCCAAGGCGGTCTGCCGCCTGTGCAATTTGTTGCATATATTTCGCATCGACGACGCGAGCTCCCTCGGCGCTGCCTAAGTAGCGTCCATCACCATGCGTTGGAATAAACCAGAATACTTCCATTGTCAAACACCCTTTCCGTTGTCGGTTATTGGTTGGTTCTTGGTTGGTTATTGTTATTTCAACGTTGCATCCTTCACTTGTATCTCATTCGGAATGAGCTTCAGATTGAAGAATGTCTCTGCGATCTTCTGCTGTGCTTCAATAATGGAATCGTCAATTGACGCCAAGCCGTAGCCTCTGCGCCCCGCTGCAAGCTCAAGCGATGGAATATCGATGCCAAGCTGAGGGGACAGCAGCGCAGCTACGTCTTTCTGATTCTCCTCGGCCCACTTGTCGATCTTATCCAGCTCTTCCTTGAAGGCTGCAATGACTGGTCCATTCCCTTCGGCAAATTTACGGGAAGCGAGATAGTATTCAATGTTCGAAACGAGATCTTTGCCGTCGGTCAGCAATTTAGCGCCTGTTGCGGTTTGGGCAGCAGCTAGGAACGGGTCCCAAATGACCCAAGCATCTACAGTTCCATTCTCGAAAGCAACCCTTGCATCGCCCGGCGGCAGGAATACCGTCGTAATATCGTTATAATCTACGCCTGCTTGCTCCAGCGCTTTGACGAGCAAATAGTGAACGTTCGAGCCTTTGTTAAGCGCAATCTTCTTGCCTTTCAAGTCAGCTAGCGACGTGATCTTCGAATCCTTCGGTACGAGAATGCCTTCGCTACTCGGGCTTGCAGGCTCATGTGCCAAGTACACCAGCGGAGCGCCAGCAGCTTGTGCGAAGATCGGCGGGGCTTCGCCAGTATGGCCGATGTCGATGCTGCCTACATTCAGCGCTTCCAGCAACTGCGGGCCGCCTGGGAATTCGGTCCACGTGATCTTAATGCCTTCAGCTTCCAATCGTTTATCGAGCGTTCCTTTAGCCTTGAGAATATTGACGGTGCCGTATTTCTGATAGCCAATGCGGATTTCTTTGGTAGTGGATGATGATCCCGACGTTGTATTGGAATCGGTATTCGCTGCGTTGCCTGAATTGTTCGAGCCGCAAGCGCTCAATACCAGTGTCAAACTTAGTAAAGCAATAATAAACAAGGATAATTTCCGGTAAGCTGGGGTTCTCTTCGTCATAATACACACCTCGATCGTCATAATTGGACAACGCAAAAACCGGAAGTTTCCCTATGCCAAGCTCCATCGCAGGAGTATTAGTAAAGGAAACTTCCGGTGGTCCGGTAAGTTCGTTTAATCTTATGGGTTTATAATATACAGATAATTCCGATGTGTCAACTATGAATTAAAAATTAGGCTGAGTGCCGATCGCAGCTGACCGACTACTGCTCTCCCAAGCTGCAATTAAGCGTGAATCTTCACTTTGGTTCCTGTCGGAATCGTATCGAACAACCATTCCACGTCCTTATTATTCATCCGAATGCACCCACCGCTCGCATTCTTGCCAATCGAGGAAGGAGCGTTCGTGCCGTGGATGCCATACTTGGTCCCCGCTGTATTCGGCACGCTTAAGCCCAGCCATCTGCTGCCAAGCGGATTCTTCGGGTCGCCTCCTGGAATTTCCTTAGCCAGATACCACGGATTCTTAAGCTTCGTCACGATCTCGAAGCTTCCGATTGGCGTGAGCCCCAGCCGCTTCCCGCTGGCGATGTCGAAGCTCTTCACAATCGTGCTGCCGGTGTATACATACAGTTTATTCCGCGTCACGTTAATCTCAATCGAGACGCTCTTCGATTGCTTCACCGCCGTTGTCGCCTTGTCAGCGAACGCCGTCGTTACTGCCGGCTCCGACAAGTAATACAGATTCGGAATTTGCAGCACTTGTCCCGCCTTAATGGAATTGACCGTTTCCAGTATGCTGTTGTAGCGAGCGATCGCCTGCTGGTAGTCTTGAAGCTTCATATACTGCGCCACAAGGCTATACAGCGTATCGCCCTTCACGACGGTATGTCTCTTCTCCCCGGAAGGAAGCGGTATGCGCAGTTCCATGCCGAGCTTCAGTCCCGTGTTTGGGTCCGTGATCTGATTATAGGCCATGAGCATATCCAAATATTGACTGCGATTAAAGTAATGGTTTGTAATCGCGTATAACGTATCCCCGAGCTTCACCGAATATTGGTCCAGCACGAGCGGATTCGATAGCTGCAGTGTCGTTCCCGCTTTCAGGCTTAACTTCGGATTCAGTCCATTCGTCTTCGCTACCCGCTCATAATCACTGGTCAGGTAGAACTTCTTCGCAATTCCGTATAACGTATCCCCCGGTTTGATACTATATGAAACCTGAATAGAGGAGTCCATTTCTGCTAGCGCTTTCGCTAGATCCGGACGGCTAGTAAAGAGCATAACTAATAAAACGATACCAAGTACCCACTTCGACTGCTTGCTCAACGATAATCACCCTTCTGCCCGTATGTATAACTTTGCGGCTCAGAGCATTCGCCTTGCTTCGTCAGGATTCCTTCTTATCCGCTTTGTATTTTAGCAAATTAATCCAATAGGCGGAGAAAAGCTGCCGAACGAACAAAGCACGGGTTCTTAGGTAGGGAATAGAAGGTCCTTCACTCTGTGCAGAGACTACAGGGGAAAAGTCCCATCATCTGCTGCGTACACGGTCAATGATCCCAGGAAAAAATATTTCATCACCTCCTACCATTCGACCCACTTCTCGATTGCAATTTAGTATTTTCATTCGTAAACGACACCGGTTAAGTCGGCAACGCCAAGTTCTGGAGTTCGGCTTTGAGGTGGAAAAAAAGATAAAAACCCTTGCTTATGCAAGGGTTTTTTATCTGTGGCTAGCTCTATATGCTCATCCAATCTCCCATTCGTCCCGCAACTGGGTATACAGCCAAATCAAATAGGTACGATCGTCGCCGAGCTGCGGCCCTCCCGTCAGCTTGGCTGCAAAATGACGCTTTATTTGCGCGCCGTACTCGTTGGATTTCGCCTCCGTCATATGTGGAAGCCTGTCCACATAAGCAGAAAGCAGCACCCAGTCGCCATGTTCGATAAGGCGGCGATGCTCTTCCGCAAGCGAAACTGCAGGAAGCGAGCTGCCCAGCTTCTGCACTTCCTGATCCACACGCTTCTTCTGCTTCAACCAATCGCGCTGTACTTCAACAACGACAATTGTCCCTGCTACCATATCGCCGAGTCGTTTATCGTGCTTGCTGAACAGCATGACAGCCATCCCGAGGAAATAAAACGTCGGCAGCATATCGAGCAGACGAAACAGATTGCGGATCATAATAGATAAAAAAGTAGCTGCATGTCCATTCTCCTGCAGCACACGAATGCCTATCCACTTCTTGCCTAGCGTCTGTCCCCCGTTATAATACTCCATCCCGATGAAGTAGCCGATATTGACGAGCGCCAAAAGGATAATCATAACGGCAACCGCATAGTCGAAAGCGCGGATAGCAGAAATTCCCGTGGTTCCAGCTACTGCAAGAAAGACGAGGAAATTAAATGCGGCAAGCAGCAGGATATCAAGCAATTGCGCAATTCCCCGCGAACCGATACCGGCTGTAAAGAAGCTGAGCTGCACCCGCTCCGGAGTGATGACAACGGCCTCTTTTTCCAAAAAACTGTTCATAGCGCTCTCCTATCTTTATCCAAATTATGTTAGCATGACATGGAGGGCTTGTCCTACACGAGCCTTATTCATCATAAGGAGACACGGCCGACATGGATATGAGTACGTTTACGAAACAGCATAAATCACAATGGTCGGAGCTCGAACAGCTGCTTGCAAGGTTCTCTCGCAAAAAAAGCACGCTCAGCATAGCTGAGGTCGATAGGCTTACCGTCCTGTACAAAACCGCCTCTTCCCACCTTGCGACATTCCGAACCTACCTTCCGCAGAACGAAACGACGCAATATTTGAACCATCTCGTCTCTCGGGCGCACCATATGATTTACCTGGATAGCAACAAAAGCAGCGCGCAGCTGCGTTATTTCTTCGGCCAGCATTTCATCGGGCTTATTCGCTCCAGACTCGGCTTTGTTGCCGTTGCGTTCGGGCTGTTTATCATTGGCGCTCTGTCGGGCTTCATCTCGGTGTGGAACGATCCATTAAACGCTCATGCGCTGCTGCCATCCGCGGTCGCACAGAGCATTGACCCTTCCCAAACGGAGCTGCCCCGTGGAGATTTGCATAGCCCCATCGTCTCTACCGAGATTATGACCAACAACATTCGCGTAGCCGCCCTTGCTTTTGTCAGCGGCATCACACTTGGTATTGGAACGGTCTATCTGATGCTAAGCAATGGACTGCTGCTCGGCGCGCTCGCCGCTGTATTCGTCCAGTCGGATAAAGGCTACGTGTTCTGGGCGTATATTCTGCCTCACGGCATTATCGAGCTCACGGCGATCTTCATCGCCGGCGGCGCTGGCTTCTATATGGCTTATCGCATGATTGTACCAACGGCCTTTTCTCGCAAATACGAGTTTCTTCTTGCCGCCAAAGAGTCAGCCCAGCTGCTTCTTGGCACCGTGCCGCTGTTCGTCATTGCTGGCATCATTGAGGGCTACATTACACCGTCCACGATGCCGCTTGAAGCCAAATATGGAATAGCCGGAGCAACACTGCTTCTTCTAGCCGCTTACTATCTGTACGGGCTGCGTTCGCTGAAGCGGACAGCCACGCTATCGCTATAGAGCATCGCGGTTTTTCAAATTCAAATACAGATTAACCGCGCTGAGCGTCAGCTGATCTGCTCGAACATCAAGCACATCAATGCCGTTCTGCGCCATCGTCTCCGCATACTGCCTGCGGTCCCAATTAAATTTATGCGCAACGCTCTGGATAAATCCGGTGCGTGCGTTCGTAACCGGCGTATGCGCCCACTGGTGCAGCAGCGGATCTTGCAGAGACAAGAGCAGGAGCATGTGACTGCGGCGCAGCTTTCGGACATATGCAGCGATATCCTGGTGGTATAGATAGCTCTCCATATCCGAGAATAGGACGATAAACGAGCGTTTCTTCTGCACGCGCATGAGATAAGAGAATGCCACGCTGTAGCTCGACTCCACAAATTCGCTATGCACATCGTACACCGCCCCAGTGAGGCGGTTCAAATGCGCCAGCCCCTTGTCTTGCGGCACATAAACGTTCACCTTCGAGGAGAAGGCGAGCAGCGCGACTTGATCCCCCTGCTTCAATGCCACCGCAGCAAGAGCTAGCGCCGACTCCAATACCCGATCGAGCTTCGTCTGCCCCTGAAGCTCTACACCCATCATTCGTCCGCAATCAATCACGATGGTGACGATCTTCCCTCTCTCGGGACGAAGCACGTTCGTCATGAGCTTATTGGCTCGCGCGGCTGCCCGCCAGTTGACCGTTCGCGGGTCATCTCCCTGCACGTATTCGCGTATCGAATCGAACTCCAAGCCAGCGCCTGTCTTCCTCACAATCTTCTGCCCGTCCAATATGAGCGTAGCCGGGGTCGAGCCAAGAATACCGCGAACCTGCGACAAGTCGGGAACAATGCGAACTTCACTGTCGCATGATAGTCTTGCATATTTGCGTATAAGGCCAAGTCCGCCGCCATATAGCAAGTGCGCATGCCGAAGCGGATACCGCCCACGTTCAGCGCTGGACGTGACATACGATAGCTCGCAGCTATCGCCTCGAATTCTGCCATGGACGGTCGCTTGCTTGAAAGCTAGCGGCAGATCATCGGTTAACGAGACCATTAGCAACAGCTGTCGGCTCGCACGCAGCGTCAATTGCACGTCGAAATACTGGCGCACATCCGCCTGACCTTGAACGGTTCGTTCCAGCGAGAAGACGCCGCGCCTCGGCAGCAGCAAATAGTCAATTATCGTAAAAATAAGCAGCAGGATATTCCAGACAACTAGCGCATAAAGTCCATACGCATCCTCTATTGCATACACAATGGCGGCCACGACCGCCCCTGCTGCCGCAAGGGCGATAAGCCTTCCGGTCGGCAGCACAGCCTGGTGAACGAACCGATCAGCGAGGAACTGGCGCAGCTGCAAGCGTTTCCTGGATGATGCCGTCACTTGTTCCGCCCTCCAATTCCGCCTGCGCCGACAATAACAGTCGATGGCGCAGCGCTGGGCGAGCCACGAGCTTCACATCATCCGGCGTCACGTACGTTCTGCCATCGAGCAGCGCCCACGCTTTGCTCGCCATTAAGATGGCAATGCCAGCACGCGGCGACGCACCGAGCTGAACGCTGCGCGATTCTCTTGTTAGGCGCACGATGGCGGCAATATAGTCAATAATGGAATCCTCCACAATAACATTAGCTAGCTGACGCTGCGCGCTAAGAATAGTGTCTATTGAAAGCAATGGCTGTACGAGCTGCTCTTCCTGGAGTGGCGTATTCGCATGCGCCTTCAGAAGGCTGCGCTCACTCGCTTCGTCCGGGTAGTTAAGCACAAGCTTGAACATAAACCGGTCAAGCTGCGCTTCTGGCAGCGGGTATGTGCCTTCGTATTCAACCGGATTCTGCGTTGCGATGACGAAGAACGGGTTAGGCAGCTTGTACGTTGTTCCTTGAATAGTTACTTGCCGTTCTTCCATTGCTTCGAGCAGCGCCGCTTGTGTCTTTGGACCGGAGCGGTTAATTTCATCCGCGAGCAATATATTCGTAAACACAGGGCCTTTCACCGTTTGAAACTCACTCATCTGCATGTGATAGATAATGCTGCCCGTCATATCGCTTGGCATCAAATCCGGTGTAAACTGAATGCGCCGATAATCGCCACCGATCAAGCTTGCCAGCGTGCGAGCCATCTTCGTCTTGCCTAGTCCGGGCACGCCTTCCAGAAGCACATGACCGCCTGCTACCAGAGCTGTTGCCAGCAGTCGAATATTGTACGCTTGTCCATGCAGCTGCCGCTCCATGGCTTGCAATAATTGTTCCATGCCCTTCGTCACTCCTTCTCCATATCGACTATCGCCTCGCTGTATTCGCGAGCAAGCGCGGCGAACTCACGCGCACTAACTTGCGCCTGTTGCGGCTCTCGCAGCAGCCGCAGCAGGCTCTCGGCCCGCTTCGCATCCCAGCGGGTGCTGGCGATGCTCGCTGCCTCCTGCGGCGGCGCGCTGGGCAGAACACCCCAGCGCTCATAGAGCAGCTGGCGCAGTCGCTGCGCGCTGTGCGCCAAAGCATCCGAGCGGAGCCGCCGCCGCTCATACCAGCCGGCGACAGCGAGCAGCGTCTCGTCGCCGCGACGCACGGTCCACGCCCGCGGCGTGTGGACCGGTCCAATGCGCTTGGCGCGCTTCCATAGCCAGAGCAGCAGCACGATTGCGAGCTGCGCGGCTGCGGCGAGCAGCCAAGCGGGATACACGGCAGACAAGCCTCTCTCAGCTGTGTATCCGTGATGATATTCGTCGATCAGCCATTGTCGACGGGTATCCTGCAGCAGCGGCCACACGAGCTCGAAGTGACCGCGTTCGATAATCATGCTGTTCATGAGCCATTTGGGCTCGAGCAGCACCGTAAAGGAGCCTTCGCCAAAATGTTTCCTGGCGCCAAGTATGCCTCGTTCATCCTCGTATATCGTCTCCAGCTCGCGCTGCGCCACTAGACGACTGGTAGTCGACACAGTCGCTTCAAGCGATAATACTTTCCCCTGCATGTGGACATTGGCAGGCTTGCTGCCGAGTCCCTTTGGCTGTTCAGCCTCCTTCAATTGAAAGCTGTCCCATGCCTCCATATCACTTGCCGCCAGCAGCACGTCATTCCCGTGCTCCACCCAGCTGCGCATCGCATCCAGCTCAGGTTTTGCCAGCATACTTGGCTGCACGATTAGCAGTGTATACCCGCTGCCCGAAGGAAGACTCTCCGGCGGGAGCTCCCACCTTCGAGTCGTCACTCCTCGCTCCTGCGCAAGCTCCACAATCGCCTTAATTCCGTCCGAATCCGGCGAGAACGATAGAAAAGGTTGGTAGTCCTTGGTCTCGGGCTTTACGAGCATGTAGCCGATTCCGATAAACAGCAGCACACTGACGAGCAGGCCGATCATATATTTATCTGGCTTCAGAACGAGCGCCTCCTTCTGGCGCTGTAGCCTGAATGACGGACCGCACCTGTTCATAGAACTCGTTCAAGCTTGCCTCTTGAATAGCTTCTTTGCCATACCATACCCGGTCGAATAGGATGGCGCCACTCTTAAACAGCGGGAGCAGCCCATCATTGCCAAGCTTCAATTCCTCGGCATATTCCCAGTTCGTCTTCCCTTTCTCAATCCGAACCCAGCGGCACTCTTGCATATAGAACAGCAGCGCCAAGAAGATGAACCGAACGCTTTCTCGCAAGGCTCCTTCTTTCTTCAACTGCTCCGCATTTTGCAAATAATCACGATAGGACCATGTCAGCTCATCCTCGGATAACTGCAGCCGCTGCCGAATTTGTCCCTGACGGACCATCTGCTTCGCGAACCAATAGAGCGCAGCTATGAGCAAGGCCAGTATAATCGCGGCGAGCGCATAGGTCGTTATCGACTCTTGCCCGCGACTCATATGAACGGAAGGAAACAAGTCCATCAGCTTACGAAGCAAGCCTCGTAGCCATTCTGATAACGTATTGTTGTTGGACTCATGATGATAGACCGTGTACTCATCTCGCTCCAGTATCGATCGAAGCCGATCTTTATCCTCAGACACGTTCATCCATTATTCATCCTTTAGGTCAGGATCCTGTTTCGGTTCTATATTCGTCATCTGCGAGATCATATGATCGAGGCCATAGCCTTCCTTGCGCACCTTCAAATCGAAGAAGCTAACCGCATACAGCACGATCGGAAGCGGAATACATACGATTTTTATGAGCACAGACAGAAGTTCTCCAAGCATACTCGGGCCGATTAACGCAGTGAGCAACAGCTGAACGACGACAGTGACCACCCAAACAATAAGGCTCATGATGAACATGGTACCGAACAAACGCCAGAAGCTCTTTCGTGTTAGCGTCCAGCTCCGGCCAAGTCCAATCGATTCTTCTTTCAAGGCTGTAACTGGCAAATAGTACATCCAACGAATTGCGAAGTATGACCACAGCAAAATGAGTCCCAGATATACCACCACAATCATTACAATTACGCTAATAACTGAAGTGGCAGCCGAACCTCCCTCGGAGAACGATCCGCCGATAAACATCCCGCCTGCCCCGACTGCAAAGAGAATAACAAGAAGAATGACTGAGACGACCGTCAGACCAAAGCAAATAAGAGCGAATAACAGACTGCTTCCTAGCAGCGCGCCAAAACGTCGGAATGCCTGTTTAAGTGCTTCCCTAATCGACAAAGGTGCATGACCATCGAAGATCGACTGGACAAAGAAGACGCTCGCAGCGGCAAATACCGGTCCCAAGCAAACCAGATACACAATGGCAATCAGGATAAATAGGACGATGCCCACCAAGCTTGTAACAGCACCTGCATCCAACGTATCTTGCTGCAATACAGGATCAACCGTAGAGCCAGAGAACGTGTCGAAAATGACACTGAAATTCGTAGCGCTTTGCTCCATGGCGGTAGGCATTAATAGATACATCAGCAAATAAATCGGTCCAAAATAGAGCAGCGTAAGCAAAAATAATTTTCCAAATTGCCGTCTGTATAGTTGAAAACTGTAATCCAGCATTCGTCCAATACCCATCGGCTTATGTAATACGTTCGACATGAGCAGCATCCTCCGGCTTGTATGATTGAAAACACTTGTCTATTTTAGCACAATAAATGGATTTTTTGCCCAAATATAAAACACAGCAAAGAAGCCCAGGTCTGCGTACCTAGGCTTCTTCCATTGATCCCAAGCTATTGAATAAGCCCAAGCCACTTCCAGTACGGGATGCACGCTACCGAAAGCGCAATGAGCACAACGATGTACCCTATAGCAACCATCTGCGCCTGCCGATGACTGAACAGCTTCCCGTTCGTGCTGTAGTACGCCGTCAAATAAGTCGGTGATTGATAAGCAAAGAAGAACGGATCGGTGGCTAGCAAAATAACGAAAATGAGCACCCACGGATGAATACCGACTTCTTTGGCTAACGGCAGCATGGAGATGACGAGCAATATAACGGCGGGATCATCCCGCACGACCAGCGTAACAATGGACGAAATGATGATGACCGCAACGAGGAACAGTGCAGGGTTCGCCATAAACGGCTTCATAAACGAACCTACCCAGGCAGTCGTTACTTCCGTAATGCCGAGCTGGGACGCAACCGCCGCAAAGCTAAAGGCAATGCCGATAAACAGCAAGAACGTCCAATCAATTCGATTCATCATCGTCTTCGTATCGAGTACGCCGCTAATGACAAGCGCCGCGAAGCCCAGTAACATCACCCATGCGTTGTCCAGATGATGAACGGGCTGAAGCACAAGAAGCACGACGCAGCCAAGTGTAACGACGGCCGTCACTTTCTCTTCCTTGGTCAGCTTGCCGAGAATGCGAAGCTGCGCCTCAAGCACCTCTTCAGATACGGTAGGCTTCGTGCCCTTCTCCGGCTTATATCGCAGCGAAATCCACAGCCACATGCCGACTAGAAAGACGAGCAGCGCAGGGAACGCGTACACGAACCAATTGATCCATGTCAGTGGATCGCCATCGCCCACAAGACTATATGCCATCACATTCGTATAAGAGCCAGTCATGAAGAACGGCGCCGTAAACCCGAAGAAGATCATGCCCGCAAGTCCGAGACCCGCCGCGCCTTTGCTCCGAGGTGCAAACCCCATCGCCTCCGATACTGTCCCGGCAATTGGCACGCCGAGTGCGACTTTGGCAGACGATGACGGAATAAGCGGATTAAGCAGCAGACCGCTTGCCATCATTCCCCAGAGCTGGCCTTGATAATGCTTCGGGAATGCTTTTAACGCATAGAGTGACACCCGGTACAGGATGCCGGACTTAGAAATTGCGGCGCCGAGCGCGAGAATGCACAGCATGTAGATCCATGTCGGGGAGGCGTAGCCCGATAAGGCGACCTCCGGCGGGACCAGCTTCGCTAGCACCCAGTACATCGCCATGAATAACGCCACAATGTAATCCGGCACGATGTTGACGATCCAGAGCACAACGGCGGCAAGCGCGACGCCGATGAATACCATACCCTCGTGCGATAAGCCTCCGAAAGGCGGCATCCATTGGAAGAAACCGATACTCGCGAGAGCGAGAGCGATCGCAATCCATCCGGCGAACCGACTACGGCTCCACCATTTGCCTGCCTTCTCCGCCTTGCCTGCCAATCGGAGCAGGTCCAGATTTTGCTTGGCGAGCAGGAAGCTTCGCTCCTCTTCCTGCTGCTGTTGCTGCGGTGAAGCTGACGCCGCCGCTGCGAGCTGCAAGTACTCCAATGCCTTCTGATGATGTTGAAGAAGGTGGCACAGCTCCGCTGCCAGCTCGTACAACTGGGCGGTCTGCGTACCTGTAAAGTACACCGAGCTTTGGCTTAGCGCCTGCTCAAGCCGAGCAAGCTCGCTCTCCCTCGCCTCTACTTCCAATCCAGTCTTCAGATAATGAATGAATAGCTCGTACTCACGAAAAAGGATGTCGTTCGGGCAGGAGTCGAGCAGCCTGAACATCTGATAGTCGGCCGTGGTCTGGCTATAGCCGGGTGCTTCCACGCCCAAACCACGCATGAGCTCCAGAGCAGACACCCAGTCTTCTTGCTCCACGTAGAGCTGCGCCGCGTAGTAGTACCTTTTATCACCATTTAGGTACCGCTCGGCAGTCCGTCTGAGCAGCTCTCTCTTCGCCTTAACCCCGTAGCTGCTTACGTATACTTCCGATAATGTGCCTCTAATGGAGCTATGAATGGCAAACCAATCCGAATCACTCTCCAATGTCTGGACGTACGCTTGCCACAACGGACGATCTGCCAGCGCTTCATTAATAGAGGCAATGCCATATTCCCGCTCCGCCCATTGTTTATGGAATGCAGGAACAACCGATGCTGAGAGCAGACACCAGCGGAGTGAGTCCGGGAGCGCGCCAAGCTCCTCGATCAGATGCTTCAGTTTATCTTGTTTGGTTGCTTCCAAATCGCGATTCGTCCGTACAAGCCGCTGTGACAGCAGCCGGATAAAATAAGTCGCGATGGACGGATAGTCGTCGATCAGTTCCTTAAACGTGTCTACGTTCATCCGCAGCAATACAGCGTCACTAACCGCAATCGCCGACGCCGAGCGAGGCTCACCTGTCAGCAAAGCCATTTCGCCTAGGGCGCTCGCTTCCCCGAGTACCGTGAGCGAATGCTTGCGACCGTCCGAGGCAACGGTAAACAGCTCGATTCGACCGCTGCGAATGAAGTACATGCAGTCTCCGGTGTCGCCGTGCTCGAATACGGTTGCCCCCGCCTCGTAATGCTCCGTTACAAGCTTCCCTATCAATCTCGCTTGATCGACATGGGATAGCCCATGAAACAACTCTATTTGCTCTAGCATGATGGATGTAATTCCTTTCCAAACGGACTCTGTAGCTTAAGGCTTTAGTCTCACACATTCTAGCAAACCGACCGTTACACTATCATTAATCTGGCGTTTCAGCGCAACGAAAAACCCCCGATTTCACTGTGAAAATCGAGGGTTAAGCTTAGGATTATATAAATCGGTCAACAAATTTCGTATATCTCTCCGATTGCCTGAGATCGTTCTGCTGCCGATAGTACTCCACCGTCCAGCGTGCCAGTTCCTCCAGCTTATGTTCCACCTTCTCGATGATGGCAAGCAGCCAGTTGTCGAAAATCCCCGTAGCAAGCGGGTACGCGGTCTTGTCGAGAATGTCCCGGCTGAGCAGCGCTTTTCGCACCGTGTCCTGTTCGGATGCCGTCGCTTGCAGCTTCTCAAGTAGATCCTGCAAATCGCATTTGATGTTACCGCGCAAGTAGACGCACTCTCGGTCAGCGATGATGAGAGGGTTATTCCCGTTTGTATGTTTGTCCAGCAGGCTCTTTAGATAGCTGAGCGATACGCGAAGCCTGTTCTTTGCTTTGGACAGCTCCGCTTCCGGCCACAAGACGTCGCATAGCTGCTCTCGCGTGACGGTATGATGGAATAGCAGGTAGACGAGGAGTCGCTTGGCGTAGCGCTGATTCCATTCTCCGGGGACAGCCTGCCGATTGACCATAACGCGAAAATTACCCATGACCTCGACTTCGAGCGTATGTGTCGAATCGTTCTGCTGGCGAACCTGCTCTACAAAATTTTTAATTTGATTTTGCATATGGGCAGAAAGCTTCTCTACCACAGGAACTTCAGGAGATTCGACTGATTTCCGAATATGCTCGTCAATCCACTGCGCCACCATAGCCGGCTGATCCAGCTGAACCGCGTTAGCTGCGTCGGAAACGACGAGAAACCGGTAGTTCTGAAGCAAGATCGTTCCAAGCGCGAGCACACTCGGCGGGAACAGCCTGTCATACTCCCCACCTAGAAACAGGACGGGAAGTTCAACACCTCTTATCTCTTGAGCGGCGATGAACGCTGTAATCAACTCTCTTATTTGCACATAGCGGCGGAAAGAAACGTTACGATACGCTTCATATAATAGATTTTCTTTATCCGGTGTGACTTGATGGCAAGCGGCGCTCAGCAATCGCTCGGCGACCGGCATGATCGAGTTGCTCTGCTGCACGTCCTGCTGTCGATCACCAGATAATAGCGGCATTACGGTCACCGGGTAGTACAGCGGTACAGACAATAAACAGAGCGTTAATGCCTTGCCCGGATACTCGCGAACGAATTCCAATCCGATGTAGCCGCCTAGCCCATGACCAACGAGGTGAAACTGATTAATTTGCAACTGTGTAAGCAGAACGGATAAATCGTCGCAAAGCAGCCGCCACGTAATTGTACCGTCTACCTCGCTCGCCAGCTGGCTCCCGCCGTGGCCTCTGACGTCATATACGAGAATATTGTAACGAGATTGAAGATACGGGATTATCCAGTTCCAGATGCTCAGGTCCGTACCCAAGCTGTGGATCATCACAATCGTTTCTGCAGACTGTTGGCTTCCGCTCACTTGATGATATTCGTAATGCAAATTTTCTGGACCGGTTCGTGTGAACGGCATTGATTTTCTCCTCTTTATTGCAAAATAAGCTTCAGACAGTTTCGACCTTATCCGACAAAATACCTGCATGGGATATAAAAAGGATAAAAGCACCGCGACAAAACGCAAGACTTTTGTCATTTTACAACTTTCCCACTTCCTCCCTATACATTTGTGCTATAATTTCCATTAGTTTTTCAAAGGGCAATTCAGACTAAAACAGAAATCGGTGATGACATGTTTCAGTTCAAATGGCTATGGCACAATCTGAAAGGGGATCGGGTAAGGTACATTATCGCACTATGCTTGTCAGTCGTAGGCTCGTCGCTTACGATTATTAATCCTTACATCGGTCAACGCATCGTGGACCACTTCATTGCTGGGGACGGCGCGGCGCAGCATCTGAGCACCGAACGCGGGCTCTTGATCGGCCTTGTGCTCGGCATGGTCGGCTTCTCCTTGTTAAGAACCAGCCTGTCTTATTTCACAACGCTGACGTATGAGCGCGCCTCACAGAACATGCTGTTCCGTGTTCGGGTGTACCTGTACAACAAAATCCAAGGTCAGGACATGCGGTACTATGATCGGAACCGCACTGGCGATCTTATGACCAAGATGACCGGCGACCTCGAGATGGTGCGTCACTCCTTGGCATGGATTATTAAGACGATCATCGAATCGCTGACGGTGTTTGCAGCAGCGGTCGTCTACTTCTTCTTCATCGACGCTGAGCTCACGTTGTGGCTGCTCCTGCTGTCGCCTCCAATTTGTATTGTTGCGTTCATCTTCGCACGGCGTGTGCGCCCCATGTATGTCGAACTGCGGGAAAAGCTCTCCCAGCTGAATACGACAACGCAGGAGAACATCGCCGGTAATCGGGTCGTCAAAGCGTTCGCACGCGAGGACTTCGAAATTGAGAAGTTCACCGAGAAGAACGTTAATTACTCCAAAGCCAACAAAGCCGCAGCGCTTGTCTGGCTAGACTACTTCCCTTACTTAGAAATATTTTCTCAAGCGTTCCTCGTCATCCTCATGCTTGCCGGCGGTTTGTTCGTCATGGATGAACGGATCACGTTTGGTGAATTTTCCGCTTTTTCTGCACTGATCTGGGGCCTATCTAACCCGATGCGCACCATTGGCATCGTCATCAACGATATTCAGCGCTTCTTCGCCAGCTTGAGTAAAATCATCGACGTCTATTACGCGCATCCCGAAATCGTTAATGAGCATAACGCAGCTGTGAAGAAGCGTTACCGCGGCTATATTCAATTCGAGAATGTGAGCTTCAAGTACGACAGTGCAACGGTGCTCGAAAATATCAACTTTAGCATTGATCCGGGCGAGACGATCGCCATCATGGGGGCAACAGGTGCTGGCAAAACAACGCTCATTAACCTCATTCCCCGTTTCTATGATGTAACGCGAGGACGCGTACTCGTCGACGGCATCGACGTGCGCAAGCTGGCGCTTGACGAGCTGCGCAGCAATATCGGCGTGGCGACACAGGATGTGCTGCTGTTCTCCGATACGATCGACGGCAATATCGCGTTCGGCGACCCGGATATGCCAGAGGAGGACGTGACGAAGTTCGCCAAGCTTGCTGCAGCACACGACTTCATTGGCAAAATGCCTGAGAGCTACAATACGATTGTCGGCGAGCGCGGCGTCGGCCTGTCGGGCGGACAGAAGCAGCGTATCGCATTGGCACGGGCACTAGCTGTTCAGCCGCCGATTCTGATCCTCGACGATACGACGTCCGCCGTCGATTTGGAGACCGAGGAGCATATTCAGAAAAGCTTGCGGGAGCTCGATTTCCCATGCACGAAGATCATCATTGCGCAGCGTGTATCCACAACAGCGCAGGCTGACCGTATCCTGATTCTCGAAGGCGGCCGCATCATTGAGGAAGGTACGCACGCGGAGCTTCTGGAGAAACGCGGTTATTACTACGATGTATTCATGCTGCAGAACGAGGGCATTGGAAGGGAGGCAATGGTGAAGTATGGCAAGAAATAAATTCGATATCGACGAGAACCTGGAATCACCGTTTAATATCAAGCACTTCCGCCGGGCGCTCGTCTACATTAGACGGCAGCAGAAGCCCATGATTATCGCGTTCGTGCTTAGCGCCTTGTCAGCCGGCATCTCGCTCTCCGCGCCGCTCATTATGCAGCATATCGTAGATGTTACGATTCCTGCGAAAGAGAAGCAGTCACTGTTCTGGTATTCGCTACTTATGCTTGCAACGATTGTCGTCAGCGTTATACTCGCCACAATCCGATCACGGATGATGACCCGTGTCGGGCAAGATATTATCTTCGATATTCGGATGGATCTGTTCAAGCATCTGCAGAAGCTGCCGTTCCAATATTACGACGACCGTCCGCAGGGCAAAATCCTCATCCGCGTTGTCAACTACGTCAACTCCGTATCGGACGTACTGTCCAACGGGATTATCAACCTGATCTTGGAGATCTTAAACCTACTCTTCATCGCGATCTTCATGTTCGCCGTTGATGTTAAGCTGTCGCTCGTTATCCTAGCGGGACTGCCTATCTTCTTGGGCGTCGTCCTGATGATCAAGACGAAACAGCGCCGGGGATGGCAGAACATCTCTAACAAAAGCTCCAACCTGAACGCTTATCTGCAAGAAAGCATTAGCGGCATTCGCGTCACGCAGATTTTCACACGCGAGCAGCATAACGAAGAAACCTTCACGCGTCTGTCGACGAATTACCGTTCAGCTTGGATGAAGACGATGTATTACAACTTCTTGATGCCGTTCTCGGTCGATAATTTGGCGACGCTCGTGACGGCAGCGATCTATTTTGTAGGCTTGCTGGCGATTGGGCCGGAAGAAGCGACCTTCGGCGTCATTCTAGCGATGAGCAGCTATGCGGCGCGCTTCTGGCAGCCGATATTGAACATTTCGAACTTGTACAACAGCTTCATCAACGCCGTCTCTTATCTGGAGCGTATCTTCGAGACGTTAGACGAACCGGTTACCGTCAATGATGTGCCTGGCGCAAAGGAGCTACCGCCGATTAAAGGCCGCGTGACCTTTGATGATGTGACTTTCGCTTATGATCCAGGCGTTAACATTCTGGAGAAGCTGACGTTTGACATTAAAGCAGGCGAGAGCGTTGCACTTGTCGGTCCAACAGGAGCCGGCAAAACGACGGTCGTCAACCTGATCTCGCGGTTCTACAACATCACTGGCGGCAAAATCCTCATCGACGGCCATGATCTCTCCACGATCCAGCTGAGATCCTTGCGCAGCCAGATGGGCATTATGCTGCAGGACAGCTTTATTTTCTCAGGGACGATTATGGACAATATCCGCTACGGTAAGCTCGATGCTACGGAAGAAGAAATCATCGCGGCTGCGAAAACCGTCTGCGCTGACGATTTCATCCGCGAATTCGAGAAAGGCTACATGACTGAGGTGAACGAGCGCGGTTCGAAGCTGTCCCAAGGACAGAAGCAGCTGATCTCATTCGCCAGAACGCTGCTCGCGAATCCGAGCATCCTCATTCTCGATGAAGCGACTTCGTCCATCGACGCTCAGACCGAACGCTTGCTCCAGAAGGGACTTAATGAGCTGCTCAAGGGGCGGACGTCGTTCATCATCGCGCATCGTCTCTCGACGGTGAAGAACTGTGACCGGATCATGTACATTTCTGACAAAGGCATCGCCGAGAGCGGCTCGCATGACGAGCTCCTCGCGAAGCGAGGCAGGTACTATAAGCTGCATTCGGCGCAGAAGATGGAAGCGACTGTGTAGTTTAGGGAGATAGTAGAAGATTCAATGAAAATAGCCCCCGATCTCCGCGTGAGATCGAGGGCTATTTTTTCGTTGCAAACCTATCATTAGTAATGATGGCATGATTACAGCTCGAACAGTCTCGCCACCTGTTCCCGATTGTCGATAAACCACTGAATTCGGGCGAGCTTAGTACCTAGATGTCCGTGCAAAATATGATTGCAAGGCAGCAGCACCACCGCGTAGTGGAACAACTCCAGCTCCTCGATCGTCAGTTTGATCGACTCGGCATACGCTGCGGCGTAGGCTTCCGCTTTCTCCCATTGAAACTGCAGCTGATCGTTCAGCAGCCCAAACAGCGGATAAGCTGCATCAATAATTCGCGGAGCGATGCCGCAGCCGTCCCAATCGATCAGAATGACGCGATTGCTCACAGCATCATATACACCGTTGCTCTCCCCTACATCTCCGTGGATGATCGCTTTCGGAAGGGAGGACAGCTTAGCGAATCCCGGCGTAAGCTTCAGCAGGTTCGACCGATGCGGCTCGGGGACGCTTGGCAGCCTGTCGTTGACGATATCTCCTATCAGCGAATCCAAATCCCATTGCGGCAATTCCGGCGCTGCTTCGATCCTATGAAGTCGCCCAAGCGTATGTCCGACCCCGGCAAACAGCTCCGAGCTCCCGCTAAGGCTTGTCCCTTCAATAAACGGATACAGATAGCAAGCCGTATCGCAAACGGAGTTGTCGGAATCGGAATTCCATTCGAAATCGATAAACAACCTTCCTGCAACGGTGCTGCGAAGATTAATCATGCCGTTAAAGCCACTTTCGCGCAAATGCTCGTAAGCGGGCACAACCTTGGCGTACACTGCTGAGCGATCGTTAGCTTTTAACACAAACTTGCCTTGGCTCGTATGAAGCAAAGCAACGAACCGCGATCCATAGCCTTCCATGAAGGACGTGATGCGTACCTCCTCAAAGCCATATTCGCTGGCCACCTGCTCCATCAGTCGATCTCGCTGTAAGCTCGTTAGGACATCGTCGTTCATGAATGCTGCCTCCTACCTTCCAAGTTTTAAAAAAGACCGCCTATCACAATAGGCGGCCCTATCTATAACCGTTCAAACCATTACAATACCGTGCGAAGGCTCCACAACTCTGGAAAATGCCGCTGGCTGACGATATGCTTCAAATAATCCACGCCGGACGAACCGCCGGTTCCGCGCTTGAAGCCGATGACCCGCTCCACCGTTCCCATATGGTTGAAGCGCCACTGCTGCTGGCGGCTGTCGATATCAACAAGCTTCTCAGCGAGCTCGTACAGATCCCAGTACTGCTCGACATCGCGGTATACCGTCAGCCAAGCTTCTCTTACGCTATCGTTCTCTGCATAAGGCTGTGACCAGTCGCGCTGCAAGTACTCCGGATCGATCGGCAAACCGCGCTTCGCAAGCGCTCCAATCGCCGCATCGTAGATGCTCGGCTCATTCATCGCATCCGTCAGCTGTTTGTGCAGCTCCTGCTGATGCTCATAGACGGCAAGCACGCTCGGCTTCTTGAGGCCTAGCACGAATTCGATCAGGCGATTCTGATACGATTGAAAGCCGGAGGAGCTGCCAAGCGCATGCCGGAACTCCATGTACTCCGCAGGTGTCAGCGTAGATAATACATCCCAAGACTGGATGAGCTGCTGCTGGATTCTGGATACACGGGCGAGCATTTTGAAGGCAGGCTCCAAGTTGTTCTGCTGGACGCTGCTGCGTGCGGCATTCAGCTCATGCAAGATGAGCTTCATCCATAGCTCGCTAGCTTGGTGGATGATGATGAACAGCATTTCATCATGATGACCAGACAGTCGATGCTGGCTGGACAGAATTTGGTCGAGGTGAAGGTAATCACCGTAAGACATGGACTTGGAGAAGTCGGAAACGAGATTCTCGTTGTTATTGTTTTGCGGTGTAGGCGTGTCGGCCATCTGTTCTTAGCTCCTTTTGTCTATGATGTGTATGGTCGAAGCACGGCTCGCACGGGACTGCCGTCCGCTTCTGCAAGCGGGAGCGGGAGCGCGATGAGCTCATAATCTCCTGGGGCGACGTGTTCCAAGGCGAGCCCTTCCAGGATGTGAATGTCATGCGTGTGCAGACCGTGATGGGCTGCAAGCTCTTTGCTGTCCAAGGGATCGACCGAAGGGACATCGACTCCGATGAGACGGATGCCTCTGGCATGTAGGAATGGCGCTATATCTGCCCTCAGACACGTAATTTGTGACGGGAATTCGTCGGCGTTGGTCCATGAGCTTGTGCGCAGAAGCAGACGAGTAACCCCATCGAGGTCGTACGCCACCAGATCCTCCGCACCTATGCTCGAGCGGCCAGATACATCGATCATACGCGCCGGTCCGATGTAGAGCTGCAGGTCGAGATCCATGATTTTGCGGCCATCATTGTCAAAATGAAACGGAGAATCCACATGCGTCCCCGTATGAATGCTCATCGTCAGCTTGCCTACGTTCACCGAGCCGCTTTGCTCCTTGGACCAGCTCACTTCATAGTTGAAAGCCGTATCCCCCGGCCAAGTCGGCGCACCATTCATCAATGGACGAGAAATATCGATCAAGGTCATCTCTCTTAAACGCTCCTCTCTCCATCTTATGCGACAACATCGCGCGTATTGGCGAATTTCTCGTATTGCTTATCCGCCATGATGGTTTTCAGTCGCTGTACCGTTTCCCATACGTCACTGTAGCTTGTGTAGAGCGGAACAGGTGCTAGACGAATGATGTTCGGAGCGCGGAAATCCGGCACGATGTGCTGCAGCTCCTTGAGCGCCTTGCAGATCCGCGCGGCATCCTGATGCTCGAGGCTCACATGACCGCTTCTGCGATCATCCTCTAGTGGATTGCCGATTGTGAAGTCGAACGCGCCTAGTTCATGCTCAATTAACTCCATCATATATCGCGTGATGTGCAGCGATTTCTGACGAAGCTTCTCGAGAGTCGCTTCTGCGAACAGCTCGAGCGAACCGATGAGCGGCGCCATGCTGAGAATGTTCGGCGTCCCGATCTGGAATGCACCCGCAGTCTCCGCTTGGTGGAATTGATGCTCCATATCGAACTGCTTATCTTTGCGCGAACCGAACCATCCTGCAAGGCCAGGGGAAGTCCCGTGGTGCTTGCGGTTGACGTACAGGCTCGCTGTTCCTCCCGGTCCGCTGTTCAAGTATTTATAATTGCACCAGAAGGCAAAATCAACGTCCCACTCACTGAATTGGTGAGGGATCGATCCAACCGAATGGCAGCCGTCAAAACCAATCAAGATGCCGCGCGCGTGCGCTTCAGCTGTCAGGCGCTTCATATCGAGAACTTGCCCGCTCCGGTACAGCACCGCTGGTAGCACGATAAACGCAACCTCGTCTGTCATCGCTGCGATAATGTCCTCTTCGTGGAGGAAGCGTCCATCACGGCTTGCCACTCGAATGAGATGCTCATCAGGGTCGTAGCCATGCAGCTTGAGCTGGCTTTGCAGCGCATAGATGTCTGAAGGGAAATTCAGCTCATCCGCGAGAATCTTCGTGCGAGTGCCTTGCGGTTTATAGAAAGTAGCCACTAGCTGATGGAGGTTCACGGTCGTTGAGCCCGTTACGATTATTTCATCTACGTCAGCCCCAACGAGCGGAGCGCTCATGGCTGCCAGCTTCTCCGAGAGGTAGAACCATGGGTACCCGCCCTGCGTCCAACCGTCGATACCTTGGATTTTCCAAGCTGCGAGTATATTAAGCAGCGACTGCTCTGCTCGCTTGGATAATAAGCCAAGTGAGTTACCGTCCATGTAGATGGAGTCTGGATTTAAGTAAAATTCGTTGCGAAAATAGGCAAGCTCATCTTGCTTGTCGAGCTCTTGGGCATATTCAAGGGAATATGGATTTAGGTTGTGTGGGGTGCTTAACATGGTGAGCCTCCTTACTCCTGCTGAAATCGGTTGCAAGTTGCTTGATTATCTTAACTTAGATTTTGCAGGGGAGTCAACGAACGAAGTCCATCACGGCAAGGAATGAATTTGAAAAAAATGGATAATCTAATGGGGATTATACTGCGAGTAACAAGGGGTTTTAAGAGATGCTTCTGTTCTTGTATATCTTACTGAACGCAGCTGTAGTATTCGTATTCATGAAAACGCGAAAAGCGATGCACATTCTTGAAATCTTTGTGTACTGGTGGATTGCTTCC
Organism: Paenibacillus sp. OV219; assembly: GCF_900110075.1. Classification (GTDB taxonomy): domain Bacteria; phylum Bacillota; class Bacilli; order Paenibacillales; family Paenibacillaceae; genus Paenibacillus_Z. The sequence goes on from NZ_FOCJ01000014.1 coordinate 41,075, forward strand.
TATATTTATCAGAACTACTCTGCGCTCTGCTTTATGAATTTCAAGACATTGATTATTCCCGACATGTTTACGCCTAAGGCTGCACATTTCCTGAATCGAATGGTTCTCTATCCGCTGCTCATGGTTGTGTTCCTCCAACTACTGCTAAGGATGAGCTCTTTCCTGCGAAAGCTCGCTTTATACATCGGCTTCATCCTCCTCTTCTCAACGCTTGATGGACTGGATCATGTATCCGGCATACTGATTCACGCTGATTGGCGGGCCTGGTGGACGATCGCGCTCTGGGTAATCACATTGCCCTTTCTAGTCGTATGCATGAAGCTGTTTCGCAACATTCTGTTCAAAGGGGGAAATTCGGCATGAATGTGACATTCGATTGGAACGAATGGTTCTTCATTATCACCGCCACATTAGCATTAATAGTCTTCTGCCCCATTCGAAAATACTTCTCTCTTGCGATGGTTGTTATCATCTGGATGTACAACTTGGTTTTAGTGGCATCCATTGATTACTTTTTTATCGCTACTCCGTTCCACCTGTATTATTTCGGCGATAATCCGACGTATGAGCTTTCGGGTGCGCTGTATCATTTCTTCATGTATCCGAGCTGCTCTACGATCTTTTTATTTCTTTACGATAAGTTCGAGCTCTACGGGCGAAAGACTATCTGGTATATTGCTTGCTGGACGGGATTCTCGCTATTCTTCGAATGGTTATGTGTCCAGAACCATGTGCTGAACTACACTGGCTGGAAGCTCTATTATTCCATCGCCTTCTATCCAGTGGCTTCTGTAGTGCTAATCGCGTTGTTTCGGTTTACGAAGAGGAAATTGCATGAGCTTGAGCTTCCTAGCCTACGGGTATAAGGAAACGAAAGACGTGACGGATTGATCGTTTAGGGCGATCAAGAATTTCCGTACACGTCTTACGTTTGCCGCTATCGTTTACTTACTGATCATGTTCTGTGCCAGCAAGTTCAGCAGCACTGTAACAGCCTCTGCTCTTGTCGCGCGGTCTTGTGGAACGAATCGGTTGGTTGTTTATTTCAAGGCTTTCTGCTGGACGAATGCATCAAGAGCAGTTTGTTTTACCTCTTGCACCTTATCGGCGCCGGCTTTCACCAGCTTGTCATTGTATTCCTGAAGGAACTTATTCGGGTCGAGCGTCCCGGAGTTCAGCCCTGCGCCTCCCCGGATCCCACCCGATTCCAATTCGTGATCCCAACACCGTAAGCGCATCTGCCATCATTTGCATATGTAAATACTCCCCATCATTCAAATTCAGTCTTCCAGTCATTGTGGCACATTGCGGGTTCGGCGTTTACTGTTAAGATTGAGGGATGTGTCATTAAAACGAGAAAAAAAAGACCCGAGCGATTAATTATCGCTCGGGATTCGGTTTAGTACTTAACGCCCGTAATGCCTCTCGCTGGGTGACGAACAAATAGTCCCCGGCAAGTAACTTTACTTCGGCTCCCCGCAGCGCTGCTTCCTTCAAATGCGGTGCCAGGAGCTTAACGCCAGACTCCATTACGAAAGAAGTAAGGATATAGATCCCCGAAGCCCGATTAATTCCAGGAATCAACTCATCCACTAGATTCTCGGTAATTAGCTTAATGTCAGGCATCGTGAACCTCGATCAGGTAGATGCGATCTTGGAAGCCGCCTCGCTTCTCAGCTTTAACCATGCGCACTTCCTCCAACTGATCTGGTGTAAATCCATGCGAGACTGCCAATGCGTGGAGTAATTCTAAGACATCTGCCAACTCCTCAAGCGCTTCATCGTCCGTCTCTGCAGTCAAGTACTCCTCTGTTTCTTCATTCAACTTGGTTCGAAGTTCTGTCCGATACTCTTCTTCATCCAATATACGTGTCGACATCGTACTCCCGCTGTTGCTGATAATTTCCGGAATGCGGTCTCGGACAAGTTTGTTGTAGATTGGCATGATTTCCAGACTCCTCGGTACAAGTAGTAGATTCTTTAGTTAATGCTTTGCTTCCCTTAAGACTTTTACATGTGCCGCTCGTACAGTAGGATCAGTAATGTTAGCAGCTTTAAGACTATTCTCAATATTTATAATGTCAACTGTAGTAAGTGATGGCTCACCAACTGTTGCACGAAGCCTATTCAATTTGCGTGTAACAAACTCAGAAAGTTCAACATCGTATACAATAAGCTCATTGGATTCTATCTTCCGCAAATCTGGATCAATAGCAAAACGACAACGCATAGTAAACGATACCATAGAGATATAAAGTAGCGAAGGATGGTTTTGCAGTACACCTTCAAGAGCTTTAATATGTCCATAGTTTTGCATGAGTGGGTTGTAAAGTTTATACCTCTTGTTTACCGTCCAATTCTTATCAGTCCTACTTCCCTTTATTTCACCATTATAGTTTTTGGTCTCAATGACAATCAGCCCGTATGGAGAAATGATAACATGATCGATTTGAGAGAAACCGGAACGAGCCTTTGTGTTGCGAATCATAAGATCGCTTAAGTAGCGGCACTCTTTCTGTAACTGATCGAGTTGAATGTTGATTTTATGCTCGCCAAGCTCTCCGATGCGAGTGGATTCAATTTTAGGTTTCTGGGAAGTTTTTTTCTTGGCATCTTTTGCCTTTGCTTTAGAGACTTCTTCTTTACCGAGCCCTAACATGCTCAGAATCTTTTTAAACATAGTTTCAATTCCTTCCTTAAGGTCCTCCATCGAATTGAAAAGTTTGATTACCTCACAGACAACCCTAACATTTCAACAAACTTCACATCAGCTGGTGCAAACTCATACTCAAATAATTGACCATGGCTCACCCACTTATAATCATCATGATCAACTAGCTTAATCTCACCGCCAAGAAACTGGGCCTTATACGCGATTAACTTAATATGTAACTCTCCATAGAAATGGTCATTTTCTCCGAAAAATTCATATGGATCAATCTCAATATTCATCTCTTCTCGCAGTTCTCTGCGGAGACATTCCTCCGCCGTCTCATTGGCTTCAATCTTACCTCCAGGAAACTCCCACATCCTTCCCTGCGACTTTCCTTCTTTACGTCTTGCAATCAGAATTTTTCCCTGCTTATCCTCGATTATAGCTGCCGCTACTAGTATCACGCATAATCACATCCTCTTTATCAACTTCTGTAATAACTTCAACATCGCTAGCTAAATCAACCTGCTCATGATTGAGCTCGACCTTTACATGCCCTTGTCGTCGTTGTTCACGCCAAAATCGAATGTCTTCCTCAGATTCAAGCCTCAGTTCTGAAATTTCAATTGCGCGATCAAAGATATATTTTGACGTGAATAGTAATGAGTAAACACCGTGTCCACCTGGGATAATTGGCTTCTCTCGTTGTTCCCAACTCTCGACCATAAATTTTACATATAACTTGTCCTCAGTAGCTGCTCGCGTGGGAATTTCCGTGATTTCTTTCCTTCTAAGGACCTGCCAGTGCTTGATCTTACCGAACCAGTGAATACCAGCGCCTCTACCTTCCGATTCGAACTTCTTCACGGATTGGTACATCGCAATATACTCCAACTGTGAGAGTATAGTATGGTCCGTCAAATTCTCAAGAGGCACATGATAGAACCCATACTTCAATGCATTATCTAGTTGGTCGACATTGCGCAAGGAGCCTACCAGCATGTTCCTTCCATTCAACTGGTTCTTGTAATAAGTCTTCGTGCCGCTTGGCCTTGTTGCGCGTTCGTATGACTTCTCGGGACTGTCCATAATAATCTCATCCAGAAAATCTTCCATTAGCATCGTTGCATTAGGCAAGAACGGAAAGGCACCTACATTGACAATTTGTATGCTTTTATAGAATCGATGCTCTTTGTACTCCTCCTCATTGTGATATGGGAATAGCACATACGCTCCAAACATACTCCGCTCGAGTCCATCGGCAGCATCTTCTTCATAGACAATCGCATCTCTATATCGATGCATCGTGTTAATATCTGATTCCTCAGGTCCAGGTGTCTTGTAATTCCTCTTATACGGGGTACCTTCATATGCCGGATCCAATCTGTACTTCGCATCAAAAATGTATTTGTACACAGTCTTCGAATCGTTCTTCTTAAGTGTCAGCACATTATCTGGACGCTGAGAAACCGTTGGTGTCTCTTCCCCTTGCGGTAGTGTGTTGTAATATAGCGTAAACACCTCACCGTTCTTGGGGTTCCGGTAAACCATCTTCGCCTTCTGCGTTTTATCTAGCGTGACAAAGATACCTGTACGATTCACTTTGATTATATCTTGCTTTAGCAGCTCATATTTACGGCTAAGCAGGTCATGAATTTTGAGGAAGCACCAGTACTCATAGAGCTGTGCCAAGTCTTTCATCGACAATTGGAACAAGTCACTTTGAATCGATAGCCCTTTCATCAGCATGAGATAGTTACGATACACTTCCCGGTACCCTGGTGCCATCTGTAGTACAAGCGTAATCGACAACTGGCGCATATCTTTAACCTGCAAGAAATCCAATCCAAGTAGCCGCTGTATCTGAATTTGCATGTCTGCGAGCTGATGGGAGAGATGCGGATCAAGGACCTTCCCTCTTTCAGTTAGACGTTGCTTTAATACCTTCAGCTTCTGGGCAATTCGGAGTAATACCCATCTCACAAACCGGTTCTCATTCGTATCGTAATCCACATAGCGTTTGGTCTCCAGAGCATGAGTTGGATTGTAGCGTTGCCCATGAATAGTAACCATGCCTTGGTTGTCTCTCTCAAAAAGATGCGGATGCTTGCTAAGGAACTGCACATTCCTCTTCCCAGGCTTCCTAACCCTCCCTGACGAGACTATTCGATGCTCAACCTGATGTTTAGAATGTGGTGCAAACTGAATTCGCTCCACCGCTTGAATTAACTGACCAAAGACATGTTTGAGAATGGAAAAGAACTCCGTTAGACTCTGGTTCTTCGTCTCTTTGAGTCCTGTTAGATTGTACGTCTTCCGCAGAAAATCAAACGATAAGTTATAGATCTGCTGATTCACGTCATTCAGGATCATCTGATAGTCATGCTTGTAATCCATTTTCACTGGAAAAATCTCTAGCTGTAACGTGAGCAACGACTTCCCATGCATCCGCAACTCTAGGTCGGTTAATCCGACTTCGTTCTGGAAGTTTAATATACCAGAGAGAATTTGACCCTTGCCCAGTGGCTTCACAGCTTGCCGAAGATTCACATTCTCATGGTAGAAGCTTATAGGGAGATCATCTTTCTTCTCAAGAACAAATTCATATGGCTGCGTCTCAAAGAACAAAGGATAGGCTTTCTCCCCCACTTGCCATTCCACAAGCCTTCGAGCTTCCGGGTTAAATACTAGTATGTTCTCTACTTCTAGCATCCCAGAATTCAAGGACAGTAATAACTGAGCAGGAATAAGCTGCTGCTCCTCGTTACGATGAAGCTGCAGCGAATCCACAGTCGGATGAAATGGCTTTCCGTGAATGTAAATATTAAATGCGGTGGTCTCAATACGTAACAACTCGATGCTGCGATTAGGAGAGCCAATAGGAGGTGAATCCATCTTCCTCTAACCTCCGGAGCATGAATGCCAGCTTGCGTGCACTTAGCGGATATTTTGCTTCTTTCTCTTGTTCATTCGATCGCAACGGCATATAGAGCTCAGATGCATCATCCATCAAATTGTTAATGGTTAAGTTTCTTCCTAGTGCTTCCTGTAGGAGTTGTAATAGCACTCGCTTGACTGATGAACTGCTGCCCTGAACGCGTGGTAGTAGCTTCTGTAGCAATTGCAAATCAAACGCCTCATTCTCGCTCATTAGCTCGTACTGCTCATTATGAATCATATAGAAACATACAGCGTCCCGGATCCGGAAGCCCACATGGGAGTGGACTTGCTCAAGAATCTCGTTAATCTTCACCAATTGTGCTGTTACCCGCCGTATTAGCTCCTGATTAGGTCCAAAAGCGTCAACGAGCTGCAGGTACTCACTCCGCAAGAATGAATTAGAGACTCGTAGTGAGGATGAATCGGCCATAGATCCCATTGGGAATTGCTCGAGATTGATATAATTGAATTCGATTGTGTTAGCGCGATCAAGCACCTTTTTACTAAAAGGATGCGTAGTTTCATCCATGTTCACTGTGCCTATAAGATAGACATTGTCAGGAAGCGCTAGCCCGCCATAGATTGGCCGGTCCTCGGCGATCAAACTCTCTTTCTGAATAAGTGGTACCGTAACGATTCGACCATTTTGCCACTCCTGTGTTTCAATTACGCTGAGTAGGTCACTGAAGTAGTGCTCCACTCGCGCTAGGTTCATTTCATCCAAACAAATAAAGTATGGCTTATTCTGATTTGTTTCCTTGGATGCCTCAACAAGAATTTCAGCCAACTGACCAGGTCGGAAGGAGCCTGTTAAGTCTTTATAACCAAGTAAATCCGACGGGTCACTCCAATCGGGACGAACAGGTATCAATTTAAATTGAGCACCGACAGCTTCCGCGAAGAGCTTAACAAGCTTCGTTTTTCCTGTACCAGAGACCCCAGCTAAGATCACAAAAGGCTTACTCTTCAAGGACAAGTAGAAGTTTTCAATTAATCCTTGAGGAAAGTGGAACCCTTTACTCTCGATATAAGATTTAATATGAATTATTCGCTCTGCTACCGATAACGTGTCCACCAATTCCACCACCTCGTTATATGTGAACTCGTCTTTGGTTTTGCGAATGTACTGGAGCTCCTCTAGCCAGCTCAACATAAACCGTGCCCGATTCTCCTGAGTTACTGCCCCCCACTCGGCGTCCATTCCTAGCTCGGCAATAAATAATGGTTTAAAGGACTCGAGCTTAAACGTTCCAAGCTCCTTCACAATCGAAATACCCATGTTCATACATTTAATCAATCGACTTGCATGTGGTTCAAGTTCACTGCTGGCAAGAACATCTTGGAGATGCTGAACCTGACCCTGACTTAATATCCAGTTTTCCTGGCTTAAGGATCGGTAATATTCAATTCCACTATGTGTAAGAGAATGTTCATTGTCTTCAATTGCTGTAAAACCCAACTCTTGTAGCGCTCGCCCAATATGCTGGATTCGCTCTTTTGGATTTTTCACATCATCGCCGGACTTTAACACCGATGCTTGGTTGTTGATAAGCTCTTCTATGGAAACATAACGATCTTGATTCATTCCCAAATATCGAATGATTCCATTTCCTAAATATAGATGAGCTATTGTGAACGTAAATGCAGGCCGCTCAATCTGCTGTTCTTGCTTATTCTCAAGCACTTTATCTGCATACATTCTATAGTTGTCGACAACATTTCGAAGATCTTCGAGTAACTGCGTATCCTCCGGAATGTTGTTCCGTTCGTAACGAATCGATGCAACAATCGCAGCCTGATAGTCATCTCCAACCCCAGCAATATTCTCATCAATTTGCATATTTTCAAGCGGTAAGTAGCTTCGCATCTCGTCGGACTTTTGCTTGAAATATTGATAGGCTCCCTTTCTTCTGTATTGTTTAATTGGTTCGGTTACCCCATGTGCTAGTGTCAGGTATACTGCGCTCATATCTTCAGAGAAGAGATAGACAATATATTCGCCACTCTGGATCGATGCGTTGATACGTTTATCTAGTATTGCGATCCACGGTACACCAACCCAGTTTCCTTGGCCAATAGATCCCTGCACCTTGTAATCTGGACCGACGAATTCCTGTGATATAATAAATGAAGGGATCTCCTGTCTAACCATAGGTCCAACGGGGTGCCCGCCGAAGTTTTGAGTTTTGTAATCTAAATAATTGTTTAACAGCTGATCAAACGCAGCTTTCAATGAAAACGAGGAGTTAGTGAGCGCTTCGTTATAGGCTTCTAGTTCAGATTGTGCATACTCCCTGAGTTCAGTCAGAAGTTGATCATTGAGTATTGACCATATATGAGTTGTAAAGGTGATCGTCTCCGAATTCGCTTCCAGAATAGACTTGAGCGCATCGATTGGGGTTTGTAGGAGAGTCTTAGTTTGGGCTAGAGTAAGCGTCTCCCAATTCGGAGCTACTTTCTGAGGTGGCGAGTCCACCTTAGTTCCTGCATCGGTAGCGTTTCGGAAATAAGACAAAAACCGCTCAGCAACAGCATTGAGCGGTAGGAATTGAAGCTTTGTTTGTTGGTATTCATCCAATATGGATAGGATCAAGATCATTTTGTAGGATTTTTGTTTTACACGAAATATAGAAGCCAGTTCAATTGGAAGTGTCATATCGTTTCGCTCCAAATCGCAAATTTGACAGTAGTGTCCCGAATTCGATGGGATAGCCCAAAATTAGGAACCAAGCTTATTTACCAGATCCCTTTTCGATGCAAGTTCACTAAAGTTGTAGTGGAATAAGGTATTTCTCAACATAAACAGCAGGTTTAGACTCCTTAAAAACAACCTGTTTTCACTAGTTTGTAAGGGCGATAAACAGATTCCACTTATCGCTAATTGTATCGTATTAATTTGTTGTTCAGTAATACCTAAGAGGGACCGTTTAACCTTTTGGGTTCTGTTAATAGCAGACAATAATTCAATGCATTTTCTTATCCTATCAAAATTGTTAGCAGTTTCTTGTATCGAACATAAATCTTCACAAAAATCTGTGAATCCATCACTGTAATTTTTCTTGATAATGTTGACAACTTTGTGAGAGCTACTCGTTTGTGTTACTAAAATATTGATGATTGTTTTCATACGTTGGCTGTTACTAAGGGATAAGTCTGACCCGATGATTTCATCAATTTCTTTCTTAATTTGCTTCTTTTGAATTAATCTATTTATCCTGTTAAAAGTATCAAAGCTGTTCAGGAAAGACATTAATATATCAAAGTCTTCCTCACTCATAGCAGTTAACAATGAAAATAGGTCAAACCTGTCACGTAACTCTGTTAGAGTGGCTTTAACTTCAACACATCCATTTACTACACGCATAAGTTTACGAATTTGAACTAAGTCGCGTAGTTTTAACGTAAGTGAATCTATTGATTGAGTTAAATGGTGAATTTCACTTGAACTTTTTGCAGCAATGAGTTTTTCAGAAAGTCCCTCAGTATCGTCACTTTTCCTTCTTTGTGCCTGTTTTGCGAGTTCCTCAGCCAGCATACTTCGATACAACCTACATATTCGAATGGTTTCTTCCCCTACTGGTGTAAGCCCGAAGTGAAAAACTTCATCCTGAAGTTCAATGTGATCCTCGTAATTATCGAAGTATGCATGGATAATTCTAAAATTACTTATAGGATATGTGCCGCTTGACCCAACCGGAAGAGAATGCGCTGCTTGGGTCCCTTTGGATGAATTACATACAGGACAAGCGATTGTTAAATTATGTGGTTCAAATGTAAAAGCAGGATAATGTTTCTTGTTGAGAATATGTTCAATATGTAATACTTGCGAGGTGAGATTGAACTCAGACTTACAATAAAAACACGATGTTACCGCTACTCCATCAACGGGACTTTGATGAATGATATTAATATTAATTAAATGAGCACGTATTGCCGCTTTTAAGTTATCAAATTTGCTTTGTTCCCAGGAGTCAGGATTCAAAGGTAAATTATTCACAACCAGAGTCTTTTCTGTAGTAGTCAGCGTATATGGTAATTTCATACGACTATTAACCTTTCAATGATTTTTTCAGTAACAAATTTCAAAGGGTCTTCTGCCCTCAATGAGTTATGAATTAACCTTACTTCCGTAACATCCTCATCAGTTATAGCTTCCGGATCAAGACTAATTTTCTGCAAGTATGAATCCAGTCTCTTTGCAACATATAAGTTTCTTGTTGTATATACTCCGAAGATATTATAGAGGACATCCTCTACCGACCAACCGAAAGTATTTTCATCGTGCAGCTTTGATTCTACTGTGTCATATTCCCCCTTATTGAGGGATACAATACTTGAAGACTCCGGTTGTAGATCGGATATTAAAAAATGTGAATGGGTGGCTACGATAAAATGTGAGTGGCACCCTGCAAAAACTTTTTTAAGACAGTTCATATACTCGAGTTGCCAGTTTGGATGAAGACTGATCTCCGGTTCGTCTAGTAAAACGAGAGAATTCTCTTGTAGGTTAGCAAGTAGTTGGGATGTGGTGAATAAAAACTGTTTTTCACCTGAACTAGCTTCTTCAAAATCAAATAAATCCTTCCTGGCAATCTTCAATTTTGGAAGTCTCAAATATTTTAACGAAATTAATGCGGATAAATACTCATAATCTTTAACAAAATTTATGTTGTTTGAAATGTCATTTAGATCAATATCATAACAAAGTGTTGTGTTTTGTTTAGTGATGCTTATTAATCTATTCTTGACTGTAACGTTTATAAAATGGATTAATGAGTCGATTTTTTCCCTTGTCCAATTCTTAACTTTATCCGCCCTAAAGTCGGACGTTTCTTTAATATTCTTAATAAGTTCCTCGATTTCATTGTTATCCAATATGCTATTAAAAAATGTATTTGCACGTCTCTGTGCTTCAAAACATATCTGTACTCTTGGTTCGAGTTTAAGAAATTCCAACGTTTCTGTTAACTTATCTATCCTTACCTTGTCTATAGAGATAACACTCAAATTATCAACTATTTTTTTTATTGTGGAGTTAGAAAATGTAACATTAGAGGCGTCTCGTAAACCTAGATATTTATATAATTCATATGTCTCATCATTTTTCTTATTAGGAAACATGAACTTATCATTTGACATGTAAGATAACGCTAAAACGTTGCTCGGTAGCTTTAAATTATCAATCTCAATTTTTTCTTTATTTTTTTGTAATTTGACACTCTTTTTTTGAACCTCCACCTGATAAATATCATTATTCATTTTATAGGTGATTTGAAACCAGTTGTTTTTTAAAACAAATCTACCTCTCTTTTGTTTCTTTAAATGATCCAACCAACGGAAGGATTCAGCAATCTGAGAAAGGATAAAGCTTTTCCCCATACCATTTGGACCTATTAAAAGGGTAGTGATAAGATCACCACCATATGGTTGTTGTGGCTGCAAGAAATCAATACTTAATGTCTCTTTATCATTTTGAAACCAATACTTTAGTAATTTGAAATTACCCACTATACACCCTCCGTATCAATTCCAGGATCTGAAATACTGCATCTAATTTCTCAATTAATACCTACCAATAACTCTAGTTCAAATGATTCAATACCAATTGAAAACATGAAAGGGTCTAATGCAGTAAGTTGATCATTCGTACGTTTGTTGATCAGTTATGCGTACAGGTGATACTTTATCCCCTGTAACCGTATTCCATCGTTGTTAACGAGTATAAGTAAAAAAGCCAAGGAAAGTATCTCCTCGACTAATAATTTAACATAATCTGTTATTACAGGTCATTCATTGTTTTCACTCTCAATTTAAAGCTACCCTCAGCTTAGCTATATTTTTGCTTAATTTCAGCAATCCACGCCGGAAGTTTGGTAGTTAGCGTCATATTATGCCTTAATAAGCTACCTGCCGTTTGGTTGGTTGCCTTACTAAAATCAACACTACTAATGAGTTCATTGATATAAGGAACAACATCAGGCTGTGATGTAGAATATGAGTTCACTGACTTGCCAAGTAATAGACTATCTAGTCCCCACTCTAAAGAAAATCCATTGACTACATTCTGCAGCTTACTTGCTTTCCAAACTTCAAATGCTTCATCAAAATCCAGACCGCTCGATAAGTTACCAGGCACAAGCTCAGTATCTACAAATTCTTTCAATAACTTTGCTTGCTCGTATTCCCCCATGTTACTCAACTCTTGTATTTGTTCATAAATAATACGGAGTGTTTCACTATCTACCGTTTGCACGCCGTTGGGGGAGGTAACTTTTGAACCAATCAATTTAAGGATATGATTCGCATCGATTACTTGCGTTCCCGCCAGCTTAGTTTTTCCAACAAGTGGATTAATTGGTGTTGGCGGAGGTGGAGTTCCTGGCTTCCAAGTTAAGTTTTTATAGGCACCGACATATTGCAACCAAGTGTGCTCATCAATACCAAAGTCTACTTCAACCCATATAAATTCATAGTATTGTCCCACTAAATTTAGCTGTTCGGCAGCATCTTTAAAAGCAAGTACAAATGCTTCTTTTTTCCCTTCATCATTTTCAATTGTCTGCCATTCAGTAGGATCAGGTAGAGTCGGAATCATTTCTATAACTTTTATTGCTAGTTTCTTTACAGCAGTTTCATAAGTATCCACGATTGCTTTACTGCTCTTGCCACCGCTCCCATACAGTTTCAAAGCTGTATCTACGATTTGCTCGGTAAGCCGTGGATATTGGAAGTTGATAATCGTTCCAAACTCTTTATTTGAGCCAAACACACGGTTTGTTCGTGAGTAGGCTTGAATCAGACCTTGAAGTTCAAGTGAACGGTCAACATAAAGTGTATTAAGACGCTTAGAATCATAGCCTGTCAGTAATTGATCTGCCACAATGATTAGATCAATATTCTTGGAATTTCGTCCACTACCGCCGCGAGTGGCACGCTCCACGAGATCTTCAAAATAAGCATCCTCACCGTGTTTTTTATCACCGGCAACAAACTCAATACCTGTAAATACAGCGTAGTCCTTAAACATACCCTTTACAAGTTTAGGATCTATTGGTGTAGGATCATTTTCATTACCGAAACTAAACGTCATAGCCACGTTTAACTTTTCTCCACGAGCTGTCAGTTGTTTCTTGAATTCATTGTAATAAGCGATCACTCGGTTTTTATAAGCCACTGTTAAAATAGCATTAAACTCTCTACCTTGTGATTGAGATTCCCAGTTATTTAGAATCTCTTCAACCACACGCGGGATATGCGTTTCATCTTGGTATGCTAACAATCCTCGTTTTTGAGCTTGCTTTTCAACGTCAACTTCTGACATCTCTTGAACTTGACGTTCGATTTCTCTTTCCGTCAACTCAGGATGTTCTTCCTTGATCTTCTCAGCTAATTGTTCTCTTAAATCATCATAACTCTTGAATTCTCCAGTGTTGATATAGTCAACGTGAAAACCTAATACGTTTTTATCCGCAATCGCCTCATCAATCGTATATTGATGTAACTTGGGTCCAAATAACTTCTCAGTTGTATTGATGACTTCGCTTTTTTCATTGACCTTCCCTTTGGTCTTGTTTTCATCAAATAAAGGGGTTCCGGTAAAGCCGAAGAAAAGTCCATTTTTCTTGAAATAACTCTTAATGGTTCCCATCATCTGTCCCATTGTCGTACGGTGAGCTTCATCAATGATAAAAACGATTTTCTTATCTGCTAAACTATGATCATGAGCTTCTTCCAGCTCTTTAACTAAAGAATTCAGTTTGAATGTGGTCGTTACCACAATTCCATTTTTCACTGATTTAAGTATCTTTTTAAGCTGGTAGGTGTGCTTCGTATCATCAACGGAGACAGCCTCGTAAGCAGCATACGCTTTGAAGTTCTCACTTGTGCGATTGTCTAGCTCTCGTCTATCAACAAGGAATACGACCTTATCAAACCCTGCTCTAGTCGATAAAAACAAAGCTGTCTTAAAACTCGTAATGGTCTTCCCTGAACCAGTGGTATGCCAAACAAATCCGCCATGAGGAATTTTCTCATCATTGTCCCAACCGAAAGCAGCACCTTCAACAGATTGTAGGGCATACACTTGATATGGGCGCAATAGCATATGTCGCCTATTTTCTTCATCTTTAGCTTCGTCAATCACCAAGTAATCTCCGACCATTTGATGAGCCATTGGAATCATCAGAAAGTGCTCCACTACTGTTTGCCAATTGTTAATCGGTTTGTTGTCTTTATCGGACCAATGAAAGACAAAGCTAGGGTTAAAATCTCCTACGGTTTTTGGAGTAGCAAAATATCGAGTAGCAATTTCAGAAGTAATGACCATCATCTGCGAAAAGGCCATAAAGTTATTGCTGTATTCGCCGTCACGATAGTAGCGTATAAACTGTCCAAATGCCTCGTCTAGCGTTTTGTCCGTACGTTTTTGCTCAATATTAATTAATGGTAAGCCATTGATAAGCAAGACAAGATCAAAACGGTTGTTATTTGATGTCTGTACTTCTCTAGCAATTTTATAGCTTGAATCTCCGCCACGGACTTCAGCTTTTTTAAATATGGTCAACGTGATTTGTTTTCTCGTGATATTTGGATTGTCATCTCGGTAAATGCCATCAATCTTTCCTTTTGATTCTTCAATGGCTAAAATTTTGGCTGCCTCATAGCTGTTACTGATACGGTTAACTTTTGCCATGACTTGTTTGAATTCGTTATCCGTTAATTCCACACCCTCCAGCTGGTCGGCATTAATACGGTTCAATTCGCCACGCCAATGAGCAACCAGATCAGCTACGGTCACTTTTTGAATATTTCCATCTAAGAAGTCAGGAGCTTGCCATTTATATTTTTTAAGCTTTTTAACAAAATTTTCTTGATAGGTTTTTTCTGCTGCAGTTTTTGGTGCACTACTCATAACTTACGCTCCCTTCTATACAAACATCTCATTTAGGTATGCTTTTTTAATACTTTGTAATTTTTCCAGCTTACGCTGATGAAGGGTGATGAGGTGGTCTAGCTGGGTAAAATATGAGCCGATTTCATTCTGCTCGTCAATGGAAGGCAAGCGTATTGGAGTTTCTTTTACTTGCTCAATTGTGTAATGGGCTATTGTTCCGATATGAGAAATACCCCTTAAATATCTCCTAAATTCCGGCGAGGTAAAATAAGTATAAAGGTATCGACTATTGAATTTCTCTGTACTCTTTATCCATATTAAATCGGCATCTTTTGAGTACAAAGGGTCGTTATTAGGCACAATATAAGGAATTCCAATAGAACCTCCTCCGGTAATCAAAATATCGTCTTTTTCAAGTTTTCCGGAAACCCTTGCTAACTGTTCATATAGTTCAATTGAGATAAATGCCTTCTCATTTTCTTTTCCTTTGTAAGCAGATACAACATCACTTGACCTGAAAAATGGTATTCCCGATGAAGCCCATTCTTCTTTATGAACGCGAGCCGCTGATGCTACATTTGTCAGTTCTCCAACCGTACACTGTTCCCAAGCGTCAGTGAATCCGGCAAATCTCCTTCTTGGCTCGCACTCACCTTCAGCGGGAAACATTTCAGAAAGATAAGCAGATTTTAACGCTTCCGCTTTTTCTAACTTACGCTGATGAAGGGTGATGAGGTGGTCGAGGTTCTTGAAAAAGGCTCCTATTTTAGTTTGTTCTTCAAGATTTGACGGTACGATAACCTTTAACTGTGACATAGACTTTTGACTTACTCCTTTAGCTGTTCCTCCACTAGACAAAGCGGATAGTTCTTCAAATGTTTTCGGAGAGCGTAAAAGCACAGCGAGAAAGTCATCGGTAATCTTTTCTGTATTAACATCAAATGCAATCGTTCGTTGACTTAGAATATATCCATTATTATCAGGTACTTGCGCAACATTTCCCATTGGGGCTTCAGTTGTAAAAAGCACTTGGCCATATCTTAGTGCACTTCCAGTCATCCATTTATCGTATAGCTCTTGATTTCCATAATGAGCATCTGCGCTTGGATCGATATATCCATTTTTAACATTCAAGGCGGATAATGCTAGATAACCCGTTTCACTCCAGTCTAGCCCCAATTTCCTGGGTGTTCTTCCACGAAAATCAATAGTATTTTTGATATTGTCGAAGAATTGTCGCTGTTCCCAAGATTGATCGTTTTGAAATTCCTTAAATCGCCTTTTTGGCACTATTTTTTTTTGCTCAGTCATTACCGCACCACCAATTCACTCATTAAGGCTTCAAACGCCGATTCCAAGTCTCGACTTTCATCATCAATTGCCGACAACGTATCGGCATAGCGATTGTTCAACATTTGCAACATTCTCAGCTCTGTTTTTAGCGGTAGCTCTACCAAACGAACCATAGCATCCGCGGCGTTGCCGAACCATTTTTCATACATCAGATTGTCGATTTCTTCGTTTGTCAAAATTAAGATACGCTCGTACACGGCTTCCTTAAGCGCTTTTTCTTCATCTTTCACGGCTTTGCTGATCTCTGATTTATCTGCGAATAACTTCTCAACTTTACTCAGTAGGTTATATTCAGCTGTTCCCTTGATCGCCTTCTTCAGCTCTAATTTGACTGATTTGTTCTCAAAGGCTTCACCCGCTTCATTCAAGATCTCGCCTAAAGCATTAGCTTCATCGCTATCTTCAACTTTTGCAGCCTCAATCAAGTCTGACAGCTCAGCTTCAATCTCTTGAATACGAACATTTTTTGATTCGATTTCTTCTAGCTCATCACTGAATAAACGTTGCGCGATCAACTCATTCGGTACAATACTGCCAAACCAGCCATCTTGCTCTTCACGTTTCTTTTCACCCGTTCCTTTAGTTACCATTTTCGGCTCGCGAGTGCGTCCTGCCGTATAGAAATCACTTGACGCAATTATTTCTGTATCATGTGCCAGTGCATTCTTCCAAATCTCAGCCACAATCTGATATCCATCATAAGCATCAATATACTTAAACTCTGACAACATCACCTTGATTTCAACAAGCATTTCATCCATTAACTGAGTCAAACTACTGCAGTTACTTACATTCCGTAGAATACCCCAATATCTATCAATATAAGATTTGGCTTTACCTTCGACTTCTTTTGATGTGTCAATAATGCGCGAGTCACTCAATATATCTACAGAAATTTCATCAACTGGTTTCAATAGTTCAACATAACCGGCACGAATTTCTCTCAATGATTGTCCCAAAATATCCGACACGGTAGACTGCAAAATCTTCAAGTCGTCGATGTTCTTCTGAGGAATCCCACCAAGGAGGTGAGCATCTACATCATGAGGAATCTCTTCGTCAAGCGCCTCAATATAGCGAGGAATATTCATATTATACTGATTCGCCAGTATTTCCTCACGAGTTGCTAAATGACTGTACCCTTTCTCTTCTCTTCGTTCAACATACGTATCCACGATTTTAGCGATGTCTTTTTCTTGTAGCATGTTTTGTTTGCCAACTTTAATAAAGTTGCGAGAGGCATCAATGATTAAGACAGGTTCGCCGATTGCTCGGTTCTTCTTCAGAATGATAATAACTACTGGGATACCTGTATTGGTAAATAAATTGCTTGGCAAGCCGATGATGGTATCAATGTAATTCTTCTTGAGCAATCGTTCACGAATCTCACCTTCAGATGAACCACGGAACAGAACTCCGTGAGGTAAGACAATCGCCATTGTTCCGTTTGTACCTAAGTGGAATAATCCATGTAAAAGAAATGCAAAATCTCCTTTGGAGTCTGGTGGCAACACTCCCGCTACTTCAAAACGAGGGTCGCTGACTTTTAAACTTGCTCTGTTCCAGTTCTTCGCTGAATAAGGTGGATTCATAACCACTGCATCAAACTGTACACCTTCATTTGGACGTGTTGGATCTTCTGGCCAGTCTTGAGAAAGTGTATCACCGTTTTTAACGGTCATCTTGTCTGGGCGAACACCATGAAGCAATAGATTCATACGGGTCAAGTTGTAAGTTGCTGTATTCTTTTCTTGTCCGTAATAGCTCAAATCCTTTTGAACATCTGCATCTAAATGCTTCTTTACCGTTAATAGTAGCGAACCTGAACCGACAGTCGGATCATAAATTGACTTGATGCCTGGCGTTTTCACAGCGATTTGTGCCATAACTTCACTGACTTGGCGTGGTGTGTAGAACTCGCCTGCCTTCTTCCCTGACTCCATCGCAAACTGACCAATGAGATACTCATACGCATCACCCAATACATCACCTTTTTGCAATGCCACCATGTTCAAGTCTGCAAATAGCAAAATCAATGCCTTAATATTTTTGCTACGATCGTTTAGGCTGCTACCTAAAGCAGTATCCGTTAAATCAAGCGCAGAACTTGAGAATAATCCCTTGAAGTCATCCGAATCTCCAGACACGGCAATTGTACGCTCGAAGTTATTCAAACTATCCGTTACTTTTTGAACTTCAAAATCTCCTGAGTTGATATCTTTTAACCAAGTCTGATAGAGATGCTCGGGTGAAACATAATAACCTAGTATATTTTGAAGCATTTTATCTAGCTGTTCACCGTATTCAGCTTTGGCCTTTGTGTACTCCTCAACCAATTCATTGTCAGTCACTTGCCCTAAACCACTGGTCACTTTAAATGCTTCTAAAGTCTTATCACTCAAAAACTTGTAGAACATCAGCCCAAGCATATAATCTTTGTAACGGCTGGCATCCATTGAACCTCGCAGTTCATTTGCCCCGTCCCATAATCTGCGTTTAATTTCTTCTGATGTAATCATATGTATCCTCCATTTTTAATTTTTCAGCTCAGTTGTATTACTATATCAACATTATGCACCAAAACATTTATCTTCAAATTTGTCTGTCAGAAAAATCGGTTCAAAAAGAAATCGACTGTTGAAGATTTCAAACGAAAAACATGAAAAAGGATAAAAAATGAGAAAGCATCTGTAATCCTGTATTGCTGTAAATCCCACCAAACAACAAAAGGATATGACAAATGCCATCCCAGTATATCAACGAAATTCTTGGGTTACCAGAGCTACAACTTCATAAGATCGGCGGCGAACTTTAAATGGATGTTGCAGTTCCATCCGCCTCGACTACAATCTTGTTCACCAAACGATGATGCATATCAGTCGTAGGTTCTTTCAGACAAATGAAAATTGCTTGATGGTCTTTCTTCCCCTTCAATATTGGACATGCCACTTTAAGTAGTATAACGTAGGCTGACCCTTTAAGTCGTGCTCAGACCTTTACGATTAGCTTATAGCTACAGATATATACGGGGGAACCAGTACCTAGCGTCTGAGGATATCGGCATCAGGGGAAGTTTACGCTCATCTGACGCGCCTAAAAATTTCTTTAATATCGACTATATGAAACAACCGCCGTTCGGGGTGACTCAACTAAACTAGTCTTGACAAACTTCTCTTATCATTATTAGTGTTGGAATAATTTGTAGAAAAATGGTATAAATAAGCTACGACAGCTATATAGGGGGCATACTTTTATGGATCATGGGAGATATGGATTAACATTAACTAGAACAGTTAATGAAATATTCGACCCTTGGGAACTTTCTAGCTTTATTAATAATTTCGGAAACGAATACTATAAATTAGACCTATTAAGAACTATCTCTAAAGAGTTACAACATGGAGTATCACCTAGAAACTTCATAATTTTAAATAATCCTATTAAAAGAAGGTATCTAAACTTTGATTATGTTGATTTGACAAAAGATAATCACTTTTTTGCGTTTCAATCAATTGGATATCCTATAACTTTATACCCTAATAAGATGATATTAAAAATATCAATACTGATTAGATTGTATAAAAAATTAAATGCAATACTTACACGTAATATCTCTCCCAGTATTCTATTTCAAGCTTCCAAATTAATAGATGATTCTTTTTCTGATGCTCTTGATGAATTAACATCTGCGGCAATTAGTAAATTACCAAAGACAGCTACTGGAACATTAAAGAACAATATTTTGAATCAAAAAAAGGAATCAGAAAGTGAATTTAACGAATACCTAAAATACGATAGTGACATAGATGATTATATTGCCAGTTTAGATGACAAAGAAAATCACTATTCATTAGAGAAGTATCCTATATACTTTAATAGTTTTTTTGAAGCTTTTAATAAAATTCAGAAGCCATTAATTGGAGTGTATTTAGAGGAAGAAAATAAAGTTAAAATTCTCTGCTCCAATCATTTAATTAAAAGAAAAGAAACGTTACCTGAACTCGACTTTAAGAGCTTCGGACATAATAGCCCTTCTTTCTTTGATATATTGCCTAGTGTAGCTCAAGTAGGAAAAACTATCTATGACGCAACTCAGGAACAAAAAGTAAGGGATGCACAAATAAGAACAGAACAACTTACTCAAGAATATATAGCCGAAAAAATAGAAACCGAAAAAGTTAAAAGAAAGTATCTTGAAGAACAAATAAAAAATTTGCAACAAAAAAATCCAACTCAAAACAATGAAATAATTACAATCGATCAAGATATTATTAATATTCCTACTACCCACGTTAAAATTCAAGCTTTTGGCGCATATAATCAGCAGGTGAAAAGCATGAACGACTTACTAAGAAGAAACAAACTTGTTGTAAGTGAATACGAAAGTAGAGTTGATCAACAAGCTTAGATCCAAAAGAGTTAAATACAGAAAAAGAGGGGTTCGCCGCCCCCCCTTTGCTATTTCCGCCAATACATCTCCGATTTAATTGTCCTTCCGCACTAACAGTGAGCAACACTCCACATGTGTTGAGTAGACAGTATGAACAAATGCATATGATGTGCCCTCACCCAGCATTTTGAAAGAAGCCCCTAAGTTACTTCTTTTATTAGGAGTTTTTGATACTTTCTAAATGTATTATTACCTCGCCAATATCACGCCCACTTTGGAGAGTAACATAGTAGCGTGCCTCCATGTCTTCAATAAAGGAATACAGGAAGTTAACGTACTTTAAGTGCTTATTACTTTTTACAAACCTCTCAACTTCTAATTTTACATGATTGTAATTATCTGATGACTGAAGAGCGATATTTACTAAAGCGTTACGAACCTCGGTATCAATTCGTTCAAATTGATTCTGCTTAAAACCCTCTAAATAGGTTAGCTCTAATAATTCTATTACATATGGAAGTGCATCTATACGTTTTAGAGTTTGTAATGGCATCAATATATTGATTACTTCTTGTTCTTTTACTTTCTGTCTAACCCAGCTCACATAAAATTTCAAAGCCTCAATGTCTTGTAATTTAATAAGATACTTAGTTGCTTCTAATTTATCTTTTTCGATGGTTTCGTCTTGAAGTAAAGTATTAAGTTGATCGTAGCAATGATCTTGAATGCCGCGCTCAAAAAGACTTTTAATAACCTCGTACTTAAAGAATCCACCAATATCTTTAATTTTAGAAATAATAATATTCAATTCCTTATCTATTTTTAGATACGTGTGTAAGGCCGCCCTTCTGACCGCCTCACTTTTAGAGCCATCGATAATTAGACTTAATGAAATAGGCAACACCTCTTGAATATCATGTCGCATACAGAAATGAATATGATTTACTAATACTTCATCGATGTTTATTCCTTCAGTTAGATTTCTCCAAATTCGTTCTGACATTGAATCTAAGTCGAGATGCTCTTCAAGGTACTCAATCCCTAGCATTTCACTTCCCTCTATCCAGTCAAAGGAAATCATGTCTAATAGTATATTCTTTGGAAAAGTGAGGTTTAACTTTCGGAAAAAGAACCACAAATTTATGCATGTTGTATTCCCACTAGTGCTACCATTAGGATTTTTCGTAAGTGCACTTTTGAAATCGGCATTCTCAACGTTTCTTTCACACCAACTCTTAATCAACTCTCTTTGTTTTTCTGAGATTTCGATTTCTTTGGATGAGGACATTATTTTATGTACCTCATTAATCCAATATGAATCCCAATCCATTGTTCCGACAATGTGGAGAACTCTATCCAACCCAAGGGAAACACTCCCAGCGAGTTGATACAGAAAACGAACAACAATTTCTGAATAACTTAATCCTTTTTTTTGCAATTGTATTTTTACCTTAATCAATTCATCTTTAGTCATAGCCTGCTTTTCAACATATAATAGCCTAATTTGTTCAACAAAGGCTTCTTTACTAAAAAGTAAATTCAAATCCTGGATTGAACGAAGTTTTCGTTCCTTTTCGTAATCCCTACTATCCTGCAGCAGAAATTTATTTTCGGATACCTCATTTATACGTTTATTAAAGAAGTCTTTTATTTCCCAACTTATTGCCCATTGCAAACTCCACATGTTTTCGTCAGTCAATTCCCCTTTTAGGTATGTATCGATGATACTTTCAATATGTTCCTCTTTAATTAATAAACCAAGTGCATCCCAATTGTATCTATCCTCAATTTTTTCAAAAAGAAGAGAATCTATCGCCTTTTGTCTTGTTTTAGTCTTATCAAAAAACACTACAAACTTAGCAGCTTCATTTTGCCAATAATATTTATTCAGATTCTTATATAATTCGAAGCAGGCTAAATAAATATTTGAATCAAATTCAAAGGCTTTGGCTGCATTATTGGCAATAGCTTCGACTAGGTCATTCCAAAAATGGTGATCCTGTTTTTCCAAATTCTCATTGAAGAACTGAACTATTTTTTGTATGCCTTCGTTTGAGCTAACTTTCTCCAACCCTGCCTCTAGTTCTATTTTTTCATTTATTAATCGAGACTCACTATCACTGATGTTAATTCCCACATATTTGATCCCTTCGAGAAAAACATTTACGTAACGATCCACAGCATTACTATTTACTAGGAATGTGTATAAATTAGTTCGAAGTGAATCATCAGTAGAATGGCGTATAGAATTTACAACCGCCTCAATTACTTGATCCGCTTGAAAATGCAAATAGGTTAAAGTAGCCAGTGCCGTGCTTCTAATTAATACTTGTTGATTCTCATCCATCAATATCTCGAGTAGAATACTGCATACTTCGCTTCTCTTAGGAAGAGAGACTTTCATAAAAATAATTAATTTTAACGCATTCACACGGGTGGTATAGTTCTGGTCAGTTTTAATTTCATTAATCAAAAAGTCGATTGTTGCGATGGATTGACCAAAGCGCGCCAGTGAACTCAAGTCAAATTTATCGCGGTTAATCCAGATTTGTTTTTCCTTATAAATGTTAAATACATGTTTAAACAATTGAATACGCAGTGCTTCTTCCACATGTTCAGTTTCAAAGTATACTATCATTTCAGGATCGTTGTATTGCAGCCACTCCAATAATTGAGTGAATCTTTCGTCACAAAAGTCTATTATATTTACCAAAAATGATAAAGTATTAACCCAACTGGGTATTACCTTTTTAAATTCAGGTGGAAATGCAAGAAATGTTTTTATTGTACCCAAATCTTGTCGTGCTAAAATTCTTGCGGCAAGATATTCCTGAAAATTATTATGTTCGAATTGCCATTTGACTCCATTATTATCCACCTGTTTTTTCCAAACTGAGCAATGTGATAGAATCTCTCTAATATCCTTATTATTAACCAATAAGCATAATTCTTCTTCTGATATATAGTTTCTGCCCAGATCCTCCATGCCTAAAGCTAATGATTCAAGGGCTTCTATGAGTGTTTTTCGTTCTTCGTGCAGCTCAAATGTGTTCCTGAAGTGTTCCACATCGTTATTTATACCTTGGGAGAGTAATTCCTCGTACAATTGGGACTTATTTCTGGGAAGCACTCCATCTTTAATATACATTTTTACCATGCGTATCAAATAGAATGGTATGCATATAAGTTCTTGTAGCCTATTCTCGTGAATAACATCTTTGAAATCTATTAATTTTGCACCCAATTTAGTTTCGATATATAAGTCAATGTCGTTTTGATCCAAGTCATATAGTACATATGATTTAAACCCTTGTAAGGTTCCTGAAAAGTCACCACTCTCTGACTGATAGAAATTTTTCCGACATGAGATTAGGATATTTATCATAGGGTGCTGATCAATAAATAATTCTATAAAACGAATTGCATCCTTTTTATATTTGCTCTCAATTTCATCTAAACCATCTAAAATTAATAAGAGTTGGTCATCAGAAACATTTCTCCAATCACTCCAAAACTCATTTAACAATTCGGTCAAACTACGAGGAGTGTATTTATTTAAATTTATCAATACAGGATAGTAACCACATGGATTGTTGGATAGCATCGATGCAAGAAACTTTAATTCGGTTGATTTTCCCGTTCCAGCCCCTCCAAGCAAGGTAATCAGTTTATTTTCTTTTATTACTTCTAATATTCCATGTAATTCCTCAGGTGCTATTAACCAAGAAGCAGAATTAGATTTCTCAAGGTTTATAACCCTTCGGGGAATGTAATCATCTAATTGGGCATAGACAAGCGGCAGGATAATCTGTTCAATACTTTCTATATATTTCTGTCCTGGTGTATCTATTTCTTTCTGAGCTTTTGGTGACGAATATTGTTTACTAGCAGCAAAAAATTGTGTTAATAAACGATATACCGTGCTATTATAATCTACCTTGCATATACTCCGATGATCTTCTTCAACCGAATCCACATCCGAAATATATGGAGCATGGGATGAAGCAACTCCTACAGCCCAATCAGATTTTCCGTAAATTATTTTTTGCCTAATATGATTAAGAGACGAGACATATCGCAGCCATTTTACACTTAACTCATGGAGTTCTCTGCTATATACTTTTAATGAACGCACCTGAACAGAGATTAATTGATCTCCAATTAGGGGAGGGACAAGAGCATATGCTTTAGAAGCAACAGAAGCAATGTTCGATCCACCAAACGGTACCGCTAAATAAATGATGCCTCGATTAAGGTTTAAAAAATCATAATTCCCTCTTTCTACCTGTTCAACCAACATACTTTGAACAATAACTCCACCCATACTATGAGTTACGAAATAAATCTCTTTATGATGTACTCTAGCTTTTATTTCAGTAAACAATAAATCTGAGATATCTTTAATATGATGGCCCTTTAATAAGAAGTTCGTTTTATAACTAAATGAATATATATCATATTCATTAAAGGAATCATCTTTTTTCATAAGAAGAGGCAACGGATCACAATTCTTTTTAGTCCATGTTTGAAAAGGATGTCCTCCAAGCCCATGGACAAAAATAATTGCAAATTTATTAGTACTTTCTCGAATTCCATGCAAGCCTTTTTTGTTACCTAGATCACTACTTTGCGCATCATTCTTTTTTTTGGCTTTACCAATTCTCCATTTCTTCAAAATTCTTCCCCCGATTATGTTTTCTTTAAAAACAGTTCCATTGTACCATAAGTTGGTATTCCCTTTTTATATCGTTCGTTTTTACATCTGTTGCTGAGTAAATATGTACTACCCATTTTTGCTAACAGAAACATTCGTTTTGGCGGTAACCGCCTTCCGAGTGTCCTATCCCTTCAACTCCCGCTCCCTTGTGAAGACAGAAAAATACCCTCTCGATGAAGAGAGGGCAATCCCACATTAACTGTGTTGAGTAATCAGTGAGAACAACCTAACGAAGTGCTCTCGCCTAATTTGAGCTTTCTTAGTATATAAGTAGAACCGCACTCAGAAGAATGCGATTCCTAGTCTAACTATTACATGGAGGGGGCATGTCATGATAGAATTCCTTTTATTACTTTACTAGCTTTCGGCAATATACAATTAATCCCTCTATCTTGGCTACAATTCGTATTTGTTCTTGGAGTGGGGGAAGGGGGATTAGAATCTTTACAATATTACCTACTGCTAATCTTGGTTGAGCCGTTGTTGTAGCATATTTATTTAGATTTAGTGCTTTTAAAAAATAACCGCACCACATAACATCTGTTAAGTCAAAATGATCAACGACTACAGCATAGAAGAGCTAGAGACATTAGAGCACAAGAAAGTTGAATTAACCCTTTTGCTCCAGCATGATGAAGAAAAAGAGAGCGGATTCCGCTCCTTTGAAAAACAGGTCAAAGCTCTACTCAGCCTTGATTTTGAAAACGAAAAGATTCTAAGGTGTATTGTGAGTAAGCTCATTCATAAAATAGAGGTTTATGAGGGCGGCAATATCAAAATACACTACAACTTCCGCAATCCAGAAACAAAAAAGGGAGCGTAAGCCTAGCTTACGACTCCCTCCATTTTAGTAACACTGTACACTCCACATGCACCGTATGCGGAAACATATCCACCGGCTGCACCTCTACCGTGCGATATCCGCCATCTTCCAGCACGCGAAGGTCGCGAGCCAGTGTCGACGGATTACACGACACATACACCACACGCTCCGGCCGCATCGCCAAAATCGTCTCAAGCAGAGCTTCGTCGCAGCCTTTACGCGGCGGGTCGACGACGATGACGTCGGCGACGATGCCTTCTCGGCGCCAGCGTGGGATGACAACCTCAGCTAGGCCAGCCTCGAATGAAGCGTTCGTAATGCCGTTCAACTCGGCATTTCGCTTCGCGTCTTCGATGGCTTCCGGCACAATCTCCACTCCGTAGACGTGTCCTGCCGCCCGGGCCAAGAACAAAGAAATCGTCCCGATGCCGCAATAGGCATCAATAACTCTCTCGCCGCCGCTAAGCGCGGCGTATTCGACCGCCCGGCGGTAGAGCTCCACCGTCTGTACTGGGTTCACTTGATAGAACGAGCGAGCCGAGATCGCAAAGCGAATCCCCTCGAGCTCGTCGTAGATGACCTCGCTGCCCCAGAGGACGCGGGTCTTGTCGCCGAAGATCACGTTCGTGTCGCGCGTGTTCACATTCTGCACGATGCCGGTCACGCCAGGTATCGCTTCACGGATTCGCTCAATCCAGCGCTCCACCTGCGGAATGCGCTCGCCGTTCGTGATGAGCACGATCATCGCTTCGCCGGAGACGAAGCCGACGCGCACCATCACGTGGCGCAGCAGACCACGGCCTGTCTCTTCGTTGTAGGCCGTGATGCCAAGCTCGCGTCCGATCTCCTTGACGCGAGCTACGATCTCATCATTGCGCGAGTGCTGAATCATGCACTCGTCCATATCAATGATGCGATGGCTTCCGCGTGCGTAGAAGCCACCAATTAACCGCTCCGGCGACACCAATCCATCGCCGTCGCCACCTGTCACCGTAGCCGCCATGCCCATCGGCACGGATGCCTTGTTCCGATAACGCCAAGGCTCGGACATGCCGAGCGTCGGATGCACTACAACCGCGTCGTCTGCCGCGCCTTCCCCAGAACCCGCAACCCGCAGCTTCCCAATCCGCTCCAGGTTGTCCACCACGTGCTGACGCTTCCATGCAAGCTGTGCCTTGTAGCTCAGATGCTGCAGCTGGCAGCCGCCGCACTGTTTATAGATCGCGCACGGTGCATCGACACGGTCCGGACTCGCGACCAGCAGCTCCTGAAGCTTCGCGTAACCGTAAGTCTTCTTCAACTTCAATACCTTCGCGCGCACGCGCTCGCCGGGAAGTGCTCCCTGTATAAAAAGGGTAAAGCCGTCTGCGCGGCCTACCCCTTCGCCTTCATGCGTCAAGCCGACAATGTCGACGACGACCTCTTCATTTTTCGCCACTGGCACTTGCACTGCTTTGCCCTTCATCTTTTCCTACCCGCTCCGTTTT
This sequence comes from Paenibacillus sp. OV219, assembly GCF_900110075.1. Classification (GTDB taxonomy): domain Bacteria; phylum Bacillota; class Bacilli; order Paenibacillales; family Paenibacillaceae; genus Paenibacillus_Z. The sequence continues at coordinate 68,331 of NZ_FOCJ01000014.1, forward strand.
CCTCAGGTGTATAGCAATTGATCTTGCTTTTGCCGCACCTTTACTTCTATGCTCTTACCCTTATTTATAAGTAGAATTGCCAGCTTCATCGACAAAAATGTTTAAATGCGATGGCAGCGCCGTGAACGTGCATGGCAGCGTACCGCCATACTCTCCGTCCAGGTTCAGCTGCACATAATCCGGTGTCGTCACCACAAGCTCGCTCGTGCGGAAATGTACGACATGCGGATCGTTCAAGTGCTCCCCGCGCAGCGCCAGCGACGCCAAACGGATAAACTCGCCGAGGTTGCACCGCTTCAGTACAACGACATCGAACAAGCCGTCGTCGAGACTCGCCTCTGGGGCTAGCTTTTCGAAGCCGCCGACCGAGTTACTGTTACAGATGAGGAACAACATAATCTCCTCATGAATCTCGCCAATTTCCTTCGCCCGAATGCGAAGCTCCGTCGGACGGAGGCGGGTCATTTTCTCCAGACCCTTCATATAATAGGCCAACTGGCCGATCATCGTCTTCAACTTGCTCGGCACCTCATAGGTCAGCTCCGTGAGCGAACCACCACCGGCAATATTGATAAAATACCGCTGATTCGCCCGACCAAGATCGATCGGCCGCGAGTACTGCTGAATAATGAGATCGCATGCGTACTCCCAATGCTTCGGAATGCCAAGCGCTCTTGCAAAATCATTCGTCGTCCCAAGAGGCAATATCCCGATAGGAGGCCGCACGTCCTTCTCCGCCAGACCGTTAATGACCTCATACAGCGTACCGTCACCGCCCGCTGCAATGATCATATCGAAGCCGCGGTCCGCCGCCTCGGAAGCCGCGATCGTCGCGTCACCCTCACCGGATGTCGCATGGCAACTCGTCTCAATGCCGCCGCGCTCCAGCCGCTGAAGAATATCGGGGAGCCGCTTCTTAATCTCCTCGCGTCCCGACGTTGGGTTATAAATCAGCCTTGCCCGCTTAATTATCACTGCCGCACACCTCCCAAGCTCCAACAACCAATCCGCACTTAGCACTACCTTCTACTATACACGATAGAGGGCTTAGTTCCCAAACTGCCTTCCCAACAGTACCCCACCATTACATCGTAGAAAGCCACTTCCGAATCTGCCGCTCCATCCAACGCGCAATCTGCGGTGACGGCAGCAGTGCCCGCCCGTTATACCGATAGTTCAGACCGGCAAGACGAGTCGGAATGACCGTACGTGTAAAATAACCCTCACTAAGAAAAAGCGGCACCACGATGAACGTATCATCCGGATACCGCCGCTGCAAAGCCCCGAGCTTGCACGCCGCTTGATTCGGCAGCAGCATCGCGCTATGCGCGCCCGCGAACCCGCCGAGCTCGCGCACCCGCTCCGCCAGCGCCGCCATGCCATCGCGCCAGCGGCCATGAAACACCGCCTCGCGCGATCCGTGCGCGACAAGCAGAAGTCGCTCCCGCCGCCGCGCCGCAGGCAGCTGCTCCGCTCTCGCTCCATCGCTCGGCTCGCCAACCGCCAGCGCGTTCAGCTCGCTCTCCCGCTCCGCTGCGGTCAGCTCCGCCAGCGCTCCCGCGCTTTCACTAGGCTCGCCAGATTCACCCGCGAGCGTCTCGTGCTTCGCCATCGCCGACAGTTGCTCCGTTCCTTCGCTCGGCTCGTTCTTCGCTTTCGCCAAAGGTCGCTCTTCTCGCGCTCCAACTTCCTCTTTCAGCTCGCATTCCGCCGCCAAAGCTCGCTCCGCTCCCGCGCTTAGCGTGCCATCGCGCCCCCCCGACAACCCCGCAATATTGCGCAACAACAGTTCCGCAATATCGCCATCGTCGTCGATCGGCACGCCGAACCGCACTCGCACGCCGCGCTGCACTACAAACCGCTCAAGCTCACCAACCCGCGCCGCCGATACTGGCTCCATTCCAAAAGCCTGCGCAATGTCGTCCACATGCGTGCTCCCGGACGACACAAAAAGCGGAAGGACGTAGAGATCCGTCACACCTTCCGCTTCCAATACATGCACACCGTCTTGGATGAGTCGTCCTTCGACGAGCTCAAGAAATGCAGATACAACCGGCACCTCGCTGCCCATAAGGTCAGCGCAGGCTGACACCGCATCATCCACGAGCCTCACCCAATCCGCTTCACGCGATCCGTGGCTTACCACTAATACTCCTGGTTTTGTTCCTGGGTTTATACCTAACTTCATTCGATCATCATCCCGTACAGGCACCTAGCGCCCTGAACGCTCCAGCGCCATTTTGTAACCGTCATTGCCGTAATTGAGGCAACGCTTCACACGCGAGATCGTCGCCGTGCTTGCGCCTGTCTCCGCTTCAATTTGATTATATGTCGCACCTTTGCCTAGCATACGCGCTACTTCAAGCCGCTGGGACAGCGATTGAATCTCATTCACCGTACAAAGATCGTCAAAGAAAATATAACACTCTTCAACCGTCTTCAGCGTTAAAACCGCCTCGAACAACTGGTCGACTGATTTATCATTCAGCTTCTTTAATTGCATCGTCCGCTCACCCCTACCAGAACTAATAATATGCTCATTGTAGTCCTTTCTAGTAGAATTTTCAAGCGTCACCGCTTTACAGAATAGAAGGACTCAAAGCCGCGACGAGCGAGTTTCCGGGGTTACGGGTTTCGGGTTTCGGGTTTCGGGTTTCGGGTTTCGGGGTTTCGGGGTTTCGGGGTTTCGGGGTTTCGGGGTTTCGGGGTTTCGGGCTTTCGGGCTTCCGGGCTTTCGTTTCAGGTTCCCACCCTGTCGTCCACTGCTCCTATCCCCTCAAGGCAAGCGCGGAAATTTATTCCGCGCATGCGGGCTATCGTCCAATCCGCATGTTCGCCTACTCCATAGACTAACGTATACAAATAAGGCACAAAGGTGTGATCTCCCGTGAACTACCGCTACGATCCGTCAGGCCGCAACACGCCGCAGCCCCACGGCGGTCCAGGGCCAGGTCAAGGCCTGCAAAATCAGGGGCAGAGCCAATTCCCGGGCATCTCCGACCCTTTCATCGGCAAAAATAATAAGAGCGTCGGGCTCACCTCTCCCGTTCCATTCAACACAACTGAAGTGTCGAATGAATTCTCCGGCGGTGTCCCTACGTTTTCAATTCAACCGGCATCGAATATGCAGATTATCCCGCTTCCCGAATCCAATACATCCATCCTCCCAGCCGCTGCGGAAGATACTAAAACCGAGAAGACCGGCTTCAATCTCACGAACAGCCTGAACGATCTGAAGAGTGTCGTCGACCGTATGGGCGGCATAGACGGCATCGTGACGACGATGGGCAAAGTGCAGAAGGTCGTCGGCAGCATTACGCAGATGGCGCCGCTCATCAAAGTGCTCGCCACTTCCTTTACACCTGGCAAGAAAGGCGCCAAGATTGCAGAGGACGATGACGATGATGCACCAGTAAAACGCCGACGCAAGAAAAAAGGACACAAGTCCGTGAAAGGCAAAGGCATGAGCACCGTAACACCAGGTGGTTCACGTCCGCGCCGGAAACGCCGCCCGCCAAGCCGTTAGCTCTTAATGCTCTTAGCGCCTTAGCGCCCTTAGCGCCCTTAACGCCCTCAACTCCCTTATCCTTTAATCCCTAGCTCTTCACGCTCTATACAAACAACAAAGCCGGAATCCTCGACTAAGCGCATCAAGCGCTTCCAGAGGATTCCGGCCTTTTTTCAACCTTTTAGATAAACAACGCAATGACTTGATAGATCAGCGCCGACAGAATCGCCGCAATCGGAATCGTAATGATCCACGATAAAATGATTCGTCCAGCGAGATCCCACTTCACAGCGGAGAAGCGCTTCGCACTGCCTACGCCGAGAATGGAAGACGTGATGACATGCGTCGTACTAACGGGCAGGTGAATACTCGTAGCTGAGAAGATAATGCTCGCAGATACGATATCCGCCGCGAAACCGTTGATCGGCTCGATTTTGAAAATTTTCGTACCCATCGTCTTAATGATCTTCCATCCGCCGATTGACGTACCAAGCGCCATCGCCACTGCCGCAGAGATCTTAACCCACAACGGGATATGATCCGTCGTATCTTGGATGCCTGCTGCGACGAGCGCGAACGTAATTATACCCATTGCTTTCTGAGCATCGTTCGTACCATGCGTAAATGACTGGAACGCAGCCGTCAATATCTGCCCGGAACGGAAGCCTCTATTGATAAGATGCGGATTCGATCTGGCGAATATTTGCTTCAAGATCCACATCACGATGAAACCACCGGCGAATGCAATGAGCGGCGAGAAAATAAGTGCTTTCAAGATATCAACAAAGCCTTTTGAATTAATAGCATCAAAACCAGAGGAGCTGATTACCGCACCCGTCAACGCGCCGATGAGCGCATGGGAAGACGATGACGGAATACCAAGCCACCACGTGAGCAAGTTCCACGCAATGGCGCCGATCAGCGTCGCGACGACAACCTGTACGCCATGGTCAAGCGTTGCCGGATTCGCAACTTTTCCTCCGATTGTTTTGGCGACGCCTGTAAACATAACCGCGCCGACGAAGTTCATCAGCGAGGCTAGAATAATCGCCATGCGCGGCGACAGTGCCCGTGTCGACACGGAAGTCGCAATCGCATTGGCCGTATCATGGAAGCCATTGATAAAGTCGAATGCGAGTGCTAGAAAAATTACAATACCAACCCAAATGTAAATGGTGTCCATGCTACTCGTCCCCGCTCCTTAGCTGTTGCGCATAATAATGGTTTCGAGTGTGTTGGCGACATCCTCACAGTAGTCAGTCGTTTGCTCAAGACGCTCATAGATCTCTTTGCGCTTGATCAGCTCGATCGGGTCTTTCACGTTCGTGAACAAGCTTTTTACGCTGACGCGAAGCAGATCATCGGCTTGGTTCTCTAGCTCGTTAATGTGAATGGCAGGCTCACGCATCGCAAGCAGCTTCTTCTCCGACAAGAGATAGATCGCCTTCTTGATTTGCTGTGCGCAGCGCAGGATGTTGTCCGCAAACAGCGTGACATACTCGTCCGGCTCCGTAATGTTGTACATCTCGAAACGGGATGCGCATGCTTCGATGCCGTCAAGCACATCGTCCAGCGACGTCGTCAGCTTGAGGATATCTTCACGTTCAATCGGTGTGATAAACGTTTTATTCAGTTCTGTTAGTATTTTATGTACATAGCGATCGCACTTACTTTCATACTCTTTCATCGACTTCGCGAACTGCGTCGCATCTTTGATCTTCGAAACGTTCTGCTCGAAGTAATGCACAGCTTCTAGGATCGTGTCCGCCATCGATTCAAGCGTTGTAAAGAAAACGTCGTCTTTTTTCTTAAACATAATTATCCCCTTCGTTATAGCGTGCTTGATTTACACCATCGCCCCTGAAATTTTTCGTCAAAATCCACAGGAAACCGACAATATCTTAACATAGTTTACCTTCTAATTGTTAAGGGATTGTAAAGGTTTTATGACTTTATTTCAACAACCGCAAATTTATTTTGAGCGGATAGCCTTCACGCCCTCCTAGTGTCTTCCGGCACACCCGATTTTAACCGCCTTCGCAGTAAAAAAAAGAAGCCGAAAACCATTAGGTTCACAGCTTCCCTCCTTTATCGCATTCTTCTATTCAGCCACGATCTGGACATGGCCTTCAAACGTCGGCGTCATCGGTACAATGTGATAGAACGTATGCCCCGCCACGAATGGTAGCTCCTGACCGTCCTTCATAATGTGTATCGCACCGTCGCTGCCGCGCTCCCACGTACAGTCGATCTTCTTGCCTAGCTGGAACAGCATCGCAGGTCCTCCTGATTCAAGGTCAATCTCGAGCCTGCCATAATCATCATACGTCTTATGCTTCGCGCCCATGACAACAAGATTCGTAGCGGTCAGCTGCTTGTTCGTCGTGAGGTCCGTGTGCGGCTTATCGTTGATGAAACGGTCATATAGCTTCGTGCTCGAATTGTACAGATAGGAGAGCTTGTAGTCCTTCAGCAGAAAATGAATGATGACCTTCGAAGCCGAATCACCGCCCGCTGTTGCCCCCGCCTCCGACCACTGGAACGTAGGGATGTCCACCGTCTCGTCATATTTCTTCTTTGCAGCCCCTGCACGAAGCTTCTCCAAGTTCGAGTAGAGATTGTGCGGCGCCTTCCGGAACGATTCGCGGTAGAAATAAGCGCCTGCGTTCGAAATCTCGTCGAGATAAGCCTTCCCATGATGCTGCAAAATATCATAGCCCTGCTGGCTTGCTCCAGCATGAGCGAGAATAGCGTGATACCCGTCACCGATGCGAATAAGATATGGACGATTGCTGCGAATCGGGCCAATGGGATCGCTCCCCATGTAGCTCTGGTAGACGGCTACGAGCCGCGTTATGCCACCCTCTGCGAGCACTTCCCATACCACATCTGCGTTCGGCAGCCCTGATTGAGGACGGGCACTGGCAAAGTTATTCACCATAACCGCGATTGGACGGTTCTTCGCTTCACTGTCTTCAGCCAGTCCTGTTAGCGGTGCGATATATTGAGGCGGGTCGACGGCAGGTGGATCAATCGGAGCTGTATCAACTGGTTGATCTGCGTTCGTATTTGTCGCTGGAGCTGTTACAGCCTCCGAGGAATTTGCGTTCAATTTCTTATCATCGCTGCAGCCGGTGAGCATGAACGCTGCAAGCAGCAGCAAAGTGGCGCCATAGCCAATCGTACGCTTTCTTCGATTCTGATTCGCTTTTATCATCTGCTTACCCGCTTTCTGGAGAATTTTGTCGTTGTACGAGGATTATACTTCATTACACCATAGAAGCGGTAGCGTTGTCTTCCATCCTTGGATGGAATTGAAAGACCTCATTTATAGCATAATAGCCATAATGAAAGCTCCCGCATAAGCGGTCAGGAGGCTATTCGTACGATGCCAACCTTTCTACATTGGATTTCGAACCACTGGTTTTCCAGCACCATTGTTGTGCTCTTGGCGTTAGCGGTCTTCTACGTCACCAAGAATCATAAGTCACTGTTCTATAAGGAATAGCGGTTGCTTGGCAAAAAGATAACCCGATTAGCGCAGTGCGACAGACAGCACTTTGCGGATCGGGTTATTAGGTATGTTCAACTATGGCCAGAAGCTGGCTCCTGCCGCTCTTCCTCAGGCAGCAGCGGGATCGAGATCAGCACTGTCGTTCCTTCGGACTCTGCGCTGCTCACTTGAAACCGTCCGCCATGCAGCTCGACAATCTCTTTGCATATCGCAAGGCCGAGGCCGCTTCCTGACCGCTGGCTTGTCCCTTTGTAGAACTTCTCCGTCACATGTGGTAGATCCTCAGGCGCAATGCCTGGACCTGTATCTTGAATCGTGATCTGGGCTTCACCTGACTTACTTTCGCCTGTCACCGTCACCGTTCCACCGCTAGGAGTGAATTTCAGCGCATTATCAAGCACGTTGATGAACACCTGCTTCAGCCGGTTCGCATCCACCTTCGCTACAAGCGGCTCATCGCTGTATTTGCCAATAATTCGAATGGACTCGCGATGTCCGCGGGCAACGAACTGCCGCAGCGTCTCTCCAATTGTTCGGCGAATGTCGAGTGCCTCAGGATGAAGCACGATGCTCTTGGCATACAGCTTGGAGAAGTCGAGCAAATCCTCGACAAGGCCGGACAGCCTCTCTGTCTCTCGCCCGATAATCGCAAGCCCCTGATTCAGCTCCTCAACGTCGCCAGGATCGCCGGAAGCGAGCGTCTCGCTCCAGCCTCTAATGGAAGTAAGCGGCGTCCGCAGCTCATGCGAGATGGAGGAGATGAAGTCCTCCTTCAGCTTCTCCCGCCGGGTCAGCTCGGATGCCATCGTATTCAGCGTCTCAGCGAGCCGCCCGATCTCATCACGGTCATGGAGATGTACGGCGCGGCGGGTCCAATCCCCCTCAGCCATCTTCTCTGCAACGCGAGTCAGGTTTCGGATCGGCCTTGCTATCCGGTTCGCCATGAGTACACTCATCGTAAAAAAGAGCAGGACGACGAATGAGCCAACAAGCACCGTTATCCATAGGATGTTGCGGACGGTCATATCGACCTCTTCAAGTGACGCCGTATAACGGAACATCGCGACGACTCGCGGTCCTTGCATTACGGGCAAAGTCACGGCTGCGATTCGCTCGCCGGTTACCGGGTCGGCACCGCGCCATATCCCTTTCTTGCCCTTCATCGCCTGATCGACATCAGGCGTCTGCTCCACTTCGCTTTCACCTGCGCTGCTGCCGAGCCCGTTGCTGTCCACAACCAGTGAGCCCGAGCTTGTAAGCAGCTGCAGATGCGTCGTTCCTTCGGACATATTTTGCAGCATATATTTGGCTTTCGCCTTCATCGGCTCATACGCAATCGTGCGAGTATGTATCGCCGCCTCGGTCTCCGCCCGCTGAAGGACGGAACCGACGGCGCTGCTGTAATAATAGTTCCATACAAGCGTGCCGAACATCGTGCCAAGCATAACGACAACGAGAACGATCAAGATGCCGTAGCTTCGAACGATACGGGTTCGAAGGCTGCGGCTCATTGCTCCTCGCCCCTCTTCCATCGGTAGCCGAAGCCCCACAGCGTCTCAATATGGTGCGGCTCGGAAGGGTTGATCTCGATCTTCTGCCGGATGCGGCGGATATTGACGTCAACGATCTTCAAATCGCCGACATAATGGCGGCCCCATACCGAGTTCAAGATATCATCGCGGCTCAAACCTTCGCCTTCCCGCTCCATAAGCAGCTTCACAAGCGTCCATTCCGTCGGCGTGAGCACGATCTCGACGCCTTCCTTCCACAGCTTGCGCTCCGCCGATGAGAGGCGGAATGACCCGGAGCGAAGCTCCGAAGACCGGCGTGCTTGTGCCGCCGGCTGCTCGCTAAGCGCAGCGCTCGCACTGCTAGGCGCGGCTGCTGACGGCGCCGGGAACGCGCCAAGCGGCGGCGGCGAATCGCCCGCTGCGGTGCCCGCCCCTGCTGCCGCGCTAACGCCAGCACTGGCTCCCGCGTCGGTACCGCCGCTCTCGCTCGCCGTGCTGCCTGGCGCACTCGCGCCGGCACTGGCTCCCGCGGCTCTTGTTCCTGCTGCCGCACCGCTTCCGCTCTCGCTTGACGCGGTGCCCGCCCCTGCTGCCGCACTGCCGTCGGCATTGACTCCCGCTGCGGCACCGCCGCTCCCGCTCGCCGCAGCGCTTGGCCCCTGGCCAGCTGCGCCTGCGCCAGCGTCTTCAAGCGGCAGCATACGCCGCCTCAGCGCATGAAGCCGCGCAACCAATTCGCCGGGGCTGAATGGCTTCTGCACGTAATCGTCAGCCCCAAGCTCGAGGCCGCGAATTTTATCTTCCTCCTGCGATTTGGCGGTCAGCATAATAATGCCCATGCGCGGAAACTGCTGACGCAGCTGCTCGCATACTTCAAACCCGCTCATCTTCGGCAGCATCACGTCAAGCAGAGCGACGTCAAAAGGCGGAGAAGCCGTTCGCGCGAGCACAAGCGCGCTCTCTCCGTCTTCCGCCTCCGTCACTTCCATGCCGCCCCGGCGCAAATTAATGCGGACGAATCCGCGGATTGCCTCTTCATCCTCAACGAATAGAATACGCAAGGCTTCTTCTCCCCCCTTCTCTCTTCCTCGAACCTTATGCTTCTGGCAGCAGCCTAAACAGCTGTTTCATCTCCGCTTCATCAGGCGGGAACACGCCGGTCAATTTGCGCGTCTTCTGTTCATCCCCATCTGAATTGGAATCCGAGTCCGAATTGTCCGTATCTGGCGCAGGTTTTTCATTCCAGATCGCGACATAAACAAGTCCATCCCGAGTATCCAGCTCCAGATATCTGCTGCCATCCTCGCTTAGCTTATGCTCTTCTTTGCTCCAATCCGCAATCGGAATGACGCGTAGCGCCAGCACTTCCTTATGCAGCCCTTTGATAGGATCATAAGCATCCAGTGCAGCATCACCGTCGCTGCCATCCTTCAACCGGCTAAACGTATAGTTGCTCCATGAACGCGGAATCGTGATTGCGTACGTCTGGCCTGGATCGACATACTGCTGGCCGACAACGGAGAAATAGCTAAGGCCGTCCCATTGTCTATACTGTTCAATCCAGAGTAGATCACTATAGGCAACGCCTTCGGATTGTCCAGGCGCTTCACGAAGCATGGTCAGATCGAGGATGCCGTCGCCATTGCGATCGCCGCTCAACTGCGTCCTCGCATTAATTTGCACCTGATCATTACCGGTTGCACGCGGCGGATACACTTGAACGAGCTTCCCTGCTTCCCAAGCAAGCATCGTCGTCGTCGAAGAATTCGCACCGATGGAAGCATCAGCAACGATGCCGTAACGATCTGCCGACACCTTGCCCAGCTTCACCTGCAAATAATCGTTCACCGACCCGTCTAGTTCAGCCGCGCCGACCTTCTGAACTTGATTGGCTGCGAATTGATATATCCCGATCGACGCTTGCATTTTATCCCGCTGCAGCTTAATGAGCGCAAGCTCTGGCCGACCGTCTCCTTGCCCATCGCCAATCCCCATCGTGTCGTAAGGCAGCTCCGCAATCGGCTTCGGCACGTTCACCTCGTCAGCACGAACAGCAACATGATACAACGTGAGCATATGCTTCGGCTCTCCGTATTGATTCCATCCGATGAGCAGCTCCGGCTGGCCGTCCCGGTCAAGATCGGCTGTGCGAAGCACGTCAATTCCATAGCTAGACGTCTCCGCGAAAATAAACCATTTGCGCCATGTCCCATTCACATTTCGCAGCACCATCACATGCTGATTTGCGCCCTCATCGGCATAGGTGACGAAAGCTTCCAGCCGCTCATCGCCGTCGGCATCCATCTTCAGCACCGCTGTATTCGTCGACTCCTGCAAGGCGAGCGACAGCTTTGCCCTTGCGGGAAGCTCGCGCTGGACGGCCGCAGCAAGTGCGGCGCTATCCGGCGAAGAGCGCGGACCTTGCAGCAGATCAGCCGGTGTCGCCGTAAACTGGCAGCCGGATAGTACGATTAACACCAACAGCCCGCTAAGGAAGAGCGCGCTTCGCCGTGAGTTGTACTTTCGTTTCATCGTCGCCTTCCCTCCTTGCGGTGCAAGTGCTATTTTTTCGCCTTATGACTCGCTTTGGCAGCCAGCAGTTCACTTACGGTGACGAACGTGTAGCCCTTGTTCTTCAAATCCTTAATAATAAGCGGCAATAGCTGAACCGTGTTGTCGAGCTTGCTGCCGAATGAATGCATCAGAATAATGCCGCCTGGATGCGTATTCTTGTTTACATTAGCCCGCATCATAGCCACTGAGCTGCCCGCCCAGTCCCGCGTATCCACCGACCAGCCGATCAGATCACGGTGATTTTCTTTCATTATCGTCCGCACCAGCGGCGAGACCGCACCGTACGGTGCACGGACAATCCTGGGCACATAGCCGGTCTGCTTATTAATAAGCCCGTCTGCTTGCTTGATTTGGCTAAGAATCTGGTTGCGATCAAGCTTGCTTAGGTCCTTATGTGAATAGCTATGGTTGCCTATTTCATTGCCATCCGCTTTAATGCGCTTCATCATCGTGCCATAGCGGTTCACTTGAATGCCGACCGTAAAGAAGGTGCCATGGACTTTGCTGGCTTTGAGGATCGACAGAATCGCTGGTGTAAAATGCGAATCCGGCCCATCGTCAAACGTCAGCGCAACGAGCTTCGCACCCTGCTTCTGTATATAGTTCACTGCCGGTTCTGTTGGCTTCTGCAGCAGAATCGGCTGTACCGGCTTTGTCTGCACAGGTTTATTCTGCGTGGACGCTGTGCCTGTATGCTTCACACTACCCGCAGCAGCACCTGCCTGACTCGCTGAGCCTGAGACTGATGTGCTTGGCTTCTTCGCCGCTGCATCTTTGTCCGCATCTGTCTCTGCTTTTCTTTTTGCTGGAGTCGCCTCCGGTTTCTCCTGATTGCTGCTGGGCTTCGCAGGCGTTGCAGTCACGAGTGCAATCCCGCCGCCTGTCTTCACCCCAACATCCGCTGTGACAACATCGCTTGTCTGCGATTGGCCAGGAGTCAGTTCAGTATTCGTCTTCGCCTTTGCATCGCCTTGCTTCAACGGCATATTCACATCAATAATGGATGCATGCTTTATCGAATGCGCCTCGTTACCGCAGCCGGTCGTCAGCGCTCCTATCATCAGGGTTACCACAATCATTGCGGCTATTCTACTTCTGCTTCCCGATCGAATCGGCAACCGCATGTTTAATCCCCTCACACTTTCACTTAACTCTATGAACCTACTATACCTTATCTTAATAGAGTTGAGGGTGCTATGTAGTTACAAAGAGGTAACACGAGGCTGGGAAAAATAGCCCAAAACAAAAAACCGCAGCCCTCTTCAGGCTGCGGTTTCTCTATGTCTACTAAAATTATCGCAAAGCTTTCGCAGCGATATCGGTACGGCTATGCATACCGTCAAAATGAATCGCGCTCACCGCTTCGTACGCTTTCGCACGCGCTTCCGCAATATCGCGGCCACGGCCGACGATGCCGAGCACTCGTCCACCATTCGTTACGATATTGCCGTCAGCAAGTGCTGTGCCCGCGTGGAACACGAGCGCGCCTTGTGCCCGAGCAGCGTCGAGACCAGTGATAACACGGCCTTTCGGATACGATGCCGGGTAATTTTCCGATGCGGCGATAACGCATACCGCTGCCTCGTCGCTCCACTCGATCTGAAGCTGATCGAGTCGTCCGTTCATCGAAGCGAGAATAATATCGAGCAGATCGGTGTTCAAGCGAGGGAGCACGACTTGCGTCTCTGGATCGCCCATACGTGCATTGAACTCGATCGTTTTTGGACCGTCTTTTGTAATCATCAGACCTGCGAAGAGCACGCCGCGGAACGGCCGACCTTCACTGACCATCGCACGTGCAGTCGGCTTGATGATGTTCTCAATCGACTCTTCAACGATTGCCGGATCGATATGCGGCAGCGGCGAGTATGTACCCATTCCGCCTGTGTTCGGGCCTTTATCATTGTCGAAGACCGGCTTATGGTCTTGTGCTGGAACCATTGCACGAACAGTCTCGCCATCTACGAAAGCAAGGATCGACATCTCTTGCCCCACGAGACACTCCTCGATTACGACGCGTCCACCGGACTCGCCGAACACTTTGCCGACCATCATGCCGTGCAGCGCTTCTTCTGCTTCTTCCATCGAATAAGCAACCGTTACGCCTTTACCTGCCGCGAGGCCGTCTGCCTTAACGACAACCGGAATCTCTTGCTGCCGCAAATAAGTAAGTGCCGTCTCGTAGTCGGTGAACGACTCGTATTTCGCTGTCGGGATATTGTACTTCTTGAGCAGATCCTTCATGAAGATTTTGCTGCCTTCAATCTCAGCCGCATTCTTCCGTGGTCCGTAGATCGGAATGTTCTGCGCTTCGAACGCATCCACGATGCCATCCGCGAGCGGATCATCCGGTCCTACCACAACAAGATCAACCTCGTTGTCGCAAGCGAACTGGATAAGCTCGTCGAACCGGTTAACCGGGATCGGCGCACATTCCGCCAGCTCAGCAATGCCTGCGTTGCCAGGTGCACAGAAGATTTTGCTTACTTTATCACTCTTGTTCAGCGCCCAGACGATTGTATGCTCACGTCCACCGCCGCCAATAACCATAATCCGCATCGCTTATGCGCCTCCTTCAGCCGGACGGTTCACAACCGTCAGCGTCGTCTCGCCATCCTCAATGCGAATCGTCTTAACTAGAAGTGAGATTTTGTTGTCCGCGTCTAGCAGATTCCAATAGAAGCGCGCTGTCTCTTGCTCATCGTCGAACAACGGAGCCACTTGCGGCTCGCCGGCGAACGATGGCAGCGGATTTCCGTCGCCCACGTAAGTGGAGATGAAGTGTCCGTAACCAGCAATCGCTTGCTCGTAGTGGAAATATTGGCGTTTCGTCTGCGACTCGTCGTTCTCGTTCGATTTCAGAATCGACAGCTTGTATGCGTTCTGTGCATCGTTCAAATCAACGATACCCGAGATGCGTGGCGTGAAATTCGGCGGGTCCGGCTCGTATGTCCGCGCCCCGAGCGCTCCCTCGAACGTACCGCCAGATTTGATTGCTTCCCAGATTGTATCCGTCTGGTCACCATTCGTTACAATATGCGCGCCGCCTTCGTGGCGAAGCGGATAATAAATGATCAGGGATGGGTCTGTCAGCTTCGCCGGATCGCGCGCTTCCGTACGCAGGAAGCCGTTCTCCTCCGGAATGAATACACGGTTGCGGCTGTTCTCGCTGCGTCCCATGATCCAATACACTTGCACGTAGCGCGTTGCATCCGGTGTTAAGCCGATAACGATGCCGCGCCCTGGGTAACTATTCTCTTGCAAACGCTGAACGGTTGCATCCGCCAGAATTTTCCATTTTGTCGTTGTGTTCGTGGACATCCTCGTCGCCTCCTATCAGTGATGAAACAGGCGTACGCCCGAGTAAACCATGACCATACCGTAATCGTTTGCAGCTTCCACAACTTCTTCGTCACGAAGCGAGCTGCCTGCTTGAATGACGTATTTCACGCCGCTGCGGCTTGCCCGATCGAGATTGTCGCGGAACGGCAGGAATGCGTCGGAGCCATAAGAAACGCCTTGAAGACCGCTCAGCCATTCGCGCTTCTGCTCACGCGTCAAACGCGCTGGCACTTCTTCGAAGCAGCGTTCCCATGCCGCTTGTTCAACCGGTGTCACTTCGTCTTCGAGCCACAGGTCGATCGCGTTGTTCTGCTCTGCACGAGACGTGCCCTCGCGGAACTTCATGTTTAGCGCTGCAGGGTGCTGACGGAGGTACCAACGGTCAGCCTTGTCGCCGGCAAGACGCGTGCAGTGAATACGCGATTGCTGACCTGCGCCGATGCCGATTGTCTGGCCATCAAGCGTATAGCAGATCGAGTTGGATTGTGTATATTTCAATGTAACGAGTGCAACAAGCATGTCGCGCTTCGCGTTGTCTGTCACTTCTTTGTTAGCTGTAACGACTTTATCGAACACCGAAGCGTCTGGAACAGCGCTGTTGCGTTCTTGCTGCATCTTCATGCCGAACAGCGTGCGCGTCTCAACTGGATCAGCCACATAATCGGGATCGATCTGAAGAATGAGGTACTTGCCGCCCTTCTTCTGTTTCAGAATGTCGAGCGCTTCCGGCGTATAGCCCGGCGCCACGACGAGGTCGGACACCTCGCGCTTGAGCAGCTGCGCCGTCGAAGCGTCAACGATGTCGCTAAGCGCAGCAGCGTCGCCGAACGAAGACATACGGTCTGCGCCGCGAGCACGCGCATACGCGGTTGCCAGCTCCGACAGCTCCATGCCGTCGACGAAATAAGCTTTTGCCAGCTCTTGCGAAATCGGCGAGTAGACAGCCACACCTGCTGGGCTTACATGCTTGAACGAAGCTGCCGCCGGAAGTCCTGTTGCTTGGCGCAGCTCGCGCACAAGCTGGTATGCGTTCAGCGCATCGAGCAAGTTAATGAAACCAGGGTCACCGTTAACGACAGTTAGCGGAAGGGCTTGGCCGTCCGCGGAGTAGATTTTCGCTTCCTTCTGGTGAGGGTTCATACCGTATCGCAAGGCAATTTCTTTAATATCGCTCATAAGTTCGTTCTTCGTCCTTTCTCGTATCCCATCTTCACGCGGCGCTACCCTGGTCGCGAACTCCGTCCGCCCTGGTCGTGAGCTATGCTCACTGCTCGGGCATGCGTCCGGCTGCTCGGGCATGCGTCCGGCCGCTCGGGTGTGCATCCTATTCGCCGCTTCGTACCGTAACTTTGCGTCCGTCCAGCACAACGCGTCCTTCGGCAATTCTGCGGACCGCAAGCGGCAGCAGCTCGTGCTCTACCGCATGGATTCGCTCAGCCAGCGTCTCTTCCGTATCGTCTTCACGAATTTCAACCGCCTGTTGCATGATGACCGGTCCCGAGTCCATACCGCCGTCGACAAAATGGACCGTCGCCCCAGTCAGCTTGACGCCGTATTCCAGCGCTTGGCGAATGCCCCGCACGCCCGGAAATGCGGGCAGCAGCGCCGGGTGCACATTGATGATGCGCCCATAATAGGGCTTCACAAGCACGTCGGTAATAATTCGCATGTACCCTGCAAGCACGATCAGATCGATGCCTTCCCGCCGCAGGAGACCGACAATCTCTTCTTCGCAAGCTTCCCGTGAAGCGTACGACTTCGGGTCGAAAAGATATGTCTGGACGCTCAGCGCCTCCGCGCGCTGCACGACCGCAGCTGCCGGCTTGTCGCACACGAGCAGCGCGACTTCCGCGGGGAACGCTTCCTCGCGGACCGCTTCAGCAAGCGCCTGGAAATTGCCTCCGTTACCGGAAGCAAATACGGCGATGCGCAGCGGCGAGTTTCCGTCCGTCATTACAGCTCGGCGCCTCCGAATGTGACGATCTTGCTTCCCGAAGTCACTTTGCCAATGATGTATGCATCTTCGCCAAGCTCTTTCGCCGTGCGAAGAGCTTCCTCAGCTTGCTCAGCGCCTACGACGACGACCATGCCGACACCCATGTTGAACGTCGTGAACATGTCACGATCGGAGATGTTGCCTTTTGCCTGCATCAGCTTGAAGATAGGTTGAATCGGCCACGAGCCCATCTCGATGTCCACATTAACGCCTTCTGGAAGCACCCGCGGAATGTTCTCGATGAAGCCGCCGCCCGTAATGTGCGCCATACCTTTCACCGTTACACGGTTGATAAGCTCCAGTACCGACTTCACGTAGATGCGAGTTGGTTCAATAACGACATCGCCAAGCTTCTTGCCGTCAAGCTCAGACAGCGTGTCGTTCAGGCTATAGCCAGCTTGCTCAAGCAGTAAACGGCGAACGAGCGAGAAGCCGTTGCTGTGAATGCCGCTCGATGCGAGACCAAGTACCACGTCACCAGGCTGGATGCTTTTGCCGTCGATGATCTTCTTCTTATCTACGATGCCGACTGTGAAGCCAGCAATGTCGTACTCGTCGCCTTGGTACATGCCAGGCATCTCTGCCGTTTCGCCGCCGATCAGTGCGCAGCCGGATTGCAAGCAGCCATCGGAGATTCCTTTGATAATCGCTTCGATCTTCTCCGGCTCTACCTTTGCACATGCGAGGTAATCAAGGAAGAAGAGCGGCTCTGCGCCTTGAACGACGATAT
The DNA here is from genome assembly GCF_900110075.1 of Paenibacillus sp. OV219. Classification (GTDB taxonomy): domain Bacteria; phylum Bacillota; class Bacilli; order Paenibacillales; family Paenibacillaceae; genus Paenibacillus_Z. The sequence continues at coordinate 85,506 of NZ_FOCJ01000014.1, forward strand.
CGTTCACGCACATTGCAACTGCGTCGATACCAATCGTATCGTGTTTATCCATAGCAAAAGCGATTTTCAGCTTTGTGCCTACACCGTCAGTACCCGAAACAAGCACCGGCTCCTCATACTTGTCTTTGTTCAGACCGAACAACGCACCGAAACCGCCAAGGTCCGTCAACACTTCCGGACGGAACGTCTTCTTCACGTGCTTCTTCATCCGTTCGACTGCTTCATTACCCGCCGCAATATCGACGCCGGCTTGTTTATAAGCTTCTGACACGATAGTCACTCCTTAAAATGTTTTGCGGGCTAAGCCATGGCTTCGCCTCGCTTTTTACCTTTATCCTGCCAACCAGTCGGGTTAGCGACGGTTAGATAATCTGCTCTTATACCCCAAGTGAGGAGGAGGCCGGAGGCTGATATGAAGTTGGAAAAGCGTCAGCGGTCGCCTTTGTACAGGAATTTCTACCTATAATCACTTATTGTTCAAAGAAATTCAAGGTACAACAGCGATTGGAAACTCATATCAGCAGCAGGCCATACGGTCTCACCTAACAGCTGCAGCTCTTCTCCGATGTCGGATCAACCGGCGTCGGATAATCATTATCGAAGCACGCCAGGCACATACCGCGATTGTACTCCCCATCGTTACCGCCAACGGCCTCGATGAAGCCATCATGGCTCAGGAAGTGCAACGAATCCGCGTTAATTGCTAAGCGAATCTCCTCCACAGTCTTCTGCGAAGCGATCAATTCCTTGCGGTCCGGCGTATCGATGCCGTAGTAGCAAGGGTTCTTGAACGGAGGCGACGTGATGCACACATGCACCTCAGTCGCGCCTACTTCGCGAAGCAGGTTCACGATGCGAAGGCTTGTCGTACCGCGCACGATCGAGTCATCGATCATAACGACACGCTTACCCTCGACGACTTTACGCACAGCCGACAGCTTCATCTTAACACCTTTCTCACGAAGCTCTTGAGAAGGCTGGATGAACGTCCGGCCGGTGTACTTGTTCTTGATTAGGCCGAGCTCGTACGGGATACCCGTCTGCTCCGCGTAACCGATTGCAGCCGAAATCGACGAATCCGGCACCCCTGTCACAACGTCCGCATCAATGAAAGCTTCCAGCGCCAAGCGCTGACCCATTCTTTTGCGAGCCGAGTGTAGGTTAATACCGTTGATATCGCTATCCGGACGGGCAAAATAGATATATTCCATCGCGCAAGTCGCGCGGCGCTCGAGCTTGTCGAACCGATCCTGACGGAGTCCATCACGATCGAGAATTAACATTTCACCAGGCTGTACATCGCGCTCGTATTCAGCACCGCAAGTCTCTAGTGCACAAGTTTCCGACGCGAACACGTATCCGCCAGCAAGTCTGCCCATTACGAGCGGACGCAAGCCGTTCGGGTCCGATGCGACAACGAGCTTGTCGTTGGTCATCAGAAGGAAAGCAAAGCCGCCAATGAGCCGCTGAAGCGCGTCTTTTGCTGCACTGACAAAATCCTTGCTCGAGCGTGCAATCAGGTGGGCAATAACTTCCGTGTCGCTCGATGTTTGGAAGATCGAGCCTTGGCTCTCAAGCTCCTTACGAATCGACGGCGCATTCACGATATTGCCGTTCGTTGCCACGGCGAGGTCGCCATCGCGGTATTTGAAGATGAGCGGCTGCGCATTCGCCAGCTTGCTCTCACCTGCGGTCGAGTATCGAACGTGACCGATAATACGGTCACCAGGAAGTCCGTCCAGCTTCTGCTGGTCGAATACTTCCTTCACAAGACCCATGCCGCGGTAATGCGTGAACTTGCCGCTATCAGACTCAACAGCTGCCATTCCGGCGCTCTCTTCACCGCGATGCTGCAGCGCATGCAGGCCGTAGTAGCCTAGCGAGCACGCATCCGGGATGCCGAACACCCCGAATACGCCGCACTCCTCACGCAATTTATCAAAAATATCGTCTCGGCCAATGCCTTCGTTATAGTGATCGCCTGTCCACAGCTTCGGCAGCTGTTTTATTTCATCAGACATGGAATCGCATCCTTCCAAACCTTCTCCAGTTCTGCAATGCCAGCGTTAATGCCCGTTTTGCCGTTAACCGATGCGACAACTTCGTTACCACGAACCGTACCGATTGCGGCATTTGGAACGCCTTGCTCTGTCAGGTATTGCTGAAGCGCTGCTGCGTGCTCCGGCTTCGCTGAAAGCAGGATGCGGGATTGCGATTCGCTGAACAGAGCTGCATCCGCGCGCAGGCTTGTCTCTACATTCACTTCAGCGCCAAGCTTGCCGCTAATTGCGGATTCCGCAATTGCTACGGCCAGACCGCCCTCGGACAAGTCATGCGCCGAAGCGACATAGCCTTCACGAATTGCGCCAAGCACGCCATCGAGAAGCAATTTCTCTGTATCCAAGTCAATTTGCGGTGGACGTCCTTCGCTCTTGCCGTGCAGCACATATTGAAGTTCGCTGCCGCCAAACTCATGCTTCGTTTCGCCCGCGAGGATGATAACATCGCCCTCTGTCTTGAAGCCTTGTGTCGTAATATGATCAACGTCGTGCACGAGACCAACCATGCCGATAACCGGCGTCGGGTAGATCGCGCCTTTCGTATTCTCGTTATACAAGCTGACATTACCACCGATAACCGGTGTCTCGAGCTTACGGCAAGCTTCGGAAATACCGTCTGCTGCCTTCTCGATTTGCCAGAACACTTCCGGCTTCTCCGGGTTACCGAAGTTCAGGTTATCCGTAATTGCAAGTGGCTCAGCGCCGGAGCAAACGATGTTACGCGCTGCTTCCGCAACCGCGATACGTCCGCCAACCTCTGGATCGAGGTAAACGTAACGGCCGTTGCAGTCCGTAGTCATCGCAAGCGCCTTGCGTGTGCCGCGAATCGTTACAACCGCAGCGTCTGAACCAGGTTGAACCGCTGTGCTCGTACGAACCATGTAATCGTATTGGTTGTAGATCCACTCTTTGCTCGCTACTGTCGGTGAACCCAACACTTGCTTGAGCGCACCAGTCAGGTCTGTAACTTCTGGATAAGCTGCTGTATCAATTGCACCGTTAGCCGCGTAATAAGCTGGCTCAGCGGATGGTTTGTCATACATCGGGCACTCGTCAACGAGCGCTTTTACCGGCATGTTCGCCACTTCTTCACCTTGATGGAACAGGCGCAGACGGCCGTCGTCCGTCACTTTACCCACCTTCACACAGATAATGCTCCAACGGTCAAAAATCTCTTGAGCTTGCGCTTCATGCTGCGGCTCAACGACGAACAGCATCCGCTCTTGCGACTCAGACAGCATCATTTCGTAAGGCGTCATGCCTTCTTCACGCTGTGGTACTTCGTCGAGGTACAGCTCAAGGCCGTTACCGGCTTTGGATGCCATCTCGGCGCTGGAGCAAGTAAGCCCTGCTGCGCCCATATCTTGAATACCGACAACGATGCCGGAGTCAATCAGCTCAAGCGTTGCTTCCATAACGAGCTTCTCCATGAACGGATCGCCCACTTGCACCGCTGTACGCTTCTCTTCGGACTCTTCGGACAGTTCAACCGATGCGAAAGTCGCACCATGGATACCGTCACGGCCTGTTGCTGGGCCAACATAGAACACCGGGTTACCTACGCCTTTTGCAACACCACGTTGGATCTTGTCATGATCGATTAGACCGACGCACATTGCGTTAACGAGCGGGTTGCCTTCATAGCTCTCGTCGAACATCACTTCGCCTGCAACTGTCGGGATACCGATACAGTTACCATAGCCCGCGATACCGCTAACTACGTTCTCGAACAGATATTTCACACGCGAATTCTCCAGGTTTCCGAAACGCAAGCTGTTCAGCAAAGCTACTGGACGAGCGCCCATTGAGAAAATGTCACGGATAATGCCGCCCACGCCTGTTGCTGCGCCTTGATACGGCTCAACTGCGGAAGGATGGTTATGCGATTCGATTTTGAACACGACTGCTTGGTTATCACCGATGTCGACAATGCCCGCGCCTTCGCCTGGTCCCATCAGAACCTTCGGTCCTGTGATTGGGAATTTCTTCAGAATCTTCTTCGAATTCTTATAGGAGCAGTGCTCCGACCACATGACGCTGAACACGCCGATCTCGGTATAGTTCGGCTTACGGCCTAGAAAACCGCAAACGAGCTCATATTCATAATCTGTAACGCCGAACTGCGTATAGATGCGCTGATCCGCGATTTGTTCTGCTGTTGGCTCCTTAGCCGTTAACTGCTGCGCCATGTTGTTCCCTCCATGCATTCAAAATCGATGTAAACATCCGTTTGCCGTCTGCCGAGCCGAGCAGCTGATCTACAGCGCGCTCTGGATGCGGCATCATGCCAACGACGTTGCCGCGCTCGTTGCAAATACCTGCAATGTTCTCAATCGAGCCGTTCGGGTTCGTATCCCCTGCGTAACGGAACACGATTTGGTTGTTCGCTTTCAGCTGCGCAAGTGTCTCTTCATCGCAGAAGTAGTTGCCTTCGCCATGAGCGATTGGAATATCAATCATTTCACCCGCGTTGTACTCGCTTGTGAAAGCTGTTGTATGGTTAACGACCTCAAGCTGCGTCTGTGCGCAGATGAACTTCATGCCACTGTTGCGGCGAAGTGCGCCAGGCAGCAGGCCTGCTTCAGTCAAAATTTGGAAGCCATTGCAGATGCCGAGAATGAACTTGCCTTGCTCGGCTGCTTTGACTACTTCACTCATTACTGGGGCAAAACGAGCGATTGCGCCGCAGCGCAGGTAGTCGCCGTAAGAGAAGCCGCCAGGAACAAGAATAGCATCGTATGCAGACAAGTCTGTCGCTGTGTGCCAAACGTAGTCAACGGATTGGCCAATTGTATCTTCTACTGCTTTGTAGCAGTCAATATCGCAGTTGGAGCCTGGAAATACGAGTACCGCGAACTTCATCGGTTATCCCTCCAATTCAAAACGGTAGTCTTCAATAACCGTGTTCGCCAGCAGCTTCTCACACATTGCCGTCAGACGCGCTTCTGCTTCCGTGCGATCCGATGTGCTCAGGTTGAGCTCCAGGAACTTACCGATACGAACTTTGCCGACTTCATCGAAGCCCATGGAATGCAATGCGCCTTGTACTGCGCTGCCTTGCGGGTCGAGCACGTTCTGTTTGATTGTTACGTAGACTTTAGCCTTCATTAGTGGGGGTCGCCTCCTGAAAATGTGAGAGTAAGGATGGGATCGCTTCGCAAAACGTGGAATTATCGGACTTCGTCGCTGTTGAACGAACGGAAACTTTGAACAAATACCTGCGGTAGTTTCCTACGTTCAAAGGCGATCGCTGTCGCTCTCCGTCTCGACAATCCACTTCTTTGCTGCGCCCATCCTGGGTGAAACAAAAACCTAGTGCAGGATGCTCTTGGGGAGCATCCTGGGCACCGCTTGCGGGGTGGCTTCCGCCACCTTCGCTGCGCGAGCCCTGTATGTGGTGCGAGCCATCTATGCTTGGCCCGCGTGATTTTACATATCTTAAACCAAGTCTTCGCCTGTCAGCGCTTTGTAGATCGCTAGGTAGCGGTTCGTTGTTTCATCTACGACCGATTGAGGCAGTGGAGCTGGTTTGCTGTCGCGGTCCCAGTCGGAGCCCAGAAGATAAGTGCGTACCGGTTCTTTATCCATGCTGTCGATCTCGATGTCGAACGCATATTTGTCTTTTGCCCAGAAACGCGAGGAGTCCGGGGTAAAGATTTCGTCGATTAGAATGACTTTACCATCAATAAGTCCGAACTCGAATTTGCAATCCGCTAGAATAATACCGCGTTCTTCACAGCGCGCTTGAGCGAATTCGTAGAGAGCAATACTCTTGTCGCGAAGCTCTTCAGCGAGCTCTGCGCCGACCATCTCTTGCATCCGTTCAAAAGGAATATCTTCATCATGACCAACATCGTTCTTTGCAGCAGGCGTGAAGATTGGCTTCTCGAAGCGCTCGTTCTTGCGCAGGCCCTCAGGAAGCTCGATGCCGTTAATTGCCGATGTTTTCACATATTGTCTCCAGCCTCCGCCCGTGATATAGCCACGAACGACACATTCGATATCAATGCGCTCGGCTTTCTTCGAAACCATGATGCGATTCTTGAGCAACTCAGGCTCTGTAACGAGATCGCCAAGCTTGTACACATCGGTGTGCACGATATGATTCGGCATCATCTCAGCCGTCTGTTCAAACCAGAACGTCGACAACCGGTTCAGCACGTTCCCCTTCTCCGGCACCGCCGGGTCCAGTACATAATCGAACGCGCTAATGCGGTCAGTAACGACGATCAAATAATGCTCGCCAAGATCGTACAGCTCACGCACTTTGCCTTTATACAGCAGCGGCGCTTTCACAATCTCCACAGCCGTGGACAACGCTTGTGTCATTCCTGTCCCTCTCCTTTAGGCTTGGTATCGGTATCGATGTTGTTTCAGTTGCAGTTGCGGTTTGCAGTGTGCAGTTGCTTTTAAGGTTGAGTGACGGAGCAGGAGAAAACAGTCTGGAGAAGCGCAGCGTTCGCCAAGGCGAAATGATATGCGTTGCTTAAGCTACGCATATCATTTGCGCCTTTGTACAAGAATTTCCACCTCTAATCACTTACTGTTCAAGGAAATTCAAGGTACAACAGCGATCGGAAGACGTTTTCTCATGCGCAGGCATGCCCTTTTATATCAACTCAAGACGTCTGAAAATCGTATCCACATGCTTCAGATGCCAAGCCGGATTAAACGCATCTGCGATTTCATCCGCCGACAGATGAGCCGTAATTTCCGGCGTCGCTTCAATAATGTCGCGGAATTGGCGCTGCTCTTCCCAAGCTTGCATCGCGCGCGGCTGTACAGTGTCGTACGCTTGCTCGCGGCTAAGGCCTTTATCAATCAGCTTCGTCATGACGCGGCCGGAGAACGGTACGCCGAACGTGCGCTGCATATTGCGTTTCATGTTCTCAGGGAACACTTGCAGGTTCTTGATGATGTTGCCCAGACGATTCAGCATGTAGTTGAGCAGCATCGTCGAATCTGGCAGGATGACGCGCTCAGCCGACGAGTGGCTGATGTCGCGCTCATGCCACAGCGTTACGTTCTCGTAAGCTGTCAGCATGTGACCACGGATAACGCGGGACAGACCGGAGATGTTCTCGCAGCCGATCGGGTTGCGCTTGTGCGGCATAGCCGATGAACCCTTTTGACCCTTCGCGAACGGCTCTTCTACTTCACGGAATTCGCTCTTCTGCAAAGCCCGAATTTCTGTTGCGAATTTATCTAGTGATGTTGCGATCAGTGCCAAAGTGCCGACATACTCCGCGTGACGGTCACGTTGAAGCGTCTGCGTCGAGATTGGAGCTGGCGAAATGCCGAGCTTCTTACAAGTAAACTCTTCAACGAACGGGTCGATGTTCGCGTACGTGCCAACTGCACCGGAGATTTTACCGAATTGAACGCCGTTTGCCGCATGGTGGAAGCGCTCCAGGTTACGTTTCATTTCCTCGTACCACAGAGCAAGCTTCAAACCGAAAGTCGTTGGCTCCGCATGAACGCCGTGCGTACGGCCCATCATCGCTGTGTCCTTATAGACAACTGCTTGGCCGCGAAGGATCTCAATGAAGTTCGTAATGTCCTTCTCAAGAATCTCATTCGCTTGGCGAAGTAGATATCCCATAGCCGTGTCTACTACATCTGTAGACGTCAGGCCGTAATGTACCCATTTACGTTCAGGACCGACTGTCTCGGACACCGCACGCGTAAACGCGATAACGTCATGGCGAGTCTCTAGCTCGATCTCATTGATACGGTCAATGTTGAAAGTTGCATTCTCGCGAAGTGCTTCAACATCCTCACGTGGAATAATACCAAGCTCAACCCAAGCCTCACATGCGCAAAGCTCAACCTCGAGCCATGCTTTGAATTTGTTCTCTTCCGTCCAAATTGCTCTCATTTCCGGTCTGCTGTAACGTTCTAACATCTAGTTTAAACCCTCCATATGTTCGTTTCGGAAATCCACGCCAGCGCCTCATCGACATTCGCGGCAAGCACGTTGACATGACCCATTTTCCGTTTATGTTTGGCTTCATGTTTCCCATATAAATGAATTTTAGGCGCGACGCCGCGGCGCTCTGCGCTCACATCCGGCTTAGCCACCAGATCCAGCAGCGGCTCAACATGCTCGCCGAGCACATTTACCATGACAACCGGCGTCAGAAGCGACGTGTCGCCGAGTGGCAAGCCGCATATCGCGCGCACATGCTGCTCAAACTGCGATGTCCTGCACGCTTCCATGGTGTAGTGGCCGCTGTTGTGCGGACGCGGTGCAAGCTCGTTCACGAGCAGCTCGCCATCCTCGGTCAAGAACAGCTCGACCGCGATCAAGCCGACGGCGCCGAGCCCTTCAGCGATGCGAGCCGCAAGCCGTTCCGCTTCGTGCTGCAATGCTTCATCAATCCGTGCCGGCACAATCGACAGATGCAAAATATTATCGACATGGACATTCTCCGCTGCCGGGAATGTGCGAATCTCGCCCTGCGTGCTTCTTGCCGCAATGACGGACAGCTCCTTGCTGAAGCGAATGAACTGCTCCAGCACCAGATCCACTCCGGCGCGTTTCAATGTCTCGAACGCTTCATCAATCTCGTCCGCGCTGCGGATAACCCACTGACCTTTGCCATCGTAGCCGCCAGTTGCTGTCTTCAGCACGCACGGAAGTCCGAACTGGCCTACCGCTTCGCAAAGCTCGTCCACACTGCGCACTTCCGCGTAAGGCGCGACCTTCACGCCCGCGGCTTCAATCGCACGCTTCTCGCGCAAGCGGTGCTGAGTTGTATAGAGCAGCTCACTGCCTTGAGGCACGTACGACTCTTCCATCAGCATCGCCGCAACGCCAGCATCGACATTCTCGAACTCGTACGTGATAACGTCTGCGCGCTGTGCCAGCTCCCGAGCCGCATCGCGGTCATCGTAAGCTGCTACAATCTGCTGAGCGACTTGCCCGGTTGGCGCATCCGGCGTCGGATCCAATGCGACGAATCGGTAGCCCATCGCGCTGCCCGCATTCGCCATCATTCGACCAAGTTGACCGCCGCCTAAGATGCCGACTGTTGCGCCTGGAAGAATAACTCGCCCTTGCCCTACCCCTTTACCTGCGGTCGAACTCATAGCGTCTCACTGCTTTCCAGCACTTCACGCTGAATGCGATCACGGCGAGCTTGTACACGCGCTTGAACGTCCGGATTAAATGCACCAATCATTTGCGCCGCAAGCAGGCCTGCGTTCGTTCCACCCGCATTTCCAATTGCAACCGTTGCAACCGGAATGCCGCCTGGCATCTGAACGATCGACAGCAGCGAATCCAGTCCGTTCAAATTCGAAGACTTCACAGGAACGCCAATAACCGGCAGAATCGTCTTCGCAGCGACCATGCCGGGCAGATGTGCAGCGCCGCCTGCTCCCGCGATAATGACCTTCAAGCCACGGGCTGCGGCAGATTCTGCGTATTCGAACATTAGATCAGGTGTCCGGTGAGCCGAGACGACCCTCTTCTCGTAAGGGATTTGCAATTCATCCAGAACGTCGCAGGCTAGTTTCATTGTATCCCAATCCGACTTGCTGCCCATGATGACGCCCACTTCAACTGACATTTGCCAATGACCACCTTTGCTTTAAGAAGAAATATGATTCTCGCACACAACTAAGCTGTTATAAAAAAAGTCCCTAAGCACACATTCCAATATTGGAAGGCTTCGGGACTTTCAAGACCATAGCGGAAAGCAGCCTCTCCCCGGCACCGAATATTTATAACTAAATATTGGCAAACACGGGCAGTAAGACAACATCAGGCTGCCCCATAATAGCGGCAACCTGTATCTTTCCAGCGTAGGCTCGTAGTCCGAAAATTAAGGTTCTCGGGTAGATACTCTCGGGCCTAATCCCCAAGTATATACGAGTGTGTATGGATTTAATTTACTTTGCTTAGATTTCTCCGTGAAACGTTAGCTTTTGTCACCAATGGACGACAAAGCCGTTTTCACTTGTTTATCGTATTAACTATTAGTAGTTTAACAAGCCTCACGTGAAATGTCAACGCAAAAACACGAACATTAAATTATATTTGACTTGAAAAGTTCGTATTTTCGCTCACGTACAAACTAATTCCTATCGGAATTAAAGGAGCTTCAAACCTGTTCCCTAAGCAAACTCACTATTGACTGACTAGTCAACCAGGTTTACAATCACATTGACTCGCTAGTCAATCGAATTCATTAACCCAATAAGCGATTGCTTTCGAAGCGAACGGCTTGCATTCCATACTGCGTTACTAGAAGTCATTCGCAAAAACTTTAAGGAGGTTTACCTGCGTGAAGCAACCGATCGTGGACATTCAGCAGTTAACCAAGACCTATGGCAAAAGCCGCGGCATCTCGAATATCACTTTCTCCATCGAAGAAGGGGAAGTATTCGGCTTTATCGGACCGAACGGCGCGGGCAAAAGCACGACGATCCGAACTTTGCTTAACTTTATCTTCCCGACTTCCGGAAACGCGACGATCTTCGGCAAAGACATCGTGAAACAGGCGAAGGCGATTCGGCAGCAGATTGGCTACCTGCCATCGGAAATCTTCTACTACGACGACATGAAGGTGATCGACTTACTGCGTTACTCGGCATCCTTCCATCACTATACGAACCTCGGTCGAATTCATGAGCTGGCGCAGCGGCTCGATCTCGATACATCTCGCAAGATTGAAGACCTCTCCTTCGGCAACCGCAAGAAGGTCGGCATCGTTCAGGCACTGCTGCATGAGCCGAAGCTGCTCATACTCGATGAGCCGACAGGCGGACTGGACCCGCTTATGCAGAATCATTTCTTCGAGCTACTGAAGGAGGAGCGGAGCAAAGGGACGACGATTTTCTTCTCCTCCCATATTCTTAGCGAGGTGCAGAAACTGTGTGACCGCGTTGCAATCATTAAAGAAGGTGCGCTCATCAAAGTCGAATCCGTCGAGAATTTACTCAAAAACAACCTGAAGAACGTGACGCTGACTGCTGCCAATCCAGCCGCAATCGACCTTTCATCCCTAAGCGGCATCATCAAGCAGGAAGCTGCCGGAACGCATCTGAAGCTGCTGTACGGAGGCGATATGAAGAGGCTGGTCAATGCGCTCGCGGATGCGCCTTTTAGCGATATCCTTATTGAAGAACCGTCGCTTGAAGAGATTTTCATTCATTATTATGAGAAAGAATAAGGGGGTTATCACCGATGCTGTTTAGAAGAGAGTTTAAAAGGAATCTTAGGAGCCTAATCATCTGGAGCATTATAATAGCCGCTATTATTTTGTTATATTTGAGTATCTTTCCCGAGATGGCGAAGCAGCAGCACAGTCTGGATGAGATGATGAGCTCCATGCCTGAGGGAATGAAGAAAGCATTCGGCATGGATCAACTTACGATGAGCACGGCTCTCGGCTTCTATGGGATTGAGATTCATCTGATGACGACGCTGCTTGGCAGTATTTACGCAGCCATGCTTGGATCCAATATCGTCGCGAAGGAACAAGGCGAGAAGACGATTGAGTTTCTGCTTGCAAAGCCGTTCACAAGACAGCAAATCATTACGGAGAAGTGGGCAGCTGTCTTCGCGAACGTTGTTATTTTCAACCTCGTCATCGTGGCAGCAAGCGTCATTGGCTTCCAGTTCACGAAAGGCGCGGACGTCTCATACTCCACCTTCTTCTTGCTGGAATCGGCGGTTGTCCTTATGCATCTGACGTTCGCAAGCATTGCTTTTCTCATCTCCGCTATCGTCAAACGGACACGAACTGTCGTATCCATGTCGCTCGGCCTTGTGTTTATTATGTACTTCTTCAGCATTATTGCCGACGTATCGGATACCTTCAACTTCCTGAAATTTGTCAGTCCCTTTAAGTATGCCGATGCGGCAGCGATAATAACCGAACGTTACTTCAACCCGCAGTACATCGCGATTATGGCCGTTGTCATCGTCGGTTGCGTAATGATGGCGCACTGGTATTATAGTAGAAAAGACATTATGGTCTAGCCAGTCGCGTTTCTTAAAGGAGTTGCATGCTGTGTATCCCGCCTTCGCGAAGCTGCCTGAAGAGAAGCAGGAGCTCATCTTAACGATCTGTATCGAGGAATTCGCCAAGAATGGCTATACGAATACGTCGACAGATACGATAACGGCGCGAGCCGGCATATCGAAAGGCATATTGTTTCATTATTTCAAAAGCAAAAAGAACCTCTATCTCGCCGTCGTACGACATGCGATGGAGGTGCTGATTGAGAAGACGCTGCAAGCCGTCGAAGCGATTGAGACGACAGACTTCTTCGTACGCATCAAGGAGATGGTGCTCGCGAAGCAGCGCGTAACGCTGCAGCACTTTCACGAGACCGAGATTGTAACGCGTGTCATCAGCCATCCGCCGAAGGCTGTAGAAGAGGAAGTCGAGAAGCTAATCGCAGATTATCAGACGAAGTTCACGACTCCGTTCATGCTGGAATCGATCTATCGAGGCGATCTGCTCAAATCTGTACCGCTGCGGGACGGTCTCACACCTGAGAAGGTATTCGGCCTCGTCACGCTTACGTTAAATGCGCTATCCATGAAGTATTTGCAACTGCACAAAGGGCAGTCCCATCCGCTCATCGGCGCGGAAGAGAGGCTCATGAAGGAAATTGACGATTACCTCGATATGATCAAGTATGGAGTTTATCGCGTTTAGCGCATAAATGCATTAAGAGCATAATAAAAAGGACAGCGCCGGTCCAGCGCTGTCCTTTTGTTATGTTCTCTCTAGAAAAACCTTAGCCTTGGCTGCCGATAAACGCGTAACGCGCGATGATAAGAATCGCGAGCACCCACATGAGCCAATGCACTTTGTAGCCGCCCTTCTTGCCCGCTACGTTCGCAGCAGTTGCAAGCACGACGTATGCGACGATACCAAACGATACACCGTTAGCGATGTTGTACGTGAAAGGCATCATAGCGATTGTCAGGAACGAAGGGATTGCATACACCATGTCTTGGAAGTCGATTTCTTTGATCGATTGAACCATCAACACGCCTACAATGATCAGTGCTGCTGCTGTTGCAGAGCCTGGGATCAAGGAGATCAGCGGCCACAGGAACAATGCTGCGAGGAACGCTACGCCTGTCGTTACCGCAGTAAGACCAGTACGTCCGCCTTGCGCGATACCTGCGGAGCTCTCAACAAATGCCGTAACTGTGCTCGTACCAAGTACTGCACCGCCGCTGACGCCGACAGCGTCAACAAGCATTGCTTTACCGATCAGCTTCTTGCCCTTCTCAGGGTCTTTCATGTAGCCAGCTCGGTTCGCTGTACCAACGAGCGTACCGAATGTATCGAACAACTCAACGAATGTGAACGTTGCGATGATGGAGATCAAGCCTGTATCGAAAGCGCCTTTGAAGTCGAAGTCCCAGAAGTTGCCTTTGCTGAAGTCTGGTGTCCACTTCTGGCCTTCCAATGTTGCAGAAACATCAACGTTGCCAGTGATGATTGCGATAATCGTAACGCCGATAATACCGAACAAGATTGCGCCTGGCACGCGAAGCACGAGCAGAATCGCGATGAGCAGAACACCGATCAGCGTCAGGTACACGCTTGGGTTTTCCAAGCTACCCATGTGGAACACGGATTCAAAACCAAGCACATCGGTGAATACACCTTTAGGAACGTCGGTAACTGTATTCTCTATGCCGACTGTCATGATGCCGCTGTTCTTCAGACCGATGATCGTGATGAACAGACCGATACCAACTGTAATCGAGTGCTTCAAGCTGTCAGGAACAGCAACGATGAGCAATTGACGAATTTGTGTAATCGTCAGAATGAAGAAGATAATGCCGGAAATGAATACTGCCGTTAGTCCAACCGATGGCGAAATCGGCGTGTTCGTCGCTTTCGAAGCGAGTACTGTCGCTGCGAAGTAAGCGTTGAGTCCCATACCAGGAGCGAGCGCTACCGGGAAGTTCGCGAACAAGCCCATTGCAGCTGTGAAAATACCGCCTGCGAGCGCTGTTGCCAAGAACACCGAGTAAGCATCAAGTCCTGCATTGCCCAGAATACCTGGGTTGACGGCGAGTATGTATGCCATCGTCATAAAAGTTGTAAGGCCCGCCATAATCTCTGTCCTTACATTTGTTCCGCGTTCCTTCAGTCGAAAGAAACTATCCATTTTTGAAATACCCTCCCCAAAAAATGTGTCAGAACAAACAGGAACTTAGAATAAAAAAATGCCGATCATAAAAATATGATCGGCATTTGCTCTATCTAGGTTCCACGCAAAACAAGACGTAACGCTTAGGCGAATGGACCGTTCGCGCGTTCAATAGTCTTGCTTTTTCGTAGACAGGTCATTTACGGTGACCTCGTAGAGACTCTCAAGCCGATTCTTGAGATTATACGAAAACATATGCTGTTTGTGTTTGTTGTGTAATGATTCAATCAACATAATAGCGACTAACGGTTTCCTCTGTCAATGGGAAAGCCTGTCACAAATGAAAGAATAGCTGACATAACGTAAAAAAAGTTGCCCTTGACCGTTTATCTGATAGGTTTCCCTAAATTACCCTTATTTAAGCGTATTCGTAATTTGCGCCTTAGCCTTCAGTTCCTCCAGCCAGGTAGCGGAACGCTCGCTAACCTTCTGGCGAATGATCAATTCCTTAATCTCAGCTTGATGCTCTTCAAACTTCGCCGCCTTTGCTGCCTTGTGATCGGTTACTTTGATGATGTGATAACCAAACTGCGTCTTGATCGGTCCGCCAAGCTCGCCAGCCTTGAGTGAGAACGCTGCTTTCTCAAACTCAGCAACCATTACTCCTTTGCCGAAGTAACCGAGATCGCCGCCAGCATCCTTACTGCCTGTGTCTAATGACTTCTCTTTCGCCAGCTTCGCAAAATCCCCGCCAGCCTTCAGCTGCTTCATAATCTCATCAGCTTCTGCTTTCGTCGCTACAAGTATATGCGATGCTTTCACCTGCTCTGGCTGATCGAACATCGCCCGATTCTCGTCAAAATATTGTTTCACATCTGCGTCAGTCACTTTCACAAGCGGCTCGATGAGCTTGCGAATGCGAAGCTGCTTCGACGTTTGCTTCTTCAAATCTTCGAGTGTCATGCTCGCCTGCTGCAAAGCAGACTCAAATTCCTTTTCAGACGGGAACTGCTTCTTGATTTGCGCGATCTCAGCTTCCACATCCTTGTCGCTGACGACGATACCCTTCTTCTTCGCCTCTTGGCCAACAAGCTTATCTTGAATCAAGTTATCTAGCGTTTGCACTCCGCCAAGTGCAGCCATCGCATTGTACAGCTCGTTCTTTGTAATGGTTTCGCCATTCACTGAACCAACCGCTTCATTCCCGCGATCGCCGAGTGGTGACTTGTCCGGCTTGCCGGCAATAGTAACTGAATTTGAAGCGGCATTGTAGTTGACACTTGCACCGAGCATCTCAGCGGCTGAGCGGAGCGGAACGTAGGTAACGCCCTTAATGGATACAGGTTCTACCGTTGATTTCTGACCATTTACAATCAATGTCATTTTCGTTGCAGCGTATGCCCCTGCACCTGCCGCAAGTGCCAACCCCATAACGACAAGTAGCGCTACTCCGACTCTACGAAACAGAATGCTTTTACGATTAATCACCTAATGAACCTCCCGATATTCTGACGACGTTTAATGATTTCATACTAGAATTCTATATCATTCGTTTGTAATCTTAAACCATTTGACTTGGATTTGCCCATAAAAAAACTCCCTTTTATTTGCTAAACAACGCAGATAAAAGAGAGTCAGTTTCTTTACACTTATTTATATCAGCCTATTCCCACTCGATCGTTGCAGGCGGCTTCGATGTTACGTCGTAAACGATACGGTTGACGTTGTCGACCTCGTTAACGATACGTACGGAGATTTTCTCAAGTACGTCCCAAGGGATACGCGCCCAGTCAGCTGTCATACCGTCGATGGAAGTCACGGCGCGGATGCCGACCGTGTACGAATACGTACGCGCGTCGCCCATAACGCCAACGCTCTTCATGTTCGGCAGCGCTGTGAAGTATTGCCAAATTTCACGGTCAAGACCTGCCTTTGCAATCTCGTCGCGAAGAATCGCATCGGATTCACGAACGATCGTCAGCTTGTCCTCCGTCACTTCGCCAAGTACGCGGATCGCAAGACCTGGACCTGGGAACGGCTGACGCCATACGATCGCTTCTGGAAGTCCGCACTCTTCGCCGACTTTACGAACTTCATCCTTGAAGAGCGCCTTAAGCGGCTCTACAAGCTTGAATTTAATATCTTCAGGCAAGCCGCCAACGTTGTGATGCGACTTGATCGTTTGAGCTGTAGCCGTACCGCTCTCTACGATATCCGTGTATAGCGTACCTTGTGCGAGGAATTCGAAGTCATCGAACTTCGCGGATTCCTCTTGGAACACGTAAATAAACTCGTTGCCGATAATTTTACGCTTCTGTTCCGGATCTTCGACGCCTTTCAGCTTGCCAAGGAAACGGTCGCGCGCGTCGATTTTAACCACTTTCATATCGAACTTGCCGACGAACGTTTCCATAACACCTTCCGCCTCGTCTTTACGCAGCAAGCCGTGATCGATGAACATACAAGTCAGCTTGTCTCCGATCGCTTTGTGAAGCAAGATCGCAACAACGGACGAATCAACGCCGCCGGACAATGCGCAAAGCACTTTGCCGTTGCCGACCTGTGCACGAATATCGCGAATCGTATCGTCGATAAAAGTGCTCATGCTCCAATTGCCTTCACAGCCGCACACATTGTAGAGGAAGTTGCGGATCATTTCGTTACCTTGAACGGAGTGACGCACCTCTGGGTGGAATTGTACCGCGAACAGCTTGCGCTCCGGATGACTCATCGCCGCAATTGGCGCATGGTCCGTACTCGCATCTACGCGGAAGCCTGCTGGCAGCTCGGTAACGTGGTCGCCGTGGCTCATCCATACCGTTTGGTTCGAATCCAAGCCTTGCACAAGCTCGCTGCCAGCTGCGAATGCAACGTCAGCTTTGCCGTATTCACGCTTGCCTGCACGCTCAACTTTACCGTCGAGTTGGTGCGCAATCAGCTGCATGCCGTAGCAAATACCGAAGATTGGCAATCCCAGCTCATAAATTGCAGGATCTACAAGCGGCGATTTCTCCTCATATACACTTGCCGGTCCACCCGAGAACACGATGCCTTTCGGCTGCAGCTCACGGATTCGTTCTACCGAGGTATTGTAAGGCAGCAATTCGCTGTATACGCCTAAATCCCGGATACGTCTTGCAATCAACTGGTTGTACTGTCCGCCGAAATCAAGGACGACGATCATTTCATTTGGCTTATTCACTTTGCCTTTGGCCTCCCTCAAATCATTGTGTCAATTATATATACGCGATGTGGGACAGTCAAGGCGGCTCGGGGCTTTAGAAAAGGACAGGAGATGACATTTCAACAACTTGTTTATTATGTAAACGTTTCATATTGTTTGGAAGATGATTAGTGGTAGATACAAAACAAAAAGCATGGGACTCCAGGTCCCATGCTTCTTCATTAATTCGTACAATTATTGCGGCTGCTCGCTCGATGCAGCTGTTTGCTGCTGCGCTGCAAGCGCCTGGTTCTGCTTATTCCGCGCAAGCTTCAAATAACCGTGAACGTTCTGGAACTCGCTCTCCGTCACGAAGCGAAGACGCACATTGCCCGCTGCTTCGTTGATGTAATCGCGTAGCGCGATTGCGCCGCCGCCGAGTACGTAGAAGCATTGAATGTCCGGATTCTTCTTCCAACGCTTCAGAATCAGATCAACAACCTTGTTTGCTGCGCGAGTGAAGTAGTTGTCGACGATTGGACGGATGTCCGCCTGCCCTTCGCCAATACGCTGGATGACATAATCGCGTGCTTTAATCCGCTGAATGAGCTTCGTCCGGCTTTGGAAACGGTGGCCGAACTCATCTTCGACGTCGCGGATAATGTTATCGAGGTAGCTGGCAAGGCCGAACTGCTCGCCCGTGCTGTGCTGATTATCGATGCTCATCCGTCTAATGACTGGAAAATCCGTCGTGAGCGCGCCCATCTCGCAAATGCCGATGCAGCCGTAATACAGCTCTTCATTACGAACCGACAGGTTGTCGTGAGTCGCCATGTGGAATAGTGCCGCAGCACCTTCGATGGATATAACGGCACGTTTAATAATGACGCGAATCGAGCGTCCGCGAAGCTTCGGCGTCGATAGGAACGACACCTCATGCTCGCCGACAAGACGCTCTTCGAAGCTTTTATGGAAGCCAGCATAGGTACGCACTGGAAGACCTGTGCCGATAATGTACTCCACCACTTGTGTGGACTGGCCTTCGGCCGTCTCATAGCTCTGGCTTGTCAGACCAGCATAAGCAAGCGCCGTCAAGGCGACGATCAACGCTTGATCGCTAGTCGCTTTATTATCCGTTTCTTCCAGCTCGGAATTATCTTGATCCTCCATCGCCAAGAGGCCGACGAAATAGCGCTGATTGTTCTTCTTCAGCTTCGGGCTGTATACCCGCACATCAAGCGCTTTAAGCGGCGAATCTTCTTCCTGGAACACATGTCTCTCATAGCCGGGAGAGAGGATGCTCGGTACTACAATCGGCTCGGAAGAGCCGTCTACAACCAGTTTCACACTATCGTTCCCTATATCTATGCCTGCGAGTTTAATCACCAAATATCCCCCGTTCGTTTACGTAAAGCTAGCCATGTTAGTTGACTCAATTCGCTATATCGGTACAAAATCCTTTTTTTCGACATTTTTTTACGAAATCTAAGTTTTTTCCCCACAGTTGCCGATGAATAGCGGTGTATGCTTTATTGAGCGGGAATGAATCACTCTTCAAACATTTTTTAGGAGGTAGACATGAAAAAATCTGTAGTCCCTCGTAACAAGCATTTCACTTTTCTTGTCTTGCCGGACGGCGCAAGTCCAGTACTGCGTTTTCGGGTAAACGCCTACCTTCTGGTTATGCTTCCTATCATTATCGTATTGCTGATTGCTATAGCATCAACGCTGTACCTGCTGCATGATCGTGCGCGCGGGCAGCTGGATCAACTTCACAGCAAGCTTACCTCCACTAATGAAGCATATACTTTGCAGCTAGCCAAGAAAGAAGGAACGATTAAGCAGCTACAAGGTGAACTGGCCCAGCTTGCACAGCAAGCGGAGTCGGTGGAGGTGCGCGTCGAGGAGCTGAACAAGCTGGAATCCGATGTGAAATCGCTTGTCGGCTTACCGCAAGAAAACGATGCTGCCAAGTCAGACGACAATGGCGTCGGCGGTGAATTCGTAGAAATTAAAGAAGACGACATCGTAGGGCTGGCTCATAATACAGAGATGATTTTCAATTCACTCGGGGATGAAATTACCGACCTGAAAGAACGGCTTTCTTCGACGAGAGAGCAAGCTCAGAAACGTCTACAAACGCTTCGTGTCACACCGACATATTGGCCTACGCAATCCCAGCGGATTACTTCATTCTTCGGCGTTCGGATGGATCCGTTCTCCGGCGAGGCTGGCGTACATAAAGGAATTGACATCGCAGGACACAGAGGAGATTCCGTATTTGCAGCAGCAGACGGCCGTGTCGTAGATACCGGCACTATGACCGAGCGCGGCAATTATGTGACGATTACGCATGCGATGGGACTTACGACAAGATATTTTCATCTCAGCAAAATAATAGCGCACACCGGAGACCGCGTTCAGCAAGGTGATGTCATTGGCGAGATCGGTTCTACGGGGAGAAGCACAGGGCCTCATCTTCATTTTGAAGTCGTGAAGCATGGCGTATCTGTCGATCCAAGACCTTATTTAAAAATGGCGATAAAGGGGAGTTCAGCGAATGTTCAAGTGGAAAAAGGACAAGGTTAGTTCCAAAATGACTGATACCTTTATTGGTGAAGGCACCATTGTAGAAGGTACCATTCGTTCGGCAGGCAGTCTGCGTCTGGAAGGCCAGCTTCGCGGCGATATTTCGTGCGAGGGCGATGTCATTCTTGGGGAGAGCGGTTTTGCCATCTCGAATATTACAGCCAATAACGTTGTACTTGCCGGTCAAGTGAACGGCAATGTGACGATTACAGGGAAGCTGACGATCATGTCGACAGGCAAGCTTTACGGCAATATGACGGCAGCGTCGCTAACGATTGAAGAAGGCGGATTGCTGCAAGGCAGCAGCGCGATGGATCAAGCTGAGCCCGATGCCTTGAATCCGATGGAGCGCCGCACCGGCACAGACCGCCGCGTGACGAACCTCCCCTATTCGGGCGAGGAACGCCGCAGCGGGTTGGACCGCCGCGATTTGGCAGCAGGTGAATTACCCGCCATTCCGAAGAAGATTAGCTATCGCGCAATTGAGAAGCCAGCGGCTGGCGAGGCTGATGGTGCAGAACAATTGGAATCGACAGAGACAGCTAAAGAAAACAACGAGAGCATCGTAACTGATCCGTTAAGAGAAAGCGGGAGAGCTTTTATACATAGCATTGCTGGAAGTGCGAAGGAATCCGGGATCGCTGAGAGTGCGAAGGAAATCGGCGGCTTGGCTGAGAGTGCGAAGGAGTTCAGCGGCATGACAGAGAGTACGAAGGAGTTCGGCGGTATTGCTGAGAGTACGAAGGAATTCGGCGAAAATGCAGCAACGTCGCGCTTGGCGAGCAAGCGGCTGAACGAAGGGTTGAATGCGGAGGAACGAGCAGCGCTTAGCGGTATTCTTGTTGCGGAGGCGAGTGCGGCAGCTACTAGTGAAGCAATTGAGGAAGTGGCTGCTGCGGCTGAGATCGCGGCTGCATTTGAAGAAAGCACAGATGCCAGCGTAGTTGATGCTGGAATCGTTGAATCGGCTGAAGGCGATGAAACGTTTGAAGGCGTTGAGCGCGATGAGACAGTTGAGGTTGCTGCTATTCAGCAGGTGAATGCGGAGGCGAATGCAATTGAAGTCGCAGAGGGCTTGAACACGGAAGCGGCTGTGAGCGTGAATGCGGAAGCGGTTGAGACAGTTGTACAATCCAACAACGTGTATAGCTATGGGTTCGAGAACCGCGCGAATGGCAGCGAACCCGCGAGTGAGCCGGAGCATAAGGAACGTGACTCGATAGATGACCGAAATGCTACGGATGCCGCAGCTTTGCTTAGAAATTGGTAATAGGGGAAGAGGGTGTAGACTTGGAGTCTACACCCTCTTCTTTTGTAGAGAAACTTTGAGCCTACTGTGCCTTCCAAAGAAGCCACCTGATAACCGTTAGCATCCTAAGAGAGCCATTTGAGATGAAATAGCGGTTCGTGGCAACCGTTAGCGGCTAAGGAACTGATCACTCGCTCGACTGGAGCTTCGCGACTAGCTCGGTCAATTGCTCCTTCGTCGGCTGATTATGCCAGCTGACGTCGAAGCGCGCTGCTTCGTCCCAGCGCACCAAATCCGCGACTAGCTGCGCGGTATGCGGCGGCAAGCTAAGCTCTGCCGCATACTCCCGCGCCGTGCGGTGCATCGGCTTCGCACCGCACCGCTTGTACAGCTCGCGCCAGCAGGCGTCCGCGAGCTGGAGGAACTGCCTGCGGGCCGCGATCTGCCGGCCCGCTTGAAGGGCGCTGCCATAGCGATGCAGCGCCGTGGCGAACGCGAAGCGTTCGCTGCGCCGCCGCGCTGCCAGCGCGAGCCCGGCCGCGCCGGTAGCGCCTGCGGCGATGGCGGCCATGGCCCACGGCGGAGCCGCCATGGCGCCTTGCGCCGCCTGCGCTAGGGCGTGCGCCCCGCGTTGCGCGGCAGCTGCGGCTTGCAGCGCCGCCGCCCGCAGCTGCGCTGCCGCGCGCCCCGCCAGCGTGCGGGCGCGAGCGGCTTCGCCGCCAGCCGCAGCGTCGCCTGCGGCAAGTGCTGGCTTCGCCCCATCGCCTGCTCCTGCAGCCGATAAGGCATCGCCGGCGACACCGCTGCCCGGTGCCGCAAAGCCCGGTGTCGGCTCGAATGCCACCCAGCCGACGCCCGGGAAGAACACTTCCACCCAAGCGTGCGCATCACTTGCACGAACGGTGTACAGCCCAGCTCCGCCTGCTGCCAGCCCTTCTGCAGGCTCACCTGGCGCAAAGCCCTTCACATACCGTGCAGGGATCCCCTGCGTCCGCAGCATAACTGCCATCGCAGAAGCGAAATGCACGCAGTAGCCTTCCCGCTGATTAAACAAGAAATCATCGACAAAGTCGGTATTAGATGCGAGAGCCTTTGGCTGCAGCGTGTACTTGTAGTTGCTGCGGAGATACCCTTCCACTGCTTTCACCTGCTCGTAGCGGTTCATCGGATTCCCGGCCGCGGCCAAAATCTCCGCAGTCAGTGTGCCGATCTGCGCAGGCAGCTTATCGGGTAGCTGCGTATAGGAATCATCCAACGCTGCCGTTTCAACATAAGCCGACTGAGAACCAACCATTTTCCCCGCACCCGCTCCAGCACCATTCTCCACCCCCGCCGACGCATCAACCGAGGACTCCACCTGCCGCAGCCGCTTTAACGCTTCGTCAGGCATAACGGACGCCACCGTATAACGGACTATGCGGTCCTCTTCCGATGACGGATAGAGCGCCCCAGTCTCGGCGTCCTGCCTATACGAAGCTGTATCGCCTGATCCGTTCACTGCGCGGATATCCGTCACCTTTGCATCCGCGCTGCCTGCGAACAGAGGCCAGCCAGCAGCCGGATAAGCCGCAGTAATCGTCTGCACAAACACATCATCAGCCGATTCACCGTCAATCTCGCCTCCCGCAGCTCCCGCAAGACTTTCCTCACTCACTGCTTCCGAACTGCCACTGCTGCCAACTTGTTGTTCCAACTTGCCCTGACTGTCCTCCGCACTTAAACTCTGCTGCTCATTCTCTCTTCCACCAGCCCCTTGGCCCCCGGAAGCACTGTTCCCCCCGCTCCCCAACACATCACGATGCTCAGACTGCGTATCCGAGACGCTTACCGTATGCCATGCATGCTCGACCTGCTCCCAGCCTTCTCCGGTATAGAATGATTTGCTCTCCCCCCGCAAATAGGCATTCTCCTTCGCATACACGGTAAAAACGGCCGTATGATCCGGTGTGATCGGTCCGCCGAGCGCTGAATCATCGAAGCCGTAGCCAGTCATACCAGGCTCCCCTAAGCCCGTAGCAGCCATCGCTTCCTCCGCAACCGCTCTTTGTCCGATCGAATTACCATGACCGCTTTGTTTCTCCAGCAGTCGGTTCTGCCCCCACTCTATAGCTTCAGCCGCCCAAGGGGCCGGCTCGGACGCCTCTTGTTTCGTCGACAAGCTCCACGAAGCTACAATCGCCGCACCCAGCACGATTACTGCGAGCCATGCCGTACCGTTCCACCAATTCACAGCCCAGCCCGCCAGCGATTTCTTCACCGCACGACCATCAAATAACGTTGCACTGCCGAGCAGCCGCTCCAGGCGCGGTACTGTTACGAGCGCACCTAGCATAAGCCCTTCTGCACAAGCCCGTTTCAATCCCGGCAGCACATCCAGCCCTAGGAAGCTATAGAGCAGCAGCAAATACAGCGCAGTCAGTCCTGCTAGCCCGAGCCCCCACTGTCGCAGCCAAATCAGCGATTGAACAGCGACAGTCATCATCCCAAGCCCGCTGACAAGGAGCAAGGTGCGCGTTTCTCCGCTAAGGATCATTTTGCCGCTCGCCATATTAATCGCATCATGCTTCAGCCCCTCAATAAGACCGGTCACACTGTCATGCCAAGAGGCATAGTGGACACTGAACATCACAAGCACAGTCCCCGCTGTAATGACAGCGTTCAGCAGCACTGCAGCCCAGGTCGGCGGCACGAACAAACCGACGGCTAGAAAGAGGCCGACGGCAATGATCAGCGGGCGAAGCTCACTCAGCTCTGTAAAATCCTTCACCTGCGCAAGAGGCAGCAGCCACTCCACAATAAGCCCATATAACAATAGGCTAGTTACCAGCCGCCGTGACATAAAGCTGAAGAAATGCAAGCTCTCCCGTTCTCGCTGTCGCCTCGGCTGCGCTCCCTGCGAGCCGTCAGCTCCGTGCACTGCCGACATGGACAACGCCTCCTTCCTCGCCAGTGGTCACCGTGAGTTCCACCACACCTGGCCCTACGCTGCAATAGCTGAGCGGCACAGGCATCGTTCGCACTGTGCACTTCGCCGCTTGCAGCCGCTCACGCCATTGCTGCTCCGATTGACCAGCCTGCGCGTCCCTCGCCGACAGCAGCACAACCAATTCCACACCTCGAACAGCAGCAAGCTTCGCGCTGTACAGAATCGTACCCGCTTCCCCTAACTCATCGCCATGCAGCTCCCCAGCAGTCAGGCAAATAAGCGACGCCCCGCGTGACAAACCCGCGACCGCGTCCGACAGTCGCAGCGGCATCGAACCAGCCTTTCCCCACCGAAGCCTGGCTAATTGTTCTTCCGCTCTTCTTATTGCGGCACGATCGCCTGCATCAGCTTGCAGCCCTAAATCGTCCACAGCGTTCGTCAGCAGCAGGACGCTTCGACCTTCTCGGTGTGCTTGTTTGATCAGCAGTGCGGCACGACCGACATGCGCGTCAAACAAACGGATATCCCCGCCGTAAGCCTGCTCGCTCGTTTCCAACAGTACGAATAATTCGGTACTGTATTCAGCATTGCTAGTTCGGGTCTGGAGACCAAGACCTCTTGCCATTGCGCGCCAATCGACACGTCCGAGTGGATCGCCGGGCATATAGGAACGTACATCCGGCCCAGCCCCATGCCGGCCAAAACGTGCAGCTGAGGTCTGCATCTGACCGCCAAAAGCGGCAACCATATGCTTGCCGCTCGTCTGCATGCCGGGCTTGTGACCCGGTAAGTCCGCGATTATCTCGCCTGCCGGAGGCGCAGCCTTCACTAGCACAACGCCAGCGCAATCCATGGTGAAGGTTCGCACCGTGAGGCCGAACATATC
The DNA here is from genome assembly GCF_900110075.1 of Paenibacillus sp. OV219. Lineage (GTDB taxonomy): Bacteria > Bacillota > Bacilli > Paenibacillales > Paenibacillaceae > Paenibacillus_Z. Next base: position 110,514 of record NZ_FOCJ01000014.1, read on the forward strand.
TCCCATCGACACCTGCACCGGCTGAAAAAGCATCTCCCCGCGCCGCAGCCCTTTAACGGTATAGTTCAACTGGAACAGTCGTCCAAATCCGGGCAAGAACACATGCTGAACCAACACCTCGCCGCCAGCTTGATCTTCTTGATTTCGGTTATCTGCCTTACCTGCCGTTACTGTCTTATCCGCCTCTTGTCCCGCCTTGACCTTCTTCCCTCCAACCCGAGTTTCACCGATCTTCTCCGCAGGCCCAAACTCTTCCCTTACGCCTACCCACATAAACGGAAGCAATCCGCTTAACCGCAGCACGAGCGTAACTTGCATCTCGCCGCCATCCGTGAGCTGCGACGTTTCCGCCATGATACGCTCCACTACGATCTTTCCGACTGCCACATACGGCAAGATAATGCTGCCAAAAGCAATCGTTCCCACCACAACTACGAGCAGCCATTCGACCGCCCCGCTTCGTTCATAAAGCGCTGCTATACAGATAGATAGCATGAGCAGCACAACTGCGCGGGCTACATGTCTGCTGCGCAGCTTAGGCCTCACAACGCCGCTTTTCCCAGCATTGTCAGACTTTCCCGCATCATCACTCTTCGCAGCTTTTCCAGGCTTTCCCGCTTCACCTCTCTTCACAGCCTTGCCCTTCTTCCTAGCTTCATCGCTCCTCCCAGCTCTGCCTCTCTTCCCTGCTTCATCGCTCTTCCGTCCCGCTTTTCCCACCGCTCCAGCCCGCTTCATCTGCGCCGCCCGCCGTCAGACGCCGGAATTGGAACCGGGGAAGCGGATAGGATCTCCCCCAGTATCGCTTGTGCGCTTTTCCCACCAATTACAGCCTCATCCTGCAAAATAAATCGATGAGCCAGCACCGGCTCCGCCGTCTCCTTCAAATCATCCGGCACGATGAATCGCCGCCTTGCAATATATGCCGTCGCCTGCGCCGCACGGATCCAATCCAACGTCGCCCGCGGACTTGCGCCGAGCAGCAGTTCCTTCGCCGATCGTGTCTGCCCTACGATATGCACAGCATAAGCCATCAGCGCAGGGTGGATATGCACCGATTGCGCATCACGCTGCATCCGCAGCCACTCCTCCGGAATAATGACCGGACGGAGCGATTCGGGGACGAGACGCTGCGCCGTCTTCGCCTCCAGCATGCTAATCTCGTCCGCTGGAGACGGGTAGCCGACGGACAGACGCATAATGAACCGGTCCAGCTGCGCTTCCGGCAGCGGGTAGGTTCCATCGTCGCGCAGCGGATTTTGCGTTGCGAGCAGCATGAATGGCTGCGGCAGCTTCCGCGTGACGCCGTCTGCCGTTACGCTCTTCTCCTCCATCGCCTCAAGCAGCGCAGACTGCGTACGCGGCGGCGTGCGGTTAATCTCGTCGGCAAGCACAACATTCGCCATGAGCGGCCCTTCCCGCCAGACGAGCTCGCCTCGCTTGCCGTCCCACACCATGCCTCCGATGACGTCTGCCGGCTGCATATCCGACGTAAATTGAATGCGGCGAAAATCTCCGCCCATTACTCTTGCGATTGCTCGAACGAGCAATGTTTTGCCCACGCCGGGTACATCTTCAAGCAGCACATGTCCTCCTGCGAGCAAAGCGCTAAATACACGCGACACGACGTCGCTCTTCCCAAGCAAGACGCTGTTCACCCGCGCCATCATCAGCTGCAGCGACTGCTGCGCCGCTTCCGGCCACATATCTTGAACGATCGTTTCCTCCTGCTGCATCATTGTTTGTCTAGGTATCACTAGTTTCAACTCCTATTCTTGCAATCTATGAATGGCTAGTTGTACTAGTTTCGCCAGTAAACGCCGCCTTTACACCTCCCCCGCGCATAACAAAATCGCCCTTCCAGCGCGGAAGAGCGATTGTACATATATCTATTATTTCGGTTCGTTCCCACTCCAAGCGGCAGCTAGTGTCTGAAGTGGATTCACGATTTGAACGCCCAGCTCACGTTCCACCTGATGCGCTGCATCTACCATCGACAGCTGAGCGACTGACAGCTTTGCACCGTTGCCCAACACTTCGAAGAACGCTCTCATGCTGCTCGTTAGCTCGTCCATATACGCTTCTTTCTTCCCCTGCATGATCAGCTCGAACGTATTCGGGACGACCTGTACGTCAATCTGCCCGAGCGTTATACCACGAGAAGCTGCAAAATCATGCAGCCGGTTCATCGTTCCTTCCACCGTCGCCGGATTCGTGAACAGCACCGTTTGAGGCTCGTCCGAGCTGCAGATGGCGGCGAAGAACGGCTCGTCGATCTTTATAATAGGCGCCTTGGACTTAAGCCGCTCTTCATCAAGCAGCGCAATATAGTTCGTGCACGTGATGAGAATCGCATCTACCTTCGTACCCGCGATCCACTCGATCTGCTCCGCAACCTTCTCGCGTGCCTGCATATCATCGAACCCGCTGCCTAAGGATAGTCGGCTCATCAACCCAGGGTCCACATAGTGAATCAATTGAACCCTTCCGGAAGCAGGGAAAGCCTGCTCGATATAGGCGATATTGGAATAATGCGCGTGCAAACATGCCAGTTTTTTAATCACCTTGTGCACCCCTAAACTTCTGAGGAATCGTTTAGCTCTTATTGACCTGTTCTTATAACGCTTTTGCTGCTTCCAGCACAGCCTCCACATGACCTTTCACACGCAGATTGCGCCACTCTTGAACCAGCTTGCCTTTCTCATCAATCAGAAACGTGGAGCGCACAAGCCCCATATACTCACGGCCATACAGCTTCTTCATCTGCCAGACGCCATACAGCTCACAGGCGCGATGTTCCGGATCTGCCAACAGCTCGAAGGGCAGCTCATACTTCGTCGCGAACCGCTCGTGTGTAGCTTCATCGTCAATGCTGATCCCCAGCAGCACCGTATTGGTTTCCCCGAATACCGAATAGGAATCGCGGAAGTCGCAAGATTCCTGCGTGCAGGCTGGAGTCAAATCCTTCGGATAGAAGAAGAGGACGACCTTGCGCCCGACGAACTGACTGAGGGTAACCTCGCGTCCTTCTCTGCCTGGCAATGTGAAATCCGGTGCTTTTTTGCCTACAACCGCTTTTGCCTTAATCGCTCTAGCCATCTCTCTCATCCCCTAACCATAAACCTAATTGTTACGATCCTGTTCCCCGATACTTCTTCACGCCGAAGTTCCATATCCCAATCCCAATTCCGAAGATAACGATTCCCATAACCGGCGTAAGCAGCGCGAGCTTCGACAGTCCCTCATGGTCCGTATCCAAGAAATATGAAGCTGGAATGACGCCGACAAAAGCGAATGGCAGCAGCCACGTCAGCATGAACCGGATGATTTTGTTATAAATGTTAACCGGATAACGCCCATAGTTCGAGATATTGTACATGAGCGGCAATATGCCTGTCGGCGCATCTGAGTAGAACGAAATCGCCGTCAGCGCAGTGAACAGCCCCGCATAGATCATGATGGACCCGATTGTGAAAACAATCATCATCAGAATATCCAGCACGTTGAAAGTAAGTCCGAGATCGCCCCAGCCAAGCACCATAATAATAAGCCCGACAAGCGAGCCGAATAGAGACGGCGGATCGAGATTTTCCAGCAACACCTGATACAGATTGTAAGCCGGACGCGTGAGTACGCGGTCGAACTCGCCTTTGACTATATAACGATCGCTGAAATTCCAAATGTTGAAGAACGCGCCGAAGATACCCGCTGGCACCATGAAGTAGCCATAAACGAACACAACCTCAGCCTCCGACCAGCCTCCAAGCGCCGGTGTATGCTGGAACACGATCAGGATGAAGATCAGGTTAACCCCTTGAAACAGCAAGTCCGACAGCAGCTCCACCCAGAAATCTGCACGATACGTCAGCTTTGTCTTCGCATAATTCTTCATATATTCCATCGCAAGTGACCAATAAAACATCTGCCTTAACCTCCTTGCACGAACAGCCGGGTCCGCGCCTGACGCCATATTAACGCGATCGGAATGATTAGCACGAGGAACCAAAACAGTTGGATTCCGAACACTCGAAGCACATCATCGCCTGTCGTACGGCCTGTGAAGACGGAGCTCGGCAGGTACGTAATCGCTTGGAACGGCAACCATTTCATCGTTACGGCAAGCCATCCCGGGAAGAACGATACCGGCACAATAACGCCTGAGAACAAGTCAACGACGACGCGCTTCATGCGAAGCATCCCCTCATTGTTCTCCACGAAGAATGCAAACAAGCCGACCAGCATATTAATTTGAGTATTTATTAAGAAACTGAAAAGCAGCATGACAAAGTAAATGCCCCACGTGCCAAGGTCCGTCGGCAGCTTCACCGGGAAGATCAGGCAGACAAGCGCAAGGCCCGGGCCCATGAACAGCAGCAGCCGGAACAGCCCTTCGCCGAAGCCCTGCATCAGCTTCACGAACAAGTAGTTGTATGGACGGATGAACTGGACGGCTACGCTGCCGTCTCTAATTTCATTCGCAATTTCACGGTCTAAGTTGTTAAAATAGAACGCTCTCGCCATCCAGGACACCGCGACGTAAGTAGTCATCTGGGCAAGCGTGAAGCCGGCAAGCACCTTCTGATCGCCGAAGATCGCTGCCCATAGAAAATAGTACGCACCGATGTTGATCGTGTAGATGACGATACCGCTATAGTAATTCACGCGGTAAGCGAGCATCATGAGAAACCGGATGCGGATCAGTTCGAGATAGGCGCTATTCATGATTGCGACACCTTCTCCTCGTCAGACGCGGCGGCTGCTGTTGCAAGGCCGCTCTTAGTCTCACTGACCGCTTCCTCTGTACTAGAGGACTGGCTCAGCTTATCCGCCGCTTCGCTCGACGCAGAGCCGGATTGATAAATTTCACGAACGATATCGTCGGTGTTCGTCTCCATGATCTTAATATCGCGAATGTCCGCTCGGCTGCCAACGACACGCGCTAGCGCATCCGATACATTCACTTCATGCGGCAGCCACATCGTCGCGGTCAGCTCGTTGTCCACCGTCCAAGTGACACCGTTCAGTCCATCGGTCAACTGCTTCAGCACTTCAAGCGGCGGCAGCTCGCCGAATTGGAACTGCAGCTCGCGACCTTTGCTCCATCTCGCCTTTAGCTCGTCAAGGCTACCATCGTAGATAATGCGTCCGTCATCAAGCATAATGACGCGTGAGCAGAGCGCCTCGATGTCCTGCAGATCGTGTGTTGTGAGCAGAATCGTCGTACCGTGCTCTCGGTTGATTTTTTTCAAAAATTCACGGATTTCGGTCTTCACGACGATATCTAGGCCGATTGTTGGCTCATCCAAAAACAGAATGGACGGGTTATGCAGCAGCGACGCCACAAGCTCGCAACGCATCCGCTGGCCTAGACTTAGCTTGCGCACGGGACGATTCAGTAGATCGCCAAGCTGAAGCCGCTCCACCAGCTCATCGAGCCTACCCCGGAATTCTGCCTCCGGCACTCGGTAAACTTTACGCAGCAGCTGGAACGATTCGATAACGCCGATATCCCACCACAGCTGGCTTCTTTGGCCGAATACGACACCAATGCCGCGTACAAACTTCTCGCGCTCCTTGTACGGCACGTATCCATTAACCTGCAGATGGCCTGATGTAGGAACCAGAATGCCTGTCAGCATTTTGATCGTCGTCGATTTGCCCGCTCCGTTCTCGCCTATGTAACCACAGATTTCACCTTTCGGTATTTGGAACGAAATATCTTTGACCGCAGTTATGTCGTTGTACTCACGCTTAAACAGGTCTTTGAGCGCACCGCCGACACCTACTCGGTTATTCTGAACCTGAAACTGCTTGCGTAAATCTCTTACATCTATTGCTAGCATATGGTTATGCTCAGCTCCTCTCTTTTCTCGACATTTCCTGGGAAATATCAACTATTTTCGCTGCTATAAAGTGCAACCGACTGTCGCCACCCCGTGCAAAAGCAAACGTTTCGCGGAAAAATATAAGCTAGAATAGCAAAATTCGCTACTTTCTTATATTTTGAGATAAAACTTGCTTCTCTACGACAAACCATTTTATAATTTTATGATATGTAATGCTATAGTGTTCTCCAAAAATGTCGCCGCGTTGTACTCGACTATACAAAAAATAAATATTGGTCCTAGGAGGAAAGTAACGAAAATGGCACGCGCACGTACGCAACAACCCAAAAAGAAAAAGCCGTGGAAGTGGGCATTGCTTGGATTAGGTGTAGCCGTCCTGTTAGTTGCAGGCTTCTTTATTTATCAAGGTGTCGGAGTCGTGAAAGGCTTAGATGGTTTCAGTAAGTCAAAGGATGACTCCATGTTCGGGCAATTCGAAGAAAAACCAGCTGAGAAGCCCCCGGAATGGCAAGGAACTGAACGCGTTAATATTCTCATTATGGGCGGCGACAACCGCGGTCTGCAGAAGAATGAAACGGCACGATCCGACTCGATGATGGTCGTTTCCGTTGATCCAGTTACGAAAAAAGCGCACTTATTCTCCGTATTGCGTGATACGTATGTTGACATTGATGGTCATGGCGATGGCCGGATAAACACAGCGCTTGCGCTTGGCGGTCCTAACCTTGCAATGAAAACAATTGGTGATCTGCTTGGCCTTAATATTCAATATTATGTGTATACTGACTTCGAAGGATTCAAGTCACTAATCGATGCGCTCGGCGGCATTAAGAACTTTGACGTTGAGAAGGATATGAACTACGTCGATAATGCCGATGGCAACCGTTACGATATTCACTTAAAGAAAGGCGTTCAAGACCTCGATGGCACGAAGGCGCTGCAATATGTGCGTTTCCGTCATGATGCGATGAGCGACTTCACGCGTACGGAGCGTCAGCGCAAGCTGCTCTCCGCGGTATCCGATGAGCTGAAGAGTGGCTGGAATCTGCTGAAGATGAAGAAGATTGTGGACAGCATTCAGCCTTATGTGGAGTCTAACATTGAAGTTACGGATATGATGAAGCTGGCCGAGCTTGGCGTTAAAACAAGTGTAGCTGGTCAAACGCAAGTACCTCCGATGGAGCTGCTTGGCGGCAAGAAGGTCGGCGGCGCATCCGTGCTTGCTGTAAGCGACTCAAGCGAGCTGCTTACTTTTGTACAGGATGAGCTTGCAAAAGATACTGCGCCGGCTGTAGCAGGTTCGGGCGAGGGCGATACAAGCACGAACGGCAGCGACAGTGACATTGGCACTGACACAGGCACTGGCAGCAACTCGTCAGGCGCGAACGGCAACACTGCGAACGGCACAAGCAAATAAGTTCATTTAGGGAGAGGCTGAATGCCTCTCCTTTGTTGTGTCGCCGCATTCGTAGCGGTACAATAAGGGATATTATTTGTTCAGGAGGTTTCTAACGTTTATGTCTATTCTAAGGCCGCGCTCCGAGCAGTTGTATGCGGAAGCGCTCGAACATATTGTCGGTGGCGTCAATAGCCCGTCCCGTTCTTTCAAGGCGGTTGGCGGCGGCGCGCCTGTCTTCATGAAACGCGCTAGTGGCGCTCATTTCTGGGACGTCGACGATAACCGCTATATCGACTACTTATGTGCATATGGACCAATCATTACCGGTCATGCACATCCGCATATTACCGAGGCAATCACTCGCGCAGCTTCGAACGGCACGCTGTATGGTACGCCAACGGAGCTTGAGATCACACTCGCTCGCATGCTGAAGGAAGCAATCCCTTCGATGGATAAGGTTCGCTTCGTCAACTCTGGCACCGAGGCGGTTATGACGACGATCCGTGTCGCTCGCGCCTACACGAAGCGCAGCAAGATCATTAAGTTCGCCGGCTGCTATCACGGCCACTCCGATCTCGTGCTCGTTGCGGCAGGCTCCGGCCCTTCGACGCTCGGCATACCAGACAGCGCTGGCGTTCCGGTCAGCATTGCGAGTGAAGTAATCACCGTCCCGTTCAATGACCTGGACGGATTGCGCATCGCACTCGAGACATTCGGCGCCGATGTCGCTGCCGTTATGGTCGAGCCGATTGTCGGCAACTTCGGCATGGTGATGCCGGAACCCGGCTTCCTTGAAGGCTTATGTCGCATGACGCGAGAAGCCGGCGCGCTCGTCATCTACGATGAAGTCATCAGCGCCTTCCGCTTCCACTACGGCAGCGCGCAGACGTACAGCGCGTTCCCCGACCATGCCGCAATCGAGCCTGATCTGACGGCGCTTGGCAAAATCATCGGCGGCGGCCTGCCGATCGGCGCTTACGGCGGCCGAAAGCAAGTGATGGAGCAGGTCGCGCCGCTCGGCCCGGCTTATCAGGCGGGCACGATGGCAGGCAACCCAGCCTCCATCTCGGCGGGCATCGCCTGCTTGGAGGTGCTCCAGCAGCCAGGCGTGTACGAGCGGATGGATGCGCAAGCGGCGGAGCTCGCTGACGCGCTGCAGCAGTCAGCGGACAAGCACGGCATTCCGCTGACGATTAACCGCATCCGCGGCTCGTTCTCGGCACACTTCTGCGAGCATCCGATAACGAACTACGATGAGGCGCAGGATACGGATGGCGAGCGCTTCGCGCAGTTCTTCCGCCTGATGCTCGATCAAGGCATCTGCCTCGCGCCATCCAAGTATGAAGCGTGGTTCCTCACCACGGCGCATACGAGCGAGGATATCGCCGCTACGATCGCGGCGGCGGAGAAGGCTTTTGCTCAACTGGCTCGATAGAGCTTAAGAAAAGAGTGGTACATGTACCACTCTTTTGCGTTTTACGGGCGTTTATTGCCAATGTGTGGTTCGAGGTGCCACACATTAGCGTTTTGCACGCGATTTTCGAAGTTAAGGGGTACTGTGTACCCCTCTTTCAGAATTTCACAGCCAATCTCCCCTATGTAGGGTAGCTGGAACCCCTCTTTGACGATTTACTTGTAATTATCGCAAATGTAGGGCAGTACGTATCCCTCTTTAAGAACCCTGCAGCCAATCTCCCCTATGTAGGGTAGCTGCTACTCCTCTTTGACAAATTCCAAGCAAACCCCGCACTTGTAGCTGGTCTGCTGGACTTCTTCAGCCAAAACTCAGCCAAACACAAACATGTAGCTGGTCTGCTGGACCTCAAACGCTTCTCCCCCTACACGCCAAAATAATAAACGCGGCACACCATGCGGTGGCCGCGTCTTTTTGCATTATTTCACCCACGCGACAATTCCAACAATGAGAACCGGTACTGCCAATATACCGAGTAGAATCACCCAGCCAAGTGGTCTGCCGAAGTTCATGGTCCAGCCGATGCCATGCCGCTTCGGCACGAGTAGCGCGGGGTTCTGCGGGTTGTAATAAATACCGCCGGCGATCCATTTGCCCTCAGCCTCACCTCCGCCAAAGTCCGCCACCGCACCTATCCCCAGCCTCTTACATAGACGATAAGAGCAACAATACCTGCGATGATCAGAACAATAAGCGCAATCGTCGCCGCCATCACACCAAGAACCGGCCAGCCGTACAACATCGTCGCTTGTACATAACTGAAGAATACGACGAGCAGGAGCGACAGCACATATAAGAACAGCCCGTTCGCATAGCGATACTGCTCTTGCTGCTTCTGCGGCATTCCTTTTCCCAGTGCAGCTGCGCCAAAAGCAACCACACGTTCCGCACCTATAAGCAGTACGAGGAGGAACAACTGAATCACATTCAAAATAAACACGGTGCCGCCGCTCTTGTCATCATACCGATCTGGATGAAACCTGATGTCATAATGAACCGCCAGCCGCTCTGGTATCCGATCCCACATGAGCACCACCGCAATCACGGATGCCGCAATGATGGAGAATTGGATCAAATACCAGCTCGCCGGGATATTCACTCGCCCCCGCCTACTTATGCCAACCGTCATTCCAAAGCGTCTCCCATCCTTGTTAAATCGCTGCGATATATTTTCACACATGCTTTGCTGAATTCGGCCTCCGTCATGCCCCTTGCTCGGCCCTCTGCCGCCAACGACTGAAGCTGCTTTTGCAGACGATTCATATACCCCTCAGTCACCCTCGGCATCTCCGCAGGGGAAGGTACAAGCACACCTAATTTGCCGTCATAGCGCTCTAACAGAAACCCTTCCGTGATCAGCGAATGATAGGCTCTATTCACGACCTGCGATTTGACCCGTAACGCGGAAGCGAGTCGCCTCGCAGAAGGAAGCGTTTTGCCAGGCTGAATGGTTCCTGAAGCGATTCCGGCAATAATTTGCTGCGCAATCTGATCATGCATCGGCACATCGCCTTGTATCTCCAGCTCAATATACAACATGCTGTCAGCCCCCTCTCCATGAAGCTCCATACACTATTCTATGCAAAAGAACGCCTCTTCTCCCATCCGGTCCTGGACGGTTCAAGAGACGTTCAACACAATCAAAAAGTTCTAGCTGCTGGATTCCGCCTGCTGGAGAACATGCAGAAACTCATCATGGATATGCCCGTTCGTCGCTGCGACATGGCGTACGCCAAGGTCATACGGATTACCTTTCACATCGGTAATGCGTCCGCCCGATTCGGAGATCAGCAGCGAGCCTGCCGCCAAATCCCATGAATTTAGACCGATCTCCCAGAACCCGCTAAGCCGTCCCGCCGCCACATAGGCCATATGTAACGCAGCCGATCCGCCTGAGCGAATATTGCGCACTTGAGGCACAAGCGCCTGCAGCCCTTTCATATTCAGCGGAAGCGCATAGTTCTGATCCGCCGGGAAGCCCGTTGCAATCAAGCTCTCCCGCAAACTCTGCTCAGATGACACGCCCATCCTCCGGCCGCGCACGTAAGCGCCTTTCCCCTTCTCAGCCACGAACAACTCGTCGCGAATCGGGTCATAAACGACGCCGACGATAATCTCTCCCCGATGCGCAAGCGCTATCGAAACAGAGAAGAACGGGAAGCTATGCACGAAGTTCGTCGTTCCATCAAGAGGATCTACAACCCACAAATACTCGGCATCTCTTACGGATTGCAGTGCACGAGTCGATGCTTCCGGTCCCGGCTCAACACCTTCTTCACCGAGGAACGAATGATCGGGAAAATGCGTCAGCACCAAATTGCGAATCATCATCTCCGCGCCTTTATCGACTTCGGTCACAAGATCCTGCGCGGAATATTTTAACGACAAGGTCGTGTGGTTGCCTAGCTTCGTCTTAATCCATTCTCCAGCTTTGGCTGCGCAATTGATTGCAACAGCGGTAAAGCTCTTGCCTCCAATAATGTGCTCACTCACGGTTAATCACACTACTTTCCTATGAGTTCATAATTGCTTACCTACTATACGTTGCACGGTCTGTAAAGTTCCAGACTATAATCGCTTTTAGTCCGCACTCTTTATTTTACTCCATATTGTACCATCGTTTCCACTCCGCGCAGTTTCAACAGTTCAAGCAAAAAAAAGAAGCAGCCGACTAGGGCTGCTTCTCGCAATCGATTACATTTAATTAGGGCTATTCGTTTGTTGTCCCTTGACCGTAAGGGTTGCCGACAGACTCGATCCTTGATACGTGTTATCCGCATCTTGGTCAAGGCTAACATAAGCCACTGTTTTGAGTGAATCACCAGGCTGCAGGATGACCCCATCACTTTGCTTGAGGTTCAGGTGAGTCAGATCATTACCAAGGGCAAAGTAACCGCCCTCTCCTCCTGGAACACCATCGTAGGAGATAGACCCATCTGCTTTGATAATGCTGTAGTAAATTGTAACATGATAGTTAGCACCACCGCCTGTCAGCCCCGAAGTAATGCCAAACACCAAATTCGTATCCACACGCTAGTGCATGTTTGTCACATGGCGCTGCTGCTGGTACATCGGCAGCAGAAGTGACGGAAGGAAGTTCCGGTCCAATCGACTCCGATTCCATCGGTTCACTTGCAGGCTGAACCTCAGCAGGAGGACTATTCTCGGGCATGCCTTCTGGATCAGACTCAATCGCGGACTGCTCAGGAGCTTGCTCAGTGGCTTGCGGCGACTCATCTGATGTAGCAGGTTCACTCACAACAGGCATAGATGCTGGATCAACGCTTGTGAGGGCTGGCTCATCTGCCTGTACTGATTCATCCGTTTGTGGTGGATCTACCTGCGAAGGTTCGACCTCGATAGACACCGGCTCGGGTTCATCAATTGCTGCGACCTCGAAATACCCTTTAAATGCAAAAAAAAAAGCGTTCCTTTAAGCTTGTCCGGTTTCCCAGCAAACCCTTAGGAACGCTCACTCATTCTCTTCGCACCAAACTCTAACCTACAATATTGTAGCCATTATCCACATAAATGATCTCGCCCGTAATGCCGCGCGACAGCTGGCTCATGAGGAACATCGCCGTGTCGCCCACTTCTGACGCATCGGTCGTCCTCCGCAGCGGCGCCTTTGCCTCGACTTGGCGGAGAATCGAATTGAAATCTTTTATCCCCTTCGCCGCGAGCGTACGAATTGGGCCAGCTGAGATTGCATTCACCCGCACGTTATGCGGACCAAGATCAGCAGCCAAATAACGGACGGACGCTTCCAACGCGGCCTTCGCAACGCCCATGACATTGTAGTTCGGCAGAGCACGCTCAGAACCTAGATAGGTCATTGTCATGATGCTGCCGCCTTCGGTCATCAACGGATAGACACGCTGCGCGACCGCTGTTAGCGAGTATGCACTAATGTCGTGGGCAAGCGCGAAGCCTGCGCGTGACGTATCCACGAACATACCGTCGAGCTCTTCCGTCTTGGCGAAAGCGATGCTGTGCACCAGCCCGTGCAGCACGCCGAACGATTCCTTCAGCTGATGAACAAGAGCGTCTATCTCTTCATCGACGGTAATATTGCACTGCAGCAGCAGCGAACCGGGAATCGTCTCCGCCAGCTTGCGGACACGCTCTTCCACCCGTTCATTCTCATATGTGAAAGCTAGCCGTGCGCCTTGTGCAGCAAGCGACTGTGCGATCGCCCAAGCGATGCTTCGATCATTCGCAACCCCCATCACAAGCATGTTCTTACCGGTTAATAATCCGTTCATTGTTTCACAATCCTCTCTACAAAAGTATTTGTGATCCATGATGAAGGTCTTATGATAGCGCTTCCTTACCAAAAATAAACGAAGGGACAGAAAAGATCAAGCTTTTCCTGTCCCTTCGTTTGCCCGAAGTGGGCGGCTGGGTAGAGCACGTCCATTTCTGTCTTAACGAATTTCGATGCTGCCCCCATCGATAACATGAATGCCTTCGCCTTCGAGCTCTAGCTTGCGCATATCCGCGATCAGCTGCAGCAGCGCCGCATCCTTCTGCTTCGCTTCGATCATGACGTCCAGCCGGTCCGTAGATCCCGCGATCCCGCGCAGGAATCGAAGCAGCGGCGTCACATCAACGAAGTCTGCATGGCCTCGCGGCTCCTTCTCGCTCTTCGGGCTCGACACATGCAGCTTCGGCGGCACAGTTACCGGCTCGCCGCTAGCGCTTGTCCAGGTGCGCAGAATGCGCGGCCACAGCTCGTCATGTAGCGATGCATCCGTCTCGCCGCCGTCATTGACGGCATGATGGTGAATGTCGAGCACCATCGGTACAGCCACGGCTTCGGCAGCCGCCAGCGTCTCGCGCGTCGTGAACGTCTTGTCATCGTTCTCAAGCGTAACCCGGCTCCGCAGCCGCGGTTCAAGCTCGCTGAACTGCTGCACGAACCGCTCTGCCGAAACAACTTTGTCGCCATACGCGCCACCAACGTGAATATTACATTTTGCAGAAGACTCATCTAGTCCCATATGCTCCAGCATCGTGACATGGTAATTCAAGTCTTCCTTCGACTTCGCCAGCACCTCCGGTCTCGGCGTGCTGAATACACAGAAATGGTCGGGATGGAAGGAAAGCCTCATGCCCTTCTCTTTCGCAAACCGCCCGATATCTGCGAATGCTTCTGTAAGCGCTGGATAAGGGTCCCATCCCTGGAGCGCATCATGCGTCACAAGCGGAATGATCTTCGACGTCATCCGGTACACGTACACGTCATGCCCGACACAGTGCTTCATCAGCCGCAGCGTCGTGCGCAGATTCTCTTCCGCAATGCGCTCAAGTCTGCGCAGCCCCGCTTCCCGATCATCAAGCTTCGAGAAGGTGGCATAGGTCATCGTACGGGATGGCGACACATTCTTCTCCAGCAGCGTACTCATCGCAACGAAGCCGAAACGGACAATCATGCTTGCTCTCCGAAGAACATTTCATGTGCAAGCGCAGTCTGAATCCGCGCCTCTTCCTCCGTCAGCTTGCGAACGAGCTCCATCTCCACTTGCGTTACTTCCTCGCCCTGAAAATTAATTTCCGCTATCGATACGAGAATCTTCACGATCGCAATCGCTTCATTATCAGGCGTGTAGGCGATCACCTTCTGGCCGGTTGGGTAAACACGGAAGCCGCTCTTGACCATTTTTCCACGGCCGTACTCAAGCAGCTCGTACAATTCTTGGTTCGACTTGAACTTGCACACGGAATTAAACTCGGATTGAAAACCCATTATAAGACCAGCCTCTCGTTTACAAATTTTATGTACCAAATGTAAAAAAAGCGAGGAACCCGGCAATTAAGCCGGGCTGCCTCCGCTATAATCAATCGTTTGTTTCTCGGCATGGCGTTCAATCGCCAGCTGAATGAGATTATCCAGCAGCTCGGTGTACGGCATGCCGCTTTCTTTCCACATGAGCGGATACATGCTGTAAGGCGTGAAGCCCGGCATCGTATTCACTTCGTTGATGAAGATTTGACCATCTTCCTTGCGCAGGAAGAAGTCGATTCGCGACAGGCCCGAGCCGTCAATAGCCAGGAACGCACGAAGCGCCATCTCGCGAACGGAATCGGATTGCTCCTGCGTAATGTTCGCTGGAATATGCATCATCGACTTGCCGTCGATGTACTTTGCCTTATAATCATAGAACTCACTCGAGGACGTGATCTCGCCGACAACGGAAGCTCGCGGCTCGTCATTGCCAAGCACGCTCACTTCGATTTCGCGGGCATCCACGAACTCTTCGACGATGACCTTGCGGTCAAAGCGCAGCGCGTACTCGACAGCTTGGATAAGCTCATCGCGGTTGCGTGCCTTGGAAATACCGACGCTCGACCCAAGGTTAGCCGGCTTGACGAAGCAAGGGTAGCCAAGAGCTACTTCAATTTCCATGATGAAGTAAGACGAATCCTTCTGCCACTGCGTCCGGTTGAAATGCCGATAGATGCATTGCGGCAACCCTTCTTGCGCGAATACTTTCTTCATCGTGATTTTGTCCATCCCGACTGCCGACGCAAGCACACCTGCGCCAACATACGGAATGTTCGCCATCTCGAACAACCCTTGGATCGTGCCGTCTTCACCGAATGTGCCGTGAAGCAGCGGGAATACGACATCAATCGGCGCTTCGACTTCTGGTGCCGGAACGCCATTAGATACTGCAGAGATCGTCACTTCAGCAGGCACCGAAGAAATCGTTGCCGGCGCTGCAGCCAAATCGTCCACCGCTTGAATGCTGCCAAATACCGGCATGAGCGCTTCCGTACCAATGATAGCAGAGCCGCCAGCAAGGCGGAGCTGATCGAGCCCTGTCGGCGCCGCGAGCAGCATATCTCCCGCGCGCCATTCGCCTGTCTTGGAAATATAGAAAGGTTTAATTTCGTATTTGCTGTAATCAAAGGCTTTCATAACTGCCAGTGCGGTTTGCAGCGAAACCTCATGCTCGCCTGAGCGCCCGCCGTAAACAAGTCCTACGCGCACTATCTCCCCCATGGTTAATCCTCCGGTTATGTTAGTTTCCCACTCTAGGTGGGTCGTCATACGTATCTGGGCTTGAAGCGCACTTTAAAACTCATCCGCAATGTGAAAAAACCGGTACTTGGTATTCTCCGTCCATGCATAGGAATCCTGATAATCCCAGTAGCGGTGACGGCTCGGAACCGTATTGGCATTCACAAGCGGCATGCCCGCCGCATCGAATGCGGTCACGACTGTGCTGTGCTGATAGCGGTTATCGCCGCTCCAATCATAAATAATGACATCGCCAAGCGCGAGCTGATCAGCGGAATCAACGAGAGTTGCCCGCAGCCCCGATTTGTGCGAAGCCGATAAGTAATTCTTGAGCGCATTGGCCACTGCCCAGCTATAACTCCAATTTTCCCGACCACCGCTATAGCCGCGGTACCACCAGCCGGTATCCCTCCTACCAGTATAGTCCATCGGTGCTCCCCCTGCAAAGACGCATTGGGAGACGTAGTTGGTGCAGTTTACCTCGAAATTCTCATACGCCGGATTCGGCTCGTTCCACCAGCGGTCGGCATAGGCAGCAACCAAATCTCTGCGGTACCTTATACCAGCGCGGGTATGTTTGAAATTCGGCAAAACATCATAATTTATATAAGGTATGGATTGCGGCTTCGCTGCAGGAAGAATAGGCTCCGGCTCTTCATGCAGATCGGATGCGCTGTACCTCGGACGACGCTCGAGCACAATCGGTTCGATGCGCGAAATCGTATACGTGCCGTCATCTGCTGTCAGCCATAGCCGTTCGCGGTCGCAACGCTCCTCGATATAGGTGCGTCCGTTCTGATCAATTGTCCGTTTGACGCGCAGCTCAATCAAGACGGCGACTTCGCCGAGCGAGCCCGATGATTCGCTGACGCGGACGAGCTCCGCATTCGTTTCACTGCGTGAAGGAAGGATACCGCGCAGCAGTTCATGCTCGCGCAGCCGAGCAAGTCGCCCGGTGAAGCGAACGAGATGGTCCGTATCACTAATAATCTCTTCGAAAGGCGGCGCAAAGCGGTCGATTTCGGCCTGATTGTACAGCTTCACATACTTGTGGACGATGGCCTTCCAGCCTTGCAGAGGCAAAGACTCCTGCGGAGCGTTTCGCTGCTTGCCGCTGCCAGTAACAGAACTGCTGCTTCTGGGGGCTACAGCGCTGGCAGCCGCTCGGCCAGATGGCGTATGCTCCGTTATTTTTCGCATGCCTGCCTTGCTTGTTCCGACACGTACTCGCGATCGCGGCACTTGCAATCCCTCCTGCCATGGTTCTGTGCCTGTGCACAGGTAGAACTCTTCTATCGTAAATGGGCGGCATCCGCCGCTTCATCGTATGAGGCGTGCAGGGTGTGTCATAGAAATGTGGGAATGCCCAAATAAGTGGAAAATTGGTTCATTATATGAGCAAACCGTTCGTTTCATGCGGATACGACAGCTTTAGCTTCGTTTTAAGTGCTTAGAAAGCAGGCTTACATGTAATTTGGGCATTATTTTTCTTGTCCATAGGTGATATTTGCACTTTCTAAATGAGCAAAAAAAAGCTATACTTAGGGTATTGAATGTTTTTTGAAATTGTGTTTCACTCTGTGAAACCTACAGCATGAAGCACACTACAGATTGCCAAGGAGGCGCGCACACAATGACTAAACAAAACGAATACTCCGTCCGCGAATCGCTTACAGTTGGCAGTAAGCAATTTGCTTACTACCGTCTGGGCGGATTGGAAGAGCAAGGCCTAGGTAAGATCTCGAAGCTCCCTTATTCCATTAGGGTGCTGCTCGAAGCTGCAGTTCGTCAATTCGACGGCCGCGCAATTACGAAAGAACATGTGAAGAAGCTGGCAACTTGGGCTGACGGCCGCGAGGACAAAGAAATTCCTTTCATTCCGGCACGTATCGTTCTTCAAGACTTTACAGGCGTACCGGTTGTAGTTGACCTTGCTGCAATGCGCGACACGGTGAAGAAATCCGGCGGCGACCCGAAACAAATCAACCCGCTCGTACCGGTTGACCTTGTAATCGACCACTCCGTTATGGTTGATGCTTTCGGTACACCAGAAGCGCTTGAGTACAACATGGACATCGAATTCAAACGTAACGAAGAGCGTTACCGTTTCCTTCGCTGGGCACAAACAGCGTTCGATAACTTCCGCGCGGTTCCACCGGGTACAGGTATCGTTCACCAAGTTAACCTGGAGTACCTTGCTTCCGTAGCAGCTACGAAGACTATTGACGGCGAAACTGTTGTATATCCGGATTCCCTCGTAGGTACGGACTCCCATACAACAATGATCAACGGTCTTGGCGTAGTCGGCTGGGGCGTTGGAGGTATCGAGGCAGAAGCAGGTATGCTTGGCCAACCGCTTTACTTCGTAATGCCTGAAGTTATCGGCTTCCGTCTGACTGGCAGCCTTGCAGAAGGCTCAACTGCAACTGACCTTGCACTGACAGTTACACAATTGCTTCGTAAGAAAGGCGTTGTCGGCAAGTTCGTCGAGTTCTTCGGCCCTGGCCTTTCCAACATCAGCCTTGCTGACCGTGCAACAGTTGCCAACATGGCTCCTGAGTACGGCGCAACTGTCGGCTTCTTCCCAGTTGACAGCGAAACGATCAACTTCCTTCACCAAACAGGCCGCGACGAAGACCAAATCGCGCTTGTTGAAGCGTACTATAAAGCACAAGACATGTTCCGCACAGACGATACGCCGGAGCCTGTATTCTCTGACATCGTCGAGCTGGATCTGTCGACAATCGTTCCTTCCCTTGCTGGTCCGAAGCGTCCGCAAGACCGCGTTGAGCTGACGAACATGAAAGAAGCTTTCAACAGCATCACACGCACTCCGATCGACAAAGGCGGCTACGGCTTGTCCGACGAGAAAATCGCTGAGCAGGTTGAAGTTAAACACGCGAACGGCGAAGTAACGAAGATGGGTACTGGCGCGGTTGTTATCGCGGCAATCACTTCGTGTACGAATACTTCGAACCCAAGCGTAATGCTCGGCGCAGCGCTTGTTGCGAAGAAAGCAGTAGAGCGCGGCCTGAAGAAGCCCGCTTACGTGAAGAGCTCCCTGACACCAGGTTCCCTGGTCGTTACAGAGTACTTGAAGCGTGCAAACCTGCTTGAATCGCTTGAAGCACTTGGCTTCCACGTTGCAGGCTACGGCTGCGCAACATGTATCGGTAACTCCGGTCCGCTTCCAGACGAAGTAAGCCAAGCGATCGCAGACAACGATATGACGGTTGCAGCAGTGCTGTCCGGTAACCGTAACTTCGAAGGCCGCGTTCACGCTCAAGTAAAAGCAAACTACCTGGCATCGCCACCGCTTGTCGTTGCATACGCACTGGCAGGAACAGTGAACATTGACCTGTCCACTGAACCAATCGGCTACGACAGCAAGAACGAGCCTGTATACCTGAAAGACATCTGGCCTACGTCCAAAGAAATCGCTGACACAATCGCAGCAGCAATGGGTCCTGACATGTTCCGCGACAAATACGCGAACGTGTTCACGCAGAACGAGCGTTGGAACGCAATCGACGTGCCAACTGGCGAGAGCTACGAGTGGGATGACAAATCCACTTACATTCAGAACCCGCCGTTCTTCGAAGGTCTTGGCGCTGACATTGGCGATATCGCTGATATCAAAGGCTCCAGCGTACTGGCGCTTCTCGGCGATTCCGTTACGACTGACCATATCTCGCCTGCCGGTAACATCAAGACAGACAGCCCAGCTGGCGAATACTTGATCAAGCATGGCGTTGACAAAGTAGACTTCAACTCCTACGGTTCCCGCCGTGGTAACCACGAAGTCATGATGCGCGGTACGTTCGCGAACATCCGTATCCGGAACCAAGTGGCTCCTGGCACGGAAGGCGGCGTAACGACTTACCTGCCTACTGGCGAAGTTGAGTCCATCTACGACGCTTCGATGAAGTACCAAGAGAACGGCAAGAACCTTGTCGTAATCGCAGGTAAAGAGTACGGAACAGGCAGCTCCCGTGACTGGGCAGCTAAAGGAACGTTCCTCCTCGGCGTGAAAGCTGTTATTGCTGAGAGCTTCGAGCGTATTCACCGTTCCAACCTTGTCGGTATGGGCGTACTGCCTCTGCAATTCACAGAGGGCCAAAGTTGGAAATCCCTTAACATCACAGGCCGTGAAACATTCGACATCGTAGGTCTCAGCAACGGTGTACAACCAGGCCAAGTCGTGAAAGTCATCGCAACTCGCGAAGACGGCACATCGTTCGAGTTCTCGGCGGCTGTACGTCTTGACTCCATGGTGGACGTGGACTACTACCGTAACAGCGGTATCCTCCAAACGGTTCTTCGCCAAATGATCGCAGCGAACGCGAGCAAATAATAATCATCATTGCAAGCAGCAACGTTATAAAGCGGGTCTCCACCTTGGAGGCCCGCTTTTTTTTGTGAAACGTTAGCTGCTGCCGTCAGAGGACGGCGACAGCCGTTTACACATCCGTGAACCGTTAGCCTTTACCGTCAGAGGATCGTGCCCTACCGTTTGCACGTTATATATTCAAATATGCTGTTCCGGCTTCGGACGCAGCTTCGCCAAGCTTACCAGCATCTTCATAAAATTCGTAGTGTACTTATCAGCGGAGAAGTTCAGCTTCATATGCCGCTCAGCATTCTTGCGAATGGATTTGCGCAGTGGAGCATCGTGCATGAGCGACTCCGCTTCCTTGACGGCCTGATCCAGATTGCCGCGGGCATACAGCTTGCCGGTCACGTTATGGATCATAAATCTGCGGATGCCGTCAGAATCTGTGGTGAGCACCGGGCAGCGGCAGAGCATCGCTTCCGCGACTGCATAGCCGAACCCTTCCAGAATAGAGGTGGAGCACAGCAGCCCTCCCGAATCGCCGATTACAGAGAAATAGTCTGCAATCTGCTCGTGGGGGATGTTGGAGTAGGTGATGAGTTTATTTTGCAGCTGCAGCCCGCTCACCCATCTGTCGAAGTGCTCCTTCTCAGCGGGATCATTCAGTGTCGCATCTCCGAAAATCCACAAGTAGCTCTCCGGAAATTTGTTCAGCAGCCTCGAGCCGATGAGCAGAAACTCCCGCCAGTTCTTATTCGCTTCAATACGGCCGACCCAGCCGATAACCGGAAATGGCTTTATTGGATAGGAGCTGTAACCGAAATTCTCCGTATCCAGCGGATCATCGAAGGAGTAATGCGGAATGTCGTTCATGTGCTTCGTCAGCAGCTCCTGTAGATGGTTCGTCTTCGGATAGAGCAAGGCGTCTGCGTTCTGCAGCACACGAGGCGAAATATCCTTCAGCACCGCGTTCGCTGTCTGCATCGTGCCGAGACCTTGAATCTCGAATATCATATGCCCTTTGTAGCCAGCCTTGCGGATGGTGAGCAGCATGAGGACATCCGTACATACGATGATGGCATCGTAGTTATGCCGCATGACATGCCGCCCAATCTCCGCTTCGTCGCTGATGACAAAGTTCGGAATATCTTTAATGTTCTTGCGCCCTTCGCCGTCGTAGTTATAGAGCAGATGGCACTCTACCCCGATTTTCATCAGCGCTTTGCACCGGATCCGGTTCAGTGTCTCCATGCCGCCGCTTGGATTGTAGAAGGTGAATAGTAGCTTCATCCCGAACCCATCACCCCTGCAAAATGCTCCTTCAAATAGTTCACGAGACTCTGCGTGCGGAACAGTTCGTCGTGCAAGCCTTCCTTCGGGCTAAACGTGCTGACGAAGCGGTATCCAAGCTGGCTGTGATCTGCCGTATAGTAGTTGGACATGATAAGCGGCGGAGCCTTCTCCAGCTCATTAAACAGAACTGTAAGATCCATGACGTCCAGGAACAATAGATCGCCGGGCACGAAGCAGTACGGGGTCTGCACCATTTGAACGGCATGGAATAACGATGTTTCGACAGCGGCATGCGGGAACCATTTGAAGTCCGTCGACGGATGCGAAATGCTGGACAAATCCGCAGTCACGCGCATATCCGGCGACAGATCAATAATGTAGCATGTATAGTTACTGAAGGTCTGCTCATACAGGTTCTCGAGACGCTCGATCGCCTTCGCGCCAGATTCCTTCAGCGGCAATAGCACGGTAATGGATGGAGGAATACCTCTGCGCATCCGGGCCTGATGTCTGGCCAGATGATACGCATACCGCCACTTGCGGTGCGCAGCGGTGTCTTGCAGCGCAGCTGACACGCTGAACGTTGAATTGACACGGTAGTCCATAAGCTCTACCGGGATATACTTCATCTCACAGTGCTCCGTAAGGCGAAGCCAATAGTCGTAATCCTCTACAGGCGCAAGCCCGTAGCCGTCAATTTGCTTGGCGCAAGCTGCCTTGTACATGAAGGATACACCGACAATGGACGTGTCGAGCAGCTTCACTTTCGGCTGCGATTGATACTGCCGCTGAGTCGCTAGCTGCTGTTCGCTATTTAGCGGCCTCCCTTCGTTATCAACCGATTGGAAGGAGCTATATACAAGTCCAAGCTCGGATGGCCCTTTGACCAGCGCATTCCGCAGTGTCTCCAGAAACCTCGGATAGTACATGTTGTCGCTGGAAACCCATGTTAGATATTCAATGCCTGGCATGCTGTACAGCTGCGCAAAGCCCGTATTCAGCGCCGTTGCGACGCCTTGATTGAAGGTATGCGAAACGATTTGGACGCGGCTGTCGCTTTGAATGAGCTCCCTAATTAACGGCTCCATCTCCGGCGCGCCGTCGATGACAATAATTAGCTTGAATTTCTGGAACGTCTGCCCCAGAACGGATTCCAACGCTGCCGTAAGGAAGGCCGGCTTCTGTTTATATACAGGCATAACAACTCCTAAATCGACCATACTGTCACTCCTTCCGCTGCTCCATCCTAGTACTATTGTATTGGCATGACAGGAGTTTGCTTGTGCGGCTATCCCTTGAGGCGCATGCCTTTTCATGAAAAAAAGGAGCTAACGGCATTCCGTTAAGCTCCTTCGTTTCTCGAGGGCTCCATCAACTAAACAATTGGTGTCGAGAAGGCAGTAATCTCCATCCAATCAGCTACTTTAATATTCTGTCCGGGAACAAGGTTTCCGAACTCGTCCAATCCGAATACAGAGAAAGCAACCTCTGAAAGAATCCCTGATTGATCCAGCTGCACTTCCCAAGCAAGGTCTCCTGCAATACTAAACTCACGAGTATCGCTTGAGTGGCCTGCCAGATTAAAGCCAGTCACATAAACAAGCGTCAACGTATTCGTATCTGGCGGAACAACATAGACTTCCAACAGTACTAGAATCGGAGTTGAGGTAATGTTACGCGTATTGACGGCGACGGTCGATGCAGCAGTACCAAACGAGCGCGTGTTCGTCACCAATCCAGTTGTAAAAGGCATGTCTTTCACCTCCTATATATATATTAATTACATTTTATTCCAAATAAACCTCGAAGTTCGGGATGAATCTTCTTCTTACTCAGCCTATTTTCTATCAACGAGGATAGGAGTACACGCTATTCCATGGGTAGCTTCGTAGAATACGATATAGACAAATGGATCAGGAGGTTTTCTAAGTTGACTAATTTCAACTTTCAGGTAACACCTGTAGGACCGCCTAAATTCGAACCAAGCGTAGCTGTCAATCTGCTTATCCCCGGCATAATGCTTTCGGTTGCAGTCGATACCACATCAGGTCCCCCGTTGATTGGTCTGTACCGCTCGATAGACGGAGGGTTCAGCTGGGCAAACAGCCTGCTTCCTCTCCCGCCCGGCTATACCGGTGCAGAGGCTCCAGTCGTTGCGTATGGATTCCCGAGCATTTTTATCGTATCGGCTCACGTGTTCCCGGGCGCAGAGGGCGGTACAACGGTCGTCTACAAATCGTTCGACAATGGCGCAACCTTCAGTGCGCCTCAGATCGTTGCCCCCGGCTATGGCGTCTACATCAACAATGATGAAACGAACTGCACTGTCGACACATCGCAATCAAGCCCTTATCTCGGCAATATGTACGTCACCTATAACCACCAGTTCAACGTGGTTAATGGAGGCAACTCCACAGCGATGCTTAACCGCTCCAGAGACAATGGCGCCACTTGGGATCAGGCTGTGTTGCTGTCGAGCGAAGTTGATCAAGTCGAACGGCCCGATATTACGGTAGATCTTGTAGGTGTTGTTGATGTCGCCTATGTCACAGTCGATCCAAGCTTCAACTTCATCGTTCGGCAATCGATGGACGGTGGCACCACCTTCGTCAACGGTGTCGTCGTCTCCAACGTCGTTCCCGTTCCTACACCGCTTCCCGTACCAGGGTGGGACTTCCGCGTACTCACCTTCGCCAATATTTCCACCGACCGATCGGTAGGTCCATTCACGAACCAAGCGTACGCGGTGTGGCAGGATAACCGGCTTGGCTATGCAGATATCTTCATGTCGAAGCGCGCGCCTGACACGAATAGCTGGTCGACGCCTGTCAGTATTACAGGCGCTCCTGCCGGAACACAAAACTTCTTCCCAGCCATTGATGTCGATCCGCTAACGGGAGTCGTCAATATCATCTATTACAGCAACCAAATTACGCAAACTCTCCTCGATGTGTATGTAGCAAGGTCGATTAATGGAGGCGCTACCTTCACAAACACACGAATTACGAACGCCTCGTTCAACCCCAACGCCAGCAGTCCAACCCCTGTTCCACTAATCGGCGACTATATTGATATCGTTAGCGTCCCTCCCGGCGGCTACATCGGTGTGTGGATGGATACTTCGCCAGGTACGTTCTGTATCTTCGCTGGTTACTCTGATGTAATCATCACTCCGTAGTCCATGCAGGTGAACGCAAAATAAAGCCGCCAACAGGTTGAACCTGCTGGCGGCTTTATGCTTAGAAATTCAATTATGGCTGTTTGCTCGGTGAGACGTATGCAGAAATATCAACGTTTAAGCTATCCGCAAGAAGGTGACCCAGCGCTGCGTCTGCACGGTAGAAGTTGCAGATCGCAAGCAGCTGCGTGCGCTCCGAGACGGCCCTAAGATCATTCGTCAGATTCTTAATGACCGCAGCCTGCTCCTGCTCCGAGTACCGGTTCCAGACGAGACCCGCTTGACCGAAGTTATTCGGCTTGTCGATGACCTGGCGAACAGAAGCGGCTCCATCTAGGATCGTATAAGAAGGTTCAACATAAGTAACGGTGGAGAAACGAACGAACACCGGTGTCTCTTGACCCGCATGCTGGAGAAAAGCAGCCTTCGTATACCGCTTCATGCTGTTTGCTACTTTGAACACACCGTGCGCCCCGGCGCCACGGGCGTGTACGACACGCTCCGGCACGCGTTCCCGGTCGAAGTGCGCGAGCTTCTCCAGCAGCTGATAGTCCTCCAGAAGGGTAGGTCCATGCTGCCCTGCTGTGCGGGAGCTCTGATTGTTGCCGATCGGAACTCCTTGATTCGTCGTTAGTCTGTTCATGTTCGTCCTCATCGTGATGATCTTATTTATAATAATTATAAACTAGGTGTAAGAGGATCTTATTACAAGTGAGAAATATTGACAACACTTATTTGTAATAATTATAAAATAATAAACACGAAAAAGAGCCGTGCTACCGCTTGGGCAATATGCAGCGACGAATGCTGCATGCAGATGCCTGAGGCTGGAAGCTCGACTCTTTTATATTGTTTGTTTTTATTTCAGCATGACGCCCAGGCGGCGCGATGCCTCCATGACAGCCGGCGCTTGCGAGCGCATAATCTCCTGCGTGAATCGGTTCGCCGGTCCCGAGACGGACAACGCGGCAACGAGCTTGCCTGTACGCGAGAAGACTGGCGCTGCGACCGCCGCAGCTCCCTGCTCGCGCTCCTCGACGCTCGTCGCGTAGCCGAGACGACACCAATCCTCCAGCTGCTCACGGTACAGCTGCCGGTCGAAGTTCGACGGCCAGGATGGATCCAGAAGCAGCTCCTCACGCTTTGTCGGCTCCTCGAAGGCGATAAGCACCTTGCTGGAGGCTCCGACATAGAGTGGCAGCCTCACACCGATCGGGGCGACGCGGCGGATTGCCTGCACGCTCTGCACCGCTTGAATACGAATCCGCTCATTGCCATCACGCAGATAGAGACTAATCGTCTCGCCGAGCATGTCGCGCAGACGCTCCATTTCCGGCAGGCCAATGACAGCCGGATCATCAGCACCCGACATATTCGCCGACAGTTCCCAAATTCGCAGACCCAGCCGGTACCGTTCCGATGCCGGGTCACGCACGACGAAGCCGCGTTCCTCTAGCGTGCTCAGCATCCGGTGAACAGTGCTCTTATGCAGTCCGACATTATCCGCAATCTCCGTCATCGCCCATTCTTTCTTGGCGGTGAAGCAAAGCAGTATATCAAGCGCTCGTTCGACGGCACGTACAGTCGATTTTCCATCCTCCGCCATAGGCTCGATCCCTCTTTCAAAAGTTTCACTCAGTGAAACTTGGTTACAGCTAGTATAGCGTAACTGAGTGCTGCGGGTAAAGCATATGGGTATTATTAGACTTATTTTACAGACAGATTACAGAAGTTTAACAAGTCGTCGACATGCATTGACAGGCCGCTACGCTGCGCCATAGGATAGGTATAGAGAACTAATAAAGCGCTTACATTTTATGGGCGGCTCGTTCGCCATTTCATACAAAGAGGGGGCTTCTATCATGAGCACATCATTGACACCGTCGCTACCTGCTGCCGGGGGCTTCGCGCCCGGCTTACTCCCTCCGCTTCTTCCCGCTCCGCAATCGGCTGATTTTGTCGGGGCACGACTCAAGCACACTGCGCTTGCTGTCGTATCGGCGCTTGCCGCGATGCTGCTGCTTGCCGTTGTTGCTTTTCACGGGTATGCCGCGTGGGTCATTGCCCATCCTTACGTGCCCGCGCTCTACTCCAACCCGCAGACGGAGAAAGGGCTCGCTTACAGCGATGTCTCCTTCCCAAGCAAGAGCGGGCGCACTACTGTGCATGGCTGGTATATTCCTTCTGGCGCAGCCTCCGACCGGACGGTCGTCTTCAGCCACGGCTACGGCGCGAACCGCGAGGAAACGTGGGTACCGATGTATGAGCTCGCTTCGCTGCTGCATGGCCTCCACTATAATGTGTTTATGTTTGATTATGGCTACGCTTCGTCCGGCAAACGGACGGCTGCCACAGGCGGGCGGGAAGAATCGAAACAGCTGCTCGCCGCTGTCCAGTATGTACGCTCGCAAGGTGCTGACGAGGTTGTTGTCTGGGGCTTCTCAATGGGCGCAGGAACGGCGCTTCAGGCAGCGCTGCAGACCGACAAAACCGACGGCATCGATGCGATGATTCTCGACAGCTTGTTCCTGCCAAGCTCAGATTCGCTCTACAACAATCTGAAGCAGTACACGGATTTGCCGCGCAATCCATCCGTTCCGCTCATCGAATGGATGCTTCCATTCTTCACCGGATCAAGCTTCAGCCAACTGCCGGTGAAGCAGGTGCTCAGCACCAATTACACGATGCCAATCTTCATTATGCACGGCACCGCAGACTCTATTGCGCCGATCGAGACTGCTGAGAAGATCGCTGCAAGCCAGTATAATTCTCTCTCTCGCGAATGGTACGTCGAAGGCGCGATTCACGAGCTGCTGTTCCGTACGAAACCAAAGGAGTATATCCAGCGCGCAGCGCTGTTCTTAAGCCAGGTCGATGCTGCTCGTAAGTCGACGGAGGCTGCCTAGGCTGCCCGAGAAAGCTTGGATGGTCTAACTCGAACTTGCGCAGCTATCAATATGGACAGAAAGAGGCTCTCCGCTTGGAGGGCCTGGGCCTTATCCTTTAATTGGATAAGGTTTTTCTGATTGAGCGAAAGAAGCTGGTCTGGTGGACTACATTGACGGAATACCGGTGGATTGAACGAAAGAAGCTGGTCTGGTGGACTACATTGACGGGAAACCGGTGGATTGAACGAAAGAAGCTGGTCTGGTGGACTACATTGACGGGAAACCGGTGGATTGAGCGAAAGAAGTTGGTCTGGTGGACTACATTGACGGAATACCGGTGGATTGAGCGAAAGAAGCTGGTCTGGTGGACTACATTGACGGAATACCGGTGGATTGAACGAAAGAAGCTAGTCTGGTGGACTACATTGACTGAAAACCGGTGGATTGAGCGAAAGAAGCTGGTCTGGTGGACTACATTGACGGAAAACCGGTGGATTGAGCGAAAGAAGCTGGTCTGGTGGACTACATTGACGGAATACCGGTGGATTGAACGAAAGAAGCTGGTCTGGTGGACTACATTGACGGAATACCGGTGGATTGAACGAAAGAAGCTGGTCTGGTGGACTACATTGACGGAATACCGGTGGATTGAACGAAAGAAGCTGGTCTGGTGGACTACATTGACGGAATACCGGTGGATTGAACGAAAGAAGCTGGTCTGGTGGACTACATTGACGGAATACCGGTGGATTGAACGAAAGAAGCTAGTCTGGTGGACTACATTGACTGAAAACCGGTGGATTGAGCGAAAGAAGTTGGTCTGGTGGACTACATTGACGGGAAACCGGTGGATTGAGCGAAAGAAGCTAGTCTGGTGGACTACATTGACGGAATACCGGTGGATTGAACGAAAGAAGCTGATGGAGTGGACTACATTGACCAAAAAGAGTCCTCATGGTCACTACTTTATGGGGAAATCAGGGAGGTCGTGTCAGAGAGGGGTACTACGTTCCCCACATATCTACATTTGCGGAACAGCAACCAAATACGCGAAAGTGTATCCCTCAGGGATCTACATTTGTGGATGTTCCACTATAGCAAAAAGACCGACGTTTCATTGAAACGTCGGTTTCTCAAAGAGAAGAGGCTCTCCGCATGGAGAGCCTCTTCTCTTGTACAGCTATTGCTTCAGCAGCGACAGAAACTCCGAACGGAGCGCCGCGCTCGTGCGGAATTCGCCGCGAACAGCCGACGTCACCGTCTTGCTGCCCGTCTTCTTCACGCCGCGTGCGCACATGCACAGATGCTCGCCTTCGACGACAACCATAACACCGTGCGGCTTCAGCACCTCATCCATGATGTTCGCGATCTGCGAAGTGATGCGCTCTTGCACCTGCAGGCGGCGAGTAATCGCCTCAACGAGGCGCGCCAGCTTACTCAGTCCTGCGATCTTGCCGCTCGGGATGTAGCCGATATGCGCTTTGCCGAAGAATGGCGCCATATGATGCTCGCACTGGCTGTAGTAGATAATGTCACGCACGATAACAAGCTCCTCATGCTGCTCATCGAACGTAACGCCGAGCACATCGCGCGGGTCGACTTCGTAGCCCGCGAAGATTTCCTCATACATCCGCGTCACGCGCGCCGGTGTTTCCAGCAGCCCTTCGCGGTCGACATCTTCACCGATCAGGCTCAGAATCTCCCGAATGTGGTGCTCGATCTTTTCCCGATTATCCGAAACGAGGGAATTGACGTAATCCTTCTTGCCCGCCATAGTAACCACCGTCTCCTTTCCATGAGCCCGTAAGGCGGTAACCTTATCTCCGCTTCTTACCGGGATGTTGTTGTTGTTGATTCTTCATCATCTGCTGTGCTTTCTGCATCTGATTATTATTCAAATTGTAGCCCATTTGCTTCGCCATCTTCTTCAGCGCTTCTGGATCGTTCTGCATCTTCTCCAGCTGCTTGCGCAAGTAGTATACGCCGACGAAGAAACCGCCAACAGCGCCAACTATAAGCGTAATGATCGAAATTATAGCCGTCCACATCGTTCTCTCACCTAGCCTTATCTGAAAATGTTCATTTTGCAACCTATCATATCATGAGGACCACATGTTCGCAAACGAGCTTTGCAGCTTGGACGAATACGAGATATACGATGACAAAAGAAGAGGACCCTGCCACCGGCAGGGTCTTCTTACTAGAGCGTTACTAGAGCGCTATAACAGCGAGAGCAGCGCCTCTGCCGTGCTGGCAAGATGCACCTGCCTTTCGACTGCGCCAGCTTCGAACGCCGCCTTCGGCATTCCATAGACGACGGATGACCTCTCATCCTGCCCGAGCGTTCGCGAGCCCCTGCGACGCATGGCGAGAAGCCCTCTCGCTCCGTCAGCGCCCATGCCGGTCAGCAGTACCCCGATGGCACCAGGAGACATTCATTAACTCATTCCCGCTACTATCCCCCGATATAGATCCCTAGGGGATAATCTTGCTCCGACTTCGCCCCATTTCCCCCAATGTAGATCCCTGGAGGACACTCTTTTGCTCTTTTGCTCTTTTGCTCTTTTATTCACTTCATCCTCCCGTTCCCGCCCCACAACAAAAAAGCAGCACAGCGGATCAATCTCCACTGTGCTGCGACGCGAGCCATATTCATCTATTCTTCCAGCTTGAACCGCGCAATCTGATCCTCATACCCTTCGCGGCGCAGAATTTCGAGCTGCTTGCGGCCGATAAGATCATAGTGCGGGAACGGCTGCCTCCGGTGGATGTACGCCGGATCGAGCCCTTGGCTGCGGCACCAGGCCTCGAGCTTCGCTATGTCGCTGCAGCCGACCTTCGTGACGGTTGTGATGCCATCCCACCTCGGCTCATGCCAATAATGCGTGATGAACGCGATCTCTCCGCTCGCAACCCGCTTCTTCCACATGTTCAGCTCTTCACGCTTTATTCCGAATGCGATAGCGTTCACCCCTTAGCGCAGCAGCGCAGGCTCGTTAACTCTAGCCGAGCACCTGCTCAATAAACACCGTTGTATGCTTAGCCAGATCAATCTCGCGGCTTGCGACATTGTCATTCTCCCGTGAGCTCTCGCGCTCGAGGACGCGGACGATCGGTCTGCCCGGCAAGCCGCGATGCTGACCAACAACGATACCGGTCTCCTTCGTCGACAGCTTCACCGAGACTCCGTTCGGATAAACCGACACGATGCGCAGGAAATGCGTCAATAGCTCGTGATCAAGTATCGTCCCGGACATCGCCATCATTCGCTCACACGCATCATGAGGCAGCAGCGGACCACCTTCCGTGCTACCCGTTTGCAACAAATTGTCGTACATATTCGTAACCGCTACGATGCGGGAATAGAGATGAATTTGCTCCCCGACGAGTCCCCGTGGCACACCGCTACCATCCACGTGCTCATGATGCTGGAATGCCACATGAGCAATAAGCAGGCTGAACTCGCGCTTCGCCTTCAAGAGCTCGAAGCCCTTCCAGGTATGACCCTTCGCCCCCACTTCGTCTTCTCCATCGGCTGGCTCAGGATCCGGCTTGCCGACGTCATGCAGCAGCGCACCAATCGCCAGTTCCTTCAGCTGAATTTGGTTCAAATTCATGCCAACGCCGATCAGAGTCGACATCATGCACACATTCATTGCATGAATATACGCCTCATTATCACGTGTGCGAATATCGTTCAGATGAACAAGCACATCCCGGTTGCGGATAACTTCATGCAGCAAATCGTCGACGGTTAAGCTGACTGCGCGGGAGTTGAAGTCTTTGCCGGAGCGGAGCGCTTCCATCGTCTCCGACATCTGCTTGATGATCGCCCGTTTAGTCTCATCCGACAAAATCTCTTCCTGCTCTTCGATATCCTGCATGCTGGCATCTTTAATATAGATATTCGTCACGCCGATACGTTTGAGTGTACTAATCATATAAA
Source organism: Paenibacillus sp. OV219 (assembly GCF_900110075.1). GTDB lineage: Bacteria > Bacillota > Bacilli > Paenibacillales > Paenibacillaceae > Paenibacillus_Z. Next base: position 141,898 of record NZ_FOCJ01000014.1, read on the forward strand.
CGGTCAATTGAACACTCGCCGACAGCAGTACCTGGCCGTTGACCGCATAGATCGTCTTGCCAAGAATATCGCCGGACTCTACTGCTTCCATATCGACATATTTCATGTTGTAGACCTTCTCCCCAAAGATGGTTATATCGATGTCGTATCGTCTGCCAGCGCGTTATCAATCGCTTCTATGACCGCTTCATCACTCTCACGCTGCCGCGCGGAGCGGAGCAGCTCATTCGCCCCTTCGCCGCCAATGCGGCCAAGCGACCAAGCCGCTGTCGCCCGCAGCTCGAAGCGCGGATCGCCCTGCAGCACATCCGCAAGCGCAGGAATAGCGCTCGCGTCCTTGAAATTACCCAGCGCGATAACGGCGTTGCGCTGAATCGGCTTGCGGCCGCGCCACGCCGAGGAGCTCGCGCCGTAGCGCTCCTTGAACTCGCGGTTTCCCATCGCGAGGAGCGGTACAAGCAGCGGCTTCACCTTCTCGTTGTCCGGCACAAGCTCAGGCTGATGCGTCGCATTCTTGCCCTTGTTCTCCGGACAGACGACCTGGCAAGTATCGCAGCCGTACAGCCGGTTGCCGATCTTGCGCATCAGTTCATCGGATACGATCCCTTTCGTTTGCGTGACGAAGGAGATGCACCGCTGCGAATTGAGCTGCCCCGGAGCAACGAGCGCATCCGTTGGACACGCGTCGATGCACGCCGTACAGCTTCCGCAGCTCTCAGTGACTGGTGCATCCGGTGGTATCGGGAGGTTCGTAATCATTTCACCAAGGTAGACATAAGAGCCCCATTCCGGCGTTATAATCGAGCAGTTGCTGCCGATCCAGCCAATGCCTGCACGCTCTGCTACGGCACGGTCCGATAGTGCCCCCGTATCAACCATGCTCAGGAAGCGCCCTTCCGGTACGCGTTCGAGCAACCACGCTTCCAAACGGCGAAGCCGCTCCCGCAGCACCGAATGATAATCCTCGCCCCAGGCGGAGCGCGAAATAATGCCCCGTCTCGCACCAGGCTCCGACTTCGGCGGGTCCTGCAGCTTCGACGGATAAGCTATCGCAATCGCAATAATTGATTCCGGATCGTCAAACAGCAGCTCCGGCTCCGTCCGTTTCGCGAGGTCCGACTCCTCGAAGCCAGACTCATAGCCAAGCTCCCGATGCCGCTCGAGCCGCTCTCGCAGCTGAGTGAATGGCGCAGCAGAAGCGACGCCGATCTTATCTATGCCAAGCTCCGCAGCAGCAGCCTTCATATCCTCTTTTAACTGATTCCAATCCAAGCTGCTATCCAAGCAAGAAGCCTCCTGTTACAAATGGTTTAACCTCGCGATCGGCCAAATTATCAAATCTGCCCGTCCGATAATCGAAGAGCGCGGCACTGCATGGAACGAGCGACTGTCTCTACTCGCCTTTGCATGCCTGTTATCGCCCATCACGAAATAATGGTCTGCATTGATTTTATCCGGACCGTAATCGAGATCTTCAATTTCCGTATCGGTGTATGACTCGACGACAAGCTGGCCGTTTCGGTACAGCTGGCCTTCACGAATTTCTATCGTATCTCCAGGCAAGCCGACGATCCGTTTCACCAGAAACTCTTTGCGCCCTTCTCCTTCTGCCGGATCCTTCAAAATGACAACATCGCCAATCGAAGGCGAACCGGTCAGAAACGCGAATTTATTGATGAACAGCCATTCCGACTCGTATAAGGTCGGTTCCATCGACTGTCCTTTCACAGTAGAAAGGTTAAATACAAAAACATGCATGCCAAACACAATAAGAACCGCAATTGCAAGCGTTAGCACCCAACTCCGCAGCTCAGCAACCCATGGAGGACTGTTCCGCTCCTTTTTGGCAGCACGACCTAGCTTGTCCTTCTTGCCTGGTTCTATTGCCGGCCTCTGCCGCTTGGCAGGTGAACCGTTCCGTTTACGCGGCCCAATCGGTGCATCCTCTACAGCCTGAGGCGAATTCGTATCCAATCGCGGACCTTCAACCATCTAATTGCTACACCTCGCCTATTTGTTTGTTCCACGCTTCAAAATAGGCCAAAATTAGCTCGTCGTTGAACGGAGCATGTCCACTCTCAATCCGGCTAAGCAGCGCCTGAAGCCCTTCCATTACTTTTCGGTTAACTTCCTCCGAATAATGATAGGCTACCTTATGCAGCTCGTATTCCTCTTGATCGACGATTTGAGGCTTACCGCCGCGCGGCACAACGACGTCAAGGTCATAATCAATATAGGTGAGCACATCGTTCCGGAAGAACAGAGGTGAAGCGACGTTGCAGTAGTAACGGACGCCATGCTCCTCAAGCAGACCGACCACATTAAACCACTCGCCCGGGATAAAAAAAGAAACCGCCGGGACCCGACTGATCCATTGCTTTCCGTCTGCTTCCTGAATCGGGGTCTGGCGATTAATGAAGACATGCATGCCTTCGGCAGCATGCTCCGGCGCGAGCAGCTCACTCGGCACCTGCCAATTCTCCAGCCACATGCGGTGAAGATGTCCATTATTTTTGAAGCTCTTGATTACACAAGGACGGTATGTTGTCATAAGCGTATTACTCCTAGAGAGGTACTTTCTTACTATAAGAAAAGCATATCTGTTCGCCAAAATCAATGACGCATCAGATATGCTTGTCCATTTCACATATGACTATTAAATATTAGCCGGTCACAATGCTTAATTTCTGGAAAGAACGGAAGAAATCAGTAGCCGCGTATCCAAGCGATTCATAGAGTGAGAGTATTGGCTCGTTATGCTCATCCGCTGTTACTAAAATTTTCGAAACATTGCGTTGTTCAAACTTTCCGCGAAGCGAACCGATCAGCTTCTTGCCGATTCCTTGACGTTGATAGTTCGGATGTACTGCTAGTCGATAGTAATAGCCACGGCCATTATCAATCGTCCCGATAATAATGCCGACGATTTCATCACCGTCAGCAGCGACAAGCACAAGCTCGCTGTCCCAAGACAACTGGCGGGCAAAAGCTTCCATCGTTTGCTCGTAGCATTGCTCCGTCAAAACAGTTTCCAGCAGTTCCGTAACAGGCCGATAATCAGCTAATTGGAAGGATCGAACGTCCATTTCTTTAAGCTCCTCTTCAAACGCAATATGAGAACGGCAGTGCTAATATTTTAGGTAAAATTAATAATACGACAAATTTGTTCAAATTCCTGCTGAAATCTTTAAAATTCCTTAAAAAATATATTAAATCTACCGTTTTCTGTTGAAAGCGCTTAAATTAAAGCGTTTTCATGCATTGAGGATCATGCTTTGTCGTTTAAATAGTTGTGTAGTGCCTCCTGCCATGGTCTTAGATCGGTTAGTCCATTCCGCTTAATCATCGCATGGGACATTACAGAATACGCCGGACGGGCTGCCGGGCGAGGAAACGCTGAGGTCGCGCATGGGACAAGCTTCACCGCATGCATGCCGCTCTCATTGAGAATCTCCTGGGCAAAATCATACCACGAGCATATGCCTTGATTGGAAGCATGATAGATGCCGTAATGCTCCGATTGTACAAGCTCAACTAGAAAACGTGCTAGATCAAGCGTATACGTCGGCGAGCCGATCTGATCGCTAACCACTTGAAGCTCGCTGCGTTCGCCGGCAAGCTTTACTATCGTACGAACGAAATTATTGCCGTATCTTCCGAAAACCCAAGATGTGCGCACAATGAAGAAGCGGTCCAGAATCTCCTGTACCGCCTGCTCACCTGCCAGCTTGGACTTTCCATAGACAGTCTGAGGATGAACGGGATCATGCTCTTCGTATGGCTCACTCGCTTTTCCGTCAAAAACATAATCCGTGCTAATGTAGCAAAGCTTGGCACCGCAAGCAACAGCTGCAAGTGCGATGTTGCGCGTTCCCTCCTGGTTCACAAGGAAGGCTGCATCCGACTCGGATTCCGCCTTATCGACGGCCGTATACGCAGCGCAGTGAATGACTGCATCCGGCGCATAGGCAGCTAACACCTGCCGGCACTGCTCGGCGTTCGTAATATCCAGTTGATCACGTCCCGCTCCGAAGATCTGGATGTGGGGCGGGAGTTCGAGCCGTATGAGCTCCATTCCAAGCTGACCGCCAGCACCGGTTACGAATAGCTTCATCAAGAACGTCCCCCTCGGTATGCGCCTGTACGCACATTATCCAGCCACTCTGTATGGTTCAAATACCATTCGATTGTCAATTTGATCCCTGACTCGTAATCGTACATCGGCGTCCAGCCAAGCTCTTCCCGGATCTTCGATGCATCGATGGCATATCTGCGGTCGTGGCCCAGACGGTCCTGCACGTACGTAATGAGCGATTCCGACCTGCCAAGCTCGGTAACAATTCGGCGAACCACTTCTATATTTGTCCGCTCATTCGTGCCCCCAACATTGTAGATTGCACCCGGAGCGCCGCGGTGCAGCACAAGATCAATAGCGCGGCAGTGGTCTTCGACATAGAGCCAATCGCGCACATTGAGACCGTCCCCATAGACGGGCAGCGGCTTATCTTCAAGGGTATTCTGAATCATGAGCGGAATGAGCTTCTCCGGAAACTGATAAGGCCCGTAGTTGTTGGAGCAGCGGGTAATATTCGCGTTCATGCCATAGGTTTCGTAATAGGCGCGGACGAGCATATCCGCCCCTGCTTTGCTTGCGGAGTAAGGGCTATTCGGCGCAAGCGGCGTTAATTCGGTGAATAATCCGGTAGCGCCGAGCGTGCCGTACACCTCATCCGTGGACACCTGCACGAACTTCGCTACGCCATATTGTTTCGATAGATCAAGAAGTGTTTGAGTCCCGAGCACATTCGTCCGCACGAAAATATCCGGCTGCACGATGCTGCGATCTACATGCGATTCCGCCGCGAAGTTAATGACCGCATCTACGCTTTCCGCTGCGAACAACGGCTCAAGCGCTGTACGGTCAGCGATATCTGCTTGAACGAACCGATAGCTTGGGTGATTCTCCACCTTGCGCAGATTGTGTGGATTGCCAGCATAGGTGAGCGCATCGACGTTGATGATTGCATATTCGGGGTGATTCTGCGCCATATAGTGAATAAAGTTGCTGCCGATGAAGCCCGATCCGCCTGTTACGATGATGTTCATCGTTGCTCACCCTCGAATATAAAGTTCGTCTCTGCGCGCAGCAAGACTGGATGTCCCGCATCTTTACTGGACAGAATAGGTTTAGCTGTTGGCCAATCGATCGCAAGCGCCGGATCATCCCAAGCAATGCCGCGGTCATGCTCTGCCGAATAAAACTGGTCGACCTTGTACTGCACTTCACAGTTCGGTACGAGCGTGCAGAAGCCATGCGCGAACCCTTGTGGAACGAGCAACTGACGGAAGTTGGATGCTGATAAAATGAATCCCCGCCACTCCCCATAAGTTGGAGAGCCTTGCCGAATATCGACGACCACATCATAGATTGCGCCGCTCGTACACCGAACGAGCTTCGTCTGCGCCATCGGCGCAAGCTGATAATGCAGGCCACGCAGCACGCCCGCCTCTACAGATAACGAATGGTTATCCTGCACGAAGAGATGGACGATCCCAAGCTCCTGCAGCTTCTGCTCGTTAAAGCTCTCCGAGAAGAAACCACGGTTATCGCCGTAAACCTCTGGTTCAATCAGCTTAACGCCCGGCAGAACAATACTCGTCACTTTCAACTCGCCACGCCTCCTCCTGATCTCTATTTTCGCGCTTCACACTTTCATATCCGCGCCAGTCCACCAACCTTCTAAACTAGTATATGTTCATGAAAATATTTTGATATAGGTATTGCTACCGTACGCTGGGACGCCAGGCTTTCTGCTGTTTGAATGCGTGCCATATGAGCTCGCCGCCAGCTGATAGATGATAGAGTCCATAGTTGTCCGTCTGCACGAGGTGAACCAAGAAGGCTGCTAGCTCTTTATTCAATCCTTCGCTCTGCGTCAGCTGCGAATCGAGCTGTACAACATAAGCACGGTGCGCAAGAGGTCCGATCTCCTTCTCCGCATCGCTTGCTTCGCCTTGAATAACATAGACAAGTTTGGTGCCGAACTCATTGGCCGCAAGCGCTACATTGTGAATTGGCAATGCCTGCTCACAGTGAATAACCACGTCCGGCTGATAACGTTTCACAACGTGGCGACAATGCTCCAGATCGTTGACATCCATCCCGCTTCGGCTGAAGCCGAGAACTGCGATTCCAGGCTCGTTCGTACCGTAGACCAGCGTATAGCCGAGTTCCCCTTCCGCACCTGTAACAATAACACGTAACGCTCTTTCCTTCGTCGTCATACGCGCTCACCTTGCTTCCCATGATGTTACTTTATGTATATTCCGCAGGTGCCCATTTTGGTTCGATTCTGGGTTATTTTGTATGGGAAATGAAGGTTTGGATCATGCTAGAAGATGTTCTTCCGGCTGCTGGCATCGAAGCTACTTTACAAACATTTATGTTGATTTATGTGCCCGGAAGGAGCATAATGGAAAAGAAAAAACGATACATAATATAGGAGGTTTTTTAATCAATGGCACACCAATTGCCTGCATTGGCTTATGCAAACAATGCGCTTGAGCCGCATATCGATGAGACAACGATGATGATTCACCACGACCGTCATCATAACGCTTATGTAACGAACCTGAACGCTGCACTGGAGTCCGCTCCTGAGCTGCAAGACAAATCAATCGAAGATTTGATCGCTGATCTGAACAGCGTTCCCGAAGCAATCCGCACAGCTGTCCGCAACAACGGCGGCGGCCATGCAAACCACTCCTTGTTCTGGGAAACAATCGGACCAAACGCTGGCGGCGAGCCTACTGGCGCTTTGGCTGATGCAATTGCTAGCGAGCTGGGCGGCCTTGATCAGTTCAAAGCTGACTTCGCGAAAGCAGCAACAACTCGTTTCGGCAGCGGCTGGGCGTTCCTTGCACTGAGCAAAGACGGCAAGCTGAAAGTGTACAGCCTTCCGAACCAAGACAGCCCGATCATGGAAGGCGAAACGCCGCTTCTTGGTCTGGACGTATGGGAGCACGCTTACTACCTGAAATACCAAAACAAACGCCCTGACTACATTGCAGCGTTCTGGAACGTTGTAAACTGGTCAGAAGTTGGCAAACGCTACGAAGCTTCGAAGTAATTCGTTCGCTTCTGCTGAAGACCTCTGCGCTTAGTGCGCGGAGGTCTTTTTTTGTATATATAAGTGTTTATGTCCAAATACCTAACATGCCATCAAGAAAAACACTTTTTTTTAACAAAATCCAACTTTTTTCCTAGACCTCATGTTATAATCCCTTCCATGATATCCAAGAAGAGAGAGAAGGGGTACTTGATGTTCGATTGGTTGGGGTTTCGCAAAGGACTGCCGTTATGGTGGTCGTACAAGCTCAATGCTGCGATGAAAGAGGATGTTGCGGACATTTTCGAAGGCATCGCAGAAACAAGGATGGACATCCTTCAGGCATGGGCAGCAGAATACTGGGATCATCTTGACCGTTTACTTCATCAAATGTCCCTCAAGCAGCCCATTGATGCTGTTATAGCCTCGAGCGCAACTGCCTCTTGGGAGGGTTTGTTTGCCGGAACCCGGGCGAGAGCCTCGGATTTCTCCGAACTCTTCCTGCTTGATGATAAGAACCGCGTTATTTACTCAACGGAGCCGCGGCATGTCGGAGAGCTTTATGGGGCTGGAAGTGTGCTGGCACCTGGATTAACGTATTCGCAAGACCAACCGTCTGGCGGCCGTAAATGTTTGTTTGGGCCTTATGCCGATACTTGGACGCTTACAATCGGACCGAGCTCATCTTCTTTTCATGATAAAATGACGCTTCTGTTTATTTCCCCGATTATGCATGACGGCAAATGGCAGGGCGCTTTGTGCGGCCGGGTACCGAACGATGTTATCGGCGATCTCATTCAGCGGGAATCCGGCCATGTCTATCCCGATTCCGGTGACAACTATCTGTTTATGGCTCGCCCCGCGCTTGCCACGCACATCGCGCCGGGCACCGCCTTGTCACGCAGCCGTTTCGAAGACCGGACCTTTACGCATGGCGACAATTTGAAGGACGGCGTATCCACGGACTTTGGTACCGTATCCGTTAAGGAGCATACAGAGCTTGAGCTTATCTTCACCGATCCCGCTACAAGGCAGCTTCATCCCGGCGTTGCGAACACCATTCGAAACGGCTCCAATCTGTTCGTCCAATTTCCCGGCTATTCGGATTACCGGCATATTCCCGTCATTGGTAAAGGCGTCACCTTCCAGCTTCCGCACAGTCCCGATCTGTGGGGGATGATGTGCGAAGGGGACTTGGAGGAAGTCTACCGCATCCGCAGCATCCGGTATACGCAGTTCAAGCTGGTGACGGGATGGCTCGCCTGCCTCGGCATCCTTAGCGCTATACTCGCTTACTATCTCTTCACCATCGTTGCCCCTGTTGTCGGTTCATTTATCATTGGCGGCTTCAGCTTCTTATTTGGCCTTGCCATGATGCGTGCACTTGATCATAAAGGGAACAAAGTGACGGTTCGTCAAATGCACAGATTGAATCAATTTATTCGCATTAATGCCGAAGGCAAGGGCGACCTCACCCAGCGCCTAGATACGAGCACTTTTCCAAACAACGAAACGCGCGAGCTTGCTAAATGGATTAACAATATGATCGACTCGATCGAAGGCATCATGCTTCAGGTGAAGCTTGCTTCCAGCGACGTGTTGACCAACCAACGCACGCTGCTCGAGACAACCGGAGCGACAGCTGGCACGACCGAGCGGGTCAGCAGCCGAGTCAGCGATATGATCCTCAGCATTCGAAGCCAGTTGAAGGATATAGACATCGCCAAGGATGTCGCAGGCGAGATGCGTGAGACACTTCGCATGTTAGAGCACAAGGCATCTGCCAATATCAATGTCGCACAAGACGAGCTTGTTCGGATCGGCGACAAAATGGGGCAGATTGCAGCGCACGTTGCGGAAACGAACCAATCTGTCGAAGCATTCATGGTAACTACAAATGAAATTCGCAATGTGCTGCATGTCATTGAGGAAATATCATCACGTACGCAGCTGCTGGCGCTTAACGCCTCCATTGAAGCTGCGCGGGTCGGTGAGCAAGGTAAAGGCTTTGCCGTTGTCGCGGCTGAAATCCGCAAATTGGCCGACCATACTAAGCAGTCAACGGAACAGGTGCACGATATTGTCCACCACATCTATGTCAACGCTAAACAAGCTACAGAGACGATGGCTGAAGGCACAAAAGTCGTAACGGAAGGAACCCTCCTCGTCGCAGCTGCCTCCGAGCTCTTAAGCAGCAGCCAAGATAATGACACTTTAAAATTGCAAATCATCGACGAGGTGGTCGTCATTATGGAGAAGATCGCGGAGGTGAGCAAGCAGAACCGCATCATTTCAACCGAGGTGGAAAGCAATGTGCAGGATCTGCTCGGCGACTTCGTAAACGTTCGCCACACCTCCAATCATGTTGAAGCCATTACGGCGTTCCTCCAACAACTTGTAGGACAGTTCCAGCTTAGCGATGCACGCAAGCGGTGATAAAGAATAGACCTCGCGATCCTAGTTAATGATCGCTGAGGTCTTTTTTTATTTGCTGTCTAAAGCGTTCAGCAGCTCTTGATTGAACTTCTCGCGCTCGTCGTAGAAGAGGCCGTGCCCGCTCTCCTCGAATGGAACGAGCTTGGAGCCTTGAATGCCTTTGTTCATTTGCTCTGCCAGTGCGTAAGGAGCGATAGCATCCAGCTTGCCGTGAAGAATCGTTGTGGGGAGCAGCACTTTGGGAAGATCATCGCGCAAATCCTCATCACGCAGCGATTCGAGCCCTTTTATCGTTCCATAGGAAGAAGCATCGAAGCTAAGCCCGTTAAACCAGGTGCGGAATGGATCGCTGATCGGCTTCGCGAAGAAGGTCACGCCGAAATCCGCTACTGTCTTAGGCCGATCGATGTACAGTCCGGCGATGGTCGTATTCAATTGCTCCACAGGCGTCCCGTACGGGAAGTCCAGCCGCTGTGTAAACACCGGTGCCGCCGCCGCTGCGAGCACGAGTCCGCATAGCCTTCTCCCGCAGTGCCGGGCGGCGTATCGGATCGCCAGCGCGCCGCCCATCGAGAAACCAACGAGGGTCGCGCGCAGCAAGCCGAGCGAATCTGCCACGAGGGCGATGTCGTCAGCCATCTGATTGTAGTCATAGCCGCTCCAAGGTGCATCCGACCTGCCATAGCCGCGCAGATCAATGCCGATGCAGCGGTAACCGTACTTCGGCAGCACATTGTACTGATACTCGAACATCTTGTGGTTGACGGGCCAACCGTGGACAAATATGACCGGTTTTCCTGCTCCGATATCCTCGACATACAGCTTTACGCCCTTCTCCACTTCCACATAGTGCCCCATTTTATTCAACCACCTTTCTCCCATTTAATATGTATACAGCGCAGCTGGAAGATAGTATAGAGGTTTCGAATAAGACACCGGATAGGCTATTGCCGCATACACTACACCGAGATATTCACCTATCCTTGCTTGTGGAAAAGGAGATCGAATCATGACGAGTTATACGTATATCCCTGGTGCTCCAGAAGGTTACGTCAATCCATATCGAGATTGCGGATGCGGTGGTCCGCGTATGTTCCCAGGCTTGCCAGGCGGCGGCATGGGCATGCCGGGCGGTCCCGGCGGTATGCCAGGCGGACCTGGCGGATTCCCTGGTGGACCGGGTGGTCCAGGAGGCCCTGGCGGTCCAGGATTCCCTGGTATGCCGGGTGGTCCAGGATTCCCTGGTATGCCTGGTGGACCAGGCGGATTCCCTGGTGGACCGGGTGGTCCAGGAGGCCCTGGTATGCCGGGTGGTCCAGGATTCCCTGGTATGCCGGGTGGTCCAGGCGGATTCCCTGGTGGACCTGGTGGTCCAGGAGGCCCTGGCGGTCCAGGATTCCCTGGTATGCCGGGTGGACCCGGTGGATTCCCTGGTGGACCTGGTGGTCCAGGATTCCCTGGTATGCCGGGTGGTCCCGGTGGATTCCCTGGTGGTCCCGGCGGATTCCCTGGTGGTCCCGGCGGTCCCGGCGGATTCCCGCCACCACCTTTCCCAGGTCCCGGCGGTCCTGGCGGATTCCCGCCTCCACCTTTCCCAGGTCCCGGCCCGTTCCCGCCTGGACCGTTCCCGATACCCATTCCAATTCCAATTCCAATCCCATTCCCGCCAGGCCCTGGACCTTTCCCACCTGGACCGTTCCCTGGCTTCGTAACGGTCTTCATCAACGGCGGACGTTTCTTCCCGTGGATTACGAACTCATACCGCGTAAGACACTTCCCGGGCATGAACATCGCACAAGCGCTTAGCTCGACTGGCGTCGTTCGCATCAACAATAACGGACGTATCGTCTCCGTGAATGGCGTCGTCATTACCGGCAGCGTAGATACCATTCTTCGCCTCAACGGACGCCGCATTCCGGAATCGCTGTTGTACTTCCCCGTTCAATCCGGTGAGAGCGTAGGACTTGAGCTTTTCGTAGGTCCTATTGGCACACCGCGCAATGACGATGACAGCTTCCAGCCATACCCGGAAGTCATCGAGAACAACCTCGAAGCGCTTCAGCGCTTGGAAGAGACGGAGCAACAAGGCTAACGCACTCCACGCTCATAAATAAGAATCGCCCGCAATCCAAGGTGGACTGCGGGCGATTCTCTATTCCATTAAGCTGCGCACCTTCCGCTCGAAGTCCTGCATGGAGAACGGCTTCGTTATGAAGTGGTCCGCGCCAAGCGCCAAGCTTTCTTTTGCCGTATCAGATAGATCGTGACCAGTTGCGAACATAATCTTGGTGCTTGCAGGCCGCGAGCCTTCATCCTTCATCCGCTTTAGCACCTGAAGGCCGCTCATCACCGGCATAATGCAATCCAATATGCACAGATCCGCGCTCTCGCTCATCAGCATGTGGTAAGCCATCTCGCCATTATGTGCTTCCAGTGTTTGGTAGCCAGCGCTGTTCAAATTGTCGACCATAATCATCCGAAGCACGCGGTCATCTTCAGCGACGATAACCTTCTTTACTGATTCGGAGCTAGCTGCCGTCTGATCGGTACGAAGCTTGCTTGAAATTTTGTACATGCGGTTACGACCCAGATGCTTCGCTTTATATAGCGCATAGTCCGCCCGCTGAATCCACTGCTCCACGGTTAGCCCAGACCGCCACTGTGAAATACCGGCCGAGAACGTAATGGAGAAGCTCCGTTCTCCGGTTGTCACAATGGGCGTACTCTGCACCTTGTTCAGGATAGCGCCGATCGCCTTGTAGGCATCCGAGTCAGTCGTATTCGGCATAATTACGACGAACTCCTCGCCGCCCCACCGCGCCACAATATCGGAGCTGCGCAGGCTTTTCTGAAGAAGCTGGCCAAAATGCTGCAGCACAAGATCGCCGATCTGATGCCCGTAGGTATCGTTCACGTTCTTAAAATGATCCACATCAAGCAGCGCAATCGAGATGTTCGCCGGCTTCCGGGTCATCCGGTTCAGCTCCACTTCAACCTGGCAGTCGAAGAAACGGCGGTTGTACAAGCCTGTGAGAGGATCACGGAACGCAACCATCTCATACTCCCGATTGCGCTCCAATATTCTCCGAATACGTGCACTGAGCTCTTCATAATCGAACGGCTTGCTGACATAATCATCAGCGCCCATATCGAGACAGCGAACCTTATCTTCTGTATCGTTGATGCCGGACAACACAATCATCGGCACCAACCGAGTCGCCCGGTCGTTCTTGAGCAAATGCAGAATTTCGTAACCGCTTTGCGGGTACATCATCAGATCGAGCGTAATCAGATGATAGCTGCCGCCTCGCAGCAGTGTCATCGCTTCTTGCACGTTCGTTGCCGCATCGACCAGGTAATCTTCGAGTTCAAGCCGGCCTGCCAAATAATTACGAAGTCCAGCATCGTCATCAATGATTAGAATCCTGCTCGCCCCAGGCGGTTCTGTATGCGCGCCTTGCCCTTCGATCGGCACAGGTGACGCCTCCTGCTGAAGTGAAGCAATGACGATCGCGGATGCATCGATCTCCGCTTCCAACGCGCAAAGCAGCGGCATCGACGCAAGCGTACTCCCCCGATACAGCTGCACAATGTAGGCATCGTCATATTCCGCCAGAACCGCCGTCAGCGAGACTCTCCTCGCCCAATGCCAACTCGAGAGCATTTGCTGCGCGATATCTCCGATCCGCTTGAACCCGATTGTCGGCGCGCTCCCTTTTATCGAATGTACAATGCGGTAGACTTCAGCGGCATTGTCCAATGACATGTTTAAATCAGCAACTGCGCACAATTGCTGCAGCTGATGAAGCTTACTAAACAACTCTTCTGTATACAGCTTCTTGCTGTGGTTCATAAGACGGTCCTGTGACAACAGGTCCGTCTCGTCTCTGTCTCGCTGAATCATGGATTGTTCTCCTCGCTTGACTACAGTTGTTCATATGACAATGGTTAAATAATTCAAAGATTTACGAATATTTTATCAGTTTAGGCAAATAAAAAAAACCGGCTGAAGCAGCTTCAGCCGGAATATCCAACAATTTAATAATTTGTTAAGTTTCGTTTGCCCGCTTGACGAACAAACAAGCTTATTTTACTTCAATTGCAAATGGTACGATCAGAAGTTGGCCATGCCGTTTGAACTGCCCCCAAATCTTGTACAACCCCGGCTCTGGGAACGTCGCATGGAAATCCGCGTTCGGGCCCTTTCCCCGTTCATCCATCGCATGCACATGCACATAGTGCTCCGCGTCTGCATCCATAATGACCACATGACCGACTGCCCCTAGATAGGGCTGCAAATCGGTGACCGGCTTGCCGCTCATCTGATCGCGGAATGAGAAGGTTAACATCCCCGTTACTCCCGCTCGCGGCTCTTGATTAAAGGACAGGCTTACTTCCATCCCGCCTGCTGCACGAGTCAGCTCCTTGTCGGCTGTTAATACCGGTTCCGACTTCGGCTCGCTCCCCTTGCCTCGCGCAACCACCACCCAACTGCTCTGCGATTGCTGGCTGCCGTCTGCAGGCTTGAAATCAGCTACCAGCTTGTATGCGCCGGATGTTTGGAAATTAACTACCACTTCGAATACGCCTGCCGCCTTCGTTTCAACAGGGTGAAGATGCATAAACGACGACAGCCTCTTACTTACGATAATGAGATGAAGCTTCTTCTCATGGTTGATTTGAAGCTTCTGATCCGGTTCTCCGCTAGTGTCCGTAACAGCGATACGCAGCAGCGCCGGTTTGCCGGCTTGCGGCATCCCGCTTGGCCATGTCCATTTGGCAAAATCAGTGCGGTTCGGCCCTTTATCGGCTGGTTCCACCATATCCATGCCCATCTCGCTGTCGTGCTGGTGATGCATATCGGATGGCATAGCATCCATCGCTACCGCGGTCTGCGTTTGTACGACAGAAGAGCCTCTTCGGCAGCCTGTACCACTTATCAGCAGCAGAAGCGCCGCCGTAACCAATAACGCCGCCCTTGCTTTGTTCATCATGTATGTTATCCTCGCTTCCTCTGAACCTAACGACGCTTAAAGCGACTTCTTACTTGTTTTTCCAACTTGACCCGAATTATTCAGCTATCCAGTATTAGCGGCTCAAGTGCAGCTAGCGCTTAGGCACATGTTAAATTCTGAAAAAAGGGTTGACTTCCGACCTTATTTATAATAATTTTAATTTAGTAGTTATTATTAATAAAAAGGCATTGGCTTACATCGAAGGGAGTTGTTCACCCATGGAAGATATCGTAATTGTAGGTACAGGGCCAGCCGGACTTACGGCAGCCATCTATCTCGCTCGCGCCGGGTACAGCCCGCTCGTACTGGAAGGTCCGCAGCCAGGCGGCCAATTGACGACAACGACGGAGGTGGAGAACTTCCCCGGATTCCCGGACGGTGTGCTCGGCACCGACCTGATGGCGAACATGCGCCAGCAAGCGGAACGGTTCGGCGCTCGTTTTAGGACCGGCTGGGTGCAAACCGCCGATCTTTCGAAACGTCCGTTCAAGCTGACGATTGAGAACGGCAGTGAAATGTTTACACATTCGATGATTATTTCCACTGGCGCCTCGGCAAAATATATGGGTATCCCTGGTGAACGTGACAACATCGGGCGCGGGGTGAGCACATGTGCGACATGTGACGGATTTTTCTTCCGCGGGAAGAAGATTATCGTTGTCGGCGGCGGTGACTCAGCGATGGAAGAGGCTGTCTTCCTGACGCGATTCGCATCTGAGGTTAGGCTCGTGCATCGCCGCGAAGAGCTGCGTGCATCGAAGATTATGCAGGATCGGGCTCGCGCTAATGACTCGATCAAATGGAGCCTCGGCGTTACGCCGCTTGAAGTCGAAGCAGGCGAGCAAGGCTTACGCGGACTTCGTGTCCGTGACAACGCGACGGGCGAAGAATCGCTGCTCGAAGCGGACGGCGTATTCGTCGCTATCGGGCACACGCCGAACACTGGCTTTCTCGGCGGTCAAGTGACGACTGATGAACTCGGCTATATCGAGGTCCAGCCGGGCACTTCGCTCACGAACATTCCTGGCGTGTATGCTTGCGGCGACGTACAGGATCATCGTTACCGCCAAGCGATTACAGCGGCCGGCAGCGGCTGTATGGCAGCGCTCGACTGTGAGCATGAGCTCGAAGCGCATAAAGCAGGTCAACTTAAGGAACAAGTTGAAGTTTAAACGAAGCGATATAAAATCTTAATTACGAAGGAGCTATTCATCATGACGACAAAACTGCAAACGATTCTAAACAAACAAATTGCGACTTGGAGCGTTCTCTATGTTAAACTGCACAATTTCCACTGGTATGTAAAAGGCAACCAGTTCTTCACCCTGCATGTGAAGTTTCAGGAGCTGTATGAGGAAGCAACGCTGCATGTCGACGAAATCGCAGAGCGTCTGCTTGCAATCGGCGGTCAGCCGGTAGCTACGATGTCTGAATATATCGAGCTCTCGACCGTGAAGGAAGCGTCCGGCAAAGAGTCCGCAGTCGAGATGGTCGACTCCGTCATCGCTGACTTTGCCGCAATCGTAGCCGAGTTGAAAGAAGGTATGGAGGAAGCGGCATCGAGCGGCGACGAAACGTCCGGCGACATGCTGCTCGCCATCCACAGCGCGCTCGAGAAGCATATTTGGATGCTGAAGGCGTTTAACGGACGGTAAATATAGCGACTATAACGGCAAAGAGCCGCCCGGTGGGCGGCTCTTTCATTTTTGATCAGCTGATTTACGATGAACGGCATGGTACAATTTTGAGCGTATCCTCTATATTATTCGTTAAAAAATGGACCTTTCTTCAATTCTTCAATTTGCATTCAGAATCCCGTAAGATACCTTATTTACCATTTATCACTAGTTTGATGTATAAACAATAGATTTGTCGATAAATTTCATGCCGGTTCTTACCGTTAAAGCACAAAAAAAGAGCCGTCCCACATAAAAGTGGCATCGACTCTTGCAAAATAAACACTACATAACTATTTCTTCTTATTCGCTGCAATCTGCTCGTCGAGCTCATTCAAGAACGTCCAACGCTCCATCAGATGCTCCAGCTTCGCTTCCAGCTCCTGCTGTTCGTTCAACAGCTCCTGCAGCGTAGCGGAATCGCTGCTCGACACTTCCATCTTCGACTGCACAGCTGCAAGCGCAGCTTCTGCCTTCTCAATGTCGGCATCTATCGTTTCGAATTCCTTTTGCTCTTTGTAACTCATCTTTGTTGGGCCTACCGGCTCCTTCACCGGCGCAGACGCGGAATCATCCACTCCAGCACCGCCTGCAGACTCAGCGGCCTTGCCACTCTTGCCGCCAGCAGCGGAACCTGCCGCCGCCCCAGCCTGCGAGCGCACCCCATGCGCTTCCGCATAGGTCTGATAATCCGAGAAATTGCCGACATGCTGCTCGATTACGCCGTCGCCTTCAAAAGCTAAAATCCGATCGACCGTCCGATCCAGGAAATACCGGTCATGGGATACTGTGAACACGACGCCAGGGAAGTCGTCTAGATAATCTTCAAGCACCGTCAGCGTCGTAATGTCGAGATCGTTCGTCGGCTCATCGAGGAGCAGGACGTTCGGCGCTTCCATCAGCACGCGCAGCAGCTGTAGCCTGCGCTTCTCGCCGCCGGACAACTTCGCAATCGGCGTCCACTGCTGCGCCGGCGGGAACAAGAACCGCTCCAGCATTTGTGCTGCCGTCACAGACGTACCGTCGCCAGTCATCACCCGCTCTGCGCTCTCCTTGATAAAATCAATGACGCGCATCGACTCATCCATCTCCTCGCGCTCCTGCGAGAACACGCCGAGCTTCACCGTCGGCCCAAGACGAACCTCGCCTGCATCCGGCTCAAACTTGCCGGAGATGAGCTTAAGCAGCGTCGACTTGCCGAGGCCATTGCGTCCGACGATACCGACGCGGTCCTCCGGCACCGCGATATAGCTGAAATCTCGAATGACCGTTCGACCTTCGAACGACTTGGTCATGCCTTCGATTTCAACGATCTTCTTCCCAAGGCGTGTCGAAGCTACGGACACCTCAAGCTTGCCGAGTGCTTTCTCCGGCGCTGCCGCACCTAAAGCCTCAAAACGCTGAATCCGCGCTTGCTGCTTCGTCGTGCGCGCCTTCGCCCCGCGGCGCATCCAAGCGAGCTCATTACGCAGCAGGTTTTGCCGTTTCGATTCCGATGCCGCTTCCCGCTCCTCGCGGTCCAGCTTCAGCTCCAGAAACTGGCTGTAATTCGCCGAGTAGAAATGCGCCCGTCCGCGATCCAGCTCCAATGTCCGGTTGCTGACACGATCAAGGAAATACCGATCATGCGTAATCATCAGAAGCGCGCCTTTGCGCTTCTGCAGCATCCCTTCAAGCCATGCGACCGACTCGTTGTCGATATGGTTTGTCGGCTCATCAAGCAGCAGCACATCTGCTGGCTGAATGAGAGCCGCCGCCATCGCCACACGCTTACGCTGGCCCCCTGACAGTACGCCGAGCTTCGCATCGAAGCTTGTAATACCGAGCTTTGACAGTGCGATCTTAGCCTCACTCTCAATGCCCCATGCATCCAGCTCAGCCATTCGCTGATTCGCACGAACGAGCTTCTCCTGCAATTCCTCATCGCCAGGCTTCAGTTCAAGCGCCTGAAGCGCCGCTTCATAAGCGCGGATCGCAACCATCTGCGGCGAGTCGCCGCCAAGCACATGCGCAAGCACCGTCTGCTCCGGATCAAACTGCGGGTCCTGTGACAGCATGCGCACCGTCACGCCTCCAGCAACAAGAATAGAGCCCGAATCAGGGGGCTCTAAACCTGCAACGACATTAAGAAACGTCGACTTACCGGTGCCGTTGACTCCGATAATACCGATTTTGTCGCCCATCTCAACGCCGAACGACACGTCTTGAAACAATATTTTCTCGCCATAGTTCTTCGAAATATGATCAACCGTTAATACGTGCATCGCTATTCATTCCCGCCTAACGTTAGTAAATCTCAAAACCGTGAGAGCTGCCCATCCACCGTGGACGAGCACCCTCGCATAATTTTGTCCTCTACTCACTTTAAACGATTGGCTAAGCTTCAATCAAATCTTTCTTTACAACTTCCTTTAGCGCTTCCTCGGCTTTGATCGCAATTGCAGCCATCGTCTGCACCGCTTCAACCGGATACGCCCCCGAAGCAGTCTCTCCAGAGAGCATTACTGCATCTGAACCGTCCCATACCGCATTCGCTACATCGCAAGCTTCAGCACGCGTCGGGCGCGGGTTGATCTGCATGGACTCAAGCATTTGCGTTGCTGTAATAACGAATTTACCAGCACGGTTACAAGCCGCAATCATGCGCTTCTGTGCGAACGGTACGTCTTCGATCGGGATTTCAACACCAAGATCACCACGTGCGACCATAATGCCGTCGGAAACCTCGATAATCGCATGCAGCTCGTCGAGTCCCTCTTGATTCTCGATCTTCGAGTGCACTTTAATATGGCTAGCGCCTTGCTCTGCCAGCATGCGCTTTACTTCCAATACGTCCTCCGCGCGGCGGACGAACGACATCGCAATAATATCCACGCCAGTCTCAATGCCGAAAGCAATATGCAGCTTATCCTTCTCCGTCACGCCTGGCAAGCTAGTACGAATGCCCGGCAGGTTAACGCCCTTACGCGACTTAATGATGCCGCCGTTCTGAATGACGCACACCACTTCCGTTCCTTCGATGCGAACGACCTTCAATTCAATAAGGCCATCGTCGATCATAATACGCGAGCCTACCGAGACGTCCTTCGCGAGATCATACGATACCGAGATACGTGTCGCATTGCCGACGATTTGTTCCGTTGTCAATGTCAAAAACTCTCCGCTTTGCAGCATATAGGATGGCTCCTGCAGGAGCCCTGTACGAATTTCCGGTCCTTTGATATCGAGCAAGATCGATACGGGTACATTCAGCTGGCGCGCAGCTTCACGCACAATCAGAATACGCTCGCGGTGATCATCTAATTCTCCGTGCGCCAAGTTAAGACGAGCGATGTTCATGCCTGCTTTCAGCATGCCTTCCAGTTTCTCAGCGGCCATACAAGCGGGTCCCATTGTACACACAATCGCTGTTTTTTTCATGTCGCTCACTCCTGTCCAAGTTCAATCCGTTTCTTTCATTTTAAAAGAACGATTGCACAAGTGCGATGCACTATAGTACAGTAGCTGTAAAATAGTACACTAATCGACAAAAAGCGAGTGTTGTCCTTATGTTCCATATCTTCGATATTAGGCAGGAGCGCGGGGTGCTGCAAGAGGAGCGCCGGATGCTAGGCATCGATAGCTTTACACTCATCTGGATTCGTTTTGGTCAGACTAGCTTCACCTATGCTGGCCTTGATGTGAGCTGCCGCAAGAATGAGATATTACTCATCCCGGCAGGCGTTCCCGCCGCAGAGCTGCGCGGTTCAGGGAGCATCCGCGAGAGTGTTACCGTCCGCTTCAGTCCCGCCGACACCGCCACGACACAGCTGCTGCCCATTCTCTCAAGACGCGCGCCGCTGCGCTGGGTCACGCATATGCCGGAGCTGCTGATGGAGAAGCTACTCGGCATTGTAGAGCAATGGACCGCACGCGACCGATATTTCTCTGTCATGTGCGCCGCGCTGCTGACGGAGCTGATCGTCACGATTAGCCGCGAGTACGACGAGGGTGAGAAGGCTCCCTCCTCCATTCAGCATATCGAGCGAATGAAGCAATACGTCGAGAATCATTACCGCAGCAAAATCACCAAGAACGAGCTCGGCGCTTGCATCGGCGTCAGCCCGAACTACGCCGCAACGCTGTTCCGTAAAGTGACCGGCCTCACCATCAGTGACTATGTGCACCGCAAACGAATGAAGACTGCCCACTACATGCTCCGCCATTCCCGGCTGACGGTGCAGGATATTTCCGATCATCTCGGATACAGCGACCCTTCGTATTTCAATCGGATTTTCAAAAAAGTGGTCGGCCGGCTACCGTCCGATGTCATTATGGAGCGGTCACAGCTAGAGTAGTCAGAGGTAACAGAGTTCCATCAAACAAAAAAGAGACCCCCGCAGTAAACTGGTCCCTAAGTCAAGGACACTTGAAAAAAGAGAGTTAGGCAACCGACAAAAGATGATTCCTGTACTGCACAGGGGTCATCTTTTTTAAA
>NZ_FOCJ01000009.1 GCF_900110075.1 Paenibacillus sp. OV219
AAAAGCTAAACGGCCTCAGTCCAATGGAATTCCGGACGAAGGCCGCTTGATTGTTTTTAATTATTTGTACTGTCTACTTGACGGGGTGCTGTTCAGGGTGGAGGCAGCCTATAGTCGTGCTTTCTAAATACGCGACAAGGGCTAATCGCGCCTGTCACAAACCATATGGATGCCATCCGATTGGAACGGTGACGCTTCGGTCAAACTATTTAGCGAAATGGTAATCTCCTGATTGGGCTGATCGAGCGGGTAAATCCGAGCTGTCTCATTCTCAGCATCGACATGCTGAATATAGATGGGCTTGCCGTCATAGGTGACATCCACCATCGTGGCGGATTCGGCGATTTCTTGGGCGCGCTGTGCGTTCATTGTAAGTGAATTCCTCCTGCCTTTTGCTATATGCGATTCGTTATATTGCATTTTCGCGTACGTATTACATTGTTTGCGATAGCAGGCAGTGATATGCAGGGCAGTTAATTTTCGGTATCACTCGTAAAATAATGCTTAACATAATCGCGGAATGTGTGGGCAGCCTGCGATAAGTAACGCTTCTCCAGCCATGCCAGCTGGATCGTACGCTTGCTGCTCCCATCATGAATCGGCAGCAGCACAAGCGGCTTCGCATCCGACTTCTTGCATGCGGACAAGAAGGCGATGCCAAGGCCGCTACTAACGAAGCTGCGCATCGCGGCAGGATCGTCTACTTCACAGACAACTCGCGGTGTAAGTCCGCGGCGGCTGCAGAACTGGTCCATCATGGTGCGGATGCGCGAGCCTTCCTTCATGCTGACGAACGGCTCATCCCGGATCTCGTCAATCGTGACGTGCTCACGATCCGCAAGCCGGTGACCGGGAGGGACGGCGATGAAGATCTCCTCGTGCAGCAGCGAAATGCCGCTTATGCCGGGGCGGTCAATCGGCGGCGTCGTGTAGCAGAAGTCGATGTCGCCTGCTTCGATGAGCGGGATTATCTCTTCCGGAGACACCTGCGTGATGCGTAAATTCGTATCGGGATAGTCCACGAGATAGGCGCGGATCATCTCGGAGAACCGCGCCATCGTCGTCGTCGCGATATGAATCCGTCCACGTTCGGTGCCGTTCATATCCGCAATTTCACGGCGTCCTTCCTCAAGCGCATGGAGCGCAACCTCGACCTTGGCGAGGAACGCTTCTCCGAAACTATTCAGCCGGATTTGCCGGCCCTGCCGGTGGAAGAGCGGCACACCGAGATCCTGCTCTAACCTAGCGATGCTCTGGCTAAGTGCCGGCTGGGCGATGTGCAGCTCCTGCGCCGCCTTCGTCATATGTTCAAGCTTTGCCACCTTCTGAAAATATTTCAGCTGCAGCAGTTCCATCCCCTGACACCTCTCTATTCATAATGTTTATATTATAGATTGATTAGTAAATATGTATTATACATGATGGATTGAACAGCGTACACTTAGACAACAAGAGAAGGTGAAGAGGAGGCAGGGGCACAATGTCGACAATGATAAAAGCAATTCGTGTGCATCAATATGGCGGCTCGGAGGAGCTGAAGCTAGAAGAAATCCTATGCCCGCAGCCCGGCGCAGGGGAGGTGCTTGTCCGTGTCCATGCGGCAGCTGTTCTGCCGATTGAGTGGAAGGTGAGACAAGGGATGTTTAAACAATTCAGACCGTTAACTTTCCCGTATACGCCAGGCTCCTCACTTGCCGGCGTGATAGAAGCCGTCGGTCCTGGAGTAACGAAGCTAAAGGTAGGCGATGCCGTCTTCGGCCGAAGCGCGATTGGCGGAACCTATGCTGAATATACAGTCGCAGCTGAAGATTACCTGGCTGTGAAGCCGGATACGCTCAGCTTCGATGAAGCGGCTACCATCTCCGGAGGCGCACTTACGGCGTGGTCGGCATTATTCGACAGCGGCGAGCTGCAACCGGGGCAGCGCGTCCTCATTCATGGCGCAGCCGGGGGCGTAGGCTTGTTCGCCGTGCAGCTGGCGAAGTGGAGAGGGGCGGAAGTGATCGGGACATGCGGCACGGACAATGCCGCCTTCGTTTCTTCGCTCGGCGCGGATCATGTGGTGGACTATACGAAGGAGCGGTTCGAGGACGTCGCCGGACAAGGCTCGCAAGGCGTAGATTTGGTGCTTGATACGGTCGGCGGCGAGACGCAGAGCCGGTCATTCACTGTACTGAAGCCAGGCGGACGAATGATCTCGCTAGTCGGTCAGCCATCCCAAGAGAAGGCGGAAGAACAAGGCGTGAAGGCAATCTTCTCGAATAAGCTGCCAGCAGCCGAGGCGCTGGGCCAGATCGCAGGGCTGATCGACGAGGGGCATTTGAAGGCGGTTGTCGGCGCAGCTTTCCCGCTCGCCGAGGCGGCGCAGGCGCAGGATCGCAGCCAAACTGGCCACGGCCGCGGACGTATTGTGCTGCACATCGCAGACTAAGCGAACGAGAAACAAGAGTAACCCCCGTGAGCAGATGGCGGGGGTTACTCTTGCTTAATAACTCAATAACTCAATAACTCAATAACTCAATAGTAAATATAAACCTTCCTGTTCACGCTATCCCATTTTATCGTTGTCGCTCCAAGCATCTCGCCTGCGAGCCGTACACCAATATAGGTGCGGCTATCGATCAGCTTAAAGTTCGTGACTGGCTTGCCGTCGAAGTACGGCGTCGATGTCGAGGAATCCCACGACACAGGTATGCCGAGCGAGTCGCCAAGCTGGCGAAGCGGCGCAAACGTGCTGCCGTCAATGATTCGCCCGAACGCAGACAATTGATCGTTAACGACGACTTTGACGTCATCCTCCGGGCTTAGCGGCTGTGGCACATTCGGATTCGCGTATTTGTTCCAGAACGCTTGCTCCATCGCATTCATATCGACATCGCCGCCGATACCGCTCACCCGCTCGTTCTCGGAGAATTGGAACACCGACCATTCACTCCAAGTGTCGTTAGCGAGTGGAGTCGTAACGCCGTAATGGGCAATCCACAGCGGCCACTGACCGAGCGGCTGCGTCAAGTTATCTCTGGCAAAGTATGCCCCGGTGTACAGCATAGTAGGGTGATTCGTCAGCTGCTCCACTTCCTGAAGCCAATCTACGCACCACTGCGTCAGCTTGCTTACCGATACTTGCTCCGCATCTCCCTCTACATCAAGCACATGCGGGAAGTCCGTCTTCACTCCGCTCACAACGCTTGCAAAATGCGCCGCTTCCGACTTGGCATTATTCGACTCGGGATGCACGTAATGATAGAACCCGACTTTGATGCCTGCCGCCGTAGCTTCGTTCGCATTTGTCTTGAATTTATCGTCAACAAACGTAGTTCCTTCGCTAGCTTTAATGAAGACGCCCATTACTCCGTCCGCTTTAACCTTCTTCCAGTCAATTATGCCATTATGATGCGAGACGTCGATGACTTTCACATTGCTTGCACTCCTAGCTTGCATCACACTCAGCTCCTTTTCCGTAAGACGGATGTTGTACTAACCACTGTATGAACGAATGACGCTCGTTGCCCGTTTCTTCGCCCATATCGATCCGTCACTTATAGACATCCAATTGCCGCATATCCTTGTCCCATGTCACTTTGCCGCCGAGCGCTTCGACTGCCGCCCTTAAGCTGATGTACGTTTTTCCGCTGACCAGCTTGAAGTTCGTAATTGGCTTGCCGTCTACGTAAGGCGTTGCTGCCGCAGCATCCCACCTGACGGTTACTTGAAGCGCGTCGCCGAGCTGGCGGAGTGGCACATAGGCTTGACTGTCGATTATTCGCCCGAATGCTATCGTCTTACCATCCACCGCCACTTTAACCGTATCAAGCGGGTTTATGGGCTGGGGACCGACTGCTATGGGTGCTTCTACCGCTTTTACAGCGTATTTTTCAAAAAATGATTGCTCCATCGCATCGAGATCCACATTGCCATTAATTCCATTAATTCGTCCGCTCGACGTATATTGGAAGACTGCCCATGTGCTCCATATATGGTTGTCCATTGGTGTGAGGACGCCGTAATGAGCAATCCAGAGCGGCCAGCGGCCCAGATCTTTACCAAGATTGCTCCGTGCGAAGCTGGCTGAAGTGTAGATCATCACCGGATGGCTAGTTAACCGCTGCACCTCTGTAAACCATGTGATGCACCATTTGGTCAGTTCAGCGGATTTGATTTTGCTGGCATCGCCTTCTACATCGAGTACATGCGGAAACTGCGACTCATACTCTTTCACTACCTCGGCAAAATGCTTCGCTTCCGCAATCGCGTTATTTACCTCTGGATGTGCATAATGGTAGAACCCGATAGGGAGGCCGGCTGCACGCGCAGCGGTCGCATTGCGGCTGAAATTGGAATCGACGCCGAGCCGTCCATCCGTCGCCTTGATAAAAGCGCCCGCTATGCCGCTCGCACTAACCTTCACCCAATCAATCTCGTCTTGATGATGGGAGACGTCGATGATTTTGATATGGGCCGAACCTCTTGCTTGCATTGACGCACACGACTCCTCTCTTTACATTTTTAGTTCGTAATAGTTTATGAGAGTCGGGAGAGAGATGCATCCTGCAAGCGCCTAGCGGCCGACCGTAACGATTGGCAAACGGATTGATTATTCGGAAGGTGTTGTGCCTGGCGATCGCCTTGCCTTATGATGGGAAGAAGATAATGGAAACACCCAATATCTACTAACGGAGGTGGGGATATGGCTGTTTTAAGATCGAAGCGGCGGAGGAAGATTCTGCTGCTTGCTGTAGCTGTTCTGCTTATTGTTTATTATTTGTTCCATATATCTGGTTACTCGTTGAGTGCGAGAGGAGCGCTGCGCCATTCGTTCCCGCCATCAGACGGAGCGCCGCTTTATATAAAGAGCTTCGGAGACTACTCGGTTGGCATTACAGGGGAGGGAAAACAGCAGACCGCCAAGCTGATCTACAAAAAATGGGGCTTTCTCTATCAGGTGCGGTCGAGTGCAGCGTTATATAATCCTGGGGATAAAGAGCCGATGGGTATTACATGGCTTGCACACTTGGCGAATGAGCGTGAGTATAACGTGCTGCTAGCAGCCAAAGTGGAGAATCCGGCCATTCATATTGTACGGTTTAGCCACGAGGGAGATCTGGCGGACTCCTATATTGAGGTTAAAGTTGAGAACGGCTACGCGGTAACCTATCAGAGGCTGCCGATTGCGAAGGCTGGCAATTTTGTGTTTCGCGGGTTGAATGATGAGGGGAAAGTGCTTGCTGAAGTGAAAGCTTAACGAGATGTAGTGGAGGAGCAGCGAACCGTATGCCATATCCCATTGAAAATAAATTTGTCATCGCAGTCGCATCCAGCGCGCTGTTCGATCTGACGGAGTCCGACCTTGTGTTTCAGAAAAAAGGGGAGGACGAGTATCGGAGCTTTCAGCGAGCGAACGAGACCAATATTTTGCGGCCAGGCGTTGCATTCCCGCTGATCAAGCGTTTGCTGCGGGTTAACGGCGACTCTCGCGATCAACCGGTCGAGGTCGTTCTGCTGTCCCGTAACGACCCGGATACGGGCCTCCGTGTGTTCAAGTCAATTGAGCATTACAAGCTGCCGATTAGCCGTGCAGTGTTTGTGGCTGGCAGTAACCCTTTTCAATATTTAGAGGCGTTTAACGCCTCGCTGTTTCTGTCTGGCAATGCGGATGATGTGAAGGAAGCGGTCCAGCATGGCTATCCGGCCGGCTGCATCTATCCGACCGATTATATCGATGATGATGAGGACGAGGAGCTGCGGATTGCATTCGACTTCGACGGTATTATTGCCGATGACTCGGCGGAGTCGGTGTTTCAGCGGGATGGCTTTCTACCTGCTTTTCACGATCATGAGCGTCGTAAAGCGGGGGAGCCGCTGCCAGGCGGACCGCTCATCCGGTTCTTCACCGAAATCGCCAAGCTGCAGAAACGGCTTAGCGAGGAGAGTGACTCGGCGAAGAAGCCAGGCATTCGCGTTGCGATTGCGACTGCACGAAATGCGCCTGCTCATGAGCGAGTCATAACGACGCTGCGGCAGCATGACATCCGCATCGATGAAGCGTTCTTCCTCGGCGGGATTGATAAGAGCAGGGTGCTGAATATTTTTAAGCCGCATATCTTTTTCGACGATCAGGTGGGACATATTGAGGGCATTGCGCGGAGCTTCCCTTCGGTGCATGTGCCGTTCGGCATTACGAATGCGAAGCAATGATGATAAGGAGCGGGATGGTAAGATGCGAGGACAAGAAGAACTATTGCGTCAGCTGCTTGCGTGGACAGAGCGGCACAGCTTAATCCGGGCGGTCATTATGACCAGCTCTCGCGTCAATCCGAATGCGCCGGTCGATGAGCTATCGGATTACGATATCGAGCTTGTCGTGACGGACACGACGCCGTTCCGTGAGAGCGACGCATGGATTACGCAGTTCGGTACTGTGATGACCGAATACCGCGAGAATCATGAGCAGTCCATTACGCGGCTCGTTCTGTTCGATGACGGGGTACGGATTGATTTTCAAGTTTATGTGGTGAAGAAGCTGGAAGAGAAGCTCGAGCTGCCGCTGCTGCCTGAGGAGCTGGATATCGGCTACAGCGTGCTGATGGATAAGGATGGCTTGACGAAGGGGCTGAAGCCGCCGCGGCATACCGGCTATCTGATCGAGAAGCCGACCCGCGAGGCATATAACATGGCGGTGAAGGAGTTCTGGTGGGACATTACCTATGTGGCGAAGAGCTTATGGCGGGATGAGCTGCATCTTGCCAAGTATATGTTCGAGAGTATAATTCGCTTCAATTACTTCATGCCTGTGATCGAATGGCATATCGGAGAGCGCCACGACTGGGCCGTCAACCCCGGCAAACAAGGCCGATGGTTCAAGCGCTACTTGGACGAGGAAACGTGGGCAGAGCTCGAACAGACGTATGCAGGTGCGAGCCTGGAGGACAACTGGCGCGCGCTGTTCGCGATGACAGCCTTGTTCGGTAGACTCGCCTCGGACGTTGCGACGAAGCTCGGCTACGACTATCCGCATGCGCTGGATGAGCGCGTGACCGCGTATATGGAGCGCGTTCAGCGGTTGGAGCGCTGAAGGGAAGAGCGGCGGCGGGGTGGGGAGAACGGAGAACGGAGAGCTGAGTGCTGAGAGTTGGGAGCGGAAAATTCTCATCGCCAAATCGGGAGAACTACCCCGCCTTCGGAATCCGAGGGAGCAGTCAGCATTGAAATCAGGAGAACCCTGTCGCCTTCAAATGCCGATTTCGATTGTATCTGAGAGTGCTGAATCTGCACGCTCAGAGCATCAATCGGCTGATTATAGTACTGAGAGTACTAATTACGCACTCTCAGCTTCGCCAAGCTGCCGCAATCGGCAGTTTCCGTATCTGAGAGTGCTGAATCTGTACTCTCGAAGCCTCAATCGGCCGATTTTCGCGCTGAGAGCTCATATTACGCACTCTCAACATCCAATCTGTATATAGTTAGCGCAAGAAGCTGGTCTAGTGGACTACATCGACGGAAACTCGGCAGAATGAGCGTAAGAAGCTGGTCTAGTGGACTACATTGGCGGAAACCCCGCAGAATGTGAGAAACAAGCTGGTCTAGTGGACTACATCGACGGAAATTCGGCGAAATGAGCGCAACAAGCTGGTCTAGTGGACTACATTGGCGGAAACCCCGCAGAATGTGAGAAACAAGCTGTTCTAGTGGACTACTTTACCAAGAGGAGTGGGGTCGACGATGGGGCATTATCTATTCACGCAGCTGAAGTTTGTGAGGAGTCAGACGCTGAAGCTGATGGACGGCGTGACGGAAGAGATGGCGGACAGCGTACCGGAGGGCTTCCGCAATACGATTCGCTGGAACCTCGGGCATGTGTACGTCGTGCTGGAAAGGTATATTTTCCAATACCTGAACTTGCCGCAGCAGCTGCCTGCGGGATTTAAAGAGCTGTTCGAGTTCAAGACTACGCCTCTGAACTGGCCAAGTGATGCGAATATCCCGACGCTCGCGGAGCTGGAGCAGCTGCTTGCTGGTCAGCTGGAGCGGGTCGAAGCGGCGATTGCGCATCGTCTTCACGAGACGCTGCAGCAGCCTTACACCACATCGACGGGACTCACGATTGAATCTCCAGAGCAATTTTGCAGCATGAATCTCTTCCATGAGGGGATGCACCTGAGCGTCATTAAGCTGTACAAATCACTGCTAGCGCGCAACTAGCGGAATCCAAGCAACTACGACTGTCCGGGATTACCAGCCCGGATGGTTTTTTTTATGTAAACAGATCCGTACACGCTCAAAAAATACTTCATGTACTAGCCATGTTTGGTTATACTATCCAAAGGAATATACGAATAAAAATCGACATTTTTCATCTCTATCCGAAAGGGGTGTGCTAGGGCGCATGAGTCTAAACACCAATATGAACGCCAACAAGGCAGAGGCGATCATTCGCTTTGACGGCGTGACCAAGCAGTACGAGAGCGATCCCGCGGTACTGAAGCACGTCAGCTTCGAAATTGAGCGAGGTAAATTTTATACGCTGCTTGGTCCGTCAGGCTGCGGCAAAACGACGATTCTGCGTCTCATTGCCGGGTTCACGGCTCCGTCGAAGGGTAGCATTTATTTTAACGGGCAAATCATTAACCATATTCCGGCGAACAAGCGCCAAGTGAATACGGTGTTCCAGGATTACGCGCTGTTCCCGCATCTCAACGTGTTCGAGAACGTGGCATTCGGCCTGCGCATTAAAAAGCTGAAGCAGTCTGAGATAAAAGACAAGGTGCAGGAGGCGCTTCGTTTCGTTAATCTTAGCGGCTACGAGAACCGTGAGATTACTGAGATGTCGGGCGGCCAGCGGCAGCGGGTTGCGATTGCGCGGGCGATTGTGAATCGGCCGGAAATTATTTTGCTGGACGAGCCGCTCTCTGCGCTCGATCTGAAGCTTCGCACCGAAATGCAAGTGGAGCTGCGCGAGCTGCAGCGGCGCCTTGGCATTACGTTTATTTTCGTTACGCATGACCAAGAAGAGGCGCTCGCGATGTCAGATGAAATCTTCGTTCTAAGCGAAGGCCGCATTCAACAAAGTGGAACGCCAATGGACATCTATGATGAGCCGATCAACCGGTTCGTAGCTGATTTTATCGGGGAATCGAACATCGTAGACGGACGGATGAAGGCGGACTACGTCGTCGAATTCGCAGGCAAAACCTTCGAGTGTGTGGACAAAGGCTTGCAGCCAAACGAGCCGATCGACATCGTCATTCGCCCGGAGGATCTGGAGATTACGCGGCCGGAGGACGGCAAGCTGAAGGTGCGCGTGGAGGCGCAGCTGTTCCGAGGGGTTCACTTCGAGATTCAATGCGCTGATGAAGCCGGCAACAAATGGCTTGTCCACTCGACACGCAAAACGGAGGTTGGCGTGTCGATCGGGCTGACCTTTGACCCCGAGGCGATTCACGTTATGCGGTTTAACGAAACGGAAGAAGAATTCGACAGAAGGCTGGAGTCGTACTCATGAGGACGGCCGATACATACTCTTCCCAAGCTGCCGCTCCGCGCGCTCGAAATTTGTATCTGATTCCCTATATGCTATGGATGCTGCTATTCGTAGCGGCACCGATCATCCTCATCATCTATGACTCGCTGTTCGATGTGGATGGTAAGTTCACATTCGCCAACTACGGGCATTTCTTCACGCCGGTCTATATGAAGATGACGTTCAGCTCGTTCTGGTACGCCTTCCTCATTACGGCGTTCTCGCTATTGGTTAGTTACCCAGCGGCGTATTTGCTGACAAGGACGAAGCATAAGCAGCTCTGGCTGCTGCTTATCATCCTGCCAAGCTGGATCAACCTGCTACTGAAAACCTACGCGTTTATCGGATTATTCGGCACGTATGGGGCGGCGAATGCTATTCTCGAGACGATTGGGATCGGCAAGCAGCAGATATTATTTACGGATTTCAGCTTTATTTTCGTATCGGTCTATATCTTCATTCCGTTTATGATTCTACCGATCTTTAACGCGATTGAAGAGCTAAACCCGTCGCTCATCGACGCTGCGCGTGATCTTGGCGCTTCGCCATGGACGACGTTCCGCCGCGTCATCTTCCCGCTTACGATTAGTGGCGTGAAATCCGGCTGCCAAGCGGTATTTATACCAGCGCTCTCGCTGTTTATGATTACACGGCTTATTGCGGGCAACCGGGTGATTACGCTCGGCACGGCGATTGAGCAGCATTTTCTTGTCACGCAGGATTGGGGTATGGGCGCGACAATTGCGGTGTTCCTCATTATTGCGATGGC
Source organism: Paenibacillus sp. OV219 (assembly GCF_900110075.1). Taxonomy (GTDB): domain Bacteria; phylum Bacillota; class Bacilli; order Paenibacillales; family Paenibacillaceae; genus Paenibacillus_Z. Next base: position 10,287 of record NZ_FOCJ01000009.1, read on the forward strand.
GATCATTATGATACTGACCGGCAATCGCACGAGAGGAAGGAGGTAACGGCAGCCTATGAAACGTTCACTCAAATGGTCCAATATGTATCTCTGGGTCGTATTTATTATTCTGTACGCGCCAATTCTTTACTTGTCGTATTACTCGTTCAACAGCGGCGGCAGCATGCATGGCTTTGAAGGCTTTACGCTGGAGTGGTATAAGGAAGTGTTCGCGGATACGCGGCTGCTCATTATCCTGCTGAACACGCTCGTCATTGCGCTGTTCGCGTCGGTTATCTCGACCATTCTCGGCGTCATTGGCGCCATCGCGATTCATCACGTCCGCAAGCGGTCGAATCAGAACACGCTGCTGTCGCTCAACAACGTGCTGATCGTCAGCCCAGACGTCATCATCGGGGCATCATTCCTTATTCTGTTTACGATGATTGGCATCAAGCTGGGCTTCGCTTCGGTGCTGATCTCTCATATCGCGTTCAGTGTTCCGATCGTCGTCATTATGGTGCTCCCGAGGCTGGAGGAAATGAGCCCGACGCTGCTGGATGCGGCGCGCGATCTTGGTGCGACGGAATGGGATGTACTGACTAAGGTTATGCTTCCCTTCATCAAATCAGGCATTTTTGCAGGATTCTTCATGGCGTTAACCTACTCGCTGGACGACTTCGCCGTTACGTTCTTCGTGACGGGTAACGGTTTCACGACATTATCCGTTGAGATCTACTCTAGAGCACGACAAGGTGTATCATTGTCTATTAACGCGCTATCGACTCTCATCTTTGTCTTCACGATGCTGCTCGTTGTCGGTTACTACTTCATTAACCGGCGCAGCCGGGGACAAGTATCTGGACGGCGTGGCAGCGGCAAGGAATGGGGGCTAGTGAACAAATGAACCAGCTGATGCGAATGATGGTTCTCGTCGTTCTGCTTGCTTTTGCCCTGATGTATGGTGCCTCTGCGCTTAATTCGTCACAAGGCTACTCCGGTGCCAATACGCTGACCATCTATAACTGGGGCGATTATATCGATCCTGAGCTGATCACTGAATTTGAGAAGGAGAGCGGCCTCAAGGTCATCTACTCAACCTTCGATTCCAACGAAGCGATGATGACGAAGATCGAGCAAGGGGGCACAACCTACGACATAAGCGTTCCTTCCGAATATGCGATTAGCAAAATGAAAGAGGAAAATCTGCTGCTGCCAATCGACAAATCGAAGCTGCCGAATCTCAAATATATCGATCCGCGCTACATGAATTTGTCCTTTGATCCAAATAATGAGTACTCGATCCCGTATTTCTGGGGCACGGTCGGTATCGTTTACAATCCGGAGCTTGTTAAAGGAATCGACTTCAAGAGCTGGAACGATCTTTGGAACACTAGCTTGCACAATCAAATTCTTCTCGTGGACGGCGCGCGCGAAGTCATCGGCTTCGGGCTGAACAGCCTCCATTATTCGCTTAACGATACGAACGAAGAGCACTTGCAGCAGGCGAAAAACAAGCTCAAGGAGCTGACGCCGAACGTCAAAGCGATCGTCGGTGACGAGATCAAGCTGCTGCTTGCGAACGAAGAGGCCGCGGTTGGTGTCGTCTGGTCGGGCGATGCTGCGGAGATTATCGACGAGAACGACAAGCTGACCTATGTGGTGCCGGAGGAAGGCTCGAACCTGTGGTTCGATAATATCGTCATTCCGAAGACGGCGAAGAACGTGGAAGGTGCGCACAAGTTCATCAACTTCATGCTTGATCCCGAGCATGCAGCGCAAAACGCCGAATATGTCGGCTACGCGACGCCGAACAAGAGGGCGCTCGAGCTGCTCCCGGAAGACATTTCGAGTGACGAGCGGTTCTACCCGAGCCCGGAAGTGACAGCCAAGCTAGAGGTTTACCGCAACTTGGGCAAGAGGATGCTCTCCCACTATAACGACTTGTTCCTGGAGTTCAAAATGCACCGCAAATAATATTGATGTCGGCAGGTGTACAAACCCTCTGCAGCCAAGGTCCATATACTAGTTAGCAAGTAGAGTAGAGGATTGAAAGGTGGGGTTGCAGCGATGAGTGTGCTGGTGTTCGACATGAAGGTAAGTGTGCCAAGCTCCGGACAAGGCCCAGGTGTGCCGATTCCCGTTGGTTTTATATCGACGACGCCTACGGATGATAAGTACACGATTGCGGATGGCTTCTTTCAAGCGGATGTTGGCTTATATGCTGAATTCTTTCCTCTGAATAATCGGATCGTTCTGACGGCGATGCTTGGCGTGCTCGGAACGGGCGGGAACGGGGAGATTATCGTGAAGCTGTTCAAATCGCTCGATTCAACGTCTATTGGCGTGGAGATTGCTGATACGCGAATCGGCTTTGAGTCGGGGCTTGAGCGGTATTATACGATTGAGCTTCAGACGGCGGATTTCAATACGGACAGCTCGTTTAACGTCTACAATTTGACTGCTGAGCTGGAGCCGATTGAAGAAACAAGCGCCTCTGTCATCGGTCCAATCTCACTCGTTGGCGTGTTCTATGGGCCAGTTTTATAGCTTTTGCAGAAGTCCGTTCGAAAAGGTCTGTTCATGATTTCAATGAACGGGCTTTTTTTTGTGATTGACAGCTTCAGGTAAGGGATGCTATTATCTTCTCCCTGTCATTTACTAAAATTATGTAAATATGGAGGTACAGGAAATTGATAACCGTTGAAGGTATCAGCAAAACCTTCCTGGTCGCGAAGCGCGAGCCAGGTATTAAGCATGCGATCAAATCGTTGTTCCATCGTGAGTACACCGCTGTGGAGGCGCTCAAGGACGTATCGTTCTCGATTGCACCGGGCGAAATTGTCGGCTACATCGGTCCGAATGGCGCTGGAAAATCGACCACGATCAAAGTGATGAGCGGTATCCTCGTCCCGGATCGCGGAACCTGCAAGATCAAGGGATATACCCCTTGGCTCGATCGCGTCCAGTACGTGAAGCATATCGGTGTCGTCTTCGGGCAGCGCTCACAGCTATGGTGGGACGTTCCCGTGGTTGAATCCTTCGAGCTGCTGCGCGACATCTACAACGTTCCGCAGGAGGAATACAAGAAGACGTTGACTTTGCTCGTCGAAACGCTTGACCTCAGCAATATCATGTACACGCCGGTTCGGCAGCTTAGTCTAGGACAGCGGATGCGCTGTGAAATCGCTGCCTCACTGCTGCACAGTCCGAGTATTCTGTTCCTCGATGAACCGACGATTGGACTCGATGCTGTATCGAAGATTGCGGTGCGCCATTTTATTAAGGAGATCAACAAAGAGAGAGGCGTCACAGTCATTCTGACCACGCATGACATGAATGACATTGAGGCGCTGGCAGATCGGATTCTTCTCATTGGCAAAGGCAAGCTTCTCTACGATGGCAGTGTTGCTGGGCTGAGAGGCCGGTTCGGTACACGAAGGACGATAACGGCGGATTACCACGAGAACGCGAAGCCGATTGAAATTCCAGGCGCATCGCTGCTGTCCTGGACGCCGGAGCGGGCGATCATCAGTGTCGATACCGAGCAGGTTATGATCTCCGAAGCGATCACGAGCCTCTCTTCGCAGGTCGAGCTGCTGGATGTGACCATTGATACGCAGCCAATCGAGGACATCATCGTGCAAATGTATAAGGAGTACGAGATATGATGAAGGCGTATCTGTCCGTATTCAGGCTGCGCATCAGCATAGGGCTGCAGTATCGTGCGGCGGCGCTGGCCGGCATAGCGACACAGTTTTTCTTCGGCTTTATGTTTATTATGATTTTTCAGGCGTTCTATGCGCATTCCGTTTCAACTCCCCCGATGACACTTTCTGCAGTGATCACCTACACCTGGCTCAAGCAAGCTTTTCTCGTATTTATCATGCTGTGGCTCAGGGATAATGAATTGTTTGGACTCATCACAAGCGGCAACATCGCCTACGAATTGTGCAGGCCGAGCGAGATTTACGGACTCTGGTACGCTAAGCTTCTTGCGACCCGACTATCGAGTGCTCTGCTTCGCTGCTTCCCATTACTCCTAGTTACCTTATTTCTGCCGAGACCGTATCGGCTCGAATTGCCTCCCGACCTGCTCACCCTTGTGCTCTTCGTTGTCGTGCTGCTTGTCGGGCTGCTCTTGGTCGTTGCGATCTCTATGCTGATCTACATATCCGTCTTCGTCACGATGTCGCCGGGCGGATCACTCATGCTATTCAGTATCTTCGGGGAATTTCTCGCAGGGCTCATCATTCCTGTGCCGCTGATGCCGGGCTGGATGCAAAATATCGTTTATATGCTTCCGTTCCACTGGACAGCTGATTTTCCATTCCGGGTATTCACGGGCGAGCTGTCTAAGACTGAGACGTTGTCGGGGCTGGCGGCACAAGCGGCTTGGCTGGTTGGATTGATTGCACTCGGCAAAATATTAATGAACAAAGCGCTGCGGGGTGTCGTTGTGCAGGGAGGGTGAGGTTCGAGGATGAAGCTATATTTTAAATACATGCTGCTGCTGCTGCGCTCTGAGATGCAGTACCGCGGCTCCTTTCTGCTGCTTACGCTCGGTCAGTGCTTAACGCCGTTTACAGCGTTTGCGAGCGTGTACTTTATGTTCGAACGGTTCGGGGATTTGAAGGGCTGGAGCTTCTACGAGGTGGTGTTATGTTTTGCGGTGACGCAGATGGCGTTCTCGTTCACCGAATGTTTTGCGAGGGGGTTCGATGTATTCTCGAGCCTCGTCGTGAGCGGCAACTTCGACCGGCTGCTCGTACGCCCGCGCAGCACAGCCTTGCAGGTATTCGGCTCCAAGTTCGAGTTCGCCCGTATCGGGCGGCTCCTGCTGAGCGCCGGTGTATTGGTATGGGCGACTAACCATATTGAGGCAAGCTGGACCCCACTGAAGATAGTGGCGCTCGTGCTCATGGTGGGGAGCGGAGTTGTGATCTTCACGGGCATCTTCATTCTCGCGGCGTCGATTAGCTTCTGGACCGTGCAGGGGCTCGAAGTAGCGAACATCTTCACCGACGGCGGACGGGAGATGACTCAGTATCCTCTGAACATTTATCATCGCTGGGTGAAGCGGTTCTTCACCTTCATCATCCCATTCGGATGCGTCAACTACTTGCCGCTGCTGTACATCCTCGGCCGTGACGGCGCAGATAACCCGCTGTACGCCTTGCTGCCGCTGCTCGGCTTCGTATTCCTCGCGCCATGCCTGCTCGTCTGGCGCATCGGAGTGCGGCATTACCGCTCAACCGGGTCATAATTGGGCGGGGAGGCTCTCTCACCGTAGCAACCGACCAAAATAACCAACCATTGCAGCTGAGAGAACGCATATGTTCTCTCAGCATCCAAGATGATCCGAAAGTTAGGTGAGAGAACCTATATGTGCTCTCACTGCCGAAATCCATCGCACTAACCAACATTCTGCAGCTGAGAGAACGCATACGTTCTCTCAGCATCCAAAACGTGCGGAAAGTTGGCTGAGAGAACCTATATGTGCTCTCACCGCCGAAATCCATCAAACTAACTAACAATCTGCAGCTGAGAGAACGCATATGTTCTCTCATTATCCCAAATGCGCCGAAAGTTAGGTGAGAGAACCTATATGTGCTCTCACCGCCGAAATTCATCAAGCTAACCAACAATCTGCAACTGAGAGAACGCTATGTTCTCTCAGCATCCAAAACATGCGGATAGTTGGCTGAGAGAACCTATATGTGCTCTTGTGTGGGCATAAGTGGAAGGATACCAACAAGTAGTTGGACTGAGAGAGGTGCCCCCTACTCACAACGGGGCGAAAGAGCAAATTTAATAGAGGGGGCTGCGCTCGGTGAGCACAGCTAGTGGTAATATGACAGCCTTGCGAGCCGAGAGTCGTGAAATCCGACTCTCAGGAGTGAAGAGGCGAGTGTGAGACCTCTGAGAGACGGAAAAACCGACTCTCAACAAGCAAAGTCGAGCGAATCGACTAGATTGGTGAGCTGAGAGTCGGGAAACCTAACTCTCAGCCAACAATCTCGGTTCACCAAACATCGCCCACCGCACTATGCTAGCGGCGATCTCTATACATGATCATGCTCGCCTCGCGGATGAACGACTGCTCCTCCGTGCTCATGGCGTACATCGCGGGCTGCTGCGCCGCGGGCAGCGCATTGAGTGCGGTCCATGCTCGCTTCATGCCCGCGGTGATTTCGGGATCGCCCTGCGAACGCCGGGCGTTCAGCTCCATCAGCTGCCGCGCGAGGCTTTGCGCCTCCGGGCTGCCCGGGTCGACGCCTGCTTCGCAGAGGCGCTTAAGCTCCTCTCGAAACTGCCGATACAAGCGGCCAGTTTCCTCGACGAAGGGCTGCTTCACCAGCGTCTGCAGTGCTTGCGGCGAGTAAGACTCAGTGGCAATTTGCCGCATGGTTTGCCGCTCATCTGGGGTCAAGTAAGCTGCTACCCAGCTCGGTTTCAGTTCCATATGCATCACCTCAATTAGATTCGTGAGCGCATCCGCCAGAGCTGGTCCGTCATTCGACGGGACCAGCTTTTCTGCTTTCTCAATTGCATGCAGAACTGCGTCTAGATGGGCACGCCGCTCAAGCAGCATCTGCTTCTGCACAACCAGAGCGGCGCCGAATTGTTGCGGCTCCATCTGGCGGAGCGACTTCAGTTCAGCCAACGAAAAGCCTAGAAACTTAAGCGCCAAAATATGCTGCAATTTGGCCAAATCGGCTTCACGATACAGCCGGTGTCCCGAAGCGGTGCGCGATGATGGAGACAGCACGCCAGACTTGTCGTAGAACTGCAGCGTTCGGACGGACACGCCGGCTTTCTTCGCAAAAGCACTCGAGCGATACAACTGCTCTCCGTTCATCGCCACACCTCCTTTCTACTTGAGACAAGCTTAACTTATGACGCAGCGTCATAAGCAAGAGGCAGCTACTCCGCCCAATAAACCCCATCCCCAACCTTCACATGCCCCGGCTTCACGACCGATGCATACATGCCGAAACTCAAATTCAGTTCCTCATTCACTTTGCGCAGCAGTGATGGATCGCGTTCGAGCGTCTCGGGATCAATGGTAATCATCGAACAGCGCTCGCAATATTCATCGACGTGCAGCTCAGCTGTGCCAACGGTTAGCCGCTTGCCGAGCCAGCTGTCTTCGTCGCCGTCTTCATCACTAAGCGTAACGAGTAGGTTTGCACGGAATCGAAGCGGATCGAGCGGTTTGCCCCACAAGGCTTCCAGCTTCCGCACCGACTTATAGGTTACGATGAGTATGCTTGATGCATCAACGGCGAGCAGCTCCGGGGAGGAAGGTTTATGTTCGAGCAGGGAGAGTTCTGGCTGAGCGAACTGCTGGATCTCCTGCAGCAATTCCTCATTCCATTGCAGCTGCCTCCCATCGGGAGCAGTAACCGCTACAGGCGGAAACTTGTCCGCCGCCTCTGCACTTGCCTCTGCCTTTGCACTTACCGCCGCCTCATCCTCCGCAACGCCGCCTAGAGAAGCTTGATAACCTAACAGCATGGAAGCATTCCGTGCCGTAAAATACCGATTCCAGCCTTCCTTCGTCTCATCAATAAACGCATGGGAGCGGTCGCCGTACAAGCCGTAGCTTTCAATGCGGCTGCTCTGAAGCACTTCTCCTGCCATGGATTTTACCGGATAACGGCGAATCGTGGTGATAGTGCCAATCGTAGATACAGACATCCATAAGCCTCTTTTCGTCAAAATAAAATCAGATGGCTCTATTATACGCATTTATCCTCCTTGACTGCCAAATTTCTCCGTGCTAAAATCTGATCGAGTAATCAGAAATTTATTTGATCAACCAAATCGCCCAAGGAGGACTCCGAATGAACGACACCAAGCTGAACGAACAAACACCGAAGTGGCTGCTCTCACTCGCGCCTTTTCTAAGCGCTCTTCTCGGAGCAGGCGCACTATGGTACACATGGACGAAATATCATGAGATTGTCGACCCGCCAAGCTTCGAGTGGTATGGCTGGATACGTCCCGCACTCATTACGCTGGTCGGCATGTTCTTTCTACTCTCGACGCTATTGTTCATTGCTGGCAAGGCTGGAGCTGGTTGGTCGCTATTTGTGGGTAGTATCTCGGCCATTCCGCTCATCCTATTCGTTAATCTCATCGTCCTGCTCGTACGTGTTGTAATCGGCTTGTTCCAGGGAGAAGCAAGCGATCTATTCTCCAAACTATTCGCTACGCCTTTCAACAAGGCACTCCTTGTCGTCGCCATTATCTTCGCAGTAAGAACCGCACTTCATCAATTTAAGAAATATTCGAGGTAGCGTAAATGAAGGAAACGAGCAAAGAGAGCAAGCAATCGTTCATCGCGGAAGCGCGGCGGGAACAAATCGTCGAGGCTGCGATCAAGACGCTAGACGAGATTGGCTACGTAAGCGCAAGTCTGTCGCAAATTGCGAAGCGGGCGGGTATTAGCACAGCGCTCATTTCGTACCATTTTGCCGACAAGAACGATCTGATGAACGACTTGATTATGAGGCTGCTTGAGCAGTCGTCTTCCTATATTCTGGAGCGGGTCAGCAGAGCGGACACGGCGCGGGAGAAGCTGAGGCTGTTCATTGAAGCGAGTCTGGCTTACCAGGGAACGCATCCGGCGAGGAACGCTGCGCTGCTCGAGATCATTTTCAACGGGCGCACACCGGACAATATTCCGTATTACAAAATAGGCGATGATGACGAAGAAGATCTTGTCGTTACAGAGCTGAAGCGGATACTAGGCGAAGGCCAGCAGAACGGGGAGTTCGGCGCATTCCATGTTGATGTCATGGCGAGCGTCATCCAAGGTGCCATCGGCGAGTACATGTCGTACACGGGAATCACGAAGCGGGTCGACTTGGAAACCTACGCGAACGAACTAGTTGAGATTGTTAGCAAAGCGGTGCGAGAATAAACAGCACGCACGACATAATAAAAGGTACAGCGTCTCTAATGAGAGAAGCCGTACCTTTTTTTGTGTTATGTGAGTGGCGAATCGATTAACGTGGCGAAATTGAACTGATGCTTATGGCCGTCGACCCGCGTCGTCCTGCCAGATACGAAATGCACATGCTTGCCGTTGCCAACCGGGATCGCTGGACCTGTCGTGATTTTCTTCAGCTGATGGAAATGATCGAAGAAGTCCGTATTCGATATATCAATTTCATGCACATGACTGTTGCCGACTCGAATCGCTTGGCCGGTAACACCTGCAAAACGGTGATTATGGCGTTCATTGCCTTCTTCCGCTAGCTTTGTGCTGCCCTCGAATTCATGGTCATGCCTTTGCCGGCGGCAGAGCGTAGTAGGCTTGAAGGTACGCCGTTTCCTTTGCATGCAATTTTTCCTCCTTTTGGAAGGTAAGGTTAACTTCACCACATGCTATTAAATCGTACGCAGTGTTGTGCTAGGCGAATGGTGGGATGGCTTAACGATCATCTTCGGAGAGTGGGCGTTTCCTTCGCATGAAGATGAGATCGAAGAAGCTAAGACCGAGCGCGATCCCAATAGGCCTAAGCAGAAGCCGGCTAAGATTGACGCTAGAAGGGTGAGAAAAGTACGTGAATATAAGATTGATAATGACGAATGAGCTATATGTAACGAGGAAAGTGAGCAATCTGCGACGCAGATCTGGCCATGGGAGCTTGACGGCTCTCATGATAACGACGACAACGGAATAGAGCAGGGATAGCAGCAGCACAGCAAAATAGCTAACCGCATAGATGATCGCCCAGCGGCTGCCGACATCCAAGTACACAAGGACGAGCAGCAAAATAAGCCCAGCCAGCAGCAGAAGGAAGTAAATAGTTAGGAGTGAAATTCGGGATCGCCGGATTCGGTTCATTGGTTTATCGCCCGTTTCTATCGCTATTTCTAATTAGTCTCTCCAATAAAAGCGTTGAAAAGTAGGGCGGTCTGTAGTTTAATAAAAGTATAAGTATCTATTATATTTATTAATTAATATTTATATTAATCCAATTCCCATTGCATATTCCAATTCCGCCATCTAAAAAGGAGCTGCAAAACCTATATGTCAAACCGCGTCGTCATTCATACTGATCGTACAAATGGCAGCATCAACCGCAATATTTACGGACATTTCGCCGAGCACTTGGGCCGCTGTATCTATGAAGGCATCTGGGTTGGAGAGGACTCCAACATTCCGAATACGAAGGGGATCCGTAATGATGTGCTCGAAGCGCTGCGCGGGCTGCATATTCCGGTGCTGCGCTGGCCGGGTGGCTGCTTCGCCGATGAATATCATTGGAAGGACGGCATCGGCCCGAGGCAGGCGCGCAAGCGGATGATTAATACGCATTGGGGCGGCGTGGTAGAGAACAATCATTTTGGCACGCATGAGTTTCTGATGCTGTGCGAGCTGCTCGGGAGCGAGCCTTACATTAACGGCAACGTCGGCAGTGGCACAGTCCAGGAGATGCAGGAATGGGTCGAATATATGACGTTTGACGGCGAGTCTCCAATGGCGTCGGAGCGTGCGGCTAACGGACGTGAAGAGCCGTGGAGGGTCAGCTACTTCGGGGTCGGTAACGAGAACTGGGGCTGCGGCGGGAATATGCGTCCGGAATATTACGCGGATCTCTATCGTCGGTATCAGACGTATGTGCGCAACTACGGTGACAACAAGATATTCCGAATCGCTTGCGGAGCGAATGACTTCAATTATGAGTGGACCGAGGTGCTCATGCGCGAAGCGGCGCGGTATATGGACGGCTTAACGCTGCATTATTACACGGTTCCGCATACGTGGGCGGAGAAAGGGTCTGCGACGGGTTTCGAGACGGGCGAATGGTTCTTGACGCTGCGCAAGGCGCTCGTAATGGACGAATTGGTAACGAAGCATAAGACGATTATGGACAAATATGATCCACAGAAGCGAATCAGTCTTATCGTCGACGAGTGGGGAACGTGGTACGATGTGGAGCCAGGCACGAATCCGGGCTTCCTCTATCAGCAAAATACGATGCGCGACGCGCTTGTCGCCGCTGCAACGCTGCATATTTTCCAGAAGCATCATGATCGTGTGCGGATGGCGAATATAGCTCAGACGGTTAATGTGCTGCAATCGGTCGTCCTGACGGAGGGCGCTCGCATGACGGTGACGCCGACCTATCACGTCTTCGAAATGTTCAAGGTGCATCAGGATGCGGAAGCGCTTGATGTTGATCATCGCCCTGCGTCGTATACGCAAGGCGGCGAATCCATTCCACAAACCAGCGTCTCGGCTACTCGCGATCAGGAGGGACGCATACATGTGAGCCTATGCAATCTTAGCCATGATGAAGAAGCGGTCGTGACAATTGAGCTGCGAGGCTTGGCGGACGGAAATGGCGGTGCGAATGGCGGGGAGCAGCTTCCGATTAGTGGCAGGCTGCTGCAAGGCGATACCATTAATGCGCATAACACGATAGAGGAGCCGCAGCAAGTACAGCCTGTGGAGCTGAAGAACATTACGCGAAGTGCGGACGGTCGCATTCAGGTGACACTGCCGCCAGCCTCTGTTGCTGTGCTGCAGGCAGGATAATGAAGCCAGCTTTCGGCGCTAGCGCTGAGCCAAGAGAGGGCTGCAAAGGGTGCAGCGCCTCCGTGCATGTAACGGATGAGCAGCTCGAACGCGTCCTGCGCAAGCTGGCGCTGCACCAAGGCAGCTGTGTAAGCGATTCGCAATATGAGACGCGCCTTAGCAATTGTGCAGCGTGTCCGTCGCTCCAATATGGCACCACTTGCGCGCATTGCGGATGTTTTGTCCAGGTCAGGGCGAAGATAGCGGCCAAGGATTGCCCGCACCCGAGCGGTTCGAAGTGGGTGCGAAGTCCGATTTCGAGATCATCTAGATAGCCATATCATATAATGGCGGTTACATGGGAGCTCATGTACCGCCATTTTGTGTTTCTACTACCAGCCTGATGCGACTTTGGTTTTTCCGATATTTTATGAATGATTGAACTGATGAACGGGAAAATCGATTATAATAAAACGAATTCCGAAGACGTAGAAATTGTGCTAGAGTTTCCTTAAGTGCAATCGGCGGCAAGTCTAAGTAAGTAGCGGCTCACCATATTCGGAAGCGATATGTACTCATTCTAAACTTAAGGGGCCCTGGAAATGATCTCAACACTTTGGAATCTCTTTACGAACGACTATCGTCAAAACTGCCTTCGTTGGAGCCATTCGGCGAACAATCCAGTTATTCCGGCAAGCGGACAGACATGGAAAAGCATTTGGGTCGCAAACCCGGATTTTTTGGAATTTCAGGGTAAGCAGCTTCTCTATTAACGCGGAAATGGCATTCAACCGGGTACGGACGGTAAGCGGCATGACCGTTTGGCTGTCGCAGAAGTGATTCACTTGTCGGCAGACAATATTGAGATTCTAGACTTAAACGGTGGAGAACCTATCGTGGACGCAGGCGCGCCGGGTGAGTTCGACAGCTTGGACGTGCTGGACCTGGCATCGGTCGTGTGGCAGGACCAAGTGTTCGTTTATTACTCTGCAGTCGGAGATGGCCCAGATTCGGTTGGACTTGCGATCAGCAGCGACGGCGAACATTTCACAAAGTACGGCAAAATTATGGATGGACGAGCGCCCGAGGTAATTGTGAAGGACGGCAAAATCCATATGATCTACCAAATGTTCAGCAACGAAGGCTATCAGCTTCATCTAGCAAGCTCAGAGGATGGCATTCATTTTACGCCTGTATCTGACAAGCCGATCTTTCAAGATCGTACGGGCGGCTGGGACAGCCTGTCCATCGTGACAGCCAGATTGATGAAGGATGAAGATTATTACTATATGATTTACGGGGCTAGCGCCTATTTGGCTGATGAGCCGGACTTCTTCGGTCTTGCGCGTTCCCGTGATTTGCTCCAATGGGAGTCGCATCCCGGCAACCCGATCTTCGGATGCGGGCCTAAGGGATCGGAGGATGGCGGCGCAATCTGGTTCCCTGCCATTGTGGAGACGGAGGAGCACTTCGTCATGATTTATGAAGGCAGCCGTGGCAAGTATACGTGGGACCTCTCTTCGCAAATTTGCCTTTCCTCGATTCGTAAAGCGTAAAGGCTTTTATCTTAATAAATGGAATTCAATCGTAAAGGGGGGCAATTGACGATCTTGAAACCGACGACAATTACGCAGCGAGGGGTAGGCGCATGGAACGAGGACGCGCTCATCAGCAACGCTTCGGCCCGCATTTACGGCGTCATCGACGGCGCGACCTCGATTGTTCCATACACCGGACTAGGTGGAGAAACCGGTGGCTACCTAGCCTCGCAGCTCATTGCGCGAATCTGCGGCGAGTCTGCGGACGCGGAGCTCAGCCTCATGGAATTGCTCGCGCAGGCGAATAACGCGCTGCGCCAAACGATGGCGGAAGCTGGCATCCAGATGGAGCGCAAGGAGGAAGTGTGGAGTGCTTGCTCTGTGCTTGTGCGGATTGCGCCCAAGTGGATCGAGTTTGCTCAGACGGGCGACTGTATGCTGGCGGTCTACTATACTGACGGCACGATTCGGATCGTGACGAACGATCAGCTCGCTCACGTCGATGACCGGACGAAGGCTGTCTGGGCAGCGGGCATCGAAGCTGGCCTGACAACACGGGCCGAGCTGTGGGAGCATAGCAAAGCTCAGATCGCTGAGGGCAGGGCGTTCGCAAATGCAGACGGCGGCTACAGCGTCATTAACGGCGATCCGGCATTCGCCGACTATGCCGAGTTCGGGCGCTTTAGCCGCACGAATGTGCAGGCGCTGCTGCTGTTCTCTGACGGCTTGTACATCCCGAAGCCGCTGGGTGAATCGGACAAGGAAAGCGCCATCGGAATCGCTTCGCTCGTTCGGGAGATGGGGCTGCCACGTTATATCGAATGGCTGACAGCACTCGAAGAGTCGGACCCGGACTGCACGCAATTCCCGCGGATGAAGAAGTCCGATGACAAGACGGCGATTTGGATCAACTTATCCGAATTCTAGTCGCCAAGCAGCTTTAGAAGCCGTGCTTCGCGGCATAGCGGCCCCAATGCGGACTTCTGCCATCTGCATCTATAAAGCCATACTCATCGGATAAGTCCCATGAGGTGAAGGCTTTGCCGCTCTTCTTGAACACTTCCGGATCGGCAGCTAGACTTGCGGCAGCTTGGCCGACGAAAGCAGGCGTCTCCGATTCGATAAAGTGCTCGTCCTGCTGCGTCGCATCCCGCCAATTGGCTTCCGTTACGCCGAAGTGATCGAGCATTGCCTCTGACCGGAGGAAGCCCGGTGTCAGTGCCAAGGCAGTCACCCCATGCGGCTTCAGATCCGCCGCCATTGCCTCCGCCAAATGAATAACGGATACTTTGGCTAGGCTATAGTATAAGTTGCCGCGGTACCGGTAATCGTACCCGTCGGTAATTTCAATAATAAGCCCGGCGCTGCGGGCGATCATGAGCGGCGCGGCATAATAGCTCGCCATCATATGCGTATGAACGCCGCGCTTCTGAATGAGCAGGCCGTTATGCAGCGAATGCTGCCAGAATGGCTCCGTCCAGACCGTGAGCGGGTCGCCGCCCCATATATCATTCACTTGAATATCGAGTCGTCCGTCCTGCTCCTGCGCAACGCGCTCGTACAGCTGACGGACGTCTTCTTCTACTGTATAATCTGTGCGTACAGCAATGCCTTTGCCGCCAGCGGCAGTGACGAGCTCCGCCGTGTCCTCAATCGTCTCGCTGCGTCCCATGTCGGACAAGTTGCCACGAGTGCTGCGGCCAGTTACGTATACGGTTGCGCCCAGCTTGCCGAGGGCGATGGAGATGCCTCGTCCGGCGCCGCGGGTAGCTCCTGCGACGACGGCTACTCGGCCTTCTAATGGTTTAATATTCTTATTCATGTGCAACACTGCTCCTATCTTCATCTTCATTACTCTCTCACGTTCTTCAGTGTAACCGATGTTCACTGACAGGAACGGTCACGATAAGCAAAACTAAAACGTAGATAAAGGGGTACATTCCAATTGATGTGGCTCGTATTCTTCCTTCTCGCCATTGCGGGATTCCAAGTGCTGTCGATGCTCGTTGAGCGCGATCAGCTAAAGCAGTTTGACCATGCAATCATCTCCACCGTTCAAGGGTGGGAGAACGATACACTGACGAAGATCGCGAAGTTCCTCGAGTTGATCGGTTCGTCCGCGGTGCTCATTCCGGGACTGCTTGTGCTTTCCATCATTTTGTTTATTTATCTGAAGCACCGCAAGGAGCTTGTGCTCTTAATCGGCGGCATGCTCGGCTCGACACTGCTTAATCATGCGCTAAAGGACATTTACAAGCGCGCCCGTCCGGACATCCACCGGCTAGCGGAACAGGCGGGCTACAGCTATCCAAGCGGACACTCGATGGCGGCGTTTACGTTTTATTTTCTCATCACCTACCTGCTCTGGCGACATATTCATCTGAGAAGATGGCGCATCGTTCTGCTGCTCTTCAGTGCTTGTATGATTGTCTGTATCGGCCTTTCCCGCGTCTATCTCGGTGTGCACTATCCGTCGGATGTGCTTGCAGGCTATTGGGTTAGCGCTTGCTGGGTAGCATTGTGCATTCGTCTGTTTCGGGCTTTCGCGCGAACGCGTAAGTGAATGCGTCTCAAACGAACGAAAACACAAACACAAATGTAACATTTGGAGTATTGTAAAATGCTGTAATTGTCTATAAAATAATGCTGTTATAAATCTGTTATTAATGAAAGAGAGGTTTACTATGAAACGCTTGATGGGGTTTGTTCTTGCCTTGCTCGTCGTCTTGACGATGGCAGCTGGCACCGCTTCTGCTGCAACTCAGCAGACAGACATTAAAGTGAAGCTGAACGGGGAGTGGGTTATTTTCCCTGCGCCGCCTGTTCTATTAAACAGCAAAACTTACGTAGAGTTCCGCACGCTGTTCACGAAACTCGGCTACAAAATCGACTATACTGCTGCGACGAAGACGATTAAAGCAACGTCGGCTGTACGCAGCATTCAAATGCAGCCTACAGGTACAACTGCACTTGTTGACGGCAAGAAGGTGCCAGTGAATGGCGAGATGAAGCTGATTAGTGGCCGCACGATGGTTGGCGTTCGTTTCATCGCAACATTGTCAGACAAGACAGTGAACTGGGATGGCACGAAGAAGCTCGTGACGATTGCCGATAAAGGGCCGACTGCTGCGCAGAAGGCTGAAGTGGTTGCGGTATTGAACCAATTGGCTGCAGCTGAGGACAAGCAGGATGCAGATGCATTTATGGCACTTATTCATTCGGCATCACCATACCGCAGCGACATTAACGACGCGATTCGCGGCCAGTTCGCACACATGCATACGAAGACGGAATACGACGAGATTACGCTTGAGTCGTACTCGGCGACGGAAGCGGTTGTTTCGACAGTGGAGCGTACGTACAAAGTAAGCGGCGACGGCTTCTACCCAAGCACAGAGAACGAAATCGTCTATACACTGCGCAAAGACAATGGCAAATGGGCGATTTACGATATCGAGCAGATGTCAGCCGAAGTGAAAGATTTCGATGCGCTTTGGAAGCAAGAAATTACGGTAGCGGATGCGGACAAAGCTGCTATCAATACCGTGCTGAATGCGCAAACGGCAGCTACGAACGCGAAGGATATCGCTGCGTACACCGCAACGCTCGTGCCGGACGCTGAAGGCTTCCAGGACGATGTAGATTCCGCTAAAGAAATGTTCGAGGATACAGATACAGAAGTGAAAATGACACTCGAGCGCAGTGCGGTAGTGGAAATGCACGATACGGAAGCTCTGCTGCTCGTGTCGTACAAGATGGATCTTACGATGGAAGGCGAGTCGATGCCGGTACGTTCCGTGTTCATCTTCCATGTGCAGAAGCAACAGGATGGCAAGTGGCTGCTTATGCCAGGTCCTGAAGAGCTGAGCACGGAGTTCCTTGAATCGTAGTAAGGAATAGAAGTTCTGCCTTTGTCCCATTTGGGATGGGGGCAGAGCTTTTTTTTATAGGTGGATGTCGAGCAGCTTGGCGTATAATGGAGGTATCAACCTTACATGGCATGAAAGGGGCGAGCATCGGATGAAGATCGTCATTGCACCGGATTCGTTTAAAGGCTCAGCATCAGCGCGTGACTTATGTGACGCCATCGCGCGAGGCATCCGCAGCGTGATGCCGAAAGCAGAACTTGTGGAGCTGCCACTGGCAGACGGCGGAGAGGGCATTATGGATAATCTTGTCCATGCTACGGGAGGCAGCCGGATTGAGGTTGTCGTATCTGACCCGCTGGGACGAACAATTACGGCTCATTATGGTGTGCTCGGCGATGGGAGCACTGCGGTCATTGAGATGGCGCAGGCTTCCGGCCTGCCGCTGCTTCAGCCGGAGGAACGGCAGCCCCTGCTTACTTCGACGCGCGGCACGGGGGAGCTGATCAAGCATGCGCTGGACCGCGGCTATCGCAAGTTCATCGTCGGCCTCGGCGGCAGTGCGACGAATGATGGCGGCGCCGGAATGCTGCAGGCGCTTGGCTTGCAGCTTCTCGATGCGGCGGGGCAGCCGCTCGCAGTCGGCGGAGGCGCGCTCGCACAGCTCGGGGCGCTCGACGCCGCCGCGCTCGATCCGCGTCTAGCGGCGTCGCAGTTCACGATCGCGTGCGATGTGACGAACACGCTATGCGGCCTTGAAGGTGCATCGGCGGTGTTCGGCCCGCAGAAAGGGGCGACGCCAGAGATGGTCGCGCAGCTCGATGCAGGGCTGCGCCGCTTTGCGGAGCAGATCCAGGCGCTTCGCGGCATTGATGTGCTCAGCGTCCCTGGCGGCGGCGCAGCCGGAGGAATGGGCGCTGGCTTGCTCGGCTTTATGAATGCGTCGATTCGTCCCGGCATCGACGTTGTGATGGAGGCATCCGGCTTCGCGGAGGCGGTGAAGGATGCGGACTGCATCATCACAGGCGAAGGGAAGCTTGATGAGCAGACGCTGGCTGGCAAGGTAGCGGCAGGCGTATGCCAGGCGGCGCTGCCACTGGATATTCCGGTTATTATCCTGTGTGGCACGAGGAGCTTGCCTGGCGAAGCGCTGCGCCAGCTCGGGAAAGTGAGCGCATTCTCCATCGTCCCTGGCCCTTGCAGCCTTGAGGAAGCGATGGCACAGACACTTAGCTTCGCCGAAGCCTGTGCAGCGCAGATCTTTGCTTTATTAGAATATTCCTTCTGAATCTTAAGCTTATTTTCACATCATGTTCATAATGGGCTGTTAGACTAAGGTCACTGAATGAAGATGAATGTAAAGTAAGGAGGGATGAGAAGCATG
This sequence comes from Paenibacillus sp. OV219, assembly GCF_900110075.1. Classification (GTDB taxonomy): domain Bacteria; phylum Bacillota; class Bacilli; order Paenibacillales; family Paenibacillaceae; genus Paenibacillus_Z. The sequence goes on from NZ_FOCJ01000009.1 coordinate 28,593, forward strand.
AAGCCGTGGACCGAGTTCGAAGAAGACGTGAAGCCTCATCTGCCCCATGTGCGGGCTTATTGCTACTATTTAACCGCTTCGAAATGGGAGTCGGAGGATCTATTGCAGGAGACGCTGCTTCGGGCATTCAAGCATTACCGGGATACAGGCAAGCTTCGCCATCCGCGCTCCTTGCTGAACAAGATCGCTCGCAATTTGCACATCGATGCGCATCGCAGGCGGCGCGGCATCATGGTTCCTATCGACGAAGCGCTGCTGCAGCCACATTACGATCCGAACTATGCTTCCGTGCGCGGCACGCTGGAATGGGTGACTGAGCATCTGTCCGCGCGCGAGATGGAGATGCTGCTGCTTGCCGAGGTGTTTGACTACTCGTATCAAGACATCGCTGAAGAGATGAATTGCTCGGTTCCCGCTGTGAAGATGGTGCTGCACCGCTCCAAGTTGACGCTTCGCAATCGCGTTCGTGCCCAGGAATCTGGCATAAAGCGTAAACGCGCGGCAAAACGCAAGCTGTCACCGCCGCTGCCCTATGCCGTCGACCGCTGGACGACTGCGCTTATGACGGGAGAGCTATAATCTTGGGCTGAATAGCCGCTAAACCAAAAGACAGTGGTCTCCGCTGCCTTTTTTTGTTATTTTCGACAGGAGACCTGACATGGGCGTAGTGCTTTTGTCTCATTTTGCAGACTGTAAATCAATACCATAGGACATTAGCTACATGGTCATGGTACATTATTAATAACATACAAGTTTTACCTCCTGTGGAGAGAGAATTCATGAGTTCGTTGGAGGCGCTAAATGCGACAATTTATTGGAAAAACGTTAAAACATGACGTCGTCAACCATTTTGGCGTTACGATCCTTCCGGCACGCAGCGTGCTTCAGGAAGAGCATTTGGCGCTGCTAGAGAAGCATAATATCGACAATGTCTCCATTCTCTTCGATCTGGTTGAGCCTGAGCGGAATTCAGCGAAATCGGAGACGGCTCGCGAGGCGGTGGGGCAAGTGATGAACCGTGCCAAAGCGATGTATGAATCCATTCGCGAGTCGGGCCAAGTACCGATGAATGAGCTTCAGAATGATATCATTCCAGCGGTGAAGAACATTGCTGGACATCCGAATATCTTCGGACTCTTCGAAGCGGTTAAGGCACAAGGGGATTATACATATCAGCATAATATCGGCGTTGGCATACTCTCCACGATGATCGGCAAGTGGCTGCAATTAAGTGACGCAGATTTGACAGCGCTTACTCTTGGAGCGACGCTGCTTGATATCGGCAAGGTGAAGATTCCGGCGGAGATTATTAATAAACCAGGCAAGCTGACCGAAGAAGAGTTCGAGCTTGTGAAGAAGCACACCGTTCTTGGCTACGACATCCTGAAGAAGACTGAAGGGATCGGCTACCGTTCGGCGCTTATCGCGCTGCAGCATCATGAACGGGAAGACGGCGGAGGCTATCCGCTTGGTTTGCCATCTGACAAGATCGATCTATTCAGCAAAATCGTAGCGGTTGCAGATATCTTCCATGCGATGTCGTCGGAGCGTCCATACCAGAAGGCGTTGCCGTTCTATGAAGTGGTCCGCCAGCTGCGCGAAGGCTATTTCGGCAAGCTCGATCCTCGTATCGTCTCTGTGTTCCTGGAGAATATAACGACGAAGATGATCGGCCAGAAGGTCGTGCTCACGGATGACCGAGAAGGGGAGATCGTCTATATTAACCCGCATGATGAAGAGGCGCCGCTAATTAAAGTAGGCGAGAGCTTCATTGATTTGTCATGCGAGCGCAAGCTGCAAATTAAACAGATTATTGGGCTGTAATTAGGTTTGGTTAGGAAAAAGAGCAGGATGAACAGGACAGCATGTCCTTTCTCCTGCTCTTTTTATTGTTTCTGCTAGAAACGACGATTAGGTCCACTTTGCGGCCCACAGCTTCATTTCATGAAGAATCTGATGTAGATCGACGCCTTTCGGCGTTAAAGAATATTCAACCGTAACAGGAACGGTAGGGAAAACATGCCGCTCTAGCACGCCTTGGCTCTCGAGATGGCGCAGCGTACTTGTCAGCGCCCGTGGGCTAACGGACGGGATCAGCCGCTGCAGCTCGCCGAACCGGCGCTTCTCGCTGAAGAGCTCGCGGAGCACGAGAAATGCCCATTTGCCGCCGATGACGTCAAGCGTTTTCTCGATATTGCACGCGATGAAAGCAGGCTCCTTCGGAACATAATTATTGGCAGACATCGACTCAATCCTCTCCGAGAAGTTAGTAACAAGAAGTATAGTATATATAATTAGTATAATATATTGATGTTTTTTTCACTACTTTAAATTTGATATTGATAACTGTAGAATAGGTTTGCGCGGGTTGCGCGTAAATGGATGCAGGAGGGATATAGGATGAATTACAGAAAGCTTGGTGGAAGTGGACTTAAAGTAAGTGAGATCAGCTTGGGAAGCTGGCTTACATATGGTGGTTATGTCGAACGTGAAAATGCGGTGAAAGCGATTGAAACCGCATACGATCTCGGCGTTAATTTCTTCGATACAGCCAATGTGTACGAGCGCGGCGCGGCAGAGGTGCTGCTCGGCGAAACGATCAAGGCGTATCCGCGTGAATCGTATGTGCTCGCGACGAAAGCGTTCTGGCCGATGGGCGATGGCCCGAATGACCGCGGTCTCTCCCGCAAGCATGTCATTGAACAAGCAAACGCGAGCTTGAAGCGGCTTAACACGGACTATGTCGATATTTTCTATTGCCACCGTTACGATCAAGAAACACCGCTGCAGGAGACGCTTCGTGCGATCGACGATCTGATCCGTTCGGGCAAAGTGCTTTATGCAGGCGTCAGCGAGTGGACTGCATCCCAAATGGCGGATGCGCTTGCGACAGCAGACCGTTATTTGCTGGACCGCATCGTCGTCAGCCAGCCGGTGTACAACATGTTTGAGCGTTACATTGAGAAGGAAGTCATCCCGTATGGAGAGAAGAACGGTATTGGACAAGTCGTATTCTCGCCACTTGCGCAAGGCCTTCTGACTGGAAAATACGCATCTTTGGCAGATATCCCAGAGGGCAGCCGTGCAGCGAAGCTCGAGTGGGTGCGCAAAGGCATCACCGAGGAGAAAATCGCGAAGGTCGGCGCGTTGTCCACGATTGCGAAGGAGCTCGAGATCACGACAGGCCAACTGGCTCTTGCTTGGATCCTGCGCCAATCGAACGTAGCAAGCGCACTAGTCGGCGCAAGCCGTCCGGAGCAGGTTGTCGAGAACGTGAACGCATCCGGCATTACGTTGCCAGACGATGTGCTGACGCGTATCGCAGCGATCTTGGGATAGATTTTGGAATAATAGAAGAAAGCCGGGCCCTAGTGGGTCCGGCTTTTTGTTTACTGCTTACGGGTACGGTTGGGGCGAGTATTCAGCTACTTAATCATTTTCTTGATTAATCGCTGTCCTCTCGTGTAAACGAAACGTTCCCATCTCGCTAACCAGCTCGTCCCGTTCGTTCCTTGCTCAAGCTGCTCCATGTGGAGCTTATGATATTCAGCCACACGTGAGTTGTGCTTGTGGTGCCCAGTATTGGTGTGTTTGTGCAGACGCGATGCTCCGTACTTCATGAACGGACACCTCTTTCGACTATTGTTTTGTTACTCTAATAATACGCCTAAGCATAGAAAGGGACAACGAAAATAAAACTACATTAACTATGAAAATGCGAGTGCTCTCTTCAACAATTGAGGAGTGTTGCCGGAAAAACCGCTATTGTGCAACGTATTCCATAAGCCATGAATCTCTTCGCTCGGTCTCTGTGAATACCTCCCACGGAAATGGATGTCTAATTTTACCACGTAAAAAAGAGCCCTCCAAGAAGGCTCTCATTCCGCTAGTTTTATTCGTCTCTACCGACCCTTCCCACCAATAAACTGCAGAATCGACCGAAGTGATTGCGGTGCGATTTTGTCCAATAGATCGCCTTCCTGCAAAAGCCTTTCTTCGATGTTTAGCAAATTGTAGTCCGTTATTGCGACACCGCGGCGCACTTCGTCCCAGTAGAGAGGCGTGGAGACGCTGGCGGCTCGGCGGGCTCGCGGGGAGTAAGGGGCGATGATCGTTTTGCCTTGGTAATGCTGCAAGTAGTCGATGTAGATCAGATCGCCACGATTCCGCTTGAACCGTTCGATCGTGAACAGCTGAGGATGCTTGTCCGACAAATAGTTGCCGACAAACTCCCCGATGGCGCGTAATTCGTCGAAGGTCAGCTCTGGAATGAGCGGCACAATGACCTGCACACCGGTAGCGCCAGACGTCTTCGGCGTCGATTCAATCCCTAGCGAGCGCAGCAAATCACCCACTAACATCGTTGCCTCCATAATCCGCGGCTCCTCGGGAAGTGTTGGGTCGAGATCGAGAATCCACTCCGTCGGATATTCGGGATTGCTGATGCGATCGAACGAGGCGTGATATTCGATGCATGCCAAATTACCGAGCCAGAGAAGAACCGGCAGCGAACTTAGCTTCACATAGGCGATGCTCTCATGTTCGTGCGTTTCGACGAAGGGGGGAGCGGGAGTTGGGCAGTTCTTCTGATAGAACGATTTGCCCTCCACGCCATCGGGAAAACGGATCGTCGTCAGCATCCGGTCTTGGCAGTGCTTGATTAGCCATGGCGACAACGCAGCCAGCCGCTGCAAGAAAATCGCCTTCGTGATGTCCATATCCGGGAAGAGCAGCTTCTCGGGATTGCTGATCGTCAGCTCCTGTCCTTCGACGACGATCGTCCCTTTAACCGAACGGGCACTCATGACAGTGGCTCCTTCGGCAGGAAGGTGACGAGCTTCGGATGACGCAGCTGTCCGGCGGAAGTGAACTCAAGTCCGGTCACGCGGCATTTGAACGGTAGCGTTAGCCACTGAATCTCTTCCTTGCGCAGATCCTCTGGTGTAACCGGAAAAGGACAGGTGACAACAGCGAGCTGTGAGTTCTGCGGCCGAAACGTTGATGCAATTACACGGCGAAGCGCATCGTTAAGTCCAAGAGAGACGCTGCCAAGATAGCTGCCTTCATGCTCCATAATGAGACTCGCCACAATGCCATTTCGCCACTTGAGTCCTACAATATCGACATCGAGCACAAGCGCGATCTTCTTCTTCAGCCAGTCGCGGTGCTTCTTGTCCTCCCGATAGGGGCTGCTGAGCCGCTTGCTCACGACGCCTTCCCAATTGTTCGTCTGCACCCACTCCCACAGCGCCGCCCCATCCTTGAACAGCTCCGTCACGAACATGCGCGGATCGTCGGCAGGGCATAGCTCCATCAGCTTGCGGTGCCGCTCCTCATAGGGAAGCTGCCGAAGATCGCCGCTCTCATCAGCGAGCAGATCAAACAGCACATAGACAAGCCCGCCATTCAGCTGCGCTCTTGTATCCGTGGCAGGTTGAAGGAGAGGGGAACGTGATCGCTCCCTCTTGAGGACATGCTGGAAGTTCGGGCGAACGCCGTCAAACCAGACAACCTCGCCATCGAGCAGACAACGACCAAGCTTCTCCGTCTTGGAGGTGATCAATGAAACAATTTCCGGATAAATGCCATTCTTCAAATACAGCTTTCGCGAAAAGATCTCCACATCCCCGTTTCCGTCCAAACGAGCAAGCATGCGGACGCCGTCCCACTTGAGCTGGTAGCCCCAATCGCTCCCGATTGGCAGCTCGTCGTCCGATATCGGAGCCATTGGCTCATTCGGAAGAGCGAGCGGCTGAACGCCGCTGCTGCTTAAATTTGCCGCAAGTAGCGAAGCATCGTCTGCCCACGGCTGCTCCTGATTGTGCGCAGACATCTAGGACACCGTTTCCTTCTTCGCCGTTTTGCGTGCACGCGGCTTCGTCACCTTGGCGACGACTTCGCTTTCGCCGGTTGTGCCTGCTTCTGTGGAAGCAATCGGTTCGCTGGCAGTGGTCGGCGTCATGCCTGCAGCGCCTGTATCGATGCCGCCAGGAGCGGTCGGCGGCAGCTTCACGGCCTCAAGGCTCGCTTGCAGCGCAGCCATGAGATCAAGCACATTCGTGCGCTGCTGCTCAGGAGCGACACGAACGTCTTCACCGGCGATTTTGTGCTGAATGAGATCCATCAGACGAGAGCGGTAGTCATCTGTATATTTTGCCGGCTCAAAAGGGGTCGACAGCTGCTCGATCAGCATCCGCGCCATCATCAGCTCTTTCTCATTGACGTTCACCGTCTCAGGAAGGCCGGGCACTTGGTCGATTGACCGGATCTCATCTGGATAGAATATCGTCTCCATCGCCAGGCAGTCGTCGATAATCCGAATTGCAGCGAGCGAGCTCTTCGACCGGATAGATACCTTCGCGATGCCGATACGGCCTGATTGCCGCATGGCCTCCATCAATAGATTGTACGCATTGCCGCCCGCCTGATCGGGGGAGAGGTAATACGTCTTCTGAAAATAAATCGGGTCGATCTCCTCCAACGCGACAAAATCGAGAATTGTAATCGTCTTCGTCGCATCGCTCGAAAGAGCCTCCAGCTCGTCCTTTTCTAATATGACGTAGCGGCCCTTCTCATACTCGTAGCCTTTTACAATATCATCCCACTCGACATCGACGTCGCAGGTGGGACATTTGCGAATATAGCTAATATTGCTCCCGCATTCACGGTGGATCATTTTGAGTGAAATATCTTTATCCTCGGTAGCTGAAAACATTTTGACAGGCACATGTACGAGGCCGAAACTAATAGCCCCTTTCCAAACCGTATGCATTTTATTTCCCCCTCACCCTGTAATTGAACACTAGTACCAGTGTTCCCTCAAATGCATGAAAGTAAGCCGGATCGGGCATATTTTTGGAGTAGCAAGAGCCAACATCATCATCTGAAGGAGGACATTGGAATGGCGGATACTGATAGCAACGACAAAACCCATGAAGGCCGCGAAGATTATTTTATGGACATTGACCGGATGGTGAATGAAGGATTAGGCGGCGGGCAAGTGACCTTGAACAATGGGCTTATCGCCGAATCGACCACGGATACCATGGAGCAAGAAGCGAGGGAATAGCGAACAATGGATACGAAGCGTGCAGTGGAAATTTACAGCTCGAAGGATACATTCTCCGTTCAACTGAGCGGGGAGCCGGTATGGATCGAAAATGTGGATGAAGTGAATGGGATGGCAACCGTGCAGGTTGGCTCCGATCCGCTGAATACGCAGACGGTTTCGGTCGATCGGCTGAAAGAGGAAGGCGAGGAGTAGAAGAAAAGAAGAGCGCCCTGGCTTCGGATTGACCGAGGCTTGGGCGCTCTTTGCTGTGCGGCGGCTAGAGCATGGGGAGGACAAGTCCTCCGTAAGCGAATGCCGCGAGGATGACGAAGGCCGGATGGATGCGGCGGATCTGCATCGCCCAGAAGGCGACGGCGGCAATAATTAGTCCTTGCCAGATGCCGATGTCTTGGACCGAAGTCCTGCCCATCTGCCAGGTGAGCAGCACCATCATAATCGCGATGACAGGCTGTACCAGCAGCGTCATTCCTTTGACGACTGGCGAAGCGCGGTGTTTCTTGAGCACCTTTAGCAGGATGATTAACGCGAGAGCGGATGGAACGATTGTCGCGATCAGCGCTATGGCGATGCCCAGCCAGCCTGCGGCTTCATAGCCGACATAGGTCGCGATCTTCGTCGCAATCGGGCCGGGCAGCGCGTTGCCGAGCGCAAGAATGTTCGAGAATTCCGCGTCGTTCGTCCAGTGATAATGCGTCACAATCTCTTGATACATAAGCGGGATCGAGGAAGGGCCGCCGCCATAGCCGAGCACATTGGCGATGAAGAAGCCGAATAATAGTTTGAGCCATTCCATTAGTTAAACGAGCCTCATTTCTGCTCTGAATTATTGGTTGATTTGGTGCGCTGCAGACGGCTGAGCAGCTTGAAATGCATCGCTCCGTACGTGAGGAACAGCACGATCACAATCGCGGGATGGACGCCGAGTAATTGGAGCAGCGCGAAGGAGACAAGCAGCATGATGATGCCGAGCTTGCGGCCAAGCCCCTTCATGGCGCGTTCGCCGAACTCATACGCCATGACGCCGAGCATGACGGCGATGACTGGAGCGACGGCGCTGATCATGCCGCGTACAATGGCGGAATGGCTGAGATAGTTCACCGCCGAGAGCAGCGACAGCATCGCGATTGACGAGGGCAGGATGTGGGCGAGCACCGAGAGGATCGCGCCTAGCGCGCCCTTCAATCGGTAGCCAAGATAAGCGGCGAGCTTGGTCGCGATCGGGCCGGGCAGTGCATTGGCGAGCGCGAGGATCTCGCCGAACTCTTCATCCGCCAGCCAGCGGTTCTTTGTTACCGCTTCGTAGCGGATGAGCGGGATAATCGACGGCCCGCCGCCGTAGCCGAGGATACCGGTTTTCATCATCGCCCAGCAGAGCTGCACGTACGGTTTTATAGTTGGGGCAGCAGTATTCATTGCTTGTAAGAACCTCATTCCTATACGGTGTTTGGTTGAACGCTTCTCTCATTATGAGGGATGAGTGAGATAACTGTACATTGTATTCTTCCTGATCCAGCGCATAATATGAAACTATGTAATTGATCTAACCTGATTGTTAATAACCTATTATATGGAGGGTAACAATGGACAGGACGAAGATAATCATAGACACGGATATTGGCGACGACATTGATGATGCGCTCGCGATTGCGTTTGCTCTTGAGTCGCCTGAGCTAGAGGTAATAGGCATCACGACGGTCTTCAAAAATGTGACGGCCCGGGCAAAGCTAGCGGTTAACCTGCTTCGGATGGCCGGTCGCGCAGATATTCCCGTATTCGCTGGCATAGGCAGTCCGATTCTAAACAAGGTGGACGTGAAGGAGATTCCGAACCAGTACGCTGAAGAGAAGGATGGACATGTGGACGGGTTCGGTACGAAGGCGATTGATTTCATTATCGATACGGTCATGAGCTCAGATGGGGATATTACAATAGTTCCGATCGGTCCCTTGACCAATATCGCGATAGCGATCCTCAAAGAGCCGGAGCTCAAACATAAGGTGAAAGAAATCGTAATGATGGGAGGTTGTTTCTACAGCCATTTAAGCGAATGGAATATAAGGTGCGACCCGGAAGCCGCAAGGGTTGTGTTCGAATCAGGCATACCGATCAAGGCTGTCGGATTGGACGTTACGGTGGAATGCGTTCTGACCAAGGAAGACGTAGACCGCTTGCTGACCTCTCCGAAAAAATCGGCGAGCTATCTCCCGGAAGTACTTACGCGGTGGCAACAAGTCGTAACGGACCATTATCCGATGATGCACGATCCGCTGGCCATCTGCGCAATATTCGATGACAACCTATTGGAATGGCAGCAGGATGACATTGTGGTGGAGACGCAGGGCGAGTTTACACGCGGGGCGACGTATAACAAGAGCGCGCTCTATTGGCGCGGAGATGCGGACAAGTCCGTCATCCGAGCTGCCAAAAAAGTCGATGCGGAAGCGTTTATTAAGTTGTATATGGACAGGGTTTGCTTGTAAGAAATGTCTCATTGAATCTCATTGAACTCCGATTTGCAAGGCAGAGCAGCGAACGATGGCTGCCTCTCTCGCAGGTAGGAGTTTTTTTACTTTATAGAATTTATAAGTTTCACTTGTGCAAATTTCTATATTGTCGCCGTGAAACGTAAGCTTTTGCCGAAAGGACGGCGACAGCCGTTTATCTCCATTCAGAAACATCGTATATTTTTACTTGAAATCATATTTTTGTTTATATTATCCCGTTTGGCGGTGTACTAAAATTAGTTTTGTAAGCGTTTTCGAAAGTTATCACTCCCGATCATCCAGTTATCTCGTCAAACCAAAACTTAAAAAGGTGTCGTATACCAATGTAACACCACAAATAACGGTCTGAGTAGGAGGATAAAAGTACGCAAGTCATGTCATGTACGCGTGAACGGATAGGTAGGTCGGGTTACAAGAAGTAGCGAAAGATGACGATTGGAAGATATAAATAATTAAAAGATGAAGATAACTTGGGTTTATATTTGGATTTTGGCTCAAAAAAGGGTATAATGGATAAATAAGCTTATTTTTAGCGTTTTTGTTAAGCTTAAGGGGGGATCATATGGCTAAACAGCATTATCGGTTGACGAAACTTGAACTGCTCTCTAGACTGGTGTTTCTTACTATTGGCGCTGCGCTTGTAGCTGTCGCGCTTGAGATTTTTCTTGTGCCGAACAACATTATTGATGGTGGAATTGTCGGTATCTCAATTATTATTTCTCATTTAACAGGCTTGCCTCTCGGTATTTTTCTATTCTTGCTGAACGTGCCTTTTCTTATCATCGGATACAAACAAATAGGTAAAACGTTCGCACTTTCCACGTTATACGGGGTCGTGGTCATGTCTATCGGTACAACGCTGCTGCACCCCGTGAAGGCTCTGACGTATAGCACATTCCTCGCTCCGGTTATCGGCGGGGTCATTCTCGGCATCGGGGTCGGTCTCGTCATAAGGTTCGGGGGATCGCTCGATGGGACGGAGATCATAGCGATTCTGTTTACGAAAAAGACACCTTTCTCTGTTGGTGAGATCGTAATGTTCTTCAATCTGTTCATTCTCGGCAGCGCGGGCTTTGTCTTCTCTTGGGATAGCGCGATGTACTCGCTTATTGCCTACTACATTGCCTTCAAGGTCATAGACGTGACGCTGGAGGGGATCGATCAGTCGAAGTCGGTCTGGATTATTAGCCAGGAGTGGAAAGAAATCGGCGATGCCATCATCAGCCGTTTAGGCCGTGGCGTGACGTATTTGCACGGGGAAGGGGCGTTCTCCGGCGGCTCGAAACGGGTTATCTTCTGTGTCATTACGCGTCTGGAAGAAGCGAAGATGAAGTCGATTGTGCAGGAGCTGGATCCGGCTGCTTTTCTCGCGGTAGGCAACATACACGACGTGAAGGGCGGCCGCTTCAAGAAGCGGGCAATCCACTAGTGTTAATGGGATAGGTTTCCCGAAAAAGGCAAGGCTGCGCGCTGGCGTGGTCTTGCCTGTTTTGTTGCGGGTAGCGTGGTTGACCGATATAATAAGGTAAATTAAACGAATCCGATACACCGCTTCGAATGGCGGTGGGTTTTGTGCGGACAAGCAAGAACGACTGGCATAAGTAGAGAAAAGACTAGTGTGCGGCGCGTAGCAGGAGGTGGCCGAAAATGGATGAGTTTGCGCGGATACGCTACTGGACAGAAGGCCGCCAAAGCACGGCGCTGCTTCAGGCGCAAGGTGTTGTGCTCGGCATCGGCGACGATGCTGCTATTGTAGAGTCGCCGGTAGGTGCTGCCGGCGGCGAGCTGCAGTGGCTGATGGCGGTCGACACGATGGTCGAGACCGTCCATTTCAGTGATGCGACGATGGAGGCCTTCGACATCGGCTGGAAGGCGCTTGCCGCCAATATTAGCGATATTGCGGCAATGGGCGGCGAGCCCCGGCATGCGCTGGTATCCATCAGCGCGCCACCAGCTTGGGAGCCGGCACGTATAAGCCGGCTCTATGACGGGCTGTTCGCGTGCGCCAATGCCTACGGCGTCGCGATCGTTGGCGGCGACACGACATCGGCGCCGCTGCACATGGTTGTGTCCGTGACGTTGATGGGAACCGTCACGGCAGGAGCGGCGATCCGCCGGGCAGGCGCAGCACCCGGCGACGCCGTGTTCGTGACCGGCCCCGCGGGAATGGCCGCGGCCGGTCTTCACGCTTTGCTCGCCGCGGCAGCTGCCCGCGGCGGTGCAGCGGCTGGCGGCGGCACGGGCACGCCGCCGCTGCCGCCGGGCGCCTCGGCGCTGGTGCAAGCACACCAGCGCCCGGCGCCTTCGGTGCGCGCGGCGCGGATGCTCGCCGCGCGCGGAACCGTCACGTCGCTGAATGACATCAGCGACGGACTCGCCAGCGAAGCCTGGGAAATCGCCGAGGCTTCGGGCGTCACGCTCGCGCTGCGCGAGTCACTGCTGCCGCGCAGCGGCAGCATGACCGCCTACGCGCACAGCTGCGGCGAGGATCCGCTGACCTGGATCCTCTACGGCGGCGAAGACTACATGCTGCTCGGCACGATTGCAGCAGCAGATGCACAGGCGGCGAAGGCTGATCTCGCCGCGGCCGGCCTGCCGATGTACCTCATCGGCGAGGTCGAAGCAGGACCTGCCGGAGTTGCCCTTATTCGCGATTTTGATGTTCGCAGCGAGCCGCAGCGGGAAGCGATTGCGAAGCGCGGCTATAATCATTTTGGAAATTAGGAGCTGAGATACGCTTCATGAGTGAGCAAATGGAAGTCATATGGATGACGGAGAACGAAGGGGATACCGTCCGTTTGGCGCAGCTCCTGGCGAGCTGGGCGGTGCAGGGAACGGTGCTGGCGCTTGACGGCGATCTTGGCGCGGGCAAAACTAGGTTCTCGCAAGCTTTTGCAGCCGGAATCGGTGTGCCTGGCGTCGTGAACAGCCCGACGTTTACGATTATTAAAGAATATAAGGGCGCGCAGCTGCCGCTTTATCATATGGATGTTTATCGGTTGTCCGAGGACGAGGCGGACGAGCTTGGGCTTGACGACTATTTCTTCGGCGACGGCGTCACGATAGTCGAATGGGCAAGCTTGATTGAAGCGCTGCTTCCGCCGGATCGGCTGCAGATGTACATCACGCACTTAGGCGACGAAGCGCGGCGGATTACGATAACCGGCATCGGCGCGCAGTACGTGGCATGGTGCCAACAATTACAGGCGATAGGAGCACAAAGCGAATGAGTGAACATACACAATCGCCGGAGAAACAGAACGGGCAACAGCAACAACAGCTCGTGCTCGCACTAGATACATCAACAGCCTCTTTGGCCTGCGCGCTCGTACGCGGGCAAGAAGTGCTTAAGGATATACAGTCGCTTGCGGAGCGCAATCATTCAGTCCATACAGTTTCTATTGTGCAACAGATTTTGGCGGACTGCGGTGTAAAACCAGAAGAGCTGGACGGTATCGCGATTGGTCGAGGTCCTGGATCTTACACGGGCATGCGGATCGCCGTTTCTGTGGGCAAAACGCTGTCGTGGGTATGGAATAAGCCGCTCGTCGGCGTGTCCAGCATCGAAGCGCTCGGCTATGGCGCGTGGCAATCCCATGCTTCTGCAGAGCTGTCGCAGGCGGCGGCTCCTTTGTGGATCGTCCCGATTATGGACGCAAGACGCGGACAGGTGTACACGGCTTTGTTCGAGGCGGCAGCACATGACGGCGAAGGCGGGAATTGGACGCGTGTGTCCAAAGACGGCATTCGTCTCATGCATGACTGGGTAGATCGGCTTGTTGCGAAGCTAGCTGAGTTACCTTCAGAATCGCGCCCATCTGCCATCTGGATCGTTGGCGAGCTGGAAAAGCATGAAGAAGAAGCGGATCGTCTGCAGCAATTGTGTTCGGAATCTGGTCGTAACGTAGAAGTACGCAAGCAGGAGTACATTTTGGAAGGACGCTCGGTTGCTTCGCTTGGCCTTCACCGCCTCGCTGCCGGCGAGCAGGACGATGCGCATACGTTCATCCCGAACTATACGCAGCTGACGGAAGCGGAAGTAAAGCTTCAGGAGAAAACAGCCCAGCAAGCGGCTGACGGAAAGGGCGGCGGGTCACAGTGAAAGTAATCGAGGATGTGAGCCGTCTTGTTTTTCGGATGATGACGCTTGATGATGTGCCTACGATTGTAGCCATCGAGCAGGAAAGCTTCACGAGTCCGTGGACCGAGGAAGCATTCGTGAACGAGCTGACGAACAATCATTTTGCCCGTTATATGGTGATGGATTACGAAGGTGAAGTGATCGGTTATGGCGGCATGTGGACCATTATGGATGAAGCGCATGTGACGAATGTGGCTGTTCGCGAGCAGTATCGCGGTTTTGGGCTCGGCACGAAGCTGATGGTGGAGCTGCAGCGGACTGCGGTCATGTTCGGCGCGAAGCGCATGACTCTTGAGGTGCGAGTGTCCAATGAGGTGGCTCAGCGGCTGTACAGCAAGCTGGGATTTGAGCCGTCCGGCATTCGCCCCGGCTATTATTCAGACAATATGGAGGATGCGCTCATCATGTGGGCGGAGCTGAATTCCTCGGGTGTGGGGCTTACAGATGACGACGAATGAACTTATTCTCGCTGTGGAGACGAGCTGCGATGAGACGAGCGTAGCGGTTATCCGCGGCGGTAAACATATTTTATCCAACATTGTTTCGAGCCAAATTGAAACGCACAAAAGATTCGGAGGCGTTGTTCCAGAGATCGCATCGCGCAAGCATGTCGAGTCGATTTCGCTCATAATGGAACAGGCGCTGTTAGAGGCAGGCGTGACGTTTCGCGATCTGTCGGCCATTGCGGTTACACAGGGCCCCGGGCTAGTTGGGGCACTGCTTGTCGGAATCGTTGCAGCCAAAAGCTTATCGATGGCGCTAGGTCTCCCCTTAATCGGTACGCATCATATCGCCGGACATATTTATGCGAATGAGCTTGTCGCGGAGATGCAGTATCCGTGTCTGGCGCTCGTTGCCTCGGGCGGTCATACGGAGCTTGTGCTGATGGAGAGCGAAGGCATGTTCAAGATTCTTGGACGAACTCGCGACGATGCAGTAGGTGAGGCTTATGACAAAGTGGCGCGGACCCTCCAATTCCCTTATCCGGGCGGACCTCATATTGACAAGCTGGCTCAGGGTGCTGAAGAGGAGATTGTGATGCCTCGCGCGTGGCTGGAGCCGGATTCGTATGATTTTAGCTTTAGTGGGTTGAAATCGGCCGTTCTAGCTGCAATCAACTCTGCCAAAATGAAAGGTGAACCGCTTCGTGAAGCTGCCCTCGCCCGCGGATTCCAAGCCTCTGTCATCGATGTGCTCGTGACAAAAGCGCTCCGCGCGGTGCGCGAAACAGGCGCGAAGCAGCTGCTGCTCTGCGGCGGCGTTGCCGCCAATGGCGGGCTGCGCGCGGCATTGACCGCACGCTGTGAAGAAGCTGGCATTCCGCTGCTTATTCCGCCGCTTAAGCTATGCACGGATAATGCCGCGATGATTGGCGCGGCTGCGCATCTCAAGTGGACGCGTGGCGAATTCACGCCGCTCGACATGAAAGCAGAACCGGGACTGTCCCTGGAAGAATGGTCGGTGCGGAGTTAAATTATTTTTGCTTAGCACAATATCTGAATTGACAGACGATTTGGGGAAGCATATAATAGGCAACAACACTTCACATTCATTATGCGAAACGCGTTGAACAGGAATAGTAGAGCTTACGTACCGTGATCAGAGAGCTGCGGGTTGGTGCAACGCAGACGGGTAACAGCTTGAAACTCGCCTGGGAGCGGAATAGCGGAAACGAGCCCATGTTTTGTTGGCCGAAGGCCAAGGCTGATGGAGCAGCTCGCGTACGTTGTTACGGTTAACCGCCGTGATCCGGTGCATCGCTGACGACTTCTAGAATCGTTAGCATGCTTAAGTGGACGTTATGCTCTCATGGGCAGCGTCAACAAGGGTGGTACCGCGCTGGACTAACAAGTCTGTCGTCTCTTGATTCGAAAGTATTCGAATCGGAGATGGCAGGCTTTTTTTGATGCTATTACGACTGAAGTGAACATAAATCGTCAAACGCAATGATCAGGAGCAGTAGGAATCGAATCCGGGAAAAGCAGAGAGCTGCGGGGTGGTGCGACGCAGTCGAAGGATGATCCGAACTCGCCTGGGAGCGGAACGGTGGAACACGGCGGCAATGCTTTGGGGCGTTAAGCACGAAGCGCTCGTTGCCGGCAGTACACCAGTTACGGCTAACCCCCGTGATCGGGTGCAGCATATTGAAGGTGAGTTATGGCAAGCAAGTTGCGCCATGCTCGCCGAGAGTATAGCTGCTTAAGCGGGTCCGGACTTTGAGTGTTCGGGCAACGAGAGTGGTACCGCGGCAAGCTCATGAAGCCTGTCGTCTCTTGATTACACAAGAGACGATGGGCTTTTTTTGTTGGGCAGCAGCTCAAGAGATCCAGCAAACCAGCTACATCGAGCAAAAGTTGGCTAAACGAACCCAAGAGGTCCAGCAAACCAGCTCTACCAACCAGCTAACGATCTAAACCAAATCCCATAAACCATTTAGGAGGTTAACCCTTATGTCTATGAATCAATCTCAATCTCAACCCCAATCCAATAACCGCATCATCCGCATCTTTGACACAACACTGCGTGACGGAGAGCAGTCGCCGGGCGCGACGCTGCGCCCGGAGCAGAAGATCGTTCTAGCCCGCCAGCTGGCGAGGCTGGGCGTCGACATTATCGAGCCGGGCTTCCCCGTATCGAGCCCAGGCGAGTTCGCGGCGGTGCAACAGATTTCCCGCGAGCTGCAAGGCGTGGAAATCGTCGGCTTCGCCCGCGCGATCAAAGGCGACATTGACGCCGCGGTCCGCTCCACAATGGATGCTGCTCGCCGCCGTCTACACCTGTTCATCTCCTCCTCGGATATCCATCTGGATTTCCAACTGAAGAAATCCCGCGAGGAGGTACTTGAGATCGCACGTCAGATGGTCGCCTACGGCAAGCAATTCGTCGATGAAATCGAGTTCTCGCCGATGGATGCGAGCCGCACAGGCCGTGAGTTCGTCATCGAGATGGTCGAAGCGGTCATCGCAGAAGGCGCAACGGTCATTAACCTGCCGGATACGCTTGGCTACGCGCTGCCAGAGGAGTACGGTAATTTGTTCCGCACGGTACGGGCAGGAGCAAGAGGTGCGGATAAAGTGCAGTTCAGCGCACACTGCCATAATGACCTTGGCCTTGCAGTAGCGAACAGCCTTGCTGCTATCCAAGCTGGTGCGAACCAGGTAGAAGTGACGATTAACGGCATCGGCGAACGCGCGGGTAACTGCTCGCTGGAGGAGCTGGTGATGGCGATCGAGACGCGCAAATCGGCCATCAGGGCAGAGACTGGCATCGTGATGAGTGAAATCTTCGAGACATCACGGATGGTCAGCCGGGCGATGAACTTCCCGATTGCGTACAATAAGCCAATCGTAGGTCGGAACGCTTTTCAGCATGAGTCGGGCATTCACCAAGATGGCCTCTTGAAGAACCGTAACACCTACGAGATTATGGACCCTGAAGCGATGGGCATTCCACGCAGCATGATCGTACTTGGCAAGCATTCCGGCCGTCACGCGATTAAGCATAGACTGGCTGATTTCGGCATCGAGCTGACTGACGAGCAATTGCTTGATGTGTATAACCGCTTCAAAGAGAAAGCCGACGAGATGAAAATCGTACCCGACGACGTCCTCGTCCGTCTGGCTAGCGAATCGACAGCGACGCAGCATGATCCATACACGCTGATCGACCTGCAGGTGCTTGCTGGCACGCAGCGTTCCCGCATCGCTTCTGTAACGATCCGCGAGCGCGACTCCCAAGAGGAACGGACGCTGACAGGCACTGGCACAGGTCCGCTTGAAGCAGTTATTCACTGCTTGCAGCAAGCGATTCCGGTGTCCGCAGAGTTCGAGGATCTGGAGATCCACTCGTTATCTACAGGCGAAGATGCACATGGCGAAGCGAATGTCAGCATTGTGCATAACAATCGGCGGTATACGGGGACGGCTGTGCATAACGATATTATTTTGGCGGCGGCACAGGCTTACGTGGGAGCATGCAATCAGATGCTAGTGAGCATGCAGGATAGTGAATCAGAAGAAGATATGGAACAACTGGCCTAAGCCTGAAGCGAGTCAGCTGATTTGCCCAAAAGGAGGCGCCTAACCGTATGGACATCCAGCCGTGTTTCATATGCAGCAAGCACCGCGGAGACATTAAGTCAGCAGGAGGCGTCATCTATGAGAACGAGCATCTATCCGTATCACATATGGGGATTGGCGGCGAGAACCAAAGTGTGTATCTCGGCTATCTGATCGTCGAAGCGAAGCGGCATGCGCGAGGGCTTGGCGATCTGACGGACGAGGAGGCAGGCGCAGTCTTCGTCGCCACGAACCGAATGAGCCGCGCACTCCGAGAAAAGCTGCAAGCGGAGCATGTGTACAGCTATGTGCGAGGTGATGCTGTGCCGCACTTTCATATGCATCTTATTCCGCGCTATGCCGGGACACCGGAGCCGTTCTGGCATCCGATGCAGCTTGCCGAGTGGCCGGATGCGCCGCGTGGCAACGCCCACCTTATCGAGCGAATCTGCTCGCAGCTACGTGCTGCAATCACCAATTAACAGAGCCAAACAGAGGGTTATCCAGCCCTCTGTTTTTCTTTTTCCACGGCTACGCAACAGTTATCCACAGACTTACTCACAACATTACCTTCCAATGTGAACAAGTGCGTGAAAGCCGCATAAAATGGGCGTTTACATTGTGAACAAATGTCGGATAAGTTTTTCACAACCAAACTGTGGACAATGTGGATAAAGTGGATAATAACAGCTCTCATAATTCTCAGGAACTTCTAATATTAAAGAAACGTTAAATTTATTCATGTTTAACCTCGTTAATAGTGCCAGAATTGCCGCACAATTCATCCATAGCTGTGGATAATTCTGTGGACAAGGGGGATAGATTGAAAAACCGCATGTGCGGCCGCCTTCGTGCAAATGCTACTTATACAGACGATAGGGAGGAACATGCAATGCAGGAAACGACGAGTCCGACGAGTGCGGCAAGTACAATCAGTGGATGGAGGTTGGCTATTCTCGATATCAAATCCATGTGGGGATCCCGTGCCGTGCGTAAATCGCTGCTGGGCCTCATGGTCCTTCCGCTCATATACAGTTTCATTTACTTGTGGGCATTCTGGGATCCGACGGCAAGGCTGAACAAGCTCCCCCTTGCGATCGTTAATGAAGATACAGGCGCGAAACGCGGAGGTGAGCAGCACAATCTGGGCAGTGAGCTTGTAGCGAAGTTGATCGCGGATACCGATACCCACTGGACGGAGGTGAGTAGGGAGCAAGCCCGCAAAGGGATCAAGAAAGAGAGCTATGCGCTTGCTCTCTATCTTCCGCCTGAATTCTCGACACAAGCATACAGCGTCAGCAGCGATCATCCACAGCCGACTCGCTTGAACATGGAGTTAAGCGAAGGGAGCAACATGCTGCAGGCCAAGATTGTGCGTGCCGTAGCAGACCGTGTGAATGATAAGCTGCGCAAGGAGCTGCAGGAAAACTATTTAAGCGTTATTTTCGACCAGGTGCTTAATGGAGCAAAAGGGCTGCAGGACGCAGCGGACGGCGCTGCCAAGCTGTCTGCTGCATCGGAGCAAGCGTATAAGGGTGCAGGCGAGTTAGCAAACGGATTAACCCAAAGCGGAGGCGGTATGACGAAGCTGTCCACAGGCTTGCAAACCATAACAAGCGGAGCAAACGAGTTGGAGAATGGGCTCGTGAAGCTGAATGCATGGGCGGAGCTGGCTTCTGCCGGCATTGATCAGTGGAATGGCGTTCGCGCTGCTTCGATCACACAGACTGCACTCGACCCTGCCAAGCAGTTAGCCGCTTCACAATCCAACTTGCTCACATCGTTAACAGGAGTAAGCCATGATATGACCATGCTTCGGGGTGAGCTAGCAAACGTCAAGAGTGCGGCCTCAGATTTAAACACATTGAATACGCTCGTTCGCCCGGTGCAGACGCAAGTCTCCGATATGAATAATCGGGCACAGACCGGGCAGCAGCTGCTTCAAGACTTAGGGCAGCTTAATGCAGATCTCACCAGCAATACGAACTATAAGCAGTTGGCGGAGCAGCTTGGCAGTATCCAGTCGACAGGGGCAGACGCGGCCGGCACTCTGCAGGCAGTGACACAATCGATTGACCATCTTAAATCATCGCTCGATCAATCCATCGGACAAATCGCTAGCGAAGCAGCTGCATTGACGCCGAAGTTGGATCAGCTAGCAGGGCAAATGGATCAGTTCCGCACGGCGGCAGATAACGTATCCTCGTTGCTAGGCAAGCAGCAATCGGCTGCGCAAAACATTGCCGAACGGGTAAGAGATGTGGCGAGTGGCGTGGGTCAATTGCAGCAAGGAAGCAGTAAGCTGATGAACGGGCTGCTGCAGCTTGGCAGCGGAGTGGAGGCGCTTCGCATCGGCAACGCGAAGCTTGGCGATGGGACTGCTTCGCTTCAAGACGGCCTTGCACAGATGAATAGAGGGCAGGGCGAACTGGCGGACAAATTAGCGGACGCCGCGGGTATGGCGTCCACAGACGGACAAGCCGCCAACCGCCAAGCGGTTATCGCGGATCCGGTCATGCTGGAGGAGACGAATTTGCATCCAGTGCCGAGCAACGGCGTAGGGTTTGCGCCTTATTTTATCGCGCTGTCGCTGTGGGTGGGTTCTCTTGTGCTGTTCTTTGTAATCGACATTTGGCGGGTGCTTGCTCTGCCTCACGGCCCTCTCGCGTACCTCGGAAGCA
The DNA here is from genome assembly GCF_900110075.1 of Paenibacillus sp. OV219. Classification (GTDB taxonomy): domain Bacteria; phylum Bacillota; class Bacilli; order Paenibacillales; family Paenibacillaceae; genus Paenibacillus_Z. Next base: position 49,049 of record NZ_FOCJ01000009.1, read on the forward strand.
AATACGTCGCGCTAGCTTCGGTTAGCATCTGTCAGGCGTTGCTGTCGGTGTTTATTTTGCATACGGGGCTGGGTATCCCGACGGTGCTGCCGCCGCTTGCGATGTATATCTACGCGATGCTGGTTGGGCTTGTGTTTACGGCGATTCTATTCATGCTGATCGCGGTGCTTGGCAGTGATACGGGAAGATTCGTCGCGGTGCTGATCTTGATGCTGCAGCTCACCTCGAGCTCCGGATCGTATCCGGTGGTGCTGGAGCCGGGGCTGTTCCGGTTCATTCATCCTTTTCTGCCAATGACTTACGCAGTTGAAGGTCTGCGGCAGCTGATCTCGCTCGGGGAGTGGACAGCAATAATCCGGACTGCAGGGCTGCTGTCCGGATTCGGGTTGTGTTCGCTATTGCTGCTCTATGTGTTCAAACGTCGCTCAATTATGAAAGAAGTGAAGCTGGCTTAAGCGAGCAGCAGATCCCATGCATCATAAACATCTTGGAGCTGTCCTTTGAGTGCCTCCAGATCGGACTGGATTTGCTGTACTCGCACATAGTCATTGTACACGTCTGGATCGGTGAGCTGCTCTTCAAGAACGGCAATCTCGCCTTCCAAGCGGGCAATGTCGTTCTCAAGCTGTTCCTGCTTGCGCTGCCGATTTCGTTCGTCACGCTTCGCTTGTTTGTCGGCTTCGTACGAAGAAACGGGGGCCGTTTCCTGCGCGGCTGCGGCTTTGCTCGGTTTTCCTTGCAGAGTTGACAGCGTTTCCAGCTGGAGCTCCTCGGTTTCACGCTTTTTCTGGATCATTTCGTCATAATTTCCCAGGAAATGCTGAGTGCCTTCCGGTCCAAGTTCGACAATGCGCTCCGCCATCTTGTTAAGGAAATAACGGTCATGGGAAATGAATAAAAGGGTACCGTCATAATCAATTAGCGCGGATTCCAGCACCTCTTTGCTGTACAAGTCGAGATGGTTGGTAGGCTCATCGAGAATGAGCATATTCGCATGGGCAAGCATCAGCTTCGAGAGGGAGACACGTGCCCGTTCGCCTCCGCTAAGCGTGCTGATCTTCTTCTTCACGTCATCGCCGCTGAACAAGAAATTGCCGAGTACGGTACGAATTCGCGCTTCTTCGATTCCCGGATAGGTGTTCCAAAGCTCTTCTAGCACGGTATTCGATTTGTTCAGCCCCGTGTGCTCCTGGTCGTAATAGCCAATCTTCACATTCGTTCCCCAGCGAATAGTGCCTTGCTCGTATGGCTGCTGATCGACAAGCGCCTTGAGCAGCGTTGATTTGCCGATCCCGTTCGGACCGATCAGTGCCACATTTTCACCGCGCTCTAATCGGAAAGAAACATGCTCGAAGAGAGACGTTTGTTTTTCCGGGAAGCGAATGGAGACGTCATTCACGTCCAACACATCGTTACCGCTTTGGCGTTCAATCTCGAAGGAGAAGCTCGCTTTCTTCAGATCGCCATGCGGCTTGTCGAGCCGATCCATCTTCTCAAGCGCCTTTCGACGGCTTTGTGCGCGCTTTGTTGTCGATGCACGGACGATGTTACGCTGGATGAAGTCCTCGAGTTTTGCGATTTCATCCTGCTGCTTGTCGAACTGCTTCATCTGTGCTTCATATTCGGCCGCTTTAATATCGATAAAACGGGAATAATTGCCCGTATAGCGTCTTGCCGCATGCCGCTCGATCTCGACAATCGTCTGGACGACAGCGTCGAGGAAGTAACGGTCATGAGAGACGACAAGAATGCCGCCGTCATAGCCGCGCAGGTAGTCTTCGAGCCAAGTGAGCGTCTCAATATCGAGATAGTTGGTCGGCTCATCGAGCATGAGCAGATCCGGCGCTTGCAGCAGAATTCGCGCCAGCGCGAGGCGGGTCTTCTGGCCACCGCTCAGTGTGGAGATGATCGTATCCGGAGGGAACTGGCCGAAGCCCATCCCGTGCAAAATCATTCGAATACGGGTTTCCACCTCGAACCCGCCGTTCTCCCGGAACCAGTCGGACAGTTTCGAATATCGGTCAAGTATAGATTGATACTGCTTTTCATCAGCGTGGAGATTCGGATCAGCGATTTGCTGCTCGAGCGTGCGAAGCTCTTTCTCCGCTTCAAGCAGGTGAGCAAAGACAGCGCGCATCTCCTCGTCAATTGTCTTATCCGATTGCAGGCCGCTCGATTGCGCCAAGTAGCCGATCGTCGTTTCCTTCGATTTATAGATGGTGCCGGAGTCGGCAGACATTTCTCCGGCGATAATCCGCAGCAGTGTCGATTTGCCGGCGCCGTTCACGCCGACAAGTCCAACTCGCTCACGCGGCTGCACTTGGAATGTAATGGACGAGAGCACCTTGCTTACCCCGTAGCTTTTGGATACATCAGAAACTTGAAGAAGCATGATTGTTGAAACCTCCGCTTGAAAAATTCCTATGCCCTTCAGTTTACATGAAAAATGGTTATTGTGCGACATGCATATGGCTGTCCGCTTATTGGCGAAAATTGGGCAATAGTGATAAACTATGGAGTAACTATGACCAGCAAAGCGGTGAATCGGATGAGGCATGCGGAGGAGAAGAAGACGGCCCGGCTTCTTGCCGCGAAGCGGCGGGACAGCTTCCCGGAGCAGCAGCGGCTCGCTTGGTCGGATACGGCCTGCCAGCAGACAGTCGATTGGCTGCAGCACCTTGCAGGACCGATGGTGAGCAGCGTTATGATCTATATCCCATTTCGTTCGGAGCTCGATACGACACTCTTGATTGAGTGGTGCTGGCGCAAAGGCATTTCAGTCATTGTGCCGCGCTGCGTGAAGGAAAACCGTGCCATGGAGCTGTATTTGCTTCAGGCTTGGGACGAACTAGTGCCTGGCGCTTATGGCATTAGAGAACCGGATTCTACGACGGTGCAACGATGGGATTTGGCCGTTCAGCTGCCGGACGTCATCTTCGTGCCGGGGTTATCGTTCGATACGAGCGGCGGCAGGCTGGGCTACGGAGGCGGTTATTATGACCGGTTTCATGAGGTGCTGAGTCGTATCTCTGCTGAGCAGAAGCGGAAGTTCCCGCTCTGGGTAGGCCTTGGCTACGAAGCGCAGTGGGTCGATAGCGTGCCAATGGACGAACATGATGCGGCCGTCGATGCGGTCATTACGGAACATGGAGTGACAAGGGGGCGCGCAGGATGGATTTGACACATTTTAATGAACAGGGTAGAGCTCGCATGGTGGACATCTCCGACAAAGAGGTGACCTCACGCATTGCAGTTGCGCGTACGACTGTGACGATGGCAGAAGATACATTGTTACGGATCAAAGCGGGCACCATTGGCAAAGGAGATGTGCTCGCGGTTGCGCAAGTGGCGGGCATTATGGCGGCGAAGAACACGTCGAACTGGATTCCGATGTGCCATCCGCTTCCGCTGACTGGCGTGAATTTGGCTTTTGCTGATAATGGCAAGGATGAGCTATATATAGAAGGCACTGTGAAGACGACCGGTAAGACCGGCGTTGAGATGGAGGCACTAACAGCAGTCTCCGCGGCTGCGCTGACCGTGTACGATATGTGCAAGGCGCTGCAGAAGGACATGGGTATCGGACCGACCTATCTGAGCGCGAAGAGCGGCGGAAAAAACGGTGATTATACAGTTGATCGTTAATGGCATATCTTTCTGAAAAAGCGATTGGGGGAAGAAGCTCATGCGGTGGAAAGTAGCGTTATTAACAGCGAGCGACAAAGGATCGCGAGGCGAGCGCGAGGATACAAGCGCACAAGTTATCCGGGAGCTGGTAGAAGAAGAGCTCAGCGGAGAAATCGTCGATTACCGGATAGTACCCGACGAGCAGGATGAAATTATGGCGGCACTTATTGAGATGACCGACTACTATCAAGCGGACCTTGTCATTACGACGGGCGGCACAGGACTTGCGCCACGTGATTTGACACCGGAAGCGACGCTGAAAGTCATCGATCGCGAAGTGCCTGGACTTGCAGAAGCGATGCGCGTTGGCGCTATGCAGCGCACACGCAGAGCGATGCTATCGCGCGGTGTATGCGGCATTCGCGGCCGGTCACTGATTATTAACTTGCCTGGCAGCCCGAAGGGTGTACATGAAAATTTATTGGCCATTATGGATCAGCTCCCGCATGCACTTAGCATCCTCTCCGGCCGGATAGGAGAGCATACAGAGTGAGTGAGAGCAAACGTACGGTATTGAAGGAAGTGCCCGTGCAGGAAGCGATCGGCCTTCGGCTCGCGCATGATCTGACTCAGATCATCCCCGGGCAGTTTAAGGGACGACTGTTTAAGAAAGGCCATTTGATTACAGAAGCAGATATACCTAAGCTCCTTGATATTGGCAAGGAGCATATTTACATTATGGAGCTTGCCGAAGGCGATCTGCATGAGGATGACGCGGCCCGCCGTATGGCAAGTGCGCTCTGGTGCGAGAGCCTTCAGCTGTCTGAGCCGCATGAGGGCAAGGTGGCGATCAAGTCGGCGCTGGACGTTCCAGCCATAGCCGAGATCGACCCGGCTGTCGTTCATGCCGTTAACGAGCTAGGCGAGATTGCGCTTGCGACGGTGCTGACGAACGCAGTGATAATGCCCGGCGGACAGCTGGCTGCGACGCGGGTCATTCCGCTAGTTGTGCCAGAGGCTAAAGTGCACGCGGTGGAAGAGCTAATTGTCAGCTATAAGGAACTGCACGAAGGCGCGTCTCCGCTTCGCTTGAAGCCACTTCGCAAATTCCGGATCGGCCTGCTGACGACGGGTGGAGAAGTATTTTCTGGAAGGATTCAGGATAAGTTCGGTCCAGCCGTTACACGTATCGTAGAGTCGCTCGGTTCGGAGATTGCAGAGCAGCGTTTCTCGCCGGATGACCGCCATACAATTGTCAAGGAAATACACTATTTACGCGATCAGTCGTATGATATGATACTTGTAACAGGCGGGATGTCGGTAGACCCCGATGACCGCACGCCAGCTGCGATTGCCGAGGCCGGCGCGCAAATTGTTAGCTATGGAACACCGATGCTTCCAGGCTCGATGCTGCTTATGGGCTATATCGGCGATGTACCGATTATGGGACTCCCAGGCTGTGTCATGCATGACCCGTACACCGCGTTCAATGTGCTGCTGCCGCGGATTCTCGCAGGCGACACCATTACAAGAGCGGACATTGTCGGGATGGGCTATGGCGGGCTGCATGGTTGTTAATGATCATCATGGTTAATGATTAATGAAGTGAACTGACTACTTCCTCTGCCCTACTAGGCAGATTACTCGTTGCATAAGCTTTACAAGTCAATAGAAGGAGGTCATTTAAAGATGTTTAATGGTATTGGCGTAACAGGTTTTCTACTTATTGCACTTGTCGCATTGCTGCTGTTCGGACCGAACAAGCTGCCCGAGCTCGGCCGCGCATTCGGCCGCACGCTGAAGGAATTCAAGGCAGGCGCGAAAGACATAATGGACGATAACGACGATCGTGATCGCAATCAGGCGAATCGGGTTGAAGTGAACCGTACGGATCGTACGGCTACTGAAGATCAAAGCACGAACAAGCGGCTCCCAGAATAACTGGGGCCCGCTTTTTTTAGTCAAGGCACAAAATCGATTTGTGTTCTTACATAGTGGCATCAATGTCGTTTTTGCTTGGAAGGAGTTGTAAGCAGTGGCAGATAGGAAAGAACCCATGACTGCGGATGCGGCACGCGGCGATCAGCTTATGTCGCTGTTTGATCATATTGGCGAGCTTCGCAAGCGTTTGATCATCATCATCATTGTCCTCGTGATCGGAATGATTATCGGCCTTGTGTGCGCGGACCCGGTATATAATTTCCTCATTAACCAGGAGCCGGTTAAGGGCATGGAGCTTCACGCATTCTCCTTGTGGGATGCGATTGGCATTTATATGAAATTTGCGCTTGTTATCGCGCTTATTCTGGTGCTGCCTGTAGCAGCGTATCAGATTTGGTCGTTCGTTAAGCCGGCGCTTCGCGTGCAGGAGCAGCGGGCAACGTTGATGTTTATCCCGTTCGTGCTCTTTATGTTTCTGGTCGGATTGGCCTTCTCGTACTTGGTTGTGTTCCCGATGGCGTTTAATTTCACGACGAAGGTTGCAAGACATTTAAACTTGATCGAAACATACGGTATTTATCAGTACTTCTCGTTTATGTTCAATATTATTCTGCCAATCTCGCTCCTCTTCGAGCTGCCGATTGCGATTATGTTTCTGACGAAGCTGCGCATTCTGAATCCGAAGCGACTGCGGAAGATGCGCCGTCTGGCGTATTTCATCCTCATCATCATCGGTGTCATCGTAACGCCGCCGGACTTTATATCCGATTCACTAGTAGCAGCCCCGCTCATTCTGTTGTATGAACTGAGTGTGCTGCTGTCGAGCGTCGTGTACCGGAAACAGCTTAAGGCTGATAAGGCTTGGGAAGCAGAATATGGGAATTAATAGGTAAGGTCGACCTTTTGGTCGGCTTTTTTTATTTGCAGCAGGGCAGCTTCGGTTGATTGTAAAATTCATTTGAATTCGTGATCGTAAGACTTGAAATTTGTCGGTAAAATCGGTATTATAAAACTTGTTATTAGCACTTGATGATTGCGAGTGCTAACAGTAAAAATTTGCAGCACCAAATCAGGAGGAGGCTATTTTCATGATCAGACCTTTAGGTGAACGCGTATTGATCGAACCAATCGCGAAAGAAGAAACGACTGCTAGCGGCATTTTGTTGCCGGAAACAGCGAAAGAGAAGCCGCAAGAAGGCAAAGTTATCGCTGTAGGCAGCGGCGCGGTTAAAGACGGCGTACGTATTGCGCTTGAAGTTAAGGAAGGCGACCGCGTGTTGTTCTCCAAATATGCTGGTACAGAAGTGAAGTTCGAAGGCAAAGAGCTTTTGATTATGAAAGAAAGCGACATTCACGCGATCTTGGGCTAAGCCTTCCGGCTTGACTCCACATACATGGCAACAAACAGATACGTCTTACTTATTTTTTACAAGACATTAGGAGGTTATTAACGATGGCGAAGGAAATTAAATTCGGCGAAGACGCTCGTCGCGCAATGCTGCGCGGTGTAGATGCACTGGCTAATGCCGTTAAAGTTACACTTGGTCCTAAGGGCCGCAACGTGGTGCTTGAGAAGAAATTCGGCAGCCCACTAATCACGAACGATGGCGTGTCCATCGCGAAAGAAATCGAGCTTGACGATGCATTCGAGAACATGGGTGCACAGCTCGTTAAAGAAGTAGCTACGAAGACTAATGATGTTGCTGGTGACGGTACGACAACTGCAACGGTTCTTGCGCAAGCGATGATCCGCGAAGGTCTGAAGAACGTTACTGCAGGCGCTAACCCAATGGTTATCCGCAAAGGTATCGAAAAAGCGGTTCGTGCAGCTATTGAAGAGCTGAAAGTAATCGCGAAGCCAATCGAAGGCAAGCAATCTATTGCACAAGTTGCTTCGATCTCTTCCGCTGACGATGAAGTTGGCCAACTGATCGCTGAAGCGATGGAGAAAGTCGGCAACGACGGCGTTATCACAGTTGAGGAATCCAAAGGCTTCGTAACGGAGCTTGAAGTGGTTGAAGGTATGCAATTCGACCGCGGTTACCTCTCCCCATACATGATCACTGATACAGACAAAATGGAAGCTGTCCTCGACAATCCATTCATTCTGATCACAGACAAGAAGATCTCCAACATTCAAGAGATCCTTCCTGTTCTGGAGAAAGTGGTTCAATCCGGCAAGCAATTGCTTATCATCGCTGAAGACGTTGAAGGCGAAGCACTGGCAACATTGCTCGTTAACCGTCTGCGCGGTACATTCACTTGCGTAGCTGTTAAAGCTCCTGGCTTCGGCGACCGCCGCAAAGCTATGCTTGGCGACATCGCTGCTCTGACAGGCGGCCAAGTGATCACAGAAGAGCTCGGCCTTGAGCTGAAAGCAACAACTGTTGATCAACTGGGTACAGCTCGTCAAATCCGCGTAACGAAAGAAAACACAATCGTTGTTGACGGCGCTGGCAACAAGCAAGACATCAATGTTCGCATCGGCCAAATCCGTGCGCAGCTGGAAGAAACAACTTCCGACTTCGACCGTGAGAAGCTGCAAGAGCGTCTTGCTAAGCTTGCTGGCGGCGTAGCGGTAATCAAAGTTGGCGCAGCAACTGAAACAGAACTGAAAGAGCGCAAACTGCGCATCGAAGATGCTCTGAACTCCACTCGCGCAGCAGTGGAAGAAGGTATCGTATCCGGTGGCGGTACAGCACTCGTGAACGTATACGCAGCTGTAGCAGCAGTTAACGCTACTGGCGACGAGAAAACAGGCGTAAACATCGTACTTCGTGCGTTGGAAGAGCCAGTTCGTACAATCGCAGCTAACGCGGGTCAAGAAGGCTCCGTTATCGTTGAGCGTCTGAAAAAAGAAGCAATCGGCGTAGGCTACAACGCAGCTACTGGCGAGTGGGTAAACATGTTCGAAGCAGGTATCGTTGACCCTGCGAAAGTAACACGTTCCGCACTGCAAAACGCGGCATCCGTTGCAGCTATGTTCCTGACAACTGAAGCAGTTGTTGCTGACAAGCCAGAAGCTAACAAATCAGGCATGCCTGATATGGGCGGCATGGGTGGCATGGGCGGTATGGGCGGCATGATGTAATATGCGCCCTTAGCCCTTGATTTATAAGGGTTTTAAGGTGTCGGGGTATCCTAAGGGTAACTAAAGGGTAACATCGGCAGAAAACGAGAGGCTTCTCATGAGTTCACTGAACTTGTGGGACGCCTCTTTTTTCATGCCCAGCTGATGTTAATCATTTCAATGATTGACAATCCGTATACTCTATGTGATATTTTAGCTAAACTAAGTTGCCCTATTAAAATGATCGCTTTTAATATAAGGGGGAGAATATCGGATGGCTGAAAATGGGCGGCTGGGTGAATTAGACTCTCTTCGTGGAATCGCTTCCATGAGTGTGGTGCTCTATCATTCCGCCTCGCTTCTTGGAATAATGGCTGCTTTGCCATGGCTGTATCATTCACCGCTTCAGATCTTGCTGGCCGGCCATCAGGCCGTAATTTTCTTCTTTCTCTTAAGTGGATTTGTGTTGGCTTTGCCGTTTGCCGAGGGGAAATCACGTGGTTATGGCAACTTCATGCTTCGGCGTCTGATCCGGCTGTACCCGCCTTATATCGTCTCTCTCGCATTTGGGCTCATCCTGCGCCTTCTATGCTATCGTGTTCCGATTAACGATCTTTGGTCCAGGCCGATCGGCTGGGTTCCGATTTTACAGCACGTTTTCATGATTGATCAATTCCATCAGCAGTATTTCAATCCGGTCGTTTGGTCACTTGTCATGGAGATGCGCATAGCGCTTCTATTTCCTTTCATTATTTGGTTCGTCATGAGGGCGAACTGGATGTGGAGCTGCTTGATCGGTTTCGTTCTATCGATCTGCGGGATTCTCCTACATGTGCGCTATCAAGAAAGCATCGATTTCTTCACGAATTATTACGATACAGCGCATTACGTATTCATGTTTGTTGTAGGCGCAATTATGGCGAAGCACCGCCATCGCCTGGTGGATTATTTCAAAAGCCTTCGAATCGTTACTCGACTTGTGCTTGGTATTGTTGCTTTCATCGTATATACGTGGGGAAACAATCTGGGTTGGGATCACTGGGGACTTGAAGGGAACCTTGTGTCGGACTGGTTTACAATGTTAACCTCGAGCTTCTTTATTATCGCGGCTTTAGCATCGGTAAGGTTTAAAAGCGTTCTCCATTGGCGGCCGATCGCGTTTGTCGGACGTGTCTCGTACAGCTTATACCTCGTACACCTTGTCGTATTGATCGCATTGATGAACTTGTTCACCAATCAATCATCAATCCTATACCCGGACGATTATGAGAAATACTATATCTCGCCTTATTTGCTGCTAGTTGGCACCGTTGGCCTCAGCCTGGCACTCGCTGCACTGTCTTATCGTTATGTCGAGCTGCCATCCATACGTCTTGGACGTTACCTGATGGGCGGCAGAGTAAAACGCCAAAACTATCAAGGTGAAATGTCAGCAAAATAAAAGCAATTAGGCGGCCTTATCCTGAATTCTATAGGACTGAGGCCGTTTAGCTTTGCTCATAGCATCAGTTTTTTTATTTGTGCGAAAGACCAAAAGATAGGTATTGCCACAATATTGAAAGTAAGCTATATTTAAAAATCTAAGCGCTTAGATTTATTTTACCAACTTAAATAGCGTCAACTAGAAAAGAAATACTTAGTGGTGACTTTTTTTTTAATCAAAAATCTAACCGCTTACATTTTTTACGAAACAATTACGTGTAGGGACAGCGCCTAATTTCAAGCAAGTGGATTATCGATGAAGAATGTAGCTATCAAATCAACCTTTGAGGTGGAATGATCATGAAAATTGGAGTAGTCGGTGCAGGGAATATGGGGGGATTGCATACCTCCTTACTTAAGAATCGTCAAGATGTTGAGTTTGTAGGGGTTACTGATATTGATCTGGAGCGCTGTACTAAATTTTGTGATATTCATGGAGGAAGAGCATACAGAAATGTGCAGGAAATGATTCAAAGCGGCGGAGCCGAAATCGTATTTGTAACGGTACCGAATACGAAGCACAAACAGGTGATCATTGATGGTTTAAGAGAGGGCGCAATCGTTTTCGGTGAGAAGCCTTTCGTTACGAGCCTTGCCGATGCGGATGAAATTATGACAGAGCTGGCAGGAACAGAGAATCGTCTCTATGTCGGGTTTAACCGCCGTTTCGCGCCTGTATATGCAAGGGCTAAAGACTGGATTCGGCAAGGCTTTGAGGTTCAATCTGCTAATTTCATAATGAACGACGGGGATATGACTTCTCCCCCATGGGTCATCAATACAGCATTGACCGGCGGATTTCTATATGACACAACGATCCATATGTTTGATATGATTCGATTCCTGATTGGGGAAATCGCTGAGGTGCAGTGTATTGCTCAGCAAAGCTATTATCCTTTGCAAGACAACTTCTCGTTTATATTTACGACCAAGAATGGGAAATCCATAGTCATGAGCTCAAACGGTCATGCGTCGTGGGCCTATCCTTCCGAGCGTGTCCAGCTTTGGGGCAATCATGCTACGATCGTAACCGAAGAACTGGACAAAGTTCTGCACTGTGGTTCCAATCAAGCAACTCTCGATATTACGGATGTGAAGAACCTGGAACGTAACCAAAAATGGGGATATGCGCAAATGCATGAAGACTTCCTGGGTGCGATTGCATCAAACAAACCATTTAGTGTCACTCCCGAAGATGGTTATAAGTCGGTACTCATTACAGAAGCTTGCTATCAAAGCGCTGCCCAAGGTGGTAAAGCCGTTCACGTATAGGAGGGTTTCATGATGACTATTTTTTATAACTGCGAGCTGGGTATTCAGCCGATTAACTGGGCAAATGACGATTTGACGGATTTAGGTGATCATTACTCCTTCGAGCAAATTGTGGACGAGATGCAAGCTCTAGGCTTCAGAGGTACGGAAATCGGTCGAAAATATCCGAAGGATCCGAGCAAGCTCCGCAAGGAGCTTGGTGCGAGAGGCCTTGTTGTCACATCGGGCTGGTGCGACATTCTGTTCTCCGATCCTACGGCGGCAGATGAAGAAGCGATGGATAAATTCCAGAAGCACGTATTGTTCTTGAAGGAAATGGGCGCCCGCTATGTGGTTACGGCTGACGGCGGAGGCTCTGTGCACTGGGATCCGAGGGAGGACCGATCGCATAAAGGGGTCCGCAAATACAGTGACGAGCATTGGGCTTCACTGTGCGAGAACTTGAACGCTGCTGGCGAGTTTTGCCGCGCTCACCGTATGACGCTCGTATATCACATCCATGCAGGCACAGGTGTGGAAACAATGGAAGAAACCGATCGCCTATGCGCCGGAACGAATCCGGAAATCGTCTCCCTGCTTGTTGATACGGGCCACCTGCATTATTGCGGTGTAGATCCAGTTGCCGTTGTCCGCAAATACGGTAACAGAGTCAAATACATTCACTTGAAGGACGTTAGACAAGAAGTCCTTGACCGCGTCAAGCAAGAAGGCATCCATTTTAACGATTCCGTGCGCATGGGCGTGTTCACCGTTCCGGGCGATGGTTCGCTGGATTTCAGGCCGTTCTTTGAAGCGCTCGCGGACGTGGAGTACCAGGGTTGGCTAATCATTGAGGCCGAGCAGGATTCGCTTACGGCGAACCCCGTTGAATATGCACAAAAAGCGTTAGGCTACATACGCTCATTAACAAATTTATAAGCTACCTTAAATACGAAATTGGACGGGGTTGTGCGAAATGTCTGTAACCATCTACGATGTGGCAAAAGAAGCTGGGGTTTCTGTTGCTACAGTGTCCAGGGTCATTAATCAGCAACCTGGTGTAAAGACACATACGAAACAACGGGTCATGAATGCAGTGGAGAAATTGAAATATCAATACAATCATGCTGCAGTCGCATTAGCTACTGGAAAGAGCAATGTGATCGGACTCATGCTGCCTAATCTCCAGAATCCTTTTTATGCCGAAGTGGCAGAGGGGATTTATCAGGAGGCCATGAATAGAGGCGTAAATGTGATTACATTAAATCTTATGGACGGCAAAAATATGGACGCCGGGCTTCGGCTTCTGAACCAATTCTCTATGGATGGATTGCTGGCCATGGATATCTCTAAGGATCTGCTCAGCAAGGTGGAAAATCTGATTGAGCATGTGGTATTGGTTGGAAACGATTATCTTGACGGCAGAACAACTTGTATCGTAACCGATAATTTTAGCGGCATTCAAATGGTGATGCGTCATCTCTTGTCATTAGGGCATACGCGCATTGCATTACTGTCGGAAAAATCGGAGTACAACGACGTGAAAGACCGTATTCGCGCCTATTATCATTGCATGGAAGAGGCAGGTCTGTCAGAAGTCAGACAGGTCATTTATACGGACGGATCGCTAATTGAAGATGGAGAAAAAGAAGGGGAGAAATGGGTTAGGCAAGGCTTGGATCACACAGCGATTCTAGTAACCAACGATATGATGGCCATTGGACTAATTAAAGCGTTGAAATCTGCTGGAAAGAAAATTCCGGAAGATATTTCAGTCGCTGGATTCGACGGCACATGGGTGTCTGCCATTGTAGACCCGCCATTAACTAGCGTTGCCCAACCTAAGTTTGAGATGGGGACTTCTGCAATTTCGCTTATTATGGAAATGTTCCAGTCCCCACTCTCAACGCCACGTAAAATCGTATTAAGTCCAAGGCTTCAGATTGGTGGCACAACGGCCGCAATCCAATCATAGAACAGGCGATACACAATTCGCCAAACGATGTCGCAGCGCTCGTTCCGAGAGGCAATCGGGCGAGTGCTGATCTCAGGCAACATGTTGTTAATAAATGATTGACAAACAAATAAACGGTGACCTATTATAGTCACATAATCGATTTAGTAAATCGATTTAGCAAATCAATCTCACCATCAACATCCAGATATGAACCTCATTTTTCCCACCTAGAACCTTCCCACCTGTAACCTTCCTACTGGACATTCTGATCATCCATCACGAGTCTAAGCTTGTAACTTCTTGAGTACGTTGCGATTACACATTTCCAAGCCCCATGATACGGCATTTAGGAGCAATCAGTTGTTTATCTGATTTGTACAGCGTTGACAGAAGAGTTATGTAAGCGGTACCACGTTGAAGTTACATACCTTGATGACCATGTAGCTTTAAATTTGAAGCTGGGGGAATGAAGATGAAGGTTTATCGAATGAAAGGTATTGTGGTGATGTTAATCTGTTTTCTACTGGTTGCTTCGGCTTGCAGCAAGGACAACAGCTCAGATCAAGATAATGCAGCTGCAGCAAAGGGCTTGGGACCGTATGGCAAATTTGACAGTGTAGTTGATTTATCCATTGGTAGAAACAATGGTACTCTTGCTGATTCAAGGCTCCCCGAAGGAGAAACATTTACAAATAACTTATATGTCAAACATTTGCTCGATAAGCTGAATGTAAAGATCTCCTATGCTTTTGAAACCCAAACGGATGAAGCTTATCAGCAAAAAATAAACCTCGCGATTACGAGCAGGGATCTACCAGATGCATTTTTTGTAAACGAGCTGCAGCTGCATCAATTGGTTGATGCGAATCTCATCCAAGACCTAACGGATATCTACGATAACACTGCAAGTCCTCTGCTGAAAGAAATGTATGACAGCTACGATGGACGTGCTTTGAACAGGGCAACGATTGACGGTAAATTATATGGTCTTCCGGGAACCAATTACGGTGGCCAACAAACGATGATGTGGATCAGACAGGACTGGTTGGATAAACTGGGCCTTAAGATTCCGAGAACACTTGATGAATTGGAAAAAGTCGCTAAGGCCTTTATCGAACAAGACCCGGACGGTAACGGTGAAGCGGATACATTGGGGCTAACCGGATCGACAAGACTTGGAGGCGACTGGAACGGCGGGATGGATTTCAATCCAATCTTCGGGGTTTATAAATCGTTTCCACGGCAATGGATTAAGGATAAAGACGGTAATATCGTATATGGCGGTACACAACCAGAGACGAAAGCGGCATTAGGGAAGCTTCGTGACTTATACGCCTCGGGTATTATCGATAAACAATTTGCTACCCGTGAAGAAACCGAGGAGGTTGTTGCCAGTGGAAAAGCCGGAATTATATCCGGTCCCTGGTGGTATGGTTATTGGCCGCTCCCCGATAGCATAAAGCTTAATCCGAAAGCAGAATGGACACCTTTCACGGGTATCACTGATAGTGAAGGTACTATCAATATATTTGACCAGGACCCTAGCTCCGACGAATTTTTGGTCGTGAAAAAAGGTTATAAATACCCGGATGCTGTTATTAATGTATTTAATGTGTTTTACGACAGCGTGATGTTTGCGGACCCAGAAGCAAAAGATTACTATCGGGGGAAAAACGTGCAAGTATGGCTTTCATGGCCGGTCGGAATGGTGGTTGGAAACAATGATACCGTTTTCAATGAACATACGAATCTCAAAACTTGCTGGGATGCTCAAGACGAATCGAAGTGCAGCGAAAGTACCAAGCCTATGTACGAAAGTATGTTGAAAGAAAAGACGAATCCGAAGCAGGATCAGAACGCATGGGGTGAAAAGAAGTCGAGATATGAAGCGTCTGCGTTAATTACGGATAAGAGCTTCAAAGTCACACGAAACGAGTTTTTTGGTAAAACAAAGACGATGATTGATAAAATGGAGATTCTGAATAAGCTCCAGGATGAAACGTTCTTAAACATCGTGTTAGGCCGGCAATCACTGGACAGCTTCGATGATTTCGCGAAGGAATGGAATAAAATCGGCGGCGCTCAAATTCTAAAGGAAATCAACGAATCGAAAAATGCTAAGTAAGCGATTACAATGTCATTGCTAAAAGAAATGGAGGTTATTGGGCGCATAGCTGTTTGGGTATGCGCCTCCTACCTTCAATGACTCTATGGAGGAACGGTAATGAAAAATAAAGCCTTTATCATGCACTATCATTTGATGCTGCTTCCCGGAGTTATTCTATTGACTATTTTCTCAGCGATCCCTGTTGCCGGAATCGTCATTGCCTTTGAGAATTTCATCCCTGGGAAAGAACTATTGAAACAGGAATGGATCGGATGGGGTAATTTTGAGTTTATGTTCTCAATCCCGGACATTAAACAAGTATTTTTCAATACGATTCTGATCGCTGTTCTGAAAATCATTGCGAGTACAATCGTTCCCGTTGTCTTCGCGCTTCTGATTAATGAGGTGCGGTCAAGTGGGTTCAAACGTATGGCGCAAACGATCGTTTATCTTCCGCATTTTTTTTCTTGGGTCATATTAGCGGGTATTTTTATTACTATGTTTTCCCTGGACGGTATGATCAATCAAATCATTATGTTCTTCGGCGGAGAGCCGGTCATGTTTATGGCCAGTAATATTTGGTTCAGGTTCATTATTATTGCGACCGATACCTGGAAGGAATTTGGTTTTGACGCCATTGTTTATTTAGCAGCGTTAACTGGAATTAATCCTGTCTTATACGAAGCGGCAGAGATTGATGGGGCTAAACGATTTCATCAGCTCATTCATATTACGCTTCCGGGCATTACACCAACCATCCTATTGCTGTTGACGCTTAGTCTTGGAAACGTTCTCAATGCTGGTTTCGATCAGATCTTTACGATGTATAATCCATTGGTCTACCATAGCGGGGATATTATCGATACCTATGTATACAGGCTCGGCATTTTGCAAGCGAAGTATGGCCTTGCTACTGCGACCGGGTTGCTCAAATCGGTCGTTGCGATTATTTTGATTATTATCTCCTACAGGTTGGCTGCGAAATATGCCAATTATCGTATATTTTAACAGCAAGGGGGTGTTCATAAATGGTAAGGAACAAATCGTTTACCAATCGACTTATTAATTTTTCCCTGATCTCAAT
This sequence comes from Paenibacillus sp. OV219, assembly GCF_900110075.1. GTDB lineage: Bacteria > Bacillota > Bacilli > Paenibacillales > Paenibacillaceae > Paenibacillus_Z. The sequence continues at coordinate 65,568 of NZ_FOCJ01000009.1, forward strand.
ATTAATCTTGATCTGCTGCTTATGCTTGATTCCAGTACTGAATGCCATTGCCTTGTCTTTCAGTGGAAGAGCTGCAGCGAATGCGGGAAGGGTCTATCTGCTCCCCATAGATTTCAATTTGACCTCTTACCGTAAAATTATCGAGGACAATGGATTTATGGATGCCTTTCTTATTTCTGTGAAGAGAGTATTGCTCGGATGCTCCGTCCAGTTTGTGCTGACTACCATGATGGCTTATCCATTATCGAAGGATGCCAAACATTTTCCATCAAGAAATATATACATGTGGTACATGATTTTTTTCATGCTGTTCTCCGGCGGGCTTATCCCTCTTTATATCCTTGTTACATCACTTGGACTGGGGAATTCGATTTGGTCGCTGATCTTGCCCGGAGCTGTACCCATATTCTCCGTCATTCTTCTCATGAATTTCTTCCGCAGTCTGCCTAAAGAAATGGATGAAGCCGCTATGATGGACGGCGCCGGACCTTGGAATACACTTCTGTTTATTTATGTTCCCTTGTCCTTGCCTGCCGTAGCGACAGTTACATTGTTCAGTATTGTAGGGCATTGGAATGCATTCTTTGACGGATTGATCTATATGAGCAGGCCTGAGCTTTATCCATTGCAGACCTATATTCAACAGCTAGTGTTTAAGATTGATATGGAGAGTCTAAGCAAAATGTCAACGGAGCAGGTCAAAGAATACATGCAGACATCCGATCGAACATTGAATTCAGCCAAACTAATTGTCGCCATGCTGCCTATATTGATCATTTATCCTTTTCTGCAAAGATATTTCGTCAAAGGTATCGTTCTAGGATCGGTGAAAGAATAATCAACGGTGGGAGGTGTTTCGAATGGAAAGAGTGCAAATCAACAATTTGGGGATTCCCCCATTGGCCGGTCTGAGCAGTTATGAGGATGCATGCAAACCGGGTTACAGCGTGGATCATAACGTGGAATTGCTTAAGCGCTATAATTACGCGGAATCAAGGCTGAATCAGATTTTCGCAGCACATCTGCCCAGCACACCGGAATGGGAAGTGAAATGCGCCTTCAGCTTGTATATGTGGCAGGATGCCGACCATAGTGCTCAGCTTCGCAAGCGGGTATCGGAAATGCGTGAACCTCCTTTACAGCTTGATAGGGTGCCAGATCCGAAACTTCAAAAGTTCTTTGATGAAGTCATTCGTGCGGAGAACACCGTGGAACTTCTAGTCGGCATATTTCGGGTCGTTAAACCTGAATTGATACGTTCATTTCAGAAGCACCTTTCGGAAACGAACCCGATTATTGATCATCCGACCTGCCGTGTGTTAAAAAACCTATTGCGCGAAGAGGAAGAAATGGTCGCGTGGGGAGAAGCGGCGATTGAGGCGCTGACCGAAACTGAATATAGTCGAAGAAATGCAGTCGAATGGGAGGCGCATCTACGCTCATTTCTTCATCATTGTTCAGGAATTAGCGGCGACTTAGCTGCGCCTGAAGGTTTTGCATTGCCTCAAGCTCGTTCAGATGGATCAGAGTATATCATGGATCTTATCCCTCAGCGCGATAGCCGGTTTATCGATCAATTTAACCAGTCGGCATTAATCGATCAATATTATCGGGATGAAACACTAGATTATGATGAGAGGACGTACGCCCTGCTCTATAAACGGCTTCGCGAAATGGATGTACCGGAGTACATGGCTCCATTTATCTATAATGTCAAAGACAAGCCATGGGACTATTATGTGGATCAGAGTCGGCAGCTTTGGGATGAATGCCGACATTCCATGATGGGGGAAATCGGACTTTACCGGGATGGAGTACCTTTCTACAAGTATCCGATTGATATAAAAACGTCTTATAATGCCGCGACGAAATTGACCCAATCCGAAGCACATCTCAACCTGCTCGGTGTTGAGCTCGGACTGATGGCCAAAGAAACAGGCAAAAGGTACGAATGGATCATAGCTCAGGGCTCCTGCAACGATTTTGGCGTAGCCTGTCAGGATTATGATTGGGCAGATGAAGTGTTACATACCCAGATCGGTCGAAAATGGTTGACACCGGTTTACGGTTCGCTGGAAAACATTCAAACGATGTATGACCAGATAAGGCCTAAGGTGCTGGAGTTTTATAAGGATGCAAGCGCATTGTCAGATCAACAGGAATGGTGGTCCGACTTTATTCAAGAAATCCGTGAGAATCGCGACAAATTAAAAACGGCGTTCACGAACGTCCACAATAACTAATTAGGAGGATTTGCAGATGAAAATTACAGCTATAAAAACGATTGTTGTAAATGCGAATACGAAGAACTGGATTTTTGTAAAGGTTGAAACCGATGAAGGACTAGTCGGATGGGGAGAAGCTTCTCTAGAGCATAGAGTTAAGAGTGTAGTAGGCTGTATCGAGGATTTATCCCATTATATTATTGGCCAAGACCCGACACGCATTGAGTATCTTTATCAAATCATGTACCGTCAACCTTTCTGGCGTGCCGGCGTTATTGGAATGAGTGCACTCAGCGGAATTGAAATGGCTTGTTGGGATATATTCGGGAAGAGTCTAAATATGCCTGTCTATAAGCTGCTTGGAGGTAAAGTCCGAGACAAAATTCGGATGTATGATCACCCAGGCGGCGGAAACGCCGATATTGTCTATTTTAAAGAAACAGTAGAATCGATGACGGAGAACGCCATTAAGTCTGTTGAAGATGGCTATACAGCGATTAAGATTATGGTTGTCCCGAGAACCGAGCTGCTCGATGGACATAAAGTGCTCAATCACGCGCAAACACTGATGGAATCCATTCGTAACGCTGTTGGGGATGACATCGATATTATGGTCGATTTTCATGGTAGGACTACTCCCGATATGGCTATACAATATGCGAAAGTATTGGCGCCCTACAGACCGTTCTTTATTGAGGAGCCCTGCCTGCCAGACAATGTGTTAGGCATGGTAAAGGTATCCGAAAACACGGATATCCCGATTGCGACAGGCGAACGGTTGGTGACGCGCTTTCAATTCCGGGAGCTGCTTGAGAAGGGTGCTGTAGCGGTAATTCAACCGAATATTAGCCATTGTGGCGGTTTGTGGGAAGCGAAAAAAATAGCGGCGATGGCGGAAACCTACTACGTCAGTGTCGCGCCGCATAATCCACTCGGACCGGTTACAACAGCAGCCTCCATTGCCTTTGCCACAAGTACGCCGAATTGGCTTATCCAGGAATCCTTCCGCAAGGACGTGCCTTGGAGAGATGAGGTTGTAATTAACCCGGTCCAAATAGAGAAGGGTTATGTCATTCCATCAGAACGTCCAGGGTTAGGGGTCGAAGTTGATGAGAAGGCAGCGGCTAAATACCCATTCAAACAAGATGCATTCATGAGGTATTTTAACGATGACGGTTCAGTTGGCGATTTTTAAGATAATAACCAAAAGGGGATATCAAGATGAAGCATGAAGGCGTATATACTGCATTAATAACACCTTTCCATGAGGATGGACGAATAGATTTTGAAGCTATGGAGAATCATGTCGATTTTCTTGTGCGCAAAGGAGTTAACGGGATTTTTCCGAATGGAACAACTGGAGAAATGCCTTTGCTTTCAATAGAAGAAAGAAAACAAGTGGCGGAGCTTGTCGTTCGTGTTGTTGATAAACGTGTACCGGTGGTTGTCCATGTAGGGGATATATCGACTCAGCGTACGATAGAATTGGCACAGCATGCTGAGAAAATTGGTGCGAACGGCATCTCTGCTATATGTCCGTACTTCTATGGCGTTGATGACAAGGAGATTATCGGACATTATCACCAGATTTCGAAAGCGGTTTCAGATGATTTCTTCATATTTGCCTATACGATCCCAAGCAACGGCCGGAATCACATTACTCCTCAAACGATGCTGGAGCTGTGGAACTCAACTCCGAATATTCGTGGACTCAAAAACAGCTCGGATAACTTCTCGGAAATGCAGCGCTTATTGAATCTTGCTCCTGAAGGTTTTTCATTAATGATGGGTCCGGATCACCTCTTTCTTGCCGGTCTTCATATTGGGGCAGCAGGTAATGTATCGGGACTTTCCAATGCTTTCCCGGAATTTTACGTCAGATTATTCGAGTTATTCAAGCAGGGGAACTATGCAGAGGCGAAAAAAGAGCAGCGTAAAATTGAAGAGCTGGTACATGTCCTCCGTTCCGGCGCAAAGCCTTCTCTAATTAAACGCAGTGTCGATTATCGTGGATTAGTAGGCGGTTATGTAAGAGCACCGCTTAGTAATATCTCGCAAGATGAAGTTACACAATTGTATAAACAACTGGAAAAAATAGAAGCCATGTAAAGGAGAGACAGCAAATGACCGTTCAAAGTATTGATTTATCATTGCATATCGCTGAGTTTAAACAAAATGGGTTTACGGTTTTTAAGCAGCTTATCGATCAGAAGCAAGTTTCAATTTGGAAAGAGAAAATTCCTCAAATCCGGGAAGAAATCTTCGGCGAGCAAGTCAAAAGTCATTATACGGTTTCAGATATGGTGGAACGATATCCGACGATGATGCTCCCTCTAACGGCGAACCCTGTCATTCTCGATTTTATGGAATCGGTTATGGGGCCTTTCATTCAAATTGGCGATAATAATTTAAACATGTTCGCTCCAGTAGCCAAAGAGGATGTATTGAATGAAGTAAACGGTTGGCACCGGGATATGTACGCATTTGTACCTACAGGTACAGATTATCAAATCCCGCGGCAAGTGTTGGCATTAACTTATCTTGAAGATATGACTGAGGAAACTGGACCCCTCCGTGTCCTCGCGGGCACCCATAGGAAAGAAACGGTTATGACTGCGGAAGAAAAGAGTAAACCTCATCCAGATGAGGAGCTTCTTTCCTTAAAGTCCGGTGATGTCATTGTATTCTCAGGTCTGTTGCATTCAGGAACCGTTAATACTTCCGATCGGTATCGCTTACTGATGGGTGGCATGTACACCTACTCTTGGTATAAACATGATTGTAATTTTAACGGGCCTAATATACAGCGATTAATTGAGCAAGCGACAGAACGAAATGATCGTCGGATGCTGCGTTTGCTAGGTGGTTATGGTGAAGTGGAGCAACGAAGAACGAACTCCGGATTTACCTTAGCGGATGAAACACAATGGAAGAAATGGATTGCTGAGGATAAAGCTGCCCTTAAGGGTCCGGGGGATTGGTGGAGAACCCCTCAAGGTACCTAACTGTAGTTACCACAAAACTGGAAATGGGGGAAATGGGAAATGAAAAAAGTAATGGTTGGAGAGTGTGAATTTGAACTTGGTGGTAAATATATAACTGAAATGAGAGACTCAAACGATATTCTAGACGATACCGAAGCACTTCGGGAACGGATGCAGGAAGACGGGTATTTGCTCATTCGCGGGCTGCATGACCGAAATGAGGTTCTTGAAGCACGTTTGGAAGGTCTGCATATTCTGAACGATAGAGGCGAGCTTGATCCAAATTACCCGGTTGAAGAGGCTGTAATCGGTGCTGGCAGTAGAGGCGGCATGTACACAAACGAGAAATTGCCCAAGTTGCAAAAAGTCGTTGAAGGCCACCGCATCATGGAGTTTTTCGACCGATTCCTAGGTGGAGAATCAATGACATTTGATTTCAAGTGGGCTCGGAATGTGGGCAAAGGGGAAAGTTCAGCCGCTCACTACGATATCGTTTACATGGGCCGCGGGACAAAGAACCTGTATACAGCTTGGACACCGCTCTGCGATATCAGTTACGAGATGGGTGGCGTATGTGTTTGTCTCGGTTCGCAGAATTTAGAAAAGATCAAACAAACGTATGGACAAATGGATGTGGACCGTGATGATATTTCCGGCGAAGGCTTCTCTAAAGATCCAATTGAGATGGTGGATAAATTCGGCTGCAAGTGGGCTACAACCGAATATCGAGCCGGTGATGTACTCATTTTCGGCATGTACCTCATGCACGGTTCTTTGACAAATACGACAAACCAGTTTAGAACCAGCGTCGATACCCGCTTTCAGCTCCGCTCGGAGCCGGTGGATGAAAGATGGGTAGGTGCAAAACCGCGGGGACATTACCAATCGGGTAAAGGAAGTATGGAAGAAGCTAGAGCCAAATGGGGAGTTTAGGCTAATTTCTGCTGAGAACATAGTGAGGGAATATGGGCAGGAGACTCTATTTGACAGTCTTCTGCCTCTATTTTATCGTTGGGAGCAGTGGCCTTATCGGGTGATTCTCAAATTGAATGTGATTGTAATAGATTGACACAATAATTTTGTGAAAGATACAATTATAAATAATGAATAATCGATTTACTAAGAAAGGTGTTTATATGTCCGGAATAAAAGAAATTGCCGAACTTGCACAGGTCTCAGAGGCAACAACTTCACTCGTTCTTAATGGTAAAGGTGATGCATCACGCATTTCTTCCGCTACACAACAAAAAGTATTTGAAGCCGCAAAAACATTAAATTATAGGCCAAACATCTCGGCTCGACGTCTACGTAACGGTGGGGAGAAAGTTCTGCCTGTTATTGCTCTGTTGTGGACGTTAGATTCTCGTGCTTCTTTGGTAGGTCCCTTCCTCAAAGGAATTCAAACTACAATTTCCAATTATAATGAAGAATTTGATCTAATGATTCAACCGTTTTTGGGATCTCAATTAAGTGAGATACGCAGCCTTATAACAGGAACGCGTTTCAACGGAGCTATTATTGTAAATCCAACGGAGCAAGATGAACAATTTCTTGAGGCGGCCAATCCTAGCATCCCAATTGTCTTATACCAAAGAAGTTCACAGAAATATTCGTGCGTTAATGTGGACAACTTTAAGAGTGGGCAAGAAGTTGCAACTTTATTTGCAAATCGAGGGCATCGCGAAGTTGGAATAGTTCTGCCTAACGTTTCCTCTACTGCAATACGGAAACGAAAAGAAGGCTTCCTCACCATGGCAGATGAGCTTGGATTACATGTACGACTAGAAAATATTATATTTAATGACTTTAATGAAACCGGCGGTTACAACGCTTTTCAAAAATTAATGCAATCTTCTATTCTGCCGTCCGCAGTGTTTGTTGCAAGCGATCAAATGTCTGTCGGAGCACTGTCGGCATTGAATGAACAAGGGATACAAGTCCCTCATGATATTGAAATTGTCAGCCACGATAACTACGAAGTTTCAAAGTTCACAATTCCCCCTTTAACAACAATGCATATACCACTTGATGAGATGGCCACTGCTTGTGTGCAAATATTAGTCGATTTAATGCATCATCAAGTAACCGCTCCTATCCATAAAAATTTTGAGACCCATTTAGTCGTACGTGAAACATGCGGTGGATTTAAATAGAGTATGATCAAATGACCATGGGAGGTATGCGACGTGGAGACGAATTTGAAGGATCCTTATCAATTGTTAGATGAAAACGGTTATGTCGTTTTGAAGGGTGTTCTTTCGGAAGTAGAAACGGATTCCGTTTTGAATGTCGTTGCACAGGTTGTCGATCGGAAAACGGAAGAATTGTTCAAGCAAGGATTGATATCCGATAAATACGAGGAATTGCCGGTACAGACAAGGTGGGTAAAGATTTGCGAAATGTACCCGCAGGAAGATAGGCAATGGAACGAGGAAGTATTCAGCGAAGCGCTTTATCATCTTTGCTCCAATCCTAAGCTGCTGGATGTGGTTGAACATTATGTGGGCTCTGAAATCAACGTGAACGGCGACTATTGGTTGCGACCCAAATTGCCTCACGAAGAGAAGACAACGATTCCATGGCATCAAGACAGTTTCTATTATAACGGCGTGCAGAGCGGCAATCTGGCTTACAAAATATTGAGCATTTGGATTCCGCTTGTCGCTGTAGACGAGAACAATGGCTGCATGCAAATCATTACCGGCAGTCACAAATGGGGGCTCCTAGACTATCAGGATACAGGAAACCAGACAAGAGTGCCTGTAGAGGATGTTGAACAACGCGGAGAAGTGATTACGGTGAGGATGAACAAGGGGGATATTCTGCTCTTTAACCAGTTGACCTTGCACCGTTCCTTGCCGAACATATCCGATGGCGTCCGCTGGAGCATTGATTTGCGTTACACGCCCGCGGATCAGTCGTTCGATTGGCATTCCTTGTCTGACGCTTTTTTCGACAAAGCGCATCCCTGCTTCGTGGCGCGAAGCCAAGATCAAGGCAGGGTGATGGGCTGGGAAGATTGGAAAGCCAAAAAGCTAGCGCAGGCGTAGAAAAAGACGTAGGGGCTAGAGCATGAATCCGAACAGGTGCCATGTAAAAACGGATATCTAAAGAATAGACTACTTCCTAATTTCGAGGAGGTAGTCTTTTTATGTTGTTAAAGTTTGCTTAGCTTCAATGAGAAAGGATTGTAAGGACTAATCTTGATAACCTTGCCTGTCGACAAACTGTATCTTATGTGATACAATATGTATCACAATTACAATGAAAGGAGCGCGATAATAAATGATACCTTCCTTTATTAAAGCTTTGGCATTGTTAATCGGTATTTTGAGTAACACCCCCACTGAAGTTTCCGAATACACAATAATAGAATGTCCTCATGAGCATTGCTATGAAGCAACAAATGGTTCAGATAATCTTTGTTTGTTCAACGAAACAAATATTCAGCAAGATACACCCATGTATGCAGGTGACAAAGTATATGTTATTTTCCTTCTCAATGAAGAACATAGGGTGGTACGAGTTATCAAAGCCGAGCAATGATTGTATTGGTCCCGTCTAATTGGGGCAACGTCGGCGGGAAACTAGAGGATTCTCCTTAGTTCACCGAACTTGTGGAAGTCCTCTTTCCTTATGGACATGGTTCAACGCTTATTGACAGCCAAAGGATAAATCTGCTACTATCATCAATGTAAGCGAATTCATTACGAGGAGGTCCAACAATGGGAGCCAGCAAAGTCATGGAAACAATTGCACATGAATATTTTGCGCGGCCTCGCATGGACTTCAAGTAAGAATAATCGTTTCTACGATTGTTACGAAACCAATGTCCACTGGTGCATGCCAGTGGTTTTATATTGTTCTCGTACAATTCGTCCTTAGGGATACGATTCTTTTTATCTGCAGCCAGAGGCCAGCGCGGTCTGTGGTTTTTTGCGTTCTCCGCAGACGATAAATCGAATATAGCCCAGAGAGGGAGATTCATCTGAACAATCGTCAATCCGAAAAAGTATTCTATATGATGAGCGCTATCATGGCGCTCGCGAATTCCATCATGTTCACCACTTACGCTTTGTATTATGTAAACGAACTAGGACTCAATCCTTTCCAGCTTGTATTGGTCGGGACGTTTCTGGAGCTCGTTATTTTCTTGCTTGAGATTCCTACTGGAGTATTCGCAGACACCTATAGCCGACGACTCTCGGTCATCATTGCATTTTTCATCATGGGGGCTGCCTATATTCTTGAAGGTAATGTTGTGCTGATCTCGGAGAGCCTTCTGCAAGGCGCCGTTTCGCTGTTCGTCCTAGTCGTATTAGCAGAAATGATCCGAGGAGTCGGTGAGACCTTCCTAAGCGGCGCACAGCAGTCATGGATAACGGACGAGGTTGGTGAAGAGAGAATAGGCAGGCTATTCGTACGTGCTGGTCAATTTCAGCAAATCGCTTCGATTACAGGAATTATCCTCAGTGTCGTCTTGTCTACGATCGCACTAAACCTGCCTTATGTAATAGGTGGGGGGCTGTATGTTGGGCTGGCTGTCTATCTGCTTATTGCGATGAAAGAAACAAACTTTCGCGCAGCTGCCCGGGACGATCTCAATTCTTGGAGCCAGATGCGGGCCACTTTCAAAGAAGGTTCAAGCTTCGTTAACAAATCACCAGTCCTCCTTCTTATTCTGATCGTAAGCCTATTCTCTGGCGCATCGTCAGAAGGATTTGATCGATTATGGGAAGCGCATTTCATTACCGATATTGGACTTCCTACTTTCAATGATTGGAATAGTGCGGTATGGTTTGGTATTTTTGGCATTTGCGGTATGCTACTTGGCTTATTGACCAATGAGGTCGTCATTCGAAGAATAAACCTGGAGAATCGTTCTGTTGTCCGGAATCTGATGCTGATACTGGTCATATTGAAAATCATTTGTGTGATCGCGTTTGGCCTTGCTCCCAATCTTGTTTGGGCGCTTGCAAGCTTTTGGTTGCTCGGTATGTTCAATTCGGTCTTTTACCCGCTGTATTCGGCCTGGCTCAATCAACATATCGAATCGGGCACACGTTCAACTGTGTTGTCTTTCTTGAGTCAAGCTAACGCTATCGGTCAAACTGCAGGCGGACCAGTCATAGGCTGGGCTGGCGTGCGTTATACGATTAGAGTGTCCATTGTATTATCGGCGGTTATGTTGGTCCCACTCGTATTCGTCTTTCAAAAGCTGCGTAGGCAGAAGGAGAACGGCTGATCAACGGTTAAGTGGTTAAGGTGGTTAGTGGCTTCATGGAAGTTCGTATATGAACTTCTGTGAAGCTTTTTTTTTGAACTTCCGCTCCCAAACAATATCTGATAAACTAGCATAATATTCTGGGTATTGCTTTCAGGTAACCCAAAACGTTATTGACCGCAAGCTTAGATTGGAAGCGCTTTAGGAAGAAAAGTGGAATTCAACAAAGAGTATAAAGCGTACAGCGAGACGCCAGCAGGCAAAATCACGATTACGGTCAAGCGGAATCTGGATCGTAACGTCTATAACGACAAGCCTGTTATCGTCGGAGAATAATACAATTGGAGCGTGAAACTTTGAGTAACTTATCGCCTGTCTATCCGAATCATGTCAATATCATTAACTTCATTCGCGGTGTTGAGCCCCGGGAGCCAATTGATCTAATCGAGCCGGTAAGAGAACAGCTAGCGCTTGTGCAGAAGCACGGTCTTCGGGCAACGTGGCTGCTTCAGTACGATGCGCTGATTAATCCCGATTTTACGGATTTGCTAGTGCGCGAAGCGGATGCGGGGCAGGAGATTGGCGTATGGTTTGAAATTGTGCAGCCGCTAACGGAGAAGGCCGGCATCCCTTGGCGCGGCCGATTCCCTTGGGATTGGCACTCGCATATCGCTTTCTCGGTCGGATACACGCCAGAGGAACGGGAGCGACTAGCGGATGTGCTTATGGATGATTTCCGCACGAAGTTCGGTCATTATCCACAATCCGTTGGCTCGTGGTTTATGGATGCGCATTTGCTTGGGTATCTCTCGGACCGCTATCATATCGTAGCTTCCTGTAACTGCAAAGACCAATGGGGAACGGATGGCTATACGCTATGGGGCGGTTATTACAACCAAGCTTACTATCCGAGCCGCCTGAACGGGTTTATGCCTGCACAGACAGAGGCGAATCAGATTCCGGTTCCCGTGTTCCGTATGCTGGGAAGCGATCCAATCTATCAATATGACGCCAAGCTAGGCGGTAACGGTCAGGCCGTTATTACTTTGGAGCCGGTCTATTCGGGCAAAGAGGGCGGAGGCGGTATTCCGGAGTGGGTAGAATGGTTCTATGACGTCAACTTCCGCCAGGAGCAGGTATCATTCGGCTATACGCAGGTTGGTCAGGAAAACTCCTTCGGTTGGGCCGCGATGAAAGACGGCCTTATCCAACAGGTCGACTTGCTTGCCGCTAAACAAGCGGAAGGCGTGCTGAAGGTGGAAACGCTGGCGGAATCAGGTCGCTGGTTCAGACGCCAATATCCGGTCACGCCAGCTGCCTCCATATGCGCACTGACGGATTGGCGGAACGAAGGCCGTCAATCGGTATGGTATAACAATCGGAATTACAGGCTTAACCTGCTGAATAACGACGGCGAGCTCTGGATCCGCGATATTCACCGGTTTGATGAGCGGTACGAGGAGCGGTATTTGGACGCTACATGCCCGGATAAGAATGCTCATTACGATACGCTTCCTGTTGTAGACAGTGCCCGTTGGAGCAACGAGCAGACGTCTGCAGGACTTCGTCCTGTTATCTATGACAACGAAGGAAATGCTGTACTGGTTAAGGTGCAATCGCTCATCACCGATGAAACAGTGGAAGGCGAGCTTACGATCCTTGTTCGCTTGGAAGGCGAGCATGAACTGCGCATTCGCTGCACAGAGCAGGCAATTACTATCTCCGCTGATATGCCGAACTGGGGACTCCTGATGGAATGGGGAGACGTCGAAGACTTGCCGGAGATTCGTCTCGAGCCGGAAACGATCGGGTATACGTTTAATGGTCACCTGTATAAGCTCGGACTGTCCGGCGTGCGGCAGGCTGATCGAAGCAGCGATGATAATGGTGCGAGTCGCATTGAACTGCGCGCTGCAGGTAAGGAAATGCTGTTGCAGCTTTAAGATAACGTTTCAAAGAGAGCAGAGCTTCTCATGAGTTCAATCGAACTTGTGGGAAGCTTTTTTTTGCCTATTGTGTTAGTGCTGGAGGTTGCTGCAATTTGTGCGAGGAAGCAAGAGGTTGTAGATGCTGTTGCGCGAAGTCTTAGCGTACCGTTTCTGTCGATCCGCCAAGGATAACCCAGGATCCGTTACTGGAGGATGATCGAAGGGATGATGAATATGATCATTAGCCAATCCAGTTCTGTTGCAATAGCCGCTATACTTTTGACGCTAACTGCAAGTTGTGAAGCGATCGCGAACGCGTGTAAAAGAACGATACTTATGAAGGAAGTTCCCTCTCATATGCAAGGTTAATTTTTTGGGATATTGGCGACGCTTCAAAATACGAATAATGGGATCTCTATGTTTGCAGCCGGGTTCCTGCTCGAAGTTATTGCATCACGAACATTTGGTTTAACAGGAGGAATTCTGTTCCTTGTGGTAGCAGCTGGTTTTGCGCTTTTATTCTTCATCAGACCAGGCATTTCTCATCCAGCTTAATCTTGTCATTACCCCCATCAAAGGGTAGGATGAAAGCATCTCTATTTCAAGAAAGAAAGGAAGTATTCCGACGATGAAATACAATCCCGAAGAAGACGAAATTATTGATTCTGCTGAGCGATTGCGGGAGCTAGTTGGCGTACCGCATGAGGCGGTTGTGAAGAAGACAATTGACCATATCGACGATCATGTTCGAGGCTATTTGGCGAAGTGTCCGCTGTTCTTCCTAGCAACTGCGAGTGCAGAGGGACAATGCGACGTATCGCCTCGCGGTGACGGACCGGGGTTCGTGCAGGTGCTCGATGATCATACGCTGGCATTCCCTGAACGCATGGGGAACAGAAGAGTTGATTCGATGATCAACCTGCTGTCCAACCCAAGACTTGGCATGATCTGCATTTTGCCTGGGATGAATGAGGTGCTCCGTATTAATGGCCGCGCCCAAATGATCCTCAATGAATCGCTGCTGGAAAGCATGGCGCTAAATGGTAGGAAGCCGAATTTGGCAATCAAAGTTACGGTAGAAGAATGCTTCATTCATTGCCCGCGGGCGCTCAAAACTTCCGATGTATGGGATGCTGAGACGTGGCTGAGCCGCGAGGAGTTCCCTAACATTCAGCGCATCTTCGAGGATCATATTACGAAAAACGGATATGTGATCGCAAGCGAGTCGAAGGAGTAGAAGAGCTCTAAGGAAGCTCTATTATCGTATATAAAGGAGAATTTTCTACCGATGAGTGAATTTACAGCAGGCAATCTTGTTTCCATCCAACATTTGGAGCAGCTTGAACGGTTTAACCCTACCTATAAAGGACCATTAAACGAGAAATGGGCTGTGTTTTTTACACCGAATCCGGATATAAGCGAATCACCACCTGATGATATCTTTGCAGGGTCGAATGAGATTCCGATTCTTTACTTTTTTAATGCGGAGGATCATGGCTGGGGCTATTCGATTGTTCATGAGCAGCAGGTTAAAGCAACATTCGAGCTCTCTTATGAAATGGAAGAGCTGTTTCTGATGAACATGGTCCAGGAGCGGTATCCGGATGAAGATCCGATCGAGCTGCTGTATCTGGGCGAGAACTCCGATCGGCTTAGAGAAGAACTGATGGAAGAGCTGCAGCAAGATCAAGAGTTTAATCAGCGTCTGAGCCGTATATTCGACAACTGTCAGGTGGAGCAGTTCCGTTTATTTGATATTGGTGATGAGTCAATTGCGGGGCTTACGGAAATGATGACCTTCAGTTATTTGGAGGGGTTAGAGAGCCCGCATGACTTGGTTGATCAATTCAAGCAACTATTGCAGATTGATGATATGAGCTGGGTTCGGCCTGATCGTACTTCGGATTATCTCTAAAGTATTGCGGCGACAATGGTGATAGGGAGGGATGTTCAAGATGCTCTTTACAACATTGAAGCCGATGCTTGCAGGCAGAGGCAAGGAAGTGTTCGATGATGATAGATTCATCTTCGAGCCGCAATATGACGGCGGGCGTCTTCTACTTCATAAGCAGCGCGAGCGTGTAGAAGCGTATACGCGATATGGGCATATCGTCACGAGCAAGTTTCCGGAGCTTCTTGAAGCGGTCCATGCAATTAAAGCGGATACGGTGATTCTGGACTGTGAAGGCATCTGCTTGCGAGACGGGCGGCCCATATTCGATGACTTCAATCATCGTGGACGGCTTGGCAAAGCAGCTACAATTGCACAAGCAGCTAAGTTGCATCCGGCGACCTTCGTTGCCTTCGATGTGCTTTATTCAGGAGAACGGTCGCATATGGATGAGCCGCTCATGCAGAGGAAGGAACGGTTGGCCAGCATTGTAGCGGATTCGCCTGTGCTTTCGAAGACGCTGTATATAGAAGGGAAAGGCGTGGCACTCTTCGCCCTGACCAAGGAGAAAGGCATGGAAGGGATTGTCGCAAAACGGCGCGATTCTGTCTACCGGCTGGACCGGCGATCACCTGATTGGCTGTCGATTAAGCATGTCCGGACGATTGATGCTGTTATTGTCGGGTACAAGACGAATCCATTCGCGCTTGTAATTGGACTGCATTTTCGCACAATGAAGAATAAGCCTGTCGGCACTGTGGAAGAAGGCATCAGCCCGGAGGATAGGCAGGCGTTCTTGGCTATTGCGGAGCAGCTCCACACGCAGAAGGAACGCCAAACGGGGACGCAGTGGATTGTGCCGAGACTGTGCTGCCGGATCGATTACCTCGATCGGACGGAGATGCATCAGCTACATACGACCTACTTTCGAGGCTTCTTGCCTCATCAGCGGCCGGAGGATTGTGTCTGGTCTTATAACTAATCTTAAGGTGAGAGGAGTTGCCTGCCAATGATTGTAACTATTGTAAACGTATTCGTGTTGCAGGAGCATGTCGAGGCATTCATAGCCGCGACGCTGGATAATCACCTTGGTTCCGTGCAAGAGGACGGCAATCTACGGTTTGATATTTTGCAACACCGGGATGATCCGACCGTGTTCACGCTGTATGAGGCGTATGAATCGGACGAAGCGGCAGCGAAGCATAAGGAAACGAGCCATTATTTGAAATGGCGGGATACGGTAGCACCTTGGATGGCGAAAGCACGTGTTGGTACGCCGCACCGGGTCATAGCGCCTGCGGAGGCTTCGCAATGGCGGTAAATTGGCAAACGGCTCCATTCACATTTACTGGAACACCTCAAATCATATTCGGTATTGGTACGCTTCATAAGCTGGTTGATGTGCTGCCAGAGGGAACGCGGCGCGTTCTGTTTGTAATGGGCGGCTTTGGACAGTCGAACGCGGATAAGTGGAAGCGTGTTGCAGATTCGCTTGCTGCCGCAAGCATCGCCTATGATATCGTCTCTATCCGCCATGAGCCTACGGTGGAATGGGTGGATGAGGCGGTGGAACGCTGCCGCAGTGGAGCTCCGGTGGATGCGGTTATCGCCATTGGCGGCGGGAGCGCGATGGATGCGGGTAAAGCGGTATCCGCGATGCTGACGACAGAGCCAGGCGATACGGTGCTGCATTATTTGGAAGGGCAGCCGTCATTCCGAGCGCATAAGGGGAGCAAAGTCTTCTTCGTCGCCGTCCCGACAACGTCCGGAACCGGCAGCGAAATGACGAAGAATGCCGTGATCTCCATCAAAGGTGGTTTCAAGCGTTCATTGCGGCATGACCGGTTTATTCCCGATGTCGCCATCGTGGATGGCAGCCTCACCATGAGTTGCAAGGCATCGGTGAAGGCCGCGAGCGGTCTCGATGCGCTAACGCAATTGATCGAATCGTATGTATCGACGAAGGCTTCGCCGATGACAGATGCGCTTGCTTTATCCGGTATCGAAGCTGCTGCGGGTAGCTTGCTGCCGATCTGTACCAGCGATGCCGAGAATGTGGAGCTGCACGAGCGGATGGCTTACGCCTCCATGATGTCAGGCATTACGCTGGCGCATGCGGGGCTTGGGCTTGTTCACGGTTTTGCTGCGCCGCTCGGCGGTCAATTCCCGATTCCGCATGGCGTCATCTGCGGAACGCTGCTGGCGGAAGTGACGAGGCGCAACATTGAACATTTGCGTCTAGCAGAAGGGGAAGCAGCTGCTGTTGCCGCTATAGGCTTGGCGAAGTACGCTGCTGTCGGCGCACTCGTAACTGGTCATCCGAAGGAAGATGTGGAGGGCTGCCGCGTGCGGTTAGTTGAGACGTTAGAGGCATGGACGGAGTCGCTGCAAATCCAGAGGCTTGGCGCATATGGCGTCCATGCGGAGAATCTGGATGCAGTGCTTGCTGCGTCAGATAATAAGCAGAGTCCGATTCAGCTGGACAAAGCTGTGATGCGGGAGGTATTGCTGGCGCGGATCTAGTTAGCATCTAGCGGAGTGTGGCCTGTGGCGAATAGAAAAGAAGACTGTTTCCTTGAATGAGGAAGCAGTCTTCTTCTCGTTGGAGTGAATATTCGGATCTGTAAAGCTGGCCTACCGGATTGTAATTGAAGCTAAATCCCGGATGACCCAGCTCTTGCTCTCGGTGTCCGCAACTTGATCCGCATAATGCGTCGCTGTCTTAGCGGCTTTTTTCATGTTCTCCGCTTGCTTCAGCACAGCATAAGCTCTAGCGGCGGCCTCGTAGCCGTAAGCGATATAGAATGGTTCGAGCTCCGCAGCCTCGCTGACCTCGATGCAGCGGTTCGAATAGGCCAGCGCTTGCTCGCCGCTTTGGGTAACAGCATATACGCGCGCAAGCTGCCAATAGCCGATCGAGAGATTTCGCTGCGTATGCTCCGACGCCTGCGTCCAGTGCCAGAACGAGCTGTGGCACAGATGCACCATCATTTCATCGTCGATGGTAGTGCGGTCCTTCTTATCTAGCAAATCCCAAACTTGATTGAAGCAGGAGGAAGCAAGTGCTTTATGTGTCAACGTTGACGTCAATTGGATCAGCTCCTGTAGCATTTCAGTTTGTCAAGCATTTTCCAAAGATTTAAAACGGTATATCAAATCTCGTTCCTCATTCTTATACTGGTCATAGATAATAAAATTCCGGTTAGGGGACGAGCGAGAAGATGGATGAACTTCGCAGAGCCGTTGAAGAGTTAATGAAGGAAATTCCTGAATTGCGCGATGTGTCAAGCGATGAGTTGATTCAGCTCATTCAGGCGCTCCTTATTGCAGCTCGTCAAAAACAAGCTGAATGATCGTCTCCAGCTTCTCTCTCGTGCGCTGGTTCGCAAGATTAATGTTGTAACGTGCAACGAGATCTTTAATAATCATTTCTTCCCGTGTGGCCGACATCGGTCTGTGCTTGAACTCCTTGCCTGTCGTTAACCAATCCACGCTCACCTCGAAGTAAGCGGCGATCTGGGCCGTCATTTCGTGGCCGGGTTCACGCTTGTTCGTCTCGTACATGCCTAAGGTGCTTTTCCCAATGTTAAGCCGTTTCGCAAACTCCTCTTGGGACATATCTTTTCTGTACCTCAAATATGCGAGTCGTTCTCCGAATGTATGCAAAGTGCACCTCCATCAGCAAAGCGCTAATCAACTGATATTATATCTTACAACAGAAGGACGGGTTTTTGGCCGAGCTCTTAATGTGATCATTAACTATTTACAATCACTATACGTGACTATATACTAAAAAATGATCTGTACAGCTATTAGCTCGTGGAGGTGAACATACGAATTGACTCTTAACGGATGCCCAATCGCAAGTCGCTCGCCGATCTATGTCTACTGCGTGAAGACGGAGCCCCAGAATGATCGCGTCATATGCAGAAGCTTGAACATCACAACAGAGGTTTTGTATATGGGTGTAACGCCGCGCCTAGATGGAAGGTCAAGCTATAAGGCGGGTATTCCGATGTTCGTTACGAAGGATGGGACGTATTTGCAGCTCGGTAACCTCACCGCCTATAAGGATGTGCTGTCACCACTTGGGTTCGATCGGTTCCATCCGTCCTGCTTGGTGAATGTGCGTCTTATCGACCGGATTGAAGCGGGACCGTATGGTAATGAAGCGTATTTCAAGGGAGCGGACAATATCTCTGTGCCGATCTCTAAGGCGCGGACCGTAAAGTACAAGCATTTGGTTGTGAAGGTAGGCTCAGACAACATTCCTCCGTTAAGATGACAATGATCCTAGTACCAACATTTCTCTGAATCTATTATGATAGCGGTGAAGCGCTTTTATAGGGAGGATGCCGAAGTGATGTATCAGTTGAAGAAGGCGAGCAGCAGAGCGTTTACGGCAGAGAACAGATCAGGGGCTGTAGGAAGCGGGGGGCAAGCGAACAATGGACGCAAAGGAGCGCCGTGTATCGTGGGCTTTAATCAGGGGCAGACGATAGAACTGCTCAATTGTGAGGGTGCTGGTGTCATAAGGCATATCTGGATGACGCTGCCGCCTGGCAATGTCGATCATATGCGGAACGTTATTCTGCGCATGTACTGGGATGGGCAGGAGCATCCAAGTGTAGAGGCGCCAATCGGCGACTTCTTCGGCGTCGCTCACGGACGACAGCGCAAGATGCAATCGGACTGTGTCTCCATGCAAGCTGGTAAAGGCTTCAACTGCTGGATTCCAATGCCGTTCCAGAAGAAGGCGGTCATTACAATCGAGAACGATTCCAACTCCAATGTCGCCATGCTGTTCTACCAGATTGATGCGACAGTTGGCGACGAGCTGAACGATCAAGCCGGTTACTTCCATGCGCGGTTCCGGCGCAGCAATCCATGCCCGATACACGAGGATTTCGTCATTGCCGACAATATCAAAGGACAAGGCGTATATCTCGGCACGACGCTCGGGGTGCGCAGCATCTACCGCGATTGTTGGTGGGGCGAGGGCGAAGTGAAATTTTATATCGATGGGGACGCTGACTATCCAACAATATGTGGTACCGGCGCCGAGGATTATATGGGCTCCGCTTGGGGACTGGAAGAGGTGCTGACGCCTTATCAAGGTGCTCCGCTCGTAGATGGCGAGAACGGGCTGTATTCGATCTATCGGTTCCATGTGCGAGATCCGATTTACTTCCAGGACAGTCTCAAAGTGACGGTTCAACAGATCGGCTATGGGCCAATCGACAAGGCCGAGCGTTATTTCGGCGACAGCCTCGTTCATTATCGTGCCGCCGGCGCCTCTGAGGAAGATGACCACCGGTATTTCGAGCTGAGTGACGACTATTGCGCAGTCGCCTACTGGTACCAGACTCTGCCATCGCAGCCGTTCGATCATTTCCCGAATAGGGAGGAGCGGAGCAAGGATCTACTGGACAGCGAAGGCGAGGAAGGTCCGACGCGAAGCGATGTTTAGAGTCTTGAGGCAATATTGAGGAAGTATTAATCCAATCAGAGGTTTTTCATGAGTTTATCAAACTTGTGGATAGCCTCTTTTTTCATATTATCTATGGTATAGCGCTAATAATATACCAGTAATTGGATTTTTATTCATATTCATGCTCTTTGACCTCATATTGACATTCCCGTCTGAAACAATTATAATATTTGAGATAAATTGCTTCTGTGGGATATCAGGAGCAACGTTGCTCGTTTCAAATCTCGTTGTGTAACCGCGCACCTAAGAGCTCTAATCAAGCAAGAAGGCCTATGTTGCCGGCTTGCTTTTTCTTTTCTAAACGTTGGTCGGAATGATTAATTTACGGCGCACATGGTGCTTGTCCTCGTATGAAATGAGAGAATCTAAGTTTATTATATATTAGGAGGGTCATGATGAAAAAACGAAGTTTAAGACTGCTCCTCTGCACGGCAGCGCTGCTCACATTGATCTGGAGCGAAAGGGGAGCGAGCTTTTACAAACAGGCAGATGGAGCTGTCGGATCCATTACGGTCAAATTGACCGAAACACCGGAAGCTTTCAAAAATCCGATTATGGGCTTTAGACCATCGCGTGGTATAAACGATAGTTCTTTCCCGAAGAGGGAATATGCAGATATTTATAAACATTATATCAAGTACACCGATTTGGAGTTTAGTGCAACGGACTCCGTTCAGAAGATCGTGGATTGGAGCAATAAAGCTTGGGTGGGCATTGAGAAGAAAAATATTAAGGTTGTTCCACGAGTTGTCATTGTATATCCAGGCGCAGGGGAGTTTTGGCCAAACGGAATCGCGCATGGCGATCCAGTCAATGAATGGCTGTCAGAAGACTTGAAATCCCGGCTTGTAGCGTTTATCGGAAAGCTTGGACAAGCTTGGGATAATGACCCGCGAGTAGCTTTTGTGGAGCTTGGATTATATGGGAACTGGGGTGAGCACCATATTTATCCAGATCAGTTTGATGACCGCACAAACCGCATTCCGCTCAGTTTCCAAACGGCGCTAGGTGACGCGTATACAGCAGCGTTTCATAATAAGAAAGTACTTGTGCGCTATCCAGAAACGTTCGCGGATTATGATTTCGGTGTTCAATGGGATTCATTCGCGCTGTCAGATGATGCTGCTAGCGGGAAAGGAGAAATTTCACGAGATAGTTGGAGGACGCAGATCAACAGCGGTGAAGTTGCCTATAATTGGGGCAATCAGTCCAATTTGGGTGGAAGTCCGAATGGAACGCTCAGCAGTACGTCAAATACGAACCATGTCATTGACTGGATTATGAACACGCATACCTCGAGCTTAGGCTGGATTTCCGACTATACAGCAAGCAATCCTGCTGTCGAAGCCGGTGCAACTGCCATGCAGAAGATGCTTGGCTATCGCTTCGTGTTGAATCAGGCAACGTTTACCGGCAATGTGTCGCCCGGCGGGACGATGAACGTGTCGTTTCAAGTGACTAACAAAGGTTCTTCGCCGTTCTATTATAACTGGCCGGTTGAGGCGAGTCTGCTGAAGAGTGATGGAACAGTTGCTTGGAAAGGGGTGTTCCAAGATGATATTCGGAATTGGCTGCCCGGGACGGGATGGAACGAGACGACTCGTGCATACGACCAAGCTCCGGCTGTCAACATGGTTAACGGAATGTTTGTGATTCCGAAGTCTGTGCCGAACGGAACCTATATACTGTCGCTATCCATTCTGGATCCGGCCGGTTGGAAACCAAGCGTTCGTTTTGCTAATACCAATTATTATACCGGTGGTAGTACACCGATTGGTAAAGTCGGCATCGGCAACAATCCTACAGATCAAAATCTCGGTTCGTTCGCAAGCTTGAAATCGGATACGACTCTTGGTTATAGCCTACAGAGCAGTGCGTATAGCGGATCTATCGGCAGTGGAAACAGCACAGTAATCGTAAACGGAAAAGCTCTTAGTTTTGAAGCAAAACCAATCATAATAAATGGAAATATCATGGTTCCATTTCGTCAAATTTTCGAGTCATTGGATATGAAGGTTAAATGGGACAATGCTACAAAATCGGTAATAGCTTCAAAAGAAAATTTAATCATTAAAATGGCTAACGGTAGTGCTAAAGCAAGTGTTAATAACAAGGAATTTATATTGACCCCAACCCCATTTGTTTCACCAGAGAGCATGTTTTATGTGAATCTTAGATTTGTTAGTGAAGCTTCCGGAGCTACTGTGGCCTGGGATAACGTGAAAAAAACAGCTTCGATTACAACTGACAAATAATAGAATGTTTTCATAATAAGCCAACATTATGGTGGCTTATTATGTTTTTAAGGGCGGGGTGATCCGCATGTGTAAGAGGCCCGTGCAAATGTACAAGGGCCTACTCAATACATGTTTGTGGAACATTGTATTAATCATGAGGTTGTAAGGGGAGCGAGGGAATAAAGCGGGTTATATTCATACTAACTCAAGGAGAGAAAGTCTTATTGCATTCTCTGAACGATCTTAGGTGCCAGATTAAATTGAAGATCATTTCGCTCGCAGATAATCAAATATTTAAAGCGTAAATATCTGAGATAGGAGTGCATTTCTGCTTCATATTGTTCGTAATTAATCGTTCCTTTTTCGAGTAGCCGCTCCATCGTCCACATCGTTACCTTGACTGATTGGGTATCAAGCTCCGATAGTTCGCCGTCAATCACAATTCGCAGCTTCTCCATTCGTATTTCGTTATTTTGGATCATGGAAATATCACTCCTCCGAATTGGTGGTGCAACACCCATATCACTCATGTACTATTCATCTTATTGGAATCTTACCTGAGTGTAGCCATATACTTTGTGCCCCTTTGCTCCAGCTATTATTATTTTAAAATAGTCAGTCGCTGCCAAATCCGTCACCGGGGAAAAAGTAATAACACCGTCTTTATACGTCACATGCTGCAGCTCGAACCGACTTCCGTTCCGTTCAGCTGTAACAATGAAATCCTCCAGTGTGAGCTCGCGATCCTCTTCCATAGTCAGTTTTAATGTAACGCTGCTTCCTTGTTTATCCAATAAACTATCAGTTATAGTAACTGGGGCTAATTTCCACATATATTTAGTGTCTGATAAAACAACCGGCTTAGAGAAGCTGATCACATAGTTCACATCAGACTTTGCATCCGGTACTGTTAGAATCCAATTCATTCCGTCATTTTCAGGACCTGGTCCAACAATTACGGATACGCCGTTTGCTTTGATATGGTTCTTCAATTGATCAACACTGACTTTCGTGTATGTCGTTATTGCGAATTTTCCGATCTCCGGGTAGAAGCCCAACTCTCCGAATATGTAATCTTTGCTCCATAGCAAGTTTGCATCTGTTTTTTTTCCGAGAACAAGGGAACCTCCTAGTTTAACCTTATAACTCGAACCTCTTGCGACGTTCTTCATTACTCCATAATAGTACTTGTTGGTGCCTCCGTAATATTCCGTATACCAAGTAATTTTCTTATTCGGTATCGAAAAGTTTGCCTCAAGTTGTTTGATCGTAATCGGCGAGGAGAGCTTCAGTGTGAATTCACCTGTATTTAGCTCTTCATCCAGTGACAAGATGAATGAGGGATTGCTGCTAACGGCTGTATTGTTGCTTTGTGCAGAAGCCACTGTCCCGGTAGTCAAGGCAATCAATAATGAGAGCAGCACGATAAAATGGTTCTTAAACATATTAATCTCCTTTCAATTTAGGGAAGTAGTGGGTTGACGACTCAGCCCATTTAATTGAGCATAGCCGTCTCTGCACCAAGAAGTTAATCGTTATCGATAATTTCTACATAGTCTGAATAATGTGGATCCAACGTTGCACCACCAGTTGGGTTTTTCAGGCGAATCAGGAAAGCTTCTTTGGATTCTTTAATTTTGTCGTCGATGATTGGAACCGTGAAGGATTTCTCTGTTTCACCATCGCGGAATACGAGCGTACCGGAAACATGGATGAAGTCGATTCCGGCAGCAGCTGAATAGCTGCAGTTGCAGTAATCGACACTAACTTCGCCGTCTTTGCCGGAAATACGGCGAACGGTAATTGTAATCGTTTCAGCGTTCTCCTTAACTTTGAGATGGTCTTGTGCAAACGTAAACTTTCCAGGTTTAATCGCCTTTGCCGATGCTTGAAACGGAAGCAGCAGCGCAAAAGCCGTACAGAAAACGAGAAACAAGAAAGAGACCTTACGAATACTTCGTGTTGATCTGACCATGTCGAAACAACCTCCAATAGTTATTTTTTTTGATACGTATTGTATCTAAATCTATTCTATGACACGATTTGTGTCTCGTCAATTAGATTTTAAAAGATTCGTAAACCTGTAAGAATCAGACGGTTTTGGCCACTTTTCTACAAAATCTACATGTTAGCTATTCTATCCTGTTGTTTACATCATCAAGTTGATTTGATACAATTCGTATACACCGGTGTTGCAAGTACGGAGGCAGATATGAAGTAACGGTAAGGACTCTAAAAAAGTGTTTGGAGGGGATCTGAAGTAATGGCAAGGGCTACTTTAAAAGAAGTGTTTCTGCTTCGTGCGGTCGCATGTTTAAGCATCGTATTTTTACACACCTTTTCTCAGGTCTACGACGGCGACGATGGTTGGGTCGGTAGATTAAGGTTGCTTCTTACATTTGGTACACCTGCATTTATCCTAATTTCCGAGATTGTTTTGGCAAATGCCTATCCATCTCATACTCCTAATGGATTCTTGAAAAAAAGACTTCGTTATATTGCAATACCTTATATATGTTTTGTAATTATTTATTATTTGCAGACCATGTTCTCTTCAGATGGAGAACGGGGAGCCTCTAGTATAGTCATTCAATTTTTTTATAGTTTATTTCTTGGTGAAACTCCAGCTTATTTTGTTATTATTATTTTCCAATTCTATCTTCTGCATATATTTTTTGTTCGGCATGTTTTCAATCGTTTCCGTCCGCAATGGATATTAATTATAGCCGGTATGGTGAACATTCTTTATTTGGCTTTCTTTAACTTAGTAAGTGCTCCTGATAATTCAATTGGGGAATTTATTTGGCTTCGGTTTTACAGGATGCCGTTTCTCGGATGGATATTCTATTTCGTGGCTGCTTATTATTTGGGTAAAAATTATAGTGCTTATCTAAAAAGATTGAACCAATATCGATATTACATCTACGCGTTAGTCCTTCTGTCAGGTATAGCTTCGAACTATCTTTATGAACGAGGTATTATTCCTGTTATAACCTCCAAGCGCTTTGATATGATATTTTTTACAATTAGCACCGTGCTCATGCTGCTAATCGTCGCATCTAAATTAAGAACAATACCATCCTTTATCGTGAAAATAAGCCAATATTCTTTTGGCATCTATTTAGTCCATCCGTTAGTGCTTTCTATATTTGATCATTTTATTACGTTTCACAACAGTATAATTGGCGCAATCATTACCTTTGCTGTCGTATTAGGGGGTTCAATAGGTGCAATAGTCCTTCTTAACCGCTTTCCATGGGGTAGCTACGTCATAGGGCGAATTGGAATAGGCTTAGAAATGAAGCGTTCAAACGATAAAAAAACGAATGAGAAGACACAGACCACAATCCCGCTAAAAGTGAATTGAAGTAGTCTGTTTGCCACAATCTAAAAAGGAATGACTCTCTGAGATTACTCAGAGAGTCATTCCTTTTTTATGAGCATCGAAGCTTTGCGAGATAGGTGGAACCAACCAGACACAGATACCTGTAATCTAGCATACGATAATTTGATAGATTCATATTTTCATATAATGTTGGAGGTAGATAAAATGGGGGTTACTCAAATATATGCGGGACCCACACTTCCGGACGAAGGATTGAAACAATTCGATGTATTTATGGATGGCATTATTCCAGCTTATCTGCAACCGCTTATGTCAGAGAATAACGACGTCGATTTGTTGACGGTTGCGATGGAACAATTCTCAAATGTCTATGTAGCTGCAGGAACGCCGGGGACACCCGAGAATGCCGCTTATCTGCGACTTTCAAACAATATTGCTCCGCCAACTGAAGACGGGGACATGCTTAAATCGGTATACGATCTGAATAATGACGGTATTGTCGATCAAGCGGCCAAGCTGCAAGTTGCTAGAACGATTTCGTTAACAGGTGATGCGACAGGAAGCGCAGCTTTTGACGGCTCCGCGAACATTTCAATCCAGTCGACCATTCCCACCGCAACTCCAACTGTGAAGGGGCTATTAAGTGCTGCGGATAAAACAAAGTTGGATGGGGTTGCAACGGGTGCCACCAATTACACACATCCTGCAACACATCCAGCTGCAATGATTACCGATGATGCTGGACATCGCTTCGTATCAGATTCGGAGAAAGCGATATGGAATGCTAAGGGTGATATGCAGCGCTCCGTTTATGATACGAATACTGACGGCATCGTCGATCAAGCAGAGAAACTGCAAACGGCAAGGACGATCGCGATCAACGGTGATGTTACAGGTACGACGACCTTTGACGGCTCCGCTAATGTCGCCATCAACGCGGCTATACCTACAGCTTCACCAAACGCGAAAGGGCTAATGACCGCATTGGACAAAGTGAAATTAGATGGCATTGCGACGGGAGCAACCAATTATGTGCATCCTGCAACGCACCCGGCTACGATGATAACTGATGATGCAGGGCATCGCTTCGTATCGGATTCAGAGAAAACTACGTGGAACGCTAAAGGTGATATGCAGCGTTCTTTTTATGACACGGATAATGATGGCATTATCGATCAGGCAGAGAAACTGCAAACGGCAAGGACGATCGCAATTAATGGTGATGTTACAGGTACGACTATATTTGATGGTTCCGCAAATGTCACGATTAACGCGGCTATACCGACAGTTACACCAAACGCGAAGGGGCTTATGAATGCTTCGGACAAAGCAAAATTAGATGGAGTTGCAACTGGAGCGAACAACTATACGCATCCAGCCACACATCCAGCGACAATGATAACGGAAGATACCACGCACCGCTTTGTGACTGATACCGAGAAAGCGACTTGGAACGCCGCAGCGAGCGGACCTATCTATGACACCAACAATGACGGCATTGTTGACAAGTCGGAAAAACTCGCTACAGCTCGCAACATTACTCTATCGGGGACTATAAACGGTTCGGCCGCATTCGATGGTTCCTCTAATGTTACCATCACGACAACGGGCGGCGGCGATATGTTGAGGTCCACGTATGACACCAACAATGATGGAACAGTGGATAAAGCAGCGAAACTTGCTATAGCCCGCACGATTTCGATGACTGGTAGCGTAGCAGGTTCAGCGTCTTTCGATGGTTCTGCAAATATTTCGATAGTGACTACTGGCAGCAGTGTGGTCGGAAACGTAAAGGGTTATGGCGCAGTAGGGAATGGTGTAACCGACGATACAGCGGCCATTCAAGCATGTTTGAACGCGACTAAGGTCGCTTACTTCCCGCCTGGAACCTATGTTATGAGTACAGTAACAGTCCCTGCTTACTCGACGGTCTACGGTGACGGCAGAGGTTCTGTAATACTCAAACCAAAGACGGGCATGACAGGTAATATGTTCTCCGTCAATGGCGGGTACAGCACGTTTAAAGACTTCCAAATACTTGGGAACGACAACCCCAATGTTACAGCTATCGGAGACGTTGATCCTGCACGGACTGCGGTATACCACTCTATCCAGTGCATGAACTTGATCATCTGGCATGTGGGCAATGCGATTAAGCTCACAGGACGTGGCGAAGATTACCTATTCGAGAAACTCTATACGTTCTCGAACAGTGGCTACGGCGTTTATATGGAAAATATTTCTGACAGCGCGATGATTAACTGTCAAATTGGTGGTTCAGGCGCATGCGGCGTTCGCTTGTTCAACGGCGGTTCATTCCGCTTCGTGGGTATTAAGTTCCTTATGAACGGCACAGATATGACAGGTAAAGCCGGGGTTGAAGTATACAACACGCTCAGTGTCACGTTTACAGGGTGCGAGATTCAGCAGAACGTGTACGATGGTATGTTGCTCAGAACGGTTCACGGCGTCTGCATCGCGGGAACGCTCTTCGACAGCAACAACCAAAAGGACATAGTTGGCTTATACGGTCAGCTTAACTTGCAGGACTGTGAGAACGCTCATGTCACAGGCGTTATGACTGGTGGTCGATTTGAAAACTTTGACCCGCCTCCGTGGAACACTCCCGGTATGTACGGAATTGTCCAAGATGACAAGTGCGCATACAACTACTTCAACATGCAATATCTCGTTTATGACAAGAACTGGACGAAACATAAGCAGTTTATTGCGCCGTTCTATACGCCTGTAAACGACATCTCAAGCAAGTTCATATGCAACAACGTGGATTACTTCAACTTCCCTTCCACAGCGCTTGTATTCGGTACAAATGCGGCATTAAGTTCTTCTTCAAACACAGGCGGAACATTCAACGTTGCCACAAGTTCAGTGAATAGCGGAAATCAGATCAACTTCACTCAACAATCGGCGGGTACTCTTCCGAATGGCGCGTGGTACTTGAACAGAAGTCCACTGACTATGGCGCAATTCACTGGAACGAACAGCCCAACAGGGAAGGCATTCGTATATGTGTCGTATGAATCGAAAGTAATGAGTCGAAGCGACATTGGACTACAGATTAATATGTCTCTGACAGAATCCAGTACCACACATTCCACAGCATCCAGCACAGGAATAGTCAAAGTAACAGGTACTAACAAGAATGAAATCTGGGTGCAGCATTCCTGCTATAAGCCGCTGTCGTACAGCAATGAAGCAGGATTCCAAGTGAATCTCGATTTCAACATCACTTACGACATCTCTACAGGAGGCGCTATTAGTAACGGCGATGTCTTGGCTTCCGTTCGCAACATCAGAGTCGGTTTCTACTAAACGAGTTAAACCGTGGCAGGGAATGCGTCAGTGCGAATTACAATCCGATACGCTGCTGCGGGTGCTTAACCATGAGCTGTAATTCGCAGCAAATAGGTTGGGATAATGGTAACCTTAGTCCGGTATTCCCCGGACTAAGGTTTAATTTTACCTGTGGAAAATATATGAAACGCTTACATGAAATCTTAAATTCGAAGCCGTAGCTTTTCTTATTTGAAGATGAAAAAACTATTGACATGTTACGTTTTGTATCGTAAAGTTAGACGTATCAAAGGATACGTTTCGTATCATTTTTATACAAATTGCTACAAATTTCTACGTTAGGTGAGAGCTATGATCGAGATACATTCGCACATTTTGCCTGGTTTGGACGATGGTGCTTTAAGCACTGACGAAGCGCTGGAGATGGCGCGTCAAGCAGTAAGTCAAGGGATCACGCATATCATTGCAACACCGCATCATGGGGATGGCGCATACGAAACACCAAGAAGCGTCGTTGTGGAAGCAACTTGGAGATTGAATGAGATATGTAAGCAGCATGAAGTTCCAGTAACAATCTGCGAAGGACAAGAGATTCGGGTTCATGCGGAATTAATTGATGAGTACGAGCAGAACCAACTTGTGACACTGGCAGGCAGCCGCTACCTACTGCTTGAGCTTCCGCCAAATCATATACCAAGCTATCTGGGCATTCTAATCTATGAGCTCATTATTCAAGGCTTGGTTCCCGTTATTGCACACCCCGAACGGAACAAAGAGATAAGTACTACGCCTGCCAAACTTGGTTCATTCATTGAACAAGGTGCTTTGTGTCAGTTGACTTCGCAATCATTAACAGGAGCCTTCGGCAGAAAGGTTCAGAAGCTTGCGTTTCAATTATGCAAAAGTAGAATGATACATTTTGTTTCGTCTGATGCCCATGATTGTAAAGTGAGACCATTTGCCCTGCAGGAGGCTTACCGAACGGTTTGTCGAGTATTAGGAGAAGAAGATGTGCGCCGTTATCAGGAGAATGGATTACGATTGCTGCGTAACGAGGAAATTGGCTATGAGGAACCGGTTATGCGTACACGCAGAAAGTTGTTTTGGTAAATAAACCAACTGGAGGTAGCGCTCGTGGAACTTAAAGAGTTACTAAGCATGGTGAGAAAAAGACTACTCCTTATCTCGCTTTTTGTTATTGTCGCTTGTGGATTAATGGGAGTTAAGAGCTATTTGTACACGGTTCCTGTTTATAAAGCGTCAGCGAAATTGATTGTGAGTCAGTCCTTTGAAGTTAACGGAACACGAGCGATCGACTGGAATGTGATGCAATCCAATATCAAGCTCATAAGCTCCTATAAAGAAATTATAGATTCCTCGACCATCTTGAACAAAGTAATCAGTAACTATCCAGAATTGAAAGCATCGCCATCAGCAATTAGTTCAGTGTTAAAGGTTAGCTCGGCGAGCGATTCTCAGGTCATGAATATTGAAGTAACGGATACCTCCTATAAACGAGCGGCCAATATCGTGAATGCTGTTGCTCATGTATTCAAGAGTGAGATCCCGTCCATTATGAAGGTCGATAACGTTACCATTTTGTCCGATGCGAATGTCGAGGCAGAAGCCTCACCGATTAATAGAAGCCCTATATTTTATATGGTCTTGAGTTTTATTGTATCGCTCATGTTATCTATCGGCTTCGTCTTCTTGCTCGACTACTTCGATGACACGATCAAGAATGAAGAGGATGTTCTCCAGTCGGTTGAACTTCCAATGCTGTCCTATATTACAAAGATCAATAGGTCGGATTTGAAACCCCGTAAATTGCGGGCATCCGAGAAAAAGGTAGGTGATGGGACCTATGTCACAGCCAGACAATAAGCAGCGTCATCTGATTGCAGCGATTAATCCGAAGTCTCCCGTCTCGGAAGCTTATCGTACGCTGCGTACTAACATTCAATTCTCAGCGATTGATCAGCAAATGCAAGTGCTTATGGTTGCTTCTGCAACTGTAGGAGAGGGGAAGACAACTACCCTTACGAATCTTGCAGTGACCTATGCGCAAGAAGGAAAGAAAGTACTTCTAATCGATGCAGATTTGCGCAATCCCTCCTTACATCAAGTATTTCAACAATCAAACCGAGTTGGTCTAACAAGCGCTTTTCTCAATCATCAGCCGATTACGGATGTGATTAGTGAAACGAATATAGACAATCTCTTCATTATCCCTTCCGGACCTATTCCGCCTAACCCTTCCGAGATCTTAGGCTCACAGCGTATGCAAATGCTGATGGATGATCTGAAACGCATATTCGATGTCATTCTCTTGGATACGCCGCCTGTTCTTCCAGTAGCTGATAGTCTTATAGTCTCTTCCTACTGTGACGGTGTCATACTTGTTGTTCATGCAGGCAAAGTGAAAAAAGAACTTGTGAAGAAAGCAAAAGCAAACCTGGATCATGTGAAGGCCCGCATACTCGGTGTCGTTCTCAATAATAATGAGCGCTCTAAGAACGAAGGGCAATATTACTACTATTACGGCAGAAAAAAATAGCGAGCAGCAAGTAAACATTCCTTAGGTAATGTCTACTGGACCTTTATCACATGTAGGCACTCGATCATGCTGTGGGCTGGCTTGCCAGCCTTAGACGTTCATCGTCAAGGGTGTGATGTGAGGAGGGGTTTAATGCCCTTACTATTGCAGTCAGTAACTACTAAAAAAACGAGC
Source organism: Paenibacillus sp. OV219 (assembly GCF_900110075.1). Lineage (GTDB taxonomy): Bacteria > Bacillota > Bacilli > Paenibacillales > Paenibacillaceae > Paenibacillus_Z. Next base: position 96,940 of record NZ_FOCJ01000009.1, read on the forward strand.
TATGTTTTTAATGCGAATGAAAAGTATAGCTGGTTTTTTTAACAGCAAGCTTCCTACTTCAGAATTCAAATCAATAGGGGTGAATGGTGATGAAGAAGGTTAGAAAAGCAATTATTCCAGCCGCTGGTCTAGGAACAAGATTCTTACCAGCTACGAAGGCGATGCCTAAAGAAATGCTTCCCATTGTCGACAAACCTACAATTCAATACATCGTAGAAGAAGCCATTGCATCCGGCATCGAAGACATCATTATCGTTACGGGTAAGGGGAAGCGTGCGATCGAGGACCACTTCGACATTGCTTTCGAGCTGGAATCCAGCCTGATGGAGAAGGGGAAGCTAGAGCTGCTTGGAGAAGTGCGCAAGTCATCAAATGTAGATATTCATTACATCCGCCAGAAGGAACCTAAAGGTTTAGGTCACGCGGTTTGGTGTGCCCGTAAGTTCATCGGGGATGAGCCATTCGCCGTTCTCTTGGGAGACGATATCGTAGTTGCTGATGTGCCATGTACCAAGCAGCTTATTACACAGTATGAGCTTGTACAGCGATCTGTTATTGGTGTCCAAGCTATTTCAATTGAACTGACGGAACGATATGGGGTTGTTGACCCTTTAGAGGCTATCGGCAAGCTTTATTCAGTCAATCGTTTTGTAGAGAAACCAAAGTTTGGTACTGCACCCTCCAATTTGGCAATTATGGGGAGATACATTTTAACACCAGACATATTTGAGTATTTAGAGAGTCAAGAAGCTGGTGCAGGTGGAGAAATACAACTAACGGATGCCATTCAGAAGTTAAATGAGGTTCAAGGTGTCTATGCCTACGACTTTGACGGTAAACGTTATGACGTGGGAGAGAAGCTAGGCTTTATTACGACAATGCTTGATTTTGCGCTGCGGAATAAAGAACTGCGGCTACCTCTGTTAACGGCGATTGAAGAGATGCTTGAAAATGAACGATTAAAGAAATATAACGTATAGGAGCAGGTGAGGGAGAATGAGTTTACCCACACATCGCAATGACGGGGATATCGTACTCAAAACAAACCTTTCTGCTTCAATTCCATCCATAGAAAGATCAAGGGGTCTTGCTCAGTATTTAATGGTGAAACGAGCAATGGATGTTGTTTGTGCGGCACTTGGACTGATCTGCTTGATGCCACTGTTCATTATCGTCGCGATTATGATTAAGATGGAGGACCCGCGTGGTCCTATTTTTTTTCATCAGGTTCGAATTGGTAAGGACGAAAGACCATTCCGCATGTATAAGTTTCGGTCCATGGTTTCCAACGCGGAAGAATTGCTAGGTAAGCTATTGAGTCAGAACGAGATTAGCGGGGCGATGTTTAAGATGAAAGAAGACCCGCGAATTACACGAATTGGAAAGTTAATCAGGAGAACCAGTATCGATGAGTTACCACAGCTATGGAACGTAATTCGAGGGGACATGTCCATTGTAGGTCCCAGACCCCCTCTTCCACGTGAAGTAGCGGAATATACGAGTTATGACAAATTAAGACTTAAAGCAATGCCGGGCTGCACCGGCCTTTGGCAGGTAAGCGGCAGAAATGAATTGAGCTTCGGAGAGATGGTTGAGCTAGATCTGGCATACATAGAGCAGCGGAGCATGTATGTTGATTTTAAGATCATGTTTAAGACCGTACGCGTATTACTTGGAACGAAAGATGCCTTTTAACTTGAAAATCATTGGATTAGAGGTGCGGCTATGGATAAAAGTTCAACCATATATATTGCCGGTCATAGAGGATTGGTTGGTTCTGCGATTCTAAGGGAATTAGAGAAAAGTGGTTACAAGAATCTCATTCATCGTTCTAGTACCGAACTAGATCTAAGGAAGCTTGATCAGGTTCAGGACTTCTTTGAGCATCATCACATTGATTATGTCTTCCTGGCTGCAGCTAAAGTTGGCGGTATCGTCGCAAATAATGATTTCCCAGCAGATTTCATACGTGATAATTTGCTCATTCAAACGAATGTGATTGATTCTGCGTATCGTGCCGGCGTGAAGAAGCTTATGTTTCTGGGCTCCACCTGTATTTATCCTAAATTTGCACCTCAGCCCATGAAAGAAGAATATCTATTAACCGGTGAGCTTGAACCTACGAATAAAGCTTACGCCGTCGCCAAAATTGCCGGAATCACGATGTGCCAATCTTATAATCATCAGTACGGAACAAAGTTTATATCCGTCATGCCTACGAATATGTACGGACCTAATGATAACTTCGATTTGAAAACTTCTCATGTGTTGCCTGCACTTATCCGGAAATTTCATGAGGCTAAAGAAGCCGGTGCCCCATACGTTGAGGTATGGGGAACTGGGCAGCCAAGACGTGAATTTCTACATGCTGACGATCTTGCAGAAGCCTGCATCTTCCTAATGGAAAATTACGAGGATAGTGAGATTGTGAATGTCGGCGTGGGAGAAGATATTGCAATTCGGGAGTTAGCGGAGCTCATTCAGCATATCGTCGGTTATCAAGGCGAGCTTGCATTCAATACTTCAAAGCCAGATGGAACACCAAGGAAATTAGCCGATGTTTCAAAGATTAATACACTAGGGTGGAAAGCTAGAATCTCCTTGGAGGACGGAATTAGGTCAGCATACTTAGCATTTCGGAAGGAATACCTCGTTAACAACTAATATGAGATTATGCGGAGGAATATAAATGCAGAAACGTGCTCTGATTACAGGTGTTACGGGTCAAGATGGATCTTACTTGGCGGAATTGCTGCTTGAAAAAGGTTACGAGGTATATGGACTGAGAAGAAGAACGAGTACCCCAAACTACGAGAATGTCATCCATATTAAAGATAAAATCAAGTGGATTTCTGGAGACCTAACAGACCTCGCTTCTCTAATTGAGGCAGTTAAAACTTCTGATCCGGATGAGGTCTATAACTTGGCTGCTCAATCCTTTGTAGCAGCCTCATGGCCACAACCTTTGTTAACTGGCCAAATCACTGCTTTGTCTGTAACGAATATGTTGGAGGCCGTAAGAATAATCAAGCCTAGTGCAAAATTCTACCAGGCATCGAGCAGTGAAATGTTCGGCAAAGTCGTAGAAACGCCGCAGAAGGAAACAACACCTTTCTATCCACGCAGCCCATATGGCGTAGCAAAAGTGTATGGGCATTGGATCACCGTTAACTATCGTGAAAGCTTTAATATGTTTGCTTGCTCAGGCATTTTATTCAATCATGAATCCCCTCGCCGCGGACTTGAATTTGTGACAAGAAAAGTGACAGATGCTGTTGCGAGAATTAAGTTAGGACTTCAAACGGAGCTTAGAATGGGAAATCTTGATTCTCTGCGTGATTGGGGCTTTGCAGGGGATTACGTGAGAGCGATGTGGCTCATGCTCCAGCAGGATGAGCCCGACGATTATGTAATTTCTACTGGTGAAATGCACACCGTTAAAGAATTGCTAGAAGTCGCATTTTCTTATGTAGGACTTAATTATGAGGATTATGTTGTTATTGATGAAGCATTCGTACGGCCGGCCGAAGTCGATTTATTGCTAGGCGATTGCTCGAAGGCGAAGGAACAACTTGGCTGGGAACTGAGTGTTGATTTTAAACAGTTGGTTCATATAATGGTCGATGAGGATTTGAAACGAGTGAAGGCTGAGGATCGTTACAATCAGCTGATGGTAACGCACTAAGGGCATCCTGAGTAAATCGCGGCAGCACGTACTCTGGACATATCGGCAAAGTTGCTGGAAATCTTGTTCTAAGGAGATTTAGAGATATGGCTGTTAAAAAGTATCTATTTGTAACGAATGCTCTTTCATTCGGAGGAGCAGAGAGAGTTGTATCTATATTAGCAAGCGGAATTGCTGAGCGAGGATATGATGTTCATTTAATCCTCTATGAAAAAGTCAATGAAGAGTACCCGATCTCTGATAAAGTGACCATTCACCTTCTGCCTCGAATTGATGTCGAGAACCGAATCAAGTATTTTGCTAAGATGCTTGCAGCTATGAGACGAAAGATCTCTGAAGTGGACCCCGATGTCATCATTCCTTTTCTGCCCAATCAAGTGATCCACTTCTTTATCGCATCCAGGTTGATGAATATTCCGTTCGTTGCAACCGTTCGAAACAATCCGTTTCTATATCCGGATTCGAAATCGATAAGAACGATTGGAAAGATCGTTGCGTTATTGGCATCAGGGATATTTCTTCAAACGGAAGAGCAAACCGGTTTCTTTCCAAGATTCGCAAAACGTAAAACGTTCGTAATTCCTAATCCGGTTAGCAACGACTTAATCGATTGTAACTATCAGAATAGAGATCATATTCAAGAAATAGCAACATTCGGGAGGCTAAGCACCCAGAAGAACCAACATCTACTGATTGAGGCTTTTGCAATGGTGCATAAAACGAATCCATCTTTAAGATTGAGCCTTTATGGAGCAGGAGAAGAAGAGCAAAATTTGAAGGCACTCGTGGGCAAACTGGGCGTAAAGGATGCTGTAACGTTTAGAGGAAGAGTATCTAACGTTGGTGAGGCGCTGATGTCTACAGATTTGTTTGTATTATCGTCCAACTATGAAGGGATGCCCAATGCATTAATGGAAGCTATGGCAGTCGGGCTACCTTGTATATCGACAGATTGTCCGACTGGCCCAAAGGATTTAATTGATCATATGAAAGACGGTATTTTGGTCAAAAGCAATAATGTCAGTGATTTAGTTTCTGCGATTCATTACTGCATCACGAATCCCGTATTTTGCAATCATGCAGGAAGAGCGGCAAAGAAAAAGATCAAAGAAGAATATCAAGTGGATATCGTCATCGATAAGTTTATTCATGAAATAAACGGGGTTAAAGGGTGTTCCTAATATGAAGCATAACGAGATGAGTATTAATTTGAAAGGAATTCTATTTACCGGCATTGTTGTGCTCATGCTGATCAGTTTAATCCTTCCAGGAATGACGGGGTCATGGACTAGAAATGACGCTTGGAAGGCATATACGTACGTCTTTCATTATTCAACGCTTACAACATTATGCTCATATATGGCGACCTGTTTAATTTATCTACTGCTGCTTGTTTGCATCTGGAGTAATCACGCAAAAGGAAAGGCTCTTTTATTTATCTATTTAAGCACGCTTGTTTTTATTGTATGGACATTATTTACAATCTACGAAGCGAGCTTTCAAGCCATGCTTTTTGATGATGCATCGATCAATATGATTCTGGTTCCTCTCTTCTATTTACTTGGTTATGAGAAGAGTATTTTTGAGAGCGCCAGGAGAATGATGCCATATATCCTCGTCCTCATGTGCGGATTGATTTTATGGAGCTGTGCTTCTTTTATTATGCAATTTGGTGTATCTACGGAAACAATAGACTCCCCTAGCAAAGAAATGTTTGCTGTCGCAATAAGCGCATATTGGTGTTATTCGCTTGGTACGCCTGACAACAATCGTTTCCATAGATCCTTTAAATATGTGCTAGGCATTTGTTTGTTAATTTGTGCGTTTCTGATTCGTTCCAGAAGCTGGGTTATTCAATGTGTGTTACTCCTATATGCTATGTCCACCAATGGTTCTGGAAAAAAGGCTGCACGTCGGAAAGTACTTGCGGTTTTCAGTGTCGTACTCGTGTTTGCCCTCATTATTTATATGCTGCCTAATGTCACAGGGGCTCTATTTGACCGCGCCAATGAAGATACGAGATCCGGGCAGTATGAAATTTTCTTCTCGCAAGTAGAGCCAGCCAGTTTGATATGGGGGCAAGGATATAATGCCAGCTACAGCTATATAGGAAATGAAAACTATAGATACTTTGATAACCAATTTATCTACATGATGTTTCATTATGGAGCTCTTCCCGTTCTTTGTTTGCTTGGTGTGATCAGCGGTCTATTTAGAAAAATAAATAAGGATCATCTTACTGCGGAAGAGAGAGCCTATATAATCGGATGCCGGATGATGAGCTTCTTCTTCTTGGCAGCTTTAGGCGGGTTGTCCGTATATTTCAAATTCGGATGTAATCTTAGTACATTATTGGTATTTATCTTTATTGGGCGAGGGCTTGAAATGATGAGCGAATCAAGGAAGCTTCAGAATCATAACGAGCTGCAAGTTTTAAAGCTACCAGTGGCAAAGAGCGTCATTTATCTTGATAAAATAACGGGCTAATTTATTGGAGGAACTGTAATGAAGAAGAGAGTGTTTCTTCATGGACTATGTAATTATCCTCGCGGTTCAGCCAAGGCTAATTATATGCAATATTTATCCATGGCGTTGAAAGAGGCGGATTATGATGTCTACCTGAATTCAAACTTAAATGATGAATTTAAGCTCCTGGAGCAAGAAGGCATTCTGGAATATAACGGTGTTAAGCTCATTCCATTCAACATGTCGAAGAATAAAATTTTAAACTTCTTAGAACGTTATTTGAGAGGGCATATCGTCGTCAATATGTTGAAGCAGTACAATATTACAAGAGAAGATATTGTAATTCTAATTTCTCCAGATGTACACGTTCATCGCGAGGTATTAAATTACAAAAAGAAAATTGGATTCAAGACCGTTAGCTGCCCCTTAGAGTGGTTCCCTATTAGCCAATTTAAGTCAAGACGTGAATGGAAGGCGAATAACGCATATTTTGATCGTTTTTTACCTCGACATGACTTACTCTTTCCCATCTCAACTTATATTGAAAACCATTTGACGAAGAAGGACTGTAAGACGATGTGCTTGCCGATTATGGCAGATGTGCAGGAACATCCGGTCGGCACGAAGTCATTTGATAAAATCAAATTCGTTTTTCCGGGTAACGGGATGATGAAGGATGCAATTGAAGTTATTCTTAAGAGCTTTAGCCGGCTTGCTTCTGATGACAAGAGGCGGGTGGAATTACATTTATGCGGCATTAAACTGGAGCAAATTGAAGCAATATTGACTTTACAAGAATATGAGAGTCTTAAAAGTGTACTCGTCATACACCAATGGATGCAGTACAAAGAACTTATAACGCTATATCAGGCTATGCATTTCTTAATCCTGGCAAGAGAAGAGAACCAAATGACGCTGGCGAACTTCCCAAGCAAAGTTCCGGAAGTCATGTGCTATGGTGTAATACCGATTGTATCTCGCGTGGGTGATTATACCAAATATTATCTGGAGGATAACGTGAACAGCCTGATCTTTGACGGCTGCGAGATCGACCTGTGTTTGGACAAAATAAATCAAGCGTTGTCGATGACGCAAAGAGAGGTGGCAGAGTTATCTGTTAGGTCAAGGGAATGTGCCGAGAAAAAATTCGATTATCGAAATTGGGTTGGAAAGATTCATCATGCACTTGAAAGCTTATAACGATCATGAAAGAACTCGTCTTCATCGAAGACGGGTTTTTTATTTGGAGGTGAAATGAATTGACGATTAAAGAATTCGTGAAGAGGAGTCCGATCTTATACAACGCGTTTAAAGCAGCACGAAACACAAGGAATTCAATTTCCAATTTAGTGCCTGATGAGCCCTATATCAAAATGCAATACAGAAAGCAAATGGGCAAAAAAATCGATCTGAATAATCCTCAAACATTTAATGAAAAAATTCAATGGATGAAGCTGTATGATCGAAATCCTCTAATGACGAAGTGTGCGGATAAATATGAGGTCCGGAGCTATGTTGAAGAGAAGATCGGTAAAGGAATTTTGAATAAGCTTTATGGCGTATACGAAAAAGTAGAGGATATTGATCTATTGGTGCTACCGAATTCCTTCGTTATTAAGGTTAATCACGGCAGCGGACAAAATATATTATGTCGAGACAAGACCCAAATGGATTTTAATAAAGCCTTCTCTCGAATCAAGGATTATATGAGAACCAATCATTATCATTATGGCAGAGAGTGGGCCTACAAAAATATAAAACCATTAATCATCCTAGAAGAGTACCTCGATGATCATGGTCGTCCGCCAGACGATTACAAGATTTTATGTTTTCATGGTAAACCGGAAATTATCCAAATCGACCTGGATCGTTTTGGAGACCATCGGAGGAATTACTACAACGTCGATTGGACTCAGATGGACTTACAGTTTATTAAAAATAACTCTTCAGAAGAAGTGCCTAAACCGCAGCATTTGGATGAAATGCTAAGCTATGCTGCAGCGCTGGCTGAAGGATTCCATTTTGTAAGGATCGATTTCTATAATTTTGATGGCAAACTTTATTTCGGAGAAATGACCTTCTATCCGAATAACGGCATTGGCACCTTCTACCCTGTGGAGAATAACAATATGATGGGCAACAAACTAAAATTACCTGCTCGCAATGTTACTTCGATTCAGCAAACTTAATCGCAAGTTGACGAAATAGGGAGGAAAATCAGTTGAAAATTTTGCAAGTCAACAAGTTTCTCTACTGGTTCGGCGGCAGCGAGACGTATTGCTTCAAGCTATCGGACCACTTAGTGAAGCAGGGGCATGAGGTGCAGTTTTTCGGCATGGATCATGCTCGCAACGTGAAGGGCAATGCGCTCGGGCTTAACGTTTCCAACGTAGAGTTCAAGAAAATGTCGATTAATAAAATCAGCTATCCTTTTCGCATTATCTATTCATTTGAAGCCAAGAAAAAAATCAGGCAGGTCATTGAAGAGTTCAAGCCGGATATCATTCACCTAAACAATATCAACTTTCAGCTAACGCCTTCGATCTTGTATGAAATCAAGAAGCATAACATACCCGTTGTCATGACGCTGCATGACTTTCAACTCGTATGTCCGAACCACATGTTGTACCTCGAGCATGAGGCACGCATTTGCGAAGATTGCAAAGGCCGCAAATATTTCAGTTGCGTGACGAACAACTGTTTACATGACTCCAAAATAAAAAGCATGCTGGCCGCGTTTGAAGGCTACTTGCATCACAAGCTCAAGTCTTACGACGATGCGATTGACATGTTCATTGCACCGAGTCGGTTTCTACATAATAAGTTTGTCGAATTCGGAGAGTCGGCCAGCCGTATTAAAGTCATCTCAAACTTTATCGATCAGCCGGCGCCGACCGGAGCAACGGTAAAGGGCGACTACATCCTTTATTTCGGTCGGCTCTCCGTGCAAAAAGGAATTCGGACGCTCATGGAAGCGATGAAGCGGTTGCCGCATCTGAAGCTGGTCGTGGCGGGCGAAGGGGATCTGGAGAAGGAAGTGGCCGAAGTACCCAACATTGAATACGTCGGCTTTCGCACGGGGGACGAACTAAACGACTTGATTAAAGGTGCGCTGTTCACGATTTATCCATCGGAATGGTACGAGAATTGCCCGATGTCCGTGCTGGAATCGCAAATGTACGGCACGCCGGTAATCGGCGCCAATATTGGCGGTATCCCGGAGTTGGTCGACGATCGAATCGACGGCTTGCTGTTCTCGCCTGGCGACGTGGGGCAGTTGGTCGATAGCATTCGTTATCTGTACGACAACCGGGACGTGCTCACGGAATACACCCGGCGCTGCGTCGTGAAAGTTCAGAAGTTCTCCATTGATCGGTACTACGCCGAGTTAATGACCGTGTATGAGAGTGTGCTGCGTAAAGTGAAGGAGGCGGGAGCATGAAAGTTGCAATGATCGGACAGAAAGGCATTCCGTCCCGCGCTGGGGGAATCGAAGTGCATGTCGAGGAGCTGGCGAAACGGCTGGCCGGCCAAGGATGCGATTTGATCGTGTATTGCCGGGAAGGCTACAGCGACGCTCTGAACGGCGAACCGATTCAAAGTTTGCGAGTGCAAAAGACGAGTTCGATCAAGTCCAAGCATCTAGACGCCATCTCGCACACACTTTCTTCGACCATTCATGCGTTATTTGCCAAATGCGATATTTTTCACTATCACGCATTAGGACCATCCACCTTATCGTTCATTCCGCGGCTGTTCGGCAAAAAAGTCGTGTGCACCGTTCACGGGCTGGATTGGCAGCGGGCCAAATGGGGCAAGCTCGCAACTACCTACTTGAAATTCGGTGAATACGCCACAGCGAAGTTCTCGCATGAGACCATTACCGTATCTGACGCCTTGGTCGATTATTACAAAAACAAATACACGCGTGAAATTAACTACATTCCTAACGGCGTCGAGAAGCCGACAAACCTTTCGCCAGACATTATCCTCAATAAATACGGGCTGGACAAAGACAGCTATGTGCTTTTCCTAGCTCGCCTTGTCCCCGAGAAGGGAGCGCATTATTTAATCGAAGCGTTCAAGTCGCTGCCTCCGGGCAAGAAGCTCGTTATTGCCGGGGGATCGAGTCATAGCGATGAGTATGCCGAAAGTCTCAGACGGTTGGCAGCAGACCGCGATGATATCGTTTTCACCGGATTCGTAACGGGAGATGAGCTGAAAGAACTGTACAGCAATTGTTACTTGTATGTGCTTCCTTCCGATATTGAAGGTCTCCCCATCAGCTTGCTGGAAGCGATGAGCTACGAGAACTATTGCCTGACCAGCGACATTGCGGAGAACGCCAACATTGTCGGAAAACTCGGTGCTACCTTCGCGGCGTCCAATACGGCAGATCTGGCAAACAAGCTGCGGTATTTGCTTGACCACCCGGACGTTGTACAATCCAGCAGAGCCAAGACCAGGGAATACGTCATACAAAAATACAACTGGGACGATATTTGCCAGTCCACGCTTAACGTGTACAAGAGGTTGGGATAACAGAGTGGCGGCAAATTAGCGGCAATGGGGATGCTTACGCATCCCTTTAAGCCTGTCCATTTAAGGAGAATCTAAATGAAAGAATTTATCGCGGTGATTAAAGAGGATTGCGCGATGTATAAGCGGATCGAGGAGCGAAAGAACACTTTCGCTAAAGTGTTTTTATTCTCCCCAGGCTTTAAATACATTTTCTTTTTGCGCCTGTGCGCGTTCCTCAGACACAAGAAGCCGATGCTTTTCTTCATCCCGCTATACCTCATTACTCGCTTCATTCTCAAACACTACTCTTACAAATTCGGCATTGATGTGCCCTATTACACACGGGTTGGCAAGGGCTTTTATATCGGTCATTTCAGCTGCATCTTTGTTAATCCAGCAGCGGTGATCGGTGAGCATGTGCTAATCAGCCAAGGCGTCACCATTGGTAATACTTCAAAAGGCGTGCCGACCATCGGCAATAACGTGTATATCGGCGCTGGTGCGAAGGTAATCGGCCCCGTGAAGATCGGGAACAATGTGGCTATTGGCGCGAACAGCGTCGTCACGAAAGACGTACCTGATAACTCGGTAGTGGCTGGTGTTCCTGCACGGATTATCAAGTCGAATGAGAAGGTTGTCGCATTGCCTACAAATCCATTGGAGGATGATAAACATGAGCAAAAACTTAGAGCTAATGACATTCGATGATAAGACGCCGGTTGGCGTGAATGGAGCTGGCAGGTCGATACCGACTTCGGTTAGATGACGATGCGGAAAGCAAGCGATGGTGGAAGAAAGTGAATTGATATAGGATTTCCAAAACCAGAAAGTAGTGGGGATAGCATGAGCGATAAAAGTCTTAAAGATAAGGTGTTTTCTGGGGCGCTCTGGGCATTTGGCGAGCGGGTGATTTCACAGGGAGTTTCATTTGTTCTGTCCATCGTGTTAGCACGGTTGCTTATGCCCAGTGAGTACGGCGTAATCGCTTTAGTTCTTGTTTTTACGAATCTAGCCAATGTTTTTGTGGCAAATGGGATGGGTGAAACACTTATCCAAAAGAAAGATGCAGATGAAACAGACTTCTCTTCCCTATTCTACGTCAGCCTGATCCTTTCCATAGGGCTTTATACGATTTTGTTTTTTTTAGCACCATACATAGCCATGTTTTATGATAATTCTAAGTTAGTGCCGGTACTGCAGGTGATTGCACTTATCCTGCCGCTCTCGTCTGTGATTACTATTCAACAAGCCTATGTATCCAAGCAAATGATGTTTAAAAAGATGTTCTTTGCGACAATAGGAGGCACTTTAGCTTCGGGTTTAATTGGTATCTTTATGGCGTACCTCGGATTTGGTGTATGGTCCTTGGTAGCCCAGTACTTATTTAATGCGGTCGTTAATACCATTGTGCTCTTCTTTATTGCACAATGGAGACCGAAGTTGTTATTCTCAATGAACTCCGTTAAGAAACTCGTTGGATTTGGGTGGAAACTTGTAGGTGCTAACTTAATTAATACTTTCTATGGAGAGTTAAGAAGTTTAATGATTGGTAAATTGTATACGACGACTGCTTTGGCTTATTACAATAGAGGTAATCAGTTTCCTAGTCTTCTGATTACTAGTATAGATACAGCGATTGGTAAAGTGTTATTTCCAGCGATGGTGGAAGTAAATAACGATATAGGTCATATAAAAACGGTAACCAGGCGATCTATGAAGATTACAGCTTACTTAATTTTACCGCTTATGATTGGCTTAGTAAGTATCGCCCATTCACTTGTACTGGTCTTATTAACAGAAAAATGGATTGCGTCTGTACCATTCTTACAAATCTGTTGCGTTTACTGGTTATTCCAACCTATGCAAACGGCTAACTGGCAAGCCATTAAGGCCTTGGGAAGAAGCGATATGCTTGTGAAATTGGAGATTTACAAGAAAATTATTGGTGTATGTCTACTTCTAATAAGTATGAATATAAGTGTTTATGCGATCGCAATATCAAATACTGCTTTTGCAGGTATTTCAATGATAATCAATATGCTGCCGAATAAAAAACTGATAAATTACTCGATGGTAGAACAAATTCGCGACTTAGCACCTTCATTATTATTAGCGCTTGTAATGGGAGGGAGTATCTATACGATTTCATGGGTAGCAATTCCAACTATCTCAATTCTGCTGTTACAAATTATATGCGGTGCAGTCATCTATCTCGGGGCTTCACATTTATTTAAAATTGATAGTTATGTCTATTTATCGAGTATAATAACGACAAAGTTACGTAGACGAGGACTAAGAACATTAGCAGAGGGGGCTCCGAATGTTTAAGATCGGAGTAGCAGGAGCACGATATGTTGGTTCTGGTGCGGGTGAAGATAATTTTATATCGCTGAATCGCTATATTTAAGTGAATCATGGGGGGAACATATTGAAAAAAAGAATTTTTCTACATGGAGGATTTTTAAATTATCCTCGCGGATCAGCAGCGTCAAATTATGTGCAATATTTTAGTCAGGCATTAAAAGAAGCGGAATACGATGTATACGTAATAACAAACATAAACGAAGAATTTAAGCTTCAAAAGCAGGAAGGTCATATGTCATATAAAGGAATTAAAATAATTCCATTCAAAATGTCTAAAAATAGAATTCTACGAAAACTAGAATTTCACTATTTACAAGGGCATCTCTTAATCAATATCTTAAAGAAGTATAAGATTACAAGAGAAGATATTGTATTAATATATTCTTCAGATTCAGATTTATTCGTTCATCGTGAGATTTTAAAGTATAAAAAGAAGATTGGCTTTAAGACAGCAAGCGGTGTTGCAGAGTGGTTCCCTAATAGTATATTTAAGTCAAAACGTGATTGGAAGGCATATAATATTTGTTTTGAACAGTATCTACCACAACATGACTTGATTTTCCCCATCTCTACATATATTGATAACTATTTGACTAAGAAAAAATGTAATACAATGTGCTTACCTATTATGGCGGACGTGCATGAATATCCAAAAGAAATTAAATCTTTTGATAAAATCAAGTTTATTTTCCCAGGAAATGGGTTGATGAAGGATGCAATTGAGGTCGTTCTGAAGAGTTTTAGTCAGTTGACTTCGGATGAAAAAGAACGGGTAGAGTTACATTTATGTGGAGTCAAGCGAGAGAAAATTGAAGAGGTATTGACTTTTCAAGAGTACGAGAATCTTAAAGAGATACTCGTAATACACAAATGGATGGAGTACAAAGAACTAATAAAATTGTATCAGGCAATGCATTTCTTAGTGTTGGCTAGAGAAGAAAATCAAATGACCCTAGCTAATTTTCCAAGTAAAGTTCCAGAAGCAATGTGCTATGGTGTAGTACCTATTGTATCTCGCATTGGAGATTACACTAAATATTATTTAGAAGATGATGTTAATAGTCTGATCTTTGATGGGTGTGATATCGATTTATGTTTAGAGAAAATCCATAAAGCCCTGTCTATGACACAACAAGAAATTTTGAAATTATCATTAAAAGCAAGAGAATGTGCTGAGAGCAAATTTGATTATAGAAATTGGGTAGGGAAAATACATCATGCACTTGAGAATATTTAGGTGAGCATACAATGAAGAAGGGTCATTCAACAATTTTCAACAATTAGCTTAGTCAAAAAGGGAGCTATCCTTATGTGCGGTATAATCGGTTTTTTTTTAAAGAACGAAAAGTATTCATCCGAGAAGTTTGCCCACATCTTAAAGAGTATGACGGATCCGATCTATCATAGAGGCCCTGATGGTGAGGGTAGCTGGATTGATGAGGAGGCAGGAATTGCACTGGGTCATCGGCGGCTTTCCATTTTGGATTTATCGCCCGAGGGACACCAACCGATGTTAACAGCGTCCGGGCGATTCTGTATCATTTATAATGGGGAAATTTATAATTTCACCGATATCAGACGTGAGCTGGAGGAATTGGGCTGCAAATTTCGGGGTCATTCGGATACGGAAATTTTGCTTGCAGCTATCGAGCAATGGGGTGTAGTTAACGCTGTAAAAAAAGCTACGGGTATGTTTGCGGCAACTGTGTTCGACAGAAGAGAGAAAAAGATCTATTTGTTTCGGGATCGCATGGGCGAAAAGCCATTATATTACGGATGGATGGGCGATACGTTCCTCTTTGGCTCGGAGCTGAAGTCGTTGCGGAAGCATCCTGCTTTTCGAGGCGATATTGATCGTGACGCGTTGGCCCTTTATCTCAGGTATAGCTACATTCCTGCTCCATACTCCATATACAAGGGCATTTTTAAGTTGCCTCCGGGCACAATCGGCACGTTGGATTTAATGAATCCGGCCAAGGAGATCAATCTAATAGAATACTGGTCAGTCAACGATGCGGTTGTCAAAGGAATGGATGATCCCTTTACAGGCGCAGATGAAGAAGCAGTAGAGGAACTAGATCGTTTGATAAGAAATTCTGTACGACGACAAATGCGGGCAGACGTTCCTTTAGGAGCCTTCCTATCGGGGGGGGTTGATTCTTCCGTCGTTGTCGCCTTAATGCAGCAACAAAGTAAACAGGCCGTCAAAACATTCACCATCGGATTTAATGAAGCTGGGTATAATGAAGCCGAACATGCCATGGCAGTGGCCCGTCATCTTCAAACCGACCATACTGAATTATACGTGACACCGAATGAAGCTTTAGCTGTTATCCCGCACTTGCCTCAAATGTATGATGAACCGTTTGCAGATGCTTCCCAGATTCCGACTTTTTTAGTATCGCAACTAGCTAGACAAAAAGTTACGGTTAGTTTATCAGGTGATGGCGGTGACGAATTGTTCGGAGGGTATTCCCGTTACTTTGAGGCTATGCGGGCATGGGGCAAAATTGAAGTGATCCCTAGGCCAGTTAGAACCATGATAGCATCCTCAATGAAGTCCATTCCTCCGCATCTATGGGATCATACTGGTGTTTTCTTGCCTGGACAAGGAAGAAGACCTGGCGATAAGATTCACAGGATTGCCGATGTGCTGTCGTTAAAAAATGGTCAGGAGCTATATCAGCGATTAATATCCCAATGGAATCCTTACGAGCTAATTATATCTGGCTCGGAAGTCCCGACCTGGCCCTTTAGTTCGCCTCAAATAGCCAATTATACAGAATGGATGATGTATAAAGACAGCGTTAATTATTTGCCTGACGATATACTTGTAAAAGTCGATCGTGCCGGAATGGCGGCTAGTTTAGAATCTAGAGTGCCTATGCTGGATCATCAAATTGTAGAATTTTCATGGCGTCTGCCCTTGTCGATGAAAATAAGAGATGGAAAAGGCAAGTGGTTACTTCGGCAAGTTCTTTATAAATATGTGCCTCCAAGTCTAATTGACAGACCCAAGATGGGATTCGGCGTTCCTATCGATCATTGGCTGAGAGGCCCCCTTAAGGACTGGGCAGAATCTTTATTATCGCAAGATCTTCTTGAGCAACAAGGATTCTTTCAAGCCGAACCTATTCGTAAAAAATGGAATGAGCATCTTTCCGGCCGTAGAAATTGGCAGTACGCGCTTTGGCCAATTCTTATGTTCCAATCGTGGCTAGAAAGTAACGGAAATAAAGGTATTGATGTAGCAGTACCGGAATTATCAATTTATTAGGGATAAGGATAGGTCTTGTTGTGTTACTCTGTGAATAATACCGTAGAAGACACTTTCAACTTAATTATGATGATATCAATTAAAGTGGTGGTGAGGCAAAATGAAAATTGCAGTAGCAGGAACTGGATATGTCGGCCTAGTTGCAGGTGTATGCTTAGCAGAAGTTGGACATCAAGTGACATGTGTAGATATTGATGAAACTAAAGTCAAATTAATGGAAGCCGGGGTTTCCCCGGTTTATGAAGCCGGGTTAGAAGAGATGATGCAGAAGAATTATAATGCAGGGAGATTAGCTTATACTACGGATTACAAAGCGGCATACCGAAATGCAGATGCAATCTTCATCGGTGTAGGAACTCCGGAGCAGCCTGATGGCTCTGCTAATCTTTCTTACATTGCAACGGTCGCCAAGCAAATCGCGGAATCTGTGGAGTCGGATTGCTTGGTTGTCGTGAAGTCAACAGTTCCGGTTGGCACAAATGATAAAGTTGAACAGTTTATCCGGGATTTTCTGGTCAATGATGTTCGAGTTGAAGTCGCATCCAATCCCGAGTTCTTGTCACAAGGCTCAGCGGTACAAGATACGTTGCACGCGGAGAGAATTATAATTGGAGTCGAGAGCAAATGGGCTGAAGAGATGCTGAAGCAGATCTATCAGCCCTTTCAATTGCCTATTGTTTCCGTAAATCGAAGATCGGCTGAGATGATTAAGTATGCCGCTAATAATTTCCTTGCGCTTAAGATATCGTATATGAACGACATTGCCAATTTATGTGAATTGGTAGGCGCCGATATCCAGGATGTTGCAAGAGGCATGAGTTATGATGAGCGGATTGGGGGTAAGTTTCTAAATGCCGGTATTGGTTATGGCGGTTCATGCTTTCCAAAGGATACCAAGGCGCTTGAGTATATAGCCAGACAAAAAGGATATGAGTTAAAGACGGTGAAAGCCGCCATTGATGTCAACAAGGAACAAAAAACGATACTTTATAAGAAAGCTAGTCAAAGACTGATTACCTTTAACGGTCTTAAGGTGGCTGTTCTAGGCTTAACGTTTAAGCCCGGAACAGATGATTTGCGGGAGGCTGCATCACTGGAGAATGTTCCTTTGTTATTAGCGCAAGGTGCTGATATCTATGCATATGATCCCGTGGGCGTGGATAACTTTGCAAAGGTGCACCCTGAAGGCAAGAATGGTAGAGGCAGTATCACTTATGTCGATCATATCGAGCATGCACTAGAGGGTGCGAACGTTTGCTTTATATTTACGGAATGGGGAGAAGTAAAGGCTTTGCTTCCAGAAGCTTATAAGAAGTTGATGCGAACACCGCTTGTCTTTGACGGAAGAAATATGTATAGCGTTGCGCAGATGCAAGAGGCAGGTGTAGAGTATCATTCTATTGGAAGAAAATCTGCAAGTAAAGAGAGAATGAAGGAGTCGAAGAACATTGACTTACAATACTCTTGATAAAGGTAAAACCTACCTAATTACCGGAGCGACAGGGTTTATTGGCTATTATTTATCCAGAAAATTGTTAGAGCAGGGCTGCCGTGTAATTGGAATTGACAATATGAATGAATATTACGATGTAAACCTTAAATATTCTCGCTTAGAGCTGCTGAGGCCTTACAAGAGGTTCACCTTTATTAAAGGTGATATCTCAGATAAAGCTATGATGATGAATGCGTTTGGCGAATATAAGCCTCATGTTGTGGTGAATCTAGCAGCCCAAGCCGGTGTAAGGTACTCCATTGAGAATCCGGATGTTTACATGCAGAGCAATATCATTGGCTTCTTCAACATTTTAGAGGCATGCAGACATCATCCAGTAGAGCATCTCCTATATGCATCTTCAAGCTCTGTCTACGGTGCTAATCAGAAGGTTCCATTTGAGGAATCCGATCCGGTTGATCAGCCGGTATCACTCTATGCGGCAACCAAAAAGTCAAACGAATTAATGGCTCATACGTACAGTCATCTGTATAAGATTCCTGCAACGGGCTTACGTTTCTTTACTGTATATGGTCCATTGGGGCGTCCTGATATGGCGTACTTTGGGTTTACCCAGAAGTATTTCGCAGGCGAGCCAATCAAGATCTTCAACAACGGAGATTTTGAGAAAGACCTGTATCGTGATTTTACATATATTGATGATATTGTGGAAGGGATTGAGCGCCTGCTCAGTCACCCTCCAGTGGAGCAGGAGAAGGCTCCTCATAGAGTGTTTAATATCGGCAACAATAGCCCGGAGAAATTGATGACCTTCATTGAGACGCTAGAGAAATGTCTGAGTCTTTCATTAGACAGGGAAGTGTTATTCGAGAAAGTCTATGAACCGATTAAACCTGGCGACGTTCCCGCAACTTACGCATCAACGGAGTTATTAGAGCAGATCGTAGAGTTTAAGCCGAAGACTTCAATTGAAGAAGGTTTGCAGAAGTTTACGGATTGGTACTGCGAATATTATAGGTTAAATTAACTCACACAAAGGGAGTGGCTGCTTGCAGCCGCTCCTATTTTATTCCGTGAAGAAAGCGTTTCGTTGTACAGAGAGAATGGAGGAGTGAAAGTGAAGCTCATTTTATTGTCCGGCGGATCAGGAACGAGGTTGTGGCCATTATCCAACGATGCAAGATCCAAGCAGTTCCTCAAAGTACTGGAAAACGAAGATCAGCAGTTAATATCCATGGTACAGCAGCTATGGGGGCAGCTTAAACAAAGCAAGCTGAGCGAGGATAGCTATATTGCAACGAGCCAAAGTCAGGTGGAGATGATGCAAAGCCAGATCGGAGCAGAAGTGCCATTAATTATCGAGCCAGAACGCAGAGATACGTTTCCTGCGATTGCTTTGGCTGCGGTATATCTTTACTCGGTTAAAGGGGCTAGTCTGAGTGAGACGATAACCATAGTGCCGGTAGACCCTTTGGTAGAGAATAACTTCTTTGAAACTGTAAAGGAACTGGAAGAAGTACTAAACGAATCAGAAGCCGATTTGGCGTTGATCGGGGTTAAGCCAACGTATCCATCGTCAAAGTATGGATACATTATTCCCGAAATAGAAGAAGTAGAGGAAGCAGGCAAAGGCGGATATAAGAAAGTCAGAAGTTTCCGCGAGAAACCGACCGAAGCAGAGGCGGAGGAACTGCTCTCACAGCAGGCACTATGGAACTGCGGAGTGTTCGCATTTAAACTCGGGTACCTGATTTCACTTCTAGAACAACTGAATATGCCGATTCAATACGATGAACTGCGGAAGCAATATCATGTACTCCCTAAGATTAGCTTTGACTATCAAGTTGTGGAGAAAGCGAATAACATCGCAGTGATTCCCTACGCAGGCTGCTGGAAAGACCTCGGAACTTGGAATACGCTGACCGAAGAAATGAAAAATAAGCAAATTGGTAAAGGAATCATAAGCGAAGATTGCCATAATACACATTTAATTAATGAAATTGATATCCCCGTTTCTATTGTCGGCTTATCGGATATCGTTGTCGCAGCTAGTCCCGATGGGATACTGGTCTCGAGTAAGAGTGCGAGCACCAGAATTAAGAATTATATCAATTATAATCAAGCTCCGAGGTATGAAGAACGCAAATGGGGCTGGGTAAGAATTCTGGACGACCAGATCTATGAGGATGGCCGGTGTGTAGCAACCAAACGCGTGGGAATCCGGGCTGGGGAAAACTTGAGTTATCGCATGCATACCTACCGGGAAGAAGTATGGACAATCGTTAACGGTGAAGGGGAATTTCTGCAGAACGGCAATTATATGAAGGTAAAGGCAGGCAATATTCTTCATATTCCAATGAAAACTCTCCATACGTTAAAGGCGACTGCAGATATTGAGCTCATTGTCGTTCAGAGCGGTCTATATCACGAAGAGAATCGGATCGTCGAATTATACAGCACATGGAAAGAAATCACGGAGAGCTGCTTGAAAACTTTATAAAGCGCGTATGACGGTATCATAAATAGGGTTTAGGCTTGTATGCCTAACCTATTTTATGGTGCCGGGCTTTTTTTTTGCACTATTGAGTTTCCAAAATAAAAAGAAGCCGGCTCTCACAGAGCAGACTTCCTTCTGATGCTTATTTTGATCCATCTGATTAGCAGCAGGGCGATGATCAAGAATATCAATCCGCCTGTCACATCGACGAAAACATCCAATATCGTGCTTGTACGCTGAGCCGTATACTTTTGATTCCATTCATCGAAACAAGCGATGCAGGCCACGACCGCCAAGGAAGCTGCAGCACCGCGTACTGCCTTGAATCGAAATGGAATGAAAGCGACGTACATGACTATCGCAAACATGCCGTATACAAACAGATGAGCGCTCTTGCGGAAGATGAACTCCATAAATTGAAAAGGCTGCTGCTTAGCCGATATGGCGGAGTGTAAATAATGTATCGTGATATCAGGGAGCAGTTTCCTCCAAGTATCTTCGTTCAAGTGGCGCTCGAGAAACGGGATAATGGTCTGTTCCTTATAGGGCTCCGAAGAAAAGTGGAAGATGAGCGCAACCCACAGGAAGGCAGGGACGAAGTAAAGGAATGATCGTGATAATCTAATTTCTCACACCTCTTCTGGATCATGGTGACCGCTGCTTTTTATTGAACCCTTTTCTGAGGGTTTATGATTTGCTCGACGGATACATTAAATGTATCCGCTAATAAGACGATAAAGTCTAGCGGTGGCTTCCTTCGGTTCTTCTCATAGTGAGAGAGAGTCGATCTGGAAATGCCAAGTGTCTTTGCTAGTTCCTCTTGTGTAATTTCTCTTTCTTCTCGTAGTTCTGCGATTGATTTGCCGAGATGTAGCACCGATTGGATCCCTCCTACTTCAGCCAATTGTACGAAATAAGGATTATTTAAGGTTGATTCGGTATAATTAAAATTCCCCAGTTTACAATACTCATTGTATCTATCAATATACTATGATACTAAACGTATCATGTCAATCTGTTTTTTACGATTGATTAAAATAATTTGTGATTTCAACGCTTCAAAAGATACGTATTGTATCCAAAAACAAAAACCCCGCATACCGTTCATCCCGAATGAACGTATGCGAGGCTGCTCTGCTCGGCGAGGTGTCCCTCGCCTTTTTAATATTTCGCGTATTCCTTCTGAAGCACCTCATACGACTGCTTCAGCCGCTCATGATAAGCGGGCAGGTTCCACTCGCCCCACTGGAAGAGCTTCAGCTGTGAGGGCGTAACCGGCTCGTCAGTCTTCAGCTCCGGCAGCGTACTCAGCTTGCTGCTACCGCCGCCGTTCTGCTCTACAACGAGCATATGAAATCCATTCGTCGTCACGCTTGACTGATAACCTTTGCCGGATGCCCACAGATCGCCTGTCATTTCGTGCAGGCTTGGGTCCTTCGCGTTAAGCATCAGCCAAGGGATGCGCAGCTCAATGATGCCCAGCTTCTCATTCACCTTGTAGTCGGCGAGTGAGTTGTAGTCCGCTGACCGCGTGTTGCTGTTGCCTTCCTGCAGTAATCCCGTATGGTACGACTCGAACGGGTAATTGAGCAGCTTGCCATTTGGCAGTACCATCCGCGATCCCTTATTCAGTACAAGCCGAATCGGATTGTACATGCCATTGTTCTTCGTGCTCACACCAGCCACTGCAGGGATCAGCTTCTTCAAGTGCGCATAATCGTAGTAGAATGTATCGTAGTAGCTGTCCACGAACGTCTCCGCATAGCTCGCGCTTGCGAGGTCGATATAGAAGTCGAACCCGACTTGATTGGCAAGCGGAATGCCCTTAGGCAGCTTCGTATTCCCTTGTCCTGGCACCGTATCGAGCATAATTGACGTATGGATGTCGTCAGCCGACAACTTCCCGTAATCGAGGCGCAAGTACACATACTCCGAATCATTCGTCATATAGAGTGCTTTCAAGTTCTGCTTGCTGTCTGCCGCCTTGTAGATGGGGGCCAGATGCAGCGCATCCCAATCGAGCGTATCACCATCGACGTCGATCGGCACCTCATTCATGCCGGGATCGAAGGAGAGTAGGCCAAAGTATTGCTCGTTCGTTTGAACGTTCGACCAGAATGGGCGGCGATGCGCATTATCGTACTCCATCGTGTTCCACGTCCGCTTGAACCATTCATCCTGCCAGGAGAAAATCATTCCCCCCATGTACCCTTCACTCAGCATATCCTCATACAGTCCAGCGATAAGCTGCCCTTGTTCCTGCTCCGAGTGATGCCCCTGATCCTTACCGCTCACATTGCGATGCGTCATGCCCCTCGAGCTTGGAATACCGAACTCCGCCACCAGAATAGGCAGTCGGTGTACTGCCTTCAGCGCGTGCAAATAGCCGGCATAGTTGTTCTTCGTACCCGATTGGTCCTCGTAATCCTTATATTCATTGTTCATGAAATCCGGATAATACGGATAGATGTGGTAAGAAGCGAAGGAACCCGGATAATAGCTTTCCTTC
Organism: Paenibacillus sp. OV219; assembly: GCF_900110075.1. Taxonomy (GTDB): domain Bacteria; phylum Bacillota; class Bacilli; order Paenibacillales; family Paenibacillaceae; genus Paenibacillus_Z. The sequence goes on from NZ_FOCJ01000009.1 coordinate 119,712, forward strand.
GTATAAATATGGTTCGGGTTCACCACCGACATATCTTCTTCCGCGAACGATTCCAGCGGATGCTTCAGCATATCTGTCGTCGGCCAGTTGGTGAAGCTGAGCGCATGCTGCACGTGGTAATGATCCTGCTCATACGCCGCCATGTACTCCATGCCCTGCGCGAGCCAATTCTCGAACGGCGAAGCGCCTTTCGTGTACATATACCGTCCGTCAAAAGGTTGCTTATGCGCCGTTTGTTTATTCGTATCCGCCACCGCATGAGGGTCCCATTCGATGCCGAGAATCCAGCCGAGCAGGTAAGGGGAGACGTCGTAGGTGTAGCTGCCATAGGCATGGCCAGCCTGTTTCGGCAGGTTCGCTTTGCCGTGCACGGCGTTTACGACATCCACGATCTCCTCGTGGAACGGTTTCATCACCGCATCTGAGTATGCATTGCCGGACGAGACGAGCGCGTCTTCGAGCACCCAAGCGCCATGGAACAAGTAGAGCGGCTTGTCCGTCGTCTGATTAAACGCATACAGCGCTTCATAGAATGCAGGCGGCTGCAGCGTATAGACGCGGATCGCATTCGCATTCATCGCTGCGATCTGCTGGAACCAACGATAATATTCATCGCGGCCGATGGCGGCATTTCCCGGGAAAGCTCCGGGCTTGCCCATTCCGATGTTCACCCCTTTAACGGTGAAGTTCGTCCATTTGCCATTCTTCAGCGTTTGCAAATGATCACCGAACATGCGAGCCGAATACGACGTATTACCGGCACTGAGCTTCTCGACCTGCGGCGGCGTTACAGCCGGCTTCGTCATACCGTGGTCGATGATCGCCTTCATGAGCGGAATGTATGTATCCCAGTAAAACGCATCCTCGGCTTCGTGCCAAGTCGGCAGCTTGCGGAGCGCCGTCTGAATCGAGCTTTGATAGATCGACGGAAGGTCCGTATTGAGGGAGAACTGCCCGTTGAAATAATACGTGCCATACCGCTCATTCTGATGATGAATAATGGCAGGCATCGTCATCGGGATGTACCTGCGGCTGAGCTTCTCCCGCCCGGAAGGCGAGAGCGCAAGGGTATAGCTCGCTAGCACTTCGCGTTCATCGGCTGGCTTAATCACATCCACCCAACCGGAATACGCTTGATTCCCCTTCGCTTTCCCTATCCCTTTCTCCGAAAGTCGCAGCTGTTGCTCGCCTTCCGTTGTGTAAGCAAAGGCCGGTGCGCCGCCAGTCAAATCCGCTTCCGTCAGGACGAGATTCTCCTCTGTAAATTCATTCATGAACAGATAGCCGCCGCCCTTGTAGGTCCAGCTGCTCCCGCTTGCTTTTGCGACACTAGCCTTTAGCTTGTTCGGCACTTCAGTACCAGCGAGGTCTGCCACGTACTTATAGGACCAGCCATCCCAAGTCAGATTCAGCAGGCTGTACATACGCACGCGCAGCTCAGGCGTCGTCGGCTTGCCAAACAGATTACGTTCAGCGATGAGCGTGCCGCCCTTCGTTAGCAGCTTGCTGCGAATCGGCTCGAACTCCGCTATCGTCATGCCGCCGTATAAGCTTTTACTCTCTGAAGGTCCCGGCTCTCTGCCGGTATATTCCTCTTTGTCTACGCCGTACATGCTCGCCAGATAGATAAGATCATAGCTGTCGATTTGGTCAGGAACGGCATCGATACGGTACTTTTCGTCACCGAGCGGTTTGAAGCCGAAGTAGTCGCTTGAAGGACGATAGGCTTTGCCCGAAGACTGTACGTATTTTGCATTGTTCAGCATCCAGGTCAGCCCTGCGTGGTTCCGGTAGGAGCTGTCCGGTACCGTTTTGTCCACGATCAGCACGTTCAGCTTATGCTCGGATTTCAAATACCAGCTCCAGATCGGCGATGAGACGACCAAGAGGCCGATGGTCACGGCAGCAGCCATGAGCCATCGGCGATTAATTAGGTCCAGCTTCCTCATGATGAGATTCCTCTGCGTTTCATTTCTCCCCAAGCGGAGTAGCCAAGGAAGAATTGGAATATGCCTTCAACGCGCCAGAGCACCGTTAACGGACGGTACCAAATAATTTCGGTTAAGGAATAGAGATACAGCTTCAGGACATCCTTCTTATTGGAGTATTTCTGCAATCCCCATTCTTCCAAGATCAGCGCGAGCAGCGAGATTAACGAGCCATAGAGCAGAAAAGCCAAGAACAGCATGACCGCAAATTCAATCGAGATGCCGCCCATAAACAGAGACAACACGATGAACATATAGCCGCAGAGCTCAACAACAGGTCCAAGCAGCTCGATGATCCAGAAGTAAGGAAACACAATGAGTCCGATGTAGCCATACCTCGGATTCAGCGTCATTCCCCGATGCCTCCATAAGCTCTCAAGCAAACCGCGATGCCAACGGTTACGTTGTTTGCGCAAATCGGCTGCCGTCTCTGGAGCTTCTGTCCAGCATACCGGATCTGCTGTGAATGCAATCCGTTTGTTTGATCGCCGCTTTTTGATGAGCCGCTGCAGCCTGACAACAAGCTCCATATCCTCACCAGCTGTCTTCGTGGAATAACCGCCAGCAGCTACGACCCACTCCTTCGAGAACACGCCGAAAGCTCCAGATATGACGAGCAGCAAATTATAGCGGCTGAGACCGACTCTGCCGACGAGGAAGGCGCGTAAATATTCAACGACCTGATAGATGACAAGCGGCTTCGTAGATAGCTTGATCTGTTTCACGCTGCCCATCTGAATGGTATTTCCGTTCGCGATTCGCACTGAGCCGCCGGACGCGATGACGTCTTCATTCGATGTCATGATCGGCTTCATGATTTTCACAAGCGCATCCTGTTCAAGAATAGAATCTCCATCAATGGAACAAAAATACGAATATTTGGCATAATTAATGCCGGCGTTCAGGGCATCGGCTTTGCCGCCGTTTTGCTTGTCCAGCATGTACAGATGCGGCAGCAGCTGCGATTGATAGACCTCAGTGACCGATTCCGTAGCAATCAACTGCTGAGCATTGCGTTTAATAGGCACCATCTGAAAATGCTCGATCACCTGCTTGCGCATGCCATCATTCGAGCCGTCGTTCACAACAATAATCTCGAATTCCGGATAGTGCAGTCCGAGCAGGGAGCGGATGCTCTCTATGATACCCGCTTCCTCGTTATGAGCAGGTACGATGACCGATACGGGCTTCGTAAATGCGATGTTGAGCAGCGCTTCATGCGAGCGGAATCGGTTCAGCTTGTACTCGCGGCGCATGGACATGAAGGAGAAAAGAAACATGGTCAGGTAGAAAGTGGTCGCGAGGAGCATGAAGGAGAGAATGAAGCGGCCATAAATGCCGATAACGTCGGTCCAAAGTGTCGCCGCACTCATCCGGGATGAAGTCCTAGCGTTTCTTTGGCGATATCCCGGGCGAACCGGTCATGATCATGCTCAGCAATATGCATTAACAATTGCTTCCCCTCCTTCATGTTCAGCAGCGCGCCGGCTGCTTGTGTTCGTACCCACCATGAGCGGTCTTTGATCAGCTCAGTAAGCGGTGCTACCAGCTCCGGTTTTCTTAGCGCTCCGAACAGCTTCGCGGTCATGGCCCGCTCCTCCCAGCTGCTGGAAGCGGCGAACTTGCTGTATTGCTCCGCGCGCTCTGTGAAGCCGAGCTGTGCGATGGATTTCAATAGCTTAATGCGCAGCTCAGACGATTGGCCAGCTGGTTCTGCAATGCGGAATAGCTGCTGCTCCAGAAAGTCGAGCTGCTCATATTTGTTCAGAATGCCGATCATCTCAACGAAGCTGTGCTGAATCGGCATTGGCAGCTCATGGAATTGCGCCAATGCTTCATCGAACTGGTCATTTGTCAGCATGGACAGCAGCTGGCGGTAATTGAATGCCTTCAGATCGCCTGGCAACCGAATAAGACTCTGTATGAAACTGCTGTTCCGAGAATGGATGAGCAGCTTACAGATTTGATAATGCTCCTGCGCGGTACATTTTGGACTGTTCATCAGCCATGTAATGTCTTCAAACAGGTTGTCCATGCCGAACACAGAAGCATGGTAGAGCGCATTCATCCGTATGCTCCACTTACGGCTTAGCAGCATCTCTCGATAGGTGTTCGTAAAATGAGCCTCAGCGAATTGCTTCGCCCGAAGCTGAATCTCATCGCTATGCGCGATTTGCAAGTAATCGCTCAGCAGTTTCTCCGCTGCGGCGAACGTTCGTCTGTTATGAGGCACGAGTGCCCGGCTGGTCCCGCCTTGGGTCATGTAAACATACATGAGCGTGCTATTCTTCTGCGCGAAGCTGTTCATATAGCGCGTAAGCCGCATGTCGCGTGCTTTTACGATTGTGATATAGGCGAGGACGAGACTGCTCAGAACGAGCAGCGACACCGTGAATATAGCAAGTGCAATTACTGCATGACTGGTATACATCTACTTCACTTCAGCCTTTCCAGAAGCCGCTTTACCTTAGCTTCAAGAAGCTTGATGCTGAACGGCTTCGCAATATAGTAGTCTGCGCCATGCTCCAGGCTGTAGATTGTCATATGCTCCGTGTTCCGGCTTCCTAGCATAATGACAATGTACTTGCTTGCATTCGGCATGCTGCGTAGATCACTCAGCACCTCAATGCCGTCGCGCTGCGGCAGGATGTCGCTTAGGAAGATCAGATGCATATGCCCGGAATGATGCCAGTCCGATTCCGCGAAGCTGGCTCCGTCATGGAAGCTGCGAATTTGGAACTCCATATGCGGCAGCGAGAGATTTTGCATCATGTTGATGAGAATGTTCTGCGCAATCGGCGAGTCCTCAATAATAGATACTTTTATCGTACTCACATCAGGCAAGGTGGCGACAGGTACCGCTCTGAGCTGGAAAGGACCTTTATCCCGTGCCAGCGTTAGTGCCACCGAAGTTGCTTCCAGGATGTCCTCGTAGGTTGTCGTCGAATAGACGACCTCCGTCATTCCGGCCGTAAGCTGCTCATGAGATGAGCTCTGGAAGTCTGTGTAGATTCGTTGGAACAGATATTCTGCTTCGAGAAAGCCGGTATGCATCAACACTGCTATGTATCGAAGCGGTTGCTCAGTAGCAAACAGGTAATCGGTATTGCGCAGATGGCTTGCGATCAGCTTGCTTGTATGCAGCAGAGCAGGGAGCTCGCTTGTTTGGTCTATTTCAATCGCCACGACTGTAAATTTGGTTCGAACACGCGGCATATCGGCTAGCTTCCATTGAATGAACGACGTGAGCAAGTCGCTGTGATACAGCCCGGTCTCCTCGTTGTATAGCAGAGCGATAAGAGGGGAAGTGGGAGAGGTACGTGTAGTGGTACTGCTCATAGTACACCTCAATTCTAGTGAAATCATGTTGTCCTTCCAGTATAGTCGCATCTTGCAAATTAATGTTTAGTGAATTACTGGGGATTTGGGTGGAGAGCGGGAGGAAGAGAGATGGGGAAAGCGAATAGTAGTGGAAGATAGCAAATGGATTACCCACTATACACTCCATAAAGAAGGAACGTGAACATTTTTGACCCATACATATGAGCATCAAACGCCACAGTTGAACGCTATTCAAATTCCCGCAGAGGACGGGTATATTGTCGCAAGAATTTTTAGCCCCGGAGGCAAAGGGCCTTTTCCAACCGTCATCCTTCTGCACGGGTTTCCAGGTATTCAGCAAAATTATGATTTGGCAGCGCAGTTCCAGCATGCCGGCTATCAAGCAGTCGTGTTCCATTATCGGGGGTTGTGGGGAAGCACAGGGGAATTCTCGATTACTCATGCCCTGGAGGACGCGAGGATAGTTCTAGCTTTCTTGCGTCAAGCTGATACGGCGGCAAAATATAAGATCGATCGTGAGCGCATCGCGCTTGTCGGACATAGCTTTGGCGGCTTTATCGCCCTGCAGTCGATTGCGGCGGATAGTGGCATCGCGGCTGTTTGCTCCCTCTCTGGTGCTAATTTTGGCATGATGGCGCAGCTTCTTCTTCAGGCAGAAAGCAGAGCCCAGCTTGAGGCGGGACTTGCTGAACCAGCATCTTATGTCTCTGGGCAATTTACCGTCCAGATGATGAGTGATGAAATTTTGGCGCATGGATCGGAATGGAATCTACTAGACCGTGCGCAGAGTCTATCAGACAAGCCAGTCTTGTTGGTTGGAGCAGCTCAGGATGTGCTGACACCTGTGAACTTCATGCATGCTCCGCTGGTATCAGCATTTGAGCGCACGGGTACGTCAAAGCTGCAAAGTCTAGTCATTGAATCAACTGATCACGGATATGAAGGCAAGCGGCAGGAACTGTTCGAGGTTGTTTTGAAGTGGTTGAATGAGGTTGTTTAGCTGATCATGCAGCTGATGTCGCCACAAGCCGATACTCGATGATCGCTAACGGTCTCCATATTACCAAGATGGGGGAGCCTTCAATGGCTCTCCCTCTCTATCAACTATATTTGCTTACTAAAAATGTGATAAGATGGAAGCAGACAGATCAGGGGGTGTTCTTATTGAGCCTCCCACTAATGCTTTTCGCATACCTTGCTCTCTTCATCAATTAGGACACACGATCAGACACCTTAGCTCAGGCAGCCGTCCATAACAAACGGCTGTCTTTTTTGCATGTAACGGGAACATTCTATCTTAAGGACAAAGGTGACAACGTCATGGCCAACACCATTCTTTTTCGAATATTGCTTCCTGTCTTGCTCGTCATTATTTCTATCTCCTCCATCTATCTCGATCGGACAAGTCATCCCTATCTGATGTTTGCGGTGGGCGTCGGTGTGTATATGTCGCTAAATGCTAAGCAAATGAACAACAAGCAGATTTACATCCAAATTGCGATGCTCGTCCTCTTTCATTGGCTGAGCCAGCTGAACTGGTCCTTGACGATGTATTTGATATTGCTGATCAGACAGATCACACGCAGCGAAAATTTGCTACGAGCACTTCTTCATGCGCTTCTCACTATGACGCTGTACAGTGTTGTCCGCTTCTCCTATTCGGTAACGAATGGGTACTCCGTGCTCGTTACGCTATCCGACCTTGCTAGTTCGCTCGTATTTGTCACATTGGTATGGCTCATTAAGAGCAAAGAAATCGAGAAGAAGAGCCTCGAGCAATTAAACGACGAGCTTCTGAAAAAAGACGTGCTCACAGGACTGCTCAATTATCACGCATTCCGCAGAGCCTTAAGCAAGATGAAGGAGCACAGTGAGTTTGGTTTAATCATTATGAGCTGCCAGGATTTGCGAGTTATTAATTTCAAGCATGGATATGAGCAAGCGAACAGCAGCTTGAAGGATATTGCCGTTCAGCTTGAACGCCACTTTAATCCTGCTATTGTATCGCGTTATGGCGGGAGCGAATTCGCCATCGCGATGACGTATGCAGATGCACCGTCAGCTGAAGAACATATTAAACAGGTTATCGATCGTATCATGAAGCAATCATCTGAGTTGGACATCATTTACGCCTATGCATTTTCGAACGGATGCACAACGGAAGAGACGATAGAGAATGTGGAAAAGCAGCTTTTTCTGCAGAAAAAGGAAATTTGGATGAAGCGAGACGAACACTTCTTTCGCGCGGATAAATTGAAGGTTATCGGAGAGCTCGCAGCGGGAATGGCCCATGAGATCCGCAATCCGCTGACCACCATTAAAGGGTTTCTGCAGCTTGCTTATCAGAACGACTATAAGGAGTTCGAAAGATATCACCCGTTGATTATGGACGAGATTACAAGAGTGAGTGAGCTCACCTCTGAGTTTTTGCAATTTTCGAGGCCGAATCTGTCGCAAATGAAAGTAGAATCCGTTCAGTCCTGCATCGAGCGTGCCATCTCCATCATGGGTACGGAGATTGAGCGGAGAGGGCATCACCTCAGCGCTGAGTATCCGGAGGCTCTGCTATACGTCAAAGTGGATAAAGACAAGATTGTGCAGGTGCTCGTGAATTTGTTCAAAAACTCGATTGATGCGATGGATGATCTCGGACAGATCGGGGTCAAGGTGTATGAGCTGGATAAGCAGGCATGCATCGAGTTGTCAGATACGGGGACCGGGATGTCTGAAGCTACGAAGGAGAAGCTATTTGAACCGTTCTACACAACGAAAGGGCATGGCACAGGACTCGGCTTAGCGATTTCACACAAAATTGTCCAGGATCATGGCGGACGAATGGACGTGAAGGAGACGAGTGCGAAGGGGACGGTGTTCATGATCATGCTTCCGTTAGTGTTTAAGTCGGTTATGGAATAGTGGTAGGGAGCGCGTGTCGCAGGCTCAGAGCACATATATGATCTCTCGTCGCGAGAATAGAGCGTTCCGAGTCGCTGAGAGAACGTATATGATCTCTCGTTGGCCGCAGGTACCCGAAAACGCGGGATTTCGGTGCTGAGAGCACATATATGATCTCTCGTCGCGAGAATCGAGAGTTTCAGTCGCTGAGAGAACGTATATGATCTCTCGCGCCCGTTAGGGGATAAAAAAGGGAGAGCCCAACGACAACGGGGCTCTCCCTTCCATTTCCTAACTTATGCCAAGGCGCTAACCGCGGCGCCTTGCTGCAGCTGGTACATGGCGAAGTACTTGCCGCCGTGCACCATCAGCTCGTCGTGGTTGCCGCGCTCTACGATGCGGCCGCGGTCGAGCACGAGAATTTGATCCGCCGCGCGGATTGTCGACAAGCGGTGCGCGATGACGAACGTCGTGCGTCCACGCTTCAGCACATCGAGAGCCTGCTGGATAATCGCTTCGGTCTCTGTGTCGATGCTCGCGGTCGCTTCGTCGAGGATCAGAATGGCTGGATCGAAGGCGAGCGCACGCGCGAAGGAGATGAGCTGCCGCTGACCTGCGGACAGCGTGCTTCCTTTCTCGATGACAGGCTCATCAAGTCCGTGAGGCAGCTGCATGAACATGTCGTACGCGCCGACGTCGCGGAGCGCTCCTTCGATTTTCTCCCGCGTAATCGCCGGGTCGTCCAGGCTGATGTTTGAGGCGATCGTGCCGGTGAAGAGGAACGGCTCCTGCAGCACAATGCCCATATGCTGGCGCAGCTGTTGCTTCGACATGTCGCGAACGTTGGTGCCGTCAACTGTGATGACGCCTATATCAATATCGTAGAAGCGGAAGAGCAGGTTCAGAATCGAGCTTTTGCCCGATCCGGTATGACCGACAAGCGCGACCGTCTCACCTTGCTTCGCTTTGAAACTAATCTGCTTCAGCACATCTTCGCCTTCCTTGTAGCCGAACGAAACATCCTCGAAAGCAACATTCCCCTTATAACGCGCTATCCGCTGTTCAGAAACCGGAATGCCCGGCTCATCCAACAGTGCGAATACGCGCTCCGCCGATACCCGTGCCACCTCGAGGTTCGACAATTGATTGACCATCCCGACGATCGGCTGCATCATCCGGTTCATGTAATCAATGAAAGCGTAGAGGACGCCGACAGATACAGCAGTCCCAAACCAGCCGCCCGCGAACATCCAGATGACCGTGAGAAAAATCACATTCCGAAACACGTTCAGCAAATTGTGACTCGTCACTGAGTTCAGAAGCAGCATTTTGTTCTGATACTTGAAGTACTCGTCGTTCATGACGTCGAACTCCGCCATCGTTTCTTTTTGCTTGCGGAACACTTGGATAATCGGCATGCCTTGAATGGATTCGTTAATCATGCCGTTGATGTCACTCAGTCGCGAGCGAATGACATGATTGAAGCCACCCGCATATTTGCGGTAAATAATGATCCAGAAGTACAGAATCGGCAGCAGCGGCATAGCAATTAGAGCAAGCCGAGCATCGAGCAGGAACAGAGCGCCTATGATCGCGGTCATATAGATGATGCCGGAGAAGAAGTTCGCCAGCACCGAAACATACAGCTCGCGGATTGCCTCTGTGTCATTCGTCACCCGTGCGACGACTTTGCCTGCCGGCAGATTATCGAAGTATTGCACCGGCAGCTCCTGAATATGCCGGAACACGTCATTGCGCATCTTGCGTACAATGCGGTTCGCTGACACTTGAAGCAGGAACTTCTGTCCGTAAGCGAGCCCCGCCCCGATGAGCAGCATCCCGACATAGCCAGCAGCCAGCGTAATCATACTCCTCAGCTCCGGCTGATAGAAGTGATAGGTCTCATCTCGGCTCAGCAGAGCGGCAGGGTATTGCTGCTTGCTGCCATCCTCGGAAGTAAGCGTTAGCTTGCCGTCCGCGAACTTACGTGCACCCTTGTCAGGCACACCAGCCGCATCGACAAAATAATACGTAAGCCCGGTTTGCAGCACACGCACCTCGCGGCCCAACGCCTCGCCATCCTTCCAGTGATCGGCGCGCTTATAATAGCTGCCGTTGTACGCTACGTCATAGCGTCCGTTATCTTTGCTCTCGTACCATGGCTTCTCGATGCCCATAATGTTCGTATCAATCATCCGTTTGGCGAGAAAAGGTCCGACCAGCTCCGCGGAGATTGCGAGTGCAAGTAGCAGTAGCGCTAGCAGAATCGGTCGTTTGTAATGCCATGCATATTGAAATAATCGTTTTCCGTTATTGCCCATTGTAGGTGTCACCTTCGTTTCCTTATCTCTCATACAAGTCTGCAGCCGGGGCACTTACACGCCTTATTCTTCCACCACGGAAGCGAGCTGCTGCCTATCATACTGTTCTTTATACCAGCCATTATTCAGAAGAAGCTGCTCATGCGTGCCTTCTTCTGCGATTCGTCCTTCGTCCAGCACGATAATCCAATCCGCATGCTGCACGGCGGAGAGACGGTGCGTCGTAATGAGCGTCGTCTTGCCTGCTCGTTCCCTGCGAAGTCCTTCCAGAATCTCAGTCTCTGTCTTGGCATCGACTGCCGAGAGGGCATCGTCCAGCAAAAGAATTTCCGGGTTCGCGATGACTGCTCTTGCAATGCTGACCCGCTGCTTCTGTCCACCGGACAGAGCAACGCCTTTCTCCCCAACGAGTGTTTCCAGACCGTCTGGCAGGAACGTCACGTCTTTGCGGAAGGCAGCCAGTTCCAGTGCTTTGCCTAGCAGCTCATCATCCATCGTACCGTCTGTAACGCCATAAGCGATATTTTCACGAATCGTCTTGCTGAACAGAATCGGCTGCTGCGGCACATAGCCGACCCAGCTGCGGATCTGGTCGAGCTCGATGTTCGTAATCGGTACACCGCTAGCCTTCAAGCTGCCTTGGCCCATCGGGTACTCACGAAGCAGCTGACGAAGCAAAGTCGTCTTGCCGCTGCCTGTTCTGCCGACGATGCCGAGCGTTTGACCGCGCGTAAGCTTTACATTAATATCAACTAGGTTGTCGATTGAAGAGGACGGATAGCGGAAGGTGAGCCCTTCGGACTCAATCGATTCCGGCACTTGCACCTGCACCGGCGACTTCGCATCCACGACGTTCGGCTTCACGCCTAGCGTCTCATTGATCCGGTCGAGCGAGGCATTGCCGCGCTGCATAATGTTGATAAGCTCGCCGATAGCGAACATTGGCCAGATCAGCATACCTAGGAACATGTTGAACGAGACCATATCGCCAAGGGAAATTTCACCTCGGAACACGAGCCATCCGCCGAAGCAGAGACCGATTAAATAGCTGATGCCGACGAGAATTTTGAGCGTAGGTTCGAACAGTGCATCAATCTTGGTGACTTCGATGTTCTTGCGGAACACCTCATCGGTCATGTCGCTGAATCGTTTGCGGTCCGCATCTTCCTGCACGAACGCACGGATGACCCGAACGCCAGAGACGGATTCCAGCACCTGGTCGTTCAGCTTGCCGAAGGCATCCTGCTGAATCGTAAACCGTTCATGAATCTTCTTGCCAAAATGCTGCATAACAAGCGCAAGCACCGGCAGTGGCAGCATCGCCGCAAGCGTCAGCTTCCAGCTGATGAAGCCTGCCATCATAACGAGAATGGTCGCCATCCAGATGGTAGAATCGACCAGCGTTAGAATACCGAAGCCTGCTGTATTCGATACGGCGCCAATATCGTTCGTCGCCCGGGCCATCAGGTCACCGGTGCGATTGCGTTCATAGAAGGTTGGCGTCATCTTCAGCAGATGCCGCATAAGGCGCGAGCGGAGTTTGCGCTCCAGGATGAAGGAGGAGCCGAACAGCTGCGACCACCAGACATAAGTGATGAGATAAACGATGACAGTGAGGCCTGCCCAGTAGAGCAGCAGCTCCGTCAGCTTCTGTCGCGTCATCGTGCCTTGGCCGATGCTGTCGATAGCGTAGCCGATCATTCTCGGAGGTATAACCTCAAAAATACCGCAGATCGTAAGCAGCACAAGAGCAAGCGTGTAACGCTTCCAATGCATTTTGAAAAACCAGCTTAATTTTTTTAATACGTCAAACACGTAGATCAACAACCTTTCCAGCTTAGATCGATACAAAAAAAGAGGCCTACCGCCGTAAGCGATACGCCTCATCCTGCATGCCGGCTGCGTGTCAGCGTGAGAGCTGCCGCAGCTAAGCCGGATGCAAAATAAAAAAGGCGCACGATTACGTTGCCGTAACCATGCACCTACTTCCGTTAACAAGCGAGAATGCTTCGCTTAATTAACGCCCGTTTGCGCGAGGGTTACGTCCATTGTGAAGTTTGCATGGCGAGTAAAATGAATCATACGTGCTGTGCGCCGATTTCTCATGTCGTAACCCTCCTTTCCGTTCATCGAATATATGTGCCACTGTATCATTAGCCGCCAAACATTGTCAACGGGGTAACCCGAAAATGTGTCTAAAATATGTCACTTCCCAGTTTTTTGCAACTTAACAGGTAGATGCTGCGTCAAATGATCTGTACTGGTTATGAATTTCCAAATCACGTTTGCGGGGAACACATTCGAAAGAAGTTTTGCGAGTAGAGGAGACGGAGCATGAAATCGTTGAAATGGATGTTGATCTTATCAATTTTATCACTCTTAGTACTGCCAATCGCTACCACAGTACCAGGGGATGCTTTTGCAGCGGGATCGGCTAGCACGGACACAACGTCCGTCATAAATACGGGCACGCCAGTCCCGTGTACAACGACAGACCCAGGTACAACAACAGATCCAAGCACAACAACTGATCCGAACACAACAACAGATCCAAGCACAACAACAACAGATCCAAGCACAACAACAGATCCAGGAACAACAACGCCAGATCCAAGCACAACAACACCGGATCCAGGAACAACACCAGTTCCGTGCATCAATGTACCCGTGCAAACGGACAGACTGGATTTGACAATCGGAAGCACGAACATGCTGCATAACGGCAGCACGTATCAGTCCGCTCAGCCTGTCATTAGTCTGAACGGCAGAACGTTCCTCCCGTTTAGTTCAATCGCAGCTCGCTATGGCTACAAAATCTCGTACAATGCGAAGACGAAGGAGTCCATCGCGACAGGCACTCAGCATACGCTTGTATTCAAGATCGGCAGCGACGTGGCGACCAGAGATGGCGTTCAGACGAAGCTCGCTGGTCCAACCTTCGTATCGAAGGGATACTTGATGGTCCCGCTTCGCTCTTGGGGCGAGATGTCGGACAGCACAATTGCCGTCGTTGGCAAGCAGATTACGCTGAAATGGTCGTCCATCGTCATTCCGCCGAAGCCAACAGCAGAGTTCGAAGTACAGCCTACTGAGATCTATGCCGAACAAACGATGGTTACCTATATAGATCATGGGACAAATGCAACAGGACAGCCGTTCGTAGACGAGCGATGGGAGAACCGGATGGACATCTTCCCTACCGCTGGCACTTATATCGTCACAAGACAGGTTGAGGACAGCAACGGTGTGTGGAGTGATCCGTACAGCGTTACTGTAACGGTCAAGGCGCCGAACTTGCCGCCTGTCGCGGACTTCACAACAGATAAGACGCAGTACCGGATTGGCGAAAATATTACGTACACCGACATCAGCACCGACGATGAGAATGCGATTGTCCACAGTACGTTCACGGGCAACGCCAAAGTGTTTTTCGAGCCGGGCGACAAGGCCGTTATGCTGGAAGTCGAAGATAATCATGGCATGAAGACGCAGGTTACGAAGATGGTTACGATAACGAACGAAGTGCTTTACACGAAGGATGATTATGAACGGCTATTCACGGCACCGGGCGACATCTATTCAATCGACGGTTCAGCTGTACTGAAATTTGCAACGAACAAGTATACGATTCAATCGGAGCCTGCCCAGATGGTTCGGAGCAACAGCCCTGAGACGCTTCTGCAGGAAGGTGTTGCGTATCATGCTCAGATGACGGGCAAGGTGCGGTTCATGTTCCATAATGTCAATAAAATCGGTTATTCCGTTACGGTTCATCTGCTCGCAACGAATATGGGCAATTCAGCTGCACGAGTGAACAAGGCCGCAATTGGCATGGGCGGACCGACAGCCTCGCCCGAGCTTGCCGGCAAGCTGTCCACCTCTCGTTACCTGAGCTCGCTCGCGACCAATCCGGAGCCGGTTTGGACGACGATTGCACCAGGCGAGACGAGGGAGATCCTGCCCGATATTGCCAAGGTGCCGCTCAAACCGAACGAATCCTTCAGCTCGTACGCGGATATCTTCTCCGACAAGGAGCTGCAGTACACCGTTGTCGTCACTGCAGTAGGCAAGGACCCTGTCGCGGAACTACCGAATTTGCCAGTTATGCCTCGTGATGGCATTCACACTAGAGGCACCTTCTACAACGCGGACCGTACCATTGAAATTTCAGATATACTCGGCAATACGCCGGAAATGGTGAAGATCGGCGATATGGTCATTGATCCATTCCTCGACGGTATTGACGAGACGACAGGAAATCTGGAGTATAACAAAGGCAACTACGGCGTGCTGTACCGCATGCACCTGTCTCATGTTGCGCCTCATACGCTGATCTCGCTCAATCCGCGCGGTGGGTTGTATACGGGGGCATTTATGATTAATGGCCAGCTCGTAACCGTGTCATCGCTGAGGAACAATACGCAGGCTACCGTGCTGTATCGGACCGGCGATAAAGAGGAAGCAGTCGACATCGTGTTCACCGTCGCTTCCGGAGCTTATCTGCCTGTAGCGATGCTGTTCACGCAGCTGCCGCAGCTTCGCCAGTAAGTAACATTCGGTGAGTTCAAATGACAAGAAGAGGCTGGAGGCCGTCATCTCAAATGACGGCTTCCAGCCTCTTTGCTGTTCGTTCAAACGAAAGCTTAGTGCGACAGACCGTTCGCCTCGCGAATGAGGGAGAAGTACTGATCGGCGCGCACGACTTGGTAGTCGGAGCCAAGCGCTTTGCTCATCTCTACGACATCTGTAGGCGTCATACTCCATGCCAACAGACCGAGCGAGACGAAGAGTGGCGACTTGCCGTCCCAATTCGTTTTTGCAGCTGCCAGGATGTTCTTGCCATCTTGGGCGGTGCTGATGCCTTGGATCGTCGAAACCGGCAGTTTACCCTGCTGGATCTTGACGCCATAGTTACCTTCCCAGCTTTGGAACAGCCCCTGTACATGCAGGTCGTTCACATAGGAATTCGCTTTTGATTCGCTAAGCGGCACGTTCTGGCCATCCACCCGGTTCAGGACATAAGGAATGGTCATGCCGGTTTTCTTCAAATACGTATATGACTGCTTCATAAACGTGGAGAACGTGCTCTCCGGCCATGCATCCGGGTAGAAGTAGCCTGCGCCGGATGGCCCTGCAATGATCTGATCGTTCGCGGTTGCCGTGCGCTTGAAGTAGTCCAGCATCACAGGCGCGGCATCAACGAGAAGCGGACTAGATGTCCAGTTAATCGGCACTTTACCGCGGTTTGGATCATCCCACAGAATGCGCATCCGGTGCTGGTTGTATTGCAGGTTGTCGCCTTCACTGAACGTGTAAGTGACATAGATTTTGTTCGCGAGCTTCGGAGTTGCTGCTGGCTTCGCATTGTTTGCGACGGATTTCTCACCGGAGAAAACAGTCATATTGCTGAACCAGTCTGCCGCGAGCACGTAGACGCTGTGATTCGACGTCACTTCGGTGCCGCTGAATTCACCATCGACATCGTTGCTGAACCAGCCGAGGTAAGGCGATCCTGGCTCTACGCCAGACAATATACGCTCGAACAGCGCCTTTTGCTCAGGCACGTTCGAGTCTAGCCAGACGACCATCGCTTTGTTCGCGACCGCATAATCGCGCAGATAACCGTACGACTCACGCTGCTGCGAGGATGGCGGCTGTTCGCTGCCAGCGGTTACTTTGTACTGGTTCCACATATCCACCGACGCGGTAAGCTGCTTCGTGCCGGCAGGAGGCGTGAACTTATAAACAAAATAGCGTCCGTTGTCCGCGAAGCGATGACCGCCGCTGCCGGAAGAGACCTGCGAGCTCTGCGGATCATAGAGGAAAGGCGTCTCGTCTGCAGTGCCCGGAATGAAGTGTGCGATTGTCTGGCCGTCGGCCTGAACCGTCACTTCATGCACGGCCGTACCCCAGCCGTCCTGTGTGAACGCGTCGTCGAAGCGCAGGTAGACATCTGAGTTTCCGAGGAAGCTCGTCAGGTCGAGATCGTATACCTTGCGGTTCTTCGCATCACGCTCTTGCGTCGTGTCTTGCGCAATCGTCTTGAATGACGGTGGAAGAGTAGAAGGCAGCTTAACGGAAGTGTCTGGGCTTAGGCCGACCAGCATCCGGTGCGATGTTTGGCTCCACAGGTTCTCATACGCCCACGTGTAGGCATCCAGACGATCCTTGAATTTGCCCCCAAGGTCATCCAGCACCTTCAAATTGTAAGGAGCGGCAGTTAATTTGGCAGCCAGCTCAGGACTTGCCACGACAGCGCCTTTCAACCCTGCCATTGTTGTTGCGACGTTGATGGAATCGGCTACTTTTGGATCATAGACGATAATGCCTTTTGCTTCTTGGGCAAACTTCTTGACGATGTCCCAGTAATTGTCGCGCACCTTGTATGGGACGTCGAGGTCGTTCAGCCAAGTGAACTTGCCTTCTTCTTTATTTTCGATCAAATAAATCCGAGGCTCCGTGCGGTTCACGATCCCCTGCAGCGTAGCCATCAGTAGCTTAATATCTCCAGGCGCATCGTACACGTCGGCGACTTCCAGCTGCTTCACCTTGGCGAAGGTAGGTAATTCCTGCTGCTTCGGCCATGAGATGGTGGAAGCGGACGGTTTATCACTTGCTGTCTGTTGCTCCGGATTGCTGGCAGCGGCAGATGCGCCGAGCGATAAGGATACGGTACATAGCAATGCAAGACTAATTGAAGCGATTCTTCGGATCAAGTTGCACACCTCATCTTAGCGGAATTTTGCAGCTCCAATGCTCTTGCCTCGTTCGTCCACCTCCTCAGTCGGCTGAACTTTGAACTACAGTATATATTTAATATAATCTATATAAAAATTTCAATACTTTCGACAAAGGTTATCAGGAAGTTACAGCTGAATTTATAGGCTAGTTCAATAGTATTGTGGATAAAATGGGATTGAGTCTATTATTTTTACTTAAATTAATATATATTAAATATATACTAACCAGATGTGCGAAAATGAAGCTGCAATGACGATGATCCAGGGAGGAATGAGGCAATTGAAGAAGGCGAGGAACGAATGGACCGGCTTTCAGGAGTCACGTCCATATGGGCCGAAGTATGATTTGCGGACTGATTTTGTCATGGTGTACGGGATATCAAAAGATTTGCCGAGCCGCATTGAGGGCTGGAAGAAGGCCGGTTATACGATCCATCTTATGACGGGTGTCTCATGGGGCGAGTATCAGGATTATCTATTCGGTCGATTCGACGGGCGGGACCATTGGGATGAAGCGCAGAAGGACCGCGCGGGCAACCATCTGCTCCATGGCAAGGACGTTCCTTACATGGTGCCGACGATTTCTTTTGCCGAATATTTGGCGACATTCATTAAGAAGGCGATTGATTGCGGCGTCGAAGCGATCCATATGGAAGAGCCGGAGTTCTGGGCAGCAGCAGGCTACTCGGACGCTTTCAAACGCGAATGGCTGAACTTCTATGGCGAAGAATGGATCGCTCCGCATTCATCTCCTGATGCGCAATACCGTGCATCGAAGCTGAAAGCGCAGATGTATTATCGGGCGCTGGATCGGCTGTGCAGCCAGATGAAGGAGTATGCGCTCGTTACATACGGCCGCACCGTTCGCTTCTATGTGCCGACGCACAGCCTGATTAACTATACGCAGTGGCGGATTATTAGCCCGGAGGCGCTGCTCGTGTCGATGCCGTCTTGCGACGGCTTCATTGCGCAGATTTGGACCGGCACAGCGCGGACGGCGAATGTGTATCAAGGCGTACGCCGCGAGCGGACTTTCGAGACTGCTTACCTCGAATACGGCAATATGCAGGAGCTTACACGCGGCACAGGTCGGGAAATGTGGTATTTGCACGATCCAATCGAAGATAATCCGCGCTATAAGTGGAGCGATTACCGCAAGAACTACAAGTCCACCGTCGTCGCTTCTTTGCTCCACCCGGAGGTGAAGCAGTATGAGGTTTGTCCGTGGCCTTGGCGCGTATTCTCGTTGGAATACCCGAGGCAAGCTGTAGACAAAGAAACGATTCCTAGCCATTATGCGACTGTGCTCCTTACGGTGATGGAAGTGCTGCGGGATATGCACAATCATGAAGAAGAGCAGGCAGGAGAGGGCTATACGTCCGGCATCGGGCTTTGCTTCGCGAACTCCGCGATGTACCAGCGGGGAGATGTTATTCCGGAAGGAGAGGAAGATACGGCTGTCTTCAAATACGACGGGACGACGACCTCCGACCTGCTCTCGCCACCGCAGCAGGAGCTGCTCGACTTCTCGGCTTTCTACGGCATTGCGATGCCACTGGTGAAGAGCGGCGTTCCGCTTCGCACGGTGCAGCTCGATAATATTCTCACATTC
The DNA here is from genome assembly GCF_900110075.1 of Paenibacillus sp. OV219. Classification (GTDB taxonomy): domain Bacteria; phylum Bacillota; class Bacilli; order Paenibacillales; family Paenibacillaceae; genus Paenibacillus_Z. The sequence goes on from NZ_FOCJ01000009.1 coordinate 138,610, forward strand.
CCGGGCTATCTGGACGGATACCGCGTGCTGCTGCTCAGCTACGAATTTATGAAGCCAGAGCATCCGGGCATCCATCAGTCGATTGGGCAATGGGTACGAGAAGGTGGCGTGCTCATCTATATTGGCGACGGTTCAGATCCATTCCATAGCGTAAACGAGTGGTGGAACCGCGCTGGTGCTCGCCGGACGTACGAACGCCCGGAGGAGCATCTGTTCGAATCGCTCGGTCTTGGACGCGAGCTGACCGAGGGTGAACATAAAGTGGGCGAAGGCGCTGTGCTGTTCCTGCGCCAGCATCCGACGGAGCTGTCGCGTTCTGCCGAGGGTGCAAAAGTCGTGCAGGATCATGTGCGCCATGCGCTCGCGATTCGCGGCGAGGAGAGCGACTACAAGGAGAATCAGGCGCTCCAGATTAAACGCGGACCGTATCTGATTACCCATGTGCTTGATGCGGAGGGCGCTTCGGACAGTGGGCGTGGGAACGTGGTGCTGCAAGGATCGTTTATCGATCTATTCGAGGCCGATCTTCCAGTTCTTACGACAGTAGAGCTCGCGCCGGGCGATGACAGCTTACTGTATGATCTTGGCAGCTTGGCAGCAGGTAGCGGTTTGGCTGAAATCATCGTTAGCTCATCGAAGATTCGTGATGAGCAATTGGAGGCTTCCCGCTTCTCCTTTGTATCTGAATCCCCGTCAGATATGACGATCAGCACGCGAGTTGTGGTCGCAAGCGAGCCGGTTCGCGCGATTGCAGGCGGTGTGGCTGCGGAATGCGTCCACGATGCTGCATCAGGCACGGTACTGCTTCGTTACCCTGGCGCGCCAGAGGGGATTGCTGTCAGCTTGGAATGGTAAGCAGTGGTTGCTGCTAACGAGTCGTTTCCCGATCATGTGGTCGGGAGGCGGCTTTTTTTGATTTGGAGCAGGGAGGAGTTCAGCTATGGTTTCGCGAAAATGGTTGTAAGTGTGCAGTCGTAGTTGCAGTCGTAGTCCTAAGTCGTAGTCGTGCTGAAGCGCTATTTGCAAAGGAGGAGCTATAAATGTCGAATCCAGACCAGTATTCGGAGTCTTTCTTAAAGATGTGGAATCCAGACCAGTATTTGGAGTCATTCTATAATCGGGTTCAGCCAAGTGAGAGTTTTGCAGCAGAGACACCTGAGGAATGGCAGGAGTGGAGGGACCGGCTGCGCAGTCGGTTCGTAGAACTGCTCGGAGGTTTCCCTCATGAAGCGGCGGAGCTTGCGCCTGAGCTTCTGGAGTCGGTGGATTGCGGAAGCTATACGCGGCAGCGGATTCAGCTTCAAACCTATGGCGGCATGTATATGCCGGTGTACGTATTGATTCCGAAGTCGTATCAAGCCAGTGATGGGGCGGTTATCGCCTTGCATGGTCACGGCTACGGCAGCAAGGATATTGTCGGGTTGAATGAGGACGGCACGACGCGGACGGGCGACCCGGGGTATGAGAAGGATTTTGCTGTGCAGCTTGCCGAGAAAGGCTTCCTCACGCTTGCTCCCGAGCTGCTTGGCTTCGGCGACCGCAAGCTGGCTGAGGACGCGGACAAGTGGAGCTCCTGTCACCGGCTGTCGACGTTTCTGCTCGCGATGGGGCAGACGATGGCTGGCCATCGGGTCTACGAGACGCTTCGCTGCGTCGATTATTTGCTCACTCGCGAGGATGTCGATGCTGCGCGTATCGGCGCTATGGGCATCTCAGGCGGCGGGCTCGTTGCTTCCTTCGCGGCCGCTGTTGATGACCGCATCTCGGCTACCGTTGTAAGTGGCTTTGCGAATACGTTCCAGGCGAGCATTCTCTCGATTTCGCATTGCATCGACAATTTCGTTCCGGGGCTATCGCTTGTGGCGGAGATGCCGGATTTGCTCGCGCTGATCGCACCGCGGCCGATGCTGTTGGAGTCAGGAACCCGCGATCCGATTTTCCCCGAGCATGCTGTTATTGAGGCATATGAGAAACTTCAGAATGTGTATCGGCTGCTCGGAGTGGAAGAACGAATTGTGCTCGACCTGTTCGAGGGTGAACACGAAATATCGGGTAAGGTGGCATTGGACTGGTTGAAGCGAGTCTGGGCTTAATTGATTAGGGGGAGGCGAATACGATGAAGGCAGTCAAATTAAGACCCTTTATTCCATCGGGTGAAGATTATGAGCTTGCAATGCGTTTCTTTGAAGAGCTGGGTTTTGAGAAGGGGTATTCCGACAGCGGACTGAGTATCTTCCGAAGCGGTGAGCAGGAGTTTTTTCTGCAAAATTATCACAATCAGGAGATGCAGAACAATCTGATGGTGGAGCTGGAAGTCGAGGATTTGAACGATAGCTGGCAGCGGATTGAAGCGGTTGCGAAGTCGGGGCTCTACCCGATTCGGGCGAAGGAGCCGATGGATTATCCATGGGGCAAACGTGAGGTTCACCTCGTTGATCCAGCTGGTGTTTGCTGGCATATCTCGCAGACGAAATAGACGATAGAGAGGGAACGTGGATAGAGATGGACGTGAAACCTATTGTACTGACAGGCAACCGGGTCGAGCTTGTGCCTATGAATTCCAGGCATGTTGAAGGATTGTACGAGGCCGGACGATACCCGGAAATTTGGGAAGTGACACAGGGTACGATTGCAACGCTTGATGACGCCAAAGCATACGTGGAGAAAGCGCTCAGCGGGCAGGGAGATGTGCGTTTTGTCATTAAAGACCGCGCAACCGGAGCTGTCCTCGGCAGCACGCGGATGTTCGATATCTCCGTAGCCAACCGCGGCCTCGAGATCGGCTCAACATGGCTGACGCCATCGGTATGGCGTACGAGTGTGAACACGGAATGCAAATATTTGCTGCTGAAGCATTGCTTCGAAACGCTAGGAACGATCCGCGTCCAGCTGAAGACCGACCTGCGCAACATCAGATCGCAGCGGGCGATCGAGCGGCTCGGCGCGGTGAAGGAAGGCGTGCTGCGCAACCACATGATCCTGCCAAGCGGCATCATCCGCGACTCGGTCTACTACAGCATCCTCGACCGCGAATGGCCATCGGTCAAGGAGCGGCTGGAGAGCTTGATGAGCCCGCTGTAAAGTCGCACTCCATGTGCAGAGTACCACAACTGAGAGTCTTTCAGACGCGTAAGCAGCGAATTCTGTCATGGATAGCTCGCTTTTTCCAAGGACGACCTTCGAGCGCTAAAGGTCGTCTTTTTTGCTCGAGAACGCTTTTCGCCATCCTTCACTAAGCAAGGAAGGCTACTGTTTTTTTCCAAACAGGAGTGCTACTCTATGCTTATAGAAAAATTTGTAAGTTAGTAGAAAGATACGGAGGTTCGGGGTGATCATCATGGTCCAGAAAAAGCGTACGCTGCGATATAAATTTTTTATCGGATTCATTATCGTCACCGTACCCCTGATTTTGTTTCTTTTCTATAACAACTATTACGCGATGAACGTTGTGCGGGAACAGGTGTCGCAATCCAACAGTAATTTGATCTCCACGCAGGCGGCGAAGAAGGACATTGCCTTGGGCCAGACGGTCAGCTATCTGCTCAGGCAAGTGACCAACAACACCTCATACCCGAATTTGTTAGCGCTCTCATCGTATCCGGAGGACAGCGGAGACTATTTCTTCGCCAAGCAATCCTTGCTCACTTCGTTCGACCAGGACTATGGAGCGTACAAGGAAGTCGACACGTTCTTCGTCTATCTGGATAAACCGAGCCGGCTCATATCCTCCCAGCGTTCGTATTCGGAAATCGAACGTTACCATCAAGTACTGGACGCGTACATGGCCGACAAGGAGCACCGGAAGGTGCATGAGTGGGATATCATCCAGACGCAGGATACCAATTACTTTGTCCGTATCGAGCAGGTGGCCGACAACGCGATCTACGTAGGCGCCTTGATCAATGCAGAGATGCTGATCGACGAGCTGAACGCGGCACCGCTCGACTCCGGGCTAGAAGAGCTGCTCGTATCCAGTGCAGGCGTGCCGCTCACGGCCACAACGCTGACAGGCGAGGACGTCGAGAACATCGAGCACAGCTTGAAGAAGCCCGGTAACGAAGCGTACCGCAAATTCAATCGCGCAAACGGCGTCGAATACTTGGCAGTCAGTGCCGGGTTCGCGCAAGCCCCGGTGCACATGATTGCCATCGTGCCTGAGAACAGCTTGTTGAAGCAGCTGTTCTACTTCCAATGGGCAATATATTTGGTTCCTGTTCTGGGCTTGGTCGTCATTCTGTTCTACTCGTTCTTCCTGAAGCGAACGCTTCTGAAGCCGATGCAAGCGCTCATGTCCGGCATGAGGCGGATCATGCACGGTGATCTCAGTGTCCGGCTGAAGGAAGGGTCGTCGTTCGAGTTCGCCTTCCTCATCGATACGTTCAATGGCATGGTCGGACAGATCAGCCGACTCAAAATCGATATCTACGAAGGCATGCTGAAGAAGCAGGAGGCCGAGTTCAAGCATTTGCAAGCGCAGATCAATCCGCATTTCTACCTGAATTCGCTGAACATCATCTACAGCCTCTCCTCCCTTCGCAAGAATGATCTGGTCGAGAAGATGACCGAGCATCTCGCGGATTACTTCCGCTTCATTACGCGGGCACATCGTGAATTCATCACGATTTCGGAAGAAATCGACCACATCTCCAACTACTTGGAAATCCAGAAGCTGCGTTTTCCCGATAAGCTGGCTTACGAGGTGAACGTTCCAGCAAGCTATGCCGGCTATTACTTGCCACCGCTCACCATTCAGCCGTTTATTGAGAACGCTGTCATTCACGGCATGCCGGAGGGTGAAAGGCTTTATGTGATATCGATTGAGGTCAAACCGCCGGACGACGGCAGCGGCGGCTGCGAGATTGTCATTACCGACAACGGCCTTGGAGTTCCACCAGAGAAGCTGCGGCAGCTGCAAGCCGGCATCACCGCCGACGGTGGGGAACAGGGGGCTGGCGGGCTCGGCATCTGGAACGTCAGACGCAGGCTTGGCATGATTTACGGAGAACGGGCGGAGTTCTGCTTCTCCGCCGGAGAGCAAGAAGGCACAGTCATTCGCATTCGGTTGCCCGCGGAACGGGATAACGAAGGAGGAGACAGCGATGTATAATTTGCTCGTCGTCGATGATGAGAAGTATGCCGTGGAAGCGATCTTGAATTGTATCGACTGGGAGTCCATCGGCGTGACCGGCTTGTTTAGCGCTTACGGCGTCGGCTCGGCCAAGGAGCAGCTGAACGCGAACCCCATCGATATTATTGTGTGCGACATCGAAATGCCCGGCAGCAACGGACTGCAATTGCTCGAGTGGGTGAATGAGCATAAGCCGGGCACGCTGACCATATTCTTCACCGGGCATGCCAATTTTGCCTATGCGCAGCAAGCCATCCAGTTAGGCGGCTTCGATTATTTGCTGAAGCCGGTTAAGCATAAGCAGATCGCCGAGGTCGTCTCGCGGGCATGCGAGAAGCTGCAGCAGGAGCGAGATAGGCGAGACTACTCGGAGCGCTATGAGAAATACGCTCAGCTGTGGGAAACGCAGAAGCCGCTCCTCTGGGAGAAGTTCTGTCGTGACATGCTGGAATCGCGCGTCATGCCTACCAAGGAGCGCCTTGCGCAGGCCATCGCGGCGTACGGGCTGCCGATCACGCCGGATACGCGGGTCAGACCGATTCTGCTCAGCGTCGAGGAATTCCGCGAAGCGTTCAGCAAACGGGATGAGGAGATTCTGGAGTACGCGCTGCTCAAGAGCGCCGAGGAGATGTTTCTGATTGCTCGCCGCGGAGCGGTCATCCGGGACTCTGGAGGCATTCAGTTCGTGCTGCTGTACGAGGATGAGCATGCGCCGGAAGGGCGTGAGCTCGCGGACGTGTGCCAGGCTTACATGCGGGCGTCGTCCGAATACTTCTACTGCCGCTTGTCCTGTTATATCGGCGAACAGGCGCCTATCGGCGGCTTAGCGGAGACGTACCATGCCCTGCTGGAGATGGAGCAAAGCAACGTGGCGACGTCGGAATCGGTGCTGTTCCTGCGGGATGTCGGCTTCGAGCGGAGCAGCCGGCGGCAGGTGCAGGCGCCAACCGATATCGATTGGGCGGAATGGACCGTGCTGTTCGAGGCGGGCAAGAAAACGGAGCTAATGGAGCGGGTGAACGCGGCGTTCAAGGAGCTTGCCGCGCAGACGGTCACGCACGAGTCGCTGGAAGCGGTCTATTATTTGTTGCTGCATATGGTCTATCATGTTTCTCACCGGAAAGGCTGGTCGGCCAAAGAAGTGGTCGGTGCCAAGCTGCTCGGTGGTGAAGGCTCCGCCACACGCTCGCTTGCCAGGCTGAGGAGCTGGGTGGAACGGATGCTCACGGCAGGCATGGAGTACTACAGCCAGCATGAGGGCGATCACCGCGCCAACATCGAGAAGATAAAGAAGTACATTCAGGAACATATCCGGGACGTTAACCGGGAGGATATCGCCGCACATGTTTATTTGAATTCCGCGTATCTGTCGCGGCTGTTCAAGAAGGAGACAGGCCAGTCACTGATGGATTTCATTATTCTGGCCAAAATCAACCAGGCGAAAATTTTACTGACGGAAACGCACCGGAAAATTAGCGACATCGGCGGTGCACTGGGCTACGAGAACTTCTCTTACTTCGGAAAGGTGTTCAAGAAGACGGTGGGCATTACCCCTCAAGAGTATCGCAAGCGCTATCAAGGAATAGTGGGCTGAGTCGGCTGCCGCTTACAGTCGGAATCCCGCCGTCCCCACGAAGTCACCTTCAAACCCCCAGCCAAGCCACTTGGCGGGGGTTTGTCATAATAACGTCATCTTTGTCATTTCTATTCATATCTGACTCGGCCACTCTTTCCCTACAATAGGCTTAAGAACGGAATTGATGTCGAAATAAACAAGAGGTGATTGTACTGAGCATGGAATTGAAGAAGAACCGGATCTCGTTCCGCCGCAAGCTTATCAAGAATCGCTACTTGCTGCTGATGATGCTTCCCGGAACGCTCTACTTGCTTATCAATAACTATTTGCCGATGTTTGGCACGCTAATCGCTTTCAAAAGCGTCAAAATGTCTCTGCACAACTGGTGGTTTACCAGCCCGTGGGTCGGCTTCGACAACTTTAAGTTTCTCTTCAAGTCGTCGGACGCCTGGATCATCACGCGCAACACGGTGCTATACAACGCGCTGTTCATCACCATTACGCCGGTTATCGCCGTGACCTTCGCGATCATGCTCAACGAACTGCGGAATCGGCTTGCCGCCAGATTCTATCAGAACATTATGTTCTTACCTTACTTCCTCTCGGCGGTCGTTGTTGGGTATTTGGGCTATTCCATGTTGAGCGTGGAATACGGCTTCGTGAATACGCATATTCTCGCCCCCCTGGGCATTGATTCGATCGCATGGTACAACGAGCCGAAGTATTGGCCATTCATCCTGCCGCTCGTCTACATCTGGAAGAACATCGGATACTCCACAATTATCTATTTGGCCGCGGTCATCGGCATTGACAACGAATATTACGAAGCGGCTCTCATCGATGGTGCGTCCAAATGGCGTCAGGTCGTCAGCATCACGCTCCCTCAAATCCGTCCGATTATTATCATTCTTACGCTGATGGCGGTCGGGCACATCTTGAACGCTGACTTCGGCTTGTTCTATCAAGTTCCACTCGATTCAGGCTCGCTCTATCCGACGACCAACGTTATCGATACGTATGTGTATCGCGCGCTGCTTTCCTTGGGAGACATCGGCATGTCCTCTGCGGCGGGCTTATACCAATCGGCAGTTGGGTTTGTGCTCGTCTTATCGGTCAACCTAATTGTCCGCAAGTTCAATCGTGAGAGCGCTTTATTCTAGAAAGGAGCGACATCCGCAATGAATACGACGACTGCACAAGCACCGGCAGCGGCGGCTGCCGTCTCCAAACCGGCGGCCAAGCGCATCAACTCCATCTCGGCCGGCTCCAATATGGTCATCAACGTGATTTTCATTCTCTACAGCATCGTCTGCCTGCTTCCGATTCTGCTGGTCATTTCCGCTTCCTTGTCCGACGAGACGTCGATCACGCTTCATGGCTACGCGCTTATACCGAGAGAATGGAGCCTTTCCGCCTATCACTATCTCGGATTTGATATGCACAAGATTCTGGCCGGTTACGGCATCTCGATCGCCACGACGGTCATCGGCAGCTTGACCGGCATGCTGATGACGGCCTTGTATGCGTATCCGCTGTCGCGTACCGATTTTCAATTCCGCGGCTTCTTCTCCTTCTTCATCTTCTTCACGATGATCTTCGGAGGCGGCCTCGTTCCGAGCTATCTGGTCTATACGTACATCTTCCACTTGAAGGATACATTGTTCGCGCTTATTGTGCCTGGCTTGCTCATGAGCGCGTTCCTCGTCCTGACGACGAGAACCTTCTTCCAGCAGACCATTCATCCGTCAATTCTGGAGTCCGCGCAGATCGATGGCGCAGGCGAGTTCCGAATCTTCTTCGGCATCGTGCTTCCGCTGTCGCTTCCGGTCATGGCGACGGTCGGGCTATTCTATACGCTCGGTTACTGGAACGACTGGTTCAACAGCCTTGTCTACATCAATAACGACAAAATGGTCAATCTCCAGTACATGATGTACAAGGTTATGCGCAATCTGCAGTTTCTGCAATCCAACGCCCAGAGCAGTTCGTCTATCGGCGCGGAGGAGATCGCCAAGATTCCGAGCGAAACGGTCAGGATGGCGATGTGCATCGTCGGCATGGGACCGATCGTGCTTGCGTATCCGTTCTTCCAGCGTTATTTTGTCGCCGGCTTGACAGTCGGTGCAGTGAAGGGCTAATCCCGGTTTGACCGGTTAGCAATTATACAATTACATCTTCATCTACAAAAAACGGGAGGTATTATATGAAAAGCTTAAAGAGAAAAAGCCTGACCGCCTTAGCGACTGCTTTCGCGGTGTCTACGCTGCTTGCGGGCTGCGGAAACAACGATAATTCCGGCGCGAACGGCAACGCCAATTCCAGCGGCGCGAATGCGGCGACGAAGGAGACAAACGAGGCAAAAGATAACGCAGCGAACAACAGCAGCACGAACGAGGCTGCCGCAAGCAACGGCTCCGATGCGTCCAAGCTGGAGCCGTACACGATCAAATGGTTCGTCCCTGGCGCAGCAGCCCAGAAGGATCAGGAAATGGTCAACGAGGAAGTCAGCAACTATTTGAAAGACAAAATTAATGCATCCTTTGATCTCGAAGTCATTGACTGGGGAAGCTGGGACGACAAAATGAACCTGAAATTCGCGTCCAGCGAACCGTTCGACTTACTGTACACGGCGAACTGGAACGGCTTCACGACGAAGATATCCCAAGGCAACATCATTGACATGACGGATCTGATCGACCAGTACGCCCAGGAAGCGAAAGGGGTCATCGAGCCCGCGCTTCTCGAAGGCTCCAAAGTGAACGGCAAAAACTTCGGCATGCCGACGAACAAGGAAATGGCGACCCAATGGGGTATCATGCTCCGTAAAGACCTCGTGGATAAATACAAAATCGACATTACGACAATCAAGACGCTGGAAGATCTCGAGCCGTACTACGACATGATCGAGGAGAATGAACCGGGGGTAACGCCATTCTACCTGAACAAAGATATATCGCTGCTCAACGTATGGAATTCCAACCATTTCGATCACTACGACGGTGCCGCCGGCACGCTTCCTCTCGGCCAATCGGATTTCAAGCTGATCAACGGTCTGGAAACGCCGGAGGCGAAAGCCGGCTACGACCTGATTCACAAGTGGTACCAAAAAGGCTACGTCAATAAAGACGCGGCGACGCTTCAAGACTTGAGCGGCGGTCTGAAAGCAGGCAAGGCATTCGCGTATCCAGAGCAGCTGAAGCCGGGCAAAGACGCCGAAGTCAGCACGCAAACAGGCGTGAAATGGGTGCAGGTCGAGCTGACGCAGCCTATCATCGGCACCGGCGATACGCAAGGCGCCATGACGTCGATTTCCAGAACGTCCAAGGATCCTGCGCGCGCCATGATGTTCTTGAATTTACTGTACACGGATAAATACTTGGTCAATCTGATCGCGTTCGGCATCGAAGGCAAGCACTTTAAGAAGGCGGGCGAGAACACAATCGACTTCGCCGACGGCATAACGGCCCAAACATCGGGCTACAACCTGAATCAGCCTTGGCTGTTCGGCAACCAATTCAATGACTACCTGTGGACGAACGAAGATCCGCAGAAGTGGCAGAAGTTCAAGGACTTCAACAAAGCAGCGAAGAACGACGCTTTGCTCGGCTTCGTGTTCGATCCGACGAACGTGAAGACGGAGACGGCCGCAATCGCAAACGTCGGCAAAGAGTTCAATTCGGGTCTCAACACCGGTACGCTCGATCCGAACGTGTACTTGCCGAAATACATCGATAAGCTGAAAGCGACCGGCATCGACAAAGTCATTGTCGAAGAGCAGAAACAGCTCGATGCGTGGCGCGCAGCGAAGGGACAGTAAGGCGATAAGGTGGGAAGCCAGTGCTGCTTTCGGCACGGGCTTCTCTTCATATTTCGAACGGAAAGCAGGTTATAAGGTGGACAACAAGACGTTATCAAAGGAACAAATCGAGCATTTCATCGAATTCGGCTGGGTGAAGGTCGAGGAAGCGTTCCCGCGTGAACTGGCGCTGGAATGTCAGCAATTCATATGGGAGAAGCTGAGTCGGTTCGGTGTTGAGCGGAGCGACCGCTCGACGTGGCAGCAGCCGATGTACAACTTGCGGGAGGCCTACAACGGCGGCGCCTTTGACCGCTGCAACACGGAGCGGATGGCGGATGCGATCGAAGACTTGACCGGACATGGACGCTGGATCGACCGTGGTGTCTACGGGAAGGAAGAGGTCGTCGCCACGTGGGGCTGGTGGCCGGTCAATTTCGCGCTTGGCGCTGATCGTCCGTGGACCGTACCGACGAGCGGCTGGCATTGGGACGGCGGCCATTTTCGCCATTACGTCAACAGTCCCGATCAAGGACTGTTGTGCTTGTGCATCTTTTCAGAAATCAGGCCGCATGGCGGCGGAACGTTGATCATAGAAGGCTCTCACAAGGTCGTGGCGAAATTTCTGGAGAAGCATCCGGAGGGGCTCGAGCCGCAGGAGGGCATCGACATGCTGAACGCAGAGCATCCGTATTTGTCGGAGCTCACCGGCCTGACGGGAACGGGAGAAGACGATCCCGATCGAATCAAACGATTCATGGATGAATGGCATGTTGATACCGACGGCTTCAAACTTCGTGTCGCAGAAACGAGTGCTTCGCCAGGCGACATCATCTTGTGCCATCCGTTCTTGTATCACGCGGCGTCCCAAAATCACTCCGGCAGCCCCCGCTTCATGTGCAACCAGAAGACACCGCTGAAGGAGCGGATGAATTTCAACCGTGAGAGCCAAGACGATTATTCCCCGGTGGAGATCAGCATTCGGCAAGCGCTGGGAAGGAAGTAGGAGTAGGACGCAGAAGCTGTTAAAATCTTCGGGAAGCACCTGGAAGAAGCCTTATAGGCCTTCTTCAGGTGCTTTTTGTTGTGAGAGGAAGCCCGGGTTTTTCCGTCCCGGCATGCCGCACATACCACCTCACCCGAAATTTTGCGCCACGAAGCAAAATTTGAGACCTTATATTGCCACCTCTCGTCAGCTTACAATGAACACATGCAAGTTTGTAAGTGCTTACATTGTGTGTTCGTCATCATTTTGAACTCATTAGTTCATCATCAAGCTCTTGGAGGTCTGCCAGCATGAGTGCCGATTTGAGTTATGAACTGTCTGCCAAACAGCAACTGCCGGTTAGCCGGAAGGACAAGGCGCTGAAGCTGGTCCGCAAGCTAGCTGGCCAGAAGTATTTGCAGGTGATGGCGCTGCTCGGTGTGGCGTGGATGGTTATTTTTAACTACATTCCGATGTATAGCGTCATTATCGCCTTCAAAAATTACAACATTATCCACTCGGTGCACGATGCGCCTTGGGTCGGGCTTGATAACTTCCGCGAGTTTCTCGACGATGATGAGCTGCCTGGGGTCATCTGGAACACGGTCGGCATGAGCGTCATCAAGCTGGCCATCTCGTTCCCGCTGCCGATCATTTTCGCGCTGTTCCTTAACGAGCTTCGTTCACTCAAGCTTAAGAAGATGGTGCAGACCATCTCGTACCTGCCGCACTTTCTGTCATGGGTTATCCTCGGCGGCATCCTGACGACATGGCTCGCCGATGTCGGCATTATCAACCACCTGCTCATGGCGCTCGGATTCATTGATGAGCCGATCAGCTACTTGGCGGAGCCGAGCTACTTCTGGTCGATCGTCATCACCTCGGATATATGGAAAGAGCTTGGCTGGTCAGCGATCATCTACCTTGCGGCAATCGCGGGCGTATCGCCGGAAATGTACGAAGCAGCCACAATCGACGGTGCAGGTCGATTCCAGAAAATGTGGTTCGTCACCCTGCCGAGCATCAATGGCACGATTACAATTCTGTTCATCCTCGCGGTGAGCGGTATTCTGAACTCGAACTTCGATCAAATTCTCGTGCTGCGCAACTCGCTCAATGAGAGCGCCAGCAACGTAATCGACGTCTACGTCTACCAGACAGGCATTCTGAGCAGCCGATATTCCTACTCCGCCGCAGTCGGGCTAATCAAATCGGTTATCGCGCTCCTCCTGCTGCTGACGGCGAATCAAGTGTCGAGGAAGCTGAACGATACGTCGCTATTCTAACGGTAATAGGAGGCCTTACTAACGATGCATCTGCTCAAACGAAGAACTCCCGGCGAAGCGATTTTTGATGCTGGCAACGCCTTCGGCATGCTGGTGATCTGCTTCATTACAATCTATCCGATCTGGTACGTGCTCGTTAACGCCTTCAATGAAGGACAGGATGCGATGCGCGGCGGCATCTACTGGTGGCCGCGGGTGTTCAGCTTCGACAGCTTCCATGCGGTGTTTGTTAACCCCGGCATTATGACGGCGATGGGCATTACGGTCGCCAAGACCGTCGTAGGAACGGTGCTACACGTCTTCTTCACCGCAATGGTCGCCTATGCTCTCTCAAGAAATGAACTCATCGGGCGCAAATTGTACATGGTAATCGGAACGATCACGATGATTTTCAGCGGCGGCCTTATTCCGTACTACCTGCTCATTCGTGATCTTCATCTGCTGGACAATTTTCTCGTGTATATCATTCCCGCGATGTTTAATTTCTTCGATCTGATCATCTTCCTGGCATTCTTCCGGGAGATTCCTTCAGGCCTAGTGGAAGCGGCGAAGATTGACGGTGCCAACGATTTCTCCATCTTCATGCGGGTCATCATCCCGGTCTCGATGCCGGTCATTGCAACGATCGCGCTGTTCCATGGCGTGTACCAGTGGAATGATTATTTTACAGGGATGATCTTCATCAACAACATGGATCTGCAGCCGATCCAGACATTCCTGTACCGCGTTATCGCCCAGTCGAGCTCCAACCTGATGATGGCGGCGATGCCGGGAGGCATTACGAAGAGTGTCACCTCGCAGTCGATCAAGCTCGCAACGATGGTCGTGACCACGCTGCCGATCGTACTGGTGTACCCGTTCTTGCAGAAATATTTTGTCAAAGGGCTGATGATCGGTTCGATCAAGGGCTGATCAGCTGCTTCCAAAGTTGGTTTTTCGTCAGAGCTGGTAGCGTTTACACCGGGGATGACCTTATAATAAGCGAAGCAAAGGGGAAGAGCACATGAGAAAAGGAAAGCTTCATCGCGTCATTGCTTTCATGTCGGTACTTGCTTTAGTCTTCACGATGGCAGCATGCTCGAGCAGCAATGGCAATAACACCGCGAATACGAGCGACAGCGACAATAGCAACAAAGCCGCCAATACAACAACAGACGGTAACGCAGCCGCTACGAACGATGCCAAAGCGGACAACAAGCCTGCAGCTAACCCAGACGAGCCGGGCTGGAAGTCCGATACGTCGCCGATTACGTTCGACTGGTACCTTAACTTCTCCTGGTTCCCGAATAAGTGGGGCGTAGATGCAACTTCCCAATACATTACGAAGAAAACCGGCGTTAACGTCAACTTTATCGTGCCGGCAGGCAATGAGAATGAGAAGCTGAACACAATGATCGCTTCCGGCTCGCTGCCAGACTTCATTACGCTTGGCTGGTATGAGGACGGCGTGAAGAAAATGATCGAAGGCGGAATGGTAGAGCCGCTCAACAAGCTGGCGGAGCAGTACGATCCGTACTTCTTCAAAGTGGCAGACGGTGCGAAGACATCGTGGTACACGCAGCCGGACGGCAACTTCTACGGTTATCCGAACGCCTCGTCGTCGCCGAAGGATTTTGAGAAGTTCTCTGGAGATTACACGTCGAACCAAACATTCGTCGTTCGCAAAGATATGTACGAAGCACTCGGCAAGCCAGACATGCGCACGAAGGAAGGCTTCCTGAATGCACTGAAGCTGGCAAAAGAGAAGTTCCCGGAAGTGAACGGACAGCCGCTCATTCCGCTCGGCCTTCATGAATTTACAGAGACGGGTAACTACTCGCTTGAAGGTTACCTGCAGAACTTCCTAGCCGTACCGTATGAGAAGGATGGTAAGCTGTACGACCGCCGCACGGATGCTGAATATCTCAGCTGGTTGAAGACGTTCCGCAAAGCGAATGAAATGGGCTTGCTCGCGAAGGACATCTTCATCGACAAACGTCCGCAAATGGAAGAGAAAATCGCGCAAGGCCGTTACTTCGCCATGCTGTATCAACGCAGTGATTTTGCCGCTCAACAGAATGCATTGTACGCGAAAGACCCGAATTCGGTGTACATCGCTGTAGACGGACCTGCAGATGAAGCGCAAGATGCACCAACATTGTCAGGCCCTGGCATCTCCGGCTGGACGGTAACACTCATCTCGAAGAACGTGAAAGACAAAGCAAGAGCTATTAAGTTCCTGAGCTACCTCGTCAGTGAAGAAGGCAACAAAGACTTGTACATGGGTATTCCTGGCGAGACGTACGATGAAGTAGACGGCAAGGCAACATTCAAGCCGGAGGTACTCGAGCTGCTGAACAAGGACCGCTCCGCGTTTGATAAGAAATACGGTGCATCGTATACATTCTGGATGCTGATGGATACGAACATGAACCTGCAATGGGCGCCGCCAAGCGTTGAGCCTTCCAAGCAAATGGAAGATTGGACGAAGGGCAAGACGACAAGCTTCTCGCAATTCGACCAGATTGACCCGACGGGCAACTCGGAGGAAGGCATTGCGAATACGAAGATCGCTCAAACTTGGGGCAAAACATTGCCTAAGCTGATCTTGAGCAAATCAGATGCGGACTTCGACAAGCTGTTCACCGAATTCCTCGACAAGCGTAACGACGCCGGTCTTGATAAAGTTCAGGCGTACCAGCAGACTCACTATGAAGGAAATGTAGCGAAGCTTAAAGAATTTCTGAAATAATAGAATCATGTGTTCCTCTTATACGAACAGCCGGTGGACTATCCGCCGGCTGTTTATGCCCGTTTCTTGGGCCTACTCTAACTCTTCTGAAGGCGGTTGCATGTGCATGAAAAATCGGTTGCGAATGACAAGTCGAGAGATGCTATTCAAGCTGGAGCAGCTGTCCCTTCAGAAGAGACTCTTCTTCTCGTATATTCTTATTCTCCTTCTGCCAACGCTCTTCATCTCTTTCTTTATCTTCAAAGAGCTGAAGGACAATTACATGAAGGATATTATCAAGAAGTATGAGAATACGCTCGAGATCGAGCGCGTCAATTTGAACAACAACGTCGAGACGATGGAGCGGGCGGCGCAGCTGTCAATCTCTGATAAAGAGGTGCTCTACTACTTGGAGCGGACGAGTGAGCCGAATGCGTCGGAGCTCATTGCCTTCGATACAACCGCCGTCTCGAACATTCTTCGCTTGCAGTTCAACAATCCGAACATTGAGCATATTCGACTGTTCTCGAACAATAAGCAGATTAACGAGATATGGCCGGTCATTCTGCTGGAGCGCCGCATGTCGGCAGAACCTTGGTATAAGAAAGTGAATGAGCTGAACGGTGCGGAGCTGTGGTACTTCGACCGCATGGACCGGGAGCCGATCCGTCCGATTGTGTCGGATGCGAAGGAATCGAGACCGAAGCTGTCCCTGCTGCGCGAGATCGAATATCCGGCCGGCAGGCATGTCGGCATTATGCAGGTCGATATGCTGCTGACGAATTTCTTCCCGAACGTGTACCAGAGCCAAGGCGAAGACCAGTCCCAGATGTTCATCATCGACCGCGAGGGCAAAATGTTCCGAAACACCGGAAGCAGCTTCCTCGGTAGTGTCGGCTTAACGGAGAGCGACATCCAGCATGAGCTGAGCAAGCATCTAACCGGGGGCGGCAGCGGACATTTCTTGTTTGAGCAGGAGGGCACGCCTTTCCTCGGCAACTATATTCATATTGAGAAGCTGGACGCTTACGTGTTTAATGTCGTTTCGCTGAAGAACGTGTTCGCAGACATTAACAAATCGCGGAACAAAATCATTTTCGTCAACATTCTGCTTCTCGTTATTCTATCGATTTCGACGTACTTCCTGAACGCTATTATTTTGAAGAAGCTGCATACGCTGTCGGACTTCATGAAGCGGGTACGTCAGGGAGACTTTAACTTCGACTTCACGATTCGCGGGGGCGGCGAGGTCGGAGAGCTGGCCCATCATTTTCGCAAGATGCTGAAAAAAATTAATGAGCTCATCGCCGATGCCGTCACGAAGCAGGCGGCTTCCAAGGAAGCGGAGCTGCGGACGCTGAAGAATCAGATCGATTCGCATTTCCTCTATAACACGCTCGAGAACATCAAGATGCTTGCGGAGATTGAGAACCAGCCTGTCATCTCTGATGCGCTTACCTCGCTTGGCGGCATGATGCGCTACAACCTCAAATGGACGAGTGAGTATGTGCGGCTGAAGGATGAGCTGGGTCATATTACGAATTACATTGCCATTATGAATGTGCGGTTCGACAATACGGTGAATTTGCAAATTGATGTGCCGCCAGACTTCCTAGAGCAGGAGTTGCTCAAAATGTCGTTGCAGCCGATCGTCGAAAACTCCGTCAAGCACGGCATGAAGTGGAAAGTGTCAGAGGAGCGGAACCTCGTCATTACGATTTCGGCGGTTGTGACGGATACGAGCATTGTGCTTGAAATTGCTGACAATGGTACCGGCATGACACCGGAGATGGCGGCGGAGCTGAATCGGAAGATTGTAAGGGAAGAGGTGGGCTGGGTCGGCAGAGGCGGTCACGGAGAGGTGGCTGCAGCGCAGGAGAATCAGACCGAAGGCAGCGGCATCGGGCTGCGCAACGTACATCAGCGAATCCAGCTGTTCTACGGCAAAGAGTACGGCTTGCATGTGGAGAGCAGCGAAGGCGCGTATACGCGTGTCATTATGCGAATTCCTTATTTTATATGGAACGGAGGGCTGAGCTGACATGCGGAACTTATTAATTGTCGATGACGAGAAAAACATTCGGCTGGGACTTCGGGCGATCATCGAGCGCGGACTTCCGGCGAGCTACCAGATTCAGTTTGCGGCTGAGGGAGAAGAAGCGTTGGAGCTCATCCGCGCAGGTGGGATTGAACTGGTCATTACCGATATTCGGATGCCGGGCATGGACGGACTGGCGCTGATTCGGGAAGTGCAGGAACTCGAGCTAGAGCGGAAGCCGGTTATGATGATCTTGAGCGGACATGATGATTTCCAATATGCGAAGGAAGCGATGCTGTACGACGTGAAGGAATACTTGCTCAAGCCAATCGTTCGGGATGAGCTATTCGCTTCGCTTGTACGGGTTGAGCAGGAGCTTGCGCGCAAGGCGCAGCTGACGGAACGGCTTGAAGAGGTGCATCATTATCGGGATGAGCTGCTGGCGAGCCAGCTGAACTATATCTTCCTGCATCCGGATATGACGGAGGCGGAGATTGCGGAGCGGTGCGAGAAAGCAGGCTGGAGCGCTGTTGTTGCGGGGGCGGCGGGAGCCGGGGAAGGAGCCGGAGGTGCAGCTTCTGGGGGATACATTGTTGGGCTTCTGAAGCTGGCGGGCGCTGGCGGCAGCCGGGCCGGGCAGCTTGAAGCGAATATTACGGCTGAGCTTGGCGGGGGCATCTGGTTTTATTTCAAAGACAAGGATGACCGGCTCGTCATGTTGTGCGGGTCTGCCCAACCGCTGGAGCGGCTGGTTGCATTCATGCAGAAGCATAAAATGGCTGGGCAGATTGGCATGAGCGGCAGGATGCATGCGGCAGGGGATGTGAAAGTGGCATACCTGGAGGCGCGCGAAGCGCTCGGATACGGATTCTTGCAGACATGCGGGGAGCCGCTGCTGCTGCAGTTTGACCGGGGAAGGGAGCGCTCGGGTGAGAGTCAGGTGTCGCTCGAAGAGATTCGCAAGCTCGCCAACATGCTTGGCACCGACCGAGATAAGGAAATGAAGGCTATTCTGACGGAGCTGCTTGATGCGAAGAGGCTGGCTGGTTATGACATGGCGTATATCGAGGAGATCAGTAGGCAGCTGAACGAGCTCGTCTTCGACAGCGTCTTCAACCGCTACGGCGAAGAGTCGGTGGAGATATTGCGCATCTACAAGAAGGTCGGCAGCATCTACAATTTTGAGACGATTCACGATTATTTTCACGGTGTGGAGGATCTGCTGCTGCGTCTGAGTGACTACGTGCGAAGCCTGCGCTCAGTGCATGCGGAGCATAAAGAGATGAAGAAGGCGGTCAGCTACATTCACGAGAACTATCACCGCGACCTGAACATGGCGATGGTGTCCAATCACGTCTCGCTGAACTACTCGTATTTCAGCCAGTCGTTCAAGGAATTCACGGGCGAGAGCTTCGTCACGTACCTGAAGAAAGTGCGGATCGAGAAGGCAAAGGCGCTGCTGCTGGAGGAAGCGGACTGCAAGGTCTATGAAGTCAGCGAGCGCGTCGGCTTCGAGAGCGCAAAGCAGTTCAACCGCGTCTTCCGCGAGATGGAAGGCATCTCGGCGATGGAGTACCGCACGAAGGCTGCGGTGCAGCGGGCTTGAATAGGGTTAAGGGAAAGGCAGCCACCGGGTCTGCCTTTTTTGCAGTCTACAGGGCTGGGCAAGCACACAAACCACAGGGTATTTGACTATGGCTCCGGCTAACGAATCCCAGTGATCTTATTCGGCGAGAAATGGCATCGGAAATTGGCTAACGAACTCCAGCGGCGTTATTGGGCGGAATTTGGGTAATTAGTGGGCACAATCGTTGCATTAACGCTTCCTGAGTTCGTTAGCGCTCAGATCAGGGGGATTTTCGCAAAATAAGCATTCTGCAGATCGTTAGAAGGTACAGGGCAGTTGGCGGCAAGCTGCTTGAGAGCGGGGCTAACTCGTCAGCCACCCCAGCCCTTCACCCCTGCCGCCCCATCTTCCGAAATCCAAGCGGCGTCGTGCCCGCGACTTTCTTGAAGATCCGATCAAAATGCCCGGTATTCTCGAAGCCGGTCTGCTCGGCGATCGTGATCACTTTAAGATCAGTCTCCTTGAGCAGTCGCTGCGCCTCGCGCACCCGCGTCAGATGGATGTACTCGACCAAAGTAAAGCCGGTGATCGTCTTGAAGCTGCGGCTGAGGTAGTACGGGCTAATGTAGAAGCGCTTCGCGAGATCGGCGAGAACAAGCTTCGTGTCGTAGTGCTCATTGATGTGCTGCACGACCTCGGATATTTTGTGCTGGAGCGGACTTACAGCCGCCGCAGTAGCTGAACCGCTGCCGCTGTGCTCTTCTTGCGCTACGGGTTGCCTAGCAGCAAACAGCAGCAGCTCGGTGAGCAGCACGCGCAGGTAAGTCTCGTAGCCGAGGCGACGCTCCACGGTTTCCGTGACCATCCGGCCAAGAAGCTGGTGGACAAACTGCTGCTCCTCGGAACCCAAACGCAGGAGGCGGGCATTACCCGAGAAAGGCTCAAAGAGCGCCGGATGGTGAAGCGGATGGCCCTCGCCGAGAAAAGCATCGCTGAAGTTAATGACGATGCGCTCATGCTCGAGCGGTCCGAACGCAGCAGAGTTGTGCACGACATGTTTGTTCACGAACACGAGGTCACCGGCGGCAATCGTATAAGATCGGTCATCAATAAAGTGATACCGCTGCCCTGACACCTGATAGTAAATTTCATAGGTACGATGAATGTGGTTGTTCCGCTCAAACGGCTTCGTCCGGCGGACCTGTTGAATAAAGAAATCACCCTCCTCATCCCCGTAGGAGAGCGGTTCATCTGCAATAAGTCTCACTTGGAGCACCTCTTTTGCATAATGGCTGTATAGTTCGATTTTAGCGCAAGATCGGTGAATTATGAAAGAGGAAAAGCAAGATTAGTCACGAAATCTCGCAAATATTGCGCTATGCTGTAGAAGAGAATGGACTCTATTACAAGGGACGGTGCTAGCTGTAATGAAAGCTTTTATGGACGATGATTTTCTACTACATAGTGAGACGGCGCAGAAGTTATACCACGAGTACGCGAAGGACATGCCGATTATCGACTATCACTGCCACCTGAGCCAGCAGGACATCTACGAGAATAAAGCCTACAACAACCTCACCGAGGTTTGGCTGTACGGCGATCACTATAAATGGCGCGCGATGCGAGCGAATGGCATTGAAGAAAAATATATCACAGGGGGCGAAGGGGTCAGCGATTACGATAGGTTCCTGGCCTATGCTCGCACGGTTCCGATGACGCTCGGCAATCCGCTTTATCACTGGTCGCATCTGGAGCTGCGTCGGTTGTTCGGTATCGAAGAATTAATTAACGAGAAGAACGCGCCGATTATTTGGGAAAAAGCGAACGCTAAGCTGCAGGGCGGTGGCTTCGCGGTGCGTGATTTTATTCGAAATGCAGGTGTTGAGGTTGTCTGTACAACAGATGATCCCGCCGACTCGCTGGAGCATCACGCGCTGCTATCTCAGGAGAAGGACCTCGGCTTCCAAGTGCTGCCTTCGTTCCGTCCGGATAAGGCGCTCGAAATTAACCGCGCTACTTTCATCGAATATATGGGCAAGCTGGGAGCGGCAGCTGACATTAACATTGCAAGCTACGAGGATCTGCTTCAAGCGCTAGAGAAGCGGGTGCGTTACTTCCATGAAGTCGGCAGCAGAGTGTCCGATCATGGGCTTGACTATATGCCTTGGGCAGAGTCGACGCGCGAGGAAGCGGCGGAAATCTTTGCACGCGGACTGCAAGGTGGCGGCGTCTCGCTCGAGGAAGAGCGCAAGTACAAGGCGTACACGCTCGTGTTCTTAGGTGAACTGTATGCTGAGCTCGGCTGGTCGATGCAGCTGCATATGAACGCACACCGCAACAACAATGCGCGTAAGTTCGCGCAGCTTGGCCCGGACACGGGCTTCGATTCGATCAGCGACAGCCCAGTTGCAGTGCCGGTTGTACGATTCCTCAGCCGTTTGGATGAGAACGACAAGCTGCCGCGCACGATTCTTTATTCGTTGAACCCATCGGATAACAATGTGCTCGCTTCGCTCATCGGGAGCTTCCAAGGCGGGGGCATTCCGGGCAAAATCCAGCTCGGCTCCGCATGGTGGTTCAATGATACGAAGGATGGCATGCTGGAGCAGCTGAAATCGCTGGCGAACATGGGGCTGCTGAGCCGTTTTGTCGGCATGCTGACCGATTCGCGCAGCTTCCTCTCGTATACGCGGCATGAGTATTTCCGCCGAATCTTCTGTAATATGATCGGTGAATGGGTGGAGAATGGCGAAGCACCGAATGAGATCGAAGCGCTAGGTGAGATGGTGCAAGCGGTCTGCTATAACAATGCGAAAACCTACTTCCGTTTCTAATTCGGCTCATAAGAGAGGGCTGTCCGTATGAACGCGAATGCGAATACAAATGTGAATGCAAATACAAATACAAATGCTCTTAGTCGTTCTTCCCTGACACGCGAGCAGCAGGAGCAGTTCGACTTGATGATGGAATCGCCTGTCACGATTGTTCAAATTGGCGAGGGAAACTTTCTGCGCGGCTACTTCGATTGGATGATTCATGTGCTGCGGCAGCAGGGCTTGTACAGCGGCAGCATCGCGCTGTGCCAGCCGAGGCCGAGCGGCAGAGCGAAGCTGGATAAGCTTCGCAGCCAGCAAGGAATCTATAATCTCGTCACGCGCGGCTTCGAGCATGGGGAGCAAGCCCTGCGCAGAGACACGATTGCCGTGTTCTCGAGGATGATCGATCCTTATGCGGAATGGGAGGCTTTTCTCGCGCTTGGCGAGGAACCGCAGCTTCAGGTTGTCGTGTCGAACACAACGGAAGCGGGGCTCGTCTACACGCCGGAAGGGTACGAGGAAGGGACGCCGGTGCTATCTTATCCGGGCAAGCTGGCTTTGCTGCTTTATCGGCGATACGTAACGTTCGGCAGTGAACCGGAAAAAGGCTTATTGCTGCTTCCTTGCGAGCTGCTTGAAGGTAATGGGGATTTACTACGGGAATGCGTGCTGCGATATGCGCAGGACTGGGGATTGCCAGTAGAGTTTCAGGCTTGGGTGTCGTCGCATAACCGGTTTCTGAACACACTGGTCGATCGCATTGTTACTGGCTACCCTGAGCGTGAGGCGGATGGCTGGTTCGCTGAGTGGGGTTATTCAGATGCGGCGCTCGTGACGGCTGAGCCGTATCATCTGTTTGCTATTGAAGGCGAACCGGAGCTGGACCATTTGCTTCCGCTTGCCAAGGCAGGGCTTGAGGTGCAGTGGGTTCCGGACTTGACGCCTTATCGGCTTCGCAAGGTGCGTCTGTTGAACGGTGCGCACACGTTGATGACGCCGTTATCAATCTTGCGTGGTCTGACACATGTGCGCGAAGTGATGGAGCATGGGGAGCTTGGCGCATTCGTGCGGAGTACGGTAATAGATGAGATCATTCCCGCTGTGCCGCTGCCCGCGAAGGATGAGCTTCACAGCTATGCGGACTCCGTGCTGGAGCGGTTCCTGAACCCGTTCATCGAACATCGTCTTGAAGCGATTGCGATGAACAGTGTCAGCAAATTCAAAGCGCGGCTATTACCATCACTGCTGCACAATCCGTCTCGTCAGGGACTGGTGTGCGGATTCGCGGCTCTGCTGCGGTATTACCAGGCGTCGGCGGATGCGGACGGCCGCTACTGGGGGCGGACTTTCGAAGGCACCACTTACGAGCTGAAGGATGATCTTGCAGTTCTAGAGGCACTCGCTGCATGCTGGTCACGGCAGGAGTATACTGGTTCACCAGCTGAGCTGGCTGAAGCATTGCTAGGTTTGACGGCGGTATGGGGTCAGGATCTATCTCAGGTTAGCGGCTTAGCTGAGGCAGTTGCGGCTGCATGGCTTGAAATGGGTGCAATGTAATCGTGAAGTGAGTCCGTTCATTCGGGAGGCGACTGGTAACATGCATGATGATACTAGTAAAGCTAGAACGCCGCAGGAGATCAACCTCGAACTCTACCCGCAAAATGATATCTACAGCACGGTGCTTCAAGAGGAAGGCTTATTATGGATTGAAGTAAGGTTTGAGGTGTGCGGCGAACTGCCAAGCCCACCACAATAAAAGTGCCGAAGAAGTCCATCAAGGAGCTCTTCGGCACTTTCACGATCAAGGAGGTCCGCCGCTCGCGGACCTCTTTATTTTGGATTCGTAATATCGAATATTTTGCCGATCATCCCCGCGGAACCAAGTGCATTCACCGCGTCTGTTGGGATAAAGATTGTCGTTGCGCGACCCTCAGCCATTTGCCCGAGTGCCTCGAATGACTTATAAGCCAGTATCTGCGCATCCAGTCCAGCCAGCTTTATGGCCTCGATCCTCGCTCGCTCCGCATCAGCGACATGCTTGATCGCTTCCGCTTTTCCTCGCGCTTCGAGCTCCTGCGCCTTCTGCTTCGCTTCCGCATCGAGAATTTGCCGCTGCTTCTCGGCCTCGGCTGCGAGGACGACGGCTTGCCGCTGCGCCTCTGCACGCAATACCGTCGATTGCTTCTCGCCTTCTGCCTGCAGAATGATGGCGCGTTTCTCACGCTCTGCTCGCATCTGCTTCTCCATCGAATTCTGGATATCCGATGGGATGGCTAACTGCAGCACCTCGACGCGCTCAATACGAACGCCCCAACTCTCTGACGCTTGATCGAGCACCATTCTAAGGTCCGTCTGGATACGATCACGGTTGGAGAGAATTTCGTCCAGCTCCATTTTGCCAATGGTCGCCCGCAGTGCAGATGCCACAATGTTATGTATGCCGCCTACATAGTTCGCGATGCCATAGGTCGCGAGCTTAGGATCCACAACGCTGAAGAATGTCGCAAGCTCCACGCCGATTGCAACATTGTCCTTTGTGATGACCGATTGCGAGGGCACGGTTTCCTGATGGATGCGAAGATCGTGGCGCAGCCGGATTTTGTCAATGACCGGGATGATGAGGTTCACCCCGGCATGAAGCGTTTTGTTGTATTTGCCTAGCCTCTCCACGATTGCTACGGTTTGCTGCGGAATGATCCGAATGCCTTTAATGACAATAGCTGCAACCACTGCAAGAATAACGATAAAGACAATAATGCCAACCAATCTGCATCTACTCCTTTGTCACGAATAATTTCGTTACTCGAACCTCTGCGACGGTTACTTTCGTTCCTGCTTCAAGCTTCTCGCCAGACACCGCGGACCAAATCTCTCCATGCACCTTGACTAACCCCGCCTCCTCAGGCGAGATGGTTTGAATGACGAACGCTTCTTGTCCCACCAAATACTCGGAGCCTTGCCGTACTAGCATTCTCGAACTCGACGGAACGACTTTCCGAAGAATCGGAAGCAAGAACATATACAGTAGAGCGAGCGCGATTACAAACGTGAAGAATTGAACCAATAGCGGTAATCCGGTCAGTGCGGTTATGATAGTAATAACGGAAGCGGCAGCCATCAGTAAGAAATAAAAGGTTCCCGTAAATAGCTCAACCAGCACAAGCACGGCAGCCAGTATCAGCCAAGCGATCGCGTACAAGCAAGTCCCCCTTTCATGAAGCGTCCATTTCTATGTTTATGTTTGAATCGATAGAACAGAACTGTCCAGGAGGAGTACGAGGATGAACAAGCATTATATTTTCAACCCCAATGAGATTGAAAATATCATTAACAAGTTTGGTAATGAATTTTACGAGAAGGTTCAAAGAGATATTGAGGTTTATGCAGATAAGTGGGCATTAACCTCGTTCCAGCTTGTCCCTTCCTACTCCGCGAAGCTCGTTTTTAAGTGCTATTCCGAAAGCTATGGTAACGCCGTTCTCAAAATAGGTCAGCTTTCTCAGGGAGTAATTGCTACCGAGCTTAGCACTTTGCGTGAATATGGCGGTAGACGATTTGGTAGAGTATTTGACACTGATATTGAAAACGGTGTCATCCTCGAAGAGTGTCTAAGGCCTGGGATTCCTTTAAGGAATGAGAGCTCTCTTGAAGAGAGACTTTCTGTTTTTGCTTCTCTATTTAATGATTTGCATATAACCCCCGCTAAAGCAGACCTATATCCGAGCTATACAGAGTGGGTCAGCAAGATAACGGAATACATGAGCAAGCGGGAAGATTGTAAAGAGTTATATAGGCATATGAAAAAAGCAGAGGATATCTGCTTATCCGTTGCTGCCTCCTATTCGAAGCAGATGCTGCTTCATGGCGACTTTCATCATGATAATATTTTGTTAGGTGATAATGGGAAGTATGTGATTATTGATCCTAAGGGCGTAATTGGCGACCCTGTATTTGACGTTCCGCGGTTCATATTAAATGAGTTCGGTGACGAAGTCACGCACGAAGTCTATCAGAAAATAAACGATATCATAGGCAGTTTAGAAGAAAAGCTTCATATTCCAAACGACATATTGCGAAAATGTCTTTATGTTGAAACGGCGATGGGTGAGTGCTGGATGGTAGAAGATGGAGCACCTCCAGAAGATTTTCCGAGACTGCTAAAGGCGGTCGCTCTCGCAGAATCACTCTTATATAGTTGATGAGACGGTCCTTTGCTGCTCTGTCGAATCAGAAGTAGACCAATAACATAATTTTTGTTGAAACCGCATCCGGTAGGGGCGGTTTTTTGTCTTTGTTGTCGAACGAGGATGAGGATACTGGGCCATCTATCCTACTTTTCCTACTAAAACACTAGTGGATATGATATAACCTAATAGATGGGTTGTTTACCAAAGAGAGGGGAAGCTATGATGTATCAACTAAGAAACAAATGGGTTAAGTCTATGATTTGTGCTGCTTTAATCTTTGTATTTGCTACAGCAGGGATGAAGGATTATGCCCAAGCGGAGGAGCAGGTGGAGCAAACGACAGCAGCAGCTGCGGTTGAATTGACCGCGGGAATCAAGCATATTGCGGGCGTCAAAGGCTTTAAGACGGTCATTACTCGTTCGGAGCTGCCGGAGCAGGCTCAAGCTTTCTCGCATATTACGGTTCAATCGTCCAATGCGCCTTTCGCCGTAAGTGAAGTAGGCGTAGAAGCGTATGCAGGCTTGCCGGAGCCGTATTCCGAAACAGGCATTAACAGTGGTCTTCCGAACGGGGGCACGTACAATGTGCTTACGATTCTTTATGATAGTAACCGTCATCCGCTCGCTTACAATGAGACGACTGTAACTGTGACTGGCGATGAGGCAACACAGCCGACTCAGCCGACTCAGCCGGATCCTACTAAGCCATCCGATCCGAATAACTATGGCAGCGATATCGACCCGAACTATAACAGCGTCGGTGAATCTCCATTTACGGATATTACGAATCAATATTGGGCGTTCAGTGCGATTCAGGACCTGGTGACCCGCAGCGTTATCTCCGGCTATCCGGATGGGAAATTCCGTCCGGAGAGAGTCGTAACGCGCGCTGAATTCGCGAAGATCATGGTGCTAGCGGCTGGACTTGACCCGGTAAAAGTGGACAAGTCAACGTTCTCCGACATCAAGTCGACGGACTGGGAGGCGCCTTTTGTGGAAGCGGCCAAGCCATACTTGAACGCTTACAAGCTAACAAATGGCAAGTTGGTGTTCAAGCCAGATGCACCGGCAACTCGCGAGGATGTTGCAGTGGCTATCGTGAAACTGAAGGGCTACAACAAGACGAAGATGCCTGACCGTACGATCATTCAGGCGATGTTCAAGGATTACAACTCGATTTCGTCCTACGCCAAGGATTATGTCGCATTGGCGGTTGAGAATAACCTCGTATCGGGATTCCCGGACGAGACGTTCCGCGCACAGCAGGCAGTGACCCGCGCTCAAGCAGCGTCGATGTTGTGGAGAGCTTATCAGTACGGAGATGAAAACAAGGAAGAGAACAGCGACGATTCAGAACCAGCCGAGACTGGCGATGGCGAAGAGATCGTCGAGTTTACGGAGTAACGTATGATGAGAATAACAAAACTATTGCTGCTAATGGTATGCGTCGCGATGCTCATACCGGCCTATTCCGTCTCTGCGCAAGAAAGCCAGCTTCGTAGTGCTCATATTTATAGGGCGCTATGGAAAGGTGATCCTGCAATCATTAAACCGATTCAAGGGATGTCCTTTGACTTCATCGTTTCGACAAGAGAACAGATCCATGGCGAAGATATGGGTTTTATTGATAAAGCGGGGAAGGAATTTGTATTGCGAGCTGATGGATATCCAGATGTTCCTGCTACAATTATGGGCGGATTCGGAGATCCCGCCGATACGGGCTTTGAGTTCCATGTAGTAGACCTCAGCAAGATGGTCAAGGGTGTGAAGTATCAGCTTATCCCGCCGTCCATCAGCTCCGAGTACACCTGGCAAGTCGAAGCAGGCGTAACGGTAAGTAACAGCGTCTCCGACTCTTCAACGACGCAACCGAGCAACGGGGGAGATCCCCTCGATTACGGCAGTGAGCTCGATCCGCAGCCTGATAAACAGACAAGCTCCCCATTCAGCGATGTACCTGATGACTACTGGGCGCTAACCGCGATCAAAGACTTGTCCGACCGCGGCGTATTAGGCGGCTATCCAGACGGGAAGTTCAGGCCAAGCAAAGTTGTAACGCGTGCGGAGTTTGCCAAGATCATGATGCTAGCCTCAGGCGCAAAAGCAAAGAAGGTAACGAAATCGACCTTTGCCGATCTGCAACCGTCCGATTGGGAGTCACCTTTTGTTGAAGCGTCCAAGACGTATCTGAATGGCTATAAGCTATCTAACGGGAAGGTGATCTTTAAGCCGGATTCACCTGCAATCCGGGAGGACATAGCTGTTGCTCTAGTGAAGCTGAAGGGCTACGACAAGACTCATCTGCCTGACCAGAGCATGCTCCAGGCGATGTTTAAGGATTTTAGCGGCATATCCAAATATGCTCGGAATTACGTAGCGATTGCAGTCGAGTCGGGCATTGCCTCAGGCTTCCCGGATGAGACATTCCGACCGCAGCAGCCGGTGACCCGCGCGCAGGCGGCTTCCATGCTTTGGCGGGCTTACCAGTACGGCGACGACATCAAATCCGATGATACGGAAGAGATAGTCGAGTTTGACGACAGCGACGAAGATTCGGGAAACAGCAATAATAATAATAATAATAATAACGAGCAGCAGTCGGATGACGGCAAAGGGTACTCGGTTACCGTAAAGGTAACGGATGTGAACGGCAATGCCCTAAATGCCGGAATCTATTTGAAGGGTCAGAGCAGGAACTATCCAACCACGCGTAACGACGGGAACTCCGGAACATACTCTTTCGCGAACATCCCGAATGGTACGTATGAAGTCATGTTCTATTTTGCAAATTACGTGCCGCAGGAGCCGGTCCAAATTACGGTTCGTGACGGGAACGTACAGCAGGTGGCACTTAAGCTCGCGCTGCCGACCTTTACGGTGACGGGAAGGGCTGTCGATGCGGAGGGCAATCCGATCTCTGACGCAATAATCTATCTAGTAGCGCCAGGCAATGCGGGCAGTCATTGGCCGGTTACGGATGGAAGCGGTAACTTCAAACTGGACGACATTGCGTCAGGCAAATACACGATTCTAATCGGAGACCCGAATCATCCTCAAGCTACAGCGGAGCTGGAAGTGACGGACGGGAACGTCTCGGATCTCGTTGTTCGAGCGGATTAATCATTAGAGTGAGCTGGGCTTAGGCCTGCTCGCTCTTTTTGTTATCAGAATATAACAGTGCATATGGGGAATGAGTTAAACTATTAACGGATAGGATGAAGGAAAACACCTTATTTTAGGAGGAATATTAGTGGAAGCCTTTGCAGAATATCTAGCAGGTATCAAGGACCCGCTGCACCGGGCTCGTACGGAAGAAGTGCTCAGTTGGATTATTGAGAGATTCCCAAGCTTAGTGCCGATCATTGCATGGAAACAGCCGATGTTTACCGATCACGATACCTACATTATTGGCTTTAGCGTCTCCAAACAACATATGGCGGTTGCCCCTGAACGGGCCGGGATGGCTCGATTCGCTGAAGAAATCGCGCAGTCCGGCTATGATCGTACGGACCTGCTGTTCCGTATCAAGTGGGGGAGTCCGGTTGATTATGAACTACTTAAGAGAATAATTGAGTTTAATATGTTGGATAAGGCGGATTGTTCTACTTTCTGGCGGAAGTAGAAAGGGAATTATAGCATGGTCAATGCGAGCTAATAGTAGACTCGGAAGGTGATGGTGACGATCGTGGAAAATGCTCTCGGAACAGTCATCTCAGTCAGTCGCAGTGCAACACATACGTTCAGCAAAGAAACCGCTCCGGTCATTAGGCTGCTTGCTGGGCTAGGCGTGGAAGGTGATGCGCATATGGGTAAGACCACCCCTTATAAGGTTTTCGTACCCCTATAATAAATGCGGTGCAGAACGAGTCGGCATGGGATAGGGGTGGAGACATCAGAACATTAGAAAAAGGCGAGCAGGGTCAGTCATAACCCCCGCTCGCCTTTCTTATTTGCGCGCACCCACCTCTGCGAAACGCTCCCATTCCTGCTTGATCTTGCTCTCGTCGAGCTCGATGCCGATCATGACGAAGTATGGCTCGCCGACGTAGCTGCTCGGCGCCCATTCAATCCGCTTGCCCGCCAGTTGGAATAGCATCAGGCTGCCATCGCGGCCGAAGGGCATATACCCTTTGGCGCGCAAGCAATTGTTGCCGCGCCCGCTGACGAAGCTCTCGAACTGGCGGCGCGTCACTCCGCCTGCGCCAGCACCGGGATAGATCGCCGCGGTGCGGATGCGTGCGAACGACGTGCTTGTCGCGCTCTCCGCCGCGCCGCTGCGTGCCGTCGCGCCACCGGCGCTGGCGCTAGGCCCAGTCGCCGCGGACTTGCCGGCTCCGGCGGGGACCGAGCCGGCGGCGATGCGTCCGCCGCCTGCCGCGGTAGCGCGCACGCCGGTCACAACGGCTGGCTGCCGTCGGCCCGTCGCCGCGACGCCCTCGAAGACGATCGCGGAATCGATCTCGCAGCGGATCGCGGTTACATAGCGGGCGGCGGGATTGCGGTCCAGCGTGAGCTGATGCACTTTGTCCGCTGTACGGTTCGAGATGAGGTCGGCTTTGTTGGCGATGATGACATCCGCCACCTCAATCTGCTTGCGCAGCGTCCGGATCAGCTCGCGATCCGATGAGAAAATGCTGTTATAATCAAGCGCATGCTCGGCATCCAGCACAGTGACGATTCGGTGCAGCTTCACCTTGCCGATAATGCTCGGCTCGGTAATCGCCTCCGCGATTTCTTCCGGGTTCGCAACGCCGGTCAGCTCCATTACAATAACGTCTGGCCGCATGAGCGCAAGCCGCTCCAGGCAAGAGGCTAGCTCGCTCTTCTTGCTGCAGCACAGGCAGCCCTCCGTAATGCGCTCCAGCATCTGATAGGCGGACTCGCTGCTGACGAGCGTGCCGTCCACGTCGACGGCGCCGATTTCATTCATGAGCACCGATGCCCGCAGGCCACTTGACCTCGCATGCTGCAGCAGTCTTAGCAGCAGAGTTGTTTTGCCGCTGCCCAGAAAGCCGCTCAACACGATTACTGGAATTGCTGTTTGTTCCATGATTGCGCGCTCACTCTCCCTCTAAGGTCCATTGCAAGAAAGAATATGCGGCAGCCAGCCAAAATAATACCCCAGTGTCCTTCAACTGTTAAATTCGCACAAAAAACGGTATAATTTGAGCCAGCTATTCTATGTGTGAGAGGACGTAAATTATGCCAGCTTCTATTGAACATTCGATTCCGGTTCATCTGCTGTCCGGCTTTCTCGGCAGCGGCAAAACGACATTACTAAACCAAGTTGTTGACTACTATAAAGCGCAGGACGTGAAGGTCGCCATCATTATGAACGAACTTGGCGACGTCAATCTGGACGGTCAGTTCGTAGAGGGTGACGTGCCAATGGCAGAGATGCTGTCTGGCTGCATCTGCTGCACCATTCGCGGCGATCTGAGCATCGAGCTGAAGGAGCTTATCGACGAACATCAGCCGGAGGTCGTGCTGATTGAATCGACGGGCGCTGCGAATCCGATGGAGATCATCGACGCGGTTACGGAGGCGGCGCTGTTCATGCGCATCGACCTGCGTACGATCGCTACGGTCGTTGACGGCCCTGAGCTGCTTGAGCGCAGCCGCCGGGGCGGCAAGACGTTCAAGCTGATGCAGGACCAGATTCGCTGCGCGACGGACCTGATCGTGAACAAAGCCGATAAGCTCGCGCCCGAAGAGCTTGTCGAGGTGCAGCAGCTTGTTCGGGAGCTGAACGCATTCGCCCCGCTGACCGTGACCGTCCGCTGTGTAACGGACCTCAGCATCTTCGATCTCGCGGCAGCGCCGAAAGCGAAGCTAGCTCCGTCAGCTGAGCGCTTCGATGATACAGCCAGCGGCAAGCATGTATGCGGCGCGAACTGCAATCACGATCACGATCATGACCACGAACACGAACATGGCGATTATAGCTCGCATTCGCATGTCATGACGCTGACGCATTATTTTGCCGGGCCGATTAACAGCCATGCCTTCGAGGAGCTCATCCAGCGTCTGCCGAGGGAAGTGTACCGGGCGAAAGGGATCGTCACCTTCACCGATACGAGCAGCCGCTTCCTGTTCCAGTACGCTTATCGCGAGGTGGAGTTCATCCGCATTACGCCTCAGGGGAATGTGAGTGATGTTGCGGTGTTTATCGGGGAGCATTTCGGCAAGGAAGCGCTCCAGCTCGAGCTGGAAGAACTTGAGCAGAATCGGCTTGGATAAAAGATTTCTTTAGAGGGCATGCTACCGCTTGTACGGGCTGGCTTTATTGCCAGTCCTGGAAGGGAGCTGTTACATAGTGAAAAAACAACTACGCAAGCAACTTTTTGTACTCGGTTCCGCAGCTGCTTTGCTGCTAGCCGCAGTACCGGCCTACGCACAGGAGCCTGTGAGCACGGCAACTCCGCCTTCGGAGCAGCTGGAAGCGCAGCATGAGCAGGAACGCGGACACTGGCGTTGGTCGCATCATGGCAAGGGCGATCACGGAAAAGGTGAGCACGGGCATCACGAAGCACGCAAGCTCAAGCATCTGAATGAAGCGGCTGCTTATTTCGGCATTAAGACGGAAGGCAAGTCGACCGAGCAGATCATTAAGGAGCTCAAAGCAGCACGTGAAGCCGATCCGGCAAAATGGGATAAGTTCAAGACCGAGATGAAAGCGAAGCGGCTTGTCCATCTGCAGGAAATCGCGAAGGGCCTCGGCATTAAGACCGAAGGCAAGACGGCGCATCAGCTTCGTGAGGAAATCCATGCGAAATGCAAAGAGAGCGCGAAGAAGAACGGTGGTAAGGGCGAGTCTGGAGCACAGTCTTCCCAAATGCCTAGCAAGCAATAGCTCGTAATTACAATTAAGGCAGCAGCCGAGCATCATGCTCAGGTTGCTGCTTTTTTATATCCATTTTTACAGGGAAAGGAAAGGAAGGATCGCTGTGGAATAGAAATGGGAGACAGCTAAAAGGGGGAATGAGCCGATAAGCTCACAGCCGCGGGGGTAACGAACCGTTTGTTTGTGGAGCAAGAAGAGAACCATCCGCTTATGCTGAAGGACGTCCAGTTTGAGTCGCTATCTTCAGACGAGGGGGCTGACAAATTCATCGCGGAGCTGGAAGCCTGCTATGCGGCATTCGTACAGGATCGGTTAATTCAGGAGGAGCAGATCACGATTATTGAAAGTGTCATGCTGCAGGATGTCATCAGCGTCTCGCATTTGTGCGGAATGGATCGGGGCAAGCTGCAGCTGCTGGCGCTATCGCTACAGCGGTTGCTCGAACCGCTGAATCCGCGGCTCATTTATTATTATCAGATGGACGTGGAGGGACAATGGCGGTTTATTTGCGGCGTTCGCGGCAATGAATGGGGGCCGGTGTCGCTGCACACCGATGAGGACTTCAAGGAAGCTGGCGAGGTGTGGTCCCGCAGCCAGGTATTCGTTCGCGGAGTTGTCGATGAATGGGCGATTCCGAAGCTAATTATCGAGAATCGCAATTACCTGTGGGATGAGAATACGGAGCGGGCCGAGCGGTTTGTCGCGGAGACATTCGGGCTGGCTAACATCCACTTATTTGGCGCACCTGCCCGAGATGCCCATCTAAACCGGGCATTCCTTGGCCATGCATCAGCTTTAACGAACCTCAAAGACGCTATTGGGCCGAAATCGTCTGTCTTAAAATTCTAACGAACCTAGGAAACGTTATTTCAAGAAAAACAGCCACCTTTGGCCGCAAAATAGGCAAATAGCGATTGTGAGGTTCGTTACATTTTTTCATGGGACCAATATGGCTCGATAAGGTTATTACGATTCGTTAGAGGGATATTCGGCGATGGAGCATATGCTACCGAGACCTCAAAAAAAACGGCTGCCCACCACGGGCAGCCGTTCACTATTCACGCGCAAGCTGGTCAATCAGCGCGATCACCTGCAACGTAGAGTCGCCTTGCTGACCCTGCTGCATCTGCTTCTTAATCGCTTCACGGCTCGCATACACCTTGCCGAGTGACTGTAAGAATGTTTCGTCGCTCAGCTCCTCTTCCTGAAGCACCTCGCAAAAGCCTGCTGAGCGGAACGATTCGGCATTCAGAATCTGATCGCCGCGGCTTGCAGACTTCGAGAGCGGAATGAGCAGCATAGGCTTGCGCAGCGCGAGAAACTCGAAGATCGAGTTCGAGCCTGCCCGCGAGACGACGATATCGGAGCAGGCAACCGCATTCGCAAGCTCATCGTGGATGTACTCGTACTGCCGGTAGCCTGACGTCCCGGTAAGCTTGTTGTCGAGCTCGCCTTTGCCGCAGATATGAATGATCTGATACGTTCGTGTCAGCGCCTCCACATTGCGGCGAATGACGTCGTTGATGCGCTGCGATCCGAGGCTTCCGCCCATAATGAGCAGCACTGGCTTGCCTGGTGTGAACTTGCACCACTGGATGCCTTTCCATGGGCTGCCTTTTCGCAGATCGCTGCGAATGATCGGGCCAACATGCACAGACTTGTCACCCTTAATCAGCTTCACCGTCTCCGCGAAGGTGATGCATATCTTCTTGGCGAACGGGCCGGCGATCCGATTGGCAAGACCAGGCGTCAAATCCGACTCGTGGATGATAACCGGCACGCGGTTGAGCCAAGCGCCGAGCACGACGGGGACGGAGACGAAGCCTCCCTTCGAGAACAGCACATCCGGCTTCAGCCGATGAATGAGCCGATAGGCCTGATATACCCCCTTCACAACGCGGAAGGGGTCTTTAACATTCTCGAGATCGATATACCGGCGCAGCTTGCCGGTGG
Organism: Paenibacillus sp. OV219; assembly: GCF_900110075.1. Lineage (GTDB taxonomy): Bacteria > Bacillota > Bacilli > Paenibacillales > Paenibacillaceae > Paenibacillus_Z. Next base: position 173,496 of record NZ_FOCJ01000009.1, read on the forward strand.
CGATGCCGTAGTAATCGACTCCTTGCAGCCTGCTAATCAGCTGCTTCTCGATGCCGTTATGCGAGCCGATATAGGACACTTTCCAGCCCTGTTCAATCATCGTCGGGATGATTGCTGTATTGACGGTCACATGTCCCGCCGAGCCGCCGCCGGTAAATAGAATATGGCGCGGTGCGTCCCGATTTGGGGTTGATGCGGGTTTAGTTGGCATTGTCCGATCTCCTTGATCACAATCTTATTGTGAGCGTACCACAAAATATGACCGATGCGTGAGCCAATGATGCTGATCCCGGCGAGCATTTCGCCCAATGCTTACATCTTAGAAACGATATGCGCAGGTCCGGCATTCATGCCCATTAATTTTCTGTGACGAACTGTTGACAAGGCTTGACTTTGAAAATGATATTAATTATCATTCTCGATAGACAAATAACTTAGTTAACCAGGGGGCTATCACGTTGTTGCGTAAAACAGATCGTGTTAAGAAATTCAGCATTGTACTAATGAGTATTCTAGCTATTATGCTTGTACTTTCCGCTTGCGGAAGTAACAATAACGGTAATACAGCGACTGAGAACACAGGAACAGCAAACACAGGCACTGACAATACAGCTGCAGCTGAGCCGAAGGTTGTCAAAGATGCAATGGGCCACGATGTTACAATTCCAGCTAACCCACAGAAGATCCTTGCTTCCTACCTCGAAGATCCAGTTGTAGCGCTTGGCGACAAGCCGGTTGCTCAATGGTCTGTAGCTAACGGTATCCAAGACTACTTGGCGCCGCAATTGAATGGCGTGCCGACAATCGCGTACGACCTGCCAGTTGAATCCGTACTTGGTTTCGCACCTGACCTCATCATCATCGGTTCTGAATCTCAAGTTCAGAAAGGTCTATACGAGCAATACGCGAAGATCGCTCCTACTTATGTACTTGGCGATAAAGTGAACAATGACTGGCGTGAAGCGCTTAAGACAATCGGCGGCTTGCTCGGTAAGAGTGATGCAGCTGACAAAGCAATCGCAGATTACGATCAGAAGGCAGCAGATACGAAAGCGAAGCTTGAAGGTTCCGTTGGCAAGAAATCCGCAGCTGTCCTGTGGCTTGTAGCGAAGAACTTCTACCTTGTAGACGATACGAAGTCGAGCGGCGCGGTTCTGTATAAAGACCTTGGCCTCACGCCTCCAAACCTTGTTTCCAACATGCCTGCTGAAGCTAAAGCAGCTTGGAATCCAGTTACGATGGAGAAGCTTGCTGAGCTGAACGCAGACTACATCTTCCTCGTGAACAGCGACAAGACAGATGCTGCTGAGACGTTGAAAAACCCGGTATGGCAGAACATCCCTGCCGTGAAGAATAAACACGTCATCGAGCTTCCTGCATCGAGCGCTTGGCTGTACTCCGGTAAAATTGCCGGCGAAATGATGATGGACGATGCTGTGAAGAATCTCGTGAAATAATAACGGCTGCTAGCATCACGTGCAGCGTAGGCGATGGAGCGTATTTCCTTTTTCGAAATTCGAAGAGGAGATACGCTCTTTGTGCTATAATGAGGGCAAAAAAAAGTAGGATGGCCTGGCCGATGAACCTATTGCGCAAATTGCCGATTCGCGGGCAAATGTACTTGATCGCTGCATTAACCGTAAGCGTAATCATTGTAATCTTGCTTTTTAATTACAGCCGCAGCGCTGCATATTTAACGAAGAACAATGAGATGTATACGCGTGATATTTCTAACCAATTGGAGCAGACGATTTTATCCAATTATGATGTGATCAAGTGGCTCACCTATAACGTTGCGTACAATCAATCCATTCAAGACTATTTGCTTGATGAGGACCCGCTAACCAAGTACCAACGCTTCCCGACGCTCAAGAATTTGTTCATCAACTTGACGACGGTCAAGTCAGGCGTCCTCGACTTGATCGTAAGAGGCAAGAACGGTGATTCGTTCTCGCTGCAGGGTTTCTCTACGGAACAATTCGGTAACTTTATGCCGAAACGGGCCGATTCATTCTTCTCGAACGTGACAGAATGTCCTTCCGGTAGCATTGAGCGGTATTGTTTTGCTGTTGGAACGAATATTTTTTCTAGCAACATCCATAACCGGTATACGAGCGAGATCGGCCAGATTATCGTGGTCATTGATGCAACAACGCTTACCGGCGGCTATGATTTGAAGACGCTTCAACCGGGCACGACCGTTTATTTGCTCGACCGTAGCAATACGATCTTCATGAGCAATGACCGCGATAAGATCGGCAAGCCGTTTCAGCTGCCGAGCGGCGAGGATAAGAGTGGTCTCGTTCGCGTCGACGGGAAGCTGGCTCATATTCAGATCAAGGACATTCCCCAGATCGGCGGTAAGTTCGTCCGTGTTATTCCGGATGACGTGTTCTTCAAGGATATCCGCAAGCTTCGCAAGCAGACGCTCATTGCTGTAGGAATCGGCGTACTGCTGCTGCTAATTCCATTCCTGTTTATTTTGAACAATATGATTCTACCGCTGCGCAAGCTTTATTATTATATGAGGATTAACCATCAGGGCGATTTGAACCGGCGTCTCGATCTAAGCGGCTCTGCGGAAGCGGAGGTCATCGGGGTGCGATATAACCAGATGCTCTCGAATGTGCAGGACCTGACCGAGCAGCTCGTAGATTCGAAGGAGCGGCTGCTGACGTCGGAGATTGAGAAGAAGCGGGCGGAGTATGATTTTTTGAAAAGCCAGGTAAATCCGCATTTCCTCTATAACACGCTCGATACGATACGCGGTCTTGCCTCTGAGCGAGGCGTGCCGGAAATTCGCGAGATGACAGGCGCGCTATCGCGCATCTTCCGCTACAGTATCAAAGGCAATGATGCCGTTCCGCTATCGGAGGAGATACGGATTGTCGTGGCATATATGAACATTCAAGAAGTCCGTTTCTCACATCGGTTTGAGCTGAACTGTCACATTCCAGAGCCGCTCATGCAGCTGAAGGTTCCGAAAATGATCCTGCAGCCCATCATTGAGAACGCTGTGTACCACGGGCTTGAGCCTCGCTATGAGAAGGGGACATTAAGCGTCTCCGCGAAGCTGGATGAGAGTGGGCAGGACCTGATTCTGACGGTGCAGGACGATGGCGTCGGCATGGACAAAGAACAGCTTGAGAGGATCTTGCAGCAGTTGAATCCAAGTGGGGAAGTGGCTGCAGCGAGTGAAGATGGCAGTAAAGGCGTTGGACTGGCAAATGTCCACAACCGGCTGCAGTATTTATACGAGCATCCTTACGGAATTGACATTTGGAGCAAAGAGAAAGCGGGTACAATCGTGACCCTTCGGATTCCTGTGCAGACGGAGATGAGACAGCCATGTATAGAGCAATGATTGTGGATGATGAGCAGTGGGTCGTTAAGAACCTGCTGGATGCGGTGGAGTGGTCGCGCTTCGGGTTTGAAATTGTCGGCACCGAGACGAATAGTCCAAGGGCGCTTCAGTTGATTAAAGAGATGAACCCGGACCTCGTGTTTATTGATATTCGGATGCCGGAAATTAGCGGCCTCGAGCTGATCAAGAGGTGCAATGAGCTGCAGCTCGATACGCTCTTCATCGTCGTCAGCGGCTTTGCGGAGTTCTCTTATGTGCAGAAGTGCATGAACCTCGGGGCACTCGGCTATTGCCTCAAGCCAATTGAGGAAGAGGAAATTATTCCATTATTGAAGAAAGCAAAGGACAAGCTGGATGACCGTTCTGCCAGAGATGTGCCATCTTTAATGGACTGGATTATGGAGGACAAGCAGGAGAGCGGCGAGCGGATCGGGCGGCTGCTGACGAACGCCGGCATGGACCCTGCGAGAGGCTTGCGTGCGATTTCAGGGCTAGATGTGGAGGATGCAGAGCTGCTCCGTCCGTTCCGCCAGCTGAAGCTGAGCGCAGGAAGCGGAAAAGTGCTGTATGTGGCGGAAGAGACCGCGCCGGATTCGATCCATACGCATCTTCTTGCGTATCGCGAGAAATTCCGCGGTATTGGCATAAGCGGGCTTGTCCACGAAACGGCGCAGCTGCGTGAAGCGATTGAGGATGCAGAGCTTGCGGCTTTCCAATATTTTATCGCCGGTGTGCCGACGCTTTGCATGGCGAACGTAAACAGCAGCAAGGGGTTCGGCGATTTCAAGCAGCTCACGATATCACTCCAGCAACAGAACATGTCCGAACTGCTAGCGTTGTATGATCAATATGCCGAGTGGTTTCGGACCGGCGCTTATCAGATGAAGCATGTGTTCTATCTCTACAACACAGTCATGTCGACGATCATTCAATCGCAGCGTGTCGAGGAAGATCTGCTGGCAAAATATTGGCTGGTCGATTACGAACGGCTCATCGAGCGCTATACCGATGTGGATGACTTGATCCGGGATTTGAAACGGATGTCCGGCGCTTACTTAGGCGGCCTCTATCATCAAGGTCAAATTCGCAGCGATTCGTTCAGCGCAGTTATCGATTATGTGAACCGGAACTTTCATCAGAACATATCGCTGCAGATGCTCGCCGATGAGTTTTACATGAACCGAAACTACATCAGCCAGCTGTTCATTAAGCATGTGAGCCAGTCGTTCACCGATTACTTGGCTGAGCTGCGGGTGCGCCACGCGTGCGAGCTGCTGCGGGGCAGCAATTTACCGGTGCATCGGGTTGGGGAGCGAGCAGGCTATCCGGATGCGTATTACTTTAGTAAGATTTTTAAGAAAATGATCGGCAAGACGCCTCGCGAATACCGGGCAGCGAGTGATGCCATGCAGAAGGAACAGCGGGCAGGGACTGTGAGTAGAAACGATTAATTCGGGCAATTGTTGAAGCGCGTTTATGGCAGCGACAGTTGCGTTTTAACATAGAGCATATGTGCGAAAAGAGGCGGCCAAGTGGGCCGTCTTTTTTTCTGTGAAAAAAGAGGTCCAGCAGATCGGCTACATTGGTTGGAAACGAGCGTAAAGTGTGAAAGATGTCCAACAGATCGGCTACATTGGCCGGAACGAGCGATTTTGACGACTTTTCGTAAAAAGAGTCCCCCAGGTATCTACATCGTGCGAAATCAGCGAAGTAACCCCAAAGAGAGAGTCTCCCTCCGCGGAAAGGGCTGCCTTCACTGCGGTTTCACCCTCCTTCCACACAAGAAATGGACAATTGATATATCTTTTTGTATTTTGATTAGATAATATCTGTGCCCGTGCACGGAGAATAATACAAAACATCGATTGCAACAACAAAAGCAGCTAAGCATCGTACATGGTAAGCGTTTTCATAAATCGGTACGATATGTGTATGCAGAGCTGATTGGAGATGGTCATGATGAAGAACTCCTTATGGAGAAGAATGATGCAGTACAAGATGTATTACCTGCTGCTGTTGCCGGTGGTCATCTACTACGCGATCTTCTCCTACATCCCGATGTACGGGGTGACGCTTTCCTTCAAGAAATACATGTTCAACAAAGGGGTACTCGGAAGTCCCTGGGTCGGCTTCGACAACTTCCATTATATCTTCCGGTATTCCGCATTCTGGAATGCGTTCCGCAACACGATCATGATCAGCTTCGGCAGGCTCCTCGTGGAGTTCCCGATGGCAATTATCGTCGCGCTGCTGCTCAATGAAATTGGAGGCTCACGCCTGAAGAAGCTGTACCAGACCATCTTTACGTTCCCGCACTTCCTATCGTGGGTCGTCCTCGGCGGCATTCTGGTCAATATACTCGGCAACACCGGTACGGTCCACGCACTGTTTGAAGTGCTTGGCTTGCCGGAAGTCAACTTCCTGTCCAACCCGGATACGTTCAGACCGTTCCTCTATGTGACGGACATTTGGAAAGAAGCCGGATGGAGCGCGATCATCTACATGGCGGCCATTGCGGGCATCAGCCCAGAGCTGTATGAGGCGGCTTATATGGACGGAGCGAACCGCTGGAAGCAAATGCTGCACGTCACTTGGCCTTCAATTAGCGGAATCGTTGCGATGATGCTCATTCTGGCAATCAGCGGCATTCTGAACGGCGGATTCGAACAAATCTTTAACCTGTACAGCGCTGGTGTCTATGATGTGTCGGACATTCTCGATACGTTCATATACCGGTTGTCGTTCTCGGGTAATGTATCGCTTGGCTATGGCGTCATTACAGCAGTTGGTTTGTTCAAATCCGTCATCAGCCTCGTGCTGCTTGTCATGGCGAACTTTATTGTGAAACGTATGGGTCAGGAGGGGCTGATGTAAAATGGATACTACGAATGATCTCAATCAAGCTGCCGGCCACTCGGAATCGCGGACCGCAACCCGCGGCAAGAGCAGCGCCGATCTGGTGCTGCACCTGTTGTTCCTGCTGGCAGCGGCATGTGCGATATTCCCATTCTATACCGTCGTTATCAGCTCCTTCGGCACACCGACAGGCCATGTGCTGCCGACAACGTTCACGCTTGAGGGTTATAAGCAAATTATTCAGTATGGCGTTGGACGAGCTTTCACCGTATCCGTTCTCGTCACGCTGGTCGGAACGTTCATGAGCTTGTTCCTGACGACGATTGCCGCTTATGCGCTTTCGAAGAAAGGGATGCCAGGCTGGAAATATCTGATGGGCTTTATCGTGTTCACGATGTTTTTCGGTGGCGGCCTTATTCCATATTACTTAACCATCAAAGGGGCAGGGCTGATCAATAGCTACTGGGTTATGATTCTGCCATCGGCAATTAACACTTTTTACATCTGGATTATGCTTTCCTTCTTCCGTGATTACCCTGTAAGCTTGGAAGAGTCTGCGAAGATTGACGGTGCAGGCGACTTTACGATTCTTCTTCGGATTGTCATCCCGACTTCAATGCCGGTTATTGCGTCGATCTCGCTCTTCTATGCGGTCGACCGCTGGAACGATTGGTACACGCCGATGCTGTTCCTACAGGATACGACGATGTATCCGCTGCAGCTAATGCTCAAGAACATGCTCGCGAACATTGGCCAAATTCTTAGCGCGAATGCCGGCATCTCTTCCGTCGCACAGAGCAAGATCAACATCCCGCAGGATTCACTGAAGATGGCGGCGATTATGGTTGCAAGCGTGCCGATTATGGCCGTTTATCCTTTCTTGCAAAAATATTTTGCCAAGGGGGTGATGATCGGTTCGATCAAAGGCTGATGCCAGCTTGAATTAACGATACATGTTTAGAGGGGTCTAACAGATAGTTTCGAGAACGTTCATATACCAAGGAGGTTAAGAGACATGAAGAAAAAGAATGCTCTTACGGTTGGTCTTAGTGTTGCGCTGCTCACTTCCGGTTTGCTGGCAGGCTGCGGCTCTAACGGTGATAATACAAACAATTCAGGGAATGCAAATACTGCTGCAAACAGCGATACTTCGAACTCAAGCGGCAATAGTAGTAACAATGGCAGCGGGAATGCTGCGCCAGAAGATTTATTTAAAGAGCATCTCGATATTTCGCTCGCCTATATGGACATCGGCACCGTCATTAAGGATGGGCAGTCGGACGACATGCTGAAGATGTTGGAGGAGAAGTTCAACATTACGATCAAGCCGGTGAACGAATCTTGGGGCGACTACGGCGACCGGACCAAGCTGTGGGCGGCATCCGGACAACTGCCGGACGCGTTCTTCACGGACGCAACGAGCGGCGATCTGTTCAACCAGTGGGTGGAGCAGGGAATTATTAAAGCGCTCCCGGACGATATGAGCAAATATCCGAGCTTGAAGCAATATACCGATCTTCCAGACGTGAAAGGCGCAGCAGCGTCGGACGGCAAACTTTACTTCATTCCGCGTATGCTGGCAAGCCGCAACGAGCTTCCGAACGACCGTGGCATTCTTATCCGTAAGGATTGGATGGACGAACTCGGACTTAAAGATCCGACGACTTATGATGAACTAAAAGTGGTACTGAAGACAATTGGCGAGAAGAAGCATGTCATTCCGCTGACGACTTCTAGCATCGACTGGACAAGTGACAGCGTGTTCCATAACCTCGCTCCTGCGATGCAGTGGTGGCAGAAGATTGATGGACAATGGAAGCCAGGTTGGATGACGGATGCATTTGCTGACGTAGTTGAACATGAGCGCGACCTGTATCAATCCGGCATTCTGGATAAAGACTTCTCCGTACCGAACATGGATGCAAGCGCGAAGTTCAATCAGGGCAAAGCGGCAGCACTTGTAAACACAGTTAAAAATATGGCTTACGACGTGCCGAACTGGTCGAAAGAAAATCCAGGCGTGAAATATATCGACGCGGTGAAGATTTTGCCTCCGATTCCGGCAGCTGACGGCAACAACTACCTGTACGGTTACTATGATTACTGGTCCGGAACAATGTTTAACGGTTCATTAAGCGATGAGAAGCAGGAACGAATCCTCGCGATGTTCGACTGGCTGGCTTCGCCGGAAGGTCAGAAGACTGTAAGATACGGCTTGCAAGGCACAGACTGGGAGCCGAACGGTGACTTGGTAACGAACAAGCATGCCGAAGAGAAGGATTTCGATCTGGCGAAGAAGTACCCATCCTCCTCGATATTAAACGGAATGTCGATCTGGTCCGATGGTAAGCGCTATGTTGAAGGCTACGGACCAAGCGAAGCAGAACAAACGCAGAAGTACCTTGATGAAGTTGAAGCACAGCAGCTGCAAACGGGTCAGAAAGCACCTGTAAACTGGGTTGTTAACGCATATGCAGGCTCGCTCAACACAGGTGGTGGCGATGTGCAAGGTCTCGTAACGAAGCTCGTAATGGGTAAAGAGGACATCAAGGAAGCGATGAAGAAGTTTGCTGATGAGCAGATGGGACTTGGCCTCCAAGATGCGATCGACAAAGTGAATGATAAGTTTAAAGACGAGAACTAATGGAATAATTGAACAAAGGTGGAGTTCTGAGGGCTCCACCTTTGTTTTATTAATTTTTTGTGCACGAGCACAAGGAGGTATTGAAAACGATTTCAGGATCTGATAATGTAATAACATAAATGAATGAGAAAACGCATTCATTGTAAATTCCTTATCACTTGGTAAAGGCGAATGCAAATGGACATTAAAATCGTGGACGTCGCAAAAATAGCTAAGGTTTCACCGACGACGGTTTCTAGAGTGCTAAACAACAATCCGATCGTGAAGCCCGAAACAAGAGACGCCGTCCTCAAGGTGATTGAGGAACTGAGGTATGTGCCTCATGCTGCCGCGAAGAACTTGCGCCAGCAGAAGACAATGACCATCGGCGTAATCGTATCGGACATAAAAGTGTCCTACAATACGGATATCGTCAAGGGGATTCAAACGAAGGCTTACGCGCAGAAGTATAAAGTCGTCATCTGCGACACGCAGAATGATCTTGACATTGAGCGCGAATATTTGCGGTTGCTTATGGACCGAAGCGTGGATGGCGTTATTCTTGTCGCGTCTCTGCTGCCGGAGCAGGAGATTGTAGACCTTGCGGAAAGAGGGTTAGCAGTAGGGCTTATCGGCCGACGGATTGATCATGACAATGTGCTGAATGTCCACACTGACAACGTGAAGGCAGCGAAAGATGCGGTGGAGCACTTGATCAGCCAAGGGCATCGCGACATCGTATTTCTAAGTGGTTATGCGAACGCAAAGGATAGCTACGATCGTCTCGAAGGGTACATTAAAGCGCTTGGAGCCCACAGCATTCCATTCCGTCCAGAGCTCGTGGAGAACGGCAATTTCAATGAAACTGGCGGATACGAAGCATTCAAACGATTGTCGGGGAAGGGGCTTGCTTTCACAGCTGTCTTCTCAGCTAACGATGAAATGGCGCTTGGAGTGTACGAGTACTGCAACCAGAATGGAATTAGCTTGCCTGGTGAGCTTGCAATAATTGGTGTGGATAACGACCGGGTGTCTAAGTACTTGACGCCATCACTCAGCACAATCGACCAGCCAAAGTATGATATGGGCTTGCTCGTAGCGGATAAGCTGATCCGCTGCATGAATGGGGAGATGGGGATCCCGCGCCTATCGGTGCTGGAATCACACCTTGTTATTCGCCAGTCATCTGTTATGTACAGCCGATAATCGGTTGTAATTGAAATTATTGAAATCGATTTCAAACAATTTCTAGTAAAAGACGCTGATGAACAAATGATTTTAGTGAAAATTATTGAAATCGATTTCACTAATGTTTCACTAGCTCATTTACTAGAATCTAGGCCAATCGGCCGCATCTATCATCGGATACATTGCACACCTGTGTATCAATATATATTGAGTTGGGGGATTAAGAATGAAATCTAGCAAAGTACTCCTTGTATTCATGATTGCTGCAGTTGTGATTTCCATGCTGGCGGGATGCTCCGGTAAGTCCAATGATTCACAAAAGAATTCAGCGAATAATGCGGCGAACAAGAACACGAATGCTGCATCAGACGCGACAAACGCGGCAAACACAAACCAGTCTGCAGATAACACAGCGACTGCGCCGGAAGAGACACCGGCATGGAAGACAGAGAAGTTCAAGCTGAAATATGCAGATGGCGGCGACAACAAGCTCGAAGAAGAGATGCTGAAAGCGTTCATGGAGAAGTATCCGAACATTACGGTGGAGTACGACAAGAGCATCACGTTCCCGCCTGAACCGACACTGACTGCCGCGGCAGCTGCAGGAACTATGCCGGACGTATTCACGATGAAGGACGTTCCGCTCGCGATTACGAACGACTGGCTGCTCGACCTTGCTCCTTACTGGGATAAGGATGAAGAATCGAAGTCCGTATACAAGAACATCGCTGACATGGCCGTTTACGACAGTAAGCGCTATGCGATGGGAACATTCCAATATGCAGAAGGCGTGTTCGTCAACAAAACGCTGTTCGAGAAGAACAATGTGAAGCTCCCTTCCTATAACTGGACCTTCGATGAAATGATCGAGCTCGCGAAGAAGTTCTCCAAGCCTGACGAATTCTACTACGGTATCGGCGGTCCTTGGGGCGACCTTGGCTTCCAAGAGTGGCTGCCGATGAACAACGATAATTCGTTTGGCTGGGATACGTATGACGGAGACAAGTTCCATTTTACAAGCCAAGATTGGATTGATGCGTACAACCTGAAGCTGGAGCTTCGCCGTTTGAAAGTTGACGATGTGATGACAGGCGCACAGAAGAAGAAGCTGTGGGGCGACGAAGGCGCATGGACGTTCCAAAAAGGCCATTCTGCCATGGCGATCGATTACTCTTGGAACATGGGCTGGATTCCTAGCGAAATGAAGAAAGCTGGCGCGGGAGATGTTGATTTCTATCCGATGCCTTCCGGTAAAGCAGGCCAACGTATCCAAACGATTCTGGACTTCATCGGCGTATCCTCGACGACAGAGCATCCGGAAGCAGCTTACGAGCTGGCGAAATGGATGACTTGGGGCAAAGATGGCGCCCTCAAGCGTGCAGATATCGAGAAAGCTGCAGGTCAGCCTGTAACGAAATACCCGACAGCGGATCAGCCTGAAGTGTGGGCGAAGCTGGAGGCGAACCTTACGCTTCCTGGCGAGAAGGAAGTTATGAAGCTGATGTCTAACGCGGTTCCGATGCCGATCGTTCCGGGCTGGAATGACTTCGCGGCTTGGGATACGGAGAACAAATTTACCGAGAAGCTGAACTCAGGCGAATACAAAGTAGCCGACAAGGCGAAAGAATTCGAAGACAAGGCGAATGAGTTCGTAGCGAAAGCAAAAGCAGCAATGCTGAAATAATCCATTCTTACTTTCATAGCAAACAACATCCGTAAGTGTGAGAGATGCTCCTATCTTTCACACTTACGGCATTAATAAGGTAGGTAGGGAAGAGACTATGAAAAACAGTTGGCATACTTTACTCGGGGCCGTCCTCACCGCATCCCTCATTATCGGCGTTTGCCAGCCTCAGCCCGCGTCAGCGGAAGGCGATAACAACAATGCCGCTGCCGATTCTCAGCCAGCAGCAGCGCAAGAGCAGCACACTCAGCTGGAACGCAGCTACACCGACATGATGAAGGAGTGGTCCGCTGTTTCTGCTCCTACGCATACAGAAACGACGATTAATCCGAGCGCAGAGCCGAAGAACAAGGGCCTAATCGCATCTAAGTCCGAAAGCTATGACTATTCCACAGATACCGTCCGTCTCACAGCTAATACACAGCTAACGGTAAAGCTCGAAGTCGCGCAAGCCGGCCTCTACCAAATCGGTTTTGACTATTACATTACAGATGACAGCATTCTGGCTACGGAAGGCTTTATACAAGTGAATGGCGAGTATCCGTTCTATGAAAGCCGTCGCATTCTGTTCCCGAACCTGTGGGACAATCAGCAAATGGCGAAGAAGCTCGACCGCTACGGCAACGAGCTGCTGCCGCACCCGCAGAAGGTGAAAGCTTGGCAGCATGGCTACGCCATGGACGCAAGCTATGCCTATATGAAACCGCTTCTCTATAAATTGGACAAAGGCCTTAACACAATAACCATAGCCAATACGAGAGGAGAACTGCTGCTAGGAAACATTACAGTGGACTCCCCTTCCGAAATAGATAGCTATGAAGGTTACAGCAAGAATCAGCCTCAGACTATTGACGACAGTCCTCTGCAATCACCGATCGTGATTGAGGCGGAGACGCCGACCAATAAGAACGATTCCTCCATACGCGCGATTTCGGTGAACGATCCGCAAATGACGCCTTACGATACGATGCACCGGATGCTGAACGCGTTCGGGGGCACGTGGAATAGCGGCGGTCAAGCTGCAACTTGGGAATTCGACGCACCAAAGGATGGCTATTACCGAATCGCGATGAAATACAAGCAGGATAGCCTGCGCGACATGCCGGTATTCCGTCAAATCGCCATTGACGGGAAGGTGCCGTTCAGCGAACTGCAAGGCAGCGAGTTCCAATACAGCAAAAGCTGGGAAAACAGCGTGCTAGGTGGCACCGGAAGCGAAAGCAAGCCCTACGAGTTCTACTTCACGAAGGGCAAGCACACGCTGACGATGACGGTAGATCTGGAGCCGATTCGTCCACTTACCGAAGTAATTGAGAATCAGATGGAGCAGATCAGCAATCTATCGCTTGAAATCCGCAAACTGACCGGCAATCATACCGACGCCTACCGGGACTGGGACTTAAGCGAATATATTCCGAATCTTGATAAGAAGCTGAACGGCTGGGCGGACCAGCTCGAGAGCGAGTACAGCAAGCTGAACAAGCTGAATGCGGGTGGCGGCGAGATTAGCGAGCTGAACAACTTGAAGAAAGCAGCAAGCCAGCTTCGCTCACTAGCTGAAGAGCCGGATAAGCTGCCGAACCGGATGTCGCTTTTCTCCGAAGGCAGTTCTTCCGTCTCCCAGCTGCTCGGCGACATGCTGCAGCGCATTACGCACTCCCCGCTTGTGCTCGACAAAATATATGTGTACCAGGAAGGGAAGCTGCCGAAAGCGAATGCGGGCTTCTTCAAGAAGCTGAGTGAATCGGTAAAACGCTTCTTCCTGTCGTTCAGAAAGCAATCCTACTCCGCTTCGAGCAAGTCGAGTACGGAGCTTAACGTATGGGTGCACAACTCCAGGGAGCAGGTTGAGCTGCTGCAGAAGATGATCGACGAGCAGTTCACACCGGAGAGCGGCATTAACGTCAAGCTCTCTATTATGCCAGATGAGAACAAGTTGGTGCTTGCGAATGCGACAGGCAGCCAGCCGGATGCTGCGTTAGGCATATCCAGCTGGATCCCTTACGATTTGGCTGTCCGTAACGCGGCGGTCGACCTGCGCAAATTCAACGACTACGAGCAGGTGGTGAAGCCGTTCTCTAAGGGAGCGATGATTCCATTCGCTTATGGAGATGGAGTCTTTGCGCTGCCGGAATCGCAGGACTTCTGGGTGCTATTCTACCGTAAAGATATTCTGGATAATTTGAAGCTCAGCGTGCCGAATACGTGGGATGATGTCGTCAATATGCTACCGGAGCTGCAGCGTCTTGGCATGAATTTCTACGATCCGCTCGCTCTTTATAAAGGGTTTAAGCCACTTGGAGCCACGACGCCGTTCATCTATCAGTTCGGGGGCGAGCTGTTCACGGAAGACGGCATGAAAACAGCGATTAACAGCGAACAGTCGCTTAAAGGCATTAAGTTCATGACCGACTTGTTCACGATTTACAATTTGCCGCAGGATGTGCCGAATTTCTATCAGCATTTCCGTTCCGGCGTGCTCCCGATTGGGATCTCGGATCTATCTACCTACATTCAGCTTAAAGTCGCAGCTCCGGAAATCGCGAGCAGCTGGAAGATCGCGCTGCACCCGGGCACGATGCAGAATGGCACTGTCCAACGCTGGTCGCCAAGCGGTGGCTCCTCCGCGATGATCTTTAAAGGAACGAAGCAGGAACAGCAAGCGTGGGATTTCCTCAAATGGTGGATGTCGACGAAGGTGCAAGTTGAGTTCGCCAACATGGAGCAGGCCGAGTTCGGTCCGATGTTCATGTGGAATTCCGCGAACATGGATGCTTTCGCGGAGTCGCCATGGCCGGAGGAAGACAAGAAGATCATTCTTGAGCAAAGCAAATGGGTGCGTGAAGCGTCCCGCGTTCCAGGCGCCTATATGGTGGAGCGCGAGCTCAGCAACGTGTTTAACCGGGTCGTATTCGACGGCGACAATCCGCGGACGGCCATCGACGATTCCGTCATTCGCGCCAATCGCGAAATCGACAAGAAGATGGAGGAATTCGGATTTATTAAGAACGGCAAACAGGTTAAGGACAATCCAGTTCCAACGATCAATACGATAGATAAGTGGGTTGAGAAACGATGAAGAAGCAGCGGAAAATTAGCGAAGCCTACTGGTTTCTATCTCCTTATTTGCTCATGTTTGCGATGTTTATCGTCGTTCCTGTTCTGGTAGCAGTCTATCTCTCGTTTACGAATTTCAACACGATTGAGATGCCTAAATGGATCGGATTCAGCAATTATACAGCGATCTTTACGCAGGACGATGTGTTCATGCAGTACGTGCTCCCGAACACAATTAAGTTTGCGCTTATCGTCGGTCCAGGCGGCTACATTATCTCGTTCATGCTGGCGTGGATGCTGGCGCAAATTCCGTCCAAGCCGCGTACCATTCTTGCGCTAATTATTTACTCCCCGTCGATGACGATGGGGGTCGCGATGACCGTCGTCTGGTCGATCTTCTTCAGCGGCGACCAGACCGGTTATTTGAACGCATGGCTGCTTCGTCTAGGCTTCATTAATATGCCGATTCAATGGCTGCAATCGCCAGAATATCTGATGTCCATCATGATTATCGTTTCCCTGTGGAGCAGCATGGGCGTAGGCTTCCTCGCTATGCTAGCAGGGGTGCTGAACATCGATCAATCCATTTACGAAGCAGGCTATATCGACGGAATCAGCAACCGGTTCCAAGAAATCATCCATATTACGATTCCATCCATGAAGCCGCAAATGCTGTTCGGGGCTGTTATGGCCGTCGTCACGACGTTCCAATCAGGGGACCTCGGCGTACAGCTGTCAGGCGGCAATCCGACGCCTCAATATGCCGGACAGGTGATGGTCAACCATATTTCCGACTATGGCTTAACGAGATACGAGATGGGGTATGCCTCTGCGCTATCCGTTATTTTGCTCGTCGGAATTTATGTGCTGTCCAAGTTTTCATGGAAGCTGTTCGGAGAGAAGGAGTAGAATCGCGATGTCCTATCAAGGTACCAAAATAAATCCGACGAAATTCCACCGCAGCCAGCTGAAGTTCTACACGATCTTAATCCCGCTGGCGATGTTTATGATGCTGCCGATTATCTTTATCGTGTTTCACGCATTCAAGCCGGTCAATGAGCTGTTTGCGTTCCCGCCACGATTCCTGGTGCATCAGCCGACGCTGGATAATTTCAGAGACCTGCTCGGGTTCGCAGGCGATTCGGGTATCCCGTTCAGTCGTTATGTATTCAACAGCGTCATCATAACGCTTAGCGTTATGTTCCTGTCGGTGTTTATGAGCGCTCTTGCCGCTTATGCTTTATCCAAAATGAAATTCAAGCTGCGGGCAGCCATCTTCGAGACGAATACGGTTGCGCTCATGTTCGTGCCGATTGCAGTGCAAATTCCGCGGTTTCTTGTCATCGACGAGAGCGGCATTATGGACACGTATTTGGCTCATATTTTGCCACTCTTGTCGATGCCGATCGGTCTCTTCCTCATGAAGCAGTTCATCGACCAAGTGCCGGATGAGCTGAAGGAAGCGGCTGTCATGGATGGAGCGGGAGAGTTTCTCGTATTCCGAAAGGTAATGCTGCCTGTCATTAAGCCTGCGCTTGCGACCGTGGCGATTCTGTCGTTCCAGCTCGTGTGGAATAACATCGAGACGTCCTCCTATTACGTGAACGACGAAAGCTTGAAGACAATTAGCTTCTTCATGAGCACGCTTGTCAGCCAGAACGGCAATAACGTCGCTGGACAAGGGATGTCCGCTGCGGCGTCGCTGCTCATGTTCCTGCCGAACCTCATCATCTTTATTTTCTTGCAAAGCAAAGTGATGAACACAATGGCACATTCCGGTTTGAAATAGTCAGGGGAGACAGAGATGAGACAAATCGCAAAATCTATCATGGTTCTACTATGCGCCTTTGTCGTATGTATGCCGCTGCTCCCGGGCTATGCAGCCGCGGAGGCGACTTACAAATCCTACACAGGCGATTTCCAGCGGACACCTGATGCATACGAGCCGGCTGGCACCATTGAGAAAGCGGGCGACACCGAGTTCGCCACGCCGTCCGATATCTTCGTCGACAGCCGCGATATGCTCTATGTCGCGGATACAGAGAACAGCCGCGTCGTCGTCATGACGCGCGGCGGGGAGCTGATTCGTTCGATCGGCGAGGATGTCCTCGATGCGCCGTCCGGCGTTTTCGTTGACGAGAAAGGCGACATCTATGTCGCTGACAGCCGGCTCGGACAGGTACTGCATTTCAGCAAGGAAGGCAAAGTGCTGCAGACGTTTAAGCGTCCCGAAACACCGCTTTACGGCAAAAGTACACCGTACAAGCCGATGAAGGTGACTGTTGATAAACGGGGCAATGTGTACATTATTAGCGAAGGAACGACGAACGGCGTCATTCAGATGAGTCCTGCCGGGGACTTCATGGGCTTCTTCGGCATGAATGATTCGAAGCCGTCGGCGAAGCTGATGCTGCAGCGCCTCTTCTTCACGAAGAAGCAGATTGAGCAGCTGTTCAAGAATGTGCCGAATACGCCGACCAATGTTGCAATTGATACGAAGGGTCTTGTGTACACGGTTACGCAAGGCGATAAGGATCAGCCGATCAAGCGGCTGAACATTTCGGGCTACAACTTGCTTCATGGCACGTTCTGGGACCCGACCTATACAGACATTTCGGTATCGGCGGCGGGTAATATTTTTGCAGTCGGGCAGCGGGGTTACTTCTACGAGTTCGACAGTGAAGGGCATTTGCTGTTCGTGTCTGGCTCGCCGGATGATGGCAAATCCCGCGAAGGCTTGCTGCTAAACGCCGCGGGCATCGCGACCGACTCCAAAGGCTACATCTATATCGCGGATGTGGGACGGAACAGCATTCAAGTGTATGAGCCGACCGAATTCGTGGAGCTTGTTCATCATGCGCTCGACCTGTACAAGGACGGGCTTTATGTGAAGAGCCAGGAGCCTTGGAATCTCGTTGAACAACGCAACAGCTTGTTCGTCTTGGCGCATCGCGGACTCGGCGATGCTTATATTAAGCAACAGCTGTATGCCAAAGCAATGACCGAGTACAAGCAAGCGAAGGATGTCACAGGCTACTCCAACGCCTTCTGGGAAATCCGCAACAGCTGGCTGCAGCATAACCTGCTGACGTTGGTGCTCATCATTCTCGGACTGATGGCATTGCGCTCACTTCTTAGATGGGTGCACCGGAAGACAGGCGTGCTAGCGCCGACTGTCCGCGTGAAGGAAGCGATTATGAACGTTCGCCTCATTCGCGAGCTGCTCTTTATCGGCAGATTCATCAAGCATCCGCTGGACGGATTGTATGGTCTAAGGGAAGAAGGCAAGACATCGGGGATCTCGGCGGCTGTGCTCTACGTGCTGTTCATTGCAGAGTATATGTTTACCCTTTACGGCACCGGGTTTATCTTTGACCAATCGGACGCTTCGACTATCAACCTGACAAAAGAGCTGGCGATGCTGATCGCGCCGCTTACGCTCTGGATCATTTCAAACTACTTGGTCAGCACGATCAGTGACGGCGAAGGCAAGTTCTCCCAAGTGTATCAAGGAACGATCTATGCGTTTGCGCCATATTTGATCTTCCATCCGTTCGTCGTGGCAGCCTCCAACGTGTTGACGCTGAACGATGCCTTTCTGTTCAGCTTCGCGAATACGATTATTACCGTGTGGTGCGCTGTGCTGCTCTTCTTGATGGTGAAGGAAGTGCATGATTATACCATTCGGGAGACGCTGCGAAACTTGTTCATTACGCTGTTTACGATGCTGATCACGAGCCTCGTGGTGTTCATTGTTTATGTGATATTGCATCAGGTTTACGACTTCGGCGATTCTGTCATTCAGGAGATGATTACGCGTGCGGAACAATAAATGGATAAAGCCGCTATTATTGTACGGATTGCTCGCCGCATGCATTGCATTCTTTGTGGTCCTTTATATGCGTGGAAGCGAGCAGGAGACGGAGGATACGACACCGGCAGCCGTGCTTAAGACGGCTTTCCAAGGCAAGCCTGCGCAGAGCCCGCTCGCATCCGATTACCGGCAAGTTGCAGAGAATGACAAGCTGCAGCTTCGGCTCAAGGAAGATACGCTTGCGATCCAGGTGGTCAACAAACAATCGGGGTACGTATGGTCCTCCGACATGGTGAAGCCGGACGCGAACGAAACCTGGCTCAACTTTATTCAATCCGGTCTGTCTATCGATTATTTCGATAAAGAGAACAACAATGCGATCCGCACCGATCTGCTCACGGAAGCGAATAAGACGATCCAGATCAAGCAGATTGATCAGGGGTTCCAAGCGACAATTCGGTTCAATGATCTGTTGATCGGGATGGACCTAATCGTGAAGCTAGACGGCGGGCAGCTCGTCGTAACGATCCCGCAGAAGAGCGTCCTGGAAGGGGAGCAATTCAAGCTTGGCTCGGTGATCGTCTATCCGTTTCTTGGCGCAACGAAGGCAGGAGACACAAGCGGATATATGTTTATCCCTGACGGTTCAGGAGCGCTCATCAAGCTCGCGGATAATAAAGGCAAGTTCAAGACGCCCTATGAAGCGAAAATCTATGGGGCGAACAAAGGCATAGACATCGCCCGCATTACCGACAATTTGAACGACGGGGCGAAGGATCCTTACAATGCGCAGTTTCCGGTATTCGGACTGGTGCATGGCGAGCAGCGGCATGCGCTGTTTGGCATCGTCGAGGACGGCAAATACAATGCGAAGATCCTCAGTTATGCGAGTGGGGTGAATACGCCTTACAACTGGACGACCGCGCAGTTTATCGTCCGTGAATCGTACCTGCAGCCGACAAGCCGTACGATGGGCGGTATCGTTGTCTTCGAGAAGAACCGCAATGCGGAAGATATGCAGCTGCGCTATTCCTTCCTCGAAGGGGAAGGCGCCAGCTATATTGGAATGGCGAAAGCGTACCGGAACTACTTGATTTCGCGCGGCGACATGCCGAGGGAGCCAATTGCAGCAGGCGGCAGCGCAGAAATTCCGATCCACCTGGATGTGCTCGGCTCGGAGACGGAGGGCGGCTTGTTCGCCAATCACTTGATTCCGATGACGACCGTGGATCAGCTCTCTTCAATGCTGGATCAGCTGCGCGCGGGCGGCGTCAGTCGTACAGACGTTGTCTATCGCGGCTGGAATAAGGGCGGCTACTCCGGAACGAATCCGGCGCCGGTCAGCTTCGAGTCACAGCTCGGATCAGCGAATGCATTCAGCAAACTGAGCAAGCAATTGGCTGATCAAGGCGGAAAGCTGTATTTCTACACGGACTACACGACAGCGTTTGATACGTCGAAGCGATTCTCCGCACGCGACGGCGCTGCCGTTAAGATAGACAAGTCGCTCCTGTCCGTGCCGACTTATCAGGAAGTTTATCCGACGATGTACTTCATGTCGGCGGACTATGCGAAGCAGATTGCGGCGGACAATGTGAGTGGCTACAAGAAGAATGGGATTACGTCGGTCGCCGTGGATGAGACGCCATATGAGCTGTTCTCGGAGCGGGTGAACGACCAAGTGTCGAGCCGAAGCAAGACAGCTGCTTCATATGCAAGCATGCTGGAACAGCTAAAGACGCAAGCATCCGACATGGCGATGTACAAGCCGAATGATTATATGCTCCGCTACGCCGATCAGCTGCTCGACGTTCCGATGCATTCCTCGCAGTATACGTATACGAGCGAGGCCGTTCCGTTTGAGCAGATCGTGCTCAAAGGGTACAAGAACTATTTTGCCGAGCCGGTCAATTTCTTCGCGAATCCGCGCAAGGAACTGCTGACGATGATCGAGACAGCTTCGTATCCGACTTATTACTTAACGAGCGAGCAGGCATTCCGCTTGGCGCATACCAATTCCAGAGAAGTGTTTGCTTCGGCATTCGCGGACTGGAAGAATAATATCGTGAAGACGTACAAACAGCTTAACGATGCGCTTGCGCCGGTTCAATATGCGACGATCGAGACGCGAACCGTGCTTGCGGCAGGCGTCGTTCAAGTGACGTATTCGAACGGCAAAGCGATAATCGTGAACTATAATGACAGTGTGTATACCGGCAAAGAAGCTACCGTAGCTCCGCTCGGGTATCAAGTAATCGAGGTGAGAACGTAATGGCCAGTATCCGCATTCGCATCCGCATAACGAATAAACGCAGAAAAGCACTCGTCGGTATGGCGTTCGTTGCGCCTTGGATTATCGGGTTTTTCATATTTGCATTGCGGCCGATGATTTATTCGCTCTACTTAAGCTTCCAGAAGGTAAAAGTAACGCCTCTGGGCATCAAGACCGATTACGTCGGCTGGGACAATTACAAATACGCATTCGTCTCGGATTCAACGTTCATCGAGAAGGTGCTCCATTATTTGCGTGAGATGGCGCTGAATGTGCCGATAGTTGTGACGTTCTCGCTCATCATAGCCCTGCTGATCAATCAGAAAATCAAGATGCGCGGCATCTTCCGGACGATCTTCTTCCTTCCGGTCATCATTACGAGCGGCCCCGTCATTAACGAGCTGCTCAGCCAAGGCGTCACTAACATCCCGAACATTGAATCTTACAGCATGTTTGAGATGGTCAAAGAGAGCTTAACTCCGGCGGTTGCGAACCCGATTATGTACCTGTTTAAGCAAATTATTATGGTGCTGTGGTTCTCCGGCGTACAAATTCTGATCTTCCTCGCTGGCTTGCAGAAGGTTGATCATTCGCTGTATGAGGCGGCCCGAATCGACGGCGCTTCGCCTTGGGAGGCGTTCTGGAAGCTGACCTTGCCGATGCTCATGCCGCTCGTGCTCGTCAACTTTATCTATACGATCGTCTACATTTCGACGTTCGCACTCAATGAAATTATCATCATGATCAAAGACAACATGTTCAATACAACGACCGGCTTCGGCTACGCAACGGCGGTCGCCTGGATTTATTTCGTCCTCATCGCGCTCGTGCTCGCGATCTGGTCGCTGCTGATAAGAACGAGAAAGAGTTAGGAGGTGCATGAAGGTGAAACAACAAGGTGCCGCTGCGCTGAACCGTATTCGCAAGCTGCTGCTGGGCGTGGGAGAGAACGATGGATTTGTGTTTAAGCTAGTTGTCTACCTGCTGCTCATCGGGATCGGCTTCATCTATTTGTACCCGCTGCTCTTCATGCTGGTGAACAGCTTTATGAGTCTCGATGACCTCGTCAATTCAATGGTCAGATGGATTCCGACGAAGCTATATATCGACAATTATATGAAGGCGCTGCAGGTGCTGGATTTCCGCAAGACGCTAATGCAGACGATTCTGGTGGCGGGCGTTCCGTCCATTATTCAAACAGTGATGACCGCTGTGATCGGGTACGGCTTCGCGCGGTTCGAGTTCCCGCTCAAGCGGCTCTGGTTCGCGCTCATGATCGCGACATTCATTATACCGCCGTCCGTGACGATGATTCCGACTTACTTGATGTTCAAGGATTATCATCTGCTCGGTACGTTAAAGACGTACATCTATCCAGCTTTCCTCGGCCAAGGGCTGAAGAGCGCGCTGTTCATTATGATCTTCTATCAATTCTTCAAGAAGCTTCCTGTCGTGCTGGAAGAAGCTGCTCAAATCGACGGCGCTGGGTATCTCAAAATGTTCTATCGCATTGCCGTTCCGACGGCAGGTCCGGCATTCATCATCGTGTTTCTGTTCTCTTTCGTCTGGTACTGGAATGAATCGTATCTGGCTGCGCTCTATTTCGGCAACAAGTTGACGATACTGCCGCTTGAGCTGCAGAAGTTTACAGACAGTTTTACGAAAATGTTCCCGTCGGGCGGCGGTCAAGGCAATCAGCTCAACGAGGCGATCAAGATGGCAGGCACGATGCTGACGATTGCGCCGTTGCTTGTGGTGTATTTTGTGTTGCAACGCTGGTTCGTTGAAGGTGTGGACCGCTCCGGGATTACCGGGGAGTAGGGGCGGAGGACGCTCCGCGTGCGGAGTTTCGCCTAGGCGACCACTGACGTTTCTCCACTCCGACTCCGCTTTGCGCCCCAAAACCTCCCCTGCACCGCTGCGCGGTGGGGGGTGTGGGCAGAGTGGATGCTCTCGGAGGAGTCCACTCGCATACAACTTTAAACACAATGGAGGTAAGGGATAGATGACGAAGAACAACAACTACCAAATATCCGACAACGGATGGAAACTCATATGGAACGAAGAGTTCGATGGACCCGAAATAGATTTGACCCGTTGGGATTATGATATTGACGGTCATGGTTGGGGAAATAATGAGCTGCAGTACTATACGAGAGAAGCTAGAAACGCTTTTATCGAGGACTCGAAGCTCGTTATCAAAGCGATTAAGGAAGAATATGAAGGCAGTCCTTATACATCGGCTAAGCTGGTGACAAGGGGCAAAGTGGATTGGCTGTACGGCCGGTTCGAGATTCGCGCCAAGCTTCCTTATGGTCAAGGCATCTGGCCGGCGTTCTGGATGATGTCGACAGATATGCAAGTACACGGCGATTGGCCGAGCGCAGGTGAAATCGACATTATGGAGATGTGCGGCCACGAGCCGAACAAGGTGCACGGCACGCTGCATATGGGCAACCCGCACTTCTATAAAGGCGACTGCTTCACGCTTGCGGAAGGCAAGTTCGCCGATGATTTTCATACCTTTACAATCGACTGGACGCCTACGCAAATGCGTTGGTACATCGACGGCGAGCTGTTCTATAAGAGCAGCGAGTGGTATACGCGCGAGATTGAGACGTCCGCAATCGAGCCGTTTCCGGCGCCGTTCAACAAGCCGTTCTACCTGATGCTCAACCTTGCGGTTGGCGGCAATTGGCCGGGTTATCCGGATGCGACGACAGTGTTCCCGCAGACGCTTGAGGTCGACTATATTCGCATCTATCAGCCGGAGGACGGTATTTACGGGCCGGCGATCTAAGCCATATCGAGCAACGAAGATGAAGCAGGGGGACTCACATAACAATGAAGCAGCCAATTAGCACATATTCCGGTATTCGCACAACGTTAACCCTGCAGCAGCGGGATAATATTCATATTCCTTATCAGAACGGAATTCCCGTTCCTTCCTTCGACCCTCAAGAGAGGCTGAAGCTGGACCTTGCAGGTTTATGGAATAAGCAGCGCTTCGAAGCCGATCATGATTTCTCAATGGCTGAACGTAACGAATGCTGGATCGAACAAGCTAGGGAGACTGCTGGAGGTCGCACGGAAGCGGACTATAACGACTCCGATTGGGAGAAGATCATACTGCCTCGTCCCGAGAATGAGTTGAAGGGACTTGAAGCGGCAGGCTCCAGCGAGACGTATGAGAATGGCGTCTGGTATCGCCGAAACTTTAAGCTCGGTGAAGAGTGGAAGGGCAAGGCGGTTACGCTCCATGCTCTATCGATCAGCTATGTCGCCGATATTTGGGTGAATGGCCTATGGGTTGGCTATCACGAGGGTGGCTTTACTCCGTTTGCGATTGATCTCACGAGATACGTCTGCTTTGACAGCGAGAATACGATCGTCATTCGGGTGGACAACCCGCCATGGGGCAGCAGACACGATATTATCCCGGCTACAGCAGGGACGGACTTTTTCAACTATACCGGCGTTATTCACGATCTCTATTTAAGCGGCAGTACAACTTGCCATATCGCGAGAATGGATGCGGTTCCGCTTGATACGGAAGGCAGCGTACGGTTTACTGCAGTGGTGGAAAATCGCTCGGACGCGCCAACAATAGTAGAACTGCAGGGCACATTGTTCGAGGCTGATCAAGAGGGCGAGGCGTTCTTGAACTCTCCATATGCTTCGCGGATTAAAGGCACGAGGGCAGCTTGGGACGGCGAGCTGTCCACATCGCTCTTGCTTCAGCCAAGAGAGTCAAGAGCCGTTGTCCTTCATGCCCTCGTACAGGATCCGAAGCTGTGGGCATTCTGGCAGCCGAATCTTTACGTGGCGGAATTCACGCTGAAGATCGGCGAGGAAGAAGAGCTCGATTGCTTCCATACGCAGTTCGGCATTCGAACGGTCACCACAGAGGGCACGGATATTCTACTAAATGGCCGTGCGGTCTTCTTGGCAGGTATTGCCCGTCATGAGGAGTGGCCGGATACGGGCCGTACGGCAACATGGGACCGCATTCGCGATGACCTTCTGCAAATGCGCTCCGAGCTCCATGTCAATTACGTGCGTACAGCGCATTACCCGAACCACGTATTTACTGCGATGCTGCTAGACCGGCTCGGACTTGTGACGGCAAGTGAAATTCCGCTGTGGCAGTTCACACGGGAGCATTTTGCCATTCAAGAAGAGAAACGGCTCAGCGACCAAATGTGGAGGGAGATGGTGTTCTCCCAGTACAACCGCCCTTCGGTTCTGATGTGGAGCACACAGAACGAGTCGGTTGAGGTCGAGCTGCGCACCGTTTACAATATACGGCTTGTCCATGATTTGAAGACCTGCTATCCGGACGGAAGATTGACAACGCAAAGCGCGGCGGCCGATCAGCCTGGCGCGCACGATCCTTCAATGGAGCCGCTGGATGTGGCAAGCTGGACGATGTACTTCGGTATTTTTCATGGGGGAACGTATTACGAAGGAACGAAGCAGTTTCTTGAAGACGCTCACCGTTTATGGCCGAACAAGCCGATCGTCAATACCGAGTACGGCCACTGGTCAGGCGAGAATGAGGTTGTATCTGACACTCAAATTGAGACCTACAGGGAGACGCTAAAAGCGCTCATGGAATATGCGGTTATTAAGCCGGACGGCACGAGAAATAATAGTGGGTTCGTAGCTGGCATTGATTACTGGATCATGTATGATTGGTATGTGAACCACAACAATTGGATCGATACGTTCGGTATCTATCATATGGATCGGAAGACGATCAAGCCCGTTGGGGAGCTGATTAGGGCCGATTACCGGATGTTTACGGAGCATGAAGGCGGGTTCGTCAAAAAAGGTACAAGCGAGTACTAGGAGGAAGCAGCGATAATGAAGTACGAAGTTTTCGGCATGAATGAGTGGCTTTACCCGGATAGTATCGTGAAGGACAGCGGCGCTGGGGCGATCAAGTTAAATACGGCGAGAGGGAGCTACGCGGCTTGCCAGATTTTAATCAATGACGCTGCACCGAACGCGCCGATTCGTTGCGAATTTATCCGCTCGACAAGCAGTGTGTTTCTGCGTCAACCGGAATACTACCAACTAATTGATATTTTCGTCGAGAAAAATACGGGACCAGTCAGCTTCTGTGTGCAAGAAGGCGAGTCGGCGGAAGGCTACACGACAAGACAAGCTCCTTTCCGCGTCTATGAAGCTTTGCAGCCGCTTGTAGAAGGTACGGTTTCGCGCGCTGCTACAGAAGCACTTTACATATGCTGGGACATTCCGGTGGACGCTGCTGAGGGCAGTTATTCGGGGGAATTGTCCATTACGATTGGTGAAGACAATTGTCTTATTCCTGTAGATATTGAAGTATTCGCTGCCGTCGTGTCTGAGAAGGAGACGCTTGCGGTTACGAATTGGTTCAGCCTGCCGAATATGGCGAAGCGCTATAACGTGGAGCTGTGGTCGGAAGAGCATTGGTCGATGATCGAGAAATACGGCCGTTTGATGCGCCGCGCGCGTCAGACGCATTTCTGGGTGCCGATGGATGCGATTCAGGTAACTCTGGTTGGCGAGGATCAATATGCGTTTAACTTCGAACGGACTGAGCGGTTGATTCAGCTTTACCTCGGACTTGGATTTACACATATCGAAGGCGGCTTGGTCGCTGGACGCAAAGACTTCTGGGGCTCCGAATTCCACATCTTCAATACATGGAACGGCGGTGAAGCGCTTAAAGCGATCGCGGCTGAAGGCTATACTTACTTGTCACAGTTTCTGCCAGCATGGCGCTCGTTCTTGGAACAGCATGGCTGGCTCGATATTCTCGTGCAGCATGTTGCCGATGAGCCGACGGAAAACAGCGTAAAGGAGTACCGTATTCTGTCCGGGATGGTGCGTAAGTTTATGCCGGGAGTTCCGCTGCTGGAAGCGGTGGAGACGTATGATCTGTCAGGCGCGGTCGATATTCTCGTTCCGAAGAACATCTACTATCAGGAGAATCAGGAGCAATTCGAGAAGCTAAGATCACTCGGGGACAAGCTCTGGTACTATACATGCTGCATCCCAGGCGGCACTTGGATGAACCGGTTGTGGGACATGCCGTTGCTGCGGTCGCGTTACCTGCACTGGGGCAACTATAAATATGATTTGGAAGGGTTCCTGCACTGGGGACTTAACTTCTGCGACGATGATAAGGACCCGCTCAATCAGACCGATATTTTCTTCCCGCCGGGTGACACGCACTGTACGTACCCAGGGGAGAACGGTCCGCTTGGAAGCATGAGACTTGAGGCGATGCGAGCAGGCGTCGAGGATTACGAGCTGTTGAAGCAGCTGGCTGCGAAGAACAAAGCTTTGGCTGACGAGCTGACAGACTCTTGCTTGATGAGCTTTAATCAGGCGAATGAGGACCCGGTTCATTTTGACGAAGTTCATCGCAAGCTGCTGGAAGCTGTATCGGAGGGGGCATAGAAATGTCGGAACAAAAGGTGAAATTCGAGACGAGATGCCTCCATTCACTTGTGAAGGTGTTCGCTGATGAGGAGCTGCAAGAGGCGACGTATGAGAGCGGATCTGCGCTGAGAGGCGAGTTTTATTCGTTCCAGGTGGCATACCGAACTGCATCATATATGAAAAATATTCGTGTGAGCGTGAAGTCGGGGCTAGCAGATTCGAAGGTTATAGTGAAAAGTGTCGGTCTCGCTCCTTCTGAGCTGCCGAACTATAATGATCCGGACGACTATCTGCTTCGTACGACGCCGGGCTTGTATCCAGATCCGCTTTATCCGGTCGAGGCCGGAAGCGGTGTCGTCCATGCGCTGCCGAATCAGTGGCGGTCGGTATGGGTGACGGTTCAGATTGCTAGTGAAACGCCGGCGGGTGTCTATCCTGTGGAGATTTTTTTTGCTGATGAGAGCGAGGAAGTTCTGGGCTCTGGTCTATTCCAGCTGGAGGTTATCGGCGCTGAGCTACCTGAGCAGCAGCTGGTGCATACCGAGTGGTTCTACCTCGACTGCCTTGCTAGCTGGTATAAGGTGGAGACGTTCTCCGAAGCCCACTTTGAGATCATTGAGAAGTATGTGGCGCATTACGTGGAGTCCGGCATGAACATGATTCTGACGCCGTTGTTCTCTCCGCCGCTTGAGCTTGATTATGGCAAATACCGTCCGACGGTGCAGCTTGTTGGCGTGAAGTGCTCAGGCGGCACGTATTCGTTCGACTTCTCACTGCTGGAGCGCTTTGTCGAGATGTGCTTACGGAATGGCGTGAAGCATTTTGAGTTCTCGCATTTGTTCACACAGTGGGGGGCGAAGCATGCGCCGAAGATTTTCGCTGAGGTGGATGGGACGGGCACGGAGCAGGTATTTGGATGGGAGACAGATGCTGAAGGCGAAGCGTATCAGAGCTTCTTGACGCAGTTTATTCCGCAGCTGGTCCAGTTTATTAAGGAGCATGGCCTTGAGCGGAGCTGCTATTTCCATCTGTCGGATGAGCCGGGTACATGGTGCCTAGATTCATATACAAGCGCGAGCAACACCGTTCGTTCGTTACTGAATGATGAATTTCCGATTATCGATGCGCTATCTGAGTATGATTTCTACAAGCGTGGCCTGCTGACGCATCCGGTCGTTTCTACAGAGCACATCCATACGTATATCGAGAACAAAGCTGACAATTTGTGGGCGTATTACTGCTGCTGCGAGTACAAGCATAACGAATCGAATCGGTTCTTCAACATGCCGTCGGCTCGCAATCGGATCATCGGCGTTCAGTTGTACAAATATGATATCCAAGGCTTCTTGCATTGGGGCTATAATCACTGGTATTCGCAGCGTTCGCGGCGGGAGATTAATCCGTATCAGGTGACGGATGCCGACATGGGGTTCCCGTCGGGGGATGCATTCCTTGTCTATCCAGGCGAGGACGGTCCGATTGATTCAATCCGTCTTGTGGTGCTGCGTGAAGCACTGCAGGATGTTCGGGCGCTTCGTCTCCTCGAAAGCTTGACGAGCAAGCAGGAAGTGATTGCGCTTCTGGAAGCGGGATTGAGCGAGCCGATTACGTTCCGCCAGTATGAGCGGGGTAGTGCGTGGATGCTTGCGACGCGCGAGCGGGTGAACCGCCGGATTGCGGAGTGCGTTGCTGAGTGGGGGCAAGGGCAAGGGCAAGGGCAAGGGCAAGGGCAAGAGCAAGAGCAAGAGCAAGAGCGGGAGAGGGATAACGTGCAGGGGCGTGGTCTGCCATGCTGAAGCTGACAGAATGGCAGGAGACGCTGCTGTATCATCCGGTGGTACCGTGCGGTCCTGTGCCAACCGTCTGCGATGGTGAGGGCATTTATCCGTATGAGAGCTTCTGCGAGACGGCGGAGCGCCCAGTGCTGCGCAAGTTTCGGATGATGGCAATCGAGAATGACTGGATGAAAGTGACGGTCTGTCCCGATCTAGGCGGCAAAATCCATTCTATCTTCCTGAAAGCGAGCAGCAAGGAGATTCTGTTCGACGCAGGCGCAGTGCGGCCAGTGCGGATCCTTCCGCGTATGGCGTTCATCAGCGGCGGCATTGAGGTGAGCTTCCCGATCGCACATACACCTGTGCAGGTAGAGGTTGTTCATGCGGAGGCGCGGCAAATCGGTGATCGTCTCTATATCTGGTGCGGCGAGCGCGAAGTGCGCTATGGCATGCATTGGACGGTCGAGTATTCACTTGGCGAGCACGACCGTTATTTGACGCAGCGGGCGACGTTCGTGAACAAGACCTCGGAGGCGCATTCTTGGATGTCTTGGTCCAATGCGGCACTTCCCGCGCGAGCAGACTCGCAGTTTCATTTTCCTGCTGGTCGTGTGCTGCGGCATGCGGATATTCTTGAAGAGATCGAGTGGTCTCGTGAGCGTGGGTATACGCTTTCGGACTTCGACCGGATGCAGGGCTTCTTTTGGAAGTCAACCGATTGCAATGCGTTCGGCATGTACACGCCAAGCCTCAGCAGCGGACTGTACCATATTGCCGATCCGGCGGAGACGCCAGGCATAAAGCTGTGGCTATACGGCCTCGGCAAGCACGAGGATTGGGCGCACTCGACGGCGATCCGCCGGGAGAGCTATGTGGAAATTCAAGCAGGTCCGCTGCTGGAGCAAGCGGACAATAATATGCTGCAGCCGGGTGCGCGGCATATGCATACGGAGTTCTGGATCCCGAGCGCGGAGCCGCTGGAGATCCGGGAGTTTGAGCTGCCGGCGCCGCAGCTGATACCAATCGAAGAGGTTCCTCTCTTCGATTTGGTACCGCGCAGCGGAACGGCGCCTTGGCTCGTGCTTGCGGCGGCATACGCTAGCCGCGATGCTAGCGCGCTTGCGGCTCCGCCGGCGGCCGAGGATTGCGTCTGGCCGCCGCCTTTCATGGAGCAGCTAGGCGAAGCGCTGCTCTGGGCCGCGGAAACGGGATGCGCTGGAGCGTGCGATGGCGCAGGAGCAGGAGAAGGAGCAGGAGCAGGAGCAGGCACTGGAGCAGACGCAGACGCTGGCAGTGGCGGTGCAATCGCTTCCGCTGCTGGCGGAGAGCGCGAGCAGCTGTGGCGGTATTACTACGCCGTCTGGCTGGCGGGGCGAGGCTTGCTCGACGAGGCCATTGCTGCGCTTGCGGCGGTCGAGCTGGACT
This sequence comes from Paenibacillus sp. OV219, assembly GCF_900110075.1. Taxonomy (GTDB): domain Bacteria; phylum Bacillota; class Bacilli; order Paenibacillales; family Paenibacillaceae; genus Paenibacillus_Z. The sequence continues at coordinate 203,989 of NZ_FOCJ01000009.1, forward strand.
GCGGATATGCGCTGCTCGGTCGACTGCTGCGCGTGTGCAGGCGGGATTACGCAGGCTCGCGCGCTGCATACGCGAGTATTCGCTCGGCGGCGTGGAGCCTGCATCCGCAGCTTTTCTTCGAACGGGATGTGACGCTCGCGCAATTCGGAGCGGGAGCGCTTGAGGAGCGCGAGCACTGGTTCGCGCAAGTCGATTCGCTTCAGGATGACGCGCTGGTGGAGCGGAGAGCGAGCTTCCTGCTGGACCGCGGCGGCGTCGCTGAAGCGAAAACGATCCTTGATCGCCATGCCTTCGGCAAGGTGCATCAACGGTACGACCGCTCGCAGCTATGGCAGCGAGTTGCCGCAGTGACTGGCGAGTTGGCCGGCGGAGCGAGCGAAGAAGTGCTCGCACGCCTCGGCGAGGATGACCTTGCCGTCTATGGCGCGTATCGCGTGTCGGAGCAGAAGCAGGAGTAGCTCTGCAGCTTGGTGGCGAAGATGCTGAGAGTACCAAATACGATCTCTCGCAGCTAGGAAATGTGCGAAATAGCTGCTGAGAGTGCCAAAATGGATCTCTCGTCAGCTAAAGTAGCTGGAAAGATAGGCTCTACGATGCTGAGAGTACCAATACGATCTCTCGCAGCTAGAAATGTGCGAAATAGCTGCTGAGAGTGCCAAAATGGATCTCTCGTCAGCTAAAGTAGCTTTGATCTCTCAGCGTGGGCTGCTATGCTCAAGCAGCCTAAATGAGTCGTATAGCGCTTAATTGCGCGTATATCGCCCATGTTCCAAATTCTAACGCCTCTCAGCAACGCTATCTGGGTGCATTTCACCTCGAAATGTACGCTTTACTTATAATAGCGTCACCAATCCGCAAGCCGATCCGATCTCCAGTCGCAATAGTTATCCAACCCGTCTCCTTCGATAAGCTTCTGCTTACGTTTATCGTAATTGCGCTTCTAGCCGGTTTACTCGGAGGCTTAGGTGCCGTAAAGATCAAAACTACGGACACGGCGTATTCGAAGCTATTTACCGATTATGGCTCCGTCGGCATAGGCGATCTGAGCGATATTGCTGCTGCTTGCGATGAACAAATCGGCCAGCGGGCTATAAGCAACGCTACAACACAAAAAAGCGTGCATTTCACCTTTGAAATGCACGCTTTTTTGTGTTATTTCACGATGCGCATCGACAGCCACTGTGGTAGCGCCGCTATCGGGTGCGACTTCCAGTCGCAGTAACTATCTAACTCGGCTTGCGACGGCTGCTTCGCATTGTCGTCCGAATCGTCTACCCAGAACGAGCCGTCTTCTGCGTACATCTCTTCCATTTTCGCTAGACGAAAGCCGGACGATGCCATTGCATTCACAAAATCCTGTACCCGCCATTTGTACGTTGGAACGTCCCCGAATGGTCCGGTATTGTCGTAAGGGTTCACGACCGCAAGCGCACCTGCCTCACCAGAGAATGGGCGCATGAACGGATGAACATCGAACATGACCGAGCATCCATCAGCCCTCAAGATTCGATGAATGTTCCTGTACATAGCGTTCAAATCATGAATCCATACATGAACCCCATTAGAGGTGTATACCAGGTCATAGGTGTCATCTGCCACACTGCCAAGCTGCATCGTATCGTTCACGAAAAACTCAATTTCCCACCCATGCTTGCGGGCGATAGCTGCGCTATTCGCGATCTGCTTTTCCGAAATGTCACAGGAGGTGACCTGAGCGCCGAGCAGATGAAAAGCATACACCGCGTGATTGTCACCGCTCGAGGGAACACAGACTCTTTTGCCCTGTAGGCTAGGAAAGGCTTCCCGAATAAGCGAGTAGGTTGCGGGATGGAAGGCCGATGCTGGATTGCTGATGATTTTGGAGATGGCCTCGTCTGTCCGATAGCGCAAGTACCAGGTTTCAGCCCATTCGTTCCAACTGTTTTTTATTGTGTGCTGTGAAGCTTCCACTCGTAAAACCCCCCTTGTTCGGTATGAGTCAACTATGCCACAAGCTGACGCGAAGCGGAAGAAATATATGGAAGTTTATACCTGCAGGAGCTACAATCAAACTAGCCGCTAAGCACTGGGGCTAGAGAACCTTTTAACAACTATCTCTTACAAAAGGAGTGATGATGTTTGCATACGAACGAACATTTCAATAAGCCGGTGAGAGGTCGCGAAGAAGCGTAAGCTTGAACGATAGCGCCAAGCGCCACCTCTCATTAGGCACTGGGAGGCCAATAGGCGGCAATGATGTTACTTATGAACATGTGGCGTGCGACAGTCGATGACGCGCCAGCGAAACAACTCGTTATGAATTGGAACCACGACGCGAATTCGCTCCAGTTCTGGAGGGCGAGCAGCAATTTTGTATATCGTTTTGAAGCTGACGGCGGTAGATCATTCTGGCTTCGTTTCATTCACGAGGCGGATAATACGATTGCGAATATCGAGGCCGAGCTTCACTATATCGAGTACTTAATAGCGAAGGGATATGCTGCGGCTGCGCCTGTCTTGTCACTGAACGGACGTTTCGTTGAAACGATTGAGTCGGAGCAGGGACGCTATTATGGCGTTGTTTTTGAACAAGCTGCGGGGGTCCGTGTACAAGTGAGTGGAGTGACAGAAGATCAACTGGGGCGATGGGGCCAATCTCTGGCACAGCTGCATCTGCTCGCGGAAGACTACCAGCCACCACTCGGGACAAAAGTAAGACGCAGCTGGGAGGATATACTCCGCTTTATCTCGGGTGTGCTGGAGCGTCACCCGAACGAGGAGGCAGCCGTCGCCGAGCTCAACCGCGTTGAACAATGGCTTCTGACACTGCCGAGCGAAGAGGGGCATACGGGACTTATCCATTATGATTTTCAGCTTGATAATGTGTTTGATATGGGGGAGCGCGAGGCATATAGTGTCATCGATTTCGATGATGCGATGTATCACTGGTACGCGATGGACATTGCAGCTGCACTTGCTGATCTGGATGATCTAGACGAAGCGGAAGCTGTCCATGCCCGAACGCTGTTCCTGCAAGGTTACCAGGTACTTAGACCGTTGGATGAGCTCCTAATGAGCGAGCTGCCAAGATTCAGATGTTTTGCCAAGCTCTACTCCTTCGCACGACTCTTGAGATGCATCGAAGGACTCGAACCGGCGAATGCTCCGGAATGGCTGATTGGACTTCATCAGAAGGTGCTGACTTGGTGCAGTCAGATGCGGGAAGGGTTTGAGCGTTAACGATAAGCATAAGAAAAACCGCCAAGATTTCTTGGCGGTTTATTTATCGATGATTTCATGTATATTCTTTGTCAGCACCTTCAGGCGGTCCGACTTACATCGTTTCGTTATGAATATCAGTTTCATTCAATCGATAATTATTTATGTAGTATTACCACTTTCAGGATTTATAAACATGAACCATCTACTCGTTGTACTATCACGTCCGTCCGTTCAATAGTAACTCATTATCAGTCGGTAAACCTCTTTAGCCGATTTCATGGATAAGGAGTAAGTGGTGCTTGTTTCATTTATCTTCTCGATGGTTCCAGCGTCTTCTCGTATCCATAGAAAATACGTGTCATTGCCCAATTCAACCTTATACTCGGGGTCTGCCATGTCGGCAATACCAGGGTTCTTGCTTGCACCCTTAAAAGCCGTTTCGATAATGGATATCTCAGTTGTATCCGTAATTACTTTCAATGAATCCTGCTTCGTTTCTTGAAAGCTCACCATTTTATAGATTGTCATTTGTTTGATTTTCTCATCTGCGCAGCCAATTAATGTGGAGAGTATTAAGATGGCGGCACTGCAAAATACGATCGTTCTTCTCATAACCTTCACCCCACAACTTCAGACGCCATGCACGGCATTATTGTTTCACCTGCCCCATAATTCCACTCCGCATCCGTTGTGCAGCACACCCTCACTGGTAAAAAGAACTATAAGCTTCTCGCACCCGATAAATGGTATACTTGACAGGAAAACGGATGCACGACTAATTATTTAAAGCTGAGGAAGATCGGACACTATGCGTAATAGGCCCAAAAGGCATCAATCAAATACAGCGCTCAGAATTGCGCTCTCTTATGTCATAATCGGTAGCATTTGGATATTGCTGTCTGATCAGATTATGGAGATATTTCATATCTCAGATGTGATTCGGATTCATTCAACCAAAGGGATTTTCTACGTATTCATAACCTCGTTTATTTTATACTTCTGGGTTAAACGAGCGAAGAAGGATCTTACCGAGAGCGAGGAGCGATATCGCATCCTTGTCGAGCATTCTCCCGAACCGATTGCGGTTTATTGCGGAGGCGCTATTGTGTTTATTAATCCAGCGGGGGCCAAAGTATTCGGAGCGGCGGAACCGCAGCAGCTCATAGGAAGACCGATTGTTCAACTAGTGTCATATGACTACTTGCTGCTTAGCGCTTCACAACCGGGCATGTCTACAGAGCAAGTTTTTCAGCGCATAGATGGTCAAGCAATTGATGTGGAGGTTACTTCTGTACCGATTATGTACCTAGGCAAGCCGGCGATGCAGCTGCTCTGCCGGGATATTACGGAACGCAAGCGCGCTGAGCGGATGCTGGAGGAGAATGAACAGGCGGTTAAGTCGCTAGTGGTTCATAATCCGGATGCGATCTTCTCGCTTGATCTGGACGCCCGCATGTTGAGTGCGAATCCGGCAATTGTGAGGATTACCGGCTACCATCAAGATGAGCTGCTTCATAAATCGTTTTGCCTTATCATCTTTGAAGAGGACAAAGCTCGGGCAAAAGAAATATTTAACCAATCGCTGCAAGGGGAGTCCAACAGCATCGAAATTATGATTCAGCACAAGGATGGGACGAATGTCGACGTGAACTTGAAGATGGTGCCAATTATTGTGGGCGGCCAATTCGTAGGCGTATACGGCATTGTCAAAGACATTACGAAGCTGAAGCGGACGGCAGAGCTGTTGCTGAAATCCGAGAAGCTGTCCGTCGTTGGACAGCTGGCTGCAGGAGTAGCGCATGAAATTCGCAATCCTCTGACGTCTTTGAGAGGCTTCGTTCAGCTGTACAGCACGAAGATCAATCAGGCATACTACCAGATCATGTTGTCAGAGCTCGACAGGATCAATGATATTGTCAGCGAGTTTCTGGTCATTGCCAAGCCGCAAGCGGTTGTTTTTGAAATGAATGATATTCGCAAAATGATGGATGACGTCATCTCGATCCTCGAAACGGAAGCTACGCTGCGGGATGTGCAGATTCACGCCGAGCTTGCGTCGAATATTCCACTCCTCTATTGTCAGCAGAACCAGCTCAAGCAGGTATTCATCAATGTGCTCAAAAATGCGATAGAAGCGATGGCAACCGGCGGCGAAATTATCATTCAGATGGAAGCGCGCGAGCAGCAGGTTGCGATCAGAATTAAAGATAACGGCTGCGGTATTGCCGAGGAACGATTGACATCGGTTGGCGAGCCCTTCTACACGACGAAGGAGAAAGGAACCGGGCTTGGCTTAATGGTCTGCCATCAGATTATGGAAGCCCACGAGGGTTGCCTTCGGATTGAGAGCCGGGTGGGCCTAGGCACAACGGTTGAACTTATTCTACCGCTTAACAATAGTGCGGCCGCATAATGGTACGATAAAACAGGCTCCCGGACATCATATGCCGGGGGCCTTATTTGCTTGCCTGGCAACATGTCGCACACGGAAAAAGCATACAGATAACATACTAGGATAGCTTCGGAGGCGATCAGTATGAGCGATGAGATCAGTCGGTACGTGCCTGTTCATCACATTCGTTTTGTCACTGCTTCCGCTTTATTTGACGGTCATGATGCTTCCATTACGATAATGAGACGGATATTGCAAGCTAGCGGCGCCGAGGTCATCCATCTGGGCCATAACCGATCTGTGCAGCAAATTGTCCGAACAGCCATTCAAGAGGATGTACAAGGAATCGCGGTATCTTCGTATCAAGGCGGTCATGTCGCATTCTTCAAATATATGGTGGATCTGCTTCGTGAATTGGGGGCAGGACATATCCGCATCTTCGGCGGAGGTGGAGGCGTTATCATTCCATCCGAGATGGAGGAGCTGCGCGAGTATGGTGTCTCGCGGATTTTTTCGCCAGAGGATGGGCGGAGGCTTGGTCTGCAAGGAATGATCAATGTGATGCTGCAAGCGTGCGATTACAGCACGGTAGCGGATTTCGAGCACAAGCCGGAATCACTCGCAGCGAGAAATAACGTCACGACGGCGAAGTTTATGACGCTTGCTGAGCTGAAGGTGGAGTCTCGGACGACGAACGAGGAGAAGGCGCGGCTCGATGCGTTGTTCGCTGAAGTCGGCAAGCTGGCGGCTTCGACAGGGGTGGCGCCGGTGCTCGGCATCACGGGTACAGGCGGAGCTGGCAAAAGCTCTCTCACCGACGAGCTCGTCCACCGCTGCTTGCAGCATTACCCGGTGCGCAGCATCGCCGTTCTGTCGGTAGATCCAACGAAGCAGAAGACCGGCGGCGCGCTGCTCGGCGACCGGATTCGAATGAACGCGGTGTATGCGGACCGCGTCTTCATGCGGTCGTTCGCGACACGCGGCTCGCGCTCGGAGCTCTCGAGCGCGCTTGCGGATGCAATTGCCGCGGCGAAGGTCGCGGGCTATGAGCTCATCATCGTCGAGACGAGCGGCATCGGGCAGGCGGATAATGGGATTACCGCCGTTGCTGATTTCTCCGTCTATGTCATGACGAGTGAATATGGAGCGCCAAGCCAGCTGGAGAAGATCGAGATGATCGACTATGGCGATCTCTTCGTTATCAATAAATTCGATCGGCGCGGCTCCGAGGATGCGCTGCGCGATGTGAAGAAGCAGGTGCAGCGCAGCAGCGGGCAGTTCGATCGCGATTGGCATGATATGCCGGTATATGGCACGAACGCGAGCCAGTTCAATGACGTCGGCATGAACCGATTCTTCGCTGCACTCATTGCGAGGCTGAATGAGAAATGCGGTTTAGGCTGGACAGCCCCGCAGCCGGCATTGATTCAAGCCGGGCAGGCGCCTTCGCAGAAGCGCTCGATCATCCCCGATGATCGGAGCGGGTATTTGAGCGAAATTGCCGCTACGGTACGGCAGTATCGGCAGATGGCGAATGAGCAGGCGGATGCAGCCTCATCCTGCTATCGCCTTGAAGGCGCGATAGAGGCGGCGCGCCAGCTTGGCGAAGATACGGCGTTGCCGGCACTCGAGCAGCTCTACGCTTTGTATGCCAGCAAGCTTAGCGCGTATACGCGGAAGCTGCAGAAGGATTGGGCTTCCGTGGCGCAATCTTACATCGCTGCGACTTATACGACTCATGTTCGCGGTAAGCCGATTGTCACAGAGCTGTATTCGCGATGCCTCTCGGGGATTGATATCCCGCGGATCGCGTTGCCTGCTTTCCGTGACGATGGGGATCGGATTAGCTGGATGTACAAGGAGAATGTGCCCGGCCAGTTCCCTTACACAGCTGGCGTGTTCCCGTTCAAGCGCAAGGAGGAGGACCCGAAGCGGCAGTTTGCCGGCGAAGGAACACCTGAGCGGACGAACCGCAGGTTCCATTACTTGTCCAAGGACGACACGGCGAAACGGCTTAGCACGGCATTCGATTCCGTGACGCTGTATGGCGAGGACCCGGCTTACAGGCCCGACATTTATGGCAAAATCGGCGAAAGTGGCGTTAGCGTCTGCACGCTTGATGATATGCGAAGGCTCTATGCTGGCTTCGATCTGTGCCATCCGTCTACTTCGGTGTCGATGACGATTAACGGCCCGGCGCCGATCATCCTAGCGATGTTTCTGAATACGGCGATTGAGCAGCAGATTGATGCAGCTGCCGCGAAGCTTGGCAGGACGCTCACCGAAGAGGAGCTTGGTCAAATTCGTCAGACGACACTTCATAGCGTTCGTGGTACCGTGCAAGCAGATATGCTGAAGGAGGATCAGGGACAGAACACGTGTCTCTTCTCGATGGCGTTCGCGCTGCAGATGATGGGGGATATTCAGCACTATTTTATCGATCACAATATCCGCAATTATTACTCCGTCTCGATTTCTGGCTACCATATTGCAGAGGCGGGAGCAAATCCGATTACGCAGCTAGCTTTTACCCTCGCCAATGGATTTACTTATGTGGAATATTATTTGAGTAGAGGGATGCCGATTAATGAAATTGCGCCGAACCTGTCGTTCTTCTTCAGCAATGGGCTGGACCCTGAGTATGCGGTCATCGGACGTGTGGCGCGGCGTATCTGGGCGGTCGTGCTGCGGGACAAATACGGCGCTGACGAGCGCGGCCAGAAGCTGAAGTATCATATCCAAACATCAGGCCGGTCGCTGCACGCGCAGGAGGTGGATTTCAACGATATCCGCACGTCGATGCAAGCGCTGATGGCGATTATGGACAATTGCAATTCGCTCCATACGAATTCGTACGACGAAGCGGTAACGACGCCGTCTGAGGACGCTGTCCGCCGAGCAATGGCGATTCAGCTCATCATTAATAAGGAGCTTGGGCTGATGCGGTGCGAGAATTTGCTGCAAGGCTCCTTCCTTATTGAGCAGCTGACTGATTTGGTGGAGGAAGCGGTGTTGCTGGAGTTCGAGCGGCTTCATGTGCGAGGCGGCGTACTTGGTGCGATGGAATCTCAATACCAGCGGGGGCGCATTCAGGATGAATCGATGGTCTACGAGATGATGAAGCATAGCGGCGAGCTGCCGATCATCGGCGTCAATACGTTTCTGAATCCGAATCCGCCGCAGGAAGAAACGATGCAGCTGGAGCTGACGAGAGCGAGTGTGGAAGAGAAGGAGCAGCAGATTGCGAATTTGCATAAGTTCCAGGAGCAGCATAAACATCAGACGCCAGAGGCATTGAAGCGGCTGCAGCAAACGGCGGTAAGTGGCGGCAATCTGTTCGCGGAGCTGATGGAGACGGTGAAAGTCGCTAGCCTTGGGCAGATTACGAATGCGCTGTATGAGGTAGGCGGGCAGTACCGACGTAATATTTGATCGCGACGGGACGAGATGCGGAGCGAGTAAGTTACGAAAACCCCCTCCTTAACGGGAGGGGGTACTTTGCATAGCTGCCAGCTCCTACTCCGCTACAGCCGCTGCTCTCGGATAATGGTCGGCATGGCGGTAGATACGACCGTCTCGTCGAGCTCTGAGAAGATGAGCCCGATCATGAGTCCCGCGAGCACGAGCTTCTTGTTACTCCGTTTTTTATCCATCATCATCACTGAAATTCCTCTCCAATCTGTCTTGACTTCTCTGACTATAAGCGAGCGAGAGTAGGGTCGAATCAATCGCGGGACTGATATGTTGACCTGCCACAGACGGAATATAAAAAGCCGACTGCATATTTGCAGCCGGCCTTGATCGGATCAAGCTAGACTTTAAAGAAATTAATGTTCCGGTTGAGCTCTTCGGAGAGATGAGCGAGCGTTTGCGAGGAGCTGGCGGTTTCTTCCGCTGCCGCCGCTGATTCTTCGCTTGCCGCAGCAATTGTCTCGACTGCGCGCATTACTTCTTCCGTCTGAGAAGATTGCTCTTCACTCGCAGCTGCGATCTCCGTCACTTGATCTGCTGTGTCGCTTACCATCCGAACGATGTTGTCGAAGGTTTGTCCGGTTTTGGACGTTTGCGTGGTCGCAAGCTCCATCGCCCGCAGGCTTTGATCTGTATTATGCTGCATTCCTTTAATAATGCCGGCAATTTGCTGCGTCGCTTCACTGCTGCGTTCCGCAAGCTTACGCACTTCATCGGCAACGACCGCGAAGCCGCGTCCTTGCTCACCAGCTCTAGCTGCCTCAATTGCAGCGTTCAGAGCAAGCAGGTTCGTCTGTTCAGATATATCGTCGATAACCTCAATAATTTGGCCTATCTTTTGTGAGTCGGTCTCAAGCAGCTTCATCTGGGAAGAGAGGTTCTCCATACTTTGAACGGACGCATGGATCGTCTCGCTGCCGCTGAGTGCACCGCGTTTGGTTTTGTCTGACAGGTCGGATACCATGCTTGCTTTCGTTGCTACATCGTTAACGGCGATTGACATTTCACGGACAAGCTCGCTGATGATTTGCGCTGATTCTGCCTGTTCGGTGCTGCCCTTGGCAATTTCCTCCGTCGTTGCTGATATTTCCTGCGAAGCTCCAGATACGCTCTGGGAAGAATGTAAAGTCTGACTGATCAGCTGACGCAGATTGTCCATCATATCGTTAAATGCTGTCGCCAGCGTGCCAAGCTCATCCTTGCTTTTCGTAGTTGCTTTCTCGCGCAGGTCGCCTTTTGCAGCCTTTGTTGCGACTTCAAGAATGGAGCGAATTCCTCTGACCATAGATTCAGAAATCCAGTAAGCGAGGCTGATGCCGATCAATACAGCGATGATGCCGAATACGATAATGAGCGTTTTGCCGACTGCGTTCGTATGGGCTGCTTTTTCGACCTCGGCTTTGGCGCCGTCATTGTTGAATTCGATCCAGTTTGCAAAATCCTCCATGACTTGCTTGCGGATTGGCGACAGTTCATTCAGAAGCTCGTAGCCTTTCTCCGGTTGATTGTCTTTGCGGGCCTCAATAATAGCAGGCAGCTTATCGGAATAAGCTTGCAAATGTTCTTCCAGCGACTTGAAGATCGTTTCTTCCTCCGGAGAAATAATATAGGACTCATAGCTTTGCATATCTTGCTGCGCGGACGCCATAGTATCTGTAATCGATTTGGCAATATTGTCGATTTCAGTTGGATTGCTCTCCAAATTAATCTTGTTGGCATTGGTACGCGCTTCTACGAAGTTGTCCTTGATTACGCCGATCTTATTAATGCTCGGCAGCCAGTTGCCTTGTACGATGGAACTGGATTTCTGCAAAGATGCCATCTCGACGATGGAGAGGATGCCAATACCTGACAGTAGCACCAGTATAGCGATAAAGCTGGACATTAGTTTTGTCCGGATAGAGAGTTTCATAATTAGCCTCCTGATGAGTTCGATTAGTAGTTGATAAGCAACTGTATAAAATTAACAGTCGGCCGCATAGGAAAGCAGCCGACTGCTTGACATGATGTTAGACTCTGAAGTAGTTGATATGATGATTGAGTTCTTCGGATAGATGTGCAAGGGTTTGGGAGGAACTTGCCGTCTCTTCGGCTGCAGCTGCCGATTCTTCGCTTGCCGCTGCAATCGTCTCAACGGCGCGCATCACTTCTACAGTTTGAGCTGCTTGCTCTTCGCTGGCAGCCGCGATTTCAGTAACCTGATCTGCTGTATCGCTCACCATGCGCACGATGCTCTGGAATGTTTGGCCTGTCTTCGACGTTTGTACTGTAGCATGCTCCATCGCTCTCAAGCTTTGGTCCGTGTTATGCTGCATGCCCTTGATAATGCCGGCAATTTGCTGTGTCGCTTCACTGCTTCGTTCCGCAAGCTTGCGTACTTCATCAGCGACGACGGCGAAGCCGCGTCCTTGATCGCCTGCACGTGCTGCCTCAATCGCTGCATTCAGAGCAAGCAAGTTCGTTTGTTCGGAAATTTCATCGATGACTTCGATAATTTGACCGATCTTCTGTGAATCTTTCTCAAGCAGCTTCATCTGGGTAGAGAGGTTCTCCATACTTTGAACGGATGCTTGAATCGTCTCGCTACCGCTTTCTGCGCCGCGCTTCGTCTTCTCGGACAGCTCTGCCACAAGGCTTGCTTTCGTTGCGACATCATTAACGGCTACCGACATTTCACGGACAAGCTCGCTGATGACTTGTGCGGACTCCGCTTGCTCAGTGCTACCTTTGGCGATTTCCTCTGTCGTTGCGGAGATCTCTTGAGATGCTGCGGATACGTTCTGAGAGGAATTCACGGTTAGACCAATGAGGTTGCGTAAATTCTCCATCATTTCATTGAATGCAGTTGCAAGTGTGCCAAGCTCGTCCTTACTGCGCGCCTTGGCTTGATCCCTTAAATCACCTTTCGCTGCATTGATTGCGACGTCCAGAATGGAGCGGATTGCTCTGACCATCGTTTCGGACATCCACGTTGCCAGAATGAGGCCGACGACGACTGCAATAAGGCCAAAAGTAATGATAAGTGTTTTACCGACGGCATTCGTATGAGCGGCTTTATCAACCTCATCTTTAGAGCCGATATTGTTGAACTCAATCCATTTGCTGAAGTCTTCGGAGACAAGCTTGCGTACAGGCGTCAGTTCATTAACGAGCTGGTAGCCCTTCTCTGGTTGATTATCCTTGCGTGCTTGAATGATGACAGGCAAGTGCTCGCTATATGCTTGCAAGTCTTGAGTCAACTTCTGATAGATAGCGTTTTCTTCGGGAGATATGATGAAAGACTCATAATCCTGCATCTCTTTATTTACCGCGGCCATACTGTCATTAATTGTACCCGCGAGTTTATCGATTTCGGCAGGGTTGCTTTCCAAATTGATTTTGTTAACGTTTACACGAGCTTCACTAAAGTAGTCCTTGATGACGCCAATCTTGTTAATGCTCGGCAGCCAGTTCGTTTGCACGATGTAGCTGGATTTCTGCAAGGACGCCATTTCAACGATGGCTAGTGTTCCGATCCCTACCAAGAGCACCAGAATGGCGATAAAGCTGGACATTAGCTTTGTGCGAATGGATAGTTTCACTAATGTTCTTCCTCCCGTATACGTCGATTTGTCAGTCCATGGTACTAATAGTAGAGGTAAAGTGTTAAAAAAAATGGGTAAAAACTATTTGATTTGTGTATGATCATAGCCCGAAAGAGCAGCTTCAGGATCAAATTGCTAGGAAAGTGCTAGGAAATCAATTCGACAAATATAGACAAATTCCTCTTGAGGATAACTCGGTTTATGTCGAATAACAACGATTTTTAACAATATGAGTGCGGTTTTCGGTTACATAGTTATATATGAAGAAATTACAGGTCAGAACTGGCTGGTTACTCTTAAGGAAGAGCGAGTATTAAGGCAGCCTTTTAAAATGTTATCATTGACAATGAGAATCATTATCGAATAAACTGTGAGTATTGATTGAGATTGATTCTCATTATTAATTAATCCGGGGGGATGATTTTGTGTTTCACAAGGTTTTAACACGTAGTTTATTAGCGGCGGCTGTGCTGCTCGCTCCAGTAACGGTGGCGGGCGTCGATAAGTCTGCGCATGCTGCAGGATCTGCTATTAAAGTAACGCTAGACGGAAAGACGCTGTCGCTCGGCAGTGGACCGCAAATTTCGAAAGGCAGAACGCTCATTCCATACAGCGGCATCGTTAGCGCGCTCGGCGGTAAAGCCTCTTGGGATGCAAGCAGCAAAACGGTCACAGCTACCAAAGATTCTACGACTGTTAAGCTGACTGTCGGCTCTCATTCGGCCTATATTAATGGCCAATATACATATCTGGATTCCGCTCCTTATATCTCAGATGGCAAAACGTTTGTGCCGCTTCGCCTTGTATCTGAAGCATTCGGCAAATGGGTTAACTTCAACTCTGCCGCGAGCACAGTTGCGATCAGCAGCACATTGACTGTATCGACAAGCACAGGCTCCTTTACATTGAAAAAGAAACCGAGCCGCATTGTTACGCTGTCCTCGTCAGATACGGAAATTATTTATGCGCTTGGCGGTAAAGTTGTCGGTCGTTCGACAGCAATCGGACCGGTAATTCCGGCTGCAGCTTCTTCCGTTCCAGAAGTCGGCAGCACGCATGGCATTAACTTCGAGACACTGGCTTCCGTGAAGCCTGATCTGGTCATTGCCAGCCCATCACTGAAGTCGCAGCAAGCTACAATTGAGAAGCTTGGCGCGCAAGTGTTGTTTAACTCACATAACACGTTTACAGAAATTCAAGCTTCGATTCGTCTGTATGGCAAAGTGCTGAGCCAAGAAACGAAAGCAGAGCAAATCATTAAAGGTATGAAGTCGGACATTGCATCCCTGAAAAAACCGGCAACGGCACCGAAGACGCTGATCGTGTATGGCGCGCCAGGCAGCTTCGTCGTTGCTCTTCCTACAAGCTACCCAGGCAACTTCCTGGAGCTTGCGGGTGGTAAGAACGTTGCAGCGAACTTCCCTAAGATGGATATGATGCCACAGTATGCTGACCTTAGCCTTGAGCGTATCATTGCAGCGAATCCGGATCTTATCCTTATGATTACACACGGTGATGCTGCAGAAGTAAAAGCAAGCTTCAAGAAACAGTTCGAGACGAATCCGGCTTGGAAGAGCCTCTCGGCTGTGAAGAACGATCGTTTCGAAGTGCTGCCGAGCGACTTGTTCGCGGCGAACCCAGGCATCCGTGCTCCACAAGCGATTGAAACGATCAACAAACTGCTGCTACAGGTGAAATAATCAATGGCTACAACAATTGCTACGAAACAAAGCGTGAAGGAGGCGGGCATTGCCCGCCTCACCCGCAACAGTGCCGTGCTGCTCATTAGTGCGGCACTGCTTGTGTTAGCGGGGTTATACGGTCTGATGTCAGGAGCGATTGCGATTCCCGCACGAGACGTATGGACGTCTCTGCTTCATTCTTCAGATACGGAAGCAAGACAAATTGTGTGGAATTTGCGTCTTCCGCGTGTACTAACCGGTATGCTGGCAGGCATTTGCCTGGCAATCTCCGGCGCGTTCCTTCAAGGCGTGTTCCGCAATCCACTTGCTGATCCGGGCATTATCGGCGTCTCGTCTGGAGGCGGGCTCGCCGCTGTAGTCATTATGATTCTGTTCCCTGAGCATATTGCTTACTTGCCGATCTCCGCGTTCTTAGGAGCATTGGCGGCAGCTTCGATTGTCTACTCGCTCGCTTGGAAAGGCGGGGCATCGCCGATTCGGCTCATTCTGGCCGGGGTCGCGGTGAATTCCTTACTCGGCGCGGCGATGACCGCGCTGATGATCTTGAACAGCGAGAAGGTGCAGTCGGTTCTGCCATGGATGTCTGGCAGCTTGAACGGCAGAAGCTGGCCGCACTTCAATACATTGCTGCCATATACCATCGTCGGCCTTATTGCGTCGCTCTTCCTCATTAAGACAGCAAATCTGCTCGTGCTTGGCGACGATGCGGCTAAGCTGCTAGGCAGCCGCGTAGAAAAAGGCAGACTGCTGATCATTCTGCTCTCGACCTTCTTGGCGGGAGCGGCAATCAGTATCGTAGGCATGGTCGGCTTTGTCGGCCTCGTTGTGCCGCATATTGTAAGGCTTATTGTTGGCAATGACTACCGCATCTTCCTGCCGATCTCCGCGATTGGCGGCGGGGCGCTCATCGTAGCGGCGGACACGGCTGCACGCAGTTGGTTCGATCCCATTGAGTTCCCTGTAGGTATTTTGCTCGCACTGCTAGGCGCACCGTTCTTTCTCTACTTGTTACGAAGGGGGGCTAGACGATGAGCAAGACGCCATCTTCAACTTCAGCTTTAGCTGCGGCGGGGCTGAAATACGGTTACCATTCATTGAGTCCAATCGTAAATGGCTTAAACATGCAGGTGTCGCCTGGTGAGTGGCTCGGTATTGTCGGTCCGAACGGCTCCGGCAAGTCTACTGTGCTGCGTATGCTGGCAAGACTCGTCTCGCCACAAGGCGGCACGGTGACAATGGAAGGCAAAGACATGGCTGGCATGGATACGAAGGCTGTCGCACGCCAGATGACCATGCTGACGCAATCCCAGGAGGGCTCGCTCGATATTACGGTGCGCGAGCTCGTTCGCAGGGGGCGGAATCCACATCTGAAATGGTACGAGGAATGCAGAGGCAAGCACGAGGAAGTGGTGGATTGGGCGCTGAATGTAACTAGCATGAGCGACCTGCACAACCGTTCACTTCTGGAGCTATCTGGCGGCGAACGCCAGCGCGCTTGGCTTGCGATGTGTATGGCGCAGACGCCGCGTATTCTGTTGCTTGATGAGCCGACGACTTATCTGGATATTGCCCATCAGCTTGAGCTGATGGAGCTGATCCGTGAGCTGAACCGGGAGCAAGGCATAACGGTTGTGATGGTTTTGCATGATCTAAACCAAGCTGCGCGTTATTGTGATCGCATTATTGCGATGAAGCAGGGTGCTATTGTGCGGGAAGGCACGCCGACGGATGTATTCCGCGTCGATTTCTTCCGCGAGGTGTTCGGTATTGAAGCCAAAGTCTACCTTGATGACGGCGTGCCGGTGTATTTGCCGTGCGGGATCGTTCAAGATAAGCAGAAACCTACAGCCGCAGCCGCGGCCGCGGCAATCTAGTATTGTGCATGAAACGAAAGGGAGCGAGAGAATATGGCAAAGTCAGCTTTAAGCAATGAGCTCGTACGTGAGTTTGTAGGCTCCGCGCATGCGGATCTTGCGAAGGTGCAGACACTGCTGGCGCAGGAACCGGGTCTGCTGCACGCTTCGATGAATTGGGGCGGCGACGATTGGGAGACGGCGATTGGCGCGGCATCCCATGTCGGACGGCGGGATATTGCACAATTTTTGCTCTCCAAAGGAGCGCGTATTGACCTGTTCGCTGCGGCGATGCTCGGCGAGCTGGAGCTCGTGAAATCGACACTTACACAATATCCGCAGCAGTTGCATGCGCTTGGGCCGCATGGCATTACGCTCTATCAGCACGCTTTAATCGGCGGCGAGCAATCGAAGGAAGTCGCGGCGTATTTGAAATCGCTGCTTTATAAAGATGAGGAAGGAAGTGGCCATATGATCGTCGTTGAGAATCGCATCGAAGTTCGTGCAGGCATGGCGGACGCTGTATTAGAGCGTTTCCGTACTCCTAAAAGTGTACATACGTTCAAAGGCTTCGTCCGTATGGATGTTCTTCACGCTGCAGTATCCGAGGAGACAGAGGAAATCCGCGTTTGTACCACTTGGGAGAGCGAAGCAGATTTCCAAGCATGGGCAAACAGCGATTCGTTTAGACATGCGCATGCGAAGCGGGCTTCTGAGGCTGCGGCGAAATCGGATGCGCAGCCAGCGCACGGCTCGGCACATGGCCAAGGGCAAGGACATGGAAGTGGCGCTCATGGCGGCGGTCAATCGTCGGCAGCAGCTGGAGAAGCTCCGGCAAGCGGTCCAATCGTCGGCAACAAAGTGACGATCTACAAGGTTGTCGTTTCCCACCTGCCGAAAGCGGCTGCTGAAACGGTATAAGCTAGCCAAGCAGCCGAACAGCCAAACAGCCAAACAGCCAACAGACAAACAGCCGTCCGAGATTCTCGGACGGCTGTTTGTCTGCGCGATAGAAGGTTCTAACGAACTCAGGTAACGCTATTCGGCCATTTTGAGCCACTGTTGCTACCTAACGAACTCCAGGAGCGTTATTCGGCTCGAATCTCTCGAAATTGCCCTGATATGAGCCGAATAAGGACGCTGGAGTTCGTTAGGGCGTGGAGAGGAGTGATTTCCGGCGTATAAGCGCAATACGATTCGTTAGCGGTGGAGAGGGAGTGGTCTGTTTTAGGCGAAGAACAAAGAGGAGCCAGGAGTCCCCACAAGTACTAGCTCCTACCAAAAAAGAAGCATGCGAGGGTCTACATCCCCCACATGCTCCCCACTCGTTTTTTACCCGCATATGTTTTACCACATACGCTCTACCACAAATCTTTGACCGCGATCTCCCACACTTGCGTCTGCTTATCCGTCAACTTGAGTACGCCATTCGCGTCGTATTCGCCTACGCCGAAGTCGTTGTCGTTGGCAACGAGAATCGTATTCTTGTTCAGCACGGTGAGCCCTTCGAACTTCTCGAACGGATAATCGAGCTTCGTGAGGTCTAGAATGAGCGATTTGGGTGCTGTTACGATGCCGGACGCTTTCAACTCATCGCTGCTGAGCGCCTCCACATTGCTGCTAATATCAGCTTTGTTCAAGACGTTCGTCGCTTTGGACAAGTCGATCTTGTACACACGTTTAATTTGCGCTGCAGCGCCTTCGTTCTTGTCACGCTCGTCCACGAGCAGCACGTCCGCAGCTAGCGCATGGAGGTCAGAGATGACGACATCCTTTTGCGATACATTGATGAACGTTTTTGCATCCTCTGCGACATACACGTATTCGCCGATGACTTGCTTCGTCGACAGATCCATTTTCAGAATCCGCAGGTTGCGGGACGCTTCACCAGTCGCTTTGTCAGGCACAGCCATTGGGCTCTGGATGGACGCATACAAATATTTGCCGTCCGGGCTAATCGTTACACCTTCAAAGCCGCGGTTCACAATGCGCTTCGAGTAGACAGCCGGGAATGCTTCAACAATAGGGATTTGCGCGTTCGCAAGCTTTGCCTTGTCGCCGGCAGGAACAAAGCGGCTAATAATGGTGCCGTCACGCTTCACTTGAATAAGCGATGGGCGATATTCGTCAGCCATCCAGAACGTATCGTCAGATGGGCTATATGCGAGGCCCTCAAGGTCAAGACCATCCGGATCAAGCGGCAGCAGCTTCGTGCCTGTATTGTCGTAAGACTTCTCGTCGCTCGCAATGTTGCTAAGGCCCGTCGTGCTGCGATCACCAGAGACAACGCCCTTCGCGCCTACTGGCAGCTGGAGCTTGTTCGTCTCCAATATCGTAACTTGTCCGCCCTCGAGCTTGATTTTATAGAAACGCGGCACGTAATCCTGAATCGGGAACGTGCGGTTTACCGTTTTGTCGATGGTAATAAGTCCGTTTGGACCACGGTCAGCCAGCGTGTAGAACACGTTGTCCGGGTCGCCCGGCATATGCAGAAGACCAGAGAATCCGCCTTCCTTAAGTCCGAGTCCGAGGCTTGGCGGGTTCATCCACGTATATTTTCCTTCTACAAAAGGATACTCGCGAAGCGTTACCTTCTTGCTCGCATTGTCCCAAGTGACGTTCTGTCCAAGCACTTCGCCCATCGCTCTAACCGGCACATACAGGCTGCCGTTGATGGTGACGGCGTCCTTATCTAGCGCGACTTCATTGTCACCTGCAAACAGCTTCACCTTGACCGTGATCGCCTTAAGCGCAGTGTCAGCAGCTTCTACGATTTGCGAGCTGAGCACAGCAACGGATACGACCCCTGCGATTGCGGCCCATTTTGTAAAGCGGAACTTCATCATTAGCTCTCCTCAATTCTCTAATATAGTGGTGAGACGCTTAGTAGCTTCTACCAGAGTAGAGGAGTTGTGTTAACTGGATATCATTGCCGAAAGGAGCTTTTGTAAACGACGCTATCAGCGATTTGCGAAATTTGTCAGTACGTGCAACTTTCCTCGAACCGAGCACGTTAAATAAGGTGAATTCTGGTAACTGACAAAATAGGACGGTGGTGAGGATGATTCATTATTTCATTGCATTTATGGTGTCATTTCTTATTGTGTACCTGTTAATACCTCCATTTCGCAAGCTGGCTTTCAAGCTCGATTTCGTGGACAAGCCCCGTAAAAATGTTGAACGCAAAATTCACCGTGAACCGATTCCACTTACTGCCAGCTTTGCGATTTTCATCGGTTTTTTTGCTACATACCTGGCTGTTTCGAGAGGAGTATCGTGGGAGACCGGTGCATTATTTGTTGGTGGAGTTCTTCTGCTCATTATTGGTACTGTTGATGATTGGTATAAAACAAAAGGAAAAGATTTTCCCGCCCTGCCTAAGCTAGTCTTTCAACTGTCGGCGGCCATCCTCGTATATGCGTCAGGTATCGTATTCACGGGGTTCATTAATCCGTTCTCAGGCGACTATGTCGTGCTGCCCGTCATCCTTCAGTTTCTGCTCACGATTCTGTGGATTTTTGGAGTGACAACAGTCATTAATTTCTCGGATGGGCTGGACGGTTTGGCAGGAGGTCTTTCGGCGATCTCGGCGACAACGTTGTTTATTGTAGCCATTGCAATGGGACAGTCCAATTCAGCTATGATGGCGATTATCCTGTTGGGTATTACCCTTGCCTACTTACGGTTCAATAAGCCGCCTGCGAAAGTGTTTATGGGGGATGCCGGCGCTACTTTCCTGGGATTTTTACTGGCTGTCATCGCGCTCGATGGTGCCTTTAAGCAGGCGACAGTATTATCGCTGTTTATCCCGATCTTGGCGCTTGGGGTACCTATATTTGATAATCTCTTTGTTGTGGTAAAACGTCTCTTGCAGGGTAAGCCGATGTATCAAGCGGATGCCAGCCAGGCGCATTACCGTTTGCTCCGTGCAGGACTCAATACGAAGCAGGCGCTTATGGTACTCATGCTGCTAAGCACATGTATGGGGCTAACATCTATTATCCTGCTGCTGGTTCAAGTATAAGCGCAACTCGTTCTACAAGCTTGTCATGCTAGTCTGCATAATTGTCCAAGTCCCCTCATAGACATAGAACATCTCAAGCGTAAACGGCTTCAAGTCCCGTACGAGCTGCCAACTTTTTGGCGGCATGCGTACAACTCCGGATACGTTTAAATCAATGGAATGAGGGGTTGATCTCATGCGTCGTCGAATCAGTTTTCTCGCAGTTATTATGCTATGCCTCACGGCGGTGCTCGCAGGCTGCGGGACTAAGGACGCGGAATCGGTAGTCAAAGATTTGGACAAAACGTTAAACGGGTTAGGCAGCTATCACGGCAAGGGTACCATGATTCTGCATACTGGCCAGCAGCCGCTGGAGTATCAAGTGGACGTATCGTACCAGAAGCCGCAATACTATCGCATTGCCCTCACGAACGCCAAGAAGGATATTACGCAAATTGTGCTTCGCAACGATGAAGGCGTATTCGTCCTGACGCCGCGCCTCAATAAAGTGTTCCGTTTCCAAAGCGATTGGCCGGCTAATCAAGGACAAGTCTACCTGTACCAAACGCTGGTGCAGAGCATTCTGCTCGATAATTCCCGCACGTTTGCAGTAGACAAGGATGCGTACGTGTTTGACGTGATGGCGAACTATCAGAACGGATCGCTGGCGCGGCAAAAGATTTGGTTGAACAAGTCCGATTATGCGCCAAGCAAAGTGGAAGTGAGCGACGCGAACGCAGCCGTGATGGTTGAGGTCAAATTCGATTCCTTCGAATTTGGTTCGAAGCTGGAGAAGAGCGTATTCGATACGCAGTCGAATATGGGCACACCGGCAGGAGACAAGCCGACAACAGCGCTTCCGTCGGATGACAGCAACAGCAATAGCAATAATGCCAGCAGCGACAATTCGGATCAAGCGGCAACTTCGCCGGACAACAACGCATCGCAATCGAATGATACGCAGACGAACTCGAATGCAGACACCAATTCGAATGCCTCCGGAAACAATCCGGACAACAGCACTTCCAGCAGCACAAATGCAGACGATTCAAGCAACAACAGCAGCGATAACAGCAGCGGAAATGCAAGCGAGGATGCAGAGGATACGATGGCGCCAGCTGGCAGCCAAAGCTTCTTAGCGCTCGAGCCTTCCTACTTGCCGGACGGCGTGTCGGAGAAGGATCAGCAGGACATCGTCTTCGGGGGCAATGCAGGCATTATCATCCGCTACGCCGGCGACTACGAATATACATTAATTGAGACGCAGCCGAAGGATCTAGCCGTATCTCAAACGAAAGGCGAGCTGAAAGATCTCGGCTTCACAGTCGGCTCCCTCTCTGGCTCCCTTTTGGACGGTGAACAGCAGACGCTGACTTGGACTTATAATGGTACAGAGTTCCGTCTAACGAGCGGAGACCTGCCAGAGAATGAAATGATGAAGATCGCACAATCGGTACAAGGCGAGATGACAAAATAATGCTTGTATAATAAACAATTTCCAACACTTGTTTAGCCCGAATAGCCCGCCAATTCATTGACAGCCGGAAGCCTCAGCGTTTAACATATAGGCTACGGGTTTAATAAGAAAACGCCTGCCCAAATTGCGGTAGGCGTTTACTTTTTGGAAATGAAGGTGGACCAAGTTGGACTTTAGTGCTTATTATCGCCCCACTCGGGCAGAGATATCATTAGATGCGCTCGCGCGCAACTTGCAGTCCTTTCGCGAGGCGATTCCGCAAGGTATGCGGCTTATGGCATCTGTAAAAGCGAACGCTTACGGCCACGGCGCAGTTGAAATCGCACGCGAGGCGGAGCGCTGCGGCATTGATTACCTCGGCGTCGCTTTCCTCGACGAAGCGCTGCAGCTTCGGCAGGCCGGCATCATAGCGAACATTCTCGTGCTCGGCTATGTTCCGCCGGAAGGGCTTGCTGCCGCACGGGAAGCGAACATCGCGATCGCGCTGTTCAGCGACGACATTATTGCAGCAGTAGCTGCACTGCCGCCAAGCGATAAGAAATTGACGGTTCATGTCAAGATCGACACCGGCATGGGCCGGCTTGGCGTGTTAGCTGGCGACGATGCGTTGCCATTCATTCAGCGCGCCATGAAAGAGCCGAATTTGGTTGTTGAAGGGCTATTCACGCATTACGCGCGCGCGGATGAGACCAATAAGAGTTATACGGAGCTGCAATACGAGCGCTTCTCCCAGGTGGTGGAGCAATTGAAGGCAGCGGGGCTTGAAATTCCGATTATCCATGCTGCTAATAGCGCGACAGGCATTGATACACCGGAGATGGGCATCGGTATGCTGCGTCTCGGCATTAGCATGTACGGCCTTTATCCGTCTGCTGAAGTGAATCATTCGCGAATCGCGCTTGAGCCGGTCCTCACCTTGAAGACCGCTGTGGTCATGGTGAAGGATGCACCTCCGGGCTGGGGAATCAGCTACGGTACGCGTTACTTCACACAAGGGACAGAAGCAATCGGTACGCTTCCTATCGGTTATGCCGACGGCTTCAGCCGGATGCTGACTGGCAAGGCGGAAGTGCTGCTGCGCGGACAGCGAGTTCCGGTACGCGGCACGATCTGCATGGACCAATGCATGATTGGGCTTGATGCGGCGGCTGCGATAGGGAATAAGCCTGTCGAGGTCGGCGAGGAAGTTGTCCTGATTGGTTGCCAAGGCGATGCAGCTATAACGGCAGATGATGTTGCAGACCAGCTTGACACGATTAATTATGAAATCACTTGCATGATCGCAAATCGTGTGCCCCGTGTTTACTTGCGCGGCGGCAGCGTAACGGCGGTAACCAACCCGCTGCTGTAAATTTCGCAAGGAAGCAATTCCCTGTGAAGGATTTACACTGGATTTAGAGGATTTTATCGTCTTACCGCGAATAATGTATTTTGAAGGCGTTCGCGGATGCATTGTAGGTCATAAAGGACACCATAGTCATATCGTTATGCAGCATACTTGATATACGGCTCGCATACATATGAGGGTGTATAATACGGACCAAACAATGACATACTGTTACTGTTTTTTGTTGGAAATGTTTTGGAGGTGCGAGTTCGGTGGCCAATATGCAAAACACCAAAAGGATTATGATCAGCTTACCGGATCATTTGCTGGAGGAAGTCGACGGAATCGTCGCCAAAGAAAACTCGAACCGGAGCGAATTTATTCGTCAGGCAATGAAATTGTATTTGATAGAACGGAAGAAACGTCAGATTCGCGATTCGATGCAGCGTGGCTATTTGGAAATGGCCAAAATCAACTTAGTGATGGCGTCGGAAGCTTTTCAAGCGGAGGAAGATGCCGGCGATACGCTCGGCCGACTCGTAAGCGGGGTGTAAAGCTTGATCGTTAAACGCGGCGATGTGTTTTTTGCTGATTTGTCACCTGTTGTCGGTTCTGAACAGGGAGGTGTGCGTCCTGTTCTCGTTATTCAAAATGATATTGGCAACCGCTTTAGCCCAACCGTCATTGTAGCTGCGATTACAGCTCAAATACAGAAGGCTAAGTTGCCGACGCATGTAGAGATTGATGCGGCACTTCATGGGTTTGACCGTGATTCCGTCCTTCTTCTCGAACAGATTCGCACGATTGATAAACAGCGTCTTACCGACAAGATCACACACCTCGACGATGAAACGATGCGCAAAGTAGACGAGGCGCTGCAGATCAGCGTTGGCCTTATTGATTTTTGAATATGGGATTATCACGACAGCAGGGCCGCATAGGGCTCTGTTTTTTTTGCGTTCATAGAGGTCGGTCTTCGGACGTAGTGGAAGTTCAATCTTCCGCCGCTGTCTGGCATCCGGCACTCGGTTCATAATGAGAGTAAGATGATGAACTGATGGAGGATGATAAATATGAGCACAATGAATCGGCCGGATTTTGCAATAGCAGGTATGGGACGTACAGGTGGCGGCAATTTTCACCGCGTAGAGCTGGAAGGTGTCAGCACGGTGGACGGTAATCTCGATTGCTATTCGTTCAAGATGAGCGGGATGGCGACAGTGAAAGGCAGTGTGAGAGCTGAGGAGCGGTTCGAAGGAAGCGGGAAGTTGAAGGTGGAAGGCCCGGTTCAAGCTGAAGTGATAAAGCTGGAGGGGCAAGTGACCGTGAAGGGAAAAGTTCAGTGCGACGTTTACCAAGGCAGCGGCTTTATGAAAGTGCACGGCGACTGCCGTACGAACCGCTGTGAAGTAAGAGGAGCGTTGGCCGTGGGCGGCGTGCTGAGCGCGGATCAGCTCCATATATGGCTGGAAGGTCCGTTTCGCGCAGAAACGATTCGCTGCAGAGAGCTGCGTGTGAAGAACACGCACAGCGGGACGCTCAAGCGGTTGCTTCACTCGATTCTGCCTTCTGCGTGGCAGACGCAGCTGCGCGCGGAACACATTGAAGGCGATGAAATCGAGCTGCGGGAGACGACTGCATCGCTCGTTCGTGGACGACGGGTATCGATCGGTCCGGGCTGTGTGATTAACCGTGTTGAATACGAGAGCGAGCTTATCGTGCATCCGGACGCCGTCGTCCACTCGCGCGAACAGCTCGTGCGTTAGGAGGGTTTGTGCGATGGCAGCAGGCGTAAGCAGAAAAGTGAAGATTACCGGCTCGGGCTCGACGTCCGGCGGTCTGTTCGACAGCGTCCGCGTTATGGGCGAAGGCCAAGTGCTTGGCACCATTGAGAGCGAATTGGTCAAAAGCATGGGTTCGCTTCATGTTTCCGGTACTCTCAAGGCGGGGCAATATCAACAGATCGGTGAAACGACGGTGTCTGGCGACGTACTGGGCGGCCATATGAATGTGCTTGGACAGCTGAACGTTTCCGGCCGCGTCCGCTGTCGCTCCATGAAGCTGAGAGGTCAGTTGGATGTGCTCGGCGAATGCGAAGCCGATCATTTCGATGCACGAGGCGGTTTCAACATTCATGGACTGCTCAGCGGTAAAGAAGTGGATATCCGCACTTGGGGCCCATGCAAGGCGAAGGAAATCGGCGGCAATAAGGTTACCGTTCGCAAGAGCAAGTGGGGCGGCATGAAGCAGTGGTTCACGGCTTCGCAGAAGAGGGAACTGACGGCGGAATTGATCGAAGGCGAGTACATTTATCTGGAGCATACGATGGCGGATGTCGTTCGCGGAACAGATGTGACGATCGGCCCGGGCTGCAGAATCGGGCTCGTTGAATATCGCAAATCGCTCAAGCTGAGCAAGGATGCGGAAGTGAATGATCAGGTGAAGCTTTAAGAGCTGTAGGTGAGCAGCAGCTTATAGAAGGGGCCGTGAGGTCCGAGGAAGTGCGTGCAGGAAGAGCGCATCTCTTAGGATCCCGCCGATTGCGGTATTCCTCGTGCTGCAGAAGTACGTTATCAAGGGCATGGTTGCAGGTGCTGTAAAAGGTTAGGATTGAGATGAATATGGTTAGTACGCATAAAGCGTGCTAACCGTTTTTTTTGTTCTAGGTGGAATGAGGGCTAGAGAAGTATGTTGTTGTGTTACAATCTGGTTTATTATGAGGATACTGGAAATGCACTAGTCCCCGCTCATTGTTATCAAATGGTCAAGCTCTGCCATGTTATGTACGGGAAGGTGAGGGAGCAATGATTGAGACGAAACCTGAGAAAATGGGAAAACCGCATAGCACCAGCGTTGTGGAATCGGATACGGAAATGCGGTTTGAGCTTCCGTTTACAGATATTCACAATATGTTTTATATCGGAATAAACGCTACCGAAGATTGGACGGTAAGAACCCATTACCACGATCATTTTGAGCTTTGCTACTTGGATCAGGGACAGTTGACTTATTTTATCGATAAATCCGTATATCACATAAATGAGTGCGAATTATTTATTACGAAACCTGGGGAAAGGCATTACGGATTAACAGATGGAATTTCACATTTCCGGCTGTATTACTTGGGGTTCAAGCTAGACATGCTTCGCGCTTTCGAAGGGGAATATTACGGGATCGGTGTAGACAGGGTCATAACGGATGAGGAACATCAGATTAAGCGATTGTTTGAACAGATCATCGGTGAAGTGAGAAATAGACGGCAGGGAAGTACGGAAATGGCGCAGGGGCTATTTCTTCAACTGCTGGCAACCTTGCTTCGACTGCACCTCGATCGAACGACGCTTGGCGACAACAAACCGAAAACACTCAAACCCATGATCATTAAATTAATGGATTACTTGCAAGAAGAAATAAGGCACGATCACAACATTGAAGAAATCGCAGAAAAACTGCACATTAGCCGTTCTCACTTAGCACGCGAGTTTAAAACGACAACCGGGATGACAATCGGTGAATACATTCGCAACTTATGCCTTGATAATGCAAAGTACCAGCTGCGTGAGACCGACAAATCGATATCAGTAATCGGGGAAGAGATGCGCTTCGTCTCCATTCATACGTTCAGCATTTTTTTTAAGCATTATATGGGAATGTCTCCTCTTGAATATCGCAAGCAAATACGAGGTAATAGGTAAAGGAGACGCAGCTTTCACTACGTCTCTTTTTTACATCGGCGAAGACCCAGCTGGTTACGGATAAAGGATCGGCCAAGAATCGCCTTCATATAAATCTCCTTCATTGCCATTCAGAATTTGTGCATTAAAATGACTGCTCTTTGGTGTGTGCCGATATCGCGTATCACCTGTCATTAGGTGAACCGCCATCGAACGCCGAGGCATATCGGTCACATTCGCGCCGCTGCCGTGGATGGTCAGCGAATGGTGGAAGCTAACTTGCCCCGCCCTCATAACGAGTGGAGCCGGCTTGAAAACTTCATTTTCAGGTAATTCTATCTCTGCTTGTTGCTTCTCGAGGTTTTGCTCGAAAAAGTTGTTAACGTTCACGAGTCCCCACTTGTGACTCCGAGGAACAGCCTGCATGCAGCCATTGGAAAGATCCACATCGGTGAAAGCAACCCAAGCCGTTACCAATGTTGGTTCCATACAGTTTTGCCAATAGACAAAGTCTTGGTGCCAGCCTACATTTGCCATTTCTTTGCCTGTCCCTCTGCCGGGCTTATAGAGCAGTTGGTCATGCCATAGCCGAATGATGTTTGCATTCATCAGCTTGGCGGCGATTGCGCCGATCGTCGGATCGGTCGCCACTGTACGGAGCGTCAAATCCGACCAATGTGAATTGTCCGTTTTTCGGAGCGCTCGGGGGTTGTCAATGCCTTCGAGCCAGTTGCAGACGGGAGTTCTTCCCGTCTCAAACACTCCTTGATATATGCGATCTTGATGTTCAATAATCTTCTCGAGCTGTGCATCAGAAAAAATCTTCGGAGACACCCAGAATCCGTTCTCCTCAAAGAATCGAATGTCTTTCTCTTCCGGTAAGCATTGTAATTGAAGTGATTGGTTCAAAGCTGAACACACCTTTCCCACAACCTTTTAAAATAATTATTATTATTTCTAAAGCTATTGATTACGCTTTGATGCCACTCAGAACAACGCCTTCGATGAACTTCTTCTGAGCGAGGAAAAAGAAGACGATGACCGGAATGACGGTTATCACTGTTGCCGCCATCATCATGCCTATTTCACCTTGCGATTGGGATGATTGCTGCTGAAATATCCGCAAACCGAGTGAAAGTGTAAATTTGGACTGGTCGTTCAAGTAAATGAGCGGGCCTATAAAATCGTTCCACGAACCCATGAATTGAAAGATGGCCACTGTTGTGAGCACCGGAGGAATTAAAGGCAGCATGATATGCGTATAAATCCTCACATATCCAGCTCCGTCGATAAACGCGCTTTCTTCCAAATCTCTTGGAATCGACATTAGAAATTGACGGATCAGAAAAATGAAAAATGCGCCTCCGCCGAACCAGGCGGGTACCCAAAGAGGCATAAAAGTATTGACCCAGCCCAACTTGCTGAAAAGCAAATATAAAGGAATCAAAGTGACTTGACTAGGGAGCATCATCGTTCCGAGGAGAACTAGGAAGAAGAAATCCCTTCCCGGCCAGCGCAGTCTGGCGAAGGCATATCCTACGAGAGGAGCGGTTAGCAGAACGCCGGATACACTGAGTACTACGACCAGCACCGTGTTTTTCAAAAACAAAAAATAAGGAAAGTAGATCCATAAATTAATATAATTTTTCCATAAAAATGGTTTCGGTATCAATTCTGGCGGTACAACGAATACTTGAAGATCAGTTTTCAGTGATGTTGACAATAGCCATAGAAGTGGAAATACAAAAAAAATGCTAATAACGATTAAGATAATATGCCTAGGAACACTCGACTGCAGCATACATCCTCCTCCTTTCCTCTAGATTTGGTCGTAATTCACCCATCGTTTCGATAGCTTGAGATTCAGCCAGGTAAGGAACATGATGATAAAAAATAGTACCCAAGCGAGCGCGGACGCATAGCCCATTTTCCAAAAACGGAATGCGTTATTATATAAATACAAAACATAGAACAGTGTTGAATCATTAGGCCCGCCGCCCGTAATAATGTACGATTGGGTAAAGACCTGAAAGCTCCCAATCATTCCTATAATCAGTTGGAAAAACAGGGTCGGCGTAATAAGAGGAAGCGTAACATGAAAGAATTTCTGTATCGTTCCTGCGCCATCAATATCGGCCGCTTCATAATACACTTTTGGGATATTTTTTAAGCCGGCAAGATAGATAATCATTCCGCTTCCTGCTCCCCATAGGGACATTAGGATCAGCGAATTTTTAGCCCAAGCAGGATCAGATAGCCAGCCAGGAGCAGATAGGCCGAATAGATGTACGAAATTCGTTAATATTCCGAAGTTTGGATCGAAAATCCATGCCCACAAAATGGAGGCTGCAACCATGGGTACGATCGAAGGAATATAATAGAGGGTTCGGTAAATTGCAATCCCCTTTATTTCTATATTGAGCAGAAGGGCGATGGCAAGACCAAGGATAATCGTCAACGGGACACTAAATACGACGTAATAAAGCGTATTGTAGAGGGATCTCCAGAATAGATTGTCGTGAAGCAATGCAGTATAGTTTGCGAAACCGACCCATTTGGGTGGTTGCAGTATGTCGTAGTCCATGAAGCTGTATCTGAGCGAAGCGAAAACCGGAAATAGGACGAACACGATTAGCCCGATAAACCACGGGGAGGCGAAGCAGTAGCCGATTATGGCTTCTCTTCGAGCCAGTCGGTACCTTTTTTGCGATTGAGCCATATTACGCTCCTTTTGGAATAGAGAATAGGATAATCGATGCTATCCTATTCTCTCGTACCGAATTATTTTGATAAGCTGGTGTTGTTAGCCCAGAACTTATCAAGCTCTACTTGCACTTTTTGAGTGGCTGCGTCCAAGATTTCTTTCGTATTCCCTTTATGATAAATCGCTTCATCGATCGCCCTTGCATGTTCCGACCATAGCAGTTGCCCGACAGGAGATACCGGAAGGCTGATCGATTTTTCCATCGCTTTAACAGTAAAATCGATCGCATTCTTGACGTTTTCGTTTTGCAGCGGATCAATATACGTTTTGTTCAAGTACTCGTTCAAGTCAATATTAGCTGTCCAATTCGGAATATAGGTCCTCTTCTGCGATGTGTTATATTTCGCTGCAGCTTCGGCCTGATATTTCGGACCTTCTGTTGTCAGCCATTTTACGACTTCAAAAGCTTCCTTCGGATTTTTTGCGCCTTTCGGTACTCCCCACGCCCAGCCACCACTCCATGTTTTGAAATCGCCCCCTGTTGGTGTAGGCGGCATTGCTACGCCAAAATTAAGATTAGGCGAGAAGCGCAGCAGATCGGATAAGACCCAGTTCCCGTTAACTACCATGGCCAGCTTCCCAGATAGGAATGGATCGTTCGCACCAGATTGGAATGAAGAGGAGTATGCGTTGGCCTTCTGCGCACCGCCAAGAAGATCGTAGCCTTTAACCATGAAATCGAGAGCTGCCACATTCTCAGGCGAGTTTAGAAGAACTTTTTTACCTTCATCATCAAGAAACTTCCCATTGTTCTGAATCGCATAAAGGTAGAACCAACTGTTACCGAAATTCGGGAGAAATCCGATCTGTTTAAATGAATCGCCGTTCATAATGGTGAGTTTTTTGGAATAGTCTAGAAGTTCATCCCACGTTGTAGGCGGCTTGTCGGGATCTAGTCCGGCTTGCTTGAACAGATCTTTGTTGTAGTATAGAACCCTGTCGTCCATTCCTGCAGGCAATCCCCATACTTGACCTTTGAACGACATTTCCTTGATCGTGTAATCATAGAACCTAGAAAGATCGAGGTTTGAAGATTCGATCAAGTCGTTCAAGGGCATAAGAATTCCCCGTGAAGCTACTTCCATAATGAATGGTCCGTTCAAGTTGACAACATCCGGCGGAGAGCCTGCAGCTATCGCAGCGGTCAGTTTGCTAAGGTCCTGGGTGTCGTAGCCGCTGGAGCCCGGCATAGCTTGGGTCACCAATTTAATACCAGGATGTTCTTTGTTAAATTGTTCGATCATTTCCTTGTTGCCGCTGCCGACGGACAAGGGGTCGAGACCCCACACAACGACTTCCACTTTCTCTCCTGTGTCTGTGGAACTTTCATTGTTGGATGTTGATTGATTCGAATTGCTGCAGCCGGCCAAATAGACCGCCAGCATTGCCGGAATTGCCACCCTGATAGCTAGTTTCATCTTCGACATACACAACCTCCTCTTTATCGAAAACGCTTTCATACGTTGAATTATATAAGAGGCCGCATAAAAAGTATTTTCTACATATGATCCTATATTTAAAGAATTTAATCATTTAGCTTGCTTGATAACCGGTTACAATTCAGAGCTGAAAATGGGTAAAAAGAAAAGCTGTCGAGATTCTCGACAGCTTGAGGATGCATGCAGATCCTATCATCTGCTATTTTTTTAAAGCTCGATAACCACTTGCGCTGCACCTGAAGCCGGGATGATCCGTACGCCTTCAGCGCCTATATCAGCCGCGCCGCCTTGAACGGATGCAACGCTGTTCACGCCGCGAAGGAGAACTTGCCAGCCTTCAGCTTGACCTTGCGTATCCACCGTAATCGTGGAGCCGCTGCGTGTCGCGCGAGCCGTAAACGCAGTTTCACCTGTAACAGTCGGTACAACCGCAGTTGCCTCAGCACCATCTTGAAGCGCGAAGAGCTGAAGCGTAACACCTACTGCATAATCGTAATCCGGACGGCTGTCTTCTGCGCCGACAGGAATGAGTGAATTTTCACGAACGAAGAGCGGCATGCTGAAATAGTCATACTTATCCAGGCGCCATACGCCGCCTTCTACTTGCTCGCCAGAGAGGTAGTGCGTCCACGTGCCCATCGGCAGGTAGTACGTCGATTCACCTTCCGCATTGAAGATCGGTGCGACAAGAATGGAATCGCCAAGCATGTATTGACGGTCGAGATAGTCGACAGTCGGATCGTCGCCGAATTCCAACACCATTGCGCGCATGACCGGCAGGCCGATTCGCACGGACTCTACGGATTGGCCGAATAAGTATGGCATGAGGCGCAGCTTCAGCTTCGTATAGTGGCGAAGCACGTCAACCGCTTCTTCGTCATACAGCCAAGGCACGCGGTACGAAGTGCTGCCATGCAGACGGCTGTGGCTTGAGAGCAAGCCGAATGCTACCCAGCGCTTGTACAGATCTGGCGGGGAGCTTTGCTCGAAGCCGCCGATGTCGTGGCTCCAGAAGCTGAAGCCGGACAAGCCTAGCGACAGGCCGCCGCGGAGGCTTTCTGCCATCGACTCGTATGTCGCTTCGCAGTCGCCGCCCCAGTGAACCGGGAATTGCTGACCGCCTGCTGTAGCGGAGCGGGCAAACAAAGCAGCTTCGCCTTTGCCACGTTTCTCTTCGAGCAATTCAAAGACGACTTTATTGTACAGCTGTGTGTAGTAATTGTGCATTTGCTTTGGATCGGAGCCGTCGAAGTACACAACATCCGTCGGGATACGCTCGCCGAAGTCGGTTTTGAAGCTGTCGACACCCATATCAATTAGCACTGCAAGCTTGGATTTGAACCAATCGCATGCCGCCGGGTTTGTGAAGTCAACCAGGCCCATACCGTACTGCCACAAGTCCCACTGCCATACGCTGCCGTCCGGACGTTTCACGAGATAGCCGAGCTCCATCGCTTCATCGAACAAGGGAGAGCGCTGCGCAATATAGCTGTTGATCCAGACGCAGATGTGAAGACCTTTTGCCTTGAGGCGCTCCAGCATCCCCTTCGGATCTGGGAATACACGCTCATCCCATTCGAAGTTGCACCACTCGTACTCTTTCATCCAGAAGCAGTCGAAGTGGAACACAGCAAGCGGAAGATCGCGCTCAGCCATACCGTCAACGAAGCTCGTTACTGTCGCTTCATCGTAGTTTGTTGTGAACGAAGTCGTCAGCCACAGGCCGAACGACCAAGCCGGAGGAAGTGCTGGCTTACCTGTTAGCGCTGTGTAGTTAGAAAGCACATCTTTTAGCGATTCGCCGCCAACGATGTAATATTCAAGCTGTTCGCCGGCTACGCTAAACTGCGCCTTGGACACTTTCTCTGACGCGATTTCGTAGGAAACGAGCTCAGGGTGATTCACGAATACACCGTAGCCACGGTTCGTTACATAGAAAGGTACGTTTTTGTACGCCTGCTCGGAAGCTGTTCCGCCATCCTGGTTCCAGATGTCAACGACTTGTCCATTTTTGACAAAAGGAGTGAACCGCTCGCCAAGCCCGTATACCGTCTCGCCAATGCCGATGTCCAGCTGCTCGCGGAATTGGTGGTTGCCGTCATTCGCTTTGATGTAGCCAGTGGAGCGGAAGCCGCTGCGAGTCAGCTTGCGACCTTTGTACGTGTAAGTAATTGTAAGCGGGTGCGCTTTTGTGATCGTAACCGCCGTTTCGCCGCTCTTTAGAGTAACAGCTTCTGCAGAATCTTGAATCTCTACAGCTGCATCGCCTTCAGTCATTAGTGGGAAAGAAGACGGGCCAAGGCGACGAGTTCCTTTATGGTGATAGAACTTTGCACGAATAATATCCTTCATCGGTGAAGAGAATTCCATCGTCATGAGCGGCTCGTTCAGTGTGTTAGCGCGGTTCTCCAAGTGCCGGTGTGTTGCATATACGGTAATGCGATTATTATTCGAATCGACTTTTACGTCATGGACTTCATAAGGTGTGAGTACTTGATACCCTTCGCGGGTCATCCAGTAACCGTCGCTGAATTTCATAAATCGGTTCATCCTCTCAAAATGGCTTTTCGCTGTATCTAATAACAGTATACTGATTGAAAAGTATTCATTCTTGTATTATTATGCTTAATATTAATACAATTATGATACTTGGAGATGGTATGGTGGATATCCATCATTTGCGCGAAAATCGCCGTCACGGCAGCACCGGTTTGCCTGTCGGCATTTACCTTATGGACCAAGCGGCAGGTGAGCCGATTCTAGATAATCATTGGCATGAGGAAGAGGAATTACTCGCTATTGTGAGCGGGGAAGCGGTGTTCCAGATCGGCTTGGCTACCTATACGGCAAAGGCGGGGGATGTGCTGTTTATCCCAGGCGGCGAGCTGCATGGCGGCTATTCACTGGATGGCGCTGCGTGCTCTTATGCGGCGCTCGTCTTTCATCTGGATTGGCTGATGAGCCAAGGGGACAGCGCAACGACGCAATACTTGGAGCCGATTCGGCGGGGGAGGCTTGTGCCTGAACCTCACGCGGATGCCGGGTCAAATGCGCTCGCTGAAAGCTTGTTCGATCCGTTAATGTCGCTCATTGCACTAGAGCATTCGGAGGATCCGGCGAAGCCAATGCGGCTGAAGGCAGGGTTGTACATGCTGCTTGCGGAATACGTGACGCGTGATGCGTTCGTACGTAGGGAGCCTCGGTCTTCACTTGATATGCATACACAGGAGCGGCTCAAAACAGTGCTGACCTACATTGATACTCATTATGCGAGAAAGCTTACCATCAAGGAGCTGGCGGCAGAGGCTGGCATGAGCGAGGGGCATTTCACTCGAGTGTTTAAGTCGTTTATGCGCAAGACGCCGATTGATTTTATTAATTCGCTTCGCATTCGAATTGCTGCTGCGCTCCTTGCAGATCGGCGGATCTCAATTGGCGAAGCGGCGCTGGAGTCCGGTTTTGACAACTTCAGTTATTTCTGCAAAATGTTCCGTTCTGTTTATCAGTGCACACCTTCGGAATATCGGGAGCGGGAGGAATTGGGATAATTATGTATTATTATGGTAGACAGCTCCATTGTTGTCTGCTATTATGAGGTCAATATAAATAAGCAGATGATTAGCGACCGCTATGCGAAGAACGCAAGCACGGGCACATGCCCGGCTTGCGTTCTTTTTTTTGTTCTCGCTGAGAAGCTGCGGAAAGGATGGGCTATGAACAGATGAACAGAAAGCGGAATTTGCTCGTCACGGTCACGGCTGCGCTGCTGTCAGCATTGCTCGTATACGGCGTTTATGTGCTGCAATTGCGGCAGGTACAGTTTCAAGAAACGGTAAACATCATCGTACCTCAGCGCTTTGTTGCTTCCGGTGAGCGGCTAAGTGCAGAGATGCTTGGGAATAAGCAGATTTCAAGAGCATCTTACGAGCCGGAGATGTCTACGGATGCCAAGGAACTGATCGGATCGGAGGCAATCGTGCCACTTGGCGCGAATGAGCCAGTGCTGACGTGGAAGGTAGGCAAGTTCCGACTGCAGCCCGGGCGCAATCAGTCAACCTTCCAAATTCCGAGAGATTATGTCTTGTCCGTATCAAGCGGTATCCGGGCAGGAGATAAGGTCATTGTATATGGCTCGGGGGCCGAGTCGGAGTCAGTGCGTTTGTTTGAAGACCCCATAACCGTCGCTTCTGTGAAGACATCAGGCAATTTGGAAATTGATGATATGAATGATTCGAATTTGAAGGCAATGGCTAGCAGTGATCAGGAAGGGATGTATGCAGCAAGGCGGGATGCCAATGGCGTCATAGATGCAATTAATTTGAATTTGACGGAGGCGCAGTGGCTGAAGCTCGATGCATTGTGTAAAAGTGGCGCAAGCAAAGTCGTCA
Source organism: Paenibacillus sp. OV219 (assembly GCF_900110075.1). GTDB lineage: Bacteria > Bacillota > Bacilli > Paenibacillales > Paenibacillaceae > Paenibacillus_Z. Next base: position 239,265 of record NZ_FOCJ01000009.1, read on the forward strand.
TTGCGTACTCTTCGGAATCGCTCGACATTGCAGCTTCTAAGATAGGTGAGGAGGCGGTGCGATGATTGGCGTTCAAAGCCAAAGGGGAATGGCGCACAGGGCTCCGCTCCTTACGTTCTTCGGCACGACACCGAATATCGGGACGACGGTGACGGCGTTCGCGACCGCTTGTCGGTTAGCGCAGTACAGCGGCTTGTCGGTCGGGTATTTGGAGTTGAACCTCAAGAGCGCTAAGCTCCATCGTTTCATTGGCATCGATCAGCCTGCTGCTACGCTTGATGCGCTGCGGCCTGAACTGCGCACGGGCACCCTTACGACGGACAAGCTGCTGCGCTCGATGCATGTAAGCAAGGCGGTGCCTGGTCTGCATATGCTGCTTGGCAATCTGATGCGTGATCAGGCGGAGTTCTACGCGATTGAAGAAATTGAGCATTTGCTGAGTGCGGCTGAAGCGGCTTTTGACGTTGTTGTCGCTGATGCCGGCGCTTATTGGGATAATGCAGCCATTCTTTGCGCGCTGCGCAGGGCGGATCGGCGGCTGATGACAACAACGAGCGCTTTATCCCATTTTCAAGAGGATGGCCAGCGCTGGGTGAAACAACTTTCAGAACTTTACGGCATTGGGATTCATGACTACGAAGCGGTTATTATACATCAGCCATGGGGTAAGGGAGGATTTCAAGTGAAGGACATTTGCAAAGAAATGGGTGTTTCGCTGCTCGGGGAGATGGCTCTGCCACAGCCGATGCTTACTCAGCTTGATCGGGGGACGCTAGACGAATGGATGATGCAGAATGAGCAGGGTAAAGAATCGATGAAGGAACCTGCAAAGCAGCTTATCGCGGCTTACGGGCTGAAGCGTCCAGCGAAGCTTGTCGTGCAGCCATGGTATAAGAAGCTGTTGACGCATCGCGGCGGGGTGAGCTCTTGATGCAGAAGGAGGAGAAGTTCTCGCCGTCTGCTTTCTCTGCGAAGCTCTGGGCGATGGAGTCGGGAGTGGCTGTGGTGGTGGAGGGCAGCACCAATGCAAGCGCGCAACGGGACTTTGGTAGGCTCGCCGATGATATTCGCTCCTACCTTGCGCTGCCCCGTGGTGATACGGAAGAAGAGAAGCGCGAGTATAACGAGAGCTTGAACCGAGCGGTGCTCGGCTACACAGATGACCGTGAGCACATATTGGCCGTTATTGCGGATCGGCTGCTGCGTCAGAGAATCCATGAGCTGCCAGGGTACAGCCATCTTTATGGCACGCTGGCAGAAGCATTGTTCGCCGAAGTTATCGGCATGAACGTGTTGGAGCTCATCCTGGCTGAACGCAGTGGACTTGAGGAGATTCAAGTTGTCGGCACTCGTATCTTCGAGGTGCGCGACGGCAATAGTTCGCCATCAGCGTATTCGTTCGAGTCGCTGAGAGAAGTAGGGCGTATTCAGCAGAACCTCGTGCTCTACAACAATGACCGGATTAATCCGCGCAAACGATGGGCTGAAGTGATGCTGCGCGACGGAACGCGCGTTACGATGACTGGATTCGGGTTCACAGCACTGCCGACATTGACGCTTAGATTCTATACGGTACGCAAATTTCAGCTGGCTCAGCTTAGTACGCCGGAGTATGGCACGATCAGCGAGCGGCTGCGTATGATGCTGCTTGCGGTGTTAGATGCACGATTCAATGTCGTCATTATCGGACCGACTAACTCAGGCAAGACGAATCTTATCAAAGCGCTAATCGGTGAACTGCCTGACGAGGAGCGGCTTGTCACGATTGAGAGCCGGCACGAGCTGATGCTTCAGCGAGATTTCCCGTCCAAGAATGTTATCGAGTACGAGGTGGACGAGGAGGATGCGCAGCACCGTTCGACCCAAGCGTTCAAGCTGGCACTGCGGCAGTCTCCACAGCGAATTATTCATGCGGAGATTCGGGATGATGATGCGAACATCTATGTCCGTGCCTGCACGCGCGGACATGCCGGATCGATGACGACGCTGCATGCGAATGCGCTTGAGGATGTATCGGAAGCGATTACGGATATGTGCATGCTTGATGGACGTGGCATGAGCCCGGAGCGGCTGGCGAAGCGAATCACAGAGTATGTCACCCAGATTGGCATTGAGATGCAGTTCTCGGCGGGGAAACGCAGACTTGTGAGACTTGCGGAGATTAGTTGGAAGGATGGCGGGCCAGCCGTTCGGGACTGGGCTGTGTTTAATGAGCAGTCACTGGAATGGAGCTATCCGGCGGCGCCATCCGAGCAGGCCTGGGCGAAGCTAGTCCTGGGTGGCAGGACTTGCGCAGGCTTCACTCTGCAGCGTGCGTGGCCGGAGGAAGGGGCTGATCGAACCGGATGCTGAGGTTTGGACTGATTGCTTTTACGATTGCGTTGTTTGGCTGCATGTACGTTGTGTTTCGCGGTTTGCTTGGTGTGTGGCTACATCATCAACAGGCTGCTGGTCGGTTGAATTACAAGCAGGATCAACGGCTGCAAGCTCGGATAGCCAGGTATTTGGAACAGTTTGAACGGCCGCACCGTCACTTGTCAGAGCTGCTTGAGTCGCTACATCTGGAATGGCGAATCAGTTCTGTTGCCGGACTGAGCTTGCTGCTGTTACTTGTCGGTGTTTCATTCGGAGCCTTATTCTTTCAAAGTCTCAAAGGCTCGTTGATGCTTGGAGGACTCCTCATATCGCTGCCGTATATGACGCTTCGCTCCATGCTCACTCGCCGTCAGATGAAGACACGAGTAGATTTCTTGCCGGCTGTTGAGCTGTTCTATCAATGCTGTCTCGTTAGTGGCGGCAGGCAGATTCGTGCTGCTCTGCAGCGAACTGTCGAAGAGAAGCGGTTGCTCGGACCGATGCAAGCCGTGTTTGAGCAGCTGTACCGCAATGTGTCCGTTCGTGGCGATCACGAAGCTAGCCTGCGCATTTTTGCAGCTTCACTCGGTCATGTGTGGGCGGATTATTTTGTCAATATCGTCCGGGCAGGGCTTGCTGAGGGGCATCCAATCGCTGCTAACTTGAAGGATCTGATCATCGATATGCGTAAAGCCCGCATTGCCAATCAGCAGGAGCGCAACAAGCTGCTCGAGATTCGAATAGCAAACTTCTCGCCTGTTTTCTTCCTCATCTTGTTTCTTGGAATCAACTTTCATTACAACGCGGGCAATGCGTACCAATACTATATCGCCGATCAGGGCGGTCGCAATATGCTGCTGAACGCAGCCGTCATGATATTCTGCTCCTTTGTGATGGGATTGTGGCTGTCTCGCAAGAAGATGTGAGTAAGGCGGAGCGGTAGGAGAGGAGACTTGAGGCTCATGAATATTTCCATCGGTGAAGCGGTTATGTGGGCGGCTCTTGCTGGTCAATACGTGCTTGGCTTCGTATTCGTGGCTTCGCTACTGAAGGTAATTACGGCGAGGCGACCACGGTTCGCGCATTTGGCATTCATGCAGTGGCGGACCAGAGCGGTGAGTGGCAAGTGGCTTGCCATCGCTAGAATTAACCGTGGAGAAGCTTCGTTCAAGGAGCGGGAGCGGCTGCTCGCGGGCTGCGGGTTCACCGGTGATGCAGCGCTGTACGTATTGGCACGCCGGTTGTTTTTTGCAGGGATACCGCTCTGGTGCATGCTTGCTTACGGGTTATCGCTAGTCGATATTGGAGGAATACCGCGAGCGGCCGCTCCGTTGCTGCTGTCTATCATTGTGCTGCTTCTGCTCTGGGATCAGCCTTGGCTGGATGCTATTCGAAGGACGCGCGCCGAACGTATGACCAAAGAAATCTATATTGTCAGCAACCAGCTGCTCTATCTAGCAGGCTCCTCGCTTCATATCCATACGAAGCTCATGCGTTGTCTACCTTATACCCGCACGATGCGCAGTGAAATGCAGATGCTGCTCGGCGAGTGGTATCACGATGCGGAAGGTTCGCTTCGCAGGCTAAAGCTGCGGCTCGGTACCGAGGAAGGATTAAGCTTCGTGGAGACGATTGACTCGCTTCGGCTCCATGAAAGCGAGCAATACTACGAGCTCCTGCGCGAGCGAATTCAAGATTATAAGGAGAAGCTTGAACTGGCGAAGAACAGTCGGAAAGAATCAACATCTTATCTTTTGTTCGTCCTGGCTGGCTTGCCGATTATGTATACGTTTCAGATTTTTATCTACCCATGGGTTAGAGAAGGTCAGAAGTTGTTTAGTACTTTAAATTAATACTTGGAGGCGTTTGGGAAGATGAGAAATATTTTGATTACCGTCATGATGCTTGTTGTCGTTGTATTGCTGTTCAATGCTGTAGTCGCCAAAGATTCGACTGGAACGAAGGATCAGATAGAAACGCAGGGCACGAATGCGAATACGAAGATCGGAACCATCGTGCTTCCGTAAGGAATAGGAGGGCTCGATATGCGTTCGTTATTGATGACCATGCTGCTTATTGTCGTCGTACTTATTATTTATTCGAATGTGACCGGCGGTGAGAAGGGTACTAAGAAACAGCTCGTGCAAGCGGGGACGCATATGCAGGACCGTATACGGAGTATGAGCCCATGAAGAGCTTGCTTGTGTTTATTTTGCTGGCTGCGATGATGTGCTGGTTTATGTTCTCTCCGATCTATAAGCATGTGTTGATCGTGAGACAGGCGGTACTGCAGCAGGAGGTGGACTATTTGCTGGAAGTTGGAGCGAATGGCGATCATGGCTATATCGACGCGCAGATGCTGCAGGAAGCAAAGGTTCGTTTAGCCGCTTTTGGACTTAATCCGGGATCTATTACGTTTGAAGTCAGCTCGGAGAGGGGCGAGAATGCTACGAATGCTGCTGCGCCGCTTCCGAGAGGGACTTCGCTATCGCTGAAAGCTAGCTATCCGATTGAAGGTTTATTCGCCATAGATCAGCTGATTGGAATTGCACCACCTCCCGCTGAGATGAAGCTAAGTGCATCGGGCATGAAGATGAGTGAATATGTCCCTTAGAGTGAGAAAGGGGCGCGAGCGATGTATAAACTTGTGTTTATGATGCTGATGATGGTCATTTGGATGCTGCTGCATGCTCTGCAAACGGATGAGGAGATGGCAATTAACGCTTTATTTCAAGGAAAGCATGCCGTCAATCGAGCTGCCCATGCAGCTGCGCAGCAGGTGGAGAGGACCGCGCTAGCGAATGGCCGCTTGCACATTGATGAAATTGCCGCGAGAGCGGAGGCGGAACTCTATTTGCAGCACAACTTGCAGCTGGATACGAATGGTGTGCCGTTGCCGGGCACTTTTCTGAAGGAGCGCGTTGAGATGGTTGTCTTCGAAGTGATTAATGACGATGAGGAGTTTCCATACACGTATCGTAATGACAGCTTCGATTACGAAGTTACACTGCTGAAGCCTGGTGTAGTCCTGATTGCCCGAATTGTGTATCCGCGTGTGTTCAATGTGATTGATCCGATCGAATGGACCATTAAAGGAACGGCAGAGCTGACGTCTTAGTTGACTCGGCCGCTTCGGTCTTGAATTCGAGAGAATAGGTTCGACTGCAACCTCTTCTAAACCGAGAAAAGGCACTCCCGTCATAGGAAGTGCCCTTCAGCAGATATAGGAGTGGAATTACTTCTTGCTCAATATCGCATCGATTTCTTCCGAGATCTTCTTGGCACCTTCTTCCGGCGTCACCTTCTTGTTCAAGATCTGATCGCCATACGTCGAATACACTTGATCCTCTTCCGGTTGCGTTTCCGTAAACTGATAGAGTTTTCCTTTTTGCAGCATTTGCGAAATGATCTTGGCGTTGGACGGCATACCTTCGGCGTTCAGAATTTCCTTCTTGTCGACGACGCTCGGTCTTGGCGGAATAATGCCGCGGCTCGCTGCATCATCCGCGTACGAATCCGGAGTCGTGAGCGCCTCGATGACGGCCCATGCCTCATCAGGATGCTTCGTATCCTTCGAGATCGAGAATCCCGAGTTATGAATGTACGTTGTCAGAGGATCGATATCTTTGCTAGCCACCGGCATAGGCGCTACATTCCATTTGAACGACAGCTCTTTGTAGCCGCCGATCGCCCATGAGAAGTTCTGCTCCATGGCGATTTTTCCTGTTGCGAACGTCATGCCTGTCACGTCCTGACCTCCGCCGGCAGGTGAAGGAGCGACGCCGTACTTGTTCGCTAGCTCGCTCGTAAACGTAAGCGCTCCGACAACCTTCGGATCCGTGAATATCGACTTCGAGTTGTCGTCATTCAAATACATGCCGCCGTTCGTGTATACCCACGCGCTGTACCACCAGCCGCCGATACCCGGATAGCTGGTTCCGAATTGCGTCACGCGGTCGCCGTCTTTAATGGTTAGTTTCTTAGCGTCATCCAAGTAAGTATCCCAAGTCCAGTTCCCTTCCTCGTACGATTCCCAAGGCGTCTTCAAGCCGGCTGCTTTGAACAAATCTTCGTTATAGAAGAAGAGTGCCGTATTCAAGTCCTGCGGGACCCCGTACTGCTTGCCGTTATATTGATAGAATTGCAGGGAAGCGGGGTAGAAATCGTCCTTCTTGAACGTAGAGCTGGAATCGATGTAAGAGGTCATATCGAGCAGCTTACCTTGGCTGGCGAACTTCTTAAGCGGCTCGCTCATGAACAGAACGTCCGGCTGCGTGCCGCCGGCAAACATTGTCGTAACTTTATCCCAATATTCGCCGCCTGGAATCGCGGTTACCTGTACGTCGATATTGAGCGATTTGTCCAAGTACTTGTCAATCCGTGCTTTCAGTACCTTCGTCGCGTTCTCGTCGCCGGTGTACGTCATCTTGATCGTCACTTTGTCTTTGGAATTACCTGAATTGCCGTTGGAACAGGCCGCTAAGAAGACGAGCAGACCAACTGTAACGAACAGCAGCAAACGGTTCCAATTTGATTTTGACGGCGTTCTCATTTTACACTGCCTCCCCTTGTTTTCTTATGCTTCGGTATACACGCGGTCCAATGCTTCGCGCATCCCCCCTCTCGTTACCCTTTGATTCCGGATACGACCACGCCTTGGATCATCTTGCGTTGGAATAGGAAGAAGATCGTGACCGTTGGAACAAGCGCGATAACGGAAGCTGCCATGAGCAGATGCCACTCCACCGTGTGCAGTCCTCTAAGCGCATTAATGCCTAACTGAATGGTGCGCAGCCTCTCGGAATTGATATAGATCAGGGGTCCGAGAAAATCGTTCCATACCCCATTGAAGGAGAAGATCGTCACGACGCCGATGACCGGAAGCGACATGGGAATGATGATGCGTAGGAAGGTGCTCCAGTAGCCGCAGCCGTCAATCTTCGCTGCATCGTTGTATTCTTTCGGGATATTCATGAAGAATTGCCGGTACAAGAAGATGTAGAATGGAGTGCCGAAGAACGCTGGCGCGATGAGCGGCAGATAGGTGTCGAGCCAACCCAATTCTTTGAAAATAATGAATTGAGGCACCAAGGTCGTATGATAGGGAATCATCATCGTGGAGAGCATGACGATGAACAAGGCGTTCCTGCCGGGAAATTTGAGGTTGCCGAAGCCATAGCCGATCATAGCGGACGAGAAGACGGTGCCGCTGACTACGAATGTCGCGATGAGTAGGGTGTTCAGAAAATATCGGCCGAAAGGCAGGATGCGGAATATATCCGTGTAGTTCTCGAAGCGGAACCGCGAAGGAATCACCTCTGGCGGGAAAATAAATACGTCCGCATATGGCTTGATCGAGGTCGTAATCATCCACCAAAGCGGAACGAGCAGGAAGAGTGCTCCGCATGCAATGATGAAATATACAATGGCCTTCTGCACCTTCTCGGAGGTTGACATCATCCCCGCTCCTCCTCTCCGGTCGCATAGTAGACCCATTTTCTCGAAGTCGCGAACAATAGCATCGTCACTAGCAGGATGATTAGGAACAGCACCCAGGCTAAGGCGGACGCGTAGCCCATCTTGAAGAACTTAAAGGCGTTCTGGTACAAGTACATCGCATAGAAGAGCGTCGCGTTGTCCGGGCCGCCGTTGGTAATGACGTAGGCTTCGGTGAACGTCTGGAATGCGCTGATCATACCGATGATGAGATTAAAGAAAATGACGGAGGTCATCATCGGAATCGTAATCTTCCACAGCTTCTTCCACTTGCTGCAGCCGTCGATTTCGGCCGCTTCATACAGCTCCGTGGGAATGCCTTGCAGACCTGCCAAATAAATAATCATGCCGCCGCCCGAGCCCCAGACGCTCATAATCACGAGGGAGGGGAGTGCCCATGTCGGACTGGCAATCCAGCCTGGACCATGGATGCCGACATACGAAAGAAGCAGGTTGATGACGCCGAAATCCGGATTCAGCACCCACATCCACATGAGCGACACGGCGACACCGGATAAGATGGCGGGAAAGTAGTAAATCGTGCGCCAGATCGACAACCCCTTGATTTTCTGATTGAGCAGCAGCGCGATGCTGAAGCCGAAAATGATGCCGAGCGGGACTGCGGTAACGACATAGATGACCGTAACTCGAAGCGAGATCCAAAACTTTTTGTCATGGAAGAGCGTTTCGTAATTGTCCGTGCCGATCCATTTGGATGGGGTCAGCAAATCCCAATCGGTCATGCTGACGTAGAAGGCGGTGACCAGCGCTCCCAGTACGAATACGACGAATCCGACGATCCACGGAGCAATGAACAAATAGCCTGCGATTGCTTCGCGTTTAGCCTCTTTTCCCAAAGCCTTTCACCTCCCGCCGGGTTGAATTCGTATTAGATTTGCGGCTGCAAGTTTGGAATGGAAAGCGCTTGCGACATCTGGTAACCCGAGTATATGATAATTTGTAAGCGCCTAGCAGATGGTATATTGGACGAAAAGATATGGGCTTTTGTTTTTTATAAACAGAGGGGGGATCTCATGTCTCAATCGCTATTTATCGAACCATTCCTGCCTTATGTGCATGCGGTGTTAGATTTTGATTTGGAACGAGGCGAAACATTCGCATTCCCGATGCATCACCATCCGGATCAAGCGCAATTACTGCTTATTCGCGAGGGAAGCGGCTCGTTCGAGATTGACGGTAAACTTTACCGGGTCGGTCCACGCTCGCTGCTGGTCTACGATACGGGAGTATGGCATGAGGAGTTTGCGGATCCTGCTTCGCCGTTCAAGGCCATTTCCTTGTCCTTCTCAGCTTTTCAGTTGACCGATCAACAGCCCGGCACTCTCATACAACACGGAGCTAGCCCTGTAATCGATCTTGGTGACCGCTACGATGAAGCGCTGGAGCTGTCGCGTATGCTTGTTCGGTTGGCAGAAGATCCTTACGTCCCCGCCGGTTTTAGCACTCGTTACTATATGGCGCTGTTATTAATCAAAATGGCCCAAATCAGCCATGGCGGTTTTGCAAAGGAAACGTCCACAAGCAGCGACCGGACCGTCGACGCCATCAAGCAATACATCCATAATCATTACATGGATGCCATAACCCTCGAGCAATTATCAAAGGCATCATTCTTCAGCCCTGGCTACACATGCCGCGTGTTCAGCCAATCGGAAGGGATCAGCCCGATTCAGTATTTAGTCAGTTACCGGATGGAGGTCGCGAAGCATTACTTGAGAACGGAGAACGAGCCTGTCTACCGCATCGCAGAGCTGGTAGGCTACCAGAGCGAGACGCACTTCAAGAATGTGTTCAAGAAGACGATAGGCATTCCGCCATATAAATATCGCAAGCTACACCGGTCAGAGGGGTAACGGTGGTGGGTAGCCGCTGAGAGAGCATAATACGACGCTGCGATGGGCATAGACCACATGGAATAGACCATTAAAGGAACAGCAGATCTGACGTCTTAGTTGACTCAGCCGCTGTTCTTTTGTTGTAATGGAGGAAAATACGGCTTTACGCAAGGAGCGAACGCGGTGCATAGCAATTTGGTGGCAACGATCGATAAGGATGAAGTACTGGCGCGAGTCGTCCGGCTGCAGCAGCTGATGACTGCTGAGCAGATGGATGCTTTCCTGGTGACGCAGCATGTCGATTTGTTCTATATAACGGGCTCCATGCAGGCTGGCTATGCATTTATTCCGGCGGTGGGAACACCAGTCTTCTATGTGAGGCGAAGCTTGGAACGGGCGCAGTTGGAGTCGGCAGTACGCGTCGAGGCAATGCCGTCATTGCGCGGATTTAAGCCGCAGCTGGAGAAGGATCATCCAACTGTGTTTGCTAGCGGCAGCAGTGAGGCGGTTGTGCGGATTGCAACGGAGATGGATGTGTTGCCGGCGGCTAGTTATGCGCGGTTAGTTGATGTGCTTGGCAGCGGCTGTACGCTTGTGGACGGATCATCGCTGATGAGGCAGGTGCGCATGGTGAAATCGCCATGGGAAGTAAGCCGAATTGAGGCGGCGGCGCAGGTCGTAGCTGAAGCGCTTGTTGAAGCGACTTCCATCATCCGGGAAGGCATTACAGAGCTTGAGCTCATGGCTCGTATTGAGTATGAAATTCGGATGCGTGGGCATATCGGATTGATGCGGACCCGCACGTTCAATATGGAGATTACGACAGGCATGGTTGGGGCGGGCGAGGCAGTAGCAATGCCGAGTGCCTTTGACGGACCCGCTGGTGGGCTTGGTCTAGGGCCATCCTTTCCTCAGAGCACGAGCCGGAAAGTGATTACGCGAGGCGAGCCGATTCTCATTGATATCGGCTGCTGCATTGATGGCTATGTGATTGATCAGACTCGCACGGCGGTTATCGGTGGATTGCCTGATGATTTGGCAGAAGCGTATGTGCAGGCAGAAGAGCTGATTCATGCTGCAGAAGCGGCGATGCGACCGGGTACGGCATGCGATAGCCTTTACGCGGATGCGCTCGCCGGAGCCGCTGCGGCCGGATTGACTGACCACTTCATGGGGTTCGGCGTTAACCAAGTGAAATTTCTCGGCCACGGCATCGGTCTCGAAGTCGACGAATGGCCGGTCCTCGCCAAAGGCTTCAGCACGCCGCTTGCGCCCGGCATGGTGCTCGCGGTCGAGCCGAAGTTCACGTTCCCCGGCCGCGGCGTCGTCGGCATCGAGAACAGCTATCTCATTACCGACACCGGTTGCCGTCAGCTGACCCGATCGCCGGAAGGGTTGATTGTGCTCCCTTAAGAGGCGGTTGGTTGATAAGGTTGCAGCGTCGAGAGTGTATTGTGGTTGGAGCAAGTATGTGCGTTTAGCGTTTCCAGCTTATTGCATGTCGCGGGTTACCTTGAGAGAGGATTTTGCCTCCCTCGGGTAGCGAAGCGACATGTTTGCGACGGTGAGAGAGGCTTTTCACTCTCTCATCGACTCGATTAGTTATATCGTCAGCCTCATTTATGTCCGAGAGAACATATACGTGCTCTCAGCGCCAAAAGTGCAGCGGAAATCCACTGAGAGAGCAAATATATGCTCTCAGCAACAATAATCTCCGTCTCACCACACTCTCCACTGTCCGCTCCGCCATACGCTCACTTCACCCACGAACCCACGAACCCACCTACACTCACCTCATCCACCGTCCGCCCCGCCATACGCTCACCTCCTCCCACCATCCCACCAACCACGCTCCACATCCACAAGCCCACCGCCCCCCCAACTTAACTCAAACGCTACTTTTCACCGCATCATTTAACTGTGGTTAAGCACATCCTCGAAGTTGGCTTTTATTTCTCTGCGCTATGCTACAATTAGCTTGGAATTCCATGTATATACAGCCAGATGGGCACTAACATTCCTAATCCAAGAGGTGTAGAGCATGATTATGTCATTTAGGTGGTTCGGCCAGGACGATCCGGTCACTTTGCAAAATATCCGCCAAATTCCTGGGGTTTCCGGTATCGTTACAGCGCTTTATGATGTGCCTGTTGGCGAAGCGTGGCCGATGGAGTCCATCCTCGCGCTGAAACAGACTGTCGAAGCCGCTGGCTTACAAATTTCAGTTATTGAAAGCGTTCCCGTACACGAGGACATCAAGCTCGGACGCCCGACTCGCGACCGTTACATTGAAAACTACAGTCAAACGATTCGCCGCCTAGGTGAGGCTGGCGTCCCGGTCATTTGCTACAATTTCATGCCCGTGTTCGATTGGACACGCTCCCAGCTGGCATTCCAGCTGGCAGACGGCTCGAACACGCTCACCTTCGAGGACGAGACGATCTCCCGCATGGACCCGGTCAATGGTGATCTCTCACTTCCGGGTTGGGACTCCAGCTATACGAAAGAAGAGATGGGGCAGCTCATCGACGCTTACGCCGATGTGACGGAGGACAAACTTTGGAGCAACCTTGCTTACTTCCTCGAGCGTGTCATTCCTGTCGCGGAGGAAGCGGGCGTCGTCATGTCGATCCATCCGGATGATCCGCCATGGCCGATCTTCGGCTTGCCGCGGATCGTCAGCAACTTCGATCAGCTGCGCCGCCTCACGGAGCATGTCGACAGCCCAGCGAACGGCATTACGTTCTGCTCAGGCTCGCTTGGTGCGAACGAGGATAACGACCTAATCGCGATTATTCATCACTTTGGTTCCCAAAATAAACTGCATTTTGCTCATACGCGCAACATCTTGCGTACAGGCCCGCGCTCGTTCCAAGAATCGGCGCATCTCTCCTCCACCGGCTCCATTGATATGGTTCGCGTACTGGAAGCGCTCCACGACACCGGCTTCACCGGCCCGCTCAGACCGGACCACGGCCGGATGATTTGGGGCGAGCAAGGCCGCCCAGGCTACGGACTCTACGACCGAGCGCTAGGCGCGACATACTTGAACGGCATCTGGGAAGCGTTATCGAAGACGAAGACGAGGAGCTGACCAGCGTCCCTATGGCACTTAAACTATCCGTATTCACCGTTGCTGCGCCGGACATGACGCCGGAGCAGCTGTGCGAAGCCGCCGCCGCTTCCGGCATCGACGGCATCGAGTGGCGCTGCAAAGAGACCGCGCCGCATCTGCGAAGCGAGCCGCCATCCTTCTGGGGCAACAACCATTGCACCCTCTCGCCAAGTGCTGACGAGACCGAGATCAATCGCTTCGCACAAGCGGCCGCCAAGTACAACAGACAAGCCATTTCCGTCACGCCATATCTCACCTGCGGCGACATCGAAGGCACCGAACAAATCATGCGACTGGCTAGCAAGCTCGGCGCAACGATGATCCGTGCCGGCGTCCCTGGCTATGACCGCAGCCGCAATTACAACGAGCTTTTCAACATAACAACATCCTACTTACATGAAGTCGAACAACTTGCTCGCACTTATAACATCAAAGCAATCATCGAAACGCATCATCTGACCATCGCGCCGAGCGCCTCGCTTGCGCACCGGCTTGTCTCATCATTCAATCCCGACCATATCGGGGTGCTGTACGATCCCGGCAACATGGTTTACGAAGGCTACGAGAACTACCGGATGGGGCTAGAGCTGCTCGGCCCTTACCTTGCGCACGTTCATGTGAAGAACGCAGGTTGGCAGCCACCAGCACATCCAGCGCAACTAACTGGTGATCCGCTTCAATCCATCGAATGGAGCGCAGGCTGGCGGCCGATCGCGAACGGTCAAGTGCCGTGGAAGCAGGTGCTGCGCGACCTGAAGGCAGTCGGCTATGACGGCTGGCTCGGCCTCGAAGATTTCAGCCAAACCTTTGATACACCAACCATGCTTCAAACCTATGTGAATCAAATTCAAACTTGGATGGAGGAGATTTAAGTGAAACAGCTTCGTTTTGGCATTATCGGTATTGGAAATATGGGTTCAGGTCACGCGTCGATTCTGACATCGGGTTCGATCAAAGGTGCTATCCTCACCGCAGTATGCGACGGTTTCGAAAGCAAGCGCGCTTGGGCGAGAGAAACATACGGTGATAAAATCACCGTATTCGAGAACTCCGCAGCGATGATCGATTCCGGTTTGGTAGATGCCGTTGTTGTAGCAACGCCGCACTATGACCATCCTTCCGAGGCGATCCATGCATTCAGTAAAGGGATGCACGTCCTCATCGAGAAGCCGGCTGGCGTTTACGCCAAGCAGGTAAGACAGATGAACGAAGCGGCGGCAGCCAGCGGCAAGACCTTCGGTATCGTCTACAACCAGCGGATGAATCCGCTCTACCAGAAGCTGCGCGAAATGATTCAATCCGGCGAAATCGGCGAAGTCCGCCGCATCAACTGGATAATCACCAACTGGTACCGTACGCAAGCCTACTATGATTCAGGCACTTGGCGCGCAACTTGGGGCGGCGAAGGCGGAGGCGTGCTCATTAACCAATGCCCGCATAACCTCGATTTGTGGCAGTGGACGACCGGCATGATGCCGACTCGCATGCGTGCGTTCTGTCAATTTGGCAAAAATCGTGACATCGAGGTAGAGAACGAAGTGACCGCATATGCGGAATACGAGAACGGTGCGACAGCGGTGTTCATTACATCGACATCCGAGGCGCCAGGCACGAACAGACTCGAAGTTGCAGGAAGCCGCGGCAAAATCGTCATCGAAGACGACAAAATGACGTTTTACCGTATCCGTGAGGAAGAAGCCGCGTTCAACGCGCGCAACAAAGAGCCATTCGCTTCACCGGAATGCTGGAAAATCGACATTCCAAGCGGTGGACCTAGCCCTGAACATGCGGGTATTCTCCAGAACTTCACCGACGCAGTGCTGAATGGAACGCCGCTTGTTGCACCAGGTGAAGAGGGCATCTTCGGCCTCACGCTCTCGAACGCGATGCACCTCTCGACATGGATTGACGGCTGGGTCGACCTGCCGCTCGACGAAGCGCTGCATGAGTCAGAGCTGAACAAGCGAATCGCCAGCTCCAAATTCCAGAGACAAGCAGCACCTGCTGCGACCAAATAGTCCGCCTCTCGACCTTCACCATCATCCCATTAAGGAGTGATCCACCTTGTTCAAGAAGCAAATCGCCGCGCAGCTCTATACGCTCCGCGACTATGTGAGAACAGCCGAAGAGCTCGACGAAACGTTAGGTAAAGTAAAAGCGATCGGCTATGACGCCGTGCAATTATCTGGTATTGGCCCGATTTCGCCGGATGAAGTAGCCAGCATTTGCGACCGCCATGGTCTGACAATTTGCGCAACACATGTGCCGTACGAGCGGCTGCTGAATGATCTGGATGCGCTCATTGCCGAGCACCAAGCATGGAATTGCAAGTACATCGGCTTAGGTGGGCTGCCTGAGCAGTATCGCACTAGCCGCGAAGGCTATGAGGAGATGGCAGCAATCCTCTGCGATATCGGAACGAAGCTCGCAGCAGCGGGACTGGAACTCGTTTATCACAACCATAAGTTTGAGTTCGAGAAGTTCGGAGGCAACGGCAAGGCAGGCATGGATATACTCCTTGAAGGATCAACCCCGCAAGGGCAGTCCGCCGCTTATAGCCTGGAGCTGGATACGTACTGGGTGCAGGCGGGAGGCGCCGATCCGGTCGCATGGATTCGCAAGTCCGAGCGGATGAAGGTCATCCATCTCAAGGACATGGCGATCTTGAAGGATCAGCAAGTGTTCGCAGAGATTGGCGAAGGCAATCTGAACTGGCCGGCTATCATCGAAGCATGCCGTGAAATCGGCGTCGAATGGTACGTCGTGGAGCAGGATACATGCCAGCGTGACCCGTTCGAAAGCTTGGCGATCAGCTTTAAGGCGTTGCAGCAATGGGTGTATCAAGAGGAGGAGCTGAAAGGCGATGTCACTGTTTAATCGAAATGACGGCATGAATTACGCGCCGGTATCCATCGTGAAGCCGTCGCCGGTGTGCGGCCCGGGCGAGTTTGTGTTCGCGGCAATGGCGCTTGATCACGGCCACATCTATGGCATGACGAACGGTCTGCTAGAAGCAGGCGGTACGATCAAGTGGGTGTACGACGCGGATCCCGCGAAAGTCGAAGCATTCCGCAAATCCTTTCCACAAGCGCAAGTCGCCCAGTCGCCAGAAGTTATTCTGGAAGATTCGGAGGTACGTCTCGTTGCAGCCGCAGCAGTTCCTTCCGAGCGTGGAGCGTTAGGTGTGAAGGTGATGAACCACGGCAAGGATTATTTTGTGGACAAAACGCCATTTACCTCGCTCGATCAGCTTGAAGCGGCGAAAGCGGCGGCAGCGTCCACTGGACGTAAATATATGGTCTACTATAGCGAACGGCTGCATGTGGAGAGCGCGATCTACGCAGGCAAGCTCATACAAGATGGCGCCATCGGACGCGTCCTGCAAGTGCTCGGCACAGGTCCGCACCGGCTGAATAAAGCGTCGCGCCCTGACTGGTTCTTCCGTAAAGAGCAGTACGGAGGCATTCTCTGCGATATCGGCAGCCATCAGATCGAGCAGTTCCTGTCCTTTGCAGGCTGCAAGGACGCGACGGTTGCCCACAGCAAGGTTGCCAATTACAGCAACCCGGATTACCCGGAGCTGGAGGATTTTGGCGATGCGACGCTTGTTGGGGATAACGGAGCGACGAATTATTTTCGCGTGGACTGGTTCACTCCGAACGGTCTCGGCACATGGGGTGATGGCAGAACGACGATTCTCGGCACGGACGGCTACATTGAGCTGCGCAAGTATATCGATGTCGGACGCGAGAAGAGCGGCGATCACGTCTATCTCGTCAACCATGAAGGCGAGCACCATCTTTCCGTTGGCGGGCAGATCGGGTTTCCTTTCTTCGGCGAGCTAATCTTGGATTGCTTGAACCGCACAGAGAACGCGATGACGCAGGCGCATGCTTTCAAAGCGGCTGAACTTTGCCTGCTTGCTCAAAATAAAGCGATTCGCATCTAGCAAAACATGTACTGAAAATGGGAGCGGCATGATAAAATCAGTTCATATGTACTTCAATATGGAGGGGAACTGTGTGCCGCTCACGATGCAATGGCAGCAGCCGATCGAGCTCATATACCGGAATGATCATCCGATGCCTGGTGCTCAATTTCATTCGCATGCCTTCTATGAGCTGTATTATTTTCAAGAGGGCGAATGCAAATATTTGATCGGCGACAAGCTGATAACGTTACAGCCTGGCGATTTGATTCTCATGCATGGCATGACGCTTCATTGTCCCAACCCGTCTCCGCATAAGCCTTACATTCGCACGATCATTCATATGGATCCGGCCTACATACATAAAGTGCTTCAAGCGGATACCGCTGCGATGCTGCTTAGACCCTTCGAGGAGCTGCGCAATATTCGCATTTCGCTCAGCACGGAAGACCAAGCAGAGCTCGAGGGCTTGCTTGAAGAGATGAACCAGCTCTATAAGCGTAAAAGCGAGACAGGTGTGCGAACCGCCTATGACCGCTTCGTGCTGCGAGTCGTCGAGCTGCTGCATCTCGTTCGCGATTGGTGCAGCGAGCCGGCTTACGAGCGCGAGCATCGCTCTTTGAAGGAGCAGCATGTACAGAGTGTCATCTCGTACTTGGAAGATCATTACCTGGAGGAGATCACGCTTGATCATATCGCAAGCGCGCTTCACCTCACCAAGCCGTACTTGTCCAATCTGTTCAAGGATGTGACGGGTACGACCGTATTCAAATACTTATACAACCGGCGAATCAATCAGGCCAAAATGTTGTTTCGGCTCGAGCCCCGCCAGTCCGTATCGGAAGTGTGCCGCGCAGTCGGCTTTCACCATCTGGCTCATTTTAGCAGGTTGTTTAAGACGACGGTGGGTGCAAGTCCCGAGACGTACCGGAAGCGGATGCTCCTGCACGTGACAGAGCATTAGCTTAAGCACGGAGGCCTGTCTGCCCGCCGCCGGTTCCCATCGGAGGCGGTTATCATCGCACAAGCAAGTTCATTATTTGATCTAACCGGCCGCACTGCGGTCATTATTGGAGCTGCGAGTACACTCGGATGCGTCATGGCGCAGGCGCTCATCGATCACGGCGCGCACGCGGCGCTTGTCGTGCGTGATCCCGAGAAGTCGGAGCCGAAGCTGCGGGAGCTCCTGGCAACGGGCCGCGCCACGCTGTTCCAGGCAGACGCCGCTGTGAAGGCGGATCTCGAGCGTGTCCTCGGCGAGATCATCAAATGGTCGCCATCGGGGCAGGCGAATATTCTGCTACATACGGCAGGCACGAACAGCGCGACCCCATTCTTCGAGATTACCGAAGAGGAATGGGACCGCATTATGGACGTCAACGCGAAGAGCGTCATGCTCGCCTGCCAAGTGTTCGGCAGGTCGATGATTGACGCCGGCGCAGGCGGCAGCATTATTACGATCAGCTCGGTCTCGTCAGGACCGCCGCTGTCGCGTGTCTTCACTTATTCGGCGTCGAAGCATGCCGTGAACAGCATGACGCAGTTTCTGGCGTGCGAGTTCGCGCCACACGGGATCCGCGTCAACGCCATCGTGCCGGGGTTCTTCCCGGCGGAGCAGAATCGCGCGATTCTGTCCGAGGAGCGGGTAAACAGCATTATGGGACATATGCCGATGAAGCGCTTCGGCGATCCGAAGGAGCTGCAAGGCGCGGCCGTCTGGCTTGCTTCCGATGCGGCGTCCAGCTACGTAACCGGCTCGCTCATTCGAGTGGATGGCGGCTACGGCGCAATGACCATATAAGCTGAGCGTTCGGCTCGTTTCTGCTGCAAAGCAGAAGCGGGCCGGTTTTTTTTGTAGGGGCAGTGAACAATTCGGCATACCTGTACGTCATATTGGGGACAACGAAGTTAATGAGCTTGAGACGATAGAACAAGTAAGGGAAAGAGAAGGAGCTGGGGCATGAACACAGTACAGCCGCCAGTCGAAGACGAGCAGCTGATTAGGCGCGCGGTTCGCGGCGACGAGCATGCGCTAGCTAGTCTACTGCACAGCCACTATCCGATGCTGTACCGATACATGCTGAAGGTAACGATGAACAAGGCGCTAACGGAAGATTTGGTGCAGGATACGATGCTGAGGGCGATTGAGCGCATTCGCAGCTTTCAGAGCAGAAGCAAGTTTTCGACATGGCTCATTTCGATAGCAACAAGGCGGTACTTGGATGAGATGCGCAAGCAGCATCGGGAGAAGAAATGGCAGACCGAGGAGCAGGCGCTGCATGCGATTCGGTTCGATGCGGCGATGCAGCAGCACGATTGGCCGGATGCCCTAGATGCGCTCGGCGCGCTGTCTTATGAAATCCGGGTGCCGATTCTGCTGAAATATTATTACGGCTACGCCTACGAGGAGATAGCCGCATGGCTCGAAATTCCGGTCGGGACCGTGAAGTCCAGACTGCATAACGGATTGAAGCAATTGAGGAAGGAGCTGGGCGACGAATGAGATATCCCGAAGATTTGAATCGTTCGAAGCGAATACAGGCGCAGGAGCAAGAACAAGAGCAAGAACAAGCGCTCGAAAAAGATTACCGCGAGCTGCTTGACCCTCACATCGAGCAGTGGGATCAGTCCATCACACCGCCGAACCCGCCTTCGCTTGCCACGCTAACTGCGCTTGCCCGCGAGCATAATAAGGCGTTGCGGCAGCGATACTGGAAGGAACTGGCGCTGCTCTGGCTTATCGGCGCGCTGGTGCTGAGCGGGCTGCTGCTGCTCTGGCAGAGCAGCATTATCCTATTCGCAATCGTGCAAGGAACAGCTTTAGTGGCGGCAATCGCCTTCTTGGCCGTGAGCGGCATAAATCGCAGAGAGAGGCGGCGACGCCAATGGCAGGAATGAAGCTCGTCCTTCTTATCGCTGGAGCCGCGATTGTTCTGATCGCCCAGTCCTCCTGGCTGTTCACGGATGCGCGGAAGCATAGCAGATATCCATGGTTCTGGGGGATATGGGGACTCATCCAGTGTCCGATGCCGCTGCTGTTCTATCTGTTAATCGTTCGGGTAGATTGGAGCCAATATCGCAAGAGAAAGGGGAGCTAGAAGATGGATCAACTTACAACAAATCAGCTGCTGTCGATTATTTTGCCGTTTGCAATCGTCCAGCTTGTTCTTATGATCACAGCAATCGTCGTATGTGCTCGAGCTGAACAAACTAGAGGGTCCAAATGGATGTGGATTCTGATCATCGTGCTGTTCAATATTGTCGGATCTATCTTGTTCTTCCTCATTGGAAGAAAGCAAACGTAGGGAAGGGTGCGACAGCGATGGAGATGGAGAAGCTTCTCGAGGTTCATAACCTCAGCAAACAGTTCGGCAATAGCTCTACTAAAGCTCTGCAGGACGTATCCTTCTCGCTAGGCGAAGGGCGCTGCACAGCTCTGCTTGGACCGAACGGCGCTGGCAAAACAACGACGATTCGTATGCTGACCGGACTGCTCATGCCTACGTCCGGAACGATCCGCATCCAGGGCGTACAGCCGGGAGCGGATCATCGCGGGCTGATCGGATACTTGCCGCAGACGCCTGCTTTTCACGGTTGGATGAGCGGCTTGGAATTTGTCCAATATGCGGCTGAGCTGTGCGGCATGGGAAGAAGGGATGCGGTGCAGCGAAGTGCCGAGCTGCTCGAGCGAGTCGGCATTGGGGCAGCCGGTAAACGGCGTATTGCCGGCTACTCCGGCGGCATGAAGCAGCGTCTCTGCCTTGCGCAGGCACTCATCCACAGACCGAAGCTGCTTATTCTGGACGAGCCTGTGTCCGCGTTGGACCCGATCGGACGGCGCGATGTAATGGAACTGCTCGGCGAGTTGAAGCAGGAGACGACGATTCTATTCTCTACGCATGTGCTGCATGATGCGGAGGAGCTGTGCGATGATGTGCTCATTATGGAAAGTGGTCGTATCGCGCTTCAAGGACAGCTGAGTGAGATCCGCGCGGCGAATCGTGACCCGGTTCTGCTGCTCGAAATTGAGAACGAGGCAGGCTCAGATGCTCGCGAGGCATTGGCGAAATGGCTGCAGGCACTAGCAAAGCAAGCAGATTCATGCATAATTCGTTTCGAGATAGATCCGCTTAACAGCTGTGCAGCTAAGCTGATCGTTCATGACAGGAGTGAAGCGAGACGCATCGTGCTAGAGCAGCTGTTAGAGCTGAACCTCCCGGTCACGAAGCTGGAAATCGGCTATTCAACATTGGAGGATCTCTTCATGAAGGTGGTGAACCGAGGATGAAGAAAGGGTTAAGGCAGTGGTTTGTTCTATACCGCAAAGAACAGCTGGAACTGTTCCGCAGCTATAAGCTGCTCTGGGTGCCGCTAGTGTTTATTCTGTATGGCGCGATGCAGCCGGTGATGTCTTATTTTCTGCCTGACATACTTGCTCATGCCGGGAACTTGCCTCCTGGGGCGGTCATTTCCATTCCGAAGCCATCGGCTTCCGAAGTGATGGCCCAGACACTGGGGCAGTTTAATACGATCGGCGTCCTTATTCTGTCGCTCTCGGTCATGGGCATCATCTCTGCCGAGCGAACAAGCGGACTTACAAGCATGATTCTCGTCAAGCCAGTCTCTTATTTCTCTTTCGTTACGGCCAAATGGGCAGCAATGACGCTGCTCGTCATCACCGCCTTTGCGGGAGGCTTTGGCGCTGCGCTGTACTATACGACGGTATTATTCCATTCCGTCGATTGGCAGTACAGCCTGTACGCCTACCTCCTGTTCAGCCTCTGGCTCTGCCTCGCTGGATCGCTGACGTTATTCTTCAGCTCATGGCTGCGAAGCGGAGCGGCTGCAGCGGGTTGCGCACTTGGCGTGGCGGCAATGCTCGCGCTAACGGCTTCTGCATTTCCTCATGAACTCGCTTTTAGCCCAGGAATGCTGCCGCATTTAGCGTATTCGCAATATGACCCTGCAGCAAGTGAGGAGCCTCTCGCGGCAAGCGTCGTAACTACGCTTGTACTCATCCTCGCGCTGCTTACCGCTGCATCCGCGCTGCTTCGCAAACGGCCTTCCCTTGATGCCCTCTAGTAAACTCTCTCTATTGGACTTCAACCCTATTTTTTAGTAGGATAGAAGGAGATAGAGTTTCGGCAAAAGGTGACGGGAGTGGTTGTACATGTTTAAGCTAGGCCAGCGTGTTGTAATTATGTCGGACCTTTTTGAACAAGGGCTTCCGGTAGGGGAATATGGCTATATCATCGCGTATGACCGTAATGCGGACAACGTGTTCGACTATGTAATTCGGGTTCCGAAAGCGAACCGTAATTTTTACGTGCCTACTGCGGATGTGGAGCTTGAGGAAGTGCTGGTGCGGCTTGAGGTGGATCGTTTGGAGCGGGAAGCGCTTATCGACTTTGCACTGGCTACGCATAATGAGGAGCTGTTTAAGCGCATTATGAACGGTGACCTCGAGGATGCCGAAGAGGAAGACGCGGAAGGCGAGCCTCAGACACGGGAAGAGTTTATTCGCCAAGTGCATTTGAAGGCTTGGATTTAACAGACTAATGAAAAGGCTGATGCTGGGATTAACCAGTGTCAGCCTTTTTTACGCTATGCGCCTTTCGCATCCCGTTCAATACGATCAGCAAAATCTCGATACTTCGTCACCACATGTGTCGGTTCCTTACGGATTCGCCATAACGCGGAGACCGCCTCGCGAACAGCTGCTGAGAAGCTAGGGGCTGCGGCAGGACAATCCTGCTTAATCTCTTCATGAAGCTTCGGCAAATTGTAATAGGGAACCATCGGGAACATATGGTGCTCCATATGGTAGTTCATGTTCGTGTACAGAAACCGGAGAATCGGATTCGTATAGAAGGTTCGGCAGCAGAGCCGGTGATCTAGTTTGTCTTCGTACAGTCCCATATGCTGCGTTACATTCAACACAGTCATGAGGAAGGACCCGTAGTAAGCTGGTAATCCGATGAACATTAGCGGCAGAATGCTGTGTAGATAGAAACAAAGCCCGATCATGACTACAAACACACCGATGAATATACGTGCTTCCCAGCGGAGCTTACCGTACTGGCTTTCCGGTATGAGTTCTTTCTCATCCTTGTTCAGATGGCCGATGGCGTGCAGGAACAATGTTTTCGGCGTATTCCCCTTCACATCTTCAATCCGAAAAGCTGACCGGATCAGTTGGCTAAACTTCGGTGGGCGAGGGGCCATAATTTCCGGATCGCTGCCGACGATGTACGTGTCCGTATGATGCCGCACATGACTCCACCGGAAGTTCGTCGCTTGCACGAGGATGAGGAACGAAGTGAACTGATAGACCACTTCATTGGGCCAGCCGGTTTTGAATGGTGTTCCGTGACTGTATTCATGCCATTTGGATACCGAACCAACGAAGTAAACCGTGCCGTATAAGGCAAAAGCGGGGATGGCCCACCATGTGCCCCATGATAGATACGCGAGATAACCAGTCCCTACAATAGCGGCAAGATAGAGCAAAATATCTCGCAGTGCAGGACCGTTTCGTCTGACCATGAGCTCCTTCAACCGTTTCCTCGGAATTGCACATTTGTACCAATCGGCAGACACAAGCCCTTTCTCCATGGCATGGAACCGCTCGGGACCTGTAATACTATAATCTCGTTTTGCAGCAGCATCACTCATCGGATTGCTCCGCTCCTTATCAGCTATAATGGTATCGCTTACTTCATAGTGTAAGGGAATAGGTATGCGTACGGCTTTCCGGAAATTATGAGAGAGGATTTGACACATAAATCGTCTACTCGAAAATAAAAAAACCGCCCTCCTGCCATAAAGACAGGGGAACGGTCGTTTCTTAAGTATGGTCCTTGATTACGCGTTCGTCGTTGAAGCCGAAGTCGAGGTTGCAGCGCTAGTGTCGCCTGCCTTCACATGCTTCTCCATGATATGAAATTTACGTTGCAATTTGCCGTTCACCACATTCGTTGCAAGCTCATCTGCTTTCGCAATTTGTTTATCCGCTTGGTCTTGCGTCAATTTGCCTGCTGTCACTGCTGCATTCAGGCCGTCAACGATCGTTTGTTTCACCGCATCGATCACCTTCTGTACATCCACGCCTTTATCCTTCGCCACATCTGCCAACGTTTTGCCGGAAGCGAGCGCAGTCTTCAAGTCATCAGCCGTAAGGCCGAGCGCCGTTGCAGCGCCGGACAGATCCGTGTTTCCAAAGCCGAATTGACCGCTCATCTTCACGCGAGAGCCTTTACCGTTCACCGTGTTCTCCGCGATCTTAGCAGCGTCAGCAATCGCTTTGTCTGCTTGCTCTTGCGTGAGGTCGCCTGCTTTCACAGATGCGTTCAAGTCGTTAATGATCGCTTGCTTCACAGCGTCAATAACCTTCTGAACGTCAACGCCTCTGTCGGTTGCAAGATCAGCCAACGACTTGTTGTTGCCTTCTTGAAGCACTGTGTTTAATTCGACGTCGCTCATTCCGAGTACTGGCGCCGCAGCTGCATTAATGTCCGTTTTGTTCTCGAAGTGGAAGCCTTCTTTACCCTGGAATTCCATACCGAAGCCGCCGCCTTTGCCTCTGCCGCCCCGTCCGTCCGTCATTGAGCCAGGATCGCTATCGACAAGCTTATCGAGGTTGTCCGAGAATGCTTGCTTCTCAGCCGCTTGCTGCTTCTCGAAGGCCGTAGTCAACGCCTGCTTCAATGCGTCGCGTGATACGCCTTGCTCTTCAGCAACCTGAGCGAGCGTCTTGCCGGCAGCAAGCTTCTCTTTAAGCGCTGCTGCATCTAGTTTGAGTAGATCAAGCACCTCTTGGCTCACTGCGCCGCCGAAACCGACCTTTTGCTCAAAATGAACGTTGAACTTGCCGCTTTCCTTGCCCTGTTGCTGCGTAGCCGTCGTATTCGTCGTATTTGTCGTTGTCGAAGTTGAGTTTGTCGCTGCGTACGCGCTCAGCGGTATCATCACCGCAATGGCTGCTGTTAGGCCGATAGCCTTCATCGTTTTGTTCATTATTATTTCCTCCTGTTTTTTGGTAGTGGAGTTGGTTACAAGACCCAGTATGTGTGGCAAACCTTAAATCAAGCTGAAATAAATGTAAAAGAACCCTTAGCTCTAGATGAACTTTCTCTTCATATTCGAGATCATTCCGCCACTACCGCTCATGCGCTTTATCATTGAGTTTGAACGGCCGCTTACGTTATAATAGGTAGAATATGTGCAAAATGGTTAGAAAGGACGGGACATAATACGATGAGCATTACGATAAAAGATGTTGAGCATGTGGCCAATTTGGCCCGGCTGGAGCTTTCCGAACAGGAGAAAGAGCAGTTTAACGGTCAGCTGAATGCGATTCTGAAATACGCAGAGAAGCTGAACGAGCTAAATACAGATGACGTAGAACCGACCAGCCATGTGCTGCCGGTATATAATGTGATGCGCGACGATGTCATTAAGCCTTCGGTTTCCAATGAAACAGCGCTGCGCAATGCACCAGACGAGGATGACGGCCAGTTTAAAGTGCCGGCTGTATTGGAATAAGACACTTACGAGATACGCTTACATAGCGAAAGGAGGAAAGGCTGTTGGCACTCTTTGATTTACGCCTTCAAGACGTACATAGCAAGTTAAGAACGAAAGAGCTGTCGGCTCTTGACCTCGTAGAGGCTTCCTACGCGCAAATTGCGAAGACGGATGAATCCATTAAAGCCTTTTTGACATTGAACGAAGAAGGTGCGCGCCAAGCTGCGGCTGAACTGGACAGCGCACTGCAAGCCGGCGGGGAGCAAGGTCTGTTGTTCGGCCTTCCTGCAGGTATTAAAGACAACATTGTAACAGAAGGAATCACGACGACCTGCGCGAGCCAATTCCTGCGCAATTATGATCCGATCTATGATGCTTCTGTAGTGAAGAAGCTGAAGGCAGCGCAGTCGATTACGATCGGCAAGCTGAACATGGACGAGTTCGCAATGGGTGGTTCGAACGAGAACTCGAGCTTCTTCCCGACTCGCAACCCGTGGAACACGGATTTCGTGCCGGGCGGCTCAAGCGGCGGCTCCGCAGCATCTGTTGCTGCTGGACAAGTTTACTTCGCGCTTGGCTCCGACACGGGCGGTTCGATCCGTCAGCCTGCGGCCTATTGCGGTATTGTTGGCCTCAAGCCAACTTACGGCCTTGTGTCGCGCTTTGGCCTCGTTGCATTCGCTTCGTCCCTTGACCAGATCGGTCCGCTGACGAAGAACGTTGAAGATTCCGCTTATGTGCTGCAAGCCATTGCTGGCTATGATCCGGGCGATTCGACTTCGGCGAATGTGGACATTCCCGATTATGTCAGCGCGCTCTCAGGCGATGTGAAAGGGCTACGCATTGGCGTACCGAAGGAATATATGGGCCAAGGCATTGATCCAGCTGTGAAAGAAGCTGTACTTGCGGCGTTGAAACAGTTCGAGAGCCTAGGCGCAACATGGGAAGAAGTGTCAATGCCGCATACCGAATATGCGGTCGCAACATACTACTTGCTCGCTTCTTCCGAAGCATCGTCCAACCTGGCCCGTTTCGATGGCGTCCGCTACGGCGTTCGCGCAGAGAACCCAGACAACCTGATCGATCTGTACCGCAAATCCCGCAGTCAAGGCTTCGGCTCTGAAGTGAAGCGCCGGATTATGCTTGGTACGTACGCGCTCAGCTCCGGTTATTATGATGCTTATTATCTGAAAGCACAGAAGGTCCGCACGCTAATCAAGCAGGACTTTGATAATGTGTTCAAAGACTTTGACCTCATTATCGGGCCTACTGCGCCGACAACGGCATTCCGCATCGGTGAGCAAGTGGGCGATCCGCTCACGATGTATTTGAACGATATTTGTACGATTCCGGTCAGCCTTGCTGGCGTTCCGGCAATCAGCGTGCCATGTGGCTTCGCAGAAGGCTTGCCAATCGGCCTGCAAATTATCGGCAAAGCGTTCGACGAGCGCACGGTGCTTCGCGCCGCGCATGCGTATGAACAGCACACTGAGCATCACAAACAGCGTCCGCAGCTATAATACACGCGGATGCCAATGAAGCAGGAGGGCTACGAGATGTTTGAACAGAACCAATACGAAACGGTCGTCGGGCTGGAAGTGCACGTCGAGCTACACACGAAGAGCAAAATCTTCTGCGGCTGCTCCACATCCTTCGGCGCACCGCCGAATACACATACATGTCCGATCTGTCTCGGGCACCCTGGCGTGCTGCCGGTGCTGAACCGCCAGGCGCTTGAATATGCGATGAAGGCTGCAATGGCGCTCAACTGCCAGATCGCCGACAACAGCAAGTTCGACCGCAAGAACTATTTCTACCCAGATTCACCCAAAGCGTACCAAATTTCCCAATTCGACAAGCCGGTCGGCGAACATGGCTGGATCGACATCGAAGTGGACGGGAAGACGAAGCGCATCGGCATTACTCGCCTTCACCTTGAAGAAGATGCCGGTAAGCTGACGCATATCGAAGGCGGCTTTGGCTCCCTTGTGGACTTCAACCGTGTCGGTACGCCGCTTGTTGAGATCGTATCCGAGCCAGACATCCGCACGCCTGAAGAAGCGAAGGCGTACCTCGAGAAGCTGAAAGCGATCATGCTCTATTGCGAAGTGTCCGACGTTAAGATGGAGGAAGGCTCGCTTCGCTGCGACGCCAACATCAGTATCCGTCCTTACGACCAAGAGCAGCTCGGCACTCGCGCCGAGCTGAAGAACATGAACTCGTTCCGCGGCGTACAGCGCGGTCTCGAGTACGAGCAGATGCGCCAAGCAGACATTCTCGATAGCGGTGGCAAAGTTGTTCAAGAAACACGTCGCTGGGATGAGACGCAAGGGAAGACGTTCTCCATGCGTTCCAAGGAAGAAGCGCATGACTATCGTTACTTCCCAGACCCGGATCTTGTGCAGATTCACATCGATGACGAGTGGAAAGCACGCGTGCAAGCGTCGATTCCGGAGCTGCCGGATGCGCGCCAAGCTCGTTATTCCGCAGAGTTCGGTCTCCCTTCGTACGACGCAGGCGTTATCACGTCCTCGAAGAAACTAGCAGATTTCTTCGAAGAATCGCTGCAATATACGAAGGATGCCAAAGCAGTGTCCAACTGGATTATGGGTGACCTGCTCGGCTACTTGAATGCTGGCGGTCTCGAGCTAGATGATATCAAGCTGACAGGCCAAGGGCTCGGCGAGATGATCGGTCTTATGGAGAAAGGGACGATCAGCAGCAAGATCGCGAAGACGGTATTTAAGGAAATGCTTGAAACCGGCAAGCGTCCGCAGCAAATCGTCGAAGAGCAAGGACTTGTTCAGATCAGCGACGAAGGCGCAATCGCAGAAGTGGTTGACCGCATCGTAAGCGGCAATCCACAGTCGGTGGAAGATTTCAAAGCCGGCAAAGAGAAGGCAATCGGCTTCCTCGTTGGTCAAGTGATGAAGGAAACGAAGGGCAAAGCGAATCCAGCGCTTGTTAACAAGCTGCTGCTAGAGCGCTTGAATCAATAGGCTTTACCGTTAATTGAGAGAGAGGCATGTCCGCCGAGCGTGGACATGCCTCTTTTGCATGGCAATAAATGTGATACAATATGTACTACATAATAATGACACGTTAATTACTTGGAGTACGGGAAGGAGGCCATGCCAATGCGTGAGCGCTCGTGGAGTGCATTCTTTGCGCCGTTGCTTGCATTTATCGTCCCAGGCGGCGGGCATTTGGCGCTTGGCAAACCCTTGACAGGGCTGCTCTTGCTTCTCGGCACCTTGACGGATATCGCAGCGATGATTCGGTTCGCCGATGAAGGTGGCGGCAAATACGCGCTGCTTATCATTTTTCTTGGTCTCGCGCTACCGTTCTTCTGGTTCTACAGCGTCTTCGATACGCTGCAGCTGAAGGCCAAACTGCGCGCCTTAGAAGCTTCAACTATCGTAGCTGCTGCAGAACAGCTGCGAACAAGCGGATTCATCACTGCGCTGCAAGGGATAAGCGTCATCGGCTTGGCGCTCATTCTGCTCTGGCTCGTGCAAGCCCCGGAAGCGCTGCTTGCGGCTCTAGATGATCTCGGCTCATACACCCCAGGAGCGGGCTTAATTATTATTGCGCTCATCGCGGCTTCCAGGAGGAAGAATGCGATGTTCAAGTTAGGGCGCTTTACTGCATCGGCCATAATGATCACGATAGGTGCATTCCTGCTCTGGGATCAATTCCGCGGCCGCAACGATATCGAGCTGCTGGGTAAGTGGTGGCCGGCTGCTTTTGTCATGCTTGGCATAGAGGTGGTTATCCTTAGCATCGTGTACCGTACAGCTTCGAGGAAGTCGTCCTTTGATATCGGCGGCGCTGTGCTCGCGACGGTAATTGCAGTTATCGCTTTCGGCGTAACGCAATATGCATCCATGCCGTTTCGCTGGTTAGACGAATTCAAGGTGAATTTGACGGGTACGAGCGGATATAGCGAAGAGAAGGGCTTTCAGTATAACAAGGGGCTAATGAGTGAAGTGCTGCAGCCGGACACGACAAGCATCGCTATCAATAATCCGAATGGTAAAGTGACCGTAAGGCGCGGAGATGTTCATGCAGTCACCGTGGAGACGGTTATGTGGGTCGATTCAACCGATAAAGAAGAAGCTGACGAAGTTGCTGAGAAGTCGATCGTCACTATGAACGGCGGTAAGAAAGTAGAAATTGAGGCAAAAGGCCATCCTTACGGTGCTAATGGCAACCGTGTTCCGCGTATGAATATGTTAGTGACGATACCAGCGCAGTCGGCATTTGGAAGTCCGCAAGCAACATTAACGCCGCCGGAAGCGTATACGAATAATAATGCGACAGCTAGCACGAACACAGCGACTGAACAGATGGCTGAACTTGATCCGGAGCTAAGCATCGACGTTATGAATGGCCCTGTTGATATTTCTGGGCTCAATATAGCTGGAGGCCTTCGTATCAGAGCAACTTATGGAGAGCTTACGCTTCGCAGTTTGACAGGTCCAGTTGACGCCGAGACGAAGAACGGAGGCATTGTCGTCTCTGATTTGGAAGGGGACGCCGTGCTCAGTGCTTTTAACGGGAACATTAAATTGGCGCACGCTGCCGGTTCAGTACAGGCTTCCACGCAAAGCGGCGACATCGAGCTGTTGCAAATTACAGGCGATATCGAGTCGGATACGAAGAATGGCCAGATTACGATTAGGGAAGCCTCAGGCGCAATCAAGGCAGATACGCTTAATGGTGATATTGGTGTGGCTAGTGCTGCCGTTGGCGGCGATTGGGACATTGACAGCTCCATCGGCGAGATCCATTTGCAGCTTCCTGTGCAGGGCAACTATTCGGTTAACGGCTCTGTTACATTTGGTGATGTTTCGAGTGATTTACCGCTTACGATTAGCAAGAAAACAATCCGTGGAAATATCGGCGCAGGCACGTTTCGGATCAATATAAATGCGAACAGCAGCATACTGGTAAATCGTTACAAACTTTAAAATGATTTTCCACTTCATTGACAAAATGAAAAGCATCCACGTAAAATGGTTCTAACAAAGCGGAAAGGACGTGCCAATATGGGTGCAACCGTTGAACAAGCACTAGAACAATTGAAAAGCACCGGCGTTCGTATGACCCCGCAGCGTTATGCTATCTTAAGCTATCTCATGCATGCCATGACTCATCCCACTGCAGATGAAATTTATAAGTCGCTTTCGCCTTCATTCCCTAGTATGAGCGTAGCGACCATTTATAATAATCTCCGTCTGTTTGTTGAAGCAGGTCTTATTAGGGAACTGACTTACGGTGATGATTCTAGCCGATTCGATGCTGATTTATCTGAGCATTATCATGCGATTTGCCGTACCTGCGGCACCATTGTGGATTTCGACTACCCACCGTTGACTGAAGTGGAAGCAGCTGCCTCCAGAGAAACTGGATTTAAGGTAGAAGGTCATCGCATGGAGATCTACGGCATTTGCCCAGATTGTACAACGCGGCACAATCATTAATCATTTATTTTGTTTGATTTGAACATTTGAATTGGACGCGCGCCTGAGGAGTGGAAGCACACCTTCATGCGCGTTTTTTATGCCCATAATATTCAGGGCGCAACCTATCGTTTACCATCAGGGAGGAGTGTTACTACGTGGAACCCGTTCGTTTCCGGGCTAGACGAAAGAGTGGCGGCTATTTGAAATGGATTGTCGTGCTGAGCGGATTGCTCGCTATGCTAAGTGTGATCTGGGTAGGCTGGGAACGGCTGTCCCCTAACAATAGAGAAGTAAAGCCTGATTATGGTACAGCGCATCCAATTATTTATCATGGTGAGGCTGCAAAAGTCGGAGCTTCAGTCGAAGGTAACAACATCAGGCTGCCTTTATCATTTATCCATGATCAACTAGGGCTGGAGCAAGAGGTGTACTTCGAGGACAAGACTGGCACGATCGTTATGACGAATGCGAACAAGGTCCTTCGCTTCAAGACGAATGCACTTACGGCGACGATGAACAAGGCGGCATATCCGCTTCGCATTGCTGCGGAAGTGAAGGATGACGAGGTCTACTTGCCTACAACACCGCTTGAAGAGCTTTATGGCTTACACATTGAATATAATAAGAACACTGATATTGTTACCGTCATGCGTGCCGGAGATGCGGTGCAGCGCGGCATCTCGCCTGAGGAAGGCGTTATTCGTACAAGCCCTTCTAATCATGCAACGATCGTCAAACGCCTGGCTCAGAAGGAAGAATTGCGTATTTGGGGCGAGAAGGACGGCTGGTACATCGTTCAAAGCATCGATGGTGTTGCTGGATATGCTTCGAAGAAGGGGATTACGCTAACGGATCTCGAGCAAGTGAAGGTGCAGCAGGAACCGGTTCCTTATAATGCGTGGAAGGTCATCGGCAGCAAAATCAATCTGACCTGGGAGGCCGTCTACCAGCAGACGCCGGATACGAGCAAGATCGGTGAACTGACAGGGGTTAATGTTGTTTCGCCAACCTGGTTTGAACTGCTAGATGACGAAGGCAATATCAAGAGCAAAGCGGACAAGCAATATGTTCAATGGGCGCATAAGAAGGGCATGCAGGTGTGGGCGGTGTTCAGCAACAGTTTTGAGCCGGACCGTACCACGGCAGCGCTCGGAAGTGCAAATACGAGGTTGCAGATGATTCGCCAGTTGTCTGCTTTTGCAGAGTTGTATCAGCTTCAGGGAATTAACTTGGATTTTGAAAATGTGAATACCTCGGACAAGGCAAATCTTGTTCAGTTCGTACGTGAGCTAACTCCGCTTATGCATGAGCAGGGTGTCGTAGTATCTATCGACGTGTCGCCGAAGTCGAACAGCGAGATGTGGTCCTTGTTCTTGGATCGCGCCGCGCTTGGTAAGACAGTCGATTATATGATGATTATGGCCTACGATGAGCATTGGGCTTCCAGTCCTGTCTCCGGTTCCGTAGCGTCTCTGCCATGGACGGAGCAATCGGTTAAGACCATTATTGAAGAGGATGGCGTTCCGGCTAACAAGCTCGTGCTGGGTATGCCTCTATATGCAAGGCTTTGGACCGAGAAGAAGGACGATAGCGGTAAGACAAAAGTGACGTCGAAGGCACTCGGCATGGATACGGTTAATGGAATCATAGCAGAGCGTAAGCTGAAGCTCACCTTTGACGCAGATTCCGGTCAACACTACGTGGAGTATAAAGAAGATGGCGCACTTCAGCGCATCTGGCTCGAAGACGGGCTATCAATGAAGTCACGCACAGCACTAGCGAAGAAATACGGACTTGCTGGCGTTGCCACATGGCAAAGACAGTTTTCATCCGACGATATTTGGGGCATCATTAATCAATCATTAAAACAGCTGCCATAATGTTAATCTATAACAAGAACGCCCTTCATGCGGTCCAGTGGACTACGTGAAGGGCGTTTCGTTTGTTTTTGACGAGGAGTTAGACTTGCGGCTGAGTACTCTCTTCAATTTCCTCAGTCTCGTCTAGATCCGTCGCATGCTTCGGATCAAGAGTCATTTTCGTTTTACAGTACATACAGCGGTCGGTTTTGCCTAACATCTTTGTTTGACGGTCGCATTCCGGACAAGTGATGATGCGTGCGCTTGTCGAGAGCATACCTGCCCAGAAGTAGACGCCTACGCTAGCCAACATCGCAATCATCCCGATGACCATGAAGATGGCCGCGAATACTTTACCTGCTTGTCCCCAGAATACAATCCCGGCTGTACCCAGTATCATTAGGCCCATACCGAATAGCGTAAACATTAGGCCCCAGAGCCGAAATTCATTAATTTTGCTTGATTTTCCGAACATCATTCCAACCCCTTCTGACAAATACCAGCGCTTTTCTATATAAGCTAGGCAGGAAAATGCGCAGACATTGTCGAACAACATATAAACAACTGCGAAATCATTATAGCTTAAACAAAAGCATGAAGCTATATGGGGGTAAGACGTGGAGCATATAAAAGCGCATTTTAAACAAAGTTTTGAACATAGTGAGAACGTCATTAGCTTAGCTGCAATTGAGAATCCTTTTCCTTATAATCCGTTAATCGACGGTCTGGATCTTCTGCTGCTGGTTGTATCTTCAATAGATGATCCAGAGCGAGGCATCGAGCATGTCAGCTACGGCGGCGAACGGATTCAAATTCGAACCGTAAGTCCTGCTGTGCTTGAGCACTGGACATCAGGAGTGGAGAACCGCAGCATTATACAATGGCTCGCACAGGGGGAGATCCTATTGGATCGAGACAATTACTTGACGGATTTACGTGACAGCCTGTTGTCCTTCCCATCTTCTGTTCGCGGACAGAAGGAGCTTGCCGAGTTCTCAAACTTTATTCGCACTTATCTGCAAGCGAAGCAGGATCTGCAAGACAAGAATTTGCTCGATGCATATACGCATATTCTTGCGGCGCTTCATCATTGGGCGCACATCGCTCTAATAGAAGAAGGCGCTCATCCCGAGCTGACCGTATGGCGGCAGATGCGCAGGTTCCATCCAGGCATCTATAAGCTGTATGAGGAGCTGACGACATCGCCTGAATCGCTGGAGAAGCGGGTACAGCTTGTCATGCTTGCTTGTGAGTTTTCTGTGATGAGCAAAATGAAATCCTCCTGTGAGCTGCTCTTTACGATTCTGTGCAGCCGAGAGGAGCCGTGGAGCGTAATGGAGCTTCAGCTTCATCCACTGCTTATGGATTTGCATATCGATTTGTCGCTCCTATTGCAAAAGCTGGTTAAACGCGGATACATTCGTGAGGTCGCATTTATGCCATTAGCCGCTGATACGGAGGCACTTGAGCTGCGTTATCACTGCGTTTCATAAAGGGCGAATCGCAGGCTGTAATGGTCTGCGATTTTTTTGTCGAAAGATGCTTGACGCTGTGTAGGGAGATATGATAAATTCTTTATTACCGCCTCCGGGAAACGGACAAACAGCTGAAAGGCTGGCAAGCAAGTGAGAAAAAAGATTTGAAAAAAAGCTTGCAATTGAATGTTCGGATGTGATATATTAATCAAGTCGCCGCTGAGACATGGGCGAATAAATGAAACAAATTTGTTCCTTGAAAACTGAACAATGAGCGACCTGTCACAAGGTCTAAAATACGTCGGAACGACGATCGCCATCTGGCGAAAGTGTTTCTGACGAGCTAGTTTTTTGAATGAGCTAACAAGCAAATTCATTTGGCGCAAATGGCTTCGCCATTTCGCCTATTATGGAGAGTTT
>NZ_FOCJ01000001.1 GCF_900110075.1 Paenibacillus sp. OV219
CTTTTATTATATGGGGGTCTTTATTCATTTTCATATACAGCTTAATAAATCTCAGTAGAATAAGTCATGTTAACAAAGGTAATTGAGCTAACGAGGAACGATAGTTCAACGAAACAAGGAGCACTTTGCCGTTGGCAGCGGCTCCATGTGTGTAAAGTGTGCAAAATCGTTTTAGGAGCTGTTTGGATGAAGAAGAAAAGTACTTACATAATAATTCTATTATCATTCTTCTTAGTGATACTTAGCTTTAAATGTATTGAATCCCAAAGTCAAAGAAGAGAACTTCAAAAATCAATTGATACCTCGTTTAGGTATCAACTAGGTAATGTTCTAGGAAGCTTCGGTATGCAAGTAATGATTATACGTACAGATCGATGATTTCAAGTGTATCTAGTGTGGCAGCGATGTCGGAGCTGACTTCTTTTGAGGATGTTAACGATGATCTAGATATAAGCTTACACAACCTCTATATTTCATTAAGAGAAGTAAAGTCGAAAGACAGAGTCTTAGCACGAACCGAGGAATTACACGAAGTATTTTTTACATTGGTTCAAGATCCATCAAGTAAAGAAGCAACTAATAAATTGATCCAGATCGCAAACGAAACGTTTTTTAACGTCAAAGAATAAATCAAAACACCGGTGACCTTAAGCAGGTGACCGGCGTTTCCATATTAGAGTTTCGGCATTTTGCTCTCATCCATGTACAGCAGGTTCCAGCGGTGACCGTCCAGGTCGGCAAATCCTGCGCCGTACATCCACCCGTCAATTTCATTCGGCTTGCCAAAAATGCTTCCTCCGGCAAACTCTACTTTTTGAATAAAGGTATCAACTTCTTCTCTGCTATCAGCACCAATGGAGAATATTACTTCTGCGCTATGGGAAGTATCTGCGATTTTCGAACCTGTAAATTTCTCAAACTCCGCATCCGGGAACAGCAGAATCGTTGTTTGGCCTATGGCAAGTTTGGCTCTCTCGTTACCAACGCTCACCGCATGGAGTCCAATCTCATTGAAAAAGGCTGTTGACCTCTCAACATCTTTGACTGGCAGGTTAATCCAAATTTCCTGTGACATGGTTGTAGCCTCCTGGAATATATTTTCAACTTCTACTACTATACTATACTATACCTACTTCTGGCAGCAGAAGCGAGCAGTCTGCCAACGTAGCTGCTCCTTGTTTCGTTGTTTATATCATTCCTTAAGCTAACGGAGAACAACACTACAATAAAGCAACAGCCTGCTGGAGAAATCCAGCAGGCTGTTAAAAAGTGTTTAGATTATAAAAAGACGAGCTGCTTGTTACGTTAGCCATTCTGGAAACGGTGGTAAAAGCTGCGAAAGCCCCTTTCGATCAATACGAGAGGGCTTTCAATGATATGATTAGGCTTCGCCGCTCCTTCTCATGCCTCCAAGAATAATGCTGTACCCGTCCGGGTCCGTAATACGCGCATCGAGAAAGTCCCATCCATCATTTGAGGTTTCAAACGGTTCCGTTCCGATCGTACCGCCTTGGGATCGTACTTCGTCAACGATAAGAAGTACATCCTCCCATGATACATGAACAAATGTATCCCACGGGAAATCGGGGCCTTCCCATAAACCCTCAACGTCTCTGACTTTAGCGCATTGGGCATTCGGACATACATCGTGCGGAGATGCCGCCTGCTGCAAAATCACTTCCATCACAGGATACGGTGCCTCCGGATCACCTCGTCTTGCATACCCGGAATCGTTCACCTCGTCGCATCCCAGCACTTTTTTGTACCAGTCTAGCGATTTCTTCAAATCGGAAACAAGGCGTACTTGAACCGTCTTTATAAACTTATCTTCCGGCAGCTGCGAAATCGGTTCTTCCGTCTGTGAACGGTTGGCGCTCAAAACAATGTTGTAACCGTCATAATCGGTAATATGCGCTTTCATGTAGAGTCGGCCTTCGTGCGCGTATTCATAAGGCTCTACTGAAATTTTACCACCTCTGCTGCGTACTTCCTCGATGATATAAGCGAGGTTATTCCACGCGACCTCAACTAAAGAATCACAGCCATACGCCGAGCTTGCCGCTTCCGCTAGTTCATCCGTGCACTTCTGTGCAACTGCGTTCGGGCGAATATGGTCCGGCGAAGCGGCTGTGCTGACAATGAGCCCCATGCCCCCTCTGTCTCCCCGAGTTGCATGTCCATAGCCACTGATGTCGTGACATTGCAGAACATTGCGATACCATTCCTGAGACTTTCTGATATCGGATACTAGACGTACAGGGAACGTTAATCCAAATTCTCCTCTTCCGACCGGTTCGTTGGAAGTCCAAATGACAGCTCCTCTGCTACAAATATTGGTGATACCATCTTCGCCTGACAGGCTCCACAACAAATATATCATATGAACTTAAACCAAACTATTACTTAATTGCTATAATTATCCTAAATATAAAATAGCTGTATCCAACAGGATCTATATTAATTGCAAGTGGGAGACTGCCATGGCTCAGCCAGGGGGAGGAATGACCGCAGTAGCATCGGCAGCCTGTTCCGAACGGGGCAGAATAGTTGAATAAGCAATATCTTTTATATAATGAAATGAAGGATACGTTGGGGAGGGATACAGTGCTATGTCACATCCGTATGGACAATTTGAAGGCTCACCATTATGGGAAGTTATTAATAAAGGGATAAATGACCTTGTAGAGAATAACGACCTCGAAGAAATAACAAAAAGAGAATACATAGTTGGCTATCTTTGTAAACTAATCAATGAATCAATAATGGCAAAACCCTAAATAGTAGGTACTGAACTAACAGGACACGTTAGCTGAACAAACAAGGAGCAGTTTGCCGGCGACAGCTGCTCCTTGTTTCGTTGAAGTAACGGGCAGAATAGTTCCATACATATGTGTTAAATGTAGTGTTCTGTCCATACATAACCCGGGGATATCGAACGATTGCCTTCTAATTATTTGGGAGGCATTTGGACGAACCGGATCGATCGAATCGCGAAGTTATACAACGATCATTCTTCTGAATAATGCATTTATCAAGGGAATGTTTCGATCTGTTCGAGGAAAGAAATAGTTGAGTTTGTATTGAGTAGTGGAGCTCATATTTTTACTAGGATAGAAGATATTGAAGGTTATGAGCGAGTTCATTATTTATTCTTTCCGCAACTAGGAGCAACAGTACCAAAAAGGCATCCGGCTCTTAAAGCACATGGGAAGCATTCACTACAATCGTGGAATTAATGTATAATTTTATTTAGTAAGAAAGATGGATTGCGAAGTTTTTAAAGTCGGAAGGAAGGAGCGAAAGGGTTTTCTGAAACGAGAGTATGACGGGGCTATTTTTACGAGATTCCGCGAAGTATTATCTTGAAAAGGGAGCGTGCATGACATGGAATGGGCATTGGTAATAATGACGGGTATTATTTGTATAACTATTGGCGTATGCGTATGGATTAATCGAAATAAACCGAGAAGTGAACATTGTGCAGAATGCAAACAAAGACTACAAAACAATTAAATAAAATGAACACGACTCATCTTTTGGGCTTTTCTATCATAATAGCCGCGTGCTACGCGGTTTTTTATTTTATGGATACGACTTCTTGTCCTTTCCAAAAAACAAGAAGTTGTATATTCCCGATAAAATGATTTTAGAACAAGGCTATCTGCGTGGTAACCATTTACGTTCTTTTGAACTAACGAGGAACGATAGTACATCCAGGCAGCCTGTTATGTGAATGGGCCCAAAAAAGGGAGGGCAATATGAATGGACAGGATTCAAGAACTTGCATTTGTTTTTCCACAGAACACAGAAGCAGAGCGAGAGTGGGGAGCTCAATTTAGCAATATTCTGGAGGGAATCCCTTCGAGTAGGCTAGGTAGTACGGCTTTGCCTAGAATCGCATTTCGGTGGGAGAAAGTAGCATTACCAACTGTCTCGTGGAGCAATATAACGGACTCGGAAAACACATTCCCTCTTGGCCATGCAGTTGATCAATTGGTATCGGTGCAGGAGGAAGCGATGTCAATCGAACAACTATACCGGCGACTTGAAGGTAGGCTTATTGGTATGGATCATGCAGGCATAAACATTCCTGCAGCATCAATGCCGCCTTTAAAGTGGAAGGACATGCTTGTGGAACTCGCAAAAAGAGCTGCATTATATCGCTACCCGGGTGAGGACTGGCCGTTCATCATACCTGCGGAGGAAGAGGAATTCGCGACTGATATTACTAATTTTTCAATCAAACGCACACCAAAGTTTGAGCTCGTTTACGATCAGTACACGAATGTTCCAATTTTCCAATTTGCGTTAGAAACAGATCTAACGAGAGACGAGTTAGAGAACCTTTTCCCTGACCCGATTGGATTCGCGATTCCTGGTCTGGACGAGATTTTTCGATCACTATTTATTCGTCATCCTTGGGAAGGGGAGATGGCCATCCGGTTTGATCTCTACTATAAGCCTACTAGCAATGAGCTGTCTGACTGGGAGACCGGGGAATGGTTAGTTGTGAGCGGCGGACGAATGTAAGATGATTCCTAACGCTCGGGTACCAGGAGCATGCCAATTCTGATGTTTAGCCGCGGACAATCGATGCGTGTGGGTAGCAGATTTTTATGGACGATCTTTCAATCTGTCGTGGTATAATATATGAATGGAAACTATACTTCTACAAAAATGGTAGCCGAAGGGTTTTCTCTTAAATTCTTTGATTAGACGCTAAAATCGGAGGTAAATCATTGTGAAGAAGTATTTTACGAATTTCACGAAAAAGAACATGTTAATGATTTTGGGCAATGCGTTGGCGTATATTATCTTAGGATTTCTTCTATTAATGGTACTGGTAATGCTTGGAGCTATAGAAGGCGATGCGATAAAAGGAATTATCAATATATTTGTTACAGTTATTGTAGGTTTGATGTTATTAGGCGTTATTGCTTGGTGTGTAAATGCATTTTTGATATCGCGATTTGTTAAACGCGACAAATAGTAAGCCTAAAACCCGATCTCTGGATTGGGTTTTTTTGATTCCGAATGGCTGTTGACAACAGATCAGGAGATGTAAAAACGAAATCGAAAGTGAAAATAGGGTATATATGACAACGGATCGGATTAGTAATTAAGTGTTGAGTTTGCAATACAGAAGAAATGGAGGCGATAGTAAAATGGAGTCGAACTGCGAAGGGATGGAAATAATCTTGGGTTTATTCAATGCTAACGAGCACAAAATCTCGACCCCCTTATTAAATATAACTTAGACCCGCAGCCTGTTGCTGTGGGTCTCTTTTTTAGTCCCACTAACGGACAGCTTTATTGAACAAGTTGTAAATCAAGCATCAATATGCTACATTAACAACAATAATATAATAAAAAACAATACTAATTTATTGTAAAACAATAAACGGTATGTTAGAATTTTTTCATAATTAGATTAGCGAGGTGCTCTTTATGAAACGGGGAACAACACTCTTTTTGAAGATGGCTGATATTCTTATTGGAATCCCAGTTCTTGCCTTCTGCATATTTTTGGTGCCAAGGATCGGGAATTTTGCTGGAGAATCGTATCCAGATATTGCTTATATGAAATCGCTCGTTTTAATTGATATGTACGCGGCAGCGATACCTTTTTACTTTGCTTTGTATCAAGCTTTTAAGCTTTTGAACTATATTGACCAGAACCAAGCGTTCTCGGAATTATCCGTAAAGGCTTTAAAGAATATTAAAGTCTGTGCCATCACAATCAGTACTGTGTACCTGCTAGGTATGCCGCTCTACTATCTCATGGCGCAGAAGGTTGACCCTCCAAGTTTCATGCCAATCGGATTGGTTATTATTTTCTCATCTATGGTGATCGCCGTGTTTGCTGCTGTTCTCCAAAGACTTTTGCAAGAAGCTATAAAGATAAAATCAGAATCTGATTTAACGATCTGAGGTGAATATCATGGCGATTATCATTAATGTTGATGTGATGTTGGCAAAAAGGAAAATGAGCGTAACTGAGCTTTCGGAGAGGGTTGGAATTACGATGGCGAATCTCTCTATTCTGAAGAATGGGAAGGCTAAAGCGATTCGTTTTTCAACATTAGAAGCGATATGTAAGGCTTTGGAATGTCAGCCGGGTGATATTTTGGAGTATAAAAGCGATGAAGAAACTCAATAAAAACAGACAATAAACAAGCCATGCGCACCTGTGAGTGCACATGGCTTCATTTATTATTAGCCGGAAGTCGCCGCCAGCTTCTTCACGTTCTCCCGGAGCTCCTCGATCAGCTGCGGCCACCATTCCGTCTGCTCCGACCACGCCGCGGTCTTTGTATCCGCCTCCGACCACACTTTCATGGCTTGATCCGCGATTTCCGTCGTCGCCGTCAAGCTGCCGTAATCCTTCACGAGCCACTTGCGTCCAATCTGGGCATGCAGCACCTCATCCGCCCAATCGTAATCCTGGATCAGCATGGCGATTGGGTTGCCCGTATCCTTGGCGATTTCCCATTCCTTCTGCTTGCCGGTCTGTTTC
Organism: Paenibacillus sp. OV219; assembly: GCF_900110075.1. GTDB lineage: Bacteria > Bacillota > Bacilli > Paenibacillales > Paenibacillaceae > Paenibacillus_Z. The sequence continues at coordinate 6,518 of NZ_FOCJ01000001.1, forward strand.
GGCATCAGGCTTTGCTCGATCCGCCACAGAATAAGATGTGCCTCTGTAGGGCTGAGATCCGTGTTCAGAATCATGGAGGCCCCCATCGGAATCGGATATTTATAGAACGGGACGCCGCCGTAATAGAGACCAATTTCTCCGAGCATCGCATGCCTTGTTTCATCCCACAGCTGTCGGCTCAGATCGGTGTAGTACTCCCACGGTTTGCCCTCGATTTTGTATAAAATAGGTCCCATCCATTCTGGCACGTCCATTTCCCGGAGCCGTTTGTAGACGAGGGAATACGCGCGCTCTTCCTGGGAGCAGCTTTCGTCCCAGAAATACGTATCGATTTGTGCGGATGTATTGTAGGGGTCAATAAACCGTTCATCTCTTCTCGGCACAGGGTCCATCTCGTACTTCTGCCCGTCGGAGCGCGGCGTCAGTTCACACGCTACTAGCATGTCATCGCCGAATATGCCGCCGGCCTCACGAAGAAATGATTGGAGATGTTGCTCCCACTGCTCCGCATGACGCTCCTTCTCAGGCGAATCGACTAGTGCGGCCAGCGCCTGCTCGCCCCATGCTAGCATTTCCTCTTGATCCTGCAGCATGCCGCGCAGCAGGCGGTAGGTAGGGTGCTCGGTAATCCGGTTCATCTCATCAAGATATCGGTTAAGCGCCTTGATGGCCTCCGTGCGAATGACGCGATAAAATCCGACGAGTAGCTCGATCGTATCATCACCGCGGATCGCTTCGTCGAGCCAGACGCGAAGCTTCTCATCTGGCACTTGGTCAAGACCGAGAGGCGGCTCGCGCATCTCGGACACTCGTTTGCGGATGGCGGCGCTGTGTTCGGCGTCAAGCCACAGATGATAGCCGAAGGCGCATTTCACTTCCCACTCTGGCACTCGGGCCAGATGCGCGGCCAGCATTTGATTGAGTCCTTTGGAAATATAGTTAAACCGTTTCAGCAGCTCGACGCTCCGGTCGACGGTGAATCCGGGCTTGCATGCATCTTCGTACGAGCAAATGCCAGCAAGAGGAGGTATTCCTTTATTGTCAATAATCGTTCTCTTCAATTGCTTGCCACTCCCTTACGGATACGATAATATCTTTATTATAGTAGTCGTTGGGGAGTTATTCTTGGTCTAAAGAACCTCATTTCTTTGTCAAAAACAGTTATATGATTCCTCCAATAATTTTCGAGGAATCGCAATATAGTGCTCAACTATGCAAAATCTACGATTGAGCTAACGGGACACGTTAGTTGAGAAGACAAAAGAGCAGTTTGCCGGTGGCAGCTGCTCCTTTTTTCATTAAGCTAACGGGCAGGATAGCGGAATCACTTCGCGAATACCTTAGGCATGGCGAATTTACGAAGTTCGCGAAAAAGACGTTATAAGAAATCGGCGAGTTCAAGAGCGAAGGGAAATGATGAATATGTTTACTTGGATATCTCTTTATACTAAACCTGAGAAATCCGACATACCTAATCATCGTGAATCGTTTTACCTCAAAAAAATCCAAACAGAGCACCCTGAATCTATAACTGAATTAGCTTTATTTTTCATTGCAGGGTCGATGATTGTTTCAGAGGAAATGATGATAAGTCTCCCAGTTCGAAACGAAGAATCAAAAGCACTTATACATGAAGAGATGGCAGTTCATTTTGAAGATGTTAAGCTTGTTTACCGGGATGATCAATTGACGAATATAAATATGCGACTACCTAAGGTAAAGTCGAAGGAGCTTTTTAATTGTTCTGTTTCAGACATTAAGGAAATGATGTTTGATCTCTATAGAACAAATGAAATGAATAATTGGACAACCCCACATAGAAGATCTTTTAGCCATTACAGGATATTGAATAGAGAATTAGAAATACTAGAAGTTCCAAATACAGATAAATTAAGGAAGTATATTGTAGAAGAATATTTTAGATATAATGAATCCCTTTGTTTAATTCCTTCAGGATGGAATTTTAAAGAGAATTTGAAAAGTTCATTAGTATTAAGATTCCTTTCAAGTTTTGTTCCACTGATTAATATAGGAGTAGATAATGTAAGAAATGATGTTGCATTTCTAGAACTGAGTTATGGATTTTGGGAGTAATTCGAAGAAGTCGCCGACATCTTATAACACCATATTCACGCTTCATGGGATGAATTTTATGAACTCATTAACATTTAATTAATTGTCCATAAAAACAGGTAGATTTTTCTAGTTTTTTCGATTAAGCTCTAATCGAGTTTAATCTATCTATTGCCGGCATGCCGCGTTAAGAGGGGAGGAATTCGCTATTATGGTGAACATTCCGAGAATCAATCAATATTATCCTAGCGTTCCGTTGTCGGAGCTTAGCGATTTATTCGCGAAGGGTAGCAATCGAATCGATAATCAGCGGGCATGCTTGTTAAGCTTTTTGCCTAAGACGCTTAGAGTGGGCGTCAATCTGCCCTTTAACAACAAGTACGTGCTCTTGATCGAGAACACGGCAAGCGTGGATAGCATTGATTGGAGCCACGAGCTATATCTGAACGGCGAGCGCGTTGACGCGAACGGTTTTCTAACAGCTTCGACTGAGGCGAGCGATGCGGAGTATGATATCGGCTTCGAAAATGATGTTTTTGATGCAGCAGGCGGAGTACCGCTGTTCGATAAGCTGCAAGTTACATGTGTCGTAAGGAAAGGCGCCGAGGAGCTAAAGCTGAGCGTAGAACATCAGCTGATTAATCTCTTGAACGTCAGTGAATTGGGTCTAATGTCGGCCAACCAGACGATTGCATTCGCGGGCAATCCGGATTCTACCAATTATTTGATCAACCATATGAAGGATTATTTGCCCACAGGATTGATCCAATGGAATAGCAATATTGTAGAAATCGGTCCCTCGGAGAGCGAGGCCATGCAAAAAGTCATTGCTTCGATCATCAACTGCAATTTGCTGGTTGCTTCGAACACTAGCCATTCATCCAATATATTGTTTGATTTGAATAACTTTGCGAATCGAGATTTGAAATCTTTAATTAACGATGACGCGAGATATGAAGGCAACTTCAGCAACGGGATTTGCGCCGTTCCTGTTCATATTTTAAGCGATATTATGCCTGTCTCGACCTCAGTGCCCGATTTCGATACGGTGGATGTCGGATCGGGCAATCCGGTATTTAACATTATCCGGGACAATGGGCTAATGACCTTTAACGACATAGAGGGGGAAATATTACGAACGGTACCTCAAAAAATCATGGATTCGAAGTTTCGAATAACCAATGATATTCCGAAGCTTGTCGAGCTATACAATTTGACCTTATTCCCGAAATCAGCGATAAAGCTGACAGCGATCGTACTTAAATATTTGTTCGAATGCTCGAAGAAAAACAGCTGCAACGAGTGCAAGAACAAATCGATCACGTGGCTCTTTATCCAATTCAGCGATATGAAGGACCATCCCGATTTTCTAAAAAGTCTACTGACGCATTACTTCAGGGAACCGATCAACAAAATCGAGACTTTCTCGGACAAAGCTGTAAAGACAGCCGAGATGGCATGGTCGCCCGCGATCTACACCGTGCTCAACGTTGCGCCAAGAATCTTGAAAGCTTATTTCGCCAGGAAAATTGTAAAGCAAATCGATGGCACGGAATATGTATTCGATTTTGAAAGAATCGATAGCAGCGCAGTAAGAGTAGACGTTAATGGCGTGCGCTTGAACGATCAGCCTACTTACGACAACGTTCTCGGCAGGCAAGTCTATTTAATCGTAGAGACGCTGCATTGCAGATATAAGGAACTTACGCTACAGGTCCAGCCTTTGGACAACACGCTTAACGACAGCACTGCGAATTTGGAAATATTGGCCGGAAACAACATCAACAATTACATTTCTTTGCTGGCCAAAGCAGTCGGCAATCACGACGACTTAAGAAATACCAACAATGACGACTTCAGCGATACGACCAAACGGTACTATCAGATCGACCATCAAGACAAGGCGATCATTAAACTATCTTTAAAGCCAAGCACGCGAAATGTGTTCGATGCTTGGGCCAATCATTTGGCAGGCAACACAGCCGAACTGAAAATCGTGGCGGGGTTGAAGGACAATACTTCGGCTTTTTTTGGCAAAGACGTCAGCGGCTCACGCAAAACCGATGAGTTTTTGAGCCCGAGTGATAATTACAATAGCGGTACAAGATTTAGAATCGTGAATCGGATCGCCTATGAAATCTACCATATCGCAAATGAGTGGAACTCGTTAGCGATCGTAGGCGGCAGCAGAAGGAAGCTCGGCAAAGTCGAGAACCGATTTATTAAAGAGATCCCTGACTTATCCCCTCATGAGCCGATTAGAATCGTAAATTTCTACTACCACGACCAGTTGGATAACGAAAGATTCATCGCCCCGTGCAACTTCGTCAAGCCGCGTAGAAGAACTAATGGAGCAAAGCTTGCTGACAATTCCAATCTCGTCAATGTACCGGCGGGCTTTACGAGCGATGGGGCTGCTCCGGGGGGAGACGCTTTTTGGAACTATTATTATGCGAACGGCGATGTCGTCACGAGAGACAATCCAGCAGCAGGAGGCAAAGACTATGGCATCATTCGATACCGGCTTGCTTCCAATGACGCGAATGATTTGGTAGAGGTAGTTCGGATGCCGGATTTATTGAATAAAACCTACGAATTCAACGGAACGCAGTACAACATACACTATACTTTTACGAATACGCAAAGGAGATATGCAAACCCGGGGTGTTTCGCTGCTTTCGTCGGCGTTTTGGCACAGTTGAACTTTCTAAATGTGCAATCGACGGGAATGTGTTTTGCAGATGCTACCAGCTATCCAAGCATAAGCCACCCGAATGGAGACAGCATCGACACCAATCCTTTGGATACGCCGGCGGAACGTAGGGCGATCATCGCCGCATTCAGGCAATGGGGATTCACGCAAATTATTTCGGGAACAGCAGCCAAGTTCAACGGCGACGGAGCCGATCTGCATAGAGCAGATCACGACACGCATCTGCATTCGGGAAATTTTGATGTAACAACAGTCGAAGATATGGTCGGGTGAAGGATATGGACAAGTATACCGTCTCAGAGAGAACGCTTATTGAAGCGACGCATTTGCTGTCACCTTTGAAAACGCTTAATTCAGCTGACAAGGTGCTGGATTTTCTCGCAAAGCTGGGTATTAAAGTGCCTGTGGTCGATTTAGTTACCGTTTTGTCGCAGTCCTTTGCCAAAATCGACGCCGTCGTGTCCGCGACGAAAGCGGTGATTGATGCCGACACCGACGAGAAAAAGCTCAAAGCCTTGCTGTCTTTGCTTCCGGTAATCAAAGAAGCGCTGAACGAGCTGCAAAAGCTGGAGGCCGCAATCAGTGCCGCTCCCGGCATTTCCCAGGCATTTATTCAGAATGCGCACATCGATCAATTGCCGAGAAGACTGCTAGACTATTTGATATTCGATAATTTGCAAAAAAGATATCCGAAGCTGTTCGGTGCCCTCTATCTTATGGGGATATTGGACGAAGATCTGCTTGCAAACGATGATGCCGTCTTTCAGTCCGCTTGCAAGTTAAAAGTCGTAAACTGGGATAAGCTTCCGCGATATTTAACCGAGCCCGGCAAAGTCTTCGATGAATTTTACCAGTGGAATACAAATTTCAATGCGGACATTTTTCTTGCGAGACTCGATCGGTTTCTTAGGGCAATGGCAGTTCAAGGCGGGCTATACAAACAGAACGACAACGTCAAAAATGCGCTCGGGAACTCCACCGCAGGACTGCGTGAGCTAAGAATTCCGATTTTCTCCAAAGGACATTATCCGGACTCGTATATGCAATTAGGATTGAATATTAGCCCGGCTGAAGCGCATGACGCTAAGAAGAAAGGCATTGCGTTCATACCGTACTTCAGCGGTTCCTCGCAGCTCGATTTCGCATTAGGCGACGGCTGGGAAGCCTTACTGCAAACAAATTTGAGTATCGATTCGGGATTAGGTCTCATTGTTCGCCCGCCATTCTCCCTGGATTTTTTGCAAAATTTGTTCACGGCACCCTTAAGCGCCGGCAGTCTGGATACAGGCCTCGCCGTTCAGCAGAAAAAAAACGCAAGCAACGGGGAATTCGAGGCTTTTTACTTGTTCGGGGACAAGAACAGCACGCATTTGTCCGTCTCCGGAATATCCACGAAAATATTCGGAAAGTCAACGCCTTCGGGGCAAGACGCAGGCGCGGAAATCGCTATTAAAGCGATCAATTTGCTCATCACGACAGGCGAAGGGGATTCGTTCCTAAGTTCCCTGCTGCCGTCGTCAGGCATCGATGCAACTTTCGAACTGGCTGTCGGCGTATCCTTGTCGAAAGGGGTTTACTTTAAAGGAAGCGCCGGGATCGAAGTGCAAATCCCCGCTCACATTCAGCTTGGTCCAATAGATATACTGGGCTTGACGATTGCCATTAAGCCCAAAGACGGCCATATACCGATTGAAGTCACCTCGACGATCAAAGCAGAGCTTGGACCGCTAAAAGTCGTAGTGGAAAATATCGGCTTCTCTCAGGAGCTTTCGTTTCCCGCGGATCGAAGCGGCAACTTAGGTCCAGTAAATACGAAGTTCGGCTTTCGTCCACCCAATGGCCTTGGCATATCCATCGACACCGGCGTGGTCAAAGGCGGCGGCTATTTGTATTTCAATCCGAACAAGGAAGAGTATACGGGTGCGCTCGAAATCGAGATTTCCGAGTTCCTGACCATTAAGGCAATTGGCATACTAACAACGCGTATGCCGGACGGCTCCAAAGGATTTTCGTTGTTATTCATCCTCACGGCGGAATTCGGATCGCCGTTACAGCTGGGCTTCGGCTTCACGCTAAGCGGCGTCGGAGGATTGATCGGGCTTAATCGCACGATGCTGCTGCAGCCGCTCACCGAAGGCGTGCGCACAGGCGCGATCAATAGCGTCATGTTCCCGGCGAACGTTGTGGAGAACGCTCCGCGCATCATTAGCGACTTGAACAGCTTTTTCCCACCGCAAAAAGACATTTTCCTCATCGGTCCGATGGCCAAAATCGGCTGGGGCACGCCGAACCTCGTGACGCTGTCGCTGGGTGTCATAATCGAAATTCCTGGAAATATCGCCATCTTAGGCGTGTTGAAAGTCGCGCTTCCGGATGAGGAAGCTGCGATTTTATGCTTGCAGGTGAATTTCATCGGAGCGATCGAGTTCGATAAGAAGCAGGCATGGTTCTATGCGACTACTTATGAATCGCGGTTGCTAACCATGACGATAGACGGCCAGATGGGCGTACTGGTCTCTTGGGGCGATGAACCCAACTTCGTTGTTAGCGTCGGAGGATTCCATCCTGCGTTCAATCCGCCGCCATTGCCGTTTCCCGAGCCTAACCGCATCGCGATCAGTCTCCTTAATGAACCGCAGGCCAGAATACGCGTAGAAGGCTATTTCGCAGTCACTTCGAATACCGCCCAGTTCGGAGCCAGGGCGGAACTGTACTTCGGGCTGGACGCGTTTAAAGTTGACGGGTTTATCGCCTTCGATGCACTATTCCAATTCTCGCCATTCCAATTTATTATCACGATATCTTCGTCGATGTCCGTCAAAGTGTTCGGCGTCGACTTATTAAGCGTGCGAATAAACGGTTCACTAAGCGGCCCGACGCCTTGGCGTGTCGAAGGCACCGGCTCAATTTCACTACTGCTCGTCGATATTGACGTCGATTTCAGCCATAGCTGGGGCGAAGCGGCCAACACTGACTTGCCGCCGATCGACGTAATGCCATTGCTCAAAGCGGAATTGGAGAAAGTCGAAAACTGGAAAGCTGGCGTGCCGGATGCGAATCGCATTCTCGTGTCGCTTCGCAAAATCAAAACGACCGAGGGCTTGATCCTGCACCCGTTAGGCACGTTGCAGATCAGCCAGCGGTTCGTGCCTTTGCAGCTTGGCATCGACAAGATTGGCGCGCAAAAGCCTAGCGACGCCAATCGATTTAAGGTTACCACCGCGAATGTAGACTCCGCAAAGCCCGCAATGGAGGAAAAGGGCGCCTTAGATGAGATGTTTGCCATGGCGCAGTTCAATAACAAAACAGACGCTGAAAAGCTGAGCGTTCCCGCTTATGAAAAGGCAAAGGGTGGACTGGAATTATCCGTCGAAGGCGTACAGACGAAGACGGCAAGCGCGGTGAAGCGCGTCGTGCGGTACGAACAGGTCATTATCGATACGAACTACAAGCGCTTCGTCATTCCGTTTTTCAGTTTCATCAGCGTGCTGTTCAATTTCTTCCTGCAAGGCAGTGCCGTCACGGAATCCCCCTTGTCCCGCAAACGTAAGGCGCACAAAATACCTGCTGCAGAGAAAATTAAGCTCGGTTCAACCCGCTACGCCGTCGTCTACAATCGCGACAACTCGCCCTTCAGTGCTGAAGCAGCCTCATTCGAAAGCCATGCGCAGGCGTTGGATTTCATGAAGCAACTTATGAAAAAAAATCCGAACCTGCGAGACGAATTGCATGTCATTCCGCAGGCTGAAACGAGGAGGGCCGTATGACAGAGGAAATCGCTTCCTATTCGTTCCTCCCGTGGATTCGCAACGGGATCGCGAATAACATTAAGACACAGGATCACGACTTGAACGTCGTGCTGCGGGCTTCCGTCGAAATCACTTTGGACCTCAAAGGCGAAGGGATCGATGGCGAAAAACAGGATTCCGTAACGAAACGTATCGCCTTATACGGGCCTGGCGACATTATCGGTATCGATTCGAAAGCGATCATCAAGACGGAGCCGCGCAACTGGATAACGAATTTCGAGCCCAATTACATTCCATCTATTGAGTTTTATGACGAGGACTTTCCGTGGCGCTACACGCCTGCGGCGCCGGACAATCTCGGCAGGCTGCGTCCCTGGATTATGCTTGTCGTACTGACGGAAGAAGAGTTCGAGGACGGCAAAGACATCACAAATAAGCCGCTGCCATACATCGAAGTCAACGACGCAGGAGACGTGCTTCCGCCTGAAGGCCAGCTGTGGGCATGGGCACATGCTCACGTTAATGAAGACATCGTGAAATTGGCCGACAACGTCAAAAGCAGTGATTTGAACGCTCTGCTTCCGCGGCTGAGTGAAGCTGTGAACCGCAATCCGGATTTGGCCTACTCCCGAATCGTCTGCCCAAGGAAAATGGTTGCGAATAAGGCTTATCACGCGTTTCTGGTTCCGGTGTTCGAAACCGGACGTTTAGCTGGACTAGGACTAGACATCCCTTCGAATTGCCCAGCAACGAAATCGGCCTGGAGCGCGAATGACGCTGCGAAGCTATTCCCTTATTACCATCGTTGGTACTTCCGGACAGGCACGGTTGGCGACTTCGAATATTTGGTGCGGATGCTGGAGCCGAAGTCGGTCGACAGCCGCGTCGGCAGGCGAGATATGGATGTGCAAGCTCCCGGCGCGCCGGTTAGCGGAATTACGGATTCGCGGCTAGGCGGCATTCTGAAATTAGGCGGCGCCCTGCAAGTCCCGTTCGCCTCGATGACGAAAGAAGACAAGGACGTCGTGCTGACGTATGAGAACTGGGACCGTTTGCATGATTTGGACTCGCTCAGCACCGTAAAGAAAAACGAGCTGTTCGAGAAGGACAGCGTTACGAAGTTGCCGCGGACCGAGCCGCATCCGTTTCAAAAGCAATTGGCCTCATTTATTAATCTAGCGGATGAATACGCCTATGAAGAGGCTGCTGCCGCCAATTCGAATTCGAGATTGGACGCGGATGACGATCCAATGATCGTGCCTCCGTTATATGGCCGCTGGCATGCCATGATCCACCGTTTGTTGAACAATCGAGACGGCTCGCCGATCCCTAACAACGACAACTGGATTCATGAACTGAACCTCGATCCGAGATGGCGCGCGGCCACGGGCTTTGGCACGAAGGTCATTCAACAAAAACAAGAAGAATATATGGACGCGGCTTGGGGACAGATAGGTGACATTCTCGAGGCCAACCGCAAAATCAGGCAAGCCCAATTGGCGAAGGAAGCGTCCAAAGCCGTTTACAACAATCATATTAAACCGCTGGAGGAGATTAGCCTCGAGAAAACACTAATATTTACTGCTCCACTGAATAAACGGATCTTGACCGAGGATACAACGATATACCATCACATCCATACGAGCCGCATTCCACAAGCGATCGTCTCCGCGCCGATGAGACGGATCGTCCGTCCTTCCGGACGCGTCATGCGCAAGCTACCGTTTGCAGACAGGGCGCAAACTGATCGGCTTCTCGAAAAAATCAACAGCGAGATAGTGTCCCCCGCGCCTCCTAAGTTGACGCCTGAATCGCTACCGACACTAGGAGAGCTTGCGAAAAATTTGAAGCGGTCGATCGCTCCCGACATCGTTACGGAGCTTATCTCTAAGTATAGTTGGGTGCAATATTGGCCCTTCATGTTGGCCGTGGTGCTCATCCTAGCGCTTATTGCATTTTTATTGAAAGCGCCTATGTGGATCGTCGGCCTATTAATCGGGGGCTTACTAATTGGATTTCGTTATTTGGCCAAATTAGCGAAAGGCGTAAAGCAAGCCGAGTCTGTGCTGGAACAGAATCAAAATCGGGAAGACGTGTCCAAATATCCGCTTAGTCCAGACTTCAAAATTGTTAGCGTCGGAGATGCCTTTGTGCCGAGCATCGGCAGATTGGATAGCGAGGAAGCGGTTAGATTCAAAAACGCAGTGCGTGATGTCCATGCATTCGTGCAAAGCAGCGGCAAGGCTGGATACCTGCCAACGCTGAAGGAGCTTGAAATACCACGTATGGCGGGGCAAATGATCAAAGGACTTAATCCGGAATTGACGATTCCGGAAATGGTACTAAGCTACATACAACTGCCGGGGTCGTACTTTACACTTGCAGGTGAAAGTATTGTAGAAGCGATGGCCTATCCGCAATTCGATATGCCGATGTACGAGCCGCTGCTCAAAATATCGACGGAATTGTTTTTGCCGAACATCAATTTTATTGCGCAAAACAGCATTTCGCTTCTGCAGACGAACCAGAAATTCATCGAGTCCTATATGGTCGGCTTAAATCATGAATTCGCCCGAGAGTTGCTGTGGCGGGAATTCCCGACCGACCAGCGGGGCAGCTATTTCAGGCAATTTTGGGACGTAAGCAGCCGTTATGATCCTACCATTCAAGATTCGGAGCAACGCAAGGAGAAGCTGCGGGACATCCCGACATTGCATAGTTGGCCGCAAGCTTCGAAGCTAGGTGATCATGATCAACGGGAAGCCAATGGTGAAAAGGAAGAAGAAGCGGTATTGGTCATTCGCGGCGAATTGTTGAAAAAATATCCGACTGCTGTCATTTACGCTCAAAGGGCGCAATGGCAAAAGAAACCGGATGGCACGATCGACATAACAAAGGAACGGCTTCCGGCAGAGCTGACTGCACAGGAGCAGGCGAATCCGCCGCATAGCAAATTCAAAACGCCATTATATGAGGCGAAAGCGGATCCCGACATCTATTTCATAGGATTCGATTTGAAAATCGAAGAAGCGATAGGCGGAACTGGCGAGCATCCAGGCGACGATCCAGGCTGGTTTTTCGTCATAAAAGAACGTCCGGGTGAACCTCGGTTCGGCTTGGATATCGGTCAATCCGAGAATAACGTATGGAACGATCTGACTTGGGAAGACGTCCTGCCTGGCGGCGCGGACGGCGACTTTATCAAGATCGACGCGAACACGGCGGAAATACAACTGACTGATCCGCGTGGCCGTACAGAATTGGCTGAAAAACAAGAACAGTATCTCGAAGACAAGAACATCAAGTGGAACAAAGATTCGAACGCGGACGAACTGGCATACATTTTATTCCAGGTCCCGGTGATGGTTGCCGTACATGCGTCGGAAATGCTACCCAAAAAACAATGAAAAGGGACTAGAGAATCATGACAATATTTTCGGAAAACCAATCATTGCTGTTGCAAGCGCGCAAACAACGGGAGCTAGCCGAGCTGGAGCATTTCAAGACGAAAGAAAAGCTTGCTCGCATAAAGCGTGACAAAGCCAAATTTCAGCCGGATTCGTACTTGAGTGAATTGGAGAAGGAAGAAGCGACGTTCGAAGAGAAGCTCAAGCAAATCAATGCTTTACTGGACGAGAACAAAGTCAAAGAGCTCAGCAAATTGGAATTGTTTTTGCCGTTTACGAACCCGATCGACCATATTTCGAAGCTTGACGACCGGTATCCGATACTGATGTTTCCGCTGCGCATCGAGACGAGATTCAAGACCGTTAAAGAAGGCAGTGGGCTTGAAAAGCAACAGCTTTGGGTCCGGGTGTTTCCCGATGAAATCGCGATCGATTCATTCGAAGAGCTGATATCGGAGAACGAAGTCAGGAACGCGAAAGCGTACTGGACTTCCATGTGGCAAGCAGGCGACATCGAAGCCGGCCAGCGCGGCGCATGGCGATCGCTCGTGAACAGCCATGGCTCCGGTAGGGCGTATTGGATCGTGCAAAACTATCGTCCGCTCAATGGGGATGAGAAGCCCGAACGCGTTTCCGATAAGAAGACGAATTTGATTATCGCAACAGAAGAGCCGCCTGTGAAAGAAGACATGGACGCGATTTTACGTTTTTGGAGCGCTATGTGGCAGGCGAACGGAGATAAGGAGCAACAAGCGGAGGCATGGACGCAGCTTGTCGATCGATATGGCGATCAGCAGGCGCAGGAGCTGTGGGAAACATACAAGCCCACGGACTTCCCGTTCGCGCCGCGAAGCGAAGAAGATGCGGAGTATGAGGCAGCTTTCCTCGTTTTTCCGAAGGCTTCCGATTTGGATACGAAGTTTCAAGCATGGGCTAAGGCGCCTAAAGTGCGCGTATTACCGGAGCGTTTCGTATTACAGGGCTATACCAACAGCAACGACAAGCCGTCGCTCGAGGAAATCGGTAATGTCATTCCTTCCTCTCTTTCGATCGGACCCAATCCTTCCGCCGACGAAGGCGAACCGTTCAAGATTGCGGAAGAAGACCAGGTATTGGACGGCAAAAAGTACAAGAAAGGCGATTTGATCGTAAGCGACGAACTGAAATGGATGGTGGATTTCGAGGAGGCGATCGCCAAAGGAATGGGCTTCCGGGTGGATCTAACTCCAGAGCAGGCCGCGAACGGGTTCAACCGCCTATTCGTAGTCGGCGTGCGCCTTAGCACCGATCCGATCGAAGGAAAAAACACGCTTGAAACGCTGATCGATCATCACCATCATAGCCGCAAAGGTTTCGGTTTGATTCCGCAAGGTACGCCCACGAACAATACGGAGCAAGTGTCTTCCGCCTATAGTTGGCGCGAAGACGCCGACGACAGCTTCGACATTTATTTTAAGCATCAGCAGAAGGAAGATTCCACGGCATGGGCAGACAAAAGCGACGGTCTTTGGCTGGCGCAAGCTTTAGGCATCGATAATGCCGCCATTAACCATGCAGCCAACTATTACGGAACCGATCAAAGCGAAGCGCGGGCGATCCAGACGGCGCTATGGCCGGCTACGCTAGGCTATTTCATGGAAACGATGATGGCGCCTGTGTTCAGCGAGCAGACGATCGCGCGGACGAAGGATTTCTTTCAAAGCTATGTTTCCGGACGCGGCATGATTCCGACCATTCGCGTCGGCAAGCAGCCTTATGGCATATTGCCGGTCGCGCCTTTTTCGCGCATGAACTGGTTTGCTTCCGCTCGCTTGAAGCCTATTTATTCCGTCGGCGACAACAATGACAACAAAGACAACAACGCTTCATATTATCAGGAGCTGTATGGCGTGCTTAAAACAATGGATGACGAATGGACAAGGCTGCTGCCAAACGTCTCTTTCGTCGGCAAGACCGGCGATGACGATCCACATCAAACGCTGCTTGATGTGCTTGGCCTTCATCCAACGTCCGTCGAGTTCCATTCGCGCCACGCCCAAAGCTTCGAGCATGTATATAATGTTCAAAATTTACAAGGAACCTTGAACAAGCTCTCCAATACGGCCCAATATATGCAAAGAGGGAAAGACCTGCTGGTGCAGTTAGGGTACAATGCCGACAGTGAGGACGATCTGCCGGACGTATTGAAGATGCTGTTTTTCGAGCGCAACGACTTGCTGAAGGGGCCGCTGATCGACGACGTGCCGCTTTCCGAGTTCGATGCAATTAGAAGTTATACGAAGGATAACCGGAATTACATCGACTGGCTGATCGCGGCGGCGCATAATTCCCACGATACGCTGCGCTCGCAGCAAGGGTTTATCGGGGATAAGCCGCCAACAGCATTATTGTATCTCATGGTGAGGCACGCGCTGGATTTAGGCTTCATCGACGCTAGCCTTCGCTTGCACGCTAGCGCCGGTATACTCGAACCGGCAAAAGTAAAGAATGCGCGGAAAGAACCTAAATTTATTCAAGTGCAGGATCAAGAGGATTTGGGTAGCCGTTGGCAGCACCTCTATAAATATGAACCTCGCATTATGCAGGACGGCTTCCTCGAGAAGGGTTTATTGGTTGGCGACTATATTCCAAAGATCGTTCATTCGCACGATGAAACATCGATGTTAAGCGAACAGCTTAAGGCGCTGGAAATGATTAAGGATGTGCCGACAGCGCGATTGGAGCGGATATTCACGGAGCATCTGGACGTTTGCGCCTATCGTTTGGACGCCTGGATGCTTGGGCTAGCGAATGCCGAGCTTGCGTTCATGAGGGGCATCCAAAACAGCGATGGGCACGATCGTGCTGCCGAGCAAGGCGTTTATATCGGCGCATACGGCTGGCTGGAGGACGTGCGTCCGGAAAATAAAAAGCTTGAACCGGTGAAAATTGACAAAACGCTTCAGCAGATTTTTACCGCTGCGGATGAGCCATTACTGGCCGATCATTCGAACCAGGGCTACATTCATGCGCCTTCCTTGAACCAAGCGGTTACGGCCGCTGTATTAAGAAACGGCTATATCGCAAACGCAAGCGCCTCCAATCCAGGCAGCATGGCGGTCAATTTGTCATCGGAACGCGTGCGTCAAGCGCTTTCGATGATCGAAGGCATTCGCAATGGCCAATCTCTGGCGGCACTGCTAGGGTATAAGCTTGAACGGGGATTGCACGACAGGCATGATGCCGAAGTAGACGCCATTATTTTCGATCTGAGGAATGCATTCCCGCTAAACGCCAACCGCTTGCCGTCTACGAAAGAAGATAGTGTGGACGATATTCGTGCAATCGAAGCGAGGAACGTCGTCGACGGGCTGGCGCTTGTCGAACAAATCCACAAATCGGGCAACGCATCCTATCCCTTCGGGCTTGCGCAATTGCCAGCAGTAACTGCGGAGCAAAGGCAAGCCATTGATGCTGAAGTCGAGCGTATACTCGACATCAACGATGCCGTCGCCGACTTAGCTGTCGCTGAAGGCGTACATCAAGCCGTTCAAGGAAACTATGATCGCGCGGCCGCATCGATGGATGCGTTCAGCAAAGGAAACTTTCCGCCTATTCCCGATGTTATCCGCACGCCGCGCAGCGGCGTAACGCTAAATCATCGCGTAGGGCTGCATTTCAACACCGGCCTTGATCCCGCGGACGCCAGCAATGCGACGCTTCGCTCGAAGGCAGAACCGGCAGTCAACGAGTGGTTGTCGGGCATCATGCCTCCAATGGATAAAATTGTTTGTATAGTCGCATTTAAAGATCCTGCTACGGCTGCTTTCATCACGAAGACGGTCAGCATGCAGGAGCTGGGGTTGCTTCCGATCGACGTACTATATATGGGCAATATGGAAAGCGAGCAAGCGATGACTTCCCTCGACGATGCGATCTTGGCCTACGCAAGAAGCAGGTACAATCCAAGGCCGGAGGAAAGAATGGAGCTTCAGTTTTTCACCAAGACGCCAGACGAGACGATGACCACCTTATTCGAGCTTGCGCCGCTGCTCAGCAGCGCGAGAACGCTGCTTCTACGATCGCGCCCTTTGACAGCAGGCGATATGAAGTTCGGGGCCGGTACAAGCAAGCCGGACGAAGTGACCGCCAGCTTAAACCCGCTAAGAATTACATTGGCGCTAGACGCGCTCGGCATTACCGAAACGACAGGTTTGAGGAAAACGCTTAAGCAATATGCCGAGGACATTGCAGCTTGGACCAACGAAGAAAAAGCGGCGAACATCGAAACGATTTTGAACCGCGGAATCGACATTTACAAGCAATTATCCATGTTCGGCCTTCCACATTCCGGGTACGGACATATGCTCGAATGGCGAAGGCGGCAATTCGAGGCGCTGTTTACTAGAATCAATTCGCTGATTACACGGTGGGACGAGAAGCTTGCGGCATTCGACGCCCTGATCAACGCATACGGGACATCTTCGGACAAGCTTTCCTTGCTGCAGCAAACGGAGCTTACATTATCGACCGAATCTACCCAAACGCCGCTAGCGATTACGTTAGATGCTTATAAAGCGCAATTGATCAATGGGAAAAGGGACGCATTTCTCAAAAAGCAAGACGCTTTTAAGAAGTTATTGAAAAAAAACGAATTGCATGAGTTATTTGCAGCGCTTGAAGCCGAGCTAGCCGGTCTATCATCTTTCGACGCGGCAGCATTCGAGATCGAGAAGGAAAAGCGGCAGCTTATCATATTTGCCGACGATATGCAAAGAGGAACGGAGAGTTTGCGGCTGGAATTGGATAAGCGCGCCTTGCAAGCGGCGAAACTCGTACAAGAGTATGATGAAGCTATCGATGCCAATCGGAAGGTTGCGGCTTTATTGGAAGCCGGCAAACTTCTGTTCGGTGACGATTTCAGGATCGTGCCGGAGTTTAGTTTATCGGATCAGCTATTGGAAGAGTGGACAACGGCCTTTGCCGACAGTGAACAGCTACTCGCCTATCAAAAAACAGGCCTTAATCAACCGTTTCCGATCGACGATTGGCTTTACGGTGTTGCGCGCGTACGCGACAAAATGCGGCACGTGGAAAATATGACGATGCTGGCGGACGCGCTGATCGAGAAGGAGCTCAAGCTTGAGTCTGTGCAATTCCCGTACCGGAAAGCGGACAGCTGGCTTGCGCTGGAGTATCCGGCCTCGTACAAGATCGATGAAGACAAGCTGCTCTACACCGCGATGTACCCGCCGGCTGCGGGTGGCATTCAGCGCAGCCAATGCGGGATTCTGATCGACGAGTGGACGGAGGTTATACCTGCAGAAGAGGAAACGACGGGGATCGCCTTCCATTACGATCGGCCTAATTCGGAAGCGCCGCAGTCGCTGCTGTTGGTTATGCCGTCGGATTTCAAGCAGGCTTGGCAATGGCAGGATGTTGTCGATTCGCTTCACGATACGCTGAATATGGCGAAGAAACGGGCTGTCGAGCCGAGCCATATCGATTCGACGGATTATGCCCGTTTCCTCCCCGCGCTCTTATCGGCGGTTACCGTATATCCGGTTACCGCAGCGCTTCCCTTGGCCTTGAATAATGAATTTTATCGGGAGTTGAAAAGCGGTGAATGAATTTATATCGATCGCTAATATTCAGGAAGTCTTCGACAAAGTGCGTAAAATTCCGTCTATCCTGATGTGGAACAGGCTTGAAGGCCGTCCACGCACCCTAAAATTCGATCGTGCCTTAAGGGCGGAAGTGCGAGATCCTCTGTTCCTTTTGACTAAGCAATGGCAGATGGGAGAATTCCAAGGAGATGACGCCGGCTCGCCCGTAATCACGAAGGTGCATATGGAGACGACGCGATTTCAGAAATATAAAGCGAATTCCCATCCGGCACAAAAGTTCGAATCGAACATACCGTTCGAGACGAAAGTTGAGCATCGTACGCTGCCGTTCAAAGCGGGAGACCAGGAATTGTCGCTCGACATCCGTCTGTTAATGGGCAGGCAATGGCTGAAAATGGCCGATTCGCCTGAGCTTCATGGGCTGAAGAAGGTTTTCATTCAAGCCTATTCCATTAAGCAGCCTGACCCAGCTAAGCCGGAGGATGCACATATATGTGCGCATCTCGGCGTTTGGCAACGGTATGCATCAGTTGCGGGAAGAGCGATGGACGGTGCAGCCCTCTACACTTATGTGAAGGCGTCGATAAGTCATCATGCCTATGACAAATTCCCGACGCCGGACAGGCAGGCGTTGACACAGATGCAGATGACGCTGATCGAAAGTCTCGAGACCCGGTTTACGGCTTGGTTCGAGAAATTGTTCAGCCAACCTGCAGAAGAAAATCAGGATGCATGGCTGCCTTCGAAGCTCGAATATCAATTTTCTTGTTCGGCACCCAGCAATGGCGAGGAAAAGGTATATTCGGCGGAGGAGTATTATCATGGCAATCTCGATTGGTATAACCTGAATTCCAATCGCGCCGTCAGATCGTTGGGAGAGGCAGATGGATCGGATACGGCTGCTGCGCTGGAATCGGCACTTACACAATCGTTTTTTGCTTCGCAGATCAAATTCGACGGCATGCCGAATACGAGGTGGTGGGCATTCGAGGAAGGTAAGACGAACTTTGGAGATATCAAGCCGGATAAGACGGATTTGAATAAGCTGCTATTGATGGAATTCGGCCTCGTCTATTCTAACGATTGGTTTCTTGTACCGGTTACAGTCGGAACTGGCTGCATTGCCAACGTCAAAGGGATGACGGTCGATAACGTATTCGGAGAACGGATATGGGTTCAGCCTGCGGGCGCAGGAAATGATCAGGATTGGCAGCGTTGGAGCATGTTTGCGTTAAGCGTTGAAGGCAATAATCTCAATGGATCTGTGGATTTGAGCCTTATGGTGCTGCCGACAGTGCCTAAAATTCAAGAAAGCGAGCCGGTAGAGGACGTGTACCTCGTTCGTGACGAAATGGCCAATATGGTATGGGGCATCGAGAACAAAATTTTGCTGCCGAACGGAGATTCGAAATCAGGCAGAGAAGCCGCATTGGAATTGCATAATTACTATCAGCGGTTGCTCGGCGGCGCTACGGCAGGGGGATCGGATGCAAAGGCGGATATCAAATATGAGCTCATGAGCACGATGCCTGAAAATTGGATTCCGTTTATTCCAGTTCACGTACCGGGCAACAACAGAGAAATACAGCTACAGCGCGCGGCAATACCGCGTATTCTCGAAGGGAATGCGAGCAAGCCGGATAAGGTTCGTCCTCGCACGACGCTGCTAAGCGTAGGCTTGGATCAGCAGCCTAAAATCGCCTATCTGTTGTTCGAAGAAGAAGTGCCAAGATCTGGCGTGCGCGTCTATCAGAGCTATCAACGCACAAGATGGCACGATGGGCGTGTCTATAATTGGCTCGGCATACGGAAGCAAACCGGCAGAGGAGAAAGCCTCAGCAATCTTAGATTCGATGTGCTGGCAGATACGAAGAAATAGATTGCTAACACCCCGGTCTTCATTAACTGAGCCCCTTATAGTGGACATTGGAAAAACACCCTGGTGTTGAAACTGATGAAAACGATAGGGGGTGCTTTTCATTATGGCAAAGTAGGGCAATTTTGTAGCACAACTACACTTCACATGTCGGGTGACAAGAACATAGTCCGAATGAAGTCCGCGTATGTGGTCTTACCCCCGTCAAGTAGACAGTGAAAAAAAGTCAGGTTATGCAACGGCCGTTTCCCGGTACTCAACCGGGGGACGGTTATTTAATTTCTTCTGAAATCTGTTGTGGTTATAAAACTCTATGTATTCTTCAATCGCTATGTAAAGCGATTCAGCTGTTTTGGGGCGAGTAAGATAAATCTTCTCTGTCTTCAGATGTGAAAAGAAAGACTCTATACATGCATTATCGTGACAGTTTCCACGCCTTGAATGGCTTGCTATCATCCCATACTCCTCTAATCGCTTGTTATAGTGCTTTGTTGTGTATTGAAATCCTTGGTCTGAATGCAGCATAGTGCCGTGGAGTTCTGTGGCACCATGAAGCTTCTCAAGCGTCTGCATGACGAGCTTCAAGTCATTACGTATCGAAAGGTGCCAGGCGACAACTTCGTTATTGTAGAGATCCTGAATCACCGACAGGTAATAGAACTGCTCTCCTGCACGAACATAGGTAATATCGGTAACCAGTTTGTGAATGGGTCTATCTGACTGAAACTCCCTATCGAGGCGATTAGGGTTTACAACGCACACTTCTTTACTGAAGAAGCGTCTTTTCTTACGTATAACGGACTGGATCTCGAGACGCTTCATCAATCTGTAGACACGTTTATGGTTAATGTGGAGGCCTTCTTTTCGCAGCGCTATGGTCATTCTTTTGTAGCCATAATAAGGATGGAGACGATGTATGGCCATGATATGATCCCTTATCGTCTGTTCTGCTTGTCGTCTTGCGTTTCTTTGTGCACGGGTCTTAAGCCATTTGTAATAGCCTGCACGAGAGACCTGAGCAATCTCAATCAGCCAGCGTAAAGGGAAACGCTGGCGCATCTCTTGAATGATTGAAAACCGTTCGCCTTTTTGCGTCACTCCTTGTGTAGATTTGGATACTGCTTTTTTAGATATTCATTCTCCGCCTTCACATAAGCCAGTTCTTCTTCCAGACTTGCGAACTTCGTTTTGGGCCTTCCTTTGTGGAACGTGTTCTGTCCACGACCATCTTCTAACGAAACTCCGTTTTGGGACTTCTTAACCCAAACGAGCACCTGACATTTACTACGTATATTCAACTGTTTCGCTACTTCTCGAGAACTTACCCCTGACTCATACAGACGAATGGCTTCACTTTTTAATTGCTCTGTGTATTGGATGAATACTTGTCCCTTTTTTGCCATGAAAAAATCCCCTCCGGTTGCAGCTTTCAAGTCCATTGTACCAGTGGACTTTTCTTCACTGTCAACCATAAGGGGATAATATCAATGTTGCGGGCTTTTTTAGTTATCGGATCAAGTTCTTGTCATTTTACGATGTCAAGAACATTGTCCGATTTCCGATTCCCGTTTAGTGATAAGAACATTATCCGATTACCGACGAGACTACGACAGAAGGGGAGGGGGATTAAGCTAACGGGGCAGTTATGCGGTATCTTTTATTTATACTCAATTAATACCGTGAATATGGTTTTGGAATTTAATACCATTATGTTGAGTCGTCGGCACAAGGCAGGCATCACAACCCTTCTGAAGATTGCGTGAAGATGAGCGCATTAACAGTAGAGTAGAAGAAGCTTGGAATGAATGACCCAATACAGATTTTGCAAATGATCGTTCAGATGAAAGGATTTGAAAGTTAATAGCACCCAGATATATAAACGTTTCATCATAATAAATTATAAAGATAGAAGGTGTTGTTATGATAAAAATTGAATTAATGGAAGCTTCCGTAGACGAGAAATGTGTTGTTCACAATCTATCTCAGTTCTACCTTTATGAATTCAGTACATACATGTCTTCCATTGCATTGGGGGATAATGCGCTTTATAATGGGCTTCCTGATTTGGATGAATATTGGGAGCATCCTAACCGAATAGCATTCATTATTCGGGTAGATAGCGAACTGGCGGGGTTTGTTCTTGTTATCAAAGGACTAGATGATGAACCGAACCAGATTGGTGAGTTTTTTATAATGAAAAAGTTTAACGGTAAGGGTGTTGGAAAGACTGTCGCTACAAAAATTTTTGACATGTTTCCAGGAAAATGGCTTATTCATGAGATGTGGAACAATTATAAAGCTCAAGCATTCTGGCGTAGTGTCATATCTTCATATACGAGTGGTGAGTATCGGGAGTATTACGATGACCGTAGAAGACCATTTCAAGAATTTATCACAAACAAAACTTAATGGTATATCTTCTATTATAATTGGACTATGCATCTATCGTTGAACTAACGAAGAACGATAGCTCAATTCAAAACGAAAATGCAACCGATCAATTTGTCGGTTGCGTTTCACAAATATAATATCTCATAAATAAGAGAGACGAAGGCTCGAAGCCAAACATCTCTTATTAATCTGAAGATAATCGTCTATTTAAAATAATTAAGCATGAATTTGTTGAATTTATTGAATTAATAATGCTCTCTCTTATTTCTTTAATTGCTTGTGACATAACATATTGAGGATTAACTAATCTTATATTCGGGGGTTGTATATCTGCCCATTCTTTCCATTCCTTGATTCTTCTCCAGTTTGAGGAATGTATCTGAATGATAAATGTACAATTTATGATGTTTCGATCATTTGAGCGAAAATGCATAATCTCATCGTCATTTAGTTGTGGAATAACTCCTTGTTTCAAAATATTCTCCCATGCGGAGCAACGTAAGTGGTTAGAACCTGAGTTCAGAGGCTCAAATAAACTTTGAATGATAGGACCTTCCGTTGCAAAGACTTTCATTTTTTGAAGCAATTGAAGATTGACGGCTAATTCATCTTTTAAATATTTTAAACATGCTTCCTTAGTATCTTCTTGAATTTTAATTTTCTCTTGTTCTTGAGCTACTTTATTCGTTTTTAATTCCTTGCTCGATATTAACTGAGCACCAAGAAAGCCAAGACCAGTGCCCAATAAATTGAAGGTGAAATCACTGAACCATCCCATCATTACATCGACGCTTCCCTTCTCACAGGGGTTAATACTCTATTAATATGAGAAGATATTAATTCTAGTACTTTTCATAAAACGATAGTTGCACTACGAAGAACAGGCTGCAGATCGATCGGCACCCTGTTGCGCTAACGGGCAAATAGCTCAATCAGACAAAGGGTACAATCCATATATCAATTAATACATTGGTACTAGGAAGTGAAAATGTGAACAAACAATCCTTGCTTGAATGGGAAGCTAAACATAACGCAATAAAACAAACCATTGATGGCTTCTGGAGTTGTTTTAGAAAATGGCGAAAAGAAGAAAAGGATGATTATCATAAAACATTCTATGGTAAGTTGTATGAAGAATTCATTAGTGTACACGAACGAGCAATATATCTAAAATATACATTTAGTCTTGAAGAAGCAGTAATTTTTTGTTCAGTCTATATTTTTTATTTGGAAGAAAGCATCGGTACATATGACATTGAATTTACTTTAGACGGGCAGATTGCCGACGACTATTTAGATTTTGGCGATGTCTTACTTAAAGATAGGATTTTAAAAATAAAACATAATTTAAGAATTGCTCGTAATGCCTTGAAAGAGGGTGTTGAAATAAGAACCATTTCAAATATTACCGAAATTGATTCTAAATACATACAGATTTTGAAGGAGAAGTATTGTTAAGCTAACGGGCACAATAGTTGAATATGCCATATAGGGTGATGAAATGAAATTAATCGGTAGTATAACAGAACAGGATTTCAGACGTCAGCTTTTGAGGTCGCATGACGCTCTGTTTACTCAAGTTCCAGAAGGTAATACGAAACTAAGGATACTACAAAATAAATATTCTAACTTAGCTACGGCGTACAGCCTCCATTGGATACCAGAGCAAGGGGAAGACATAGTAACTTACCTTATAAATACGGATATAGTTGCGATAGTCGAGACCGACCGTCATGATTCGAGCGTAGAACCTATAATTAAAACAATGACGGTTTCAAAATACAAGATTGGACTGTCTATGAAAGACCAAATTAAATTGGCAGTTGCTCTAGATTTGGCTCAAGAAGATTTGAGGCGCAATGGAACTAACAAGTAACGGGCAGATTAGTGGAACGATTTGCTTATATTTCAAGATACTATTATCGTGTTGCAATTTATATATTACATAGTTTGCAGCAAAGTTTAATTTGGTTTTTATTCTTTTTACTATTTATAAGTTTGTTAGTTACTTTTAGGGTATCGGATTCGAATCGAAGCTTTGGTAAACAATTCTTTAGTGTTTGCATTGGTCTTTTTTTTTTGGTGGATTGCTGTAATAATTATAGTGTTCGTTAAAGCATTTTCGTTATATTTATATCATTCCTTAAGCTAATGGGTAGAAGAGTTTAATATCGAGGGACGAAATGTACTCATTATTTTATAACGTAATGAGGAAAGCGCGACAAAAGAACAATTGGGACGTATAATTGGGATCCAAAAAGTGGGGTTTGAACGATGAAAATACTTTTTCGCATGATGATTCTTTTAGTGATTGTTACTTCTATGACGTTTCTATTCGGTTGCAGCAACAAAAGCGACAACCAGTCAGAAGATGCAGTTGTAAAAGAAGAGAAAATAGTCGGTAATGAAAAAATCGAATTAGGATTGTCAGAAGACATAAAAAAATTAACAATAACACAATTGAGTCAAATATCGGAGGATATGACTTACAAAGAGGTTGTAAGTACACTAGGTAATACCAAAGACATTGGTTCTGGGTTATATATATTCAGATATGAGTATGAGGATGGTCAATTTCTTGACATTACCTTTGGAAATTATGATGAAACAATACGCAAAGAAAATTATATAGCCATTCAGAAAATGATAAGTGATACTAATTGATTAAACTAAACGGGTACGGAAGTACAACAAATGTAACACGATTGAAATCCTGTCTTCATCACAGTTTAATGAAGTGCGTCTATAATAAATCTCAACCCCCTTTAATAAATATAACTTAGACCCGCAGCCCGTTGCTGTGGGTCTCTTTTTTATTTGAAATAACAGGGAGGATAATAGAATTTATCTGAAGAAATTTAGTTAAAGAAATAAAGAGATCACTAGTAGAGGATGAGGAATTATGAACTTTACACCACTATCCCGGTTTATCGATCGAATCACCTCCTGGCGCATTCCGTGGGCGGAAGTGCTTGTTATGCATCGCAATGAGATTGTCTTCCGCTACCGAGCAGGCTTCGTCGATCTGGAAGCGAAGACCCCAATTGATGAGGACAGGATTATCTATCTCTATTCGCTGACGAAAATACTGACGTGCACGGCCGCACTTCAATTGGTTGAAAAGGGAGCGATTCTGCTCGGCGATCCGATCTCCGCCTATCTGCCAGAGTTCACCGAAGTGGTGGTGGGAAAGAAGCAGATGGAGGATGGTGTTACAACGAAGTTGTCGGAACGTCCGATCACGGTTCGCGATCTATTCACGATGACAGCCGGCTTCTCCTACGACCTCACTTCGCCTTCCATACGGGAGGCTGTGGAACGAACGAACGGCCGGGTGCCGACTCGTGAGTTTGCTAGGGCCCTCGCCAAGGAGCCGCTGCTGTTCGAGCCGGGGACTCGGTGGAACTACAGTCTGTGCCATGACGTTCTTGCAGCGCTTGTTGAGGAGGTCGGCGGAAGGCGGTTCAGCACATACGTGCGTGAAGAAATTACTGGACCGCTAGGAATGCTCGACACAGGTTTCCATCTGTCAGAAGCGCAGCTTAGCCGTCTTGCGCCGCAATATGAATTTAATGATGCGCTTGGCAAGGCCGTTCGAATGGACGGCAACTGGTACCGCATCGGCATGGAATTCGATAGTGGCGGAGCAGGCCTGCTGTCAACCGTAAGCGATTATTCGCTTTTCCTGAACACGCTGACCAATCGCGGCACAAGCCCGGATGGCGTTCGCATCTTGTCACCTGCCAGCGTCGATCTGATGAGGACTGACCATCTGACCGAGCACACGCGGAGCGACTACAACTGGGAGCATCACGCCGGTTACGGTTATGGGCTTGGTGTAAGAACCCATATCTCTAAAGCGGGCAGCGGTTCAATATCCCCGCTCGGCGAGTTTGGCTGGAGTGGCGCGGCCGGCAGCTTCGCGATCATCGATCCCGAGTCGCAGTTGACCGTCATGTATGCGCAGCATTTGGTGAACAATCAGGAGCCTTACGTACATCCTCGATTAAAAAACATTGTGTACTCCTGCCTGTCGTAAGGGATCCGGACAGAAGACCGCGGCTCGGGAGTTCGAAATAGGAGTGATCGTTATGAACGATGCCAAGCTGAATGAATACCGCATGCTGAACCAGCACGCCCAAAAAGGGCAAATCTTATTTGTAGGATCTTCGTTAATGGAAGCATTTCCAATTTATGAAATGCAGCTGATGTTGAAGCTTGGTCTTGACCTTGTTATCTATAATCGTGGAATTGGTGGTACGACGACCGCAGATTTGCTGCAATCGATGGATGCGTGTATTTTTGATTTGGAGCCAAGCAAGCTCTTTATTAATATCGGCTCGAATGATATTGGAGCCACGGGGAATGACGGGTATAGCAAAGACACCCTGCTTATGAATTACACTACCATTTTGGATCAGATTAAAGAACGATTACCGCAGTGCGAAGTATTCGTGATGGCCTACTATCCGATCAATGCGCAAGCGGACTTTGGAATCGATGCAATTGATAAGATTCCGATGTTTACTACTCGAACAAACGCCAACATTCAAGAGGCGAATGAAGCAATCGAGCAATTAGCCAAGCAGCATGGATTTTCATTCATTAACGTGAACGAAGGCTTAACAGACGAGGAAGGGAATTTGAAGCCGGAATTCTCCGTGGAAGGCATCCATTTATGGCCGAACGCCTATACGGTCATACTGAATAATATGAAAAGGTATTTGTAAATCCAGACAATAAGTTATATTTCACTTACCCACACTCGAAGGAGACCTTACCTCATGTCCGGAATGAACTTCATATCATCCCTCTTAAACGGCCAGTCTTTTCAGCCATCTGGATCGAAATTGGTCATTGCAGATTGGAAAGCAGAAGGGACGCCAGAGGGCAGTGAACCGATGCCAATTGCGCCACTGCACCGGCATCTTGTTGATGATGAAGCGTGGTATGTACTCGAGGGACGGCTAGCTTTTCAAATTGATGATGAGATTATTGAAGCTAGTAGCGGACAAGCGGTCATCGTACCGAGCGGAAAGGCGCATACGTATTGGAATCCGGCGCCAGAAGAAGCGCGGTATCTGCTTATTATGACGGCTACGATTAGCACGCTTATCGAAGAGGTCCATAGGACGACCGACCGCAGCTGGGATAAAATGAAGGCGTTGTTCAGCGAATATGAGTCGGAGCTTCTGTAAGTTGAGACTCGAAGCGTCTAGCTCCTTTGCTTATCGCAGCACCAACTTGTCCCAAAAGAAAGAGCAGCTTAAGGAGCTGCTCTTTCATCTATTAACGGTAGCGCTTCAGCAAGAGGATGCCGCTAATGTCGGATGTTTTTTTGCGGTAGACGATTTTGAAGCCGATGTCGTTATCAAGCAAGCAATTTAAGGCGTTTATGAGCAGACCACCTGCAAAAAGACTATTCCTGCAAGGATAAGCGCTGCCGATGACGCGGACAGAAACGATTCTGCGCGCAGAACCGGAAATCAGAGGGTTGCGTGACCAAGTAATAAGCACCAGATCAGGCTGTTGAACTGCTTTTGTACGAGCCATTTTAGGGTTCCCCCTTTCGAGTTTGATCCCTATAGTAAATGCTAGTTTCATAGAAAAGGTGCAAATGCTCGCGAAGGTGAAAGGAACGAGGGAACTGCAAATGCCACGAGGAATTGGAATTGACGGCTGCCGATCAGGGTGGGCGGCGGTAATAATGGAGGACTCACCAGCAACAACCGAGCTACTATTGGCTCCTAACATAACGGAGCTATGGGCACTGCTGCAGCCCGAGCGCTGCGAAGATATACTCGTCTTCATTGACATGCCGATCGGTCTCCCGGAAGGCGAGCAGGGCAACAATAACACACATTCACTGCGCATAAGCGACGCCGATTGCCGGAAGCTGCTGCCGGTGAAGCGCAAGAGCAGTGTGTTCAACACACCGACCAGGCAGGCGACGTATTCGGGGACGCCATCGGAGACGAATTTTGCAATCGTGCAGAAGAAGCTGTCCAAGCAATCGGAGAACATCATTCCGAAGATAAGAGAAGTGGATTTGTTCATGAAGGCGAACCTGCCGTATGGAATTCAGCATCAAATGGAGGAGTCGCACCCAGAGCTAAATTTTCAACGTTTCAATGGAAATATGGCGCTTACGCATAACAAGAAGACGAAGGAAGGGATTGTCGAGCGCTCCCTTATTTTGCAGAACGCCAGCATTCCCGCAGCAGTGATAGAGTCCATGCTCAGCCATGCTCGGGCGAATGAAGTCTCTAAGGACGATATACTAGACGCAGCCGTGCTTGCTCTAGCGGCGTACAACATCAGCTCCGGTATTCGGACCAAGCTGAAAGTGTCTCCGAGCGAGCAGTATGATTACGCTGGTGAACTCGAAATGAACATTAGCTACTGTTAAAGGTGGTGAGATCCGTCAAGTGAGAATACGAATTGTCGGAGGCTGTGGCAGCGGCAAAACATACATTGCTGGGCAGCTCGCGAAGCGCTATGGCATTCCTCATATTCAGACCGATAATCTCGTCTGGGATCGGAGCGATGATTCCAAGTATCCGGAAGCGATCAGAGATAGGCGCATCTAGCGAAGCGTTATATTGTGAAGCTCAATACGGATATTTTGGATATATTGCTTCAAACCTATTCGATCCTCGAAAGGGAATGGCGATAGGAGAAAGGAGCCTGAAGAACAAGCCATGTGCTTAATGGCCGTCCGACTCCTTTTTTGCATTATTTCAACGTACTGGCGATGTCTTCAATGTGCGAGAACGTCGAGTTCAATTCCTCAAGTCCAGCGCTATGCTCTTGTGTAATGGCTGCGATTTGCTGTACCGCATCGTTCAAGCCTTGGTAGGCTTTTAGAATAAGCTCAAGCTGATCCTTGCTTGTCTGTGCGGCTTCCTTGCTCTTATCGGACATTTTGCGAATCTCGGTAGCGACGATATTGAAGCCTCTGCCTTGTTCCCCCGCACGTGCCGCTTCGATAGCAGCGTTGAGGCCAAGCAGATTCGATTGGGAAGCGACTTCCTCGACGAACAGGAGTGTCTCTTGAATTTGCTGAATGTCTTTCTTCACGACCTGTGTCGATTCCGATACTTCATGCAGTCGCTGTGTAATTTCGTTCGAGCCGAGCGAGATTTGGTTCGTTGTCTCCGACATGCCCGAGAGCAGCTCGATCAGCTTCGTCGATGCATCCCGTAGCGAGTACATCTGTACCGCTGATGAAATAATCGCTACAATCCCGATCATCTCCTCGTTCTCGTCGAAGAGCGGGATGCCGACCGATTTCACCGGTACAGGCAGTCTTGCACTAGCTGGTAAATCTTCCGTCTGGCGACTCTTCGTGTTCATGACTTTCTCCGGGATGAGACCTTTAAAAGCGCTGATTGGCATACCGACCTGCAAGTCAAGGCTCACTGTCGTGCCAGGCAAGCTATGAATCAGCTTCTCCGAATCGAAGATAGCGATGTGCGCATCGTCGGGGTACAAAGCTTGAATGCCTTTGGCGAGTGATATATATTGCTCAAGAATCATGTGCATTAGGAAATCCTCCGAAGTTAGAGTTTCATTATTTGATAGATACAGCATATGTTACTAGAATGCGTATAAACCAGTGACCATAGCACTAAAAACTGACATGCTTCGTCAATTTTGGTTTACCGCACTTTTTTCTATCCCTCTGTCACAAAATCCTCCTTTCGTTCGCCTTATCTCATGAAGACCACATACGGAGGGTGATTGAGATGCAAATGGCACACTATGATACAGCTGTTATTGGCGGAGGGTTGGCAGGATTGCTTGCAGCGCTTGAACTGGCGAAGAAGGGGCGCTCGGTTATCGTCATTGAGAAGTCGAGCCGGCTCGGAGGGCGGGCTATGACGAATACGCAGCACGGCATTCAATTGAATATGGGCGGTCATGCGCTGTATAAGACAGGGCGTGCCTATGAGATTTTGCAGGAGCATGGCATAAGTCTTGAGGGAGGACCTCCTTCCACGAAGACGAACGTCATCTGGAATAAGAAGCTGTATTCGTTATCGCCAGACCCAATTAGTATGCTGACCTCGAAGCTGCTGACCCTGTCTGGTAAAATAAACCTGATGCGTCTCATGCTGAAGCTCAGCAAGCTGGACGCGCAGCGGCTGCCTGTGACAATGAGCATACGCGAATGGGCAGAAGCGGAAGTGACTGACCCGAAGGTCAGGCATGTTTTCTATGCGCTGTGCAGAACGGCTACGTATACGCTTGATCCCGACTTTCAGCTTGCGGCACCGGCGCTTGCGCAAGTGCAGCGATCGTTGAAGGGCGGTGTGCTCTATGTTAATGGAGGCTGGCAGACCATTATTGAGCAGTTGCGGCAGAAGGCGCAGCAAGCAGGGGCGCACATTGTCAGTGGCAAGTCCATTCGTGAGATACAGCATGCGAACGGCCGTGTGCAGAGGCTGGTTTTTGCAGATGGCGAGGAGCTTGCCGTCTCGAACGTGATAAGTACCGCATCGCCATCGGAGAGCGCGAAGCTGGTGCAAGGAGCAGAAGCGACAGCGCTGCAGCGCTGGAAGACGGAAGCGAGGCCGGTGACGGCGGCATGTATGGACCTTGGCTTACGCAAGCTTCCGATCAAAGGGCGGCATCTTGCGCTTGGCCTTGATCAGCCGGTATTTTTCTCCGAGCATTCAGTGAGTGCGAAACTGAGCGATAACGGCGAAGTCGTCGTTCATTTGATCAAATATAACAGTCTCGGAACGTCTGATCCGAAGGCGGATGAGAAGCTGCTGCGCGAGACGATGTCGATGCTTCATCCGGGATGGGAGCAGGAGGTCATTGCCAAGCAGTTTCTGCCTAACATAACCGTCGTGCATGATTACCCGCACCGCGGGAAGAAGAAAACGGCAGTAGGCCCGGAAGTGCCGGAGATTCAAGGGTTGTATGTGGCAGGTGACTGGGTGAGTCATGGCGAGCTGCTCGCGGATGCTTCAGCGGCAAGCGCCAGAAGAGCGGCTGAAGCGATTGTTAGTAAACACGCTTAAATGTTGGAGGTGCATTTTATGGAACAGACAGAAGGAGCTGGAGCGGCTGCTAAGGTTTATACTACCTATAGATCGCTATTGTTTGCGCTAGCTTACCGCATGCTTGGCAGTGTAATGGATGCAGAAGATATCGTGCAAGAAGCTTTTCTCGCGATGAGTGAGATGAAGGTGGAGGATGTGCGGCATCCGAAGGCGTACTTGTGTAAAATCGTCACGAACCGCTGCATCGACCGCCTCCGATCAGCGAGCAAGCAGCGCGAGGTGTATGTTGGACCATGGCTGCCAGAGCCGTTAGTGGAGACAAGTCATTCCGTCGTTGATGAGCCGTTCAGCTCTTATATGCAGAAGGAGTCGCTGTCGACCGCCTACCTGCTGCTGCTTCAACAGCTCTCCTGGGTGGAACGGGCAGTTTTCCTGCTGCGTGAAGTGCTGCAATACGAATACGATGAGATCGCAGAGATTGTTGGCAAGAGCAGTACGAATTGCCGTCAAATCTTCCGTCGGGCGAAGCTTGCGATCAGCGGTATTCCAGAGGATGAGCGGGAGCTCGCTGGCGTGAACGTTCAGCAGAAGGAGACGACCCTAGTCGAACAGTTCGTGCAGGCGCTCGCCTCCGGCAACATGCCGCAGCTGCTAAGCATTGTGAAGGAAGGAGCCGTTCTCTACTCGGATGGCGGCGGCAAAGTAAGGGCAGCGGTTCGACCGATTGTTGGAGCGGATCGCATTGCGGCATTCTTCTTCGGACTGCAGGAGAAGCAGCTGCCCGAAGGGAATAGCTTTGCCTTTGCACCTGTGAACGGAGCTACCGGAGTTATTGGCTATGCGTACGGACAGCCTTATTTTGTCCTCACGGTTGAGATTAGGGAGGAGCAGATCGCTTCGTTGTACCTGGTGGTCAATCCGGATAAGCTGAAGCACGTGGTACCTATTAACAGCTGAGAAATAGGTGTATATTAGGTGAATGCAAGCTTATGGAGGTTAATGAGGCCAGATGCAGGGGATCGAATTAAGTAGAAAGTTTTATCACGATATAGTAGAACCGCTCATGCGCGAGTACTCGGAATCGGACGATTATGCCGCAGCATTGATTGGACCAGGCAGTGAAGTGCTTGGCTTCGATACCGAAATGTCGCAGGATCACGACTGGGGACCGCGTGTATGCTTGTTCCTTGGTGCTAGTTATCCAGCTGAGGCGTCAGATGAGCTGCGTACGCTGCTTGAGAAGCGGTCGCCTAAGCAGTTTTATAGCTTTCCTGTGGATACAGGAATGACGCGAATTACGACAGTGAATAGCTTTTTGAATAGTAGACTTGGAATAGATATGCATGATGAGATGGATCTGATCGACTGGCTCACCTTCCCGTCGCAGACGCTGCTTGAGCTAACAAGCGGTGCTGTGTTTAAGGACGGAGCCGGTCAGTTGGAGGAACTGCGCGATCGGTTCGCTTATTATCCAGATGACATCTGGCTCTACCTGATCACCTGCACCTGGCAGCGGATCGGGCAGGAGGAGCATCTGATGAACCGGGCCGGCTATGTAGGCGACGAGCTTGGCTCCGCCGTCATGGGCTCCCGCATCGTTCGCGATGTGATGAATCTGTGCTTCCTGATGGAGCGGAAGTATGCGCCGTATCCGAAGTGGTTCGGGACTGCGTTTAAGCAGCTGAACTGCGCGGAGCAGCTAATGCCTCTCTTGTGGGAAGCGCAGACGGCTAAGAACTGGAAAGCGCGGGAGGGCGCATTGGGTCGCGTGTACCGCATATTGGCCCGGATGCATAACGATTTGGGGATAACAGAAACAAAGGTAGGGGAGGAAGCGATGTCTTTCTTCACTCGCCCCTTCAACGTCATGAACGGCGGCGACATTGCGCTATTGCTCAGGGAACGAATCCAGGACAGCGATATCCGCTGGCTGGCGGAGCACCGTCCAATCGGCAGCATCGACCAGATTACGGACAATACCGATGTCCGTAACATGCCGCAATCGCCATCAAGCCGGGAGCGATTGAAGGCACTCTATAATCGCGTTGAATAAATAAACCCGCCGTCATGCTGCATGACGGCGGGTTTATTGCTGGTTAGATAATCTGGCGATTGAGCTGCAGGAGCTCTGAGAGTCGGAAAACGCGACTCTCAGTCCCCGAACAGCCGCAGTTCTGCTCCGAGAGTTAGAAAATCAAACTCTCAATGACCAATCGCCGCAGAAACGATAGATTTGAAGCTCTGAGAGTCGGAAAACGCGACTCTCAGTCCCCGAACAGCCGCAGTTCTGCTCTGAGAGTTAGAAAATCAAACTCTCAGCGACCAATCCCCAGAGAAACGACGGTTTGTGCGCTCTCATCTCGGCATATCCTTACCTAGTTAATCGTCACGCTATCCGCGGTGATCGTCGAATTATCATAGTACCACACGCGATACTCCAAGTTCCGATTCAGCGTCTGATTGAAGCTGAGGCTGAAATCCTGATACTGATTCGCCGCTGTAAACTGCTGCCGTGTGATGTCCGCTTGCACAATGCTCGTTCCCGATGTAGCATCGTAGACGTCTATTTTCACAACATTCGCGTTATCGACGGTGTTGTTGTCTACTTTGAGGCGGAACGTTACCTTGCGGCTGCCTACCGGAACATTCGAGTCGTATGGACCGTACACCATATGTCCTTGACCGTCCAGAGCTGAAGAGGCCTGCCAGCCATCACCGCTCACGCGTCCAATGCCATGCCCGATATACGCACCTTCTGCTTCGTATTTGCCAAGCCGCTTGGTCACCGTAACTTTATCAATGCTAATGGTCGCTTTATCCCGATAGTAGGCTCTATATTCGAGCGAGCTGCCCGCTGGATTGTTGAACGAGACGCTGAAATCCTGATACGTGTTGTTGCTCTTGAATTGATTCCGGTACACGTCGAATGTCGACAGCACCGCCCCCGTCGCATTATCGCGCACGTCGACCGTAACGACATTGTCGTTCGTTCCTGTGTTTGTATCAATCTTCATTTTGAAAGTAGCCGTATTCATGCCGACCGGAATGCTACTGTCGTAAGGGCCCCACAGCATGTAGTCAGCATTGTGCGAAGCGACGTTCGCCGACCAATCGCTTCCGCTTGCCGCACCAGTCGTATGCGAGAAATTGCTCTCCGCCTCATACGTCTTGACGACGGTGGATGGGTCAATCGGCAAATTGTTATTTTCGCGCATCAGTTGGAAGTACGTATCTGGCCTTACGAATACAACGTTGCTGTTGCTGCTGAAGTTATTAACGGCATCTACAAAGTTCTGATAATTCACATCCCACGGATTCGCTTGAATGCTGACAAATCGAGGGGATGTTCCGTTCCAGCCTGCTATCGCGCCATTAATCTCTGAGATGAGCGTAGCTAACGAATAGCAATACGTCGCGTTCAAGCCTTGGACAGGCAACGTATTGTTGTAAACCGTTATCGCTCCGCCGCCAGCCATGGACGTTAATCCAAGCAGGGAAGGGGCATTTTGAGCAAAGCTATTGCCGACGTTCGTATTAATGCCGCCCGTAATCGTATTCCAGATCGTCGAAATCTTCAGTCCTGCTCGGTTCATATAATCATTAGACAACGCGACGAAGCTGTCGAGATACGATTGATTACTCCAATTATTCGGGTACGTATAGCCGACCCCTGAAGGTCCAGCAATTAACACATCATTCGCCGTTGCGCTTGTGTGCAAATAGTTAAGAAGGCCGGGCATCGCATCAAGCATAGCCGGGGAGACGGTCCAGCCGAGAGGCACGGTTCCTCTGTTCGAAGAGTCCCACAGCTTCTTGAACCGGTGCTCCATATATTGCAAATTATCGCCATCGCTTAGAATGAGCGACACATAGATTTTGTTCTGAAGCGGAGGCTTATTCGGGATCGGCTTCACATTCACCGTTCGCGAAGTGCCGCTGAATACCGTTAAGTTAGAGGAGAAGTCGCTGGCTACTGTAGAAACACCGTATGCCGAAGCCGCTTGAACGCCTATCGCTTCATCCGGCCACCATCCCATATAAACACCGCTGCCGTTTGGCATCCCGGAGAGGAACGATTGCAACAGCGTATTCTCAGCGGGAACGGAAGGATCAAGCCAAATAATTGCAGCGCCGGTTGCCATCGCATAATCGCGCAGGAACCCTTTAATCGTCGGATTCAGCCCGATAATCATTTTGTGGGTAACGAGCGACCAGTAGTTGTTGTACATGTACTGATACACGGCTAGCTTGCTGCTGAAATCACCGCGTAGGTCATCCAAGATCGGCAAGCTGTACGGGGCAGAGGTCAGCTTGGTGACCAAGCTTGCCGGAGCAACGATACCGTTCGATCGAGAAGCGATGAGCGTAGCGAGGTTAATCGTATCTGGAACAGCATCATCATAGACGACAATGCCGCTAATTTCGCTGGCGTATTTGGTAATGAGCGACCAGTTATCCGCAACATCGGTGTGGCCGATACCGAGCGCATTCAGCCAGGTGTCTTTTCCGTCTTCATTTTTCACGGCGTCATCGTATGTATAAATTCTTGGCTGCGTTTTGTTGACGAGTCCTTTAAGCGTTGTAAAAAGCACAGATTCATCGACTTTACTATCTGGATGCGTGCCGACAGCGTCTACCTTCGTGTAGGCTCGGCCGTACCAGTACACCCTGAATTCAAGTGAATGCCCGGCAGTTGCATTCGTGAATGGCAAAGTGAATCGTTGGTAACTGCCAGCCTGTGTCCACTCTTGGCGGTGAACATCTCGCGTCGCCAGCGTCGTGCCGCTCGTACTGTCTCTGACATCTATCGTTACAATGACATCGTTGTTAACGGTATTGTTATCGACAATCATATCGAAGAATGCTGTATTGGCTCCAGTTGGAATGTTGGTGGCGTACGGGCCATAAACCATATGCGCGTTAGCAGCATCAACGCCGGTCTGCGCGAGCCAGCCGTTGCCGTCCAAATGGCCGGTGCCGTGTCCCATCGTCTCCGCTTCGTATTTGTATTCGGTTACAAGATTCATTTCGTCAAGTGTCGAAGCTGGTGCGGAGAAGGATGGAAGAATTTGTCCCGAAGGCCAAGATAGTCCTGCAGCCTCCGCCTTGGGGAGCGGGGTAAAAGGGGATGAAGCTGCTGCGATGACTAGCGCAATGAAGGTCGTGCCTAACCTCTTATTCCATTTCCAGTTCCCTTTCATGTGTATCCTCCTTTGAATGTGGTGGAGCCGCATAGATGCCTCTGATGAGAGAAGTTTGTCTATGCATGATATATATAATCAATATAACTAGAGAAAATGACTGTTCTTTCATTTCAAAATGATTCTGGTTTTGGTATAGGAGGAAATCCCACTTCCGCTGCGAATTACTACATGATTCCGTTAATTAATCAACGCTACTTTAGTAAAGGGGTTAATTGAATGAAGCAGCAAGTGGATTCGAAGGCGAAAATAAAAACGTATCCGAAAGACGTCCTGTTCGCTCGTGGAGAGCAGCGTGAGTTCAAGCATGATGCGAAAGAAGCCGCTTTTCTGCTGCGGTATTGGTACTGGCAATATTTCGCTCGGGGCACGCGGCGAGCTTAGAGATTTTGAAATTTTTAACCGTCCAGGGAAGGGCAATCAGCTCTACTACAGCTTCTTCGCGATTTGGGCGAAGACACATGGCGGCGGCGAGCCGATCGCCAAAGTACTGGAAGCGGAGCTTCAGCCGCCATATGGGCTGAACGGCAAAGGGTATCACGCCGGCACGATGTCAGGACTGCCGCGATTGAAAGCATCGAAGCTGCGCGGGGAGTATCCGCTGGCCGAGGTGGAGTTCGAGGATGCATCACTGCCTGTTAACGTAAAATTGGAAGCGTTTACGCCATTTATTCCGCTCAATGCGGACGACTCCGGCATTCCTGCGGCTGTGCTCCGCTACAAGGTGAGCAATCCGTCATCGCTGCCTGTCGACGTATCCATTGTAGGGAGCCTGTCCAACCCAGTTGGCTGGCAGGGACTTGATCGGTTCGACAATACGCTCGTCGCCGAAGTCGGCGTGAACGAGCTGCGTGAGGATGGTCGGATTACAGGCGTCCACTTCACCTCGCCGAAGCTGCCTGCTGATCACCTGAGAAACGGCAGCATGAGCTTAATCACAACGTCAGAGGATGTCACTATGAAGCCGACTTGGCAGATTGGCAGCTGGTGGGATGGAGCGCACGAGTTTTGGGATGATTTTGCCGAAGATGGAAGGCTCGAGCAAATTCCGGTTGTCGATAACGGGCAAGTGGCGATTGCGCCGCAATCACGGCTGCGAGTAGGCTCCATTGGCAGCTATGCGACACTGCTCCCGGGCGAAGAGAAGACGTTCGAATTCGTGCTGGCGTGGCATTTTCCGAATCGGCCGAAGCATTGGGATGAAGATTATCAGGTTCAGCCGGGGGAGATCATCCGCAACCATTATGCGACTAAGTTTGCAGATGCTTGGGACGCTGGACGCTACCTGATTGAAGAGCTGGATCGTCTTGAGAAGGGCACACGGTCGTTCCATCAAGCGCTGTTTAGCAGCACATTGCCTGCTTATGTCATTGATGCGCTGTCTGCGAACATGACGGTGCTGCGCAGTCCGACCTGCTTCCGTGTCGAAGGGGGCACCTTCTACGCGTTCGAGGGAAGCCATTCGCAGCATGGCAGCTGCCACGGAACCTGTACACATGTATGGAATTATGCGCAGACAGCGGCATTCCTGTTCCCTGAGCTGGAGCGAAGCGCGAGAAATGTAGAGTTTCTCATTGAGACAGACGAGACCGGCAATATGGCATTCCGCACGCAGCAGACGTTCGGCATGGGGCGTCAGAACATGCCGCCTGCCGTCGATGGTCAGATGGGCACGATTGTCCGGCTGTACCGGGAGTGGAAGCTAAGCGGCGACCATGATTTCCTGCACGGCGTATGGGAGAAGGCGGGGCTGGCGCTGGATTTTGCATTCGGGCACTGGGATTCGGACGGTGACGGCGTACTGGACAGCGAGCAGCATAATACGTACGATATTGAGTTCTTTGGACCGAACTCGCTGGCTAACTCGCTCTTCCTCGCAGCGCTGAAGGCTGGTGCTGAGATGGCGGCGTTTGTTGGTGACACGGAGCGGGAAGAGCGCTATGCAGCGGCGTTCGAGCGCGGGCAGAAGCGGGTCGACGAGCTGCTCTGGAACGGCGAGTACTACGTGCAGCGCATTGACGATGTGAATTCGCATCTATATCAATACGGCATCGGCTGCCTGTCGGACCAAGTGTTCGGCCAGTTCCTCGCGCATGTGGCGGGGCTTGGTTATATATTGCCGGAAGCGCATGTGAAGCAAGCGGTCGCTTCGATCTTCCGCTACAATTTCCGCACGGACTTCTATGGACATGCCAATGTGCAGCGCACATATACGCTTAATGATGAACAGGGGCTGTTGCTTTGCTCGTGGCCGCATGGCGGACGTCCTAAGGTTCCATTCGTTTACGCGGACGAAGTGTGGACGGGAATCGAGTACCATGTTGCCGCTCATCTCATCTACGAGGGCATGATTGAGGAAGGGCTGACGCTTGTAAAAGCAGTCCGCGACCGTCATGATGGCTACCGTCGCAATCCGTGGGCGGAGGAAGAGTGCGGCTACCACTATGCGCGTTCGCTTGCGAGCTGGGCTGTGCTGCTATCGCTCAGTGGTTTCACCTACGATATGCGTGAAGGGACGATCAGCTTCGCGCCAGTCATCGAACAGGACGATTTCAGCTGCTTCTGGAGCACTGGTACTGCTTGGGGCACGTACCGCCAGCAGCGAAACGCCTCAACAGGTGAACTGGAAAAGTCTCTGGATGTGCGATATGGGGATGCGGGAAGTGTGCGTTTGAAGGGATAGAAGCAGCAGAGATACAAGGGGATTGAACATAGTGAATTTTCTAGAAGCTCTGCGTAGCTCCTTTGAAGACGAGGAGAATATTATTCTTTGCAACTCCATTCTTGGCATGTCAGACGCCGCTCAAATTGTGGTTGATATGGACCATTTCTGTGAAAGTCATTTTAATAGCCCGATCCGCTCCTGTCTGTCCATTAGCTTTAGCGTCGGCGCTTCATTTGGCTTCGAGCTGGAGAACGGCAAACAAATCTTTGTCAAAGTGCACAAGCCTACATCTGCGGATACGATAACAGCCATTAGCAAACCTTATTTAACTGCTGTTTCGAATGTGCAGAGAGCCCTTGCGGGGAGTGGATTTCCTTGTCCTCGCGTCCTATTAGAGCCGACGGAGTTAGGTTATGGAATTGCGACCGTTGATGAATTCGCAGCGCCAGGCGAGCTCAAGGATGCCCATATGCCAGAAATTCGTGCGTCAATCGCACAAACTTTGGCTCAATTGATTAAGAGCACCGAGCCTTATAAGGATACGGAAGGATTGGCTACCGGGCGATTCTGTGCGGATAAAACGTTATATCCGATTCCTCATAATGACTTATTCAACTTTGAGCGCACGGCAAAGGGAGCCGAATGGATAGATGCAATCGCCGAGAGGACTAAGGCGGTCGTTACCCGGATAAAGGGCCGTGAAGTGCTTGGCCACCTGGATTGGTCGCTGAAGCATTTTCGATTCAATGGCAACGACGTTGCGGTGGTTTATGATTGGGATAGTTTGAAATTAGAAGATGAGCTCAATGTCCTCGGGATTGCAGCTGCTACTTTCACAACCACATGGGATATTCCGGTCAAAGTCACGCCGTCTCAGGAAGAGTCGCATGCGTTCGTGGGCGAATACGAGCAAGTGCGTGGTTCGAAGTTTTCTAGCGAAGAGTGGGCCAAAATATCCGCAGCGGCTACTTTTGTCATGGCATACGTTTCGCGCTGCGAGCATGCGCTTGACTCCGAAAGTAATAATTACGAGGGAAGCTTCCGGCAAGCGTTAGCATTGATGCGCGGGGATTTTTATTTGGATATCTAGCTTTGGAATGGGAGCTGCTTTCCTTTAGGGGAGGCAGCTCTCTCTAGTATGTTGCTGTTCTATTGCTTGTACCAGTTCGGGATGACGCTGGTGAAATTCCGGTGATCATCCAATAGGGTACGAATGCGATCCATCATGGAATCAATGTCCTTCGGCACGACCTTCAGAGTCCATGTGATTGTTCCGAATATCGTCATAGCCGCATATAGCGCGTATAGGTTCCAGAAATTTTCTTGAACGTGGTTGCCGTCAAAATATCCGTCGATTTGCCCAATTGAGAATGGAATGCTGACCTCTCGGCTGAAATAGGCGACTTTAAAGAAATCATGATACGGGTCACCCCAATCATAACGATTGAAATCGATGGCCGCCGCGTAAGCGCCATGATGAATGAGCAGATTAGCCGGATGGAAGTCGTCGTGCTGAAACCGAT
Organism: Paenibacillus sp. OV219; assembly: GCF_900110075.1. GTDB lineage: Bacteria > Bacillota > Bacilli > Paenibacillales > Paenibacillaceae > Paenibacillus_Z. Next base: position 46,736 of record NZ_FOCJ01000001.1, read on the forward strand.
TCGGACGACCTTCAAGCAGCGGCAAATGTTGATCGATAAAAGCAATAACGGCAGCTTCCTCGGGAAGCTTAACTCCGCAGCGGAAATATTCATCCATCTGGCGGTTGTGCTTCGCAATCCTGCGAGTTGACCACTGTTCCATGGGCATAGGCGCTTCCACACTGTGCATCAAGCGCAGTTCCCGTCCCGCTGCAACTCCCACATCGTACTGTTCATTTTCCGACATGGAGGGTAGTTTTTCTAAAGCGTCTTCCCCTTCTACATATCGCAACACCATGTAACATAACTTAAGCTCTTCGAGTGTGCCAAAAGCAATAGGCTCAGAGGTTCTAACGCCAAATTGATGCACGCGTCCAATTGTTTCAAACTCCAGGCGTTTCTTTTCACTCTCGCTGATTGTCGCTGTGCGGAGCACATAGGTAGGATTGTCGCTGTTCTCGTAGATGAGGTACTTGCTGTCATAGGAGAACCCTTTGTGGATCTGAGAAACAGCCGTCGCTGTGCGTAATTGCGGGATGAAAGCTTGAATATCGGTGAGTTGCATGAGTAGACTCCTTTCGACATAGAAGTGTATAAGTAAATTTCAACGCATTAGATGGGAAACCCTTCCAAGTAAATCGGTAAAAAAGTGAAAGAAGTGAAAGAAGGGTACGTGTTACCCTACATAGGCGGAAATCCGGCGGAAACTTGCGGGGTGTAACGTCCTAATAGTCGTAGACCCCATTACAATACAAAAAAAACGGTGAAAGTCACCCCATAGAGTAGACTCCCACCGATTTCCTAACTTACCCGATTCGAACCTCATCAATTGCAAGCTCGTAGCCTTCCGGCTGCTCATACGCCAGCTCAACATGCTTCGGTGCAACGACGCGAAGCTTCATGACGTTCGCCGCCGTATCCAGCGACCAAGAGACGTCGATGCGGCCGCTGCCTGGCATCGGCACGGAGCCGCGCGCCCATGATAGGCCGACCGGCTTCGGCGCAATGGACACCTTCGTCCAGCCCGGGCTTGCGCCGCGTACGCCTAGCACCTCGGCGCCGAGGAAGAACGCCGGTCCTGCGGACCAAGCGTGGCAATGGCTGCGCGTCAGCATCTTCGGATTATGCGTAATGCCGCTCGTCGGATACACTTCCCATACACTTGTCGCGCCGTTGTCGACCATTGCTCCGTATTGGTGCAGAATATCCGCCGTCATCGTGTCCTGATGCCCAAGCTTTGCAAGCGCTTCGTAATAGAAGAAGGACATGAACGGACTGCCAATCTGGACAAAATGAGCCGGCGGCTCAACAACGTAACGATCCAGCACCTCAGCGCGTTCACCTTCCGCAATGTCGCAGAGCATGGCGATGACTTGTGTTTGCATACTCACCGTTTCGGATGGACGACCATCAATGTGGATGCAATCCAGATAAGCAGCGCGGTCTGCATCCCACAGCTGCGCATTGATCGCGCTGCGAAGCATCGACGCTTGCTCCAGTAGATCAGAGCCGCCAGCCTCATCGCCTGCGGCCGATGCGAGAGCAGCGGCATCGCGGAGCGACTTCACGAGGAACATATTTTGCGGTGAGACGACGCCATCGCCTGGCTGCTCGAAGTTCGCCCAGTCGAGCAGGTTCCAGCCCCGCTTGCAGAACAAGCCGCGTTCATCAATGTGCTTCAAGTAATGCTCCAGCGTGAACCGGACATGCGGCCACATATCCCGCGCGAACTGTTCATTGCCGGTATATTGATAATGCTCCAGGCAAGCGGTGACCCAGAAGAATGTCCAGTTCGGTATAACGCTGCTCCAACCGCTTGGTACTTGATCGCCATAGAGAGGTGATTGGAATGTAGAACCGGGAACAAGCCGCAAGCAGCGCTCAACGATATCCGCATCGCCAAAAGCGTAATAGTTGATCAGTGAAGCATTGCGCGCATCGCCGACCCAGTACGTCTGCTCGAAAGCAGGGCAGTCCACGAACGTATCTTCCATACAGAGCCGCGTCGAATCACGGCTAATCCGCCAAATCTCATTCAACATCGCGTTGCTGGATTGGAATACACCGACATTTGCGACAGGGAAATTGCTCTGCAGCAGCTTCACTTCTACGAGCTTCACAGGACGCGAGGCACCGCGCACCGTAATCGCCAAGTAGCGCAGTCCGCGGCGTACAACCGACACGTACGATTGTCTGCCTTCTCGGCATGTGTAGCGGAACGTGTTGTCCAGCTCGTACGTATGCTGGCGCCAGCCGTCACGCATAAATTCAAAGCCATAACCGTCGATGACCGTACCTTCAGCCGCATCGACCTCGAAGGCAATAAAACCGGACAACTCCCGGCCAAAATCAATGACGAGCTCGGTATCCAGCTCCGCATGTACAGGCACGACACCGGTATTGCCGCTAGCGAGCACGACTTGTTGCAATTGAACCGGTACAGGCTGCGGCTGCTCTACGACATGCCATACGGACTCGCCGTACACATCGGTACGAGTGAACAGATCCTCCGGCACCTCACGCACCGATTCGGAGAAATCACTTAGCAGCTGCTCAGCTGATCCGACCCCCAGCATGCGGTCATACTCCGGCTGCTCCTTGCGCATGGAAGATTCCGGCTGATGGTCGATGTGCTCGGCCCAGTCGAACGCTCCAATTGCCGCGAACGGAACGGAGCTGGACACAGCGCCTGTTTCGTCATTGCCGCTTTTGCTGCCCGCAAGCGGAGAGCGCACCTCGAACGGCACATCCGCGTGGAGTCCGAGGTGATAGCCATGACCGTGCGAGCCACGGCTTAGATCGAACAGGAGGAAATGCTCGCCCGCAGGTAGCTCCGCCGTTACGAACTGCTGAGGACTTTCGCCATAATAATCTGCACGATCGAGCCATTTGCCGTTAATGCTGACCCGAAGTGGAATTCGACCATTGTCGACGCTGCCAATTGTGAACGCTGCCGCTTTTGAGAGTGTCACTATCGTTGCCATAAACCCAATAAAGGAAGTCGGATTCGCATGATTGACGCTATCTGGAATGAGCAGCGTCCGAACATCGAACACTCCATTCCAAGCGGCTGGCTTCACGAAGTTCAACTCTTCTACGCGGGCAGGGTAGATCGGTTCTTCGGTCAGATATGGAATGGAGCGAGGTACAAGGCTCGTCCACGGCGCCATGCCAGCATTACCAATGACGACAGCCGATTCCCAAGTGGAATCATCGAACGTCGCTTCCGTCCATGTATCGTTTACGCTTCTTGCATCATATCGCTCGGCAAAAGCAAGCTGGCACGAAATACGCGACGAACGCGCATCGTAACCGTCATGAACCGTAGTCGTCCAACTCGAGTCTGTTGCAGCGATGATGCGCTCGGTACCGTCCTCTACAGCCGTCGAAGCTACTTGCAGCAGTAAGCCGCCTCTGCCGCGCAAATATTGGAACGTCGCGACGCCATAATGCAAGACAAGCACAGCAATCGTGTTGCTGCCGGCTTTCAATAGATGTCCGATCTCATATTCATCATAGGCAAGCTCGAACGGCCAAGACCGAACTGGTCCGCGTCCAACCTGCACTCCATTTACATAAAGCACATAGCGAGAGTCTGCCGTCAGCTTCACAGTTGTATTGCTGCTGCCCTCCGCCTCGTATTTAAAGCTATTGCGGAAACAACGCCACGCATTGCGCGGGCTTTCTTCGCCAGAACCCCAAATCCATGATGCATGCCACATTGATAAGCGGCCTCCTTCTATTGTAGATATATCGTTATCTCCCTCATTGTAATGGAGAATGTCCGCGCTTACAGGGTTTGATTCGGACATTATAGGGGTCATTTCAGACATGTAACCGTTCAATCTTGAGCTAAAATTCCCGTCAAGTGAAGCATAAGAGCCCGAAACGACCATATCCCTGCAAAAAGGCTGATTTTGCCGCTGAATCGGGACGTAGGCCAAGCATATCCATTATTTTCGCACGAGAGGGGGAAATAAAGCGCTTACCATAATCAGTCGCTATGATACAATGTCAGCAATTGGATGAGCAGATAGCTGCTTGTCTTGCAGGAGGAGGACCTTTCGCACATGAAGGCAAGTTTCGGAATTCGATGGAACAACCCGTTTAGAAGCGCTCCTGTACCGAAGGAACGACAGCTCGGCAGAGAGGCGATCATTGCGCTTATCATTCATGGGTGCTTTCAATTCGGCGCATCGATGTCCGGTCTCTTTCTGAATTTGTATCTATGGCGCCTCACGCAGGATCTGGCGGTTAACGGGTTCTATAACATGATCGTATTCTTGTTCACGCCTGTCGCCTTTGCACTCGGCGGATGGATTGCGAAACGGAAGGACCGGATGGTCACCTATCGTCTCGGCATCCTGACAATTGCGGTATTTTACCTGCTCGTCGTTATCGCACAGGAGAAGGTAGCGGAGTGGTACATGCTATTCGCCATCTTCCAAGGGATGGCCAGCGGGTTCTATTGGACTGGATATCTCGTGCTGCAATACGATGTGTCGACAGAGAGTAACCGGATTCGTTTTCTCGCGATTAATATGATTGTCTTCAGTTCCGCGGGGCTTGTCGGACCAGCGCTGGCAGGATTTATCATTCGTATGAATGATGGTCTTCAAGGCTATATTTTTACGTTCCTTATTGCTTTTGTTATGTTCGTGCTCGCTTCCGTTATCAGCTTCCGGATCCCAACCGTTCCGCTCCATCATCGAACCTATCATCTGAATCTGATGGGCATCGTCATGCGCAAGAACGCGGTGTGGCTCAAAGGACTGGCCTCGTTTTTCGTGCTCGGCTTATTTCAAGGCATTATGCTGTTTCTGCCGAATATATTACTCTATCAAACCGTTGGACGAGAGGACTGGGTTGGCTACTTCGGCGTCTTCTTCGCCTCGCTTACCGTTGCAACCGGCTATATCATCTCGCGCAAAGCGAAGAAAGAGCAGGTACGGAAGTACGTGCTGTTCTCGACGACCGGTATTCTGTGTGGGGCGGTGTTCCTGCTCTATGACGTATCGACGTGGACGGTGGTTATTTTCATGATTATGTTCTCTATTTGTAACCCGCTTGCGGTCAACACACTGACGTCTTACTATTACAGGCTGATCGGAACACTTCCGCTAAAAGGACAGCTGAAGGTAGAGTCGGTCGTCATGCGCGAGGTGTTTCTGAATGCGGGACGGATACTGTCGATCACGCTGCTGCTGAGCTTCTCCAAGAATCTCGACTCGATCTGGCTGCCGGTTGTGCTGACAGGCTCGGCTGCAATGCAATATGTGTTGTTCTGGCTAATACGAGAATAAGATGGAGGAGATGGATGGATGAGTACGAAGACAGATTGGATTCAGGCTGGCAACGTCGCAGAATTGCGGGAAAAGGGTGCTACCGTCGTTCGAGGTGGAATTGCAGTCTTCTCCCATGAAAATCAAATCTTCGCCGTCGATAACCGCTGTCCGCATCTCGGTTTTCCGCTGCATATGGGCAGCTTGTGCGATGGAATCTTAACCTGCCACTGGCATCATGCTCGGTTTGACGTATGCAGCGGTGGGACGCTTGACCCTTGGGCGGACGATGTGCCGTCTTATGAGGTGAAGATTGAAGACGAGCAAGTCTATGTGAATCCGCGACCGAGATCGGCGAATCATATCGAGAAATACAAAGAGCGGTTAATGGAAGGGCTGCAGCAAAATATTAGCATCGTCATCGCCAAAGCCGTCGTAGGTCTCGTTGAAGCGAATGTGCCCGATGCAGAAATCGCGCGGATTGGCATTCAGTTCGGCACCGAGAACGGCAATGGATGGAACTCAGGTCTCACGATACTGACCGCAATGGTCCGGATTATTCCGAAGCTCGATAAGCAGGGACGGATATTGGCGCTCTATCAGGGGCTTGTTCATGTTGCACGGAACAGTTCTGGCCGAAGCAGCCGCCATCTGCTAGGAGCGCTTCCGTCAGCGGACGTATCCTTCGATAGACTGGCTGGTTGGTACCGCAATTGCATCGAAGTGCGGGATACGCAAGGGGCGGAGAAGCTGGTTGTTACCGCGATTGAAAAAGGGATGAGTGTGGAGCGGATCGCGGATATGATGCTCATCGCGGCAACGGACCATTTCTATCTCGACGGCGGGCATGTGTTCGACTTCCATAACAAGGCGTTCGAAGCGCTGGAGCTTGCTGGGGACGGACAAGAGAAGCGAATCCTGACATCACTTCTGCATATGATGGGCAATCCGACTCGAAGCGAGGAACAGCACCATTGGCAGGCGCCGGTTAACCTGGTCGAGCCGATTCAAGAAGCGGTGAGGCAGCTGGCGGAGCGAGGTGCTGGTGCAGGCGAGAACGCGGGCAATGGAGAAGGAGTGAAGGCGAATCAGGATGAGGGGTTCATCCTGGAACAGCTGCTTAGTGAACAGCCGCTCCAGACGATTGAGCTTGTGAAGAACCTGCTGCTCTCCGGCATGCCGCCGGCGCAGCTGGCACAGCTCGTGACGCTTGCCGCAGTGGAGCGGGTCGTACGCTTCCATACGCAGAACGACTTTCGCGATTGGGTCGCGGTTCTGCATACGTTCACGTACGCGCATGCCGTACATGAGCGGCTGCTGCACTCGGAAGAACCGCTGCTGCAACGGGCGATCTTCCACGGGGCGATCAGCGTCTATCTCGATCGCTTCTTGAATGTTCCGGCGGCGAAGCGTCCGAAGGTGGTGGCTGGCAGCGGGGAGGCAACGGCTGTGCCGGGTACGGAGGAGCTGCTGCAGCTCCTCGATCAGCGTCAGCAGGTCGATCGCGCGGCACAATGGGCGGCGGATTATATTGCGCGCGGCGGAGAAGTAGCGGCGCTGCTGAACACGCTTGGCGCAGCGTTGCTTCGAGAGGATGCGGAGTTCCATACGTTCCAAATGTACGAGGCGGCTGTAGCGGAATATGAGCGCTGGTCAGTAAGGCAGGATGCTTTTGCGCTTCGTGCTCAGGAGACGATGCTGCTAGCATGTACGCGTTACCTGGCAGCACACGCTCCGACAGCTCGCGAGCTCCCGCATACGGCGCAGATCGCGTGGCGGCTGCATCGAGGCGAGCGATTGTTCGAGGAGTAAAAAAGAGGAAGGCGGTTTTTCACTTTATATAAAGTGGAAGGCCGCCTTTTGCAATCATTCAGCATGAATCTGCTCACCTCGCTCGCATTCTGAACGATCGGGTTTTGAGGATGTTTTGGCCAGCAGCCATTTGCTTAAATAGCTGGGCAGTTTGAATCTGGCTGCTGGCACTGCTTTTTGTGCTTGCTGTTTTACATTTGCCTGGCGGATGTGCTCGGAGCTTTGTATATTCCGCGCAAGCTCCTCTTGCTGATACTGCCACAATTTCTCATTTGTGTAAGTGCTATTGTGCTGTAACATTTTGTTTCCCCCTCTGCTATTTATAGCTTTATTATGCGCTCGCTAAAAGGGGATAAAAAGAGTAGAATCTTCATAACAGACTTCCCCTTTTATGACGATTAGGAGGTAATGCGAGGTGCACAGCGGAACAGCGGAACGATATTTGGACTTGTATAAGCGGTTTGCAGAGGAATCAAATTCAATCGGCACCCCTGTTGAAGTCTCGCTCGAAGAGCTTGCAGAGGTGCTCTATTGCACGACGCGCAACGTAAAGCTCGTGCTGCGCAAGATGGAAGAAGAGGGGCTTATCCAGTGGCTACCGGGACGGGGACGCGGCAACCGGTCACGGCTTATTTTTTTGGTGGAACGGGATGCGAAGTTGCTCGATCTGGCGCGGCAAATGGCACAGCGCGGCGATTATAAGCTTGCTTTCGAGCTCATTCATAAGCATGGTTCGGGGTCTCATGCGAAGGAACGGTTCGCGGAGTGGCTTGATCAACATTTCGGCTACCGCGCGGAAGCGGGCGACGGAAAGCTGCCTGTTGATACGCTGCGGATGCCGGTCCAAAATCCGATCATTACGCTCGATCCGGGCGATGTCTATTTTTCGTTCGATGCACATATGGTCCGGCAAGTATTCGACTGCTTAGTTGAGCTGGATACGGCAACCGGCCGGGTAGTCCCAGCGCTCGCCCATGCTTGGGAATGCAATAATGATGCGACGGTATGGCAATTTCATCTGCGTAAAGGCGTTCATTTCCATAATGGACATCCGCTGACGGTGGAGGATGTTTTGTTTACGCTTGAGCGGCTGCGGTCGGGTAAGTCGCATAGCTGGGTGCTGCGTTCGGTTTTGATGATAGAAGCGGTAGGGCCGCGCACAATCCGCATTGCGCTTGCGAAGCCGAACCGAATTTTCCATCGTTTCATGTGCTCGACGACGGCTTCGATTGTACCGAAGGAAGCGGTGCTAAAGGAGGGAGAAGCGTTCTGGCGCAGCCCGGTCGGGACAGGGCCTTTTATGATTACCGAGTGGAATGAGGACCGGCTTATGCTTGCGGCAAATCCGAGCTACTACCGTGAGAGAGCGCATCTGGATGGCGTCGAGATTGCCTTTATGCCTCCGGAGCACGGTGTTTCCTCGCGTAAATGCTGGGAGAAGCTGCTGGTGGATCATAACAGCCAAGAGCAGCAACCGGATATGGATTTGGATTCGGTCGAGGTTCTCAGCCAAGGCTGTACGCTCATTACTTGGAACATGGGGCGCCAAGGTCCTCAGCAGTCGCCGCTCTTCCGCAAAGCAATCGATCTGCTGATTGACCGGAAGCGGATGATAGAGGAGCTTGGCGAAGAACGGATGTATCCGGCACACGGATTCCGCCCGGATGAGCATACGCCGTACCGAAGTGTGCGGTATGATCCTGTTGAAGCGGATATGCTGCTGCGCGCGGCAGGGTACGATGGGACGCCGATTACGTTGTTTGCGGGCAGCAGCTATCGAGGGGATACAGCATGGATTCAGGCTCGCTGTGCTGAGCACGGTATCCCGGTCAATATCCAAATCCAGGATGGCATCGACTATAAAAAGCGGAGAAATGTCCAAGAGGCGGATTGCGTGCTGTACAGCATTGTGCTGGATCAGGACGAGGTGTGTGAGATTGAATCCTACGAGCAGCAAGGCAGCTTCTTAAAGGAGCACCTTCACCCTGAATTCCGTGAATGGTCCAAGCGTCAAATCGACCTCGCGCTCGCCGCCAAATCGACAGATGAGCGGCGCATCCTGCTCGGACAGATCGAGGAGCGGCTTCGCGAGGAGACCTATGTGCTGTTCCTCATCCACCGGAAGAACAATGCGGCATACCAGCCGGGGCTGAAAGGCATAACGGTGTCGCCGCTCGGCTGGATCGATTTCAAGGATGTTTGGGTGCAGAGCGCGGAGAAATCGACTGTCGGTGTCGGGGGCGAATGAACGCTGAGCGTCAGAAATGAACGAGTGAAAGTCGACTGAGAGAACTGAGAGAACTGAGAGAGCACATACGTGCTCTCAGCATCCAAAATGCGCCGAAAGTCGGCTGAGAGAACAAATATGACCTCTCAGCGCCGAAGTTCAACAAACTAACCAATATTCTGAGGCTGAGAGAGCACATACGTGCTCTCAGCATCCAAAATGCACCGAATGTGTGCTGTGTGAACAAATATGGCCTATCCGCCTCAAACCGGCCGCAGCCCTTCCAGCTCCGGCAGCAGCGTCACGCTCTCCTGTTGGTTCGGATCGGTGCGGGCGATCACGGCTGAGCATGGCTCGGTATCGGAGACGTTATACGTCAAATGCGGGACACCGGCTGGGATGTACAGGAATTGCCCTGCCTCCACCTCGACATACTGCTCGAGCTGCTCCCCGTGCCACATGGCTGCTTTTCCACGGAGCACATAGATCGCCGTCTCGTGATCTTGATGCAGATGCGCTTTGCTGCGTCCGCCTGGCGGTATGGTCAGCAGATGCATACAGATTCCCCTCGAGCCTGTGCTCTCTGCTGAGATAGCCTCCATATAATCAAATCCTTGGTTTCCCTGGCTCTCACTCGTCATACGGATCACTTTGCATCCTGGTCCCGGAACGTTACTCATGCAGCACGCCTCCCCGTATAAATAACAATGCTTCTCCTAACATATTCCACATTTTAGAAAACTCGACCTCCAACCAGACCACCCAAAACTTCCCTAAATTTCCGCAACGTACACAGGACTTCCCCCTGTACAAGCGAATAGAAATAGCAGCCATCCCAAAATGTGAATGGAGCTGAATCCATGACCAGACTAGTAGTCGTCACAGTAGGCGTAACCCATAGCGGTAAGTCTACTTTCGCCCGAGCATTAGAGCATCAGCTGCCAAATTCAGTTGTGGTCGACCAGGACAACCATGCGGAGTTCATCAACTCCTACTACATGAAACTTAGGCCAAAGGATGGCCCGCCTCAGCTCAAATATGCCGTTACCCAAACGATAGTAAATTACGCGATCCATCAGACCAATCTCCATCTCATCCTCTGCAACTCCAATCGGGACCGAGAAGGAAGGGAGCAGCTTCTGAAGCATTTTCAGAATGAGGGCTTCATCACCGTACTGGTCGAATTTGATCTCCCAGATCATATCCTCCAGCAGCGAGTGGCGAACAGCGAGCGCAGCAAAAAGATTTTCCGGTCTGCCTCATCATTCGAGGAGGTGCTCCGAAGGCAGCAAGCAGATCCACACAACGTCGCCATGAATAAGCCTACAGCTGAAGAGGCTGATTTTATGTACACGATACGGTCCACTGACGATGTGCAATCCGTCATTCAGCAGATTATCCGAATTTTTTGAAAAGGAGCTGCAGCGAAAACGGCCAAATCCTAGATAGACAACTCTAGTAAAAGCCAGTATGATGGAACGATGAATTGAATATCGGATCCGTAAAGGTGCAGTCTTGCAACAGCCAAGTGACTGCTTAAAAGGGAAGTTCGGTAATAATCCGACGCGGTCCCGCCACTGTAATTGAGGAGCGACTCTAGTAGAATGCCACTGGTTCGTAAGCTGAGCTGGGAAGGTTAGAGAAGCGATGATTCATGAGCCAGGAGACCTGCCTTTGCGTGAGTGTTTACCAATTCTTCGGGAGGTGAGAATTGGAAGCGGAAGCTTGGCACATTGCTGTCAGCTTTATTTTGTTTGCGCTGCGTTCGATTAGCGCTTCTTCGCCGCCTGCATGTAAAGCCGCCCACTAGGGCGGCTTTTTTTGTCTTCTCCGATCGTCTCTGACGATTCGGGATCCGCGCTATATCAATTCGACTATTATGTTCAGGGAGAGTGAAGGTATGCAGGCATCAATATCCGAGCAGGCAATTCGCAGGAAAGGGATCAGGAAGCAGTTGCTCGTGCAACTGCGAGCACTGCTGCTGGCACTAGCAATGCTCGCAGCTTGTTTCGTGCAGCCGTTGGCAGCTTTTGCAGAGGATGCACCGTCGCAATCGCAGTTGGATTCGGATTCGGAATCTCAGTCTCAGACTCAGTCGCAGTCGCAGTCACAGGCAACTACAACAGATTCACTACTGCAGGACGTTGAAGCAGCAATCCAATCAGCGGCGCTGACGGTTCAGAGTCGCACAACAATTGACGATTGGCAAGCGGTTGGATTGTCGAAATTAAACAAACCACTTCCGAGCAGCTACATCCCAGCGCTCTACAAGAAGCTGATTGCGGCCAATGGGACGTTCACCCTCGTAACCGATTATGAGCGGACGGTCATTGGACTTACAGCTGCTCATCAGGATGCTACGAAGTTCGCGGGCTACAATCTGATCGAGGGCATCTACAACAGCCCAAGCATGTTGAATCAAGGGCTGAACGGGCCGCTCTACGCGCTCATTGCGCTGGACAGCGGAAGCTACCAAGTGCCAACGGATGCACTGTGGACGCGCGATATGCTCATCGCAGCAATCATCGCGAAACAGAAGGCTGACGGCGGCTTCGCGCTTGGCAATGGCGCCAGCGATCCGGATATAACAGGGATGACGCTCATTGCACTGGCGCCTTATGCCGAGCAGGATGCGGTAACAGTGGCTGTTGACGGAGCGGTCAATTGGCTGAATGAGCATCAGCAGGCGAATGGCGGCTACTTGTCCTATGGACAGGATGCGAGCGAAAGCGTCTCGCAAGCGATCATCGGACTTACGTCAAACGGGATTGATCCGACGGAGAGCCGGTTTACGAAGAACGGAGTCAATCTGATTCAGAAGCTGCTCTCTTTCCGACAAACAGACGGCAGTTTCTCGCATACGCCAACAGGCTCGGCGAACGGTATGGCGACAGAACAAGCGCTGCAGGCACTCATTGCCTATGATTCTTTTGCCAAAGCTGCGGACCGTCTCTATGACTTCGGCGCTCGGCAGGCGTATGGCTGGCCGACCGACTGGATTCTTGGCGTGGGCAACTGGTGGGACAGGGAATGGCAAGCGATTGCCGTTATTCGTGCCGGGCATGAAGTACCGTCCACCTACTTGACCGCAGTTGATAGTTTCCTAGATTTTATGAAGCAGTATCCTCAGTATTCACTTGTTACCGACTACGAGCGGATCGTTATGGCATTGTCTGCCTTGCATGTGGATGCAGCGGATTATGCGGGCATGAATGTGGTCGAACAGATCTATAACAGCAGTGTCATGGAGGCGCAAGGTCTGAACGGACCTATATTCGCGCTGCTTGCGCTCGATAGCGGCGAGTATAGCACGCCGTCTGATGCGGTGTGGAATCGGGATAGGCTGCTTACTGCCATACTCGCTAAGCAAAATGCCGACGGTGGCTTCGCTTTAACTGGAGATGTCAGCGATCCGGACATTACTGCAATGGCGCTGACGGCGCTAGCTCCATATCGAGGACAGGCGGTTGTCGAGACCGCGGGGCAGAAGGCCGTTAACTGGCTGTCGGCGAACCAGCAATCGAATGGCGGCTATTTGTCCTCCGGCGTAGATTCTAGCGAAGGTGTCGCGCAAGCGATCATTGCACTTGCTTCGAACGGAATCGACCCGACGAGTACAGCTTTTACGAAGAATGGCATTACACTGCTGGACAAGCTGTTCACCTATCTGCAGGCTGACGGTGGTTTCTTGCATGTTATTGATCCGCAAGCAGCTACAGATTTTATGGCAACCGAGCAAGCATCGCAAGCACTTAGCGCTTATGAAATGTTTGTCCACGACACAGGGAAGCTGTATCAGTTCGGCAAGCCGCAGCCGTTCGTTCAAGTTCAGGTAGAAGGGCCGGAAGGACCGATTGCTTCAGGCAGGCTAAGCGGAACGAAGGCTCTTGCTTCGCTAGAGGAGCTTTTGCAGCAAAATCAAATTCCGATCACTGTAACGGACTCTCAGTATGGGAAGTATGTCTCTTCAATTAACTTCGTTGCTGCCGGCAAGTATGGCGGCTACGACGGATGGCTGTTTGACGTGCTCCGTGATGGGAAGTGGAGCTTCCCGGCTGTTGGCATGGATGCTTCTGATCTGCAAAAGTCCGACAAGCTCGTCGTCTATTATGGCGGCGATGACACACAGCTCGTCGATTCCGTGCAAGTCACGCCTGCTGTGCCAAAAGCGGGCGGAGCTTTCCGAGTAACCGTGAAGAAAACCAAGCTCAATTGGAGTGATAGCGGCAGCGAGGTCGTTACTTCAGCAGCCGCTGGTATTCAAGTGAAGATCGGCAGCGTACAAGCGGAAACGGACGTGAATGGCGTAGCCGTGTTCAGCAGCGGCATTCAATCCGCAGGCACTTATTCGATGGAAATTACAGGCTATCAAGCGAATAAAGCGCCAAGCGTCGTTCGTACGGTACAATCGCTCACCATTGCCGAGCAGCCGGTCGTACAACCTCCGACGACCAAGTATGTCACCTTGTCGGTAACAGGCGATGATCAGAAAGGGACTATACTCGCGTCTAAGCAAGTTGCGCTGCAAACAGGCGATACGGCATATTCGGTGCTCACTCGCGAGCTGCCGGGCAAGGTGCGTTCGATTGGCACGGGGGCGACGCTCTATGTGCAAGGCATCGACGGGTTGAGCGAATTCGACCGCGGCTCGGGCAGCGGATGGATGTACTCGGTTAACGGAAGCTTTCCGAATTACAGCGCCGGGCTGTACAAGCTGAAGCAGAATGACGTTGTGGCTTGGCGTTATACGCTTGACCTTGGTGTTGATTTAGGTCAAGACCCGGGCGACTGGGATCCGCCGAGCGAAGGAACAGGCGGTTCCGGCGGTACTGGCGGAACTGGAGGAAATGGCGATAACGGAGCTGTCAAAGACAATGTCATCGACGTGCCAAGCGGCGAGCAGCAGAGCTATGTCGTTACATTAACCCATGCGCAGCAAGATACGGATCAGTTCACGCTCAACATTCCGGCGAATCAGCAGAAAGTTGTTCTCGATATCGCAGCGGCGCAGGACGGTCTTCCGCAAGTCACTGCTAACAAGGGCAAGCTGTCGCTAGCGATTGAGAAAGGAACGAAGCTGCTCGAAGGTGGCAGCTCGATGGAGCTGTTTACAAGCCTCGATGTGCAGGATGCGAAGCTGAACAGTCAAATTCAGCAGCAGCTCCAAGCAGGCGAGTCGCTTGGTTCAATTGAGCAAGCTTTTGTGATGGGGGCTGCAGATCAGTCGTATCGGTTCAGTTCGCCACTGAAGCTTACGATAAAAGGCGGCAAAGGGCAGCTCGCCGGTTACATCGAAGGAGATGTGTTCACGCCGATTCATATCTATGAATCCGAGGAGCAGGGAGCACAAGCGACGAATGGCGATGCCAAGGTCACTTATGCCTTTATTGCTGGGGATGATTTGATCATTAAGACGAACCATTTTACGTCTTATGTGACTTACACAACTCGAGACGATGAAGGGACAGCTGCCCCAGAGCCGGGCCTGTCCACGCTATTCAAAGACACGGATCAAATCGCAGCATGGGCTTATGAGGCGATTCAAACCGCTGTAACTAAAGGCTTCGTTCAGGGTAGCGGAGATAAGCTCGCACCGAAGTCTTCCGTCACGAGAGCGGAGTTTACGAAGCTGATGGTGAATGCTCTGGACTTGAAACCTACAGAGGCGAAATCGAGCAGCTTCAAGGATGTTCCGAAGCAAGCTTGGTTCGCGCCTTATGTGCATGCTGCCTATGAGGCGAACATCATTACCGGGTTTAACGATCAATTCAAGCCAAATGAGACGATTACTCGCGAACAAATGGCAGTTATGATTGCTCGTGCGCTCGGCATTGCGCCTGCCACGCAGACAACTGCGCTAAAGGACATCGCTAAGGTGTCGATATGGGCGCAAGCGGATGTGAAGACGATCGCGACACTGCAACTAATGACGGGAAACGAGGGCTTCTTTAACCCGAGCCAGCCGGTTACGCGCGAAATGTCGTTCGTCGTTGCGATGCGTGCATTTGATTACAAGAATAAGCACCCGGAAGAAGCGGAAGCCGGCAACAAGATCAACCGCCAGCTTGCTTTAACAGCGGCATATGTCCAGCAGACGGTAACAGATCCGATTGTTTCGACGCTCGGCGGTGAATGGTCGGTCATTGGGCTTGCACGTTCAGGCATTCAAGTGCCGGGGGCTTACTATGCGAAGTACTACAGCAATCTGGAGAAGAGGCTGAAAGAAAAATCAGGTGTTCTGCACAATGTGAAGTATACGGAGTATGATCGTGCCATTCTGGCATTGACAGCAATCGGACGAAGCGTCGATAACGTTGCTGGATATAACTTGCTCGAGCGGCTTGCCGACTTCGATACGGTTGTGAAGCAGGGAATCAACGGACCTATTTTTGCCCTTATCGCCCTGGATAGTAAGGCGTATAGCATTCCCGCAGCAGCAAGCGGGAAGACGCAGACGACGAGAGAGCTGCTCATCGAATATATTCTGAAGCGTCAACTCGCAGATGGCGGTTGGGCACTTGGGGAAAGCGCTGCAGAAGCGGATACCGATGTGACCGCAATGGCGCTGCAAAGCTTGGCGCCGTATGTGCAGTCGAATCCGGCTGTGCGGACGGCTGTCGATCGAGCGATTGTTTGGCTGTCCAGCTACCAACAGGCAGATGGTGGCTTCATTAGCAATAAAGCGGTGAATTTGGAGAGCAGTGCACAGGTGATCGTAGCGCTGACAAGTCTAGCAATCGATCCGGACAAAGATACAAGGTTCATTAAGAATGGGCATTCCGCGCTGGATGCACTGCTCAGCTATGCTGCTCCAAGCGGCGGATTCTATCATGTCAAATCCGGCGGCATAGGCAAAGGTGGCGCTACTCCGGGCGAGGTCGACCCGATGGCGACCGATCAGGCGCTGTACGCGCTCGTTGCATATGACCGATACGCGCAGGGCCAATCAAGGTTATACGATATGACGGACGCGAGAAACAATTTATGAGTATGAGGCAACGCAAATGGCTCGTAGCGCTCGGCATAATCGCGATCCTTGCCGCTGAGTTCTATTGGGGCGGAAGCGATCAGCCGCCGAAGGGCAGCGATGCGACTTCGGTGGCGCCTGCCGGGGCGGTTGAACAAACACCGGCTGCGGATGTGGCGGAAGCGTCATCGAATGCCGGTGCCGATGCCGGAGCGGCTGCGGATGCAGCCACGCCTGAGCAGCAGCCGGCAGTGCAGGCTCCCGCTGTCAGTCAATCGGCAGCTGGAGATGTGCAGCAGCACGATTCGCCAGATAAAACAGCGGACTCGAAGCAGCCGTTGCAATCTACGCAGCCATCGGAGCAGAAGCAGCCGACAAAGCCGGCCGCTGTCGCCGATTCGCAGACGAAGGGGGCGGGGAATGAAGGCTCTCCTTCGACGAGCTCGCCATCGGCGAACAAACCCGTGTCGAGCAAGCCAGCATCGAGCAAGTCATCGTCGAACCAACCTGCGTCAGACGCGCCTTCTACGTCTTCGCCAGCAGTTGTCTCCAAACCGCCAGCCAAATCCGTCGAAAAGGGCACGACCACTGGCAAGAAAGAGCCCTATCTCACAGATAAAGTGCCTGCTGGTAAGCCGGCTCCCGTTGAGTGGCAGGATGCCAAGGTGGATAAGAAGCAGCCGCTCACAGTGACATTGTCCGTCAGCTGCAAGACGATACTTGACCAGTTAGACAAGTTCAATTCGGATAAGCTGGAGGTGCTGCCTGAGGACGGCGTTATTTTTGCAGAGCAGAAGGTGTCCTTCTATGAGGGGGAATCGGTGTTCGACGTGTTACTGCGGGAAATGAAGAAGCATAAAATCCATATGGAGTTCGAGATGACTCCGCTCTACAACAGCAACTATGTTGAGGGCATCCATAATATTTATGAATTTGATTGCGGTGAGCTCAGCGGCTGGATGTATCGTGTGAACGGATGGTTCCCGAATTATGGCGCGAGCCGGTACAAGCTGGGGGATGGCGATGTTATCGAGTGGCTGTACACCTGTGACCTCGGAAGAGACTTAGGCGGCGCACAAACCACGGCAGGAGGGGACCGATGAGCAGGGATGCTTTTGCCTCATGCCATCCGGTTGTAAATGTAGTGTATTTTACAGCTGTTCTTGGCTTCAGCATGTTCTTCCTGCATCCCTTGCTCCAGCTGTTCGCGCTTGCCGCTGCAGTGACATACTCGCTGCTGTTAAGAGGCGCGAGAGCTGCGAAGTTCAATCTGCTTTATCTGCTGCCGCTGCTATTGGTAATGGCTGCTGCCAATCCTATCTTTAATCACGCTGGTGTTACGATACTGTTCTACTTGAAGAACGGCAATCCGATTACGCTCGAATCGGTGTTATACGGCATCGCGTCCGCATTCATGTACATCACTGTTATTATCTGGTTCTCTTGCTTTAATGCGGTAATGAGCTCGGATAAGCTTGTGTTTCTGCTAGGAAGGGCAGCTCCGGCGCTGTCGCTAGTGCTAGCCATGACGCTTCGCTTCGTGCCACGGTACGCGCACCAGATTAAAGTGATTTCGCAGGCGCAGCGATGCATCGGCAGAGACGTAACGCAGGGTAGTATGATCCAACGCGCGCGTAACGGGCTTCGCATCTTATCCATAATTACGTCGTGGGCGATGGAGTCTGCGATCGACACAAGCGACTCGATGAAGTCGCGCGGCTACGGGCTGCCGAACCGGACAAGCTTCACACTCGTTCGGTTTGACCGCAGAGATCAGCTACTGCTTGCGGTTATGCTGCTGTTAATCGGGCTTGTACTCGCAGGGGCAGCGACGGGAGCAAATTCGGTTCGCTACTTCCCCTCTATTCATGCATGCGCAGTATCGGCGCTTGGCATCGCGGGTTACATCGCATGCTTCCTGTTGTATATGCTGCCTATTATTCTAGCGATTGTGGAGGAAGTCAGATGGAACTCTATCGTATCCAGGATGTAAGCTTCGCTTTCCCGGAGCAGAGCCAAGAAGCACTGTCGCAACTCAACCTGTCGGTAAACAGCGGAGAGTTCGTCATTATCGCTGGGAAGTCAGGCTGTGGGAAGAGCACACTGCTTCGCCATCTGAAGACGGCGCTCACGCCGCACGGCACAAGAAGCGGGCATATTCGTTATAAAGGTCGGACAATCGCAGAAGTTAGCGATCGAGAGCAAGCTTCGGAGATCGGCTTCGTGCAGCAAAATCCAGACCATCAAATCGTAACTGACAAAGTGTGGCATGAGCTAGCGTTCGGCTTGGAGAGTCTTGGCTTTAATCAGCAGACGATCCGGCTTCGCGTCGCCGAGATGGCAAGCTTCTTCGGCATCCAGACCTGGTTTCACCATCCGGTAACAGAGCTATCAGGCGGGCAGAAGCAGCTGCTTAATCTCGCCTCTGTTATGGCGATGCACCCGTCAGTCCTCATACTCGATGAGCCAACTTCGCAGCTCGACCCGATTGCGGCAATTGAATTGTTGGACACGATTAGGCGCATCAATCAAGAGCTGGGCACAACGATCATCATGACGGAGCATCGGTTGGAGGAAGCGCTTCCTGCTGCAGATCGCCTCATTGTTCTGGATGCAGGGCGAATCATCGCGGACGATACTCCGCGTGCGGTCGGCAAGCTGCTGCATGCAGTGGCGCATCCGATGTTTGCCGCGATGCCTGCTGCAACACAGATCTATGCAGCTGCGCCTAGTTATTCCCATGCAGAAGCGATACCGCCGCTTACTGTTAAAGAAGGACGGCAATGGCTGGATAACTATATCAGCCATGCCAGCAATGCCAGCAATGCCAGCCATGTCTGCCTTGGAGCAGCCGCAGCTGTGGAATCTGCTTCTGGCGAGACTACCCCGCTATTCAAGCGACCGTCCGCATCACCGATTGCCGTACAATTCAAGGATGTCTGGTTCAAATACGAGAAGAACGGACCAGATATCATCAAGGATTTGTCCTTCTCTGTGAGAAAAGGGCAGTTCTATTGCTTGGTTGGCGGTAACGGTACAGGCAAGTCAACGACGATGTCTATGATCAGCGGGATCCATAAGCCTTATCGGGGCAAAGTGCTGATAGAAGGACGCTCCCTATCTTCGATGAACGCGCGCGAGCTGTTCACGAAACGACTAGGCGTACTCCCCCAGAGCCCGCAGGCATTGTTCGTGAAGAAGACGGTCGAGCTTGATCTCTACGAGATGCTGTCTGACTCGAAGCTTTCGAAGGAAGAGAGGAAGGAAGCGGTTGATGCAGTTGTAGCGTGGGCGGAGCTTACGGAGCTTGTGTCCAAGCATCCTTATGATTTAAGCGGGGGGGAGCAGCAGCGTGCGGCGCTTGCGAAGGTCATGCTGCTTGAGCCGACGATTCTTATACTGGATGAGCCGACGAAGGGCTTGGATGGATTTTTTAAAGTCAAGCTTGGCAAGTTCTTGAAGGACCTGCAGGCGAGAGGCATTACTATTATTATGGTCTCGCATGATATCGAGTTCTGTGCCCAGTATGGGGAAGTGTGCGCGATGTTCTTCGATGGCGGCGTCATCGCGTCAAGCGAGACGAGCGCTTTCTTCTCAGGCAACAGCTTCTATACGACGGCGGCAAACCGAATCTCGAGGCAGCACTGGCGGGATGCCATTACGATTGAAAGTGTGGTGCAGCGATGTCTGAGCATCAAGTAATGGAAAGGAGCCGGCGTAGTGAACGTCGTCTTAGTCTGCGGACGTGGTTGGCGGCATTCCTCATTCTACTCGTGATTCCGGCGACGTTTCTCCTTGGCATCCTCGTCTTTGATGACCGCAAATATTATTTCATAAGCCTGTTAATCATTCTGTACACGCTAATTCCGTTTGCGATGGTATTCGAGCGCCGCAAGCCGCAGGCAAGAGAACTGATTGTGATCGCGGTTCTGGCAGCTATTGCAGTTGCCGGCCGCTCGGCATTCTTCATGCTGCCGCAGTTCAAGCCGGTCGTTGCAATCGTCATCATCGCGGGGGTCACCTTCGGTGCGGAGGCGGGCTTCCTCGTAGGGGCTACAGCAGGTTTCGTCTCGAACTTCATGTTCGGGCAAGGACCGTGGACGCCTTGGCAAATGTTCAGCTTCGGCATTATCGGTTTCCTGGCGGGCATCTTGTTCCAGAAAGGCTGGCTGCGACGAAGCAGGCTGTCGCTCTGTGTGTTCGGCGGGCTAGTTACGCTCGTTATCTACGGCGGCATTATGAATATCGCCTCCGTCATGATGTTTATGCCGCTACTTACGAAGGAAGCGATTCTTGCTTCGTATGCTTCCGGGTTCTGGTTCGATCTCGTTCACGCAGCTGCATCGGTGTTCTTCCTCTTCGTCCTGTCGGGTCCGATGATCGAGAAGCTGGAGCGGGTGAAGCGCAAGTATGGCTTAATTGAGCCTTAGGTTGCATGGCGGAAGTGGACACGTATTTAAGTTTCGGTAAAGGTTCACATACTAAGATTCGGTTGTGGAATAGCTTAAGCATTATGGCTGACCATTTACCTTGTTGCAGTGAACTTTTGGGAGGAGCTTACTTACGGATGAAGACAACGACAAGTATCGCAGCTGAACGGAGTAGAAAGGAAAGGGTGCCGGAGCTGGGAATGCTGCGAGGAATGGCTATATTAGGCGTGCTTATGGTTCATGCGACTTCGACGGCTGTTGTTGAGGTACCCAATTCCATCCTGAGAGGGCTGTATATTTGTCTGAATACGTTCTCGCTGTTCTGCGTGCCAGCTTTCATATTTCTATCGGGCTTTGTATTGTTTTATCATTATTTTAATCAGACGTTTACATTCAGTATGCTCCAAACATTCTATAAGAAACGGTTCAAGCAGATGGTTATCCCATATCTATTCGTATCGCTCGGCTATGAGCTGGTGGAGCAGATATTGAATCATCGGTCGTGGCAGGCTGCCCCAATGCTGAAGCTGTTTGGCGAGCATTTGCTTACTGGCAAAGCATATCCGCATCTCTACTACATTTTGATTACACTGCAATTGTACGTGCTGTTTCCGTTACTCTTACTTCTGTTCCGAAAGCTGCGCTTGCCGGTGAAGCTAGCCGTTCCGCTTGGATTTGCGGTGCAATGGGCATTCTATCTGTTGAATCGGAATTACTGGCATATCGCGGCTAAAGGCAGCTGGTCTTTCACTTATTTCGCAGCTTTCCTAATCGGCGCCTATCTGGGTGTGCATTCGAGTACGTTTAAGCGTTGGTATCATGCTAACAAGTCTGATTCAAATGCAAAAGACGTGGCTCTTCTGTGGCTGCTGCCGATTCTTTGGGTGGCTGTTACGATTGGATTCCTGTGGATGTATGAGGCTTATTGGACCGGCGCCTCAACTCCGAAAGGGTATTGGTTTGAAATCGGATATAACCTGTTTACTGTGATGACGACACTTGTTTTGTTGCAGGCATGCGTATTGCTCGGAAGATGCAAGCTTACGCGTTGGCTGGCATTCGTTCTGTCTAAGCTAGGGATGCTGTCCTTCGGTATTTATCTCGTTCATCCTTTCTTTCTACTTGTGTATCATCGGTATCCACTTGGATCCGCACAGCCAGTTACCTATTTCTTATGGACAGCGGGCAGCTTCCTGTTTGCGCTCGGCGCGTCGACTGTCGTAACGCTGCTTGCCTATCGATTCATCCCATGGTCTTGGATCTTCTTAGGGACTTCCCCAATTGACCGAAGACGTGAAATGGCGCCACAAGTATAGTACTTGTGACGCCATTTCTTTCATTAGTTAGATTCATGCCTGCGGTAACCGCGAAACTAGATAACGCCTTGTGCAATCATCGCATCGGCAACCTTCGTAAAGCCGGCGATATTAGCGCCGATTACGAGGTTCCCCGGATGACCATACTCCTCAGCCGCCTGCATGCTGCGCACGAAAATATTCGTCATAATCGCATGCAGCTTCGCATCGACTTCCTCAAAGCTCCATGAGCCTCTCATGGAATTCTGCGACATTTCGAGTGCGGATACGGCGACGCCGCCAGCATTGGCTGCTTTGGCAGGTCCGAACAGGACGTTGCCCTTCAAGAACACTTCGATGGCTTCGAGCGTAGATGGCATGTTCGCGCCTTCTCCGATTGCCATGACGCCATTCTCGACTAGCAGCGCAGCTGCTTTCTCATCGATTTCATTCTGCGTCGCACAAGGTAGAGCGATGTCGCAAGGTAGCGTCCAGATGCCTCTGCAGTCTTCCACGTAAATCGCATTGCGATGCTCTTTCACATACTCGCTGATACGTTTGCGTTCTACTTCTTTCAACCGCTTGACCGTTCTCAGATCAATGCCGTCTTCGTCATAGATATAGCCGTTGGAATCGCTGCATGCGATGACCTTAGCCCCTAGCTGCTGCGCTTTCTCAATCGCATAGATCGAGACGTTGCCGCTTCCTGATACGACGACGGTTCGGCCTTCGAAGCTTTGACCCTTCCACTTTAGCATCTCATTCACGAAGTAAACACAGCCGTAGCCAGTCGCTTCCGTACGTGTGAGGCTACCGCCATAGAGCAGGCCTTTTCCCGTTAAGACGCCAGCTTCATTGCCGCCTCTGATCCGTTTGTACTGGCCGAACATATAGCCGATTTCTCTTCCGCCAACGCCGATATCTCCAGCGGGAACATCGATGTCAGGGCCGATATGCCGGTACAATTCTGTCATGAAGCTCTGCGTGAAGCGCATAATTTCCATATCGGATTTGCCTTTTGGATCAAAATCAGATCCGCCCTTACCTCCGCCGATCGGCTGGCCGGTCAAGGAGTTCTTGAAGATCTGCTCGAAGCCGAGAAACTTTATAATGCTCGCATCTACGGACGGATGGAAGCGTAGGCCGCCTTTGTATGGTCCGATTGCGCTGTTGAATTGGATGCGGAAGCCGCGGTTCACTTTGACATTACCGCTGTCATCGACCCATGGCACCCGGAAAATAACGGCACGTTCAGGCTCAACCATCCGTTCCAGGATATTATGCTTGATGTACTTCGGATGCTTCGCGATAACAGGGACAAGAGAGTCCAAAATTTCTTTTACAGCTTGATGGAAGATGTGTTCATTCGGGTTGCGACGTAGCACAGTTTCGTAGACGGAATCAACGTAAGCCTTCGCTTCTTTGTTGTTTACTTCAAGTGTTGTGGTCAGCATGATTTGGATCTCCCTTCAAGGTTTGTACTTTTTGGTTGATTGTTTGCACTTTGTAACCTATCTTAATGGAAATACTGCCATTTTTGTTAACAATATAATTTGTCAGCGTGATAAAAAACCTTTATTGTGTTAAAGCGGCAATTTAGTATAGAATTGGAACTGATGTCCGATATCTAACATGACGTGTTATACTATGAAGAAGCTTTTTCAATCATTCAAATACGAGTACTAAGGAGATCAGACACAATTATGGCAATTAAAGTTGGCATTGTAGGATACGGAAATCTAGGTAAAGGCGTTCAGCAAGCAATCGCGCAAAATCCGGATTTTGAACTCGTTGCAATCTTTACACGCAGAGAGCCGGAGCAAATGACTTCTCTTCTTGGCGAAGTGAAGTTTGAGCATATTTCCGCAGCAGACGCTTATATCGGCGTTATTGACGTCATGATTATGTGCGGCGGATCGGCTACTGATCTTCCGGAACAAACGCCTGTTATGGCGCGTATGTTTAGCACCGTGGACAGCTTCGATACCCATGCGAATATTCCGGCATTCTTCGATGTCGTAGATGCTGCTGCAAGAGAGAATGGCAAGGTGAGCGTCATCTCAACTGGCTGGGACCCGGGCTTGTTCTCCTTGAACCGTCTGCTTGCGCAGTCGATCCTTCCTGAAGGAACGGACTACACGTTCTGGGGCAAAGGCGTCAGCCAAGGGCATTCCGACGCGATTCGCCGCGTGCCTGGCGTGAAGGGCGGCGTGCAATATACAATTCCGGTAGCGGACGTTATTGAGCGTATTCGTTCAGGCGAGACGCCGGAGCTGTCTACTCGTGAGAAGCATCTGCGTGAGTGCTACATCGTTGCAGCAGAGAACGCGAATCAAGAAGAGATTCGCAACGCAATCGTATCGATGCCGAACTACTTCTCCGACTACGACACAACGGTAAACTTCATTACTGAAGAGCAATTGCGCGAGGAGCATGGAGAAATGCCACATGGCGGCTTCGTCATCCGCAGCGGAATTACAGGTCAGGGCAAACGCCAAATCATCGAATTCGGTTTGAAGCTGGATAGCAATCCGGAATTTACAGCGAGCGTGCTTGTCGCTTATGCAAGAGCGGTCGTTCGTATGAGCCGCGAAGGGCAAAAGGGTGCGAAGACGGTATTCGATGTACCATTCTCGTACTTGTCGCCGAAATCAGCTGAAGAACTGAGACGCGATCTCCTCTAAAATCAAACTCGAAGACCCGTTAGGAGAGCACTTTTAGCAGAGTGTTCTACTCGCGGGTCTTATTTGATTTTGTCATTCACGGAGCTGCATCGTATGTTATGATGGGTTGAAAAGTAAGCAAGAACGGAATTTTGGACAGGAAGCAAGGGAGATACGATGAATTCGATCACGATTGGCTTGTTCGCACATGTGGACGCCGGCAAAACGACGTTCGCCGAACAGCTGCTTTACCATACGAACAGCATCCGTGAGCGCGGCAGAGTCGATCACAAGGACACCTACCTCGACAGCCATGAGATCGAGCGGGCGCGAGGGATTACGGTGTTCGCAGATCAAGCAGTGATGACCTATAAAGGGATGACTTATTATCTGATCGATACGCCAGGTCACGTCGATTTCTCGCCGGAGATGGAGCGGGCGCTGCAGATTATGGATTACGCCATTCTTGTTGTAAGCGCAGTCGAAGGCGTCCAGGGTCATACGGAGACTGTGTGGCAGCTGCTGCACAAGCACCGCATACCAACGTTCTTCTTCGTGAACAAAATCGACCGGACCGGCGCAGATGTGAACCGGGTGCTCGAGGAAATTCATATGCATTTGACCCCGGACGCGTGCCTCATTACGGATCGCTTGGCGGATGGTTGCCTTGACGAGTCGTTAATCGAGATGATCGCGGAGCGGGATGATCAGCTCCTGGAGACGTTTCTGGCGACTGGAACGGATGCGCCTGATCATGCCTTCTGGCTGCTGGAGCTGCAAGCGATGATTCGCGGACATCGGCTGTTTCCGTGCGCGAGCGGGTCTGCCCTTCAGGACGTTGGCGTTATGCCTTTTCTCGAGCAGCTGCACGAATTGACTAGCTCGGCTTATAACGACACGGAAGCCCCTTTCGGCGGACGCGTCTATAAAATTCGCCACGATCAGAGCGGTATGCGGCTGACTTATATCAAAGCATTAAGCGGCACGCTGAAGGTGCGCGATGAGCTATGTTATGAGAGCGGGGACGAGCAGGTTTGTGAGAAAATCACGCGTCTGTTTCTTGTGAATGGCACGAAGACGCAGGCAGTGGATCAGGTCCGCGCAGGCGATCTGTTTGCGGCTGTCGGGCTGTCGGCCGCTCATGCGGGCCTTGGCTTAGGCAGCTTAACCGATCGGTTAGCGTACGATATGGTGCCGACGCTGACGTCGAAGGTTAATTTTGCAGCTGATAAGCTTAATGTGAAGGATGTGCTGAGGGCATTCCAGATGCTTGGTGCGGAGGATCCGTCCCTGAACGTTATCTGGGAGGAGAGTCTGCAGGAAATCCATATTCACGTCATGGGCCTCATTCAGCTTGAAGTGCTGCAGCAGCTCGTGAAAGAGCGGTTCCTGTTCGACATTACATTCGGCAATCCGGAAATTCTGTACAAAGAGACGATTGCTGAAGCTGTTCGCGGGTACGGACATTTCGAGCCGTTGCGGCATTATGCGGAGGTTCATCTGTTGCTGGAGCCGGCAGAGCGGGGGAGCGGCATTACATTCGATACCGTGTGCCATCCGAATGTGCTGAGCGTGGGCAACCAGAACCTAGTTAAGACGCATCTCTTTGAGCGTGAACATCACGGACTGCTGACTGGAATGCCGCTGACCGATGTACAGGTGACGCTGCTAATAGGAGCCGCGCACAATGAACATACGCATGGCGGCGATTTCCGCGAGGCGACCTTCCGCGCGCTGAGGCAGGGGCTGGAGAAAGCGGAGAACGTACTGCTGGAACCCTTTTACGAGTACAAAATAAAAGTGGAAATGGATTACCTCGGCAAAGTGCTCTCGGATATCCAGCGAGCCTCGGGGTATTTCGAAGCGCCGCACACGACTACGACGCACGCTGTCATTACGGGCAAAGTTCCGGTAGCAACATTCATGGACTACAGCACGGAGCTCGCTTCATATACGCATGGCAGAGGCATTCTTCATCTCGCCTTCGCTGGCTACGACCGATGCCACAACGAGCAGGAAGTCATTGAACGCAAGGCATATCGGAAGGACGCAGATCCGCTGTATACATCGTCTTCGATCTTCTGCGCGAAGGGAGCCGGTTATTCGGTTTCGTGGGAGGAAGCGGAAGCAAAGATGCATTTATTATAGAAATTATAGAGGGGAAATTAACGTGGCAAAAGCATTAGCGAAAGCATCAGTTCCAATTGGAGCAGCGACTGTATTTCCAATTTTATTCGCAATTAGTATCGTCCATTTGCTCAATGACACGATGCAGTCGACGGTATCGGCGCTCTTCCCGATTTTAAGAGATTCGATGCATCTCAGCTATAAACAGATCGGGTTCATTGCTTTCGCGATGAACGTTACAGCAGCCGTTATTCAGCCGCTTATTGGCTCGCTTGCGGATCGTCGTCCGCGGCCGTATATATTGCCGGTTGGGGTTGCTTTTACACTCGTCGGTGTCATAGCGCTCGCGCTTGCTCCTGCGTATGTGTACCTCGTTATGGCGGTCATGTTAATTGGGATCGGCTCGGCGATTTTCCATCCGGAATCGTCTCGTGTCGCTTATATGGCTGCTGGTGGAAAAAGAGGGCTGGCGCAGTCGATCTTCCAAGTCGGCGGTAATATTGGCGGTGCGCTCGGACCTATTATGAGTGCTGCGATCTTCGTACCGCTCGGGCAGATCAGCGTGTTATGGTTCACGATCGCTGCCGTCGCTGCGATGACTATTCAGTTCTATGTCGCCCGCTGGTATAGTGAGAATAAGCTGCAGCCTCGCCCTGCTTCGGCGAAGTCCAAAGCTGCTGCAGGCGTGAAGAAATCGGCGTTGTTATCGCGGAATCAAGTCATTGCAGCGATCTCGGTACTCGTGTTTCTCGTGTTCACGAAGCATATTTATATGTCGAGCATCTCGAGCTATTATAGCTTCTACTTAATTGATTATTTCGGAGTCAGTGTTCAGCATGCACAGCTGTTCCTGTTCGCCTTCCTCGCAGCATCGGCGGCAGGCACATTCTTCGGTGGACCGCTGGCAGACCGTTACGGACGCCGCAACATTATTTGGTTCTCGATACTCGGTACGGCGCCGTTCTCCATTTTGCTTCCTTACTGTAACTTGACTTGGTCCGCCGTGATGTGCGTCTGCGCAGGGTTCGTCCTGTCGTCGGCGTTCTCGATTATCGTTGTCTTCGCGCAAGAGCTGCTGCCAGGCAAAGTCGGCCTCGTATCCGGCTTGTTCTTCGGCCTTGCGTTCGGCATCGGCGGACTCGGTTCAGCCGTTCTCGGCTGGATTGCGGATTCGACGAGCATTGAGCATATGATGAAACTGACCGCATACTTGCCGCTGTTAGGGATATTTGCGATATTGCTGCCGAAGGATGAGCGAGTCCGGGCGGCGTAATGAGTGACTTTACAAGTCGAGTTCGTCCTTGAGACGTTCTCGGCTTTTTTTTTGGCGAGTATCGAGTTCCTATCCGCTGGATGATGGACGCTAACGGAGCTCAGAGAGTACGTTCCGTTAGAATTAAAACAGGCGCACAACAAAAACATCCATGACTCGACCGAGTCGCAGAATATGATGAAAACTTTATCCGCCAGTAGTTTGCTATGGCTGATTTTGAATAACTGGATAAGTCCAGTTGTTCATGTGTGTTTTCGGCTGATCGTTCGAAATAACTGGATTTATCCAGTTATTTTTGACCGATCCGCCATTATTGCAACGTTTCCTCCTTAAATAAATGGATTTATCCATTTATTCTCGTGCAATCCGGCAGAATCGACTCAAATAAATGGATTTATCCATTTATTTGTACATAGGCCAGCCGCGTCACAGCCTGCAAAGTTTGTTATATGCTAAATTCCAGTACGAGCTAATAGATTTTCATCAAAAAAAGCACCCCGATGGGGTGCCTAGTCTGTCGAGAAATAGCCTTCGCGGCAACCGTTAGCATACACGATGAGGCTTGCCAGTGCTAGCCGAACATCTGGACTAACGAATGGTCCTTATCACTTTTTAGGGCAGTCTGTGCACCCCAAGGCGAGGTGCCTTCTTTGTTATTCGCCTAGCGATACTTAACGACAGGCCATTTCTCTTTCCGTAGCGCATTCATAAGCTCTGGCCCTACATGCAGGTTCTCCTGCACGAGCTGTTTCGGTGTGAGCGCCATCCACTGATTGAGCGACACATCCTCGAAGCGGCTGCTCTTGAACATTTCCAGAAACCAGAGGCTTGTATTGCCGGTGTTCTGAATATAGTGCCCGAATGCAATAGGAACATAGCCAACATCACCTGCGCGGTAGTCGAATGTGCGAGCTGTACCTTCACCGCCAAATACGGTCATCCGGCCCGTGCCCGAGATGTAATATTGCCACTCGTCGTTGTTCGGATGCCAGTGCATCTCCCGCATGCCTCCAGGCTTGATCTCGACGAGCGCAGCGGCAATATTGGTCGCTGCCGGGAAGTTCGTGGAATCAACGATGCGCACAGTGCCTCCCGGCGTAACGATCGGCTTCTGGGCCAGCAGCCGGTAGGTGAGCGCATTCGGTACCGAGCCATTCGGATCCGGCACCTGTTGACTCTCGATGGAACCGGGCATACTGCCTTGGAAGATGTACACCTGTTCCTTCGGAATGTGGGAGAAGGCGGTCATAGGCACGCCGAAATTACATGACAAAACATCCTTCGGCGTATGTGCGAACCAGTCAGAGATGGATAGCGTGTTCAGGTCCGAGAAGCTCCCGTCGTCGAACACGAGCAGAAACTCGCAGCCGCTCTCAAGCCCTTGAATGGAATGTGGAATGCCTGGCGGGAAGAACCACAAGTCGCCAACGCCGATATCGGCTATGTAGTTTCGCCCGTTCTGGTCCACCACGGTTACGCGGGCACTGCCGACAAGTATAATCGCCCACTCCGTTTGCTGATGCCAGTGCAATTCGCGGACGCCGCCTGGTGTGAGAGCCATGTTGACCCCGGCCAATGTGGTCGCAATGGGCAGCTCCCTTACCGTTATCTCACGGGACCATCCACCGCGATTGAGCTGCATATGCGTATCGGAGAACGAGAATTTCAAATTTGGCATCATACCGGAATCGGTAGGAGGCGGCACGAGCATGTCGGGATTCTCCAAGTCCCGCATGACATCGCGCGGACCAAGATCCCACCAGCCGGTGCCGTCGTTGCGTATTGGCTGTGGAATATGCGTATGCCCCGATTGATTGCGCAAGTGTTGCAGGTATCGCGGATCGTATGCCATCAGATGGTTCTCTTCCTCTCATGAAAGAATCATCTTAAATGTATTCGCGAGGTTTAAATGTATGTCTCAATGAACAAGCCATCCCGCCGATTTGGCAGTAGCGCTTGTAAGGGGTGCGGCTTTGATAAACTGGTGCATGTATATTCATAAAAACCCGGGGAACCATTAAAGGGACAACTGACAGGTTGTTGTAAAGCAAGAAAGGGGAGGGTTCAGATGACATCTAGCCGTGGACATCAAGGTGCACATGGAATCGGTCAAGTGGAGAAGCAGCTAAATCGACAGGCTGAGGCTGCTACAGCCATACAAGGCGAGAATCATACCGATCAAGAGGTGCTCGCCGCAAGTCAGGAGCATTCATCCGAATTAGCGGCTATTATCGACGTTCACAATGAATAAGAGCGAATCCGCGGATTTTCCGCGGATTTTTGCTTCTTATAGAAGCTGCTGCCCTGTTTACCAATTGAACGCTAGGATGGAGCAGCTGTTTATCGGAGAAACCATAGGGGTACTTCCGCAATCATCACATCCATATGGAGGCTGACGATTTGAAAAAAACAATCGCAAGTGCAGTTGTGGGGTTATCCTTGTCGACACTGCTCGTTATTCCAGCAATGGCTGATACCGCAATGAACGGTACCGGCAGCGGCGTTAATGGCCAGCCAACAGTGACAAATAACAGTACGTACGGCAGCACGACCACGTATAACAGAGCGAACACATTCGGTACGCCAGGAGCAACCGGCACACCGGATGTTTATGGCATACCGGGAGTTCCTAAAACGTACAGCGATATGAACGGCAGTACCGGTAATTATGGAACAAACGCGTATTATCGATATGGAAACGGGAATTTGAACTCTAATTCCTACGGCGCAACAAGTTACGGAAGCATGAACCCTTACAGTACAACAGGGAACCGGTATTTGAACGGGGGTACGGGTTCGACTCGGGCTAACAGCCTTCGGGCAACAGCTGTGGATACGAATGACAACGGAACGAATTGGGGCTGGCTTGGCTTGCTTGGTCTAATCGGTTTGGCAGGCATGCGAAGCCGGAGTCGCGATAACGACCGCGAACGAACCTAATCGTTAGTGAGATAATGTTCCTTTGGGTGCAAGGGCAACGTGATTTAGATGCGATGACCTTACTCTTGCCCCAAAGGTTTTTTTTATGCGGCTCAAGCTTCATTCTCCGACAGCTCATCTAGCGTCTTGCTGAAGCTGTCCGCCATATGGGTCAGAAACCAGTCGACCTCCGGCATTTGGAGGCTCGCTAGCTTCTGCTCGATCTGCCCTTTGGCGACGGCGAATTCGCGATTGCCCGAGGACAGCTCGGACAAGCATTTCATATACGCATCGAGCAGGTCCGCCGCTTTGACCATCGCGAGCAGGTCCGCCTGTTCACTGCCTGCAGCTGGCGATCCCATTACAAGCGGTTCGTATGCAGCTTGCAGCGGCTCCGGCACCATGCTAAGCAGCCTCTCGGCTGCCAGCGCCTCGATCTCGCGGAAATTCGCGAGCATCTTCGGGTTGTGATGCTTGACCGGCGTCGGAATATCGCCGGTGAACACTTCGGTGGCGTCGTGGAACAACGACATCGTTACAGCGCGGTCGGCGTTCAGCGACCGGCCGAACACAGCGTTACCGATCTCGCATAGCATATGGGCGAGCAGGCCGACATGATAAGAGTGCTCAGCTACATTTTCGCGTGTCGTATTGCGCATGAGGCTCCAACGTTCAATATAGCGAAGCCGGTACATATAAGCGATGAAAGGACTGTCCATAATGTGCGTGTGCTCCTTTACACTTCTAGCAATAGTAGGATGCGATGCCTTCTGAAAGCGGGATGCCCGCCGGGAAAGGATATGGTATGATAGAAACTATAATTGTAATCATTATAAATCGAAAGTCGAAAAGCGACTAGAGAGAGGAGCCAATAAGGCGTTATGCAACATTTTGAACAAAGCGTTTATAAACTCATCGTTGAGACATCTACGAATCTACCAGGTGACGTCCGCAAAATCATTCAAGCGGCGCAGGAAGCAGAGGACCGCGCAACACGCGCTGGCCTATCGCTATCGACGATTGCTACCAATATTGAGATGGCGGAATGTAATGTATCGCCAATCTGCCAAGATACAGGGATGCCCACATTCGTCGTTCACACGCCGGTTGGCGCTAACCAAATTATTATGAAGCAGCAGATTCGCAGTGCTATTGCACGTGCGACAAAGGACGGCAAGCTGCGGACGAATTCCGTAGACTCGCTGACAGGCGCCAATACAGGCGATAACCTGGGTCCAGGGACGCCGGTTATTCACTTCGAGCAATGGGAGAAGGACGACATTGATGTTCGTCTGATTCTGAAGGGCGGCGGCTGTGAGAACAAGAACATTCAGTACAGTCTGCCGATGGAAGTTCCAGGGCTTGGTAAAGCAGGCCGTGATCTTGACGGCATCCGCAAATGTATTATGCATGCGATTTACCAAGCGCAAGGCCAAGGCTGCAGCGCAGGCTTTATTGGCGTTGGCATCGGTGGCGACCGCACGACAGGCTATGAGCTTGCGAAGCAGCAGCTGTTCCGTCATACGGACGACACAAATGACATTGCTGAGCTTGCGAAGCTCGAAGAGTATGTGATGGAGAATGCGAATAAGCTCGGAATCGGAACGATGGGCTTCGGCGGACAAGTTACGCTCCTAGGCTGCAAAGTCGGCGTTATGAACCGTTTGCCTGCAAGCTTCTTCGTATCCGTAGCTTATAACTGTTGGGCGTATCGCCGCCAAGGTGTCCTGCTCTCCGCAGATACAGGCGAGATCCAATCGTGGATCTACCCAAGCGGCTCAGACACTCCAATGAAGTCGCATGCGGCAGACGAAGCGGCTCAAGCCGTTACTGATAACGCTGAACGCCGTGAAGTTGTGCTGAATACGCCGCTCACTGAAGAGCAAGTACGCAGCTTGAAGGTTGGCGATATTGTCATCATTAACGGCGAAATTCATACAGGCCGCGATGCGATTCACCATCACCTGATGGACCATGACGCTCCTGTCGACTTGAACGGCGCTGTTATTTATCATTGCGGTCCGGTTATGCTGAAGGACGAGAACGGCTGGAAGGTCAAAGCAGCCGGCCCGACGACAAGCGCACGCGAGGAGCCTTACCAAGGCGACATCATGAAGAAATTCGGTATCCGCGCGGTCATCGGCAAAGGCGGTATGGGGCCGAAGACGCTTGCTGCATTGCAGGAGCATGGCGGCGTTTATCTGAATGCAATCGGCGGCGCAGCGCAGTACTACGCGGAATGCTTCAAGAACGTCAATAGCGTTGACTTCATGGAATTCGGTATTCCGGAAGCTATGTGGCACTTGCAGACAGAAGGCTTCGCAGCTGTCGTAACAATGGATTCCCATGGTAACAGCTTGCATGCGGACGTCGATAAAGACTCCTTCGCTAAGCTTACCCAGTTTAAGGAGCCTGTATTTAAATAAACAAAATGAGGGATGCGTTATACGCAGCTTCGGACTCGCCTTCAATCGAAGGTTTGAACAATGGATGTTTCTTATTATCCCTGGATTCCTTATCCTGGGATTCTTTTTTTCTGAGCAGCTGGGGCGGTTCGTTCCGGCTGTGCCTTATTGCTTCGCATTCGTGACGCTCACGATGGCGATCGGCTGCGGCCTGCAACAGCTGAAGTCGGTACTGAGGCGTCCTGGTGTCATGCTGTGGACGTTCGCGCTCGCGCATATCGTATCGCCGCTGCTTGCTTATGGGCTTGGAGGGCTGCTCTTTGGCTTCGACTCCCCTTATGTCGTCGGACTCGTGCTGTTTACAATCATACCGCTTGGCGTTTCTACAGTGCTGTGGGTCGGCATGTCCGAGGGCAGTGTGCCGCTTATGCTGGCGATGGTCGTCGTTGATTCGGCACTTAGTCCGATCGTCGTGCCGTCAGGTATTCAGCTGTTGTTCCATACTTCTGTGGAAGCCAATACAACAGCAATGATCGGCGATTTGCTCCTTATCATCGTTGCGCCAACAATTGTAGGCGTCCTTCTCCATGAATTGTCGAAGGGTCGCATTCAGAAAGCGGTGCAGCCGTATGCCGCGCCGATGTCGAAGCTCTGCTTCACTGCTGTGGTCATGTTGAACGCAGCAGCGATTGCACCGTCGACTGAAGCGCTGCGAGGCGATCTGTTCCGAGTAGTACCGTCGGCACTCGTGCTCGTGGGCATCTGTTATGCGGTTGGCTATTTTGGCACATCGCACTATCGCAATCGCGAAGTACAGGTGACAGTCTCCTATGCTACAGGCATGCGCAATATCTCGCTTGGCGTCGTGCTGGCGATGAGCTATTTCAGCCCGCTTGCCGCCGTTCCAGTCGTCCTGTCAATCTTAATTCAACAGCCTCTCGCTACGTTACATCACTATTTTTTACGAAATCGTAGAAAAGTTACGGAAAACCCTTCATAGTTGAGGGTTTTTTTTTATCTGTTCTTATATATCCAACAACTTCTTGAGGATATCGTTTGGTAGAGGTGGTACATTACTACTCGGAACAACCTTGTAACTGCTTTATAGCAGGCAACTTCTTATTACAACATTGTCTTTGACAAAGGAGAAACGACAAGATGAAAAAGATGATGATGGCTGTAGTTGTACTAGGTCTATTATTTAGCGTTGCAGGACAAGCATCCGCAAGCACGAGTGACTATGGTTATGGCGATTGTGCGTTTC
This sequence comes from Paenibacillus sp. OV219, assembly GCF_900110075.1. Taxonomy (GTDB): domain Bacteria; phylum Bacillota; class Bacilli; order Paenibacillales; family Paenibacillaceae; genus Paenibacillus_Z. Next base: position 81,379 of record NZ_FOCJ01000001.1, read on the forward strand.
TGACAAAGATGTCGGTTACTAGCGGTAAGGCATATATTAGCTATGATTTGTTTACGATTCGTGATGGCGAGTTTGGAACTGAATTTGTGAACAGTAATAAAAAGATTAGAACGGCTCCAGTTTCACCGCTTGTACAAATTTTTGTAGAGAATGAAGCGGATAATAGTAATCCAACAAAGCTAATTTCACTTGCTGATTTCAAGAAAATAATGAAGCCCAACAAGCCTTTTGAAATAGAAATGAAAAACGGTAAGCTTGTAAAAATCACTGAAATCATCGGCGGCTAATGAATAACAATGAAGCACTCCTAATTTGGGGTGCTTTTTTTGTTGCTTATGAAGTAGATCGTTTGACTGTTCTTTTCATCATATCCCAAGAATGATATAGGCTTAGTTAGCGTACTGAACGGTTTTACAAAAACTTAACAATAAGGCGACTGGCGCTAGAAGCTAAGGACAGGTACCATGTTAAGTGAACGATTCGGCTTGGAGGTAAGAAGATGAACAGCTTTCGCATGCGGCTTACGCTTATTCTGATCGCTATGATCGGACTGGCAGTATTAGCAGCCGGATTATTTATGGGCAAGACGTACCGGGTCAACCATCTCGATGCATTGCAAGATAATATGACGCGCGAGATGAAGATCATCCTGGACCAGATGGAATGGCGCTCAGGTGAACCTGATTCGCTATACAAGTACTACACAGGTAAAGCGCAGCGTCTGAAAACCATCACGGATACGCGCATCACCTTCATTCGGAGCGATGGTGTCGTGCTTGGCGATTCCGACCACGATCCGAAGACGATGGACAACCATCTCACGCGCGAAGAAGTCATTGAAGCGAAGCAGAGCGGCGTTGGATGGACGACTCGCCATAGCGAAACGATTAATGAGAATTTGCTTTATGTTGCGATGCTGGTTAATCCGAACAATCCGGAGCATTCCGATATTATTCGGATGGCGCTTAGCTTGCAGAAGGTTGACGAGAGCATCCAACACGTATGGGCGGCACTTATTGTTGGACTTGTCATTCTGTTCGTTGCCGCTGCGCTCATCAGCTTCCGTGTCGCGCAAGGTTTGACCCGGCCGCTTGAGCAGATTACGCGCGTATCCAAGCGGATTAAGAATCTTGATTACCGCGCGCGCGTCGAAGTGACGCGGCATGATGAGATCGGCGAACTCGGACTCGCTATTAATGCGATGGCGGACAGCTTGCAAGAGCAGATGTCGCGCATTCATACGAATGAGAGCCAACTCGCAAGCGTGCTTGATAACATGATCAACGGTGTTGTGAGCATTAACAGCAGCGGCAACATCCTGCTACTCAATCGCCGGGCTGAAGAATTCCTAGGCTTCTCTGCCAAAGAGCTGGTCGGGCATCACTTCGCTTCCGCGAAGCAGCAGTACGAGCTGACGCAGATTATTCAAGAGGCGCTGGAGCGGAGAGAGCATCTGCGGGATGAGATTACGTTTTATTTCCCAGAGGAGCGGTTGCTTGACTTGAACCTTGTGCCGATCTTCGATGAGGAAGAGGACAACAAGTTTGAAGGCGTGCTGCTCGTTCTGCAGGACGTGACCGCCATTCGCAGGCTGGAGCGGATGCGCAGTGAGTTCGTTGCGAATGTCTCCCATGAGTTGAAGACGCCGGTTACAGCGGTCAAAGGGTTCGCTGAGACGCTGTTGGGCGGTGCTGTGAACGATCCGGAGACGGCGCGTTCCTTCCTGCAAATCATCTATGATGAGAGCGACCGGCTGAACCGGCTGATCGGTGACATTCTGGAGCTGTCGAAGATCGAGTCACGCCGTGTTCCGCTGCTGTATTCGCCTGTTGAGCTGTCTTCGTTCATGGAGAAAACGATGGAGCTGATGAGCGCTGAAGCGGTGCGCAAAAATATTCGTTTGTCGACGAAAGTGGACCCTGGCGTCTATGTTGAGGTTGATGAGGATCGATTGCGGCAGATCATCATGAATTTGTTAGCCAATGGCATAAACTATACGTCAGATGGCGGCTCCGTATCCATTGCAGTGGAACCGGTTCTCGGACCAGGGCAGACGCTGGAAGATAATTATGAACATATTCGCATTCATATTTCGGATACGGGCATGGGCATTCCGAAGAAAGATTTGCCACGTATCTTTGAGCGATTTTACCGAGTGGATAAGGCAAGGTCGCGCAGCTCAGGCGGTACCGGACTTGGCCTATCCATCGTCAAGCATCTCGTGGAGCTTCATAAAGGAACGATTACCGTCGATAGTAAAGTCGGGATCGGCTCTACCTTTACCATTGAACTGCCAGTCATTCAATAAAGGAGGACGGGTAGTTCTGCAAGAGGGGTTTACCCCTCAATAGAAACAGTGCTATGATAAAAAGGAATTGTAGAACGTGAAACCATAGCCATGGTCATGTTGCGGGCATGGTAGTTTGGGGGTCAACATGTCACAGAAAGTGTTGGTCATCGAAGACGAGCCGACATTGGCAAGGTTGTTATCGTACAACCTGTCGCAGGAAGGTTATGATACGACGGTTATTGATCATGGGACTGAGGGCTTGCAGGTTGCGCTGCAGCGGTCTTTTGATCTTATTATTCTCGATATTATGCTGCCTGGAATGAATGGATTTGAAATTTTGTCACGGCTGCGCCAAAGCGGCAATCGGACGCCCGTTATCGTGCTGACTGCACGCAATGCGGAAGAAGAAGTTGTACAAGGCCTAAAGCGCGGCGCAGATGATTACATGACCAAGCCGTTCGGCGTTGCTGAGCTGCTGGCGCGTGTATCGGCTGTACTTCGCAGAACCGGACAGGATGAGGCGCAGCTGACGGAATCGAATGACAAAGTCATCACAGCAGGCGACTTGGCTATCTACCCGGAACGGTATGAAGTCATTCTGAATGGCGAGACGGTACCGCTTCGTCCGAAAGAGTTCGAGGTATTGCTCTATCTGGTGCAGCGTCCCGGAGTTGTCGTCACTCGCGATGATCTCATGAATGTTGTCTGGGGGTTTGATTATATCGGCGGGCAGCGAACCGTTGACGTGCATGTCAGCTCGCTGCGTAAGAAGCTGGAGCTCGGACAGCAGTCCGTTGAAATTGAATCTATCCGCGGCGTCGGCTACAAGCTTGTAATGCCAAGAAAGCTCGGATCACCCAAATAAGGTGATCGGGTTTTTTTTTTGCACACCAAATTGGCAGCAAATAATGGTAATATGACCTTAACTACGGTATGGAGGTGTAAGAGAGTGGTCGCTTTCGGTTGGTGCAAAGGAATTGAGGATGCAAAGCTGCTCGGTGAATATGGATTTGATTACATCGAGTGTGGACTGCAGCAGCTGCAATTAGAGAATGAGGCGTTGTTTCGTGAGACGCTGCCTGCTTATTTGAACAGTCCGCTGCCTGTACGGACGTTCAATCTGTTCTTTCCAGGTGATATGCGCATCGTAGGTGCAGAGCTGGACCCGGATCGGGTACGTCGGTACATCCACCGAGGGGCAGAGGCGATGAATCGAATCGGTGCGAGCATTGCGGTGCTTGGCAGCGGAAGGTCCCGCCACATCCCAGAGGGCTACGAGCGGGCAAGAGCAGAGGATCAGATGCTGAATGTGCTAAGCTGGATCGCCGAGGAATTCGCAGGCACCGGCGTGACACTGGCAATTGAACCGCTTAACAAGAAAGAGACGAATCTCATGAACAGTGTCGCTGAAGCCGTCAGCTTCGCCAAGCAGATCAACCACCCGTCGGTACAGGTGCTGGCTGATTTCTATCATATGGATGAAGAGAACGAACCGCTGGAAACGATAACGTTGCATAAGGATTGGCTCGCGCACATCCATATCGCGGATACAGGCCGATTGTCTCCAGGAACAGGGCAATATCCGTATGCGGCGTTTGCACAGCAGCTGAAGGATGCCGGCTACAGCGGCATGATCTCCGCGGAATGTACGGTCCATAAGCCGGAGGATGAGCTGCCGGCTAGCCTTGCTTTCATGAAGCAGATGTTCTTGTAATAAGCCGAACGAGCCAGCCAGTCATCCAGTCATCCAGTTGGCTAGGCGCGGTTCCACTCCAACATGCGCTTCTGGAACTGCTTCGGCGAGCAATCATTATACTTCTTGAACATCTTATAGAAATGCGCCATATTCGGCATCCCGATACAGTCTCCAACTTCCGAGACGCTAAGATCCTTCGTCAGCAGAATACGCTCCGCCCACTTGATCTTGCGGTAGTTCACATATTCAGTGAACGACAGGCCAATCGCCTTCTTGAAGAATTTCACGAAGTAGTAATAGCTCATATTGGCGAGCTTAGACACTTCATCGACTTGAATGCGGGCTTCAAGATGCTCCTCTACATAATCGATGACGCCGCGCAGCCGAGCCCGGTCGAAGTCTACATGATCGGCAAGGACCTTACGTGAATCGCCTCGAATAAGGATCAGCAGCAGCTTCTTTATCAGCATGCTGACAGCGAGCTCGTAGCCGTTCTGCTTCGACGTCACTTCCTGCAGCACGGTACGGACACAATCGGCAGCTTCCGCTCTGGCCAGTTCATTTTCTTGGAAAATATAATTCGCGCGGCTGAGCGGATTTTTCGTTTCTGAGAAAAATCGCATATATGGCATCGAGCTCTGGTCAATGAATTGCTCCAAGTCGAATTGCAGCACGATATAGTTGAGCGGGCCGGCTAAGCTGCGGTCGCGGTGAAGCTGTCTGGCTCCGATGAGAGCGATGTCGCCACTTTGAAGTTTTACACACTCATCCTCGATATTGACATCGAGCTCGCCGTTCAATATTAGCAGCAACTCAATCTCACGATGATAGTGCCAATCTATGAACAAATCGTTGTCACGGCTAGACTGATACACCTTTATAGACAATAGAGGGTTTTCATAAACAACCTTCTCATTATAGAATTCCACGGTTACCACCTTTCCAATAGCAATATCGCATAAAAGCATACCTATTTTCGGAACTATACTTTTGACGAAATAATGAACTATACTATTCCTAATGTGTGCCACTCTATCTGTGTGGACATGCATACACAAATTATATCATTTCATGGCTCATGGAGGTAGAAAATTAATGGCAAAGGCACGTATTGGTATTATTGGCTGCGGCGGTATCGCTAACGGCAAACATCTCCCAAGCTTGGCTCAAGTTAAAGAAGCGGAAATCGTAGCTTTCTGCGATATTATCGTAGAGAAAGCAGAGCAAGCGAAAGCGAAATACGGAACTGAAGAAGCAAAAGTATACACAGATTATAAAGAACTTCTCAAAGACGGTTCGATCGACGTCATCCACGTTTGTACGCCAAACGATTCCCACGCGGTCATCTCCATCGACGCTCTGGAAGCTGGCAAGCACGTGCTTTGCGAGAAGCCAATGGCTAAGACAGCAGCTGACGCTCGTCGTATGCTTGAAGTTGCACAACGTACTGGCAAGAAGCTTAGCATCGGTTACAACAACCGTTACCGTGCTGACAGCCGTTACCTGAAGCAAGTTTGCCAAGAAGGCGAGCTTGGTGAAATCTACTTCGCGAAAGCACACGCGATTCGTCGCCGTGCCGTTCCAACTTGGGGAGTATTCCTCGACGAAGAGAAACAAGGCGGCGGACCGCTTATCGATATCGGTACTCACGCGCTTGACCTCGTGCTGTGGATGATGGACAACTACAAGCCGAAAGTCGTTCTTGGCCGCACTTACCACAAGCTGTCGCAAACGGAGAACGCTGCTAACGCTTGGGGCCCTTGGGATCCAGCGAAATTCACTGTTGAAGATTCCGCTTTCGCGATGATCACAATGGAGAACGGTGCAACAGTTATCCTTGAGTCCAGCTGGGCACTCAACACGCTTGAAGTGGACGAAGCTAAAGTATCCCTCAGCGGTACTAAAGCAGGCGCTGACATGAAAGACGGTCTTCGCATCAACGGCGAGAAAAACAGCCGTCTCTATGTAAACAATGTAGAACTGAACAGTGGCGGCGTAGCTTTCTACGAAGGCGCATCCGAAGCTCCAGAGGTGCTTGAAGCATCGATGTGGATCGACGCTGTACTGAACGATAAAGAAACTTTCGTGAAACCAGAGCAAGCGCTTGTCGTTTCCGAAATTCTTGAAGCGATCTACGAGTCTTCCCGCACTGGTAAGGCTGTTTACTTCGAATAGTAGATTTATTGTAAGAAGTAAGAAGCCGAGGATGGTTCGCAATCCTCGGCTTCTTTTTGCATTCGCTCGACTCTTCAACTTCATTCGACAAAATGAGCCTACATTCTGCTTCTTTCGCTATATACAACAAATTTTAAAAAAGAATATAATGAAATTGAAGATATTGGAAGCGCTAGCAGATCAATTAAAACCTAATGCTCTTGACAAAGGCAAACTTCTGGAAACAGTAGGACGCAAAGCCGTGGCCTAAGGCATCATACGATGCTAAGGTAGACAAGGCTGCCAGGGTAATGGAATCCATCCATTATTCGGGGTGGATTTTTTTATTGTCTATTTTCCTTATTCATAATGTCACTGGCTCTGGAGGAACTATGGTCTCTCTCGTACTCGTCAGTATCGCGTTCTTTCTCGTGTTTGCCTCCACTGTAATTGTGACGCATCTTTATCAGCGGATGCATGCGGAAAGCCGAGGCCAGCTGTTCTGGCTCACCAGTGCAGCGTTCGTATTCGGCATCGGCGTATGGTCGATGCACTTTGTTGCCCTTTTGGCGTATCGGTTCCCTGTGAAGGTTATGTACCATTTTGGTTATGTGTACTTATCCATGGCAGCAATGATTATGATGACTTTCGTAGCTTTATGCCTGTTCCGCTATGCGGCGAATAGCAGGAGGCTGTTCTGGTATATCATCGCAAGCCTCGTACAAACGGCCGGTGTTGTGGTTATGCATTTCATCGGGATGCGAGCGATAAAGGCTGCTGCGAGCCAGCATTACCATTCACCATTCTCACTACTCTCCGTACTCGTAGTTGCTGCCATGTTTGTGTTTATTTTCTACCAAATTCGTTATTTTGGTGAAAATTGGAAACGTCAGCTACTATGTGCACTTCTAATCTCCTCGTCAATCGAATTTCTACACTACTGCAACATGCCCGTCATGCACAGCTTGTCAATCACACACCACAGCGCAGGGCTAGAACCAACACAGAATCAATTCTTTCTTGCGATTAGCATTAGCACGGTCGTGTTAATTATTTTCCTGTATTCTATTGTCGTTCTTCTGATCGATAACCGGCTCAAGCAGAGTGAAGAGCAGCTCCGCCGGATGAATATTACGTACTCGCTTATTCTCGATTCCGTTGCGGAAGGAATCTTTCGGCTTGATGAAGATAGCCATATTATATTCTGGAACGTCGCAGCTGAGCAACTAACTGGCTATAAGTCGATTGAAGTGCTCGGCACACCGATTCGCAAACGATTTGCACAAGGCGACATCTCCGAAAGCCCGATTGAGCAGTCGATTCGAAAAGGAGAATATATTTATGTAGCGGAAGAGCAGTTTCTGAAGAAGGATGGAACGGCGTTTCCGGTGGAGTACCATGTTACGCCGATGTACGAGAAGGGACATACGGCGGGAGCTGTCATTAACTTTACGGATATTTCGCAGCGCAAGAAGAATGAACGGTTTATTCTGGAATCGGAGAAGCTTTCACTCGCCGGCCAGCTTGCTGCTGGTATTGCACATGAAATTCGAAATCCGCTTACGGCGATTAAAGGATTTATGAAGCTGTTTCAGAACGGCGTCCATAAGACGGAGTACATCGCTATCATCACTTCGGAAATTAATCGGATGGAGGCGATCATTAATGAGCTTCTGCTGCTGGCGAAGCCGCAAGTGAACCGCAACCAGAGCATTAATTTATGCCAGCTTCTGAACGATGTCTATACTTTGCTCGAATCTCAGGCCATTCTGAGTAACGTTCGCATGGCGTTTCAACGGAAGGACGAGCCCTTATTTATAGAATGCGATGGTAGCGAAATAAAGCAAGTGTTCATCAATTTGATTAAAAATGCAATCGAAGCGAGTAATAAAGGTGGGGAGATTGTTATTAGTGCCGAGCAAAGAGGCAATAGCACAGTGACCACTATTAAAGATAATGGCTGCGGCATACCGAAGGAATTGCTCGATCAGATCGGCAGGCCATTCTTCTCGACCAAAGTACAAGGTACAGGGCTTGGGCTGATGATTAGCAACAAAATCATTACAAATCACGGTGGTAAGATCATTATAGAAAGCAGTGAGGGCGAGGGTACAACATTCCAGGTTATTCTTCCGGGAGGGAATGCTAGTGCATAATCACATTCATGGCAGCTACAACTGGTTCTTGGTCTGTTTGTCTTTCATTATCGCATTGTTTGCTTCGTATACAGCGCTCAATCTGGCAAGACGTGTGGTGTTATCCGAAGGCTGGAAGCGCAGAGGATGGCTCACAAGTGGAGCTTTCATTATGGGAGTCGGCATCTGGTCGATGCATTTCATTGCGATGCTGGCGTTCAAGCTGCCTGTCGGTGTGACCTATGAGCTGATTACCGTGCTCGTCTCAATCGGCGTTTCTTTTATCGGTTCGTTAGTTGGCTTCGGCTTTGCCAGCCAGGGTAGGAAGAAACCGGCGATGCTCATCGCAGGCGGCATCTTCATGGGGCTTGCGATTAGCGGGATGCATTATATCGGCATGTATGCGCTCACCGGTGTAGCCATTACCTATAATCCGCTGCTGTTCTCGCTCTCGATTATCATTGCGGTGCTAACGTCGATTACAGCGCTCTTGTTCGCTTTTCGCAACAATACCCGTTATTGGATGAGCGGCTTCATCATGGGCATCGCCATTACCGGAATGCACTACACGGGCATGTCTGCGGCGCATATGACGATGCCGATGGATATGATGGACATGGGCTCCGATCTCCAAGCGGTTAATTTTCTTGAAATTGCAATTTATGTGGCATTTGGGACGATTGTCATCTTCGCGGTCAGCTTGATCGGTTCGATGAACGCGGATAAGAAGCTGTCCGAGCAGATGATGCTGAAGGGCTCGATACTGGAGTCGGCGATCGATTGCCTCATTATGTTCGATCATAAGGGGCTGATCTTCGAGTTCAATCCTGCAGCTGAACGGATGTTTGAGGTCGAGCACAGTAAAGTCATCGGTAAGCCAATCAGCCAGTTTCTACTGCCGGCGCATATCGAAGTGCATGAGCCTGTGAATCGAATGCTTGCGAAGGGGGATAAGTCGGTGCTTGGCGCGCGGATTGAAACGACGCTCTCGCGTTGCGACCGAATCGAGTTTCCGGTGGAAATTACAGTGACACGGATTAAGAAGGACAAGCTGCCGGTATACACGATGTATCTGCGTGATCTGACCGCTCGCAAGATGGTGGAGGAGGCGCTGCGCGAGAGCGAGGAGCGCTACCGCAAGCTGATCGACTTCTCGCCGGAGCCGATTATCGTTCATATGGACGGGCTGATCACTTTCATTAATGATGCTGGGCTGCAGACGTTAGGCGGCGTAGATCAACAGTCGATGATCGGCAAGCCAATGATGGATCTGATTCAAGCCGATTATAAGCAGGTCGTGCGTCAGTGGATGGAAGAGATTGAGGCTGGTGTAGCGCGAATAGATTCCATGGAGCTCAAAATGGTTCAGTCGGACGGAAATCCGATAGATGTCGAAGCAAAATCCATTCTGGTGCAGTATGGCGGACAAACGTTGATACAGACGATTGCCCGGGACGTTACGGACAAGAAACGTAACGAGAACACCATTAAGAAGCTCGCTTATTATGATATGCTGACTGGACTGCCGAATCGAAACTGGTTCAATATGTTTTTCCCGGAGATCCTGCATGAAGCGAAGGAGGAGGGGCATTCAGTCGCGGTTATGTTCCTTGATCTGGACCGCTTCAAGCTCATTAATGATACGATGGGGCATCTGATGGGCGATCGGTTGCTGCAGCATTTCTCGAAGCTGCTCACTGCTTGTGGAGGCGGCGAGAACCGGCTTGTGTCGCGGTTAAGCGGCGATGAATTCGTTATTATTATGCCAAGCAGCTGCCGAAGTGAAGTGGTGAAGATTGCGGAGACGATCATCGGCCAGGCGGCGGCTCCGATCGACCTGGATGGTCAAACGATCTTCATTACGACAAGCATCGGTATTGCGCAGTTCCCAGGCGACGGCGAGACTCCCGAAGTGCTGCTGCAGCATGCGGACTCGGCAATGTATGCCGCGAAGGAGAACGGGAAGAATCAGTTCCAGTTCTTCGAATGGAAAATGACTCAAGCGAAGAGCCGCCGCCTGGCGATTGAACAGGCGCTGCCCGCTGCGCTTGAGGAGCGGCAGTTCCATCTTGTGTACCAGCCGATATATAAGGCGAGTTCGAAACAGATGCTTGGTCTCGAGGCGCTGGTGCGCTGGGTGCATCCGGCGATGGGGTTGATTGGACCGGATGAGTTTATTCCGATTGCGGAGAGCACGGGCCATATTATTCCGCTTGGCGAATGGATCTTGGAGAAGGCCTGCAGCCAGCTTCGTCAGTGGCACCGGGAGGGGATGGTTCAAGTGCCCGTTGCGGTCAACCTGTCTGCAGTGCAATTGAATCAAGAGTGCATCGTCGAGATGATTGGCCAGACGCTGGAAAAGACGAATCTCGCTCCGGAATATCTGGTCATTGAGATTACCGAGAGCATGGCAATGAACAACAATTACTCTATTATAGATAAGCTTCAGCGCCTGAAAGCGCTCGGAATCGGCATCTCCATTGATGATTTCGGCACAGGTTATTCATCGCTTAGCTATTTGCGGCGCTTCCCGGTGGATACGCTGAAGATCGACAAGTCATTCGTGCAGGACTTGTGCGTATCCAGCAATGATACGGCAATTGTGGAAGCGATCATCGCGCTGGCACAGAGCTTGAAGCTGCATGTGCTCGCCGAAGGCGTCGAGACGGAGCAGCAGCTGCAGATTCTATCGGAGAAGGGCTGCACCGACATGCAGGGCTACTGGCTGTCGCATCCGCTGACTGCGGAACAGATTGAGTCCATCTATATGGGGGAAATGAACCGTATCGGCTAGATTTTACTTTGAGAAGGGCGCTCCCGCTGCGAGTTCGGTATCGTTGTTTCGATCGCTGTTGTCCTCGTGATACTTTGATTATGTAGAATCAGACTAGGTAGTATCACGAGGACAAAGGCGCAAATGATAGGCGCAGTTTAAACAACGAATATCATTTCGCCTAGGCGACCACTGACGTTTCTCCACAATCGATACCGCCCTCTCCGCTTTTTGCCCTTCGGTTAAAGCAAAACACAGACAGACACGGTTCAAGAGAGAAAGCAGCAAAACGACCTTGCGCTTCACAGTGCAAGGTCGTTTTGCTGCTTCGCCTTCAAAACAATTGTTCATATAGCTCGCTATAGCTGGCTATCGCAACCGAAAAGACCTTGCACCCATAGGTGCAAGGTCTTCTTTTTGCCGACTCGCGGTTCGCGTCTAAGCTACCACTGCTCCGGCTTGCTATAGCCGGTTGAGCTCTGTCCGCCTTCTTGATCGAGTTCAGCGAGCGACTTTACTTCGCCGTGCGGCTTCTGGTTCTGCTTGCGGCTTTTCCAGGCGTTCTCACGGCGATTCTTCGAAGATGTCATCGGTAATTGCTCCTTTGCTAACAGGTGATAGTCAAATTGCTTGGGACTGCTTGGTTAGCGTGTGCGATTATGCCGATTGTTATGACTTTTTCCGAGGTGTCTTCGCGCCCCACCAGAACAGGAAGCCAACGGATAAAGCAACCACGAGCAGCGGTGCAACGAAGATCAGAAAATTTTCCATAAAGCATGCCTCCCTGGCGGATTATTTGCCCCGTTTACCCTGCACGTACTTCGTATCGAAGAGGAAGAGTCGGAGCAGCAGATAAAGTGACGGAATAAGCAGCAGCAAGCCGAGGATGAAGACCGACACAAGTGCGATTGCCATCGGCTGGCTAGTGAAATTATCATGAATCGTTAAATATGGGTACAGAATATACGGTAGATGCGCCGAGCCGTAACCGAAGAACGCAAAGCCGAACTGCAGGATGACAAAAATAAACGATAAGCCAAGCCGTTTGCGCGTCCATACGTGGTAGACAGCGACCAAGAAACAAGCGAACGAGATAACGAACATCGGTGCGTGCTCGGTCATTCGGTCAAAGTGCTCTGCGTTATGGCCGCGGATCGCGAAGAAGACGAGCAGGCTGCTTAGTATTGTCGGGCCGCTCCAAGCGAGCGCATATTTGCGCACGACCTCGAAGGCCCCGCGGTCATTCGCACGATCCGCATAGTAGCTGAGAAACATCGCGGAGATGTACAGCACGCTGACGAGCGCGAGCAGTACGACTGACCACGAGTACGTGCTTGTGAACAATTTTTGCACAAGGAACGTCACTTTGCCCGAATCGCTGACCTCAATATAGCCGCCTTCGGAAATGGTCATAACTGTCGATAGTGCAGCCGGGATGAGCAATCCGCTGGCGCCATAGAGCAGCATGTAGAAGCGGTTATTTTTGTTAACGCCATACGTATTGAACGCATAGTAGGAGCCCCGGATTGCTAGCAGAATAACAGCGATGCTGCCCGGTACGAGAAGGGCGGTGCCGTAATAGTAGGCGGTATCCGGGAAGAAACCGACTATGCCGACGAAGAAGAACACCAGGAAGACGTTCGTTACTTCCCATACCGGCGACAAGTAGCGTTCAATGATGTTGTTGATCAGATGGCGTTTGCCCGTAATCGTGCTGTAGTAGCTGAAGAATCCGGCGCCAAAATCTATCGAAGCGATAATCAAGTAACCGAATAAGAAGATCCATAATACGGTAATCCCAAGCACTTCATAGCTCATAGCTCGCTGCCTCCTTCGATGCCTTTGGCAGCAATTTCGTCCTCGGCACGATTGCTGCGGAACATCCGAATCAGCACCGTTACGGAAGAGAAGGCAAGTACAATGTAGAGCGCTGCGAATACATAGAGCATTGTATCAACATGTTCCGAGACCGTCGCGCCATCCTCGGTGCGCATAATGCCGCGGAGTAGCCAAGGCTGACGGCCGACCTCCGAGAAAATCCAGCCATGCTCGATCGTCATCATTGCGAGCGGAGCAGCTAGAATAATGCCGCGAAGCAGCCATTTGTTCTCGTAGACGCGTTCACGTTTTCGCCATAGCAGCACCATGAATGCACCTGCGATAATGACCATGAGCGAGACGAAGCCCATCTTGAGATCGAATAGATAGTGAATATAGAGCGGCGGCTGTTCGTCAGCGGGAATATCGTTCAGCCCAGTCACTTCCGCATTCGGCACGCCGTGAGCCAGGATACTGAGGGCAAAAGGGATTTTGAGCCCATACTTGATCTCATTGTTGTCCGTCAATATACCGCCAAGGACGAGCGGCGCTTGCTTCGTGGTATCGAAATGCCATTCCATCGCAGCGAGCTTCTCCGGCTGATATTTCGCCAGATATTTGCCTGACAAATCGCCGATAACAGCGCTTGAGATCAGGAAGACGAATGCTGCAACCATCGTCAGTTTGAGCGCTTTCTTATAGTACACATGATTCCGGCCCATCAAGAGCGACCAAGCGGCGATGGCAGCAAGAACGAACGCGCAAGTTAAGTAAGCGGTGACGAGAACATGCGATACTTTCGTCGGCATTGCAGGGCTGAGCATAGCGCCGAACGGCGAAATATCGGTGATTTTGCCATCCTTGACTGAAACGCCAGCCGGCGCATTCATGAACGCGTTCACGACTGTAATGAAGAAAGCCGATGCGGAGGAGCCGATGACGACGGGAATGAGCAGCCAGAAGTGCGTAAATTTGCTCTTAAACCGATCCCACGTGTACAGGTAGATCCCGAGGAAAATCGCTTCAAAGAAGAATGCGAATGTTTCCATAAACAGCGGCAGCGCGATCGACTGACCCGCGACCCTCATGAAGCTTGGCCAGAGTAGGCTAAGCTGTAGCCCAATCGCCGTTCCCGTCACGACGCCGACTGCAACCGTAATGACGAAGCCTCGCGCCCAGCGCCTTGCCATCAGCAAGTAATGCTCATCATTACGCCGAATGCCGATCCACTCTGCAAGTGCGATCATAAGCGGCACCCCAACGCCAATTGTTGCAAAAATAATGTGGAAAGCGAGCGTAAGCCCCGTCAATACGCGGCTGTACATAACTGGATCGTAACTGCTTAGCAGTGTGTGCATATGCTATCCCTCCCAGGATATTGGTGCTTAGATAATGTGCTTAGATAATGTGATGTGAAAATCTATTCGAAAACGTAGCGGGACAGCGACAGCAGCATAATAATGGCGACACCGATGCAAAGCAGGATGAGCCTTTTCTCTTGTTTGGCAATGCGTTTGCGACTTTGACTTTGGTCTATCGGATCGTGCAGGTCTTGATTACTGCTGCTCATTCGCGCATCCCTTCCTTCATTTCAAATGGTTATGCTTTCATTATAATCAATGTTTGTGATTATTTTCACAATATTTGTGACAACGGTTTGAATTGTTTATTTCTGAGTTGTGACAGATAAGAAGCTCCTTCATCAAAATAAAGTTTGTTAGTGGAAAATAGAGTGTGTTAGTAGAAAATAAAGTGTGTTAGTTGTCTGGAGAATTCACTTGAAAAGAACATATCGATGGAAAATAAAGTTTTAGTGATGAGAATTGGGAAAAGTAGTTGCTGTAGTAAAAATTCTGTATTACTGATAGGAGTAGGTTTTCAGCATGATTGTAGATGGTAAATTAGTACAAAATGGGTATACAATTTTCACGAAGATCGATCCATTCTCAGGAATGATTTTAGGCATTTGTATCAAGTATAACAATGGAATGAAGCTTAAATATAGACCAAAAGGTGACTTCTGATGAAGTCACCTTTTTAGACTGGTATCCGGCCGATCCCGCGGGTCTGCACTGGGAGGTATTGTTGGGACTGTACAGACGAATCGCCTGCTGTATTTACTATCATCCGCATGATTGGCACCGGTCATCATTCCATCTTCCGGGAGCCCGGTACGGATACGTCACAGGTTTGCTACGCCTCTAATCCGTTTTACTGAAGGAAGGGTTATCATCGCGAAGTCTGCATCGATCCGCTCACTTTCGGCAAGGAGGGGCTAGAGGTTATATGAGGTTTACAATTGAAATAACTCCGTTTCCCCTGTGTGGGAAACGGAGTTATTTCAGTCATCGAGTTATCCTGTCTATGCAAACTAAAATTATTGGTTCAATTGTGCAAGCCGCCGCATGCCCGCTGTCGTTCCGCCATCCACGAGAAGGTCCGTACCGGTAATGTAGGAAGCGCTGCTACTGCATAAGAATTGGACCGCTGAAGCGATTTCGTCTGCTTCTCCTTCCCGTCCAAGCGGAGTATTGGCTAATAACACCTTCATCGCTTCTTGTTTGGAAGCCTCTTGTCTTCCCATAGGAGTGTTGATCGTACCTGGTGAGAGAGACACAATCCGAGCGCCTTTCTGACCCCATTCCCATGCTTGGTCTTCCACAATTAGCAATACTCCTAGCTTAGAGAAAGCGTAAGCAGCTTCAGAATTACGTGCAATCTGCTCCATTTGAGTCAGGAACTCTGGTTCAAGTGGATGGGTGAGAATCGAGTTATACGCTGCATTTCGCGGAACCATGTGACCGCCATTTGACGCGATACATACTGCAACGGTTTCCTGCGTAGCGAGCGGAAGAAATGCTTTAAGGATAAGAGCTGTACCTATGGAATTAACCTCAAGAATTCGGCGCGGTTCGCCCATAGTTGGCGACAGCCCCGCGGTGTGGATTATGGCTCCCAGTTCTCCGATTTCCCCCGTTATTGTGGCCAGCTCATTCACCTGTTGTTCATCCGTGATATCTACTTTACGGGTTGTTACGGATGTGATTCCCTCTGAGGCTAGTTCATTGGTGGTTTGAATCAGACGTTCTTCGTTGACATCTACCAGCAATAAATGACCTTGATGGCCGAAACGACGAGCAATCGCTTTTCCCATGCCACCTGTACCGCCTGTAATCACATATACTTTATTCATGTGTTTTTGCCTCCAAAGATGATTTTGTGTAAACTAACACTGGAACTATTCTAAGCATAAGACCGTTTATAGACGTAATCAATTTACAATCGGTACGGTAATGTCCATTTTATCGGAACTGAATGGGAGGTACGGCTATCTTGGAGAAGAATGCAATTTCGGCTCGATGGCTTATTATGGAGGCATTAATGGAGCTTTTGCTCGGCAGCTCCTTCGACACGATAACTGTAGGAGCTATTGTTCGAAAAGCTGGGGTTAGCCGCTCGTCATTCTATGTACATTTTCTTGATAAATTTGATTTGATGGAGCAGCTTACAACTAAAATACTTCGTGAGCTAGAAGATCATTATGAGACGACGCAATGGAATGATGAAAATAAACAGATCCTAAGGACTAGTTTTAATAATAAGGTCCCGCTGCCAACTACGGTCGACCTCTTAGGACATATACGTAAATACGAATATTTCTATCGAGATCGCTACCGCGAACCTGCATTTGTTGTCCGCCTTTCCGAACTGCTCGGCTCACACTTGAAGATTTTTAAAGATGAGACTTTTGCGATTTTTTTAGCTTACGGTACGGTCGGGTATATTGGACGATGGTTAAGCGAGGGATTAAAAACCCCCGCCAACGAATTAGCGCTGCGACTGACTAACGTGGCCAGACTATCGCTGCAGCATATAATGCTGGAAGAGCCAATTGTCGAGACTGAATAAGGGATAAAGATGAGAACGGCAGCTCGCAGGATTACTCATTTTCCGTTCTCATCAGTTTCATTAGCGTACACTGCTTCAAAATTTGTAACTGTTGCTTTGCCCCAAAAATTGCAACGTTCTGCACAATCTTCTATTTCATTTGAGTTCCAGTGCTAAAGCCTCAGTTGTAGGATCAGTGATTTCTTCCGGTACCTTCACTTTTTTCAAACCGTAAATAACAGCGTTTATAAGAAGAGCACAAATTGCAATTAGTCCTAAACAAATGGCGAATTCAAATGTCTTCCCGCCACCGAACAACACATTATAGTCAAGATTGATCGAGTAATAAAGCGGTGAAAAGTAGCTAAACACTTTAAAGTATCCGAGCATCATTTCACGTGGCATTACTGATCCTCCTGCAATTGTTTGTGTCAATAGCAACGGGATATTTAAAATCATACCAGCTTGTCCTAAAAGCATGACCGGGATACTTGTGAACTCCATAGCTGTAAATAATTCCAATGCATGTACCCACCATGTTTTAAAATATGTTTGTGTGTCGTAGCTGTGCACAGCAAATATAATGGTAACACCGATTAGCGGAGCGATAACCGCAATAATAAGATTAACCCCTTGTAGAGAAAGAAACGCTTTCCACTTGCTTTGGGCCTCCCTTATTTGTGTTAGAGCTGCTATACTTTGCATCGAGTAAATCATGGCACCTACATACATACACATAGATAAAAACATTGGTACCATTTGGTTGCTCATTCCTGCTGGCTGAGGGTTGGTCGTTATCACATTCGATGATACTTTATTCATAATAGATTCGACGGACTGCTTTGCTTGATCTGCAGGAATGTTTAAACTTTGAAGTAAACCCTCAAAACTTTGAGTTTGTATTTGAGCACTAATCTGGTTCGAGATCCGTGTAGATACATTTGCCATTCCTGATGAAATGGATGATGGATTTGAGGCATTAATAAAAAACTCAAGTTTGGCTTGTTCTTGATTAGATGACATCTTTTTGGAAAAGTCCGAAGGAATATGGATAATCATATGTATATTTCGTTCCTCAAGGTCAGATTGAGCCCTCTCTAATGAATGGTTGGTTATAACATGAAAAGGCAGTTGAGCGGAAAATTGTTTGGTGAATTCTGCTCCCATTGGTTTATCATCATTAACAATAGATATGGTAAGGTTTGGCATATTATTGGGTATAGCACTATATCCTGTCATAAACAGGATTAACATTACAATCTGATAAAAAATAATCATGAATACAGCGCGGGCAGCTTTGGCTCCAAGGCAGGAAGCGGGCTTGGTGCAGCGATCGTTGGCTGGATGCTTGCATTTGGTGGTTATGTTGGCGGTCAAGAGCACATTACTAATTCAGCACGTTCTTCGATCCTCTTCATGTACATTTATTTGCCGATTATCCTAAGTGCACTCATGATCGTTATTCTATATTTCTATAGGCTAGATAAGCAGTTTCCACAGATTGTTAAGGAATTAGAAGAAACTAAAAACATGTAGTTTATACAAAAATAGTAGGGGGGTCATCATGAAAGCCTTGAAGATTACGATGCAAACGGATGGATTTCCAGTACTCTTTGCTAAACAGCTCAGTCACTCCGCTGCTGCGTATACTTCTGAAATTCGTATCATTTGGGAAGAACGCAACATTATTTCCGATGTCAAAAGCATCTTGGGACTGATGGCGCTAGAGGTGAAAAAGGGAATGATTCTAACCCTTACGGTTGATGGTCCAGACGAAGAACTGGCGATTGAACTTGGGAAGTTACTCGAATAAAAATAACGAGTAATTACATGAATATGCCCTTAGTCTTTCCCTAGGAAAGACTAAGGGCATATTCATGTTTCCGGTATCATTCACATTGCTCGATGGACTACCACTACGGAGGTTGGTCATGTAAGGATCCATTAGATTAAGAAGCATTTATGATCTTATTATTTCCTCTTCCAAACTGCATGTGTGCATGCAGTTTGGGCTTTTTTATGCCCATGCTTGCGTATTTTGAGAATTCATGTGCAAAATAATATACATTTAGCTCGGTTTGCTAGAGAGATATTTATACAAAGGAGGTCTAACACCCATGAAATGGCTGAAAAGCATTGCTGCCAGACGCACAGGTCAGTTTTTTCGCAGAATGGAGGGACGGCTTCTCATCGTCTTTCTGTTTCTTATCATCCTTCCGATCGGTGCGCTCAGCTATATATCCGCGCAGCGCTATTCGGATTCTATTGAAAAGAACACGATCACCTTCGTATCACAGATTTCTGACCGCATGATGGTGAAGCTAGATGATTACATGATGGATATGAAAAAAATATCGCTCATACCATCCTATTTACCCGAGATTAAAAATGCCTTGAAGGCCTCCAACCAGTTTTATGAGCGCGCTGCAAGAGAAGAAGCGAAGGACGCAGGGAGTATCATTCCTAATGAACAAATGATTCGATTAGATATTCAGCGCAGAGTCGAGGGCAGCATTTATTTTATTAACAATATTAAAGAAGGTACGAATTCGGTCTATCTCTTCGACAACGCAGGCCATCCTTTTTACTCCATGAAAAATGCAGTTGTCCGCCCAGATATAAACCAAGTACTTCCCCAATGGCAAAAAATTGCTAATGCGGCGCATGGCACGCCTGTTCTACTCAGTACGCAGCAGATCATCGGACAAGCGAATAGTAAGAAATATGTATTCTCAGTCGTAAGGCAAATTGTCGATCCAATGACCTTTTCTCCGATAGGCATGATAGCAATCGATACGAATATTCGGATCATTAATGATATCGTGCAGGATATGGACCAGGCCACTCATGGGACAACTATCATTGTTGACGATGATGCCAGAGTTATTTTTGACAGCAAGAAGAGTCTGATCGGCCAAAATTTGAAAAACAACGACATTTATCGTCAGGCTACCGATTCAGCGGGCAACTACAAGGCTACGATTAACGGCGAGTCTGCATTGATTATTTATAAAAAATCGCCAGAAACCGGATGGAAGGTTTTCATTATCGTTCCTGAAAAGGATCTTAAAGCGGATTCGACGAAGACCCGCAACTTCACTCTGCTTACGGCAATCGCTATTATGTGCTTCGCGCTAGTGATTTCGATTGTGCTTATATTTACTGTGACCAAGCCTCTTCGGCTCCTGGTCCGCATGATGAAGGATGTCCAAACAGGCAATCTTGACGTTGTCTTCCCCCCCGTCAGACAGGTTGAGGTGAATTTGGTGGGGAGTGCATTTAATCGAATGATTGATCGGATAAAAATTCTGATCGAGGATATTTACAGAGTCGAGCAGCGTAAAAAGAAAGTGGAGTTGCAATCCCTGCAGCATCAAATCAATCCTCACTTTATATACAATTCTCTCGAATCAATCAGGATGACCGCTTTGATCCATGATGACCCTGAACTGGAAGAAATGACTGAGCTGCTTGGCCGATTGATCCGATACAGCATTCACGGTGATTTAAATACGGTTCCACTGCAGCAGGAATGGGATCATCTGAAGATGTTCATTCAATTGCTTAATTATCGCTTCGGAAACAGATTTAATTTACAGCTTCCATCCTCGGAGGTTACCGGCAATATGGAGATCATTAAATTGCTGTTTCAGCCGATCGTCGAAAATGCGATTAATCATGGTATTGATGAGTACAAAGATAGCTTGACTATTACCATTACGTATTGCGCTGAAGAGATGAACCATGTGTTTATTATTCACGATAATGGCTGCGGAATCGAAAGGAGTAAATTAGTGGATCTTAATTTAAGACTGCAAGGCAGACGCCAGCAGCACGATACGTCCGGTATCGGACTTTACAACGTACAAGAACGCATTATGCTCCAGTATGGGGAAAATTACGGCATAACCATTGAAAGCATACTCGGAGAGGGCACGAAGGTATACGTGAAATTTCCAAGAAAAGGGACCGGGGAGAGTGAACGATCATGATACAAGTCGTAGTTGTTGATGATGAAGAGCGCATCCGATTGGGGCTAGTGAAATTAATAGAACGCTTAGACCCAGACTATAAAGTCGTTGGAGCCTATGGCAGTGGTCAGGAGCTGCTATCCGTACTTGGAACATTTCCAATCGATGTCATTTTGACCGATATAAAAATGCCGAAGATAGACGGTCTGCAATTAATAGACCTTGTCCAACAACGCATGCCCAAAATCAAGTTCGCGATCCTAAGCGGCTTCAGCGACTTTGCCTTTGCCAAGAAAGCGTTGCGCCAAGGCGTTGAGGATTATCTGCTTAAGCCTGTCAACAAAGCGGAATTGACCGAGCTGCTCACGCGACTAAAAAATACAATTGAGCTTGAACGCTTACGCAAAACGATCGCGGTCTCAGAGCATATCCGTTTCTTGATGAGTAACGATTCGGAGCAACTGCCGGATCTCATGGTGCAAAGCGCTATCCGAGAGCTGGGACAAACTCTACTGTTTAGTCATAACTATACGGTTATGGTACTTCATACCGATCCTGAACTTAAAACGGAGCGTCTTGAATACTTTCTCTCAAACTGGACGGAACCATGGCGAATTGTCACTTGGGAGCCGCGCCAATTTATCATTGTACTGGCCGTTAAAGATGATTCTTTACAGACCTCTATCGAACATGCCCGTAGGCTGGCAGAGCGTGTTCCGCATCTTCTTGGAATGAGGATTGGCATTAGCTGTGTTCATCTTGGGGTTCTGTCTTTGCGAAAAGCTTACCTTGAAGCAATGATGGCGATGCAGCAGGCTTGGTATGAGAATGGTGATAAAGCCATACAGGATGCTGAACATCTCGTGAATCATGAGACCGAGATGCTCTCCATTGAGCAACTACGCCATCTGGATAAGGAGTTCCGTCCGGCTCTGCAGCTGCTGGATGCTACCAAAGGACAAGAGGCTTTAATCAAGTGGATGGAGAAAGTCGGTGCCTCAATGACGCCATGGGACTCGCTCTACAGCAGCTGTGCAGCAGTCATCGGTTTTATTCTGAGCGAACGAGGCGGCATTCCCCAAGTAGAGGTTGAGCAGGAGCATGAAGCAATGAACCTCGAACCGAAACGCTTCACCACTTGGAAGGCCTTCAAAACCTTCTTCCTGGAGATGACAGAGCAGCAGCTGTATCTGTCCAAGAAAACCAGACAAGGCAGCCGTGCCATTGAAGTTATTAGGAGCTACATTCAACAGCATTTTACAGAGGATCTCGACCTGAGTCGATTAGCGGAGATTGTTTACCTTACCCCCAGCTATCTGAGTAAGCTGTTCAAGCTAGAATGCGGTGAAACCATTACGGACTATATCATTTCCTTTCGCATGGAGAAGGCTAAGATGATGCTGCAAACGGAAGTCGACTTGAAGACCTACCAAATCGGGGAGCAAGTCGGCTACCCAGATCCGGCCTATTTCAATAAATTATTCAAAAAAGTCGTCAGTGTCACACCTAAAGAATATCGGGAACGGGTTCGTTTATAGCAGCAATAAAAGTGCGTACGTATACCAAGATACGATAAGAGAAGACAAGGAAAACAAACTGAGCACCTAAACGCGATAGCCGCGATCCGTTATACTACCAAATAGAATTCAAACTTTTCGTAATTCATATCATGACGGAAGTGGGTAAGCCGATGTTCAACTTAAGCTACAACAAGCAAAGATTGCTTATTCTTTTCGGGTTTCTAACGGTGCCGGTGCTGTTCTCATTGACCTTCTCGTACTACCCGGCTCTATCACTGATCTATTATAGCTTCACGGATTGGTCGGGACTTGGATGGGACATGAACTGGGTAGGATTTGATAATTACAAAGAAGTATTTACACGGCCGGAGATCTTCGGAGTCTTCAAAAATAATGCTTACTATTTTGTCGGTGGATTGTTGCAGACAGTGATAGCGCTTTATTTCGCTGTCATCTTGACGAGCAAGCTGCGCGGAAGAAACATGTTCCGGTCCATGTTCTTCCTTCCTTACGTTTTGCACAGCGTTGCAATCGTTATTATGTTTAAGAACGTATATCACTTTGAATATGGTGCGCTTAATATTTTCCTAAGTGCGATCGGCCTAGAGTCATGGCAGCAGCAGTGGCTCGGCAATCCTCATATCGTTAACTTCGCGTTGGCGTTCATCTCTATGTGGAAGTACTTTGGTCTCAGTATGGTCATCTTTATCGGCGCGCTTCAGTCAATTCCTGCTGACCTCTATGAAGCTTCAAAAATCGATGGCGCTTCAGGCTGGCAAGCATTCCGCTTTATTACGATTCCAAGCATTCGCAGCGTCATAGAACTAATGATGATTCTGACTTTGACCGGCGCGCTAGAAGCCTTCGAAATTCCATATATCATGATGCTTGGGGCGAATGATACCAACACATTCGTATCCAAAACCGTGGATATCGCTTTTACGTTCCATAAGGCGGGGCTCGCATCAGCCATGGCGGTTGTCTTGCTTCTCATTGTCATTCTATTCATTATCATTCAGCGCAAATTGCTGTTCAGAGGGGAGAACTAATCCATGGAAAACCAAAACAAACTATGGACAGCGGTAAAATATGTGTCTCTGCTGCTCGGGGTGTTCGTTGTTTTCTTCCCCCTTTATTCCGTATTTGTCAGCGCCTTCAAAACACAGGTCGAGTATTATCAGTCTGGTATGAAGCTGCCGGATAACTGGCTTAATTTTGATAATTTCCGTAAAGTTTTTAAGGTGGGTAAGCTTGGATTGGGCTTTAAAAACATCTTCATCATTCTCATTGTGTCCGTTGCCGGCAACATTATGTTCGGAACGATGGTTGCATTCGCGCTCGGACGGTTTGAGTTCAAGTTGAAGAAACCAATTATGGGCATGTACCTGGTAGCTCAAGTTATTCCTATGATTACAACGCAGGTGGCAACGTTTTCTGTTATTAAGTATCTGGGTGCATTTAACCACATTTATGCACCGATTCTGCTCTATCTAGGCGCAGATGTGCTGCAGATTGTCATCTACCTGCAATTTGTCAAAAACATTCCGAAGGATCTAGATGAGAGCGCAATGATCGAAGGGGCTTCCTTGTTCAAAATTTATCGATCCATTATCTTCCCGTTGCTTGCTCCGGCTACAGCAACATTAATTATTTTGAAAACCATTTCGATCTATAACGATTTCTATACGCCATATTTGTATATGCCGAGCCAGAAGCTTCGCGTTGTTTCCACTGCGATTTATTCCTTTGTTGGACCGAATGCGGCGCAAGTCAACGTGATCTCTGCCGGTGTATTGCTTATCTTCATTCCGACTATCATCTTGTTCTTGTTCTTGCAGCGTTATATATTCGCCGGCGTTACTAATGGAGCGGTAAAATAAATAAAACTTACAGATGTAGGGGAGTGGATTCTTAATGCAAATATGGGATGAAACGGTTAGCGGTATGACGTGGGGTTGGGTCGGTGTACGCGGAACATGGACGGGCTCAGAAGCCGATCAATCGATGGAAGAAATGGCTAAGCTCGGTGTTAATTGGGTTGGACTGGCGTTATCCGTCCTGCAGGAGACCGCATTCTCGACAGAGATCCCCTACTGGGAGTCGCCAACCGTAACGGACGATGAAGTCCGCGCAGCCATTCGCAAAGCGAAATCGTTAGGCATGAAAGTATGCTTAAAACCTGTCGTGAACTGTAAAGACGGCACATGGCGTGCCCATATCGGCTTCTTTGATAATGAAGTGCCGGGTGAGCCAAGTTGGCGGGAGTGGTTTTGGTCTTACGGCAATTTTATGAAGCATTACGCGGTAATCGCGGAAGAAGAAGGGTGTGAAATGCTGTGCATCGGCTGCGAAATGGTGCAAACCGATAAGCGGGAATCGGAGTGGAGAACATTGATCAGCGAAATTCGTCCGCTCTATTCCGGCCCGATTACTTACAATTGTGACAAATATCAAGAGAACTATGTGACCTGGTGGGATGCTGTCGATATCATTTCCTCAAGTGGCTATTATCCGGTTGACCAATGGGAAGTTCAGTTGGACCGCATCGAAGCTGTAGTGAAGAAGTGGAATAAGCCGTTCTTCTTTATGGAAGCGGGTTGCCCAAGTCGTGTAGGATCCCCGATGCAGCCGAATGTTTGGTCCTTGGATGGAAAGCCATCTGAATCGGAACAGAAGCGCTATTATGAAGCAATGTTCGGTGCTTGCATGAAGCGCGATTGGGTTAAAGGCTTCATGCTTTGGGATTGGCCGGCTCAGCTATATGCGCTGGAAGAAGCGGCAGCTAATGATGATTACTGCATGTTTGGTAAATCAGCGGCCGAAGTCGTAAAACAGTACTACGAATCTGGACAGCAGCGCCTGTAATTGTGCTGCGTAATTTCATGATAGGACAGGTGGCAGAATAGTGACAATCGCGCAGCTGACAATCGAGAGTTGGTGCAAAGAGCTCTCTTACGAATTGAATGAACAAATCCTCGGATATTGGATGAAGCATACCGTCGACGAGAAATATTTCGGTTTTATCGGTGAAATCAGCCATGACGGCATACCGCTCCCTGAGGCGGATAAAGGACTTGTGCTGCATGCCCGCATTTTGTGGACCTTTGCTGCTTCTTACCGCAATGAACCGAGGGTGGAATATTTGACGATTGCGCGCCGTGCATATGACACCTTAATAGAGAAGTTTGTCGATCCCGAGCATGGCGGGCTCTATTGGATGATTGATATCCAAGGCAAGCCTGTCTCTGACAAGAAGCAGATTTACGGTCAAGCATTCGTCATTTACGCCTTGGCAGAATATGTTCGTGCGACGCAAGATAAAGAGGCACTTGATTGGGCAAAACGCTTGTACGGTTTGATTGAGAAGCATGCTTATGATTGTGTAAATCTCGGTTATGTCGAAGCTCTGGCAAGGGATTGGTCTGAAACGTCCGACCTTAGCCTAAGCGGCAAGGATCTTAACGAGCGCAAATCAATGAATACACATCTTCATGTGCTTGAAGCATATACGAATCTCTATCGCATTTGGAAACCAGCAGGTCTGAAGGCTAAGCTTAAAGAACTCATTGAAGTTCATCTTGATCTCATTCTTGACAGTAAAAGTGAGCATTTCCTTCTATTCTTTGACGATGAATGGCAATCTAAGTCAGAAGAAGTTTCCTACGGTCATGATATAGAGGGCAGTTGGCTGCTGTACGAAGCAGCTGAAGTTTTAGGAGATGCCGCGCTTATTGAGCGCGTCAAGTCTGCAGCTTTGAATATGGCTGAAGCAACGCTAAAAGAGGGTGTTGATAAGGACGGCGGCGTATTCAATGAATTCGATGGCGAGCATTTAGACGATACAAAAGATTGGTGGCCGCAGGCCGAAGCTATGGTGGGTTTCTACAATGCCTACCAGTTATCCGGTGACCAGCGTTATCTGGATGCCGCCCACGCAAGCTGGTCCTTTATTACACGCTTTGTCAGTGACCGTGAACAAGGCGAATGGCACTGGCAATTGACTAGAGAAGGTAAACCGTTTTTTGCAGATGATAAGCCTAAGGTCGGTGCATGGAAATGTCCTTACCATAACAGCAGAGCTTGTCTCGAAGTCTTGGAAAGAATAGAGAGGTCAAACCTTGGAGTAAAAGAGTCCGCAGGGGAAAAACATCATAAATGATGACAAGAAAACGTATTTTGTCACCTATTTTCGATCGACGAAGTGGAGCATAATTAGTCCATGAAAGCGATCTCATCCGGCAGCAAACGTCATGAGATATTACTAACTATGTGGGGGTAAAATCAATGAAAAAAGGTTTAGTTCTTCTATCTGTTCTGGCAACAGCTGTAGCACTTTCCGCTTGCGGGAATAATAATTCCGGCAGCAATGCAGGCGAAACGAACACGGCAGCTACGGACACGAACACAGCTGCTACGGACACGAATACGGGAGCAGCTAATAACGAATTAAGCGGCACCATCAAAGTCCTATTGCATCGTACAGACTTGATCAACGATGGGACAATGGATAAATACGCAGCCAAATTCAAAGAGAAATACCCTAACGCGAACGTTGAATTCGAAGGCTTGACGAACTACGCTAGCGACATAACTGTTCGTTTGACAACAGGTGAAGCCGGCGACGTTAACATGATATCTACAGGAATTCCGGTAAGCGAGCTGCCGAAATATTATGCTCCATTGCCAGATGATATGTTCAATAATGTGTACTTTAAAGACTACATGGCTGTTGGTGGCAAACGATACGGAATCGTAACAGGTGTTAACACGCAAGGTATCGTTTATAACAAGAAAGCTTTTGCAGCGGCGGGTATCGACAAAGCCCCAGCAACGCTCGATGAGTTGTATGCAGATGCTCAAAAGCTGAAAGACAAAGGCATCGTTCCGCTGTACATGAACTACGGCGCACAATGGCCAATGGGCAGTTGGGGTGAAAATACCTATACGTACATCAGTGGTAATGCCAAATGGACAGATACGCTGATTAAGGAGGATGCCCCATTCAAAGTCGACGGTCCGTGGGGTGAAATTTTGAACATCGGCCGTAAATTCGTAGAAAACGGCTGGGTTGAGAAGGACCTGTCCACGAACAACTGGGAAATGTCCAAAGGAGAAGTGGCTTCTGGCAAAGCGGCAATGCTCTTCCTTGGAAACTGGGTTATCCCGCAGCTGGTTGGTGCTGGTGCAGCCTCCGAAGACATCGGATTCGTTCCGTTTCCGTACGACAACACAGGCAAATACAACGCACCGCTCGGCGGCGACTACTATATTGGTGTAAGCAAAGATAGCAAAAACATCCCGCTTGCTACGGCTTGGGTAAACTTCTTCGTAAAAGAATCCGGCTATGACACGGATTCCGGCTTCATGCCAATCGATCAGACTGTTGAACCGAAAGTAACTCAAATGGCTGAATTCAAGGGAACTAACCCTACTTTCATTCCATCTGAAGCTACTGATCCGAAATTCTTGGAAATTGCAAACAAAGCTGAAATCTCCCTCGGTACTGGCGCAGTTGACCAAGAGCTAATCGTGGCGAAAGACCTGCAAAAAGCATTCAATGACTTAAACGCGAAATGGGCAAAAGCGAAAAAAGAGCTAGGCTATTAAAATAAAGTAATCTTATTGAATAGCACCCCGGATGTCGACTATCGACGGGGGTGCTTTTTTCGTTAGGCATGCAAGCCACTGAAGGCAACTGGCAATGAAATTTGTCGTAGGCTTGTTGTAAGTTTGATTAACAAACTTTAATTTCCACATTTTCTTACGATATCAACTCACCACGTAAATCACTAACAAACTTAACAGGTGTTTTACCACATATAAGGAAACCTAATGAGCCGCGCCATTACTGATGTTTCGTTAACAAACTATAATTTCCTTCATCAGAAGCGAAGCAGATGATGATGGAAAATAAAGATCGTTAGCGGAAAATAGAGTGTGTTAGTGGGCAATAAACGAATTGGATTTCTAAGTGCACACCAAGTATCTATCTGTTGTCGTCACTCAAAAATATACAGGATTGATAAGGCAAAACTCACACAACTGCATCAATGCGAGATCTATATGCATGTGGAACCAGTTAAGAAAAAGTTAAGGATCAATTTATGGCTCGTTTAGAATTTAGGACTACACTGAGCCATGACCAATAAAATGCTCAAATCCAGAAAGGAGCGTATCAGTTGTAATTTAAAAGCTATTCTCCTTTATGTACTCATTAATGATGAAGATGAAAGAAGGTTAAAGAATGTCAAAGAAAAAGATACCATTAATCAATTTGACGAAGACTGTACTGGCAAAGGTTCCGGAAATAACGGTGTTTTTCTGGATTACAAAACTTCTGACAACGGGAATGGGAGAGGTTGCATCGGACTTTCTGTTTGAACGCCTTAACCCAATCTTCTCCGTACCGGTCAGTTTGATTATCTTCGTCGTCGCGATGATTATGCAGTTCAAAGTACGCCGCTATGTCGCAGGTATTTACTGGCTAGTTGTAATCATGGTGAGCATTTTTGGTACGACAGCGGCCGACGCGGTGCGAGTAGGCTTAGGCATTCCATATATAGCATCAACGTTATTCTTTGTCGCGGCACTCGCTGCTATATTAATTACATGGTATGTCAAAGAAGGAACATTATCAGTTCATAGCATCCATACGCGTCGGCGGGAAATTTTCTACTGGCTAACGGTTGTGACTACATTTGCGCTTGGCACAGCGGCCGGGGATATGACTGCAACGAATATGCACCTAGGCTATCTGTCTTCGGGTATTATGTTCTCGGTTATATTGCTTCTCCCGGCAATTGGTTATTGGTTGTTTGGGCTTAAAGAAATCGCAGCTTTCTGGTTCGCTTACATTATGACACGCCCTGTCGGCGCTTCATTCGCTGACTGGCTATCGGCTGCGCATAGCAGCGGCGGTCTAGGATATAGTAAGGGTACAGTTACTCTCATACTGACTATCATTATTGTCCTTCTGGTTATTATTAAGGGCGGATCGCCAGCGGAAAGCACGGAGCTTGAGACAAAACTGGCAAGTTAAAGTGGATAATAATCTTATCAGAGAACGGCAACGAAACAATCAAGTTCAAAAGAAACACAAGGGCAATCGGACATATGTTCGATTGCTTTCTTATCGAACTAAGTAATTGATCTATTGAATAATCTGTTCCTTTCTTTTGGAACGTACATCTACGTGTTTGGCTTAAAATGCAAAATTATCGACGATCCGGTTTCAATGTTTCTATTTTGCTCGGGAAAGATATAGTAACGATCGTTCCTTTACCGATTTCACTGCTTAGCTGTATTGTTCCGAGGCACTCCTCCGTTATTCGCTTAGCAATGGCAAGTCCAAGGCCAGTTCCTCCGCGTTTCCTTTCACGGGAGGTGTCTACACGATAGAACCGTTCAAATAGAAAAGGAAGGCTTTCTTGCGGGATACCCATACCGTGGTCTTCCACTTGAATAACAATCGAATTTACAGTAGCATGCAAGTCTAATCGGACAAGTTTCTTCTGTTCTGAATAATGAATGGCATTGTCCATTAGTATAATTAAGATTTGCTCCAAATGGTGAGGATCCATCCTTAAAGATAGCCCTTCGACTAATGTAGTTTCGAAGGTGAAACCCGTATATAGTAACCGATAATTTCGTACTAAGGTTTGTATTACTGTAGACGGATCAATTAGATTGACGTCATTTATAAGTTCAACTTTAGGGTCACCGGACAGATCTAGCAGTTGATTGGCAAGCTTTCGCAGGCGAATTGTTTCTTGTAGTGCGGCGGCGATTGATTCCTCGCGGACATTAGGGTCATCCTTGCCCCAGCGGTCTAGAAGTTTCAAGTGCCCTTCAATAATTGCAATCGGTGTTCGGAACTCGTGAGACGCATCCTCCACGAATTGGCTCTGCCGGCGAAAAGAACGTTCAAGTTCATTCATCATCTCGTTAAAAATAGCCGATAAACGTGACAACTCATCGCCATTGTTACGGTATACAACACGTTCACTTAGCCCGTTCTTCTGAATCGCCGTCATCGTAATAGCCAAGCGGTTCAGCGGCCGAAGTAACCGCCATGCCACGATAAACCCACCTATTGCACTAACTGCAATACCAACTAAACCAAGAGAGAGCATGAGTTGTTTCAACCGATACTTCATATCGTCGATATTTTCTAGATTATTTGCGAACTCAATGTAACCTGTGAATGCTTCCGTTGTAATGGGGGCACGAATAACGAGTAAATGATCTTGACCATGTCTGTAACTTGAGAGCGATTCATCGCTTGAAGTGTGAGTAGGGACCCATTCGGCCGGAAGTCCGTTTGAAAGCACCATGACAACGTGCCCGCCGTTATCGAGCAGCCTAAACATTTGGTCGGTTTGAACAAATCGTTCCATGAATCGCTTGCTTTCCTCGATTCGCTCGGCATCTAGAGGTTCTTCCTGTTCGGCATAATAGGTTGTGATTTGAGCGGCAGTCTTCCGCAGCGTATCTTTCTGGGCATCAATCATCCAATTAGAAACTACATTGTATTGTACCAAGCTGTATCCAATGAATAGCGCTAAGATCAGTAAAGAGGTGAGTGTGGCGAGCTTATATTTGACATGCATGTGTGCATAATCACCCCTTCATGATATAGCCGACCCCTCGAACAGTCTGTATGTATTTGTCACCGTCTCCTAGTTTTTGCCTAACGTAGCGAATATAGACATCGACGATGTTCGTTTCAACGCCGGTTTCGAACCCCCAAACAAGGTCAAGCAATTGGTCACGGGATAAAATGTTATTAGCGTTACGGATAAGGACGAGGAGCAGATCAAACTCACGCTTGGTGAGGGGGATTTCAACACCATCACGGGATACGGTCCGGGAGGGGAGCTCTACTTGAAGGTCTTGTAACCGGACTATACCATCAGTCGATTCCTCAGTATCATCTATTCGACGAAATATCGCCCTCATGCGTGCTAGAAGTTCTTCTATCTCGAATGGCTTAGGTAAATAATCATCTGCGCCACTATCTAGTCCCGTGACTCTATCCATGACACTATTGCGTGCGGTGAGCATAATAATCGGGGTCTTATTCTTCTGGCTGCGCAGTCTTCTACATATTTCAATTCCGCTTAAGCCTGGCAACATTAAATCAAGAAGCAGCATGTCCCATTCGCGTTCAGTCGCAAACGCAAAGCCTTCTCTACCGTCATGGCAAACTGTAACGTCGAAACCTTCATGTTTCAGTTCCAGTTCAAGAAAACGAGCGAAGTTCGGTTCATCTTCAATTAATAGTATCTGACGCAACGATCATACCCCTCCTGGTTCAAATCCAAAAAGGGCAAGAACCCTTCAAGTAGTAGGATTCCTGCCCCAATGAGATTTATTCTTACTTAGTCATCATTTGTCTCTGTATCGTTATCTTGAGCATTGCTGCTGCCGTTGTCAACTTGTTCTTGATCGTCAGCTTGCTCGCCGTCACCATCCGACTGCTCTTGACCATCAGCGTATTCGCCATCACCGTCGGATTGCTCTTGATCATCGGCATACTCGCCATCACCATCAGAAGCTTCCTTGACACTTGTTACTGCCGAATTCGTCGTCGATGCATTATTAGTCGCAGCGTACGCGTGCAGCCAAGTTCCCGTTCCTGCAGCTACAAAGGCGAGCAGTGCAGCAGCTATTAGCCATTTTCTATTCATCATATATTCCTCCTAATTGGTTTCTCGAAGACACTTTTTACTATAGCACCAGCACATGAGAAGGTTTTGTGAGTTAGATTAGAATTCAATGAGAAATTGTAGACTGATGTATGAAGGTCTCTAACGAAACTTCATCCCATGATAAAATTTATGCTAATATTTGTATACCATTTAAATGGAGTTAATAAATCTTAATAGATAGCCCAGACGATTACTGTTAAACCGAAAGGGACGATGCTATGCTCGACATCAAACAAGTTGCTAAAAGGTCGTTTCATATGAAGAACGCTAATGCTCCGTATCTTTTATCGAACATTAGCGCAACCGTAGATAAAGGAGAACGCATCTCTTTACTAGGTGCTTCCGGCCAAGGGAAGAGCACATTACTCCGTTTACTTTCTATCCTACATACGCCGGACGAAGGTGATATTTGTTTAGACGGAGTGTCATTTCGCCAAATGAGTCCAAGCTTATGGCGAAAACAAGTATGCTATGTGGCACAGCAAGCTGTTATGCTTCCAGGAAGTGTAGAGGATAATCTTAAAGTGCCTTCACAATTGCACCAGCTCCCATATGACCAGAAGCTAGCTAAACGATTATTAGAAGCTGCAAGGCTCTCAAGTCTCGATCTAAAAAAAGATGCTCGTGAGCTTTCAGGTGGTGAGATGCAGCGGATAGCACTGATACGTTCTTTACTCTTGCGCTCGGATATTATTTTGCTTGATGAAGTTTCATCGTCTTTAGATGCGCCGAATACGCTTGCAGTGGAGCAATTGCTCGATGAATGGCATCGCAGTGAAGGTACGATTATGATTGGGGTTACACATGAACTTAAGCAAGCTGAAAGAGTGAGCTCGAGAATATGGTTCATGGCAGGCGGGACGATAGTGGAAGATACTTCGACGCAACAGTTTTTTGAAAATCCAAGTACCGAAACCGCGAGGCAATTTATCGGGAGAGGGCAGACTGAGGTGCATTAGATATGTCACTTTTTTCTCTAAGTTTCACATTGCTTTTTGTATTTGCCACGATGCTCATTTCCTATTGGCAGAAGCTTGGGCTTGAGAAAGAAATCGCAATAGGAACAGTTAGATCAGCCTTACAGCTATTGTTTATCGGATATGTACTCCAGTATATTTTTAAAACAGAAAATTTTCTTTTATTGGTACTCATCATAATCGTAATGATTGGGGTTGCCTCATGGAACGCATCTAAACGAGGCGATGAAATGAGGGGAATCATCTGGAGAATTGCATTCTCAATCTCTGTTATGGAGTTAATAATGATGGGGATGCTAATTGGGCTTCATCTCATAAAATCAACTCCGCAGTATATTATTCCGCTCAGTGGAATGACAATTGGTAATGCTATGATTGTTTCAGGCTTGTTTGTGAATCAGCTTAAACGAGAAGCCCAATCCACAAGAGGAGAAATTGAAGCGCTGTTATCATTAGGAGCTACTGCCAAACAAGCTTTACACCAAGTCAGGAAGCGTGCGGTGAAATTCAGTATGATTCCGACCATCGACGGAATGAAAACCGTTGGTCTTGTTCAACTGCCAGGCATGATGACTGGTATGATCATAGCCGGGGCTGAACCGGTGGAAGCTGTACGTTATCAAATTCTAATTGTATTTTCGTTTACAGGTTCCGCGGCGATAACAAGTATTCTACTAAGCATGCTTTGCTACAAGCTTGTATTTACCACGGATCTGCAATTGAAAGTGTTTTCTAATAATTGAACAGGACAGCATGCTATTCTGTAAAAAGAGCACGCCAAATAGCCATCCTTTGGAGGGTGGTAAGGTTTCCTTGGAAGGATAGTATTTCTCCACGCAAAATGAGGTCGACCAGTAAGTTCTGGTGACCTCATAATACGAACGGGCAGGACCTTGTGGCTGCCGGATGATTCGAATATGATGGAAGGAGGACGTTTCATGTAGAGAGACCTAAGGAGGCGAAGATGAACGATTCCGCTTTTGATATGAAGTTATTTGAGAGCTACAAGCCGGGGTTAACCTCGTATTGTTATCGAATGTTGGGATCCATTGATGATGCGGACGATGCTGTACAGGAAACCTATATTCGGGCATGGCAGAGCTGGGATCGATTCAGACAGGACTCCTCCTTTAAAACATGGATCTACCGCATAGCGTCGAACTTATGCCTAGACAAGCTGAGGCAAGCGAAGCGCCGTACGCTTCCCGTTGACCTGTCCGACCCGGCGGTCAAGATTGTCGAACCGAACGAAACGCTGCCGGATTCGTCCTGGATTTGGCCCTCACCCGAATTTGGAGAAAATCCGGAAGATGCTCTCGTTCGCAAGGATACCCTTCAGCTCTGCTTTATCGCACTCTTGCAAGCCTTGCCGCCTCGTCAACGCGCGGTTCTTATTCTGAAGGATGTCTTTGAATGGTCTTCGAAACAAATTGCGGAAACGTTGGGAATGTCGCCAGCAGCGGCGAACAGCGCCCTGCAACGAGCCAGGGAGACGATGGAACGAACGCGGCTTCGCTCCGACGAATTTAGTAAGATGGATCTCAATCCCGACCAGAATCTTCTCTCGCGGTATGTGGAAGCGTTTGAGCAATTCGATATCCATGCGCTTGTGTCGTTGTTCCACGAGGAAGGCTGTATGTCCATGCCGCCTTTCGCCATGTGGATAAGCGGGCAAGAAGATTTGTCCGCGTTTTTTGCGCTTACACGCTGGCATTGCGAGGGGTCCAAATTTTTGCCAACTACAGTGAATGGCGGTTATCCCGCTCTGGCGCAGTATGTGCCGGGTAAGGAGGCATCCGTCCTGGTGCCTTGGGGCATTCACGTGATTGAAGTGAAAGATAATCGGATATTCCATGTTCAAAATTTCATAAATGCAAAATTATTTTCCCGATTAGGGCTTCCGGAACAAATAGACCGATGAATTCGGAGATTGGCATTCGTCTATATTAGTGAAAAACAATATTCCCGTAAAGAGGTGTCCTTCACAATGGAAACAAGCAATCCAACGAAAGTAACCGTAGAGACCGTCGTTCAAGCCCCTGTAGCAAAAGTATGGAGCTATTGGACCGAGCCGGACCACATTACGAAGTGGAATCAACCTTCCGAGGAATGGCATGCGCCAAGAGCGGAGAACGACTTGTTGGTCGGCGGCAAATTCCTAACAAGGATGGAAGCGAAGGATGGCAGCATGGGTTTTGATTTTAGCGGAATTTACGACGAAGTGAAGCTGCATGAGACGATTGCCTACACATTGGGAGATGGACGGAAAGTGGATATTGCGTTCGTCGATCAAGGCGAGGTCACTAAGGTCGTTGAAATCTTCGATCCCGAGAGCACTCACCCCGTTGAATTCCAACAGGCGGGTTGGCAAGCGATTTTGGATAGTTTCAAACGATATACGGAAGCAACATAAGAATAAATCGAGAGGGCAACGCGATAGACGCCTTCAATATTTAGGTTGACACTCATTAATTGCTCCGCCAAAATATTCATTTCTATTTGTGCCAAAGCGTAATTCCTCCTTACCTACTTCAAACTCCCGAGCTATAACGCTCGGGAGTTTGGAGGTTAAACTATTTAAGATATTGTAATATATGCTCTATGCCGTAAGCAATCCCTGTTGGCCCAGGCGTAAATGCAGAAGACTCAAGTACATAGACATGACCGTTCTTGACTGCCTTTAAACTGTTCCACACAGGTCTCTTACTAAGCTCTTCAAGTGCTTTATCTGTAGGAGCTGTAGGCCGGCTGTGTAGGAAGATATGGTCAGGATTTAGAGTGATAAGACTTTCTAGTGAAATGTCCCCACCTGTTTCTGCGTAATATTGATAATCATTATCAATGATGTAAATGAAACGGTTACCATAATCAATAGACAATCCTGTTCAAAGGAATGGACTATATGAATTACTTTGATATGTTATCGTCAAAATATAAAAAACGCGATGACGTAAAGTCATCGCGTTTTTTGTAAGTGCAATTAATAAACAGTTACCGCACTCTCATCCGTAGTTGCTTCGGTAGTAATCGAGTATAAGCCAACCAAGTTTTTTACATTGATTTGGAAGTTCATTGGTCCGACAGGATCCGAAGCATCAATCACATAAGTTGCAGTGTTAGTCCAAGTATGATTCGCTTCTTCTATGGAAGTGAGTGTAGTGGGATTTCCACCATTTATTTTGAAATTGCTTAGTTTCGAAACTTCTTGATCCGTTGTGAATTTCAAAGTGACAGAATCACCTACCGTCGCTTTCGTAGGATCTTCATTGTTAGATACAATATTTACAACACTAATGACAGGAGCTGCAAGAACAGCAACGGAACTACTATCGTTTGTAGCTTCAGTCGTAATTGAATAAAGACCAGCTTCGTTCTTTACGTTAATTTGGAAGTTTACAGGACCAACAGGATCAGTCTCATCCAACACATAAGTTGCAGTATTTATCCAGTTGTTTCCCGAACCCTCGGATGTGAAAGAAGCCGGGTTGCTGCCGTTAATCTTGAAACTGCTTAGTTTGGAGACTTGTTCATTCGTTGTGAACGTCAGTGTAATCGTGTCTCCGACTTTCGCCAGCGATGTGTTATCATTGCTGGATTTAATGCTGACATTGCTGATAACAGGTGCCGTTTCAGTTTCTTTGCTCACTCCATCAATTGCTTGCAAAAGGTTAGATGCCATCGCCGCACCCATCTCACGATTAGAAATCCCCTTCGGATCAAATGTCCCGTCTGGGAACCCATTAACTAGCTTATATTTTTGCGCGAGGCCGATGAATGGAGCCGCCCATGCTGCAATTTTATCCGCATCGTTAAAAGTGAGGCCTGCATCTTGCTCATCGAGAGCACCTTTCACTTTGAGCGACTTCACCAGAATTGTTGCAGACATTTCTCTTGTTACAGAAGCATTAGGGTCAAACTTGTCTTTGCCGACACCGTTAATGATACCAGCTTGATAAGCAGCTTCCACATAAGGGAGTGCCCATCCGTTCACATCCGTAAACGAAGATGTTGTAGACTCGGCTTTCAGACCTAATGCCTTCACCATAATCGTGACAAACTGAGCACGAGTCAATGTTCCTTTCGGGCTGAAATGGCCTTTATTATCCATTCCCGTAACGATAGCCTTGCTAAACAAGTCTTGAATGGCATCTTTTGCATAGGAATTCTCAATATCGTTGAAGGAAATCGTTGCACCATCCGCATATGCAGCCGGAACCGCTGACACTGCTACCGCAGCTGCTATCAAAGCGCTCGTAAACATTTTTTTCATTTCTATCATGACCTCCCAATAATAATGCTCGATGTCGTGCCTAGACTGTTCATACAGCTAAGACAACGAGTCTCATTATGGGACTAAATACCCAATTCAGGCAACTGTTATATAAAGGGATTTCATGGGGCTCAACTCGGATTTGTAAGCAGTTTGGGCACAAAATGATCTTTCGCTCATATCATGTGGGTATCAAGAATAAGCAAAGGAGCGAATCTTTAATGCCTACAATAGTTGGAATGGCTGAAATTGTGAGCGTTGGGAATGGGTCAGTTGTACAGGTAGGGGATTCTATCCAACTCAAGCCTTCAAGTGCCTCGAAGACTTATGCGGGCTCCGGTTCATTCCTCACTGGCAGCATAGTTAATTCTAATACTGCCGTAAGTTCGACAAACACGAACGACCCTGACGTTCAAGATAATACTGAAAATGAAATCGGAAGCGGGGTAAATATATAGCATTGCTTCAAATGGATTCGAAATAGAAGCATTGTCGATTGCTTCTATTTCGCATCGTATAGGCCCTCACTTCTTATACCAGTTCTTTCTCGTAGATCTTCATCAGCTTTCTAGAAGTTCGCTTCCAACTAAATTGGTCTACCGCATCCTTCCGAGCTTGAACAGATAAACGGTTACATAAATCAGGATCATTAGCTAACCTAATCATATCACTGGCAAACGAACTCGGTCTTCGGTAGTTTTTAACAAGAAATCCATTACCCTGATGCTCTACAATCTCCGGTACGCCTCCGTTATTAGACGCAATGACAGGCAAACCACATGCCATCGCTTCGACATTTACAAGGCCGAATGCCTCATGCTTCTGTGAAGGGCAGATGAAACAGTCTCCTGACCGGTAGAATGCAGGCATTCGCTCTCGTGATAGATTGCCTGTAAAGGTAACCGGTATTTTTAGCTGCCTTGCAGTCTTTTGAAGATATGTTTTATAGGTCGACTTCAAAGCTCCACCGGCAATAGATAATTGGAGTGACGAATTCGACTTTAGCGCAATTTTAAATGCTTTTAACAAAATTGGAATTCCTTTTCTTGGGATTAACCTTCCTGCAAACAAGAAGTGAAATTTACCGGTTTTTTTAGTCTTTCGTGGTCGGAATTTCGATATGTCTACACCAAGGTGTACATATTTAATCTTGTTCGAGTAGGTTGGAAAACGACTTGTTAACGCTTGCTTCAGAGAGTTACTGTTGCCGATGATAAGGTTCGCGCCTCTTAAATCGTTTCTTGCTTTTTGCCTGGTTGTCATGGGGAGGGAGACAAAGGTCATTGAATGCATGAAAACGGATATAGGGATATTTTGAAACGCTGTTCTAACCTGAGGGACAAAACTCGGACGGTTATCGATTTGGATATAATCAAATTTTTTGTTCTTCACCTTTTGAATCGCATTCTGTAAGTAAACCTTCTTCGTGGCTCCAGATACGCGATATATTGTCACATTACCAATCGTAGATATTCGTGACAGGTTTTTACTCCAGCGGCTTACGATCGTGATTTGATATTTATCTGAAGCATGCTTCGAGATTTGATAAATACAATTCTGTACGGATCCACCCTTGAAGGGAGGGACGGGGATCTGTTCTGGCGCTATGATTAATAGTCTCATCAGATGTGCTCTCCTTGGTTGGTAATATGAGATAAACTATTCCGCACAAGCTCTTGCGTTGTTAGGCATGCATAATTAGCATAAAAATTTAAGAATTTCGAGGATAAATTTCAATTGAATTACTGGAGTTTCGCTAGGAAACGCGTATCCCTAATTCTTAAATTTTTATTAATTTACTATTAGCCCAGTTTTTGAATATCTGGGCTGAATAAGTTGTTGGATGAATACGCCAAGCAGACAGAATATCATTGTAGCTTCTTAAGCATGCATGTGTAACAACTCATAGATGAGGAGATGTTCAATGCCGCGGCATGTATATAGTAAGTGGACCAAAACTAACGCAATTCGCAAACATGCAGCAATCGATGCCCATGTTCCTGACACGCGAAGAATGACCAGGACGACATTATTCAATAAGCTGAAACGTTATAAAATGGTATATGTAAAGCCGGATATCGGAACATTCGGTAATGGTGTAATGCGTGTTGAGCACAAATCGGATGTTTACAAGTTTCAAAAAGGTGAGAAGATCCGTTCGTTTGAAAGCTATGAGGATATGTATAAATCTATATTGCGTCATACTGGCGGGAAACGATATTTGGTGCAAAAAGGTATACATCTATTGAAATATCGGGGGGGGAAATTCGACCTTCGTATTATGGTTCAATTCTCCGCTGATCGTAAGCGTAAGTGGGAGACAACAGGAATCATTGGAAGGGTAGCAGCTAAGAACAAAATCGTAACGAATTTTCATAATGGTGGAAGAATCGTCTCGGCACAGCGACTATTGACTCCATATACGAAAGATATAAAAAGATCGTTGCAATCACTTGCAAAACTTGGTGTTAAAGTCGGGAAAGCAATGCAATCTGCATTCCCAGGCGTATATGTTGTTGGATTAGATGTGGCCATGGATGAATCCCTGCATCCATGGATTCTAGAGGTTAACACGAGCCCAGACCCGTACATCTTTAAGAAACATCCAGATCCTCAGGTGTTTAAAACCATCATGAGATATGCACGAAAATATCCTAAAAAGTAAGTAAAACTGGAGTTTATTATTAGCTCCGGTTGTTCTCATTCTGACAAAAGCAGCAACAGGTTATGTTCAATAGCGAGTTTTGTCGGCCTGTCCAATACCAGGCCGACAATTTTGAATAAAGGCTCAATCTAGATGAAGGTAGCCAGATGGCTGCCTTTTTTTTTATTTAGATCAAATCAAGATTCATTGTGTTGATCTCGAATATAATCGACGAGTCTAACCAGGATTTCTTCCTCGCACTCCATACATAATGAAACAGGATACTCGTAAGGTTGCATAGGAAGACGAATACTCCCGAATTTCTCAAGCGAGTAAGTTGTGACCCAACGGATATCTTTGCAGCAAACACAGAAAATAGGCATAGGCTTAGAATCCAATTATTCACTACCTTTCATGATTAATATGATCAAACATTATATGCAGTTAGAAAACGGATTCTTATCGTCAAGAAGTGAAATCGACGAGTTAAGATTAATTTAAGAACTAGTTCACCATTCTTTTACAAGCTACGTTTATGATAGGATGGAGAGCTGAGCGCAACAAAACGGAGGAGGTTTCCCGCATGTCCATTAGAATGAAATTGCTCTTGTCCTACGCGGCGATGCTTATCATCCCGCTTATCTCCATCATCTTGATTTCTGTCCTAATGGTCGTCTTTTATCAGGGGGATCTGCAGAATATAAAAGGACTATATGAATCAACCGAGGATAGTTTCGACCATGGAGATGTAGAACATATCGCAAAAGAAATTAGAAGGTCGGTCGAGCGCGAGCCGGATCTGTTAAAGGACCGCGACTATCTTAACGAAATGACGACTGAGCTTAAAGAAAAGGACGCAGGGTTGGTCGTTCGACTCGGGGATACGATATTGTATCGTTCGGCGAGTATCCAGCAGTTACCGCAATTGACCGAAGGACTTCCGCCTTTCAAAATGCCTGAAACATTTAGTAAATATCCAGTGATGAAGATTGCCAATGCGGACTATTTCTTCTTGCAGTTTGATTTTGACTATCCCAAATTCGATAAGGGTACTGTCTTCATCATCTCGAAGATCGATCCTATGACGTTCTTCATTCGAAAATATTTCCCTTCGTTATTTATCGCTTTGCTTTGCGTGCTTATATTAACGCATATTTTGCTGACTACTTTTATGTCTACACGCATCATCCGGCCATTACAGGTGTTGCGAAAAGCAGCTCGAGAAATCAAGGAAGGTAATTTGGATTTCCAGGTTGATGTCATCGGTAAAGACGAAATCGGCCAATTAGGTGTTGCTTTCGAGGAAATGCGATCAAGACTGCAGCATTCGATCGAGGTGCAAGCGCTATACGAGGCGAACCGCAAAGAATTAATTTCAAATATCTCGCATGATTTGAAGACACCTCTCACGGCAATCAAAGGGTACGTGGATGGCATTATGGAAGGGGTCGCAGACACCCCTGAGAAGTACACGAAATATATGCAGACAATCGCTATCAAGGCAGATGAATTGGATTACCTAATCAACGAGTTGTTTCTATACTCCAAGTTAGACTTAAACCGAGAGCCATTTCGTTTCGAAACTGTACAACTTGAGCCTTACCTAAGTGACTGGTCAGAAGAATTGCAATTTGAATTGGAGAAGCTGCGGGTCAGTTATTCTGCCGATATTACAATTGACTCCGAGACGGATGTTTTACTTGATTGGGATCACTTCAAACGAGTACTCAACAATATTATTCAAAACAGTGTGCGTTATACGGATAAGGATGAACCCGTAATCAGTTTAAAGGCTTATTGCGAGGAAGAGAACGCCATTATCCATATCTCTGATAATGGCATCGGCATTGAACCAGAGGCGCTTGAGCATATTTTTGAACGCTTCTACCGGGCAGAAGAGTCGAGAAATTCGAATACGGGCGGAAGCGGGCTTGGCCTCGCAATCGCCAAGCAGATCATGGATGGACATGGCGGTACGATCTCCGCCACAAGCCAGCCTAACATTGGAACAACGATAACGCTTCAAATCCCTATATGGAAAGGATCGAATGTACAATCATGAAAACAATATTGCTCATCGAGGATGACATTTCGATCTCGGAGCTGCAACGCGATTATCTTGAGATCAATGGATTCAAAGTAGAGATTGCTTCGGATGGTGAATCCGGGTTGAGGTTGAGCCTATCGGGAAATTACGATTTGGTTATTCTGGATTTGATGCTCCCGAAAATGAATGGATTCGAGGTGTGCAAGGGGATTCGCGAAAAGAAAGATATTCCCATTCTTATGGTCACTTCACGCAGAGAGGATATTGATGTTATCCGGGGCCTTGGACTTGGAGCGGATGATTATATCACGAAACCATTCAAGCCCGCCGAGTTAGTTGCTAGAGTTAAGGCACATCTGGCACGTTATGACCGCTTAATCGGGAATAAGACTGCGAAGAACGAAGTTCAGATTCGCGGTATATACATGGATCCAGACACACGGAAAGTGTACGTGAATGAAGTGGAAGTCGTGATGACGACCAAAGAGTTCGATCTGCTCTACTTTCTCGCGAGACATCCAGGCCGAGTATTTTCCAAAGATCATCTGTTTGAACGAATATGGGACATCGATGCGAAAGGTGATTTACAAACAGTTACCGTTCACATCCGTAAGCTTCGTGAAAAAATCGAGAAAGATCCTGCAAATCCAAGCTATATCGAAACGGTTTGGGGGACTGGATATCGTTTTAAAGACTGATGGTCACTGAACGCAGGAGGTATAGACATGAAAATATTGATTACGACAGATACATTTTCCCCCGTCGTAAATGGGGTTGTCACTTCAGTCCTAAACCTATACCGCGAGCTTAAAAACGCCGGTCATGATGTGCGGATTCTTACCTTGTCGAATACGGGAAGAGAGAGTATTTCTGGTGATGTCTATTATGTCAGATCCCTGCGTATCGGTGTTTATCCAGATGCTAGAATTAAGCAGCCATTCTTCAATCGACTTCTGAAGAGAATCATAGAATGGGGTCCAGACATTCTACATTCGCAAACCGAATTCTCTATGATGCTAGCTTCGAGAACGATTGCGAATAAATTGTGTATTCCTCATATTCATACTTACCACACGATGTATGAAAATTACTTAGATTATGTACTGGGTGGGAGAATCATTACACCAACTGTTGCAGCGTTTATTACAAAGTCTATGTTCAATCGGTTGGACGGTATCATTACGGCTTCACTGAAAACCAAGAGAGCACTACTCCGCTATGGAGTGAATACTCCACTACACATCATTCCGACTGGTATTGCTGTAGACAGCTTCCAACTCCCATTCGATGAAGAAGACCGAGCAAATTTACTCGCGCAGCTGAACATTAGCACTAATAACCGTATTCTTGCATTCGTTGGTAGAATCGCTGAGGAGAAAAACATTGTCGAGCTACTAGAGTTACTACCTGACGTTATTCAGTCACATTCGAATGTAAAACTGCTTATCGTCGGTGGTGGTCCCTACTTGGATGAGTTAAAAAAACAAATTACGACGCGAGAGCTAGAGCGATATGTAATGCTAACTGGAATGGTAGCTCCGGAAGAAGTGTACAAGTATTATCACTTGGCAGACGTCTTCGTCAACGCGTCTACTAGCGAAACTCAGGGACTGACTTATATTGAAGCTCTGAGCAGCGGATGTCCTGTTGTGTGCAAATATGATCCATGCATTGATGGAGTGGTTGAGCAAGGATTCAATGGATTCACATACACATCACGGAATCAATTCGCACCTTATATAGACGAGCTGCTGAGGAACAATGAAATGCGAAGACAAATGAGCTGTCATGCTTCTTCGACGGCAAGAAAGTACTCTGGCAGTGTGTTCGCAAATCAGATTGAGGACTTATATAATAACCTGTTACGCGTTAACAAGATAAGCAGAGCACCGTTTGAACGGATCATTCGCTATATAACCAAGAAGAGATAATATCTAACTTATTTCATATATGTACAAAGCCCGACCTAACGGATCGGGCAC
Organism: Paenibacillus sp. OV219; assembly: GCF_900110075.1. Classification (GTDB taxonomy): domain Bacteria; phylum Bacillota; class Bacilli; order Paenibacillales; family Paenibacillaceae; genus Paenibacillus_Z. The sequence goes on from NZ_FOCJ01000001.1 coordinate 125,254, forward strand.
TTTTGCGTTAATTTTGATGACCGGTAGCTGACTCTTTAGATTTCGTCCATGACAGTGCAAATATGCTGCTAAAAGAGATAGCGGTGTAGTAGGAGAGAAGACGCCAGACAAACAAAGCAGTAAGTAAGGTATTGGAAGGAAAGTATAAGCTGTAGATAAAGTAAAATCCACCTTCAGCTCCACCGGCCGCCCCTGGAAGCGGGATTGCAGCCATAAAATTGGATAAAAATATCTGGGCACAAATTAAACTCCACAACTCAGCTGAATGAAGTCCGAAACTACGATAGATGCAGTAAGGAACTGAGAAATAAGCGGCATATTGCAAGCAAGTGAAAATCGATGCGTAGATGCAAACCCGGATCTTTTTGGATAAGTACACAGCATTGGCGTGGAAATGTTCGACTTCCAAGTTTAGTTTCTGATAAACGACATCAGGATTCTTCACAAGTCGTATCCGGTATAGCATTCTCAAACATGCAGCAAGTATTCGCTTTGTTAGCGATTGATTGATAAGCACCAATACCGAGAAGATCAGAACGGCCGTGTGTACAGCTAGCCCAAGGCCGCAAAGATAAGTGAAGTAATGCACTTTCTGCTCGAAATAATGGTAAGTAAGCAGAGTCGATATCGTGAAAATAATAATGTTGACGACTTGATGGATCATGAATTTAATCATCAGCATCGATCCCGCTTCGCCAACTGGGATTCCGTTCTTCTTCATTGTGAATAGTTGCGCAGGGTGGCTGCCTGCTGAGAATGGAGAAATGGCACCGAAGAATTGACCTACCATCTGGAACTTGAACGCTTTGAGCAGTGAATTCTTAGCGTGCTGGCTATCCTTAAGAATTGTGTATAGGACAAGCATTTCGAATATCCAGCTCAGCATAATTAGACTTGCTGCTAACTCGATCCAGTCTTGATGAAGCGTTCTAACTGTTACCATCATCGTGCCTAATCCTTGATGAGCGGTGAAGAACGAGAAGAATACACCAAAAGTAATCACGACGATGACGATGTTGAATCGTTTGTTTATCATAATTGTTCGGTGCAAATTCGATCGTAGAATGCTCTCCATAACGAAGCAACACGCTTCTCAGAGTAATATTCATGACACTTCCAGGACTGATCACTCCAATAATCATAAGTTCCATCCTTGATCTGGAGCGTAGAAATAATCGATACGAAAGAGTCTACAGAGTCGCCCTTTAAGTAGTGATCAAACAGGATAGCTGGATACAATTCCAAATCCCGCAATAGCACAGGGATCCGCAAAGCTATTGCTTCAAGAATGGACATGGGAAAAAGTTCACTGTGAGAAGGTAGAAACATGAGATCAGCAACGTTGTATAAATCGTTCATTTCCTCCCGTTCGACAATACCTGTAAAAGTGACATTAGCCGGAGGATCGTCCACCCATTTCTTAAGTTCTGTGTATCCCTCAGTTATTGCCCCGAACGAGAAACCGCCTGCCCACACGAAACAAATGTGAGGAAGACGCTTCGCAGTCTCGATGAAATCCATAACCCCTTTGCGTGTCTGAACTTGACCAACTCCCAGTACGATGAACGGATTATTTGGCAAACCGTACTTATGCTTTAACTTGGCGATATTAGCAGCCGGTTGGCGGAAGAAGCGTTCTTCCGAGACGAAATTTGGGATATAGGTCACTTTCTGCTCGCTAATTCCCAACGTTTTAAGTACATCAATGAAATATGGATTAACCACGACAATATGGTCGACGGAGCGATAAAACCTGAGCATGTAGGCATAGAAAATCTTTTTGACAAGTGGAGGAAGCTTCAGACTCTCTTCAATTGTTTCGGGTACAAAATGGACGTATGCGACAGTTTTTCCAAACAACTTAGCTAATGGGAGGCTTAGAAAAAATTTGAAGTCGATGGTGTGATAATGGGTTATTTTACCAGGAATCCAATGGTTCTTAACGACCTGATAGGTGTCAAACAACTCGGTTTCAACCAATTTGACTTGCTCAATATAAGCGGATAATACGCCTTGGCCTTTCACTTTGTGAGCGGAAGATAGCATGTTAATAGTCGGCATACCAGATTCCTCATTTCTTACGAATGTAGCGTTCCATGCAGACCATCATACACGATAAAATGCTGAATTCACGCGTCGCATAGAAATTTAATCTGACTTAAGAAAATGTTAAGACAAGTTTCATTTTTGCTTGATGTTATGGAACTACAGTAGTAATTGCCTATACAAGGACGACAAACTAGTTAGGGAGAGTGTGTGCTCATTATGCAAGACATATTTACTGCCATCGTGCAAGGGATCGTGGAAGGACTTACCGAGTTTCTGCCAGTCTCTTCAACGGGGCACCTAATCCTGAGCGGTAAACTTTTAGGCTTCTCCGGTGAGAAGGCGGACACTTTTGAAATCATCATCCAGCTCGGCGCTATTTTAGCTGTAGCAGTCGTTTACTGGCGTCGAATCTTGAACTTACTCGGATTGATTCGGTTAAAGCCAAGCGTTATTAAGTCTAACCAGTCTGAAGAATCTATTCACTCCAAACACAAACTCAATCTTCTCCATGTTATTTTGGCTTGTTTTCCGGCCATGCTACTAGGATTGATCTTGCATTCAGTTATCAAGAATTACTTATTTTCTCCTTATACGGTACTTGCTGGTCTAGTTCTTGGCGGTATCTTCATGCTCATTGGTCAGAAGAAACAAGCACCGGTAGAAGCGGAGGGTATCGATCAAATTTCATACAGACAGGCCATACTTATCGGATTGTACCAATGCCTCGCCCTATGGCCAGGGTTCTCCAGATCCGGAGCAACAATTGCAGGTGGTTTATTGTCGAACGTCAGTTACCGAGCAGCGACGAATTTCTCATTCTTGATTGCAATTCCCATGATGGTCGCAGCAAGTGGATACGAACTGCTTAAAAGCTACGATACACTAACATCTTCTGACATTGGTTTCTTTTTAACTGGGTTCGTTGTCGCTTTCATCGTAGCGCTAGTTGCGGTCATCACGTTCTTGAAATTGCTTGAACGATTTAAGCTCGCTCCATTCGCCTATTACCGGTTCGTTCTTGCTATCGTTTTCCTGGCTTACATGTTGATGACAGCATGAGAAGCATATAAGAGATAAATCAGTGGAGGGGAGAGAATAATATGCATCAGATCGTTGAATGGTTGTCCAATACCGCCGTTCACTGGATCAGTGCGCTTGGACTTACGGGAGTATTTATAACCATGGTGCTGGAGAGCGCTTGTATACCGTTACCAAGCGAAGTGATTTTACTTAGCGGAGGTGCCGCAGTCGCAAGCGGCTCCATGTCATATGTAGGTGTTGTTGTAGCAGGTGTACTCGGCAATGTCGTCGGTTCCGTTATTGCATATTTCGTAGGATCAAGGGGTGGAAGAAAGCTTCTTGAGCGATATGGGAAATACGTACTGTTTAATCAAGCACACTTTGATCAGGCTCAGCGTTGGTTTGATAGGCATGGAGAAAGTACCGTGTTCTTCTCGAGAAATTTGCCATTCGTGCGGACATTCATTTCACTTCCTGCAGGGATTGCAGGGATGAACTTCCGAAGGTTCACTTTGTTTACCTTCGTCGGTTGTATTCCTTGGAATATGGCATTAACTTACGCCGGCTACAAATTAGGCTCTAACATGGATGCCGTTGAGAGGTTCCTGCATCCGTTAAGTTATGGACTTGCCGGGTTTGCGTGCTTGCTGCTACTTTACTGGCTCTTACGGAAGAGAAGGAAGACAGCATAATGCCGGCTCTAGTCGTTGTACCTGTCGCAGCCACGGCGGTAATGTCAGACCTTGTTATTGAACGCTATGATTACGCCTTTGACGAAGCGGGTCAGCCGATTATCAAACTGACGGTTCAGAATCCAGACGCAAAAGCGCTGTACGGCGATATTGGCATTAACGTTAGTCAAGCAATTGAGTCTGCTCAAAACGAGTACGTCTACAAAAATATTTCGAAAACAAAAGGACCAAGAAACTTTGGGTTTCTGCCTGGCAAAGAACAAATCATATTCATCCGCAAAGGGCCACTATTAGTGCCAGGTATGTATGAGGCCGAGATTAGATTGGAAGGACAGGATGAACTTAAATCTCAGCGATATGATTTCCAGGTCTCAAATGCAGCGTACGAACAAGCGATGGTGAGAAGGGGAGATAAGAGAAGTGCTTCTCTCCCTAAAAACCCGCAGTATACTGCCATTCGAGATATTTCGTTCATCGTATTATCTGGATTAATCGTACTCGTCGGAATCAAAAATTTGTGGAAGGCCGTGCTCGAGAAGAAGCGGCGCGGCAGCCGAGACAAGAATCAAAAACTTGATAGTAGATGAGAGTAAGCCTCAATTGTCTTCCCGGAAGGAGTCCATGTATCTTGAGCATTACGCCATATCTGCCGTTAATTGCGGCACTGATCGCCATCTTGGTGGCTCAACTCGTCAAAATCCCGATTAACTTCTTTACTCACTTGGAGATCGATTGGCGGCGTGCAATTAGCACAGGTGGTATGCCAAGCTCGCATTCCGCAGCGGTTGCCGCACTGACAACTGGAGTCGGTATGAAAGAAGGCTTTTCCTCCAGCTTGTTTGCAATAGCTTTCGTCTTCGGCGTTATAACGATGTATGATGCAGCCGGAGTTCGGAGACATGCTGGTACACATGCATCACTACTTAACCGAATAACAAGAAGACTCGCAATAGAGCAAAACGATAATCAAAAGCTAAAATATCCGTTACTAAAGGAAATGTTAGGGCATCGGCCTATTGAAGTACTCGCAGGGGCAGTGCTCGGAATCATAATCAGCCTATTGCTTTGGCTTGCTTTTGCCTGAAGAAACCTTAGCAGATCATTTCAAGTAACCTTCTCGGAAAGGAACCATGAATGTCTACATTACCAATCGCACTTACTCGGATTGCACTAACTGCTATTAGCCTTACAATCATCTCTGGCTGCAGTTGGATTGGTGAAGAAAAAAAGTTAAGTCCAATCTCAAGTGAGTCATCGGATATACCGAATGCAACCACGACCAAAGAGGAAAACACTTCTAAACAGCTAGCAGAGGTTAGTGTTGAACACATAGTAATTGTTGTGGAAGAGAATCACTCGTATAAGCAAATTGTCGGCAGTTCGAACGCTCCGTATATGAATGCTTTAATCAAACAAGGCGCTTTGTTTACGAGCGCATATGCAATCACTCACCCGAGCCAACCCAATTATCTGGCTCTCTTCTCTGGATCGACTCAAGGTTTGAAGGATGACGGATGCCACAAGCCGTTCCGTACTGATAACCTTGGCGCAGAACTCCTTAAATCCGGATTGACCTTCACGGGGTTCTCTGAGGATATGCCGAAAACGGGGTTTACTGGCTGCTGGGCAGGGGGATATGGGCGCAAACATAATCCTTGGGTTCAATTCTCGAATATACCTGCAAAGCTAAACAAACCTTATAAAGCTTTTCCGAAGGATTATAGCAAGCTTCCGAATGTCTCATTCGTCATCCCGAACCATCAGAACGACATGCACGATGGAACGGTTAAGGAAGCAGATGATTGGCTGAAGACAAACATTCGTGATTATGCAAAATGGGCTCAAACACATCAAAGTTTGTTGATTGTCACTTGGGATGAAGACGACTTCTCCAAGAAGAATCAGATTCCAATTATCATGGTCGGTTCAATGATAAAGCCTGGTAAATCTGAACAGCGAATCAATCATTATTCCGTATTGCGAATGATTGAGGAAATGTACGATATACCGTTGCTTGGAGGAAGTCGAACTGCAGCGCCGATCGAGGGCATTTGGAAGTGACGGTGGAATCATGCTTGGCAAACCACAATTGAGAGGGGTAAGAGTGTGTCGACAACAAACCAAAGCAAGTTGAATCAACTCTTTAGTAAAGTACCTCAAGTAACCATATTCTTCTGGATCATCAAAGTATTGTGTACGACGGTTGGAGAAACATTTTCTGACTTTTTGAGCATTAACGTCGGGTTAGGATTACCACTGACCACTTTACTTATGGGAATTGCTTTTGTTGTCGTCTTGTTCATCCAATTTAGATCAACTAAATATATTCCGCTTGTTTATTGGCTAACTGTAGTGCTCATCAGTGTATTTGGTACATTACTAACCGACAATTTAACTGACGGATTTGGAGTGCCGCTTGAACAAAGCACCATTGCCTTTAGTATTTTATTAGCAGCTACGTTTCTACTATGGTTCGCAAGTGAGAAAACGTTATCCATCCATTCCATCTACACGGCGAAGAGAGAAGCATTCTATTGGTTAACGATTCTGTTTACGTTTGCACTCGGTACAGCGGTAGGAGATCTTTATTCTGAGCAGCTTGGCGTTGGTTATTTAGGTACTGGCATTATTGTCATTGTCATCATTGCCTGTGTGTTCTTAGCATGGAAGCTTAAGCTCAATGAAATTTTGGCATTTTGGATCGTTTATATTCTTACACGACCACTAGGGGCTTCGCTTGGAGATTATTTGTCTCAATCGAAAACAAACGGTGGATTGGCTCTAGGTGCCACAATAACTAGTGTCATCTTCCTGATTGCCATCTTGGCCATCATCGTTTTCCTTGCCGTTTCTAAGCTTGACTTGATTTCGAAAGAAAAAGCTACACCAACGATCGAGCCGAAAGACAATACGAAGCGTGTATGGACACAGACAATATCAGTCATTATTGTATTCCTGGTCGTCGGAATTGGCGGTTATATATGGTGGAATCAAAATATTGTTCCTGAAGTCGATTCTTCACAGACGACGTTGAGCGGACAGTTAAACGATTTTATTACCATTGAAAAGGGCATCCTCGATAATATCAATGGGAATAATGTGAGTACAGCAAAGTCGAAAGCAGATGACTTGGAGCATGATTGGGACCAGAATGAACCGAAGCTTAGAAAGATTGATCGTAAGACTTGGACTGATATTGACGGTACGATCGATGAGGTGCTCGCAGCTGTTCGCACCAAGAGCCCTGACGTTAATAAGTGTAAATCTGTGATTCAGAACTCACTTGATGTCCTGAACACATCAAATCAATAATCCAGATGCAGGCAGGAAGATGTTTATGCAGCATGTAAAGTCGATATTGACACAAGAGAAACTCATGATACGTTACGCCTTAGTCCTTATTCTTTTGTATTCCTTGCCACTGATCGTATTAGGAGATAACGCCCATATTCGCGTACATGATAATTTGGACTCGAACATTGCTTGGTATAAAGTGCTCATTCGGAGTAATGAGCTCTTCGGATCAATGAATGCAACGATTCCTCAAGTCATCAACGGGCTGCCGCGAGGGGTCTTCGGGACGGAATTTAGTGGAATCGTTTGGCTGCATGCCCTGTTTCCTACGATGGTCGCTTATACGCTTAGCCAGATGATAACGAGGTTATTCGCTTTTATCGGAATGCACTTGTTGTTAAAGAAGCATTTCATTAAGGGAGCGGATACAAGCCTCATTCGTGTTGGCGTGTCTTTAGCTTTCGCTTTAACACCATTCTGGCCATCGGGCATGCTGAGTACACTCGGTCAGCCTCTAGCGTTTTGGGCGTTTTTAAATATTCGAAATCGAGAGCGATCATGGAAATCGTGGCTAGTACTTTTGTTACTGCCATTCTATTCAAGCTTCGTTTTAGGCTTTTTCTTTTTCTTGACTGCAATGGGACTGCTTTGGCTGAAGGATGTAATCAAGAAACGAGTATGGAATCCTTTATTCGCTTGCAGTATCGCACTTATGACGCTGATCTACCTGGCAATTGAATATCGGCTCGTGTTTGGGCTTGTCCTTTCGGAGGCACCTAACAGCAGAATGGAGTTTGTGAATTCTACCCTCGGTTTCTGGCATTCGGTATATCTTGCATTCGTGAATTTTATTTTTGGGCATGGTCATGTGCTGACGATCCACACTTTGGTTATTCTACCTATCCTATTTATTGCGCTGCAGGTTGCAATGAAGCGACAAAATCGACAAGAGAATAGTCAATTTATTTGGCTGCTTATACTCAACTTTGTTTTATCCGTTTGGTACGCCTTCTGGTACTACAAAGGATGGGAGCCACTGAAGGAACAATTCACGCTATTGAACACGTTTAATTTTGCCCGATTTCATTTCTTGCGTCCGCTTGTCATTTACCTTGGTTTTGCACTCGGGCTCCATATTCTTTGGAAAAAGAGTGAGAATTGGCAGAAGCGTGTTCGCATTTGCATCGCTCTGCAAATTATTATTCTTTTCTTCTGCAATGATGAGATCGTATATCGCGTATACGGCGAGCCGACAGTGAAGCAGTTCTATTCGGTCGATCTGTTTCAACAAATCAAGAATTATATCGGACAGCCGAAGCAGTCGTATCGGGTTGCCAGCATCGGTATCCACCCTGCGATCGCACAATACAATGGCTTCTACACATTAGACACGTACAACAACTATTATCCGCTTACCTACAAGCATGAATTTCGGCAAATCATTGCTAAGGAGCTGGATAAGAGCCCAGCGCTGCGAACGTACTTCGATACATGGGGTGGCCGTTGTTACTTATTCGTTAGTGAGTTAGGGCAGAATTACGAATTCAAGAAGAATTCAACCACACGAATCCATCATCTCGAATTGAACATGGAGGTTTTCAAGAAGATGGGGGGACGGTATATATTCTCCGCCGTGCCGATCTTGAATGCCGAAGAAGATGGACTTCGACTACTGAAGGTGTTCGATAATTCTGAATCTGCATGGAGAATATACCTTTATCAAGCAAAATGATCACTTACATGTATTAGTTAATAAATTTTTAATGATTATCCGTTAACATCGTGCGTGGGCAAATGATTACCCTAGCATGGTGTTGCATTCAGGGAGGAAGTGCACCGCTTGGATAAACCGACTCTAGCTATCGTAGTTCCATGTTATAACGAGAATGATGTCCTGAATGAAACGGCGAAGCAGCTCAAGAATGTACTTATTGGACTTATAGACGAAGCTCTTGTCACGGCGAATAGTAAGATTGTGTTTGTTGATGATGGAAGTAAAGATGGTACCTGGAGCTTAATCGAACAGGAAAGAGCAGCTAGCTCATCTATTTCAGGCGTGAAATTATCCCGGAACTTTGGTCATCAAGGAGCTCTTCTAGCAGGTATCCATTCAGCTAAGGCTTGGACGGACTGTATAATCACAATCGATGCGGATCTTCAGGATGATATTCTTGTCATTCGCGAGTTTGTTTTACGTTATCTGAATGGTGCGGAAATTGTATACGGAGTACGAAGAAGCAGAGAAACGGACTCTATATTCAAAAGAGCAACTGCCCAAGCGTACTACAAATTCATGCGTAAGCTCGGAATTGATTTAATCTATAACCACGCTGATTTCCGATTGATGAGTAAACGAGCCGTAACCGAGCTTGAAGGCTTTGAGGAACGCAATATGTTTCTTCGCGGCATTGTTCCGATGTTGGGGCTTAAGAACGACGTCGTCTATTATGATCGCAAGGAACGGTTTGCAGGAGAGACGAAGTATCCGCTGAAGAAAATGATTGCATTTGCTTTCAATGGGCTGACTTCTTTCAGTGTAGTACCGATTCGTCTAGTCTCGATTATCGGCTTTCTGTCCTTTTGTTTGAGTGGTTTGGCTGGTGTGTATGCCGTTATTCAAAAGCTGCTTGGACATACGGAATCAGGCTGGACGTCCATCATCATTTCGGTATGGATTATTGGCGGCTTGATGTTGATGAGTATGGGTCTAATTGGCGAGTACATCGGTAAAATCTATTGGGAAACAAAACGCCGGCCGGCCTATATCATCGAGTCGGAGCTTACTCACGATGTCCATCATTCGTAAGGCAATCAATGAGAAGCCATTCATCCGTTTCCTTCTAGTTGGCGGATTGAATACACTTGTCGGGCTAAGTATCACATATGTACTGCTGCATATATGCAACTTTTCCTATTGGGGTGCGACAATAACCGGAAATTCGACAGGTGCGATTTTCAGCTATGTAATGAACAGAACGTTTACTTTTAAGAGTAGAGCGTCAATGCCGCGATCGATCTTGCGGTTTGCTTTTGTCATTCTATGTTGTTACTTCCTTTCGTTTTATCTGGGACTTCTTCTTGCAAATAGGATGGAAGCTATTTGGAGTAATCACATCGGAACGATTGTCAAAGATGCAGCTGTCGTTATCAGCACCGGTATATACACGATCACGAATTACTTCGGGCAAAAGCTTATTGTGTTTCGGGAAACGGAGAACCAATATGATGCTGAAGCTTAAAAAATCACTTCCTATTCTATACCTGCTCTTGCCTGTATTCGTTATTGTCATGATGTTCCCATCCAATGCCTACAACGATCCGGATACGTTCTGGCACATTGAACTTGGCAATTACATGCTTGAGCACCACACGGTATTGCATCATGCCATTCATACGTTCTATAATGATAAGCTACCGTATGTGCCACATGAGTTTGGGTTCCAACTCATCGTCGCCAGCCTATATGATATATTGGGGTGGCCCGGTACGTACTTGCTCACTGCAATCTGCTTATTCATCCTAATAATCGGTTTATATAGACTAACTAGCATATCCCGCAAAGAATTAGGACTTGGTGAGCATCACTTTCTGCTGTTCCTGATCGTATTGCTCGTTGCGGTTTGCGTCTATTATTATTATTTCACTTCACGGCCACAGATGATTTCGTCGTTCCTCATCGTCTGGTTCTTTGTCTACTTGAGGGAATTTAATCTCCGGCAGACGAAGGGATATGCGATTGCGCTAATTGCGATTTCAATTGGCATTGCGAATATACACGCTGGAGTCTGGCCTGTAATTGCAGTATTCACTGTGATGGCATTGCTGGAAGCCTTATTTGAACGCAGTCTCTCACGTGGGAAGTTAGTAACTTTCCTATTAATTATCGTGATGGGATTCGTCAACGTAGGCGGGTACAAAAGCATATTTTATATTTTCACTGTGACGAAAAATCACTTTAATCTGATGATCAACGAATGGCAGCCGATTAATTTCGCCAGTCCGACGGAGCCGAGAACTATTCTGCTTCTTGTTTTCGCGATGCTGCTGCCTTTCTGTATTCACCGTAAACCATTTAGATTCATGCTGATGCTCGGTATTATCTTCCTTGGCGTGTCGTCTTATAAACAAAATCTGTTTATGTGGCTTTTCTTCCCTTATTTTGCCGGTACGGTAGTAGATCTCATACCTTATAATCGACTGGTTAATATTCCTTATAAAAGGTATGTGTTTATGCTGGGCATAACAGTAGGACTTTCCGCAAACATCTTCTATGTGTTCATCTCACCACCAACGATTGACTCCAAAAAGTATCCCGTAGATGAGATGGATTATGTCCTTGCTCATACACCAGGTGGTGTGCGTCCGAAAGTGCTAGCCCCTTATGGTAGTTCGGGGTATGTCATGTCACATGGGGCAGATGTGCTGTGTGATGGAAGGCAGGATCCTTTTGTGACAGATGAGACAAAGGGCGTATTTAATTACACAGCATTCGAGCGGTCAATGAAGGGCTTCTCCGAGATATTGCCTGATATCGTTGCATATGATAAGCCGGATTACGTTCTTGTAAGAAACAATAGCTCGAGCCGAATGTATCAAGGCTGGGTCTCGGCTTTCGGCACTCCAGTATTCAAAGGCCGATATGGAAGCGTCTTTAAAATCGATTCGGTGAAGATGTGATTAAACATAGTGGTGACAAATTCAATTTTTATTGCCCCATCATACGTTTTTAGTGATAATGATTATTATTATTAATTAAAGCAAGTAGACCTTGTGCAAAGGTCAACTTCGCAGAAATAACCCCAGTCAAGTGTGATAGCATTTGATTAGGGGTTATTTTTGTGATTAATCAAGGACGTGAATGGTTTTGATATGATCAGTACTTATATAGACTGTAGTTCCATTTAAATTTGTAATGTGAACAACATTTTCATCCATTTGAACGATTTTACCAACGTTGAATACTGGGGCCCCCTGATTAAAAATGGCGACTTTTCCAGTAGATTTGGACAAGCGGTCTATAAATTTAACGTGTTCGGCTTCAGCCGATTTTAACTTTGGTAATTTCTTCATTTCAGGTAACGGAGTCGAGGGTGAAGAGGAAGATGCGATAACGAGACCTTTGATATGTTTGGTTGGAATATAAAGATCACCTAGAACAATGGATTGAAAATGGATGTAATCATCAAAAATATGAAGGATGTATCCATGGATTCCAATTCCGCCGAATACCATGACTTGCAGCATCTTGCCACGCGCATTCATGAATATTTCTTTAGTTGAAATGACTTTGGTATTATCAAAGAATGGGCTTTGCGGAGGGGTGTTAATCTGCTCCTCCTCATTCCATTGGCATATTCGAACCTCTTGAATGTGTTCATCAAGCAAATAGAAAAATTCCATATTCGTGTAAATTACGATAAAATCTGTCCCTACATCATATAACTTACCTTTAATTGTGTTTCCGGCAAGTTTGATTTCTACGAGTTTGTCCTTCAAGTGCTCGTAAGATTTCATATCATTTAGGCTCCTTCGCAACTTCTTGATTCTAGCTTTCTCTTTGTCAGGGGTCTTGGCTATATTATATTCCTTCACTAATTGAAGGGTACTGAACGATTATAAAGGAGAAATATTTAATAACTTCACCAAGCCCTTATGTTTTAAACTTATGTTTTTTTTCATGTTTATTTCAGAATTGATTGGTACATTTTTTATCTATGATGTCTTTTGCAAGGGGGATAGTTAATTATGCGAATATTACTTGCTGAGGACGATGAGACGCTAGGTGAGCTAACCGAGCATCAGTTGAAACGGCAATATCATGTTGTCGATTGGATGAAAGATGGCCACCAGGCGAAGGAAGCAATATCTACTGGTCGCTATGACGTATATGTACTAGATTGGATGTTGCCTGAGTTGACCGGTTTAGAACTTGTAAGGGAGATCCGCAGGAAGGAAGATCATACTCCGATTCTGCTATTGACGGCTCGAGATGCAGTTCAAGACCGAGTGGAGGGGTTACGCGCAGGGGCAGATGACTACATGATTAAGCCTTTTGCATTTGAGGAACTGGAAGCAAGGTTATTCGCCTTGTTCAGGCGGCAGGATCGGGGGTACCATTCATCGGATACACTCAGCTTAGGAGATATAACGGCAAACATGAGCCGATTCGAAGTAACCCGTAGAGGAACGGCAATTATATTGACAAGGCGCGAATTTCAATTGCTCGTCTGTTTGATGCGCCATGCTGGACAAGTCCTTTCACGAGAGCAACTGCTTGATCAAGTATGGGGGCTTGCGTCGGATGTGACGCTTAACGTCGTCGACGCTACAATAAGATTACTTCGCAAAAAAATGGACGGACCTTATGAAACAAAATGCATCCAAAGCGTTTATGGCGCTGGATACCGGTTTATGATAGGTGGGGAATGAGATCCATGTTTAAACGGACACGAACTCGGCTAACGCGAGAGTTCTCACTTACTATTGGTATTATTCTGATGATCTCCGCCATTTTTTCTTTATGGATGGTACAGCAAATGTTGACAACGACAGAAGACAATCAACTTAAATCTTTAAGCAATCAGTATGAGGCTGAGCTTCAGAAGCTAATCGAGTCTCCAAAAGGAAATGCGTTGTTCGATCCTTCGGTGGAAAGGGAGAAAGTAAACTCGTTTTACGAACCAGGAGGCTTACAGCTTAACCAAATGGCATGGTTGCTCGATCCGAACGGTGAAATGATATTTCAATCCTCACCATCTAACAAGAACTCGTCTGGGGTGAACTTTCCACTAACGGCGCTCCTACCTAGCCTCCACGCGGAACCAGATAATGTTTACCGAAATGTAAGCGCTAATGGAAGAACCTTTCGTATCGGTGGAACTATACTTTCAAATAGTAAAATCAACGACTATAGAATAATTGTTGCACAGGAAGTCACCAGTGATACCGATCTTTTAAGTCAGCTACGATGGGCGTTTGCAGGGTTCGCCTTGCTTATGTTAGCCGCCGGAGGGGCTGCCGGTTATATATTGGCGGGGCGCGCGATGGGACCGATATCACAAGCGTTCCATCGACAGGAACAATTCACTTCCGATGCGTCGCATGAACTTCGGACACCGCTTAGTATTTTGAAATCTGCCTACGAGGTACTAGACGAGGAGAGCGACAAACTGCCTGATTTCCATCGTAATGTATTTATGAAGACTGGGCGGGAAATCCATCATATGAGCCGGTTAGTCGATAATTTGCTTGTGCTTGCGCGAAGTGATAGCGGACGGATTGAGTTGGTCTTATCACGATTTTCTCTGCGTCATACAATCCTCCAAGTAATGGAACAATTAGAGCCCATTGCGACTTCAAAGCATGTGAAGTTGATATGGGAGAATCGCCAAAGTGGATCAGGAGTGGACGATGCAATGATTCAAGCGGATGAGGTGCGCATCCGTCAGCTTATCTTAATTGTGATCGAGAATGCGATTCAGTACAACAGGGAAGGCGGCAGTGTTATCGTCTCCTTGGAAACGAATCCTCAGAAAGTATCCTTTATTGTCAGAGATACGGGTATTGGTATTGAGAATGAGCACCTGCCTCGTATTTTCGAACGATTTTATCGAATGGATAAAGCCCGGACACGCCGGTCGGAAGGAACTGGCCTCGGCCTTGCGATTGCGAAACAAATTGTTGACGCACATCGGGCAAAAATAGAAGTGTGGAGTACACCTCAGGTCGGTACGACGTTTCGTGTATCACTTCCGAGTATTTCAGATTCTTTTCAGAATGTTTCTTTATCTTAAACCATGTAGCCTCCTGATTATATGGATGGCAAATTCAAGAAGAAGAAGGGATAATACAATGAAGAAAAATTGGAAGCTCGCTGGCGCAGCGCTGCTAATCGCGATCGCAGTGCCGGTAACCGCTTATGCGGCAGACAACCTAAATGGAAAATCACAGGATGACAAGAAGGCAAGCTATGCAGATGCTCAGAAGACAAAGCCAGCTGGTAAGGAAGGAGAGAAACCAAGTCCAGGAAAAGACGATAAGTTAAAATTAGATTTGGAAACAATCGCTAAATCTAAGCTCGGCCTGAATCAAGAAGCTTTCGAACATGCTAAGAAAGCAGGTAAATCGCTTGCAGATATCGCGAAAGAAAAAGGTAAAGCGCTTCAGCCGCTGATTGATGAGCTAACGAAGGAGATTAGTGATGCGATATTAGCGCATCTCGATCCTAAGGATCTTACAGCTCAGGAGAAGGAGAATGTGAATGTGAAGAAGAAGGCATCAATGGAAGCAGAACGCATCTTCACAGAACCGCTTAACAAGGAGAGTACTAAGCAAGAAGGTAGCGACTGGAATCTAGCAGCAGCACTAAAATTAATCGGAATCGACAAGGCTGCATTCGCTGAAAAGGTTCATGCGGGTAAATCATTCGTCGATATTGCGAAGGATCACGGTGTAACGCGTCAGCAGTTAATCGATGCGCTATTGTCCGAAGTAAACGCCAAAATCGATGAAGGTAAGACAAACGGTGATATTACTCAAGAACAAGCAAATGAGAAGAAGCAGGCAGTACTTAAAGAAGTTGAAGATTTCGTCGACCATACACAGACGCTATTTAAGAAGAAAGAGAGCTTTGCAGCTGCACAGGGCAAGGATGGTAAACGAAACCCGGACGAAGGAATTAGAATTGATTTTCAACAAATCGCTACTTCTAAGCTTGGTCTAGATAAAGAAGCTTTCCAGAAGGCACTTGAAGCGGGTAAGTCGCTAGCTGACATTGCGAAAGAGAAGGGCATTGCGCTCCAGCCGTTGGTTGATGGGTTAACAAAGGAAATTAGTGATGAAATTCTGGCGAAGAATTCAAAGGATCTTACAGCTGATGAAAAGGAGAACGTGAAGAAAAAAGCCGCGATGGAAGCAGAGCGTATCTTCACAACTCCTCTTAATAAAGAGCAAGAAGAAAAAGAGCAGGGCATTGGTGAATTTAACTTGCAAGCTGCTTTAAAACTGCTCGGCATAGACAAAGCAACTTTCGCTGATCAGGTCCAAGGAGGCAAATCGTTTGCCGATATCGCTAAGGATCATGGTGTCTCACGTCAAAAGCTAATCGAAGCGCTTATGTCCGATTTCACTGCGAAAATCGATGCAGTTAAAGCAGAAGGCGATATTACACAAGAGCAAGCAGATCAGAAGAAGCAAGCAGTACAGAAGGAAGTTGAAGATTTCGTCGATCATACACAGACGATGTTTAAAATAAAAGAAGAGAAGAAATAGGTTTTGAATGAAGGCTGCCGGTGAAGGCAGCCTTTTTTGTGGTCGAATATCCAGTAACATGAAATATCTAAGATTATGCATAAACGTGAAAGAAATTCGCAAGAAGGTTAACGCCAGCATAATAGAAACCGCCGGCATCCATAGGGGAGGCCGGCGGTTCGTCGTAGGATTACTTGATGACAATAGATTTGAGCTGCGTAAACTCATAGATGCCGTCTACGCCGCCTTCTCTGCCGATGCCGCTCTTCTTGTACCCGCCGAACGGCCGGCTTTCGGAGCCTCGCGGCAAGTAGTCGTTGATATAAACTTGGCCAGCTTCGATACGCTTCGCGACGCGCAGCGCGCGGTGGATGTTGGTCGTCCATACAGCCGACACGAGTCCGAACTCGGTCTCGTTGGCGAGCGCGATCGCCTCTTCTTCGGTATCGAACGGAATGATCGACAGTACGGGACCGAAGATTTCCTCCCGGGCGATCGTCATCGCATTCGATACGTTCTTGAATACCGTAGGCTCTACGAAGAAGCCGTTCGCGTATGCGCCATCGGTCAGTCGGTTGCCGCCGCACACGAGCTCGGCGCCTTCGTCTTGGCCAACCTGAATATAATGCTGGATACGTTGCAATTGCTTCTCGGAGATAACCGGACCGATCGTCGGATTGTCGAGTCCGTCGCCGATCTTGACTTGCTTCGCGGCCGTGCCGATCGTTGCCGCAAGCTCGTCCACGATGGAGCGCTGCGCGAGCAGACGCGTGCCCGCTGCGCACACTTGACCGCTATTGAGGACGAACCCTCTGAGCGAGGCTATCGCCGCCGCTTGCAGATCCGCGTCCTCGAATACGATGTTAGGCGACTTGCCGCCTAGCTCGAGCAGCACGGGGACGATACGCTCCGCGGCGGCCTTCATGATGTTCTGGCCGGTCTGTACCGATCCCGTGAAGGCGATCTTGCGCACGTCCGGATGGTTAACGAGCGCGGAACCGGCTTCGTTGCCGTAGCCCGTCACA
The DNA here is from genome assembly GCF_900110075.1 of Paenibacillus sp. OV219. GTDB lineage: Bacteria > Bacillota > Bacilli > Paenibacillales > Paenibacillaceae > Paenibacillus_Z. The sequence goes on from NZ_FOCJ01000001.1 coordinate 142,583, forward strand.
ACGTTGACGACTCCTGCCGGCATGCCGGCTTCCATGCACAGTCTCGCGAGCTCGAGCGTCGTGATGTTCGTATGCTCGGCGACCTTAATGACCATAGAGTTACCTGCGGCAAGCGCCGATGCCAGTCCTCTGGAAGCGATCGTGAGAGGACCGTTCCAAGGCGTGATGTGCGCGGTTACGCCGTAAGGCTCGCGGGTCGTGAAGGACAACGAATTGTTGCCGTCCGGAATGACCGTTCCGAATATTTTATCCGCCATGCCCGCCGTATATTCGATCGTCGTAGCGCAGCCGAGCACTTCGTGGGTAGCTATGGCGAGCGGCTTGCCGGTATCGACGGATTCCCAGTAGGCGAGAGCTTCCTTGTTGTCGCGGAGCAGTTGAGCGAGCTTCATCAGCGTTCTGCCGCGCGTCGCGCCGTCCAGCGCGTACCAGGCTTTATAGCCCTCGACGGCGCTTTGAACGGCCAAGTTTACATCATCTTCATCGCCGCGAGCGAACGAAGCGAGCTTCGCGCCCGTGGATGGATTATATTCGTCGAAGTAGCGACCGTTCACCGGGGCATGCCACTCGCCGCCGTAGAAATGACCGTACTTCTCTTGCATAGGGTACAATTGAGTCATATTTATTCCTCCGTAGGTTAGGCGTTCACGACGATGGACGCGCGCGTTACTTCGCGGTTAAGGGATTTCTCGATGGCTGTCGGAACTTCCTCCAGCGAGAAGGTTGCGTCGATCAGTTCATTGAACGGATATTTGTTCACGTTTCTTTCCAAGAATTGAAGCGCTTTGTACAGGTAAGACGGCTCGTATCCGGCTACGCCGATAATCTCGATGCACTTGTGGACGATAAAGGCGGGATCGACTTCGATTTTGCGACCCATGCTAATATTGCCCATGACCATATACTTAGCGCCGGTGCGGAGCAAGTAGGGACCTTGCGCGAAGGCGATCGGAATGCCGGCGACCTCGATGCCGACATCGGCTCCGAGTCCGTTCGTCAGTTCCTTCACGCGGGCGACGACTTTGTCGAACGTGTCCGTCGCACCGTCCGACAGGTTGATCATATGGTCGGCGCCGAAGCGTTTAGCCATTTCCAGTCGGGAGGCAACGCCGTCGACGATGATGACCGTAGCTCCGTGTTCCTTAGCAACGGCGCATGCATTAAGGCCGAGACCGCCCGCGCCTTGAATCAGGACGGTGTCGCCGGGCTTCACGCCGGCTTTGTCGATCGCGCAGTACACTTGGCTGAGCGCGCAGTTGACGCTCGATGCTTCCGCGTTCGTAACGTTATCCGGCACTTTGTAGAAATATTGATCGTGGTGCACGTAATAGTGGGTCGCGTAAGTCGCGCCGTGGAAGTGCGGGGCAACCTCTTGTTTTTGTAGCATGTATTTGCTGGCGTTGACGCAGCGGGCATACAGTCCCTTCAAGCAGAACGTTCAGTTGTTGCAAGTGACTAAGTAGCAAGGTACGACGCGATCGCCGACCTTAAGCGGGTTGCCGGCGCTATCGGTCTGTCTGCGATCGCCCATCTCGATGACACGTCCGACCATTTCATGCCCGATGCCTCCATTGCACAGATGCGGCATGTCGCCCTTGGCGATATGCAGATCCGATCCGCAGACGTTCGTCTGAAGCACTTCCAGCAGCACCGCTTCCGGTTCGACTTTCGGAAGGTCGTACTCACGGATTTCGAATTTCATAGGCTCGGTCATCCAAACCAATTGGCCTTTCATATAGAACATCTCCTTAAAGTAGGGTGAGAGGTAGATTGAATGCGTCCTTATTATAAATCCGCGGTTGGATGCTGTATAATACGTAAGATCAATATGATATTGGGTTGATCCTATTAGGGAAGGAAATGCGGGATGGAGCTGCTGCAGCTAAAATATTTTCAAACCGTAGCGCGCCTCGAGCATATGACGAAGGCGGCGGAGGAACTGAATATCGCTCAACCGTCTCTTAGTCAGACGATCGCCCGGTTGGAAGAGGATATCGGAGTCGCGCTGTTCGACCGGAAAGGACGGGCGATTCGCTTGAACCGATTCGGCCAAGTGTTCCTTGAGCGCGTGGAGCACATTCTGCAATCGATCGACGAGAGCGTACGGGAAGTGCGGGACATGTCGGGGATGAACCGGGGCATTATCAAGCTGGCGGCATCGATCACGGGAAAGTCGATCTGTGTATCACCCAGTCTCCTATGGAAGGCGCCCATCTGGAGTGGAGTCTCCTTAGGACGGAAGCGATATATTTGATCGTATCGAAGGAGCACCAGTTGTCGCAACGTAAGAGCGTGTCCATCAAGGAACTGGAGAACGAGCGATTCATCAGCATGCATCGGGGATATTGGTCGAGGGAAATGATTGAGGAGTATTGCCGCAATGAAGGGTTCGTACCGAACTTCGCGATCGAGGTGGGGGAACCGGATGCGATGGTGCCCTTGGTCAAGCAGGGTCTAGGCGTTACCCTGGTTCCCGAACTAGGTTGGCTAAGGTGGCGGGATCAGCTGCCCCATCGGATTCGAATTTCCGATCCAGGCTGCGTATCGCATTGGGGCTTAGTCTGGTCGAGTAAGCACTATATGCCCCCGGAGGTTCGGCTGTTCCGTCAATTCGTTATTGCGTATTTCAATAAGCTTCCTTAATAGGCGTCAACTTGGCTTACTTGAGAAACACGGAATTAAGTTATCGTATTTGCGGTGCCCAAGGATTTATTGATCTACCGTTTTCCCAATATTTCTAAGATCGCGGAAGCTGACGAACGAATGGTTAGTTTCGTCCCATAAGTGGTAATGAATCGACTTGAAACTCGTTCCGAGCGTAACCGTTGTCACCTTCTGCAGGGGCGGAGAAGCATGATGGGCTTTCTCCAGATTGTAATTCGGTACTTTCGGACATAAATGGTGAACATGATGGAAACCGATATTGCCTGTAATCCATTGCAGCGGCTTAGGCAGCTTGTAGTATGAGCTTCCGTCAATAGCGGCCTGGACGAAGCTCCATTCTTCGTCTTTTTCGTAGTAGGAATCCTCAAACTGATGTTGAACGTAGAACAACCACACGCCGAGCAATCCGGATATAAGAAAAGCGGGACCTTGTATCATGAGGAGAGCCTCCCAGCCAACAACCCAAGTCAAAACCGCATATAAAGCAATAACAGAAGCATTGGTAATAAACGTGTTCAAGCGTTCTTTACGTTTAGCTGTTTTACGGTTGAATCTGTTTTTGAGAAGGAAAACGGCGATCGGACCGATTAAGAACATCACGAATGGATGTCTATACATGCGGTAGAAAAGCTTTGTTCGTAGCGGAGCTGAACAATATTCCTGAATGGTAAGCAGCCATATATCGCCGGTTCCACGCTTATCCAAATTACCGCTAGTTGCATGATGAATGGAATGGCTATGCTTCCATTGTTGGTAAGGAAAGAGAGTTATAACACCTAATATCATTCCAAGAATGTCGTTGGCTTTACTGTTTTTAAAAAAGGCATGATGACAACAATCGTGAAAAATGATGAATGTCCGGACTAAAAATCCAGCAATTATAAATGTCAGCGGGAGCGTAATCCAATAGGAATAGGATAGACTCGCATAGGCAGCATACCAAAGAAAAAGAAGCGGGACTAGAGTATTGGCAAGCTGTCTAACACTTGTTTTTAGTTCAGGTTTCTCGAAAGGCGAAATCGATTGTTTCAGTTGCGAAATTTTAACTTGATTCATTGTGTGCGGCCTCCATATATTTCATCGGGTTTGTAAATTATATTGATGATTTTGCTAGTGCGAGTACGGTCATAAACATTAATTAGTACTAAGTAATGTTTAATAGCTATTTATGAAAAAACGAACACACGTCATGGTGTGCGGGCCTCCTTTTATACCAACGCGTGAGTATCATATTCTGAACTAATCATATTATAGTTTGATTCCCGGCGAATCCGCCGCAAGTTCTTGTAACATCCTCGACTCTAGACGGGGATTCGTGCTCATACTAATCATTAATCTCGGCGTTAAGATGAAAAAAAGGGAGCTATTATGAATAAACGAATACGATTACAAACCGTTATTTTATATGGTGTTTTCATCTGTTACATCTTTTTGCTCATTAAAATATTGTTCTTATCGAGAGTTTCGATTACGGAGTTATTTAGTAGCCAAAGGACTGTAGTTCGGTCAATCAATCTCATTCCTTTTTATAGCATAAGTGAATTCATATCCGGCAGCTCTGCTAATTTAAAAAAATTCGCTTTTGGGAATGTGGCTGGAAATATCTTTATTTTTATTCCCTTTGGCTTATATTTGTCTGTATTTAAGAAGAATAAAAGGGTCATAGACAATCTGTTGTTTATATTCATAGTGAGTTTATTTGTTGAATTGATACAGGGACTTCTCGGCATAGGAACAGCCGATATTGATGATATCATTCTAAATGGTTTAGGTGGATGGATTGGCATTATAGCGTATAAGTGTTTCCGATTTATATTACGAGATGAGAAAAAAGTACATACTGCAATCACAGTTTTATCGGTTATCATAGGATTACCCGTTATCTATTATTATTTATTCATGATAAAGATGAAGTTTTAAATATACGAAAAATCAGGGCCTGAAGGAGTTACTTCTTCAAGGTCCTTTTTTTATGGTTTCAAAAGCAGCTGCACATCGAGGCTCGACGAGGCATGAAAAAACGCCGCCCCATGCAATTCTAATAAGAATTGCATCGGGCGGCGTAAGAAATTAATTAATTCACTGGAGAGGTAATGTCTATATTTCCGGTTTTCGCATCCCACTTCACAGATGCTTTCAGCGCTTCACTGATGAAGCGAAGCGGTACAAAGGTGGTCCCATTCTTGGCAAACGACGCTTGTTGCAGCGTAGCTTGCTGTCCGTTAATGAGGGCTTTTTTGCTGCCGAGCGTTAATGAGATCGTAGTTGTACCTCTAAAAGCGGTAATTTTCTTCGTGGCCTGGTCCCATTTGACTGTCGCGTGGAGTGCCTCGAAAATGCCTCGCATCGGAACAAATGTCATTCCATTGATTTGAATAGGGCTCGTGCCGAAATTCTGGGCTTTCCCATTGATAAAGACCGTGTTTCGCGCACCGGAAGTTGCGCCTGCTCCTTGTGCCGGCTGGCCGGGTGTGGTAGAAGTCGGTGTCTCTACACTCGTGTTCTTCGCTCCGATGACAATTGTAAATTCCCGTTTCGTATCGGTAACTTTAAGGTTTGCCGTAGTCTGTTCGGTTAGCCCGTAGTTCGATGCTTGAATCGTCAGGGATGTGCCGGAAGGGACATTAGTTACCGTTGCTATGCCATTTTCGTCGACCTGAGGGCCGACCATGCCTACATCTAGGTTATACAGTTGGGCATATCGAACGGGATTTCCATCTCCATCCACGACTTTAATGGTTATGGATGGCGCAACTAGCATCTCATCAACAAACAATGGGAAGTACTTGGAGCTATACGGACCATCGGAATGGGACACAAATCCTTGCTTCTCTACCTTTACTGAAAATTCCCCATCATCAGGTAAATTGTAGAAGGTGGCCGAGCCAGTGCTGTCGGACACCGAGGTGAATTCAGCGCCAGTATCTGTGAAGACGATCGTCACTTTCACATCTGATATTGCAGCCTTACTGCTAGGATCTGTAACAAGAACGCCAAACAGAGGTCCCGTAAAGATCTCTTTCATCATGATACCTACTCCACGGCTTTGACCAAGAAGCAGTCTTGCTTGAACCGACGAAGCTTCATACCCTTCTTGCGAAGCACGTATCGTATAGAGGCCTTCTTTTTCAAGCGTGAACGAAGCATTGCCTCCCGCATCTGTTACACCTGTAGCAGCAACTTCGCCTGCCTCGTTAATGACTTCTATCTTCGCGTTCGCAATAAGATATTTTGAATGATCAACCACTCCGACTAGAAACTTGCCGGTCGTTGCTGTTACATAAGAGGGTTCAGGGATGATCCGCGGGTTGGGAGGCGTACCGCCTTGATCTCCAAGCGCGATTAACTGACGAGGGTACCCTCCGACTATGTTTCCAGGATGCTGCTCGTCAGCCATGACGAGTTCCTCCGAACTGACATACAGCGTACCATCCGGGCCAAGTGCGACAGAAGGGATGATGCCGAGCTCAAAGTAGCTGTGATCCCACACTTGACCGTAATGAAAGACCGCTCCCGTTCCGGCAAAATACATCCATTTCAGTTTACCAGCGGCGTCAACGGCATAGACATGCTCGTCATAGCTGCCGAAATAGATTGTGCCGTCAGGACCGATGACAGGTCTGCTGAGTTCAGCGCGGCCTTTATCGAGAAAAGTAACTCCTTCTGCGGTAATAAAGGTCCACTTTAGCTTTCCTTCCGCATCATAGGCCTTCATCTGATCGCCGTCGCCGATATACACGCTTCCGTCTTTCGCTACCGTGAATACCGGAGCTAAAGGACCAAAGCCGGGCTCGCGATATTGTATTCTTCGCTTCTCCGTACCATCTGGCGCGATTAAGTTAATATCCCCCCAAGAATCGTAGGCGTATATCGTTCCGTCGGCGCCGACGTATGGAGCGTCTCCGGTCTTTGGATTGTTCCATTTGACGGTTCCGTCTGGCGCAATCGCCGTTAAACCATCGCCGTCGGTTCCAATATATACGGTTCCATCGGAAGAGAAAACAGGCATCGTTTTGAATTCATAGATGTTGCCGTGATCGATGGACCATTTAACAGTGCCGTCCGGGTTAAGGGCGGCAAGCTCTTTGCCACTTTGTACGTAAACGGTACCGTCCGGGCTGACGGCAGGAGCCGTTAATCGGGTTGTCGAACTGTACGTCCATTTGAGTGTACCGTCGGGATTGACGGCTGCCAAATCATTATGGGGATCCCCCGTGAATCCATTAAATGAAATATAAATAGTGCCATCTCGGCCGATTGCCGGTTTCGTGCTGTGATAATTGACATTTGGCAAATCAAAATACCACAATACTTGTCCTGACGGCGAGATCGCGTTTAGCCCTTCACCGCCCGAATAGATCGTACCGTCATTCCCGAAGACGACGGGATCCCTGCTATTCATATCCAATGTCCATTTCTTAATAGGATTACTTGGACCTATTCCGCTCGAAGCTGCTGCTGCGTGTCCTTCTATTGCTGTGTTTCCTGTTAGCCAGAACAGAATCACAGTCAACATGATTGCCAGTCGTTTCAATAAAATGCCTCCTAGAGTATGGATGTAATACCAAATCATTTAAACATAGGCGTTTCCAGATGTCTATATGAAATGCATTAACCCTCGTAAAGGAGTCTTAGGGAGTATCCATCAAAAAAGAAGCCATCCTCATACTTGAAGGATGGCTTTAATAATCAATAACCTAATACATCTTATTATGATCCATAATCCAAATGGAACCATATATGACCACAATTACGATGATCAACCCAAGAATGAGCGTTACGAGGTTATAACGCGGCCCTTTCTCTTCTCGCAAGTGCATGAAGAACAGCAGCTGCACCGCAAATTGCAAAACCGCCGTGGCGAGCAGTAAGATGATCGTCGCTGTCCTCCCCATCCAATTATCCACGACAGCAAGTATCGGGATAACAGTCAGGATTATGGACAGCAGAAATCCTATAACGTACTCTCCCAGCGAGCCGTGGTGCCCAGCATGGCCTCCCTGATTTCCATGTCCGATTGTATGATTTTGCGCCAAGTCACATCACTCCCATTAAATAGACGAACGTGAAGACGAAGATCCAGACAGCGTCAAGAAAGTGCCAATACAAGCTTGTAATATGTACTTTTCGCTGTGTGACCGGTGTAATTCCGTGACGGGATAACTGGATAATCAATGCGGTGATCCAGCAGATGCCAAGTGAGACATGCAGCCCGTGCGTACCAACAAGCGTGAAGAAGCCGGACAGAAACGCGCTGGAATGAATCGTATGCCCCTCGTGTACAAGCTTCAGAAATTCAGTCACTTCCATACCGATAAAGCAGGCACCGAGCAGGATCGTTACAACAAGCCAGCCTAACAGTCCCTTCCGACTGCCCGCATTCATGGCTAGCACAGCCAGACCGCTTGTGAAGCTGCTCGTCAGAAGGATGAACGTTTCGACGATGACGCCTGGCAATTCGAAGATTTCTTTGGCCCCAGGTCCGCCTGCCGTATTCTCGTGAAGGACGAGAAAGGTTGCAAACAGAGTAGCGAACAAGATACAGTCGGTGATCAGGAATATCCAGAAGCCGAATTTACGAAGCTCCTCCAAATCGTGATGGCCATCATGGCCTCCCTCGTGCGTCAAACTATGATTGTGAGCGTGCGCCATCAGACAACCCTCCCTGCCTTTGCTTCCGTGTGCTTGATTTCATCTACAGGTATATAGTAATCGGTATCGTAGTTGAACGAATGTGCCAGCATCGTCAGCGCAATGCCAATGAAACCGGGGATCGCGATCCAGAGCCAGTGAAACACAAGACCAAAGCCAACTGTAAACCAACAGATAGATTGGATAAAAGGAATCGGCGAATTCTTCGGCATATGAATAGGCTCGAGCGCTGGCTTCGCCTTAGGCATTGTACCTGCGGCGATGCGTTCCTTCTCCTCCCACCAATCATCTCGGTCTGTAACGAGAGGGGTGGTCGCAAAGTTATAGAGCGGCGCTGGCGATGGAATTGACCATTCCAGCGTGCGGGCTCCCCACGGATCGCCAGTCGTGTCTCTCTCCATAAACTTGATACTATGTGCGATCTGCCACACCTGGAACAGGAAGCCAATGCCCATAAGGAAGCCGCCGATGGTCGACGTGAAATTAAGCGCCCACCAGCCCGTATCCCAGCCGTACGAATTGATTCGGCGGGTCATGCCGTCGAGACCGACCACATACTGAGGCATAAAGCACACATAGAAGCCGATGTTCCATATCCAGAACGCCCATTTGCCGATCGTTTCATTCAGTTTGAAGCCGAACATCTTCGGCCACCAATAATACAAGCCTGCAAAGTAACCGAAAGCAACCCCGCCGATGAGTACCTGGTGGAAGTGAGCAATTAAGAAATAGCTGTTATGGAACTGGAAATCCGCAGGCGCTACCGAAAGCATCACACCAGTCATGCCGCCGACGACGAAGCATGGAATGAATGCGATCGTCCATAGCATCGGTGTTTGGAACGAGATCCGGCCGCGGAACATCGTGAACAGCCAGTTGAATATTTTCACGCCTGTCGGAATCGCAATGATCATCGTTGATATCGCGAAGAAAATATTGACGTTGGCTCCTGAACCCATCGTGAAGAAATGATGGAGCCACGTGAAATACGCCATGAGACTAATGCTCAACATCGCAAACACCATGGATCCGTAGCCAAACAAGCGCTTCTTCGAGAACGTAGCAACGACTTCGGAGAAAATGCCGAAGGCGGGCAGAACGACGATGTAAACCTCCGGATGGCCCCACATCCATATGAGGTTAACGTACATCATGGCGTTGCCGCCGCCGTCCATCGTGAAGAAGTGCGCCCCTAGAAAGCGGTCCAAGAACAGCAGCGCCAGTGTGACCGTCAGGACAGGGAACGCAACTATGATCGCAATGCAGCTGGAGAGTACCGACCACGTAAAGATCGGCACCCTCGACCAGGTCATCCCGGGAGCTCGCATTTTGACAATGGTAACGATGAAGTTAATTCCCGTCATCAACGATCCGATACCGGAAATTTGAACGCCCCAGATGTAGAAGTCTTCGCCAACACCCGGGCTGCCCGTCATCTCTGAGAGCGGCGGGTAGGAGAGCCAACCGGCATTCGCCGAGCCGCCGATGACGAATGACATATTGAACAGCATCGCGCCGATAAAGAACAGCCAGAAGCTAAGCGAGTTCAGGAACGGGAATGCAACGTCACGCGCTCCCAATTGCAGCGGTACGGCGATGTTGAATAGGCCGAACATGAGCGGCATCGCCATGAACAGGATCATGATGACGCCATGCGTGGTGAATACCTCGTTGTAGTGCTCCGGCGATAGAAATTTCAAATCGGGAAAAGCGAGCTGCGTCCGCATCAAGAGCGCATCGACGCCGCCGCGGAACAGCATAAGCAGCGAAGCGATGATATACATAATCCCGACGCGCTTATGATCGACAGTCGTCAGCCATTCCCGCCACAGCCAGCCCCATTTGCCAAAATAGCTGAGCACGAAGACGATCGCCGCCGTCGTCAGCGAGATCGCCACATCCGCACCGTAAATCAACGGATCGCCCGTGACAAAGAACCACGAGACGAAATCTGTTATTTGGTCAATCATGGAAGCCTCTCCTCTCATTTGCCATGATACATATGCTTGTTGTCCAATTTATGATAGGAATGCCCGGAGCCGAAGCTGCCTACGTCAGGGGAATCCTTCTGTGCGTTATTGCCGGGCGGCAGCTGGCCGCCTTCAGAATGCTCGGCTGCTTTTTCTCCACTGAGTGTTTGTGCCTTCCGGGTGTATCCCGGTGGTGCACCGCGGCTCATGGAGTAGACATGGACAATTCTCTCGAACAAGCCGGACGGGATAGAAGCGAAGGTCATCCGGTCAGAAGTCCCGGGCTTTGCAAGATTCTGATACCCATCCTCGGATAGCGCATTCCCGCTTGCCTTCGCCTCATACACCCATTTATCGAAGTCCGTCTGATTGATCGCTTTGGCGGTAAAGCCCATTTTCGCGAAATCACGTCCTGTAAAGTTAGCTCCGGTACCCATATAATTACCGGTCTCATCGGCTTGAAGATACATCGTTGTCGCCATGCCAGACATCGTGTAGATCATTCCCCCAAGCTGCGGCACCCAGAACGAGTTCATCGGGCCATCCGAGGTAAGCTCGAACTTAATCGGCGTACGCTCCGGAATGACCAGATAGTTGACGGTTGCGATACCTTGATCCGGATACTGGAACAGCCATTTCCAGTCTAGCGACGTTGCCTGAATTGTGATCGCCTTATTATCGGACGTAATCGGTTTAGCCGGATCCAGCGCATACGTGTAGCGTGCAGTCACAATGGCCAAGATCAAGATGACGATGATCGGGATGCTCCACCAGATGGTTTCTAGTTTGGTGCTATGGGACCATATCGGCTGGTATGGCGCATTGTTGCCCTTCTTGTCACGGAAGCGCCATACGATCCAGGCTGCTATTAGTAACACTGGAACCACTATGATTAGACATAGCAGCATTGTGATATAGATCAGGTCGCGCTGCTGGTGGCCGATAGGCCCCTTCGGATCGAAGACAATCATCGACTTGCAACCCGATGTAAGCATGATGGCGCTTGCTATGACGCCGATTGTGGCGGGCAGCCGCATGATCTTTGAGTTATTCATAAGCTCCTCATCTCCTAAACATCACCTCGGATTAACTTAATTTTCCCCGGAATGCGGATCAATATTACAGCGGCTTTTGTTGTGGGTCATTTCAATAAAAGAAGGACTGCTTCCATTGTGTTGGAAACAGCCCTTATTCGAATTCAATAGCTATGAAGTTGCTCATTCGGATTCAGTTTTGCGTTTGTGCACGAGGTTGATCGCCGTACCAATTGTATAGATGAACACACTGCCGACCAAAAAGCCGATTCCAGCCATTAATGATCTGTTATTGTCGCTGAAATCATCATAATTGACCAGACACAACACCACACCGATTATAAGGGATAACCATGCTGCAATTTTCATGGTTAGGAACAGAGAGTTACCTTCTCGTTCTGTTTTTTGATCAGCTGCTGATTTTGTCATCAATAAACGCTTCACTTCCTCATAACAAATATGTTGGATATGGTTTCCTTATATAGTATGAACACATTTATGTTTTTTTAGATCAAGCCAAAGAATGAATGCTGCGAGCTATCATTTCTGACATGTACATACAAGTGAGTGTGATGCTATACTAATTAGAGCAGACAAGTGAACAGGGGACGAGCGGATGAAAGAGAAACAGCTTCCTAAGTATGTACAGCTTAAGAAAGAGATATTGGATTTGATGGGTAAGGGGAAGCTTCAGCCTGATGATCAGATGCCGTCCGAGAACGAGATAGCGGAGCAGTTCGGGATGAGCCGGCAGACAGTGAGGCAGGCGCTCGGCGAGCTGGAGCAGGAAGGCCGGTTATATAGGATGCAAGGGAAGGGGACATTTGTTGCTAATCCGAAGGACGAGCATTATGCAGAAGCAAAGACGATTGGTTTAGTAACGACATACATTTCCGATTATATATTCCCGCATATCGTACGCGGAGCTGAGGCGGCTGTGCGGGCCAGAGGCTACAGCTTGCTGCTCTCCAGCACGGACAATGACAAGGGCAGGGAGCGGGAAAGTCTCTCGATGTTGACTAGCCAACCGCTTAGCGGCCTGATCATTGAGCCGACCAAGAGTGCGGAGGGAAATCCGAACCTCGCCTATTTCCTAGCCCTTAACAACCGGCGTATCCCCTATGTAATGATTAACGCCAGATATCCAGAGATCAGCTGCCCAACGCTTGTCATTGACGATGAAGAAGGCGGATTTACAGCGGCGGAGCATTTGCTTCATCTGGGGCATCGTCATATCGCGGGCTTTTTTAAAACAGATGATTTGCAAGGGATTCTGCGTTTGAAAGGATTCATGCGAGCGCATCAGGAAGAAAGTGCGGAGCTTCATCCTGACTTTGTTGTCTCTTATCGTACAGAGGAGAAGGCAGGTCGGGTTATTGAAATCGCGGAAGAGCTGCTTGGTCGCCCTGAAGGCAAGCGTCCAACGGCGCTCGTCTGTTACAACGATGAGCTTGCTCTTCGGCTGCTCGAGGTGATCAGGAAGGCGGGCTTATCTGTTCCGCAAGATGTATCCATTGTGGGATTCGATGATTCCTGGCTGGCTACGGCAACCGAGATGAAGCTGACGACACTCACTCATCCGAAGCTTGCGATGGGAGAGGATGCCGCGAACATGCTCTTTGAGCTTATTGAGAGCGGCGGAGCATCCATTCCAGCTTCCCGAATCTATAAACCTGAGTTGGTCATTAGGGAAACTACCCAGAGGATAGAATGACAAGTTCAACATATGCGGAATTAGATCTGGAATAATTGTACGTACAAGTTTATAATTTGAATAGGAAGAAAGCTAGACGAGAGGATGAACCTTGTGCTGGAACGGTTAAAGCAAGAAGTGCTGGAGGCCAATCTGGATTTGCCGAAGTACAATCTCGTTACATTTACTTGGGGCAATGTCAGCGGTATCGACAGGGAAAGAGGCTTGGTCGTCATTAAGCCAAGCGGAGTGCCTTACGCGAAGCTGAAGCTTAGCGATCTTGTCGTCGTCGATCTTGAGGGGAAGAAGGTGGAAGGGGAACTGAAGCCGTCCTCGGATACGCCGACACATCTTGTCCTCTATAAAGCCTTCGCACAGATCGGCGGTATCGTACATACCCACTCGCCATGGGCGACAAGCTGGGCGCAAGCGGGAAGGCCGATTCCGGCGCTCGGTACGACGCATGCCGATTATTTCTATGGCGAGATTCCGGTGACTCGTCCGATGACTCGCGAGGAAATCGAGAACGGCTATGAGCTGGAAACCGGTAACGTCATCGTCGAGACGTTCAAGGATCGTGATCCATCGCAGGTGCCAAGCGTGCTTGTGAACAGCCATGCGCCGTTCAATTGGGGCAAGGACCCTCATGAGGCCGTACATAATGCGGTTGTGCTCGAGGAAGTCGCCAAGATGGCGCTGCATACTTTTGCGCTCAACCCGGGGATCGGTCCGATGGATCAGGCATTGCTGGACAAACACTTTTTACGGAAGCATGGTGCAGGGGCTTATTACGGTCAGACGAAGTAGGTAGAAGGAAGTTCATCATTATATAATCATACGCTATGGAGGTATTCTAATGAGTCTCGGAGTGACAGAAGCGATCAGAAGCGGTAATACCGTACTTGGCATTGAATTTGGTTCAACCCGGATTAAAGCGGTGCTAATAGGCAGCGACCACGAAACGATAGCATCCGGCAGCCATGATTGGGAGAATAGCTATGTCAATCAGATCTGGACATATAGCTTAGAAGATATTTGGAAGGGCTTACAAGACAGCTATTCCAAAATGGCAAACGATGTGAAGGAGAAATACGGAGTCACTTTACAGACCGTCGGAGCTATCGGGTTCAGCGGCATGATGCATGGCTATATGGCTTTTGACGAAGCGGGCGAACTGCTCACTCCGTTCCGTACGTGGCGAAACAATATTACGCAGCAGGCTTCGGAAGTGCTGAGTGAGACGTTTAAGTTTAGTATTCCACAGCGCTGGAGTATTGCTCATCTCTATCAATCCGTTCTGAATCAAGAAGAGCATGTAACGGACATTCATTTCATGACTACACTTGCAGGATACATCCACTGGAAGCTGACCGGTCAAAAGGTGCTCGGTGTTGGCGAAGCATCCGGCGTATTCCCGATCGACATTCAGACGAAGAGCTATCATGAAACGATGGTGAGTCAGTTTAATGACCTGGTTGCTTCAGAGAACCTTCCTTGGCGGCTTGAAAATATTGTTCCGACCGTGCTCGTAGCTGGCGATGGTGCCGGTACCCTCACTGAAGAAGGGGCGAAGCTTCTTGATGTGAGTGGTAAGCTGCAAGCAGGTATCCCACTTTGTCCGCCTGAGGGCGATGCAGGTACAGGGATGGTTGCCACCAATAGTGTAGAGCAGCGCACAGGTAATGTCTCAGCGGGCACGTCTGTTTTTGCAATGATTGTGCTTGAGAAAGAATTGTCCAAAGCCTATAGCGAGATTGACCTTGTTACGACACCTTCGGGAAGCCTTGTCGCGATGGCGCATTCCAACAACTGCTCGTCGGATTTGAATGAATGGGTTGGCTTGTTCGGCCAATTTGCGCGAGCGATGGGGATGGACGTTCAGTCAGATAAGCTGTACGGCACTTTGTACAACCTGGCATTAGAAGGGGATGCGGATTGCGGCGGATTACTTGCTTACGGTTATCTCTCCGGAGAGCATATGACCCATTTTGAAGAAGGACGGCCTCTATTCGTGCGCTCGTCGGATAGCAATTTCAACTTGGCGAATTTCATGCGTGTTCATTTATTTACGGCACTGGGTGCGCTTAAGATCGGCATGGATATTTTGCTCAAGCAGGAGAATGTGAAGCTGGATGAGATTCTAGGTCACGGAGGCTTGTTTAAAACCGCTGGCGTGGGACAACGGATTATGGCGGCTGCTCTTAACACTCCAGTCTCCGTTATGGAAACAGCGGGAGAAGGCGGGGCTTGGGGTATTGCTCTGCTCGCATCTTACATGCTGAACAAGTCAGATGATGAAACGTTAGAAGTGTACTTGAAAGAGCGCGCATTTGCTGGAAAAGCAGGTGCGACAATCTCGCCTGATCCGAAGGATGTAGCAGGTTTTGAGGCGTTTATGGAGCGTTACACGAAGGGACTTGCGATCGAAAGAGCGGCAGTGGAGCACTTTAATTAACGAATTAACGACATGTATGTACAAGTTGTTTGACGAGCACTCATTAATCGAAAATTAGAAGCCGAAAGGGGTATGTACGATGTTGAACGTAAAGCCTTATGAGTTTTGGTTTTTGACGGGGAGCCAGCACCTGTATGGTGTTGAAACGCTGCAAGAAGTAGAAGCCCATTCCAAGGAAATGGTAGAGGGGCTGAATGTGGACGCATCCCTCTCCTATAAGATTGTGTTCAAGGCGCTTCTGACTACTCCTGAAGATATTCGAACTACGTTGATTCAGGCGAATAGCGATGAGCATTGTGCGGGAGTCATCACGTGGATGCATACGTTCTCCCCATCGAAAATGTGGATCGGCGGATTGTCGCAGCTGAACAAGCCGCATTTGCATTTCGCGACGCAGTATAACCGGGAAATCCCGTGGAGCACAATCGACATGGATTTCATGAACACGAATCAAGCAGCCCATGGCGATCGGGAGCACGGTTTTATTGGCACGCGTATGGGACGTTCCCGTAAAGTGGTGTTCGGCCATTGGGAAGATGCAGCGGTTCGCGCGCAGATTGGCAGCTGGCAGCGGACATCCGTCGCATTCTGCGAGAGCAAGACGCTTAAAGTCGCTCGTTTCGGCGACAATATGCGGCAGGTTGCGGTAACGGAAGGCGATAAAGTAGAGGCGGAAATTCGTTTTGGCTGGTCGGTCAACACGTATGGCGTTGGCGATCTGGTGCAGCGTGTAAATGCGGTACCGCAAGAAGCGGTTGATCAGCTCGTAGCCGAGTACAAGGAGCTGTACACCTTGGTAGCGGATACCGAGGAGAAACAGCATTCGATTGCGTATCAGGCGCGGCTTGAGCTTGGCATGCGGAGCTTCCTCGAAGAGGGCGGCTTCACGGCGTTTACGACAACCTTCGAGGACTTGCATGGCCTTACGCAATTGCCGGGTCTTGCGGTGCAGCGATTGATGGCAGATGGTTACGGGTTTGGCGGCGAAGGGGATTGGAAGACTTCTGCTCTCGTTCGGCTGATGAAAATTATGGCTGATGGCAAAGGCACTTCATTCATGGAGGATTATACGTATCATCTGGAGCCGGGCAATGAACTGGTTCTTGGCGCGCATATGTTGGAGATTTGTCCGACAATTGCGGACGGGAAGCCGCGTATTGAGGTCCATCCGCTAGGAATCGGCGGCAAGGCAGATCCGGCACGCATGGTATTCAACGGCCGAAGCGGTGCGGCGATCAACGCAAGCATCGTCGATCTTGGGCATCGTTTCCGCTTGCTCGTCAATAAAGTGAATGCGGTTGAGGTGGCGGAGGAGATGCCGCAGCTGCCTGTCGCGCGTGTACTGTGGCAAGTGCTGCCGAATCTGAAAGAAGGTGTCGAGGCGTGGATTTTGGCCGGCGGAGCACATCATACCGGATTCTCGTATGAGGTTTCCATGGAGCAAATGATTGATTTTGCTGAGATGTTCGGCATTGAAGCGGTTGTTATTGACGAGCGTACGGACCGGTTCAGCTTCCCTAATCAGCTCCGTTTGAGCCAGTCGGCTTGGAGAGTGTAGACGTTTTGTTGTGATGATAGAAGCCGATTGGAGAGCCAAGCTTCTTGGGCGCAATCGGAAAAATAGGCGGGCTCTACAGCAGAGGGGTACTTCGTGTACCCCTCTTTGATTTATGTTCGCAGGTTGCTCACAAAAGAAGGGTACCTGGTACCCTACTTTTACTCAAACTCCCTGATTTCCTCCAATGTAGGGTACCTAATACCCTTCTTTGGCCCAACCTCCCTGATTTCCTCCAATGTAGGGTACCTAGTACCCTTCTTTGGCCCAACCTCCTTGATTTCCTCCAATGTAGGGTACCTAGTACCCTTCTTTGACTCTGTTCGGTGAAATCTCGCTGATGTAGTGCTAGTGAGTATCCTTATTAGCGAGAAGTCCAGCAAACCAGCTACATTCGCTCAATCCGCCGGATCTCCGCCAATGAAGTCCAGCAAACCAGCTACATTCGCTCAATCCGCTGGTTTTCCGCCAATGAAGTCCAGTAAACCAGCTACATTCGCTCAATCCGCTGGTTTTCCGCCAATGAAGTCCAGCAAACCAGCTACATTCGCTCAATCCGCCGGATTTCCGCCAATGAAGTCCAGCAAACCAGCTACATTCGCTCACTCCGCCGGATTTCCGCCAATGAAGTCCAGCAAACCAACTACATTCGCTCAATCCGCTGGTTATCCACCAATTTGTATCCCTGGAGGACTCTCTTTACCTCAATCCCCCGATATTCCGCTCTCTTCACCTCACCCGAGCCTGTTTTCCGCCAATCATATATTAAGATGGTTTTTTCTCATTAAGGGTTCAGTGCCGCTCTTTTGCATATGATGGCCAGAGCTTGCCTGCTTCTTCATTTTATCTTCATCTGATCTGGATTTGTTCTTGATCTGCTTCCAGTATAATGAGAAATGGTTGGATAAACTAATTTTACATCCACGAAATGGGAGCAGCCCAATGAAAACGATATTAATTGTCGAAGATGAGGAAATATTGCGTGAAATAAGCAAGGATTACTTTCTGAGCGAAGGCTATAAAGTGCTGGAGGCAGCAGACGGGAAGGCGGCGCTGTTGTTGTTTCAAGAACATGAAGTCGATCTGATCGTGCTGGATATTATGCTGCCGGAATTGGACGGATGGTCGGTATGCCGCCGTATTCGCAAATCCTCTGACGTCCCGATCATCATGCTCACTGCCCGCGTCGATGAAGACGACACGCTGCTTGGGTTTGAGCTTGGCGCAGACGACTATGTGACGAAACCGTATAGTCCGCCTGTTCTACTCGCAAGGGCGAAGCGCCTGCTTGAAAGCCGCAGCAAGAATGGCAAGCCGGCTAAGCCGGACGATTCCATAGAAGTGCGTGGTATTAAGGTTCATTTTCCATCGCGGACGGTTATGATTGACGGGACTTTAGTTAACTTCACTCATACCGAATTCGAAATCCTCACTTACCTTATGGAGAATCAGGGTATCGTCATTACGCGCGAGCAGCTGATTACCAAGATTTGGGGTTATGAGTATGCGGGGGATGACCGCACAGTGAACACGCATATCCGTAACCTGCGTACGAAGCTTGGCGATAAAGCCACGATGATTGTCACGATTGTACGGACAGGCTATAAGTTCGAGGCTCATGCATGAGAAGCTCCATTGTGGTCAAATTGTTTATACTGACGACTACGTTGTGCATGCTCATCTTAGCAGTCGTTTATTTCGGCCAAACTTATTTCTTCAAAGACTATTATGCGAATCGCAAAGTGAGCGACTTGCAAGCGAAGATGGAGGCGTTCAAGACGGCCTACATGGATGCTGGGGGGAATTCGCTTGCCATCCAATCGCTTGAGCAAGATTTCTATAGGAATAACAATGTAACGATTACAGGCTTGGATCACAACGGCAATCTTAAGGATGTCAACGACTTCTACCTGGAAATCCGTATGCTCAAGGCTTTGACAAAAGCAGAAGAAAAGGAGCGAACTAAAGTCCCCCTCTATCAGCTTATGAACATGGAGGAGGCTGCTTCGGGACAAGCGTTAATTGCAATTGGAGAGCAATTAATTGTTACTGGGGTAAAAAGCAATTCCATACTGACTCCCATTGTGGTGCAGCATCCGTCCGGGGAATTGTTGTATGCCAATGAGCTATTCAAGCGTAAATTTTACAAGGGCAGTGAGAAAGCTGGCTCTATGGAAAAAAGGAAGCCACTTGAATCAGATCAAACGTCATTGGTGAATCTATTTGGAGTTGTCACAGACGTCCGACTTCCAAATGGCGGAGGTTCGTCAGACTTTATCTATTCCAATAAGCTCTTCTTGGAACAAATCAATGCATTTCAAGAGAAGCTATTATTCGAGGAACTCCAGCTTACGGATTCACTTGTCATTCAGGATTATGAGCAAAATAACGTAAAATACAAGCTGTTCATCCAGCCGGTTCATTACGACAATGGTACGACCAACTATATCTTCGCCATGGCATCGCTCCAGCCGGTAGACGAAGCGGTACAAATGATGAAGGACTACTATGTCTATATCATCGTATTTGTCATTGTGCTCATTCTAATTGCGGCGCTGTACTTCTCCATGAAGATCGCAAGGCCGCTGCTGCGCATCAATCAAACGACGAAGAAAATAGCGAATCTCGATTTCTCGGAGACGATTCCGATAAAGTCTAAGGACGAGATCGGAGATTTGTCGCGCAATATCAACCAGTTATCCGCTACACTGCATTCGTATATCGGCAAGCTGCAGGAGGATATCGCGAGAGAGAAGCAGCTCGAGACGACGAGGAAAGAGTTCATCTCCGGTGTATCCCATGAGTTGAAGACGCCGCTGAGCGTTATGAAGAGCTGCATATCGATCCTCAAGGACGGTGTAGCCGCGCATAAGAAAGACCATTACTTCGAAGCGATGGAGAAAGAAGTCGATAAGATGGACCATCTCATTGTCGACATGCTGGAGCTCGCGAAATACGAATCCGGTACGTACAGGATGCAGATGGATGCGTTCTTCGTTGATAAGTTGATCGAGTCCGTCTGTGAGCAGCTGGCGCATGAAATCGCGGCGAAACAATTGCGGGTAAGCATTCAGCTCGTTCCTGCTCTTGTCGTTGCCAACCAACATCGGATTGAACAGGTGATTACGAATTTCATGACGAATGCGATCCGATACACGCCGGAAGGGCAAGAAATCGTTATTTCGACGACCGATGAGGCGAACCATGTCGTCGTCTGCGTCGAGAACAAAGGTGCACGAATCCCTGAGGAGCAGCTTGATAAAGTGTGGGATCGCTTCTATCGGGGCGATACGGCGAGGCAGCGATCCGATGGCGGCACGGGGCTCGGACTTGCCATCTCCAAGAATATACTGGAGCTGCATGGAGCAAGGTATGGAGCAGCCAATACGAAGGATGGCGTTGCTTTCTTCTTCTGCTTGAATAAACAAAGTTAATATCGAATGCTGTCCTCGTTGCCGCATGTCTTGAAGGTGAATTTCGCCTGATCGACATGCGGTTTTTATTATATTGAAATTCAAGAATTTATAAGTTTCACCTTTGAAATCTTTATTTCATCTTCATTTCTGCTCCATTTCGTCTTAACCGGCTGTCGTTATGATGTACCTATGAAAACTACTACTAGATATTTAGCCATAGCAATTGTCGGAGTCATATTGTCAGCGGGTCTCTTCCAAATTCAAACCGAAGGAGCAACGAAAGCGAAGTCAAGTGTTAGTAAGTCAACAACAACAACAATAGGGTCGAGTAAAGTGATGAATTTGCCGTTGAGAGGCAAAACGATCGTTCTCGATCCCGGCCATGGCGGCAAGGATGTCGGTTCGACCGGCGGCAGAGGAACGTACGAGAAAGACGTTACGCTGCGTACAGCGCTAAATGTGAGAGAGAAGCTGGTCCAGGAAGGCGCGACCGTGGTGATGACGCGCGATGCCGATACGACAATCTCGCTGAAAGAAAGAACGGCTGTAGCGCAAACGGAGAACGCAGACTTATTCATTAGCATCCACTTCGATGCTTATCAAACCGGCGATGTGTATGGGATGACGACGTACTTTAACAAGCCGCAGGATCAGGAGATCGCAGAGAAGATACATGACCAAATATTCAAACAGGATATGAATACGAAGGATAGAGGCGTAAGGTTCGGCGACTATCATGTGATCCGCGAGAATGCGAAGCCGGCTGTTCTGCTGGAGCTCGGTTACATTTCCAATAAGAACGAAGAAACAAGAATGCAGTCCCAGTCGTTTCAAGATCAAGTATCGACGGCCATCGCAAGCGGCGTTGTCAACAGCCTTCGTTAACAGGTGAAGGGAGAGAGACAGGCCATGTTACGTAAAATCATGCGGCGACACAGCGTCGTTGCCATCTGGTTTCTTGCCCCCAGCGCGTTCGGATTCTTAGTCTTCTACTTGATTCCATTTGCGATGGGTGTATGGTACTCCTTTATGGATCGACCGAATGATGGCTCATTCGTCGGATTTGCTAATTATAAGGAACTGCTGGCGAGTGATTCTTTCCGGAAAGCAGCCAAGAATACGTTTCTGTTTACTTCAGTCAGCGTTCCAATCACGATCGCAATATCCTTATTGTTAGCCTTGTTATTGAATCAAAGCATCTACTTCCGCAATTGGCTCAGAACCGCTTACGTATTGCCGCTTGTCGTGCCTGTCGCTTCAGTCGTTCTCATCTGGCAAGTGCTGTTCGACTGGAACGGAGCTGTGAATAGCTGGCTTCACGAATTCAACCTGTCGCGGATCGATTGGATGAAGTCGGAATGGGCGAGAGGCGTACTATCTGTCGTCTATGCCTGGAAGAACATGGGGTACAACCTCATCTTGTTCTTAGCCGGCTTGCAGAATATCCCGAAGGATTATTACGAGACGGCTGACCTTGAAGGTGCAAGCTCATTCCATAAGTTAATCCGCATTACGCTCGTTTATTTGACGCCGACCTTGTTTTTCGTTGTCTTGATGGGGCTCATTAGCTCGTTTCGGATATTCAGGGAAACGTATTTGATCGCGGGGGATTATCCCCACGACAGCATTTATATGCTGCAGCATTACATGAACAATATGTTCTTGGCGCTTGATATCCAGAAGCTGACGTCCGCCGCTTCAGTCATGGTGGTATGCCTGCTAGTGCTGGTGTCCGGAATGTTTGCACTAGAACGTCGCTTTACGAAAGACTTGGACTAAAGGTGGAGGAGGATTGAAGTTGAAAGTTGCCCTTACGAAAGGAGCGATCACGTTCGTTCTTGCCCTCCTTGCGACGCTGATGCTGCTGCCGATTATTGTTTCCTTCACTAATTCGCTTATGACGGAACAGGAGGTCGGATCGAATTATGATTTGATCGGGCAAATGACGAACGCAGCAATGAGCGGCAAGGATGCATTCGTCAACTTAAAGCTTATACCTGACTGGGTATCGTTGGACCAGTACTACAAAGTGTTGATCGCGACGCCAATCTATTTGAACCTGTTCTGGAATTCGGTCTATATGGTTGCGCTCATCATCGCGGGGCAGGTCATCGTCGGCGCACTTGCGGCTTATGCCTTTGCCAAGCTCCGCTTTCGGGGGCGAGACCGAATGTTCTTCGTTTACTTGATCGCCATGTTAATGCCGTTTCAAGTGACGCTGGTACCGAACTATATCATTGCGGATAAGCTAGGGCTGCTTAACAGTGCGAGTGCCATCATTCTACCTGGTATCTTCGGCGCATTCGGCGTGTTCATGCTACGGCAATTCATGCTGTCGATTCCGAACGCTTACGTTGAAGCTGCTTATATGGATGGAGCCGGACATTTTCGCATCTTTCATCAAATCATCATCCCGCTTATCAAACCAGGCTTTGCGGCGCTCGTCGTTCTCTTGTTCGTCGATTATTGGAATATGGTGGAGCAGCCGCTTATTTTTCTGGAGGACGACTTCAAACAGCCGCTGTCTGTCTATCTTTCCGTCGTCCAGCAAGAGGCGAGAGGCGTAGGCTTTGCAGCATCTGTTTTCTACATGCTTCCGATGGTGCTGTTATTTATATATGCGGAGTCTTATTTTATCGAGGGCGTTCAAATGTCCGGCATCAAAGGGTAGGAGGTTAACCAATTGGGAAGGCAAGATATCGAGCACGCAGTCACTGGTAAGAAGAAGAGGTTTCGATTGATTGCTGCTCTGTTTGTTAGTGGATTGATCGTATTCACTTTATACAGCAACACGCTGCAATCGCTGACTTTAACGAAGGTGTGGACAACCATCGGGCGACAAGGGGCGCTCGTTCAGAGCTATACCGGAAGCGGGGTACTGGAGCCGATTACGGAAGCAGCGTTATCGAACAAGGCAGGTTGGGCCATCCAGAGTGTCAAAGTCAAAGCAGGAGATGTCGTTCATAAGGGGCAGACGCTTGTCGTTTACGAAAGCGATGAAGCCGAGAACCGCTATCTGGATGCAAAAGCGCAGCTGGAGCAGCAGTCCTTGTCCATTCAAGGCTTGCAAGACCGATATGTTGAAGCCGCATCTAGCGGTGATGATATTCAATTGCGCAGTGCGAAGCGGGATCTTAAGAGTGCGCATCTGACAATGGAGATGCAGCAGCGGAATCTGAACAGCATGAAGGCTGATTTGGTCAGCAATCGAGAGCTGAAAGCGCCGTTCGAAGGTATTGTGACGATGGTGGGTGCTGTGGTTGGGATGGCCTCAGCCGGTGCCGGTCCCGATGTTCAAATCACTTCCTCATCTAACGGATATCAAGTGGCCGTACAGGTGCCAGCCGCCATTAGCGAGCATCTGCGGATTGGCCAGAAGCTGGACGTCCAGGTTAGTCAAGCGGAAAGCGCGACAACGATGGAGGGGATCATTTCAGGAATCGAGAACAAGGAATCCCAAATCAACATCGTCATTAAAGTGCGAGATGCATCCCTCCGAGGAGGCGAACAAGCGCATCTTGACCTTCGGTTTGATTCAGCGGGCACGGGCGGCGGAATCCTGGTTCCGAGCAGCGCAATTCATAAGCAAGGCCAAGAAACGTATGTTTACGTCATCGAGGAGCGTAAAGGTCCGCTCGGGGATACAAGCCATGTTCGCAAGATGCCGGTCAAAACAGGCGATTCCAACGACTCCGATACGGTGGTGCTGCAAGGAATATTCCCGGATGCGCCGATTATCCTGGAAAGCAGCGAACCAGCTTTGATGGACGGAGAGCGTGTTCGGGTCATGACGAAATAATAATCATCTAATCAGAAAGAAGGAATGAATATGAAAAAAGTACTGATCCTCATGTTGAGCTGTTTAATGCTCATTTGCCTAACAGCATGTAATGGAAACGACAATAGCAATGGCAATATTGGCGCTACTGGGAAATCATCGCAATCCGACACGCAAGAACCACAAAAAAATACAAATGATGAATCAATCGCCGCAGCAAATACTGAAGCTGACGCAACTCCACAGGGGTTGGAACCGCTAGACGATAAGCCCAAAACGATTGTCGTATCCATTCTGGGCGTAACCCCTTTCTACAAGCTTGCAAAAGAAAAATACGAAGCGCTGCATCCGAATACAACGATTCAATTCAAAGAATTTACTTCAGGCGCCATGATGAGTGCTTCCGAAGTCGAGAAGTATATCAAATCGACGACTACCGAGGTGTTATCAGGTAAAGGAGCGGATTTGTTCGCGTTTACGACTGTCGAATTACCCATCGATAAGTACGTTAAACATGGTGCGTTCGAGAACGTGGATGATTGGATAAAGCGGGATGCTGAATTCAATCAACAGCAGTATCAGATGAACATTATGGAAGGCTCGAAGATGAACGGCGGACTCTACATAATGCCTATCGAGTACTACTTGGAAGCGATGTTTGGCAATGCTGACGAGATCCAAAAAGCTGGCGTCACAATTGACGATAAAAACTGGACGTGGAGCCAGTTCGCCGATATTAGCAAGCAACTAGCAGGTAAGAAGGGACATCCCTATGCCATGGGACTTTGGGCTCCTGAGATTATGGTCAATAACTTGGTTTCTGACAATTATGCTCGATTAATCGATGGAGCAAACGGTAAGGCATCGTTCGACACACCTTTTTTCACTGAACTGCTGACACAAGTTAAGAAAATGTACGACGATAAGGTAATAAGCGCTGATTTCGTTGATTTTAAAGAAAGCGACTTCTACTATTCATTGATTACGTCCCCAAGCGATTATCTTCTGCGGGCCGGCATGTATTTTGAGAATGGAAAGCTCTATCAGAAGCCGCATGCTGCAGATCAGAAATCAGGCATTTCGTTTCTTCTGACGAATCAAATCGCCATGAACGCAAATTCGGAGGTTAAAAGGGATGCTTGGGAGTTTATGAAGTTTCTGCTGTCTGAAGAGATGCAATCTTATCCGAAGTATGCGGGAGCTTCAGGCTTCTCGATGAATAAAGCGGTGAATGAAAAGGCGATCGAGGATGTAAAGGCGAATGGAATTGATAAGAATGTAGCTGCTAAAGGTGGAGGTGCAGTGATCAAAATAACAGATGAGAATCTTGATGCTCTCCGGGACATGCTGTCCGAAGCCAGCTTAAGAAATATGGGCTATGAAACGACAGTTCAGAAAATCATTGCAGAAGAAGTTAAAGCATTCTTCGCGGGGCAGAAATCGGCTGATGACGTAGCCAAGCTGATACAGAATCGGATCACGACTTATTTGAATGAATAAAGGGATGAGGCATATGAAAAAGGTGACTTCGGAGGAAGTCACCTTTCTTGCAATTCGAAACCATCGAACCTTATTTCAAGAAGTCATTCTTGATATTCATTAAGAAAAGCGATAAGTGCTAAACCGAATTGCATTATGCACACTAGTCCAGACATCGTTACTCTCTCCGCCCATATACCAATAACCGTATCCTGCAATGCCGTGCATTTCGCCCAGGCTTATTTTTTGGGATAAAGAACGTCCATCCTCCAGCCACATTCGATTAGGCACGCCAGAATCATAATATCCTCCGTAATATTGGCTCAGCTGATCGTCCCACTGCAGCATGACGTTCTTCGCCAATACAAGCTGGTTCTGCTGAACGAGGCTAATATCATGCGATTTAATGGTGCCATCGCCATTCATGGCCCAGCTGCGCGTATACAGCGGCAGAGCGAGGATCACTTTATTCGCAGGTGCTTTCATCAGCAGTGTTTCTAGCCCTTTGCGCACCCAGGGCAGTGAAGAGACCGATCCTCCCTCAGGATGACCGCCCCAATGCTCGTCATAGCCCATCAGAACGATATAATCGGATTGCTTCGCCAAAGCAGCATAATCGAACACGTCTGTCCAATCCGTGCCGCTATCAGGCGAGACGTTGACGGACAGTACGGCTGGAATAGCCTTCAATTCATCATGCAGCGCCTTTATAAAAGCAGTGAAGGAATCTCGATCCTCCGGTAGCATGTTCTCGAAATCAATATTTAATCCATCAATGCCATTTATCCGGACACGGGTTGCCAGTTGACTTACGAATGCTTGTCGCTGAGACTGGCTCGCTAACATCGTATGTGTTGCGACTTGATCCGAGTGATTGCCGACCATCGCCCACACGGACTTCCCTTGTTCATGGGACCAAGTCAAGAGAGAAGCGTCCATATGATCCTCGATGCTACCTGCCTTACTTAAATAGAACCAAAGCGAGGATAATGTATTTACTTCCGACTTCGCAACCTGCTGTTCAAATTGCTTAGTTGTTTGGCCGTATTGCCAGCCTAGTTGAATGCGTGACGGCTGCGAAGCCTGCAATTGCGCTGTCCACCCGCTATGCGTCCATGCTCGGTTCAGCAGCACGGCGGCTTCCTGTCTTGTAATGAGGTCCTGCGGCAAGAAGTGACCCTCATTGCCCGCAATCAGGCCGATTCGAGACAGCTGATAGACGGAGGACTTCGCCCAAGCACTGATCTGGTCCTGATCCAGAAACAGCTTATCCGGCATGTTCTGCGAGGAGTCTAAAGTCTGCTTCAAGGCACGCGCCATTATGACGGCAGCTTCCTCGCGAGTTACAGATCGGCTAGGCTCGAACAGTACAGCGGTAGTTCCTTTCGCGATGTTCAGTTGTACAGCAGACTGTATCCATTCATAGTACCAAGCGGTCTTCGGCACATCCGCAAAGGCAGGAAGAGGGCTGGCAACAGGCTTTACACCGAGCAGCCGATCAATCATCGTTATGAATTCCGCCCTTGTAATCGGTTTGAGCGGTGCAAATTGACGGCTTCCCATTCCGTTCATGATGTGGTTCTTCGTCATGTTTATAATGGCAGCTTGCGCATAATTAGGGCGAATATCGTCATAGGGAAGTGCGCTGGCAGCTCCCGCAGATGTAGGATGAGGATAAGTCGTTAGCGCGATACTAAGTAAGATAATAAAGGGAATGACCGGTAATTGGATCCACTTGTTGATATGCAGCATAGCTCGTAAACTCACCTTTCTATGACTAACATGTAGGTTCTAATAGTAATCAAATGTCTCGCGTTAGCCTAGTCTTAATTATTGGTATTGCTCTGATCTGTGACTTTTGATAAGATGATCAGGACTTATTAAACGATTTTAAAAAGTAGATACATATGGATATAGAGGGGGGTTGACCGTGATGACGAATGAGCTTAAGACGCCAAAAGAACGTTTGATTTATCGGATACGCGCAGGACTCATCATGCTGGGAAGCGCCACGAAAGCAGAGCTCAGTCAGCGGCTTGGAATCAGCTTCCCGACAATTAGCAAGTTCATCGCACAGATGGAGAAGGACGGAGAAATCCGTTATTCAGGAGACGATGATTCCAGCGGAGGCAGAAGGGCAAGACGGTATTCCTATGATACCGAGTATATGCTTGGGTTAGCAGTCTTCGTCGAGAAGGATGAGACCAAATACTCGATATTTAACTGTGTCGGAGACATTATCGAACAAGGAACGAATCCAAGCGTGCTGCAGGAGGATACGGAGCTGCTCGCTAGCCTGATTGAAGATTTGATCGAGAAATACCCAAGGCTGCGTTCGGTCGCGATCGGTGTACCCGGCGCTGTAGATAATGGCAGAATTATCTATATACCGCCGTATAAGCAGTACCAGGATTATGATTTGAAAGAGGAATTCGAGGCCAGATTCCAAATCCCGTTCGTCGTAGAGAACGATATGAATGCTTCGGTGCTGGGGTATGCGTCGAACTTCGAGCTTGAGAACGAGTCGCTTGTGTATTTGTACTTCGGACAATACGGACCGGGTTCTGGAATCATGATTAATGGCGATGTCGTGCGTGGGAGCACGTTCTTCTCCGGTGAGATCTCACTCGTCCCGCAGTACGATAGCCATAATTTCCTGCAAGCGCTGCAGGGGGATGAGCCTCATCGCCGAATTGTACTTTCCGGGGACAATCAGATTGATGCCGTCGCCCGCTTAATCGCCACATTGGGCGCTATCCTCAACCCCCGGGCAGTTATCTTTAACGATGATGAGGTAGATGAAGAGCTGCTGGCAAGAATCGCAGAACGAAGCGTTGCATATATTCCACAAAAGCATTTGCCAACGCTCTTGATGAGCAACTGGAGGCAGGATTACTTGTCCGGCTTGCAGCATCTGGCGCTTAATCTCATGATTACGGAATGTTGCTAGGGGGGAGCTTGACGATGGCAACTATTTTTCTCGTATTGATCTATTTAGCGTTTATTAGCCTTGGAATTCCGGACTCGCTGCTTGGATCGGCGTGGCCTGTCATGCGGCCTGACCTTGGCGCAACATTTGGCTTCGCGGGAGTCTTGTCGATGGTTGTCGCTGGTGGGACAATCGTATCCAGTCTTGCATGCGGGAGCTTGGTTCAGCGTATGGGGACGGGAAGACTTACACTTGTCAGCTGCTGCCTGACCGCAGGAGCGCTGCTTGGTTTCTCCGTAGCACCTTCGCTAATTTGGTTCATCTTGCTGGCCATTCCACTGGGACTTGGCGCAGGCGCTATTGATGCGGCACTGAATCATTATGTAGCGGAGAACTATAAGGCCCATCACATGTCCTGGCTGCACTGCTTCTGGGGCGTGGGAGCAACGATGGGACCGATTATTATGAGCTATTATATTGCAGAGCATAACTCCTGGAGAAATGGCTACACAGCGGTATCGATCATCCAGTTCTCACTTGCCTTCCTGTTGCTCGTTACGCTCCCGTTATGGAAACGAGTCGCGAAGATTAGGGAGGCGCAGCGCCTAGGCAGCAAGAGCAAGGGTTCGCAGCTAGGTGACGACGGTGGTGAGGAATCCTCGGAATCCGCTCACGTTCTGCCAGTGGCAGGCAGCAGCTCCAAAGCAGGTGTGCTTCGGATAAAAGGGGTCAAACAGACGTTGATTGCCTTCTTCTTCTATTGTGGCGTTGAAGCTACGGTAGGGTTATGGGGCGCTAGCTATCTTGTCGGTGCGAGGGATATGACCGCCGAGTCAGCTGCTGGCTGGGTCTCGATATATTTTGGCGGAATTACAGTTGGCAGGTTAATTACCGGTTTCATTACGATGAAGATCCACAATCGGGTACTGATCCGGTGCGGACAGATGGTTGCCATTGCAGGCGGCCTTATGCTGTTTCTTCCTCTGCCGCAGCTCTTCTTGGTAGGGCTCGTTCTAATTGGGCTTGGGCTTGCTCCGATCTATCCCGGCTTGCTTCATGAAACGCCAGCGCGTTTCGGACGAGAGAGTGCTGCCAAGCTAATCGGATACCAGATGGCCGCCGCGTATACGGGAATCACATTGCTCCCGCCGCTATTCGGCTTTATTGCTTCACAGACGAACATCACGATTTTCCCATTCATTGTAGTTGCATTCCTTGTCATCATGCTGCTGAGCGCTGAGAAAGTGAACAGCTTGTTGAAACGAACACAGAACTTATCGACTATATCTAAATAAATCAAATCTTATTCAAGCTAAAAATAGGCGGGTCTCCTTGTTTGAAGGGGATCCGCCTTTATTTGTGTAGTTAGCCAAGTTGCACATAGAATGTGGTTTTCTCGCCCTGCATGCTCTTCGCATGAATTTTGCCCCGGTGATGCTCGACGATGGACTTTGCGATGGCGAGGCCAAGGCCGTAGCTGCCGTTCTTGCGGGTGCGAGAGGCGTCTCCTCGGTAGAAGCGATCGAAGATTTTGTCGATCTGATCGGCAGGAATGCCGGGACCGGTGTTGGTCATGGATAGCTGGATATGACCTTGATGTCGTTTGAGTGCAAGCTGAATGGAGCCGTTCGGGTTCGAGTATTTGATCGCATTATCAAGCAGGATCATGACGACTTGCTTCATCTGTTCACAATTGCCTGTAACGGACAGGTTCGGCTCAATGTCGTAATCCAAGTTAAGCTCCTTCTCGAATATGACGGCTTCCATCGTGAGAATGACGCTTTCCACCGCTTCGCTGAAGTCGAAAGGCACCTGAATCATACGCTCCCTGGCATCATCCATCTGAGTCAGATAGAGCAGATCATTCGTGAGCGTCTTCATCCGTTCGGTCTCCGATTTGATATGATGCAGCCACTTTACCTGCGTGTTGATCGTATCTTCGCCATTGGCAAGCAGCACATCTGCGTTCGTATTGATGACAGCCAGTGGGGTCTTCAGCTCGTGGGAAGCATCGGCGATAAACCGCTTCTGCTTCTCGAAAGCCTCCTTGACCGGAGCGATCGAGCGTCCAGCGAAGTAACGGCTAGCGAGATAGATAACACCAAGCATAACAACAGCTACTAAGGAGAATGTATAAGTCAGGGTCGTGAGAATGCTGTGCTGCGGCGTGACATCCATATAGTAAATCACATAGCCAGAAGGTACACTCGCTACGGTATATGCCCAGCGGCTGCCGGCTGTCGTAAACTGGCCGAACTCGGCAGGATCTGCCTCTGCTTTCTTCACGGCAGTCGTATAGAGGTCGCTATCCAGCTCGAAGCGAGATTCCTTGTGCGTAATGTTCCAACCCTTATCCGTTCGGATGGAGAAGGAGAGGGATGGCTCATGAAAATCCTTCGGAAAATTACCGTCCATTTTAGGATGATCATCCTTAGGACCACCGCCGTTCATTTTGCCAACATCGGCCATGCGCCTGATATCCATATGGATATCGTTCTGTACATTACGGTACGTGAACGCATAGATGGTTCCGAAGGCAGCGAGCATAATGAACGAGATAATGATCATGTTCATAAGCAGGAATCGGTTGCGAAGCTTGTTAAACATTATGAAGTCGCCTCCTCAAGCACATACCCGACGCCGCGAATCGTGTTGATCCGAACCGATGAATGGAGAAAAGCAAGCTTTTTCCGCAGAAACGAGATGTAAACCTCCACGTTATTGTGCTCCGCCTCTGAGTCAAAGCCCCACAGCTTCTCGATAATTTGCTCCTTAGACGTTACCGATTGTTTTCTCGTCATCATCAGCTCGAGCAGCTGGCTTTCTTTCAATATAATCTTCAATTCTTTGCCTTTGCAGGTGAGCTTCAGATGCCCCGGATTCAGCTCGATGTCACCGAATCGGGGGCCGTCCTCCGGCACCACCTCGCCTTTGCGCCTTAGCGCAGCACGCATTCGTGCGAGCAGTTCACCGGTCGAGAAGGGCTTGGCCACATAATCGTCCGCTCCGTAATCGAGCCCGGCAATTTTATCAGGCTCCTCGCCTTTTGCCGTCAGCAGGATAACCGGCACCGGATTTCCTTGCTTTCGAAGCGACTTGAGCAGCGTTATTCCATCCATGCCAGGAAGCATAATATCCAGCAATATTAAATCGTGAATGCCGCTCAGCGCATGATCGAGTCCCTCAAGACCGTCATGAGCGACATCAACCGCATAATTCTCCTTCATTAATATCTGCGTGAGCGCCTCCGCGAGATTAACCTCGTCTTCTACTATAAGGATCCGCATAGCTCCCACCTCCTCCTTAAGTCATGCTTCTACCTTAAATAAGAAACCTTTAATCTACCTTAAGTTATTATAGATGGCTTGCTGTTCATGTTCCAATGGCCATGCTGCAGAAAAATGTTTACACCGCCTTAACAATTTAAGTTTCGTTAAAGGTTCGCGCTTTAAGCTACAGACATGGAAAGGCGGCGGAAACGCCAAAGAGGAACAGGAAGGGAGCTTAGGGCAAATGGCGATTGAAGTATTTAACCGATACGAGAACAAGTACTTGATGGATACGAGCACCTTCAAGAACCTTTATAACCGATTGATGGCTCATATGGAGCTGGACGCGTACAACAAGAACGATCAGTACTATTCCATTAGTAATCTGTATTATGACACCGAGCATCATTCGCTCATTCGAACGAGTTTATCAAAGACGAAGTACAGGGAGAAGCTGCGTGTTCGAGCATACGGCGTGCCGGAAGCGGATGCGAAAGTATACCTGGAGTTGAAAAAGAAAGTGTTCGGTCTCGTCAATAAACGGCGGACATCGCTTACGCTGAGTGAGGCGTATGACTTCGTTCGGACCGGGCAAGCGCCGGCGTATCGGGAAGGGATGAATCGGCAGGTTATTCAGGAGATCGAGTACTTCTTATCAAGATACGAGCTGCAGCCCATGATGTATCTGGCTTATGACCGAATCGCGATGTTCTGTAGAGGGAATCGGGGCTTGCGAATTACGTTCGATACGAATATCCGCTCGCGGCGCTATGATTTGCAGCTGGAGGCAGGCGACTACGGTGATCAGTTGATGGAGGAAGGCCAGTGGCTCATGGAAGTGAAGGCGGAGAAGACGATTCCAGTATGGCTGTCTAAGCTGTTGTCTGAGCTTCAGATGTACCGGACCAGCTTCTCGAAATATGGCAACGAATATAAAAAGTCGATTCGCGGCGCGAAAGCGGATGCGGTAACGAGTGCAAGCATAATGAACGACCAATCAATCCAAAAGGAGCTAATTCTCATATGATCGAATCACTATTCTCCACAACCGCAGGAGCGGAGCTAACCTTTGCCGATGCGATCTTATCTTTTGCGATCGCGATCCTGCTTGGAGGCATTATTAGTTTCACCTATATGAAGACCCAGCGTACGTACTCCCCCAGCTTCACGCTTACGATGATGATATTACCGGTAATTGTTGCCATTATCATTATGCTGATCGGCAGCAATATTGCCCGCGCCTTCAGTCTTGCCGGGGCATTCTCGATTATTCGGTTCCGCAGTGCGCCAGGGGATTCCAAGGATATCTCGTACGTGTTGTTCTCAATGGCGGCAGGACTCGCTTGCGGCGTAGGCGCTTACGGTTATGCTGTGCTATTCATCGTTCTGTTATGTGTATTGATGTTTGTTCTGAATGCATTGAAGTTCGGGGCGAACAAGGAGCTTTACAAAACATTGAAGGTGACGATTCCGGAAAACTTGGGCTACGAGGAAGCGCTAGGCGAGGTTTTCGTGAAGCATGATGTTGAATACGAACTGAAAAAAGTACGCACGACCGAGCTTGGCAGTCTGTATGAGCTTGTTTATTCTGTGAAGCTTGGTCCGAATACGAATCAGAAGGAACTGCTCGACGCCGTTCGAACGCGTAATGGCAATCTGGATATAACGCTTACTATGAGTCCTGTTGTCCAGGACTACTAAGAGAGGTTGATTATAAATGAAACGATTGAATAGTCCAAAAATGATTTCGATATTGCTATTTAGTGCGATATTGGCGGCAGGGTGCAGCTCGAATGATCCGAACATAGCCGGAAGTTCTAACACAACCAACACGGCTGTAGCTGCTGACGCTGGTGTTGAGACGGCTTCAGCTTCCGCTTCGGCGGCGCAGCGGGCGGAATCGTCTGCTGCAGCAATTAAGTTGGCTAGCGAGGATGTGAGCAAGCTCGCAGGCTTTGACGAGAATGATGCGCTCACTGGCTGGAGCGCGGATAGCTCGACGGCAATTGCGTTTAGCGGCGCAAGTGCCAGTGTCAGCGGATCTGGGGCGAGCGCCGATCGCGGCGTCGTTACGATCAAGGAAGCGGGTACTTATGTCGTGAACGGTGCAGTATCGGCTGGGCAGCTAGTCGTGGAAGCGCCTGAGGATGCGGTTGTTCATCTTGTTTTGAACGGGACGCAGATTACGAATAACAATGGTCCTGCAATCTATGTGAAAGAAGCGGAGAAGACGATTGTGACGCTGCAGGATGGCACAGACAACCAGGTGGTTGATGGTGCCACGTACGTAGACACGTCGGAGGAAGCGCCTACTGCGACAATCTACAGCAAAGGTGATCTGACATTTAACGGCAAGGGTAAGCTGAGTGTTCAAGGCAGCGCGAAAGACGGGATTACAAGCAAGGATGATTTGAAGATCATGAGCGGTACTTTTGAAGTGAAGTCGGCGGATGATGGTATTGTCGGCCGTGACTTGCTAGCTGTGAAGGATGGCTCGATGATTACTGTGGCTGCCGGCGGAGATGGTATGAAGACTACGAATGACGCTGATGATAAAGACAAAGGCTATGTTGCAATAGCAGGCGGGACATTCAACATCAAGTCTGCAAAAGACAGCATACAGGCGGCTTCTTCCATTCTAATCGGCGAAGGTACATTTGAACTTGTAGCTGGCGGCGGCAGCGCGGCTTCCACAAAGGTGCATGAGGACGACCGGATGCGCGGTGGCTTCGGTCAGATGCAGTCGGGCAAGGATAAGGATGCGAAAGTGGCTACGGGTGTAAGTGTGAAAGCAAGTGCGGATTCGGGTGCAAATGTAAAATCAGACACGGATTCCGCAACAGCTGCTGCGGAAACGGAAGCTTCCGGTGCGAAGGCAATAAAGGCCGCAGTTAATGTTGCGATTGCCGGCGGCAGTTTCAAGATTGACGCGGCGGATGATGCCGTTCACAGCAATGACAATGTTGTGCTAGCAGGCGGCGACTATCAAATTGCATCCGGGGATGATGGCTTGCATGCAGATGGCGTCACTTCGATTGCAGGCGGAACGGTGAACATCACCAAGAGCTATGAAGGAATTGAAGGCGCGGATATTACGATTTCTGGCGGCGATACTCATGTAACTGCAAGCGATGACGGCGTCAATGTGGGCGGCGGCAATGACAGCTCCGGCGGTGGCGGCGGAGATATGTTCAGCGCTACTGACGGCATGCTGACTATTAGCGGTGGTTACCTATATGTAGATGCGGCAGGCGATGGCCTAGATTCCAACGGCTCCGCTGTCATGACAGGCGGTACGGCAGTCGTGAACGGGCCGACGGAGAACAATAATGCTCCGCTCGATTTTAACGGCAACTTCGTGCAATCAGGCGGCAAGCTCATTGCAGCGGGCAGTGCGGGCATGGCGCAAGCACCATCCGAGACATCCTCGCAGCTTGCAGTCATGATGACATTCCCGAGTACGCTGGAAGCGGGCACGACTGTAACGCTTACCGATAGTGCGGGTGCAGTCATTGCCGTATTCCAGCCGTCGAAGACGTTCAGGAGCATCGTCATCTCTTCGCCTGAACTGAAGAGCGGCGAGTCGTACACGATTTCGACTGGCGGTACAGCAAGCGGTACACCGACTGATGGATTGTACGATAGCGCTTCGGTTAGCGCCAGCACCAAAGTCGTTACATTCAAGATGGGCGACAAAGTCACCTATGTGAATGAATCCGGTGTAACAACAGCCAATTCGGGCGGCTTCGGCGGCGGTCCCGGAGGCGGCCGCGGCGGTCAAGGCGGACCAGATGGACAAGGCGGTCCCGGTGGACCGGACGGACAAGGCGGTCCGGGTGGACCAGACAGTCAAGGCGGTCAAGGTGCGCCAGATGCGCCGCCTGAAGCATCAAGTGGCGGCACGAGTGATTCGACAGGCACGGATTCGGCTGCCTGAGGCAGGAAAGCCATTTCCCAGAGATTCGGGGAAATGGCTTTTTGTTTGCGGCGGCAGCGTTATGAAGTGAAAAGTGGCTCGCTGGAAGTGGGGGAGTGTGAATCGGGTGATGAGAGGATGTGTCCTCTCTCAGGTGCGAGAGCGGCGTGGGGGCCGGAAAAGCGGTAATCGCGTGATGAGAGAGGGAATATCCTCTCTCGGGTCCGATGGCGGTAATGGCGGCGGTTAGCTAGCAACTGAGAGATCATATACGTTCTCTCGTGTGAGAAATCACGGGACAATCGTGCTGAGAGAACATATACGTGCTCTCGGAGTAAGAAAGGGTCTCGAAAGGTATTGAAAGACTGCCGAGAGAACACATATGTGCTCTCAGCAAAAAATAGCCGGAGAAAGTACGCTGAGAGCACAAATAGGTTCTCTCAGTGAGCAATACACACTGGAAACGAGGTTAGCGTGCAGCTGAGAGTCATGAAACATGACTTTCGAGTGGCGCAGCAGACGAAATCACGTGTGAGAGTCGTGAAACCCGACTCTCAGCCAATGAGGTTCGTTTAGCGTGCAGCTTAATCCGGAGGGCGGTGTTCCAATCCAAGAGGGTATGCGGAGTTAAGTAGTCTGATGAACGAGCTGGCGCTCGAGGCTATAGAGGCGCATAAATCCACCTCGGGCAAGCCGTCCACTCCAAATGCAAAAAAGCTTAGAGTCGCATTGACTCTAAGCTTTTTCGCATACTACGGGCATCATAATTAAGGTAAATGAGTCATTTTGGAGGCAATCGGAGTTCTTGGTCTCGCGACCGGCTCTTCTGCGGGATATCCAACGCCAAGGATGCCGATTACGTCGTATCCTTCTTGAACGCTAAGGAGAGCACGATTGTGAGGTAGCGCGCCGAGTGAAGCCCAATACACGCCGGCGCCTGCTTCGTGGGCGCCCAGCAAGAAGTTCTGAACGAAACAGGATACAGCCATGACATTCTCGTCGCGCTCGAAAGGCGTTGCGGCAGGTTTGGACAGAACCGCAAGTAGGACCGGCGCATTGCCGAAGTTCGTCTTGTGGTTTAATTTCGCCCTCGTCTCCGGTCCGATCAAGAGAATTTCCCAAGGCTCGTTCATCCGGTGGTTAGGTGCGAAGCTTGCCGCTTCTAGCCAGGCGATTAAGTCCGCCTCGCGAATCGGATCCGGCTTGAATGATTTAATTGTGCGGCGTGTTCGTATGGCTTCAATTATGCTCGTCGTATTTGTCATCGACATTTTCATCATCTCCATTCATCTCATTCGCTTCTTCGTATACATACGTATACAAAGAATGTATGTATACAAATGTATGCCAACTGCGGCGAAGTCAAGCTGCTGCAAAGGTTCAGAAAAAACACCAGTTGCGCATCTTGAGATGCGAACTGGTGATTTACAATGCATTAAGAGGCATGCTTTCTCATGCGGCTTGCAGAGGATCCAGTAAGGCGTTCCGCCTGAAAGACGAATTGCCGCTGCGACCAGAAGCTGAATACGAACAAGGTTCCTTCTGTAAGCAGCTTGGCTACAATCAGGGGGAGTCCCAAGCTTTCATTATAGAGGTACATGAAGCCATAATTGAACATCAAGATGAGAACGACGAGTGCAAAATATTTTGGTGCTGATGAGAGAACCGATGGCTTCT
Organism: Paenibacillus sp. OV219; assembly: GCF_900110075.1. Lineage (GTDB taxonomy): Bacteria > Bacillota > Bacilli > Paenibacillales > Paenibacillaceae > Paenibacillus_Z. The sequence goes on from NZ_FOCJ01000001.1 coordinate 180,070, forward strand.
GCTTCTTATTAAAGACGAATCGCCGGTTCATCGAGTAGTTAAAGACGGAGCTGCCTACCCTTGCGCCGGCTACCGATACGAGAAGACTGCCTGTAGCGAGCTGAAGAAGGAAGAGGAGCACAAAGTCGAGCAGTGCAGAGAGGACAGACGATGAGCAAAATTTCACAATTGGCGCATACACCTTAACCGAGTCGGCGATAGGGCGGAAATGCGATGATTTATTTTGCTCCAAATAGATCGTATCAATCGGCACCTCATACATCCGGATGCCCTCCTCCTGAACCGCCAGCAGCATGTTCATCTCATATTCGAAGCGCTCTCCGGGAATTTGGCATAGCCAATCCAGCATGGACGCGGAGAATCCGCGCAAGCCGGTCTGCGTATCCTGGATGCGGCATCCGGTCGTCAGCGTGTACACCATTCGGGTAGCGCTATTGCCGAAACGGCTGCGGAATGGGACCTTGCCTGTAAAATATCTGCAGCCCAGTATGAGCTCATTCGGATGTTCGTCCACAGCAGCTATGATTCGCATAATATCAGAAGGCAGATGCTGCCCGTCGCTGTCTGCGCAGACGACGCCTTCTGTTGAGCCAATTTCAATTAAATGGTGGAAGCCCGTCTTTAGCGCTAGCCCCTTGCCTTGATTAGTCGGATGGATAAGCACGGTGCATCCGGCAGCACAGGCTATGTTAAATAGATCACGATAAGCCTCGCCGCTGCCGTCATCGACAACGACGATATGCATGCTGCTATCCATCCTCTGTAAATTGGCAATTAATTCAAGAAGACGATGGTCAGGTTCATACGCTGGAATCAATACAGTCATTTGCTTCTTCCTCCTTATTCACCGAGATAGATAATATCGCTGACACCGCGCTCATTACCGTTGCTGCCTGGGCTGTTAACGACGCGGCCCATAAAGTACATCGTGGATGAACCGCCGCCGTCGAGATTGTAGGCTTCGGTTGCGCCTAGCCCCTTAAAGAGCTGAGCGAATTCATTCAGTGTTACACCTCTGCTGTCTTCTTGCCGACCATCGACGACAACGAAGACATAATGGTTCGGCGAGATGATACCAATGCCCGTACGCGGGTTCGCATCGTCGATCGAGCGGTTACCGAAGTTCGTATCAATCTTCACATTATCGAGATCCGTACTCGCTTCGCCATCCTTAATCAGTGCAGGGCCGAACGAGAACGTATTCGTGACGCCCGCGGCAAGCAGCTCATCAGCTGACACTTCTTCTTCGTTGTACGATTTCATCGTGCCGTCACTGTATAGCGCCAATCCCACTCGGGCTGGCTCGTTCCTATATAAAGTGCCGTTACGAATGATGACTCCATCATTTCGGAAGCCATAATAATCGCCGTTTATCGCGAGAATCGCGTTATTCGATGATGCGATCTCCGAGGTAACCTCGGTAATGTTGCGCCCGAATGCGTTGTCTGCGAAGGCCGTCAGCAGATGTGTTGCATCCTTGGCCTGCACATCAGCGACATAATAGGTGACTTTGTCATCGCCTGATCCTGTCACCACTTTCTTGATTGCAATGCTCATATCATCGCTGCTGTAGTTCCAATCGTCGCTCGTTGCATTTTTCGACCCAGCTTGATTGGTTGTTGATGTGCCTTCTGTTGCTGCCGAGGCTGTAGCAGAAGAAGCAGGAGCGGTCCCGCTCGCCTTCACAGGCTGAACGATAACCTCAACATGCTCGATCAAGTAGCGGTCCGCCAATCCATATAGGACTGTACCGACAATCGTTAAGGATAGGGTCAAGCCGATAATGAGTCTTCGCCGCGATTTTCTTTTCTTTGGATGATTCATCTGTAAGTCACTCCTCATAAGCCATAAGCTCTTGCGATACCTTTACAATAGGCGAGGTAACTTAAATGCAGCTTAAATGAAATTCCGAACGTCAAAAAGCCCGTCCACTAGCATTAGCTGACCGGGATTTTGTATAATGAACAAGAGATGGACAATACTAGCAGATGGCAAACAAGGTCTTTGGTCTCGAAATGGCGTAATTGAAAATAGTTATCAGTTAGAGGCGAAAAAGGCTTGACAAAAAGCCGTCTGAGAATTAATATCAGTTTAGAATTATTTTAAATAAACACTCTCTAGGAGGAAATATCAATGTCTCTAATCGGAAAAGAAGTACTACCATTTAAAGCTCAAGCTTTCCAAGGCGGAAAATTCATCGAAGTAACGGAACAGAACCTTAAAGGCCAATGGAGCGTTGTTTGCTTCTACCCAGCTGACTTCACATTCGTATGCCCAACTGAGCTTGGCGACCTGCAAGATCAGTATGCAACTTTGAAATCTCTTGGTGTTGAAGTGTACTCCGTATCGACAGATACTCACTTCACTCACAAAGCATGGCACGACAACTCGGATACAATCCGCAAAATCGAATACATTATGATCGGCGATCCTTCGCACACAATCTCCCGCAACTTCGACGTATTGATCGAAGAAGCTGGTCTGGCTGACCGCGGTACGTTCATCATCGATCCAGATGGCGTTATCCAAACGGTTGAAATCAGCGCTGGCGGCATCGGCCGTGATGCAAGCACGCTCGTAAACAAAATCAAAGCAGCTCAATACGTTCGTAACAATCCAGGTGAAGTTTGCCCAGCGAAATGGCAAGAAGGCGGCGCTACACTTAAGCCGGGCCTTGACCTCGTAGGTAAAATCTAAGGAGCGATCCTAATGGTGTTAGATCCCGAGATTAAAGCACAATTACAACAGTATCTTGCTTTGATGGAAGGCGACGTGCTCATCAAAGTTCAAACCGGCGATGATCAAGTATCGAAAGATATCCTTGAGCTGATGGATGAACTGACGAGCATGACTTCCCGCGTCAAGGTCGAGAAAGCGGATCTACCGAGAACGCCAAGCTTCAGTGTGAACCGTCCAGGTGAAGACACAGGCATTGCGTTCGCCGGTATACCGCTCGGCCATGAGTTTACTTCTTTCGTGCTCGCGCTGCTGCAAGTCAGCGGCCGGGCTCCGAAAGTGGAGCAGGAAGTTATCGATCAGATTAAGCGCATCAAAGGTGAATTCCAGTTTGAATCGTTCATCAGCTTAAGCTGCCATAACTGCCCGGATGTCGTGCAGGCGCTGAACTTGATGAGTGTTCTCAATCCAGGGATTTCGCACACGATGATCGACGGCGCTGTATTTAAAGACGAAGCCGAGAGAAGAGACGTGATGGCTGTGCCATCCGTGTATTTGAACGGCGAATTCTTCGGCGGCGGCCGTATGACGATCGAAGAGATTTTGGCGAAGGTCGACACGAACCGTGACGATTCGGAGCTGTTCAATAAAGAACCGTACGACGTGCTCGTTGTCGGCGGCGGTCCTGCTGGCGCAAGCGCAGCGATCTATGCAGCCCGTAAAGGGATTCGCACAGGTATCGTCGCTGAGCGTTTCGGCGGCCAGGTGATGGACACTGTAGGCATCGAGAACTTCATTAGCTTGAAGTACACCGAAGGTCCGAAGCTTGCAGCAAGTCTCGAAGAGCATGTGAAGGAATACAACGTTGATGTGATGAAGCTTCAAAAGGCGAAACGTCTCGAGAAGAAGGAACTCATCGAGGTTGAGCTTGAGAACGGCGCTGTCCTGCGCAGTAAGACGGTTATCCTGTCCACAGGTGCCCGTTGGCGTAATGTTGGCGTTCCGGGTGAAGCGGAGTTCAAGAACAAGGGCGTAGCCTATTGCCCGCACTGCGACGGCCCATTGTTTATCGGTAAGCGCGTAGCGGTCATCGGCGGCGGCAACTCCGGTATCGAGGCGGCAATCGACCTCGCGGGTATCGTCAGCCATGTTACTGTTCTGGAATTTCTTCCGGAGCTCAAGGCGGATGCGGTGCTTCAAGAGCGTCTGTACAGCCTGCCTAACGTAACGGTTCATAAGAACGTTCAGACGAAGGAAATTACGGGTACGGACAAAGTAAACGGAATTACCTACATCGAACGTGATACCGGCGGCGAGCAGCATGTCGAGCTCGAAGGCGTATTCGTTCAAATCGGTCTTGTTCCGAACACAGATTGGCTTGGCGAAGACATCGAGCGTACGCGCATGGGCGAAATCGTGGTGAACAGCCACGGCTCAACGACCGTTCCTGGCGTGTTCGCAGCAGGTGACTGCACGAACAGTCCTTTCAAGCAAATTATTATTTCGATGGGATCAGGCGCGACAGCAGCACTTGGCGCATTCGATTATCTAATCCGGAATTAATCTCTGACTTATATCGTATTGGGGCCGTCCCGCACTTTGGTGTGGGGCGGCTTTTTTAGCTAGTCGGATCATTTTTATCCACTAAGAGAGCGGCAACTGCTAGTCATTGTCCACTTCGTTATGCTAAGGTGAAACCGTCGGCAATTTCTTCCATGCCGCGAATCGTCTTGCCAACAGAGGAGGAATACTAATAATGTCCAAAGCCATTTGGTCCGAACAAGCGCCGCAATTCCCATTGCCGTTCTCTCATGCAGTAATCGCAGGTGACTTCGTGTATGTAGCTGGGCAGGTCGGCGTATTCCCGTATACCCGTGAAATCGCAGGGAACACCATTGAGGAGCAAACGAAACAAACGATTGCTAACATCGAAATAATACTGAAGACAGTGGGGCTAACGCTCGACCACATTGTGAAGATGGATGTCCATTTAAGCAAATCGGAGGATTTACCAGCTTACAATAAAACCTATTCAGAGCTGTTCAATCAACCCTATCCCGCCAGAACGACTGTTGTGAGCGGAATTGGCGACTATCTGATTGAAGTCGATTGTGTTGCTTATGCGCCGCAGCCGCGCAGCAGAGGATAAGGCTCGACTTAGAAAGCGAGGCGTCAACGAGACTTTATTTGTTCTCGCGGATGCCTCTATTTCGCTGCGTCCTGGGCGATGCCCTCATAGTTATTTAGAATAGCGGAGCGGTGAGGGGTTGAAAAGAAGCTCATAACAAGGTTATTGTTAATATAACGATTGGGGGGAAGCAAATTGGTGCTCGAAGTAAATTACGATGAGAGTAAAACGAAGCATATCCAGCGAAATAAAATATTGAATCAAGCGTTCCGTTTGTTTCTCGAGAAAGGCATTCAGAATGTGACGATGCAGGATATCGCAGAGGCAGCTTTCATTCAACGCCGGACGCTGTATTTTTATTACAAGAGTAAAGATGATGTCGCACTCGAATTAATTAAGTGTACGATGTCGGAATTCAGAAAGATAACGTCAGAATTGAAGATTCCCACTTATTTAACGACAGGCTTTGCCCGAATTGAATTTATACTGAACGCTTACTTGGACTACTTCCTCCATAACGAAGAGCTTATTCTGTTCACCGTTCATTCCGATTATTATTTTCACAAAAGCTACAGCAATGAACATGAGGAATCATCCTTCACGTCCTTCTATGAAGAGAGCCGACGCTCGATTCAGCAAGAGCTAAACCGTGGCATTGAAGACGGAAGCATCAAAGAAAAGTACGCGAAAAATATCGAAGAAATATTTTTCATCTCAGCGTCTGCAATTCTGTCACTTACACAACGCTTGCTTTATAGGGGAGAGATTATTAAGAGCGAATCCGGCTATGATCGAAAGAGCCTGTCGCTTCTGGTGGATGTCATATTGCAAGGTCTTAAAGCATGATGAAGAAGTCCATTTTAGAGATGGATTTTTTTACTCCTAAAAATATTCACAAAGTGAGAAAATATTATTGATTATTTGCTCTGTGTGGGATAATATAAAGACCTAAGATCAGGAGGGGGAACTATTTATGCTTATGATTCCAAAATCCAATGGACCTGTTGTCACTAAAGAAGACAGTTTCGCACTTAAAGACGGTTTTAGCATTCATATCGGAACGTTTAATCAAGAAATTGTCGATGTTTTCTTAACGAGAATGAGAGAGCATTTTCAAATTAACGGTACCGTAAGCGGTTCCATTCAAGATGTCGACATTATTTTGTCGCTTGATGAAGAGGCGGATCGCGAGGCTTATCATTTGGAAATTGACGGTCAAGGCATCCGTTTGGCAGCGAAGGACGATGCTGGCATGACGTGGGCGCTTGGGACACTTATTCATTTGACTGCAGAGGCCACAGCTAAGAACGAAGGCGTTCTTCCTCATACGACACTTCGAGACTGGCCTCAATATAAGTATCGTGGACTAATGGTCGACGTTTGCCGACATTTTTTCGATATCGATCAAATGAAGAGAATCATCGAAGAGATGTCGCTGTTCAAACTAAATGTGCTTCATTGGCATTTGACAGAAGACCAGGGCTGGCGTATTGAAAGCAAGGTATTCCCGAAGCTGCACGAAGTGGGCGGAAGAGGACAATACTATACGCAGGAGCAAATTCAAGAAATCGTCCGCTTTGCGACGGCACGAGGCATTGAAGTCATCCCTGAGATCAATATGCCTGGACATTCCTCCGCGGCTATTTCGTCTTATCCGCATCTGGGCTGCTTCGATGAGCAAATCCAGGTCGCAGATAAGGCTGGAATTTTTAAAACGATTATTTGCGCAGGCAAAGAGAGCACGTATGAGTGGATTTATCAGCTGATGGATGAGGTGACTGCATTATTCCCGTCAAACCGGATACATCTGGGAGGGGACGAAGCTCCGAAGGAGAAATGGAATCAGTGTCCGCATTGCATTGCGTTCATGAAAGAAAACGGCATTCCTAACAGTGAGGAGCTGCAAGGCGTATTCACAGGCAAAGTCGCCGCTTATTTAAGAGCTAAAGGAAAAGAAGTTATTTGTTGGAATGACAGCTTGAAATCCGAGGAACTAGCTAAGGACATCACCGCTCAATATTGGATGGAAATATCGCAGGACAGCTATGTCTACCCGCACTTTGAGAAGGGTCGGAAGATGATCTTCTCGGAAACGTTCCATGCTTACTTTGACTATCCTTATTGCGTTGTGCCTCTTAAGAAAACCTATGAATATAGTCCTGAGATCAGACAGCATACGGGGCTGCAGGGAGACAACGTGCTTGGCATTGAAGGCTGCATCTGGACGGAACGCGTTCCGTCAAGCGACGTTCTGGAGGCAATGATTTCACCGCGTATTCAAGCTTTGGCTGAAGCGGCGTGGACGATTGATCGGAGCTATGACGATTTCTTGATCCGGCTGCAAGCTCAAATGTCTGAGTTCGGCTTGATTGGTTTGGCTTCGACGCCTTTCGTACAAGCAACAATCGAAGGAGAAGAGGCGAAAGCGCAGGCAATTGGCTTCTTGCAATCATTTATGGGTGCGATCTCAAGCTCGGATATCGAAATGGGGTTCACGCCGGAAGAGATGCAAGGGATGATGACCTTGTTTATCACCAATATTTTCGATGAGCAAACAGCAGGCGAGATTCTGAAATCATTACAGCACTAATTATATTATTATGAAATCCGCGTAGGAGGCTGCATCATGACCAAACAATACGCCGCGACGCGGTTTGAACGAACAAGCTACGACTTGTTTTTCTCGGGGCAGAACATCGTATACTTTATACTGACTTCTTTCTTAAGCGTGTATTACACAGGAACGCTTGGAATTCCAGCAACGGCAGTCGCGGGTATTCTGCTCGCAGCGCGAATATGGGACGCATTTGTGGACCCGATGCTGGCAGCGGTCGTCGAACGATCGAATTTCAAGAGCGGTAAGTTCAGACCATGGGTACTGCTGGCTGCAATTACGGTTCCGTTCTTTACCATTCTTTGCTTCGGTTTTGACGGTTTTCTGCTTGATCAGAGCTTAAGCGTACGAATTGCTTATGCCGCCATTACCTATTTCCTCTGGGGGACCTTCTACGCGGCTGCGGATGCGCCTGCTTACGCGCTCTCGACCGTCATGACGCCATACCCTGAAGAAAGAAACCTACTGCTCACCTACAACAAAATAACGGGGCTCGTAGGCGGACTTGCCGGCATGGTTGCATTCCCGCTTGTGCTCTCGGCGACGGACGATAATTGGTTTCTGACCGTGCTGGTCTTCTCGTTGATTGCTTTCGGTTGCATGATGATGATCCGGTTTGCCAAAGAAAGAATAAAGCATGTCCCTGACAATCCGCCGTCGATGTCCGTAATATTCAAGACGATTCTCAGCAACAAATATTTGGTGATCATCGTCATCGTCAGCCTAATTGCGAACGGATTGAATTTTATGCAGACGCTGACGCCTTTTCTCGCGAGCGACATCTATCATGATTCCAATGCAACAGCAACACTCTTGGGGGTCAGCGTTCTGCCCATGATCCTTGTGGCGCCATTTGCACCCGTCTTGATTCGCAAATTCGGGAAAATCAATCTGGTAGTAATCTCGTTTGCGGCTACGGCAGTATTTTCGGTGCTCCTTTACTTCTTCGCTAAGGAAAGCTTGACGATGTTTCTTGTGCTGTCCTTCCTGAAAGGACTGTTCTCTGCACCGTTCTTGGTCGTTTATTCGTTGTTCTTCGCGGACTGCATCGAATATGATGCACATCAAAAAGGGAAGCGGTTCGAAGCGGTCACTTTCGCGGCTCAAACGTTTATGGCGAAGGTGAGTGCGGCCATTTCTGGTGGTGTCGGCATGTGGATTATCGGCATTGCCGGCTATAAGGCGGCCGTTGAAGGAGAAACGGTGACACAGTCGGATACTGCGCTTAATGCGCTATGGGCATCTGTCCATTGGGGACCGGTTGTTGGCTCCGTTATCGCCCTCGTGCTGTTTCTGAAATACTATGATTTGACCGACGAGAAAGTAAAGAAGCTGGTTGAGTCCAATCTCGAAAAAGGCGTATAAAACTGAAACTTCCGGAATGCACGCACTTGTCGTGTATTCCGGTTTTTTATATCTGGAGGGCTTCTATACTTAAGCGGAACGCTCTACGCCCAATGCCCATATACTATCGGAGCTGCAGGATTGTGTGTTGTTTTCAGGAAAAGGTGGAGAACGCTATGCATGCTTACTATCGTTATGGGCACCCGTATGGGGCGTATCGGGCACCGACAACGCCGGATCCGTCCGACGTTACACAGTTTAAATATTCCGCGAATCAATTCATGGTGCCAACGCTCGAGATGTATCATCTGCTGACACAGCTGTCGCAAAGCGCTGACTTAGCGAAAAATATTAAGGAAGCTGCGTCAAAGAGCGAGCATAGCAAAGCGGTCAGTTTGATCCAGGCAGCGGGCGTGAAGAGTCCGTTCGGCCTCACCTACTCGCCGGAAGGTCTCATCTTGACATTTAACCCGGCAGACCAATCTGCTTGTTTTTCCATCCGAATGTCCTTATGCTGGTGAGCGCAAGGACATAAGAAGAAGCGTGCGAATCTCGCACGCTTCTTTCCATTTACCAGTTCAGCTTGGAGAAATACTCGATGATAAACTCGCGGAATTTCTGTGCAGCAGCAGACATGTAATGTCTGTTAGACGAAACTAGTCTCAGCTGTACTTGTCCATCCCAGTCGGAAATTCGAACCCGATTCTGACTGAGGTCCATCCTCGTTCTCCATGCCAAATCCGGCGCGAACGCCACCCCGTGCCCTTGCTTCAGCAGCAGCAGAACGGCATCCACTTCATCCACTTCAATCGTTGTCCTCGGCGTGAAACCGGCATTTCGAAGACATAAGCGATCCGTCATTTGTCTGAACCAGAATATCGGCCGTAAGCCAATAAAGGATTCATCCTTCAATTCATGCAGCGATACGGATTCACGGCCTGCCAAAGCATGTTTATCAGGGACAAGCAAATAAATGTCCTCCGTGCGCAGCTCCTGGGACTCGATATGCTCGCCCCCGATCTCAGCGAAGGTAAGGCACATGTCGATCTTGCCTCGCTCGAGCATTTGCTGCATGACGTCGATCGGTTCAACCACTTGGTGAAATTGTATATTTGGATGCTTTTCTAAGAAAGCTCCCAGCATTTCCGGTAATAAGTTGGTTAGTGAAACAGCCAAGGTGATGACACCGCGGTCGAGTCCAGCCATGTCGCGGATTTCCCGCTCAGCCTCATCAAGCTCGGTGAAGACGTTCTCGACCCGTTTCAGAAAAGCTTGTCCATATGCGTTCAGGCGAATATTACGGCCATTCCGATCGAAGAGCGGCACGCCGACTTGCTCTTCGAGGCGTGAGATGGTTTTGCTTAGCGAAGGCTGCGCGATGTTCAATTGCTCTGCGGCTTTCGTCATTTGTTCAAGCTTTGCGGTCGCTAGAAAGTATCGCAATTGAAGGATTTCCACACGATGTTGCCTCCTTTTGAAAACGCAGAAAATCATTATGTATTATACATGAAGCATGCACTAATAAAAGGATTATTTTTCATAGATTTGAAGCTATATTATATGTCGGTTTATGTATTATACAGGAGCAAGCCTCGTTACTATAATGAGAACAAATGCTGTATGTATGAAAAGTGGTTTGCCTCGGATGACATCCTAAGAGTCAGCATAAGCACAAGGGGGAGCATGATGAATTTGATATCCAACTCGCCACCATTCCTTCGCCTCTATCCAGCTCATATTCTATTAGTCGAAGATAATGCAATCATTCAAGAAGTAATGAAGGCGATACTCACGGAGATGGGTATGGAGGTTGACGTTGCGAATGATGGTGCGGAAGCGGTTCAAATGGCTGTTTCCAAGCAATACGATGCGATACTAATGGATTTGCAAATGCCGGTTATGGACGGCTATGAAGCAGCGAGAACTATCCGGGAGCAGGAGAGCGGATGGGAAACGCCGATTATCGCCGTAACAGCCGAGGCGATAGATGAGGTCAAGGAGCGGGTGCTGAAGGCGGGCATGAACGCGTCTTTGTCGAAGTCGTTCGCTCCTTTAGAGTTGTTCAATGTGCTGCAGAGGGCTATGGACGATAGTTTCAAACAGAAGGAGGACAGGCGAGCTTCTATTCATGCGGAACGTTTGGCAAAGCTACTAAATGAGTTTATGATCGAGCACGCGGATACAATGAAGTGGATCCAATATGCGATCAGCAAAGGCGACCTGGAGAATGCGCTCTTCTTGGCACGTACGCTTAAGAATGCCGCGTTAAGCATTGGAGCAGCAGAGCTCACCGTAGCAATAGAGAAGCTGGAACATACTTTGATCAATCATCAGAATCCATCTATTGCTCTAACAATCGCGACGCACAAACTTAAGGTAGTGTTATCGTCTATAGAAATGCTTGAAGCCCGCTCATAGAGCGGGCTTTCTTGCGGAGAAGGGGAAGCTTATGACTTATTCTCCGAAACCTCTTCCTTCGTGTCGGAGACGAGCTCCTTAGCGGAGGATTTGAACTCATGCAGAGTGCGACCGACCGCACGGCCCAGCTCAGGGAGCTTGGAAGGTCCGAATATAATAAGAACGACAACAAGAATCATCATTAGACCTGGTAAACCAATATTTTGCAGCATGCGGATCATCTCCTCAAGGATTAGTCTTGGTTATGCAGGCTTGGATAAGCGGCAACGGCCTCAATCTCGATCAGCCAATCTGGACTAACAAGACCTGCTACGCCGACGGTAGAGCGGGCGGTCTTCGTTGGATTAGTCTTCGTGTTGAAGTACTTGGCATACGCCTTGAACCAGCCGTCATAGTCGAACTTGCCTTCCTTCGCTGCATCCGGGGCGATGTAGACACGAAGGTAGATGACATCCTTCATGGTCAGCCCTTGCTCCTTCAGCTGCTTCTCAATGTTCTGCAAAATGCTGGTCCCCTGCGCTTCGGTGTCGCCGTAGCGTTCATAGATCGTTTTGCCTTCTTTATTGATCATGGAAGGCGTCGTACCGCTCGTCGAGAAGGTAGCTGCGCTGGCAGGCAGAGCGACCGCGCTTGCGATTGAAGATGAAGGACTGCCATAGAATTCCGGTTCATAAATCGGGGTAAGCGGATATTTATTCGGCGTGATAGCGGCATACACAGTAGCGGTAGCGGCTAGAGAAGAGATAATGACTGCTCCGATGGTGATTTTAACTTTACGAGATAGGTTCATGCTCATTCTTCTCCCTCCTATTCTTTCATGACGCGCTCGTGGATATCGGTAACGACCTCACGTGCGGATTCGATTGCGCCTGCCATCCAGGCTGTAATGTAGCTAATATGCTCGCCGGCGAGGTAGACGCGGCGGTCAGGCTTACAGAGTACCGGATAATTCGTCTTCCGGTCGTCAGCGGAGTATGAGACCCAGCTGCCCATGTTGTATTTGATTGTTTTCCAGTTGACGGAGAAGGAGGACTCGAATTCGTTGTAATATTGCGGATGAATCTTAGCGCCTTGAGCAAGGGCAAGTGCTTCGCGATCCTTGAAGGATAGCGCGCCGAGTTTGTCCGCCTTGGAGCCAAAGGCATAGTAGCCGAGCAGCAAGCCTTTCTTGGCAAAATAATTGGTAGGCGGGTAGTAGATGGACGAGATGTCCATATTCGTCAGCGTGTTGCCGCCGAAGATGAGGTCATCTTCCTCCCAGAACCGGCGCTTGAACTGTAAGCCGATCTTGCCAGCGTTCGCGTAGTTGGTATTGTTGATCGCTTTCGTCATTTCCTGCGACAGGTCGTGCTTGATCGTCTTCAGCACGGACAGCGGAATGGTGCAGATGCAGAAGTCGCCTTCGATCTGCTTCGCTTCCCCGCTCAGCAGGTCGGTGTAGGAAACTTGCACCTTATCGCCCACATGCTTGATTTCGCTCACTTCCATATTGTGCTTGATCCGGTTGCCGAGCCGCTTCTCGAACGCCTTCGGAATCGCGTCGATGCCGCCGACAGGGTGGAACATCATCATTTGCTGGTCGTACTCGTATTCACTGCTGAAATAACTCGCGAAACCGGAGTTAATGATCGCCTTCATGTCGAACGGATCGCGAATGACGCCTGCGTCGAGGCGCGAGCCTGGTTCGTCTTTGTATCCGCCTCGCGAGGAGCCCTTGTAGAACAAGTCGGCGTCCAGATTGCCCTCGGAACGGAGGTAGGCGACGATCTTCTCCTTCTCCTCTGGCGTAACTGGCAGATCGAGTCCTGGCTGGTTAATTGCCTTAGCCAGCAGCTCGCTTATGTAGCCCTTGGCATCGGCCTTCGCGGCACGTTTACGGACAGGAGTGTTCGAGAGGGTGCTCGGCACGTTGTCATTGTAGTAGTAGGCGCTCTCGTTCACGTTGTTGAAAGGCTCCATCTGAATGCCGAACTCGCGGCAATATTCCATCGTGACATGGAACTGAGGGATGCGCATACAGCCGGCGTTCAAATAATGGCCGTCGTCGAAGCGGGCAACCTGCTTCTGTCCGCCAACTTCGGTGATGGTCGTGCCGCGTCGTACCGACCAGTTCCGTCCGCCGGTGCGGGCACGGGCTTCGAGGATCGTGCAATCATAGCCGGCTTTGCCGAGCTCATAGGCGGCAGTCAGACCGGCGAGACCCGCGCCGAGAATGACGATCTTCTTGCCGGAACGGCTCGTGCCTTTGAGGTCCCAGCTAGAAGGCGGCGTATATTCCGCTGCTTTCATCGTTTGCGGCGTGAACAGCCCCATCGTGCCCATGACACTGAAAAGGGCCGCGGCACCGCCGACTCTGCCGACTGTCGTCAGAAATTGGCGGCGTGATACTTCATTTGGTGTTTCTTTCGTCTCCATGCTTCTTCAGCTCCTTTGGTGGACCAGGTGTCCGTCTCTGTGGAGAAATGTAACATGGAAATTTCGAGCAAATCCAATAAATTGTCAGAAAGTCTAACATCAATAAATTTTATATATGCGATAAATAATTTGAATCATGTGATGGTGTAAAGGCTGAGAAAGTGCACCACTACGGTAGTTTTTAACTGGATTTCATTTGTAGAAAGAGGTATAAATTACCATATAAACCACGGTTCTGGGCGTGCAGTCCCATTGAAAATTCAGTAATATGCTGATATCATTTCGAAACAAGAAGAGTTTGTGTTAGGTTATATGACATTAGACTCGTCTCTCGACTACGATACGCACGAGGGGAGGCCGTTCAAACGATGCATGACAAGGTGATGAGCATTGGAACTGTATGCGACTTGACTGGTTTATCGGAAAGGCAAATTCGATACTATGAGGAGAAGCAATTGGTTTTTCCGGTACGATCGAAAGGCGGCGCGCGTAAGTATTCGTTTGATGATGTAGAGAAGGTAAAAGAGATTCACGGGAAGCTGCGAGATGGATTTCATACATTCGAGCTTCGCAAGGGCGGAAGGGTGTGCTGCGAATGAGCCGAGTGGAAGAGACGATGACGCTCATCTCTCATTTGACGGATTTGCGACGAAGGATTTGGCGAAGCCTTGCGGTACTGCTTCTGTCGCTTGGAGCTGGGTTGTACCTGTCGCCCAAGGTGCTGCATTATTTGAAGAGTGTCCCGCCAGCCGCAGATATGACCTGGAATGTCTTCTCTCCGTGGGACGGCATTCGAATGTACATGACGATTGCGCTAGTATTCGCGCTGACGATCTCATTGCCTTTCATTCTCTATCAATTATGGGGCTTCGTACGTGTTGGGCTGCATCCCGATGAACGTGCCGCAGCGTTGCGTTACGTCCCGTACAGCGTGATTTGCTTCCTACTAGGTCTCGCGTTCGGATATTTTATCGTTTATCCGATGAGCTTTGCCTTTACAACTAAGATTACGAAGAGCTTGCAGCTGGTGGAGACTTACGGGGTTGCGCAATATTTTGGCTTCATGTTCAATATTATTATTCCGCTTGCAATTGCCTTCGAGCTACCTGTTGTAGTAATGTTTCTGACAAAGATCGGCGTGCTGACGCCTCAGGCGCTTCATAAGATGCGTCGATATGCGTATCTGGTGCTCGTGATCGTGGCAAGTCTGATCTCCCCGCCGGAGCTGATCTCTCATATGATGGTGTTTATTCCGCTCGTTGTGCTCTACGAGGTGAGTGTATTGCTCTCCCGCATCGTATATGGACGGAGAAGAGGATCAGCCATCGTCGAAGCTTCAGGCGCATAGCAGGCAACAGGGTTACAGAAACTGGACTCCGATTGGAGTTCAGTTTTTTTGTTGTGTGGAAAACAAAGCTTAAATCCGAAAAGCCAACTAAAACCAACTAAAAGCAATTAAAAACAATTTCTTTACGTGGAATCAATACTGGTGTTACATTTTGAATATATACTGAGGATATCCTTGAGACAGCGCTTATTAAGAGGATAAATTCATGCCAACGGCGACAGGTTCCTCGCTTTGGCGATATCCATAGAGGCTAAGGGAGAGAGCATTAATGATAAAAGCAGTTATGCTCGACTGGGCAGGTACAATGGTAGATTACGGTTGTTTCGCACCACTGCATGTATTTGTGCATGTATTTGCCCGCCGAGGGATTGAAGTAACGGTAGAAGAAGCACGCGGACCGATGGGGATGCTGAAGCGCGATCATATTCAGGCGATGTGCAATATGGAGCGAATCGCTGCATTGTGGGAAAGCAAGTTCGGCAACCTGCCTACGGAAGCAGATATTGACGCGCTGTACGCGGACTTCGAGCCGATGCTGTTCAGCACACTACACGAATATGCAACTCCAGTGCCAGGCGCGGTCGACCTCACAGCTAGATTGCGGGAGCAAGGTATTGTCATCGGCTCGACGACGGGCTACACTCGCCCGATGATGGATATTGTGTGCAAGAGCGCAGGCACGCAAGGCTATGCGCCTGATTCGCTCGTCACGCCCGATGAGGTGGCTGCCGGCAGGCCTTATCCTTGGATGATTTACCGTAATGCTGAGCTGCTAGGCGTTTATCCGATGCACCATATTGTGAAAGCCGGAGATACTGTCAGCGATATGCAAGAAGGGGTTCATGCAGGCTGCTGGACGGTCGGTGTGATTCTCGGCAGCAGCGAGCTCGGCATGTCGGAAGCAGAAGTGGAAGCTTGCGAGCCAGAGGAATTGGACCGCCGCAAAAAAGCAGTCGCAGTGCGGCTGACTGCAGCTGGCGCACATTATATCGCGGAGTCTATAGGAGAGCTGGATCAGATCATCGCTCGTATTCATGTGCGATTAGAAAAGGGAGAGCGTCCATGATGAACAGCGCAGATGCGTCAGATGCGTCAGATGCGTTTGGAGGCGCAGATCGCGAGCAAGCAGCACGCACAAACACAAGCGCGAATAGCTCGAATCGTCCATACTTACTGCTAACACCGGGCCCGCTCACCACCTCAGAGACGGTCAAAGCAGCGATGCTTCGCGACTGGTGCACGTGGGATAACGATTACAACGGACTTGTACAAAGCATTCGCAGCCGGCTCGTTCACTTGGCGACGAATACGCCGGAGCGATACACAGCTGTTCTGATGCAGGGCAGCGGTACCTTCTGCGTGGAGTCGGTGATCGGCTCCGTCATCCCGCGTGACGGCAAGCTGCTCGTCCTTACCAATGGCGCATACGGCAAACGAATTGCCCAGATGGCGAGCGTCTATGGCATTGCGACTACGGTACTCGACTTCGGCGAGACCGAGCAAGTTCGCGCAGCCGATTTAAAGCAGCGTCTGCAAGAAGAGGGAGACATTACGCATGTCGCAATCGTTCACTGCGAGACGACAACCGGAATGCTGAACCCGATCGCGGATGTTGCTGCTATTGCGAAAGTGCATGGCAAGACCGTTATTGTCGATGCGATGAGCAGCTTCGGCGGCATCCCGCTCGACGTGCATGAGCTGCAGATTGATTACTTAATCAGCAGCGCCAACAAGTGCATTCAAGGCGTGCCGGGCTTCGGCTTCATCATCGCCCGCACCGAGGCGCTTGCCGGCTGCGCTGGGCAAGCCCGTTCACTGTCGCTCGACCTGTACGACCAATGGTCGGCGATGGAAGCTGGAGGCGGCAAGTGGCGGTTCACTTCGCCGACGCATGTCGTTCGCGCATTCGATCAAGCTCTGCGCGAGTTGGAGCAAGAGGGCGGCGTCGCTGCACGCTACCAGCGATATACAGCGAACCAGGAGCTGCTCGTAAACGGCATGAGGCAGCTAGGCGTTTACCCACTGCTGCAGAGCAAGGTGCAGTCGCCATTCATTACCGCGTTCTACTATCCACAGAGCGAACGATTCAGCTTCGAGGAGCTGTACGCTCGGCTGAAAGCGGCGGGCTTCGTCATCTACCCGGGCAAGATCAGCGCTGCTGATACGTTCCGCATCGGCAATATCGGTGAGGTGTATCGGGAAGACATCGCGAAACTGCTGCAAATCATCGAGGATGAATGCTTTTGGTGAAGTGCCAGCTGGAATGGATTGTAGCGGAATAAAGGTTGATGAATGCCGAAGAAGAGCGATCGTCACTGACCCTATGTCAGTCATTCGATTGCTCTTCTTATTTCAGTTTAATAACCCGGTGCTTTGAATATGGATGCGAAAATCCGGCTTCACGTTCGCTTCCTTATACTTGTCCTTCCAATTCATCTTCTTCCATAGCCGAGGGTAATGTATGCTTAAATGCCTCCCGATACCAAGAGCGTCACAGTTGGCTTGCAGCATTTGCCTTATGACTTCTGCTGCTTGTGCGTTAATGCTCGCGACTATCTTCTTACTCAGCTGTTCTCGATCGATGTCGATGCCTAGCTCGCTTGGATAGTACTGAATAGCACCGTAGAGTTCCACCTTTACCGTGCATTCGACGGCGGATGTACGCTGGTTTACGCTGACTTTCAATTTCTGTTTTAGTTTGCGAACTTGGAACGTGACTAAGTTTTGCTGAACGGGAATATTGAGCGAAGCAATCTTCCCGAGCTTACCGTTCATAAGCAGAAGCAGTGTCGCATCCTCACCTATCAAAGATACGCCGGAATAACGGCTTCCTTGCATGAGAGCGATCCCATCAATGACTAAAGCCGACTCGTTTAATTTGCGTACCAGCGGAACGACCAAATCGCCTCCGGAATCATAAACCTGGCTCCATACGGAATAGATCGTTTGATCCTGTACCAATGTAGAGTGCTCGGCTCCATCAAGAATTTGTTTAATGCCGAAAGCGACAGGGTTGTTCTCGATCTTCCGATAAGCTAAGATCTCAGAGGCTTTCCCTTTACTGATCAGGAGATGCGACTGCAAATAGCCTTTTGGGTTGCGAATAATCGCTTCAAGAGGAGAGAAAATGTCCTTCTTCGCAAGTGTGTCTCCCAAAATAACGACATGGGTTTTGCTGATTTCAACGGTGCCGGGAAGCATCGTATCAATCCTCGACGCAATGATGGACGGTGAAGCACCTTCTGCTTGCTTGAATTCATCCTTTACATCAAATTGGCCGCCGCCTTTACTCTCCAGAATGACAGTTCTAACCGCGCCTAGAAATTTTTGATTTTCACCTGCATCGAAGCTAATCCCATTCACGATCTTCTTGGTCGTTAACAGCTGACTGTCCCAGCAGCCGCTTAAGATTAGAGCGATGAGTCCGATGCAGATGAAGAACGCAATCCGGTTCATGTGGATTCAGCCTTTCCGCTTGTTTTCACAAGAAACGATGCCAGCCACAACGTAATCGGCACCGCCGTGATCATGATGAGATAACCGTATTCCAGCCACTTGCTGAATAAATCCAGGTTCTCGAACGTAGATAAATACCAGCCGCACACAAAGACGGTCAGCCCGCTAAAGACGATGAGCTTGCGATATGCAGGCTGCTTTACCGTTAAGCTTTTGCCGGCGATGCAGAGATAGGAGACGATCGTAGCAGTCATCGGGATGATCCAGATCGTTAAGAAGATCAGGTCAATCCGGTCGAAGAGCTGAAACGACAGCCCTTTCAAGATAAACAATACAGGTTCGTTCACTCGACCTAACGCATCGGGACTTAATCCGATTTGGCATATAAAAACGAAGTACGTATAGAAGATCGTGACAAACAAATTGCTAAGTGTCATCACCTTTAGGCCTCCTGTACGGTCTCCTTGCACTTGCGCGTAGAAGTAGAGACTCACTTCAAATCCGAGCATCGAGAAGAACGTTCGCTCACTGCCTTGAAGAATTGGGCTGATGCCTGATTGTCCAAGGGGCAGTATATAGGAGAGATGCAATTCATTCGTCAAAGTTAGAAAACTGATTAGAATGAGCACCATGAACAGCATGGATGCGAAAACGAAGAATCTGGCAATGACACGTAAATTATCATAGGCCAAATAGAGGCTCGTCCCAGTAATAAGCATAAACAGGATCCAGAGCGGAGTGAGCAACAACATCCAGTTATGAATAAGCTGAATGTACAGGTTGCTCGCATAAGCCGCAATCAATACGAAAAATACATAGTAGACCAAGTTGAGCGCTTTTCCCAAGTAAGGCCCCAGCAGGCGTACGATAATTTGACTCAAGTTGGCGCCCTGGAACTTCTTCAGAAGCTGCCAGTAAATGAGCAATATGAGCTGGATGACAAGGCCGGCGAACAGCACCGATAGCCAAGAATCCCCTTTGGCGGAATGTTGAATCTCAGAGGGTAGGGACAGTAGGCCGATGCCAATCTGGGTTTTTATTATGAGAAAGAACAGCTGGGATTTGGTTATCGTCGCGTTCGCAGTTGCGTTCAAGAGCGTTTCCACCTTCCGAACAATGACTGTTTGAACAGCCCGAACTTTGTATTTCGTGAATCCTTTATTGACATCCAAAGCGGCACTCGAAGAAACACATCTTTGAAATTCTCTTTCCCTTGAAAGGGACCGAACGGTGTGAAGTACGGAATGCCTAACGTTTCGAGCTTACACAGGTGAATAAAGATCAGCATGAGCATGATGGCGATGCCGAAGAAGCCGAACCAAGAGGCGGCCAGCATCATCGGGAACCCTAATATCCGCAAGCTGGTGCCGAATTCATTGATTGGCGATACGAAGGAAGCGATCGCTGTGAGTCCGATCACGACAATCATGGTGTGCGACACCAATTTCGCTTCAACCACAGCAGAGCCAATAACCAAGCCGCCAACGATGCCGATCGTCTGTGCGATTGGCGAAGGGAGCCGGATCGCCGCTTCCTTGAGCAGCTCCAGAATCGTTTGCATCACAAGCGCTTCTAGGATCGGCGGCAGCGGAACGTAGGTCAGCGATACTTTGACAGAATAGAGAATGCCGATCGGCAGCACCTCGGAATGGTACGAGACGGTTGCGATATAGATGGCGGGCAAACAAATGGCCAGAATGAAGCTGATTAATCGGAGAATCCGGAAGAATGAACCGGTAATCCAGCGGCTATTGTAATCGTCCGGCGATTGATAGAACGAGAAGAACGTAATGGGCAGAATCAGCACGCTTGGATAGCCGTTCACCATTAACGTTATTTTTCCTTCTAACAGATACGATGCTGCCCGATCCGGTCTTTCTGTCTGAAGCGTTTGCGGAAACGGTGAGAACGGATGCTCCTCGAGCATCTCGTCCAAGTTACCTACCGAATTCAAGTTATCGAAGTCGATGGATTGCAGCCGCTCCTCGCATTCTGTTACGAGCCTCGGATCAGCGAGATGCTCCATATAGACCATGGCAACCTTCGTACTCGTCATGCTGCCGAACGTGAAGTACTTTACTTTCAAGCCTGGGCTTCTCACACGGCCCCGAAGCAGGTAGAGGTTTGTGTTTAAATCTTCTATAAAGCCGTCATGGGAGCCTTTGATGACCTGCTCGTCCCGGGGCTCTTGAATCGACCTTGCATGTGTCTGTGAGACTGGCAATAGAATGGCTGTGGCTTCCTTGTCCTTGACGACTATACAATAGCCATCCAGCAGAAAATGCGCTATATGCACCAAATCAGACGATTTCTTGGCATCGACTGCATGGAGAATTTGTTCGACAGATCCTTCGCTGCATGCAACTAGAGGGGCGATGACATTGGTTTGAATGGTCTCTAGCTTCGTAAGTGACTCGATGAATAGGACGGCATACCGATGTCCAAAGCAGGACAACTTCTGAATTTTAAGATCCTCTGTATTGGACATGTAAGCTTGAATTTGAGCAATTTGCTGCTCGAGTTTTTCAGGCTTCAGCTGCACTGGAGTCGCCGATCGTTTAGGCTTCTGGCTTCGTTTTATGGCATCGAACACGCATGCATCACCTGTCTGTAGTAAATGATTTCCTTTATTGTTAGCCAGAGAAGCATGAATTATGTCATATGGGGTGGATGGAAGCAGGGAGGTTTCGAATCGTGGTATACTGAGGGACATGTTAATTGGATGGAGGTATTGTTTATATGAGCAAGCGTTACCGGATTACAAGGGAGTATCGAGAGCATGAGGGTGATCGTCAGCCGATTACGCTGGAAACATGCTTGGTTTATTTTGAGACACAGTCTGATTTTACATATGCGCCTGAGTTGAAAGTGTCGGGGGCAGATGGTACGACAATGACCATTCCGGGGGATTTCTTCATGTGGCGCTACGAGAACGTGCAGATTCCGTTCCGTCATTATGAGAGCGACATCTACGTGTCGGGCAGCAATGATGCAGTGATCTCGCGGATGACAGAGGTCGCAGGCGATCTCGGGGCAGATATTGAGGAAGGCTAGTGTGTGAGGCGAAGGCTGACGGGCTTTAGGATCCGGCAGCCTTTTTTCCATTTTACGGCAGGAGAATGCGTGTGAATGGGGAAGTAATTTAGAGAATCACTGATTCATTGAATCATTGACTTGTCATAGTCAGAAAATCAAACTGTACCGTGCAGCCCGTCCCTTGAGGAGATTGGGCAACGACGCCCGCGCGGCATTCGTCTTGCAGCTTCATGCCGAAATAGCGAATTTGCTCCCATACTTCGCCATCGGCCGAGTAGGAGAAGGTCATACAATTTGCTTGCCTCACGATTCGCAAGAACGGTTTCTCCACATCCACTCGCTCCGAATTGCAATCATCCGACACGCCATCAATTGTCACGACTGACACAATAGTCGGATAGCGACCATTGTACTCGAAGCACAGCTTCGCCCAATTGCGGTCATCCGCCATCACCATGAGACAGCCAGAATCGTATTTATGCTTCATCTGAACACTTAAGCGCGTTGTGAGCTCGAAGCTGCTGCTGGCTGTTAGCTGCAGGAACGGGGCTGAGCTAACCATATGTTTGCCAGCAGGGTCTTGATAGTAATCGGCATTCGCCGGAGCCTCTACAAGAAGGCCTTCTTGCTCGGTGCATGTCCAATCGGCAGGTTCGTTAATCCAGCTTAATGCATGCGCGTTCGCGCTGCTGAATACATTCATCGTTCACACTCTCCTCGTATTCAAGTGGATGTTATTGTAGTAGACATTCTCTTTGCTCACGGTTACTCCTTCTTTAGTAAGGGAGGGACTTAATAATCAAACCGAAAGGATGCATGAGGCATGAGACTTGGCGGACCTATCCTGCATGGCGGCAAGCTTGACCCGGAGCAATGGGTTCGGGCGCACGCAGAACGGCGGTACTCGGCGGCCTATTTACCGGATTTCGATAATGCCGCGCTCATTCAAGATTATGTGAGAGAAGCAAGCAAGGCGAACCTCTTCATTGCGGAGGTAGGCGCATGGAGCAATCCGCTCAGCGCAGATCCAGAGACAAGGGAGCGGGCGATCCGCTTCTGCAAGAAGAAGCTGGAGGCTGCGGAGCTGGCAGGAGCACGCTGCTGCGTTAATATTTCAGGCTCGCGCGGCGCGCAGTGGGACGGGCATGATCCCGCAAATCTGACGGATGACACCTTCACACTCATCGTTGATACGGTACGAGCGATCATCGACCATGTGCAGCCAGAGCGGACGTACTATGCGCTTGAGATGATGCAGTGGATGTACCCAGACTCGGTAGAGAGCTACGTGAGGCTGATCGAAGCGATCGATCGACGGGCTTTCGCCGTTCACCTTGATCCTGTCAATCTAATTGCGAGCCCCCAGCTTTATTATGGAAACAGCGCGCTGATCGAGCACTGCTTCACGAAGCTTGGCCCGCATATTCGCAGCTGTCATGCCAAGGACATCACGATGAGTCAACAGATGACCGTTCATCTCGACGAAACAAGGCCGGGTCTTGGCGGACTCGATTACGCGCAGTATGTGCGTCAGTTAGGGAAGCTGCACCCGGATATGCCGCTCATGCTTGAGCATCTGGAGAGCGAAACGGAGTATCAGCTCGCGGCGAGTTATATCCGCAGTGTGGCGGAGGAGGTTGGAGTTCAGATTCAGTGAACTAACTAGAGCTAGCTGTGGCTCGCCTTCTTCGAATATGAGAAGGAGCACCTTGCGGGTGCTCTTTTTTTACTGGGCTTGTCGTGTAGAAGTAGCTATCGTGGATAAATCCACTCATTTTCGGCCGAAACTGCTCAGCTGCACTGCTCTCCTCCGGCTAACGAATCGTATAGCGCTTATTTAGCCGATTTCGGCTGGTTAAATCGGCTAACGAACTGGGGTCACGCTATTGCCCCGATTTTGCCACCCAAATGACTCAAATGCGCGGAATAACGTTACCTGAGTTCGTTAGAATATCAAACACGCTGAATTTGCTCGAATAACGCCTCCTGAGTTCGTTAGAGGGGAGGAGCGGGGCTAGAGAGAACTCTGTATAGCGCACTCTGCCCAACTGCTCTGCCCAGCTGCTCTGACCTATGTAGTAACGATTTTTCCGCTATAATGATGAGCTTTATCGCGCAAAAAAAACCTGCAGCGAATAATGCTGCAGGTGTTTCGTTTAATCTATCATAGCACTAGAATCCGCGCGGCGTATTCCAAATGCTCTACAATCCGCCGCTTAGCCTCATCGGCCTCGCCAGCGAGGATAAGCTCGAAGATTTCGAGGTGATCGCGGTACGAGTTTTGAATCCGGTTATTGTCTTTGCGGAGCACCTTGAGTGCAAGCTGGAACAACCGATCCTGCAAATTATTCATCATTTGTACCATTTCCTCGTTCTCGTAGACGAGCGCGAGTTGACGGTGAAATTCGGAATCTGCGTGCGTAAACGCGAGATAATCATGCTGCGCGGCTGTTTGCTCCTGGATGCGAAGGTTCTCTCTGAACCATGCGATCTCATTCGGCGACAGCTTGCGGTTCGCTAGCTTATGCACGATATGGCCCTCGATTGCGATGCGGAAGTCGAAGAAATCAGCGACTCGCTGCAGCGAAAGTCCAGGCAGGCTAAGTCCTTTGTTCGGCGCGATATTCAGCAGCCCCTCGGCAGCAAGCTTCTCCAGCGCGGATCGGATTGGCGTGCGGCTCATCTGCAGCAGCTCGACGAGATATTTCTCAGTCAGCTGATCGTTGCTGCTGATCGTTCCTTCCATAAGGAGTGCGCGAAGCTGCTCATACGCTTTCTCTTTCAGCGTTACTGATGCCATAATGATTAACCCCATCTTCTCTAAAATAACCGCTATTCGTAAGTCCGGCGATACTCTCATCCATCCAGCGCTGCTCTAGCGCAATCGTGTCTGCGACCGATGCGGTATAAGGTGTCCATAACTCAAGTATTGCGCTTGCCGCGCCTTTACCATGCTGCGCGATTCGGTCCATCAAATAGCCGATATTCAGCTTGCCGGCGCCTGCAGGTGTTCCGAGAATGGTATAACCCATCTGATGATCGACCCGTTTAATGTCAAAATCTTTAATATGCAAATTGACGAGATACGGTACGAGACGATCAATAACCGTCTCCGGATTCTCTAGTGCACCGAATGAATTGACCGTATCGAGGCAGCAACCGACATAAGTCGAGGCGATACTTTCAAACAATTGTACCAGTTGCCTAGTCGTATGCATACCATGATTTTCGATGGCAAGCGCGATGCCTGCGCCTTCATAGGCGGGCAGTACTTCGCGCAGTTGAAGCTCGGCCGCAGCTAGATCTGGTGTCGTAATAATCGTTCGGACGATAGGGGAGCCAAAGGTTTGGGCGATGGCAAGATAGGCGAGCAGATTACTAGGCTCGGTGCCTCTTGTGCCGACTTCGATTGCAATCTCATAGGTTTCAGCTGTTTGTTTGATATGTTCGAGCTCCGCTTCCGTCTTCGAGTGAAGCGGTAGGTTGTCGGCGAGTTGCAGCAGGCGAAGACCTCGGCTATGTGTGAGCTGAATCAAGTCTTCAGCCGTGAGCGGCTCGCACGGCATCTCATAACCGGGAACCCCTACTGACCATGTTAATGTAAACGAGCTAAGTCCGAGCTTCATCGTAACTTTCCTCCTTGGCATGGCGCTTTGTGATGCTAGAATAGCAGGATTTACGCGGAAGAGCAATAAATATATATGAAATGTATACAATTTGTATTGATAGCTTTAACCCGATCCGCTATGCTTAATTTAGCATTCGAATGAATTCGAGAAGGAGCGGGTATCCATGAGTGATTCAACAGGGCAAGCGACAATTGCGCTTATAGGAGCAGGCGGGAAAATGGGCTGCCGAATTACCGATAATTTGAAGACGGCTGACTATCGGCTGCTGCTATGTGAACAATCGGAAACTGGCAAAGCTCGTATTTCTGATCGAGGACTCGCCATAACGCCGAATGAGGAGGCGCTAGCAGAAGCAGATTTCGTGATTTTGGCGGTGCCGGACGCCGTCATTGGGCCGCTATCGGAGCTTATAGTACCGAAGCTGCGTCCGAATACGACGGTTATCGTGCTAGATCCGGCAGCAGCTTATGCGAATCAAGTGGCGCTTCGTAAAGACTGCACCTTTGTCGTCACCCATCCGTGCCATCCTGCCTTGTTCGAGGAGCAGGATACGCCGGAGGCGCGTAAAGATATGTTCGGCGGCATCGCGGCGAAGCAGGATATCGTCATTGCACTGCATCAAGGACGTCAAGACCACTACGATCAGGCGGAGCAGATTTGTATCCGGATGTTTGCGCCGGTAACAAGCTGTCACCGGATCACAGTAGAGCAGATGGCGCTGCTGGAGCCAGCCGCTGCGGAGGTTGTTGCCGCAGCCGCGGCATGTATTATGAAAGAAGCGATGGACGAGGTCATCCGAATGGGTGTTCCTGAAGCTGCCGCTCGCGCCTTCATGCTCGGGCATATCCAGATTCCGCTTGCGATTGCGTTCAATAACGTCAATCCGTTCTCGGATGCGGCGAAGGTTGCAATTGAGTACGGCTATGAGAAGATATTCAAGCCGGATTGGAAGCAAGTATTTACGAAGGAATCGCTCGATGAGGTGCTGCGGCTTATGCTTCATCTAGACGAGAAGCCTACCGTTCAGCTCTAGCGTAAGGGGCACTAATATTTCCGGGGAAATGAAAATAATGAGAAAGCGGCTGGATGAAGGAAGCATCGTATGATGCCTATTTCCCGAATCCAGCCGCTTTTTTTAATTTCTCCCGAATGAAACGCGCTACGCCGTCAAAGGACGGCGTCAGCTGTTTCACCTTGGCTGCCGCTAAGCTCGTCAGGCAGTGTACGCCTGCTTGCCCGGTATTGCCTCGGTGATTCTCCAGTTTCGCGCTTGAACAGCTTGCAGAACTGGGCGTCGGTCGAGAAGCCGGAGCGACCCGAGATATCGAGCACAGAGAGATCTGTGTTCACAAGCAGCTCGCAGCTATTTGCTATCCGTTTCATAAGCACGTATTGCTGCGGCGAAGCGCCGAATTCCTCTTTGAACAGATGACGGAATCGGTCATAGCTGTAGCCGAAATTCTCCGCCATGACGCCAAGGTTCAGCTTCTCATGGAAGTGATTATCAATGTATCGCTGGAAAGTGACAAGCTTCTTCCCTCCGGTGCGCATCGACCATAGCTCATGCTTCTGCCTCGATAATTCCACCGCAAGTCTGCCAATCATGTAATCGAGCATAATCGAATAATGCGTCTGCTTGCTCGTGTATTCGTCATAGAGCGCTTCAAGCAGCGACAGGATCGTGGAATTCTTGTCCTGGAATATGCCTTCCTGCAGCTCGAGCGAATCTTCTTCACAGGTGAAACCGACGAAGATGACGTCAGTATCTTGAATTCGGCGTTCATCGTGTAGCGTTCCTGGACGAATGAGGCAATAGCTTCCCGCACCGAAGTGGTGCTTCGTATTGCCGATCTCCGTACTCCCATTGCCGTTTATGTAGTAGACGATCTCATAACAATGATGGGTATGATGTGAG
Source organism: Paenibacillus sp. OV219 (assembly GCF_900110075.1). GTDB lineage: Bacteria > Bacillota > Bacilli > Paenibacillales > Paenibacillaceae > Paenibacillus_Z. The sequence continues at coordinate 207,049 of NZ_FOCJ01000001.1, forward strand.
ATATAGGTCTGTTTAGCCCGAAGAGACCTGTAGAGGAATTCAAACTTCAATCGCATGGTTACAATTCCCCTTTGCACGAAAAATGCACTTCGTATAATATTGTAACCAGATCGTTATAAAACGCTTTCTTTTCCAATAATATGCGAAAGATACCTTTAAAGCAATGATATCAAATCATGACGATTCCAGTTGACATGGCAACTTTCCTTCGCTTACTATGTACCTATCAGATAGGTAGTAAGGCGAAGGGATGAGGCCGGATTCATGGGAAAAATTCAGAAAATATTGGTGCATGAGCAAGTATCGCAAGAGATTCAAAACTTCATCCAGGAGCATGAACTTTCCGAAGGGGACAAGCTGCCATCTGTAGAAGAAATGACGAATATGTTCGGTGTAGGACGTTCGTCGCTGCGCGAGGCGCTTCGCTACTTGGAAGCGATGGACATAATTGAAGTCCATAATGGGAAAGGTATATTCGTGAAGGATGTGAACACGTTTCGCTTCAGTGGCAAAGTGAAGATAGAGCGTGAGCGTAATTTCCTGCTGAACATTCTTGAGGTGCGCAGAGCGCTAGAGGGACAAGCAGTAGCACTTGCTTCCGTGCGGATTACGAGCAAGCAGATCAAGGAAGTTGAGGAATGCCTTGAGGAATACCGCATTCTGAAGGAAGCGAATAAAGATACGTCAAAAGTCGATTTGACGTTCCACCGTCATATTATTAAAGCGGCCAAGAACCCGATTCTGGAGACGGTATTGGACTCGATTTCCGGCCTCATTGAGAAGTTCTTCAATGATCCGCTTGGCGATAAAGCGCTGTTTGATGAGACATACCCGTTCCATCATACGATGTTTACCGGCATTGCCGCACATGATACAACAGTCGCGATGGAAGAGTTCAATAAGCTAATGGACTGCATCGAGGCGAAAATAAAAAGCGCAAAATAATACACATTTTTTCTTGTTGACACTGTAAAGCGCTTTCAACTATAATCAACCTATCAGACAGGATGACTGTGTGATACATGTACTGGAAGCAGGGGTTCATTTTTTTAGAAAGAGTTGTACAAATATTCAGAATCGAAAGACGAATTACGTTTCATTCCATGATCGGCGCGTAAGCGATTACGCAATGATCGCCAAAGATTGCCCAGTACTCATCGATCAAAATTGAAAGTGGAGGGTTTCTCATGGGGGTAACTAAAAAGTCAAAGTATTTGTATCTCGGTCTCGCGACCACAGTGTTGGCAGGCATGCTTTCTGCGTGCGGAAGCAACAACAGCAATGATTCTTCTAATTCTGCAAGTACGAACAATGCAGCACAAAACAACGCAGGCGGTAAGCAAGAAGCGGTTAAGCTTCGCATGATTGAGAGCTTGACAAGTCCTGCTCGTACGGATCTTCTGAAACAATCGATTAAGCGTTTCGAAGATGCGAACCCTGGTATTACAGTTGAGCTTATCTCGCCGCCGTTCGATCAGGCGGACAATAAGATCCGTACAATGCTGAGCACAGGCGAGAACCTTGACGTTCTTGAAGTGCGTGACCAGACAATTAATGAAGATGTTACAAACGGATATGTTGAAAACCTTGAACCATATGCGGCTAAATGGGCAGATTATGCTACCGTTTCTCAAGCTGCTAAGACAGTAGCTTCGATCGCTGATAAGCCGTATTTTATCGCAAACGGTATGTACGAGCGTCAAATGTTCTACCGCAAAGACTGGTTCGATGCAGCTGGCCTTGCAGCACCTAAAACATGGGAAGACGTTTACACTGCAGGTAAGAAGCTGACTGATCCAAGCAAGAACCATTACGGCTTCTCGTTCCGTGGCGGCGCTGGCGGTTCAGGCTATATCGATGCCATTGCGCAAAGCTACAACGGCGCGAATTTGGATGAAGCTGACGGCCGCTTCCTGAAGGATGGCAAAACAACGATGTTTGGTTCGCCTGAAGCGAAAGAAGGATTCGAGCTTTACAAGAAAATCTTCAAAGAATCAGCGCCTGCTGACTCCATCAACTGGGGCTTCGCTGAGCAAGTACAAGCGTTTACTTCCGGCGTAACGGCAATGTTGATGCAAGATCCGGACGTTATCGGCGTTCTGAATGAGAAAATGGAAAAAGGAACTTGGGCTTCTACATTCTTGCCTGTAGGTCCTACTGGTAAAACGTTCTATGGTATTGGTGCTGCTGGTTGGGGCATGACTTCCTTCTCCGAACATAAAGAAGAAGCTTGGAAGCTGATCGCGTTCTTGTCGAGTCCTGCAGAAAACACTGCTTTCTGTAAAGCATTCGGCTTGCTGCCGATCCACTCTTCCGCAGCTGAAGATCCGTTCTTCCAAGAAGGTCCATACGCGACATTGCTTGAGATGAACACGAAGCCGGAAGATTATATTCCGCTTAAACCGAACTACAGCTACAATTCCGGAGACTATGGCGATGTTGTTATGAAGAACACGCAAGCTTGGCTCCTTGATCAAGCATCAACTGAAGATACACTTAAAATTTTGGATAAATACTGGCAAGACCAAAAAGCGAAAATCGCGAAGTAATGCTTTTGGTGATGGGTGGCTCCCGCTGTCCATCACCTTTTTTTAATAAGGAGGGTTAATTAATGGAAACGAAAGTCTCATCTGGTTCGACGGAGAATAAGGGGAAGAAAACCAGATTCTCGTCACAACTGTGGTTTATTTGGCTCTGTTTGCTCCCTGTTATTATTCTAGTTCTAACCTTTACTTATTATCCCGTTGTTCGCGGTATAACTCTCGCGTTCCAAGATTACAATTTGATGAATGTGAAGAACGTCAAGTTTATCGGTTTGGATAACTTTAGAACGATATTCCATGATAACCAATTCATTACAGCTTTGAAAAACAGCTTGAAATGGGTGTTCTACTCCCTAGTCGCACAATTTGTTCTTGGTTTCATTCTTGCTCTCGTATTGAATAAGCCTTTCAAAGGCAGAGGACTCTATCAAGGTCTCGTTTTCTATTCCTGGGCGCTTTCTGGCTTCCTTATCGGTTTGATTTTCAAATGGCTTTACAATTCCCAAATTGGTGTTGTCAACGATCTATTGATTCGCTCCGGACTTATTAAGGAACGTATCGGATTCTTGTCCGATCCGCACTGGGCGATGTTCTCCGTAATCAGCGCAAATGTATGGTACGGTATAGCATTTTTCGCAATTATGCTGCTCGCTGCATTGCAATCGATACCTGGCGAACTGTTCGAAGCTGCCGATATCGACGGAGCAGGCTGGCTGCGTAAATTGTTTAACGTTATCATTCCCTATATCATGCCTACGATCATAACCACTACTTTGCTCAGGGTGATTTGGATTTTCAGCGACCCTACACTGATTTATTCGATGACGAACGGTGGACCGGCAGGCATGACACATATCGTCTCCTCATTCATGCTCTCTAAAGTGTTTGGGAACGGCGAATATGGTCTTGGTTCGGCAGTAGGTATTGTTATGATGCTCATGCTGATGCTCTACACGATCTTCTATCTGTTTGCGACAAAATCCGAGAAAGCGGGGGACTTCTAAGATGCAGAAGAAGCTGTTATTAAGTGCTAAAGTCTTATACTTGACGCTTCACGCTGTCATAATGTTGTTTCCACTTTATTGGATCATCATTACTTCCTTGAAGCCGCAGAAACAAATTTTCAGCTTTCCGCTTCATTACTGGCCGGAAACATTAACATTAGCGAACTATAAGAAGCTGTTTGAGTTCTCTAACTTTGGCGTATATATCTTCAACAGCTTGCTCGTATCCATCGGTGCGGCGGCTTGCGTTATTCTGATTTCGATCTTGAGCGGTTATGTACTTGCACGGTTTAAGTTCAGGGGTCACAAGCATATTATGTTCGGGTTCTTCCTGACACAAATGCTGCCAGGTATTGGTGCACTTATCGTGCTTTATAAAATGATGTCAAGCATGCACTTAACGAATCATCTATCATCACTCGTGCTCATTTATACAGTAGGAAGTATCCCATTCTCAACAATTATGCTTAGAGGGTTCTTCCAGCGCATTCCTTCAAGCTTGGAGGAAGCGGCAATGATTGACGGTTGCTCTCGAATTACAGCATTGTTCCGCGTCATTATTCCGGTCATGCTGCCTGGTATTGCAGCAACGTTCATCTTCGCCTTCGTAAACAACTGGAACGAGCTTATTATGGCCGTTATGTTCATTGACAGCGAATCGAGCCAGACGCTTCCGGTTGCGATGAATGGGTTCGTTATGAAGTTTGACATCGACTGGGGTGCAATGTCGGCTGGAACGGTTATGTCCGTTATTCCTACGATTATCGTGTTTGCGATCGCGCAGCGCTTTATCGTAGAAGGACTGACGCAAGGTGCAGAAAAAGGCTAAGGATACTATCGATATCGACAATCTCAAGGAGAGCTACAATTATGACTAAATTAACTTTGGAGCAGATGTACACTGCGCTCGCACATGATGAGTTCGATGAACGCCATTACGGCGCCATTCAAATTCCGGTGTACCAGAACAGCCTGTTTGCTTTCGATACGTATCAGCAGTTTGAGCATGCGTTTGAAGAAATGCTAGGCAATCATATCTATTCGCGCGGCAACAACCCGACAGTTGAGTTTCTCGAAGGGAAGCTTGCCATGCTGGAAGGCGCTGAAGCTGCGCGGTGCTTCGCATCTGGGATGGCTGCGATCAGCGCAGCGATCTTCTCATCGGTAAGGGCTGGCGATCATATCGTTTGCGTCAGCAATGCATACGGTCCGGCGAAGCAAGTGATGGGCGAGTATTTGAAGCGCTTCGGCGTTGAAACCTCTTTCGTAGAGGGCAGCCGTTTCGAAGCCGTTCAAGAGGCGGTTCGGCCGAATACGAAGCTCATTTATTTGGAAAGCCCAAGCTCACAAATGTTCGAGCTGATTGATTTGAAGCAGTGCGCGGATCTCGCTAAGGGGATCGGAGCGCGTACGATCATTGATAATACGTGGGCGACGCCAATCTTCCAGAATCCGCTGGAGTTTGGCATCGATCTCGTCGTCCATTCCATAACGAAGTATATTGCGGGTCATAGCGATGCGCTCGGCGGGGTCGTTATGGGCGCAAGCGAGCTGATGAAGCCGCTTAGTTACGACGAATATATGCTCTTTGGCGGGATTATGACGGCACACACCGCTGCGATGGTGCTGCGCGGCTTGCGTACGCTGCCCGTACGTATGGAGCGCTGCCAAGCGAGCGGGCTGAAGGTTGCTAACTGGCTTGAAACAAGCTCATTCGTCGAGCGAGTGTATCATCCTGGGCTGCCATCACACCCGCAGCATGAGCTGGCGAAGAAGCAGCTTAAAGGATACAGCAGCTTATTCTCCTTCGAGAGCAAACAGCCGATTGAACGACTTAAAGCATGGGCATCTAAGCTTAAGCTCTTCAAAATCGCCGTTAGCTGGGGCGGTTATGAGAGCCTTGTCACTGTGGGGCGCAACACCGATGTTAGTAGCGGTGAAGTCAAAACGGTCGTCCGCTTGTATATTGGACTTGAAAGTCCGGATGATTTGATCCGGGATATGCAGGAAACATGGCAGGAAGTGGCGGCAAGCGCTTCACTGGATCGTGTTTAACAAACGATAGACTAAAGGCGTTGTTCCAGAAAATTCGGAAAGCGTGCGCGGGATTGAGCAGAAGAGATGCACCCGCGCTCGTTTGTCCGTTTTTTTTATGAGCAGCTATAAACTCGAAGCTGGCAGAGAGTGGAAAATATCCCGCTCGGCTGCTTTTTTTATGCGATTTTAGCCCTAGGAGAGGCTTCTATGAATTTAGTAATTGAAGTATATTCGCGTTTTACATATAATGGCGGTAGGAAGTCGAAATCCCACATAAAGTGGGGGAAAATGGTGAATGAAGCGGGTCTATTAGCCCGTCAGGCAGCAGCTTATTAAAGGGAGTCGCAGGTGCTATGGATTACATACTGTTTGTTATTGGGTCGACTTTTGAGTATATTGGCATGTTTTTGTTTTTGTTTGCATTGTTCAGGTTTGGTTTGTATACCCGCCTGATTATGAACGTAGTCATCGTGTCGGTTCTTATGAGTCAAGTTTCCTATTTCACACGTCTTGATTCATCCGTAGGTGATTTGTCTTCTTACATACAATTCTTCTTGTTTGTCGTCGTCCTATGGTTGCTGTTTCAGGTACCACTTTTTCATTCGATCGTCATGAACTTCGCAGGATTAGCAGCTACATTCGGCATTAATGGCATCATTATTCTGATAGCTATTTTTTTAGGCGACATTTCGTTGGATACGATTCAAAGCACTCAATCGATTTTAACATCTTTTCAATTTGTTACGTTTCTAGCTGAGATCGGAATAGCCCGTTCGATCTATATCATGAATTGGGGTTTCGACTTCGTTCCAACATCCCGTAGGTCCTATGTCCAAATTAAAGGGACAAATGCGATTCTCATGGCAATCATTTCAACAAGCATCGTCATCGCAGCCGTACTCGCATTTGTGTTCCGGAACGATTACAACGATTATGTGTTCTATGCAAGCTTTGTTTTTCTGTGTACTTTACCTATATTTCTATATTTCTCGCTTCGAAAAGATGTGGAAGATGCGACATAGACTTAAACCATCTGTCTCTTGCTAACGTGAAAGGAGGTGAACAACGTGAAAAAAATCGCGTTTCGCGGGATTGCTGCAATTATTGTAAGCCTTGCTTCGTTATTCGTGCTCACAGGTTCCTACGCTTTCTTTCACAAGCCAGAAATTCCAGAAGAAATGAGAAAGTAAGCTATTGCATATACAACAAGAACAAATTCAGTAGATGATGGAACCATGAGGTAATGAGGTGCTGGGGATATCAAACTATTGATAAGCAAACTAAGTAACTGTACCTCTTTGCGAGGTGCAGTTTTTGCATTTTGACCGCAGATAAATGGATTGACGAGCTAATATGTAAGCGATACCATGGATTATATAGGTAGACATCCATCAGCCAGAAACGGCAAAAGAAGTGCAATTGCTCCATTTTACCGTAGAAGGGATGCGTATCATGTTGACTCAATCTTCATCGCAACCACCGCTCACGCCACAAGCACCGCTGCAAACGAGCTTGAAGGCTGTCCGCCGCTCTGCTCCGCCGAGCTGGGCTACGAAGCAGCGGCAGTTAATGGATCTGCTGAATGCGTCTGCCAAGCAGTTTATTGCCCGTTATACGAGGCCAGACGGGACGCTGATCTGGCGCAAAGATTGGCCGGGGATGGATGGTTCAGATGACCCGTACGAAGGCTTTATGAACCTTGCGCTGCTCTATGCGCTTGGTGGCGATGACTCCTTGCACGAGTCCTCTCGCCGTGTCTGGGAGGGCATCACGTGGCAGTGGACGGAGTACGGGCAAATTCACCGTGAATTTGATGCGTACTACGACTGGATGCATCATGGCGAGGGTTATTTGTACTTCTACTTTCTCGGTCTTGCTGGACCGGCAACGCTGAAGGATCGGCAGCGGGCAGTGCGGTTCGCGCGCATGTACACAGGGGATGACCCGGAGGCGCTAAACTACGATGCCGAGAAGAAGCTGATTCGTTCGCCGCTGAACGGCAGCAAAGGCCCTAGGTTCGTAGCGACTGGCGAGGACTGGTCAACGCATCGCGGCATTCTGGACAACTATCTGGCTCCGTTCGAGGATGTGCCAGGCGTTGACTTCGAATCGCGCAAATGCAAATGGAGCGATGACACGATCTACAGCCATCTGCTTGCGATGATGAATGATCGGATGAACCGCGGCGACGTGCCGCTGAACCTGAACGCGACAGGCCTTGTCGCCAACGCCTATATGCATACGGCGGATGAGAAGTACAGCGAGTGGGTGCTAGAGTATCTGGCTGCATGGTGCGAGCGCGCGGAACGTAACGGCGGCATAATCCCTGATAATGTCGGCCTTAACGGGGAAATTGGTGAGTACAATGACGGCAAATGGTGGGGCGGCTATTACGGCTACCGCTGGCCGCACGGCTTCGCAACGATCATCGAACCGATCACGAATGCGGCGATGAATGCCGTACTACTTACAGGCGATGTGAATCATTTGAAGCTTGCTCGCCAGCAGCTCGATCTGAACTGGTCCTTGCGCAAGGAAGTGGACGGCGAATGGAAAGTGCCGCAGAAGCATTTCGACGCGGGCTGGACCGATTACCGCGATGCCTCGGCGAAATATCCGATCTATCTTTGGATAGCCTCGATGGCGGAAGAGGATCTAGGGCGTATTCATCGCGTGCCGAAGAACTACGATTGGGATGAGATCCATATCCCGAGTGTCTCAGGCGGCGGCTCCAAGCACTACATCATGAATACGGAGCCGTGGTTCCAATACATTACGGGCCAGCTGCCGGACTATCCGGATCACATTCTGGATGCGAATTTCGAGCTTATCCATAACCAGCTGCAGCGTATGGATTCCGATATGGGCAATCCGGAGCTATGGTCGGATAACTACAATGATGATGACTTCTCAAGCATCCATATCTGGCAGGAGCTATGCCCTGTCTACATGGAGAGTCTCGTGCAGCTAACGTTAGGTGCTCCAATGCACATCTCGCACGGCGGTTTCCAGCACGGCCGCTTCCGCTACTTCGACGCTGATCGCAGACGTGTCGGTATGCCGCTAGATACAGCGGCTCTCGTTGAGCAGCTGGGCGATCAGTCAGCCGTGCTTCAGCTAGTGAATACTTCGCCGTTTGAGACGCGTACAATCGTCGTACAAGGCGGTACGTTCGGCGAGCATCAGATCGACAGAGTGATTGTGCTTGACGAGGAAGAGTCTCGCGAGGTGCAGGTGGGCAGTAAGTGGCTGCAGATCGAGCTGCTCCCAGCTACAGCGATCCGGCTCGAAGTCGTTATGTCGCGCTATGTAAACAAGCCGACCTATGACAGTCCTTGGTCGCAGCAATCCGGCGATGTACTGCTTCGCGGCAGGACGGAGTCAGAGTCGCCTAAAACTCCATAATACCACCTTCGAGTTCACGTTGCAGCAGTGGATAGGAGTGTCTGTACTTGTTCATTGTTATGGTATAATTAGCTATTCGCAATTCGACATAAGCTGGAGGTTACTAACAATGAACGTTACAATTATTCACGCCGAAATGACACAAGATCCAGAAAAAGGGTACAAAGGCAGCGTGCAATTCGAAGTAGAAGGCCATAAGCAACCGTACGAAATTATACTGCAATTAACGAGCATCCGCGGTACAACATGGGATTACAGCTTGCACTTCGCGAAGGAATCGGGCTCGGAAGAACAGATCAATGCGGTGGAGAAGGCAATCGAGGAAGACGACGATTTATTCGACGATTTGATTGATGCCGCTGCCGCTACTTTGCCAGAAGACGAGGAGGCATAATAGACGATGATTGGATTGAATTTAAGTGGCCGCACGGCATTGGTTACAGGTGCCACAGGTGAGCTTGGAAGAGTGATGGTTCGGACGCTTGCTGTATGCGGAGCAGATGTCGTGATCCAATACAATAACAACGAAGCGAAGGCGCAGGAGCTGAAGGCGGAGATTGAAGCGACAGGCAGACGAGCGCTGATCGTACAAGCCGATATTACCAATGAACAATCGATCAATGCCATGAGAGATAAGGTTACAGCAGAACTGGGCCATATCGATATCGTCGTGGCAAATGCTGTCATTCAATACAAGTGGACGTCCGTGCTTGAGCAGGCGGCAGAGGATTATGTTAGCCAGTTCGAATCATGTGTGCTTCAGAGCGTCTTCCTTGCGAAGGCGTTCATTCCGGCGATGATCGAGAAAGGCGCGGGCCGGATGATCGGCATCAATACGGAATGCGCGATGCAGAATTTCCCGTCTCAGTCCGCTTATGTTGCCGGTAAGCGCGGCATGGATGGCGTATACCGCATTCTCGCCAAGGAAGTTGGCGAGCATCAGATTACGGTGAACCAAATTGCTCCAGGGTGGACCATTTCGGAGCGCGACCGTACGAACGGGACGGAGAAGAGCGAGAGCTACGAGGCTAGTGTTGCACTGAAACGGCGCGGAACTGACCAAGAAATTGCTAACGCTGTCGCTTTCCTTGCATCCGACCTGTCGAGCTTCATCACAGGCGCGTACATACCGGTTTGCGGCGGTAATGTTATGCCGACCATCTAACAGCCATCTTAGCTATTCATTTATACGAGAAGAGGTCCTCTGGTGGGAGGCGCTCTTCTTTTTTTATCTTTTCGCGGGTCATTCCAGCATTAGTGAAATGTCCAGTGAACAGCCTCTTTTTGCTTGTGCATTCGTCAATGCTCACGATTACGCTCGTTTGCTTCATTTGCAAAACAATCTGATTTTGAAGTACCATAACGCATTAGTATGGTACCCTTGCAGCTCTTGTCAGCTGCGGGCGTGGAGGAGCAACAATTGACTATGGATCATGCCATTCTCATGTCTATGCTGCTTGTCATCGCATCTGGCCTAATCAATGCGATTAGCGGCTTCTTCACGAAACGAAGTATGGATAAAGCGGTCTTCCTTGGCTCGATGATCGGGCTTGCGGGAATTGTGCTGCTGCCGCACTTCGTGATGGAAATGTGGGGAGCCAATTTGCCGCCAATTGCATATGTTCTGTTCATACTCTCCATGCTAATCGAGGGACTAAACGGCTACTTGCTGTCGAAGGCCTATATTTTTGGAGATTTATCGCAGGTCTATCCGATCATGCGCGGAACAGGGGTGATCTTTACCCCAATCATTGGCGTTCTGTTTCTTGGCGAGTCGCTCGCGGTATGGGGCTGGCTCGGTATCGCAGGCATCACAGTTGGTATCTTTCTTCTTAGTGGTTGGCAGCCTGGAGCCGCTACAAAGGCGGACAAGCAGCTAGCGATGCGTCCGGTTCTCTTCGCTGTATCCGTAGGAGTATGCATTACCGGCTATACGGTCGTGGACAAGATGGCGCTAGACTATATCAGTCCGCTGTCACTCTTGGAAGTCGGCAATTTCGGGTTCGTACTCGTCTTTTTACCGAAGCTGTTGAATCGGGAACTCGTGCGCCAAGAGTTTGCCCTTAACGGCAAATTTATTGTGCTCGCAGCCATTTGCGCCCCATCCTCCTATCTGTTGTTCCTCGTTGCTATGCAGATGGCGCCTGTTTCGCATCTAGCGCCTGTGCGCGAGATCGGTACAGTGTTTGCCGCCATGCTCGGCGTGTGGCTGCTGAAGGAGAGGCAAGGCCCCAAACGGATTGTTAGTGCCGCGATGATCGTATTGGGCATTAGCCTGATCGGAATCGGCGGATAATAGATCTATAACAAGGATTGGAGAGAGTGTTTAACGATGAGAATCAAACTGACCGAGCAAGAGCTGGCAACTGGCGTCCTGAGCCCAGAGATGCTGGAAACTGCAGCAGAGCAAGTACGTGTGAATGGTTACATCCTGTTCGAAAAAGTACTAAGCGATGAGAAGATCAAGGGCATCCGCGATGCGTTCGATCCGATCTTTGACGAGTTTATTGAGAAGCGGGGCTACAACACAGGTACGAACCGTGCCCAGATGTTCCTGCCATTCATGCAGCCATTCATCGATGAGGAAGTCATTGCACATCCAATCGTGATGAGCGTCATTGAGAAAGTGCTTGGCAAAGGCTTCAACTGCTCGTATTTCGCATCCGACACACCAATGCCTGGCTCGGACTACCAAGCGGTACACTGCGACATTATGCCGTTGTTCCCGGAATTGACAGTTCCATTGCCGCCGTTCAGCCTAGTTGTGAACGTTCCGCTTGTTGATGTTACCGAGGAGAATGGACCGCTTGAAATATGGCCAGGCGGCACGCACCTGAACCCGGACAACGCGAACCACGATACGCTTGATGGCAGTGTAAACCCGAACCTGCACATTGTACGCGCTGCGGAAGGTATGCACTCCGAGAAAGTATTCATGCCAGCAGGCTCGATCGTCATCCGCGATATTCGTATGTGGCACCGCGGCACGCCGAACCGTTCGAATGACCGCCGTACGAACCTTGCAATGATCTATAACCGCCACTGGTACAACTCCAGCTGCCATACGCAAATTCCGCGTGAAACTTACGATACGCTGTCCAAGAAAGCGCAAGAGGTTGTTCGTAACTTCCGTATCGGCCAACCGGCTCAGATGCCTTGGGAGCTATAATTTTACTATCGACGATTCTTAACTTTATTAATTAATTATGTTTTCAAAGTGTAAGATCAAATACATGAGTAGAGGTGAATGTTATGCGTTTTTACTTAGTCGGTGCTGGTGTCATTAACCGCACACACGCAGAAGCCATTTATAAGCTGGAAGATCAATCGTCCATTGAGATTAAAGTCGCAGACCCGAATCCGGCTGCGCTTGCAAGTTTCGCAGAGCAATTCCCGCAAGCCGTTACGTTTACAGATGCTAAGGAAATGCTGAGCGAAGAGCCGCAAGCAGAAGATATTGTTATCATCGGCACGCCACCGTTCACGCACTTCCCGTTGTCCAAGATGGCGCTGGAATCGGGCCGTCATACGCTGTGCGAGAAGCCGCTTGTGATGAACCGCGAAGAAGCAGAAGGTCTGCTTGAAATTGCAAAAGCAAACAACCGCATGCTAGGATGCTGCTCCGTTCGGTTCCTGCAAGTGCCGAAGACAGAGCAAGTGAAGAGCATCTTGAACTCCGGCGAGCTTGGCGATGTGTACAAGATCTCCTTCGTATTCCGTGGTCAACGCGGTCGTCCGGGCGTGGAGTGGCAGCCGCAGAGCCGTTGGTTCCTGGATAAATCCAAGGCAGCAGGCGGTATCGTTATGGACTGGGGTCCTTACGACTTCACGATTCTGAATGACTTATTGCAACCGGAGAGCATTGAAGTTGCTGCTGCTTGGGTAGCGAAGCCAGAGACGGAAGCTGATCCAACGGATGTTGTTTATGACATCGAAGGCGCTGTCGGCGCAATGTTGAAATTCCAGCAAGCAGACGGCAAATCGGTATGGGTGCAATACGAGCGCGCTTCCTGTACGCATGGCGAGCCATACTTCACGGTTGAAATCGAAGGTACTCGCGGTGCGGTGAAATGGTCGCCTTACTTCGAAACGGATCAAGTCCTAGTAAAATCCGATAAAAACGGAGAAGTTATTACGAAAGAGGATACGATTGCATACCCAGGACCGATCGGTTATATGGATCACCCGGTACACTTCTTCGCGCAAAAGGTGAAAGGCCAGCAGTCGCCGGCAATCGTGAACGAGCAAGCCATATTCAATTTCCTGTGCCTGCAATCCATCTATGACAGCGCAAATGGCCAGAAGCCGGTTGTTCTGAAGAAATAGCAGTCGTTAAGCGAGAGGGAAAGGGGAACAAACAATGATTACAAGCAAAGGGTTTTCCACCGGTCTGTACGGTTACCAGGTAGAATACTGGAAAGACGGCAAAGATCCGTCGATGGAAGAGATTTTCCGCACGTGTGCGAATGCAGGCATGCAGGCGCTTGAAATTGACCCAACTCCCGAGCTGCTCAGCTTGGCGAAGCAGTTTGGCCTTGCTGTATCTGGCAGTTACATTGGTCTTCAGCTTCACGAGCCGTTCGAGTCGCTGAACATCGAAGAGACAGTGCTGCCTGTGGCGAAGCGACTGGCTGAAGCGGGCGCTACGGATCTGGTTATTAACGCGGATCCAAAAGGCGGCTGGGATGCGCCAGAACTAAAGACCGAAGAGGAGTTCAAGCAGCAAGGCGTGAACTTGACTCGTATTGCCGATGCCGTGCGCGGGCACGATCTGAAAGTAAGCATGCATAACCACGCATCGGACAAGCATAATGCCGAGGGAGATCTCCGTTCGGTTATCGAATATGCAAGCCAGGAAGTCGGCCTCTGTGTCGATACAGGCTGGGCGCACGTGGCGGGTATGAATCCGGTGGATATGCTGAAGGCTTATCCAGATCGTATCTATGCTTTCCACTTCCGCAACCAATTCGGGCGTGTACCGAGCGAGAATCTGTCTGTCGGGGAAGTTGATATGAAGGAGCTGCTTGCAGTCGCATCCGAAATCAACTACAACGGCTGGCTGACGTTCGAGCTGCTGCATGAAGAAGCGACGAATGCGAAGCAGACGCTGGAGGAAGCAACAGCATCGTCGATCGCATACTTGAACGCATGCATCAAGGAGCTTGGCTAATGGCGGCGGATAAGAAACCATTGAAAACTCCGTTCCTCTCGGATACCGAGACGGAAGCAGCAATTGATGCGTTGCTTGGCCAAATGACGCTGCAGGAGAAGATCGGCCAGCTGACGCAGCTCGGTACATTCGACGAAGAAACCGATGGCGAGTTGATCGAAGAAGGGATGGTCGGTTCTTTGCTCGGCATTCGCGGTGCGGACAGCGCTAACGCCATTCAGCGAGTTGCGGTGGAAGATACGCGTCTTGGCATTCCGCTGCTGTTCGCCGACGATGTCATTCATGGCTATCGTTCGACGTTCCCGATTCCGCTTGCGGAAGCGAGCAGCTGGAATCCGGATTTGCTGGAGGAGACGGCAGCAATCGCGGCACGCGAAGCTTCGTCAGACGGCATTAGCTGGATCCTCGCGCCGATGGTCGACATCGCGCGCGATGCGAGATGGGGTCGGATTGCAGAAGGCGCCGGCGAAGATCCGTTCCTCGGTTCAGTCGTTGCAGCCGCACGGGTAAGAGGCATTCAGCGCAATGATTGGACGGACCGTCCGCATATTATGGCGTGTCCGAAGCATTTTGCCGCTTACGGTCTTGCTGAGGGCGGAAGAGACTATAATACAGTCGACATCTCGGAGACGCGGATGCGTGAGACTTACTTCCCGCCGTTCCAAGCGGCGCTTGACGCTGGAGCAGGAACGATTATGGCAGCGTTCAACGAAGTTAACGGCGTACCGGCTTCTGGAAACCGCTGGCTCCTGAAGGATGTCCTTCAGGGTGAATGGAATTTCCAAGGCTTCGTCGTAAGCGACTGGGAATCGGTCGATGAACTCGTACAGCATGGCTATTCAGCTGACCGGGAACAAGCGGGCAGCGCAGCTATGAATGCGGGCATGCATATGGATATGCACTCGTTGATCTATCATGAGCATCTCGCGAATCTCATCGATAAAGGCGAAGTTTCGCTCGAGGTGATTGATGATGCGGTTCGCCGTATTTTGCGAGTGAAATACCGTCTTGGTTTGTTCATGCATCCGTACACGAACAATACGCTCGCAAGCACCTACATGCTGAATCCAGCGCACTTGGAGACGGCACGCGAGATGGCTCGCCAATCTATTGTGCTGCTGAAGAACGAGGGTCAGCTGCTGCCAATCGCACCGTCCGTGCGCAAGCTCGCTGTCATCGGTCCGCTAGCGGAAGACGTGGAAGCGCAGCTCGGCTGCTGGCGCGGACAAGGCAGACCGGAGGATGTCGTCTCCGTTCTCGCAGGTATTCGCTTGCTAGCAGAAGCGCAGCAGACCGAAGTGGTCTTTGCGGCAGGAAGCGGCATTAATTCGGCCGACGAAGCAGAGCTTGCGAGAGCGGTTCGTCTGGCTAGGGAGAGTGAGCTCGCCATTGTTGTGCTTGGCGAATCTGCTGATATGAGCGGCGAGAACAACAGCCGCGTGTCGCTGGACATTCCGGCGCCTCAGATGGAGCTGCTTCAAGCGATTCATAGTACAGGCGTACCGGTTGTGCTCGTGCTAGCGAATGGTCGTCCGCTCACAATCGAATGGGCTGACGCTCATATCCCGGCCATTGTTAACGGTTGGCACCTTGGCGTGCAAGCAGGTCCAGCTATTGCAGACGTTCTCTTCGGAGCGGTGAATCCGAGCGGCAAGCTGCCGGTCACTTTCCCAAGACACAGTGGTCAAGTACCGATTTATTACAACGCGAAGAAGACAGGCCGTCCGCAGATGAAACGTTATGCGGATGCTGACGTGACACCGCTGTATCCGTTCGGTCATGGCCTCAGCTACACGAGCTTCAGCTACGAGGAGCTGGAGGTAGAGCAGGCTGCTGTTAAGCTAGGCGAGTCCGTTACCGTATCGGCACGGATCCGCAATACCGGCGACCGTAACGGCGTCGAGATCGTCCAGCTGTACATTTGCGATGTTGCAGCAAGCGTGACAAGGCCGGTGAAGGAGCTGAAGGGCTTCAACCGTCTGGAGCTGAAAGCCGGAGAGAGCCGTACCGTGACGTTCACACTTGGCGATCAGGAGCTTGGTTTCGTTAACGGGAAGCACGAATTTGTCGTGGAACCGGGCAAATTCAACGTGTGGATAGGCCCGAGCAGTGCAAAAGGCTTGGAAGGATCGTTTGAAATTACTGTGTAAGGCAGAAGGGGAGCTATAGTGATCTCTCCCCAGCCCTGCTCCCCTCTAACGAACCCATGTGGCGTTATTCGAGCAAATTTGACGGGTTTGATATTCTAACGAACTCAGGAAGCGTTATTCCGCGAATTTGAGCCATTTGGTTGGCAAAATCGGGGCAATAGCGTGACCCGAGTTCGTTAGCCGATTTAACCAGCCGAAATTGGCTAAATAAGCGCTATACGATTCGTTAGCCCGAAGTGGTCGGATGGCGGATGGGTAGGATGCATAGTTAGCGCGATATCCATCAACGTTGGTTCCTTGCAACACAAGTCATTATTCAATCTGAGGAAAGTCTCGTCTATAATGGGACTTTCCTCTTTTTATTTGAACCGTTTCACCAATCTGTGATTTTCATATGGTCATCAAACCAAAATTACATATATTTTCGTCATAATCCGACTTAATTTAACTCTTTTAAAAGCGATTACATTGTGATATTATTGCTGAGGTGAAACGTTTCTACAGAGTTCGACATACGTAGAATGATGAGTAACTGCCATTAATTGCTTACTAAAGTACACTTGACTCGGTTTTGAAAGCGTTTCAGAACCATTTTTTTTGAATCAAGTTGAAACGTTTCAATAACCTGATGAAAGTGAGGGAGCTTAATACATGGTCGCAACGATAAAAGACGTTGCCAGGATAGCTGGAGTCGCCGTTTCGACAGTCTCTTATGCACTCAATAACTCGCCTAAGATCAGTGAAGAAACACGAAAGAAGGTTGTCCGTGCTGCTGAATCGCTCAACTATCGTCCAAGTAATGCAGCGCGAAACTTGAAGAAGCAGAAGAGTGAAACGATCGGGCTATTCTTGTACAGCCTGGGAGGTCCATTTTATAGCCAGTTGATTGAAGGCATTCAAGAGGTCGTCGCCTCCTACAACTACAACTTGATTGTGTGCAGTACATTCGGCGGAGAGAACAGTTCTGCTCACCGATTCTTGAGAGAGAAATTTGTAGATGGCGCAATCATCATGGGCACGCCTATCTCAGATAGCCTGATTCTTCAAGTAGCAGGCAAAGATTTCCCCATCGTCGTGCTTGATCGGGAGCTCAACTCGGACTATGTTCGAAGCGTTCTCATTGACGATGAGCAAGGCGCGTACGATGCGGTTACCCATCTGATCAAGCTTGGCAGACGCAAGATAGAGTTCCTCAGCGGGCCGTTATTCACGATTGATAATATCAATCGTTACGAAGGCTACAAGCGTGCGATGGACGAGCATAACCTTCCGTTCTCGCCTGAGATCCTTATGCAAGGAAACTGCACTGAGACTTCGGGCTATCAAGCCATGAAGCTGATGCTTGCCGGAAGCCAAATGCCGGACGCGGTCTTCGCCGCGAATGACGAGATGGCAATCGGTGCCATAAGAGCTTTGAACGAAGCGAACCTTAGTGTGCCTGAGCAAGTGGCCGTCGTTGGTTTCGATAACATTCATCAAAGTTCTTATGTCAGACCTTCGCTCACAACGGTTGGTCATTCCAGATACGAGCTTGGTGCTATTGCGACACAATGTTTATTTAACTCTTCTCCCAAGGACAATTCCATTGTTCTTCCCACAGAGCTTGTCATCCGGCAATCCTGCGGCGGCATGGGAGTGAGCTAATCCATAATATGGCATGAATTTATGCCAAGAGTAAGATCATGGAGCACGTGCATACTTCAAAGAGGAGGAATCACTAATGGCTACAATCACCGACAAAACTCATGTTGCCGCTAAGAAGAAGAAGCGGAGCATCGAACTGAAAAAAGTATCTGTGCTGTATCTCTTTTTGGCCCCTGCAATCATTCTGACGCTCATCTTCGCATACTTGCCAATGTTCTCGAACTATATCGCATTTCTCGACTATG
Source organism: Paenibacillus sp. OV219 (assembly GCF_900110075.1). GTDB lineage: Bacteria > Bacillota > Bacilli > Paenibacillales > Paenibacillaceae > Paenibacillus_Z. Next base: position 225,247 of record NZ_FOCJ01000001.1, read on the forward strand.
ACTTTAATAAAGGCTGGTTCGGCTTCGGCAGTAAATTCGTCGGCTTCGACAATTTCGCGAAGTTCCTCACCGACCATAAGTTCTACACACTGATCGGCCGTACGCTGCTCTACAGTGTCACGATGATGGTCGCAACGTTCCCGGCACCGCTCATTCTGGCGCTTCTGCTTAACGAGCTGCGCGGCGAGCGGTTCAAGAAGATTGTACAAACGACTTCCTATATTCCTCACTTTGTATCGTGGGTAACTGTTGCCGGTTTGTTCTACATGTTCTTGACGGTTGATGCGACGGGTATTATCAACAACCTTCGCCAATTGATTGACCCTGCTGCTGAGCGTATATCCTACATGCAGGATGCACACAATTTCTTGCCGGTTCTCGTAATTTCTGAAATTTGGAAAGAAACAGGCTGGGGTACGATTCTTTACCTCGCAGCGCTCACGACGATTGATCCGCAGCAATATGAAGCGGCGCAGGTGGATGGCGCAACACGCTGGCAGCGTCTATGGTACATCACATTGCCAGGCCTTGTTCCAACGATGAGTATTCTGCTGATCTTCTCCTTGAGTGGATTGCTTGCGACGAACTTCGACCAAGTATTCAACTTGCAAAATAAGATGATCCGACTGGATACCGACACGATCGGCGTTTACACGTACTACCAAGGTATAGTCAGCGGTCAATATTCGTACTCCGCTGCGGTCGGCCTTTTCCAAGGCATCATATCCTTTATTCTTATCATGCTTACGAATGCCACGACGAAGAAACTTAGCAATGTAGGTATTGTCTAAGGAAAGGAGCGACTTTACGTGTCAAATGCAACTTTGAAAGCAAACCGCATCAAACGATCAACAGGCGAGCGCACCTTTGATACCGTTAACATATTGATTATGCTCGTCTGGGCAGTTACTGCGATCTATCCGTTCTGGTACATCCTTGTCATGTCATTCAATACAGGAGCGGATGCTGCAGCAGGTCCGATCTGGTTCTTCCCGCGTGTGTTCACGCTTGAGAATTATGCGTTCGTGTTCCAGTATGAACGTCTGCAAACGGCGTTTGTCGTCACAGCGCTGCGCTGTGTCATCGGCCCGGTGCTATCCGTTATCGTGACTATGATGGCGGCGTTCGCGCTCTCGAAGCGCTTCCTGCCAGGCCGTAAGACGTTGCTATTCTTCTTCATGATCCCGATGTTTATCGCAGGTACGATTATTTCGAACTATGTTGTTATTTCGAAGCTCCACTTGATTAACAACTTCCTTGTATACGTGCTCCCAGGCGCCTTCGCGTTCTTCAGTATGATCATCATGCGGACGCATATCGAAGAATTGCCTGCTGAGCTGCAAGAGTCTGCAATGATAGATGGCGCTGGCTACGGCCGAATTTTCTTCCAAATTATTTTGCCGCTGTCCATGCCGATTATTGCTGCATTCGCTTTCTTCGCAGTCGTTGGCAACTGGCTCGACTACTACACGAACTTGATTTACGTAACCGACCGCGGACTCAGTACGCTGCAGTACGTGCTCTACGAAATCATCAACCGTGCAGAAGCGAACACGCTGATCGACTTTACGAAGACAAGTGGCGCGCAAGCACGCCGCCTCATGGCGCAGCAGAACAATTCCGTTCCAACGCCTGAGGTTATCAAGATGACAGTCATGGTTGTCGTTACATTCCCGCTGCTGTTCATCTACCCGTTCTTCCAGAAGTACTTCGTCAAAGGGATGTTGACTGGTGCGGTTAAGGCATAACGCCTTGACTCATCTAAAGTTAATAGATATTCATTCAGGGGAGGATTTTATTTATGAAAAAGGTTATGGCACTTATGCTGGCTACCGTTCTTTCCATTACGCTTGTCGGCTGTGGCAGTTCGAATAACTCGCAAGGCAGCAACGGCTCATCCGCTGGTGGAAACACAGCTGCGAACAATGGTGCACCTGTTGATCCAGCAAGCTTCAAAGAAATGCATCTTGAAGTTCTAGGTAATTTGCCCACGAGCCCGCGTAAGCCGGTCGAAGACAAATTGACGCCAATCTGGCGCGACAAGACGAAGGTCATTCCTGACTTCATCGAAATCCCACCGAACACAGACATTAAGAGCTGGCTGCAAATGCAAATCCTTGCGGACACAGTCCCGGCTGTTATTGCAAACCAGAACGGTATTGCTGATGACGCTGCCAACATGGAAATGCTGAAAAAAGCAGGCATGGCTCGTGAGATTACGCTTGATGAAATTAAAAAATATATGCCTTTGACAGCAGCACGTCTTGCTGACCTTGGCGTTACTGTAGATCAGTGGTACCAAGCGAGTGTTGACCCAACAGACGGCAAAATGTGGTCGATCCCGTCCATGCCAAGCCCACTGCTTAAAGAAGAATACCGCAAAACGCCTTACGGCGATGCAAGTCTTGGTAACGGCGGTTATGGCGTGTGGATGCGTGACGACATTCTGAAGAAAGTCTATCCGAATGTCATGAGTGCTGCTGATCTGAAGAAGCTTGCAATCGCAAACAAAGGTCAATTGTCGCTTGAGCAAATCGACGATGTGCCAATCAAGAACCTATCCGACCTGAACGGTTACCTGGAGCAAGTGAAAGCGCTGAACCTGTCGGAGAACGGCCACCCGATTACACCGGCACATTTGCAATTTGAGAACTCACGCGGTGCGCTGTACTGGTCCTTGTTCTCTGCTACAGGTCTTAGCATGAGCAATGCTTATCCGCTTGTCATTAATGAATCGCAAAACCTTTACTCGGATTTCGAGCTTACACCTGAATGGAAAAACTATATTTCCTTCATGAACAAAGGCTTCAAAGATGGCTTGTTCGGTAAAGAATTCTACATTCAGAAGAATGAGCAGCGCGATGCAAAAATCATCAATGGTGAATATGCAGTCGTCAACATGTGGGCGCCAGTTGCTGCTAACCGTGATAAGGTAAAAGGCAAGTATGACTGGAGATTCGTTCCGATCTTCGCAAACGAGCTTAATCCGAACAATCAGGACGCGGCGAACCAATACTTCCCGCTGACAACGAAATGGAACTCCAAAGTGATCAACCCTAAGAAAGTGTCTGACGATCAAATTCCACAAATCCTGAACTGGATCGACTGGAACAACTCGCTTGAGGCTGCTGATCTTCGCGCTTGGGGTACACCTGACATGTACACGGGCGAAGGCATGAATCGCCGCTACAAGCCAGAGTTCAAGAAGGTTGAAGAGTATATGCTGCTCGGCAAAGCAGATGAGTCCGGCGATGGCTGGTACTATGGTATTGTTGGTCAAGACAACCAAATGACGAACCCTGAAGTATATGGTCTTGCACAAGCTGGCGAAATGGGTTATGTATACAAACCGCAAGTTGTATATCCGTTCAGCGAAGCGAACTATGATCAGAATACGCTTGTAAATGCTGCATGGCAGAAGCATAACCTGAAGAGCATGACGCTGTATGCGGAGCTGCCGGTAGACGAAGCAACTCTTAAAGCGAAAGCGGAATGGGAAACGATCAACACGGATTTCAATAATAACCTTGTTGCCCCTCATAACGATGAGTTGGACAACCTCATGGTTAAAGCAATCACAGGTTCTAGCGATAAGTTCGATGAGAACTACAAAGCGTACACAGATATCCTGTCGAGCAGCGACGTTGCTGACGGTTTGACGAAGATGAAGGACGCTTGGCTGAAGTATTACAAGCTGCGTCAAGGATTCTTGAAGAAGCTTAACTAATACGGATCGAAGTTTCGGCAGGATGCAGGCTCTAGCCTTTCGGTTAGAGCCTGTCTGTCAAATGAGCTGGGGATATAATGGGGAGGATGTTTGAGATGACGAAGAAATTGAAGGTTGGCGTAATCGGTGCAGGAGGTATTTTTCAATGGGCGCACTCGGAGCCGCTGAAGAACCATCCTGAGCTGGAAATCGTAGCGATCTGTGATATTGATCTAGAGAAGGCGAAGGCAGCTGCTGAGCAGCACGGCATTCCGCAAGCGTTCAGCGACTACCGCGATGTAATCGCTCTTGCAGATGTTGATATTATTGATATTTGCACACCGAATCTGTTCCACTCCGAAATTGCGGTTGCTGCGCTTGAAGCAGGCAAGCATGTATTCTGTGAGAAGCCGGATGCGGTAAGCGTAGAAGAAGCGCTTCGCATGAAGGATGCTATGGAGAAGAGCGGCAAGAAGCTGATGGTTATGCGTAACAACCGTTTCCGTCCGGCATCCCAATATGTGAAACGTTGGATCGACCAAGGCAACCTGGGCGAAGCTTATGCAGGACGCTGCGGCTGGACTCGTCGCCGCGGTATTCCAGGCAAAGGTGGCTGGTTCACGACGAAGGAATTGTCCGGTGGCGGACCACTTATCGACCTTGGCGTTCACTTCATTGACCTTGCAATGTGGTTCATGGGCAATCCGAAGCCGGTATCGGTTACTGGTGCGACTTACACGAAATTCGCAGATGCTGAGGATATCGCTGGCTCTGAGCATAGCAAATTTGGTTCCAAGTCCGAAGGCGAAGGCACATTCGATGTAGAAGATTTGGCAATTGGCTTCATTCGTTTCGACAACGGCGCTTCGCTGCAAATCGAATTCAGCTGGGCATCGAACATCGAAGAAGAAGAGAACTTCGTTGAGCTTCGCGGTACGAAAGCTGGCATCAAGTTCAGCAACGGCAAGCTTGGCATCTTCGGCGAAGACCAAGGCATTGTAACGGATACATTCCCGCACACAGGTCAAGATTCCGGCGGACATGGCGAGCATCTTGCTCACTTTGTCGATGTTGTACAAGGCCGTGCGAACCCAATCAACACGATTGATCAAGGCGTTGACATGATCAAAATTCTATCTGCAATCTATGAGTCCGCTCGTACAGGTTCCGAAGTTAAACTGTAAGAGATGGGTATGACCTTGAACCGGCCCTGTGGGCCGGTTTTTTATATGAGGGAGGCGGCGAAATGCGCAAGCTGGTATGTGTTTATGATTTGGAGCCGCAGCACCGAGAGCGGATTGCGGAAGCGGCGCCGGGATTTGAGATCGTCTACGCCGATGGTGATCAGGCTGAGAGTGCGCTCGCGAGTCACCTCGCTGAAGCGGAGATTGTGGCAGGTTGGAGCGAGCAGGCAGAGGCTCATGCGCTAAAGGCCGGCGGCGCGCTACGATGGGTGCAGGCGTGGGGCGCTGGCGTCGAGCAAATGCCGTTTGATGCTTTTGCAGCCTGTGAAGTGATGCTGACGAATGCGAGCGGCGTTCATGCGAATGCGATATCGGAGACGGTGCTTGGCATGATGCTTGCTTTTACAAGGAAGCTGCATCTGACGATTCGCAATCAGATGGAGAAGCAGTGGGACTGGATTGGCGGATTAGGCGAAATACATGGCAAAACAATTGGCATCGTTGGTGTAGGCGCGATTGGCGAGGAGCTGGCTAGGCTGGCGCAAGCGTTTCAGATGCGCGTCCTTGGCGTGCGCAACTCTGCCCAGCCATCGCCGTTCGTAGATGCGATGTTCAGCACTGGTGGTCTGGATCGGTTGCTGCAGGAGAGCGATTTCGTCGTTGTGACGCTGCCGATTACGAAGGAGACGCAAGGGCTGTTCAACCGCGCCAAGTTTGCGCAGATGAAGCCAAGTGCTTTCTTCGTGAACATCGGTCGCGGCCAGACGGTCGTCACCGATGATCTTGTTGACGCTCTGGAGCGTGGCGTCATCGCTGGAGCAGGGCTCGATGTCTTCGATCCGGAACCGCTGCCGGAATCGCATCCGCTGTGGACGATGGAGAACGTCATCCTGACGCCGCATAACTCCGGCAATTCCATCTACTACACAGACCGTGCTGTCGATATTCTCGTCGACAACCTGCGGAGCTACATCGAAAGCGGCGAGCCGCATCGCAATAGGGTGAGCTTGAAGAATCGCTATTAGACTCGGCTCAGCTCCGCAAGGGCTTACTTGAAGGACGTTGAACCCGGCTGAGAGCAGCCGGGTTTACTTTGTAGCTCCAGGGTGGTTGGGTCGCGTTCCACGCAATGCGTGCACCGCGTACCGCGTGGATCCAGTGCGCCAAGGCGCGCGTCATGTATTCAAATACTAAACTCCTCTTCGCCGAAACACAGCATTCCACGCACCCGTGCACCTGACACACTCTATGCAGTCTATGTATTCAAACACTCAACACCCAACGCCCCAACACACTCGACGCGCTCATCGCACACCTAACTTCACGTACTCCACGCACTCAATTAACTTCACGTACTCCACGCACACCAAGCACAGCACGCACACCACGCACACAACACATTCACGAACTGTACGCACCCGACTTCCCGCACGCATCCCTTTGACCTGACACACTCCACAAGCTCGTTACATCCCGCTAACGAACCGTACACGCCTAATTGGTCTGGAAATTACCCTCTAGAAATTGTAACAAACCCTACAATCGTTATTGAACTCCTGTGCAGCCGATTGAGCCTGTTTTGTATGAAATAACGTCACTGTAATTCGTTAGAATCTGAAAACGTGTTTTTCCGGGCGAATAGCGACTCTGTGGTTCGTTAGAGCTACCTCTGCGAGAGATGGTGACACCAAATGGCTTTAATTAGCGAGGGTAAACAGTCAGTCAGTAGGAATTCAGTAGGTTAGTGGGATGGCTAGCCAGCAAACAATCCGAAACTACCATTTCCGCTCAACTTTCCTCGTTTTATAAGGCAAATATAGCAAATCTATCGAATCGTTTCGAATTCCTTCTTTTTCACGAAAAATATTTTAAATAATTTTTTACAAAAATGGCCCGTTTCCTTCATTGTAAGCCTTTTCATTTTCCAAATAGTATGCTAGGATGTGTTTGTGAAACGTTTCTACTAACAAGTTGCGACAATGCTAGAATAGCTTATAATTCTGACCGAAATTATCAGAATTGAAGCGTTATACAGTTATGTATGCGCTTTATATGGGGTAATTTTACATCGATTCTACTGAAACGTTTCAATTATCGGATAGGAAGTGATGGTTCTTTATGGCTGCTACGATAAAAGATGTTGCTAAACTCGCCGGTGTTGCCGTATCGACTGTCTCATATGCGATGAATAACTCGCCGAAGATCAGCGAGGAGACGCGGCGCAAAGTGTTTCTGGCAGCGAAGGAATTGAACTTCAGGCCAAGCGGTGCCGCCCGCAATTTGAAGAAAAGGAAGACGCAAACGATCGGATTGTTCCTGTACGATCTCGGCGGACCATTTTATAGTCAAGTAATCGAAGGTGTGCAAGAGGTCGTTGCCTCGCACGGATTCAACCTAGTTGTATGCAGTACATATGGCGGAGAGAGCAGCTCCGCGCACCGATTTATGGTGGAGCAGTTCGTGGATGGAGCAATCATCATGGGCTCATCGATTAGCGACAGCTTAATTCTCCAGGTTGCATCGGAGTCATTCCCGATTGTTGTGTTGGACAGGGAGCTGAAAGGCGAGTATGTACACAACGTACTCATTACGTATGAGCAGGGCGCCTATGACGCTGTCTCCCATCTTATAAAGCTAGGCCGGCGCAATATCGAGTTTCTGAGCGGTCCACTCACTTCTTTCGACAATTCGCTTCGATATAACGGCTATAAGAGAGCGCTTGAAGAGTATGGCTTGCCCGTTCCGAAGAAGATTAGCATGTTCGGTCGATGCCTCGAAGTCGGCGGCTATCAAGCGGCGAAAGTGATGCTTGCTGGCAGTCAACTGCCTGATGCGATTTTCTCGGCGAATGATGAGATGGCGATCGGTTCGATTCGCGCGATGTCCGAGATTGGCGTTCGGGTACCGGATGACATTGCAGTCGTCGGCTTCGACAACATTAACATCGGGCCTTACGTCAACCCGCCTCTCACCACAATTGGACACTCGAAATACGAAGTCGGCGCTATCGCAACGCAATTAATGTTCAGCGCACAGCGCGAAGGAAACTCGATTCTGCTGCCAACGCAGCTTATCGTCCGCGACTCTTGCGGGTATAAAGAAAGCCTTAACGGTTAACGGTTAACGACTAACGAATCACGATTCCTGTACTGTCATATTCCATGAAGGGAGGCGATGCTCGGGAGAAGTAGTGCTTCTGTTGAAATGTACAAGTCGAGCAATAAGGATTCACGTGTGCGAAATATTTTCAGACTATGATCTGGGGGAGAACTGAGATGAAAAAGTCACTTTTAATGGTTTTGGCTTTATCGTTTACACTCGCGGGTTGCGGTGGTGGCAACTCGAATTCAAACACAACAAACTCAAATAATGCAGCAACAAATTCAACAACTAATAATGCAAATGCAAGCACGAACACGAGCACAGATACAACTGCGAACGCAACGAATACAACAGACGATGCTGCGGCGAATGAGCCTGCCGCAACGGATGAAGTGGTGACAATCAAGTACGCGACATGGGGCGATAAAACAGATACCGGGGCTGAGATGAAGCGGATTAAAGCGTTCGAAGCGACTCACCCGAATATTAAAGTTGAAATTGATAAATCGATGGACTGGCCTTGGGATGAGAAGCTGGCGGCTGCGGCGGCTGCGGACAAGCTTCCTGACGTAACCTGGCTGTTCAACGTACCGCTTGCAGTAGGCAGCGGCTGGCTTGAAGATTTGACCCCTTACCTTGCACAAGATCCTGATTTTAGCCCGGATAAGATCTACGGCAGTCTGGCAAAAACAGGCGAATATAACGGCAAACAATTTGCCCTGCCTCACGGTCTCTACTCATGGGCGATCTACATCAACAAAGATTTGCTAGCAAAAGCGAATATCCCAGAGCCACAAGCTAACTGGACATTGTCCGATCTGGAAGACATTTCGAAGAAGCTGACGAATTACAATGAGCACCAATTCGGCATCGACGGCGCTGCGGGCATGGGCGATGTATTGATCCCGAACTACAACTCAGCGCTCGGTGCATCGACATGGGATGGCACACAGTATAACTACACGGACCCGGCTTGGGCGGAAGCGACTAACTGGGCGAACAACTTTGGCTACAAAGACAAATCTTCGCTGCAGAGCTACAAGAAAGAAGAAAGAGACAAGTGGTACGGCAAAGACATCAGCGGCTTTAACATCGGTAAAGTCGGCATGGTGTTCGACGCAACGTGGAGCCTGACTTGGTATAAGCAGAACCTGAAATTCAACTGGGATATCCTTCCTGTACCGGGCGTGAATGGTCAAAAAGCCGGCCTTGTTACGGATTATGCTGGTGTTACGAAGAGCTCGAAGCATAAGAAGGAAGCAGTTGAGTTCCTGAAGTGGATGACTTACTCCAAAGACGGCTGGCTCGCTCGTATCAAAGACGAAACACCGCTTGCGACAATGCCGCTTGTTAACGATCCAGACGTATGGAACGCTTGGCTCAACCAAGATTTCGTAACGCCTGGTATCAAAGAGATCGTAAAGGCAATCCCAACTGGCGTACTTGAAACATTCAAGTATCAACCGGGCTTTGCAGACTTCACATCGAAAGTAAAAGACAAGTACAACGAGAAGTTCCAGAAGGGCGAAGCAAGACCAGAAGACGTTGCTGCCGAGCTCCAAGAGAAATCGATGGAGTACTACAACAACGCAATGAAAAAGATCGATGAGGCTACAAAATAAAGAACGTAATCACAATTTTTCCTCCTCTGTGAAGAGGAGGAAAAATTGTTCTACTGGGGTGAAATCATGAAATTCAAACCATTGTTAGCCATAGTGACGCTTCTCTCTCTGTTGATAGCAGCCGTAACGCCAGTATCACTGGAGGGTCGTTCGGTTACAGCAGCTGCCGAGGGAACAGCGCCTGATAACAAGAAGAACGATAATGACGACGTGCTCGGCAACTTGTTCGGAGATGGCGGTGACAAGAGCGGCAATATATCGTCAGGTGGAGACACAGAGACAGATGCCGCTAATGCTAATGCTGACGACGAGGAAGAAGATACTCCGGTTAAGAAAGTAACGGAAGATTCTTACCGGGATGTCTTGAAAGGTTGGAATGACAAAGGGATCAAGGACGCACAGTCCGGCGATATCGTCATTCACCCGAACCAATTCACCGCAGTAGGCGGCAAAGCGATTCTGGGTTCGGATTCGAAAGGATATGACGAGCCTGTATTTGAATGGAACGATGACGTGCAAGCCATTGAGCTGAACGTCAACGTAGCTCAGGACGCTTTGTATCAAATCAAGTTCGATTATTATTCGACGTCGGATAAGATCATTTCGATCGAGCGCGCAATAGAAGTGAACGGGATTTATCCTTTTTTTGAAGCTAGACGCTTCGTACTCTCAAAACTATGGGCTGACGAGAATGCTCAGTTTGATCAAGATGGGCTAGGCAATGATTTGCCTGCAAGCCAGAAGCAGATCAGACAGTGGCAGACGGCCCCGATTACGGACGCAAGTTATTTTAATGCGGAACCGCTGCGGTTTCATCTAAAGCAAGGAATGAACACAATTAAGTTTAATAATCTGCGGGAAGCTGCCCTTATCGGCCGCATCGTTATCGCAGCGCCTGAAGTATTGCCGAAGTATGAGCAGTACAAGCAGGAGCACAACTTGCCGAAGGTGGGCAAGTCGCTGATTACGGTGGAAGCCGAGCATCCGCAAACGAAGTCTCAGCCATCTATTCGCTCTATTGCTAGCGGCGATGCGACGGTAGTGCCTCATCGGAACGGGAAAGTAACGCTCAATACGCTCGGCGGCGAAACAATTGCAACGAGCGGAAACCCGGATGAGAATGAGCAAGCATGGCAAGTGGGTGGTCAACGCGCGACGTGGAAAGTGAAAGTCGATAAAGCAGGCTCCTACCAATTGGCATTTAAGTATTTGCAAACAGGAAAGACGAGCATGCCTGTTTATCGGTCTTTGATGATAGATGGTCAAGTGCCATTCAAGGAAGTGAATGAATACGCGTTCCCGTACACGGAAGACTGGAGCAACGAGGTGATGTCGGACAAATCCGGCAAGCCGTACCAGTTCGAGCTTACGGAGGGCGAGCATGAAATCTCACTCACAGCCGATGCTGCACCTTATGGACCAGTTGTCGAAGAGATTCGCAAGGTGATGTGGGACATCAATACGCTCGCGCTGGAGATCAAGATGGCGACGGGCAACACGATGGACACGAACCGCGACTGGGATATTACGAAGCAAATGCCAGATCTTGCGACAAATTTGCAAGGCTTCGCGGCTACGCTGCGCAAGCAGTATGACGCGCTCAAGGTGCTAGCTGGCGGGAACCCGGACCAAGCGAGCAATTTGCTCGTTGCAGCGGAGACACTAGATCGGCTCGCAGCTAGTCCGGATAAGATTCCATACCAATTTAACCGGCTATCGGAAGGCTCCGGCTCTGTTCTGCAGACGCTTGGCGTCATTAATACGAAGCTGCCGAATCAGCCGCTTCAGCTGGACCGCTTCTATATTTATGAAGACAGCAAGCTGCCAAATGAGAAAGTCGGCTTCTTCAAATCGCTGTGGAACAGCATCGCCGCTTTCTTCAAATCGTTCACAACCGATTATTCGCAAGTGTCGGCTGATGACAAAGGCTCTTTGCAAATTTGGGTAAACCGTTCGCGGCAAAATGTAATGCAGATGCAGCAGCTTGTCAACCAGGAATTTACGAAGAAGACGGGCATCAAAGTAACGCTGTCCATTATGCCGGATGAAGGCAAGCTTGTTCTGGCAAGCGCTGCGGGCAATGCGCCTGATGCTGCGCTTGGCGTCAGCAACTATATCCCGTTCCGTCTAGCGGCACGCGGAGCGCTGGCGGATATGAACCAATTCCAAGGCTTCGACGAAGTGAAGAAGCGGTTCTCGCAGGGCGCACTCGTGCCAGTGACATTCAACAACAAGCTGTATGCTTTGCCGGAAACACAGAGCTTCTGGGTGCTGTTCTACCGCAAAGATATTCTCGATGCGCTGAACATTCCTGTACCCGATACGATGGAAGAGGTCAAGCAGATATTGCCGGAGCTGCAGCGCTTCGGGATGAACTTCTATCTCCCTCTCTCGCAAACCGGCGGCTTCAAGCCATATAACAACACCGTTCCGTTCATCTATCAGACGGGCGGCAAGCTCTACACGGACGATGGCATGCATACGGCAATCGACCAAGACGCAGCGCTTGAGGGCCTGAAGGAAATGACCGACATGTTTACGGTCTACAGCGTTCCGCTGCAGGTGCCGAGCTTCTATAACCAATTCCGCGACGGCAGCTTGCCTATCGGTATTGCGGATGCAACGACTTATATCCAATTGACCGCCGCTGCGCCGGAAATTGCAGGCTGGTGGAAGATAGCGCCATATCCGGGCGTAAAGGGTAAGGATGGCGTCGTGAACCGGACAGCACCGGGAACAGGCGCAACCGCAATTATGTTCAACAGCAGCAAGAAGAAGGATAAGACTTGGCAGTTCCTGCAATGGTGGACATCGCAAGAGACGCAGGTGCGCTTCGGCAACGATCTTGAAGCCATCTACGGTCCGACTTACAAGTGGAATTCCGCCAATGTCGAGGCGTTCAGCCAACTGTCCTGGCCGAAGGAAGATATTGAAGTCATTCAAGAGCAATGGAAGTGGCTATATGATATTCCGCGTTACTTCGGCGACTACATGGTCGAGCGGGAGATCAGCGACGCTTGGAACAAAGTCGTCTTCAACGGCTTCAATGCAAGGCGGGCCATGGAAGACGCCGTCATTAACGGCAATCGCGAAATTAAGAAGCAGCTGACCGACTTCGGATATTTGAAGAACGGGAAGTTTGTGAAGCCGCTGCAGGTTCCGATTATGCCGAACATGGAAGAAATGGCCAAAGAAGGTGAGCACAAATGAAACCGGCAACGGTAAAAGCGATCAAAAATGAGCTAAGCGCCTATGCGTTTATCAGCCCTTTCCTTATTATCTTTACACTGCTTGTCGTCGTGCCGGTCGTATCGGCAATTTACTTGTCCTTTACCGATTTCAACTCGATTCAGACGCCGAAGTTTATTGGGCTAACCAACTTCGTCAACCTCATCACGCAGGATAACGCGTTTATGATGTACGTGCTCCCGAATACGCTGAAGTTCGCGCTGCTCGTCGGCCCAGGAGGATACTTGCTATCCTTCTGGCTCGCGTGGCTGCTGGCGCAAATTCCGCGCAAGTCGCGTACTGTAATCGCGCTGGCGATCTACTCGCCGTCGCTTACGGCGGCAATAGCAATGGCGGTCGTCTGGCTCGTTATTTTCAGCGGTAACGCATCGGGATATTTGAATCATTTTCTCATGAGCCTTGCAATCATTAATGAGCCGATTCAATGGACGCAATCACCGCATTATCTCATGCCGATCATGGTCATCGTATCGCTCTGGAACAGTATGGGCGTTGGTTTCCTCGCCATGCTCGCCGGCATTCTGAATATCAACGGCGAGATGTATGAAGCGGGCTACATCGATGGTATTCGCACACGTCTGCAAGAGGTGTGGTATATCACCATTCCGAGCATGAAGCCGCAGATGCTATTCGGCGCTGTTATGGCCGTTGTCGGCACGTTCCAAGCTGGTGCGATTGGCGTGCAGCTGTCAGGGGCGAACCCGACACCGCAAAATGCCGGTCAGCTGATGATCAATCACATCGAGGATTACGGCTTCCTGCGTTACGATATGGGATACGCTTCGGCGGTTTCCGTCGTTCTGCTCATTATTGTTTACGGGTTTTCCAAGCTGTGCTGGCGATTGTTCGGCGAGTCCGACTAAGGCCGGCAGGAGAAACGATGAATTGGGAGAAGGTGACCTGCACGAATGGCTTCATTTCATGGCAATAAAATCAATCCGGAGCGGTTCAGCTTCGGTCAGTGGAAGTTTTTCGCATTCTTAATCTCACTCTCGGTATTTATGATTTTGCCGATTATATTTATTTTCTCACAGGCGCTCAAGCCGGTGGACGAGCTGTTCTTGTATCCGCCGAAGCTGTTTGTTCATCACCCGACATGGGGGAACTTTGCTCAGCTGTTCAGCGTCAGCAACGTGGCGGCTGTGCCGAAGACCAAATATCTGTTCAATAGTATTCTAGTGACGGCTGCGGTTGTTTTCTTGTCGATTATGCTCTGTTCCATGACGGGCTTTGCACTTTCGAAAAAAGAGTTCAAGCTCAAAAAAGTCGTGTTCGAAGTGAACATTATTGCGCTCATGTTCGTTCCGGCGGCGGTTACAATTCCGAGGTACTTAATTATTGAAAAGCTCGGGCTGACCGACAACTTTTTCGGGCATATTCTGCCGATGCTATCGCTGCCGGTAGGTGTATTCTTGGTCAAGCAGTTCGTCGATCAGATTCCGAATGCGCTTATTGAGGCGGCAAAGCTTGACGGTGCCAACGATTACTACGTATTCCGCAAGCTTGTCATTCCGATGATTATGCCGGCGCTCGCGACGGTATCTATTCTGGCTTTCCAGCTCGCGTGGAACAACGCGGAAACGTCGACCTTGTTCATGAGCAAGGAGACGCTGAAGACGTTCGCGTTCTACATGAGTACGTTAACGACGACGACAGCGATGGAGAATAACATCGCCGGTCAAGGGATGGCTGCGGCTGCGGCACTCCTGATGTTTATACCGAACTTGCTCATCTTCATCTTCATGCAAAGCAAAGTGATGGATACGATGGCGCATTCCGGATTGAAGTGAGGGGGAGAACGATGTTTAGGTTCAAGCGAATCATCATACTTCTCGCCGCGATTGCGCTGCTCCTTAGCTGTTCCACTGCTTATGCGGACGTTCCGTACAACACGTTCACAATTGATGGCGGCAAAGGCATCATGATGCAGAACGCCTACACGCCTGTAGGCGCAATCGATGGGTACAGCATCTTTGGCGAGAATGAAGCGGCAAGTAAAGGGAAGGTCGAGCTTAGAGATCCACAAGATATTTTTGTGGATAACGAAGACAACGTCTATATCGCGGATACGGGTAATGGACGTATTGTGGAGCTGGATTCCTGGGGGAATTTCATCCGCATCATCGGCGACGGTCAGTTGAAGCAGCCGAGGGGCGTATTCGTCACCGAAACGCATGACATCTACGTTGCAGACTACGGCAAGCAAAGCGTTGTTGTCTTCGGTCAAGACGGCAAATTGAAGTCGACGATCGGCAAGCCGAAATCGAAGCTGTACGGCAAGGATACGCCGTTCAAGCCGCAGAAGGTCATTGTCGATAAACGCGGCAGCATCTACATTATCGGCGAAGGTCTTATTCAAGGTCTTGTCCGGCTCAGTCCGGAAGGCAAGTTTCTTGGCTACTTCGGCGGTAACCGCGCAGGCTTTAACCTGCTCAAGACACTGCAGCGTATTTTCTATACAAAGCAGCAATTGAGCAAGATGACACGGGAAATGCCAATCTCGCCGACGAACATTTCGGTCGACGAAGAAGGACTTATCTATACAAGTACGAGCGGTATTAACGGCGGTGCGATCAAGAAGCTGAACGTAGCCGGTAAAGACTTGCTTGGCGGAACATGGTCGCTCAAACAGGTATCGGATGTAACTGTCGACCGTATGGGCAATATTTTCGCGGTGGATTCCATGGAAGGCCTCATTCTCGAGTACAATCGGGACGGCAATCTGATGTTCATCTTCAGCGGCAGCGATACAGGTGAACAGCGGCTTGGTCTGCTGCGTGCGCCGACAGGCATCGCGGTCACATCCGATGGAAGGCTGCTTGTACTGAGCGGTGAACGTGGCAACGTGCAAGTGTTTAAACAGACGGCATTCACGGCGCTCGTGCATGAAGCACTCGGATTGTACCTGGACGGTAAATACGTTCAGAGCCGCGAGCCATGGAATGAAGTGCTGCGGCAGAACAGCTTGTTCTCGCTCGCGCATACCGGTATTGGCCTCGCTTATTTCAAGGAAGGCAATTACAAGGATGCGTTCGCTGAATTCCAGTTCTCCAAGAACAAAGCGGAATATTCCAATGCGTATTGGGAGCTTCGTCGCATCTGGATTATGGATCATGCGGTCGATGTCGCGTTAGCCTTTGCGGGCGCTATCGTGCTGTACGCAGCAGTGAGGTTCTCGTATCGCCGATTCAGCTTCGGAGCACCGGTTGTTAAAGGCTGGACAGCGGTGAAGGAGCAGGGCTTTGTCGCTCAGTTGCTTCATCCGTTCCGTATGCTGCGGCATCCGATTGATGGTTATTACGAGCTGGAGCATAACGGCAAAGCTTCGATCGCATCTGCTACCGTATTGCTGGTCCTCATGTTCGTCGTGAGAATGATCGGGCTATACACGACAAATTTCCTGTTCGCAACGATGGAACCGCTGCAGATCAATTTCGTCACAGAACTGCTGAAGCTGACGCTTCCACTGTTCGCATGGGTCATCTCCAACTACCTCGTCAGCGTCATCAATGACGGCGAAGGTAGCTTTAAGAACATTTATAAAGGCACGGTTTACGCTCTGTCCCCTTATATCATCTTTGCCATTCCGCTGGCGATTCTGTCTCGTGGGCTTACGTTAATGGAAGGCGTTATTTATAACTACTCGTATGATTTCGTCATTGTGTGGAGCGCGCTGCTCATCTTCATTATGGTGAAAGAGATTCACGGCTACGAAATTAAAGAAACAGTCCGGAACATCGTTCTCACACTGATCGGAATGCTCATTATGGCGTTCGTTGCGTTCATTCTGTTCGGCTTGTCGAACCAGGTATGGGAATTTGTTTACTCGTTATTCCAAGAGGTGAATTTGCGTGTCCACTAACAAGAAACGTATTGTATGGGTCGCAGCTAGTGCAATGGCGGCGTTCGGGTTATATCAATTCGCGTACGGAGCGACAGTTGAGCCGCAGGCCACTCTTGGTCAGAGCAAAATCGTTCTCAATAAGAAGGAAGGCGCATTCCCGTATCGTTCCAACAATTATACGATGCCGGAGCTGGCGGCAGGCGCGATTGCGAGCCGCACGATCCCGGCGGAATATAAGAAGATTGGCGAGTCGAATGGGCTGGAGCTCTACATGGCTAGCAAGTCGCTTGCGATTATGGTGAAGAACAAAGCAACCGGTTATGTCTGGTCATCTATGCCAGGTGATGCTGATTTGGCGAATGCGGATCTGAATGACGAGTGGCAAACGGCGATTAAGTCGCCGCTGCTTCTCGAGTATTATACGGCGGATGAAATGCTGAGCAACGGCAGCTACCTGTCGCTTGGCGGCAAAGTAGACAAAGTCGAGCCGATCGAGCAAGGGATGCGCGTCAACATTACACTCGCAGCCATTAAAGCGGGCTTGTCGCTTGAGGTGAAACTTGACGGCGACTCGCTCACCATCAAGATTCCGCAGAGTTCGATGTGGGAGAAAGGTGCGGAGAAGCTGGCTTCCATCCAGCCGTATCCGTTCATCGGCGCTGTGCACAAAGCGGACATCCCAGGCTACATCTTCATTCCGGACCGGAGCGGAGCGCTTATCCGCTTCTCCAAAGCGCATATCCAGTTTGACGATCCTTATGTAGGGAAGATTTATGGCACGGACTATTCCTCCGATAGCATGGATTCGGCAACTGGTCGATCATCGGTTCCCGTGTTTGGCGTCGTGCATGGCACGAAGCAGAACGGCGTGCTCGGTATCGTGGAGGACGGCCGATATAATGCGAAGATCGTCGCTTACCCAAGCGGTTTAAGCACGGATTTCTATTGGGTGTCGCCGAAATTCGAGATTCGCTACGGCTATTTCCAGCCGACGAGCAAATCCATGGGCGGCTACAACACCTTCCAGAAGGATCCGCTTAAGACAGACCGTCAAGTTCGCTACGAGTTCCTCGGCGGCGAAGATGCGGATTATATCGGAATGGCGAAGACCTATCGCAGCTATCTGCAGAACAAAGGCGAGCTGACGAAGGAGAAGAAAGAGAAGAGCAACGCGGACATTCCTCTGCAGCTCCGTCTGCTCGGTGGGGAGACGGAAGCGAGTACGTTCGGCGCACAAGTTGTTCCGATGACGACGTTCGCGCAGTCGAAAACAATTGTCGATCGGCTGGTGAAGGACGGTATCACGAACATGAAGACCGTTCTGGACGGCTGGAATAAAGGCGGCTGGAATGGCAAGCGGCCGGCAGAATTCCCGGTAGAGTCGAAGCTTGGCGGCGCTTCGGGACTGAAAGAGTTCCAGAAGTATTTGGCTAGCAAAAACATTCCACTCTATCTGACTAACAATTACTCCATTGCGTTCGAGAATTCGGACCTGCTTAATTTGCGCTCCGATGCGGTGCGTGCGCTAAACAACGAAATTAACGAGTTTCCATACTTCGGCTGGGGCTCGGACAGCTTCTTCGATGACATCATGGCGAGGAACATTAGCCCTGGCAAAGCGCTGAAGCTGGCAAAGGACGATACGGAGTCGATGAGGAAACTCGGTGTAGATGGGTTGGCACTTGACTGGACGGGTACCGTGCTTAACTCGGATTACAACAAGAAACATCCTTTTACTCGTGAACAGTCGGCGAATACTTATCGGGAGCTTGCGGGGAACTTCAAGAAAAGCGTGAAAGAACTAGCCATGTATCAAGCGAACGATTACATGTGGAAGTATGCGGACACCATGTTCGGTGTAGATAACGGTTCTTCGCAGTTCATGTATGAGACCGATACGGTTCCTTTCATACAGACTGTAATGCACGGGTATATCGATTATTTCGCTAACCCATCCAACTCATCTTCCAGCCCGCGCGAGGATACGCTGCGCATGATCGACTACGGGCAATATCCGTCGTATCTGCTCACGTACGAGCCGTATTGGAAGCTAAGAGATACACCTTCCATAGACTTGCTCACGACGCAATATACGGATCTTGAACAGCCGCTGACTGAAATGTACAAAGCGATGAACCAAGCGCTGCGGCAAGTACAGGATGCGACGATTGAAGCGCGCGAAGTTCCGGATTACGGTATCTCGGCGGTTAAATATTCGAACGGCGTGAAGATCGTTGTGAACTACACATCAAATGATTACAGCTTGGGCGGAGTCAACGTCAAGGCGAAGAGCTTCGTCATCATCGGAGGTGAGTAAGTTGAAAATGACCAAAAAGATGAGGGAAGCGCTCACTGGTTACGCGCTGGTGTCGCCTTGGATAATCGGCTTCATCTTATTCATGGCTTATCCGATTTACTACTCGACCTATCTCAGCTTCCATAAGGTTACGATTAGTGCGGATGGCATAGTGACGGAGTACATCAAGGGTGACAACTACAAATACGCCTTCTTGTCTGACCCGGAATTTGTCGAGAAGCTGCTGCTCTTCATTAAGACGGCGGTAGGCATGATTCCGATCATCATCGTCTTCTCGATGCTTGTCGCACTGCTCATTAATCAGCCGATCCGGATGAAGGGCTTGTTCCGCTCCATCTTCTTCCTTCCGGTCGTCATTACGAGCGGCGAGGTTATTAACGAACTGTTCAGCCAAGGCGCAACTGCGATTCCGCTCGTCGAGAAGTACGGCATCATTGAGATTATTAAAGACAATTTGAGCCCGGCGTGGTCGTCACCGATTATTAGCCTGATTCAGCAGCTCATTCTTATTCTGTGGTTCTCCGGGGTGCAAATTCTGATTTTCCTCGCGGGTCTGCAGAAGGTAAACAAGCAAGTGTACGAGGCGGCATCCATAGACGGTGCTTCGCCGTGGGTCAGCTTCTGGAAAGTGACGCTGCCGGCGATCAAGCCGTTCATCGCGGTCAACATGATTTATACGACGGTGGATCTGTTCACGAACTCGTTCAGCGATGTCATTACGATGATTAAGGACAACATGTTCAATCTGACAACAGGCTTCGGTTATGCAACAGCGCTCGCTTGGATTTACTTCGGCGTCATCTTCGTTTTCCTGCTGCTTATCTTGCTGTTGTTCCGTAACAACGACGACGTCAATGTGAGACCGAGAAGGAGGAGGGCGTAATGGAACCTACCGCTAAACTGAGCAAGGTGAAGTTTCAGCAGGCAAAGCTGCAGAAGGCGATGCTGTTTGCCATCTATAATCGCATCAAGCGGATTGCCTTCGGCAGACAGGGAAATGACGGACTCGTATTCAAGCTTTTCGTATACGCGCTGCTCATCAGTGTCGGATTCGTCTACTTGTATCCGATTCTCTATCTCGTATCCCAGAGCTTCAAGAGCTTGAATGATTTGCTCGACCCGACAGTACTCTGGATACCGCAGAAGCTGTACTTCGAGAACTTCGTCCAAGCATGGCATGTATTGAACTATATGGATACGTTCTGGAATTCAGTGTTGAACTCCGTCGTGCCGGCAATCGGACAGACAGTTTCTTGTGCGGTTGTCGGGTATGGACTGGCGAAGTTCCGCTTCCCGGGCAAGTCGATCATATTCGGACTGATGATGATTTCGTTCATCGTGCCGTCGCAAGTTGTTATGATCCCGCTCTATCTGATGTTCAACGATTACCATATGCTCGGCTCGCCGCTGCCTTTTATCATTCCGACGATCTTCGGCCAGGGCATCAAAGGAGTACTGTTCATCCTCATCTACATGCAGTTCTTCCGGACGATTCCGACATCGCTGGAGGAAGCGGCGCAGATGGATGGCGCGGGCTTTATCCGTACCTTCTTCACAGTCATTCTGCCGATCTCGACGCCGGCGATCGTCGTCGTTATGCTCTTCTCGACAGTATGGCACTGGAATGAGACGTACTTGACTTCCCTGTACTTGGGAGACAGCATGACGACTCTTCCGCTGATGCTCAAAACATTCAACGATTCGTTCTCGAAGCTGTATGGCGGAGGAGCGGCGGTTGGCGGCAAGCATCAGAACATTAACGAGTCGATACGCATGGCAGGTACTCTCCTTATCGTGCTGCCGTTATTAGTCCTCTACCTATTCGCTCAGAAGCGATTCGTTGAGGTCGTGGACAAGACCGGAATTACTGGGGAGTAAGGCAGTCTGATTGAAAAATAAAGCGTGGATATGACCCACATCGTAAAGCTATCTAAGAATCCATGCAGCTACGCTGGTGTTTCGGAGATGTCCTCTCTTGGGGGCAATTCCGACTCTGGCATTATGCTTCATGGGTTCTTTTTTATTTGAAGGAGGCATACAAGTATGACGTTAACGGATGAACAGCTGCTCGAATTAGAGAGTAAGCGAAGCTTCTATTTCTTCTGGGAAGAGGCCAACACGGATAAGGAAAGTCCCGGCTATGGACTTATTGTGGACAGAGCTCCGGGCGATTCTGAAATGTGCAGCGTCGCATCTGTCGGCTTCGGCTTGACGGCGATTATGATTGGCGTAGAGAGAGGCTGGATATCGCGCGCAGAAGGCTACGAACGGGCGCTGGGCACGCTGAACACGCTGCTTGAGCATGCAGATCAGGTGAACGGGTTCTTCTATCATTTTCTGAACATGAAGACAGCGCGACGCCATGATAACTGTGAAGTCTCTGTCATCGACACCGCAATCGCGGTAAGCGGCGCGATCACGGCAGGCGAGTATTTCGGCTGCGATGTCCGCGAATATGCGCAGCGGCTCTATGAACGCGTTGACTGGAATTGGTACCGCAATCCGGAGTACAACCAGTTCTACATGGGATATGCACCAGAGCGTGGTTTCTTCGCACGTTGGGATCTGTACGCTGAACAGTTCATGATGTACTTCCTTGCAGCTGCTTCGCCGACGCATCCGGTTGATCCGAGCATGTTCTATGATTTCGGACGCCAGTATGGCACATTTGGGGACAACCCTCCGTTCATCTACACTTGGCTCGGCTCGCTATTCACGTTCCAATTCTCCCATGCCTGGTTCGATCTGCGAGGGAAAGTGGACCGTGACAACGTGGACTGGTGGCATAATTCAGTCATTGCGACGAAAGCGAACCGCGACTATTGCATCGCACACGCTTCGGAGTTTCGTACGTTCGGTCCGGATGCGTGGGGATTGACGGCATGCGATGGTCCGAACGGCTACAGTGGCAGATACGGCACAGCGCCATCGGGGCTGAATAGCAGTAATGACATGCATTTACCAGATGGCACGGTTCCGCCGGCAGGCGCGGCAGGCTCAATTGTGTTTATGCCAGAGGAAGTAATTAGCGCTCTGCGTAATTACTATGAGAACTATCCGCAAATGTGGGGGCGTTACGGCTTCAAGGACAGCTACAATCTCGATGTGACGCCACCGTACTTTGCCGAGGATGTCATTGGGATCGATAAGGGCATTACGCTGCTCATGATCGAGAATTATCGAAGCGGGCTCGTTTGGAATTATTTTATGAGAAATCCATATGTCCAGCGCGGCATGGTGTTATGCGAAATTAAGGACAAGCAGCAATCATAAAACGATAATCAGGAGGCTATGTACATGAAATATTCCATTCCATCTTATTCGTTTCACGGTTTGCACAGCGAAGGCAAGATCGATCTCTTTGGCTATTTCGAAACGGTCAAGTATCGATATCATCTGGATTCAGCAGATATTTGGAACATGATGTTTAAGAGCTTTGACGATGATTACTTACGCAAACTTCGGGAAGCGCTGGATGAAAGGGAAATGTACGTTGCCAACCTGTGCGTGGATGCTGCAGAAGTGTGGGATGTAGACCCGGAGAAGCGCGAGCAGTTCTACCGGAACGGGCTGGACAACCTGCGTGCAGCAGCCATCTTAGGTGCACAGACTGTTCGTATAGATATGGGCGGCCGCACGCTGGACATGTCGGAGGAGCAGTTCGAGTACACGGTGAATCGTTACAAGGAATATTGCGCTTTTGCTGAGGAGCATGGATTCATGGTTGGACCGGAGAATCACTGGGGCACTTCGCGCGACCCGGAGAATATTCGCAAGCTGGTAGAAGCGGTCGATCATCCGAACTTCGGCATTCTGCTCCACTTCGAGAACTGGGATTCGGAGAAGGAGAACGGCGACCGTCTCTGTGCGAAATACGCATTCCATACGCATCTGGCGGCATGGGTTATTCCGAATTGCGATGAGAAGCTTGCGCTTCTGGAGGAAGTCGGCTACAAAGGCCATCTTGGCATTGAACATCACTCGTCGAAGAACGAATATTCGCAAGTGGCATGGCAGTATGCGACTGCGCGCAACACCTATAATCTGATGCAAGCCAAAAAGTTAGGGGTGTAATCGAAGATGGAGACGCGGAAAATCAGAATTGGTATTATCGGTGCGGGAATAATCAGCAAGGAGCATTTGGAGAAATATGAGCAAATCGAAGGCGTGGAAGTCGTTGCCCTCTGTGACACCAATGAAATGCAGCTGAAGAAGATGGCGGAGCAATTCGGCGTGCCGCATACCTATACTGATTTTCGTGAGCTGCTGCAGCGTGACGACCTCGACGCCGTTGACGTCTGCCTGCATAACAATCTGCACGCGCCGATTACGATTGCTGCACTGGAAGCGGGCAAGCATGTTTATTGCGAGAAGCCGATTGCCGGCTCCTATGCGGACGGGAAGGCGATGATTGATGCGGCGGAGCGTCATGGTAAAATGCTGCATGTCCAGCTGAGCTTCATCTATCAGATCGAAACAATGGCTGCGAAAATGTTGATCGACGAGGGCAAGCTTGGCAAGCTATATCATGCCCGGTCGACGGGTCATCGCAGACGCGGCCGTCCTTTTGTCGATGGTTATGCAACGAAGGAATTTAACCGCAAAGCTACCGCATCTGGCGGTGCTTTGTTCGATATGGGCGTTTATCGCATCTCGCAGCTGCTCTACTTGATGGGCTTGCCGAAGGTGAAGACGATTACCGGCAAGACGTATCAAGAGGTTGCGATGGATGAGAAACGTAGAGAAATAAGCGGATTTGACGTGGAAGAGCTCGGCGTTGGCTTCGTTCGTTTCGAAGGCGGGCTGACGCTGGATATTATCGAGGCTTGGGCGATTCATTTGAACGGCTTTGAAGGCAGCAGCCTCGTTGGGAATGTTGGCGGAGTGAGGCTCCCGGGGCATACAAGCCAGGGCGATACGCCGTTTAGCTATCATACGCAGGTAGCGGACATGGATATGGATGCGACGTTCGATCTCGGCTATGCGAATTACCGCTGGCATCAGCTGCGTGACAATACCGATGCGTACGATTCGTCGCAAAAGCATTGGATCGCGGCGCTTCAAGGCCGAGTCGAGCTGCTGCCAACCGCAGAGATTGCGCTGCAGACGATTCTTGTGAGCGAAGGCATCTATCTCTCTGATCGGTTGGAGCGGGAAGTGACAGCGGAAGAAGTTATTGAAGCTTCTGTGTCGACAGCGATCAAACTATAAATTATAAATTCAGCTTGAGCTAGCTAGCTGCTAATTGAGTGGCTAGCTGGCTAGCGTCAGTCAGGAGAATATATACGGATGATTGAAATTCGAGATAAGCAAATCATGATTGACGGGAAGGCTACGCTCATTATGTGCGGCGAGGTTCATTATTACCGGCTGCAGCAGAGCGAGTGGCAGGATCGCATTGATAAGCTGAAGGATGCTGGCTGCAATGCGGTTGCTTCCTATGTGCCGTGGCTCTGTCATGAGCCCTTGGAAGGGCAGTTCGATCTGGATGGACATTCGCGGCCGGAGCTTGATCTTGGCGGATTTATTGATCTATGCCGCGATAACGGACTGTATTTCTTTGTCCGCCCAGGCCCATTCATTATGGCGGAGATGAAGAACGAGGGTATCCCGTTCTGGGTATACGAGAAGCATCCGGAAGTGATTCCGTATGGCTGGGATGGAGCGGCGGCAACGACGCGCACGCTCGATTATTTGGCGCCGGGCTTCTTAGCGGCCACGCGCGATTGGTATGCTGCGGTTATGGCAGTGGTAGCTCCGCGCCTTTATGGATCGGCAGGAGGGAACATTATCGGTGTGCAGCTCGATAATGAGATCGGCATGCTCTCGTGGGTCAGCAATTGCCCCGACCTGACAGAGCATGTTGCTGCGGACTTCGCGGCATGGCTTGCTCGCAAGTATGATGACATTGCGCTGAGGCAGCGGTATCCGTTTGAGCTGGAGGATGCTGAAGTGCGGCTTGATGCTTTGCGTTCGCCGCAGGAGAGCTATTCGGCTGAGTTGATGCATGATCTGGGCTATTATATGCGGGATCGTTTCGCCCGCTATGTCGCTGTGCTTCGCGGCTATGCGGAGGAATTCGGCGTTCGCGATGTGCCGTTCTTCGTGAACATTCATGGCACAGGCGGCGGACGTGGATTCACGTATCCGATTGGTATCAGCCAGCTGTATGAAGCGTATACGCAGGCACCGGGCTATGTGTCCGGCTCCGATATTTATTTTGGAGATTTGACGATTAGTAACTTCCAAGACTTGTACTTGATTAACGGTTTCATGGACGCTGTTCATTTGCCTGATCAGCCGCTCACTTCGTTGGAATTCGAATGCGGCGACGGCAATTATGGCAACAACTTCGGCGGTCGCTACGATGTATCGGCAGCTGATTTCAAGACCCGGATGTGCATTGCGCAGGGTAATCGGATGATCAACTACTACTTGCTAACTGGCGGCATCAATTACCGGATGGATCAGAAGCTCGGCGACGGTAATGACCGGGTCGCTTTTACAGGTGAGCGCCATGGCTTTGCAGCACCGATCAGCCCGGAAGGCGAGCTCAATTATACGTATCCGCGCATGAAGCGCGCCATTCATACGATGATGGCAGTGAAGGATAAGCTTGCGGTCATGCGGGAAGAGCGGGACGCTGTCTCGTTCGCGTTCATACCTGACTATTACATGACAGAATATCGTTATCCGCAGAGTGAGCGAATGGCGGACATTGTAAGCAATATCGAAGCGAATCGCAGCAGCGGCGGCTGGGAGATTATGGCGCGATCCATGCTGCTTGCTGGCTACAGGTTCAGCTCAGTCGATATCCAGAACAAGCTGCTTCTGCCGGAGCAGACGCCAGTGCTGGCTCTGCCATGCGCTCGATATCTGAGCGCAGACATTCAGCGGAAGCTTGCCGACTATGTGACGGCAGGCGGCGGATTGCTGCTGTACGGCGAGGTGCCTCAGTATGACATGGAAGGCAAGTCGTGCACCGTTCTAAGCGATGCTCTCGGCATCCGCGTGCTGGGGGCAGCCCAGAACGGACCGCATTCGTGGCCGTCCATTATGGCATGCGGTTGGGCAGCGGGGCGCCCAGAGGTACATACGCACTTCGCGCAGCATTTGGAGCCGGGATCGCATGAGGTTATTATGCGGTTATATGATACCGACGTAGTATGCGGCGTAGACGCTCGTGTAGGCAAGGGACGTGCAATTGTTATTGCGGCGGCTTATAACAGCTGCGATGTTCAGTTGTTCCAGACAACGCTTGAACGATTGGGAGCAACGGCTGGCCTGACGCATGATCATCGGGACATGGGCTTGTTTACGACTTTAACCGTGAACGCTGATGGCGAGCGATTCCTGCATGTGCTCAACCTGGACGGCTTCGACAAGGAGTTTCATTTGTTCGAGAACGGCAAGAAACTACTTGGCGGGCAACGGTTGCATATCGCTAGTAAAGACGGGGTCATGCTCCCGCTGAATGTGAGCTTTGGCGACGTGCGAATTGCGTATGCTACTGCGGAGATTGCGGAAGTGGCGGAGGATGCAATCCGCTTCCGGCTCACGCAGCCGCAGGACGTCATCGTATTTGTAACGGAGCGTGAAATCGCTGCGAGCGATGATTATTCGGTGGAGGAGCAAGGCGGTGCGAAGCTCGTCCGATCAGGTAAGCACGCGAAGGTGGACGACTCTCTAGTCGTCCGATTCGAAGCGACGAAGTAACAACGAAAGAAACCGACCCCTGTGGTCGGTTTCTTTTTGTTCTATCCAGAGGAATGCATTTCACCTGATGAAGGGTACGGAGTACCTCACTTCCACGAAATATCGGTCAATTTCGCCAAAGAAGGGTAGTGAGTACCCCTCATCAGTCACCTCTAGCAAATCGGAGTCTCCTCTGAAATTATCTCTTGTCAAACTCACACCAGTAGGTGTACAAGTAAGGAGATTGAAAAAAATGGAAGGTGGTTAGGAATGCAATTCCAAGCTCAAGTGGAGCATTTGAGAACGCCTCACAAATGGGGACGCCCGGTGCTGCAGGCTTCCGGAACGCCGGGACAATTCGATTCCTTGGCGGTCGATTGCCCATTCGTCTTCTACCATCACGATCAATTTCATATGATGTACATCGGATTTGACGGCTCCGGCTATCAGACGGGACTTGCAGTTAGTGATAATCTGCTCGATTGGTCGCCGAAGGGGATTATGCTCGAACGCCTCCAGGGAAGCTCTCGCTGGGACCATGTTGGAGCTGCTGGCTCGTGGCTATTGCTAGAGTCCAACGATTTGCACTCCGTTCCGCGGCTGAAGAAGCTGAACAACAAGTACTGGATGATCTATCATTCGTACCCGGAAGTCGGCTATGAAGCTGGCGGTGCGGTCATGGGGCTCGCTTGGTGCGAGGATGAAGAACTGCTGCAATGGCACCGGCTAGACGAGCCAATCTTCACCTACGAGAACGGAGAGCCTTGGGAGCTAGGCGGTTTGTACAAATGCTGCGTTATCGTACATAACCACCAATACTACATGTTCTACAATGCAAAATGCACCGGTGAACCGTGGACGGAGGAGACGGGAATTGCAACCTCGACAGATCTAATTCACTGGACGCGTCACGCAAGCAACCCGATAATCGCTGTCAAACAAAGTACTCATTACAGTCAATTTTTCAGCGATCCTTGCGTGAAGTTCGACGATACGCAAGGCAGATGGGTGAACTTCGGATTCGGCTTTGACAGCCACCACGCGCAAGGGGCGCTTGCTGTATCAGACGACGATCTCCTGCACTGGTCCATTTACCCAGAACCTTGGATCAGCCATGGCTCACAGGGCGAGCTCGACGAAACTCATGCGCACAAATCCTCCGTCATCTACTGGCGAGATACGCTGTATCACTTCTACTGCGCCTGCAGGCCGGCTCAAGAAGGGGACCGCGCCGTTATCCATTATGGCGAGAATAACCGAGAGTTCAGATGCATCACCGTCGCAACGAGCAAGCCACTTTAAAAGAGGTAATAGGAGGGCGAATATGAATCCGATTTCTAACCAAATTGGCGGTGTCTTTATCCCCGTAAGTAATGTGGAACAAGCACGTGATTGGTATTGCGATATTTTAGGCTTGCCGACAGATGGTGAAATTTATTTTGGTCATATCTTTGTTCTACCAATGGAAGGACCAAACATTGTACTGGACAGCAAAATCTACGCTCCCGATCACATTTACAAAGTTCCTGCATTTCAATTCCGAACAGAAGATATTCATCAAGCCTATGCCTATATGCGGGCAAAAAATGTACAGTTGATAACTGATATCGAGAACGATCATTGGTTCAATTTCAAAGATCCAGACGGTAACTTATTGATGGTGTGCAAATAACTCAAAAGGTCCGGTCACAGCTACCTATCATTAGGTGGCGTGGCCGGACCTTCTTCCTGTTTCCATTAGCCGCCGCAAACAACGAAAGCAGCGCCTGCCCATTCATAATCCGGGTCTTCCTTCGTGCCATCCTTGTACGTCGTAATGAGCGCCCATCGTTCTTTGCCGCTCACATTCGGATAAGAAGCGTGGAACAGCAGGTCATGGAAGATAACTGCATCACCTCGGCGCGCCTCGAAGTCGACGATCTTTTCCTCCGCAATATACTGCCTATCAATCCGATTGTCGAAACCAAGATCATCCGCTACTTCGCCGTCATGCGAAACCGTACCTTGTTGATGGCTGCCAGGAACGAGCCGTAGACAACCGTTGTCCTTCACCGCATCATCAAGCGCGATCCAGACAGAGAATTTGTGACTGCCGTCCCAATAGGGATGATCCTGATGCCATGGGGAGCCGAAGTCAGTCGCTGCATTTTTTAGTACAACTTTATCGCTTAAGAAAATAATATGCCCCCCAATAATCTCTCTCAGAGCTTCAACTAGCTCAGGCTTAACGGTCGCCTGTTTGAAAAGTGGGCTTCGTAGCGTCATTCCGACGAGCACACCGGAAGGCCCTGTGTCATTTGCTTTCACTATGTTCACACATTCCGTTTTGAACGCTTCAACTTCTTCCTCCGTATACAACTGCCTCATGATGTAATAGCCTTCCTGATCGAACTGCTCCTTAACCGAACGTTTCACGATCACCTGAACTCACTCCCATACACATGAAATGGATAGAATGCCAACTAAAAATGCAAATAAAAAAGCAGATCCATCTCGGCTCTGCTTTCTCTAAGTTGAACTAATTCTATTAGGCTGTAGATATTCGCATCAGATGCTACATATTAGCTCGCTGCGGCATTGGCTTTGCTCTGCGGAAGAGCCCTACACGATCTGCTCGCGATACGAGGCGGTAGAAGATATCTGCAAGCAGGATGCCGCCGATCGCATCGAATAGGACATGCTGCTTCACGAAGAACGTCGATAGAATAATCGTAGTCGACATGCCGTAAATAAGCAATTGATTCAAGCGGCCACGGAACTTGCTCGTGTACAGAGCCTTCATCACGAGATAACTGGAGAAGCAATGAATGCTGGGGAAGCAGTTAAACGGCAAATCCCGACCATATACGTAGCTGAGCAATCGCGTGAACGGGTCCGTTCCTGAGATCGCAGGGCGCGGCACTGTCGTCTGGAATACCATATAGATGCCATAGCAAGTCAAGGCGCAGATCACATACGTAATGAGCGTGCGGCGATAGACCGCGGGTTCTTTAATAAAGAAATAGATGAGACAAAGATAAATATAAAAAATCCATACAGAATACGGCAGCACGAATATTTTGACGAGTGGTATGGCGCGATCGAGATCGGTAACTAAGCTATATACTTGGGTGGTTGGCTTGTTGGTCATTGCATACAGCCAGCCCATCACCGGGAAAATAAGCATACTGATTAAAGGCACAAAGCGTTTCATTGGCCCCTCCCTCACCTTATTCATGATGTTCATACTAGCAAGTCATCTAGCAATCTTGTAATAATAAGATATTGTGATAGAGGTTGCAAGTATAAAAAACAGACAAAATGCGAAGAGGGCGTAAAAAATGGCAAAGATTGCGGTTGTTGATGACGAAGCGCACATTAGAGAGCTTGTTAAGCTTTATTTGAACGATGAAGGGTTCGATATTGCTGAGTTTGCAAATGGTGAAGCGGCTTGGAATTATCTCTCCACTCACCAGGTTGATATGGTCATTCTCGACATTATGATGCCGCAGATGGATGGCTGGGAGCTGTGCCGCCGGATTCGCGCTTCAAGCGACATGCCGATTCTGATGATTACGGCAAAAGGCGAGTCAGAGGAGAAAATCAAAGGGTTTCAGCTAGGCACCGACGATTATATGACGAAGCCGTTCGATCCGATGGAGCTTGTCGTACGGGTGAAAGCACTGCTGCGGCGCTTCCGGATAACGGCGTCGCAATCGGTGCCGATTGGCAGGCTCGTGCTTGATCGCGCCAGCTATCAGGTCATATATAAGGAATCCGGCGCTGCCGTGACGATCCCGCTGAAGGAATTCGAGCTGCTGTACAAACTTGCGAGCCATCCCGGTCAGCTGTATACAAGGGCGACGCTAATTGAACAAATTTGGGGCTATGAGTATGAGGGGGATGAGCGGACGGTTGACGTACATATTAAGCGGCTTCGGGAACGATTCTCCGAGGAAGAGGCTGCCTTCCGCATCGTAACGCTGCGCGGCCTCGGCTACCGGCTTGAGGTGCTGCATGATTAAGTCGTTATATGTGCGGACGGTCTTTATTTTTATTTTTGCGGTGATGGTCAGCTTGCTGTTGGCTTTCTTCGTGGCAACGCAGCTTTATAGTAACCAAGTGCAGGACCTCAGCGATTCTCAGATGATTGTAACCGGCAAGCAGATTATTTCGATTATTCAAAAGCTGCCGCCGGGCAACTCTGAAGTGTTTGA
The DNA here is from genome assembly GCF_900110075.1 of Paenibacillus sp. OV219. Classification (GTDB taxonomy): domain Bacteria; phylum Bacillota; class Bacilli; order Paenibacillales; family Paenibacillaceae; genus Paenibacillus_Z. The sequence goes on from NZ_FOCJ01000001.1 coordinate 256,162, forward strand.
AGCCGCCGTCACGATGCCTAATTTCCGAGTCAAGATCGTCGACCAGACAGGTGCGACGATTGCCTATAGCGACGGTGGTAGCGGTAAGAAAATGCCAATTTTGGACAGGCAAGTGAATCAAGTCATAAGTGGCGGCGTTTATCACGGGACGGTATCGCCGGATCGCAAGCAGCGTGGTCCGGTTCATTTTCTCACTGGACTGCCGTTTCAGTATCGTGACAAACCGTATGCGCTCTTCATCTCGCCCGAGATCGACAAGCTGCTCGAGCTGTTTCGGAAAGTAACGTTTACGATACTGCTCAGCGTGCTTGCTGTGGGCAGCTTGCTCAGCGTCCTTGCATCCAGCTATATCGTAAAGCCGGTTCAGCGGCTAACGATCGCGACGAAGCGGATGGCGCAAGGCGATTTCGCGCTCACGCTGCAGTCGAAGCGTAAGGACGAGATCGGCGTGCTGACGGCAAGCTTCAATGAGATGGCGGGATCGCTGCGGATGATTGATAAGCTGCGCTCGGACTTCGTCAACAACGTCGCTCATGAGTTCCAGTCGCCGCTCACGTCGATAACCGGGTTCACGAAAGCACTGCGAACGAAGACGATGGAAGAGGTGCAGCGCCAGCATTACCTCCAAATTATTGAAGAAGAGAGCCAGCGCCTATCCCGGCTTAGCGCCAATCTGCTCCGTCTTTCCGTGCTTGAACATGATAAAAAGCCCGCTCATCCTTCGACTTTCCGTCTGGATGAGCAGATTCGGCGAATCATCATTGCAAGTGAGCCACAGTGGCATGCAAATGGGCTTACACCTGATCTGACACTTGACGATGTGACGATATTTGGAGACGAGGATAGTCTCAATCAGGTGTGGCATAATTTGATTAGCAACAGCATTAAATTTGCGAAGAACAGCGTGCTTGCCATATCGCTTGCTGTGCAGGAGGGTATGGCTGTTGTTACGGTTAGCGACCAAGGCAAAGGCATTCCGCAAGAAGAGCTTGCGCATATTTTCACCCCTTTCTACAAGGTCGACAAGTCGCGTGATTATGCGGTAAAAGGGAATGGGCTGGGCCTATCCATCGTGAAACGGATTGTTGAGCTCCACGAAGGAACGATTGAAGTGAGCAGCAAACCGGATGTGGAGACCGTTTTTACAGTGCGATTGCCGTTGAACAGAACTTTTGTGAACACGGATTCCTAAGGATAGACAAAAATTTGTAACGCCCAGTACATATTGAGTTCAAAAATGTACTGTATAGTTGCCGTATAAAAACCATATAGAGGAGAGACATCACACCATGGCGTGGCTTAGTCGATTTAGTTTAAGAAACAGTGTAGCAGTCATTATATTGTGTTTGCTCGTTCTAGGACTTGGCTTCTTTTCGGCAACAAAAATTCAACAGCAGACATTCCCGGACGTTGATTTCCCGGCGATTGTCATCTCGGCAGTCAGTCCTGGAGCTTCTACGGAGGAGATTGAAACCGAGATTACGAAGCCAGTCGAGGAGAGCCTGCAAGGACTTAAAGGCTATGACTCACTGACAAGTACAACCTCCGAGAACTCGGCAAGTGTTATTTTGCAATATCCGTTTGGAACGAATATGGAGGATAAAGTAAAGGATGTCGAGACGGCAATCGCTAAGGTTGAGAAGTCCGACAAAGTGAAGCTGTCAGTTCAGCGGCTATCCTTCGGAGCAGCTCCAATCTATGAGGCTGCAGTATTCTCGTCAAAGAATGATCCTGAAGCTCTTCAGAAAGAGCTTGAGACTGGGGTCGTACCGAAGCTTGAGAAAATTGTTGGAGTTAGCTCGGTTACGCTGAAAGGCGCGATCTCGCAAGAGCTGCGCATTGAAGTGGACAAAGAGAAAGCAAGCAAGCTCGGCATTTCGCTCAGCACCATTCAACAAGCGATTCAACAGCTCGACTTTGCAGTGCCGCTTGGCTCTGTGACAGAGGATGACACTTCGATACCGATTCGTCTGGTCGGTAAGCTGTCTAACTTGCAGCAAATTAAAGATCTTGAGTTGTCAGCTGGCGGCGGAGCTGGAGCAGGTGCAGCATTTGGCGGCGGTGCAGGTGCAGGACAAGCTGGTTCTGGCGGCGGCGCGGCAGTAGCGAAAGTAAAGCTGTCGGACATCGCGAATGTAACAACGATCTCGAAGCAGGATGAAATTGCACGCTTCGACGGTCAAGAAAGCTTCGTCATTCAAGTTGCAAAGACACAGGATGCGAATACAGCTGATGTATCGGATGACGTTAAAGACGTGCTCGAGACTTACAAAACAACAGCGAACCTTGATATTCACTTGATCCAGGACCAAGGCGCGGAGATTAAGAAATCAGTTTCATCGCTTATTCACGAAGGACTTTACGGTTCACTCTTTTGTGTCATCATTATATTCCTGTTTTTGCGTAATATACGGGCGACATTAATCTCCATCATTTCACTGCCGATCTCGGTATTCGCAACGATCGCGCTTATGAATCAGATGGGCTACACGCTCAACATTATGACGCTTGGCGGTATTGCCGTTTCGATCGGCCGTATCGTGGATGACAGTATCGTCGTAATCGAGAATATCTTCAGATGGCGCCAGGAAAAAGGCCAGGAGATGAACGGTAAGGAGCTTGCTTATAAAGCGACGAAGGAAGTTATCGGTGCTGTCGGCTCCTCGACGATTGCAACGGTTGTTGTATTCCTGCCGCTGGCATTCGTTACAGGCATCATCGGTGAGTTTTTCCGTCCATTCGCCATATCGGTCGTTATCTCGATCGTTACATCGCTTCTTGTTGCGATGATGCTGATTCCGGTCTTGGGCGCGAAATTCTTCAATCGTATTAAGCCGCACAAGGAAGGCGGCCGCTTCATTAACTTCTACGAGAAAGTAATTCGCGGTGCTCTTCGCCGCAAGGCTTGGGTGCTCTCTCTCTCTGTTGTCATCCTGATCGCTTCATTCGGCACGATTCCGCTGCTTGGCGTAACGTTCTTGGATGCAGGAAGTGTGCCTTCAATCGGTATTAATTTGACAATGCCGTCACAGACTTCTCTTGATCAGACGAACAAAACCAGTGAGAAAGTGGAAGGCTATCTGAAGGATTTGAATGGCGTCGATAACTATACAGCAAGCATCGGCGGTGCAGACAATCCATTCGTGAAGATTGGCAATACGTCGAATAAAGCAAGCTTCGCGGTGCAATTCAAGGAAGGTACAGTCATGGACAACATGATTGATAACGTTAGTAAAGATTTGCAAGCGATGTTGAAGAAAGAATCGCCAGAAGCGGTCGTTAACGTCACGGCAGGCGAGCAGGCCGGCCCGCCTTCAGGCAACGGTGTTGATGTAAGCTTATACTCCGATGATCTGACGGCACTGTCCAAAGCAGCGGTTCAAGTTGAGAACTTAATGAAAGCAAACAGCGACATGAAAGATATCTCCAACAACTTGAAGGATGTTACGCCGAAATGGGAGATGGCGCTGAATAAAGAGGGCAAGGCGCTGAATGTTTCGTCCATGCAGGTTATGTCGGCTGTAAACGAACAGCTTCGCCCAGTTGATGTCGGCACTTTCACGCTGGATAACAAAGCTCGCGACATTACGATGTCGTACATGCAGCAAATTACGAACAAAGAACAGCTGGAGAGCATTTCCATTCCTACGATGGGTGGCATGAAGCAGCTGAAGGAAATCGTGGATATTACAGAAGCGAAAGCACCTGTAGCGATCAACCACGAGGATTTGAAGATGTATGCACAAGTAAAAGGTAACGTGAAGGATGCGAGCAAGACTTCAGCAGCGACGAAGACGATCACAGACGATATTAACAGCCTATCGCTGCCAAGCAATGTTGAAGTGAAAATCGGCGGCGGTCAGGAAATGATCAACAGCGGCTTCCAAAGCATCGGTATTGCGATGGTTGCGGCAATAGGTCTCGTATTCCTCGTCATGAGCATGACATTCGGCGGCTTGCTGACTCCGATCATCATCCTGTCGTCGCTGCTCTTCGTACCGGTCGGTTCCCTTGGAGCGCTTCTCATTACAGGAAATGCGCTGTCCATGAGTTCAATGATCGGTATGCTGATGCTTGTTGGTATCGTTGTTACGAACGCAGTCGTTCTTCTGGACCGTGTCGAGAAGAACCGCAAGTCTGGCATGCCGGTGCACGAATCGCTGGTCGAGGCGTCCAAAACACGACTAAGACCGATTCTAATGACGGCCTGCGCAACCATTCTAGCGCTGCTGCCGCTAGCGTTCTCGGAATCGTCGACAAGCCTGATCTCTGGCGGACTCGCGATTACTGTAATCGGTGGTCTAACTACATCCACACTGCTTACGCTCATTGTCGTGCCAGTTATTTATGAACTGACAGGCAAGCGCCGCAAAGTGGAGAAGGAAGTTCAATTCTAATTCATTGAAACAGCGAGCATGAAGAAGAAAGCGACCGCCGTAATGGCGAGTCGCTTTCTTGTTGTTTATGCATAGAAGTCCCCCTCGGCGCTCAAAATATGGGGTAATCTCCATGATTGTGACAGAGGGCGAGGTGTGTTCATTGCATCCAAACATGCAAACGATTAGTCAAGCATTTGGTCCTAGCTCGGATTTTAAAATACGAACGATCGAAGAAAACGGTGAAATAAGAGCCTCGATTTTTTATATAGACGGGATAATTGTAAAAGAAAGTACATGAGCTTCTTTACCCCGAAGATATTTTATTAGCTCCTCTAGCAGAGGTTATCGTTCTGATATCGCTGTTCAAAATTCTGGTCGACGGGTTATGTCATCGGCACTCTATTTCAAACCCGCGAGTTATCTTCGTCCATCTTTACCTTATGTTTCGTGTACTCGGTTGCTGCTGCTCTGACCGGAACAATGGGTGGCCTAGTGTTGACTACAGTAACATTCATACATATCACAATGCTATGCTGAAGAGCTTTACAGTTCCGTATTTGAGCCCTTTAATCCCTTTTAAACCACAGGAGCTTCGCGATGTGTTCTACCGTTCGAACTTGAAGAAGCTGATCAACAGCGAGAATTCCTACACGAGAAGAGTGAAGCGTTAAATGGGGTTACTGAGGAAAGGGCGTGAGTATCTGCGATGCTGATCTATCAACTCGTTATTATTTTGATCGCTTCCAAGCTGGCAGGCCACCTGAGTGTGCGTCTTGGACAGCCTTCTGTCCTTGGGAAGCTGCTGGTCGGCATATTGCTGGGACCGACGGTTCTCGGTCTTATTACGGAGACGGATGTTTTAACGGAACTTAGCAAAATCGGCGTCATCCTGCTCATGTTTATAGCCGGTTTGGAAACGGATTTGGAGGAATTTAAACGAACGGGGAAATCCGCTGCCTCTGTTGGCATAGCCGGTATCATCTTACCCTTCGGGCTCGGTTATTTAACCGGTTATTGGCTGGATCTGCCTAACTTCGAAGCGATCTTTCTAGGTCTGCTGCTTTCAGCAACGAGTGTCAGCATCTCCGTTCAAGCTTTGAAGGAAATGGGGAAATTGAAGTCGCGTGAAGGCTCGACTATTCTGGGGGCGGCCGTCATCGATGATGTGCTTGTTATTATCGCCCTGGCTTTCGTCATGAGCTTCTCTGGCGGCGATGTGAATTTAGGACTCATCATACTGAAAAAAGGGTTGTTCTTCGCCATCGCGATCCTGTTCGGCTGGTTTGCCGTACCGTGGTTTCTTAAGAGATTCTCGTCGCTTCGCGTGACGGAGACCGTTATTTCCGCCGGGCTTGTCCTTTGCTTCAGCTATGCATACTTTGCAGAATATACCGGAGTTGCCGATATCATTGGCGCATATATTGCAGGCGTCGCGATCAGCGTGACCGATTACAAGCATGAAATATTCGAGAAAGTAGAGAGCATCAGCTATTCGATCTTCGTTCCTGTTTTCTTTACCTCCATTGGCGTGTCGGTGGAGCTGAGCGGCTTGTCAGGCCAGTACGGCTTGATCGTCGGACTAAGCTTGATCGCGATTATCTCGAAGCTGGCTGGGGCGGCAGTAGGTGCAAAGCTTTCGGGCTTTAGCTGGAGACCAGCGCTTGGTATTGGCTCGGCGATGGTCTCGAGGGGAGAAGTAGCGCTCATCATTGCGGCGATCGGTCTCGATGCTGCTCTGTTGAACAAGAGCATGTTCGCGGTCATCGTCGTAGTCGTGCTCGTGACGACGATCGTTACTCCGCCTTTGATGAAGTTGTTTCTTAAAGGGGAGGCTGCAGGTTAAGCAACGCCGCAAAGTAAAGAAGGACATTCCATTCTCATTGTTGAAGTAGGAAGCGACCGCTGTAATGGCGAGTCGCTTTCTTGCCTGAGAAGCGAACATAACATATGGAGGGGTTATAATGAGTAAACAAGTTCAGAACTATCAGAACCATCGTCGGTTTCACCCGCCGTTCCATTTTGTGCTCACGTTATTGAACGCAGCGTTTCTAATCAGTGCAATCTGGGAACTTGTCCGAACAATTAAAGACAATGGTCCGCTATTGCCAGCTGTTATGTTTGTCCTGCTTGCACTGATCTCCCTATTTATCTTCTTGATCATTCGCTCTTATCCGCTCAAAGCACAGGATCGCGCAATTCGGTCGGAAGAGAACCTGCGCCATTACGTACTGACAGGCAAGCTCCTTGATTCGCGTCTCACTCTGAACCAAACGCTTGCGCTGCGCTTCGCTCCTGATGCGGAGTTTCCAGCCCTTTGCAACAAAGCGGCAGCAGAGCAGCTAACACCAGATATGATCAAACGCTCCATTAAGAGCTGGAGATCCGATAACGATCGAATCTAGTCCGGAAGCGAATGGAAATTCGTTGTCACTCTTTATCGGATGAACTAGAATAAATCTAATATCCGTAAAAATAATCCCAATTGACATCGAAGGTGGAGTTACGTACACATGCGTGCAACGATCAAGGATGTCGCCAAGAAGGCGGGAGTTGCTGTATCGACAGTCTCCTATGCCATGAATAACTCACCGAAGATTAGTGAGGAGACGCGCCGCAAAGTCCTTCGTGTTGCGCAGGAGCTTAATTTCAGACCGAGCGGAGCTGCAAGGAATTTAAAAAAACGCAAAACCAATACGATTGGACTGTTCTTGTACGATCTAGGCGGGCCTTTCTACAGCCAAGTCATTGAAGGGATACAAGAGGTCGTCACCTCGCACGGGTTCAATTTGGTCGTCTGCAGTACGTTCGGCGGCGAGAACAGCTCTGCGCATAGGTTTATTAAGGAGCAGTTCGTCGATGGCGCTATCATTATGGGCTCGCAAATTAGCGACAGCCTGATTCTACAGTCGGCATCGGAATCATTCCCGATTGTCGTGCTCGACCGGGAGCTCAAAGGCGATTATGTGCATAACGTCCTTATTACGTATGAGCAAGGCGCTTACGATGCGGTTTCCCATCTCATCAAACTCGGACGCCGCAAGATCGAGTTTCTTAGCGGACCTGTCACTTCCTTTGACAATTCCCTTCGCTACAACGGTTACAAACGGGCGCTTCAGGAGCATGGATTGGAAGTGCCGAGCCGAATCAGCTTGTTCGGACGCTGCATGGAAGTCGGCGGCTATCAGGCGGTAAAGGTGATGCTGGCTGGCGGCCAGCCGCCGGATGCGCTCTTCGCGGCGAATGATGAGATGGCAATTGGCGCTATTCGTGCCCTTACTGAGGGTGGCGTTCATGTGCCGGATGACATTGCGGTTGTCGGCTTTGATAATATTATTCTTGGGCCTTATATTAATCCACCACTTACAACGGTTGGTCATTCCAAATATGAACTGGGTGCGATTGCGACGCAGCTCATCTTCAGTGCGCAAAAGGAAGGGAATTCGATTCTGCTTCCGACGCAGCTCATCGTCCGGGGATCATGCGGGGCTTAGCAGGTCACGCGGCAACAAATAAAGCAGCAGTCTCGTACGGTTCAGCGCCGTAAGCGAGACTGCTGCTTTTTTCTTGTTAACTGTTAATGGGTCTCCATGCTAGCTGCCGCTTCCTTGCCAGCATCCCCACGCAGCGGCTGCTGTGCGAGTCGCGCTGGACGGTTCAGAAACGCATGCACGCTGAACGAAATCGCAGATACAGCCGCTGTTATGACGGCGAGCCATGCGACTGGCGTCAGCTGTCCGATGTCGTACAGATGGCCCATCAAATACGGGCCAATGACACGGCCGACGGAGCCAATGCCGCCGGCAAGTCCGAGATAGAACGGCGCATGCTTGCCGCCGCGTTCACTCAGAAATGCTGGAATCGCTGGAGCGATCAGCATCTCGCCGAGCGTCGTCAGCACCATGCCGGCGATCATGCCTATGAAGCTATGCATACAGAGGATGACGACATAGCCGCTCAAGTAGAACAAGCTGCTGGCTGTCAGCTGAGCCGTAATCGTAGGTGCGGAGAGCCGCTTGATAAAGTTCGTGACCGGCTGGGCGACGAAGATCATAATCCCGTTTAGCGTCCACAGGTAGCCGAACATCTGCTTCGGCAGCCCTTCGCTAATAATGAAGGGTGAGACGCCCGTATTCCAGATGCTGTTACCGAGGTTAATGAGCATGCCGCCGAGCGCCATAAACAGATAGAGCCGCACGTCGAGCAGAAGCGACCAGCCGCTGGCGTTCTCGGGGGACAGCTTCTTCAGCTTGACGCCGCCTGCAGATGAGCTAGTTGTACCAACTCGCTGCAGATAGATCAGGAAGAAGAAAGCGAATAGCCCGGAGCTGACGCCGTTCATCGTGAAGCTGAGCGAGTACGAAATAACGGCAAGAAAGCCGCTGAGCGCCGAACCGATTGCTACCCCGATATTGTTCGCGACGTAGATGACGTTAAACAGCTCTCCGCGCCGGTCGGCAAACCGGAAGCCGATGAACGCTTGAATCGCTGGCATTGACGATGAATTGAACAAGCCAATCAGACCCATGGCAGCGATAAAGATAGGCCAGGATTCGCTTAACATCGGCAGCAGGAGCAAGAAGATTGCATTCAGCGCCAGTGCACCGATAATGAGGCGTTTCACGCCAACCTTGTGGTAGAGCGATCCGCCCAGCAGCTGTCCAGCGATGCCGCCGAGCGATTGGACCAGAATGACGAGCCCCGCATCGGACATGCTTCTGCCGAGCTGGTCGAAGACGAACATCGTCACGAGCGGCCACATCAGCGCGCTGCCGATTGCATTAATGAGGCTCGCGAGCAGGAACACTTGAATTTCTTTCGGATAATGGCTAAAGATGCGCATAGCTAGAGTTCTCCTGTTACGTTGTAGAATAAGAGATGCAGGGATCGAAAAGTTAAATAATTAAACATAATGGAATCTATTATACTTGATAAGCGCAAGTCGTGCTTAAGTCGTTTTCTTCCATTGTGACGGTGATACCCCGATATATTTCTTGAATACCGTTGCAAAATGCTGGCTCGTCTTGTAGCCGAGATCCATCGCAACGTCCGTCACATTCGATCTCGGCTCGCGAAGAAGCTCGCATGCGCGGTTCATGCGCAGCCGGTCAATGTAGTTCGCAGGCGACTGCCCGTGCAGCGCATGGAAGAGCCGGTAGAAATGCGACTCGCTGACGCCTGCTATATCAGCGAGCTCCTTGTTCGCCCAGCGGCGCTCAGGCTCCGCCTCGATGAGGCCCGTTAACGCGAGCATCGCATCGCGCAGCTCGCTCTGGATCTGGCGTTCCGCTCGCGGATATAGAAGCTGCAGTACAATATCGGCAAGATGATGGCGCACGCGGAATAACGGAGCAGGCAACTCATCTGATACCAAGCTGCGCAGCGCTTCGAATTGATCTCGCATGCGGCTGTCAACGTTAATGATGCGCGGCAACTGACGTAGGCATGCCGCAAGCTGCTGGCGCTCATCATCGCCAAACGACAACCAGCCCGGCTGCTCTGCAGGATCCACGATGATCACCCACCAAATGCTGCACGGCTCGATATAGTTCAGCCGCGCCCGGTGCCACTCACCGGGGCGGGTATGAAAGCATTGTCCGGTATTGGAAGGATAGATGTGCTCATCGACTTCCCAGGTCACTTTGCCTTTCTCGACGAAGACGAATTCGTAGCATCGTTCATGGTTATGGTCATAGAGCGGCGAAGCCTCATGAAAGCGATCATAACCAAGCGTGACCAGCTCAGGCAGACTGCTGTAAGCCCCATTCCCTTCTGCATTCCAGTTATACTCCCAACGATCAGCATGGATTTTACTTTTGGCCATGAAGGACAGCTCTCCATTCGTGTCTATTCATCTCTTTATGTTTCTAATCCTATTTGATAGATATTCGGAAGTCAACGAATACAATGCTGGACTACAATGGGATTGAAGCAGTATTCATATGATTTTTTCGGAAGAGGTGTCCACTACATTATGGCAGTCATTTCGTATCAAGTAACCGAAGAAGATAAGAAGCAGTTCAATGAGACAGGCTATTGGATCAGCCCGAAGCTGATCGATGATGATACAATTGAGCGTCTACGTCACGCGCATGAGCGAGTATGGAGCAAAAAGTACGACGGTTTCGGACTTCCGATGCACCACTTGCATCTGTCCGACAATCCGCTCGCGATTCGTAAATTCGATAACGGCTGGTGGATTAACGATGAAGTTCGGGAAGTCGTAACCGACCGCAACCTCGGCCACATGGCTGCTGATCTGCTTGCCGAAGATGAGATTCGCCTATGGCATGACCAAGTTATCTATAAACCGGGCACGAACGGCCAAGAGACATCTGCAGGAAATGTCGGCTGGCATCAGGACTATGGCTATTGGCGCTGCAGCAGCACGCCGAATATGGTGACGGTCTGGATCGCGCTGCAGGATACCGATCTGAATAACGGCGGGATGTTGACGATTCTCGGTTCCCATAAGTGGGGAGCCGTTGAAGGCAGCGATACCTTCTTCGAGCAGGATATGAGCAAGCTGAAAGCCAAATTCGCAACTCGAGATTGGGTAGAGGAGCCATGCATCCTGAAAGCGGGGCAAGCTAGCTTCCATCATGCGCTCACTTTCCACGGTTCGGGACCGAACCTCACCGACGAGGCGCGCCTCTCTGTCGTTGCGCATCTGATGCCGGGCCATACGCATTACCGCGAGGGCAGACAACGTCACGATAACCTGCGTTTCCTTGGTGCTCGCCCTGAGCCAGGCATGCCTTTCAATAACGATGCTTATTTCCCGAAGCTATATTCAAGAACGTAATGTACTGCAATCACTTGAAGAGCCGAGGCGCCCTTAACCAGGGTGCTTCGGCTCTTCGCTATTCCGGGCATCTCTTGACGAGACTGGCACAAAGGACTACAGTTTAATTATATATTTAGCCAAATGTCTAAATAATAAGGAGGCGTGGGCCTTGAATGAAGCCTTTAAAGCATTAGCGGACCCAACGCGAAGACATATTTTGCAGATTTTGCGGGACAGGAGCATGACTGCTGGTGAGATTGCCGATCACTTCAATATAAGCAAGCCAAGTATCTCCCATCACTTGAACCTGCTTAAGCAAGCCGGCCTGGTGCTTGATGAGCGCAAAGGCCAGTCCATCATCTATTCGCTTCACACGACGGTCGTGGAAGATGTGATCGGCTGGATGTTCGGTATTATTAACAATCAGGAGAAGAGGGATTGAACCATGAAAGGATGGAAAGATATCCTGTATACGGTTGTCGGTATCTCGCCGGCAGTCGGTGCATTAATCGCGTATCATAAGCTGCCACAGACGGTTGCGACTCATTTTTCGGTGAATAATGAAGTGAACGGCACCATGGGCAAAGGCATGTTCGTGCTGGTACTGTTTCTGTTAGGTCTTGTTCCGTTCGTCATGCGCGTCGTAAGAGCGGTTGATCCGAAACGAGAAAACTATAACAAGTTTAATACCGCGTTTGAAATCCAAAGACTTGGCGTTACGATTGTGCTGGCTGTTGCCGGCTGGGCGGCGCTTGTTTATAATCTCGGGCACTCGATCGACATTCGGTGCATGATTATGATTGCCATTGGCGTGCTGTTCATGGTGATGGGCAACTATTTAACCCAAGTGAAGTCGAATTACACCTTTGTCATCCGCACACCCTGGACGCTGGCAAGTGAAGAGAATTGGCGCAAAACCCATCGGTTAGGCGGGCCATTCATGATGCTCGGCGGCTTGATTGCGTTCGTCAGTGCCTTTGTGGAAGGGCGGACGGCAGTGATTATTTTTGTGGGGAGTATCGTAACTACCTCGCTCATTCCGATTGTTTATTCCTATTTGCTGTTCGCTCGAACCAAAAAATAAATGGATTTCTAAGTTGGGTTAATATTCCGTTCATATTTCCCCGATATTATGATTAGAGCTAAGGAGGCTACATCATTGAAGCAGAACAACAAAACATTAATCTTGATCGGACTTATGATCGGCGTTGTTTTCTCAGAGTTGGATGAGACGGTTGTATCCACAGCAATGCCGACGATTCTCCGCGACTTAGGCGGTCTTGCCCTATATGGCTGGGTCGGCGGCGTCTACATGCTTGCGATGACGTCTTTCATGGCGGTACTTGGCAAGCTGGCGGATTTGTATGGAAGGAAGAAAATTTACCTTGTTAGCATGGCGCTGTTTATTGGCGGCTCCATCATTAGCGGGCTTGCTCCATCGATGGAAGTGCTGCTAGTCGGCCGTGGTATTCAAGGGATTGGAGCGGGCGGACTGATGCCGCTTGCGATGGTCATCTTCGGCGATACGTTCCCGGTTGAACAGAGGGCGAAGATTCAAGGGCTATTCGGTGCAGTCATGTTCATCCCGCAGCTGCTTGGACCGCTCATTGGCGGCTTCTTCGTAGAGCATATCTCGTGGCACTGGATCTTCCTCGTGAACATTCCGGTCGGCGTCATTGCCGCGATTATTCTCTCACTTGGCTTGCAAGAAACGAAGGTGGAGCGGAAGATCACCATCGACTGGGCAGGCGCGATCTTGCTCGTTGCCGCGCTTATTAGCTTGCTGCTTACACCGGTGCTGCATCAGACAGAAGGCTACGGCTGGACAGATCCGGTTATTCTTGCCTTGATGGCAGTCGGCGCAGCGCTGCTCGCCGTGTTCATCTTCGTGGAATCGCGTGCGAAGGAGCCGATTCTGCCGCTTCATCTGTTTAAGAACCGCAATTTCGTCGTGCTCTCGGCACTTATGTTTGTATTCATACTTGGCCTAATGGGCGCGTTCGCATCGTTCCCGTTCTTCGCGCAGAACGTGCTCGGTCTCTCGCCTACAGTTGCCGGCTACTTATCGCTGCCGCTCATGATCGGCGCAATCGGAGCCAGCGTCGTGGCAGGTCGTTTCATGACGAAGGTGCCGTACCGCAATATCTACATCTTGTCATTTATCCTGCCGATAATCGCGTTTTACTTGCTGACGACTACGAATGCACACACACCAATCATTATGTTTGTGATGTATTTTATAATCCTCGGTCTTGGCTTCGGAACGATGTTCAGCAACCAGCTTATCGTGCAGGAATCGGTTGAGAAAGAGCATAACGGTATCGCACAATCGTCGATTACATTGTTCCAATCCATCGGGATGACGATCGGCTTCAGCGTATTCGGTTCCGTGCTGGCTGCGAATATTACATCTGGCCTCACGAAGTTAGCTACTAAGTTGCCGGATCAGGCTGCAGCAATCGCAGGCATGGCGACCGGTACGATTCCGAAAGGAACGGATCCATCGCTCGTTGAGCAAGTGAAGGATATTTTCGCAGGTGCTTTCCATAATCTATACTGGATTGCATTCGTCTTGGTTATAGTGGCATTCTTCATCTGCTTTGGACTGAAGAAAGAAGTGCTTGCAACGACATCGGCTGAAAAAGTGGATGAGGACGGCGAAGGTTCGGTAAAAGCGGTATGATAGCTGCTATCGATTTGAACGATGAACCGCAAGTGAGAGAGCTGCTGAATGTGCAGCTTCTCTCCTATAATGTGGAAGCACGGTTGATTGGATTCTACGATATTCCGGGCCTGCGTGATACAGTGGACACGCTGCAAGCTTGCGGGGAGCAGTTCTTCGGCTATTGGCAGCAAGATGCATTAGCAGGAGCAGTATCCTTCAAGGATGAGAACGGCTGCATCGACATCCACCGGCTTGTCGTGCATCCCGACTTCTTCCGCAGAGGGATTGGCGAGCAGCTTGTGAGCCATGTGCTGGATACATTCCAGCATCGCGCTGCGAGGTTCATCGTGTCCACTGGAGCTGCTAACTTGCCGGCGATACGGCTGTATACGAAGCTCGGCTTCGTGGAGCAGCGCAAGGTGGAGGTTGCTCCGGGGTTCTTTATTGCGGAGTTTGAGAAAGCGGTACAATAAGCAAGATATAAACCAGCAAAAGGCAAGCTCACTTTGTGAGCTTGCCTTTAAAGTTAATGGCTACATTTCAATATGCCGAACGTTACAGCGAAAGCTTCGTAGGCTGGCTCCCGTTTTTGTACCAGCTCATGATTTCCCCGGAATCATTCGGCTCAATGCCTCTAATGACATATTCTCTTGTTCTAGAGGGTTCATCAATTTCTACTTCAAGCGTTCGCAAGCCTAATTGACGTTGCATGCGATTCTCTGTAACAATCAAAGCTTCTATCGCCTTGCGAAGCACGAATATCGATGTTGTAGTCAAGCCGGCTTTGACTATAACCAATTGATTATTCACAATTCCCCACTTGCTTCTGCTCGTAATAAAGGCTCTGTAGAGCATGATAGCTGCAACAAGGAGAACAATGAACCATAGCTCCGGAACGAACATGGAGGCTACTGCCATTCCTAGCAGCAGATACCCGAACGGATAAAGCATGCTATAAATAATTGCACGACGCTTTCGTTTTTCACCTTTTGGCTCAGCGATTTGAAACTCAGGAAGCAATCGATGCAGGATAGGACGTAATTCATTTTTTTGTAAGGATGGAATTAGAATCTTTGTTTTAAAATCTCCGCCATATCCTACACAATCGATCCAAATCGAGGCGTAACCAAACCATCGGCTAAGCGGCTGCTCTTTGATCCGAACAGACTGGATTTTAGTAACGAGTATTTGAATTTTTCGCTTCTCGAATAGTCCATAGTTTATCGCTATCGTATTTTCGTGCCGGCTTACATTCCAACCGTGGTACCTGACCATAATGAGTACGACAGAGAGTAACCAGGATAATAGCGCACAACCGCCAATGACGGTAATCAAATCCAGTAAAAATTGTCCGATGTTGCTGGAAAATAAGTGCAACAATTCATCGAATGTTTCGAATGTTCCTTCTATTGTTAAATCCAATTCGTCTGATGTCTGCGACGTGAATTTATTAATATACTGAAGAGCTGTCAAGACGAAAGGGATACCGAGCCAGAACAAATTTGAACTAATGGAAAGCATAAAGATACCTTTTATCGAGATGGTGGTTGTGTTTCCTGTTAGCTCCTCTTCACGGATGAGGTTGCTTTTTTGACGAATATACGACGTAAACGCCTCATATTTCTTACTGGAAATAACGAGCCTTGCATCCGCATCCTCATTCGAGTCTGATGTTTGAATACTTACTTTCATAATCCCCAGCAACCGATACAGCCAGTTTTGGTGGGCATCCAGAGTTGTGATGTTACTAATTGGGATCGATCTCTGTAAGGTACGATACACACCGCTTTTTAAGACAAGTGTACCGTTAAGCAAAACATAGGTTTCCTTATACCAAGAAATATACGACCAAACGATAACCGTAATCGTCACGAAGCTGCGATTAGATAAACGAAGTTCGATTGTGAGCCGGTATTTCCTTTGATTTCGTTAATGATGAAGAGCGAGATTGGAATAACGAGGTTTCTTGCAAACTGGTATAGCTTGAGAAGAAGAGCAATGGGATGATGACGGTTAATCCGCGTATTCATTGGAATCACCTATTTTAGCTTTTTGGATGATGAAGTTCCTTATTTTTTCTGCTCGATCATTCGCTAAACCATAGATGCTGTGTGCTCCTCCAGCTGTAGTTATGACCAATTCAACCAACCCGTAATGCCGCATGATCAGATTCTCTTCGATGTCGACATGCTGAATTCGGTTCATAGGAATAAGACTGCTCCTTCTGCCGAGAATACTCCCTTTTCTGATGAGGATTTCGTCTTCGGTCACAGTATAAGAGTATATGCGATATTTGCGCTGTGCTCCCACCGTTTGAAACCAAATAAACACGAAGAGCAGCGCGAGCATGAGTAATGAAACTACAACGGTGATTTCCCAATATTTAGGGACCCACACGGCGACAATGACAATTAGCGAGATACCTATCAGCTCATAGAACCCACAGCGCAATCGCATTCTTAACTTCCAATATTGAATGAGCATTGGATTTAACTGCTGCTCTTTATCCATTTACAAATTTCTCCTTTTTCTTTTAGTATAGCTGATCTGTGTGTCTTTGTAAGTGATAGCTTGTTCTCTTACAGCCATTAGAGGTAGAATAAATAACGACATCAGGAGCACTTACACTAACGCCAAGTTAAGCTGTAATGAAAGCAGTCTTATTCGGTCCGTTCATCTCCTTGTCCGCAGAGCTATTGCTTTGCTGGCAAGGAGTTTTTTTATACGTGCTAATTCGGAAAGGTTGGGTCCAAGTGAAGAAGACTCATCGCAAAACACGAAATATCGACGTCCTGCCCTATCAGCTGAAGCACCGGTTGTTCGCCATGCTGGCGTTGTCGGTACTCATCCCTCTATCGCTAATCGGCGTCATCTCCTATTACGGGATATACAACGTGCTGCAGAACAAGGTTGAGAAAGGTGTCGTCAAAAGCTTGGAGCAGGAGCGCAAAGGGATGGAGTCGGTGCTGAGCAACCTCGACTATTCCTCACGACAGCTCGCCTTCGAGGGGAAGGTCGGTAAAGACTTGAAGTCTTACCTTGCGACAAGCGATCCGCTTGATAAGAAGATGATCGGCACGGAAATCGAGAATTATATTTCACTCATCAACTACACGAATCCGCTGCTTGGTCTTACCGCTTATTACTTGCCCGACTCGAAGCAGTTTTTGTTTGAGAATTTGTACATCAATCCGCAGCTGGATGTGGATACTTTTAGTAAAATCAATCAGGAAAACAGCAATTATACGATCCACGGCCCGCATCGCACGCTGTATACGAACAGCAAGAATACAGTCTTTTCGATCATGCGAGAAACCGAATCTGAGGATGCCAGCTCTGTGACAGGCCCCATCTACGTCTATATTGAGACGAATTTATCGGCGATTACGAGCTTGTTCAACGATGAGCCATACGGCATGCCGGTTACACATTTACTCCTAGATGCGAATGACCGCATCATCTATAACGGCAACGGTGAGAGCCAGTTCATAACGGGCTCAGACTTCGGGAACGTGAAGGCAAAGAGCGGTAGCGACTACGTCTTTTTCGGCACGAAGAGCAGCTATGGGGTTCAGCTTGCCATTGCCATTGAGAAAGACGCCTATCACAAGGAAGTGAACGCTTGGCTGCGGAAGTTCGCTGCCGTCGGTGTTTTATCCCTAATGATTGGGCTATTAATCGGCTGGATCATATGGGGTATGATCTACCGCCCTTTGCAGCGTATTCGCATGCAATTCAAGCTGCTTGGCGAGAATCGGTTCAATGAGCCGCCGCTGTCCCTGCATATTAAAGAGTTCGATGAGCTGCTCATGCATTTCTACGAGATGCGTCAGCGCATTCGCATGCTCATGCATGAGATCGAGCTGAAGGAAGCTCGCAAGCGGCATCTTGAAGTCGAGAAGCTGATGTATCAGATGAATCCGCATTTTATCCATAACACGCTCAACACGGCGCAGTGGCTTGCCAAGATTAACGGGCAGGACGAAATCGTGAGGCTGCTGATGATCTTCGCCCGGGTACTCAATTACAACATGGGCAAGGAAGGCAAGATTGTTACAGTCGGTGACGAGATCCAGACGGTGAAGGATTACATGGAGCTGCAGCAAATTCGCTATAATCATCAGTTCCATGTCGACATTGAGGTGGATAAGCAGGCTGAGGGCATACAGATGCCGAGATTCCTGCTGCAGCCACTCGTTGAGAATGCGCTATACCATGGATTTAAGCAAAAGGACGGGAAGATCGAGGTACGGGTGACGCTTGAGCGTGATAATCACATCAGCATAACGGTCAAAGACAACGGTGAAGGCATGTCGCAGGAGGTTGTTCAGACGCTGTTGGTAACAGACAATGCCGAGCGGCGTAAGGTCGGGCTTGGCATCGGCCTTAACTTCGTGAACAATATTGTGAAAATGTATTATGGGGAGCAATACGGACTGAAGGCGGAGAGCGAGATCGGCGTAGGCACGGTCATGATTCTGCGGCTTCCGACAGTCATTAAGGAGGTATGGGATGATCAGGACGTTGATCGTGGATGATGAGCACTTGGTGCGTAAAGGATTAATCTATACCGTCCCGTGGAAGGAGTGTGGCTTCGAAATCGTAGCCGAGGCGGACAATGGCGAGAGTGCGCTTGAGATAATGGAGCAAATGCCGATTGACCTGCTAATGACGGATCTCACGATGCCGGTCATGAATGGATTCGATCTGATGAAGACGGTGAAGGAGCGGTTTCCATCGATTCGGATGGTCGTGCTGACCTGCCATCAAGATTTTCATTTCTTGCAGGACGCCGTGAGGCTTGGTGCAATCGATTACGTCGTGAAGACCGACATTGCAGACAATGTGCTGGAGGAGATGCTGCACCGGATTCAAGGGCGAATTGAATCGGAGAGTGAGCAGCGCGTCGGACAGGCTGTGGCGGATGAGGAAGCGGAGAAGGCGGCGCATCGCCAGGCGCTCGTTATTATGCGTCCGATGCGAAGTACGCAGCAGGTTCATCAGGCGCTGCTTGAAGGCGCGGTACAAGTGCAGGAATCGGTGTGGCTGCTCGCAAACAAGACGAGTGCGGAAGTGGATGAGCTTCTTACGCGAGTGAGAGAAGTCGGTCAAGTAGACGTTCTTTGCTTCATACGCGTGACGGACTGGAGTGAGAAGACGAGAGCCTCCGAGTGGGTGCCGGCGCTTAGGGACTGGTATTTCTATACGCTGCATATGGGCAGCGGAGAAGACTGGAACGTTCAGCAAGGTGAACTCCTTGCTGCGGCAGCCGCTCGCCTTGTGGGAGCAGCGGATATTCCTGTAGATTTCCGGAGCAGCTGGCTTAAGCTGCGCTGGCTGTTCGATAAGAAAGAGTTCGATGAACTTATGCAGCGCATACGCGAGATGGAGCTGCCGAGCGAGAAAGTATTAGCGATGTTTGAGGGAATGGCGGCGGCATGGGAGCTGCTGTCCGTGACGAATCAACTGTGGACAGACTGGCGCGAAGCGACGGCAGGCTTCGCCACGTTAGCGCAGTGGCAGAATTGGTTCGAGCATTGCTGCATTCGGATGGCGCAGTATGCACGCAGCCGTGGCTGCTCGAACGATGTGTTTATCGCAATCATTCGCGCGCTTGAGATGCTTCATGCCGATTCCGGCGAGAGCGCGAACCGGACCGAGCTGTCTGCGAAGGTGAACCTGAGCCAAAGCTACTTCAGCACCGTGTTCAAGGAGATTGTCGGCAAGTCGTTCCATGAAGCGCTCAAAGAAGCGCGGCTGGAGAAAGCGAAGCAGATGCTGACGCAATATGCGGACATGCCGATCTATTGGATCGCGGAGAAGACAGGCTTCCAAGACGAGAAGTATTTCAGCAAAATCTTCCGTGTGCAGACGGGCATGGTGCCGTCGGAGTATCGAGAGAAGCAGCTGCAATCAGGTCTGCGTTAGATCGGTCGGAGGAACAAGCCGCGAACGCGCGTGCATCCCTTGTTCATGCAGCACATTTTTGAAACGATTTTCAACAAAGGGTACGAAAAAGATTAGCCGCAGGGTAGAAAAATGTCGGATGCCGTTCAAGATAGCGTTTTCATACGAACATTCTTCTCCCGCCCAGCGGTTAGGATTCTCTCACGATCATTCAATCGGCGGAGGTATGATGTACATGTACCAAATAGACAAAGAGCCGAAAGAAGGGGTAGCAATGAAAAAGACAGCATTGATCTCGGCAGTTGCACTAATGCTTGTTGTATCCGCTTGCTCGAAAACAGATAACACAAACAATGGCGCAACTACGGGGACAAATAATGGAGCGACTCAGAACCAGACTGAAACTGATGCTGCAGCACCAGCTGAGAAGCCAGATCCGTTTGGCCCTTACGCTGAAACCGTTGATTTCACAACAATTGTGAACAACAACCCGGAAGCAGCGAAGAAGTTCCCTGAAGGCGAGTCCTACGAGAACAATAAATACAAATCCTACCTGGAGAAGGCGCTGAACATTAAGTCCACGCCGCTGTGGGAAGCAAACGGCCCGGCATATTCCAATAAATTTAACCTGATGATCGCATCCAATGATATTCCTGATATTTTCGTTGTGGAGAACATCGACAAGACACCAGCGAAGACATTGCTCAAGCGTCTGTATGATGCGGGCATGATTGAAGATATGACAACGGCTTATGATCAATACGCAAGTGACGCAGTAAAAGAAGTTAACCAGTCCGTGAACAACAAGGCGCTTGATAACGCTTCGTTCGACGGTAAGCTGTACGGCCTGCCAAGCGTGAACGACATGAACAACGTAAACATGGTTTGGGTTCGCCAAGATTGGCTGGACAAGCTGAAGCTGAAGGCTCCGACAACGACAGACGAGCTGATGGTAGTGGCAAAAGCATTCAAAGAGCAAGATCCGAACGGCAACGGCAAGAAAGACGAAATCGGTCTTGCAGCGCAAGGCGCGCAGCTGTTCAACGGCGAGCCGTTCACTTTCACAGGTCTTATGTGGGCTGAGAATGCATTCCCGAACATGTGGGTGAAGGACGATTCCGGCAAGCTGGTTTACGGTTCAACACAGCCTGCTGTGAAGACGGCGCTCGGCAAGCTGGCGCAAATGTACAAAGACGGTTCGCTTGACAGCGAGTTCGCGCTTCGTGACGGCAACAAAACAGCAGAATATCTTGCTAGCGACCGTGCCGGTCTGATGATGGGCATGTGGTGGAACCCGTTCTGGCCAATTAGCGGTGGCATCGACAACAATCCGAAGGCAGAATGGAAAGCTTACCCGATCATGACAGGCGATCACGTTAACGTTGGTAACGATTTCTACTCCAACTCCTTCATCGTCGTGAAGAAAGGCTTCGAGCATCCAGAACTCGCCGTGAAAATCATGAACATCATGAAGGCGAACTCCTCGAAGAAGATTCCTGAGCTGCTCGAGCTTGAAACAACTGGTATCTACAAAGCAAGCGATTCGACTCGCACCCAATGGGGTCTCAACAGCCAAGTCGTGCCGGTATTCCCGGATACAACAGCGCGTACCGTTAAGAAGTTCGACGATATCTTCGCTGGCACAGCGAAAGAAGATATTCTCGACATAGCGGAGAAGCCGATCTTCGATCAAGTGAAATCGGAGAAAGACAATCCGAAGAAAGATCTGAACAACTACAAGACTTACCTAGCTTGGATGGAAGGTAATGGCGTTGTATCCCGCAACAAGCTGAACAACGTGTTCAACGAGTTCACAGGCACAACACCGACAATGGAACAAAGCAACACAACGCTTAGCGACTTGCAAACGAAGACCTTCCTCGAGATCATTATGGGCAAGAAGCCTATCTCTGAGTTCGACAGCTTCGTAGCGAGCTGGAACAAAATGGGCGGTGAGCAAATTACGAAAGAAGTTAACGACGCTGCTTCGGCACAGCAATAAAACCGTTTAACAACTGCGGGTCGTTGGAGGCGTTAACACTAGTGGTTAACGCCTTCCGCACACCCGGGTACGGGTAGGAGGAGATAAAGAGATGGCAAAGCTTTTGCAGAAGGAATCGACGCATTTTCATTTGATGCTGTTGCCCGCTCTCGTATTGGTAATGATTTTTCAAATCTATCCGATGACGGGTATTGTGCTTGCTTTTAAAGATTTTGTACCGACGAAGGGCATCGGTGGCGTATGGCATATGCCTTGGGCAGGTTTTAAGTATTTCCGCTTTGTGCTGGATAACCCTGAGAGTAAAACGATTTTGCGGAACACGCTTCTGATTTCGTTCGGAAAGATCATTACGATGATTATTTTCCCGGTTGTATTCGCGCTCATGCTGAATGAAATTCGGCTGCGCTGGTTCAAACGTACGGTGCAGACCGTCGTCTATTTGCCCCATTTTCTATCGTGGGTCGTCGTTGCAGGTATTTTGAAGGATGTACTCTCGCTGGAGGGTCCAGTGAACTGGGTGCTGCATCACTGGTTCGGACTTGAGCCGCAGATGTTCCTTGGCAGCAACGATTGGTTCCGCTCGATTATCATTTCGACGAACGTGTGGAAGGAATTCGGTTTCTCCACCATTATTTATTTGGCAGCTTTGACGAATATCAACCCTTCGCTGTATGAAGCGGCTGAAATCGATGGGGCAGGACGTTTCCAAAAACTTATGCATATTACATTGCCGGGTATTGCGATGACGATTGCGCTGCTTGCGACGCTGAGCCTCAATGGCGTATTGAACGCAGGCTTCGATCAGATTTTCAACCTATACAACGTACTCGTGTACGATACCGGCGATATTATTGATACTTACGTTTACCGTTCCGGTCTGATGTCAGCTCAATATTCAATGGCAACAGCAATCGGTTTGCTAAACTCCGTCGTAAGCTTCATCTTGGTCGTGTTCACATACTTTATGGCTTACAGGTTTGCAAATTATCGGATTTTCTAGTGCTTGAATAATGAGGTGATAGCTATGGTTCAAAATAAATCGTTAGGCTCGCGTTCCTTCGACGTGGTGCTGTTCATCATTCTTGTTCTTATTTCGCTGCTCTCGGTCGCGCCGATCATTCATACGCTTGCACTATCACTGAGTAAGGCGTCGCTGGCTATGGCGGGTCAAGTCTTCCTCTGGCCGAAAGGGCTCACTTGGGGCTCTTATGAGAAAGTGTTCGCGGACAAGCAGTTCTTCCTATCGTTCTGGGTGACGATCAAGCGGACATTCATCTATACGCTGTTCAGTGTAATCGCAACTGTCATGATGGCGTACCCGTTGTCGCGCGAGACGAAGCAGTTCAAATCACGTAACGTGTATATGTGGATTTTCGTATTCGTCATGATGTTTAATGGTGGACTAGTTCCAACCTACTTGACAATCAAATCACTAGGGCTTATGAATAATTTCTGGGTGCTTATTCTTCCAGGTCTAATCAATGTGTATAATGCGATACTCGTTATGAACTTCTTCCGTAACCTGCCGAGAGAACTCGATGAGTCGGCGGGCATGGATGGAGCGGGCGCTTGGCGGAAGCTGATTCAAATTTATTTGCCCCTATCGCTGCCAGTACTGGCGACGATTACGCTGTTCAACATTGTCGGCACATGGAATGAGTACTTCAGTGCGATGATTTACGTCACGAAGAGCGATTTGATTCCACTGCAGACGTATTTGCAGCAGGTCGTCGTGACGATTGACCCGACCAAGATAACGACTGATAATGTAAGCCAGCTTACGAGCGTATCTGATCAGACGCTAAGCTCTGCGAAGATTGCTGTGACGATGCTGCCGATTCTGATTATCTATCCGCTGCTGCAGCGCTATTTTATTACGGGGATTACACTTGGCTCGGTGAAGGAGTAAAGTTATACTAGTACAAGGTATAACAAACGATGGGGGAGCGTTCGAAATGGCTGTTATTCATATGACTTTCTTTTCAAGCGTACTTGGCATGACGTCGCCGCTGACGGTTATTATGCCGCAAGATGTGCAGCCGGGCGAGAAGCTGCCGGTGCTCTACATGCTGCACGGATTGAGCGACGATGATACAACTTGGCTTCGCCAGACGACGATCGAGTATCAGCTGGCAAACCGTAGGATGGCTGTTGTGATGCCGAACGTGCACCGCAGCTTCTATTCCGACATGGCGTATGGCCGTAAGTATTGGACGTATGTAAGCGAAGAGCTTCCGAAAATCGTGAAGTCCATGTTCCCGATCTCGGATCGGCGCGAAGACACGTTCGTGGCGGGCTTGTCGATGGGCGGCTATGGCGCCTTCAAATTGGCGCTTGCACATCCTGACCGTTATGCGGCAGCGGCAAGCTTCTCCGGTGCACTCGATATCCGCGCATTGCCTCATTTGTTTGAAGGCAATGAGTTTACGGAGATTTTCGGTGACATGGAGGGGACGAAGGAGCACAAGGACGATCTGTTCCATATTGCTGAACGTGCGGTACAGTCGGGGGCGAAGCTGCCAGCGCTGTATCAGTGCTGCGGGACGGCGGATTTCCTGTACGAGGACAACATTCGCTTCTTGAACTATACGAAGGAGCTCGGCGTTGAGCTGACGTACGAGGAAGAGCCAGACCACCAGCATGAGTGGGGCTACTGGAACATGAAGCTGCCGCGTGTGCTGGACTGGATCGCGGAAGTGACCAAGTAAAGGTGGGCTGTGGTGGTGGGGAGGCCTAGGGCAGAACTAGGGGATAGCCGGAAGCGGGTAGAACCGGGGCTGAACAGAAGCAGAACCGGGTAGAACCAACCCACAACCAAATCACAACCGGAGCACCAACGTGGTACAACCGATGAGGAACCGAAGCAGGTGATGCTTCGGTTTTTTGTTGTGCTGTGGGTAGGTGCCGGAGGTGGCACCGAAGTAAGCAGATGATTGCTCACTCTAAAGGGCATGGAGAAGCTGAGAGATCATATATGTGCTCTCAGCGCGAAAATCGGCCGATTGAGACTCTGAGAGTGCAGAATTAGCACTCTCAGATAAGGAAACAGCCGAAACCGGATGCTTGGAGAAGCTGAGAGATCATATACGTGCTCTCAGCGCGAAAATCGGCCGATTGAGACTCTGAGAGTACAGAATTAGCACTCTCAGATAAGAAAACAGCCGAAATCGGCAGCATGGCGGAGCTGAGAGATCATTTACGTGCTCTCAGCGCGAAAATCAGCCGATTGAAGCTCTGAGAGTGCAGAATTAGCACTCTCGGATTTTCACTTGGCGTTGAGAGTTGGAATCTCCGGCACTCAGCATTCAACAATGTTACTCTAACTTCGCACCGACACTAAAGCTAGTCTGGTGGACTACATGAGTGTGAAAGCAGCGGAAATGAGGTAGGAAGCTAGTCTGATGGACTACATGTGTGTGAAAGTGGCGGGTACGGTGTCCAGTAGCTGATCTGCTGGACTACATGAGTGTGACAGTAGCGGAAATGAAGTAGGTAGCTAGTCTGATGGACTACATGTGTGTGAAAGTGGCGGGTATGGGGTCAAGTAGCTGATCTGCTGGACTACATGAGTGTGAAAGTAGCGGAAATGAGGTAGGAAGCTAGTCTGATGGACTACATGTGTGTGAAAGTGGCGGATATGGGGTCAAGTAGCTGATCTGCTGGACTACATAAGTGTGAAAGTAGCGGAAATGAGGTAGGAAGCTAGTCTGATGGACTACATGTGTGTGAAATAGGCGGGTATGAGGTCAAGTAGCTGGTCTGCTGGACCACATCGATAAGTAGCAGACTGCCACAACACAAAAAATCCCCACCATCACACTTAACGTGTGTAGTGGGGACGTTCCAAGCATCCAGCTAGAATACCAGTTCAACAAGCACCTCTCTACCCGTCATAGCTCTGCAATCCACCGAGTAGAAGCCGGCCTCAGTCTTCACTTCCACCTGCAGCCCGTTCACGTAGGCGCTCACGGGAGCGGACGCGGACGCGAAGCCGAGCGAGCCGCCTTCGTACAGCGTCATAACGGCGCGGCTGGCGCTCGCGTGGACCGACTTTATCGCGGCAGTCGATACGTACTTATCGACTAGCCCGAAGCAAGCGAAGCCGTCCTTAAACGGCACAGCTGTGAAGAACTTCGGCTTATGCCGCTCAACCGTGAAACGGTGCGAGCTGGCACTTGCCTCCGCACCTGCCCTGGCACTTGCCTCCGCACCTGCTCTAGCACTTGCCTCCGCACCTGCTCTAGCACTTGCCTCCGCACCTGCTCTAGCACTTGCCTCCGCACCTGCTCTAGCACTTGCCTCCGCACCTGCTCTAGCACTTGCCTCCGCACCTGCCTCAACACCTGCCCCAGCCTCCGCCAATCCGTCCATTACGAACGCGCTCCGGTCAAAGTGGTCATAAACCACATATGCCGCGGCAGCCTCCAATCCCGGCATATCCGCTAGCCGGAGCTCTCCTTCCACAGCATCAGCATCCTGATGGATGTGGAATGCAGCCAGCAATCCAGCATCGCCCGAGCGGCTCCAGATCTTCAAAGGAACCGCTGTTTCCACAGGATTCACAAACAGCACATCCGCTGTCGGTACGCCTGGCTGATCGGCACGCAGCAGGCGGCCGTCCGACATCACAAGCGGCAGCAGAGCAGCCGCGTTGGTCTCGCCGACCTTATCGCTAACATAGACAGGGCCGCCGCTGATCGCGCGCAGCACCGCGTGGTCGATGCTGTCCTCGTGCGTCGTCCACCAAATATCCCAATCGCCCCAGTACAGCGTGCTATGATAGAACGAATTGTACGCGTTCTGCAAGGCGTGCTCACGGAACCAATCCGGCTTAGCCGGATAGAAGTCGTCGCTATTACGGGAGATCGCCGAGTTCGTCCGATTCCAAACATTTTCGCCAGCCATGCCCATACAGTTGATTAAGCGCCCGTCGAAATACAAGGATGCCGAAGCCTCAAGCGCCTCGTGCAGGCCGGCAGCAGCTTGTCCTAGCGGCAGCTGACCTTTCACAAACTCAATCAGCGAGCTCTGGCTGTCCACCTTCAGCATGTCAATGCCTTGCGCAGAAAGCCAGCTGTGCCACGCTTTCCAGAAGCCGAAGCCAAGCTTCGCATCCGTGCTTGGCAGCAGGCGGCCTGCTTGATCATACTGCAGAACTTCACGTAGCTGCTGAGCGATTTCGCCTTCTGGATCAATCCCATGCCAGTAGCCAGTGAATGCATGCCAGACGCCGACCCACTCTACGCCGTACTGTTCTTTTAACTTCCGCACCGTGACTGCCAGTCCACCTGGGAACTTCTCGCGATCCTCCCGCAGGGAGACGAGCATTTTGTCCCGAACCTGCGACCAACCGTCGTCGATCATAACCCATTTGACCGGGACCTGCTTGCCTTGCAGTTCGATTGCTTTCGCTTCAATTCCCTGCTCTGTCACCTCGTGATAGAACGCATCCCATGTGCACCAGCCCAAATAATTGAAAGCGTCCGGGTAACGCTTCGATTCCCTTAGCCGCGCACGCTCTCCTCGCGCGATAAACATCAGTTCAGCCGCTCCCCGAACAACGGCATAGGGATCGCTGCCTTCGTGAAGCACGAACAACAGCTCCCGACCGCTGCGGAAGCCATGCACGAGCGGGGACACAACGAATTCTAGCCCTTCGCCATTGCCGTGAAGCGCCGTTTTGAACACATTTGTACATGCCGGAAACAGCTGCGTGAAGCTCGATCCGCCCGCCGCTCGCCACATCAGTGATTGCGTCTTCTCAGGTAAGCCCGCCGTATTCGCTGCAAAATGAGGTCTTGTCCACCACCATTTGTAACCGTTGTAATGTGCCAGTACGCCGTCAATTCCCGGAGGCTCGCCGACAAACAGACGAATGCCTGCATCTGGCGCAAGACCATGTGTAATGCCGAAAATATCCTGCTTCAGCAGGACTGCAATATGCGCAATGATCGACTGTTCGTAGCAAGTCAGCTCAAGCGTGATGGTGCTCGTTTCTTCCGCATCACGGAACGGCAGACGATAGATTTCGTAGCTGCCATGCTCGTCCTGGCCGCGCTCGCCTTGCTCCCAGCCTGCTGCTGTAAACTCAGGTGTCTCGCCGGTATCATAGGTGACGCCAAGCCGCCACTCTCCAAATTGTTGTTGTGATTTCATGTTCAATCGTTCTCCTTTTGGCAGCCTCTTTACTTGCTATCATAACGAAAATCCCTGCTGAGGCAGGAGGGAATAAGGTTTGGTTCGGGTATGAAAATTGTTCATCGTCTGATTAATTGACATTGTGCAAGTAGTTGAAGGCAAAATCGATGTCTGCGATTGCTGTAGAACCGATGATCGAATCGATCAAGTTTCCGTCTGTTTTGTAAAAGTATAACGAAGGGAAACCATCCCCAAGCTCTTCCCGATCGTCACGATACAAGAGATTGATGCCGTAAAATTGGATTTTGTCTTTATACTTAGCTTCCAGCTGTACGATTTTTGGAGCGTCTTCATTGCAATACGGACACCAAGAGGTGAAGAACAAGAGCACGGTCGGCTTCTTGGAGAAATCGATCGTCGTTAACTCGGAGGTAGCGGCGTCTTTCAAACTTATCGCAGGTACAGCGGTGCCGGTTTGTACGTCATCTTCAATTGGAGCAGGTGTAACGTGCGTGACGAAGGAATAGATGATGAAACAAAGTGCAAGTGTCAAAATGACATAGGTGTTTATGACAACAAATTTTCTCAAGGAGTCACCTCTAGTTTGCTTATGTAATGAACCTATAGAACTAGTTTAATAAGGCTTTAGGTCCAGTTAGTCTACCTTACTACTAAGGCAATAAAGTTTAAATCCCACTTAGTAACTACTTTGGATTATACTAGATCATGCTGCAATAGGAACATGATTCATCACAGCGAGCTAATAAGGAGCGGAATTAGGTCAATGGCACCATTGAAGAAAAACAAGTACAAGCGACTGGACATGCAAGCTGCAATCAGGCGGCTTGGCAACAACGAAGAACTGTACGGTACGATTCTGGAGCTCTTCGTGAACAACCACCGAAATGTGAGTGAAGAGATTCGGAAGGAATTTGCAGCAGGCAACAGAGAGAGTGCGATTATGGTAGCACATTCGTTCAAAGGTGCGGCGCTGAACGTCGGGGTGTCGGAGCTTGCAGAGCAAGCGGAATTGATCATCAGGCATATTCCAGCCGCTCAGTTGGATACAATTCAGCAGCTGCTGAATGAGCTGGATCGCCAAATGAAAGAGTTAATGGAGTTAATCGGTGAATCACATCGCAAGTAGATCATTCAGCCTAGAGGAGACATCTATGTTCAAGAATCGGTTTAAATTATCCAGCATTGCGAACACATTAGCTTTACTCGTTACAATCATCAGTTTGATCACGTTCTCCGTCCTTGGCTCCATTATGTATTCCTATTCGAAAGGTCTTATTGTCAAGCAGCAAGAGGATTTGATCCTATCGAAGACACAAGCGATCGTGGAGCAAGTTGACGCGTTGTTCAAAGAAAAAGGCACGCTCGTTAATCAGATGGCGACTAACAAGCTGTTCCAGAAGTATGTCCAAACGACCAAGTCCACGGCGGAAATCGAGACTTCCCCGTATGCGGCAGAGACGTTAGCAACGCTGATGGCCATTAAAGATACCGATAAGAATCTAATTGATACTTGGGTGGCTAGCGACACAGCCAATGGTGGCAAAGGCTTCTGGTACGAGCATGACAAAGCGTTCTCTAAGCCGGATTTCGATATTAAGGCCCGTCCCTATTATCAACCAGCCGTTGCAGCAGAAGGCGTGTACTACTCCGATCCTTATGTGGATGCGGGAACAGGCAACCTCAATATCGGTATTTTTCATAAAATAAATGATGATAAGGGCAATTTTATCGGTTTCGTCGCGGCCGATTTGGGCATGAAGGATATGCCAGCAATTATGCAAAGCTATACGCTCGGCAAGACAGGCTATTCTATGCTGGTGTCGAAGACCGGTGATCTCTTGTATCATCCAGACAAGGATAAGGTGCTCAAGGAGAAGCTGACGGACGATAAAGGCGAGCTTGGCGAAGTGGCGAAGAAAATGGTAACCGGCGAATCCGGTCTCGCGCTTATCAACGATAACGGCGTGAAGCGGTATATCGGTTATGCGACGAGTAAAGAAACAGGCTGGTCCGTCGGCTTGACGGTGACGCAGAAGGAAGTTATGAGCGGCGTTAACAGCTTCTCCGTGCTGACATTAAGCGGGTTTACAATCAGTCTTATTTTCCTCGTTGCGATTACATATTGGGCACTTCGATATATTCTAAGAAGCATCCCGATCGTGCTGACGAAGCTGAAGCAGATTGAGGATGGCGATTTAACCGTTCAGTTCGACGTTAATTCGAAGAATGAAATCGGCCAAATTGCATCAGGCGTACAAAGCATGGTGCAGCAGGTGTACCAGATGATACGCACAATTGCCGACACGTCGCAGAGCTTGACGGCGTCGACGAATGAAATTTCAATCACGACCGAGGAAGTGGCGCGAGGCAGCTTGTTGCAGGCAGAATCCGCACAAACGGCGACAGAGCTTGTGAAGAAGCTGACAGATGCGGCAACGCTCGTCTCCCAGCGCGCGCAAGAGGCGGTTGAGCTGACCGTGAAGACGAACAGTGGTGCTGAGTCTGGCGGCGAAGCTGTGCATAAGACGATTAGCAGCATGGATCATCTGATAGAGCGCATGTCGAAGCTAGAACAGGATTCCAACGAGATCGGTACGATCATTCAAGTCATCAATGATATTTCGGAGCAGACGAATTTGCTTGCTTTGAATGCAGCAATCGAAGCGGCACGGGCAGGGGAACAAGGACGCGGCTTTGCTGTTGTCGCCGATGAAGTGCGTAAGCTGGCTGAACGCAGCGGTGACTCGACGAAGCAAATCGTTTCCATCATTGCGGGTATGCAGCATAGCACGCAGGAGAGTGTAAACGCCGTTCGCGAAACAGCGGATCTGTCTAGACGAACCGGGCATGAGCTGGAGCAGATTATCGCGATGGTCGGTGAAGTAGCAAGACAGTCTGAAGGGATATCGAAGGAGAGCCAGAAGCAGTCGAAGCAAGCGCAAGATGCGATGCGTGAGATCGAATCGATTGCTGCAGTCAGCGAAGAAGCAGCAGCGGCGGCCGAGCAAACAGCAAGCTCTTCTCAAACACTGTCGGTATTATCGGAAAGCTTGAACGAGGTCGTGAAGCAGTTTAAAGTATAGCAGCAGACGAAAGGCGCCATCTGAGTATGGCGCCTTTTTTGCGTTCCTCTCCTTCAATAGTTCCATTTGGACAGGTCATTCTCGAGCTGTTCCATAAACAACTGGGCCATCTCCGATAATGGCTTGTCCTTCAAGCGAACGCATCCAATAAGAAGGGCATCCCAGCCGGGATGCTCAATATCGATGCAGACATAGTTGTCACTATAGAGTGAGAAGCTTCGAATGGCCAATTCCGTTGCAATCGTAGCGACATAATTGCGTGAGACCATGCTGCGCATCGCTTCTAAATTATCCGTATACAAGGCGATGTTGAGCGGGCGATGATGTTTCGCTACGTCTTCCGTGAATAAACGGGTAAGCAGATCCTCTTGATGCAGCACGAGCGGCAAATCCAGAAACTGCTCTATCGAGATCGACGTATTGGCAGCGAGCGGCGATGTTTTGCTAACGAAGAGCACGAGCTTCGTTAGCACTAACGGTGATGTCATCAAATGCGGTCTGCCCTGCAGAAGCGAATCGAGCAGAACGAGAAGACCGACATCGACGCGGTCATGCTCGATATCGTCTATGATTTGCAAAGCCGAGTTCTCCATGAACGACACATGGATATGAGGATGTTCCTTTTTAAAGCTGAAATAGGTATCCGTAATGAGTGGCAGCTGCGCAGGTGTTCCCGCAATTCTCAATTCGTGAAGGGGCGAGTTAGTCCTTTTTGCCGCTTCCGCTTTAATGCCTTGCACCTCTTTCAGAATTACGGTCGCTTTATGAATAATAATCTCGCCGTCCGCCGTAGGCACTGCGCCTGCATGGCTGCGAATAAATAACTTAATGCCAAGCTCTGTTTCTAAATTCGTGATGGATTGACTGACTGCCGAGCGTGTTACATTCATCTGGATTGCTGCTTTGGATAACGATCCGGTCTTAGCGATTTCAACGATACATTCCATTTGCTCCAGATTCATAATTGACCCCATTGTCTTTGTATATAGTACGAAGCCCGTCTATTATACCGCGATTGCTTCAGATGTTGGACGTGAAAACTGGAAATTTCCATTTAAACATATAAGCATTGAATCTGTATTTGTTTTGTTTGAATTTCTGTATTCAAAAATAAACAAACATGTTAAACTACATTCAACAAGCAATTATCAAACTTATTCGGAGGTAAACAGATGGTACAATCGTTGTGGGATCATGCAAAAGCAGCTGAGCTGCAGGAGGGACTTGCGCAGCTCGTCTACCGTTCAAATATTATCGGGACAGATCGTAGCGTTTGCAATTGGGGCGGCGGCAATACTTCGAGCAAAACGACAGTGACCGATTTCCGCGGTCGTATTGTAGAAGTGATGTACGTGAAGGGCAGCGGCTCAGACCTTGCGACGATGAAAGCAGGTAACTTCACAGGTCTTCGCATGGATGACATTCGCCCGCTGTTCGAGCGCGATGAAATGTCCGATGAGGAAATGGTCGGCTACCTCGCTAACTGCATGATCGACAGCAAGCATCCTCGCGCGTCAATTGAGACGCTATTGCATGCTTTTCTCCCGTTCAAGCACGTTGACCATACGCATCCGGATTCCATCATAAGCCTATGCTGCGCGGATAACGGCAAACAGCTGGCGGAAGAGATTTTCGGCGACCGTTTCGTTTGGGTTCCATATGTACGTCCTGGCTTTACACTCTCCAAGATGATCGCGCAAGGCGTTCTCTCGAATCCGAAGGCAGAGCTTGTCCTGATGGAGAAGCACGGTCTAGTTACATGGGGCGAGACAAGCGAAGAGGCTTATGCGCAAACGATCAAGATCATCACTGAAGCAGAGAGCTTCATCGAAACGCGTGTTAATCAAGAGAAGCTGTTCGGCGGTGTGAAGCATGATGCGCTCCCGACAGATGTTCGTAGAAGCATCGCAGCAGCCGTTATGCCAACGATCCGCGGTGCGGTAAGCGATGTGAAGAAAATGCTCCTGACGTTCGACGATGCGGATGATGTGCTTGCTTTTGTAGGCGGCGCGAGCTCCCCTGAGCTGTCCCAAGTCGGCGCAGCGTGCCCAGACCATCTCGTTCATACGAAGGTCGTTCCGCTCTTCATCGACTGGACGCCGAACGTGGATGATATCGAAGGACTTCAAGCGATTCTGAAAGAAAGCATCGGAGCGTATAAAAAACAATACCAAGAATACTTCGAGCGCAACAAGAACGAAGGCGACGTGATGTTCGAGGCGGCGCCGCGCGTTATCTTAATCCCAGGTATCGGCATGATCAATACAGGTAAGAGCTGGTCGAACTCCAAAGTAAGCGGCGCTCTCTACCATCGTGCAATTGCGGTCATGCGCGGCGCTACAGCGCTTGGCGAATTCGTATCACTCTCCGAGAACGAATCGTACAACGTCGAGTACTGGCCGCTTGAGCTGTATAAATTGTCACTTGCTCCTGCTGAAGCTGAGTTCTCCCGCAAAGTCGCGTTCATCACTGGTGGCGCTGGCGGCATCGGGAGCGAGACGGCACGCAGACTCGTGACTGAAGGCGCGCATGTTGTGTTAGCCGACCTAAATTTGGAAGGTGCAGAACGCGTCGCTAGCGAAATTAATGAGAAGTACGGCGAAGGCCGAGCAATTGCGGTTAAGATGGACGTAACAAGCGAAGAAGCGGTTATCGGTGCAATAAACGAGACAGCGCTCGCTTATGGCGGACTTGATATTGTCGTGAACAACGCGGGTCTTGCAACGTCGAGTCCTTTCGACCAAACATCGCTCAAAGAATGGAACCTCAACATGAGCGTGCTTGGCACAGGCTACTTCCTCGTTGCCCGCGAAGCGTTCAAGATGATGAAGCAGCAAGCAATCGGCGGCAACATGGTCTTCATCGGCTCCAAGAACTCGATCTATGCAGGCAAGAGTGCATCGGCGTACAGTGCAGCGAAAGCGTTGGAAGCTCACTTGGCACGCTGTATTGCGACAGAAGGCGGCGAGTTCGGTATTCGTGTTAATACGATCCTTCCAGATGCCATTCTGCAAGGCTCGACGATTTGGAACGGCAGCTGGCGTAACGAGCGGGCAGCCGCTTACGGCATTGAGCCGGATCAGCTGGAAGAGTATTACCGTAAACGGACGACGCTGCTTGTTAACATCTACCCGCGCGATATCGCAGAAGGCGTTGCGTTCTTCGCATCGTCCAAAGCGGACAAAACGACGGGCTGTATGCTCACAATTGACGGCGGCGTACCGGCAGCATTCACACGATAAGAGAGAGGATGGTGCGGAAGATGTTTGAAGCAAGAGGCGAGAAGCATTGGATTATACCAGACGGCTACATTCCGCCGACTAGCGCAGCAGGTGCTTATGAAAGTCATGAGTCGGTATGTGTGCTCAACTGCTCCTCCGAGGAGGCGCAAATTACGCTTACGATCTTCTTCGAGGATCGTGAGCCGCTCGAGAACATTCGCGTCACTGTACCAGGCAGAAGAACGAAGCATATCCGCACGTCCACCCTTGAGGCAGAAGGAACGAAGATTCCGCTCGGCGTTCCTTATGCCATTGAGGTGCTAAGCAGCATTCCAATCATTGTCCAGTACAGCCGTTTGGATGCTACGCAAGCCGAGAACGCCCTTATGTCAGTCATCGCTCATCCTATAAAATAGTTCAAAGGAGCATGTGTGAGATGGAGCAAAAAATTGTAGCGAATTATGAAGCAGCTAAGGAGCTGTATGCCCGCCATGGTATCGACGTTGACGCGGTGCTTACGAAGCTGGCAGAAGTAAAAATTTCGATGCACTGCTGGCAAGGCGACGACGTTCGCGGCTTTTTGAATAAAGATCAAGCGCTTACCGGAGGCATCTCCGTAACAGGCAACTACCCAGGGGCGGCAAGCACGCCAGAGGAGCTCCGCTCGGATCTTGAGAAAGCGTACTCCCTTATTCCGGGCAAACATAAGTTGAACCTGCATGCCATCTATGCCGATACGGACGAGAAGGTTGAGCTGGACAAAATCGAACCGAAGCATTTTCAGAAGTGGGTAGATTGGGCGAAAGCGCAAGGTCTCGGTCTTGACTTCAACCCGACCTGCTTCTCGCATGAGAAGTCGAAGGACGGCTTCACGCTGAGCCATCCGGACCCGGCGATTCGCGAGTTCTGGATCGATCACTGCAAGGCGTCCCGCCGTATCGGCGCGTACTTCGGCGAGCAGCTTGGACAAACTTGCGTGACGAACGTATGGATTCCAGACGGCTTCAAAGATGTGCCAGCAGACCGACTTGCACCGCGCAAACGGTTGAAGGATGCACTCGATCAAGTGTTCGAGGAAGAACTCAATCCGGCGCATAACCTCGATGCAGTCGAGAGCAAGCTGTTCGGACTTGGCTCCGAAGCTTATGTTGTCGGCTCCCACGAGTTCTACATGGGCTACGGCATTCAGAACAATAAGCTAGTCTGCCTAGATGCAGGCCACTTCCATCCAACGGAAGTCATCTCGAATAAGCTCTCCGCGATTTCGCTCTTCATCGACGGCATTCTGCTGCATGTCAGCCGCCCTATGCGCTGGGACAGCGACCATGTCGTGACGATGGACGACGAGCTTATCGACATCGGACGCGAGCTTGTCCGCGGCGACCTGCTCGGCATTACGCACATCGGACTGGACTTCTTCGATGCCAGCATCAACCGTGTTGCTGCATGGGTCATCGGTACGCGCAACACGATCAAAGCGCTTATGCGCGCAATGCTCGATCCGATTGAGGCGCTGCGCCAAGCGGAGCTTGAAGGCGACTACACAACTCGCCTTGCACTGACTGAAGAGTTCAAGTCGTATCCATTCGGAGCGGTATGGGATTACTACTGCGCGAAGAATGGCGTTCCGGTACGTGAAGAATGGCTTGCTGAAGTGAAGTCCTATGAGAATGACGTGCTTCTGAAGCGCGGTCAAGTGCAAATAGGAGCGAACTAAATGATGCCGAGCATATTAGCTTATGATCTCGGGGCTAGCAGTGGTCGTGCATTGCTTGGCCGACTAAATAACCGCAAGATTGAGGTCGAAGAGCTGCACCGTTTCAGCAATGACCCTGTTGGGGTTGGCGATCGGCTGCAGTGGGATATATTGCGCTTGTTCCATGAAATTAAGCAGGGACTGCTGAAGGCGAAGCATGCCGGCGAGACGCCGGCAAGTCTCGCAATCGATTCGTGGGCGGTTGACTTCGGCTTGATCGGTAGAAGCGGGGAGCTGCTTGGCAATCCGTATCATTATCGGGACCATCATACGGACGGTGTAATGGAACGGACGATGGAGCGGTTGACGGCGAGCAAGATTTTCGGAAGGACGGGCATTCAGTTTCTGCCCTTCAATACGATCTACCAGCTTGCAGCGCTGAAGGAAGCGGACTCGCCGTTTCTGCAAGGGGCGGAGCGGTTTCTGATGATTCCAGATTTGCTTCGTTATTTCTTGACCGGCGAGATGCACAATGAGTTCACGAATGCGACGACAACACAGCTGTATAATCCGCTCGAAGGGCGTTGGGATACTGAGCTGCTAGCGGATATCGGCATTTCATCATCGTTATTCGGTGATGTGGTCCAGCCGGGGACAAGCGTTGGTTCGCTGCGGGCTTCCGTATGCGAGGAGCTTGGTATCGCATCTGTGCCGGTGCTCGCGACAGCAGAGCATGATACAGGCTCGGCGGTAGCTGCCGTTCCGGCGTTGGAGCGGGATTTTGCCTATTTGAGCTGTGGCACTTGGTCCTTGATGGGCACTGAAATGGATCGTCCAATCATTAATGAGCTGGCGCAGGAGCTGAACTTCACGAATGAAGGCGGCGTGAACGGTACCTACCGGCTGCTCAAGAACATTATGGGGCTCTGGATTCTTCAAGAATGCCGCCGTGCTTGGGAGCGGGCAGGTCAATGGTACAGCTTCCCGGAGCTGGTGAGCATGGCGGAGAAGGCTAACGCGTTCAAGTCGCTCATTGATCCGGACGCTCCAATGTTCATCCACCCGGGTGATATGCCTTCACGTGTTCGCCAGTTCTGTGTGGCAAGTGGTCAGCCTGTTCCTGAATCACCAGGCGAAATCGTCCGCTGCATCCTGGAGAGCCTTGCGCTCAAATACCGTTATGTGCTTGAATTAACAGAGCGGTTATCGGGCAAGTCGTTCAGCGGTCTGCATATGGTTGGCGGCGGCATTCAAAACGTGCTGCTGTGCCAGTGGTCGGCGAATGCGATCGGCAAGCCAGTCTGGGCAGGGCCAGTTGAAGGCAGCGCACTGGGCAATCTTGTTGTCCAATGGATTGCACAGGGCGAGCTGTCTGATATTTGGGAAGCGCGGCAGGTCATTCGGGATTCGTTCCCGGTCACCGTGTATGAACCGAATGATAAGGCTCGGTGGGAAGAGGCATATGGGAAGTTCTGCGGACTGGCAGGACTTGCATAGATTATGGATTGAAAGTAGAGGATGACAATGCTAGTTGCAGAGCGCTATGAGAAGATCGCCCGACTTGTCAATGAACGCGGAAGCATACGTGTAACGGAGCTGAGCGAGCTGTGCCAAGTGACGGAGGAGACAATCCGCCGTGATTTGGATAAGCTTGAGCAGGCTGGCCGCTTGCGCCGTTCCCACGGGGGAGCGGTCAGTGTGAAGGATCAGCCAATGCAGCCGGAAATTCCGTATGCGGAGCGGGAAATTACACATGCCGAAGAGAAGCGGCGCATCGCGCAGGAAGCGGTAAAGCTGATCAAGCCGAAGGATCGGATTCTGCTCGATGCGAGCACGACGGCTTGGTATATGGCTTCGATTTTGCCGGATTTTCCGCTGACGGTGTTGACCAACTCCATTAAAGTGGCTACGGAGCTGAGCAATAAGGAGAAGATTGAGGTCATCTCGACCGGCGGCCTGCTCGCGCAGAGTTCGCTTTCCTTCGTTGGCCCGCTCGCGGAGCGTTCGCTTGACCTGTATCATGTCGACAAAGTGTTCTTCTCCTGCAAAGGCGTCCATCTGGACCGCGGCATTAGTGAGTCCAATGAGCTGCAAGCGCGC
Organism: Paenibacillus sp. OV219; assembly: GCF_900110075.1. GTDB lineage: Bacteria > Bacillota > Bacilli > Paenibacillales > Paenibacillaceae > Paenibacillus_Z. The sequence goes on from NZ_FOCJ01000001.1 coordinate 294,158, forward strand.
ATCAAGCAGAAAATGATCGGCATGGCCGACAGTGTCATCCTGCTCGCCGACGCCAGCAAATTCGGCATCCAGGCGTTCACGCATGTGGCCGAGCTAAGCGAGATCGGCACGATCATCACCGATCGGCGTATCCCGCAGGAGACGCTGCAGGCGCTGTCCGAGCAGATGTCGATTGAGGTGTCTACGGTTTAAAGAAGAATGTATCAGTGAAAGAGGTCGCACAATCGTGCGGCTTTTTTTATTTTATAAACTTGTTATGCTTGTTATCGATCTGAAGTCGTAGTCGTAAAAAAGAGGTCAATTCCCCATTGTCAACATGTCTGACAACCTGATAAAATGATAACTATAAAACGAGTTCAAGCGAGGTGCTCTGTGGGCATGAAAGTGTCTTTATTTATTACTTGTCTAAGTGATGCCTTATATCCGCGAGTCGGTGAAGCGATGGTACGGCTATTGGCTAGGTACGGCGTGCAGGTTGAGTTTCCGAAGGTTCAAACCTGCTGCGGGCAGCCGGCTTTCAACAGCGGCTATTGGAAGGAAGCAAGGGAGACAGCGAATACGATTCTGGAAGCGTTTGAGGATTGCGACTTTGTCATTTCCCCATCGGGTTCTTGCACGGGCATGATTCATCATTATCCAAAGCTGTTTGAGCACGATCCGGTTATGCTCGAGAAGGCGATCAAGCTGCAGCAGAAGTCTTACGAATTCTCGCAATTCCTTGTGCAGGTGCTCGGGGTAACGGACGTTGGCGCTGCGTTCCCGCATAAGGTGACGTACCATCCATCCTGCCACGGCAGCCGTCTGCTTGGCGTGAAGGAGGAACCGCTTCTGTTGATGGAGCAGGTGAAGGGGATGGAGCTTGTGCCGCTTCCTTTTGCCGATGACTGTTGTGGGTTCGGGGGGACGTTTGCGGTGAAAATGTCCGAAATTTCCGGAGCCATGGTAACGGAGAAAGCCGACCATGTTCTGGAGACAGAGGCAGAGGTGTTAGTGGGTCTCGACTTGGCGTGCCTTATGAACATTGCGGGCAACCTGCGTTACCGCGATAAACCTGTGCGGGTTATGCATCTGGCAGAGCTGCTATATGAGGGAGTGAAGGGCGCATGAGCGGAGGAGCGAAGGCGAACTTAGGAACGGTGAAGGAACGGGCGGATTTGGCGCTCAACAATGATTTTCTGCGCAAAGCGGTGAAATTCACGACGGAGCGGCTGCGTTCAGGCAAGGAGAAGGCGGCATCAGATCATGGCAATTGGGACGATTGGCGTGAGCGTGGGCGCCAAATTCGGCTGCATACGATTGCTCATCTGGATTACTATTTGAATGTATTTGTGGAAAATGCTCGGGCAAACGGTGTCCATGTTCATTTTGCGGAGACGGATGTTGAGGCAGTGGAGATTTCGCTCGCTATTGCGAAGCAGGTCGAGGCGCGCACGGTCGTTAAATCGAAGTCGATGGTTACGGAGGAGCTGCATCTCAACCACGCGCTAGATTCCATCGGCGTCGAAGCGATTGAGACAGACCTCGGCGAATATATTATTCAATTGGCAGGCGAGACGCCGTCGCATATTATTATTCCGGCCATTCATAAGAACCGCTATCAAATTGCAGAGCTGCTGTCTGCCGATGCAGGCGAAACGCTCGCGCCGGATACGCAGATCCTTGCTGGATTCGTACGTCGCAAGCTGCGCGAGAAGTTCCTGGAAGCGGATATCGGCATGACGGGGTGCAACTTTGCGATTGCAGAGACGGGTTCGATGGTGCTGTTCGAGAACGAAGGCAATGCCCGCATGGTCACGACGGTGCCGAAGACACAAATTACGCTGATGGGGATGGAGCGGATCATTCCTTCTTTCGAAGATTTGGAGGTCATGGCAACGCTGCTTCCGCGTTCTGCGACAGGGCAGAAGCTGACGGTTTATATGTCCGGTATTAGCGGGCCAAGGCGCACGGTGGATGCGGATGGACCAGATGAGATGCACATTATTATCGTGGATAACGGGCGCTCGCTGCAGCTTGGCGATCCAGAGTTCCAGGAGCTATTGAACTGCATTCGCTGCGGAGCGTGTCTGAACGCTTGCCCAGTGTACCGTCATATCGGCGGTCATGCATATGGCGGCACGTACAGCGGTCCGATCGGCGCAGTGCTTACGCCAGCTTTGAAGAAAAATGTAGCTGAATGGGATGATATTGCCAATGCATCAAGTCTGTGCGGAGCTTGTTATGAGGCATGTCCGGTGAAGATTCCGCTGCATGAGATGCTCGTTTATCTGCGTCGGCGGAAGCTGGAGGCGGGGCGCGGCGATAAGCTGGAAGCGCTCGGGATGAAAGGATTCGCGGCGGTGATGAAGAACTCGAAGCGTTTTGGCGCGGTGCTGAAGATCGGCAAACTGGGGCAGAAGCTTGTTGTGAGGGACGGCGGAATCCGCACAAAGCTCGGTCCTTTGAAGGGCTGGAATTCGTATCGGGTAACACCGAGCTTGCCTAGCGAATCGTTCCGGGAGAAATGGTCGACGATGGAGCAGGAGATTCGCCATGGTCTTACGGAGATCGATCCGGCGATGAAGAATCGCATGGAAGCTATCGTACGTGAGCGGGAGTCTGGCGGCAGCGGTAATGGAAACGGGGGGCACGGGCATCATGGCTAATAAGGAAGCGCATCAGCAGTGGCTTGCGGAGCAGACGGCAAAGTCGAAGGAGAAGCAGGTCAGCTTCATTAACGGGATTTCAAGCAAGCTTGGGCGTGCGAGATCGGTGGGAGCACCGGCGCATCCTTTTCGCGGGGCGCCCGAGTTCTGGCGGGAGTTCGAATGGCCGGTTGATGAACGGGCAGAGAAGTTTATGGAGAACTTCCGCGCGGTCGGCGGGCACTCGCTGCGTCTTGGCAGCATGGTGGAAGCGAAGCAGTTCGTGGTGGATAAGGCTGCGGAACTGAGCGCCAAATATATCATTCGGCAAAATCAACCCGAGCTCGCGGAGATGGACCTCGAGTCTGCGCTTCCAGAGGCGAAAGTGTCGGTGTGGAACAGCGATCCAGAGGAGCAATGGAAGGCGCGTGCGGCGGAGGCGGACTTCGGCGTCGTCGTTGTCGATTACGCTGCGGCTTACACGGGGTCGATGACCGTGTTATCATCGAAGGATAAAGGCCGTTCGGTCAGCTTGCTGCCGACGGTGCTCATAGCGATTATTCCAATTGAACGGCTGCGTACACGGCTGGGAGAAGTGTTGGTGGAATTTGACCAGGCTGGGCGCGAGCAGCTGCCTGCTGGTATTCATTTTATATCGGGACCGAGCCGTTCGGCCGATATTGAGAACGATCTGACAATCGGCGTGCACGGGCCGGGCGTTGTGTATGCGATTATTGTGGGGTGAAGAGCTAAGCTTTGGGAGGAGCTGACCCTCGAGTGCTTAGAACCCTTCCGCACCCCGCAGGTCCAAGCGCGCGGTGCGGATGCATACGGCGGTCAACCAACACACAAATCGGCACACGTGCCCCACTCTGGCGTACATTGCCCTCATCCGGCACATGTGGCCCACTCGGATGTGCACATTACCCCTTTTCCGCGCGGCACGGCACGAGAAGGTTACAGAAGGGATATTATACGATGGAAATCACGAAGCTATCGAAACGGAATCATTACGAAGAGATTGCGGAGCAGATCAAGCGGCTCATCGTGGATGGCAAGCTGAAGGTCGGCGACAAGCTGCCTTCGACGAAGGAGATGAGCGAGCAATTCGGTGTCGGTCGTTCGACGATGCGCGAGGCGTTGAGCGCTTTGAAGGCGATGGGTTACATTGAGATTCGTCAGGGCGGAGGCTGCACGGTCATTAACAGCGCGCCTGTGGAAGTGGAGCTGCCTGAGCTTGTATCGCTGCGGATGAATCGCGAAACGTTACTAGAGCTGCTTGAGGCGAGGCAATCGTTGGAGGTTTCGAATGCTTCAATCGCAGCGGTGAAAGCGTCGGAAGCGGATATTGCCGCGCTGCGGTCCATCGTCACAGAGATGGAAGCGTCAACCGGCGACGATGCGGAAGGAGAGCGGACCGACCTGCTCTTCCATAAGACGCTCGCTGAGGCGACACAAAATTCGATCATGCTGCGGCTGTTCGAATCAATCGTGAGCCAGCTCGAGCTCGCAATCCGCGAAATTCGCCGCGTTGAGATTTATGCGAACCGCTCCGTGGCGGAGCGGCTATATCGCGAGCATCTCGCCATCTTCGAGGCGATCGAGCAACGTGACGCCGCCCTCGCCGGTGAGCGGATGAAGGTGCATCTCGAGCACGTGGTGAGCAATTTGCTTAAGGTGTTGTAGGTGGTGGCGAGGTGGGGGACGAAAGGCGTCATGCCTTTGAGGTGTAGCGCGGTAACACGCGCCTCGCGTCAATTGGCGCGCCCCACGTCGCAACTAATAGAGGCTGCTCGTCGTTTCGGCAATTCTGCCGGCGATGAGCAGCCTCTTTTCTATAGCTTCGGTCCGAAGCGCTTAATGTTTCTCGCACGGGCACGGACGATCTCGACCTCGCGATTGCGCGGCTCGGCGTTCGTCACAAGGGAGTCGAGCAGTGTTTTGGCGACGGCGGTCACGTCTTCAATAGCTGCATGGAAAGCTGCTTCGTTCGCCTTCGAAGGCGTATTGAAGCCGGACAGCTTGCGCACGAATTGCAGCGCAGCAGCGTGAACCTCCTCAACCGTAGCAGGCGGGTCGAAATTATACAACGTCTTAATATTACGGCACATACGGAACAATCCCCTTTGTAAAATGAATTTGATTTTATCTTACTATATGGGTGGGGGACAAACCATATAGGAAGAGATAACAAACTGCGGTTCACATCCTCCGTCTCCTCACAAATACCCCCGGTACCTCTTTGCATCTGCTTCAAACTAACTAATACTAGCTCGTTCGCCGAATCTTCGGTTATAATAGACGCAGTATTGTGTTATACCAACTAACTAATTAGTCCTGAAGCACAGGCTGTTTGTCCGGATCATCCGGGCAGGCAGCCTTATTTTATTTTCTGGGGGTATGAAGATGGATAATGGGTTTGAGCTTGCATATGAACAGATGATGGAATCCGCTGCGAAAAGCAGCAGCGAAGAACGCAAACGACGACTAACGGAACACGATCAAGCAGAGAAACACTTCCTCAAGAATGTCTGGTGGCCAGCCGTGGGGAGCTTAGATTTCTTACATCCTGAGTACGAGTTGGAGGATTTGAAAGGCGGGGCACGGTTTGCTGATTTTGCATATTTGCCCCCACTGCCATATCGGCTGCTGATCGAAATCGATGGCTACGGCCCTCACTGGCGCGATGTCAGCAGGTGGCGCTTCGCGGATGACCTCCAGCGCCAAAATCATCTCCTCATCGACGGATGGCATCTCCTCCGCTTCGCTTACGACGAAGTTTCAGAGAAGCCTCGCCGTTGTCAGCAGACGCTGCTCATGGCGCTCGCCAAATGGGGCGGCATCACGCGTGGTATTGAAACTAACCTAGATGTCTACGAGCGTGCAATTCTGCACCTGATGCAGCAGCATTGGGGAGAGATTACGCCGACTGCTGCAGCGGAGAAGCTTGGGATTACAAGAAAGACAGCAGCTCTGAAACTGCAACTACTTAGCTCGAAGAGGATATTGCAAACGAAGAAGTCTGTCACAGGTAGAGCTATGAGGTACTCTCTCGTGTTGAATAATATGTAAATAAAGCTAACGGCACTGATGGAAAGAGAAGTAGCAGGTATCCTACGTTGGAGGAAATACGGCAAAATTAGTGAAAGAAGGGTAGCAGATACCCTACATTAGTGGAAATGCATCGAAATTAGTGAAAGAAGGGTAGCGGATACCCTACATTGGAGGAAATGCAACGAAATTAGTGAAAGAAGGGTAGCGGATACCCTACATTGGCGGAAATGCAGCGAAATTAGTGAAGGAAGGGTAGCGGATACCCTACATTGGAGGAAATGCAGCGAAATTAGTGAAAGAAGGGTAGCAGATACCCTACATTGGAGGAAATACGGCAAAATAAGTGAAAGAAGGGTAGTAGGTACCTTACATTGTGGAAATACGGCGAAATTAGTGAATAAGGGTAGCAGATACCCTACATTGGAGGAAATGCATCGAAATTAGTGAAAGAAGTGTAGCGGATACCCTACATTGGAGGAAATGCATAGAAATTAGTGAAAGAAGGGTAGCGGATACCCTACATTGGAGGAAATGCAGCGAAATTAGTGAAGGAAGGGTAGCGGATACCCTACATTGGAGGAAATGCATCGAAATTAGTGAAAGAAGGGTATCACATACCCTACATTGGAGGAGAAAGCGAGAAATCAGCTAAAGAGAGTACTCCATTGTACCTACAAACTTCCCCCAACTTTGAACCCCATCCCCCAAATGGTTTATACTGGAGTGGCACGCACCATTGGCGTCATGGGGGAGCAGTATGGCTATTTATCAGAACTTTATTACGATATTGACGATTGTGAATATACCGCTGGCGATTGTGGTCATGTTTATGGAGCGGCGGAATGTCGGGGTCACCTGGGCGTGGCTAATGGTACTCTTGTTTCTGCCGGTGGTGGGGTTCGTCGTGTATCTGGTGTTCGGTCAGAACCTGAGCAAGAAGAAGCTGTACAAGCTGAACAAGCGCACACGCGAGACGATGGCATCGCTCATCGAGAACCAGCGGCGCGAGTTCCGCGACCATCGCGTTGTATTCCATGACGAAGCCGCAGCTAATCACGCGGACCTGATCTACATGAACCTCACCAGTGGCTTCGCGTTGTATACGCAGAACAACAAGGTGGATATCTTCACCGACGGCAATGCCAAATTCGACTCGCTCTTCGACGATATCGAACGCGCGACCAATCATATCCATCTGATGTATTACATCGTGTCGAACGACTCGCTCGGAAACAAGCTGTTAGACGCGCTTACCAGCAAAGCCAAACAAGGCGTCAAGGTGCGCTTCCTCGTCGACGATATCGGAAGCTCGCATCTTCCGCGTCATTTCTTCCGCCGCTTAAAGGACGCGGGAGGAGAGGTCGCCTACTTCTTCCCGTCGAAGATTCCGTATCTTAACATTCGCGTGAATTACCGCAACCATCGGAAGCTTGTGATCATCGACGGCCAGATTGGCTACATCGGCGGCATCAATGTTGGCGATGAGTATCTAGGCCTTAACTCGCGATACGGCTTCTGGCGCGATTCGCATCTTCGCATTACCGGCTATGCGGTGTCCCAGATGCAGGCGCATTTCATGATGGATTGGAATCTTGCATCTGTAGATCAAATCGGCAGAGATGTGCTCGCGTTGTTCCCGCCCGCAGGCGATACTGGCAAGGCAGGCGTGCAGATCGTCTCCAGCGGACCCAATCAACCGCTCGAACAGATCAAGAACGCCTATATTAAAATGATCAATTCCGCGAAGGAAACGATCTACATCCAAACGCCTTATTTTATCCCGGATGAAAGCTTGCTGACCGCCTTGAAGATGGCTGTACTGTCTGGCAAAGACGTCCGCATCATGCTTCCGAGCAAGCCCGACCACAAAATGGTTTATCTCGCGTCCTACTCCTATCTCGGCGAGCTGTTGGAAGAGGGCATGAAATGCTACCTTTATGAGAAAGGCTTCCTCCACGCCAAAATGATCGTCGTCGACGGTCAGGTCGCTTCCGTCGGCACGGCCAATGTCGACATCCGCAGCTTCAAGCTGAATTTTGAAGTGAATGCGATTCTGTACGATACGGAAACCGCAGGCAAGCTGCAACGTATATTCGAAGATGACATGCAAGTGAGCCGAGAGCTCACCTACGAAGCCTATCAGCAGCGGTCGACATATCAGCGATTCAAGGAATCCTGCGTACGGCTGCTCTCACCAATACTATAAGTTAAATCAGGCAGGAGTGAACGATTATGATGGACAAACAAATGGTGATGGAATGGGCCAAAATGTTAATGAGCTACAAATTTGCGCTCGATGAGATTAATACGAAGCTGACGATTCTGAACGAAGAGCTGCAGTTTGTACATAATTATAATCCGATCGAGCATGTGAAAACACGGATTAAGTCGCCGGAGAGCATTGTGGAGAAACTGCAGCGCAAAGGGGTAGACGTCTCCAAAGAAAATGCGGCTCGCCATATTCGCGATATCGCCGGTGTGCGTGTCATATGCTCATTCACAACAGACGTATACCGTGTATACGACATGATTCAAAGACAGAGCGACGTTAAGGTCATCGAGGTGAAGGACTACATCACGGATCCGAAGCCGAATGGCTATCAGAGCCTGCATATGATTATCGAGATTCCCATCTTCCTCTCCGAAGGAATCGAGCATGTTAGTGTGGAAATCCAGCTCCGTACGATCGCGATGGATTTCTGGGCGAGCCTTGAGCACAAGATCTATTATCAGTTCCATGACGATATGCCGGAATCTATCCGTGAGCAGCTGAAAGAAACAGCGGATATGATCGGCGTGCTAGACCGCCGCATGCTAGGATTGAAGGAAGAAGTGCAGCGCTTCACGGAGCAAGTCGAAGCGAAGCAAGCCTCGTCGCTTGCGATGGGACCTCCGTCCCTGCCTCCCGCACCGCTACCCGCTCCTAGTCTGAAATAACGCCATAAATACAACGATTATATAGTGTGATAAATTCAAAAGCCGCACCAGTCTAGGCAGAACGAGGAGTTCAAATCTTCGTTTCCGCGACTGATGCGGCTTTTTACTGGTTTGTAAAATCACTAATTTTGACATGAAATTTCTTGAAATTACCGCATGTTCAGTATAGACTCATTGAATTACAATGAAGCGTAGGCGTCTGAAGCACTGGAATTGAAAACGCTTCCAATATTTGGTCGAAATATCGCTTCATTTCAATATTGAGGAAGGGAACGTGAGGTCTTGTTCCAATTTGTAATTCGCTTCATGAATGATTTGAAGCTTCGTACGAAGCTCATTCTGTCCTGTATCGTCGTCGTGTTCGTCCCGGTCATGATTGTCGGTGTTTTCTTGACTAGCGAGCTGCGGCATATGGCGCTTCAGAACGCACAAGAGCAGACCGTGACGAATGTGGACCGAGTGAAAAAGCGTACAAGTGAGGTCATCAACGTTTCAACAGATATTGCATACCGGATGACATTTGATACGAGGCTCGAAGGACTTGCCAATAATCAATATGAAACCGTTTACGATGTTGTCAAAGCGTACAGAGATTATCCGGATATTAAGGATTACATAAGACTGTACAAAGAGATTGTGAACATTCGTCTCTATGTTCACAATAAGACGCTGCTTAACAACTGGGAGCTCATCCAGCCTACTGCAGCCATTACCCAATCGAGCTGGTACCAGAAGGCACTGACGAGCAGCGGGTTGATCGGTTGGTATTATATTGATGATGAGCGGGATAATCACAACTATTTGAGCCTCGTACGCAAAATAGATTTCATTAATCGCCATACGAGTGGCGTGCTCGTCATCAATGTGAATGGTCGCATGCTGGATTCGATTCTCGGTCAAGAGTCGTTTGATACGATGCTCGTCGACAATGAGAATCATATCGTGTCCGCGAATCGTCCCGGACGAGTCGGGAAGACGCTCGCCGACATTAATTTCGATCCGCAAGTCATTAACAAGCAATTCGGCAGCTACCAAGCGATTGTGGGTGGACGCTCATCGCAAATTCAGATCGAGCCGCTCTTCCCGACATCAAGCTTGAACGGACTTCGGATTATATCGGTATTCTCGATTGAGAGCATCGTGAAGGACGCGAATCAGATCATTATACTCGCGCTCACCGTTATTTCGATCAGCCTCGTAATAGCCATCGGACTCATCTATGGCTTTGCGACGATGCTTTCCAAGCGTATGTTCCGACTCAGCAAGTATATCTCGAAGGTTGCCACAGGCAATCTGGACGTCGTGCTCGAAATTGACGGTAAGGATGAGATCGGGCAGCTGTCCAGGCAGTTTAATGCGATGGTAGCCAGCATTAATGAGCTTATCGTCGAAGTGCAGGAGTCGCATGAGCAGAACGCGCAGATTCAGTCGAAGCAGAATGAAATCAAGTTCAAGATGATGGCTAGCCAGATTAACCCGCACTTCCTGTTTAACGCACTGGAGTCGATTCGGATGAAAGCGCATCTGAAGGGCGAGAAGGAAATTTCCAATGTCGTCAGGCTGCTAGGCAAAATGATGCGTAAAAACCTCGAGGCAGGCAATCGCACCGTTATTCTTCGCCAAGAGATCGAGATGGTCCGCTGTTATCTGGACATCCAGAAATTTCGCTACGAAGATCGGCTGCGCTACGAGCTTCGGATTGATGAAGCTGCTGAACAGGTGCCGATACTGCCGCTCATCATTCAACCGCTTGTCGAGAATGCCGTTATCCACGGGCTTGAGAACCGGGAGGAAGGCGGTATCGTCCGCATCATCGCGGAGCTGGTAGACGGCACACTTCATGTCGAAGTTATTGATAACGGTGAAGGCATGACTCGGGAGAGGCTGAAGGCGTTGAATCAGACTTTTGACGATCAAGATGACGGTGAAGGGAACCGAATTGGACTTCGCAATGTGCATATGCGGCTGAAGTTGTTGTATGGCAATGAATCCGGTCTCGTTATTTGGAGTGAGCCGGGTATTGGAACACGAGTGCAATTTACCATTCCGAAGGGAGAGCATGCTCATGTATAAGGTACTCATTACGGATGATGAACCGATGATTCGCGAAGGCCTGCGCACGCTAATTGATTGGGAGGAGCTTGGCTTTCAGGTGGTGGATACAGCTGCGAATGGCAAGGAAGCTCTCAAGAAGTATGAGCGATATTCGCCGCACTTAATGATCGTGGACATTCGTATGCCTGGCATGAGCGGCCTCGAAGTCATCGAGCAGTTAAGACAGACCGACCCGTCCATCCACGTACTCATTCTTAGTGGCTATGCCGACTTCGACTATGCGAAGAAAGCAATTGCACTGAGTATTGACGGCTATCTGCTGAAGCCGATCGATGAGGATGAGCTGATCGAGTATTTGCATAAATTAAAGACTACCTTGGAGCGGGAGACGGACTTGCAGCAACGGCAGAACGACCGAGTGGAATGGGATATGGAGCGCGCAATACAAACGATATTGACGAGTACGGAGGAGCAGCTCCCACTGCAGGACTATGAGCTGGCGGAGGCGGGTCTGCTGTGGGATGGCTATAACGTTGCGCTCATTAGGCTGCAGCACGAAGGGAAGGAAGCGGAGCCAAGCGTCCGAGCTGCGTTTAAGAAGCGGCTCTGCCAATCGTTCGATGAGAAGGGCAGAGGGACGATCTTTATAAGTGGGCTGCATATCGGTCTGCTTGTGAAGGAAAATTTGCAATTCGAGCAGGTTCGTAAATCGGTATTCAAAGAAATTGACGCGCTGGCGGCTGAGCTGCAGCTGGAAGCGATCGTGACCGCAGGTGAGTGGGTGAAGCAGTTCTCGGACATTAATCGTTCCTATGAAGGAGCACTGAAGCTTCTAAGTCAGAGATTCTTCTATGAGGGCAATCAGCTTATTACGCAGGCAACAGCACCAATCTGTAAAATGGATGCAAGTGAGTCTACCCGTGTGGATCAAGAGGACTGCGCGGAAATCATTGATAAATTATACTTTGCACTTGATATCGGCAATGAGGCAGCAATTGACCAGCTTGTAACAGGCACAGGCCATCTCTTCATCACGCGCGGCTGTTCGGAGCAAGTAATCAAGTCGTTGTTCGTGCAGATTCTGACAGGCGTATTAGGCAAAATGTCGCAGCATGACGCAGATGTGTACGCAAGAAGCGGCCAGCTCTCGGTTGCGATTATGGAGGTCTATCAGCTCACTCGCTATTCTGCATTAGAGCAGCATGTCATCCAGCTGCTGAGAGGGCTCAGAGCTTCTGCCTCGCAAGGAGACAGCGCTGACAAGCTGATGCGCAAGATGATTGATCTCATTCAGCGCAACTACGATGAGAACTTAAAGCTGGAATCGCTCGCCGAGGTGTTCAACTATAACAGCGCTTATCTTGGGAAGCTGTTTAAGAACACGACGGGCGAATATTTCAACACTTATCTCGACAAGGTGAGGATTGAGAAGGCGAAGGAGTTTCTAGCGCAAGGAATGAAGGTGTATCAAGTGGCGGAGAAGGTCGGCTACGCCAATGTGGACTATTTTCATGCGAAATTCCGCAAATATGTAGGAAGCTCACCGTCTGGTTTTCGGAAAAAGTAATATTGTCGCTGTATTCGGTCACCGCATAATGTTCAATTTTCACATGATTTTGGTTTGAATTGTGATGGTATTGAAAACGCTTTATTTCCTTTATCATGGGTACATACAGCAAGGAGGTAGTACGAATGAAAGCGGTAACAGCGGAAGCGGGAAAGATAGAACGACCTGCAAAGAAGAAGGCGTCGCGATTTTTTAGCACGATGCTACAGCAGCGGTACTTGTACTTAATGAGCATACCTTTTATCGCATGGGTGTTCGTGTTCAGCTACTTGCCGCTATGGGGCTGGACGATGGCCTTCCAGAAGTTTAAGCCAGCCAAATCGTTTTTCGAACAAGATTGGGTAGGGTTTGATTATTTCAAAGAATTGTTCCATGATGATTCGTTCTTCCAAGCGCTGCGCAACACGCTTGCGATGAGCGTAATGGGACTGATCGCCGGCTTCACGATTCCGATCATCCTCGCCATTCTTCTTAATGAAGTCAGGCAGCAAATGTTCAAACGCGTTGTCCAAACGATCTCTTATCTGCCACACTTTGTATCCTGGGTTGTAGCAGCAGGCATCATTTCGAAGATGCTGTCCACCGATAACGGCGTTGTGAACGAGGTGCTCGTCGGATTACATCTGATACACGAACCGATTCAGTTCTTGGCGAAGGGTAATCTGTTCTGGTCGATTGTAACGGCATCCGATGTTTGGAAGGAAACCGGCTGGAACACGATCATCTATCTAGCAGCAATTGCAGGCATCGGCCCTGAATTGTACGAAGCGGCCCGCGTCGACGGTGCAAGCCGACTGCAGCAAGTATGGCACATTACTTTGCCGGGTATTCGCTCCACCATTATCATTCTCATCATTATCTCGATCGGCCACTTGATCAGCATCGGCTTCGAGAAGCAGTTCCTGCTTGGCAACAATCTCGTGCGGGATTACTCACAGACTCTTGACTTGTATGCGCTTAACTACGGTCTAGGCATGGGACGATATTCCTTCGGTACGGCGATCAATATATTCAACTCCGTTGTCAGTGTAATATTGCTCTTCACCGCTAACGGCATATTCAAGAAAATCACGAAAGAAAGCATCATTTAGGAGGCGACAAGGTGGCTACGAAGAGAATAACAAGAGGCACGCCTTGGTCGGACCGCGTCTTTGATATCGTTGTGTACGTAACCATTGCGATAGTAACAATCGTTACACTCTATCCGTTCCTGAACGTGCTCGCGATCTCTCTGAACGATTCGACGGATAGTGTAAAAGGCGGCATCACGATCTTCCCAAGACAGTTCACATTGAAAAATTATGATACGATCTTCGCTTTCTCCGGCCTGCTCCAAGGGCTCAAAATATCTGTTCTGCGTACAGTCATTGGTACTGTGCTTGGATTAATCAGCTCGTCGATGCTTGCTTTTACACTAAGCAGAGTGGACTTCCAAGGACGCAAATTCGTCTCGACCTTCCTGGCTCTGACGATGTATGTATCCGGCGGCTTGATTCCGTTCTACATCCTGATTAAGGATCTGCACATGATGGGCACGTTCGCCGTCTATGTTCTTCCAGGCCTTGTCAGCGCGTTTAACGTGTTCATCATCCGCTCCTTCATCGACGGTATCCCGTATGCACTGCAAGAATCAGCCAAGCTCGATGGCGCCAACGATTTCACAATTTACTGGCGTGTCATTCTGCCGCTAACGAAGCCGGCGCTTGCGACGATCGCACTCTTCCTGGCGGTCGGGCAGTGGAACTCCTGGTTCGATACGTTCCTCTATAACGCATCGAATGATAACCTGACGACGCTGCAATATGAGCTGATGAAGGTCATTCAAAGCACGCAGACGAACGTCGATAACTTCCGCGGTCGCAACATGGTCGAGGTGATGGCGTCGATTTCGCCTGAATCGGTTAAGATGGCGGTTACCATTATCGTTACGGTTCCGATTCTCATGGTGTACCCGTTCCTGCAGCGTTATTTTGTAAAAGGGATGACGCTTGGTGCAGTGAAGAGCTAATCTGCTAGAGCTTCAACTATTCACGGTGTTCGCAGGGCAACCTGTTTATACAATATTCATTCATACATAATTAGGAGGGTTTGCAACATGCAAAGAAAGAAAACAACGGCTTCGGTTCTGATGTCGGTTACATTGCTTGCAGGTCTGCTCGCAGGATGCGGCAGCAACAACGATACTTCGAACAGTGAAGCAAACAAAGGCAACAATTCGGCAACTGCGAATTCGGGCGATACAAATGCAACGAATGATGCAAATGCAAACAAGGACGCAGCAGCAGCGGAAGATACTTCTCCAATCTCGTTCTCGTTCTTTGCAGAAGACCCGAATCCGAACTGGAATAACATGCAAGACGATGTAAGTAAAGAACTGACGAAGAAGACAGGCGTTTCGCTGGACGCAGAATTCGCAGTAGGCGACCCTGCCCAGAAGGTTGCTCTCATGGCAACAAGCGGCGAGTATCCGGACCTGATTTCCGCGAAAGGCGATATCGGCAAGCTTGTTGATGCAGGCGCAGTTATCGACTTGACTGACCTGATTAACAAATATGCACCGAATATTAAGCGCGTACTTGGCGACAACCTTGCTCGTGGTAAATATACGAATGCAGATCAATCCATCTATGCGATCCCAACTTGGGCAGCAGTAAACGAGCAGCGCTTCGTAGCTGGCGGCGGCTTCGAGCTTCAGCACCGTGTCGTGAAGGAAGCGGGCTACCCTGAAATCCGTTCGGTTCAAGATTATGAAGGCGTAATCAAATCGTATCTCGAGAAGCATCCAACGGATGAGAACGGCAACAAAAACATCGGCGTATCGTTGAACGCAGATGACTGGCATATGTACATCTCCGTTACGAACCCTGCGGTTTCGACTACAGGCGGCTCTGATGACGGCGAATATTTCGTCAATCAAGACACGAATGAAGCCATCTACCACTTCCGTCGTCCGGAAGAGAAAGAATACTTCCGTTGGTTGAACCATATGAACGATATCGGTCTTCTTGACAAAGAAAGCTTCGTTCAAAAGTATGACCAATACAAATCGAAAGTCGCAACAGGCCGCGTGCTTGGTCTGATCGACCAAGACTGGGATTACAACGATGCACAGCAAGCTCTGAAAACAGCTGGCAAGTTCGATCAAACGTATGGTCACTACCCAGTAACAATGTCCAAAGACATCAAGCAAGCTGATTTCTGGCCAACAGGCTTCATGGGCGGCTATGGTATCTCCATCTCCAGCACATGTAAAGATCCGGTTCGTGCGATCAAGTTCTTGGATTACCTTGCTTCCGATGAGTTCCAAGTCCTCAACAACTGGGGTATTGAAGGCAAGCACTACAAGATCGAGGATGGCAAGCGCGTAGTACCGAAAGAAGTTCAAGACCGTATCAACAACGATAACACTGCATTCACGAAAGAATCCGGTATCGGCTTCTACTGGAACATGATGGTTCACTACGGCGACGGTGCGAAGGATGAGTCCGGCAACTACTACACGAAGAACTTCCCTGAGCAGCTCGTAAACGGCTACAGCGATACAGAGAAAGAAACATTGGCGGCTTACAAAGCGACAATTTGGAAAGATCTGTTCCCGAAAGAAGATGAGTTCAAAATCAAGGCATACGGCGCAGCATGGAACATCCAAATTCCAGGCGAAGACGAAGTATCTATCCTTGGTACGAAGATGAAAGACATCACATGGAAACGCATCCCGCAAGCGATCCTGGCGAAACCAGCTGACTTCGATAAAATTTGGGATGACTACATGGCTGATCTTGATAAAGCAGGCGTGAAGAAAATGGAGGCAGGATACACGAAGTACGTTCAAGATCGTGTAGCCCTCTGGACTTCGAAATAATAGGGAAAAGCGGTGCAGAGAAATCTGCATCGCTTTTTTTGTTTGGTTACCGCCGCTGCTGCTGCAAGCGCTGCCGCAAGCGCAAGCGCAAGCGCAACCGCAACCGTCACCGCAACCGCCGCAACCGCAAGCGCTAACGAATCGTAATGACGTTATTCGCTTGATTTTGGCATGTGAAAAGATTTAACGAACCCAGTAATCGCTAATTGCCACTTTCACGCTCGAAATTCGCTCTTTTGCGCTTAATAACGGTTGTGGAGTTCGTTAGAATCTGAGAAGCGGCTATTTGGGTCGAATAGCGACTGTGGAGTTCGTTAGAGGGCTGACTGGATAAACCGGGTCGCTGTCTCATATGATCAGCCGTCCTTAGTTGTAGTCTCGCCTTAGTCTTGCTTGCGCCGGTACTCCCGAGGTGTCACGCCCGTATGCTTGCGGAACATCCGGTTAAAGAAGCTGATGTCGCCGAAACCGACCTCAAGCGCGATATCGAGCACCTTCTTATCAGTCGTCTGCAACAGATTCGCGGCATGGCGGACTTGAACCGTATGTTTATAGTCGACGAGGCTAAGGCCTGTCGCATCTTTGAATTTGGCGGTGAATGAGGAGACGCTCATGCCGCATAGCTGACTGAGCTGCTGCAGCGTGAACGGCTGGTAATAGTGAAGCTCCACATAGTTGACGATCGAATCCATCCATGCCTGATCGCTAATGGCGGAGGGCTTTTGCGAGTTGCGATTCTCCTGATGATAGCGGCTCAGCCACACAAGGCACTCGATCCAGCGGGTCTTAATCATGAGCTGGTAGCCTTCGCGCTGTTGGCGGAACTCATCTTCAATCGTTTGCAGATGGGACTGGATTTGCAGTCTCTGCGCGGGAAAGAGTGGATGGTACGGGATAAATGATTGGCTTTTGCGCAGAAAAGGAACGAGATAGAAGAAGCCCACGAAGGACGGCATCTGCTGCAGCACTTCCATCTCCTGCTGAAGAAAGGAGGCATTGAAGAGCACGTTGTAAACAATCGTCTCCTTGTCCGGCGAGCAGGTATAGCTGTGATATACATTTGGCTCCACGACGAAGACATCTCCGGCAGCGAGCTGATACGTATGACCAGACATCTCATGGATGGCGGCTCCTTCGACGACGAACACAAGCTCTACGAACTCATGGGTGTGCGTTGGGATATGCTCCCCCCGTGTAATCGTATAACGATGGATATGGAATGGAAAATCATCCTGCTGAAAAAACATTTCCCCTCTATAAACGGTCACTCGATCCAGCATCCTTTTAATCCCTATTTGATGTTGATTATACGCAGTTCTGCGCTATAATGAAACGCAAACAACGATAAAGGAGCGTCATATGAAGATGGAGCAACAGCAACAGCTAAAACCGGAAGTTAAAGCTTATCTGGACCGAATCGGCTACTCAGGACCACTCGATGGAAGCGCAGCCGTGCTAGCGAGACTTCAGTATTGCCATCTCCATGCGGTTCCCTATGAGAACTTGGATATTTTGAGAAGTATCCCGTTGTCGCTGAACATCACGAACCTTCATGACAAAATCGTCACGCGTCGAAGAGGCGGCTACTGCTTCGAGCTAAATGCGCTGTTCGGCTGGCTGCTACGCGAGCTAGGCTATGATGTTACGGATCTAGTCGCGCGGTTTTGGCGTGATTCCACGGATTTGCCGCCGAAGCGCCGCCATCAGGTGCTGAAGGTTATCGTAGATGGCCAGCCATATCTGTGCGATGTCGGGGTTGGTGGAATTGTACCGAGAGAGCCAATTGAGATGATTGCTTTTAAGGAGCAGACGCAGGGAGAAGAGATCTACCGGCTGGAACCGGATGCCGAGTATGGTTGGTTTCTAACCGAGCTGAAGCGGGACGAGTGGCACCGGATTTATTCGTTTACGGAGGAACCGCAGCTTGCAGGGGATTATGAGTTTGCGACTTTCTGGTGTGAGAATGCGCCGGATTCGATCTTTAGACAGACGCCGATTCTAGCCATTCGGACAAGCGAAGGGCGCATAACGGTGTTTGGCAACGAGTTACGTATTTTCAAAGACTCCGATGTAGAAGTGATTAAGCCGGAGAACGATGCGGAGTTCGACACAGCGCTGCTGAAGTATTTTGGCATCCAACGTTAGGCTTTCACTTTCCTCATAAAGAGCAGCAGCTTCAGACTGATGAGAGCAAGAGCGGCAATCGCACCATACAGGATGAACGCGGAGCCGTAATGGTGGACGTAGTGCTTAACCGTCAGCCACTGTTCCCCGAGCATGTAGCCAACATAGATGAAGACTGTGCTCCAGATGAGCGCTCCCGCGTAGGCATACAGCATAAACGTTCGCAGCTTCAGCCGCGACATCCCTGCCATATAGGCGGTCATATGTCTAAGGCCAGGAACGAAGAAGCCGGCGAATAGCAGCAAATTGCCGTATTTGTTCATCCAGCCTTGCGCGCGTTCGATCTTGGCGGGGGACATGTGCAGCTTCGGGCCATACTTGAGCAGGAAGGGCAGACCGAACCGGATGCCGATGCCGTAGCTTGCCGTAATGCCGAATGCAGCACCAAGAAAAGCGCATAGCATGACCCATATCATATGAAGTGTTCCGTTGTTTACGAGAAACCCGGAATAGGTGAGCAGTGCTTCATCCGGGACCGGAATACCAACGATTCCAAGGGCGAGCGCAAGCATAAGTCCTACATAACCATAGCGAAAAATGAGCAGCTCCAAGAGGTGTTCCAAACGAATTCCTACTTTCGTTAAGACGTGATTGTTATATGAAAATGTAGTTGTTTTATATTTCTTCCCACATCAATATGGACTATACTAGGGACGAATCCAATTTCTGAAAAAGGTGGCAATCACATTGACTCGTAAATTGCGTTGGGGCGTTATCGGCTGTGCCAGTATCGCCGTGAATTCCGTTATTCCAGGTACGAAACTTTCTGAAACGGGTGAAGTGAAAGCGATTGCAAGTAGAGACCTTGCGAAAGCTGAAGAAACTGCTGCGAAGCTTGGCATTCCTCAAGCATACGGCAGCTACGAAGAGATTTTGGCTGATTCGGAGATTGATGCGATCTATATCCCGCTTCCGAATCACTTACATATGGAATGGTCCATTCGGGCAATGGAAGCAGGCAAGCATGTGCTATGCGAGAAGCCAATCGCAATGAATGCGCAGCAAGCACAGCGTATGGCGGATGCTGCTAAGAAGAATGGCGTACACCTGGCAGAAGCGTTCATGTATCGCCAGCACCCGCGCTATAAGGCGATTGCTGAGATAATCGCATCTGGTGAGATCGGCGAACTGCGTGGCCTTCATGGTGCATTCACGTTTAACAATGCCGGCGATTCGAAGAATGTACGTTACCGCAGAGACTGGGGCGGCGGCTCCATCTATGATGTAGGCTGCTATCCCCTCAGCGCAGCAAGGCTCATTCTTGGTACGGAGCCAGAAGCGGCAACCGTTCATGCGCTGCTCTCGCCTGAGCATGACAACGTTGATATGATGGCGTCCGGTATTATTGAATTCCCGAACAAAGTTGCACTGACATTCGACTGTGGCATGTGGGCGGCGTTTCGGAATACGCTCGAAATCCTTGGTACTGAAGGCCGCATTGAAGTGCCGGAAGCTTTTATCGGTAATCCGAATTTTATCGTTCATTCCAAAGGCGGCAAGCGTGAAGTGGAGCAGCCTGTCTTCAATCAATATGCACTCCAAGCCGATACGTTCGCGAGAATCGTATGGGGCGAGCAAGAGGCAGACTTTGCTGGTGACGATGCTGTTGCCAATATGAAGGTTATTGACGCTTGTCTTGAATCCGCTTATTCGCGCAAACGGGTAAGCATCTAGTCGAACTAATCTATCTTATACGAGAATATAGAATAGGAGCAACTTATAATGAAACAGATTCAATTACCTGGCGTAAAACAAGGGATTTCTCAGCTGATTATGGGTTCGGATTATTTCAGCCCAGCTATTATTGAGACTGTTAGTGAGGTCTTGGATAACTATGTAGCAATCGGCGGTAACACAATTGATAGCGCGTATATCTATAGCGGCGGCGAGAGCGAGAAGGCACTCGGCATATGGATGGAGCAGCGTAAAAACCGCGAACAGATTAACGTTTGGACGAAGGGTGGTCACCCGAACAAGAATGGCCCTCAAGTGAATAAGAACGCGATTTATAATGAACTTATGACCAGTCTGGAGCGTCTCCGCACGGATTATATTGATCTGTACGCGCTGCATCGCGACGATACGAACGTGCCGGTTGGCGAGATCGTGGAGAGCCTGAACGAGCATATCGAAGCAGGGCGTATCCGCACATTTGGCGGCTCGAACTGGACGACAGCTCGTCTGCAAGAAGCGAATGAGTACGCGGCGAAGCACGGCCTTCGCGGCTTCGAATATAGCAGCCCGAACCTCAGTCTTGCCAAAGCGAAAGAGCCATTCTGGGCAGATTGCATTAGCGTTGACGATGAGATTCTCGCTTGGCATGAGCAATCGAACATGCCGCTGCTGTCGTGGTCATCCCAAGCGCGCGGTTTCTTTACTGGCCGCTTCACGCCAGAAGATCGGACAGATGCAGATTTGGTCCGCGTGTTCTATAATGACGATAACTGGGAACGTTATCACCGCGCTGAGAAGTTGGGTAAAGAGAAGGGCGTATCAACGATTCAAATCGCGCTTGCTTACGTTTTGAATCAGTCGTTCCCGACAGGGGCAATCATTGGTGCACGCAACGAAGCGGAGATGAAATCGTGCCTGGAAGCAACAAATCTTGAGCTGTCTGTGGAGGAAATCAAATGGCTGGATCTTCGCAACAACTAGTCGAGCTGTGGCCTGAAGGCGCACCACTTGCAGCAGGAGTGACGGATGAAGATCGTCCTGCGCTGACGCCATACTTGGTGGACGGCGATGGCAGCGGTAGTAAGGGCGCTGTCATCGTCTGCCCAGGCGGCGGCTACGGCATGCGCGCAGACCATGAAGGAGAGCCGATTGCGCTGTGGTTGAACAGCATCGGCATCTCCGCCTTCGTGCTGCGCTACCGCGTCGCGCCGTACCAATATCCGGCAGCGCTGCTGGATGTGCAGCGGGCGATTCGCTATGTGCGCCTGCATGCCGCAGATTGGGGCATCGCCGAGAACAAGATCGGCGTGCTTGGCTTCTCCGCAGGCGGCCATCTTGTGTCGACGGCAGGGACGCACTATGATGCCGGTAAGCCGGAGGCGGCTGATCCGATCGAGCGCATGTCATGCCGACCGGATCAGCTTATCCTCTGCTACCCGGTTATTACGCTGCAATCACCGTTTACCCATGAAGGTTCGCGGATCAATCTGCTCGGGGAGCAGCCGGACCCGGCGATGATCGAACAGCTGAGCGGCGAGCTTCAAGTGACGCCGGACACACCACCAACCTTCCTCTGGCACACGTCGGATGACGGTGCGGTGCCGGTGGAGAACAGCCTGAACTTTGCGCTGGCACTGCGCCGAGCAGGTGTTCCATTCGACCTGCATGTGTATGAGCAAGGTCAGCATGGCCTCGGACTTGCCGAGAGCGATCCGCATGTTGCGAACTGGACGACGGTTTGTGGGCTATGGCTGAAGCGGTACCAGTATTAATTGCATGGCGTTACAGCATTCTGTGACGAAGCAAAAGGAGAGTAGAATTAACGATGAGCGATAATCAAGCATTCCAAGGCACGTATCAAGGCGAGCCTGCCGTATGGCTGAAGTTCGGCCGCTACGAAGCAGCGATGCTGCCGGAGGTTGGAGGCAACTTGATCGCATTCCGCGATACATCGAAGGACTGGCAGCTGCTGCATGAGCCGACGATGGACGAGATGGAATCGTTCAAGGCGCGTCCATTCATTCATGGCATTCCGGTGCTCATTCCGCCGAATCGGTTCGAGGATGGCAAGTTTCCATGGAACGGACGCACGTACCAGTTCCCGGTCAATGAGCCGGCTACGGGCAACCATCTGCATGGCTTTGTACATAGTGAGACGTGGACGGTCGATGATTTCGGCACGACGGCAACCGAAAGCTATGTTGTTGTTTCGCTGAAAGTGGACGAGCAAAGTGCAGTGTACACGTATTTGCCGCATAAGTTCACGGTTAAGCTGCGCTATGCGATCAGTGAAGACGGCTTGCATCAGCATGTGCTGGTTCGCAATGATGGCGATGATGTAATGCCATGCTTGTTCGCGTTCCATACGTCCGTGAACGCACCGTTCATTCCGGGCAGCTCGGCGAAGGATTACCGCCTGAAGCTGACGATCGGCGATCGCTGGGCGATGAGCGAGCGGATGCTGCCAACGGGCGAGTATCAGTCGCTGACCGCGAACGAAGAGTTGATGAAGGGTGAAGGCGTCTATCCGTTCTTCGAGTCACTCGACAACCATTATACGGCTGTCGCTCAGAACGGCCGCAACCGGATGGAGCTTACGTGTGCGATGCATGGTGCAACTCTCGTGTATGATGTTGGAACATCGTACAAGCAGTGGATGATCTGGAACAACGGCGCAACAGAAGGCTTCTTCTGCCCAGAGCCGCAAGTGAACCTGGTCAATGCGCCATTCAGTGATCTGCCAGCGGATCAAATCGGCTTATTCAGCTTGGCGCCAGGCGAGATCTGGGAAGAGACAGGTCGCCTGTACGTGAAATAATTCGATTCCATAAGAGAAGCCCGCATTATGCGGGCTCAAAGCGAATGTCGAGAACACCAGTCCAACTGGCTTCTCGGCATTTTTTTGTGGTTTGAGAGATCAGATAGGATCTCTCAGAGGTGGCCAAGCGTAAAAATGGAGCTGAGAGATCAAATACGATCTCTCAGGGGGGGAATAGCGCAAGAAAGGAGCTGAGAGATCAAATAGGATCTCTCAGGGGTGGAAATGCAGATGAAAAGTGGGCTGAAAAGTGCTGAGAGATCAAATAGGATCTCTCAGGGGTGGAATAGCGCAAAAATGGAGCTGAGAGATCAAATACGATCTCTCAGCAGCGAAATGCGGATGAAAAGGGGGCTGAAAGATGCTGAGAGATTAAATAGGATCTCTCAGGGGTGGAATAGCGCAAGAATGGAGCTGAGAGATCCAATACGATCTCTCAGCAGCGAAATGCGGATGAAAAGGGGGCTGAAAGATGCTGAGAGATTAAATAGGATCTCTCAGGGGTGGAATAGCGCAAGAATGGAGCTGAGAGATCCAATACGATCTCTCAGCAGCGAGTACACGTTCGTACTGTACGATCGCCCGCCTTGCACCATATAGTCGCGCAGCACGCCTTCATGCTGGAAGCCGAGCTTCTTCAGCAGCGTGTTCGATGCCTCATTCTCTGGGAAGACGACCGCGCCAATGCGAGCGAGTCCAAGTGTGTCGAAGCCGTGCGCTGCCACGCAGCGGATCGCCTCTGATGCATAGCCGCTCCGCCAATGTTGAGGGTGGAGCTCATAGCCGATCTCGGCTCTGCGATGGGGGAGAACGAGTGCATTGAATCCGATGGTACCGATTAAACCCGGTACCTCCTTGCGTTCAATGCCCCATCTTATCCCGCGTTTATTCTCATAATTCGAAGCGAATAAACCAATCAGCTTCACGGCTTGTTCGATCGATTCGAATGGCTCTTGGCCGTAATAGCGAGTCACTTGGGCGTTCGAGAAACAAGCGAACACATCCGCCGCATCAGCCTGGGTCAACTCTCTAAGGATCAATCTTTCCGTCTCTAATTGGGGAAACATTGTGTTTTCCTCCTTTTTCCATCTTCCATCTTCCATCTTCCTTCTAACATCAACCATCAACTACCTACCACCTACCACCTACCACCTACCACCTACCACCTACCACCTACCATCTTCCATCTTCCATCTTCCATCTTATGTTCTTCATATGTTCCTCATATGTTCTTCATATCTTCCATCTTATGTTCTTCATATGTTCATCTCTTGTCCTATTTATCTTCTTCTCTTGTCCTTCTCTTGTCCTTCATATGTTCTTCTAGTGTTCTCCTTATGTCCCTCTTCACGGTTACAGCTGCTGCCCCTTGCGAATCTCCGACGGTGCCTGGCTGCGCATTTTCTTGAAAACACGACCGAAGTACGTCATGTTGGAGAAACCAACGCGCTCGGCTATCTCAGTGACCGGGTAGTTCGTATCGAGAAGCAGACGCTCGGCCTCCTGCACGCGCAGCAGGTGGATATATTCGATAAGCGTCTTGCCGGTGACCTGCTTGAATACTTTGCAGAAATGCGCTTTGCTGAGATTCACCATGCGAGCCGCCTCATCGACGCTGATCGGTTCCTGGAACCGTTCACGCAGCGTATGAAGCAATTGCGTGAAGTCGTACGGCTTCTGCTTGGGTATGCGCGACAAAGCTAAAGCCTGATCCGCGCTCCGCTCGGCATAGCGGAAGTAGAGGCCGAAGATACGCAGCAGCTCTGCCTTCACTAGCAGCTCATAGCCAGGTGTCTTGCTCTGAAATTCGGCGACGAGCCGGGCGAAAGAGGCGTTCATTTCTTCGATGAATGGATCGGCTTCCAGCATCCAGCTCGGCCACTTCAGCTGCTGCTGCAAGTATGGCACAAAATAATGATGCTCCGTAATATCGAGTCCGCTGCCCCTAACGAGCGCTTCATTGAAGACGATGGAGATCATCTCCGTACTCGGCTCCACTGCGACGGCGCTGTGCAGCTGCTTTGTATTGACGAAGGCAAGCTCGCCTTTCTGCAACAGCTGGAACGATGCATCAATTTGCACGCGTGCACGGCCTTCCTTCACATAGATCCATTCGATATGATCATGCCAATGCA
This sequence comes from Paenibacillus sp. OV219, assembly GCF_900110075.1. Taxonomy (GTDB): domain Bacteria; phylum Bacillota; class Bacilli; order Paenibacillales; family Paenibacillaceae; genus Paenibacillus_Z. The sequence goes on from NZ_FOCJ01000001.1 coordinate 319,068, forward strand.
GATGAATGCTGGAGACGAGAAATACATTGATCGGAAACGTAAGGTCAGGCATGCGCGTGTTTTCTTTCAACGGACTGACTGGCATCGGTACTCAGGCTCCTCTTCGCATCCATACGATTTTATTGGAAATGGTGAGTATTTCGGTCGTGGTACCGCTTTATTTTACCAAACTATCAGAAGATTGTACGAATAGTTCGCATTTTCGTTTCTAGTCTAGCTGCATGACTTTCTGTACGATTAAGGTAGTTTGCAATTTGCATATATAGGGAGAGAATTAACGATGGCGAAGCATCGAATCGTAGTTGCCGGCTGCGGCGGAATGTCGAATACGTGGATTGATTATGCAATGCAGCGAGAAAATGCTGAAATTGTTGGCATGGTCGATATTTTTGAGGAAAGTGCGAAGACGATGGCAGCGAAAAAAGGACTTGATGTGCCGACGTTCACCGATTTGGCTACAGCTCTCGAAGCGACTGGTGCTAATCTCGTCTTCGATGTAACGATTCCAGCGAGCCATAAGCAGATCGCAATAACTGCGATGAGTGCTGGCTGCAATGTATTCGGCGAGAAGCCGATGGCTGAATCGTATGAGGATGCGAAGGAAATTGTCGCTATCAGCAATGAAACCGGCAAGCGCTACTCGGTGATGCAGAACCGCCGCTATTTACCGCAAATACGCTCCTTCCGCGATTTGCTTCGCGCGGATACGATTGGTACCGTTGGCTCCATTCATGCGGACTTCTTCCTAGGCGCGCATTTTGGCGGCTTCCGTGATGCGATGGATAACCCGCTTATTATCGACATGGCGATTCATACGTTCGATCAGGCGAGGTTCATCATTGACGCGGATCCGGTATCCGTCTACTGCCACGAGTTCAACCCTCCGGGTTCATGGTACAAAGGCAATGCCTCGGCCATCTGTATCTTCGAGATGAGTGACGGCTCGGTATTCAGCTATCGTGGCTCTTGGTGCGCCGATGGACTCAACACCTCTTGGGAATCAGATTGGCGCGTAACCGGCAGTAAGGGCGGCGCGCGTTGGGATGGAGCTGGGATGCCATATGCCGAATATGTAGATACATCGAAGCCGGAGAGCTTCATCCGTGAAATGGTCAGCGTTGAAGGCAAGCAAGGATGGAACGGGCAGCAAGGTCACTTCGGCTGCTTCGATGAGATGTTCGCAGCACTAGAGGAGGGACGCCCAGCAGAGACGGATTGCCTCGATAATATTAAGAGTGTAGCGATGGTGTTCGGCGCCGTCGAAAGCGCACGCACTGGCAAGAAAGTCATACTGTAAATGTTTCGCAATAGCCAAGGGACGAAGGTTCAAGCCTCGCGTCTCTTGGCTTTTATTTTGCCATGCGCGCCTATTCGACAGGTTTAGAGCTTTTCCTTCTGATACATAATGAGTGATATTACTCGTCAAACAGTCTAAGGGGCAGCCATGTCAAAAAGCCATACTGAGTCATCCTTGCCTACGCTTGCACATACGCTCGATGAATTCGAAGACTGTACGGATCTGTTCCATCGTGAGCTACCTCACCTCGGCGTGGATGCCGTCTATTTGGATACGTTAATTAACGGAGACAAGCTGTATTATGAAGTTTTGAAGCCGCTTCATGAGCTTGAGCCTAGCCAGCTTGAAGCGTTATTCGCGCAGTCGCAGTTTGTTATTCAGACCGACTCCAAAGAGCTGATCGTGGGAATCTTGTCAGGGAGTGCGGCTGTATTTGTACATGAGCAGGCCTATTTGGTCGATGTGCGCGGTGATGAAGGCAGGTCTGTCACGCAATCGGAGATTGAGACGACGATAACCGGTCCGCACGATGGCCTGACAGAGAAGGCGAGCTTAAGCTTAGCACTTATCCGCACGCGATTAAGAAGCTCACATCTGAAGATTATCCGGCTAGGTGTCGGTGAGATGACCAAGAGCGATGTCTATATTCTTTATGTAAAAGATATCGCGAATATGGAAAATGTCCATGAAGTGATACAGCGGATAAAGGATATAGAGGTGGATGCTGTTCTCGATACGAATATGCTGATTCAAATGATCGATGATAAGCCGTATGCCGTCTTCCCGCAAATTCTAACGACAGAGCGGCCGGATGCAGTCGTCTCGAAGCTTGTTGCAGGCAGGGTCGTCTGCATTATGGATGGCAGCCCTTCCGCGTTCAGCGTGCCTTCTACTTTCTTCGAATTCTTCACTTCTTCTGACGACTATTACCAGCGCTGGATGCTCGGGACGGCAACGCGGTTGCTGCGGTTCTTCGCATTGATTGTAACCGTCTCCTTAACAGCTCTCTACGTATCGATCACAACCTATCACTATGAGATGATTCCCGAGAACCTGTTGCTGACACTCGTTGAATCCAGAGGCAGAGTGCCATTTCCTCCGGTTTATGAAGCGCTCCTGATGGAGGTAACGATTGAGCTGCTTCGAGAAGCCGGAGCACGGCTGCCGACGAAGATCGGCCAGACGATTGGCATCGTAGGCGGTATCGTCATCGGGCAAGCGGCTGTGCAGGCGGGCTTCACGAGCAATATTCTGATTATCGCGGTTGCATTGTCGACAATCGCTTCCTTCGTCATCCCGAATTACACGATGAGTGCATCAATCCGGCTGCTCCGGTTCGGATTCATATTACTTGCCGGCCTTTGGGGAAATCTCGGGATCGCAATCGGAATTACAGCAGCGACGATCCATCTGTGCAGCATTACGAGCCTTAAGTCATCCTATGTTACGCCAATTGCGCCTAACCAACCATACGAATGGCGGGATGTGTTCATCCGGGCACCGTTTAATTTGCTTGCGAGGCGTCCAAGCCAGTCGCGTTCGTCCAATCCAACCCGAATCAGGCCAAAGAGGTGAGTCACTGTGCAAAGTTCGGAGAAGCTGTCTTCGTTTCACATTGTCATTCTCGTGTATATAACCCAGCTTGGGGTCGTTATCTTCTCACTTCCGCAGATGCTGAGTAAAGCGTTCGGTACGCACGGGTGGGTGATGAATCTCGTATTTGGTGCCATTGTCCTGCTGAATATTTTGTTAATCGGCGCTGTCTATTGGCTTGGGAAAGGGCGGTCCATCTTCGTGATTCTGCAAGCTGTACCGAAGATCATTCTCTACCCGCTCTATTTGGCCCAAATGTTCATTTGGTCGATGCTCGGCTGTCTCGTAGCCAAAGAATATGTGCTCATCTTTCAGATGATCGCATTCCCGACGACGCATCCGATGTTCTTCAAAATAGCGCTTGATGTGCTTGTCTTCTGTCTTATGATTCAAGGCATCTATAATATTTCGAAGTCAACCACAATGTTCTTCTGGCTGACGGTGTGGATGCTTCCGGTTATTTTCTTCTTCTATGCGGATTTCAGCTGGGCTCGGCTGACGCCTTTTTTATTTCGCGGGGGAGAACTGTCCCTAAAGGATTTTGCCAATATCTATACGGCTTACCTCGGATATGAGCTTATTCTGATGTTGTTCCCCTATACGGATAAGAAATCCAAGCTGATTAGATCCTCAATCATTGGAGCATCCATTACCGTCCTATTGTACACGTATATCTGCTTCATCAGCTTCGGCTTTTTCAGCTTGAAGCAATTACAGCGGATGGCTTTTCCACTGCTTGATCTTATGGCGTATATCAGGTTTCCGTTCGTAGAACGGGTGGAGAATTTGTTCTTCGGCGCCTTCCTGTTTACGACAATCGTGACAGTCGTGATGTATCTATGGGCCGCACAAGAAACTGCGCTTCAAATGTTCAAAGGTGCGAATGTGAAGGTAGTCGCTGCAATTCTGGTCACGATTTCCTATATTGTAGCATTTTTCCCCGAGAGTTTAAGCGAGGTGCAGTTGTGGTTAAGCTTCTTCGCCCAGATTGAGATCGGGACTGCTTTCATGCTGCCGATCTTGCTTCTCATTGTGCTCGCATTGTCTAAGAAGAAAGAGGCGGCGGCTTCATGAGAAAGGATTATCATGTCATCAGCACCATCCTAGGAAGCATGCTAATTGTTCTGCTCTTGGCGGGGTGCGGCGATCAGCGCATCCTGGAGAAGCTGGGGTTCATGCAAGCGAATAGCTTCGACCTTGCAGAGAACGGTCAGCTTGAGGTCGCCATTACGATGCCAAAGGCAGAGCAGAAGACGAGCGCTCAGCGTGTAGTGCTGAGCACGAAGGCAAGAACGGGGAAGGAAGCGCGCATGAAGTTGACTAGGGAAATTAACTTGCAGATCGTGAGCGGCCAATTGCGTAACTCGCTGTTCGGCATGTCACTGGCACGGAATGGACTGCTGAAGCACCTGGATACCTATCAGCGCGATCCTTCCATCTCGCCGCGAGTCAAACTTACGATCGTGCGAGGCAGTGCCAAGAAGATGCTGGAGCAATCCTATATCCAGCATCCCATCATAAGCCGTTATATCGAAGGACTGCTGCAAAAAGAAGCAGCTGGGCGCAGTATACCGGTGTCTACTGTGTATACATTCATAAGGGATTACTATGATGACGGCATTGATCCAGTGATGGCTGTGCTTAGGAATAAAGATAATAATATTATTATTGACGGGGTTGCGCTGTTCCACGATGACCGGTACGTTGCGGAAATTCCGGCAGATGACGGACTGGTCTTCTCCTTCTTGCGAGGTTCCTTTAAACAAGGGGATCTGAGCATTCATCTGAATGAAGGGGGAGCTAACGGCGGTGACACTGTTATGTTGACCTCGATTGTGAGCAATCGCAAAGTGAAAGTTAAGCGAGGCGCTGGCGGGAAGCCGGAATTAACCATCAAAGTGAGTCTGAAAGGGACTGTGATCGAATATACCGGCGATCATTCCATAACCCAGCCAACGGAGAAGCGTCTGTTGGAGAAGGGGATGGAGAAAGCGCTGAATGGGCGGGGCGATCGATTGATTTCATTGATGCAGAAGAATAATGCCGACGGCTTGGGCCTTGGCATCTCGGTTCGGAGCCATTCTAGCTACAGGGAATGGAAGAAGATGAAGTGGCCGGAGATGTATCCTTCGGTGAAGGCGAAATGCGTTTTCTCCATTGAAATATTGAATGCGGGTAAAATTGTGGAATAATAGCGAAAGCCGGTTGCTCCCATTGGGACAACCGGCTCTATTATTTTTAGAAGAGCAAATTGATTATGAAGCCTTCTGTTGCACAACCTTATCTTCCTGCGGCTTCGTCTTCTTAATGAAGAAAGCAAGGAGGAGCGCTGCGGCTGTTAACCATGTTGCAATGGTGAAGGAGTGGTTTATACCCGTTACAGTTGCATGCTGAATGACATCGGCCATCTTCACTTGATCCTTCGGATCAATCTTGCCGGCAATCGCCAGCTCTTTTGCTACGGAAGCTGCTTTGTTGGACATAATCGTTACAAGCAGCGCTGTACCTAGTGCGCCGGCTACGTTACGAAGCGTCTGCGACATTGCGGAACCGTGTGCATTCAGACGCTGCGGCAGCTGGTTGAGGCCTGCGGTCTGAATCGGCATCATGAGCATGGACATCCCAAACATACGAAGCGTGTAGGTAACAATAAGGTGCGCATAGCTAGTATCAACCGTGAGCGTGCTGAATTCGTACGTTGTCAGCGCCGAGATGGTCAAGCCTGCGACAGCAAGCCAGCGTGCGCCGATCTTATCGAATATCATACCCGTTATCGGCGACATAATACCCATCAAGATTGCGCCAGGGAGCAGCAGCAAGCCGGAATCGACTGGTGAGAAGCCGCGGATATTCTGCAGGTAGATCGGAAGCAGAACCATACCGGAGTACATGGACATGGTAATGATGATGTTAATAATCGTTGTCAGCGAGAACATGCCGTACTTGAAGACGTCCAGCTCAAGAAGCGGCTTCTCGGCAGTCAGTTCACGCCATACGAAGAGCACAAGGGATACGGCACCTACAATGAGGCAAGTAATTACCGTTGAGCTATCCCAGCCGTCTGCACCGGCATCACTGAAGCCATACAGTATGCCGCCGAAACCGATCGTGGATAAGATGACGCCAAGTGCATCGAGCTTCGGAGTGGAGGTCTTCACAACGTTCTTCATGGAATATGCGCCATAAACAAATGCAAACAGCGAGAGTGGCAATATAATGTAGAAGAGAACATGCCACGAGTAGTGCTCAACAACATAACCGGATAGTGTAGGACCGATTGCTGGTGCACAGATCATTGCGATCCCCATCATGCCCATCGCTTTGCCGCGTTCGGCAACCGGGAAGATGGTCAGGAAGACGATGGTCATTAGCGGCATTAGAATGCCAGCGCCTGCGGCTTGAATGAGACGGCCAAAGAGCAGGAATGTAAAGTTCGGCGAGAAGGCACATATGATCGTACCGACTGCGAACAATCCGGCTGCAGCAAGAAACAGCTTGCGTGTCGTAAAACGGGAAATTAAAAATGCGCTGATCGGTACAAGCACGCCGTTGACGAGCATGTAACCATTGATAAGCCACTGAATGGTGTTTTCATTGACGTTCAAGTCCTTCATCATGCTCGGCAGTGCGACGTTAAGCAGTGTCTGCGCGAGTAGCGCGACGAACGCGGCTATGAGCAGTGACGCAACGATAGGGCCTCTTCGTAGTGCGGTTGAGGTAGCTGTTGTCACAATTAATCTTCCTTTCGAGTTTTCTCTAAGATGTGAACAATTTGTTTGTGGATGCGGAGCAAAGCCATTTGATCGTCAGCTGAAATTTGCATAAACGGCGTAACCCAGTCCATCTTGCTATCGACTAATCTGTTCCAGATGTGCTCGCCTTTCTCTGCAAGCCTCAGCGTAACCGAACGCCGATCCATAAGCGAACGTTCACGGCAGATGAGCTCTGCTTCTACCATTCGGTCAACAATCCCGCTTGTCGTACTGTTGCCTAGGTGCAGTTCATCGGATAAATCAGCCAGATTCATCTCGGGACTTCCGGCCAACGATCTCAGTACGAGAAATTGCTGTGGCGTAATACCGTGCTGCTGCGCGATCCTGAGGAGCATCTGATAATGGATTTGATGAATTTCGCGGAATGAATGCAGGATCTGCACGGTTCTTTCATAGTGCTGATCATCCATAATCATCAACCGTCCTTGCCATAATCGTTCTTATCCGAATAGTTCGCATGCGAAGTATTATAAAACGATCCAATGATATATGTCAATATCGACATATGTGTCAATTTTATTTCATTAAAATGAAAGTCATCTTGGCTTTAGCTTCTCCAACATTGTTGATGAACTCTGCAATTTCTCTAAAATTGCGACAAAAGACCAATTTTCTGTCAGATTATTGTATAATTTCCGAAATGGATAATTCTCTCATGTAAGGGTTCCAAGGCTTGAAGCACGCTAATATGATGTGGATCGAATAAGGAGTGAACGTTGTTGATAAAGCTCATGGTCATCGATGATGAACACTGGATTAGAGAAGGTTTAAAACAAACCATCGACTGGGAATCGTATGGCGTTCACTTTATGTGTGATGCTGAAGACGGAATAGAAGCGCTGAAGCTGATTGAAGAGAACCCGCCTGACATCATCATATCTGATATAAGGATGCCTACTATGGATGGCATGGAATTGTTCAACGAGCTGAAGAATCGGGAAATAGATGTAAAGGTTATCTTTATTAGCGGCTTCGACGATTTCGCCTATGCTCAGAAAGCGATTAAGCTGGGGGCAAGCGATTATATTCTCAAACCCATTGAAGAGGACGACCTTATTGCGGTCGTTGAGCGCTGCGTGGGCGAAATAAAGCAAAAGAATGAGATGAACTGCAAGATGGCTGAACTGTCAGGCCGTGTGAGGGAAAGTCTGCCCCTTGCTAAACAAAAGCATCTGGAAATGTGTTTATCCCGTCCGATATCAGAGCAAGAATTGCTTTCCAAATGGGAGACGCTCCAAATTGATTTAAATCCGAACAAGCTGATTGTGTTATCGGCTGTTGTGCACGAGTGGGGAGACAGGCGTCTGGATGAAACCGGCTGCTCGCTCTTGCGATATGCGATTGGCAACCTCATAGAGGAAATATTCAAGGAAGCTGGAATAAGGGCTTTGGCTTGTCCATTGCATGATAACGAATATTCAGATGTGGCGCTTATCGTCTCCTCTTGTAAACAGGATGTGAGCGGTCAATATAATGAAGTACTCAGCTGTGCCACTCGCGCCATTGAGGAAGCGTTTGAAGTTCTAGGCGTTCGGATCAGCATTGGAGCGAGCCAAATCGGAGATGGAAGAACGCTATTATTCACATTTAGGGAAGCGCTTACAAATAGTGTGGAGTATTTGGCGCAAGGGACTGGTCGAATCTTCGGACCAACGGCGAATGACAATGAACCGCTGAACGTATTTGCTGTTAACACTGTGGACGAGCCTTACCTTGGCATGAAAGTCGAAGCGCTCGATACAGCCTGGCTCAATCGTATTTTTCATGCGATCAAGCTCAAGGATGAAGGCAAGCTGTCTGATCTTCTCGATCAACAGATCACACTGCTTCAGGATATGGTTCAGCAGACTTCTGCGCTTGCCGTTCGCCGTGAGATGAACTCGCATATCGGAATGCTGCTGTCCAGATGGCAGGATATGTGTCAAGCGCGGAACGGCTCAGATTCGTGCATGCTTATGTATCATCAGAAGCTCCAGTTATACCGCAGTCCGTTAATTAATTGGAAGCATGCTGTGATGAGTGCATTTCTTATGAAAGACACCAGCGCGTCTGGATATGGACAGAAATATACGATCGATTCTGCACTTCAATTCATCCAAGATAATTATCACCTGGGGATCGGCCTCAATCATGTCGCCAAACAGATCTATTTGAATCCCTCGTATCTAAGCCGTGTATTTCATGCCGAAGTGGGGGAAACACTTAGCCGCTATTTGATACGCGTTCGGATCACCAAGGCGAAGGAGCTGCTTGAACAAACCTCGCTCAAAATTTATGAAGTGGCCGAACAGGTAGGCTACAGAGACTTCCGTTATTTTGTGAAAAATTTCAAGGAATTGGAAGGGATTACTCCTTCTCAATATCGTAATTACGGCGCATAGAAGGGAGAACTCATCCATGTGGTGGTTCAGCAGAAGTTCAAAGCTCCCTGCTGTTGGCGTGAAGGTATTCTTAATTTACGTCGCCAGCATGCTAGTTATCATTACGGTGATGGGCAGCTTATTTTATTATAAATCGACAAAGATGATGGAGAACAAATTTGGCGGTATGGCGCTTCAGAATGCGCAGCAAGTGGGCAAGAGGCTCGACAATCTATTGCAAGACTATGAGGACCGTTCACTGCTGATCGTTGGCAACAAGGAGATTCAGAAGCAGCTAAGCGGAAACTATAAATCAGAGATTGAACGAATTCAGATCAATGACACGAACACAGCCTTCTTATCGAATTGGGTCAATTCAAGAAATGACGTTTCTAATATTTATTTACTAGGCGAGAAAGGCTCCTCCTACCGCTATTCGCCTAAGGATTCTTTTCCCGTCTATAATTCTTTTTCCAATGAATATCAGGACAAAGACTGGTATAAGCAAATTCGGGAGGCAAATGGCCAAGTTGTTTACTTTGGCATTCGTCCTTCATTCGTTAATTGGAGCTCCAAGCTTGTATTCTGCTTCGGCAGAATAGAGAAAAACTTCAGCAAGCGCGGTGAAGTTCTCGGCGTGCTGCTATACGAGATAGATCCGGCTGAGATCAAGGGGATGCTGTCGGAAATTGATTACAATGGGTCAGGCTCGAATGTCATCGTCGACAGCAAGGGACAAATCGTTGGTGACCAGGACGGAATGCGGTTATCAAGCAATCTTGAATTTAAGCCAGCGGAAACGGATTCAGGGATTATTAGAAAAGCAATGAACGGGGAACGAATGCTCCTTGTCTATAATCGGCTGGAAACGAACAATTGGACGCTCATTGGTATGCTACGTCGTCAGGATCTATTGAAGGAGACCTCGGATATCAAGTGGTTCATGCTATCGCTTGTCGTGTTGTTTTCCATCATCGGTATTCTGTTTGCTGTTATTATGGCTTCAACTGTACATAGGCCGCTCAAGAAGATGATTCAAGCGATGAACAAAGCCAAAACCGGTAATTTCGACGTGCAAATTGAAGACAAACGCAAGGATGAATTCGGCTACATGTATATTCATTTCAACGAGATGGTTTCCCGTATTAAAGAACTTATAAATCAGCTCTATGTTCAAAAATTACTGGAGCAAGGTCTTCAACTTAAAATATTGGGTTCACAGATTAACGCCCATTTTCTCTACAACACCCTGGATTCCATTCACTGGCTTGCGCGAATCCACAAGGTGAACGACATCAGTACGATGATATTCGGCTTGTCCAAATATTTCCGGCTTAGCTTAAGCGAGGGCAAGGATGAAGTAAATGTCAGCCAGATCGTTCAACTACTGGACAGCTACATGACGATTCAGAAGGTTCGTTACAAGGATAAGTTTGCGCTTCATATGCATGTTGATCCGTCGGTTGAGGAGTATAAAGTGCTCAAATATATTTTCCAGCCTCTTGTAGAGAATGCAATTTATCACGGGCTTGAGAAGAAAAGAGGCAAAGGAAGGCTTGATGTTGCCTTTACCCGTGAGGGCGAATGTCTCAAGTTTATCGTTACAGACGATGGAGCAGGGATTGGACCGGACAAGCTCTCAGAACTACGGCTTCTGTTGTGCGGCGAGGGGGCGAATGAGCAACATCGTCATTTTGGCCTGCGAAATATTCATTCCCAAATTCAGATCGCTTACGGGATGAAGTACGGCCTTGAGATTAAGAGCCATTTAGGGCAAGGGACCGAGGTTGCGATGACAATCCCGCTTATGGCGTGAAGTGAGTATGAGTTAAGGGGATGTATTGATGAAAAAGCTTGTGCATCGAGGGAAGGCTTCTATTGTGTACATAGTAGTCCTCACGTGCTTCATCTTCGTATTCATGTATGCTTGTTCCGACAGCGAAACGATTACGAGCCCGGCGACAGTCACAGGGCATGCTGCTATAGATCCGAACATGGCGAGCGATGTGCCTAGAAGCAGCAATCCAGTAACCATCAGCTTATGGTTTCCTTGGGGCGGCGGATTTCAAAATGAATTCTATGAGACGGTTGTGAGGCCATTCGAGGAGGCTAATCCGGATATTCGCGTCAAATTGACCTTTGTCGAGAACTCTGATAATTCGCAGGTATCGGATAAATTATTGACGTCAATCGCAGGTGGTCAGGCGCCGGATGTCGCGATGTTTGACCGGTTTGCAGTTGGCGAATGGGCGGCTATGGGTGCTTTAGAGGACTTATCTGATCAAGTGAACCGAGATGGAATGGATTCGATTTATTACCCGAATGTGTGGGAGGAGACGCAATTCAACGGCAGAACTTACGCCCTTCCTTGGAATGTAGACAGCCGGGCGATGTACTATAACAAATCGCTTATGGAGGAAGCGGGCCTTGATCCGAATAAGCCTCCCCGTACGATTGCCGAGTTAGATGCGATGGCGGAGAAAATGTACAAGCTGAATAAACAAGGCTTTTATGATCAAGTAGGCTTTATCCCTTGGCAGGCTCAAGGCTTCTTGTATACACATGGTTGGAATTTCGGCGGCGAGTGGGAGAAGGAAGGACGGCTCACGCCTAATGATCCCCACATTGTGCAAGCGCTGGAATGGATGCAAGGGTACGCCAGAAAGTACGGAGTGAAGCAGCTAGCGAGCTTTACGGACTCGATGAGAGAAACGGGGCGAAATCCGTTTGTAAGCGGCAGAATTGGGTTTATGTATGAGGGGAACTGGCTGCTAAATGATATGGACGATGCGAGATTTGATTGGGGTATTGCCCCAATGCCTACTTCGGATGGAAACGGAAATGTTACATGGTCGGGTGGATGGTCGTTTGTTATGCCAAAAGGAGCGAAGCACCAGGCCCAAGCTTGGCGATTTATTAAATTCGTCGCAGGCAAAGAAGGCTCGATGCTCTGGACGGGACGTTCAGGCGGTACAAACGATTTGGCGAGCATTCCAGAAGTGAACGAGCAGCTTGGTCAGAAAAAGAAGGAGCATTTGGACGTATTCCTCCAGCTGCTTGAGCATGCCCACATTCGTCCGGTTTCGCCAATTGGCGAGTATATGTGGCAAGAAATGTATAAGGTGCAGAATCTCGCCGTTAAATTGCAGGGCAGTCCAAAAGCTCTGCTGGAAGAGATGAAGAAGCACATTGATACCGAACTGCAGGAAGAAAACCTGGATGGACAAACCAAGTCAGAAGGCTCGCAAATAAGTTTATGACCCGTGAATGTGTGTGATTTCTTTACTAGCAGCCTGATGAAGTAAAAAGACTACACAAAACGCAAACTTAGTCACATTAACCTTTCTTATAAAAGCGTTTACAATTGAAGAGATAAAGCGATGGTTTCAGACAAAAATCACTAATAGGGGGCGGGAAGGCGAACCGAAGAAGCATCTTGGTGAAATGAAGAAGAATGTGGAAGTCGAGCTAAAGAAGCTGGAAGCAATCTATTAACAGCGGATCTACCATGATTAAATGGACGGAAAGACAAAGAGGTGATGTCTCTTGAAACGGCAATGGATAGCTGCATTGAAGTGGAAGAAGGTCATGCTAGTAACGGTCACTTTATTTGTCTTATCAGCCACAATCGCAGGCAATTCGCAATCTTACGCCAGCGAGCGGCTGCGGGACCGCAATCAGAATCAAGGCATTGCTCAATCGGATCTGTCACTGCTCTCGAACGATGATATTTTGGAGCCGACTTACGGGAAGACTCTCGCTGCTTATAAGCAGAAGGGCTACAAGCCCGCCGAGCAAACAGAGATTCACTTGCAAGCGAACAATTATTCGGCATTCGAAGGTGCCAAACCTGGTTTGAAGACGATCGAAGATCATTCAAACGCGCTTATATGGGAGAAGGATACGAAATGGTTGGAATGGACAGTTGATGTTAAGTCCGACGGTCTATACAATCTGGCGGTCAATTACTACCCGATGGAAGGCAAGCGTATGCCGATTCAACGGGAGCTGCTCATTGACGGGAAGAGCCCTTTCCGCGAGGCGCAGCGTATTTATTTCATGCGCAGCTGGTTGGATCGTGGCGATCCAGTTCAGAACAATCAAGGTGACGACGTCCGGCCGAAACAGATCGAGAAGCCGCAATGGTTGGATCTTCCGATATCGGATGGCAATGGACAGTATGCAGAGCCCTTCCAGTACTACCTGACTGCAGGCAAGCATGTCGTTCGTTTCGTTTATTTGGATGAGCCGGTTGCGCTCGGAGAAATTCGGGTTACAGCACCGGAGCAAGTACCAGCCTATAAAGACGTAGAACAAACCTATCAATCCAATGGCTACAAGCCAGTTGAACAGGTCAATGTGAAAGTGCAGGCAGAGGACAATCCGCTTAAATCCGACCCGACCATTCGCAGAGAATCAAACGGCGATCCGTTAATGGAGCCGGTGGGGAACGGAAGGATCAAGTTGAATGCATTCGGCGACTGGCGCTGGAGAAAAGGCGGCCAGAGTGCGGCATGGACATTCTCAGTCCCGAAGGACGGATTGTACAAAATCGGTCTGAAATTTGGACAATGGTGGGGCGATGGGTTGCCTTCCTATCGTCAAATTCTAATAGACGGTAAAGTACCTTTCAAAGAGTTGGAGGAGTATCCGTTCTCTTATTCTCGTAACTGGAGAATCGAAACGCTCCATGATCAAAGCGGCAATAAGGATCCACTTCTTTTCTACTTGCCGGCAGGCGAGCATACGATCACGATGGTGGCTGAAGTCGGTCCATACCAAGGGATTGTAGAGTCGCTAACGGCGGATACGCAGAAGCTGTCCGATCTGTACAGACGTATCATTATGATTACAGGGCCAACTCCAGATCCGAACTTCGAATACGAGCTCGATAAGAAGGCGCCGGAACTGATTGATAATTTGAAGGTGATCGCGGATGACCTTCTGGTGCAGATGAATGCACTGAATGCCATATCAGAGAAGGAACCGAGCGCGGTAAATAGCTTACGGATGATCAATGCTACTTTCGAGAAAATGATCCACCGTCCCGACTCGATTCCAAGGCAATTGTCGGAGCTCGCCAACAGCCAGACTAACCTAAGCACACTGCTGATGGGGCTGCAAAATGTACCACTCGTGATGGACTATCTGCTCATTAGCGCTCCGGATACTCAGTACCCGAAGGTGAAGTCGAATTTCTGGCAAAAGTCGATCAGTACGATCAAGAACTTCTTCGCGTCCTTTACGAAGGACTACACAGGAGTCGGTAGCGTATACGGCGACGACGAGACAGCCACTGCCAAGGAAGAGGACTCCGTTATTAATGTGTGGGTTTCCAGAGGTAAAGAGTGGGCGGAGATTATGAAGGAGATGGCGGAAGAGGACTTCACGCCGAATACCGGCATCCGCATCAATGTCAACACGCTGCCTGCCGGTCAATTGAACTCCGGTTCGGTCAATACGCTGCTGCTTGCCGCGAGCTCAGGGAATGCGCCGGATGTCGCTACTGGCGTTGAAGCGCACTTACCTGTTGAATTCGCCATTCGGGATGCTTCAGTCGACCTGTCCCAGTTTTCAGATTATAAGGAAGTCAGCAAACGGTTTCTACCAGGAGCGTTGATTCCTTTCCAGTATAACGGAGGCAATTATGCCCTTCCGGAAAACCAGGATTTCAACGTGCTCGTTTATCGTAAGGATATTATGAAGGAGCTCGGTGTGAGCGTACCGCAAACCTGGGAAGATGTTTACTCTTTGCTGCCGGTCCTACAGCAGAACGGGATGCAGATGTACTATCCGATTACATCGTTAGGCTTTATGCCTTTCCTTTATCAGAACGGCGGAGAATTTTACCACGATGACGGCAAGAAGTCTGGTCTGGATACGCCGGAAGCGTTCCAAGCCTTTACCGAGTGGACGGAGCTTTACACCAATTACAAGTTCCCGGTTCAGGCGAACTTCTTCAACCGCTTCCGTACAGGTGAAATGCCTATCGGCATATGCGATTACCAGACATATGTCCTGCTATCAACGGCTGCACCTGAGCTTGTCGGCCGCTGGGGTGTAGCGCCTGCTCCTGGGCATATGAAGCAAGACGGATCAATAGACCGAACGAACGGTGGCGCCGCTCAATCGGTAGCGATCTTCAAGCAATCCACGCATCAGAAGGAAGCATGGGAGTTTATCAAATGGTGGACGAGCAAGGATAGCCAAGTCCAGTTCGGCCAAGAGCTAGAGGCGCTGTTAGGCGTCGAGGCTCGTTGGAATACTGCGAACGTAGAAGCATTCTCGGACTTGCCTTGGCCGGATGATGACCTCAAGGCTCTAACGGATCAATGGAAGTATTATAAGGAACAGCCGTACGTGCTCGGCGGATATTTCACAGGACGAAATGTCGACAACGCTTGGAACCGCGTCGTTCTAGGTGGAGAGAACACACGGGAGTCCTTTGAGCAGGCTATCAAGGATATTAATAAAGAGCTCGAAGCCAAGCAGAAAGAGTTCGGGGTTGGACCGGATTAGAGGAGGAGAGTTATGGAAGGCAGTTTGGAAGTAAACAATCCGATTCAGCTGACGGCGCAGAAAGAAAGCCGGTTCAAATTATCGAGTTCGATGAAGAGGAATGTGCTAGGATACTTATTTTTAAGCCCATTCCTCATTCTGTTCATCGTCTTCACAGTCATTCCTGTCGTCCAATCCGTCTACTTGAGCTTTACCTATTACAACATGCTTCAACCGGCGAAATGGATTGGACTGTCGAATTATAGCGTTTTGTTTTTGGAAGATGATATTTTCATCAAATCACTTAAAAATACGTTTGTCTTCGCAGTAATCGCAGGCCCGCTCAGCTACTGCTTATCGTTTATGCTTGCATGGGTCATTAATAACCTGCGTGCCAGGATGCTCTTCTCACTTGCTTTCTATGTGCCGTCTATTACGAGCGGCATCGCGTTATCAATCGTCTGGCTTTACATCTTCTCCGGCGACAGATATGGCCTATTAAACAACTTGATGCTTAGCTGGGGAATGATATCCGAGCCGATTCTGTGGACAACGGATCCGGATACGATAATGCCGGTCATTATCATCGTTTCCTTATGGATGAGCATGGGAACGGGCTTTCTCGTCTTCCTCGCTGGCTTGCAGAATGTGTCGCCAGAGCTGTACGAAGCGGGATCCATTGACGGCATTACCAGTAAGTTTCAGGAATTATGGTATATTACGCTGCCTCTGATGAAGCCGCAGCTGCTGTTCGGTGCCGTCAACTCCATCGTCGCTGCCTTCGGCGTATTCGATATTGCGGTGGCGCTTGCCGGAATGCCAAGTCCGAACTATGCGGGTCATACCATTATTTCGCATCTCTTTGACTATGCGTTTATTCGTTTCGAGCTCGGATATGCATCTGCCATTGCGGTATTCCTGTTCTTCGTCACCTTGGGCTTAGGGCGTATCGTAATGAGACTGTTATCATCCAAAGATCAATAGGGGGCCAAAGGACGTGACGATAAGCTATGCGAAATTTGCAGCCCGCTTCAGCAGGGGATTGCTATATCTGTTTATGATTGCATTGGTCGGCTTTACAGCTCTACCAATCATTTATATGGTTTCAACGGCGTTTAAGCCGCTTGACGAGCTGTTCTTGTACCCGCCGAGATTTCTCGTGCATAGGCCGACCATGCGAAACTTCTTTGATCTGCTGACTGCGACTGACAGCTCGGTTGTTCCTTTCTCGCGCTATATTTTTAACAGTGTATTTGTATCATCCGCTATCGTGGGAATAAGCCTGGTCGTGTGCAGCCTTGGCGCATACGTGCTATCCAAGCTCAAGCCGCGAGGCTCCGGATTCATCTTTGCCGTTATTCTGTCGGCGCTTATGTTCGCGCCTCAAGTCACGCAAATTCCGACCTATCTGATCGTGTCGGGATTAGGACTAGTGAATACGTATTGGGCGTTAATATTGCCTAAGGTCGCCGTTGCTTTCAACATCTTCCTCATGAAGCAGTTCTTCGATCAGATTCCGGATGCGTTGATCGAAGCTGCACATATCGACGGTGCATCGGAATGGACAATCTTCTGGAGAGTCATCATGGCTGTCAGCAAGCCGGCTTGGGCGACGTTAATCATATTCTCGTTCATTGGTAACTGGAATGATTACTTCTCGGCTCTTGTATTTACGACAAGCGAGACGATGAAGACGCTGCCGCTTGCGATCCAGACACTTGCTGGTGGACCGGGCGTCGTTGCAAGGTCTGGCGCTCTTGCAGCCGGCACCTTCTTGATTACTCTTCCACCGATTGTAATCTTTCTTCTGTTCCAAAAGCTGGTCATGAATACGATGGTGTATTCAGGGATCAAATCCTAGGGGGGCGGTTGCAATGATAAAACGGATATCGGTAGGCATTATCGGCTGTCTGCTGTTTCTGGTCGGCACTTTGCCCGCCTATGCTCTTCCGCAAATGTCGTATACCTTTGATCCGCTGCACGGCTATCGAATTCCGATCCCGCTTACGTACACGGTGGACAAGGTCATTCTCGATATCGACGCGCTAGGATTCAACAAACCGGGCGATTTGTTCATAGACGACAAGGGGCTTCTCTATGTTGCCGATACGGACAACAATCGGATCGTCAAATTAAGTGGAGACGGAAAGGTACTCGCTATCTTCGGTAAGGATCAAGGTGTGAAGCTGAACGAGCCAAGTGGTATCTTCGTTGATCAGTACGGCGATATGTTCGTGGCGGATACAGGCAGCAAGAAGGTGATTCACCTTTCACCGGAAGGGAAGTTTGTTGAGGATTTCGGTAAGCCGGAATCAAGCCTGCTTCGTAAGGATCTTGATTTCGCTCCGGATAAAGTTCTTATGGACCGACGCGGCTACTTATACGTGCTGAACAAGAACGATTACGGCGGATTTATGATGATAGACGCGATGAACCGGTTTCGCGGCTATATCGGGGCTAACCGCGTCCCGTTCGAATGGACGAGACTGCTAGTCCGATTGTTAGCTACACCTGAGCAAAGGGAGCAGCTGAACAATGCGGTACCAGCGCAAAATTCAAATTTGACCATCGATAACAAAGGCTTTATCTATACGCCGACAGTTCTAATCGATAAAGATCAGATCAAGAAGTTCAACGCAATGGGCGAAAACATCTACGCGAAGAAGACTTTCGGGGAATCGTCAATAGATAGCGGTGCGTTGGAGCAGCCTTATTTTGTTGACCTCGCTGTCGATCAATATGGTATCGTGAACGCGCTTGATGCGATGTCCCGGAAAATTTACCAGTACGATCAAGAAGGCAATCTGCTTGCGGTATTCGGTGGACAAGGGGATACAAAGAGCCGCTTTGAATACCCTTCCAGTATTGTTGTCGATAAGTCAGGCAAAATTTACGTGCTTGACCGAGACCGTAACAACATTCAAATTTTCCAACCGACACGCTTCTCGGAGCTTGTCCATCAGGCCAGTCAGCTGTATTTCAACGGGCGTTATCAAGACGCACTCGTTCCATGGAATGAAGTGTTGAAGATCGATGAGAACTTCCCGCTTGCCCACCGAGGCGTGGCGAAAGCGCTGATGAAAGAAGAAAAATGGAAAGAGGCCATGAAGGAATTCAAGCTGGGCGGAGATCAGGATGGCTACTCGAAGGCTTTTGCCGAACATCGGCATGACATCATGCGTAAGTACCTTGGCTGGATACTCATCGCTGCGGCTGTTCTCGTGTATGCCCTCTATCTGATCGTGAAATATATGATCCGTATTACCAATACCGTCATTAGGAGGTATGGATTTTGAACAGATCAGCGGTAATTAAACAATCGGGTTTTCGCTCGCTGCGGCTCGGAGTCGCGATATTATTCCATCCGGCAGACGGCTTTGAGGAGATTCAGAAAACGAGAAGTCTGATTACAGCCCTCGTGTTGATTCTGATGACCTTATGTGTCAGAGTCATCACGATCTACATGACAAGCTTCCACATTACATCCCTACAGCCCGAAGACGCTGACTTGAATCTGGAATTAATCCGCTTCGTGGCACCGCTTATTTCAGGGGTTATCGCTTGTTATTTGATTACGACGATTATGGATGGCGAATCTCACTTCAGCCAAATTCTAATGGCGATGTCTTATTCATTAGTTCCCTATATCGTATTCGCGATACCGCTTTCAGCGCTTTCACTCATTTTGTCCAGAGGCGAACTAGGCCTATATAACAGTATTAATTCGTTGATCTGGATTTGGGTTGCACTGCTTATCTTTATCCAGTTGAAGGTGCTCAATGATTATACTTTCAAAAAGACAATCGGCGTCTTGCTGTTAATCCTGTTTACGTTCATCACTTTTTGGGGGACAGTCGGGCTTACATTCGCGTTGACGAACCATGTCATACAATTCGCGCGTGAAGTCATCGTTGAAATCCAATACTTGGCGAACAATTAAGGGGGCCCCATGAATACGAGTACAGCCAAACGTAGCATCTATTATGGAGCTGTAGGCATGATCATTGCGGCGCTTGTGTTCTTGGCATTACCCTCGCTGCGAAGCGCAGTTGAACGCGCGAATCAGGAACTGAAGCCGAGGGGCGATGTGGTGCAAGCTGCAGCGGATGAGTCAACGACTACAGAGGCGCAGGAGCCTACTGGCAGCTTTGAGAAGATTGCGGAAACGGACCGCCTTGAGCTGCTGTTCCGGTCATCCGACTCCGCGATAAAGGTGAAAGACAAGAGCAACGGGTACGTATGGGATTCGGCGGTCCAGCATAAGCAGGCCGTCGAGGATGGGAATGAGCTGTGGGCTGCGAGCAGCCAGTCTATCTTTCACCTGACGTATACGGATCCCAATCGTCCGGCGTTTGAACAGCTTGAGACGAACTCGGTTATTGAGCAGCCGGTCATAAAGACGAAGCCTCTTGAAAACGGAATATCTGTACACTATGAGCTAAAGCAATTGCAAATTAGCTTCGATATGGAATTTACGTTGAAGGATAATGCCTTGGAGGTTAAAGTGCCGGGGAAATCCGTTCAAGAATCGAAGAACAACTGGGTGATGAAGATTGCCCCGCTTCCGTTCTTCGGAGCGGCATCGGACCAAGATCAGGGCTATGCCGTTTATCCTGACGGACCTGGCGCGCTGTCGACCTTTAAAGCGCACCATTCGAGCTATTTGGATCCCTACCGCGCAAGCGTATATGGACCGGATACGATCTCGTTCAACAACTTTAAACGGCAAGAGAACGCGATGCTCCCGATATTCGGCTTGAAGGTGAACAACAATGCTTTTCTCGGCATGATTACCGAGGGCGAATACGATGCGAACATTCTTTACTCACCGAGCGGCTATTTGATTAATCTGAACCGGGTAACCTCGGAGCTTGTCTATCGTCGTGATTATGAAGCGGTTAAGAAAGACGGAAACTTGGCCAGAAAGCCAGAGAAGGATATGCTGCGGGAAGATCGCACAGTCCGCTACGTCTTCTTTAGCGACAAGGAAGCCGATTACGGTCATATGGCCAGTGCTTACCGGGACTTCCTAGTCAACGAGCAGGGTATTGCTCCTCGTATTAAGAAAGGTGATCCGATTCCGTTCGGGCTTGATTTGCTTATGGGAATCAAGAAGGGCCAAATTTTGTTTGATCATTTCATTCCAACGACGACCTTTGATCAGGCGAAGGAAATTATGGCTGACTTGAAGAAACGTGGCGTAAGCGACATTTCCGCAAATCTGCTGGGCTGGACTGGGCGAGGATATTTAGCTTACCCATCCGGGTATAAGCCAGCCTCCAAACTCGGGGGAACAGACGGATTGAAGAAATTAAGCGACTATACGAAAGAGCAGAACGTTCAGCTGTTTCTGCAGGACGACTATGTCGATGCTTGGAGTGAATTCGATGGATTCTCTAAGCGTAGTGACGTCGTTGTCGGCGCCAACCATTTTGCCGTCACAGACCGTTATAGCTATGAATTCTTCCTGAATGCAGGTAAGCAAAATGCGGCGTTTGAAGACAAGGTGATTGATCCGCTGCGTAAACTGGGTATCTCAGGCATTAACTTTGACGCTGTTGGGTATATCGACTACTTTGACTACAACAAAGATTATCCGCTCACTCGGGAAGGAACGGCCAAGCAGTGGGGAGAGATGATGGATAAGTCGGTGAAGCAGTTCGGAGATGCAGCCTCGATCGGTGGAAATGGTTACACGCTCAAACATTCGTCGCGCCTATTCGGCATCCCGATGGACGACAGCGGATACTTCTTTACCGATGAGACGATTCCGTTCTATCAAATGGTGGTCCATGGGCTGATCCCTTACTCGGGAGATGCACAGAACCTGTTCTATGATCCTCAAATGCAGTATCTCAAGATGGTAGAATACGGCTACATGCCTTACTATCAATTTACGAAGAACTATGCGGAGGATCTTAAAGACACCTATTACAGCGATCTATTCAGTTCGGATTACGGCAATTGGGTCAATCAATCCATTACCCAATACAAAGAAATGAGCGAGAAGCTGCAGCCTGTTTGGTCGCAGGCTATGACTGAGCATCGCAAGCTGCAAGAGGATGTGTACGAGACCGAGTATGAGGACGGAACGCGGGTTATCGTCAATTATTCGCCTCGGTCGGTTCAAATCGGGGATTCGGTCGTGCCGGATAAAAACTTCATCGTCGTGAAGAAAGGGGGATAACCATGTTAGGGCGTAAATTAAGCCTGGAACGAAAGAAGATGCTCGCAGGTTACGTATATATCGCTCCATGGGTGATCGGTTTCGCACTATTCATGTTGTATCCGCTCGCTTACTCCCTCTATCTCGGCTTTCACGAGGTGGTGGGGGTCGGCAACTTCCAGCTTAGAAGTGTCGGATGGGAGAATTTCAACAAGGCATTCGTGCTCGATACGAATTTCGTCCCGCTGTTCATATCAGTTGTACAGGATGCGGTCATCAATACACCGCTTATCATTGTATTCTCGCTGATCATTGCTATAATGCTCAATCATAACATCCGAGGACGGGCTTTTTTCAGGGCTGCATTCTTCCTTCCTGTCTTGATTGGCTCCGGTCTTGCGATGCAGCAGCTGTTATACGCCGGGGTCGGCAGGGATACGTTAGTCAACGGAATCGGAGTACCTGATGAAGTGTTCCTGTATATGGGACCGACATTCTCTCAGATCGTCTTCGATATGTTAAGCAGGCTGACGGTGATCTTCTGGAAAACAGGCGTGCAGATTCTACTGTTCCTTGCAGGGCTTCAAGGTATTCCCGTTTCCCTCTATGAATCGTCAAGATGCGATGGGGCAACGGAATGGGAGATGTTCTGGAAGATTACGCTTCCGCTGATGACACCGATCATTCTACTCAATTTGGTTTACACCTGTGTCGATTCCTTCACGGATATTAACAATCGCATGATGGTGTATATCAAGGATACGGCCTTTACGAAGATTGAGATGGGGTATTCATCCGCTTTGGGCTGGATCTACTTCCTGTTCATATTCGTGCTTCTCGTTCTCGTGTTTGCTTCGACTAGACGTCTGGTTGTTTACACAGGAGAAAAATAAAGTGTAGCAAAAACTGTTAGGAGGTGCAGCGTGAAGTCGATTCCGATATCAAAGTCCAAGCAGCGCACTGCTGCCATTGATCGGGCCAAGGTCGAGAGCAAAGTAAAAGCAATTCGCAACAACGCCTTGGTCAGCCGGTTTGGGAGCAAGAGCCGTTGGATCTCGCTGATCTACCACATCTTTGTCTATGTCATTCTCATTGATTTGGCCTTCGTTTTTCTCTATCCGTTCATTTATATGGTTACGACTGCTCTCAAACAGCCTGAAGATTTGCTCGACTTTACAATCAAGTGGCTTCCGAAGAGTCTAGCTTGGGAGAATTTCTATTACGGCATGCAAGGCTTGCAGTTCATGAAACATTTGAAATACTCGGTCCTGATCTCTGGCCTTAGTGTAGTCGGTCAGCTCCTGTCTTGCTCTTTCATCGCATACGGGTTTGCTCGCATCAAATTTCCGGGCCGTGAGCTGCTGTTCGTTCTCTGCATGTTCACCATGATCGTGCCTCCGCAAACGATCATTGTGCCGCTGTTCATGCAGTACAAAACGATCGGATGGACCGACAGTATACTGCCGATGGTCGTACCTTCCTTCTTCGGGGGAGGACTGCGCGGTGCGCTGTTTATCTTCATCTTCCGTCAGCTGTTCCGTGGGCTTCCTTGGGAACTTGAGGACGCTGCTCGGGTGGATGGATGCGGTAGCTTCCGAGTATACTGGCGTATCATCTTGCCGCTGACTCCGCCAGCTATCGTCGTTACGGCGCTGCTGTCGCTTGTATGGCATTGGAACGATTTCTTCGAGCCGTCCATCTACTTGACCTCTGAAGAGAAATTCACGATTCCGATGATGCTTCCACGTCTATATCAATCGCTGACTACAATAACAGGCAGTAACTTTGAAGTGTTCAGCTTGCCTGTCGTAATGGGCGCGACATTCGTTTGTCTGCTGCCGATGCTCATTGTTTATCTGCTCCTACAGCGATATTTCATTCAAGGTGTTGCACGTTCAGGGCTTGTTGAATAGCTCAGCGAGGTGATTGTTATATGACAAAGGATAACTCCACAACTAGCGCCATGTACCAAGAAGCCTTACAGGCATTTGTGGAGAAGACAAGAAATGATGATCAAGTCATCGCAGCGATATTGCTTGGCAGTCTCTCCTATGATCAAGTGTGGGAGAAATCCGACATTGATATCAAGCTAATTGTGCATGATCAGAAGCTGATCAAGCATGGCATGTGCTTTGTTGAGAATGGGATTGCCATTAATGCAAGCATACAAACCCGCGATGAATTCAAGCGGTGGATAGAGAAATCTCTATCCACTTCTTTCGTTCATTCCTACATGCTGCGGGGAACGCTGCTATTCACCAAGGATAAATCCTTGGAAGACTACATTGCGAATATCCGCTATATTGGCGACCGTGATCGGCAGCTTCAGCTCTTGCAGCTGGGCTGCTTCGTGCTTGGCGGACTCGCTAAAGCGGAGAAATGGCTTTACGTGAAGGAAGATGAGCTGTACAGCGCATTTTGGATGATCAAAATGATTGATACACTTGCACAAATCGAAGTGATTCGTAACAATGAGGTTCCAATGCGTGAAGCTGTTCTGCAAGCGATGAAAATTAATCCGGTTTTTTTCCAGGAGATTTACATCGGGCTAGTTGGTGGTGCAGTCGATAAAGCGAAGGTGAAAGCAGCCTTAGAGAGAATAGTCCTGTTCGTTCAAGAAAGGGAGAAAGAGTTGTTCTCTCCGATTCTCGATTACTTGAACCTGGAGCAAGATGTTCGCTCGATATCGGAAATAGTGGAAAAGATCGGAATAGTGATCCGCATGGACACGGGCACACTCGAGCTCGCCTGCAGCTGGCTCGTTAACCGCGGGTATCTGGCGCTGTTTCCAAGCGACGTGAAGGCTACTCCAAAGAGTAGAGTTTATTTGGAGGAACCAGCCTATCTGCTTGAGGAGGAAGAGTAAGTTTATCTGAAGGAGTCGTTGATGCCGATGAAAAAGAATATCGAGGTACGAGGCGCCAGGCAAAACAATTTGAAGAATATTGACGTCCTCATCCCCCGGGATCAATTGACGGTTATTACGGGTGTGAGCGGTTCCGGTAAATCCTCACTTGCATTCGAGGTCATTTACGGTGAAGGTCAGCGCCGCTTCCTCGAATCGCTGTCTACGTTCGCCAAAAGCCGGATGAACCAGCTGAAGAAGCCGGATGTCGATTTTGTATTCGGGTTGTCTCCGGTCATTGCAATTGAGCAGAAGAAGGGAAACTCGAATCCTCGCTCCACAGTTGGTACGATGACGGACATGTATGACTTCATGAGACTATTGTTCGCCTCTTCAGGTGAAGCGTGCTGTCCGTTCTGCCAGCATCCGATTGCAACCAAGTCGGTCAGCCAGATGATTGATCACGTGCAGGCATTGCCGGCGGGAACCGAGCTTGAGGTGCTCGCTCCGATCTTTAAGCTGTACGACGAAGACTACCAGACGTTGTTTGACGAGATTCGGAGCAAAGGCTTCCGCTCCGTCAAAATCGACGGGCAGATTCATAACTTGAGCGACCCGCTCGAGCTCGATGATGAAGCGGAGTATCAGATGGAGGTCATCGTCGATAAAGTGGTCGTCATGCCTGGACTTTTCAAATCACTCGCCAAAACGATTGAAAATAGTCTAGAGCTGGTCGGCGATGGCTTTATCCGATTCGAGGTTGAAAGTTCGGATGGTGAACCCGTTGATATGGGTGCGTTTTACCAGAACTTCGGCTGCCCGGAGCATCATCTTGTTATCGGTGAGCTGCACCCTTCTTATTTCTCCTTTAACGATCCAGGAAGTGCATGCCGGACATGCGGCGGGATCGGTACCTATTTGCGGACAGAGAAGCGCTTCTTAATCAAGAACCCGGAGAAAAGCGTCAGCAAAGGCGCACTCGACCATAATATATACGGACCCAGCACGAAGAAATCATATCAGGGAATGTTGTTTCACAGCATGTTTGCACACTACGGCTGCAGCTTGGACACCCCGTTTAAAGAGTTGCCGGAAGACTTCGTCGACCGATTATTCCACGGAACCAGGGGCGAGCAGTTTCCGATATTGGTGACAGAAGATCATTCTCGTCATGCGAAGAGCCAGGAAGGCAAGCTGAGAAAATACGGCGGACTCGTCAATGAGGTGAACCGTTGGTATAAGCAGCATGTGAAACGAAGAGGCGAGAACGGCATTGGGGATAGTGACTTTTTCAAGAGGGTCATGGTGGAGCATACTTGTCCGGACTGTGAGGGCAAGAAGCTCAAAGCCCAAAGGTTCTGTGTGCGTATCGACGGTAGGGATATCCATGAGCTATGCAGCATGCCTCTGAAAGAATTGAAATCGTTACTTGATCATGTAGCGTTCTCGGAAGAGAAGAAGCAGGCGGCCGGGCAAATCGTTGTTGAAATTATGTCGAGGCTTAAGCTGCTCATCGATATTGGGCTCGAGTATTTGCACTTGGGTCGAAGATCGGACACCATCTCTGGCGGAGAGGCACAGCGTATCCGGTTATCCACGCAAATCAGCACCGGACTAATGGGAATGCTCTATGTGCTGGACGAGCCGAGTATCGGACTGCATGCCAGGGACAGTATGAGAATCGTGGAGACTTTGAAGAAGCTGCGCGATATCGGCAACACCATCATCGTCGTCGAACATGACCTTGATACGATTCGCAGCGCGGATTATATTATCGAAATTGGACCAGGACCTGGCGAGCGGGGTGGTCAAGTTATCGCGCAGGGAACGGCGTTAGAGCTGCTTGAGCAGAAGGACTCATTGACTGGAGCCTTTTTGACCGGTGCAAGAAGAATTGAAGTGCCTTCTCAACGGAGGGCTCCGTCTAGCCTCTATCTGAGTATCAAGGGAGCCAGAGCGAACAATCTGCGTAATGTCAGTGTGGACATTCCTCTCGGCGTCATGACATGCATCACTGGTGTCTCTGGTTCCGGCAAGAGTACGCTTATAAATGAAGTCATGTTTAAGCAGCTGTACGCCCACTTCCATGACCAGCGAATTGTGCCTGGTGCGCATGATTCAATCGAAGGCATTGAACATTTGACAGGTATCATCAACATTGACCAATCGCCGATCGGTCGAAGCACGCGCTCTAATCCAGCTACGTATGTTGGATTTTTTGACCGGATTCGTGAGCTGTTTGCTGACACAGAAGAGGCCAAAGTACGCGGAATCAGCAAGAACGAGTTCAGCTTCAATCAGAAGACTGGGCGCTGCGAGCATTGCCAGGGCGAAGGGATAATAACGACTCAGCTTCAGTTTATGCCCGATGTAGAGTCGGTCTGTCCGTCCTGCAAAGGAGCCCGTTTTAATAACGACGTGCTCGAGGTGCTGCTGAATGGGCGGAACATCGCACAAGTGCTCGATATGAGCATTGAAGATGCGGTATTGTTCTTCTCCGATCAATCGTACGTTCTACATAAATTAAATGTGCTAAATCAATTGGGCCTAGGCTACCTAAAGCTCGGCCAATCTTCTACTACCCTCTCTGGGGGCGAGGCGCAGCGAATTAAACTGGCGACCGAAATCAGTAAGCTGAAGCGAGGCTCACATAATCTATACATTCTCGACGAGCCGACGACTGGACTGCATCTGCACGATATTCAGAAGCTGATCGACTGTATGAACCAGTTGGTTGACAATGGACACTCCGTGCTTGTCATCGAGCATCACTTGGATGTCATTAAAGTTTCCGATTACTTAATTGATTTGGGACCAGATGGCGGAAGAGACGGCGGGACCGTCGTTGCACAAGGGACACCGGAGCAAGTAGCAGCAGTTGAAGCGTCGTATACCGGTAAGTTTTTGAAATCGATTTTATCCACGGATCATCAATATTGGGCTGAGCCTGTAGTTAGCCCTATGTAAACAAAGAGAAACCCGCGTACCTTGTGTATACGCGGGTTTCTAAGTTTTAAGTTTGTTTGCCCGTTTGGGGCATTAGTATACGTTTGGTGCTTCCACGGTCGGTTCAACGTCTGCTTCATAATCGACGCCTTCGGTCTCGAAGCCGAACAGCTGGAAGAACTCTTTGCGATAGCCTTCGAGATCCGACATTTCGTTAATATTCTCAGTCGTCATCGCTGCCCATAGCTTCGCTACTTCTTCCTGTACATCCTCGCGCAGCTCCCAGTCGTCGATTCGGATGCGGCCTTCAGCGTCCACCGGCACTTCGCTGCCAGTGTAGAGGCGCTCTGAGAACAGACGGTATGTTTGCTCGATGCAGCCCTCGTGAATTCCTTTCTCCTTCATCACTTTGTACAGTGCGGAGATATAGAGCGGGACGACAGGAATTGCCGAGCTCGACTGCGTGACAAGCGCTTTGCTGACGGTTACGTATGCGTGGCCGCCACTGGAAGACAGCTGTTCGCTTAGCTTCTTCGCTGTCGCTTCCAGATGATCCTTTGCCTGGCCGATGGAGCCTTCTCTGTAGATCGCTTGTGTAATTTGCGAGCCGATGTAGGAGTAGGATACCGTCACTGCACCTTCAGCCAGCGCGCCGCCTTGCTTCAAGGCATCAATCCACATCTGCCAGTCGTCGCCGCCCATAACATGAACGGTATCTGCGATTTCTTGCTCCGATGCCGGGTCGATGGACACCATGCTCACTTCGCCGGTATGGAAGTTAACGGTCTTGTTCGTGTATGTATCGCCGATCGGTTTCAGCACGGAGTTGAACGTTTCTCCAGTGCGCGGGTCGGTTCTGCGTGCGGATGCAACGCTATATACAACGAGATCGACTTGGCCGAGCTCTTTACGGATCAGCTCAACCGCCTTCTGCTTCGTCTCATCTGTAAACGCATCGCCAGTTACGCTGAACGATTTCAATCCAGCTGCCTGCGCCGCTTGCTCGAATGCAGCGGAGTTGTACCAGCCTGCGGACGCGGTACGACCGTTCTTGCTCTCGCCTTGGCGGTAAATGCCGACTGTGTTCGCTCCAGCACCAAATGCTGCTACGATGCGGGATGCAAGGCCATAGCCTGCGGATGCGCCGATAACGAGGACGTTCTTCGGTCCTTGGATGGGTGCATGCTCTTTCACATAGTTGATTTGCTCCTGCACTTGAAGGGCACAGCCTGTCGGGTGAGCGGTCGTGCAGATAAAACCGCGTGTTCTAGGTTTGATAATCATTGGATGGATTCATTTCCTCTCATGCAAAGTCGAATGGATAGTCGTGTAGAACCTCAATGTTCTGATAGTACCTTTATTGTAGGGAAAATTGCAACATTCCTGATGCCAAGCGGCAACTTTTTTTGTATGAGGTACAGGAGGCGCACACGCAAGTGGAGAAATTTTACAGAGTAAAGTGACTAGGAATATAAAGGAGCAGATGTAACGATGAGACAGCTGACCGAGCATTTATACCAACATGAGGATACTTGCCATGTGTATGTGATTGTTAATGGTTCTGAGGCGGTGCTCATTGATTTCGGATCGGGCTCCATTCTGGACGAGCTTGCGGCAATCGGCGTGGAGCGTGTAACAGATGTACTGATGACCCATCATCACCGGGATCAGGGTCAGGGGCTTTCGCGAGCTGAAGCTTGTGGTATACGGATTTGGGTACCGCATCACGAGCAGGATTTGTTCGCGAACGTCGATTTGCACTGGAATGGACGAGGGATTTACAACAATTATGATGTTCGACAGGACCGGTTTTCATTGCTTGCGCCTGTTGCGATTGCGGGAACATTGAAGGATCACTCGCGGCATGATTTTGGCGGTAGATCTTATCAGATCGTGCCGACGCCTGGTCATACAATCGGTTCGATCTCCATTGCTTCGGAGGTGGATGGACGGAAGGTAGCGTTCACAGGAGATCTCATCGCTGGACCAGGCAAAGTGTGGTCGATGTCTGCAACGCAGTGGACGTATAACGGCAGCGAAGGTGTAGTGAGTACGGTGCTGTCCGTCTCGGACTTGCGTGAGCTGGAGCTGGATATGCTGCTGCCGTCGCATGGCTTCGTCATGGAGGAACCGGCTGCTGCTATTGATCCTCTGGTTGCGAATATGAAGCAGCTGTTGCGGCTGCGCGGCAATGATGAAGTTTTGGAACAATGCAAGGAGCCGGACTATAGGGAGATTACGCCGCATTTGCTTTGGAATACGCGCTCTTTTGCCAATTCGTATGTATTGCTGTCGGAGAGCGGCAAGGCGCTGATGATCGATTACGGCTATCCATCGATTAATCAGGCGTTTTATGCGGGGACAGATCGTTCCTCGCGGCGGCCGGATTTGCGTCAAATTGCTTTCTTGAAGAAGCGGTATCATGTGCAAGCCATCGACGTTGTTATGCCGACGCATTATCATGACGACCATTTAGCGGGCTTCAATCTGCTGCGGGATGTGGAAGGCGCTAAAACATGGGTAGCGGAGAGCTTCGCGGATGTGCTGGAACAGCCGGGGCGATATGATGTGCCGTGCCTCTGGTACGATCCGATCCCAGTGGATCGGCGGCTTCCGCTTGGTGAGCCGATTACGTGGGAGGAGTATACATTCCGGCTTTATGAGCAGCCGGGCCACACATTGTATGCGGTGGCGATTTCGTTCGAGGTGGACGGCAAGCATGTGGTTGCAATTGGGGACCAGCAGGGCACGGATGGGAAGCTGAACAATTATGTGTATCAAAATAAATTCAGATCTCACGACTATAAGTTAAGTGCGGAGCTGTATCGGCAGCTGAAGCCGGATCTCATCATATCGGGCCATTGGGACCCGCTTGAGGTGACGGACCACTACTTGGAGAAGCTCGCTCGCGATGGCGAGAGCTTGAAGCAGCTGCATGACGAGCTGCTGCCTTTGAGCGAGATTGATATGGGCGCGGAGGGTTTCTGCGCTTGGATCAAGCCTTATCAGATCGAGCTAGTCGCTGGGGCGACGGTGGCGATCACGGTTGAGGTGCTGAACCCGCTGCAGGTGAAGGAGCGGGTAACGGTCCGGCTCGTTGCAGCTTGCGAGGGCCTCGTAATCGAGGCGTCGGAGCAAGTGGTGGAGCTTGCGGCGGGAGCAGCGGACGAGCTGCGCTTCGAATTGACAGCGGAAGCGGGCACGCGCGGCGTGAAGCGCGCGCGCATCGCCGCTGACGTCACCGTCGGCGCGCGAAGGCTCGGCCAGCAGGCCGATGCGATTGTGACCGTGGTGTAGGGTAGGGGGCGAGAGGACTGCTGCAGCCTTGGGTGCGGTTCAGGTGCTGAGAGCACGTATGTGATCTCTCACCGCCAAAGTGGCAGCAAGCAACTCGATTCGTGCTGCTGAGAACGTATGTGATCTCTCAGCGTTTGAAACCGGCAAAAAGTAGGCTGAGAGAACGTAATTGATCTCTCACCGCCAAAGGGGTAGCAAGCAACTCGATTCGTGCTGCTGAGAGCACGTGTGTGATCTCTCAGCGATAATTCGGGTGTGTTTATTGAGTTAAGAGAACGTATGTGTTCTCTCAGATTTAGGATAAGTATGGAAGATGTTGTGAGTCCCTATCTCGAGATTTGAAGCAACCGCAAGCTCGCTCAACTCCCCCTGAGAGAGGAAAAATCCTCTATCAGCTCCCGAAAGCCGTCTAAGACCGCAACGAGGGAGGAAAAACTCTCTCTCAACGCTATTTTCAGCGGATGGAGAGGCCGAGAAAACGTATTTGATCTCTTAGAGTTATTTTAATAGGTGGGAGATGCTGCTCTCTCAGAGTCGTCTCCCGTCGCTGGAGCTAGTCGACTGGCTATACCGATCTTCGCTGCCGTCGCCGTCGCCCAACCACAAAAGGTAAATACATCAAAGTAAAGATCACAACAGCGATCGCTTCCTCGACCAGCAAGTAATACGGGTAAGGTCCCAATACCGAGAGCAGCGAGGCGCCAGCAGGTTTGTGACGAAGGAACATATAATTGGCATCGAGCCAGAAGTCGATTCCGCCGACTACGATAACGAGAATGTTGAGGAATACCATCGTGATTCCGATGGATTTCCAGGTTGGACGATATCGCTCAACCCAGGTCAAATAGAGTGGTGCGAGTATGATCGCGATATGCACGATGAAGAAGTGGAAGAAGCGAAAATGCGGATACGGATAATCGAGATCAGGAGTGAAAATCGCCTGCAGCGCCCCTCCGATCCCTGCGAAGTAGACGATTTGGTAAAGCAGTCTGCTGCGCGTGACCAGCAATAGAATCGCAAGCATTTGCGAAATGCTGCACAGCTCGAGCGGGAGCGTATTCCTGGTATTCCAAAGCTGCTCGGCGGCATACCAATAGTAAAGACCTGCCTCGGGAACGACCAGTCCGAGGAGCAGTGAGGCACGAATCATAGTTCGAAGCCTCGTACGCTCACGAATGCCATCACGGAATAGATACAACAGCAGAGCAAGTCCAAGCAATATGGCGATCATGAACAGATGTGGAGCCGTGTAAGCGATGAATTGTTCCTGAGTATGAGGCGAGAAAAATGAATCCATATGCGGTAGCCCCCTTCTTACATTAACAATTCGGGGAGCTGCTTCCAAAATCCTTTGCAAATGTTGGGAGGGAAGCAGATGCGAGAGCTTGTCGGACTGTGCCAGCTATGCAACCATACCGTTTATTGCGAGGATGGTTTCTTGAACGGAGCCATCGAGGAGAGCGGTAGGCTTATCTGCTCGGATTGCGCTAAGGAGAGAGAAGAGAGAGAAGAGCAATAGCGGTGTCAAGAGTATGCATGTCCTGCTGCTGGCTAACCCGCCAAAACATAAAAAAGCCGAATGCGACATCAAGTCCGCACTCGGCTTATTGTTATTTTTTCTGCACAACCGGCATCATCATGCCGTCCATGCCCATCATGCTGACATTCTCGCCATCGGAATCGTCGCCGTCATAGAGATACACTTCTGTGCCGTACTTCGGCTCGGCATAAGGAAGATGTGTCCGGCCGCGGGCAAGAATTTGCCGGTAGTTGCCGGAATCGCCGTCGAAGTGGTCGTGATCCCAAGGCACCCAGGAGCGTGCGTTGCAATAGTGGAGCACGTAGGAGCGGCGGAAGCGATCGACCGTCTGATTCGGATACGATCTATGGAACAGATGCGAGTGGAAGAATAGGACATCGCCTGGCTGCATCGGCACCGAGATCGGTGGCGGATATTTAGCAACGACGCGGGATAGCGTATTGACCTCATCGTCGAGATGACTCACATGCTGCACGGCATGCAGGTCGGAGAATGCATCAACCGCGTGTACATTGCCGCCTCCGATACCGTCCGGCGGGTAAATCGGCTCATGATTGGAGCCCGGCACAACCCACAGGCAGCCGTTCTCTTCATCGACTTCTTCAAGGGCAATCCATGCGCCGATAAGCGTATCGGGGTGTGTCCGGATATAGCAAGCATCCTGATGCCAGCCTTGGCCGCCGCGGCCCGGAGGGTTAAGGAACATCATCGACTGCACGGCATAGATATCCGGGCCGATTAATGCTTCGATGACGTCGACGATACGAGGATTAAGCAAGCCGCGCTCTGCGGCCGGATTAAGTCGTGACAGCATATGGATACGCGTCTGCTGCTTAAATTCTTCATTAAGCGGATCGCTGGCATTGTTGCGGTCTTCATTTGGTGCAGTCTTCAAACGAGTATCTTCGGCAAGCTGGTAGAGCTCGGCGATGTCTTCTTTTGACACAAGTCCTTTAGCAACCAGATAACCATTACGGTGATAATGGGTATACTGGTCCGTGCTTACCAGATAACGGTCCTCCCGTTCACGAGACTTAGGCGTATAGTAAGTTCCCATCGTTATGAATTCCTCCAGTAAACGTAAATTATGCTTCTATTGTGCAGGAGTGAGGGAGCGTTTTCAATGGAGGAAAGAGAATAAACGATGTGTTTATTTGATATCAGCATTAACGACAATATGTCGGTTGACAAAGGAGCGGTCACGATGATCCTCAATTACCGCATGGCGGAAAATTGGGGATTTGCACCTTTCAATGTACTCCGTCGCCGTAATGCCACGAATGCGCTTATACATTTTTGAGAAGTGGTGCTCGTCCCCGAAGCCAGCCAAATAGGAGATTTGCTTCACTGTGCCTTGGCCCCGCATCATCAATTCTTCCGCATAGTGCAGCCGTCGTTCCAGCAGCATCCGCTTTGGCGTCATCCCGACAGCTGCAACGAACATGCGAGTAAAATGCTCATGTGACCAGCCAGACTGCTGTGCAATGCTCTCGATGGTGATCGGTTCTGTCAAATGGGCGTCCATGTAGGCGATGCTTCGGGCAATTTGCACAGGGTAGCTGCTTGCTGCGAACTCTGGTGTTTTGTCAGCGTAGGCGGCCAATTCCTCAAGTGCGGCATCGAACAGGGAGGTTAACCGACGCTTCCAATGATGCGATTGATGGTTGGCGACGACGACGATTTGCTGCAAGATGGCGGCAATAAGCGAGCTGTGGTGGGCCGGGACGACGTGCACCTGCTGCAGCATTGAAGTGAACCTCGGATCTTTTGCCCGGAGCAGCTCGTAATCGAAATGAACGAACAGATGCCGGACGTTGCGGTCACGGTCGAACAGATAGCGGTGCTGAACGCCTGGCTGAGTCAGAACGAAACAAGGTGTGTCGAGCAGAATAGACAGTTCTTCAACCTCATAAATCGTTCCGGTCCCGTCTGGAAAGTATACGAGCTCATAATCTTCAATTGCGCGCGGCCCAAGAATATGACCGCCTGCTTGAACGCGAATATCACCGATGCTGTTAATGACAGGTGTGACGCGTGCGTCCATCCGCTAAGTCACTTCCTTTCTGTCTTCTACCGTTATTATTGCTGAGAGGCAGGGAGCGGCGCAAGCTCTTCCTTTTGGAGCAGATGCCGTGTTTTTTATGTTGAAATTACTTGTGGCGCGAGCTATAGTGGAGATAGATTAGTTTACTATATAAAAGTTGGTTTTATATGCAAAACCAAATGGATATGGATGAGGCGATGGTGTAGCAGTGGCAGAGGAACGCAAATATTGGGTGCCTGCGCTAGAGAAGGCAGATAAAGTGCTGGCTGTACTCGCTAAGGAGCCGGCCAAGCATAAGCTGATTGACCTATCGCGGAAGCTGGACATTAACAAGAGCTCGATGTTCTCGCTTCTGAACACAATGGAGACGCTCGGTTGGGTGAGGCGCAGCGGGAGCGGGGGAGATACGTACTCGCTTGGGCATGCTTTTGCCGAATTCGGTTCGTCGTACTTGAAGCAGTATGATCTGCATCAGTCGTTCCAGGAGGAAGCGTCGGGCTCGCGTGATCGGCTGCAGGAGACGGTTCAACTGGCGAGGCGCGCGGGCAATCAGGTTCTCTACTTAGGGAAACTCGAAGCGGTAGCTCCAGTTCGGCTGCAATCCGAGCCAGGGATGCGGCTGTCGGCTCATGCAACGGCACTAGGCAAAGCGATGCTAGCTCAGCTGAGCGAGGAAGAGTTGCTTCGGTTATACCCAGAGGAGCAGCTTGCGCAGCTCACGCCACATACGATTAGCACCCGAAGCGCGCTGTTCAAGCAGCTGGAAGCGATCCGTGCAGATGGCTACGCGCTGGACGATCAGGAGTCCGTGATGGGCTTTCGATGTGTAGCGGCGCCGATCCGTGTAAGCAGCGGGGAGCAAGCGGCGGTCAGCTGTTCCATGCTGCTGCATCAATGGGCAGTGAAGTCAGATCAGGCAAGAGCAGAAATGCTGGATTTAGCAAAGCGGTTATCTGTGTAAAACGACTAAGTTTAGGGAGATGAGAGGCATGCGGTTGCAAAATAAAGTTATTCTCATTACAGGCTCAGGTTCAGGTATCGGCAAGGCGACGGCGATTCTGTTCGCTAGCGAAGGGGCGAAGTTGATTATTAACGACTTGTCCGAGCAGAACGGACAGGAAACCGTGCAAGAAATCGAAGCGGCAGGCGGCGAGGCGATCTTCATTCGCGCTGACGTCACGAAGCCAGATGAAGTATCCGCAATGGTAGATCAAATTATTGCCCGCTACGGTGTCATTGATGTGCTCTTCAACAATGCCGGCATCAGCGGCGTCGGCGTTCTCCATGAAATCGAGCCGGAAGCTTGGGATCGCGTCATTAATGTAAACATCCGCGGCGTCTTCGTACCGAGCAAGTATGTCATTCCGCATATGATCGAGCGCCGCAGCGGTTCAATCATCAATATGTCCTCTTGTATCGCGGAGATCGGACTAGCCCGCCGCGCTTCCTACGCGGCAACGAAAGGCGCTGTGCTTGCGCTGACGAAATCGATGCAGGTTGACTATGCGCAATATAACATTCGTGTGAATGCGCTGCTGCCGGGCACGATTATGACTCCTTTTGTGGAAAATTATTTGAAAACCTCGTACGACGATCCTGAGGAAGCAATCAAGGGGCTGAAGAAGCGCCAGCTGAGCGAAGAGCTCGGTTTCCCTGCGGACGTTGCGAAAGCGGCTCTGTTCCTTGCTTCGGATGAGTCCTCGTTCGTTATGGGCTCGCCATTCTATGTAGACGGCGGCGTTGTATTCGGCAAGAACGCATAACAAGTGTGATTCCATAGCAGCTTTAATATAAATTACGATTTGAATGGAGGCATTCGAGCTTTATGAAACTGGTTACGATCTCGAAACAAGGACGAGGCGCGCTCGGCGTTGCTGTCGCGAATGGCATCATTATTGATATTGAAGATGCGCTTCAAAACGTTCCAGCTACACATGAAGTACCAACTACGGTGACAGCGGTAATTGAAGGTGGCGAATCCGTGCTAGCTGCTCTACGCAGCTATGTTGCCGCATTACCTATAGCAGGTGCTGAAGCTTATGCTCGCAAGGAGAGCGACATTGAATGGGGACCGTGTGTAACGCATCCGAACAAAATCATCTGCGTCGGTCTTAACTACCGCAAACACGCGGAAGAGACGAACGCACCGATACCGGATTACCCGATTCTGTTCAACAAATTCAACAACACATTGACTGGTCATCTGAAAGACATCGCCGTGCCGAAAGTAACAGAGAAGCTGGACTATGAAGCAGAACTTGTTATCGTCATCGGTAAGAACACCAAATATGTGGCGAAAGAAGACGCGCTGAGTCACGTTTTCGGCTACTGTGCGGTAAACGACTTGTCTGCGCGCGATCTGCAGCTTCGTACGCAACAATGGCTGCTCGGCAAAACTTGCGACGACTTCAGCCCGCTTGGACCTTATTTGGTAACAGCTGATGAGGTTGGCAATCCGAACGACCTGTGGATCAAATCGACCGTGAACGGCGAGGTACGCCAGTCGTCGAATACGTCGGATATGATTTTCCAGTGTGATGAGATTGTGAGCTACGTATCGCAGCATATGACGCTTGTACCTGGCGATGTTATCTTGACAGGAACGCCTGAAGGGGTCGTACTCGGTTTGCCGCCGGAGCAGCAGGTATACTTAAAGCCTGGCGATGTCGTCACGATCGAGATCGAGAAGCTTGGCTCATTGACGAACCGTTTCGTGCCGGACCAAGGATAGTAGACATGAAGAAGGAGTGCCGAGGCACTCCTTTTTTATAGCATTTAGTCTAAGATTACAGTTGTGGTGATCGGATAGTGGTCAGAAGGGTATCGCCCGTTATAGAGGCTGCGGTCGATGGTAGATGACGAAATTCGTGCATCCTCCGACATGTAAATATAATCGATTGGACTTCCCGTATCGCCGCCTTGGAAGCCGTGATAGGTGCGGCTCAGTGGTTCTTCCAAGAACGAGAATGCGGAGATGAGGCCTGCCTCATGAATGAGTTCGATGACTTTGCTTGAAGGTTCGCAGTTGAAGTCACCAGTAAGCATAGATGGGATGAGGCTCTTTGAAGGGTTCATCTTGGAAAGGATGAGCTGTATGCCGTTCTGCCGCGCTTCTTCGCTCACATGATCGAGATGAGTGTTATAGACGATCCATTCCTTGCCTTCAAGGCTGCTGAATTTAGCCCATGTGCACATGCGAGCGCAGCATTCGTCTGGTGTACCACTGCTTCGGCTAGCCCCAATTGATTGATATTCGGGCAGCAACGCTTGCAGATCTTGCAGCATCGAAGGCAATCCTTCCTGGGTGCAAACGATGTCTGCTTGTGCTTGTTTGATTGCTTCAGCAACCTCATTAATCCGGTTAGGCCAAGCGTTGTCGCCATCCTCCAGAACGTGAACACGCAAATTGAAGGTCATAAAATTGAGCTGCATTAGTATCCTCCTTCGACGATATGATATGTAAAAATAGAAAACGCTTACAGATTTACCTGTTATAACCGATGAACGGCTTCAGGACGAACTAAATATGAATAAGAGGAGTATTAAAAATGATCAGAATAGATGCGCATCAACATTATTGGAAGCTTGATCGCGGTGATTACGGCTGGCTGACACCGGAAGCGGGACCGGTTCTATATCGCGATTATGGACCTGCTGACCTTGAGCCGGAGCTTGAACGCGCCGGTGTGTCCCGTACGATTATTGTCCAAGCGGCGGCTACCCATGCGGAGACAGAATATATGCTGCAGCTTGCCGAGCAATCGGAGTCGGTGGCTGGCGTAGTGGGCTGGCTTGATTTTGCCGATCCGCAGTGGCGTCAGGTGTTGGAGTCGTTCTCCTCGCATCCGAAGTTTGTCGGCATCCGCGTCATGATCCAGGACATGGGGGATGCGCGCGAGGTGCTGCAGCCGCAATTCGTGGAGGCGCTTCAAGAGCTGGCGGCGATTCAGCTGCCTGTCGATCTGCTGCTCGTATCGCATCAACTCCCTGAAGCCATTGAATTGCTGAAGCAAGTCCCTGGCCTGCACGCGGTTATTGACCATATCGCGAAGCCACGGATCGGCGAGGGAGTCATTGAGCCTTGGGCGAGCCAAATGAAGGAGATCGCGGAGTCGTTCCCAGGCGTGTATTGCAAGCTGTCCGGCATGATTACGGAGGCGAACCATCTGGAGTGGACGCCAGAGCAATTCGTCGCATATGTGCAGCATATCGTCGGCGTATTCGGCACGAAGCGCGTACTGTTCGGCAGCGATTGGCCGGTATGCTTGCTCGCTGGCAGCTACAGTGATGTGTGTGATGTACTGGCTTCTGCGCTGCCATCATCACTCGAAGCGGAGGAGCTCGAGGCGATTTACGGCGGGAACGCTGCTGCTTTCTATAAGCTGACCTAGCCGAATACTCCTTTTATACAACTTTCGCATAATATCCGGCACATGCCTGCTCTGTATACAATAGTAGAGAGCTGCATGAGATCGTTATGTGGGAGGTAAGAGGATGGCAAGTTTGAATGGTGGCGCATACGCGCGGAGGCTTATATGTCTGTTATGCGCAATGCTGCTCGTTACCGTTGCGCTGCCGCTTCCGAGGGCGCATGCGGAGGTGCACATCTCCAAGTTCCAGCTGATCATGAACGGCGCACCTTACTTAATTGGCGGGGTGAAAATTAGTTACAGTGTCGCGGATGACAGTGCACTCAACACGGATGTGGACAGCACGAATATTCAGTACTCCTCAGATAATGGTTTAAATTGGTATCCGGTTCAGGAGTTGAACGTGTACGCTCCTGGATTCGGGGGATCATTTAGTCTGCCATTGGATGTTTCAATAACAAGTGTAATATTGAAATTGGATGCCGAATACTCGCCACTTTTTGGATCCGACAGCCATCCTTCCATCACGATTGGCCCTTTCCCTGTCAAGCAGCCCGTTCAGCTAGACGGTCTGACCCTAACGGAAAATAAGGGCGGCTCCGTAACGCTTGCTTGGAATGATAATTCGAACATGGAATCGTACTATCAGATCAAACGAACAGGCGGCAAGGACGGCGAAAAAGTCTTATATGTCAATGATACGATGGATCATATGGGACCACTCAGCTTCACCGATCCCGTAACGAGCCCGGAAACACTCTATGTATATGCGGTGGAAATGATTATCGATAAGTTTACGCTGCCAGTTTATTTGATTCCTGGCGACGTGCCGCGTCTTTTTCAGACGAAGAAGAGGACGATACTCGATTCGAATATCGATGTTATATCGGTGGTTCCAGGAATTAAACTCCCTGATTTAGGTCAGATTGTTGGCGTTATTCCGGGAGGGTCGGGTGGCGACACAGGCTCTAGTTCTGGCTCTGGCTCAGGCTCAGGCACTGTTTCAGGACCACCGCCGCTCTCTGATGATCAGCTTGCAACTCTCGTTGCTGGAGCCAGCGAGTGGGCGAAACCTGATCTGATCGAGGCAATCAAGCAGAAACTAACGACGGATGCCGTACTTGGCAAATATCAGGAGTCGATTACAAGAGAGGAATTCGCGGGCATCGTCGTTCAATTATATCGTGTTAATACCGGTAAACCTCCGCAGCCCATCACGTCTAATCCTTTCTCAGATACGACGGATAATCAAGTGCTGGAAGCGAGCAATCTTGGCATTGTAAAAGGTACGTCAGCAACGACGTTCTCCCCGAAGGCGACGATTACGCGTCAGGAAATCTGCGTGATGTTGTACCGAGCTGCGCAAGCGGCCGATCCGGCGCTGGTGAAGGCAGATAACCACCCTTCATTCACGGATAAATCTCAAATTGCTGCTTGGGCGCTAGATGCCGTCGGTTTTCTGTCTAGCAAAGGAATTATGAAAGGCGTCGGCGGAGGCAAGGTCGATCCGCTCGGCAAAGTAACACGTGAGCAAGCGATCGCACTGATCATTCGTGCGTATAAGACGTTGTAATTTGCCTTTAGTCCACCACTGAATAGGAGCCTAAAGTACTTCCAAGTACTTCGGGCTTTTTATTTTGCTCTGGGGCAAGTTATAGAGAAATGTATAAATGAAATCAGTCCCGGGACCGTTGACTTTAATCATCCGAAACCGTATAGTCGAAATAGACTATGCGGTGTTACTGCGTTTCGAAGGAGTGTATGGGAGATGATCAAACGGAAAGTGAACAACATGCTGGCACTGGCTGTCTTGTCATTGCTCATTGAGAAACCGATGCATCCGTATGAAATTTCTGCAACGATGAAGCAGCGCGGCATTCCGGATGTGATCAAGCTGAACAACGGCTCGCTCTATTCCGTTGTAGAATCGCTGCTCAAGCAGATGTGGATTGTGCCGCTTCAGACGGAGCGGGAGGGGAAGCATCCTGAACGTACGATCTATGCGCCGACGGATGCAGGCCGTGCAGGATTTCATGAATGGATAAGGGAGCTGATCTATTCGCCGGTGAAGGAGTACCCGCACTTCCCGGCGGCTCTGTCGCTCATCGGCCACATTGCGCCGCAAGAGACGATAGAACTGCTCCATCAACGCGTCGGCTACATCGAGAAAGAAATTGTGGAGCGCCGTGCGAGTATTGAGCTGTTCCTGAGCAGAGGGCTTGCACGAATCTACATCGTGGAGCAGCAGTTCATCCTGCATCAGCTTGAATCGGAGTTTTCATGGCTTCAGGCTTTTATCCGGGAGATCAAGGACGGAAGCTTCACGGAGCTGCAGGGTGGCGAACAAGTGTGGTTGAACTCGGTACCGATTTTTGATGATGAGCTGTAAAGGCGGGGTACAACAACACGAAACATTATATGAACTGGAGGGGAGCTTCACACAATGGTGGCAAAGCGTAATAATGTTGGTATCGTAGTCGCTGGCTTGCTGTTAGGCATTCTGATGGCATCCATGGACAATACGATCGTTGCAACAGCAATGGGAACAATCGTCCACGATCTCGGTGGGATGGACAAATTCGTATGGGTGACATCTGCCTATATGGTAGCGGAGATGGCAGGCATGCCGATCTTCGGCAAGCTGTCCGATATGTACGGACGCAAGAAGTTTTTCATATTCGGAATTCTGACGTTTATGCTCGGCTCCATTCTATGCGGAACTGCGCATTCCATTGTCGAGCTTAGTATTTATCGCGCCATTCAAGGCATTGGCGGCGGAGCACTTGTTCCGATCGCATTCACGATCATGTTCGATGCCGTACCGCTTGAGAGTCGCGGTAAGCTTGGTGGTTTGTTCGGTGCAGTATTCGGTATGTCAAGTATATTTGGCCCGCTGCTTGGTGCGTACATCACGGAT
This sequence comes from Paenibacillus sp. OV219, assembly GCF_900110075.1. Taxonomy (GTDB): domain Bacteria; phylum Bacillota; class Bacilli; order Paenibacillales; family Paenibacillaceae; genus Paenibacillus_Z. Next base: position 360,714 of record NZ_FOCJ01000001.1, read on the forward strand.
TACATCAAGTGGGAATGGATCTTCTACATTAACTTGCCGCTTGGCTTAATTGCCTTCTTTATGATCGCCTTCTTCTATAAAGAGTCGGTAGAGCATTCCAAGCAGAAAATCGACTGGGGCGGCGCCTTCACTCTGGTAGCCGGCATCGTCTGCCTCATGTTCGCGCTTGAGCTTGGCGGTAAACCGAATTATGCTTGGGATTCTGCGCGCATTCTCGGCTTGTTCGCCGGATTCGCGGTCATGCTCATCGCGTTTATCTTCATTGAGCGTAAAGTATCTGAACCTATTATTAGCTTCAAAATGTTCCGCAAGCGGCTGTACTGGACCAGTAACGCGATGGCGATGTTCAGCGGAGCGGCGTTTATTACTGCGTCTGTGTACATCCCGATCTTTATTCAAGGGGTACTTGGCGGTAAAGCGACAAATGCAGGTCTTGTCCTTCTGCCTATGATGTTTGCTTCGGTCATTACAGCATCTGGCGGCGGTTTCTTGATGACGAAATTGTCATTCCGCTCACTAATGTGGCCAACGCTGGCAATCCTTGTTCTTGGAAATATCTTGCTTACAACTATCGATGTTGATTCCACTCGTTTCATTGTAACGATCTTCATGATTCTTGTTGGACTCGGCATTGGCGCTTCGTTCTCGGTACTGAGCAATGCTGCGATTTATTCGTTCTCTCCTAGAGAACGTGGTGCCGCGAGCGCGACACTGAACTTCCTTCGTTCGCTCGGTATGACGATTGGCATCACGGTATTTGGTATTGTTCAGAGCCATGTTATGACAGGCAAGCTTAAAGATGCGTTTGCAGGTTCCGATGCCGGCCAAATTCCTGCCAATCTGGACCTAAGCGATCCGCGTGCGATTCTGACACCGGAGACGCGCAAGCTTATCCCAACGGAAGTGTTGGATAAGATCGTCGCGGCGCTGTCTTCTTCCATCACTTACACCTTCATGTGGGCGATCATTCCATCTATACTCGCGCTTGCCTTCGCGTTCTTCATGGGTCGCGAGAAGCTCGACGCGATTGCAGAGAGCAGCGAATACGGTCCGTCGCACTAAGTTGTTAAGCCAGTAGTTCTAACTTAAAAAAGCCTGTCGTTCTAAGCCCCATGGCTTAGGCGGCAGGCTTCTTTTTTTACGAATTAAGCAATAGTGCAAGCATGACGACATCAAGAAACTTGTGCGTCACTTCGTGCATCAGATACTGCTTCAGCACACCTTCTTCATGAAATCCGAGCTTGTGCAGCACTCGTATAGACGCTTTATTCTCCGGCAGCACCTCTGCCTGAATGCGATTAAACCCAATCGATTTGCGGCTGAAGTCGAGCACGCCGTTCAACGCCTCGGACGCGATACCTCTATTCCAATAATTGGGGTGCAGATCATAGCCAAGCGACAGGGGGAATTGAGGGACTTCATCGAACGTCCCTCTGGTCGGCATAAGGATGACGGACCCGATGACTTTGTCCTCTTCATGCTGGGATATGCCCCAAGCGAACAGCTTGCGATCGGTGTAAGCTTCATTCCAAGAATCGATTAACGACTCCGTTGCTTCGATCGTCGGCGGCCCGGCCCAATCTTGGTGCTGCATCACGCGCGGATCTGAATAGAAGTCGAAGACGTCTGTCGCGTCAGCTGCATGTATTTGCCGCAGGCGCAATCGTTTGGTTTGAATGAGTGGGAAGGAATGAAACAGTGAATTGGATACATCCATGGATAATCAACCTTTTATCTATAATGAGTGATAGTAAGATCTTATCTTGTAATTCTTAAATTCAAATGAAATGAATATGAAATCTGGCTGGTGATTACTGGGACCATCGTCGAAGAGCTGCTTCTACTGTCGTTATTGGCGACTGAAGCGGCTTTTTTTTGCGCTGAGGGGCTGAATTCTAGTTCTATGGCACTCCTTTACAATACATCCACAATAGATTAACTCTTACTTTACAATACCGGAGAACTAGATTAACGACCTCTTAACATTAGATCCATATAATCAATCTTGTACATAGTTGTTTAGGTAAAAGAAACCATACCAGAAGGGTGAGTACGAGCCAAATGTCTATGAAAAAAACGCTTATGATTTCTGCACTGGCAGCAGCGCTGAGCACTACAGCAACTGGGGTAGTATCGGCAGCAACTGCGAATCAAGTTACTTCGGCGGCAGCTACACTTAACGTAATGGTTAACGATTCTGCGGTTCAAGTTCGTTCTATTCAGGCGCAAGACGCTGCATTCGCATCGCTTCGTGACTTGGGAACAGCGGTAGGCGCAATATTCGTTGTCAACGTGAAAGCTGGCGTAACGGCTTACTTCCAAGGTCATGCAATTGAGCTTCACGCAGGTTCGAACGAAGCGCTTGTTGACGGCGAAGCAGTAACACTAGCGCAAGCCGTGCAAAACGTAAGCGGTAGTTACTATATCTCGTCCGAAGACTTCCTGAGCACGTTTGGTCTGGACGGAAATGTTGATGATGCTGGTACACTGTCGATTGATGTTGTACAGAAGGTACACGCAGACGCAGCTAACTGGATTGATGCAAGCCACCTGCTTGTTTCGGAGATGACAGAAACAGGTCGTAACGATTACATCGTTGATGCGCAAACAGCAGCATACCAACTAGTTCTTAGCTCAGAATCAGCTTCTAATCTGACCGTTTCCCCGAACGGTGCACTTGCGGTTTACACGAATGAAGACGGTATCGTAAATGTAATCGACTTGAAGAGCAGCAGCTTCGCTTCGAAGACCGTTTCCACGGATAACTCTATCAAGCCGGAGCTCGTATGGGCAGCTGATAGCAGCGCGATCTACTTCCTGCAAGGTGACAAAGGCTCAGTCATCGCGAAGATGAACCTCGCTGACGGCGCGATTACGAAAGTGCTTGAAGACAAGGTTGATTACAAATCAAACTTGGCCGTATCGAAGGACGGCACGAAGTTCTTCTACACCATTACGAAGCCAGGCACAGTAACGGCTGATGCGACGAAGCCAGTAGACGCTGACGATGTTGCAATTGACTCTACAGGTACGGAGCCGCAAGTATTCAGCTTCGACGCTACAGTAAAAGACGGCAAACCTGTTCAAGTAACATCGCAAACGGATGACAAAGTATTCGTTGGCGCAACAACAGACGGTTCGAAGGCTGTATACATCAGCTCTGTAGACAACAAGCCTTCTGCCTTGGTTGCAGTAGCAGCTGACAAAACATTGACTACGCTGATTGGCGATCAAGACGTGCTTGCAGCTACTATCGCTGGCGACACGGTATATGCACTTGTTGATTCCGGTGATGCATCTACGTTGATTAAAGTGGACGCTCTGACTGACGTGAAGGAAACGGTACGCAAGGTGGATAGCGATGCAAGCGAAGTAATCGCAGCTCCAGGCACACCAATTGCAATTGTGATTGACGGCAACGTTAATGTAGTGAATGGCGATACATTCAAGAAAGTAACAAACTAATAGATTGTCCCAAATTGAGAGGAGAACTTACATTCTATGAAAACAAAATGGTTTAAAGGCTTTGCATTTGCCGCAATTGCTCTGACAGTTGCACTCGGTTCCATCACTTCCGTTGCCAGCGCTTCGAGCAAGCTGAGCGGACGTATTGTCATTAACGGTTCTTCGGCGCTTCTTCCACTGACGCTGCAAGCGAAGAACGAATTCCAGAAGCTGAACCCGAAAGTGAAAATCTCGGCATCGGCAGCAGGCTCCGTAACTGGCCCGCAATCTGTACGTAAAGGTATCGCAGACATCGGCGCATGCGACTGGGATGCATCGCTTGACGTACCAGGCTTCAAAGCTTTCACAGGTCTTGTAGCTAACAAAGTAGCAGTAACACCTTTCGCAGCAATCACGAATAGCAACGTTGGCGTAAGCAGCCTGACAACGGTTCAACTGCAAGGTATCTTCTCCGGTAAAATCTCCAACTGGAAAGATGTTGGCGGTAAAGACGCTGATATCATTGTAATCAACCGTGCATTTGGTTCCGGTACACGCGTTAACTTCCAAGTAAAAGCGCTGAACGGCTCTGACTACATGACTAAAGGCGATAACTACAAAGAAGTTAAATCGAGCGGCGACATGAAAACAGCGATCGAGACTACGCCTAACGCAATCGGTTACATCGACCTTGTCTATGTAACTAGCAAAATGACAGCACTCAAAATCAACAATGTTGCTCCAACAGCAGCTAACGTAATCAACGGTACGTACAAAGTATGGGGCTACGGATACTACATGACTAAAGGCCAACCTACTGGCGCTGTAAAAGCATTCATCGAGTACATCCAAAGCGCGAAGTTCCAAAACGGCTCTCTGAAAAAGCTTAAATTTATCCCACTCTCCGCAATGAAGAAGTAATTGAGGGACGGATGGAGCCAGCTTCTGCAGTTGATACTTGCGAAGCTGGCTTTTCTTATAATCGAAAGGAGTTAAAGCGCCATGAGCATGATGGAAGTTCCCACTTCTGGCAAGGTAATGAAAGCGGATGAACTGGGGAGCAGTCTCAAAGCTTCATCAGGCAAGAAATTCGGCCGTAAGGCAAGGCTATCGCTGTATAATCGTACGTTTAAAGTCATCTGCATCGCCAGCGCCGTATTTGTATGTATCATCCTGTTCTCGATCTTGTTCCTTATGGGCCGGACAGGGGTGCTTACCTTTGAGACAGTTTCGGTGAAGGACTTCTTTTTCAGTACGGAATGGGTACCTGAGAATGATCAATATGGTGCATTTATATTTATTTTCGGTACGTTTGCACTTACTTTATTGACGATGCTGATTTCCGTACCGCTATCCGTTATCATCGCAGTTTTCTTGGCCGAAATGACACCGAGCTGGTTGAAGACGGCACTTCGTCCGATCCTTGACCTGCTTGTCGGCATTCCTTCAGTCGTATACGGTTTCCTTGGTATGACTGTTCTTATTCCGATGCTCCGCTCCGTAACAGGTACGAATATGGGTGATGGTATTCTAGCTGCGGCGATTGTCCTCACGATCATGGTACTGCCTACGATCAGCCGGATAATTGACGATTCTATCGTCGCTGTACCTAAGAAGTTCCGCGATGCTTCGTATGCACTTGGTTCAACCCGGTTCCAAACGATTACTCGAGTAGTTATTCCTGCTGCAAAAAGCGGCATTATGTATGCAGTTATTCTTGGCATGGCCCGTGCGATCGGTGAAACAATGGCGGTCGTCATGGTTATCGGTAATACGCCACAGCTGGCGAATGCACTATTCAAACCAACTTCGGTTCTGACAAGCAACATCGTCATGCAAATCGCGAATGTCCCGTTTGATTCCACTTGGAACTACGCGCTATATATGATGGGCTTTATTTTGCTCGTAATCTCACTCATTATGATTGTGGTTGTTCGCTTGATTCAAGGTAAAGGAGTGAAACAATGAGCACGGATACTTCCAAATCCACGACTTTGCAAGCGCAGGCGAACCCCTTCTCCTCGAGCAGAGGCTTGAACCATTTGAACAACCGCTTATTTACCGGAGTCGTATGGCTCGTCGGCCTTTGTACGATTGTTTTTATCTGTAGTCTCTTATTCCTGATCTTGCAAAAAGGGCTTCCAAAGCTCGACTTTGGCTTTCTCATTGGGCTGCCTAGTGAGATTGACGAGGGTGGAGGCGTCGGTCCGGTCCTATTCAACTCGTTCTATGTGCTGTTTATCTCGCTAGTGATTTCGATTCCGCTTGGCATGGCTGCGGGGATCTACTTGGCAGAGTTCGCGCCTGCGAATAAATTTATTGCTTTTATCCGGATTTGCGTTGAAGGACTCGCATCCGTACCTTCGATTATTTTCGGCTTGTTCGGTATCGCTTTGTTCGTCGAGCAGTTCGATGTCGGTCTAACGATTATTGGCGGTGCGGTAAGCTTGGCGTTCTTGAATTTGCCTGTGTTGACACGTGTAACAGAAGAGGCCATTCGCGCAGTGCCGCAAGAAATGAAGCAGGCTTCATTCGGGCTTGGCGCAACGCATCTGCAGACAATCCGCCGCGTAATCATCCCTGTCGCGCTGAACGGGATTATTACAGGAATCTGTTTGACAGCAGGCCGTGCTTTCGGCGAGAGCGCTGTTATTATTCTGACAGCAGGCGTTTCTTCATCGGGCGCCATGTGGGATTTCAATCCGCTGTCGCCAGGCGCGACGCTTGCTGTTCACTTGTGGTATGTACAGTCAGAAGCGATAGTCCCAGACGCTCAGCTCATCGCAGAGAAATCGGCTGCTGTGCTCGTGTTCGTTGTATTGCTCATCAATCTTGTGTTCCGTGTTCCGCTTTGGATAAACGCTCGTAGAATGCGATGAGTATGGAGGGGCTGTTTCGCCGATTTTTGGCGAATCAGCTTTTTTTTATTTGAGGCAGATACGGACCAGTTGAATGACGACGAATCCGGTTGCGCCAATCAAAAGCGTTCGTTCGATTATTTTGATGAAATTTATCGTAGTTCGGTCTGTTTCTTGTTTGGTCGGCGATTCTTCTCCTAATGAGCGGTTCCTAAAGAACAGCGTTATGAAAACGAGTGCAGCCAGCCCTTCGAAAACGAATTTGGCGATCACTGGTCTTAACTTGATCCTCTATTTTAACACTAGTTTAACATTTAACGGCAATAACGATAATCCTTTGTACCTATAGTTTGAAGTAGATACATAGCCCTGAAGGGAGAGAACTAATGTCTATTTTATTACTAGGAAGAAACGCTGAGCTCGAAACCGTTCAGAGAATGACTCCGGCAGCACCTACAACAACAGATGAACTGACCACAATGACCAACAACATAGATCATGCAGAAGCAATATCGGCAATAACTGAAATTGGCTATGAGATATTAGAGCCCTTCATTCGGAGCGTACCGATCGTTGGAATTCACCATACTTGTGAAGAAGTAATCGAACAGTTCGCCGTGACACCGGACAACGAATGTGTCGTCGTGTGCGATGAAGCGCATAAACCACTTGGGCTAGTGATGAAGAACAGATTGACGATTATTCAGACGCATCGTTTTGGCAGGGAAATCTATTATGGCAAATCAATTGCGAAGCTGATGGATGAGCGGCCGCTCACGGTGAACCAACAAATATTGCCGCAACAGCTATTGGATCTTGCGCTTGGGCGTGATGATAAGACGGTGTATGACTGTGTGATCGTTGCCGAGGATGATCGTTTTGTCGGCATTCTGACGATGTCGGATCTGCTTAAGCTGTCGCGGTTGATTCAACAGAAGACGGTACAATCGCAAGTAGCTACGATTCTCGGCGCAGAAAAGATGATTCGCGAGATCGACCGCTCCGTCGTTCAGGTGCACGAAGCTTCGCAGCTTGGCGAGTCGATGTCGCAGTCGATGCTCGACTTGACGCTTAAAGGGAAGAATGAGCTGGACAAGGTGTCCGCAGCCTTTCAAAACTTGTCGGCGCGAACCAATGTGCAGGAAGTTCAAATTAGCGAACTGCAGGATCGAGCTGGGGCGGTCGGCAAAGTATCGAAGCTAATTCGCGAGCTAGCGAATCAGTGTAATCTGCTCGCGGTGAACGCGACAATCGAGGCAGCCCGCGCAGGCGAGCATGGACGCGGCTTCACTGTAGTCGCGGACGAGGTGCGCAAGCTCGCGACGCAGACGAAGCAGTCTGCTGATGATATTAACTTGTTCATCAGTGCCATTCTCGAGGCTGTCAAAGAGACGGTACATCTGGTCAGCGAAGGTAAGTCGGAGGCGGATGCGAGCCAGTCGTATGTAAAGGAAGCCGCTGATGTGTTTCAACAGCTGTTCCACACTGCCGCAGGCAACAGCAGAAGCGCCGGCGAGATCGGCAAGCTCGCGAGCGATGCGTATCAGCAATCGCAGCGCGTCACCGAGCAGATGAAGCAGCTGATGTCGGATATGCAGGTCAATCGTTAGAGAGAAAGCGACTCGCTTTGCGGGTTGCTTTTTTTGTAAGGTGGTGAGGGGGGCGCATATCACCGAACTCTTCGCAACTAAGTAACAAGCGACCTAAACCACTACTTTGCTGCTGAGTGGTGCTGAGAGAGCATATATGATCTCTCAGCGCCGAAACCTGATCTCTCACCGCCGAAACTACTTAGTTATGAAGTTGAGAGAACATATATGATCTCTCAGAGTCGGAAGAGTGAACTGGCTCTGTGCGGAAGTTGCCGAGAAGAACAAATTCCGACTCTCAACAGGAATTCGACGCGAAACCTCATCTGAGAGTCGGATTATCCAACTCTCAGATGAGGCTTGATCATTCATGTACCTAGCATGACGCAAACTCATGCCGAGCAATTTTAATATAGAGTTTACAAAACGATCATATAAACATGACAATTGGAAGCTAATCTAGCATAGACACAATTGATCATGGATCGAATTCATTTGAATAGTCCACCCACCTGAAAGGGGTTCAGCATGCAAACTACAGCTACGCAAACCTTGATTGATATTAGCAAATTGAATTTACATTATGGAAACTTTCACGCGCTCAAGAACGTGAGTATGGATATCCCTGAAAAAGCGATCACTGCATTCATCGGGCCCTCCGGCTGCGGAAAGTCGACGCTGCTTCGTACGCTGAACCGGATGAACGACATGATTCCCGGTACACGCATTGACGGCAAAATTACGATCGGCGGAGCGGATATCTACTCGAAAGAAGTAGATGTCGAGACACTTCGCAAGAAGGTCGGCATGGTATTCCAACAGCCCAATCCGTTCCCGAAATCCATCTACGATAACGTTGCTTACGGCCCGCGTCTGCACGGAATTCGCAGCAAGAGCAAGCTAGACGAGATCGTGGAAACTTCGCTCCGTTCCGCTGCACTGTGGGAGGAAGTGAAGGATCATCTCAAGCGCTCGGCGCTCAGCCTCTCCGGCGGTCAGCAGCAGCGTCTTTGTATCGCTCGCGCAATCGCGGTAGGCCCAGATGTGCTGCTTATGGACGAAGCAACCTCTGCGCTTGACCCGATTTCTACGCTGAAGATCGAAGAGCTCGCGCAAGAATTGAAAGACAAATATACGATCGTAATGGTAACGCACAACATGCACCAAGCGGCGCGTGTATCCAATCAAACGGTGTTTTTCTTGAACGGTGAAGTGGTAGAGTACTCCGACACGGAGAAGCTGTTCTCGAACCCGCGCGACCAACGCACGGAGGATTACATTAGCGGACGTTTTGGTTAATCCAAAGCCGCCAGCAAGCAAGCAACCAACCAACCAATATGCCTAAAATAGAGGAGAGCATCTAACGCATGATGACGAAACGTAGAGAACTCGATCATGGACTTGAAGAGTTGAACGAAATGATCGTTGAGATGGGGCGCCGCGTTGAAACCGCGCTGACACAATCGATGCAAGCACTGGAGAAGGTCGATGTAACTGCAGCGAAACGGCTTATCCTAGAAGATAAAGAGCTGAACATGATCGAAGAAAAAATATCCGAGATCGGATCGCGCTTGATCGCAACGCAGCAGCCGGTAGCGAAGGATCTTCGGCGGATCCTCGTCGCCTTCAAGATTGCCAGCGATCTGGAACGGATGGGCGACCTTGCCGTTGATATCGCGAAGGTCGTTGTACGACTCGAAGGTCAATCGCTGATCAAGCCGCTGATCGATCTGCCGCGCATGAGCCAAATCGTGCAAATGATGACGTACGAATCCATTCAATCGTATGTCCAGGAAAATGTGAATATGGCTTACAAAATGGCAAAAGACGATGATCTCGTCGACGCCCTGTATGCGCAAATCATTCGCGAGCTGCTTACCATCATGATGGAAGATCCGAGAACGATTTCGCAGGCAAACCTGCTGAGCTTCGTTGGACGTTACATCGAGCGCTTCGCCGACCATGCAACGAATATTGGTGAATCCGTTGTTTATCTTGTAACAGGATCCCGTCCTGACTTAAACGCGTAGATATAGCCGAACTTATCGTACCCGCCAAACCGATATCCTATACGCAGCAGCTGATCCGAAGCGAGCAACAAGACGCCTTCGCGAAATCAGCTGCTTTTTTATATTTTGCTTCTTACTTAGCTAGCAGCTCCTTCATCAAGCCGCTCAATCGTTGAAGCAGGGCTGGATTCCAATAATCGCTGCGCCAAATTGCAGTCAATGGGTAAGGCTTCTGCGCCCCTGTTAAAGGAATCTGCACAATGCCCTTCGGCAGCTGCGAACTCTTCAAAGCCGGTAATATCGCAACTAAAGAGCCGGAGCGAACAGCGCTTAGCGAATGCTGAATCCGATCCGTCGACAGCGTTAAGGTCAGATTGACTTTCTCATGCGACTCCCAATCGAGCAGTGCTTCCTCCAGCTCGCTATCCTCGAGCTTTACAAAAGGCAATGCCGCTAAACGATACGAAGGTATTGCCGCTGACTTCGCAAGTGGATGCGACTCCGCCATATAGATCGCAAGCGGTCGCTCGTTTAGCATTTCTTCTAATAATGGAACCGAGTCATTCTGAGTCAGAGGAGTTAACAATCCGCCATTTACAATCAGATCGACCGTACCATCACGAAGCTTCGCTAATAATTCACTGCTCGATCCGGTCACAAGCTTAATCTGCACCTCGACAGCTTCTGTGACACGCGCATACCAATCGTCATCGAATAGAATTGCCGCCGCACAGTCCGTACAGCCAATAACGAACTGATGTTTTCCCGTCTGCTCGAGTACGGCAAACCGTGCTTCGGCTTCTCGATAGAGTTGGTCAATGCCCGCCGCATAATGACAGAGAAGCCTGCCGGCTTCGGTGAGCAACACTTTCCCGGTCTTCATCTCAAAGAGCGGCGTACCCCATTCCTCTTCGAGTTTCTTCATATGAAAGCTGACGGTCGGCTGCTTGACGCCAAGCTCTTCAGCCACTGCGGTGACCTTTTTCAACCGATCTAGCAATACCAAAATTTGCAATCTTAATATATTCATAATATTTGTACTCCCAAACGACATGATTATATATAGATTTTATAATACCCCCATACATTATTCAATTATTCTATATACTTTTATCATTGCGTTAACACTTCGAAAATACCACATTAATACGCCGCCCTTACAATAAGTCTTGTAAACAAATAAACCGCCTGGGAGCGGAAGGAGAAACTAACGAAATGAAAAAGGTATTACTCGTTGTTGTAGCACTGATGTTGACGATCGGACTTGCGGCTTGCGGCTCCAAAAATGAGAGCACTAACGGCAATTCACAAAATAGCAATGCAGAGAACACAGCAAACGCAGGCGGAGACGCTCTAAGCGGATCGCTTCTGGCAGCAGGCTCCACAGCGCTTCAACCACTCGTTGAGCAAGTTTCGAAGAAATTCATGGAAGACGCGAAATACGCAGACGTCACCGTTCAAGTTCAAGGCGGCGGCAGTGGTACTGGCCTGACGCAAGTATCCGCAGGTCAAGCAGACCTCGGTAACTCCGATATTTTCGCTGAAGAGAAATTCGTTGATGCAGATGCAGATAAAGCAAAAGAATTGGTTGACCATCAAGTAGCAGTCGTTGCAATGGCAACAGTTGTTAACAAAGAGATTTCCATCGACAACCTGACTAAACAACAATTGGTTGACATCTTCACAGGTAAAGTAACGAACTGGAAAGACGTTGGCGGCAAAGATCAAAAAATTACAATCGTTAACCGTCCAAGCAGCTCCGGTACTCGCAAAACGTTCGAGAAATTCGCGCTTGGCACGAAATCGGAAGACATTCAAGGTTCGATCCAAGAAGATTCGTCCGGTACGGTTAAGAAGCTTGTTGCAGAAACACCAGGCGCGATCGGTTACCTAGCACTTTCCTACATTGATGACACTGTAAAAACAGTGAAATACGAAGGCGTAGAAGCAAAGGAAGAGAACATCGTATCCGGCAACTATCCAGTATGGGCTTACGAGCATGTATACACAAAAGGCGAGCCTAACGCAGTAGCAAAAGCATTCATTGACTACCTAATGAGCGACGAAATTCAAAACAGCGACGTAGTAGAGCTTGGCTACCTCCCAGTTGGCAAAATGCAAGTAAAACGCGATGCAGCTGGCAACATCACAAAATAACACAAAATAATAAGTAACGCAGGAGGGATGAGCAAGAGTGATCCGCCTCTTGCTTCCTCTGGTGTTTAACCAAGGAACATAGAAATGCTTGTAGAAGGAGAGAAAATCCATGGAGCGGCCCGCTGCTACTGAAAAACAATATGTGCAACCTGTAAAATCAACAAGAGCTTTCGTTAAACCGCATTTGGTTGAAGAATGGGTAGGTAAGGTGTACACGGCGCTATGTATTCTTGTGCTTGTCGTGACAATCGGAGCTATCGTATATTTCGTCTCTTCCCGCGGTTTGACTACGTTTGTTAGTGATGGCGTCAGCCTCAGCGGGCTTCTCAGTGGATTGAAATGGGATCCTGAAGGCGACATTCCGCTATATGGCGCTTTGCCGTTCATCTTCGGCTCATTCAGCACTTCTCTGCTTGCGGCTTTGATTGCAGCTCCGCTCGGCGTATGCGCGGCGGTGTTTATGACACAAATTATGCCCGGTCTTGGCAAACGTATTCTGCAGCCGGTCATTGAATTGCTTGCAGGTATTCCATCTGTTGTATTCGGATTTGTTGGACTGAGCCTAGTCGTTCCGGCACTCCGCGCGATTTTCCCAGGTCAGGGGATCGGTATTGCGGCAGGGGCAATCGTATTGTCGCTGATGATTCTTCCTACAATTACGACAATTGCTACGGATGCACTTTCCGGCTTGTCCGCAGGTCTTAAGGAAGCCTCCTTCGCACTTGGCGCAACGCGCTGGCAGACGATTTACCGCATTGTCATTCCGACGACATTGCCTTCGCTTCTGACAGGCGTTGTACTCGGTATGTCCCGTGCATTCGGTGAAGCACTCGCCGTTCAGATGGTTATTGGTAACTCGCCGCACATCCCGCACTCGCTGTTCGAGTCGGCATCGACGCTGACTAGCGTGATTACGCTTGATATGGGCAACACGGTTATGGGCTCTGCGCATAACAATGCACTTTGGTCCTTGGCACTCATTCTACTCGCAATGACATTCGTGTTCGTATTCGTAGTTCGCTTCCTTGAAAGGAGAAGAAATCGATGAGCGCAAAAACGGCAGATCGTATCGCAACCGGGGTCATTTACGCTGTATCCGCACTCATCGTATTGATTCTTGCGAGCTTGCTCGGGTATATCTTGTTCCGTGGCATTGGCCATATCAGCTGGCACTTCTTAACTTCCGCACCGCAGACGATCAAAGCTGGCGGCGGTATCGGACCACAATTGTTCAACTCGTTGTTCTTGCTCGTGCTTACACTAATCATTACAATTCCGCTCGGCCTTGGCGCCGGCATCTATATGAGCGAATATGCGAAAGCAGGGCGTCTAACGGACTCGATCCGCTTGATCGTTGAAGTGCTCTCGTCGTTTCCTTCCATCGTTATCGGTTTGTTCGGTTTGCTTGTTATCGTCAACTTGTTTGGCATTGGCTTCTCGTTATTCTCGGGCGCACTGGCGCTCACCGTATTCAACCTACCTCTGATGGTTCGTATTACAGAGCAAGCTCTGAAGAGCGTTCCGCGTGAGCAGAAGGAAGCAAGCCTCGCGCTTGGCCTCTCCCGCTGGAAGACGATCACTTCGGTTATGCTGCCGATCGCAACACCTGCAATTGTAACAGGGACGATTCTTGCAGCGGGCCGTGTATTCGGTGAAGCAGCAGCGCTGTTATTCACAGCCGGCATGAGCTCTCCGCGACTTGATTTTACAAACTGGAATCCGCTTGACGCACGCTCTCCAATCAACCCGTTCCGACCGGCTGAGACACTGGCCGTGCATATCTGGAAGATCAACAGCGAAGGACTTGCACCGGATGCTGCGCAAATTGCAGCTGGCGCGTCGGCGGTTCTGATCCTTATGGTACTGATTTTCAACTTCTCGGCCAGATGGTTTGGAAGATACCTGCACCGTAAATTTACAGCGACCAAATAGGGGAGAGTGACAATCTGTGCATACACATGGCGGTTTATCTGCAAAAAATTTGCGTGTCTTCTATGGCGAGAAGGAAGCAATTAAAGGAGTGTCGCTTGATTTCGCTCCTCGTGAGGTCACGGCGCTCATCGGTCCTTCCGGCTGTGGTAAATCCACGTTTCTACGCAGCTTGAACCGGATGAACGATACGATTGACAATGCAAGTGTTACTGGGGAAATTTGGATTGATGGCCAGAACATTAACGAGCCAGGCGTCGACGTCGTGCTGCTTCGTCAGAAGATCGGCATGGTATGGCAGCGCCCGAATCCTTTTCATAAATCCATTTACGAGAATATCGCTTTCGGTCCCCGCTATCATGGCATCAAGGACAAGAAGCATCTTGACCATATCGTAGAAGACTGCCTCCGCAAAGCCGCGCTGTGGGACGAGACGAAGGACCGTCTGCACAATTCCGCACTGGCGCTGTCCGGTGGCCAGCAGCAGCGTCTCTGTATTGCGCGTTCTATCGCGGTTAAGCCGCAGATTATACTGATGGATGAACCGGCCTCCGCGCTTGATCCGGTATCAACAGCGAAGGTAGAGGAGCTTATCTCCGAGCTCAAGCAGGAGTACACCATTGTCATCGTTACGCACAACATGCATCAAGCTGCGCGCGTTTCTGACAAGACGGCGTTCTTCTATATGGGTAAAGTCGTCGAGTATGACAAGACCGACAAAATCTTCACGAACCCGTCAGAGAAGGCGACGGACGATTATATTTCCGGCCGTTTCGGCTGAATAATGGATCCGAATGCTGCTTATACGATAAGCGGCGCGGATCTTTTTATTTTTACATGAATTTAACAGTCTTTCACGTTCCCATCACATACATGTCCTACAATAGTAATGTTTGGAAGCGCCTACTATATGACTGGATACCTAAAGAGGGATGCAAGTGGACGAAATCGGATATGGGCTATTAGACCGCACGATGATTCAGCACCTTCGGGAAAGGTCGGGCAGCGGAGGCATCGGGATCATCATCGCACATGTATCCGCAGCAATGCCTTTGCCGGTCCAAGACGCGATGTCAGAATGGGTCATGCAGCAGCGAGGACTCATATGGCGGTATAGGATGGAGAACGATTATTTCTTCTTCTTGCAGCGCGTTGGCAAGTCGGAAGAGAAGCTGGACAAGCTGCTGCGTAGTGCTATCGACTCCCTTCAGAGCAAGCTGCTCCGTGGTTATGAAAGATTCGAGGCGAATAGCAGCGGCACGGGCAGCAAAATCATCATTGGCTTCGCGGCAGCAGTTCCATCAGCGACGGGGCGATCTGCGGAAGCGACAATCTACAAAGGAATTAGAGAAGCTGTACTTTCGATGTTAAAACAGCAACTGCAGCAAGTGCAAAGCGCGGCGATGGAACAAGCTGCGGTGGCATTGGAGCAGAGTGCGCCTTCCAGCGGAAGCCGGGAGATGGAACATCAGGAATGGAGTTGGGGAAGCGGGGCCAGAGGATTGCCTGCTGACTCGCCGGCGCCATTCTTAATCGGAGCGCTCGCGAAGCCGATTCCAACGTTCTCCCCGGCCTCGCTCGTGTCGGATCTAGCCCGTATGTTCGAGATCAACACGCTTGTGCAGGGAGCGGTAATCGCAAGTGAAGGCAAACCGCTAGGGCTCGTCATGAAGGAGAATATGAATCAGCTGCTTGCTGGACAGTTCGGATTGCCGCTTTATTGGAACCGCTCGATTACAAGAATGATGGATGAAGAAGCGCTCGTTGTCGATGCGAACCTGACCGTTGAGCAGGTTGCGCAGCAGGCGATGGCGCGTGATATTTCAAGGCTTTACCATGTCATCCTTCGTCGATACGCCGCTGCATCTCTCGTTGAATGGTCGCATTGCCGGGCAATCCGGTCAGCGGATTCGCTGTTCTCGCTTCCTCGGTGCGAAGCTGTGTCATACATTCCAGAATAGAACGAATGGATGCGGCGCCAATCAGCTTCTCATGCCGTGTAAGGCAAGCCATTCTCGATCATCTATGGCGATTTGGATTATTTCAAATGGTATAACGATTGCTACGGCTTCAGCAAGGAGATGAGCTGATTCGGTTTCTTGCTACTGTGATGGAGGACGTGACTCGACTTGCGGGGGAGCAGCATGATTTTGTCGGCCATATTGGCGGAGATGACTTCATCGTACTGTCGG
Source organism: Paenibacillus sp. OV219 (assembly GCF_900110075.1). Classification (GTDB taxonomy): domain Bacteria; phylum Bacillota; class Bacilli; order Paenibacillales; family Paenibacillaceae; genus Paenibacillus_Z. The sequence goes on from NZ_FOCJ01000001.1 coordinate 376,892, forward strand.
AGACGGATGATCCTCCAATCAAGCTGTGCAAATATATGATTGCGCGTTTTGACGGGGGAGTTGGGGCCTATCATCAAGGCGCGAAGGCCAGCACAGCGGTTATGGACCGAAGCGGGAAGACGGTGGAGCAAGACGGCGTTACGTTATCGTTATCACTGCTGTGCTGGGATGGAGAGCATAAGGTGACGCCAGCGATGATCTCGCAGGCAGCTGCCAGATTGAAGAAACAGGCGAAGGCGGTGAGCGGCAGTGCCTATGTTGCAGCCGGAATACCTGAGAGCATCCGAGAGAGGGAATAATGTGATAGTAACAAATAAAGAGCAAATGGGGATCATCTATTTCGCATGGCACGGCAAGGCTCAGGAGCAAATGGAAATTAGCGGCAGGCTGAAGGCGGAATGGAAGCCGTTCGCCGAGCAGGTGCTGCAGGAGCAGAAGCCGGAAGGGCTAAGCGGATTATCGCGACTATGGCTGCGGGACGATCTGTTCGTCTGCATCAAGCTGCCTTATGTAGGGAGGGAACTGATGGAAGAACAGCTGCTCGAGCTTGGCAGTCAGATGAAACAGGATTGGGAGCAGCAGTTCGTTAATGCGGTATTCGGCGGCAATGTGCCTGAGCTTAGTCTTCATGCTGGCGTATCGATCCTCGACAATGGCATTCGTTCCGAGCAAGAACGGATGTACGAAGGCATCAAACAGGCTGTCATTCACGGCCAGTCGACGAGTGCGACAGAGCGCGGCCTGAAGCGGAGCACGCTGGATCAGATCTTGCAAGGTCGCCTCATTCAGCCAGTGTACCAGCCGATTATCTCGCTGCAGTGCGGGACCGGTGCGGCCTATGGCTATGAGGCGCTTACGAGGGTGCCGACGCAGCGATGGTTTGACGGACCGCTGCCGTTGTTTGATTTTGCCGCGGAAGAAGGTCTTACATACTCCGTTGATCGGCTTGCCCGGGAACGGGCGATCGAATGCAGCACAGGATTATCGAGCGGTCAGAAGCTGTTCATTAATATTACGGCGCAGATTATGCAGGATCCGACCTTTACGCCGGGACAGACGCTCTTGCTGCTCGAGCAATATGGGCTGTCGCCGCATCATGTCGTATTCGAAATTACGGAACGGAGCTCGATTGAGGATTTCGCCTCGGCGAAGAAGCTGCTCGAGCATTATCGCAGTCAAGGCTATGAAATCGCGATTGATGATGCGGGAGCGGGTTACTCGTCCTTGCAATCCATCGTTGAACTGAAGCCAGACTACATCAAGATCGACCGGTCGCTTATTAGCGGCATCCATCAAGATGAGATGAAAGGCCATCTCGTTCATACCTTCACAGAGCTAGCGGCACAGATGAACATTTCGCTCGTCGCAGAGGGCATCGAAGAGGAAGAGGAGCTTACGTTTGTGAAGGCGCTTGGCGTGCAATATGCGCAGGGCTATCTGCTTGGACGGCCAAGACCGACGATCTGTTAAATGAAGGATAATTGAACAAGCTTTTTCACTTGAACGCAGGGCTTTCCTCGCGTCTTTGGTGGGAAAGCTTGTTTGCTTTATGCTATGATAATCAGTAGGAAAAATAAGGTGAGGTGTGCCACTCAAATGGCTAAATGGATATTGATCGACGGCAACAGTATCATTTATCGGGCATTCTTCGCTCTGCCGCAGCTGACCAATTCGGCGGGGATGCATACGAATGCTGTGTACGGCTTTACCACGATGCTGCTAAAGCTCATTGAAGATGAGAAACCAACGCATATGCTTGTCGCGTTCGATGCTGGGAAGATTACATTCCGTCACGAAGGCTATGCCGAGTATAAAGGTGGACGTCAGAAGACGCCTCCGGAGCTGTCTGAGCAGTTCCCGGTCTTGAAGGAGCTCTTGAAGTCCTTCGGCATCGCCCAGTATGAGCTGCCAGGTTATGAGGCTGACGATATTATCGGAACGCTCAGCCGGATTGCGGATGAAGGCGGTATAGAGACGGTCGTCGTCTCTGGGGATAAAGATATGCTGCAGCTCGCTTCCGACAATGTTACGATTGCGCTCACTCGTAAAGGGATCACCGATGTGGAGCGCTATAATCCCATTGAAATTAACGAGCGCTATGGCCTGACGCCGCTGCAGATTATTGACCTGAAAGGGCTCATGGGCGATACGTCCGATAATATTCCGGGTATCCCAGGCGTTGGGGAGAAGACGGCGCTGAAGCTGCTGCACGAGTACGGCAGCGTCGAAGGCGTCATTGCAGGCGTGAATGAGCTGAAGGGCAAGATGAAGGAGAAGGTCGAGGAGCATCAGGAAAGCGCAGTGATGAGCAAGAAGCTCGCGACGATCTACCGTGAAGTGCCGCTTGAGCATCAATCGGACGAGCTTGCTTACAGCGGCTATGACGATGCGGCGCTCGGCGATGCGTTCCGCAAGCTGGAATTCAAGTCGCTCATCGAACGTCTTGGCTTGTCTGATGCAGGAGGCGCGTCGGATGTGCCTTCAGCAGAGGTGACATATGAAGTCGTCTCGCTGAGCGACATGACATCCTCGGCGGCAGTGTCTGAGCTGCTCGCTTCTTCGGAGAGCATCTATATTGAAGCGGTTGGTGACAATCCGCATCAAGCGCGATTGATTGGTATTGCGGTGGCAAACGGCGACCGTATCTTGACGCTGACTTATGACGAGCTCATGGATTCGAATCTGTCCAAGCCGGTTCGCGCTTGGCTTGAGGATGCGGACGCGCCGAAGAAAGGCTATGATCTGCACAAAGCGGAGCTGACCTTGTGGTGGATCGGTATTGAGCTGCGCGGAGTGGCGCTTGACTCGATGCTTGCTGCATATTTGCTCGACCCGACCGATACGAGCTTAACGCTTGCTGCGCTAATTTCGCGCTACAAGCTTGCTACTATTCAGTCGGACGAAGCGGTATATGGCAAGGGAGCGAAGTTCCAAGTGCCGGGTAGAGACGTGCTTGCCGCGCATTTGGCTGCGAAGGCGGACGCTGTTCGAAGACTTGTTCCGGTTCTGACGGAGGAGCTGGAGAAGGGCCATATGAGCAAGCTGTGCTACGAGCTTGAGCAGCCGCTTGCGGTTGTGCTTGCAGGCATGGAGAAGCAGGGCATTAAGGTGAATCCTGCTGTGCTCGAAGATCTCGGCGCAGAGCTGGAACGGAATATTTCGCAGTATATGAGCGATATCTACACGCATGCTGGCATGGAGTTCAACATTAACTCGCCCAAACAGCTGGGCGAGGTACTGTTCGAGAAGCTTGGCTTGCCGTCGTGGAAGAAGACGAAGACTGGCTATTCCACCGACGCAGAAGTATTGGAGAAGCTGGCGCCGTACCATGAGATCGTCGGCTTGATTCTGCACTACCGCCAGCTGGCAAAGCTGCAATCCACGTATGTGGAAGGGCTGCTCAAGGAGATTCGCCGCGATACGGGCAAAGTGCATACGTATTACCGGCAGACGATTGCTGCGACTGGCCGTCTGTCGAGCCAATTCCCGAACCTGCAGAACATTCCGATTCGTCTCGAGGAAGGCCGCCGTATCCGTAAAGCATTCGTGCCGTCGGAGCCGGGCTGGACAATTCTCGCAGCCGACTATTCGCAGATCGAGCTACGCGTCCTTGCGGAGATCTCGGGTGATGCGAATATGAAGGAAGCGTTCATTACAGATATCGACATTCATACGAAGACGGCGATGGATGTGTTCGGCGTAACGGCTGATCAGGTGGATTCGAACATGCGCCGCCAAGCGAAAGCGGTCAACTTCGGTATCGTCTACGGCATTAGCGATTTCGGACTCTCGAACAACTTGAACATTACGCGGGATGAGGCGGCAAGGTTCAAGGAGCAATATTTTGCCGCGTTCCAAGGGGTTCGGACTTACATGGACAATATCGTCGTGCAGGCGCGGGAGAACGGCTACGTGACGACGCTCTTGGATCGCCGCCGCTACTTGCCGGATATCCACGCGTCCAACTTCAATATTCGTTCGTTCGCAGAGCGGACGGCGATGAATACGCCGATTCAAGGTACAGCTGCGGATATCATTAAGCTGGCTATGGTGAACATGGACAAGGAACTCCGCGCGCGCGACCTGCGCAGCCGGATGCTGCTGCAAGTACACGATGAGCTCGTCTTCGAAGTTCCGCAAGAGGAATTGGAACTGATGAAGACACTCGTACCTGAAGTGATGGCAAGTGCGCTGAAGATTGGTGTGCCGCTACGAGCGGATGTCAGCTACGGCGGCAACTGGTATGAAGCAAAGTAATTTGCGAATAAATTGGAGAGGCTGCCACGGCAGCCTCTTTCTATTACAGGAATTACCTTGATAAAAACGAGTAATCCACCTATAATTATGCCAAATGTGTAACCGCTTACTTAAGATCAAGGAGGATTATGAAATGACACAGACAACGATACCTAACGATTATATGCAGCGGGTATATGCCGGCTGGCTAGGCAAAGTCATTGGCGTGCGCCATGGCGGCAATATTGAGCAGTGGTCGTATGACCGGATTGCAAGAACATTTGGAGAAATTACAGGCTACTTGCATACATTCAAAAACTTCGCGGCAGACGATGATACGAACGGCCCGATGTTCTTCCTGCGAGCGCTAGAAGATTACACGCATACGAGCGACATTACGGCAGAGCAGATGGGCCTCACTTGGCTTAACTATGCGCCGGACGGTCATAGCTTCTTCTGGTGGGGCGGCTATGGCAAGTCGACGGAGCATACGGCGTACCAGAACTTGAAGAACGGCATTATGGCGCCGCGTTCCGGCTCGATCGAGCAGAACGGCGCAGCTGTCGCCGAGCAGATTGGCGGACAAATCTTCATCGACGTCTGGGGACTCATCAATCCAGGAAATCCGAAGCTCGCTGCCGAGTACGCGGAGAAGATCGCAAGCGTATCCCATGATGGCAACGGCAAATACGGCGGTATGTTTATTGCGGCGTGTATTGCTGCTGCTTTCGTTCAGCGGGATATTAGGAGCATTTTGCAAGAGGGCTTGGAGGTCATCCCGGCAGACTGTGAGTTTACGCGCATGACGCAGGCTGTCATGGATTATCATGCCGAGCAGCCGGACGATTGGCGTGATGCTTTCTTCTATGTTAGAGAGAACTTCGGCTACCAACTATACCCTGGCGAATGCCATATTATCCCGAACGCGGCCGTTATCGTGCTATCGCTTCTCTATGGCGGCGGAGATTTCTCCCGTGCGATTAACATCTGTAACATGTGCGGCTATGATACGGACTGCAACGTTGCGAATGTCGGCACGATTATGGGCGTCATGAACGGACTGGACGGCATTGATGCATCCTGGCGCAAGCCGATTAACGATTTCCTCTGCTGCTCTAGCGTCATCGGAACGCTCAATATGCTTGATATTCCGTGGTGCGCGTCTTATATCGCAAGCTTCGGCTACAAGATCGCAGGTGTTGAACCGCCAGTGGAATGGGCTTCAGTGCTGAATGGTGAAAGTCCGCGTTTCCACTTTGAATATCCAGGCTCCACGCATGCTTTCCGTACCGATTCGGACCCAAGCGGGGCACACGTAACGAGCTTCGTCGAAAATACGACAGAGGCAGTGGCGAGCGGCAGCCGTGCACTTAAAGTGTTGTTCGATCGCGCGACATGCGGCTATGGTTATCGAGCGTATTATAAGACCTATTATCGTCCGGATGACTTCAACGACAGTCGGTACGATCCAAGCTTCTCGCCACAGCTCTATCCGGGGCAGATGATTAGCGCTCAAGTGATGGTACCTGACTTTGTGAGAGCAGGCATTCGGGCGCGCTTGTATGTACGCGACGGTAATGCTGATGTGCGCCATTACGGTGAAACGGTCGAATTAGTTCGAGGCGAATGGACTTCGCTTACGTTCGAGCTGCCATACATGGATAATGTGTGCATTGAGGAAGCCGGAATCGAGTGGATCCCGTCTGAGGGCTGGAACGATAATTTGGTTGCTTATGTCGACCATATGCACTTCTCGGGCACGCCGCAATATGCGGTGAACTTCCGGCATGAACGGACAGAGCGCTGGCACGGGCTTCATCTTCCAGTAAGCCAGTTCACGAGCCTTCGCGGACTATGGGCGCTTGAAGGCGGTGAGCTCTCAGGAAGCTACAGCGGTGAACCGGCGGAATGCTACACAGGTGATCTTTCGTGGCAGGACTATGTTTACGAAGCGGTCGTGCATCCCATTGCAGGCAGTCATCATAACATCCAGTTCCGCGTCCAAGGCGGCATCCGATCTTATGCTGTCGGTCTCGCACCTGGCGATAAGGTCAGTTTGTACAAAAATGCGCACGGCTATAAAGAGCTCGCTTCCGCACAATTCGCTTGGTCGCTGAACACCGATTATACGATTAAAGTGGCTGCGATCCAGAACCGCTTCCTCGTCTACATCGACGGGAATATGGTGCTCCAAGTGGAAGATACGGATGCGCCGTATTTAAACGGGCAAATCGGTTTCTCGAATATGGCGGGCAGCCATACGCATTACAAGCAATTTGAGGTGCGAGGTCAATAATAACGTTCCAGCTATAATAGCTCTCGTCGCATCTTGCGGCGAGGGCTTTTTTGCATACACCTCTAACTGAACCCCGCGAGTCCTTATTGCTAGGAGTTTTAGCCGCGCTGAGGTATAATGGTGGTTGAGCTTTTTGGCAGGGAGGGGAATTAGGTAATGCCGGAATTACCTGAAGTTGAAACCGTACGGCGTACGCTGAACGAACTTGTTGCAGGCAAACGGATCGAACGGGTTACTGTTACGCTTCCGCGAATAATACAAAAGCCGCACGAACCGGAAGTATTCGCTGCTGCGCTTGCGGGCCACACGATTCAATCCGTGGAACGAAGGGGTAAGTTTCTAAGGATAATACTGAATGGCCTTGTGCTCGTGTCGCATCTGCGCATGGAAGGCCGTTATGGTGTATATAAGCAAGATGAAGCGGTTGAGCTACACACGCATGTCAGGTTCCATTTCGTCGACGGCACAGAGCTGCGCTATAAAGACGTGCGCCAGTTCGGAACGATGCACCTGTTCGCGCCGGGAGAGGACCTGACGTTGCCGCCGCTCAATAAGCTCGGCATTGAGCCGCTTGATGAAGCGTTCACGCTGCAAGCATTCAAGAAAGAAGTCGCGCATCGCACGACGAAGATTAAGCCGCTGCTCTTGAATCAAGAATATATTGTTGGGCTTGGCAATATCTACGTCGATGAAGCGCTGTTCACATCCGGCATTCACCCGGAGCGGACGGCAAATTCACTTAAGGCTGCGGAATGGAGCCGCCTGTATGAGGCAATCCGGGCAACGCTTAGCCGCGCAGTCGATGCGGGCGGCTCCTCGATCAAGTCCTATGTTAACGGTCAAGGGGAAATGGGCATGTTCCAGCATGAACTGCTCATCTACGGGCGGGAGAAGGAATTATGCCGCAGCTGCGGCGGTCCAATCATTAAGACGGTTGTTGGCGGGCGAGGCACACATATTTGTCTACGCTGTCAGCCTTTGCCGAAGCTAAGAACGAGAGCGAAGCAAGTGGGGCAAAGCGCCAAATAAGGCACGACTTGAGGCGGCGCGCATATGATGTACCATTCATGTTCTAGGCGAATGCACAGAAACCTGTGCGTCACGTCATCATGGGAGGGACATCAAATTGCTTGTACATGCCGCATCATTGCTGCTGCTAGCTTTTGCCGTAAGCTTGGATGGATTTGGCGTTGGAGTTACGTATGGCTTGCGACGCATTCGGATTCCACTCTTCTCGATTGTCATTATCGCGTTCTGCTCGGGTCTAGTCGTCTGGCTGTCTATGCAAATCGGTTCGATCTTAACAGGTTATATGTCGCCGGTTATAGCAAAATGGATCGGTGCACTTCTGCTGATGTGTATCGGCGTCTGGGCACTCATTCAATATTGGCAGCGTCGAAAGGCCGGAGAGAACGGCGCGAATGAGGATGCTGCTGATCGGGCAGCGTCGCAAGTGAGCGGCATCGCCGTCACTGGGGTGGAACCCGCGGCAGGCGAGCTTGCTGCATCGGCTATTGTCAATCTCGAGCTCAAGCGGCTTGGTATCGTCATTCAGATTTTGCGTACACCGCAAGTGGCTGACGTGGATCGTTCTGGGACGATCTCGGCTTCGGAAGCGATTCTGCTTGGCTTCGCACTGTCGCTCGACAGCTTCGGCGCGGGGCTTGGCGCTGCGATGGTTGGTTTCAACCCGCTGCTGACCGCCTTTGTCATCTGTACCGCCAGCGCCGTATTTTTGCTTGCAGGCATGAGGCTCGGATTCCGCTTCGCCGGATGGCGCGGCATGCAGACGTTATCGGTATTGCCTGGCATTATGCTCATTGTGATGGGCTTTTTGCGGCTTATGTAGAATAGAATGTTATTGAATGTGAAAGCAAGCAAGTGTATAGGCTTATTCTAATATGAGGTGAATGGATTGAAACTCGGATTAACAGGCGGCATCGCTTGTGGCAAAAGCACAGTCAGCGCGATGCTTCTCGCGCGCGGCGCCAAGCTTGTTGATGCAGACCAGGTCGCTCGGGAAGTAGTGCTTCCCGGCGAGCCTGCGCTATTAGCAATTGCTTCTGAATTCGGACAAGCTGTCTTGAATGCAGACGGCACAATGAACCGTGCGGAGGTCGGCAGGCTTGTGTTTGGAAACCCGGAACGGCTCAGCAAGCTGGAGTTGATTCTGCATCCTGCAATTCGGAAGAGAATGTGGGACAGAATAGAGGCATATGAACTGGAAGATCCGAATCAGCTGATCGTCGCGGATATCCCTTTGTTGTTCGAAACAGGGCAAGATGCGATGTACGATGCGGTGATGGTCGTCTATGTGCCGCAGCGCATTCAGCTTGAACGGCTGATGCAGCGGAATCAGCTTACAGAGGAGCAGGCTTCTCAGCGAGTCGCGCTGCAGTTAGATATTGATGAAAAGAAGCGCAGGGCTACATACGTCATCGACAACAGCGGATCGCTGGCAGAGACGGAGCAGCAGGTTGAACGATTTTGGCGTGAGCAGGGATTGCCATGAACAAGATAAAACGAAGAAACAAATTACGTCGCAGAGTGGTCCTCATCCTCGTTATTGCATTTCTAACTTTATTATTCGTACGCTCTGAATGGATGAGCCATTGGATGTACCCGGTGAAATACCGTACGGATATTGTTGTTAGCGCGACCAATTACAAGCTCGAACCGCATCTCGTCGCTGCCATTATCCGCGTTGAGACGAACTATAAGCCAGGCGTCGTATCCAAAAAAGGGGCGATTGGCGTCATGCAGCTTATGCCGGATACAGCCAAATGGATTATCGAGCGCGGCGGGTTTACGAATGTTACGCTAGAAGCGATTTCGAACCAGCCTGATATCGGAATTGAGATGGGCTCGTGGTACTTGAGTGCGCTGTATAATCAGTTTGACGGCAATATGTATACGGCAATTGCTGCTTATAATGCCGGACCCGGCACGGTGAACCGCTGGCTAAAAGCCGGAACTTGGGACGGGAAGCTGGATACGGTAGATCAGGTGCCATACGGAGAAACAAGGCACTATGTACAGCGAGTCATTTATTATTATAATAAGTACAAGGACCTATATCCGGATTTGCTCGTCGAGTAACATCGTGGGTTTCGGTATCATGAAAAAAACTTTGGCCGGCTGCCTACCGGCAACCAGCCAAAGCCTGTTGATTAAGCCTTCAGATTATCGACCTGCTAGAGATTGCTCTGCAATTTGCACCAGTTTGCGGGTAATGCTACCACCGATGGAACCGGCATCTTTTGTTGTGATGTTGCCATAGTATCCATCTTGCGGAAGAGAAATGCCCAGCTCTTGTGCGACCTCATATTTCATTTGGTCTAGTGCAGCGCTAGCTTGTGGTACAACTAGTTGGTTGCTGTTTCCGTTAGCCACTGTCGTTCACCTCCTCGCGGTTGGTAACTGTATTATGTGCGGAATGCTTTTTTTAATAACAGGTAACGGTTGGTAAACGATTGCTGAAGAGATTTGGCGTTCACTTTGACATGAAGACGGAGGATATAAACCGATGAAATGCCCGTACTGCGACTATGCTGGGACAAAAGTGCTTGATTCCAGACCCGCTAACGAAAATAAATCGATTCGCCGCCGCCGTGAGTGCGAGAAATGCACAAGGCGGTTCACGACGTTCGAGATGGTGGAGGAAACGCCGCTGATCGTCATTAAGAAAGACGGCAGCCGTGAAGAGTTCAGCCGCGATAAGATACTGCGCGGACTTATTCGTGCCTGCGAGAAGCGTCCGGTCTCGATTGATCAGCTTGAAATCATTGTGTCTGAAGCGGAGAAAGAATTGCGTACGACGGCGCTTGCCGAAGTGGAGAGCCGCGAAATCGGCGAGCTCGTCATGTCACAGCTGCATCCAGTCGACGAAGTCGCTTATGTCAGATTCGCCTCCGTCTATCGCCAGTTCAAGGACATCGACATGTTTATGAAAGAGCTGAGCAATTTGCTTTCGAAGAACCCGATGGAGTAACCGAGAGTGAATAAAATAGTAAGGAAAGCCTACTGCCGCTGGTTTGTTTAGCGGTTAGTGGGTTTTTTATGTTTGGATTTCTGTTTGTGTTTGAATTGCTGTGGAAATGCGGTGTTCATCATTTTGGTAGCGTGATATAGTGGGATGAATGTTCTGTTTCTATCCGAATCATTCTGAAACCAACACGAAAGGCTGATGTAATGATGAAAATTACACGATGCGAAGCGAATCCAATTGTGACGCCGGGCTTGTACGATTGGCGTAAGGCCACGGTGTTTAACCCGGCAGTTATTATTGATAACGATAAATTTTATATGATTGAACGCACAGCAGGCAGTCTTGATCCGTTCCAATGCTTCTTCGGCTTACTTGAGAGCGAGAATGGTGTGAATTTCAAGCATGTGCTGGATAAGCCGGTTATTCATCCTGAGCAGCTTGGCTTCCCGCATGGCAGCATTCAAGATCCACGCCTGGTGAAATTCGACGATACGTTCTATTTGAATTATGCGCTGCGTCCTTGTTCAATGAGTTATTACCCAACAGGCGTCGGTATTCCGAACAACTCGCGTCCGTCATTTCCGGATGGCTGGGGCGAGGAGGAGGTTCACTGGCGGACGCGTTCGTCTATTGCAACGTCGAAGGATTTAATCAATTGGGAGTTCCTCTGCGATACGACTCCGCTTGATATTAATGACCGCGACAATATCTTATTCCCTGAGAAGATTGGCGGCAAATATGCGCTGCTCCGCCGTCCGGAGGAGTATATCGGAGAAGCATACGGCACAGAGAAGCCGGCGATGTGGATCTCGTACTCGGAGGACTTGATCACTTGGGAAGATCCGATTCTGTTTGCGACGGTGGAGCAGGAGTGGGAGTTCAAGAAGATCGGCGGATCGACACCTCCAATCAAGACCGACAAAGGCTGGCTCGTGCTATATCACGGCGTAGGCCCAGACCATATTTACCGCGTCGGCGCGATGCTGCTCGATCTGGAGCAGCCAGAGAAAGTTATCGCTCGTGCACCGGGCTTCGTCATGGAGCCGGAGACGTATTACGAGAAGTTCGGGTTGTTCATCCCGAATGTCGTATTCCCTACAGCGAATGTCGTGAAGGACGGCTTGCTGTACATCTACTACGGCGCGACTGACACGGCGATCTGCCTCGCGACTGTGCCTCTGGATGATCTGGTGGAGTATGTGATTACGGAGAGCGAGAAGCGATAGTTGGATAGATGGAAAAAACACACCTGGGGGCAGGTGTGTTTTTGTTATTAGCTACACGGTATGTGCGCGCACTCACCAACTAACTCGCGATCTAGTCCGCCGCAAACCCACGAACACCGCTCACTTACACGGCATCGCGCAAACTCACCAACTAACTCGCGATCTAGTTCGCCGCCAACCCATGAACACCGCTCATTTACACGGCATCGCGCACACTCACCAACTAACTCGGCTTGGCCCTAACCATTTCGTGTTAACGAATGCCCTCAACCATCTCGGGCTTAACGAATCGTACAGCCCTTATTTACCCGATTTCGGCTGTTCTAATCCGCTAACGAATTCAGGACACGTTATTGCCCCAATTTCCCTCCCAAAATGGCTCAATTGGGCGGAATAACGCTTCCTGAGTTCGTTAGAAAATCAAACCCGTCCAACTTGCTCGTATAACGCTTCCTGAGTTCGTTAGAGGAGGAACAGGGTATGGCATAGTAGAGTGGGGGAGGTTGTTGTGGCTCTTACAAACTCCGCCCAGCCGTCCCACCCCGGGCTAACGAATCGTATAGCGCTTATTTAGCCGATTTCGGATGTTCTACTCCGCTAACGAACTCAGGACACGCTATTGCCCCAATTTCCCTCCCAAGAAGGCTCAATTGCGTGGAGTAACGCTTCCTGAGTTCGTTAGAGCGGAGGAGCAGTGTTGTGGTGTTTAGTAACAAGCAAACTAAGTAATCCGTATCGCATACGTACGATACCGCAGCTTATCCCCGGCGACAACTAGCAGCTGATACTCGATCATTTTGTGCAACAGCCGCCGAGCATGTTGTTCAGTAATCCGCAGATGCGCAGCTAGCTCGGCAGGCGTGAATGGCCGCAGAAGGCGGCGCGCGAACCGCGCGGTTTCCGCTTCCTGCCAGCCCAAGTGCTGTGGCAGCTCTGTCGTGGTCACGAACTTCCCCATGAAAGAAAGCACAAGCTGCTGGCAGCGCTGAGTCTCTTCCGTTATCGAGAGGTAGGCGATCGGCAACAATAGCCAATCATCGAGTGCGAGCAAACTATGCCGCCAGCATAAGTCTTTGAACCTTCTTACATCGAGGTCCCTCGCATGAGGCCCGAAACCTTGTATCTCTATGCCGCCTTTCATCTCGCCGCCGGGCATATAAGCGAGGTCCACGTAGCGATAGCCGTTATTGAAATCTCTTACTTCCCATTCCGGATAGAGATGGTTGAAGTTGCGGACTACGGGGTACCAGATCATTCTTAGAAACTCACGTGTGCCATGGCCTAGACCTTTTTCAAGTAATTCGCGTCTTCGAGGGTTGCTCTCCTCCGATTTGTGGCTACTCAGCCATTCCTCATACGCATTTTCAAATAGAATCATCTTACTTTCACTCATCCTCTCATCATCAATAGCCGAGTAGACGCAAAAAAGCCGCCTTGCGTACAAAGGCACGATTAAGGTGCACCTTGCAGCAATGCGGCGTGTGCCTCACGACCAACGTGTATTTATTGTTCGTATAACGAAGGACTAGGCAAAAAGCATCTCCAATCATTTTTCCCCAATAGTTAGTCAATGTTATTCGCGAATAATCCGGCTGTGCTAGTCGGCAGCCCTGCCTTGTAAATATGGCCGATATCGCCAATGCCGTAACAGCGAGGCGCGGCAAAACCATGGTCGCGCTCTTCCATAACAATGGTTGTGACTGAGCTTGGGGCAATCCAAAAGCTGGACCAGACTAATGAAAGCGGCAATTCCAGCAGATGGGAGAGCCAAGCGAGGCCGAAGCCAAGATGACAGAAGATCGCAATCGTGTCCCGATTCGACTCCATAATTCGATAACGCCCGCCTTCGCGACGATAGCCGTTCCTTTCGAAGAATTGATCAGAATTGTCCTTGATGATCTGAAAATGATCGCGAAACTCCGGTTTGTTAAAGGGTGCGAGTTCATGCCAGTTATCTCGAGTAGGATATGGTCTATGTTCCCGAACCCAGGTGTGATCGCAGTTCCATGCTACTGTCGCCTCTCCGGAGGGATTTGTAATTTGCCAACCATCAAGCTCTGCAAGCCAAGGCAATATGGTAGGTTGTATCCCCGTTGCATCAGAAGTGTATTGCATCGTATGGAGTGCCCTGCCAAGTGGGGAGCTGTAGATTCGGTCAATTTTCGTACCCGCAAGCCGTTCTGCTAATGCCCCAGCTTCCAAGTGTCCGGGCGAAGTAATCGTGTTATTCGGGTAATCCGGTTCGGCATGTCGAATCAAATAGACTTTCATTTCTACCTCCTGCGGGTGGTTTGATTTTACAGGATTAGTATAAATGGCGCGTCATCAAGCCGCAATAGAATTACTCTCTTACATATATTCGAGTTTGATTTAGGTCGAGCTAATCGTTCTCCCCGGATAGAACATATGGTCAGGCTGCGCTTCATTTTCCTTAGCGGTGATAGAGGTAGTAACGAGCTTGAAAACAGCCGTCTTGCTTCCCATCGAGGACACATATCTCTCTAAGTGGCTCTGCGGCAGCGGCTTGTCGTAATAGCCAGGTACGTACTTGTTCAGCATCCCTTGCATGGCTTCCGTCGCTTCGACGATATCGGTCACTTTGAGAATCGTGCCATCAATAATGGTGCTCATGTAGGCGGTATCGGTGTGAGCGGGAATCGGCGATGTGATTGTCCCGTACTCTTCGCTGACGGTGAAGCAGGCTCGTGGATTTCGGTCGATCATCGTGATTTTGCGGCCTTCAGCTGCACCATGGAAGTAAATGGCACCTTCCCGCCAGTAATAATTAAGTGGTACGACATAGGGGATATCATCTGTGGTTAGGCCTAAAAATCCAATTTGGGCTTGCTCGAGAAAATGTTGGATGCGGGTTTGGTCGGTGCATGCGCGTTTAGCCAATCGTATTGGAAACATCGGTATCTCTCCTTCTGTTGCTGGTTGTGTCTGTCTTTGTTATAGTCATTTTAGTTGGAAATTGTCCCTGTCTGAAGTGACAGTTATACACAAAATTATGGGTACAGATGGTGAATGGATATGATTAGCTTAACCCCTAAACTTGAAAAAGAGAGCGAAAGCCCGCTGTACGACCAGCTCTATCGGTATATCCGTAAGCAAATCGAGGATGGCGCATTAGCCGTGAATGACCGCTTACCATCGATTCGTCAATTGTCCGCGCACTTATTGGTCAGCAAAAATACCATAGAGGCCGCTTATCAGCAGCTGCTATCAGAAGGTTATCTTCAGAGTCGCCCGAGGAGTGGGATCTTCGTGCTGCCGTTGGAGCAGTTGCCTGTTGCAAGCGTAAGGCAGATGAAAGAACAACCTTCCCAGGAAATAAGTGAGCAGGGGCGAGCGGGGACGATAGATTTTGAGTACGGGGACGTGGAATTGGAGCTTTTTCCGGTGAAGGTGTGGAAGAAGTGTTTGGCAGAAGCGATGGATGACCGATTGCATGAGGTCGTTGGCTACGGAGATCGGCAAGGCCACCTTGGGCTGCGTGAGGAGATTGCGAGGTATTTGTTCCAGTCACGGGGCGTTTCGTGCTCGGCTGATCAGATCTTCTTGAGTGCTGGAACTGCGCAGGCGATCAGCTTGCTGTGCCAGCTACTGCCGCTGACGGAGCGGATTGCGATGGAGGAACCCGGGTACAACGGGGCTAGAGCCGTGTTCGTGAACCACCTTAGAGAGATCGTTCCAATTCCGCTGGAGGAGGATGGTCTGTCGATTGAGGCGCTTCGGGGTAGTGGAGCAAATGTGGTCTATGTGACGCCTTCGCATCAGTTCCCGATTGGCATCGTAATGCCCGTTCAGAAGCGGGGGAAGCTGCTGCAGTGGGCATATGAGCAGGGCGGGTTTATTCTCGAAGATGATTATGACAGCGAGTTTCGCTATCAAGGTCAGCCAATCCCGGCACTCAAGGCGCTTGACCGTTCCGATCGTGTCATCTACTTGGGCACATTCTCGAAGTCATTTTTGCCAGGGGCGAGACTAAGTTATGTTGTTCTGCCAGAGTCGCTCGCGGATACATATAGGGAGGGGTTGCAAAATTATAGCCAATCCGTATCGACGCTGATCCAAACAGCGATGTATCTTTTTATGAGAGACGGCGGTTTCGAGCGGCATGTCCGCAAGATGCGGAAGCTTTACCAGACGAGGCACCGCACATTGCTTCGTGCGATCCATGATCAGCTCGAGAGCCGAGTCGGCGTTATTGGGCAAAAGTCTGGGATGCATCTTCTGCTTAACGTAATCGGACGCGACTGTGAGGAGCTTATCCAACTGGCAGCTCAGCGAGGCGTTCAGGTGTACTCGCCGATGAAGCACTGGACGAATCCGGCCGATTGTCCGAGATCGTATATCATGCTTGGTTTTGCCGGCTTGCAGGAGGAGCAGATTCGTGAAGGAGTGTCACGGCTTCGGCAGGCTTGGTTCGAGTAATGGAGCGGGTGAGAGGCGTGTTACTGTGAAAATAGTGCTTGTTCAGCCTGAGCGCCGCGTGCTATAATTCCCCTTGTGACACGCTATAATTACGGGGCCATAGCTCAGCTGGGAGAGCGCTTGCATGGCATGCAAGAGGTCAGGGGTTCGATCCCCCTTGGCTCCATATGAAATTTAACAGCCATCCTTCGGGGTGGCTGTATTTCATATGGGGCTCTACATCAGCCAGGAGGCAGTTGATCAATATTGACTTTGGTTGAGCACTCACTCATAATTTGTTGTAATGATAATGAAGATTATGACTAAAAGAGGTAGATCGTATGGAGCTCCGCAATAAAATTATGGATGCAGCTGAACAAGTCATCATTACAAACGGTTTGTCTAAATCGACCACGAAGGAAATCGCTCGAATCGCTGGATGTTCAGAAGGATCGTTGTACAATCATTTTAAAAGCAAGGAAGATCTGTTTATGCAGATCATGAAAAAGCATCTGCAAGGTTTTCTTGCGGTCCTGTTCCAGTTGAACGGAAATCGAGGCAAACAGCTCGTAAGGGAGAACCTGAATGAAGTGGCGCTTGCAGCGCTTGATTATTTTATACTGTCTATCTTTCTTACAGCATCGTTATTTACGGAGCCCAGTTTCCTAACTCGTCATCGGGAAGGGTTTCAAGAACGAAATGAAGGTCCTCATCGGGCTAACGAAATCGTAGCCGGGTATATTCGCGCCGAACAGAAACTCGGAAGAGTGAATGCTGATGTGAGCCCGCGCAGCGTTGCAGATTTGTTGCTTGGTGCATGTTTTCAGCATGCTTTTCATATGCAATTTTTAGGCGAGGTAGAGCCGGGTGAGACTAGAAAACAGTTTGTAGAGCAGCTATTGTCGACGATTATGCAAGGACTAGAGCCGTGAAGCTCAGGAATAATTCTTGACAATGAGAGGGAGGTTCCGATACGATGAGTGAGTGCGCACTCAGTACAATATAGCACTCTTTTTTAATCATCAATGAGTGTGCACTCACTCATATTGGGAAGGGATAGATTAACAATGACAAATCGAAATCAAACGGAGGCAAAAGTCCTGCCTATTCTTAAGTGGACGGCAATCTTTTTCGCTTTGGCAATACTAGCACAAGTATTTATCGCTGGAATGTCTTTATTTGTGGATTCGGCCGATTGGGTCGCACATAAGAACTTTGCCCGCGTATTTATCGTGTTTCCTGTTATTACGATCTTGCTATCATTCATCACTCGCTTACCAATCTCATATCGATTGAAGGGCATCCAGCAATTGGTGATGGTGGTCCTCATGTTCGTCACGGCTAATCTCTCGTCTAAGATCGGAATCCTTGGCGCGCTTCATCCGGTCATCGCATTGGGTATGTTTTGGAGCGCAACTTCACTTGCAAAACAGGCTGCAACAAGTCGCGCGAAGGGTGAAGCCAAATGAAAATCGTTATTTTTGGAGCAAATGGACCAACGGGTAGGCTATTGACGGAGCAAGCGTTAGCGGGAGGACATTCGGTGACCGCAATTACCCGTCATCCTGAGCAGTTTCCGATTGAACACGAGCAGCTTCGGGTGATGCAAGGTGACGTATATGACCTCGCGTCCGTAGAAAACGCGGTTGCAAGGCAGGATGCTGTCCTTTCGACCCTTGGCGTTCCATTCAGCCGTCAACCTATTCAAGTCTATTCGCAAGGCATCGATCATATTATCCAGGCCATGAACCGCTTCGGCGTTCGTCGTCTCGTCTGTGTAAGCTCAAGCGCAACCGAGCCTCATGCCGACCCTCAGGGAGGTTTCTTCTTTGAGAAAATCGTGCAGCCTGTCATCGTCAACACCATCGGGAAGACGTTGTATGAGGATATGCGACGAATGGAGAAGATGGTTAAAAATACGAATTTGGATTGGACGATCGTCAGGCCATCCGGTCTTTTCGAAACTTCCGAAGTAACACCGTATCAAATGGCAGAAAATCATATCAGAGGTAGATTCACATCCAGGGCAGATTTGGCGAATTGCATGCTTGGGCAGCTTTCAAGTGACAGATATCTTCAAAAAGTAGCGGCGGTGGCAACGGTTGCGGTGCAGCCAAGCATGCTTAAACTGATCATGCGAGAAGCGTTCCAGAGCAAGCACAAATAGTCATGAAAGAGGTCAGGGGTACGATTTCCCTTGGCTCCATACGAACAAAACAGCCATCCTTCGGGGTGGCTGTTTTTCGTATGGAGTCCATAAGGGGGCAGACCGCGCGGACGGTATGTCTCCAGGATTCCGACTTAGCGATTTTTTTCCGACAGTCATAGATTGCCTGATAGATTGACTACCAAACTTATACTTTTATGATGCAAGATGATCATTGATTTTGTCGAAAACGAGTCTTGGGATAGATTCGGGTTTCCTTATAGCAACGGGTCGTAATTGTTATCAGTGGCGTCTCATTCCGTCTACTAAAGGTTGTCGCGCGTTTCGTGTCGAACTATATAGGGTGCTGCTATCATTGATAGAAGGAGATTGTCCATGAAAGAGATGTTGAAGTTTCTTTTCTCGCAATTTGCGCGTTACCGATGGCAAATGACGGCGATTTTCTCGCTGATGATCGTAATGCTCGCTTTCCAAGTCACTTTCTCGTACAGCTTCAAATATCTCATTGACGAAATTCTTACTCCCGCGAGTTATGATAAACTTACTCTTTTCCTCGTGATTCTCGTATCGGGAGCGATCTTCGCTTCAGCTGCGGAACTGTTAATGGACTATATGCTCATTAAGACCGGAATTCGGATGCAGGATGAGCTTCGTTATCGCGTGTTCGGCCAACTACAGATCCTTCCGGAGTCTTACTACCGACGCACGAGTCCAAGCTCGGTTACGACACGGCTTTCTACCGATTTGAACACGATGCATGCCACATTCCTCGCGTTGGTAGGTTTTATTAGCTCGATCCTCGGCCTTATATTCTCTCTCACGATTCTGTATACGATGAACAGATGGTTTTTCTGGATGATCCTCATAGGTCTTCCATTCTGTTTCATCATTCCGAAGCTGATGAATAAGCCCACGCTAGCCGCTACGGATCTGTATAAAACGCAGGAAAACTTCAACGCGCTCGTGTTAGACCGGCTTCATTTTCACCAAATTATACGAGCTTTCGGGCTATTCGCTTGGGAACGCAAACGTATGATCTCGATGACGGACGAAGTCGCTCCGATGGGTCTTCGCGCGCAGTTCATGAGGGGATTGCTGGCCAAGTCGGTCTCAATAACTCTACTTATACTTAATGTCGTCATTATCGCTGTAGGTGCTTACTTAACGAAATACGATCTACTCACCGTGGGCGTACTTGCTTCGTTCCAAAGCTTTTATCTGCGTATTAGCAGCTATGCTTCTTCGCTGAACCGATATTTCCCACAGTTCGTGCAGGCTGATCTAAGCTGGGGAAGACTTCGTAAGGTTATCTTGAGCCAGCCGGGCAATCCGGAGGAGCTAAAGGTGACGGAGGTTGAAGTGACACTTGGAGTGGGGGAAGCGGAAAATAAGGCGCGGAGAGATGCGGAACTCAAAGCTTCCAGTTTCACACGCGAGCTCGAGCTGGAGAAAGTCTCATTTGGCTATTTGGATTCGGTTAATTCCATTAGTGGAATTACGTTAACCATCCCACAAGGAACGCATGTCGCGATCGTTGGCTCGAGCGGTTCTGGCAAATCCACTCTCGTTAACTTACTCATGAGATTCGATGAACCAAATGTTGGAAGACTCCGCCTGGATGGGGCTGATGCGCGCGAGGTGCCTCTCGACATCTACCGTAAATTGTTTGCCTTTGTGCCTCAGGAGGTACTTCTATTCCATACCAGTATTCGCGAAAATATTAGGTTCGGAAGGTTAACCGCAACGGATGATGAAGTAGAGACGGCGGCGATGCAAGCGGATATCCATGAATGGGTCACAGCCCAGCCAGGCGGGTACGAGTTCAAAGTAGGAGAGGGAGGGCGCAACCTATCCGGCGGACAAAGACAACGCGTAGCTCTCGCCCGCGCATTCGTCCGACTGCCGGATATCCTCTTGCTGGACGAGGCGACCTCGGCACTTGACCCTGTAGGGGAAGAGGCTATCTATAATTCGATCTTGGGAATAGCGGATTCGGCATCTCTGCAGGTAGCTCATGATGAAGGTGCAGCAACCGGAGCGGTAGCCGGAACGATCATCTCGGTTACTCATCGGTTACGAACAATCAAGCATGCAGATCGGATCTATGTTATCCATAAGGGCGAATTGGCGGGCGGCGGTACGCATGAAGAACTGCTCGAAAGCAGCGAAATTTATCGACGAATGTGGTCCAAGCAGGATGGATTCGTGATCAGCGAGGATGGAACCAGCGCGGACGTAACTTTGGAACGTCTAAGACAGATTCCTCTGTTCAGTACGCTAGACGAGGGGACTCTTGGGGACATCCAGCAAGCTCTCGTTACGGAAAGAGTGAACTCAGGCCGTACAATTATGAAGCAAGGCGAAGAAGGCAATCGCTTCTATATTCTTGTTCGTGGACAAGTAGAGGTGTTGCAGCAGAGTGAAGGAGAAGAAAGCCGCAGACTCGCAGTGCTGGAGGATGGCGATTATTTTGGAGAGATGGCTTTGCTTAAGGCGATTCCAAGAACGGCTACGATTCGGGCACTAACCCCGAGCACTCTACTGACCATGCACCGTGAATTATTCCAGAAGGCAATCGAGAATTCCCCCCAGTTAAAGCGTCAACTGGAGATCGGGTATGAGGAGCGGATTCTGACTCACCGATAAGTGAACAAGCGCTTGAGTTAATTTTGGTTATTTAGGGTGGTAGATACTGTTATTCTCTTGATAGAGAATCTCTGTACCGCGCGTATATTGTTCACCATAAATATAAATTTGTTTTTCATAGCTCTCAATGACAGTGACAGCGGGGCGATTTTACTCAGCTTATCAAAGTTTTTAACATCACCAGCAGCGATAATCAAATCAGGTTTAAGCTCTATGATCTTCTCCAGATTCTCATCGTTCACTTCCGCAATATCACCTAGATAGGCAGCAAGGGTAGGATTCATCTTGGACCATTCATCAACGGCTACCATTGGAATACCGAGCGTATGTAAATGTGGCATAAAAAAGAAGCACTGCAACCCATGAGGTTGTAGTGCTTCTTCTTTAGAAGCCATATCTTTGTATCGAGGTTACCGATCAGCCTTTAACGCCGCCGGCAGTTAATCCTTCTATAATCTGCTTCTGCAGGACGGCATAAATAATCATGACCGGAAGGATGCTGAATACGATTCCCGCAGACATTTGAGCATAATTGGTGTTGTAGATATCGCGGAAACCGACCATCCCGACTGGCAGCGTTCGCAATTCGTCTGTGGAAATGAAGAAATTTGCGAGCAGAAACTCATTCCAGTTTCCAATGAAGTTAATGATAAATACGGTTACCAATGCCGGGATCGTAATAGGCATAATAATTTTAGCGAAAATCCCCTTTGACTTCAAACCATCCATGACAGAAGCCTCTTCAATTTCACTCGGAATAGATCGCATAAACGCAGCCAGTATGATAACTGTAAATGGAATTGCTCCGGCGGTGTAAGGAAGAATTAGTGCCATATGGGTTCCCAATACGGGTTGATCAAATATGGAGATATCATTCAACATTTTGAAAATAGGCAGCAGTAAGGCATTACTAGGAATGAGCAAGCCGATAAGGATGAACTGGTACAGCCCTTTGCTTATTTTCAAATATCGCATCCTCGTAATCGCAAATGCTCCCATAGATGAGAAGATAATCGTCACGATCGAGCATAGTGTTGATATGTACAAGCTATTAAAAAAGTAAACACTGATCTTCGCATTCACCCATGCTTCATAATAGTTTTCAAAATGAAACGAAGCAGGGAAGCCGAAGGGGTTACTTGCAATCGCCTGATTATCCGACTTTATGGATGAGAAGAGGACGAACACGAAAGGGTAAAGGGTCACGATTAGATAACCTAATAAAAGAATATGGGGGATGCTTTTTCTCACGGATCTTAGCGTCATCGTCATTAGTATTCGACCCTTTCCACTCTTCTGGCAATTACAAATTGGTACAGTGCTGTAAGAATGAGAGAGAACATGAAGATCAATACCCCAATGGAGTTGCCATACCCATATTTCGCATTCGTTATCCCGTATTTAATTAAGTAGGTTGCCATTACATCCGTAACTCCACCTGGGCCACCATCTGTCATAACGATGATAATATCAGCCGCTTTCATAGCACCTGAGATGGAAAGCATGATCACAACCGAAATGATCGGCATAATGAGCGGCACCGTAATTCGGGTTGCGCGTGTAAAAGCGCTAGCACCATCAACTATTGCGGCTTCATCGATTTCCCTAGGAATCGCCAAGATTGCAGCAAGAACCATAACAATATAGAATCCCGTCCACTGCCATGCATTGGTTATTAAGATCGAGAACATGGCCCATTTGGTATCGGATAACCACATGACAGGTTGTATTCCAAGCTTTGTCAAAATTTGATTAAACAAGCCGATATCCGGTTCGTAGATGAAACTCCACAAGATTCCGATCACCGCAGTTGACATGACGGAGGGGATAAATACCGCCGTTTTATATAAACCTTTCAGTTTTTTCACGTTGCTGATTAAGAGTGAGAAGAAGATGATGATTGGAACTTGCACGAAAACCGAGAACAGAATGAATTTACCGTTATTAAGTACGGAGTCCCAAAACAAATTGTCATTAAACGCATGCTTAAAGTTTGTCAAACCATTAAACCGCGGTTCGGTAAGACCGTTCCATTTCATAAAGCCTGTGGTGAAGGCAGAGATCATCGGATAAATGAAAAACATGACATATAGCACAAGGAGAGGCAGCAGAAACAGGATATACGTCCATGGGTTTCTTAATGTTTTGTTCATCGTTTCCTCCGGGATAATCAGACATTTGCTGCATGAATCGGTTTTATAAAAAAGTACCACCCACGCTAGGAGGGTGGTACTTTTCTTACTTATTCTGGCTTAAAAATCGTCGTCGCTGTTTACTGTATTCTGAACCTTTTGAACACCGTCGAGCATGGCCTTAGGCGTAATTTTACCGCCAATTAGTTTTTGAATGCCTTCACTAATCGCCGTATTTACGTCAGGTTGAACGAGTGAATCAAATGCTGGGAAAGCACCGCTTGCTCTGTTGCCTACTGCAATGATTTCTTTCACCAGAGCGGAAGCTTTGGCATTAGCCAATTTCGAGCTGTCTACTTTCATGGAAGGCAAGACACCGTCTGCTTCAAGTCCGCGAATTTGCATCGTATCATTGTACATGTTCTTAATGAACGATTTTACGAATGCCAATTGCTTTTTGTCATTTTTAACTTTTGCCGAGAAACCGTATCCGTTGGAGAAGCCGCCGTTTACATAAGTTTGGTTGCCTTTGCCGCCAGCTACAGAAGGCATTGCGAAGTAACCAACTTTGTTCGTCAAACTACCGGCTTGCTTAGGATCCGCGAATACGCTGGAAGCCCAGGATCCGTCATACATCATGATGGCTTCACCACGAATGAGCTGGTTGCGCTGTTCGGCATAATCCAAGCCGAGCTCGCCTTTTTTAAAGTAGCCTTTTTTCACCCAATCTTGGTATTTCGTAAAAGCGGCTACCATTGGAGCACTATTCCATTTTGTTTTACCAGTTACGAATCCGTTCGTAATATCCGGACCTGCATAACGGGCCCACAATGTATTGGCTGTCATTAACGGCACCCATGCGGCTTTGGAAGCTTGGGCAAACGGTGTTTTTCCGTCTTTTTTAATGGTGGCTGCTAATTTCTCAAGATCGGATAATGTTGTCGGAACTTTTAGACCGTGAGCTTTAAAATAATCTTTGTTGTAGAAATAACCTTCTTGGTAGCCGCCGATAGGCAAACCGTATATTTTTCCGTTCACCTTAAATTCGTCCAAAGAAATAAACTTATTTGATAAACCAAGCTCTTTCAGAATCGGAGTTAGATCAAGCAGCCTATTTGCTTCTACATACAGCTGCGTATCGGATCCACCGAATAGATCAAAGATTGCAGGAGCTTTGTTAACGACCATTTCAGAACGTAATTTCTCTTTGCGGTTTACGTCTGAATCTACGCCGTCCAGTTTGTATTTGACTCCTGGAACTTCTTTTGTAACTTTTGCTAATACATCTTTTAGGATATTGAAGCGTTGTTGTTTCGCCTCGCCCAATTGCGTATGTCTTATCACAATGGTATCGGTTTTTGATGCTGCACCAGCCGTACTTAAGACAGTTGAAGCTGCAAGGACCAAACTAATTGATGAGACAAGAAGACGTTTCTTCATACGATGGAACCTCCCAATATGGTATATGTATCTATTTCAGAATAGAATTATTGGAATATTTTGAATAGGGATAAATTTCAATTATTCGAGGATAAATTTGTAACTTAAGTCTCAATTATTTGATTCGTTGTTCCTAACTTCGCTGGCGAAATCCTGTTAGCCTACGAATTCTTTGTACCATGAGAATCAGTAAAGTTATAATAGAAATGAACATGTAGGGCGGTTGATAGTTCCAGATGGGAGATTGGACATATTGTTAATAAGTGAGGATACGCTACTGAAGGAATTGCTGGATGGGAAGAGAATGAACGTTTCATCCTTTATACATATTGCGATAGCGTTGGCAGAAGCGGTTCTCACGGAACATAAGCGATACGGGGCGGTAAGACATTTGAATCCGACTTGCATTCGCATGCTGTCGGAACGGGATGCAGCGGTTCTTGGGGAGAACACTGCAGCGGATGTTGCCTATTTATCGCCTGAACAAACAGGCAGGATCAATCGTACGCCTGACGAGCGAAGCAATTTGTATGCGCTTGGTGTCATGTATTACGAGATGCTTGCAGGACATTTGCCGTTCCATGCACAGAGTGATGAAGAATGGGTACATGCACATCTTGCTATTGTGCCAAAGCCTCTTTGCGAGCTGCGTTCAGAGGTACCGGTTTCACTCAGTGATATCATCATGAAGCTGTTAGCAAAAACACCAGAGGAGCGCTATCAACATGCAACAGGACTACTGGTGGATTTGAAACAGTGCCGTTTATCTCAGGAGAATACAGGAATAATTAATGAGTTTGAGATTGCTAGATTAGAGGAGAGCAGTCGGTTCAAACTTCCGGGGACTCTCTTCGGCCGTGAGAAGGAAGCAGATGCGCTGCGATCGGCTTTCGAGCAGATTCGTACTGGCAGTGCAGCGTTCGTGATCGTCACGGGGCGTGCGGGTATCGGTAAGACGGCACTTATTCGCGAGCTCCAAATGCCGGTTATTTACGAAGGCGGCAAGTTTATTTCGGGTAAATGCGATCTGATGAATCGGGATATCCCGTTCTCCCCGATCCTTCAAGCGCTTCGTAAATTGCTTCGGCAAATCTGGAGTGAACCTACTGAAAGAATTGCGAAATTGAAGGCCCATTTAGCTGAGGAGTTAGGTCAAGGAGCAGGAGTAATTGCGGCGCTGTTGCCGGAAGCATCAGCGCTGCTCGGTGACTTTCCTCCCGTAGAACCACTGCCTCCTGCCGAGGCGGCTATTCGTTTTCGGCGATTATTTCCTTTATTCATGAAGAATTTGTCCAGCAAAGAGCATCCGCTCGTTCTGTTTCTTGACGATCTTCAATGGGCCGATCCAGCTACAATGGATGTCCTTCGGACATTGGCCCATGACCCAACTTTACAAGGATTGTTAGTTATAGGTGCTTTCCGTGAGGAAACGGCGCTGCACTTGACTGAACAGGGACAAGATCATGCTGCGGCTGCTGCATGGATTGAAGAGGCGCTCTCCTTGCTTAAGGAAGAAGAGCTGCTGCGGGTGCGGCATATAACGCTCGACCCCTTATCCTACACGGACGTTAAGAGATTCACATCTATCGTTATTCACGAGAATACGGATCGCGTTCGGCTCCTTGCCGAGCCTCTATACCAAAGAACAGGTGGCAATCCGCTTTATTTACATCGTTTTCTAGATGGCCTGTTTCGTGAACGTAAGCTCTATTATGAAGAAGAACTAACCAGCTGGGTATGGGATACGGATTCGGTTAATCAGATGCCTGAAGATCCTGATATTCATCATTTAATCAGCTCCAGGCTCCGTATGCTTCCAAGTGAAACGATCGTTCTGCTCGGAATGGCAGGAGCGGCTTCGCACCGCTTCCGCTTGGCAATGATTGCGAGGGTATGCGAACTGTCCTTGTCTGATGCGCGCAAGTTTATGCTCCCAGCTGAGAAAGAAGGTTTGATATGGCGCGAGGATGACACGGAGGAATCGGAAGCAGATGCAGAAGATTGTTATTATACATTCGTGCATGATCGCGTGCAGCAGGTAGCTTATCGAACCATCCCCGAATCGGATAGAGCAGCCTTGCACCTGCGAATCGGGCGTGTGTTGCAAGGTCTAGAGTTCGACCAGAAAGAAGAATCGATCTTTGACAAAGTGTATCACTTGAATCTCGGCTCCACTGAAATGGTGGATAAGACGGAGCAAAGAGAGCTGGCTGCATATAATCTTCAGGCTGGGTTGAAGTCCAAAGCTTCTACGGCATTTTCGGCTGCGTTGCATTTCCTGGAAAAGGGATTAAGTCTGATAGGGGGAAATGAGGAGGGTACAGATTCGCTATCCTATCGTTTACTTCTAGAGCTGCCCGAATGCGAATATATGTGCGGCCGCATTGAGCGTGCGGAGGAGCTGCTCGATCAGTTGATGACCCGTACAACGGACTTGATTGAGCGTTCCCGCATTTATCTGATTCGGATCGCCATGCATGCTTATTTAAGAAACGAAGAGTTAGCCGTAGAGATAGGGCTTCAGTCGTTAGCAGAGTTCGGCTGGGAAATACCAGTGAAGCCTTCTAAAGCTGCTTTACTAAAAGATTTGACACTGACACGTTTCGCCTTGTATAAGAGTCGTCACGAACTGCTTGGTTTGCCTATTAATCGTGATCCTGTCTATCGAGCAGTATCGGATCTGTTCATGGCGATTTCGGCTTCGGCATTTGTAACAAATACTGAATTGAGTGCCTTGTTGAACTGCCAGCTTGTCCGATATGGACTGAAGCATGGAAACAACGAAGCGTTTACCTATATGCTTGGCGCATACGGCGTAATGCTTACCTTTGCATTCCCACGTTCCGGCGCCGGTTCACGATTAACGAAAATCGCATACGGCCTTTCGACTCGCTTTGAAAGCTTGCTCATTAGAGGTCGACTTCACGTACTCATGGGTCTCGCCGGGCAATACCGCAGTCCGCAAGAGGCGGTGGGTTATTTTGAAAAAGCGGTAGGCTACGGGCTGGAAGCAAACGATAGTGCGTTCGTTGGATATGCAATGGAGCTGCGCATTCTCAACCATTCCGGCGACCTATATGCATTGTCTGCATTCTTGACGGAGTATGAAGAAAAATTCGGACAATTGCTGGATAAAGAAACGCTCATGCAATTTCGTATTGCGCGCATGTATATGGCAGAGATGCAGGGTGAATCCGGCGCTCTTGATGCGATCGGTCTTCCGGTGCAGGAGGAGCAGGTTTACTTGTCGCAAAAAAATCAGGTGTTCCATTACTGCACCTGCAAAATGGAAACGGACTATTTGGCAGAACGTTACCAACAAGCGCTTAAATGGGTGAATATATCTAGCTACCACTCATTCGAGACCAAGAAAATTCCACTTCAATCCCGCAAACAGCATGTTTACGAAACGTTGTCCATGGCTGCCCTTTATGCAGAAGCGCCGCAGGAAGAGCGTAAAGGTATTCGTGACGCGCTGAGTAAACAATTGCGATCCATGAAGCAATGGTCCGGCTATCTCGGATCAGAGTCTTCGGCTTACCTGCTCATCACAGCTGAATTGAAGCGAATTGAAGGAGATCGGGCAGCTGCTGCAAAATGGTACGATGAAGCGATTGCGGAAGCGCGAAGAGAAGAGTACGGGTTGATGGAAGCGATTTCCTGTGAACGGGCATCGATGTTCTATAGAGATGCGGGCAGTGTAACCGGGGCAGGTGTTCTCATGGCAGATGCATACGCCGCTTATTGGCGCTGGGGAGCTACTGCCAAAGCGAGAAAGCTGAGAGCGGCATACCCTGGGCTGCCTGCATCCGCATCAGCGCAGCAAGATGATGTGGCTATTGCTTCGGGAGAATCGGATGGTGTGAGAGCATCGGAACGATCAGAGCTGAAGTCGAGTAAGGAGCTTGTTCCAGACAAGGGGCAGGAGGAAGCCGCAGGCGAAAGTGTGGTTTATACAGGGGATGAGAAGCAGGCTATACGTCAAATTGCCGAGTGGTCAAGTGCAGCAGACAGCGAAGAGATCATGCTTCGTTATCTTGATGCGGCGCTCCGTTATACGGGTGCCGTGAAGGGGTGTATACTGAGCTGCCAGGAAGATCAATTTGCAGTAGTTGCGGAATGCGGTGCGTTCGATAGATCGGAAGAATCTCCGTATGCAGCAGCTATCGTTCGCTATGTCGTCAGAACAGGCGAACCGATCGTGCTCGCCGATGCCTCGAACAGCGTTTATGCCGCTGATCCGTACATCCGCCGCAGTCATTCGTTATCCATTCTCTGTATGCCCGTACTCTTTCCGGGGAACTCGCTGCCATCTGTCTTATTGTTGGAGAATAGCCTGATGTCCGGCGTGTTTAATTACGAGCTGCTGGAAGTGCTGGATATGATGATGGCCCGCATGGTTTACCTGAAGTCGCTTACGGATTCCCGATCCCGCGTGAACGAAACGAAAGATTCGGAGACGAATACTCTTCCCACAAATGCGGAACAGACGCTAATTGATACGCTGACGAGCCGTGAAACGGAAATATTGTATGCGTTGTCGGAAGGCTTATCCAATAAGGAGATCGCCATTCGCTTCGGAATCACAGAAGCAACGGTCAAGAGCCATGTGTTTCGTCTGTATGGAAAACTCGAGGTAAAACGGCGAGGGCAGGCGATCGCACGGGCAAGAGCGCTGCAATTAATGGTATAGCCCGAATTTAATAGAGAGACAAAAGCCACCAACCGGAGCTGCTAGGTGCTCGGTTGGTGGCTTTTTTTGCCATTTTTCGATATTTTATGCGGGTTTACAACTTTAGTTTGACGCTTTTTGCAGGCTTAAGCACTATATTGAGATCTTAATCAACGTTCACATTGTGCTAAGGGAGGAAGTAAAGTGGGTAAAAGGTATAGAAAAGGAATATCTATCATGTTGGCGATGCTGATCGTGATAGGCGGAATGACGGGAATGATCGAGCCTGGAGTAGGCAAAGCCTATGCTGCGGAAAGCTTCGCAGGAGGGATAGGTACATCAACCGCCCCTTATCAGATTGCAAGCGCTGATCAGCTTGATGCGGTAAGAGAAAATTTGGGGGCGTATTATGAGCTCATCGATAATATTGATTTGGGCGTTGATTCCGGCTACGCTAGCGGCGAGGGCTGGCTGCCAATCGGCGATAATGCAGATAAATTCCAAGGCCATATAGACGGCAACGGGTTTGAAATTACGAATCTAACGATTAATTGGACAAGTGATGAATATAGAGGCTTATTTGGTTCCATAGGTGAGCAAGGTGTGGTTACAAATATGAAGCTGGAAGACGTACATATTTCAGGATACCGCCATATAGGCGGCTTGGCCGGTGAAAATGCTGGAGCAATCAGCAACAGTTATGCTACAGGCAATGTTAGTGGAGATGTAGGAGAGGAAAATGATAGCGCTTATGTTGGCGGTTTAGTTGGCCGCAATATGGGTCAAATCAGCACTAGCTACTCCTCAGCAAGCGTGAGTGGCAACGAAACTTTTGGAGTAGGCGGCTTAGTTGGTGAAAGTTACGGCCTTATCAGCAACAGCCACGCGACTGGCAGTGTGAGTGGAACGGGTAGAGATAATGTAGGCGGTTTGGTCGGTAATAATGTAGGACCCATTAATCAGAGCTACGCCACAGGAAGTGTAAGTGGAGTTAATTATGTAGGCGGTTTGGCTGGTTATAGCGGTGATTCAATCAGCGATAGCCACGCGACAGGAAATGTAACTAGCACTGGTGCTTACTTGGGAGGTTTAGTCGGATTCAATGGCAGACCAATCAGTGGAAGCTACGCGACAGGAAATGTAAGTGGAACATCACAATCTAGTCCTTCGAATAATGTGGGCGGATTGGTAGGCTACAATATCGGAGGAACAATCAGCACCAGCTATGCCATAGGAGCTGTAAGCGGCAATCAAAATGCTGGCGGTTTGGTAGGACAGAATGATAGTGGAATTATCGGTGATGATTGCTTCTACAGGATGGAAACAACATCTTTGTCTTCTGGAACCGCTATCGGTACAACGAAGTTGAACGATGTTGGCGTCGGATTGGAATACTCGGTTAATGATGGTGAGTTTACCTCAATCGATGCTACTTCTGTCGATTTTAGCGGCTTAAATGTGGGTGATGTGATTCACGTCCGCGTAATTGCAGATGCAAGTGAAATCCTATTGACGGTTGGTCTCACGGATATTAGAGGGGCTACCCCGCCAGTTCTTTCAGCGGATGAGGCAGATAACCAAACTGCAAATGACATTGAGCTTACGTTCGAAGACGATTTAGCGTGGCGTGAAGCGATCACGGCGGTGGAGGACGGCGATACTGCTCTTGTAGAAGGTTCGCAATACACGATTGAAACGGGGAAGATCACGATTGCAGCCGGTGTGTTGGCGCAAGGAGATCATACGATCACGGTGACGGCGACCGGTTATGATGATGTGCAGGTTGACCAATCCGTGAATTTGAAGTACGCAGGTGCCGGAGCGGGTACATTAAGTGATCCTTATCAGATTGCAACTGCTGATCAGCTTAACCAGGTCAGGTATTTCTTGGGTGCTTCTTTCAAGCTGACGGCAACGATTGATTTGAGTACGTATACAAACTGGGAACCAGTTGGAAATAACGATGCAAGGTTCGAAGGAAGCTTGGATGGAAATGGATTTCAAATTATAAATCTTCATATTAATAGATCTGCTATTCAATATCAGGGACTAGTTGGTGTTGTAGGCTCTTCAGGCAAGCTTACAAACATGCAATTGAGAGATGTAAGTATTCAAGCTGATGAAGCTTTCATAGGCAGCTTAGCAGGTAGAAATTATGGAACGATAAGCAATAGCAGTGTTACAGGTACAGGTACTGTGCACGGGGGTAATTTTGTAGGTGGCTTGGTTGGTTGGAATGAAGGAACATTCACAAGCAGCTACGCGACAGTCTATGTAAGTACAGCTGGAGCCTATTCAGGCGGCTTAGCAGGTTACAGTAAAGGAACAGTTAGCAACAGCTACGCGACAGGCAATGTGGATGGATTTTACACTTCTGCAGGCTTGGTAGGTCAGAATGAAGGTCATATCAGCAATAGCTACTACACAGGCATTGCAACTGGAACTTCTTTCGTTGGCGGCCTGGTTGGTCAAAATTTCACATCAAACAACACGAACAATTACTATAATAGTGAAGCACCTAGACCATTGGATTCCGCAATCGGTGAAGGCAAAACGACATTAGATATGCAGATGAAGAGCACTTATGCGAATTGGAATTTCGATTCGGACTGGTATATCATTCCAGGTCAGTTTCCGCAATTATGGGCATTTACAGCTTTGACACCAGGAACGGACGTTGGAACAACGAAGTTGAACCATGTTGCAAGCGGTATGGAAGTTTCGCTGGACAATGGCGATACTTACACTGCGATCACAGGTGATGAACCTTTTGTCGATAGCATTAACGTAAATATAGGGGATCAGATATTCGTCCGTATCGTAGGAGATCCTTCGAGTGCTAAGATATTGACGGTTAGATTATCGGACATCAGACCGACAACAGCACCGACAACAGCGACGTTGGCAGCTGGAACAGAGCCGGGAACAACGATGTTAAACGGTGTGACGGATACGATGGAATACCAGGTAAACGCAGGCCCATATACGGCGATTGCAGGAACAAGCGCAGACAATATTTTTGCTAGCGCTGGCGATAAGATTTATGTTCGAGCAGCGGCAACAACACAGAAACCAGCTTCCGAAGCGCAAGAGTTGACGGTAGATGCAGCTAATATTACACCCGCATTACCCGTCTCCATAAGAGCCATCGCTGGGGTAACTGCACCAGTAGCAGGGGAGGCGCCAGTAACTACAATCGCTGCAACAACGGAATATACAGCGAAGATTACTTGGCCAACAGCGGGTTCAACTTTTGGAGGAAACAAAGTGTATACAGCCACCATTGTCATTAAACCGACAGCGGGGTATACATTAGCAGATGTCACTGAAAGCTTCTTTACCATAGCTGGAGCAACAACAGTGACCAATACTGCAGGTTCAGGAGTAGTAAAAGCGGTATTCCCAGAAACAGATTCAGCACCGATCACAATAGCAGATATAGTTGGGGTAACGGAGCCCGTAATCGGGGAAACGCCAGTAACGACAATCGCTGCCACATCGGAATACACAGCAACGGTTGAATGGTCACCATCGCCAGTAACATTTGCAGACAATACATCATACACTTCGACGATTACAATTACACCTAAAGCAGGGTATACGCTAACGGGAGTGAATGCGAACTTCTTTAGAGTAGCAGGAGCAACAACGGTAACAAATGATGCGGACTCTGGTGTTGTTACAGCGGTATTTCCAAAAACAGCAGCGATTATCGCATCACAAGCCATCGTTGGAGTAACCCCGCCAGTTACAGGTGCTGCGCCAGTAACAACTATAGCAGCTACAGAAGAATACACAGCTGCGGTTGCATGGTCCTCATCGCCAGTAACATTTGAGGGGAATACAGCGTACACAGCAACAATTATGATTACACCAACAACAGGACATACATTAGCAGGTTTGGGTACAGACTTCTTTACCGTAGAAGGAGCGACCACAGTAGCAACAGTAACAAATGAAGATGGTACAGCTACAGTAACAGCGGAATTCCCAGTAACGGCAACGGTTATCGCAGAATCAGCCATTGCTGGCGTAACGCCGCCAGTAACAGGAGAAGCGCCAGTCATAACAATAGAAGCTACAGCGGAATACACAGCAGCAATTACGTGGTCCTCATCGCCAGAAGCATTTGCGGGAAATACAGCATACACAGCAACGATTACGATTACACCTAAGGCAGGATATACATTAGCAGGTGTGGGTTCAACGTTCTTTACCGTAGAAGGAGCGACAACCGTAACAACCGTAATCAGTGAAGATGGTACGGGAGTAGTAACAGCTGAGTTCCCAGAAACAGAGAATACATCGCCAACGGCGTCATCCGTGACCATTACAGGAACTGCGAAAGTTGGCGTGCAACTGACGGGTATGCATACGTTCAATGACTCAGATACGGGAGATACGGAAGGAACATCTACATTCAGATGGTTGAGCAGTTCAAATGGCACAACCTATAATGAGATAGTAGGTGCAACAAGCTTGGCGTATACGCCGGTAACCGGTGATCTGAATAAGACCATTAAGTTTGAAGTTACGCCAGTGGACAACCATGGCTTAGCTGGAACGCCAGTGCTAAGCAACGCGACATTGGCAGTTGCGGCAGCAACGGCAAGACCATCCGGTAGCGGCGGAGGTAGCGGTTCGACATTACCAAACGATACTACCTTGACTTCGACAGATGGTACATTAACACTTCCTGCAGGCAGAACAGGCGAGGTTAGCTTGAACGATGAGGTTACTGTCTTTATTCCGGCAGATGCTTCTGTTGAAGAATTGAAATTAACGATTGAGAAAGTGTTGGACGCTCAAAAGCTTTTAACGGAAAATGATGTTCTTTCCAGTCCTGTCTATGAAATATTGAAAAATTTCTCGGAGAACTTCAGTAAACCGGTCACATTAACATTAAAATTCGATCCGGCGAGCTTAACGGGCGATCAAAGACCAGCCGTCTTCTATTATGACGAAGTGAAGAAAGCATGGGTGGAAGTTGGTGGCACGGTTAACGGCGATCACATTACCGTAGATGTCAATCACTTTACGAAATATGCGGTATTCGCTGTAGGTGATGCGGCAGAAGTGCCGGCAACGGAGCCTTCGCCAGACAACACGAAGCCAACAATTACCTTTAGCGACATCTCCGGACACTGGGCGGAGTCTGACATCAAGCAAGCGGTGAGCGGCGGAATCGTCGGCGGTTATCCAGACGGCACGTTTAGGCCGAAACAAACGGTGACTCGTGCAGAATTCACAGTGATGCTGGTGAATACGTTGAAACCGCAAGGAGAAGGAGCGAAGCTCGCTTTCACCGATGAAGCGAAGATTGGAGCTTGGGCACAGAAAGCAGTCGCGCAAGCGGTACAAGCAGGATGGATTAAAGGCTATGACGACTGGAGCTTCCGTCCTAATGCATTGATTACACGCGCAGAGATGGCAGCGATGATTGCTAGCGCACTGGGTCAATCAAATGTAGCGAATGCGGTAATCGGTTTCGCAGATGACAAGGATATTCCAGCGTGGGCCAAGGCCGGAGTTTCTTTCGTGAAGCAAGCAGGAATCGTGCAAGGGAAAGGCGATAATCGATTCGCCCCTCAAGACAAGGCAACAAGAGCTGAGGCTGTGACGGTATTGTTGAAGATGCAGGCACAAATCAGCAAGTAACGTACAAGAACGCGGAGGCTCTGTAGCGATTTCTATGCCGTTATGATTGTCTATCCTTTCTTCCTAATTAACACGCCAGAAGCTGGCGTGTTTTTTGTGGTTTAAACTTCAAGAGGGCGTACCGAGAGTTCAGCGCCCTGTGCTATATTTAATTTAAACATTGTTCAAATATTCTTTAAACGGAGGACTGGTAATGGAATCCTATAAAGACGCTGATCGATTATCCGATATTCGCAGCTTATTTGAAGGAATGAAAGGACATAACTTTGGCCTGCCAGATCGCATTACATTTATATTGGAACGCGTAGGTGGGCATGAAAAGCTTGATTTTTGGGATATTGCCGCGATTACCGGAGATACTGTCGCGCAGATTTACAATCATAATTTAACAACCAGCTGCGAGTACTGCGTATCAGGGTATCTAGCAGGGCCTGAACATATCGCCTATGTTTTGGATGTGCTCGGATATAGCCATGAGTACGCTAACGCCGGGCAAATCATCGCCGATAAGACTACTTATCAGCAGAAAATAGTAGATTATATAAACAAAGGTGTTCCGATTCTTGTAAAATCAAATCTTAACGATATACCGGAATGGGAGTCTGACGTAGGGACATACATCCTTATTGTCGGATACGAAAACAGCGGACAAACGTTGAAATTGCTTATTCATGACACCATTACAATCGACTATGAAATGAATGATGAAAATAAATTGGATTTGATTTTTATCGGTGAAAAACAACGCGAGGTTTCGCTTCAGGAAATCTACCTTAAGGTAGCTAAGAAAATGCCACATTGGCTAAGCCTGCCGGAACGTGACGGTATGTTTTTCGGTGCGGCGGCATATCGCGCATGGGCTGACGACATTGAAGCCGGTCGATTCGAGGAGGAAAGCCTTGGATTATGGGAAAATTACGGCGTTTACGTCTGTAACCTTGCCACAAGCGGAGGAGAGCCTACATATATCTTCAGAAAACTTGCTGATATGAATCCCGTGTATTCGGAATTGGTCCTTGTTGGCGAAAAAATACAAAAGCTGTTACCCGCAGAAACACCTACAGGCGGAAGAAGCCTATTGTGGATCCAATTGGAAGAACTCGACGGCGGTATGAATATGGGCGATGTTAAAGCTACTATGCGAGATCCAGAAAGACGTTCCAAAGTCGCTGCAGCCCTCCGTGATTACGCGGAACGGCTCGACCAAGCGCTGGAGTTGTTGAATGAAGGTTTACACCAATTGTAGTAGACAGCCATCCTACGGGGTGGCTGTTTTTACGTTTTCCATTTGCATAAAAATATCCAATCCCCGAACTTTCTTAACATTCGAGTGCTATGTTAGAGTTCATAATTCAATAAATCATATACACCGAGGTGACTTGTCTTGCTTACTTTCCCAAAACGTAAAAGCTTGGTCTTATCCACTACCCTAACGTTGTCTCTTCTCTTCCTATGCGTAATCGCTGTTATGGTATGGACGCTATACAATGAACAAAAGAATGCTGCATTCAATGATTTTCGAGATGTCGGTGAGAAGCTGAGAGCGCAAGCACAAGTCAGCAGCCCTCTCATCGATCCTATAGCCGAAGCCTATGCCAACAAAAAGACGCCTGCAGCGGATGACGTAACGAAACTTCAAAACCTACTGAGTGCTATGACAGATCCTGATCAAATAACTAACGCTTACTACATGTCCACGAATAAATTCGAGAAGGACGGTGAGCAGAATCTCATTACGATGATACAATCCAGCCAAAGCAGCGCCGGCAGTAATGATAACGGCACGGACTATCCCCTGGATGATGTGTTTCTGGACAGCTATAACCGTGTCATGGCAGGAGAATCCGTATTAACCGAGCCTTACTCGGATGACATCGGAACCTGGATTTCTTACTTGGCACCTATCAAAGACGAGGATGGACAAATAGTCGCCATGTTCGGACTGGACTTTGACTACGGCAAGGTGAAGCATAATTTGTCATCTCTACTATGGAAAGCGATCGGTATTGGAGGATTTGCAGCCGTTCTGGCGATAGGTATTTTATTCTTCCTTATTCGAATGGCGATTCGGCCGCTTCGATTGCTGGCAGCTACTGCCCAGGAGGCCGCGAAAGGTAATTTGACGATTACATTGCCCATAACGAGCAGCAACGAAATCGGTCAAGCGGCTTCCTCCTTCAACGAGATGATCCAAAGCTTGCGCGAGTTGACAGGCAGCATCAAGAAAACATCGTATGAAGTAACGGAGTCTTCGCTTCATCTGAAAGAAATTTCCGACCAAACGGCCAATGCCACTCAAGAAATTACAGTGGCCATTCAATCTGTCGCCTCCGGCACGGAATTGCAGCTTCGCAGTTCTCAGGAGTCCGGTCGCGCAATGACGGAGATGGCTATTGGCATCCAGCGGATTACCGAATCGTCAGCAGCCGTGTCTGATCTGTCATTCCATACGACCGAACAGGCAGTTGAAGGTGAACAAGCGATCTCAAGAACGTTACAACAAATGAAAACGATGGAATTGGGCGTCTTTACCGCCGTGGATACGATGCAGGAGTTGCAAGTGTCTAGCGGAAAAATTGGCGAAATACTAGGTCTCATTGCTGATGTCGCTAATCAAACGAACCTGCTTGCTCTGAATGCATCAATCGAAGCCGCCCGCGCTGGAGAACACGGCAGAGGGTTCGCGGTTGTCGCTCTTGAAATTCGTAAGCTGGCCGAACGTTCCAAGACATCCTCTGACGATGTTCGAGAAATCCTTCAGGCGATTGAGACCCAAACCTCAGAAGCCGCATCCAAGCTAATTATTTCTGCCGAGGAAGCGCGTGCTGTTACTGAATTAACAGAAGCAACAGGTGTGTCGTTCCGAACGATTCTCTCATCAGTGAAACAAGTGTCCGAGCTCATACAGGAAGTATCGGCAGCATGTCAGCAAATGTCCGCTAGCAGTCAGCAGATTGCCGCAACCTTAGAGGAGCAGACACGTATCGCCGATACGTCTTCTTCTCATTCTCATCATGTAGCGGCCGCATCCGAGGAGCAGCTCGCATCCGTCGAAGAAGTCGCTCGCGCATCCGAGCAACTTCGCTCAATGGCGAGCAAGCTGAGCGAGGCTGTAAGTAAGTTTGAGCTTGAATAATGGAGCGATATAGAAAAAAGGCGGTACCTTTGGGTATCGCCTTTTTCATTATGAGTGCATGGGAAATCGTAGAGTCCGGATTCATCGCATGCGCTAACGGTAGCCATGGATATGTAACATATGGAACTCACTTCGCATTCTCCGCAAAAATCGAATGAACATTACCCTCTGGATCGCCGTTATCGGATCCAGATTTTTCCACTATCCGCACATATACTCGCTTATTATACTCTTCCACAATAACAGGCGATTCGAAGAACTCGCTAAGTCGGTCTGTAGTGAGTGCATCCTCGGTTCTTCCGCTGTACACGACTTCGCCGGTGCGGAGGAGCAGCACATGAGTAAACACAGGTAAAATCTCCTCTGTATGATGCGTGACATAAATTAAAGTCGGCGCATCGTCGCTTTCGGCTAGATCCTTGATGCTGGAAAGCAGCCGCTCACGGGAGAAAAGATCAAGGCCGGTGCACGGTTCGTCCAGAATGAGTATGCGTGGCTTGGCCATTAGTGCGCGAGCGATTAGCACCTTCTGCTTCTCGCCCTGTGAGCAGGTACGGAACTCTCGGTCCCATAGGTGGGCACAGCCTAATTTCTCCATCAGCGATTGCGCGAATGCCAAATCCTCGTCTGAAATCGCATCATAGATTCCGATCGTTGCATGTTTACCGCTGATTACGATGTTCTGTGTCCGATCGCTGACATATAACTTCTCCTGCAGCGACGAACTGACCCAGCCGATAGATTTGCGCAGATCACGCAAATCAATTTCGCCGAAAGGAAAGCCGAGCACGCTGACGGATCCTTCAGATGGCCAAAAGTACCCGTTAACGATATTCAGCAGCGTTGTTTTGCCAGAGCCGTTCAGACCAAGCAAAGCCCAGTGCTCGCCTGGCGCGACCTGCCAATTTACATCATTTAGCAGTGTTAGCCCCTCGCGGCGCCATGTGACGTGATTCATATGAATAATCATTGGAAGATCCCCCTGTTCGATTCCTATATTATAACGAACGGAATGAAAAAGGTCGTTACAATTAGTGCCTCAGCAAATTCAGTCTATAACTAATTACCTAGGGATTTTAGGTCGATATATAAAGTTCGGTTGCCAAGAGACGAGGAAAGACCGGATTTTGACTATCACTATGTATCCAGAGAAGAATTTGAAGATGCGGAGCGCAGCGGTCGTTTTGTGCAAACGGTGGAAATCGATAAAGAACGGTACGGGATTCGCATAAGGGGCCGGACCGGAACTAGTCGATCATGTGCTGAATCATTACACGGAAGAAGTTGGGTATCGTAAAGAATGCGATCACGTCTTTCAAAATCTTCATTTAACGGATACGCTCAATCATATAAGGGAAGTCATTCGCAGGTATCGGCCAGATTTGCGTTAGGCTTCAGCTCTAGAGTACAAAGTGGAGGTAAAGGGATGGGAAATACAGATATTTTTGAAGCAATGGCAGGTAAATACGACACGACGGAAAGAATTCAAATCGCGAAGGTCGCGTCAAACGCTATTCGTGAATATATAGAGAACGGAACGGACAAAAGTGCGATTGATTTCGGATGTGGAACTGGACTTGTTGGACTGAATTTGCTGGATGATTTCGGGCACATCATCTTTTTGGATAGTTCACCAAATATGCTTGAACAGATTAATCTAAAAATAGCGGATGCCGGTATCCAGAATGCCAGTACGCTATGCTTCGATTTTGAAACCGGATTTAGTTCTGAGATCCGAGCGGATTATATCTTTATGGCTCAAGTTTTACTTCACATCAGAGATGTAGAGCACATATTGTCAAAGTTATATGAAGTGCTGAATCCGGGAGGGCACTTGCTGATCGTAGACTTCGACAAGAATGAGAACGTTTCAGCAGAAATGGTTCATAATGGATTTGATCAGGGAGCCCTTAACGATCTGATGTCCAAGATTGGATTCAAAGATATAAGCTCCAAAACCGTTTATAGTGGCAGTAAAATCTTCATGAATCAAGATGCTTCTTTATTTATTATGGATGCGAGAAAATAAGCATGTGAAACTTAGGCGCGACCTGAAATAGGTTGCGTTTTTTTATTTG
Organism: Paenibacillus sp. OV219; assembly: GCF_900110075.1. Classification (GTDB taxonomy): domain Bacteria; phylum Bacillota; class Bacilli; order Paenibacillales; family Paenibacillaceae; genus Paenibacillus_Z. Next base: position 416,983 of record NZ_FOCJ01000001.1, read on the forward strand.
ACTCACATAAATTGCATCTTTACAGGACACCTTATGGTGTCGTATTATGAAATAGGACACTTTATGGTGTCCAATATAACAATGAAATGAGGACTTCAAATGCACATACTTTCCATCGTTCTTCAAAGCTGGCTGCTCTTCTCCATGGCTTTCTTTGGTGTAAGCAAGGTTACAGGAGCTCAGCATCAAGTAGAGTTATTCGATTCCATTCAATTTCCTCAGTGGTTCCGCGGCATTACGGGCATGATCCAACTTGCTACAGCCGCATTGCTCATCATCGGCTACTGGTATCCGGGAGCTGCCTCATGGGCAGGAATCGGGATCGGCATTATGATGCTGGTAGCGGTTCTCTCGCATGTCCGAGTTAAGCATTCGTTCGGTAAGATTTTCCCGGCACTCCTCAACATCGCTTTGGCAATTGCTGTCCTGCTGTTATTCGCAGACGATCTGTCACATCCTTTTAGCTAAGGCATCCATTTCCAGGTACGTCAAACACGTCGATTCTCGGCGTGTTTTTTGCTTTTCGGATGCTCCCGCAGTGTGGTTTTAATAAATTTTTTATTTTTTCCCATCCTAATTTTTAAATTCTCTCCATTACTCTTGAGGAGGTAAAGGAGGAGCGAAACATGAAAAAAATGATTGTTGTCATGATGTTGTTGCTTGTATGCGGCTTGATCATATTCGGGAAACAGTATGCTGCGAAAGAAAACGAGGTGAATGAGCAAGGGCCGAAACAAGCAGATCAGCCCCAATCTCAATCCCAATCTCAATCTCAATCTCAATCGGGACCGAAGCAGACTGTGCTCACCTTAGATAAGGACGACATCTACAAAGGCGATTTATTGCTCGTGAACGCACAGCATTCCGTGCCAAAAGGATACAAAGTATCGGATGTTATCAATTTGTTCGAGCATCAAGATTTGTTGAATGGCTTTGGCATACTGGACAATACTGTCGAGCTGCCGATGGATATGCTGAATCGATTTGACGAGATGATTGGTGCAGCAGAGAAGGATGGCGTCAGTCACTTTCTAATCAATAGCGGATACAGAGATAAGGCAAAACAAGCGGAGCTGTACGATAAGCTGGGATCGGACCAAGCGAATCCGCCAGGCTACAGTGAGCATAATCTAGGGCTGTCGATGGATATTGGATCCACGCTCGGAGCTATGAAGAGTTCGCCAGAGGGCGAGTGGTTGAAGAAGAACGCCTGGAAGCATGGCTTTGTCGTGCGTTATCCGGAAGATAAGACGGATATTACGGGCATTATGTATGAGCCATGGCATTTTCGCTACGTAGGTCTTCCGCACAGCGCAATTATGAACGAGTATGACTTTGTTTTGGAGGAATACTTGGCTTACTTGAAGGAGCAAAGCAGCATTCACGCAGAAGTTGCTGGCAAAATGTACACGATTTCCTATTATCCAATCAAAGGCAAGCTGGAGCTGGTGGTTCCGAGTGATGGAAGCTATACCATATCTGGGGATAATAGGGATGGAGTCATTGTAACGACATGGGAAGATGATTCATCAAGCAAGAAGGTGGCTGGATAATGTCGAAGGAACGAGTTATTCTGCTGCGTGTTCTTCTTGGAGCTTATTTGTATTTGGTCATGAAGGTCATCCTGTTTAAAGGCGGTTCCATCGACATCACCTATCTTAGGCAGCAGTTCGAGATGAGCTGGTATGATCCTGCGCACGTAGTGATGAAGATGAAGCAAGGGAATCTAATTCCTTTCCATGAAATAAGAAGGACACTGAACGACATGACCGACAATGGATTACTGAATCTGATCGGCAATATAGCGATTTTCTTGCCATTCGGCGTGCTGACTGGCTGGCTACACTCACAGCGGCGGTTAACCGTCTTAGCTGTGGTGATGCAATCTTTGCTGCTTAGCTCGGTGCTAGAAATTTCACAGGCGGTATTCTCGATTGGCCAATTTGATGTAGACGATCTTATTCTGAATACGTACGGGGGGTTGGTGGGATGTATCTTGTATGGGCTGTTTGCCGCCATTCTCGGCTTGTTTACCTCTCGAAGTGCCAAACAACTGACGCCTCCTGGACAAAACTGTTAAAATAGATGAAAACGATGCAAGTGAGGAGGTTACGATGAAGCAGCCGATTACGATTCTAATTGCAGATGATGATGCGGAGATTGCAGATCTGGTTGAGCTGCACATGATGAAGGAAGGATATCGTTGTATCAAAGCATTGGATGGCTCAGAAGCCGTAGACGCAATCCTGAAACACCATATTGATCTGGCGATTCTCGATATTATGATGCCGAAGCTGAATGGCTACGAAGTAACAAGGCAAATCCGCGACAAGCATCATATGCCGATCATCTTCCTAAGTGCGAAGACCTCTGATCTTGATAAAATAACCGGTCTTGTACAAGGTGCAGACGACTACATGACAAAGCCTTTTAATCCGATGGAATTGGTCGCACGGGTGAACGCACAGCTCAGGCGCTCCCTGCAATTTAGCCGACCTTCAGCTGCAGCAGGCAAGCCAATTGTTGAAGCGGGCTGCGTCGTCATTAATCCCGAGGAACGTTCGGTTCTCGTGAATGGAAATCCCGTATCGCTAACACCTAAAGAATTTGAAATCTTGCACTTGCTTGTTAGTTATCCGAAAAAAGTGTTCAGTACAGAGCATATTTTCCAACAGGTGTGGGGGGAAGAATACTACGAGGGCAACAATACGGTTATGGTGCACATCCGTACGCTGCGGAAGAAGCTTGGCGATGATTTGAACAAGAACAAACTGATCAAAACAATATGGGGAGTCGGTTATTCTTATCATGGCTAAACGATTTCGAAGCTTCAGATTCAACATGATTGTGCTCGTCGGTCTTAGCATGCTGTTATCCGGGGCGATTACATTCGTCATCTATAAGGTCGCACAAGGCTATTATCATACGACTAAGTATGAAGATCCATCGACCAAGCTTCGTGTGTTCATCAAACAGGTCGGGGACGTTAACTTCTTTCTCCTCTTCTTTATCCCGATGTCGATTTCTTTCTTCTTTCTGCTCACGAAGCAGTACGCGCAGTACTTTCGGGATATTTCAGGAGGCATTAACCAGCTTGCATCTGGCAATTTCGAGACCAGAATCGTCATTCCATCGACAGACGAATTCGGTGACATCGCGAGGGACATCAATCTGGCGGGGGAGAAGCTCCGTCAAGCGCTAGCGCGGGGAGATTTTGCAGAGAATAGCAAGGAACAGCTCGTTCTGAATCTAGCGCATGATCTCCGTACACCTTTAACGTCCGTTATTGGATATTTGGATTTTATACTGAAGAATGAGCACTTGTCTCCCGAGCAAGCCAAGCACTATACCTCCATTGCGTACACGAAATCGCAACGACTGGAAAGGCTTATTGACAACTTGTTTGAAGTCACCAGAATGAATTATGGAAAGCTGTCCGTTGACTATAATAATCCGGTGGATCTTAGCGAGCTGCTGCTTCAATTGAATGAAGAGCTCTATCCGTTGTTCGAGAAACAGAGCTTAATTTCTCGTTTGAATTTGACTCCTGCGCTAAAGGTTCGCGGCGATAGTGAATTGCTGGTTCGTGTGTTTGAGAATTTGCTTAGTAATGCAGCGCACTATGGCAGGGAAGGCGAGTACGTAGATATCGATTGCCAGCTCGACTCCGAGGAGGTCGTCGTTCGCATTATCAATTACGGAGACAGTATCTCTCCAGAAGATCTGCCTCATCTATTCGACATGTTCTATACAAGCGACAAAGCGCGTACATATCACGAGGGCAGCACGGGACTCGGCCTGTTCATCGCTAAAAATATCGTGGAGCAGCATCATGGTACGATAACAGTGAAGAGCAGCGTCGTTAGTACGATCTTTGAAGTGCGGCTGCCGTGTGAGCTAAATAAAGGCGAGACATCAATTCTCATTGAATGAGGAAAGATGGCTCGCTTTATTTGTTTTTTGGTAGTGAATTGGTAGTGAACGTGGAAGCGTCTAACAGCTAAGATGCCAATGGGTCATAATTAACATTGGGGAGGAAAGAGGATGAAATTCATTCGTATTATGCTTCTCGTCGCTATATTGGCGCTGACGGGGGTAACAGGTGCATTCGCAGCAGATGCGAACGCGCCGCAAGCTTGGGGCGTATCCGTAGGCAAAATGATGTCGAAGGATACAGAAATGTTTTCGATGCAGCCTGGCGTCATCTACATTCATGAAGGGGACACGGTGAAGTTCACGAATAACGATATGGCTGCGCCCCACTTGCTCGGCTTCTTGATCGGCAATCCACCGCCGGGTGAGGACTTTGATATTACCAAATTTTCGCCAGCTAGCGGCTCTTCTTGGGCAGGAGACACGATGCTGTTCTCTCCGGAAATGCATCCAATGCAATCGTATTCCATTACGTTTACCAAGGCAGGCGCGTACGCCTATTATTGCCTGATTCACCCGATAATGAAAGGCACGGTCGTCGTCCTACCAAGCGGTAGTCTCCTTCCGAGCAAGGCGGAGCAGGCTGCGGTGAACAATGCGCTGATTGACGATCAAACAAAGGTTGCTGCAGATTGGAAGACCCTCAACGGCAAAGTGAATTACGACAAGAACAAGGACGGAACGCTGACATACAAAGTACTCGCAGGCATGGGAAATACTCAAGTCATGGTCAACGCTTTCCTGCCAGGCGAAGTGTACATTAATGCAGGGGATACAATCCAATGGCTGGCTGGAGCGCCTGGTGAAGCGCATACTGCCGTTGTGAATGCACCGAAAGGGATGCAGGTATTTACGGAAAAAGGCGTGAATCCCGATGTAGTGACGCCGCATAGCCCGGTTTACGATGGCAAAGGCTTCGCTTCGGCGGGAGTGCTAATGTTGAATGTGCCAGATTTCGGCAGTCCGAGCTTCAAGCTCACCTTTACAAAACCCGGAACGTATACAGTGACGGATGTGCTTTGGGGCTACACTGGCAAGATCATCGTCGCTCCGAAAGGCGCTGTTAAGCTCACCGTGAATGACAAAGCGGTAGTGACAACGACGCTATTGAAGAACGGCCACGTCTTCGCCCCACTCTCCAGCGTTGCCAAAGCTTTAGGAGCTTCTTACCAGGTTTCCGGTAAAACGGTCCTGGTTGGAGGGAAGAAGCTAGTAGCTACAGCAGATACCACTCCATATGTGTCGAAAGGCGTGACATACATCGCTGTGGAATCGGTGGCACAGCTGCTCGGCAAAACCTATACGTGGGATCAAACAGCGAAGCTGTTGTCCATCCGTACGAAATGAAACCAGCCTTCCATGCAATAAAAGTTAGGGAGTATGCGCTGCTGCTATCAGCAGCGCTGCTCCTTAGCTCGTTGTTGATAGGGTTCGTGCTGCCGCGTCCTGCCGAAGGCGCCACCCAAACCGCCACCCAAACCGTCACCCAAACTGCATCCCCAACCATCACTCCAACCGTCACCCCAACTACGCAGGTCAAACGGTTCCATCTTTATGCGACCGACGGTGAAGTTAAGCTGGCGGACGGCAAACGCCTCTACATTTGGGGCTATAGCTTAAAGAATGAGCCCGGAACAGCGATACTGCCCTCCCCGACGCTTACGGTGAACGAGGGCGACAAAGTCGAAGTGACATTGACGAACATCGGTCCATTGGGCTCGCATATTAAGAAGCTGGCGCATACGATTCATTTTCACGGACTCGATACCGATCAAGCGAATGACGGCGTTCCCCATACGTCACAAGCGATACTGCCTGGCGAAAGCTTCACGTACCGCTTCACGGCGACACATGCAGGCACTTATTTCTACCATTGCCATGTGGATACAATCGAGCATTTACAGATGGGGATGCATGGTGCGTTTATCGTAAGGGCGAAAGGCGGCGCTCCTGAGGATTGGACTGGAGGTCCCCGCTATGACAAAGACTACGTGTTCCTGCTGAATGAGATCGACCCGATATGGCACGAAGCGGTCGAGAAGGGGGAAACGTACGATCGAACGGACTACCATCCGCGCTATTGGACAATTAACGGCAAATCGTATCCCGATACCGAGAGCGATCCAGCGACCATGGTCGAAGGACGGGTAGGAGATTCTATCCTAATTCGGCTAATTAACTCCGGCTACGACACGCACTCCATCCACATGCATGGTGAACATTTTCAAGTAATCGCTTCGGATGGCAGGCCACTTCCGGCTCCACTCACGAAAGATACGATCGAGATTGCTCCTGGGGAACGGTACGACATTCTCGTCAAGCTGACCCAGAGCGGACATTTTCCGATCCACAGTCATAACATCAAGGACAATACGAACGATGGTCTGTACCCTGGCGGCATGCACACCATGATGATGGTATCCCCGGCCTTGTCGGATAGAGTGGTTAATCTGACAAACGGGAAGAAGACTGCAATTATCGACGGTAAAAGCAAACCGATCGCAGCGGCGCCGTTCCTGCAAGGCAAGGAGCTTTATGTGCCTATCCGGCTGCTGCAAGAAGAGGTTCGTTTCGGCATGCGTCAAGGCGCGAAAGCGGGAGAGGTTGTGCTAACGCTGAAGGCAAACGAGCTGAAGCTGACGGCTGGAAGCAAGAACGCAGTCTATAACGGTAAGAAGGCTGCATTAACCTCACCAGTTCAACTATTAAGAGGAACGACGTTCGTTCCGCTCAGCGTAGCTGTGAAGTATATGGGCGTGAAGCTCGTGTCTTCAAGCGCAGCAGAATGGCGGTTGAAGCTGCCGCAATTGCCACCATCGCCGTCGACGTTCCCGGTGAAAGCGCCGACGACAGCAGAGGTTGGACCAGCCGATACTACACAGGCGGAGCCAACAACTTCAGGCACCGATCATACGATGCATGACGAGCATGGGACGAAAGTGACGATCAGCGCAACGGGCTTTTCCGTGAAAGAGCTGCATGTAAAGGCCGGAACTACAGTGACTTGGGTGAATGGCGACAAACAAGGGCATACGGTCACCGATTTGGACGGTCGTTTCAACAGTAAGACGATTCCGGCTACCCGCTCGTGGAGCTACACATTCAAAGATGTAGGCACTTATACGTACTATTGCTCCGTGCATCCAACGATGCAGGCGATTGTGATCGTAGATCCTGCCTAACGTAGCAGCTCGTCGCCGAGACGTCCGATTCCCTTCTTCAAATATCTGTAATAGGTCGTCATCGCAAGGCCGAGTCTTGTTGCGACGGTCTCGTGGGAGCCGATTCCTTCGATATAGAACAGCTGCAAAATCCGTGCCTGCAATTTCTCCTGATTTCTTCCGCCAGCCATCCGTTCAAGCCTAACAGTAATACGCCGAGCAATGCAGGCTGCTAGCGGTTCGTCTCCGTTATCGGATTCATTATCTGGTAGCAAGCTGCCGAGCTTCTTCACAAGAGTAAGATCGAAGCCGAGCGAGTGAAAGCATTCAAGAGCTTGCTTGACGAGTCCAAACCAAGTATCTTTCGATGGCGGATCTGGCTTCTCAGGACCCGTGCCCATGCGTATGCAAATGCCCGGAATTCGGTGGAAGAGCTCGTCGTTTCTAAGGTCGATGCGCGCTGCTTTCCAATGTATTCCACCTGCTGAGATGTAATCGGCCCAAGGGATCCGTTCGAAGCCAAGCCGGCAAATCGACTCAAGCGGTCCTTCAATTGGAATGATGATGGATACGAGCTTCCCCGCTATGCCAGTAGAGAAATGCTCTTGCACGATAACCGAGCTTAGCTCTGGCTCAAATTCGCGCTTGACGCCTAGTATCCAGATCAGATATTCCTTCTCCTGCAACTGCGTTTCCTGAATGAAGGTGACGAAGACGGGATTTGCCGCGAATATGGGTCGCGTAATCTCGTTTAGCGGTACAAAGGTGTAGATGCCCGCGACATCCTGATCATGGTAAACAACCCGAAACGAGGAGGGCTCTTCTTCCCAAATGGCGTCAAGGAAGGTATGCTGCAGCGTGTCATCATTCTGAAATGGAGGAAACGCAAGGAAAAATTGCTGCACCAGCTCACGGAGCAGAGGAATATGCTCTTTACTTGCGGCATCGATTCTGAATCCTGACCGATCAGTGGCAAAATAAAAGCTTCTCATAAATTCATCAGACATGAGAAATGCCTTCTCAAGCCGCAGCAGCTTCTTGCGTTCTTCATCGCTTGGCGACGTATGCGTCCAGCGCCGTTCGATCGCGGCTAGTGCCCGCTGCTTGTAGAGGGCATGCGTCTCGGGAGCGCGGTGTGCAAGCTCGGCATTCATCCATTTGCTTACGGCATCCAGAAGACAATAACCGCCTTGCCGGAACAGCTTGATGTAGGGAATATTGCAGAATTCGTTGAACTGTTCCTGCGTAATCTCTTCGCCGATAATCCATTGCAGCATATCTTGGTCGAATCGCCACGGAATCGAAGCGGCTCTCAGCAGCTTCTTGATATGGAGAGGCTCTTCGCCCTGGAATAGCTTGCGATCCATCGAAGCGATAATCGCTTGCGTCTGATCTCCGCCGAGAAAGGAAGGAACTCCGTGCTTCAGCACTGTGCTGCATGTCAGTGAGAGGGCAAGAGGAATTCCGCCCGAGAATTGTTCAACGGCATACCGCACTTCAGGATCGTTGATGCCCGATGTGATCAGGTAGCCTTCCATTTCTTTACGGTTCAGCGGCGCGAGTCTCATGTTTCGATACATGTTGCTCCATTCGAAAGCTGACAGCGTGCCTTCATCAAGTGGATGCTTTCCGGCTGTGCATACTTTGACGCGCACGGTCAGCAGCGGCAGCCACTTGTCGAATAGCCATTCTAGTGCTGCTCCCCAGCGTTCCATGCTATCGAGGAGCAAGACGATTCCGCCGCGCTGCTGCGCGACCTGGTTAATCAGTTCAGCTTCCTCTTCCCCTGGCGGCTTCGCCTCCGTCTCATTCGGCTGGAAGCCGGCATTTGCGAGTTTCAAACGCACGGCTTCCACGAAATGTATCGGCTGCGTGAAGGAACGCCCGTCGATAAAGAAGACGAGTTCTTCTCTTGCTGTCCATTGGAAGGCACGAAGCAAAGCGCTCTTGCCGATGCCTCCTGGTCCGCAAATATGGATGAGACACCAGTCGTCGTTGCTGTCATTTAGCTTCTGCTTCATAATGTCCAGCTCTTTCTCCCGCCCGACAAATCTCTTTTGCTCTAAATCGCTCAGCACTTGACGAACTAGCTTCATCGTGGACTCATCGCTCCCGTTAGACGGTATGTTTATGTATCATTAGTTTGATCTGATTTTAACCTTCCTTTATGTGAAAAGCTGTCGAACGGTATAACGTTTGGAAAATATTAGGCGTCAGCACGTATGCTCTCGAAACGCATACCAATGAACCCCATGTCTTCAGCGGACATGGGGTTTCTTGTGGAAGTTAGAAGTCCGCTTCGACGAGGTCGGTGTTTACCGCAATTGCAGCTTTGCAGCCTTCAGCGGCAGCGACAATCACTTGAGCAGGGGGCTGGAAGGACGTATCCCCAGCGACATAGACACCTGGAACACTCGTCCGGCCATAATGATCCTTCACAACGATGCCCATCTCATTGGTTCTACAAGCGAGCATGTCGATGATCTGGGAGGCGTGTGTCCATTGCGGGGTAACGAAGCCTCCGGCACGTTCAATGGAGAGTCCATCCTCGAATTGGACCTGCTGCAGCATTCCACCTGCTCCGATGAGAGCAGCGATCTTAGACTCGATGACCGCAATTCCGCGCTGGCGGAGCCTATCCTTCTGGTGGGGACTTAGCAGCGGCAGACCGTTGGTGCAGAACACCAAATCCTTGCTCCAGTTGTACACTTTTTTAGCTAGATAAAAGGCACTCTCATGATCAGCGATTAGAACGAGCGGTTTATCTCGAAGCTCCCAGCCATCGCAGTAAGGACAGCTGAATAAGCTTTTGCCGTAATAATCGTGAATTCCTCTAACCGCGGGTAGTGTTTCTCTTAGTCCTGTAGCAAGGATGACACTGCGGGCCACAAAGTTGTAGCCTTGCTCGGAAGTAGCTTGATAGACGCCGTTTATGTGGCGGACAGCAGTCACTTTCGAAGGACTGACTAACACAGTAGGGTATTTCCGCAAGTCTTGATGCGCCAGTTGCCGGAATTCGGTCGGGGCAATCCCGTCTCTCGTAATGAACCCGCTCGTTTGCCGTGTTACCGCGTTTCTTGGTTTGTTATCGTCGAATAGGATGACATTTCTTCTCGCGCGCCCTAGGACGAGAGCCGCATTAAGACCTGCCGGACCTCCCCCGATAATGATGCAATCCAGTAACATCCGTGATCCCTCCCATCCTAGATTTATATGACTGTCAGCTTGGTTTATTGCGGCGTTTCTCAAGCGTACTTCTCCAGCTGCCTGACAACTCGACCACGCTAAGCAGCCTCTCTATATCATCAAGATGGTCCTTATCGTGGTGCATGACCCGGTTTGCGAATGCCACGGTTAAAGCGAGCGGATGCTTTTGCAATAGGATCATATTGTCGTTGAAAAAGACCTTCCCCCGCTGAAGCACCCGGCAATAAAAACCGGTATATCCGGTTTCCTGCACCTTCAAGGGCATCTCTGGATACTGATAACGAGCGGCCAGCTTGAAACACGGCTGCCTTGGTTGGCTGATCTGAACAATCGCGCTGCCGAGCTGATAGATATCTCCGATGCACACATCCGCTTCCAGCAGCCCGCAAGTCGTCAGATTTTCACCAAAGCCTCCGAAGGGCAGCGGTCTCCCGAGCAAGTCATCCCAGAATGGATAGTGTTCATAGGCATATATGCAAATCGCCTTATCTTTGCCTCCGTGTCGCAACAGATCGGCTTGTTCATCCCCTATAAAATGCTCCCAGTCCAGCTCTAAAGGGCCATAGACGGGTACTTTGAAAATACCGGTTATCGTTATATCTCATAATAGTCGGCATTCCGATATTCAGCGAAATGAGCTCTCCGTGCTGCATTGGACAATCCTCCTTGGCGAACAATAAAATTTGATCGGCTCTTAATTTCGCCACTATACCAGAGTATGGTATGGAGATACATATCCATAACATCTCATTTTGTGCAATCCATAACTCCCCTAATATGATCAGAATGCAGGTGTTCCTAATGTTGCACATTAATCGCGATGACCCCAAACCGATCTGGCAGCAGCTGCTGGATCAAGTGATTAGCCATATCTCTAACGGGAACTGGCCGCAAGGCGAGCAGCTAATTCCTTCAAGGGAGTTAGCCCAGCAATTGGGCGTGTCTCGATCTACCGTTCAGCTCGTATATGAAGAATTATTAGCCCGGGGGTACATTGTCACTTCAAGACGAGGGGGTACTCGGGTTACCTCATGCTGGAATAGAGCAGTGGCAGAACCTAATCAAGCGGAGGCTGAAGGCCCGCTTCTACCTTCACTTCCCTATATAAATTCGTATGCCGATCAGTTGAAGGAATGGCTCAAAGGGGAGGAAGCCCAAGAAGTCAGGATTGATTTTAGCCCGCATGAGCCGTATGTGGACACGGTCTTCCAGAAGATTTGGAGGCAAACGTTCCAGCGCGCCTCTTCCCAATTAAGTCCAGCTGACTGGGCATACGGGGATTCATACGGATTTTTACCATTGCGTGAGCAAATCAAGCGATACTTGTCGCTCGAACGCGGCATTCATGTGCAGACGGATCAGATATTGCTGACTTCAGGCGCGAATCATTCCATTAACCTGATTGCGCAAGCGCTGCTGTCTGCTCAGGATACGGTCTCTGTCGAGGATCCGGGATTCCCAGCCGCCTGGATGGTCATGAAATATCGTCACCTGCACGTCGTTCCTATCCCTGTAGATGAGCATGGACTCGTTGTCGATTTGATTCCACCGGAATCCAAGCTAACGTTTGTAACCCCGTCTCATCAATGCGCGGTAGGGGCAGTTCTATCCGAGCCGCGAAGGCAGCAGCTGGTGCATATGGCGATGAAGAATCGGAGCTGGATCATCGAGGACGATTACGACAGCGAGTACCGTTATCGAGGGGATCCACTGCCGACGCTGTTTAGCCAAGCGCCTAATCACACGCTGTATATGTTGAGCTTCTCGAAAATGATTGCGCCGGGTATCCGGCTATCAGCGCTAGTTGGGTCGCAAGAAGCGATCGCGCAGCTCGCGCAAGTACAAGAGCTGATTTATCGTCATGTTCCGATTATGGAGGCGGCCACGCTCACTCGTTTTATTGAACTAGGCCATTTTATGAGGCATATGCGCAGGGTGCGGAACGTGTATCGAAGGCGCCACGAGACATTGACAAAAGCCATTATAGACAGCGGTTTAGCGAAACGGTTCACATTATCCGAGGTCGATACAGGATCGCATATCCTGCTTGAAGCGGAACCTTTGTTTGACGAAACAATTGCCGTCACACAGCTGCTGCAAAGAGGAATTCGTGTTTATCCGCTTGGTCCCTATTGCATGGAAAGCACAAGAAGGGGATGGGTTCTCGGCTTTGCGAAAGTGGAAGAGGAATTGATTGAGGAAGGAATCGCTCAGCTGGCGGATGTTTTGTTAAGGACTTAGAGTATCTCCACTATTTTCTCAGTATGGATTGCTCAAGCAGAGCTGGTTTGGACGTGTACGTCCATGCCAACCGTTGTTATAGTTCTTAAGCGGTAGATTTGCTGCTCAAGGCTGGCCGGCCATGCAATCCAACAACAGAGATAAAGAGGAGAGAAACTGATGACCTCAAACAAATAACGAGATTCGTCCATTTCATGTGAATATACCGGAAGAGGGACTAAACGACTTGCGCAACCGCATCAACGCAACAAGATGGCCTGACAAAGAAACGGTCTCGGACCAATCCCAAGGCACGACACTCGGAACGATTCAAGAGCTTGCTCGTTATTGGGCGAATGAATACGATTGGCGCAAGATGGAGTCGAGAATCAACGCCTTCCCGCATTTCCTTACCGAAATGGACGGCTTGGACATTCACTTCATTCACGTTCGTTCGAAGCATGAGAACGCCATGCCGATTCTCATTGCCCACGGATGGCCGGGATCGATCGTCGAGCAAATGAAGCTGATCGAACCGCTGACAAACCAAACGGAATACGGCGGAACCGAAGCAGATGCTTTCCACGTCGTGATTCCATCGATGCCTGGCTACGGATTCTCGGGCAAACCGACGGCAACTGGCTGGAATCCGAAGCGCATCGCGAGCGCTTATAGTGAATTAATGACTCGTCTTGGCTACGAGAAGTATGTGGCGCAGGGAGGCGACTGGGGCTCAATCGTCGTTAACATGATGGGCGTTCAGGAACCAGAAGGGTTGCTCGGCATTCACACCAACATGCCTGAGGTGATTCCGCCTGAGGTTGATGCGGCGATTTGGTCCGGCAATCCGTTGCCGGAGGGTCTTTCTGACGAGGAGAAGAAAGCGTGCGAGCAGATTTGCGAAAATAAATTTTATTACGCCTTCTTAATGGGAACGCGTCCGCAGACGCTGACTGGCCTTACGGATTCACCAGTTGGTTTGGCTTCCTTCATGATTGACCATGATTGGAAGAGTCATGCCCTGATCTCGAGATCTTTCGCCGGGGTTCAAGAAGGTCTGACACGCGACGACGTTCTCGATAACATCTCGCTCTTCTGGTTTACGAACAGTGCGATTTCTGCAGCTCGACTGTACTGGGAGAACGGTAATGCGGGCATTTCCTTCTTCGCCGTCAAAGGCGTCAAGCTGCCGGTTGCCGTCAGCGTATTCCCGGATGAGATGTATGAAGCGCCGAAGAGCTGGACAGAGAAGGCATACCCGAATCTGATTCATTACAATAGAATGCCTAAAGGCGGGCACTTCGCTGCTTGGGAGCAGCCTGAATTGATCATTTCCGAACTGCGCACGGCATTTAAGTCACTGCGTTAATATAGATGATAGACCTGGGTCATGGGAACATGATACGGGTCTTTCTTTTTTGAATGAAAGGGATAAGAATCCCGATTTGGATGGAACTTAAACAGAAGACTTAAAGACAGCAAGACATTCTCGTACGACTATCGCAAAAGGAGCAATACGTACTTATGAGCACCAATATTTGGTCGCGGTTAGCTATGCTGATTGCCTTATCCCTAGGTTTGGCAGCCTCCGGCATGTATATGAACACGGTTGGCGCGAGACCACAGGAATCTTCTGGGCAATCCCAATCGGATAAGAACGCCATCCGTCCGTTTCAGGTGCATTTCTCAGAAGCGGAGCTTGCCGATCTGCAAAGACGGATCATTGCGACAAGATGGCCGGATAAGGAGACTGTCTCCGATCATACACAAGGTGTGCCGCTGGCAACGATGCAGAAGCTCGCGGATTATTGGGCGAACAACTACGACTGGCGTAAGTTCGAGGCGAAGCTGAACGCTCTGCCGATGTACGTCACGAATATTGATGGGGAGGACATTCAGTTCATCCATGTCCGTTCGAAGCATAAAGACGCGATGCCAATTCTCCTCATGCACGGCTGGCCTGGCTCTATCGTTGAGATGCTGAAGGTGATCGATCCGCTTACCAATCCCACAGCCTATGGCGGCAAGGAATCGGACGCGTTCGATGTCGTCATTCCATCGATGCCAGGCTACGGATTTTCGGGCAAGCCAACTACGACGGGCTGGGGACCTGACCGAATCGCGCGCGCTTATAGCGAGCTGATGAATCGGCTCGGATACAAGAAGTATGTGGCGCAGGGAGGAGACTGGGGAGCGTTAATCGCTGATTTGATGGGCGTGCAGCAGCCAAAAGGACTGATTGGCATTCACACCAACATGCCGGGCGCTGTTCCGGCCGAGATTGAGAAGGCGCTTCAAGCCGGCAAGGGCTGCCCTCCCGGTCTGTCAGGCGACGAGAAACACGCGTGCGAGCAGCTCGACTTCTTCTACAAGCAAGTTGGGTATGCTCAGATTATGGGGACGCGCCCGCAGACACTCACTGGACTTGCGGATTCGCCCATCGGTATGGCAGCCTTCATACTTGATCATGACGCGAAGAGTTTGGATCTGATTGCAAAGGCATTCGACGGACAGCCTGGGGGGTTATCGCGAGACGATGTCCTCGACAACATTACACTCTATTGGCTCACGAACACGCCGATCTCTTCGGCGCGCCTCTACTGGGAGAACAAATATCCCTTCTTCAGCGTCAAGGGCGTCAAACTGCCGGTTGCCGTAAGCGCCTTTCCAGACGAGCTCTATCAAGCGCCGAAGAGCTGGGCAGAGCAGGCATATCCCAACTTGATTTATTACAACAAGCTCGATAAAGGCGGTCACTTCGCGGCATGGGAACAGCCGGAGCTCTTTGTACAGGAACTCCGCGAGGCAATAAAGCCGCTCCGCTAAACCGGGTAAAGCAGGAAGCCAGCCTCATTCACAGAAGAATGAGGCTGGCTTTCTCTACTCAGAGCTAGAAAGGAAATTTTACGCGCTTCGACCTGAACCGAAACCCACTTCGTTGTCGTCATTTCTTAGAAGCCGTAACGGTCGCCGTACGAGCAGAAGAGGTGGGTGAGATGCGGCGGAGATCACGATTGAAGCCGATGTCAACCGCCATTTTGAATAATTGAAGAGGCTGTAATATTAATCTTTTTCTTGCAAAATCCTGTTATACTGAAGGTGGAATTTCAACATGAAGGGGATTGCCTAGTGAACGAACGATTGCTCTCTATTGATACAGCGACTCCGCATTTAGGCGAAGCTTATATGAGATTCATCCCGCGCACTTGGCGTTTCTTCGAGCGTGGTCAAGTGATGAAGCGGATCGAGCAGTGGCAGAGAATCGCTGCGAATGGAATTGGGTTAAGAGAAATCGCAGATTGGACCGAGACGGATTCGCAGCTAGATGTTAGGCTGACCCCGCTTCCTGAAGGATTCATCCCGTTTGCAGCATTCGCGAGTCAAGATGGGCTTAGCGATTCCGATCGCGCACGGGTGATGGCATCGCTATTCGATACGCTGGGTCTACTGCATGTGGATCAGTTCTATATGGGGTTCCTTTCGCCGGATTTGATCAGCGTGAACCCGAATACGCTTCAGGTTATGCTGTGCTTGCAGCCGTTCCCATCCGTACATCCTTTCCTGGATTTCCATATTAAAGACTATCCGTTTGAACTCTTTAGCGCTCATTGCCGAACGCATACGATTACTCGGGCTTCCGATATCTATGCAGCCGGAACCATCATGCGCGAACTGTTTCGCGGTCATCTGGTGTATCCGCCGCTCAAGGTGTTGTATGAACGGTTGATTGGCGACCCATCTTTCTTGTTTATCGAAGAAGCGGCATATGAGATCAGCCGAATCTATGGACTGAGTCGTGAGCCTTGGGAGCAGACGATTGGGCCTAATGCTCATGCGTGGCTCTATCATGCAGAACCGCCAATATCGCCGGAGAGCCAGCGCCAATTCAGACGATTTCTGCGTGCGGAAGGATCGAAGCAGATTGCGCTCATCCACGAAGATGAGTCGCTCATTGCTGAAGTGCTCCGATTTCACATGAATGAAGTGCTGGAGAAGCAGTCATTCGTTACGATCAAATGCACGGATGTTCCATTCTCCACCATTATAGAGATGGTAAATCGGATCATCGGCGCCTTGACATTAACTTATTATCCGCAAGCAGAGCCGCAGTTCCGAGCACTGGCCAGACGTCAGCGTCAGCTGGTGCAGCAATACTACTTCGGACAAGACGTATCCGAGGCATTCGGCGAATGGATGCTTCGTTTCTATAAACAGTTGACTGCGATTATTTTTGTAGACAATATTTTCCTCATTTTTGATGAATGCTCAAATATGGATCTGGAATCATTCCAGCTGTTCAAATATACGTGGAGCCGATACAGTGAACAGCTGCCACGGTTGTTCACGATCTTCTGCGGCAAGGCGTTGGTTCAATCGGATATGAATGAAGAGCTGTATCATATCCAATTTCTTCCTCGTAATGCCGTGGCATATAGCGGGCTAATGCGCAAACGACTTTGTCGAGTCGAGCCGCAAACGCTGCAGCATCTCGCCAATTGGCTCACTAATCAGGCGATCGATCCGAAGTATACGAGTATGATGTTGGAATCGTTCATTGATCAAGGGCTGTTGCAGCTGACACCTGCAGGATGGGTAGCTGGAGCTCGTGATCTTCCGCAAGAAGGCACGAATCCGATCACCATTACGGAACAGAAGCTGGATCAGCTGAGCGAAGAAGAGACGGATTTGCTCGCGCTGTTCTGCTGCTTGCCAGCGCCGATCCGCGTATGGAATTTGTTCAACGCGAATAAGCTCCCACTTAGTCAGCTGTATGTCAATTTGCATCGTCTGGCGCAGCTAGGTCTGATTCTGTTCTTCCATCAGAATAGTGTGATCGTACATAACAATGTGAAGGAGCGTCTTGCTCTCCGCTATGATATGGCGCAGGCTTATACGCAAGCGGTCGCCTACATGCTGGAGTTCGAGAAGTATCCATCGCTAACGTTGCTTAATCTGGTGCGCAAATCCGGTGATAAGCGGCGGGAGTATGCACTGCTGATGCTCTATTTCCGCAGAAATCGCAAGGCGCTCTCTTCTGAGCAGTCGCGGCTGCTGCTGGAGCAGATGATCGGGCTGCACGAGCTGCTTCAGCGTCCGACGATGCAATGCTTTTATCGGCTTATTTTGCCAGTGTACAATGGTTTCCGCGAGATGAAGCGCTGTGAAGAAGTTTGCATGAAGCTGTATGAGCTGAGAGGCCGCGACGGCGATCGATTCAAGTGGATGTTCTATAAAATGCTGCAAAATGAACTTGAGCTCGCCGACCATAAAGATGAGCTGTTCGCCTACCTGGAGAATCCGAAACACAGGCTCAGCGATAAGCTCGATGCGCTGTGCCCACTCGTGGCCAACCGCGTATATCTGAATCTCGAGCCGCATGAGAAGGAGTACATCAAAGAGCTGTACATCGGGCAAATTTATCCGAACCGCCATCTCATTCCGGAATGGGAGTTCATCGACTCCTCCTACTATTGCATTGCGTTTATATTTGAGAATTTCCCTCAATTGAACACATGGGGACTTGCGCTGTTGAACAAAGTGGAGTCAATGCTCCATTACAGCTTCTACCCGGATCTCATTCTGAGAGTGTATAACATGTACATTCATCAAAATAACGCGCGTATGGCAAGAAGCTACATCGAAAAAGTGATCACAGGTGCAACTCAGCTTGGACATCCGAATATGCTCGAGGTTGGTCACGCGAACGGCATGGAAATATCGCTTATTCTCGGTGATATGCCAGCATTCCATTATCACTGGAACCAGCTCGTCGACATTAAGCGCAGGGATGTTCTTGAAGGCGTTCGCGATATGATCCGGATGTATGCCTGTGAATCTCGGCAATGGGAGCTGCTTGACCGCATGGGTCAAATTCCGGATACGAGCGACTATGCGAAGACAAGAATGGAGCTTTACCGCGTCTACGCTGCGCATCGCAGGGGAGAGCGAATGTTTCCGCAGCCTGCTATTCAAGAGGAGCAGCCGGCCATGTTCGTTGGAGCGCTTAGGCTGCTGCAGCTCGGGTTAGTAGAAGAAGCATGCCGCCATCTCCAGCGGTGCATCGGCGGTGCAGAGCGTGCGGGGAGATTCCCAATGCTGGAGGGCTGGACATTCCGCGAGCTGCTGCTAGCGATGCTCAGCATTCAGTCAGTGAGCGAGACGATTACAATCGATGAGATTGGCGAGTGGATTGCTCGTTTCAAACAATTTATTGAAACGAACGCCTATGATTTGTTCTGGGCGGATTACTATTATATCTCTGCGGTGTGGGAGCTTCGGCAAGGCGCAGTCACGAACGGGATGCTGCTGCTGCGCAAAGCGATCAACGCTTATTATCTGATCCAGCAGAATGACCGGGCTGTAGAAGTTAAGCGGGAGATGGAAGCTTACATGGAGCCGTTAGGGTTGCCTGTAGGCTGGGAATTGGCGGACAACGCGCAAGTCATACAAATCATGCAAGAGCGCAGAAGCTTCCTAGAGCAATCGCTCGATTACTTGACGACGATACGATTATTCGACCGTTTGCCGGATTCGCTTAATCTGAGCATGGTGATCGATCGCGTCACGTTTGCGCTTTTTGAATATTATCCGGTTGCTTATGCATCCATTCTGTTCGACCTGAAGTTCCATAAATCGCAGAACTATTATTCCGCTTTCGGTCCAATCGGCCGAAACATGCTGACTGAATATCGCGCGGGCGAGAGTCAGTTGCAGCGAGTAAGCATCGCACTGTTTGGCGCAAAGCACCGTTCGATCCGGATGGATGTGTTCCTGCATCAGATGAACGATAATGTCGCGCATCAATTGGATCAGCTGCTG
Source organism: Paenibacillus sp. OV219 (assembly GCF_900110075.1). GTDB lineage: Bacteria > Bacillota > Bacilli > Paenibacillales > Paenibacillaceae > Paenibacillus_Z. The sequence goes on from NZ_FOCJ01000001.1 coordinate 436,323, forward strand.
CATATCGTTAAACCGCATATCGCGAATGCGGTACTGTATGAGGAAATGATGATCGACAGCTTGACTGGACTCTATTTGCGTCAGCATTTTATGGATAGGCTTGTGCAAGAGGTTGAAATATCGAAGCAGTATGGCCTCGACGTCTCGGTTCTGATGATCGACTTGGACGACTTCCGCAAAGTCAATGAGCTCGGCCATCAAGTTGGCGATGAGGTGCTGAGGAAGATCGCTGATACGATTCGGTCGCTGCTCAGCCAGCATGATATTCCGGGCCGCTACGGCGGTGAGGAGATGCTCATTATTCTGCCTAAGACAGACGGGAAGCATGCGATGCAGCTGGCATCGGATATTCGCAAGCAGATTGAATTGGAATTCGGCAGCGGATTCGGCCAGCCTTATCGAGTAACGGTCAGCATCGGCGTCGCTTCGATGGAATTATGCCATGCAGGTACGGCGGAGGAGCTTATCCGATATGCCGATGATGCGGAGATAAAGGCGAAGAAGACCGGGAAGAACAAGGTGGTAGCGGCTTGGATGCTAGCGTGAGTAAGCAAATGTAATGGAAATAGAAATAGTAATAGAAATAGAAATGAAAACAGTAATGGAAATGAAAAGAAACGCAGGCCGAGTGACGGTTGCGTTTCTTTTTGTGTTGGCGTTTAAAGCTGACCACCATGAAAAATCCTAAGAATGAACTCTCTTTCAGGCACTTCAAGCTTATGATACGAATGTAAGAATCGCTCGTTATTATAAGGTACTTCAATAATCCTCGCGCTGATCCCATTCTCGTTTACTGTAACGATGCCATATCTAGCTTTGGGTAGATGATAACATCCGAGTGAACCAGGATTAAAGTAGGTTCTAGCAGTAGAAACAAAGTGATGAACAATATGATGGTGCCCAAAGCAGACGAGCTCATAATCGGCTTCAGCATAAGTCTGCTCTAGACTTTCTGCAGTTGGCTGGCCAATTACTCATAACCTCTATAAATTTAGGATCTATTCGATCTGCCAACCATTGATGATGTGCTCGTTCGTTATGATGACCAGGAGGCGCTTCCTCCTGATTGAATGCGGCAATGACAGCTATATCGTGATTACCAATCACAAATGAAACATCATCTCTACTTGTCAGTAGATCCAGCACTTCATTTGAATCCGGTCCCCCCTAGTGCTTGGTTCAAGTTGGATTAGTTCGCTCGATTGCGCACGCGCTCTTTCATTTTCTCCATGAGCGGAATATTGCCGGGGTCGTTGTAAAATCCGATCTTCTCATCAATCAGCTGCAAATTGTGCTGAAGTCTCTCGATTTGGCGCTCTACCTCAAGCCGGTGCTCGGTCAGCATACTCTTCCGTTCTTCTATCGTATCCGCACCTAGTGCCGCCCACTGGCTGTATGTCTTCATTTCTTTGATTGGCATTCCGGTATCCTTCAAGCAGCAGATCAGCGCAACCCAGTTCATGTCTGCCTCGGTGAAGATGCGATTGCCGGATTTGGTACGCTCAACGAATGGAAGGAGCCCTTCTTTGTCATAATAACGCAGCGTATGTGCAGAGAGTCCGAACTTCTGTGCGACTTCGTTAATGGAATAATTCATATTTTAACAGCCTCCTATGGCTTGACTTAGAGTTAACTCGAAGTGATATTCTCACTTTAGACCTCACGGGCCGAATGGTCAAGAGGCCAAACCACATACACAAGGAGCAATGCATTTATGAATCATACAACGAAAATCGCACTCGTAACAGGTGGAAGCCGCGGACTTGGGAGAAACACGGCATTAGCGCTGGCTGGCAAAGGAATCGGTGTCGTTATCACGTATCATACCCAGCAAGCGGCTGCTGATGAGGTTGTTCGTGAAATTGAGCAGGCAGGCGGCACAGCAGCAGCCATTCAGCTGGACGCTAGCGTTGTGTCTTCGTTCGATGGCTTCGCAGCTTCACTCAGCGACGTGTTGAACTCCAATTGGGACCGTGACAGCTTCGATTATCTCGTTAACAATGCTGGTATTGGCAAGAATGTGCCATTCCCGAGCATGACGGAAGAGGTCTTCGATAGCCTTATGAACATTCATTTCAAAGGCGTCTATTTCTTGACGCAGAAGCTGCTTCCGCTGCTCGCAGATAACGGCGGCATCGTGAACGTATCCACTGGACTAGCGCGATTCGCGATGGAAGGGTATAGTGCGTATGCGTCGATGAAAGGCGCGATCGAGGTGCTGACACGCTATTTGGCGAAGGAGCTCGGCAAGAGAGGAATCCGCGTCAATGTGGTTGCTCCTGGCGCAATCGAGACCGACTTCGGCGGCGGTACGTTGCGCGAGAATCCACAAGTGAAAGCTCACATCGCCTCGATTACGGCACTAGGTCGCGCCGGTGTCCCGGACGATATCGGCGGCGTCATCGCATCACTCTGCACAGAAGATATGCGGTGGGTGAATGCGCAGCGCATCGAGGCTTCGGGCGGTATGCTGCTGTAAGCATGAGCGCAGAGTTACAGGCAATATAAAAGAAGGACATGGCTAATGATGCCATGTCCTTCTTTCGTTCAGCTGGCTTAGAACGTGAACTTCCGCTCGCTGCGCTGCACTTATACAATATGTAAACTCGGGAGTTACGAAGCTAGGCGCGCGCAATCGTTCCCATGCGGTAAGCGAACTGCTGCGGCAAGGTTTTCTTACCTAACAAATGGTTATAAAATCATTCGGAAGCCTAAGCTGGCATCGGTCTCAGAACCGATGCCAGCTTATTTTATAGAGGTATGATTATACTAGTGGTCTTCGATGAGATAACCTTGCTCCAGCGTGATTGGGACAAAACCAACCATCTTACTCTCCTGGAAGCGGATCGGCCGCTCGCTCCCGATAATAATGATATTTCGCAGCTCGGACTTGCTTAATGAAGGTAGCGAGAACACACGAGTGTGCGCAAATACGGTTTGCAGCGTCGAATGGACAGCGGCTGTAATCGTATCTTGCCCGCCTTTACCCATCATATTCAAAATAACAGCGCCATCTTCTGTGAGCTTAGCAGCTGTCAGCTCGAAGAAGGATCGGGAAGTTAGATGCCTAGGAGTCCCTTTTGCCGTGAAAGCGTCTAGTAGGACGTAATCGAATGTGTGTGACGTCTGCTCTTCAAGAATGGCTCTCCCGTCACCGATTCGTACATGGTCATCCCTGCAGCCGAACAGATCTCTGCTTAGCTGGACGACTTGTTTATCAAGCTCTGCTGTCACGAAGCGAATTCCAGGGCAGCTGCGTGCAATCGTGCCAATGCCGTGCCCGATTAAGTAGACGTTTCCGTAAGAGGGGTTATTGCACTGCATGAGATGAATCATTACCCTTGGATATTCGAATACAATTCGATCGGGGTTGTCTAGATCCATTGCGCCTTGCATGGCATTCTCAGCGAACTGGAGCACTCTGAAGCTGCCGCGTTCACCCCCGAGCTCATTCGTGTCGCAGACAGTAATCTCATGCTGGCTTGATTTTTCATGAAATAAGATTCGCAATTATTTATGCTCCTTAACTTTGTTCATAAAGCTGTTCATATTCCGTTCATAGAGTAAGAGTAAGATTCGTTTAGTCAATAGTCAACTAGGAGGAATTAACTTGAAGCACGGATATAGTATAGAGCCGAAATCGAACGATTTAGCGGTTGATGCGCAAGGGCTTGTGAAGCTGTTTGGCGATAACCGCGCAGTAGATGGTGTTGATTTACAAGTAAAAGCAGGTTCGATTTATGGCGTACTCGGACCGAATGGAGCAGGGAAGACGACAACGATTCGGATGCTCGCAACGCTGCTTCGACCTGATGCCGGTTCGGCGCGGATCTTTGGCTATGATGTGCTGAAGGATTCGCAAATTGTCCGCCAACTCATTGGTGTAACCGGGCAATACGCATCGGTTGACGAGTCGCTTAGCGCAACGGAAAACTTAGTGATTTTCTCCCGCCTGCTTGGACTTGGCCGTGCGGAATCGAAGCGCAAAGCAGCGGATCTGCTCGAAGAATTCGGCCTCACGGAAGCGGCGAAGCGCCCGCTGAAGAATTTCTCCGGTGGTATGCGCCGCAGACTCGATCTTGCAGCAAGCTTGATCGCGCAGCCGCCCCTCATCTTCCTCGATGAGCCGACAACGGGGCTTGATCCTCGTACACGCGCTCAAATGTGGGAAACGATCCGCAGATTGGTGAAGACGGGCTCGACCGTACTGCTCACGACACAGTACTTGGATGAAGCCGATCAGCTGGCGGACCGGATCGCCGTTATCGACCGCGGCCACGTCGTTGCTGAAGGCACGGTGGATGAACTGAAAGCATCTGTCGGAACGTCGTCCTTGCAGCTGCGTGTGCAGCAGGAAGCAGATATTATGGAAGCACGCCGTATCGTCAATCATATGCTCGCGGTCCAATCCAATGTTTCCTCGGAAGCGACAAAGATTACAGCGCCAATGGCTGATCCCGACCGCGTTACAGATTTGCTTCTAGCGCTTCGAGAAGCAGGGATTGCGCTTGCAGAAGTCAGTGTACAGAAACCAACGCTTGATGAAGTATTCTTATCGATTACGGGTCAAGGCGTTCAAGAGGGGGCAACTAAATGAGCAGCAACAGTCAGGCATTAAGAACAGGCACCAATCGTCCTCTGCGAAGACATATCAGCTTTAGTCAAACCATCCGCAACTCGCTTACGATGGCGTATCGGGGATTGCTCAAGATTAAGCGGACACCAGAGCAGCTATTTGACGTAACGCTTCAACCGATCATTTTCACACTCATGTTTACGTACATCTTCGGCGGCGCGATCTCCGGTGACGTGCAAAGCTACCTGCCGGTCATTATTCCGGGTATTCTCGTGCAGACCGTAATTACAACATCAGTTGTAACCGGGGTCCAGCTACGCGAGGATATGGACAAAGGCGTGTTCGACCGATTCAAATCATTGCCAATTGCCCGTATTGCTCCACTCGCAGGGGCACTGCTTGCCGATACGATCCGGTATACCATTGCAACAACGCTCACGTTCTCGATGGGTTACATCATGGGTTATCGTCCGGAAGGCGGGCTTGAGCATGTTGTTCTCGCAGGCTTGCTCGTCATTGTCTGTTCGTGGGCAATGAGCTGGATCTTCGCATTCTTCGGCGTTATTGCACGTACAGCTTCTAGCGTACAAGGTATTTCGATGCTCGTGCTGTTCCCGATGACGTTCTTGTCGAACGCATTCGTCCCTACGGATACAATGCCGAAGTGGCTCCGTTATATCGCGGACATCAACCCGATCTCGCATCTTATCTCAGCAGTCCGTGATTTGACCAATAAAGGTACGGTTGGCTGGGATTTGGCTATATCGCTAATCGGCGCAGCAGTCATCGTTTTGGTCTTCGCACCGATTACGGTTCGCGCCTACATGCGCCGGACATAGCATAAGGTCTGAGCATGAACAGCTCGGCAACATATATTTCTTCAATTAAGCCCTTGAGCAATCAAGGGTTTTTGTTTTGGCTATGTTCTTTTTGCTGCTTTCAAATTAGAATAGCAATAGAGCAATAGAGGATGGCCACATAACTGGAGTGAATGAAATGAAGTCTATCAACCGCGTCCTGCGGCAAAATATTAAAAATAACCTATACAATGGCATTGCATGGTCGATTGGATTTAATTTCGTAACACCATTTATTCCAATTCTGGCAGCCAGGCTTGGCGCGTCGAACAATGATTATGCACTGTTATCTTCGGTGCCAGCCATTCTGACGATCTTGCTGACGTTCCCGGCCTCCATGTTGATTGGAAGGTACAGGCAGCAGAAACGGATTATTTCCGGCATGATTCTGCTCAGCCGCTTCAGTTACCTGCTGCTGTTCTTCCTGCCTTACTGGCATGTATCGCCGATGGTTGCCTTGATTGCGCTCGTCAGTGCTTATAGTGCGACCAACACCATTATCGCGGTGTCCTATCAATCGATTATGGGCGAGATTATCCCGTCCAGCTATCGGAATAAGGTGTTCGCGCAGCGGAACTTATGGATTGGGATAACGGGTATGGTAACGGCGCTCGTGGCGGGATACGGGATTGACCACTTTGCCTATCCATACGGGTTTCAAGCGGCGGTAGTTCTCGGTTTCATTGCTTCACTTATTGAAACCTGGTATTTCCATAAGCTGCGTATTCCGAGCGAGGAAGAGGCAGTAGCTGAGGTGAATGGCGAAATCATGGCAACTAATCAGCCATCTGAAGCGGAAGCCCGCACTGCTGTCATCAAACAGCGCTCGCGTTTATCGTTTAATCCTGTTCAGGCGTATCGGAAGATGTTCGAAGTCGGCGGCGGTTGGCCGTTCATCTTGTTTTGCGGCTGTGCGACTTTCTACACCTTCTCGTGGATGGCGGCTTGGCCCATGTATTCCAAACTGAAAGCGGACATTCTGCATGCGACTAATACGCAGATCAGCATCACTACTGTCGTCGGTTCCATCGGTTCCTTGCTCGCCTTCGGCTTGTGGGCAAAGTTGGCGGACCGGAGAGGGAATGGCTTCACGGTATTTGTCTCTTCGTTGGCACTTGGCCTGGCTCCATTCTGGTGGGCATATGCCCCTTCAATGAACTATGTCTATGTGTACGATTTTATAGGTGGCTTCGTCACAAGCGGCTTTCAACAGTCCATCTTCAATCGCCTACTCGAGATTGTCCCAGAAGAGACGCGGCATCCGGCTATATCGCTCTACACAACACTGTCCCAAATTTCTGCGATTTTCGCACCGCTTGTCGGCATGAGTCTTTTCACCTGGATCGATTACGTGCCAAGCATGATTTTAATAGGAATCATTCGCGTCGTTGGCGCACTGTGCTTCCTGTTCATTTTACTTCCGAAGCGAGAGAAACGTGTGACGAGAAGCTTGAATTAATAGCCAAGGATAGGACAGTCAGGAGCTTTTCTCCTGGCTGTTTTTTTATGCTTTAAGCGGTCAAACGGAAGCCGCAGACGAACAATTCTGTGAAAATGTTAATGAAACTTGTGTAAAGAGCTGTGTTATAATCTGGCAAGATGGTTTTGCAGCTCAAACCAAACGCCATCAAGGAGGTACACATGATTAAAGCAATCAAGCCTGTTAAAGGGCTTCTTATCGCAATGATTCTGGGGTTACTTCTTAGTTGTACGATGTCGCTCTCCATTGCAGGAGCACAGGAAGCTGATTCTGATCAATCTGTATCCGTTCAAGTGAATGGCAAGCAGGTACTGTTATCTAAGCAGGCAACAGTCATTAATGGAAGAACTTATGTACCGGCCGCTCGCATTGCGAAGCTGCTAGGAGCATCCGTAAACTGGAATAATAACGATGAAGAATTAACGATACATACGGCATTAAGCGATGAGATTGTAATCGGAAACCGCGTCCCGGTCGTTTATTTCAATGACGTCCGTTATCGGATGGACGCGCTTCCAATATTGAAGGACGACAGACTGTATTTGCCGGTGCGCCAACTGGCAGATATGCTGCATTCAGACGTTACGGTAGACGCGCAATCGGACACCGTTGAGCTGGCATTGGCACAGCCTGCGTTTGTAAGTGAAGAGAAGGGCCTGGGTGAAATCAGTATTGAAGCCGGCATAAGCAAGGCACAACTGCTGAAGCGCAACGGACTGAGCAGCGAAGCAGAAGCGCCTGTTGGCACGAAGCTCAAGGTTGTTATCCCTTCTTTCTTCAGCAAGCCTGCGGCTGCTTACACCCAATCGGATCTTATGCTGCTTGCGAAGATTACGATGGTGGAATCGGGCTATGAATCGTATGAAGGTCAGCTTGCGCTGGCGAATGTCATTCTGAATCGGGTGAAGGATACGAGATTCCCAGATTCGATCAAGGAAGTTATCTATTCAGGCAGACAGTTCCCGCCGGCTCATAACGGTATGCTCGATAACAGCACCCCGCATGCAAGAGCGCTGCGCGCTGCGAAGGATGCGCTGAATGGACGTAACAATATCAGTGAGGCCGTCTATTTCTACAATCCAGAAGTGACGAGAGGGTCTTTCTGGTCGAGCCTTGAGGTCGTTGTGAAGATCGGCCATCATAGCTTTGCTAAATAATGGATTAGAGTCCGCGATTGAACTATTCGCGGGCTTTTTTTATTTGCAGTTGGAATGTCAGAAGTGGTGCAGCAGAGTTTGTCGCACCTTGTCTAAAATCTAGTAATCTTTGGTTTTTTCCGCCTCATTATCTGGTATAATAGTCCTGTTATTGGCGTGATAGAATTACTTAGTGGGGGCGAACATGATGAGGCTCGTTACGAGAAGCGATTTCGACGGATTGGTGACGGCGGTACTGCTTAGAAAGCTTGGTATGATCGATGAGATGAAGTTCGTGCATCCTAAAGATATGCAGGATGGTACAATTGAAATTACGAAGAACGATATATTAACGAACATTCCATTCGTTCCAGGCTGCGGCCTATGGTTCGACCACCACGCCAGCGAGCTGAAGCGGTCACAGGAAGAGAAGTTTGAATACGAAGGTGAGATTCGCATTGCAGATAGCGCGGCGCGAGTCGTTTATGAATATTATGGCGGCCGGGACAAGTTTGGTCCGTTCTTCGACAGCATGATGGAGGGCGTAGACAAGGCGGATGCGGCAAAATTCAGTAAGGACGATATTTTGCAGCCGGCAGGTTGGGATTTGCTGTCCTTCATTATGGATTCCCGTACGGGCCTTGGCCGTTATCGCGATTTCCGGATCAGCAACTATCAGCTCATGGAGAAGCTTGTTGGCCTATGCTTGGAGCAGTCGCTTGATCACATCATGCAGGATGAAGATGTGTTGCAGAGGGTTGAGCGGTACTACGAGCTGGATGTGCTATTCCGTGAGATGCTTACCAAGCATACACGAATTGAGGGCCATGCAATTGTGACGGATCTTAGAGGTGTAGAGCCAATTTATCCGGGCAATCGGTTCCTTATTTACGCGCTCTTCCCTGAGCAAAATGTTTCCTTATGGATTGTTGACGGCTTCCAGAAGCAGAACTGTGCGATTGCGTGCGGTCACAGCATCGTGAACCGGACCTGTGACGTTTCGGTCGGATATTTGATGCGCGCGTATGGTGGCGGCGGGCACGAAGCGGCAGGAACATGCCAAGTGCCGTATGACCAAGCGGATGAGACGATCGCAGCGATTATCAAGCAATTCAACTAATAGAAATCCCGCTCGAAGCAGGTTCGCTTGCACGAGCGGGATTATTTTTTTGCGCTGCTTTGCGGCGGCTTCGTCATCGACTTCGGTTCGAAGTTCATGCATGGCTTGCCGGAGGAGGAGAGGACGGCGGCGCTTGGCATCGCGGACCCTTTGAATTTGAAAGCTTTACAGCCTCTTGGATAGTTCTTATCCCAAGTGATGTAGAAATGGCGACATTTCATACAGTCGATACGTGTTTGCTCGGTTGTCATGTTACTAATACTCCTTTGCTGCTACTGCTGCTGTACGCTATGATGCTTGGAAACAGACGAAGCTAGAGCTTCAATAGCATTTTATATATACTAATTCTACTCGTATGAAGCCCTTCATGATAGTAGGCAAAGCCTGCAAACTCGCCGATCGTTTCCATTGTAAAGCCAGAAGGGGTTGTGAGTGGCGCGATCGCCTGCTCGTGGAAACGTCCTTCCAGTGCGGAGCGAATGCGGCCCGGCTGCTCGCGGAGCATCTCTAGCAGCTCAGCCAGTGAAGGAGTCGGCTGATCGGCCCAGCTTAGCGGCGAAGTGCCGTTGCCGAACAGCTCGGCAAAGTGCGGAGGAAGCTCGAGAGGCAAGCCTGCTGAACGGAACGTTGCCCGCTCGTGCACGGTGTATATATGCCCCAGATGCCAGAGGATGTGGTTACGGAATCCTTCTGGAATTTGTAGCGCGGCGTCTTCATTGATACTCTCTGCGACCTTCAGCGTACTTACCCGGGCAAAAGCTATTTGGTTCAAAATAATTTGTTCCATTGCATGAATCTCTCCTTCTCTCCAATTCGCGATTCTTCTCTCATTATATCGTAAAAGCAATAATGATTTTCATTGTTCATTAGAATATTGTTTGCTATTATGAATGGGAATCTAGTGGAAAAATTTGCCGAAAGATAGGTCGGAATGACTACAACATAGATAATAGCAGATCACCAACCTAGCCATTTCTTCAACCAGGTGACAAGTCTTACTCGTCATCTGGTTTATTTCGTTTGCATAATGGGAGAGGGGGACTATCCTAGAAATTCCGAGCGACAGCAACACGAGAGTTAACGCAAGTGGACAACGATGAATCCAACTTTGACAACGAGGTGAGCTTGTGAATTTGAAGCGAAAGTTCCAATTCTCCAACATAGCGAATACGCTAGCGATATTGCTGTTTATTTTTATTTTTGCGATATTCTCCATATTAGGGACCGTTATTTATAGCAGTACACGCAGCGTCATTGTTCATCAGCAAGAGCAGATGATTGAGGCGAAGACGCAAGCAATCGTCGATCAAATCGATGCCCTCTTCAAGGAGAAGGGCAGTATCGTCAAGCAGATGGCGACGAATTCGCTGTTTCTCAATTATGTCGAGACGACACCTGGTCTTGCGCAAGCGAAATCATCAACTTACGCAGCAGAGACAGAGCGTACGCTCATGTCGATCTTCAAGACTGACTCGAATTTGGCAGATACATGGGTCGCTAACATAGCAGGCAATATGTGGCTCGAGCATGACGGCTTAACGAACAAGTCGGACTTCGATATGAAGAGCCGTCCTTGGTTTAAGCCGGCGTTAGAGGCGAACGGACTGTATTACTCGGACCCTTACGTCGATCAAGTAAGCGGCAATGTGCTCTTCGGTATTTTCTATCCGATCAAGGATGCAAAGGATCAGGTTGTCGGCTTTACGGCTGCTGACATTGCAATGAAAGATATGCCGGCTATTATGCAGAGCTACACGCTCGGTGAGACTGGCTATTCCTTCTTGCTCTCGAAGACGGGTGATATTCTTTACCATCCAGACAAGGATAAAGTGCTTAAGGAGAAGCTAAACGAGAGCAAAGGCGATATGGGTGAGGTCGGTAAGAAAATGGTAGCAGGCGAATCCGGGCTGCAGCTGGTCGACGACAATGGCGTGAAGCGATATGTCGGCTACGCGACAAGCAAAGAAACCGGATGGTCGGTCGGTCTTACCATTACCGAGAAAGAAGCGATGGGCGATTTCAACAATGTCACGTATATGACGTTTGGCGGCTTTGCGGTTAGTCTTGTCGTGCTTGTCTTCATTACTTATATTACGCTGCGGTACATGCTTCGGAATATTCCACAGCTACTGGCGAAGCTCAAGCTTATTGAGAATGGCGATTTGACAGTGCAATTCGATCTGAAATCGAAGAATGAAATCGGTCAAATCTCCCAAGGGCTCGCTAGCATGGTGCAGCAAATTTATAAAATGATTGCAACCGTTACGAGCACCTCGCAGAGCGTAACGAGCGGTGCAGCTGAAATATCGGCAACGACTGAGGAAGTTGCCAAAGGCAGTATGAATCAGGCGGAGTCGGCGCAGACTGCATCCGAGCTGATGAAGGTGTTGACGAATACGGTAAGTATCGTCTCAAGCAGAGCGCAGGAAGCGGTTGAGCTGACGAAGAAAACGAACCAAGGCGCGGTCGCCGGCGGTGATGCCGTTCGCACGACGATCAGCAGCATGGACCGGTTATCGAATCAGATGTCTGAGCTGGAGAAGGATTCGAGCCGAATTGGCAATATCATTCAAGTCATCAACGATATCGCTGAGCAGACGAATCTGCTGGCGTTGAATGCTGCGATAGAAGCGGCACGGGCTGGCGAGCAGGGAAGAGGCTTCGCGGTCGTCGCCGATGAGGTGCGCAAGCTGGCGGAACGAAGCGGCGAAGCGACCAAGCAGATCGTCACGATCATTACGAGCATGCAGCACAGTACCCAAGAGAGTGTTCGCGCGGTTGCCGAGACGGCTACCTTGTCACAGCAGACAGGACGAGAGCTCGATAACATAGTGCGTATGGTGGGCGAAGTCGCAAAGCAATCCGAAGAGATCGCACGCGCGAGCCATGGGCAATCTATGCAATCGATGGAGGTTATGAAGGAGATTGAGTCGATTGCAGCAGTCAGCGAACAAGCGGCAGCAGCGGCGGAGCAGACAGCGAGCTCGTCCCAATCCTTGACGTCTATTGCGCAAGTGTTGAACGATACGGTAACGAAATTCCGTTTGTAATGAAAGGGATTCGATGACTTAAGCAGAAGGTCCACGATTTCGATCGTGGGCTTTTTGTGTTATTTTGGATATAAAATACAGTGTACAGCTTAAGTCTGTTGAGCGATGGAGGGTTAACGATGCAGAAGAGCTTGATTGGCATAACGTCGGAGTCGACAGAGAGGACGCCAGCTGCTGCGATGGGGATCTCGATCGGTATTATTGGTACCTCTCAGCTTGTCGGCCGGATATTACAGGTGGTGAAGGCATTCCCTTCTTTTCGCCCGATTCCGATGGTTTATGAACAGGACATGGAAGCGCCAGTGTTGGCGCAGCAGCTCGGTGATACCGTAGAAGTGCTGCTCGCTTCAGGCCCGGTTCCATATAATCGTATACGTGAAGAAGCGGATATCCAGGTGGCGCTGCATTATGTGCCTTTGACAGATACGGGGTTCTACCGTGCGCTGTTCCGCTTGAAAAATACAGTCGGCGGTTCGGAGAGAAGATTGCGGATCTCGATAGATACGTTAAGCAAGCAGATGGTACAGAAGTCACTCAGCGAAATTAACGAGTCGCTTACTGAAGTGGTTTACTATGAAGGACCGGACTATGCCTCGAAGGAGCAGTTGATTGCCTATCATCAGGGGCGATATGAGTCGGGTTCCTGCAATGCGGCGCTGACAGCGGATGAATCGGTGGCGCGCGAGTTGACGGCGCTCGCGATCCCGAATGAGTGGATCATACCGACCGATCAGAACATTACAGTAGCGTTGGAGCGGGCGCTGCTCTCGACGGAAACGCGCCAGAGCCGGGAAGCACAGGTCGTCGTCGGGCTCGTCAATATAGATCAGTTCGAGAAACGAATCCATGTACATATGTCCGAGCATGAAGTTCAGAAGCTGAAGCTTGACATTCACCGGATGCTGCTCGACTATGTCGAATCGCTAGACGGGTATTTGACGCCGCTCGGCGGGGATGAATATCTGTTCTTTACGACGCGAGGCATCTTCGAACGGGTTACAGGTGGCTATAAGAAGATTTCGCTTGGCAAAAGCATCTATCAGAAGTTTGGGCTGTCGCTAAGCATCGGCGTGGGCTTCGGTCGTTCGGCGAATGAAGCGGGCACGCATGCCCGTATCGCGCTGCGCAAGTCGAAAGAAGCGGGCGGAGACACATGCTTCATTGTGGGGGAGGATAAAACAGTGATCGGGCCGCTCGCGATGGCGGATTCGCTGGAATTCGCCTTGTCACTTACCGATGCGGGGCTGCTAAAGAAAGCAGAGGATGCCGGTATGACTTCAGGCTACCTTAGCAAGCTGATGGCTCAGGTGGCGCGAACTGGAAAGACCGATTACATGGTGCATGAGCTGGCGGCGATTATGGACATTAGCGTAAGAAGCACACACCGTTTGCTGCTCCAGTGGATGGACCATAGCTTAGTTGCAATCGCAGGAGTCGAGAAGGTGCCGAAGGGCAGACCGCGCCAAGTTTTCCGATTGACGTTTTTGCGGGATAAGGCGGGGATTTAAAGTCAATTTAAAGATTTGTCTTTTAATGATCTCACCCTCTAAGATGGAAGGAGAACTTATACCTATTCATGGAGGGGGAGCATGAGGCATGCGGACGATTGAGGAGCTGGAGGCGAAGCTGGCGGAACCGTCGGAGGCGTTGATCCGGGACGTAAGGGAGATCAAGGGAGATATACTGCTGCTCGGTATCGGCGGAAAAATGGGACCAAGCCTCGCGCGGCTGCTGCTGAACGCCATTCGTGTGGCAGGTGTGGACAAACGTGTTATCGGCGTGTCCCGATTCTCGGAGCCGGGACTGCAAGCACAGCTGGAGGCAGATGGCGTGGAGACAATCGCCTGCGATCTGTTAGACGATGAGTCGCTTCAAGCCCTTCCAGATGCGCCGAACGTCATCTATATGGCTGGTACCAAATTCGGCACCACCGGGAACGAGTCATTCACATGGGCGATGAATGCGTACCTTCCGGGCCGAGTCGCCGAGAAGTACTGCAATTCCCGCATCGTCGTGTTCTCATCCGGTAACGTCTATCCATTCACGCCGGTTGGTTATGGCGGAGCAAACGAATCGGTACCGCCTTCACCTGTTGGGGAATATGGGCAATCGTGCTTGGGACGGGAGAGGGTATTCGAGCATTTTTCCAAACGAAACGGAACCCCAATGCTGATCTACCGGCTCAACTATGCAATAGATATGCGGTATGGCGTATTGCTCGAGCTAGCACGATCAGTGAAAACGAACAAACCGATCAACTTGACGATGGGCTACGCCAATGTCATCTGGCAAGGTGATGCGAACGAGATTGCGATTCGCTCTTTGATCGCCTGCGAAGCACCTGCCGCTTACATGAACGTTACGGGACCGGAGACCGTTTCGGTCCGCTGGGCGGCAGAGGAATTTGGCAAGCGGTTTGGCGTGCAACCGGTATTCGAAGGTATTGAAGCAAGTGATGCGTTGCTGAACAATGCGGCGAAATGCCAGCAACGATTCGGCTATCCGCGGGTGTCCTTGCTGCAAATGATAGATTGGGTGGCGGAATGGGTAGAAGCGGGCGGAGCGACGCTCAATAAACCGACGCACTTCGGGGAGCGAAAGGGGAAGTTTTAACCAATGAGCAAGAGCAGAACCTTATCCCCCGAGCAGCAGCGTGCGCTGCATGAAGGGCTCGTTATACCGGCGCATCCTCTCGCGCTTGATGAGCAGCGTCGACTCGATGAGCGGCATCAGAGGGCGCTAACCCGCTATTACATGGCTTCGGGAGCAGGCGGTATAGCTGTGGGCGTCCATTCCACGCAGTTCGAGATCCGCGATCCGAAGCACAATCTCTATGAGAAAGTCCTTCGGCTAGCGGCGGAGGAAGTGGATCTCGCCAATCTGCAGCGGCCATTCCTCCGCATTGCGGGCATATGCGGTCCTACAGCGCAAGCGCTCAGTGAAGCCGAGACTGCAGCGGCAATCGGTTATGATGCGGGGTTGCTTAGCATGGGTGGACTTGTTGATCAGTCTGAACTCCAGCTATTGAAGCGCACAGAGCAGATTGCAGAGCAAATTCCGGTTGTCGGCTTCTATCTTCAGCCA
The DNA here is from genome assembly GCF_900110075.1 of Paenibacillus sp. OV219. Taxonomy (GTDB): domain Bacteria; phylum Bacillota; class Bacilli; order Paenibacillales; family Paenibacillaceae; genus Paenibacillus_Z. The sequence goes on from NZ_FOCJ01000001.1 coordinate 451,626, forward strand.
TCGGTTGGCGGCAAAATATTCTCCTACGAATTCTGGCGTGCTTTTGCCGATATTCCAGGCGTCGTCGCAATCAAGCTGGCACCGTTCAACCGCTACCAAACGATTGATGTCGTTCGAGCGGTATGCGAGTCCGAGCGTAGAGATGAGATTGCCCTCTATACCGGCAACGACGATAATATCGTGAACGATTTGCTGACGCTCTACCGGTTCCAAGTACGCGGCCAACCGGTTGAGAAGCGAATCGTCGGCGGCCTTCTCGGCCACTGGGCCGTATGGACGCGGAAGGCGGTCGAATTGCTCGAAGTAATCAAGCAAGCAAGGCAGCAAGCGCAGCTGCCAGCAGACTGGCTGACGCGAAACATCGAAGTGACTGAGACGAATGCTGCTTTCTTCGATCCGGCACACGGCTTTGCCGGCTGCATACCTGGCATTCATGAAGTGCTGCGCCGGCAAGGGCTTATGCAAGGGACGTGGTGCTTGAACCCGCATGAGACGCTCTCGCCAGGCCAGCGGGAGGAGATTGACCGGATGTACCGGGATTATCCGCATCTGAACGACGACGAATTCGTGAAACGGAATCTAGCGGATTGGCTCTCCTAGCATGCCTTACAAAACCCGTAGAAGGGGTGATATTCTCCCTTTTAACGGGTTTTTTCTATGAATTTCCTTTTTCGACGCGTATCTGACATGAATCGACAAAATTCCTTTACTTTTTCGCCGTTCATTCAATACAATGGTGGAAAGCAAGGAAACTTATTTCCATTTCGATAAGCAAGGAAGGCGGAGCGAGCACATGACCAGCCATTGCAAGACTGGATTGAACCGAACGATTGTACTAGCTCTATTCGCGCTCATGTTGATGCTCTCTACGGCAGTGCCTTATAGTTACGCTTTTGAAACCGATCAGCAGATATCTGACAAAAAAGTACTTATTCTACATTCGGCTGCCCCGGATTATCCAACAACCAAGCTGTTCGGGGATGCGTTTGCAAGTGAGCTTAAGGCCCAGGCGGATGTTACGATATATCAAGATTATTTGGATTTGACCAGGTTTGGCTCTCAGCCAGGCTACGAACAGACGATTGTGTCGCTGCTGAAACAGAAATATGAGCTTAATCAGCCTGACTTGCTCGTGACGACGAGCTACGCGATGCTGCCATTTATGAAGAAATTCGGTGAGCAGTTATTTCCTGGTGTACCTGTCATCTACGCCTACAATGAGTATGAAGGCGTACTACCTGACCCGATGCCGGCCAATTATACCGGCGTAATCGGAGATTTCGAGTTGTCTGGCACAATTGATCTTATTAAAAAGTCGAAACCGCAGACGGATAAAATCTATGTCGTTATCGGCAGCTCACCTAATGAACAGACTGCGCTGAGGATGGCGAAGTCAGAAACGGCTCGTTACGAGAATCAAGTGCAGTTGGAATACTTGAACGGTCTTACTTATTCGCAGTTGCTAGATAAACTGCAGCAAGCGGAAGGCGTTCATGCAGCGATCCTGTTTGTTTTTCTATTTCAGGATAAGACGGGCAAATCCTATATTCCAGCCGAAGTTGTGAAGAAGATCATAGCAGTGTCACATATGCCGGTCTATTCGCCTTTCACTCAATTCATGGGGAACGGTATTGTCGGCGGTGCCATGCACAACTTTGCCGACATCGGCGTCACGGCTGCGCAGCGCGCCAAGCTGATCCTTCAAGGGGAGCCTGCTAGCGATCTGGAGACGGTCATGATTAGCGATCGAGCAGTCCAAGTTGATTGGAGAGCGCTTGCAAAATGGGGCATTAAGGAGAGTCAACTGCCGAAGGGTAGCGATATTCTGTACAAGAATCCGACCATATGGGAGCAGTATCACTGGTACATGATCGGTGGTGTCGCGCTAGCGGTCCTGGAATTTGTGCTTGTTATGGTGCTGCTGCTCACCAGGACGCTCCGCAAGCGGGCGGAAGATGCGCTTCGGGAGCACAAGGACCATCTGGAGGATCTCATTGAGGAGCGCACACAGGAGTTGGCGCTAAAGAATCTTCAGCTCAGTGAGGCCAAAGAATTGGCTGAGAGCGCAAGCCGGGCTAAGGGCGAGTTTCTTGCCAATATGAGCCACGAAATTCGGACCCCGCTGAACGCCATTGTCGGGTACAACTATTTGTTGCAGAAGACCGTGATGTCCGATAAGCAGCTCGATTACGTCGATATGACGATTCAGTCAGCGAAAGGCTTGCTGACAATCATTAACGACATTCTGGATTTCTCCAAAGTAGAAGCGAAGATGATTACGCTTGAGTATATCGATTTTGATTTGTACGAGGTGCTGAACAACATCTCGAATATGGTCAGCTTCAAGGCGTTTGACAAAGGGCTGCGCATGCATATCTCCATTCATCATGAAGTGCCGCAAGTGCTGCATGGTGATCCGTTCCGGCTCAATCAAGTGCTGCTCAATCTTGTTAACAACGCAGTCAAATTCACGGAGCAAGGGGAAGTAACCGTTGCTGTCAGTGTGTTAGAGCAGCAGGCGAATAGAATAAAGCTACAGTTCCAAGTGACGGACACGGGTATCGGCATCTCGCCAGCGGAGCAAGAGCATCTGTTCAAGACATTCTCGCAAGGGGATATGAGCACGACGCGCAAATACGGCGGTACGGGACTTGGTCTTGTTATTAGCAAAAGTCTTATCGAACTGATGAGTGGTACGATTGCGCTCGAGAGCGAGATCGGACATGGCAGCTGCTTTACGTTCACCGCTTTGTTCGAGGAAGGCGATTACGATCTATTCAAGGAAATTCGCCAGATGAATTCGACGTACCTGCGCGTTCTGCTCGTTTGCGATAATCATCAGATGCAGCTTGTTATGAAGCAACAGCTGGAGCAGTTCCAGTACATTGTCACCATTGCAACGTCTGCGACAGAGGCGTTTGACAGCATTCATAAGTATGGCGGCTATGATTTGCTGCTTATTGATTGGAAGCTTAGAGATCACGATGGAACGGAAGTATTCAAGCAGATTTATGAGGCGTTCCCCTTCCTGAAGAAGACGATTGCACTTATTAGCGATACGCATAATTATGAGCTGCAGCGCCATCTGGACGATACGGACCTCGACAGGGTGCTCCCTTATCCGATCAGCCAATCCCAGCTGTACAATGAAATAACTTCTGTGATCAGACAGAAGCCATCATCGGTTGCCGGAGGAACGGTGCAGCAGGAGGGCATGGAGAAGTTCGCGATGCTGAATGCCGCACGTGTCCTGCTCGTTGAAGATAATGAGATCAACCAGCATGTCGCGAGGTCGATTCTGGAAGAGACCGGTGTAATGGTCGACATTGCCGAGAATGGGCTTCAAGCAGTCGAGAAAACAGCGGCAGCGCATAAGTTCGATGCCATTCTGATGGATGTGCAAATGCCTATTATGGATGGCTATGAGGCGACGCGGAAGATTCGGGAATCGGAGGTTGCGGCGGCAAGCGAGTACCGTATTCCGATCATTGCAATGACAGCCGACGCGATGAAGGGCGTTCACGATAAAGTGCTAGAAGCGGGTATGGACGGTTATATTACGAAGCCTTTCGAGCCGATTGAATTGTTCGTCATGCTGCAGAAGCTCATTCTACAATCCAAATCCGTCGTTGTACCGGTAACAGCACAGCAGCAGACAAGCGACATGTCACAGCTGCCTGATCAGCTTCCGGGTCTTGATATTAGCCAGTTCATGGCGCGGTATCATATGAAGCCGCAATCTTATCTGCATATTCTCAGCCAGTTTGCAGCAAAGTCAGCCGGGGCGGTGAAGGACATTTCCTCTGCCTTCTCAGTGGGCGATATTGACGGAGCGCGCTTCCTAACGCACACGTTGAAGGGCGTTGCGGCTAACATTGGCGCAAATGCACTGCATATGGCGGCGCTCAAGCTGGAGACGATGATCCATGAGGGCAAATATGCGAAGCTGGAGGTTGTACTGGATACGCTCGAGGACAAGCTGAAAGAAGTGTTGGACTCGATTGCGAGCCTTGTGCGGCATTCCCGTTAGCTCAAGAAAAGAAAAAAGAAGGCGGTTTTCCATGGCTGCGTCTGTGTAACAGATAGCCGGAAAACCGCCTTCCCTATAGCGACTAAGGTTCTGCTATGACTGAGGCGAAGTAACGATCGCTTGCAGCCGCTCTTGCAAATTGTCTGTGCATACGCCGCCGTGATAAGCAATAACACTGCTAAGCTCAAGCGCTTGAAACTTCGTGATGGATTGCAGCGCGGTCTTCGGGTCAGGTGTAAATGCCGGGTTGAATGTTTGCAGCACACCGTCCCCAGCCGTAAGGGCATCACCGGCAATTAAAGTTTGGCTTGGGATATGGTAGAGCGATGTGTGATCAGGCGTATGGCCTGGCGTGAACACGACCTGAATGCCGCCAGCATACGGAAGAATATCTCCGTCATGCAGCACCGCATCGACGTGCACCGGCTCTGCGAGAGACTTGCTCTTTACAAGCGGTTCCTTACCGGTTAGGTAGGGTACGGCAACTTCATGGGCGATGACCTGCACTTGATCGCCAAACAGACGTTTAAGCTCCGGCAAGCTACCGATATGATCGCGGTCCTGATGCGTGATGATGATCTTGGTCAATTTCTCGAACGGGATCGAAGCTTTGTTGAACGCGGCGCGAATGACATCCACTTGGCCTGGAAGTCCGGTATCAACGAGAATGATTTCCTGCTCATCCCATAGAACTGTTGGATAGATGACGAACGGATTGCCTTGGATGGACATGCTGATTTCGATGGCTTGAATGCCAGCGCCAGATTGCGTCACAATGAACACCGCCTTATTAGTCATAAATATGTACGATAATATTATTTATCGGAAACGGTCCAAATAGCAAGTTATTAGCGGAATGACTTTGCACAGATGAGGAGGCTAAATTGTGATTAAAGACTTCGCGCTCAGTCTGTTTCTATTAACCTTCTTTCTCTTTTTTCTAACAAGGTTCTTCTATTGGTTTCGTACTGATATAGAGCTGGATACAAGGAAAAAGCTGATTCTTGGCGTGGTATGCGGCCTGCTCGGTATTCTGCTGATGTACAACGGGATCGCTTATAACGGTTTCGTATTTGATGTGCGATCGGTTGCGCTGCTCCTTGCCGTCTCGTTCGGAGGGCTGAACTCCAGCTTAACTGCATTAGTTATTATCAGCATTCCGCGTGTGATGATGGATATCTCTTCACTGCCAAGGGTTCTGATGGTCGGACTTCTGATCTGCTTGGCCAGCTCCTACTTCTACGCGAGAACGAAAGGGCATTGGAGCCGATGGCTGCTCATTACGATAACCAATAGTTTGATACTGGGTGTATTTTCTAGTATGTATCATATGCCCTTCTATCACTATACTCTTCCTTATAGCGCTGCGAACATCATTGCCACGATCGTCGTAGCGGGCTATCAAGAGTTTCTGCTGCGTACATTTAACCTCATGTCCGGCATGAATAAGCTGCGCAAGGATATGGTTGAGTTGCTGCGCATGCAGCCGGGACTTACTTTCAAGTACATTCGCCTGAGCGATGGAAGCTTCTTACATACGATGGCGGAAGGGCTGTTCTTTGAGTCGGTTCAACAGACGCATGACTTCTTGCTTGAGAAGCCATTCACGCCAGCGATGATGAGGCCGAATACCGTTATGTATTATGAGCAGGCTTGGGCCGGTGAAGAAGCGCTCTTCCAGAGCGAGCTGATGAACCGCGATATTATGGTGTTTCTGAAGCCGGTCAGGTCGGAGCAAGGTATCGTTGTTGAAGTCATCGGCACGTTCATCGATATCACGGAGAAGGTGATCGCAGAGCGGGATGCGGCCCAGAACGAGCGGCGCCGCCTAGAGGCGGATGCGGCAAGCGAAGCGAAGACGCGATTCCTTGCGAAGATGAGTCATGAGATCCGAACGCCTCTGAACGGGATTGTCGGACTCTCTCAGCTGCTCCAGAAAACAAGCTTAACGAGTCAACAATCCGGTTACTTGAAGGGGATGCAGTCATCATCACGGATATTGATGGGCATCATCAATGATATCTTGGACTTCTCGAAAGTGGAATCTGAGAAGCTGGATCTTCATCTGGATGACTTCCGGATTCGTGCTTGGGCGGACAGGCTAACAGAGACCTTAATCGTCCTTGTCGGCAGTAAGCCAATCGATGTTCGCGTACTAATTGACGAGCATTGTCCGGCAATCGTTCAAGCCGACGAGCTGCGCTTGGAACAAATTATGCTCAATCTATGCAGCAATGCGATCAAATTCACGGCGCGGGGTCAAGTAGAAATTAAAGTCCAACTCCTTGCGATCGAAGCGGCGGGGCAAGAAGCTCGGCTTCGATTCTCCGTGCAGGATACGGGCATCGGGATGAAAGAAGAGCATCTGACGAGCTTGTTTCAACCGTTCAAACAGGGAAGTCCCGCAATTGCCCGCATGTATGGTGGTACTGGACTTGGCCTTGTCATAAGCGAGCAGCTGTTGTCACTGATGGACAGCAGCCTTCAGGTGGAGAGCGAGTATGGACAAGGCAGCCGTTTTACATTCGAGCTTACTTGCTCAATGGTGGAAGCGAGCTTGGCAGAAGTGGTCGAAGAGGCTGCAGCGGCATCGGAGGTAGCAGTCGTTCAAACCGGATATATCTTAGTCGCAGAAGATAACGAGATTAACCAAATTATTGTGAGAGAGATCCTTGAAAGTCGCAGCTTCAAGCTCGATATCGTCGCCAATGGCGTTCAGACGCTGGCGATGCTTGCGGATCGCAGCTATGATCTCATCCTGATGGATGTGCATATGCCGGAGATGGACGGAATTGAAGCGACGCTGCGGATACGTGAGCAAACCCGCTATCAGAATGTGCCGATTATCGCGGTTACAGCGAACGTGATGGAATCGGACCATCGCCGCTATTTGGCTGTCGGTATGAATGGCATCATTACGAAGCCATACGATGACACGAGGATGATTCAGATTATTACGGATCATTTGCACAAATAAAGTAAGCCTGTCATTCTTCAACGTACGGGAAGTTTAAATGATCGAATGAACACCCCTGGGTACATCTGTTGGCGCGTGCTCGGGGTGTTTGTGCGCTCTTTTGAAGAAATAGAAATAATCACGTATAAGCAGGAATTTGTCAAAAAAAAGCGGATTTTGTCGATAAATATTGCTATACTCTTAACACAGAGAGAGGTGCAGTTATACTGCTCATTTCAACCGGTTGGGGGGCATCAGCGATGAATTCATTGAAGAGCAAGTTTATTATGATCGCCTTAACGCTAGTTTTAATTCCGCTACTCATTACAAATCTATTTCAAATTTCTCGAGCTGAAGACGTGTGCGGCCGTTACGGTGGTGAAGAGTTTATTCTATTGCTGCCTGGGGTTGATGCGGATGTAGCGTATGCCGTACTTGATCGTCTGCATGAGGCGCTTAGGAAGACGCCTGTTATATCTGGTCGGCACGTTACCGTCTCTGTAGGGATTGGGGAGTATCCGGAGCATGCCCGCAACTTGAAGGCGCTGTATGCGCTCACGGATGCAGCTTTGTATCAAGCAAAGCATGAGGGGCGCAACCGCACGATACGAGTTGTTCAGAGCTAACTCATAATCCCTATAAACACGCCCATATCTGGCGTGTTTTTTAAAACCTTGGGATGCCAGAGGGAACTGGACTAACAGAAATTTAACGAAAAGCTGTCAACTTTTTTAACATGTAGCCTCTATACTGAAGCTGATCTAACTTTGTTTTGAAGATCTTTAATGAATAGGAGGTTGAAAATGGAGCCGACAAGTCATTCATCACTTTCCGATTTTGACCATCTGGTAAAGCTGAATCTCATGAGAGAGAAAATGATTCAAGGACAACGGCATATTTTGAAGCATATTCTGAGAGGCGAGCCGCTAAAGCTCGTTCTTGATCACATTATAGAAATGGTTGAAGACCTTGTACCAGGCTGGATTTGTTCCATTATGCTGCTTGATCAAGAGAAGAACTCGCTCTATGTGATTGCGAACCGCAGCCTGCCGCAGCACTACGTTGACGCGGTGAATGGCAGCTTGATTGGCGCGGCCTCTGGCTCATGTGGAACGGCTGCATACCGCAACGAGACGATCATCGTCGACGATATTGCGCGTCACCCGTTCTGGTCGAAGGAGAAAGCGATCCCGCTCGCTATCGGGCTGCGGTCCTGCTGGTCATATCCAGTGCGGTCGTCTGATCAACAGGTGCTGGGGACCTTCGCCATCTATCAGCGAGTTACTGCTTCTCCAATGGAAGATGATGAGGAAATCATCATGACGTTCACGCGTCTCATTGAGCTCGTGCTTGAACAAACGAAGCTGCGGCTGGAAAACATTCAGAATGAGCAGCGGTACAAATGCTTATTCGACAATAATACAGATGCGGTGTGCTCTTTTGATCTCGAAGGCAGCTTCCTATCGGCGAATCAAGTGACATTGGAAATGCTCGGATATACGCTCGAAGGGCTGCATTTAATGACGGGAAGAAGTTTTGTGGTGAAGGAAGACACGGAACAGGTAATGAAGCTTATTCATGGGGCACATCTAGGTAGCTCCGTTAACGGAGATATTCGGATCATGAACCGGTTCGGGAGAATCATTCCGCTCAACATGACCTTAATTCCAATTATTGTGAATGAGAAGATCGAGGGCTTATTTGGCATTGCCAAGGATTTCACCCAAATTTACGAACAGCAGGCGAAGATTCACAGGCTTGCTTATTATGATTTGTTGACGGGATTGCCGAACCGGCGGATGCTGATGGAGCGTTTATCCGAGGCGCTGACTGAGGTGAGGGCGGTAGATCGCACCGTTTCGCTTATTTATCTAGATATCGATCATTTCAAAAGCGTCAACGATCGTTATGGCCATCATGTCGGTGATGCGCTGCTGCAGCAGTTTGCGGAGCGGCTTAACCGTTGTACCTTCGAAGATGAGATTGCAGCTCGAATGGGAGGCGATGAATTTACGATTCTGTTGACTGGCGAGCGCTCAGAGACTCGTGCGGTTGCAATCGCGGAAGCGGTGCTGCTGGCCTTTGAAGAGCCGGTTCTGGCTCATGGTATCGAGCTGACGGTGACGCCAAGCATCGGTATAGCCACATCGAAGCGGGGCGGCGAAGATGTAGATACGCTCATACGTAGTGCGGATACGGCGATGTATACGGTAAAAACATCCGGTCGCCAAAATTACCATATCTATTAGTACAAACAAAGATTTCCCATGCGGCTATGCCGATGCGGGAAGTCTTTTTTTCTTTTATGGAAGCTATTATGCAAATATCTAATAAATGGCTTACATCAAATTCGGTACATTCTTAACATTTATCTCCTATTCTATGATTATGTTGAAGATGAATTGGGGGTACAAATGTGAATTCAGTAATGGGTAAAATAACTAGCTTATTTACGTTCCGCAAGCTCGGCAATCGGCTACTAAGTGTGACATTGCTTATCGTAATTGTCATAGTAGCTGCAATGTCGATCGCATTTTTCTTACCGAACTCCACGCTGTTCCGTGAACAGATTGACAAGGAATTGGCACTTACGACGAAGACCATTGCGGAGTCGTTCGATCAGGATTTGATTCAAGAGCGGACAAAGCTCGAGACGATGGCAAGATTCGCGCAGCAGTTCGGCAGCGATGCTTCCCGTCATATGGAAGCTGTTCAGGGACTGGCCGCGACGAACGCTGAATTCTCACAAGGCGTCGCATTCTCGCTCGATCTTGACGGCTCACATGCGGTATTGAATAACGGCAAACCGCTTGATCTCTCTGGGCGTACTTATATTCCAACGCTGAAAGAGGGCAAGTCGGCGATCGCGCCGCCTGCATACTCGAAGGTCGATACGTCTAGAATCATCGTTCCGCTTGCTGCGCCGCTGATGAAGGAAGGCAAAGCCTACGGCTTCTATTCCTCCTCCGTCGAGATTGCGGACGCCACGAAGATTATCCGCGATACGAAGATCGGTGATACCGGATACGCTGCGCTGCTGGACATGAACGGCAATTTCATCTATTATCCGGACGATTCTTACATCATGAAGAAGAACATCGCTGATGTTGGGGTTAGCGTACTGGCACAAGCGTTTGAGGATGCTAAAGCAATGAAGCCATCGAACTATTCCTTCAAGACAGCAGACGGTGTTAAGCAGATTGGCTATGCATATGCAACGGAAACAGGCTTTGTCGTCATGCTGGCTGTCCCGGAGAAGGAAATGACCGCGCCGATTAGCCGCATGATGACGACGACGCTCCTCATTGCGATTATTGCTTCCATTGCTGCACTCGCAGCGATTTATATTTTCTCGGTTCGCTTGGTGAAGCCGATTGTGTATATTACCGATGTCGTGAAGAAGCTAGCTACTGGCGACTTCCGGCCGCGTATTGCCGTTACGTCGAAGGATGAGCTCGGCACCCTTGCGGCTCATATGAATGAGATGCTTGATGGGCTATCCAGTATGATTGAACAAGTGTCGCGTGCTTCAGTTAACGTCTCCGCGACAGCCGATCAAATCTCGATGAGCACCGATGAGGTGGCCAAAGGCAGTGTCGATCAGGCGACGCAGGCCAGCAACATGACAGATCTGTTTGGCAGCTTGGATAGATCCATTAAGGTAGTTGCGTTCAGTGCGAAGGAAGCGAAGCAGATTTCAGAACAGACCGAGTCTATTGCGCTCGAGGGTACGAACCGAATTAATTTGACGCTTAGCCAGATGGATGAAGTGAATCGTCACATGGAGCAACTGGAGCGTGATTCGAAACAGATCGGTGAGATCATCTACGTTATTAACGAGATCGCGGAGCAAACGAATCTGCTTGCGCTAAATGCCGCAATTGAAGCGGCACGAGCAGGCGAGCAGGGCAGAGGCTTTGCCGTTGTTGCGGATGAGGTGCGTAAGCTCGCGGAGCGCAGCGGCGATGCAACGAAGCAGATCGCGGACATTATTAAAGGCATGCAGCAGAGCGCCGTGAAGAGTGTGCATGCTGTTGGGGATAGTGTCGTTCAGTTTGCGCAGACACGCGATTCGTTCGGCGAAATCGTCGGCAATGTGAACAAGACGGCGAATAAGGTCGACGAGATTTATCGGGAGAGCGAGGGACAGGCGGAGCGAGCGAATGATGTGATGTATTCCATTAGCTCGGTCGCTGCGATCAGTGAGCAGTCGGCTGCCGCTGCGGAAGAGACGGCAGCATCATCCATGGAGCTGTCCTCCATGGCGGGTCGTTTGAATAGTTCAGTGGAGCACTTTAAGTATAAATAAGTAGTGTTAATGACAATAGGCAGCTGGGCTACATACGCCCCGCTGCCTATTGTTTTATTTGAACTCCTCTATAATCGGCATATAAATGTTGAAGCTCGTACCAACACCTGCCTTGCTGTTGACCTCGATTTCTCCATTCATCCCTAGAATCAGGCTGTAGGCGACCATCATACCAAGGCCTGTACCTTTCTCCTTCGTCGTGAAGAATGGCTTGCCAACGCGCTTTAGCATCTCTTCATCCATGCCAATTCCGGAGTCCGCAATCACGATATGCGCAATGCCGTTCACTGCTCCCGTGCATTCAAGTCTCAGCTCACCTCCGCTTGGCATCGACTCAATCCCGTTCTTGATGAGATTGATTAGTGCCTGCCGAAACTTTTTGGAGCTGCCATAAATAAGAATGCCTTCGGCTTGATTCAGCAGATAGAAGCGAATATCTTGAATGGTGGAGTAAGGCACCATCATCTTCGCGATGTACGCGAGCTCGTCGTAAAGGGAGAAATTCGCTGTATCATCAATGATCGGCTTGGCGAAAGATAAATAGTCTGTAATGATGCTTGCTGCCCGGTCGAGCTCCTCCAGTGAGATTTTAATATAGTCCTTCTTCTTCTCAGACGTTAATCCAGGCGTATTGAGCAGCTGCAGAAAGCCTCGCGTAACAGAGAGCGGATTGCGGACTTCATGGGAAATGCTGGCGGCGAGCTGGCTGACGGTTGAGAGATGTTCCATCCGATTAAAGTCATAGGCTGCTGGTTCCTCGGCAAGTTGTCTCAGGTGCGCGGGTTGTTTGGAAATTGTGATATAAAATGTGAGTGCTTGAACGGCGGAATCGGCGGAATCGGCTTGCGGTACGAGCATGATGCGAAGAGGGATAGGGGCATGTCCCTTGGTCCAAAGCGGAAGCTCGAAACGCTGCGCTTCGCCGAAAGTAATGGCATGCTGGATGTGCTGATACAGGTCAGGCAAGTCTTCTTGTGCGAATAACGTATGTATGCGTTGTCCGAGAAGCGATTGTGGAGGAGGATGTGCGAATGCTTGTACGGCTGCCGGATTGGCATAGCGGATGAATGCTTCCAGATCGGTTGTTAGAATAGCCTCAGGGTGACGGTCGAATAGAATCGGATAAAGAAGTGAAGGGCTTCTTGGATTCATCTCTCACACCTCAACGTATAGTTGTCAAAGGCTGATGTATATGATTTTGTAAATAACTACCATGATCATAGCATAGAAGTCGTCTTTCGTGAACTAAATAAGCTGCAGCGTACTTGGAATGTTCCTAGCAGATTGCAGCTTATCGTGATTGTATTATTGTTTTCTGCCCTCGCTGCCCGTGAGCAGCTTCTTAACGAACCATATCGGACCGACGAGCAGGTAGATCGGATTGGAGAAGAAGGAAGGCTTCTTCCCTTCGAACGCATGCCCGATGAATTGTAAGATCCATCCGAGTACGAATAGGATGATCGCCCATTGCCAGCTGAAGATCAGCACCGGTATGGAGATAACGATCATTGGGATACCGATCGTATGTGTCAGCTTGTTCATCGGATGCTGGTGATCCTCTTTATATTTTTCCAGGAACTTGTTCTTAGCCAAGCGTGCCGCCCTCTCTTGATCTCATCATGCTGTTAACGCTACTCTATTCGACCATTTGCATCACTTTCCTCTTTCAGCTTCGATGTGCTATCGTTGTTACTATATAGGGCAGAAAGCGAGACGTGAAGATAATGAAAGTGCTGTTATTTGGTGCTACAGGCATGGTTGGCCAGAGCGTGCTGCGAGAATGTCTCTTGGATTCTGAAGTGGAGCGTGTACTCGCCGTCGGCCGTAGCAGAACAGGGAAGCAAGATCCGAAGCTTTCAGAGATCGTCCATACGAATCTTCTCGATCTGTCGGCGATTGAATCGCAGCTCTCCGGTTACGATGCATGCTTGTTCTGTCTTGGTGTCTCCTCTGCAGGGATGTCTGAGGAGAAGTATCGCTCCATTACATACGACCTCACACTCAGCGTTGCGCACATGTTAGTTCGCTTGAACCCAGGCATGACATTCATCTACGTCACGGGAAGCGGGACGGACAGCACGGAGCAGGGCCGAAGCATGTGGGCGAGAGTGAAGGGCAAGACGGAGAATGATTTGCTGAAGCTGCCTTTCAAAGCGGCGTATATGTTCAGGCCTGGCGCGATTATTCCCAAATATGGCGTCAGATCCAGGACAGGATGGTATATGTTTATCTATGCCTTTATAAGGCCTTTCGCTCCGCTGCTAGAACGTGCATTCAAGAATTCAGTCACGACATCGGATCAATTAGGCCGAGCGATGGTCAAAGTAGCCAAGCAGGGGTACTCGAAGCCGCATATCGAGAGCAGCGATATTAATCACATTTAACAGAGGAACGCAGCCCCCACCGGCTGCGTTCTTCTTATGATTACGACTCAATCATGCCGAAATCTTTGATTTGGAGCTGTAACCGGACATTTACTTTCGTCTTTGGATAGACTTGTTCCCAGTTAAGCTTCTTCCAAGCCCCATAGCTCATGCTGTTGCGAACGGCGATGCCGATCCCGAGCGAGTCGGTGCCAAGCTGCTGTAAACGCCGGACGATTCCGACCATTTCGGATTGCAGTGTCTCCTGCAGCTCGGCTATCAGCTGTTTCTTGGCTGCTTCTTTTTCCAGCTTCAGCTCACCGATATACTCCAGCATAATGCCTTCCAACTTGATCTTAAAATCGACTTCCGGCGGCGTAACGCCATTGTCTGCGCGGCGAACGGACAATTTTCTTTCGCTTATGAGCGAAGTAAGCATTGCTCTCTCCGGATGTGTTGAAGAGCTGTCCTTGATGTGAACGAGCACTTCGCCGTTCTTGAAGCTTCGAAGCAGCATGAAGAATGTGATGGATTGATCAGGATCAATATTCGAGACATACCTTTCATCTTTGAACAGCGCAATACCACTCACTTCTATCGCATCCTGCTTTAATGCAATCTGAGGCAAAATCGGGTCAATCCCGTCATCAAAATAATCGCGAATAAAATCATGGAGGGTGCCGGCTGGGAGAACATTTGCTTTCTGTTCCGTCAGCATCAACGCGCTAATCGCATCGCTGATGGATGCGATCCTTCTGTAGGGATGCATAAGGAGCTGAACCGAGCTTCCCTCTGTAATAATGAGGCGCATCCGTTCGCTGACGGAGTAATCGCGTCTATAAGAGTCCAAATGATGCATGATGCCATGCTTAGCAAGCTCTTCCCCGAACAGTAAATTTTGCAGTTGTCCGGATACGAGCTGTTGACTGACCTTGCGGTTAAGCTTCCGGCGCGCTTCTTTCGTTGACTCCGCTGTCGTCTGGATAATATTCATCTGCGTTCCTTTTGTCTGTCCCGCAATTGGAATAGCAATTGCGACATTGATTTTCATTGATGAAGCATCTTTCTCCTGATTTTGCGCGAGATCGGCAGCAGCCGATGTCACCATTCCGAGATCCTCGAGTCTCTTCTGCTCCACGCACCCTGCAAGCAGGAGCATCATACAAATAATCGCGAATTTAAGCATATTTTCTCCGTTCCTTCACCTTATGAATAAATACCAGTAGAAGCAGCAGGAGGGGCAGGCAGAAAGCGACACCGATCTCGATGGCCCCAATCTGGGATAGAAATTTCCTCGTTCGCTCCAAATTCGAAGGGAGAAGGAACATTACTAGGACGTAGATGATCATCATTACGACATAAGGCAGCTTCTGTTTCTTCGTATTTGGCCTCATTTTACTGATCGTATCAAATGCCATCCAAATAAAAATCGTCGTAATAAACAGAGCTCTGAGTAAAGTTAAGTTGAAAATAATATCGTCCAATCGCTGTGCGAACGGGGAGCGGATATTCGAGAGCATATTAAGAAGCGGATAAGACAGCTGCTTCAGCTGCCCGAAGCTGAAGAAGCCAATTGCCAGAAAGGACATGAAGCTGTAAAGTATCGTGCAGATGCCGTTGCCGATTTGAAATGCGCGGATGAGACGCGTATGTTTGTCCGAGAAGGGCATGAGGAGCAGCATAACCTCATAGCCAAGAAAAGCATAGTAGATCTCAACCATACCTTTGAATGAATGCTGTGAATTCTCAAACCAGAAGGTCGTCAGTCTGGAGAATTGAAACCCGGTACTCAAGGAGTAAGGAATCAAAGGCAGCATCCAAATGGAGAAGAAGAAGAAGAGGACGGCCGAGTTGGAAATGCCGAAGATTCCTTTACTCAGCAGGAGAAATACTAAATAGCCGAACAACAGATAGAGATAAAAAGGTGCTAAGGTTGGGAACGACAGCGAACGTAAAATTAATAAATATTCTTTGCCGACAAGCGCCCCCAGTACTCCCCATTGGACGGCTAGCAGGCAGAATAACGGGATCGTTATAAAAGAAGGCAATACTCTTCTTGCAATCGTTACGATATCGGCCCCTTTGGCATAGTGGTACACGAGTGCAAATAGTCCGATGTTAATCGCGGCGATGGATCCAAATAACGGGATAGCTGCCCAACCGTTCGTTCCGATGTTCACGGCAACTAATCGAGGAAGAGTGAATGCCGTAATCCCGTACTCCGCCGCCATGGACACATATACAATTTGGTTAAATCTGACTTTGGCACTCATTGGCTTTTCCTCCCATTGAACTTTGGATTGTTTGCAATTTCGTGGCGCACCTTGTCAACCAGCCTTATAGGGCCGCGAATGATCATATCCATCCACAGCTGCGGTTTAGGAGGTACGAACGGGTACAACTTGGAAAGGCCAAACATGTTGAGCCCGGATAGTTCGATCAATATCATGGTCAATCCGACGACTAAGCCGAAATTGCCGAAGAACCCGGCAAGAATGATGATGGCAAAGCGCAGCAATCTTATGGCAGAGCTCATCATGTAGCTTGGAATGACAAAAGAAGCGATCGCTGAGATGGAAACCGCAATAATGAGAATATTGCTCGTTATTCCGGCTTGAACGGCAGCTTGCCCGATTACGATACCGCCGACAGTGCCGATTGTCGTACCGATCTTCGTTGGCAGTCTCGCACCGGCTTCCCGAAGCAGCTCAATCGTTATTTCCATAATGATGGCTTCCATGAGCGGTGAGAATGGGACTTTGTTGCGTGATTCCATTAAGTTGGATAGCAGCTCTGGCGGAATCATCTCATAGTGGTAGGTGACGATTGTTACATATAAAGCGGTAGCTGTGAGCGTAATGAACAGTGCAATGATTCGCAGCAGCCGTATGGCCGAGCCGATGTTCCATGTCATGTAGTAATCTTCGGGAGAGGAGAAGAACTCGAAGAAGGTAGTCGGCGCGCTGAAGGCAGCCTGACTGCCATCCATGAGACCGACGACTTTGCCTTCCACAAGCTTGCTCACGATGAGATCCGGGCGGACGCTTGTAAGGAACTGCGGCATGATATGAAAGAGGCTCGGCGAGATATACTGAACAAGTGTATTCGTATCGAGCACGAGATCAGTTTGGATCGATTCGATTCTGCTTTGTATGAGCTCTACATGTTCTTTGTCAGCGACATCTTCCAGATAGAGCAGGGTCACCGAGGTCTTGGTCTTCGCTCCGACAATGAAGGAAACGCTCTTCAGACCCGGATCCTTCAAGCGGCGCCTTATTAACGATAAATTAGTGCTAAGCGACTCGGTTAACGAATCTTGCGGTCCGCTTATGACAGTTTCTGACTCACTGCTCGTGATGGCACGGGATTCCGGCTTATAAGCATCATACAAATAGGCGAGATCCTTATAAAAAATAGCGGCTTTCCCTTCAAGGATTCCTGTCGTGAGCAAGGAGGCATCCATCGTTTGTGAATACTGGGATTGTCCGAGCTTTTTCTCGATTTCGTAAGGTCCCGTATCACTGCTGCCAAATGGATTCAGCACATCGTTGTGCAGATCCGATTTGCTTGTCAGATGCCCGAAATAAACAAAGTGCAGCTGTTGAGCCGGGAAATGGTGATGGACGAGGTCCGAGCAATTCTCGAAGGATTGCAGCGTGCGCGCAAGCAGGCTTGTCTCAGTTTTACCTACGTCTCTCTTCATTTCCGATCATCCCCTTTCCTGGCTTAATCTGGTATAGTATGAAGCCAAGAGGCGACTAGTATGCAGCGAGTTGATGTAAATTGGTGCTGTCTGCATTCGTGTCTCCCGCCGAAATCGTGGTAAACTAAAACGGAAATAGAGATCCAAAGGGTGGGTAGTATGCGAATATTGAAATTTATCGTGCCGCTTGTTATTGCGCTTTGCGTCGCGGCAGGGGCAATTTATGCTTCATCGGACAGCACGTCCAAGGTGAAGGAAATGGATGCGGAGTGGGCGTTTACGCAAGCGAACCAGCAGCCGGATAAGCTGTTGATTAGCGTCATTAACGAGGCGGCCACAACGCTGGATATTGCGATCTACAGCTTGACGAAGCCGGAGATCGTCGATGCGATCAAGAAAGCGAAGAAGCGCGGCGTTGCTGTACGGATCATTACCGACCGTATCCAGTCGGCGGGCAAGTCGCAGAAGGAAGCGCTCAAGCTGCTCGGCAGCGCTGGCATCCCGCTGAAGATCAACAAGCACAGCGGCTTAATGCATTTGAAAATGACGATTGTGGACGGGAAGACGGCGACAACAGGCTCCTTCAACTATTCGAAATCGGCGAGTACCGATAACGATGAGGTGCTGATGGTGCTGCGCAGCGCCGAGGTAGCGCAATCATTCGCGCGACAATTCCAGGTCATGTGGGAGGATACCGGCGCGTTCGAGGCGATTACACCAATCATTGCCGAGGATGCCGTCGAGGTGACAGGGGACGAGGAGTCTGGCGAGCAGACTTCTGTTCCAGCCTCGCATAGTCCGCAAGACTCGTCCGGCGCCGGTGCGGCCGATGTGGTATACAAGAGCTGCGCCGAAGTTCGCAAAGCGGGTAAAGCGCCGCTGCACAAGGGCGATCCGGGCTACAACCGGAAGCTCGACGGCGACGGTGACGGCGTCGCATGTGAAGTGAAATAACAGGATAGTAGAGCAAGTGTGGCCCGCGAGTCGAATCGCGGGTCTTTTTTCTGTACAGCAGCGGCTACTCGTAATACTTTCACCATGTTCGCTGCCGCGTTCATAGGCGATAATCAAGTTGTTCCTGCGAAGAGCACTCGGCTTCCAAGGCTGGAGCTTCAACAAGGTTCCGCAGTGCGTGGCACCTGTGCCTACGTATACTGATGACCGAGCTGCGCCAGGAACTCCAATTGTGAGGGGTTCGATTCCCCACTCGCCTGCTAAGCGAACTATGGTGTAGAGTCATTTATTTCATCAGCATAAAGGAACGCTCACGCTCGCTTGCCGAGCACGATGGAGAAGTGCTTTGTAGCTCGCGGATACCGATTGCAGCGAGGCGTGCACAGACCGCCGAAAGTCGTGATTATTTATGCAGCTGCCTCTCGTTTGGGGCTAGCGAGGCATACTTTTCTCAGGTGCTTACGGCAGCAATGTGCACGGAAGCTTCTCTCTCAAGCGTTAGCTCCGTTCCTCTTCATGGGAGCGTTCCTGGCTTGATGAACCACATGAAGGATGTATTTCGATTCTCTTTAGGGAGGTTTTATAGATGTTTAGAACGATTACAATTCAGAACGACCAGCGCGGCCTGCTCTTCACGAAAGGCAGCTATACACGCTTTTTGCAGCCAGGCACTTACCGGTTCACTATGTTCAACGATGTGAAAGTCGAGTTGCTCGACGTGACGAAGCGATTCGAGGTGCCAGGCAAAGATTTGCAGCTGTTTCTGCAAGATGAGCAGTTGCGTGAAGCGCTTGAAGTCATTGATGTTCGCGACTCGGAATATGTGCTGCACTATGAGGACGGGAAGTTCGCGGGTCTCTACAAAGCGGGCAAATACGCGTTCTGGAGAGGAATTAAAGAATTCCAGACCATCCGGGTGAATCTGCTGGAGCCGGAGCTTCCTGAAGCTATTGACCGTTCGATTCTGCCTAAGCTTGGCAATACGGTTGTGCAAGGATATGATGTCGCTGCTGAGGAAGCGGGGCTGCTCTACTTCAACAATCAGCTCGCTCGCCGCCTTGAGCCAGGCAAATATTACTTCTGGCGAGGTCCCGTCGCCGTCATGGTGAAGACGGTTGATCTGCGCAGGCAGCAGCTAGATATGACAGGGCAAGAAATACTTACAGAGGATAAAGTACCATTGCGGCTTAACTTCGTATGCCACTATCAAGTGATCGATCCACTGCAGACGGTGCGAATTCGCTCGATGGAGGAACAAATTTATGTGAGCTTGCAGCTTATTTTGCGGGAGTACGTCGGCACGCTGAAGCTGGACGATCTGCTGCGCATGAAGCACGAGATCGGTGCTTTCGTGCACAAGCGGCTCTGCGAGTATCAAGGCGAATATGGCGTTCAATTTCTGTCTGCCGGGGTGAAAGATATCATATTGCCTGGAGATGTGAAGGAAATTCTGAACACGGTGCTCATTGCGGAGAAGCGGGCGCATGCGAACCTCATAACGAGAAGGGAAGAGACCGCGTCGACGCGCAGCCTGTTGAACACCGCGAAGCTGATGGATGAGAACGCGACGCTGATGCGGCTCAAGGAGCTTGAATATCTGGAGAAAATATGCGAGAAGATCGGCACGATCTCCCTTATGGGCAGCGGCGGCGGTCTGCTGGAGCAGATGAATGTGCTGCTGAAGCCGAGAAGTGAAGCGTAATGATAGGTGAACAAAAAAATGGTGGCATAAGGGAACGAGTTACTCTCGTCCTTGTGCCACCATTTTTTATGCGACGCCGTACGTCACTTTGCGAACTAAATGCTCGATTTTGTCCATCATCAGCGTATCATCAAAGGAAGCATAAATATTCGGCTTAAACCACTGGAGCTTCTTGATTTGATAATAGTCGCCAATCGCATTCCGTAGTGTCAAATTATTCTTCATCAAGTACATCGGGTCAAGCAAATGCCGGAACATGAGCTCGTCCTCGAGAATAAGCAGCGTTGCATTAAGCGAATTCAAGTAGCCTTCCGCCATGCCGCGCTCATAAAACTTCCGAAGCCGTGCATTGCGCTCGCTAATCGCCACGTCTATCGAAGCCATCAGCTGCGGATAGATCTCGCGCAAATCTCTGAAGAAGATCTCCGTGCCGTAGTTGGCGATCAGCAACGTCTGGCTGAACGTCGATTGGAAGCCTTCAATATATCCGTCACAGCTGCCTTCGATGAGATCGACATCAGCGCCGCCGCCGATGACATATTTGACAATAAGTGCCGTAAGCCGCTCGATGATCTCATCCCGCGAAGGGAAATATTTGTACAAGGTCGCCTTCGACAAATCCATCGCCTTGGCAATATCGTCCATGCGCAGGTTATGCAATCCATTAGTTTTGATGGGATGAAGCAGCTTCGCTGCATATTTATTAAGAATAGATTCGTCTGTATATCGGCAAATCGGTGCTTCGCCGCCTGTCGTCTCCATAGCGCTCACACTCGCTTTCTAGTACACAGTATACACAATGTCGACTGACAAATAAACCATTTAGTCAAACTAAACTAAAAGTGACTAAAATAGTTTACTTTATCTATGTTTTGCGATATGATCATTTTTACATAGAGCCCAAGTGGGCAAATAGGATAGGAGTAGATAATCTAATGAGTACAACAACAACGGCCGCTCCGAACGTTCGATTCTGGCCGATCATGATCGCTATTTTCTTTGGCGCTTTTCTTAGCATACTCGGGATCAGTACCATTAACGTGGCTTTGACGATCTTCATGCAAGATTTTCATTCTTCGCTAAGCACGGTTCAGTGGACGCTGACCGGATTCATGCTCTCGCTTGGTACAATTGCACCGCTGACCGGCTACCTGGGCAATCGGTTTGGCTACAAGAACGTTTACCTGTATGCGATGGTCGGCTTTGTTGCTTTCTCAGTACTGTGCGGCTTCGCATGGAGCATTGAATCGCTGATCGTCTTCCGCATTCTGCAAGGCCTCTTTACAGGTCTGGTCGTTCCGGCGACGATGACGATTATTTTCCAGGTTATTCCGAAGGAGCGCCAGCCTTTCGCAGTCAGCATCTGGGGCTTATCGGCGATGCTTGCGCCAGCATTCGGCCCTACGCTTAGCGGCTGGCTCATCCAACAGTTCAGTTGGAGATGGTTGTTCTTTATCAATGTACCAATCGGCATTATTGCGATTATCTTTATAGTTATGATGATTCCAAGCTACCGTATCGGTTCGGCGAAGAAGCTGGACGTTTGGGGACTCATTACAGTTGTACTTAGTAGCGCGTCACTGCTTGTCGGACTGAGCCAAGGCCGTACATGGGGCTGGGACTCCGCGCGTGTTATCAGCTTGTTCGCTCTTGGCGCTGCAATGCTTGTGTTGTTCATTATCCGCGAGCTGATGGCGAAGCAGCCACTGCTGAACTTGCGCGTATTCGGTAACTACCGCTTCTCCATTACGCTCTTAGCGAATACCATCATCACAATCAGCCTCTATTCCGGTACACTGCTCATTCCACTGTTCTTACAAAATGTTCAGCACGAAACGCCGATGGACACGGGGCTGATCTTGTTGCCGGCTTCGCTCATTATGGCGCTCGCTATGCCAATGGCAGGGAAGTTGTACCCGATTCTTGGACCACGCATAATGACGATTGCTGGTCTTGTCCTAATTATCTACGGCAGCTATGAGCTGACGCATATGCATAATGAAAGCACACATCTCTACATCATCCTGTGGATGTCCATTCGCAACCTTGGCGTATCGTTCGCTGCTGCGGCGACAAGCACGGCGGGTATGGAAGAGATTCAGCCGACGATGATCGGCGATGCGTCTTCGGTTACGAACTGGGTGCGTAACGTGGGCGGCTCGTTCGCGATTGCGCTCTTCACATCGCTGCTGGCATCGCACACGATCACGCATGTGGCGGAGCTGACACAAGAAGGCAAGGAAAGCGCGAAGCTCATTCCGCTGTTCTCCTTCACGATGAGCGTGAACGACGTGTTCCTCGTAGCGACCTACATCGCAGTTGCGGCGATTCCGTTCACACTGCTCGTCGGCAAGAAAACCGCTCGTACACGTACGGAAGCGGCAGCAGCATAATAAAACCACCTTTAGTAAAAGGTGAAGCCGGACCTTGGATGGTCCGGCTTTTTTGTATGCTGCTAATGGGATAGGTTTCGAATGTCTTGTCACCAACAAAGACTTCAAGGAAATAACAGGAAATCGCTCGATGATGTGGAAGTAGTCTACGGATAGACGGAAGCTGAGCATCTAATTCGGGGAGCAGGAGCTGATCGGGGATGGACATTAAGCAAGTCGTCGTAACGGGACAAAATGAGGTTGAGCTGCAAAATTTGAGTTTGAAGGATGAGGTTGGACCGGAAGAAGTGCTGATTGACACGGAGTATACGTTCATCAGCGCAGGCACCGAGCTCGCCAATTATACGGCAAAGGACGTGAAAGTATTCGAGCCAGGCCATTGGCACTCTTATCCGTGGAAATCCGGCTACGCTAACGTAGGTATTGTTCGCAAGGTTGGAGACAACGTGAAGCGAGTGAAGGCTGGGCAGCGCGTCTACACATTTGGTCCACATGCTTCGACGATTATCGTCAGCCAGCAGCAGCTTATTATTGAGGTTCCTTCGGATATTAACCCGGCGATTGCGGCATCCTCACGGATGGCTGGCGTTGCGGCGACCTCGATTATTTTGAGCGACATTCCGCATAATGCTTGGGTTGCCGTGTTTGGCCTTGGCATGGTGGGCAATCTAGCTGCGCAAATGTTCCGGAATCTGGGCTGTAAAGTAATCGGCGTCGAGCCGAATGAGCAGCGCCGCCAGCTCGCGAAGGCGTGCGGATTGGACATTACTATCGGCGGCAGCAATGAAGAAGTGCAAGAGCAGATCCGCGCCTTAACAGGCGGCAAGCTTGCGCATATTACGGTCGATGCTGTCGGCCACAGCAGCGTTGTTATGCAAGCGCTTCAAGCAACGGCGAGTCTTGGTCAGCTCGTGCTGCTCGGCAGTCCGCGCGTTCCGGTTGAGGGCAACTTGACCGAGCTGCTGTCCGACGTTCATCTGCGCTGGATTACGATGCGCGGCGGGCTGGAATGGTTCTTGCCAGTTTACTCTGAAGTGTCGACTGCAGTGTCACTCTACAGCAAGCAGGAGCTGGTGTTTGATTGGATTCGCCAAGGCAAGCTGGCACTAGAGCCGCAAATCTCCCATTACGTGAACCCAAGTCAGATCAAGGAAGCGTACGACGGCCTGCTCTA
The DNA here is from genome assembly GCF_900110075.1 of Paenibacillus sp. OV219. GTDB lineage: Bacteria > Bacillota > Bacilli > Paenibacillales > Paenibacillaceae > Paenibacillus_Z. The sequence goes on from NZ_FOCJ01000001.1 coordinate 475,210, forward strand.
TGAGCCGCAGACGTATACAGGCGTCGTGCTGGATTGGACGAAATAGCAATAACAAAACAATAGCAGTATAGAGGCGCTACCTTTGGTGGCGCTTTGTTTATTTTGCTTATTATGTGCGCGGTCCCTTCTTATACACACGTGGGCTGACCTGATGCCGCTTGCGGAATTGGTTAGCAAAATGATTATAGTTCTGGAACCCGACATCGAGTGCGACTTCCGTTGGGTGACGATCCGTATGCTCGAGAAGCAGAGCCGCTTGGCGGATGCGCATGTCGTTCAGCGTATCGACAATTGAGCTGCCGGTGGATTCTTTGAACAGGTGAGAGAGCCGAGACGGAGACAAGCCGACAGCCTTTGCCAGCTCGTCAATGCGGACAGGCTCCTGCATGCGTGTGGCGAGCATATGCTGAATCTCTTCAATGCGCGGATCAAGCTGCTTGCTCATTCTTCTTGCGAGCAGCAGAATAATATGCCGCATCGTGTTCTCGCACAGCTCGTTCCAATACATGCCGCGTTCTATGGAATCGGAGACGAGGCTGCGAAACGCCCGGTAGATACGTTTACGCACGGAGTCGCTGTCGATCGCATGAATGAGCAGCTTCTCGTTTGGCAGTAGATTCGTCTCCATAATGCGCGAAGAGAAGTGTGCCCATATGAAATGCCACTGGCTCCCTTTCCGCGTCCCATATTGATGCGGAACGCCTGGCTGCATCAGCACAACATCCCCGGTCTGGCATAATCGCTGCACACCATCAATGATGAAATATCCTTCGCCGCTGAGCGTGTACGCAATCAGCCAGTCGCTCATGCCTTGCGGCCGCCGGATACCATAGCTATCTGGCTGGTTGAAATGATCAGCAATGACGGTGTTGCCACCTTGCTCCTTAATATATGAGAACAGCTCATCGCGCTTCGCGTTCACCTGAAATCCACTCTCCCAGCATCATGGCATTTAGGCTCATTATAGCAGGATTGTTGTAGTAATCAGCATAATTGTTACTTTTGCATAAGTAGTCTTAACCATACAATAAATCTATAAGCAATGAGCATATTTATCATCATTAGGGGGAAGACGAATGACACAAGCGCTGCGTGTGCTGACAGAGGAACAGAAGAAACAGTTCGACACAGATGGCTACTTGATTGTAAAAGGGCTGTTCTCGAATAGCGATGTAACTGAAATTGTGGAGACTTTCGATAAAATAAGCACTGAGACGATTCCTGGCTATTTCGAGCCGAACCTGGAAGGGGACGGATCAGACCCGCTGCAGCGTTACCCGCGTGTTATGCATCCGCACCGCTTCAATGAAACGGCGATGAAATATATGCTGCATAACCCTGTCCTGGAAGTTCTTGCCGATCTGTATGGCGAAGAAGCGTACGCCGCTCAGAGCATGTTCTATTACAAGCCGCCGGGCTCCAGAGGCCAGGCGCTGCACCAGGATAACTTCTATTTAATGGTTGAGCCGGGCAACTGTATCGCGGCTTGGACGGCGATTGATGCTGCTTATGAAGACAATGGCGGTTTACTCGTTGTTCCGAAGTCGAATACACATGAGATTTCGTGCCCGGATAAGGCGGATGCGAAGGAATCATTCACGACTCATTATGTGAAACCGCCTAAGGATGGCGTTGTCATGCCGGTTAATATGGATAAGGGCGATGTGCTCTTCTTCAACGGCAACCTCATTCACGGCTCGTATCGGAATAAGACGAAGGATCAATTCCGCCGCGCGTTCATTTGCCATTATGCCAATTCATCTGCTACGAAGATCAGTCAACATTACAACCCACTGTACAGAGCGGACGGGTCAAAAATCGAATTGGAAAGCAATCCGGATGGCGGCCCTTGCGGCGTCGAGGTTGGAGCGGCTTTCTATCATTAATGGAATGGTTTATGTGGAGCCGCAGCCGGTGGAGGCTGCGGCTTTTCTTCCGTTCCGAAGATATGCATATTTTTTCGGTAAAGAAGAGAAGCGCAGAGGGTAGGGAAGCGGGGATAATGAAACCATAAAGAAACGAAAGCGATTATCTTGAGGAGGTCCTCTACATTGTCTAATATTGCAAACGGTAAATTGTCGCAAGCTGAGCTTGAATTCTACGAGAAGAACGGCTACACCTTATTTAAGAATCAACTGTTCAGCACTGAGAAACAGGCGGAACTTACAAATATTTTCGAGGAACAATGGAGTGTGCTTGGACGTCGCTTGAACAGCGAGCTGGATACACCGCATTTCCGCGACGAGCGACTCTTGAAGTTTCTGATGAGCGACGAAGTGCTTGATCTTGTTGAGCCGATTATCGGGCCGAACATCGGTCTATGGTCGTCCCATTTCATCTGCAAAGAGCCGCTGATCGGCAAGCCGACGCCATGGCATGAAGATTCCGCGTATTGGAAAGGCCGTTTGACTAGCTACGACAAGATCGCTACAGTATGGCTTGCGATTGACCGCAGCACCAAAGAAAATGGCTGCATGCGCGTTATTCCAGGCACGCATAGTAACGGCTTCTCCGACTACGAAGATGTCGATACGGATGACGATATTTTCACCATCCAAATTAAAAATATTAACGATGCCGAAGCGGTCTACTTCGAGCTTGAGCCGGGCGAATGCTCGATTCATGACTCGCGCATTATTCACGGTGCTACGGCGAACACAAGCGAGATGCGTCGCTGCGGCTACACGATGCGCTACTTCTCCACAGAGGCAAGCGTGATTCCGGAGAAGAACAGTGGCCACAAAATTTGGCTGGCTCGCGGCAAAGACATCGCGGGAAGCAATTTCGTTAACGTATAATAAGAACAATTTGAGCGAATTGAGAGCGTGGAGGGGAACTTGTGATGAGCGTCTATAAAGGACCGGAACGATTGACGAATGACCGATATATGACCTTGTCCGCTCCTTTCCGCTTGTTCAAGCATTCAATTGACGGGCTTATCGATACACATTGGCATGAGTTTTTTGAAATGGCCTTTGTGGTTTCCGGTTCGGGTACTCATATGTTGAACGGGGTGCCCTTGCGCTTGACGCGGGGCGCCGCTTTTTTGCTGTCACCGGCGGATTTCCACAGCTTGGAGCCGGACCCGGGCGAGACACTGCAGCTGTACGATTTTATATTTAATGATCATTTCATACGCGAGCCGTTGCCGGAGCTGCTGTTCGATCATCGGACGGCGTACACGCACTGGTATGTGGAGGAGCAGATCGCTGAGCTTGAGCAGGAATACGAACGGATCTGGGAAGAGTCGATCACCTGGCAGCCGGAGAGCGAAATTCTCATTCAAGGCACTGTTGAACGGCTGCTCATAGATCTATTCCGCAAGTGTCGAGCTGCCGATCAGCAGCAGGGTAGTGATGGAGAGCCGTATCAGGCGCTGCAATCGGCTGTGCGCAAAGGGCTGATCTATATTCAGCATCACTTCCGTGAGCCGCTGTCGCTCGAGGAAGTCGCAACCTATTGCGGCCTGTCTGCCAACTACTTCAGCGAATGCTTCCGCAAAGGGACAGGCTCTACGTTCCAAAGCTATCTGCAGGAAGTGCGGTTGCAATTCGCGCGGTCGCTGATCAAGACGACTCAGTTGCCGATTACGGAGATCTGCTTCGCTTCCGGCTTTAATACGCTGCCGCACTTTGAGCGGGCGTTCAAGAAGCGGTTCCTGCTGCCGCCGAGGGAGTATCGGAAACAATAATGAGTGACGACTCTCAACGTGAATGAAAATGTAAGCTCATATCGTTCAGCAAAGAGGATGGCTCCTGTCTTTATAGGGAGCCATCTTTTTATTTTCCAGGAAGGGAAGGTGTGAACACTTTGCCATTTTCAGTGTCAACGATTGATGTAGACTTTTTAAATAGTAGATTATATTTTCTCGATATCAGGTTGTTTAATAAATTATTGAATAGGGACTTTGGAACTAATTGGCGAAATTTTGCTGGGGACAGGGGCGCATGTGTTTACCATCGATATGAGTGCAGGAATCGATCCGACGCTGACGGTAACGATCAGCGATACGGTGACCGCAACCGTTCCAGCTGCACCGACGAATGTGTCAGCAGTCGCTGGGAACGGGCGAGCAACGATTACCTTTACTGCACCAACAGACAATGGTGGAAGTGCCATTACAGAGTATGAAGTGACAGCTTGGCCAGGAGATATTAAGGTGTCCGGATCCGCAAGTCCGATTATATTCACAGGATTGATTGACCAATGGAAGGGGCTACACCTTTACGGTGAAGGCGATTAATGGTGTGGGCAAGAGTGTGGCGTCCATCGCTTCAAATTCCGTTGTGCCGGTCACGCCGTCCAACAATAGCAATGGCGCTGATAGCGGAAACATCACTCCAACAGAGCCGGCTATGCCAGAGTCTACAGACGTTATTGTATTAGTCAATGGCAAGGTGGAGAACATGGGGAAGGCCACTGCAACCACAGTGAATGGTCAAACCGTAACTACAGTAGCTGTCGACCAAAAGAAGCTGGAAGAGAAGCTCATAGCAGAAGGTCAAGGAGCAGTAGTTACGATTCCAGTAAGTACGAATTCTGCTGTCGTTGTTGGTGAACTGAACGGTCAAATGGTTAAAAATATGGAGAACAAGCAGGCGGTAGTAGTAATCAAAACGGATCAAGCAACGTATACGCTCCCTGCACAGCAAATCAACATAGACGCCATTTCTAACCAAATTGGAAAGTCGGCTGCCTTGCAAGACATTAAGATTCAGATCGAAATTGCTACATCGACAGCGGATACGGTGAAAGTGGTTGAAAGTGCAGCAGAGCAAGGAACATTTACACTTGTCGTATCTCCGGTTAACTTTACCGTCAGAGGTATATACGAGGATACGACATTTGAAATTTCCAAGTTCAACGCTTATGTGGAACGGACGATTGCCATACCTGATGGTGTAGACCCGAACAAGATTACGACAGGTATTGTGGTGGATCCTGACGGAACGGTTCGCCATGTGCCGACGAAAGTCGTTCATATCGAAGGAAAGTACTACGCTATAATCAACAGTATAACCAACAGTACTTACACCGTCGTGTGGCACCCGATTGAGTTCAGTGATGTAGCAAATCATTGGGCGAAGAATGCGGCTAACGATATGGGATCGAGGATGGTCATTAGCGGGTTCGACAATGGCTTGTTCAATCCAAATCAAGCTATAACCCGCGCGGAGTTCGCGGCTATCATTGTTCGCGGATTAGGTTTAAAGCTGGAGAACGGAGCGAGTGGCTTCTCAGATGTGTTAGAGTCAGATTGGTACAGCAGTGCCATTAAGGCAGCTTATGCTTATCACTTAATCAATGGTTTTGAAGATGGAACATTCCGCCCGAATGACAAAATCACTCGTGAACAAGCGATGGTGATCATTGACAAAGCAATGACGATCACTAACTTGAAAGCAGAGCTTTCCGTTCAATCGTCCGACGTGGTACTTCAACCGTATGCAGATGCGGCAGATGCATCCATATGGGCAAGAAGCAGCATAGCTAATTGTGTGCAAGCTGGGGTTGTATCGGGAGAAAGCAGCACAGAGCTAGCACCGAAGAACAATATGACAAGGGCAGAGGTTGCTATGATTGTGGAGCGACTTCTTCAAAAGTCAAAACTGATCTAATGTCTGTGAGCATTTGACAAGTAAGCCATGCCGATTACGAACAGGCATGGCTTATTGTAACTTCGTTTGAGTCGGAGGGTTTCTGGATGAGAAGTGAACAAGAAATGATGAAGCTCCTTCTAGATTTTGCGATTCATGATGACCGAATTCGGTTGGTAACATTGGAAGGTTCGCGCACAAACAAGGCGATTGCTCCCGACACATTCCAAGATTATGATATTTCTTACTTTGTCACCGATATGGATTCCTTCAGAGAGAAAGACCAGTGGCTTTCCGTTTTCGGGAAACGTATCATGATGCAGAAACCCGAGGATATGGAGCTTTTTCCGAACGAATTAGGCAATTGGTTCTCCTATTTAATGCTGTTTGAGGATGGAACCAAAGTAGACCTGACCCTCATTCCGCTTCTTGAAGCGGAGGAGTATTTTGCAGGGAGCGACGGTTTGGTTGAGCTACTGCTTGACAAGGATACTCTGATCAAGAGGGAAATAATCGCAACGGATCGTCAGCATTGGATTACGAAGCCGAGTGCAAGAGAATTCGATGATTGCTGCAATGAATTTTGGATGGTTTCAACATATGTCGTAAAAGGGTTAGCGAGAAAGGAAATTCTGTTTGCGATTGATCATTTACATGGTATTGCAAGACCTAACTTATTGCGAATGATGGCTTGGTCCATCGGAATAGAGCATGGATATACCTTCAGCGTAGGGAAGAACTATAAATTTATTAATCGGTATCTCCCTGGTGAAGATTGGGAACAGCTGCTGTCAACCTATTCGGAGAATGGGTATAAGGAAATGTGGCAGTCTTTATTCACTTGTTATGAGTTATTTAGAAAATATTCAAAAAAAGTATCGGAAGCTCTAGGGTATGAGTATCCAGATTATGATGATGCCATTACGAAGTATACGGGTACTGTTTATCATTCGTTGCCGTGAACACTATATAAATCTAGTGCCCAAGATAGAAGTCTTCGAGACTTCCTCAAGGGCACTTTCTTTTGTGAAGCACTAATAGAATCTAACGCCTTCCGTCGGAATTCCGCTCAAGTGGTCCACAAGATCAGCTACATTCTCACAACTCGCCTGGCTCCCCCAATGTAGATCCCTGAAGTACACTCTTTGGCTCATTTCGCCGTAATCAGACGGAACATTTGCTGGAGTGAATCTAGCAAAATCGCATTTTGCCTATGAAATCGGTATACTGATAGAAAAGATAGCTCACAGATATCAAGGAGGATGTATGGCTACTCGATTGATTATTATTTTGACGATTTATACGGGTTTGCAGGTTTATATCGGTTGGCATTTGGACTTGTTTATTACCGTGAGTGGCGGGCAGGTGCCTGGCGCGGTCTTCTGGCCTGTGTTTGCTCTCGTTTCACTCTCATATTTGTTCGCGATGCTGCTCCGCAAATTTCTGCCGAAACCGGTGACAACGCTGTTGAAATGGATCGGTTCTTATTGGATCGCTCTTATGCAGTACAGTGTGCTTCTGCTGCCGGTGGCGGATTTGGCTGCATGGGGGATGCGCGCTGCTTCGATGACAAGACAGGATTCGATAGTAGCGTCAGGCTGGGCGGTTATTGCTGCACTTGTACTCATTATGGCGCGAGGGTCGCGCAACGCATGGAGCCCCGTTGTTCGCGAGTATGAAGTGACGATTCCGAAGTCCGCTGGCAGCTTGAAACAGCTGCGGCTTGCAGTTGCTTCCGACCTTCATCTTGGCATGACTGTCGGTCGCAAGCATCTGCAGCGGCTCGTGGACGGAGTTAATGCTTTGAAGCCTGACCTTGTTCTACTTCCTGGCGATGTGCTTGACGATGCAGTTGAACCGTTCATTCGCAATCATTACGCCAAACAGCTCGCACAGATCAAGTCTAAGTACGGCACATACGCGGTGCTCGGCAACCACGAATATTATGGCGGCGGTATCGATACGTATGTCCAGGCGATGAAAGAGGTCGGCATCCCTGTGATGCTCGATGACCATGTCCTCATTGGCGACAGCTTCCATCTAATCGGGCGCAAGGATAAGACAGATCATGCTCGCAAGAATGTAGCTGCATTAGTCGCGGACCTAGACACGAAGCTGCCGATCATTCTGATGGATCATCAACCTAGCGCAATTCGTGAAATCGCCGATGGTGGCGTCGATCTGTCGCTTCACGGGCATACGCACAAGGGCCAAATGGCACCGAACCATCTCGTGACGCGCCGCATCTTCGAGCTCGATTATGGATACAAGCATATAGCAGAGCGCTTGCACGCATTCGTCTCTTCCGGGTTCGGCACGTGGGGACCGCCGATTCGGCTTGGCAGCCGGAGCGAAATATGGTCGATCACCGTTAACTTTACCTCCCATAACAACAAATAGCTGTTGGTTACGCCTTTCAACCATCGTATAATCGAATAATAGCGTCATTTTACTATTCTGATAGACTAGGAGCCCGATATGGAACTTGAACTCATACCGTCGATACCTGCGCCGCCCGCGCGCGGCAGTATGTGGAAGAGAATGGCGAATTGGCTCTTTGACCGGGGTAAAGCGGCTCCCCAGTTTGATACCGCTGTATGGAAGGCGGCCATTGCCGGCGTATGGCTGATCTGCAACACGATACTAATTATCGCAGCGCTTGGCATGCCTACAGGCTTCGGCATCCTGTTCGATTGTGTGGTTGCGGTCCTGTTCTGCACCATCTTAATGGGGGCGGCTTCGCTCGTTATTGCTTATATTCTTGCTTTACTCTATATACCGATTCCGCGTCTAACTGCGGGAGCCAGCTTGTTTACAGGCTGCGTGGTCTGGTATGAATGCGATCAGACGGATCTTGGTGATCCGCTGTCACTCATATTAGCCGCTAGCATTACGGCAATTGGCCTTATTGGAGGGCTCGTGATCAGCCTGCTGCTGCACCGCCGCGTGCACATGGCGATCAAGCTTGCGCTTATTGCATCTGTTGCCGCAAGCATAATCAGCTTCCGCTATTGGCCGATTAATGAAACGGCTGCGGTTGCGGCTTCTGCAGACGTCCAGTCGGTGGACGAGCAGCAGGTTCAGGCGCTTCTTGCCGATGATCCTGCGGAGCCTGGATTGTACCGAGTGAAGAGCTTCACGTACGGCAGCGGTGACGATTCGCGCCGTGATGAATACGGCGAAGATGCGGAACTCATCTCAAAGCCTGTCGACGCTTCTGCTTATATTTCACGTTGGAAGTGGCTGCGCTCCTTGTTCTGGGGCTTTGACGAGAGCGCCCTGCCGGTGAACGGTCGTGTCTGGATGCCGCAAGGCGAGGGGGAATTCCCGCTCGTGCTGATGGTACACGGCAATCACTTGATGGAACAATTCTCCGACGAAGGCTATGCGTATCTCGGCGAGCTGCTGGCAAGCCGAGGGTTCATCGCCGTTTCGGTCGATGAGAATTTCTTGAACTATTCGTACTGGGGTAATATCCCTAACAACGATATGAAGGTGCGGGCATGGATGCTGCTCAAGCATTTGCAGCAAATCGCCGAGTTCAAAGAACAGGCGGGAACACCGTTCTACCACGCGGTTGATCTGAAGAAAATCGCGCTGATCGGTCATTCTCGAGGCGGTCAGGCCGTTGCGATGGCGGCCGATCGGTCACGTTGGTTCGCTGATGACAAATCATTGGCTAGCTTGAGCAGCAATAACGTATCGATTCAAGCAGTAATCGCGATCGCACCAACTGATAACACCGTTGACAAGCAGCAGGCACAGCTGAAGGACACGTATTACTTATCCTTGCAAGGCGCCAGCGACGGAGATGTCGATACGTTCAACGGCGAGCGACAGTATATCCGTTCCTCATTCTCTTCTGGCTCGGACCGCTTTAAGTCCACACTCTATATTGGTGAAGCGAACCACAGCCGGTTCAATACCGAGTGGGGTACGATGGATGACAGCTTGCCAGGCGGCTTGCTGCTCCGCAGAGCGGGCATGATGGATGCCGATTACCAACGCGAAGTGGCAAAAGTATACGTGTCCGCCTTCCTTGAAGATGCGTTGCTTGGGAAGAAGGAGTATACGCCGCTCTTCACCGATTATCGGAGAGGCGCCGCGTGGCTGCCGCAAGCGACGTATATGAACCGCTACGAGGACGGCAGCTTCATACCGCTTGCCCGCAGTGAAGAGGATTATGACAAGACGACAGAGAACAGTGGTGTGACAGCAAGCGCCGAGAAGATAATTTGGACCGAAGACTCGGCCAAAGACCGTGACGGTAAGGACAAAGGCACGCGCGGCGCTGTGCTGCAATGGAAGCAGGGAGACGGCAGCTACACACTGCAGCTGCCCGACTCGCTGACTGCGAAGCTGCAGCAGAATGCAAGCGAAGCGAAGCAGCTGACATTCGCCATGACGAATCTGGCGCAGGATCTGCCTGCGGACAACAGCGGCACAGCTGCCCCGCTTCCAGTCATTGATGTCGAGCTGCAGAGCAAGAACGGCGCAGTTGCCTTGCTGCCGCTCGCACAATTCAAAGCGGTTATGCCATTGCCATACACGACGTTTACCCGCTTCGCATGGACGGAAAAAACGATAAAGAACGGCAAGTATAAAGTGCCCTCTGAAGCGGTATTTCAAACGTTCAGCCTGCCGTTCGCGCAGTTCCAGAAGCAGAATGCTGATTTTGATCCGAGCGAGCTTACTCGTGTCACGTTCTATTTCACGAGCGACCGGGGCAAAGTGATGCTCGATGATGTCGGCATATGTAAGGTTGTTAACGTCGTAACCGAATAACGACTACAATAAAAACACCGCAGCACACGCGCTATCTTAGGCGCTGGCGACTGCGGTGTTTTTTGCTTGCTCTAGCTATCGCTCGCTTTCGTCAAGCCGTTTCACGGACCGCCTAACAATCAGCTCGGGAGGCAGCACAACTTTTTTCCAAACCGTCTTCTCCGGTCCTTCCCGCTCCCCAATGCGATCAATAAGCAGCTGCATTCCCAAGTATCCGAACTGGTAAGCCTGCTGCGCCGCTACAGTTATGAATGGGTCCATCTCCGAGTAGAGTCCGAAGTCATCGAAGCAAACAATAGAAATATCTTCGGGAATGCGTAAGGACCGGGCGCGCAGCAGCTTGATAATGACAACGGCAAGCACATTATTGCCTGCCATAATTGCGGTAGGAAGCGGGTCCATTGAAGCAATCCACTGCTCCATCGCATCCACGTCCAGCTCAGGCCCAAAGCTGGTCTCATGCACATAACGTTCATCGAACGAGAGATCGTTCAGCTTCATCGCTTCCTGAAAGCCCGCAAGCCGCAGGCGAGCGCTGCTGATTGACGCCGAGCCGTTCACGAGCGCGATGCGCCGGTGACCCTGCTCCACCAAATGTTCAACCAATCGGCGAGCGCCATCACGGCTGTCGCCGAGCACGATGTCGCAAGCGACGCCCGGCACTTCGCGATCGAGCAACACGAATGGCACATCATGCTTGCGCAGTTGTTCCAGGTGAGGATGCGACGGATCACCGGCAGGCGCAAGCAGCGCACCGTCAACCCGAGTTGTCAGAATCGTGTTGATGTATTCGCCTTCCTTCTCCACGCTCTCATCGCTATTGCCGAACAGCAGCCGGTAGCCGTTCTTGCGCGCAGCATCCTCGGCTCCGCGGGCAAGTGTAGTATAGAAAGGGTTCATAATGTCTGTAATAAGCAGAAACAGAATACGCGTCTGCTGAAGGACGAGGCTGCGCGCCATCTGGTTGGGCACATAGCCAAGCTCGTCCATCACTTTTTTTACTTTGGTGCGCGTTTTATCGCTAATCTTGCCAGTGTTATTGATAACTCTAGAAACGGTCATAGCCGACACATTCGCTTGAGCTGCGATATCGTAGATGGTTACCATAGGTTTAAGCTCCTCATAGGTCTAATCATGCATTTATATTACCTAACGGATGGATTGACAGCAAGCGGTTACATTGTTATTTTAGAGTTATCGGTAACATTTTTTATCACATTCATTCGTTGGAGGGATTCGTTCGTGGCAGATATTAGCACTCGTTATCAATCCGCTTTCCCTAAGATTGGCATTCGACCTGCAATTGACGGCAGACGCAAGGGCATCCGTGAATCGCTTGAAGAGCAAACGATGGAGATGGCGAAGTCCGTTGCAAGGCTGTTTGCTGAGAATTTGCGCTATCCAAATGGTGAGCCTGTAGAATGCGTGATCGCAGATACTTGCATTGGCGGCGTTGCTGAAGCAGCTGCATGCGGTGAGAAGTTCTCGCGTGAAGGCGTCGGCGTATCCATCACTGTAACGCCTTGCTGGTGCTACGGTACGGAAACGATTGATATGGACCTATCCATTCCGAAGGCGGTATGGGGTTTTAACGGCACAGAGCGTCCGGGCGCGGTTTACTTGGCGGCAGTATTGTCCGGGTATGCGCAGAAGGGCTTGCCGGCATTCGGCATCTACGGCAACGAAGTACAAGATACCGGCGACACGACGATTCCAAGCGATGTAAGAGATAAATTGCTGGGTTTTGCCCGTGCGGGTCTTGTTGTAGCACTCATGAAAGGCAAGTCGTATCTATCAATGGGCTCCGTGTCCATGGGAATCGCCGGTTCGATTGTGAATGACACGTTCTTCCAGGAGTACCTCGGCATGCGTACCGATTACATCGATATGTCGGAGTTCGTCCGCCGCATGGATCAAGGCATCTACGATCCGGCTGAGTACGAGCGTGCGCTGTCGTGGGTGAAGGAGAATTGCAGCGAAGGAGCGGACAACAATCCTCCGGCGCTTCAATCGACCCGCGAGCAGAAGGATAAGGATTGGGAGACTGTTGTCAAAATGACGCTTATCGCGCGTGACCTCATGATCGGAAACCCGCGTCTGGACGAGCTGGGCTACGGCGAAGAGGCGCTCGGCCGCAATGCGATCGCTTCCGGTTTCCAGGGGCAGCGGGCGTGGACGGATCATTTTCCGAATGGTGACTTCTTAGAGGCGATGCTGAACTCATCCTTCGATTGGAACGGCATTCGCGCGCCATATATCGTTGCGACGGAGAACGACAGCTTGAACGGCGCAGTGATGCTATTTGGTAATTTGCTGACGAATACAGCTCAAATCTTCGCGGATGTGCGGACGTTCTGGAGCCCGGATTCCGTGGAGCGCGTAACGGGCCATCGTCTAAGTGGCCATGCGGAGAACGGCATTCTGCACCTGATTAACTCTGGGCCTGCAACGCTTGACGGAACAGGACAGCAGGAGCAAGACGGCAAGCCAGTTATGAAGCCGTTCTGGGACATTAGCGAAGAGGAAGCACAGAAGTGCCTAGATGCAACATCGTGGCGGCCGGCTTCCCTGGAGTATTTCCGCGGCGGCGGCTATTCCTCGGATTACCTTACGCGCGGCGGCATGCCGATGACGATGTCGCGGATCAACCTGGTGAAGGGCATCGGCCCTGTACTCCAAATCGCCGAAGGCTATTCGGTTGATTTGCCGGAGCATGTGCATGACACGCTCGACAAGCGGACGGATCCAACGTGGCCGACAACCTGGTTCGCACCAAGGCTGACAGGCAGCGGCGCATTCCGTACGGTGTATGATGTCATGGACAACTGGGGCGCGAACCACGGCTCAATCAGCTACGGCCATATCGGCGCAGATCTCATTACGCTCGCTTCGATGCTGCGCATTCCAGTGAATATGCATAACGTGCCTGCGGAACAGATTTTCCGTCCGCGCGCATGGAGCCTGTTCGGCACCGACAATCCGGAGAGTGCGGATTACCGGGCATGTACGAACTTCGGCCCGCTGTATAATTAATTAGCTCGTTTCAACAGGAGGATTTCCACGATGCTTAATGGTATTCCTAAAGTGCTGTCACCGGATTTGCTCAAAATCTTAATGGAGATGGGCCACGGTGACGAAATCGTCATTGCGGACTCGAACTTCCCGGCTGCAAGCCATGCACAGCGGCTCATTCGCTGTGACGGGCATGAGATTCCGGCGCTGCTTGAAGCGATTCTCCAGCTGATGCCGCTCGATCAATATGTCGACAAGCCGGCTGCGCTTATGCAGGTCGTGCCTGGCGATACCGTTGCGACGCCGGTGTGGGACGTTTATGGTAGCATCATTCAGGAGCGTGCAAGCTTGGAGTCGCCGTTCGAAATGGTAGAGCGGTTCGCCTTCTACGAGCGGGCTCGCAATGCGTATGCAATTATCGCAACGAGCGAAACGGAGCGGTATGCGAATTTAATTCTCAAAAAAGGCTGTGTCCTCTAACGGCAGCCGTTTCAACCGGTCTCTTCGAGCTTATCGCTCGAACGGGGCCGGTTTTTTTATGTCTTTTTTGGTAAAACTATGCCGAAATGGAAAGGGGGATCAATAAGCTTCGATGAATGGAAAATCGCTTGAGCTCGGGTTCTGGCCGGTCTTTATGATGCTAACCCTCTCTGTTGGTCTGTCCTCGCATGTATTGGTCCTTCCGACGGTGCTGGAGGTGAGCGGCAGGGATTCGTGGATGTGCGGCCTTATTGCTTTTGCCATCCTCCTTCCCTGGTCGATCATCTTCATCACCGGGACGATGAAACGAACGAAGCAAGTCAACATACGGAAGTGGCTACGTACAAGGGTATCTCCGTTTGGTGCTTGGCTTATTATTTTGCCAGTTATTATCGTTCTTCTGCACTCGAGCTTTCAAACCTTCGTCGAAACGGTCAGTTGGTCAGCATCAACTTATCTTCCGGATACACCGCTGCTCGTCATCATGTTCAGCTTGTTGACGCTCGTCGGATTTGCGGCATATAGCGGGCTGAGGGCGATCGCTTATATGTCCTGTTTGCTGCTGCCCACTGTTGTCATCCTGGGCGATTTCGTTATGAGTGCGAACATGCCTTACAAGAACTATAGCCTGCTGCTTCCGATGCTCGAGGGCGGATTGGGGCCGCCTATGCACGGTACAGTCTATGCAATCAGCTGCATGATGGAGCTATCGGCACTTTTATTTATCCAGCATCATTTGCGTGGCCGCATCAAGCACTGGCAAATCGCCCTCCAGCTTGCTTTCATCGCTCTGCTGATGCTCGGTCCGTCCATTGGGGCTCTCACCGAGTTTGGGCCAGCTGAGGCCGATAAGCTGCTCTATCCGGCGTTTGCGCAGTGGAGGCTCGTAACGATTGGCAAATATATCGAGCACGTGGACTTTTTTGCCATCTATCAATGGCTCTCCGGTGCTTTTGTACGAATCTCATTCGGTATCGTGCTCGCCATCGAGCTGCTTCAGCTTCGCAAGCCGCTCACCAAAGGGATGTTCGTTGCCGGAATATGTTTGGTTTATATGATCGCTGCGCTCTTTCTTCTCGCATCGGTGAGCGCTCCCGAAGCCATTATTCAATACGCGTTTGTAGTTGAGATCTGTGTCATAGTCTGCGTTACAACACTGATTTGGCTGTTATCATTTAAAGGCGTTCCGAAGGAGGGTGGTGCGGATGAGAATTCGAAGCCAAAAAAATCCGCCGAAGCATCAGGAGCATCCAATAACCTTTGAATGGGTGCTTGATGCTGTGCAGCATTGTGGTGACGTTGAAGTTCACAAGCTGTCATACGATCGTGAAGGGACAGCAGATCGCGAGCACATCTCAGTACTGTATTGCAGCAGTATGGTTGACACGCAGTTATTGCAGAATTTGCTGCGGCCGGACGGTCTTGGTGTTCGCATCGACCCGGAGCAAAGTCCGTTTATCCAAGGCTTAGATCCCGGCAGCGAAGGGAAAGAACTATTCAATCAACTGTTCGCTGGCTACCTCATTGTGTGGAAGCCGGAGGATGGGCAATTCTACGCGATGGATTGTGCGCAGCCGCCTGGGCGGACGACGGAAGAATCAACGCTGGAGCTGTCCATTAAGGGGCCCCGTGACGGGTTCGTAGAAGAAATTGATACGAATTTGGCGCTGATCCGGAAGCGGCTGCGCTCACCGAAAATGCATGCCGAATGGTTTACAATCGGTACGGAATCGCAGACGAGGCTATGCTTGCTCTCTATGGATGGCATTATATCGCCGGCTACGCTTGAGGAGGCAAGACACAGGATTCGCGGCATCAATATCGCGGTGCTCCATGGGGCTGGAGAGCTTGAAGAAATCATCTCTGATAAATCGATTGTTCTGGTTCCGCTGATTGATTATATCGGCCGGCCAGATGCTGTCATCCAATGCATCATGAACGGCAGATTTGCCATTCTCGTAGACGGCTCGCCTGCCGCCTTAATCGCGCCAGTCAATGTCTCTCTGCTCGTCAAATCCCCGGAGGATGCCTATCAGCCGTTCTATTTTGTCATCTTTGAACGGACGCTTCGCCTGATTAGTTTCTTGTTGTCCGGTATTCTTCCGGGCTTCTGGCTTGGTTTGCTTGCTTTCAATAATGACCAGATTCCGTTTGCTCTGCTTGCGACAGTGACGATGTCCAGAATTGGGCTGCCGTTCAGTCCGCAGATGGAGCTGATTCTCATGATGATTATGTTTGAGATCTTCCGCGAAGCCGGCGTGCGCTTGCCTCGTGCAGTCGGTCAGACGGTAACCGTGGTCGGCGGTTTGATTGTAGGCGATGCAGCCATCCGCGCGGGGTTAACATCGCCAACGATGCTGGTTATTACGGCTGTGACGGCTGTGTCTACTTTTACGCTCGTGAACCAGTCCCTCAATGGCTCCGTTACCGTCATTCGGTTCTATATGATGATCGCCGCCTCATTCCTTGGGCTGTTCGGCTTCTTTATCTCCCTATTCTCCGTCATGCTGTACTTCTGCACACTGGAGTCGTTCGGCATGCCTTTCATGAAGCCGCTAGCTCCATTTGAGTTCAAAAAGATGATTACCGCGGTATGGCAGCTGCCGTGGAAATACCGAGTGAAACGGAACCTACCATGATGGCTTACAGACGCTCGCTATTACTATTGCTGCTTCTGACGCTAGTACTGCCAAGCGTCTTAGTCGGCTGCAAAGGGCGAATGGATACAAGCGATCTCAGCGCACAAGCGTTCGTGAAGGCGATGGGCATCGACTATAAGAAAGGGCAATATGTCGTTACAGTTCAATTAATGGACTTCTCCGCGATCGCGAAGACGGAAAGCCCCAAATCGCAGAAACCTTCTGTCTGGATCGGCATCGGACACGGCAAAAGCATTAGCGAGGCTAACAAGCAAATTGCGGTGACGACGCAGAGCACGCTTAATTTTGACCAACTGAACGTTGTCATTGTGAGAGAGCCTGCTATGGAAAAAATGGCTCAAATTCTCGATGCAGTTAACCGGGTACGTGTGACCAGGTACACTTCATGGATCTATGGAACGCGCAGTGAACTGAGCGATATCTTCACGGCAAGCGCCTTCTTCGAACTGTCGCAAATATACAGCTATATCTACAACCCGCTTACGCTCGAGCAGCAGAGCAGCAGCGTGCCTCCTATGACGATGCAGAAATTCGTCGCAGCCTTCAATGAGAAGGCCGTTACCGCGCTGCTGCCAAGCGTTGGGGTCTCGAGCAAAGTGTGGCACGAGAATAAGCGGCCGATTACTGTGCAGGAGCTGGATGGCGTATTTGCCTTCAAGCTAAAGCGCAAGCCGGTCTATTTGCCGTTGAAGCAGGTGGTCGGCGTGCGTTTTGCGAAAAACCCGCTCTACCGCGCACAATACACGGTGCAAGCAGGCGAGAATAAGGATGTGGCTGTCGTCGGGATCACGTACGCGAAGGTGAAAAAGAAGGTATTGAAACAGGCTAAGGGAGGGCCGAAGTTTGTGCTGCATGTGAAGGCATACGGCGACTTGACCGAAATCAGCGGATCGATGATGGTAGGAGAAATTGAAAGCAAGGCGCGCCAGCTCATAAAGGACGAAATTAAGCTCGCCTATACCTCGGGCATCCGTAAGCATGCGGATTTATTTAACTTGGAAGAAGTGATGTACAGGTATCATTTGGGGCAGTGGAAGAAATTCGCGCGCAGCGGCGACTGGCTTCCAGGCGAGGAGGATCTGCAAGTGGAAATATCGTTTAGTATCCGGAGAGCGGGCGTGTTCGAAATGCAGTAGTGGTGCTACATTACATTGCAGAGCCTACATTTCTCCATATGATGGCGTCATGCATCCATATTGATCGAATTAGAATCCCCCTATACTTGGAGACGACAAGTGAATTTGAGCGGTTTTTAGCGCGCTTCAAATAGAGTCGTTTTGTCCATAAGGAGGATACATTAAGGATGTCAATTACATTCAATGCCGAAAGCGGTATGTTCCATCTGCAAACACGAAACATGAGTTATATTTTTCAAGTGCTGCATGGCTATCCAGCTCACTTGTATTGGGGTCGCCAAATTAGCGAGCCTAATCCAGCGCGTTTGCTGCAGCGCATCGAACGCGCTTCTTTCTGTCCGACTCCGATTCCGGAGGACCGGACGATCTCCCTGGATACATTGCCGCAGGAATATCCGGGCTACGGCTCTGGCGACCTGCGTTCACCGGCATATGCGGTTCAGCTACCGAATGGTACGACAGTAACGGAGTTGCTCTACGAATCGCATACGATCATGCAAGGGAAGCCTGAGCTGGAGGGGCTGCCAGCCGTTTATACGGAACAGGATTCCGAGGCGCAGACGCTTATTATTACATTGGCGGACAAGCTTGCCAGCCTTACGGTCGAGCTGTCCTATACGATATTTGAAGCTTACGATGCGGTCATTCGTTCTGCGCGCATTAAGAACGACAGCACTGGCGTTATGCAGCTGACGCGCGCGCTCACCGCAAGCGTGGATCTGCCGCATGACCGCTTCGATATGCTGCAGCTGTCCGGTGCGTGGGTACGCGAGCGATATGTCCATAAGCGTCCGTTGACGCCGGGCTTGCAGGCAATTGAGAGCCGGCGCGGCTCCAGCAGCCATATGAATAATCCGTTCTTTGCGCTATTGTCCGAAGGCTCAACGGAGGATTACGGCGATGTGTACGGCTTCAGTCTCGTTTACAGCGGCAGCTTCTCGGCTGGTGTTGAAGTGGATCAGTTCCACACTTCACGCGCGTTTATAGGCATCAATCCGTTCGACTTCTCGTGGCGCCTTGAAGCAGGCGAGTCGTTCCAGACGCCGGAAGCGGTTATGGTCTTCTCGGGCAGCGGTCTCGGCACGATGTCGCAGACATTCCATGAGCTGTACCGGACACGCCTGTGCCGCGGCGCCTTCCGCGATGCGGTTCGGCCGATTCTCGTAAACAACTGGGAAGCGACGTACTTTAACTTCAACGCGGACAAAATTGAAGCGATTGCTGCAACTGCCAGCGAGCTCGGCATTGAGATGTTCGTGCTTGACGACGGCTGGTTCGGCCGCCGAGACAGCGACAACTGCTCGCTAGGCGATTGGGTCGTCGACGCGAAGAAGCTGCCTCGCGGCCTTGAAGATTTGGCGGAGCGGGTGCGCAGCCACGGGCTGGAGTTCGGCTTATGGTTCGAGCCGGAGATGGTGTCGCCGGACAGCGATCTGTATCGCGCGAATCCGGACTGGTGCTTGCACGTGCCTGATCGCCGCCGTTCGGAAGGCAGGAAGCAGCTCATTCTCGATCTCTCCCGTGCGGATGTGCAGAACTATATCATCGAAGCTGTGAGCGCAGTGCTGCGCAGCGCGCCGATTACGTATGTAAAGTGGGACATGAACCGCAACATGTCGGAGATCGGCTCGGCTTTATTGCCACCGGAACGGCAGCGGGAAACGGCGCACCGCTACATGATTGGCCTCTATCATGTGCTGGAGCAGATTACGTCTGCGTTCCCGCATGTGTTGTTTGAGAGCTGCTCAGGCGGCGGAGGCCGATTCGACCCTGGCATGCTCTACTACATGCCGCAGACGTGGACGAGCGACAACTCCGATGCGGTTAGTCGGCTGCGTATCCAGTACGGCACGAGCATCGTCTATCCGATTAGCACGATGGGCGCGCATGTATCCGCCGTGCCGAATCACCAGGTTGGACGCAATACGCCGCTTAAGACACGCGGCGATGTCGCGATGTCCGGCAACTTCGGCTATGAGCTGGACTTGACGGTATTCAGCGAAGCCGAGAAAGAAGAAGTGATGCGCCAGGTAGCGCTTGTGAAAGAAGTACGCGAGCTTGTGCAGTATGGCACATTCTACCGGCTGCTCAGCCCGTTCGAAGGCAATGAAACGGCATGGATGTTCGTCTCCAAGGATCAGCGCGAGGCACTCGTCGTACACGTTACCGTGCTGAGCGAGCCCAATCCGCCGCTTAGCCGCTTGAAGCTGAAGGGACTTAGCAGCGATCTGCGCTATGAGTGGGTTGGCACAGGCGAAGTTGTCGGCGGCGATGAGCTGATGCATGCCGGCGTCGTGAAGCCGCTGCCGCACGGCGATTACTTTAGCTCGGTTTTCCGGTTCAACGCGAAGTAAGCCTATCTTGTACGATCTTGTACATGTGAAGGGACAACCTGCATTTCTCCCGCATATGATGTATAGCAATTGCATCAGGAAGGGAGGTAACGATCGTGCCACACACCATCGTTTGCAGTATTACCGCTGTGCTCGGGTCGCTGCTCACGTTCTCCTTTGGTATGTGGCCGGAATCATTGACATTACTCATTGTGGCAATGGGCGTAGATTACGCTACCGGCGTTACAGCCGCGGTTAAGGAGAAGGGATTAAACAGCGAGGCTGGTTCATGGGGATTAGCGAAGAAAGGCATTATGCTGCTCGTTATTTTGCTTGCCCACCGGATCGACATTATGCTTGAGCTTAATAATATTGCAATGGGCGGAGCCATTTATTTTTATTTAGCGAACGAGCTTATCTCTATTACGGAGAACTTAGGTCGCATCGGTATTCCTCTGCCGGATCGTCTTAGACAGATTATTGAGGTATTGAAAGATAAGAGTAAATGAACGTATAGCTCTCTTCATTTGAGGTCATCCTTTTTAGGATGGCCGTTTTTCTTGTCCTCCATATGTGCGCCTTGGCAGCTGCTTGCATCTCGAAGCCGGCACTGCTATAATGAGAACAAATGTTCTTATTGTTTAGGGGCTTGGAGGGGTTACATTGGCTGTGGAGATGAATCAAGCATCGCCGCCCGTTCAAATCGGCAAGGAACTGGAGCTTGTGAAGCGATATGTGCTGCTTGGCGTCGTAAGTCAAATTCTTGATCATGACATTCGTATCGTGGGAGCAACGGCAACGAAGCTGCCGCGTCTGTACGAGTCGATGATGCGTGGTCTTCAGGATCGAGTGCTGCTGGAGTTGGCGTCGATACGCAGACAGTTTCGAGCGTGCAGCATCCACCTGTATCAGGAGAAGCGCACGACAGAGGGGCTGACGGCGTCATACAGCTGCATGGGCTATCAGCATCACTTTTCAATGCCGTGGACGTTTGTGAAAGCGGAGGCTGAGCGTCTGCTTCGGACATATTTGACGAAGTAGGGCGTTCATCGTTTTGTCAAAAAGGTGAAAAAAGTTTATTTGTTGACACAGTTTAAGGTTGAGAAGAACGGACGATCTTATGTAATATAAGGAGTAGACATTTGATGAAAAGGGGAGCAAGAAGCAATGCATAAGTGGATTATGTTCATCGTTTTCGCAGCAGCTTCGATTTTAGGCGTTGTTTTGCTGACGACAGAGCTTCCGGGCAAGCCGGTAGACGAGGCAGCATCTTTGCCGCCAGGCGTTACTCTCATGAAGGTAGAAGCATCCTCAGACTTCGTATTTGACCAAAAAGAATACAAAGTAAAGACAGGCGATAAAGTGAAGCTGAAGCTCATCAACAAGAGCGGCGTTCACGGCCTGGCAATTCCGGATCTCGGTATTGATCTTCAAGGCGACAAGATGGAGCAAGAAGTTACGTTCGATAAGCCAGGCAAGTATGAGATGCACTGTGCCGTTATGTGCGGAACAGGTCATGCGGATATGAAAGCCGTTCTGATAGTTGAATAAAGAGTAAAAGGAGCCCAAATTGCGGCTCCTTTTTTTGCAGGCTCACCTGCTAGTCGTATGAACGGCGTTTTCCTTTTGTTCGGGCAATTGTCCAGTCACAGATATAACCAAGAAGAGCGTAACTGGCAATCGTCAGGACGTACATGAAATAGACATTCACATTATGAATGTCCATAATCATGTCCGCGAACCAGGCAGGCACGCTGAACATGAAGAAGACGAAATTATGCGGATCGTATCCTGTGGAGTTATAGAGGCATAACAGGAAGCCGATCAGCGAGGCTACAATAGTAACCGGATATCGCATACTCTGCACACACCTTTGCTGGAAGATTGCCGAATGACGGCACCTTGAGTTATTATGTGACAAAAGGATGTTTCTCAATCCACTACATTGACGAGGGAGCGGTTCGCATTATGATTACGCATATCGTATTGTTCAAGTTAAAGGATGGCAGCCCGGAGAGCGTTGCACGCACCGTTCAAGTGCTGAAGAATATGGAAGGCAAGATTGATGAGCTGCTCTCGATCGAAGTAGGCACTGACGTGCTGCATTCAGAGCGTTCGTACCATATTGCTCTCATTACAAAATTTGAATCGATGGAAACACTCGCGGCTTACCAGGTACACCCTGTACATAAAGAGGTTATCGCGCATATGACTGAAGTTCGTGAAGCTTCTGCGAGCGTAGACTTCGAATCGTAGTAAAGGACGGCTTAAACAATGGGTGACGTATTTGAAATGATGACTT
Source organism: Paenibacillus sp. OV219 (assembly GCF_900110075.1). Classification (GTDB taxonomy): domain Bacteria; phylum Bacillota; class Bacilli; order Paenibacillales; family Paenibacillaceae; genus Paenibacillus_Z. Next base: position 497,515 of record NZ_FOCJ01000001.1, read on the forward strand.
ATCTGATGGTCGTTATTATTAGTGCGATCGTGATGGTCTTGTGGCTTAAGCGCAAAGCACGTAAAAATAAAACGAAACGGTCATAAGCAGAACAGGAGATTTAGCAGGATGTACTATGTGAATCGTGAACAGTTGAATGTGCGCTTGCATGTCATACCAGAAGTTGTTGCAGCACTGGAATTGCTGCAGCAAAGCTGGGATGGCAGCTTGCTGCAAGGGCTTGCCCAGGAGCGGGCGCTCCATCTGGCAATCGAGGCGGTTACCGATATCGGCAGCTACCTGATTGACGGCTTCATTATGCGGGATGCGAGCAGCTACGAGGATATTATTACGATCATTGCTGGCGAGGGCGTATTCCCGGCGGAGCTGCAGGAGACCTTGCTTGAGCTGGTTCGCTTGCGCAAGCCGCTCGTACAGGATTATTTCGAGTGGACAAGAGGCGAGTGGCATCCGCTAGCGGCTGAGCTGCCTAATACGCTGACGGAGTTCAAAGCGGCGGTGGAGTCGTATTTGGTGCAGGAGCTGGGGGAGTAGTCAGAACCTATGCTCTTGTCGATTTACGAAACGGTGAAAATGCGTTACATTTGCGATAGGGTTTGGAACGATTAAGGTGGTGATTGGAATGGAACAGGATGGGACGCCGTTTTCGCAGAAGGAGCAGGCATTCCGGCAGGAAGGCTCGACACGGCAGACTGTGCTTTTCTTGCTGAAGACGAACGGGCAAATGAATGCAGGCGAGCTAGCCAAGCAGCTGCAAATTACGGAAATGGCCGTGCGGCGCCATTTGAGTACGCTCGAGCGTGACGGACTCATAACGCCGACCGTTGTCCGTCAGGCAATGGGCAGACCGACGCATATGTTCAGTCTGACTGAGCAAGCCGAGCTCTTGTTCCCGAAGAACTACCACGTACTTGCACTTGATTTTCTGGAAGAACTGGAGGACGATCCGGAGACGGCACTTATCGTTGACCGGTTGTTTGAAGGCCGTAAACGGAAGCTCATTGACCGGTACGCGCACCGGATGGAAGGCAAGACACTGGAGCAGAAAGTAACGGAGCTTGCGGTGATTCAGAACGACGGCGGCTACATGGTGCAGGTCGAGACGAATGAAGGCGGCATTGTGCTGCACGAGTACAACTGTCCGATTGCCCAGGTGGCAAACCGTTATCAGCAAGCTTGCGGCTGCGAGCTGGCCTTGTTCCAGCAGCTGCTCGGCACAGACGTGGAACGGACGGAGTGCTTGGCCAAAGGCGGCGGCAAGTGTAGCTATCGGATTGGTAAGGTGGGGGCTGTCCTTTAGGACAGTCCTTTTTGCTTAGGGGAAAAACCAATATCGCTCCGCAGACCGCTCCGCTTTGGTTTTCCACCAAAGCAAACCGAAGGACAATACCGAAAGATCAGCCCCTTGTGGGGTGGCAGATAGACTGTCCTTGGTGTTCCTCAAGGTCAGCGATATTTGGAGTGGGCTAGTGCCATAAGGGCATTAGCCTATTTATTTTTCGCAATCGGAGTGTCAAGCCAAGCCCATACTGGGTATTATGTCAGTAAGAAAATGGGCATTTGCCCTGGGGGCTTACGTGAAGGAGGTGCCACGATGGAGACGATTTGGCTTGAGGCGATTGCGGTGGCGGCGTTCGTTGCGCTTGTCGCAGGCATTTTACTCTGGCTGCGCTCGGCGGACCGGAAGCTGGCGAAGCTGCTTATGGCGGCTGAGGCGATGGAACGCCATGCGGCTGTTGCCAAAGAGCAAGTGTGCGAGCTGCTTGATCCGATGACAGCGACGATGCGTAATGTGCAGAAGCAGCTGGAAGGTGTGTCCCGGCTTACGGATGCGACGCGCCGCATTGGCGATTCGGCCAGCCAGCTGTCCTTGACCGTGAGCCGGCTAACCGCTGAGTTGAATGACACGGTGGAGCGGCATGCTGCGAAATCCGGCGATAAGCTGAGGCACCAAATTACGGATGCAATGGACTGGGCAGAGGTTGGTTACGCGGTGTGGCAATTATGGCAAACGAAGCGAAAAGATAACCGCGCCTCTGCATGCTCAGGTCATGACCTAGGGCAGGATACTACTATCTAACACAAAGGAGCGTATTCAAATGGCAAAAAAAAGTGGAGCAAAAAGTTTCGTATATGGCGCGATTGCAGGCGGCGTAATCGGTTCCGTAACAGCACTGCTGTTTGCACCAAAGCCTGGACGCGAGCTGCGTAAGGACATCGCTGACGGCACGCAGGTGGTATCTGAGCATACAGTACGCATCGCTTCCCAAGTAGGCGAGAGCACAACGAAGATTGCGAAGCAAGTAGGCGACGGAGTTACGACGGCAGCTTCGAAAGCGAAAGATACAGCAAGTCAATTGATCGACAACGTACGCAGCTGGCGTTCCGGCAGCGACGACCTTGGTGTAGTCGACGCTGTAGAAGACGCAGGCGAGCTAGTGCAAGAAGCAGCTGAATCCGTGCAAGACAAAGCAGAAGAAATCGTGTCCGAACGTATCGAAGAACTGCAAACAATCGGCTAATTGATTGGTTCAAAAGCAGCAAAAATGGCTTCGCCGCTTCAGTAGCGGCGAAGCCATTTTTAATGTCTCATTTGGTATAAAGGATGGAACGAATTCGTTCTCACTAAGCTCGGAACATCAGCCTGAAATGTCATGCTGCCTCAGCATAATAATGATTGACTTATTTTCACATTTTATCTCACACACAAAAAAAAGCCCCACCGCTCAGCGGCGAAGCCTTCTTAATGAAATTAATGCGAACTAGCCGTCTGCGCGGCTGCTTCCTTCTTCTCTTCTTTGGAGCGCTGCGTCAGCTTTACTTTGCCAATCAGGAGCGCCAGCAGGGCACCTACAACGATGAACACGAGCGCATATAAGAAGACGCTGTGCAAGGAGTCAACGAGGGTTGATTTCAGCACGGGAACCATCGTCTCGATTGCTTCCTTCGGCAGCTGCTTAAGCGCATCCGGATTAAGCAGTGTATTGTATAAGCCATGCGGATCGGTATGAATCAGATCGAGAATTTTTGTTTTGAAATCTGCCATTTGGTCCGGCATCTTCGTAATAATCGGCGTCAGCTTCGTATCAAGCTCGCTGCCTGACACATGGTTCATAATGGCGCCAAGGATCGTAATGCCGAACGTACCGCCGATGGAGCGGAAGAATTGGGCGGAGGATGTAACGACGCCAAGCTCTTCGCGTTTGAAGCTCTCCTGCAGCACCAGAGTCAGCAACGGCATAACGAGGCCAATACCAAAGCCCATAATAACCATGTAGGAAGAAGCGCCAAGCCGCGTTGTGTTCTCGCTCATTGTTGAAAGCAAGTAGAAGCTGACTGCTGCGATGAGCATGCCAATCACCATCTGGCGACGGGGTCCAATCTTATAAACGATTTGACCGCCGATAATACTTGCAAGGATAAGCGCGATCATCATCGGCATCATGACGGTGCCTGATGCGGTAGCGCTTGTGCCCATAATGCCTTGCATGAACAGCGGAACGAATACTACAGCGCCGAACATGCCAAGGCTGAGGAAGAAGCCGACGCCGTTAACGGTCGAGAAGATTCGATTCTTAAACAAATGGACGGGCAAGATCGGTTCGCTTGTTCGGCTCTCAATCCGGACGAACGCGAATAAAGAAACGATTGCCAGGACGAACAAGCCGATAATCTGCCAGGAATCCCAAGCATAATCTTTGCCGCCGAAAGATAATGCAAGCAGTAAGCTGACGACACCGACGATCATCGTAACGATACCAGCATAGTCAATCTTAGGTTTGCCGACCGCACGATGCTTAGGAAGGCCCCGGATAATAAAGACGAGGGCGATTATGCCGACAGGCAAGTTAATGTAGAACACCCAGTTCCATGTCCAGTTGTCGACGATGAATCCGCCGATTTGTGGACCGATAACGGAAGAGAGACCGAAGATGCCGCCGAATATTCCTTGCCACTTCGCGCGCTGCTTTCCGGTGAACAAGTCTCCGATAATAATCATCGCCATTGGCATCATGACGCCGCCGCCGATTCCTTGAATGCCGCGGTAAATGATTAGCTGTTCCATTGAAGTGGAAATACCGCAAAGCGCAGAGCCGATGATAAAAATAATAATGCCCGTTACATAAATGAGCTTGCGCCCAAACATATCGGCAAGCTTGCCTGCAATCGGAACGACGGTTGTCGAGGTAAGCATGTAAGCTGTCGTTACCCAAGTCAGCAGGCTAAGTCCGCCGAGCTCGCCGATAATTTTTGGCATGGCCGTACCGACAATGGTGTTGTCAAGCGCGGCGAACAGCATTGCAATGATTAAACCTGTGATGAGCATGCCGCGATGCTTGAATGCTGCTTGAGATTGCTGTACTTCCTGAGATGAAGCAACAGCAGATTGTTCTGTCATCGAAATCACCCCTTGTATGGATTCTGACTGATGTGGTCGTTTAACTTCACAGCTGCGGCAGCGATATACTCAAAGGATTGCACGAAGCGTTCGATTTCATTCTCGCCAAGCTGTTGAAGAAGCTGGTCGAGAACGCTCGTATAATTCGTTCGCATCTTCGCGAGCGCTTCTGTTCCTTTGTCCGTCAGCTGTAGAAGCGTGACTCTGCGGTCATTCGCATCCGGCATGCGCGAGACGAAGCCGTTCTGAACAAGCCGGTCGAGCATAACCGTGATCGCGCTTGGCTTCACTTCCATCTGATCGGCAAGGATTGAGGCAGTAGCGCGCTTCTCGTCGGCAATTAGCTTCAATAAGTAGCACTGCGGACCCGTCAAGCCGTTCAAGCTGTGGCTTACCATTGCGCCGATCTTCCGGTTCGTTGTCGTGATTGCTTTCTGGAACCGTTCGGCATAGCTGCTGGTCATTAGACGACACTCCTTTCGCCAATAATAGTTTCACTATTTAATAGTTAAACAATTTAACTAAATAATAAAAAAGAACAGCTCTCCTGTCAAGAGCCTCTGATGGGAGTTAGCTGCTTTTATTCTGCCCATGTTCAATAGAAAAGCAGAGCGGGACTTATTGGCTGCGTACCTGCTGCCGATATTCGGAAGGCGAGAGGCCGAATGTTTTGCGGAATTGCTTGGAGAAGTAGAGCGCGTCCGAGTAGCCAACAGAGGAAGCGACTTGGTCGATGGACAGATGAATCTCACCATTTAACAGCTCTTTGGCCCGCTCCATCCGCACCTTCAGCAGAAATTGCATCGGGGAAATGCCTGTCACCTGCTTGAACATTTTGGATAAGTGTGTCCGGTGGTAGCCGAGGCTGCGAGCGAGATCTTCAATGGAAATTTGCTGTGCATATTGGTATGAAAGCCAGCGCACGGCTTGCTTGATTTGCCGTTCAATATCCGGGATGATCGCAAGCGTGTTGAACGCAAGCTTGCCGGCGTTATGCTGCCCGAGCTCCTTCAGAAAAACACGAAGCAGACCTTCAGCCTCCAAATCTGCAAGCTCGGGAAAAGGGGTCTGTTCAAACGTGCTGCGGATCTTGCGGTACAGCGATACAAGCGAACGGATGTCCTCTGCGTGAACGATTGGATTCGCTACTGTAATGCCTAGGCTCAGCAGCAAATGCTCAGAGATATGGCCTTTGAAGGCGACCCACATATAATGCCAAGGGTCGGCCTCGTCAGGGATATAGGTAAACAGCTCGTCCGGAAAAATAACGAATATATCTCCCTTTGCACATATAAAACGCTGTCCGCTGATCTCGAACATGCCGCGGCCCGAAACAACCGTGTGAACCAGATAATAGTTATGTACGGCGGGACCGTTCGTGAGTCCAGGCATCGGCTTGCCTTCGCCTGCAAACATAACCGACAACTCGCCCTGAGCAGGCTGCGTATTGTTGACGACGGAAAACTTGAAGTGGTCGGACGTACGTGCATTGATTTTGCCCATAGCAGGGGAGGCCTCACTTTCAACAACATTTTGCTACAAGTAGTGTAGTTTAAAAAACTACAAATGTACATATAAAACACGCATTATATCCTACTCAAACCGTTCATTCATGCCGTATAGTTAGGAATAGAGGAAGACATTAATCCGCTTACATTTATGAACATTATTTGGGGAGGCACATCATGCCGAAAATTACGTTTATTGGTGCAGGAAGCACAGTTTTTGCGAAGAATGTACTGGGGGATGTATTACATACACCTGCCCTTCAAGGGTTTGAGATTGCTCTGTTCGATATTAACCCAGAGCGGCTCGCCGATTCCGCGAGCATGCTCAATCATATTAAGAACACATGCGGCAGCACATCGACGATCAAGGCGTATTCTGACCGTAAAGAAGCGCTTCGCGGTGCCAAATATGTAGTCAACGCCATCCAAGTTGGCGGATACGACCCTTGTACGATTACGGACTTTGAAATTCCGAAGAAGTATGGCCTTCGCCAAACAATTGCAGATACGGTTGGTATCGGCGGTATTTTCCGTAACCTGCGCACCATTCCGGTCATGCTTGATTTTGCCAAAGATATGCAAGAGGTTTGTCCAGAGGCCCTGTTCCTGAACTATACGAACCCGATGGCGGTTCTGACGAACGTCATGAATACGTACGGCGGCATCCAAACTGTCGGCCTTTGCCACAGCGTTCAAGCATGCGTATCTGATCTGTTCAGAGACCTCGGTATGGATAAGACGGGCGTTCAATCCAAAATCGCCGGTATCAACCATATGGCGTGGCTGCTTGAAGTTAACGATGCTTCAGGCGTGGACTTGTACCCAGAAATCAAACGCCGTGCGCGTGAGAAGCAGAAAGAAAAGCACCATGATATGGTCCGTTACGAGATGATGCTGAACTTCGGCTACTACATTACAGAATCGTCTGAGCATAATGCCGAGTACCACCCGTACTTCATCAAACGCAACTATCCGGAGCTGATCGAGCGCTTCAACATTCCGCTGGATGAATATCCGCGCCGCTGCATCGAGCAAATCGGCAACTGGAAGAAGCTGAAGGAAGAACTGGTCAGCAATCCAGAGCTGCAGCATAAACGTACGCATGAGTATGCATCGTATATTTTCGAAGCGATTGAAACGAACGTTCCATTCAAAATCGGCGGCAATGTGATGAATACCGGCCTGATCACGAATCTTCCGAAAGAAGCTTGCGTTGAGGTGTCCTGCCTCGTTGACCGCAGCGGCGTAACGCCGACATTCGTAGGTGATCTGCCGCCGCAATGTGCTGCGCTGAACCGTACGAACATCAATACGCAGCTGCTGACTATCGAAGCGGCAATTACTGGCAAGCGCGAGCATATCTATCATGCTGCGATGCTTGATCCTCACACAGGCGCTGAGCTGTCGATGGACGATATCAAAGCAATGTGTGACGACTTGATCGAAGCGCATGGCGACTGGCTGCCAGCTTACAAATAAGCGATGAACTTAAAAACCGTCCGAGCTTGCCGTGCTGCCTCCTGCAGTACTGCCGGCTAGGGCGGTTTTTTATTTTTGGTGGAAGTCGTGAGCGAGAATCCGCTCCTGCCTTGAAGCGGCGTTGTTGAACCTTGTCCTATTTTGCGCTAAGATCTAGGTACCTTTTCTGAAGAGTATTCATATTCTATTGAAGTCCTGCCAAAACGTTCAAGAAAGCGGTGTGTCTGTGCAACAACCGATCGCAATTTTGGATTCTGGCGTAGGCGGTTTAACAGTCGTCAAGGAAGTTATGCGCCAGCTTCCCCGGGAAAAAATCATCTATTTCGGCGATACTGCACGTACTCCGTACGGTCCACGGCCCGCTGAAGAAGTGACTCGGTTTACAAGGCAAATCGTTGAGTATTTGATCCAATACCGTCCCAAAATGATAGTCATTGCCTGCAATACAGCTACAGCCGTCGCGCTCGAGGATATTCGCTCCCGCGTTGCCATTCCGGTCGTCGGCGTCATTCATCCAGGTGCCCGCGCGGCGAACAGCCGGACACAGACGGGGTTCGTCGGCGTCATCGGCACGGATGGAACGGTTCGAAGCGGCGCTTACGAGCAAGCGCTCAAGCAATTATCCCCTTCCACACAAGTGTTTAGCCTCGCATGTCCGCGGTTCGTACCGCTCGTCGAGCAAGGCAATTTCCGTTCCAAGGAAACGTACGATGTCGTGGAATCTTCCTTGCAGCCGCTGAAGGAGCGCGCTATTGACACGCTTATTCTCGGTTGTACGCATTATCCGTTTCTCTCGGAGACGATCGCAAGTGTGATGGGCAAGGATGTCGCGCTCATCAGCTCGGCGGATGAGACAGCCAGAGAGATCAGCACGATATTGCATGATCGCAACCGATTGACGAGAGATGGAGAGCTGCCTGTACATCAATTCTTCTGCAGCGGAGATCCTCGGATGTTTCGAATGATCGCCCAGGAATGGCTGGGAGAGCAGATCGAGCTTACACCTGTCGTCTGGCAGGTGCCGAAGATCGTATAACGTTTAACGCGAGCGTAAGCCCGAGAAGAAAGCCGTCGTTCTTGTCCCCCGGATGAGAGCGGCGGCTCTTTTGCGTGAATAGGAGTGTCATGCTACGAGCACACGCGGCATAAGCATGTGACTAGAAAGGGTGATCACATGCTTCCCTATATTGTTCAAAAGGGTGACACAGTGCTGCGCATTGCCCGCACTTATAATGTGAATGCCGCTTCTCTGCTGGCGGCGAACCCCGGCATTGCGGCGGATGAACCGTTAGTGCCGGGGCTGCTGCTGCAAGTACCGGCTCAGCATTATTTTACGTATCGGGTACAGTCAGGTGATACGCTGCTGCGTATTGCCGCCCGGTTCGCAGTGACGACTTATGCGCTGAAGGCGGCGAACCGCCCGCTGGATCTGAAGCAGCTTCATGAAGGGCAGCTCCTCACTATACCAAATACAGGCAGCTCCCGGATTGTCGATGCTAGGGCAGAATATGGCCAGCGGGAGCTGATGAATAACATCGAATCGCTCCTCGAGGCTTACCCTTTCTTGCAGAGCTATACAATAGGCCATAGTGTGATGGGCAAGCCGATTGCTGCGCTTCGTCTCGGGGACGGGCCGGTGAAGGTGCATATGAATGCAGGCATGCATGCGAATGAATGGATTACGGCGCCGCTGCTTATGACGTTCATCGAGGATATGGCGAAGGCTGCGGCTGCAGGCGAGAAGCTGTGCGGCGTCGAGGCGAGGACGCTGCTCCGGCGCGTATCGTTATGGGCTGTCCCGCTCGTTAATCCCGATGGCGCAGAGCTCGTGCAGGAGGGGCTTCCGCGAGAGCATCCTTACTATAACGAGCTGCTTCAGTGGAATAACGGCTCGCCGCGTTTTCATAAATGGAAGGCGAATGTGCGCGGCGTTGATCTGAACGATCAGTTCCCGGCCTTCTGGGAGCAGGAAGAAGAGCGCCGTGATGTGCCGGGGCCAGGGCCGCGTGATTATACAGGCGAGAAGCCTTTGTCGGAGCCGGAGGCGCAGGCGATCCATGCGCTGACGCAGGAGCAGCAGTTCGATCTCGTTGTGGCGCTGCATACGCAGGGGCAGGAAATCTATTGGAACTATCGCGGCTACGAGCCTACGGAAGCGGAAGCGATTGCGCATAAGCTTGGCAAAGCGAGTGGCTATAAGCCGATCAAGCTGACCGGCAGTGACGCCGGTTATAAGGATTGGTTCATTTTGCAATACCGCAGGCCTGGCTTTACGATTGAAGTCGGCTATGGCGTGAATCCGCTCCCTGTTGGTGCGTTCCCAGGTCTGTACGACGAGGTGCGTCCGCTCCTGATCGCTGCGTTGGAGGCAGCCCTCTAGCTTGTGCTATAATGAGCGCAAGTAGAAGGAGGGCTGCAACATGCGCAAGCTGCTTTCGCTTCGCCACTGGCGGGCGGTGTTTGTCCGGATTTTCCGTTTGCTCGGTGCAAAGGAAGTCCGGCTGATAGACAAGCTTCTCTATGTCGTTCCTGTGTTTCTGTATTGGGTGCTGCCTGATGTCATGCCGTTCATGCCGATTGACGACATTGCGGTGACGATGATTGCGGCGGAGTGGTATACCCGTTATATGGAGCGCAAATATAGCGAGCATTTGAAATAACAAGGCGATAGCGGTTGAACAATGCGCCGCGTTTCTTTACAATAGAGAGATCAGGGTCAGACGAATCGTGCCGGGAGTAGGCTTCCCAACGGCAGCAACTATAAGGAGATGAATGGACAATGAATTGCAAAATTACACGTAATGCCGCGAAGGCGCTTCGCGAAGAAATCGATAAGCCAGAGAACGAAGGCAAATTGCTGCGCGTTTTTATTACGCATTCGCACGGCGACCATGCCCACTACGGCATGCAAATGGACGAGCCTACAGAGAAAGACGAAGTCGTCGAGACGGACAAGGACATTACAGTCATTTTGGAGAAGGGCGTGGAACTGCTGGACGGCGTCAGAATTGACTACTTCTTTGTGCCACAAGAAGGCTTCATGATTTCTAACCCGACCAAAGGCAATCACGGCGACCATTAATTTGTAAACGGTTAGGGAGAGAATCATGGCTAACGATATTCGCATCTGCGACAAATGCAAACACATCAACGTGAAGAAAATGGTGCCGAAGCTGGAACAGATGGCGCCGGACACGGAGATTAAAGTTGCGTGCAAGTCTTACTGCGGCCCGTGCTCGCGGTTCGCTTTCGTTTTCATCAACGGGCGATACATTACAGCGACGACTGAGGACGAAGCGATTGAGAAAGCAAGTAAATATGTGAAGAAATAAGAGCAGAGGGGCTAACCTGCCAGATCATTCGAGGGAATGACGGTGGTGTTAGTCTCTTTTTTTTGTTGATTAATAGGAACAAGTGTTCTATAATGAGGATAAATATTCCATTAATGAATTTGGGGGATTCGTGTGGTGACCAATCAGGCGGAGCTAGTGACTCATGATAATCGGAAGGTTTATCCAGAGGTATACCAATTGAAACCGGGGCCAGTACAAATATTACAGCTTCCGGAGCTGCAGTATATTACACAAGCAACGAGCACTGTCTTTAATATGGACTACGCTTCCCAGCCGGAACCACTCGATGAGAGATGGGTCATTGCAAAAGTTGTTAACCAGATCAAGCGGATCACGAAGGAAAGATTGGCTTATAAATTCAAGCTGATGCCGCCTGAAATTGTTTGGCATAGCGAAGGGCGAGATGGCAAATATAATGTCACCTTAAAGATGCAAGTGCCAAGCTGCGTCACGGAAGCCATGTTCGAGGAGGCGCGTGCGTGCGTACGCAAAAACCTACGTGGTATCGCCGTCCCGGAGACTTCGTTTATTCGGTCAGAGTCTATGCTATGCGCACAGCGGCTTTATGTCGGACATTATCGGGATACAGAGGGTACTTTAAGGGAGATTGTAGACTTTGTGAAATAGCGTGGTTACAGGGTGAGAGGGGATCGGACCGAAATTTATTTGACCCCCTCTATGGCCCAGCATTATCCCCCTGAAACGTGGCAGACGATTGTTCGAGTTGAAATGGAGAAGTAGCTAGTGCAGCTTAGGCACGAGGTTATATTCGACGACAAGATCTGAAGCGTCCAACTCCTTGCGTGCTTCCACAGCGCCGGTGTGGCAGAAGCTCTGATCGGTTAGCTGCGCTTTCTTTGTTCCGGTAGCTCCGGTGCCTGCGATGGAGTAGCATTTGCTGTGCTCTGGCAGGCCGTCTTCAGCGGGCAGATAGAGTACACTGCCATTTGTGTACGCGCCGCTGCGGAACACGATTCTTTTGCTTGCTTGCGGCGACGCAGCTGTAATGAGCGGCGTGCCAATCATCACTTTATAAGCGCTTGTGATTCCAAGCAGATGCAGAATCGTTGGTGTAACATCGAGTTGCCCGCCCGGCTGTTCATACGTTCCCGCATGTGCATCGTCAGGCAAGTGCACGATAAAAGGTACTCCTTTGAGGATGCGGAAGCGCTCGGTTTCATCTAGCGATTGGCCGAGGAAAGACTCGAAAGGCTGCCAATCCGCGATGGAATTATCGTGATCTCCGTAGAAGAGGAAGATGGATTTATCCCATAGTCCCGCTTGCTTCAATGATTCAATCATCGACCCTAGCGCTGCATCTACATAATGAACGGCCTCGAGATAATCGCCGAACATCGTCCCTTTGAACTGCTTTGTATCGAGCTGTTGCGCGCTTTGCGGCAGCTTGTAAGGGTGATGGCTCGATAGTGAGATCAGAAACGAGTAGAAGGGCTGCTTCTCTTGCTGCATTTTTGCTATCGACTGCTGGAAGAAGGACTTATCTCCTAGTGACCAGCCGATAGGCTCGTCCATGGTGAAATCTTTCTTGCTGTAGAACTTGTCGTAGCCTAGCTGGTCGTACATCATGTTCCGGTTCCAGAAGCCCCCGTCGTATGCATGGAAAGCAGCTGTCGTGTATCCGTTATCCTTGAGTGTTTGCGGCATGCTGTCGAACTGATGCTGTGCATACCGGATAAATACCGATCCAGTTGGCAGCGGCTGCAGCGATACGTTAGCCGCCAAATCGGCATCGGACGTTCGTCCTTGCGCGGTTTGATGGTAGAAATTTGGATAATATAGCGACGACTCCAGCAGCTTATTCATGTTTGGCGTTACCGGCACACCGCCGATCGAACGGTTGATGACGAAGTTCTGGAACGCCTCAAGCTGGAGCATGATGACATTCATGCCCTTGTATTTGCCGAACATGGCGTCAGATGATTCGAGCTGCTTGCGCATTTCACCTTGAGTTTGGAACCACTGCTTAGCTACGGTTTGCTGCTCTGCAGTTACTTTGCTGTCATGCAGCCAATGCTCATTCGCATAACGGTATAGATCGTAACCGTGAAATCCAAGAACGCCAGTTACGTTATACAGCGATAGATTCCACCAGTTTCCCGTGAACAGATCGGCTGCCCACGTTTGTTTAGCCTTGTGGACAGGGGCGTAAATGAGAGTGAAGCCGATCGCGAAGATGATGATCGAAGCGGTGAGTCTTCGAAGTGCAATGGGCATGCGTCGCGGTTTGTGAAATGACAGTTCTGCCGTGCGGGTGTTACGGATTCTGCGTGCTCGTATCACGGTGTAGATGAAGAGCGGCAGAAGCAGCAGCCAGTCGGCGAAGAACCATAAGTCTTTCCCGCTAAGCAGTGAGCCGATACTCTCCCCAAGTGCACCGACTTGCCCGGCTTGCATAAGTACAGGGACCGTAATCAAGTCTTGGAAGTAACGGAAATAGATCAGGTCTGCGTACACGATCGCGGTCAGAAGGATATCGAGTACGATTAGAGCGATGAGTTGTCCGCGTGCTGGCAGCCATAACGTCCAGAAGGAGATGACGATCAGTGTTCCGGCGGCAGTCATCCAGTCATCGCGAACCATTGCCATGTTCGGCACATGAATGATGCGGTCGAATAAGCTCAGCTTCAAGAGCATCAAGGTGATGAACAGAATGAAGTCAAGCCTTTGAAGCAGCGTAATGAGAAAAAACGGCGCCTGCTGGCGCCGTGAATAGTCGAATGGTACAGCCATGTCTCATGAAATCCTTTCTGCCAAGCCGTTATTCCGATTTGTTAAGTGGAGGTAGTGGGCCAAAGAACTGATAAAAAGCACATTCGATACGACCGTTGAACAGCTTGCGTTTCTTGTCTGCTTTACGTCCAATCGTGTCCTCGAATGTACGAGATTGCGTTAACGCGAACATTGACCATGTCGGTAAGTAAAGTGCACTTAACCCGAGCTGGCGAATTGCTTTCTCCGCATCGTCTTCATCTCCGAGACGCGAACCATACGGCGGATTGGTAATGATACAGCCGTAGTCGCCTTCTGGCTTAATACGCGAAACCGCCATTTGCTGCAGCTTAATATCTTTGGCGAATCCGGCTTTTTTCACAGCGGCTGCTGCGATTTCAAGCGCTTGCGGATCGATGTCGGAGCCAGTAATTTGCAGTGGAATATCATCCTTCACCGAGTCAAAAGCTTCCTCGCGAGCTCGTTCCCACAGCTCTTCCGGCACTATCGGCCAGCCCTCGCTATTGAACGTACGGCGCAGTCCAGGCGCGATATTCCAGGCAATCATCGCCGCTTCAATTGGAATGGTGCCAGATCCGCAGAAGGGGTCATAGAGCGGACGCTCTGGACGCCATCTGCTCAATAGTACCATAGCAGCTGCCATCGTTTCTTTAAGCGGTGCTTCTGTTACGAGCTTACGGTAGCCGCGTTTATGCAGTCCTGGTCCGGTCGTATCGAGTGTCAGCATGGCGATATCATTCAGCAGCCATACTTCAATGACGAAACGCATACCATTGTCCTCGTGGAACCATTCCGTTCCGTAGACGGACTTCATTTTCTCAACGACGGCTTTCTTCACGATGCTTTGGCACGCAGGCACGCTCGACAGCTGGGACTTATGGGAGCGTCCTTCTACCGGGAATTCCGCGTCTTCGGGAATCCAATCCGGCCAGTTGACAGCCTTGGTTCCTTCGAACAATTCTTCAAAAGTGGTGGCAGGAAATTCCGCCATCTTAATAAGCACGCGATCCGATGTGCGCAGCCACAGATTAGCACGGCAAATATCTTCAGGACCGCCAGTGAAAATAACGCGCCCGTTCTCTACTTTCTGATCGGTATAGCCAAGATCTTTTAATTCGCGTGCGACGACCGCTTCAAGCCCCATAGGGGCTGTCGCGATCAGCTGCAGTTTGTCCATTATGTCTCACTCCGCCTTCACGAGTTCCGGTTGTATCCGGTCTATAAAAATCATACAATCAATATGGAATCAAATCTTGTGCAGATTCAGATTGATGAAGATTCGTTTCTGTACAAGTATAGGACATCTACGGGAATAATTACAAACATTACATGAGTACATATTCGAAAGGAGCAGGAGAACATGTCTACGGAACTGTATGTAGAACGGTTGCTTGGGGATGATGCGGATTTGGATCGGGTCCATCAGACGATCCGCGAGAAGGGGATGCCGGAGATTTCTATCGCTGCAGGATACGGCCGACTGCTGACCATGCTTGTCCGCATGTCGGGAGCGCGCAATGTGCTGGAAATCGGCGCGCTTGGCGGATACAGCGGGATATGTCTAGCAAGGGGATTGTCGGACGGTGGACGTCTTACTTCATTAGAACTTATGCAGGACTATGCAGATGTCGCGCGGGGCAGCTTAGAAGCCGCGGGTCTTGGCGACCGAGTCGAGTATCGTGTAGGCGATGCGAAAGACAGCCTTGCGGTGCTGGCTGAAGAAGGCCGCAAGTTCGATTTCTTCTTCATTGATGCGGATAAAGAGAATTACCCGCTTTACCTGGAGTGGGCGATCAAGCTCGCTAATCCGGGTGCTGTCATTACAGGCGACAACGCGCTGCTTCATGGCAGAACGATCGATCCCGACAAGAACGGCCCATCGGTTCTCGCTATGCGCCAGTTCAATGAGTCGATGGCAAGAGACGAGCGCCTCATCGGCACGCTGCTCCCAGCGTATGACGGCTTGGCGGTTGCTGTGGTGAAATAGTAGTTGGGTTGTTGAGGGAGTGAGGAGGGGCGCGCGTGGGTGCGCCTCTTTTTGTTTTTTCGGAGGTTATTTCTATGAAGGGTACTGGGTACCCCTCTTGAGTGATAATCTAGCTGATTATGTGAATGAAAGGTACTGAGTATCCCTCTTGAGTGAAAATTTAGCTGATTATGTGAATGAAGGGAACTGAGTACCCCTCTTGAGTGAAAATCGAGCTGATTATGTGAATAAAGGGTGCTGGGTACCCCTCTTGAGTGAAAATCTAGCTGATTATGTGAATGAAGGGTACTGAGTATCCCTCTTGGGCGCTTGGCGGGACAACTACGATCGGTTTCGAGAGAAACGCTTGGTTCATCTCGATGGGTTTGGCGAAGAGGTCCAGCAGACCAGCTACATAGGTGGAAAGTTGGTTTGAATGGGCGAAGAGGTCCAGCAGACCAGCTACATAGGCGGAAAGTTGGTTTGAAAGAGTGAAGAAGTCCAGCGAACCAGCTACATAGGCGGAAAGTTGGTTTGAATGGGCGAAGAGGTCCAGCAGACCAGCTACATAGGCGGAAAGTTGGTTCCTGCCCCAAGCAGCGCTTAATTCTCTCACAATAACAAAGAGACCGCCCCGAAGGACGGTCTCTCCATCAATCACCACAATCACTACAACCACATCTAACCCCCTCGCACAGCGCCGCTGTTTCCGCGCTTCCCTCTGACGAGCGTGCGCCGCACCCAGAGCGCGTTCACGACGAACAGCACGGCGGAGATGATGAATACGCCGCTGATGCCGGTCCATCCGGAGACGAAGCCGCCGACGATAGGGCCGACCATGTTACCGAGCGCGAGCATGCTGCTGTTCAGGCTGAAGGCGCGACCTTCCATGCCATCCGGCGTGAAGCGGCGCACGAGCGCGTTCACGGACGGGATTAGTCCGCCGAGGAAGCAGCCCTGCAGCAGTCGGCACAGCAACAGCTGCCACACGCTATCGACAAAAGCCTGCGGAATAAATAGCAGCGCCGCACCAATGAGCGAGATGCCGAGCACACGCTCCTGCCCGATCCGGTCGCTGAGCCGCCCGAGCAGCGGCGCGGCGATCATATTGGATAATCCAGCCGCGGAGCCGACGAAGCCGGCCCAGAACGCGAGATTAACTGCTGTGCCATGTAGCTGCTGTACATAGAGTGGCATAAGCGGCATCGGTCCGATGTTGGCGAACTGCAGCAGGAACGTAACCGCAAACAGCGACATGAGCTGAGGCACTCGGCTCAGCTGCTTGAAGCCTTCGATGACCGAGACATTCGGCCGTGCAGCTGCGACCTCGCGGTTGAAGCTCTCCTTCACGATAAAGTAGGCGAGCAGCGAAGCGATAAACAAGCTGATGCCCGTTATATAGAAGATTGGCCGGTATCCGACCGCATCCGCCAGCAGCCCGCCGAGGAATGGCCCGAGAATCGTACCGGCGATTCCGCCCGACTGCAGCGTCCCCATGGCGAAGCCCATCTGCTTCTTCGGCGTCGTGGCCGAAACCAGTGAAACAGCTGCCGGATTAAACCCGGAAATCGTTCCGTTCACCATCCGCAGCAGCAGCAGATGCCATGGTGAAGTAGCAAAACCCATCAGCGTCATAACCACCGCCATGCCGAAGCCTGAACGAAGCAGCATCATTTTGCGGCCGTAACGGTCAGATAGCTTTCCCCAGAGTGGCTGAAATAGAAACGAAGTGACAAAGTTGCCGGCAAAAATAATGCCCGCCCAAGTGGCGATTTCATGCTGGTTTGTCATCCCGATCTGGTCGGATTGCAAGTACAGCGACATAAACGGAATGATCATCGTCATCCCGCCCATGACGAGAAACTGTCCGAACCAGAGAACCGCGAGATTTTTTTTCCATTGCTCCATTGCGGTTTCTCCCGTCTACTCCATTGATTCATTTTATAGTACCACTTTCGCACCTGGACAAAACAGCATGACGAACATTGTCATATGTTTGTCAATCATGTAAGGTGTGCGGCGGTTGTTACACCTCTCTAAAAAGGGCATAATGGAAACGTAGGGAAAACGATAGAAATGGGGAACTTCAATGAGCTACAACGACCGATTCATCCGTGCTTGCCGTGGAGAACAAGTCGATCGCTTACCCGTCTGGTATATGCGACAAGCGGGACGCTACGATCCCGATTACCGTAAAATAAAAGAAAAATACTCGCTGCTCGAAATTTGTCGACAGCCGGAGCTCGCAGCTGAAGTGACGATGCAGCCGATTAACAAGCTCGGTGTCGACGCGGCGATTCTGTATTCCGATATTATGAATCCTGTCGCTTCAATCGGTATTGATTTCGATATCGTGGCGAATGTCGGCCCGGTCATTCATAACCCAATCCGCACAGCGGAAGACGTTGCGAAGCTGAAGCCAATCGACGTCGAAGGCGATCTGTCCCACGTACTGGAGACGATTCGCATTCTCGACCGCGAGCTGAAAGTGCCGCTCATTACGTTCGCAGGCGCGCCATTCACGATTGCAAGCTACTTGATCGAAGGCCGTCCTTCGAAGTCCTATATCCGCACGAAGGCGATGATGTACTCGGAGCCGGACGTTTGGTTCATGCTGATGGACAAGCTCGGAGACATGGTTATCGCTTATTTGCGTGCCCATATTGCTAATGGCGGCAAAGCGTTCCAACTGTTCGACAGCTGGGTAGGCTCACTTGCTCCGCATGATTTCCGCAAATACGTCCTGCCGACGATTGAGCGGATCTTTAGCGAGCTGTCTGATCTGCCGCAGCCGAAAATCTACTTCCCAGGTGTAGCATCCGGCGAGCTGCTCCCGACGCTCACAAACCTGAAAGCAGATGTGATCGGCCTCGACTGGCGCGTGCCAATCTCGGAAGGCCGCCGCAGACTGGAAGGCAAATATGCGGTACAGGGCAACTTGGACCCTTATGTGCTCACTGCTCCGATGGATGTCATTAAGGAGCATGCGATGGCGATTATTGATGAGGGCATTCAGGAGCCTGGCTATATTTTCAACCTTGGACACGGTCTGTTCCCAGAAGCGTCGCTGGATAAGCTGCGCGAGCTGACGGAATTCGTGCATGAATACTCGGCTCAGGCCATTGCAACAGCAGCGGCGCCGCTTAGCAAGTAGGAGGAACAGACAAGATGGCTAACAACTTAATCGGCGTTCTCGTTATGTCCTACGGAACGCCTGAGAGCATGGATCAAATCGCAGAGTATTACACCCATATCCGCAGAGGCCATGCGCCGACGCCTGAGCAGCTTGCAGAGCTGAGCGAGCGCTATGAAGCGGTGGTAGGCGGCGTGTTCCCGCTTCGCGAGAATACGAACCGTCAAGTGGCGGGCCTTCAGGCGAAGCTTGATGAAGTGGCGCCTAATCAATTCCGCTGCTATCAAGGGCTGAAGCATGCGCGTCCATATATTGAAGACGGCGTTGCGGCAATGGCGGCAGACGGCATAACACAAGCGGTTTCAATCGTGCTTGCGCCGCATTACTCCATCATGAGCGTTGGGGCTTACGTGTTGCGTGCGGAGGAGAAAGCCAAGGAAGTCGGCATCACGATGACGGCTGTAGACAGCTATCACCTTCATCCAAAGCTGATCGAAGCGCTCGTCGAGCGTGTGAAGAATGCGCACAGCAAGCTGCAAGTGAAGAGTGTACAGCCCATTAAAGTTCTGTTCAGTGCACACAGCCTGCCGGAGAAAATCCGCGAGATGAACGATCCGTATGAGCAGCAGCTGCACGATACTTCGTCCATTGTGGCGGAGGGTGCGGGCACGCCAGATTGGCAGTTTACTTGGCAGAGTGCAGGACGTACGCGCGAGCCGTGGCTTGGTCCGGACATTCTCGAAACGATGAAAGAAGTTGCAGAAGCGGGCTATAAAGGTGTGCTGTCTGCGCCGATTGGCTTCGTCTCCGAGCATCTTGAAGTGCTGTATGACATCGATATTGAAGCGCAAGCAGTCGCGCGTGAGCTTGGTCTGACGCTTGAGCGTATTGACATGCTCGGCACGGATTCGCGTTATATGGAGACACTCGCTGATTCTGTTCGGGAAGCGAGCAAGACAGCTTTTCTATAATTAAGATAAGCGTGAGAAACCTACCTTGGGGAGATGACCTGCATGCGGGGTAATGGAAAACGCGATCGCTTTGTCGTAATTGGCGGAGGCATCAGTGGACTGAGCTCCGCTTTTTATTTGTTGAAACAAGCGAAGCAGCGCGGTCGCGATGCGCTCGTTACGATTGTCGATCCTTCAGAGCGTATCGGCGGCAAAATCAACACGTTGAAACGTGACGGCTTCACAATTGAGCGGGGACCGGATTCATTCTTGGCGCGTAAGACGCCGATTATCGATCTCGCTTATGATCTTGGCATTGAGAATCAGCTGGTAGGAACGAATCCGAAAGCGAAGAAGACTTATATCTTGCACCACGGCAAGCTGCATCCGATGCCGCCGGGCCTTGTGCTTGGCGTACCGACGGAGATCGCGCCGTTCGCGAAGACGAGCTTGCTCTCTTGGGGCGGCAAGCTGCGGGCGATGATGGATTTCGTTACGCCGGCAAGTAAGGAAACAGGCGATGAGTCGATCGGACACTTCCTGACGCGCCGCGTCGGCGCTGAGGTGATGGAGCGGGTAGCAGAGCCGCTGCTCGCCGGCATCTATGCAGGGGAGCTCAATAAGCTGAGTCTTGCGTCGACGTTTCCGCAGTTTCGGGATGCAGAGCGCAAGCATGGCAGCCTGATTCGCGGCATGCGTGCCAACAAGCGGCTTGCAGCGTCAACGCCAGCTGTGGCGACACGGCTGCCGGATGCGGTGAAGAACAGCATGTTCCTCACGTTCCGCGGCGGACTTGAGACGATGCTTGAGGCACTGCATACAGCGCTGGCTAGCGCAGAGTGGAAGCTTGGCAATAAAGCAGTCGCATTCCGTCAGAACGATCCGGACGAGCATGGGGGTGACGTTGCTCCTTATGAAGTGCTGCTAAGCGATGGCGAAATTCTGGAGGCAGATGGTATCGTCATTACCGCTCCGGCATTCGATGCGGCTGACTTGCTTGAGCCTCATATGAATGTCGATGCGCTGCGAGCGATTCGTTATGTATCTGTTGCGAATGTCGTTATGGCGTTCGATAAAGCGACGCTCGGCATCGATTTCGACGGTTCTGGCTTCGTCGTTCCGCGTACGGAAGGAACAACGATTACCGCCTGCACATGGACCTCGGCGAAATGGCTGCATTCCAGTCCAAGCGACAAGGTGCTGCTGCGCTGCTACGTCGGCCGTTCCGGTGATGAGGCGGTTGTGGATTTGTCGGACAACCAGATGACCGAAGCGGTCCGCCGGGATATTCGGAATACGATGGGCATAACTGCGGAGCCGCTCTTCACCGAGATTACAAGGCTGCATCATTCGATGCCGCAGTATCCGGTCGGCCATCTGCAGGAGACGGCGAAGCTTCGGACGAAGCTCCGCGCTCAAATGCCAGGGGTCTGGGTTACAGGTGCAGCCTTCGATGGGGTCGGCTTGCCGGACTGCATTCGTCAAGGTAAAGAAGCGGCAATGGGTGTCTACAAATCGCTTATTGGCGATTTCAAATAAATTTTCAGCAAAATAAAAAGGTCACGCGGGCTGTGTTAGTCATTGAACTAACGCAGCTGCATGGCCTTTTTTATTTATTAGTCAATCGGCGGTCCGACCCGTCCTTCTCGTTCCGCTTGTTTACGATGCGCGATGCGGCTGCTGGCCGCTGCGGCGATAGCACCTACAATATCATCAAGGAACGTGTGGCATTCCGCGTCTTCTTTATCGTTAAGCTTCTTCAATATGCCTGGCTTAAGCTTGTCCACATAGCCAAAGTTCGTAAATCCGATGCTGCCGTACACATTCACGATGGATAAGGCTAGAATTTCATCGCAGCCGTAAAGTCCCTCGTCATTCTCAATCATCTCTTGCAGGGGAGAAAGGAGCTTGCCTTGCTCAGCCAGTATATCCAGCTGAATACCGGTCAATACGGCGTTCTGCACCTCGCGTTTCGTGAGCACGGCTTCAACGTACATCTCGCATTCCTCCATGGTGAGGTCGGGAAAGTAATCTTTTTGCAGGAAAATAACGAGTTCGGCGATTTGAGACGTTTTCACGCCGCGTTTGGTGAGCCATTCCTTCGTCGCTTCGGCGATTTTGGCGCTGTTGAGGCTGTACGAACTGGACTTTGTCATTCCTAACACCCCTTGTCTCAAAATGGTGGACAAAACTGGTCTAATTGATTTGGAGGGCTCGTATATATAGTACTACAAAAGCAGGTCTTGTACCAAAACCAAAGATTCAACAATATGATTAGGGAGGAAAAATAACCATGACTCACAAACGGCTCATTCGCCGGGCCGCGCTCGCGGGAGTGCTGGCTCTGCCCATCTTGACAACCGGCTGTGGACTGTTCTCTCAGCCAGCAAGCAAATCGATAGACCCTCCGCAAAACAGTGCGCAGAACGTGAATGCTGGCGCTGACAACAATGGACAAACTGTCGCACAGGGCGAACAAAGCGATTCGTCGCAGATGACGCTCTACTTGAAGGACCGGGGCGGTCTGCTTGCACCAATTACGGTAATAGCGGGCCTTGGCGCGGATGAGAAGCCGGGACAGAAGGCGCTGGAAATGATGGTAGACGGCGGAACGTATGCAAGCGAGATTCCTGACGGCTTCCAAGCGGTGCTGCCTGAAGGCACTGTCATCAAAGGGCTTAAACTTGTTCCTGATCAAAAGCTTGCTATCGTCGATTTCTCGAAGGAATTCAGCACCTATAAAGCAGAGGACGAACGGCAAATTGTTGAGGCGCTCACTTGGACGCTGACAAGCTTGCCGGATGTCAATAAAGTCGAGATTACACTCGAAGGAAATCGCCTCACGGAGATGCCTGTTGACGGCCTGCCTATGGACGATGACCTCACTCGCGCAATCGGTATTAACCTTGAAGCTGCCGACAACGTGGACTACAGCCTGTCGACGCCGGTTACGATTTATTTCTCCGCAGTTACGCCTGACGACGTGCCTTATTTTGTACCGGTGACTCGTCTTGTGAATCGTTCCGACAATAAAGCGAAGACGGCGATCGAGCAGCTCATCAGCGGTCCGATCAACAACCTTCCGCTTAAAGCGGTTATGACTTCGGATGTGCTTGTGAAGAGTGTAACGAAGAAGAAGGACATCGTAACCGTTGAGCTGCAGGATGACAGCTATCAAGCGGGTCAGCCTGAGCCGGCTGAAATGATGGATGCGCTCGTGCTGTCAATCACCGAGGTTACTGGACTTAGCAAGGTTCAGGTGAAGCTGAACGGCAAGACGGACTTCGTAGATACGAACAACCGCTCTTACAGCGAACCGGTTACTCGCCAAGAGCATCTGAATGCATTCAAATCATAGCTGTCTGAAGCAAGCGGATGCATGATCGAAGACCTGGCTAATCGCACTGCGCAAGCGTGTGGTTAGGGCAGGTCTTCTTACGTTTTTGGCGGAAAGATGATTTTGGGGTATTCTTTTGGTAAAATGAGTGAGGTTGACGTAAAAACAGATGGAGGCTTACATACGATGAGAATTGATGGACGACAGGCAGCTGAGCTCCGGCCGGTCACAATTACGCTACATCCTAATAAACACGCAGAAGGCTCTGTCCTTATTGCGTTTGGTGATACACAGGTGCTGTGCACGGCTTCGGTTGAGGAGCGCGTCCCGCATTTTATGAAGGGGCAAGGCAAAGGGTGGATAAACGCGGAGTATTCGATGCTACCGCGGGCAACGCAGGTGCGCAACCAGCGTGAATCGGCCAAAGGTAAGCTGACGGGCCGTACGATGGAAATTCAGCGGCTGATCGGCCGCGCGTTGCGCTCGGTCGTTGATTTGCAGGCGCTCGGCGAGCGTACGCTTACGCTCGACTGCGATGTGCTACAGGCAGATGGCGGCACGCGTACGACTTCGATTACTGGCGCGTTCGTGGCACTTGCGCTGGCGATTCATAAGATAGATCGCGCGAATGCGTTCGCGAAATACCCGATTACGGATTACCTCGCTTCGGTGAGCGTCGGTGTTATTGGCGAGCGTACCTTGCTCGACCTGAACTATGACGAGGATTCGAAGGCGAAGGTCGATATGAACGTTGTGATGACGGGTGCCCGCAAGTTCGTTGAAGTGCAGGGCACGGGGGAAGAAGCGCCATTCTCGCGCGACGAGCTCAATGAGCTGCTGGCGAGTGCGGAAGCGGGAATTGTGAGCTTGATTGAAAAGCAGCGCGAGGTGCTTGGTGAAATCGGCAGCCGGATCGGGACGGCTCGAGTATGAAGCCGGGCGATACGGTCGTCGTCGCGACGAAGAATGCCGGTAAGGTAAAGGAATTTGCGCATGCGTTCGAGAAGCTGGGCATGCGTGTCGTGAGCATGTTCGACTACCCGGGCTTGCCGGATGTCGTTGAGGATGGCGTCACCTTCGCGGAGAATGCCCGCAAGAAGGCGAAGGAAGTAGCGGAAGCGCTCGGCCTGCCGGTGCTGGCCGACGATTCCGGGCTTGAGGTTGCGCGGCTCGGCGGCGAGCCGGGCGTCTATTCGGCCCGGTACTCGGGCGAAGGCGCGACCGATGCACGCAACAATGAGAAGCTGCTGCGCGAGCTGGCTGCGCTGGGCGAAGCTGGCGCAGGCGCGGGCTTGACGTCTCTCGCTGACGGCACGAAGCTGCTCAGCGAAGCGCGGTTCGTTTGCGCTCTCGCGCTGTACGATCCGGCGGAGCACGCGTTCGTGGAGAGCGAAGGCTACGCCGCGGGCTTTATTACAGAGCAGCCGCGCGGTGAAGGCGGCTTCGGGTATGACCCGCTGTTCTGGCTCAGCGGGCTCGGCAAGTCGATGGCGGAGCTATCGACCGAGGAGAAGCAAGCGATCAGCCACCGCGGTGCCGCACTTGCCGCGCTGTTGGAGAAGCTTGCGCGGCGCTAGTCGCTCGCGTAATTGCAAAGAGCAGGGAGGCCGCTGAGCGGCTTCTCTGCTCTTTTTTTGTTTGTCGCGGCGGGGCGCTGCTCTCCACCGAACTCACCTTCGCTCTACCGGAATTACAGCGCGAGAGGCCAAATACGATCTCTCGGCATGGATTCCACGCCGAAACTGACGCTGAGAGATCAAATGGGATCTCTCAGCGCCAAACATTGTGGGCTTGTGCTAACCTCCAATCACTGAGAGTCGGAAAATCCTACGCTCAGCGGATAAACGTCATCATTAAAATGCTGAGAGTGGAATTTCCCCACTCTCAGCACCACCACTACCGTATAACCACCTTATACTCCCGCAGCCACATGTCGACCTGGAGCAGCCATGCAAACAGCTGAGGGCCGCTCATGAGCTGGCCGAACCATGGGAGGTTCGAGCTGGCTGCTTCCGACTCGGCGAGCTCTCGAATCTTCTTCACATTGATGAGCGGCAGCAGTGGGGAGGTGCCCTCACTGATCAATTCAAGCACCTGCTTGCGCACCGCGTTCAAATAGTTCGGATTATGCGTCTTCGGATACGGACTTTTCTTACGATACAGCACATCGTTTGGCAGGACGCCTTCGAGCGCCTTGCGAAGGATACCCTTTTCCCGGTCGCCTGCGATCTTGATCTCCCACGGAATATTGTACACGTACTCGACGAGTCGGTGATCGCAATAAGGGACGCGTACCTCAAGCCCAACGGCCATACTCATCCGGTCTTTGCGGTCGAGCAGCGTTGGCATGAAGCGCGTAATGTTGAGATACGACATCTGTCTCATTTTGCGAGCGGCTTCGTCCTCACCGTCCAGATGCGGCACTTCTGCAATCGCATCGCTATACCGATCGCGAAGGTACTCGAGCGGGCGAATCCACGCCGCTACGTCCTGCGAGAGCAGGTCAGCGCGCATGCCAGCCGCCAGCGACCAGGGGAAAGTCCCGGCGTTCAGCGCCTCCTCACGATGGAACCACGGATAACCACCGAAAATTTCATCCGCCGCTTCTCCGGATATCGCGACTGTTGCTTCTTTCTTGATCTCCCGGCAGAAGAGCAACAGCGACGCATCGACATCCGCCATACCTGGCATATCCCGCGCTAACATCGCCTCGCGCAGCGTGGTGACGAGCTCGGGCGTATCGAATACCATCGAGTGATGGTTGGTACCGAGATGGGTGGACATCCGTTCGATCCACGGTGCATCGGCATTCGGCTGGAACGCATGCGCCTTGAAATGCTTGTCGTTATCGACGTAATCGACGGAGAACGTGTGGACATTGCCTTGCCCAGTCTCGTTGTAATAGTTCACGGCAAGTGTCGTGAGCGCGCTCGAATCTAGGCCGCCCGAGAGCAGTGTACAGAGCGGAACGTCAGAGATCAGCTGCCGCTCGACCGTATCTTTCAGCAAATCTCCGACCGTCTTCGCCGTCTCGTCGACCGACTCCGTATGGGGCTTGCTTTGCAATTCCCAATAAGCGCTCACCTTCACGCCGGAGCGGTTTACGATCGCGCATTGTCCTGGCTTCAGCTCGGATAAATCCCGATATACGCCAACCCCTGGCGTTCGCGCAGGTCCGACGATGAAGATTTCCGCCAAGCCTTCGGGTCCGACCTCTGGCTTCACCGCAGGGTGTGCCAGCAGCGCTTTAGGCTCCGAGCCGAATATAAACCGTCCCAGCTGCTTCGCGAAGAAGAACGGCTTCACGCCTAGTCGGTCCCGCGCAATGAACAACTGCTGCTCCCGTGAATCCCAAAGCGCAAAAGCGAAGATGCCGTTGAATTTCTCCACACAAGCCGGTCCCCACTCCATGTAAGCGACGAGCAGCACTTCCGTGTCGCATGTCGTAGTGAAGTGTCTGCCCCGGCCCTCGAGTTCCCTTTTCAGCTCAGGCGCATTGTACAATTCTCCGTTATACACAAGGACGTAAGTATCGTCTTCAGAAGTGCGGACCATCGGCTGCGCTCCGTTTGCAGGGTCAATGACAGAGAGGCGGCGGTGGCCAAGCGCGCAATGCGGCGAGATCCAGGTACCGGAGGCGTCCGGGCCGCGGTTAGCGAGCGTTCTGGTCATTTTCTCCAGAGTAATGGATTGTTTCGTCAGGTCCTCGGTCCAATCGATCCAGCCCGTGAATCCACACATGGTTCTCATTCCTTTCGTATGCAGGGGCTAAAAACAGCGTACTAAGATGGTTATGCGAAAAATATGGATAAAATGTCTGTCCGAAGGGGGATGCTAGAGCGATAGAAGGAGGGTGTTTTCCATAATGGCAAATGACTACGATGAGTCATATTACGCACGTAAACCGTATTATGTGTCCGTACAGGCGGGCTCGATATTGGAGGATCCAGGCGCTACCGCATATGAATTGGCAATTACAGCAAATGAAGAGGAATTGAACCGTTTGCAAGAGTTGATGGAGGAATATGCGACGAATGATGAGCGGCAGGTGTTTCATTTTGCGAGCACACCGTTCAGTTCGGCGTCGGACCGTCAAATCAATGCTGGCATAGACGGCCTGCTTGTCGATATTTACCGGCTTCTGAGCGAGCTCGGCACATCGGAGACGAAAGAACATATCGCGACGATGGGCTTGTTTCCAGAGGGGAGACTCGAATGATTGTGACGGATGCTCATGTTAGGCGCGCCGTAGACCGTGACGGGCTCCGCACCTGCGAGGTGGAAGTACATACGAATGATGCAAGTACGCCGGAGCTGCTTGTTTATTTCGGCGCGTCGCGGGATAACGATTACGATATGGTCACCATCGTCCAGAACGATGCGAAGACTGAGATTGACTGGTACGACAACAGCATGCACAGTGCGTTCGCCGATGTGAGCGACGAGCTGTTCGATACGCTGACAATGAAGACGGATTGGGGAGAACGGGAGACGTTCAAGGAGCAGGTGCTCTCGTTTCCTGGCATTCGTGCAGATATTGGCAGACTGATGGATTGGTCCTGATTTTGTAAAATATTCCTGATCCTCTAGTGTACGTGTTACAATGTTAGCATATCTGACATATTCATGCATGAATGCGGTATGAAGGAGGCAGGCGATTGCGAATGGCAGCGACTTTACTGCGAAATGCAACCATTGTCACCATGAACGAGCAGGATGACCTTATTGTTGGCGATGTTCTCATTCGGGATGATGTCATCGTTGCGGTCGGCGGCCAAGTGACCGACTATGATGCGGAATCGACGACCATTATCGAAGCGAAAGGCAAGCTGCTGCTGCCCGGATTCGTGCAGACGCATATCCATCTTTGCCAGACACTGTTTCGCGGACAGGCCGACGACATGGCGCTGATGGACTGGCTCCGCACACGTGTGTGGCCACTGGAAGCGGCTCATGACGAGGAGTCGGTATACTATTCGGCGATGCTCGGCATTGGCGAGCTGTTGCGCAGCGGGACGACAACGATTCTCGATATGGAGACGGTGAGTCATACCGATTCCGCTTTTCAGGCTATGGCGGCGAGCGGTATTCGCGCGATCTCCGGCAAAGTGATGATGGATGCGGGTGGCGATGTGCCGATCGGGCTGCAGGAAGACACGGACCGCTCGATCGCAGAGAGTACCGAGTTGCTTGAACGGTGGCACGGTCATGACGGCGGGCGAATTAGCTATGCGTATTGTCCGCGTTTTGTGGTGTCCTGCTCAGAGCGGCTGCTTATGGAGGTTCGTGATCTTTCGGCGAAGTATAACGTTCTTGTCCATACACATGCTGCCGAGAACCGCGAGGAGATTGAGCTTGTCATGAGTCAGCGGGGGATGCGCAACATCGTTTATCTCGACCATATTGGCCTGACTTCGCCGCGGCTCGTGCTTGCCCATTGCATATGGCTAGATGAGGAAGAACGAGAGATTCTGAAACGCACCGGTACGAAAATGACCCATTGTCCCGGCTCCAACCTGAAGCTCGCCTCCGGCATTGCTTTAGTGCCTGAGCTGCTGGAGCAAGGAATCGGCATCGGCATTGGCGCGGACGGCGCTCCGTGCAACAATACTCTCGATATGTTCCAAGAGATGAAGCTGACCGCGCTGCTGCACAAGGTGCGCTGCGGACCGGAGTCGATGAACGCGCGGACGGTGCTCCGCATGGCGACAATTGGCGGGGCGCGGACACTTGGGCTCGATCATCTGATCGGGAGCGTGGAGGTAGGGAAGAAGGCGGACCTCGTGCTGCTGGACTTGAATGATTTTCACACATTCCCTTCGTATGATGCCGATCCGTATTCCCGAGTGGTGTACGCCGCATCCAGAGGCAATGTGTCTCATGTTTGGGTGGACGGCAAGCTCGTCGTTGACCGAGGTAAAGTGAAAACGATAGACAAGCGGCTCGTGCTTAGGGAAGCAGACCGCTCGATTGCCCGTTTGTTGAAACGGATCTAATGCTATGTTAGGAAAAAAGAAAGCCAGCCCAAGTCCTCGAACGGTTTCGACGGACTGCGAGCTGGCTTTTGATTGTCTAAGCTAACCTAACCTAACCGTTCACGATTTCCCCGCCGTTCACATGCAGCACCTGTCCACTCATGTAGGACGAGTCCTCGCACGCCAGGTAAACATAGGCGGGAGCAAGCTCCTCCGGCTGCCCAGCCCGTTTCATCGGGGTGTCTGCCCCGAACTTGGCGACCTTCTGCTCATCGAATGTCGAAGGGATGAGCGGCGTCCAGATCGGCCCAGGCGCCACGGCGTTCACGCGAATGCCCTGACTCGCCAAATTCATCGCGAGGGAGCGGGTGAAAGCAACCTGCGCGCCTTTCGTCGACGAGTAGTCGAGCAGGTCCTTGCTGCCTTTGTATGCCGTAATGGAGGAAGTGTTGATGATGACCGAACCTGATTTCAGATGCGGCATCGCCGCTTGGGTCATATAGAACATGCCGAACACGTTCGTCTTGAACGTACGCTCGAGCTGCTGTGGCGTTATGAGCTCGAGGCTCTCCTGAGGATGCTGCTCTGCCGCATTGTTAACGACGATGTCGAGTCCTCCGAGCTGCGATGTCGTGTCATAGACGGCTTTCTTGCAAAACTCGGGGTCGCCTATATCTCCGGCAATCGTAATACAACGCCTGCCCAGCGCTTCGATCCGTCCTTTTATCTCATTCGCGTCGCCATCCTCGCTCAAATAAACAATCGCTACGTCTGCGCCTTCCTTCGCATAAATAAGCGAGACAGCCCGGCCGATGCCGCTGTCTCCGCCTGTTATAATAGCAACTTTGCCGGTAAGCTTTCCTGCTGGTTTATAGTTCGGACAATCAAACATCGGCCTTGGCGTCATTTCGCTCTCGATGCCAGGCTGCTGATTCTGGTGCTGCGGCGGGAACGAGCTTGGCTTCGTTTGCCCGTTGTGCTGTGATGTCATTGTTGCAAACCACTCCTTTCACGGAGATAGGTTGCCTAGAAAGGGGGTATTTTACACCTCGTGAAAAAAGACCTCCCGCCGTTCGGAGCATTCCGCTGCGCAGCAGGCGGTCTTTATTGTCTTATGCGTATTAAGCTTTAAACTTAGCCCGAATTGCCGTCCGTGACAAAGATAATCATTTCGCAAAAGTAGTCCTAAGCAGTCTGCCATGAAAAGTAATATTTTGGGTATATGTGGAAAGTGAAGCTGGGTTAGTTGACGGTGTTTTCTTATGCTATTCAAACGCTGTCATAAAAAGGAGAAATATGGAGAAATCCGTTTACAAGGGTATGATTACCAGAGATAATATATTTATAGGAACATCATACTGGGTGGTGAAAGAGTGAAAGAATTTTTACTATTCATGGTTTTCTCGACAATCGAGGGAGTTTCTGCATTCGCGCTCACTCTATATATCTACCGTTTGGACTTGAAGAGGTACATACTACCGGTACTAATCGTGGTGACTCTTGCAAACCTACAGAGCTATGCGATTCGCGAGGATACATCACTATCGTTCATAGCCCCTGCCACTAATATTATTTTTATCATTTTATTTATGGCTACAATTGTTAGGGTACCGATTATTTGGGCGATGATAACTGGCGTGTCTGGATTTTTTGCGTTCGGACTGCTTCAAGTTTCAATCGTACTCGCATCCAACGGCTACCTTTCAATCGATGCGGTTCAACATGTGCCGTTAAGAGGATATATGTTGCAGACCTTAACCGGCATATCCGGGACTTACATCGGGTGGATGCTCTATCAATTCGGTTACGGCTTTTCATTTGAGTTTGACCGGTTGCGATTAAGATTTGAAAAAACGTTAGTCATCGGTTTTATAGGCGTTATGTTATCGTTACTGACTTTGTTAATTTACTATAAGGACGCATTTATGATTATGCTCAGTTTCCTGGTGTCCATGTTACTGTTTCTCTATTACGCAATAAATAAGGAGGCAGCGTCCTAGTGGTTTCATACGTATCAGGCAGAATAGCCTCAAAGATAAAATCGAGAGTGCCGGATCATCCGACCAGCGAAAATGTGCTGAAGTACTCCATTTCGTTCTTAATCAACACGATATTATCTATAGGTCTCGCTCTCGTAATATCCATATTTACAGGAAAGGTTTATGAAACGGTAGTTGTCTTATGTGCATTCGCGCTACTGAGGCGGATGTCTGGCGGAATACACCTCAAATCAAGTTTTTCTTGTATTTCAGTTACCTCGATCGGTGCGAACCTGTTGTCATTTGTTTCACTGAGCAGCAGCGGTACCTTTGTTGTTAATTGTATATCTCTTGTGCTGATTGGGGTATTTGCTCCAGCCTATTACCACAAGCGTAAGAAACAAACGCCGACATCCAATAGGGTGTTAAAAGTCGGATCCGTTATCTTGGTCGCTTTAAATTTTTTCATAGGAGATTCTATAATCGCAGCTACTTTCTTAACTCAATCTCTTACATTGCTGATTATTAAAATAAGGAGGTGATGAGGACATGTTGAAGAATATTCTTAAGAAAATCTCTGCCAAAGAAATGGTATTGGTAACAGCAGCTACATATGCAGTGGCCACAGTACTTCATGCAATAGCGGATGAGGTAGCTCCGGCAAGCTGGTTATTTGTTCACCAAGAAGAGACGCCTGACGAGCTTCTATAGGGGGTGGACGATGTGTACCTATCTGTTACCGAGGATTTAAAAGGGAAGTCTGGCATCATTAATTTGGATGTTAATGATGTGTGGTTTATCCATTTTTTTAGCCGAAAGAGAATCATTGAGGTTCATACGGAGACGCAAATCTTGTATATGACAGGGACTCTTGCTTATTGGCAAAATGCCCTGAATACGACGTATGGATTCCCGTTTGAAACGGTAGACCGCAATATTATCGTAAATGTATCCCAAATTACATGCGTTGACTCCGTTCGAAGTGTTGCTTATTTTTCATCTGAAATCACGGAAAAATCAAAATTTTGCACGTTTTCTCAGGGGAATCGCAAAAAAATTGAACGTCTAAAGAAGCTTAATCCCAGTATCGCTACGTTATAGTCGCCTTGTGCGGCTATTTTTTTTGTGAAACTGCGCGACAACAAAAAAGCCTCGAATCCCAGTACTATCAGGGGTTTCGAGGCTTTTATATTTCATATAACTTAACGTGTCGTTAATTAAATGGCGTCCCAGGAGGGATTCGAACCCCCGACAACACGCTTAGAAGGCGTGTGCTCTATCCAACTGAGCTACTGGGACAACGAGAACTATAATAGCATGTAGTTTATGGATTTGGCAAGTGTTAAGCGAAAAAAAGTTTTCCTCTCCATTATCTGGAAATAAAAGTTTGTATACGAACGTGCATTCCCGTCATATAATAAGAATATACGTTCGTATATAGGAGGCGATGGCAACATGCGAATTGCAAAATATGTCGGGTGTGTCGTTGATATTATTTATGAGGACCGTGCGGGTAAGCTCAGCAAGCGGAGAATTAAGGTGCAGGCGATCAGCGGGTCGTTCATCCGGGCACATTGTATGGCGGCAAATGCTCCGCGCGTCTTTCGCATGGAAGGGATATTGGCAGTGGATCCGGTGAAGCACCGTGTCGGCTAAATCGCGAACGATCTTCTTGGTGGACTGCCAGAGCTTCTACGCCAGCGTGGAGAAGGCACTTAACCCAGAGCTGGAAGGGAAGCCGGTCGCTGTGGCGGGCGATCCCGAGCGGCGCTCTGGCATTATTCTGGCGGCCTGTCCGCTCGCCAAGAGCTATGGTGTCACTACAGCAGAGCGTCTCGGCGAAGCGCTCGGCAAATGCCGGGATCTGGTCATTATTAAGCCTTCCATGCAGCGCTATATCGAATACAGCATGCGCATTTCCGAGATTTATGAGAGCTACAGCGACCTCGTTGAGGCTTATTCCATCGATGAGCAGTTCATTGATGTGACGGGTTCCTTGCACAAGTACGGCGGAGATGCTGTGACGCTGGCGCGGACGATCCAACGCCATGTGCAGGAATCGGTCGGCGTCTATACGCGATTCGGCATTTCCGACTCGAAGGTGCTTGCGAAGCAGGCGTGCGACAATTTTGCGAAGGGGAACGACTCCGGCATCTATGTGCTCCAGCGGGAGCGGCTAGCGGATTCGCTGTGGCGGCTGCCTGTCAGCAAGATGTTCATGGTCGGCAGCCGCATGACGACGCATTTCGAGCGAATGGGGATCCACACAATCGGCGAGCTGGCGCAAACGTCGCTCTCGCAGCTCAAGCTGCGGATGCGGCAGCGCTTCGGGAAGAAGAGTGATGTGCAAGCAGAGGTGTGCTGGCGGATTGCCAACGGCATCGACGACTCGCCGGTGAAGCCGGGGACGCACATGGGCGAGAAGTCGGTCGGCCACATGATGACGCTGCCGCGGGATTACGGGACCCGTGATGAGCTCAAGGTCATCGTGCTTGAGCTGTGCGAGCTCGTGGCGCGCCGCTGCCGCTCGATCGGCAAGATGGGGCGGACGCTGTCGGTGGGCTGCCAGGGGGCGGACTTCGACCGGCCGACAGGCTTCAGCCGGCAGATGACAATGCCGTATCCGTCGCATGTGACGAATGATCTTTATTACAATGCGATGTCTCTTTTCGACAAGAACTGGGATGGGCTTCCGGTGCGGCGGGTTGGCGTATCGGTAACGGGCTTTCAGTCCGACGAGCAGTACCAGCTCGTAATGGATGACAATCGAGAGCGGCTAGGCGCATTAGAAGCGGCAATGGACCGGCTGAAGGATAAGTACGGCGATGCCATTATTATGCGCGCCGTTTCCAAGACGGCTGCGGGGCAAGCGCAGGACCGGGCCATGAAGATTGGCGGACACTACAAGTAGGCTAGGAGGCGTATTGATGTATGGGTGATTCCAAGAAGCTGGCGGCAGGCGGCAACTGGCTGTGGGAGGACAGTCGGATGATGCTGCCGGAGCATAAATTGGCGCAGAATGAGCATCAGAGGGAGCTAAGACGCCGGGCCCGCAAACATATCGACGAGGCGGAGTGGTCAGAGATTGCGATGGCGTTCAGCACATCGCTGCAGCTTCACAGGCTTATTATGATCCGCATGTTCGATCCGTTCGAGGAAACACGCATCGAGGGCGTTGTGGAGCGGATGGATCAGCTTAGCGGTCGGTTTATGGTGGACGGAGAATGGTTCCCCTTCCGCGACATTGAAGGGGCGGTGCTTGCTGAAGCTGAAGGCGACTGAGAGGGCATAGGGAGTATAGCTAAACAAGCCGCTGTACAGGCGTAAAGCACCATGCGCCAAGGCGGCTTGTTTAGCTGTAAGCAGACTGGTTGCGTATCAAATGGAAATATACAGAAAGGGGTGATATAATCAGTTTCGAACAAGGCGGTGATTTTATTACAACTCCCACTAATACGCAAGGTGACAACAAAGAGAACGTATATCTGTTTCCCAATATGCTCGATCAATATCAGAATCAGCTGACTCGTATGCTCGAATCCGAGCGCTATGGCGAAGCGAAGGAGCTTCTTCGTTTCCTACTGAATTGCCAGGGAGAAGAGAAGCGTCATTACGAGGAGTGGAACAATTTATTAACGTGGCTGGATGTCGCATTTCCGGCCATCGAGACGACTGGTAACGACATACATACGCTTGCAGATGGAAACGAGGATGGCAAGGATGAAGATGCGCTGCGGCGAGATGTCCTGAGCTCAGGCAACTACGATGAAGCCTTCGTGCAGCAGGTGCTCTACATTATGCAGCATCATCCGGTGGCAGATCAGCAAATCCTCGCGCTCGAACGTGCCGCTTACTTGCAGCATCCGCTTGTGGAACAGACGATTGTTTCATGGCTGACAAGCACTGAGGTCCATCCGGCGTTGCAGTTCAAGGCGTTGCAATCGCTGAAGAAGCTTGGTACAACAGGGTCGATCCAGCTTGAACGGCTCGGCGAAATGGTAGAGATTGACATCGAAGCGACGCCGCTTTCGATGGATGATTTTCCGCCAGTGGTTATAAGAGTCGTAGAACGGGTAGAATCGGTAACAGAAGTGGTGGACGCATCGCTGCCTCATTTTGCCCGTGAGCTGTGGAAAGAGTGTCTGCAATGCCTGTATGGCACGGCGGCCTATACCCGCCTGCTGAATGATGATGATGATACGGTGGACTGCTATTCAGCAGCGCTCCATCAAGTGCTTGAACTGTCATTATATGGCAGGGCGGATGACGACGACGTCAGGGAGGCTTACGGCATTACAGATGCGCTGCGCTTCAGGTATGAGCAGGCTTGCCGATCGTTGCGCCAAATAGTACAATTTAAAAACGAGCATGGCAGCCAGTCTTGATCTTACTCCGATTGTTGAGTATAATAGAATGGTTTATTACAGTGAAACATCTGACACAGATTGATGTGTTATTTAATTTGGAGGGGAAAGCATAACATGACAGCAACTTGGGAAAAAATAGACAAGAATCTTGTCTCCATCAACGTAGAGGTTGAAGTTGGACAAGTTACCGAAGCGATCGACAAAGCATTCAAGAAAGTCGTTCAGAAAGTAAACGTGCCAGGCTTCCGTAAAGGTAAAGTGCCTCGTGCAATCTTCGAATCCCGTTTCGGCGTAGAAAGCCTGTATCAAGATGCGATTGACATCCTGCTTCCTGACACATACGCAGCAGCAGTGAAAGATACTGGCGTATTCCCAGTAGACCGTCCTGACATCGACGTTCAACAATTCGGCAAAGGCCAAACATTCAAGTACACAGCTAAAGTAACTGTGAAGCCTGAAGTTGAGCTTGGCGAGTACAAAGGTCTTGAAGTGCCGGCTGCAAACGCAGAAGTTACTGAAGAGGAAATCGCAGCTGAACTGAACCGTCTGCAACAGCGTCACGCTGAGCTGACTGTTATCGAAGAAGGCGCTGCAGAGCACGGCGACACCGCAGTAATCGATTTCGACGGCTATGTAGACGGCGAAGCATTCGAAGGCGGCCAAGCTGAGCGTCACTCCCTGGAGCTTGGTTCCGGCCAATTCATCCCAGGCTTTGAAGAGCAAGTAATCGGAATGGCTACTGGCGACTTCAAGGATGTTGAAGTATCGTTCCCAGAGAGCTACCATGCAGAGCACCTTGCTGGCAAGCCAGCGGTATTCAAAGTGAAAGTACACGAAATCAAGCGCAAGAACCTTCCGGCTCTTGATGATGAGTTCGCGAAAGACGTTAGCGAATTCGATACGCTTGAAGAGTACAAGCAAGACCTGCAAACGAAGCTTGCTGAACGCAAAGTGAAAGAAAACGAAGCGGCTCGTGAAACAGCGGTAGTTGACAAAGCGGCTGAAGCTGCAGTAATCGACATCCCTGATGCAATGATCGAATCCGAAACAACTTACATGCTGCGTGATTTCGAGAACCGTCTTCGCATGCAAGGCATGAACCTGGAACTGTACTACCAGTTCTCCGGTCAAGACGAAGCAGCGCTTCGCAGTCAAATGAACGCTGACGCTGTAAAACGCGTTCGCAACAACCTCGTTCTGGAGCAAATCGCGAAGAACGAAGGCATCACGTCCGGCGAAGAAGATTTGAACGAAGAGCTTGAGAAGCTGTCCGTACAATACGGTCGCCCAGCTGAAGAGCTTCGCTCGATCTTTGAAAACAACGGCAACCTCGACAACATCAAAGAAGATCTCGTACTTCGCAAAACAATCAAGTTCTTGCTTGAGAACAGCAAGACAGCTGTTGTAGCTTAATAAATCAATGAACCGATAAGGCACGTACATACGTGCCTTATTTTATCCTAACGCAGCTTTTTGGCATGCGATGGGAGCCTAAGACGTACATATGTAGTTACCCGGTGTTAGCCGTACTTAGAAAAATGACATTGCTTCCGTAACATGTTAAAATGGATGAGGTAAGACGAATCGATAACGAAAGAAGGTTGGTCGCATGAATCTGGTGCCTATGGTCGTTGAGCAAACGAATCGGGGAGAGCGTTCTTACGATATATACTCCCGCTTATTGAAGGATCGGATTATTTTTCTAGGAAGTGCGATCGACGACGATGTTGCCAATGCCGTCATCGCGCAGCTGCTGTTCCTTGCAGCCGATGATCCGGAGAAGGACATTCATCTGTACATTAACTCACCGGGCGGTTCTGTCACCTCGGGTATGGGTATTTATGATACGATGCAGTTTATTAAGCCGGATGTATCGACCATTTGCGTCGGTCTAGCTGCAAGCATGGGCTCGCTGCTGCTTACTGCAGGAGCGAAGGGTAAGCGCTTTGCGCTTCCTAACGCTGAAGTTATGATACACCAGCCTCTTGGAGGCGTACGCGGCCAAGCGTCCGATATTAAGATTCATGCAGATTGGATCTTGAAGACGAAGCAGAAGCTGAACCAAATTTATGTGGAACGCACAGGCCAGACTTATGAACGTATCGATCGCGACACGGATCGCGATAACTTCATGAGCGCGGAAGAGGCGTTGAACTACGGCTTGATCGATAAAGTCGTCACGTCTCTGTAATTAACGGCGAACCAACAAGAAGGGGTGAAAACTCATGTTCAAATTCAACGACGAGAAAGGCCAGCTGAAGTGTTCGTTCTGCGGCAAGTCGCAGGATCAAGTACGTAAGCTTGTTGCCGGACCTGGCGTCTATATATGTGATGAATGTATCGAGCTTTGTACGGAAATCGTTGAGGAGGAGCTCGGTCACGAAGAAGAGCTTGACCTGAAGGACATTCCGAAGCCGCGTGATATTCGCGCGATTCTCGATCAATATGTCATCGGCCAAGAGCAAGCGAAGAAGTCGCTGTCTGTAGCGGTGTATAACCACTACAAGCGCGTGAATTCGCAGAACAAGCTTGAGGACGTTGAGTTGCAGAAGTCGAACATCTTGCTCGTAGGTCCTACGGGTTCAGGTAAGACGCTTCTTGCACAGACAATGGCGAAGATTCTGAACGTACCGTTTGCGATTGCAGATGCAACTTCGCTTACAGAAGCCGGCTATGTCGGTGAAGACGTTGAGAATATTTTGCTGAAGCTGATCCAAGCAGCAGACTACGATGTGGAGAAAGCCGAGCGTGGCATCATCTACATCGATGAAATCGATAAAGTAGCGCGTAAATCCGAGAATCCGTCGATTACACGCGACGTATCCGGTGAAGGCGTACAGCAAGCGCTTCTGAAGATTCTTGAAGGCACGGTCGCTTCCGTTCCACCGCAAGGCGGACGTAAACACCCGCATCAAGAATTCATTCAAATTGACACGACGAACATTCTGTTCATCTGCGGTGGCGCATTTGACGGACTGGAGCAGCTCATTAAGCGCCGGATCGGTAAGAAAGTAATCGGCTTTAATGCAGTGGGCGACGCTCAGAAGGATCTGAAAGCGGGCGAATATTTGTCGATGGTATTGCCGGAAGACTTGCTCAAATTCGGTTTGATCCCTGAATTTGTCGGTCGTTTGCCGGTTATCTCGACGCTCGAGCCGCTTGATGAGAGTGCGCTTGTACGTATCCTCTCCGAGCCGAAGAATGCGCTTGTGAAGCAGTATCAGAAGCTGCTTGAGATGGATAACGTGAAGCTTGAGTTTGAAGCTGGAGCGCTTGATGCGATCGCCAAAGAAGCGATTAAGCGTAACACTGGCGCCCGCGGCTTGCGTGCGATCATTGAAGGACTCATGCTCGATGTGATGTATGAAGTGCCTTCGCGTGACGATGTAAGCAGCTGCACCATTACCGAGAAGGTCGTTCAAGACCGGATCATGCCGGAGCTTGTTTCCAAGAAAGGCAAGAAGAAGGAAGAAAGCGCCTGATCCAATAAATAACACCTCAAATGTTTCCACCTCTGTAGCCGCCTACCATTCGAGGGCGACCCGCAGAGGTGGACTTTGACGTTCATGGGAGAGGTTACCTGATGTATTTGCGTAAGGATACGGTGCCGGTTAAAGTCGGACCGCTAACAATTGGCGGCAGCGATGAAGTCATTATTCAAAGTATGTGTACGACCAAGACAGCTGACGTTGAAGCGACGGTTGCTGAGATTCTTCGATTGGAAGAGGCAGGCTGCCAAGTTGTCCGGGTAACGGTCAATAACAAGGAAGCTGCTGAGGCGATCAAGGAAATTAAAAAACGCATTCATATTCCGCTCGTTGCGGATATTCATTTCGATTACCGTCTGGCGCTCGCTGCAATTGAGAATGGCGTAGATAAAGTACGGATCAATCCGGGTAATATCGGCCGCAGAGAGAAAGTCGAAGCGGTCGTCAAAGCTTGTAAAGAGAAGAACATTCCAATCCGGATCGGTGTAAACGCCGGCTCACTGGAGAACCACCTGCTCGAGAAGTACGGCTACCCAACGCCAGAAGCGATGGTAGAGAGCGCATTGTTCCATATCGGCATTCTTGAGGAGCTCGACTTCCACGACATTATCGTGTCGCTGAAGGCGTCCGATGTGCCGATGGCGATCGAAGCGTACCGAATGGCGGCAGAAGTGATTCGATATCCACTTCATCTCGGCATTACGGAAGCGGGCACGCTGCATACAGGCACGATCAAGAGCTCCGCTGGTATCGGTGCGTTGCTAGCAATGGGCATCGGCAACACGGTGCGGATCAGCCTGAGCGCTGACCCTGTTGAAGAAGTGAAGGTCGCGCGTGAGCTGCTGAAGACGTTCGGTCTTATTACGAATGCAGCAACGCTCGTCTCTTGTCCGACATGTGGACGCCTTGATATCGATCTGTTCTCGATTGCTAACGAGGTTGAAGAGTATATTAGCAAGATCAAAGTACCGATTAAAGTATCCGTGCTTGGCTGTGCCGTGAACGGCCCAGGAGAAGCGCGTGAAGCGGATATTGGTATCGCGGGAGCTCGTGGCGAAGGGATGCTGTTCCGATACGGAGAGATGATCCGTAAAGTGCCTGAAGCTGAGCTTCTCTCCGAACTGAAGAAGGAAATTGACGAAATCGTCCGTGTGTTCGAAGCGACGGGAGAAATTCCAGGGCGCAAGCACCTGCCTGGGCCACATGTGACGGCATAAGCAGTAAACTTTACGTGAATAGCGCGATTATTCCATCCGGCGGGGGGCAATACTGAACAGTATGAGCCCCATACAGCCGGATTTTTTTTGGGGGAAGCGGCGAGAGCGCCGTTTCTTTCTTTTTAGAGAGGAGTAATCGTTATGAGTAACTTAAGTATGATTCTGATGTTTATTCAAGTGTTTTTTGCTATTGTCATCGGTTTGTATTTCTGGAACCTGTTACGCAACCAGAAGACAAACCGGACGGCCGTAGACCGTGAGTCGCGTAAAGAGATGGATAAGCTGCGCAAGCTGCGTTCTGTATCACTCACTAAGCCGCTGTCGGAGAAGACGAGGCCTCAGACGATTAACGATATCGTCGGACAAAGGGATGGATTGCGCGCACTGAAGGCTGCGATGTGCAGTGCGAATCCGCAGCACGTTATTATTTATGGGCCGCCGGGTGTCGGTAAGACCGCGGCTGCGCGTGTCGTACTGGAAGAAGCGAAGAAGAATCCGACGTCACCTTTTCTGCAAGAGGCGAAGTTCACGGAGATTGATGCGACTACCGCTCGCTTTGACGAGCGAGGTATCGCGGATCCACTCATCGGATCGGTGCATGACCCTATCTATCAAGGGGCAGGCGCAATGGGAGTTGCGGGCATTCCACAACCTAAGCCGGGCGCTGTGACGAAAGCGCATGGCGGCATGTTGTTTATTGATGAAATTGGTGAATTGCATCCGATACAGATGAATAAATTGTTAAAAGTACTTGAAGACCGCAAAGTCTACCTCGAGAGCGCCTATTACAATTCTGAGGATAACAGTATTCCGATGTACATCCATGATATTTTTCAGAATGGGCTTCCAGCTGACTTCCGACTCGTAGGCGCGACGACGCGTTCGCCGCAGGAGCTTCCGCCCGCGCTGCGGTCCAGATGTATGGAAATTTACTTCCGACCGCTGCTGCCGGATGAAATCTCGCAGATAGCCGTGAATGCACTGAAGAAGATTGGGCTGCCTCCTTCACAGGAAGCGATTGACGTGATTACTCGCTACGCGACGAACGGGCGCGAAGCCGTCAATATTATTCAACTGGCTGCAGGGCTTGCATTGTCTGAGAAGCGCGAGGCGATCTCGGCATCGGACATCGAATGGGTGGTCAACAGCAGCCAAATTCCTCCTCGTCCAGATCGCAAAGTGCCAGCTGCGCCTCAAATCGGCTTTGTAAACGGACTGGCAGTATATGGCCCGAACATGGGCACGCTGCTTGAGATCGAAGTAAGTGCGATCGGAGCAAGAGCAGGCAAAGGGGTATATACAATCACTGGTGTCGTCGATGAGGAAGAGCTTGGCGGAGGAAGCAGCAGAACGCTTCGCCGTAAGAGCATGGCGAAAGGCTCGATCGAGAACGTATTGACCGTGCTGCGCCGGATGGGCATGAAGCCGGAGAATTACGATTTGCATATTAATTTTCCGGGAGGTACGCCGATTGATGGTCCTTCTGCAGGCATTGCGATGGCGACTGCAATCGCTTCGGCAATTAAAGGCTTTCCGATTAGCCATAAGCTCGCGATGACAGGCGAGATGGGGATTCACGGCAATGTGAAGCCGGTAGGCGGCGTGCTTGCCAAAGTTGAAGCGGCATTCCAAGCCGGAGCGGATACGGTCATTATTCCGCGCGAGAACTGGCAGGCCATCTTCGCAGACCTGCAAGGGGTGCAAGTGATTCCGGTTGACCATGTTGAAGAAGTGTTTAAGCACGTATTTGGGGTGGAAGAGTCGCATGTTCCTGCTACAATTCCATCGCCGGCTGCAGATGTTTTTATCGCGGGCAGCCTTCCCTATTTGCAGGCGGATTCCGCTCAGTGATAAAATGGATAAAAGCTCTAAAACTTTAGGCCGATTGACACCCGGCCTTCTAAGTTAGAGACGTAAGCTTCAAGACGGAGGTGCTGGAATGGGACCTGCTAAATGGAAAGGTCGTCGCTTGCCCCTGCTGCCGCTACGGGGGCTGCTTGTATACCCCAGCATGGTGCTGCATTTAGATGTGGGCAGGGAGAAATCAGTACGGGCGCTTGATCGCGCAATGCTGGACGATCATATGATTTTGTTATGTTCGCAGTCCGAAGTGAATATTGAGGAGCCGACACAGGAAGATATTTTCCGTGTGGGCACGGTAGCGCGGGTGCGACAGATGCTCAAGCTGCCAAACGGTACGATTCGTGTGCTCGTGGAAGGCGTCGTTCGAGCAGAGATCGTCGATTATTTGCCGAATGAGGATTTCTATGAAGTGTCGATTAAGGAGCTGCCGGAGTCGGAATCGACCGATCCGGAGATTGATGCGCTCATGCGTACGGTTCTGAACCAGTTCGAGCATTACATCAACTTGTCCAAGAAGGTGACGCCGGAGACTCTCGCGGCTGTATCTGACATTGATGAGCCAGGGCGGCTTGCCGATGTCATCTCCAGTCACCTGTCGCTCAAAATTAAGGATAAGCAAGATATCCTTGAGACGATTGATGTGCGCGAACGGCTGGAGCGTCTGCTCGACATTCTGAATAATGAGCGCGAAGTGCTGGAGCTCGAACGAAAGATTAGCCAGCGCGTCAAGAAGCAGATGGAGAAGACGCAGAAGGAATATTATTTGCGCGAGCAGATGAAGGCGATTCAGAAAGAGCTTGGCGAGAAAGAAGGCCGTGCAGGCGAAGCGGAAGAGCTTCGGACGCAGATGGCCGAATCCGGCATTCCCGAGAAAGTAAAGGAGAAGGTCGAGAAAGAAATCGACCGGCTCGAGAAGATGCCATCGACTTCAGCAGAAGGCGGTGTCATCCGCAATTATATTGATTGGCTACTCTCTTTGCCTTGGAACAAGAGGACCGAGGATGACCTCGATGTGAACCGGGCGGAAGGCATTTTGAACGAAGATCATTATGGGCTGGAGAAACCGAAGGAGCGCGTTCTTGAGTATTTGGCGGTCCAGCAGCTTGTGAAGAAGCTGAAAGGTCCAATTCTCTGCCTTGTCGGTCCTCCTGGTGTCGGTAAAACATCGATTGCACGCTCCATTGCGAAGTCGCTGAATCGCGAATTCGTTCGCATCTCGCTCGGCGGCGTAAGGGATGAAGCGGAAATTCGCGGTCATCGCCGTACATATGTCGGCGCAATGCCGGGACGTATCATTCAAGGGATGAAGACAGCAGGCTCGCTCAATCCGGTATTTCTGCTGGATGAGATTGACAAGATGGCGATGGACTTCCGTGGCGATCCGGCTTCCGCATTGCTCGAAGTGCTTGATCCGGAGCAGAACAGCACGTTCAGCGATCACTTCATCGAAGTGCCATTTGACCTGTCGAATGTTATGTTCGTGACGACGGCCAATGCGATTCATAATATTCCAAGACCGCTGCTTGACCGGATGGAAGTGCTCTATATTCCGGGCTATACCGAGCTTGAGAAGCTCCAAATCGCTAAGCGATACTTACTGCCGAAGCAGAAGCGCGAGCACGGCTTGCAGGATGAACAGCTGTTGCTTGGCGATGACAGCCTACAGCAAGTAATTCGTGAATATACGCGTGAGTCTGGCGTCCGCAACTTGGAGCAGCAAATCGCCGCGCTTTGCCGTAAAGCAGCGAAGACGATCGTAACGGAAGCGGGCACGGAGTCGATTGACGTCGATGCTGCGAAAGTGAAGGAATGGCTTGGACCAGCGAAGTTCCGATATGGCATGGCGGAATCAGAGGATCAGATCGGGGCGGTTACCGGCCTCGCCTGGACCGAGGTTGGCGGCGATACGCTAGTCATAGAGGTGACGGTGCTGCCGGGCAGCGGCAAGCTGACACTAACCGGCAAACTCGGCGATGTCATGAAGGAATCGGCGCAGGCGGCGTTCAGTTATACGCGTTCACGCGCAGAAGAGCTCGGCATCGATCCGAAATTCCATGAGAAGAACGATATTCATATTCATATTCCCGAAGGCGCGATTCCGAAGGATGGTCCATCCGCAGGCATTACGATGGCGACAGCACTTATCTCTGCGCTGACGAACCGTTATGTGAATAAGGAAGTAGCGATGACGGGTGAGATTACGCTCCGTGGACGCGTGCTTCCGATTGGCGGGCTGAAGGAGAAATCGCTCGCCGCGCACCGCGCCGGCATCCGGAAAGTGCTTATTCCGAAGGAGAATGAGCGTGATCTGCGCGATATCCCGGACAGCGTGAAGGAAGAGCTGGAGTTTGTCCCAGTCAGCTCCATGGACGAGGTGCTGAAGCACGCGCTTCATGAAGCGCAGGCAGAGGCGCCGGTGGAAACGCATTAAGTGTAAACGGCTGATACCGCCCTCCGGTGGTAAAAGCTTAAGTTTCGCGGTGAAATATATGCTAGGCGTGTAGGGTGAAACCTACACGTTGTTATGTTTTAAAGAAAGCAGGTTACGACAAGTGAAAATTACTAACGTTGAATTCATCATCAGTGCCGTAAGACCAGATCAATATCCTGTGGATGCCATGCCAGAGTTCGCTCTGGCAGGGCGTTCCAACGTCGGCAAATCATCGCTCATTAACA
Organism: Paenibacillus sp. OV219; assembly: GCF_900110075.1. GTDB lineage: Bacteria > Bacillota > Bacilli > Paenibacillales > Paenibacillaceae > Paenibacillus_Z. The sequence goes on from NZ_FOCJ01000001.1 coordinate 541,956, forward strand.
AGATGATTAATCGCAAAGGGCTAGCGAGAACGAGCGCGCAGCCAGGTAAGACGCAGCAGCTCAACTACTACCGTGTGAACGAGCGTTTATATCTCGTCGATTTTCCCGGTTATGGTTATGCCAAAGTATCGAAGGTACAGCGTCAACAATTCGGAACAATGATTGAGACTTTCTTGAACGACCGCGAGCCGCTTCGCATGGTGCTGCTCATCATTGATATCCGTCATGAGCCGTCCAAGGACGACATTCTCATGTACGATTGGCTGAAGCATTATGAAATTCCCGTTTGCATAGTAACGACGAAGGCAGATAAGATCCCGAAGAGCAAGTGGGACAAGCATGTGAAGATGATTAAGACATCCCTCAGCTTCCATCCGGCTGACCGCCATGTACTCTTCTCCTCAGAGACAGGGCTTGGTCGTGACGAGCTATGGGCTTTAATTAATGAAACGATTGAGGAAACGGCTGCAGAAGCTGAAGAAGCGGAAGAAACAGCAGAAGTTTCACTCGAAAAGCGAGGATAACGCATAAAAGCGGTGACTCTTCGTAAAATCTCCTTGATTATTCAGAAATATGCGAGAATATCGCGGCTGGCTGACAGGAATAAACCTTTTCGATCGGGTATAATATAGGTAAGCAAGAAGATTTACAAATGCGTTACTTTAAAGAATTGAGGAGATTTTTATGGCTCAGCGGATAGCCACAGAATATGTCAATGCTTCTCTGCAATTAACGGCTGAAGAGATGGCGGGATTTGTCCGGTTTTTTGAAGACCAGCACATTAAACAACAGGTGAGGGTACTCGAAAACGGCAATCACGAGGTGGTTCTCGAAGACGACGCAGGACAAGAAGAAGTCCGCCTTACATTCGAGCGTGAGCAAGATCAATTCGTTTGTGCGCTCACATGCCGCATCATGCATCCGAAGTTAACGAACGCCATGCGCAAAGCGGTATCCGTATTCCGCGGCGATGCAGTCGTCAACCGCATTTATCCGAACTATATGATGACCTATCATTATACCGAAGGAACTGTTCGCAAAATTGTCGAAATTCGCGGTGGTGAATCAAGAGTCGTCTTTGAATTCAAAGACACGATTGGCCAGCTCGAAGCAGCTTTTCGCATTATGGATGTTGAGAAAGAGATCGAAGTCGTACGCGGCGGGATCAATCAGTTGCTTGATTTGCGTAATCAGTGCAAAGATAGAGAGCAAATTGCTATTATTGATGAGCGTTTAGCCCAGTATTCCCGTAACTTGTTTAAGCTAGAAGCTTAATAATTTTACAATATGTATTTGTGAAAGGCCGCAGAAATGCGGCTTTTTTTATTGCTTATGGACGAGTAAGGGCGCACACCAACCATTCATTTCGAACATACGTTGAAAAGTGGAATTTTCGCGGGCATGGTCCAAACAATTATGCCAAAAAAAACAGTTGCATTTCTGGGCGATAGATGTTATTTTTATTTTCGTTGCAATGACAATTAGGAACCAGGATTCACTCAGGACATGGTAATGTTGCGAGCGGAAAGTCCCTCGGGCAGTGAATGACGTAGGTCCTAGCGGATGAAATTACAAAACATTTTATTCCTAGGAAGGGGGAACCGAGAGATGGAATATTCAACTTTCGGAAGACACGTTGCTGTTGATACTTGGGGTGTAGATTTTGACAAGCTCAACAACGCGGAATTTTTACAAGCCCAAATGGTAGAAGCTGCTGAAGCTTGCGGTGCCACCGTACTTTCGGTACAGGCACAACAATTCGAACCACAAGGAGCAACTGTGCTCGTACTGCTATCAGAAAGTCATCTTTCCATTCACACGTATCCTGAGAGAGGGTTCGCTGCTCTTGATTGTTATACATGTGGAGAAACAGTTGATCCGCAACTCGCGATCGACTACATGATGTCTGTATTGAAACCAAAAGTAATGCACGCTAAGAAGCTTGTTCGCGGTATGGGTGAGCTGCAAGTGGTTGAAGCTGACATGAAGCAAGTAGAGCTTGTGTAGCATTATTATTAAATAAGCAGTCGTACAACAAATACTTTCTTCGATTCGCGTAATGCGAATAGGGGGAAGTATTTTTTTGTCGATTTCGAAATATGGATACAGCATTGTGGGAGATGAGATTGTTGTGTGAAAACAAGTGAGATTTTCAAATAATTTTCATAATTGCAGGGGTATAGCTCGCCTTACTGTGCTATACTAAATGATGAAAAATGATGTCGAAGGGCAGGTGAACGCGCATGCACATTATCGTTGTCGGGCTGAATTATCGGACAGCTCCTGTTGAAGTCAGGGAACGCTTTACATTCTCCGAGCGAGATTTGCCAGATGCTTTGAAGCAGCTGAAACAAACGAAGAGCATTATGGAATGTGTCATCGTAGCGACCTGTAACCGGACAGAGCTCTATGCTGTTGTTGATCGACCAACGCTTTGTGGCCATTATATTCGCAGCTTTATGGAGAAATGGTTTAATACGCCGAGACAGCAGTTTACCTCGGATTTATATATGTATGAAGATGAGAAAGCGATCGATCATCTGTTCCGTGTTACTTGCGGTCTTGATTCCATGGTCATTGGCGAGACGCAAATTTTAGGTCAAATTAAGAGCGCATTTGCACTTGCGCAGGAATACAAAACAACGGGCACGCTGTTCAACTCGATCTTCAAGCAAGCTGTTACGCTTGCGAAGAAGGCGCACTCCGATACAGCTATCGGTGAAACAGCAGTTTCAGTCAGCTACGCGGCTGTAGAGCTTGGCAAACGGATTTTCGGCCAATTTGGTGGGAAGACGATTATGATTGTTGGAGCCGGAAAAATGAGCGAGCTAACTGCGAAGCATCTATATGCGAACGGTGCAAGCCGCGTCTTTGTTGTAAACCGGACCTACGATCGTGCGGTACAGCTTGCTGATAAGTTTAACGGAACGCCACTCTCAATGGCAGACGCGATAGCGCGTTTACATGAGACGGATATTGTAATTAGCTCAACGGGTTCTGAAGGTTACGTCATTATGCGTGAGCAAGTGGCTGCAGCAATGCATAAGCGTAAGTCGCGCCCGCTGTTCATGATTGATATTGCAGTTCCGCGTGACCTTGATCCAGCGATTGCGTCGGTCGATAACGTATTCTTGTATGATATCGACGATCTTGAAGGGATCGTAGAGAGCAATATGGAGCAGCGCCGCGTAGAGGCTGCCAAGATTGATGTTCTTATTGAAGCTGAGCTTGACGCTTACCGCACTTGGTATAAGACGCTTGGTGTCGCACCTCTCATCCGGGCGCTGCAGACGAAAGCCGCGGATATCCACTCAGAGACGATGGACAGCTTGGCGAACAAGCTGCCAGACCTTGGTGAGCGGGAGCTTAAGATCATTCATAAGCTAACCAAAAGCATCGTGAACCAAATGATGCATGACCCGATCCTTCGCATTAAAGAAATGGCCGGCGAGAAGAAGGCTGATGAAGCGATGGACCTGTTCGTGAAGTTATTCGCGCTTGAAGATACGCTAGATCAAACCGAGAACGAGAACAAAGCTATGCAGCAGAAGGCTGCAGTGCAAAGCGAAATCAAATCTGCTGCCAAAGATATGTTGCCTTCGCTTGGCAAAGGCTCGATTGCGGCGATTACAAGATAAGTTGTTCAAAGTTTGCGGAGGCGCCTATGGTTACCCAAAACTGGTTTTATGATGGAATCCTGTACGTCTATGCCCTGAGCCTTCTGTTTTACTTCTCCGATTTCGTTGATCGAAATCGGCAAGCGAAACAATTGGGAACAGGGCTGCTTATTTTCGTCTGGGTGCTGCAGACTGGCTTCATTGTTCATCGAATCATATCGCACCTGGACATGACCTTTATGTCATTGTTTGAATATTTGCTCCTCTTCTCTTGGCTGCTTATCACGGTTTCTTTGGTGATGAGCCGTTTTTTTCGAATGGAGCTTATCGTCTTCTTCGTCAATGTAATCGGATTTGCGGTCTTGACGATCAATTTGTTCGGTATCGGCTCAGGCGCCTCCATGGAGAGGTGGGAGCTTGCGCATGACATGCTTATTCTTCATGTTATTCTGATGATTCTAGCGTATACGGCGTTTACGCTGAGCGCTATTTTCTCAGGAATGTACCTATTCTTGTTCAGAAGGCTGAAGGGGAAGCAATGGACAAAGCAGATGCAGCGCATGCCGAGCCTCGATGTAGCGGATCGTTTCATGTTCCGGGTATCACTGGTTGGTACGCCGCTGCTCATGCTATCGCTCGCGATAGCGGTAGCATCCATCTTGGTTGAAGGCCGTTACGGCTTACTTCTTGATCTGAAGGTGCTGACATCATTCGTAGCGCTTGCGCTTTATATCTGGAATGTGATGAAGCATCAATGGTTTGATGGCGCAGGTCGGAAGTTTGCCAGATTCAATTTAATTAGCTATGCTGTTCTGCTGCTGAATGTATTTATGAACGAGGCATCTAATTTTCACAGCTGGTCATAAGGAAAAGGTAGGCAGCTTCAAAGTCAGTGCTTGTGAAAGGAGCGTATCGCCAGGGAAATGAGAGATTATTATCCGATGATGGTGAGGCTTCATGGCCGGCGCTGCGTCGTCGTTGGCGGCGGAGCAGTTGCGGAGCGTAAGGTTCGCAGCCTATTAGATGGCGGGGCAGACGAGGTTATTGTCATCGCGCCTCATATAACTGAAGAACTGAAGATGCTCGCGAATAGCGGGTGTATCGGCCTTGTGCAACGGGAATACATAGAACAAGACCTGCACGAGGCTTTTCTTCTATTCGCAGCGACCGATTCACGGGAAGTGAATGGGAGAATTGCAGCCTACGGCGAGAGCTGCGGGGCGCTCGTCAATGTCGCCGATCTGGGCGAATCCGGTCATTTCATTACGCCATCTGCAATCAGACGGGGCGAGCTGCTGATCGCAGTGACGACTGGCGGCGCTAGTCCGGCATTAACAAGCCTATTGAAGAAGCAGCTAGCGGGGCGGTATGGCGCTGCTTATAAGGAGCTTGTGGAGCGGCTGCGGCTGCTGCGCGAGCATGTGCAAGGCGAAGTGATAGATGAAACTGCAAGGACGAACATATTACGCCAGGCTGCGGAAGAGCTTGCTGCTCCTGGGGCGGAGTATGATCGCAATGAACCAATAGATGAGTGGATGAGCAGGCTGCAGCAGGCAGCAAAGAGGAGACAATAACATGCCTTATATCGTAGATGGACGTCGTGTAATCGTTGTAGGAACACGTCAGAGCGCGCTTGCATTAACACAAACAGGCCAAGTCATTGATCAGTTGAAAGCGATTTGTGGAGAGCACGGGCTTCCGTATGATTTTGAAATTCGCAAAATTGTGACGAAGGGTGACCGTATTCTTGATGTGACGTTGTCCAAAGTCGGCGGTAAAGGTCTCTTCGTGAAAGAAATCGAGCAGGCGCTGTTTGATCAAGAGATCGATCTTGCCGTTCACAGCATGAAGGACATGCCTTACGAGCTGCCGGAAGGTCTCATGAATGGCGCAGTTCCGAAACGGGTTGATCCACGTGATTGCCTGATTTCGGCGGGCGGCTTGTCGCTCGAAGAGCTTCCGCAAGGAGCAAAGGTGGGCACAAGCAGCCTGCGCCGCTCCAGCCAATTGAAGAATGCGCGGCCTGACTTGCAAATCGAGTCGATTCGCGGCAATATTGATTCCCGCATTAAGAAGCTGGAGACAGAAGGCTTCGATGCGATCGTACTTGCAGCTGCAGGCTTGCACCGAATGAGCTGGGACGGGAAGATATCGGCATACCTCTCGGAGGAGCTGTGTGTTCCGGCGGTTGGTCAAGGTGCGCTCGGCATTGAGTGCCGCGAAGACGACGCTGGAGTGCGCGAGTTGCTCGCGCTTCTGAACGATCCGATTACCGCACTTGCCGTGTCGGCTGAGCGCAGCTTCCTTGGCGCCCTGAACGGCGGCTGCCAAATCCCGATTGGCGCTCACGCGACAATCGTTGGAGAAGCGGAGGATGGTTCCGCGCTGCTGGAACTGACCGGTATTGTCGGCTCGGCTGACGGCAGCGTTCTGCTGAAAGAAACATTGCAAGGCAATGATCCGGTTGCGCTCGGCTTGGAAGCTGCAGCGCTGCTTAAAGCTAGAGGAGCAGACCGTATATTAGCTGAAGTTAGGGGATGAGCGACTGTGCTACAGAGAAGCGGCAAGGGGAAGGTCTATCTCGTAGGAGCGGGTCCAGGCGATCCAAAGCTCATCACGATTCGGGGAAAAGAATGTATAGCTACTTGTGACGTCATCGTTTATGACCGGCTCGCAAGTCCACGATTGTTGAAATATCTAAAGCCGGGCGCCGAGAAGGTCTACGTCGGCAAGCTTCCAGATCGTCATACGATGAAGCAAGAAGATATTAACCAACTGCTTGTTGATCTTGCCTTGCAAGGGAAGGTCGTCGCTCGTCTGAAGGGCGGCGATCCAACTATATTCGGGCGCGTTGGCGAAGAGGCGGAGCTGCTGTATCAGAACGGTATTGAGTTCGATATCGTGCCGGGCATTACCTCTGCAATCGCCGTGCCTGCCTATGCGGGCATTCCGGTTACGCATCGCGATTTGGCTTCATCTGTATCTATTATTACGGGTCATGAAAGTCCGGATAAGCTTGACCATTCCATTCATTGGGACAAAGTAACGCTAGCAACGGGCACACTTGTCTTCCTGATGGGGGTAGCGAAGATCGGCTACATTGCTGAGCAGCTCATCAAGCATGGCAAACCTGCGGATACGCCTGTGGCGCTTGTTCGTTGGGGCACACGAGTGGAGCAGCGGACCGTAACGGGGACGCTCGAGACAATTGAAGCGATCGTGGAAGCGGCGGACTTCAAGCCGCCGGCGGTAATCATCGTCGGCGACGTTGTGCGTCAGCGCGAGAAGCTGATGTGGTACGAGCGCAAGCCGTTATTCGGCACGCGCGTGCTTGTGACACGCGCGAGAGCGCAGAGCAGCGACCTTGTCGAACAGATTGAAGAGCTTGGCGGCGAGGCCTGCGAATTCCCGGTTATTGAGATGAGGGAGCCTGCAGGAGATGCGGCGGTGGCGGAGCTAACGGCTGCGCTGCAAGCGGCGGAGCAGTATGAGTGGCTCATGTTCACGAGCGTCAACGGCGTCGATTATTTCTTCAGCTGGCTGAACAAGCTGCGCATTGATATTCGCCGGTTTCACCGCGCGCGTATTGCCGCGGTCGGTCCGAAGACAGCAGAAGCGCTGGAGAAGCGCGGCATGCTGGTTGATGTGCTGCCTGTCAAATTCCAAGCAGAGGATCTGCTTGATAGCTTGAATGAGCATCTCATAGAAGGCCAACGCGTGCTGTTACCACGAGGCGATCTCGCACGCGAAGTGATGCCCCGTGAGCTGAGGGCAAGAGGGCTGACGCCTGTCGAGATCGACGTGTACGAGACGGTACTTGCGGAAGAGCAAGACGAAGAGACGTTTGAGCTGTTGCTGGGAGGTAAAGTGGACGTTATCACGTTCGCAAGCTCTTCGACGGTTACGAATTTACTCGAAGTGCTGCGGCGTATGGGCGTGGAACAGCCTGTAGAGCTGCTGCAAGGCGTAGATATAGCATGTATTGGTCCTGTGACGGCGCAAACAGCTGCTGAGGCAGGACTTACGGTAACGATTCAGCCTATCGATGCTACGATTGACGGACTTATTGATGCAATAGCAATGAATCGCAAGCTGAAGGGAGCATACTAACATGGCATTTCCAATTACAAGAAACCGCAGATTGCGCGGAACTGCAGGTCTGCGCAGCTTGGTGCGCGAGACACAACTAACGGTGGATGATTTGATATATCCGCTGTTCGTTACAGTCGGTACAGGCATCAAAGAAGAAATCGCCTCGATGCCGGGTGTCTATCATCTGTCGATGGACCTCCTCAAGCAGGAGATTGATCAAGTAGTCGCAAGCGGAGTCAAAGCGATTCTGTTGTTCGGCGTTCCAGCAACGAAGGATGCAGTCGGTTCGTCCGCGTATGATCATAACGGTATCGTGCAAGAAGCGACGCGTGCGATCAAAGAATGGGCGCCACAGCTGCTCGTCGTTGCAGATACGTGCCTCTGCCAATTTACCGATCACGGCCACTGCGGCATGATCCACCACGACGAGCGGACAGGCCGCGCAGAAGTTCATAACGATTCTTCGCTCGAGCTGCTCGTGAAGACGGCTGTTTCGCAGGCGGAAGCTGGCGCAGACATTATTGCGCCATCCAACATGATGGATGGCTTCGTTGGCGCAATCCGTGAAGGACTGGATACGGCAGGCTTCGAGTCTGTGCCGATTATGTCCTACTCGGTCAAATATGCGTCTGCATTCTACGGACCGTTCCGTGATGCGGCTCACTCCGCACCACAGTTCGGCGATCGTAAGACTTATCAGATGGACCCAGCGAACGCGCGTGAAGCGCTTCGTGAAGCAGAAGCGGACATCATCGAAGGCGCGGACATGCTGATGGTGAAGCCTGCGCTTGCTTATCTCGATGTTGTACGGATGCTGAAAGAGTCTTTTGACTTGCCGGTTGTTGCTTACAATGTCAGTGCGGAGTATTCGATGGTGAAAGCTGCTGCGGCTAACGGCTGGATTGATGAGCGCGCGATTGTGCTGGAGACACTTACAGGAATGAAACGTGCGGGTGCGGATATCATTATTACGTATCATGCGCTTGATGTGGCACGCTGGCTGCGCGGCGAATAACGAAACTAAGCTAGGCTTTGCATGAGTGTAAAAAAAGCCTGAACGGTCTAGCCGTTCAGGCGGGCAAGGTCGAGCTTATATTCATTTAAGCCGAACTTGAGGATGTTGCGGTCCTCGAGATCGCGAAGCACCTGGGATAACGCTTGCTTCGTAACGCCAGCCATCTGAGCGAGCTCGTCAAAGTTAAGCGCAACTTTAATTGTGATGATGTTGCCAGAGCGCGAGCCGTGGCGGTTAGCAAGTAGGATGACGTTCTTAAGCACGCGGGTGCGGGCATCAACGAAGGTCAGGTCATAGACATGCTGGTTCGTGTCGCGCAATCTGCGACACAGCTCAGCCATAATATGGCGAGTAATCTCAAATTGATTGCGGAGCAGGTCATTGAATGCTTTACCTGCGATAACAAGCAATGTCGTCGATTCAAGCGTCTGTGCGGAAGCCGAACGCGGCCTGCCGTCAAGCAGTGACAATTCGCCAAAGCTCTCGCCAGCTTGGATGAGCGACAGGACCTTTTCCTCGCCTGCTGTACTGCGCGTATAAATTTTCACAGAACCTTTTAGCAGAATATAGAAAGCTGAACCATGATCATTTTCCTGAAATAGCACGGTTCCGGCAGAAAACGATTGTTTATTCGCGATCGACAAAATATGATGGAGCAATTCGTCGTTCAAGCTTTCAAATAGCTGTACGTTCTTCAATAGTTCGATCAATGTAATCAGCCTCTCCATCTGAAGTACCAGGCCAAGATAGTAGAAAAGCCTGTACGAACAGAAGTGTACCATATGATTGTCACTAATTAACAGGCAGGTGTCACAAATGAACGTTAAGAATCAGAAAAGGTCGGATGAACGCTCCAAAGCTGCTTTCGCTAAAGCGAAGATGGTCATTCCCGGCGGCGTTAACTCTCCGGTTCGCGCTTTCAAATCTGTTGGACTAACACCGGTATATATGGATCGCGGCGAAGGCTACCGCGTCTACGACATCGATGGCAACAGCTACATCGACTATGTCGGTTCGTGGGGACCGCTCATTATGGGTCATGCTCATCCAGAGGTTATTGAAGCGATCAAGAAGACGGCTGAGAAAGGGACAAGCTTCGGCGCTCCAACGGAGCTCGAGACGCTGATGGCTGAGCTCGTCTGCGATCGGGTGCCATCGGTCGAAGTCGTCCGTATGGTAAACTCCGGCACGGAAGCGACGATGAGCGCACTGCGTCTTGCCCGCGGCTATACGAAGCGCAGCAAGATTCTGAAGTTCGAAGGCTCGTACCACGGTCATGCGGACAGTCTGCTTATCAAGGCAGGATCAGGCGTTGCAACGCTTGGATTGCCTGACAGCCCTGGTGTACCAGAGAGTGTGGCATCCCACACGATTACCGTTCCTTATAATGATCTGAACGCCATCAAGCTGGCGTTCGAACAGTACGGCGAGCAAATCGCATGTATTATCGTTGAGCCAATTGCCGGCAACATGGGTGTCGTTCCGCCTCTACCTGGCTTCCTGCAAGGGCTGCGCGACATTACGACGCAATATGGTAGCTTGCTCATCTTTGACGAAGTGATGACAGGCTTCCGCGTTCATTACAACTGTGCGCAAGGCTTGTATGGCATAACACCGGATCTGACTTGCCTTGGCAAAGTCATCGGAGGCGGCCTGCCAGTCGGCGCATACGGCGGCAAACGCGAAATTATGGAAATGATGGCGCCTAGCGGCCCGATCTATCAAGCTGGGACGTTGTCCGGCAATCCGCTTGCGATGGCAGCGGGTTATACGACGCTTAGCCTGCTTGCACCTCAAACGTACGAGCAGCTTGAGCGGATGAGCGTTCGCTTGCAGCGCGGCTTTGAGGCGAATGCTTCGAAACACGGCGTACCTGCTACGATTAACCGTGTAGGATCCATGGTTTGCCCGTTCTTCACAGAGAAGCATGTCATCAACTATGACACGGCGAAGACAGCGGATATGGAGCGCTTCAGAGCGTATTTTGCCTCGATGTTGGATTTGGGCGTTAGCATTGCGCCGTCCCAGTTTGAAGGCATGTTCGTCTCTGGCGTGCATGACGAAGCGGCAATTGATGCAACGATTGAAGCACACGATGAGGCGCTTCGCCGTCTCTAATAGGAGCTGAGAGCCGTGGTTGAACATAGCTTGTTAAAATATGAACGAAGCGGGGAGTGGCTGAGCTTGTCGGCGAATGAGCTGGCGATCCATGCTGCCCCTGCCGGAGTTCAGCAGATAGAGGCCGGGAGTCATCCGCACCATGTGCGGCAATGGCTGCTGGCCCTTGGTTTGTTTCCGGAACGGTACTTGAATCGCCTTTTCTCAGTTGGCGGCATCCAAATGGACGTAGACACGATCCGGCTTCGCACCTTCGTTCCGGCAGATCCGGCGAAGGATGCGGTTTATCGGATGGCGATGCAGCAGCGAGAGGAATTGGAGGCCGTGAGGTCGTCCAATGAGCGCGCACAGGCAGAGGTGCTTTTTCAAGATGACTGGTGCCTCGTTATGGATAAGCCGGCGGGGATGCCGGTTCATCCAAATGCACCCGGCCAGCGCGGAACTCTTGATGAGGCGGCAGCACTCGCCGGTATCGGACATGGCGACCATCAGCCCGCGAAGCATATCCACCGGCTGGACGATGATACGGCTGGACCAGTGCTATATGCGCGAAATGAGCTGGCGCAACTGCACCTGGACGAGGCGATGCGAGAGAAGACGATAGGCAGGCAGTATGTCGCCCTAGTGCAAGGCGTGCTTCGCAAGCCAGTAGGAACTATTGATGAGCCGATCGGCAAAGACCGCCATCATAGCGCCCGCAGACGTGTGTCACCATCCGGCGATCATGCCGTCACGCATTACGAAGTAATTGCTTCGTACCGCCGCGCGACGCTTGTGCGCTTATGGCTGGAGACCGGAAGAACGCATCAAATTCGTGTCCATCTGAGTCACCTCGGTCATCCGCTCGTTGGCGATACGCTGTACGGCGGCAGTGATGCCAAGCTGCGCCACCAAGCGCTGCGAGGCGAGCAGCTGACGTTCATCCATCCGTGGAGCGCGGAAGAGATGACGGTGCAGGCGGATGAGCCTGAATGGTTCCGAGAAGTGCGCGAACGCTACGCTTCACTGTGAAAATCGTAGTCATGCCTACCCGACCCTTGCCATATAGATAAATAGGGAAGAAAGCTGTAACCAAGCTTTGGTGAGAGGGGAAAGGAGGACGACAACGTGCCTAGTCAGTCAAACGGTTTACGATTTGACATTTATGAACGGGTTCATTTGCCTGATGAAGTAGCGGCAATCGACGAGCTGGAAGAAATTGAGCTTGTCCCCCGTATCGGAATCGTTCAGCAAGACGAGCAGGTGTTGTTAAAAGGACATTTGCTCCTGACCGGCGTATACCGCGCTCAGGATGAGCCTTTAGCTGAACAATCATTGGAACACTGGATTCCTGTCGAAATTACGCTTCCTATGAATCGCATCCACCGACTGGATGACATCTCCGTAGAGATTGATAACTTCGACGTTGATCTTCTGTCAACGCGAACGCTCAATATTACGGGTGTGCTGTCGCTGAAAGGAATTGAGCTAGGACAGTCAAGCCCGCAGGAAGAGTGGCAGCGGGAAGAGCCTTTCACGGTTGTGCATAAAAGAGATCCAGTAGAGGTGCCGAATTACGAAACGTTGTTCGAGCAGCAGACCGGTTATGCAGAGCCTCAGGCCATACGTAATGAAGGTTGGGAGCCTGCGGGCAGCCCGCCTACCTACAACGAAGCGTTTATCCGTGATGCGGCGGCCCAAGCGGCGCAGGCGGCTTTCGAGCAAGAGGAGACCGCTCGCGTAGCAGCAATCGTGAGGCAGCAGCAGTTGGAAGAGGAGGCTCGAGAAGCAGAAGCGGCGCTTCAAGCGATTGAGTCCGAGGTGCCTGATGAGGTGATCGAAGCGGCAATTGCAGGACCTCCCGCGGAGAATCCGTTTATAGCTGACGCTGCAGAACGCGAAGCCAGGAGTCGTCAGTTGGCCGCGAATATCGCAGATGCGCCGGCTGCGCAGCAATTTGGTGACATTTCGGCATTCGAAGCCGAGTCGGCCCGCAAATTGAAAGTCGCGGTCGGGGGCAAGCCAGCCGAGGAAGAGGCTGAGGTTGCTCAGCCGCCTGGCGTCGGCTTCCGGTCACTGCTGCAATCGAGCCGCAGGGAGCAGGAAGCAAGGGCGGCGGCGGAGCAATCGGCCGAACAGGCTGCGAAGGAAGCGCGCAAATCGAGCGGAGATGACATCGAATGGAAGAACCTGTTCTTCAGCCGTTCGGGCGAGGATCAGTCCTTCCGCAAGTTACGCATCTGTATCGTGCAGCGAGAGGAGACGCTCGACGTCATCGCAGGCCGTTACCAGCTGCAACCCCGTGAGATTGCACTCTATAATCGGCTGCCGGATCAGAGCATCAGCGAAGGCCAAGTGTTGTATATTCCATAACGCAAGCGAGATAGATGCAGATAAGCCTCCGAAAAGGACTGCAAGCAGACCTTTTCAGAGGCTTTTTTGCTGTCTTTCCCAAATCTCTGGAAGTGTGGACGGCTGTGGGATTGACGTGGACAATTAAGAACGTGTATGATAGAAAAAATAGGGTTATACTCTTATTATAATGACGTTGATGGGGAAGAGTAGCAGGAATACCTTCAGAGAGCGGAACCAATGCGCTGAGAGGTTCTGCAGGTAATGAACTGCGACAGGTCGCCCCGGAGTTGCTGGAATGAAACGGTACTAATCGTTAGTTCAAGCCGGCTGCAGCCGTTATCTGTTATAAAGTTGTCGAATGAAGCCGTTTCATGCGGTTTATTCGGAACAAAGGTGGTACCGCGGAAGCTAGAACCTTTCGTCCTTTGCTATTAAGGGCGTGAGGTTTTTTTTGCGTTTATCCAGTTTATTACGATATTGAAATACATTGGAAGCGAGGAATAGTGATGTCACAGAAACAAGCAATGACAGAGATGCCGACGACGTACGATCCGAAGGCAGCCGAGTCCAAATGGTATCCATATTGGATGGAGGGCAAGTTTTTTGAAGCAGGCAAGCGTCCAGATGCGGAAGCCTATACGATTGTAATTCCTCCTCCGAACGTAACGGGTATGCTGCACATCGGGCATGCACTCGATTTTACACTGCAGGATATTCTGATCCGTACGAAACGGATGCAAGGCTATGATGCGCTGTGGCTGCCGGGGAGTGACCACGCAGGTATTGCGACGCAAACAAAGGTTGAGCAGAAGTTACGCGAGGAAGGCGTATCCCGCTATGACCTGGGACGTGAGAAATTCCTGGAAAAAGTGTGGGAATGGAAAGATCTGTACAATGAGACGATACGTGAGCAATGGGCGAAAATGGGCTTCTCGCTCGACTACTCGCGTGAACGTTTTACACTGGATGAAGGGCTGTCCGCAGCGGTTCGCGAAGTTTTCGTTCGCCTCTATGAGAAAGGCCTAATCTACCGCGGCAAAAAAATCATTAACTGGGATCCGGCTGCGCGCACCGCGTTGTCCGATATCGAGGTTGAGCATAAAGAAGTGAACGGACATCTGTATCACCTTCAATATCCACTGAAGAACGGCTCGGGCTTTATTACCGTTGCGACTACTCGCCCAGAGACGATGCTCGGCGATACGGCGGTTGCGGTACATCCGGAAGATGAGCGCTACATGCACCTGATCGGCGAACTGATCATTCTTCCTATCATCGGCAGAGAGATTCCGATCATTGCTGACGAGTATGTGGAGAAAGAATTCGGTTCTGGTGCGGTGAAAATCACGCCGGCGCACGACCCGAACGACTTCGAGGTTGGCCTTCGCCATAACCTGCCGCAAATCGTTGTGATGGATGAGAGCGGTACGATGAATGCAGAAGCTGGTCCGTATAACGGCATCGACCGTGCAGACTGCCGCAAGCGTATCGTTGCAGATCTGCAAGAGCTTGGCGTTTGTATCAAGATTGAAGATCATGTACACCAAGTTGGCCACAGTGAGCGCAGCGGCGCAGTTGTTGAGCCGTACTTGTCGACACAATGGTTCGTTGAGATGAAGCCGCTTGCTGCAGCTGCGATCGAAGCGCAGAATACGGGTAAGGGTGTTAATTTCGTTCCAGATCGCTTTGAGAAAATCTATTTGCAATGGATCGAGAATGTCCGCGACTGGTGTATTTCCCGCCAATTGTGGTGGGGACACCGCATCCCGGCTTGGTATTGCGATGCTTGCGGCGAAATGCATGTTGCGCACGAAGCACCAACATCCTGCACCTGTGGCAGCGAATCTCTTCGTCAAGACGAAGACGTACTCGACACTTGGTTCAGTTCTGCGCTGTGGCCGTTCTCAACACTCGGCTGGCCGGAGCAGTCTGAAGACTTAAAACGGTTCTATCCGACGAATGTTCTAGTAACAGGTTATGATATTATTTACTTCTGGGTTGCCCGGATGATCTTCACGGCGCTTGAGTTTACAGAAGAGAAGCCGTTCAAGGACGTTCTCATGCACGGTCTCGTTCGTGACGAGAACGGTAAGAAGATGTCCAAATCGCTTGGCAACGGCGTCGATCCGCTTGAAGTGATCGAGAACTACGGCGCTGATGCGATGCGTTTCATGATTTCGACAAGCAGCACGCCGGGTCAGGATCTGCGCTTCCGCTGGGAACGCGTTGAACAAGCGCGTAACTTCGCGAATAAGATCTGGAACGCTTCGCGGTTCGCTCTCATGAACCTTGAAGGCGTAACGGCAGCTGACATTGACATCAATGTGAAGCTTGGAACGGCAGATCGCTGGATTCTTCACCGTCTGAATGCTGCGGTTGCTGACGTGACGCGTCTAATTGACAGCTATGATTTTGGCGAAACCGGCCGTGTGTTGTACAACTTTATCTGGGATGACCTGTGTGACTGGTATATCGAATTCGCGAAGCTGAACCTGAACGGTCAGGATGCGGAAGCGAAGCGCGCGACGCAGTCCGTACTCGCATACGTACTGGATCGCACACAGCGTCTTATTCATCCGTTCATGCCGTTTATCAGTGAGGAAATATGGCAACACTTGCCGCATGAAGGCGAGACGATTACGCTCGCTCCGTGGCCGGTTTATGATCCAGCGCTTGAAGCGCCTGAAGCAGTTGCCGAGATGGAGCTGCTCATGGATATGATCCGTGCGGTTCGAAACATCCGTGCTGAGGTTAATGTACCGATGAGCAAAAAAGTTGAGCTGCTAGTAAAACCGTCGAGCGATAGCACTGCTGCCATTCTGACGCGTAACGAAGAGTTCATTGTCCGCTTCTGCGGCACGTCGAAGCTTGAGATCAGCGAAGCGCTCGTTGCTCCGGATAAGGCAATGACTTCAATCGTAACAGGTGCTCAAATGTACTTGCCGCTTGCTGGCCTCATTGATATCGAGCAAGAGATTGCTCGTCTGAACAAAGAGGTTGCGAATCTGACAAGCGAAGTTGAGCGTGTGGAGAAGAAGCTTGGTAATGAGGGCTTCGTTGCGAAAGCGCCTGCGAAAGTTATTGAGGAAGAACGCGCGAAAATGGCTGACTATGCGGAGAAACGCGAGAAAGTGCTTGCGCGTATTGAGGAGCTGAAGGGCTAGAACAGCCCTTCAGAGCTTTTCAATTCGCAGCATTTCGCTGCAGAAGGAAGAAGGAAATCATAATGACTGAACAACAGTTATCGTCACCGCTTGCTAGCTATGAAGAAGCAAGAGATTGGATTGTAGGGCTCGTCCCATTCGGCATTCGCCCCGGCATGGAGCGGATCGAGAAGCTGATGGAGCTGTTGGGCCACCCGGAGCGCCGGCTCAAATTTATTCATGTGGCGGGCACGAACGGCAAAGGCTCCGTTTGCGCTTATTTGACCAGTGTACTGCTGCGATGCGGCTATGATGTAGGGACGTTTACGTCCCCTTACATAACGAAGTTTACGAATCGTTTCAAGTATAATGATGCGGACATTCCCGATGCAACGCTGCTAATGCTCGGGAACAAGCTGAAGCCTCATGTCGAAGCGATTGCGCAGACCGAGCTTGGCTCGCCTACGATGTTTGAAGTATCGACGGCACTGGCGATTTTGTATTACGGCACTGTGGCATACCCTGATTTTGTCGTGTGGGAAACAGGGCTTGGAGGACGTATGGATGTGACGAATATCGTGACACCGATTGTATCGGTAATTACGAATGTTGGACATGATCATATGGATATTCTCGGTGATACGATTGAGGCAGTCGCGACGGAGAAGGCTGGCATCATTAAGGCAGGTGTTCCCGTCGTCAGTGCAGTGACACAGCCGGAGGTTGTAGCCGTTGTTACTTCGACAGCTAAGAAGAAAAGCAGCTCGCTCTATCTATTGGGTGAAAAGTTTCATGAATCAGCGCTTCAGGTGGCGGAGAATGAGCAAACGTTCCGTTTTGACGGCTTGTTCCGCACGATTGAACCGTTAACGATTACGCTAAATGGTGCACATCAACGGACGAATGCAGCTGTAGCAGTCATGACGCTTGAAGTGCTGCGGCAGTATTATGCGGCTATCATTGAGGATGAAGACCTTCGGGAAGGGCTTCGCATTGCAGCGTGGCCGGGGCGCCTTGAGATGATTCAGCAGTCACCTAGGCTGCTCATCGACGGTGCGCATAATCCGGAGGGCGCTCAGACCTTGGCAGCGGCACTTCGTGATACGTATTCGTACAAGCGTCTGCATCTCATGATGGGGATGCTCTCGAATAAGAATCATCGTGACACGCTCAAGCATATACTACCTCTAGTGGATACGCTTATCGTGAGTGAGCCGAATTTCCGCAAGGCAATGCCTGCTGCGGAACTGGCTGAGCTCGTCAGCGAGATTCGTGATTCAATTGACCGTCCTATTGAGCTCATCGTTGAACCCGATTGGAAGCAGGCTCTTAAGAGACTGCAAGGTTTGGCGAATGAAGCGGATTTGGCGGTCGTTACCGGAACGCTCTACTTAATTGCAGACGTCCGCTCCCAATTGCTCAACAATAAGGATTCTGAAAAAGGTTGGTGAACCGTCTTTGAACACAGCAGAGCACGTTCATTTCATCGGTATTGGCGGTTACGGCATGAGCGCCATCGCGCGCGTCATGCTGGAGATGGGCTATAAAGTGACAGGCTCAGACGTTGCCGGGCAAGAGCTTACGGAGAAGCTTGCAGCCAAAGGAGCGCGTATTTACATCGGTCATGAGCCGGAGCATGTCAAAGGGGCGGACTTGGTCGTATACTCGACGGCGTTATCTCGTGATAACGTTGAGCGCAAAGCGGCGGAGGAGCTGAACATTCCGATTCTTCACCGCGCTCAAATGCTTGCGAAATTGATGAATAACGGCAAAGGTGTCGCTGTCGCCGGCGCGCACGGCAAAACAACGACATCCTCGATGATCGCACTGGTGATGGAAACTTGCCTGCTCGATCCGACTTATATCATTGGCGGTGAAATCGTCAATGTCGGTACGAATGCTAAAGCCGGCAAAGGCGATTATGTCGTGGCGGAAGCGGATGAGAGCGACGGCTCGTTCCTGCAGTACCATCCTACAATTGCCATCGTGACGAATATCGAACCCGATCATCTCGAAAACTACGACGGTGATTTCAATAAATTAAAAGCAGCTTACGTGCAGTTTCTAAGTCAAGTGAGGGATAGCGGCAAAGCGATCGTCTGTGCGGACGATGATAATATGCAAGAGATGCTTCCTGAGCTTACCGCAGGTCCTCTTGGTCGTGAAGGCGTACTTACGTACGGCATTGACCATGAGGCGATTTACCGTGCGACGAATATTACACTCGGCGATCGTAAAGCATCGTTCGATATGACGCGTCACGGCCAGCTGCTTGGCCGTATTGTGCTGTCTGTTCCAGGCCGCCACAATGTGTATAATGCAATGGCAACGGTCATTACATGCCTGGAAGCGGGCGTATCGTTCGAAGCGATTGCGGAAGCCATCGTTGATTTCCGCGGCGCGAAACGCAGATTCCAGGTGCTCGGCGAAGTGAATGATATTCTCGTTATTGATGATTATGCGCATCATCCGACAGAGATTCAGGCGACGATCAGCGCTGCCAAGTCGACGGGCAAGCGGATCGTTGCGGTGTTCCAGCCGCAGCGGTATACGCGCACGTTCTTCTTGCTCGAGCAGTTCAGTCGTGCCTTCTCGGAAGCGGATGAAGTGCTCATCACGGATATTTATTCACCCGCAGGGGAGCAGCAGATCGAAGGCGTTCACTCCAAGAAGCTTGTGGAGATGATCATCAAGAACAGCAACGCAAATACGTCATACTATCCGACCAAAGAGGAAGTGTTGGCGGTGTTGACAGACCAAGTGAAGCCGGGTGATCTCATTATTACGATGGGCGCCGGTGATATTTGGAAGGTTGCGGATGCACTTGCGAAGACGCTCCGCGGGAAGGCTTGAGGGAGAGTTCCCTACAGCGATACCCTTTAATAATTAAAGTTCAAATGCTACACCTGAAATCAACTTCCACCTCCCTAAATCCCTCCAGAGGAGGGACCCCAAAGGGAATGGTCCCTCTGGACACCTGAATGGTCTAACGTTTGAATGACAGAGGCCGTATAGAGTTACTGTGGAGATGGAGATTACGTGAAACATGAAAAAGCTGAGAGTCGGTTGGTCGACTGCTCAGCTTTTTTTGGTTTGTTTATGGATTAACTAGTTGACGTCTTGCCAGGCTGCGAATTTATTGCCGTCTGGATCAAAGAAATGAAACGACCATCCACAGCCGCTATTATCCTTTAGCTCTGATACTTTCGCACCATCTTCTTTCATGAGTTGATAGAGCTCATTAATTTGCGTCACTTCGAAACATGCAGCTTCCATCACATAGTGCTCGTCTTGATCATCCCAGTCATGGGTTACAAAATTAGCCGTTTGTTTCACGGTTGTCTCTAGGAAGAATATCCCCTGTCCGGAGGCAAGCTTAACATTGCCTTGAGTCGATAAAGTGATAAGACCATATTTCATAAAGAAATGTTTTGCTAGTTCTGCGTTTGTCACTGGAATGTAAATACATTCAATTCGCTTTAATCGGGCTTCCGTATGGGGATAATTGATCTCAAGATTTTGCTTCAGCTCCAATTTATTCATAGAAATTCCCCCTAACTGTCTTCAGTTATGTTCATTCTACAAGTATTAAGGAAATTCCTTCCATACTCTAGGTATCTACATTGGCAGAAAACTGGCCCAAACACAAAGAAGCTGAGAACCGACCATACGGTTCTCAGCTTCTTTTCTACTTTCTCTAAACGAGCGCTGCGAGGTACGCATCGAGCTGTGCCAATGTGCCTGCGAAGCCGCCTTGAACAAGGTGATGCGATTCGTTGAAAGTTTTGATCTCATCGTCGGAAGCGTTGAATGGCTTGCCACGCATAATTAGCAGCGTTTTGCCGCCTTCTTGCTCTTCGAATACAAGCTCGTTCCACACTTCAATCGGCCAAGTTGGCGCCATCGGATGGCGGTGGCTGTTACCCTCTTTATCCGAGAAAGAAGTGATATAAACGAGACGATTCGGCTCGTCGATTTCACGATACTCGAATTTGCCCCACATTTCCTGGCCGTCCGGCGTCTTCATGCTGTAATGGAAGAGGCCGCCTTGTTCAAGGTCAACTTTGCACTCGCCCATTTCAAGTCCTGCTGGACCCCACCAGTGCTTCAAGTGCTCGGCTTGTGTGAATACCTTAAATACAAGCTCACGAGGAGCGTCTAGTACGCGTGTAATGAGCAATTCATTTATGTTCTCGCCAGTAGTTGTTTGATGATCTGCCATGTTGATTCCTCCAAAGTTATCATTTTGTACGAGATTGTTTATTATCTTACGAGCTTACGAATGTGCCAAGAGGTCCTCCTACTCTTCTTGATTCGGGTCCTTCGCCTGCAGCTTGCGCAAATAAATCTCCAAATCATCGAACTTTCCCTCCCAGAAGCGGCGGAAAGAACTGACCCAGTCATCGAGCTCCTTGAGTGGCGCAGTTCCCAGCTTGTAAATTCGCCGATTGGCAACTGGATGCACCTCGACAAGTCCTACCTCAAGAAGCACGCGCAGATGTTTGGATACTTGCGGCTGATTCAGTTCAAGCCGTTCGGCGATTTCACCCACTGTGAGAGGGCCGTCTCGCAGAAGCTCGACAATTCGTAATCGGTTAGGCTCAGCAAGAGCGCTCATAGTCGAATTCATGTTTTGAATATACCTCATAAGGAATATTCCTGTCAAGGAATGTGTATTGGCGGAGTCATACTTCTCTCAACTTTTTCATAGACTCGTACTAGAGTATGTGGACAAGGAGAGAGTGCGATGAATAATAAAGGACGCATTACCTATCGTTTCGATCAGCGGAGCGGAGCACGGATGGAGCCGAAGCAGGAAGAGAAGCGGCGCGAGAACTCCGCGAATGTCGTACCTTTTTTTCAAGAGGAACTTAAATTCACATCCGATATAGGTCCATGGAACAGCTCCTTCCAAAATGATGCCCAAGCGCTGGAGCAGCTTATTCGTGAGGCAGACGGCCAAATTCCTAAGCAGAAGCCGCGGCGTGCAGAGCAGGCCCGAGAATCAGTTGAACAAGATCAGCAGCCCATACAACCCATCTCTGATCGGCAGCGGTACCATACTGAGATTCAGCCATACCCAGAGACAGATGTGCTCGAACCGATTCTGCTAGGTGATGAATACGAAGAAACGCCAATCAAACGACCAGCGAAGCCTCCTCAGGTTATTGATATGTACCCGATCATAGATGTGGAGGAGGAAGAACGGTATCGCCGCGCAAGCAGCGATGAACGCAATGCTAGAGCTTCCTTTGGTTCTTATTTAACGGGATCATCACAACGCCCGAGTAGAGGGCCGTCATGGTATAAAGTATTTGCTTCGGTCACCGGGGCGATCGCAACTGGCGCGCTATTTGGTTATTTTGTACTTACACTTTTTACTGGCGGCGGTGGTACGTCTGGCAATGAAGCAGCGACGGTAACAAGCAAGCCGTCTTCCGAGGCGAGCACTGATTCAGCTGCAGGAGGTACAGACAAGAATACAAACAACAATTCGAATACAACGCCTGACGCTTCTGGCGCTGTAAACAATAGCAACCAAGCTAGTTCGCAAGCTGCACTGGTACAAGTAAAAGTGCCTGCCTCCACGTATTATATGCTTCAGTACGGCGTATTCAGTAACAAGGAGGGCCTTGATGCAGCAGTGAGCGAGCTGAATGAGAAGGGGCTTGCAGCGGCTTCCTTAACGTCTAGCGAGGATTACCGTGTCTACGTGGGCATGTCGACGGACAAAGACAATGCGCAGCTGCTCGGCCAGCTTCTGACGGGCATGGACGTTTATGTGAAGCAGCTCGAACTGCCTGCTGTTTCCTCGATTCCTTTTAAAGGGGACAGCTCCGTCGTCGAATCGTTCTTCTCGCAAACGACCGACCTGCTAACGAAGCTGGATTCGTTAACTTTGGAGCAATTAAGCGGCAGCAGCACAGGAGGTTTGGCAGCAGGAGATTGGAAGGGGCTGCATGAGACCTGGACACACTCCGCTGCGCTCATGGAAGCAGGCATGACGGACAAAGTGAATAAGAACGCACTGCTTAAGCTTGTCCAATCTATGAATACGGCGGCGCTGGCTGCTGACGCATATGTGAAGAAACCGTCGGAAGCCTACTTGTGGTCCATGCAGAAGGCATTGATGGAAGCCGTATTCACCCAGAAAGGTTGGTTTGCATCTATGGATGCATTGTAATGCGTTACTTCCCCGCGTATAATAAAGTGTACGTGTCAAATTATGACGAGGGACGTAACAACATGAAGAAAAATTTCTGGGTATTTTTATTATTTCTGCTCATTGGATTATTGACAGGCGCACTTCTTTCTAGGTGGCTGTCGGAAGTACCAGGACTTTCGTTCCTCACGAAAACAACGACGATTAAGTGGGCGCCGGCAGCGGATTTGCTCGTGCTCAGCTACAATTTCTCACTTCGAATTGAGATCAGCCTACTAAGCATCGCTGGACTAATTGCAGCGATTTGGGTTTACCGGAAGCTATAACGGGGTATCTATGTATGCGTAAGGAGCGTCACCATGAACGTGAGATCTTCTTCGAATTCTTCTTCAACTATACGCCAGCTCGTGCTGGCTTCATCTTCTCCCCGCCGGCAGGAATTGGTCGCGTCACTCGGCCTTTCCTTGCCGGTTCTCATTTTGTCCAGCGATGCTGATGAAAGTACGCCACAGAACTGGTCTCCGGCAATGATCGTGGAGCAGCTAGGTCTGCGCAAGGCCAGAGCCAGCGCCGAACTGCTAAGCAGTGAAGCTAATAAGAGTTCTCTTATCATCGGCGCAGACACGATTGTCGTGTTAGACGGCAAAGTGCTCGGCAAGCCATCGGACAAGAACGACGCTATTCGGATGTTGACAGCACTCGAAGGTCGGCAGCACGAGGTCTATACCGGCGTTGCCCTCATTGAACCTGCTACTAGCTGCGAGCTTGTCTATCACCGGATGACTCGCGTGACTATGAAGCAGCTTGGCGAAGAACGGATTCGGCGCTACGTCGATTCCGGGGAACCGCTCGATAAGGCGGGCAGCTACGGCATTCAGGGACTTGGCGCAACAATGGTGGAGCGGATCGACGGCTGTTATTTTAACGTAGTCGGTCTTCCGTTATCGCTACTGTCGGACATGCTAGATGAATTCGGCATCAACGTGATTTAACAGCACAGAGACGAATCTCGCATAAAGGCAGGGATGTCTATGGAAGCAAAGTCATTTGTTTTGAAGGATATACCGCACAGCGAAAGACCTCGGGAACGAATGATGTCGGCGGGGGCTGAGGCGTTAAGTCATGCTGAGCTGCTAGCGATCTTATTGCGAACCGGAACGAAGCGGGAATCCGCAGTTCTGCTCGCTTCGCGTATCTTGAATCAATGCGGCGATTTGCGGGGTTTAGTGGATATGAGCATAACGGAGATGACGAAGATCCGCGGCATTGGGACGGCGAAGGCGGTCCAACTTCGAGCAGGCATTGAGCTCGGACGCCGGCTTGCTAGAAGTGAGCAAGGCGAGCTTCCTACCATACGAAAACCAGCCGATGCTGCGAACTTGTTAATGGAGGAACTTCGCTACTTGAAACAAGAGCATTTTGTCTGCTTGTTTTTAAATACGAAGAATCAGGTTATTTTAAAAGAAACATTATCCGTCGGCACCCTCAATGCGACCTTAGTGCATCCTCGCGAAGTATTTCGGGCAGCTATTAAATGCAGCAGCGCTTCGTTGATTTGCGTACATAACCATCCAAGCGGCGATCCAACGCCGAGTCCTGACGATATAGCGCTTACGAGACGCCTGATCGATGCAGGTGAGCTTGTAGGTATTGATGTTCTCGATCACTTGGTAATAGGTGACAATCGCTTTATCAGTTTGAAGGAGCGAGGTCACATGTAATATAATAAGAGGGATTGTCTGAAAGCAGAAAGGAAGTATACAAACATGTTTGGAACGAAAGATCTAGGAATTGACCTTGGCACAGCTAACACACTCGTCTATGTAAAAGGTAAAGGCATTGTCGTAAGAGAACCGTCCGTGGTAGCTCTGCGTACAGATACAAAAACGATTGAGGCCGTCGGCGAGCAAGCAAAGAAGATGATTGGTCGTACACCTGGCAACATTCGTGCGATTCGTCCGATGAAGGACGGCGTTATCGCGGATTTCGAGACAACGTCGACAATGATCAAATACTTTATCCGCCAGGCGCAAAAGCAGCGTGGATTGTTCCCGCGCCATCCGAATGTGATGGTGTGTGTGCCGTCAGGCATTACTGCTGTTGAGCAGCGCGCCGTGAAGGACGCGACGGAACAAGCAGGCGCTCGCGAAGCGTTCACGATCGAAGAGCCGTTCGCGGCGGCAATCGGTGCGGACTTGCCAGTATGGGAGCCGACAGGCAGCATGGTTGTTGACATCGGCGGCGGTACGACAGAAGTGGCCGTTATTTCGCTCGGCGGTATCGTAACGAGCCGTTCGATCCGCATTGCCGGAGATGAAATGGACGAAGCGATTATGCAATACATCAAACGGATGTACAATCTCATGATTGGCGAGCGGACTGCGGAGCAGTTGAAGATGGAGATCGGCTCTGCGCTGATAGGAGATCGGGCGGAAACGATCGAAATTCGCGGTCGTGATCTCGTAACAGGCTTGCCGAAGACGCTGCCGGTTTCGTCGGAAGAAATTTGCGATGCGCTGTCGGATACAGTGAATGCAATTGTCGAAGCAGTGAAGGTTACACTTGAGAAATGTCCACCAGAACTGTCAGCGGACATTATGGACCGCGGTATCGTTCTTACAGGCGGCGGTGCGCTGCTGAAGAATCTGGACAGGCTGTTGTCGCGTGAAACGGGTATGCCCGTTATCGTAGCAGAGAATCCGCTCGACTGCGTTGCAATCGGCACTGGCCGCGCACTTGACAATATTGATTTGTTTAAAACACGCGGAGGCCCGGTTTCTCGTTCCAAAAGATAAATCCGGCGTGTGGATCGATAGGGGAAAACGGATGAGCAACGTTGATTGTATTGAACGAACCAACGGGTTCGTTCCGCATTCAGCGCGGAATGGGCAGGTGTAGGGAAGTTGTTTAATTGGATGCGAAACAGACGGATGTTCGTCTTAATGATTGTGTTTATATTATTCGTTACGGTAATGGGCTTCTCCATCGGAGATCGAAAGAAGCTGACGTGGCCGGAGAACTTTGCGCTCGATTCCACCTCATTTGTGCAACAATGGTTGTACAGGCCCGCTGGTTATGTAGCGGGCTTGTTTCAAGATTTGTCGAACTTGCACAATATTTACAAGGAGAACGAAGAGCTTCGCATTGCAGCTGCGGCTTATGCCAGAGACAGCATTAAATTTAACCGAATCGATGCCGAGAATAAACGGCTTCAAGAAAAGCTGAATTTCACGGAGCGGCAGAAAAAACTGTATGACTACAACTATTTGATTGCACAGGTAGTGGCAGTCAGCCAGGATCCGTATGATGATACGATTCGAATTAATCTGGGTTCCAAGGATGGAATTAAACCGAACATGGTGGTCGTTACGGATAAAGGCCTTGTCGGTCTTGTCAGCCGAGTGGATCCGTTCTTCTCGTCGGTTATGCCGATCACGAAGCTCAGTGATACGTCACCTGATACGAAAGCCATCGCAGCGACAGTATTTGGCAAGGAGACCGATTCGTTTGGTATCGTCGATTCCTATGATCCGGAAACCGGCAAGCTGTTCATGTCGAAGATTTCCGAGCATGATCCACTCACCAAGGGCGATACGATCATTACATCGGGTCTAGGCAATGTCTTCCCGCGCGGAATGGTTATCGGTACCGTGGATTCCAGTCAGGTCGGCGACTTCGGCCTCACGTATACGGCAACGATTACGCCGGCAGCGGATTTCGACCATTTGACAGAGGTGTTTGTCGTGCAGCCTGCTGAGACAGGAGAGAGCGATAAATGAGCATGCAGCGCATCGTTGGCGTCATGCTGCTGCTCTTCCTCATACAAGGCACCTTGTTCTATTGGTTCGTGCCAAGCAGCATGGTAGGGCGGATCGTCCCGCATTTTACGCTCGCTTTTGTCTTGTTTGCCGGGCTCTATCGCGGCAGACACTCCGCCTTGATCCTCGGCATGGCGTTCGGCTTATTGCAGGATCTGGCTTTCTACGGACGCATTATTGGCATCCATTCGTTCACAATGGGACTTGTCGGTTATATGACAGGTCTTCTCTTGGAGCGTAGGAAGAGTACACTTCTGATGGCACTGACGATGATTGGCATGTCCACGCTTGTATATGACACGATCGTTTACTTTATCTATCGTGTATTTCGATTAACGAGCGAGACGTATGAGTGGGCATTGTCTGAGCATATGGTTCCGAGCTTGTTCCTGCAGCTGCTCTTCTCACTAGCGATCTACGTGCCTGCGCGAAGATGGTTTGAGGGCAGCTTTGTTGCGAAGAGCGAAGAAGAAGAAACTTGACGAAAGTTGGCGCACCTGCCAGGCAGGAATCTGCACAGTTTCAAAGAATCGTATAGAGAAGGGGTGGGACGAGCGTGACCGAGAAGCAGCATATTACGATCAAAGGCGTCAAGGAAGGTCTCATCTTCCTTCTTGACGATAATTGCGAATTTTCCGCGCTTATGGATGAGCTGCAGTTCAAATTGGAAAAATCGCACCAACAGCTGCTGTCAGGTCCTATCGTTCACGTTCAGGTGAAGCTCGGCACCCGCCAGGTAAGTGAAGAGGAGAGGGAACGGATCCGGTTAGCAATCCGGCAGCAGGGCAATCTGCTCGTGCAGTCGATTGAGAGTGAGCCACCGATCATTCCTCAGCTAGAGGATGGAAACAATTTGAAAGTGCTGACAGGTATCGTTCGCTCAGGCCAGACGCTTGAGCATGACGGTAATTTGCTGCTAATGGGCGATCTGAATCCAGGCGGCACACTGCTCTGCACGGGAGACATCTATGTGCTGGGTGCGCTACGAGGCTTAGCGCATGCAGGTTTCAAAGGCAAAGAAGAGGCCATTATTGCAGCTTCGCTGCTGAAACCAACGCAGCTTCGTATCAGCGGCGTTATCAGCCGGCCGCCAGATGAATGGATGACGGGTGATGCGGCAATGGAGTTCGCATACTTAAACGAAGGCGTTATGAAAATTGATAAAATGACACAGCTGCAGCGCTTGCGTAAGCTGCCGGTATTGTTTAGAGCTTAAGTAGTAAGGCGGGGAGTGTTGATCATGGGAGAAGCGATTGTAGTAACTTCAGGCAAAGGCGGCGTCGGCAAGACGACGACGTCTGCCAATATCGGAACTGCGCTTGCTTTGCTGGGGAAGAAAGTGTGCATGGTAGACACGGATATCGGCCTCCGCAATTTGGATGTAGTAATGGGGCTGGAGAACCGGATTATTTATGACTTGATTGATGTAGCGGAAGGCCGCTGTAGATTGAATCAAGCGCTTGTGAAGGACAAACGCTTCGATGAGCTTTATATGCTGCCTGCTGCCCAGACAAAAGATAAAACGGATGTGTCTCCAGAGCAAGTGAAAGAGATGGTGCTTGAGCTGAAGAAGGAATTCGATTATGTCATTATCGATTGTCCTGCAGGCATTGAGCAAGGCTTCCGGAACGCGGTTGCTGGAGCAGACAAGGCGATTGTCGTGACAACACCGGAGAATGCGGCTGTTCGTGACGCGGATCGTGTAATCGGCTTGTTGGAGCAGACGCATATTCCAGCGAGACTCGTCATTAATCGCATACGCGCTAACATGGTTCGCAGTGGAGAAATGCTGGATATTGATGAAATTTGCCAAGTATTAGCCATTGATTTGCTCGGCATCGTGCCGGATGATGAGAAAGTAATCCGCTCGGCTAATGCTGGCGAGCCGACGGTTATGGATCCGTCATCACGCGCGGCGATTGCATATCGCAACATTGCGCGGCGGATGCTTGGCGATATGGTGCCACTTATGCCGCTCGAGGAGAAATCCGGGGTTATTAAGCGGTTTCGCAAGTTCCTTGGAATAGGATGATTACGCAGTGCTAAATAAACTTAAAAAAGTGGACCTCGGCATGATTATCATCCTGCTTGCCTTCATGGTCGTCAGTACGCTTCTGGTCCACAGTGCCACCTACGGCAATCCCGATTACGCGAACTATGATCTGAAAACGCTGATTTTCTACGGATTAGGATTCTCGGTCGCACTCGGCTCTACTTTTTTTGACTATCGTCTATTTCTGAAAGCTTGGTGGGTGCTTTACGCGATCGGTGTTATACTGCTCGTGATCGTTTATTTCACCGCACCGGAGATTAACGGTGCGAAGAGCTGGTTCATGCTGCCAGGCGGCCTCCAATTCCAGCCTGCTGAGATGGTAAAGATCATTCTGATCATCACGGTAGCTTTCCTGATGGGAAGAAGGCAAGGAGATCCGCTGCGAGTTAGACAGGATTTACTGGTTGTTGCCGCATTCTCGTTCTTACCTTTCATGCTCGTTATGATTCAGCCTGACCTCGGCAACGCGATCATCTATCTGGTTATCGTCCTTGGCATGCTCTGGATCGGCAATGTGCGCTATACGCATGTATTGCTAGGTATAACGATTATTGCAGGCGGACTCGTCCTGTTTATCTTCTTGTTCAACACCTACAATAAGCAGATTCACGATTACTTGCTAGATGCCCATAAGGTACACTGGTATGAACGGATTAACGGCTTCATTAACCCGGAAACGGCGTCGGAGAAGGAGATCTACCAAGCGAGCAAAGCGAAAATTGCTATCGGCTCGGGCGGACTCACCGGCGATGGCTACATGAAGGGTGAATCGAAGAACCGGAAGTTCATTCCGTATCCATACTCGGATGCGATCTTCGTCGTCATTGGCGAGGAGTTCGGCTTCCAAGGTGCCGCCGTCGTACTGATGCTCTACTTCTTACTGATCTACAGGATGATCATAATCGCGTTCCAATGTTATGACTTGAAGGGCTCTTTTATCATCATCGGAATTGTTTCGATGTACGTCTTTCAAGTCTTCCAGAACATTGGTATGATGATTGGTCTCATGCCGATTACGGGCATTACGCTTCCATTCATTAGTTATGGTGGTACATCGCTGCTGCTCAATATGCTTTGCATTGGACTCGTTTTCAGTGTTAAAGCACATCAAGAGAAATACCAAATGGCCACTTAAACGGCCGCCAAGCCTAAACCGTCTTGCGTTCGCGCAAGGCGGTTTTTGTGCTTTTATCCGATTGTAGCTTGGCCTCACGCTCCAACATAACTGTACATGCCCCCACATATACATAAGCGAACAAGCTGCAAAATGTTGGAGGGATAGCTATGGATACGAAAAGCAGTATTCGCGAGCGTAGAGCAGAGCGGATCAGGCGGATTATGGAAGAGAACCGTCATGCCAAGCCACAGCAGCCGCTGCCGCAGCTGAAGGCGCTGCCCGGGTCGCAACGACCGCAGCAGTATCAGCTGGATTATCAGCAGCAGGATCAGCAGCAGCAACAGAAGTCGCATCCGCTTCAGAATAATAAGCTGCAGGCATTACCGGCGAAGACAGCAGAAGCGTCTTACGAGCAGACGCCGCAGAATGAATATGATGATCCGGAGCAGCTGTGGAAAGCGAATCCGAACCCATGGGAAAGTGCAGGATGGCGCATTGCACCGTTGCCGAGCAAATACGACCGAGATGGCAAGTCTGGAGGTCCGAAAGCTCCGCAACCACCACAACAGCGGTTTGCTTTTGTCATTCGCGGGTTATTTATTCAATCTGCTATTTCCGTTGCGCTGTTTATTATCGTCTTCGGCATGTTTAAGCTGGACGTGCCTATCGCGAAGAAAGGGCAGGAGGTCGTAACCGCTGCCTTAACGGAGCAGATGGACTTCGATGCCGCAGCACGGTTGTACAAGGACATGTTTGCCGGTGCTCCGTCATTCATTCCGTTATTCGGCAGCCATGACGACCCAAAGACCCAGGTCACTGAAGGAGCAGTGGAGCTGCCCATTGTCGCACCGCTCATCAATGGTAGTGTGGTCCGATCATTTGCTGAAACGTTAAGCGGTGTAGAGATCGTCGGTCAACCCTCGCAGGAGGTGCTGACGGCGGAAACTGGCAGAGTCATTAATGTGACCAATGACGGTGAGACCGGTGTGACCGTCGTCATCCAGCACGCGAATAATCGTGTGACCGTATATGGTCATCTCGGCGAAGTGAAAGTTGCCGTCAATGACTGGCTTGAAGCGGGAACGAAGCTTGGTCAACTCCCGGCAGCTCAAGAGGGGCAGCAAAGCTTGTTATTTTTTGCGGTGAAGGAGAAAGGCAAGTACGTCAATCCCGCTGACGTCGTTCCGCTTGATTAAGTTTGGCGGCATTCGGTGGTCCGTTCATCCGCTGTTCGTGCTCGTCATGCTAGCGTCGGTAATTACGGGGTATTTTGTCGAGCTATTAACTTTGTTTGTCATCGTTCTGGTGCATGAGCTCGGACATGTCATAACGGCTAGAGGCTTTGACTGGAATGTTCGCGAGATCAAGCTGCTGCCGTTCGGCGGCGTCGCTGAGGTTGAGGATGGAAGCGGGCTTCCGGCGAAGGAAGAAGCGATTGTGGCGATTGCTGGACCTTTGCAGAACGTCTGGATGGCGGGCATCGCATATCTATTTGGTCGATTCGGTCTGTGGAGTCACGAATGGGCCGATTATGTTTGCCAAGCGAACATCATGATAGGGCTGTTTAATTTGCTGCCGATACTGCCGCTTGATGGCGGAAAGCTCATGCAGGCGGCGTTCAGCCGAACGCTTACATTCCACAGCACATTAGTGTGGGGCGCGCGCATTAGCTTGCTCTTCAGTGCTCTCATGCTCATCTACGCGGTCGTTCCAGCGATTCTTAGCGGAAATGCTATCCATCTGCATATGAACCTGATCGCTGTTGGCATATTCCTCCTGCTTACGAATTGGACGGCATATCGGAACATTCCCTTTCTATTCATTCGATTCCTCACGAATCGGGCTGTCTCGTCATCAAGGTCAATCGCACGCGGCGTCTGGGCGCTGCCGATCGTCATTCCGAAAGGCTATACCATTCTTGCTGCGCTTCGATTGTTCAAGAGGGACAGCTATCATCTCATCGTCGTCATGGAGGAGAAAGGGGACATCATCGGCGTGCTGCCGGAGCAGCGGCTTGTGAATGGATTTCTGTCTGATGGACGGGCTGACCGTGCAGTGCTCGAGCTTTTCATGTAGAATAAAGTATCAGTAAAGATCGACTGAGTAGGAGGTCGTTCATATGAAACGAATGCTGGTACAGAAACAGAAGGAGTCGCTGAAGATCGCAGTGGTGGATCAAGAGCGTCTGTTTGAATTTTATATGGAAAAAAGCGAGAGCGCGGGGCAACTGGTTGGCAGCATATATAAAGCAAAAGTCGTCAATGTGCTGCCAGGCATGCAGGCGGCTTTCGTCGATATAGGGCTAACGAAGAATGCGTTCCTCTACATTGATGATGTGCTTCATCCTCACCTCGAGAAGCAGAGCAAAGAGAAGCCGCAGATTAGTCAGCTGCTCCGAGTTGGACAAGAACTTACCGTTCAAGTGATTAAGGAGCCGCTTGGCGGAAAAGGTGCGCGGGTCACGACACATTTCTCGCTGCCAGGCCGATTCCTCGTATACATGCCGATTGCTGATTATGTAGGTGTATCAAAGAAGGTGTCAACTGACGCAGAGCGTCATCGACTTCGCGTCATTGGCGAACAGATTAGGCAAGCGGAGGAAGGCGTCATTATGAGAACCGCAGCTGATGGCGAGAGCAGCGATTCTCTGGCGAATGACGTTCAGTTTCTGCGTGAATTGTGGTTGCGAATCGAAGGGACTGCCCAAACGGCTTCTGCTCCTGCATTGCTGCATCGTGAGGCAGATCTCGTGCACCGGCTCGTGCGTGATTTACTTACATCAGAGATGGACGAGGTATGGATAGACGATAGAACTGCATATGAGCAGACTGAAACCATAATGAAACAGATGGCCCAAGCGATGCTGCCAAGACTGCGGCTATTCGAGAAACAAGGAAGTACAGCTTCGCTCTTCCATCAGTATCGGATTCATGAGCAGCTGCACGATGCGTTCGAACGGCGTTATCGGTTGAAGTGCGGCGGCGATCTAGTCTGGGATCAGACCGAGGCGTTGACTGTTATTGATGTGAACACAGGCAAGTTCGTAGGGACGAGCGACCTGGAGGATACCGTCTTCCGTACCAATCTGGAGGCGGCTGAGCAAATTGCCAGATTGCTGCGTATTCGCGATGTCGGCGGCATTATTATTGTTGATTTTATCGATATGGAGAAAGAAGAGCATCGCGAGCAAGTGATGCAACTACTTGAGCGTCATGTTAGAGCGGATCGGACCAAGTGCCAAGTTGTAGGCTGGACAAGGCTCGGCCTTCTGGAGATGACGAGGAAGAAAGTGCGGGAGCAGAGCGGTTACCCAGGCGACAAATGAGGACTTGCATAGACCTATAATGGCGTTAAAATAACCAACTGACCCAGTAATACAGCACAACCAAGGTGAACAGCACCGTTGGCGGGATCACGATAATCGTCACCTTCGTGTAGTCCTTCCATTGGATTTTCACCTTATGTTTGCGCAGAATATGCAGCCAAATGAGCGATGCTAGTGTACCAATCGGCAGTAGGAGCGATCCGATATCGCTGCCGATGACGTTCGCAAGATACGCAATCTTGAGCGTCAGCGGGTCAAGGTGCATCTCACTCAAGGTAAGCGTTCCGATCATCAGCGCGGGATGGTTGTTGAAGAGTGTTGACATGGCACTTTGGATCGCGCCCATCACGAGGCTGGCATTGAGCAAATTGCCGCTGACAATCGGCTCAAAGAAGATAACGAGCTTGTTCGTAAAGCCAATGTTATGAATGCCGAAAATAATGACATACATGCCGAAAGCGAAAACGAGGATGTGCCAAGGTGTCTTGCGCACCATGTCGGCTGGGGAGATGTGCAAGTAGTACCATCGCCAGGCGAGCAGAATTGCGGACCCAATCACGGAGACGATTGCGATCGGAATGCCATAGTAGGAAGCGATGAACAAGCTGACGCGTACGACAAACACAAACAGCAGCACCTTCTGCATAAAGCGGGTACGTTCACTTGCTGTCATTTCACCGAGCACAGGAATTGGCAGTTGCTGTTTCAGTGGATGCTGGCCTGGCAGATGGAGCTTGCCTCGACCATGGATATGGGGCATCGCTGGCAGACGCTTCGGCAGCGTACGGTAGCTGACAAGGAATAGCAACATGACCATGAAGAGCAGGCCAAGCGTGGCAGGCACAAACATCATCAGCGTATGCATGTATAAGCTCATATGAACGATTTTCAGTGCAATGAGGTTAACGATGTTGCTGACGCCGATTGGAGCGCTGGACGCTGTTGCGACAAGTGCGCCTGAGAGCAGATAAGGAATTTTCTGATGCGGTTTAAGTCCCAAGTTTTGCAGCAATATAAGCAGTATCGGTGTTGTGATTAGAATACTGCCGTCATTGTTGAAGAACAAGGTCATCAAGAAACAGAGCAGGTTCACATACCAGAACAGGCGAATTCCGGAGCCCTTCGCCCGAGCGGCTAGTCCTTCTGCGGCCCAAATAAAAAAGCCGAAGCTTTCCAGGACGACGGCCATGACGATGGTCGCCATAATGGTAATCGCTGCACCGGTAACCGTTTGGCTGATTTGTGCAAAGTCCGATAAGGAAACCGTTCCGCTAAGCAGGACGAGCACAGCTCCAATAGTTGAGGGAATCGCTTCATTGATTTCTTTCGGCCGCCACAGAATGAGGATAACGGTCATGATGAAAGCGAAGATCGTCACGGTGTTCGCTAATGTGCCGTACATGCGTTTGTTTTCACCCCTGACTGGTCGTGGTCATAAGCAGCTTGATTACATCTGCGATTTGGTGAAGGCTGCGCCTTCATGCAGCTTCTGTACGTGCTCCTTCTCGGTACTGCCGTGAATGACCACTTCCTGCTTTGCAGCAGACGGTGTCAGCACATAGAAAACACCAGCTCCTGCGAGCGCAATGATGAACAGAACGAGCATCTCATTCGCCTCCCTTGGCATTTATAGGTATCTAGCAGCTGTCATTGATAGATACGTATACGCCAACATATGAGAGAATTACAGAGATGGTATAGTCGATGAACTACCGTTATGTAAATAATTACGAAAAAGATTGCTACAGCCCAGCTATATGTGCTATTATATTTTGGTGCCTGTGAAAGCTCGGCTTTTACACGCATGTACCGCACAGAACAGGTACATAAGCTCAGTTTGAGCTCATGGCTCGAGCCGACACCTGCATCAGGCGAGTCTTCGATATAAGGAGGTGCAACACATATGTTCGCAATTTTTGAAACTGGTGGTAAACAGTACAAAGTACAAGAGGGCGACGTTCTTTTCATCGAGAAATTGGACGCTACTGAAGGTCAAGAGGTAACTTTCGACCGCGTACTGGCTGTTTCCAAAGGTGCAGAGCTTGTAACAGGAACTCCGGTTGTTTCCGGCGCTACTGTAACAGCGACTGTTGAGAAACACGGCAGAGGTCAAAAAATCATCGTTTATAAATACAAAGCGAAGAAAAACTACCGCCGTAAGCAAGGTCACCGTCAACCGTACTCCAAAGTAACGATTGGCAAGATCCAAGGCTAAGAGGTTCCATTATGATAACGGTCACGATTGAGCGCCTATCGGCAGCTAATACACGGATCTTATCGTTTGCAATTGAAGGACATGCCAAGTTCGCGAAGCCCGGCAAAGACATTGTCTGCGCTGGCGTATCGGCTGTATCAGTCGGTACCGTGAACGCGATTGAGCAGCTGGCGGGCATTGAGCTACCGGCTTCCATGAAGAGCGGCTGGCTCCGATCAGATATTCCGGTCACGGCTGATGCAGCCTCTAACGAGAAGGCTCAGCTTCTGCTGGAGGGTATGATCGTGATGCTGAATTCAATTGCGGCCTCATACGGGAAGTATGTTGATATTCGTCAACAATTTCGGGAATAAAGGAGGGAAAATCCATGTTGAAATTGAATCTTCAGCTCTTCGCTTCGAAGAAAGGTGTAGGTTCCACGAAAAACGGACGCGACAGCCAATCGAAACGTCTTGGCGCAAAACGCGCTGACGGCCAAACGGTTACTGCAGGTAGCATCCTGTTTCGTCAACGCGGAACGAAAGTTCACCCGGGCAACAACGTTGGTATCGGTAAAGACGACACACTCTTCGCGAAAATCGAAGGCGTTGTGAAGTTTGAGCGTTGGGGACGCGATCGTAAGAAAGTTAGCGTTTACCCAGTTGCAGTTGCTCCAGTAGCGGCAGCAGAATAATAGTTCTCCCTGGTCTGCATGCAGGCCGGGGTTTTCTTTTTTTTGCTCCGCTTTTTAGCGATGCCCACTAAAACTTTTTTAGAGGCCGAGGACGGCAAAAAGGTATAGCTTGTGCTATACTGTTTAAGCTAGGAAAGAATAGGAAAGTGGGCTCGGTTCATGAATCGGATCGGATTGACCAAACGACTTGCGGCTGCATCGTCAATTGTGGTGCCTGCGGCTGCAGTGCTCATCTGGCCGTCACAGCTGTGGCTGCTGGCTGTGTTCGTACTCTGGCTTACACTTGCTTCCGTATACTGGATATGGACAGAGCGCAAAGCGTATGAAACACGGATAGAGAGGTCAACAGAGGCGATACAGCAAACCGCAATTCGTACATTAAATCATCATCGACATGACTGGATGAATGATCTGCAAGTGATATATGGGTATATTCGGATGAACAAAACGGATAGAACCGTCCAGTACGTGGAACAGATAAGAGATAGAATGTTGACGGAGAGCAAGATCGCAAAGCTCGGTGTACCGTCGCTTGTCTTATTTATTCAATCCTTTCGCACGTTAACGCACTCATTAATTATCGATTGGGAGATTGACGGGGATTTGAATATGGCGGACCTGAATGTGGACGGTGAAGCCTGTGCGAAGACGATTATTGAAATCATTAACGCCTATCGGTTTGCAGTCCAGCCGGGAATGGGAGATGCCGCAAGGCTTGGCATTCAATTGTCGGAGATTGAGCGGAAGCTTCTTGTGACGTTCAGCTGTGAAGGGCAAGCCGGTGAGCTTGACGATTGGAAATTGAAATGCAATGAAGCGCTGGAAGGATCACCGCTGAAGCTGGCGGAGAACGGATTAAACAGCAGATATATGAGGCTGCAATCGCAGCTTGGGAACTAAACGGAGGCTAACACATGTTTGTCGATAAGGCGAAGATATTTGTAAAAGGCGGGGACGGTGGCAACGGGATCGTCTCGTACCGCAGAGAGAAATACGTGCCGAACGGCGGTCCTGCCGGCGGTGATGGTGGTCATGGTGGAGACGTTATCTTTCGAGTAGACGAAGGACTTCGTACACTGATGGATTTCCGTTACCAGAAGCACTTTAAGGGCGAGAAGGGCGAGCGCGGCAAAGTAAAGTCGATGCACGGCGCGAACGCGGAGGATACGATTGTTCGCATCCCGCCGGGAACGGTTATTCTCGACTCGGATTCGGAAGCCATATTGGCGGATATGACGCAGCACGGCTCAGAGATTATTGTTGCAAAGGGCGGACGTGGCGGACGCGGCAACTGCCGCTTCGCAACAGCGGCAAACCCAGCTCCTGACTTTTGCGAGAATGGTGAAGATGGCGAAGAACGCTGGATTACGCTTGAGCTGAAGGTAATGGCTGACGTCGGACTTGTGGGCTTCCCGAGCGTAGGCAAGTCGACATTACTGTCGGTTGTATCGGCTGCAACGCCGAAGATCGGCGCGTATCACTTCACAACGCTTACGCCGAATCTCGGTGTCGTTGATGTAGGCGATAGCCGCAGCTTCGTTATGGCGGATCTGCCTGGACTCATTGAAGGGGCGCACGAAGGTGTCGGACTTGGTCATGATTTCTTGCGCCACGTTGAACGTACGCGCATTATTTTGCACATTCTCGATATGTCCGGCTCCGAAGGCCGCGATCCTTATGAGGATTGGGTGAAGATCAACGAAGAGCTGAAGCTGTACAATCCGCTCTTGGCAGATCGTCCGCAAATTATTGTAGCGAACAAGATGGACATGCCAGATGCCGAAGAGCAGCTCGCAATGTTCAAGGAACAGCTGGAAGCGGCTGGCCTTGCTGAGAACCACACGCTCGTAGCAATGTCCTCCTTGACGAAGAAGGGGGTTCAGGAGCTGCTGTACAAGGCGGCTGACCTGCTGGAGACCGTTCCAGAAACCCGGACGATCGAGGAAGTGAAGGACGTTGCGGAGCGCAAGGTGTACACGCTTGATCAGGCAGAGGACCGTTCGTTCAAGGTTGGTAAGGAGAACGAAGGCTTCTATGTGGAGAGCGCGTATATTGAGAAGTTCATGAAGCGTGTTAACTTGAACAACTCCTATGATGCAATCATGCGTTTCGCGCGGACGATGCGTACGTTAGGTGTCGATGCGGAGCTGCGGAAGATTGGAGCGAAGGACGGCAATATCGTCAGAATCGGCGACTATTCGTTCGAGTTTTTCGAAGGAAGCGACTTCTATTACAACGAATAACGTGTATCAAGCTGCTTTGGCCAGGCTTGCAGAATCTCTGCAGGCTTGCATGCTGAAGTGGCTTTTTCTTTTACGTACAATGGGATATTCAGGTATAATATAAAAGTTGTAGATGTCACATTTCCTATTGCCGCATTCGTCGTTTTTCGATATAATGTCCTCTATGGAAGAACAGATGTCTATTGTAGGAGGACGGCGAGTGGAGGAACGATATTTTGTCGTCCGCGAGGATATGTTGCCGGAAGCCATCGTGAAGACGATTCAGGTGAAAGAGATGCTCCGTCGCGGGGAAGCGGCTACCGTTCATGAAGCAGCTGAGCGGGTTGGCCTGAGCCGAAGCGCTTTTTACAAGTACAAGGACGGCGTATATACGCAGAATCAGCTGCAGCGTGAAGCCATCGTAACGATCTCTATGGATTTGGATCACCGTTCAGGCGTATTGTCCAAAGTGCTTGGCCTTGTTGCCGGCTCGGAAGGCAATGTGCTGACGATCCACCAGACGATTCCGCTGCAAGGATTAGCAAGTGTCATTATTTCGGTCGAAACGTCGATGATGACAAAGCCGATATCCGAAATGATGGATGCCATTCGTAAGCATGACGGCGTCCGCAAGGCGTCGATAATAGGACAAGGATAAACTGAATTTTCATACATGGAGGAACTGGAATGAAACCGATTAAAGTAGGATTGCTCGGCCTTGGAACGGTCGGAACAGGCGTTGTCCGCCTCGTGGAAGGTCATCAGAGCGATTTGGAGAGCCAAGTCGGCTCGCCGATCGTTATCGAGAAAGTGCTCGTACAGAACAAGAGCAAAGCGCGTTCGATCAATATTGATTCGAGCAAGCTGACAGAAGATGTTTGGGAAATTATTCATAACCCTGAGATTGACGTTATCGTGGAAGTGATGGGCGGCATTGATCTGACGCGCAGCTACATCCTTGAGGCGATTTCTCGCGGTAAACATATCGTAACAGCGAACAAGGATTTGATGGCGCTGCACGGACCAGAGATACTGTCCAAGGCGCAAGAGCATGGCTGCGACATCATGTATGAAGCTTCCGTAGCTGGCGGTATCCCGATTATCCGTACGCTGGTCGAAGGCTTCTCCTCCGACCGCATTACGAAGATCATGGGTATCGTGAATGGTACAACGAACTACATCCTGACGAAGATGAGCCAGGAAGGTGCGGATTACAGCGAAGTGCTGAAGGAAGCGCAAGAGCTTGGTTATGCAGAATCGGATCCAACGTCTGACGTGGAAGGCCTGGATGCAGCACGCAAAATGACCATTCTCGCGACACTTGGCTTCCGTGCCAACATTGCGCTTGAAGATGTGGATGTAAAAGGGATTTCGTCGATCTCCCGTGAAGATATTCTCTATGCAAAGCGCCTTGGCTACGAAGTGAAGCTGCTTGGCATCGCGGAGCGTCAAGATGACTATATCAGCGTGAGCGTACAGCCGACGATGGTGAAGCGTTCGCACCCAATCGCTTCCGTAAACGGTGTGTTCAACGCGGTTTACGTGTATGGCGAAGCGGTAGGCGAGACGATGTTCTACGGCGCAGGAGCAGGCGAGCTGCCGACAGCGACTTCCGTCGTTGCTGACCTTGTTGCGGTTGTGAAGAATCTTAAGCTTGGCGTGAATGGCAAGCAAGAGAAGCTCGCGTACAAAGAGAAGAAACTTAAGACTGACGAACAGATCGCGTCGAAATACTTCCTGCTGCTGCATGTTGCGGACCGCGCTGGTGTGCTGGCACGTATTACGCAAGCTTTTGCCGAGTTTGAAGTAAGCCTTGAGTCTGTATTACAGCAGCCGAATGCGAGCAATCCGGAAGCGGAAATCATCATTATTACGCATGATGCGAACAAAGCGGCTATGAAGAAAGTGCTTGGCGTACTCGAGAGCATGGATGTCGTGAAAGTAATCAAGAGCGTTTACCGTGTAGAAGGCTAGTAAGCTAATCTTATAGACATAAAGGAGCATTACTTACGATGAGATACCTTGGCTTGATTGAAACGTACAAAGAATATTTGCCTGTAACCGACAAAACTCCCATGTTGACGCTGCAGGAGGGCAATACGCCGCTTGTTCGCGCAGAAAACTTGTCTAAGGAGCTTGGGCTGAACCTGTTCTTCAAGTATGAAGGCTTGAACCCGACAGGCTCGTTTAAGGACCGTGGTATGGTAATGGCAGTTGCCAAAGCGATGGAGGAAGGCAGCACGACAATTATGTGTGCGTCGACTGGCAACACGTCAGCAGCAGCTGCTGCTTATGCGGCTCGTGGCGGACTAAACTGCATCGTTCTTATTCCGAATAATAATATTGCGCTTGGCAAGCTTGCTCAAGCGGTTATCTATGGTGCCAAAGTGATCGCGATCAACGGCAACTTCGACCGCGCGCTCGAGATCGTCCGTGAAATTACGGCTAAACATCCGATCACGCTTGTGAACTCGGTTAACCCGTACCGTATCGAAGGACAGAAGACAGCTGCGTTCGAAGTTGTAGATCAGCTGGACGGCGTAGCACCGGACTATTTGGCAATTCCAGTAGGTAACGCGGGTAACATCTCTGCGTACTGGAAGGGCTTCAAGGAGCTTCAAGCACATGGCCGGATTTCGAAGCTGCCGAAGATGGTCGGCTTCGAAGCGGAAGGCGCGATGGCGATTGTGAAGGGCGAGCCAATCGCTGAGCCAGAGACGATTGCTACTGCGATCCGAATCGGCAATCCGGCTAGCTGGAAAACTGCGGTTGCTGCTGCAGAAGAATCCGAAGGTCAAATCAACTTCGTCACAGACGAAGAGATTCTTCATGCGTACAAGTTAATCGCAAGCCGTGAAGGAATCTTCGCAGAGCCTGCATCCGCGGCATCGATCGCTGGCGTGTTGAAGCTTAAGCGCGAAGGCAAATTCCAAGGCGGCGAGACGGTCGTCTGCGTACTTACAGGCCACGGTTTGAAGGATCCGAACATCGCGATCAAGAGCGTACAAGCTGAGCCGATCGTTGTTGACGATACGGAAGAAGCGGTTATGAATGCCATCCGCCAGCTTGAGGAAGCAGCACAGTGATGAATCGCCGGGTAATGGTGAAGGTTCCGGCCAGCACGGCGAATCTTGGTCCTGGCTTTGACGCGCTTGGCATGGCGTTGTCACTGTATGCCTGGATTGAGATGGCAATTCCCGAGGATGGCAGAACTGTAATCAACCTGCATGGAGATG
Organism: Paenibacillus sp. OV219; assembly: GCF_900110075.1. Taxonomy (GTDB): domain Bacteria; phylum Bacillota; class Bacilli; order Paenibacillales; family Paenibacillaceae; genus Paenibacillus_Z. The sequence continues at coordinate 583,097 of NZ_FOCJ01000001.1, forward strand.
GACTGGGCGGCATTCCAGTCGATAAATCCAACCTGATTTATAAAGTGGCTCAGCTCGTGTTCGAGAAAGCAGGCGTATCCGTACCTGAGATCACCATTGATATGTATATCGAAATTCCTCTGACAAGAGGGCTCGGCAGCAGTGCATCCGCCATTATTGGCGGACTCGTTGCCGCGAATGCACTAATCGGAAGCCCGCTCAGTGAGGACGAGCTGTTCCAGCTGTCAACGGAGCTTGAAGGCCATCCGGATAATGTCGGAGCATCGCTCTTCGGCGGTATCGTCGTAGCGTCATGGGACGGTACTCGCGCTGCGAAGGTGACGATTGCGCCGCCAGCGGATCTAGAAGTGCTCGTTGCGATTCCACAGTTTGAACTAGCAACAGAGAAAGCGCGCCATGCGCTTCCTACACAGCTTAGCATGAAGGATGCCGTCTTCAACGTAGCTAACAGCTCCTTGCTAGTTGCTGCGCTCGCAAGCGGTCAACTGGAACTTATCCCGCATGCGATGCGAGATCGGCTCCATCAGCCTTACCGGGCACCACTCGTGCCGGGTATGGCAGAAATACTGGAGCATGCCACAGAGCATGGCGCACTTGGAGTTGCACTCAGCGGAGCGGGCCCGACACTGCTGACGCTCGTTCACCGCGGCAGCACGCAGAAGGCAGAGCTAGAAGCATTCCTGATCGACACGCTGAAGCTTCACGGCATTGAAGCGGAGACGATGTGGCTTGAGCCATGCACCGGTGGGCCAGAGCTCACCGTTGTAAGGGAGCCAAGTGGACAATCGTTCATGGAACGGGTTAAAGGAGAAGTCAGGGCATGATAAATGTAGCATGTTTGACGAAAGGCTCCACCTCGGATGAGGCGGCAAAATATTTATTCGGTGCGCACAACGATTCGATTCAGTACACTTACCACCGAATGATCGCGGATGTATTTCTGGCGACGGCGGAGGGTAAAACGGACTACTCCATTATTCCGATTGAGAATACGATTGACGGCTCGGTGGGCTTACATACCGATTGGCTCGTTGATGAGGTCGATTTGCCGATTCAAGCCGAATGGGTATATCCGTCTATTCAGAATTTGATTGGCCCTGCATCAGAATTGCTTGATGATACGGGCGGTCTCGCTTACGAACGGATTACGAAGGTGATGAGCCACCCTGTGGCGATGGCTCAATGCACGCAATATTTGAAGCGCCATCTTCCTCATGCGGAGCTTGAACATGTTGGCAGCACATCAGAAGCTGTTCGTATTGTACGAGACAATCCGGGCCGCGGCTGGGCGGCGATTGGCCAAGTATCCGCAGCGGCGGACAACAACTTGTCCGTGCTGGAAGCTGCGGTGACCGATCACGACAACAATTTCACCAGGTTCCTACTTGTCGGCAGCAAGCCGTTCACCATTCGTGAATCGGCAGCGCATAAGACGAGCATTCTGATTACGATGCCAGAAGATTATCCTGGCGCTCTTCATCAGGTGCTGTCGGCGTTTTCGTGGCGTCGAATCAACTTGTCTCGCATCGAATCGCGTCCAACGAAGAAGAAGCTCGGCAATTATTATTTTCTGATCGACATTGAGATGTCGCTGGATACGGTGCTGCTTCCGTCAGCAATTGCTGAAATCGAAGCTATCGGCTGCCAGGTTCGTGTATTAGGAAGCTATCCTAGCTTTAAATATGTTACAGCGTAAACGATAATGGCTAGAAGCAAACATTTCGGAGGTGCATGAGCAGTCATGGCAGAGCAAGTCATTTATTTAAACGGTGAGTATGTAAGCAAAGAAGATGCAAAAATTTCCGTATTCGACCATGGTTTTCTATACGGAGACGGAATCTTCGAAGGGATCCGAATCTACGGCGGCAATATCTTCAAATGCAAAGAGCATCTAGACCGTCTCTATGACTCGGCAAAATCAATCATGCTGGATATTCCTCTAACTCAAGATGAGATGGAGCAGGCTCTAGTTGAGACGATTCGAAAGAATGGCCTGCGCGATGGTTATATTCGGCTAGTCGTATCTCGTGGTCCCGGCAACCTGGGCCTTGATCCGAAGCGCTGCCCGCAAGCTTGGGTTATCATCATCGTTGAACAGCTGGCGATTTACCCTGCAGAAGCTTACCGCGATGGACTTGTATCGGTATCGGTATCTCAGCGTCGCAACATTCCAGATGCGCTGAATCCGAAGATCAAGTCGCTGAACTACTTAAACAATATTCTCGTTAAAATCCAAGCAAACCTTGCAGGCGTTGGTGAAGCGATTATGCTGAACTCCCAAGGCTATGTTGCTGAAGGCTCCAGCGATAACATCTTCATCATTAAGCGTGGAGTTGTCTACACACCGCCTTGCTACGTAGGCGCGCTGGAAGGTATTACACGTGCAACGATTATGGAGCTGTGTGCGAAGCTAGGCTACACGCTGAAGGAAGAGCCGTTCACGCTGCATGATGTTTATGTGGCTGACGAGGTGTTCTTCACGGGGACGGCAGCAGAAGTTATTGCGGTTCGTGAAGTCGACGGCCGTACGATTGGAAGCGGTAAAGCTGGTCCAATTACGACGCATCTGCTTGAAGAATTCCGTATGACCGTTGAAGTGGACGGCGTTAAAGTTTACGAATAGTGGTTTCATTCATAAAGTTGAAGTTCTCTTGGCGCGGACCTGTGCCCCGAGGAACTTCAACTTTTTTTTGTATGCATAGGTGACACTCGCCTAGCTGGTGCATAAGATGTAGGGATTGATAACGGGCGTTTGCCGCGTCTTCCGCGTAAGGCGTACGAACGTGACAGGAGGTATTAAGCGGGTGAAAATTCATATTGTAAAAAAAGGCGATACCTTATACCTAATTGCACAAAAGTACAACGTATCGCTGGAAGAAATCATTAAGCTCAACCCGGATATTACAAATCCGGATCAAATCAACATCGGCATGAAAGTGAAAGTGCCAACGGGCTCGGGTCACCATGGCGGTCAAATGGACATCATGCATCAGCATGTTGTACAGCAAGGGGACACGTTATGGAAGCTGTCGAAGGCTTGGGGCGTGCCGCTTGGCGATATGATTAAGGCGAATCCGCAGCTGAAAAATCCGAACGTACTGCTGACTGGAGAGATCGTCAATATTCCGACACCAGGCTCTTCGGGCATGATGCATGACATGAGTGAGAATAGCGGCAAAGGCACGGGTCACCATATGTTGTCGCCGACTTCGGTTATGCACGGCGTTCAAGGCTTGATGGGCAAAATACCGACAGGGAAGAAGCCGACTGGCCAAAAGCCAAGCACAATGCCAATTCCGGAAGTGCTCCCGGAAGCCATCGAGCCAGCTCCGGCTCCAGAGCCAGTACCTACACCGCTGCCTGCCCCAGTTCCGGTAGTGGAGAAGAAGTATCCGGTTTATAATGCGCAGCAACACGTCGATCTGTTCAAGCAATATGGCGTGCCGGCAACAGAAGTGATGTCGCTTTATGATATGCCTAAGATGCCTGAAGCGGTATCGCCGGCATCACAAGGTCCAATGAAGCATGGTTATGGCTTCAGTAATCCGACTGTTGTATCGCCAGCGATGACAGGCGGCTATGGCAATCCAACGGCAGTATCGCCAGCGATGACAGGTGGTTATGGAATGAATCCAACTGCAGTGTCGCCAGCGATGACAGGTGGTTATGGAATGAATCCAACTGCAGTGTCGCCAGCGATGACAGGCGGTTATGGCAACCCAACGGCAGTATCGCCAGCATCGATAGGTGGCGGCTATGGGATGAATCCAACTGCAGTTAGCCCTGCGGAAGAAGGACCAGAATGGGGTCCGCCAATGACATTGCCATGGGGCGCGCCAAGCTACGGCTTTAACCCATCGATGGTATCTCCTGCAGAAATGGGTCCTCAAGGCGGCTATGGTTATGGTGGCTTCGATCCATCGATGGTATCTCCAGCTGAGATGGGACCCCAAGGCGGCTATGGTTATGGTGGCTTCGATCCATCGATGGTATCTCCAGCTGAGATGGGACCGCATGGGGGCTATGGCTATGATCCATCAATGGTATCTCCGGCAAACGTAGGCCCGCAAGGTGGCTATGGTTATGGCTATGATCCATCGATGGTATCTCCAGCTAATGTTGGACCGCATGGCGGCTATGGATTTGACCCATCAATGGTATCTCCAGCTAATGTTGGACCGCATGGGGGCTATGGCTATGATCCATCAATGGTATCTCCGGCAAACATAGGCCCACAAGGCGGCTATGGATTTGATCCATCAATGGTATCTCCAGCTAACGTAGGCCCGCAAGGCGGCTATGGTTATGGCTATGATCCGTCGATGGTATCCCCGGCTAACATGGGGCCACAAGGCGGCTATGGTTATGGCTATGATCCGTCGATGGTATCTCCAGCAAACATGGGGCCATCGGGCTACACGTATATGGGCAATGGTCAAGTTTCTCCAATCGTAGCAGGTGCAACCGACAAGAATTGCAACTGCGGCTGCCGCGATGACGAGGGGCCACACATTGACGAAGAAAGCATTGGGTTTAACGAGCCGAAAGCCAAAGTTGCCCGCAAGAAAAAGCCGGTTATTCGTACTGTACGTACTGCAAAACCGAAACGCCGTGGCAGCTACCCGTGGATTAACAGATAACAGATCAGAATAGATCGGTTTGCGTACAGCCCCGCGCTTGCTCCTGGCACTCTACTGCCGGGCGCCAGCCGGGGCTTTTGACAATGGAAGGACTTAATTAGAAAACGGTGCATATTTCACCAACAACGTTGAGAGACTAACAAAAAAGGAAAAAAGAGGAGTTCCCATTATGGAATTCAGCCTGTGGAAAAAAATAAAACAGAAACTTCGCCGCTCCCGCCGCCCTATGTGGCAGCTTGGCAGTATGATCGCTGCTGTAATGCTACTCTTTAGTTGCACAGGGAATGATGTATCTGCTGCTGAGCCGGACAAGCCTTTGTACGGTAGTCCAAGCAGTGTCATTGAGACACTCTCTGGGCAATCCGAGCAGGTTAATGTAAAGCTGCGACTGATCTATTTATGCGGAGATGAAATGAAGACGCTTGGCAAAATGAGTGCCAAAGCCGCGCTCAGCATGCTGGCGCAGCACCCCGAGTGGAACGCGGTCATGCATCCGGGCGGTGCGGTCGTTATGGAGCAGCGAGTTGATGATTTGTCAGATTCGTGCAAACGAAATGGCTATATCAGCCTCGATAAGTCGGGCAATTTGACTATGTTCGACGGTTCGCCGAAAGAGAAGAAAGTGATGCGCACCTTCTTTCAGCTTGATGTCCGCTACATGGAGAGCAGTTTGCCGAAGGAGCGTATCGACCAACTGATGAACGGCATCCGCATAAACGATAAAGACGAATTCAACAGTGTCATCTCGACGTTCAGCGATTATGCGATCGACCGTAATGAGAAGGTAGAAAAAGTAATGAAACGTTCATTTTGATCGAAAAGGAAAGCTGAAGGGACGGCCCGGAATTACGGTCCGTCCTTCTTCTTTGCCTATCTCTTGAACCCGAGACAAAACGCGTGTTCTCATCCTGCTCATCATTTGGTATAATAGGGGGAAGCCAATTTTTGATAGGTAGCATGAAGTTGGCCTGGGGAGAGAATTGCATTGCGAGTATTAGGTATCGATCCGGGGATTGCCATTGTCGGATTTGGATTTATTGACAAAATCGGGAGCAAGCTCGTTCCCGTTCAATACGGCTGCATTCAGACGGAGGCGCATACGCCTCAAGAGGAGCGGCTCAAGCAGGTTTACGAATCTACCTGTTCGCTTATTGACCGTTACAAGCCCGATACCGTTGCAGTCGAGAAGCTGTTCTTCAACAAGAACGTCACGACAGCCTTCTCGGTCGGGCAGGCGCGTGGCGTCATGATTCTAGCAGCGGCACAGCGCGGATTGCCTGTAACGGAATATACGCCGCTTCAAGTGAAGCAAGCGGTAGTCGGCTACGGTAAAGCGGAGAAACGTCAGGTCCAGGAAATGGTTAAGATGCTCCTGAATCTCTCCGCCATCCCGAAGCCCGATGACGTTGCGGATGCGCTTGCGGTGGCAATTTGCCATGCCCATTCATCGGTTCTGACGCAAAAAATTAACGAGGTGAACCGAAGATGATCGATTATATTCGAGGACGTGTCGTCCATTTGGATACCGAGTATGTCGTCGTGGATGTACGTGATATCGGCTACCAGGTTTTTACGCCGAATCCGTATGCCTTTGTGAAGAGTGATGATTCCGTTACGATTTTTACCCATCATCATGTGCGTGAAGATGCGAATCTGCTCTTCGGATTCTCGAATCGGGAGGAGCAGGCGATGTTCCGCAAGCTGCTTGATGTCTCTGGCATCGGTCCGCGCGTTGCGCTTGGCATTCTCGCTGGCGGTAAGCCGGAGACGATTGCGGCAGCAATTCAGCAAGAGAACTTAACGTTCCTGACGAAGCTTCCTGGCATCGGCAAGAAAACCGCGCAGCGGATGGTGCTTGATCTGAAGGATAAACTTGATCATATCCCCGGCGGGTTCAGCTTTGCGGCAGCTAGCTTTGTTCTTGATGATGAAGGCACGAGCGGCACTTTGCTCGAAGGTGGAGAAGTTTGGCGCGAGGCACGTGAAGCGCTTATGGCGCTTGGGTATACCGCAGCCGAGCTTGACCGAGCATGGCAGGGCATGAAACAGACTGAAGTGCCGAATGAGAGCGTGGATTTGCTCATGAAGCGGGCGTTGCAGCAGCTGTTTAAAGGCTGATTGAAGGAGGTAAGCGTAAATGGACGATCGGATAATTTCCGCCAACCTCATGATGGAAGATCAAGCGGTGGAGTATAGCTTACGTCCCCGCTATTTGTCTGAGTATATCGGCCAATCGCAAGTGAAAGAGAATTTGAAAGTATTCATTGAAGCGGCGAAGCTGCGCAAAGAAGCGCTGGATCACGTGCTACTATATGGGCCACCGGGACTTGGCAAGACGACGCTGTCGAACATTATTGCTAATGAGCTCGGCGTCAATCTGCGTACAACGAGTGGACCTGCAATTGAACGGCCAGGCGATCTTGCAGCGCTGCTCACGAATTTGCAGGAAGGCGAGGTACTGTTCATCGACGAGATTCACCGGCTGCACCGGACGGTAGAGGAAGTGCTCTACCCGGCGATGGAAGACTTCGCGCTCGATATTATGATCGGCAAAGGACCGAGCGCAAGATCGGTTCGCCTTGATTTGCCGCCGTTCACGCTCATCGGGGCAACGACGCGTGCGGGACTATTGTCAGCACCACTTCGTGACCGCTTCGGCGTTGTGAGCCGACTTGAGTTCTACACGGTCGACGAGCTGGCGTTTATCGTCTCGCGCGCGTCAGAAATTCTCGGCGTGAGCATTATCGGCGAAGCCGCGCAAGAGATTGCGATGCGCTCGCGAGGAACGCCGCGAATTGCGAATCGGCTCTTGAAGCGGGTGCGCGACTTCGCTCAAGTGCGCGGAGACGGTATTGTTACACATGAGCTGGCGCGTTCAGCGCTTAGCCTTATTCAAGTCGATCCGCTTGGTCTCGACAGCATAGACCATAAGATGCTCCGCGCGATGATTAGCATTTATCGCGGCGGACCGGTCGGGCTGGATACGATTGCGGCGACAATTGGCGAAGAAAGCCAGACGATTGAAGATGTGTATGAGCCTTATCTCATGCAGATCGGCTTCCTGCAGCGAACGCCGCGCGGCCGGATGGTTACTCCGCTCGCATACCGGCATCTAGGGCTTCCTGTTCCGGAGGAGAAAGGCGGCGCTGCCGATCAATCAGGCGATTCCGATGAAGGAGGCGTCATCCTTTAATGGCCCGAACACCGAAACAGTCGGAAGAGCGAAGTCGCGAGAAACTGATTGTGTTGTATGACGGTGAGTGCATTTTATGTCTGGCTAGCGTGAAGCGCTTGAAGGAACTGCAATCGAGCGCGATTGTTCGATTTATTGCCGTGCAAGCATTGGGTGAGACGTACGAGACCATTCCCGGTCTTGATCATGTAACTACGGAGCAGCTATTATCGAAGATTCATGTCGTGGAGATGGATGGGACGCTGCATGCCGGAGCGGCAGGCATTGTTCGTATCTTACGCACGACGAGAGGGCTGCGTTGGCTAGCATGGCTGTATCGGGTACCAGGCCTTCACAGTGCGGCAGATGGCTTATACCGGATCATAGCAGCAAAGCGCTATGATTGGTTTGGCAAAGCGGATCAAAGCTGTCATGAAGGGGCTTGTTCGCTGCCACCGCGCAAGGAGTAGACATGAGGGGGTTAATGAGGCCGATGAGTGGCGTTAACGTTCATACGAACGAGACGAAGGAACCGGCACGAATGCTGTTTCGGATGCCGATGACGATGCGAACGGTTACCGCGATTTTGGCTGGCGTAATTGGACTCTCTGTGTGGACGGCGCTTCCTTCTAATGGAGCGGCTGTCCCACATCTGGATACGATACGCGTTGGCATATTCATGGATACGAGTAAGTATAAGCTGAATACCACTGCTGCATCATTTAGTTCAGCAGAGGCTATGCAGGTTGGCCTGAGATTGCCGTCAGGGGTCATTCCGATGTTTCAGACGGGCAGTGGAGAGATGATCCGGTTCACGTTGGATGATTACAAGCCAATGCTGCTTGAGTCGACGAACTACCAGACTGCGCTTGCTTTGTTGAAGCGGCTGAAGGCGATGAGCGGCTCGGGCATGTTGACTACGACGAATGATCCGAGAGGGAAAGTGTATCAGATCGTTGAAGGCTCTTATTCTTCGGTAGCAGAGGCGAAGGCGGCAGGCGACCGCTGGCTCAAAGACGCTACGGTTGCGAGCTACGCCGGAAAGTCTAGCAATGCTAGCTTGATTGGCCCATTACATCTCGAGACAGGAATGACGTATACGTCGAAGAGCGAAGCTGTAAAAGCAGCGCAATCACTCAGTGCGAGCGGTGCTGAAGCGTATGCGGCGCTCAAGCAATCCGGCAGTGCTGCTGCGGTATATACGGTACTGATCGGTGCGGAGAGCGATCAGACGGCGCTTGGTAAAGCAAAGGCCGCGGCGCTGCAAGCGAATCCTGCACTTGCGCTTCGCCAGACGGATGCAGCGAATGTATACTCGCTTATCCGCGACGATTACACCACAGCGGAGTCTGCTTCTAAGCCGCCAGTCGCACTCTATTCCATTCCAGCTACAGGAGCGAAGCTGTGGGTTTCTACGATAGCAGGGGCCGGTATTAAGCTAACCGAGCGATACAATCGCAGCTATAGGGGAAGCTTTGAAGTGAGCGGCTTGAACAACAAGCTGGCTGTTATTAACGAGCTGCCATTTGAGCAATACGTTTACGCAGTAGTTGGCGCAGAGATGCCTGCGTCCTGGCCGGCGGAAGCGTTGAAGTCGCAAGCGATTGCGGCGCGTACATATGCCCTCTATCAAGGGTTTGGGTTTCAAATTGCACATGTCGTCGATACAACGCTGAGTCAGGCGTATGGTGGCATTGGCTCTGAGAAGCCGACGACGATCGCTGCCGTAGATGCGACACGCGGGGAAGTTGCGATGTATAACGGCAAACTCATAGAGACCGTGTTCTCCTCAAGCGCTGGCGGTATGACGGCGGACTCGAAAGAAATTTGGGGAAGCGACATTGCGTATCTGAAGAGTGTCTCGAGTCCTGACACCTCATCAGAGAAAGGGCTTTACAAGTGGTACCGGATCGTTACGCCGAGTGGAGCTGTCGGCTATATGCGAGAGGATCTGCTCGAACCGACGGACAAGCTCTCAACGGCAGGACAACCTTTGCTGCGCGTCAAAACGGGCGGCTCGAAAGTACGTCCGATTCCGCTCATTCAAGAGGATATTCCGATCGTAGATTCAGTTAGCGCCGGATCGCTTGTCGTTCAATTGGACATGGTGACCCAGTCCAATGAGATGTCTTGGGTTCGCGGTACGTATTCAGCGGATGCGTTGCTCAGTCTTACGAAAGGTAAGCTGCAGAAACCGATTAGCGGGCGGATTACGACACTTGAGGTCAGCCAGCGCGGCCCTTCAGGCAGACCGACCGAAATTCAGGTTAACGGCCAGAAGCTGCAGGTCAAGAATCCCGATGGATATCGCTCCGCATTCGGCGGCTTGCCGAGTACGTTCTTTACGATTGATGAGACAGCGAGAGTAACGATGGCGGGAGCGGATAATGCGCTTCGCAATCGGCCGGAAGACAGCGGGACTGTCTATATCCAAGGTGGCGATGGCTCTGCACGAGAGTTGAAGGAGTCGAACTATTTCATTCTAAGCGGTGACGGGCAGGTTCGGGCAGCGACGAAGGATCCAGGCTACCGCTTTGTTGGCGGGGGTTATGGCCATGGCGTCGGGTTATCTCAATACGGGGCTCGAGGATTGGCAGAGCTTGGGTATGACTATAAATATATAATGCAATACTACTACAAAGACGCGAAGATCGTTAAGGAATGACACTAAACTATGAATGTAAATGATTTTGATTTTGAACTGCCGGAGCAATTGATTGCTCAGACACCGCTTGTGGATCGAACTGCTTCGCGCCTGTTGACGCTAAACCATGCTACCGGTGATGTTGAGCATCATTCGTTCCCGTATCTTACGGAGATGCTCCAGGATGGCGATACGCTCATTCTCAATGATACGCGCGTGATGCCTGCAAGGCTGATGGGCGTAAAGTCGGACACTGGCGCGAAGGTGGAGTTACTGCTCCTCAAGCAGCTTGAAGGTGACCGCTGGGAGACGCTTGCGAAGCCAGGCAAACGGCTGAAGGTTGGCGCTCAGCTCTCCTTCGGCGACGATGGCAACGGCGAGCCGCTCCTTCGGGCGACTGTTGTTGCAGAAGGCGAAATGGGTGGACGCGAGATTGAGTTCCACTACGAAGGCATATTTAATGAGCTGCTGGATCGCCTTGGCGAAATGCCGCTGCCGCCTTATATCAAGGAGCGGCTGGATGACCGCGAACGGTATCAGACGGTGTATGCGAAGCATGAAGGCTCGGCAGCTGCGCCGACAGCGGGACTTCACTTCACGAAGCCGTTTCTCGAGCAGCTGCAAGCGAAAGGCGTGCAGATCGGCTATATTACGCTGCATGTCGGGCTTGGAACGTTTCGTCCGATGTCAGTTGACACGATCGAAGAGCATACCATGCACTCGGAGTATTACGAGCTGAGCGAAGAGACAGCCGCGATGCTGCGTGCTGCGAAGGAGCGAGGCGGTCGAATTGTCGCCGTTGGCACAACTTCTTGCCGAACGCTTGAAACCGTTGCATCCCGGTTTACGTATGAAGACATACGGGCATGCAGCGGCTGGACCGACATCTTTATTTTTCCGGGCTATGAATTCAAGCTCGTGAACGCACTGCTGACCAACTTCCATCTGCCAAAGTCGACTCTCGTGATGCTTGTGAGCGCGCTGGCTGGACGTACAGCTGTGATGAAGGCGTACAAGGAAGCGATTGAACAGGAATATCGGTTCTTCAGCTTCGGCGACGCAATGTTTATTTACTAGGAATAGAAAGAGGACGTGCTGCAGTGGCAATCACCTATGAATTAATTAAAACATGTAAACAAACAGGAGCACGGCTGGGCCGCGTGCATACGCCTCATGGCGTCATTGAAACACCAACTTTCATGCCGGTCGGCACACAGGCAACGGTCAAGACGATAAGCCCGGAAGAGCTGAAGACGCTTGATGCCCACATCATTCTAAGCAATACATACCATCTGTTCATTCGCCCTGGACATGAGATCGTCCGCCAAGCTGGCGGGCTTCATAAGTTCATGAACTGGGACCGTCCAATTCTGACGGACAGCGGTGGCTTCCAAGTGTTCAGCCTTAGCAATATGCGCAAAATCAGCGAAGAGGGCGTCGAGTTCCGCAACCATCTGAACGGAGACAAGCTATTCATCTCACCTGAGAAGGCGATGGAGATTCAGAATGCGCTTGGCTCTGACATTATGATGGCGTTCGATGAATGCGCTCCGTATCCGGCTGAATACGACTATGTGAAGAAGTCGATGGAACGGACGACGCGTTGGGCGGAGCGGTGCCTCGCTGCGCATGCCCGTCCGCAGGACCAAGCTTTGTTCGCCATTGTTCAAGGCGGCATGTACGAAGACCTGCGCCGTCAGAGCGCACTTGAGTTGACTTCCATGGATTTCCCGGGGTATGCTATTGGTGGACTAAGCGTCGGAGAACCGAAGAATCTCATGTACAATGTTCTCGAATGTACGGTTCCTTTGCTGCCGACAAATAAGCCGCGTTATCTGATGGGCGTTGGCTCGCCTGATGCACTGCTTGACGGCTCAATTCGCGGTATCGACATGTTCGACTGCGTACTGCCGACGCGTATTGCACGCAACGGAACGACGATGACCAGCCAAGGACGCCTTGTCATCCGCAACGCTAAGTTCGCTGATGATTTTGGTCCGCTTGATCCGGAATGCAGCTGCTACACATGCACGAACTACTCGCGAGCGTATATCCGCCACTTGATTAAAGCAGATGAGACTTTCGGCATCCGGTTAACTACGATTCACAACCTGCACTTCCTACTAGAGCTTATGCGTAATGTGCGTAAAGCGATTATGGAAGATAGGCTGCTTGATTTCCGCAATGAATTTTTTGAAATGTATGGCTTGAACGAGAACAACAAAGGATTTTAATTTGAGGAAAGAGGTGAATCATATATGTCAGCAGCATCCTTACTCCCATTTGTACTTATGTTTGCGGTATTCTATTTCCTATTAATTCGTCCACAACAGCGTAAGTCGAAGCATCGTAACTCCATGCTTAGCTCGCTCAAGAAAGGCGATAAGATCGTAACGATTGGCGGTATGCACGGTACGATCTTGGAAATTTCCGACGACAAGGTTGTATTGCGCGTGAACGACTCCACGAAGATTACGTTCGACCGTAGTGCAATCAACAACGTAACTTCCACAAGTGCCGCTACTTCAGCAGTACAAGCAGCGCCTGTAGTTGAGAAGGAAGAAGAGAAGGCAGACAATATTAAGGCCTAACTCACAAGTAAGTACATCGTTTTAATCCAAACGGCTCCGCCAGTTCTCGCTGGCTGGGCCGTTTTTTTAACATTCTAGAATTTATAAGTTTCACTTGTACACATTTCTATAAGTCTTTTGTGAAACGTAAGCTTTTGCGGAAAGGACGGCGACAGCCGTTTACAATTATTGCTCATAATTTCCAGTCCGTACGCCCATACTAATCTAAACCGTACAACTGGAAAATGGGGTGTAGGAACGAATGTCTTCTTGGATTGAGATTACCTTGCGTACGCTGTCAGCTGTAGCATTCCTACTTCTGATGACGAAATTGCTAGGGAAGAGACAGGTGACCGAGCTGTCCGTGTTCGAATATATAACAGGGATCACGATCGGGAATGTCGCAGCCTACATATCGCTTGACACCGATGCCGAGTGGTATTTGGGATTCCTCGCGCTTGGCGTGTGGGTTGCGGTCTCACTTGGCATCGAGATGCTGCAATTGAAGAGCAAGCGAGTGCGGAACTGGATTGATGGAACGCCGACCGTGCTCATTCAGAAAGGCAAAATATTAGAGAAAAACTTGAAGAGGGAGAAACTCACGACTGATGAGCTGCTGCAGCAGATGCGTACGAAGGACGTGTTCAACATCGATCAAGTTGAATTCGCCGTAATGGAATCAAGCGGTGCAATCAATGTGCTGCTGAAGTCGGAGCATCTGCCGCTCACACCGAAGACACTAGGCATGCGTGTGCCCACGGAGCATGAACCGAAGCCGGTCATTATGGACGGAAAGGTGCTGAGCGATTCACTTACCCAAAGAGGCTATGACGTGAATTGGCTGGAGAAGGAATTGAAGAAGTCCGATCTTCACATTGAGGACGTGTTCCTGGCACAGCTGGATGATTATGGGTCACTCTACCTTGATTTGTATGATGATCAGATGAAAGTGACCAAGTCGACGCAAAGCCAAGCGGCGCTGCTTGCTCAGCTCAAGAAGTGCGAAGCCGATATCGAAATGTATGGCCTACTGTCAGCTGATGAGAGCGAGAAGCTCAAATATGCAGCGTGCTCGAAGCAGCTGCAGCATCTGATTGACGAAGTAAGGCCGCTCATCTATCAGTAATTGTAACTAAAACCAAAAAGACCGTTCCTTCTCACGTACCAGCTGATTAAATCGCAGCTGCGTAATGAGAGTGAACGGTCTTTCTATCGTCATAAGAACGGCCTATTTGGCGTCTTCACGAAGGAACTGAACATGTGCCGGGTTTGTTATCGATCTGCCACGGCGGCTGCGCTGTGCGAGTGTCAGCCTGCTCAGCTTCATCCCAACGGTCGATGCGACAGTAGCGAGTACAACGCCGCCGCACATATCGATCAGCCAGTGGATGCCTAGGTAGAAAATCGCGAAGATGATGATGCTTGCACAGATACAGCAGAACCAAGCCCAACGCTTTATGCCGGAGCGGACTGCGAGAATGGCAAGCGTTACAGAAATGGAAGTATGCAAGCTAGGAAAGCAGTTGTCAACACCGGAAAGAGCACGATATTGATTCTCGAAATCTGGGAACACATCAAGCATCAGGAAACGGACATGCTGCGGATCATGCAGCCACACTTCGTTCACAGGAAGGAACAGATAGAACGGAATTGCCACCAGATAGTTAATCATGATCGCGTAGCAAATTGAGTAGAACATCATCCGGTCTTTGCTCCGGTTTGTGTAAATGGCAATTGAAGCAATAAGCATCGCCTGAAAGACGACAACATACATAAAGGCTAGAAATACCGTTAAGTATTTATTCTCGAAAGTGTGCTGAAGCGTGCTGACGAAATTGCCTTCAATGGACTGGAAGAATGTAGCGAAGTCATAAGATTGCGTCAAAGTGTTTTCGATGCGAAGCTCTAATTTATTGCAGAACAGAATTAAGATAACAGCGACGAAGTGAAGCATATATTTGCGATTGAAAATCATCTCTTTTAGAAATAAGCCTGCGACGGTGAATGGATTACGAGCAGCTCCAAACCAGATCAGCAGCGTCACGGTAATGGCCGTGTAGACTGCGACCGTCGTCATGTTGTCAAACAAAGTCATATAACTTCCTTGCCTCCTAAAGGACTTCCGTTGTTGCGATTCGATCTAGTATAGCACATTTAGCGTGTCAGATGGTATTCCAAAAGTGTTCATAATCGGGACATGCTGCCTATGACCGTCTCGCATTCACGCCGATGATGCCACCGAGTGCGCCGCTAAGCAGCGTTTCAACCAACATCGTGAAAGTGCGGCCGCTAATGCCGGTGTTCGACGCAAGGAAGCTGACAATTAGAATGAGGATACCGTAGGCGATCCCGAGCAGCCCTCCATAATACCAACCGCGCGTACCTGAGCGTTTGCCTGCCACGAAGCCGCCGGCAAGTGAAGAGCAGCCGTGGACAATTAAGCTGAACATAGGAAGCTGAGCTTCTTGCATGCTGCCCCATCGCAGCATTGCAGACAGGAGCAATGCGCCAAGTGCAAGCCATACGGAAGCATACAGGATGCCGGATAGCATCGGCGAAGCCATGTGAACCTTTGGAACATTTTTCATGGCATTAATCGTTTTCATATACTTATCCCTCCAATTATTTACGAACCTGTTCTCGATTATTACAACATATGGTCAAGCTATTATGTTTTATTACCATAAATTCGAATATCCCCCTTCGTATGATGGGATGTGCATCAGGTGACAATAGTTGTACTTTGACGGAAGCAGGAGGGCGATTACTATGGAATTAATGGAATTGACGTTCCGTACGCTTCTCATCTACGTTGTTGTTTTTCTCATCATGCGCATGATGGGAAAGCGGGAAATTGGCAAGCTATCGGTATTTGACCTTGTCATCTCAGTCATGATCGCCGAAATAGCGGTCTTTGTGATTGAAGATACGAAGCGACCGGTGCTCGACGGAATTCTGCCGATGATTGTGCTGCTCGTGGTGCAAATCGGAATCGCGGTAATATCTCTAAAGAGCCGGAAGATGCGCATGTTGTTTGACGGCAAGCCGACTGTACTGGTGGAGAGAGGGAAGCTGAATCGGGAAGCCATGCGCAAGCAGCGATATAATTTGGACGATCTGCTGCTTCAGTTCCGGGAGAATAAGACGAACATCGCCGATGTGGAATTCGCAATTCTGGAAACAACCGGGAAGCTCTCGATTATCCAAAAGGATCTAAAAGGTCGAGACAACTCAGGGCAGAGGGGATCACAAGGCTCGAACTCGAATCCAAATTCGAATTCAAATTCGGGATCGTCATTTCCGAAGCCTTTTCCGCGAAATTATAAGTTTGAATCGCTGCCGGTTCCGCTCATTATGGACGGTGAAATTCAGAAGACGAATTTGGAGCAGCTAGGCAAGGATCGGTTCTGGCTGAACAATCAGCTCCGGCAGAGGGGCATTGTTGATGCAAAGCAGGTTTTCCTCTTGACGATTGACCACCGGGGCAAAATATATCTAGACGCTAGGCGAACGAGAGGTCCGCGTAAGTAGAGTAGAGTATGTAGTTCGTTGACAGCATCGGCCGTTCTTGGTCGATGCTGCTGTGCGTTTACGGACGGAACCAGCGGCCTAAAAAAGGTATTCGCGCTGCATCGTAGCGGTTAATGATCCGCATCATCACCATGAGGATCAAGTAAATAAGGATACCGGCAAAACATGCGGTAATGAGGTTCTGCCATAGTGCGGGGAGTGCTTGCAGATTCATGATCCATAGCGAAGCGGCGCCCATGATGAACATGGCGGATCCGACTTTCAGAAAATCCAGCAGCTGCATACTAAATCCAGTCGCTCGTACAACGCTGATCCAGTGGAGCACCGTGACGAGCACGATGTTGGCATTAATGGCGATGAGTGCGCCATAGATGCCGAGCGACGGCTGCGAAGCGAGCTCTATGATGAGGACAAGCTTCACGACTGCTCCGATGAAGGTGTTCATAAGCGCGGTAGCGGGCTTGTCAAGCGCTTGAAGCGCAGCTTGCAGTGGTGCTTGCATGTAGATAAACAACCCAACAGGCGCAATCCACTTCAACATAGGCGCGATCTCGACATGGTTGTATAACACGCGGCAGATGGGCTCTGCGAACAAGATCATGACGACAACGAACGGCGCACCGGTGACGAGGGAGAGCCGCATGGACTGGTGAAGGCGCTTATGAATGGTCGTCTTGTCTCCTTTGGCAGCAGCCTCTGACAGTGTTGGGACTAGGGAGACTGCAAGGGAGTAGGTAAGTGCAGTCGGGAGAAGCAGGATGGGGATGATCATTCCTTGGAGCGCTCCATATTGCGCGGTTGCGGCGCTTGTTGCAATACCGGCTGCGAACAAGGCGCGAGCGGTTAGAATAGATTCAAGCAGATAAGAGAACGAGCCAATCATTCGGCTTGCGGTAACAGGAACCGATAAGCTAATCAGCTTGCGCATGACCGGCTCACGCTTGGAGGAGCGAGCGGCTCCATCTTCCTCGTGAATGATCGCCAGCTTCACGCGCTTACGGTCGCTTGCATACTGCCAGAGTAGAATGGCGAAGCCTGCAATCTCACCTGCCACAACGCCGAGCATCGCGCCGGCAGCACCCCATTCAAGCCCGTAAGGCAAGAGCATCTTGGCAAATAATAGCGCAAATATGATCCGGATGATCGTTTCGCATATTTGTGATAACGCGGTCGGAATCATATTCGCTTTCCCTTGAAAGTAGCCTCGGTATACGGAGGAGACTCCGATAATGATAAGAAGCGGGGACATCATGCGCAGCGTCTGATAGACGCGGTGATCCGTCATGAGTCGCGTTGATATCCAAGGAGTAAGAACGATAAACAGCATCGTGAGCAGCACCGACAAGCCGATAGTGAGCGCCATCGCTGCACGGAAAACTTGCTTCACGCGCTTTGAATCACCGGTTGATTCGGCTTCTGCGATCCACTTCGCAACCGCCAGCGGAATACCTCCCGTAATAAAGGTGAGCAGCACGATGAGAAAAGGATAGCCAAGCTGGTAAAGTCCGACGCCCTCGACGCCGATAATTCTAGGGAGTGCAATTCTCGGCACGAATGCAAGGAGCCGATTTACGACTCCAGCAACGAGTAATATGAGTGCGCCTTTAATAAACGTTTGCTTCGTCACGGTCATTTCCTCTCCCTTACCCTGGTTCCTGGAACTACGCACGACATGTCCTTGTTCTCATGCTTATGCGCAGCATGTCCGCGATCATGCAGTCATTTTTTCGGGTAGGAGCAGTTTTGGCAGGAAAAGTGTGACAGAGCAGCGAAATAGTAAAGAGATCATATGGAAATCAGTGTAAGGAGGCCCGAGGATTATGACAGGCGATAATGAGCCATTAACAAGCGAAGAGTGGGTCGCGTCCATCGAAAATTTATGTCAAAGCAAAGCTGAAGAGTTTCGCATGATTGGCTACGAGTATGTTTCAGGCAGCGATATTTGGGAATGCGTAAATGATCGGTACAAGAAGACTGGGCAGCCTGCGATGCACCAGGTCGTGAATGACATTTTATCGCTCAAAGTGAATAAATTTATGAACTTTATGACGATTAGTGCCTATAAAGGAACCCATTTTTAACAGATGGGCTCTTTTTTTTGACTCGTTTTTGAGGCATCGTTATAATAGGAATGTTGACACAAGAGAACTTAAGGGGGAAATGAGGGTATTATGAAGCGTCTGTTAGCATTCATAATCATCGTCGTCGTATCTGTCGGCGTTGTTGCTGGGACAAGCAATTGGCTTTTCCATGATGTAAAGCTAGGGCTTGATTTAAAAGGTGGCTTTGAAATTCTGTATGAAGCTCAGCCTATCGAGCCTGGCGGTAAAGTAACGAAAGATTCCTTGATCGAAACGGCCAAGAGTCTTGAAGCTCGCGCAAATGCTACAGGCGTAGCGGAACCGGAAGTGACAACGGAGGGCTCAAACCGTATCCGTGTTAAGATTGCCGGCGTTTCCGATGAGGCTAAAGTTCGTGACATTCTTAAGAAGCCTGCTGAACTGACTTTCCGCAGTGCTGATGGTTGTGCCGCTGACAAAGGTTACTGTAAAGTCGAGCTTCGCGGTAACGATTTCAAACAGAACGGCGCTGACGTTCAACAAACGAACCTCGGTGAGTACGAAATTACAATTAAGCTGAAGAGCGCTAAGCAATTCGCTGATGTGACTGGTAAAATCGCGAAGCTCGCTCCAAATAACCAATTGGCGATTTACCTCGACGATACGTTGCTGTCAGCACCGAATGTAAACGGTGAAATCAACAGCACGGATGCTTCGATCACAGGTAACTTTACCCGTGATGAAGCGAACAATCTGAAGAATACGATTAACCTCGGCGCACTTCCGCTAAACCTGACAGAGAAGTACACGCAAAGTGTAGGCGCTACTCTCGGTAAGCTGAGCTTGAAGGAAACTTTGTTTGCCGGTGCTATCGGTACAGTGCTCATACTGCTCTTCATGATGATTTTCTACCGTCTGCCGGGTATCGTCGCAAGCTTCTCGATTGTCGTCTATATTTGGCTGCTGCTGCTTGGCTTCAACATGATTGGGGCAACGCTGACGCTGCCGGGTATTGCGGCATTCATCCTCGGTATCGGTATGGCCGTTGACGCCAATATCATTATGGCTGAGCGGATTAAAGAAGAAATGCGCAGCGGCAAGAGCATCATGTCCTCGCAAAAAGCAGGCGCGAAGCATTCGTTCCGTACGATCATTGATGCGCACGTTACGACATCTATCGCAGCGCTCGTGTTGTTCTTTATCGGTGTAGGTTCTGTTAAAGGCTTCGCGGTTATCCTGCTTCTCAGTATCGTCATCAGTATCTTGACTAACGTGTTCTTCTCGCGTCTGCTTCTGGCTCTCATTATTCGCAGCGGCTTGATTAAGAAGAAATCCTTATTCGGTGTGAAGGAGAGTGAAGTACGTGCGCTTTAGTGGATTTGCACAAGTATCCGAAGGTAAATTCAATTTTGTAGAGAAGGCTCGTTACTTCTTTATTTTCTCGATTATCATTACAATTCTCGGTATCGTTACGCTCGGTGTCTTCGGCCTGAACTATGGCGTCGACTTCCGTGCAGGCTCCAGTGTAGATATTGCGCTCAAGAAGGATTTGTCGGGACAAAAGACAGAGATTGAGAAATATCTTACTGATAGTGGGTTCGGTAAACCAGGTCTTACCGTCGGCTCCAATCGTGTAACGATTCGTTTCGATGATGTGCTTACCGATGCGAAGGAGAAAGAGCTTAAGGCAGGCTTCTCCGAAAAATTCGATAAAGAAGCGTCGATGGAGGTTAACACCGTTGACGTTGAAATCGCCAAAGAGCTTCAAACGAATGCACTAAAGGCGGTTCTCGTTGCAAGTATCGGTATCGTCATCTATGTCAGCATTCGTTTCGAATGGCGCTTCGCTGTAGCGGCGATTGTCGCTTTGCTGCATGACGCGTTTATCGTTATAAGCTTGTTCTCGATCTTCCGGTTGGAAGTAAACCTGCCGTTCATCGTTGCGGTGCTGACCATTATCGGTTATTCGATTAACGATACCATCGTTATCTTTGACCGGGTCCGCGAGAATTTGCGGTTTGCGAAGCTTAAGACCTCCGCGGATGTGGCGAAGATCGTGAACGTCAGTATTTGGCAAACGCTTGTCCGTTCGATCAATACGGTTATGACTGTCGTTGTAGCGGCGTTGTGCTTGCTCATCTTCGGCTCCGAATCTATTAAGCTGTTCTCACTTGCCATTCTGTTCGGTCTTGTGAGTGGCGCGTATTCTTCGATCTTCATTGCGAGCCCACTCTGGCTTCTTCTGAAGAACAAACAAAAACCGAAGCCAGCAGTCAAGTCTCCGGCTGCTTCGTAGTATAGTAGGATAGAGGACAATCGAAGACCATTAAAGTCAACCCATAGGAGGCGTCCATGTCAGCGAACCAACGTTATGCCAATGCAGAGTCTGCCGCATGGACAGGGCTAATCGGCAATGTCTGTATCGCAGCAGTTAAAGGCGGGATCGGCTTATGGTCAGGCAGCAAAGCGCTGCTTGCAGACGCTTGCCGATCTGCGTCAGACGCAGCCGCATCGTTCGTCTCCTTAACAGGTGTCCGCAGATGCAGGCAGCTTGGCTCTCCTCATGCTCCGGTTCCGCCTTCCAAGGGTCGCTTGGAAGCAGGCTCGGGCATGGTGGCGTCTTTGCTGCTCATGATCGTCGGACTCGAAATTGGCATCTCGGCAATTAAATCGATTGCCGACGGTGTTGATGACGGACCGAGCTGGCCTGCAGCTGTCGTCGTCATGTTAGCTTTTCTGATTAAGGAATTTCGATTCCCATTGAAGGAACGAGGAGCAGACCTGTACGCTTCGGTAGCAGCGCTTGTCGGAACAGGTGGCGCCATGCTGGGGAAGCCGCTTCATATGCCGGTCTTATACTATTTTGATCCAGCGGCTTCGCTCATCATCGTTGTCATCGTGCTCACAAGCGGCTTTCGTGTCGCATCCGCATCTGTCATGCGTAGCCGGTACCTGGAAGTCGAGCCTGCGGACATGTCCGAGGTGAAGGCGGTTGTGCAGCGCATGGAAGGTGTAATCAACGTCGAAGTGCTTCGCGCTCGCGAGCACGGTCACTACGCTGTTGCGGAAGTTGTCATTAGCGTGAATCCGCGTATCTCCGTACTCGAAGGCAATGAAATTGCCAAACGAGTCAAATATTTCTTAATGAAGCGGTTTAGCCATATGACGGAAGTGACGGTACATGTTGAGCCTTACGATCCAGGGTATCCATACAAAACAAATCATGAAGTAAGTCAAGAACAAATCCCGACGCTCCTGCAATAGCAGCAGCGTTCGTTTTTTTTTCTACTCATGCTCAGAAAGGAGGAATCTGCGAATATGATTCAGTCAAGAACCAGATGGAGTATCGCTGCACTTGATATTGAAGGGGAAGCGCGGGCGGCGGTGCTAGCGAGAACGCTGTCACTGACACCACTCGTTGCAAGGCTGCTTGTGCAGCGTGGGTACGATCGTGTGGAGAGTGCCAAACAGTTTCTGAGCGGAGGCACCGAGTGCCTGCACGATCCGTTCCTGCTTAAAGGGATGGAGGCTGCCGCAGCACGTATTCATCAAGCTATTGAACGCGGAGAACGTGTGCGGATCTACGGCGATTATGATGCGGACGGTGTCTCTTCTACGACATTAATGACGTACCTGTTTCAGAGGCTTGAGCTAAATTTCGACCACTATATTCCCCATCGAACGCGGGAAGGCTATGGCCTAAACAAAACGGCGCTCGAAGCTTCCGCTGCAGCAGGTGTAACACTGATCGTAACGGTAGATACTGGAATTAGTGCAGTAGACGAAATTGCATATGCAAATGAGCTTGGTATTGATGTTGTCGTCACGGACCATCATGAGCCGCCGCATGTGCTGCCAAGCGCCTACGCAATTGTGAACCCGAAGCAGGAAGATTGCGAGTATCCATTCAAAGGGCTTGCCGGTGTAGGCGTTGCCTTTAAGCTGGCGACCGCCGTGTTGGGTGAGCCTCCGCTTGAATGGACGGATGTCGTCGCTCTCGGGACAATCGCCGATTTAATGCCGCTGACGGATGAGAATCGGGTGCTGGTCAGATTCGGAATTGAACAGCTTCGTTTGACCGATAAACCGGGCTTCCGCGCACTTGCAGAGGTTGGCGGCATTGAGCTTGCCACTCTGACGGCTACGAATGTTGCTTTCGGTATGGCACCCCGCATTAATGCTGCTGGCCGTCTCGAGCATGCGAATCTCGCGGTTGAGCTGCTTACCGCAGGGAATGATGAATCGGCAGCAGCCGGGGCATTAACGCTCGACAACTTGAACCGTGAACGCCAACAGATTGTCGAAGATATTGTGCAAGAAGCGCAGCAGATGTGGGTGGACAAATGCAGCTCCGCCACAGCTGCCAGTAAGCCGGCGCCATCGGTCATCGTGCTAGCAGGCGCAGGCTGGAATGCAGGCGTCGTCGGAATTGTCGCATCTAAGTTTGTCGAGAAGTATTATAAGCCGACGCTCATTCTTGGCCTTGACGTAGAGACTGGCAAATGCAAAGGCTCGGCGCGTTCCATTGAAGGCTACGATCTTCACGCAGCGCTGACAGCATGCGATGAGCTGCTCGAACATTACGGCGGCCATCAAGCTGCCGCAGGGATGACACTATACAGCAGCAACTTGGAGCCTTTCGAAGAGCGGCTGAGTAAGCTAGCGGATGAACGGCTAAACGAAGAGGATTGGATTCCGAAGACGACGATCGACCTCTCTTGCAAGATAGAAGACGCGACGATTAAAGTCCGCGAACAGTTGGCACAGCTTGAGCCATTCGGTGCAGGCAATTCGGCGCCGAAGCTGCTCCTGCATGGCATTACGGTCGCCGACCGCAAGGCTATGGGCAAGGAGAGTAAGCACCTAAAGCTGTCTGTCAGCGGTCAAGGAAAGCTGCTGGACGCAGTGAGCTTTGGCAGCGGGCATCTGACTGACCGATTGTCGCATGGCGCAGCGATTGAGCTGGTAGGCGAGCTATCGGTGAATGAATGGAATGGCCAGCGTAAAGCACAGTTTATGATAAACGATATGCGTATCCCGCTAATTCAGTTGTTTGACAAGCGTGCCGATGTAGGCAACGATTCGATTCGGCTGCTCGGCAAAATACTGAAGTCAGCCGCTTTCACCGAAGGGATTATCGTTGTACCGAATGAGACTTGGATGGAAGCTGCCCTGTCGTCCGGGGAAGAAGTCACAGTTTCTCAACATGTTCAGCTCTTGACATATGAGGCACTTATAGCTCAAAGTGTACGATGTCCACATTTATTTGTACTTGGCAAACCGGCTTCCGCAGAGAAGCTGGCGCTGTCACTGGCAGCATGTCAGCAGCTCGAAACGGTCCATTTGCTGTATGATAGCCGCAATGGAAAGTTCGACTTTCCGACGCGCGAGCAGTTCGGCCAATTGTACCAACTGCTTCGCCGTGATTGTCCAATAGCGGAAGTGAGCTGCACGCAGCAACTGGCTGCGAAGCTGAACCTGCCTGTGTCCACAATCGCACTTATGCTCCGCGTTTTCACAGAGCTTGAGTTTATCAGATTGGAATCAGGGCTTCTTGAATTGCTCCCAGTAACGGTGAAGCGTGAGCTGTCGCACGCCAAGGAATACCGCGAGGCGCAGCATGAAGCTGAATCGAACGAGATATTGTACGCATCTGCGAAGGAAATGATAGAGTGGATTCAAGCTGCTGTGTCCTTGCATGGACATGAGCAGGCATCATCATTTTAAAGAAACGAAGGAGTCGGTACTACATGAATTATAAAGATTACATTCGCATCATTCCGGATTTCCCGCAACCAGGTATCCGCTTTAAAGATATTACAACATTGACGAACAACGGTCCGGTATACGCATCTGCAATCGACGCACTCAAACAAGCAGTGGCTGACAAGCAGATCGACCTGGTTGCAGGTCCGGAAGCACGCGGATTCATCATCGGTGCGCCACTTGCAATCTCGCTTGGCGCGGGCTTCGTGCCAATTCGCAAGAGCGGCAAGCTGCCTGGCGAAGTGGTTGAGGCTTCTTACGATCTTGAATATGGCAAAGACAAGCTTGCCATTCATAAAGATGCAATCAAGCCTGGACAGCGAGTGCTCATTGCAGACGACCTGCTAGCAACTGGCGGTACAATTGCTACGTCGATCAACCTCATCCGCCAGCTTGGCGGCGAAGTGGTAGGCTCGGCATTCCTGATTGAGCTCGGCTACCTGGACGGTCGTACGAAGCTTGACGGCATCGACATCTTCTCACTGATTACCTATTAAGCAATAGCTACTTACGTGACACCGGACTAAAGGGGCAGACGCCTGCAATAGTCCGGTTTTCCTATTTAGCATAGTTGTAGGATAGAGGGATCTGCTTCCAGTACATACAGCATTCGGGTTTTTTCGGCAGTATTCTTCAGCGATTCCGCTCAGAATGAACAGCTAGAGGGGCTCGGAGGTTGACGTAAAGGCTTGATAACAGGCATAATAATAGGAAAAACTCGGGCTACCCTATTATTTTTTACAGGGCATACATGACTTTAAGAATTGGGAAGTAAACCGCGCTACTTTAGGGGCGCGCTTTTCCGGAAAGGACATTCATGGGCATAGAGCAATTACTCGACAAAGCATCGACCTATTTGAAGGAACAAGATTTGACACGGATCAAGGAAGCTTACGAATTTGCCGATCAGGCCCATCACGGGCAAGTGCGCAAATCGGGAGAGCCGTATATCTTACATCCTGTCGCGGTTGCAGAAATTCTCGTTAACATGCAGATGGATGTGTTGTCGATTATTGCTGCACTACTTCATGATGTCGTGGAAGATACAACTGTTCCGCTCGAAGAGGTTCGGTCCCGGTTCGGAGATGCTTGCGCTGCTGTCGTCGATGGCCTGACCAAGCTGGAGAAGATCAAATTCCGCTCCAAGGAAGAGCAGCAGAACGAGAACTATCGCAAAATGTTCGTCGCGATGGCGCAGGACATACGTGTTATTCTCATTAAGCTTGCAGACCGCCTTCATAATATGCGGACACTTAAATATCAATCGGAAGAAGCCCAGCGTCGTGTCGCTTATGAGACGCTCGAGATTTTCTGCCCCATTGCCCACCGACTCGGTATGTCGGCAATCAAGTGGGAGATGGAGGACATCGCGCTTCGTTACTTGAATCCGCAGCAGTACTATCGGATTGCCAACCTCATGAAGAAGAAGCGGGCAGAACGGGAGCAGTACATTACCGATGTCATTGGCCGGATTCGCGAGAAGCTTGAAGATATGGGCATCGAAGGTGACATTTCGGGCCGACCTAAGCACATTTACAGCATCTATAAGAAGATGACCGCACGCAGCAAGCAGTTTAACGAGATTTATGATTTGCTTGCGATTCGGATCATCGTTGACGGTATAAAAGATTGTTACGCTACGCTTGGCATCATCCATACGCTATGGAAACCGATGCCGGGCAGGTTCAAAGACTATATCGCTATGCCAAAAGCGAACATGTACCAGTCGCTCCACACGACCGTCATTGGACCTACTGGGGAGCCGACGGAGGTTCAAATCCGCACATGGGAAATGCACCGCACTTCGGAGTTCGGTATCGCGGCGCACTGGGCGTACAAGGAAGGCGGCGTTGTGCCAGCTGGTTCCTTCGAGGACAAAATGACATTGTTCCGCGAAATTATCGAGCTGCAGAACGATGCAAGCGACGCATCGGAGTTCGTGGAATCGCTCAAGATGGATTTCTTCTCGGATCTTGTATTCGTCTTCACGCCGAAGGGAGAAGTGTTCGAGCTGCCTGCAGGGTCGGTTCCGCTTGATTTTGCCTATCGTGTCCATACCGAAGTCGGCAACCGGACCATCGGCTCGAAGGTGAATGGCCGTATCGTTCCGCTAGATTACAAGCTCAAGACCGGCGATATCGTGGAGATTCTGACATCGAAGCATTCGTACGGTCCTAGCCAGGACTGGGTCAAGATTGCCCAATCTTCACATGCGCGCAACAAGATCAAGCAGTGGTTCAAGAAGGAGAAACGCGAAGAGAACGTGCTCAAGGGGCGCGATCTAATCGAGCGCGAGCTCAAGCGACTCGGACTCGAGCCGCCGAGCTTTATGTCGGATTCGCAGCTTCAAGAGGCGGCGCTTAAATTTACGTTTAATGATATTGATGACATGTTGTCTGCAGTCGGCTTTGGTGGCATCACGGCGGCTCAGATCTGTACGAAGCTAACGGAGAAAATGCGCCGTGAAGCCGAGGAAGCGAATCAGATCGAGCTGACGAACGAGATGAAGGAAGTGAAGTCAGCGCCTGCGCACCAGCGCAAATCGCGTCCAACGCATGGCGTTGTCGTCAAAGGCGTCGATAATCTGCTCGTTCGGTTTGCACGTTGCTGTAACCCTGTTCCAGGTGATGTGATCGTCGGCTACATTACGCGCGGCCGCGGTGTCTCCGTTCACCGGATGGATTGCCTCAATCTGACTTCAAGCGCAGAGGGCGAAGAAGCTGCTCGTATGATTGAAGTCGAGTGGGAGCAGTCTGTTGAAGCGAATTATAGCGTCGACATTGAAATTACGGGACATGATCGTCCAGGCTTGCTCAATGAAGTGCTGCAGGCTGTATCGGAGAGCAAAACGAATATTTCTGCGGTATCTGGCCGTTCGGACAAGAATAAATTGGCGATGATTCATATGACCGTGCTCATCCGCAACATTGAACATTTGGGAGCTGTTGTGGAGCGCATCAAACGGGTGAAGGATATTTATTCTGTTCAGCGGATTATGCAGTAGAAGGGGAATTCATCAGGCATGAAAGTAGTTGTACAACGAAGCAAAGGAGCTTCCGTCGTCATAAGTGGCGAAACGGTTGGCTCCATTGATAAAGGGCTTGTCTTGCTCGTGGGTATTACTCATGAGGATAAAGAAGCAGATATGAAGTGGATGGCAGAAAAAATTGCAGGACTTCGGATTTTCGAAGATGAGTCGGGCAAAATGAATCTGTCGGTGCAGGATATGGGCGGAGCTATCCTTTCCGTATCCCAATTTACACTTTACGGTGATTGCCGTAATGGCAGACGTCCGAATTTCATGGCGGCTGCTCGTCCGGAGCAGGCTGAGCCATTGTACGAAGCGTTCAATGCTGCTCTTCGCAGTACGGGATTGACCGTTGAGACAGGAAGATTCGGTGCGGATATGGACGTATCGTTGACGAACTGGGGACCGGTTACTTTGATTGTAGATTCAAAGACATAAGCAGAGTGGCGGTAAGCTCGGCTCTGATATGTGTTAGAAATGGGCAAAGCGGGCAAAACTAGAAACCTATACGCATGCAAGCTGGTTGTGTGCAAAAGGTGGAGGGATACTCGCAATGCATCAATCGCGTAAAGAGCAAGGGTATGAGCGCATGTCGCGCAGAATACTTCATGCAGACCGCCGCGAGGCGCTGATTTTCTCAGAGCTTGAAGAGGATATTGAGGCTGCTGCTGAGTGGGGCAGCGCTATGCCAAAGCGTGATCCAAAAGGAGAGCGCGGATAATATTGGCACGTTGCAGTCGAAAGATAGGGAATGGACAAGAAATCGCTTTATTTTTTGTAATATAACTGTAACTTGATTTCAATCTTTCTCTAACATGGTCGGCCTATAATAATAGGCGACCCCCTTTTTTGAATATATTACTTTGATGGACCTACAACTTGTTTGTAGGTCCTTTTTCTTTTCTTTGCACTTAAACTAACTTCTCCCGCGATTAAATGCGGGCCCCCAGGTTACCGTGGAGTGCAACGACACCTGGTAACCAATCCCCGCGCCAAAAGTAAAGCGGGTCCCGCAAGGGACGTAAAGCGAGCCAAGCACGGAATATCCACAATGCGCCTCACTCTCAGAACTCGTTCCCATGGTCCCGCAAGGGACACCAGGTCGCTAAACAACGCCAATCGTTAAGCGTGTCCCGCGAGGGACGAAAGCGAGCACCAGCACCAGTTCCAACTCGCGAGCGCTTCTCTGCAGCACCAACGTCCCCTCGTTCCGGGTGTCCAGAGGGTTGGTAAACCCTTGGGGTCCCCCTGATGAGGGGGATTTAGGGGGTCATCCCCTTGACTTGACTTGCGCCAATGAGTACAATAGAAGTTATATTGTGTCGATTCGTTGAAAGGACCGCTTCGTTCTACCCGCACCTACTCAGAGAGGGATTCCATGGCTGCAAGAATCCTTGGCGTGCATGAGCGAACAGACCTCCTGGAGGACATACGGTGAACCTGCATGTGCTGCCTCGCGGCGCTGCTCATTAGCTGTATTGCGTAGTCGGGCGTTAACCGAGTAAAGCGAATCAGTGACGACTTTTGATGTCAGATGTCATTGCTTCGGAATGTGGGTGGTACCACGGTAGCTTCGTACTTTACAAGCTCTCGTCCCTTTGCCTTATTTGAGGCGGAGGCGCGGGGGCTTTTTATGTATCCATTATGTTAAGGGGGTATGGACATGGGGTTTCAGAAGCCTCCGGGCACGCAGGACTTCCTGCCAGGCTCGGTAGAGAAATGGCAATTTGTCGAGAGCAAAGCGCGTGATATTTGCCGACGCTTTAACTTCCGTGAAATTCGGACGCCAATGTTTGAAATGACTGAGCTGTATAAGCGCGGTGTTGGCGAGACGACAGACATCGTTGAGAAGGAGATGTATACCTTCACCGACCGCGGAGACCGCAGCCTTACGCTGCGTCCGGAAGGAACGGCAGGAGCGGTTCGCGCTTATGTCGAGAACAAGCTGTATGGCGAACCTGATCTGACAAAACTGTACTATATCGGACCGATGTTCCGCTATGAGCGCCAGCAAGCTGGCCGTTACAGACAGTTCCACCAATTCGGCATAGAAGCGCTTGGAGCCGTTGATCCGGCACTCGATGCAGAAGTGATTGCTCTTGGCTACACGTTCTACAGCGAAGTGGGTCTGAAGGATGTACGCGTGGAGATCAATTCTGTCGGTACGCCTACAGTTCGCGCCGCTTTCCGCGAGCGTCTGCTTGAGTTCCTAACGCCAATGCGCGAAGTGCTTTGCAAAGACTGCCAATCACGTATGGAGCGCAATCCGCTACGTGTGCTCGATTGTAAGACGGACCAACATCATTTTGAAGGAGCGCCTTCGATTCTGGACAGCTTGGATGACGAATGCCGTACGCACTTTGAGGCGCTGCAGCAGCACCTTACAGGCATGAACATTCCATACTCCATCAATCCACGTCTCGTTCGCGGCCTTGATTATTACACGCACACAGCTTTCGAGTACAAAGCAGAAGGCATTGGTGCGATTGATACAATTGGTGGCGGAGGTCGTTACAATGGTCTTGTTGCAGATATCGGCGGACCAGACCAGCCGGGCGTCGGACTTGGTCTTGGCTTAGAGCGTACTGTAATGCTGCTTGAGAGCCAAGGCGCGCAGCTCGATAATCTGCACCAGGTCGATGTATACATGGTTGCACTCGGTGAAGCAGCTGACCGCGAAATAACGCGTCTGCTGCATGGCTTGCGTCTTCGCGGAGTGTCCGCTGAGCGTGATTACCAAGGCCGTAAGATGAAGGCGCAGATGAAATCTGCTGACCGTCTGCAAGTGCGCTTCACAGCAATTCTCGGCGATGATGAGCTTGAGCGCGGTGAAATTGCACTGAAGAACATGGCGACTGGTGAGCAGAAATTCGTAAAGCTCGATAAGATCGCAGACGAGATTTTGAGCTAACACAGTCACCACCACAATAGATGCTTTTTTCATACCCATAATAAAAGGAGCGAGTAACAATCATGATGTTAAAAACACACGCTTGTGGAACACTTACGAAAGCGGAAGTAGGCCAAACGGTTACACTAAACGGCTGGGTTCAGCGTCGTCGCGACCTTGGCGGCGTTCTCTTTATCGACCTGCGCGACCGTACAGGCATTGTACAAATCGTATTCAACCCGGACTTCTCCGGTGATGCGCTTGCTATCGCTGACCGCGCCCGCAATGAGTTCGTGCTTGCCGTTCGCGGTCAAGTCGTAGAACGTGATGCTGCAACAGTTAACAGCAACATCGCTACAGGCGAGATTGAAATTCGCGTTACGGAAATCGAGATCATGAACGCAGCGAAGACGCCTCCGTTCCCGATCGAAGACGGCGTTGAAGTGGATGAGTCTCTTCGCCTGAAATATCGCTATCTTGACCTTCGCCGTCCAGAGATGCAGAAGACGTTGCTTCTTCGTTCGAAGGCTGCGAAAGTATTCCGTGACTATCTTGACGGTCAAGGCTTCATCGATGTAGAAACACCGATCTTGACGAAGAGCACGCCGGAAGGCGCGCGCGACTATCTCGTACCGAGCCGTGTGCATCCAGGCGAATTCTTCGCACTGCCGCAATCGCCGCAAATCTTCAAACAATTGCTCATGGTGAGCGGACTTGAGCGCTACTACCAGATCGCTCGTTGCTTCCGTGACGAAGACCTTCGTGCTGACCGTCAGCCAGAGTTCACGCAAGTCGACATTGAGACGTCGTTCCTGTCTCAGGACCAATTGCTCGACATTATGGAAGAGCTTGTTGTGAAGCTGTTCCGTGAAACGGTCGGCGTTGAAATTCCACGTCCGTTCCAACGTATTACGCATGCAGATGCAATGAACAAGTATGGTTCCGACAAACCAGATCTTCGTTTCGGCATGGAAATGGAAGATATTACTGACATCGTTTCAAACAGTGACGTGAAAGTATTTGCATCCGTAGCAGCAAGCGGTGGCGTAGTAAAAGTGCTCAACGCTAAAGGCTGTGCGAGCTGGAGCCGTAAAGAGCTTGACGACCTGCAGCCGTTCGCTGCACGCTATGGCGGTAAAGGCCTTGCTTGGGTAACGGTAAAAGAAGGCGAATGGCGCGGTCCAATCGTGAAATTCTTCAAGCCAGAAGAGATCGAAGCAATGACAGCGCGTCTTGGCGTTGAAGAAGGGGACTTGCTTCTATTCTCCGCAGACAAGAAGAAGGTCGTAGCAGATGTTCTCGGCAACTTGCGTCTGAAGATCGGCAAGCAGCTTGGTCTGATTGACGAGTCCAAATTCAAGCTGGAGTGGGTAGTTGACTTCCCACTGCTTGGTTACGATGAAGAGGCAAAACGTTTCGTTGCGGAGCACCATCCGTTCACGCGTCCGAACGACGACGACGTTGCCCTGTTCGAGACAGATCCAGGCGCTATCCGCGCGCAAGCATATGACCTTGTTCTGAACGGCTACGAAGTAGGCGGCGGCTCGATGCGTATCTACAAGCGTGATGTACAAGAGTTGATGTTCAAAGCGCTTGGCTTCTCGATGGAAGAAGCTTACGAGAAGTTCGGCTTCCTGCTTGATGCGTTTGACTATGGTACGCCTCCGCACGGCGGCTTCGCATTCGGCTTTGACCGTCTTGTCATGCTGCTGGCTGGCCGCACTAACTTGCGTGAAACCATTGCATTCCCTAAGACGGCAAGCGCAACAGACTTGTTGACAGATGCTCCGTCCGAGGTGGATATTGCCCAGCTGCAACAGCTGCATATCCGTACGATCCAGAAGCCTGCGAAGCAGCCTGAAACAGCTGCTGCAGCCGCAGCTGCGCAAGAGAATTAATCCATTCACCGGCTTTCGCCCGCGGTATTAGCGGCGGAAGCCGGATTCTTTTGACACTAAAAATAAGTAAGAGGTGTATTTCATGCTGCACCAGTTTTCACGTACGGAGCTAGCGATCGGCCCGGAGGGGCTTGAGATCATGAAAGGCGCAACCGTTGCGGTGCTCGGCATCGGCGGCGTTGGCGCCATAGCAGCTGAGGCGCTTGCGCGTACAGGCGTAGGACGCATCATTCTGATCGACAAGGACGTTGTCGACATTACGAACATTAACCGCCAGATTCACGCGCTCACCACGACAGTGGGGCAGCCGAAGGCGGACTTGATGCGCGACCGCATCAAGTTGATAAACCCGGACTGCGAGGCGATATCGCTGCGCATGTTTTACACGGAAGAGACATACGAGAAGCTGTTCGAGTACGAGCTGGATTACGTGCTTGATGCCTCGGATACGATTTCGTACAAAGTCCATCTGATTAAACAGTGTTTGGAGCGGAAGATTCCGATCATCTCAAGCATGGGTGCCGCGAACAAAATGGATCCAACTAAGTTCCAGGTAGCGGACATTTCCAAGACGTCGATGGACCCGATTGCCCGCGTCGTACGCCAGAAGCTGCGTAAGGACGGCATTAAGAAGGGTGTTAAGGTGGTCTTCTCGACGGAGGAGCCTATGAAGCCACGCGTTGACGTCACGCAACGTATCGTTCCGGATAACGCGCCAGAGATTCGGAAGGCGCAGCAGCCGCCGTCAAGCAATGCATTCGTACCACCAGTCGCTGGACTCATTATGGTCAGCGTTGCTGTGAAAGATTTGCTCGCGCAAGGGGGACAACCAGTATGAACGCAGAACTCGTAAACAAGCTGCGCTTTTCGTTAGATATGCGCGCAGTCGTTATGGAAGTACCAGAGCCAGAGCTGCTTGAGGAGCTAGGCTTGGAAAAGAGCGGTAAGGTGGATGAAATGGACAGCGGCACGTTTGATTTTGTCATGCTGTTCGTCAAAGACATCGCGAGCTTGAATGAGCATGCGCCAAAAGCGCTCAAAGCGGTTAAGAAGGATGGCTTACTCTGGATTTGCTATCCGAAAGGCACATCCAAGATGAGGACAGACATTAATCGTGACCGTGGCTGGAGAGTGGTTAAGGATGAGGGCTGGGAAGGCGTGTCGCTTGTTTCGATCAACGAAACATGGTCTGCTATGCGTTTCCGTCCGGTTGGCGTAGCTCAGACAAGTGCTAGAGCGAGCCGTGCTGCTGACCTGAGCCGCAGAACAGAGCCAGTCTCCAAAGAGATCGTCGTTCCAGACGATGTGCAAGCAGCGCTTGCATCCTATCCGGAAGCGGAGGCATTCTTCGCGCAGCTCGCGACTTCACATCGCAAAGAATATATTCGTTGGATAAACGAAGCGAAACAGGAAGTAACACGGGTGAAACGGATCATGGAGATGACCGAGAAGCTATCTAACAAGCTGAAACGTCCTTCGGACAAGCCGGTCACTAAATAAATATTTACGAAAACCGCTTCGGTGTTTACAGTCAGGCAACTGCTGTAGGCGCTGCTAGCGGTTTTTTGTGCTTTTTCGGAGGGAACTTGTTTACCTAGTGATAAAGTTTTGTCCCATTCAACAAAAGTTGCCTTTGACAAACTTTTTTGGTGGTGTACAATGAAAATAGGAAACAATGGTTTCACACATGCATATTTGTAGGATGTAGCTTTTGCGCATAATAGGACGGTACGACGTTCATAAGAGGTGAAAGATCATGAGTGAACAATCGACTCCACTCGCACATGAGAACAGTGGCTGGCGTTATCCAAGGAAGCAGAATACATTGCCCGAAGTTTATCGCTCAATGAAGATCCCGAAATCAGCTTCCTGGTTTCGCAAGTTTCTCGCTTTTGCTGGACCTGGCTATTTGGTAGCGGTCGGCTACATGGATCCGGGCAACTGGGCAACGGACTTAGCTGGCGGTTCCAAATTCGGTTATACGCTGCTTGCGGTAATCTTGCTCTCCAACCTGATGGCGATTCTGCTGCAGGCACTCGCAGGCAAGCTCGGTATCGTGACAGGGCGGGACTTGGCGCAAGCCTGCCGAGATCATTACACCAAGCCAGTAGCGATGGGGCTGTGGGTGATGTGTGAAATCGCAATAGCAGCCTGCGATCTAGCGGAAGTAATTGGGTCGGCTATTGCGCTCAACTTATTGTTCGGTATACCGCTTATAGCCGGAGTTGCCATAACCGTGCTCGATGTGCTCCTCGTGCTATTGCTGCAGAATAAAGGGTTCCGGTATATCGAAGCACTCGTTATCGTGCTCATTGTCACAATTGGCGGTTGTTTCTTGATCGAGATTTTCTGGTCACAGCCTGAGATCGGTGCTGTAATGAAAGGTTTTATTCCAAGTAGTCAGATTATTACGAATCCGGAAATGCTCTACATTGCCATCGGTATCCTCGGTGCGACAGTTATGCCGCACAATTTATATTTGCACTCATCGATCGTGCAGACTCGGCAATTTGAACAAACAGCACTTGGCAAGCGCCAAGCGATTAAATACTCAACATGGGATTCGACGATTGCGTTATTTTTTGCACTTTTTATAAACGCTGCTATTCTCATTATCTCCGCAGCAACTTTCCATACGACGGGCCATACTGATGTAGCGGATATTGGAGAGGCATATGGCCTGCTGTCGCCGATGCTTGGCACAGCAGCAGCAAGTGTATTGTTCGGTGTTGCACTACTGGCATCCGGGCAGAACTCGACACTGACAGGTACGCTCGCAGGTCAGATCGTCATGGAAGGGTTCCTGAACCTCCGTGTCGCACCATGGCTCAGAAGGCTCATTACGCGGCTGATTGCGATTATTCCAGCGGTCATCGTTACATGGCTGTATGGCGCAAACGGAACGATGCAGCTGCTTATCCTGAGCCAAGTCATCTTGTCGCTTCAGCTGTCTTTCGCAGTCATACCGCTTGTGAAGTTTACAAGCGATAAGAAGAAGATGGGCGAGTTCGTTAATAAGCCTTGGATGAAGTGGTTGTCATGGACAGTTGCGATTGTGATCGCAGGACTGAATCTCTATTTGCTGTACCAGACGTTTAATGGATAATTTCATAAAAATGTGGCTAGGCGATGATAGGGCATTTCTCGGGTCTCGAGAAGTGCCCTTCTTGTTGTCTTCACACTTCATAGCGAACATTTGTGCTTGTGTGCTATTATAGATGGGTGAAAAGGATGTGTTTAAACGAATGGATCTGTTTACATATCAGAACGAAGAAGAGGCGTCTCGGGCCAAGCTGCTAGCTGACCGGATGCGACCTCAAACAATAGATGAATATATTGGGCAGACAGATATTGTGGGTCCAGGAAAGCTGCTAAGGCGGGCAATTGAAGCCGATCAGGTGTCTTCCATCCTGCTGTACGGCCCTCCTGGTTGTGGCAAAACAACACTTGCACATATTATTTCGATGCGGACGCAAGGGGAGTTTGTGAAGCTGAATGCTGTTGAGGCATCGGTAAAAGATGTCCGTGAAGTGATTGACCGCGCGAGAATGACCAAATCAATGTACGGCCGTAAAACGATTCTTTTCCTTGATGAGGTGCATCGCTTCAACTCATCACGGCAAGATGCACTGCTGCCGGCGGTTGAGCAGGGCATTATTATCTTCATTGGTGCTACGACTGAAAATCCGTTCCACTACGTGAATGGGGCTTTGCTGTCACGTTCCACGCTATTCCAGCTTGAATCTCTGACGCGCGAAGATGCGCTGACGGCCATGCAGCGTGCGCTTGCTAACAAGGAGCGGGGCCTTGGCTTCATGGACCTCCATGTGGAGGAAGCGGCGCTACAGCATATCGCTAGCATGGCTGGTGGCGATATTCGGCGTGCGCTTAACGCGATTGAGCTTGCGGCAGTGACGACTCCGTCGCAGCCGGACGGCTCTATCATCGTAACGCTTGAGGTAGCAGAAGAGTCCATCCGTAAGCCGACCATCCGTGCGGATGAATCGACTCAGTACGATGTGTTGTCTGCATTCCATAAGAGCGTACGTGGCTCGAGCGATGCGGCGCTGTTCTGGTTTCTCTATGCCGTCGAGAAGCTCGGCATGGACCCCATGACATTCGTTAGACGGCTAATCGTCGCGTGCAGCGAAGATATTGGCCTTGCGAACCCGCAGGCAATGGTACAAGCGGTAACGGCAATGGACGCGTATCATAAGATTGGATGGCCGGAAGCGAAGTACAACATTACGCAAGCGATTCTGTTCGCTGTCGAAAGTCCGAAGTCGAATGCTGCCGCAATTGCGATCGGCAATGTGATGAACACGATGGAGCAGATTGGTTCTGCGGAAGTGCCGCTGCATTTGCGGGACACGCATTACAGTGGGGCACAGCGGCTTGGCCACGTTGGCTACAAATATCCGCATGATTACCCTGGGCATTATGTGGAACAGCAGTATTTGCCGGATCGAATCGCGAAGAAGAAGTTCTATCAAGCGACGAATCAAGGCATGGAAGACAAGATTCGACAAAACCAAGAACGGCGTAAATAGTGATAAATTCCGCTCATAACTGCTTAAACGATAGCAGGAGCTAGAAAATGGCGCATAAAGGCCGACCTTTACGGAATAAACATTACTAAAACCCGAATTTGAGCCAGAAGGTGGGATGACGGCGTTTGACGTAAAGTTAATCCATCGACTAATCTAGTATTATAACATTTCTTTATAATTTTCAATCCCCGAAGGAGGTGCACCTGTTCGTCGTGAGCGTAGTTAACGTCAGCTGCGGGCGGCAAACAGGGAATCGTTGAGTAGTGACCCGTTACCCTTATTTTTAAGTCTTTTATTAATTGTAGTGCTCGTCTTTCTAAACGGATTTTTCGTTGCAGCTGAGTTTGCGATGGTTAAGGTGAGAAGCAGCCGGATCGATACGCTCGTCCTGGACGGCAATCGCCGCGCAAGTTTTGCTTCGCGGCTTACCAACAATTTGGACGCTTACTTGTCAGCCTGTCAGCTCGGAATTACGCTTGCTTCGCTTGGTCTTGGTTGGGTTGGTGAACCAGCGATCGGGCACATTATTGAGCCCTTGCTCAAAAGTCTTCACCTCGGCGAAGTTGCCGTGTCTACAGTATCCTTTGTACTTGCATTCTCGATTATTACGATATTGCACATCGTTCTTGGCGAATTGGCGCCGAAGACGTATGCTATTCGTAAGGCTGAGCCTGTCACGCTATGGACGGCGATTCCGCTTATCGCATTCCACAAGCTGATGTACCCGTTCATCTTCTTGCTGAACGGAACGGCAAACTGGTTGCTGAAGCGTATTGGCATTGAGCCAGCAGCTGAGCATGAATCGGCGCATACCGAGGAAGAAATTCGGATCCTCATGAAAGAAAGCCATAAATCCGGACTAATTGATAATACTGAGCTTACGCTTGTCGATAATATATTTGATTTTGCGGAGACGCATGCGAGAGAGATTATGATTCCGCGGACAGAGATGATCTGTCTATATGCGAACCTATCGTTCGAGGAGAACCAAGCGATTGCGCTCAAGGAGATGCATACACGCTACCCGGTTTGTGACGGCGATAAAGATAACATCATCGGCTTCGTGCACATTAAAGATTTGCTCAAGGTTACTCAGCAGGGACTATCCGATTTCCGCATCATTACGCGTCCAATGACGACGGTGCCTGATTCGATGCATATTAGCGCACTGCTGAAGCTGATGCAGAAGAAGAAGACGCAGATCGCCATACTTATTGATGAATATGGTGGTACCTCTGGTCTTGTAACGCTGGAGGATATCATGGAAGAAATCGTCGGTGAAATTCAGGATGAATTCGATGAGGAACGCCCTGATATCGAGCCGCGCGAGGGCGATTCACATTCGATTAACGGCATGATGTTGATTGAGGAAGTGAACAGCTATTTTGGTCTCGAAATCGAGAGCGACGACTATGACACGATCGGCGGCTGGATGTACGCACAGATCGAGAACCCGCCTACGAAGGGCGAACGGGTCGTTCATCCGGACGGCATCGAATTTGTAATCGAAGAGACCGATCATCTGCGCATTTCACGTATCGTCATCCGTAAACAGACGGAGAACGAAGAGCTTGAGGATGAAGAGCTGCGAGCTGAAACGGGCTAATTGAAATAGGTGGCACTCGAACTTTGGTTCGGGTGCTTTTTTTTATAGCGCCGCTGCAGAGCTACATCATGAGCTCAACTTCCAAAAAAAAAAATACCCCACGTCATCCGACGAGGGGCTCCATAACTTTACTGATTCACAATATCAATTGTACCGCCGCCCAAGCATACATCGCCGTCATAGAAGACAACCGCTTGTCCAGGGGTGATCGCTTTCTGCAAGCTGTCGAAGACGACATCCGCTGTTGTGCCGTCAGCGCGCAGCGTAATTGTTACGCCTTGGTCTGGTTGGCGATAGCGGAACTTCGCCGTGCACTTCAATGGTCCTTCTGGCTTAACCGGTGAAATCCAGTTGATTCCAGTCGCTACGAGGCTGTGCGAATATAGGCTCGCATGCTTATCTCCTTGAACGACGTAGAGGATGTTCTCCTTCAGGTCTTTCGCAGTGACGAACCAAGGCTCGCCATTGCCAGAGCCGCCGATGCCAAGCCCTTGCCGCTGACCGAGTGTGTAATACATGAGTCCGTCGTGACGGCCTTTCGTCTCGCCAGTCTCGATATCGACCATTGCGCCAGGCTGTGCCGGCAGGTAGCCGCTCAGGAATTCCTTGAAGTTACGCTCGCCAATGAAGCATACGCCTGTACTGTCTTTTTTCTTAGCGGTGTAGAGTCCGAACTCCTCCGCGATTCGTCTAACCTCTGGCTTCGGCAGATGCCCGATTGGGAACATCGCTTTCGCGAGTTGGTCTTGACGCAGCGCGTGCAGGAAGTATGTCTGATCCTTGTTTGAATCTACGCCGCGCAGCAGCTTCGATTCACCGTCTGCCGTGCGCTCTAAGCGGGCATAATGACCAGTAGCTAAGTAATCCGCGCCAAGCTCAATCGCCTTATGCAAGAAATCGCCGAACTTAATTTCACGGTTGCACATAACATCCGGATTCGGTGTACGGCCATTACGGTACTCATCGAGAAAGTATGCGAACACCTTATCGAAATATTGTTTCTCGAAATTGACCGTATAGTAAGGAATGCCGATCTGGTCGCAGACGCGGCGTACGTCTTCTGCGTCCTCTTCAGCCGTACAGTGGCCGAATTGATCGGTGTCATCCCAGTTTTTCATGAAAATACCGATAACGTCATAGCCCTGCTGCTTAAGTAACAGCGCGGTAACAGATGAATCAACGCCGCCGGACATGCCGACAACGACACGAATTGAAGAATTGCTCATAACTAGTTAGACACCTTCCTTTAGTTCCGGCCCATCTTCCAAACTAACGCGAAGTAAGCCGCTTGCGTTTTTATATTGTAGCACATTTTGCAAATGATTTTCATGAAAACGCCATGTTTTCACAACATAAAACTCGTCTAATATGTTAACATAGATATGATATGGGAATACCATGGATTGTGATTTCTTGATTGCATCAGCCTTAAAATAGGATTAAGTTTTGCTTGGGAAGAGGTGCAGCAGTTGAAAATTTCTACTAAAGGCCGCTACGGTCTAACGATTATGATGGAGCTTGCAGGCAAATTCGGTGAAGGACCTACATCGCTTAAAAGTATAGCGGAACGTAATCATTTGTCGGAGCATTACTTGGAGCAGTTGATTGCCCCTTTGCGCAACGCAGGTCTTGTAAAGAGCATTCGCGGAGCATATGGCGGCTATATTTTGTCCAGAGAGCCAGTAGAAATTACTTCGGGCGACGTCATTCGAATTCTAGAAGGGCCAATCTCTCCGGTTGACTTCACTGAAGAAGATGATCCAGCCAAGCGCGATCTATGGCTTCGTATTCGCGACAGCATTGCGGAAGTGCTAGACTCGACGACACTTGCAGATCTCGTCTCGTTTAAGGAAGAGGGTCCGAAGGACTCCTACATGTTCTATATTTAAGGATGATGTGCGAATGGAACGGATTTATTATGATCATGCGGCTTCCACGCCGGTACACCCTGAAGTAGTGAGTGAAATGATGTCTGTCTACACGGGCACATTCGGCAATCCGTCCAGCACACATGCATATGGTCGCGGTTTACGACAGCTGCTAAATCGTGCGCGTGACATACTTGCATCGAGCATCGGTGCTACACCGGCAGAGATTGTGTTCACTGGAGGCGGAACCGAGAGCGACAACATGGCGCTGATTGGTGCGGCCAGAGCAGTTCGTAAACAACACGGCAAAACCCATATCATCACGTCTGCGACGGAGCATCACGCTATCCTTCACGCAAGTGAAGCGCTCGAAGAAGAGGGATTCCGCGTAACGATATTACCAGTGGACGAGCAAGGAATCGTATCGCCCGCTGATGTGGCAAACGCAATTGAAGCGGAAACCGCGATTATAAGCATCATGTATGTGAATAATGAGACCGGAACCATTCAGCCGATCCATGAGATTGGCGAACTGGCCCGGTCTCACGGTGTGCTCTTTCATGTTGATGCCGTACAAGCGCTAGGTACGCTTGCTATTGATCTTAAGCAGTTGCCTGTTGATCTTATGAGCTTCTCCGCCCATAAGATTAATGGGCCGCAAGGCGTTGGCGCACTCTTCGTGCGTAAAGGTATAACGCTCGAGCCATTCTCACACGGCGGTTCGCAAGAACGAAGTAGACGTGCGGGCACAGAGAATGTTGCCGGCATTGTCGGATTTGCGAAAGCAGTTGAACTTTCTGTGAAATCAATCGATGAACGGAAACTTTTGCTCAGTCAGCTTCGTCTTAAATGGATAGAGCGGATGATTGAAACGGTAGGAGCAGATCAGATTGCAATTAACGGTCATGATACGATGCAAGCGCCGCACATTCTAAACATGAGCTTTATCGGCATCAGCTCGGAGACGATGCTCATGAATCTGGATTTGGCCGGCGTTGCGGCATCTGGCGGATCGGCTTGCACATCAGGTGCGCTTGAACCCTCGTATGTGCTTAGTGCGATGGACGTTTCTATCGAAAGACAAGCATCTGCTGTACGATTTAGCTTCGGATTGGGAAATACTATGGAGGAACTCGAGCAGGCCGCAAAAAAAGTTGCAACTTTTATAGGCCGTGTTCGTACTAATGCCTAGGAGGCTTTCCTAATACGGTGCTAAGACTACAGCATGTGATCGGGCTTCCGGTCGTTGAGATGAGTGCCGGCAAGCAGGTCGGCCATGTGAAGGATGCATGGTTTGACGAACACTGGCAGCTCGGCGGAATTATTTTGGACGCCGGCAGACGATTCTTGACCGCAATGAAAGCAGTGCTCTGGAGTGAAGTGCTCGTCTGCGGATCGGATACCGTTATTATTATGAATACGGCATCTGTACGGAAGACGAAGCAAGCAGAAATTCAGCGTTCGTTCCATACTGGAATGATCCGTTTGAAAGATTTACCCGTCGTGACTACTGATGGTGAACAACTTGGCCGAGTATCCGATGTTTATTTTGATCAATTACAGGGTACACAAATAGTAGGCTATGAGTTGACTGATGGTTTTATAGCGGACATGATGGAAGGCCGTAAGTGGCTTCCGGTGCCGCGACTAACAGAGGAAGTCATGCTCGGAGAGAATGTCATAATTGTACCGGCCGGCAGCGAGGCATACCTTACCCCGGTCGCAGTTTCTGAGTCGGATATAGGGAGAAATGAACGATGAAATGCCCAAATTGCAGTTCCAAGGATATCGGTAAAATCGGATCGCACCAGTATTATTGCTGGGGCTGCTTCATTGAATTGACGGTGAATGGCGAGAAGATGTCTGTGTACCAGGTTGAAGAAGACGGTACGCTGAGCTCGCTGGACGATCTATTCTTTGAAGATGATATGCCGCAGGTGCATGCGAATTAATGCATCATAAGGAACAGTTAGACGACCTCTGGCGAGAGGTCGTCTTTTTTATGAACCTTGAGCGATATTGATCTATCACTTTAGGTTCTCTTTGCTTAAGGGGATGAAAACGACAGCCTGTACATATACTGTTAGTACGTTTGCTATTTTTTGCGCGTCCAAGGGAGGAGTCAGTGCCGTGGAACGCTTTACGAACAATCGTCTATTTGTATGGCTCGTCTATCTGATTCTTGGGCTGGTTGCCCTTTATTTGCTGCTGCTGCTGAAGCCGATTATCGTACATATTTATGTTTTTCTGCGCGCGGTATTTGCACCGTTCTTAATTGCAATGATTATTTCATATGTGCTCAATCCGATTGTCAGTCTGCTGAACGAACGCAGAGTACCTAGGACGATCGCGGTTCTGCTCATCTATGCGGTGTTCTGTGGGACGTTAACCGTCATACTGATGAACGCCATTCCGATGTTTCTGGAGCAGCTGCAGGAGCTGAATGAGCATATGCCGGATTTGACGATGAAGGCGCAGGGGATCGTGAATGACCTGAACAATTCATCGTTTCTGCCCGAGAGCATTCGCGGCGGGATTAACAAGTCGATATACAAGCTGGAGAAGCAGAGCTCAGACGCAATTTTCAGCTTCATTAATAACATCGGGGCGATGATCAACATCGTATTTATTGCGTTCATCATCCCGTTTCTGGCGTTCTATATATTGAAAGACTTCGAGGTGTTTGAGCGGACGCTGCTGACCTATGTGCCCAAATCGCATCGCAAGCATGCCGTCAGGCTGTTAAAAGATATCGACAATGCGCTTGGCAGCTACATTCGTGGTCAGTTTCTCGTCTGTGTCATTGTAGGCACACTCGCTTATGTAGGATATTTGATTATCGGTATGCCATATGCGCTGCTGCTCGCAAGTGTAGTAGCTGTGACGAACATTATCCCGTATCTAGGTCCGTTCTTCGGCGCAGCGCCTGCGCTTGTAATGGCCTCAACGGTTTCTGTCAAAATGATGCTGCTCGTCGTTGTCGTCAATACCGCCTG
Source organism: Paenibacillus sp. OV219 (assembly GCF_900110075.1). GTDB lineage: Bacteria > Bacillota > Bacilli > Paenibacillales > Paenibacillaceae > Paenibacillus_Z. Next base: position 626,316 of record NZ_FOCJ01000001.1, read on the forward strand.
CCAAATCCTTGAGGGCAACATTATTTCGCCGCAAGTGGTGGGCAGAACGCTGCATATGCATCCACTGTCGATTATATTCGTGCTGCTCGTCGGTGGCGAGCTGGCCGGTATTGTTGGCATGATTCTAGCGGTTCCGATTTTCGCTGCGCTAAAGGTTATCATTCAGCATTTCTTCGCTTATTACGTTAGGCGAAAGACGGTTTGACATTGTATGCCTCTTATGGATATACTAATGGCAACTACGTCAACCGAATATCGAAATCGTAGATGAAACATAAAGTAAGTCATAGACCGCTGCCCAGAGATAGAATTTCTTCGTGTGTGCTGTAAGGCGCCCACGTCGGCTGTGAGAATTCTAACGGCGAAGGATGGCTGAAAGCTGGTTTCGGAGAGTGAATGAACTTCACCGGGTGGACCCGTTAACGTCTAACTAAGGAGATTGCTTTGCTAATCGCGGGTAGATGCGAATATGCATGCAATAACCAGGGTGGTACCGCGAATGATTCGTCCCTGTTTTTTAGGGGCGTTTTTTTTATTTTCTATTAAATTTTGGGGGTTGAACGATTATGAAAGCAAGTGAAATCCGTTCGAAGTGGCTCTCTTTCTTCGAGAGCAAAGGCCATAAAATTGAGCCGAGCGCTTCCTTAGTTCCGCATAATGATCCTTCATTGCTCTGGATTAACGCAGGTATGGCGCCGTTAAAGCCTTATTTTGACGGTCGTGTCATCCCTGACAATCCGCGTATTACGAACTCGCAGAAATGTATCCGTACAAATGATATCGAGAATGTCGGCAAGACTCGCCGTCACCAGACGATGTTTGAGATGCTCGGAAACTTCTCGATCGGCGATTATTTCAAAGAAGAAGTCATCACTTGGGCATGGGAGTTCCTGACTAGCCCACAATGGATTGGCTTCGATCCAGAACGTCTGTCCGTTACGGTTTATCCAGAGGACGAGGAAGCATTCCGCTATTGGAATGAGAAGATCGGCCTTCCTGCAGAGCGTATTTACCGCTTGGAGGAGAACTTCTGGGACATCGGCGAAGGCCCTTGCGGACCTTGTACGGAGATCTTCTATGACCGCGGCGATGCGTTCGGTGACCTGAATGATCCGGAATGCTGGCCTGGCGGAGAAAACGAACGGTTCCTTGAAGTATGGAACCTTGTATTTTCGCAATATAATCATAATAAGGACGGCAGCTACACGCCGCTGCCTAATAAGAATATCGATACAGGCGCAGGTCTTGAGCGTTTGACTTCGATTCTGCAAAATGTCGATTCAAACTTCGATACGGATCTGTTCCGTTCGATCATTGATCGTACTTGCCAAATCGCAAATGTAACGTACCACACCGATGCAGAGAACGACATCGCGCTGAAGGTCATTGCTGACCATATTCGTACGGTGGCATTCGCAGTTGGCGACGGCGTTATGCCTTCTAATGAAGGCCGCGGTTATGTTATCCGCCGCTTGCTCCGCCGCGCGGTTCGTTACGGCAAGACGCTTGGCGTTGATCGTCCGTTCCTGTTTGAGCTCGTTAGCGTGGTAGGCGAGATTATGGGCAGCCATTACCCAGAAGTTGTCGATAAGCGCGAATTCATCGAGAGAGTCATCCGTACCGAAGAAGAGCGTTTCCATGAGACACTTTCCGATGGTCTGGCGTTGCTCGGTGACTTGGTTAAAACAGCCCAAGCAGGCGGCATCACACAAATTAGCGGACCGGATGCATTCAAGCTATATGACACGTATGGCTTCCCATTCGATCTGACGGAAGACTTTGCTGCTGAGCAAGGAATGACTGTTGACCGTAATGGCTTTGACGTTTCGATGGAAGAGCAGCGTACTCGTGCGCGTGCAGCGCGCCAAGACACTGGCGGCATGAATGTTCAAGGCGGACCGCTTGCTGATTTCACGACGAAATCCGAATTTGTCGGTTACCAGGATCTGACGATTGAAGGCGCAACAGTCGTTGCGATCGTAAACGGTGATGCGCTTGATGATTCTGCTTCTGAAGGAAGTGACGTGCTTGTCATTCTTGATCGCACGACGTTCTACGCAGAGAGCGGCGGTCAAATCGGCGACAGCGGTACGATTACAGGCGAAGGCTTCACGCTCACAGTAGAAAATGTGACGAAAGCACCACATGGTCAGCCCGTACACCACGCTGTTGTCACGAGCGGAACTGTTAAAGTTGGTGACCAAGTACAAACAGCTGTATCGACGCAATCACGTGAAGATACAATCAAGAACCACACGGCAACGCACTTGCTTCACCGCGCTCTGAAAGATGTGCTCGGCGAGCATGTTAACCAAGCTGGTTCCCTCGTTGAGCCAGATCGTCTTCGCTTCGACTTCTCGCACTTCGGCAGCATTACGCCGGAAGAACTGACGGAGATCGAACGCCGCGTCAATCAGCAAATTTGGCTTGGCACTGCGCTTGAGATCGACTACAAGACGCTTTCGGAAGCGAAGGAAATGGGCGCAATGGCTCTATTCGGCGAGAAGTACGGCGATGTTGTCCGCGTTGTTCGTGTCGGTGGCTACAGCCTAGAGCTATGCGGCGGCTGCCACGTAGTGAACACTGCGCAGATCGGTCTGTTCAAGCTCGTCAGCGAGAGCGGCATCGGATCTGGCGTTCGCCGGATCGAAGCTGTAACTGGCCGTAACGCGTACCTGTATATGGAAGGTCAGCTGGATCAGCTGAAGCAAGCGGCTTCGCTGCTGAAGACGAACTTGAACGATGTGCCTAAGCGTATAGAAGCGCTACACGTCCAAGTGAAGGAGCTCGCTCGCGAGAACGAATCGCTGCAAGGCAAGCTGAGCCGGATCGAAGCGGGCTCGCTTGAATCTCAGGTGAAGGTCGTTAATGGCGTAACTGTGCTCGCTGCACAAGTAAATGCTCCGTCCATGGACGCGCTTCGCGGCATCGTGGATGAGCTGAAAGTGAAGCTGCAAGGCGCAGTTATCGTACTCGGTGCTGTTGCTGAAGACAAAGTTAACCTCGTCGCAGCAGTTGCTCCAGAGCTTGTGAAGCAAGGCTTCAACGCAGGAAAGATCGTCAAAGAAGCGGCTGCAGCATGCGGCGGCGGCGGCGGCGGACGCCCGGATATGGCGCAAGCAGGCGGGAAAGATCCGTCAAAACTGGGCGAAGCGCTCCAAATTGCCGAAGAACTGGTTCTCTCGCAGGCAAATGTGATATGATAGCAATATTAAACGGCTGTTAAGCGGCTTGGAAAGTGAGGTGCTGGCGATGAATTCAATGGACAAGACAATGAAATTTGACGTGAAGGCGGAAGGGCTGGAAGCTTCTTCGAAAGAAATTATGCTTACGGTGTATGATGCACTGCTTGAGAAGGATTACAATCCGATTAACCAGATTGTCGGTTATCTATTGTCCGGAGATCCCGCATACATTCCGCGGCATAACAATGCTCGAAGTTTAATTCGAAGGAAAGAACGAGACGAGCTCATTGAAGAGCTGGTACGTTCCTACTTAAGTCAGCACAGCAAATAATGAAGCTCATGGAAAAGAGGCACCAGGTCGTATGCGTCTGATGGGATTGGATTACGGCGACCGCCGAATTGGCGTAGCCGTCAGCGATGCATTCGGCTGGACCGCGCAAGGCGTCGGTGTCGTGGAGAAACGTCGCGACAACGGTGAGGTTGGAGTCATTGCCCAGCTTGTGAAGGAACACGAAGTTTCTGAGATTGTAGTCGGTCTGCCCAAGAACATGAATGGCACTATCGGGCCGCGTGGCGAAATTTGCATCGCATTCGCAGAGGATTTACAGCAGAAGCTAAATTTACCCGTACACCTTTGGGACGAACGGCTAACGACCGTGGCCGCAGAGCGCACATTGCTTGAGGCAGACGTTAGCCGTAAGAAGCGAAAGTTAGTGGTGGACAAAATGGCGGCAGCGCTAATTTTGCAAAATTATCTCGATTCTAAAACGAAAAGGTGAGGGTAACGATGACAAAGGACGACATGCAGTTTGAAGAGCCGGAAATCATCTACATTCCAGATGAAGATGGCAACGAAGAAGAATTCGAGGTAGTCATGAAGTTCGAAGTAGACGGCTCCGATCAGAAATATATGATGGTCGTGCCGCTTAATGTCGAAACAAGCGAAGAAGATGATGAGGATTCTGATGAGGTTTACGCCTTCCGTTATGAGGAAGACGGCGACGATCTGAAGCTCTACACCATCGAAGACGAAGAAGAGTGGAACATGGTTGAAGAAACGTTCAACACGCTTCTCGCTGAGATCGACGATAACGACTAACAGCCATCCGTGTGGTTGAAGGGAGCTCTAAACAGTGTCTGAAGTGAAAAGCATTTCCGTGCTGAAAGCGATTTATGGCACAGAAGTAGATTTGATTGGCGAAGAAGGGGCGGCAGAGCCGTTTCAAATCGTCGCTGAATTCCAGCTGGGTAATCACTCCTATGCCGGATTGCAGTCGCATGATATGCAGAAAGAAGATGAAGTCGCTTTCTTCCGAATTACGATTCAGGATGGCGCCGATCCGGAGCTGGAATCGATCGAGGATGACGAGGAATGGGAAGCCGTCGCTGAAGCATACGATGATTTGATGTTCGCAGGCGATGAACAGCCTTGATTAGCGATTCTCTTGCATTAAACCGGGGCGGATCCATAAAGTGAAAGCTCGGTTTTACTTATAGGAGTACGGAAGGGGCGGCTTATACCGCCCTTTTTCCGCGCTGATTCGGAAACGGAGGATACGTCGGTTGCACTCATCAGAAGAACAGTCAGCTCAATATCGCCCTGCAGGACCTAGGCGGGGACGCATAACTTTCTGGGTCATAACAACAATTATCGGCCTAATGGTTATTTCGGTAGGCAGTGTGTACTTGTATATTTGGAACGGTTTACGACCTGCATCTTCCGGGGACGCCGTTCAAGTAGAACTCAAGAAGGGTGCTTCACCGTTCGAGTTCGCTGAAGTGCTTAAAGAGCAGGGCGTTATTCGCAATGCATTTATTTTTAAATATTACTTACGCTATAAGCATGAAGGTCCGAAGTTCCAAGCGGGCGTTTATGAACTTAAGCCTGGCATGACGAAGGAAGAAATTATCGCTAAGCTCAATGCTGGCGAGACGAAAAAGGAAGAAACCATTCGCTTTACGATTCCGGAAGGCTTCACTGTAGAGCAGATTGCGGATACGTTAAGTAAAGCGGGTTATGTCGATAAAGCAGCATTCATCGCACTTACTGATAAGGATCAAGTATGGAGCGATGTGGATGAAGTGAAGAATATACCGAAGGATGCTAAGCTGCGCCACCGGCTTGAAGGGTATCTGTTCCCGGAGACGTACGAGATGGTGAAGAGCAGTAAGCCTGAAGATATTATTACGCGCATGCTGCAGGAGCTCGATCATAAGCTCGATACGCTCCCTGACAATTGGGAAGAATCACTCACCGAGCATGATATTTCTATGCACGAAATGCTGACGATCGCTTCACTTGTGGAGCGGGAAGTGGTCATTGACGAAGAGCGTCCGATAGTGGCTGGTATTATCTATAACCGGCTGAAGAAAGGGATGCCGCTGCAGATCGACGCAACGGTGCAATACTTGCTTGATAAGCAGAAGGAGCGATTGCTTCTGACTGATCTGGATGTGGACAGCCCTTACAACACGTATAAGGTGAAAGGATTGCCGCCAGGTCCAATCGCATCGCCGAGCATCAAATCGATTGACGCAGCTCTGTTCCCGAAACAAACCGATTATTATTACTACGTGACGAAGAAAGATGGCAGTCATGAGCATCTCTTCGCCGAAACGCTTAAAGAGCATAATCGCAATATTGAGAAAAGCAATGAAACGGCAAAGCAATAGGAGGACTTACCATGGCAACAAAACCGGAGCTGCTCATTGATGCAGCATCCCTTGCCGACATGGAGCGGTTAATTACAGCGGGCGCGAATGCGATCGTTGTTGGTGAATCGCGCTATGGCATGCGGCTCCCGGGAGAATTTGATTTGGCGATGATTGCGGAAGCAGTGAATCTCGCGCATTCGCGAGGAGCCAATGTCTATGCAGCAGTGAATAACGTAATGGACAACGCTACGGTCGATTCGCTTCCGGGCTACATTCGCGGCTTGGCAGAAGCTGGCGTACACGGAATTATTTTCGGAGATCCCGCTGTATTGATGATAGCGCGGACGGAAGCGCCAGATATGAAATTGCACTGGAATGCAGAGATGACGTCGACAAACTATGCGACCGCCAATTATTGGGGCCGCCGAGGTGCGACAAGAGTGATTCTCGCGCGTGAGCTGAATATGGATCAAGTACTTGATGTGAAGGCGAATACGGAGATGGAGGTTCAAGTTCAAGTCCATGGCTTGACGAATATCTATCATTCCAAACGTCCGCTTGTGCACAATTACTTCGATCACCAGGCGAAGGATAGCGAAGTTCTACAAGATGTGCCCATTAATGGAACCATTGAGAATGGTTTGTATTTGGTGGAAACCGAGCGTCCGGACGAACGCTACCCGATCTATGAGGATGCGAACGGTACGCACATTATGAGCTCCGACGATCTCTGCATGATCGAGAACTTGCATGAGCTAATGGAAGTTAATATGGATAGCTTTCGGATCGAAGGCCTGCTAAAATCAATAGCATATAACGAAGCTGTCGTACGTGCATATCGCGCTGTTATTGATGCTTATTATGCGGATCCGGAAGGCTACGCATTTAATGAAGAATGGCTCGATTCCATCCGAGAATTGCAAGATCCGGCACGTGAATTGTCGTACGGATTCTTCTATAAGGAACAGGTTTACTAATTGTCACCGAAGGAAGTGGAGGTGAAGCTGGTGACTTCAACAACGAAAGTATCTCCCCGTTACACGGGAAAAAGAAACCGACTGGATAAGCCGGAGCTGCTGGCACCTGCTGGAAATTTAGAAAAATTAAAATTTGCCGTTCATTATGGAGCGGATGCGGTTTATATCGGCGGGCAGAAGTACGGTCTGCGTTCCAATGCCGATAACTTCAGCTTCGCTGAGATGAAGGAAGGCGTAGAGTTTGCGGAGAAATACGGCGCTAAAGTATTCGTCGCAACGAACATCTATGCTCACAATGAGGATATCGCGGGGCTTGAAGAATACTTGCGCGAGCTAGAGAATGCTGGCATCGCGGCGATTATTGCTGCAGATCCGATTATCATCGAAACGGCGCAGCGCGTAGCGCCTAAGATGGAAGTTCACCTTAGCACACAGCAATCGACGATGAACTGGCAAGCGGTCAAGTTCTGGAAGGACGAAGGCCTACCGCGTGTCGTATTGGCGCGTGAAGTGAGCTTGGAAGAAATTCAAGAAATTAAAGAACACGTCAATATTGAGATCGAAGCGTTCATTCATGGCGCAATGTGCTCTTCCTACTCTGGACGCTGCGTATTGTCGAACCATTTTACAGATCGTGACTCAAATCGTGGGGGCTGCTGCCAGTCGTGCCGTTGGAAGTACGATATTTACGAGGATGACCTTCAAATGGTCGGCATGGACGCAGATAAATTCACGATGGGATCCAAGGATCTCTGTATGCTTGAGAGCATCCCGGATCTGATTGATGTTGGTGTGGACAGCTTCAAGATTGAAGGCCGAATGAAGAGTCTTCATTATGTAGCGACAGTTGTCAATGCATATCGTCAAGCTATTGATTCGTATATGGCTGATCCAGAGAACTATGTGCTGAAGCAAGTATGGCTGGATGATATTCAGAAGGCGGCTAACCGTCCGGTGAATACCGGCTTCTTCTACGATACGCCAGGTGCAGAAGATCATATTTATGTACCAGAAGATAAGGCTACGCCTTATGACTTCGCAGGCGTTGTTATCTCGTACGATGAGTCGACAGGTCATGCGGTTATTCAGCAGCGTAACCATTTCAAGCCTGGTCAAGAGGTAGAATTCTTCGGTCCGAACGGGACGTTCTTTAAGCAGGTAGTCGGCGAAATTAAAGACGAGAGCGGTAATGTACTTGACGCAGCAAGACATCCGTTACAATATATCGTCATGAAGACCGAACAACCGGTTAAGCCTATGGACATGATGCGGAAGAAAGTGCGTTAATGTACACCATAAGTCTAATGACCTGATTTAATCCTAACTGAGTAATCAGTTAGGATTATTTTTTATGAAGATTTTTAAAGAAATGCTAACATCTTGGAGATCAGTTGCCGATATTAACGATACTATTGTTTAAGTAAAAATAGACAAAAATGGCGAAATATCCGCAGAATTGGTGGTGTCGGGCAGTGAAGTTGAAATTCAAGATGAACGCGAACAAGGAAAAAATGAAAACGCAATCAGAAGGTGAAAAACGGACTCCGAATGTCAAAGATCTGTACAGTAGCTCTGTGAACGGAATTAAGAATGTGAAGATGACGAACCCGATCAAATCGGTCGGCCTCATGCTCTTCTTAATTATTTTCAGTGCAATTCTAGTGTGCGTTCTTGTGGTTGGATTATTCTCCTATTCGACATCCAAGAGCATCATTAAGGATAAGGTAACTGAATCGAGCGCCGTGGCCATTGAGCAGTCGTCGGGTAAGCTCGACATGATGTTCAAGAACTACGAAGCGCTTTCCATGCAGATATTGCTCGATAAGACGGTTCAAGATAATTTGAGCGCTTTGGATGTTGTGTCAGACGATTATGAGAAATTCGATACGATGAAGAAGCTTAGCGATTCGTTGCAGTCTTATATTCTTGGTAACCAATCCATTCTTGGCGCAGCGATTATCCCGATTAAGGGAGATGTGACTTCTGTCTCGACAGGCTCTTCTGCCATGTCGACGGAGCTCGCTCAGAAGTCGGATTGGATGAAGAAGGTTGTGGAAGGCAAAGGTCGTCTTGTATGGCTTCCAGCACAAGCTAAAGGATACAGAGGCGATGTACCAGAGGCAACTTTTGCAATGGGCCGCGTGATGAAGAACACGGTTACGAATGAAGGCAATTTTGTTATGATTATTGAGATTTACTTGAGAGAGCTTAGCGAAGTGCTTTCAAGTGTGAAGCTAGGTGACGACAGTAGCATTACCATTGTTGATAGTGCTGGTAACTACGTACTTCCAAGCAATCCTTCAAGCAAGCCTGAAGATATCGGAAAGCCTTCGCCAATTGCACTTCCGAAGGAAGGCAAAGCTGCAAAGAGCGGCTCGAAGACAGCGACAGACGCAAACGGCAAAGAAGTGCTTGCGATCTACAATCAGTTTGAGAATGTGGACTGGAAGCTCGTTGGATCGGTACCGGTAGATGAGCTGGTGAAGGACGCTAAACAGATTTTGAATACGACGTGGATCATCGCAGGTATTGCAGCGTTGCTAGCCATTGGTATCGGCTTACTTGTTATCCGGATGGTTGCGATTCCACTCGTGAGATTGCGTAACCTGATGAATGAAGGCGAGCGCGGTAACCTGACTGTCCGTTCTACGATCAACAAGAAAGATGAGATCGGTCAGCTCGCGCAAAGCTTTAACCAGATGATGTCTCAGATTACAACGCTTGTAAATCAGTCGAATCAATCAGCACAGGACGTACTAGTTACTGCTGGAGAATTGTCCGACGCATCGAAGAAGACTGCAATTTCGGCACGTGAAATCGCGGTTGCGACCGAAGAGATAGCGAACGGCGCTTCGAGCTTGGCGACTGAAGCCGAGAAGGGCAGTGACCTGACCGGCGAGATCGGCGAACAGATGCAGCAGGTCATGATGTCGAACCAAGAGATGGGCGTTGCAGCATCTGAAGTAGAGAAAGCAAGCCGTCAAGGTACTTCGTATATGAACAGCCTCATCGAGAAGACGGGTATGACTGAAGAGATGACGCGCTCCATGGTGGAGAAGGTTGACCGCCTGAAAGAAAGCACGCGTTCCATTCGTAAAATTCTCGATGTGCTCAATAACATGACGAAGCAGACGAATATTCTTTCCTTGAATGCGACGATTGAAGCTGCTCGTGCTGGCGCAGCCGGCAAAGGCTTCATGGTCGTAGCGGATGAGATTCGCAAGTTGGCGGATCAATCCCGTCAATCTATTGATGTTGTTGGTCAAATTACAGAGACCATCCAGAAAGAAATCGACGAGACCGTAAACGTATTGTCGACGGCTTATCCGATCTTCCAGGAACAAATTCAATCCGTAAAAGAAGCAAACCAAATCTTCTTAACCGTACAAGGCCAAATGGGTGATTTCGTTGGTCGCCTCGGTACAGTAACGGAGTCGATCAGCAAGCTGGAACGTTCGCAGGTTGTATTGTCTGAAGCAATGAGCAATGTTAGCGCGGTAGCCGAGGAGTCTTCTGCTACTTCGGAAGAGGTTGCATCCCTAAGCACCGAGCAGAACAGCATCAGTGAAGGACTTGTTCGTCTGTCCGATAAGCTTGAAACCGTATCTTCGGGTCTCAAAGAAACGCTTGCCCGTTTCCGTACGGAATAGTATTAGACAGAAGACCGGCGCCCCCTCGGGCGCCGGTCTTTGTATATACAAAAAGGCGAGGAGCTAAGCTCCTCGCCCTTCATTCATACACATGTTAATTAATCGCGATCCGATTGCGTAAAGATAAGAATGTACTTTAGCAATTCAAGCAGTGAGATAAGCGCTGCGGCGACGTACGTGAGCGCTGCGGCATTCAATACTTTGGCAACGCCGCGTTCTTCATCGTTCGTAATAAATCCTTCAGAGACCATGATTTCACGTGCCCGGTTGCTGGCATTGAACTCGACCGGCAATGTAACGAGCTGGAATGCGACTGCGCAAGAGAAGAAGATAATGCCTAACCCGATGAGGCCTGTCGCATGGAACAGGAAGCCTGCAAGCAGCAAGAAAGGCGCTGCACCGGATGCGATATTCACGACCGGGAAGATCTTATGGCGAACAACGAGCATCGGGTAATGGACGCTATGCTGAATCGCATGACCAACCTCGTGACACGCCACAGAAACGGCCGAGATTGAATTCTCGTAATAAACGTGTTCTGACAGTCTGACGACGCGGTGGATCGGGTCGTAGTGGTCGGAGAGCGTGCCAGGGACCGGCTCAATCGGCACATCATGCAGACCGTTGCGGTCGAGCATCATCCGTGCTGCCTGGTAGCCTGTAAGCCCGCTCGCTGTATGAACTTCAGACCAGCGGTTGAATGTACCACGAACGCGGAACTGGGCCCAGAGCGACAATAGGAATGCAGGTAAGATTAGAATATCCAGCGGGTGAAAAAACATCGTTGTTCCCTCCAATTAAATAAATGCTACATAATACCGCCCTTATTAAGCAGAAGCATGAGTGCTTCGACGCAAGCTGCCGTTTGAGGTACAAGACGTTTGAAGACCTGCTTGGCCTGCTGCGGCTTCAATTGACTGAGCACAGGTTCAATCTCCTGCACCTCGCGCTGCAGCTGCTCGAGATGAAGCTGCAAGTCCATCAGCTTGTCGGATACTTGCTCCTCTGATGAAACTTTACGCCAGATCGCCATACTCGCTTTAATTTCGTCGAGCGATAATTTGTCTTTCTTCAATTGATCAATACGTTTGAGCCGATGCAAAGTTTCATCATTATAGAGACGATAATTTTTGGCGGAACGGCGTTCCGGCTCGATCAGTCCGAGCGACGTGTAGAAATCAATTGTACGGGGACTTACACCAGCCATTTTGGATAATTCACCAATCCGGTATAACGGCAATGACAAATCGGACATTGGAATCACCTCTTTCATTTCATCAGTATGTACCGCATAAGCTTCTAGTTCCTATGATACAGAAAGTTGAACCATACAGTCAAACGTAATGCTTTGGTGAATTTTCCATGTAGGAAACCTAACATCGAATCGGCGGATGTCCATATGAGGGGGTGATAGGAGATGATGGGAGCAAAATTAGAGGTATTAGAAGGTTGAGTGAAAGGTGCGATACAGCTCTAAATGCGAAGGATTTTCCATTGGGACGGGTGTTTTGACATGGAATTCGTTAAAAAACTTAACATTCGATTCGTTTGGAGAGACGAATGTTAGATTTTTTTTAGTAAATTAGGAAAAATGTATTGTCAAAATGAATACTCCAACCTATAATGACATTAAGTCTTTCTTATCATGTCAAGAAACATAACATTAGGGAGTGGTCGTTCATGGTCAAAAAGTTAATCATGTCACTAGGAGCTCTTTCGCTGTTATTCCCCGCTATGGCTTTTGCAGACGACCCGTCTGCAGCAACGCTCAATATGGGGCTCAACTCCATCTGGGTGCTCGTTGCAGCAGTTCTTGTCATTCTGATGCAAGGCGGTTTCATCCTACTGGAAGCCGGTTCGACCCGAATGAAGAACGCAGGTCACATCGCAGGTAAAACGGTGTTCACGTTAGGCCTTTGTACATTGGTTTATTGGGCAGTCGGTTATGCAATTGCTTTTGGCTCTGATAACGCGGAGAACTCGATCAGTAAGATCATCGGCTGGGGCAGCTACCTCTTTGCTCCGACAGTAGCAGCTGCTGATGGCGAGTCGCTTCCTTCAACCATCTTCTTCATTTTCCAACTGGCTTTCGCAGCTGTATCGCTGTCGATCGCATGGGGCGGCTTCGCAGAACGCGCTAAACTGTCCGCATATCTCGTATTTACAATATTGTTCACAGCAATTGTTTATCCGGTTATCTCCCACTGGATTTGGAGCCCAACAGGCTGGTTGTTCGCGAAAGGCGCGCAAGACTATGCAGGCTCCACGGTCGTACATTTAACAGGTGCGCTTGCAGCCTTTGCCGCAACCGTACTGCTCAAACCGCGGATCGGCCGCTTCAATAAAGACGGTTCCGCTAACGAAATTCTTGGTCACAACCAAGTATTCGGCGCATTGTCTGTACTTCTTCTGTGGGTTGGCTGGTTCGGATTTAACGCTGGTAGCGCGCTTGGCGTAGGCGATGGGTTCTTCGGCTATGTAGCATTCAACACACAGCTCGGCGCAGCTGGCGGCGCGGTTGCAGCACTGTTGATCTCCTGGCTCGTAAATGGTAAAGCTGATATCACAACAACGTTGAACGGCGGCTTAGCTGGTTTGGTTGCCATTACAGCAACTTGCGCATTCGTTGATCCTTGGGCAGCGGTTGTTATCGGTTTGATCGCAGGTGTGCTCGTATTCTTCAGCGCGAAGTTCTTCGAGAAAATTAAAGTCGATGATCCAATCTATGCACTTTCTGTGCACGGTGCTGCAGGAGTTTGGGGTACACTCGCGAATGGTATCTTTGCAACGGATGTACTTGCGAAGAAGCTGAACGTTGGTCAAGGCGGTATCATTGATACAGGCAATTGGCACCAAATGTGGGTACAGCTTGAATCGGTACTTGTGTGCGGCGGTTATGTGCTGGCTGTATCCTTCATCATCCTCGGTGTAATGAAGGTTGTTATGGGTCTTCGTGTAACAGAAGAGCAAGAGATTATCGGTCTTGACCTCTCTGAGCATGGTGCATTCGGATATCCGGAACAAATGAAAAAAGCACAAAGCAGCATGTAAGACCTACTATTCGTCGCTTCTATTACTAGGGCAGGGGTGAGCACAGCATGGGCGATTCAGTTCGTGCAAAGCTGTTCACACGCATCGGGACTACAGATGATGTGATTGCGCTGCGCGGCTTGCGGGATCAAATCCATGAGCAAATGGCTGTACTGCAGGCCGAGCAGCCGATCGAACAATTTTATACGGATCTGAATGAGGTACATGATGCGTTAATTCGCCAGGCGATCTCACTTTCAGAAGCGAAGCTGGCACGGATGGGGCATGGATCCCCACCCGTGCCTTACGCGTATCTATTGTTCGGCAGCGGTGGCAGACAAGAACAAACATTATCCAGCGACCAAGACAGCGGGTTGATCTATGAGAATCCGGTGGAAGAAGCGGAGCGGGAAGAGGTAGAGGAATATTTTCGTATACTAAGTGCTACGGTCGTTGCGACATTGCAAGATATCGGATATCCGCCGTGTGAGGGGAATGTCATTAGCTCTAATCCGCTTTGGTGCCAATCGCTCTCAGGCTGGCAAGCGAAGCTCGATGGCTGGTTTCAAGAGCCGAACTGGGAGTGTGTCAGGTATCTTCTCATTGTCGCAGATTGCCGGTGCGTATACGGTCAAGAAACATTGCTGCACGCGCTAAAAAGCCATTATTATTCCGATACGCTCGTAAACCAGACGATTGTTCAGCACATGCTTAACAATACGATGCGCCATAAAGTGCTGATTGGAGTATTCGGTCAGCTGCTCAAGGAGCAATATGGCGAAGAGGCGGGAAGTCTGGATTTGAAATATGGGGCCTACATCCCGATGGTCAATGCAATTCGGCTTATGAGCATTAAAGCAGAGGTGAGGGAAACTTCAACATTATCCCGAATCGCAATGCTGAGCGAGCGTGGCGTCATTGCAGGGCTGGATGGTGTGGAGTATAAAGGTGTCTTCAATCTGTTTATGCGCCTTCGGCTGATGACGATGACTCGCGCCGAGGACGGAGTGTATACAAACAGCGGCAAGCTGCCGCAGGCGAAGCTGTCGAAAGAATTAATTGACGAGCTTAAAGCTGCGCTCCGAGTCGTGAAGAAGTTGCAGCGACAGGTGCAGAAGCAAACGAAAGGCAGGCTCTTAAAGTAAGGCTGAGGTTTGACGGAGGGGAGAAGTATGAAGGAACAGCGCAGCATGGGTAGAATGTGGCATTTGTACAAAATGGGCGGACTTACGTCAGCGATTGCCGGCGCGGTCGGTGCTCAAAATGCGCAACAGATGGCCTTCATTCGCTCGATGTCTAAGGAGCAGCGAAAAGATTCCATTATGGATACGCCGCTAAGTGACATGGAGGTGGTCGTCTTCGACCTGGAGACGACGGGCTTCTATCCGACGAACGGCGATGAGATTATATCGTTCGGCGCCGTCTTGCTGAAAGGCGAAGAGTTGGTGCCTGAGCAGACATTCTACAGCCTCGTCAATCCGAAGCGGAGAGTGCCGAAGCATATTACGGAGCTGACCGGCATCACGAATGCGATGACCGAGGATGCCCCAGATCTGATGCAAGTGCTGCATGATTTCATGGAGTTCGTCGGCAAAAGAATGCTGATCGCGCATGCGAGCGGTCATGATAAACAGTTTCTAAACGCTGCCCTTTGGCGGACGTCGAAGGTTAATTTGACGCATCGGGTACTTGATACAATGCTTGTGGCAAAGTGGTTGGAGCCAAATCGCGAGAGCTATAGCCTCGACGATCTGCTGGAGCATAGCGGCATTGAGATCACGACGCGGCATCATGCCTTGGAGGATTCGATTATGACCGCGAAGCTGTGGCAGAATTACTTGCGGCGAATTCTAAGCCGGAATGTCATTACTCTTGGGGACTTATACGCGTATCTCAGTAAGCATTAATGGACTGCAGCATAGCTGGCCGTGCGGGTCGTTATGGATCCAGTAAGGCTGAACGACTGGGTGGCGAGCCGAATTGGCTAGCGAAATAATCCAATACGACGTATCACGCGCAGCAGCAGTCCGAATGCCGATCATATCGGCAGCGCTCGGTAGTGGCATCGATGTAGGATGAGAATGGTAGTAACCGACAAGTGATTGTCGGTTTTTTTGCATGTGATAAAGGGCTTGGATCCACGAAGCGGGTTCGAACGCGAATTGGTTGTTCAAACGGGAAACTGCTTCTGCATTGTTTACCGGATATACATGGGTGACGCTCACGAGAGGTACGCCGTCGATATGTTCGAGCGTTCCCGCCAAGACGCCGCATGCTTCGCTAGGCATGGCATCAGAGCAGCTGCGCAATAGCTGCTCATGTGCCTCTAGAGCCAACCTGGCGGCTGTTGGCATTGAAACGAATGTTCGATTCGGTACTGCATTCGGCTGATCGTTATCGGGCGTTAGTTCGGTATTTCTGTATGACATACGAATGCGAGGCCTCATTCCTGAATGGTGATGGTTGACTCCATTCATTATAAGTGTTCATGCCTCGCATTCGTCAACCGCTGTCTCCCGCTTTCTGAGGCGGGTGAACGAGGAAGATGATGATGAGCAGCGCGCATGCGGAAAGCGCGGATACGACGCTATACAGTAATGTGTCTGAGCGTGAAGCCATCCATCCAAACAATGGCGGACCGAAGGCTACGCCGAGGAAACGAAGGCTGCTGTATAGCGATGTAACCATGCCGCGATGAGGCCGATCAACAGCGCCGGTAATGAGCGTGTTCAGGCAGGGCAGGAGCATTCCCGTGCCGAGGCTGCTGAGCGCAGCGAAGCCAATCAGCGCGTAGATGTTATGATGCAAGAATGCTGCAGCGGCTAGTGCGCCGCTCATGACAGCGAGCCCAATAATCATGAGTCGGCGCATGAGGGTGCCGTTGTTCTTAATGCGATGCCCCGTGATGTATGCCGTGATGACGAGGAAAAGGAGCGGTATGGCGAGCACGCCGCCTTTGGCAACGCCGTCAATATGGTAAGGAGCCTTCTCGAGCAGATCGGACAACCGGAAGAGCACGCCGAACAAGATAAAGAGTCCAAGTGAACCCGCAATAAAGGACGAGATGAGCCAGCGGCCTTTCTCGCGGAACACCTTCTTAATGTCTCCGACATATTGTTTGACGGGAACCGCTTCTTTGCTCGCTTTAGGTGGTTCCTTAATGAGCAGCATCATGGCAAAGAAGGAGCCTGCGCAGAACAGTGGGAACGCGAATAGCGGCATATACCAGGCGATGAGCGCCAACAGAGAGCCTATGATCGGGCTGACCACCTTGCCAGCGCCATTGGAAGCTTCAATAAGGCCGAGCGCTTCGCTTTCGGTACCGTCCTTGTACATGTCGCCGACTAGCGCCATCGCAATAGGTGAAGTGCCGGCTGCTCCTATCCCTTGCAGTGCGCGAGACGCGATGAGCAGCCAGTAGGAGTGCATTACAGCGCCAATGCCTGCGACGATGCCGGCTATGCCATATAGCGCGAGCGAAGGTAAGATGACGGCTTTACGTGAATAACGATCGGATAAATAGCCGGATATGGGAATAATGAGACCAGCAGATACGGAAAATAATGTGATGACAAGGCTTGATTGGAAGCTCGTAATATGTAGCTTCTTCTCCATATCCGGGAGAATCGGAACAAGCATGGAATTGCCTAGAACGAGGACGAGCGGCACGGTGGCGAGTGCAATATACTCCAGCCATTTTCTACCTCCGGCTTGCTTCTGCTTCTTCGTATCGTCCTTGCTGCGGCTGCTATGGTCTGCTGTACGCAGCTTGCCAGGCTTATTCGCAGCCCATTTCGATGTTGTTGATTGCTTCATTCGCGCGGATGCCCCCATGCTTGTGGTTTGACCTTCGCCCTGTAATGTGCCCATGAGCTTGAGCTACCATTCTCAGACATGGTAACATGTAGGGAGGCAACCTCGAGCTAACGTAAAATGTAGAAAGAAGGCGCAATATGAAACGTTCAATCGTCTTGATCGTCATCGTGCTCGCACTCGCAGGTGCGGCCATTTATCAGAATACAGGGAAGCATGACAAAGCGCTTGCCGCTTCTAGCGATATGCTGCCAAAGCCGGGCTACACAGCGCCGACGCTGCAGCTGCCGAATTTGGATGAACAGCCCGAGAATATCGGTGGCAAGCGGGACAAGCTGCTGCTGCTTAATTTCTGGGCTTCCTGGTGCGGACCTTGTGAGCTGGAAGCTCCTGACCTACAGGCGTTGTCGAAGAAGTACGGCGATAAGCTGGAGCTGTATGGCGTGAATGCAACGAGTATGGATAAAGAGCGGCAGGCGCGAGAGTTTGTCGATCAGCAGCAATTTACGTTCCCGATACTCATGGACCGAGACGGCAAAGCGACAGATTTGTACAAGGTCAATCAATTCCCGACAAGCTTGCTTATTGATAGCAATGGAGTCGTGAGGGAGCGGGTCACAGGGGTGATCTCGAAGAGCAAGTGGGAATCAATGATTGATAAGTGGATTGCGGTTCAGGAAGAGACAGAGCAGAAGCCGAGCGCATAATAACAGAAACGCCAGATCAGCTAATCAAGCTGATCTGGCGTTTCTCGTTTAATGAATATTAGTGATTAACCAATCCGTGCTGCTCGCGCGGCTCTTCGTGGGCATTGTCAATCTTATTCATGCTAAGCAGCGCATATCGGATACTATCAACAAGCGCTTCCCAGCTCGCTTCGATGACGTTGTTCGAGACGCCAACTGTGTTCCAAGTCGTCTTGAAGTCGGTTGATTCGATAAGTACGCGGACTTTGCCTGCTGTCGCGCCTTTCTCGTCGATCACGCGAACCTTGTAATCAGATAGGTGGAAATCATTAATGCTCGGATAGAATGGCTCCAATGCTTTACGCAGAGCGTTATTGAGTGCATTAACTGGACCGTTGCCTTCCGCGGCTGTGTAGATCGGCTGGCCGTCGACATTCACTTTCACAATCGCTTCCGCGTTCATGCAACCGTTCGTTTTCTCAACGAGCATCTTCATCGATTCGAGCTTGAAAATTTCTTTCATCTCACCGAATGCGTCTCGGAGCAGCAACTCCAGTGAAGCATCTGCGCCTTCGAACTGATAGCCTTGATGCTCCAGTTCTTTAATGCGTTCCATAATTTCCTTCGTCTTCTCGTTGCCAGTGTTCACGTCGAGACCGAGCTCTTGTGCCTTGGAGATAATATTGCTCTGGCCTGCCAGCTCGGAGACGAGTACGCGCTGTTTGTTGCCGACCAATTCAGGGCGAATATGCTCGTACGTCTTCGAGTCTTTCATAATCGCGGAGACGTGGATGCCGCCTTTGTGCGCGAACGCAGCGTTGCCGACATAGGGTTGTGCGACAGGCATGTGCACGTTAGCGATCTCGCTAATATAACGAGCTGTCTTCGTGAGCGATTGCAGTTGATCGTCGCTTACGCAGCGATAGTTCATTTTGATTTGCAAATTCGGGATGATCGAGCACAGGTTTGCATTGCCGCAACGCTCACCATAACCGTTAATCGTACCTTGTACTTGACGCGCACCGGCTTGAACGGCTGCCAATGTATTCGCAACAGCAAGCTCGCAATCATTATGCGTATGGATACCAAGCGGCGCATTCAGCTCTGCGCGGATGCGGGAAACAATGTCATTCACTTCTGTCGGCAGCGTGCCGCCATTCGTATCACAGAGTACGATCCAGTCTGCGCCAGCATCCTGGGCTTTGCGCAATACCGCAAGCGCATACTCCGGATTATGCTTATAACCATCGAAGAAATGCTCCGCATCGAAGATCGCTTCAACATCGTTCCGTTTCAGAAAAGCAAAAGAATCATAGATCATCGAGAGATTCTCTTCAAGTGTCGTTTGAAGAGCGGTATGTACATGGAAATCCCAAGACTTGCCTACGAGAGTTGCCGCCGGAACGCCGGATTCGACAATACGCAGCAAGCTGCTGTCTTGCTCTGCAAGGCTGTTCTTCCGTCTTGTGCTGCCGAAAGCGGTAATCTTCGCGTTCAGCTGTAAGCCTTTGGCGCGCTGGAAGAACTCGATATCCTTGCTGTTGCTGCCCGGATTTCCGCCTTCAATATAATGTACGCCGAGCAAATCGAGCTTCTGGGCGATTTTTATTTTGTCGTCTGCTGAGAGGCTGATGCCTTCGCCTTGCGTGCCGTCTCGCAGCGTCGTGTCAAAGATGGAGATAGTGTTTGCCATGATTGCTTAGAGCTCCTTTCTATGTGAAACAATGCATTGTGATAATTTTTTATTATATCATTACTTATCCAGTGCGTAAATGCGACTTTCTTTCTGACAGAGTCGGTGTTGGATCAGAATGCGAAGTTGACGGTGATTTTCGCCAAAGGTATGCTGAAATGAGTTCATGAGTGAGTGGGAAGAGGGGGTTTGTTCAGCGGTGGATAAGGAGACGGGGCAAGAGAAAACAGGGAAAAACCGCGTTATTCTTCACTTGGATATGAACGCCTTCTACTGCTCGGTGCACGAAGCGGAGGAGCCTCATCTCTATAAAGATAAACCGACCGCTGTCGCCGGAAGCGTCGAGCAGCGCAGAGGCATCATTGTCACCTCGTCCTATGCCGCCCGGAAGCTAGGCGTTAAGACAGGCATGACGGTTCGCGAGGGGCTGCGTCGCTGCCCGGATCTTCTATTGATCAAGCCGGATTTTCAGCTGTACCGTAAGTACTCGCAAGGGTTTATGTCGATTGCGAAGCAGTATACACCGCTTGTAGAAGCCATGTCGATAGATGAGTGCTACTTGGATATTACGGGCTCGTCCACCTTCGGCGAACCGCTCGAAATCGCACACCAAATACAGGATCGAATCCGGTCCGAGTGGAACCTGCCCAGCTCGATAGGAATCGCGCCGAATAAGCTCCTTGCGAAGATGGCCTCTGATATGCAGAAGCCGAACGGGTTCACGGTATTGCGCATTCGCGATGTGCCCAGGCTTCTATGGGACAAGCCGTGTGACACCCTGTTCGGGATTGGCCGCAAGACGGCAGAGAAGCTGACGAAGCTGAATATCAGAACGATCGGGCAGCTCGCGGATACGGACGAAGCGATGCTGAACAAGCATTTTGGCGTGATCGGCTCTTGGATGAAAGCGGCAGCACATGGCCACGATAGTTCGCAGGTCAACGCTTCAAGGGAACGCAACAAGTCAATCGGACACACAACGACGCTGCCGAAAGATGTGAAGGAACGCGAGGATGCGCACAGGGTTCTGCTCAATCTAGCGGACCAGACAGGTCGTAGAATGCGCCACCAGAAGATGATGGCCTCTACCATTCAGCTTGTAATGAGGCGATCGGATATGTCGACGTTTAATCGATCCGTTACGCTAACATCGCCTACGGATTCGGCATATGATATTCACAGAGAAGCTTGCAAGCTGTTCGATAAACATTGGAAGGAAGGCGAACCGCTTCGGCTGCTCGGCATCACCCTTCAAAATCTATCACTTCAATCAGAGACTGCGGTCCAGCTTGATCTATTCGATTATAAAGAGCAGCCTCGAAAGGATGCTTTGACGAAGACAATGGATATGCTGCGAGACAAGTTTGGCGAGGATGCAGTGCTCACTGCAGGAATGCTTGGCGACGATCCTTCTGCGCTCATTCGCAACAAACGAATTAGAGGGACATCCTTGCAAACTGA
The DNA here is from genome assembly GCF_900110075.1 of Paenibacillus sp. OV219. Classification (GTDB taxonomy): domain Bacteria; phylum Bacillota; class Bacilli; order Paenibacillales; family Paenibacillaceae; genus Paenibacillus_Z. Next base: position 647,466 of record NZ_FOCJ01000001.1, read on the forward strand.
CGATCATATGTTATATAGTGATGAGTGAAGGTTGTTCGCTAATTTGTTTGCACAAGCAACAAGTAAGCGGTTTTAAGGTTAGAACTAATAGGAGGGAAAACGATGTCGAAGTTTACATGGGTTGAGAAAGATACTTGCATTGCTTGCGGTGCATGCGGCGCAACGGCACCGGATATTTATGACTACGATGATGAAGGACTTGCAGAGGTTATCTTTGGCAGCGACGGCAACCACGGTAACACTGAAATTCCATCCGATCTATATGATGACTTGCAAGACGCAGCAGACGGCTGTCCAACAGATTCCATTAAGATCGCAGACACTGCTTTCAACAATTAAGAGCGCTTCATAGGATCGCACTAAAGTCCCATTCCTTGTTACGACAAGGGATGGGACTTTTCTTGTTTTTTCGACAATTATGATTGCCATTGGCTGTAAAACTACAATAGAATAGAAGAAAAGAATGAGAGGTAATATTATCCGTTCCAAAATAGAATAGGAGGTAATTATGCGAAAGCGCAAATGGTTGTTGACAACCGCGGCAGCACTGGTCATTTGCTTGTTCTGGTCCTTCCTTAGCAGCTTGGGAACTGGCGGCTCATTGAACCGGATGGAGTCCTTTCTACAGGACAAAGTAACCCAGCAAACAGACGCGGAGAGAGCGCCTAACGTCAACATTAAACTGATCAAGATTGACCAGACGTCACTCGATAATTTAGGTCAATTTCCATGGGACCGAAGTCTCTACGCGCAGCTCATCTCGATGCTTGCGGATGCTGGGGCGAAAGCGATTGCGCTCGACGTTGTGCTTGCAGAGCCGGGGAAGGAGCCCGAGAGCGATGCGCTGATGGCGGAGACGATGAAGAAGTACCCTAACGTCATTCTGCCGGTTATCTTCAATTTCAAAGCAAGGCAGGACGAGGCTGGAGAGCTGGAGACAGAGTCGATCTCCTATCCAGCGGATACAATCGGGGCAAGCCAAGAACAGCTCGGCCATATCAATGTCATGCAGGACCAGGACGGTACGGTCCGTAAATTGACTGTCGGCCTTAAGAATGATGATGAGCAGATGATTCCGGCATTCAGTGTCAAGCTCGCGAACTATTTGCTTGATAAGGATCAACAAATTACCTGGAATGTAGACAAGTCCGGCTGGTACCGGGGCAGCCAGCATATTCCTGTGGACAAACGCAATCAGATTGCAACAGAGTTCTATACGATGCCAAGGGAAGAGATGAGCGCTGATACAGGCTATGATTCGCAATCGTTCTTCGATGTGCTCTCAGGCAACGTGCCTGCGGATTACTATAATGGGGATGTTGTTTTAATCGGCCCGTACGCGCCTGGCCTACAGGACGAATATTTAACACCACTCAGTACAACGCTCAAGATGTATGGAGTCGAAATTCACGCCAATATGGTGCAGTCGCTCGTAGCAGGCAAGTTCTCTACGAAAGCAACACCTGCCGTAAATTACGCCTTGATTGTGCTGCTTTCGCTGCTCACGATTCTTTTATTTGAAAGAGTAACTGGCGGCAAAGCGTTTCTCGTATACGGTGCGCTGGCAGCAGGTTATGTTCTGACATGGATTGAACTCTATCAATTTAAATCTCTATTTATTACGATTACATATCCTTTCCTCGCGATGACCACAGCCTTTGTCTGGTCAGTCGTCAGCCATTATGTTACTGAACGGCGTGAAAGAAGCCGTGTGACTAACATCTTCGGTCGATTCGTTCCGCGTACCGTTGTGGATGAAATGCTGGCTTCCGGCGAAGAAGTGACCGTGGGCGGACAGCGCCGCGATATTAGCGTGATCTTCGTCGATATCCGCGGCTTCACCCCAATGTCCGAGAAGCTGCAACCAGAGCAGGTCATTCAAGTCTTGAATGAGTATTTGGATATCTGTACGAAAGCGGTCTTCAAATGGAATGGCACGCTCGACAAGTTCATTGGCGACGGCGTTATGGCGATCTTCGGGGCTCCGATCTCGCAGCCGAATCATCCGGAGCTAGCGGTTTTGGCGGCTCTTGAGATGAAGCGCCAATCGGCGGAGCTGGAGGAGCGCTGCTTGCGTGAGATCGGCGTACCGGTAAGGTTCGGCGTCGGTGTAAACAGCGGTCCGGCGGTCGTTGGCAACATCGGCTCGCAGATGCTTCGACTCGACTATACAGCGATCGGTGATACGGTTAACTTGTCGGCGCGGCTTGAGGCCAATGCGAAGCCAGGACAAATCCTTATTAGTGAAGAGACGCTTGCTCGCGTGAAAGGCAAATTTATTACGCAGAGCATCGGTGAAATCAAAGTAAAGGGTAAGGAACTGCCTGTACTCGTAACGGAAGTGCTCGGCGTTGCCGAGGAACAACCGGAAGATGAGCAGGAATTACTACATGTGGGGAGAGAAGGAGCATGAGGTTTCGCAGAAGCATAAATATCCGTTCGCTCCTAATGCTGCTATGCCTACTGCTTATTATTGGGCCAGGCTCGTTACTAGCAGGTGTGGGACATGCCTCCGCGCAAGTGATGCGCGTAGCTGTCGTCAAAGAGATGAGCGGTACGGTGAACGTACTCAAATCAGGTGGAGCGAAGTCGTTTAAGGCATTCCGCAATATGAGCTTGAACGAGGGAGATCAAATTGCAACAGGCAAAGACGGTAAAGTCACACTAACGCTGTCGAGCAGCGCTGCAGATACAGACGAGATCAATATTAGTAATGGCTCGCAAGTCACGTTCTCGAAGATGAAGGACAGCAGCGGTGCGAAGACGAAGATGAGCGTTTGGGCCGGTTCACTCTGGGTGAAGGTGAAATCCGTCTCCAACGCGAGCGATCAGTTCGAAATCGAAACGCCAACGTCCATTATGGGTGTACGTGGAACACATTTCTTCGTGAAGGTGAATCCATTGACAGGTGAGACGAGTGTATTCTTGGCAGCAGGCGTAGTCGAATCGAGCACGAATAAAGACCGGCATAATACTGACATCGACTCGGGTATGTCGAACACGGTAACGATCTATCCGTCGCAGCAGTTAGGTGAAGCGAATGGCGAGGATGGGGTTGAAACTTCCATTTCTATTGTAGACCTCGCTACTTTTGTTAACGGGGCCTCACCGGACGTGGTGAAAGCGATTCTGCAAGATGCGGTATCCATTGCTGCGGAACAGAAGCAGATGATTGAGAAGGCGAAAGAGAGCTTGAATACAGAGCAGAACAAGGATAACTTTGGCGGCCTCATTCAAACACCTGAAGATTTGCGGCGCATGACTGATAATTTAACAAACCTAGTATCTATTATTGCAAAAGAAGCGATCGCGCAGAAAAAGGTAACTCAAGACGTGATCGATCAAATTAATAAAGACGCTGGCACTAAGTTGATTGATTCGAAGACGACCAGCGAACTCCAGCTGACCGATATCGAGAAGAAGGCGCAGGAGCAAGCGAAAAAATTCGAAGAGCTTCAGAAGCAGCTGGCTGACAAAAAGGCGGAAGAGCAGAAGAAAAAACAGGAATTGCTGCAAGAAGCCATCAAGAAGGCCCAAGAGCTGAGAGACAAACTGGAAGAAGCGAACAAGCAAGCACAGCAAAAGCAAAAAGAGAAGGATAATCAAACCTACTACAATCAACAAACACTTGAAGAACAGAAGCGAATTGACGAAAATCGTAATACTGCCGGATTGCCAAGTATTCCGACGACCGGTGGAACGAACAGCGGATCAGGAAGCGTAGGCACGAATTCGACGGTAAGCTTGCAGGCGACTGCGAATGGGACAATTTCGTCTGGTTTCATCGACCTCGGCGTCGTGTTTAAGGGATTCACAGGATCGAAGAAAATTATGGGCTATCAAATTGAAGTGGAATATGACAATCAGCTTGCTCAGTTTGCGACTGGCGCGTTTGACAGTGGAGAATCGCTTATGTACCGCGGCGGTGGTACTTCCGGCTTTGTCGTTGAACCGGAGAACCAAACTGTAGAAGAGGCGAACAGCGTTGATGATTATCGTATCATCGAAGGAACTAACCATCACTCAACATTGCTATATACCGTTGTGAAAATCAGCGGCAGTTCGGTAGAGATCAACGAGGAGACAACAGTTGTCCGGCTTCCGTTCCTACTAGGCATGCATACCGAGTTTCCACCTGCGCCAGCAACGGTGCCAGTGACGTTCAAAATCAAATCTGTAACGGCTGTAGATCAGAACGGCAATGCAGTCGCAGTTATTAAAGGTTCAGATCTAACTGTGCAAGTGGCGCAAGTATTATGATAAGGAGGGACAGAGCCTTCATGCAGAATAGAATAAGAGGTGCCGCACTGCTGCTAGCCGCAGCGGTGTCGGTTGGTACGTTTAGCAGCAACAGCTTCGCTGCAGCAGGCAATGCCGCGCAGCCTTCGATTGGTAATATGGACTTATATGAAGTACATACTTTAGCTGGCTCTGGTGCTTTTGATCGGAATGACGGGAGTTCAGCTTCATCTGCATTCCGCGAGCCGACTTCACTGCTCTACTCCGCGAAGTCGGGCAGTTATCTCGTCGCAGATGCTCGCAACCAGATGCTTCGAGGTGTAACCGCTGCAGCAACGACTACTACTTCAGGGCTGTACATCGGAGCCGATGAATATAACGCTCCGCTCGGCAGCTTGCTTGACGGAGACGCAGCGAAAGCGGCGTTCAACCTGCCGTCGGGGCTCGCAGCAGATAGCGATGGCGTGGTGTATATCGCGGATACAGGCAATAACAGCATTCGGAGTTTATCAGCTACTGGTGTCGTTAGGACTGTTGCAGGGACCGGAGGGATAGGTTCGGATAATGGCGCTGCAGCGAACGCGAGCTTCTATCATCCGCTTGACATTGCGGTGAATAAGGAAGGCGTCATCTATGTCGCAGACACGCTCAACCATGTCATCCGTCAGATTAAAGATGGTCAAGTAACGACATTGAACGCACCGTCGAAACGAATTATCGAGTATTATCCGGGGGCCATTGAAGCTGTCGGCGATTATGCGGACGGGCCGCTTGCCCAAGCGAAATTCAATGAACCTAGCGGCTTGGCGCTCGACTCCAGTGGCAATCTGTATGTCAGCGACACAGGAAATAATCGCATTCGATACATTGATTTCAAGACGAATTCGGTCACGACGGTAGCTGGCGGGGTAACTAGTGAGAAGCTTAATTATGATGCGGGCTCGCCGTACTCAGAAGGCGGCTTTGCAGATGGAGCTGCTGCAACAGCGGAGCTGCATGCACCGCGCGGACTTGCTGTAACGCCGGATGGCGGATTGCTCATCGCTGATTCATTGAACCATGCGATTCGTTACCTCGCGAGCGGAAAAGTAACAACACTTGCCGGTACACCTCAGGAAGAAGGTATTGTTGACGGCATTGCTCGCTATTCCGCTTTTAACCGGCCAACAGACGTTGAATGGGTTGGCGGTGGTGCTTTCGCGGTTGCAGATTCCGGCAGCAACACCGTTCGTATTGTTGCTCCCTATGCCTCTCCGACAGGTGTCAAGGCAGATGGCAGCATACACCTTTTGTATAATAGCGTGGAGCTGAACAGCGATGTAACGCCTGTTATTCAAAACAATGTAACATTCGTGCCTGTCCGCGTGCTGACGGAGAAGCTCGGCTTCAAAGTGCAATATGCGAATGGTCAAACGGTGCTTGGGTTTGCAGGTACAACTTATACCGTGAAGAATGGCTCCACTCAAGTGGTCAAACAGGTGGAAGGCGGATCGACAACTACGGTGACGCTACCGAAAGCGCCAATCATCTCCAATAACCGGCAGTTCCTGCCTGTTCGCTTCTTCGCAGAAGAGTTGGGACTTGATGTGCAATGGCTATCCGATCTACGCGCAGTTCTCCTCCGTGATAAGCAGTTCACGAAGTAAAAAATATAAAAATTGCCGTCCGGTGCAAACCAGGCGGCTTTTTTTGCCGATATAGTACCTACATAAAGTAAATGGAGGTCCTACCTGTGCAGCTGCAAGAAGACACTATGAGCTATTTAAAGCGCTACGTGCAGAACCATCCGAAGAATCGAATGGCATGGTATTTGCTAGGCAAACAGTATTTGCTCGAAGGGAAAGAAGGCAAAGCAAACTACTGTTTCTTGCAATCAGGCAGTGTATACGATGCTTATGAACGTAAAGAGCATCCACTGGCGAATCGGCCGAAAGAATTGATAGCCAATTGGAACCGCAAGCAGAAGCTCATGATGCTCGCGGCTCGCGCCTCGACAGCGATGTTGTTGCTGCTGGGTCTCATGCTTGTACTGCCAGTCAGCGGGGAGAAGGATGAAGCAGATTCGCTAGCCGATATGGCTACGAATACAAGCCCGAAGGGGAATAATTCGCAGCAGCAGCAAGCAAGTGCGCCGCAGAGCAATCAGCCGGGGATAAACGTTGCGATCGTAAAGCCAGCCGGTGACAATACAATGGGCAAGGCGCTAAGTAGCTTATTGAAAGGAACAGGGGCTAAACAGCAAACCGGCATAGCCGCGATGCTTCAGCAAGCCGGCAAGTGGCGTAAATGGACGGGAGAGACACGTCTGCTTGCGATGACGAAGCGGCAAGGCGAAGCGGATCCGGTCGCAGTCAGTTTGCTTGATGGCGCTGCATGCGACTGTCAGCCAGGCGATTCTAGTACGGCATATAAGTTATATGAGAAATGGAGCGCACAGCAAGAGCAGCAATGGACGCTGCGCAGCGCGATTGCACAGTATCGTGCTATCAATAAAGTGTGGCCATCCGGTATGGATGATCTGACACGTCCGTACCCGGACAACGTGCTGGCAGGTACTTCGCCAGCAATGAAGCAACTGTTCCCGAAACTGCTTAGAGAGCTGAAAGCCGGGGCACGTCCTGATGCGTCAGAAGGCAATAAAGAAGATAAGCCGTCGTCTGGAAATGGGTCAGCGGCGGGAGGTGCGAGTGACGCGTCGGGGGCAGGAACGAAGAGTGAAGCAACCTCTGGAGAAGCGGATACGAAGCTGCCGTCAGAGCCGCTCTCGATCGTAATTGATAAAGATAGTCACCAGCTCGCCGTAATCAGCGGAGATGTCATTGTGCGTAGCTATAACGTAGGGCTAGGTGGCGAGAAGACGCCAGCTGGAAGCTTTACTATTAGTGAGAAGGTCCGTCACCCGAACGGGCGGGATGATAGCGAATTCGGCAGCAGGGGGATGACAATGTCGAAGACGTTGTACGCCATTCACGGAACGAATGATCCAGATAGCATCGGGAAGGATGAGTCGCATGGCTGTGTACGGATGAATCAGAAGGATCTCGAGGAGCTGTATGATTTGGTGCCGCTGGGCACGAAGGTGACAATAAAAAGCGGCGTTCTCCCCGCCGGAGCACCCCAGGCTTCCGAGCGTTTCCGCTTGAAGCCGGTGCAGGACGAAACGAACACCGCTGTTGTTTATAAGTGGCTTGATTAGAAGCGCAGGTGTTACTTATCAATTACAAGTAGTACGGCCATAATGATAACGATGACGATAAAAATAGTTCCGATCCATATGAGCGCCTTCTTGTTAATTTGTTCCTTCTGCTGCTTCTTCATAATCGGTGGCTTCTTCTTCGCTTGACTCATGTGGATCAACCTTTCTCTCACAATGAATGGGTTTGTACCTATATTGTAATCGTTTTCTTATGCGGGCACAACTGATCAGCCTCGCGAAAATGTTAAGCTAGCCCCTAATGAATGCAGGGGCTGGCTCTTTCTTTTTCCTGCCTAACGCGTTAAACTGTTCGATAGAGCTAACACGAAGAACGGAGTGAACGTAAGTGTTGTATACGAAATTGGCCAAGCCTTATTTCTTCCGAATGGATGCTGAGAAGGCCCACCACATGGTAATTGATGGTTTACATACGGCAAGCGGGGTCCCTGGAATCCCCGCACTCATGCGTACGATGTACGGTGTAGAGAAAGCGAAAGAACTGGCCATTGACCTGTTTGGCCTCCATTTCGCCCATCCGATTGGACTTGCGGCAGGCCTTGATAAGAACGCGAAAGCGGTTGATATGTTTGCAAATATCGGCTTCGGATTCGCCGAAGTTGGAACTGTAACACCGAAGGGACAAGCAGGCAATGACTTGCCTCGCCTATTCAGGCTTCCTTCTGACGAAGCGCTCATTAACCGCATGGGCTTCAATAACGATGGAGCCGACGCGATGGCGGAGCGGCTTGCAAAGGATACGAAGCGCCGTATTCCGATTGCAGTGAACATCGGCAAGAACAAAACGACTCCGAATGAGCTTGCGCATGAAGACTATCGCACTTGTTTGCAGAAACTGTATACATATGGCGACTTCTTCGTCGTCAACATTAGCTCGCCGAATACACCGGATCTTAGAGCGCTCCAGCATGGCGATGAGCTGCGGCTGCTGCTCCAGACGGTTATGGACGAAATGAACGTCCAGGCGAAGCGGGCAGGCGCGGCGCGAAAGCCGGTACTGGTTAAGATCGCACCAGACATGTCGAATGAGCAGCTTGCGTATACGGTCGATACGATTGTAGCAAGCGGAGTAAATGGCATTATTGCTACGAATACGACGATCAGCCGAGACGGACTGCAGCATCCGAACGCGAAGGAAACCGGCGGTCTGAGCGGCAAGCCGGTGAAGGAACGTTCGACAGAAGTTATCCGCGAGGTGTACCGCCAAACAAGCGGCAAATTGCCCATTATTGGTTCAGGCGGCATCTTTACGGCTGCTGATGCATACGATAAAATTCGCGCAGGCGCAAGTCTTGTAGAAATCTACACAGCGCTCATCTACAAAGGGCCGGAGCTGCTGCGTGAAATTGCGGGCGGCTTGAAAGACGCACTCCGCAAAGATGGATTTAAATCAATTAGTGAAGCAATAGGAGCAGATCATCGGTCTTAAGATAGGAGGCGGCCGGATGGACGGAAGAGACTGGGGACTATTTTTACAGCCATATGAGCAAGCAGTAGAAGAATTGAAGGTCAAGCTAAAGACGTTGCGTACGGAACTGAAGAATCGAGAAGCATATTCGCCGATGGAGTTCGTAACCGGGCGGGTAAAGCGTATTTCTTCCATATTGGAGAAAGCGAAGCGTTTATCCGTACCGATGGAGAAGATTGATACGGGGATTGAGGACATTGCGGGCATTCGCATTATGTGTCAATTCGTCGATGATATTCACCGTGTTGCAGGGTTCATTCGTATGCGTAAAGATTTGAAGCTCGTATATGAAAAGGATTATATTACGAATTTCAAAGAAAGCGGCTATCGCAGCTACCATATGATTGTCGAATATCCGGTTCAGACGGCGATTGGCCAGAAACATGTGCTGGCAGAAATTCAAATTCGTACGCTTGCGATGAATTTCTGGGCGACAATCGAACATTCGCTGAACTACAAATATAAAGAAAGCTTGCCCGACGTTGTGCGCGGCCGATTGAAGAAGGCAGCAGAAGCAGCATCCGTGCTTGATGCGGAGATGTCGAGCATTCGCAACGAAATATTGGATGCACAGCGGGAATTTGAAGAGAAATCGAATATGTTCTCGAGCGTATTGAGTGATATTCAAGAGCTGTATTTCTTCCATCGCGTACGCGAGGCGGTACAGTTCCAGCTGCGATTCAACGAGCTGTGGGAGCAAGAGGATACATTCGGTATCCGTATGCTGTCAGATGAAATCAGATCGTCCCTTTACAGAGCGAAGAAGGGCGGTACGACATAAATGGCGGTGCATGGAGAGCGTTCATATGATGAGCGGTTTGTCCATTTTGTCGTGCTGTTTAACGTGGATCTCGATTACTTTGAATGCCATGAGGTGATGGAGGAGCTGTGGCTTGAAGAAGGCCGCAATCTCCTTTATCAAGGGCTGCTGCAGGCTGCAGTTGGCCTTCATCATTGGCGCAATGACAATTTCTCGGGAGCCGTTAAGCTGTTCAACCAAGCACTGCAGAAGCTGGTGCATTATCCCGATGCCAAGATGGGCCTTGATCTTCGGCAGCTTCGTATTGATGTGGCGAGAAGTCTGACTTTGCTAGGCAGCGGTGCGGATCCTCGTCCAGCCTTCGTTCCCTTCGAGGTTGTCGTAGAGGATGATCAGCTGCGTCTGCTGGCGAAAGCGCTTGCGGAAATTCCGCTTGAATTGCGTCTTCATGAAGGAGATTAGATCCCTTGTCCCGAGTCCGGGGCAGGGATTTTTTGTTCCCTTGAAACGTTAGCTTGGGTTGGTCAATAGAGCGGACTTATTATACAATAGGATGAAGTGCGTAAGACGTCTGGAGGAAATGAATGACATGGCAAAACGAATGCGGCTGGATAAGCTGCTGTCTAATATGGGCTTTGGAACGCGCAGTGAGATTCGCAAGGTTGTCAAGCAAGGACGGGTTACTGTCGATGGCGTGATTGTAAAAGATTTCGGGATGCTGCTGGACCCGGAAGCTCAAACGGTTATGTTCGATGATGAAACGGTTATATACAAGGATACGATCTATGTCATGCTGAATAAGCCTCAGGGAGTCATCTCCGCGACAGAGGACAAGCGTGAGCGGACAGTGCTTGATCTGCTCGACCCAGAGGATCAGGTACTGCAGCCATTCCCTGTTGGCAGGCTCGACAAGGACACCGAAGGTCTGCTGCTTCTAACGAATGACGGGAAGCTTGCCCATGAGCTGCTGTCGCCGAAGAAGCATGTGCCGAAGACGTATGAAGCGCTTGTGCATGGTGATGTTGATGCGAGTGACCAGGATGCTTTTGCACAAGGTGTTACGCTTGAGGATGGTTACGAGACGATGCCGGCGAAGCTTATCATTGGCGAGAAAGAGAGCCGTGAGGATGGCGTCTACAGCAGCATCACGCTAACGATTCATGAAGGCAAATTCCATCAAGTGAAGCGGATGTTCGAGTCCGTCGGCAAGAAGGTCGTTTATTTGCGCAGGATTTCGATGGGACCACTTCTCCTTGACGAGTCGCTTCCGCTTGGCGCATATCGCCCGCTTACAGAGGCGGAGCTGGAATCGCTTCAAAATGCGCACCGTTAGTGTAGTGGTAGTGTAGTGTAGGATAGGACACAGAGATAGAGATAGAGATAGAGATAGGATGGTGGGAGAGAAATGAGCAAACTGAACTATGATTTAATTGCGCTAGATATTGATGGGACGCTGTTAACCGATGACCATGTGCTGACAGAAGGTGTACGTGAGGCTGTGCGAGAAGCGGCCAGTCTTGGCGCGGAGATCGTGCTATGCACGGGGCGAGGCCCTGGCTCTGCGCTTCCGGTGCTGGATGCGCTCGGATTGTCCGGCACGATGATTACGCATAATGGAGCCGCGACGATCGACGCCGCTAGTCGTGAGGTTCTGCACCAATATAGCATTGACGCGCATGAAATAGCACGGTTCCGCGATTACTGCAAGAATAGCGAATTGCACTATGACTTTAATACGGCCTTCCAGATGTTGATCGACGGCATTACGCCGGAAGCGGAAGAGATGTACAAGATGTTTGAGGCGAAGCCGGTCATGCGCAGCGCGAATGAGCCGTTGCCGAATGATCTCGTAAAGTTCACATTATTTGGAGAAAAAGCCGACCTTGATCGTGTTGAAGCAGAATGGAACGGCTGGACTCACGGCCTGTCGCATATCCGCAGTGGTGAATTTTTTATTGATGTGATGCATAAAGAAGCAAGTAAGGGAACAGCGCTGCGTCAGCTCGCGCTCGCAAGAGGCATTGACCCGAGCCGTGTCATGGCGATCGGCAATTATTTTAACGATCTGGGGATGCTTGAATTCGCAGGCCTGGGCATCGCAGTAGCGAATTCGCCCGATGGCGTCAAGGAAGCGGCAGATCAGGTGACACTCTCCAACGAAGAAGACGGCGTCGCTCATGCCCTCTATACGTATGCATGGCAGCGCTAGGAAACCGAAAAACCGTCGAGAGGTCAAGCCTCTCGACGGTTTTTGCAATATCGGATCAGAGGATGTTGTTTACAGGAACAATCCGCGGGTTACGATGACCAGCAGGATAAACAACACCAAGATCACGCCAGCAGAAGTGAAACCACCGTGCATACCGGACATGCAACTTCCTCCCTTGAAAGGTATTTCCGGTGCCCTGGCTGCGATTAACCATTATGTTCGGCACCCGGTATACAACATAGTATGAAAAACAGGGCTAAACGATTGGACAGATGTCCCGTTGCATTTACAATTAGGCACTTGTATGAGGAAGGATGTCCCGAATATGAGATGATTGCCGGGGAGTGATTTGCCACGGAGTTCCCGCCTATAGCCGAATGCCTTATCTATGACTGAGCTGTGCTGGAGGTACTGGACTGGATACAAAAGGGAAAAGATCGCCTGATGTCGAATGGGTAGAGAAATTGAGGTAATGGAAGCAGGATTAGGGGGAGGTCGAAGATGGGTGAAACCATAATAAGAACGGAAGCAGACGCGGATTATGCCATCGTTCGCGTAGTGAATTATAGTGCGTTCGGCAACCGAGATGATGAGGCGGATTTGGTCGAGCGCATCCGAGCGTCAGCGGAGTTCCTTCCCGAGCTGTCGCTTGTGGCGGAGCAAGGCGGCAGTATCGTAGGTCATTTGCTAATCAGTAAAGCTTCTATAGAAAGCGGGAGTGCTCGTACTTGCTCCAATAGCTGTGCTTCCTGCTTATCAGAGGCAAGGTGTGGGTGGAGAGCTTATGCGAGAAGGGATGAAGAGGAGTATAGCACTAGGCTATCCAGCTGTTCTGCTTATTGGACATCCGACCTATTATCCTAAATATGGCTTTATACCTGCGAGCAGCTTAGGCATAGAGCTTAAACAATTTCCGGTGCCCGATGAAGTGTTCATGGCCTTCGAGCTTCATGATGGCGCGCTTAACGGGGTTGTTGGCGAGTTAAAATATCCGTCGGCCTTCTCAGGCTAACGGTGGTACGAGGAGCAAAGCGATGGTTACGGTCGAGACAGTAGTGAGAATCAACGCGCCACTCGAGCACTGCTTCGATCTGGCACGAAATATAGATGTGCATACCCGCACGGTTTGGCCGCATACGAAGGAGCTTGCCGTTGCCGGTGTTACAACCGGACATATCGGGCTTGGTGAGACGGTTACGTTCGAAGCGACACATCTTGGCGTGAGGCAGCGGCTGACGTCACGAATAACGGATTTTCGTGCTCCACATTATTTTGTGGATGAAATGCAGCGGGGCGCTTTCAAATACTTGCGGCATGAGCATCATTTTGAACGAGTGGATGGGATGACGCTCATGCGAGACCGGTTAACATTCTCCGCACCGCTAGGTGTCATTGGCTGGATTGTCGAACGGGCCGTCTTGCGTAGGTATATGAGGAGCTTCCTTATGTATCGCAATGAACAAATGAAGGTGCTGGCAGAAAGAAACTAGCCAAGGAGATGATAGGCAATGAACATGGAGCATCTTTCTAGTCATGTTAATAACAAAGGTGTCCTTATTCATTATTTGGATTCGATTCAAGCTGCTGATCCTAGGCTGACTCCGCTGCTCATTTGTCCGGGCCTGTCGGAGACGGCCGAAGAATATGCGGACTTGCTAGAGTATCTGCTTCCTCGGAGATGTGTTGCGCTTTCTTTCAGAGGCAGAGGCGGGAGTGATACTCCAATGAGCGGATATAATCTGGATTCGCATCTTGCTGACTTGGAAGGTGTAATCCGCGCAGCTGGCTTAGAGCGATTCCATCTATTCGCGCATTCAAGAGGCGCCTCTTACGCACTGGGATATGTACAGCAGCAATGTCAGATCGGCAGTTCGTCAGTCGTTTCACTGATTCTCAGTGATTACCCACCGGAGCATCGCCAAATGCCTGAAGACTGGGCGAACGATTATATAACGAATTATCTCATTCCGTTCGAGCGAACAGCCAATATCCGTCCAGAAGCAGTGTGGGGCATCCAACATGAAGCGAAACAGATTGCACTCACCGCACCGCTAGACACCGTGCATAATGCGCTGATTTTAAGAGGAGCGCTAGAGGACTCGCTGCTAAGTGACACGGACACGGAGAAGTATAATTCGATGTTCACGCATTGCCGAGTAGAAGTGCTTGAGCAGTCTGGTCATAACTTGATGGATAATGAGCGAGAGGGTTGCTTCCGGTTGATTCGCGGCTTCCTTGACGAGAAGATTTAGAAGGAGACGATTGAACATGAGCGTTGTCATCGTCATTATGCTAGGCATCATTATCATATTGCTGCTTGAAATCAACAGTAAACTACCGAAAAAAGATCCAGGCAAGGAAGCGTTAGCCCGTGACATGCAGCTTAGGCAGAGCGGAGAGGATTATCCTTCCAGCGAAGTCTGAGCTTACTATTATCCAAGAGGTGATTCAGATGGGAACTGCTTATTCAACGATACTGCCAGAGCATGAACAATTTATCCGTGAGCAGAAGCTGTTCTTTGTCGGTACGGCAGCGCAGGAAGGGCATGTGAACTTATCTCCGAAAGGACATGATGCGTTCCGGATACTATCGCCGAACCAGGTCGCTTATCTGGATTTGACTGGAAGCGGCAACGAGACGAGCGCCCACTTGTCGGCAGTGAATCGCATTACATTCATGTTCGTTGCATTCGAAGGAAAGCCGCTCATTCTTAGGTTGTATGGAACTGGAAAAGTCATTCTTCCAAGTTCACCGGAGTGGGAAGACATTGCAGCGCATTTTAACCTCTATCCCGGCTACCGGCAAATTATCGTTTCAGACATTGATATTGTGAAAACCTCGTGCGGATTCAGCGTGCCCTACTATTCGTATGAGGGAGAACGCGACCTGCTGCTGAAATGGGCGACAAACCAAGGTGAGGAGAATTTAATCGATTATCGCAAAAGGAAAAATTCCGAGAGCATGGACGGCTTCGTCACGCCAATCGGCAAGGAGTTCGACGCCGATGGGAAGCTAGGTTAGGTAGACTATCAAGCGCAAAGGAGGCGAAGTAACGAGCATGCAAGCCGAAGAACGAATTCTAGAGCAAAGGCTGATCGATCTACTCCTGGAGCATGGATCACTCATGGATGAACTGCGTCTCGTGAGAAGCTTGCAGCTGCCTCAGTGCTACATCGCCGCCGGCTATATTCGCAATTATGTCTGGGATCGGATATGTGGCTATAGCGGCCGCTCTCTTCATGATGACATCGACTTGGTGTACTACGACAGCACCCATCTCTCACCTGTGCGGGATCATGAGCTTGAACAATACCTCATCGCTGTTACAGGCAACCCAAAGTGGTCAGTTAAAAATCAAGCGAGAATGCATACTCGGAATGGAAATCCAATTCCTTATCAGTCCACCTCCGATGCGCTAAGCCGATGGCCGGAGATGGTCACTGCGATCGGAGTCCGATTGAGTGAAGAGGACCAGCTGGAGTTTTGCTGCCCACATGGACTTGTCGATCTGTTTGGGATGCGTGTACAGCGCAGCCCTTACTTCTCGGATCACGTTTATTATCTAGAGAGAATTTCGAGGAAAGCTTGGAATCAGCATTGGCCGAATTTGACCATTATCAGCTGAAATTTGATGGTGGGCGAGACGTAGTTAAATCGGTTAAACTAGGATAGTGCAGCAAAGCCTAACAGGGCAACTAGAGAGTAGAAGGGTATGTCATTGTCATGTTGGTTTGGAAAGGTATTGTTATTGGTTTATCGATCGCGGCCCCAGTAGGTCCGATCGGTGTATTATGCATGAAGAGAACAATTAATCAAGGCAGGCTGTACGGCTTCTTCGCCGGGCTAGGCGCTGCGACTGCAGATGGGTTATACGGCTTGATTGCCGCTTTTGGCTTCAATTTAATTACGAGCGGATTGCTCGCACAGCAGTTCTGGATTAGCCTCATAGGCGGTTTGTTTCTATGCTACTTAGGCATTCAGTCCATCCGTTCCAATGCCGCTCCTGGTGCGGAAGCGGTAAAGAGTCGTAACATAGCTACGGCTTACTTGACAACATTTCTACTGACGATAACGAACCCGATGACAATTCTGTCGTTCCTTGGCATTTTTGCGGGACTTCAAATAACTAGCGCAACAACGGGAGATTCACTGCTGCTTGTGCTAGGCGTTTTCACAGGGTCGATGCTGTGGTGGCTGTTCCTCAGTGTTGTTATCGGCGCGTTCCGCAAGACGTTAAGCGGCGGAGCGATGAGGTGGATCAACCGGCTATCCGGGCTCGTACTGCTCGGATTTGGGATCGCCTCTATCTGGCATGTGATTAAGTAATAGCAAGAAGGATGAGAGATAATGACTGGACGTTCTGAACACGCGCCTACACTCCGCACGAAACGGCTTGTGCTGCGCACGATTGATGAGACGTTTGCGGAGCAAGCGCTGGATTTTGTGCTGCGTAACAGGGAAGCGCTCATCGAATGGGAGCCTGCAAGAAGTAAAGAGTATTACACATTAGACGTTCAGAAGCGGTTCATCTTGGATGATTTGCATGGTGTCCGCAGTGGGCAAATCGCGAAGTTCTGGTTCAGTGAATCGGATCAGCCAGGCGCTCCACTGCTCGGCACGGTTACGCTGAATAATATTGTGAAAGGCGCGTTTCAGTCCTGCCATCTCGGATACCGGACAGATGCAGCTGTGCGCGGTAAAGGTTATATGACCGAAGCACTTGCACAAGTAATCAGTTATGCTTGGAAAGAGTTGAATTTGCACCGGATTGAAGCGAATATTATGCCCCGTAACGCAGCTTCGCTGAAGGTTGTAGAGAAGCTGGGCTTTAAGCACGAGGGAGTAGCCCGTGACTATTTGCGTATTAATGGCAAATGGGAGGATCACATCCACATGGTGCTGCTCAATCAGGCGTGGGAAGAACGGTGAGCCTAGTCTTCAGCTTTATTTGATGCGGATATTTCAGAACCTCATAGGATCGTGGTAAACTATAGGTTATATTCATTTTTGCTTTAAACGGAAGGTGAGTGCAGCTAGACATGCTGACTATGATTCGGTCTTGTAAGCCTGAACATATCGAGCACGAGCTTGATATTTTTAATACCAACCCCCAATTCAATTTGATTTCCAAAGATAAATCGACACTAACTGCCGAAGACATTGCTGCCGAGCTGAAGGATGCTGAACAAGCCGGGGCTGAACGATATTTGCTTCACGATAATGATCAATTTGTAGGCATTCTTGAGCTGCTCATGCACAATCCCAAAGATAGTTGCACTTGGATTGGACTGCTCATTATTAACGGTCGCTGCCATGGGCAAGGTTACGGCAGTGCTGCACTTGAGCTGTTTGACAGCGTCATGCGCGAACGCGGCGTACAGTCGCATCGGCTCGGCGTGCTTGTGAACAATCCGAATGCGCATCGCTTCTGGCAGCGGCATGGCTGTGTAGAAGTCCGTCCAGCTGAGCTGCCGGATGGAAAAGCAATTATGATTTATGAACGTGCTGTAGGAAGTGAAATTAATAATTAAAGACGGGAGAATACAACCATGTACAGAAGGGCGACGCTCGGCGCGCTGCTGAGCATGATGCTGCTGGTAAGTGCCTGTACAGCCAAAGATGAACCGAGATCAGAAGGTACTGCGCTCGGGGAACAGATGGATTACTCGAAGTCAGGCGCCAATCGGACGATGAATGCGTATGAAGAGTCGATGGTGGAGGCGATCAATAAGAACCGTTTCTCTCTTGTGGAAGGGCTGCTTGATCCGGCTGGACCGCTCTATAGGCAGCAGGAAAGCTTGGTTCGCAGGCTCAGCTCTAAGAATATCAAGGAGAAGCTGATCCGCTATCAGATCATGAATATCCAGAAGATGAATGGGAACTACAAGTTTTATATTATCGAGAAAATCGGCGTCTACTACCCGGATGGCCGTGTCGATATGAATGAATACGAGTGGATCTATACCGTGACAGAAGATTCGGGAACAGCCCAGACGAAAGTATATAGCATCGAACGATGGGTCTAGCAGTAGATAACGACAACCAGATACGAGGATGAGGTGCAAGATTGATGTCAGAGTTAACGTTTGAGAGTTATTCAGATACTTACTTGGAAGCAGTTTGCAATACTTATAATTACTATGTGGAACGTACTACGGTTACGTATGACTTGTGTCCGTACACAACAGATCAGATGAAGCAGCTTATTGAACCGCTCTCGGATTTGTACCGCTCGTATGTCGTTCTCGTAGATGGTCAATATGCGGGGTATGTGCTTCTTACTCAGCATAAGAAGCGTCCGGCATTTAACGTAACGGCGGAAGTGAGCATTTATCTGGACCAGGCGTTTATCGGTCAAGGGATCGGTCGCAAAGCAGCGGAGTTCATCGAGCGCGTGGCGCGCGAGCTGAATTTCCACTCCTTGCTTGCGGCGATTTGTACGGAGAACACAGGCAGCGTAGCCCTGTTCGAGAAGCTCGGCTACAAGCAAGTGGCGTACTATCAAGAAATCGCACGCAAGTTTGACCGCTGGCTGGACTCGGTTTCTTTCCAGAAAATTTTAGCCTAATCTGAGTTTCTACCACCGATAAAAGGCGGGATGGACGGATGCACTGGCAAACGAAGCTGCGAATTGTAGTTGCAGTTGTTATTGTTGCTGTTATGTTCTCAAGTAACATCCACCGCAGCAATATGATGCAGCAGCGGCTGAATACCCAGGAAATGCAACTGACTGCGGAGCTGGAGAGAAGTAAGCATCTGCAGACACAGCTCGACGTGCTGAACGGCCAACTAAATGTTGAGCGGACGAATGTAAGCGAATTAACTACGAAGCTAAATACGGCAACGGACAAGCTAAAGCAGAATGAGACTGCATCTACTTCGCAGGCTACAAGCGCGGGAGAGCAAACAGGGCCAATTATCCGCATTGACTCGCAAATCCCGGCTGACGCCGTCGCGTTTCTATTTGCTTTTATCGATATCGTTCATCAGCAGCCTAAGCCTGAAGCGAAGGTATGGGACGACTATCTCGCCGACAGCAGCCGTCTTCGTTGGCTGATCGAGGCCGTGAGGAAGCAGCCGGATTTGACATATACAGAGCTGCAATATAAAGGTGAGACCACCTACAAGAAGCCCGGCAAGACGAATGTGATCATTGGTGTGTACGGGGTTAATGGGGATCGCACAGATGCTTATGCCCTAAGCAATATTAACGGAGCAGGGTGGAAGATTACCGACGTCGACTAAGCATAAGGCATTCGGAAGAGCCTTCGCTCGCAAGGGGAACCGTGCATATTCATGAAGAAACTATACGGACTTATTTTGTTTGGTTATACGTTATTACTCTTTTACTCGATGTTTATCGGTTTTGGCCGGTCAGCGGTTCATTCGACGGAATACCGATACAACGTCATTCCGTTTCAAACTGTCCGCTTATACTTTGAGCATGCGGACAGCTTCGACGCGAAATATTGGATCGTCAATATGGTAGGCAATGTGGCGGTGTTCATGCCGTTCGGGCTCATGCTGCCGTACTTGCTGGGAATGAAGCTTATCCGATTTTCGCTGCTGTTTATTACGTCGCTCTTCGTGCTGGAGCTGTTGCAGCTACTACTTCATCGCGGTAGCTTTGATATTGACGATGTCATTCTCAATACGATCGGTGCGTGGCTAGGATACTTGCTATATCGGATAAGTGTGAAGCGGAGCTAGAAGCTAGAGCTAACGAGAGAAGAGGGAACATAATGAAATTCAGACCTTGTATCGACCTACATAAAGGGAAAGTGAAACAAATTGTCGGTGAGACATTAAGCCAGAACGATGATCAGCAAGTCGTCGAGAACTTCGTATCGGAGCATGATTCAGCGTATTATGCCGACATGTTCAAGCGTGATCAGCTTACTGGAGGTCATGTCATCATGCTCGGTGGCGGCAATGAGGAAGCGGCGTTGGCAGCGCTTCGCGCGTATCCAGGCGGACTCCAGATCGGCGGAGGCATTCGCGCCGAGAATGCCGCGCAGTATCTCGAAGCAGGCGCTTCGCATGTTATCGTCACCTCCTATATTTTCCGCGACGGCGAGCTTGATATGGACAACCTGCAGCGTATCGTCTCTGAGGTCGGCAAGGAGAGGCTGGTCATTGACCTGAGCTGCAAGAAGCGGGATGACAAATGGTTCGTCGTTACGAATCAATGGACAACCTTCAGCACCTTTGAAGTGAAAGCCTCACATCTTGAAGAGCTTGCGCAATATTGCGATGAATATCTCGTTCATGCCGTTGATGTTGAGGGCAAACGGAGCGGAATTCTAACAGATCTAGTAGAGCAGCTGGCTCAATGGGTGACGATTCCGACGACATATGCAGGCGGTGCCCGTTCATTCGACGATCTCGAATTGTTCCGCAAGCTCGCCGCTGGCAAGCTTGATATTACTATCGGCAGTGCGCTTGATATTTTTGGTGGCTCAATGTCCTATGAGGATGTTGTAGCTTTCTGTAAACCGCGTGCGTAGTGGTACGCCATAAAGAGACACCTTGCAAGGATTGAGCGTGGATCATCTAGTACGAAAACAGCCCTAAATTGCTGGAAATAGCAGCCAGGGGCTGTTTTTGTGCATATTTGTGGTTGCGCTAACACTTTCCAAATAAAATCGTTCCAAAATCACACAATCCAAACGATCATTAAGAACTTACCAAATACTTAGCCCTTATAATCAGTGTAGCGGTATTACGAAGGAGGAACGCAACTTGGGACAGACAACGATGCGAATAGGTGATCATACATGATGAAACTACTCGAATTTTATAAAGAATTGTTCGAAGACTCTACGAGCCGATTTGAGCCTGTATGGCAAGCCGATCTTGCTTACGCACATGGTTTCCGTTGGACAAAAGATAACTATCCAATACAAGAGCAGTTTCGTATCACTGATATGGGGGATGAGCCCCCTGTCATTATGTTCTCAGTTGTTCTCCCAGACATGTACTCGGAAACGAATGTTTTTGACGAAGTGTACCGGTATCCGTCGCATAACGATATGTCGATTGTGCTGATGAGTCAGCAGATCTGGGTAAACGCTTCACTCTGTACGAGCAAGCTGGAGCAATCGGTGCTTGGATTCATTCATCAGGCTCGAAGTGAGATTATGAATATTTTTGATTGTGTCATTTTGAAGACAGATGTTGTTCATACAAAAGAAACGGAACGACATATCCGATAAACATTATAGAGAGATGAACAAGGAGGTCCGAGCGGTGGCCAATTACATCGTAGTAGGGTTGAATGAGGAGAAATTTGCACTCCCAATCACAGACATTCAAGAGATTATCAAAGACATGCCAATCACCGAAATACCGGCCGCGAGGGCACATGTGAAAGGCGTTATTAATTTGCGAGGTACGATCGTTCCAGTTATCGGGCTTCGCTCGAAGTTTCGCATGATGGAGAGCCATTCGACGACTTCCTCCCGTATTGTCATCGTCCAGACGCCGGAAGGCGAGCCAGTTGGATTGTATGTGGACCGTGTTGAGCAAGTGGCGTTTTTCTCGGAAATTTTACCTACTCCAGATGGTATTGGCGGCGCGCAATCAGGCAACTTGTCAGGTATCGGGAAGATTAATGACCAGCTTGTCAGCATTCTGCACTTGCCGTCTATCTTGAATACTGGAGGAGGTCTATAATGAACGAATCATTCGCACTTACATATCTAAGCGTTTTTCTAGATGAATTAGAAGAACAGCTGCAAGTTCTGGATGAGTCGATTCTAGAGCTCGAGAACGGTGGCAATTCACCGGAAACGATACAGACGATCTTCCGCGCTGCACACACGCTCAAAGGTTCTTCCGCAGCAATGGGCTTCCAATCGATGAAGGAAGTAACGCATAAGGTTGAGAGTGTATTCGAGCTGCTTCGTCAGAATCGGCTGCAAACGAGCAAGCCGCTCATCAATGTGCTGTTCAAATGTATTGATTATTTGAAGGCGAAGAAGGAAACGCTGCGCAAAGGCGATTTCAATGATGAGCCGATTGAAACGCTCGTTGAGCTGCTGAACGGCATATTGACCGACCAGCCTGCAGAAGAAACGATAGCGGCGAACGCTGCTGCAAGTGAGGCGGTTAAGGCCATATCGGCGCAGGAGACAGCGATGTATGACGGCTGGACCGAAGCCGTGCTTGCCGCTAAAGCGCAGAAACTGGCTGAAGGACTCCATTCATACGAGATTAGTGTGACGCTCGCTGCAGATGTTGAGATGCCTACGGTAAAAGCAATGGTTATTCTACGCAATCTGGGCGAGCTCGGCGAAGTTGTCGGCACATCGCCGGAAATCGGCTTGTGGGAGCAGGAACAGCTTCTTACAGCTGGACCGATCCATTTCTTGCTTGCAACGAAGCATACAGAAGCGCAAATCGTTCGCAAAGTGGAGGAAGCGTCGCAGATTGAGAGCTTCACCGTGAAGCAGCTTCAAGTTTCAGGCGGCATTCAGATTGGGACCAAAGCGTCCGTCGTATCTGTGAATAAACAAACAACGGCTTCAGCTCCACCTGCTGTCAGCGTGTCGCAAATAAGCTCAGAACAAGGGGCAGCAGGACAATCCGACGCCAAAGTGCACATTCAGCAAACCGTACGGGTCGATGTGAACCGCTTGGAGCATTTGCTGAACCTTGTCGGAGAATTGATTATTGATAATACACGGATTCGCGAAGTGCGTAGACGGTTCGAGGATCGGTTTAAGCAAGAACCGGAAACGCTGCTGCTCGGTGAAATTACGGACCACCTGGGCCGTGTCGTTGCAGAGCTGCAAGAAGGTACGATGAAGACGCGGATGATGCCAATCGAGCAGTTGTTTAATCGTTTCCCGCGTATGGTTCGCGACGTTGCGGAGCAAGCCGGCAAAGAAGTGACCTTCCAAGTGGAAGGTAAAGAAACGGAGCTGGACCGCACATTGATCGAAGAGATCAGCGATCCGCTTATCCATATTATCCGTAATGCGATCGACCACGGCTTGGAGCCGCCGGATGAGCGCGAGAAGCTGGGCAAGAACCGCAAAGGTAATTTACTCCTGCGTGCAAGCCATCAAGAGAACGCAATCGTTATTACGCTTGCCGATGATGGTCGCGGTATTGACTTGCAACGGATTAAACAGAAGGCCGTTCAGAAAGGTTTCATCGGTGCGGAAGAGGCGGAAGCGTTAACGGATAAAGAAATCATAAGTCTTATCTTCCATTCAGGCATGTCAACTGCGGAGAAAGTAACGGAGCTTTCCGGTCGCGGTGTAGGGATGGACATCGTCCGCTCCCATATTGAGAAGCTGAACGGTATTATTAACATTGAGACGACAGCTGGCGAAGGCACCGTATTCACGATAAAGCTTCCGCTTACACTCGCAATTTCTCGTTCGCTCCTCGTGCAGCTTGGCAAGCATACAATTGCGATTCCGCTCACGAATGTGATTGAGACTTTCCGTTTGACGCCTGAAGATGTTCAAATCGTGAACAGTGAAGAGGTCTGTGTCGTTCGCGGAGAAATATTGCCGCTCGTACGGATGCACAGAAGACTTGGCACAGCAGAGAACGATACTGATTCCAAGGGTTACGCAGTTATGATCGGACTTGCAGAGAGACGCGTATGCCTCTATGTCGACAAGCTGGTTGCGAACCAGGAGATCGTAATGAAGTCGCTTGGCAATTACTTGGGGCAAGTCGCATACGTATCCGGCGCTACCATTATGGGAGACGGCCGCATCGCTCTCATTCTAGACGTGAACGCGGTCATCCGCGACTCCGGTGCAACCATTAGCAAGACGAATGCGAATGAGCAGAAGGTATCTGGACGCAAAGTGAAGCTTGTGACTTTCGATCTCGAAGATGAGCATTATGCACTCGACATTAATCAAGCGAAAGAAATCATCAAGGTTCCTTCTATACTGCGGATGGCGAACGCACCGGTAGAAGTGTTGGGACTTATGAATTTACGGGGCGAGTTGATGCCGGTTGTCGATATTAAGTCATGCCTTGGCATGCGCCATACCGAGCCGGATCAGCATTCACGCGTCATTATTCTGAACGAAGACGGCCGCGATATCGGTATTCTCGTTGATCGCGTTCGTGAAGTCATTCATGTGACCCATAGCCAGATCGAATCGGCTCCGAAGGATGTTACGATGATCTCCGACCAATACATCGGAGGTATTTGCAAGACAGACGAGCAGCTTGTAATTGTACTTAAGCTTGACAAAATGCTCCGATCAAGGGGTTGGGACACGATTCATGCGTAAACTTCTAGGCTTGGCCGATCCGCCTGCTCCATACGGTGTGCTCGTCGTCGATGATTCTGCCGTCATGCGGCAGATGATTAGCAGGCTGATCGAAAAAGACCCTAAGCTATGGGTGATGGGGACAGCATCCAATGGTCAGGAGGCGCTTGAGAAATTAAAGGTCATGCGCCCTGACCTCGTTACAATGGATATTGAAATGCCAGTGTTGGATGGCTTATCTGCGCTTAGCCAGTTGATGGTTGAGAATCCGATGCCGGTCATTATGCTAAGCAGCTATACGGATGAAGGCGCTTCCCCGGCAATTGCTGCGCTTACGAATGGCGCGGCAGACTTTTTCCACAAAGACAGCTTGTTCCAGTTCCCAGCCAATGCACAAATGGAAGAAGAGTTTTTACTACGCTGTCATGCAGCAATTGAGTCCAAGCCGTTCTGGAAAACACTTGACCAAGAGGATCTCGCCAATCACGAGATGAAGGTGCTGTTAGAGTTCATGACGGGGTGCCTTGCATCAGAGCATACGATTCACGAAGAGCTGAATCAGACGCTGCAGCAGCTAAACGGCTTTTATTGTTCGTTGATTAAGCAAGCTAATGAGTTCATTGTTACGGAATGCAAAGGCGAGCTGTTAACTCGATTTGGACAATTGAGCCAGAGCCTCATAGGCCACTCGCTTGAACATATTGTACCGGCTGAAGTGATGGCGCAGCATTCGGAGTATCTGACTAGAGTGTGGAACGGTGAAGATTGCGTCAGTTACGATACAGAATGGCGGAAGTATCACTTTACGACCGTTGCTCGTCCGGTCCGTGTTAACGGCATCGTAAAAGAAATTATTGTCGTCACCTTCGAAGTTACAGACCGGAAGCGGATGGAAGAGAAAATTAAGTTTCTGCTGAACCACGACCAGCTGACGGGGCTGCCGAATCAGAATCAGCTCTTGACGGAGATGGATCGCGCAAAAACGAAATATGGACGGTTTGCAGTTTTATTCTTCAAATTCGATCATTTCAAACAAATTAATGACTCCATGGGCCATGAAAAGGGCGATTCGCTGCTTCAGCTTATGGCTAGAAGATTGAAGCGATTTACTTCTGAAGACACGACGATTATCCGCGCTGGCAGTGATGAGTTCATTTGTGTGATGGGCGGAGCGACCTTCGATACGATTGAACGGTATGCCGAGCGGCTGCTGGATGCGATTCGTCAGCCTATTATACTGGACGGATTAGAGATTCATATGACATCAAGTCTCGGCATTAGCCAATACCCAGACAATCATACGAATATCGAGCACATCATCCGCTATGCGCATATGGCGATGAATATTGCGCAGACAGAAGGCGGCAACCTGATTCAGTTCTATGAGGCGCGTTTCCAAGAAGAGATTCACCGCAAAATGGAGATTGAGCGCAGATTGCGTAAAGCGATTGATCGTGAAGAATTTTATTTAAACTATCAGCCAGTCTTTAACGGGATTGATCGGACAATTAAAGGCTTGGAATGCTTAATCCGTTGGCAAAGTCCAGAGCTTGGACGCGTGTCGCCTGCGGATTTTATCCCGATTGCTGAGGAAACAGGTTTGATCCATGCCATTGGCGAATGGGTCATGCTTGAAGCATGCCGTACGAATAAGCGTTGGCAGGATGAAGGGCTAATGAAGATTCCGGTCGCTGTTAACCTTTCGACACAGCAGTTCAATGATGGGAAGATTATCGAGCGGATCGAGAACATTCTTCAGGAGACCGGACTTGATCCGAAGTATCTCGTCGTAGAAATTACCGAGAGCATGACGATGAACAAGCATCACGCGCTTATGATGCTGAAGAACTTGAAGCGCATTGGCGTATCTATCGCAATTGACGACTTCGGTACAGGCTACAGCTCTTTAAGTTATTTGAGCGAGCTGCCGATTGACAAGCTGAAGGTTGACCAGTCGTTTGTGAAGAAGATGGACACACACGGCGTGAATGCTTCCATTGTCCATACGATCATCACGATGGCGGAAAATTTAAAGCTTGAAGTTATTGCAGAAGGCGTGGAAACTGAAGCGGAATTCGGATTGCTGCTGCGTTATGGCTGCAATACGATGCAAGGCTACTTGCTTGGTCGTCCGATGGAAGCGGCTCAAATTGCCGAGGAACTCAAATTGAGCAAACCAATTAAAAAGATGAGGATCCAGTAACGTATGTTAGCTGAATCCTCTTCTTCACTTTTAAAGACTATTGTCAGAATATAACGACTTTTCCAAAATAGCTCAAAGGCTATTGGCCTATATTTAGAGAGGGGATCAGCAGTCATGAATATTCGAACGAAGCTTTTCAGTTGTTTTGCCTTTATTATTCTGTTAATGGGTTTACTTGGTTATGTTGCTTACGATCATACGAATAAGACAAGATCGGCCTACACGGAAATGCTGCAGGACAATGCAGTTCAACTACAATTGCGAGAATTTCAGTTCAAGGTTGCTGGTATTTCGAACGATGAGCGGGGTTATCTGTTGACGAAAGAGAAAACCTATCTCGATGAAATTGCAGCGAAGGACAAGGAGGCTAGAGCGATCCTGGGCTCCATGCTGATTAATCCGACGCTGACGGCTGAGAATAGGAAACAAGTCGAACAGTTGAAAACTGACTATGATCCATTTATAGGCGACAGTGAGAGAGCTAGAGCATTAATGGATCAGGGGAAAGCTCAGGAGGCTTACGCACTCCACTTCGGCGATGAGCGCTCTGCCCGCAAAACGATGGATAAGCTCAACAGTGATATGCTCACTAGCATCACACAGGAGCTTGAAGGTGATAAGAAGCAGCGGGTTGAGGAGTCAGATCAGCAGAACATGATTATGGCGATTCTCGTAAGTATTGCACTGCTACTTGCAGCTATTCTCGGAGTTCTGCTCACCCGTTCGATTGTGAAGCCGATCAAGATCATCAACCGACAACTCCATGAAATTGCTGAAGGGAGAGGGGATTTAAGCAAGGAACTGACGATTCGGTCGAAGGGGGAGCTTGCAGAGCTGGCCGGTGCTTTCAACAAGATGTTGGCAAATCTCCGGACGATTCTATCTAAGGCGTTAAACACAGCTAATCTCGCAGCAAACTCGTCGGAGCAGCTGAGTGCTAGTGCGGAGCAGACGACACGCGCAACAGAGCATATTGTGGAGGCGACGCAGTTCATCGCTGTTCGCGCTGATCAAGAGCAGGAGCAGCTTGGTGAAGCGATCCGTGCGATTACGCAGATGTCAGAGGACATCAGCGCCGTGTCAGCCGGCAACGAAGTGGTCGCGAAGCTTGCTTCTTCTGCTTCTGATGCTTCGAAGCAAGGAGCGCAATCTGTCAATGAAGTGCTTCATGAGATGGAGACGATACATGAAACGGTGCAGCATGCGACGGAAGTGATGCAGCTGCTTGAACAGCAGTCCCAGCAAATTGGGGGAATTACGGAGATGATTACCGAAGTGGCAAACCGCACTAATCTGCTCGCGCTTAATGCATCCATTGAAGCTTCACGGGCAGGAGAGCACGGCAGAGGCTTTGCCGTAGTCGCTCTGGAAATTCGTAAACTGGCGGAGCAGTCCAAACTGTCTGCGCAGCAAATTAGCGAGCTTATTGGAGATGTGCGTCTTCGTGTAAGCCAGGCAGCTACCGGGATGAAGACGGTGTCGGCGCAAGCGGCAAGCGGGCTAGTGCGTACGAATCAGGTAAATCAGATGTTCCAAACGATTGAAGGAAGTATCGAAGCGGTATCCACGCAAGTAAGCGACATCTCGCAGACGACGATGGCGCTCTCCGATTCGGGAAGACAGGTGGTCGAGATGGCACAGAGCGTTGCGGAAGCGAGCAATCAAGTCGTCGCATCTTGCCAGAACAACTCGGCAGCGACGGAAGAGCAGCTTGCGACGATGGAGGAGATTACGTCGTCAACGCTGGAGCTTCGGAAACTAGCGGAGGATTTGAATGATGTTCTTCATGGCTTCAAGCTTAACTAATGAAGCCATATAGATGTATCCAGAGAAGCTGCCTCGCCCGGAGCTTCTTTTTTTTGCACGTAGGTATTATTTTAGAAAAACAGGATAGCTTTTCAATCTGCAAGCGATTACAATGAGGGAGTGTGAACAAGCAGTAAACTATTTTCTTGAAAGAGGAGAGGCTGACTAATGGCAGGGAATCGTGCGATAGTCTTTGTAGAGCCCGGTAAAGTTGAGGTACGGGATATTTCGTATCCTGATTTGATTTTGCGTGACGGGCCTGGCGTTAACCCACTTAATGTTGGCAGAAAATGCGAACACGGCGTCATTATTAAAGTCATTACTACAAACATTTGCGGCAGCGACCAACATATGGTGCGTGGGCGGACGACAGCTCCTAGCGGGCTCGTGCTCGGACACGAAATTACAGGTGAAGTCATTGAGGTTGGGCGTGACGTTGAATTTATTAAGAAAGGCGATCTCGTCTCCGTTCCATTCAATATCGCATGCGGACGTTGCCGGAACTGTCGCGAGCGGAACACGAATGTGTGTTCAAACGTGAATCCGGATCGTCCGGGCTCTGCTTATGGTTATGTCGATATGGGCGGCTGGGTTGGCGGTCAATCCGAGTATGTAATGGTTCCTTACGCAGACTTCCAACTGTTGAAGTTCCCGGATAAAGAACGTGCGATGGAGAAAATTCTCGACCTCACGATGCTATCTGATATTTTCCCAACTGGTTATCATGGTGCTGTGAGTGCGGGCGTGAAGCCAGGCTCTACGGTCTACGTGGCAGGGGCAGGTCCAGTCGGCCTTGCTGCGGCACACTCCGCTCAGCTGCTTGGCGCGGCAGTGGTAATCGTCGGAGACCTGAACAGTGAGCGTCTGGCGCAAGCGAGAAGCTTCGGTTGCGAGACGGTCAACCTTCGCGAGCATCCGAACCTTGGCGAGCAGATCGACCAGATTCTCGGCGTTCCTGAAGTGGACTGCGCCATTGACTGTGTAGGCTTCGAAGCGCATGGTCATGGACATGCTCATGGTGAAGCACCGGCAACGGTACTGAACTCCATCATGCAAGTCACGCGTGCCGGCGGACGTCTCGGTATCCCTGGTCTCTACGTAACAGGCGACCCAGGTGCGGTTGACGATGATGCGAAGGTCGGTACGTTGAAGATTCGCTTCGGCCTCGGCTGGGCGAAATCCCATACTTTCGTAACAGGTCAGACGCCGGTTATGCAATACAACCGCGAGCTGATGACAGCAATATTAAGCGGCAAAGCGCAAATTGCGAAAGCCGTTAACGCAACGCTTATTTCGATCGACCAAGCTCCTGGAGCGTATACGGAATTCGATCGCGGCGCATCGAAGAAGTTCGTCATCGATCCGCATGGCTCGGTAAGACGCTAATTGAACGAAGAAGGTGACACAGGAGAAGCAATGCTTCAGGTGTCACCTTCTTTTTTCTCGATCATTAGGACTGCCATTCCCTCTTCAGAATGGAGTACATTTTGAGGTCGATCAAGTTGCCTTTAACTAGCATCTGCTCTCTCAGGAGACCTTCGTATTGCAAGCCTACCTTTTGCATGACGCGTTCAGAAGCGGTATTTTCCGCAAAACATCTTGCTTCGATTCGATTCAAATTGAGATCTTGGAAACCAAACTGTAGAATCATTGTTACGGCTTCAGACATGTAGCCTAGATTCCAGTAGCTCCGTGACAGCACATACCCAATTTCCGCCCGACGATGGTTCTCATTAACGTATACCCATCCGCATGCTCCGATTAGCTTGTTCGTTACTTTATCAATGATGCCCCAATCGCTTGGCTGGTTATTGTCGTATTTCTGCCTAACAACATTCACGAAGGAATGTGAATGATCGATCGTTTGATGCTGTACCCAAGACGTGAACCTCGACACCTCATAATCACTCGCATACTCAAATATATCATCTACGTCGTCAGGCGTAATTCTACTCAGTTGCAGGCGATTGCTCTCTAATTGCTTATTGAAATCAGTCACTTCCATGGGATCATTCCTTTATCTTGTTATATTGAATGTTAGGCACTGGAACGGAGCAGTGGCAGCGGCTCAAATGTTCACTGAAACATGTAATTCGAACTTTATGCGTGATCTCCTTTACTTTGAATAAATATAATTGGCAACAAATAGATACCAAACAAGCTCTCGATCATGGTAAACTGATAACGGGTTAACCTATAGCTTCTACTCAAACTTTGCAGGAGGTTATTCGCGATGGATAATTGCACATTAGTTACGAAACCTGCCTTGAACGTGGTTGGAATTAGCTATTGCGGTCCTTACTCGTCTTTCCCTGATGAAGCTATTCTTCTGCAAAGCGCATTCCTTCAAAGGAAGCATGAGATTGAAGGAGAAGTAAAGACAACTGTGCTTTACAGCCCGTATTTCGGCAACGAAGTATTTGCTACATATTGGGCTTGCTTTGAGGTGCCCCATCTGGAGCAGGTGCCGCCAGGCATGGTGCAATTTACGGTTCCGCAGCGCACCTATGCAATGGCCGCTTGCACAAATAAACGAATCGGTGAAGGCTATGAGCAGCTCTCGGCATGGATCAACGAGCAGAAGCTGACGAGACGGGAAAATGCGGTTTCCCTTGAAATTTTTTATATTGACGAGCATTTGGAAGAGGAGCAGGTTGAACTGCTTATCCCCATTGAAGAGCAATAAAAGTTTCACATGAAGTGGCTGCCTGCACCGAAGAAGGAGAAACGAATAAAGCTATGAACGCAGCCAAATTTTTCACCAATCCATTAGGTATTATTGGAGCTTCTATCAGCGCGACTCTGCTCTGGGGGAGCTCTTATCCGTTTATTAAGCTTAGCTACGAGAGGCTTGGCATTGGCTCTGGAGATACGCTCCAGCAGCTGCTCTTCGCAGGCTACCGGTTCACGCTGGCCGGCGTGCTTATTCTGCTGTATATGCTTATTAGGCGTGAGCGACTCAGCTATCAGCGAGGCAGCGGAGGTATGGTAAGCACGATCGCGCTACTGCAAACGGTATTGCAATATACATTCTTCTACGCAGGCTTATCGATGAGCGCAGGCGTCGTAGGAGCAGTCATTGCGGGGACGATCTCATTCTTCCAGATCGTAATCGCGCATTTCCTGTACAAGAATGACCGGATTAACGGGGCAAAAGGACTTGGGCTCATTGTTGGCTTTGTCGGCTTGCTCGTGCTCGGATTATCCAAGCATGACGGCAATTCTGGCCTCCATTTCTCAGTGGGCGAGCTGCTGCTGATGGCGGCGACGCTCTTCAATGCATGCGGTAATTTGCTGTCTCGCAAGGCGTCGGCTTCGTACAGCATCTCGTATATTAACGGCTACCAAATGCTGCTCGGAGGCGTTATGTTGTGCGTCATCGCAGCTTGGAGTACGGGCCTTACGCCGTTTCATTTTGACGGGATTGCGCTGCTAATGCTTCTGCACCTTGCCCTTGTTTCGGCGCTGGCGTTTACGCTTTGGAACAATGTGATGAAGTACAACCAAGTCGGCAGCGTATCCATGTATTTGTTCCTCATTCCGGTATTCGGAGTGCTGCAGTCCGCTCTCTTCTTGAATGAGCCGCTTTCAGGCGCTGTTATTGGCGCGCTTGCGCTTGTCAGTAGCGGAATTATTATTGTTAACCGCAAGAAGAAACAGAAGTTGCTCACGCCGTCCGAGGCGTAATAACGACGAATGCCGAACCGGATAAGCTCCGGGATCGGCTTTTGTTACATAGAGGAGGAACATAATAGGATGAATCGTTCCATTTCAATTCCGATAGCGCTAATTGATGCTTTTACAAGCAAGCCGTTTAAAGGTAACCCGGCCGCAATCTGCCTGCTGCAAGAGGAGCGGGATGCAGAATGGATGCAAAGCGTTGCTTCTGAGATGAACCAGTCGGAGACGGCTTTCCTCGTTCGCCGCGAAGACGGCAGCTATTCACTTCGCTGGTTTACGCCAACGATTGAGGTCGACCTGTGCGGTCATGCGACTTTGGCGAGCGCGCATTACTTGTGGGAGAACGGGCATCTTCCAAGCAGCAGCCAGGCAAGATTCCATACGCTCAGCGGTCTGCTGACAGCAGATCTTTCGGTGGAAGGCATTATGCTTAACTTTCCGGCAGAGCCGGCAGCACCTGTGACAGCGCCGGAAGAGTTGATTCAGGGGCTTGGACTCATTCCGAGATATGTAGGTAAGAACCGCATCGACTATCTCGTTGAAGTCGACAGTGAAGAGACGGTGCGAACGCTGAAGCCAGACTTCGCTATGCTCGCGCGTGTTGAGGCACGAGGTGTTATCGTGACGAGCAAAGCTGGCAACGGCAGCGAATATGACTTCGTATCGCGAGCATTCTATCCGGCGACCGGATGCGATGAAGACCCGGTAACCGGCTCTGCACATTGCGCACTCGCGCCGTATTGGCAGCGTAGGCTGCGCAAGGATGATTTCCTTGCGTACCAGGCTTCTGCAAGAGGCGGGGAGCTGCAGCTTGCGATTGTTGGGAGCCGAATTCTAATTTCGGGAAAAGCGGTAACTGTTTTGAACGGACATCTTTCCGTATAATGCAAGTTGTGCTATAATACTATATTGCAATTGCATAAGAGGAGAAGGTGTAAAACGTGACTTACGAGATTCCGAAGCACATTGAGCAGTTCGGGACCGATATTGAGGAGCAACAGCTTCGTTATCATAATAGGCGCGTGCTCGTTTCGAAGGAATTTACTTTTGACAGTGCGCATCATTTGCATTTATACGAAGGCAAGTGTAAGAGCTTGCACGGCCATACTTATAAACTTCAAACGATTATGTCCGGGAAAACGGATAAACGCGGGTTGACGATTGATTTTGCCGATATGAAGCGGATTGCCAAAGAGCGTGTCATCGACAAGCTGGACCATCGTTACTTGAACGAGGTACTGCCGCCGATGAATACAACGGCTGAGAATATGGTCGTCTGGATTTATGAACAAATTCACGAAGCGCTTGTTGAGGAAGGTCACTACCCGGCTATCCGGATCGAAGAGATTCGCCTATGGGAAACGCCAACCAGCTTCGCCGCTGTCACTCGTGAATTGATGGAGGCGGATGAGCATGCAGAATAACACTGCAGAGCAAGAGAAGCGCTCCATTCGTCTGCCCATGGTTGAGATTTTTGAAACGGTCGAAGGCGAAGGCACACGTGCCGGGTTCCCGACCGTTTTTGTACGTCTGTTCGGCTGCAACCTCCGTTGTGTCTGGTGCGATACGAAATATAGCTATCCACCTGCCGAAGCGGAATTTACAATGACCATTGAGGATATTGTTGCCGAAGTTACGCAGAAGTATAAAGCGGAGCATATTTGCATGACAGGCGGCGAGCCGCTGCTGTATGGCAGCCGTTCAGGCGCACTGCTGCAGGCGCTATGCGATATTGATCGCATGAAGGACGTGCATGTGGAGACGAACGGGGCGATTGATCTGGCACCATTCCTTCGCGACATCGCATCGCCTAAAGCGAGGTACATTATGGATTACAAGCTGCCGGACTCCGGCGAGAATGAAACGATGATTCATGAGAACTTCGCCCTGTTGCGCGAGCAGGATGAAGTCAAGTTCGTAATCGCAAGTGACCGCGATTTCGATGCAGCGGTGGAGACACTTGCGAAATATCCGACGAAGGCACTCGCGATGTTCAGCCCGGTATGGGAGTCAATGCCGCCAGCGCGTCTTGTTGAGAAGATGCTCGCAAGCGGGCTTACTGGCGTTAAGCTGAATATGCAGCTACACAAAATTATTTGGGATCCAGCTAAGAGAGGTGTGTAAGTAAATGAAAAAAGCAGTCGTTATTCTAAGCGGCGGTTTGGATAGTACAACTTGCATGGGATATGCGAAGGAAGCGGGATATGAGCTGTACCCGATAACGTTCGACTATGGCCAGCGCCATAAAATCGAATTGAACAACGCGCGTGCAGTTGCGGAGCACTACGGCGTGAGCGACCGGTTCAGACTGGTCGAGCTCGGCTTTTTGCGTGATTTCGGCGGCAGCGCGCTGACTGATGACAGCATTGACGTGCCAAAGGTTGGCACAGATCCTGTGCCGGACGAAGTTGGCGAGATTCCAGTTACGTATGTGCCTGGACGGAACCTGTTGTTCCTGTCCATTGCAACATCGTTCGCGGAGACGGTAGGCGCTGAAGCCATTTATATCGGCGTGAATGCACTGGACTACAGCGGTTATCCGGACTGCCGTCCAGAGTTTATCGCGAAGGTGGAAGAAGTAATCGCCATCGCGACGAAGATCGGTGTAGAAGGCAGACCGATCTCGATCGAGACGCCGCTCATCCACTTGACTAAAGCTGATATTGTCAAAGAAGGTACGAGGATGGGCGTTCCATATCATCTGACAACATCGTGCTACAATGGCGAGCCAGATGCTTGCGGCGAATGCGACAGCTGCAGACTGCGATTGAAAGGCTTTGCTGAAGCGGGTATGAAAGATCCAATTCCGTATAAATAATAGGTTGGGAAGAACCAAACCGCCCTTTTCGAGGGCGGTTTGGTTTTTATTGCATAGGGTTACTTGCGCGTTGGCGAGTTAGTGAGTGGGCTCACGAGAGGTACGGAGAGTCGGCGGTTCGCGCAGCCGAGGACAGGCTTGAAAGGTCTTGGAAAAGAGGCTGAGAGAGTAAATAGGCACTCAGCACCATATTCGCTGGCTTACGCTAGGGAACTCTCTCAGCTCAACTTTTGCCAAATGGAGTTGCTGGGAAGTCTGAAAGTTGGAAAACACTACTCTCAGACCCAAAACAGCCACAGTTCTGCTCCGAGAGGCGGAGAATCCGGCTCTCAGCGCCAAAGTCCCTCCGAAAAAAAGTAAAGAGCAGATAAATCAGATGGTCACTATACGATGTCCGCTGAAGTAAAATAGCCGCCTCGTGAGCCACTACCTTTGGCTAACGAGGGCGGCGCTTGTTTTTACAAAATAACCGTTATGCTTGCTTGCTGCGCTTCGCTCCTTCACCTTCCGAACGGGATCGCTTCTGCACGGACGGGTGCAGCGAAACCTTGTTCTTGCCGGTCGTTTTGGACTGGTACATTGCTTCATCCGCTTGCTTGACGACTTCGGCAATTGTTGTACCTTCGCGGGAAACGCTGACACCAACGCTGATTGTTACCATCGTTTCTTTCTCGACGCGGCTCCGGATAGCTTCCGCCACATCCTCCGGCTTGACGCCAGGTGCTGCGACGAGCCCTAATAGTTCTTCGCCCCCGTAACGTCCTGCTGTGCCGATGCCTGCTGTCTCTTCTTTAATGATATCGGCGACGTGCTTCAGTACGCCGTCCGCTTTATGATGGCCTTGCGTATCGTTCAGCTTCTTGAAATTGTCGATATCGCAGAAGATGATGGCGATCCGATTCATCTCGCGCAGCAGCTGCTCCGCTTTCTTGTTGAAGTGCCGCCGGTTGTACAGGCTGGTCAGACCGTCGGTAATCGACGACTGGAACGTCATCATAAGCCGTTCAAGCACCCATTCGAACAAGAGCAGAAACAAGAGCGTATAATAGACGATAGGCAGCAAATGTATGAAGATGACCAGTATCGGTTTGTCTCCATGGAACACATAGCTGTCGGCCATAGCTGAGAGCTGATAAACGAAATAAACGATCAGGCTGGCGGAATAGTTGAATCGCTGGTCGATACCGCGCAGGTTGAGCAGAATAGCAAAGTTTAGAATGAGTCCATAGAAATCAAGCGCAAGTAGATCAACACTACCTGCGGCGATTGGATTGCTTAGCATCTCAGGTTTATATGCAATTTGAGCAGCGGTAACGAGTCCTAAGCCGATCATCATCAATAAGAAGGGCATGCCCTTCAATCTTGCGGCTGGGCCGGTATATAATTTCATGAAAACAAAGTTTATAATGATAAAAGAGAGTAAGCTGACAAACGAGTATCCAATATGTAAGTATGGCGAGGCTGACCAGTCGGGAACAGATAGGCTGATGAGTGCCCCGTTCTGGATAATGACGAGCGGAAGTACGATAATGAGCAGAAGATGCGTCTGGTTTCGTCTGTAGCTCTTGTACAGCTTTATCGCCATGAAGAGCATGAGTACGAGAATTGTCATCACGCAAGCGGATGTGAAGGTTTGTCCGGCTTGTCCGGCGAGCCAATTAACAAATGTCATGTTTGAACCACCTAATTATGAGAGTAGACGCACGGTGCAGAATAGAGTCGGTTAAGCCCGGCACATCAGCTTTACAGAAACGTATGTTCTAGTATATCATGTTTTTGGCAGGTCGAGAAGTAAAATGCAGGTTTGTTTGAGGAGGTTCGCGGGCACATGAATATTTTGCAGGCATTGTTTTTTCCACCGGAGCAACCGGGCGGCGTGTCCTCAATGGTTCCGTATATTCAAGAACGTTTCAATAAGCTCGGCTGGGATATGGAGCTGTTCTCGCTGCCGAAACGAGTACGTGGCAAAGGTCAGGAACGTGTCACATTCGATACTTTCGATATAAGCATTTATGAGGGAAACCCTATTATTGATAAATATTTGCAAACCTACCGTGATTACGTTTGGTGGACGAAGCTACGGCTGAACAAGACATACGATCTCATTCACGCGCATCATCCGATTCCGGCGCTTGTTATGAAGCAGCTGTTCCCGGATACGCCGCTTGTCATGACGATTCATTCCAGTTATGAGCGCGAGCTTATTCTGAATGGCAAAATCACCGAAGGCGGCATGGAGCATAAGTTCCTCACGTCGATCTACCGCGAAATTGAATCGAAGGCAGAGCGGATTTTGACGGCTTCGGATTCGTTCCGCAATTATATGCGTCCTTATGTCAATGATGCAGACCGGATCGTTGTCATCCCGAACGGTTTCGATGAGAAGCGATTTAAGCCGATTTCCCATGAAAATGCAGTCGTGCAGCTCATTACCGTCTGCCGACTCGTTCCGGCGAAAGGGCTTGATATACTGCTTCATGCGTGTGCGCAGCTGAAAGAGCGCGGCCAGCCGTTTGTCCTTCATATTATCGGTGATGGGCCAATAAGGCCGGAGCTGGAGCTGCTGGCGCAGCAGCTGAATTTATATGACGACATTATTTTTTACGGCTACATGCTGCATCCGGAAGAGTTCATGCCGTTCTTCGACGTCTTCGTGCTCCCTTCGCGGGCAGAGGCGTTCGGATCGGTTTTCGCGGAGGCAGCGCTCTGCTGGCTGGCGCTTATCGGCACGAATGTAGGCGGTATTGCCGAGCAGATCGATGACGGCATTAACGGCTTGCTAGTCGAACCGGAGAATCCGACCGCGCTAGCGAAAGCGCTGGAGAAAGTGGTATCGGATCCGGATTTCCGCTATAACATGGCAAGAGCGGCATGGAACAAAGCCAAAAAGGCTTATTCGCTGCAGCGCGTAATCGCACAGTTGAAGCAAGTGTACACCGAGATCAATCCAGCTACGGAAGAGTTGGAATAGAGAGGAACAGGTGACATGGGAGTCACATTTCGATTCATGCACGCAGCTGATTTGCATGTCGACAGTCCGTTTCGCGGGTTGACGGATGCTCCGGCTCATGTGCGAGAAGCGCTCCAAATGTCCACCTTTCAGGCCGTTCGAAATTTAGTGGATACGGCGCTGTCAGAAGCGGTAGATTTCGTCGTCATTGCGGGCGATCTCTACGATTCGGCGGACCGCTCGCTGCGTGCGCAATTGTATTTGCAGCGGGAATGGCAGAGGCTGCACGCCAACGGTGTGCAGCTTTTTGTCATTCATGGCAACCATGATCCGCTGTCCGGACAAAGAGCGAAGTTAGAATGGCCGGAGTCCGTTTATTTCTTCGGCACTGAGAAGGTGGAGAAAGCAGCCGCTTACACGAAGTCAGGGGAGCTTGCCGCGTATGTACACGGCATCTCATATGGCACAAGATCGGTCACGGATAATTTGGCTGCAAAATATTACGCAGATAATGGGAGCGGCGTCTATCAGATTGCTATGCTGCATGGCAATGTAGACGGGCAGCAGGGACATGATCCTTATGCGCCGTGCAGCTTGTCAGAGCTGGCAGGTTCAGCGTTTCATTATTGGGCGCTCGGACATATTCATCAGCGAGAGGTGCTGCATACTTTTCCTCATGTCGTCTATTCGGGGAACACACAAGGCAGACACTCGAAGGAAACCGGTGCAAAAGGGGCGTACATCGTCGATGTGTCAGCCTCATTTGATACGGAGCTTAAGTTCGTGCCCCTCGATACGGTAAGGTGGGAAAATGCTGTCATTGAAATTGATGGCATTGAATCAGAGCAAGCATTGTTAGGCGTGTTGGAACAGGCTATTGCATCTGTTGCAGCTGGTTGTGAGAGACGAAGCTGTATGCTGAGATTGAGTCTGCAAGGCAGAGGGCCGCTGCATCATCAACTGTCAGAGGCTAGCTTCATGCAAGAGCTGCTTCATGGCATTCGAGTGCGGATCTCTGATTTGCATGAATCACTTGACGATGCTGCCGAGCCCTGGTGTTGGGTTTATCAGATCGATGCGTTGTCCGGCGCTGAGATTGATTATGTGATGCTTGCTAGAGAGGATAGCTTCACTGGCGAGCTAATCCGAAGCAGCTTGATTATAGAGGCAGATGAAGCTGCGCTCGGAGAATTGGCGAATGAAGCGCTTCAGTCTCTGTATGCAAATACAAGGCTGCGAAAGCTCGCTTTGCAGATGCAGGGAGAGCGGTCGCGTCAATGGCTCGTTGGTGCGAGAGAGCTGGCTGCGGGACTGTTAATCGAGGATTCACCATTAAGAATGACTGATAAACAAGCAGAATCGGGGTTAGAGGGAGGCGACAAGGCATGAAGCTGCGGGGCTTGCATATTGATGGCTTCGGCAAGCTAAGCGACCGAGCGTATCGCTTCGATGCGCCTGTTACGATCGTCTATGGCCCGAATGAAGCGGGTAAGAGCACGATGATGAGCTTTATTCGCTCGATGCTGTTCGGCTTTGCGAGCAAAGGCAACCCAGCAGAACGGCTGGCACCAGTGAACGGTGGTCGCCATGGCGGGAGATTGTTTTTTGAAAATGCCGATGGGGTCGGTTATGTGCTCGAGCGCTTTGGAGAAGTGTCCAGCAGAATCAGTGTCCGAATCGAGCAAAATGAAGATGTACATAGCGCTTCCAGTGGAGCAACGCTTGCAGCAGAAGTGCTTACACAGCAGCAGTGGGAGCGAATGTTTCTTGGCGGTGTCAATGAGCGGTTGTTCCGCGAGCTGTACGCCATTACGCTAACAGAGCTGCAGGCAATCGGGATGCTCGAAGGGGACGAGCTTGGCAAGCAGTTATATCACACCGGATGGAATGGCGGTGGCGCCATTGCGAAGACGGAGAAGCTGCTAACCGCGCAGCAAGACAGTCTGTATCGGCCTCGAGGCAGCACGCAACAGATGAATAAGCTCGTGAAATCACTGGAAGAGACGGAAGCGCAGCTGAGACAGCTGGAGGACGGAATTGCTGCGTACAATGCGTTATCCGAGGAACTGGCTGGCGCGGAAGCGGAGCTCGATCAGATCGATCATCAGCTGCCTATGCTGCGCGAACGCGAGCAACTGCTTGCGAGAGCGTGTGAGCTATGGGAGATTTGGGTGGAGCGGCTGGCGCTGCTTCATGAGCAGGCGGCAATGGGGACTTCGATGCCTAGGCTCGCCGCGGATGCGCGTTCTCGCTGGGAAGTTATTGCGGCAGATCTCTATCGCTTGAAGCAGGAGCTGGAGCAATCGAGTGCGCTTGTAGAGCGGCAACAACGAGAATATAACGCTCTGACTGTCGATGAAGAACTGTTAATAAGAAAGATTGAGATTGAGTCGCTTATGCTGTCAGTGGAATCCATGAACGCAGCTCGTCAGTCGCTCGTTGAGCTGATCGCAGAAGCGAGGGAAGATATTGAAGCTGTGCACCGGTTAATCGCTCAGATCTCGCCGGAATGGAATGAAGGCTCGGTGCGCTCCTTTCAATCTGGTGTAGCGGAGCGGGAAGCGATTCGGGTATTCCGAGCTGCGCTTCAGGAGCGAGAGAAAGCACTCAGTCAAGCTGAAGCGGAGCTTCGTGCTGCTACTGTGCAGCTTAAGGAAGCGGATGTGCAGATTGTGGGGCTGGATACGGAACGGGAGCAAGCTCCGGGGCAAGGGATCGAGCTGCTTCCTCAAACATTGGAGGCGCTGCGAAGCGTATCCAGACAATTCGAGGAAGCATGGCATGAGCTTGAGCTTGCGCAGGTTCGCGCGCAAGCGGGTTCTGTTGTGGTGGGGCGGCGGCGCGTACCTGACGCTGCATATTGGACTGCCAGCGGGGTGATGGCCGCTGGTGCTGTTTTGTTAGCCGCGGCAGGCCGGCCTGCCGCGGCAGCGGCCGCCGGGGCTCTGGCGGCTGCGCTGGCGGCACCGCCGCTGCTGCGTCTTGCGCAGCGGCAGCCGCAAGCCGCGGCCGCAGGCGCGCGCGCCATGGCTGCGCCGCTGGGCCGTGGCGGCCGCGCGCGGCGCGGGCGTGCGCCAGCGCTAGCGGCGGCAGCGCCAACAGCGGCTGCGGTGCATGCGCAGCCGCTTGCAGCCGCGCAGCGGCGCGTCGCGGCCGCGCTGCAGCAGCTCGCGCGCGAAGCCGAGCCGCTGCTGCACGGCCTGCTCGCGGCGAGCGCAGCGCCGCCGCAGGCGCTTGCTGCGGCGCACAGCGAAGCTGCCGCAGCGGCGCAAGAGTCGCCGCTTCGCGGCTATTCCGGCGCAGCCGAGGGCGCTGCGCCGCTGCTCTCGCGCCTACGCGCTGCGATCGACGCGCGGCAGGATGAGCTCCGCGCGAGCGCTAGCACCGCGGAGCGCGTTCGCGAGCTCTCGCGCCGGCAAGCCCGGCTGCGCGCGCAGCATGAAGCCGCAACAGCCGCGGCCGAGCACGCGGCCGATGCGGCGGAAGCAATCGCGGTCAAGTGGCGCGATTGGCTAACGGCAAGGGCGCTTCAGGCGGAGTTATCGCCTGAAGCAGCCCTTGAAACATACGATCTCGCTGAGCAGGCGCAGCTTCGATTACAAGCCTATGACCGCGCCGCAAGCAAGGCGGCGCGAATTGAACAGCAGCTTGCTGATTTCGAGCAAGCCGCCTTCGGACTGTCCGAAGCGTTCCCGTCGGTCTGTTACAGGGCGCACGGCGATGCTGCAGCGGCACTTCGACTGCTTCAGGCAGAGCTGGACAAGCAAAACTTGCTTGAGAGGCAGAAGAGCGAGCTTAAGCGTCAGCTAGCTGACCAAGAGCTGTTGCTCGCACAGCAGAGCAAGCATGCCCAGGATCTCGACAATAAACAGCAGCAGTGGTTCCAAGCTGCACATGCTGCTGATGAGCTGGAATGGCTCGATGCGCTTGAGCGCTCTGAGCGGCTTGCGGCGATTGAGAATGCACGATTTAAGCTAGATGCCCAATTGACTGCCGGCTTATCAAATGTACAGCGCGAGCAGCTTGAGAGCTGGTATACGAACGATGGCACTCAGCTTGAACGCATGAAGACTGAGGCTGGAGTGGAGTTGTCGCAACAGGAAGCGCGGAATGTTGAGCTGCTAGAGCATATTGGACGAAAGCGTCAGCGCATGGAGCAGCTTCTACAAAACAGCGACAGGCAGCGATTGATGATGGAGCGCGAGCAGGCCACTGCTTCATTAGAGCAGCTTATTGACCGCTACGCGGTCTTGTCCTTCAGCATGTCGATGATACGCCGTACGAAGCGAATGATGGAGGAGCAGCGTCAACCGGCGGTTCTACGCGAAGCGTCGAGACTGATGAGCATCATGTCTGGCGGCAAATACAAGCGGATTTGGATGCATGAAGAGAAACAGGCTATCTCCCTGGAAACGGAAGATAGCCGGATTATTGAAAGTATGTATTTGAGCAGAGGGACCGCTGAACAGCTGTACCTCGCAATGCGGCTCGCTCTTGCCGAAGAGGCCTCTTCATCCTCCAACGCATTGCCGCTGATTCTTGATGATCCGCTTGTCAATTTCGATTACGGTCGGCTGATCGGATCGGCAGCTGTTTTGAGGGAGCTAGCCGAGCGAAGACAGATCATCCTTTTCACCTGCCATGATCATATGAGGGACGCATTGCTAAGCGCTATCCCAGATGCAGCTATCATCGAACTTATAACATAGCCGCTGAGGCTTCTCTTTCACTTTCATGAGCTCTCACGCCGCCTAGGCTTTCTTACCAATCACTTCTATAGCTTTCTCATACTCCCAATTCACCCTAATCCCTAGCCGGAGGTCGCTGCCGAATGAGCAGCACCAGCCACCCGAGGCTGATCAGTCCGAATAGTGGGTAGAGCGTTGAGAGAAGCGGCCCGAAGCCGATCTGGCTGGCGACGTAGCAGCAGGCGAGGGTGATGATCGTGAGCAGCGTCCGAGAGATTTTTAGCCGCTCCTGAAGCTGTAACGTCAGACCATAGATGTCAGCGATGAGCGTCGTGAAGATCTCTGCGAAGATCAGGAAGATATAGATCAGCTGGATGCCATGCCCGAGCTCGCGAGCGATGCCGCCCATCGGTATGGCGAATTGACGGATGCCCGGCATATAGACGGATAAGGCTATGTGACCTGCGAGCAGCATGAAGCCGATGCCAATGCCGCCGACCCAGGAGCCGTATACAATCGTTTTACGGTCATGCATTTCCGCCCCGAGCGGAACGAGTACGGCTTGCGCCATAGAGAGATTGAACGCAGCATACAAGAACGGTGAAGCCCAGATCGAGAGCAGCGAATGATCACTGCTTAGAAGCAGCCATCTGTTCGCACCTGGCGTCTGCACCGTATCAATAATAATAAGCACCGTGAACAACAGCATAATGGGTACAACGATGGCATTGACAGCCAGAATGGCGTTCATTCCTTTGCGAAGCAGCAAGAAGCAGCCGAAGATTGTAATTAACAGGCCTGACTGATAGGAGATATTCCAGTTCTCCGAGAATATCGAGCCTGCACCTGCGAGCATGACTGCGCACACGCCGAACAGCATAAGCAGCATGAAATGGCTGACCCATCGCCCGTACCGCTCGCCGAACAGCACTTTATTGACATCTTCATACGATTTGGCGCGGATATCGGCGGCGATAAGCATCATTTTGGCGCCAAGCCATATAAACATAAGTGTCGCCATAATAATGGTAATCGCGCCAGGTAATCCGAACCGCGTAAAAAACTGCAATATTTCTTGGCCAGTTGCAAACCCTGCACCAACAATTGTACCCATATACGTAAAAGCAATTTGTAGTACCTTGCTCGTCCGTTTCATCATCTAAGCCACGACCTCCTATTTCCCAAACGATACCTAATAACAAGGTATGTCCAAAGAGGGACGGGCATGACTATTATGACAGGTTAGTGAGTTGATCCTACTTCATGAATATCGCAATTGCAGTTAGTGTCTTCTCTGCCTCACTTGCACTTATTGTTTGGCGACCTCGAGGCATTCATGAAGCTATTATTGCGCTTATCGGCGCACTTCTATTATTCGCAGCAAGGCTGCTTGCCCCTTCGGACGCCGCATATATATGGAGCTTCGTCTGGGACGCGACATTCTCGCTTATCGGTATTATGCTATTCACTTCACTGCTGGATGCGAACGGCTTCTTCCGGTGGGCGGCGCTTCATATCGTACGAAGGTTTCACCATCATCAGTTAACACTGCTTGTGTTGCTGTGCTTGCTCGCAGCTGGCATTACGATCTTCTTCAACAATGATGGCACGATTCTCATCATGATCCCGATTGTGCTTGAAGTCACTTCTCTGCTCGCTTTATCGCGCAAGTCGAGGATCGCTTTTTTGTTAGGCGTTGGGCTTATGGCGGATACAGCAAGCGCTCCGCTTATGATGAGCAATTTGACGAACATTTTAACAGCCGATTTCTTCGGAATATCGTTTGGGGAGTATGCGAGAACAATGCTGCTGCCTGGCTTAAGCGCCATTGTCGGAACTGTTGTTGTAACGGCAGCATATTTTGGTCGGAGCATTCGGAGAGAAGAACATAGGTCGGATGCGCCTCAATCGTTTCCTGAACCGGCTTCAGTTATTGGAAGTAGACCGCTGTTCATTTTATCGTGGGTGATAATGGGTGCAATGCTGGTAGGGTA
The DNA here is from genome assembly GCF_900110075.1 of Paenibacillus sp. OV219. GTDB lineage: Bacteria > Bacillota > Bacilli > Paenibacillales > Paenibacillaceae > Paenibacillus_Z. The sequence goes on from NZ_FOCJ01000001.1 coordinate 691,745, forward strand.
CTTTCTAGCAGAGCGGATACACTTGCCGGTGGCAGCAATCGCACTTGGTGGAGCGGCGGTTCAATGGGCGGCTAGCTTGTTCGCACGGCAAGGGGATTTCGGGCGTACGGTAAGACAAACGCCGTGGCTCATTATCGTCTTCGCGCTGTCGATGAATCTAATTGTTTACAGTTTATATTTGCACGGCGCAATCTCATGGTTCCCTGAGCTGCTTGAGCCTTTGGTGAAGCATGGTGAGTTTGTCGGAATCGTCAGTTCGGGGATTGTCTTCTCGTTGCTCAGCGCGGCGGTTAACAATTTACCGGCTGTTCTCGTGTCCTCGCTTTCGATTGAACATATGGCAGGACCGCATTACTTGCCGTTTGCAAGTCTTCTTGGAACATCGGTAGGCGCGAAGCTGACCCCGATTGGGTCGCTCGCTACACTGCTGTGGATGCAACTGCTCCGTAGAGGCGGCATCGAGATCTCCTGGCGGGAGTACGGCAAGTTAGGCTTGCTGCTGACGATGCCAATCCTGTTCGTTGCGCTTGTCACGCTCTGGCTAGTTTGGATTTGAGAACAGCTTAATGGAGAGAACCTGATTGTTAGCGGGGTCAAGATCGAGCTTCAGTAAAGCACCGGTTCCTTTGTAAGCAAGAACGCTTGCGGTTTGTATGTCGGGTTTTCCGAGCGATTTAACGACAGCATTCTGGCTGTCGCCAACGTTCAGCCCATTTAAACCTGTACCCGCACTCTTGTCAAATACATCAACGAATTTGACCTTCTTATCGGCACCGTAGCCGACGGAGAAAGCTGCATATTCGGACACCGTGACGGACTCTTTATCATCATCTATCTTGTAGATGTCCGCTGGCTTGCCGAGCTTGCTGTCCCAATTCGCTTTGGAGTCGCCGATGGCAATGCCGAGGAGCTTAGGGGCGTTGGAGTCCCACTTCTTCTCGTTCTTCGCTGCAGGCGACTTAGCAGACGGCTTCATAGTGGTGGAGGTGGATTCTGTTGTTGCATCGGCAATCGTTGTCGCATCGTTATTTGCAGGAGTCTCGCCAGAATTGACTTCAGCTGCAGATAGGTTTGTATCCAGTGCTTTCTGCGGACTGTCTGATTGCTCATTCGTTGAAGCGGAATTGATGTGGCTCACCACAGCATTATCGTTGTTTTCCAACGAGTATTCGCCAGTGCTGAGCTGACAACCCGCCATGAGAAGAATCATGAGGCATGCAGCCCCGGTTAAAGCAGGTTTTTTTAATCCATGTATCGAAGTCATATTCATGTGCATTAGCACCACCTGTATGTTCTGCAGAACACGCCATTTAAGCTAGCGTTTCTGGTAACCAATTAGACGCTCATTTTGGAAGAAAGTTGCAGTGAATTTGCTTTGCATTGCTATTTTTGTACCTGTAAGTTGCACACCTCAGGGTACATATGGTAACTTTAACGGAAAAGATTTTTACGGTGGAGGTTTAGCGAATGGAACTGTTAAAAGAACGCATACTGCGCGAGGCTTCTATTCTGAATCAGGACGTCCTGAAGCTGGATGCATTGCTTAATCATCAGGTCGATCCGCTGTTAACACAAGAGATGGGCAAGGAGTTCGCACGCCTCTATGCCGAGACTCCGATTACAAAGGTTATTACGGTGGAATCCTCTGGTATTCCTGTTGCTTACGCGACAGCGCTTGCCCTTGGAGTACCGCTCGTGTTCGCTAGAAGGAAGAAGACGCTAATCGCTGACCCGGATGCCTACTGCGAGCGCGTGCCTTCTTTCACGAAAGGAATTGTAACGGATATTATGGTTTCCCGTCAATTCTTACATGCGGATGATACGGTCCTCTTTATTGATGATATTATTGCCAACGGCGATGCAGCGCGCGGGCTGATCAAGATTATAGAGCGCTCCGGCGCGAAGCTTGCAGGACTTGGTATCGTTGTGGAGAAATCATTCCAGTCAGGAGCACGTACGATCCGCGAGCAAGGTATTCGCGTAGAGTCGCTTGCGAAGATTGCTTCCCTGGATGGCGGTCAAATCCGCTTCGAATAATACCAAGATTCAGTATCTTTCCACACGCTCTAATTTGACTTATAATGTTCATAAGCAATGGAGGGAGGCGTCAATATATGGGTAAACTTACAGCAGATTACTTAATTAGCAAATTGTCGGACGCGAAAATTCATTTCGAACGTGCACTCGACTGCAAGCATACTGAATTTGATGACTTGTACCCTTATATGATTGAGCACCCGCAGTTCTTCTGGTACAAACGTTATGTCGCATGGTCAGAGCTACTGACAATTGTGAAGCTTGCCGAAGAGCTTGAGATTGACTGGAAAGAACAGTTTTCCGAGAAGCAGTCGGAGTATATTGCGAGCCGTGTCATGTCGTCCCGTGTGTTGGATGAATGGTATGAGACGAATGACTCCAAGGAGCATGTCGGTTAGCGAGAACGAGAACTGGAAGGCCTCAGGGCAAGGAGCAATCCTCCACGCCCCTGAGGTTTTTTTATAACGATGAAGCGTAAAGGAGTGGAATACAATCGTGATTTCCGAAGAGCAGCTGGATCAATACCGGATAGAAGGGATCTCACTCCGTGTCGTTCGTGACGGCATGGAGGCCAATGATGTGATGGGCATCGTCGTTGCCTGGGACGCAGATAGCGTCGTCATCCGCAAGCGCAATCGTAAAGTGGTGAAGCTTAGCCGTGGCTATACTTATGAGCCGGTTACCGCACCAAGAACGCAGCTGTAAACATAGCACAAACCGTACATAGCTTTCTTATTGCAGAAGCCCCTTGATGATAATCAGGGGGCTTTTTTTTCACAGGCTAGTTTTTATAAATTGTATTGGATTCGCAGCCTAAATACCGATATACTGACAATTGAGAAAAGGTTTTGTAAATCAAACTAACATTTGAACCTATAGGCTGAGGTGTAACTATTTTGCTGAGCGATAATAAACCGTTATATAGTCAAATACTCGGGATATTGCGCGAGCGCATTTCCCAAGGAGAATATGTTACCGGTCAGCAGCTTCCGACGGAGCTTGAGCTCGCGGATAAGTTCGGCGTCAGCCGCATCACGTCCAAACGTGCATTAATCGAGCTAGAAAGAGAAGGTCTAATCTACCGGAGACGAGGGAGCGGCAGCTTCGTGAAGAAGCGGGATGAGGCTAAGAAGCCTGCAGAAGTGCCGATTAAGCCATCATCCAGCATGATTATCTCGATGGTGCTTCCTTTCGTATCTCCGAACAATTCATTGGAGCATATGCAATCCGTTGCCAAATATTTGGAGTCCAAAGGCTACTACTTGAGCATTCATAATAGTAATTGGAACATAGAACGGGAGCGAGAGCTGCTTATTTCATTGCCAAAGCGGGGGACGGCAGGCATTATTCTCTATCCGGTGAGCACGCAGCATAACCTCGATGTCGTCCATGCACTTCATATGAATGATTATCCGATCGTGACGCTCGATCAATATTATAATTTGTTAACGATGGGGAGCGCCGTGTCTGATAATGCGGACGGCGGGTATATCGCTGCATCCAAGCTAATTGAGCTAGGCCATACGCGAATCGCGTTTATATCGACGGTCGGCATTCAATACCGAAGTACCGTTCGAGACCGATTCTTCGGTTATAGCAAAGCATTGAATGATAACGGGATTCCTCTTGATATCGAGCTATGCTTCAGTAATTTGCCGAGTGATGCCGAAGGTGCTGGGCCTGCCCGCCGAGAGTTTTATAAGAAGCTCGTCGGGCAGCTTCAGGAGCTGAACGTAACTGCCATTCAGGCCGAGCATGATATGGTCGCGCTCGATTGCTTAAAGGCAGCGCTCGATCTCGGGATCAAGGTTCCGGAGGAGCTATCGATCATCGGTTTCGATAATAATGAGCTCTGTGAACAGGCTGAAGTTCCGATCTCGACGCTCGAGCAGAATTATGAAGAGATCGGCCGGCGCTCAGCGATGATGATCGTCGATCAATTGGAGAATGGAGCAATCCAACAGGAGCGCGCTGTTATCCCTGTGAAATGGGTTTCAAGGCAGTCGGTCGGCCCTGGTCCTGAGCTGCATGAACGAAATGAATAATTAGCTGCTTAGCAAGCCTTCTTGGGAGGATCTCTATATGAGCCTCGTGGGGAGGTTCTTTTTTTTGATATATAAATATTACGATTTTGAAGATAAAGATATATCTTATGCTTACATTTTCCGATAAAAACGGTATAATTAAGGCAGTTAACTACGAAAATATGATTAAAAGATATATCTAATAAGGAGAGAGACGAACATGAACGTTAGTAGAGTTGAGGAGCCAGCTATCTTGGACTATGCTCCAAAGCATTATGTTTGCCGTCGTGCTGCAGGGCCGCTTGAGCTGGATGGCAGGCTGGATAAGCCGTTCTGGGAGCACGCACAATGGACGGACGAGTTCGTAGACATTGAAGGCGATGCCAAGCCGCTGCCAGCAAAGCGCACACGTGTGAAAATGCTATGGGATGATGAGTATTTCTATTTCGGCGCGGAGCTAATGGAAGACGAGATATGGGCGACGCTTACCGAGCGTGACTCCGTCATTTTCTACGATAATGACTTTGAAATCTTCATTGATCCTGACGGCGATTCGCATCAATATTATGAGTTTGAGATTAACGCTCTGAATACGGTGTGGGATTTGCTGCTTGTTAAGCCTTACCGTGACGGCGGGCCGCCTGTCGATGCTTGGGATATTGCCGGATTGAAAACTGCCGTGCATATCGTTGGAGAACTGAATAATCCGCTTGCGGCTAACCGCAGCTGGAGCGTTGAGGTGGCCATGCCTTGGAAGAGCTTGCTGGAATGCTCGAACGACCGCAAGCGTCCATCAGTCGGACAGTTTTGGCGTGTCAACTTCTCCCGGGTTGAATGGCAGGTAGAAGTGAAGGATGGCCGTTATGAGAAGGTCATTAACCTGGCAACAGGTAAGTCTTATCCGGAAGATAATTGGGTATGGTCGCCAATGGGCATTATTAACATGCATTACCCCGAGCTATGGGGCTATGTTGTTTTTGGCGATGACGCTACACCTTCTGCATTCACGCTGCCGGCTGATGAGCTTGTGAAATGGGAATTACGTCGCTTGTACTACCGTCAGCGCAATTATTTCGCGGAGCATGGTCAATATACGGCAGATCCATCGGTCCTAATGGGGAATGAATCTTGGACCATTCAGCCGCAGATCGGCATGACAAGCCGTCTTTTCCAAATTTCGGCTGCCTCGGCAGATGGCCAAGGCACTTATTATATCGGGCAAGATGGCAAGTTGTGGAGCGAGTAACAGCACATTCATTTATACATAGATGGAGGAGAACGAGTTGAATTCGAACTATATTAAAGCAGGCTATGTAGGGGATGCATGGCTGTCTAGAGTAAGTGAAGAAGATGCGCGTAAGCTTACGCATATGAACATTGCATTCGGTCATGTCGTGAATGACGGAATCAGTATCAGTCATTTGAAGCAATTGGGCAGTCTGAATACGCTGAAACAATACAATCCAGACTTGGTCATTCTACTTTCTGTAGGCGGTTGGAGTGCTGGTGGATTCTCTGAAGCCGCATCAACCGCGAATGGCCGCAAGCGGATGGCGGATACAGCTGTCGAGATTTTGCTCCAATATCCGATTGATGGAATAGATCTGGACTGGGAATACCCTTGTTATGGTGTTGCAGGCATCGGATCGAGTCCTGATGACCGTGTCAATTTTACACTGCTGCTCAAAGAAATAAGGGAAGCGATTGACCTCCTGGGGGCAGAGACTGGCCGTCATTACTTATTGACGATTGCAGCAGGGGCGGACCAATATTATATCGACGGGACGGAAATGGATCAGGTGCATCGATATCTGGACTTCATTCAATTGATGACGTACGATATGCGCGGTGGATTCCAAACTTTGACCGGACATCATACAAATCTGTATGCCGCAACTGGCGATCTGTTCCGTATCAGTGTCGAAGCGTCGGTTCGTTTGTTTAGAAATGCTGGAGTGCCGAAGGAAAAGCTCGTCATCGGTGCAGCGTTCTACTCACGCTTATGGATGCATGTGCCTAATGTGAATCATGGCCTGCACCAGATGGCAGGAACAGCTGGCGGCTACGGCCCGGATTTCGCGAAGCTTGCGAATGAGTACATCAACAAAAACGGATACATCAGGTATTGGGATGACGAAGCGAAAGCGCCGTACTTGTTCAATGGACAGAGCTTCATTACTTATGAAGACGAGGAGTCTCTGAAGAATAAGGCTGATTTTGTCATCCAAGAGGGGCTTGCAGGCATTATGTTCTGGGAGTATTACTGTGATACAACGTACCGGCTGTTTGATGCGATTCATCATGGTTTTGAATCCGATATGAAGAAATAAAAAAATATGAGTTGTTTGTTGACTTGTCATATAGCATTATGGTATATTAATTTCCGTTGCTTCACTTGGAAGCAATAACTGCAAGATGCGGTCGTGGCGGAATTGGCAGACGCGCTAGATTCAGGTTCTAGTGTCAGCAATGACGTGGAGGTTCGAGTCCTCTCGACCGCACCATCTATCAAACACAACTCTTCGAATTATTCGAGGAGTTTTTTTGTGTCTAGTGACACAACAGTGGGCAAATGCGGCATCCGAGAGGGTGTCGCTTTTTTGCGTGCTCTTTCCACAGGTTTCAGTAAAGAAGAATTGACAACAGCAATAAGAAATTATAACATCATAGTGCACTAGTTAAATAGTGCACTGGTACGCGGTCAGAAGGAGGGTCGGACGTGCAACTGAATTTTAACAGTCCTAAACCGATTTATTTGCAAATGGTGGATGAAGTTAAGAAAGCGTTGGCCCGAGGAGAGCTTTCGCCGGGAGATAAAATCCCTTCACTTAAGGAAAGAGCGCAAATGTCGCAAGTGAATCCCAATACAGTGCAACGGGCATATCAAGAAATGGAGAGGGAAGGCTTGACGGAAACGCTTCGGGGCCAGGGTACGTTCATTAAGAACGACCTCGCATTGCTGCAAACGATCAGATCAGAAATGGCGCAAGCGGCGGTACGGCATTTTATCGTGGAGATGCAAGAGCTTGGCATCGAGCCAGTAGAGATGGAACGTATACTGAACATGGAATTACATAAGGGGAGCAAGGAGGGATAGCTAATGGCGGAGACAGAACTGCATTCGAACATCATCGAGCTCAAGGATGTTCATAAGAGATATCTATTAAAGCAGGCTTTGAGCGGGATCGACCTGCAGATTAACACAGGTAGCATCGTCGGTTTGCTAGGCCCTAACGGAAGCGGCAAATCAACATTGCTCAAAATGATAGCAGGGCTGATCTATCCGACTTCAGGCAGTATCCTCGTTAACGGGAGGAAGCCGGATGTGCGCAACAAGCAGCACGTCGCCTATTTGCCCGAGATTGATTACTTATATGGCTGGATGACGGTTAAGGAAACGCTCCATTTTATTTCCGGATTCTATGCCGATTGGCAGGCGGATAAAGCGGCTGATATGGTGCTGGCGATGGAGCTAGACGAGAAGCAGAAGGTTCGGTATCTCTCGAAGGGGATGCGGGCTCGGCTGAAGCTGGTTGCGGCGTTATGCCGAAAGGTGCCGCTGGTGCTGTTGGATGAGCCGTTCTCGGGCATTGATCCGCCTTCGCGGGCCAAAATCATTCAGTCCATCATTAGCGAGTTTCAGGCTGGCGAGCAGACGATTCTGTTATCCACCCATTCTGTGAAAGAATCCGAGCCGATGTTCGATGATGTCATCTTCCTTCAGAATGGTCGAGTTACAATTCATGACTCTGCGGAAAATTTGCGCTCCACGTATGGATGCTCGCTTGAGAATTTATGGGAGAAGGTGTACGTGTAGATGGCATTTCGTAAATTGTTCGTTAAGGAATGGAGAAGTGCGCTACCTCTGTACGGCGTGTTCTCCGCACTTGTTCTCGCGTTGCAACTTCTCGTTTTGTACAAAAGCAGTGGGTGGGATGATGCGGACATTTGGCTGTTATCCTTCTTCCTTCCTATTATTGGAGCAGGTCTAATAACGATTGGCACAAGCTACTATCAGCTTCATATGGAGTGGAGAACGAATTCCGTCTACCTACTCTTATCATTGCCTGTTCGCGGGTGGAAGGTATTGACGGCGAAGGCAGCTGCGGTTATATCTCTGCAGCTTCTGTCCTGCCTATGGATTGCAGTCAGCTTTACCCTTGTAATTGGATTGGCCAATTGGAATGACTGGGTGCTTGGCTCAGATCTTGAAGCGCATTACCCTTGGATGATCAATCTTGTTGCGAATAGCTGCTGGCTCTATTTTCTTATTACCGCTTTACTGCTGGTAGTTGTTCAGTTTGCATATTTGAGCGGTCAATTGGTATTCAAGTTCAAATGGCTTGTTGTGGGCAGCGCTTGTCTAGCGGCAATATGGTTGCTGCTTCGGATCAGCCCGTTGATATCGGATCTGCTGAACTGGCTGCCTGAGATTGTCGTTAGAGGCGGAGAGAAAGATATTGTGTATTTGCATTCAGGTCCTTTCATCGGCTTGCTGTTTCTGTGCGCCGGTCTGATGTGGCTGAACGGTTATATTTTCGAGAAGGAAGTGGAGGTGTGAAGGGGATGTTTCGTAAGAAAAAAAAGCTTCTTCTCGCCTCGATTGCGGTTCTTATCGTGCTCATGATTGCTGATATTTGGACCAAACAGTTTTATCAGATCTTCGAACAGTTCGGGGAACAATTCGTCAATGAACAGAAGACCTATAATTATTCGAAGGCGCATCCGGATGCTACAGCAGACTCCAAGCATGAGCTTACGGTTGACAGGAAGTCGATAGAGCACGTGCTGCTCACCGGGGTAGAGGGGGATATCTCCGTAAAACGAACACCGGAATCGGTCATACGGTTGCAGTATACGGTTACCGCTAAAGCCAACGATCAGAATGAAGCGAACCGGAAACGAGACGCCGTTCAAGTCGAGAAAAAGGTCGAGAACGGACAATTAACATTCGTAACTTTGGTGGATGGGAAACCGATCGGCAGCGATTCAATCACGACAGATTATGTGCTTCTTATTCCGGATCAGCTCAAGCTCTCCGTGGAGAGCGAAGAAGGGTCGATACTAATTGACGGGATACATGGGGATGTAAATGTGAAGTCAACTCACGGACTAATGGATGTGTCTAACACGGTTGGAACGGTCTCTGTGGACACCGCATCCGAGAATGTTTATATCGATGGCATTACAGGGGATGTTCACCTTGTCAGTCATTCAAGTGAAGTAAATCTGAATCGCGTTGCAGGCAACGTTACAACAGATGTTCACCAGGGCAGCATCTTTCTAACTCAAATTAAGGGCGACGTAACAGGAGTATTCGAGAGCAGTCCATCGTACATGCGGGAAATTGCAGGCTCTGTTAAGGTTGAAGGTCAGTATTCCGATATTCAGATGGATCAAATTCGCGGCGCCGCCCAAATTGTGTCTCATGGAGGAACCACCCGGTTGGTGCTGTCCAAAGACGTTGGCTACACGTTGCGCGCATCGGTTGATGGAGGAGCCATTCAATCGAACCTTCCAGCAAAGCAAGAAGCTAGCGATGACAATAAGGTCCAGCTAAACCGTACAATTGGTAACGGTACTTGGCCAGTTGATGTGGATGCGGAATCGTGCACCATTATTATTCATTCCAATTGATTTGGATTTTGATTGAACGACTAAAGAGGAGGCGTAGAACATGAGCAATGAAGCAGTCGTAAGCTTGCGAAATGTGACCAAACGCGTCGGGCGAAAGACACTTATCAACAATCTTACATTTGATGTTCCGCAAGGGGAAATTTTCGGATTTTTAGGGCCCAATGGAGCCGGGAAGACGACAACGATTCGGATGATGGTCGGCCTGATGTCGATTACAAGCGGTGAAATCATCATTAAAGGGAAAAATATAAAAAGCGAGTTTGAGCAGGCCATTCGCCATGTTGGAGCTATTGTAGAAAACCCGGAGATGTACAAATTTCTTAGCGGCTACCGCAATTTGATTCACTACGCGCGCATGGTTCCGGGAGTGACCAAGGAACGGATTGACGAAATCGTGAAGTTAGTCAAACTGGAGGATCGAATTCACGATAAAGTGAAGAGATATTCGCTTGGCATGCGCCAGCGGCTAGGCGTCGCGCAAGCGCTGCTGCACAGGCCATCGCTACTGATTCTCGATGAGCCAACCAATGGACTTGATCCGGCAGGTATTCGCGAGCTGCGCGATTACTTGCGCTATTTGACCCGCACAGAGGGGATAACGGTCATCGTCTCCAGCCACTTGCTAACCGAAATGGAGCTGATGTGCGATCGGGTAGCGATTCTGAACCAGGGAAAGCTGGTGGACGTCAAGCCAATTGAAGATTTCATTGGTTCGAATGATCAGGCGCAGACTTACCTCATTGAGGCATCGGTAGATGAGGTTATGATAGCGAGCATACGGGAAATGGCTGGTATTCAGGAGGTGCAAGCTGTTCCGGAAGGGCTTGAGATCGTTACCGAACGCAACCAGATACCAGACATTTTGTTCTATTTGACGGAGAAGGGCATTCGCATTTATGGCGTTCGTGCCGTTCGCCAATCGCTGGAAGATCGATTCCTGGAAATAACCGGAGGTGGGCAAGTTGGTTAATTTGATTTTGAATGAAAATATGAAGATCTATCGTCGTACGCGAACATGGGTCATGATCGCTGTTATGATTGTTATTGTTCTTTTCGGTAGTTTCATAGATTGGCACTATGACGACAAGGAAACTGGCCAGGCTACCTGGCAGCAGCAATTGACGGAGCGAAATCAGCAAAATGCCAAGTTGCTGACCGACGAGAAGCTGGATCAGGATGATAAGGAACGGATTCAAGAAAATATCGATATGAATCAGTACCAGCTTGATCATAACATCCATCCTGAAGGTTCGACCATGTGGAGCGGGATTAACGGTTCTGCGCAGCTTGTATTACTCATTACCTTGTTTACCGTTATTATTGCAGGGGATAGCCTTGCCGGAGAATTTTCAAGCGGAACAATCAAGCTGCTGCTCATTCGGCCAGCGAGCAGGCTCAAAATTTTGATATCCAAATACGTGTCCATGATTATGTTCGGATTATTGCTGCTTGTCATTTTGTTCATCGTATCTGTGCTGTTTAACGGGTTGTTATATCGGTTTGAGAATATGAATTTGCCTCTTCTGCACCTTGATACTGCAGGCCATATTGTCGAGAAGAACATGTTCGCTAATCTATGGCAATCCTACTTGCTAAATGGAGTATCGACGATCATATTCGTAACGATGGCCTTCATGATTTCCTCTGCGTTCCGCAGCAGCACCATGGCAATTGGCTTCTCGCTCTTTGCTCTATTCGCGGGTGCAATCTTGATGGAGCTGTTGCATGATTACGATTGGAGCAGATATATCCTGTTTGCTAATATCAATTTATCGGGATATCTCACCGGCCATCCGTATCAGAAAGGCATGACCCTCGCGTTTTCCATTAAAATGCTGGCTGCTTACTATCTTGTATTTAGTCTGGTGGCATGGCTGGTATTCACCAAAAGAGACGTTGCTGCGTAGGTATTAACAAGATTAACTCTTCGACTTGTTCGAGGAGTTTTTCTTATGTCGCCTGAACGAGATTCCGCCAAAGCCGCTGATGACCGCAATGTAAAATCCGGCGTCGTACCACCATCCGATGTTGTGAGCTTCATATACTCGGATGTGGTGTTTGAATATGCCAATAATGAGAGAGATGGGAGCAATCCAGCCGTGCCATATGCCCCAGAAGAATCCTGCGGGTCGATCCGCGTTGTTGACGCCGTCGCCTGGCACACAGCCTGTTAATGTAAGTACAGTTACGGTTAGTAGTATCAGGATGAAGAGCGCTCTTACTTTCATTTTCATAAATAGCACCTGCCTTTCTTAGTATGAATCTATTCACAAAAGGACGACCCCATGCACCTCAGCGCATCTGGTCGTCCCTTTTTCTTATCGCTATTTAGCTTCAATCTCGACAATGTCGTTGTTCACGTTCTCGCTCACGACTTCTTGCTCAGGCTGCCTCTCTCCGTGTAATGAGTGAAGGTGCTCGAGATGAGCCTTACCCCAATCATTCATCGCCATTAGGACCGGAGTTAAACTGCTGCCGTGCTCAGTCATGGAGTATTCCACTTTAGGTGGAATTTGCATATAGATTTTGCGGTTAACGATATCGTGATATTCCAGTTCCCTCAGCTGCGTTGTCAGCATCTTCTTCGTAATTTCCGGCAAAGCGCGCTGTAGTTCACTGAATCGCATCGTTCCATTCATGAAGAGCTGATACATAATCGAAGGCTTCCACTTTCCGCCTAGAATTTCAAGTACTTTTGTAAATTCACAGTTCTCAGACATTAACATTCTCCTTAGGTATCTTTTTGTATACTATGTCACATTAATGTGCCTACTTTTCAATATGGTCCCTAGAGGCTATTATACAGCCATAACATACACGCATTCAATTGAAGGCATAGTTGTTAAAAATAACCGATAAGGGGAGAATGAAAGATGAATATTGCACTTTGGGTTATTCAAGGGATATTGGCATTGGCGTTCCTTATGGGCGGCATGATGAAAGCATTTCAGTATACGAAAGTGAAGGCGAGTATGCCTTGGGCACAAGATTATTCCAAGGGAATGGTCCATTTCATCGGGTGGTCGGAGTTGCTTGGAGCCATCGGTTTGATCGTACCTTTCGCGACGGATGTTGCACCAGTTCTCACTTCCATCGCAGCGATTGCACTCGCTGTAATCATGGTACTGGCAATTGGCGTACATGCGAAGCGTAAAGAGAATCAAGCGATTGGGATGAACGTAATCTTCGTCGTGCTGCTCGTCATCGTTGCAATTGGTCGCTGGTAGGAGGGACTGCTATGATTTCACCTGTATTTCTGGCGCACGGGTCGCCAATGACGATATTCGAGCAATCTGAATTTACGGCTTTTCTTAACCGTTACGGCAAAGAGAATCGTCCAAAAGCAATTGTAATCTTCTCCGCGCATTTCGAGAGTGAGATGACAACCATTGCCGCTACAGACGATGTTCATGAGATGGTATATGACTATTATGGGTTCCCGCCATCGTACTATCAGGTGCAATACCCGGCAAGAGGCTCGTCGATTGTCGCGAATATAGTAGAGGAGCGGCTTCGCCGTCACAACATCCCTGTACAGCAGAAGTATCGCGGGCTCGATCACGGTGTCTTTCCGATCATGCTGCATGCCTATCCGGAAGCGGATATTCCGATTGTGCCCGTATCGGTTAACCCGTTCTTGTCTCCAAGGGAACATATCGCAATCGGCGAAGCGCTGCAGGGGCTTGAGAAGGATGGCATTCTTGTTATTGGAAGCGGGTTTCTGACGCATAACTTCAACGAGATTGATCGTGCAGGAGATGCTGCGCCGCGGCAGTGGGCTGTGGAATTTAGAGATTGGATTCGCGAGAAGGTACTGGCGCGCGATATCGAATCGCTCAGCAACTACGATACGCTAGCTCCGCATGCAAGACGCGGCGTTCCGCGAGCAGAGCATTTTGTACCGCTGCTCATTGCGCTCGGGGCGAATACGCCGGGGCATGAGATTCGTGTTCTCTATGATACGATTGAGCACGGTTCGCTAAGCACGCTCAGCGTGCAGTTCTAGTTAGGCGATCCGGTTTCTTTCGAAAGAAGTGTTGACTTCACTTTAGTGACCGTGGTATATTAATTCTCGCCGCTTCTGAAGAAATGAAGAAGCTGCTTATGAGATTTGCGGTCGTGGCGGAATTGGCAGACGCGCTAGATTCAGGTTCTAGTGTCAGCAATGACGTGGAGGTTCGAGTCCTCTCGACCGCATTATACTTAAAGGTGAAGCCCTTCAGATGATTCTGAAGGGCTTTTTTTTTGTTTACACGAATTGATGATAGTTCCTGTTCCTTCTCTTTGATATAATTGCCTCTACACCATAATCTAGTACAACCAAAGGGAGAAGAAACAGTGACTGAGAACATGTTGAAGCGAACGTCAGGCAATCCGATCTTTGAAGGCTGGTATGCAGACCCTGAAGCTAGAATTTTCGATAACAAGTATTGGATTTACCCGACTTATTCCGCCCCTTATGAGGAGCAGACTCATTTCGACGCGTTCTATTCTACGGACCTGATTGAATGGACGAAGGTTGATCGTATTCTTGAGATGAGCAGCATTTCGTGGGCGTGGAGAGCATTATGGGCACCATCTCCGATTGAGCGCGGCGGCAAATATTATTATTATTTTGCGGCAAATGATATTCAGAGTGACGATGAGATCGGTGGCATTGGCGTAGCGGTCGCTGACCGGCCTGAAGGGCCTTATCGCGATGCGATTGGCAAGCCGCTTATTGATAAGTTCCATCACGGCGCTCAGCCTATCGACCCGCATGTCTTTATCGACGATGATGGAAGCGCATACTTATACTACGGCGGCTGGGGACATTGCAATGTCGTGAAGCTGGATGATGATATGATCAGCATCGACAATTTTGAAGATGGCGAGACGTTCAAGTCCGTTACTCCGGAGCATTTCGTTGAGGGCCCATGCATGATTAAACGCGATGGCTTCTATTACTTCATGTGGGCGGAAGGCGGCTGGGGCGTGCCGGATTATTCGGTCGCGTACGCAAAAGCAACGTCGCCGCTTGGGCCGTTCGAGCGTGTAGGGAAGATTTTGCAGCAGAATCCGGCAGTCGCAACAAGCGCAGGTCATCATGGCATGATTCAAGTACCTGACACAGATGAGTGGATTATCGTCTACCATCGCCGTCCTCTTACGGAGACAGACCGGAATCACCGCGTCGTCTGCTTGGATCGCATGGAGTTTGAAGAGGATGGAAGCATCCGTCCTGTACAGCTGACGTTCGAAGGGGTTAGCGCACGCCCAATCGGAGATTAGCAGGCAACGGCAACAACTCGTCCACACCAAATGAATGCGGTTTTCATAGATTAGCATATCTGGTGATGGAAGGAGTTGAACTATATATATGACGCATCTCATTGATTATAATGTCAGTGTTCCTGCTGTTGTTACAGACCAGGTGCATATTCCGATACCTCAGACGCCGGACAAAGTCATTCTGGCTGAACTCGGCATCTTTATTGCGCCTCACTTTACAAACAACCGTGTGCAGCTGATAGCGAATGTCGGCGTAACGGGAGATCCAATTGAAGCAAGCATATCGCAAATCTTGTTCCGTGTTTTCCGGGGTACCCAAGAAATTTACTATGCCCTGCAAGGGGTTGAGGCGGACTTCGAGAGAAACGAGATCGTTACGCTGCAAGTTATCGACATTAACGTGCCGATTGGAGCTCACGGCTATTCCCTCTATGTGGAGAAGTTGAGCCAATTCGCGGAGGTTACGATTGTCGGTCCAATCAACATGAGCGCAGCTGTATATGCAGTCTAACCGTACCCAACGACCAAGATGGGGATCAGCGATGATCCTCATCTTTTTCTTTTGCGCGCCACTCTTAACAAATACATAAATTTTCCTGTTCACACAAACAATGAAGGAGAGTGAGTCTTGATACAACGAGAGGAACGTGTGCAAAATGACCCAGATGAAGCGGGCGAAATGGACAGGCGTATGCGCCATAATGGCTGCGAGCATGCTGCTTCTGCCCATTGGCGGCGGTACGGCTAAGGCAAGTATACAGAGCGACTTGAAAGGCAACCGCCAGGTAGCCATTGTCATTGATGATTTCGGCAACAACATGACGGGAACGCCAGAGATGATGGAGCTCCCGGTTCATTTTACAGTGGCAGTGATGCCGTTCCTGCCGACGACGAAGCAGGATGCGGAGCTTGCGCATAAGCTCGGTCACGATGTGATCGTCCACATGCCGATGGAGCCGGTGCGCGGCAAGCCGGAATGGCTTGGCCCTGGCGCGATTACAACCGTAATGAGCGATGAGGAGATTCGCAAACGCGTCGAAGAAGCGATTAGCGCTGTGCCACATGCCGTTGGGATGAATAACCATATGGGCTCCAAAGTAACGGCAGATGAGCGGGTCATGCGCGTCGTACTTTCCGTCGTGAAAGCACATGGCATGTTCTTCCTCGACAGCCGAACAACCTATAAGACGGTGCTGCCGAAGCTGACAGCAGAGCTTGGCGTACCTCTATTATCGAATCAAGTCTTTCTTGATGATGTATATACAGCCAGTCATATCTCGAAGCAGATCGGCATTCTGAGGAAGTATCTGGAGGATCATGACAGCTGTGTCACGATCGGCCATGTCGGCCCTCCGGGCAAGCTGACAGCTTCGGTTCTTAAAGCGAGCATTCCAGGCATGAAGTCCAGCACAACGTTCGTCACTTTATCCCAAATGATCGTTCCGTCAGCGGAGAAGGATATAATTCCGCACCCCTGAGTTGATCGCCTCCGCAAGCTCAACCTGCTTGCGAGGATCGAGCAGCATCTCGCGGTCGCCCTCGTGACTGAGAAATCCCAATTCTACGATGACGGCGGGCTTCTTAACGACATTGAGCAGATAGAAAGGCCTGCCAACGCGCGGAAGCGCCCTAGTATTCTGTTTGCGGTTCAGCGCATCCTGAATGCAGAATGCAAGCAGCGCGCTCTCTCCCTCATTCTGATGGAGCACGAGCGGTCCGTGCTCAGTCTTGTCAGGCGCCCAATTGACATGAATGCTGACGAGGATGCGCGTCTGGATTTCTTTGGTCAATTGGCTCCGCTGCGACAGGTCGCGTCTGTGCCTTGAGCTGGCTGGGTTCCATCTATTGTCGTCGCTTAGCGCGTAGTCGGCATCGCGATTGAGAACAGCTTTAATGCCGTTTGCACTTAGAAGCAAATAAAGCTTCTTGGCAATCGCGAGGTTGATGTCTTTCTCCAGCACATGTTCGTGATGAGCGCCGCCGTCAATGCCGCCATGTCCGACGTCGATCAGCACTTCCGCGCTTGGCAACGCTCGCTGGTAATCCGGTGGCAGCACTTGAGTGCCGGTATACTTTGCAGGCGCATCCAGCGGATAAGTGTCGGCGGCACATAATGCCGGCTGTGAGGAGCTTAGGGCGAGAACCGTGCAAATCGGTAAAAGGAGACGGATCAGCGTTCGGTGAATGAGATCTGCTGACATGATTATGCCAAACCTCCAGTTCCAGAAGACTTTAGGTTAGCGTGGCACAGTCCAAGGAAACTCATTCATGTTTGAAAGAAATGATTAGCGGAGACACTGTAGATATGCAATTCACACGGGAAAAGGAGTGGAAACGTTATGGCTGTTGAAAAACCGGAAGATTACATTAAGTTCATCACAGGCAAAGCGATTAACTTCATTGATACGCCAATGGATACACGCAGAGAGAATCGCCAAAAAGCCAAAGCGACGAAAGAGCCTTGGCTGACACGTTGGTTCGGTATTGGCGGATTAGGTGTCATGCAGTGGATTAAGTCATCGTCTCGTGATCAGACGAGCGAAGAACGTCCTGAGTTACCGGATTTACCTGATTTACCGGTAAAAATGACCTAAATCGTTCATCGTCGCCATCGGGATGTAGCGCGATCCTTCATAATCCACTTCGACGAAGATGGACGAGCTGTTCCACCTGTGATAACCGATAGCGGGGAATACGAAGAGCACAGTCTGGCGATACAGCTCCGCAGTATAGCGGATTTGGCTCATTTGATCCAGATATTCAGGGAGATGCAGCCGAACCTGATCATACGATAGCGGAGATTTGGTCAGCCAGGGCATCCGTTCATACGGATCGAAGCAAACATTGGCTCGAGCCCCGGATACGGCGGAGAGCGTCTGGGCCTGCTGCTTCAGCTTCGCGGACACAGCTGCTGACTGTTCGTCCCACATTTTATTATTAATAGGCAATGCTTCCGCTGTCCACGCGTCCAAATAATAAGTTCCGCTAGTTGCTGTTGTCCATTTCCAAACAGCGAGCACCGGAGAGAGGTAAAGCCGTTCCAGATGGAGCGGCTTTTTTGTGGCTTCAGCGAATGATGTAATCAGTCCTTGACGGATCAGGGAGCGATAAAGGGTATTAGGATCAAAGGCGGGATGATTGCCAGCTCCGTATTCCCCAAGCGCAAATCCGCCGTTCGCGGTTGCATTAACAATCATATAGCCAACAGGTTGATGATTGACTTGGAAGGTAACCAGCCATCCGTGCGTGCCAGGGCCGATTGGGACGATGACAGGCGTTGCGTTCTTCCACGCGCCGAACCCTTGCTGCTTGGATAATGTGTCGGACCATGCTTTCACTTGCTGCTCCAGCTTCGACTTCACTTTGGCAGGTGCATGAATGTCGCGAGCGGCAGCAGCGGCGGCTGAAACCTCGTTATTCATCAAGAAGAAAGCGGAGACTAGTAGGGCCAAAATGAGGATAAGGCGACGTAAGCTGTGCAATATGCATCACCTGCTGCTTCCTTAAAATTTGACTTCCTCGGCGAGTATTCGATCCTGACACCGTCATTGTAACGAAATGGGGCGAAAAAGGGTGTAGGAACCTGTCAATCGGCATGGACAAGCATTGTTCTATTTTTGCCGGATGATTGGTTCATACCGCTGTTCTTGTCGCATCATGCTGACCTGTATGGTTCAGCCTATTCCTTGCAAGTAAAAGATACCGCAATTGATGGCGGAAGCCGTCACGCGCGGCTCGTATTGCCAACGGATTTCATCCCGTCGACGCTCGAATTGCTCCGTAATTTGAGGTTTGTTCTCTTCCTCGGCAGATTCCAGAAGCGGCTCGTAATAGTGGTTAATCGTTTCGAGCTCCTCGTTTAACCGCTTGGCAGCAGCAGCTGCCCATGAATAATCGTAATTCCGCAGCTTTCGCTCGAGCGTCTGCTCCGCAATAGCGGCTGCTTTGACGAGTGTGAACGCATTCTTGGCGGTATGCACATTCGGCGGCAACTTCGGTGTCATGCGGTATTGCAGGAGCCGGTCATGGAACTGTTCGATGCATTGCCCTGTCGCCAGTGATATGCCGAAGGAGTGGATTTCTTCACGTTTCATATCGCAGGCGAATTCGACCTTCATGTTGACACCTAACCACGCGCTGTAAGCGGTTGAATCGAGCGGGTGGTTGCTGCGCTTATCCGGCTCCTGGAATAAGCACAGGTAGCTGCCGCCTTGACGCGAAGATTCGAACAGCTGATTAAGCCGTCTTGAGCCAAAATAAAGATCTTCTCGTGGGACGCGAATGTTCGTGTTCAGTGTGCCGTGAATGTAGCCGAAGGAGCGGCCGAGCACGGCCTCTGTGGAGTTCGGTCCTGGAGCTGTCTGCGGAACGCCGACTACTCCATTTGCTCCAACAGCTCCGCTCGTCCCGGTGCTACTGGGAGGTTGCTTGGTTTGCGAAGCTTCTGCCAGAGCTGTCGTTTGATTGTCGTACTTCTGCTTATCAGTCACGAGCAGGAGTGACATCGTCTCAGGCTCTGCGCCAGTGCGATCGACGAAGCTCCAATAATAGGGGCGGTTCGTCAGGTCGCGATCTGCCTTCGGTGACAGCTTGACTTGAAAGTGAGCTGGCGATTTCTCCACGATATGGCAGCCGGTAGCATCCAAGTACCGCTGTACGAATTTTTGAATTTGACGTTCGTTCATGGTCTCACCTCAATTGTTTGGCCAACGGCATTCATAACAGAGTTGATTGCACTCATCTCATCATCTTCTAGCTCCACTTCATCGCGGATGCGGTTGAGGGAGTTGCCGAGATCGTCAATTTGCTTGCGCAGCAAATCACCATTGCCTCCGGTCTCCAGCATGAGCCTAGCCAGCCGCTGCTCCAACGATTCGTTCTTCTCGAAACGTTCGAGAATATGATCTAACTCGCCGATGACAAGCTCGAACAGATTGATTTTCTCATGGAGCAGACTGACGATATGTTCTTCGATTGTACCTACCGTGCACAGATTGTAAATCCGCACATCGCTCGTCTGGCCGAGTCGATGGACCCGTCCAATTCGTTGCTCCACTCGCATCGGATTCCATGGCAAGTCGAAGTTGATCATATGGTGGCAGAATTGCAGATTAATGCCTTCACCGCCGGCCTCGGTTGCGATAAGAACTTGAGCGCGGCCGCGGAATAAGTCCATCATCCAGTCTTTCTTGCCTCGGTTCATCCCTCCGCGGTACGGAACCGCAACCATATTGTTGGCGCGGAAATACTGAAGCAGGTATTCTTGTGTCGCCCGGTATTCTGTGAAAATAATAACTTTGTCATTCATCTCGCGGACAAGCTCCATCGCTTTCTCCGCTTTCGTATTGGAGGTGATAGTGCGAATGACTTCGACAAGCTCCCATATCTTCGCGCGATGCGGAGAATCCTCCGGAGTCTTCTTGAACATATTGACGAGCGTGACGAATACGGCATCGCGGCTGCTGCACACCTCGCGCTGCAGTGTGACGAGTGAAAGTAGGCTCGACAAATCTCCGTCCGATTCACTTGCGCGATCCCGGACGAATTTCGTCACACCATCATAGAGCGCTTGCTCTTCGGTCGAGAGGTTCAGCGGAATATTCTTCACGATCCGTTTCGTGAATTGAATATCGCCATCGCCGCGGCGGTTGCGGATCATGACGGTAGACAGCGCTTCGTGCAGTTGCTCCTCGTTCTTCGGCAGCCGCTTATCGAGGACGAAGTTCGCAGCGAATTCATTCTGCCCACCGAGCTGACCCGGCTTGAGCAGCGTAATCAAGTTATACAGCTCGTCCAAATCGTTCTGCACGGGCGTTGCCGTCAGCAGAAGGCAATATTTCTTGCGGAGCTGGTTGACGAACTGGTAGTTGGTTGTTTTCTTGTTCTTCAGCTTATGCGCCTCATCAATGATGAGCACGTCATAGTCCTGCGCGAGCAGCCGTTCGCGGTGTGGTTCACGCTTCGCGGTGTCCATCGAAGCGACGACGACATCGTTGTTCCAAGAATGCTCTTTCTTCTGCGCGACAGCTGAGATGCCGAATTTGCTGTTCAGCTCGCGCACCCATTGCAGCACGAGAGAGGCAGGAACGAGGATAAGTGCCTTCTTCACTAAACCTCGCACGATATATTCTTTCAGTACGAGACCAGCTTCGATCGTCTTGCCAAGGCCAACCTCATCGGCAAGAATGGCTCGTCCGCTCATCTCATGCAGCACCTTGCGCGCTGTCGAAATTTGATGCGCCATCGGCTCGAAGGAAGGGAGGCTGCGTAAGCATTGCAAATCATCGAAGCTCTCAACGAGTCTCGACTGCTCAGCTTCAATCGCCAGCTGATACATCGTCCAATCGTCCCACGGGCCGTTGCGGTCAACACGATCCTGCAGATTGTGAAGCCAGGTGCGGTCGAATTGTAAATCAACGCTCGGATGCAGCTTGCGTTTGACGGCCGGAGCCTCTTGTATGGGGTCGTTAGTCGGTTGCATGTGCTTATCGGACTCCTTTCAGTGACCAGGCTTAGCATAAGAAAGCTTGACCTATCTAGTAGTATGGCCTTTAAGTATGCTTTTCATAAGGAAGGAGAGGGGCGGGGGATGGGCAAAAGAAAAAGACCCTCAAATGGAGGGTCTCTCGTGAACATTTATAGCTTCTGAAGCTTCGAAGGATTGTTGATCTTGTAGCGGACAGGATGCTTGGTCAGCTTCTTCTCCACGATTTTGCACTCGAACGTAATCGTATGTCCGATTTCGAGCTCCAGCTTCTTCAGCGTCGCACTGTAGCTGGACCATGCGTCACCGAGCTCGATGACAGGCTCCGTAATAGAAGCCGCTTCATAAATGATGACTTCATCCTCAGTTTCAGTGAAATTGTTCGGCACGGTCGTGAATTCCTTCACCGTTGCCGTCATTCTCACCTTATCCTCCGGTAGTACAAGCTTAGGCGCCTTCTCTTTCTTAGGCGCTTTCTTCTTCGGCTCCGCTGCAGCAGGAGCCTCGGTTGCTGCATCAGCTTCTGCAGCCGCCGCGGCCGCATGAACAGCGGCAGTCTCAGCCGATTCCACAGCCGCCTCAGTCGATGCAGATGCCGTATCGCTGACAGGAGCTTCTTGCTCGCTGCTGCTTTCATCGGCCTGAGCCGCTTGCTTCACACCGAAGCTTGCTGTCTGCATTTCTTTCAAATAGGAAGGGTGAATGCAGTGCTGTTGCTTATTATCAAATTCGAGTACTGCCGTCATGTTATCGACGTAGCCGACAATGGAGCAGGTCGTGTTAAGGCCGCCGCCCTTATATGCGAAAAGTTTCGTCTTCGTAGCTTTCTCGGATAATAAGCCCCATTCTTTACATTGCTGGATTTGCTCATCTTCGCTAGCGAAGGGAGTGTAAGTGAGGGGCGCGATCATGAACGTATGTACCATTAATTCTCCGCCTTTCGATAGGGATACAACAACCAGTTTACCATGTTTTACGTGCGGGATACACGTTTTCTCTATTGAATAATTAGTCGTTAATATGTATATTTATACAATATCTATGGAGGTGAGCGCTAATGAACATGAACGTGGTAGAGTCAATTGAAGAACTAACGATGAATGCGTGGCCGTCCCTGCAAACCGTAACCTATGGGGGCTGGTTGCTGAGATTTGCGAATGGTTATACAAAGCGGGCGAATTCGGTCCATGCGATGTATGGTGCAAATAGGGATGAAGCAGAATCAGAAGCCGTGCTTACTGCACGTATTGAAGCAAGCGAGGCATTGTACGAAAGAGAAGGGCAGCCTGCAATCTTTAAGCTGACTCCGATATGTCCGAGCCTGCTTGATGCTGAGCTTCAGAAACGAAATTATGCCATAGCCGATCCTTCACGTGTTATGCTAATGGAAAGTCTGGAACATGTGCCAGTGCCGCACCTATCGCGTATTGTCGTAGAAACAGCACTAAGCAATGAATGGCTGGCTCGCATGTGCGCGTTCAATGAGATTACAGAGGCGAATAAGGTGAACTGCGCCAATATGATCAAACAGTCGAAGGCGAAGCAGGCTTTCTTCACGCTCTACGATGACGACCGTCCGGTTGCTTGTGGGCTAGGCGCATTAGAGCGGGGTTACCTCGGACTCTATGATATCGTGACGAATCGCTCAGACAGAAACCGTGGCTATGGCGCGGAGCTCATTCTCCATATGCTTGCATGGGCTAGAATGAACGGAGCAACGAAGAGCTATCTGCTCGTCGTAGGGAACAACGCGCCTGCAAACCGTTTGTACGAGAAATTGAATTACAAAGAAGTCTACCGTTATTGGTACCGCGTACAACAAAACGTTGGCTTCATATAGCTAGTATAAAAGGAGGATGCGGCATGGAGATCCGGCTTCGCGGACATCATTTGCTCTGTCTGCTCGGATTCCGAGGGATGGGCTATTCTGTTGAGTTCTCAGCGAATATGCGCGTTGTATATAACGAGCTGCGCGACAAGCCTAAGACGCTTATCACGATTATCGGCGGACCTGATGACTTGTGCGCATGCTTCCCGAAGAACGCCGAGCAGCACTGCGAGAATCGTTCCGTATACGAACACGACAAACGCATACTCGATAAGCTCCATTTCGTTTCTGGCATGACCTTGCCATGGGAGGATGTTATCCACCGCGTTCGAGCAAGCATGCAACCAGAGGACATCAACACCCTCTGTTATACATGCGAATGGCGCTCTTATGGGGTCTGCGAGGCAGGCGTTCGGACGATTAATCAAGGAGATTGGATGCCGCCGTTGTAAGCTTATTAAGCTTCAGCTTTATGTACGATAGGGAGCAATGTCATGAATCGCTTCGAAGCGGAAGTCAGCGGAACGCCGCGAAGGATTGCAATGCCGATGTGCCGCTCTGGCGGAGCAGGAGTGAGCGGGATTTCGACCAACTCGCCACGAGCGAGCTCCTGCTCCACATAATTACGAGTTACAAAAGCAAGTCCGAAGCCGCTCATGGCAAATTGGATGAGCAAATCCATGCTCCCAAGCTCAAGCTCAGGCTTCAGCTGCACGCCGCCCGCTGTAGCATAACGGTCAAGAAATTGCCGCGTGCTACCGCCTGGCTCCAGCATAATTAGCGGATATTCGTGCAATTGTTCGAGCGCAAGCGGCTGCTGCTGCAGCCGGCGTGATAGCTCCGCATACACCTTACCGCCGACCAGACAATCCTGCTGCGGCAAGCTCTGCTTGAATTCGATTTTGCGATCTTCCACCGGCAAATTGACGATACCGATATCCATCTTACCCTCTTTGAGCAGTTGCAGCGTCTCCGGCGTCGTTTGATTCGTCACATGAATGCGGATGTTCGGATATTGGTTATGAAACTTCTCCAGAAAGGGAAGCAAATAATGCTTGCTCAGCGTATCGCCCGCTCCGATTCTAATCTCGCCATCGTCCAAATTACGCATGTCCGATATGCGCTTCTCCCCGGATGCGATCAGATTGAACGCCTGCTCCACATATTGCAGCACGACTTCACCTTCAGCGGTTAATGATACCCCTTTGGCCGAGCGGAAGAACAGCGGTCCGCCTAATGCTTGCTCCAGCTGCTTAAGAGTATGACTTATCGCCGGCTGTGTAATATGCAGCTGCTCAGCGGCTCGAGATAAACTACCCATTCTCGCTGTCCAGTAGAACGTTCGATACCATTCCATATTAATCTCGTTCATCGCATTACCTCATCTTATAGTTGATATTACTTATATCAATTATTCTAATGCCTACTCCTGCCATTATAATCAACCTTGCAAGCCAAGTCATTAACTAGGTGCGGGAGGCGATAGTATGCCAGTAACGGCAATTGTAGGGGCAAACTGGGGCGATGAAGGTAAGGGCAAAATGACGGATGTGCTCGCAGCGCATTCATCATTCGTTGTGAGGTATCAAGGTGGCAGCAACGCGGGACACACGATCATTAACGAGTACGGCAAGTTTGCACTTCATATGCTCCCATCGGGCGTATTTTATCCCCATGTTACGAATGTGATTGGTCCAGGTACGGCGCTTGATGCCGATGTACTGCTGCAAGAGCTGCAACAACTAGAGGATCGCGGCGTTCCGAAGCCGAGCGTGTTCATATCAGATCGGACTCAGCTTGTCATGCCTTATCACCGGTTATTCGACCAACTGGAAGAAGAACGATTAGGCTCGTTAAGTTTTGGTTCCACACGCCGGGGGATTGCGCCGTTCTATGCTGATAAATATGCGAAGCTCGGCATTCAAGCTGCCGAACTGTTTGAGCCAGCCAGACTTCGCAGCCGCTTGTCCCAATCACTCGCAGCCAAGAACGTATTATTGGAGCATCTATACGGTATGCCTCCGATTGATCTTGAAGCGCTGCTATTGGAGCTCAACGAATACGCTGCTAAGCTTCAGCCATATCTACTGAACACAACAGAGCTGCTGCATCGTGCTAACCAGAGTGGAGCATCTATCCTCGTGGAAGGTCAGCTCGGTGCGCTTCGCGATCCGGATCATGGTATTTATCCATACTCTACTTCATCCTCAACATTAGCTGGATTTGCTTCGGTAGGTGCAGGAATTCCGCCAGGCAGCATAGAGCGTGTCATCGCAGTGGTGAAAGCTTATTCCAGCTGTGTGGGGGCAGGGCCGTTCATCTCCGAAATTACAGGTGAGGAAGCGAATGCACTCCGCCTCAGAGGAGGAGATGCAGGAGAATTCGGTGCGACGACCGGAAGGCCGAGACGGATGGGTTGGTTTGATGCGGTTGCGACCAGATATGGCTGCATGGTCCAAGGGGCGACGGAATTAGCGCTCACGAACCTCGATGTGTTGGGATATTTGGAGGCCATCCCCGTATGCAGCGCATACCGGCTGGCGAACGGAACCATTACTCAAGAATTCCCGGTGAACGCCAAGCTGGAGGGAGCGGAGCCGGTTCTGAGCAAGCTTCCAGGATGGAGCTGTGATATTAGCGGCGTCAGAGAGTTTGATCAGCTTCCGCCAAACGCGATTTCGTATGTGGAGTGGATGGAGCAAGCGATTGGCATACGTATCGGCTCCATTTCCGTTGGTCCGCATCGGGATCAACTCATTAAGCGGTAGCATGAGTGAGCAAACACTTACATAGCTATACAGTAAGAACAAGCTGTTTCTGCATGATTCCAGCTAAAGTTCGCTTAGCTATGGAGGTGTCTGTACAAAACGATGTTTAAAGTGACGAGACAACAGCAAGCTTTCTTCGATACGTTTGGCTATTTAGTGTTCCGTGGATTGATGCAGGACCGAATGATGGAGATAACGGAAGAATTCGACCAGGTGTTTCAGAAGCTTGGGGGCAACTACAATGGCAAGCCGCATAATTTCAGAAAGACGTCGACCATTGTCGCCTTTCTCGGCCACAGCGAGAAGCTCGCTTCGTTGCTCGATGATCCGCGTGTCCATAACATTTGCTCGACGCTGCTTGGCGAGGACTATAATTATCTGACGAGCGCAGGCAACAAGTATGTCGGCGACACCGGCTGGCATTCGGACACAACGATGGAAAAGACGTGGCCGGGGAACTTGAAGAGCATCAACCTGTCGTTCTACCTCGATCCGATGACAAGTGAAACAGGCGCACTCCGCATCATACCGGGAAGCCAGTTCATCGGCGACCAGTTCTCAGAGCTGCTGAAAGCACAGATTCATACGGCGGATATGCATGGTCTGTGGGGCGTGGAACGGTCAGAGCTTCCTGCCATTCCGATTGATATCCGTCCAGGCGATCTGCTTGTCTTCAACAACTATGTGAAGCATGCGGCATTCGGAGGGGGCAATAATCGCAGAGTGCTGCTCATTAATTTCTCCAGACATTATACAGAGGAGCATTTGGACGAGCTTCATGAGTATGTCAGCACATTTGCTCCTTACTGGGTGGAAGAGCTGCATGGCGAAGCCGTATTGAACGAAGCGGGCGAGGAGCGGATGCGTCATCTTCGCCAAATCCAAGACAATCAGGCGCATCTACCTGCGCTTGCACGGGCGGCACGGGCTGCAGCTCAGCAATCGTAATATGAAATTAGGCGGCAGGTTCATCCGCGCAAGGCGGAAGAACCTGTTTTTTTATCGGCATCTCGGGTAAGCTTAAATGGATTTGATTTTGACTGGTACAAAGTGTAAGATCACCTGTATTATGAGCAATGGCAACAAGAAGAAACGGGGAGAGACTTCGTGGGTAGTAAAGCATCTATGATCGCAATGTGGATCTCTCTGCTGAGTAATGTGCTGTTGACGGGATTGAAACTCATCGTGGGGGTCATGTTTAACAGTCAGGTACTCATCGCGGACGGCATCCACAGTGCTGGCGACATTATTGCTACGGCAACCGCGTACAGCTCGATGCGTGTGTCGGGCAAGCCGCCGGATGAAGATCATCCGTACGGTCACGGCAAAGCGGAAGTGCTCGGCGCCGGTGTCGTTGCGTTCATCTTGATTGCAGCGTCACTCTATATGGGCTATCATGCCGTCCTTGCATTCTTCGGGCCGCCTTCGGAAGCGCATCTCATCGCACTTGGAGCAGCCATTATCTCCTTGATCGCGAAGCAAATTCTATATGTCTACACGCTTCGGCTGAGCAAGCAGACGAATAGCAAAGCGATGCTGGCGACTGCTTATGACCACTTGGCGGATGTCTATGCATCACTTGCGGCGACAATTGGTATCGGGCTTGGCTGGCTCGGCGAGCGAATGGATATTGATTGGCTCAGCTACGGGGACCCTGCTGCAGGCGTCGTCGTGTCGTTGCTTGTACTGAAGCTCGGCGTCGATATGGCGCGCGAGACGATGGATGTACTAATGGACAAGAGTCTCAGTCCTGACAAAATCGAAGATATTACGGAGCATTTGCGCGAAGTGTCCGAAGTAAAGCGAATTGATCGGCTGCGTGCACGGGAGCATGGGCATTATGTGCTCGTTGATGCGCGTGTCGCTGTTCTTGGAACGCTGACGATTCAGGAAGGGCATGATATTATTCGCAAAATCAAACAGAAGTTGATGGATGCCCATCCCGAAGTAGACGAGGTGCTCGTGCATTTGAATCCGTGGTACGAGGACGATCAGCAATGATGTGGAGAGCCGGTTTGGATCATTATCCAAACCGGTTTTTTGTCGAATTTTGCTTTTTTAATTGTGCTGTTGCAACCTTTTCCAAATAGCCGCCGTCAGTAAGCGTGTAAGACAGTTTAACCTACTAAACTTACTACGAAGGTAGCGAGAGGAGAAAATGATGATGAACAAGAAGAAAGTATTGATAGTAGCTACACTAGCGGGGCTTATGGCTACGACGGCAGCGGTTGAGGCGTCCGGCTTTTTGCAAAAGGTACAAGGCTTCCTGCGCAGCGATGTAACGGTAACGGTTGACGGTGAGAACACTCAGATGAAGCCTGTCTTTATCGACGGTAAAGCTTATCTTCCGGCGAAGAGCGAGGCGGCTGCTCTTGGCTATGATGTATTCTATAACGCGAAGGAAAAGCGTCTGGAACTGAAGTCCAAAGAAGTTGTTGAACAACCGGGGGAGCAGGATTTGATTCGGATGCAAGGCATTATTGAAGACGTAACAACTGGCACGGACGGCTCGACTCGCATTACGGTGCTTGGCAGAGGCGGCAGCAACTGGATGGTTCTAAGCATTGATAAGGATACAGTACTTACAGACAGCAATGGCAAGGCGCTTGATCCGAAGGCGCTGAAACCTGGTCAAGATATTCAAGAAGCGCAATATGGGCCAATCGTAGCGATGAGCTACCCAGGCCAATCCCATGCAGCGAAAGTCATTGTTGGCACTGACCACCTTGTGAAGGATGCAGTTATCCAATCGGTGAAGAAGACCGATGACGGCTGGCAGGTGATGATTAATAATAGCGTGAACGGCGAGTCGGCAACAGCAGTTGTTCTGAACGCGGGCAAAGAAACGCAAGTCGTTGACCAGGAGCGTCAGCCGCTTGAATTCTCGAAGCTGACGGCAGGCATGAAGGTCCGCGCTTACTACGGCCCAATCATGACGAAGAGCCTTCCGCCAATCAGCCCATTGTTCTACTTAGTTGCAGATACCTCTGCAAGTGCGACGCTCTCTCCAGAGGCAGTAGCAGAGTTTCAAACGCTGAGCTGGAATAAGCTGACTGACGATCAGAAGAGCCATCTGAAATCGAAGAAGGAAGAAGCGGAAGTGACTCTAACGAGTGCAACCGACTCCGGTATTCTGGCGAGCACGGATGAGCAGAAGAAAGCTCTTGCCGATCTGAAAGCGAAGGGCGGCAATATCGTCGTTGTTTCTTACAAAACAGATCAAGACGAGCTAATTGGACCATTATCGCTTGGCTTCGACAGCGAGTCGAAAACGTTCATTGGCTACGGAATCCGTAAATAAGGTATAGGATTAAGAATGAAGGATTGTCACGCAGCCATCCGTGGTTGCGAAAGGCAATCCTTTTTTTTGCGGAGACCTAAGAAACTATGGATTGCCAATCTTTGGTCTTGCCGGATAGAATGGAGGATATGTCAGTTTATTACTTTTAAGTGAGGGGAATCCATGCCACAGATCCTACACCGCATTTGGAAATATCGGCTCCACTACATAATCGTCTTTCCGGCGCTAATGCTGCTGTTTATATTCAAAGGCATTCCGTTATGCGAAATGGCATACAGCGCCTTCGTGGATTACAAAAATATGCAAGGTTTATGGGGCAGCGAATGGGTGGGACTAGCGAATTTCCGGGCATTATTCGATAGTCCGGCGTTCGGCACGGTTGTGAGAAATACACTAATTATGAAACTAGGCTATACACTTGCTTGCGGCATTGCGGCCTTTGTTGCTGCGCTTGCGCTCAGCTGTATACGCAACTCTCGCTATCGAAGCGGGTTAGCGGCGCTCTTCCTCGCACCGTATTTTATCCCGTCGCTCTTATTTGCTTACTTGGTTATGTTCATTCTATCGCCGGCACAATCCCCGTTAGGTGGCATTCATACATTAGTGTTAGCGAGACCGGAGCTGTTTCGCACATTGTTTATCACATTGGAAGTGATCAAGACTTGCGGTATCCCGATCATGCTCGCGTTGGCAGCAATCGGGGCGGCGCAGGCGGCGATGGAAAAAGGGCTAATTCCGAATCGCGCGAGCTTCAGCGGACGGCATATCCTGCCCGCAATACAAGCCATTGGCGCGTTCATGCTCATGCAGTTGTCGACCGTGCTTACACAGGACACAGAGCTGCTTCGGATGCTCGTCAATCCGTTCGTCTTCGAGAAAGGTGATGCACTTGGCAGCTACTCGTTCCGGCTTGTCTATGAGAATTTTGAAGTGAATCTCGCTGGTCCACTTGGCTTGTTCTGTCTGTTGATTCAGCTGGCAGGCACGCTGCTCGCGTATGCAGTGATTCGGCGGACATTCGCTAGGACACTTTTCGCAGCAAGCTCAGCGAGTGAGAATGCGATTCAGCCCAATCGTCGTTATAACGCAGCTGGGATCATAATCGGTACAGTGCTGGCGCTTGTCGCAGCTTTCGTTCTCTACATGTTCTTTGTTTACCCATTCACCGTCAAGTATGCGAAAGGTCTAGGATTAGGCTCCTTACTCTCACTGAGAAATTACATACAATACTTGGCGTTAGATCTAGCTGATGTGATCCCGTTCATGCTCATTACGGTGACGCTAGCGTTCCCGCTTACTGTCAAAGATTTGCCTGGGAGAGGATTGTATCGACTCGTACTGCTAATTCTGCTTGTTATGGGGAGCGGAACATTCTATGAATTCCTCTTCTACAAAGACTTGCAGATGCTGAATACGATCTTCCCGATGTTCATCTCCGGTATGTTCTCCATTCTGCCTATCTTTATCTTGCAAGGCATTGCAAACAGCCGAATGGCGATGCATGAAGATGCAGAGGGGAAGGGAGAGCTGCATAAGTTTTTCTACGTTTACTTGCCTACTTGCAGGCGGCCATTGCTAGCGCTTGGTGCACTGCAGTTCGTGATGCAGTGGAACTCGGTGACATTGCCTACCATCATCTTAAGCAATCCTTCGATGTTCCCGCCATTGCAGCAATTTATGCAGGTGATGCATGCAGGCACCGGTACGGACGCCGCCTATAGTCCGGCAGTGCTGCTGCAGTTCGGAGCTATCATTCTACTGCCTTCTCTCATCGTGCTGCTGGTTTTCCGCAAGTGGCTGACAGTCGCTGTATTGACTTCTCAAGTTCGAAATCTATAGTGGTCAAGAAATGATTTCCATCCTATTGACAGTAGGTGAAGCAGATGCAGCGTTCCATTATTTTAGCAGCCAAGCTCTTTGAACATAACGATGAGAATCGGATGACGTTTTACTGCCTGGTCCCGGACGTTAAGGAAGGATATATGGCACTTAATTTAGGGTTTGGCAGGGCCGATTACGGATTTTGGAACGGTCTTCATCGGGTGCTCTCCATCCTGAATCGCTCCTACCGCGAATGCGGCATCGAACTTGCGGTATCACCGGCTCTTTTCTCGATTATTGGACAAGCCAAACAACAGGTAACCACGCTGCTAGATAGCTTCTCATCCTACCAGCTCATTCCTGCCGATACCTACTATGATCGTCTTGATATCATTCATGAATTGAGCATTGCAGATGGGATAAAGCCAACGGAGCTCAAAGGGTACACCCTTGTAGAGGCTGCTGCTGCAGCGTTAAAACCACCCGTTGCTTCAAATGAGAAGCTGAAAAAACACGACTATTATACGGAACTCTCGATACCTTATGAAGGTGTGGTGCTGGATTTCGAAACCACTTCTCCGATCGTAGAGTATGCCAAAATCATTGAGATCAGCGCGCTAAAGTTTCGAGACGGCCAAATCATTGATACCTATAACACGCTGGTTAATCCAAAATCTAAGATCCCGAAGCAGGTTAGACTTTTAACCGGTATAACCGATCAGGATGTAGCTGATATGCCAACTTCGTTTCAAGCGCTTAAGCAGCTGAATCGGTTTCTCCAAGGGACGCCAGTGCTCGTTGGGCACAACATTCAATATGATTACCGGGTACTAAAGGCGATGTGTAAAAGAGCCAATACACGACTCTGGACGGGGAAGCTGCTATGCACATTGAAGCATTCAAGGCAGCTCAATCTTCCGATAATCAGCTATGATCTATCTACCCTATGTGAAGTGTTCGACATTGTGAATGAGCAGCCACACCGTGCGTGGGCGGATACGAAAGCTACGTTTGAGCTAATGAAATGCATTTACCAATCGCAGCTCGTGTAGTGTTATTCGTTGAATAGTAAACCAAAAGGGCTCTTCATCGAACAGCGTAAATGCTGATTCGAAGCAGAAGCCCTTTATTAATGCGCGTATATGAACTACGAGTTATTCGCTCGGTACTCAGTCGGACTCTGCCCGGCTTCCTTGCGGAAAAATTTGGCGAAATGATTCGTCTCCTTAAAGCCAATCTGATCGGCAATTTCCTTGATGCTGAGCGTCGTCGTTGTTAAGAGGATGCGTGCTTTATCCGCTCGTTTGCGGCTCACATATTTAAGCGGCGGCACGCCGAAATGCTTCTTGAAGTAAGCGATAAAATAGTTCGGATGCAGATGCGCCGCTTTCGCCATATCTTCAATCTTCAAGTTGCTCTCGAGATGGCTGTCGATATATTCTTGGATGAACTGGATGCGCTTCATATCCTCTGAGCGATGCTGCAGAATCGTAATCGGCACATGCTCCAGATAACGCGCGATAATCTCCAGCATAATCGACTTCTCCCGCAGCCGTGAAATAAGCGACGGGTTTGCATGCAAGCTGACGAGCAGCTTGAACAGAGCCGTCATCTCTTCCTGATCGGCAGTCGTAATGCGCAGCGGAACGCCAATCCATTGGAACAGGTCGAATGGACCGATAGAGGCTGTGAAATGACACCAATATTTCAGGTACGGTTTCTTGCCTTCCAGATACGAATACGATTGCTGCGTGAAGGCGGGCATCAAGCAGAGTTCACCGGGAACCGGGTACATCTCATTGCCGTCTACCTTCAAGTAGCCTTCTCCTTCGACGATATAGTAGAGCTTATTATACTCGGGTACGTAGTCCATATCCCGCCAATCGGTTGTCACTTGCGTCTTCTGAGCATGACTTACGTCGACCTGCAGTGCCTGCAGCAGCTCCATTAAGGCGGAAGCTTCGCGTTTGTTTTTCATGGGATTCGATTCTCCTATTATTGCTTCTAAACAGGTTCTAGTTTCGGCTGTAATCGTTTTCTATATCATAGAGCATTTTGGAGGCGGGCGATACCGCAACCTTAATTTTGGCACCTTCATTCTTATTCTTAGCCATTGGAAACGCATTCTTGTTAGTCCATAATCGAGACATAGCTCGCGTTGCACAATTATGGGAGGTTGGATGAAGATGACGACAATCGCACAACCGAAATTGCTTACAGACGAACAGATGAAACAATTTATTACGGATGGATTTTTGATTTTGAAGACGGATTTCCCGCGTGAATTCCACGAACACCTTGTTGAGCAGCTGAACAACATTTATGACAATGAGGGCAACCCTGGCAACAACATTTTGCCGCGGATCCGGGAGCTTCAACGGGTATTCGAAAATCCGGTCATTACAGGAGCGCTCACAAGCGTGCTTGGACCAAACTACTTGCTCCATACACACCGTCACGGCCATTACAATTCCGTTCCTAAGCCAGGCGGCTGGCATAAGGACAGCTACTGGGGCTATGACCGTCTGCGCAACCATCATCCATGGTGGGCAATGATTATGTACTTCCCGCAGGACACGCCGCTAGAGCTCGGACCAACAGGCGTTATGCCAGGTACGCAGTATCAAGATCAGCGTAACTTTGTTTCCGATGAGAATGCAGAGGAAGCTACGGCAAAAGGCGAAGCGGGTACGTTTGCGCTCATTCATTACGATATTTGGCATCGTTCGACGCCGAACCTGCTCGGTCAGCCGCGATTCATGCTGAAGTTTGAGTTCATGCGGACTCAGTTCCCGACTGCGCCAACGTGGGATAATAAGGCGAACAGCTGGCAAGAGATTGCGGATGGCTCTGAGCTGAACGGTGTGATCGGCGAAGAAGTGTGGAACTGGCTCTCGGGCCGTACGGCTGCAACTGCGAATACACAGTCAGGCGATGCTGCTGAGATTGCGGCACTGCTGGAGGCTGTGAGCAAGACGGATCAGGAGCCTGCTGCGCTGACAGCAGCGTATGAGCTGGCGAGAAGGGGAGAAGCGGGCATTGCAGCACTGCTTCAAGCCGTTCAAGATGAGAACAAGCGCGTATCTCGTGCTGCTTCTTACGGACTATCGGTTGCAGGAGCAGGCGCTGTTGAAGGACTGAAGGCTCTGCTAGACGATAGCAGCGAACAGATCGTGAATCTTGCCCTATTCGCATTGTCCGAGCTGCGCGATCTGGCAGAAAGCGCCGTGCCTGCTGTTGCCGGACTGCTTGATCATCCGTCTGTGAAAGTGCGCCGTACTGCAATTGAAGCGCTCGGAATTATTAGCAGTGACGCAGCTGCTGTCGTACCTGCTCTTATTAAGGGACTCAAGGATGAAGATACACAGGTTCGCTTCACGACGGGCTTGTCGCTTGTGCGTATCGGTTCCGCAGCGTCCGAAGCAGTGCCGCATCTCGCGGAAGTGCTTGACGACGAGAACCGTTATGTACGCGGACATGCGCTTGAGGCGCTACGCTATATTGGCACGAAGGAAGCGCACGAAGCGTTGATGCAAGAGCTGTTCAATACTCGCTGGTGCTCGGATACGACGCCTGCAAGCACATTCTAATTTCTATTGAAGAAAGCCTTCGAAGCTGCGAACAACGCAGGTTTCGAAGGCTTTTTTTAACTTAGTACAAATTAAACGAGCTTGTCCATAGTCGGCATGCCGTCTTGCGCGCCGAACACCGTAACGGAGTAGGAAGCTGCTCGAACCGCGAGCGGAAGCGTCTGCTCCAGTGGCCAGCCGTTTGCAACGCCGTAGCATAGTGCGGCATTGAACGAATCGCCGGCGCCAGTCGTGTCAACCACCTGCACGATAGGGGCAGCGAAAGTAGCGATGCTGCCGGAATCTGCGCAGGAGATGCCGTGCTTGCCGCGCGTAACGATGAGCTTCTGTCCTGGGAAGCGAGTATTCCAAGCGGTCATTCGTTCGAATAGCTGCTCCTCGGAATCAATGTCGATCGTTCCGCCACAGTACATTTCGAACTCGGTCTCATTCGGTGTGAAGTAGTCAGCGAGCGCTATCTGCTCATCCGTAAGCGGCAGGGCAGGGGCGGGGTTAAGAATCGTCGTCACGCCAGCTTCGCGAGCGATACGTAGAGCAGCTTCGACGGCTGGCATTGGAATTTCAAGCTGTACGATCAGCGCATCGGCACCTCGAATAACATCGTCATATGGCTCTATAGTCGCTTCGGGTGAGCATTCGCCGTTCGCGCCAGGCACGATGACGATGCAGTTGTCATTCTCGGTATGCATAATGGTCGCTGTTCCTGTCGGAACGCCTTCAAGCGTCGCAATTGCTTCGGTCTTCACTCCGAACTGCTTCATACGATTCATAATTTCCGAGCCGAAAGCATCGTCACCGACTGCGCCGATCATCGTTACTTCAGCGCCAAGCTTCGCGCAGCCGACCGCCTGGTTCGCGCCTTTGCCGCCGGAGATGTAATGGATGGCGTCCCCTTGAATCGTTTCCCCGATCTTCGGCATTCTTTGCATGGAAATGACGAGATCCATGTTTAAGCTTCCAACAACTGCAATCGACGGGCGTCTGCTCACTCGTATATCATCCTCTTCTGTAATGGGATTGTGGTAACGGTTACATACATCTTTCACTGAATATAGCATGCGCCAAAATAGATCGTCAATCTCATCATGTCCGTGAAAAACAAAAGAAGCTTATGCACGAGGCATAAGCTTCTCTCCATCTATTCTATGTATTTCATGATTTCAAATGGTCGGGATGACACGATTTGAACATGCGACCCCCTGGTCCCAAACCAGGTGCTCTACCAAGCTGAGCTACATCCCGGAGTAAAGAAGATGGTGCCGGCGATAGGAGTCGAACCCACGACCTACTGATTACAAGTCAGTTGCTCTACCAACTGAGCTACACCGGCATCTCATTTACTGAAGCACAAGACGTATCTTATCACATGAATAAAAATCTAGGCAAGTCCCTTTTTGATTTTTTTTTGTTATTTTGTCACCTCATGTTGAATCTGTTTGTTGGTCCACAGAATTCGGCGATCTTCGAGCAGTGCAAAACCAAATTTGCTGTAGAAATAGCGCAGACGTTCAAGATGACCCTTCTGATCGGTGAGATGCATGCGCCCCTCGATATAGGCGATACCTTCACTTAGTGCACGCCTCAGAAGCTCCTCCATCATGATGGTTCCGTAGCCTTGTCCGATTTTGTCGCCGAGAATGCGAATGTATTGGAGCTTCCACGCATCCTTTCCAGGCACCTTCGTGACATACATGTTCAGATCGTTTACATACCGCTTCGACGCAACGCCGCTTGCATAAACAATCCGTGCATTAATATCGCAGCTGTCAACTGGTGAATACAGAATGACGGTATTACCATGCTTCGATTCGGTGATGTGAAGGACGCGGCAATCGTCTTCTTCAATATGGGCAAGCTCTGCATGCAATCTCGCTTCATCCATCATAAAGGACCTCCCAAACTTAAGAATGAGCTGTCGTAATTCCATCTTATTTGGCGTCCGAAGAAGAAATGACTTTCCCGCTGCCATATCTATGAACTTGGCCGAATACGCTAGTACAAAAGCAAGGAAGAGGTGGGGCGCCCCTTGAGCACACAGAAGCCGGTTGTAACGAAGGAAGAGCTGCTGCAGAAAGACCGCAAGTATGTATGGCATCATATGTCGCCGCATAATGACAACCCGCTCATCATTGTCTCGGGAGAAGGCTGCTGGATCACTGATGCGGATGGGAACCGCTACTTCGACGGGATGTCGGGGCTGTGGTGCGTCAACGTCGGACATGGTCGGGAGCGAATCGCATTGGCAGCGTATGAGCAGATGAAGACGATTGCTTATTCGCCGATGAGCCAGTCGCATGTGCCGGCTATTCAGCTAGCGGAGAAGATAGGCAGTTGGCTTGAAGGTGATTACCGGATCTTCTTCTCCAACTCCGGATCGGATGCGAATGAAGTAGCGTTTAAGATTGCCAGGCAATATTTTCATCAAAAAGGGGAGCCCGCACGCCATAAATTTATTGCGAGGCATCGAGCCTATCATGGCAGTTCATTTGGCGCGCTGAGCGCGACTGGGCAGGCGCAGAGAAAGCTGAAGTATGAGCCGCTCGGAGCTGGATTCCAGCATGTTCCTCCGCCTTATTGCTACCGCTGTCCGTTTGGACAAACCTATGGAAGCTGCGGGCTGGAATGTGCGGATGCAGTCGAGGCAGCGATCAACTGGGAAGGCGCAGATTCCGTGGCAGGCGTTATTCTTGAGCCGGTCATAACGGGCGGGGGCATGATCGTACCGCCTGCGGAATATTTGCCGAAGATCCGGGAGATCTGTGACAAGTATGGCGTACTGCTGATCTTGGACGAGGTGATATGCGGATTCGGAAGGTCTGGCGAGAAGTTCGGTCATCACAACTTCGGCGTGGAGCCGGATATCGTAACAATGGCGAAGGGGCTGACCAGCGCTTATTCGCCGCTCTCGGCAACGGCAGTCCGCAGCTCGCTGTACGAGAGCTTCAAAGGTAAAGATGGAGCAAGCCACTTCCGCCATGTGAACACGTTCGGCGGTAATCAGGTGTCCTGCGCAGTGGCGATAGCGAACCTCGAAATTATGGAAGAGGAGCAGCTCGTCGCAAGGTCTGCTCAGATCGGCAAGGAACTTAAGCGGCTGCTGGACCCGCTGCGAGCGCATCCGAACATCGGCGACATTCGACTCTTCGGCTCCGCGTGTGGCATCGAGCTTGTTACGGATCAGCTGTCGAAGAACCCTGCGGAGTCGGATATGGTGCTGCAAGTCATCGGCGGCTGCAAGGCGCGCGGCTTGCTCATTGGGAAGAACGGCGATACAGTGCCGGGCTTCAATAACATTATTACGCTCTGTCCGCCGCTCATTACGACGGATGACGAGCTCACCTTTATTGCAGGTACGATCACGGAGGCACTTGAGTCAATCCGCTTGTAGGCAGGGGGGAGAAAAATGTCAACAGCCGGTAGTCTGACCATTAACAACGAGCGACTGCACCAGCGGATAGAGGAGCTTGCTCGGATTGGTAAGCTTGGCGATACCGGAGTATGCCGGCTTGCGTTATCGCCTGAAGACTTGCAAGGTGTGCTGCTGGTGAAGAGCTGGATGGAGCAAGCAGGTCTTGCTGCTCGCATCGATGCCTTCGGCAATCTGATCGGCAGATTAGAAGGGAAGGATCCGGGCAAGCCGATTCTGATGCTCGGCTCGCATATTGATTCCCAGCCGTATGGCGGCAGGTTTGACGGCGCGATTGGTGTGCTTGGCGCTCTCGAAGCGGTGCAGACGTTGATCGAGCTGGGCGAGCAGCCAGAACAGCCCATCGAGGTTGTCGCATTCTGCGATGAAGAAGGCTGCCGTTTCAATAAAGGACTGTTCGGCGTTCGCGGTATGACCGGGAAGCTCGAGGTAGGGGAGCTTGAGCGCCAGGACGGGAACGGCATTACGCGGCGCGAGGCACTGCTCGCCTTCGGCGGCGATCCGAGCCGGTTCGAGGCAGATCAATATCCTGCGGGCGCGATCGGCGCATTCCTCGAGCTGCACATCGAACAAGGGCCCGTGCTTGACGCGCGTCAAGAGCCGCTTGGCATCGTGACAGGCATAGCCGGACCGCTCTGGCTGACAGTGGAGCTGACCGGCTTCGCAGGTCATGCCGGCTCTGTGCCGATGCCGATGCGCCGGGATGCTCTTGTTGGCGCCGCTCGTATCATTACGGCACTCAATCAGCTTGCGCGCTCAGAGGCCGGTGCGCCGACAGTCGGCACGGTCGGCGCGCTATCGGTATTCCCGAACTCGCGGAATATCATCCCCGAGAAGGTGACGTTCACCGTCGATCTCCGCGACATCGATATGACACGCCGTGCCGACCGGGAGAGACAGCTTCGCAATGTGCTTGAAGAAGTGTGTGTTGAACATGGCCTCACGTATACGGTTCGTGAGGATACGAACAATGAAGCGAGATTTTGTGCGGATTGGATAAGGGCGATCATGCGCGATGAAGCGACGGGGCTGCTTGGTAACGCGCCTCCTGAACTCATGAGTGGGCCGTTTCACGATTCGCTCGCACTGTCGTATGTGTGCGATTATGCAATGATTTTTGTTCGCTGCAAGGACGGCATTAGCCATAATCCGCTCGAATACGCTGCTCCGCGGGACATTGAGCTCGGAGCTGAACTGTTATACAAGGCGATGGTACGTCTTTGTAAAGGGTGAGGAGGTGTAAAACTTGTTTATTTCTGATGATGCATTGCAGCGCAATTTTGCAGAAGTGAAGCCAGGAATGCGACCGAAGCAGGCGTTCGAGGAGGCACACCGATGTCTGTATTGCTACGATGCGCCGTGCATTAAAGCATGCCCTACAGGCATTAACATTCCGTCCTTCATTAAACGGATCGCGAACAAGAATATGCTCGGCTCGGCAAGGACGATTCTGGAGGCGAATCCGATGGGAGCCAGCTGTGCGCGGGTCTGTCCGACCGAAGAGCTGTGCGAAGGGGCTTGTGTGCTGAATGATACATCGAAGCCGATTCTGATTGGCGATTTGCAGCGGTTTGCAACCGATTGGGCGATCCGCAACAATCAGCAGCTGTTCGCTTCTGGAGAGCGAAATGGTCGTTCTGTCGCAGTCATCGGAGGCGGTCCGGCAGGGTTGTCCGCAGCACGTGAGCTGGCGAGATTCGGCTTTGCCGTTACGGTATATGAGGCGAAGGCACAAGCAGGCGGGCTGAATACATACGGCATCGTGTCATTCCGTCTGCCGAAGGAAATCGCTCTTTGGGAAGTGGAGCAGGTTCGAAGACTCGGTGTCGATATCCGGACGAACACGGTTGTTGGGCGGGATGTGTCAACCTCCGAACTGCTCGCATCGTTTGACGCAGTCGTTCTGGCGGTAGGAATGTCCAAGGTGCCGATGATGGGTATTCCCGGCGAAGAGCTTGAAGGAGTCTACGATGCAATTGAGCTTGTTGAGAAGACGAAGGTCTCGCTGTCTGGCGAGCTGAGCGGCCGCCGAGTTGTCGTTATCGGTGCAGGCAATACCGCGATTGACGCGGCAACCTGTTCTGTGCGTATGGGGGCAGACCATGTCGAGATCTGTTACAGGCGATCCAAGCAGGAGATGACCGCGTATGAATTCGAATACGAATTTGCGAAGAGTGACGGTGTTGCATTCCGCTGGTTGACAGCTCCCGTACGTATCATTGGCGATGAGCATGGACGTGTAAAGGCTATCGAGTGTGTAAGGATGAAGCTGG
Organism: Paenibacillus sp. OV219; assembly: GCF_900110075.1. Classification (GTDB taxonomy): domain Bacteria; phylum Bacillota; class Bacilli; order Paenibacillales; family Paenibacillaceae; genus Paenibacillus_Z. The sequence continues at coordinate 732,206 of NZ_FOCJ01000001.1, forward strand.
AGCAGGCTGAGAGTGGCAGACGCGCGCGTCCGGTGCCGATTGCTGGAAGTGAATTTACAATTGAAGCGGATGCCGTCATCAAGGCGATCGGCCAAACCCGGCATGCTTCGCTTGTAGATCAATTTCAGCTCGCTCATAAGCGCGGTGTTGTTTCCATTGATCGAGAGTCGTATCAGACATCGAATCCGAAAATATTCGCAGCGGGAGATGTCATCTTCGGTGAAGGCCAAGGGGATGCGATGGTCGTATCCGCTGTGCAGCAAGGAAAACTGGCGGCTTTCGCAATCTACAAGCAGCTCGTACTGGACGATCCAGACGGGGAGCGTCAAACAACGTAAGTCAACATTTCATAGAAGGGCAGGGCGTTCCTATGGCTGATTTGCGCATTAACTTGGCGGGGATCGAATCCCCGAACCCGTTCTGGCTCGCCTCCGCTCCGCCAACCAATACGGGGTATCAGGTGCAGCGGGCTTTCGAAGCTGGCTGGGGAGGTGCGGTGTGGAAGACGCTTGGCGATCCGATCATCAACACTTCCTCTAGGTTCGCCGCCGTACATTTTAACGGACAACGGGTTGCAGGCTTTAACAATATCGAGCTCATTACGGACCGCCCGCTTGATGTCAATTTGAAGGAAATTTATGAAACGAAGAAACGATTCCCGGACCATGCGCTTGTCGTGTCTCTAATGGTTGAGCCAAAGCGGGAGAAATGGCATGAGATTGTAAAGAAGGTCGAAGCCGTCGGCGTGGACGGGCTGGAGCTAAACTTCGGGTGTCCGCATGGCATGGCGGAGCGAGGGATGGGTTCGGCCTCGGGTCAACAGCCGGATCTCGTGGAGCGTCAGACGTATTGGGCGAAAGAGGCTGCGAGAACGCCTGTTATTGTTAAGCTGACGCCGAATATCACCGATATTACGGCAACAGCGATTGCGGCTGCGAGAGGCTGCGCGGATGCGATCTCGCTCATCAACACGATTAACTCGCTTGCAGGCGTCGATCTTGACTCCTGGAACACAATTCCGCATGTGGGCGGCAAAGGCTCGCATGGCGGCTACTGCGGTCCTGCCGTAAAGCCGATTGCGCTCAATATGGTAGCGGAATGCGCGCGCAATTCAAAGGTAGGCATCCCAATCTCGGGCATTGGCGGCATCTCGGATTGGAAGGATGCGGCAGAGTTTATGTTGATGGGCGCTACTGGTGTGCAAGTGTGCACCGCAGTGATGCATCATGGGTTCCGCATCGTTGAAGAGATGATAGACGGATTGTCGAACTACCTCGACAGCAAAGGGATTGAACGTGTTAGCGACCTCACCGGACGCGCCGTTCCGCGATATACGGATTGGGGCAACTTGGACCTGAATTATGCGGTGGCAGCCCGAATTCATACGGACACTTGCATCAATTGCAACAAGTGCTACATTGCCTGTGAGGATACAGCGCATCAGTGCATCGAACGGATTGAAGAATCAGGTCGGAGCTACTTGAAGGTGCGCGAGGAAGATTGTGTAGGCTGCAATCTTTGCGCGATTGTTTGTCCCGTCGAAGGTGCGATTGAGATGGTGGATCTGCCATCCGCTGGTGTGTCAATGAGTTGGAATGAAAGGCAGACAGCGATAGCGAAGCTGAAGATGAAAGGGGCGTAACGCGGATGGCACGACTCATTACGAACGGTATCGTCGTGACGGCGGCAGATACGATGAAAGCCGATGTGCTTATCGAGAACGGCATCGTGACTGCAATTGGCAGTTCCTTAGCACAGCTTGCTCCGCAAGACTCGGAGGTGATTGATGCTGCCGGGTGCTACGTCTTCCCCGGGGGCGTCGATCCGCATACGCATCTGGATATGCCGTTCGGCGGCACGGTGACGGCCGACGACTTCGAGACAGGTACAATTGCGGCTGCATTCGGCGGCACAACAACCATTGTTGACTTCTGCCTGACGGAGAAAGGGAAGCCGCTCAGCAGTTCTATTGACACATGGCATCGCAAAGCCGAAGGAAAAGCAGTCATTGACTATGGCTTTCACCTGATGATCAGCGAGATCAATGATCAAGTGCTCTCAGAGCTTCCTAACATCATCAAGCAGGATGGCATCACGTCCTTCAAAGTGTTTATGGCGTACAAAAATGTGCTGCAAGCCGATGATGGTATTCTGTATCGGACGCTCCAAAATGCGAAGCAGCATGGCGCGCTCGTCATGGTGCATGCCGAGAATGGCGATGTTATTGATGAGCTGATCAAGCAGGCGTTATCGGCAGGACATACAGAGCCAATCTATCATGCGCTGACACGCCCTTCGATACTGGAAGGCGAGGCGACTGGCAGAGCTGTAAGGCTGACGGCGCTTGCGGATTCTCAGCTTTATGTTGTTCACGTTACTTGCGAGGAAGCGGTGCGTCAGATTGCGCAAGGCCGGCTCGAAGGCTATAACGTGTGGGGAGAGACATGCCCGCAATATTTGCTGCTAGATATTACGCAGCTGGAGAAGCCGGATTTTGAAGGGGCAAAGTACGTCTGGTCGCCACCGCTCCGCGCCAAACAACACCAGGAAGTGCTGTGGAACGCACTGAAGAATGGACAGCTGCAGACGGTCGGCTCGGATCAATGCTCGTTCAATTTCAAAGGGCAGAAGGAGCTTGGAGCAGCGGACTTCAGCAAAATCCCTAATGGGGGTCCGATCATCGAAGACCGCTTCAGCTTGCTCTACTCGGAAGGAGTCGGTAAAGGGCGACTGACGCTCAATCAATTCGTCGATGTAATCGCAACACGCGCGGCGAAGCTGTTCGGGGTCTTCCCGCAGAAAGGAACGATAGCGGTCGGCAGCGATGCCGATATCGTCATCTTTGATCCGTCTGTAGAGCGGGTCATCTCCGCGCAAACCCATCATATGAATGTCGATTACAACCCATTCGAAGGGCTAGCTGTGAAGGGTGAGCCCGTCTCTGTACTAAGTCGTGGCGAGTTCATTATTCGGGATCGGCAGTTTGTCGGTACGAAGGGGAGCGGTAAGTTTCTACACCGTAAGACATTCGGAACTTCTTATTAAGGGAGGAGACTTCTTATGTCGGATTTCCAAGATTTTCTGGCGGAGAAGAATGCGATAGACGGGTATTTGGAGCAAGATTATCGCATCGTTGGGGTGACGGAGGAGCTGGACGGCGACAGGCTGCGGCTTCAACCTCCGTCAGGTGCACCGGACAGCAAACCGGTCACGCTGCTAATTCAGAATGCGAATGCGCGTAAATACTGGTCGACGCTGCTGTTTGCAAGCTCTGAGTCGGATGATCTGTAATCGGCTGAGCCAAGGTGAGATCGTAAGCATTTGAGCCTTTTCCCACTATGCGGGAAAAGGTTCTTTTGTTTGCGGCTGCTTTTGATATAATGATGTCAACAAAGTTAACGTGAAACTCTGTCGCGAGGTGATCAGCATGTCCGGTGTCATTGGCAAAGCGATCGATATTCTGGATGCGCTCGTTCCGCAAGGGATGGAGAAGGAACTCAGTGTGACGGAGATCAGCAAACAGCTGGAAATGCCTGTCCAGAGCGCGCATCGGATACTAAACACGCTCACCCAGTACGGCTTCGTCACCCAGAATAGCCGAACCAAGAAGTATAAGCTCGGCCTCTCGCTTATGAAGTACGGCTTCCTTATGTGGGATAGTCTGATGTTCCGTTCCGTCGCACGGCCCTACATCGAAGAGCTATCGCAAAAAACACGAGAAACCGTATACCTCGCAAGCCGCGAAAATAACGAAGGTGTGTACATCGACTCTATCGATTCCCCGCAAATCCTCAAAATTTCCGAACCGATCGGGCTTCGGCTCCCACTCTACATCGGCGCGTCTAATCGGGTCATTCTCGCGTATATGCCTCATAAATTGCAAGAACAGCTGCTTCGGGGCGTCGATTGGGCAAAAGTGCCGTCACTAAAGCCGCTCACGCTGGAGTATGTCAAAGCGGATCTGCAGCGTATCCGAGCGCAGGGCTACAGCGTTACGACCGGGGAGGCGACGGAAGGTACGACCGGCATCGCCGCGCCGATATTCTCTTATGAGCGCACTGTTGTCGGGTCCATCAACGTTGCAGGACCGGAGCTGAGGTTTCAAACCGATACGATTGAGAAGTACAGCTATTATGTCAAGAAATATGCGGGTCTGATCTCAGCTGAGCTCGGCTACTCGGGCAGCTCCGAACGAGCATAACTGTAGCGAACGACCTTGATATCTCCGGTGCACCTCTTTTGATAAGGGGATGCCGGGGATTTTTTTATGTAAAATTTATAGGTCTTCCCATTATTCGGGAAATGGCTATTTGGAGTGCTAAGGATTGTCACTATAATGTGAGGTAACCTAACCTCTATCGTTCGTTCTTCGTTTCAGGATTGAGGAGGCACTTGGCAAGAGAAAGAGAGGAATGGAGATGGAACTCATACAGAAACAGAAGGTGAAGCATCCGCTTGAGCCGCTTAGCACAGAAGAGATTGCACTTGCTGTGAAGGTGCTAAGAGAGACGAAGCATCTCGGCGCATTCGACCGGTTCGTATCCGTCATGCTGAAGGAGCCGAAGAAGAGTGATGTGTTACTCTTCGATAACTCGAAGTCGCTCGATCGGGAAGCGGCCATTATTATTCTGAACAACACGCAGAATGCTTGCTTTGAAGCGACCGTCTCGCTCACAAGCGAAACGGTCGTATCGTGGGTGCATGTTCCGGGCGTGCAGCCGACAATTATGCTGGATGAGCAGATTGAATGCGAAATCGCGGTCAAGGAAGATGTGGCGTTTCAGGCCGCACTTGCCAGGCTTGGTGTAATGGACGCCTCGCTCGTCATGGTCGACCTTTGGTCTGCTGGTAACTTCGGAGGTGCCTATGAGAATTCTCGCCGAATCGCAAGGCCGCTGTGCTTCCTGCGAAGCAAACCAAGTGAGAATGGCTATGCTCGGCCGCTCGGGATTATCCCGGTTGTCGACTTGAACGAGATGAAAGTGCTGCAGGTCGAGGAGTATCCTTACAAGGCGATCCCGTCACAGCCGGCTCATTATGCACTAGCTGAGACAGGACCGTTGCGCGCTGACTTGAAACGAATAGACATTACACAGCCGGATGGCCCGAGCTTTGCGATAGACAGCCATGAAGTGAATTGGCAGAAGTGGAATCTTCGTGTCGGCTTCAATGCTAGAGAAGGGTTGACGATCCACACCATCAGCTATACCGATGGTGGAGTGAAACGTCCTGTGCTGTACAGGGCGTCATTATCGGAAATGGTTGTACCCTACGGCGATCCTGGACCTACGCAGAACCGCAAGAATGCGTTCGACAGCGGCGAGTATGGGATCGGCCAATTGGCGAACAGCCTGGAACTAGGGTGCGATTGCGTCGGCTACATCCGCTACTTGGACGCGGCAATGACGAACAGCCGCGGCGATACCGTCGTTATCAAGAACGCGATCTGTATGCATGAGGAGGACTACGGCATCCTGTGGAAGCATACGGACTGGCGAACGAATGAAGTCGAGGTCAGACGTTCGCGCAGACTCGTCATTTCGTCGATTTCGACGGTCGCCAATTATGAATATGGCTTCTTCTGGTATTTCTATCAGGATGGCAATATCGAATTTCAAGTGAAGCTGACCGGCATTCTGTCCGTCGGTTGTCTAACCGATGGCGAGAAGCCTCTGTACGGCACGATGGTAGCGCCTGAACTCTATGCACCGAATCATCAACACTTCTTCAATGTACGGCTTGACCTACAGATTGACGGGAACGAGAACTCCGTTTACGAAGTCGATACAGTGCCTGCTCCACTTGGTCCGGAGAACCCGATGAGCAACGCGTTCATGGCGAAGTCGACGCTGCTTGCTGTGGAGAACGAAGCTGTTCGAGATTTGAAGTTGGAGACGGCGCGTTACTGGAAGTTCGTGAATGACAATGTGAAGAATGATATGAATCAATCCGTCGGTTACAAAATCGTCCCAGGCGAGAACTGCTTTCCCTTCGCAGCACCGGAGTCTGATCTCATCAAGCGCGCCGGATTCATTACGCACCACATGTGGGTCACTCCATACGATCCAGATGAGTTGTATGCAGCAGGCAAATATCCGAATCAGCATGCGGGCGGCGACGGTTTGACGAAGTGGTCCAAGCAGAACCGGTCCGTGGAGAACACGGACATCGTCGTCTGGTACACGATGGGCCACAATCATATTCCGCGTCCGGAGGATTGGCCGGTCATGCCTGCAGCGTATACCGGATTTCTGCTGAAGCCAACAGGCTTCTTCAACTGCAGCCCAGCGCTCGACGCCCCTCCGACTTTGAAGAAAACAGCAGCAAGTGGAGGCGATACCTGCTGCTCTAGGGAGGGGCATGGATGAAAGAGAGCCGCGCTGTGATAAAAGGAGAAGAGAACCGCTTGTTTGCGCTTTCGACCGTACCTGTTGCACTTATGCTGCTCATTCATGGCATTCATCTGCTGCTCGCCCCGGCTCTTGCAGGTATTGGCCTTGGAGTAGCGGCGATGCATCATGCGCACCAGCATGAGATGGACTCGTCGATGGCGATGTCCATGCCGATGTCCATGCCGATGTCTGGTGCAAGCAGCTCGCTGTCATGGTTGACCGCCTTGCTAGTGATCTTGAACGGCATCGCGATCTACTGCGCTTGCCGAATGCTGTACCGGATGGTGAAGCAGCGCGAGACGGGAAGAACACAAGCAGCACGGTTGAAGGCTATTGTGTCTGTACTATCCATTCTTATTGGAGTTGCGACTTTCGTTGTTATGTAAATGATGGAGGCGATGCAAATGAATAGAAGGAAGGGTTACGTATCGCTGTCGTTGGCGGTTCGAGTTGGACTCGCGGTAATCGCGCTATGGTGTTTAACGATGACCTCCGTATTTGCGGAAGAAGCTGCAGCACCTGTTGTGGATACAGGCGATTCCGCTTGGATGCTGATTTCCTCTGCAATCGTGATGTTCATGTTCGTCCCGGGGCTTGCGCTCTTCTACGGAGGGATGGTCAGCTCGCGTAATGTGCTCTCGACGATGATGTACAGCTTAAGCAGCATGCTAGTCGTTAGTATCGTATGGGTGCTGTGCGCCTACACGCTTGCGTTTGGACCTGATGTAGGTGGCTTGATTGGTAAGCTTGATTTTGCAATGTTCAGCGGGGTGAGCGGAGACCCGGCAGGTGCGATGACGATTCCGCATTTCATCTTCGCGATCTTCCAGTGCTTGTTCGCCGCGATTACCGTTGCGTTAATCTCCGGTGCCGCTGCGGAACGGATTCGGTTGTCGGCATGGGTCATTTTCTCGGTTTTGTGGGTCACCTTCGTTTATGCGCCGATGGCGCACTGGACATGGGGCGGCGGCTGGCTGATGAAGCTGGGCGGGCTTGATTTTGCCGGAGGAACGGTCGTTCATATTCTTTCAGGCGTCAGTGCGCTCGTCGTTGCGCTCATGATCGGACCGCGTGAAGGGTTTCCGCATCAGAAGGAATCGATGCATAATGTCATCTTATTCTTCATTGGCGGCATGTCGCTTTGGTTTGGCTGGATGGGCTTCAACGGCGGCAGCGCGCTTGCTTCTGGTTCTCTTGCAACACTCGCCTATGCAACGACACATATGGCAGCAGCAGCTGGTGGTATCGCATGGATGGCGATTGAATGGTACAGACGCGGCAAGCCGACGCTCGTAGGCACCGTCACTGGTGTTATTGCCGGACTCATCGCCATAACCCCAGCGGCAGGGTTCGTCTCCGTCGCCTCTTCGCTCCCGATCGGAGCTACCGCGAGCATTGTCTGCTACTTCGGCGTTCATTTTCTCAAGTCTCGCTTTAACTATGACGATACGCTTGATGTGTTTGGCTTGCACGGTTTAGGCGGCATTTGGGGAGCTCTTGCAACAGGCATTTTCGCCAGCAAATCGGTCAATCCGGCCGGCAATGACGGACTGCTCTTCGGCAATCCGAAGCAGGTGCTAATCCAACTGCTCGATGTTGGCGTGGCGATCGTGCTCGCCGCTGCTGGCACCTACGTGCTGCTGAAGGTTATCAGCCTCTTTGTGCCCCTTCGCGTTGCAAAAGATCAAGAGGAGGTGGGGCTCGACATCAGCTTGCACGGGGAGAATGCGTATAAGGAACCTTCGCCATCGCCTGTGGTCGCAGTATCAAATCGGCAGTCGTCGCCTGCCCTTGTCGGCGATTGATGCCATTTATGTTCACCTATATAAAATGAGATTAGATCCTCTGTCTGCTGACAGAGGTTCTTTTTTATAAGTATGCACAAAGACAAACTAGCCGCGGCGGTTTATACTTGGGCTATACGATGCTTCAAAATATTAGGAGGCGTAAGCGGATGAGCTCAACCGTTGTAAAGATGGGCACGCGGGAGCTGGTCATGAACGGGCCGTACATGACGGAGCTGCGTGAATCAAATGATATTCTAGATGACGAGGCGGCGCTTCGTAGAAGGCTCAAGGAAGACGGGTATTTGTTCATCCGCGGCTTTCATGACCGCACGAAGGTACAGCAAGCGAGGTTAGCATACTTGCAGCGCATAGCAGAACAGGGCAAGCTGATGCTAGGAACAGCGATAGAGGAAGGCATCATCAACTCGCACAATAAAGGCGCTGCCTTCTTGGGCAGCGAGAATCAACCGCCAGAACTGCTCGAAGTTGTCAACAGTGAGTCGACCATGCAATTCTTCAACAGATTTCTAGGCGGGCCATCGCTTACCTACGATTACAAGTGGGTGCGGGCAGTCGGTACCGGCGACTTCACTGGCGCGCATTACGATATCGTGTACATGGGACGCGGCACCAAGAACCTGTACACGCTATGGACGCCCCTTGATGATATCTCCTATGAGCTCGGGGGACTTGCGATTTTACTCGGGTCGCAGCATTTTGACCGTGTTCGTGAAACCTATGGACAGATGGATGTTGATCGCGACCGCGTCGATGGCTGGTTCGCGGATGATCCGCTCGAGTTGATCGAGAAATTTGGTGGCCAATGGGCGACAGCAGAGTTCAGAGCAGGCGACGCGCTTATCTTCGGCATGTACACGATGCATGGCTCGCTGACGAATCAGACGAACCGCTACCGTTTTAGTGCGGACACCAGGTATCAGCTTCAGAGCGAACCAGTTGATGAACGCTGGATCGGCGCCAAACCGAAAGGCCATTACGGTTGGCACGCCGGTCCGACGATCAGTATGGAGGAAGCGCGGACGAAATGGGGCGTGTAACAGCTGCAACTGCCACTTTCTTGAAGAGACCGGTTATGATAAATTTAATAAATAATTTCTGAAACATCTTACTGGATATGTCGTATAGAAAAGCATGAACGAAAACGAACATCATTTTCGAGGAGGAACTTGAACCATGTCTGTATTTAAACGATTGCGAGATCTTACATTGTCGAACGTATATTCATTAATTGAGAAAGCGGAGGATCCGATTAAACTAACCGACCAGTACATCCGCGATATGCAGGAGGATCTCGAGGATGCAGAGAAAGCCGTAGCTTCGCAAATTGCCATTGAAAAGAAGTTCAAACAATTGTATGAGGAGCAAGACGCGCTCGTAACGAAGCGTGAAGAGCAGGCGCATACGGCTGCATCGCTTCAGAACATCGAGCTTGCCCGCCGCGCGTTGGAAGAGAAGAGAGCAGCTGAGCAGAAGCGTAATGAGTACAAGGCGAGCTTCGATCAGAACAAAGCGGCAGCTGATAATCTTCGTGCGAAGCTTACTGAAATGCGCGGCCAGCTGACAGAGATGAAGAACAAGCGCGAGACGCTTGTGGCGCGTTACCAAGCAGCGAAGGCGCAAGCGGATATTAACAAGTCGATGGCAGGATTCAGCTCCGATACGGCGATGGCTGGTTTGAAGCGGATGGAAGAGAAAATGCTCCAAGCTGAGGCGATGGCAGAAGCGAGCAATGAGATGAACAGCAAGGCCAAATCGCTTGACGATGAATTCGAAGCGCTAGGCAAGAACAAGGAAGTCGATGATGAGCTTGCAACGTTGATGAAGAAGTACGAGAACAAAGAGTAAGCTTGGTGCTGGTGAAGGAAGAACGTCTGCAGGCAAGTCTGGGTCATTCCAGGGTGCCGAACGACGTTTTTTCTTTGCACAGTAGATGAGCTCATATTGATGATGGAGGATCAATCCGATGACATTAGATGAGATGCTAGGTATTCTGGTATGGACAGGCGCAGGTGCAGTGCTACTGATCGTGCTGATGGCGATCGATTCATTTTTTACGCGGTATAAGGATTTGGAAGAGATCAAGAAGGGGAATGTGGCGGTGACGAGCAGATTCATTATGAAACTGCTCGCACAAGCCTATATTCTGGCGCAATCCATCTCGAGCTCAGACCATCTTGGCGATGCACTGCTAGCATCGGTCATTTCCTTCGTCATCCTGCTGCTTATTGAGAGCTTGGTTGAAGTCGCGCTTAGATCCACGGTCTCCCTTGACCTCGGCGAAGGCACGAAGGAAGGTAAGATGTCGCATGCGCTTCTGGCGGGCTCGCTGCATGTCGCTGGGGCGCTCGTTATCGGTTCGTGTCTATAAACTTGAACATTAGGGAGTAATCACTCATGGGTTTATTCAAACGGATTAAAAATATTATGGCGAAGCCGGAGCCGCCGCGTGTGGAGAAGAGCATGCTAACGATTGGGCCTGGTGATGTGTGTGAAGTATCGCTTATCACCTACCAAGTGGTCGGCCGGCTGCATAACCGCCAGCGGAACATCGTAGTGCTTACGCTTCAGGATGGTTCAGCAATCAGTTACTTGACCATTGAGGAGCGGGAACGGACAGAGTTCGCGCTTTATGGGCCAATTGACGGCAGACTTGATTCCGTTGAAGAAGTGCCGACAGAGCTAGAGCTGGATGGCCGGATGTATTATTTGGAAGAACAATATTCCGGTTTTGTCGTGACGACAGGCCGGACGCCGTTTGTACAGGGCGGCGAGCAATACGTGTGGCAGTTTCAGTCCGATGATATGAAGCTATTGCGCATAGAGTGGCAGGACGGACGGTTTATGTTGTACGAAGGTGAAGATGTGTTGTCAGCCGATGTGCGCGTTCTCCGCGGCAGTTAGGAGTGGATGAGCTAAAGTGCGAATTCATCGTTCTTATTTGATCAAAATATTGCTTGTCATTTCACTGATCTTCCCGCTTCTTGCCGCTTGCGGCATCACGGACACGATTCAAGAGAAATATCCGCTCGAATCGGTGAACGGCAGTGGCTCGCAGACATCCTATGTCTACCGGGCTGCTGGAGTCAGCGTTCCGGAAGTGGCGAAGGCGCTTATTGAAGAGTCGAAGCCGCAGCAGCAGTCGCCTGAGAAGACGGATCATATGTTTCTTGTCTACTCGGACAAGATCATCCATCTACAGCAGGATACGAAGAAGATTGAAGATACGCTCATCGAGGTCGATTCCAAGGAGTATGTTCGCAACAATTACAGCTCCAGCTTCCTTGAAGGGTATTTGATTGCAAGCCTACTTGGCGATCTGTTCGATAATGGCCGCTATGGCCAAGGCACATATCGCGGTTATGACGATCGGGACAAGTACAAGCCGAAGAGCGGCAATTATCACGCTCCGACGACGCAAGAGAAGAAAGCAATTCCGCCAATGACAGTGAACCGGTCCGGTTCGATCTTCAAGCGGTCGAAGAATGCGGATACGAGCAGAGTAGGTGAGGGTGGTCTGTTCAATAAGGCGCCCCCGAAATCATCCGGATCGATTACACGAGGCTCGGATGGTGATAAGAAATCAAGCTCGTTCACGCCGCCGAAGAAGTCAAAGCCGAAGACAAGAGTTGGATTCGGACGTGTTAAGAGGCGCAGATAGGAAGTATAGTAGCAAGAAAAGAACAGCAAGAACGGCATGTGAGGGTGATAGCGCCTTCGGATGCCGTTCTTTTTTTTGTAACTTTATGTTCAGCTGCGAAATGGTATATGATGAAAAAAATGATGATTTTGCATAATGATCCAAACAGGAAGGGGACCTAATGGGATGAAACGCTTATTGTCACCGCTGAATACGGTGGTGCTCACGCAGTTTTTAAGTGCGTTCGCGGATAATTTGAATTTCTTTCTCATCGTTGGAATGGTCAAGCGTCAAGGAGTAGAGAACCCTGATATTGCAGTCAACTACATTCAGATCGCTTTTCTATGCGCGTATGTATTTCTTGCTCCGATTGTTGGCGCGTTCGCTGACAAGAAGGCGAAATCGCATGTATTGCTGCTCGGCAATATATTGAAGGCCATTGGAATAGCGATGCTGCTGTTTAACTTGCCGCCGGCGCTATGCTATATGTTCGTCGGAATCGGTGCGGTCGTCTACTCGCCGGGCAAGTACGGTATCCTGACGGAGCTTACTTCAACGGAGGATGAGCTTCTTCGTGCAAATGCCAAAGTGGAAGGCTCTACGATACTCGCGATTCTGCTTGGTACAGTGGCAGGAGGCTTCTTAGCAGAAAGCTCCGACATGCCTGCGATTATAACTTGTCTCGGCGTCTATCTGGTGTCGCTATTCATGACGTTTATCATTCCGGCAAGAGCTGGAGACAAGTCGATTAGGTATGGACCGGAAGCGATGCAGTTTCTTCGCGATGTCTCGCTGCTGTTTCGTAACCCCCGGGCGCGGTTCTCCTTGATCGGCACCGGCTCGTTCTGGCTGACAGCTGCTGTGCTGCGTATTGCGCTAATCGCGTGGTTGCCGCTCAACCTGGGTATCGAAGATACAGACCAGCAGTCGATGATGATTGGCATCACGGCAATCGGCGTCGTCTTCAGTGCGTTCTTGACGCCGCGCTTCGTGCCTGCTGGCAAGCTGCACCGCGCTTTCTATTTCGGGCTATTCATGGTGGCTTCGGTGATGGTGGCATCGTTTACGTATGTGTTATGGCTAACGATTGTGCTGCTCTTCCTAATTGGTCTCTTCGGCGGCATCTTCGTCATTCCGCTCAATACGATGTTGCAGGAGGAAGGGAAATCCCTCATCGGCTCAGGCAAAACAATTGCCGTTCAGAACTTCAGCGAGAACATTCTTACGGTTACCGGCTTGTGCATCTATTTGACACTGAGCCAGATGCATGTATCCGTGAATGGCTCCGTTATTGGCATCGGACTAGTGCTGCTTCTATTTATTCTCTTCTTGGCGACGCAGCTTTCCAACATTCGCGGAAGAGGGGACAGGCCGCTGCACTAAATGAGCAGCAACAATAAGGTATAACCGTAACTGAAGATGAATAGTATCAATTGGCTATATCTCGATTGTCAATTGTCTGCTAAACTATACGGACGTTACTATTTTTGTAGGAGGCTTCACTCGTGTCGTCGGAACCGCTGCTTACATTTCTATCACCGCCGCTTCCTTATTTTATTGAGTCTAACCGAACTACATATCAGCCGGGCGGCGAGCATCCGAACCGCCTTAATATCGGTGTGTTCGATCTGTTATTCGTACATAGCGGAAAGCTGTATATTGGCGAGGAATCTCATACTTGGGAAGTCGGCCCGGGCCAGATGCTCATTCTAAGGCCGGACAAATGGCATTATCCGACAAAGCCTTGCACAGAGGAAACCGTGTTCGATTGGGTACATTTCCAAACGGCAGGACCGTGGGAAGAACTAAGCGACATCAACTGCGGCACGCTCCGCGGTGATTATTACTCCTATGCTATCCGGTTGCCGAAGACGATGTCATTTTCATATCCGCAAGAAGTCATTACTCTGTTCGGGAAGCTTCATGAAGCTGCGCTTGGCACGTCACATGCTGCGTTCTGGCAGCGCCAGCAATGGTTCCTGCATCTGCTGCAGCTGTTCGATGAAGGTTGGAGAAGCGATGCGGCTAAAGCGCCGATTGCGGTTGCCGAAGAAGCGGCTGCTTACTTAAAGATGCATTTCCGGACAACGGTGACCAACGGTAAGCTTGGTGAAGTGTTGGGGCTTCATCCTAACTATATCGCGCGCTGCATGAGCGATGTGTTCGACTGTACGCCGCAGCAATATTTGCTCTCTTATCGGATGGATCAGGCGAAGCTCATGCTGATGAAGACGAATTGGCCGATTTCGCGTATAGCGGATGAGACGGGATTCAAGCAGACGCCGCATTTCTCACGTTCGTTCGCGGAGCATGTCGGCATTACGCCGCTGTCTTACCGCAAGAGGTTCACTGGCAGTGCGAGCACCAGGCACGCTGAGCCGCGCGAGGACGGGTATTAACGCCATCTTTCATTCCATGTAAAAAAAGGTCGTCCCTTCTTAAGGGACGGCCTTTTTATTTGGCGTGCTTCTGGTTGGATAACGAATCGTAATGACTCTATTGAAGCCCGAAAGTCGATTACAACGTCCACGCAATTGCAAGTCGATTACAGCGCTAGTTCAAGAATCTGTCTAACATCCTCTTGCTGCAGCTTCTTGAAGTTGCCGAGCGGTCCGAATAGCACCGCTTCTCTCGCCATGACATCGAGATTGTCACTGCCGATGTTATAGTGTGCAAGCGTTGCAGGAGCGCCAATGCGATTGAAGAACTCGCGAGTCGCTTCAATGCCGGCAAGTGCCAGTTCATCATCCGACTTTGATCCGCGTTCGACTCCCCATACCCGCTCCGCATATTGCGTGAAGCGGTCAATCCGCTCTTTATACACGTATTTCATCCAGTTCGGGAACAAGATGGACAAGCCTGAGCCATGCGGAATGTCATAGATCGCGCTAACCTCGTGTTCGATGCCATGCGAAGCCCAGTCGTTCTGCGTGCCGACACTAATCAATCCACCGTTCAGTGCCATCGTGCCGCACAGCATTAAGTTCGCGCGGGCATCGTAATCGTTCGGATTCTCGAGCGCTTTCTCTGCATTCTCAATAACCGTGAGCAGCACGGATTCACAGAGACGCTCCTGAAGCGGCGCGTTCTCCGTCAGCGTGAAGTATTGTTCGAATACGTGCGACATAATGTCAACGACACCGTTGACGGTTTGGTCGCTTGGTACGGAGTAGGTCAATGTTGGATCGAGAATGGAGAAACGCGGGTAAACATGCAGGCTGCTGAAAGCTCGCTTCTGCTTCGTTTCCCAGTTCGAGATAACGGCGTTGCCGTTCATTTCCGAGCCGGTTGCCGATAGCGTCAAAATTGTGCCGATTGGAAGGGCTTCCTGGATTTGTGCCTTTTGCATTAAGAAGTCCCATACATCGCCATCATACAGCGCGCCTGCCGCAATCGCCTTTGCTGCGTCAATTACGCTGCCGCCGCCAACGGCTAGAATCAGATCGACCTTCTCGCTGCGGCACAACTCGATGCCTTTATTTACGGACGTCAACCGCGGATTTGGCTCAACACCAGCTAGTTCTACGACCTTCGCGTCAATCGAATTCAATTGGGCTAGCACTTCATCGTACAAACCGCTACGTTTAATGCTGCCGCCTCCATAGACGAGCAGAACCGTTTTGCCATATGGCGCAACCAAGCTAGCGAGCTGGCTTACCGTGCCTTGACCGAATACGATATTGGTCGAATTTTGAAATGAGAATGAATTCATGAGAAGCCCCCTTTGTCATTTTTTACATCCAGTTCATCTTAGCGATTTTGCGATCTATAAGTCAAGGAGGGCCGTGGCAGCGCGTTTTCGGAGATCATTCTTAACATTATTAAAGAAGTATCTAAATTTTCTGAAAATATAGTGCGAATTGTTAAGATGCCGTGTATAATGGAATAAAATCGCGCTAGTGCTAATAAAGGTGACATTTTGTTCGCAAAAAGCTGTATTTTGGGAGGTGCTAGCCTTATATGGCGAATGCTGCTGCAATCGGATTATCAATGCGCGATTTATATCTATTCAACAAAGGTAATTATTTCCATAGTTATCGAACTTTCGGCGCGCACATCGTTCAGCTTGACGGGAAGACCGGCGTTCGATTCACAGTATGGGCGCCTAGTGCGAAGGAAGTAAATGTCGTGGGCTCCTTTAATGATTGGAATGGCACGGGGCATCGCATGGAGCTACTGGGTGAAACTGGCGTATGGAGCTTATTCATTCCTGGTATCGGCGCAGGTGCCAACTATAAGTATGAGATTCTCACAACGGGGGGCGAACGGCTGCTGAAGTCCGATCCTTATGCGTTCGCATCTGAGCTTCGGCCAAGCACGGCTTCAATTGTTAGCGAACTATTCACTTATAAATGGAATGATGGAGACTGGCATCAACGTAAGCTAGAAGACAGCCCCTATAGTGAGCCCTTACTCATTTATGAAGTCCATTTGGGCTCATGGCGCAATAATGGCAGGGAGCTGTTCTGGACCTACGAGCAGTTAGCTGACGAGCTCGTCGAATACGTGGTGCAGATGAAGTATACACACATCGAGCTGCTACCAATTACCGAGCATCCGCTTGACCAATCTTGGGGCTACCAGACGACCGGTTATTATGCCGCCACGAGCAGATACGGCACCCCGGAGCAATTGATGATGCTCATTGATCGCTGCCATCAGAGGGGCATTGGCGTCATTCTCGATTGGGTGCCCGGACATTTCTGCAAAGACGACCATGGCTTGCGGGAGTTCGATGGTACGCCGATTTATGAGGGGAAGGACTCGAAGCGGGCGGAGAAGCCGTCATGGGGTACGCTTGCTTTTGATTATGGCTGTACGGAAGTGCAAAGTTTTCTCGTTTCGAATGCTGTCTTCTGGATGGATGTGTTCCACATTGACGGCCTCAGGGTCGATGCTGTAGCTAGCATGATCGATCTTCATTTTGATAAACCGCCTGAGCTTTACACCTATAACGCTTTCGGGGGCTCGGAGAATACCGACGCCTTGCGATTCCTCAAACGATTAAACGAAGTTGTGTTTCAGTATTATCCTAACGCACTCATGATGGCTGAAGATTCTTCCGCTTGGCCTGCAGTGACATCACCTACCTATATGGGTGGTCTTGGGTTCAACTTCAAATGGAATATGGGTTGGATGAATGACATGCTTCGTTACATGGCGTTAGATCCGAATGACCGGATGCGCCACCACAACCTCATTACATTTTCATTAATGTACGCCTTTTCCGAAAATTACGTATTGCCTTTGTCGCACGACGAAGTCGTCCATGGCAAACGTTCTCTCCTTAACAAAATGTCCGGTACGTATGAACAGAAATTCGCACAGCTCCGTCTATTTTACGGCTATTGGATGACGCATCCCGGCAAGAAGCTGCTCTTCATGGGCGGCGAATGGGGGCAGTTTGACGAATGGAAGGACGCCGAATCGCTAGATTGGATGCTGCTAGATTACGAGCTTCACGGGGCGATGCAGAACTATGTATTGTCCTTGAATGATAGATATGGCACGACGCCATCGCTGTGGGAACGCGATTGTGATCCCGGCGGCTTCGAATGGATTGATGTACACAATGCTGCACAGAGCATCATCGTCTTTATGCGCCGCGGCCATGCGGAGGATGAATTCTCGATAATCATTTGCAATTTCTCGTATCACCACTATCCCGAATACCATATAGGTGTTCCGGAACCGGGTCACTACCGGACTGCAATACATAGTGAGGCGGCAGCTTTCGGAGGCAGTGTTTCTACCGATGCTTCTACGAAAGTTCATCATAGCACCAAGACAGCTTGGCATGGAAGACCTTGCAGAATCACGCTTGATCTTCCGCCGCTATCGTTTCAAATGCTTGTTTTTGCAAATGGAGAACCTCGCCGCAACCAAGAGAAAACCATATTGCACTAAATGATGGAACATATCATTACACGAACTGCAGCAGGTCGTTGCAGTTAAGAAGGAGAGATTGTACATGGGCAGAAAACGGATGGTGGCTATGCTTCTAGCCGGCGGGGAAGGGAAGCGACTCGGTGTGCTGACGAAAGACGTGGCAAAGCCGGCGGTCCATTTTGGCGGGAAGTACCGAATTATCGATTTTACTCTCAGCAACTGTACTCATTCGGGGATTGACACAATCGGTGTACTGACGCAGTATCAGCCTCTCGTCCTCAATACTTACCTTGGGATCGGCAGTCCATGGGGACTGGACAGACGTGACGGTGGCATGGCTATTCTTCCGCCGTATGTGAAGCAGAAGGGCGGAATGTGGTACAAAGGCACAGCGAACGCGATCTATCAGAACATGGGCTTTATCGACCGATACGACCCGGATTACGTTCTTGTTATTTCAGGCGATCATATTTACACAATGGATTACGAGCTTATGCTCCAGGAGCATGAGGAACGCGGAGCAGACGTGACGATCGCGTGCATCGAGGTCAGCTTGAAGGAAGCGAGCCGCTTCGGCATTATGCATGTCGACGATGACGGAAGTATTACCAAGTTCGAAGAGAAACCGAAGGTGCCGACGAGCAACCTGGCTTCAATGGGCATCTATATTTTCTCATGGCCAGTACTGCAGCAGTACCTCATTAGAGATGAAGCGAACCGCGGTTCCAGCAATGACTTCGGCAAGGATATTATTCCTGCCATGCTGCAGGATGGCGTCAGGCTGAACTCTTATACGTTCAAGGGATATTGGAAGGATGTCGGCACCCTCGAGAGCCTCTGGGAAGCGAATATGGATCTATTATCCGAGAAGCCAGTGCTGAATTTAAATGATAAAGATTGGCGCATCTATTCTGTCAATCCGAATCGTCCTGCGCATTATACGGCAGCGACGGCAGAAATTCACGATTCACTCATTAACGAAGGCTGTTATGTGGAAGGTCTGGTGCACCGCTCGGTGTTGTTCTACGGCGTGCAGGCGGGAGCAGACTGTGAAGTGTATGAATCGGTCATCATGCCGAACGTGAAGATCGGGAAGGGAGCGCGAATCTATAAAGCTATCATCGGTGAGAATGCCATCATTGCAGATGGTGTCGTCATTGGTGATCCTAGCAAGGAGAGCGTTACGGTAATCGGTAGTGATGAATTTGTTGCGGCTAACCATTCGTTGCAGGAGGTAGAGAAGATATGAACTCCAACATACTAGGTGTCATCAATCTCATACATGAAGCGGACGAAATGGAGACATTGACTGCAAGCCGTTGCCTAGCTACTGTGCCGTTCGGAGCACGCTACCGATTAATTGATTTCATGCTATCGAGCATGGTGAACTCTGGCATTTCGAAAGTGGCTGTTTTCGCGCAGACGAAGTACCGTTCCTTAATCGACCATTTGGGCTCCGGCAAGCATTGGGATTTGCATCACCGCCAGAGTGGCCTGTTTATTCTACCTCCGGTGACGGACGATGTGAATGAAGTGCGCCGCGGCGACCTGTACCATTTCTATCAGCACCGCGATTATTTTACGCGCAGCTCACAAGAGTATGTGCTCATTACACGCAGCCATATGATTTGTAATATCGACTTCGAAGAGCTGCTAGTGTCTCATAAGGCAAGCGGCGCGAACATTACAGTCATCTGCAAGAGACAAAATGATCTGCTTGGCGGCAAGGCGCGCAAAGTGCAAATCGACGACAAGGGCCGAATCACCTCGATGCAGGACCATTATGGCCGTCTGAATACGGATCTCATCTCGATGGAGATGTACTTAATGAAGAAGGACCTGCTGCTAGAGATCGTGGATAGCTCGCTCGCACAAGGACAGGATCATCTCGTGCGAAATGCCATTATGTCACGTCTCGACCGGCTTCATATTCAAAGTTATATCTATGAAGGCTATCTCGGCGTCGTGAACACGTTGACCAGTTACTACCAGAACAGTATGCAGCTATTGCGTCCTGAAGTATGGAAGAGCTTGTTCTTCGAGCCGGGTCCGATCTATACAAAAGTCAAGGATGAGCCGCCTGCGCGTTACGCAGAAGGTGCGAAGACGAGCAACTCGCTCGTTGCGAACGGCTGCATCATTGAGGGGACGGTGATTAACAGTATTTTGTTTAGAGGCGTACATGTCCGCAAAGGCGCGGTCGTTCGCAACAGCATTATTATGCAGAACGGAATTGTCGGCGAGAACAGCATCGTTGATCACGTCATTCTTGATAAAGATGTAACCGTGGAGCGCAGCCGTGAACTGCGCGGCGCTGAGGTGTCACCTTTCCTTGCGACGAAGAGAAAGGTTATCTAGGTCTTACATGCTTTACCGTTCCGCTGCAATGCTAGAGAGATAGAAGCGTTAAAAGCGATAGAAGAAGAGGTGAATCCATACAATGAAAGTTTTATTTGCAGCATCTGAGGCGGTACCGCTCGTGAAAACGGGCGGTCTCGCCGATGTCGCTGGCGCGCTACCGAAGGCGTTAAACGCCAAAGGGGCTGACGTCCGCGTCATTCTGCCTAAGTATGATGCCATTCCTGCCGCGTTACTCGAGCAATTCGAGATAATCGCGACGTTCTCGGTGCGAATCGGATTGAGGGACCAGTACTGTGGATTAATGAAGGCAGAGCTGGACGGTGTCGTCTATTATTTGATCGACAATGAGCATTATTTTAAACGCGGTGTACTCTATGGTTATGGTGACGATGCAGAGCGCTTCATCTTCTTCTGCTATGCCGTCATGGAGTCGCTGTACCATCTTGATTTCCATCCCGAGATCATTCACTGTCATGACTGGCAGACAGGACTTATTCCATTCCTGCATAAGACAAGGTACCGGTTTGATCCGGCATGTACGGATATCGCAACCGTGTATACGATTCACAACTTGAAGTATCAAGGAGTCTTTGGGAAAGAGTTGTTCAAGGAGCTGATGAATGCCGGCGAAGAACTGTTCTTTTCTGAAGGGATTGAGTTCTACGGAGCTGGCAACTGTATGCTCGCCGGTCTTCGTTATGCGGACAAGCTCACCACCGTTAGCCCAACCTATGCGCAGGAGATTCAAACGGAGTATTATGGTGAACGGCTGGACGGGCTGCTGCGTCATCGCAGCGCCGATCTCGTCGGCATCGTCAACGGTATTGATACCGACTTGTTTGATCCGATGAATGACGAGGCTATTCCGTTCCCATACCGAGGCTCGCTTGCGCGCAAACGGAAGAACAAGGTGGCGCTGCAGCGTGAGCTCGGTCTGCGGGAATCAGAGGAGACGCCGCTCATCGGTGTCGTCTCGAGGCTCGTCGATCAAAAGGGTTTTGACCTGATCGCGTCTGTGTTCGAGGAGATCTTGCAGGAGGATGTGCAGATCGTCGTGCTTGGCTCCGGTGATTCGCAGTTCGAGGATCTGTTTCGCAGAGCAGGGGCTCAGCGTCCGGGACAAGTTGCTACCTGGTTCGGCTTTAACGACGGACTTGCCCGCCGCATCTATGCCGGCAGCGATATGTACTTGATGCCGTCGCAATTCGAACCATGCGGACTGAGCCAATTGCTTGCGCTTCGTTACCGCAGCGTTCCAATCGTGAGAGAAACCGGTGGATTAAAAGACACTGTACTTGCCTATGACGAATATACTGGGGAAGGCAACGGCTTCAGCTTCGCGAATTATAACGCGCACGATATGCTTTACACGATTAGAAGAGCAATTGGCTTCTATAAGGATGAAGCGGCATGGCAGCAAATTGTCACGAACAGCGCCAAGGAAGACTACAGCTGGACCCGCTCGGCGAAAGCCTACATGTCGCTTTACACCACGATTTCGCCACTTAGAAAGGAGCGCCAGCCATGGCCCGTCATCTCGTAATCGGCAACGGTAAAATTCTGATCAACCTAGATCGCAACTGTTATATTCGGGATATTTACTATCCATTCGTTGGACAGCTGAATCATGTCGGCGGACAATATTGCAGGCTCGGGATTTGGGTAGCTGGCCAATTCTCTTGGCTCGAAGACCCGGATTGGAAGATCGAGCTTGGCTACATCGAAGATTCGCTTGTCACGAATGTCATCGCACGCAATGAAAGGCTTGCGATTGAGCTGCATATGAATGACGGCATTCACCAGCGTGAGTGCATCTACATTAAGCGTGTCGTCGTCCGCAATTTAGCGGGTGATTCACGGGAAGTGCGGCTATTCTTTCATCAGGATTTGATGATTGACGGCTCAGAGGTCGGCGATACAGCTGCCTATTATCCGGATAATCATACGCTTTACCATTACAAACGGTCTTCTTACTTCATGTTTAACGGCTTCTCGGATGAGGGTGGAATGACGCAGTATACGACTGGCATCAAGCGGTTCCACTCCGCAGAAGGCACTTGGCGTGACGCCGAGGACGGCAACCTGATGGGCAACTCGATTGCCCAGGGCTCTGTCGACAGCACGATCAGCTTCCGGACGGTCGTACCACCACATGGAGAACAGACGATCTATTACTGGATGTCCATTGGCAGCGATCTTGAAGCGGTGAAGAAGTTGAACCAATATGTGCAGGACAGCCATCCGGAGAAGCTGCTCAGCCGGATCGTTATCTACTGGAATCATTGGTTGCAGCGCGCTGAACATAATCTCGGTGATCTGTCGCCGGAGGTTGCTCGTTTGTTCCGGCTCAGCCTGCTGCTCGTTCGGACGCAGACGGACGAACGCGGTGCCATTATCGCAGCGAACGACACGGATATCCTGCAATACAACCGCGACCATTACAGCTACATGTGGCCGCGTGACGGCGCTCTAATCGCTGATGCGATGTCAGCGGCGGGCTTCCAGAGTGTCATTGCGCCATTCTTCCAGTTCTGCGCGCAAGCTTTGTCGCCGGATGGC
Organism: Paenibacillus sp. OV219; assembly: GCF_900110075.1. Taxonomy (GTDB): domain Bacteria; phylum Bacillota; class Bacilli; order Paenibacillales; family Paenibacillaceae; genus Paenibacillus_Z. The sequence goes on from NZ_FOCJ01000001.1 coordinate 754,852, forward strand.
TACTTGTATCACAAGTACAATCCAGACGGCACGGTCGGCTCCAGCTGGCATCCTTACATTGTGCAAGGAAGCCGGAGGCTGCCGATCCAGGAGGACGAGACGGCACTTGTACTGTTCGCCTTATGGAAGGACTATACACGCCATCAAGTGATCGAGCTGCCGCAATCGCTTTACAACAATCTGATCCGCAAGAGTGCTGCATTCCTTAGCCAATATATGGATTACAGCTTGTCGCTTCCGAAGCCGAGCTATGATCTGTGGGAAGAGCGATACGGCATCTGGACGTACACCGTGGCGTCGGTCTATGGTGGCTTAATCGCGGCATCATTCTTCACGGAGCTGTTCGGCGACTATGAACGAAGCGATCATTTCCGTTCGACCGCTCATTCGATCAAGCAGGCGATGCTCACGCATCTGTGGGATGAGGAGTCTGGCCGGTTCGCGCGTGGTCTTATCCAGAAAGATAATCAATGGGTGAAGGATATGACCCTGGAGAGCAGTCTGTTCGGTATTTGGGAGTTCGGCGTTCTGCCGGTTGATGACGAGCGGGTCATTAAGACGATGAATGCGATCAAAGGCGGTCTGTCCGTTCGCACGCATGTCGGCGGCGCGGCGCGTTACACGAACGATTACTACTTCCAACAGTCAGGCGACATTGAGAATATACCGGGCAATCCGTGGATTATTTGTACACTCTGGGTTGCTAATTTCGAGATTGAATCGGCGAAGAATCTTGCCGATCTGGAGAAGCCGCGCGAGACATTGCAGTGGGTCGTTGATCATGCCCTCGGAAGCGGCGTTCTACCGGAGCAGCTGCATCCGCTAGACGGTAGTCCGATGTCGGTTGCGCCGCTTACATGGTCGCATGCGACTTATGTGCAGTCGGTGACGCGATATGCAGAGAAGTATAAGGAGCTCATTGCGGCTGCGTCAGTATCAGCTGCTGCAGAGCAGCAATATGAACAAGCATAATTGAAGAAGAACAGCAGCCAGGGCATTCATGCTCTAGCTGCTGTTCTTCTTTGTGCTTCTCAGATTTATGCTGATCGGGAACTTGAATTTCAAACATCACTTCGTTGCTGCTTGCGAAAGAGCGGCAGCGGACGGCTCGGAAATTATTTTCAGAAAATTAGGTGAATGGCTCTTGAACTTTCCGAAGGACCCGCCTATAATATGGAGCACAGCAGTATATCAGGCGATAACCAAAGACATGATTCCCTTCCGTCAGGCTGCACAGAGAGAGGAGCGATTGCTGCAAGCTCCTTCTGTCCTGAGATCGGAGTTACCCCTTTGCAGCTGTGCCGTTGAACCTTGGCGACTATGTGTCCCAGTTGTAAATGGTGCCGTCTTATCCACGTTACAGGATGCTAAGAAGGACCTCTCGCACAATGGAGCTTATGCTTCGCGAGGGTCGAATTAGGGTGGAACCACGAGCTGAACGCACTCGTCCCTTATGGACATGTGCGTTTTTTTGCGTTCAAAATAATGGAATCGAACGGAGGAAATCTCGTGGGTAACATCGTAAATGTAAAGCTGCCAAGTGGAATGGTAAGAAGCTACGAAGCAGGCGTATCGGCTGAGGATGTGGCGAAATCAATTAGCGCATCCTTGGCGAAGCAAGCCGTAGCGGGCAAAGTGAACGGGAGGCTGGTTGATCTCAGCAGTCTCGTGGAAGAAGATTGTGAGCTTGCGATTATCGAGCAAGGCAGCGTGGATGGGCAACACATCCTCCGTCACAGCACTGCGCATCTGATGGCGCAGGCGATTAAGCGCATCTATGGTGAAGCGTCGGTTCAGCTTGGCGTCGGTCCAGTCATAGAGGATGGCTTCTATTATGACGTTGCGATTGCACAGCCGCTCTCCCCTGCAGATTTGTTGGCAATTGAGAAAGAGATGGAGCGGATTGTACAGCAAAATGTACCGATTGTGCGCCGCATCGTCAGTCGGGAGGAAGCACTTGTGTTCTTCGGGAGCCGAGGTGAGCATCTGAAGCAGGAGCTCATCCGTGACTTGCCGGAATCGGAAGTCATCTCGATCTACGAGCAGGGAGAGTTCGCTGATCTGTGCAGAGGGCCGCATCTTCCGTCTACAGGGCGGATTAAGGCATTCAAGCTGCAGTCGGTAGCTGGCGCATACTGGCGGGGCAATCCCGACAATGCCGTGCTGCAGCGCATCTATGGTACAGCGTTCACTAAGAAGGCGCAGCTGGATGAGCATCTGCAGCTGCTTGAGGAGGCGAAGAAGCGGGATCATCGGAAGCTCGGCAAGGAGCTTGAGCTGTTCATGTTCTCGGAGGAAGCGCCGGGCATGCCGTTCTATCTGCCGAAAGGGATGAAGCTGCGTACAGAGCTTGAGCAGTTCTCCCGTGAGATGCAGAACAGACGCGGATATGACGAGGTTCGTACGCCACTCATGATGAATCAGCGGTTGTGGCAAGAGTCCGGCCACTGGGATCATTACAAGGACAATATGTATTTCACTGAAGTAGATGAGACAGATTATGCGCTCAAGCCGATGAACTGCCCCGGCCATATGTTGATCTATAAGAATAGCCTGCATTCGTATCGTGAGCTGCCACTACGAATTGCAGAGTTCGGACAGGTGCACCGACATGAGTATTCCGGAGCACTGAGTGGCATGATGCGAGTGCGGACATTTTGCCAGGATGATGCGCATTTGTTCGTACGGCCTGACCAGATCGAGGAGGAGATCGGCAAAATCATTGCGCTCATTGACGATATCTATTCGGTGTTCGGGTTCTCCTACCGAATTGAGCTGTCGACTCGTCCTGAAGATTCGATGGGCTCACAGGAGCTTTGGGATCAAGCCGAATCTTCGCTTCAGCAGGTGCTCGATCACCGAGGCATCTCTTACCGATTGAACGAAGGCGACGGAGCATTCTATGGACCAAAGATTGATTTCCACATCCTTGATGCGCTGAAGCGCAGCTGGCAATGTGCAACGATTCAGTTGGATTTCCAAATGCCGGAGAAGTTCGACTTGTCCTATATCGGCGAGGATGGCGCTAAACACCGTCCAGTCGTCATTCACCGCGCCGTCTATGGCTCGATTGACCGGTTCGTCGGTATTCTGACTGAGCATTACGCTGGGGCATTCCCGCTCTGGCTTTCACCGGTACAGATCAAAGTGATTCCTGTGTCCGAGAAAGATGTTGACCATGCGTTCTCCGTGAAGCAGCAACTGGAGGAGGCAGGGCTGCGCATCGAGATTGATCATCGGAACGAGAAGCTTGGCTATAAGATCCGCGAGGCACAGCTTGAGAAGGTGCCGTATATGCTCGTACTGGGTGAAGCGGAGCGCCAATCGAACGACGTTGCTGTTAGGCAGAGGGGAAAAGGCGACATCGGTACAATGTCGATCGCTATTTTCATCCAGCAGCTTAAAGACGAAGTTGCCTCGAAAAAGTAAAAACAAACACAAGCAAAAACCGGCCCTGCACCCATGGCAGGACCGGTTCTTGTTATGAGCAATAGGATGTTAGATAAAACCGCCACGAAGAACGATTACTAACAAAATATAGAGTACAAGAATAATGCCTGCACTAGTCCAAAGAAGGCCTGGTCCGCATCCCATTCCTGCGCCACCTACACCGCCGTATCCCACTGTACATACCTCCCGAGTGGTTATTTTGTGATGTTTCTGATCACATTTGTAATATATGCCTTTGCTAGTAATTCGATTGGACGTTTGTACCGGGTGCATTTGCATTTGTACATTCGCCCAGATGAGGTTGCTGTAGCGACGCGGGTCGATATGCCTGGCATGTCAAGCGCCTACTTATTTATTCAGAATCGTATATCGTCGGAACAGGTGTCGAGACAGAGAATTGCCGTACATGCTTGACTCTTGCCTCGCCTTTCATCTTCAGTCCGTTGCCGATAAGCAGCAGAGCCGCGCTGCTGACCGCAATAATCTCGATGCAGCCGACGCTAATCGTAGGCAAGCAATTGGTTGTCCGAATATAATCCGGCTCGGGATCCATCTCATTTATGAGGGGCTTCATCGTTGGAGTCTCGCGGTCGAAGATGTCGTAGGACTCGAAATAAACATTGCCGGATGTGAGATGATCCGAAGCTCGCTGAACGGCAAGCGCGCGCAGCGAAGCATTCACCTCAGCGCGGTCGCCAATCTGCACGACTGAGGCGGTACCCACTGTGTTCACGTAGATGCCGCCAACCTCGGACGTGCGGACCGGGAAATCCTCTTGCTGCGTCTCACGCGTCTCAGGATTCATGCTTCAACAGCTCCTCCAGTCCTTCCAGTGTTTCCTTCTTGAATACATCAGCTTCGCCTTCGGCACGTTCAAACCCTTCCGGTTCTTCAAGCGGCGCAAGCGGTCCAACGATGACGGATTCCGGCGGCGTATCAAACATGGAGACGAGCGATATTTGCTCCGTATCCCCGATTTGAAGCATGGAGGCACTCGCGACACCGGTTAATTGAATGCTCCCGACGGCGAGCACATGATTGACGACGTTTAGTTGCATTCGTGCTCAGGGCCCCTTTCTAACTGCCGTTGTTCTGCAGCTTACTCATATAGTTGCGCAGAGCCATCTCGATATCGCGCGTTGTCTTGGAGATGACGGTTTGCGGAATGCTTGGTTTGTCGATCTCACCAGTGCCTGGGCCGCTTTGTCCATCAGCTTGCGTTTGCGCGCCGTTATGCGACTTGGACACTTGCTCGATGTAGAACTGAATGCGCGTGCTCATTTGCTTGCGGATATCTTCAATGACAAGTCTGCGGTGATACGGATCAAGCGGGATGGCCATCTCTGTCTCGATCGCCTTGAGTCGTTCGGGGGCTGTATGATCGAGGAATAGATCGACCTGCCGCCGAACTTCCGGGAACGGGGCGGAAGGCATGACATCTTGCGGTCCGCCGACCATGCCGCCTTGAGCCGGGAAGTGATTGACTTTGCTGTTCTGAGCGCTATTGGCGGGAGTCAGCTTCGGCGTCTTGCCCAGCAAGCTCGGATCGTTTACGACGACTTCGCTCACGTTGCTGCTGCTCGGCAGAACGAGCTGGCCGACTTCCTTGACGAATTCTTCGCTTGGCGGCGTCATCCCAATATTGAGCGTGCCGTCCAGCTTCTCGACCTTCAATTGGTCAAAATGATACTGTATCGTATCGACATGATACATCGGTTTGTTCTCAGCCATCTCGATGCGGACATTCAGCATTTCAATCTGCTTATTCAGCTTATTAATGACGGCCTGCTGCTCATTCAGCTGGCAATGCAGCTTATGCATATTATGGCTGAGCAGATTCCACATCTGCCACGGCGTGAGCGGCTGTTGATCGCTTGGCTGCATGGGCAATAGGCACCTCCGAACGTTAACGTGGATTCGGCAACGGCACGAAATTCAGCGGGTTCTCCTCGACCTGTGGTGCTGCTTCGGCGAAGCCTCCTGAATTGTACAACTGCGACAGGGAAGAGATGGACCCCGCCGTCCCGACCTGCAGGACGGAGGAGTTCGCCACACTGTCAACCCTTAGCTGATGAATCGTAATGGTCTGATGAACGGTGATATTCATTAGACGTTCACTCCAGAAGCCACTTCATTGGTCGTATTGTCTTGGAAGTCAGGATCGTTCGTATTCGTTGCACTGACGGCGTTGTTGGAGTTGGTGAGACCGCCTGTTAAGAACGAACCTGCTCCAGCATACGTTTTGGATGAACTTGACGGAGAAATTTGGACGGAATCGCCAAACTGAACGACGGCACTTGAGCCGACGCTTATCACTTTAACGAAGCCAACGATTGCGGGCATTGCACAGTCACTCCTAACCTGATCTCTCAGCGCGGGATATGACATCTTATGCGGCAAACGCCCAGTTGTTCCATCACGGAACGGTTTGTGCCCATCTAAACCGAAAATGCATATGATGTAGGCGACAAGGTTTATGGTGCTGGGGGTGCGAGAGGAATGGCAGGGGATTGGGAGGAGCTGGAGCAATGGATGGAGACGCAGCAGCTGCCTAAGGGCTTCGATATATTCAAGCAATCGGATTGGATCGAGAATTATGTTCGCAAAATGATGAACAAAGCGCTGCCTGCTGCATCATCTGCGCTGAAGCCGACAAATGCGAATATATTGGAGACGAAACGACATGTGATTGTTACCTATCCGCTTGGTGAATCGGCTGATCTGGGGGCATTGAAGCTGCTCGTGAAGGAGGATCGCGTCAAGCTTAGCGGGATAGGTGGAAGTGAGAGCGAGGTAGTCCGGCTGCCGAAGCTCGTGTTACCGCGTTCGTGCATCGCTGAGTATGACGGCGCAGTACTGAAGATTAAGCTGAAGAAACGGCCGCCGAGCAAAAGATCGCATGTGGCTTCGATTCATGGGCTGTGACCCGAGGCTGCATATTATAGAAGAAAATTCACGAATTTGTCTGATCTTACCGCTCTCAGGCGCTAGCGATCCCCGTCGATATTGGCGTATAATGCGAGTATAGACTTGCATAGGGAGTGTTTCATTTGACACTGGTTGACGTTAGCCAAATTTCTGCGGCGCTGTTCGTTTTAGGTGCTGTGTTTATCTTACTTTTCTTCTCACTGCTTAGTCTCGGCATTCTCAAGATGTTCCAGCAGCGTTTCCGTGCAGGTGTATACAGCTTCATTGGTGCCGTAGTCAGCGGCGTTACATTCGGTATTATTCTTGCGAATTGGTCTTTCTGAAGCGATGAAGACTGTTAGCAATATTGCTTCCAAATAAGCTGTCCCGACGACTGTGATCAAGCAGTCCTGGGGCAGCTTTTTTCATTTAATAATTTGTTGTCCAATTGGGCTCGAAATGGCTAAAAATAGTCAATAATCCAAGTTGCCAGAACATAAGATGAAGTATAAGATAATCATATGAGAGAATATTCAGAACATTTCGTCAAATGAATCCAAACGAAGGGAGGGCTTGCCGATGAACAAAAGTTACGAAGTGGAGTACTGCAATTTGGAGCTGCGATTCGACCGCCGGCAAATCCAAAATCTTATTCGGGATTTGATCCAGGAGGGATATTCGCTTTATTGGAGCGAAACGGATGTCTATTTTCTCATATCGGTCCGGAGCGGCCGCAAGCTGGTGAAACTGCGGTTTCAGCGGGTTCGGGGTCGTTACAAAATTATCGGGGATTATCTGATTAAAGATGAGAAGCTGTCGGATTTGCTCGAGAAGTTAATCAATGATTCACGCGGTCATGCAGTCGTCAAGCGGTTTAAAGACAGGCAAATTGTTATTGAAAGCATTATGTTTGGCGAGATTATTCGTCTAGTGGAGGTGTCCGGCATGGAACATCGTATCATTTATCAGAAGAAACCTTTTGTTACGGTGGAGGAAGTGATTCAAGCATTTCAGTCGAAGAGGGCTGAGGAGCGGGCTTCAGTGCTGCGGTTTGAGCTTGATTATGAGCTATCCGTCCTCCACGAAGCAATAACGGATGGGCGCGAAGACGTTATGGCGCAGTCCAAGGAGCGACTACAATCCCTTAGAACTGAGATGATCCAGCTTGAGCTTTGATATAACCAGAATAAAGGCAATCGAATAAACCTCCGGAACGTTCGCGTTTCCGGGGGTTTATTTTGTGCTATTCGCAATCTTTCACACTGTCATCGACAATTTTTATGGGGCACATGGTTTTCATTCCCGGCTAAAAAGAGTAAAATGGGAATATTGTATGTGAAAACTTGCCTCTACAGGCAATGTAGTTGTTACTACTATTAAAGAGAAAAGGTGTGGAGTAACCATATGTCTAAACAGCAAATCGGGGTTATCGGCCTTGCGGTCATGGGCAAGAACCTAGCATTAAACATTGAAAGCAGAGGATTTACAGTCTCGGTATTTAACCGTTCCCGTGAGAAGACTGACGATCTGCTCAAAGAATCGGCTGGAAAAAACCTGGTAGGTACATACACAATCGAAGAGTTTGTAGCTTCCCTTGAAGTACCTCGCAAAATTCTGATCATGGTACAAGCTGGCGCTGGAACAGATGCAACAATTGACGCACTCGTTCCTCACCTGACAGAAGGTGACATTATCATCGACGGCGGTAACGCGTACTTCCCTGATACAGTTCGCCGCAGCAAAGCGCTTGAGGAGCAAGGCTTCCGCTTCATCGGCACCGGCGTATCTGGCGGCGAAGAAGGCGCGCTGAAAGGACCGTCCATCATGCCTGGCGGTCAAGAGTCTGCTTATAAATTGGTTGAGCCAATTCTAACTGCAATCTCCGCGAAAGTTGGCGGCGACGCTTGCTGCACATACATCGGTCCAGACGGTGCTGGTCACTACGTGAAGATGGTTCATAACGGCATCGAATACGGCGACATGCAGCTGATCTGCGAAGCGTACGATCTGTTAAACCGCGTTCTTGGCGTTAGCACAGAAGAGCTTCACTCGATCTTCACAGAGTGGAACAAAGGCGAGCTCGACAGCTACCTGATCGAGATTACAGCTGACATCTTCTCCAAATACGATCCAGAAACAAACAAGCCAATGGTTGACGTTATCCTCGATTCCGCTGGCCAGAAGGGTACGGGCAAATGGACAAGCCAAAGCTCGCTTGATCTTGGTGTACCTCTGTCCATCATTACAGAATCGGTATTCTCCCGTTTCTTGTCCGCACTGAAGGACGAGCGCGTAGCGGCAAGCAAGCTGCTGAAAGGACCGCAAACTGCACCTTACCAAGGCGACAAAGCGGCATTCATCGAAGCGGTTCGCAAAGCACTGTTCGCAAGTAAAATTTGCTCGTACGCACAAGGCTTCGCTCAAATGCGCGCAGCAAGCGACGAGTATGAATGGAACCTGCGTTACGGTGACATCGCGATGATCTTCCGCGGCGGCTGCATCATCCGTGCGGGCTTCCTGCAGAACATCAAGGACGCGTACGACCGCGATCCTGGCCTTACAAACCTGCTGCTCGACAGCTATTTCCAAGAAATCGTGGAATCTTACCAAGGTGCATGGCGCGAAGTAATCGCAACGGCAGTTACGCAAGGTATTCCGGTACCGGCATTTGCAAGCGCGCTGTCCTACTATGACAGCTACCGCACGGAGCGTCTACCTGCGAACCTGCTTCAAGCGCAGCGCGACTACTTCGGCGCTCACACGTTCAAACGTGTGGACAAAGAAGGTTCATTCCACTTCAATTGGATTCAATCTTAAGACCTGTAATGACATCTTGCAGACAGCGGCGCATTCGGTCGGCTTCAACGCCGCCCCAGCCGCTGCGCTGCTTCAGTAGAATCAATGACGCTTCGGCGAAGCTTTGAAATTTCTTTAATAGGAGTGGCTGGGGGAGACTGAGTAATTCAGGCGCTTCATCAGCCACTTTCTTTTTCATAAACTCAAGTGTCCATATAACATCTTCGGATGAGATCGGGTAATCCGGATTAAAGATGCGGTTTACACGGTACTGGACGGAGAACGGTTCGGGGATCGCTGCCATTGCACATGTCACTCCTCATCTATTTAGTATGCTTCTTAGTACTATCAACTCTACGGTTGATTGAACTTTTTTATACCGGATATTCTTGAATAATGGTATAATCGTGGGAAATGTTTTTGAATGCAGGTTTACGCTTTCAAATGGCAGGGGAAGGTGTTTCGAGTGATCATGGAAAGGCCGCGTCAACATGTAGCCCTCATCGGGTTTATGGGCACAGGCAAATCAACGGTCAGTAAGGAGCTTGCGGCACGTCTGATCTGCGATGTCATCGATATTGATGCGGAGATCGTCCGGCGCGAAGGCGCTTCGATTGCTGACATCTTCGAGACACGCGGCGAGGCTGAGTTCCGAGCAGCGGAAACAGCTGCACTCGCTGACGTCATAGACCGAGCTGAACCGCTCGTTATCGCAACTGGCGGAGGCGCAGTACTGGCAGAGCATAATCGGAAGCTCATGCTTGAAGGCAGTTTCGTGGTGTCGCTCAGTGCAGACCCTTCGCAAATTATTGCGCGTGTCAGCCAGGACCCGGACCGTCCACTGCTGCAAGGCGATGTTGCAGGCCGGGTGTATAAGCTGCTTGAGGATCGGAAGCATGCGTATGATTTTGCCCATTTGGCTATAGACACCACTCATCTTACAGTGCAAGAAGTAGTCGATCAAATCGAGCGAGGCTTGAAGCAGCGCTTCTAAATCTATACCTACATAAAGGAGACGACTTTAACGATGGATGTACGCGTAACCCCAACACCAAGACTGCAAGGCGAGCTGCAAGCACTTTCTTCAAAGAACTATACGACACGCTACCTGCTTGTCGCTGCACTGGCAGAAGGAACAAGCACGATCTACTACCCGGCTCACAGCGAAGACAGTGACGCGATGCGTCGTTGTATCCGCGATCTTGGTGCTGTTATCGAAGAAGACGAAGAGAAAATTACAATTACCGGCTTCGGTCGTAATCCGAAGGATGTTAAAGAGCTTGATGTTGGCAACGCCGGCGCTGTGCTTCGTTTCTTGATGGCAATTGCGGCACTTGCTCCAGACGTTACGTTCATTAACCGTTATCCAGACTCGCTAGGCAAACGTCCGCATGATGACCTGATCGTAGCACTTGGTCAAATCGGCGTAGACGTGGAGCATAACAGCGGTAAGCTGCCGATCACAATTCGCGGCGGACAAGCTAAAGGTGGTAAAATTCAAGTAAGCGGTAATGTCAGCTCGCAGTTCCTCAGTGCACTGCTGTTCTTGACACCGCTGCTTGAAGAGGACAGCGAGATTGAAGTGCTCCATGACCTTAAATCCAAAGTTGTCGTCGGCCAAACGCTGGAAGTATTGGCGCAAGCCGGCATCGTTATCGAAGCAACAGAAGATCTCATGCATTACAAGGTAAAAGGCGGCCAGAAGTACGAGGCGAAGAAGTACGTCGTACAAGGCGACTACCCAGGCTCTGCGGCAATTCTTGCTGCTGCTGCAGTAACGGAGTCCGATGTCATCCTGCACCGTCTGGAAGAGAACAGTAAGCAAGGCGAGCGTGCAATTGTCGATGTGCTGCGCATGATGGAAGTGCCGCTTACGCATAAAGACGGCATTGTGCACGTGAAGGGCAATGGTAAGCTGAAAGCTGTCGAGTTCGACGGCGACAAGGCGACAGATGCCGTTCTAGCTATGGTTGCGGCTGCTGTGTTCGCGGAAGGCACCTCCCGTTTCTACGATGTGGAGAACCTTCGCTACAAGGAGTGCGACCGGATCACCGACTATTTGAACGAGCTTCGTAAAGCCGGTGCGAACGTGGAAGAGCGACAAGCAGAAATTATCGTCCACGGCCGTCCGGAAGGTGTTGAAGGCGGCGTTGAGATCAACGCGCATTATGACCACCGTGTTATTATGGCGTTGACGGTTGTTGGCCTTCGTGCGAAGCAGCCGCTTCGTATCCGCGATGCGCATCATGTGGCGAAGTCATATCCGATCTTCTTCGATCACTTGAAGGCGCTCGGCGCGAACGTCGAATGGATTGAATAGGAAATAGGCTGTGTAAGCAGGCTAAGCGGGTAATCAATAGAAGAAGGGATGGTATTCACATGGCTTTTACTAATCCTTCACGCGATGAAATCAAACGCATTCTTGAAGAAACAACGACGATTGCTGTCGTCGGATTATCCGATAAGCCCGATCGCACCTCCTATATGGTGTCTGAGGCGATGAAGGCGAAGGGTTACCGAATCATTCCGGTTAATCCGAACGCTTCGGAGATTCTAGGAGAGACGAGTTACGCATCGCTCAAAGATATTCCGTTTCCGATTGATGCGGTCAACGTCTTCCGCCGCAGCGAGCATACGCCACCTGTTGCGGAAGAAGCTGCCGAGATCGGCGCAAAGACGCTATGGCTGCAGCTTGGCATTTACAATGACGAAGTCGCAGCAATAGCTGAACGCGCAGGCATGCAGCTCATTATGGATCGCTGCATTAAAGTAGAGGATTCCATACTGCTGCCGCACGGGAAAACCAATTCCTAGCAGGTGGTTGTCCATGTCAATAGGATTTAGACGGACCATAACGGTCCGTCTTTTCTTTTGACAAAGGCGGAGTGAACGCTTACGATCAAGAGTAGCAATCGCGTCACAACAAATTTTAAGGAGGCAGCTTATGAACATAATGGGTCATCTGCAGCAGCTTGGCCGATCATTGATGCTGCCGACGATTGTATTGCCAGGTGCCGCTATTTTCCTCAGCCTTAGCGCTCTGCCATGGGCTTCGATTGGATTGCCCGACATGCAAACTCACTTGCAAGTTGCAGGTCATGCATTATTTGCGTACTTGCCATATTTGTTTGCGTTTGGCGTCGCGATGGGCATGACGAGCAATGCATTAACCGCAGGCCTGGCTGCTATTGCAGGGATGTTTATTTATACGAGCGTTATTAATGCGAGCCATTATGAGCTAGAACCAACGGTACTGACCGGAGTGCTCATCGGGCTTGTCACCAGTATCTTTAATGAACGTTTTAAGTCTATAAAGTTTCCGGAGTATATTCAATTCTTCGGTGGACCGAGGTTTATCCCGCTTGCTGTAAGTGTATTCTCCACGCTGCTTGCAATTGTGATGGTCCAGATCGCACCTTACATACATAACGGACTAATGGAGCTTGGCGATGTCATCGAATCTGGCGGAGGTTTCGGCGTCTTCCTGTTCGGATTCGTCCTGCGAATCCTTGTCGTCTTCGGTCTGCATCACCTCGTCAGCCATATGTTCTGGTTCCAAGTTGGCGGCTATACGTCAGGGGACGGCTCGGTCGTGTTTGGTGATCTGCCTCGCTTCTTCGCAGGCGATCCGACAGCTGGCGGCTATATGGCAGGCTTGTACCCGACAATGATGTTTGCACTGCCAGCGATTGCTTTTGCCATTATTCATGAGGCACGTGAAGACTTGAAACCGAAGATCAAGAAGACGTTCATGATCGCTGCGCTATCTTCTTTTTTAACAGGTGTGACAGAACCGATCGAATTTGCGTTTCTATTTGTAGCGCCATATTTGTTTGTCATCCATGCGCTGCTATCTGGTGCGATGATGTGGTTCACGTACGAGCTTGGCATTCGGCACGGCTTCTCGTTCTCAGCAGGAGCCATTGACTTCTTGATTAATGAGCATCTCGCAACAAGAGGCTGGCTGCTCATTCCGATCGGTCTTATATTCGGATTGCTCTACTATGTCATGTTTAGGTGGGCGATTCACCGGTTTCAAATTCCGACGCCAGGCCGTGAGGAAGGCTCGCAACTCGATGAATGGGCAGGCGATATTCCATATCGGGCACCGCTTATTCTGCAAGCCATTGGCGGCAAAGAGAACATCGTTCAGATGGAAGCCTGCATCACTCGACTTCGCCTGAAGGTCGGAAGCGACAAGCTCATTGACATTAACGCGCTCCGCCATCTAGGCGCAGCAGGTGTTATCCGGCTAGGCGGCGGCAACGTGCAGATCGTCTTTGGCACCTATTCCGAACTGATACGGGAGGAAATGGACAAAGCGATACGAAGAGATATATCTAGAGTGCTGTTCAGCGCACCGATGCAGGGCAGAATGATGCCGCTCTCCGAAGTGCCTGACCCGATCTTCTCCGGCAAGCTTGTCGGTGACGGTGTCGCATTCATGCCTGACAAGGGAGAGCTAGTCTCACCGGTAACTGGAAAAGTCATACATATTTACCCGACCAAGCATGCAATCGGCATTCGGACTGTGGAGGGGCTTGAAGTGCTGCTGCACATTGGCATAGATACATCGCAGCTGAAAGGGCAAGGCTTCGAAGCAATCGTGGAAGAAGGCGATCAGGTGAAGCCGGGCCAGCTGCTCATCACGTTTGATATGCAGAAAGTACGCAAAGGAAGCAAGTCGCTTGCGACACCAATGGTTATTACCAATTCGGATCTTGTAAGCTCCTGGAGCTTCGCCCCGTTCAAAGGGGTTAAGAAGGGTCAAGCTTCCGTCATGTCAGTCGTTCTAAAAGAGAGAAGCGGTGGAGGGGAAACAGCGTGATTCAAGGAATTGGGGCATCACCAGGTATCGCAATCGGGAAGGCGTTCGTGCTTCCAAACTGGGAATGGGATTTACCGGAGCAAAAGATCGACGTAGGAGATTTGGCTCGCGAATTTGAGCGGTTGTATGAAGGCATTCGCACCTCCAAGGTCGAGATCGAGCAGATGAAGGATGAGCTGCGCGAGGTAGTCGGCCCAGAGGAAACTAGCATTTTTGACGCGCATATTGCAATTCTGGATGATCCGGTCTTTATGAATGAGATTCAGGGCATTATCCAGCGGCAATACAAAGCGGCAGAAGTTGCGGTGAAAGAAGCGATTGACCATTTCGTGACCATGTTCGACCTGCTCGATGATGAATATATGAAGGAACGTGCGCTCGATATCAAGGATGTCGGCAATCGACTGCTCAAGCATCTGCTTGGTGCGCCGGAGATTACGCTGCCTTCGGATACGCAGCCATTTATTCTTATTGCGAAGGAGCTGTCTCCTTCACAGCTCGCTCATTTGAACCCGAACCATGTCCTTGGCATCGCGACACTGGCAGGCAGCACGACTTCGCATTCGTCTATTATGGCGAGAGCGCTTGGCGTACCGCTCGTTGTCGGCATTGAATCGAAGCTGGAAGAGGCGATTCAGACAGGCGATATGCTCATTATTGACGGCGAGCTTGGCATCGTTATTTTGGAGCCGGAGCAACAGGCCGTGGAGCAGTATACAGAGAGGCAGCAGCTCCATCAGGAGAAGAAGCAGCAGCTGAAAGGTATCGTTGGCGTGCAGCCGGTGACCAAGGACGGTAAGGAGCTGGAGCTGAGCGCGAATATTAGTTCGCTCAAGGAGCTGGAGGTCGCTCTGGCGAGCGGCACGAGCGGTGTTGGCCTGTTCCGTACCGAGTTTCTCTACATGGACCGCAGCAGGCTTCCGCGGGAAGAGGAGCAGTTCGAGGTATACCGCGGCGCTGCTGAGAAGCTCGATAATAAACCGCTCATTATCCGTACGCTCGATATTGGTGGCGACAAGCAGTTGGATTACTTCGAGCTGCCGGAGGAGGAGAATCCGTTCCTCGGTTACCGGGCAATCCGAATCTGCCTCGATAAGCCATCCTTGTTCAAGACACAGCTTCGTGCGATTCTACGAGCGAGCTATTATGGCAATGTGAAAATCATGTACCCGCTGATCTCATCTGTAGAGGAGGTTCGAGCGGCGAACAACTTGCTCGAGCAATGTAAGCAGGAGCTACGAAATGAAGGGATCGGGTTCTCGGAGGAAATCGATGTCGGCATTATGATTGAGCTTCCGGCCGCCGTCGTCCTTGCGGATATGCTGGCAGAGGAGGTCGACTTCTTCAGCATCGGCACGAATGATCTCATTCAGTTCACGCTCGCCGTCGACCGGATGAATGAACAAATCTCCTATCTGTATGAGCCTTTTCATCCTGCCGTTCTGCGTATGCTGAAGATGACGATAGAAGCGGCGAAGCGCGCAGGCATTCATGTTGGCGTCTGCGGCGAAATGGCAGGCGATCTGAAGGCGCTGCCGATCTGGCTGGCGCTCGACGTCGATGAGCTTAGCATGTCAGCTCAAGCGATACTGCCAGTCAAGGAGAAGTTGCTGACGCTTACGCAGCAAGCGAGCCGCGAAGTATTTGACCGGATTCTTGCGTGCAGAACAAGCGAGCAAATTCATGATATTCTTTCACCGCTGGCGATGAAAGCCGAAGGTGAGAACAAACAGGCAGCTGAGCGTCAGCCAGCAGCCAAGCTGACCAAATAAAGAAAGGCGGCTTCCCCGATCATCGCGATCAGGGGAGCCGCCTTTTGTCATTTATTGGTTCTTCAAAGCATCGACGAATGCTTTCGCATACGGAGGCAGATCCGGCGGACGCCTTGAAGAGATGATATGTCCGTCCACGACAACCGGTGCATCAATCCAAGTCGCGCCTGCATTCTCCATATCGTCGCGAATGCCAGGCGTAGAAGTGACGTTGCGGCCTTGAAGGATTTTTGCCGAGATCAGCACCCAGCCAGCATGGCAGATTTGGCCGATCGGTTTACCTGCCGCGTCCATTTCCTTCACTAGCTGCAGCACCTGCGGATAACGGCGGAGCTTGTCCGGCGCCCAGCCGCCTGGAACGAGCAAACCGTCGATCTGACTGCCGTCAACCTCATCGAAGCTAAGATCCGCAGTTGCGGGAACGCCGTATTTGCCAATATGAGTCCGGTTCTTCTCCGGTCCTGCGAATAACACTTTAGCGCCTTCTTCACGTACGCGATAGACGGGATACCACAGCTCCAAATCCTCGAATTCGTCATCTAGCAAGCAGATAATCATTTTTCCTTGTAGGGACACGTTCTTTCCTCCTCTAGCATGTGTAAAAAGCTCCTACTTATTGTACCCTCAGGCGGTTCTTTGAAGCAAACCGCACTGGTTGTAACATCCGAATGATGCAAAAATTACAATCTGCCTTAAAGCAGGACTTTTTTTGCAATAGGTCGAATATCATATTCGTCGAGTAACGCCTTTCAAACGATAGCTTTTGCCTCCGAAGGTCGGATGGCAACTGCCGTTTTCACTTGAAATCCAAGAAAGTATAAGTTTTGAATATACTTTGCTTAGATTTCTCCGCGAACCGTAAGCTTTTGCCGGAAAGACGGCGACAGCCGGTTGCGCTTGGGTGTTCTACTTGTTTAGGAGAAGGAGTGGACGATCTTGCTAAAACGCTGTTCTTGCGGCGACGATATGCCAATGAAGCTGCGTACTGTTGTATATTCGAATAAAGTTGAAATTGATAATGTACCGATATTCTCTTGCCGTTCCTGCAACCGCAGTGAGGTGTTCCCGGAAGTGAAGCCAGACCTTACGGGCCTGATTGGCAAGCTAGGTGCCCACCCTGTAAAGCAGACGTTTCTGTTTAATGAGTGGAATGAATGGGCAAATTTGTTAGTAGAGGCTTACCATGATAAGAAAGTGTCTGATCCGGTCATTATGCGGCGAATGACGGAAGAGCGCATCGATATGCTGCTTGATTTGTTCCAGGTTGCGCAGGCTGCAGGGGATGCCGAGTGGACAGCAGATATACATAAGCGGCTAGCACAGCTTAGCCGGAGTCTGCTTCAATATGGAAGGCGATAGAGGAAGGGAGCGGGGCCCTAGCTTATGAAGCTGCCCTCACCAATCACAACGATCGAGCAGTGGGAAGCAACTTATGCGGCTGCTGCCACAGAACCGCTGCTCATTTTCAAGCACAGCACGACGTGTTCCATCAGCAGCGGTGCTTATGATGAACTGTCGAACTGGCTGGAGGATGCAACGACGGTATCCTTCCACATTATTATGGTGCTCGTACCAGAGAGCCGCCAAGTTTCGAATGCGATTTCAGAGAAACTCGGCGTGAAGCACGAGTCGCCTCAGCTTCTCTTTGTCCAGGATGGAAGTGTCTCCTGGCATGCTTCTCACTGGCGGATTACCTACTCAACATTAGATGAGCATCTCGGGACACATTGCGAAAAGTAATATTTTGTCGTATCATTACGGTAAAGTAGTGCGGTGCGAGAACAAATTTGAATTAATGGAGAGAAGGACCGTGACAGTAACCATTTATGATGTAGCAAGAGAAGCCGGCGTATCGATGGCGACTGTTTCCCGGGTTGTGAATAACAATCCGAACGTGAAGCCACAGACGCGTAAGAAAGTATTTGAAGCTATTGAACGTCTTGGCTATCGTCCAAACGCAGTAGCGCGCGGACTTGCAAGCAAGAAGACAACGACAGTTGGTGTCGTTATTCCTGATATTTCGAATGCGATCTTCGCCGAAGTTGCACGCGGCATCGAAGACATCGCGAATATGTATCATTACAATATCATTCTTTGTAACGCTGATAAGAAGAAAGATAAAGAGATTCGCGTTATCAACACGTTGCTTGAGAAGCAAGTGGACGGGCTGTTGTTCATGGGCGGCGCTGTAACGGAAGACCATCTGCAAGCATTTAAGACAGCGAATGTGCCGATCGTTCTCTGTGCGACAACTGATGAGCAAGGCGTAATTCCTTCGGTTGATATCGACCACGAGAGCGCTGCTTTTGATGCGGTACAAGCTCTTATTCGGGCTGGACACACACGCATTGCGATGATCTGCGGCACGCTTCAGGATCCGGCGAACGGATATGCGCGTTTCCAAGGGTACAAGCGTGCGCTTGAAGTTGCTGGCTTGCCATATGATGAGTCGCTCGTTCGTATCGGCAACTACCGCTATGAATCCGGCGTAGAGGCGATGAAATATTTCTTGGAGCTTGGCGAACGTCCAACAGCTGTATTCTCCGCAACGGATGAGATGGCAATTGGCGCGATTCACTGCATCCAGGATGCAGCACTTAAAGTGCCTGACAATATCTCCGTCATCAGCGTGGATAACAGCCGCATGGCGTCGATGGTGCGTCCGCAGCTGACTGCTGTTGCGCAGCCAATGTATGACATCGGTGCAGTATCGATGCGTCTATTGACGAAGCTAATGAAGAAGGAAGCGGTCGACAACGCGCGCGTTATTCTGCCGCATGAAATTGTGAACCGTCAGTCGGTAGGGAGCATATAAGCAATTATGACAACGAAGTATCACAAGATAGGCATTATCGGTGCCATGGTGGAAGAGATTGAACTGCTGCACAAGCATGTCGATAAGACAGGCTCATTCGTGAAAGCAGGTATTGAATATGTAGAAGGCACGCTGCACGGTCGTCAAGTTGTATTCTGCAAATCAGGCGTTGGTAAAGTCAATGCAGCTGTTTGCACGCAGCTTCTCATTGATGCTGGTGTGGAATGCGTATTGTTCACTGGTGTTGCAGGCGCGGTTGATCCGAGCTTGAACATTGGAGACATCGTTGTGTCGACGTCTTGCTTGCAGCATGATATGGACGTGACAGCGCTTGGCTTCGCTCGCGGTCAGATTCCGTTCCAGGACGTTTGGGAGTTTGAGGCGGCGCCGAATCTGGTCGAACTGGCAACGAGTGCGGCGGAGAAGCTGTTCCCAGGCCGCAGCGCAAAGGGTAAAGTGCTCTCCGGAGATCAATTCGTATCCTCGAGAGAAACGGTAAAAGTGCTGCATGATGAGTTAAGCGGTGCATGTACGGAGATGGAAGGCGCGGCACTTGCGCAAGTTTGTGTCATGAATCAAGTTCCGTTCGTCGTCATTCGTTCGATGTCGGATAAGGCAGACGGCTCTGCACATGTGAACTTTGCGGAATTCACGGTTCAAGCTTCAGTGAATTCACATTCTATTATTGATGAAATGATTCAACAGATGTAGGGAGCGGCTTACGAATAATAATCCGCTTGATTAATGATAAAGGCAGCTACGCATCTTGTTCCTAACCGGAACGGATGTGAGCTGCCTTTTGTTTTACTTCAAAGCCCCTGAATCGCGAGTTCTGCGACTTCACGATTACGCGCTTCAATTTCGCTTCTGCGGGGGATCGGCTGCCAGAGGCGTGAATCATCCAGCCAATGGGTCGGAAGCTCTTCAGGGCTGTTTGCAGACCAGCTATCGATCCAAGCTTGCGGTAGTGGCTCATTACCTGTCTGCTCGCGAAGCTGCGCGGCGATGGGATGGTCAGTCATCTCGAGCCATACGAGCGCCCAAGCGCGCGGAACGACTCGCCAGATGTCATAGCCGCCGCCGCCGACTGCGATCCAGCGTCCGTCAGTATAACGATGAGCAAGCTGATGGATGAGTGCAGGCATTGCTTGATAGATTCGCATACTGCAGTGAATATGCGATAACGGATCATAAGCATGAGCGTCACAGCCATGCTGGCTGACGATGACATCCGGCTTGAACACTTGAGTGACCTTCTCAATGGTTGTGGCGAAGCTCGCAAGCCAGGACTCATCCTCGGTGTAAGGCTCAACCGGGACATTAATGGTTGTCCCGTAGCCAGCGTCGATGCCGCGCTCGGCAACGAAGCCCGTGCCAGGGAATAAATATTTGCCTGTCTCGTGAATGGAATAGGTACAGACGTCAGGGTCGGCATAGAACGTCCACTGAACGCCATCGCCATGATGGACGTCGGTGTCGATATACAGGACGCGCGCGCCGTACTGCTTACGAATGTGAGCGATTGCTATGGCCGCATCATTATAGACGCAGAAGCCAGCCCCACGGTCTGGAAAAGCATGATGCAGCCCGCCAGCCATATGGTACGCGTGCTTGGCTTGTCCGCTCATCACGAGATCTGCCGCCATCACCGAACCGCCGACGATAGATGCTGTTGCTTCGTGCATACCGGGGAAGTATGGCGTATCATCTGTATTCAGCCCATATAATTCAGCTCGTTTGATGGCTTCCGCATCAGGCTTGTCAGCGCTTAACATGCGTACAGCGTCAATATAATCAGGGCGATGGACCAGCTTCAGCAGCTCGTCATCCGCTGCGGCAGGGTGTCTGTATTGGGAATCGTTTAGCGCATTCGCCGACTGGAGAAGGCTATGTGTGAGCGTTAATCGCATCGGATCGAACGGATGGTCCTTGTTAAATTTGTACCGACTTGCATCTTGATGATGGATATAAACGGCATTGTCCGTCATAATGCGTCTTTCGCATCCTTTCTACTGTCTGCTGCCTCAAAGGTGCTAGTACATAAAGCGCTGTCTGAAGCGGACACGGTCGAATTGTTCAATGGAGCTGAGAGGTACCTCACGTCCGATTCGCACCATCAGGCAGTTAGCCGGGTGGGCACAGATCTCAGGATCATCAGTCGCCACCCATTCCATGTTTACGGACTTCATCAGCCGCTCCATCATGGCGCGGTATTCCCATACGCTAAGGCCTGTTCCTTCCAGATCCCAGTGCCAATAATACTCTGTTGTATAAACAATGACATTTTCCAGCTGATCATAGGCAAAAGCGTTCTGAATCATTTTCTTGCCGAGGCCAAGCGAGCGGTAGTCGTCAGCAACTTCTACGGCGCCGAGCTCGACTAAATCCGTCATGCCGCCTTCAGACCACCGCTCCAGTTCGTCTGGATAGTGGAAGGTGACATAGCCGACGATGACTTCACCGTCTCTTGCCGCGATTATGCGACCTTCTGGGAGCTCTGCAATCTCGATGAGCGCTTTATGCTGCTCAGCTGGTCTGCGGAATGCATCGAGCTGTGGATGAAGGGTGAGACCGGTCACCGCCTCGGCAGGGAGCGGCCCTTCTATGACAATATCGCGTTCGATGTTTGGGACAATCTGCGCATGAATCCTTTTGCGATGTTCCAACAAGTGATGGCTCCTTTCCCGTTCTACACTACTTATAGCAAAAAAAACAAGACATGAAAAGAATGGTTCAAGCGCAGCAAGCGTGATATAATATGTAAGCGTATTCCTAGTAAGAGCGTCATTACGGGGGCTGCTCCCGCTAGAAACGGTTGTTGTATATTGGGTAGGAGGATGATGGAAATGTCAAACATGCATCAAGAACGGATTCCGGCAACGGCATCTGGCTCCAACATGACAAGCTATGAAGAAACCTATAATGCGTTTAGTTTTGATCAGCTTGAACAGCAGTTCTCCTGGCATGAAACGGGTAAGGTCAATATGGCTTATGAAGCGATCGACCGTCACATTGCAGAAGGCCGAGGCGATAAAGTCGCCCTCTACTATAGCGATAACAGCAGAGACGAGTCTTATACGTACCAGGAACTATCCAAACAATCGAACCGTTTCGCGAATGTGCTTCGCGGACTCGGAATCGAGAAGGGTGAGCGCGTCTTCATCTTTATGCCGCGTACGCCAGAGCTTTATTTCAGCTTAATCGGTTCACTCAAAGTCGGTGCCATCGTGGGACCGCTATTCGAAGCGTTCATGGAGACAGCGGTTAGAGACCGTTTGCTCGACAGCAGCGCTACGGCGATCATTACGACGCCTGCTCTTCTCTCGCGTATTCCGCGCAGCGAGCTGCCTAATCTAAAGCATGTCATCGTTTTCGGCGATAATGTGGAAGCGGGCGAAGGTATCGTTGATTTCAAAGCCGAGATGAATACAGCTTCGGATGAAGCGGAGATTGAATGGCTAGGACGCGAGGACGGTTTGCTGATCCACTACACATCCGGATCGACGGGTAAGCCGAAGGGCATTTTGCATGTGCAAAATGCGATGGTTCAGCACTATTTTACAGGGCGGGTCGTGCTCGATCTGCAGCCTGATGATATTTATTGGTGTACGGCCGATCCAGGCTGGGTAACAGGAACGTCATACGGTATCTTCGCACCTTGGCTTAACGGTGCGACGAATGTAATCCGCGGCGGTCGCTTCAGCCCGCAGGATTGGTACTCGACAATTGCACGCTATGGTGTAACGGTATGGTACAGCGCGCCAACCGCATTCCGCATGCTGATGGGGGCAGGCGACGATGTCGTGAAGCAATTCGATCTGTCGAGCCTTCGCCACGTGCTCAGCGTCGGCGAGCCACTCAATCCAGAGGTAGTACGTTGGGGTCTTAAAGTATACAACCAGCGCATTCACGATACATGGTGGATGACGGAGACTGGCGCTCAGCTGATCTGCAACTACCCGAGCATGGACATTAAACCAGGCTCGATGGGCAAGCCGATTCCAGGTGTGAACGCAGCTATTATAGACGATAGCGGCAACGAGCTTCCTCCATACCGGATGGGCAACCTTGCCATCCAAACACCATGGCCTTCCATGATGCGCAAGGTGTGGAACAATCCGGCGAAGTACGAGGAATACTTCCGCATTCCAGGCTGGTATATCTCTGGCGACTCCGCATACCGCGATGAGGAGGGCTACTTCTGGTTCCAAGGACGTATCGACGACGTTATTAATACGGCCGGCGAGCGTGTAGGTCCATTCGAGGTCGAGAGCAAGCTGGTCGAGCATCCAGCCGTTGCTGAGGCTGGCGTAATCGGCAAGCCTGACCCCATGCGCGGTGAAATCATTAAAGCGTTTGTCTCGCTTCGTGAGGGCTTCACGCCATCCGAGGAGTTGAAGGCGGATATTGCCAAGTTCGTGAAAGAAGGACTGTCCGCGCATGCTGCACCGCGTGAGATCGAGTTCAAGGATAAGCTGCCGAAGACACGCAGCGGCAAGATTATGCGCCGTGTATTGAAGGCTTGGGAATTGAACCTCCCGACAGGTGATCTGTCGACTATTGAGGACTAATCCAATTGAATTGTATGGTGTAAATAGAACAGGCTGTCCCACAAAGTTCACTACTGAGACAGCCCCCTTATTATCGAAGTTGGTTACTTTAAAGTAAATCGTGGTGCAGAGGTTTAACTCTGTACTACGATTTTTTTTTTGTTGCATTGCTGCTTGCTTAAGCAATTAAAGATAGAGGGGCTTCCCAAAGTTATCAATTGATGACTTTTGGGAAGCCCCTCTATTGTTAGATAACCAATCTATTGCACACTTGCCGTCGCAGAGGCAGCGGATTCGCCGACCTCATTGACTGCAGTGACGCGGAAGAATCCGCTAGTCATTGGCGATACATACTCAAACCTGGCTTCATTCGTTGAGCCGATCTTTTTGTATCTGCCTTTCTCGCTAGTACTGAAATACACATCATACTGTGTAACCTGCTCCGAGGTCGCATTATCGAGCCAAGTCAGCTTAATGCCGATATCGGTTCGTTCAATCTGAACCTTCATTGGCGCAGCTGGTGGCGTGAGTCCTGTCGTCTGACCGTTCGACGGGCCTTGGTTTCCGTTCGAGTTGCTGTTCGAACTACCGTCATTACCCGGCAAGATGATGCCTGTGTTGTCGCCAGTATCTAACGCGCCTGAATCGCCAGGTAGATCTGTGACGTTCTCCACTGGCGGCGTTGTGCCACCACCGTTTGAGACAACTAAGCTAGGTGCGGATTCCTTACCCGCAACGTCAACCGCTGTCACGTAGTAGCTAAATATACCAGAACCAACATAGTTAACGAATCTTGTTTCTTCGCCTGTAAGAACGGGCTTATTCGTATTGACGAATTGGCCGTCGTTCACCTTCCGGTACAATCGATATCCGACAACATCCTTCTGAGGGGACGCTGTGTATGTAATTCGGTATGCACTTGACCCTTCAACAGGTACAAGGCGTACATTGGAAGGCGGTGAAGGGGCCGCTCCATCGTCTACACGAGGGTCAACGATTGAAGGGGCATCCTGCGCAGCATCCGGCGGCAAGTATACGGACATTGGTCTACGGCTGTCTGCAGGTAGTTTCGCCTGTGCGGCCTCGATTTCTTGCATGAGTGCATCAAGCGGCTTCTCGCGTTTCACAAGCGTCAGCTCTTTGATCATGTCAGCAGGAGTCGTCGGTTGCGGAATATAATTGACGCCATTGAAGGAGATGATCGCCATCTTCACAAGCGCGTCGTCCGATTCCTTCGGAATGAACTTGCTGTTGAACCAGTCCGTTACAAGCTTGCCGCTTGCTCTTGTCAGCTCTGTCGGCAGCTTGCCGCTTACTCTGGACACGGTCGACTTCACGATACCGGCAGGCATAGTGAATTGCTTCGTCGGGAACAATTCAGGACGTTCGTCGGTCACTTCATTCATCATTTTAGACCAAATTTGTTTCGCGTGATTTCGGCCATCTTTGGACAATGCATTGATCTGCTTCTCGTAACCGACCCATACACCCAGTGTGATGTCAGGAGTATAGCCCATGAACCAGACGTCACCGTAGCTTTGTGTTGAACCTGTCTTACCGACAACCGGGATTTTTCCATATTTCTTGAACAACGTTGTAATCATATGACCGGAGCCGTTCTTCTCTGAAATAACCGTTCTGAGCATATCCGTCATCAGGAATGCCGTCTGTTCGGAGAAGACACGAAGCGGTTTCTTCTCATGCTCATAAACGACGTTGCCGTTCGCATCGGTAATCCGACCGATCATATAAGCGTCATTGAAAACGCCATTGTCTGCGATTGCGCCATATGCGTTAGTTAGCTCTTCAACGGATACCCCGACGCTAAGTCCGCCGATAACGCCTGTCTTCGCACCGTCATCTATTGGTTTAAGCGTCGTAATGCCGAGTTTCTTCGCAAACTTCCACGCTTCAGGGATTGTCACCATATTGTTGAAGATCTTGAGCGCCGGCAAGTTCAAAGAGCGGTTCAGCGCGTCGCGCGCAGTAATCAAGCCGTAGAATTTCTTCGTAACATTCATCGGGATGTGATAGCCCTTCTGGCCATCTTTAAGGACCATCGGCGTATCGTCTACGATGCTCGCTGGTTGGATAAGTCCCGAATCAATAGCAGGCAAGTAAGCCGCAATAGGCTTCATTGTCGAACCTGGCTGACGCGTCATCTGCGTCGCATGGTTCATCTGCTCGGTGTAGAAGTCGCGTCCCTCGAGCATGCCGAGAATTGCGCCAGTCTTATGATCCAGCATGACGGCTGCAGCTTGCTCCATCCCTTTGGTTTTACTGTCTGGATCAAAGTTAGACGGATCGGAGCCGACTTTGTGCATCGAATTGTAAATCCGCTTGTCAATCGTCGTATAGATATGATAACCGCCGCGGAGCAGCTGCTCACGGGCTTCTTCGATTAGCGGTGCGTTCTCTTTCTTGCGGACATCGCTAATTGTCAAATTCGGATCTTTCTGCATGAGCAGTATTTCGGCTGCCTGACGCTCGGATTCCAGCATGAGGTACGGGAATGTCGAATAAGCTTTCTCTGTCGGCTTCGCCAGTGATGCACGAACATCAAAGTTGAGCGCTTCATTATACTGTTCACTACTGATACGGCCCGTCTCAAGCATCCGCTTCAGCACGATATGCTGGCGATCTATCGCCAGTTTGAAGCCTGATTCATTGAACTTCCCTTTGCTCGTAAAAGCGGTATAAGCGGAAGGACGCTGCGGCAAGCCAGCTAGATAAGCGGACTGCGCAATGTTCAGCTGAGTCAAGTCGGTAATATTAAAAATCCCTTTGGCAGCAGCTTTAATCCCATACAGATTGTAACCACTGTTCCCGGTTCCGAATTGAACTTTGTTCAGATAAGCAGTCAATATCTCGTCCTTTGTCATGAATCGCTCAAGACGAAGAGAGAGGAAGATTTCCTTTACCTTACGGCTGTCGGTCTTGTCCAGCGTAAGGAACACTTGCCTCGCCAGCTGCTGAGTCAGCGTACTGCCGCCGGTCTGTGTATCTTCATTTAACACCTTCTGTTTAACCGCGCGAGCAATTCCGTTGAAATCGACGCCGATATGTTTATAGAAGTTGTTGTCTTCTGTAGCAAGCACAGCATTGATGACTTGCGGCGGAATATCGCTCCGCTTAATGAGTCGCCGATCCTCCTGCGTACGCAGCTGGCCGACAGGCGTTTGTCCATCATTGAAATAAACGAATCCCGTGATGGCATTCTCATCTATTTTATTCTCGATATCAGTGCGTGGACGTACAGGCTCGTCCTTGACGAAGGAAGCGACATAACCAGCGACGGTTGCTCCGGCAAACAACCCAATTAATAAACCGAAGATGAATAACCATTTCAAGGTGATGAGCGTCACGAGCCCAAAAGTCCGCCATTTGCTGTATCCTTTTGTCTTCTGCTCACGTTCTTGTTCCATATAATGATAAGCCTCCTCTGATTAACAGAGCTATTATAGCATAAATCGCCAGTCTGGTTGCAGCTTCGGGAGACGTATTTGTCTAAGAATTCACTAAGTTGGCAATCGAATGGCTGCGCGAAATGGGATTTCATTGACTTTTGTTAATTGCATATGGTATAAGAAGATCAGTTAAAAAAGTTCATATTCCAACGTGTTGACAGGCTTCAGTAGAGTTGCAGATGGAACGTTTCAGAGAGCCGGTGGTTGGTGCAAACCGGTACGCGCTGCAACTTGAATTACCGCCTCGAGCTGATCAGACGAACGACGTACAAGGTTGACTTGTGACGTGTCAGTAGTCTGTTTCCGGATAGAATCCGTTATGAAATGAAGTGAGAGCCGCCTTATTCGTGAAGGCTCGTACCTCTATTTGGGTACGATTGCCGGCGACTCTAATGAGGGTGGTACCGCGAGCAAATCCTTCTCGTCCCTTGAGGACAGAGGGATTTTTTGTATTTTCCGGACAAGAGAGAGGACAGTTGAAATGGTTAAATGGGAAGAGCTAACAGCTGCGCAGCAGCAAGAAGTTGAGCGTCAAATGGCAGTAATCCGCCGTGGTGTTGTGGAGATTGTACCGGAGGATGAGCTCAAAGCGAAGGTAGCAAATGCAGTTGCAACGGGCAAGCCGCTCAAGGTGAAGCTTGGTCTTGATCCATCTGCGCCAGACATTCACATCGGTCATACAGTCGTTCTGCATAAGCTGAAGCAGTTCCAACAGCTGGGACATTCGGTACAGCTCATTATCGGTGACTTCACAGGCCGAATTGGCGACCCGACAGGCAAATCCGAGACGCGCAAGCAGCTGACGGAAGAAGATGTGAAGCGCAATGCTGAGACGTACAAGAAGCAGATTTACAAGCTGCTTGATCCGGAGAAGACGACGGTTTACTACAACTCCGAATGGCTTGGACCGATGAATTTTGCAGAAGTCGTAACCCTTTCGGCTAAAGTAACTGTAGCACGTATGCTGGAGCGCGATGATTTCACGAAGCGTTATACGACAGGTCAACCGATCAGCATCCACGAGTTCTTCTACCCGCTGATGCAAGGCTTCGATTCCGTAGCGCTAGAGAGCGATGTTGAGCTTGGCGGTACAGACCAGAAGTTCAACCTGCTCATGGGCCGTACGTTGCAGAAGGAATATGGCAAGTCGACGCAAGCTGCGATTATGACACCGCTAATCGAAGGCTTGGACGGCGTCAATAAGATGAGCAAGAGCCTTGGCAACTACATCGGTATCGATGAAGAGCCGAATCAAATTTACGGCAAGTCGATGTCCATTCCAGATGAGTTGATGCTTAAATATTACGAGCTAGCTACAGATATGAGTAATGAAGAGCTAGCTGCACTTCGTACTGGACTTGAAGAAGGCACGAAGCATCCACGTGATGTGAAAATGGCGCTGGGTCGCACATTCGTACGGATGTACCATGGCGAAGAGGCGGCTGAGGCAGCGGAGCAGCATTTCATAACGGTGTTCCAGAAGCGCGCGCTTCCCGACGATATTCAAGATGCGGTGCTCTCTGCAGCGGATCTGGATAACGGCACGATCTTGATCACGAAGCTGCTGACGACGCTTGGCATGCAAGCTTCCCTCAGCGAGGCGAAACGGAGCGTTCAGCAAGGTGCTGTGCGTATCAACGAAGAGAAGATTGATGATCCGGCAGTTTCGGTTACGATTGCTGACGGCGATATCATTCAAGTTGGCAAACGTAAATTTGCCAAGTTAGTGCTTCAATAGTGAGGAGAGAAAGCTTACTGTGCAGAGATTCTGCGGCAGTAAGCTTTTTTTTCACCTCGTTTGGTGGAAACCAGAGTGAGCGAAACTTCTCATCATATGTAGCGTAATACATAACATGAAAAATTCTTCTAATTTTTGGATTTTGTGATAATTGAAGGGAGGGAGGGCGCTGGAAGGATTATTTATCGGCTGTTTGACTTTAGGCATCTTGTTCACCATCGTGAGCGTTATTATTGGCGACTGGCTGAGCGCTTCTCTTGACGGGATGCTCGATTTCTTATCGTTGGATGGATACCCCGTAGTGCAGCCGACCACAGTCGTTAGCGGCATTACCGTCTTCGGCGGTGCAGGGCTGCTGCTTGAGCATCACACTTCATTACCTGCTGCACTTGTGATCCTCACTGCTATCCTCATCGGAGCTGTCGGAGCTGTCGGTATGTTTTTCTTCTACGTACGTCCTATGGCTCGCAGCGAGAACTCGACCAGTTATTCGATAAAGGAATTGACTGGTAAGATCGGAGAAGTCAGCATTACCATTCCGGGGAAAGGCTTCGGCGAAGTGCTCATTAAAGTCGGGGCGGGACTTACAAATCACATTGCCTCGAGCGTGGATGGCGATCAGATTCCGAATGGTGAACGGGTCGTCGTCGTTGCCGTTGCCGTTGACGGACATACGCTCCAAGTTTCCAAGCTAGAGCTGTAATTACTGACAAGAGAGGGGATTTTCACTTGATTCCAGATTACTACGTTATTCCAGCCATTGTGGTTGGCGTTCTGATCGTGCTCGCTCTTGCCTTCTGGGCGAGATACCGTACGGTCGGACCAGACAAAGCTATGATCGTTACCGGCTCTTTTCTTGGCATAAAGAACGCGACTGTCGACGAGACAGGACGTAAAATCAAAGTCGTTAGGGGCGGTGGCGCCTTCATCCTGCCCGTGTTTCAGAAGTCTGACTTCCTGTCCTTATTGTCGCATAAGCTGGATGTCACGACGCCTGAGGTGTACACCGAGCAAGGCGTTCCTGTAATCTGTGACGGCGTAGCGATCATCAAGATCGGCGGCGCAGTCGAGGATGTCGCTACAGCTGCAGAGCAGTTCCTCGGAAAGCCGACGGAGGCGCTGAAAGGCGAGGCACAGGAAGTATTAGAAGGGCATTTGCGCGCAATTCTTGGCTCTATGACCGTTGAAGAAGTGTATCGGAACCGTGATAAGTTCGCTCAAGAGGTACAAGGCGTTGCAGCGCGTGACCTCAAGAAAATGGGACTGCAGATCGTCTCGTTCACAATCAAGGATTTGCGCGATAAGCACGGTTACCTCGATGCGCTCGGTAAGCCGCGAATTGCAGCTGTTAAGCGGGACGCTGACATTGCAGAGGCTGAGGCCGTTCGGGATTCGCGGATCCAGAAGGCCAGAGCAGAGGAAGAAGGCTTGAAGGCAGAGCTGCTCCGCGACACGAATATCGCGGAAGCGTCCAAAACGAAGGAGCTGAAGGTGGCGTCCTTTAAGAAGGAGCAGGATTCGGCGAAGGCGGAAGCGGACCAGGCGTATGCGATACAAGAAGCGCGTGCGAAGCAGCAAGTCGTTGAGCAGCAGATGCAGGTTGAGCTCGTCCGTAAAGAGCGTGAGATCGACCTTGAAGGCAAGGAAATTTTACGCCGCGAGAAGCAGTATGATGCGGAAGTGAAAAAGAAGGCGGATGCAGACCGCTATGCGGTAGAGCAGGCGGCGGAAGCCGACAAGTCGAAGCGGATGCGCGAGGCGGATGCGGCGCAGTACAAGATCGAGACAGAAGCGAAGGCGAATGCCGAGCAGAAGCGGCTGGATGGTCTCGCGATTGCAGATTCGGAACGGGCAAGAGGTACAGCAGAGGCGGATGTCATCCGGCTGCGCGGTCTTGCGGAAGCGGAAGCGAAGGAGAAGCTCGCAAGAGCATTTGAATTGTTCGGCGAAGCGGCTGTTCTCGATATCGTCGTGAAGATGCTGCCGGAGCTTGCCGGTAAAATTGCGGAGCCAATTAGCGCGATTGATAAGCTGACTGTCGTCGATACTGGTCACGGCGAAGGTGCTGCTCGCGTAAGCAACTATGTCACGACACTTATGGCGACTGCGCCAGAGATGCTGAAGAGCGTGTCGGGCATTGATTTGAACGCGTTCGTTAGAGGGCTGACTTCGAAGACTGCTGCGGGTACGGCGGCAGCGGCGGCTTTGTTGCCTGACAGTGTGTCTTCGGCACCTGTGACAGCAGCAGTGAATGTGATTAAGCCTGATCAAACAAGTTAATTGACGATTTGTTAGGCTAGCTCAGAAGCGATTCGAAGCACTCAGCTTCGGATCGCTTTTTTTGCAAGTGATCTCGACGAAATATTGCCAATGCAGTTATGCTTTCATAGGAGCAACCCTACTAAAATTTGCTAGCAGAAGAAGGAGATTAACCCGAAGATGAACAAACTTACGCAAGTACCATGGAAAAATGTTTCCTTCAGCGAAGGCTTCTGGGGGACATGGCAACAGACTAATTCTAGCTCCACCGTGAATGCCGTATACAATCGCTTCTACGAAACGGGTCGAATCCACGCGATGAGTCTCGAATGGCAGGAAGGTAAACCAGACAAACCGCATGAATTTTGGGATTCGGATGTGGCGAAGTGGATGGAAGGCGCTGCTTATATTTTGTACTATCATCCTAATGAAGAGCTGAGTCAGAAGCTTGAGAACATCATAGATCTCATTGAGAAAGGCCAGCATGAGTCTGGTTACTTCAACTCGTTCTTCTTAACGCTTGAACCAAACAACATCTTCACAGACCGTAGTGCGCATGAGCTCTACACAGCAGGTCACATGATAGAGGCAGCAGTCGCCCATTATTATTCCACAGGAAGTGAGCGCTTCCTTAATGTTATGACCCGTTTCGCCGATTGCATTGAAGATGCTTTTGTAATCAACGGAACAGCTAAGTACACCACTTGCGGTCATCAGGAGATTGAGCTTGCTCTCGTTCGGCTCTGGCAGGCAACTGAAGATGAACGTTATCTGGAGCTATCGAAGCACTTCGTTGATTCTCGCGGATTAGATCCGAAGGAGCGCGTGTTCTCGGTGCCAAACGGTACCCCACCAGCCGATCCAAAGGTGCGATGCTACGTTCACTATAATGACAGCTACGCGCAGGACGATGCGCCGGCTCGTCAGCTGCCAGCTGCGGCAGGTCATGCCGTAAGGGCGATGTACTACTATTCGTCCATGGCGGATCTCTCCAGAGAGTATGATGATAAGGAGCTGTACGACGCTTGCTTGCGTCTCTGGAACGATGCAACGCTTCGCAAAATGTACGTAACAGGCGGAGTAAGTGCGGATCGTTACGGCGAAGCGATCGGAGCGGCGTTTACACTTCCGAATGCCGGGTCTTACGCAGAAACCTGCGCTTCCATCGCAATGGCATTTTTCGCACAACGGATGTTCTCTATGGAGCCTGATGCGCGTTTTACCGATATCGTAGAGCTACAAATGTTTAATGGCGCATTGGTTGGATTGTCGTTGGACGGGACAGGCTTTTTCTACGATAACGCCTTGGAATCCTCGCCAGCATACAACGACTTCTCGCGTGGCATTAACGATAAGCGCCTGCTATTCCCGCATTATCGGCGCGAACGCGTATTTGAATGCTCCTGCTGCCCTCCGAACATTCTACGCTTCATCGGAGCGCTTGGAGAATATGTCTACGCGACAGAGAACGATACCGTTTATGTAAGTCAATATGCGCAAAGTAAGGCGGATGTACAGTTAGCTTCTGGTACATTGCAAATCTCACAGGAGACCAACTATCCTTGGACGGAGACGGTTACAGTTAAAGTGTACGCAGAGCAGGCGCCGAGTTCGGTTGTTGCCTTCCGTATACCGGGCTGGTGTACAACGCCAAGCGTTACGATTGATGGTACGGTCGTCTACGACAACGAAACGATCGCACAGGGCGTGGTCATGGCACGCGGATATGTATATGTTCCTGCAGCGCTGATTGCTGGGGGTACCGTTGTTCTGAACTTCCCGATGAAGATCACCGAGCTTGAAGCCAATCCGCTTGTCACAGAAGATTGTGGCAAAATTGCGATTATGCGCGGGCCGATTGTATATTGTGTGGAAGCTGAGGATAATGCCGGCGTCAATGTTTTTGATCTGACAGTGCTTCGCAATCCTCAGTATGAGCATCAGATGGGGGAAATAGGCGGTGTTCCGATGGTTCTGCTGAACGGCAAAGCGGCGGTGCGGTCGACAGAAGGCTGGACGAATACGCTATATCGCTCCGGCAGCTCCAAGTTTACGAATGTAAACTTCACGGCTATTCCGTATTTTGCATGGGCGAATCGTGAAGCTGGGGATATGTCAGTGTGGTTGAATAAGGAAACGACGATTTCATAATATCCACACAAAAAAAGCGATCCGGAGCAAATGCTCTGGATCGCTTGATTTATTAACGGCTGTAGAACTCGACGATTTGCTTCTCGTCGATCTCTTGTGGAAGCTCAGCGCGATCTGGAAGACGAAGGAACTTGCCTTCAACAGCTGCATCGTTGAATTCCAGGTAGTTTGGCAGGAAGTTGCGGCCAGCCAAAGCTTCTTTAACGGATTTCTGTTCACGGCTGCGCTCACGCAGACCGATTACATCGCCGAGTGCTACTGTGTAAGAAGCGATGTCGACTTTCTTGCCGTTTACTGTAACGTGACCGTGGGATACCAATTGACGAGCACCTGCACGGGAGTTTGCGAAACCAAGACGGTAAACCAGGTTGTCCAAACGGCTCTCAAGAAGGGCCATGAAGTTTTCACCGGCAATACCTTTCAGCTTCGAAGCTTTATCGAACAAGTTACGGAATTGTTTCTCGTTCATTCCGTACATGTGACGAAGCTTTTGCTTCTCTTGCAATTGGATACCGTAACCGCTCATTTTTTTACGTTGGCCAGGACCGTGTTGACCTGGAGGGAAAGCACGTTTCAATTCTTTACCTGTACCGCTAAGGGAGATGCCGAGGCGACGGCTAAGTTTAAATTTAGGACCTGTATATCTTGACATGTGTCGTAAAACTCCTTCTTCAAATGGGATGTTTGAAAATGGGTGTTTCGCCGAGTGCTGTCGATTGCCGCATTGTATGAACAATGAAGGCCTAATATGCATGTTCAGCCGCAGGCATATTAGCGACAGTCTCTTGAGGGTGACACAAAACCGTTCCCATGTATTCAACTATAAATATTATATAAATTCAGGGGGCAAAGTCAAGCGGTTTGCGTTATAAAAGTGTAGGACAATTTATAACATTCATCTTTAGGTTGTAAGTCCTACTGAACGAGCTCTGGTAATCGTGCATTTACTCTACTAATCGGGTATAGTAATAGAATGGTCATGACTGACAACAAAGAGGTGGCTGCTTATGGCAAGAAACAGTGACTCACAGTGGAAGATCGTATCGAAAAATGTGACACACAGCAAAGTGCAGCAGCCTAATCGAGAGCTCTTTCAAAGAGATGTACGTGAAAGGGACGAGTATAACATTAACGAATTGCTGAAGGAGTGCTTCCAACAATGGCTGGAAGAGACGCAGCAGACACGCTCGCCGCTCCTCCATTCTTATTTGGAATTATGCCAGGCTGACGGCCAACCGCTCATGCAAACAGGGCAAGCCAATCCAGTCGCATCGCATCCAGTCATAGAAGTGAAGATTACGATGCGATCAGACGATACTCAGCTGCTTGGCCTGCTACGTTTCAAGAAGCAGGAAATGAGCGATGAAGTGATCGCCCTCTTGCATGCTGCAGCGCTGCACATCAGACAAATCTTCTATCACCGGTATGATCTGGACCAAGCCGCGCAGCTGCTTATGCAGCACCAGAGGCGCATGCTTGACGAAAGCAGCCGCGACGTCTTGTTCCTCATTGCCAAGCGTCTCCATGATCAGAATGACGTCTCCAGCGTCCTTCAAGTGCTTCTGGAAGACTTCGCACAGCTATACCCGTACGCCGAATTTCAGCTGTATCTTTCCCAAGACCATGTAAATGTGGATCCACGGGTAAAGCCACTACTTCTGCGGCACGCGTTGGAAGACCTGAATGCGAAGGCGTTCCTGACAGGCTTGCCGAATCAAATGGAGGACGAGCAGGGCAAGATCAAGCTCGCTGTTCCCATGTGCGGCAAACAAGCTGTGTACGGCGTTCTAAGCATCGGTATGCAGGTTGAACGATGGGACGAGTCCGAGCTGGACGCATTGATCATGCTTGCAGATACGGCAGGCTCGGCATTCGAGAACGCAAAACTGTTCGAGCAATCTAATTTGCTAATTAGTGAGCTCCAGCTTATAAACGAATTAACGAAGCGGCTTAATCAATCGCTGCGGCTAAGCGAAGTGTTTGAGTTTGCCGTCAGTGAGCTGCTTTCTATATTTAAGGCGGATTACTGCAATATTTTGCAATTAAATAATGATGGAAAGTTTCAAGTTGTCGCGAGCAACTTGCCGCAAGAGGCGAATGAGTCGTATTCCACAAGATACGGATTTTGCGGAATGGTATACAGCACGAAAGAACCACTCATTATTGCCGATTATTGGTCCACGCGCATCGTCGATTCAAAGCTGATGGACGCGACCGGCTCAAGATCGCTTATCGCCGCGCCTTTAATGGCTGGATCAGACGTCGTTGGCGTTATTATGGTCTCACATCAGAATGCGAATTATTTCTCCTATGAGAACTACAAGCTGCTGCAAGTGCTGTCAACGCATATCGGGCTTGCAATCTCCAATGCGTCCTTGCATGCGGAGGTACGCCGAATGGTCATTACCGATAATCTGACCGGCTTGTATGCACGTCATTATTTGAACGAGAACATTCAAATTATGCAGCGCAAAGATCCCTACGGCTCACTCGTACTTGTAGATATTGATCATTTTAAGAAAGTGAATGACACTTACGGTCATTTGCATGGCGATAGCATCTTGGTGACGGTAAGCGAAGTGATCCGAGCATGTATCCGTGATAGCGATATTGCAGCAAGATGGGGTGGCGAGGAGCTTGCCGTATACTTGCCTAAGATACGTACAGCACAGGCTTATCGGATTGCGGAACGAATTCGCAGCATGGTGGAGCTTCATACGACCCCGGTTGTAACGGTTTCATGCGGCTTGTCGGAGTGGACGTTTGAGGATGAGAAAATTAGTGTAGAATCCCTTTTCAATAAAGCGGACGTGGCCTTATATGAAGCGAAAAAGAAGGGCCGCAACTGCATCGTCATTGGTTAACGGATATAGAGCAGAGAACGGGAGCGCCTCAGGTGCTTCCGTTTTTTTGTCGAAACGTAACCTTTTTCTGTCAGGATGGCGTTAGCCGTTTACACTTGCATAAAGCGAAGCTAGGCTACAGACGCTACAAGCAAAGTAATATGAGGAGGGATCTCAGATGAGAAAGATGCGAATAGTAACCTTTGGCTGTGTCCTGCTTATGCTGTCTGGATGTGGCAAAGCAGCTGACAATAAATCACCGCAGGAGCTGCTCTCCCTCTCGGTGTCTGGCTTATCTGGTGTTGATCGGTATGCTTTTACAGGAAAGACCGGCATTGGCTTTGGCAGTAGTGCGGCTGAGAGCAAAGCGACTTCGTTCGAAGGTACTGTCGAAAATCATAATCAGGTTCAGCTGAAAGCAAGTGAGAACGACACGTTGAGTTCAAATGTACGCCCACTCGAACTGCTCACTGAAGTGCAGAAGACTGCACAAACAACAGAACTCGTCGAATCAGAGTCTGGTACCCGGACTGCTGTGCTGCACATCAAGGCGAATGAGAAGCTTGTGAGCGAGAACTGGCGCAGTAAGCTGCGCAGTGAGTTCAGCGTGTTGGAGCAGAAGGTGCCTGCCGCCATTAGTGCCACGATGAAGAGTAAACAAGCGGTTGCTGCGAGCAAGAAGACAGAGCTTGAGAAGGCATGGCAAGAGGAGCTTACGAAGTCGAAGAGCCAGCTCGAGGTGATGCTGTCCACACTGCGCGTACAGTCGAATTACCGGCTGATCATCGACCGGAACAAGCTGCTGCCACTTCAACTGGAGGAGCAGACAGTACTCCGCTACAAGGCGGAAGGCGCGCAGCAACAGGAATCGCGGAAGACGCTGGTCAAGTTCATGCGCCAGGGCGGGGGCAATCTATAGCTTCGTGCATCCGAGTCAAAAAAATGGTAGGATAGAATTGAAATTCTTAAACTTTGGAGGTTTTATTAACCATGCGTGATCCCCGTATGCAGAAGCTTGCTCAGAACTTAGTTGGATACTCCATCAATGTACAGCCTGGAGAGAATGTCCTCATTGATATGATTGGCTCAGAGCGTGAACTTGCAAAATGTATCGTTGAAGAAGTGGCTAAAGCAGGCGGACGCCCCTTTGTAGAAACAAGCGACCGTTCGGTGCTTCGTTCGATGCTGATGAACGCGACAGAAGAACAAATCAAGCTGTGGGCATCATTCGATTTGGATCGTATGAAAGCGATGCAAGGCTATATCGCGATCCGTTCCGGTGAGAATATTAATTCCCTTGCTGACGTGCCAAGCGACAAAATGCGTCTTTATGAGAAGCATTACCGTCATCCAATTCACTCTGAGCAGCGCGTAAAACATACCAAATGGGTTGTGCTTCGTTACCCGAATGATTCCATGGCGCAGCTTGCAAACATGAGCACAGAAGCTTTTGAAGACTTCTACTTCGATGTATGTAATCTCGACTATGCGAAGATGGATAAAGCACAAGACCCACTGGCTGAGCTGATGGCGAAGACAGACAAAGTCCGCATCGTATCGCCAGGCACGGATTTGTCGTTCTCGATTAAAGGTATTGGCGCAAGTAAATGCTCCGGAGAACGCAACATCCCAGACGGCGAAGTGTTCAGTTGTCCGATCAAAGAATCCGTACAAGGCACAATTACATACAATGCGCCTTCGGTATATTCCGGTATTACGTTTGAGAACATCAAGTTCACGTTCAAGGACGGCAAAATCGTGGAAGCGACAAGCAACAATACCGAGAAGCTGAATGAAATTCTAGATACCGATGAAGGTGCTCGTTATATCGGTGAATTCAGCCTTGGCTTCAACCCGTACATTTTGCACCCAATGAAAGATATTTTGTTCGATGAGAAAATTTCCGGCAGCTTGCACTTCACGCCAGGCCAAGCTTATGAAGAGACAGATAACGGAAACCGTTCAGCGGTTCACTGGGATCTTGTCCTTATTCAAAGACCGGAATATGGCGGCGGAGAAGTGTACTTCGATGATCGTCTGATCCGTAAAGACGGCTTGTTCGTCATTCCAGAATTGGCTGGGCTCAACCCTGATAGTTTGATGTAAATAAGTCTTGTATGTGACTTTAAATCGGGTTATGATGAGGAAGTTAGCGATTCTAACTAAATTATGGAGGGATTCCCATGTCCAATAACGCGGCAATCGTAGATATTTCCCAAACGGCTAATAAATTCGTATCATCCATCGTACTTCAAGCCGAGAATAAATACATTGACGTTAAGAGTATTCTCGGTCTTTTCACAACATTGGTCGGCGGACTTTCCTACGAGCTTCACGTTCACGGCTCAGATGCAGAAGAAGCGAAAGCTGCTCTCTCTGAAGTGTTCGCGAAACATAATTTGAATGTTAAAGTTATTGAATAGTAAGCTGCTATAGTGAACCTGGAAGCGCCTTTGCTGAATAATCAGCGGGGCGCTTTTTTCGTTTGACCTTGTACATTACGTTCATTTCGACTAATATAAGATTATAAAATGTTTCGTAAGTAGCGCAGAAGGAGGAGTACGATGTCTTCATCCGATGTTCTTATTCACCTGCATCAAAAAGCGATCAATCTCCTTCACGAGGATGCCAATAAAATCGAGAAGTTAATCGAAGTGCAAATGGAAAATTTGGCAACGAGAAAATGTCCGCTATACGAAGAAGTGCTGGACACTCAAATATACGGTTTTTCCAAAGAAATCGATTTTGCAGTTCGAGCAGGACTTATTTCTGAAGTGGCAGGCAAAGAGATGATTAGCAAACTCGAGCGGAACTTGGCACAGCTCTATGAAGCACTAGGCAACTAACCGCTTAAATAGTGCGATGGTATCAGATAAGTATAAAGAATACATAAATTTTATACGTTCTGATATTATAACAAAGACGCTCCCTCATACGAGGGAGCGTCTTTGTTATATCGTTGGTTCGACTCGTCTACACGAGATAGAACGAGATGCCGAGGATAAGATAGACGATGAGGAGAAGCGCGCCTTCGTACCAGTTCGTCGTGCCGTCCTTCGAGATCGACTTGGCGATAAAGACGGATACGCCGATGGCCGCAAGCTCAATCGGGCTGAAGACGATGTCCATCGTCTTTCCGAACAGTGCACTGACAAGAATAAGGACTGGTGCAACGAATAGCGCGATCTGAAGGCTGCTTCCAACCGCGATTTCAACTGCAGCGCCGATCTTGTTCTTCATCGCTAGCATAACGGCTGCACTGTGCTCTGCGGCGTTACCGACAATGGCAATGAGGAATGCACCGACGAACACTTCTGAGAGCCCGAACTTGGCTGTGAACGAGTGCAATGTGCTAACTAGCCATTCAGAGACAAACGCGGTCATCAGGGTAGCCAAGACGAGATACATAATCGACTTGCCTTTGGACCAGGCAGGTTCTTCGCCATGATCTGGCGTCGTTTCTTCTTCGTCGGCCAAAATATCTTTGTGTGTCACCATCGAGAAGATGAGCCACAGTATGTAGGCGACAATCAGAATGCCAGCAATCGTTAAGCTAAGCATATTCGTCTTGTGCGTCGTGAAATGCTGTGTGGAGATAAAGATTGCCGGAATGCCAAGCGCGATAACGGCTAGAATCATCAAGGAAGAGTTATGGCTGGCAAGCTGTACATTGAAGCGTTGCTCTTTATATTTCAGGCCACCTAGCAGGACGCTGGCACCAAGAACAAGCAGCAGGTTACCGATGATGGAGCCGGTGATGCTCGCTTTAACCATATCGAATAAGCCTTCGCGTACAAGGAAGATGGCGATAATGAGCTCAGCTGCGTTACCGAACGTGGCGTTCAAGAATCCGCCGAGCCGTTGTCCCGCATAGTGTGCCACGCTCTCTGTCGCTTTTCCGAGAAAACCGGCGACGAACAGAATCGCAGCTGCGGAAATAATAAATTCAATAATCGTTCCGAAGTGGGCGTAATGGCTTATACCGCTGAGTACAAATAAAGATAGAAGCAATGTGAAAAACAATTTCTGGTTCAACGAAGCAGCACCTCTCTTAAGCATTTTGATGAAAATGGAAATCTGTTAACACTATAGCTGAAAATGGGTGTTGTGTAAACTTGTCGTCTCATCGTAACGATACCTTGATTCAAAAGTTGCGTTCTATTACAATGGAAACATAAGGTGAACAAGGAGTGAGTGGCATGACAGAAGAACTTCAAACAGGCATTATTCGTATTTCCGACGACGTAGTTGCCACGATCGCGGGATTGGCTGCACTTGAAACTCCAGGTATTGCTGCGATGTCCGGAGGGATCTCTGAAGGATTAGCAAAGCGTCTGAGCGGAAAAAACGCACAAAAAGGCGTATCTGTTGAGGTTGGCCAGTTGGAAGCGGCAATCGATCTGCGCATTATTGTGAAATATGGCATCCCGATTCAGGAAGTATGCCGCCAATTGCAGGAGAATGTCCGCGAGACGGTAACGAATATGACAGGCCTGCATGTAGTTGAGGTCAACATTAAGGTAGAAGGCGTTGCCTTCAAGGAAGATGAAGCACCAGAAGAAGCTGCGCGTCTGAAGTAATCAGCTCGGTCCAAATGTCAAAAGGCATGCTCATATGAGCATGCCTTTTGTTTATTTACGAGCAGAGTGCTGCGGTCGTAAGGTTTGGGTGTGTTTGGCAGTTGTTCGTGATTGCTGCGGCTTCTCCGGGCGATTGTACTCGCGCGAAATGCTGAGCAACACGCCCATGCCAAGCAAGGAAACGATCAGTGACGAACCGCCGTGGCTGATGAACGGGAGCGTGACCCCAGTAAGCGGAATCGCGCCAGTTACGCCGCCGATATTGACGAGTGCTTGTACCGCAAACAACCCGATAATGCCGACGCCGACTATGGTGCCATACGTGTCCGGGCACCTCAGTGCGACAAGTAAACCTCGCCACAGGAAGAACAGATAGAAGAGCAGGAACAGCAAGCTTCCAATAAATCCGAATTCTTCGGCTATGACGGAGAAGATAAAATCACTGTACGCATAAGGCAAGTAGTGCAGCTTCTGGACGCTGTGTCCGAAGCCTGCGCCGGTAATGCTGCCATGTCCAAGCGCCTGCAGGGAGCGAGAAAGCTGATAGGTGCTGTTCTGCTCGTCCGATGTCGGATCCATAAACGCGGTAAATCGGTTAATCCGGTATTCCCAGCCCGTTGGATCCTTCATGATGGAGATGCTGGCCCATGCACCAACAAGTGACGAAATAATAATGCCTGCGAGAAACAGCTGCTTCAGGTTGGCGCCGCCTGCAACGATAATAATAAGCGAACAAGCACCAATGACGATACATGCGCCAAGATCGGGCTGCATCATAATAAGCCCGCAGATGAAACCGATGATGATGAAGACGGGAACGAGGCCTTTCTTGAAATCCCGAAAGTTATCGCCTTTCTTGGAGATCAAAGAGCCTAAATAAAGGATAAGTCCAAGCTTTGCAAATTCAGTCGGTTGTATGCCAAGAGAACCGACGCCAAACCAGCTGCGTGCGCCGTTCAATTCTTTCCCTATGAAAGGAACAAGAATGAGCATAATCAGAACGGGGATAAAGTAGAGGATGAACCCTTTTTTAAAAACCGTATAGGGTATGTTCATGATGACGAACATGGAGACGATGCCCATAACGGCCCAAATTAACTGGCGCTTCGTGAAATACAAGGCATCAAAATTGGAGCTTTTGGAAATGACCGCTGTGTTCGAGCTGGCGCTGAATACCATTACAAGGCCGAAGCCGACGAGCAGCAGCGTAAGAACGAGTAATAAGAAATCCGGCCTGCCGCGCAGGCCGTTATTCTTCTGTTTCATTGGTTGTTGTGGACTCATCGCCCATTAAGCAAGCAATTTCTTCAATTCTTGCAGACGTTGATTAGCAGAGTTAAGAATCGCTTGAGGTACTGGCGACTCATAATCCAAGCCGTGCGGGAATGTAGCGCGTCCGATATAGACGGATTCCACTTGAAGCACAGCGTGCGATGATTCCAGCTTGCCCTCAATTGCGCGGACATTGAAGCGCAGGAAGTAATCTTCGCGGTTAGTGCGGTCTTCCAGCTTCAAATCATAAGTAGCGCGATAATATTCCCATTGCCAGCGGACGAAGCCAAGCTTCTCCGAGGACTCGTCAAGATGCGCAAGGTCACTAGTCATGCCATTCAGGCCTGTATTCTCAATAATCATGTGGGGTGCGTCCTCCTTCAAGCTTCAAAACAGGTTTTCTTCTTATCCATGATAGTATTTTTCACCTGCTAGTGCAAGCCTTCCTCGTGCGACAACCATGCGCCAAAAGTGACATTTTATCGAAAAATGTTCCCATTATTTAACCAAAACGTATCTTTCGGTATCTTCTATCAGTCTGCTACAATAGGGAGATAAAGTCATTAGGGCGCAAGGAGGTTTGTTAGCGTGGATAATACAGCAACAACAGAAGCACAGCTGCAAACTATATACCCTCAAATGGTGCAGTGGCGCCGTTATTTGCATCAGCATCCGGAGGTTTCATTTCATGAAGAGGAAACTTCGCGCTGGATCGCCGAGCGTCTGAAGGAAATGGGCATTGATGTGCAAGTAGGTGTTGGCGGAGGCTACGGGCTGATTGCGACGATTAAAGGTGGAAAGCCTGGTCCAGTCGTAGGGCTGCGTTGCGATATCGACGCCTTGCCGATTCAGGACGAGAAGAAAACAGACTATATCTCGACCGTTCCAGGTGTCATGCATGCATGCGGGCATGATGCGCATACATCGACGATGCTCGCGATTGCGAGCTACTATAACGCGAATAAAGAAGCAATTACCGGTGAGCGTAGGCTGATCTTCCAGCCAGCGGAGGAAGTGTCGCCAGGGGGTGCGAAGAGCATGATCGAAGCAGGCGCGCTTGATGGCGTCGATGCGATCTATGGCGTGCATCTATGGACGCCGATGCCTTATGGAACGGCGGCAACGAGGCCAGGACCGTTCATGGCTGCGCCGGATGAGATCTACATTGATATTACTGGAAAAGGCGGACATGGTGGACTGCCGCATGAGACTATTGATGCGATCTTGGTCGGCTCGGCAATGGTACAGGCTATTCAATCTGTCGTAAGCCGCAATGTCAATCCGCTTGATCCAGCAGTTGTATCCATCGGTTCATTTCAAGCGGGTTCGACTGCAAATGTCATCGCAGAGCGATGCAGGATGGTAGGGACGGTTAGAACGTTCACGGAAGAGGTTC
Source organism: Paenibacillus sp. OV219 (assembly GCF_900110075.1). Lineage (GTDB taxonomy): Bacteria > Bacillota > Bacilli > Paenibacillales > Paenibacillaceae > Paenibacillus_Z. Next base: position 797,676 of record NZ_FOCJ01000001.1, read on the forward strand.
GCGCCTTTATTAAGGAGAGGCTGTCGGTCATTGTGAGCCAAACGGCGGCGATGTACGGCGCTACTGCGACTTTTGAATATCGGGACGGGTATCCGCCGGTGGTGAATGATGCGAATGAAGCAGCACGTTTCTTCAAGGTCGCGCCTTCCGAATTCGGGGATGCTTGTGTATCGGAATCGCCGCTTATTATGGCAGGTGAAGATTTCACGTATTATCTTCGAGAGGTTCCCGGATGCTTCATGTTCGTCGGAGCAGGCGGTGAAGCATGCGGTGCGACATACCCACATCACCATCCGCGCTTCGATATTGATGAGCGAGCGATGCTGCGTGCTGCCAAGCTGATGATTGCAATGGCGGATGATTATGCGTCGGAAGCTACTTCTTGCGCTTGAGGCTATTGATGCATGAGGGAGTCACGTCAAGGCTAACCTAACGGATGAAGCAATGCTGCAAACGTCGTGCGGCTACTTCATTAAGAAGGGAGCAATAGTCAAGTGACGAGACTTGTGAAAGATCTGATGTCCACGAACTGTGTGACAGCCACACTGCTCGATAACGTGTATGAGCTTGCTGTTCTGATGAGGGACCATGATATTGGTTTTGTGCCGATCGTTGACGGACAGAAGCTGATCGGAATCGTGACGGACCGGGATTTGGTCGTCCGCGGCTATGCGGAGAAGCATTCAGGTTCGACAGCGGTTTCTGAAGTCATTACGACCGATATTCGAACGATTGATTCGAATACGACCGTCGATGATGCGGCTCGAATGATGGCCGATCACCAGATCAGGCGCCTCCCCGTTGTGCAGGATGGCAATCTTGTTGGCATCGTTTCGATTGGAGATTTGGCCGTGCGCGAAATATTCGTGAACGAAGCGGGCGATGCGCTAAGCAGCATTTCGCAGCAGCATGGCGGGGATATACAGCATCAAACGGTACACTAAGAGGAACGCGATTTAGCCTTTTCCGGCTGGATCGCGTATTTTTTTGCATAATTTTGTAGCTTTCATTGGATACTTGAATCATAGGCACATTAGGACAACTATGGATAAAATGCTTGCGATTCAGGGGGATGATGCGGGTGATGAAACGTGAAGACAAGCCCTTATGCGTACAGGCAGACTTTACTGTACTGCTGGATGACCGGCACGCAGATGCGGAGGTCGCCCGCGTGCAGCTGAGCCGCTTCGCTGATTTAACGAAGCGACCCGGACATATCCATACGTACCGTATTACACCAATGTCGATTTGGAACGCCGCTTCGGCGGGCATGATGCCGAAAGAAATGATTCGGGCGCTTGGCGAGAATAGCTGCTACGAGCTGCCGCTCCAGGTGACGAGCGGCATTCGAAAGCTTGCAGAGCGTTATGGCAAGCTGATGCTTCAGCTGACCGCAGAAGGCATGCTGATGCTGCTCGGTGAGGAAGAGCTGCTAAGTACGCTTCGGGCGAATAAGACGATCAGTGAGCTGTTGCGCGGAGCTGACCATCTTGGTGAAGGAAGCCTCATCGTCCGTCCTGAAGCAAGAGGGCTGCTGAAGCAGGAGCTGACCCGTCTCGGCTATCCGGTGCTAGATTTGGCGGGCTACCGGCATGGTGAAGCGCTTGATGTCTCTTTAACAGAGCGGACAGCGGCAGGAAGATCGTTCGAGCTGCGTGATTATCAGCTGCGGGCTGTTAATTTATTTTATCTAGAGGGACAGGCTGACGGCGGCAGCGGTGTGCTTGTCCTCCCTTGCGGAGCAGGCAAGACGGTTATTGGCATTGCGGCGCTTGCAAGGCTGCGCTGTGACACGCTTATACTGACATCGAATGTGACCTCCGTGCAGCAATGGAAGGCAGAGCTTCTCGATAAGACGACGCTGACGGAAGATAAAATCGGCACCTATGCGGCAGATTCGAAGGACGTTAAGCCGGTAACGATTGCGACCTATCAAATATTGACGAGCCGCAGGCAGAAGACCGACGAATACAGCCATATGCGACTTTTTCAGGAGCGGAACTGGGGACTAATTGTATATGATGAGGTGCATCTGCTGCCAGCGCCTGTTTTTCGGATGACGGCAGATTTGCAAGCGACAAGGCGACTGGGCCTTACGGCAACGCTAGTCCGTGAGGATGGGCGGGAAGAGGACGTCTTCTCGCTGATTGGACCGAAGCGCTTCGACTTGCCGTGGAAGACGCTGGAGCAGCGGAAGTACATCGCCTCGCTGACTTGTACGGAAATCCGGCTGCCGCTCGCGCATGAGGAGCTTGAAGGCTATGTCGCTGCAGAAGAAAAGACGAAGGTGCGTGTAGCAGGCGAGAATTCCGCCAAGATCGAGGTCGTACGCGAGCTGCTGCGTTATCATGTAGGCAAACCTGCACTTGTCATTGGTCAATATCTAACACAGCTGCACCGGCTCGCAGAGGAACTGCAGGCGCCGATCTTGACTGGCGAGCTGCCTCATGAGGAGCGGGCGAAGCTATACGAGCAGTTTAAGGCGGGTGAAATACCGGTGCTTGTCGTCTCGAAGGTTGCGAATTTCGCCGTTGATTTGCCAGACGCAGCCGTTGCGATACAAGTATCGGGCAGCTACGGTTCTAGACAGGAAGAGGCTCAGCGAATTGGGCGCATTCTGAGACCGAAATCTGGTGACAATCGAGCGTGGTTTTATACGGTTGTTTCTGATCATACGAAGGAAACGGAGTATGCGAGTAGACGCCAGCTTTTCTTACTTGAGCAAGGCTATCGGTATAACCTGCGCGAGTGGGATGAGATGAAGGATGAATTGTCTTATGAGGATGACGAAGTGAGCCGGGAGGCAGCACAGTGAAGCTTGATGAGATTGCAGGAAAGCTGACTGAAGAGCAGAAGCTTCAATTTGAAGCACATCCTTTGTGGAACGGAATGAACGAATTCATATGGCCGATATCGCTGATAACGAGTACATGCGCGAGAGAAGTATGGCTAAGGCTGAATGATCCGGATCATTATGTGCTTGAAGTGATCCTGCTCGGGTTCGGACACTCGCTGTTCAGCGAGGAGCAGCTCCTTCAGGCAGCGAAACCGCGGCTCGCAGGGTCCGAGCTGCGAATTGGACTGCTTCACCTGCAAGAAGCAGGCATCGTGTTCGCTGTACGTAGAGGTTGGGGCGAGAAACTGTACGGAGTCCCGAGTGATCTGTATACGGTCTGGTTTCATGCCATGCAAGATCGGAAAAGGTTGCCTGCAATGCCGGAGATAGATTCCTATGATATTGTTCCGATAGATGGGAGTGTCGGCTATGTACCGCCATTAAGCGTTCAGCTGCTTCATGCGATGGCTGCTCTACAGCATACGGGGATGAAGCGGACGACGCGAGGTGTGCTCGCGAAGCGCGCAATCGAAAGTGCTACGGCCCAGCTGCATTACGACAATGAGCGGCTGCTTGGCGTTGCAGAGCTGACGCAGGCGGACGCTGCGCAGCTGTATCCGCTGCCGCTAGCGATTATGCTTCAGCTCGCCGTGCAAGAGGGGTGGCTCATCGAACGAGCATCCGCCTATTATATAAACCAAGCGGGTTGGGAGAATTGGCTAGAGCAGCGAGCTCCTAAACGTGAAGAGAGGTTGCTTCTGCAGATCATTGAGCTGCTCAGCAGCCGGAACGCTGCTGCTGCAGTTGGCGCAGCCCAGTTGTTTACGCAATCGGAAGCATATATCTGGTACAGAGCCGCCGATGTGGAAGCGCGGCTGGACCGTGCAAGCAGCGCTGTCTTAACAAAGCCGCCACAATCAACAATTGCGGTATGGTGCCAGCTGCTTCGCACCTTAGGCTATATGGAAGTTGCGGAGGACGAGTTCGGGGCTGCTGTGTTTCGATGGTTGCTTCAACCGATCGAGCTTGGTGTACGCGACGATGTCAACGACAAAGCCAACGACAACGACAACGATTGCGATAACGAGGACGAGGACGACAACCACAACGACAAAGCCAACGACGAGGAAGTCATCAGGCGCTTCGAAGCGGCTGCAATTCAATTCACGCCAGACGGTGATATCTACGTACAAGAGGATTGCCCTTATTCAGTCAGATGGCAGCTCGAACTCATTGCGGAGCGGCGCAGGACGGATCGTGTTACCGTCTACCGGATGACGGAGCGCAGTTACAAGCGTACCGCTGAACAGGGGATAGGTACAGGTGAGGTGATTCATATGCTGGAAGCTGCTGCAGATGAGCCTTTACCGGAGACGATGAGGGCAGCGATTTCTATCGGGATGAGCGCTCATACTGCGGTGCTAGCACCTGTTCCAGAACCGGTATCCGTTACGTTGCATGGTTCAAATCCGAGCGAGTGCGAGCCATCTCTTCTAGTACTTGGAAGCCAATCCTATGAGATCATCATTGAACACAAGGCAGTCCGTTCATTGTTTGCAGGCATTGAATCCGTTCCAGCGATGTGGATGAAACAATTCCGCAGCTATCATCTGTCAACGCGAAGGGAACTGATGGAACAGGCGTTAAGCTGGCGAGCGGCGGTTAAACTAAGCTGTGAAGGCCAAATCAAGCCTTTTATTCCTGAACGAATCGTCGATGAAGATGATAAATGGGCGGTTATTGGCTATTTGCAGGAGGGAGGCAGCTGCCTGCCCATCAAGCTTCAACCGGACATGTGGCAGGAAATGATGCTCGTGCTGCCGGAAGGTACGTTCCATAACGCTCAATAATTAGGTTCTCCCGTTTCTTCTTATCTATCGTTATGATATGATGTTGGAAGTAGGCGCCAGCCTACAAGTTCATAAAGGGGCGGATATGTTTGAGAACGATATCATTATCAAACCCTGACAGCCTAGAAATGAACTTGCCCACCTATGAAGCATTCGATGCTTACGGAGGAAGTCAAGATTCAACGCTGGATATGGGTCAGCTGCTGTTAAACGCCTATGAAATTGGCGATATGATAAACCAGTCGGCTGAAGTAGCCGAATTCGCATATTGGAAACAAGTTGTCGACCAGAACGATCAGGTGCATGAGCTTGTGAAGCAGTTCAATAAAGCGAAGGAGCTGTTCGTGGAATGCGAGCGGTTCGGACGTTTCCATCCCGACTACAACTCGGCGAAGGATAAAGTTGTCGCAATCGAGCATCAGCTCGGGGAGATTGAATGTGTGAGCAAGTACAAGGCAGCTGAACAGGCTGTAGATGACATGCTGCATGATATTGCGAAAGAAATTGCGTTCTCGGTTTCCGAGACGATCAAAGTGCCGAGCAATGATCCGCTGCCTAAGGGCGGCGGCTGTGGAAGCGGCGGGTCGTGCAGCTGCGGGAGCGGCGGCTGCGGTTAGTTTTACAAGAGGGGAAACGGGGGGCTTACATGTTTTCGGAACGTGTCGGTTATATCGTGTGGGTCAGCGATCTGAAGGCAGCCCGCACATTAGAGAAATACGGCACCGTTCATTATATGTCGCGCAAGATGCATTACGTCGTCATGTATATGAACGCGGATCGTGCAGAAGAGGTAATTCGCAATATGGGCCGGCTTCCGTTTGTGAAGCGGATAGAGCGTTCATTCCGCAATGAAATCAAAACCGAATACACACAAGGTGTTCCAGATAAAACTCGGTTTTATAGTTTATAGTCCAGCATCAAAGTCTTGCCAGTATAGATGGCGAGGCTTTTTTTTATGGCATACAAACCCAGTTAGTCCCATAATTGGATCAGTGTTATTTTAATCTTGAAATATCAGACAGGCATGCTACAATAAAATGGAAAGTACATATAGATAATAAGTCCTACTTCCAAAGGAGGGGTGGATTGCGGTGAAAGACAAGATGACAGAACGATGGAGCACCTATGAAACATTTCACATCGCACTTGGTGACAAGAAAGTTGCGGATATCGTCATCACGAACCACGCTAAGAGCCGATGGGGTGATCGTGTCGAAAGCGAGAAGACCGGCTTCGAGGACATTGCTGATTTTATGTGGCAAACACTGAAGCAGGGGCGTGTAGAGCCTTATTATCGCAATGAACAGGACGTGTACTTAATTGATGACGATCTTGTATTCGTCGCCGAGTTTACGGTCGTTGAGAATGAAACTGATCTCGCTGGCGGTCCGCTCCACAAGATGATTGTCGTTACCTTCCTCGGTAGAATGTCTGAGACTATAGAACTACGTGATTTGAAATCGTATTATTCATGGTTAAGGCATTCCAGAAGAATGACATTAATTAAAAATAGCAGGAAGCGGAAATAATAACTTACATTAATTGGCTAAGTTAAAGCGTGGGCGTCACAGGCTCATGCTTTTTGCATTATAAAGGCGATGACAGCTTCCCGGATTGTTGTATAATGGTTCCAAAGAGAAAGGAAGGGATGCCCTTCATGGCGCTTAATTTTCATCAGCTCCATATCTTCTTTACAGTTGCGGAGCGGGGGAGCTTCTCGGCTGCTGCGCAAGCGCTTCACATGACTCAGCCTGCTGTGACGATGCAGATCCAGTCGTTGGAAGATTACTTTGGCACGAAGCTTCTGCAGCGTTCCACGAAGCGGATCGAGCTTACTGAAGCTGGACGAGCTCTGATGCCTTATGCAAGGCAAAGCATTGAACTCATTCGGGATACGGATGTGCAAATGTCCAAATTCACGAAGCAGCTCAAAGGCCGGTTGCAGCTCGGAGCCAGCTTAACAATTGGTGAATATATTTTGCCGCGGTTGCTCGGTCCGTTCGGAGCAGAGTATCCACATATCGCTATCAGCATGAAAGTAATGAACACGGCGCAAATCATGGAAGATATCCTCAATCATCAGCTGAACTTCGGCCTCGTTGAGGCGCCTGTCAATCATCCTGACATGCACATGGAAGCCGTTATGAGCGACGAGCTGAAGCTGATCGTCGGCAAATCTCACCCACTCGCAGGGTCGAAGGAAGTCGAGCTCGAAGATGTCATGACGTATCCATTCGTGCTGCGCGAGCAAGGCTCGGGTACCCGTCTCGTGATGGAAGACGTTCTGCGAGCGAAAAATATCGATCTGTCTACGATGAAGATTGTAATGGAGCTGGGCAGCACAGGTGCAGTCAAATCGGCTGTTGAAGCGGGGCTTGGAATCTCTTTTGTTTCGAGCTCATCGGTCAAGCATGAAATTGCGCTTGGCTTGATTCAGACCATTCCGATTAGGGATGTACAGTTCAAGCGGCAATTTTATTCCATCTTCTTAAAGTCAGCGCTGCTGCCAATCTCGGCGGTGACGTTCCTAACCTTTTTGAGAGAGAGGGATTTATACCAATGGCTGTAACGGGGAATGGACAGGCTGATTTGCATTCGCATACAACAGCGTCAGATGGTACGATGCGGCCAGCAGAGGTCGTAGCGCTCGCGAAGGAGCGAGGGCTTGGCGCTATTGCGATAACCGATCATGATACGGTAGACGGAATCAAGGAAGCACTGGAGGCGGGAGAGCGGTTAGCGATAACCGTCGTACCCGGTGTTGAAATTAGCACAGTTGCAGAAGGCCGCGATATTCATATGCTCGGCTACTATATCGACTGGCAGAACGATGAATGGCGAGCGAAGCTGGGGACGCTGGTTGCGGTGCGCGATCGCCGCAACGATATGATCGTCGAGAAGCTGTGTGAGCTTGGCTGCTTGATTACGATGGACGAGGTTATTGCGGAGGCGCGTGCTAAGGGCAAGGACAGCGGCTCGATCGGTCGGCCGCACATCGCAGCAGTGCTGGTGAACAAAGGCTACGTCAGCTCGATGCAAGAAGCGTTCGACCGCTATCTCGGCAGTGATGGCGCAGCGTACAGGAACCCGCCGAGGCTGCATCCCTTTGACGCGATTGCTTGGATTAAGGAAGCGGGCGGCACTTGTATTATCGCCCATCCGGGCTTGTATGGTAACGACGAGCTTGTTGAGCAGATTATCGCAGCAGGGGCAGATGGCATTGAGGTGTATCACTCTGACCATTCCGAGGCGGATGAGGTCCGTTATCTGGAGCTTGCGCAGCGTCACGGCTTAATTGTGACAGGCGGCTCGGATTATCATGGCGAGCGTCATGGACATGTATTTCACGGTGAGCTTGGATCGAAATCAGTTGGTATCGAAGTGTTGGAGCAACTGAATCGTAGATAAAAAAGACACGAGTTATGCGGCAGAAAGCGATCTGCAGCATGAGCTCGTGTCTTTTTTGTTTATTGCTTGATTACAGAAGGGAGTCCCTTAATGCGCGGCTCGTCTGGCGTAATGAACAGGGTCTTCTGATTGTCATAAATCACATAGCCAGGTTTGGCGCCGCTAGGCTTCTTCACATAGCGGATCAGCGTGTAATCGACGGGTACGGAACTGGACGACTTCGCTTGGCTAAAGTGAGCGGCAAGCATCGCAGCTTCCTCAAGCGTCTCATCGCCGAAGCTTGTCCCCCGGATAACGACGTGTGAGCCTGGAATGTCCTTTGTATGCAGCCAAGTATCATTCGGCGCAGAAGATTTGTTCGTTAGAAAATCATTCTGCGTATTGTTCTTCCCAACGAAGATCGGCACACCTTCGGAAGACGTGTAGCATAGCAGCGCCGGCTGCTTCGGCTTACGCTTCTTGGCGCCGCGCTTCTCGCGGGATCGCAAATAGCCTTGCTCGACGAGCTCATCGCGGATCTCGTCGATGTCAGATAACGAAGCGCTCTCGAGCTGCTGAAGCAGCGACTCCAGATAAGCCATCTCTTCCGATGTGCGTTCCATTTGTTCCGCTACAACGGTTAAACTGTTGCGATACTTCGTATATCTTTTGAAATACCGCTGTGCGTTCTGTGATGGCGTTAGAAGCGGATCGAGCGCAATCTTAATGATCGGCTGCTCTTCGTCGTAGTAATCGATGGTCTCGACAAAATCGTCTCCGCGTTGGATAGTATGCAGACTCATCGTGAGCAGCTCGCCGAGACTGCGGAACTTATCCGCATCCTTCGCTTCCTGCAGCGTTTCCGCAAGCTTACCTTGCTTCTTCACGTTCTTGTTCCGCTCATTTTGCAGAAACTTAATGAGATCGTTTGCACGCTGCTTGACGGTATCTCGCTGCGCTTTATCTCCGTAGAAGGCTTCTAAGCACAGGCTTACTGTCTCAAAAGTGACTACAGCGCCTTCCAGGTGTGTCAGCTCCGTTACGGAGAACGAAGGTTTGGAGCTAGACGATGCTGCGATCATCTGCGCCTCATACCGATTCGAGCGGAACTGTTCCATCATGTCACGGAAAGCTGGCCATACTCGCGCTGCATTCACATTGATGTGATCAGCGCCGTTCAGAAGCGGACTTGATTCATCGGCAGATGTGCTGCGGTGTATGATCTCCTTCGCCAGAAGTGGGCTGAGACCGCTGAATGCGCCGACAAGCAGTTGATTTAGCGTAATCGAAGTCGGGTCCGCCGCCTTCGGCACCGATCCGAAATGAATGCTGTCCTCATCTGGAATCGGCGGGTTGATGAGCGCGTCCGCGGTTTGCCTCAGCGCTACGGAGAAGGTCGCTTCATCGGCGATAGCCAGAGGATCGTCCTTGCCTTGTTCCGGCGGTGCGACATACGTCGTGCCCGGCATGATAACCCGGTAGCTGCTGATCATCGGCGTCACGTGATGAATGCCGTCATGAATCATCTCCGTCGCAGCGTCGACGAGAATGATGTTGCTGTGCTTGCCCATCAGCTCGATAATAATCCGTTTAAAGGACATGTCGCCTAGCTCATCGCGCTGCCTCACATCCAGATGAATAATGCGCTCATTGCCGACTTGGCGCACCGCTTCAATAACAGCGCCCTCGCAATGCTTGCGAAGCAGCATGCAGAACATCGGCGCTTCCATCGGGTTAATGAACGATTGCTCTGTGAAGTGGATGCGCGGATAAGTCGGGTTCGCCGATATGAGCAGCTTCCCTTGCACACCTCCGCCGCGAATTTGCAGCACAAGATCATGCGGACCTGGCTGATGTATTTTATAAATTCGTGCGCCTATACAAGCTTGCAGCTCGTGCGTTATGGCACGGGTAACGATTCCATCCAAAGCCATACTGATCTTCCCCTTTATATCTGATTCACTCTCTATCATGCCATAACTTGTACAAAAACTTAAGTGCTTGCTGGGATATTTTGCAGTTTGTCCGAATACAAATAGCCCATAGAGGCTGTCCGTCAGGCGGCAGGCTAACGGGAGGGAGACGGGGCATGGAACAAGGAAAGTGGCATCAAATGGAAACTGGCGAGCTGGCGCATTCGCTTGGAGCGAAACTAGATACCGGTCTTACAGCAAGCGCGGCTGCGGAGCGGCTCGTACAGACAGGACGCAATGAGCTGACAGAGGGGAAGAAGGCTTCTCCGATTATGCTGTTTCTTGGCCAGTTCAAAGATTTTATGGTTCTTGTGCTTATGGGGGCAACTCTAATTTCCGGGTTGCTTGGCGAGTATCTCGATGCAATTACGATCATTGCCATTATCGTCATTAACGCTGTGCTTGGTTTTGTACAAGAATTCCGTGCAGAGAAATCGCTTCGAGCGCTGAAAGCTTTATCAGCGCCTTTAGCGAAGGCGATTCGCGGTGGGGTGACGGTCATTGTGCCAGCAAACGAGCTCGTTCCTGGCGATATCGTTGAGCTTGAGAGCGGAGACCGTATTCCGGCGGACATCCGGTTTATCGAAGCGAATAGCTGCTATGCGGAAGAATCAGCGCTAACTGGTGAATCGGTTCCGGTTGGGAAGCATTGCAACCCGATTAGGGAAGACGAGCTGCCGCTTGGCGATATGCGAAACATCGGCTTCATGGGCACGATGATTACACGCGGTACGGCCAAAGGGATCGTTATTCGTACGGGCATGTCAACGGAGATGGGCAAAATCGCCAATCTCATTCAGCAGACCGAATCGATGGAAACACCGCTTCAGCACCGACTCGAGCAGCTTGGCAAAATCCTCATTATTGTGGCGCTGGCGCTCACTGTTATGGTTGTGCTCGCAGGTATTTTGCACGGTCAACCGCCATATGAAATGTTCCTCGCAGGCGTAAGCCTCGCGGTAGCTGCCATACCCGAAGGACTTCCGGCAATCGTTACAATTGCTCTTGCCCTTGGTGTACAGCGCATGATTAAACGGCGCGCAATCGTCCGCAAGCTGCCTTCCGTGGAGACACTAGGCTGCGCCTCGGTCATCTGTTCAGACAAGACGGGCACACTGACGCAAAATAAGATGACCGTTACAAAGCTATGGATCGGCGGGCACAACATGGACGTCACTGGCGAAGGCTACGAGCCTGCTGGCGGCTGCTTCGAGAACGGCAAAGCCATCGATGTGAAGCATGATCAGTCGCTGCGCAGATTGCTGCAAGTAGCAGCGCTTTGTAATAATTCGGTTGTCTCTAAAGTAGACGACGAGAGCGAAGCGGCGAAACGGAAGAAAGGCAAGTCCATTTTCATCCAGGACGAATGGGTATTGAAGGGCGACCCGACAGAGGGTGCACTTACAGTGCTTGCATCCAAGCTCGGTGTGTCAGCGAAGTCGATGGAGGGCATTTATCAGCGGGTGAAAGAATATCCGTTTGATTCCGAGCGTAAGCGTATGTCAGTGCTCGTGACTCATCAAGGCGGACGGTTGATCTGTACGAAAGGCGCACCAGATATGCTGATGGAGCAGTGCTCCTACGTTCTGTGGGATGGCAAAGTCGTACCGTTCACGGCAAGCCTGAAGCAGAAAGTGACGAATTCGGCAGAGACGATGGCGCAAAATGCGCTGCGTGTGCTCGGCTTCGCATACCGCGAGCTGCGTCCGCATGATGCAATTGAAGAGGAGTCGGATGTCGAGAATCAGCTCATCTTCGTCGGCCTCTCGGGCATGATTGATCCGCCTCGCCGCGAAGTGCGCGAAGCGATTGCGAACTGCCGCCGTGCAGGTATCAAGACCATTATGATTACAGGCGACCACCAGTTGACGGCGGAGGCTATCGCTGGGCAGCTCGGTATCATGCCGCGTGGCGGCTTGTCCATAAGCGGACAGCAGTTAAGCGGGATGAGCGAGGAGCAGCTGGATCGGTTAATCGACAATATTTACGTTTACGCTCGCGTATCTCCAGAGCATAAGCTTCGTATCGTAAAAGCACTGCAGCGCAAGGGACATGTTGTGGCGATGACTGGCGATGGCGTGAATGACGCACCGGCGATCAAAGCAGCGGATATCGGGATCTCGATGGGCATTACCGGCACCGATGTCTCGAAGGAAGCTTCGGCGCTTATCCTCAGTGACGATAACTTCTCCAGTATCGTCGCTGCAATTGAAGAGGGCCGCGGCATATACGAGAATATCCGCAAATTCATCCGGTATTTGCTCGCTTCCAATGTCGGCGAAATTCTGACGATGTTCCTTGCGATGATGGCAGGTTTGCCGCTTCCACTCGTACCGATCCAGATCCTGTGGGTCAATCTTGTAACAGACGGATTGCCTGCAATGGCGCTCGGCGTTGACCAATCCGAGAAGGATTTGATGCAGCAGAAGCCGCGCTCGGCGAAAGAAAATATTTTTGCAAGACGGCTTGGCTGGAAAATCATTAGCCGAGGCATTCTGATCGGCGTCTGTACGCTCGGCGCATTCTGGATTACGCTGCAGATCGCACCGAAGAGTCCGGGGAATCTCGTGCATGCGCAGACGGTTGCTTTTGCCACACTCGTTATGGCTCAGCTCATTCACGTCTTCGACTGTCGCAGCTCGCGCTCGATCTTCCATCGTAACATCCTACAAAATAAATACTTGCTCTTCGCGGTGCTCTCATCGGTGCTGCTCATGCTCGGCGTGCTCTATATCGACGCGCTGCAGCCAATCTTCAAGACGGTGCCGCTTGGCCTCCGCGACTGGTGTCTTGTCCTCGTAGCCGCAGGCATTCCGACGTTCTTAATGGGCATCGGCAGCGTGCTCGGCACGACAGAGAAAAAGAAAAAGTCCAAGTGGCCGCTTTCAGGGCCGAAATCAGTTACAAGATAATAGATAGGTACAAGATAAAGGGAGAGCCGGCGCTGGTCGCTGGCTTTTTTGTTTTTTGAGTTTGCTGGTACAAAGAAAAAACGTAAACTCCCCACCGACCCCACGGAACCCAACAACCGATTGCACCAACCGCACCAGTCCTCTTAACCTTCACCTAAGGTTATAGTTTATACTTAATGTATAGGAAGGGTGGAGCGGATATGAAAATCAATGAATTAGCACAGAAGCTGCATATAACGCCGAGAGCGATCCGATTATATGAGTCAAAAGGATTGCTTAGCCCAACACGCGGTGAAGAGAATGGTTACCGCTACTATTCGGATCATGATGCTTGGCGGCTTCAAACCATTGCGTCGCTGCGCGAAATGGGACTGAGCCTTGAGCAAATCAAAGCATTGATGGAGAAGTTGGATCAAGGCGACTCTGCATCAGTTCATCACTATCTGGAGCTGCAGCGAATGGCGCTCTATGAGAAATGGACCAGGTGGAAGCACGTAATCGGAACGCTTGACGAGCTTATCGAACGACTGGAAACGAAGCAGACGCTAGTGCTCGATGATTTGTTCCAGCTGTCTGGCGATTTGCAGCACATCCATGAAAGTGTGTCGACATGGAAGGATACATGGGAATTCGACCGAATCGCGCCGAGCTTCGATGGATCGCCAGCATTACTGTCTAGCGGATCTTCATTATCTCAGAGTGAATATGAGACAGTGCTTGATTTTATCGTGCAATGGGTAGCGCCGAAGCAAGGTGAGGAAGGGCTGGATATTGGGACAGGTACGGGTAATTTGGCAGGTAGGCTGCTGCATGGTCGAGCGTCTATGTCGGCGATTGACCAGTCGAAGGAGATGCTCGCGCGGTGTCGAGAGAAGTACCCCTCCATTGCGACGAAGCTTGGTAATGCACTGGCACTGCCTTTTCTGGACAAGCAGTTCTCGTTCCTCGTATCGGCGTTCGCGCTTCACCACTTGGATGCGAAGCAGCAGGAGCTGGCGCTTGCGGAGATGAATCGTGTGCTAAGGCCAAACGGTCGGATCTGCATTGCTGGACTTATGTACGACGGGCTTGGTGGCGGAGCGTTTGAGAAGGAAGGGTCAAGCGGCAAGCATCCAATCGATCGGGCGAAGCTGCTTCGTTGGTTCTATGAGCATGAATACATAACGGTTCAGCATGCGGTGAATGAATGGATTCACGTCGTTTATGCAGTGCGTAAATATTAGGTGAAATCGGGAGTTGACCTTGACCTTACGTTAGATTTTATGGTGATGAGGGAAGAACCTAATTGACGAGATTGGAGTGTGTAAGCAATGCCGAATCATGATCGAATTTATCAAAGTGAAGCGGAAAGGTACGATCGGCTGATTTCACGCGAGGATGTTTCGAATAACCTGCTCAAGACAATGCGAAAAGTAAGCCCAGAGTTGTCTGACCTTCATGTTGCTGATCTCGGCGCGGGTACAGGGAGACTGACAACGATGCTCGCGCCTCTGGTGCGCTCGATCGTTGCTATTGACTCTTCGGAGTCGATGTTGGAGGTGGCGACAGCGAAGCTTCGCGGGATGGGGGCGGAGAATTGGCTGACGAAAGTCGGTTATCACGACGAAATGCCATTGGCTGATAACTCGATTGACTTACTTACGGCAGGGTGGACCATCTGCTACTCAACAAGCTCGAACAATTCGGATTGGCGTGAGCAGTTAGAACGAATTATGGATGAGATTTCCCGTGTTCTTCGTCCGGAGGGCACAGTTATCATCTTCGAAAATTTCGGTACAGGGACAGAGCAGCCAAGTCCTCCGGATTTCTTAACAAGTTATTACAATGCTTTGGAGCAAGACTTCGGATTTGAGCACGTAGCGATTCGAACGGATTATCAATTTGAGTCGACAGAAGAAGCGGTGGAGCTTATTCGTTTCTTCTTTGGCGAAGCATTTAGCAGCGGGATAGAAGCGAGCGGGCGAACGAGTTTCCCGGAGTGGACGGGGGTTTGGTGGAAGAGGCTTTAGGTTGTTGAATTGGTTACCAAGAATGGCGCAGCCATAAGGAGCGACGCAGTCGCAAGGAGGGGCGCAGCCGCTCCAAATTGATCCTCAGGTTACCAGGAGTGGCGCAGCCATAAGGAACGACGCAGTCGCAAGGAGTGGCGCAGCCTCTCCGAGGCAATCTCGTCATTGGTTTACCAACTAACCTATCCGCCAGAAAACTGGCGGCCATCAGATTACCAGGGAGGGAGCGCAGCTCCCCCCTCAGGTAATCATCAACATCCCTTCCGCGCCAAAAGTAAAGTGTGTCCCGCCAGGGACGAAAACGATCCCCAGCACAGCACACCCACACCCGCACCTCTATAACTTCGATCGTTCCCATGGTCCCGCGAAGGCGGGACACCAGGTAGCTCGCGAGCGCCAAACGTCAAAGTGGGTCCCGTCAGGGACGTAAACGAGGACTAGCACGTACGATCTCAACCGCGCTTCTCTCAAGCTCCATCGTTATACCATTCGGGTGTCCAGAGGGTGAAACCCTTGGGGTCCCCCTTCGGGAAGGGGGATTTAGGGGGAAGCATAAAGTGCAAGGAAGTGTTCCAAAAATGCAAAGATTAAAGTACACTAAATAAATTATAATGTTTGCAACAATAGTTTTCAGGGGAGTGCGAGTAAATGAACTTTACAAAAATGCATGGACTAGGAAACGACTTTATCGTCGTAGCAGGGGAAACACAATTACCAGATAACGTAGCTCAGCTCGCAGAACAGCTCTGCAACCGCTTCTTCGGTATCGGCGCAGACGGTCTTGTTTATATTTTGCCTTCAGAAAAAGCAGACTTTCGGATGCGCATTATCAACTCGGACGGCTCGGAAGCGGAGCAATGCGGCAACGCAATCCGCTGCGTAGCGAAGTACGTCTACGATAATGGCCTCACAGATAAAGAATCACTCACAATTGAGACGCTCGGCGCTGGCGTGCAAGAAGTGCAGCTGACGGTCGATAATGGCAAAGTTGTGCTCGTTCGCGTTAACATGGGGCAGCCAATTCTCGAAGGTCTCAAAGTGCCGACGACTATTGATGCAAACCCAGTCATTAACCAATCCATTGAAGTAGATGGTCGCGAATTCAAGTTTACAGCTGTCTCGATGGGCAACCCGCACTGCGTCATCTACGTCGACGACGCGGTTAATTTCGACCTAGCAGTATGGGGGCCGAAGCTCGAAGTACACCCGCTCTTCCCGCGCAAAATCAACGTGGAATTCGTTACGGTACGTTCGAAAGACTTCACAGATATGCGTGTATGGGAGCGCGGCGCAGGCCCAACGCTGGCATGCGGAACTGGCGCTTGCGCGACAGTTGTAGCATCCGTGCTGAACGGCTATACGGATCGTACAGCAACGGTATCGCTTAAAGGCGGCGACTTGCTGATCGAATGGAATGAAGAAAGCAACTTTGTATATATGAGTGGCCCAGCAGCAGAAGTGTTCCGCGGTACAGTTTAAGCTAGCAGCTAGCTCAGAGAAAAAGGGAGTTTTGAATATGAAACCGGATTTTCGAGAGGCGCTCACGAAGCGCATCTTGACCGGGGACGGCGCGATGGGAACCTACCTGTATGGGATGGGGTTCCCTGTCGGCGTTTCATACGAAGAATTTAATTTAATTCGTCCCCACGTCATCGAAGATGTGCACCGCCGTTATTATGAAGCAGGGGCACGCGTAATTGAAACCAATACATTCTCAGCTAACCTTGCGAGTCTGTCGAACTATGGCTTGGACAGCGAAGTCGAAGCGATCAACCGGGCTGGCGTTCGTATTGCTCGGGCAGCGGTCGGTCGCGACGCTTATGTTGTCGGTGCGGTAGGTTCGATACGGGCAGGCAAGCGTAAAAATATCGCCGAAGCGCAGCTTGAGCAGCTGTTCCGTCAGCAAATGGACGCCTTGTTACAGGAAGGTGCCGACGGACTGCTGCTTGAGACGTTTTATGATCTGGAAGAGGCACTGCTTGCACTTCGTATCGCACGCTCGTTATCGGATGTGCCAGTCATCACTCAATTTGCCGTTGAGAAGGATGCGGTTACGCAAGACGGTGTACCGCTCGCTGCGGCATTCGAACAGCTGAAGCAAGCTGGAGCAGATGTGGTCGGTTTTAACTGCAGAAGCGGCCCGAATGGCATCCTCCGCGCGATAGACGCTATCGTAGGCGACATTCCATTGCCTTTGTCGGTATTCCCGAATGCAGGGATTCCGGATTATGTTGACGGTAAATATACGTTTACAGCATCACCGGAGTATTTTGCCGAGTCAGCACGGAAGTTCGCAGATCGCGGAGCACGCATCATTGGCGGTTGCTGCGGTACGACGCCAGAGCATATTGCGGCCATCTCTGCTGCGCTAAACGGATATGTACCACAGCAGTCATCAGGAACACGCGATATAGAACCAGTCTCACAAGCAGAATCCATTCAAGTTAAAGAAGCATTCGTACCGCCTGCACAATCAGAACCGAACATCGTCGACATGGTTAAGGAGCGACATACCGTTATAGTCGAATTGGATCCGCCGCGTGATTTGGATATTCAGAAGTTTATGGCAGGAGCCAAAGCGCTGAATGAAGTGAAGGCAGATGCCGTCACGATGGCGGACAACTCCTTGGCGGTCACGCGTATGAGCAATATTGCGCTTGCCGCACTCGTTCAACAGCAAGCCGGCATCCGGCCGCTTGTCCATATTGCATGCCGCGACCGTAATCTAATCGGCACGCAGTCGCATATGATGGGTCTAGATGCGCTCGGGATAGACCATGTTCTTGCTGTAACAGGCGATCCTGCAAGATTCGGCGATTTGCCCGATTCCAGCTCGGTCTATGATCTCACCTCTTTCGAGATGATTCGTATGATCAAGCAGTTGAATGAAGGTATTGCCTTCTCCGGCAAACCGCTCAAGCAGAAAGCGAAATTCGTTACAGGGGCTGCATTTAACCCGAACGTCAAATATTTGGACAAGGCGATTCAGCGTCTGGAGCGCAAAATCGAATCCGGCGCAGATTACATCATGACGCAGCCTGTCTACGATAAAGAATTGATCATCCGTGTAGCGGAAGCGACGAAGCATCTGTCCGTACCGGTATTCATCGGCATTATGCCGCTCGCAAGCGGTAGGAACGCCGAATATCTCCATAATGAAGTGCCAGGCATTCAGTTGTCGGACGAAGTGCGGAAGCGGATGGCTGGACTTGAAGGCGAAGCAGGCCGCGCAGAAGGCGTAACAATCGCGGAAGAGCTGTTGGATACGGCACTGGAACATTTCAAAGGAATCTATCTGATAACTCCTTTCATGTTCTATGAAATGACGGTCCAGCTGACGGATTATGTTTGGCGAAAAACGAGCAAAATAACGAGGTAAGCTCGTAATTTCTCTTGTTTACGCTTTAACACTTGTTCGTCTGTCCAAAATGAATTAGAATAGATCTTGGATGCACTTGCCATGCCGCCCCGAATGCGTTAAAATAGGGGACCTGACCAAGTGACTTATTTGACGGGTTTAATCGGCTGGCGTTACGTATGCTCCGGACTTTTTTCGTCAAGAATAGTGCAATATTCTGTGGATTTCTCTGACATTTACAGAGGAATTCGACTCCATCATTCTTGCGCTTATCTATACATCGTGTTCTTATTGCATACTCATGCACGAGAGATACCGGAGGGGAACTTAAATGGCCATTAAGCTCATTAACATCGGTTTCGGAAACATCGTTTCCGCCAATCGGATCATATCGATTGTAAGTCCTGAATCGGCGCCGATTAAACGTATTATTCAAGAGGCACGCGACCGTCATATGTTGATTGACGCTACATATGGACGCCGCACACGCGCTGTTATTATTACGGACAGCGATCACGTTATTCTATCGGCTGTGCAGCCAGAGACTGTTGCGCACAGACTATCGACCAAGGATGACGATCACGACGAATAGTGACGGGGAGTTATATGAAAAGAGGATTATTAATTGTACTTTCGGGCCCTTCAGGTGTAGGCAAGGGTACGGTTTGCGCAGAGCTGCGGCATAAGCAGAGTGATCTTATTTATTCGGTATCTGCGACAACAAGGTCGCCTCGCCAGGGAGAGACCGACGGAATCAATTATTTTTTTAAGAGTAAAGAACAATTTCAAGATATGATCGCGAAGGATGCGCTGCTCGAATTTGCGGAGTATGTCGGCAATTATTACGGCACACCGCGTGATTTCGTAGAACGCACGCTTGCTTCGGGTAAAGATATTATTCTTGAGATTGAAGTGCAAGGCGCACTTAAGGTTAAAGAGAAATTCCCTCAAGGTGTGTTTATCTTCTTGGTGCCGCCGTCACTTGATGAGCTGAAACAGCGCATTACCGGTCGCGGTACGGAGAATGCCGATATTATTGATCATCGCATGAACGTTGCGGTGGAAGAGATGAGCCTTATTCATTACTACGATTATGCTGTCGTTAACGATCAGATTGATGCGGCATGTCATCGGATTCAATCCATTATTGAAGCCGAGCATTGCCGGAAAGAACGGTTTATCGAACAGCTTGAAGAAGTGAAAGAGGCTTCTGAGAAAGCGTGAGGGGTGAAGGAAATTGCTATATCCATCCATTGATGAAATGATGAAGAAGGTAGACAGTAAGTACTCCCTTGTTGTTGCAGCATCCCGTCGTGCAAGAATGCTAAGAGACGGAAGCAAGACAGAGATCCGCTCGCCGAGATCGCACAAGTTCGTCGGTGTTGCGCTTGAAGAAATTTATCAAGATATCCTTGTTGTTGAAAGCACGTTGAACAAGAAGGACTAGCTTAGGAAAGTCATGATGGTGAATCAATAACAACCCTCGAGGTTGTTATTTTTTTAGCCGTATTGACGTATGCAAAGGCGAGAGGAGTGGTCTGCCATGCTGCAAGGCAAAACGATTGTGCTTGGCATTTCCGGCGGAATCGCGGCTTATAAGGCGGCGACGATCTGCAGCAGGTTAGTCCAGGCAGGTGCGCAAGTACGGGTCATCATGACGGAATCGGCGACGAAGTTTATTACACCGCTGACGCTGCAAACTTTGTCGCGGCACCAGGTCTACTTAGAGACATTCGATGAATTCGACCCTTCGGTGGTCGCTCATATTAACGTTGCAGATAGCGCCGATTTGGTCGTAATTGCTCCGGCGACCGCTAATATTTTGGCGAAAATGGCAAACGGATTAGCAGATGATATGCTGAGTACGACTTTGCTTGCAACGACAGCGCCGATCATGGTCGCTCCTGCGATGAATGTACATATGTATGCGCATCCTGCGGTTGCACGCAATATGGATATTTTAGCGGAAAGAGGCGTTCGTTTCGTTGAACCGGGAACGGGTTTGCTCGCTTGCGGTTACGTTGGGAAAGGGCGTCTAGCTGAGCCAGAAGATATCGTATTTGCGGTGCAGCAATGGTTCGCGCAAAGCCGGGAGCTTGAAGGCAAGAAAGTGCTTGTGACCGCTGGCGGAACGATGGAGCGGCTTGATCCGGTTCGGTATCTGACGAATGATTCTTCGGGGAAAATGGGGTTCGCGTTAGCGGAAGCCGCTGTGAATCGAGGCGCAGACGTCACTCTAATTGCGGCGCGTACAACAGCAGAACCAGTGGCTGGCGTGACCACCGTTCACGTGGAGTCAGCCGAAGAGATGCTGGAGGCAGTGCTTGAGCGGTATGACTCGGCAGATCTCGTCATCAAAGCGGCGGCTGTGGCCGATTACCGCCCTGTGGCGAAAGCGAGCACCAAGATCAAGAAGGGCAATGAGAAGCTCGTGCTTGAGCTTGAGCGGACTACTGACATCTTGAAGACACTTGGCGATCGTAAAAAACATCAGTTTCTGGTCGGCTTCGCAGCAGAAACGGAGCAGCTAGCCCGTTATGCAATGGACAAGCTGAAGCGCAAGAACTGCGACCTCATCGTTGGGAACGATGTGTCGCAAGAAGGCGCTGGATTTAACGTTGATACGAATATTGTGCACATTTTCGGCGACGAAGGACTTGTCGAATCATTGCCGATGCTTAGTAAACGTGAAGTGGCGAATAGGCTGCTGACGCGGATTACGCAGCGGATGAAAGCCGCCCAGGGGGCCGCGGAATGATCGCGAAAGTCATTGTTGATGTGCCGAGCCGGGCGACGGATCGGCCTTTTGACTATACAATCCCGCAGCAGCTGCAAGGCTGGGTGGAGGTCGGCAGCCGAGTTGGCGTTCCGTTCGGCGGACGCGTGCTGCAGGGGTTCGTCATCGGCATCGCGGACCATGCAGATATAGATGTAGTGAAGCTGAAGCCAATCACCGAGCTGCTGGACCATATTCCACCGCTGTCGCCGGATCTCGTCGAGCTGGCAATTTGGATCAGCGATAAATATTGCTGTACGCTTACAGCTGCACTGCAAGTGATGATCCCTGCTGCTCTGAAAGGGAAAGCGGATTCGGTCGTTACGCTCGTGGATGAGGAGCTTGAGAACAGCTTGCTTGGAGAAGAAGCCTGGCTGCAATACATACGCCAAAATAGTGGATCGCTGCGAATGGCTGCGCTCCAAGAGCGGTTTCCAGAAGACTCCGCTGCCATTAAAGCTGCGGTAAAGCAGGGACTTCTAACGGAGCAGGTGACGATCAGGGACCGGCTCTCTGTCCGGAAAGTGCTTACCGTCTTCCCCCCGGACAATGAAGCGTTGGCGCTAGAGGCGTTGCATAATTATCCGGCAAGAGCAGCGAAGCAGCAGGAAGTGCTTCGTTATATGCTGGAACAACGCGAGCCAATTGCAATGACGACGCTCGTTGAAGCGTTATCGACGACTTCTGGCACCGTTCGTGCAGTTGCGGATAAAGGCTTGCTAGAGATCAGGGAGATGGAACAGAGCCGCGATCCATACGCGGGTCGTCATTTCAAACGTACAGAGCCGCTCCCGTTGACAGAAAGTCAGCAAGCGGTGTATGAAGAGATTGCTGACTCGCTCGATGCAGAGCAGTCTCGTGTTTTCCTTCTTCACGGAGTGACCGGCAGCGGCAAAACAGAAGTATATCTGCAGACGATCGAACACAGCTTGCAGCATGAGCGGCAGGCGATCGTGCTTGTGCCGGAGATCTCGTTGACGCCTCAAATGGTGGAGCGGTTCAAAGGTCGCTTCGGCGATTTGGTCGCCGTCATGCACAGCCGTTTATCGAACGGTGAGCGGTATGACGAATGGCGCAAAATCCGCGAGGGTCGCGCGCAGGTTGTAGTTGGCGCAAGATCCGCGATTTTCGCACCTTTTGACCGTATTGGCCTCATTATTATAGATGAAGAGCATGAGTCTTCTTATAAACAAGAGGAGACGCCAAAGTACCATGCGCGCGATGTTGCGGTGAGAAGAGCAAGGCAGCATGGCGCAGCCGTTGTACTCGGCTCGGCAACGCCATCGTTGGAGAGCTTCGCGGCGGCTTCGCGTATCGTTTCTGCAAGTAGCGAGGCAACAGGTGTGGCCGCTGCCAAAGCAACAGGAGGCGCAGCCTTATTACCGATGCCGACTCGAGTTGGCGGGCGCCCGATGCCGAAGGTGCATCTCATTGACATGCGTGATGAGCTGAAGGACGGCAATCGCTCGATGTTCAGCCGGCAGCTGCACGAAGCGCTGCTTGATCGGCTTGAGCGAGGTGAGCAGTCCGTGCTGCTATTGAACCGCAGAGGCTATTCGACGTTCGTCATGTGCCGCTCCTGCGGCTATACCGCGCAATGTCCGCACTGTGATATATCGCTGACGTATCATCAGAAGTCGCGCGTCCTGCGCTGTCATTATTGCGGTCATGCCGAGCAAGCGCCAGAGAAATGCCCGTCCTGTGAGAGTGAGCATATCCGCTTCTTCGGCACAGGCACGCAGCGGGTGGAAGAGGAGCTCGCGAAGCTGTTCCCTGGCATCCGCGTCATTCGGATGGATGTCGATACGACGACCGAGAAGGGCTCCCACGAGAAGTGGCTCACCATGTTCGGCGAGCGTAAAGCTGATGTGCTGCTTGGCACGCAGATGGTAGCCAAAGGGCTCGATTTCCCATTCGTTACGTTAGTCGGAGTTATTGCGGCGGATACTTCGCTGCATCTGCCGGACTTCCGTGCTGCTGAGAAGACCTTTCAACTGTTGACCCAAGTGGCGGGGCGCGCGGGAAGGCACGAGTTGCCTGGCGAAGTTGTCGTGCAAACCTACAACCCTGAGCACTACGCGATCGTTTCAGCACAGCATCACGACTACGCGGCTTTTGTGCAGGAAGAGCTGAAGCATAGGCGCTTCATGGGCTACCCGCCATTTTGCCGGCTTATTGTGGTGACGCTCTCTGATGAGCAGCTGCCGCTTCTCATTACGACAGGCGAGAAGTTGGCATCAGCGCTGCGCCAGCTTGCATATGAATCAGGCATCAAAGGTTCCATTGATAGTGATGGCACGCGATTTATTGATATTCTGGGGCCAGTCGCTTCGCCGATTCCGCGCATGAAGGATCGATATCGTTTTCAATGTATGGTAAAATATCGGGGAAATGTGAACGCAAACGAGCTGCTGAAGCAGGCGATCAGCATGCTCCCGGGGTCGCAAGGGCAGCCTCCGGTTCAGATTAGCGTGGACGTTGATCCGCAAATGATTTTATAACATGACTGTTTATTAGGGGGACTATAATATGGCGATCAGACTGATTGTTCAAGATCCAGATCCGGTTCTGCGCGAGCAGGCGATTAAAGTGACGAAATTTAATTCCAATTTGCATAAATTGCTGAACGATATGGCGGAAACGATGTACGATGCGGATGGTGTCGGCCTTGCTGCTCCGCAAGTAGGAATCTCAAAGCGCGTCATCGTAGTGGATGTAGGTGACGAAATCGGCCTAATCGAGATGGTTAATCCGGAAATTATCGAAGCTTCGGGCGAGCAGCTCGGTCCAGAGGGCTGCCTCAGTATCGCGAAGCTGAACGGCGATGTGAAACGCGCTCAGACCATTAAGCTCAAAGCTCAGGACCGCGACGGCAACCCGTTCGAATTCGAAGCGGCGGACTTCATGGCACGTGCGTTCCAGCACGAGGTTGACCACTTGAACGGTATTTTGTTCACAGACATTGCCATATCGATCTATGATGCTTCGGCTCGCCAGCGTCAAGACGGAGAGTGATCAGATGCGCATCGTATTTATGGGAACACCTGAGTTCGCGGTTCCATCACTTGCAGCGATCTTGGAAGAAGGACATACGGTTGAATTAGTCGTCACACAACCAGATCGGCCCAAAGGCCGCAAAAAAACGTTGACGCCGCCTCCGGTTAAGGATGCGGCGCTTCTGCGCGGTTTACCTGTTGCGCAGCCTGAGCGTCTTCGCAAATCAGATACAGTCGACCAAATCGCTGCGATTAAGCCGGATTTGATTGTGACAGCTGCTTACGGTCAAATTCTGCCGAAAGCGGTACTAGAGATTCCACGCTTAGGCTGCATCAATGTCCATGGTTCGCTGCTGCCGAAGTATCGCGGAGGTGCTCCGATTCAGCGTTCGATCATCAATGGTGAGACAGTAACCGGCGTTACGATTATGTATATGGCGGAAGGTCTTGATACAGGCGATATGATCAGCGTTGTTGAAGTGCCGATTTCAGATGAGGATACGTCGGGCACTTTGTTTGAGAAGCTGACGATTGCAGGCGCGCAGCTGCTGCGTGAGACACTACCGAGCATTGAAGTGGGGACCGTTCAAGCCGTTCCGCAAAATAATGACGAAGCTACATATTCCCCGAACCTGACACGGGAAGATGAGCGAATTGATTGGAACCGTTCGGCGCGGGAGATCTATAACCAAGTTCGCGGGCTGTCGCCGATGGCTGGCGGTTTTACGATCTGGAACGGCGAGCCGTTCAAAGTATGGGGCTGCAAGCCGGTAAGCCAGAGCAGTGCTGGTCTTGAGCCAGGTACGGTGCTCGAAACGACAGATGCAGGCATTGTCGTGCAGACCGGTGAAGACACGCTTCTTCTGACGGTTATCCAACCCGCAGGGAAGAAAGCGATGAACGCCGTGGAATGGCTGAAAGGTGCGCGTCTTGAGACGGGCACAGTTTTCGGCGGAGGTGAAGCGTGAGCGGGCGGGACAAGCAAGGAAGCGGCGGTCCTGTAAGTGTGAAGTCAGGTGGTGGCGGGGGCGCTGGTGCTGGAAGTGGAGCTTCACGAGGTAATCGCAACAAGAAGCCACAGCAAAAGCAGCAGCAACAGCAGCCTCAGCGCAAGAAGACTGCACGCGAAGTCGCGCTTGATACGCTGGTGAAAGTCGCAGAAGCCGGCGCATACAGTAACTTACAGCTCAATCGTGCGCTGCAAGATGCACAGCTGTCGCGTCAGGACGCGGGGCTTGCAACAGAGCTGGTGTATGGCACGATCCAACACCAACGACTGCTCGACGAGCGGCTAAGCGAGCTCGTGACGAAAGGCTTTAACAAGCTGACTCCTTGGGTCCTCGTGCTGCTGCGGATGAGCGCGTATCAGCTCTTGATGCTTGACCGGATTCCTCCGCATGCTGCAGTCAATGAGGCGGTTGTCATTGCGAAGCGTCGCGGTCATAGCGGAATCTCAGGTATGATTAACGGCGTACTTCGCAACATCGAGCGTAGCTTAGCGGAGCTCAAGAAGCCGCTTGATATCGCTGATCCTGTGAAGCGGATCGGCATCACCTACTCGTATCCAGATTGGCTAGTGAAACGCTGGATTGGCAGTTATGGCGAAGCGGTAACAGAGCAGATCTGCGCGGCGGGCAATGAGCCGCCACACAATAGCGTGCGCGTGAACCCGCTGCGTCTGTCTCGTGACAAGGCGTCCGCGATGCTATCTGAAGCCAGTGGCGGCGAAGCGTTAGTAGAGCCTTCGAGACTGTCCGAGCATGCGCTTATTGTAAGCGGCGCGGGCAACCTGGCGGGAACCGATGGCTACCGCAATGGGCTCTGGTCACTGCAAGATGAGAGTTCGATGCTCGTCGCTGAAGTGTGCGCACCAAAGCCGGGCATGAAGGTGCTCGATTGTTGCGCTGCTCCTGGCGGGAAGACGACACATCTGGCAGAGCTGATGGAAGACCGCGGAGAGGTCATCGCCAATGACGTGCACCCGCATAAGAAGCAGCTTATCGAAGAGCAAGCGGCGCGGCTCGGTTTGACCTCGGTGCAGGCGGTGACAGGCGATGCGACTGAGCTTGCGTCTCGATTCGAGCAGAGCAGCTTCGATGTGGTGCTGCTTGATGCGCCATGCTCTGGCTTTGGCGTCATCCGGCGCAAGCCGGAGATCAAATGGACGAAGAGCGCCGAGGATGTTCGTTCGATTGCTGCACTGCAGGAGCAGCTTATAGATGAGGCGGCGAAGCTCGTACGTCCGGGCGGCACGCTCGTGTACAGTACATGTACAATCGAGCGTGAAGAGAATGAACACCAGGTGGCGAAGTTTCTAGAGCGCCATGCAGAATACAAGCTCGATACAGAATGGCCGGCGCAAGTGCTTCGTCCATTGCAAGAGGGGAATGCCTTAGCTGAGCCGTTCAGCGGCATGGTACAGCTGCTTCCTCAGCAGTTCGGCAGCGACGGATTTTTTATCGCGCGTTTGACTCGTCAGTTGTAGCAAGCAAATAACGCCCGTGACAGCACAAAGTGGTCTGTTATGGGCGTTTGTGGTAATATAATCGAAAGGCGCGAACCTCGCAGCTTCATGCTTGGCAGCGTCAATATTTTCTAAAGAAACAGGTGCAACCCGATGAAACCAATCATCTATGACTATACGCTAGAGCAAATTCAAGACTGGATGAAAGAGAACGGCGAGTCCGCATTCCGCGGTACGCAGCTGTTCGAGTGGCTCTATGTGAAGCGCGTGAAGAACTTTGAAGAGATGAGTAATCTCTCGAAGGGGCTTCGTGAGAAGCTCGTTGAGTATTTCCAATTCGTCACGTTAACTGAAATTACCCGCTTTGAATCGAAAGACGGAACGATCAAATTTCTATTCGGTTTGCACGACAACCATGCGATCGAGACCGTTATTATGCGGCACAGCTATGGCAACAGCGTCTGTGTCACGACGCAGGTCGGCTGCCGGATCGGCTGCACATTCTGCGCATCAACCCTCGGCGGCTTGAAACGTAACCTGACTGCAGGTGAGATTGTCGCTCAGGTTGTCGTCGCACAGCAGCTGCTTGATGCAACGAATGAGCGTGTTTCGAGCATCGTCATTATGGGCTCAGGTGAGCCGTTCGAGAATTATGATGCTACGATGACATTCCTTCGTCTCATGATTCACGACAAAGGGCTTAACATCGGCCAACGTCACATTACGGTATCGACAAGCGGTATCGTGCCGAGCATGTACAAATTCGCTGACGAGAACACACAGATTAACCTCGCGATCTCGATTCATGCGCCGAACGACAAGCTTCGCTCTAAGCTGATGCCGGTTAACCGCCGTTTCTCATTCGAAGAAGTTATGGAAGCTTGCCGGAACTACATCGCGAAGACGGGACGACGCATCACGTTCGAATACGCTTTGATCGGCGGCGTGAACGATCAGAGTGAGCACGCCGAAGAGCTTGCGCAAGTGCTCAAGGGTATGCTTTGCCACGTTAACCTTATTCCGGTCAACCATGTACCGGAGCGGGATTATGTGCGTACGCCGCGTGAACAGATTTTTGAGTTCCACCGTATTTTGGAGAAGAACAAAATTAATGCAACAATCCGCAGAGAACAAGGCCATGACATCGCAGCGGCCTGCGGACAGCTTCGTGCTAAACATATGGAGTCTACGGCGGGGTGATGAGTTGTGATAATCGCTTTTCGAAGTGATGTTGGGCGAATTCGAACCATTAACGAGGACACAGCGTGGTCGGAACATTTGGTTGATTCCGGCCTCGCCTTGGCGATTGTTGCCGACGGCATGGGCGGGCATAAGGCTGGCGAGGTTGCCAGCGGGCTCGCTGTCGATACATTCCGCGAAGCGCTGGAAGGCATTTCTGCCTCGCTTACGCTGGAAGAGCGTAAAACATTAATGAGCCAAGCGATTTTGCAAGCGAATGAAGCTGTTTTTGAAGCAGCTTCGAGCAACGAGCAGTACCATAATATGGGTACAACGGTCGTTGCAGCACTTATTCAAGATGATAATGCAGTTATAGGTCATATCGGCGACAGCCGGGTTTATAAATGGCGGGACCAAGTGCTTACACAATTGACAGATGATCATACCCTTGTCAATGAGCTTGTGAAGTCCGGTCAAATTACGCTTGAAGAAGCGGCAACACATCCGCGCCGTAACGTCATTACACGAGCTCTCGGAACAGATGAGCAAGTGGAAGTGGACATTATTTGCACGGGCTGGCGTGAGGACGATGTGTTGATGCTGTGCAGCGATGGGCTCACGACGATGGTCAGTCCTTCCGAAATCATAGGTACCTTGGAGCAGAATGAATTAAGCTTGGATCAGAAGGCGGATAAACTCTTACAGCTTGCACTGCAAGCCGGCGGAGACGATAATATCACGGTCATTCTGCTGCATCATGCCGAAGACACAAAGCAAGAGGAGTGATCGACATGATAGGACATGAACTCGGCGGACGTTACGAAATTATTACCCGTATTGGCGGGGGCGGTATGGCGCTCGTTTACAAGGCCCAAGATATTCTACTGAACCGCAACGTTGCTGTGAAAATATTGCGACAGCAATTTGTGCATGACGAAGAATTTATTCGCCGTTTCAGACGTGAGGCGCAATCGGCTGCCGCACTGTCTCACCCCAATGTCGTCAGTATTTACGACGTTGGACAGGAAGACGATACGCATTATATCGTCATGGAATATGTTGAAGGCAACAATTTGAATGAAATGATTAAAGAACGGGCGCCGCTTCAGGCAGATGAGGCTGTTCGGATTGCGATTCAAATTTGCGATGCTCTTGATCATGCGCATCATAACCAAATTATTCATCGCGATATTAAGCCGCACAACATTCTCATAGGCAAGAACGGCCGCGTGAAAGTAACGGACTTCGGTATCGCGCGTGCAGTGACGTCTTCAACGATTACGCAGACTGGTTCGGTAGTTGGATCGGTGCACTATTTCTCGCCTGAGCATGCAAAGGGAGTCGTTACCGGCGAGAAGTCCGATCTATACTCACTTGGTATCGTTCTTTACCAGATGGTTACGGGCAAGCTGCCGTTCCTTGGTGAAAGCCCGATCAGCGTCGCGCTGAAGCATTTGCAGGAATCCTTTGCGGAGCCGCGCGCGCTTAACCCGTACATACCGCAAAGTGTGGAGAACATTATCCTTCGGGCGATGCGTAAAAATCCGAATGAGCGTTACTCTTCGGCCACCGAAATGTTGAGCGATCTCGAAACAGCGCTTCAGCCAGAGAGGTTGACTGAACCGAAGATTACGTTCGGCAATCCGGATTTCGACGAGACTCGCGTCATGCCTGCAATCCGGGGCAGTATTGCAGATAAGTTGGCTGCATCGGCTGTAGCTTCGAAGACGGAGCCAGTGGAGATCGCTCAGATTTCAGCGAAATCGGATGAAGACAGCGATAAGGATGACCGCTGGAACTCCGATGGGCTTGGTGAACCGCGTAAGAAAAGATGGGTCAAGCCTGTCGTTACCGTACTCGTTACATTCCTCGTTATTGCTCTGGTTTATTGGGGAGCAATGAAAGTGCTCAGTTGGTTTGATATTAAGGAAGTCGACGTGCCATATGTCGTCAACATGACGGAGACAGAGGCGCGGACAACACTTGAACAAGCTGGGCTGAAGGTTGAGGAGCCATCGATCTACACGGATAAAGAAGACGTGGCCAAAGATATTGTGTACGAGCAATCGAAGCCGAACCAGCGTGTGAAGGTTGGCTCGTTTATCAAGCTCTACGTCAGTAAGGGGCCGAAGCTAGAAACGGTCAGCGATTATAAAGGCAAGAGCTACGAGGATTCTTATAATGCCCTCGTTAGCCTTGGTGTAGCTGAAGAAAATATTGAGAAACAGGAAGTATTCAGTGATGAGACGCCGGGGATCATTCTGGAACAAACGCCTGCTTCTGGTGAGCAGTACGATCCGAAGACTGCGAAATTCAGCTTCACGGTAAGCCAAGGCAAAGAGACGTTCCCGATGCCGAAGCTGCTTGACTTGACCGAGAAACAAGCGATTGCCCTCTTGAAATCGAAGGATCTCAAGATTAATGAAGCTGATATCGTTCGGGAGCCAAGCTATAAACCGGAAGGAACGGTTATTGCACAGTATCCGTTTGATCCACAGGCGCCAGTATCTGCTGGGGAAGCGATCACGCTGACTGTCAGCTCCGGCTTGCCGCAAGAAGCACTTGAATATACGTTCAATATCGTCATTTCGCCAGCAGTTGCGGGCAAAACGAGCGAGATTCGCATTACGTATACCGATGCGCGCGGCGAGAATATTGAATGGGGCAAACGCAAAATAAAAGATACTCAGACGTTCCCGGTTAAGGTTGTTCTGAGCCCGAATACTGAAGCAAGTGTAACGATCTATCGAGATAAGCAGTTTACCGATACGTTCTCCAAGACTTATGAGGATGTGAAGTCGGGAGCTGATGGGGCGCCGGAGACGGTTCCAGGTACTGAAATGCCGCCGGCCGATCAGCCGGCACAAACCGAGGAGAGTCCAACTGATGGCAATACGACCACCACAAACGAGCAGCCAGCGAAACCAGAAGACGAACAGCCGGCTGACCAAACAGCAGAGCAATAAAGAAGAGCAAACAGGGCGAATTGTCAAAGCATTAAGTGGCTATTATTACGTTCGGCCAATTGATGCAGCTTCGGATGAGCCGACGATTCAGTGCAGAGCACGCGGCATATTCAAGAAGAGGGGCGAATCGCCCCTCGTTGGCGATATCGTGGAGTTCGAAGAAACGGAGAACGGCGAAGGCGCTGTGAATTCGATCTCGACTCGTTCTTCAGAGCTTATTCGCCCGCCTGTTGCGAATATTGATCTGGCTGTTCTCGTTTTCTCGGTGACAGAACCGACGCTTAATCTGCTGCTGCTCGATAAGTTTCTCGTTCATATTGAGCATGCCGGCATTGACGCGGTGCTTTGCCTCAGTAAGCAGGATTTGACGGAAGATGGCGAAGAAACGGTAGAAGCGCGTCAGGCATTAAGCGACGTGCTGCGTGTTTACGAGCCGATCGGCTACGAAGTGCTTGTGACAAGCTCCAAGCAAGGCGAAGGGACGACGGCCTTATCTGAACGGCTGAAAGGGCATCTATCGGTGTTCGCGGGCCAATCCGGTGTTGGTAAGTCGTCGCTCCTCAACGCTCTTGTTCCGGGTCTGACACTAGAAACGAATGAAATTAGCAACCGGCTCGGCCGGGGTAAACATACTACACGCCATGTAGAACTAATTGATATTGGCGGCGGCTATGTTGCAGATACACCTGGCTTTAGCCAGCTAGATTTTGCCGAGCTTGGCATTGAAGAGCTGGGCAGCTGCTTCAGAGAAATGAAGGAGCTTTCCTCCTCATGCAAATTCCGCGGATGCACTCATCTGCACGAGCCGGAGTGTGCCGTGCTAGCTGCGCTGGAGAGAGGCGAGATCGCTCCAAGCCGCTTCAGCAACTATGAAATCTTCATGGCTGAAATGAAAGATAAAAAGCGGAGGTACTGAAATGTCTATCATTGCACCATCCATTCTGTCTGCGAATTTCGCGACACTTGCAGAAGAGATTAAAGACGTTGAACGTGCCGGCGCCGATTGGATTCATATTGATGTCATGGACGGTCATTTTGTACCGACATTAACATTTGGTCCGCTCGTCATCGGAGCGGTTCGGTCAGCAACGAAGCTGACGTTCGATGTTCATCTTATGATTGAACGTCCTGAACTGCATATTGCTTCTTATGTCGCAGCAGGGGCGGATCGGATTACGGTTCATGCGGAAGCTTGTGTCCATCTGCACCGTGTCATCCATCAGATCAAGGAAGCAGGTCTTCCAGCTGGCGTTGCACTTAATCCGGCAACACCGTTAAACGTGCTGGAACATGTTCTGGACGATCTGGATATGATCCTCATCATGACCGTGAATCCGGGCTTCGGCGGGCAGCAGTTCATCCCACAGTCGGTTCAGAAGCTTCGTCAGCTGTGTACGCTGTTGGAAGCGCGTGGATTAAGCGATATGCTTATCCAGGTGGATGGCGGCATTAATGCGACTACAGCACCGCTCGTGACCGAAGCAGGCGCGAATGTGCTTGTAGCTGGCAATGCGGTCTTTTCTGAACGTGACCGTGCAGCTGCTATCGCGGCATTGCGCTAGAGGAGGGACAACATGGGCGATAATATGAAGAAAGGGCTATGGATGGCCCTTTACAGCGCAGGCTGTGGACTCATGCTCTCCATCTTTCCTTTTATGAAGAGCGGCATTAATATGATTTTTTCAGTGCTTGCAATCGTCATAGCCATATTCTTCTTCAAAAGGTCAGCATCACTGCGCTCGCGTATCGTATTCGTGGTCTTTGCGCTCTTCTTCTTTATCTTCTTTACTCTTGCTATTGCTGTAATACTCTACACAAAGAATCAGTCGCTGCCGTCAGCAGCTTGACCTTGGAACTACTGTCCCGTTATGGAATAGGACAGTTATATTTCGCATAGGATGGTTACATGAACGAACGTTCTTGTAACCTTTTTTATTTGGAAGGTGAGAGAGCTGTTACGGATGGAGTGAACAGAAGTTTTGCTTTGCTAGCAAAACTTCTAGGAGGGGTGGAGCATGAAATTTTATACCATCAAGCTGCCGAAGTTTTTGGGTGGCTTTGTGAAGGCGATTTTGAATACGTTTCAGAAGAACTGAGTCAGGCACCATCTCATGGTACGGAGTAAGTGGTACGGATCTAGTGGAACGGATTTGATGGTACGGATCGAATCGAAGTGGTAAGACAAGCAAAAAAGCACCTGATTGAATCAGGTGCTTTTTGTCCATGGCTGTATGCCGTTATACACGAGTAACTTGTCCGGATTTCAGAGCACGAGTGCTGACATAAACGCGTTTTGGCTTACCGTTAACGAGAATTCTAACTTTCTGTACGTTAACGCCCCAAGAGCGGCGGGTTTTGTTGTTAGCGTGCGAGACATTGTTACCTACTCCTGGACCTTTGCCCGTAATGAAACATTTGCGAGACATGGAATACACCTCCCTTGAAGATTCACTGCAAACAAACAGACTCCAATATAATATCACATGTCTATACATTCATCAAGCATTAGCTGAAGACGAATAAAACCTAAGAAAACGCCTATGATGTAGAATATGGTCGAAAAACAGGTGCTGGACTTCAAAAACGTCGTTATTTATAGTACAATGCTATTTAGTCCATAATAATAACGGTGAAGGAGTGGTATCCATGCCTCTGCAGATCAATTCGGAAATCGGAAATGTTTTCATTACGGACCATGTCATCTCCGTCCTGGCCGGTTCGGCGGCTATGGATTGTTATGGACTGGTAGGTATGGCTTCAAGAAAGCAGCTGAAAGACGGTATCGCCGAGCTGCTTGGTCGAGATAACTTGTCGCGCGGTGTGGAAGTCCACCGAGAGAACGATTACTTACACATTGATTTGTACATCATCGTGAGCTACGGCACAAAAATATCCGAGGTCGCACATAACATTCAATCAAAAGTGAAATATGTGATGAATGAGGTTCTCGGCGTCAAAGTAGACGTCGTCAATATTTTTGTCCAAGGCGTACGGGTATCTCGGTAGGAAGGGGTAATTTCGTTTGACTAAACGCTTTATTAACGGCTCGGACTTTATGGGAATGGTACTGAGCGGAGCGGAAAACTTACAGAACAATGTAGAGCGCATTAACGCGCTAAATGTGTTCCCGGTTCCTGATGGCGATACCGGAACGAATATGAATTTAACGATGACCTCTGGCAAACGAGAGCTGCAAAGCAAGCCTTCTCCAGTAGTAGGCAAAGTTGCGGAAGCGCTTTCTAAGGGGTTGTTAATGGGTGCTCGGGGCAACTCGGGTGTTATTTTGTCGCAGCTGTTCCGAGGCTTCTCGAAGAGCGTGGGCCAGTTGGAGCAGATTGATACGAATCAGTTTGCCGCTGCCTTGCAGAACGGTGTAGATATGGCGTACAAGGCGGTTGTGAAGCCGGTTGAAGGTACGATTCTTACTGTAGCCAAAGATGCTGCGAAGCATGCAGTCTTCTACGCGAAGCGTACGAGTGACATGACAGAGCTGATGACAGAAGTGCTGGAGAAAGCGAATGAATCGCTTGCCCGCACGCCTGATTTGCTGCCTGTACTGAAGCAAGTAGGCGTCGTTGACTCCGGCGGTCAAGGTCTGGTGTGCATCTATGAAGGCTTCCTTCGTGCCATGAATGAGGAGCAAGGAATTAGCGCCGATCATTCGATTGGAACGGAAGCGGCTTTCCCTGAGCTGTTCAAAGCTGCGAATCCGCTAGCGCCTGCAGCAGCTGCACCGGCGCCCAAGCGTCCGGCTCATGCGAATGCTAGTGCGCAAGCGCGCCTTGAGACCGAGGGTATCGAATTCCTGTACGATATGGAGTTCTTCATCAATCGCAAGCTGGGAGATCGCAGTAAACTTCGATTCGATGAAGCGTTGTTCAAAGGCATGCTCAGCAGAGACGGCGATTCCATTCTCGTTATTGCCGATGATGATATCATAAAAGTTCATGTTCATTCCCGAAAGCCGGGAGATGTACTTAACTATGCACTTCCTTACGGTGAGCTGACGGACATTCACATCTTGAACATGCGTGAGCAGCATCGTGATCTGCTGCATGAGGAGATGGCTGAACTCAGCAATAAGGCAGCTTCCAGCGACACGCTTCCTGAGACAGCGATTGTGGAGGAAGCAGCGCTTGGGTTAGCAGTATCCGAAGTGCTGACAGGCACTCAAGCAACTTCTCTCTCCGCAGAGCAAGCGCATGAGTGGGCTCCGTTTGGCATCATCGCAGTGGCGATGGGCGAAGGCATCGGATCGATTTTCCTCGATAACAACGTTGATGTTGTGCTGTCTGGTGGACAATCCATGAACCCGTCGACAGAAGACTTCGTCAATGCGATTGAATCGCTCGCTGCGGAACATATCTTCTTGCTGCCGAACAATGGCAACATCATTCTAGCTGCTCAGCAGGCTGCTGAATTGTCTGATCGCAACGTGACGGTAATCGGGACGAAGACGATTCCCCAAGGCCTTGCTGCTGTACTGGCGTTCAAGGAAGAAAGTACAGCCGAAGAGAATACGGAAGCGATGAATACGGCATTCAAGCATGTTCGGTCTGGACAGGTGACAAATGCAGTTCGCAACACGGAGATTGACGACATAACGATCCAAGAGGGCGATTACATCGGCATCATGGAGAAGTCGATCGTAGCCTCTTCTGCAAGCTTGCAAGAGACATGCCAAGCGCTGCTGACTCGTATGCTTGAGGATGGTGGCGAGCTCGTCACGATTCTGACGGGCGAGCAGGCAAACGCAGCGGAGACAGCGGATTTCATCGCATGGGCGAAGGAAACGTTTGACGATGCTGAGTTTGAAGTGCATGCTGGCGGTCAACCGCTTTATCCATATCTTATTGCAGTGGAATAGGGGGCATGTAGGATGAGCGCAGTCAAAGTCAAAATCATTACGGACAGCACGGCCGATGTGCCGAAGCGTGTTCGAGAGCAGCTTGGTATCGAGATGGTGCCTTTGAAAGTATTGTTTGGAGAAGAGTCTTTTCTCGATACGGTGACGATTTCAAACAATGAATTTTATGAGCGTCTGGCAAAGTCAGAGATGCTCCCGAAGACGTCGCAGCCTTCTCCGACGGAATTTATGGAAATGTACGAGCGGCAGCTTGCCCAGAAACCGGATCAATCCATTATCTCGATTCATCTATCTTCAGCACTTAGCGGCACTTATCAATCCGCGGTTCTGGGCTCGACGCTGCTTGAAACGGTTAATGACATCACTGTGATCGATTCCAAATCGGCATCGTATGGCTGTGGTATGCTTGTCGTGACGGCTGCCGAGATGGCTGCTGCCGGCGAGTCGAAAGAGCGCATTCTCGCGAAGATTGATGAAATGATCAAGAATCGCAAAATATACTTCTTGCTCGATACGCTCGATTACTTGCAGAAGGGCGGACGTATTGGGAAAGCAGCTGCATTGTTCGGCTCGATTCTGAACATTAAGCCGATTCTGACGATCGATCAGGATGGCGAAGTGTCGGCGGTCGATAAAGTGCGCGGCACGAAGAAAGCGATGCAGCGCATCGTGGATCTATTCAAGCAGGAATACGGCGATGATGCCGTTGAGATGACAGTTGGTTGGACGCATAAGAGCGAGCTAGCGAAGGAGCTTGCGGCTCTTGCGCAGACACAGCTCAAAGTCGTTACGATTAGACAGACGGAGATCGGCTCCGTTATCGGAACGCATGCTGGCCCTGGCGCCGCTGCGTTATTCATTACGCGAGTGTGAGGTTTGGGAGATGAAGCTGGATGAACTTACTGTCCGGCAAATAAAAGGCGTGAGTGCTCAGAAGGAACAAGAGCTTCACGCCTTTGGCGTTCATACGATCGCTGATTTGCTGGATTACTTTCCGTTTCGGTATGAAGATTACCGCATTCGGAACATTGGGGAAACGAAAGACGGCGAGAAAGCAACGTTCGAAGGCAAGATCATGGGAAATCCGCTGCTTCAGCGCTACGGGAAGGCGAAGACGAGGCTCACTTGCAAAATCGCTATCGAGAACGTGCTCATTACGGCAGTTTGGTTCAATCGGCATTTTCTTCAGGAGCAGCTCATTCCGGGGCGTGATATCATCATCACCGGCAAATGGGAGCAGCATCGGCTGCAGATGACGGTGTCAGACTCGGAGTTTCCTGACAAAGGGAAAGCCAAGTCTGGGACGCTTCAATCGGTCTATTCGGTTGGAGGGAGCATTACACAGCCATGGATGCGCAAAATGATTAATCAGGCGCTCTTGCAATACGGCGCGATGATTGAAGAGATGCTGCCGGTTGAGCTCATGGACAAGCATGGGCTCATGCCTCGCGTCGATGCGGTTATGCATATCCACAACCCTGAGGATATCGCAATGGGGCAAGCGGCAAGGCGCAGGCTTGTGTTCGAAGAGCTGTTCTTGTTCCAGCTTAAGCTGCAGGCGTACCGCACGATTAATCGTAAACGGCAAGATGGTGTCGCGCATGTTGTTGATGGAGAGTCGATTCGCGTCTTCGTGCGTACGCTGCCTTTTGAACTGACGGATTCGCAGAAGAAGGTGGTCAATGAGATTCTCATTGATATGCGTAACCCGTCTTGCATGAATCGGTTGTTGCAAGGCGACGTCGGCTCGGGTAAGACGGTAGTGGCAGCGATTGCGCTGTTTGCCGCGGTGAAAGCAGGCCATCAAGGCGCGCTCATGGTTCCGACGGAGATACTAGCGGAGCAGCATTACCGCTCGTTACAGAAGCTCCTGGGCGGCGTAGGACTGCAGGTAGGCTTGCTAACGGGCAGCCTGACGGAGAAGCGACGGCGTGATGTGCTAGCTGGGCTGCAAATGGGGCTCATTGATGTCATTGTCGGTACACAGGCCATTATTCAAGAAGGCGTTAATTTCCGCAGCCTTGGCCTCGTCGTTACCGATGAGCAGCACCGATTCGGCGTTAATCAGCGAAGCGTGCTGCGCCGCAAAGGAATGAACCCGGATGTGCTTACGATGACAGCGACGCCAATTCCGAGAACGCTTGCGATTACGGCATTCGGCGATCTAGATGTGTCGACCCTGCGCGAGCGCCCGCAAGGACGCAAGCCCATTCAAACGAATTGGGTCAAGCACAATATGTTAGACCGTGTACTTGGCTTTATTCGGCGGGAAGTAGAGGCGGGGCGTCAATGCTACTTTATCTGTCCGCTCATCGAAGAGTCGGACAAGCTTGATGTCCAGAACGCGATTGACCTGCACATTCAAATTCAGCAGGCGTTCCCTGATCTGCGTATCGGCTTATTGCATGGCCGGCTTACAACGGCGGAGAAAGACGAGGTCATGCGCGCATTCAGCGAGAATGAAGTGCATGTGCTCGTGGCAACGACTGTTGTAGAGGTCGGCGTAGACGTGCCAAATGCAACGCTTATGGTCATTATGGATGCGGAGCGATTCGGACTCTCGCAGCTTCACCAGCTGCGAGGACGAGTTGGTCGCGGCTCTCATCAATCGTATTGCGTGCTCATTGCGGATCCGAAGTCTGAGAATGGCCGCGAACGGATGAAGATTATGACCGAGACCGACGATGGCTTCGAAGTATCCAGGAGGGATCTGGAGCTGCGCGGACCTGGCGATTTCTTCGGTACGAAGCAGAGCGGTGTGCCAGACTTTAAGCTGGCCGATATGGCAGCCGATTTCGGGGTGCTTGAGGATGCGCGGGATGATGCAGCAGAGCTGACCGCAAGGTCGGATTTCTGGAGCGCGGCGGCTTACGCGAGACTACGAGAGGTGCTTAGGCGAGAGCAACTTTTTCAGGGAGAGCTGTTGGACTAGTTTCTTAAAAGCGCTAGGGCGGCATATAGTACATCGTATGGCTTTTAGAAGCCGGACGGAGGTGCTATATCGAAGATGAGTTACACAAAATACGGCATACGGCCGGATCTGGTCGAGCGTGTGAAAGTAAAGATGAAGAATCCTGTCATCAAGGATCGCGTGAAGATGCTGATCGATGGTGTGACCAAATACGATTTGCAAGACCGGCTCAAGGTACGCAAGCTCGTACGAGCAGCAGCCGGAGTATTGCAGGAGCCGCTCACGGAGCTTCAAGAGGAGCAGCTCATCTCGTTCGTGCTCGGTCAGAAGATCGACCCGAAAAATACGCTGCACTTAATTAAATTATGGGCGATGTTCCGCTAATCTTCGGATTGGCGGTTTTTTTTATTGTTCGGGGTTAGTTATTAGCACGTTAACGGTTCGATGCAAGACGGGTCGTCATAGCTGACGCTGCCAACGGTCTTCGCGACGGGGTAGGCATCCATCAGCTCCGATGGGAAAGGGCTCAATAGCTTATCAAGCTCCGCACGGGTCTGAATGCGCCGATTCAGCCAGAGGGGCTCGTCCTCTTCTTGAAGGATGACTGGCATCCGATCGTGTATCGGTTCCATCAGCTTGTTCGGTGTTGTCGTCAGGATGGTGCACGTACTCAGCTTGACGCCTTCCGATGAAATCCACGTATCATACAGTCCTGCCATGCTGAATAGTTTGCGGTCACTTCGCACAATCCGCATCGGCTGCTTCCCAGCGAGAACATCCTGCCGCCAGTCATAGAATCCGTCTGCTGGAATGATGCATCGTTTACGACGGATCAACTCACGGAACGCTGGCTTCTCCCAAGCCGTTTCCGCACGTGCGTTGAGCATCTTCGAGCCTACCTTCGGACTGTCTGCCCAAGAAGGGACAAGCCCCCATTTGAGCTCGCCAAGACGGTTCTGTTCCCCGTCATTAATAATCGCCATGATCATCTGGCCTGGAGCTACATTGTATTTAGGCTTGTGAAAAGGCACATTTGTCTGGGAAATGAAATAACGTAGCATAAGCTCTTCCATCGTTATCGTTATCGTATACCGTCCGCACATTCGTCTGCACCTCTTCCCTCGTTACGGTAGATTCTCTTGTTCAATTATACTACGTGCGGCTAATTGAAGGTAGCGAAGCAGATACTACTGATTAAGCAGATGAAAAGAAGGAGGGAGAGAGAAATGAACCGCCTGCTCAAGCTGTTCAAGCTGTTCGCGCAGCTGCCGGCAAAGCTGTTAGGATATGTCGCGATGAAGCAGCGAGCCCGTATGAGGTCCAAGCAGCAATTGCTTCAAGCGGAGGCACCGAAATTGCGTCATGAGCTTCTCCGCGAGCTGAGGCACGCATGGGAATCGCAGTCCAATGCGCAAGGTAAGCGCGTGCATGAATATACGAAGGACGAAAGAGCACTCATCCATCGAATCCTTCACGAAACGGAGCAGGCCAACCGGAACAACGTAACGCGTACGGAAGCGTACCGGGCTGTTTATTTTCGCTGCCAGGAGCTTCATTGGGCGCTGCTCGCACATGTGGTTTCCCGCAATGGCGGCTGGAATATGACGGATTTGCAAGGGGATCTGCTGCCGAGGCTGCTCGATGACGGTCACCGGAAGGATACATTTCTTCTACTAGAGCGCGTGAACTCGCTTATTTTTCAAGACGCCTACCCGCAGCTGCTGCTCTATGAAGCGTCGTGCAAGGCAGGGAGGGAGCTATTCGATCTGCTGCCTGCGTTTCAAGTATCAGCTTTCATGAAGCCGGTATGGTCGCAATTCTGGCGGCGCAAAAACTCGGCGCTTCTTACGACAGCGCTTATCGTTAATGAACAGCATGTGATAGAGGAACCGATCATTCAAAGTCCATACTTCAAACAGCATGTACTTGGTCAGCCTTCCTTTCTGTTTCAATCCCCTTTGCAGACGAACGCGGTGTTCATGCCTTATTGTACGCCTGGTGGCTTAGATAAGAAGCTGGCAGGTCTTATTCTGGAAGATTTCAGCAGCTTGCCGGAGCGCATCGAATTCGGTAAAAGATTGTATGCCATACTATTTGGCGTACCCGAGGTGTCGACTGGGGTTCATGCGTTCGTTCGCGCCGTGCCGCACACTGGATCGCGAGCGGATTATGCGCCGCAGATGTTCACGAAGGAGCTGAATACGGCTGCTTCGTCTGCGTCTTATATAGAGAAGCTGGATGGCTGTGCGCTGCGTGAGGGCGCTTCGAAGCTGACTAGCCTGGAGCTTGCTGCAGCGTGGGAGGATGTCCCGCTCGCAACTGCGGATCGGGAAGATTGGTTCAATCTGGTGAAGGATCATGTGAATTCGTATTTCGACGCCGAGCTGCAATTGCCGGCAGTCTTCGAGATGACAGAGGAGCACTGCTATGCGTTGAACAAAATCGAGCTTGCAGTACTTGCTGCTGAGCGGCTGCGGATGGCATTCCAAGAGGGATTTCAAGAGAGAATAAAAGGCGATAAAACCAGCTGACGAATGAACGTGCAGCCAATTTTATCGCCTTTTGTGTTGCTAATTTGCTACGCCTTGCGTTGCAGCAGCTCCCAGCGGTAAACATATTCGAACAGGAACTCGAACGCTTCCAGATGACGCTTCGCTTCGAATGCGTTCGCGCCCCAGGCGTAGATGCCATGCTTGCGCAGCATAATGCCAGGGATTCGAGGATCAAGCCGTTCCGTAACTTCCGGCACGATGCTGGGGATATGCGTGAAATTCGAAACGATCGGAATGTCGATATGCGCTTCCTCGTCCCAAATGTTGAATGCTTTGATCAGCTCAACACCGTCCACGGGAATTGATTTGCGCTCCCAGAACAGCTCTGACACGATGCTATTGAACACGGAATGAATGTGGAAGATTGCACCGGCGCCTGTTTGCCGATAAATCTCACAGTGAATGAGCGTCTCCGCAGATGGCTTGAGCCGAGTTGTCTCGCAAGGCTTGCCCGATTGGTCAACGAACAGGAAGTCCTCCGGTGTCGAGAGCGATTTGTCCTTACCGCTCGCCGTAATGGCGAAGTGGAATTCGTCTTGCGTGTAATCGCCGACACGAATGGAAAGATTGCCGCTTGTGCCAGGGAACCAGCCGCGGGAAGCGAAGAGGCTCTTCACTTCGGTAAGCTCTGCAAGCGCGCGCTGTTTATCTTCTGTAGCAATTCGTTCAAATGACATCGTTAAGTTGTCGCCTCCTGCAGTTTCAGTACCTGTATAACATCATGGAATGTCTCGAACGGATGGAATGGAAGTCCGAGCTCCTTGCATTTCAGGATGAGATGAGAGCGTGCGAATACCGTATCAACGAGCTTCGCGCCTTCAAAGTCCGTCACGCTGTCGCCGATAATGATTCGTTCATAGCGATCACTAGGGAAACGGCGGATGATCGTGGATTTGCACATGCCGCAATCGGTCTTGCATTCGCCTTCGCAAGGGTGCGGCCAAGTGATCTCAATCTGTTCGCCAGAGAAATCGCTGCCGTTGCAATAAATATGCTCCTCCGGAATGCCGAATGGTGCAAGAAGTGGATAGACGAAGAAGTCGATCCCGCCGCTCGTGACGAAGAACTCGATATCGGTATCTTTGCAGAATTGCAGCAGCTCTGCGAAACCGGCACGAATCTTCGCATTCGAGATGGCATAGTCCACAACTTCACGCTTCATCGAAGTAGGAAGCAGGCGGAACATCTCGCCAACACCTTCTCGGATTGTCTTGCGCTGTGCGACGATATCATTCACAATCGCCTCCCAGCCGGGAGGGTTGAAATGGCGGATAATCGCGACAATGTTATCGTTCTCGGTAATCGTACCGTCGAAATCACAAAAAATAACACGTTTCATTACTCTTTATACCCCCACAATTCAATCGCGGCCTTGAGCGCTTCATTGCCAGACTGTGCTGCCGCGTCAGGCAGTGAAACGCCTGCGCTTGCCGCTTCAATGGCTTGACGGAACGCATGACCGCCAGCTGCTGTACCCATTGGATGTCCGTGGATGCCGCCGCCTGCGTTTACGACAACCTCTGTGCCGAAGTCGCGCAGGATGAGCGGGACGAGTCCCGGGTGAATGCCTGCCGAAGGTACCGGGAAGCTGCTGCGTACAGGCAATGCTGCATCGATGAGCGCGGCTTGAACAGCAAGATTCTCTTCTCTTGGCATGACGACCGAGCCGTATGGTGAAGGGAAGAGGGCGAGATCCGCGCCAGCAAGGCGCATCAGCTTGCCAAGCAAGAGTGGAGCTGCAATGCCATAATGCGGCGATGGATAGAGAGCGCCAGCCATCGCTGGATGAGCGGCAATAGGTACCGAAATGTCCGGATCGCTGCTTAGCTCATGCAGCACGTCGTAGCCGTAAGCTAAGACGTTGAAGAGCAAGGCATTGGCGCCTGCTGC
Organism: Paenibacillus sp. OV219; assembly: GCF_900110075.1. Taxonomy (GTDB): domain Bacteria; phylum Bacillota; class Bacilli; order Paenibacillales; family Paenibacillaceae; genus Paenibacillus_Z. Next base: position 840,602 of record NZ_FOCJ01000001.1, read on the forward strand.
AATTGCTCGCTTCGCCTGCGAAGCCAGCTTCGATGTCGGTCCAGTTAGATTCACCGCATAGAGCAGCTTCTGTCCGGTTTCGGCTTCCGCTTGCCGCGCTGCTTCCATACAAGCTTCCACACGTTTCTCAAGCGGTGTCAGCGGGTTTTCGAATAGAATCTCGTCATCCTTGATCAGATCGACGCCGCCGAGCGCTTGCTTGTAGAACTGGTCGCGCAGGTTGTGCAGGTCATGACCGATAACGGATTTGAAGATACTCATGAGCAATGGTCGCTCATAAACACCGAGCAAATCGCGAATGCCGGAGATGCCGAACTTCGGTCCTGGGAAGGCCGATACGAAGTCGGAAGAGAAATCAAGATCAAGCAGCTTGATCTTGCCGTCCATGGACAGCTTGCCGAATACCGTTACGAGCAGGGCAGGGAGGTCGCGGCTGAAGTTGACGTCAGGGTAAGCGATGCGGATATCCGCATAACGCTCGCCAGGCCTAACGTCAGCCGGTTCATGAGCTTCAACGGAAACGACGCGGCCGAGATGCTTCTCCATCTCAGCTTTGCGTGCTTCCGGAAGCTCCGTCCAACTACCGACTGTAAGTCCTACGGCAATACCAAGCGCTTTCTTCTGAAAATCTGCTTTATCGTCATGAAGACGATAGGTTGCTATACATACTGCACCATTACTCATGATGTCGCTTTCCTTTCGATTTCTGCGCCCATTTCTGCAGCGCGTTCCGCAGCGCAGGCAATTGCGCTGATTACGCTGCCGGAGAAATTGTTCGCATCCAATTTTTCAATTGCCGCATGAGTCGTTCCGTTCGGAGACGTAACTTTGCGGCGTAGTTCTGCCGGATTCTCACCTGTAGCTTTTACCATATGGGCAGCTCCTAGTACGGTTTGAATCGTTAGCTCGCGAGCTGCTTCCTCCGTTAAGCCAAGCTCAGTTCCGGCAGCAATCATTGCTTCCATCAAATAATAGACATACGCAGGGCCGCTGCCCGAAAGTCCAGTGACTACATCAAGCTTTGGCTCCTCAACGACGGCAGTTAAGCCGACAGATTGGAACATCAGCTCCGCGAGAGTACGCTGTGAGGCCGTAACTGACGAGGAGAAGCTGACGCCTGTTGCGCCAAGTCCGATCGTACTTGAAGTGTTCGGCATTGTACGGACGACCGGCATCGGTTTGCCGACCAGCGTTTCGAGCGTCTTTATCGTCATCCCTGCAATTATCGAGACGATTAATTGTCCAGGATGAAGCAGCTCGCGGATATTTGATATCGCTTCTGCTGCGTCCTTCGGCTTCATCGCGAGGAAGACGATATCGGCTTCCCGCAGCATGCTGGATTTCTCCTCATCATGCGCAGCCGTATGCACGCCATATCGGGAGGAGAGCTCATTAAGCCGGTCAATGTTCGAGCGATTCATCATGCTAACCTGCTGAGGCTCCGTTAAACCGCGGTCCAGCAAGCCTCTTACCATGGCTTCGGCCATTGAGCCTGCGCCATAGAAACACATTTTGAGCGAACTGATTTCCTGCACTGCCTCTGCATTCGAAAGTGTTGTCATTGCCTTATGCTCCTCCTGTCCTTATCCGCGAACTTGTCCGTTGCCGTAAACTCTAAACTTCGTCGAAGTGAGCGCAGGCAGACCCATCGGTCCGCGTGCATGCAGCTTCTGTGTGCTTATGCCGATTTCGGCGCCATAGCCGAATTCGAATCCGTCTGTGAATCTTGTGGAAGCATTATGGTAAACGGCTGCAGCATCAACCTGTTGCAGGAACGCTGCTGCATGCTCTTCATTCTCCGTCACAATACACTCTGAATGCATCGTGCCATACTTGCGGATATGCCCAATCGCTTCGTCCACACTTGCAACGATTCGAATATTCATGATGTAGTCATTATATTCTGTTGCATAATCGGCTTCCGTTACCGATTTCGCTTCTGGGATAAGCGTCAACGTACGGTCACAGCCGCGAAGCTCTACGTTTACCGAATGGAATCGGTTAGCCAGTTCGCTTAGATGGCGATTAGCCCATGCTTCGTGAACGAGCAGCGTCTCCATGGAGTTGCAGACAGAAGGGCGCTGCACCTTGGCATTAAAGGCGATGTCTGCTGCCATTGCTGGCTGCGCGCTTTCATCCAAATAAGTATGACAAATGCCTGCCCCGGTTTCAATGACAGGGACGGTCGCATTTTCAACAACATTGCGAATTAATGAAGCTCCTCCGCGAGGAATGACAACATCGAGCAGACCGTTCAGCTTCAGCATCTCATCGACCGAAGAGCGAGATGGGTCTTCGATGAGCTGTAATGCATCAGGCGGCAGGGCAGTGGTTGCGAGTGCTTCGCGCAGTACCTCGACGATGCGGCGATTCGAATCAAGTGCTGCGGAGCCGCCGCGAAGAACGACTGCATTGCCTGTCTTGAGGCATAGTCCAGCGGCGTCAACGGTCACGTTCGGACGCGCTTCGTAGATCATACCGATGACGCCAAGCGGCACCGATATTTTCTCGACGCGAAGGCCGTTCGGTCGCTCGAACGATTCGAGTGTCTTGCCAACGGGATCGGGAAGTTCAGCTACCTGGCGCAAGCCATCAGCAATATCCGCGATGCGACTCTGCGTTAAAGTGAGGCGATCGAGTAAAGACTCGCTTGTGCCGTTCGCACGGCCGCGATCAATATCTTTAAGATTGGCTGCAAGGATGGAATCCTGCTGCACGATGAGATGGTCAGCCATCACTTGCAAAGCTTTGTTCTTCTCATTCGTTGTCAATCGGTTCATGACTGTCGCAGCTTGTTTCGCTAACGCTGCTTTTTCCCTCACTTCGCTCATAACGCTCTCCCTCTCCATATCCGTTATCTGTTATCTGTTATCTGTTATTTAAGCTCTAAGTGTGACCCATTCATCACGGTGTATGACTTCAATCCTTGATACCTCGACACGTCTGCGCACTTCTTCAGTACTTAGGCCAGCGACTGCTTGAACTTGCCATGCAGCATAGTTGACGACGCCACGTCCGAGCGATTGCTGATGTGCGTTGAACACTTCTACGACATCGCCAGGGTGGAAGTCGCCGTCAATAGCTTGAATACCTGCCGGAAGTAAGCTCTTCCCGCCGAGCAAAAGCGCCTTCTCAGCGCCTTCATCGACAATTATGCGGCCTTGCGGCATCGAGTGGAAGCCGAGCCATTGCTTCTTGGTCGTCAAGTTATGTTCATTGGTGTCAAAATAAGTGCCTTTGCCGTCATCCTTCACTGCGAGCATCAGATCACCAGGTTCCATAACGCGACCGATAAAGACCGGAACGCCGCCGCGCATCGCGATTCGCGCCGCTTCGATCTTGGAGCGCATGCCGCCAGTTCCAACGGATGAGCCTGCGCCGCCCGCGATGCGAAGAATGTCATCCGTAATGTGATCGACGCGGTCGATCTTCACGGCATTCGGGTTTTTGCGCGGATCTTCTGTATACAAGCCGTCCATGTCGGTGAGAATAATAAGCCTCTTCGCTTTCACGAGATTGCCGACAAGCGCGGACAAGGTGTCATTTTCGCTGAATTTCAGTTCGTCCGTTGCGACGGTGTCATTCTCGTTGACAATCGGAATCATACGCCGATGGAGGAGCTCTTCAATGGTCATGAGCGCATTGTTGATCCGTTTACGGTTGGAGAAATCTGCGCGCGTCAGCAGAATCTGAGCAACACCGATGCCTCCGTCAGTCCCATAGGAAGCGAAAGCTTCTTGGTACGCTTGCATGAGCAGAGCTTGACCGACAGCTGCCGCAGCTTGCTTCTCATGAACGAGCTTGGGCCGCGAAGCATAGCCGATCTTCTTGAAGCCTGCGGCAATAGCGCCGGAAGTGACTAGCAGCACTCGAAAGCCGGCTTCATGCAGGGAAGCGAGCTCATTGGCGAAGAAGGCAATACGTTCCTTGTTAATGCCGCCTTCCTCGGAGGTTAAGGAGCTGCTGCCGATTTTGACTACGATGGTTTCTGTCATGTCACGATTCACCTCAAGCCCTTTCTTATGTAAATAAAATAAAAAAACTTCCATCCCTTGTAGTTATACAAAGGACGAAAGTTTATGACTTCCGCGGTACCACCTTTATTAACGGCGATGTAGCTCCAATCGGTTGGAGGCATGCCGTTCCGCTTAAAGACCTGTTAACAGCAGGCCGCTGTCCGACTCATCGCCGGCCGTTCCGGGGTAGGTTTCTGCAGCAAATGCTGTAAATTCTCTCAGCTAATGAATTTACTCTCTGATCGCACCTGCGGGCTTGCATACTGAGCCCCATCAATACGTTCTCGTTATTTAATTAACGCTAAGCATACCATGCTGAGGCTTGGGCTGTAAAGACATACAAAAACCCGTAAGCGTAAGCTCTACGGGCAGGAGTTGCCTCTTAAAAAAGATTCAATTTGCCTATACGGTGAATCGCTTCCTGTAGCCGTTCTTCCGGTGCAAGCAAGCCAAGACGTACGTACGATTCGCCATGCGTTCCGAAGCCGATACCTGGTGCGAGTACGACATCCGCATGCTCAAGCACGTAATCGGAGAACGATGCAGATGTATGGCCTTTTGGCACAGGCAGCCAGCAGAAGAAGGAACCGCTTGGCTTCGCGACTTGCCAGCCGATCTCATTCATCGCTTCGAAGAGGGCATTACGGCGGCTCTCATAGGCAGAGGTCAGATCAGTGACGCATTGCTGCGGGCCAGTTAACGCTTCTGCTGCTGCGGCTTGAATGCCGCCGAACAGACTGCAGTAATAATGATCTTGAATAAGATTGATGAGCGAAATGATTTCCGGATTGCCAAGTGCAAAGCCGACACGCCATCCAGCCATATTATAGGTTTTGGACAATGTGTAGAACTCGACGCCGACTTCCTTCGCGCCTGGTGTCTGCAAGAAACTGACTGGCTGCTTGCCGTCGAATCCAATAGCTCCGTAAGCGAAATCGCTTGCCACGACAATGCCATGCTTCGCAGCAAATTCAACCGTACGCGAGTAAAATGCGGGGTCAGCCGTTGCGCCGGTCGGATTGTTCGGATAGTTAATGAACATGAGCTTTGCTTTGTCCGCAATGTCTGTTTTCACGCGGTCATAATCCGGCAAGAAAGCATTGTCTGCTGTGAGCGGCATATATTCCATGCGGCCGCCTGCAAGCGCGACTCCGGACCAGTAATCTGGGTAGCCGGGATCGGGAACGAGGCAGATGTCTCCAGGATTGAGCAGACATTGCGAAATTTCAATTAATCCGGTTTTGCCGCCGAACAATATGGCAACTTCCTTCTCCGGGTCAAGCTCAACTCCATAATCCTCTTTGTACCGCTGCGCAACCGCTTGCTTCAGAAACGGATAGCCGCTAAACGGAGGGTAGCGATGATACAGCGGATTCGGCGCTGCTTCTTGAAGTGCAGCGACAATGTGCTCCGGGGTAGGTCGGTCTGGATTGCCTTGTCCCAAGTTGATGACATCGCGACCTTTTGCCGTTTGGGCATTCGCTTTACGAACAAGTCCTGCAAAAAATTGTGTAGGCAAACCGGTCATCCGGTTTGCCGGGCTGATTTGAAATGTTTCTGTTACATCCATAGTCATCACTCCACCGTTAATCTAAGCCTAAATGTAGCATAGGTGATGAGCGACATCAATGCGTGACATTAATCGTACGTTAAGTGCATTCCCGGCTCCGCCTCAAAATTGCGATGGTCACTCCCGTGGTGCTTCGCACCAAAGTCGTTCCCATTCGCAATTTCGAGAACTACGCCTCGCGCACAGGAACGGCAAATTAAACTCACGCTTGATTCGCTCGTTGGTGGGGAAAAGAAAAATGAAAAAAGAACAAACTACAAATTGATTGTCTTCAGGAATGGCTTAATATTGCCTTTGAAATTTAGCAAATATGGCTTGCGGTTCTCATCGAAGACGAGAAGGAGTTGAGGTTTCTTCGGGCAATAGAACAGGAACACATCTTGAGTCATCACTTGGGTGCCGCCGGCATTGACTGCTGTTGGTTCATCTAGCGGGATACGGAATACGTAGCCGCACTTATCATCGGCGGTGAGTTTAGGTGACAGACCTGTTACGCCCTTCAGCCATGACTTGGCGTAGCCTTGATACTCAGCACTGTTCGGCACGGACTTGACGACTTTGCCTTGCACGACGTCGAATGCTTGGACAGGTCGTTGTCCTGCGCCGCCGTCATCATGCTTTGCTGCGCCTACTGCATTCGGAATCATTAAACATAAGAATAACGCGATAACGGTAATGAAGTGCTTGCGGTACATGTTCATCTTGTTCATCAGAATGGTCTCCTTTATGTCGGTCATGGTGGTTTCTCAGTTACGATACCCATCTTGACAGCGAAGCATGAGACGTTATGATAAGGTAAAACTGAGCAGATAAGGTCGGTTCAGCTAGTGCTTGAGGAGGCAAAACTTATGACAGATACGAAGCTGCGCATCGCGCTTGTTCAGATGCATGTTGATGCAGGAAATCCAGATGCCAATTATGATCGGCTGAAGGTAAAGTTGGAAGAGGCGGTTCAAGGTTCCGAGAAGCCGGACTTGATTATGCTGCCGGAGATGTGGAATACCGGTTATGCGCTGGAGCAAATCGACCAGCTTGCAGATCCGAACGGAGAACGTACGAAAGAGATGCTGTCTGCTTTCGCGCACGAGCATCACGTTCAAATTATTGGCGGTTCTATCGCGGAGAAGCGGGATAACGGCGTATACAATACGATCTACGCATTTAATGAGCAAGGGGAAGTAATCGCTGATTATTCGAAGATCCACCTGTTCCGTCTCATGGACGAGGAGAAGCATCTGCTCGCAGGAGAGAAGCTTGGTCAACTTCAAGTGGCTGGTGCGGAAGCTGGCATGATGATCTGCTACGATATCCGGTTCCCAGAGCTTGCGCGTAAGCTAGCGCTTGGCGGAGCAAAGGCGATGTTCGTGCCGGCTCAGTGGCCGAATCCGAGATTGCATCACTGGCGTACGCTGCTGCTTGCAAGAGCGATTGAGAATCAAATGTTCGTCATCGCTTGCAACCGCTGCGGTACGAGCGGCACGAGCACGTTCTTCGGCCACTCGCTTATCATTGATCCATGGGGCGAAATTATCGCGGAAGCGGGCGAGGAAGAGACCATTTTGCATGCTGAGATCGATCTCTCCATGGTGGACTCGGTTCGGGCCAAGATCCCCGTATTTGAAGATCGCCGTCCATCGCTGTATTAACAGTTAACGGCTAACAGGTAACTCTAGCCGCCAAAATGCTGCTCCGTCGTCTGCTTCATCGTTTCAATGAACGCTTCGGCCGCTCTCGACAGATAGCGGCCTTTGCGGCTCGCAATGACGAGCGTCCGAATTGGTGAAGGAGGGGCGAGCGGTAAGTATACCGGGGTGAGCGCATTTACACTTGACCTTGTAATCATCTTCGGAATGAAGGTGATGCCCATCCCGGCGGCTACGAGCGACTGAATGGTCTCAATGTTCGTGCTCTCGAAGACGATCCGCGGCTCGAAGCCAGCTTTCTCGCATATTTCCAATGCATTTTGCCGGAAGCCTTGTCCTTTCTTCAGAACAATGAACGGTTCGTTCCGCAAGCTCTCGATCCGAATCGGCTCAGACTTCTTCGCCAAGTGATGCTCCGGCGGTACGGCAAGTACAATTTCTTCTTCTATAATAGGGACCCATTCAAGCGATGGCTCGAATAGCGGAAGCGCGAGCAGGCTGAGATCCGTTTGGCCGCTTGCTGTAAGCTGCTCAAGCTTGGAAGGAGTATCCTCGACGAGGACAATCTCAATCTCAGGATACTGCTCGGCGAAGATCGGCAGCACGATTGGAAGTACATGTGAGCCAGTTATCGAGAGGCTTCCGACAACCAGCTTGCCTTTGCGCATATGGGCGAGGTCATCAAGCTCTTGCTTCAGCTGCTCGATATTATCGAGGATGCCTTGCGCTTTCTTAACGAAGACAGAACCTGCATGCGTGAGTTCAACCGAGTTCGTTGTTCGGCGAAACAGAAGGACGCCAATTTCCTTCTCTAGCTTCGATAGCTGCTGGCTGAGTGATGGTTGCGCGATGTGAAGCTTCTCGGCGGCACGGGAAAAGTTCTTCTCTTTGGCAATTTGTATGACATATTGGAGCTGGCGGAATTCCATATTTTCTCACTCCACAACTTGTAAGAATGGTTAGGTATGCTCATAGGTTAAACCTATTGCTGTTATAGATATTATATCTTAGATCAATGAAGAATGAAATGTTATGATTGCTTCAACGAACACAATGAATTGATTGTCGAACGAAACAAACGAACTTATGAGGTGAATTCATATGACAAAAAGAACGATGTTTGAGAAAATTTGGGATAATCATGTCATTCATTCAGAGGCTAGCAAGCCAAGCGTCATTTATATCGACCTGCACCTTGTGCACGAAGTAACTTCTCCGCAAGCGTTTGAAGGTCTTCGCTTGACAGGCCGTCAAGTTCGCCGTCCGGAGCTGACTTTCGCAACAATGGATCACAACGTTCCGACGAAGGACCGTTACAACATTACAGATCCAATCTCCAAGCAACAGATTGATACGCTGACGCAGAACTGCAAAGACTTCGGCGTAACATTGTACGATCTGGACAGCCTCGACCAAGGCGTTGTTCACGTTATGGGTCCTGAGCTCGGCCTTACGCATCCTGGCAAAACAATCGTATGCGGCGACAGCCACACTTCGACACACGGCGCATTCGGTGCACTTGCATTCGGTATCGGTACTTCCGAGGTTGAGCACGTAATGGCTACTCAATGCTTGCAGCAATCCAAAGCGAAGACGATGGAAGTTCGTTTCATCGGTAGTCGTAAGCCAGGCGTAACGGCGAAGGATATGATTCTTGGCGTTATCGCAAAATACGGCACAGACTTCGGTACTGGCTATGTTATGGAGTACACAGGCGAAGCCATCCGCACTTTGTCGATGGAAGAGCGTATGACTGTATGTAACATGTCCATCGAAGCCGGCGCTCGTGCTGGTCTTATCGCTCCAGACGAAACAACGTTCGAATACCTGCGCGGCCGCGAATATGCACCGCAAGGCGAAGCGTACGATCGCGCAGTTGCAGTTTGGCAAGATCTTCAAACAGATGAAGGCGCTGCATTCGACACGATTCTCGAATTCGATGTTGACTCCTTGATTCCGCAAGTAACTTGGGGCACAAGCCCGGGCATGGGTACTGATATCACTGCAAAAGTACCTGTACCGGCTGAGCTTCCAACTGAGAATGAACGCAAAGCTGCTGAGAAAGCACTTGAATACATGGGACTTACACCAGGCACACCGATGAACGAAATCGACATCGACTATGTCTTTATCGGTTCTTGCACAAACGGTCGTATTGAAGACCTTCGCGCTGCTGCTGAAGTTGCGCGCGGTTACCAAGTTAGCGATCGTGTAACGGCAATCGTCGTTCCAGGTTCGGGTCGTGTTAAGATTCAAGCTGAGAAAGAAGGTCTAGATAAGATCTTCACAGAAGCAGGCTTCGAATGGCGTGACGCTGGCTGCTCCATGTGCCTTGCGATGAACCCTGACGTGCTTGAGCCAGGTCAACGCTGCGCATCGACATCCAACCGTAACTTCGAAGGCCGTCAAGGTCGCGGCGGACGTACGCATCTCGTATCTCCGGCAATGGCTGCAGCTGCTGCAATTATGGGTAAATTCACAGACGTTCGCGATTGGCAGATCAAATCCGAAGTTCTGAACTAGTATATATTTGAGATTCGAGAGGAGTTCATCAACATGGAAGCTTTCAAACAACTAACGGGTCTTGTTGCCCCGGTAGACCGTGTAAATGTAGATACAGACGCTATCATCCCGAAACAATTTCTTAAGCGCATCGAGCGCAGCGGATTCGGCCAATTCCTTTTCTTCGAATGGCGCTGGGACGAGAAAGGCAATGTCATTGACAGCTTCAGCCTGAATCAACCACGTTATCAAGGTTCCGAAGTGCTGATCTCCCGCGCAAACTTCGGTTGCGGTTCATCGCGTGAGCACGCACCATGGGCGATTTTGGACTACGGCTTCAAAGTTGTCATCGCGCCATCGTTCGCTGATATTTTCTATAACAACTGCTTCAAGAACGGTATCTTGCCGATTCGCCTGAGCGAAGAGCAAGTTGAAGATTTGTTCCAGCGCACGACTAAGACTGAAGGCTACAAGCTGAACGTCGACTTGGAGAACAATACAATTACTGATGATGCGGGTCTTAACATCTCATTCGATCTTGATGAGCACCGCCGTCAATTCCTGCTTCAAGGTCTAGACGATATCGGTCTTACGCTTCAGCACGAGGACAAAATCTCTGCATACGAAGCTAACCGCGTTGCATTCTAAATCCATTGACTTCAATGCGTTTATATGAATAACGAGAGAAACTCCGGTACCGGTGTACCGGGGTTTCTTTTTTGTGTCTTTTTCATGCTACAAATTTCCTCAAAACGCAACTTTTTCTGTCAAATTGCGTCTAATAAGCGAATAATAAGTCATCGAGGTGAAAGATGAAGAAGTTTGTAACCGCTGTACTATTGTTGTCGTTCCTCATCTCTATGTTTCCGGCTCTTGTAGGAGCAGCAGAAGCAGCGCCAAAGCTCTATCTGAATGGCAAGCAGCTGCAAAGCGGGGCAGAACCGCAAATTGTCGGAGATACCACTTTTGTGCCTATTCGCACGGTAACTGAAGGACTCGGATTTGATGTATCCTGGACATCGCCCGTAGTCACGATCTCGAACGGTAATACGAGTATGCTTCTAACGATTGGCGATAAGACAGCAATCGTGAATGGTCAAGAAGCGTCGCTCGAGAAGCCTGCAATCATTGACACGGGTTCGACGTTAGTGCCGCTTCGATTCGTAGGTGAACAGTTTGGGTTACAAGTTTATTGGGACAAGCAGTCACGTTCCGTGCACTTGTACGCCGAATCCACTACACCGGATGCTCCTGTTGATCCAGGAACCGGCAGTGGAAGCGATAATGGCACTGAAACAGGCGAATCTGGCACTCCAGGCAGTGATCCATCAACCAATGAGCCAAATTCCACAACTCTCTTGAAAGCAATCGAGTATAATGGTCTTGGCAGTATTTCTCTCCCGTATGACGGCAGCTTCGGCGATGTACGGACTGAAGTGCTGCACAGCCCTGAGCGGATCGTTATTGATTTGCCGAATATGAACTTCGCACCTGGCTTTACGCCTGGTTTCACGAGCATCGCTGCGAAGCTCGGAGAAATTCTCATCGATTCGCATCCTACTCTGAAGAAGATTCGCTTCTCTTATTATTCGGACAAGCCGTCGACCGTTCGTGTTGTGTTGGACTTGTCAGCTCCAACCAATTACGACGTCGTGAAGGAAGAGCAAGGCATCCGCATTGATGTGCTGGAGCAGACGGGACCACCACCTGTTGACACGCCGCCTGTGACCGATCCGACTTTGCCGGTAACACCTCCGGTAGTCAAGCCAGAAACACCGCCGGTCACTGGGCCGACCATCTATAAAGTCGTGCTGGATGCCGGACACGGTGGCAAGGACCCAGGTGCTTCTAGCGTTAACGGGCATAAGGAGAAAGAGTATAATCTAGCGATTACTTTGAAAGTAAAAGCGCTCCTTGACAAAGAAACAAGAATTAAGCCGTATCTGACGAGATCGAATGATACATTTATTGAACTTGATGATCGTGCTTCTTTCGCAAACAATCTTAAAGCGAACTTATTTATTTCTTTCCATGCGAATAAAGCAGAATCTGCATCCGTTACCGGTTCAGAGACGTATTACTATCATGCGAATAGCAAAGCTTTCGCGGACATCATTCACAAGCATCTGATAGCTGGTACCACTCTAAAGAACCGCAGCGTTAGAACGGCTGCATTCCGTGTCGTGAAAGCAACGACGATGCCTGCCGTCTTACTTGAAGCGGGATATCTGTCGAATAGTAATGATAGCTCGGTATTGTTTAGCGACCAGAAGCAGAACAAGATTGCTGCAGAAATCGTCAAAGGAATTAAAGAATATTTGAAGCTTAGCTAGGAGGATGCAAGTGAAACGTCATGTCACGACTTCTTTATTTTCAGTTCTCATTGCTGCAACGATGATTGTCCCTCTTAGCGCCTGCGGAAGCCGAGCCTTGCAGGACGAGCAACAGCAGACAACGCAAGCGGGTTCCGTGAAACAGCAGAACACGAACCAGCCGAGCTCTAGCGATACGAATTCAGAACAGGCTGCCGCGAATGAAGAGAAGGATCCACCGAAGCCGGAGGTAAAGAAGGAGCAAATTTCGCTCTACTATACCGATGACGAAATGCTAGACTTGCATGAGCAGAAAGCCGAGATTGAATACACCGACAGTAAACAGAAGCTGGAAGCGGCTTTCGCTGCCTTGAAGAAAGACGATGCAAAAGGCGAGCCTTCGCTTTGGAAACATGCCGAGCTTCGGAGTGTGAAGCAGGAAGGCGCTGCTATTACACTAGATCTACATCTGCCTGATGAAGCGAGGCTCGGAGCTCCTGGTGAAATGCTCGCGTTAGAAGCGATTGAGAAGACGTACTTCCAATTCCAAGATATCACTTCCATTGACCTGCTAGTCGACGGTGATTCTGTGGACAGTCTCATGGGTCATATGGATTTGGATCATCCAATTACTAAACAATAGAAGGAGCTTACAGACATGCCGCAACAGAAGAAATGGGTCAAAGCAGTATCGTCGATTATGGTGTTCTCACTGCTCACAGGTTTCTCAGCAGTAGGCAGCACGCTTGCACATGCAGAAGCTTCTTCAGTCGTTACTAAATTTAGCGATGTACCTTCCGGCCACTGGGCTGAGAAGCATATCGCGAAGCTCGCCATGCAAGGAATCATTAAAGGAACGAATGGAGCGTTCAAGCCAGCTGATAATGTGTCGCAGCAGGAAGCAGTAGCGCTTGCGATCCGCTTCATTGGTAAAGAGCAAGAGGTAAAGACAGATGAAGCTATCGTCTTCCCGGAAAATTTTGAAGTCAGCACTTATTTCAAACCTTATATTATTCTCGCATTCCAGCTGGGCTTACTCGACCAAACCGAAGAATTCAAGCAAGCGGAAGCGGAATCTACTTCACAGTGGGGCCTCAAGAAAGCGTCACGTGAATGGATTACGAAGCTGATTGTAAAAGCAATTGAGAAGCAGAAGACAGCGGACGAGCTAGCTTCATCGCCGGTTTCATTCAAAGATGCGAGTAAAATTGACGATGGCTATGCGGGATATATCAATGCAGCCGTTTCACTGGGACTCATTAAAGGAATGACAGCAGATACGTTTGATCCACAGGGCTTCATTACACGCGCATCTATCGCAACGATCTTTAGCAGAGCGGAAGTACAATTCCCTGTGAGCTACATCGGTCAATACACAGCGATTCTGACTAGCGCTAACGCAAGCGCTCTCCATCTGTTCGCAAACGACAAGGACTCGACGCTTGATTTGACGCCAGATACCTATGTCTATCGCTTCGATTCCGAGAAGCTGGCGACAGTAAGTCAATTAACTCCGAATACGAAGCTGCTCGTCATCGCTGACGGCACTAAGCCGCTGTACGTAGAACAGCTGGATGATAAGGCACAAGTGGCAACAGTGTCAGGTACAGTAGACCGCCTACTGCCGAACGATAACAAGATTTGGATTTGGTCTAACGATGAGCCGATTCCGATTACATACAACAGTGCAACGAAAGTGACAGACGGTTCGGGCAATGCCGTTGCGGTATCCAGCTTAACCGCCGACAGTCAGGTTGAAGTTACGCAAGATACGTACCGGGCGAAGCCAATTGCAATTGCAATTAAAGTGAAATCAGCACCAGTTAATAAAACAGGACAAGGCACGATTGGTGCTATTTCGTCGTCGCAGCTTACGATTCAAGACAATGACTCTGATACGACTTCGATGTATCAAGCAGCTCCGCAAGTCGATGTTATCTGGCAAGGTCAAATTTTGGATGGCGGTCTATCGGCTCTGCGTGTTGGCGATGTCGTCACGTATGAAGTGAAAAATTCGCTTATTACGAAAGTGACCATTCTTAAAACATCTGCAAAGCTCGTTCGCGGTGAGTTCTATACGGTGAGCAGCGATGGCAAAATCATTTCTTACATCAGCACAAACGGTTCTGGCAAGCCGGAAGCGAAGTTCGTTTCCGCAAGCGTTGATGTGACAATTGACGGGCTATCAGACACTACAATTTCGGATCTCGTAAAAGGCGATGTGCTCGACATTACGCTCAATGATCAGGACGAGGTCGTTGCGATAAAAGTTGTAAACCGTAAAGTGGAAGTGCTTGGCGGTGCAACCGTAGTTAGTTATGATGCGGATTTGAAAGCTTTATTGTTAAAATCTTCTACAGGGGCACTCGTTTCTGTGTATCTGTCAGACGAAACAAGGTTCGAAACGAACGGCACGCCGCTTACATTAAGTGCAGCCAGCACGCTATTTGTTAAGAATAAGAAGCTAACCATTGGATACACAAATGATAAAGCGATATTTATCCAGTTCGTATACAAATACAGCGGTACAGCTACAAGCATTAATACCAGCTTGAAGCAAGTCACGCTTGCCCAGTCGAACGGTCTTACCGTGACGTTGCCAATGGATACGGTAAGCTCCGTAGAAATTAACGGCAAAGTAGCGGCAACCTTGTCGGATGTCACGGCAGGCGATACGGTTACTGCTGTCTTGAATGCGAACCAGGACAAAATCATTTTGCTGCAAGTGCATACAACGAAGCAAGCTCAGGTGACTGCTGTTGATACAGCCGGCAAAAAACTCATCTTGAAATCAAGCGACGGTATTGTATATAACATCGGAACAACAGCGCTCGATATGACCAATGAGGCTGGAGATAAGCTGACGCTGGCAAGCTTCAAGGCCGGACAGACTGTGAACTTGAATTACGTCGGTGCTACCATTGCGTCAGTGAAAATTGTGAATGTGACGACTGGCCGAGTTACAGCAGTTACGACCGATCGTGTATCGGTGGTGGACTACAGCGGCAATGCTGTAGATGTTCAGCTTGGCACAGGCTTCTCCGTTCTGAAGAACGGTTCGACAAGCAGCAGCACATCTGTACTCGCTGTCGGTGACCGCGTTGAAGTGAAGAAGAATGTGAAGGGTAATGTAGTCGTCACTGCTTACAGCGGAATAAGCAAAACATTCTGGAAGTATAACGCGACTAACGGAGAATTATCTGTTAAACGAGCGACATTGGATGATGCCAACACGTATACGGTGACGGCTGCAACGAAGGTGATGCAGGCTGGTTCTGTCATCCCAATCTCCCAGTTGGTGGACGGCGATTCGATTATGCTCTATGTTTATCAGAACACAATCATTGAGATTGAGAAGCTATAATATCGTTCAACCAAGTCCTGGCTCAAAGGCCAGGACTTCTTTTTTTCAATTCTGTGAAAACAGGTACAAAATAGAACTTCTTTGGCTTGTTGACGCGTGTTAGCGGTTGATTAATGCGACATTATTCGCTACACTTTAGGGCAATGGTCTAAATAGGAGTGAGTAATCGGTTGAAGGCGAAAGAGAAGATGGATCATTTTTTGCATGTCATTGGCGAGATGTTTCCGGATGCCCATTGTGAACTCAATCACCGCAATCCGTTCGAGCTTACGATCGCTGTCCTATTGTCCGCCCAGTGTACGGATGAAACAGTCAACAAAGTAACGGTAGATCTGTTTCAGAAATATCAGACGCCGGCGGATTATTTGTCCGTGCCGCTCGAAGAGCTACAGAATGACATAAAGCGAATAGGTCTATTCCGCAATAAAGCGCTGTTCATCCAGAAATTGTGCCAGATTTTAATTGATGAGCATGATGGCGAAGTGCCAGAGAAGCATGAGCAGCTGACTAAGCTGCCTGGTGTCGGGCGCAAAACAGCAAATGTCGTTGTTTCCAATGCGTTTGGCGTACCAGCGATTGCAGTAGATACACATGTCGAGCGTGTTTCTAAGCGACTTGGATTCGCTAAGAGCGATGATAGCGTGCTTGAAGTCGAGAAGAAATTGATGAAGCTTATTCCGCGCGAGCTTTGGACGGAGACGCATCATCGGCTTATTTTCTTCGGTCGGTATCACTGCAAAGCTCAGAATCCGCAATGCGAGGTCTGTCCGGTGGCAGAACATTGCAAAGAAGGCAAAGGACGTATGAAACTTGCCTTAAACCGAAAAGCTAAGTAGAGTTTGCGGATCACCACAACTAACTAATTAAATGAGAAGGATGATTGAACAATGAAATGCATCTCCGTATACACGAAAGATTTTGCTCTATTCTCTGACATTTACGAGCAAATTATGGAGTCACCTCCAGCTGAGAATGAAGAAATTATTGTGGAAGGCGTTACAGTAAGCGGCGCAGGCGACGTGCCTGATCAATATATTGAACGTATGAGATTGAAACCGGAATGTGTCGTCATGAAGGAGAAAGAGCGTAACATTACGATTCTCCAGCACGGTGAAGTGTTTGAAATTTGCGTGCCAGCCGTTCAATTGGTATAAGAGTAGAAGTGTAATTGATTAGTAGGGCAAAGCGAAAGGGTCACAGGGAATGAAGCTAAGTTCGAGCGGTGATGGAAAATGCCGCCCTAGAGCAAAGGTTTGTTCTTCTTGTGGTCCTTTTGTTCACATCAAAGAATTTATATGTTTTACTTGTATGAAATTCTATAATGTCACCGAGAAACGTAAGCTTTTGCCGTAATGACGGTCGACAGCCGTTTACACTTGCATTATGCTGTATAATGACATGATCAATGGGATGAAGATAGGGAGAGAGAGAGAAATGAGCCAAACGATTGAGAAAGCCGCTCATTCGCTAGATAGTTCGCTTGCTGAGATAGCGCCGATTATGGCAGAGCAAGGGGATAAAGCGGATGCGGCAAGACTGCTGGAGCTGCGAGAAAAGCTGGGGAACGGTCAGTTGACTGTCGCTTTCTGCGGGCATTTCTCAGCAGGGAAATCAACACTCGTCAATCGGCTGTGCGGCACTCAGTTGCTGCCATCGAGTCCGATTCCAACGAGCGCGAACGTCGTCAGCATCGTAAATGGTGATGCGAAAGCGACGATCAAGAAGCTGGTCGCGGGCGAAGAACAGACGATTGAAGTTCCGGTTGATCAAGTGAATGCGTATTGCAAGGACGGGGAAACGGTGCTATCCGTCAGCTTGTCCTATCCGATCCCGCGTCTTGGCACACATACGGTGCTGCTAGACACGCCGGGAATTGACTCAACTGACGACGCGCACCGGATGGCGACCGAATCGGCGCTCCATTTGGCAGACGTCGTTTTTTATGTGATGGATTATAACCATGTCCAATCGGAAATTAATTTCACGTTCGCGAAGCAATTGAAAGAGTGGGGAAAGCCGCTCTATTTGATCGTAAATCAAATTGACAAACATCGGGAGCGAGAGCTTTCATTTGAAGCATACAAGCAAAGTGTTGACGAAGCGTTCAGCAACTGGCACTTGGAGCCGAGTGGCATTATTTATCTGTCTCTGCGCGAGCCGAATCATCCACATTCGGAGTTGACAGCGCTTGAAGGCTTGTTTGAGTCGCTTGCTGCGATTCGCGGGCCGCTTGCGGTTGGCAGTGTTGACGCATCAGCTCGCTATGTCGTTCGAATGCATGGCAAGTATATGGAAGAAGCAACGGAGGCGGAGCGTGAGCGCCTCGTAGCTGAAGCAGGCGGTGAAGGCGAAGCAGATCGCCTTCGCGATGAAATCGCGGGGCTTGAAGAAGAACTGCGCGTATTTGCTGCGGAGAGCGAAGGGCTGAAGACGAAGCTGCGGCTTGAAATCCAGAGCATTCTAGATAATGCGAACATAACACCTGCTCCGACAAGGGACTTGGCGCACACTTTCCTTGAAAGTCGTAAGCCAGGCTTTAAAGCAGGGCTGCTATTCGCAGGCGCGAAGACAGCGGCGGAGCAGGAGCGTCGTTTGAATGCGTTCTTCGAGGATATCGACGATCGCGTTCGCGCCGGGATTGAGTGGCATGTCCTTGATGTGCTGCGCAAAGCCGCAGATGCGATCGGCTGGCGTGATGAGTCGCTTGAGCAAGAGCTAAAGAGCCAGTTCAGCGGCTTACTTATGCCAGAGCTCCTTGTGAAGCTTGTGAATACCGGAGCCGTGTTCGGCAATGAATATACGATGACATACAGCCGCGATTTAGCCGCGGAAGTGAAAGGGCTCTTCCGCAAGCGCGCGCTCGAATGGATCGATGCGCTTGCTAAACGTGCTGCAGCGGCTGGCGAAGCTGCCGCTGCGCCGCTTCGCGCGCGGCTTGCTGAGCTTGCGCAGCAAGCCGGCGCGCTCGCGCAGCTGGCCGCGCTCGAACATCGCGCGGCTGCGCATCTCGCGCGGCTGGCGGCGCTGCTGCCTCCGGCGCCGCCGCGCCCTGAGCTGCCGAAGCCGCAGACAGCGGCTCTCGGCAGCGGGGCGCTTCGCGCCCCTGGCGCAGTGCCAGCGGCGGACGGCGAAGCCGCCGCTGGCACTGGCGCAGCCGCGCTCGCCCGCGAAGCGGCAGCCGCGTCTGCGGCGGCGGACCTCGCCGCAGACGCAGACGCCGCGGCGCCGCACGCGCTCGCGCCGCAGCGCCAAGCCGCGGAGCGGCTAACGCGCGCCGCCGAATTGCTGGCGGCGCAGCCATCGCTTGCCACGACAGTCGCCGGCATGCGCGACAAAGCTGAGCGGCTGCGCAGCAGCCGCTTCACGATCGCGCTGTTCGGCGCGTTCAGCGCGGGCAAATCGTCGCTCGCGAATGCGCTGCTTGGAGATGCCGTACTACCAGTGTCGCCGAACCCGACGACGGCGGCGGTTAACCGGATCGTAGCACCTACGGAGGCACATCCGCATGGCACGGCAACCGTGCTTATGAAATCTCGCCAAGCGATGCTCGATGACCTGCGCTATTCGCTAGAGTTGCTTGGCGAAGATGCACAATCACTTAGCGATGCTGCTCTGCTGCAAGCGATTGTGAAGCTGACGCCGGATGCCGTGCATGCTGGCGGTAGACCACATTACAGCTTCCTGAAGGCGGCTGCCAAGGGCTGGGCTGCGCATGAAGCACTGCTCGGTCAGCAGTTAGCTGTCAGCGGAGAAGAGTACCGCAGCTATGTAGCGGATGAGTCTCGTTCCTGCTACGTCAGCGAGATTGAGCTTCATCATCGCAATCCGCTCACCGCGCAAGGCATTGTCCTTGTTGATACGCCAGGGGCGGATTCGGTCAATGCCCGGCATACGGGCGTTGCGTTCAACTACATTAAGAATGCAGATGCGATTCTGTTCGTGACTTACTATAACCACGCGTTCTCGCAAGCGGACCGCCAGTTCCTTATGCAACTGGGCCGTGTGAAGGACCAATTCGAACTTGATAAAATGTTCTTTATCGTCAATGCGGCTGACCTCGCTGCAAGCGAGCAGGAACGCGACGATGTGCTTACGCACGTAGAGCGCAACCTGCAGCAGCATGGCATTCGCTTCCCGCGGATGTTCCCGGTATCCAGCCTGGATGCGCTGGATGGCAAGCAGAGCGGCAATGCGGCGCTCGTTGCCTCATCCGGCATTAGCGCTTTCGAAGATTCATTCCTCAGCTTCACGCAGAATGATCTCGGCGCCCTTGCGGTAGGCTCAGCCGAGCAAGAGCTTGAGCGCGCTCGCCGTACAATTGCGAACTGGCTTGAAGCTGCTTCTGGCGATGCTCTCTCTCGTGAGCAGGCACGTGCTGCGCTGCAAGCAAGCGCAGACGAAGCCCGCGCATTGGCAGCGGCAATTGCCGAATCGCCGAACAATCAGCAGCTGCAGCAGGAGCTGAAGGAACTTCTCTTCTACGTACTACAACGTGTGCAGCTTCGTTTCGGTGACCATTACAACTTCGCCTTCAACCCTTCTGTCCTGCAAGACGATGGCCGGGATTTGAAGAAAGCAATGCTCACTTGCTGGCTTGAGCTGCAGCGTTTGCTGCAAATTGAGCTTGCGCAGGAACTTGAAGCGACATCGCTTCGTCTCGATAATGCGCTGAATAAGCTTGCAGCTAAGAAAGCTGCGGATACGGCGGAAGAATCGGCACAGCTGCTTCCTGGCTTCTCGCCTTCCGGCTTTAAGCCGCTTGAGATTGCGACGCCAGAGGAGCGCATGGCTTGGCAAGCAAGGAACATCGACATGAAGCTGCTCTGGAGTAAGTTCAAGTCACCGCGCCATTTCTTCGAAGGTGAAGGCAAGGCAGCGCTTCGTTCCTTGCTAGAGAACGAGCTTGCGGCGCCTCTGCAAAGCTGGATTAGTGAAGCAGAAGCCGACTGGAGCGAGCGATATGCGCAGCTGTGGCAGCAGGCAATGAATAGCTGCGAGTCAGCGCTGCAGCAGGACATTAGCTCCTTCAGTGAAGGCAAGCTGAGCTCGATGTCGGACAATGCGAACCTGGAAGCGCTGCGCAGCGTCTATGCTGAATTGCTAGCCATATAACGCTATTTATCTTTGCAGCATCTAAGCTGAATTGCTAACAATAAAACGCTTTTTAATTCTTTATAGCGTCTAAGCAGAACTGCTAGCAATATAACGTTTTTTACTGTTCTTCACAGTTCTTAATTGCTCTTCACAGTTCTTTACTGTTCTTTACTGTTCTTTACAGTTCTAAATTACTTTTAACTATTTTTATCTGTTCATTACTGTATAAATAAACAAAAAGAAGCTTATACACGAAAGTGCATCATTCGTGTATAAGCTTCTTTATTTTTATATGATGAAATCATGCAAAAACGCGGGCAAATGTGCAAAAACGGAGCATTACGGACCTTTGTAGGGTGATTTCAGACGATTTAGGAGAATACCCCCTTACTTTTGATCGAGATGGAAGAGAAAGCGAAAATTGTCAACTATATGCCCCTGCACTCTGTTTGCCGTACCGGACTCATGCTGTTAATATTCACTCATATTCATAAAAAAAGGCAAAAACGCTGTAGGGAGTGGGTTACCCATTGGACGTCTTTAGGCAACTAAAAGAGTTTTATTGGGTCGAACGGAAGAACCTGTTTGCTTCAATCTTCTGTTTGATCTGTGCCACCGCGCTGGGGCTTGTGTATCCGAATTTGCTCAGAATTCTGATCGACGACGTCATCAAGCCAAGAGATTTTAAGCTCGTGCCAGCACTTTCTCTAACCGTAGTAGGGGTCGTAACACTTAAAGGCTGTCTACAATTCTTGAGCGGTCTCTTCGGCGGACGGCTCGGAAACAGGGTCGCGTTCCGACTGCGCAACGCATGTTACACGAAGTTGCAATCGCTATCTTTCCAGTACTATGACACGGCGAAGACCGGTGACTTGATGTCTCGTCTTACAGCTGATCTGGAAGCAGTCCGTAACTTCATCGCCTTCGGCTTTGCGCAAATTTTCAACATGGTACTTATGGTTGTCTTCGGAGCATCAATGATGTTCTCGATTCATTGGCAGCTAACGCTCATTACGCTTATTACGATGCCAGTTCTCGTACTCGTCGCGTTGAAGTTCGAGAAGCTTATTCATCCGGCATTCCGCGAAATGCGCCAAGCGATGAGCCATCTGACGACGGCTGTTCAGGAGAACATTACTGGCGTTCGTACCGTAAAGTCTTTCGCCCGTGAATCGTTCGAGATGGATAAGTTTTCGACTCGCAGCGACTCGTACAAACAGAATCAGATCGCTGCTTCGGGACTTTGGGGCAAGTATTTTCCGGTTATGGAGCTCCTCTCCTCGCTGTGTGCGGTCATCCTGCTCGTAGCAGGCGGTACGCTCGTTATCCGGGAATCCATTACGCTTGGGCAAATGGTCGCGTTTTTCAGTATGTTGTGGTACATCATCGGACCGATGTGGTCGATGGGCTTCCTCATCAACAACTTTACGCAATCCAAAGCATCCGGCGAACGTCTAATTGAGCTATTGAACGAGTATGTACATGTGAAAGATGTAGAATCGTCAATCGTCCTGGATGACAAGAACGTTAATGGACATGTCGAATTTCGTGACGTCACATTTAACTTCGCGGACAAAGCGGCTGCAATTACGAACGTCAACCTGGATGCGAAGCCGGGCATGGTTATCGGTCTGCTTGGGGCTACAGGTTCAGGCAAATCGACCATTATTCAGCTGCTCATGCGTGCTTATAATGTGAAGACTGGCTCGATTACGCTCGATGGTACGGATATCCGCGACATCTCGATTGAAAGCTTACGTTCGCAGATCGCCACTGTCTTCCAAGAGACATTCCTGTTCTCTTGCTCCATCCGGGACAACATCGCTTACGCAATGAAGAATGTAAGCATGGACGACATCATCAAAGCGGCGAAGCTTGCGAAAGCGCATGACTTTATTATGGAATTGCCTGAAGGCTACGACACGATTGTCGGCGAACGGGGAATGGGACTCTCAGGCGGTCAGAAGCAGCGGATCGCGATTGCGCGTGCTCTGATCAAAAACCCGCGCATCCTCATTCTCGATGATGCGACGAGCGCTGTTGATATGGAGA
Source organism: Paenibacillus sp. OV219 (assembly GCF_900110075.1). Taxonomy (GTDB): domain Bacteria; phylum Bacillota; class Bacilli; order Paenibacillales; family Paenibacillaceae; genus Paenibacillus_Z. Next base: position 863,155 of record NZ_FOCJ01000001.1, read on the forward strand.
CGGAGCATGAAATTCAAGCCGGCTTCAGTGAGCTTATGGCGGGACGCACAACGTTCATTATTGCGCACCGGATCTCATCGCTGCGTCACGCTAACGAAATTATCGTCCTTGATAAAGGAAATGTTGTGCAGCGAGGTCAGCATGAGCAGCTGATCGCGCAAGAAGGACCGTATCTGGATACGTACAACATTCAATATGCAGACCGTCCTAGCACTGCTAATCCGAATTTGCAAGTAGAAAGAAGGGTCGCACAGTGAGTGAGCAGCAGCAGCAGAAAGGGCAGCCGCGCGCGAGCCATGAACGGTTTATCTATAAGGATGACGAGGCGATTGAGAAACCGTTTAACTGGGCTCAGGTAGCAAGGCTGTTCACCTATATGAAGCCATACCGCAAGCAATTGCTGCCGGTCATCATCATTACGATGGTGCTCGGCACGCTAACGCGGCTCGCAATTCCAGCCATTATTATTATGGCGATCGACCAAGCGATTCAGCCGAAGAACGGAGATACGAGTCTTTCGAAGCTGTATTTGTATGCTGGTTTGATGTTTGCTCTGTATATTATTCAATGGGCAGCTAACACGTACCGGATTAAGTATACGAATATAATTGGGCAGCAGGTCATTTATGATCTGCGGGCAGATTTGTTCAAACATATTCAGAAGTTATCGTTCCGTTTCTTCGATAAACGTCCGGCAGGCTCTGTTCTCGTTCGTGTAACAAACGATGTTAACGCGCTGCAGGATCTGTTTACGAACGGTGTCGTCAACTTGCTGATGGATTGTGTTCAGCTTGTCGGTATCGTCATCATCCTGCTTCTCTGGAACTGGAAGCTTGGTCTTGCGATTATGATTACCGTTCCGCTTATGTTCGTCATCTCGACGAAACTTCGCAAACGGATCCGCTTTGCATGGCAGGACGTGCGGATGAAGCAATCGAGGATTAACGCCCATCTGAACGAGAGTATTCAAGGGATGCGCGTAACCCAAGCCTATACGCAGGAGAAAGCGAATTTCAGCTTCTTCACGAGCGTTAATGGTACGAATATTAAAGCGTGGAATAAAGCTTCGGCGATGAACCAAATGTTCGGTCCAATTATAGAAGTTACGTCAGCAGTCGGTACGCTTATTCTGTTCTGGTACGGCGCACATCTCATCGAAGCCGACGAGATTACAGTCGGTGTGCTGGTCGGTTTCGCGAACTATGTGGGCAACTTCTGGGACCCAATCAACCGTCTGGGTCAAATGTACGCTCAGCTGCTCATTGCAATGGCATCCTCCGAGCGGATCTTTGAATTTATTGATGAGGAGCCGACGGTGGGCGAGCTTGAAGACGCGGCAGAGCTTCCGCGGATTCGCGGGGACGTGTCCTTCGATTCGATCATCTTCGAGTATGAGAAGGGGCGGCCGGCGCTTCGCGGCATCAGTCTTGATGTGCAGGCAGGCCAGACAATCGCACTTGTCGGCCACACCGGCTCCGGCAAGAGTACGATTATGAACCTGCTCTGCCGGTTCTACGATCCGGTTCAAGGTGCTGTGCGCATCGACGGTATCGACATTCGTAACGTAAGCATCGAGAGCTTGCGCTCACAGGTCGGCGTCGTGCTGCAGGATACGTTTATTTTCTCAGGTACGATTCGTGAAAATATTCGATTCGGGCGGCTTGGTGCAACAGATGATGAAATTGTGAAAGCAGCAACGGCAGTCGATGCACATGATTTCATCATGAGCTTGCCAGATGGTTACGACACCGAGGTGCAGGAGCGCGGCAACAGCCTCTCGATGGGGCAGCGTCAGCTCTTATCCTTTGCACGCGCATTGCTTGCAGATCCTCGGGTACTCATTCTCGATGAAGCGACAGCGAGTATCGATACGGAGACGGAGCTGAAGATTCAGGAAGCGCTAAAGAAGCTGTTGAAGGGCCGTACGTCCTTCATTGTGGCTCATCGCCTATCTACAATCCGTAATGCAGACCGCATCGTCGTGCTCGATCACGGTCAAATTGTTGAGCAAGGCAGCCATGATGAGCTGATTCGCCAGCAGGGCACCTATAATGGGCTCATCGAAGCGCAGTACCGCTTTTTATCGGCATAATTCTTGATTTTTCGCGAGAGAACCTCCACAATGGAAGAAAACATTCTTCCGGGAGGTTCTTTCCTTTTATGTATGGATCACCGCTATCTTCTAACGCTCGCAAGATTATGCTGCTTGGCTCCGGTGAGCTCGGCAAGGAAGTAGTTATTGAAGCGCAGCGCCTCGGCATCGAGACAATCGCTGTAGATCGATACGACAATGCGCCTGCGATGCAGGTTGCGCACCGTTCTTATGTCATCGACATGCTTGATTCAACTGCGCTCCGCGACCTCATTGAGAAGGAGAAACCGGATTTTATCGTTCCAGAGATCGAAGCGATCGCGACAAGTGCGCTTGTCGAGCTGGAGCAAGAAGGCTTCCGTGTCATTCCGACTGCACGTGCTGCGCTGCTCACGATGGACCGCGAAGGTATTCGTCGTCTCGCTGCTGAGACGTTGCAGCTGCCAACAGCTCCATACCGTTTCGCAGATACGCTTGAGGAGCTTAAAGCTGCCGTTGCGGAGCTCGGCACGCCATGCGTCATTAAGCCGATTATGAGCTCGTCCGGTAAAGGGCAGAGCGTCTGCAAGACGGAGGCTGATACAGAGAGCTGCTGGCAATATGCGATGGATGGCGGACGTGCCAAGAAACAACGCGTAATCGTCGAAGGCTTTATTCATTTTGACTCGGAAATTACGCTGTTGACCGTTCGCTCATCATCCGGCACGACGTTCTGTGCGCCGATTGGACATGTGCAGAAGGACGGCGATTACATCGAATCGTGGCAGCCGCATGAGATGACGCAGCAGCAAATCGAAGAAGCGCAGACTATTGCTCGCGCTGTGACGGACGAGCTGGGCGGTTATGGTATCTATGGCGTGGAGCTGTTCCTGACAAAGGAAGGCGTACTGTTCAGTGAAGTATCCCCGCGTCCGCATGATACAGGCATGGTTACGATGGTGACGCAGGATCTGTCTGAATTTGCGTTGCACGCGCGTGCGATTCTTGGCTTCCCAGTACCGACAATTCGCCTATTGACGCCTGGCGCGACGTATACGCTCAAGGCGGACCGCGATTCCGAGAACTTCCGTATTGGCGGTTTAAACGAGGCGCTTGCGCTGCCTAATACACAAGTGCGCGTCTTCGGCAAGCCGGTGACGAAGCCGGGCCGCCGAATGGCGGTAGCGATGAGCTCTGCGGGTTCCTGCGATGAAGCACGAAAGCTGGCGAAGAAAGCGGCTGAGCAGCTGAGCATTTCCTACGAATAATGGCTTGAAGAGGGCTGGCGCTGAGGCGCTGGCTCTTTTGTTTCTACTCGTACGACTTTTATAGCTGTTTCTCTGGTGAAATTTGCAAATTGATCCCGAAAGCATTACTTTAAAAAGAAAACGAGTTTTTTAACATTATTGAATTTGAAATTTTCAATTATACAATTTTCTATAATGTCTCTGCGAAACGTAAGCTTTTGCCGAAATGACGGCGACAGCCGTATACACTTGACGAATGATTAAGCTTGTAGAAAAAGAGAGAGGAGATGATGCCGCGATGACAAGGTCAACATCGAATGTACTATGGCGGTCGATTGGCATAAGTGCTTTAGTATCGACCGTCGTGCTGCTGGCCGGCTTCGGCTATGCCGTCAAGGATATGATTGCGCCTGTAGCATCTACATACGAGGGTGACCAAGCTGCCGAGCCTGCTCCGAGTAAACAGTCCTCATTAAGCCAAAGCAAACAGATCACAGTAGCTGCAATTGGCGACTCCTTGACGAAAGGGACGGGCGATTCAACAGGGCAAGGTTATGTGAAGCAGGTGGTCGGTTTGTTGAAGGCCAAATATCCGTCAATACCTGTCAAGCTTGGCAACAACTTGGCTCTGAACGGGCTACGCGCGGATCAGCTAGCGCATTTGCTTAACACGGATAAAGGCTATCGCTACGCGCTGCAGCAAGCGAATTTAATAATCTTCACGATAGGCGGCAATGACTTGTTTCAAATTGCGTCCGGTCAATCCTCGAATCAAGCGACAGGCGATATTAGCCTTGATCATGTGAAAGCTGAGCTGCCGAAAGGGATTGAACGATTTACGAAGGTTGTGGGGCTGCTGCATGACATTAATCCGAACGCGCAAGTCGTCTATGCCGGCCTTTATAATCCGTTCTTCGATCTTCAAGAATTGCGCGATGGCAGCCTGCAAGTACAGAAGTGGAATGAAGAAGCGTATGCCATTATGCATCAATATCCGAATATGACGATGGTTCCGACGTTTGATCTATTCGAGCGGACGATCGGTACCTATTTATCGAATGATCATTTTCATCCCAACCATGACGGTTATGGGCAAATCGCGGAGCGAATCGTACAATCGCTCGAATAGGAGAGCAAGCCTATGCGCACAAGTGCAGCAGCAACTGATGATGTCGTGCTTTCCGTTCAGGATGTGAAGAAGCGGATTAGCGGTAAAATGATTATTAAGAATGTTTCTTTCGACGTCAGACAGGGTGAGATCTTCGGCTTCCTCGGTCCGAACGGTTCGGGGAAGACAACGACGATCCGTATGCTCGTTGATCTTATTAAACCGACATCCGGCGTCATTCGCATATGCGGTCATGATGTGCAGCGAGACCCAGAGCAAGCGCTGAGAAATATTGGCTGTATCGTTGAAAATCCCGAGGTTTACAGCTATATGACCGGATGGGAGAACCTGGAGCATTTTGCCCGGATGCAAAAGGGTATTGATGAGAAGCGAATTGCTGAGGTTGTCGGTATCGTTAGCATGCAGCAGCGTATTCACGATAAAGTGAAGACTTACTCACTAGGTATGCGACAGCGCCTCGGCATCGCGCAGGCTCTGCTTGGGCGTCCGAAGCTGCTCATTCTCGATGAACCGACGAACGGGCTTGATCCGAAGGGAATTAAGGAGCTGCGCGAGTTCGTGCGAATGCTGGCGGATCAAGGGATGAGCTTGTTCATCTCCAGCCATTTGCTAAGCGAAATCCAGCTTATGTGCGACCGGGTTGCGATCATTAGTCATGGCGAGGTGCTGGCAGTCGGCACAGTCGACGAGCTGGTAGGTCAAGCGGGCAATTACGTGCTTTGGCAGTTCGATCAGTCGGAAGCCGGCAGACAGCTGCTGATCGGTGAGCCAGGATTGAAGATAATCGGCCATGACGAGCACCACATTGATGAGAACATTATTGCAGGCTTGACGGATCCTATTATTACGACGATGAATATAGACCGGATCGCCGCGATTGTTGAGAAGGCAGTCCACTCAGGCATCGGTGTCCTGTCAGTGCAGAAGGTTGCACCAACGCTGGAAGAGTTATTTTTGCAAATGACGGAGGGTGAAAGCATTGGATAGTCTGCTCCCGCTCATTCAGAATGAGACGCTCAAGGTATGGAAGAAGAAACGGTTTTTCGTAGTCGTTCTCGTGCTTCTCGTTCTTATTCCGATTTTTACGTATGCTCAAATGAAGATTGCGCAAACAAATCAGAAGAATTTCAACGATTGGCGCAATCAGCTCGTTCAACAAATTAATGAATACCAGAACATGCTCTCAAGCGACCGGATTCCGGAGGAGTGGAAGCGTCAACGTCGAATTGCGGTTCAGCAGCTCCAATACTATCTGGATCATGATGTCAATCCGAATTCGCCGAATGGCGTTACGTTCACGCGCAGCTTCATGTCGAATGCGGTAACGTTGTTCTATCCACTGCTCGTTCTTGCCGTTGCATCGGACCTTGTCTCGGGTGAACGGTCAACGGGGACGATCAAGATGTTGCTAACAAGACCTGTCCGAAGATGGAAGATCTTGTTTAGCAAGCTCATCGCGCTCACCTTTTATGTTTCTTTAACCGTTGTCGCGAGCGCCATTCTCTGTTATCTTATATCAGGCGCAGTATTTGGCTATGGCGGCTGGCAGATGCCAGTCTTCACTGGCTTCGTTATTAACGGCTCGAGCGTAGAAAGCACTTATGTGCATGCCGTACCGCAATGGCTCTTCGTGCTTATGGAAGGCGGACTCATCTGGGTATCGTCGATGACAGTCGCGATTCTGGCGCTGATGGTGTCCGTACTCGTTCGAAGCACAGCCGCAAGCATTGTAACGATGATGGCAGCGATTATCGCAGGGACGATTTTGTCGAGTATGTCCTCCTCCTGGGAGAGCGCTAAATATATTTTCGCGGTCAATTTGCAGCTTACCGACTATTTGGCAGGCTCTCCGCCACCGATACAAGGTATGACACTTTCTTTTTCACTGCTGATCCTTGCGATTTGGGCGGCTGCGGGACTGTTCGTCTCATTCCGTGTATTTACGAAACAGGACATCATGAATTAGAATTGCTTGAAGTGAAGAGCGAATGCGAGTAAGGCGTTAAAAGATAGCATGAAGATTATAGAGGAGGAGCCTATGACTGAGCAGATCAATCTGTTTACAGGCGAAACGAATTCGGCTGCTAGCAATTATGATGCAGACGACATTCAGGTGCTGGAAGGACTGACCGCAGTCCGCAAACGTCCCGGTATGTATATCGGCAGCACGAGCACATCCGGCCTGCATCATCTCGTCTGGGAGATTGTCGATAACGCGGTGGACGAGCATCTCGCGAAGTTCTGTTCCGCGATTGATGTGACGATACATAAAGACGGTTCGATTACCGTTCGCGATAACGGACGTGGCATTCCGACGGGGATGCATAAAACCGGCATTCCGACGCCTCAGGTTGTGTTTACGATGCTGCATGCAGGCGGTAAATTTGGCGGCAACGGATACAAGAAGTCCGGCGGACTTCACGGCGTTGGCGCTTCGGTAACGAACGCGCTTTCCGAGTGGCTGGAAGTTGAAATTTACCGAGATGGCAAAATCCATAAGCAACGCTTCGAATATTGGGTTGATGATAAAGGCAAGGAGCATGTCGGCGAGTCAGTGACAGGTCTTGAAGTCATCGGCAATACGAACCGTACGGGTACGAAGGTGACGTTCAAGCCGGACGTGCGTGTGTTCCACGGTAATATTTCGATCAACTATGATACGCTGTCCGAGCGCTTGCAAGAGATTGCTTTTCTGAACTCGGGCCTTAAAGTGACGGTGAATGACAGCCGCAGCGGCAAAGAGGATCAATTCCACTATGAAGGCGGCGCGAGCCAGTTTGTCCAGTTTCTGAACGAGGACAAAACGGTGCTTCACGATGTCATTCATTTTATTGGCGAGAAGGATGAAATTGAGTTGGAGGTTGCGCTTCAATATAACGATGGTTATACAGAAACGATGGCTTCCTTCGTTAACTCGATTCCAACGCGCGGCGGCGGTACGCATGAAACAGGCTTCAAGACAGCGTACACAAGAGTCATGAACGATTACGCGCGCAAGAACAGCCTCTTGAAGGAGAAAGAGAAGAATCTAGACGGTAACGATCTGCGCGAAGGCATGATGGCGGTTGTCAACGTTAAGATGGGTGAGGTTGAGTTCGTCGGACAGACGAAGGACCAGCTCGGCAGCGCTTCGGCGCGAAGTGTAGTTGATGCGATTGTTTCGGACAAAATGCAGGTGTTCCTCGAGGAGAACCCGCAAGTGGCGCAGATGCTGCTGAAGAAAGCCGTGCAAGCTTCGAAAGCTCGCGAAGCGGCGCGTAAAGCCCGCGATGAAATTCGCAGCGGCAGGAAGAAGAGTGAGAGCTCCAATCTCGGCGGCAAGCTAACGCCTGCGCAGTCGAAGGACGTTACGCGCACGGAGTTGTTTATTGTAGAGGGAGACTCTGCGGGCGGTTCGGCGAAGCAAGGCCGCGATTCGAAGTATCAGGCGATTCTGCCGCTAAAGGGCAAGCCGATGAATCCGGAGAAGGCGAAGCTGCTTGATATATTGAAAAACGATGAATATAAGGCGGTTATCGCAGCAATCGGAGCCGGTATTGGCCCAGAATTTGATGCGGAATCGTGTAACTATAGCAAAATCATCATTATGACTGATGCGGATACGGACGGTGCGCATATTCAAGTGCTGCTTCTGACTTTCTTCTACCGCTACATGAAGCCGCTGATCGATCTAGGACGTGTCTTCATCGCACAGCCGCCGCTTTATAAGATTACTCGTAAATCCGGCAAGCTGGAAACGGTACGTTACGCTTGGACCGATGAGCAGCTGCAAAACTACTTGAAGGAGTTCGGCAAAAACTTCGAGCTTCAGCGGTACAAAGGACTTGGCGAGATGAATCCAGAGCAGCTGTGGGAGACGACGATGAACTCGGAGACGCGTACGCTACTGCAGGTTCAGATCGAGGATGCCGCGAAAGCGGAACGCCGCGTATCGACGCTTATGGGCGATAAGGTTGACCCACGTAAGCGCTGGATCGTGGAGAACGTTGATTTCACTGAATATGTAGAGTAGATTCACAAAAACTTTTTAGGAGAGTAAGGGCATGAGTATGTTAGAACAGTTTTTGCCCGCGTTTCTGGAAGAGGTTGTTGGCGACCGCTTCGGACGCTATTCCAAATATATTATTCAAGACCGCGCCATTCCCGACGTTCGCGACGGGCTGAAACCGGTGCAGCGGCGTATTCTGTACGCCATGTATGATGCAGGCAACACGCCTGATAAAGGCTACCGCAAATCAGCGAAGACTGTCGGCGACGTTATGGGTAACTACCATCCGCACGGCGATTCTTCGATCTACGAGGGTATGGTGCGCATGGCGCAGCCTTGGAAATTGGCGCATATGCTCATTGACGGCCACGGTAACTGGGGTTCGATCGATGACGACCCGGCAGCAGCAATGCGTTATACGGAAGCACGCTTGTCGCCAATTGCGATGGAGCTGCTTCGCGATATTGAGAAGAGAACGGTCTTATTCAAAGACAATTTCGATAATACAACGAAGGAACCAGTCGTACTGCCGTCCCGTTATCCAAACCTGCTTGTGAACGGGGTAAGCGGGATCTCGTCCGGTTTCGCAACAGAAATTCCGCCTCATAACTTGAGAGAAGTTATTGATGCATGTAACGCCATGATGGAGAACCCGGACATTGAGCTTGCACAGCTGATGTCCATTGTGAAAGGGCCCGACTTCCCGACAGGCGGCCTCATTATGGGCGAAGAAGGCATTCGGGATGCGTACACGAGCGGTAAAGGCCGGATCTACCACCGTTCTAAGTCGACAATTGAAGATTTGAAGGGCGGACGCCAGCAAATCGTCATTACGCAGATCCCGTTCCAGGTCGTTAAGTCGCGTCTCGTTACTGCAATGGAGAACATTCGTATTGAGAAAAAGGTTGAAGGCATCGCTGAGGTGCGCGATGAAAGCGGTCGTAACGGTCTGCGCATTGTCGTTGAGCTAAAGAAGGATGCGGATGCAACGGGGATCTTAGCGTTTCTGCTGAAGAAAACCGACCTTCAAGTGGCCTACAGCTTCAACATGGTTGCGATTGTCAATAAGACGCCGAAGCAGCTCGGTCTGAAAGAAATGCTGAGCGCTTATATCGCACATCAGCGGGAAGTGGTTACACACCGCTCCCAATATGAGCTTGAGAAGGCAGAAGATCGTGCGCATGTGCTGGAAGGGCTTGCGAAGGCTCTTAATTTGCTAGATGAAGTCATTGCGACAATTAAAGCTTCCAAGAATCGCCAAGATGCGCAGAATAACTTGGTAGCAAAGTTCACGTTCACCGAGCGTCAAGCTGATGCGATTCTAACACTCCAATTGTACCGTCTGACGAATCTGGAGATTACTTCGATTGAGAAGGAATTGAAGGAAATCCAGAAGAAGATCGCTTACCTCAACTCCATCCTGGGGAGCGATAAGAAGCTGACAGGCGTTATTCGGGAAGAGCTTCTTGAAATCCGTGAGAAATTCGGCATTGACCGCCGCTCCGATATTCAAGGCGAGATTGAAGAGCTGAAGGTTAACCTTGAGGTGATGGTACCAGCTGAAGATGTGTTCGTGACGCTGAGCCAAGAAGGCTACATTAAACGGACTTCGAAGCTGTCCTTCACGCGTTCCGGCGGTGAGCTTAATAACGCTGGCGTTAAAGAAGGTGACGTCATTCGCACGCTGCTCGACGTGAACACCATTGACCAGCTGCTGCTCTTTACACGCAAAGGCCAGTATTATCAGCTGCCTGTTCACCAGATTCCAGAGTTCAAGTGGAAGGATACAGGTACAGCCGTCGTCAACGTGGTGCCGCTGCCTAAAGATGACAGCATAATAAGCGTCTTCCCTGTGAAGGATTTCGAAGCGATGAATCAATCGCTCGTGTTCGTCACACGTCGCGGTCAGGTGAAACGTACGGAGCTGAAGGAGTACAAATCGACGCGTTCAACTGCAATCGCGGCCGTGAAAGTAGCGGACGGCGACGAGGTATTACGTGTTCTGACGAGTGACAATAGTATGGAATTGCTGCTCATCACGAAGAACGGCCTAAGCATTCGTTTCCCTGAGAATGAAGTGAATCCGATGGGACGTGTTGCGGCAGGTGTTCGAGGCATTGTGATGAAAGATGGCGACGAGCTAATCGCGGCAGAACGTGTTCTGGGAGATGAAGGAGAAGTGCTTGTCATAAGCGAGCTTGGCTTTGCGAAGCGGTCACTGCTGCTGGATTATCCGATCCAAGGACGCGGCGGTAAAGGGGTTGCGACGTTCGAGTTCAAGGTTGGCAAAGGCGTTCGTACGAACGGCAATGAGCTTATTGGCGGATTGCACTGCAAGGAAGCGCGTGAGCTTGTCCTTATTTCTTCGTCGGGGACGAATACCATCGTATCTACGGAGAAAGCGCCGATTGATGATCGCAAGTCAACAGGACGTGCGCTCGCACCAGTAGATAAGAAAGATGTACTTATTTCATTGTTTGTTCGCTCTGAGTTGACGCGGGAAGGTTAAGATAAGTACAGTAAAGATACGTAAAGTAAAGTAAAGTAAAGTTAATTTAGTTTAGTCGAATGGCAGATGTGGTGGTTCCTTACGTTCTACCATCTGCATAATAAGATCAAGCACGACCCATAATGGCGCAGGTTCATCTAGTCGATCCAGCCATCTTGGGTCTTTTTTTATGCCGAGATCCGCTAATTTACGTACGAGTTCAGCTTTGCGCTCATCCATAATTGGTCACGCTCCTTTAACGTTTTGCTTAAAAGCAAAACAGGCTTCCTCAGGTGATGCAGGTGTGGCTAAATTCGAGCCGGTACAACAGCCTATAGCACCAATGTATGTCTAAAGCTGTCAAATGGTTCTCTTTTGAGGCGATTAATGAGACAAAATATTAACTGGGTTAACCTTATATTCGACAATATGACATGCTATAATTAAGCTAAGGATACTCGTACAGAAAGCAGGTGGAGACAATCGTTTCTACGGAATTTGCCCGGTTGTGGATGAAGATGACGAAGGAATGGAAATCGCATCTCGAGGAAGCGCTGGCGCCGAATTTAACAGAAGGTCAGCTCAGCGTGCTGGAGTTGCTCAAGCAGCATCAACCGATGAAACCGTCTGATTTGCTAGTGTATTTGGAGACAACACCTGCCGCGATTACGACGCTGCTGGACCGGATGGAGCGGGGCGGACTCGTCGTGCGTAATCGCGATGAGAGCGACCGCCGCATCGTGTGGGTAACGACGACCGAGAAAGGACAAGTCGAGACCGTGCGCGGCGTAGCAATCCGCGACGCCTACATTACCGAGGCACTGGACCGGATCTCGTCACACAATCAGCAATTACTGGTATATTTGCTTGGAAAAGTAGCTAACTCATAAACATATGGTATGACAGCAGCGCAGGAGTGATCTTGCGCTGCTGTTTTTGTGTTGAGGGGGGCTCTGCGCCGAGACCGAGTAACATTCCATTATTTTGATGCTGAGAGAACGCATGCGTGCTCTCAGCGGGAGAAAAGCGTTAGTTTGGTGCTGAGAGAACATATATGTGCTCTCGTGATGGCGAGAAGGATCGAGCCTTGCCTATCGTGACCAATAATCTGAGAGTCTGCATTTACGTTCAGCATTGGAGAGTGAAGTAATGAAGATGAGAGAGGGAAAACCCTCTCTCATTGAAGGACGACGCTTGTGAGTGCCAGTGGTTTGTTTCCAGCTAAACAACAAAGAAACCTCCAGCTTTACGCTAAGCTGGAGGTTTTGATAATCTCATTGACCACCGAATTACCCGGCAGCAGGCAGCTTTAACAGCTTGCCTGACATCGCGTGGATGCGCTTGGTCAGTTGGCTGTACATGCTGGATAAGCTGCGGTAATCGGCAGAGGTCAAGTCTTTGAGCGATTTGGAGTCTATGGTTTGTTTCAGCGGGACGACGGAGAATTTGCTGATGCCGCGCGTGGTGCCGCGGTGGACCCAGGTCGGGATCGCTTCAACATCCGTGATCGTCGTTTGCTTGGACGGCCCGTCTTTGTGAATATGAACCTTGTAGATCACGCCATAGTCCTTCGACTTGCCTTGCTGACTGGAAATGAAATTTCCCATCGAATAAATAATGAGTCCCTTGTGCACGGTGCCATCTGGCTGAGCGGCCTCGACCATCTCATAGGGCTGGACAACGTGCGGATGAGAACCAGCAATGATATCGGCGCCAGCGGCGATTAGCTTGCGCGCCAGATTCTTCTGCGTATCATTCGGCGCAGTTTGGTACTCGGTGCCAAAGTGGAGGACCACTGTGATGAAGTCTGCTCCTGCAGCGCGGACCTTCTTAATGTCCTGCAGCATCTTCGTTTCGTCAATCAGTGAAACAGCGTATGGTTGATCCTTCGGAAGAGGAATTCCATTCGTCCCGTACGTGTACGCGAGCAGCCCCATCTTAATGCCTTTGCGCTCCACGATGGTTATCCGTTCGGATTCTGTCTTCGAACGAGCAGTGCCTTTAATATCAAAGCCGAGCTTCTCAAGCTTCGCCAGCGTCAGCGAAATGCCTTTGGCACCACGGTCGAGCGCATGGTTGTTTGCATTCGTGACCGTTGTGAAGCCGGCATACTTGAGCGCATCACCGAGCTCGGTCGGGGCGTTGAACCTCGGATAGCCGGAGTAGCCAAGCGACTTGCCGCCAATCGGCGTCTCCAAATTCGCCAAGGACCAATCTCCCTGTTCCAAAATCGGCTTAACCGCCGTGAAGAACGAGTTGAAGTTATACATCTTCGTCTTCTCACTGTACGCACCAGGAAGCTGAGGCATGTGCATCATAATATCGCCAACGGCTATCCATGTCGCATCGGCTGAAGGCTCCGGCTCTGATGGAGGGGGAGTCTCGGAGTTCGCCGATCCTTCACCTGAAGAAGATCCATTTGACGACGAATCAGGAGCAGCGGTGCCATCCCCAGTTCCATCATCACCGTTCTGCGACGGTGTATCATTCGACGACGAATCCGGCGCAGCCGAACCATCCCCAGTTCCACCATCCCCATTCGCAGCCGGATCATTCCCTGAGTTACCCGTCGTGTTAGTCACACCAGAATCAGGTTTATTCGAAAGTCCATCATTAACCGATGGTTCATTGCCACAGCTGCAGAGCAGCAAGATGAGCAGCGGCAGCCACAACCATCGAGCTTGTTTGGTCATGAGCCGTCAGTTCCTTTCTGCGGCAGTATCGTTCGCGCTCGAGCGTAATCCGCGTCGCTGAATCGGCTCCAAGGCTCCGTCTTCGGTGGGGCAGCATGCAACGTCAGCCACTCCTTCGTAACAGGGTGTGACACGCCGACCATGGCGGACCATAAGGCAATGTCTTGCTCGCCCTGCACCGCAGGAGCGCCGTACTTGCGGTCGTATACGAGAGGACAGCCAATCGCCGACATTTGGGCGCGTATCTGATGCGAGCGTCCAGTCAGCAGCTTCACAGCAACGAGAGAGAAGGCGCCGTGCTTCGCGACAACCGCATAGTCGAGAATCGCTTCTTTGGCATCCTGCACCTGCTTCGTATGAACAGTGACGATATTTCGTCCCGCATCTTTACGTAGAAAATGCCGCAAACGCCCTGACGAAGCTTCTGGCGTTCCATGTACAACTGCAACGTACAGCTTATCAAAAGAACGGCTGCGAACCGACTCTGACAAACGTCCTGCTGCCTTGGAAGTCTTCGCAAACAGCATCGCGCCGCCGACTGGCCGATCCAAGCGATGTACAAGTCCGACAAAGACATTGCCAGGCTTCCCGTAGCGCGCCTTCAAGTCTTCCTTGAGCAGCGTCACCATATCCGGCTCACCGGTATCATCGGCTTGGGATAGTATCCCAGGCGGTTTAATTACGGCGAGTAGATGGTTATCTTCGTAGAGAACTGGCAGGAGCGGTTCAGGGCCGTGCTCCAGGCCTTTTCCCGCTTCCTTGTCCATTGTCATCTTACTTGCCCTCCCAGCGGCCAAGGATGCCGCATGGGAGTGTAAGGCCGGATTCCGTAATCGGCAATCCAATCTCCCCACAATGAATCGAGCCCTCAAACTTGCGGCCCACCGTCATATGCAGCATGTTATGCAGTACAGTAGGGGATAGACCAGTCGTATAGGAGTTAACCAGCACAAACAGCGGATCCTCCGACAGAATCGTCGTACAGAAATCCAAGAACGGGAAGAGATTCGTCTCCAGCTTCCACATCTCGCCGTTTGGTCCGCGTCCGTAAGAAGGCGGATCCATAATGATCGCATCATATTTCTTGCCGCGGCGCTCTTCGCGCTGGACGAATTTGAATACATCATCCGTAATGTAACGAATTGGAGCGGATGCAAGGCCTGACAGCTCAGCGTTTTCTTTTGCCCACTGTACCATACCTTTAGCCGCATCGACGTGACATACCTCAGCTCCAGCAGCAGCAGCAGCGACAGTTGCGCCGCCTGTGTACGCGAACAGATTCAACACACGGATCGGACGACCTGCATTCCGGATCTTGTCCATCATCCACGTCCAGTTTACAGCTTGCTCGGGGAACAAGCCCGTGTGCTTAAAGCTCGTAGGTTTAATATGAAATTTCAGCTCACCGTACTCAACTGTCCAACGTTCCGGCATTTTCGTGCGGAATTCCCATTCGCCGCCGCCTGAGGAGCTACGGTGATAATGGCCGTCAGCCGTCTTCCATTGTTCATTCTCATTGGCAATCGGCCAAATAACTTGAGGGTCCGGTCTGCGTAAGACGTAGCGGCCCCATCGTTCTAATTTTTCTCCGTCTCCCGTATCGAGAAGCTCGTAGTCTTTCCATAAGTCAGCGTTGTACATGAAGATTTCCTTCCTTGACGTTAAATTTGTAGCCTACACCCCGTACCGTTACAATGTAGATCGGGTTTGCAGGATCGGGCTCGATTTTTTTGCGAAGATTGCTGATATGCACCATCAGAGTGCGTGTATCACCCATACTGTCATGGCCCCAAACGATCGTATACAGGTCGTCTAGTGCAAAAGCGCGATTCGGCGTCTTAGCGAGTCGAACGAGAAGCTCAAACTCCTTAGCGGAGAGGAACACTTCCTTATCCCTCACATGGACAGTTCGTGCCGGCAGGTCGATCACAAGGCCATCAAGCTGCAGCACCTCTCCGGTCATACGCTCGATTGAACGTTGCTCATTGACCGATTGGCGGCGCAGATGTGCTTTCACGCGCGCGACGAGCTGGCTAGGGCTGAACGGCTTGGTCATATAATCGTCGCCGCCTACCGTAAGACCATGTATAATGTCAGTATCGTCGCTCATGCAGCTAATAAACAATATGGGAACGTTGGAAACGGTACGTATTTGCTTACAAACCTCGTACCCATCCAAATGCTTGAGCGAAATATCGAGCAAAATCATGTCCGGAGAGATAGATTCCGCCATGTGGACGGCATCTTCACCGTTGTCTGTTGTATGTACAGCGTAGCCTTCGCGTTCCATATAAAGCGTTATGAGCTCGGTAATGTCAGCTTCATCGTCTACAACTAATATTTTGCTCCCACTCATCTTCGTTTCTTCCCCCTCTTCCTAGGCTATTATAACGAAAGGAGACAGGGGTGGGCAATCCGCGTTTCCAGGAGGTTAGCACAATTCGGCGTCATTTATGTTATTTTCTGCTTCTCGTGATTCCGCTTCTTGGATTAACGAGCTGCTCCGTCGAGAGCAAGCAAGTCGAACCTGTGGCAAAGCAAGGGACAATTGACCTTCGCAGCTGGCAGTTTGAAACAGACGGTCAAGTTGAACTGTCGGGACAGTGGGCGTTCTATGCAGGCAGGCTGCTGCAGCCGGGTGATGCTGTTCTTGAGCAGCGCACAGCGACTGTGCGAGTGCCTCGGTCGTGGAACAGCTATCGGAACGTACAAGGCATTGACGAAGGTCAAGGCTATGCGACTTATAAGCTTACAGCGCTCATACAGCCAACGGATCATGTGCTTGCGATGCGTCTGCCGAATATTTTTAGCAGCTATAAGCTGTGGGTGAATGGCAAGGAACTCGTAGAACTCGGGCATGTCGGAACAAGCAGGAGCGGCTCGAAGGCGGAGCAGTTTCCGAAGATCGTCTCGTTCAACACGAATTCAGACAAGCTCGAAATCGTCATCCAAGTATCCAATTTTCAGCATCGAAAAGGTGGCATATGGGTTCCAATGCAGCTCGGCGACAGCGATTCGATCGTTGATGCGCAGATGAAAACGACCGCTAAGGAGATGCTGATCCTCGGCAGCCTTATTATTATCGGTGTTTATCACATTGGTCTGTATGCGTTTCGGCGACAGGAGCAGTTTACGATGCATTTTGGCCTGCTCTGTCTATTTGTTGCTGCAAGGGCAAGTGTGACAGGGGAGAACTACCTGCTGCGGCTATTCCCGATTTCGTGGGAAGCAGGACTTAAGATCGAATACATAGCTTTCGCGCTAAGCGCGGTAACGGGTTTTCTCTATGTGTACAAGCTATTTCCGCTGGACGCCTCGAAGCGAGTCATTCCGTTTGTAACGGGAATTGGGCTATCTTTATGCGTGTTTGTGCTCCTAAGCCCTGCGATCATATTCTCGAAGCAGCTCCCACTGTTTCAGCTATTCGTCGTCGGCGTTGCGATCTACTCGCTTGCAGTCCTCATTACCGCTCGGATGCGGCGAAGAATCGGCTCTACATTCGTCCTTACGGGGCTTGCTGTCTTTGTAGTGACGGTGCTGAACGACATGCTGTTCTTCAATGAATGGCTCGTCTATACGCAGTTGGTCCCGCTGGGCTTGTTCTTCTTTATGCTGATGCAATCCTTTATTATCTCAAGGCGCTTCTCGAACGCGATGGTGCGAGTGGAGCATGTATCCAATGAGCTTCGCGAGCTGAATATCCATCTGGAAGAGCGGATTGAAGAGCGCACGGTCGCGCTCAGCGAAGCGAATGCAACGCTTGCACAAACGAACCGGGAGCTGCAACGGTCAGAGACATCCCGAAGGCATCTCATGACGAACATTTCGCATGATTTGCGAACGCCGATTACGCTGCTGCAAGGATATTTGGAAGCTTTCCAAGATGGCGTAGTGCAGTCGGAGCAGCAGCAGCAGCGTTACATTCGGATGATGCTCGGCAAAGTAGGAGGGCTCAACCGGCTCATCCGTGATCTGTTTGAGCTGACGAAGCTGGAGGCGGGTCAGACGCGGTTTGATTTTGCGAAGGTGCCGCTTGGGCAATGGATCCAGCAGCTGCATGATATGTACGAGATCGACGTCATTAGCAGCGGTTTACGGTTCAGCTGCGACTTCCACAGCGTCAGCTCCACTGAGGATGGCCATGCGCATGAGATGGAACAGCAGAACCGCATTCTACTAAGCCTCGACTTGGCAAGAATGGATCAAGTGCTGGCGAACGTCGTGTACAATGCAATCAAGCATACGCCCAGAGGCGGCGAAATAACGCTCTCCTTCTTCTTCGAAGAGCATACAAGCCGAGTAATCGTAACCGTGAGCGATACAGGCAGCGGGATTGCGGATGAGCATTTGCCGTACATATTCGATCGGTTCTACAAGAAAGATGTATCGCGTAATTCTGCGGATGGCGGAAGCGGACTTGGACTTGCAATTGCAAAAGAAATTGTGGAGGCGCATGATGGCGCGATAGGTGCGGTGAGTACGGTGGATAAAGGGACGATGATCTGGTTCATGCTCCCGGCGGAAGTGCGTATGGTGGGCTAATCGACTTGCTTGATGACGGCCATCATGCGGTCAATGGATGCTTTACGCTTCTCCTGATCCATATGGCTCAACAACCTAATAATTTCCATTGTCTCAGGCGTTAGTGTCGGTGATTCCCGTCTTGATGCTTCTCCTCCGATAATATAGTCGAGTGAAACGCTGAACAGGGCGGCAAGCTTCCGCAATGTGTCATAAACAGGCTGTCTATTGTTAATCTCATAATGGCTGTAGGCGGACCGGGTAATGCCGATCTGCCTTGCCACCTCATCCTGCGAGTAATTGTGGCGCAGCCGCAGCTCTCGCAATCGATCTCCCATTGTCATCATCGCAAACTCCTTACCTCTTATTTATTCATCTGATTAGATACAAAATGTCCTATTATGTACTTTATGATACAAATTGTATCGTTGTCAAGTGATTTCCTCTACGAACCACTCTAATTAGGAGAAGATTGTCAAGCTATGAAGCAAGAAGAGAAGGACCGGACGCTGTTGACTCTCTATTGTCAGTAGGCGTTCAGTCCCTTTGTGCTGCATATTAATGCAAAATATATCTTCGTGCACCGATGCTCGCACTCACCGTACCAAGCTTAAGTCTTATTGGGATAACGCGGTTTGGACGAATGTCTGAGGAGGCGTACTTAGACAATGCGGAGAAGTCCGGGTAGATGAACTGATCCTCCAGATAGGCAGATTCCGTAGCGTCAGGCGCTCGGTGCTTGTTTAGCGCTCTTATAATGCCTTCACCGCTCTCCATGCCGATCCCATGCCCGAAATAATGATCATCCCCCATCTTGATCACGTTCTCGCCTTGCCAGATTCGTTCCTCCGGATTAACCTCCGGATTCTTGAAGTAAAGAACGTCGCCGGGTTTAGAGTTCGAGCTTGGCGCATCTTCTCTTGTTAAACCGAGATTGTTATCGAATTGCCACGAGTGCAGATATAGCTTCGGAAAGAGCCGGTTGAACGTGTCTTCGCCGAGCGTTTCTAAGACCGCTTTATATTCAATGATCATAACAGCGGTCGCACATTCAAATCCATATTTACTCGCGTTCTCGAAGATGTCTCGGATGCCATCCGCCGCAGTGACGTTCCGTTTCAGCTCGAAGCCGCCCTCGCTAGTCAAATTCCAATATTCCGAATTACAGTACGACGTCCGAAACGTCGCGAATCCCACATCACTATTGCGCATGTCTCTGGCCGCAGCCAATATATTCGACCTTAAAACAGGTTCGAAATTCATCTCATT
Organism: Paenibacillus sp. OV219; assembly: GCF_900110075.1. GTDB lineage: Bacteria > Bacillota > Bacilli > Paenibacillales > Paenibacillaceae > Paenibacillus_Z. The sequence continues at coordinate 882,561 of NZ_FOCJ01000001.1, forward strand.
TCCGCCTTTCTTGTGCAGCTCGCACGCCTATTCCAACATTGTATGGGCAAAGGATAATGCTTGTGCATTTAGCAAAACCCTGTAAAGGTTGAAATCCGAGTTTTCTTCGAGCTTTGATGTAATAGTTTTGCATCAGTTTTACATCAGGAGTACATGGGATGTAACTTTAGCATCTATTCTATTTTCCTATAGTGTATTTTACAGTGGTACATCTGGGACAGTGGGACAGTTTCGGGAAAAACCCAGCAACGGCGCGGGTTTGTGCGTTTGACTTAGTGTCCAACTGCATGCAATTCCCGGGGGACATTCTCATTTATAAGTGGGTCAGTAGGGGAGAGGACGAAAAAAAGCAGCGCAGATTATACTGCGCCGCCTTTAGATGTAGTTTCGGACACTTAACGAATTCAGCGGTTTGCCTTGCCAACTGGAAAATACAAAAAATCGTTCGCCGCTCTCTCAAAGGTTAGCGGCTTTTAGTCGTTTCATCGCACATTCTTTCTTGTACTCGCGCAGCAATGGAATCTATTCCGTACGACAGGTTTGATTTTAATCAACTATTACCTAGTTTGATACAAGTCGCCTATGCCATGATGAACCTGTCGCAGCACGCGGCTTATCCATTCAGAAAGGGTGATTCCGATGAATGACAACCTGAACATCGCAACCGCTACGATACGGAGGGCGACGTTAGCGTAACCCTCCATAACGAATGGAGGCCGTTAACTTGATCATTGAAGATCAAATTATCGCGCAATGGTGCGCCGAGTTATACGACCAGAACTTGTTTGAGACGGATGGGGACGTTCAGTTTCTGGCGGGATTATCCGAGGCTCCTGTACGGCCTAGGCGTGTAGCATCAGTGTGTACGCTGACTATCGCTGGTCTAGTCTCAACAATATCGAAGGAGGTTATCAAAATATGCAACGACCCCAAATATGGCACTATGGCCTTGTCGCGCAATCGTGGGCGAATGCCGGGACGGAAGCTGGTCCGGAAGCGGCGTACTACAAGAAGCTGATCGAGACGTCCGGACAACCGGCGCTTGATCTGGGCTGCGGCAGTGGACGCTTGTTGCTCCTCTTTTTGCAGGCTGGTCTGGATGTGGATGGCTGCGACTACTCGGAGGATATGCTTGCAGTCTGCCAGGAGCAAGCAGCAAAGCAAGGCCTTTCACCCCGGCTCTATGCGCAGGCAATGCACGAGCTGGATCTGCCCCGGCGCTACAGGACGATATTTGCCTGCGGGGTGATTGGTCTCGGTGGAGAGCATCGTCTGACTATGCAGGCAATGCAGCGCTGCCATGAGCATCTACGTCCAGGCGGCACGTTCGCATTCAACTATATGGTGCGATGGAACGATCCGCCCGCTTGGCTGGCGAGGTTGCCTGAGTACAGGCGGGCTGAACCCGAGGGATGGCCCGCATCCAGTGAGCGCCAGCGCCTAGCCGACGGCACGGAGCTGGAAATGGCTGCCCGGACACTTGAGACAGATCCCTTGGAGAACGTCGCCACCCGTCAGATGCGAGTCCGGCTATGGCACGAAGGAGACCTTATCAAGGAGGAAGTTCACACGCAAAGGGTGGATGACTATACGAAGAACGAGTTGGTGTTGATGCTTGAGCGCGCAGGCTTCAGCGACATACAGATCTTTGGAGATTTCAGCGACGAACCAGCTACCGCAGACCACAAAGAACTGAGCTTTATCTGCCGAAAATAAAATCGCGTCCCAACCAAAACTCTGATAACGTAATCGCGAAGCTAAAGCCTGCCGGCATTGCCGGCAGGCTTTATTTTCCGAAGAAGAGAGAAACTATAATTCTTGTCCTTTCCAAAAGACAAGAAGTTGTATTGTTTTCCGATTTACGCGGAAACATTATGCTCACGGCTACTGTCCCACTCGCTTTGAAGAAGTGAGACAATCAAATGAGGATCAAACCCTTGATAATACTGAAGTATTTATATAATGTCCCACTGTCCCATATGTCCCACATAGATTGCTAGCGTAAAGAGGATATAAAAGTGGATTTCTACGTACGAAATAGTTGGAAAGAACCGTATCCACACGGAAAAGGAAGGGAAACCTTACTGCGTGGACATAAGTTTACCGGTTTGCGCTTTTGTTGCTTTTACAGCTGATTTTTGATCAATTACATCCGTTTTACATCTGGCGTGGTGAATCAGTATCTGTACAAGTGGGGGGTCATGCTTAATGACGTAACCCTGCAAAGGTTGAGACAAGTTTTAGAGTGGTGGAGGAATGTCATGCGCAAAGTTATGTGCATCTTGCAAGCCGTCTGTCTTCTTGGGATCAGCATCATGCTCAGCAGTCATCGCGCCGAAGCGGGAGATGAAGGGGCAAAGCTGCGCGTAGCCGCGAGTCCAGAATCGGTCAGGGCAACGGAGCTTGCAATCGGCAGCGATGAAGCGATATCGAAAATGTTAAGCCATGGCGTTCGCGTCCGAATTTATGCGATTCCCGTCACGGATACATTCGTTACCTTCAAGAAAGGGAGCGAGGAGAGCTCTCTTCCGGTCGATCGATACGGCGTTGTATATGACACCGTTTCGCATGAGAAGCTGATCCTGCAAGAGCCAGATCGGGTTCTTCTCTCACAACAGGTTCGCGAGCTTCGAGGGGCGCACTATGGCCGATTGCTGCCTTGGGAAGAAGCGAAGGTTTATGTTCCGAACATGTCGAGCTTCTCGCTCACTGATCTGGAAACTGGCTTAACCTTTCAGGTGCAGCGGCGGGCAGGCAGCAGTCATGCCGATGTTCAGCCTCTTACCCGTGAGGATACCGAGATTATGAAACGCATCTATAATGGCAAATGGAGCTGGAAGCGCAAAGCGATTCTCGTTCAGGCGGACGGTCAGGTGCTCGCAGCATCGATGCACGGTAAGCCGCACGGCGGAGATGGAATTCCTGACAATGATTTTCCAGGCCACTTCTGTGTTCATTTCCTCGGGAGCACGACACATAAGACACAAACCGTCGATCCGGAGCATCAGCTTATGGTGTTCAAGGCTGCTGGTAAACTGCCTGAGTATGTTGGCGCGATGAACCCGGACAAGATCGTTGCCACCTTCTTCAAAACGTTTAATTTGAAAGAAATTCAAGCTTCACGAATGTTGTTTGAAGCCCCTTATAATGACAAGCTTGAGCGTCTCATTGCACACGTGGAACGGATCGCTGCCGATCAGAAGAAAGTGATCGCTGCGAACGCTTCGGAAGACGAACTAATAGCGGATCTGTCGCAGAATGTAAGGATGTTAGCAGAGAACAAGAAAGTGCTAAAGCTGAAGCTGGGGCTGATTCTCGTTCGGGAATCGCCGGCAGAGCCGTGGAAGATCGAGTCAATTGCCGCGATAGACAATAAGGGCAAAGATATGCTTGATGCGGATAAATAAGAATCGTGGCTAATGTCAAACACCTTGCGAATTGAAAGACGCGCCTGTTTAAAGGGAGTCTCCATGCAAGGTGTTTGTTGTTTCGTTTTTCGATTCGTTCATTCGCTATATTTGTTTCGGTAATGAGCAAGTGCGAGCAGCGGCCAGATGAGCGGATAGCTCTCGTAGCAAGTATAGATATAACCGGGTAAACCGGCTCCATTCGGGTAGCGCGCAGCAAGCGATTGCTGCTGCAGATGCTCGCCAGGCAGATTGCGGAGCAAATAGGTGCAGGCGCGCTGCATCCCTTCAGTTGGCGTCTCATGGACGGCGATGAGTGCGTCCAGCGCCCAGGCGGTTTGAACGAGAGTGGAAGTGGGGAGAGGGACGAACCGCTTCACCTCGTCACTCCCGCAAGATTCGCCGAAACCGCCGTCTGCGTGTTGAATGCTGTGCAGCCAATTGACCGCGCGCCGAATTCGTGGATGCTGTGGCGACTCGTTGACAGAGGCGAGTCCGGTCAGCGCTGCCCATGTACCGTAGATATAACAGACGCCCCAACGCCCGTACCAGGATCCGTCCAGTTCTTGATGGCTGTAGAGCCAATTCGCTGCGCGACGGATGAAATGGTGCTCGGTCGTCAGTCTGGCGAAGCGGCCGAGATATTCGAGCGTCCTGCCGGTCAGATCCGGTGTTGACGGATCCGTTGCTGCATCTTCCGCACCGTCGAGCGGTACCCAGCTGATCAGCTTGTTATCTTGGTTGCGTTCGAACGCCGCCCAGCCGCCGTCGCTGTTCTGCATCGCGAGCAGCCACTTGAGTCCTCTCTCACGAGAGGTAGCAGAGACATCTACGGTTAACGAATGAATGGCTCGCAAGACAGCCGTCGTATCATCATTGTCGGGATGGATCGTATTGATGTTCGAGAAGCCCCAGCCACCTGGCTCTGGATCAACGACATTGTGCTTCCAGTCGCCAAGCTTTGTATGCTGCCGCGAAAGCAAGAACTGCCCTGCACGCATAATAGAAGGATGAGACGGGGAGAAGCCGGCAGCTTGCAGCGCATGGCTGATTAGCGCGGTGTCCCAGACGGTGGATGTTGTATTCTGGAGTGTGGCGGCTCTGCCATGCAGCGTCCAGTCTGGCGCAAGCAATGTCTCTAGCGCTTGGAGCGCTCCGGCGATAAGCGGATGCTCCGCTTTGAAGCCGAGTGCACGGAGCGAATGAACCATCAGAATGGTCGCTGTCGCATAGCTATACAGCGAGCCATCGGACTCGATGCGCGCTTGCATAAACGAGACAGCGCGATCGGTTGCTTGCTGATGTAGCTGGAGGCGATCATCATCAAGCTGCCGCAGCTTATAATGAAAATGCCTCTGCCAGCTGCCCTGCTGCAGCCTTAGCTCCTCGCTCTCGCTGCGCAGCGGCTCGAGCGGGATGATCGATGGCAGTGTGAATGCCGGCTTGCGGTCGCCGAGTATGAGCATCGGCGCCATATGAACGCGCGCATAGCCGGAGAATTGATAGAAGTGAAGCGGCGCTGATTTCGGCAGCAGCATCAAAGTGAGTGGAACAGGAAACCAGCGCGGCCAACGATATTGTCCGACAGCGGCGAGCAGGAACTTCGTTACTAAGCTCTCGATGCGGGATAGGCCGCCGAGCGCTTGCAGCGATTCGCGAGCTCGCTTCATATGCGGCTCATTCGGGGTTCTGCCGGCGAACTGCAGGGCAAAGTAGCACTCCGCTGTAGCGGCTGCATGTCCAGGCGCCTCGTTCGGGTAGATGCGCCAAGCGCCGTCGGAGCCTTGCATGAGTTCGATCCGCTCCCTCAATGCAGCAACTAGCTTAGGCTTCGGCACTTGCATGCTCTGCAGCAGCATGATCGCTGCCGCATCTGTGGACGTCCCGGAATCAATGAAGCCTAGCCGCCAGCTGCCATCAACGCTTTGTCTTGGCAGCAGCCGATTGACGAGCAAATTGATGCCGGCTTGAATCTGGTTCAGATCTGGCTGCATAGCGGCACCTCCTTCCGTGCTTACATCAGGCATTTGTAGTCACTTCGATGCTGCCCTTCGGGTATAAGTGTATGACGCTAACGCCTTCATTCATGAGGAGTTTGGCACAAAAAAGTAACAAATCTAGTTGAACTGGCGCGCAAATAAGGAAAAGATTCACGTAATGGATGGACAACTTGGCTGGAACTCTTTATTATGAAAATAATTCTCAATTGAATTCGAACTAGGCATCCAGAGGTACAAGATGTACATAAGTAAAGGTGGTTTATCATTGTGCAGTCCCATTCAATTTCTAGAGCAGAACAGCCGGACGTAACGATTCAATCGCGTCCGCTCGCTGCTATTATCCTACTCATCGGCGGGAGCGCGCTTCTCTTACTCAGCGCGGCGCTGTCGATCGCAGTTGGAGCGGCAGACATCTCGCTTGCTACGGTATGGGAATCGCTCGTTCATTTCAATCCGGATCTGACTTCCCATCAGGTCATTCACCAGCTGCGGATTCCGCGTGTTATTGCTGGAGCGTTAACCGGTGCGGCGTTCGCAACGGCAGGCGCGCTTATGCAGGGGATGACCCGCAACCCGATCGCAGATTCAGGATTACTAGGCATTAATGCAGGCTCTGGCCTCTTGCTCGCCGTATGCTTTGCTTTCTTCCCAGGCATGTCCTTCGTCAATTTGCTGTTCTTCTCGTTCATTGGAGCTGCATTCGCGGCTGTCATCGTATTCGGTGCTGGCTCAATGGTGAAGGGTGGACTTACGCCGGTTCGCCTTGTGCTTGCAGGGGCGGCAGTATCTGCTCTGATGCTTGCAATTAGCGAAGCGATTGCGATTCATTACAATGTAGGCCAAGAGCTCACATTCTGGTATGCGGGCGGCATGCAAGGCGTTCAGTGGGCACAGGTGAAAATCATTACTCCTTGGATACTTGGCAGTATCGCGATTGCTATTCTGATGTCCCGCTCCATTACACTGCTAAGCCTTGGCGAAGATATCGCGACAGGTCTCGGCCAGCGTACAGGGCTTGTCAAGGCGATAGGGGCGCTGCTCATTCTCATCTTGGCCGGCGCTTCTGTCTCCATCGTAGGCGCAGTTGGCTTCGTCGGCCTGATTATTCCGCATGTCGCGCGATATCTTGTTGGCGTTGATTATCGCTGGATTTTACCGTGCTCTGCGGTGCTCGGCTCGCTTCTCGTCGTACTCGCTGATATCGGCGCAAGAATGTTCAACCCATTCGCTGAGACGCCGCTTGGTGCACTCATCGCCATCATCGGCGTACCGTTCTTCCTCTACCTCGCCATGAACGAGAGGAGGGAGCTGTAGATGGTGTCAACTTCCATTGTCGCTTCAGCGGAAGCAGCTCGTCGTAAACGGGCTTTCTCCATAATGACGCTATTATTCGTTCTCATCGTGATTGTTTTCATTATTAGCATGGATACGGGCCAATTGAAGCTGACACCGCATGAGGTGCTGCGTACCTTAATTGGCAAAGGTGATGCGAAGCAGGAGCTGATTCTGTTCCAGTTCCGGCTTCCTAGGATGGTCATGTCGCTGCTAATTGGCGCTGCTTTTGCCGTATCGGGCTGCATCCTGCAAGGGGTTACACGCAATGCGCTCGCAGAGCCGGGCATTCTTGGCATTAATGCCGGCGCAGGGCTCGTCGTCATCCTGTTCATCAGCGTCTTTCCGGTCAGTAGCACGATCTTCCTGCTGCCGCTGCTCGCATTGGTTGGTGCAGGAGGAACAGCAGCGCTTATCTTCACGCTCTCCTACCGGCGTAATCATGGTATCTCCACGATCCGGATGCTGCTTGTCGGTATTGCGGTTGCTGCGGGAATATCTGCTGCGATGCTTGTGCTGACGCTTCGCCTCAATCCCGAGCAGTTCAAATTCGTGCAGGTCTGGCTAGCTGGCAGCATCTTGGGCACCGATTGGCGCTTCGTGCTCGCGCTTGTGCCTTGGCTTGTCGTGCTGTTGCCGCTTGTATTCTTCAAAGCGCGAGTGCTCGACGTCATGAACCTCGGCGATCTCACTGCAAGCGGACTTGGCGCTGCGCTTAGTCGTGAGCGGCTTATCATGTTTGCGTCTGCTGTCGGATTAGCTGGCGCAGCAGTCGCACTCGGTGGTGCCATCGGCTTTGTTGGGTTGATTGGCCCTCATCTGGCGAGACGGCTAGTCGGTCCGCAGCATCCGTATTTACTGCCTGCTTCGGCGCTTGCCGGAGCGCTGCTGCTTATCATTTCTGATACATTCGCACGGCTATACAATATTCCGACAGGTATTGTCGTTGCTGTGATCGGAGCGCCGTATTTTCTTTATTTACTGATGCGGACCAAAGGCTCCAGCTAGCTATCGAAAAAGGGGAGATATTCGAATGCTCGCAAGGTTCTTTTCCTATTACAAACCTTATAAGAAACTGTTCTACCTAGATTTCTTCTGCGCGATCTTCGCAGGGTTTCTGGAGCTAGGTTTTCCGCTGGCGGTGAACCAATTCGTCGATAAGCTGTTGCCAGGCAAGGACTGGATGCTGATCTCATGGGCATGTGTAGGCTTACTGTTTGTATATATCCTCAATGCACTACTCAATTATATTGTTACATACTGGGGCCACATGCTCGGCATCAATATCGAGACTGACATGCGGCGCAAGCTGTTCGACCATATTCAGAAGCTATCGTTCCGCTTCTTCGATAACAATAAGACAGGCCATCTCATGTCCAGGCTGACGAATGACTTGATGGAAATTGGCGAAATGGCGCATCATGGTCCGGAAGATTTGTTCATCGCCGTGATGACGCTCGCAGGCTCTTTCACACTCATGATGTTCATCAACTGGAAGCTGGCTGTACTGACATTCATCGTCGTACCTCTCATGATCTATCTCGCCATCTTCTTCAGCCGCCAAATGACAAAAGCATTCCATCAGCTGTTCTCTGATATCGCAGAATTCAATGCGCGTGTTGAAGATAATGTCGGCGGTATGCGCGTCGTGCAAGCGTTCGCGAACGAGCCTTTCGAGAAGGATCAGTTCCAGGTAAACAACGGAAAGTTCCGCTTAACGAAGCTGTTCTCTTACAAAATCATGGCGTTCAACTCATCCATCAACTACATGCTGAAACGCCTCGTCACACTGTTCGTCATGGTGTGCGGCACTTGGTACGTCATTCGCGGCGAGCTGACGTATGGGGAGTTTATCGGCTTCCTACTACTGGCGAACGTGTTCATTGGACCGATTGAGAAGATCAATGCGGTCATCGAGAGCTATCCGAAAGGCATTGCCGGCTTCAAACGTTATGTCGATCTTCTGGACACGGAGCCAGAGGTTGCAGACCGTCCGAGTGCGCGTGATGTGAACACATTGCAAGGAAATATCAAGTTCCAAGATGTGTCTTTCGGCTATGAGAATGAATCGCATGTGTTGGAGCATATCCAATTATCGATCCGATCAGGGGAGACGGTGGCTTTCGTTGGACCATCCGGAGCGGGCAAAACAACGCTGTGCAGCTTGCTGCCGCGGTTCTACGATGTTGTAGGTGGCAGCATTACCGTGGATGGCATCGATATCCGTGACATGAAGCTGGCTTCGCTTCGCAAGAATATCGGTATCGTGCAGCAGGATGTGTTCCTGTTCTCGGGAACGATTCGGGAAAATATCAAGTATGGCAAAATGGACGCGACCGATGAGGAGCTCCTTACGGCAGCACGTAGAGCGCAGCTTGAGGTGTTCATCCAATCGTTGCCGGAGGGGCTCGATACGATTGTAGGTGAGCGGGGCGTGAAGCTGTCCGGCGGCCAGAAGCAGCGGGTTGCAATTGCGCGGATGTTCCTCAAGAACCCGCCAATTCTTATTCTTGACGAAGCGACTTCGGCGCTAGATACCGAGACGGAGTCGGCGATTCAGCAGTCGCTTGCAGAGCTGTCGCAGGGACGTACAACTCTCGTCATCGCGCACCGACTTGCAACGATCAAGAATGCGGATCGCATCGTGGTCGTGACCGAGGATGGCGTCTCCGAGCAAGGCCGGCACGAGGAGCTGCTCGCAGCAGGCGGACATTACAGCAGGCTGCACCATGCGCAGTTCCAGCATGCATAATTCATTGTAAAAGCGAGAAGGGTAGCTAGTCGCTCATGCGGCCAGCGCACCTTTCCCGCTTTTTTTGCATCCGTCCATATGGCACTGGTATAATATTTTGCTGGAAGCTGTAACTTTAGAGGAGTGAAAATAATGAACTCATTCGAGAATCGTTTAGCGCAATATGCTGCGCTGGCAGTCGAGGTTGGCGTCAACATTCAGCCAGGACAGAAGCTATGCATTATAACTCAATTGGAAGCGGCGCCTTTCGTACGCCTCGTCGTGAAGCATGCGTATGAGATTGGCGCAAGCTATGTTCACGTGGAATGGACGGATGAGCAGATCATCCGTACTCGGCTCGAGAAGTCGCCGGAGGAAGGGCTATCGTTCTACCCAGAGTGGATCGTCGATGGGCGTGTTAAATTGGCGGAAGAGGGAGCTGCATTCTTGTGGATTACGGCCGAGAATCCAGATCTGCTGAACGGCATCGAATCGTCGCGCATCAGCGCAGTGACGAAGCCAGCTCAGACTGCACTTCAACCATTCCGCAAATATACGCTTAGCAATGATTGTGCTTGGTCCATCGTCGCTGTCCCAACGCCAGAGTGGGCTGAGAAGGTGTTCCCAGGAATGGAGTCTTCGGCTGAGCGAGTAAATGCATTGTGGGAAGCGATCTTCGCTGCGACCCGCGTGGATGCGGCCAATCCGATTGCGGCATGGCGCGAGCATGCAGATGGGCTTCGCAGCAAAGCGGAACGCTTGAACGAAAGCAGATTCAAAAAGCTTCGTTACCGCTCCACATCATCGGGAACGGATGTGTCGATCGGCTTGCCGGAAGGGCATCTCTGGGTAAGTGCGGGTACGAAGAATAAGCAAGGCAGTGTATTTATTCCGAACATGCCGACAGAGGAAGTGTTCACTTCGCCGCATAAAGGCAGCGTGAACGGAACCGTATATAGCAGTAAGCCGCTCAGCTATAACGGCAACTTGATTGACAACTTCTCGATTACATTCTCCGATGGCCGCATTACGTCATACGAAGCTGAGCAGGGCTATGAAGCGCTCAAAGGGCTTGTGGAGACGGATGAAGGCTCGCACTATCTCGGAGAGATCGCGCTTGTTCCATTCCAATCACCTATTTCGAATACGAACTTGACGTTCTACAACACCTTGTTCGATGAGAATGCAGCATGTCATCTGGCAATTGGGTTTGCATTCCCGTTTTGCCTCGATGGCGGGCTTCAGCTGAGCAAGGAAGAGCTGGCGGAGCGCGGTTTGAATAATAGCTTGACGCATGTTGATTTCATGATCGGCAATGCAGATCTCGATATTGATGGCGTGCATGAGGATGGTTCGGTTGAACCGCTGTTCCGCGGCGGCAATTGGGCATTCTAATCGCAAAATAAAAAATCGGCCCGAGAACATCTCGGCCCGATTTTTTATTTTAGCAGTTTCTCGTATAAGCAGAAGCCGCTTGGCGAAGTGCCTTTGTAGGTATAACCAATTCCGCTGTAGAATTTGTTCAAGGTTTCATTGTTTGCAATGCAATCCAGGCGAATACGGTCTTTGCCTGTGAAGGAAACCCCTTCCTCTGCCCATCTCACGATGTCGGCGCCAAGACCTTGCCTTGCGTAATCACGATTAATCGCGAGGCGATGCAGGTAAACGATAGACTCATGTCCATCTGGACCCCATAGGCTATGATCCCACTCACCTGGCACCTGCATAAGAAGGACGATACCAGCGAGCGTGTCGCCGTCCTTGAACATGAAGAGCTCGCCTTTCTCGATATGTCCGGTCACATTATGGTGATCATCACCGCTCAGAAGTGCGCTCCATTGTGTAGAGCCTTTGCTTTGCAGCCAACGCGCTGTGCTTACAAGCAGGTTCATCACATCAGCGGCGTCCGATGGTTTAGCTTGTACGACGCGGATGCGGTCGCTTACGTATTCTTGTTTCATAGTGAATGCTAGCATAGATGAGTTCTCCATTTAGATAGTGTAGTGTAGCTCTGATCTATTGTAGCATTCAAGGCTAACGGCGATCAAACTTGCGGATGTTTGGCATAGTAGTGCATGCTGAGCGGCCACCAAATAACAGCGAAGATCGGATAGATGGCCCATATTTCATCTGGTGATGAGATAGCGTTCACTATAATGAAGAGCGCGCTCGTGAGCAGCGAAGCGCATAGCGAGAAGTCGAACCATCTGCGCGAACGGGTGAAATAGATGGACATCGGCCACCATAAGATTGTATACGCCACGAAAATAATCCAAGGATACTCCGGAGAGAATAGAAGGTTGAGTGCGCCATACGATCCGATGATTAAGATACTGCTGATAATCGCCATGCCAAGTGTAGCGGCGTAACGGCCGGCGTACATGAGGATCGGCCACCAGATGACGGCTAGCGCCGGGTATAAGAACCAAGGATGGCCAGCACCTTGAATAATATTTTCCCAGATGAGATAAATAATAAGCAGTAGAGTCGATACGAGCGAGTAAAGCTTGATTCGTCCTGTCGCTGCAAAATACATCGCGATCGGCCACTGAATGAGAGCGAAGGCAGGGTGGACGAACCATAAGTAATCTGGCGATGTAATGATGTTCACAATCAATAGGAAGACGATGGACATGATGCTGCCGGTTACGGCAAAGTTTGCACGATGGTTTCTCATATTGGTGCCTCCTTAATTACCAGCCTAGCCACTTGTAGAACATGACAAGCGGCCACCAAGCGACTACGAATGCTGGGTACACGAACCAGATTGTGTTTGGCGAGTAGTACATGTTTATGAATAGGAAGAAGGCGATTATGAGGCAGCTGCCCCAAATCGAGAAGCCTAAGTGCAGGCCGAACCGCTTACGTGGATCTATTACATGCTTGTTGCGGATGACGCCGAGCTCTTCCTTGATGTCCGAAATATCGCCAAACTCGACTATCGCTTTGTTCGTCGCATCTTCTTCGCTCTTGCCGGCACGCACAAGGTCGTACACTTTTTCTTCGAGATTTTGCGTAATTTCCTCTTGAATTAATTGTTTCTGCTCGCTGTCTGGGATATCGCGGAACCATTCATCAATATGTGTGCTAATCTTCTTCATTTTATAACCCCTCCATGAAAATATTGACAATCTCTTTAATTTCGTTCCATTCCTCAACCGTTTCTTTTAAGTATGCGCGGCCAAGCATCGTAATCTTGTAGTAGCGGCGTTTGCTGCCATGTGATACGTCGCCAATATACGATTCAATTAACTCTTTGCGCTCGAGCCGTTGAAAGACGGCATACAGCGTTGCTTCCTTGATTTGGAAACGGTCATCCGTCCGCACGCTGATTTCCTTGGAGATCTCATAACCATAGCGGTCTTCTTCATAAATAAGCCGCAGGATGATCGCATCGAGATGTCCGCGAATGATGTCACTTCGTATCATGCAAGGTCCTCCTGTAAATCATAATCCTAAGCCTGTTGAACGTGACTATGATTTACTCTGTCACATAGTGCTCTATCAGGCATAGTTCTATCTGATGGAGTAAATTTATCATAGATTACTCTATGTGTCAAAGTAATCGTTAAAACTTTTTTTATACAAACTCACGACGATGCGATGCACATCGCAAACGTAAATTGGAACAGACTGAGGATCGTTTAGGAACCCGAATAATGAGATCCAATCGATCAAGCACAAGCCCGGGATGAAATTCCTGGGCTTTTAGTATGTGAGCAGAAGGCCAGCTTTGCTTTATTGATAAGGGTTTAAGTGAATATTAGGATCACCCTAAAATTATTAATAACAAAATAACTAAAATTCACAAAACTGATATACTAATTTTTTACTGTTTGCTATAGTAGAGGGGTGGAAATGAAATCGCTTACCGAAACAATGCCGCTTGACGGAGGGGGATTGGTTTTGCGTGGATTAGAGGCTTCACAGACTCCGATATTGGATGTCCAAAACGTGACGCGAGTTTTCGGAAGAGGGGAAACACAAGTTTTTGCATTAAGAGGTGCCACACTCAGTGTGGGCACGGGTTCATTAATTGCATTGAAGGGGCGATCCGGCTCAGGCAAGACGACCTTGCTTAATATTATGGGCGCTTTGGATGCTCCGAACGAAGGCTCGATCTTCTACGGCGACAGAGACGGAAGCCGAATGAGCGAACAACAGAAAAACGAGATGAGAAAAAAAGAAATCGGGCTGATTTTTCAATCGTTTGCTTTGGTGCCGTACTTGAGCGCCTTTGAGAACGTCGAACTGGGACTTCGGATAGCCGGCGTGCCGGCTTCCGACCGCAAAAGGCTGGCCGAGGAAGCGCTTAGCTTCGTCGGGCTGGCGCAGCGTATGCACCATCGCCCGCAGGAGATGTCCGGCGGCGAGCAACAGCGGACAGCGATCGCCAGGGCAATCGCCCACAAGCCAAAGCTGATTTTGGCGGATGAGCCGACGGCCGAATTGGATTCCCGCATGGGCAAACAAATCATTGAGGTATTCCGTGAACTGGTAGGCACCTTAGGCGTAAGCGTCGTGCTCACAACCCACGACCCGCACATCATGGATCTTGTCGATCAGGTTCATGCACTGGAGGATGGACGAATTGGTTCGGAAATCATCAAGTATATATAAATCCCGGGCGCTTGCGCTCGGCGTGCTGCTCATCGCGAGCTTAGCGTCGACAGGCTGCAGCCTGCTGCCGAAAGAGCAATCAACGTTAAAGCCTCCGCTAGTCAAGCCGGCGCAGGCCGAGGTTCGAACGATCGACGCCAAGAGCGGAAGCATCGTGAAGCAGGTTGCGGGCTCTGCGACCTTCGTGCCAACGAAGATCGAATACTACCAACAACAAGGTGCCGGCGTTATTCATTCGGTGGATGTCAGGGCCGGCAGCGCCGTGAAGAAAGGCGACGTGCTCGTAACTCTTGAGAATAACGGGTCCGACATCGAACTGCTGGAGCGCCAAATCGAGTACGAACGCAAGAAACAGGCGTTTAACGATGCTGTCGAAGCTGGAGACGCGGAGAGCGAGCATATCGCCAAACTTGATTTCGAGCTTGCCGATCTGCAGTACAAGAGGGCGAAGTCGAAGGCTGACAGCAGCGTCATACGCGCCAAAACGGACGGCGTCATCTCCTATTCGACTGATTTGCAGCCCGGCGATCATTTCGACGCTGAGCGGGTGCTGGCGGCAGTCGCACAGCCTAGCGGCATGCGGTTGGCTCTCGAGGTGGCCGCTAATCCGGCACTTGCCGATATTAAGATCGGAATGGATGCGGACGTCACGTATAAGGAGAAAACGTACAAAGGCAAGGTGACGCAGACACCGGCCTCCGCTCCGGAAACGGCGGACGAACGGCTGCGTGACGAATACGGTAAGACCGTCTACATCGAGCTAGGCAAGCTACCCGAAGGCGCATCGTTCGGCGCGCATGCGGAGGCGACGATCGTCGCAGCCCGCCGCGATAACGTCATTGTGCTTCCGAAGAGCGCGATCCGCGCGTATTTCGGTCGGACGTTCATTCAGGTGCTGGAAGGAGAGCGGCGCAAGGAGATCGATATTGAGACTGGTCTCACAACCGCGACGGAATACGAGATCGTGAAAGGCGTTCAGGAAGGAATGAAGATCATACTTCCGTAAGCCACCGGGGGGAATCGAGGGAATTATGTCCGTTCTCATCATGCTTCTGCGAAAGATGGCCAGAAACTATTGGCTCGTCATCTGCTTGTTCAGCGGTATGCTCTTATGTATCGCGCTGACGTCAAGCATGCCGATCTATAAGAACGCCGTGCTTCATCATATGCTCGTACAGGACTTGGAGCGGAGCTACGAACAGACCGGGGATCACCCGGGTATGATCGCCGCGCAGTTCACCATGCAGACCGACAACGCTAAGGTGCAGGCTAACGTGTGGAACCTGTTCGACGCTTATTGGTCCTCGCATATCGCCAGCAGCCCTCTGCTCCATGTTACGCAGGATCAAAGGCTGGTGGAGACGGTTCGGTTCAAGCTTACGCCAGCCGATCCTACACGCGTTGATCCGAAAGTGAAACGCAGCGCCAAGTTAGCCATGCGCTCCGGCATCGAAGACCATGTTCGGCTGATTGATGGCAAACTACCTACGGCGGCGAAGACGAATGGCGTCTACGAGGTCATGGTCACAGACAGCGCCCTCGGACAGCTAGGCATGCTGCTTGGGCAAGAATACGTCATTAAGGATCCGAAGGTGAAGGATCAAGCGATCCGCATCAAGCCGGTCGCCGTCATCGTAGAAAAGGATCTGAACGATCCGTTCTGGGGCATGCAGAATTTGAAGAACGACCAGAACACACTCTTCCTGCCTGATCGGCTGTTCGAACAGGATTTCATCGCGAAGCATCCGATCATCATCGGCAAGCTCGGCGGGACGGCGATCGGGGATTATTCCCAATTCGACTTAGATACGGCTGCTTACATCCTGCAGCTGAAGACGAACCTGGCGCCAGACATGATGGGGGCGTACAACTATTCGGTCAGCTCTTCCGTCTCCGTGCCGGGCAGCGAGGCGATGACGGCATACAGCGAACGGGAGAAGACGCTGCGCACGCTGCTCTGGTCGCTTAACGTGCCACTGTTTATACTCATCACTTTCTATTTCTACATGGTGACGAGCATGCTTGTCGAGCGCCAGCAGTCGGAGATATCCGTGCTTCGCAGCCGCGGCGCATCGCGATTCCATCTCGTCTTGATGTATGCGGCCGAATTCGGACTGCTCGCCATCGCGGCCTTCGCCATCGGTCCCTGGCTCGGTGTCTCCTTTACTCGCATTCTCGGATCGACGAGCACGTTCCTGAACTTCGTCGACCGCGGATCGATGAAGGTGCAAATGGATGCCGAGAGCTGGAAATACGCGGCAGGCGCGGTGATCGCCGCCTGGGTGCTCAATCTGGTTCCGGTCTTCATCGCAACGAAAAATTCGATCGTCGACCAAAAGCGAGCGAAGGCACGAGAAGGCAAACGGGCCATTTGGCAGCTCTTCGGCGTCGACATCGTGCTGATTGCCGTAGCGTTGTACGGCCATTACATGTTCCGCCAGCGGATGTCGGACCTCGTCAAGCTGGGGCTTGACGGTAAATCGCTGTCCGCCGATCCGCTGCTCTATACGATCCCGACTCTGTTCATTCTCGGCTTCGGCCTTCTGATGATACGGCTATATCCGTTGTTCGTGGCACTCTTCTACCGGATGGGCCGCAGACTGTGGGCGCCGCAATATTACACGACGCTGCTGCTGGTCATTCGCCGGAACCGCATCTATCACGGACTCATGCTGTTTCTGATTCTGACCGTCGGCACGGGTATCTATAATGCCAATACGGCACGCACGCTGAACGTGAACATGGAAGACCAAATCTGGTATGCCGCCGGCAGCGACATTGTGCTTCGCCAGCACTGGGAGAACGATGCGCCTGCGAACGCCTCACCGATTCCGCAGGCGACTCAGCCGGTGCAGTCGGCACCGCCGCCGGACATCATCCACTACTTGGAGCCGCCGTTTGAATTGATCGAATCGCTGCCTGGCGTCGATACGGCTGCGAGGGTGTTTACGAAGGAAGAAGGGGAAGCCTGGCTGGGCACGAAGAGCGGCAAGGTCAAGCTGGTGGGCATCGATACGGACGCCTTCGGCAATGCCGCATGGATGAAGGACAGTCTGACGCCGTTCCCATTCTATGAATATTTAAATTTGATCGCCTCGGATACGCATGCAGTACTGCTGTCTAAAACCGCGGCCGATTATTACGGCGCCAAAGTCGGCGATACACTGGATGTCGGTTGGGAAGGGATTCGTCCGACGCGCCTCATCGTGTATGGGATCGTACCGTATTTTCCGGCATTTAACCCAAATCCAGTCGCTGGGCCTAAGGAAGGCGACGGTAAGCTTCAGAATCCCATGCTGATTGTCGGCCACCTGGACACGATCCAGACCGAGCTCGGCATGGAGCCGTACGACGTTTGGCTGAAGCTGAAGCCCGGCGCGAACAGACAGGCACTGCTTAACGAGATAGGAAAACGCCAGATCAAGCTCGAGAAGTTCGATGATACGATCGGCAAAATTTCCGAGAGCCGTATGGACCCGTTCCGAATGGCGATCAACGGCGTTATGACACTCGGTTTCATCATTTCGCTTGCGATCAGCTTTCTTGGTTTCATGCTCTTCTGGCTGCTCTCACTCCAGGGACGCATGCTGCAGTTCGGCATTTATCGCGCGATGGGAATTTCCTTCAAGCAGCTTCTCGGCATGATGACGCTGGAGCAGCTGCTGACGACAGGGGCCGGCTTCTTCATCGGCATTGCGACCGGTTTCGCTGCTGGGCAAATTTACGTTCCGTTGTTCCAGCTTTCCTTCGATCCAGGCCGGATCGTGCCGCCGTTCCAAGTCATTTCCGACCACGCGGACGTCTTCAGGCTCGGCATCTCAACCTGTTTCATGCTTGCCGCCGCGCTTGTCATACTGACCTGGCTGCTAAAACGGATGAATATTCACCAAGCGGTCAAGCTCGGGGAGGATTAACTATTGATTACATGCGAGAATCTAGTTAAAATCTATAAAACTGCCGAAGTCGAGGTTGTTGCACTACAAGGATTGAATCTGCAGCTGAACCAAGGCGAAATGGTTGCTGTCATCGGCAATTCGGGCAGCGGCAAATCAACCCTTCTGAACATGCTTGGCGGCTTGGACCGCCCTTCGGCAGGCCGATTGACGATCGCCGGTAAGGATATGCTGAAGCTGACCGACAAGGAGCAGAACGTCTATAAACGTGAAACAGTTGGGTTTATTTGGCAAAATAAATCGCGTAATCTCGTACCCTACTTGACCGCGCGAGAGAATGTAGAAATTCCGATGCTGCTGCATGATCGGAAGAAGAAACGGCTCCGGGCGATCGAGCTGCTCGAAGCGGTCGGGCTCGGTTCACGAACCGGCCATAAGCTTCAACAGCTTTCGGGCGGCGAACAGCAGCGCGTGGCCATCGCTATTGCGCTAGCCAACCGACCGAAGCTGCTGCTTGCCGACGAGCCGACGGGCGCACTGGATACGCAGACGTCGGACCAAATCATGGCGCTGCTCCGCAAACTGAATTCAGAGATGGGATTGACCATCGTTATCGTGACACATGATTTGGATCTGGCCAAGCAGGTGCAGCGGGTCGTGCTCATCCGGGATGGACGGACGTCTTCAGAGATGATCCTGCGAACGGACGAGTGCGCAACGGAGGACGTGTCAGACGAAGAAACGGAGCTCGATACTCACATTGAATATGCCGTCATGGATCGTTCTGGCCGGATTCAAGTGCCCGAGCGTTATTTGGAAGCAGTAGGCGCCAAAGACGCGGATAAGGTACTGCTGCGACTGGAAGAGGATCATATCGTTTTGCGTCCAATTGCGCCGGCGGGCAAAACGGGGGGCTGAGCGCTCAAACGAAAAGACAACTAAACGCAAAATAAAAAGAGAAACGGACGGGTCATCATGAGAGCAAAAGTGAGAATTCAAGAAATCGCCGATTTAGCAGGTGTGTCCAAGTTTGCTGTTTCTCGAGCATTGTCTGGGAAGAGCGGTGTGAGCGCCCAAACGCGGGAGAAAATCCTGCGCGTCGCCGGCCAGCTGGGTTACTTCAAGAACAACGAGCAGCAGCAGCAGCAGCAGCAGCAGCGCTTCACGGGCGAGCTGCAAGAATTCGAAGAGGTTAAATGGGACGGTACGATCGTGGTCATGTTTCCAAACTTGCGCTATCAGAACAGGGAACACATTTATTGGGGGCCTGTATTTGAAGGAGTGTCGTCGCGCCTTCGCCAGCGCGGACTTGACATTATTACGATAACGGAGCCTTCCGACGATAACGTATTCAAGCTGCTGAATCCGGAGGCGATCCAGGGCATAATAACGATCGGGACCGTCTCAACGCAAATTTTGCTCAAAATCAAGCAAATGGACATTCCGGTCGTCATGGTCGACCATAGCGATCCCGTCTTTGCGTGCGATACGATCTTCACGGATAATTTCAACAGCATGCAGCAGATGATGATGAAGCTGATCAGCAAAGGCTACCG
This sequence comes from Paenibacillus sp. OV219, assembly GCF_900110075.1. Classification (GTDB taxonomy): domain Bacteria; phylum Bacillota; class Bacilli; order Paenibacillales; family Paenibacillaceae; genus Paenibacillus_Z. Next base: position 902,100 of record NZ_FOCJ01000001.1, read on the forward strand.
CAAATTTCAGTTTGTCGGGAACATCAAGGATGCCCAGAGCTATTTCGACCGTTGGCTTGCGTTCCGTTCCACACTCGAGAGCTGCCAGATCGAACTTCAGCAAGACCCCATGCTGATTGGTCCCGAAGCGCACGATATCTTTCTCTTGTTCAAGCAATATCGACCGGTCGATCTGCCAGAAGTTTACGTATGCGCACATGACGTTAATGCGAAGTTCTTCATCGAGCATCTGGGCTACCTGGGAATCGAAGTTCCATCGCGCTGCGCAGTAACCGGCTTCGACAACACCTGCCATTCCCATCCGATTCTCGCGACAGTGAACGTGAACAAAGAACTGCTCGGCATGCGAGCCGTGGATCAGATGCTATGGCGCATTCAAAACCCGGCAACCGCGCACGAGAAAAAATTGATATATGCAGACGTTATTCTGCGGGAGAACTACGCCTACCTGTTGAATGGGGAAGTCGAGCGAGAAGAAGCCGGCACGGAAGCTCAATAGCAAACGACTACCAACCTAAATTTTTTCTAAAATTTTGTTGATTTTGCTTCCTGTTTGTTCTTGTTTAGGTGTATCGCAAGACAGAATAACACGTCGATTTTCCCTCTACCAGCTAATATTTGACCATCATACTGCGTAAGCTGCTCTTTATCCACGCAACGTTGACGCTCCATATCATTACGCATTGCCCTAAACTACAAGAGTAATACTCGGTATGCACACTGTTAGATAGATCGATGGTATAGATCAGATCCAACACAGATTGTTCCTGGAGTCTCCGCCTCTCCGTTTAGTTTGTAAGCGCTACAAGCGAATTCGAAGAGAGCCGGGGGCTCTTTTTGTGCGCGGAAAAGGACTATCGATTTACCCTAATGAAATAACAAAATGAAAACAAATAAGTAATAACGTTGCATAAATGTTGTTAAAATTGCAAAAATATTATTGACTATTTTTGGCTACCGATGCTATTATTGGCATGTAAGTCATCAAACACTTCGCAAACCGGTGGTGATGGGGGTACGGTAAAACTAAAAATGTAAACGGTTACGAAGAAGAGATACTAAAAAAAACATCTCGGAAACCGGTGGACCTTGCCGGAGCAAACAGGTATTGCTCACTAAATAGCGGGAGGTTGTTTTGCAAATGAGAAAAATGAAAGCACTTACAATTTTGCTTGCAGCAACGATGCTTACGTTAACGGCTTGTGGAAGTGGCAGTAACAACTCAAATGGCAACGCTGCCAATAATAAGCCTGCCAACGACGCGGCAACAAACACGACAACGGGCAATGACGCGGCAGCGAACACCGGCAACGACGCCTCAGGCAATAATGCGGCAGCGACGAACGATGCTGCTATCGCACCAATTGACCTTGGCGGGCGCGAAATCCATATCTCCGCATGGTGGGACGGAACGCCAAAGGGCGACACGGCCGATTCCAAGAAAGCGCTTGATAAACTCCACGAAGTCGAGAAGAAATACAACGTCAAGATCAAATACGACAACATCCCGTTCGATAAATACATGGATAAGTTCACGACGGCCGCGCTCTCCGGAACGCCTATGGCTGACATCTCCATCTTAGAGTTCAAGCGCGCGCTTGCCCCGATCAAACAAGGCCTGATCCTTCCTCTCAGCGAATACACACAAGCAACTAGCGATATCAATAACGAACAAGAACACACGGTCAAGCTTCCACAGCTCCTTGGAGAAGAATACTTCTTCGGTGGCAAAGGTGTATCCACTGTAGGCATGTTCTACAACCGCGATCTGTTCAAGAAACTGGGCTTGCCAGATCCGCAAGAGCTGTACACAAATGGTGAATGGACATGGGATAAATTCCTCGAAATTGCGAAGCAATCGACGACGGATACGAATAACGATGGCAAGCCGGATACATGGGGCTTCGCGGACTGGGCACCAGGCGCGGCTCGCGACTTCGGCGTAACGAACGGAGCGGTGTTCGTCAACGACGACCTAACCGTCGGTTTCACGGATCCGAAGATGATCGAAACGTTGGAATTCATCAACCGGCTGTACAACAAAGAAAACGTCGTGAAAGTCAAAAAAGGCGACAAAAACAGCTGGGATGAAACGTCCACGTTCAAAGACGGCGACGTCGCTATGTCCTCGAACTTCGACTGGAACGTCGGTGGTCTGCCGTTCGAAGTCGGCGTCGTACCGAACCCGCAAGGTCCAAGTGGTGATGGTAAATACACTTACGCGAACACCGCTCAGAACGGCTGGGTCATTCCGAAGGGCGTAAAAGAACCGCAAATGGTTTACCAAATCTATGAAGAGCTGCAAGATTTGCCTTCTACGGAAGAGTACCTTGGCCAAAATGGACTGGAAGCGCTCTTCAAAAACCAAGCGGACATCGATATGGCACTGCAGCACATCAACAATACCGGCCGTATCTCGCTTGAAGAAGGCGTTGCGGACTACCCTTGGTTCACGGTCTTGGACGACATCATCAAGAAGAACCAATCCGTTACCGCTACAGTTGAGAAGTACAAAGCACCTGCACAAGCCGCACTTGATAAATTGAAATAATTTATTGACACTTGCTGGCATTGAAGGGAGGGGAGGCCGGATGTGCCGGTACGACCCTCCTTTTCTATGCAAATGAAGCCTAACAATCGGAAAAAAGTAGATAACAAATATAAAAAAATAGTAAATTATGTTTGGTATAAATATAGTTTTGTTATGTGCCAATAGGACGATGGTACGCGAGTGCGCTTTCGTCAGCGGGATGCGTGATCCGCAGATCAAGTCGCCGCCTAGGAGGGCTGACATTGAAAGGGAGAAAACTGCTTAAGAAATGGGGAATGACGGCGGCATGCGTCATCATCGCGCTAGTACTGCTCGTCGTATGGACAAGGTCGGGCAATGACGGCACGGCAGCCGCGGGAAGCCAATCGGCGTTCGCCGAAGGCACCAAGTCGATGCTTCAGGATGGCCGCGGTGATTACGCGGAATATCTGTCGAAGCATGAGAAGATCGGCTTCGCCGATCAGGAGATTGTCCTGGATGCCGCTAGCTACGCCAAGACGGAGGGTGATGGCTTCGAGAAGCTGGTCGATTATGAAGGCCAGACCGGAATGTCCCTCAAGACCGGCGAGCAAGGCAGCGTATCCTGGGATATCGATGTGACGCAAGAGGGCTTCTACAACATTAAACTCCAATACTACCCGATCGCGGGCAAGAGCTCGAACATCGAGCGTTCTCTGCAAATTGACGGCATCGTTCCATTCACGGAAGCGTCATACCTGCAATTTGATCGCGTGTGGGACAACGAGCTGGTTCAAATGAAGCAGGACAATCTGGGCAACGACCTGCGTCCGGAGCAAATCGAGAAGCCGGCGTGGCGTGAAGCGCTGCTCGAGGATTCGGACGGCTACTACGCCGATCCGTTCAAGTTTTACTTGAGCACCGGCCATCATACGCTCACGTTCGTCTCGCAGCGGGAGCCGATGGTCATTCATCAACTGAAGCTGTATAAGCAACAACAGCCTGCTACTTATGAAGCAACGCTCAAGCAGTACGAGAAGGACGGACTGAAGAAGGTGGACAGTCAGCTGATTACCGTTCAAGGCGAATCGGCTGTCGCGAAGTCGTCACCGACGTTATATCCGCAGACGGAACGTTCCACCTCCTCGGTTACGCCTTATAGTCCGAAGCTCATTCGGGTCAATACGATCGGAGGCTATAACTGGCGTCTGCCAGGGCAGTGGATCGAGTGGGAAGTCGACGTGCCGGAAGCCGGTCTCTATAAAATCGCTATGAAATCCAAGCAGGAATTCGTTCGCGGCCTGTACTCGACGCGGCGTCTGTTAATTAACGGCGAGGTTCCGTTCAAGGAAGCGGAACAAATCCCGTTCCGTTACAAGAACGGTTACCGAATCGACGTCATGGGCGGGGACGAGCCGTACCTGTTCAAGCTCGTTAAAGGCAAGAACATCATTCGCATGGAAGATACGCTCGGCGAATTCGCTCCGCTAATCCGCGAAGTGAAAGAGAGCCTATACAATCTCAATGCTATGTATCGCAAAATCATCATGATTACCGGCGCATCGCCGGATAAATACCGGGATTACCGCTTAGACAAGCAAGTGCCGAAGATGCTGGAAACGTTCCAATCCGAGAGCGAACGGCTTACCGCTGTCAGCACCGAGCTGAAACTGCTGTCGGGTGGAAGCAGCGATTCCGAGGCGCTTCTGAAGACGATGGCGCTGCAGCTGAAAGAATTAGTGAAGGATCCCGATACGATTCCGCGCCGCCTTGCCGCATTCAAGAGCAACGCCGGCGGACTCGGTACTTGGCTGCAGAAGGCAATCGAAATGCCGCTGCAGCTCGACGAAATTTACATCGCTTCGCCGGACAAGAAATTACCTTCATCCGGAGAGGGCTTCTTCTCGAAGCTGAAGCATGAGCTGTCGACGTTCGCATATTCCTTCGTGATCGATTACAACCAAATCGGGAACGATTCTGACAAGAAGAACCAGAAGTCGATAACCGTTTGGATCGGCAGCGGCCGCGACCAGGCGAACACCTTGAAGGCGATGATTGACGAAACGTTCACGCCGCAGACGGGCATCAACGTGAATTTGAAGCTCGTGCAGATGGGCACTTTACTGCCGGCAACCTTGGCCGGCCGCGGTCCGGACGTCGCGATGCAGATCAGCAACGACATTCCCGTCAACTATGCGATGCGCGAAGCGGCCGCCGACTTGACGCAATTCTCCGATTATCAGGATGTGGCGAAGCGGTTCCGTGACAGCGCGCTTGTTCCGTACACGTATGAGAAGGGCGTATATGCGCTGCCGGAGACGCAAACCTTCAACATGCTCTTCTACCGGAAGGACGTGCTGGCAGAGCTGGGTCTGGAAGTACCACAAACCTGGGACGACGTGTATAAGCTGCTCACCGTCCTGAGCAAGAACCGGATGCAGTTCGGCATGCCGATCACGGTTCCGCAGACATCGGTGCCGGTTCCTGGTCAGAACATCCCGCCGAACTCGATCTACGGCTCGATGCTGATGCAGAATGGCGGTCAATTCTACCGCAATGACGGCAAAGAGTCCGATCTGGATTCGAAGATCGGGGTAGAAACGTTCAAGACATGGACGGACCTGTACAGCGACTACAAGCTGGAGCGCGAATTCGACTTCGCGAACCGGTTCCGCACAGGCGAAATGCCGATCGGGATCGTGGATTACACCACGTACAACCAGCTCACCGTATTCGCCCCGGAAATCCGCGGCATGTGGGGCTTTGCGCCGATTCCGGGCACAAAGCAGCCAGACGGTACCATCCGCAGAGATACACCGAGCACGGGTAACGGTACGCTGATGATGGGCAGCGCGAAGGACAAAGATTCTTCCTGGGAATTCATGAAATGGTGGACCAGCGAGAAGACCCAAACGAATTTCGGCCGGGAGATGGAAGCGCTGATGGGAGCATCCGCGCGTTATCCGACGGCGAACATCAAAGCGCTCGACAGCTTGCCTTGGCCGGTCGCCGATTACGATAACCTTAAAGCGCAGTTCGAATACGTTAGAGGCGTTCCCGAGGTGCCGGGCGGCTACTTCACCGGACGTCATCTGCAGAACGCGTTCTTGAAAGTGGTTGTCGAGAAGAATACGGAAGCACGCGAATCGATTATGGATTATACCCAATACATTCAAGACGAAATCAAAGCGAAGCGCAAAGAATTCGGCCTGCCGGAATAAGGAGGGATCCACGTGTCAACGATCGGTACACCGAGTCAAACTTCAGTGACTGTAGTCGCCGGGAAGCCAGCCGTAGAAACGACAAGCTGGTGGGCGATCAAATGGAAGGAAATAAAGGCGAGGAAGCATTCCTATATTCTGATGTCACCCTATTTGCTGCTGTTTGCCGTCTTCACCGTGCTGCCTGTAATAATGTCTGTCATCATCAGCTTTACGTACTTCAACATGCTTGAATTCCCGCGCTTCATCGGGTGGCAGAACTACTCCCGCCTGTTCCTGGAAGACGATGTGTTCTTGATCGCAATTAAGAACACCATCCTCTTCGCGGTCATTACCGGACCGCTCAGCTATATGGCTTGCTTCGTCTTCGCCTGGATCATCAACGATCTTCGCCCGAAGCTGCGCGCGTTCATGACGCTGATCTTCTATGCGCCTTCCATCTCGGGGAACGTCTACTTCCTCTGGCAGATGATCTTCTCGGGAGACCGTTACGGCATCGCGAACGGTTTCCTGATCAAGATGGGCGTTCTGCTCGACCCGATTCAGTGGCTGAAGACGGAGCAATACATCATGCCAATCATCATCCTCGTGCAGCTCTGGCTCAGTCTTGGAACAGGCTTCCTCGCCTTCATCGCGGGTCTCCAAACCGTGGACAAAACGCTGTATGAAGCTGGCGCGGTCGACGGCATCAAGAACCGTTGGCAGGAGCTCTGGTACATTACGCTTCCTTCGATGAAGCCGCAATTGATGTTCGGCGCCGTCATCCAGATCACCTCATCCTTGGCGATCGCGGACGTGTCCATCTACTTAGCCGGCTTCCCTAGCGTCAACTACGCGGCCGAAACCATCGTAACGCACTTGATCGACTTCGGAACGATCCGATTTGAGATGGGATACGCATCCGCGATCGCGACCGTATTGTTCACCTTGATGGTTGGAACGAACCTGGTCGTGCAGCGACTTCTCAGGAGAGTGGGGGAATAGACGATGAGGTTAGCGCTTCCTATTCGCAAAAAACGAGTGAACCGATCTTTCACCGGAACGTTCTGGATGTTCGTGTTTCTGGCTGCTGTCGCCGCTTTCATGGCGCTTCCGCTCGTATATGCAATCAACGCGGCGTTCAAGCCGCTCGACGAAATCTTCCTGTTCCCGCCGACACTCTTCGTTCGGCATCCGACGACGAGCAACTTCATCGATCTCATGACGCTACTCGGACAATCGTGGGTTCCGTTCTCTCGTTACATTTTCAACACCTTCTTCATTACCGGGATGGGCGTGGTCGGTCACGTGCTGCTGGCTTCGGCCGCGGCATATCCGCTCGCGAAACACAAGTTTCCCGGATCGAAGTTCATCTTCACCGTCGTCGTGCTCTCTCTAATGTTCACGCCTCAGGTAACAGCGATTCCGAACTACATGGTCATGTCCTGGATCGGCCTCATTGATACGTACTGGGCCGTTATCGTGCCAGCATTCGCGTTCTCGCTGGGACTGTACCTGATGAAACAATTCATGGAGCAAATTCCCGACGCGCTGCTGGAGTCGGCCAAGATCGACGGTGCCAGCGAATACCGGATCTTCTGGCAAATTGTCATGCCGAACGTGAAGCCGGCTTGGCTGACCTTGGTCATCCTGCTCTTCCAGATGCTCTGGGGAACGGACGGCAACGGCTTCATCTATAGCGAGCAGCTGAAGACGCTTCACTATGCTTCGAATCAGATCATATTCGGCGGCATTGCACGCGCCGGCGTCGGCTCGGCCGTCGCGCTAATTCTGATGAGCGTGCCGATCGCCTTATTCGTCTTCTCGCAAAGTCGCATTATCGAAACGATGACTACATCCGGCATGAAGGACTAGGGGGAGGTGGAAGCGTGCAATTGAAGAGAGTTTTGCTGCTGGTCGCCATTATATCGCTGGTCGCTTCGATCGGCATTCCGGCTGCGTCCGCAGCTACGCCATACGAAGCCTACACGTACGATTACTACGGCGATTCATCGCCGCTGCCAGCTCCGTACGTGCCGGATGCCGCAATTACGGGCGAAAGCTTGGGGGTCGGTGACTTCAAAGAGCCGAGCGACATGTACGTTGCACCGGACAATACCACGTATATCCTGGACAGCGGCAACGCGCGGATCATCGTGCTGGATTCAGACATGCACGTGAGCCGCGTCATCGAGACGTTCACGAACAACGGCAAGAAGGACGGCTTCGCCGCGCCGCAGGGGCTGTTCGTCTCGGACAAGAATGAATTATACGTGGCGGACACCGACCATGGTCGCGTCGTCGTGCTGTCTGAGAAAGGCGATCTGATCCGCATTATCGACAATCCGAAATCGGATATTTTGCCGGCGGCTTTCAAGTTTGTGCCGTTAAAAGTGACGGTCGATGCTGCGGATCGTGTATTCGTCATCGCGCGCGGCGTATTCGAAGGCATTATGCAGTTCGACGACAAGAACAATTTCATGGGCTATGTCGGCACAATCAACGTGTCGCCTTCTGTCTGGGACCGGCTGTGGAAGTCGTTGTCCACCAAGGCACAGAAGGCGCAGATGCAGCTGTTCATCCCGACTGAATTCTCGAACGTCGACATCGACAACAAAGGCTTCGTGTATGCGACCGCTATAGACATCACGTCGGACACTCCGATCAAGCGGCTGAATCCGTCCGGCGACGACGTCCTGAAGCGGCTCGGCTACTGGGCGGTCAGAGGTGATATCCGATTCCGGATGTTCGGCAACAATTCGGGACCGTCCAAGTTCACCGACATCAAGGTGCTCGGCGGTGGCATGTACGTCGCGCTCGACTCCAACCGCGCACGGCTGTTCACGTACAACGATGAAGGCGATTTGCTGTACGCCTTCGGCGGCCGAGGGAACCAACTCGGGGTCTTCAATACGCCTGTAGCCGTCGAGCAGATCGGCGATAAGCTTGCGGTACTGGACAGCGGTAAGAAAAACCTCGTCATCTTCCGTCCGACGAGGTTCGGAGCCCTTGTTCGGCAAGCCACGACAGAGCACTATAACGGCAACGACGATGTCGCAGTCAAGATATGGAGCGACGTGCTTCGCTTGAATACAAACTATGAAATCGCTTACCTCGGTATCGGCAAATCGCTCCTCATGCAGAAGAACAATGAGCAGGCGATGGAATATTTTAAGCTCGGCATGAGCCGCAAAAACTTTTCGGTCGCTTACAAGCGCTATCGCCGGGAAGTGCTCAAGGAACATTTCGGCACGTTCATGACCGTCGTGCTTACCCTCATCATTGCGTTCATCGCTTATCGCGTTGCAAGACTAGTCATCAGAAGGAGGGCTGTGAAACATGAAGCAGGACTTTCTTAAATTTCCGCTCCATCTTATCGTGCGTCCGTTCGACGGATTCTGGGACATGAAGTACGAGGGCAAGGGCAAATTGAAGGTTGCGCTGCTGATCTTGCTCGCGCTCATCCTGACGACGATTTTGCAAAAGCAATTTGCCGGCTTTCTCGTCAACATGGTCGATCCGCGCTCGTTGAACAGCCTGGACGATCTGGAATTCACGATTCTTCCTTTCTTGTTATTCTGCATCGCGAACTGGTCGATTACTACGCTCATGGAAGGGGAAGGGAAGTTCAAAGAGATCGTGATGGCGACCGGGTACGCGCTGCTGCCTATCGTGCTCATCAACCTGCCGATGACCTTCATCAGCCGATTCATGACGCAGGAGGAGACGGCGTTCTATTATCTCTTGAACAGCATCTCCAGCATATGGTTCGTCGTGCTGCTATTCGTAGGGATTATGACCGTCCACCAATACACACCTGCCAAGACGGTGCTGACGATGGTGCTGACCGTCGTTGCCATGGGGTTCGTTGTCTTTATCGCCACCTTGGCGTTCAGTCTAGGTTCCCAGCTCTACTGGTTCATCTACGACGTTTACCGTGAAATCATATTCCGGACCTAAAGGAGGCCGCACCCTTGAAAAGACGAACAAAATGGTATGCGGCGCTGGTCTGTATCGGGATTGTCGGCGTGGGGGCACTCGCCTATAGCTTGTATACGAAAGGCGCTCCTCCCGCCGACATAGCTGCTTTCGCACGATCGGACATAAAGCCTGCTGCGACGACCGAACTGAAATATATGGCGGACCGCAGTAAAGCCGTCCCAGGCATGAAGCTCATCGCGCAGACGGATGCGCTCGCGCTCTACATGAATACGGAAACGACAGAAATCGCCATCCTTAACCTGGCGAGCGGCAAGGTGTGGCACAGCAATCCGGGGGATATCGGTTCGGATGCCAAAGCATCGCCATTCGAGAAGGACCGCTTGGCCGCGCAAGTGACATTGAACTACCGCGATTCAATCGGGACGCTAGGCGCGATCACCAATTTCACGGACAGCATCCAGCGGAAGCAGTTTAAGACGGAGGGGATCAAGAACGGTGTACGGATTACCTATACGATCGGGGATACGTCGCTCGGGATTGATGCGCTGCCGAAACGGATCAGCAAGAAACGCTTCGAGGAGAAGGTGCTGAGCAAGCTGGACGAGAAGACGGCCGCTTACGTATCGAACCGGTATTATCCACTGGACAACAATCCGGATGTACTGGAGCGGCTTGATACAGAAGTGTCGAGAGCGCTCGTGCTGAAGCGGGTGCTCGATGCCTTCGCCAAAGCCGGGTATACGGCGGAGGATTTGAAGGCGGACAATGACGAGAACGGCATGTCCGGCGGCAGCGCTTCGACGAAGCCAAACTTCACAATTCCGATCGAATATCAGCTTTCCGGCGATTCTCTTCTCGTGCATGTTCCGGTGAAAGACATCCAGGAGAGCAAAGGCTACCAGATCCGTTCCGTCGAGCTGCTCGACTTCTTCGGGGCGGCAAGCCAGGATGAGCGAGGCTACATGCTCGTTCCCGACGGTTCCGGCAGCTTGATCAACCTGAATAACGGTAAAGTGAGCGAAGAGGTCTACGTGCAGCGGGTGTACGGCGACGACGAGAACGACAATTCGAAGCGGCGCGGGCAGATCGCCGAGGCCGCACGTCTGCCGGTGTTCGGTATGAAAACGGGCGACGATGCGTGGTTCGCCACGATCGAGAAGGGCGAGGGCATCGCCAGCATTAATGCAGACATTAGCGGTCGTAAAAATTCCTACAACAACGCCTTTGCCAGCTTCACCATTCGCGGCGAAGACGAGCTCGAGCTGTACAAAGGCAACAAGGTGGACGAATTCCAGCTGCTTACAGACGATCGCTTCACGGGCGACATTCAGCTTCGGTACAACTTCCTTTCCGGTGACCAGGCGTCGTACTCGGGCATGGCGGCGCTGTACCGGAACAATCTGGTGAAGGAAAACGTGCTGCAACCGTTGAAAGCGCAGGACCAGCTGCCGTTCTACGTCGACCTGCTGGGCGCGGTGGATAAACGAAAATCATTCCTCGGCGTGCCTTATAAAGGTCTAATGACGATGACGACGATCGACCAAGCGAGCCAAATCGCCAAGGAAATCAAGAATGCTGGCGTGTCCAACGTACAGATGCGCTACGTCGGGTGGTTCAACGAAGGGATCGACCACAAGATTCCGGAGACCGTCAAGCTCGACAGCCAGCTGGGAAGCAAATCGGACCTGTCCAAGCTGGCGGCTCAGCTGAAGGGCATGGGCGGCAACTTGTATCCCGACGTCGCGTTCCAGCATGTGCTGCGCGAGAACCATGACTTCAAGCCGGCTTCGGACGCGGCCCGCTTCGTCACGAGAGAGCAGGCTCTACTGCAGCCATTCGACCGCGCACTGAACGCGATGAACACCGAATGGGGTTCCTTCTACTTATTGTCCCCGGCGAAGCTGCCGTACTTCGTGGACCACTTTGTCGATAGCTATAAGAAGTACAAGATGGATTCGGTCGCGCTGCGCGACATGGGCGATACGTTGATTGCCGATTATCGCGTCAATCGTGTCGTGTTCAGGGACGTCGCCAAGAATATCGTGACTGATCAGCTCGGCATAATCCAAAAGAGCTATCCGAACGTGATGATGACCGGAGGCAACCAATACGCCTTGAAGTACGCCGACCAGCTGCTGAACGTGCCGATGGCCTCCAGCGCATTCAGCATTGAGGACGAGGTCGTTCCGTTCTACGAGATGGTCGTCCACGGCTACAAGGATTATGCCGGCGCGCCGATCAACCTGGACGACGAGCAGGACCTGTCGTATCACCTGCTTCATTCGCTGGAATACGGCGCTGCGCCGCATTTCTTCTGGTCATACGAGTCGTCTTCCAAGCTCAAGCTGACAACTTACGAGTCATTGTTCTCGACACATTACTCGGAATGGCTAGGGGATGCGGCAGCTTTGTACAGCAAGCTTAACAAAGTGCTTGCCGGGCTACAGAGCGAGACGATCATGGAGCATGCGCAGCTGAAGCCTGGCGTCGTCAAGGTAAGTTACAGCAACGGAACGTCGATTTATGTGAACTATACGGATCAACCGGTCACCGTGCAAAACGTGCAAATCGGTGCGGAAAATTATTTTACTGTGGGTGGTGACAAACAGTGAACGTAAAACGATTAACTTTGACGCAGAAACGCGCGCTGCTCGGTATCTTGTTCATCCTGCCCTGGCTGCTTGGCTTCGTGTTTTTGTTCGCGACGCCACTGTTTCAATCGATTCATTTCAGCTTCAGCAATATGAAGATTGCCCCGGGAGGCGGGTATACGCTTGACTTCATCGGATGGGATAACTTCAAGAATGCGTTGTCGATCGATCCGAATTTCAACCGTATTCTGACTCAGTCCTTGAGCGAGATGGCATGGAACGTGCCGATGATCTTGTTCTTCAGCTTGTTTACGGCGACGATGCTGAACACCAAGTTCGTCGGACGCCCGTTCGCGCGTGCGATCTTCTTCCTGCCGGTCATTCTCGCATCCGGCGCTATTGCCGCAGCCCAGACATCTGGCCTCATTCAACTAACCGGCAGCTCCGAGATGGCGAAGGAGCTCGGGCAGCAGCAGAACGGCTTCGACCCGCTGTCGCTCGCCTTCATGTTGTCCGACGCGGGACTTCCAATGTGGTTTATTGAATACATCATCAGCGCCGTTCAGCGAATCTATGAAATCATCAAGAGCTCCGGCGTGCAGATTCTGATCTTCCTGGCCGCACTCCAATCGGTTCCCGTCTCCATGTATGAGGTAGCCAAGATGGAAGGCGCGACGGCTTACGAGACGTTCTGGAAGATTACATTCCCGATGGTCAGCCCGTTAATCTTGACGAACATCATTTATACGATCATCGACTCGTTCACGAACAGCCAAGTGACGACGACGATCTACAACACGGCGTTCCAGGCACAAAACTTCGGGCTCAGCGCCGCGATGTCCTGGATTTATACCGCGGTTATCAGCGTTGTGCTCATCATTGTCGGCATTCTCGTATCTAGAAAAGTGTTCTACTACAATTGACGGGATAGGAGGGCGAAGGCATTGAAACTACCCGATTTGCAAAACGAAGCCGTCGTCATACAAATGCAAAAGGCGCGCAACAAGACGGTATCACTGCTGTGGCTTATTTTCCGGTACATTCTGATCATCGGGATTTCTTTTATCATTCTCTACCCGATCCTGCAGCAGCTGTCGGTCGCCTTTAAGGATAAGACGGATATCTACAATCCGACGATCTACATGATTCCGGTGCATTTCACGATGGAGAATGTGCGTTATGCGATGGCCGTGCTGGATTACTGGCCGCTGCTGAGGAACACGCTAATCTTCGCGGCATCTACGACGCTTCTCCAGGCTGCTTCATGCTCGCTGGCGGGCTACGGCTTTGCCCGGTTTAATTTCCCAGGGAAAAACATTCTGTTCACGCTCGTCGTGCTGACCATCTTGATTCCGTCGAGCACGCTGATGGTGCCGATGTACATTCATTTCCGCTCGTTCGATTTGCTCGGTGTCATCCATCTGATCACCGGCAAAGAAGGCATCAACATGCTTAACACATACAGTCCATCGCTGATTACGGCCGCTTTCGCCAACGGCTTGAAGTCCGGCTTGTTCATTTATATTTTCCGGCAGTTCTTCCGCAGCATGCCAGGCGAAATCGAAGAGGCGGCGCTCATCGACGGCGCGGGCGGCATCCGCACCTTCTTCACGATCATGCTGCCGAATGCGGTTCCGCCGCTCATTACCGTCATCCTGTTCTCATTCGTCTGGCAGTACAACGACATCTTCTACGCCTCGCTGTTCAACAGCGCGAGCGACTTGATGTCAATCAAGGTATCCTCGCTGCCTGCCGACGTGAACCAGTACTTGCCGGGCATCATGGGCATCGGCACCGGAACGAACGTCAAGGTGGATCCGAACCAAGTGTCCATGATCGTCGACACTGGGATTCTGCTCGCGATTTCCCCGTTAATCGCGATGTACCTCTTCGTACAGCGCTTCTTCGTCGAGAGCGTCGAGCGTTCGGGCGTCGTCGGCTAAGCGCGAGGCAGCGGAAGGGGAGTGCGGTATGAACAAACGAATGCTTACCTTCGTCTCCATTGGAGGACTCCTGCTAGTTGCTGCGGCGCTTCTGCTATTCATCCCGGCTATTAATGGCCGTAACGAGTCTCCCCGGTCTGAGCCTGACGCTCAGGCAGGGGAGGCGTTAACAACAGCAGGAAAAGCGCCGCTCATTCGCAACGTGAAAACGAATACAGCGGATGTCGGCCTCTACGAGAAGTTTGAGCTTGCTTTCGAAGTGGATGGCGAGTACGACAATCCTTACGATCCCGACCAGATCGACTTAGCAATGGCGCTCGCCTCGCCTTCTGGCAAGACATGGAGCATTAACGGCTTTTATGACGCGACGGATGCAAAATGGAAGTTTCGATTCGCGCCCGACGAGAAGGGCACGTGGCATTACCGGTTCTACGCCGCCGGTCATGGCGGCGCCGACCAAAGCAACGAGGTCGAAGGCGATTTCGAAGCGGTCGCATCGGGCAGCCGGGGCTGGATTCAGCTGTCGCAGACGAACAAGCGGTACATGGAATACCGCAACGGCTCGACCTTCTACGGCATCGGCATTGCGTATCCGTGGAATATCACGGACGCGAGCTTGGACAAAATCGTGGCAAACGGCGGCAATCTGATCACATACTGGAACGGCAATTACGACGGCGAAGGTAATGGAGGCGGGAGGAATCAACTGCAATCGTACGAAGCCGGCGTCGACAGGATCGATCCGCTGAAAGCCCAGCGGGTGGACGATCTGCTCGCGGCGTTCGAGCAGCGCGGACTGCATATGAGCTTCGTCATCTGGCCGCACGACTCTCTGACCGAGCTATTGGAGGGCTGGCCCAATACATGGTCGCAAAACGGTTATTCGGCGCTTGGCCCGGCGAAGGATTTCTATGCGAGTGACAAGATGTGGCGCTATCAGGAACGGCTGTATCGATACATCATCGCGCGCTGGGGGTACAGCCGGGCGCTTGGCATCTGGGACTTGGTCGACGAGATCAACGGCACGGACGGATGGGCGCAAAATCCAACCGATGTGACGGATGCCTGGGTGAATAAGGTGCACGATTACTTCAAGGCACATGATCCGTACGGTCATCCGACAATGGGCTCAATGGCCGGCAACCGGCAGGACTACTGGGATTACGCCTATCGCACGCTCGATATTGCCGACCGTGAAAACTACTATAATTTCGGCTATGACGCGTATGCTCGCGACATACGCAAACGTTGGGACAGCTACGAGAAGCCGCTGATGATCGGCGAAACCGGCAACATTACCGATACGGTGAAATACCATCAGGCGATCTGGGTGTCGCTGACGAACGGTCTTGCGTCGATCCCGGTCTGGTGGGATTTCGATCATGTCAGCGACGATATGTTTCGGCAGATGAAGCATTTGGCTGCGTTCGCGGCGAAGATTGATTTCCACGAACCTCGCCTTCCCGTTAGCGTCAGCGTTGATCAAGCCTCGAAGTCGCAAGCTTGGGTCATGCAGGGTAAGCGAACATCATTCGGCTGGCTCATGACCGAGAAGGG
Source organism: Paenibacillus sp. OV219 (assembly GCF_900110075.1). Taxonomy (GTDB): domain Bacteria; phylum Bacillota; class Bacilli; order Paenibacillales; family Paenibacillaceae; genus Paenibacillus_Z. The sequence continues at coordinate 917,842 of NZ_FOCJ01000001.1, forward strand.
CGGAGCGGGCGGAAGGGCGGTAAAGTTGACGGACTTTGCAGACGGTTCCTATGCCGTCTCGTGGTACGATCCATGGACCGGTACGACAATCGGCGAAGGGGGTGCGGAAGCGTCGAGCGGCTCGCTCTCCTTGGAGTCGCCTGTATCGAAGCAGCTGGATCTATCCTTTACGATTACGCGAAAATAACGATGGCGACAAGGAGAGGAAGCAGGATGAACGTCGAGTGGGCGCAGCGAATGAACGTTGAACCGAAACTGATTAATCCGCTGGCTGACGATTGTGCGAGGCGGCTAATGGCTTATCTGTGCGATACGTACGGCAAACGGATGCTGACCGGACAACAGATCGGCGTCCACGCTACACCGGAGATGGACGTGATATTCCACGAGACGGGGCACTATCCGGCTGTCGGCGGCTTCGATTTCATGAATGATTCTCCGTCACGCACGGAGCGCGGCTCCGTCGGTACGGATACGACGCTCGCCTTGCAATGGTGGCAGGCAGGCGGGATCGTCACCTTCTGCTGGCATTGGAACGCGCCCAAGGATCTGGTCGATCGACCGCCCGACAACGGCTGGCACCGCGGCTTCTACTCCTCAGCCACGACGTTCGATCTTGCCAGAGCGATGGACGATCCGTCGTCGGAGGAATACGTCTTGCTGCTTCGCGATATTGACGTTATCTCCGGCTTGCTCGTGCAGCTCCGCGAAGCCGGCGTCCCCGTCCTGTGGCGGCCGCTCCACGAAGCGTCCGGCGGCTGGTTCTGGTGGGGCGCCAAGGGATCGGAACCGTGCATCCGGCTCTGGAAGCTGATGTACGACCGGATGACGCAGCTGCACGGCCTGCACAATCTGATCTGGGTGTGGAATGGGCAGCATAAGGACTGGTATCCGGGCGATGCGTACGTGGACATCATCGGCGAAGACGTATATTCGCCCGCACAGAATTATCAATCAAATGTCGGCCGCTTCCGGCAAGCGCTGAGCTATACGGATGCCGCAAAGATTATCGCGCTGTCTGAGAACGGACCGCTTCCGGATCCCGACCTGATGATCGAGGACGGCGCGCTTTGGCTGTGGAATTGTACGTGGTATGGTAATTTCCTTCATAAACAGGAGGAAGGCGAGACGGTCGTTTCGAATCAATACACCGAAGTGGAGATGCTGAAGAAAGTTTATCGGCATCCCTTTACGGTGACGCGTGATGAGCTGCCCGATCTCGTCCATTACCCCCTGTCTCATCCCTAACAGACAGCGAACCGATTCGTACTGAGACCGACGTTCTTATTACGAGAGATTCCAATTCTAGCATAGGAGCTGATAGAAACATGAGTTTGCGAGTACTGACGGCAGAACAAATTGAACAGTTCATCAACAAAGGCTATGTGCATATTAAAGGCGCCTTCTCGCGGGAAGCGGCTCTGGAGGCGCAGTCGTTCCTGTGGGGCAAGCTGGAAGAGAAGGTCGGCGTCGTGCGTGAGGATCCCTCGACTTGGCAGGAGCCGATGGTCAGCATCCGTGAGAATTACCGCCACGCCGCTTTCGACGTCTGCAATACGGCACTGTTCGCCGACGCCGTCGAGGATTTGACGGGCGCGGATCGCACGATCCATCGCTTCGTCGCCGGCGAGACGGCGGGCGACAAGCTCCCCGGCTGGGGCTGGTGGCCGGTCAACTTCTTCGTCGGCCGCGACGAGCCTTGGTTCGTGCCGACGAACGGCTGGCATTGGGACGGCATTCATTTCCGGCATTACGTCGATTCGCCGGATCAAGGGCTGCTCTGCCTGTGCCTCTTTTCGGATATCGCGCCACACGGAGGTGGCACGCTGGTCGTCCAAGGCTCCCATAAGACGGTCGCACGTCACTTGAACAGGTTTCCGGAAGGCGTCGAGCTGGGGGAAGGCATTCGCGCTCTGCATGCTGAGCACCCGTATTTCGCCAAGCTTACGGAGCGGGACGGCGAACAGCTCAGCGCAGAGGAACGGAATGCTTATTTCATGGATCAGGCATACATCGAAGAAGACGGCACGCAGCTGCAGGTCGTGGAAACGACAGGGGAGGCCGGGGATGTCATTCTGTGCCATCCGTTCCTCGTGCATGCCGCATCGCCGAACCACAGCGGGAAGGTCCGATTCATGTGCAATCGAACGTCGCCGCTGAAGGAGAGACTGTCGCTGCAACGAGAAGAATATGGCGATTACTCACCGCTCGAGCGAAGCATCCGGGCATCCGTCCATAGCTAAAATGCGTCGACTGAAATCGTATTTTTATATACGGAGGGTTGTCTGGTGGAGAAAGAGATCAGATTTATTAAGGAAATGGATTATGAAACAGCGCATGCACTTCAGTGTGAGTATTTGGACAGAGAGACCTTTGAGGATTTTTTGCAACGGGTGAAGAGTGATCCTGACTTGTATTTCGTAACGGTGGATGGTAGTGAAGTGGTTGGTGTTTGCTATGGAAGTCCATCTAAGAAAAATGAGGCAGTCATTAATTTGAATGGGATCGCGGTTAATCTGGATCATTCAAAAAATTATGCTAGAGTTGGGCTTGGAACAAACTTGCTGCTTATTTTCGAAAAAGCCGTGAAGCAAAGGGGATACAATAAAATTGGTGTAGGCTCAGCTGATGACCCCAAAGTAGAAGCTTTTTATTTGAAAAATGGATTTAAACCAACGGAATTGGTAGTCATAGGTTCAAATCATGAGGAAATGGATAGAATCCGAGTTAATGACTTTGAAAGCGGGATTTTACGAAGAGAAGAACTAAGACGTAGTTACAATCCAAGAGAAGTCATCTTCATTTTAGAAAAATATATTGAATGAGTTTACTTCAAGGGAGTCGTGACACATGAAAAGATGGAGCATTGCGCTCGCTGCCACGCTGCTCGTGTTTGTTGTGGCAACGGGGTGTATGGACGGCTCGCAAAACCTAGGAGAGAAGGTATCAAACAAGGCGGAGAATGTCACGCCGGCAGCGAATAAAGTGGAGAAGAATACGCCGTCTGCGGGCCCGACTCCGACTGCTTTGCCCGAGACTACTCCGGATCCGAAGTTACCGAAGCGCGATCCACAGTCGGGGCCGCTTGACGTATTTCAACAGGCGAAACGGCTCGGGAGAGGCATCAATCTTGGCAACGCGCTTGAGGCACCGATAGAAGGGGAATGGGGAGTCACTTTACAGGAAAGCTATTTCAAGACGATCAAGGATGCAGGCTTCGAAACAGTTCGGGTTCCGATCAAGTGGTCGGCACACGCGGATATGAATGCTCCTTACACGATTGAAGCCAAGTTCTTCGAACGGATTGATTGGGTCGTCGACCAGTCGCTGAAGCAGGGGCTAAACATCGTTCTTGACATGCACAATTACGATGAAATCTATCAGAATCCAGATGAGCAAGAGGCTCGGTATCTGGCGCTATGGAAGCAAATCTCGGTACGGTACAAGGAGCTTCCCGGCAATGTGTATTTCGAACTGCTCAATGAACCAAATAGTTCTCTGACGTGGTCGAAATGGAATCGAATGCTGAAGAAAGCACTCGATGCGATTCGGAGCGAGGATCAGTGGCATTCGGTCATTATCGGTTCCGTCAGCTGGAGCAATTACGCTGAACTTGTGTCGCTCGACATTCCGGATGACGAACGCAACGTCATCGTTACGTTTCATTATTATGATCCTTTTCCCTTCACCCACCAAGGGGCAGAATGGGCAGGGCCTGAGATTGGAACCACTGGTATTCTTTGGCCAGGTCCCCCGGCACAGAAGGTGGAGCCGATCGCTGCCGCCAAGCAGGTACAGTGGGTGGACGATTGGTTCCGCAATTACAATACGAATCCGGCAGAAACGAATCCGGCAGGTCCCAATTCGATTGTGGAAGCATTTGATAAGGTGGCAAATTGGGCAAAGGAGAACAACCGACCGGTCTATCTTGGAGAATTCGGCGCGTACAGCAAAGCTGATATGCCTTCACGAGCACGCTGGACGACCTTTGTGCGAGAGGAAGCGGAGAAGCGTGGCTTCAGCTGGGCTTACTGGGAATTTTGCTCAGGTTTCGGCGTATATGACCCAGTAGCTAATCAGTATCGAAAGGAATTGTTGGAAGCACTTATTCCTCCTAATTAGCAAAGTTAGTGAAAAGATTTATTCGGGAGTGGATGCTATGAACACAAAAGTTCCTGTTCCTGTGCTAAATATCATTGGCCCTGTTGGCATCGGAAAGTCGAGTACCGCAGATGCCATATCAGAATTTCTGGAATATGACCATGCTCTTCCGCATGCGGTAGTCGATCTTGATCATGTGAGGCGTGGGTTTCCTCCGCCCAAAGATGATCCTTTCAACAAGGTGCTTGGATTTAATAATCTAGCTGCCGTCTGGAATAATTATCGTTCGTTTGGAGCCAAGTGTCTGATTATTCCTAGTGTCATGGAAAGCGATGAGGATCTGAACAAGATTCGACTATCAGTACCCGGAGCTGATCTATTCCTAGTTCGTCTAGTAGCATCACTTGACGTCAACCATGCTCGGATTCGTGGCAGGGAAAAGACCGTCGATTCATTGAATTGGCATCTAAAACGCTCGACCCAACTCGCTGAGGAGCTCGCCGTAAAGAAATTGGAGCATGTAGTTGTAGATACGGAGAATAAGTCTCCGTCCGAAATAGCCCGAGAAATTATCCGCAAATGGGGAATCGTTGAATGGCACACCAAGTCATGCTGAATTGGTGTAACCAGGTCAGGTAACTTATATCATCTGAGAACGCAGCCTAAAGACGGCAGCTAGCTGGTGGACGAAGGGAGAACAGCCGGATGTCTCCGCTGTTTGGAAGACTGCTTCCAAAGACTCCGTTCAGACCTGGAACGCCATAAAGGCATCTAATAGCGGCGACAAAGTCATTTATGCAGGGCATACCTAACCTATAAGCGAAAATGATGGGACCAAAGGCGTGATTCCTGGGAATGCCGAGGGTTGGATGCTAATCGCAATAACCACTATGGTAAATATTAACTGAATAGTCTAGGCTGCTTAGAAAATGCGGGCCGAGAGAGGAAAAAGCCTCTCTCGGCACCCGAGAAGGCCGAGAAAGTAGCCTTTTCTCCTCGAAGAGAGGGAAAACCCGCTCTCAGCCCCCGAAATCGCGGGAACCCCGCGGTGAGAGAGGAAGAAGCCTCTCTAGGAGAACGAAATCGCCCGAGACGCAGCCTTTTCCCGCAAAGAGCGGAAAAACCCGCCCTCACCACGCTGTTCCCGCGCTGCAGCAATCACATAAACAAGAAGAAGCCGAGAGACCAATCCTGATCTCTCGGCTTCTTCTTCCTTACCGTTTGCGAAGCATCTTCGTGTTCACCCAAGCACTGCTGCTGCCAGGCTGCGGATTTCGCTCGCCCGCTTGATCGTTGATGCTCCGGTTGACAGCGATCTGTCCGCCTTGGGTCGCTGCGAATCCGACGTGGCGGTTGATCATGCCGCCGCTTTCCGCTTTTTGAATGATTTTGATCCGATGGCCGTAGTGAATCGAAATATTGTAGGTGATGTTGACTACTTTTCTGCAGGAACAACGGTGTAGTCTGCCCATCTCTCATCCTCCAATCCTATTTGCTCTACGATATGAATCTATGAGAGGGGAGACTTGTGCGCATGTCCGCAAATAAAAAAAGGACAGCCAGTTGCTGGCTTGTCCTCTTCGTTGAACCATTAAATTTCCATGTTAAACTGCCACAAAATGCCGAACTTATCTGTTGCTTGTCCATAAAGCTTGCTCCAGAAAGTCTCTTGCAGCGGCATTGTAGCTGTACCATCACCACTAATGCGATTGTAGACACGAGTAAGCTCTTCTGCGTCGTTAATGACGATTGCAAGCGTGATGTTATTGCCCATCGTGAGCGGCATTCCCGGGAAAGTATCAGAGAACATGAGGTCGCTGCCATAAGCATGGATGCGAGCGTGCATGATGTGCTTTTCAGTTCCTGGAGGAAGCGGGTAATCCGGATGCGCCGGCACACTGTCGAAAGTTGCGAGGTTCGTTACTTCGACATTGAACACTTCAGCGTAGTATTCTACAGCTTCACGTGTGTTGCCGGGGAAATTGAGGTATGCACTGATTGCCATTACGATCATGCCTCCAAAGGGTTAGTAGAATTTGGTACAGAAGTACCTCCAATAGTTTAACATGTCCGATGCCAAAAGCAAATTTGGAATCAACAGGAAATCCCGCATTCAGTTAGCTCTCCGCCGTTTCATCCAAGTCTTCATTGTAAGCAAGTATGCCACGTTTAAAATAATGCAGCTTCTCATCGCTGGTCGTTTCCATCAGGTTCTGAATCAGAAGCTCTACGCTCTCTTTGTAGCTGTTGCTGTTGTAAAGCGCCATGGCGAGGAACACTTGAATCGCACGATTGTCTGGGAATTCCTGCCTTCCTAGACGCAGCGTTTCTACCGCTTTATCGTATTGCCCCCAATAGCGATAAGTGCTGCCGAGCCCCATCAGACACCGTTCCCGATCTGCACCGGATAGACCAAGTCGAAGAGCTGACTCGTAATAAGGAATGGCTTCCTTACCAAGGCTGGAATTGTCATGCGCGATGCCAATCTGATAGTTGATTTCGGCATCCACTGGATATTCGGCTAATAAAGACAATAATTGCGTCCGAACTTCGCCTAGCAGCGCTTGATCCTGCTTAGCACGACCTTCCTCACGTTTTTCGACCAAATCAGCTAGCAGTTCTCTTTTCATACCTGCACCATCCTAACTTTAATAAGGAGCCAACAAAGATGGACTCATTTTATCATAGCGCCTGGTATCCTTTGTATAAGTTTCCAGTAGAAATTCGTGCATGGAGGGCAACATATTTTACAATCATTTTCGAAACGATATAATCATGATAGAATTACGTGAAAATCGCGCAAGCTGAGGGAGCCTATATGAAAAAGCCCATTTTTTATTCCATCATCGGAATTAGCTTGGCCGCCTTGGCCGTTACGCTCTATTCCATGTTTACGCTATATTCCAATGACCTTGGCATGACTAACATTGCGGAGCCTGTGCTAACGTCATCCAAGCCGCATATCGTTATCATTTCTCAGGAGCAGGGCAGCTATATGATGAACGAAATCCAGCGTGGAGCGCGGGATGCAGCGGCGTCGCACGGCATGGCAATCGAGTTCTGGGGGGTCTACCGCTCGAATGTGGAAGAGCTTATTAAGCAGGTCGATATTGCAATCGCTTCCAAAGTCGACGGCATTATTATCGAGGGCGCAGATCGGCCGGATTTTGTCCAGATGGTCAATAAGGCGATATTCAGCGGAATTCCTGTCGTGACGATCAATTCAGATTCACCGGATAGTCTGCGTAAGTCGTATGTCGGATCGGACCATTATCAAGAAGGCATTCTGATGGGGAAGCATATTGCTCAGAAGCTGGTCGGGCAAGGCACGGTAGGCGTCATTACGAACACGGAAGCTTCGGACACGGATAAGCTGCGTCAGCAAGGCTTGCATGAAGTGCTGAAGAGCTATCCGGCTATCAAGCTTGTTACTTCCTCGATGGACAATGTGAATGGACCTGCGAATATGCAGACCTTTGATATCCTGAATCATTATCCAGCTGCAAAAGCATTCATTGGCTTGAAGGCGGAGTCTGGCAGAAGCATCGTGCAAGCAGGAGGGACCCGTTCGCGGTCAAGCCATTATCAAGTCTTTATGTTCGACGATTCACCTCAGACGATGAAGTTGATTCAGGAGAATATCGTTGAATCTGGCTTGTCACAGCATTATGAGGAAATGGGCAAAATGAGCGTCGATCTCGTGAAGCGCTGGCTCGACAGCGATCAGCTGCCGCTTAACAACAGTTATTTTACTCCAATCAGCGTCGTGGATTCGGCGGATGAAGGAGGCAGCAAATAGCATATGAAGACGATCCGCAGCAAAATGATGCTTTTGTCGATTCTCATCTGGATCATTATGGCGCTCATCTGGCTGTCCATGAGTGCATTCAACCAGAAGACTGTCGAGCAGTACAACCAGATTCTGCAGCGCTACTTGCTTATGAATCAAGCTTCCCAGCAGAGCCAACAGACGCTCACTTCGTTGAATAATTACCGCATTACCCCGACAGAGGCAAATTTAAGGCAGTATCAGGACGATAATAATACACTGTTCCATACAAAGTCCGAGCTGAGCTGGCTTCGCAATCCGAACAATGAGATGCAGCTGGATAACTTTCAGAATATGATCGAGAGCCAGTCTGAATCGATGGATCTCGTCGTTCGGTTCCAGACGGATAATGACGAAGACTCGGTTGCCAAGAAATTCGATGAAGCATCAAACATTTCCAAATACATTTCCGAGACTACGCTGACGCTAATCAGTGGCGAGCAGAAGACATACGATGCGTTTTACCGCAAAATCATAAAGCGCAGCAATGACTTGTTCCGAATGGGCTTCTGGACACTCGCCCTCGTATCGCTATTGCTGCTGCTGTTCTCTTTCCGATTCGTAAACAGCGTGACCCAGCCGATTCTGAAGCTGACGCAGGCGTCGCGTGAGCTCTCGCGCGGCAATTTCCAGAAGCCAATTGAGATCAGCAATAACGACGATATGGCTTTTCTTGCCAGAACGCTCGACAATATGCGGCTTAACATCGGTAATCTATTCGATGAGATCCAGAGCAAGGCGCAGCTGGAGTATGATCTGCACAAGCATAAGCTGATGCTGAAAGAAAGTGAATTGAAGAGTCTGCAGAGTCAGATTAATCCGCATTTTCTGTTCAATACGCTGAATATGCTTTCGAAGGAAGCATTTCTGGCAGGTGCTGACAAGACGAGTGAGCTGATTAGCTCGGTTGCCGGAATGCTTCGTTACAATTTGCGCAGAATGGACAGCCGGGTGTCGCTGCGTGACGAGGTTGAAGTGCTTGAGGAGTATTTGACGATTCAGAAAGCGCGATTCGATGATAGGCTGACGGTCATTCGCGAGATCGATGAGGAAGCACTTGATATCGAAGTGCCGATCTTGATTTTGCAGCCTCTGGCGGAGAACGTATTTATATATGTAATCGAACCATCTGAAGAAGGCGGAACATTGACGCTGCGTGTGAAGCAAGAGCAGGATCAAGTCATCGTTCAAGTTGAGGATACCGGACAAGGCATGAGTCTGGAGCAAATCGAGAAGCTGCTATCGGAAGCGGAGAGCACCACTTACAAAGGCCATTCTACAGGTATCGGTATTCGCAACGTCCAGCATCGACTTCAGTTGTTCTATGGCGTTGATGATATTATTACGATTGAATCGAAAATCGGCGAAGGAACATGCATTACGCTTACGCTTCCGAGGGGGAAACAACAATGATACGCGTATTAATTGTAGATGATGAGCCGATTGAACGAATTGCATTACAAAAAATAATAACCGAGGGACTCGCAGAGGTAGAGGTCGTTGGACAGGCTTCTAATGGCAGGGAAGCAATTGAGCAAACGAAGCTGCTGAAGCCAGACCTCATTACGATGGATATCAAGATGCCGGGATTAAGCGGGATTGAAGCGATTCAGGGAATTAAAGCAGCTGGCGTTCGTGCCAAATTCATTATGGTGACTGCATTCGATACGTTTGAGTTCGCCAGAGCCGCACTGCAGCTCGGCGTTAGTGATTACTTGCTTAAACCAAGCAAGAAAGCAGTCATTCTCGAAACGATCGGCAAAGTCGTTGACGAGATTATTGAAGAGCGTAAGGAACAGGAGCGCCAACGACTCGAGTCGGAGCGATTGCGAAAAATGCTGCCGATTGTGGAGGCCGACATCGTATCTCAGCTATTATTCGATGATGTGCAATCTGTTCATCTTCGCGAGAACATCGAGCTGCTTGGCGTACCGGGATCAAGAGGCGGCTTCGTCGTCAATCTGCTGCTCTCGGATTCGAAGAAGGGCGATGGCGGACCAAGCGAGCTTGAGCAGTTATACGAGACGATCATCGCTCAGCTGAATGACGCTTCGGTTCATTATTGGATCGGCAAGCTATCCGGTAAGCAAGTACCGATTATCGTGTTCGTGTCCGGGGAACTATCTTACCGCAATCATGCGGTCGGAATTGGCCGTAAGTTGGTGCAGCTCGTACAGCGGCATAGCGACTTTGAACCATTCGCCGGAATAGGTGGACTCTGCATTGACATTGGCGATGCGATGCGCAAGTCGTATCATGAAGCGTTGCTCGCTTCTGTTGATCTCACTATGCCAGCGCGCTATTGTTTGTATGAGGATCTGCCTCAGCATGAAGGTGTCCCCGCTCGGATTGAGACGCTTGAGATGGAGAAGAATGTGCTGGAAGAAGTCCGGCGCGGAAGCTGGGAAGCAGCGGCTGACCAAGCCCTTCAAATGATTGATGCCTATGAAGGAGCCGGCGAGCAACTCGGCATGGCGCAGCAGCGCATCTTCGAGGTGCTGATCATCGCAACACGGATGCTGCATGAGATGGGCGTAGGTGTGGAGACGCCCTATTATCCAAACCAAGCGGTAAGCTATGTGCAGCTGAAAGGCGAGACGCGGGCTATCATTAACCGGCTTTCACATACAGCTGCTGCGCTAGAGGGGGAGATGGAGTCTGATCTCTTGCTTACGCTGAAGCGCTATATTAAAGAGCATGCGCACGAGGAATTGTCGCTTGAGCGCATTGCGGCACATGTAGACCGCAATCCTTTCTACGTCAGCAAGCTGTTCAAAGAATATTTCGGCATGAATTATATTGATTATTTGACCGAATGCCGTGTAGAGACAGCGAAGCATTTGATGCAGGAAACAGATAAGAGCTTGAAGGAAATTACGTTCGACATTGGCTATAATGACCCGAATTATTTCAGCCGCGTATTCAGGAAGATCGTCGGCAGCACGCCAACCGATTACCGGAAACAGCTGCTGCGGCCGGCCGCGAAGAAACAGAGCTAAGGAGCGATGATGCGTGTTGCCTAAACAGAAACTTTATAAAGTGATTGGCGCAGCTTCGATCATTGCGATACTTGTGTTCACGTCATCCTGCACGCTGCTGAATTCGGATAAAGGGAAGATCGGCGAAACACTTAAACAGCCGGAGCGGTTGGATCATGTACGCGCTTCAGGTGACGACGATCGGCTCGTGATCGGGTTATCTATAGATACGCTTGAAGAGGAGCGGTGGGTAAAGGACCGCGACTTGTTCAAGGCTGCCGTTGAGGAGCTTGGCGCCAAGATCGATGTACGAGCGGCAAACGGGGACGACGCGAAGCAAATCGCGCAAGCGGAGAGCATGATCTCAAGCGGCGTCGATGTGCTCGTCGTTGTGCCGCATAATGCGGAAGCATGTGCAGCCATAGTTGCGAAGGCGCATCAAGCCGGAATCAAGGTCATTTCTTACGACCGGCTCATCCTGGATTCCGACGTCGACCTGTACATTTCCTTCGACAATGAGAAGGCGGGCGAATTGCAGGCCGAGGCCATCGTGAAGCAGGTACCGAAGGGCAACTTTGTCTTGATTGAAGGCGCGGATACGGACAATAACGCGCATATGTTCAAGCAAGGTCAGATGAACGTCATTAAGCCGCTCGTCGATAAAGGCGACATTAAGATCGTATATGATCAGTTCACGAAGGAATGGATTCCGGCTAACGCAAGAGCCAATATGGAGGTTGCATTGGCGGCGAATCAAGGCCATGTCGACGCTGTTATTGCAGCCAATGACGGCACGGCAGGTGGAGTCATTAACGCGCTTACAGACCACCATCTGGCCGGTACGATCCCGGTCTCCGGGCAGGATGCCGAGCTTGCGGCAGCCCAGCGGATTGTGGAAGGGACGCAGACGATGACGGTTTACAAACCGATCCCGAAGTTGGCGGAAGCGGCAGCTGAACTCGCAGTCAAGCTAGCGAAGGGCGAGGAGGTAAACACCGATAGGACGGTGTTTAACAAGAAGATTGACGTACCGGCCATTCTGCTCGAACCGATCGCGGTCGATTCGAACAACATGGAGGAGACGATCATTGCTGATGGCTTTCATAAGAAAGCAGACATTTACCGCAATGTGAAATAGCGGCACCAAAGGACGCTTCAGCTTATAGCTGGGGCGTTTTTCTTATGCAGATTATCCATTATCCGCTCTGCTCGTCCCAGAATCACAAAATAGTGTAGATAGACTAAAAAATGTGCTATTGTATAGCGCTTTCAACATGTTTAGCCGGTGCTATAGTTGGTTTGTAAGCGTTTTAGAAAAACCGAGAGGGGAAACAAACATGAAAAAAGGGTTCAAAGCAGTAGCGCTTCTAGTCGTTATCATGCTGTTCGCAGCAGTTGTAGCGGCATGTGGCAAAGACAACAAAGTAAGCGTAGGTATCGTACTTCCGACGAAGGATGAGCCACGTTGGGTACAAGATGAGCAGCGCTTCAAAGACGCGCTCAAGGGCACGGATTACACAACTGACATTCTGTTCAGCCAAGGTTCCTCGGCGAAAGAGAAAGAAAACGTTGAGACACTTATCAATAAAGGCATTCAAGTATTGATCATTTGTCCGCAAGACGGCGACGCGGCAGCAGCAGCTGTTGAATCCGCTAAGAAAGCCGGCGTTAAAGTTATCTCCTACGACCGTTTGATCACGAAAACAGATGCTGTTGACTACTACGTTACATTCGATAGCGTTGCAGTAGGTAAAGCACAAGCGCAATACCTCGTTGACCACGCTAAAGGCAGCGGCGAGCCACTGTACCTGTACGCTGGAGCAGCTTCCGACAACAACGCATTCTTGTTCTTTGAAGGCGCATGGTCGGTTCTTCAACCGAAAATCGCTGATGGCACATTCAAGATTGCAAACTCCAGTGAAGCTGAAGGGCTGAAAGGCAACGCAACTCTGGAGCGCGACCAAATGAGCAAAATCATCGGTCAAATCACGACGAACTGGGATGCAAACGAAGCGAAGAACAAAGCACAAACTCACTTGACTGCAGCAGCAGCTGACATGAAAGGCGACGTTGCTATCCTTGCTCCTAACGATGGCACTGCTCGTTCGATCGCAGACGTATTCGGTTCCGACAAAGATGTGAAGAGCTTCGTAGTATCGGGTCAAGATGCTGAGCAAGCATCCATCCAATACGTAATCGACGGCAAACAATCGATGACAGTATTCAAAGATGTTCGTAATCTCGTTAAAGACGCTATGGGTATGGCGCTTTCGATCCTCGACAGTAAAACACCTGAAACAACAGGCGAGTACGATAACGGCAAAATCAAAGTACCAGCGAAACAAACAGATGTTATCGTTGTTGACAAAGACAACGTGAAATCGGCTCTGATTGATTCCGGCTACTACAAAGCTAGCGACTTCCAAGGTCTGTAATCCATAAAAGGCATTTCGGGGAATAGTGATAGATCATCTATCACTATTCTTCGATTAATCATTCAGGAATGCCTATCGACAGCGATGCCAAGTTCAAGCCTGAATGATTTAGTTAAGGAGTGCGAGAACATGAGTGACTATATATTAGAGATGAGAGGCATTTCCAAAGAATTTCCCGGCGTTAAAGCTCTTTCGAACGTAAGCTTCAAAGTGAAAAAGGGTGAAATTCATTTCTTGGTCGGCGAGAACGGTGCAGGTAAATCGACGCTGATGAAGGTGCTCTCGGGCGTATATCCGCACGGCTCTTACGACGGAGATATCGTATTCGAAGGGAATGTACAAAGCTTTGCCAAGATCAGCGATAGCGTAAAAACAGGTATTGCCATCATTTATCAAGAGCTTGCGCTGTTCCCTGATTTGACGGTATACGAGAATATTTTTGCAGGCAACGAAATTAAACGCGGTTCATTTGTGGATTGGAATCACACCATTATGCGGGCGAAGGAAATGCTGCAAATGGTGAAGCTAGATGTGAACCCGGAGACGCTTATTAAAGATCTGGGCGTCGGTAAGCAGCAGCTTGTCGAAATTGCTAAGGCATTAACGAAAGAAGTGAAGCTGCTCATCCTGGATGAGCCGACCGCTGCACTTAATGAAGATGACAGTGAAAACTTGCTGGAGCTTCTAAGGGAGCTTCGTAATCAAGGCATTACATGCATCATGATTTCGCACAAGCTGAAGGAAGTCATTGCGATTGCCGATAGTGCAACCGTACTGCGCGACGGACAAACGATCTGTACACTTGACGCCTCCAAAGGTGAAATTACCGAAAATGCCATTATCAAAAACATGGTCGGCCGTGAGATCGAGGATATTTATCCGAAGCGGGCAAACAAGATGTTCGGCAATCCAATTCTGGAGCTTCAGAACTGGTCAGCATACGATCCGAATCTCGGTCGCAGCGTCGTCAAGAACGTCAATTTGCAAGTTAAACAAGGCGAAATCGTCGGTATTGCCGGCTTAATGGGCTCTGGACGAACAGAACTTGCACAAAGTATCTTTGGTAATCCGAAGTCTTATAAATTGCAGGGCGACTTGCAGCTTGACGGCAAGAAGCGTACGTTCAAGCATCCGCAGGATGCAATCAAGGCAGGCATTGCATATGTAACGGAAGACCGGAAGGGCGATGGCCTCTTCCTCATTCAAGATATTAAGAGCAACATTGTGGCAGCGAACCTGCATGGTATCGCGAAGAACGGCTTCATTAACCAGAATGAAGAAGTGAAAATTTCGAACGCATATAAACAATCACTGAATATTAAGACGCCTTCGGTCGAGCAGCTTGTCGGCAAGCTCAGCGGCGGTAACCAGCAGAAGGTATCGCTCGGCAAATGGCTGTTCGTCGGACCGAAGCTGCTTATCTTGGATGAGCCGACCCGCGGTATCGACGTAGGGGCAAAGTTCGAGATTTATACACTCATGAACAAGCTGATCGCAGAAGGAATGAGCATCATCATGATCTCGTCGGAGCTTGGCGAGGTGCTCGGAATGAGCGACCGTATCTACGTGATGGCGGAAGGCCGCATGACGGGCGAGCTGTCCATTGAAGAAGCGGATCAAGAGAAAATTATGCAACTTGCAACGCAATAGGGGGAACACACTGTGAATTTCTTTAACGAAGGAAAATCGTTGATAAAAGTAAATATTCGCGAATACGGCATGTATATCGCATTGTTCGTCATTATGCTGACGTTCTCCATTATGACTGACGGCTTGTTCATGTCATCGCGGAACATCAGTAACCTGCTTGATGCGACCGGCTATATCGCGGTACTTGCAGTCGGCATGACGCTCGTCATCGTCATTCGTCACATTGACTTATCTGTCGGTTTCATGGCGGGCTTTCTGGGCGCAATCGCTGCGATCTTCTTGACGCAGCTTGGTGTACCCTTTTACATTACGATTCCGATCATTCTCGTATTTGGTATTATTGTAGGCTTGTTAAACGGCTTCCTGGTCGCCCAGATTGGTATTCCATCCTTCGTTGCATCGCTCGCAGGGATGTTGATCTTCAGAGGCGCGCTGCTTATGGTGACAGAGAAAACAGGTACGATCATTATTAAAGATGATCATTTCAACGCGATCGGGAACGGCTTTATCCCATCGCTCGGTAAAGTGGCCGGACTGAACGTGCTATCCTTGATCCTTGGCGCTGTAGCTATTCTGCTTTACATTTTCGTGGAAATTTCTAATCGCAAAAAGAAGCAGCAGTACAATTTCGAAGTCACTTCGAACAATATTTTTGCTGTTAAGCTTGTATTTGTTTCCGCTATTATCGCTTATATCACATGGATTATCGCTGGCTACAACGGCTTCTCCTGGACAGTTGTTATTATGCTGCTCGTCGTCATTGTTTATCAGATTCTATCCACGAAGACGGTGCTTGGGCGTCATATCTATGCGGTTGGCAGCAACCCGGAAGCGGCTCACCTGAGCGGTATCAGCGTGAAGAAGATTACGTACATCGTATTCGGTTCGATGGGTATGTTGTCTGCGCTTTCCGGTATTCTGTTTACAGCGCGTTTGCAATCTGCGACAACAACAGCAGGTACGCTGTTCGAGCTTGATGCAATTGCAGCGGCTTATGTCGGTGGCGTGTCCGCGGCAGGCGGCGTTGGTAAAGTAACAGGCTCGATCATCGGTGCGATCGTTATGGCCTCGCTCTCAAGCGGTATGAACCTGCTCGGTGTTGGCATTTCGTATCAGTATATGATTCGTGGCGCGGTGTTAGCTGCTGCAGTTATTTTCGACGTCATGACGCGCAAAAAGAGAGGTTAATCCTTCATTTGTTCAATAGTTGCTTCAAGCTGCCAGGAACCTCGCGTTCCTGGCTTTTTTTTACACGTAAATTCAGGACCTCCTCTTGCCGATATAGTTAGAATGAGCGATTACATATAAACAGGACGATATTGTCCGAACCTATAGGAGGATTACATAAGAGCAATGAGGACGCTAGTACCTGATTATTATGAGAAATTCACGTGTATTGGTTCAGCCTGCGAAGATACTTGCTGCTCAGGGTGGAGTATCGCAATCGATGAGCAGACATTAAAAAAATATAAGCGCGTACCGAAGCAGCAGCTAGATATTATGTCAGGCGTGAATGGGAAGTCATTCAAGACCATTGAAGCGAACTGCCATTTCCTGACGGAAGAGAAGCTATGCCGGATTCAAGCTACACTTGGCGAAGCCTATCTGTCGCATACCTGTGACAAGTTTCCAAGATCAGTCAATGTGGTGGACGGTGTAAAAGAAGCTTCCGCGACGCTCGCTTGTCCGGAAATTGCAAGGCTTGTGCTATTTAACCCGAATGGCATCGATGTGAATTATACCGAAGAAGAGATTGAGCTCCCCGTTGATAAACGATTCAAACCAGATCCCTATATGAACATCGTACGAGACCTCGTTCTGGGCATCTTGCAGGACCGTCGATATGCAGTAGACGATCGGATGGTCATTCTTGCGATGTATTTCAATGATCTTGTGAAATATAAAGGACTTGAAGATGAGTTCTTGCATGGCGATTTCCGTGATGTGCTGCGTGATGTGAGCGGGGAATCAGCAAGCCAGTTCCAAATTGTCCGCGACATTCTACACATCCTGAAGGACGAACAGAAGGAAGCTGCGCGATATAAAGCGCTGATCGCTTCGGTAGACGGATATTTGGGCGGCTCCAACAGCAGCTACGCGGAAGCCTATGCGAAGCACTACAAGCCATTCATGGAATCTAACGCGCATATCCTTGAGAACTTCCTTGTCAATTATGCGTATCGCACAGTCGATTTCTCTAAATCAATCGAATCGTTCTTCTTAATGACCGTCCTTTACGCGATGCTGAAGTATCATCTCATTGGCATTGCTGGCGCGCATAAAGGGCTGACGGAAGAGCTTGTCGTCGATACGATCCAGCCGTTCATGAAACGGTTCGAGCATCACCCGGGTACTGCGATGATTACAAGCTTCTTCAAGAAGAACGGATACTTCTCGCTTGCTGATTTTATTCGATTAATCAAGAATTAATAGCTGAAGGAGTTGGAGGTTCAAGATGAGTAAAGAGATGTACATGCAATCGGTGCTCGACATGATGGAAACGTATCAGAAAGCTTTCTCGGAGGAAACGATTCTGCTTGTGATGGATTTGGAGAAGGTATGCGGGTTTCTGCCTACACCTTCGATTAAAGTCACAATTCCCGTTGGAACGCCACGCAGCGCCTTGGTGCAAACCGTGTCGGAGCAAGCACTCTGCCTGAACGAAGTATGCTATGAGGAACGTGGTCCTGAAGCGTACGGAATTGCGTATGTAGCTACCGCATCGCCGCTGCGATATAACGGAGAGCTTATAGGTGTACTTACCTCCGTTACGGTGAACGAGAAGTTTGAGATGATCCGTAATTCCTCGGAGAGCCTTGCTGCTTCGGTCGAAGAAATGACGGCAACCTCTAATCATCTCGCCTCCGGTTTCGCATCCATTAATAACGAGATGGATCAACTGTCTGTAATGTCGACGACGCTTGTGGATGATATTAGTGCGATTCAATCCATTATCGGTGTTGTGCAGGAATTGGCGGACACGTCGAATTTACTTGGATTAAACGCTTCTATTGAAGCGGCACATGCCGGCCAATATGGTCGGGGGTTTGCTGTCGTTGCAAATGAAATTCGCAAGATGGCGAATCAGAGCAAGGATGCCTCAGGCACGATTCGAACGCAGTTAATCGACATGCAGAGCCGATTGAATGAGATCAATCGCTTCGTGGAGACGGTCAAGACAGACATGGCCCATCATTCTGATAGCGTTAAGGAGCTGGATTCCGCATTCGAGCATATTGCAGTAACGGCGAACGAACTCCTCAATCGTTTCTCCGCGGACAATCGAAAATAATCGAATTGACGTCGCCAGCTCCTTGAATAGAAGGGGCTGGCTTTTTTTTCTTGAGTGATGCAGCATTGACAACATCTTTAACTCTCAGTTACTGTAAAACGTGGTACGAATTCGGGCTTGAGAGGGTGCAAACTGATCATGGATAATGGCATAGCTGTCATTGTAGTAGAGAAGGAGCCGGATGGACAGTTGCGGCACATTGATGAGCGGACTTGGTCGACAGCGATGATTACATCGCTTGAGCATATCAATTTCATTACGATCGGCAATCAGGAATATAAGACGATTGAAGGTCGGTTGAACTTGGATGCAGGAAAACTTGAAATTTTAGTCGTTGCTGTACGTAATGAATAGAGGCTATAGATTGCAACATGAGGAGGGGTAGTATTGAAATGGGATGAAGGTCAGGCCGAGTCGCTGCGGTCTAAGCTGTTTACGAGAGATGGCAAGCCGCTCCGGATCTTATCGACATCGCTTGGTCTTGCGCTAATTGCAAATGCTGCATTCGGTGCGATGGTCTTTGCAGAGGGGACTACTGGGGCAGAGCAGCCGAAGCTGGTGGAATTCTCAAATGAAGCCGTGAAGCAATATTTTGACCCGGCAGTGGATTGGAATTTGCCCATGCTTCAGGATGAGAACGCCGAGGAGCAAAGTGACGATACGGCAACGGGAAGCGGCGGCAGCGGTGGAGTTGTGAGCGGCGGAGGCGGAGGTACTTCGAGCTCCGGGGATACGATTATTATAAACAATGGTTCACACTCGAGCTTTGGCTGGGACGATCTTATGTTATATCATTTGCTGTTCAACCAAGGCTCGTCCTATTCGACTTCGCGTTATTATACGACTCATTCAACCTATACATCGAGCACGCACCAGCCTTACAAGCCGAAGACCTCTTATTCGAGCGACAGTTTTCAAAATAAACCGGTTACCGGCTCTAGTGTGCGTCCAGTCACTTCAAACAAGAGCGGATCGGTTACACGTCGCTCGAAGTCAACCTCGTCCTCGCCAGGCGGGATCGGCGGCAAGTCAAGCTCAATGAGCTCGTCGAGCAGCAGTAGCAGTTCGTCGAAGAGTTCGTCGCATTCTATCTTTGGAGGATTCGGTGGTTGATGACGGCTGCGAATCGGTTTGAAGTTGTTGGTGTACCGCATCCGGACCGCGCGTCTCGCATTGCACAGCTGCGTGAGCTAGGGTTCAATTGGGCGGACCTGGCGGAGGAGCCGTACTGGATTGATCAGATCGTCACGATGCCGCGGCCGTTGTTTGAAGAATTGGAGACAGCTTCTGCGAAGCTGTGGCTGATCCTGGATAAGACCGCTCGCTATATTCATGGCAAGCCGGAATTTTATGAGCTGCTCGGCATTCCTGAGGTGTTATGGGATGCGCTTGATCTTCTTCCGATTCCGCAAGATGGGCTCATTAGCCGGTATGCACGGTTTGATTTTGCCATCTCGAATGAGGGAGCCATTAAGCTGCTCGAACTGAACGCCGATACACCGACTGGTTATGTCGAAGCTTCAATTGCGACGCCATGGCTTTGTGACGAAGCGGGCATCGGATCACCGAATGCCGGAATGGCGCAGCGAGTGGCTGAGGCATGGGGCTTCGAACGCCCTGAAGCGGCAGCGTGTGTAGGTTACGGCCAGCATATAGAGGATTCAGGTACCATCGAGGCACTTATGAAGCATAGTGGCTTATCGATGCGCTGCGTGGATTGCCTTGAGCTTTGGGTGGACGAAGGTGTGCTGAAAGATGGCGAAGGCCAGGCGATTCGCAGCCTATTCGCGTTGTACCCGAAGGAATGGATGGCAGTGGACGATGGCGGGGAAGCGCTAGCTTACGCGATAGAAAGCGGCAATGTGATTTTGTATAACGGGATTCATAGCGTAATGCTCCAATCAAAAGGGTTGCTAGCCACTGTTTGGGGATTGTACGAATTAGGGCTTCTGTTCGACGATCAGGAGCGAGACGCCATTAGCCGATATATGCTGCCTGCATATAACAATCCGGTCTTCGAAGGCAGCTTCGTCTCGAAGTCCATGTTCGGACGCGAGGGCGGCTCTGTCCGTCTGTTTAATCAAACAGGCGAGCTGGAGCTTGCGGATGTGGATGGCTATGATACAAGCGAGCTGTTTCCACTGATGTATCAGAAGCGGGCGGAGCTTGCACGCATCGATACGGCAGTCGGCGAGCTGCATCTGCTTACTGGTATGTTTGTGATCAACGGAGTTCCTTGCGGAATGCTTGGCCGTGCAGGTGGTCCGATAACGGGCAATACGAGCCATTTTGTGGCAATAGGGGTGAGAGAAGAATGAGGAAGGTAGGCAGGTTGGGGCTACGGCTTTATGGGCTGACGTTGCTCGTGCTGCTTGCAGGGCTGCTGCTTGGCGCATGTGCATCGGATCAAAAGTCTGTATTTAACGTGAGTGCTGATGATATGGCTACGGAGGATTCGGCTGCAACTGGTGCTATTCCATGGGATTATCGCATCGTGCAGGGCAAGGTTGGCGATTTGGTAGGCAGCGATATGGTCATTCTGCCGGATAATACATTGATGGCGAACGATAGCAACTATGCGACGGGCGATGATATTTGGACATTGCAATATATGACCGCTGAAATGTCCTCGGACGTTAGCGGAAGCAACTCGATTAAGCTGTCGGCGTGGAATCCGATCAAGTCGTTCAAGAGTGAAGCGAGTGCAAAGGAAGATCTCGCGAAGCTGAAGCTGTCCCTGCAGACTGAAGTGCCGCTCGTTGGTGTGTATAAGACGTCCTTCCAAGGCAAAACGCGGGATTTTGCCGTCATTACACTGCCTTCGGGCAATCAGCTCAAGCAGCCGATTGACGATAAACGATATGAGAAGCTGAAGAGCTTGAAGAATGTGATGATCAACGTTGAAGAAGTTCATGACTACCTCAATTATGATCTCGCATATGCCAAATTCAGGGGGTGGGCGTAATGACCGTCTTTATTAATCTTGTCGTAAGTGTAATTGCAATTATAGGGCTTCAGCTGGCGGGCATGCTGATCTTCAGCTGGATGACGCCGTTTAAGGATATGGACGAGCTGCGCAAAGGCAATGTGGCCGTCGGTCTTGCGCTTGGCGGCAAATTCTTGGCAACAGCGATCATTCTTGGTGTCGCTGCCTACACGAACACGTCGATCTGGCATGTGATCATGTGGTTCGGGGTTGGATATGTTTGTCTCGTCGCAGCCTACTGGATATTTGAGCTGGTAACGCCGAATTTAAACATTGCCGAGCATTTGCAAAAAGGCAACGTAGCGGTTGGGACGCTGCTGTTCTGCGTGTTCCTTGGCACGAGCTTTGCTGTGAGTAGTCTAATTATTTAGTTTGATCTTGGTATAGAGTAGCAAATAACCGCCGGTTCCTTCGTGGAGCCGGCGGTTTGTCGTTGTCTGGATGAATGTGAAATGATCGCGATGATCCCGGTTGCGGCAATCGTACAAAACTGCTAACGCTTGCCGCACTGCGGGACCCAACAACGGAGTGCTTTCGCGCTCCGTTGTTTATTTTTGGCGAGAGAGAGGCTTCTGTACAAGCGCACATCGCAGAAAGCCATCTACTAGAAGGAGATGACTGGTAAGGGATGGCTTGCTTGGGTAGCGGGAGGGGAGCGGTATGGGCGACAACGGCTCGATGAAAAATGAAGTGTTTCTGGATGCTTCATTTCATCATCGAAATTATCATCATAAATGCTCCTGTACAGGTTCGTTAAGCTGTGACGGTTGCCGAGGCGTGACTGGGGCTACTGGACCGACCGGGGCGACAGGTGCTACGGGTCCGACAGGTGCGACGGGTGCTACGGGAGCGGCTGGCCCGACCGGTGCTACGGGTCCGACAGGTGAAACGGGTGCTACAGGAGCAACAGGTGTGACTGGCCCGACCGGTGCTACGGGAGCGACAGGAAATACAGGCGTTACTGGCCCGACTGGCCCGACCGGAGTAACAGGGGCAACAGGTGTGACCGGGGCGACAGGAGCGACAGGTGTGACTGGCCCGACCGGTGCTACGGGAGCGACAGGAAATACAGGCGTTATTGGCCCGACTGGCCTGACCGGAGTAACAGGGGCAACAGGGTCAACAGGTGTGACCGGGTCGACAGGCGCAACGGGTGTGACTGGCCCGACCGGTGCTACGGGAGCGACAGGTGCGACAGGTGCGACAGGTGCGACTGGGGCGACCGGAGCGACCGGAGTCACAGGTGCAACAGGTGCAACAGGTGCAACCGGAGCAACAGGTGCAACAGGTTCAACCGGAGCAACCGGCCTGACTGGCCCGACTGGCCCGACCGGTGAAACTGGCGCGACGGGGCCGAATTTTGCCGCGACGGGATTCTCTGCGTTTTTGGCGGCGTTATCTATTGCAGCAAGCACACAGCTGACGAACTGGTCCGTTGCGAGCCCATATTACGGGCACGCAAACTTCAATGCGACGACTGGCAACTTCACCGTGCCCACGACAGGCAGGTACACGATTCTCGCCACGATCAACTACTCGACTACAGCTGCGCTCTCGGTAAGCCTTGGCGCAGGTGTCAATCCGGCTTTTGCTGTGCAGCGGACTTCACCGACTTCTACGACCTTGGTAAGCGGTCTTTTTCCAATACTAAACGTTAATATCATACTCTTGCTTACGCTTCGCGCAGTTCTCGGCAGCGGTGTTGTCACGTTAGCAGGTGAAGTCACGTTGAATGCCGGTGACGTCGTTGGGTTGTTCTATAACGCGAACGGACTGACAGTTTCCATAAACGTCGGAAGCGGCGCGACGAACGGAGTTGTCTGGTCGATGCATGAGATCACCTGAGCGCAGGTGTGCCCAATTGCCTACAAAATCTTTTTTTCAAATGACCATGCAGGAGGCTGAGGCATTTAATATACTGTGCATCAATCCAAGAAGAGGGGGGACTCTGATCTATGCCATCGCCATTATTAGCCGTGAATCTCGTCGTCAAACTACCCGCCGCTTCATCATGCCCCCCAAAAAACAAGAAACCTAAATGCGTCAACTCAAAGAAGCGATGCGAACGTCATCCGAGGAAGCGGCGGCTTCGCCCAGTTTTTCCATGTCCCCCTCAAAATCCTCATCGTTACGTACCTGTAAAAGAGATGCGTTCCATCTCTTATTGCCCACCGCTTCCACCGCCGCCTCCTTTACCAGCAATCGTGCCAATCGTGCCAATCGATCCGGTGAAGCCAGCGAACAACATTATCATCGACAAGGAATGCTGCGGATCGATTTTGATCCAAGGGGTCCAGCCTGATTTTCACATATGGGAAAATGACGTAATCGCTATGATCAATCTCGTCCAAATTAGCATCACCTCAAGCGCTAGCAGCACACAGTCGCTCGAAGTGCTCATTGTAGGCAGCGAACAAAAAAAAATGACTGTACCGCCGGGCAGTACAATCAATTATATTGGGCAGCGAATCCACGCGGTTATCATCCCATCGCAGGGCGATGAGTTCACCTATGTAGAAGGGCGATTTGCCATCTCGATAAGCATTAAGCTACCGGGCTGACGACACTCGCTTTCTTTATTAGATTGTATAACGAACGGTTATGCAAAACTCTCCTTGAACCGCACCAGTAGCCACTAGGTTGATTGTATTGAAGCGGCTCACGGTAAACGTCGTGGATCCATTTGGAGGGACGATAATCGTTTGAACAGGTATGACCACACCGGTCAGCAAGAAGTTTATCGTCACCCCCACAGTGCCTGTTACGATTTTGACATAGCCGGTGCCTTTAATAATTTGGGCCAAGTTGTCGGAGTAGATGATTTGAGTGCCAGCTGCTGCAAACTGCCAGTTTATACATACTTTGTCTTGCACAGCGATGCTCTCTGAACAGCAGCTAAGCGCAGAACTAGAATCACACATGGACGGATGCCTCCTTCATGAGCGTATTAGGTAATCGGGTAACGTGCGGTAATGCAAAATTCACCTTGATAGGTCCCGGCATCTGTACCGGGTAGCGTCAATGTGATTGAAGCGAAACGACGATAAGTAAAAGCGAGACTCGTTCCAGGCTCAATGGTGATTGGGGTAATCATCGGAGCGCCAGCACTGTTAAGTAGATTGAACGTTATTGCTGCTGGGCCAACGTCGTATTGCACATAGCCGGTACCTACGAGGTTCTGATTCAAATTATTCGTGAAAACGATAACAGTAACATCGGCTGCAACGACTGTGCCGCTCCAAGGGGAGCAAACTTTATCTTGAACATAGTTCTTTTCGGAACAGCAGGTTAATGCGCTTGCGCTGTTGGAACAGGACATAGTCAGATAACCTCCTATTTAGGTTCTGAACTATTTAATGCAAGGAGGTGAGGGCTCGTTTGGACAGATGCCTGAGTGCAACTGAAATAATCGCAGTAATTTCGCTCCTAGTTATTGGGGATAGAAGCTGCCTCGTCAAACCATTCTAAGAATAGTCTCTTGAACCAATTCTGCGCAAGAAGCGTGCGGTTATCAATAAGGGGGAGCTAGCTTGACTATGACGACAGAGCAGCGTATCACGCTGCATGGCTTTAACAATTTGACCAAGTCGCTCAGTTTCAATATGTACGATATTTGCTTTACGAAGACAAAGGAAGAGCGCGAGGCCTACATCAAGTACATTGACCAGCAATACAACGCGGATCGGCTAACTGCCATTCTAAAGTCTGTTGCGGATATTATCGGTGCTTATGTGCTCAATATCGCAAAGCAGGACTACGAACCGCAAGGCGCAAGCGTGACGATGCTCGTCTCGGAAGGACCGATCGAGCAGGCGCCGGATGAATCGTTTGAAGAGTCGCCTGGCCCCCTGCCGAAGGCCGTTGCCATGCATCTGAGCACAAGCCACATTACGGTACATACGTACCCGGAGTACCATCCGGACGAAGGCATCAGTACCTTCCGTGCGGATATCGACGTATCCACTTGCGGGGAGATTTCTCCGCTTAAAGCGCTCAATTACCTCATTCACTCGTTCGACAATGATATATTGACGATGGATTACCGAGTGCGTGGATTTACACGCGATATTAATGGGTACAAGCTGTTTATCGATCATGATATCAGCTCGATCCAGAACTATATTCCGCCCGAGATTCAAGAGCTGTACCATATGATTGATGTCAACGTATATCAGGAAAATATTTTCCATACCAAATGCAAGCTCCGCGAATTCGATCTGAACAATTATTTGTTCGGGTATACGAAGGATACGCTCAGCAGGGAGGAGCAGCTGGAGATTGAGAAGAGCGTGAAGTGGGAGATGGATGAAATCTTCTATGGCAAAAATATGGTGTTCACCTAAAGCAAAAAGACCGCCAGCAAGGAGTTATGTTAACTCCAATGCTGGCGGTCTCTTCTTGTTATGTCATGAAGCAGATTACTTCATAACTGCACTCATGTGTGCTTCTGTAATGGACCAGTGAGATGCAGTCCAATATTTTGCCTTATCCTTGATGAGGATAATTTGCGGAGACTCGTGCTTCACTGAGGTATCTTCAGCGATTTGGTTGGATACCGGTCTAGACTCGATCACTTTAACGAGCACGAAATCAGTGTCGTCTTGTTCCGGGTTGTTGTTCAAGAAGTTCGAGAACTCGGTGAATGCATTCGCACTTACCGGGCAAGTTGTACTGTGCTTGAACACTACGAGCGGGCGTGAACTCGAGCCTTCCAAAGCCGTGTTCCATTCTTCGACGGATGTCAGTTCTTTTAATGCTGGCATAGAAAGCAGTCTCCTAACTGTTATGAAATGAGTTACAGAATAACCATCCTTAACATCATATCATAACGGAGAGCAGCCATTCCACTTTGCACTTAGCAAGAAAGTCTTATTTCTGCTGCAGCAGCATCGTCCACAAGGATGCCTGCTCATAGCCAAGACGCCATGCAGCGACACCTGCCAGATCATATTTCTTAGCGATGGCAAGGCGAGCTTTGACTGAGTCTGCTGTCTCTGCCCAGAACACATGCGTGTAGCCGTCTGCGCCAGTGTACTTGTACTTACGCTGGCCTGAAATCGGATCGTAAGTGCCAACAGCGCCGGTTTCTTGAATAAGGCTCGGCAGATCTCCCATAAGCAGAGCGCGGTTGCCTACCAGATTGCCGCTCGTGTCGATGCTCCATTCCCGCACGTAGAACGGAACGCCAAGCATCAGCTTACTGCGCGGAACGCCATACGCGAGGAACTGCTTCACGCCTTCCTCAACCCAAGACAGCTCAGCGACAGAGCCGGCTTCGCTGCTGCCTTTCCAGTGCTGATCATAGGCCATAATCATAATCATATCGACGATGCCTGCAAGTGCATTATGATCGTAGGCGGTCATTGCATCCCATGCCAAGTCGCCGCGAGGCAGGTCGATCGAGACTGTAAGTCCTGCCGTGTGAGCCGCTTTCGTAAGAGAACGAATGAATTCGGTATACAGTGTGCGGTCACTGCCAGCCATCATTTCAAAATCGACGTTAACACCAGCAACATGGAGAGTCTTCAGCTTACTAACGAGCGTGTTAATGAAGTTGGTCTTCGCCGCTCCATTACGCAAGAAAGCGCTCGTCAGCTTGCTGTCGAATTGGTTGCTGACGAGAGGAGTCACCTTAATGCCGGACGCAGCTAATGAGGTCATTAGCGCTGGATCGGAGTAATCGCTCAGCGTGCCGTCTGCGCTAGCAAGCTCGAACCAGGAAGGAGAATCATAATCGAGCCCTTGCGTCTGGCTGATTTGATTCATAATGCTGACTGTACGCGCTGTACCGTTCCAGCCAAGAAGCTTCAGCTTCTTCGTATTGTCCCAGACGATGCGGGCATCAGCAGTGGTTACTTCCGTATTCGCATATTGGCTGGCAAATTGTACGGCTCCCTTACGCGTATGGAAGGATCGGAGCAGCTTGTCTCCTTGTATGACACTCAGGTAAGGGATGTTCGTCCACCACGTGAGACCGTCCTTAACGACCGATGCACCGGACAAGGAGTTCGCGACAGCGATTGCTTTCGTAATGCTGTAATAGGAACCGACAACACGACCCGTTTGGGTCACATCAAAGCTCGGTTTATTCGTCTGGACGACTTGTCCCGTCTGTGTGTTAACGACGTTGCTGCCCGGCAGCGCAAGCGAAGCGCGGATCGCATCTAGCAGGAAGCTGTATGTTTTGTCGGTAAGCGATGTGCCGTCTTCGGTTTCAATGCTGTATACAGGAGCTGAGGCGCGTTGAACATTTTCCTGATAAACGGTTATGTTGTCCCAGACCCACTGATTGGTTGATAAATCGATAATATGTATGTTGCCGAATGCCTTAGCCGCTTTCTTCGCTTCGGCGAGAGTCGCGAAAGACCAGTTCGCTAATGTTTTATCTCCTTGATATAAGCGATAGGCGGGGTATTCACTCTGAACGAAGCCAGGCTTCTCCAAATCGCGGATTTGGGCGAAAGGAACTTTGCTAGCAAACTGCTTCGCTTCTGTAAGCGTGGTAAACTCGCGTCCTGGTGAGGAAACGCCATTCTCGTACACTTTGTAATGGGGGAAGTTGTCCCAGATCCATTCACGACCAATAATCTTCTCGACATGCGTATACGTGAAGTTCTTTGCATACGCAACAGCACTTGCGCTCGTCGTAAACTCTTTGATCGCGATATCGTTGTGATAGACGCGATACTTCGTCGTCTGATCGCTAGAAGAGGCGGCGTCGACTGTAACAGCTGTCGTTGCAAGGCCAGCCTGCAGTGCGATGACCAACGCGAATACGAGCGGCTTCTTGATTCGAATAAGCATGGTAAAACGTAACACTCCTCTCTTTTATCTATTCTATTAGACGTAGAATAGAGAGAGAGGTTGCGCGGATTTCGACAAAACCCGATATTTTCCATAAAAAAAGCGGGTACAGAGCTCGCTCTGTACCCGCTTCAACCTAACTTTGTGCACGATTAGTCTTCAATATCCGCCCAAAATTCTTCATCCGCATCCAGTGTGATCTGGGAGCGGAACTTCCGTATTTGATACTGCTTCCACAAATACTGCTCTATCGCTTCGAGCAAGTTCGCCTCAATCAAATATTGGTTTCGGCCATGTATCCAAACTTCCGCAGTATATCCGTATTGCTCTTCCCATGAAAGCTGTACTTCGACGTCTGTTGGCGAGACTCCGCGACGTTCAGCCATATGGAGGCAAACGGCATTAATAATCTCGTCCGTAAAGATTTTCATCGTTAGTACGGTCTCCTATGTTCAGGATTCGAAGGTTTGCGACGCGTCTTGAAGTAATGGAATATGCCGCGTATCGCGACGATTAAGATATAGATCGCCAGCACGTTAATGATTAAACCGAAGAAATCGCCTAGGAAGCCCATTCCTCCAAACATGCCACCGAACAGCATACCCGCCAATCCGCCGATCATCAGCCCCTTCATGAAGCTGCCGCCGCTGAAGAAACCGCGTTTCGTCGTCGTTGATGTAGCTGCTCCGGACTTTGTCGTGCCTGTTGTGCTTTTGTTCACATTATCTGCAGGCTTCGATGGGGTTTGCGTGTAACTCTTCTTTGGTGACTTGAAACCGCCGCCCCGTGGTTTAGCGTCTGCTGACCCTACGCTGAACGCAAAGAACAGTGCAAAAGCCATCAATAGTAAAATCCCTTTTTTCATCTGTAGTTCTCCTCCTGGTAGAAATGCGATGGCTGAATATATTGCCTTTCAGTTCAATTACGTCTAATATAGTCAAAGGTTTCAAAAAGATGTCTCGAAAACTCAGTAAATTCAATGTAATCTTGTTTAACAAGATGAGAAAAGTCACTCGAAAAGTCACATTTCTTGCAATTGAGGGGTTTCGAGTAGATCCGAGAACACATTTTTAAGCTTTTCTACGACGTTGCGCTGCATCTTCTCGGTAACATGAGTGTAAATCTTAAGAGTCGTTTTAG
Source organism: Paenibacillus sp. OV219 (assembly GCF_900110075.1). Classification (GTDB taxonomy): domain Bacteria; phylum Bacillota; class Bacilli; order Paenibacillales; family Paenibacillaceae; genus Paenibacillus_Z. Next base: position 947,057 of record NZ_FOCJ01000001.1, read on the forward strand.
GCTCATCATGACCCACTCTTTTCATAATCATCCGAAGATCGACCTCAGCTTCAGCAAGCATGCTAATATGTGTATGCCTTAAAGTATGCGGAGTTACGTGCTTTTTAATTCCTGATTTTCTCAACAGACGCTGAAAACGTAACTCAATGGTAGCATGCAGCATAGGCTTTCCGTTTCTAGATAAAACGAACTCGCTATCATTGTTTCTTTCTTTCAAATTCCAAAGCATTTCCATAATGAATGGATCGACTTCAAACTCTCGAATAGAACCCTTAGTTTTAGGTGTACCTTGAACATAATTGGAATGAGTACTCCTGGTGCTGGCTGTCTTTGTTATTCTAATTCTGTTTAATGCTCTATTCAGATCCGTAAATTTTATGGCTATTAGTTCACCTATACGCATACCGGTGAAGGCCAACGTATAAACAATTTCCTCGTCTAAATCCTTTCCTGCGTCCCTCGCTGTATTTAGAAATAATGCTAACTCGTCACGCTCCAAGTATTTCTCTGAAATTGGACTGTTTTCAAGTTCCTCAACTGTGAGAATTTTCTCGGGAATTTTCGAACCCGAAACCGGGTTTTCTTTGCGATACTTCATTCTTAACGCGAACTTAAAGATCATGTTAGCAGTGGCGTTTATTCCTATTATGGTTGAGTGAGCATATTCATCATCGAACAACTCGTTTAGCAGCTTCTGATACGTTCCAGAAGTTATCTTATCTTGAACCATACGCCCAATTTTCTTCTTTAATACAGAAACACAGAATTTTCTTTGCTCAATAGTCGGAGGTTTGACTTTGCTACGCTCGTAATCCAGAAGCCACTCGTCTGCTAGATCTTGAAATCGAAGACCTTTCGTCTGTCTTGTATTAATACCGGATTCCTGAGCTTTGATGACCGCGTCAACACGTGCTTCTGCTAAAGCTTTTGTATCTCCGCGTCGTTTAATTTGTCGCCGCTCACCTGTATCTAGGTCAGCTGGGCCGTCCTTCGTACAGATCCATTTATACCCTTGTTTATTTTTTGCAAGGATTTTCGTAAATGAAGCCATCCTCCATACCTCCATTCTGAATGTGAAATCTAATGTCTATTTGAAGGATTTCCTCAATGTCACTCAAGCGCATAACGAGCCGATGAATCAATGTACAATCGAGCTGATTTCCAACCTGCCTGCATCGCTCCTCAGCAAAGGCGAAGACGGTGGGGAGGTGGACACCGACCCTATTGGGCTTGTCTTCTCGGATCGTATACGCGCTAAGAGGGACTGTGACTGAAGTAGTAGAATCATATTCATCAATCTCGGTACGCTCGAATGGTGCATCTAGAGGAATATAAAGTCTCTTCGTCCAAGTTGCTTCCGATAGTTTGCCGATTTTATACAGCAACCAGGTGGGGCATAATTCCCCGAAATAGCCACTCTCGGTGAAAATTACTGATGCTCTACCCATTTGAAACGATCACTTCTTTGTGCAGCTGGCGATGGAGCTGCTCGATGAGTCGGAGGGAAGCATCCGAAAAAATACGAGCGTCCGGATGAGATTGTCGATTTCTATGTAGTTGATCGATTCGTTCTTGTTGAATCCTCCGTTGAATTTGATTGATTCTGCGCTCAACGATGCGAAGTGGTAAAACAAACTCTTCTGCCAGTACTTTTAAGTAGTAGGAGCGATCCTGAATGGACTTAAATTCTTCAAGCATATATGCCGGCATAGCAGAGTAGAGTTGAAACAGCCCTGCCTGGGTCTCCTGCAACTCCCGGAACTGAACAGCCATATGTGTGTCTTGACATCCAGTGTGCTGCAATGGGTGACATAACTCGTGGAAGAATACATCTCGACGATGTTCTTCGGTCAAGTAGGCATTGATGAAGATAAAAGAGTAATCGTCATCCTTCCATTCAGCAAACGAGGGGCCAAGGTAGGTCCGAACTTCAACATTCCAAATCGCGGCGATTCGTTCAATTTCAATATCGCTAGCATAATGAATTCCATTCTTGCGATATGCTTTGTTTATCCATTTCTCCAAATCAGTTTCTTTATAAAGAATAAGATCTATGTAATTCATGTTGCCCCTCCTAAATACAAACATATGTTCTATTTTATAATGAAAAATAATAGCCCTTTGTTATGGGCTATTTTTCTTGATGCGAAATTCAAAAGCATGTTTCTGATAGTGCATGCCGTTGATGACGATTTCATATTTGGTATGGCGCTCGATCTGGCCACCGTAATCGTGAAGCTCACCGTCTTGCCAAACTTCGACGTGAGTACGGTAGAGGAACGCTTCGTTAAGTTCACTTGTCTTCATGAAGTCATTTTCCCTCTTGTTTATTCTTCCGTGCTTTTCTCATCGCTTCAATCGCGGCTCCAGCAGCTGCACGAGCAACTTCGATTTCTTCCTCTGTATACTTGTCGGCTCCACCGAAAAATGCTCGTCCAACAGAGGTATCCTCATTTTCGGAATGCTCTACAGCTCCTTTAGAGCCTTTAAATTTCTTATCAAGATCTATGTATTTTTGAGCTAGTTCATCAGCATTTCTGAATTGAGACTTACCAAATAAATAATCAACTGAAACTTCAAAGATGTCCGCAAGCTTTTGAGAGGCTTCGAAATCGGGTTCCCTTTTACCATTTTCCCAATTGGAATATGTAGAGCGTGCAACACCGACCTTTTTTGCAGCCTCTTCCTGTGTCCAGCCCTTTAATTGTCTTTCATTCTCAAGGTTTATGAGCTTCATGTTACCACCTCAAAGCAATTATATAGTTTCAATTTGAAACATCAAACATCGGTTTCAATAAGAATCAAAATACTGTTGACATGTTTCGTATTGAAACATATAATCAACTCATAAACGTTTCATATCGAAACATTGGAGGTGGTGAGAATGACTACAAATAGAAAATGGCTGGTGGCTCTTAGAGGTGAAATGACTCAAGAAGAGGTGGCTGAGAAAGCGATGCTCAATCGTAGTTCATATGCCAATATTGAGTCCGGTAAACGGAAGCCCAGTGTAGGTGTCGCAATGAAAATTGCAGAGGCACTCGGATTTAGTTGGACGCTTTTTTTTGACGAAAATTGTTTCGAATCGAAACATTCGGATAGGGTGTGTTCGTAAAATTCACTTGTTGAATTGGAAAATAAAGTTCATCAGCGAAACAAAGGAAGTGAAAACAATGCTTAAATTCGAGTTCGATTATGAACTGCTTCAAGGAATAATCAATGCTGCTGTAGATTCAGCACTTGAGCGGCACTCACTATCAAATAATTTACCTCCAATTCTAAACCGTACGCAATTTATGGAGCTCTTGGACATTGGCGCAACGAAAGCAGCCGAGCTCTTGAACCGAGAAGATTTCCCAGTAATCCGAGAACTGGGTCATCCGAGAGTTTTGACGCATTTATTGCTCCAATGGTGTGAAGATCACACAGATTGGGTCAATAAGAACACCGGCTCTTCATCATTAATTGGAACAAATAGATCAGTAAACCTTCGTCGTGCTAAATAAATTACATTGAAAATTCGAATTCTTGAGGGATTGAATTGACCAGCTCAGCAGCAAACACCATCCCCATCGATCACATGAGAGATCGATACTGGCGAGGAACATTACATCTCTTCTCCAAGCAACCTAAGCTTCGCGGAGTGTTCACAATCCAATATTTTAATTTGCACTACCGCTCAATTAAAGCATCTGGATTAAAACGTATCTCCGCACCTTGGTCGCAAAGCGAGAAGTTCATGCTCAATCTTGCTCTACACCTTTATAACGAATGCCATAAAGTCAACCTATGCGATATGGACTATTTAGATCCAAACAATAAGCAATTGGCATTCGAAGCAATCAAAATGCGGTTTGGATAAAATAGCGCCTGCCGGTGTTATAAACGGCAGGCAAGATAAGGGAATGTTGTTGGTGAGTAGATTGTAACAAATTGGATCGTCACATATCGACTGCTTCTTTGTGCCAGTTTGTCACAAAGCAATGTAAGCATGCGTATATGCAGCTCAGTACGATTTTATATGTGACAAGGAGATGGAATGAATATGTCATTTGGACAAGCATTACGGGAATTAAGATTGGGAAGGAAAATGTCTCAATCAGAATTTGCAAACCTATTATCTGTAGATCGTTCGCAGCTTTCACGTGTCGAGAATAACGAACGCGAAGCGACATTACAGATGAGGCAGCAGTTGTCGAGATCATCCTGGCGTATGGCGCTTATAATCGCTGACGAGGAAACTGACGGCTTTATTAGCAACATATTGAAGGATGTACCGAACCTTGATTTACACCCCGCAGCTCTTAAGGACCTATTACTCAAGGAATTGGACGAAGCTGAAGTAGCACTGGAGGCGCTTGTAATGGCGAAACATATCGATCCGGAGAAACGACGACAATCCGCCGAGCGTGTCTACCTTGAACTACGAGATGTCAGTCAAAAAGTAGCGGTAATGCAAGGTGTGCTAGAAGAAGAGTTCGGCCTTGACCGCAAACAACTCATTAAGCAGCACGAGGCTGAAGTGAAAAGAGGGGATCGATAACATGTCGCGAGAGCAATTGGCTGCAGAAGCTCAGCAAGCTGGAAGGAACGCTATTCATAATTTGATGTGGATGGGAAAGCACCCTGATCGGTATGACAGAGATAAGCACGAAGAAATGGTCGCGTATCTTCTTTTAATGATTCGCTTTGCAAATTATGAAATGAAAAATGCCCGCCGGCCAGGGCGGACATCAGTAGGATCCCGTACTAAGGAACTCTTGTTCTCTATTTTACCAATACGTAAGCGTTTGTCAAAGGGGGATATATCACTTGGATAAGCAAACTTGGACGCAGGAATTGTTATGGGTGAAACGTAATCGAGATGGTGTGATTGTTGGGATTCAAGAGAAAACACCTCAACATGGAGATATTGTTCCACTTGTACCAAGGAAAGAAGCCAGTAATAAACAGGCGGTTGTAGTGGGGGATTAAAAAAGCGACAGAGGCACTTGCCTTTGTCGTCAGCCGTCTGAGTTGATCAGGCTGTCGACGATGCAGGCAAGATTAGCATCATTGCACTTTGGCAATTAAATAGCTTCAATTGAGACGAATTGCGCATCGTATGGCCTCGAGGTGGTGAATTATGAATTATTTACGTGAGATTAACGCCTTCTTCGATTGGCTCGAAACAAATCCGTTGGAAGCATCCACACAAACTTTGTGGTTTCACCTTATGGCGGTTGCAAATAAGAGTGGATGGCCAGAGTGGTTTGCAGTAGCCAATCCCCTGTTACAGGCTAAAGTAGGCGTCACCGAAAACACCCTGACGAAGCACAGAAACTATTTGGTCCAGAAAGGGAGGATCGAGTATAAAAGTCAGGGAAAGCAACAGGCAGGCAGATATCGCCTCATTCCCTTAACCTCAAATAATGAGGTAAACCATGAGGTAAAGTATGAGGCAAAGTATGCGGTAAACCATGAGGTAAAAGGTTCAGCATTATTTAAACTAAACGAAACGAAACAAGACAGTGGTGAAATGTCCGATATCGTCAATCTGAACTTCAGGAAAGCAATTCGAGTTATTGATACCCAATTCCCAGCCAGGATTAATTCCCTTCAGTCTCAGCACCTAGAATACTACATATCCAAGGGAATGGAGCATGATCTTGTAACTAAGGCGGTTGATATAACACGGCTGAAAAAGAAAGACATTGGTTATTTATGGGGTATCCTTCAGCGATGTGATGAGCGAGGTATCATGACGCTGGCAGCCTTTGAAGCTACACAGCCGAATCAACCTCTGAAACCGAGCACAGCTTCGTATTTCGAACAGAAAGCGAGGGAAGCGGAACTTGAAGAAGTCTGAAATTTACACACTGTTTGCGTATATTAATCGTTACTACGCTAATTTTGGCGGTGATGATGAGAAGGTCGCAGCCTGGTATGAGTTGCTTACTGATGTGCCTTTTGACTTGGGATTGGCTAATTTAAAGCTGTATGCATCTACTGAACCCAAGTGGCCGCCTACTGTCGCTGACTTGCGCAAGGGTAAGGATACCGTAACGGTATTTCAGAACCAATTGCGGCATGATGCAGTCCAGTTTATTGATGAGTTGGAGCAGCATTGTCTAACGGCTACGCAGCCGCCATCAAACGTGAAAGAAAGGATGCGAGAACTTGCTGAAAGAAACTCCAATCGTAGACATCAACATGGAGCACCTGCCAAGGAGCATTGAATCAGAGCAAGCGGCCCTTGGTTCGGCAATTCTTGATTTTGAGGCATTAGACAAACTTGCTGAAGTGCTCCGAGGCGATGAGTTCTATTACGAGCCACATTCTCGTTTGTTCCGTGTCATGGTTCAAATGCGAGAGGACGGTCATCCCATTGATATTGTTACATTGAGTACAGCATTACAATCGCGAGATGAATTAGAAAAGGTCGGCGGGCTTAGTTACATCACGAAGATGGCTAGTGCTGTCCCGTCTTCGTCGAATGTTGCACATTACGCAAGTATTGTGTTGGATCGGTTTCTCCAGCGTTCTGCCATATTGGAATATAGGGATAGATTGCAAGAAGCGATCCGAGCTGGCGATGCTAGGGAAATCGTTTCGGGAATGCAGGAAACAGGGGCGACACTCGCTGAGCGGGCTGCTACAGACTCGGCATTTAAACGAATTGGAGATATCTGTGTTAGTAATTTCGAAGAGCTTGAACAGCGGTCACTGAATCGTTCCGAGAATGGTGTAACCGGAATACCTTCGGGCTTCATTGATTTGGACAAAATGACTTCCGGTTTCCAACGTAACGATTTGATTATTGTTGCTGCTCGGCCCTCAGTGGGGAAGACGGCGTTTGCTCTTAACATTGCACAAAACGTCGGTATTCGTGCTAAGAAGAACGTTGCCATATTTAGTTTGGAAATGTCAGCATCTCAATTGGTAAACCGGATGATAGCTGCTGAAGGAAATGTGGATGCAAGCCGGATCCGGACGGGATATCTGGAGAACGAGGATTGGGAGAAGGTAGCGGTAGCTTCCGGAAGCCTTCATGAGGCGAACATTTATATCGACGACACTCCAGTGCTAACCGTTTCGGACATTCGGAGCAAATGCCGAGCTCTGAAAAAGCAACTGGGCAATATTGGGATTATATTGATTGATTACCTCCAATTAATTTCGAGCAGGACACGTAAAGAGAACCGGCAACAGGAAGTCTCCGAAATTTCTCGTACGTTAAAGCAGCTCGCTCGTGAGTTGGAAGTACCGGTTATTGCCCTCTCTCAATTGAGCAGGGGCGTTGAGCAACGCCAGGACAAGCGCCCGATGATGTCAGACCTTCGTGAATCCGGTTCAATCGAACAGGATGCCGATATTGTTGCGTTCCTCTACCGAGATGACTACTACAATAAGGAATCTGAGAAGAAGAACATTATTGAAATCATCATTGCTAAGCAAAGGAATGGACCGGTTGGAACGGTTGAACTAGCTTTCTTAAAGCAGTTTAACAAATTCGTTTCACTGGATCGGCAACAAGCTAGTTAGGAGGCGAACACTTGAGCTTAAATGAACAGAAACATGCACTTATTCAGAGAGTCATTCAGAATTGCGAAGCCGGAATCGAACTTGTCGCGTTAACCGAAGACAACCGTTTTGCCGGAATGCATGATGGCATCCTAAAATCCTTTGTTGTATCGCCTTTCTGTGACGCAGCTTATACGTGGAGTAGCTCGATAGGAAGCATTATGGATCGGGGAAGAATGGTTGAAATTACTGAGCCTTATCATTTTGTTGACGATGTGATTGGCCGGCAGTTGGAGATGGAACTATGTGTATAACAATTAATATCGGGGATGAGTCTATGAGATGGGATGATTTTAGATGTAGCGATTGCCGTCAAGTTTATTCATTGCTTCAACCAGAAGGGGATGAAGTAGAAGAACCGCGCTGTCCTTGTTGTTCAAGCGAGTATTTTGTAATCGTGGACTCAACAGTGTCAAGATCGGGTTTATCACCATTCCGTGAGAAAGAAGCGGAAAGTCATTGTCTTAATAAGTATCATAATAGTGTAACGGAGTTAGTAGACGAAAATGTCGCGCTAAAGTCATCTTTGCTTCTAATCCATAAGTTATGTCAGACAGGGAGGGCTTGGAGTACTGAGGCGAAAGTATATAAAATCGCAAATGATGTTCTAGGTAAATAATGAAAGTCCGCGATTTATTCACGGACTTCGTTAAGAATAATGTTCTCTAACTGACATGAGTTATTTTATTACTAGTGATTATCATTGTATTCTTTGTTATGTTCTAATGCTTGGCGATATACTTCATTTTCACTAATATCATTAGATGACACTACTCTATAATCTTTGTGTTTCTTCAAGCTACGGTAGTGTGGGTCACGTCTTCCTAAATCAGTGTCCATACTACCTGGTGAACCAAACCACTTATTGCAATTGCCACACGAAATAACTGTGATTGATTTGAAGCCTATATTAACATTTACAGACGTTATGTCTATTTTTTGCTCATAATATTGGCCTGGTGTACAATCACACATAATAATTTGACGAATCTTTTTGATAACTTCTGCTTCAGCTCTCGCGGTTATTTCAGTAAAAATAATTCTATTATAGATTAGGGAAGTTGTCCTAAATAGTGACGATGCACGTTCTAGTACTTCTTTAGAAGGATCAAGTTTCATTGTAAATTAGTCTCCTTGTCATTAAATGTGGAATTTGTAAATTTGGGGAATTTTCCATAAAAAAACCCGGACTCTATTGGGGAATGGTCTCCGGGGCAAGGCACACTCGTACTCTTAATATATCACAGCGAGAGGATGAGGGGAATATTGGCTATGACTCTATATAAAGAACAAATGGAATTATTTCCGACAGCTGGGAGGGATGATGTCAAGGCAGCGAAATCATTGCTTTCACGATACCGGCGGATCAAGATGGTCGTTGACGATTTTGAACGAAATGGATCGGACAAGCTTCCGCCTAAGCAAGAAGCTTTGTATAAAGCCTATAAATACCAAACAGGGATTATTGAACGGGCTGTCAATCTTATAACGGATGATGAAATAAAGCGTATCATCGAAATACGATATCTTAAAGGGCAGCCGCATCATGTAACAATTGCCAGGTTTGAATTGTGGCATCCCTCTACAGTGGATCGTAAAATTAATAAAGGCATCGAGTCTGTTGCAAATACGTTGTTGTTGTGGAATTGAACAACATTATCATGTTATGGAGAAGAGAATTAATGAAAAAGCCCGTAGATAACACGGGCTTTTTTTAATTTCATTAGCTAATCGAACTGGCAATTATATTTAAAATGAGATTGTTTACAATTGGTAATAATGTTGTACCATTGAATTGTGGAAAAATCTGTTGCAGAAAAAGAACAAGTGTGCCAAGTAAAGGAGGAGTACGAATGAATCAGGATGTTCTAAATTCTCGAATTGATAGATTAGAGAAATTCCTTGATCAAGGAAAACTTCACATAAACGACGCATCTACAATAGAGTCCTTGATGAATGTAAGGCTATTACCAGATAACGTGAATGTAAATCCGGAAACTGTTGACGGTCGTGTGCGAGCACTTGCTCTAGCAGTTGAAATGATGGAGCACGAGGAAGAACTTTTGAGTATACCACTGTTAGAGACACAAAAAGCCTATTTTAAAGTGCTGGATTCATTCTTTGGGACAGTGTTTAATCAGATGATGGAGAAGGGACTTAACCCACACCAAGTTGCAACAGTAATCTCAAAGAATAAGAAAATTGTACATTCTTTTATTGAAGATCATGAGGCCCTTCAAGAAGGACTGCACGAGCTATGGCAGTATTACCTACCGATCATACAAGCACACCTTAGACGCTTGAAAGGAGTTATCTCAGTTTTTGGTGGAGATATCTTCCCATCATACTCTGGAAGCATAGCTAGGAGTGCTGGGTTATACGTTGACACCATTCTTGTCCCGGACCCAATGCTTAGGACAACGTCTTTTTTTAAACAAATGTCACCTGATAAAGCACTTTACTATTTAGCTAAGCATGCCCTTAATGCACTTCAATACAAGGAACTTGCACTTGCTGAATTGGATTCACCAATTATTGTTTTTGTACCTGATGAAACATATCTTGGCGAAAATGATTTTGATTTGCTTGACAAGCAATCACAATCAGATATTCTTGAACACTTGAAAGAAATGTTCAGAGTAAACTTCACGGATATGGATGAAGCAGATTCTTTTCTCCAAGACCTCGAAACAACCGAAGATCTCTTCCAGAAGTTAGTGAATGAAGAAAGAATGCTATTTGATACAGAATGGGAGCATCTTACTAAGACGGAACAATTTGTTAAGTGGAACAGGGAAAACTCTTGGGCTTTTAACAATATCCCTGGAGGCGGTTCAATTGGCTTTAAAGTAAAATTCATGGTTCAATCAAGAATGATGCAGTCCAAAGACATCGTTAATCGAGCATTACAGTATAACGGCATCCCGATTGTCAACGCTCCTACTTCTTGGCAGTACCTCCTTTGGTCATATCAGTATAGTTCAAACACTCCAAATTCCAGCTCCCAAGTAAAGAACATGTTGATCAGTAATTCTTTAACGAAAATTAATTACGATATTATCGGCAATTTATCAGACACAGCGCTTATCAAGTTGCGTCAAGAGAATGTATTAAACGAACTTAGAGAACTTCTATCAAAGGGTATTGAAGAAATATCAACTGCTGATAACACATCTTTCGATGAAGTGACAACTAGCGTTTTCACCAACATTCAAGAATCATTTAGTAAACATGAAGAAGAAGTACAAGAATTAAAGAGTAGGAATAAAAGATTTTGGGGACTCAATTTAACTAACTCAATAGTTACTGTTGGCCTTGACATTGCAGCTGCAGCAACGGGAAATACCAAATTAGGAACTATAAGTGCCGCTTTAACTGGGATTCTAGGTGCCCCTTCGTTCAAGGAAATATTCACTGATGGCGGAAAGCTCTTAGAACAGAATAAGAAAATTAAAAACTCAGCAGTCGGCATCCTTTACAGTAACCAAAATAGGTAAGAATTTAATTTAAGGCTTGATAAACTTATAAAGCTTCAAATACAGGGAAGGTAATGAATTATAGACACCATGGTATACGATCAGACGATTGGGTGCCGGTGTTTCAAAGGTAGAATTAGAAGCACATCAAAACATGGATTTCATCATTGGTGTAAGTAATAGTCCAATGACAGAATACGCGTGTAAATTGTATGATTGTAGCGTCAAAAATGAGAGTGCCTAAGGGGTACAGTGAAATCACAAAGAGCAAATGCTCGGGTGATACCTACTGTACCCTTATTACATGTAGGACTCGGCCATGCGGTGGGTCAATTGACCTTAGGCGCCAGTCGCCAGGCGTGTGGAGATGAGGTGGGGTTCGAAACCCCATAAGTTTTTTACAGGAGGTCACGAATTCAATCGTGAATTGTTGTGAGGAACTTATTTGAACAGAGGAGTTGATCCGGTTGTAACCGAGGAGAAAGCCAAGACCTACCGACACCTCTAAGGTGCAGCCGACTTGTTGCCGAATTACTGCAAGATATGCTGAATCACTTGGACGGAAGGTGTGGTAAGAGTTAAGATAGTATATTAGAACTATCAGATTCCCGAAATTATGGTATTATTAGTTTGTTTAACTAATACCATCATAGGGGGAGCATGAATGAGTCGTACAATACACTATTATCTATGCTACATCTTACACAATCAAAAAAAGACTAATATTGATTTTTCGGACTTTGTAGACAGAGTTATGGTACTTAATCCCTCAAAGAAATTTAGGAATCTAAAAAGTGGCCAATTCTCTATGGTTGAAATGGTGGAGCCGGATCCTAATAATGCGCAGACCGCACAACACAGAAGTGTTGCATTTGGTAAATATCGTGATTATAAACCATATACCGGGACAAAAGGTACCGATACCGCTGAATTGATTAAAAATGATGTTCTTGAAATTACTTCAACTTTATTTATTCCACAATCGCGGTTAGCCCTAATTGAATACAATCATTTTGGTGGTAGACCAAAGCACTTGTTAGATTATCTAAATTCTTTTCTTCCGAATGAGGAAGGGAATAAATGGGAAGTAGAGCTTGTTCCACTGGAAGCATTAAGAGGTTTTGGTGATGTTGAACTCTCGCAGGATATAAGGCATATTGAATTTAAGCTGAACTTGGTGAATCGTATAATTCCTAATAACTTAGTTCAACCTGGGCGACCAGAAAGTTTATTTTTAGACATCTTTGGAAAATCTATTGAGACGAATAGTATTTTTGGTGCTAATACGGCTTCGATATCTTTTGGGAATGGTAGAGCACGTAAAGATGTTATTAAGCCTGGTAACTTGATTCCCTTAATTAAGGGTCTTAACCTAGATGATGAAATGTTTGAATCAATCAAGGTTAAGTACAAGAGTCCGCTTACCGGTAATATTGAAGATATCGATCTAAAACATAGTGATATCTATAAGAGAGTAATCCTAAAAGACGATGACGCTGATGGTTGGGAACATATCGTCGAGCACATGAGGCAAGATTACTTTGCAAATGGTCGTTATGGTGATTCAGCACACTTAAAATATGCAAATGATTTAATAGTAACTAAGCTGCCTAAGATCATTGAGAGTTTTAGTAAGAAAGATTCGGATGAGACAAAAGAGAAAAATAAAACGTTTAATGAAAATATTGAACAACAGCTTCTAGTATGAGAGGTGAAAAATGGTTGATAAAATATTAGCCGGAATTGAAAAATATTCCGTTAGAGTAATCGTTATCGTTGTTCTTTGTGGTTTAACATTAAATTACCTCGCATCATTATACTTTACGAACTATTTTGTTGATGGAATAAATAAGGCTTTACTAGGTCCAATCAGTGATAATCTGGTTAAGAAAGAAGGGGTTCTAACAACTATCGCAGCGGTATTTACCGGGATTTATTTCACGGTATTTACTTTATTCGGTAGCTTAAAGCTTGAATCGACTTTTGCTCATATTTCAAAAAACAATTTTTTTCGACTAGTTGGATTTCTGAATCGAGCATTCGTTGGTGCTTTTATTTATTTGTTTGCTACAATAGCTATCTCTTTTTTAATCGATGCTGATAAGGGGATGAACATTCCTCATGTCATTATTCTTTTGGTTCTACTTTTGTATATGATGCTTTCGGCTTTTCGTTTCGGGCTGTTTTGCTATCTAATTTTTAAAAGGGATCTTGGTAAATTACATGAGCTCTTAAATGCTGTAGAAGCTGATAAGAGAGAAGTTGATAATGTCATGCAACGGATGAAGCTCTTTTTAGATGATTATGATAACGAGAGAAATTCAGAGCGGACAGTTCAAATGAAGGAATTTATAAAGAATAGAAAAAAGGAACAGTAAGGATTGAACTACTGTTCCTTTTTTATTGATTGCATTCGAACCAACGAGCAAACTGAAAGCCTGCATCGAAAGTGAACGACGATAAGGTGTTCTTGCTATAAAAGAAAATGACTCGGGGATGCTTTCCCACGAGTCATTTTCTAATTTAACGCGAAACTATATAACTCGGCAATGGGGTGGTGGTTATGTGAATACTGTACAGCCAATTACTGATCCGGAATTGATAGCAGATATTCTCGATTATTTGCGTCAAGTAAGCATGCGAAATTACATGCTGTTCTATATTGGTATTAATACGGGATTTCGAATAAGCGATATTTTACGCTTTCGGGTCAGGGATGTAATTGGTACGCATATCAACATCCGTGAGAAGAAGACTAAGAAGGAGAAGCGTCTTTTGATTTCTGCTGTTCTACGACGTGAATTGAAAGCATTTGTCGAAGGTAGGCAGCCTCACGAGTATCTTTTCCAAAGCAGGCAAGGGGTCAACCGTCCGATAGGCCGCAGCATGGCTTATAAGATTATGAGGACTATTGCAGACGTATTCAAGCTGGTGGAAGTCGGGTGCCATACTCTTCGCAAGACTTTTGGGTACTTTCACTACAAGACTCATAAGGATATCGTCTTGCTTCAGAATCACTTTAATCACTCAGCCTATAAAATAACCTTGCGGTATATTGGCGAGCTCCAAGAGACGATGGATACGTCAATGAAGAGCTTCAGAATCGTCTGAGTTCACCATATTGCGGTTACGGGTAACTCATTCTCTTAAATGCCAGCAAGCCTTGTTAAAACAAGGGGGTTAGGCTGCTGTACGAGTTACTCACAATGTACCGATATGGGTAACTCAAAGGGGGGTTTTTCATAGAGGAAAAAAATGGGTGGATGTCGAATGTTATCACAAGGAGGTGGTACATTTGGCACGGGTGAAGACATTCGCAGAAGCTCATCTCGAAGAATTGGAAGTGAGGATTAACAAGTTTATGGACAGCCTTGAGGATGTGTTAAAGGTTGTAGACGTTAAGTATGCAATCGCTCATGAGGCTGTTGCAACTGATAGCCAAACTGGCGTATATCCAAGTATGGTATATACTGCTCTCGTCTTGTATGACAGGAAGTAATGCTTTATGTAGTCTAAAGAGCTGTGCCTAATATGGCGCAGCTCTTTTATTTTGTAAAGGAGTCGAATCCATGCCGTTATCACCCAAGAAACCATGCGGCCATATCGGATGCACCCAAATAACTAGGAAGCAATACTGTGAGAAACATGTTGAGGACAAGTATCAGTATGATCGGCAACGGGGATCCGCTGCTCTGCGGGGGTATGACAGCAAATGGCGTGCTGCCAGGGCTGGGTACCTGAGGAAGCATCCTCTCTGCGTCGAGTGCTTGAATCATGAAGCGGTAACTGAGGCAACTGTTGTGGACCATATCAAGCCTCACAAGGGAGATAAGACGCTGTTCTGGGACCGCAACAACTGGCAATCGTTATGCAAAAAGCACCACGACATAAAGACTGTCAAGGAAGATGGAGGCTTCGGATATCGTTTGAACTAATTAATTTCTTTATCGATACTCTTCTTCAAAAAGTTTTGAAGGCGTGAGAGAAGTTCTTCTTCACAATCGCTACATATGGAAATGGGATAAACATTTGAAGGCTGCATAATGTATTTTTGTTTCTCGGATTCATGTCGTATTGCGGTCTTTACTTGCTTGCAATGTGCGCAAAATATGTCCAAAGCAAAGATCATATCTACAACCTCCTGTCAGTAGCTGTATTCATTATATTCAACTCATTAGGCCAAGGAACTAAGAGAGTCTAAAAACAATAGAGGTGTATTAGCCCATGAAAACCGAAGTTAAGCTGCTAGACGGCGCAGTAATTGAGATCGACGAACAGAGCGCAAATAAGCTCATGTCAAAGATTCACCAATCTGTTAATGCATCACAGGTAACGGTGATCGTGAATGACACAGGCGGAGTCACGTACTTCCTTCCATTCAGCAGCGTTCTCTACGTTCGAACACTTGAGGAAGAACTTGCTGAAGAAGCGCCAATGGCTTCTGAAGCAACTACGACTCCTGACATTGACATGACGATTGAACAACTGAAAGAAGCATTGGTATCCGCACCCGATGTAGAGGCTGTCCAACACTTCCTAACGTATGAACAGTCCAAGGAGAAGCCGCGAAAGTCGGCCGTTGAGATGCTTGAGGCGAAGCTTGTAGAGTTAACAACCGGTACCTAGGATGCCCCCGGGGGGCCGAAATCTAAGGGTAATGGGGGCGAGACCGCAGGGGTCTCGTTTGTGAAAAAATGTCCCCAAAACAAAATGAGATACGAAGCCATCATGAAAGGAGGAATTTGGAAATGAGTCAGGTCGTCCACTTTGATCATATGCGCGTCGGTCAGAAGGGCGGCGGGAAGCATTGGACAGCAGCCGAGGTTCAATCGCGGGAAGAAGCAGGCAAGGCGTTTGAGAGAAAAAAGAAGCGAAATCTGAAAGTGCCGTCTTGGCTCGATGACAATGCTCGGAAGGTTTGGCGCAAGATCGTTCGGGACATGGAAGAGTTCGATATCTTTGATCCACTTGACGAGGACGTTCTTGCAGCCTATTGTGATGCCGTTGCGAAGCACCAAGCGATGAACGAGTCAATTGATTCGCAGGGCTTTACAATAGAGGGCAAGGGCGGCATAGAAATTGTCAACCCACATGTAACAATGGCGAATAACTATGCGAGGCTCATTCTCCAGTTTGGTGAGAAGCTCGGTATTACAGCCGGTGCGCGTGCGCGACTAGCGAAGCGGATGGCCGAAGGGAAAGATCCAAATGATGAACTCTTCGACTGAGGTTGATTGGAGCGATGTTCACCCCGTTAACCGATATGCTGCAGAGATCGTAATGCAGATCCGACCAAGCTGCAAGATGGAATGGTTGACCTGCAAGCGTCACTTGGATGATCTTCAGAGGCAGGCGACGGAGGGATTCCCCTACGTCTTCGACGAAAGCCGAGCGGATCGGCTGTATGCCTGGTTCGAACGCTGCTGCCGTCATGTCCGCGGTCCTTTCTCCGGTGAGCTTATTGAGCTGCTTCCATTTCAAAAATTTGATCTTGGGTGCATTTTCGGCTGGGTTCATATGGATAGCGGCAAGCGCCGATTCAAGAAGGCATACAATCAACGGGCTCGCGGTAACGTTAAATCGACCGAGATGAGTGGGCTTGCTTTATACGGTATGTGCGGAGATTGCGTCTATCCTCCAGGTATGCCCGAGTTCAAACGTTTCGAGGAAAGCCCGGAAGTGGAGTGCGCTGCAGTCGATAAAACGCAAGCCAAGCGGGTTTGGTTGGATGCGCAGAAAATGGGTGAAGCAAGCCCCGATATTCACAAGCGCTTGCGAATTAAGCGAACGTATATTGAGCATGCGAATCGCGGTGGATGGCTGCGGCCATTATCGAAAGACACCAAGAACAAGGATTCTGGCGCACCTTGCATCGTTATTATTGACGAATACCATGCACATTCGACAAGTGAAATCGTTGACGTCCTTTACTCGGGCTTCGGCAAGCGGCTCCAGTCGCTGATGCTGATTATTACAACGGCCGGGAAAGATGCTGAGAACAGCCCGTGCAAGAAGGAATACGACGCGCTGTGTAAGATGCTCTCCGGAGATACGCCCATGAATGAAACCTACTTTGTGATGATTCGCGAACTGGAGAAGGAAGACGATCCTCACGATGAAACGGTTTGGATTAAGGCAAATCCCATTCTTCAAGAGAACAACGAGTATGCGGAGGAGCTGCGGGGGCAAATTCGCGCCGAACATGACGAGGCATACAATACTGGTGACCCGGCGAAGATTCGTGAGTGGCTGACTAAAAGGGTTAACCGATGGCAGTCGGATAGTGAACATAAATTCATGTCCGGCATCATGGACAAGTATAAAGCGCTCGGAGTTTCGCGAGACGCTTTTTTGGCATTGGTCAAAGGCTGGCGAACTTGGTGTGGGCTCGACTTGGCGAAGACAACGGATCTTACCGCTAACGCCTTTGTCTTTAAACTTGAAGATGGACGATATGCAGTGACGGCACACGGGTTTATGCCAGCAGCTCGGGCACAGGAGCACGAACACTCGGATAGGGTACCTTATACATCATGGGCAGCTGGTGGATGGTGTACATTGACTGAAGGATCGGTTACCGATTATCGCTACATCAAGAGCCATATCCAGCAGCTTGAAGAAGAGCAAGGTTGGATGGTCAAGGAAGTTTGCTACGATCCCTACAATGCCACGCACTTCACACAAGAACTGGAGGCGGAGGGGTATGAGCGGGTTGAGATTCGTCAAGGTGTTCAGACGCTCTCGGAGCCAACAAAGTTTTTTCGTGAGCTCGTCTTGAAAGGGCTGCTTGTTCACGATGGAAGCCCGCTATTGACCTGGTGTGTCTCTAATGCAATTGAGGTCGTGGACAACAACGGCAATATCAAGCTGAGTAAGAAGCATAAAGACGACAGCCAGCGGATTGACTTGCTAGCCGCCATTATTAATGCACTAGTCCGGGCTATGCTGCTTGATCAGGAAACCGATTTGAATAGTCACATCCTGAATGATGACTTTACGTTCTAAGGGAGGGGGTGAAACGTGAAATTTAAAAGAAGCTACTTCCGCCGCTGGTGGGAGCAAAGGTCGAACTTGATTTCCGATTTAAAGAACCCTCAGCAATGGTTGATGGATCTATTCGGCATCGGTAAGACAGCCAGCGGCGAGCAGGTCACCAGTGAGACAGCCATGATGAACAGCAACGTGTATACCTGTGCTTCAATTCTAGGTGGGGACATTGGCAAACTTCCGATTCAAGTTTTTCGGCGGCGTGGCGGCGGGATAGAGCGCGATACAAGTCATCCAGTGAGTAAGTTACTCGGGGTCAGATCAAACCCTTATATGAGCGCTTACACATTTAAGGAGCTCATGCAGGTGCATATGGTTTGTTGGGGGAACGCCTATGCCAACATCGAATGGCACGAAGATGGACCGTTCAACGGGATGCCCAAAGCGCTGTGGCCTCTTGATCCCTCAAAGACGGATGTGCATCTCGACCCTATTACTGGCGAAGTCTGGTATGTGACCACGCTACCGAGCGGTGAGAGGCGCAAGCTTCGACATTACGAAGTGCTCCACTACAAGGCAATCAGCAAAGGTGGATTAAAGGGCATAACGCCGATCGCAGTCATTCGTGAAGAAATCGGGGTGCAGCAGGCTCAGCGGAAATTTCTTGGCGCCTTCTACGCGAACGGAACGGCGACACGCGGCATACTGAAGGTTCCTGGTGCGACTCTCGATAAGCCGGCGAAGGACAAGGCTCGTGACGAGTGGCAGAAGGCCAATAGTGGTCTTTCGAATGCGCACCGAATCGCCATCCTAGATGCGGGCATGGAGTACCAAAGTCTTGGCATGCCTCTCAATGATGCCCAGTTTATTGAAACAAGCAAGTTCGGGATCATGGAGGTTGCAAAGATCTATAAAGTGCCGGGCTATAAGTTGGGGATAACGGATGTTAAATTCAACAACATGGAAAACCAATCGCTTGAATACGTGAAGAGCACCCTGCAACCTATTATTGTGAATTGTGAAATGGAGAATGATTTCAAGCTGTTCACCGAGATGGAACGCAAAAAGTATTATACGAAGTTCAACGTCACCAGTGAGCTACGCGGGGACAGCACTAGCCGAGCGCAATTTTACAAAGAAATGATCGCCATGGGTGCTTACACCATTAACGAGGTGCGTGAACTGGAGGAGCGGGACAACATTGGCGAGATGGGGGACAAGCATTTCGTCAGTTTGAATTTTGTCAGTCTCGATAAAATGGATCAGTATCAATTACTGAAGGCTGGGCTTGGCAAGGATGCCACGAAAGGAGGTGGAAGCAGTGAGTAAAGAGAAGGTGTTACGCTTCATTCCGGCAGATAATATCGAGGTCCGCAGCAGCGAAGGGGAATCAACCACCAGGACGATTGCCGGATATGTTGTGAAATTCAACCAGCGAAGTCAATTGATCTGGGGCGAGTTTTACGAGCGGGTCGCAAAGGGTGCGTTCTCCAGCAGCCTACGAGACAACACGATTAAGGCATTCTGGAACCATCGAAGCGATTTCGTGCTTGGATCAACAAAAAATGCTACTTTGCGGTTATGGGAGGATGATGTTGGTCTTCGATTCGAGATCGACCTTCCGAACAATAGCTGGGGGAATGATGCCTTTGAATCGATCCAGCGTGGTGATGTTGATGGGGTCAGCTTTGGTTTTTATGTGAGGGCCGACACGTGGCAGTACCTGAAGGAAGAAGATGTGTATGAGCGAACGCTACTCGACGTGAATTTGTTCGAGGTCTCGCCAACACCATTCCCAGCTTATACAGACAGCGAAGTGAGTCAGCGCAGCATTAATGAGCTAGGTATCACGTCGAAAGAGCAGCGCAAGCGTGAACTGCAACAAGAGAAAATGTTAATCGAGCTGGAACTAGACCTATTGGATTGCTCTTAAATCCTTAATAGGTCTATTTTATTTAACCACATATAAATCTGGGAGGGTTTCAAAAATGGACGAAAAAGAACGCGAACTGCGGCAGAGACTTGCCGCTAAGTTGGAAGAAGCGCGCCGATTGATGGCTGAGAGTAAAATGGAAGAAGCGCGCAGCGCAACAAGCGAGGCTAAGCAGCTTCGAGAGCAAATTGATTTGCTTAAGGAATTGCGTGACACGGATACGCCAGGTGCTACGGTTCCGGTTGAACCGGAGGCTCGTGGTAATCAATCTGGTAATCCAGCAGCATGGTCCGTTCCGTCTTACCGCAGTGCATTCTTGAAAGTATTGCGGAATCGCCCGCTGACAGGTGACGAACAGCGGCTAGTGGAAGAAGTCGAGCTGGAAGTTCGCGCTGGCATGCAGGGCGGTGTTGGCGAAGATGGTGGACTAATTGTGCCACAGGATATCCAGACGATGATCCATGAGTTGAAGCGTGAATTCGTGTCACTCGAACCTTATGTGACCGTGGAGCCGGTATCAACTCGTTCGGGCTCACGCGTAATTGAGAAGAACGCTGATATCACGCCATTCGCGGAGATTACGGAAATGACGGATATCGGTGATCTCGACAATCCGAAATTTAAACCGCTTGCTTACACCATTAAGGATCGAGGCGGAATCTTACCAATCTCCAACACGTTACTTAATGACACAGACCAGAATTTGATGCAATACATTGCAAGATGGATTGCAAAGAAGTCGGTCGTTACGCGGAACAAGCTGATTCTAGACAAGCTCGCGGCACTTACCAGAAAACCGATTGCTAATTTGGATAGCATTAAGAAGATTCTTAACGTTGATCTCGATCCGAATATCGCCCTTAATGCAATTATCCTTACGAACCAGGACGGCTTTAATTACTTGGATAACCAGAAGGATGCTGACGGAAAGGACTTGCTTCAACCGGACCCAACACAGCCAAGTCGTAAGTTGCTGAAGGGTAAACCGATCGTGGTGCTTGCTAATCGTTGGTTGCCCTCGACAGGTACAACAACGAAAAAGGCTCCGATCTACATTGGTGACCTGAAGGAATTTATTGTTCTCTTTGACCGCCAGCAGTATTCCATTACTTCGACCAATGTCGGCGGCAAATCATTTGGCCGAAATACAACAGACGTGCGTGCAATCCAACGTGAAGACCTGCAGCTTTTCGACGACGAGGCAGTCATCGCAGGCGAGATTACACTGCCGTAGGGGAGTGTCCGCTATGCTGACAACTTTGTCTCGCATGAAGAAAGCCCTGCAAATGGATGAGAACGATTCGAGTATGGACGAAACGCTCGCCATGTATGCGGAAGCAGCCTCGCAGAAGATCGAAGCGCACTTAAAGCGGTCATTGAAGCGGGCTATTTATCAGGAACGGGTGAGTGGTTACGCCAACTCCCCGTATCTGAATTTAAAACAGCATCCTATTATCGGTTCCGTATCATTAACAGATATGAACGGCGCCGCGATAGAGCCTGACTTTCTCCTTCCGGAGGAAGGTCGATTGTTCAGGAACTATGGCTGGCCGAACGGCAAACATAACATTATTGTGGAGTATGAAGCTGGCTATGTACTTCCACAAGATGCAAGTCAAGGAAATCCCCGGACACTTCCGGAGCCAATTGAACTTGCTTGCCTATTGTATGCACAGACATTAATGCGAAGTCCAGGAGTAATAGCAGAGCGATTCGGCAATGTCTCCATAACATACACAGAACCGAGTGAAGGTTTACCTCTTGCTGTTTGTTCGTTGTTAGCTCCATATGTAGGGAGCTGGGTGTGAAAATGAACCACTTATTTATTGATCAAGCATCCATCACGCGCAGGAAGGATAATTCAGTTATAGATGCTTGGGGGAAAGCGGAAGTGTTAGAACCAAGCACACACCGTTGCCGGATTGAAAGCGTCGGGCAATTAGTTATTGACCAACACGGCAAGGAAATCACAAGCGGCACTTCAATAACCTTTCTCGGAAGTGTTCCAATCTCATATGAAGACGAGGTACATTGGAACGATGCATTCGGGCATGAAATGGGGAAGACGCCGATCCGAATCGAAGCTATTCGTGATTTTCAAGGAAAAGTACGCACTACCGTGGTGAACCTTCCATGAGTTTCGAAATTAACTTAAACGATGTCTATCGGGGCATCGACTTCGCGGACCAGCGCTTCCGCGCTGCGGCTGAACGGGGCATGCAGAAAGCGATGGAAGAGCTCAAGGCAGATGCACAGGCTGGAGCTCCTAACCTGACTGGCGAACTGCGCCAGCGTGCGCATGTAAGAGTGTCTGTATCGGGATACAGTGTCACTGGGGAAGTATCCTTCTCGCTTTTAAAGAAGAACAAGCGCGGCTGGGCAACGGATGTCGCGCTGTTCTTGCACGAGCACCGGAAATTCAAAGAGCCATCGACGCCAGGTACTGGACCGAAGTACCTTGAACGGCCATTGAAGGCGAAATCAGCGCGGTACCGGGAAATCATTGCACAAGAAATTGCGAAGGAGCTGAGAGGTTAATGCTACGAGCCATTTATGTGGTTGATTATCTCAGGGATGAATTTCCTCTTGCGTACTTCGTAAATGAGTTCCCCGAGAACGCGCCAGATTCGGCTGCATATGTTCAGGTAACAGGTGGGTTTCCTCCAGATCCTGAGTCATCGTATAGGAGAACATCCTTTCAAGTGTTGATTCGGGGCAGTGAATTCGAAATGCAAGAGACCGAAGAATTAGCTCTGGAGATTCACTCTCACTTACACGGGAGAACAGAGTTCGAGCTGCAGACGGGCGGCATGTTCATTCGCCAGTGCGCAGCCGATCAACCAGCCCCGCTGTACATTGGCCGCGACGAGAACAAGCGACCAATGTATAGCTTGAATTTTACATGCGTCTATTTGGAGTGAGGTGAAGGACTTGAAAGATTCTAAATTATTAATCCGATTAACGCTCGCCGATAACCATCAAGTCAATTTCGGCACGGCGGATAAGCCAGATTACAAGACCGACGGAGATGAAGTGAGCTGCGACAAGAAGGCTGCAGCTGCACTTGTAACCGACGGTCTTGCTGTTTATATAAATCAAAGCGAAAACAAGGAGGAAAACACAGATGGCAAGTGATATTACAAAAATTCAGCTCGGTCCGTGTAGAGTGACATTCGATGCCGGACTTGGCGGTACACCGGTTGTGTTCGAAACGACACAAGGCGGGGTGCTTTTAAATTATGATGAGACCTCGCGTGAGATCAAGGTTGATCAATTCGGTGATACACCTGTTGGCGAAATCATCATTGGCAGAAATGCTTCAATAGAAGTGCCATTTGCTGAAAAGGATCTGGACAAGCTCTCTAAAATCATCCCAGGCTCTAAGCTTACGACAAATGGCACGGCTCCAACCAAGAAACGGGTGGATATCGATGCATCGAAAGTCATTAACCTCTTAAGTATTGCTAAGATGGTGAAACTCGAACCGCTCGCTGCTGATGCAACGCCAAATGATGCTATTGTTTTGTATAAGGCAGCGCCAAGAACAAACCTGAAATATAAGTTCAGTTACGACGGAGAACTGATCACAAATGTAACGTTTAAAGCGTATCCGGACACTGCAACGGGATATCTTGTCGCATTTGGTGACATAACGGCGTAATTACAACAAAGCAAGAAGAGCCCTGAAGAGGGTTCTTCTTCTTTTTTTAAGGAGGCTAAGAGGCATGCAATGGTTTAGAAAACAAGAAGATCAGGATCAGGATTTTGTCATGTTCGGAGAAAAACGGGTTGATATTCCAAAGCTCACCGTTGCGAAGTGGAAGGCACTGTTCGGCAAGGTCGAAACACTGCCCCAGCTCCTGTTGGACGTGATCGCTTCTCGCCAAACTTCGGATTTTACGGCGACTGTGTTGGTTGGCATTCAAATGGCTTTTGATGAGATCGTAGAACTCGTCGCTGTGCTGACTGAGCTGGAACCGGCGTGGATCGAAGAGAATGTCGACCACAATGAGTTGATTCAATTCATTTCGAGGACTGTCCAACGGAACAATTTAAATGAAGCTGCAAAAAAGTTCCTCGCCCCGTTCGGCAAGCTACTTCAAAGCAAGCCGGTCGCGGGCCGGTAACGCTAGACGAATGGCTGGCGGAGGCGGCTCTGAAGCTTGGAACGACGCAACTGCGATTGGAAAACGACTTCTACATGGTAGATCTCCCGCAGCTCCTATACAAGTTGGAACTGAAGATAGCCGAGGAGCGAGTGATCAATCTGCTTTCAATCTGTGCGCCAAACATGGAGCAGGAGAAATTTGAGCAATTTTATCAGTCTATTAGCGGTATTTTGCACCAAGTATCTGAGAACGATGACAATAAATTCGATGCAGAGGGCTTGGCGAAACTTCGGAGACGGCTGCAGGGGGGTGGAGAGTAGATGTCAGGAGCTACGGCGAACGCAACGGATGTCGGCGCGATCAGAGCTAGAATGGAACTCGATGCAAGCGGTTTTAATGAATCGCTATCGAAAGCTAAGCAGACCATGAGCACGTCCACGAACGAGGCGCGCCAAGTAACAAAGCAAATTCGGGATTTAGGAAAGTCCCTTACTGATACCGGTATGAGTGCTAAGGAAATGCGTCAAATTCAGAGGGAGATTCGTGAGGTTAAGCCGGAACTTCTTGAGCAGGAATTAAAGCGGGTCGAGATTCAGCTACGCAAGCTTGGCGCGAGCAGTGAGATGATCGAGAAGGTTAAGCAGAAGATGCGCGAAGCGCAGCAAGAGACCAAGGAATCCATTAACCGCGTGGAGGCCTTAAGCAATGCCCTTATCGCGCTAGGAGCGGGGGCAGCGCTAGGAAAGCTAATTGGTGAAATTGAGACTCTTGCCGATAAAGCCAACGCTTATATTAACGCACAGCGCGGGCTAGAAGAGGTATCAAAGGCGTTAGGGGTAAATGTCAAAGAAACCATTGATCTGGTACAAGATCTGGTCGACCGTGGATTTTTGAATCTTGCCCAGGCCTCTGGGACGGTAAAGACCCTTCTAGCGTCTGGACTAAATTTGGATCAGACCAAGAACCTGATTCTCGCGACAGCGGACGCCGCAGCATATAACCGTGAAGCTCACCTAAGTTGGGGAGAAGCCATTGAACAGGTTGCTCAAGGGGTAAAGACGGGCAACTCGGAATTGACAGACGCTGCGGGGATTACGACGAACCTGAGCGTTATGTACGATCGTTACGCCGGCTCTATTGGCACAACCGCTGATAAGCTTTCGGATGCACAAAAGACACTGGCTGCGTACAACGGCATTATGCAGGAATCGTCGATGTACACCGGTAATGCAGCTACAGCAATGGAAGGTTATAACGGTACTCAAGCGCAGTTCAGTCAAACGATACAGACGGCCGAAGCGGAGCTAGGCGAGGCTTTTCTTCCTTTGCTTCAGGAGCTAATGGGGCTCGTTATACCAATTATCAAATCCATCGGAGACTGGGCAAAAGAGCATCAAGGACTCGCAGTAGGAATGGCAGCAGGGACCGCAGCTGTGCTCGCAATAACGGCAGCTGTCACGGCGTTAGTGCCTCTGATTTACACTTTAACAACGGCATTAGCGGGCTTGGAGATCGCGCTTGGTCCAATCGGTTTAGCAATCGCCGCGATTGGCCTTGTTGTTGGAGGGTTTGCTGCGTATACTGCAGGCGCTTCCTCAGCTTCTCAGTCTGCGCTGGAATTCGCCAGCTCGCAAGAGATCCTGAA
Source organism: Paenibacillus sp. OV219 (assembly GCF_900110075.1). Lineage (GTDB taxonomy): Bacteria > Bacillota > Bacilli > Paenibacillales > Paenibacillaceae > Paenibacillus_Z. Next base: position 972,770 of record NZ_FOCJ01000001.1, read on the forward strand.
TGCCAAGCTGATGCAGTCACCGCTTAATATGCAAGTCGAAGAATTCAAGAAGCTGACGGCTAGCATTGAGACATTAAACCCGATCATGGAAAAGCGCAATGCATTAATGGATGATTACAACAAGAGAATGGCACTTGCTCAGAGTGGCAAGGGGAACATCGACAATACGCATGAAATTTATGAGCTCGCAGATGCCATAAAGAGCTTAGACAAGGAGCTCCGAGGGCTCGGTTTTGAGTCGGGGGATGCCGCCGCAGACGCACTCGGTCGTATGAAGGAGCAAGCGAAAGGGGCCGCAGGCGCTCAGGTGGCACTAGAAGAAGAAAACGTTCGAGTGGTATCTGGGCAAGTTAAGCATATCGACGCTATGAACAAGCTACAGAAGCAATACGAGCAGCTGAGCAGTAAGGAAAAACTATCGGCGCAGCAAAAGCAGCAGCTCGCACAGACGGTGGAGCAACTTAAGCGAGAGTATCCGGATTTACTTGTGCAGCTTGATGAAGAAGGAAAATGGCATATCAATAATGTCGATGCTCTCAAACAGCTGATAGATGCAGAGAAAAGCACCGTCGATGCCGCCGCCGAAGGATCTAAGCAGCGTCTTGAGATTGCAAAAAATGAGGCACAGACGCGAATTGATTTACTTAAACCACAGTTGGCAGCGATGCAAGCGCTAGAAAATAAACCGATACCTGAACCAACGGTACCTGGTCTCGGTAACTTTACTCAAGATGCGTTAAAGCGCACGCTGAAGAACGCCATTAAAGATACTTCTGGCCAGATTAATACCGCGCAAGCAACTGTTCTACAAGCAGAGCGTGATGTCGATGCGATCACCGTTGGCAATTACAGCATCTTTGATAAACCGCTGCCTGGCAGCGCCACTACTCCAGATAAGGGGAAAGGGAAAGGGAAGGGCAAGGGTAAGACTGCTGCAGAGATCCAACAAGAGCAGTACCAATCATCTCTGAAATACATAGAACGGAAGCGGCAATTGAACCAAATGTCTGAAGCAGACGAGCTCCAATCTCTTGAACGGTTGCAGGGACGCTACCAGAAGAACAGCGAGATCCGGCAGGATCTTGAAGTCCGCGTGTATCAGCTCAAACAGCAAATGAACAAGGAAGAGAAAGAGCAACTGGATGAACAGCGCAGAAAGAAAGAAGAAGAAGCGAAGAAGCTTACTCAAGCTCAACAGGACCAGTACCAGACATCGTTGAAATTTATCGACAGGCAGCGAAGCTTGAACCAGATGTCTGACAGTGAGGAGCTTCAAGCGCTTCAGCGGCTGAAGGAGCGGTACAAAGATAACAGTGAGATCCGACAGGAACTTGAAGTGCGCATCTACCAGCTGAAGGAACAAATGGGCGATAAAGAAGAGCAGCATCAAGAAGAGCTGCTTAAGGAAAGTGAAGAGGCTGCGAGGACGAAGTTCGAGGCATCGAGCGAGTGGAGCGAACAGGAAGAGAAGCGGATGCGTTTGGCTGGAAAATCTGAAGCGGACATTACTGTTATGAAGCTGGAAGCGTGGACACGTGTAAGAGACCGTTATGCAAAAGACTCCGAGTTTTACAAGCAGGCAGACAATGAGGTCTACGAGAATAAGATAGACCTCATGCAGCGAGAAGAGGACAAACAGAAAGAAATCGAGAGCGATCGGAAGGAGCACATTAAGCAAGCATCTGATGTTGCCCTGGATGCGATTGAGCGAGAGAAACAAGCTGAGCTTGATGCGCTGGACGAGCGTCGAAAGGAAATCGAGCATTTTTACGATGGGCAGAAAGAAGCGATTGACGACTCAGAGCGAGTCATTGAGCGCAAGGCACTCATCGCTGACCTTGAAAAATATCGTCTTGCCACCTCGGAGCAGGGAAAACAGAAATACAAGGAGCTCCAAGATAAGCTGCGCCAAATGGATAACGAGGACGAAAAGCGCAAACTGGATAAAGAACGGCAGGACAAACTAGATGACCTCGAACAGAAAAAAGATGACATCGAATCGTGGTACGATGACCTGAAACAAGCCTTCGTGGATTACAGCGGGGATATGAAGCCCCTTTATCAGCTGCTCGAAGATGAGCGATTTAAGGTATTTTCGGCTACCAATGCTAAGATTAGGGCGGAGCTTGCAGCTCTGGCAAGTGAATATGCTAGGTTGTCAAGTGCGGTTGGATCTTCCTCAGGTACCGGAATAACGGACACCGGAACAGCTAGTTCGTCAACAAGCTCATCTTCATCAAATTCCCAAGGTGGAGGTGGAGTGATGGACACCGGAACAGCTACCGCGACAACAAGCTCATCTTCATCAAATACTGGTCGGAAGTTTAAGGACACGCTCGCCAATGGTGCAGTGTGGTCACCGGAGGCCGGGGGTTATGTTCTTGACGGTCGCGTAGTAAGCACAACACCCGTGTATTATCACACAGGCGGCATTGCCGGTCAGGTACCGTTTCGAATCGGCGATAAGTTGATGCCGGATGAGCTCCACTCCATTCTTCGAATGGGTGAAGTCACGTTGACTCCGAAGCAAGTAGGGTCACTAGTCGCTTCGACTCAAAATCAGCAAGCAGCACCGATCATTAATAATTATAATGCACCGCTTGTACAACACAGCGGTGATGTGCGTTTGGAAGACCAGGCTGATATACAGAGCTACTGGGGCGAACGTGATGCGGTTGCACAACGAATGCTAGCTAGGGGTGAACGTTTATGACGGTCGATAACGACGGAGCGACGTTCGATGGCATCAGTTTCGCTTCTCTTGGCCTTAAGCTCGTAAAGTCGAATATTCCATTATTGCCGGAAACGCGTCAAACGGAGGCTGAAATACCTGGACTGGATGGATCACTAGATATGGGTGCGGAATACGGCCCTCGTCTCATCGAGCTTGAAGTAATATTACAGGAGTCAAGTGAGATACAATATCAAAACAAGTTGCAACAATTGGCGAAGCTTTTTAATGCTCGTGCGGGAGCAAAATCGCTTGTTCTTGACCGGATGCCTGGTAAGCGGTGGTTATGCAAATACAACGGCAGTATTGGAATCGAGAAGCTGCTACAACTTGGGTCATTCACCTTGCCACTAAAAGCGTTTAGCCCATTCTCAGAGAGCGTGCATCATACAACGTATCCATTGAGATATGGGCAAGGGTACACTTATGGCATGGGGCTAAGGCGAGGAAGTCAGTATTCATTTGCCGTGAAGTCTTCACCTCAGCTAATCACTGTGCATCATGCGGGGACTCACGAGGCGTATCCCGTCATAACGATCACCGGTTCTGCATCGAACTTGACGATAACCAATACGACAACCGGAGAGTCTTGCAGCGTGAACGTCACGCTTGGGCCAACGGATGTACTGGAGCTTAATTGCGCTCCGATGGAGCAGACGGCAAAGAAGAACGGAATCAACGTCTTAGGCTTATTTTCCGGACGATTCCCGAAGCTAATTGAGGGTCTGAATAGTCTCACCATTACAGCGACCAGTCCAAACATGACGGTCGCTTTTCGTTTTCGGCACACTTACTTATATTAGAAAGGAGCTTGCCTATGAGTCGCTTTAAAACGATTAGTCAGGAACTAGACCTGCAGTCGCAAATTGACCTGCAGTCTAACTTTGATCAAGCGGATGCGGATCTCACTAGCCAACAGCAACAGATTACAACTGAGCAGCAGTTACGAATCACAGCCGACTCCGCTCACGCCAATGCGACAACAGCGCACACGGCCACGCAGATCGAATACACAACGGGCACAAGCGTTAAGGCGAAATTGGATGCACAGCAAGCGCAGATTAACAATATTATTGGGTCAGCTGGCAGCGGAAACTCAGAGATTGTGGATGCCCGCCTTGGCGCGGATGGAACTGCCCGATCAACGCTCGGAACTCTAGTACGAGAAATTCATGCACAGCAGATCGAGACAGCAACACAGTCGGTTACGCTCGCGCACGGCTTGAACATTATTTAGGAAAGGAGGAGCTGACATGGTTGCACAAGCAAGTACAGCCAAGGTGACGATTTATGGGAGAACCCTTGTTAATTTACTTGGGACCGATGGTAATTGCGAAGATAAGAGCAAGTGGACCTTTATCGGGAATAGTGCCTCAGACGATACCACTACTTTTGTGTACGGTAGCAGATCAATAAAGCTGGTTCCAACTTCAAACCACAATATCATGAAGCGCCAAGTAGCCTTAACCATAGGCAAGTACTATTTGCTAATGGCTCAAGCCAATCAGTCACCTACAGCAACGGGTTACAAGATTGTACAAAGAAACTCGGATATCGCGGATGGAACAGTCGATGCATCTCAAAATATGACGATTGATGGAACTTGGAGAACTGGTTACATTAAGTTCTCTCCTACAGTCTCAAATCCTTATATAGGCTTATATCGCGGTGGCAGTGATAGTGTGGATAAGACTGCATTCGTTGACGGGTTCCGTTTATACGAGGTTGACGCTGCAACGTATGCTAAAATCGACGTCGATCCCGAGTATTCCGGAGACAAGTTGGCGGACAAGTTTCCGTATGTCGATAGCGCCAAGCACGTACAAGGTGCTACGGTTCGTAAGGCAGGGAAGAATCTATTAAGCGCATATGTCGATTCATTAACAACCAGTGGTTCGCAGTCTGTACCTTATGTTCTCGATACATTCGGGACCGGTTCCAATAAATTCAACCTAAACGCCGCTCCATCTCAGCAGTATTCTATTTCATTTACAGCAGAAGGTTCGGATGCCCTTTTCTCTATATACAGCGTAAATGCGAGTGGAGCTCAGGAGTCGCCCGCACTCTATTTATCTCCAGGTGCCGGAACGAAAAACGGAACATTCACGACAAGGTCTACGACTGTCGCATTAGTTGTATACCTACAGTCAAACACATCGGCGGCCGTAAGGTTCTCTAACTGGCAGCTCGAACTAGGTTCCGTTGCAACATCATTCAAACCACACAATGCTGATTACATTTACCTTCAAACTAATCTCGCTTCAAAACCCGACGGAAGTGTTAGAGACTTGGCCTATGAGCGAGAAGGAATATGGTACAAGGAAAAGTTGTGGGTAACAGGAGTTGTTTTGGACGGATCGGCAGCTTGGTCAAATCATGCTGCACCATTATACGCAGGTTCAAAACGTGTGTATCTAAATAACACTGGACAAAATTGGGTGGCATCCGGGGCTTCGGAAGATAAGAGCCGTGTAACGCGATTCGATGGGGTTATTATACCCAACATTGATCCTGGTATAGTTACGGATGCTCAAGTTATTAGTGGTGGCGGACCTTTTAACTTATATATGTCAGTTTCGAATGCTTTAACCGGTTTTGGCGATTCATACGTGCCGAGCAATGCCGATTGGAAAGCGTATTTTTATGGGTGGAAGATGAATAATGGGACATTCGGTACACCATATGATGGAACCGGGACAAAGACTTGGACTGTGTGGAATGCAACGAGTAATACAGGGGCTGTAACGACGGCGCCGACTTCGATGGCAGCAGGATGGACTCCTTACACGATTGATTATGTCCTGGCACAATCAATTGAAGAAGTCATCTTAGGCGGGGAAGGGGTTATTTCTCTTGCATCTGGTGGCAATCAGGTTGAATTACTAGAGGGTGTCGTGCTACGAGAAAAAGTAGTGCCAACAACGGGAGGATCAACAGCTGATTATCATATTAATGCTGTAGGAGTACCGAGTGCTAGTGATAATCCCCTGAAATATAGAAACTCTAAAATCTTGAAAGTTTTCAAGAACGGGGTAGATGATACTGCAAACTGGTCGTTTGTCGTAACTCTTGCTTACGGATCGCAGCGGGTGTATCAATCTAAAACTATTTTCGATGCATCTGCCGAATATACCGTCACCTATACCGTTCTCGATAAACACACCTATACGGCCAACGCAATCGAAGCCAAGGTCGAATATCAATCTACGGCCAAGAGCATCCAAGGAGTTATCGTACAGCAAGCGGCCGACAACACGACGCAAATCGAAATCTTGGTCCGAAGCATGGCCGAAATGTACAAGCGCGTGAAAGCGTTGGGAGGGTAAACGATGAATTTAGCAGCTATTCGTGAATTTTGCATCCAGCACGGCATTCCTCCCGAGGAGCTAGATCAGCTTACCGAACCGCCTGTCATCCGCGATATTGGAAAAGCGCTGACACTTTCCATGCAAAATGATGATGACCTCGGATCGACAATGGTCGGCATTATGATTATGGTCGATGAACTATCTGCTAAGACCGCAGCTCTTGAGCAGCGGATAGTCCAACTGGAAGGAGGCGCTGTGTAATGCTTACCTATTACCGCTATAAACTCGAAAAGGGCATGATGACATTAGCGGACGTACCTGAACCATATCGGACGCAACTGCAGGGACCTTTAAACACAGATCAAGGCGATGGTGAGGAATGATATCCAGACTTGAATTATGGGACCAAGCGGGGCGGTTGGCGTTTTTGCCAGCCGCTTCTTCTGTTCGAATCCGTGAAGTGCTGAACGGAGAATATTTCGTTTCGTTCGAGCACCCTAAGTCTCCAGGCAGTGATGAGCGATATACCGGTTTGATAACTGACAACGAAATCCGGTTCCCTTCCGACATAGAAGGAGGTCAACGATTTGTCATTAAGCACGAGTCCGGTGGCAGGAAAGACAAGGTGAAGAAGAATCTAGAGGCACACCATATTGCCATTACGTTTGGTCAGTATTTCTTTGACTCTTACATCGACTTCGCTGCGGCACAACTACCGGGACCATTACTCACCCAACTGTTTGCAGGTACACCGTTTAACTACACAGTCAACGGTGTGTTTTCGCCGCAAGACATTTTCGACTGGGGAGAAAAATCGCGTCTGGCATGTCTCTATGATCTATGCGAAGTTTTTGGTGCGGAGCTTACGTTCAACAATCAGTCCATAACCTTCAGCACACGCAGGGGAGCTGACAATGGTGAGCAGATTCGGTATCGGAAAAATCTGAAAGGGATCGAGCGGACCGTCCATACGATGGATCGTGTGACAAGACTTTACGGGTATGGCAAGGATGGATTAACCATCGAGGGGATGTCAGGGCACGCCACGAAATACATTGACTCATCCTACTATGATTCGCAGCGTCCATACGAAGCAAAGCAGGAATGGCCCGATATTGATGATCAGGGGCGACTCTTGGCTGCCATGCAAAAGTACCTGTCGGAGAACGAGCTTCCGAAGGTAAGCTACGAAGTCGATCTCGTCGATTTATTCAAAGCCGGAATTGCAGTTGGTTTTATCGGCGTAGGCGATACAGTGCGCGTAATTGACGAAGAGTTAGGATTCGACTTTAATACTCGGGTATTGGAATATGAGCGTTACCCGTTCGAACCACAACATCCACGCTTAGTACTCGGAAACTTCCAAGATCGGGGCATGTCGGATTACATGCTGACGTATCGTCGTAAGCAGCGTGAGATTGAGGCAACTTTGTCTAGGCGAGCTGCTGAGCTCGATCTGCAGCAAGCCCAGCTCGCTCAGGCACAAACTGATCTGTCTAATTATATTGATGGTGCATTTAAAGACGGTGTCATTACGATTGCAGAAGCACAGGCAATTGCGGAGCATAAGCTTCAGCTGGCAAACGAAAGAGCGGATGTGGACGCAGAGTATGCTAACGTGTACAACAATACGTATTTCACTAACGCTACGCTAAAGTCTGCGCTAGGATCAGGTAAAACGAACTATGATACCGCGTACACAGCGCTTATATCCGCCATCGACACTGCAATTGCTGACAGTAGTATAACGTCGACGGAGCGGAACAATGTGACAGCAAAATTCACTGATTTGAACGGCAAGCTTGCTCTGCTGCGCCAAGCGCTTCAGAATAGCTGGGCATTCATATCACAGACTGCCGTGGATAAAGTTGCAGGACAAGGTATTGTTAGTGGTGGGATTATTTCGATACAAAACCGCACTCAAACGGTGATCAAGACGACGCTTACCCAAGCAGTGACCGGCACTGCGGCCACAGTAATTAATGTTGCAAGCACGGCTTCGTTTGATGCGAGCGGAATAGCATATGCTAGCTCAGCGAGTGGTAGTGATATAACTGATTTCAATTATACTGGGAAAACTGCAACCTCCTTTACTGGTGTTTCTGGGTTGGATGTCACCTTACCCCTTCCGGCAAGTGCTTATTTGTTTAGTCGTCCACAAGGAGACATCGTTGTATCGGCAATGGAGGTTATCATGCCGGACGGTAAATATTTGACCATCCCGGAAACGCGCTTCGCAGCTCAGATACTTGGTGCAGGCTTCTCAGATTTTGACGGATGGGAGTTTCGGTATCTTTATGTCGATTCTGGAGGCGTTGTACGACTTACAAATGCAGGTACGAGCGGGGGCTGGACGGCGTATCCTCCTAACCCTCCTACTGGTAGTATTCGGATTGGATATATTCTTATCGGTTTTGGCAAAGAAGACCCGGACGGCGGGCTAAATAGTTCCAAGGATTTTGGAACAGATGGCTTCCCAGTATTCAAGGAAAAGATTTACCATGACGTTCGGTACCGCGATGAGAGAGCAATTCGAGCGGTTGCCGGAGACATTGCTTATGGTGGTGTGCCCTACGGTGCACAGACGCTGGCCGTGAGTGCGGCAGCCGGAACGTATCAAACGTACTATGTGCAGATTGGGGCGGGTCGCCGTAGTGTTAACCTGTCGCTCTCATTGGATGATGGCAGCGGTTATGACAATTACACCTATGGGGCTCAGCTGACTGTTGGTCGGAAGGCTGCAAACAACGCAGACGGACTAGGGCGATCCTTGTGGGCGACATACGTCGATGTGGATAATGTACGCGGGCACGTGAATGGGCAACGTAATCTGTCTCCATATGGCGTACATGTCTTATCTCCCCGTGTATGGAACAAGACCTACACAATGCTCTTTGATGTGGATTTGACGCCGGACCCAAATAATGGCGGCGTTATTGCATTCAAGCTTACGTTCCGCAATTACAGCGGTAGTGTCTCTGAAAGCTTCAATTTAAAACTAAACTGGCATGCTTTATAAGCTCCGCTCTCGCGGAGCTTATTTTATTGCCAAAAGGGGAGAGGGAAATGAACAGATTTATTAGATCGCTTTTTAGCCTGGACACGCTCATCAAACCAGCAAATGGGATTATAGCATCGGTTGGTGCAGCAATCTCGCCAATAATTAGCCGAGCAACAGAGAGCGGGAAGTTCTGGGCGTTCGCATTGTTCTTTGCAATCGTCATTGCAGATTGGATCGCCGGTACTGCCGCGGCGAAGAAAACAGAGACGTATCGGAGTGAGTACGGACAAACGGGAGCTTTGCGAACTGTTTTCCTGTTGTTTATACCGTTTATCGGCATGCTGTTGGACAAGGTTGCATCCTCCACATTTGGAGTAAGTCAACCGGGTGTTGCCTTTTACGGTCTCACGTTCATGCTCGCGTACCACAGCTGGGAGAGTATGACGGCAAATACGTTTAGAGCAGGCTGGGGGCGGTGGATTCCGAAGAAGGTACTCAATTTTGTATCGTCTGAAATCAAGGCAAAGGGACAAAGGGCTTTAAATATGATGGAAACTTCGAGAGGAGAGGTTAAGGATGCAGGCAAAACAAGCAAGTGACATTAAGGTGATTGACGTATCCAAATGGCAAGACAAGATTGATTGGAAGGTAGTTAAGGTTAATGGTGTACAAGGCGTGTTTATTAAGGCAACTGAAGGAGCGAGCAGAGTAGACCTCAAGCTTTCCTCACATGCCGAAGGCGCGCAGCGCGTCGGAATGCCGTATGGCCTTTATCATTACGCTCATCCTAATCTTAACGATCCACTTAAAGAGGCGGCATGCTTCGTAGCTACCGTAAAGCTGTACAAGCCTGTGTTCCCGCATGTGCTGGATGTTGAAGGTGAAGAGATGGCGAAAAAGGTCGGTGCGGAGAAGCTAACGGCTTGGTGTGTAGCGTGGTTGCAGGAGGTAGAACGCCTTACAGGTCATCCGGCGATGATTTACACAGGCGCGAGCTTTGCGCGGTCCTATCTTGGCAAGAAACTTGCCAAATGGCCGCTTTGGGTGGCTCATTACGGAGTAGAGCAACCCATGAGCAACAGTACGTGGCAGCAGTGGGCAGTATTCCAGTACACCGATATCGGACACATTGATGGCATCAGCGGAAATGTTGATACAGATGCGATGGAGCGAGTCTTTTACGACAAATATGTTCATCCGAATGTGCCGCAACCATTAGGTGAGGACAATATCCCGGTGATTGTCAATGATAACCTGGTAGCTTACGGTCGCGTTATTGACGGTCATGTGTACTTACCGTTACGTCCGCTGGGCGATGCACTCGGTGCAAAAGTACATTGGGACGCATCAGCTGCTACAGCGTATCTCAACGGCAAGGCTGTTGGTGGTTTCAAGCTACGCGAGGGAAGAACGTATATCGGCGTCAGAGTTGCAGCCGTGATGCTTGGCGGGAATGTAGCCTGGGACGGTCAGACAAAGAAAGTATATTTTAATAAGTGATTGTTCCAGTGTGTTGGCAGCTCTGCTCAAATCTCCAAGCGCTTGGGGATTTGAGCAGGGCTTTTTTATATTCATTCAGTCTCTACTGAAAGGGCAGCGTTTTCGTCATGAATGATTACTACTGACAGGAAGTGTTTGTACCAAGAAGGAAGGACAGCTAGCTAAGCGGATTGAATCATTCCTAGTCTTTGAAAGGGAGATCGTATATCATTAAGCAGATACATTTGAAGAGGTTGTGAGAATTTGAAACCAAAACTCGGCAAGTCTTTACAGAAAGCCAATAATTGTTTGCATAATGCGAGTACCCTATATAATAGTATGAAATTCAAAGAAAATCTCAGTATGGATGAAATCGTGCAAACATGCTCATTTGTAGGTATGGAATACATTCATGGCATTGGACATTTGTTTGTCACGGATTATAACCCAAATCCCAAAATGACTGAGTATGACTATTCGTTCATGTACAACATTAATGAATATGATACAAAGATGGCGTTTGAGGCTGTACGAGGATATATCTCATGTCGATCCCTTATTGGAACTCCTACTGTCAACCATACCTATGCGGTTAAAATACTCCAACATTGTTGTTTAATATTAAGGGATAAATTGGATTCGCTTATTAAGTTGGAAGTCTCAGAATCGCTTAAGTGATCTGAGGCGACGCCATATGTAAACGGAAGAGGTGTTTCAAGCTATAAAATGATTAGCGGGAAGACATACATCGGAGTTCGATTTGCCACCGTACTTCTTGGCGGCAAGGTGTCATGGAATGGTCAGTGAAGAAGGTTTATCTAATAAAATAAAAACTGTCAGCTCTGTTCAGAACCGCTTCTTTCGTTTTAGCTTCTGATAAACGGAAATATATTTATCCAATTCTCGGCTTACTATTAATACGTTTTCATGCGTAAGACACCCGCAAATAAGTACTTGCCTATTCATTTCAATTTGCAATAAATAAATTCTTTCTTCTAAAAAATTCTCCATACACTACCGTCCTCAAAGAGAGTATGATTATTATTTACTGATGATTACTATGTATGTCGTAGGACCTTAATAATCTGATATTAGATTCCAATGACATTTCGGTCCAGTTAAATAATGTAAAAAACATGCTCATAGTCCCAAATGCTTGGGGATTTCGGCAGGGCTTCTTAATAATTCAACCAATCAATTTCTTCGGCAAGAACAGCTCTCTCAATCAAGTTCATGTCGAACCATTCCCCGTCTAATTTAAACCGGCGCAGCTGCTGGTCCACTCGCTCCACGACGCCTTCTAGGATAATCTCTTCAAATGGATCGAACAACTTCACGCGGATCAAAACATTGTGCTGCATCGAAGCTCCAAACGCCGCAGAGATGTCGTCCCATGCTGCATCATCAACTATTCGTTGATCCCGGCGCCGAAGATCGCGGTTGTGCTCGTTTAGCGTTCGCTTATGTTCAGGTAGCATCATCCTACTGTCCTCCCAAAGCCAGTTTCCTCCGGTAGTTAATTTTTTTGTATCTCCCATATAAAACCCTCCAATACAAGAACATGTGTTCCTAATTATAGATTATTTCTGATTAGAATTTCAATACGAGATTCACGCTTGATACAGCGATTGATTTATACACATCTACCCATTCATCTACCGACATAAAAAATCTTACCGAACCTTACTGGCGTTTACAGGCTAAATTACAGCATATGAAACCATACAGAACCTAAAAAAACCGGGATAAAACGCACTCGTAATGCGTAGGTCCGGGTTCAATTCCCTACATTGGACTAACGGGCACGCTAGTTCAATAACCAGCGACAGTCTAGGACTTTATTTTTCCGGTCTAAGGCAGCGGCTGGTTTTATAATGGAGTCAGTCTAAACTGAATATTTAAGGTCTTATAAATAAAACTTTTTTTGATGAAAGATTTTGCTTGATGTGGTTTCTAGGTAGTAGGAAACGGAAATAAGGCGGTTGAGACATTGATTGAATGGGATGTTACGGTGGATTTACAAGTGGTATAGAAACTAACTTAATTTTTTTATAATAACAGACGTGTTTACGTTTGTTTGTGTACCCCCAGCCAAAGTCTGAAGGGTAACTGCGGCAGCTGAACTATGATTTCGCAGAGTAAGAACATCACCGGCAGCTAGAGTGATTATAGCTTGCCCGTTGTTTTGCTGAGTGCCGGCACCTGAACCGTAAACGGTTCCTGTAACCTGAGTACCATTTTTAAATAGTGCAAACTGATTGGGCTCTACACCTGATATGAAAAAAGTAATCTCATAATTGCCGGGATTGGTAACCCCAATCTGAGAGCTTCCGAGAACATGCGTAATTCCAGGAGTAAGAATACCATTCGTATCAAAAGTAACATCAGCCTCGACAGGGACCGTTTGGGCACTTACATTAAAAATAAATCCGGAAACAATCGGGGGACCGATAGGTAATATAATCGCCATTCATACTCACTTCCTTAATGTTTGTATATTTTAGTAGTTATGTACGCAAACAACATACTCTGACGGTCATTTAAAATGAAGTGCCGACAATCCTAAATGATTAGAATTGTCGGTATTCCATCAATCAGATTAGGTTACGATTATTTCAATGATTATTGGGACCGCAGGATCGAGTGTATCACCATCAGGAATAGTAATCGCAGTCGTTGTAAGCGTTGAAGTATCTCCTTCTTGAATCTGTGCATTAATATAAAGGTTGTAGTACGTTGGAATCGGAAATGCAGTAGCAGGTACACCAGTATCATTGGTGGTGGCTGTAGCAAGAATATTATATGCAGCGCCGACACCTGTTCCATCTCCCGCTGTAGCACTAAATCGTCTAGCAGCAACAAAGGGTTTGATTATAGCCATTTGATCACCCCCCTTCACTCTGATAGTTTATGCTCTTGATAGAAAAAGGGGAGGGCTAATCAAATGAGAGAATGAATACTTTTCAATAATTATACATTTTTTAGGATTAATTGAACCGACAATCTAACTATTTCAAGTATAATTGGGGTACCTGCATATACAATTTCATTTTCGTGTGAAATGGTCAAGTCACTTGGACTTACCCTATAAGAGCCGCCAACTTGCATAATCCCGTTGATGTAGAGATTCGCATAACTATTTTGATCAAGGTCTGTGAAACCAGCAATTGATTCATCATTATCGTTTGTGAATTGGATTGCGGGAATATCTGCCGGTAGAGCAATATCAGAGCTTGCAATATAAAAATACCTTTTTGCAATTAGCATGCTGTTGACATAGGGGATGATGGTGGATCCCGTTGGCCCTGGAGGCCCCGGATTTCCTTGTGCTCCTTGCTGAGCGATTATATTAATTTGTGGCAGTGGACTTGTTACATGAATAATCTTATTTCTGAATTTTTTACGTTTTGTTTTTCTTTTCAGGCAACAAGCAATGTTTTTTTTCTTTGTACAACCTTTTCTTTGAGGGGTACAAGAGCTCCACAATTTCAGTTCGAATTCAGATGTTCTACGAATATCCCCCTTTTTGATGATACAGTCTTTTCTAAGTAATGGTTTCATTCTTACTGGAGTCATTTGATTTATATTATTGACATGATCACACATCAAGCTAAACACCTCCCTTACAAGTCATAGGATGACAATGATGGCCATCAGGGAATCCAACTTATATTACAGTATTTCCCACGTCGTAAGTACCCTTTAAGTTATGTAATGGTTCTATAAAGTGCTTGGATATTTGACAGGGAGGCAAATGATCACCCCCAATTGTCATGAAGGCATAACTGCAAGAGATTGTCCATTTTACTTATATTGCAAACGGCATGCGGAAAGCTAGAGAATGTTAAAACTGCTGGAGGCGGAAATGGTCAATCGAGAACTTAAGATTCTTTTGGTAACGAATATCTTATTTGCTTTGTTTATTCTTGGTTGGTACAAACTACACTTAAAATATCAAAATGATGTTTTGGACGGAAAGAAATCGTCACCATAAAACTTGAATGTGCGGATGGATGTAAGACAATAAAACAACACCATTACAGAAAACATTGTGACTTATGAGAATGTTAATGAACTAAGGATATTTGAAATAGATTATAGTGCAATGTTTTTCATGCACCTTTCGCTCGAAGATGGGACACAAATGAAATTCGTGGTAAACGTTGCTAACGAAGATGGACGTACCGCCTTACTCGTCGATACAGCGGATAGCGGGCAAGGCTACGAAATACCCAAAGATCAGGCAACTGAGCTAAGAAAGATTATTTATAAAGGCTAATCATGGTAAGTCTTAGTTAAGCTAACGGAGAACTTTTGCAAATCGAAGAACAGGCTGCTAATCATCGGCAGCCTGTTCTTGTTTCTCTGCATCTTATCAGCATATAATTAAGAGTAATGTTACTAAAGGAGCATTAAAAGTAAAGCAAATACTCAAAAATTGAACGTGGAGAGTCACATGAAAAGTCACGAATCCTGCGAAATGAATCGGTTTAAATTGAATGCTTTCTAAGTAAAATGAGTGAAAAAACGAGTGATTATCAGCAAAATCGAACTTGTAAAAGTATAAATGAAAACATTAAAAAGATGTCTAATATAGTCAAAGGTTTCAGATTTCATTCTCTTTTTTCGGAAAGCGAGGGATAACGGTGGAGAAGAACTATCCGGAGGCGTACGAAGCGTATCTCTATGAATTTCATGCAACTAGAGATTACTTCGAATGCCATGAGATTCTAGAAGAATATTGGAAGTCACTTCCCGGAGATCCGCTAAGTGAAACGTGGGTCGGACTCATTCAGCTGGCCGTTAGCTCGTATCATCATAGAAGGAACAATTTCCGCGGCGCACTGCTCATGATGCGTCAATCTGGGCAGCGACTCACAGCGACTAGGCTTGATGAGCTTGGACTTCATGGCGAAGCCGTTTGCGCGCTTATAATGATGAGGATTACTGCAATTGAAGCTGGAGAGCCGTTTGTGGATATCAATTTACCTATAATAGATGAAGCGCTTCTTGCGAGATGCTTGCAAAAGGCTGAGCGTGAAGGAGATCAATGGGCAGCTCTCAGCCGGGAAGCGGAAGACCTTATTCATCGCCATACGCTTCGCGACCGCAGTGATGTGATTGCAGCACGAGCGGAGGCAGCAAGCCGAAGAAGGCAGCAACCACCCCCAACACAATAATAAAAGCTTAGCTCCATGAAGAGGGAATCCTCTTGAGAAGCTAAGCTTTTTTAAATGCGAGTTATTTCGTTTCTGCCGCTGCTTCGTAACCGTCCACGATCAGATCGAGCTTGCCGGTTTCTGGATCAATAATGAGGCCATGTATCGGTGTGTTGACCGGAAGGAGCGGGTGATTCTTAATGATGCCGACGCTTCGCTCAACGCTGTCCTGTACGTTATCGAAGCCAGTCAGCCAGCGCTCAAGGTGCATGCCGGAGTTCGTCAGCGTACGAATCGTTTCATCCGTTACGCCACCTTCGTACATATGCTGAATGACCACGTCAGGATTGAGGCCAGTCATGCCGCAGCCATGGTGGCCGATGACGACAACTTCCTCAGCGCCGAGCTCATAAACAGCGATCAGAATGCTTCGCATAATGTTGCCGAACGGCTGTGTCACGATTGCGCCGGCATTCTTAATGATCTTGGCATCGCCGTTCTTCAAATTAAGTGCCTTAGGCAGCAGCTCGATCAGGCGCGTGTCCATACAAGTGACGATAACCATTTTCTTCTCAGGGAAACGACTCGTGATGTATTTCTCATACTCACGGTTCTCTACAAACTGTTCATTGTACTCCATTATCTCTTTAATGTTGTTCACAGTAGTTCCTCCTCACCCATGTCCGAGATTCTTGTGATGTTAGTATGACTTTATTAACCGCATATTAGCGGTATAAATCTGACTGTCGCTCTTCAAGCTGAACGCATTCCGGTCCTCGTTGAAATCGACCTTTAATTTCGGCTCGAAGAATACTTCGTAACGAGGCTCGTACCAAACAGAATATGGCGTACCTTCGCCGAGCTTATCATCCGCAAGCGGAGCTTCAATCACCTGCAGGGCAGGGACGCCGCTAACGACGCAGCCGCAGCCTTCCGTATCGTACAACAGCTTCAGATGCTTGGTGCCATCCTGCATGATCGGTTCAAGCTTAGCTGCTGCGGAAGGTGTAAATGTTATATGCAAGGGTAGGACTCCTTTCGCCAATGCTTGTCTACTAAAGTGAAGATGATTAGGTTGATTATACGGGTTGCAAAAAGTATGATCAAGTAGAAGCTGGTAAACGTTATGGAAAGGTGATGACAGTTTAATGACAAATTCGAACAAAGCGCTGGACTTATTCGTTGAACGAATCGCGCTCATTAAGAGTTATGAAGAGTCGCTGGGACTGCTTTATTGGGATTTGCGTACAGGAGCGCCACGCAAGGGGATGGACGTCCGTTCGGAGGCGATCGGCAATTTGTCCGGGCAAATGTTCAAGCTTGCGACAGACCCAGAGCTTGGAGAATGGCTAACAGAGCTGGAACAGCCAGCTGCATATGAGGGATTAAGCGAAATTCATCAGCGTCTAGTGAAAGAGACACGTAAGGATTACGACCGCAGCGTCAAGATCCCGCCGAAGCTGTACCAAGAATATGTCGTACTGACTTCGCAAGCAGAGTCGATGTGGGAAGATGCGAAAGCAAACAGCGATTACGCGTCGTTCGAGCCGTACCTCGACAAAATCATTACATACACGAACCAATTCATCGACCTGTGGGGCGTAAAAGGTACTCGTTATGACACACTGCTTGATATGTACGAGCCAGGTATGACTACGGATGAGCTTGACCGAGTATTCGGCGGCTTGCGTGAGAAGCTTGTGCCGCTATCGGCTGCGATAGCAAATTCGCCCCATCAGCCAGAGACCGGCTTCTTGAAACAGCAATATGCGAAGGAATCACAGAAGAAGTTCAGCCTGTTCATCCTCGATCAGATGGGCTTCGACTTTACAGGCGGCCGGCTTGATGAGAGTGCGCATCCTTTTGCAACGGGCCTTAATCCAGGCGACGTGCGGATTACGACCCGCTACTTGGCGGATGATGTGACGAGCGCGTTGTTCGGTACGATCCACGAAGGCGGTCATGCGTTGTATGAGCAGAACATCAGCAAGGAACTGATTGGCACGACGCTTTGCACAGGAACGTCGATGGGTATCCATGAGTCGCAGTCTCGCTTCTGGGAAAATGTCATCGGACGCAGCACGGGCTTCTGGAAACGGTATTTCGGTGATTTGCAGCAGCACTTCCCGAACCAACTGGACGTCGCGGTAGAAGATTTCTACCGCGCAACGAATGTCGTGCAGCCTTCCTTGATTCGTATCGAAGCAGATGAGCTGACATACAACCTGCACATTATTATTCGCTATGAGATCGAGAAGCTGATCTTTAATGAAGGCGTGAAAGCGTCAGAGCTGCCTGCGCTTTGGAATGCGAAGTATAAGGAATATCTTGGCATTGAGCCAGAGAACGACGGTGAAGGCGTTCTTCAGGATGTGCACTGGTCAGGCGGCTCGTTCGGTTACTTCCCGTCATATTCGCTTGGCAATATGTACGCTGCACAAATGACAGACACGCTCGAGCGTGAAATGCCGAACTTCTGGGAGCTTGTCGAGAGCGGCAACCTCATTCCGATCAAAGAATGGCTGACGGATAAGGTGTACCAATACGGCAAGCTGAGAACGCCTTCGGAGCTCATTACGAGCATAACAGGCAAGCCGCTTGATCCGGATTATCTGTTCCGCTACCTGCAGAAGAAATATACCGACATCTATAAGTTGTAAACTCATCCATTAGCCGCCCCCTGCGTCGCAAGACGCAGGGGCGGTTTTGTTAAACTATAAGAACGTACGCTTGAGGAGTCGAATATGGGTATACGTGTGATAAAAACCGCTATTGCAGCACTTGCAGCACTTTATACGGGGCATTATCTGGGGCTTCAGCCACCGCTCGCTGCAGGCCTGCTTGCCATCCTCGGCGTAGAAGTGACCGTAATGCGCGGTCTTCGCAATGCATTGGCGAGGTTCTTGGCTTCCGTGCTTGGGCTATTTTTTGCCTCATTACTATTCGTACTGCTCGGTTTTCACCTGTGGACGATCTCCATCTTCATTCTGATCGCGTTTCCGATTCTTTCGAGGTCTCGGCTGCTGAAGGAAGGCATCGTGACGAGTGCGGTTATCGTCTTCCACGTGTATGCGAAGGAAGAAGTAACGACTCATCTAATCGCAAATGAAATTATGCTGCTCATAACTGGAATTGGCTGGGCACTCGTCGTGAACCTGCTCTATATGCCGAAAGAGGAGCATAAGTTAATAGAGCTTCGACATGAGACAGAAGAGAAGTTCGGCGCAATTTTTATGAAAATGGCTCAGACGTTACGTCAGCCGACGTTGATTTGGGATGGAGAAGAGCTGCTTGATGCGGGGAAAGCGATAGAAGAAGGCATTCATCGGGCGGACGTAAGCCGAGAGAATTTGATCTGGCGCGGGCTTCGCAGCGACTATAGCGTGAAGATGCATTGGTCGAATTACTTCGAGATGCGTCAGCAGCAGCTCGATTCCGTCAGCCTCATGCTGACTCAATTGGCTCACGTTTTTGAAACATTGCCGCAAGGCGAGCTGGCGGCCGAGCTATTCGAGGATCTAGCCGGCGATCTGAAATCAGATGTGTACGAAGGCAAGGTGGAAACGAAGCGTAAGCTGCTCGGGGAGAGGTTCCGCAGCATGCCGCTGCCAACAGCCCGCGAAGAGTTCGAGATTCGGGCGGCAATCTGGCATCTGCTGCATGAGCTGGAGCACTATCTCTCCATTGCGAAGAGGCTGAAAAAGCAAAAAAACAGCCTAGAAGCCGCTGTTGGGGCTGATTAAGGCTGGATGCGGCAGAGCTGTTTGACTATGAAACCAACCTTTTAAAATATAGAAAGTAAAAATTTGTACATGTCAAAAAGAAATAGTCACCGTAGACGAATGTCCTGCATACACTTTAATTGAATGATTGTATGGAGGAGGTTAGATCGATGGCTTATGCAGATAAACAGCTTAAGGCTAGAGAAATTATTACCAAAGCTGTCTGCGGCAAAGGTCGTAAGTTTTCCACAGTAACTCATAACGTTACGCCGCCTCATCACCCAACGAGCATTTTGGGCGCATGGATTATAAACCATCAATATGAGGCGGTCCGCTCAGGAGACGGGATCGAAGTTATCGGTACTTACGATATCAACATTTGGTATTCTTACAACAAAAACTCGCAAACAGATGTAGCCAAAGAGACGCTCTCTTACGTGGAACACGTGCCGCTCTCCTATCTGGATCCGAAGCATCGGGCTTCGACCGAGGAAGTATCTGCGGAGTCAACGCAAGAGCCAAATTGCATTGAGGCGAATATTTCGTCTAGCGGCAATGGTGTCGTTATTCGCGTGGAGCGCGAATTCGCGGTTATTCTTGTTGCTGAGACCAAAGTATGGGTAGCCACTTTGCCAGGCGGATCGGATGACGGTAAGGATTATGAGTATGGCGATGACGGTGATTTTGAAGATTTGGATCCGGAGCTGCTCGACGACGAGCTGTAATGATGCGATTACAGCGGTTGTAATGTAATGTATGCGAGGGCAGTGAAAGATTCGAGGGCGAGAGCCCTCTTTTTTTTCGAAAAATATGAGCTGCAGCGCTTGTTTGCAGGTGCTGCAGTGAAATGGAGTGGCTGCGCGTGGGAGGCAGCGTATGGATTGTTAACGGGATTGAGCGAATTCGGATCAGCGTTTCGGGAATGCTCGAGCAGGACAAGGGTAAGGACTGGGACAAGTACGAGGACAAGTTTAAGGATAAGGTGGGCGTTAGTGATGATTGTTCTGATGTTCCCGTTCATGGCGATGTCATCATTGTTGGCGGGAAAGGCTATATAAGCACGGAAACCTTGCCAAAGTATCATGCTCTTAACGATGGTGCAAGCATATTTGCCGCGGAATCGGAGGATGCGATACGCAGGCGGCTGAGGCGTGCGGGTGTTGCTGTGTGGAGCGGGAACAGAAGTGAGAGCAGTCGTGCAAGTGCAAGTGCAAGTGCAAGTGGAAGCGAGAGCGAGCGTGCGCGCGGGAGCAGAAGTACGAGCCCCGGCACAAGCGCGAACCCGTTCGAGCAGCCGGGTGTGGCGCATAGAGGCTTTCGTGTGTCCTTGTTTCAGCTGTTGCCGATTATGGTTGAGCGACTACCCTTACACGGAAGCAGCGTCATGATGCGGGGGAGTGGGAGGAGCGAGCAGCTGCAAGAAGAGGACTCGCGATATCGCCCTCTAACTCGGCTTGCTGCTCGGGCACTCTACGCCTGCGGGCTTGATTGCGGTTCGGTGTTCATCCATGCGGATGAGCAGGGCAGATTGTTTGTTGCTTCTGTGAGTCTCCCGCCCTCTCAGCAACTTCTAGATGCTGAGAGCATTTGGGGCAAAGCGGTTACACAGCTAGCACAGCAGCTCGGAGATATCAGGATAGGAAGCGGGCAGCAACAACAGGTGCTGCTTGGCGCCGATCCTGAATTTCTGCTGCTCTCGGAGAGCGGCAAAGTCGTCTCCGCCTTCCGTTACCTGGAAGGCGGGCATGGCGCTGGCTGCGATTCGGTTCTCATCGGCGGGCAGATCAAGTACTCTGTCGCAGAGCTGCGACCTGCGCCGACAGATTCGCCGGCTGAGCTCGCACGGAACATCCAGAAGCTGCTGCAGCTGGCTGCAAAGCGCATACCGGATCAGCCACCGCTGCGCTGGGCCGCAGGCGGGATGCCCGCTGCTGGCTTCTCGCTTGGCGGCCATTTGCATTTGAGCGGTGTCCCGCTTACTGGTCGGCTGCTCCGCTTGCTGGACAGCTACATCGCATTTCCACTTGCGATGATTGAATCACCTGCGGAGCATAAGCGGCGTCCGCGCTATGGCAACCTTGGCGATTTCCGCCTGCAGCCGCATGGCGGCTTCGAGTACCGGACACTGCCGAGCTGGCTCGTGTCGCCACTTGCCGCGAAAGCAGCCTTCGCGCTGGCGCTGCTCTGTGCTCGAGAGAGCGGTACGCTCGAGGCTTGCCCTTCGGCGGAGGAACGGTATATTGACGCCTACTATGCAGGCGACCGCGACGCGCTGCGCGGCTGTCTGGATGATCTCGCCGCGTCGATTGCGCAGACAAAGTCGTACCGCGAGCTCGCAGGATGGATCGAGCCGCTTCTGGCTGCGATTCGATCGGGGAGGACATGGGACACAGGGATTGATATTCGTGTGAAATGGGGGATTTTGCGCGCCGATGCTCATTGACCGTAACTAGCGTAACCATGCGAAGAACCCGCATCCGGAAGGATACGGGTTCAGGTCGGAATGAGCGATTTTCGCATGATTGATTAATCGAAGTTATGGATAAGATTGATGATCCGTATCGCGAATGCGGTACAAGCTCATCAGCCTATCGATGGGCAGAGACTCCGGCAGAGCAGCGGCGCGGTCCTGATACCAGTACGCCGTTGATGCGTACCAGTAGGGCTTCAGATGCTTGGCTTCCCACGGATTTACGAAGGAGATCCTTAGATTTTCTTTGAATGCAATTGCGTCGCGTTCATGGAACCGGTACATGCTGATCATGGAACGGAGTGTGTCTTTGAGAGGTACACCATGCAGCTCGCTGTGGAACTCGCCGTTGCGGAAGTACCATCCCCCGTTAAAATAATCCTCCAGCCCCGTCCCTACAATCGTCGGTTCGCTGCTCTCCGTGTCAATATGGATGTACTCGGGTGCCTCCAAGTAAGATAAGTAGTTCAGCTCCTCGCCCTGCATGGACAACGCGCAGCCGACATAATGACCTACCTTTGATGTCGAGCACCGGGAGCGGATCGGGTCCGTTCAGACGATTTGTTTGGAACAGGCAATGGAACCTTCCTTGTCCGGATTGCGGCTCATCGTACTCCTCGTAATTGGCGTTAAAGAAGACGTCGCATGGAATGCTCTCGTGCAGATTTTCAAGCTCGATTCGAACTTTATTGTAAGGCATCGGGAAGTAGCAGTAGAAGCCGCCGCTCGACATGCCCAAATAACGAGAAACATAATGGCGAAACTCGCAATGCCCGATTCCGAAGAAATCACCGACTGGCGCTTCTACGGATGGATGCGGCTCGCCGTCCCAGTAAATGCGCAGAATAAGCTTTTTAAGTGTGGACGGATCGTTCTCTGCTGACACATCCCAGTGCCTCCAGAACCAACCAGGAAAAGTAAGCCACATTCGCGTAATCATCCCCGGTTTATCACTTTCGACCAGTGTTGTAGCAGGAGCGCCAGGCTCAATCCGTTTGGTCTTGCTTTTCGTGTGCGGATCGAATGTCGTAAACTGCTTCGAAGTCGTGCTCCGCAGCTCGGATATGGTGTTCAGCACAAGTATCCACTCCTTAATAGGTACTATTTTAATGAAAGTAAAGATGAAACCGCTTACGATTGGCTTGATTATATAATGCGATGTGTAAGGTGTAAACTGATATTCGGTAAACAAAATGATTCAAATTATTATTTTTGTATGTTTTGTTTAATTACACTCTGTGATAGCTGAGTATTCTCCAAGCGAGGTGCTTTTCTGCTATAATAAAGGTCTGTTGTTTATCGCTCATATCTATAGGAGGATCGACATGACTGCATATACCCCCATGATTCAACAATACTTAGGCATAAAAGAGGGCGCGCAGGACGCGATTCTTTTTTTTCGCCTAGGTGATTTCTATGAGATGTTCTTTGACGATGCGATTCATGCATCGCGAGAGCTTGAGATTACTTTAACGGGCCGTGAAGGCGGCGGGGACAAGAAGATCCCAATGTGCGGCGTTCCCTATCATTCTGCTGACAATTACATTGCACGTTTAATCGAGAAAGGCTATAAAGTCGCAATCTGCGAGCAAGTCGAAGACCCTTCGGCTGCAAAAGGCGTCGTCCGCCGCGAAATCATTCGCGTTGTAACTCCCGGTACGGTTATGGAGACGAAGTCGCTTGCGGATAAAGCGAATAACTTCATCGTAGCTGCTGCGATTCAGGACGGCGTTTTTGGCGTGGCAGCCTGTGACCTTACAACTGGGGAGCTGTACGTTACTTCGTTCGCTGCAACTGCTGAGTCGCTCTACGATGAGGTGAATGTGTATCATCCGTCTGAGCTCGTCGGCGACGCGGAAGCGCTGGAGATGCTTCGACCGGCTGCTTCAACGTGGAATCGACCTGTCTTGTTTACGGAACGGGTTCCGATGGACAAAGCTAGGCTCACCGAGCAGTTCAGCCAGCTTGCGCTGGATGCTCTAGCACCAGCAAGACATCGTGCCATCAGCCTATTGATCGGCTATCTCGATGAGACGCAGAAGCGCTCGCTCGGACACGTTCGGCGAATCTCGGTCTACGAGCCGAATCAATATATGATTCTCGATCCATTCACAAGACGGAATCTTGAGCTAACGGAAACTGTTCGTGACCGTAATAAGAAAGGCTCTCTCCTGTGGTTGCTTGATCGTACACGCACTTCGATGGGTGCGCGGCTGCTTCGCCGCTGGATTGATAAGCCGCTGCTGTCAAAGGCTGCCATTGATGAACGGATGGAAGCGGTGGACAAGCTGTACCACAGCTTTATTTTGCGCGATGAGCTTCGCCATGAATTGAATGAAATCTATGACCTTGAGCGGCTAGTTGGCCGAGTCGCATATGGCAGTGCGAATGGACGCGATCTTAATGCGCTTAAGTCTTCGCTTCAGCATGTCCCAGCACTGACGGCGCTGTGTAAGGACTCCGAGTCGGAAACATTGCGTAAGCTGGTCGATGGCGTTGATGCTTGTGCTGATCTCGCACAGATGATCGAGACCGTTATCGTTGAAGAGCCGCCGGTTTCCGTAAGGGAGGGCGGGCTGATCCGCGCCGGCTATGACAGCTACTTGGATGAGCTGCGCGAAGCGAGCGTGAATGGGAAGAAGTGGCTAGCTGAGCTGGAGCGGCGCGAGCGTGAGGCGACTGGCATCAAGTCGCTGAAGATTGGCTACAACAAGGTGTTCGGTTATTATCTGGAAGTGTCGAAGGCGAATATTGGCATGTTGCCAGAGGGCCGCTATGAGCGGAAGCAGACGCTGACGAATGCAGAGCGCTACGTAACGCCTGAGCTGAAGGCGAAAGAGACGCTCATTCTCGAAGCGGAAGACAAGATGGTCGATCTCGAGTATGCCAAGTTTGTCGAGCTTCGCGAGCATCTGACCGCACATCTGCACAGGCTTCAGAAGCTGGCGGAAGTTATCGCAGCGCTAGATGTATATCAGTCGCATGCAACAGTCAGCGGCGAGCAGCGCTATGTAAGGCCGAATGTGACCGATGACTACAACTTCGTTGTGCGTGAAGGTCGCCATCCGGTTGTTGAAGCGGTGATGGAGGGCTCAGCATTTATTGCGAACGACACGACGCTTGTGAAGGATGATGGACAAGCTTCAATGCTTCTTATTACCGGCCCGAATATGGCGGGTAAGAGCACCTACATGCGCCAAGTGGCTTTAATCAGCATAATGGCGCAGATTGGCTGCTTCGTTCCAGCGAAGCATGCTGAAGTGCCGCTGATTGACCGCATCTTTACGCGGATCGGTGCAGCTGATGATCTCATCGGCGGGCAAAGTACGTTTATGGTTGAGATGAAAGACATTCAAGTTATGACGGAAAAAGCAACAGAGCATAGCTTGGTCATCATCGACGAGCTGGGCCGAGGCACATCGACCGGCGAAGGTATGGCGATCGCGCAAGCGGTCATCGAATTCGTCCATCACGAGGTTGGCTGTAAAGCACTTGTGTCAACGCACTTCCATGAGCTTTCTCATCTCAGCGAGACGCTTCCAAATCTGGCGAATGCCTGTATGGCGGTGCAGGAGACGGGCGACAATGTCACGTTCCTGCGCAAGCTCGTTCCAGGCGCTGCGGGTAGTAGCTACGGTATCTACTGCGCTCAGCTCGCCGGTTTGCCTGGAAGCATTATCGAGCGCGCTTATTCGCTGCTCGAGCTGCATACCTCGCAGGAGGATGCGGCGGCGGTTGCGGCAGCAGCAGTTGCGTGGAAATCTCCTTCGCAGGCGCCGCACCAAGCTGCCGAGTTGGCTGCGAAGTACGTAGCGCCAGCACTGGAGGATGTACCGGCGACACCAGCAGCTGTATCTGTAGTTGTACCTGAACCTGAACCTTTACCTGTATCACAAGGAGCTGAGCTGCCATCGTCGCTCAGTGCTGGCGGCGTCGTTCAGCTCTCGATCTTCGAAGAGCCAGTGGCGAGCGCTGACACCGGCAAGAACCGCAAAGGAAGCACTCGCGCAGAACAAATTGCCGATCAGCTGCGCAAGCTCGATCTGTTTAATATGACACCAATGCAGGCCATGCAATTGTTGAATGATATGAAATTAAAGCTTCACGAGGACAAGTAGGAGGTGCTTCTTAGATGAGCAAAATCCGCATATTGGAGGAGCAGCTTGCCAACCAGATCGCCGCTGGCGAGGTGGTAGAACGGCCGTCATCCGTAGTGAAGGAGCTTGTCGAGAACGCAGTCGATGCGGGGAGTACGACGATCGATATCGTCATTGAAGACGGCGGACTTGCGCTCGTGCGCGTCACAGATAACGGCTCTGGGATCGAAGGGGACGATATCGAGACCGCGTTCTACCGTCATGCGACGAGCAAGCTCTCGTCCAGTAAAGATTTGTTCCGAATCGCGAGCCTCGGCTTCCGAGGCGAGGCGCTGCCGAGTATCGCGGCAGTGGCGCGAGTGGAATGCATATCCTCGCCGGATCATTCAGGACTTGGGCGCAAGCTGGTCATCGAAGGCGGAACCATTACCTCTAACGAGGAAACGAACGCGCCGCAAGGAACAGATATTAGTGTCCGCGAGCTGTTTTATAATACGCCTGCCAGGCTTAAGTATATGAAGACGATACAGACGGAGATCGGGCACATCGCCGATTATGTCAATCGGTTAGCTCTTGCTCATCCGGGCATCGCATTCACATTGAAACATAACGGAAGCTTGCTTCTGCGTACGCTTGGCAGCGGAGATCGGCTTCAAGCTTTTGCAGCGATCTATGGTACAGCGACCGCGAAGGCGATGCTCCCAGTTGAAGGCGAGCATCCAGATTATGAGCTGCGCGGCTACATCTCGAAGCCAGAGCAGACACGTTCGAACCGTAACGGCATCACGATTGTGGTCAATGGCCGTTACATCAAGAGCTTTATCATTAATCAAGCGATCATGCAGGCCTATCATACGTTACTGCCGATCAACCGGTTTCCTCTCATCGTTTTGGAGCTGGGCATGCATCCAAGCTTGCTCGATGTGAACGTTCATCCCTCCAAGATGGAGGTCCGTTTCAGCATGGAAGCTGAGCTGAGAGAATTTATCGAGGAAGGCGTGAAGCGCGCCCTCGGCAAGCAGCGCCACATCCCAGGTCCTGCGCAGCCGGCGGACCGTTCAAAGCCGGTCTATATTCAGGACCGGATTTCATTTCATCGGCCTGAAGCGAGCTTTGGCAGTGGCGCAGCTGGTTCGGAGTCGGCAATAGTGACGCCAGTGCAGCAGACAGCTCAGTCGGCGCAGCCTTCGATGCAGTCAACACCGTCATATGCGAACGAAATTGCAGCGTCAGCACAGCCTGCATCGGCAACGCGACCAGCCGTTTCCGTCTCCGCGAGCGATATTGCAGCAGCGCTCCAAACCGCTGAGCAATCTTTTGCAGTACAGACGGATGAAGCAGCAGGAGGCAGCTATTCTGCTGCTCCTCAGCGTCCATCATCCGATTATTCGCCGTCAACACCAACGCCATCGCGGGGCTCTTCGTACACCATCGGCAATGCTGCAGCAAGCAGCCGAGGAACCGCGACCGATTGGCAATCGCAATCAGCGAACCGTCCCGCAGTACCCCGGGACGCGACAGAACGGCTCTATGCACCGCCTAGCGTTCAGCGCGAGGAGCCTGTCCTGCGCGAACCATCTGCAGCGCCAGTCTATGCGGCCGACAGCAGCAGCAACAGCGGGACGCAGATGAATGACCGCGGTGACGCGCCGGTATTCCCTGAACTGTACTGGATCGGGCAGCTGCACGGCACGTACATCATTGCGCAGAATGAAGAAGGACTGTTCCTCATTGACCAGCATGCTGCGCATGAGCGAATTAATTACGAGTACTATTTTGACAAATTCTCAAGACCGGAGCAGGCTAGCCAGCAGCTGCTGGTTCCGCTGACACTGGAATTTACAGCTGTCGAAGCGAATGCGCTGAAGAACAAATTGCATCACTTGGTTGAGGCTGGAGTTGAGCTCGAGCCGTTCGGCGCCCACACATTTCTTGTGCGCTCCTATCCAGAGTGGCTGCCTGCAGGTGAAGAGCATAATGTCATCGAAGAGATGGCAGAATGGCTGATCAGCGAACGTGGTGCGGTCGATATCGGCAAGATGCGCGAGAAATCTGCCATTATGTGCTCCTGTAAAGCGTCCATTAAAGCGAACGACAGGCTAACGCGCGAGGAAGGCGAAGGGCTATTGAAGCGGCTAGCTGCCTGCATTCAGCCTTATACATGTCCTCACGGCAGACCGATTGTTGTCCATATGACAACCTATCAGCTGGAAAAAATGTTTAAGCGGGTGATGTCATGATCGTCACTACCC
Organism: Paenibacillus sp. OV219; assembly: GCF_900110075.1. Classification (GTDB taxonomy): domain Bacteria; phylum Bacillota; class Bacilli; order Paenibacillales; family Paenibacillaceae; genus Paenibacillus_Z. The sequence continues at coordinate 1,000,989 of NZ_FOCJ01000001.1, forward strand.
CGCAGAAACCATCTCCAGGACAGCTTGCCTACGCAGAGCAGATAGCAGCAGAACTTGGCGGCAGACTCGTTCCGCGTAAGCAGGATTCGCTCACGCTCCTTCGAGAGAAGTACGGCGATAACCGCCTCCTTGTTGCAGATGAGAGGGGCTTGCGCTATTATGAGGAATCGGAGGAGCCGCTGTATTTTCATCCCAGCATGGCTTACGTCCGAGTGAAAAGAATGCGCAAGGGCGAGCTTGATCCGCTTATGACTCTCACCGGCTGCGAGCCTGGCGATGCGGTTGTCGATTGCACGGCAGGACTTGGATCGGATTCGATCGTATTCTCTTATGCGGTTGGCGCGGAAGGCGCGGTTACGGCGATTGAGAGCGAACCCATTCTGTACACCGTCGTTCGAGAAGGGCTGCAATCCTATCACACGGAGCACACGGACGTGAACGAGGCATTCCGCCGAATCCAGATTCGTAACACGAACCATCTCGACTATCTAGAGCAACTGCAGGATAAGAGCGTCGATATCGTTTATTTCGACCCGATGTTCCGCAAACCGATGCACGATTCATCCGCGCTTCAGCCACTTCGAGGTCTCGCGAATAACGAAAAGCTCAGCGAACAATCGGTGCAGGAAGCGGTGCGCGTTGCTCGCAAAGCCGTCGTGCTCAAGGAGCATGCAGCAAGCAGTGAATTCGAGCGGCTGGGATTCAAACGCCAGCATATAAACAAAATTGCTTACGGAGTGATCCTGCCAACATGATTTCAGCATCAAATGAGAGCGGCAAACAAAGACTGCTCGTGCTCATCGGGCCGACTGCGGTTGGTAAGACGAGAATGAGTCTTGATATTGCGAAAGCATGGAACGCCGAGATTATCTCAGGCGATTCCATTCAAGTGTATAAAGGAATGGATATCGGCACGGCTAAGATCAAGCTAGAGGAACGGGAAGGTATTCCCCATCATTTGATTGATATTTGCGAGCCTGAGCATCCGTTCTCGGTTGCGGAATTTCAAGAGCGGTGCGCCGCGCTTATTCCGGACATTGCGAGCCGAGGCAAGCTGCCGTTCATCGTTGGTGGTACTGGTCTCTACGTCGAGTCGGTCGCTTTTGGCTACGATTTCGCCGATGTCGGCGGAGACGACGAATTCCGCGAGGAGATGCGCCTGTATGCTTTGTCCCACGGCGCCGAAGCGCTTCACGAGCGGCTCCGAGCGGTCGATCCGGTAGCGGCGCAGCGGCTTCATCCAAACGATCAGCGGCGCGTTATCCGAGCACTCGAAGTACATCATCTGACTGGTGGTACCGTATCTGAGCAGTTAGAAGGACAGAAAAAAGAATCTCCTTTCGAACTGTGTATTATTGGTCTTACTATGGACCGCGCGGTTCTTTATGAGAGGATCAATCAGCGCGTCGATGCGATGATTGAAGAAGGGCTGGTTGAAGAGGTGCGTGGGCTGCTCGCCAGAGGTGTTCCTTCGAATGCGGTGTCCATGCATGGGCTCGGCTATAAAGAAATCGTTCACTATTTGGAAGGGCATCTGACGCTTGAGGAAGCGGTTGAGATGCTGAAGCGGGACACGCGCAGGTTCGCTAAGCGGCAACTATCGTGGTTCCGGCATATGAAAGATATCCATTGGATTGATAGTTCGGAAAACTTTAACAAGAATTTGAACTTGATTCATGCTATAATAGCAGGAAAGTTTAGGATGAATCTTGAATATACTTTTAACCAACCTTTTGACGATGGGGGTAAAATACAATGAACAAATCAATCAACATTCAGGATACATTTCTGAATCAACTTCGCAAAGACAGCGTGCCGGTAACGGTTTACCTGACGAATGGCTTCCAAATTCGCGGTGTCATCAAGGCGTTCGACAACTTCACGATCGTCATTGACAGCGAAGGCCGTCAGCAAATGGTGTACAAGCATGCGATCTCGACCTTTACCCCACAACGTAACGTTTCGCTAATGCAGATTCAAGAGAACAATGAAGCGTGAGTGTCATGTAAGCACGTTTTGAAACCTTTTTAAACCATGTTACGTTTAATTGGATAGCGGCAAGAAAGAGCAACCCTTGCGCTCATGCGGGGTTGTTTCTTTTTGTTACGGTTATGTCGTTTCAGTATGGACCGTTGCCGTTTACACATATAGGGTATAAATAGAGAGAGAGGATATCTCACGGATGAACTGGAGGGGACCTTACAGATGACTGAAGGACCACGCAGCACGAGGAGTAGTAAGGCGGAAAAGACCGGGAAGCCCGGCAAGAAGGGTAAGAAGCGCATCAATCGGCGCAAAGCAGCGATTTGGTTATTCTTCACCGGTGCGATTGCTGTTGTTTGTGGCATTATCGGGTATTTGTTGATTATCCTGAACGGTGAACGCATTCTCTCAGAGAATCAAGATAAATTCGTGCTTCCGGAAGCGTCCACGATCTATGATTCGCAAGGCAAAGAGGTCACCAAGCTCTATCAGGCAGGCGGCAATCGTGAGAACGTCGAGTTCGCGGAAATTCCGGAGTTGATGCGCGATGCGGTAATCGCGACAGAGGACCGACGTTTCGAAGCGCATTCCGGTATCGACCTATATTCGATTGGCCGTGCCATTGTACGAGATATCGTAGCACGCAGCGCCGTTGAAGGCGGCAGCACAATTACGCAGCAGCTTGCGAAGAACTTATTCCTGACGCAGGACAAAACCTTCTTCCGAAAAGCGACGGAAGCATCAATTGCAGTCGCGCTTGAGCATAAGAAGACGAAGGATGAGATTATTACGATGTACCTGAACCGGATCTATTTCGGCAAAGGGGTATACGGGATTAAATCTGCAGCAAAGTACTATTTTGATACCGATTTGAAAGACTTACAGCTATGGCAAATGGCGACGCTTGCGGGTATCCCTAAGGCGCCGGGCACTTACAATCCGATTAGCAATCCGGATAACTCGATGGAGCGTCGCGGCGTTGTACTTCAGCTGATGCAGAGTCAGGGCTATATCACGCAAGCGCAGATGGATGAAGCGAAGTCGGTCAAGTATGTGCCTGTTGAGCATGCGAAGACGGCGAGCGATACGTATCCGGCGTTCCTGGACTTCGTCATTAACGAAGCCGAGCAGGTCAGTGGTTTGACGGAGGAACAGCTGCGCAGCGGCGGTTATAACATCTATACGACGCTGAACACGCAGGCTCAATCCGCTGCTGAGAAGCAGTTCGAGGATGACGACAACTTCGAGAAGAGCGTTGATGACCAGCAAGAGCAAGCCGCAATGATTATTGTCGACCACCGTAATGGAGCGATTCAAGGGCTTGTCGGCGGTCGGGATTATGTGAAGAAAGGGCTGAACCGCATACTTGTGCCGCGTCAGCCTGGCTCTTCATTTAAGCCAATTACGGTCTATGGTCCTGCAATTGATTCAGGTGACTGGTATCCGTGGTCAATCTTGCAGGATACGAAGACTTGCTATGGTTCTTACTGTCCGACAGATTCGAATAAAGTCAAATATGTCGGTCCGATCCAAATGAAGCAGTCTCTCAAGGAATCGCGTAACGCATCTGCGGTATGGCTGCTCAATGAAATCGGAGTGAAGACTGGACTCAAATTCGCGGACAAAATGGGCTTTACCCTCGACAGCACGCAAGACCGTAACTTGGCGATTGGCCTCGGCGGTTTGACGAATGGGGTAACGCCGTTTGAGATGGCGAAGGCATACAGCGCTTTTGCGAATGATGGCAAGTCGGTTGATCCGCATTCCTTAACCAAGATTACTGATAAGGAAGGCGATTCGCTATACGAGTATAGCGAGCCGAAGTCGGAGCAGCTAATGAAGACGGAGACTGCCACCTATATGACGCAAATGATGCAGGCTGTTCTGGAGAAGGGCGGAACAGGCGTTAATGCCCGCCTTGATCGTCCAGTAGCAGGTAAGACCGGTACGACGCAGAATGGTATCCCAGGTCTCGTGAATGGATACAACCGTGATGCCTGGTTCGCTGGTTATACACCGGAATGGACGGCCGTCGTCTGGATGGGCTATGATCATACCGATAAGGATCATATGATAAAGAAGAGCAGCTCCCAAGCCGCAGCATTGTTCGGCAAAGTGATGAGTGAAGCGATGAAAGGTGTGCCAAAAGGAAGCTTTGCGAAGCCAAGTGATGTTCAAGAAGAGCAGCCACCGGTTGGCATTACGAACTTTAACGCCATCTACGACGAGCAAGCTGCCATTGTGAAGCTGGCTTGGTCACCAGTTGAAGGCACAGGCATGACCTACCGTATCTATCGCAAAGAAGCGAGCGAGGCTCAATTCACGAAGCTGATGGATGCACTCGATGCGACTGGCGTGGACGATATGAGCGTAATGCCAGGGATGAGCTATCAGTACTATGTCACAGCGTACGATCCGCAGAAGGAAATGGAAGGTACGCCTTCTGAGACGCTCAAGGTCGATATTCCTGAGGTGGAGATTACACCTCCTGCGGAAGAAACGCCAGGCAATGGTAATGGAGGCAACCCAGGCAATGGAAACGAGGGAACACAGCCTGGTGAGACTCCAGGTAACGGAACCGAAACACCAGGTAACGGCGGACAGGAAACACCAGGCAATGGTGGGACGGAAACGCCTGATAATGGCGGTACAACGCCTGGTGACGGTGGAAACAACGGACAGACGCCTGGTAACGGCGGCACGCAGACGCCTGGGAATGGTGGACAGCCAGCTGAGCCAGGAACTGGCAGCGGCGGCAATGCCGGTACTAACAGTGGCACGGGAACGACGCCAGGTGCAAGCACGGATAATGGGGCTGGCAACGCATCAGGCGGCGATCAGACCCAGCCTGCGAATGACGGCACATTACCGGTTGACAGCCAACAAGGCCAGAACGTGCAGAGCGGCGGCACGTCCAATCAAACAACGACTACGACTACTACCCCTTAATATGTGGGACATTTGGAGGCAATTCCGAACATGATGAACCGAACTGCGCTAGTACTCATTCTGTCAGCTATGCTAATTGTGGTAGCTGGATGCGGCAGTAAATCCGAAAACAATACGATTCAGAACAATCAAGGCGCGGTTAGCGATACGACGAACAATTCGGCTGGAAATACAACGACAGGCGGAGCCTCGAATTCGGCGACAACAACACCGAAGCAATGGAAAAAGATGCCGGAGATGTCCATTGATACTGCGAAGACGTACAGTGCAGTATTCAAAACGAACAAAGGCGAGTTTACGGTCGACTTGTACGCGAAGGATGCGCCGCAAACCGTTAACAGCTTCGTCTTCCTATCTAAGGAGAAGTACTATGACGGCGTTCCGTTCCACCGCATTATTCAGAATTTCATGATTCAGAGCGGCGATCCAACGGGTACTGGAATGGGCGGTCCTGGTTATAACGTGCCAGACGAGTTCAATAACGGGTACAAGTTCGAGGATGGAACGCTTGCGATGGCCAACACGGGTCAGAAGAACACAGGCGGCAGCCAATTCTTTATTTGTACTGGAGCGGACGCAGCTTTCTTGAATAAACAGCCGAACTACACCATTTTCGGTAAAGTAACCAAGGGGATGGATGTCGTGAAAGAAATCGCGAAAACGCCGGTTGGACCTGGCAACGGTGAGCAAGCAGATAGCAAGCCGACAGAGGATGTCCATATCGAGACGATTACCATTACAGAGAAATGAGCTTGAATTGAAGAGGGGGCAGCGGTTGCTGCCCTCCTTTTGCATTTTGAGGCAAGCAGGGCTTGGTTTATTTTACTGGTTGACTGGAATATGGACGTTATGTTGTGGTAAGCTTTTTTTAATAAGGGAAATCTACCCTTCTGCAACGTTCTGACTGAGGTGTCAGGTCTGCAGGTGTGCTTCCGCGCTGTAACGTTTGGCGCGATCCTAACGGAAAGGTCGTTCCGTATGAAACGAAAATTTTCTGACCGAGCCAATTGGCGCCGCATTTTGCGAAGAAGCTATACGTGCCTTGCGATGGACGCAGACGAGTTTAGAGGACTTGTAACGTTCTACCGCATTCATGAATTGCGTGAACCGCTTTGGAAAGAATACAACGGGCGTAGATTATGCCTCGCTGACCGCGGATATTTATGGATGCAGCATTTTCCGCGAGGAGAACATTTTGTAGTGACGACGATGTTTGATGATAAGAACCGGGTCGTTCAATGGTATATCGATATTTGTAAGACGCAAGGTCTGACAGACCAACAGGTGCCGTGGTTTGACGATTTGTATCTGGATGTCGTTGTACTGCCGACCGGGGAAGTGTTCCTGCTTGATGAGGATGAGCTTGAGGAAGCTGTAAGTCAAGGTACCGTAACGATCAAGGACGCTGCCCTTGCGCGCAAGACGGCGGGAAGGCTGTTGTCTACGATACGTAACGGACGATTCCGATATTTCACGCTCAGTCTCAAGCATCGCAAAGCACTTGCTCAGAATGGAGAACTTAGCGAATCATGAAATCAGTCCCAGCTACGAAGAAGCCCAAGAAGCGCAGCGTCCGCAGTCGGTACCGGATTATTCGGCTCCTGCTGCGGATTACCGCTTTCGGTGCAGCATTCGGTGTATTCTGGTGCGCCTATTTGCTTTACCTCATTAACGGCTACGACGCCCCGAAGACCATTCCTAAGGCTGACGCTGCTATCATACTCGGTGCGGCCTTGTGGTCTGACAAGCCAAGCCCTGGACTTAAAGAGCGGCTCGATTATGGCCTCGGTTTGTACAAGCAGCGGAAGGTCGCGCATTTTATATTGTCGGGTGGACATGATCATAACGGCTCTACCTTATCTGAAGCGGAAGGGATGCGCGATTATCTGACGGCGAAAGGCGTGCCTGTGGAAGCGATGGTGCTGGAGGAGGATTCACGCAGTACATACGAGAATTTGCTGTTCAGCAAACCGCTTGCGCGTAAGCACGGGTGGAACCATCTGTTTATCGTGACGAATGACTTCCATGCGCCGCGGGCTCTGGATATTGCCCAGTACCTTGATTATCCGGGCGATACGATGGCGCTTGGTTTCAAGTCACAAGTACTCTCAATCAGTTACAATTACTCGCGTGAGGTACTTGCCTTCACGAAGTGGAAGCTTGATGAACTGCTGCTGAGGATGGGCGTTCAATTGCCGAATTCCTTTTGACATAGACTCTGTAAGCCTGGCTTCGAAAACTGTTAATATGGCAGATATCACTAGAATACAATGGATTATACGTGCAGCTGATGCCGATGATCCAGCGAAGGATAGGTGATGAAGCAGATGGACGATCGAGTCGTATCAACAGGAGGGGGCGGCAGCGGCAGACCTTCGCGGCAAATTAATGTGGTGCTTCGCAGCAGTGAAACTTTTGCAGCATCGACGAGCAGCTCGGCGCAAGCGCTTGACAGCGAGCCGGTAGCTGCGGCAAGACCATTGTCCGCGAATGATCCATACCTCGAAATCCAGCGGGAGCTTGATCCGATGGTCGGTTTGGACAATGTCAAACTGCTCATTTATGAGATTTATGCGCTGCTGCAGATTAGCCGAATGCGCTCAGACGCAGGGCTGTCAGGCGGCTCGCATGTGTACCATATGATCTTCACAGGCAATCCGGGGACAGGCAAGACTTCTATTGCGCGGATTGTAGCGAAGCTGTTTAACAAGATGGGCGTCCTCTCGAAAGGTCACATGATTGAAGTCGAACGAGCTGATTTGGTTGGCGAGTATATCGGTCATACTGCTCAGAAGACGCGTGATCTCGTGCGAAAAGCGCTTGGCGGCGTTCTGTTTGTGGACGAAGCGTACAGCTTGGCTAGAGGCGGCGAGAAGGATTTTGGCAAGGAAGCAATTGATACGCTCGTGAAGGCGATGGAGGATTATCGGAATCAATTCGTTCTTATCTTGGCCGGTTACCCGCTTGAGATTGAGAATTTCCTGATGACGAATCCGGGCCTTCCTTCCAGATTCCCGATCCAAATTGATTTTCCCGATTACTCCATAGACCAGCTCATTCAGATCGCGGAGCTCATGGCGAAGGATCGGGACTACACGCTTATGCCGCAGACGATATTTAAGCTGAGGCAGCATCTTATGCAAGAGAAAGCGATCTCGATGTTTTCTTTCAGCAACGCGCGATATGTGCGCAATATAATAGAGAAAGCGTTCAGGCATCAAGCTGTTCGCCTCTTGAATCAATACTCGAGCAGTTCTCCTGGGAAGCAGGAGCTGATGACTGTTCGCCCGGAAGATTTGAAATGGGATAAGTAATAGGCAAGCATAGAAGGAGTTGCATGGCAAGTATGCGGCAAAGTACGTACGATACAGAAAATGAACTGCAGGATCGCGCGGTCCTCGTCAGTCTGGTAACGCCAAATATAAAGCGGGGTACTGGCGATCCTGAGCATTCCTTGCAAGAGCTTGTCAGCTTGGCTGAGACGGCAGGCGTTGAAGTGCTCTCCACGTTGACGCAGAATAAAGAGTCGGTGGATACCAAATGGTTTATCGGCAAAGGGAAAGTCGAGGAGCTGCGAGCAGTTGCTGAGGAGTTAGGCGCTACGACGGCGATCTTCGATCAGGAGCTCTCCGGTGCGCAGGTGCGCAATCTGGAAGCGACGCTCGATCTGAAGATTATTGATCGGACGCAGCTCATCCTCGATATCTTCGCGCAGCGGGCTAAGACGCGCGAGGGTATTATTCAAGTTGAGCTGGCACAGCTGAGCTATTTGCTCCCGAGGCTGTCTGGCCACGGCAAGAATCTCTCCCGTCTAGGCGGGGGGATCGGAACGAGAGGTCCCGGTGAAACGAAGCTGGAGACGGACCGCCGTCATATCCGGGATCGAATCTCTGATCTAAAGCATGTCCTCGACGAAGTTGTCCGCCATCGGACGCTGCACCGTGAACGCAGACGGAAGTCCGGCGTGCAGCAGGTTGCTCTGGTTGGCTATACGAATGCCGGCAAGTCAACATTGCTTCGTGAGCTGACAGCCGCGGACGTTTATGTCGAGAACCAATTGTTCGCAACACTTGACCCGACATCAAGAACGCTGGAGCTGCCGAGCGGCAAAGAAGTAATACTCACCGATACGGTTGGATTTATTCAGAACTTGCCGCATGACTTGGTAGCGGCTTTCCGGGCAACACTGGAAGAGGTGAACGAAGCAGATCTCGTTCTGCATGTCATCGATAGCTCATCCATTATGCGTGAGGAGCAAATTCGCGTTGTAGAGCGGATTCTGAACGAGCTTGGGGCGGCAGGCAAGCCGACGCTGATGATCTATAACAAGATCGATATGTGCGAGGATGTTGACTCTGAGCTGATACCGGCGAACGGACAAGATACCCTCGTCATGAGTGCGTACAACACAGACGATTTGCTCCGTTTGAGACAGATGATTCAAGATCGGATGACGGGGGATACGAAAACTTTTATGCTGCCGGCTGAACGCGGTGATCTGATCGCTCTTGCGTACCGAACAGGTGACGTTATCGAACAGACCGTTGATGGCGATTATATGCGATTGACTGTGCAGCTGAGCAAACAGGACTACGAAGTGCACGGGTATAAGCTAGAAGCATTCGTGGAACTGGCATAACGAAGGAACTATTGAGGAGAGACATCTATCGTGAGGCAGCATGAAAGTGAAAGTTGGCTGGAATTAACCAAGTGGGCGGAGGCTGCGGAGACGCAGACCGCCCCTGTTTTTCGTTCTATCGATGGTATTAGTGAGCGCAATCAGTGGAAAGTTATCGCTGCATTTCAGAAGCACAAAGTAAGTGATTTTCATTTTAATGGCTCCACTGGATATGGATACAATGATACAGGGAGAGAAGTACTTGATCTCGTCTATGCGGATGTGATGGGGGCGGAAGCTGCGTTAGTGCGACCTCATTTTGTGTCAGGTACTCATACAATTAGCTGTGCTTTGTTCGGCTTGCTGCGCCCAGGCGACGAGCTTCTCTACATCACTGGCAAACCTTACGATACACTGCATAAAGTCATTGGTAAGCCTGGTGACGGGCAAGGCTCACTCCAGGATTTTGGCATCAGGTACGGGGAAGTTGCACCGCTATCGGATGGCTCGATTGATTGGGATACGGTAGGGGCACGCATGAATGAACGTACGAAGGTCATTGGTATTCAACGCTCTCGCGGCTATGACTGGCGTTCCTCGTACACGGTTGCTCAAATCGGGGAAATGGTGAAGCGTGTCAAAGCGTTAAAGCCGGATGTGTATGTGTTCGTCGATAACTGCTATGGGGAATTTACAGAGGAGCTTGAACCGACGGAAGTAGGCGTTGATTTAATGGCCGGTTCGTTGATCAAGAATCCAGGCGGTGGCTTGGCGCCAACTGGCGGTTATGTGGCTGGCACTCAGAAAGCGGTAGACTTAACTGCTTATCGGCTTACAGCGCCTGGTATTGGAGGCGAAGTTGGTGCAACGCTCGGCACTCTTCGGGCGATGTATCAAGGTTTGTTCTTGGCGCCGCATATTGTGGGACAAGCGCTTAAAGGAAGCGTGTTCGGCGCCGCGATGTTCGAACTGCTAGGATTCGAGAGTAATCCGCGCTATGATGCGCCGCGGACAGACCTCATTCAAGCGATCCGTTTCGACCGCGCGGAGCAACTGATCGCTTTCGTACAGGGCGTGCAGCGCGCATCGGCAGTAGATGCGCATGTCGTGCCAGTGCCGTGGGACATGCCTGGTTATGAGCATCCTGTCATCATGGCGGCAGGTACGTTCATGCAAGGCGGCAGCTTGGAGTTATCTGCGGACGCGCCGATTCGTGAGCCTTATATTGCGTATATGCAAGGCGGCCTCACGTATGCCCATGTCAAATATGGTGTTCTGAATGCTTTAACTGTACTCGCCGAACGAGAATTAGTTGTAATTAAACCTCACACAACTTGACACGTTTTTGGCATGGCGGTACAATGTAAGTATATATCAGATACTGGAAGGTTGATGCGACATGGGTGACGAAATACGCAGAAATATGGCGCTTTTTCCAATCGGCATCGTGATGAAGTTGACCGACTTGACCGCTAGGCAAATCCGTTATTATGAACAGCATGACTTGATTGTTCCAGCTCGGACAAGTGGCAACCAACGACTATTCTCGTTCAACGACGTAGAGCGGCTGCTAGAGATCAAATCATTGATTGAGAAGGGCGTCAACATTGCGGGCATTAAGCAAGTGATGAATCCTGTTTCGAAGGAATCCGAAGACGCGACAGTCGTCAGCGAGCTGTCGGAAGTGAAGAGACGCGAGCTGTCGGACGCGCAGCTGCACCGTTTGCTGAAGCAACAGCTGCTTGAGAAGAGACCGGGCAAAGCTTCGATGATTCAAGGTCAGCTGTCCCGTTTCTATAACAAGAAATAAAACAAACATTCGCCTAAGGAGATGATTTGAGTGAGTTTCACAAAAGATGACATCAGACGTATCACCCAGGAACAGAATGTCCGTTTTATTCGTCTTCAGTTCACCGACTTGCTTGGAACAATTAAGAACGTAGAAATTCCAGTCAGTCAGTTAGAAAAGGCACTTGATAACAAAATGATGTTCGACGGTTCTTCGATCGAAGGCTATGTACGGATTGAAGAATCCGATATGTACCTGTATCCGGACCTTGACACATGGGTTGTATTCCCATGGGTTGCGGAAGATCGCATTGCTCGTTTGATCTGTGATGTATATATGCCAGACGGTACACCGTTCGCGGGCGATCCGCGCGGTATCTTGAAACGTTCGCTTAAAGAAGCAGAAGAGCTTGGCTTCACGGCGATGAATGTTGGTCCTGAACCAGAGTTCTTCTTGTTCAAGACAGATGCGAAAGGCAATCCGACGACAGAACTGAACGACCAAGGCGGATACTTTGACCTTGCACCGATGGATCTTGGCGAAAACTGCCGCCGCGAGATCGTACTGACTCTGGAAGAGATGGGCTTCGAGATTGAAGCTTCTCACCATGAAGTGGCGCCAGGTCAGCACGAAATCGACTTCAAATATGCGGATGCGATCAAAGCAGCTGACCAAATCCAGACGTTCAAGCTCGTCGTTAAGACGATTGCACGTCAGCATGGTTTGCATGCGACGTTCATGCCTAAGCCGTTGTTCGGCGTAAACGGTTCCGGTATGCACTGTCACCAATCGCTGTTCCGCGGCAACGAGAATGCATTCTATGATGAGAGCGATAAGCTTGGTCTTAGCCAAACTGCTCGTTATTACATGGCTGGCGTACTTCGCCACGCTCGTGCGTTCGCAGCAATAACAAACCCTACCGTTAACTCGTACAAGCGTCTCGTACCTGGTTACGAAGCACCTTGTTATGTAGCTTGGTCTGCAAGTAACCGCAGCCCGATGATTCGTATTCCGGCATCCCGCGGTCTTAGCACACGTATCGAAGTGCGCAGCCCGGACCCTGCAGCGAATCCTTACCTCGCGCTTGCTGTTATGTTGAAAGCGGGCCTTGATGGCATCAAGAACAAGATTGCTCTTCCAGCTCCGACAGACCGTAACATCTATGTGATGACGGACGAAGAACGTATCGACGAAGGTATCCCGAGCTTGCCGGGCGACCTGAAAGAAGCGTTGACAGAGCTGCTTCGCAGTGAAGTCATCTGTGACACACTTGGCGATCACGCACTTGCACACTTCTATGAACTGAAAGAAATCGAATGGGACATGTACCGTACGCAAATCCACGAGTGGGAACGCGATCAGTACTTGACTCTGTTCTAAGAAACGTTTCTAATCCCCTTGTGGCCATTGTGGCAGCAAGGGGTTTTTTATTGTAGAACGGATACGCTGCGCTCCGCTTCTTCACCCGTGACCTCTGTCCCGCATACACTATATGTTAAGAGGGTACAGGAGAGAGAAGGCGACAGTGATGAACGGAAAAGTGGGAACGGACGCGCAATTTCGGCTAACAGGAGCGATACTTCGGAAGGTCGCGGGGATCATGATTCCGTTCTATCGTAAGATCGCGTGCAATTATTCATTCGCGCTGAGATGGTCGAAGGCTGTTCGTACGACGGATATTGATACGTTAGCGAAGATGTTCAAGTCAGTTGCGCCATCGGCAAAGCTGAGCAGCTTGTCATCCAACGGAATCGGGTATTTCTTCGACTTCGAATTTCCGGATCCGATTATCCAATACTCATGCGGTTTAACCATTCCACCAGGCAGAACGCAATTTACGTTCTCTACACCGGTTCACCGAATGATAGCTCGAGCGATTCTGCCATTCTATCGCGCACTACGCTCGTCGAGTGCCTATGCGGCAGCCGTAGCGAGAGCGATCAATTATCGTAATATCAAACGGCTGAGAAGGCTGGTTCGCCGGAAAGTCAACTCGCTTGCGCTCAAGCGAATTCTTATCGCGTTCTCGGGCGTAGCGTTTAACTTTAAGTACAAACGAAGTAAGTTTATGTATCAAAGCTTGTTATTTCGGGAGCTTGTAGGTTAATTGACATCCTGGGAGAGAAAAGAGAGAGGGCCATCTGAGGTGCTGCGGCAGCACTTTCAGATGGCCCTTTGTGATAAATAGTATTAGTGAATGTCTCTGAACAAGCCGATGACTTTGCCGAGAATGGAGACATTGCGAAGACGGATCGGTTCCATCGTTGAATTCTCCGGTTGAAGGCGGATGTGATCCTTCTCCTTGTAGAACGTCTTTACCGTTGCTTCATCTTCCTCAGTCATTGCGACTACGATATCACCGTTGTTCGCGGTTTGCTGTTGACGAACGATCACATAGTCACCATTGTGGATGCCTGCTTCAATCATACTCTCGCCAATAACATTAAGAATAAAGACGGTATCATCGCCAACTCTATCCGCAGGAAGAGGGAAATAGTCTTCGATGTTCTCAGTTGCGGTAATCGGTACGCCTGCGGTTACTTTACCGATGACAGGCACTTTGGAAATTGCGAGCGGGAACGGTACGATCTCGTCGCCGTCCAAAATCTCAATTGCACGAGGCTTCGTCGGGTCGCGGCGAATAAGACCTTTCTTCTCAAGGCGGTCCAGATGGCCGTGAACGGTCGAGCTGGAAGCGAGTCCAACAGCTTCGCCGATTTCACGAACAGAAGGCGGATAGCCTTTCTCGCGTACTTCCGTCTTGATGAATTCTAGTATCGCCTGCTGGCGGTTTGAAAGTTTCGACACCGGAATCACTCCAAAGTTTCATTTGTGTCAAATTATAGCACAGAACCGGAGTTCGTACAAACATAAGTTCTTGAAAACACAGGTTCGCGTATTTGTACGAACAAATGTTCCAAAAACGCTTGACTACAAACAAATGTTCGTGTTATTGTTAATTCAACGACAACAGAACAAACGTTTGGGGTGCTGGATAATGATGACAACGATATCTTCTTACTCAACTACTTATAAAGGAAACACGAGAAACAACCATACAACGAAGCATGTATGGAATGACTCTAGTAAGCAACGTCTTCTATTAAGACTAGCAGTTGCGGGATTACTGTTCGTACTGCTGTTCACGGGTCTGACATTGATGACGAGCTACGCTGGGAGCGAGCATCCTGCTGAACCAACTGCAATGGAGCGTATGGTTGTGATCGGAGCAGGCGACACGCTGTGGGATATTGCTGGCAGAGTGCGCGAGTCGGGACAAGATATTCGTGAAGTGGTGTACAGCTTGAAGAAGCGGAACAATTTAACGAATAGTACACTGCAAGCTGGGCAGTCTTTAATTGTACCTGTTGAATAACACTTATAATGAATGTATGAACTAGAAAGTTAAGCCTGAGCGCATGATTCGCTCAGGCTTCTTCAATCTCTGGAAGGACCTGTGTTACCTTGACAATGGCTCCTTATTAATGTCAAAGTAAAGGTTGACATGTTGACCTTAGGCAGGGAAAGGAGTGCAGTAGAAATGAACGCTATAGACAAAGTCATTGCCCGTATTAACGAGCTCTCTCGCAAGAATAAAACCGTCGGTTTAACACCGGAGGAGCTTGTTGAACGAGACGAGCTACGCCGTCAATATCTCAACAACTTCAAAAGCAATTTCCGTAATCAACTCGATACCATTAAATGGGCGGAAGATGAAGAGAACGGAGAGAACGGCGGAGGTTCGGTTAAGCACTAATGACTTCTATCATGTAGGAGGGGACGAGCATGGAGTATCGGTTACTAGGCAGAAGCGGCCTAGCTGTGTCTGAGCTTTGTTTGGGAACGATGACGTTTGGCAATACAACTAGCGAGACAGATTCCATCAGTATGGTTCACCGGTTCATGGAGCAAGGCGGTAATTTCCTGGATACAGCCAATGTATATGTAGGCGGACTTTCAGAGGAAATTGTCGGACGAGCCATTAAGGACCGTCGCTCGGATGTTGTTCTGGCGACGAAGGTCAGATTCGCTACCTCTACCAATGCGAACGGGGTTGGAGTATCGAGAAAACATATTATGGATGCTGTCGAAGCAAGCTTGAAGCGGCTCGATACTGACTACATAGATCTCTATCAAGTGCATGTATGGGATCATGCGACACCAATCGAAGAGACACTGCGTGCGCTTGATGATCTAGTAACAGCAGGCAAGGTCAGATATATCGGCTGTTCGAACTTCTTCGCATGGCAGCTAATGAAGTCGCTTGCAGTTAGTGACTGGAACCGCTATGTTCGGTTCATCTCTATTCAACCACAATACAGCTTAGTCAGCCGCGAGATGGATCGTGAGATGATCTCGCTGTGCCTCGAAGAGAATGTTGGTATTATTCCTTGGGCACCACTTGGCGGCGGGTTCTTAACTGGCCGCTATGGGGCAGAAGAGCCGACTAGCGGACGTCTGACATCCAAGGTAGGCGAGAGCTCATGGGCGAATCGTTCGACCTCGAACAACTTCGCAGTGCTTGAGGCGGTTAGGCAGGCTGCGAAAGAGCTGGATAAGACGCCTGCTCAAGTTGCGCTCGCATGGCTGCTACGCAGGGAAGGTATTACGTCGCCGATCTTCGGTGCGAGTACGCTTGCCCAATACGAAGAGAATATGGGTGCAATAGGCTGGTCGATACCAGAGGCAGTATGGAAGCAGCTTGATGAGGTTAGTGCTTTGCCAAGTGAATATCCGAACCGATTTATTGCCAAATTCGCTCGACAGTTGTAATGAAAGAACAACAATTAATTTGTGATTATGTATTGTAGGAGGAGCATCCTTGTCAAGATCGTGGGAACGTAAAGTTCAGAAGAACCAAGCTCAAATTAACAAACAGCGGAAGAAGCGCGGTCAAAAGCCACTTTTGTCCGCGGCATCTAGCGTAGAAACGCTCGATACATTCAGAGGCCGCAGCTATCTAATGCCTGCGTTCCTGCTTCTGTTCATTTTATTCTATGTCATCGTTACTGTAACATCGGAGAACTTTAAGGAAACAGGCTCTATGTTCTGGGTAACAATCGGCTGTTACGTCGTATTGGCACTGCTCTTCATGTTCCGTCGTCCTTACCTTGCGATTGGCAAAGATTTTATTCGCTCCCGCCGGTTTACAGGCGATCGTTCGATCTATGTTAACAACATTAAAGCGATCAATGTCCAGAAGGGCTATATCGTGATCGAGCAGCACAAAGGCGGCAACTGGGTGTTCTCCCGCCTTATTAACCGTTATCCGACTGAGCAAATAACAGACCGCTTGCGTTCGTTTGCCGGGCAGCATGCTATTGCTTTTACAGAAAAATAAGTAAACGAGAGTGGAGTGCAAATCATGGCGAAGCAAGCAGTTCTATTTGATCTAGATGATACGCTGCTATGGGATGACCGCAGCGTACAGGAAGCGTTCGACGCAACTTGCGAAGCAGGAGCAGCCCAGAGCGGCGTAGATGCGAAGGCGCTTGAAGAAGCGGTACGCCGCGAAGCGCGTGCGCTCTATGAATCGTATGAGACTTTCGCATTCACGAAGATGATCGGTATTAATCCTTTCGAAGGGCTATGGGCGAACTTCCTCGAGGGCGAACAGAAGGAATTCCGGATGCTGCAGGAGCTTGCGCCAGGATACCGCCGCGATGCTTGGACGCGTGGACTTTCGTCACTCGGTATTGATAATCCGGAGCTCGGCGCGCAGCTTGCGGAACAATTCCCTGCGGAGCGCCGCAAGCGTCCTTACGTATACGAAGAGACGTTCGCTGTACTCGATCAGCTGAAAGGGAAGTACAAGCTGCTGCTGCTGACGAACGGTTCACCTGACTTGCAGCGCGAGAAGCTGGCCGGCGTACCTGCGATCGTTCCGTATTTTGACCACATCATCATCTCTGGCGAATTCGGCAAAGGGAAGCCTGCCGCTGAGATTTTCCACCATGCGCTGGAGCGTCTCGGCATCGAGCCGGAGCACGGCATTATGGTTGGAGATAAGCTGACGACTGATATTCTCGGCTCGAATACGATTGGCATGACATCCGTTTGGATTAACCGCCATGGCATGAAACGTACAGACGAAATCATTCCAGCTCATGAAATCAAACATCTCGAAGAACTGCTGCCGCTGCTCGTGTAATGAAGCTGCAGCCACCTAAAAGAAGAAGACCCGCCATCATGGCAGGTCTTCTTCTTTTCTTCGTTTATCATCCAACTGTTATGCAAAAGCCGGATCTTCGAGATTCGTTGCAACCCAGCCATCCTTCTCGATGAAGAGGCGAACTGCGATAATTTCGCGGTTGTCCATTAGCGTGAAGAAATGCGCTCTGTTCTCAGGAACGGAGATGACATCGCCAGCTTCCAGCTCAACATCGAAGTAACCCGTTTCCTCATCACCTTTAATAATGAAGATGCCTCGGCCAGATACGATACCGCGAATTTCATCTTCTGTATGCGTGTGGATCTGCTCGAATTTCTTCAGCAGCTCCTCGATGTTTGGAGTCGCGTCCGAGAGGGAGATGACATCCCAGATTTGATAGCCGCGGCGTGCAGCGAGCTCGCGGATCTCTTCATCGTACGTAGACAGAATCGTTTGTTTCTCTTCATCGGAAAGAACGAATTTGTTATGAAGTTCAGCGGGCAGCTTGCTTGCTTCCCAGTGCTCATACAGCACTTCTTGATTGTCTAGAAACGCACGGACGTTCTCTTCGCCGGAGATGCGTTCGTTCGTGCTGCGAATACGAATTTCAGCCATCGAAATAATCCCTCTTTTCACAAAATCATAAATGCCAATACGATTAAGTATAGAACAATTTGGTTGCCCTGTCGACAGCACGGACCCTATGCCTGCAAAAGGTTCTTTGCACTTACGGTGAATTCTGGTAGAGTAAAAGGAAATGATTTTTTTGGTGGAAAGGAAGACATCAATGACGAAACCGACGATTGGGGAAATGCTCGAAAGACGCATTCTTATACTAGATGGTGCAATGGGTACGATGATTCAGCAGGCTGATCTCGGGCCGGATGATTTTGGCGGCGAAGAGCTGGATGGTTGTAATGAAATGCTCGTTCTCACGCGTCCTGATGTCATTCAAGGCATTCATGAGGCTTATTTGGAAGCTGGCGCTGATATCTTGGAAACGAACACGTTCGGTGCGACAAGTGTCGTACTGGTGGAATATGATATTCCAGAGAAAGCACGAGAAATCAACCTCGCAGCAGCTAGAATCGCTCGCGCTGCTGCGGACAAATATACGACGGCGGACAAGCCTCGTTATGTTGCAGGCGCGCTCGGTCCAACGACGAAGACGTTGTCTGTTACAGGCGGCGTAACGTTTGATGAGCTCGTAGAGAGCTATTTTGAACAAACTGTTGCTCTAATTGAAGGCGGTGTGGATGCGCTCCTTCTTGAAACCTCCCAAGATACACTTAACGTTAAAGCGGGTACAATCGGCATTCATAAAGCGTTCGAAGCGACAGGCATTACGCTCCCACTCATGATCTCTGGTACGATCGAACCGATGGGAACAACACTTGCCGGTCAAAATATCGAATCGTTCTACATCTCGCTGGAGCATATGAACCCGATCTCGATCGGTCTGAACTGTGCGACAGGTCCAGAGTTTATGCGCGATCATATCCGTTCGCTGTCGGGCATTGCCCGTTCAGCAGTCAGCTGCTACCCGAATGCAGGCTTGCCGGATGAGAACGGCAATTACCATGAGTCGCCGGCTTCGCTTGCGAAGAAGATTGCTGACTTTGCTGAGCAAGGCTGGCTGAATATTGCCGGCGGCTGCTGCGGTACGACACCTGCCCATATTCGCGCGCTCGCGGAGACTCTCTCGAACTACGCGCCGCGGACGAAGATGGGCGAGCATCCACCTGCAGTTTCCGGTATTGAGACGGTTTATATCGAAGAAGAAAACCGTCCAATTATGATCGGTGAGCGGACGAATATTTCCGGTTCGCGTAAATTCAAACGTCTCATTAAAGAAGAGAAATTCGATGAAGCGTCTGAAATTGCTCGCGCACAAGTGAAGAACGGCGCTCATATTATCGATATCAACTTACAGGATACTGATATTGATGAGGCATATGCGGTGCATAAGTTCATTCCGGAAGTTGTAAAGAAGATTAAAGTTCCGCTCATGCTCGATTCAACCTACGATCACATTATCGAGCTGGGTCTCAAATATTCTCAAGGTAAAGCGATCATTAATTCCATTAACCTTGAGGATGGCGAATCGAAGTTTGAGAAGATTTTGCCGCTCATTCATCGCTATGGCGCAGCCGTCGTCTGTATCCTGATTGACGAGCGCGGCCAAGCGGTATCGCGTGAAGCAAAGATGGAAGTGGCGACTCGCTCGTATGAGCTCCTTACGGAGAAGTATGGGATGAACCCGGAAGATATTATTTTTGACCCGAATATGTTCCCAGTTGGCTCTGGTGATCCGCAGTACATCGGTTCTGCGGTTGAGACGATCGAAGGTATCAAGATGATCAAGGCGAAATATCCGAAGGCGAAGACAATTCTTGGCCTAAGTAACATCTCCTTTGGCTTGCCGGATGCAGGCCGCGAGGTGTTGAACTCGGTCTATCTGTACCACACGACCAAAGCCGGCCTTGATTACGCGATCGTAAACACAGAGAAGCTGGAGCGATATGCATCCATTCCTGAGGAAGAGCGCCGTTTGGCGGAAGATCTCATCTTCAATACGAATGATGATACGCTCTCGGCATTCGTCGCTGCGTTCCGTGAGAAGAAGGTCGAGAAGAAGGAGAAAATATCCAATCTAACGCTCGAGGAGCGGCTTGGCTCTTATATCGTAGAAGGCACGAAGGAAGGGCTCTATCCGGATCTCGACGAAGCGCTAACCAAGTACGCGCCGCTTGATATTATTAACGGTCCGCTGATGCTAGGGATGAGTGAGGTCGGCCGTCTATTCAATAATAACGAGCTGATCGTAGCTGAGGTTCTTCAGAGCGCCGAGGTCATGAAAGCTTCGGTTACGTATCTGGAGCCGCATATGGAGAAGGCTGATTCTGCGGTCAAAGGGAAGATTATTCTTGCGACAGTTAAAGGCGACGTGCATGATATCGGCAAAAACTTGGTTGAAATCATCCTGTCCAATAATGGCTATAAGATTATCAACCTTGGCATTAAAGTCGCTCCAGAGCAGCTCATCGAGGCTTACCGTAAGGAGCCAGCAGATGCCATTGGCCTGTCGGGTCTTCTTGTTAAATCGGCTCAGCAGATGGTGTTGACGGCACAGGATTTGCGCAATGCTGGCATCGATGCACCTATTCTTGTAGGTGGTGCAGCGCTCACACGTAAATTCACCAAGAATCGAATTGGACCTGAGTATGACGGTCTTGTACTGTATGCGAAGGATGCGATGGACGGACTTGATATCGCGAACAAGCTGATGAATCCAGATTCTCGCCGTGTTTATCAGGAAGAGATGGAAGCGTTCAAAGCTTCCGGCGGAGTCGAAGAAGAAGAGAAGAAGCCATTGCCTGAGCTGACACGTGCGGTGAAGTCTTCGATTAATCAGGATGCACCAGTGTATATCCCGCCGGATACTGACCGACATGTGCTCCGAAACGTACCTATTCCACACATCGTGCCATACATCAATATGCAGATGCTATTAGGTCACCATCTCGGATTGAAGGGTAATGTCGATCAATTGCTCGCAGAAGGTAATGAGAAGGCTGTTAACTTGAAGGAAACCGTTGACGGGCTGTTGGCAGATGCTGCGAAAGGGCTGCTCCAAGCTCACGGCATGTATCGCTTCTATCCGGCGCAGTCTTCGGGCAATGATATTATTATCTATGATCCGAAGCAGCCTGGCGTGGAGATTAAGCGCTTCTCGTTCCCAAGGCAGCAAGTAGAGCCATACCTGTGTCTGGCGGATTACTTGAAATCGGTAGAGAGCGGCGTGATGGATTACGTCGGCTTCCTCGTTGTCACTGCCGGTGAAGGAGTCCGTGAGAAAGCAACTGAGCTGAAGGATAACGGTGACTACTTGCGTTCGCACGCATTGCAATCCGTTGCGCTTGAAGTTGCGGAAGCGATGGCAGAGCGTGTCCATCATCTGATGCGTGATACATGGGGTTACCCGGATCACCCGGAAATGACGATGAAGCAACGCCACGGTGCCCGTTACCAAGGCATTCGCGTCTCGTTCGGCTATCCGGCTTGTCCGAACCTCGAAGATCAGCAGCCGCTGTTCGAGCTGATGCAGCCGGAAGATATCGGTATAGAGCTGACTGAAGGCTTCATGATGGAGCCTGAAGCTTCAGTATCGGCAATGGTGTTCGCGCATCCGCAAGCACAGTACTTCAACGTTGATAAGGCATAGCAAATAGTTTCTTATACCCACCCTCCGAAAAGCGCGGTTGAAGCCCGTGTTTCCGGAGGGTATTGTTATAGCTGATGATTGGAGGGATAGATAAGTGAAGCTTACGTTTCTCGGAACGAGTGCAGGTAGGCCGACAAAGTCTCGCAATGTGACGTCGATCGCATTATCGCTGCCTGAGCCGTTCTGCGGATTTTGGCTGTTTGATACAGGAGAAGGAACGCAGCATCGTCTGCTTGCGAGCGGGCTGAAGCTGAATAAGCTGGAGCGGATCTTCATCACGCATCTGCATGGCGACCATCTATATGGATTGCCAGGACTTCTTAGCAGCCGCTCGTATTTCGAAGGTGCAGGACCGCTGCAGGTCTATGGACCGAAGGGTCTGAAGGCATATTTGGACGTTATTTTTCATCATAGTGGCGTGCATTTAGGCTATGAGCTTGAAGTCATTGAAATACAGGAGGGTGTCGTTGCCGAGGATAGTCGCTTCATTATTGAAGCTGCTGCGCTCGAGCACCGCATGCCTTGCTTTGGCTATCGGATCACGGAGAAGTCGCAGCTGGGTCAGTTGAATCTGGGTTTGCTCGCTGAGCTTGGAGTTAAGCCTGGGCCTCAATACGGCAAATTGAAGCGTGGGGAAGACATTATGCTTGAGGATGGACGTCATGTCTGTTCGGCAGAAGTGGTCGGACCACCGATTGCCGGTCGGGTTATTACGATTCTTGGAGATACGAAGCCATGCGATAATGCGGTCGTGCTGGCGGGCAGTGCTGATTTGCTCGTCCATGAGGCGACGTTTGCCGGCGGCATGGAAGTGAAGGCGGAGGCGTATGGGCACTCGACGATTCGCCAAGCAGCCGAGATAGCACAGAAAGCCGGCGCGAAGCGGCTCGTCGTGACGCATTTCAGCTCGCGCTTCGACGAGGAAGCGGTTGCGGAGATGGTAGATGATGCGAAGCAACTGTTTCCGAACATCGAGCCTGCGTCGGATTTTGCCGAGTTTATCGTAAAGCGATAGCTACTGCTGATGCAGCCCACTGATGCCATACTTACAAAAACATCATCAATCTCAAATCATCTCTTTACAGTCTGCTGTTACGCTATTTGCGTTAAAGCATTATAGCGCAGACTCGCGAAGGGATGATGGTGGATGGATACAGGAAGTCACCTCTTGTTTGGCGCCACGTTGGCAGGACTTTCGCTCGTTGATCCGACAGTTAGCGCACATCCTGATCTGTTGTACGCGGTATTAGCCGCGACGCTGATTGGCAGTCATGCTCCTGATTTTGATGCGGTTATGCGGTTAAAGGGTGGGTCGGCTTATATTCGCAACCATCGCGGATTAACCCATTCGCTGCCTGCACCTCTCGTCTGGGCGCCGCTCATCGGCTTACCGATTGCGTGGTTCTTCGGAGTTCAGGAATGGAGCTGGACCGTCATCCTATGGGCGTTCATCGCAGTCTGTTTCCATATTACACTCGATTTGTTTAACGCCTATGGCGTACAATGCATGCGGCCATTCACTAGGCGATGGCTGCATCTCGATGTACTATGCCTACTCGATCCTTATCTATTCGCGATGCATGCAGCCGTTGTGTTACTCTGGACCACCGGCGCGACGCCGAATCCGGTGAGGATGTTTCTGCTCGTATATGCCTTGACGCTGATTTACATGTTATGGCGGTTTCTCGTATCCCGTTCCGTAATTAGAAGCTTATGCAGAGCTTACCGAGTGAATCTGGGGCAAATCACGTTAACCCCGACGCTGTTCGGTATGGCATGGCAGTTTGTAATCGACACTGGTGATGCTTTCATCAAAGGTAATCTGAATCGCAGCGTTGTCCATGAAGAAGCGATGCTGTACAAAAGAAGCCCAGAGAGACTAGCCGCTGCCGCTGAAGCGACAATCGACGTAGACGGGGTGCAAGCTTTTCATCATCTTGCCGCTTGTATCCATGTGGACGTTGAGGAGCATGCGGACGGCTACTTGGTGATTTGGAGCGACGTCCGATTCTGGCATAAGAAGCATACGCCATTCACCGCCGCAGTGAGGCTGGATCGTAATTTTAATGTCATTCATGAACGTGTCGGATGGAACAAGAAAATGTGGGAGCCGCCGTTTGTATAATAGGAGAACCGACTTTGTTTGCCTCGGTGGGCAGACGAAGACGGTTTTTTGCTTTAATTGCGAGACTGACGAGATTAATTATTTCCATGCCCTTTTTGGGGCTTTTACTGATAGGTATTGAAGGGTTATAATTACGAGAACAACCGTTCTATAGAAAAGAGTTGAAACTATGACCTTTAGAAAGAAAAACTTGACCGAGGTTATCCAAGAGCTTAGGACAAATGAAAATATAGTCAATTGGCACGAGATCGAACCACAGGAAGCGCGATATAGCCCAATCCCGGAGGCTGTTGATCCGCGAATCAAAGACGCTTTTGCCAAACGAGGGATCGAGCAGCTGTATTCCCACCAGTACAGTGCCTTTCAAGCAGTCACGAATGGTGAGAACATTGTAACGGTAACGCCAACGGCTTCGGGCAAAACCATGTGCTACAACTTGCCAGTGCTGCAAGCGATCGCAAAGGACGACACGAGCAGGGCACTGTATCTTTTTCCGACGAAGGCGCTCTCTCAGGATCAAAGAAGCGAACTAAATGAAATTATCGATGAAATGGGAATCGACATAAAAAGTTTCACCTATGACGGCGATACTTCGCCGGCTATTCGTCAGATCGTACGCAAGGCTGGGCATATCGTGATCACAAACCCGGACATGCTGCATTCCGGTATATTGCCGCACCATACCAAATGGGTTAGCTTGTTTGAGAATCTAAAGTATGTCGTTATCGACGAGTTGCATACATATAGAGGCGTTTTCGGGAGTCACGTAGCGAACGTATTGCGCCGTCTTAAACGAATTTGCAGCTTTTATGGCAGTAATCCTACATTTATTTGTACGTCTGCTACAATCGCGAACCCAAAGGAGTTAGCAGAACAATTGACGGGGCAGCCGATGCGCTTAATTGACGATAACGGGGCGCCTAGAGGCAGGAAGCATTTTGTTTTCTATAACCCGCCGATTGTAAATAAGGCACTTAATATTAGAAAAAGCGCATCTGTTGAAGTGAATCATTTGGCGACGGAGTTTCTAAAAAACAAAATTCAAACCATCGTCTTTGCGAGGAGCCGGGTTCGCGTAGAGCTGATTCTCAGTCATCTGCAGGAACTGGTTAAGAATCAGATCGCTTCTAAATCTATTCGAGGCTATCGGGGCGGTTACTTGCCGAACCAGCGAAGAGAAATTGAGAAGGGTTTAAGGGCCGGGGAAATCTTAGGCGTAGTTAGCACGAACGCATTAGAACTGGGTGTAGATATCGGCCAGCTACAGGTGTGCGTTATGAACGGCTACCCTGGAAGCGTGGCAAGCACTTGGCAGCAGGCAGGCCGGGCAGGGCGCCGTCATGGCGAAGCCCTCATCATTATGGTAGCTAGTTCGACTCCGATAGACCAATATATCGTAAACAATCCAGATTACTTCTTCGAACGCAACCCGGAATCTGCGCGGATCAACCCCGAGAATCTTATCATCCTTGTGGATCATTTGCGGTGCGCCGCATATGAATTGCCTTTCAAGCACAGCGAAGAATTTGGTACGCAGGGCGTAACGGACATCATGGACTATTTGGTAGAGGATCGAATACTGCATAAGAATGGCGACACATATTACTGGGCGAATCAGTCTTTCCCGGCGAATAACATCAGCCTGCGTTCTGCTTCCCAGGAAAACGTAGTTATTGTAGACCAATCGAATGTAGCTGATGTAAAAATAATCGGCGAAATGGACCGCTTTAGCGCCATGACCTTGCTGCACGATGAGGCAATCTATTTGCACGAAGGGGTACAGTTCCAGGTTGAGAAGCTGGACTGGGACCATAAGAAAGCTTACGTTCGCGAAGTGGACGTAGAGTATTATACCGACGCTAACCTAGCTGTACAGCTTAAAGTATTGGAAATAGATCGAACCACGAATAGGAATAAAGCCGCACTTCATTACGGTGATGTTTCGATAAACGCCATACCTACTATATTTAAGAAAATCAAACTGACGACCGGTGAGAATATTGGGAGCGGACCCATTCATCTTCCGGAAGAAGAATTGCATACGAGCGCAGCCTGGATCGAGTTGAAAGAAGTAGACCCTGAAATAGGGGTGAAGACTTTGGAACAGTTATTACTAGGAATTTCAAACGTGCTACAGCATATCGTGCCTGTTATGGTCATGTGTGATCGCAATGACATCCATGTCGTATCGCAAATTAAGGCGTCGCATTCTGGGCTTCCTACCGTGTTTCTTTACGATCATTACCCTGGCGGTATCGGACTGGCTGAAGAAGTTTATAAGCGCTTCGGTGAAATTAAGGAATCTGCACAGAACCTTATCGGAAAATGCATATGTGAGGACGGGTGCCCGGCATGTATTGGAACGGAAATAAATGGAATAAACGGGAAGAGAAGAAGCATCCAGCTGCTAGCGCAGCTTTAATTCGTGCGTTAGTCACAATGAAGAATACACAGAGCCATAGCTGTCTAAGCGGCTGCCCGGCAAGTGTAGGCGTGTCAACATGAGCGGGCTGCGCGATAAGCTGCTAAGGATGCGCAGCAGTGCGGCTGCCCAAGCGGAACGGCTTGCGGGTATGGTCACGGAAGAGACGGTTGATCAGGTAGCAGAGGTATTGGATGAAGAGATATCGTCCTCTGCGCCAGCTATTGCCGAAGAGTCTAATGAACTGTCCGCTGACTGGGAAGAGCTGAACGTTCGTATTGTCGAGTCGACCGAAGGAACCTTTCTTGTACGCGAAAGTCGTTATCCTTTAATGCATCGGCATGGCATTCATCGACTGGGGGAACTGGAAGAAACACAGCTGCACATGGACGTATTCCGTAAGCCGGAGCAGACGCAGCTCGACTACACCAATCTGCTTTTCCTCGACCTTGAGACGACGGGGCTAGGCGTGGGCACTGGGAATGTGCCCTTTATGGTTGGGCTGGCTTATTTGCAAGAAGATGTATTCGTCGTTGAGCAAATGCTGATTCGCCATCCTGCTGAGGAACGCGCAATGATTGGCTACTTGTGTAATTTGCTGCCGAGCTTCACGCATCTCGTTACGTATAACGGCCGTACCTTCGATTGGCCAGTCCTTCATAATCGATTCATCTTAAATGGCTTCCGCACCTTCAAGTGGGAACCGATTCATGTTGATCTGCTGCATCCATCACGCTCCATCTGGCGCAACACGCTCGTTTCCTGCAGGCTAAGCCATGTTGAGGAAGAGCGCCTTGGCATTACGCGGGAAGATGATGTGCCTGGTTCGCAGGCGCCTGCGATTTATTTTCAATATCTTGCAGACGGAAAGCCGCAGCCGCTGCTTGGCGTTTTCGAGCACAATGAATGCGATATGCTCTCGCTCGCCGTTCTTGCCATCCGGTTCGGATATTTGCTGAGCGGTGGACTAGGCAAGCAGGTCGCGCTGCCGAGTGAAGCCGAGGAGCTTCTTCGTACAGGTCTTTGGCTCGAGCGGATGGGGAAGAAAGAGCTTGCAGAGCCGCTATATACGCTTCTGACAGATCATCCTCAAATCTCCCCAAAATGCTTGTGCATGCTGGCGGAGCGGGACAAGAAATGTGGAAATTGGGAGCGTGCTGTGTTATTGTGGCAGAAGGCTGTGCAAGATGCAGAAGCTGCCAATTGGCCGGATTATGAGGCTCATATCGAGCTAGCGATGTATTATGAACATCGGACCAAGGAACTGCAGGCAGCGCTCTCGCTAGCAGAGGAAGCGCATTCGATCGCACTGCGTAGGCACGCTGGACTTCGAATTCAGAATAAGCGAAGAATAGAGCTTGAGCTGATTCGCAAGCGGATCGACCGATTACGCGGTAAACTGCAGAAATGGAACCGAATTGAACAAGCAGAATAGGGGTGGACGATTATGGGCGTTTCACACGCACTTCGCGGTCTGCTCATTGATTTGGACGGAACGCTTTATCATGGCGGCATTATGATTCCTGGTGCTGATGAGCTTATACAGATGCTCCGAGAGCAGGAGCTCAGTTATTTATTTGTAACGAATAATTCAACCGCAACGCCTGAGGTCGTAGCAGAGCGGCTGCAAGCAATGGGTATTCCCGCAAGTGCGGATGAGGTGTGCACCTCCGCGCAAGGGGCGGCAGCCTACATTGCGCAGCAACAGCCGAATGCTCGCGTGCATGTCATCGGCGAATCGGGTTTGCGCGCAGCGCTGGAAACAGCAGGCTTGCAGCTTGTCGAAGACGAACCGGATATTGTCGTGCAAGGCATCGACCGGCAGCTGACCTATGATAAGCTTGCCAAAGCGGTGCAATTCATTCGCAGCGGCGCACAGTATATTCTTACGAACCCAGACCTGCTTCTTCCTTCCGAGCATGGTCTCATTCCAGGGGCAGGCTCAATTTCTGCGCTCCTTCGCACTGCGACAGGCGTCACGCCAACTGTGATCGGCAAGCCATCGTCGATATTGATGGATTTTGCTCTGCAGCGCATGGGTCTGGAAGCTGGAGAGGCATGGGTAATCGGCGATAATCCGGCAACTGATATAGCTGCTGGGCATGCCGCAGGTTGCAGGTCGATCCTTGTTTTAACTGGACTCGCAACTGGCGACAATTATAAAGAGCTGTTGAGTGCTGCAGGCTGTGAAGCAGACGTCATTATCCATGACTTATATCAATTAAAGCAGTACATTCGTGATCAGCTGGCGCGTTTTTAACGCCCATAGGAAGGAAGTTGTACGATGCCGGAATATCCGGAAATGGAACATTATCGCATGATGCTGGCGGAACGCATATCTGGCCAACCAATTATGAAGGTTGCCGTCAATAGGGAAAAGTCGATCAACGTTCCCGTGGAGACATTCGAAGCAGAGCTGGTCGGCCGAACGGTGTGGTTCGTCGAGCGCCGTGGAAAAATGCTTCTCTTCCATCTCGATAACGGGAAACGGTTGCTCCTTCATCTCATGCTTGGCGGATTAATCCGTTATGAATCGAATATTCCAAATGATGATGGAACGATGCCGGAACGATCAGACCGCTCCGTTCAAGTTGCGATTAGCTTCCCGCTAGGCGATCTTTGCTTCAGCGGACTCCGTCTCGGCTATTTGCATCTTCTCTCCGTTAAGGAAGCCACTGCAAAGCTCGCTGATCTCGGGCCAGAGCCGTTCGACAAATGGCTTACATTGCCGAAGTTTATTGAGCGGTTCAAAGGCAAGCGCGGATCGCTCAAGACGGCTTTCGTCGAGCAGCGCGTCATTGCGGGTATCGGTAACTGCTATGCAGATGAGATCGCTTTTGCCGCTGGAGTGAAGCCGGCAGCACGCATATCGGAGATCGAGTCCGAAACATGGGAGCGCATCTATAATGCCATGCACAGCGCACTTGAGCGGGCAGTAGGGTATGGCGGCTATATGGAGCTGCCGCTCACGAACAATGATACCGTGACTGGCGGCTACAACGAGCATTGCCTCGTCTATGATCGCGGCGGCGAGCCGTGCGTCAACTGCGGAACACCAATCACGCAAGAAGAGCTTAATTCACGCAAAGTGTTCTATTGCAGCCAATGTCAGAAGGACAGGTGAGCAAGACGTATGCGACTCGGCTTTCATGTATCGACGAGGGGCGGTTACGTTCAAGCGGCGCGCAAAGTGAAACAGCTTGGCGCGAACGCATTTCAATATTTTCCGAAAAATCCGCGAAGTCTTGCCCTTAAGACGCCTGATTTGAACGATGCACTGCGGTGTACTGCATATTGCCGAGATCAAGGAATCGTGTCGATCGCGCACTCGCCATATTTGACGAACGTTGCGTCAGAAGACGTGGAGCTTCGGGCAAGGACGGTGCTATCGCTGCTGAACGATCTCGAGATCGCGGAAGCATGCGGGTCGCTGGGAGTCGTTGTTCATTTCGGTGTATACAAGGGTGCAGATCCGCTGGAAGGTTATCGTAACGCGGTGCTGGCGCTTAGTGCGGTTACGTCACAATGGCAAGGTAGTGCGAAGCTGCTCATTGAGAACCAAGCTGGCGATTCAACGTTCATGGGGACGACGATGGAGGAGCTTGCACAAATCCGCAGCCTAGCTATCGATCCGCACAAAATCGGCTTTTGCCTCGATACTTGCCATCTGTTCGCCAGCGGTGTCTGGAATGGGAGTCCGGATGCCGAATGGTTTCATAAAGCGAAGGAGCTTGGGGTGCTTGAGCATTTGTCAGCTGTGCATCTGAACGATTCGGTTTATCCGAGCGGGGAGAAACGTGATCGCCATGCGCGCATAGGCGAAGGTTACATCGGCGAAGCAGGGCTTGAATGGCTTCTGAGGCATCCGCTTATGGCTGAGGTGCCTTTCGTGCTTGAGACACCAGCTGATTCTGATGGTACACATCGGCAGCAGCTTGAACGTATTCGGCGTCTAAGGGGAGTCGAGCAGGTTGATTAACGTTTATTTAGATGATTTTCGGCCATGTCCAAAGGGTTTCGTCCTTGCTAAGACAGCAGAGGAATGCAAGCTGCTGCTGGAGCATGAAGAAGTAGACCTTCTATCGTTGGATTTCGATCTCGGATGGGGACAGCCAACCGGTCTAAGCGTCGTGCAGTATATCGTCGATAGCGGCCGGTATCCGCGCACTTGTTATTTTCATACTTCAAGTCCTGCTGGACGTATGCAGATGATACATTTACTGACGCAGCATGCGCCATTACATATCAGTATTCATCACGGCCCGATGCCGGGGTGAGTGTGGCTCGTACATATGGGAGGGTAATTTGTGATTACGTTAAAAGACATAACGTTCCGTCGTGAGGAGCGTCAAATACTTAGTGGCATTAATCTTCAAGTGAATAAAGGTGAACATTGGGTTATTCTCGGCCGCAACGGCTGCGGAAAGACGACGCTGCTTGAAATGATGACAGGCTATCAGTTCCCATCCTCGGGTACTGTAGATGTGCTTGGCAATCGCTTCGGCGAATGCGATGTGCGGGAAGTGCGCAAGGAAATTGGCTACATTAGCCAATCGGTTCTAGAGAAGCTGACAATGCGTGACCCGGTATGGGAAGTAGTCGCAACTGGCGAGTACGCCTTCCTGCGTTTCTACCAAACCATCGATGAGGAGGTTCGTCAGAAGGCGCTTCGTCTACTGGATGAGGTTGGGATCCTGTATACAGCGGGGCAAACACTGGCGACACTATCTCAAGGTGAACGCAAAAAGGTTCTGCTTGCTCGTGCGCTCATGTCGAATCCGAAGATTCTCATTATGGACGAGCCATGCGCGGGACTTGATCTCTATGAACGCGAGAAGCTGTTGATTGATCTTGGCCACTTGAGCAAGCGTGACATTACTGTCGTTTATGTGACGCATCATATGGAGGAAATTATCCCGCTGTTCACGCATGTTGCACTTGTGCAGGACGGAAAGATTCTATCAGCGGGACCGAAAAAAGAAGTGCTAAGCCCAGAATGGCTCAGCCGTGCATACGACTGGCCAGTTGAAGTAGAATGGGCGGATGACCGCCCGTGGATTCGGGCATTACCAGGAGGCATAATAAAGTGAGTCATTGGATAGGGACAGCGAACCACGGCTTTGCATCGCTCGCGATGGAAGAGCTGCGTCGGTTCGTTAATGGCATTAAATTCACCCAGCTAATCGCGGGTGAAGTATTCAAGATGGAAGTACCTCTTAGCCGCGAGGAGCTGCTCGACCTTCTGCAGAAGAATGAACCAGTTTTCTTACGCCACATTCAGCACATCGAGCGCGCTTTGCCGATCCAAGGCAGTGCAGACGATCTGCAGGCGCTGTCTGATCTGGTTCGTCACGCACGCTCGCGCGTAGATAATCAGACTGTAGCGGTTCATCTCCGCCGCGTCGAGAAAACGCCGTTCATGTATTCCGCTGCCGACACGAAGTCAGTGCTGGATGCAGTCTTAATGGAGGTCGGCGCTGAGACAGTCATGCAGTCGCCTGACGTGATCCTATCGATCTTCGCTGGAGCGGAAGAGCTTTATGTTGGCTGGGGTACACCGGCTGAACAGTTGTCTGATTGGCCGGGAGGCGCAGTACGCTTTCAACGCGAAGAAGGGCAAATTTCACGTGCGAAATTCAAGCTGCTCGAAGCCGAGCGTGCTTTCAAGCTATACTTTGAGACCTATCGGCAAGCTGTCGACATCGGCGCTGCACCAGGCGGCTGGACACAGCTGCTGCTTGAGCGTGGACTGCGCGTAACGTCCATTGACCCGGCTAACCTGCATCCGTCGCTTTCGGCTTACCCGAGACTGACAGT
The DNA here is from genome assembly GCF_900110075.1 of Paenibacillus sp. OV219. Lineage (GTDB taxonomy): Bacteria > Bacillota > Bacilli > Paenibacillales > Paenibacillaceae > Paenibacillus_Z. The sequence goes on from NZ_FOCJ01000001.1 coordinate 1,033,068, forward strand.
AATGAAGAAGAATGCGTCGGATGTCAATTTTCCATCGGGAACGTTCGATCTTCTTGTCTGCGATATGAGCTGGAGCCCGATGCAGATGGCGAAGCTCGTGCTTGAGAAGACAGACGCACTCTCAGATGGCGCAACAGCGATTATTACGCTGAAGTTGATGCATAAGAAGCCGCTGCAGACGATCCGCGACGTTGTCGCGAAGCTGGAAAGCGCGTTCGAGCTGAAGAAGGCAAAGCAATTGTTCCACAACCGCGACGAAATTACGTTATACTTGGTAAAGAAGTAGCACGATTATACGCAAGATGGGAAAGCATCCCGATTGAAACGACTGCCTGGCAGTTGTTCTTTCGGGGTGCTTTTTTTGTTTAGTCATCTTTTTAAGAATCAGGAGGGATCGTTATGGAACGGAATGAGCATGCCATTCACAGTTATGAGCCTGGCGTCATCATTGGCGGACGCTATCGGGTAATTGGTCGTATTGGACGCGGAGGTATGGGCGAGGTATATGCTGCTGAGGATATCCGTCTGCAGGGCAAGCTTCGTGCTGTGAAAATGAGCCTTGCGAACGTCGATCATGTATCAAGCAGTGCTGAAGAAGCAGGACTGCTCATGCGGCTGAACCATCCACATCTGCCGCTTATTATTGATTATTTTCCGCCAGACCAGCATGGTCATGAGCTGTTAGTCATGGATTATATCGACGGCATGACCTTGCAGGCTTATATGGCTGAGCACGAAGGCATTATTCCGGCTGCCCGCGCAGCCGATATCGGCATACAGCTGGCAGATGCGTTACATTACTTGCACACTCGAAATCCGGCCATTATTCATCGTGACTTGAAGCCTACAAACGTCATGATTGATCGGAGCGGCTTTGTGCGTCTGATTGACTTTGGCATTGCGCGGGAATATAAGCCTGGGAAGGAGCAGGACACTGTGCAGCTAGGAACGCCGGGCTTTGCCGCCCCTGAGCAGGAAGGGGAGCAGCAGAGTGATGTTCGGACGGACGTATTCGGTTTAGGAGCGCTTCTCTATTACTTGCTTAGTGGCGGGAGGAAAGTAGCAATTGATGGCGATACACCGAATTCGGGATCTCATCAGCTATCACATGTGCCCAGAGAACTAGCAGCTGTAATGAACCGAATGATCGACCCGAATCCGAGCTTCCGGTATAGCAATGTCATGGAAGCGCAAAACGCGCTCACGAAATGTTTCGCGACACTGCCAGTAATAAGTGATATCCGCCATGAGAAGACTGGGTCCTCTCGGAAACAAAGCATCATTATTGCTTCGTTATCGCCTGGAGCCGGCGGGACATTCATCGCATTAACACTTGCACACTTGCTACAGGCGCGCCAAATCCCATGTGCGGCAATTGAACATCCAGAGCTCGAGCCAGAATGGCATGCGCTCCTAACGCAGCCTGCTAAGCAGCATACTGTTGCGCTCACAGTACCCATGTATCGCAGCTTCTACTCGTCTACCTCGCGACTGCTTCAGTGGTTCGTGCTTGAGCCAGCCTTCTTGCAGTCCAGTCTCGACTCTGCGATGCAATACAAGCTGTTAAACGCCTCCATTTCAGCGCCGATCCAGATTACGGATGTCTCTAGTAAGTGGACTTCACAATCATTACGGACATCTGATCTGGAGTTGGAGTTGATCCAATGCGATATGCTTGTGTTCATAGTTGATCCCGCGGTGTCCAAATGGACGCCTCATCGTATGAAAGCAGCCGAGCGCATTAGCTATGAGCGTGATCAGGCGGGCAAAGAGACCTACTGGCTTGCGAATAAAACGATGAAGTTCCGATATCGCAGCGAATGGATAAGCGCGATTCCAAAGAAGCCGCTGTGCGAAATCCCGATGCTGCCAGCTGAAGAATGGGTGCAGCAGCAATGGTCAGGGTCATGGGCAACAGCGAATAGAAGCTGGCTTCCCCAGCTGGAACGTGCTTTAAACCCGCTCATTGCGCGGATCGACAAGGCTCGCTAATGCTTGCATTGGCTCATCGGCTTCTTTATGATAGTGAAGAAGTCTACTACGAAGTGGGTGCGAACCAAGAATGAACGAACGCATTCTAGTCATCGAAGATGAGGATGGTATTGCCAGAGTCCTCCAATTAGAGCTGGAACATGAAGGATATGTAGTCGGTCGCGCTGCTGACGGCAGGAGTGGCTTGGAGCAAGCGATGAACGGCGAATGGGATATGCTGCTGCTAGATGTCATGCTGCCAGAGCTGAACGGTATTGAAGTGCTGCGCCGAATTCGCCAGTCCGGCAATCCGATTCCGATTATTTTGCTGACTGCACGCGATACGATTCCTGATAAAGTAAGCGGCTTTGAGCATGGCGCTAACGATTATATTACGAAGCCATTCGCGATGGAAGAGCTGCTAGCACGAGTCCGCAATCTGCTGCGAATTTTTCAAGCTCAGCCGAAAGAAGCGGAGAGCCCAGATGTGCTTAAAGTGGCTGATCTGTCAATTGAGCTGCGCACACGCAAAGTGTATCGCAAAGATGTGCTGATCGAGCTCACACCGCGAGAGTTTGAGCTGCTCGTCTACTTGGCGGAGCATCGGAACGACGAGAAGTCACGGGAAGATATTTTGTCCGAAGTATGGGGCTATGATTTCATCGGCGAGACCAATCTTGTCGACGTGTACATTCGATATTTACGGCAGAAGATTGATAAAGGCTATCGGCATAAGCTCATTCATACCGTGCGCGGCGTCGGGTACATGCTGAAGGAGCCGGATGCATGACGCTGCGAAGAAGGTTTACGTTCTTTACGATCTTTTGGCTCATTTTCATTCTGATCTTGTTTAATATATTCGTTTATTTATTTGTGATAAAAATCACGATGAGAAGCGAAGATCAGCTGCTTACGAATAAAGTAAATATTCTGCTTGAGGATAGGCGGATTAGCGAACCTTCGCAGCTGTCGAACGCGGATCTGCTCAGAGATTATTACAATGTCGACGAGCTGATGCGCATCGTGAACAGCAGCGGCAAGATTCTCAATTCGCAAGGGTCAGACCCTGAACTGCTGGCGCTCAAGCCTGTGTTTACAAACAAGCATGATACGGGCATGTTCTTCATCGAAGGACGCAGAGTGCTCTATATGAAGGTGCCGCTATACAAGAATAACGAAGTGATCGGTACGCTGGAGATTTACCGCAAGCTGCAGCTGCTAGACAGTTACTTGCAAGTGCTTGTCATCGCGCTGACGATTACGAGTATCGGTGCCATTCTATTCGCCATCTTCGGTACTTATTGGTTCACCTCCAGGCTCACGTCGCCAATTCAGCATATGGTCCAGACGATGAGAGAAATCGACAGAAGCGGGAAGCTGCGGCAGATTGAGCTTGCGCAGCGCGATCAGTCTGCTGAACTGCTACAGCTGGCGCGGGCGTTTAATCAGATGATTAATCGTCTCGATCGGCAGTTTGAGCGGCAGAAGCAGTTCGTCGCAGACGCATCGCATGAGTTGAAGACGCCGCTTACGGTCATCAGCAGCTATGCCGGCATGTTGAAGCGGTGGGGGCGCGATGACGCGAATATTCGCGATGAAGCGATTGAAGCGATTAGCAAGGAATCACAGCGGCTGCAGAATTTGACGAAGTCCATGCTGCAGCTGGCGCACGCAGAACAGGAAGATTGGCTGAACATCGAGAGCTTCAATCTCGTACAATTAGCGGATGAGACGGCAGATATGCTGCACTTGACGTTCCAGCGGATGATTCGTGTACATACTGGCAAGCAGGATGTCAGGCTGAATGGAGACAAGGATAAAATCCGCCAGCTCCTCGTCATTCTGCTCGATAATGCCATTAAATACAGTAAAGACGCGATTGATATTACATTATCGGTGAACAAAGGTATCGTACGTTTGTCCGTGTCGGACAAAGGGATCGGCATTCCTGAGGACGAAATAGCGAATCTGTTCGAGCGATTCTACCGCGTTGATGGAGCGAGAAGCCGGGCTACCGGGGGAGCAGGTCTTGGCTTATCTATCGCCAAACGCATCGTCGATATGCATGAGGGCAAGATCGACGTGTTCAGCAAGCCGGATCAAGGGACGACAATTTCGGTCGCGCTGCCGCAAAAGAAATAAATGAATAGGGGATGCAAAATGAGCAGTTTACGAGTATGTGCCGTGCAATACAAGCTTGCGGATATCGCAAGCTTCGACGAGTTTGCCGCGCAATCAACACACTATGTAAGGAACGCATCCGAGTATGGCGTTCAGTTTGTTTTGTTTCCGGAGTTTTTCACGACACAGCTTCTGTCTATTGGAGACGAACAGGGACGTCCGCTCCCGATCGAGCGGCTACCAGAGTTTACAGATCGCTACATCGCGCTGTTTCAGTCACTCGCAGCCGAATACAACATGCAAATCATCGGCGGTACGCATGTCATTGATGTTGGCGGCGGCAAGCTGAATAACGCTGCGCATCTGTTCTATCCAAGCGGCCGCATTGAGCGGCAAGCGAAGCTGCATATGACGCCGACCGAGCGTGAAGAATGGAACATGCAACCAGGCGAAGGACTGCAAGTGTTTGATACGGAGTTTGGCACAATCGCGATGCTGACCTGTTATGATATCGAGTTTCCGGAGATCGTTCGGATGGCGAGAGCCAAAGGTGCGGACATTATTTTCTGCCCATCCTGTACGGATGACCGCCATGGCTTCTATCGTGTTCGCTACTGCTGCCATGCTAGAGCGGTTGAGAATCAGGTATATATCGTAACGACAGGTACGGTTGGTTCGCTGCGCAAAGTCGATTTCATGCGTGCGAACTTCGGACAAGCAGCTGTTATTTCGCCTAATGACATTCCGTTCCCGCCCGCAGGCATCATGACAGAAGGCATTATTAACGATGATATGCTCGTTGTTGCTGACCTCAATGTCCAGCTCCTTCACGATGTTCGCGCAGCCGGTTCTGTTACGACTTGGCGTGACCGCCGAATTGATCTATACGGCGATTGGAAGTGAGCCTTTACAGGAGGGAGTCTTTAGCGAGATGCGTAAATCGTTAGTCGTCTACTTGAACGGCAAGCCCATCGAGATTGTCATTCGCAATTATACGGCTGCCGATATTGAAGGCATGATTGAGATCCAGCGGGTCAGCTTCCCGCCGCCATTCCCATCCGAGCTGTGGTGGAATGAGGAACAACTCAAGCAGCATACTGCGCTGTTTCCGGAAGGTGCAATATGCGCAGAGATGGGCGGCAAGCTCATCGGTTCGATGACTGCGCTTCGAGTAAGTGACGAGCAGTTGCAAGCTGATCACAGCTGGCAGTCCATCACAAGCGGCGGTTATATAACGAATCACAATCCGCAAGGCTCTACGCTCTATGTCGTAGATCTGTGCGTCATTCCGGAGCTGCGCAAAGCCGGCATCGGCAAGTGGCTTATGCTCTCCATGTATGACGTCGTCATTCACCTTCGGCTCACTCGTTTGCTGGGAGGCGGACGGATGCCAAGCTATAATAAAGTGAAGGATGAAGTATCTGCGGCGCAATACTTGCAGGGGGTTATCGAAGGGAAGTTCAATGATCCTGTCATCTCATTCCTGCTTAGGTGTGGCCGGATGCCGGTCGGTGTTGCGGACAATTATTTGGAAGATGAAGAATCCTGCAATTATGCTGCTTTGATGGAATGGCGCAATCCTTTTATAACCTAATCTACCTGTCGAGAGGATGTATTGAACAATGGACTATATCCGTATAATATCCATTCATGATCCGCTGTTTGCCAGCATGCACAAGCTACTTGAAACGGTTTTCCCTCCTGAAGAAGTGTATGCCTTTGAGAAATGGGAAGGTCCGCTGCAGGATGACAGCATCCATGTGTACGTAGCGGTACATGAGGGTCAGGTGGTCGGCACAACTGAATATCGTTACTATCAGAAGCTTCGCGTAGCGATGACGGATTTCACGATTATTGGTCGCCCAGGTCTTGGCATCGGCCGTTTCCTGATGAAGAACAGAAGCGCTGATCTGGCGCGCTTGGCGGCAGCGAGCGAGACGGAATCACTCGGCATGTTCGCGGAGATTTATAACCCAGCGCTTGCGCAGTCAGATTTCGGCGGCATCTACCCAATGAGCCCGTTTGTCCGTCGCGAGGTGCTGTCGCATATCGGTTATATGCGACTTGATTTCCCATATGTACATCCGTCTTGGGAAGAGGACGGCGCAGCTGTCGGCGGCTTGGACTTTTGCTTCCTGCCACAGGACGAGGACAGAACGGAGCTCCCGGCATCGCTCGTGACTGATTTTCTAACAACCTACTATTCTGCGCTACCGATTAAGCCGGATGAATGGTATGCCATGATGGAGCAGCTAAAGAAAAAGACAACAATCGCACTCCTTCCTCTGTAGGCGGAGGCTTGTCTACTCAAAGGAGTGATCATCATGACCCTATCTATCACCTTCTGGGGAACAGGTGATTCTATGGGGGTTCCACGCGTTTATTGCTCTTGTGCTGTCTGTGAAGAAGCGAGAGGAAGCGGGCTAAATCGCCGATTTCGCTCGCTCGTCCATTTGGCAGACGAAGAGTTCGGCACGATGCTCATCGACTGCGGTCCGGATTGGCGCAGCCAGATGGAGACGGCATCGCTTCGGCAGATCGATACGATGCTGATTACACATGCGCATTTCGACCACATTGGCGGACTGCCGGAGTGGGCGGATATGAATAGATGGCTTGGACGAAGAGGACGGGCGTATGCGATGCCTGATGTCATTGAAGCGATCAAGCGCCAATTCCCATGGATATCGAACCAAATTGATTTTCTTCCGATTGAAGGTTTGATGCAGTTTGGCGGATGGGAAGTGCTCTGCTGGCGCGTGAATCATGGCAAGAACGGACATGCTTATGCATTCCGTTTCAGCCATCTGGCTTCTGGCCGAGCGTTCGCGTACTGCTCGGATTCGATTGCGCTTCAAGGCGAGGAACTTGTGCCGCTCGCGGAGCTGGATCTGCTTATCATCGGAACGAGCTTCTACAAGGAACAGTTTCCGTTTGAGTCGAGATCGGTGTACGATGTGACAGAGGCGCTGGAGCTCATTCAGGAGCTTGGGCCAGGTAGAACCATGCTGACGCATATGTCGCATGATATTGATCTCGCACATCATTATGCGCTGCCAGAAGGTGTGACATTTGCTCGGACTGGTATGACTCTTATCGTATAATCATATGGATAGGCGATTGTCCGCTTGACTTCTGAGTGGCTGGAAAGCTATATTAAAAATAACTTTATGCAGTAAGGGGAAATTTTAATGCGGGTTATGGTTCTTAACTTCTAAATTGGATAAGACTTGGAGCCTCAAGTGCTTCAAGTGGCGTTTGGCAGAAACAACTTTTGTGTGTTGTTCTAAATTTGCGGTTTATCCGTAAGTTTATTTCATCGTGAAGTTGTCATGCTTACGCCGACCAATGAGTTAAGAACATGACAATTTCCGCCTGCTGGACGGTAAATTAGCGTGCTCTTGGAGCACGCTTTTTTCATTGTATTCAATCTGCCTGATCGCAGGTTGAGAGTCAATGGGGATTTTCCGTCAACTTGAGACAGGGATGGGAAGCGTGATGCGCTACTCATCCCTGTTTTTTTATGTTCACAATCTAATAGACGAAGGATGGATCATTAATCATGAATAACCGCACAATGACGAAATTAGAATTCGATAAAATTAAAGCGATGCTGCTTTCCTATACGGTCTCAGGTCCGGGAAAAGCACTCGCAGAGAGGCATGAGCCAAGCGCGCAAGCAGGCCAGGTTAGTGCGTGGTTGACGGAGACGGCAGAGGCTGTTCGATTGCTCGCAACCGGAGCAAGCGTGCCGATCTCGGCGATGGAGGGGATGGAAGCTTTCATGGCGCTGCTCGGCAAAGGCAAAATCTACTCCGAGCTCGAGCTTGGCAACCTAGCCGTATGGCTTACTTCAGTCGCACAGATGAAGAGGTACATGGCAAGCAAGCAGATGACAGCTCCAACGATTAGCAGCTACGCCGATTCGATGCATGACTGCCCAGAGCTATTGCAAGAACTTGACCGTTGCATTCGGCACGGTGTGCTGACCGATCAGGCATCGCCTGAATTAGGCGATATTCGCAGACATCTTGCTGCTGCAGAGGATCGGATTGAGCGCAAGTTGAACCAGCTGCTAGGCAAATACAAGTCTGCGCTGCAAGATCCACTAGTCAGTAAAAGGAATGGGCATTTCGTTCTTCCCGTGAAACGTGAGCTGCGCAAGCAAGTGCCGGGCACGGTTTGGGACGAATCGGCAAGCGGTCAGACATTGTTCGTTGAGCCGGTCGACGTTGCCGATCTTCAAGTAGAGTGGCAGATGTGGAAGTCAGAGGAGGAGCGGGAGCGCACGGCCATATTGTCACAACTGTCCGATCTCGCAGAGGAACAAGGCTATAAGCTGAAATGGAATGTTGAAGCGATGGCATCGTTTGATTTCATATTCGCTAGAGGGAAGCTGGGTCGTACTTATAATGGCATTGCAGCAGCAATCGCTGAGAAGCCTTATGTGCGGCTCGTTGGAGCTCGCCATCCACTGTTGGGAGAGAAGGCTGTGCCGCTTACCGTTGAAATCGGCGGCGATTGGCGCCAGCTTATTATCACTGGGCCTAATACAGGCGGCAAGACGGTCGCCCTCAAGACGATTGGATTGTTTGCGCTTATGACACAATCGGGCCTACTGATACCGGCACAGCCTGGTACTGAACTCGGCCTTTTCCAGTCGATTCAGGCCGATGTCGGCGACGGTCAGAGCATCGAGCAGTCGCTCAGCACGTTCTCCGCTCATATGGACTGCCTTAGCGAAATGCTTCGGAGTGCAAATGCAAGATCGCTTATTCTACTCGATGAGCTTGCAGCCGGAACGGACCCGGGCGAAGGCATTGCGCTCGCCATTGCTGTTCTTGAAGAGCTGCTCCAGCGGGGTTCGCTCGTCGCAGCCACGACACATTTTAACGAAATTAAACGATTCGCTGCTCGCACGAAAGGCTGTACGAATGCGCGGATGGCATTCGACGCAGAGACGTTGAAACCGATCTATCAGCTAGAAGTCGGCGAGGCAGGGGACAGTTATGCACTTGCCATTGCAAGACGGTTCGGCTTGCCGGAGAAGGTTGTTCAGCGTGCCGAAGAGCGGCTGAAGGCGACAGCGCGAGCTGCTGCCTCCGCTGCTGCGGGGGATTCGACAGAGGCCGAGGATGAGTTTGCACTAGAGGGAAAAGAGTGGAAGCTTGCTCCTGAGAGAGAGAACAAAGTAAAGCGTCCGAAAGCTCAATCGAATGAGGAGCCACAAGAAGGGGCTAAGAAACCTTTTGAAGTCGGAGATTGCGTATGGATCTATCCGCTGAAGCGAACCGGGATTGTCTATCAGCCAGCCAATGAACGTGGGGATGTCATCGTTCAAGTGCAGAAGACGAAGATGACCTTCAATCGCAAACGGCTGTCGCTCTATATTCCAAGCAAGCAGCTATATCCAGAAGGCGAATACGATATGGATATTGTGTTCGAATCCAAGGAGAACCGCAAAGTGCGTCATCAGATGAAACGGAAATATGTGCCGGGGCTTGCGATTGTCACACCTTCGGAGGAACAGGAGGGATAACGATAAACAAAACAGCCAGCTCCCACGCAATAGCGCGGTGGAACTGGCTGTTTCTCTATTTACAATTAGTCGCGACTCCCAATCACAAGCAACAGGCCATCTCGCAGTTCAATCGAACCTTGTTCACCAAGCAGCTTATTGCTAATTCCGAGCGATTGGCCGATTTCAAGCGTTGCCTCTTGTAACGGATACTGGAATCCAGTCAATGTGATGCCTGTCACTTGTTCAGTTAGAGGTAGCAGTGATATGTAAGTATAGCCTTTGTTAAGGACATTAAGTATTCCTGTAGATGCTAGCTGGATACAGTTATGCTCGTCAATAATCGCGGCGGATATGCCTTGTTGCTGAGCCATTCGAAGCAGATGCACATTCGCGAGCGAGTGATCGAAGCGAGTTCCGAGCGCGCCAACCATTATGATCTGCTGCGGATTTCGAGACAAGGCGAGACGCCAAGCAAGCTCCGTATCGGTGTAATCTTTATCAATCGGATCGTAATCAAGGGTTTCATCACTCATCTCGCGGATGAATGCAAGCTGTCCTTGCGTCACTGAGTCGAAATCGCCAAGCGAGATATTCGGTTCATACCCATTCTCTGCGAGGAAGAGCGCCCCCGCGTCCGCACCGATCAATAGATCGCCATCCTCAATTATATTGAGCGCCCATTTGCCCAGACGACCACCGGTAAAAATAACGATTCGTTTAAGCTCCATTTGCTTCACCTGCCAGCCTTTCAATCTAGAATCTACGTTACACTGATTTCGCTTTAGCCAGTATACTTCCGATTGCCATGCGTTGACTAGCTGATATTCGGTCATAATGAATGAAGGTAATGCTTGAAGTATACGAAGACCGCGGCTACAATGAGTAAGGATTATGAATCGGGGAGACACGCGGGGGCATCATGAGATGAATATTCAGATGGACATGGATATTTTCACGGTATTCAGCATTATAGGGACGATAGCGTTCGCCGTGAGTGGAGCCATCGTTGCGATGGAAGAAGAGTATGATATTTTGGGTGTGTACGTGCTTGGTCTAGTTACTGCTTTTGGCGGAGGGGTCATTCGAAATCTGCTCATAGGCGTTCCAATTCCGACGATATGGACACAGGGGATGCTGCTGAAGACAGCAGTCGTCGCTATGACAGTCGCATTTTTTCTACCAGTCAAATGGCTCAAAACGTGGAAGAAGAGTGAAGCGTTCTTCGATGCTATCGGGTTATCTGCCTTTGCCATTCAAGGGGCGCTGTATGCAACGGGTAAGTATCCACTTAGTGCTGTGATGGTGGCAGCGATGCTGACGGGGATTGGCGGCGGTATGATCCGTGATGTGCTGGCTGGGCGGAAGCCGCTTGTATTGAGGGACGAGATCTATGCCGTGTGGGCAATGGCGGCAGGTGCTGTCATCAGCTTAGGCTGGTTCCATACACCGGCGCAGCTGCTTATTTTGTTCGTGATCGTCATTGTTTTCCGCATGCTATCTGTTCACTATAACTGGCGCTTGCCGCGCCGGTCGTTGAAATATGCGCTAGCTCAATCCGTTCATACCGATGAGAAGAGAGCCGCCGCAGCAAATCAAGAGCAAGTCGAGAGGAATCAACATGATTAACGTATTGTTTGTATGTCTGGGCAACATTTGCCGCTCGCCGATGGCAGAAGCCGTATTTCGGCATCAATTGAAGGAAAAACATCTGGAGGATCGCATCACAGCTGATTCGGCCGGGACGGGCGATTGGCATCTTGGCAAGCCACCTCATGAAGGCACACGGAAGCTGCTTGACGAGTATGGCATCTCGTATTCAGGCATGCGTGCTAGACAGGTGCTCATACAGGATTATCAATCGTATGACTATATCATCTGTATGGACAGGAACAATGAGCGTGATGTGCGCCAGCTGTTCGGCAACAAGTCGGACGGTCATGCGAAGGTGTTTAAATTTATGGATTTATTGCCAGAGCAGGCGAGTAAGGATGTGCCGGACCCGTATTACACTGGTAATTTCGAAGAAGTGTATGGACTGGTATCCGAAGGCTGCGCGAGGCTGATTGAGCGAATCGGTGCGGAGCAAAGCGAGCTTACATAGACGTTGAAGTAGAAAAGGACCGTATTCCCGAGTTGGGAGTACGGTCCTCTTTCATTTCGTGCCAGCTTAAGCCTCTGCGTGCAAAAAAGTACGAAGAGCATCCGGGATATGCTGCTGCCAGAAGCCCCACACGTGATCGCCATTGTGCTCACTGTACGCGATACGAGCTCCTTTGCGCTCTAGTATCGCTCTCATCTCGCGGTTAATTGCCACGAAATCATAGACTGTATCACTATCGGATTTAAATGCAGTTTCTTGCAAGCCTACGATCATGAACAGAGATAGCTGACTAAGATCAGGAGCTATCTCGACGATTGCACGTGAAGCGGGATAAAAGGCGCCAGACAAGGAAATAACTTGATCGAACAAATCCGGATAGGAGAGTGCGATATGAAGACTTACAGTTCCGCCTAACGAATCGCCTGCAAGAATACGAGCGCTCTTCTCCCGTCTAGCTGGATACTTGGACTCGATATATAGAATAAGTTCATCTCCGAAGAAAGCGACATAACCCTTATGGCGATCACCATTCGGTGCATACTCTGCCGTACGGTGCGCGAGGTCGACCTCGACGCCTACTATAATGAACGGTTCGATTCCTTCATCGAGAATGAGCTGGTTCGCTGTAGTTGCTATACGTCCGAAGTTAAAGAATTGTTCGCCGTCCTGACAGTAGACGACAGGATAGCTGAGCAGCTCGTTGTAGCCCGGCGGCAGATAGATGCGTAGATTCCGCTGAACTTCCGGCAAATTTTGACTAGAAATAACATCCTTCACGATCGTTCTCTTCAAATAACGTGCATCAGTCATGAATAAAACTCCTTTGTCCTTGCATGGTTTGTACGTGTTGTGGGTAAACAAAAGGGAGGCGGTTCAATGCAGATTTTACAAGTGTTTCCTATTCTGCCTCAGTTGTATTATCCTGTACTAGTACATTGATAGTTCTGTTACATATACAATTTAGCAGGCTGATAGATGAAATGTTGCAAAATACAACGGTTTATACAGTTTTATGCTTTGACCATTTCGGTTAAACAGGTTTATAATCATTCTATAACAGAGATACTCGTTTTTTCAAATATTCAACTGAGGTGAACAATATGAGCAAGCTGCCTTACGAAGTTCAGACGGAGCCTGTAACTCCACTTTCTGTTCTGTCCCCAGAAGGAGAAATCGTCAATGAAGCGATGATGCCGAATTTGTCGGATGAGCAATTGAAAGAAATTATGTATCGTATGGTTTTCACACGCACATGGGATGAGCGTGCAGTTAACTTGGGAAGACAAGGACGTCTAGGATTCTACGCTCCTGTTTCCGGTCAAGAAGCTTCGATGGTCGGTAGTGAGTACGCCCTGAATAAAGATGATTTCGTTTGCCCGGGCTACCGTGATATGCCACAGATCGTATGGCACGGACTTCCGCTCTATCAAGCATTCCTATATTCCCGCGGTCACCAGCACGGCGGTCAAATTCCAGCAGATGTGCACGTATTGATGCCACAAATCATCATCGGCGCACAAATCTTGCACGCAACAGGCGTTGCAATGGCATTCAAGAAAAAAGGCGAGAAGCGCGTAGCGATCACTTATACAGGTGACGGCGGCTCTTCCGAGGGCGATTTCTACGAAGGCATGAACTTTGCCGGCGTGTTTAAGCTCCCAGTTATTTATGTAGTACAAAATAACGGCTATGCGATCACAACTCCTTACTCGAAGCAAACTGGCGCATTGTCCGTAGCTCATAAAGCAGTAGCTGCAGGTATCCGCGGCATTCAAATTGACGGCATGGACGTTCTTGCCGTTATTAAAGCAGTACAAGAAGCAGCAGAACGCGGCCGTAACGGCGAAGGCGCGACGCTGATCGAGATGCTGACTTACCGTTTCCGTCCGCATTCCATGGCGGATGACACTTCGAAGTACCGTACGAAGGACGAAGAAGCGGAGTGGGTGCTGAAAGATCCAATCACTCGTTTCGCGAAGTTCCTGGAGAAGAAAGGTCTGTGGACCGAGGAAGATACAGCTCGTGTGAAAGAAGAAGCGAAAGCGACTGTGAACGAGCACATCAAGAAAGCAGAACAAACAGAGAAAATGACAGTGAACGGCTTGATCGACTCCATGTTCGAACATACACCGGCACACCTGGAAGCGCAAAAAGCCGATTTTCAATAATGGGATGACAACGTAAAGCAAGCTAAGGAGGAACTCGCGACAATGGCTCAAATGAATATGAAAGAAGCGATCCGCGATGCAATGCGCGTGGAGCTGAAGAATGACCCGAACGTGTACGTCTTCGGTGAAGACGTCGGTAAGGTCGGCGGCGTATTCCGTGCGACTGAAGGACTTCAAGGAGAGTTCGGCGAAGACCGCGTATTTGATACGCCGCTTGCTGAATCTGCAATCGCAGGTATGGCAGTAGGTATGGGACTTCAAGGTTTCCGTCCAGTTGCGGAAATCCAATTCGTCGGCTTCATCTATGAAGCGATGGACCAAATGTTCATCCAAGCAGCGCGTATGCGTTACCGCTCTGGCGGCCGTTACAACTCGCCAATCGTATTCCGTACGCCTTTCGGCGGCGGCGTTAAAGCGGCTGAGCTGCACACGGATTCGCTCGAAGGCTTGGCAATCCAAACGCCTGGTATCAAGGTTATCGTGCCTTCCAACCCGTACGATGCGAAAGGTCTGCTTGTAGCGGCAATCCGCGACAACGACCCTGTATTCTTCATGGAGCACCTGAACTTGTACCATGCATTCCGTCAAGATGTGCCTGAAGAGGCGTACACAATCGAGATCGGTAAAGCGAACGTCGTTCGTGAAGGTTCCGATGTGACGATTATCGCTTACGGCCTGATGGTTCACACTGCGGTTAAAGCAGCTGAAGAGCTCGAGAAGAGCGGCGTGAAGGCTGAAGTTATCGACCTTCGTACGTTGCTTCCACTTGATATCGAGACAATCGTAACTTCGATTAAAAAAACAAACCGTGCGATCGTTGTGCAAGAAGCACAAAAAACGTCCGGTGCAGCAGCAGAAATCATTGCTCAAATCAACGAGAACGCGATTCTCCACCTGGAAGCGCCAGTACTCCGCGTAGCTGGTCCAGATACGGTGTATCCGTTCGCGCAAGTTGAAGATGCTTGGCTGCCAAATCCGGCACGGATTGTTAAGGCTGTTAATCAAGTGATGAACTTTTAATCATAGACATCAGGTTGTGAAGGAGGTCACGGAACGTGGCAAAATTCGAATATCGTTTCCCAGAGCTCGGCGAAGGACTGCATGAAGGCGAAATCGTCAAAATGCACATTACGCCTGGTGCTACGGTAACGGATGAAGATATTATCATGGAAGTGCAGAATGACAAGGCGATCGTAGAAGTTCCTTGTCCTGTAAACGGCAAAGTGCTTGAAGTGCTCGTGAAGGACGGTCAAGTATGCCACGTCGGCGATATCGTTGCGATTATCGACGCGGAGGGCGAACTTCCTGAGCAAGCGGCTCCAGCCGGTGACAGCCATAGCAATGCAGCTCCGGCTGCGGCAGCTCCAGCAGCGGCACCTGCGCCAGCACAAGCAGCGGCTCCGGCTGCACCTGCAGCTCCGGCAGCATCGCCAGCTCCTGCGAAAGCAGCTGGCGGTCTTGTACTTGCAACGCCAAGCGTGCGCAAATACGCTCGTGAGAAAGGCGTAGATATTTCAACAGTTGCGGGCTCGGGCAAGAACGGCCGCATCACTCGTGAAGATATCAACGCATTCGCAGCAGGCGGCGGCTCAGCGGCACTTGCAGCAGCAGGCGCAGCGGTTGAAGCACCGGCAGCAAGCGAAGCGAAAGCTAGTGCTCCAGCAACAACTGTGCAAGTTGCCCACGACCGCGTTGAAGAGCGCGTACCGTTCAAAGGCATCCGCAAAGCGATTGCGAACGCAATGGTGAAGTCGATGTACACGGCTCCTCACGTTACAATTATGGACGAAGTTGATGTAACGGCACTTGTTGAGCTTCGTACGAAAGCGAAGCCTCTTGCAGAGAAGAAAGGCGTTAAGCTGACTTACCTGCCATTCATCGTGAAAGCACTCGTAGCGGCATGCCGTCAGTTCCCGATCATGAATGCGATGCTCGATGAAGAGAAGCAAGAGATCGTCTACAAGAAGTTCTACAACATCGGTATCGCTACAGATACAGACAACGGCTTGATCGTTCCTGTTATCCACGATGCTGACCGTAAGAATGTGTGGATGGTAGCTGATTCCATTAAAGACTTGGCTACACGCGGCCGCGACGGCAAGCTGACGCCAGCTGAAATGAAGGGCAGCACAATTAGCATTACGAACATCGGTTCCGCAGGCGGGATGTTCTTTACACCAGTTATCAACTTCCCTGAAGTTGCGATTCTGGGTACTGGCCGTATATCCGAGAAGCCGGTTGTGAAGAATGGACAAATCGTCGCTGCTTCCGTAATGGCTCTTTCCCTGAGTTTTGACCACCGCCTCATCGACGGCGCAACAGCTCAAAACTTCATGAACTACATTAAACAGCTGCTTGCTGATCCGCAATTACTTGTAATGGAGGTCTAAAACGATGGTAGTAGGAGATGCTTCTCTAGATATTGATTTGCTCGTTATCGGCGCAGGCCCTGGTGG
Organism: Paenibacillus sp. OV219; assembly: GCF_900110075.1. GTDB lineage: Bacteria > Bacillota > Bacilli > Paenibacillales > Paenibacillaceae > Paenibacillus_Z. Next base: position 1,049,406 of record NZ_FOCJ01000001.1, read on the forward strand.
CTATGTGGCAGCAATTCGTGCCGCACAGCTTGGTCAAAGCGTGCTCGTTGTAGATAAACAATATGTTGGCGGTGTGTGCTTGAACGTAGGCTGCATCCCTTCCAAGGCGCTAATTTCCGCGTCGCACCAATATGAATCCATTGGCCACGCATCTTCCTTCGGTATCACGGCATCCGATGTGAAAGTGGAATGGAGCAAAGTGCAGGAGTTCAAGAACGGCGTCGTTAAGAAATTGACTGGCGGCGTTGGCGCCCTGCTCAAAGCAAATAAGATCCAATTCTTCAGCGGCGAAGTGATGTTCATTAACGAGAACGAAGCTCGTGTATTCAATGAACAAGAAGCACCTCGTTACCGCTTCAAGAACTGCATTATCGCAACTGGCTCGCGTCCAATCGAGCTGAAAGCATTCCCGTACAGCGGCCGCATCGTGTCTTCGACAGAAGCACTTAGCCTGCCTGAAATTCCGAAGAGCCTCGTCGTTATCGGCGGCGGCTACATCGGTGTAGAGCTTGGCCAAATGTACGCTCGCTTCGGCACGCAAGTTACTGTAGTTGAAGGCTCGGATTCGATCCTTCCCGGCTTCGACAGCGACATGTCTGCACTCGTAGCGAAGAAGCTGAAAGCGTCCAAAGCGGAAATCGTAACTGGCGCACAAGCGAAGAGCGCTGTTCAAACAGAGAATGACGTTACTGTAACATACACCGTTAATGGCGAAGATAAGACAGTAACAGCAGATTACCTGCTCGTTACGGTTGGCCGTCGTCCGAATACGGATGGTGAGCTTGGCCTTGATATGATCGGCGTAAAAATGACTGACCGTGGCATGATCGAGGTTGATGAGCAATGCCGCACTAGCATTCCACACATCTTCGCAATCGGCGACATCGTTGCAGGCCCAGCGCTTGCGCACAAAGCGATGTACGAAGGTCGCGTTGCTGCTGAAGCGATTGCGGGACAACCAAGCAAGATCGACTACAAGTGCATTCCACTTGTGGTCTTCTCCGATCCAGAGCTCTCGAGCGTAGGCTACAGCGAGAAGGAAGCGAAGGAGAAAGGCTACAACGTGAAGGTTGGCAAGTTCCCGTTCAACATCAACGGACGCGCGTTGTCCCTTGGCGCGAACGAAGGCTTCGTGAAAATCATTGCGGATGCGGATAACGGTCTTGTGCTTGGTGCGCAAATCGCTGGTATCGAAGCTTCTAACATGATCGCAGAGCTTGGTCTTGCGATTGAAATGGGCGCAACACTTGAAGATATCGCCCTGACGATTCATGCTCACCCAACGCTTGGCGAGATCGTACTTGACGCAGCTGAAGTTGCGCTAGGTCACCCGATCCACGCAATCTCCAAATAATAAGCTTCATTTGATACAAGAAGAGGTCGCGCCGCAGCTCACTGCAGCGGGCCTCTTTTCTACATAAATTACTCTTCTTCTCATTCATTCTATAGCAAGGTGGTGCAGCTACATGTCAACAGATACAGGCAGCAAATTCACGAGTGAATCGAGATCGACGATGATGCAGCTTATTTTCCCGCTCGATACGAATTATCATGGTACGATGTTCGGCGGTAAGGTGATGGAGTACATGGACAAAATCGCTGCGATTGCAAGTATGCGCCATGCACGCGGTCCTGTCGTGACAGCGTCGACGGACAGCCTTGATTTTGTTGCACCGATAAAGGTTGGCGATATGATTGATGTTGAAGCATTCGTAACCTGGACGCATAAGAGCTCGATGGAGATCTACGTTAAAGTACAAACGGAGAATGTGTATACAGGCGAGCGGAAAACGGCAGTCACTGCATTCTTCACCTTTGTTGCGCTTGATGAGAAGGGGAAGCCGACTAGAGTCCGAGCAATCGTCCCAGAGACCGAAGAAGAGAAGCAGCTTCATGCGTCTGCGCCTGATCGCTACGAACTACGAATGCAGCGAAAACAGGACAGACAAAAGGGCAAATAAATGGTATAATCTTGGGATAGGTATTGTTAAGAGGAAGGGGTTTGACGTCAAGTGAGAGCTTATCTAGACTTGCTTCGCGATGTGCTTGAGAACGGTGTTGAGAAAGAAGACCGGACGGGGACTGGGACGAAGTCCGTGTTCGGGCGCCAGCTTCGGTTCGATTTAAGCAAAGGCTTCCCTCTCGTTACGACGAAGCGAGTGCATATGAAATCCATTATTCATGAGCTGCTCTGGTTCTTGAAAGGCGATACGAACGTGCGTTATCTGCAGGAGAACGGCGTTCGGATTTGGAATGAATGGGCCGACGAGAACGGCGACCTCGGTCCTGTGTATGGCTCGCAGTGGCGCGCTTGGGAGACGTCGGATGGCCGCAAGATTGATCAAATCACAGCTGTTGTCGATTCGATCAAGCGCAATCCCGATTCCCGTCGCCATATCGTTAGCGCATGGAACGTTTCGGAGATCGATAATATGAAGCTGCCGCCGTGCCACTTCGTATTCCAATTCTATGTCGCGGGTGGCAAGCTGTCCTGCATGCTGACGATGCGCTCCTCGGATACATTCCTTGGCCTGCCGTTCAACATTGCACAGTATGCTCTTCTAACGCATATGATTGCACAGCAATGTGATTTGGAAGTCGGCGAGTTTATTTATTCCGGCGCAGATGTTCATATATACAGCAATCATATTGAACAGGTCGAGCTTCAGCTGACGCGTGAGCCGTTCCCATTGCCAACTCTTCATATTAAAAGGAAACCGGACTCGATCTTTGATTACGAATACGATGATTTCGAGATCGTAAACTATCAGCATCATCCAACGATCAAAGCGGAAGTCGCGATCTAAGAAGGGACCGAGTTCTCGAACATGACAATTACGATGATCGCCGCAATGGCACAGGGTAGAGTTATTGGTGTTGATAATGGAATGCCGTGGCATCTGCCTGCCGAAATGGCTCATTTTCGCCGTTCGACTCTTGGCCGGACGGTCATTATGGGGCGCAAAACGTTTGAATCATTCGGATCGCGTCCGCTTCCGAAACGTCGAAATATTATTTTGACGCGGAGTCATGACTTTGCGCCGGAAGGCTGTGAAGTTGTTCACTCGATTGAAGAGGCCCTTACGAAGTATAGCGCCGATTCTGGGAATAACGATGAGCTGATGGTTATAGGCGGGACGGAGATTTATAAGCAGTTCCTTCCATATGCAGACAAGCTGCTGTTGACTGAGGTGGAAGCGGATGTCGCAGGTGATGCGCATTTCCCGGAATTTTCCTTAGGTGAGTGGTCTGTTATGAGCCGTGAGCCATATGCAAAAGATGAGAAAAATGCATATGACTTCGAGATCGTAACGTATGTAAGGAATTGAAATGCCGTACAATATGTGATAAAGTGCAAATGATTGTACGGAAAATCCATTTATAGTGATGAGCCTGCTTGCTACGATAATGAGAATAGTTAATCAGGTTTATAATGGGAAAGTTTGATATTGAATAATAGACTGATTCCCGATATAGTTTTAGAGAGATATGCAACATTCGGAATGGGAAAATGGATGGAGGAAAAGCAGTCATGTCTACACCTACAGGTTTTATGGACTACAAACGCGAGCTGCCGGCAGATCGCGATCCGCTTGAACGGATTAAGGATTGGGAAGAATTTCATAAACATTTTAGCGATGATCAATTGAGAACCCAAGGCGCGCGCTGCATGGATTGCGGAACGCCTTATTGTCATACAGGTATGGAATTGTCGGGCGGTGCTTCCGGCTGTCCAGTGAATAACCTCATTCCGGAATGGAATAACTTGATCTACCGCGGCCTATGGCGTGAAGCGCTGGATCGTTTGCACAAAACGAACAATTTCCCTGAATTTACAGGTCGTGTTTGCCCGGCACCGTGCGAAGGCTCTTGTACAATCGCTCTGATCGGCGATGCGGTTACTATTAAGACGATCGAACAGTCGATTATCGACAAAGGCTTCGAGGAAGGCTGGGTTGTACCACAGCCGCCGCTAATGCGTACAGGCAAGAAGGTTGCAGTTGTTGGCTCCGGTCCCGCTGGCATGGCTACTGCTGCACAATTGAACAAAGCTGGTCACACAGTAACGGTTTACGAGCGTGCAGACCGCATTGGTGGCTTGCTGACATACGGTATTCCGACGATGAAGCTCGATAAGAAAGTCGTTCAACGCCGCGTTGACCTGATGGAAGCGGAAGGCATTAGCTTCGTTACGAATGCTGAAGTTGGCGGCAACGTGCCTGCTGAGCAGCTGATGAATGAGTTCGACGCAATCGTTCTTTGTGGCGGTGCGACGAAAGCTCGCGAAGTGGATATTCCAGGCCGTGACCTGAATGGTGTTCATCTTGCTATGGACTACTTGAACGGTACAATTAAGAGCTACCTTGACTCCAATTTGGAAGATGGCAACTATATTTCGGCAAAAGATAAAGACGTCATCGTTATCGGCGGCGGCGACACAGGTACAGACTGCGTAGCAACAGCGCTTCGTCACGGCTGTAAGTCGATTACACAATTCGGTACAGTGGGCAAAGCTCCGCTCGTGCGTGATAACGAAAAGAATCCTTGGCCGCAATTCCCGAACGTGTACACGCTTGATTACGCTCAAGAAGAGGCGAAAGCTCTGTACGGTGCTGACCCTCGTGCATTCTCCGTGCTGACGAAGAAATTCGTAGGCGACGAGAATGGCAACTTGAAAGAGCTGCATACGGTCCAAATTGAGCGTACAGTTGATGAAACTGGTCGTAGAATTTATACCGAAATTCCAGGTACAGAGAAAGTATGGCCAGCTGATCTCGTTATGATTGCAGTTGGCTTCGACGGACCTGAGCAAACTTTGGTTCAGAAGCTTGGTCTTGAAACTGACCGCCGTTCGAATGTGAAAGCGGCATACGGTCAATACAAGACTAGCGTAGACAAAGTATTCGCTGCAGGCGACATGCGCCGTGGACAAAGCTTGGTAGTTTGGGCAATCAACGAAGGCCGCGAAGCTGCTCGCGAAGTGGACCGCTACTTGATGGGAACAACCATGCTGCCATAAGATTAAGCTGCATAAGTAACGGCTGATTACAAAAGCGCCTTCGGGCGCTTTTTCTTTCTTTTTAGCGAATAGATAAAGAGGAGTGTTGGTGGAGATATGATTCAGTATGGAGCGGATACAATAACACAGCTGCGATTTCTGTCCTTTAAGCCGCGGTTAGAGCGCCGTAACAACCAGTGGGTTGACATCGTGATGCGTGCGGAAGTTGCTGAGGAGACACCTGTACCAGAAGGCTTGATTGAAATGTCGATCTATGTCATTTGTACGCTTAGCGGTGCCATCGCGCAGATCGTTCCGCTTGACGAGGATTGCGACTGCGAGTTTCAGTTCACATCAGACGAGAAGGAACAGATTCGCGCTTACATCGAGAGTGAAGAAATTCAGTCTCAAATTGCGAAACTAGCACTCTCTTAACGCTAGCGGTTTGTGGTAAAATGTACCTGATTGTATTGCTGCGATCAGGAGGATGATGGCCACGTGACAGGACTAGCTGCAGGTGTGCTCACACGGACAGATATTCATAATATCCGCCATTATGTTCAGTATAAATATGGCGACTTGCCAAGTGAGCGGCGTGCAGAGATCGTCGCTGACGCGATGCAGCGTGTTGTACAGCGGCAATTGCCGGATTTCCCGGCTGCGTACAAACGTCAGATTAGCACAGAGCTGCTAAGAAGCATTGCAACTGGCAAACAAATGCCTATTCAAGAGAAGCATATATTTGAAGCCTGTCTCTCACTTTCATTCGAAGACGAACCGGAGCTTCTTGCGGTGCTACAAGTTTGGACGGAGCGTTGTCTTGGTGTGAAGCTAGAGCGGGACGTATTTCGAGGCATTGTCGATGAGGCCAAGCATATCATAAGCAATCCATTGCTTAATATGGAAGCTTGGGATGCTGTTATTGGAGCAGCAGCTGCTAGAGCTGAGAATAGCGGATTACTGGCAGAAGTGATCGAGTTGACGCATACGCACACGATGAACACAGGGCTGAGGGGCAAATCCCGCCAATTTCTAATGATGGCAGTGCTGCTTGTTGCTGCTATCCTTAGCTATTATGCATCGTATTCGTTGCCGTTTTTTGATTCTGAGGCAAAGCAACCGATGAAACCGATCTCGGTAGAGATTAAGGCTAAGCAGCCGGAAATAAAGCAGCTGCAAGACGGTCTTCCCAAGGAGCTTCGATATATCGAGGTTGACCAAACGAAGCTCGTCCAATTTCTGAGGAAGAAATCATCACTTCTTGCAGAAGAACCGTACTTAAGTGCAATACTAAGTGCGGCTAAGGCGAATAATATTCACCCACTGCTGCTGTTTGCCATCACAGGGCAGGAGCAAGCTTTTGTACCCAAAACCTCGAAGAATGCCCGCGATATCGCGAACAATCCGTTTAATGTGTTCCATAGCTGGCAGGAGTTTAATACAACAATCGCGGATTCGGCGAGAATCGCATGTAAAACCATTAATCGGATCAGTGCCGATCGACCAGCAAATAACGACGCCTTCGTATGGCTGAATATGGAATATGCGGAGGATCCAAACTGGTCAAACGGTGTGAGCAGTATAATGGATACGATGGTTCGCCAAATTATGATTGAATGAACGGTAAAGAGGCGATTGTTTGAAGACGTTAATTATTGCAGAGAAACCCGATATGGGCCGGACAATTGCTGCTGTAGTAGAACCGCGAGCACAGAATAAACGATCGTATCTGGAAGGCGAGAACTATATCATCACTTGGGCGATCGGACATTTAGTCAGTCTCGCTGAGCCGGATCAGTACGATCCGAAATATAAACGGTGGAATGCAGAGGACTTGCCGATCATTCCGGACCGTTTCAAGCTGTGGCCGAACGCGCGCACGAAGGATCAGCTGACGATGATTGCAGAGCTCTCGAAGCGCTGCAACCGTTTAGTCAATGCATGCGATGCGGGGCGCGAGGGACAGCTTATTTTTCATTTGATTAGGCAGTATTTGAAGATGCCGCAGCCGACGGACAGGCTGTGGATTTCCGACTTGACGCCGGAGACGATACGCCGTGGGTTCGATTCGCTGCGCAGCGATCAAGATTATGACCCCCTCACACGTGCTGCACGAGCGCGCAGTGAAGCGGATTGGCTCGTAGGCATGAATGCATCGAGAGCGTTCACGATTCGTCATAAGACGCTGCTATCCGTCGGGCGGGTTCAAACTCCGGTACTGGCACTGCTTTATGATCGTCATAAAGAAATTACGGCTTTCGATAGTGAGACATATTTTGTCGTGCAGGCGACATTCAGCCAAGAGGACTTCATCTATAAAGGCGCTTGGCAGGGTGATCGAATTACGAAGCGAGAGCAAGCAGATCAGCTGGCAGCTAAGGTTGCGAACAAGCCGGCGAAGATCATTAGCTATACGGTGAATGAATCGAAGGAATATCCGTATCGGCTGTACGATCTGACGCTGCTGCAGCGCGAAGCAAATGGGAGATTCGGCTATCCGGCGAAGAAGACACTGGATATCGCGCAAGCGCTGTATGAGAAGCATAAGGTGATTACATATCCGCGGACAAGCTCTAACTATGTGACGGAAGAAAATATCCCAGTCATGGGTAATGTTCTTAACATGCTTAAACAAACTCCTTATGCAGATTTGGCTAATGGCGCGGATCGGAGCAGAGTGCATAAAGGGAATAAAGCTGTGTGTAATCCGGCAAAAGTAGAGGATCACCATGCGATTCTGCCGACGCCGAAGCGTCCAGGTGCTCTAAGCAAGGAAGAGCAGAGCATTTATGACATGATCGTGCGACGTTTCCTGTCGCATTACTATCCGCCTGCGGTATACAACAACCATGATGTACTGACAGAGGTCGAAGGTGAGCAGTTCCGTACACGAGCGAAGGAACAGCTCGAAGCTGGCTGGCGGGTTGTGCTGAGCGGCGCAGACGATGGGGATACAGGGGCTAAGAGCAAAGGCAAAGGGAAGAAGAAGACGGATGACGGCGCAGATGATGGCGATGATGAGCTCGTCGAGACAGATCGGCCGTTCTCTGTGAAGCAAGGTGAACCGGTCCACTGTGACGCTGCAGAGGCGCTGGAGAAAGCAACTACTCCGCCGAAAGCATTCACTGAGGGAACGCTGCTCAAGGCGATGGAGAGCGCGGGCAAGGCCATCGAGGACGAAGAGCTGCGAGATGCAATGAAGCAGACGGGACTTGGCACGCCAGCGACGCGAGCTGCGACCATTGAGCGGCTGAAGCAAGTCGGCTATATCACGACCGCAGGGAAACGGCTAGATATTACGACGAAGGGCTGCGCTGCGATTGAGCTAATCCGCGGTGCTGGCGTCGAGCTGCTTGCTTCGCCGGAGATGACAGGCAGATGGGAGCAGCGGCTCCATCAGATCTCGCGAGGCGAAGCATCCGATGAGCAGTTCATTGCGAAGGTGAAGCAGTTTGCCGAGATGATCGTCGGCAAAGTGAAGCTGCAGCGTCCTGCGGCGGCAAGCGTCTTCGCGGAGTCTGAGTCCGCAAGAGGCGGCTCGAAGAGCGCCAAAGGCAAGGGACGAGGCGCAGCGAAGTCAAGCGAAGCAGGAGAAAAGAAGCCGCGCTCCTCGCCTGGCAAGGAGAAGACGAGCAAAGCGACGGCTTCCGCTCCTACAAGCAAGTCAGCGACAGCAGCTTCTCCGAGCAGCGGGCCGACAGTGATTGCTCCGTGCCCTAGACCGGGGTGTGGCGGCGAGATCGTCGAAGGCAAACGAGGCTATGGCTGTATGAAGTTCCGCGAAGGCTGCAAGTTTGTCATCTGGAAGGAACACCAGGGTAAGAAGGTGACAGCGGCGATGGCGAAGGCACTTGCGGTGAACGGAGAGACACGTAAGTCGACGTTCAAGCTCGAAGACGGAGAGAGTGTTTCTGGAAAGCTGATTCTAGTTGACTCATCGTCTGGCGACGTGCAATTTCAGCCTGCTCAATAGCGATTCTAGCATGGGGGAGACACAATGACTCGTAACGTAGTAATTGGCATCGACGGCGGGGGAACGACGACAAGGTTGTTAGCAGCGAACTTGAATGGCGATGTATTGGCTTATGTTGAAGAAGGCTGCTGCAATCCGGGCAAGGATCCACATGCGAAACAGCATGTACAGAACGGGATTAATCGTATCCTGACTGCTGCCAACGTTGGCCTCGATCAGGTTATTGCTATCGCGGCAGGTTTCGCAGGATTAGATCGTGTTGAAGATCACGAATGGGCAGCAGATTTCTTAAACATCGATGGCCTCGATTGTTCTAAAGTAATCGTGAACGATGCCGTGGTTGCCCATTCAGGCGCATTAATGAACAAGCCGGGCATCGTTGACATATCCGGCACTGGCTCGATCATCTTCGCTATTAATGAGGCGGGCAGGCAGATTCGCAACTATGATTTCCGTCACTATGCGCCTACAGCGTCAAGATTTCTAGCTTTTGACGCGGTGTATGAGATCATTGCTGGCAACGGAGTAGCTGAGGACGAACCATTCGTGCAAGAAGTCCTTCACTTCTGGGGGATAGATGATGTCGCTGCTCTAAGTAAGTTTGGCAGCAACGGATTTATTGCTGACGATGTCGAGCTCACTCTCCGATTCGGCTTGATGGGGCCGCTTGTTACCGCAGCAGCAGCGAGTGGGAGTCCGCTCGCGCGAAAAGTATGCGATAACGGAGTACAAGCGCTCGATACGGGAATACGGCTTCTCGGCTCTTGCTTCGAAGCAGAGTCCATTAACGTCGCTTTCATAGGCAGCGTCATTCGTGATGATTATGTTCGCACGCAGCTCACGCACGCTCTAGAGCGCATATCGAATCGCACATACCATGTTGTAGAGCCGGTACTCCCTCCGGCAGCGGGTGCCGTACTGCTTGCTATGGAGGCAGTGGGTCAGACGGCGGATGAGAAGATGGTAAACAACTTGAGACAATAGCGTCAGTCCATAAACGAAAATAAGGCTTGTCCCGATTACAGAGGAGCAATATGCTCTAGTAATGGGACAAGCCTTATTTGTGCGCATTAGCGGTTGGAACAGCCGAACGAGCATCATTGCGGCGCATTAATTACCGCGCTTCTGCAAGTAGCTGTATATGCTCGTTGGGATGTCACGCAGCTGATTGAGTGTGAAGAATGCGCCTTTCGGCTCTACGTCAATGCCTACGATATTGTAGGCCCATTCGGAATCAGCCTTCATATGAATGGCATTAATGCCATTCGTAAGAGCAGGGATAACGTCAGTACGGATGGAATTGCCGATCATCCACGTATCTGGGCGATTAAATTTGCCTTCACGCAGAATACTCTCCATCGCTTCAATGTTCTTCTTGGACCGGACGTAGATACGTGGTCCGAAATATCGCTCAAGCTGCATCTGTTGAATCTTCCGCTGCTGGATGAGCAACTCACCGCCAGTGTACAGATGAAGCTCATGTCCTCTTGAAGCAAGCTCTTCGAGTGTCTCCTCCATATGCGGATAAGGTTCTACCTCATGCTCATAAACGCTGCGACCAAGCTTCCACAGCTGCTCCTCTTCGATCGGAGAGGTGCGTCTGCCGACAAGGTTAGAGAAATGACGGTACGTATCAACGAACGACTGGGGGAAATGATCGCTCTTGAACCCAACAACATGAACGCCTGCGATATCAATTTCCGTTTGCTTGTCGCGAATTTCCGCAACCGTAATGTTATAACCGCGGAACCAATCTGTCATTAGATCGGTGAACTGGTCAATTACGAAGTAAAAATATTTGTTGCAATAAATGAGGGTATCATCGAGATCGAATAAAATGGTTTGTTTCATCTTAGGCACGGCTCCTTCTCCAGATGACTTCGATGTAGATACAATCTACCGCATCTTGGGATTCGCCGTCAAATCGAATAGGATTGGAACAATTTACAAATACTGTAGCCGGAGGTGAATGAAGAGATGCCAACGAATCGAAACACGAAGAGTAAGAACCGCGACAGGGAAACCGGAATGAAACAATACTACGTCAGTATTAGCCCGGAGAAACAAGCGAACAGACCGCCGAGTATGAACGGAATTAATAAGCAATTACCATAAACGAGCTGTAATAGGGAGATCAGTCTCTATATGTACTCGTTAGCGAAGTCTATTGCCGCTGGCGAAGCCATATAGAGACTGTTACATACATACATCTAAGCGCATTTATTCAAGCATATTTATTAAGTTTCGCAGTCAGATCCTGCTTAATATAAGCGATCCGCTTACGTACATAGAAATCATAACTAGCGCCTTTCAATTCACGAGGACTGATAACCGATTCCGAACTGTTGTCAATAATGGTCAATGAGCCGTTGGAGAAAAATTTAAACGTCAAGTCTCTGAAAGGGCGATGCGTCTCGATAAAACGATAATTTTCACAGTTGTTCATGATGGTCAGCCTCCTTATGATTGGCGAGTAGTTTAGAACACTTGTTCTTATTTCCAGTATAGCAAACATTTGTTCGTATGGAAACTATTATTTTTTTCCCTTAAACTAGATTCATAGATTTGTACGAATTGTTAAATGGATGCAGCAGCAATCGCAATTATAAAGGAGCCCAATCATGATCAGAGTTAGTCAGTTAACGAAACAAATTCCCGGCGGACCGAAAGTGCTAAAGGGAATCAGCTTAAATATAGAACCAGGTGAATTCATCGCCATCAAGGGTGCTAGTGGAAGCGGCAAATCAACGCTGCTTCGTTGCCTTGCCATGAGAGAGAGCTGGACAAGCGGAACTTACCATGTGAATGGCGTTGATATTCTGAGGAAAGGCATCTTAGGCAAAATGAAAATTCGCCGCGAGATGGCATATCTCGAAGCGAAACCGTCGCTGATCCCAAACCGTTCGGCGCTGAAGAATGTGCTTATCGGCGCTGTAGGTCAGACGCCGTTCTGGCGCAGAATGACAGGCATGGTACGCAATGATGATTATATGGGCGCCATGGATATGATTGAGAAAGTAGGCTTGCTCGAGAAAGCGCATCAGAAGGGTGATAAGCTTAGCGGCGGCGAGCAGCAGCGAGTCGCGATCGCCAGAGCGCTCGTGCACGGTGCGACCACGCTGCTTGCGGACGAGCCGGTAGCAGGACTTGATCCGCATGCGGCGGAGCAGGTTCTTGCTGACTTGAAGCGGATGTGCAAGATCCAGCAGATCTCAGTCGTTGCAGTTATGCATCAAGGGGATTGGGCAGAACGGTTTGCCGACCGGATTATCGGACTGAACAACGGTGAGCTCGTGCTCGATATTAAAGGCAGAAGATTGACGGAACGGGAGAAAATGCTGCTGTGAGCCTCTCATTGAACTTGCAAGCAAGCGGTATAAAGCTCCGACCTATCGAACATGATGAGCTGGATGCTGCCCACAAGTTAGAGCTGTCTTGCTACACACCTGAAGCGGCGGCCAGCCGCGAGGCGTTTACGTTCCGTCAGGCGAATTTCCCACAATACTTCTGGTCTGCTTGGAATAGTGATGAACAGCTTGTTGGGCTCGCTTGTGCTATACGCACTTATGCCAGCAGCTGTGAAGAAGACGAGGTCAAAGGCGCGCATCGTGCGGAGCCAGGCGGTGAACACCTTTGCGTGCTATCTGTGGCCGTATCGCCATCAGCGCGGTTAAGCGGCATCGGCAAGGCGTTAATGGAAGCGCTTCTCCGGCAAGCAGAGCTTGATAAGCTAGCTTCGGTTATCCTTATGTGCGAGGAGCATCTCATTCCTTTCTATGAAGGACTTACGTTTCGTTATATCGGGCCTTCCAAATCCGCACATGGCGGAATCGCCTGGCATGAGATGAGCAGAATCATCGAGTAGGTAAATGGCATACAATGGAGCATTAACCTATATAGGCAGGTGTTCCATCATGGCATTTCAGTTTCCGGCTGTAGTCCAGGCATCGCGGATTACGTTCCCAAAAGCAGAGATTTGGGTTCCCGTAGTCAGCGGGCTGCATAATGCGGCTGCGCGAAACAGCATAAACGGCAAGATCCGGCAAACCGTCCGCGAGCTTGTTGAGAATCAAGGCTCGCTATCTGATCCAAGAGCAGAGATGCAAGGTTACTTTGAAGTGAAGACGAACGAGAAGGACGTGCTCAGCCTGTCATTGTTTAATTATGCGTATACAGGTGGTGCGCATGGGCTGACGCTTCAGGAGTCGCTTACGTTCGATACGACAACAGGAAAGTCCTATTCGCTTGCTGAGCTGTTCAAGCCAGGGAGCAACTATGTGAATCGACTCTCGGATATCATTAGGACACAGATCGCAACGCGCCAAATTGCGACGCTCGATCCGTTCCAATCCATCCGGCCTGATCAACCGTTTTACGTTGCCGATCGCTCTCTCGTCGTCTATTTTGCGCTCTATGAGCTGACGCCGTATGCGTTTGGATTTCCGTATTTTCCGATTTCGGTGTATGATTTAAGTGATATTATTAATCCGAACGGTCCGCTTGGACGGATGGACGTCAACAATTAACTACAGGGAGATTCCTATGATTTATGTTCTCATCCTTCTGCCAATTGCACTTATTCTCTTAGCCCGCAAAGCCAAGCAGAAGCAGCGGGAGAATAATAAGCCGGTCATTGAGCGAAGCCCTCTCGGCGACATCAATATGCAGCCCGTTCCGGCTCATAGGAATGCTCCATCAGTTCAACCTGCTCTCCATAGTGATGCGTCTAGCAGTGCAGAGCAATCCGTGCTTATCGTAGATGATCAAATGGCGATTCGGATTTTGCTGCGGGAGCTCTTCGAGCAAGAGGGACTACAAGTATACGAGGCGGCGAATGGTACGACGGCGATTGAAGTTGCGAGAAATTATAAGGTAGACTTCATTCTTCTCGATCTGAAAATGCCGGATATGGACGGAATCGAAGCGCTGCAGGAGATACGCCGGTTCAACCAAACGGTGCAAGTCGCGATGATTACCGCCTTTGTCGACCCAGACAAGCTCGATAAGGCGAGAGCGCTTGGTGTGAAATCTTTCTTTACAAAGCCGTTTGACATTGAGTACTTACGCAGTTATGTAATAGGGAGCTTGCAGAGTGAATAACGCGATCTGACCGAATACTAATGCAACAACCGCCGCAGGCTATGCTGGCGGTTTTTTAATCTTTTAGGCAAGTGCTGACATTTGGAGGCCGCTCATAGAGTCAATTAGGGGGTGGCGCTAATGATATGGCTTGGTGTGGGGTTCGTATGCTTTATCGCTCTATGTGTATTCGCCCTCTTCCTAGCAAGATCGGCTGAGCAGCAGTTAAAGCGGTCGCTGCATCAATCGCTACATAATCATTCTGCATATGTGCGCTACATGCAAGATAAGCATGACTTGAATGGGATTGGATATCCGCAGCAGCTCACCAGGCATATAGGTGGGTTCTCTTCCTTTGGCATGGCTTTCTCAACGATGGCATTAATCGGCGGTGCTGTGATGCTGCTTGGTCCTGCTATTGCGGCAGGAGGGCCGATAACGGTCGGCTTCGGCTGGCCTATTCTCGCGTTGTTCGGACTTGTAACGGCTTGTTCGCTCGCATCCTTTGCATCTGCGACGCCAACTGCAGGTGGGAGCTATCATTGGGCGCTAGCAGCAGGGGGGCGGAGATTCGGGCTCTGGTCCGGCTGGCTGCATCTATTGGGCTCTCTACTCATGCTTGTTACTACGAATCTTTTGTTAGCAGACTGGATCTACGCCCTTATGGTAGAATACCTTCATTACGCAGGCGGCAAAGAATTGTTCTATATGCTGCTGCTCGTTATCTGCTTCACGCAGGCAGTCGTAAACGCGAAAGGGGCTCACGCGATTGGGCGGCTCCTAGGCGGCAGTGCAATACTCCAATTACTGCTCGTCGCGGCTATCATATCGTATCTTGCTTATCTTGTATGGCCTGGTATCTATCCGGTTCAGCTGCTTGCAGGAGATCGAAATCTATTTAGTAAGGCGCCATCGCTTACGGCCTCAGACTCGGGAACCCATTCGCTAATACTCGGCATGCTATTGCTTCAGCGGCTCTTTATTGGCTGCGAGAGTCCAGCTCAACTCACTGAAGAGACGAATGATCCGCGCATTAACGCACCATGGGCTATTTTCTTCTCGACGGTTGTGACAGGTGTTCTAGGCTTCGTACTATTCACATTCCTTCTGTTGCATTATCCGCTCGGTGGTTCAGGAGGTTACAACTCCTATTTAGAGATGACGAATTGGTTCGTTAGCATGTGGTCCAAATGGGGCTCAATTCTAGAATCAGTCTTCTTGATGGCGATTGTCGCTGCGTGTTGGATAAATGGAACAGCCATTATGGCATCTGCCTCGCGTAATCTATTTGCGCTTGCGCGCGATGATTCAACACCTTGTGCCAAGTGGCTGGGGATTGTCTCTGTCCAATATCGGACCCCTGTGTACGCCGTCATAGTTGTATCTAGCGCTGCATGCTTGGCGATGCTTGGGTTGAAGGCCGCTTCTCTAGGTATGACTTCACAAGCTGCTCTCGTCCAACTGATAGCTTTGACAATCACACTGATCCATGCTGCATACGCATTGCCCATAGCTGCAAGATTGAGAGAAAACTTGCGTACGATCAGAACGGGCGGGCAGGCGAAACGTCATAGAGGGCCATGGCACCTAGGGAGATATAGCGGGGTCATTGATGTTACCGCCTTCTGTTGGCTGGCAGCGAGCAGCGGGATTGCTTTGTTTGAGTTGAGCGCAGGTGTATTGTTATGGTTCTGTGCGGCGCTGTTAGCCGGCTGCGGGTGTATTGAGCTGAAGCACCATGCCATGATGAAGAAGCAGCCGGTGAAGATCGTAGGCTCCTCCAGATTTACGCGAACCTCCATCGACGAATGTATCAGAATTGAAAGAAAATTCCCGCAACATTGAAAATATCTCTTGAGAAATAGATCAGAAATAATTCGGTAATATTTCCTCATTTCCTTATGATCATTTCCCGGGTAAGCGCACAAAGCAACAGGAAGAGATTGGTTTCGACAATCATTCAATCGACGTAGGTGTCGAAAATAGGCATTTGAGGTTAATGGCATTAAACGTTGCCATTCCTTTCATTTACGGCGTATAATTCGCCTAAGGCTGTAGTGAATCGGAGGAAAGATATGTGGAACTTGGAACGGTATTGTCAATAAATGTGGGAAATTTGCAGAAGATGCTGCATGGCTCCAAGGAAATAATTACAGGCATCAACAAATCAGCAGTCGGGAAATTTCCCATCTCATTGTCGCGGTTAGGGCTTGAAGGCGACGCCCAAGGCGACCTTGTTTACCACGGAGGAGAAGATAAGGCGGTATGCGTATATTCTGCAGATCATTTCCCATTCTGGTCAGGCAGATGGCAGCGTGCTGTAGAAGCAGGAGCGTTTGGCGAGAACTTCACCGTAACGCAGCTTACGGAAGGCGATCTCTGCATCGGCGATATTCTAAGCGTTGGAGAGGCAATTGTCCAGGTAAGTCAGCCGAGACAGCCGTGCTATAAGCTCGGCATGAAGCACGGACTGCCGCAGCTTGCGCAGGAGGTGCAAGAGACAGGGTATACAGGGTTTTATTTGCGCGTATTGAAGGAGGGAATCGTTCAAGCAGGAGACAAGCTGATTCTGCAGGAGCGCCATCCGGCTGGTATAACCGTTACAGAAGCAAACCGTGTCATGCATATGGATAAGAATGATCTCGCAGGAATCCGCAGCTTGCTTGCAGTTCAAGAGCTTGCAGTAAGCTGGCAGCAATCGCTGAGCAAGAGGGGGGAGGCGCTTCGCACCAATGGCTGAACAGCAGATGAAAGATGAATTCGCCGTTTATTTGGATGCCTATCCGCTCGAAGCGGGATGGCGTGCGGAGAAAGAAGAAAGCGGCATGAACAATACGACGCGAATGATATATTCCGGCAACGATAAATACGTGCTGCGTGTCTATAATAATCATCAAGATCAGGCCATCGTTGCTCTCGAGCATCACTTCCTCGAACAGCTTCAGCATTCGGAGCTGCCTTTCAATGTGCCGAAGCCTGTGCAGAATATACACGGTACAACGATTACGGTCGGTCCTGGGGGCAAGCTAGCCGCCTTGTTCTGCTATATTAGTGGTAGTCGGCCAACACCGGAGTTGCCGGCACATCTTCTAGGGCTAGGCAATTCGGCAGGTGAGCTATCCCGCGCATTTGCGAGGTTGGAAGCGAGTGTGCCTAGCGAGCTGAAGCCGCAATACCTACCATATTATGAGTTGCGCGAAACGTATGCCTATTTAACCAAAGCAAAGCTTGCGGAGCTATGCGATAGCGCTGAAACACCAGAGGAACAAGTCGATAAGCTCGAATTTATTATGGAGCAGCTCGATCAGTTAATGACATTAAGGAATCAACTCACAGAGCTGCCTCATCAATGGATTCATGGCGATATCGGGTACACGAATGCGCTTGCGGATGGAGAGCGGATCGTTGGCATCCTAGATTTTGAATTCTGTTCAATTGATGTGCGGGCAATGGAGCTGGCTATTGTACTCTCTGGGCTGCCGAATGAGCAGACCGATGAATCATTAAACCGAATCGCGCTGTTCGCCCAAGGCTACGGCGGAGCAACACGGCTCACGGAAGCGGAATTACTATTGCTGCCGTCGCTCGTTAAGCTTAGGATGCTCGATATCTTTTTTCATTTTGCTGGTCGGCTGCTCGCAGGTCTCGATGAAGCGGTCGTTTGGCACCATCAGATCAACAGCGTCCATTTCATCTGCAAGTGGGTCGATTTGCACGAGGATTCGCTTCAAGCAATCTTACGACAATATCTCTTACTATCATGAATGAGAAGACAAACCCAATCATTTCATCCTTCGCGAAGAAGCATGAACGATTGGGTTTTTGTCATATAGATAAGATTGCAGGCTTACCATACGGGTAGCAGGAGGGCATCCTTATGAAAAGTACAGCAGAGCAGCTTGGATATGGCCCGAATGAGAGAGTGCTTATCATTAATGCGGATGATTTCGGCTTATGCCACTCATCGAATAAAGGGATCCAAATGCTGCTCGACAACAGGGTCGTCTCCTCTGCGTCGCTGATGATGCCCTGCGGCTGGGCGAGGGAAGCGGCGCTATGGTGCGCAAGGCATTCGCAGATGGATGTCGGGGTTCATTTGACTACGACAAGTGAATGGGACCTCATGAAATGGGGACCCGTATATAGAGGTGGATCAACGCAATCGCTTGTAACGAGCGAGGGATATTTTCACAGAGATGTCAAGACGTTCGAGCGCCGGGCAGATGGGCAGCAGGTGAAACTGGAACTCATTGCGCAGATCGAAATGGCTCTGCAGTTAGGCGTCAATGTCAGCCACGCGGACAATCATATGGGCAGTTTGTATGGTTTGCAGACAGGCCGAGATTTCTTGAAAGATGTATTTGACGTATGTGCAGGCTTTGGTCTACCCTTCCGGCTGCCGCGGTTCCTACTGCTCGAGTCAGGTGATCCAGCTCCACCTGAGCTTGCTGCACAAGCGATGAAGTTTGCGCAAGAAGCAGACGCAAGTGGTGTTGTTGTTCTCGATTATTTGGTTGCACTGCCGTTTCACTCGCCTAGTCCGCATGAGACATACGCACAGTTTAAAGCGCAGATGATCTCCCTCATTCAGCGTTTGAAACCTGGCGTGACCGAGCTGTTTATTCACCCGGCACTCGTTACGGATGAGCTGACAGCTTTCCATTCGGATCCGCTTAGGCGCGGCATGGAGATGGAGATTTTTCGGGATTCCGATGTGCTGGAAGCGATGCGTGCCGAGAATATTATTCGTATTGGATGGCGGGAACTGCGTCATTATCAGCGGAGAAAGGGATAGCCGAAAGAGCTGTTGCTCGGTTGTCCGCTGCTGGTAGGCAGGTGTCCTGTGCCATCCTTGTTTATGTAAACTGGACAAGCTGTACTAACACAGGCAAGAGCCTGATTTAGCTGTAATAGTCGTATTAAGGGGCTGTTTTGGAAAGAAACGCTATTCGGCTTTTACAACTAATGGTATACTGATAGTTGTGAATTTATAAATTATTCAGTCAATTCAGCAGTCAATTCAAGAGGGGAGTGGATCGAGTGTCGGTACTTCCAAAGCAGAATGACCTGGGATTCTTCGAAATTAGACTGGAATCGATCGGCGGATTGGGCGCGAACTTGGCTGGCAAAATGTTGGCTGAAGCAGGCGTTGTTGGAAGCGGATTCAATGGTGTGAGCTTTTCCTCGTATGGATCGGAGAAGAAAGGCTCGCCGGTTAAAGCGCATATTCGGTTCTGTGATATGGAGACGAATATCCGCGATACAACACCGGTCGAGCGGCCTCATATTGTCGGTGTGTTTCACGAGAACCTATCCAAAACAGTCAATGTCATCAGTGGAATCTACGAGGATAGCGTCGTACTGGTTAACTCTACGAAATTGCCTGAACAGCTGAAAGAGAAGATGAATTTGTCCGCTGGTACACTCGCCGTTGTTGATGCAACAGGGATCTCCCTCGAGGAAAACAATCGGGTTAACATGGCGATGCTAGGCGGCTTGTTCCGACTCTGCGACTTCTTGGATTTTGAGCATATGAAAGGCATTATCCGCAAATCGCTTGAGAAGAAGTATCCGCAAGCGGTTGATCCTGCGCTGCGTACGTTCCAGCGGGGCTACGACGAGGTGAAATTCCAGACGTTCGCGCTGCCGGAAGGCGAACAGATGCCTGAGCCGAAGCGGTGGGATACTCCGACGCTCGGTTACGAGACTCAGCCAATCGGCGGGATGATTATCAATCCCGGCAACAGCGTGCTGAAGGACCTTAGCATCTCGAGACAAGGGATGATGCCGCATTTTGACGATGAGAAATGTATTCACTGCGCCGCATGCGATACCGCATGCCCGGACTTCTGCTTCGTATGGGATGAGCAGCCGGACAAGAAGGGACGTCCACAGATGTTCCTGCAGGGAATCGATTACCAATATTGCAAAGGCTGCTTGAAATGCGTTGTCGCTTGTCCGACAGAAGCGCTCTCATCGCAGCGTGAGACGGACGGCTATGGTGAAGAGCACCGTGTACCGCACAGATTTGTTTGGGCAAATGCGAATTAATGTCGTTGTAACTCTTACGTAAAAGTCAAGAGAGGAGCGGATTAGCAATGGCCATCGAGATTAACAAAGAAGTGAGTCAAGGTACTGTCGAGCAGCGAATGGTGTACGAGTCAGGCAACGAAATGGCAGCGTATGCCGCGCATCAAATTAATTATCATGTGATGGGGTATTTCCCGATCTCGCCTTCAACGGAGGTCGCTCAGTTTCTAGATTTGATGAAAGCGAACGGTCAGCATGACATTAAGCTGATTCCGGCGGATGGAGAGCATGGCTCCGCAGGTATTTGCTACGGTGCATCTGCCGCTGGCGGACGCGTGTTTAACGCGACAAGCTCGAACGGTTATCTTTATATGCTAGAGCAGATGCCTGTGCAGTCGGGTACACGGTTCCCGATGGTTATGAACTTGGTGTGCCGTTCGGTATCCGGTCCGCTTGATATTCATGGCGACCATTCCGACCTCTACTACGCACTGAACACGGGCTGGCCGATTCTTATGTGCCGCGACCCGCAGGCGGTTTATGACATGAATATTATGGCGATTAAGCTGGCGGAAGATCCGGAAGTTAGACTCCCGGTTCTCGTTGCATCCGACGGCTATTTCACGTCCCATCAGAAGCGCCGCGTGCAGACATTCGCACATCGCGCGGACGTTCATGCGTTTGTCGGCGAGCATTCGCCGGAAGGGTTCAAGCATGTGCTCGACCGCAATAATCCGGTCACAGTCGGCCCTTACATGAACGAGCCAGACTATATCAACAACTGCTTCCAGCAGTCTGAAGCGATGTACAGAGCTGGCAAAGTGTTCGATCGTATCCGCGAAGAATATGCGGTGATAACAGGGCGCGATTATCCAATTCTCGATCAGTACCGGATGGAAGACGCTGAGGTGGCGGTATTCCTGATGAATTCCGCATCGGAAATTATTAAAGACGTTGTCGATCAGCTGCGTGCCCGCGGCATTAAAGCAGGCTCAATTGCACCGAACATGATCCGTCCGTTCCCGGCTGAGCAGATTGCTGAAGCGCTTCGCGGCGTCAAAGCAGTCACCATCGGCGACCGAGCCGACTCATATGGCGCTCACGGCGGCAATATGACGAATGAAATCAAGGCTGCCTTGTTTACGCAAGGCGTGAAGGACACGCTTGTCATTAGCCGGATATTCGGCCTCGGCGGCAAAGACTTCTATGCGGAGGACGGTCATCATCTGTTCGAGCTGGCGATTGAAGCGGCGTCAACAGGTAAAGTGGCAGTTCCGTTCGATTATTGGGGCCACACGCCGGGAGATCCGGACAAAGCGCCGAAGCGCGTGCTTGAGCCGCTCGTGTACGAAGACTTGAAGACGGGTCTTATCACCGTAGACCGTGATGAAACGACTGGTAAGCTGAAGGTGAAAGTGCCTCCGATTCGCCAGCTGATGAAGAAGCCGAAGCGGCTAGCTCCTGGCCATGGCGCATGTCCGGGCTGCGGTATCTTCTCCGGACTTGAGCTGTTCTTCAAAGGCATCGAAGGCGACATTGTCGCGCTCTATCAAACCGGCTGCGCGATGGTTGTAACGACAGGCTTTCCGTATTCCTCTCACAAAGCGACGTATATCCATAACTTGTTCCAGAACGGCGCGGCAACGCTGTCGGGTGTTGTGGAAATGTTCTGGGAGCGCAAGCGCCGCGGTGAGATGGATCAATACGGCTTGAAGGATGACTTCACGTTCGTCATGATTACAGGCGACGGCGGTATGGATATCGGTATGGGCCCTGCAATCGGCAGCGCACTCCGCAACCATAAGATGATTATCCTCGAGTACGATAACGAGGGCTATATGAATACAGGCGCGCAGCTGTCCTACTCGACGCCGCTCGGCCACCGCACGTCGACATCGAACGTTGGCAAGCACCAAGGCGGGAAGCTGTTCCACCACAAGGACACGGCGCAAATTATGGCGGCAACGAACATTCCGTACGTCTTCACAGGATCGGAATCGCTGCCTCAGGATTTGCTCCGCAAGGCGGCGAAGGCGCAGTATTATGCGCAGAATGTCGGTCTTGTGTACGGTAAAATTCTGATCACTTGTCCACTCAACTGGCTGTCCGAAGAGAAGATCGGTCAAACGCTCATCGACGAAGCTGTAAACTCTTGTTTCTTCCCGCTCTATGATGTAGAGGAGGGCGTGACGACAATCACGTACAATCCGGAAGAGAAGGGTAAGCGGATTCCGCTCGCTGATTGGCTGAAGAACATGGGCAAGACGAAGCATATGACCCGACCAGAGTACGCACCTGCGCTGAAGTCGTTCGAGGACGAAGTCGAGCGCCGCTGGAAGCGCCTCAAAGCGAAGCACGAGAACGAGTTTCTGTAAAATTAAAGCGATCGGCTGGTCGTAAAATAAGTTAGGCGGAACAGGGCGCGGCGGCGAATAGGCGTCTGCGCCTTGTTTTATTCCAATTAAGTTAAGGTGGATGGAGCGAGAATGGCAATCGTGCTGAGGCATCGGGTAACAGGGGAAATCGCATGCGGTATGCTGAGCAACGTGTATCAGTTTGTATATTACGGCGCGCTCTGGTGGGAAGATATGGAGCAGGCGGAGACGCTGTTCGAAGAGGAGCTTATAAGTGCAGGTTATGAGCAAGATTCGAACTGGGATCTGCTCGAGGTGAAAGAAGCGCGTTTGAAAATATTCAATGTCAAGCTGAACAACGACCCAAAGCGCAAGCTACTGCTTCAGAATGACGGGAGCATTACGCTGATAAAGGCTTAATTTGGAGCTTATACAAGAGGGTGAGGCGCGAGCATGCAGATGACGGATGATGCTGGGATTCAGCAATTAATGAGCTCGCAGACTGATGAGGACATTCAGTCCTTCGGTCAGCAGCTGCATGGCGGCGGGTTCACGGCGCTGCGCCGTTTTCTCGATGATTTCCGGGACTACCTGCGCCAGTATGAGGATGGAGCTTGCGATCTAGCGGATGAATTGATTAGGCGTGCGAAGCTTGCGGTACCGGAGCCAGGCAGAACAAGCCCATCATGGACGTATATTTGGACCGAGTTCGAAGGCATTATCCATACGAAACGGGATGTGTTCCAGTCCATTCCCAAGAGCCAACGGGATGGGGAATGGCAAGTGCTGCTGGATAATCCTCACTCGAATCAGAACATCGCCGTATATCCGGGACTCACATTCATTGAAGCGGTTTATATGTTTGCTTATTTCCGAACGGGACTGACCAATAGCGAGTACATTAGGCTACAGAAGATCTCCACAGTGATGACGTACACTGGTGCCGAGAGAGACGGACCGCAACCGATTGAGAGCCTATAACTGAACATGCATGAGCAACATAAGAGGCTTTGATTCCAACGATCAGCGAGCGAACGCTGTGCGGGATTCAAAGCCTCTTTGGTGTTTAAGATTGTAGCGGTGTGCTGCTTCTACTTATTCCCTTCTGCTGCAAATGCGCCGCGATCTTCCGCCCGTGGAATCGGCCGGATTCGATGAAGATCTCGTTCGCTTCTCGCCTTGATGCGACGACTCCAGCTAAGTAGATGCCGGGGACGTTGCTCTCCATCGTCTCATCGTTGAACGTCGGATAGCCTTCTTCCTCGATTGTGACACCGAAGGAAGAGAGGAAGCCGCGGTCGGGGTGGAAGCCGGTGAGTGCAAGAACAAAGTCATTCGGCAGCTCATCTCGCTCACCTGTTTCATTGTTCGAAATGACGACATTTCGTGGATGAATTTCGACAACGCGTGAAGAGAATTTCATTTGAATTCTTCCTTTGTTCACGAGACTTTCGAAGATCGGACGAACCCACGGCTTAATGCTGGAGGAATACTGATCTCCGCGATATACAACGGTGACCTTTGCTCCTGCCCGTTCCAACTCAAGCGCCGCATCAATAGCGGAGTTGCTTCCACCGATAATTGCCACCTTCATACCTGTATAAGGATGCGCCTCGCGGAAGAAATGAGTCACTTTATCGGCCTTCTCGCCAGGGATGCCAAGTTCATTGGGGTGATCGAAATAGCCGGTAGCGACGATAACAGCGGCTGCGCGATATTGAATAAGCTCGCCGGAGCGATCATGGCTGTCTAGTTCGAAGCTTCCATCCTCCTGTGAACGGATTGCGGTCACCGTCTCGTAGGCGTTTATGCGAACGCCATGCCGCAGGGAGACATTACGATAATACGACAGTGCTTCTACGCGAGACGGCTTATCATTCGCAGTTGTGAATGGGATACCCCCGATCTCGAGCAGCTCCGGCGTGCTGAAGAAGTGCATATACGTCGGATATTGGGAGATGGAATGGACGACATTGCGTTTCTCGATGATGAGCGGCGTTATGCCAATCGCCTGCAGCTCAATTGCAGCGGCAAGACCGCACGGACCAGCGCCAATAATGATAACCTGTTCAGCTTGCATAGTAGACGAATCAGCTCCAATAGGGGTTCACGAAATTTTGAACAATCAAGCTCTATTTTAGCACAGCTAGCAGGTCATGGCTTGCTATAAAACAAGCATATGACTCTGTGTTGCGTGAGTAGATTTGTTGTATAATGAGCTAAGCTTGTATAAAGGGGGAGATGGAATGCGACGGCGATTTGTGATTGAAGCCGTAATGGTAGCAACCTATGGACAATTGCTTGTGCCAAGCCGGCCTGTCGATTTTGTCTTGCCATATTCGACGATAATGGAACTTTACGACATGAAGGACGGCGCAGATCCGGTTATGGATGATCCGGAAGAAGATGCTCATGTGAAAAGCAAGATCAAAGAGCTGATCGCTTTCTTCGAGGATCCGTTCAACCGGAAGAAGATTGAGCGTGCGCTGCAGATGCCTTGGCGCCAAAGCTCGCCGCTGCTGCTGAATGACCGCATCCAATTTACGGTTGTGCATGCCGTTGATAATGCGCAGTACGGGGAATATTTTGACCCGATTGAAACCGAGCTGCTGCTTACATCGCAGAAGCTGAGCATCCCGCTGCTATCCGATCAGTTCGAGTTCCAGGATAAGCTGCTCGAAGCGGAAGTGCCAGTGCAGGTGTATGATATCGAGGACTACGAATTCGCAGTTGAGCAGGGGATAACTGCCGCTGATTTCGAAACGAGAAACGATATATAGTGTGGTTTGGTGGAGAATAAATAAATTTGTAAAAAGCCTCTTGCGCTTCGCGACAAAGGGATGATAAGATTTGGATGTTCCATTTAACGGAAAACTAACTAACGAAAGGAGGGCGATGGATATGACTAACATGACATTTGAAGTGCGCAAATCCATGCAGGATCAGCTCCATCGGCCCGACTTCTTACGCAGAGTGCAGCAGCTGTAACTAGCGCTGCAACCGATTCTGTGTGTGAGGAGACTTTGAGCCATGTGGCTCGAAGTCTCCTTTTTTGTTACACAGAATGTGTATTCGCCTATCGCGAAAGGCGAAGAAAGTTCGATTTTCGTTCCGGAGCCTATGCATGTCTGCATAAAGGGGGAAGCAAGACAATGAAAGTGTTATTAAGACTTATGAAATATATGCGCCCCAGCATGAGATGGGTAGTTATCTCAACTGCGCTCATGCTGCTCGGTACGCTGCTTGACCTCATTGCGCCATGGATGCTGAAGCAGATATTCGATGAGGGCATCGGGGAGAGCAATGCGAAGATCGTGCTCGTGTTTACACTCGGACTTATCGTATTGCAAATCGTGAAGAGCTCCGGCATGTTCTGGCAAGGTTATGCGCAGGAGCTTGTCGGCCAGAATGTCGTCTATTCGCTGCGAAGACAGATGTATAACCACTTGCAGCGTCTGTCCTTTACGTACTATGACAAAGCGCAGACGGGACAGCTCATGTCACGAATGACGGGCGACATCGAGTCGGTGAAGAACTTTATCGGCTTCGGAGCCATGGCGATGTTCATGGGCATTGCGACTTTTGTCGGAACAATCGTGTTCATGCTCTTCATCCAATGGAAGGTTACGCTGCTCAGTATGGCAACCGTGCCGCTGCTGCTCTTCGCATTGTACCGGTTCAATAAAAAAGTCGGTCCGGCATGGGGCCAAATTCGGGAGCAAATGGGCAAGCTTACGACGACGCTGCAGGAGAACATCTCCGGTATTCGTGTCGTGAAAGCGTTCGCTCGTGAGAAAGTCGAGCAGAACAAGTTCGAATCGCGTAACGATCAGAACTTCGAGACGAACATGGATCGTGCCAGACTCGAAGCCAAAGCATTCCCGTTGATGAACTTCTACGGCGGTGTCGTATTCGTCACCATGGTGTGGTTCAGCGCTTACTTCGTCGCGAAGGGTGAGATGTCGCTCGGCTCATTCATGGCGTTCCAATGGTATACATGGGGCATAATCTGGCCGCTCAACATGCTTGGCTGGCAGATCAACATTATGCAGCAAGCGCTCAAAGCGGCTCCGCGCGTGTTCGAGGTGCTTGATACACCTGTCGACATTAGCTCGGAGACAGGGGATACGCAAGATTCGAACCGCATCCGCGGCAACGTTACTTTCGATGGCGTATCGTTCCACTTCGCAGACCAGAATCCAGAGACGGATACGGGCATTCTGGAAGGAATCTCGCTTGGCGTGAAGCAAGGCGAAGTCATTGCAGTGCTTGGTTCTACTGGCTCTGGCAAAAGCTCGCTAATCGCGCTGTTGTCTCGCTTCTACGATGTAAGTCAAGGCAGGCTGCTTATCGACGGCATTGATGTTCGCGACTATGAGCTCGAGGGGCTTCGCCGCAAGATTGGCATCGTGCCGCAGGAGACATTCCTGTTCTCGGCTACAATCCGTGAGAACATCGCATACGGCGTGCCTGAAGCGACGCAGGAACAGATCGAATGGGCTGCACGCAAAGCGCAAATCCATTCCTTTATTGAAACGATGCCATTCAGCTATGACACGATTATCGGCGAGCGCGGAGTAGGGCTATCCGGTGGTCAACGCCAGCGTGTCGCGCTTGCACGTGCGATTCTGATGGATCCGCCGATTCTCGTACTTGACGAAGCGACGGCAAGCGTGGATACAGCAACAGAGTCTGCGATTCATGAAGAGCTGTTGGAAGTTATGAAAGGACGCACAACTTTCATCATTGCGCAGCGGTTGTCTTCTGTGAAACGTGCTGACCGCATTATCGTGCTCGACGGCGGCAAAATCGTGCAGCAAGGCACGCATCGCGAGCTGTTCGAGGAAGATGGATTCTTCCGCAATCTGTTCAAGCAGCAAGAGGCTGCTTCGGCGAGATAACAAGCAAGCCACTACTCAATTAACCGCATTAAATAATAGAGATTAATGGCATAAAGGAGGGGGACGGCATGAGTCAAGTCGAATGGGATTCCGACGAAGATTTGGAAGAGAAGCCGTTTAACAGAGCGTACATGAAGCGGCTTATCCGCTATGTACTGCCTTATCGTAAAGTATTATCCATCGTTCTTGTAATTGTCCTTTTGAACATGAGCCTAAGCTTAGCCGAGCCGCTTCTGCTTCGATATATTATCGATGAAGGCATTGTGAAGCAAGATTTCTTTGTCATCAATATGATCGGTTTGGTGCTGCTCTCGTTCAAAGGACTGGGTTGGCTGTTCGGCTTCTTGCACACAAGAATGATTAATTTCACCGGACAGCGCATTCTGTTTGATCTTAGGCAGCAATTGTTCAATCATCTTCAAACACTTTCATTTCGTTTCTTCGACGGACGTCCTGCGGGCAAGATCATGTCCCGTATCACGAATGACACGAATGCGATCGGCGAGCTGATTAACGGTGGCTTGATCACGATGGTAATGGAGTTCACGCATCTTATCGGGATCGTGGTCATTCTGCTGTGGATGGATTGGAAGCTTGCGCTGCTGTCCTTTGTGACACTACCGCTGCTCTACATTATCGTTGGCAAGATGCAGCCGAAGATTGAAGGCTCTTGGACGCGATCACGCAAGACAATGTCTGCGATTAACGGGAATTTGAATGAGACGATTCAAGGCATTCGCGTCATTCAGGCATTCTCTCGCCAGTCGGAGAACAACCGCCGATTCGAAGAGCTTAACGCCCGTAACAAGTTTGCTTTCATGCGTGCAGTAAAGCTGGAGTCGATGGTATGGCCGTCGGTTGAGATGGTCGGTATGATCGGTACTTGCGTCGTGCTATGGTTTGGTGCGAAGCAGGTTATGGATAAAGAGCTGACGCTTGGCTTCATCATGGCGTTCATCAATTATCTATGGCGGTTCTGGGGACCGCTCAGCGCGCTCTCCAAGGTGTACAGCCAAGTGTTGTCTGCGATGGCATCGGCGGAGCGAATCTTCGAAGTACTCGATTCCGAACCCGAAGTGAAGGATCGAGCTAATGCGAAGGCGATGAAGGAAATTAAAGGCGAAGTTGTATTCGAAAATGTTTCGTTCCGCTATGAAGCGGATAAGCCGGATGTGCTGAAGGGCATTCATTTGCGAATTAAGCCAGGCCAGCGAGTTGCGTTAGTGGGTCCGACAGGAGCGGGCAAGAGTACGGTTGTAAACCTGCTCATGCGTTTCTACGATACGACAGGCGGTCGCATTCTGATCGACGGTCAAGACGTGAAGGATGTGACGCTTGAATCGCTCCGGCGTCAAATGGGCATCGTGCTGCAAGATTCGTTTATTTTCTCCGGTACGATTGAAGAGAACCTACGCTATGGTAACGAGGATGCGACCGACGAAGCGCTGCGCCATGCGGCGGAGAGCGTCCGTGTCGACAAGTTCGCGTTTCAGTTCGCAGACGGCTATCAGACACAGGTCGAAGAGCGCGGCTCGAAGCTATCTGTCGGCCAACGCCAGCTGCTCGCGTTCGGGCGAGTGCTGCTGTCTGATCCACGTATTCTCATTCTGGATGAAGCGACTTCGAGTGTTGATACCGAAACGGAGCAGCATATCCAAGCAGCGCTTCAGACGATGCTGGAAGGCCGCACAGCGTTCATTATTGCGCACAGACTGTCGACAATACGGGATGCAGATGTCATCCTCGTCGTGAAGGATGGTCAGATTGAAGAGCAGGGCTCGCATGATGAACTGATGAGACAAAGCGGCTTGTACCACAAGCTCTATATGACGCAATACGAGATGCAGCAATCGCTCGCGATGCAGACGGGGGCATAAACTTTACTGAATATGAACGAGGCCTCTTACTCCGCTTAGTTAGGATAAGAGGTCTTTTTACGCGAATGATAGTAATAATGAAGGAGGCGATGCCAGATGACTCAGGAAGAAGTGTTAACGGCAGGCAATGTGAATCACATTGTCCGTATCGCGAACACCATTCACCCTACAGGTTACTGGAGTCCATACGTGCTGAGCTTCTCCAACATTAGGGAAACAAGGCTTTGATGGTGCGCCTACAGTGGTGCCGCTGAAGGAAATGCTGCCTATCATAAAATGGTAGACGACAGACACTTGGCGCATTATGAGAGTGAAATTCGGTTCGTTAATGATCATTTCATAGATTAGAGCTAACTGCAGGCGATGAGATCTTTTCATTTTATATGAGTTTGTTTCCATCCTATACGGGTAAACTATATAAATGAATTGACATTAAGGCGCAAATTTAATAAGCTTACAAGGAATTTTCAAATCTACAAAGCGGGAGATTAAATATGAAATTCAACATGAAAATTAAAGATTTTGCAGCGGCAGATACAAATGTGGCAGCAGGATTATATCATTTTGTCGTTACAATGTCGGATAACACGCAGTGCCGACTGATTTTCTCGAAGAGCCCGGATTGGAAGTTGATCGGTGTTAATCGTCTTCTGACTGTACCATGCCCGATTTGCAGAAGAGATTACTACTGTAACTGCATGTCCAAATATGCAGAAGCGTTTGAGCGCGAAGTGCTTGATAAAGAGCTTATTTCATCCGTTCTTTAATGGTACAAGCCCAAATGGGCGATAAGCTGCTTGCTCATGCGGCAGCCGATCTGTTATACTTACGAGCAATAAGCACACAGGCCGATGAAGAGTATCCAACTCGGAGGCGTTGCGTACAGCGTTTGGCTGCTTTTGCGATTGATCGCTATGGCTGAACACTCCAAGCATTCCGGTTCTCGCACCGTTACCTGCGAACTAAAGAGAGCTAACTTGTTTAGCTAATTTGGGTGGCACCGCGAACGCGTTCTTCGTCCCATGTCAGGGGACTGGAGGAGCGCGTTTTTTCGTTTATACAACATTTGACGAGGAGTGTTCACCATGCTAGACATTAACGTAATTCGCCAGCAAGCAAATGAGTTCCAGGAGGCGGCAGATCAGAAGCGCATCACGATTGATATTCGTGAGCTGCTTGCCATTGATGACCGTAGGCGGGAGCTGATGCAGTTAACTGAATCGCTGCGCGCGGCGCGTAACCGTCGGTCGAAAGCGATTGAAGGGTTGATGCGTGAAGGCCGCAAAGCGGAAGCTAAGGCGGAGCGGGAGGAAGCTGCTGCCCAGCAGGAGCAATTGAAGCAAGCGGAAGAGGAGTACCGCGAGGTTGTCGCCGCGTATGAGGCTCTGATGCTTCTTGTACCGAACCTGATGTCGCCAGATACGCCAATTGGCAAGAGCGATGAGGATAATGTGGGAATCAGGCGAGTTGGCGCGGCACCTGAGTTCGATTTCACGCCACGAAGCCATATCGAACTGGGGCAGCAGCATGAAATGATTGATTTGGCACGTGGCGTGAAGATCGGGGGTACGCGCCAATATGTACTGCGGAATTACGGGCTACAGCTCCATCGCGCCGTTCAGCAGTTAGCGCTTGATCTGCTAATAGATAAAGGCTTCGAGACGCTCGACGTACCTGTTCTCGTGAAAGAACAAACACTTGTGGCAACGGGGTATTTTCCAGCAAATCGGGACCAGACCTACGCCATTAACGGTGAAGACAAGTGGCTTGTCGGCACATCGGAAGTGCCGCTAATTGCATATTGCAGCGATGAAGTGATTGATCTGACCGAGCCGAAGCGGCTTGCGGCGGTCACGCCTTGCTACAGGAGCGAGGTAGGATCGGGAGGGCGCGATGTTCACGGGTTATACCGGGTGCATCAATTTGCGAAAGTCGAGCAGGTCGTACTGTGCCGCGCTGATTTGGCTGAATCGCTTACATGGCTGGAGAAGATGACGGCAAACAGCGAAGAGCTGCTGCAGCTGCTAGAGCTTCCTTACCGCGTCGTTGCGGTTTGCAGCGGCGATATGTCGCAGAAGAACTACAAACAGTACGATATTGAGACATGGATGCCGAGCCGCGGCAGCTATGGCGAGACGCATTCGGCGTCGCTTCTGCTTGATTTTCAGGCGAGACGCTCGAATATTAAGTACCGTGACGAAGATGGCAAGCTGAACTATGCCTATACGCTGAACAACACGATGGTCGCTTCGCCGCGCATCCTCATACCGCTTCTTGAGAACCATCAGCGGGAAGATGGCTCGATCTACATTCCCCACGCACTACGTCCCTATACGCGAGGGCTTGCCGAGCTTAGGGCCATTCCGAAAGTCTAGGTCTAGCCTGCCTGTCCAATAGCGGGTATACTGGAATGGATAATCTTCCACGGAATGGGAAACGAGAGGGGAACCGCCTGTATGAGTTTGGGGAAAATCGCACACGCAGCAGATCGTATTCGTTCTAATGTCAGTAAAGTCATTGTCGGTAAAGAAGATATCGTAGATAAGCTCATTATTGCGATACTCACATCAGGTCATGTACTTCTGGAGGATGTGCCGGGTACGGGCAAGACCTTGCTCGCTAAGGCGCTCGCGAAGTCGATAGACGGTGAGTTCAAACGGATTCAATTCACACCGGATTTGCTGCCGTCAGACTTGACTGGCATTCATTTCTACAATCAGAAGCTCTCTGAATTTGAGTTCCGCCCGGGACCTCTCTTCGCCAACATCGTGCTGGCTGACGAGATTAACCGTGCCACACCTCGTACCCAATCGAGCCTGCTAGAGAGTATGGAGGAGCGTCAAGTGAGTATTGACGGAACGACGCACCAGCTCGGCAAGCCGTTTCTTGTCATTGCAACGCAGAATCCGATTGAACAGCAAGGTACGTTCCCGTTGCCGGAAGCGCAGCTTGACCGTTTTCTATTTAAGTTAAAAATGGGTTATCCGACGAATGAGGAAGGCATCGCGATCATGAAACGTTTCATGGCGAACAGCCCGCTCGAACAGCTGGAGCCTATCATCGGAGTCTCTGAACTTGAGGAAGCGAAAGCGATCTATACGAGCGTGGCTGTCAGTGAAGAGCTGCTCAGCTATATGCTTGCGATTGTTGAAGCGACTCGCGTTCACCCGGATGCGGCGCTTGGCGCAAGTCCACGAAGCTCGCAAGCGCTGCTTCGCGCATGCCAAGCGAAGGCTGCAATTGCAGGAAGGCAATTCGTGCTTCCTGATGATGTGAAAGCGATGGCCGTTCCCGTACTTGCGCATCGTATTGCGCTGCGGAGTGTTCAGCGTATGCGCGCAGACGCGGCAGAGCATGTCATTCAGGCGATCCTGGCGGCGGTACCGGTGCCAGCAGACGCTCCGCTCGTTTCCCGTTCATAAGCGAAAAGGCGGGAGGAGGAGCGAGCGATGGGAATTCAATGGTATATATTAAGCACGCTGATGGTCATTATTGTGCAGCGTTTTATTTTCAAGTATCGGGCGATGCGAGGAGTTAGTTATACGCGTTCCTTCAGTGTGGCAACCTGCTTTGAAGGGGATCGCATTGAGATGGTGGAGCGGATTGCGAACCGCAGAATAATTCCAGTGCCATGGCTTCGCGTCGAATCGCAGATGCATGCCGGCTTGAAATTTGACAGCGATTCCAATTTCGATGTGAGTAAAGGGCAGTTCTACCAGAATCACCGAAGCTTGTTCAGTTTAATGGGCAATAAGCAGCTGACAAGGCGACATACAGTGCAAGCCGTAACGCGCGGCTGCTACCGGATTTCCAGTGCGTCATTAACGTTTGGCGATTTGTTTGGCGCGTTCAGCGCTTATCAGTCTGTACCGCTTGAGGTGGAGTTGCTCGTCTATCCACAGCCTGCCGATCCTTCGCTAATCCAGCTTCCATCGCGAAGCTGGCAGGGGGATATTACGGTGAAACGATGGATTGTCGAAGATCCATTCGCGATTAGCGGCGTACGGGAATACCGGGCTGGCGATTCCCTCAAGTCGATTAACTGGAATGCGACTGCGCGTGCGGGAGCGCTGCAAGTTCACCGCCGTGACTATACAGCGGACTACCGGCTGGTTGTGCTGCTGAACGTTGAGGATCATGAAGGTATGTGGGAGGTCGTGAACAATACGCCGCTCATAGAGGAAGGCATTCGGTATGCGGCGGCTGTTCTGCAATATGCGACAGAGCAGGGGATGGAGACGGCTTTTGCTTGTAACGGGCATGAGCTCGATCAACCAGGGGCTGTGATGTCCGTGGAGCGAGGGAGCGGGGCAGAGCATCTGGTCCATCTGTACAATCAGTTGGCGAAGCTCGTCATCGTACGAGCGTTGCCATTTGATACGATGATTGATAACCTCGCCGAACAGTGGGAAGAGCGCTACGATGTCGTCGTGATCTCAGCATTTATGAGTGAGAAGATTGAGCGTGCGATGCGTAAGCTTCGTGAGAACGGACATTCGGTCGATTGGCTTCCGGTTCGGGACCAAGAGGAGGCTGCAGGATGATAAAAAGGCTTACGGGCACAAGACTGCTCCTCCCGACTGCGTTAATAGAACTTCTCTTGCATTTGCCACTTGTTCTGATTGTCTATGTTTATCGGCCAAGCTTTGCTCCTACGCTTACGGAAATGCTGCTGCTCCTACTCGTAGGCTACGTCATCGGCTATGGTGTGAATGCGATCATTCGGTTCGTTCGTGCGTTCCCGCGTGTGCTCGTTGCGGCCGTTATCGGTGGAGCGGGCGGCATAGTGTTATTCGGCGTGAATTTCGATGGCATCTATACGGCTCTCCTGCTTGCCGCAGCTGCGTACCGTGGCGGCAGATATGTGATTTCGCCGGCGTCCAATCGCTTGATGCCGCGGGAATTTGTGCTCGGACTGATGTATTATTTCTTCGGTTCGATCGTATTCAGCTTCAAGGCGGAGTTTGATCATTACCAGAAGCTGGTGCTCGTCTGTGGGCTGTTCGCGCTCGTGGTGACCTTGTTCCAGACGAACAGAAGCAATGTGAATCGTGAAACTCTATCCGGCGCAGTGAAACCGGTGGTCGAACCTACAGTTAGGCGCCATAACCGGATCTTTGTCGGTATCATCGCAGGTATTTCGGTCTTAATCGTCATCTCGTACCAGATGCAGGCGATCTTTAGTGCCATATACCGTTATTTTGAAGAGTTGTACCGGCAAATGCCGAAAGAAGACGTTAAATCACCGCTTCAGTCAGGTGGTCAAGATCAGTCGCCTTTCCCAACTGAGTTGCTAGGCAAGCCTACGAGAACAATGCCGCATTGGGTGGATATTGTACTTTATATTATTGTGGGTCTTGTAGTCTGCTTCATCCTATGGCTATTGCTGCGCCAGCTGAAGCATCTGCCAGAATGGCTCCGATCCCTTCAGCAGAAGCTGAGAGATCTGTTTAGCAGGGATAAAGGTAGCTCATCTAAAGGGTATGTCGACCAGGTGGAGCGAATTCAAAAATCTCGAAAGCTGAGCGAGCTATGGAGGGGACGGTCCAAGGAGCCTCGTGTCCGTTGGAAGGACTTAGTGGATAATGAAGCGCGAGTTCGCTACTTGTACCGGCGCTGGATCGGCAATAGCGTGAAGAAAGGGTATGCTTTCAGACCGAATCTGACTCCTCTGGAGGTTGCGGCAGAATTGCAGTCCCAGAAACTGATTCATGCAGATACAGCAGCTACGACAGAGCTTGTACAAGCATATCAGCAAGTGCGCTACGGTAGCGGGAAATTATCGGATGAGCAAGTTGGTCGGCTCGCCGACTCGATGGGCCGTACGGACGAAAAAAGCAAACGTTAGTGAAATGAACATATTTAACCAGCAGCTGGGCATCCTACTTGCGGACAACTTGAATAGTGTCGCGAGGGAGGACTAGCGAATGAATATGCAAAATCAACCGCCAGTGAACAGCCAACAGCTCAGCTATGAGCAGTTTCAAGCACAGGTGAGGCAGCGTGAGCTGCAGGAGCAGGAGCAGGCACAGCAAGCGCTGAAGCGTGTGGGGCTCGATCCAAAGTCTCAGCAGGTGCAGCAGGTGATCCAGCAGCTGCGCAGCATTGAACAGGAACTGCAGCAAGCGGAGAATCAGCTTCAGATGCAAATGGATGCTCAGCGCCGCCAAATTAAGCTGATCCAGCAGAAAATCCAGCATACTGTGGCGCAATTCCAAAGCGCAAGCGCAAATTCGAATTCTTATATGCAATAAAGAGTGACCGGTTTGAAATAGCCCTTCTCGCGATCCCGTTCGGATCTAGACGAGAGGGGCTTTTATTTTGCGACAATAATGTAATATAAGTGTTATGTAAATTAACATAAAAAGCTTGAAAATAAGAACGTATGGAACTATTATGTTATATAATATAACATTTATAGCTGAGCTGCACTACACGATGGACATGTCAGGATCATTCAGGGAGGGAGCCCAGCATGGATATTGTTTCGTTGCTCGCTGTATTGGACGGAATGGAAGAAAGGACAGTATCTCCAGTTCTCGCTACGATTGTCCGGACCACTGGACATTCGTACCGTAAGAAAGACGCCGCCATGCTGATTCTGCCCGGTGGAACCAAGGCGGGAAGCATTAGTCCCGGATGCTTGGAGGATGACCTGCAAGCACGAGCAGACATCGTTGCTTCGTCAGGAATGCCGGAGCTGGTCGCCTATAACATGAAACCGCATGAGGATGCGATTTGGGGAGAAGCGATAGGTTGCGGCGGCGAGATTACGGTGCTGCTGGAAGCGGTACAGGGAGAGCTTCTACTCTTGCTGCAAGCAGCATCACAACTGCTGCAAAACGGTGAGCCAGCCCGGCTCTGCAGGCAATGGCAAGGTCCATTCATGGGCTATACGCTCAGTCGAGGTCTTATTAGAGGTACCGGCTTCAAGGCGGCGAGAACGGATCAAGCGTTTCTTGATTCAGTGTGGATGCCGAAGCCGAGATTGATCCTGTTCGGCGCAGGTCATGATGCAGAAGCGATTGCGGCACTAGCAGAAAATGCGGGATTTCACGTAATTACTACTGATTGGCGCGATGGTCGTCTGATATCGGGTCATAGCATGATCGGTTCGCCGGCTGAGATTCAAGATTCGCTGAACATGGGGCGAGGCGATTACCTTATTGTTTGCAGCCATCATCAGCTGAAGGATCGTGCAATGTTGGAACAAGCGCTGCCACTTGGACTGAGCTATATCGGCATTCTTGGCTCAAGAGCGAGAATCGCCATGCTGCTAGATGGTCTGATCGTTACAAGCAATTTGCATGCCCCAGTCGGGCTGCCGATTGGAGCTGACGGCCCACTACAAATTGCAATTAGTATCGCCGCAGAACTTATTGCTGTTCATTCCCGATCCGTTCATGCGGCAGTGGAGAGGGAGGATATGTATGAGAATCGGCTGCATTTATTTGGCGGCGGGCTCGAGCAGGAGGATGGGCGAGCCGAAGCTGTCGCTGGAGCTGGCTCCGGGCATCACGGTTGGAGGCCAGGGCTTGCATGAGCTGCGCTATTGTGGCTTTCATCCGCTCACGGTTGTCGTACGGTCGGATGATCCGCTGCTCTGGCTGTGTGATCGTAATCGGAAGGATCGGCTGACTTCACTTCCGAAAATTCGTATAACGCCATGTAAGGATGCGGTGAATGGGATGTCTTATTCACTGCGAAGTGGGCTTACAGCGCTGCTGCCGGAGAAGATGGATGCTGTGCTCGTTGCCCTCGCTGACCAGCCGTTTATTTCAGCGTCGCATCTGAAACGACTTGTCTATGTATATCGCGAGGACCCTTCGTTGCACTATGTTGCAAGTGGCTATGGAGAGACAGTAGGACCACCGCTTATTATGAATAAATCGTTGTTTCC
Source organism: Paenibacillus sp. OV219 (assembly GCF_900110075.1). Taxonomy (GTDB): domain Bacteria; phylum Bacillota; class Bacilli; order Paenibacillales; family Paenibacillaceae; genus Paenibacillus_Z. The sequence goes on from NZ_FOCJ01000001.1 coordinate 1,086,519, forward strand.
GCAGCTGCTGGAGCTGGATGGAGATCGTGGAGCTAGACATATTTTGAAATCGCCGGATTATGTTGGGAAAGTCGTTCGTTATGCCGCCGAGTGGACATTCATGGACATTGATACGCGAGAGGAGCTTGGAGAGGCGCGCCAGCTCTGGTCGCAAATGCAGATGAATGCGAATTAGAGGAGGGATCGCCTGTGGCAGCGCCACTTAGCATGGCCGGGGAATACGCGATCGTCTGGCAACCTCACGATGCGGCAGAGGCATGGCGGCTGAAGCAGACCTATGGCCCTGATTGCGAATATATCGCAGGCGGGACGTGGCTAGCGGTTCAATGGGAGAATGAATCGTTCGCAATGCCTCGCCATCTCATTGATCTTGCCTCAATCCCTGGCGTTAGAGGAATAGCGGTGCTGGGAGATGAGTTGTTCATTGGTTCCTTAACGTCATTAAACGTATTACGTAGTGATCCGCTTGTTGCAAGTGAGTATCCTTTAGTGACAGAGGCGATCAGGACGATTGCTGCGCCTTCCATCCGTAATTTAGCTACAATTGGCGGTAATGTAGGCTCTAGGACAGGTGATCTGCTGCCTGCGCTTCTTCTCTATGAAGCCGAACTGCTCTGGCATGATGGTCATAGCTCGAAATGGGAACCTGTGTCTGAATGGCTGGAACAGTCGAAGGATGTTATTAGGCAGCAAGGGCGGATCTTGCTCCAACTCAAGCTGAAGCCGTCTTCTCATAGAGGTCAGGTGCTTGCCTACTATGAGAAAGTGGGGAGAAGAGAAGCATTCACGCCATCTGTCGTCACTTGCGGATTTGTAGCAGAAATAGAAGGTGCATGCACTTGTCGGAAGGTTAGCCGAATCCGAATCACTGCAGGTGGCGGTCTCATGAAACCAGTGAGACTGCCGAAGTCGGAGGTGCTGCTCGTGGGGAAGGCGCTGGAGCCTCAGCTTATGGAGCAGTTCTATGAACAGCTGGTAGATGAGATTGAACCTGCTGGCGATCTATTCGTATCAACAGCCTATCGAAAGCAGACTGCCGCTAATCTAATTGCCGCAGGACTATGGCAGAAGTGGCAACGTTCGGAGGGATGAACATGCTGTTAAACCGGGAATCCAGCAGCACGCGCTGGCGTACGAGACCGGACGGTCGTGAAAAAGTGACGGGTCAGCTATCCTATCTGACCGACCGGATAGCGCCTCATATGCTCATTGGCAGAGTTCTTCGCAGTCCTCATCCGCATGCGCGCATATTGGCTATCAACACGGAGAATGCGGAGAGGTTGCCAGGCGTACATGCCGTTCTTACTTACAAGGATGTGCCAGGCATGAACGGATTCGGTATTGCCGTGCAGGATCAGCCAGTGCTGTGCTACGACAAAGTGCGTTATGTCGGCGATGCCATTGCTGCTGTGGCAGCTGAAACCGCACGTCTAGCGGAGCGTGCGCTGGCGCTCATCGAAGTGGAATATGAAGTGCTGCCCGTTGTCGATGACCCATCGGCTGCGCTTGCGACGGACGCGCCGCGACTACACGCGAAGGGGAATGTGCTGCATCGAGCGGAATTCAAACGCGGCGATGTGGAGAAAGGGTTCATGCGCTGTAAGCACATTGTTGAGGAGACCTATCATTCGTCGCGGCAGATGCACACCTATATGGAGACCGAAGGTGGTCTGTTCGTCCCAGAGGAAGAAGGAAGGCTCACTGTATACGCACCAACGCAGCATGGCTTCATGGATCGGTTGCAGCTCTCCAGAATTACGAAGCTGTCTGAACAGACGATTCGGATCGTCTCCAGTCCAATCGGCGGCTCCTTCGGCGGAAAAGATGAGCTTAACGTTCAGCCATATGGAGCGCTGCTTGCATTGCACACGCAGAGGCCGGTCAAACTCCACAACTCTCGCAAAGAGTCGGTCCGAACCGGGCTGAAGCGCCATCCGATGACAATTAAGATGCGTACGGGAATCGACGAAGCGGGTACGATTCTAGCTCATCAGGTCATCATCACGGCAGATACGGGCGCTTATGCGACGCTTGGCGCTGAGGTGCTGAACTTCGCTACCGAGCATGTGCTTGGTCCATATCGCTACGAACATGTGGATGTACGAAGCGTATCGGTCTATACGAATAACGGGATGTCAGGGGAATTTCGCGGCTTCGGCGGCAATCAGGCACTCCTAGCACTGGAGGGGCAGATGGATCGTCTTGCCGAGATGAGCGGCATGGATCCGTGGGCCTTCCGCCTGCACAATATGCGAAGAGCAGACGATCCGGGCCCGTTCGGGCAGCCGATTGCGCCAACGAATGGCGCTCAGCTCGTATGGGATGCGCTCGCTGCATCGCCGCTTTGGAATGAGAAGCTGCGGCAACAGCATGGTGGCCGAACAGCATCGGAGGAACAAGCAGCTGATTCGCGGCTGCGCACAGGCATCGGCGCCGCCTTCATCATGCACGGCGCGGGGCTCGGCGCAGGCATCCCTGATCCGGCGGGCGGCAGGCTTGTCCTCGCCGAGGACGGGAAGATTGAAGCGCAATTCGGCTACGAAGAATGCGGACAGGGACTGCTTGCGACACTTGAGCTGATGATGATAGAGCAGTTCGGCTTCGCTGCTGAAGACCTGAGGCTCGTCATCGGCGATACGGATGCGGTGCCAGACAGCGGTTCAACGACCGCATCAAGGGCGACAACGATGATGTGGCAATCGCTGCAGCAGCTTCGGCCTTCTTTTGAACGGAGAGTACTTGAGGCAGCGGAAGCTATAACCGGACATCCTGCAGAAGAGTTACGGCTTGGTGCTGGCGGCGTGTGGCAGAAGCTAAAGCAGCCTGAGCAGCAAGTGGGGTCGACAGCCAACGATGTTGAACTGATCATTAGCTATAAACAACTGGCAGCTAGTTCGCAGGGTACAGAACAGAAGATTCGCGTTGAAACGAAATTCGCTTTTCCGACAACGTCTTTCAATCGAACTGGCGCGCATTACTTATACACCTTCGCCGCTGTCGCAGTGAAAGTCGAGGTGGATACGTTAACGGGACGGGTTCATGTCCTTGACCAGTTTCATACGATTGCAGCCGGTCCGGTTATGAATCCGCAAGGCTACCTCGGGCAGATCGAGGGCGGCAGCATTATGGCGCTCGGTTACACCTTGACCGAAGAAGCGCTAATGCAGGGTGGGCATTATGTAACCCGAAACTTGGATACGTATCTCATTCCGACCATGAAGGATGCAAGCGGACGGATTGCGGTACAACCGATTGAACAATTGGCTGAAGGTGACCATTATGGCCCGCGAGGCATTGGAGAGATCGGCTCCGTCGGATTGGCTCCAGCGATCTTGTCGGCTGTTCATGACGCGACCCGCAAGCGGTTGAACCAACTGCCAATCGACCCGCATTCACTCATCGAACGAACGAGATTTGCGTAAGAAAGGCGGAGGGGATCGCGATGAAGAAACTATCGGAGCTGCAGCATTTTCCGCATCCCATGTTCAATTGTACCGTTAATGATGAACCGCTTGCATTGCATGTACCTGCAAGCAAAAGATTGCTGTCGATCCTCCGTGAAGACTTGCTGCTTACCGGCACGAAAGTGGCATGCGAAATCGGTAGATGCGGAGCTTGTATGGTTCTCATTGACGGCAAACCGGTGAATGCGTGCTTAACGATGGCTTATCAGTGCGCAGGCAAGCGCATTACGACGATTGAAGGTCTTGCAGGCGAAGGAGATGATCTTCATCCGGTACAGCAAGCTTTTCTCATGGAAGGCGGTTATCAATGCGGTTATTGCACGCCGGGCATGATCGTATCCGTCACAGCGCTGCTCAAGGAGAATCCGAATCCGACGCAGGCTGATGTGGAGGAAGCGTTGTCCGGCAACCTGTGTCGTTGCACTGGATATGGCGGGATACGGCGAGCTGTGCAGCATGCAATTGAACAAGGGAGGGATTCGACATGAACGACAGGCTTCAGCTCTGGCAGCTGAATACGATGAGCCGTGAACTGTTCACGCAGCAGCTCGGCGGGATATTTGAGCATTCGCCTTGGGTAGCAGAGAGGGCGTGGGGGATGAGGCCCTTTCATTCGTTATTGGAGCTGCATGAGGCCATGATTCAAGTGGCGAGGGAAGCGCCTGAGGAGCAAGTTCTCACCTTGCTGCGCGCGCATCCCGACCTCGCTGCCCGAATTCAGATGACAGCGTACTCTGAAGAAGAACAGACGGGAGCAGGGCTGCAACAATTGACGCCGGAGGAGTTCAGCCGATTTACCGAACTGAATGCTGCTTACATGCGGAAATTCGGGTTCCCTTTCATTATCGCGGTCTACGGCAAGAGCAAGTCGGAAATTGCAGCAGCGATGGCAGTCCGGCTCGAACATTCCGCAGCGCAGGAGCGCAGGCAAGCACTGCTTGAAATTCAGCGCATCTCTTGGCTGCGTATTCAGCGGAGTATCGAAGAATAAAGAAGGGAGATGATCACATGCTGCAGCTACGAGATGGCCGTACGTTGTATTACGGCAAAGGCGATGTGCTCACTTACCGCACGTATGCGGCACCACTTGGAGTAAAGCCGATCCCAGAGTCGGCTTATATCGGGGAATCCAATGTGATTTTCGCCCATAATGTGAAGTTCTCCGTATGCAGCGAGCAGCTGCTCACTTCGTTCAGCAAAGGCGATAACTCACTCATCGTTGCAACCGATTCGATGAAGAACTTCATCCTCCGGCAAGCTGCTAGGTATAGCGGAAGTACTACGGAAGGCTTCCTCGCGTTCGTTGGCGACGCATTCCTTAATCAATACCCGCACATCAGCACAGTTGACATCCAGGCGGACAAAATCCATTTCGACACTGTACGCGCAGGCGGCCGCGAGAGCAGCGGGCTCGTCTTCAAACCATCGCATAATGAGCATGCGCATGCATCGCTTGTTATGAATCGCAGCGACCAGGGAGGCGAAATCGTATCGCATATATCCGGCCTGGCTGACCTGCAGCTTATTAAAGTAAGCGGTAGTTCGTTCTACGGCTTTATCCGGGATGAATATACGACGTTACCCGAAAGCTACGACCGACCGCTGTTTATTTACTTACACATGAACTGGCATTACACGGATACCGCTGACGCACTCGACAGCTCGAGAGGACGATACGTGCCGGCAGAGCAAGTCCGGGATCTTGCGCAGCATATCTTTCATTCCATCGCATCGCCGTCCATCCAATATCTCGTCTGCCAAATCGGGCTTCATCTGCTGAAGCGTTTTCCGCAGCTGGCGGGAGTCCATTTCGAATCGAACAACCGAACGTGGGAAGCGATCGCCGATCACGATCCGCATGCGCGTGCTTGCGTTTACACGGAACCGCGTCCTCCTTATGGGTTTCAAGGCTTCTCACTCAATCGCTCTGATCTGACGAGCGGCGAATTTGAAATGGCGGACTGCGGTTCTGCTTCGCGCGCTTCGGTCAAGCCGCTGGCTTCGCCATGAGAGGGCGGCTTACTACACATGTGCTGGATACGTCCCAAGGGAAGCCGGCTGTCGGCATGCGTATTGAGCTATGGGTACGTTCATCGCTTGGAAGAGAACCGCAGCTGGTGAAGTGCGCTGTCACCAATGCCGACGGCCGCGTTGATGAGCCGCTGCTCGGCAGTGGCGAGCTTCACATCGGTGAATACGAGCTGATCTTCGCGGTTGGGGAGTATTACGGACTTCTCGAAGCTGCGCCATTTCTAGGCAGTGTCCCCGTTCGCTTCACCGTAACCGATTCGAATTCGAATTATCATATTCCGCTGCTCGTAGCACCTGGTGGATATAGCACCTACCGGGGAAGCTGAAGCAAACTTTGCATTCCAGCTGGCAGAATGGTAGAATATTTTACCAACCAACCATGTAGGGAGTGCATAACTTATGTCAGATCAGCCAATACCCTCGGTGCATCCATACTATCAGCATGCGATTGAAGCGTTTAAGCTGCTGCCTGCCGCGTCAGACGGGCTAATCCAGCTACAGAATGCTTTTGCAGCATCGAATGAGGATTTCCTCGCGATCGAGCTTAAACATATGATTGCAAGACTAGAAGAGATTAAGGTGCTGTTCTCCAGTGGGCCGCAAGGCTAAATTAGTTCAGGCAAAGTCGGTTGATAGCGAAACCCGCGTGTTTTCACGACGGGTTTTTTTGTGCATTTTCTGGCGAGCGAGAAAGAGGCGCGGAAAGTGGCCGAAGAGTATCTCTCGATGATACACTTTGGCGTGAATTTGCCGAAAGTGGCAAAAAAAGAATCACTCAGTGATACACATTGATTTGATTTTCGCTGAGATAGGAAAGCCGCGATTGGTGCACTCCAGAAGGTCGCCATTCGCCGCACTGAAGCCGAGCGAAAGACTCATCAATCTACCAATTAGACCTAGTGTGTTGTCTCGCGCCTTTTACTCTAGCAGTTCATACGATAAAGGTATGGAAGAGTAGAGGAGGCGTCCCTATGCCGATCTTGGATACAGGACTGCTCGTTAATCGGGAAGCACGGCGCACCGTATCGTTGACCATTCATGTCATGAATCGTGGCAGACAGCAAGCGACAGCCGGCATTCAGATCTATTCGGCAGTTTCGCCGCGCAGCAAGCAAAGCGAATCAATGGAAGGGGATGAGGAGAGCCAGTATAGCGGGTACGGACAGATTCAAATGGAGCGTTCGACGCTCGTTCAGCTTCAGCCAGAGCAAAAGGCATCATGTACGTTTATGATGGAGCATGACGTCAGTCATTTGCAGCTGTATGGGGTGCGGATTACGACGACTGGGCTCGCTGCGGGGGAAGTCACTGCGGCGGTTGCGGAGCGAGATGAGGATGGCGCGCTTATTGTGCAGCAGCAGGTGCCCGTCACAGGAGGTTATATGGATGAAATGATGCATGCCTATGTCGCGAATCATACGCAGCATTCCATAACGGTCATCCAAACGGCCACGCATACCCGAATTGCAACGATCCCACTTCCGGCAGGCAGCAGTCCGAGATCGCTCGACTTTACGCCAGATGGTCGCGAGGTATATGTCACCTGCCAAGGGGACAAAACGGTCCGTGTCATTGATACGCTAACCCACGAAGTGACCGGCGAGTATATGTTGCCGCAAGGCGCTGTGCCCATAGCGATTGCGATTGCGAAGCATGCTTCAATTGCGTACATTACGACACTGGTCGAAGATTATTTGATCATCGTGGATACTCTAACGAGATCGCTTGTGAAGCTAGTGCCGCTGCCAAAAGGGAGTGATCCGGTTCAAATGGCCATTGCGCCAGATGGAAAGCGTGTGTATTGCTGTCTCATCAATAAAGCCGCGATTGCAGTACTGGACTCGGTGAAGCAAACGCTTCTGCCGATGATTAAGCTTCCGCATGGGGCGAAGCCGTCGTCTATTGCCATTACACCTGACGGGGCGCTTGCCTATGTGACAGATGTACATCATGATCGTATCTATGTTATGCGGCTCAGCTCGAATACGATGGTGACGTCGATCAGGCTGGATGCTGGCGCAGATCCGCAGAAGATCGTCATTACACCGGACGGCGCGCTTGCTTATGTGGCAGCGCGTGGCGGGGATGAAGTGACGGTCATTAACCTGTCACGGAACGAGATCTTGACCAACATTGAGCTGCCAGGTGGCAGCAATGCGAGTGATGTCGCGATTACACCAGACGGCGCGAAAGTGTATGTGAGCATTCTTACCTTCGGTTATGTAGCGGCGATTGAAGTAGCCAGCCAGCTGCCCATTGCGATTCTACCCACTGGGAGCTTCCCGTCAGGCGTTGCGATATCGCCAATATTGCTCCACTAAGTTAAGCGTAAAAAGCCGCAGAACCCGCGAGTGCGTTCATGACATGCACTCGCGGTTTCTGCGGCTTTGTCTTCATTAGAGAGGCAGCCATTCCAGCACACGCTGGATTTGTTTATCCCAATAGCCCCATTCATGCTCGCCCGGTCCTTCTTCATAAGTGAGCGGCAAGTTCAGCTGCTTCACATGATCACGGAATCGGATGTTGTCCTCATATAGGAAGTCTTCCGTGCCGCAGCATTGGTATAATAACGGTATAGGGATGTCTGCTTGCGCTGCAAGCGTATCCGCTGCGAGGTACAGATTGTTCGGCAGCTCATTCACATAATTGTCCGTACCGAAGACTAGCCTAGCTTCTTCCGGCATCCGATGAGTGAAGCTTGCCACATCGAAACCGCCGGACAGGCTGGCTGCCGCTGCATATTGCTCTGGCTTATTCAGCGCCAGCTTGAATGCGCCGTAGCCGCCCATAGACAAGCCTGCGACGAAGTTATCTTCTCTGCGGTCCGATAGAGGGAAGAATGAACGCGCGATTGCCGGCAGCTCTTCGCTGATGAAGGTCCAATATTTGCCGCCGGCTGCCATATTGGCATAAAAGCTGCGGTGGACGGCGGGCATGACGACCGCGATGCCAAGCGATGCGACATAGCGCTCGATCGAAGTGCGGCGAAGCCAGATCGAGTGGTCATCGGACATCCCGTGCAGCAGATACAACGTGCGGTGCTTCGTCTGTGCTGCCGCTTTGGAATCCATGCCGATTTGAGAAGGGGCCGATTGCGGTAAGATAACGTTCATTGAAGTGGAAAGTCCGAGTGTTTCCGAGAAGAAATCACATTGAATAAGTGCCATAAGCGCCTCCTAGACAGATATGTAATCGCTGTAATCTAATCTCTTTTATTGTACACGCAATACAAAAAAACTTAAACGAGCAAGTGAGGAACAACCACAATGAAGCTGACTTCACTCGGCACCCCGCGGGGCTTGCTGACAGACGAACTGCAAGAGCAGCTGTACGCTTGGAAAATAAAAGATGTCGCCTTGCTGCAAGGCGGCTCGCTGCTCTGGAAATGGCATGACAAAGGCGGAGATCGCATCGGCGCAGTCTATTCCTGTACGAAGAGCATTTTATCCGCGCTAATTGGCATTGCGATTGAACAAGGGCTGATCGATAGCATCGAAACGCCAATCAGCCGATACTTTCCGCAACTTGAACGAGCAGAGGATGAGCGGAAACACGCAATTAGAATCAAGCATCTGCTCACCATGACTTCTGGCATAGAGTGGCCGGAGTTTGATAAGCCGTATTGGCAGATGAAGCGCACGGATGACCCGGTTTCATTCATCCTCTCGCAGCCAATGGAGCATGAGCCTGGAGATGCTTTCGCCTACAATTCCGGCGGATCGCATCTGTTATCAGCGATATTGACGCAAGTGACAGGCATGTCCACCTATGACTATGCCGATCGGATGCTGTTCAAGAAGCTCGCATTCCGACGACCGAGATGGAACAGTGATGCTGCAGGCATCTATGAAGGTGGAGTGGGGCTGCATATGACCGTCGCTGATATGGCGAAGTTCGGTCAGCTTTACTTACAGGGCGGTCGCTGGGAAGGCGAGCAGGTGGTGCCAGAAGCGTGGGTAGCGGCATCAACGACGGCGCATCACAAAGGGTTCTCCCACTACGATCCTCCGATATTCGGGGAGTACGGGTATCACTGGTGGGTTTCCTCGCAGGCACATAACGGGGTAATCGGCTTCTATTTTGCAAAGGGATATGGTGGTCAATATATTGCCGTTGTCCCTTCCCTTGAGCTCGTGGCTGCGATACGCAAGGAACCGGAAGGGAAGAGCAGCGCCATCTACGCCAAACAACTTCTACTCGAAGTAATCGTTCCATTCTGTTCATCTTCTGTTCATTAACCGGTGATAATATTTCGCTCATAACACCAAAGGGGAAGGACAGGATGAGTCATGGAAGAGAAAGAACCTAAAGAAACGAAAGGAAATTGGAAGCAGCTGCTGAGGTTGATTGCGAGGACGAAGCCCTCGAAAGCATTAATTATATTTGCAATTATTATGAGCTTGGGAGGAACGGCTGTCTCGCTGATCATTCCGCTGTTTACGAAAAATCTCATTGACGGATTTTCGATAAGCAATCTGAGCTGGCAGCAGATCGCCGGCTTCGGCGGGATCTTTATCCTTCAGGCGGTTGTCAGCGGCTTCTCCGGTTACATGCTTAACGTAGCGGGCCAACGCATCGTCGCGAATTTGCGGGATCGGCTGTGGAAGAAGCTGCTTGTGCTTCCGATCCCATATTACGATAGCAATCGGACAGGCGAAACGATCAGCCGCATGACGAACGATACCGGCATTGTGAAGCAGCTAATCGCTGAAAATTTAACGAATTTCTTGTCCGGCATTATTAGCGTCATCGGATCTGTCATCGTCTTGTTCTACATGGATTGGCAGATGACCTCGGTCATGCTCGGCGTCATTCCGATTGCGGCACTGTTCATGGCTCCGCTCGGCAGGCAGATGTATCTTATCTCCAAAGGGCTGCAGAAGGAGACGGCTTCGTTCACAACGACGCTTACACAGGTGCTCTCGGAAGTGCGGCTTGTGAAATCAATGAATGCAGAGCGCAGAGAATATGCAACAGGCAGCAAATGGATTAAGAGCTTGTATCAATTCGGGGTCAAGGAAGCGAAAGTGCAGGCGTTAATTGCGCCGCTCATGTATTTCGTTATGATGATGCTGCTCGTCGTCATTATCGGCTACGGCGGGATGCGCGTCGCTTCAGGCGCACTTAGCGCAGGCGAGCTCGTCGCGTTCATTCTATATTTGATTCAGATCGTGATGCCAATGACGCAAATTACGACGTTCTTCACGCAGTTCAAGAAGACGGTCGGCGCAACGGAAAGGATTAGCTTCATACTCGATTCGCCAGAGGAGGATCACGAGCAAGGGAAGTCGGTTAGCGAGACGGCACAGCCAATCACGTTGAACAGTCTCGGCTTCGCTTACGGCAGCGGTGAGCCGGTGCTCACGAACCTTGATTTCCGCGTTGAACCCGGCACGGTGACAGCGATTGTTGGACCGAGCGGAGGCGGCAAAACAACGCTGTTCTCTCTGCTGGAACGTTACTACGAGCCTACAAGCGGCAGCATCAAATATGGGGGCGAAACGATTGATAGCTTTAATCTGCGGGAATGGCGGAGCCAGTTCGGGTACGTGTCGCAGGAGAGCCCGCTAATTGCAGGCACGATCAAGGCGAATATTAGTTATGGCATCGAACATGACGTTAGCGATGAAGCTCTTATGAAGGCGGCCGAGATGGCTTACGCGCATACATTCATCAGCGAGCTGCCGGAAGGTTATGATACGGAGGTTGGTGAGCGAGGAATCAAGCTATCAGGCGGACAGCGGCAGCGGATCGCAATTGCAAGAGCGCTGCTGCGTGATCCGAAGATACTCATGCTCGACGAAGCGACATCAGCACTGGACAGCAAGTCCGAGGTCGTTGTGCAGGAAGCGCTGAAGAATCTGATGGCTGGCCGTACGACGCTCGTAATCGCACACCGGCTGTCAACGGTCGTCGACGCGGACCAAATTATTTTTGTTGAGAAGGGCAAGCTTACGGGAAGCGGCACTCATGAGGAGCTACTGGCTACGCACCCACTTTACCGAGAGTTCGCAACTAGGCAATTGCGCTTGCAAAGTGTAGAAATCGTAGAATAAGCGTAGTCACATTGGACATGCACCGTGTATAGTGGTAGCTGCAAACCAAATTATAACGGTATTAGACTTTAGGAGGAAAAAGCTCTTGCAAACGAAATTTTTGAAACCTCTATGGGGAATGGAAGGCAGTTACCGCGAGATGTTTACCCGCATTCAAGCAGCAGGCTTTGACGGGGTTGAAACACCGATGCCGGATGTGGCAGAAGAATCGGAGTTTAAAGAGCTTCTTCAAGAGTTCGGTCTTGATTTCGTACCACAGATCTTCACAGGCGGCACTGATCATGCAGCAAGCTTCCAAGAGCAAGTGGAACGCGCTGTATCGTTCAAACCGTTGTTTGTGAACTCGCATAGTGCACGCGACTCGATGACATTCGATGAGCAAATTGATTTCTTCACAAAAGCACTTGCGGTTGAGCGTTCGACAGGCCTTATGGTTGGTCATGAAACACACCGCCAGCGCGCAATGTTTACGCCTTGGACGACAGCACGTTTGCTCGAAGCGTTGCCTGAACTGAAGTTGACGGCAGATTTAAGCCACTGGACATGCGTATGTGAATCGCATTTGGAAGACAACCAAGCGGATATCGCGCTTGCAGTTTCCCGCACGCTGCACATCCACGCTCGTGTTGGCTATGCTGAAGGTCCGCAAGTACCAGACCCATCCGCACCTGAATATGCAACTGAGGTTGCATTGTTCGAGGGCTGGTGGAAGCAGATGATTCAAGCACGTGCCGCACAAGGCCAGCAATTCGCTTACGTTGCGCCAGAATTTGGCCCTCCAGGCTACCTGCACACACTACCGCACACGAATGTGCCGGTTGCAGACCTGTGGGAAGTGAACGACTGGATCTACAGACGTTTCCGTGAAAATGTGAAGCAGTGGGTTTAATAATTCCATTCTCAATGATAATTATTATCACTGTTGGCTATACTACGGTATAGAGGGACAGGATGAGCCGCCTCTGACAAGGCGGCTCATTGTTTTTTTACACCAAATAGAATTTGAACTTTTGCCATAGGGACGGCGACAGCCGTTTACACTTGACGGCTTAAATTTTTGACTCGAATGTTTTGCAGTCTGTCTCTTCCGAGTTTTTCGCGTTCTGTCCGCGGTTGTTGACTACATAGATGGACGAAGCATTGCAGTTATTGCCTGCAGCCCAATACTTGCAGGAGTTCACTTCACATAGTACGTCTTTAGCCATAAGTAGATCACCTCCATTCTTAATTAGGATGGGCGTATTGGCATGCCTTTTATACCCCATACGAGAAGTTTATTGCCGATGTCATATTGAAACAGCTATGATGGGAATAACTTTTTCGGGTAGAAAGGTAAGAGGGCGGCAAGCAAATGCGTACGATTATAAATTGGGTCCTATACGGATTAATTGTTGGGGTATTTTCTGGCTTAGCGTCCGCGCTGTTCTTAGCTGGGCTTGATGCTGTGACGAATGTGCGCGAGGCGCATGCATGGCTGCTGTTTCTGCTTCCGCTTGCAGGAGCGATGGTCAGTTATGGGTATATGAGGTGGGGCGGAGCAGCTTCGCGCGGTAACAATCTCATTGTGGAACAGATTCGTTCTTTGCAAGTGGATCGGGTAGAACGTGTTCCGCTGCGGATGGCGCCTATGATATTGCTGGGCACGTGGGTCACGCATTTGTTCGGCGGATCAGCAGGACGTGAAGGGACGGCTGTTCAGATGGGGGGCAGTCTCGCGGATCTCGCTGCACGCTTCTTTCGGGCCGATGCAGTGGATCGGCGGATCCTATTATTATGCGGCTTAAGCGGCGGCTTCGGAGCCGTCTTCGGAACTCCGCTCGCTGGCGCTGTGTTTGCTCTTGAAGTGGTAACGTTGGGGGGGCGAATGGCATACAAGGCGATCGTCGCTGTTGTCATCTCGGCATTCGTGGGAGATTGGCTAACGCGCGCAGTTGGCATCAAGCATTTATCGTACAGCATGGGCGGCATTCCGTCATTCTCGATGCTGCTGCTCGTGAAAGTGGCTGCAGCTGCGATCTGTTTCGGCCTTATGAGCTGGCTGTTCGTGACGGGAGTCAAGCAGTTGAAGGGTGTCCTCAGCCGTATCGTTCCGCGTGTCTATGTAAGGAGCTTCATTGGCGGAGCTGTAGTGATCGCGCTCGTCTACATCGCCGGATCGCGAACCTATCTCGGGTTAAGCTTGCCCTTGCTCGTGCAATCGTTTCAAGAGCAGCTCCCTTCTGTTGATTTCGTCTGGAAGAGCGTAATTACGGTCATTACGCTTGGCTCGGGCTTTCTCGGCGGAGAAGTGACGCCGCTCTTCGTAATTGGCGCCGCACTCGGTAATGCGCTCGCGCCGGTTCTGCATCTCAGTGTACCGTTCCTCGCTGGACTTGGACTGATTGCCGTATTTGCTGGGGCAGCCAATACGCCGCTTGCTTGCATCGTGCTTGGCTATGAATTGTTCGGCGGCGCAGGGATCGGCTATATGTTCGTTGTTTGTCTCATCAGCTATATGTTTTCTGGGCACGCAGGTATTTACGAATCGCAGCTGCTCGGAGTGCCGAAGCCGCGCTTTCTCATTCGAGTGCCTGGCGCGGGGTTATGGCTTGGACGCGCAAACGCGAAAAAGAAGGGAAGAACCGCTCCTCATTAGAGCGTTTCTTCCCTTCTTGTATTCTTGCATTAGACGCGGCGTGCCGTTGTATAGTGCTGGCTCCACCAACCGGACTTGATGCTCGAGACCACAACGCCCGGCTTGCCATATGTGTGCAGAATTTTGCCATTACCGAGATAGATTGCAACATGGTGAACGGGCTTATAGAAGAAGACCAGATCGCCAGGCTTCAAGTTGCTGCGGCTTACATATGAACCAACCTTTGATTGGCTCTTAGAGGAACGAGGCAAATTGATGCCGTACTTCTTGTACACATATTTCGTGAACGAAGAGCAGTCGAATACACGTGTAGTACTTGTCGAAGCGCCAAATTTATAAGGTGTTCCCAAGTATTTTTTACCCGTGCTGGTTATGCCTGCTGCCGTAGAAGATGAGGTTGCGTGTGCCGGCTTTGCTTGCAGCGCCACAGTGCCGCCCATTAATAATGAAAAACTAAGTGTTACGCTCAAAGCTAGTTTGCTCATGTTTGTCTTTTTCATAATTGTTCCCCCATTAGTTGTTTTCGGTAGGACAAAATGACCTAAAGCCACTATAGCACAAGAAAAAATCCCATCATTTACTTGGTAAGCGGATTCTTAAGCAATTTCAAGGTATCTGAGCGAAGTATGAGAATTCGATTAGAAAATCTTCATTGAGCGCATATTGACAGGCACGATCGAATACTATCATGGAATGATGTGAAAAGTTAGGCGGATAAAGGGGCGGCATGCGTGATGGATTACTTCTATTTCTGCAGCATTGCTGGTATTGTCGGCTTGTCCGGTTATTCCATCGTTCGTACGCGGCGGCGAAGCGCGAGGCTTAGCTGTATGGCGGGCATGATGATTGCGATGACGATTGCGATGATGGCAAGTGTCACCGTCGGCACGATTATGGGTATCCTCTATCCGCATGACCTGACTTCGCCAACCGTACTTGCCGTGCTGCTCGGCATCGTTTGCGGTTATATGGCAGGACAGCCGATCAGTGCGATGGCGGCGCTTGACGGTATGCTTGCAGGCATAATGGGCGGCATGATGGGCGCTATGCTTGGTGTTATGCTTGGCAGCCATCCTGAGATGATGGCCGTGTTCATTGACGTTATCTATTTGTTCATTCATGTTGTACTTCAGCAGCTCATTCGCGAGGAGTCGCAAGGTGCAGGGGAAGAAACAACGGCGAAGGTGAAGGAGTCGGTGCTGTTTCATCCGTATGTATTCGCCTTTGGCATCTTCGTTCTGGCAGCTGTGTTTCTATATCAAATCTAAATCTAAGCGGGCTTAGGCGGATGTACCCGAATTAATGTCTCCCGGTCAAACACCCAATCCATCAGCACCTTCTGTACATAATTTAAAGAGTACTCAATACCCCAGGAGGTGCAATGCTCATGTCTGGTCATGTAGGTGGAGCTTTTACGAGCGCTGGTGTAATTCTCGTACTTTTCATTCTGCTCGTAATCGTAATTTGTGGCTGCGTTGGCGGAGTAGGCGGAGGTCACGGCGGCTATGGTCCTGGTAATATGCCAGGAAACGTCGCTGGTGTCGCAGGCCCAGGTCCTTACAAATACTAATATAACAACGCGAGGAGGTGTCTCGCAGGCCACATGTTGGCTTGCGGGATGCCTTTTCTTTTGCTCAGTTGTATACCCCTGGGTGGTATGATATAGTTCGAAGCAGAAGGAGGTGTGCGGTATGCAAAATAGGGAGGAAGCAGCTTGTGATAGCCATCAGCACTCGCGTGCGGATGGACACCGGAAGAGCGCGCATTCGGACGAGGTCAAGAATAAGCTTATTACGCGGCTTAATCGGATCGAAGGCCAGATACGCGGGGTGAAAGGGCTGATTGAGAAGGATACTTACTGCGATGATGTCCTTAATCAGATCGCCGCGGCGCAATCTGCGCTGAACAGCGTAGGGAAGCTGCTGCTGGAGCATCATATGAACAGCTGTGTGATTGATCGTATTCAGCAAGGGGATAACGATGTCGTGAAAGAGCTGCTGATTACGATGAACAAGCTGATGAAGTAAAATCCTGCGAGCATGGCATGTAGATGCACATGTTTGTAGGATCATTTTTTCGCCTATTGAAATACCCCCATGGGGTATGTTAAGGTAGATGTAAGATATACCCCTGAGAGGTATACGAACGGTGAAGGGGATTGAGAGCATGGCGACGACGCAGAAGACGACGCTTCAAATTAGCGGCATGACCTGTGCTTCATGTGCAGCGCGAATCGAACGAGGGCTGTCGCGCATGGATGGTATTACGAGCGCTTCGGTTAATCTGACAATGGAAACGGCAAGCGTAGAATATAATCAGGCAGTTATTGAGGTTGCTGCTGTCATTACGAAGGTGGAGGGTCTTGGATTCCACGCAGAGGTGAAGTGGGAATCGAAGTCACCGGCAGAGATGCGCCAAGCGGACATCCGCAGGCTGCGCAATCGGCTTTTCATCTCTGCGCTTTTATCGCTGCCGCTGCTGCTAGCGATGGCAGGGCATTTGCCCTTTACCGCATCCATTGCGCTTCCCACGTGGCTGATGAATCCGTGGTTCCAGCTCGTACTGGCAACACCAATACAATTCTATATCGGTGGACCGTTCTACATAGGAGCCTATAAAGCTGTTCGGGGCCGAAGTGCGAATATGGACGTTCTTGTCGCGATGGGCACATCAGCCGCATACTTCTATAGCCTCTATGAAACGGTAGCATCCATCGGCGGCGGCATGCATAGGTTGGAACTGTACTATGAAACAAGTGCGCTGCTTATTACCTTCCTGCTGCTCGGCAAGCTGCTCGAGGCGCTGGCGAAGGGCCGATCCTCGCGAGCAATCAGCGCGTTGATCGGTCTGCAAGCGAAGACGGCAACCGTCGTTCGGGCAGGCGAAGAGCTTGTTGTTCCCGTGGAGTCAGTCGTGCAAGGTGACCTTGTCGTTGTAAAGCCCGGTGAGCGGATTGCCGTGGACGGCGTCGTTATGGATGGCAGCTCTTCCGTAGATGAAGCGATGTTGACCGGCGAGAGTATACCGGTACAGAAGGTCGAGGGCGATTCGGTCATTGGTGCAACAGTGAATGGCACCGGCATTATGCGCATCCGTGCCACGAAAGTCGGCAAAGATACGTTACTCGCGCAAATCATTCGAATCGTTGTGGAGGCGCAAGGGTCCAAAGCGCCGATCCAGCGTATAGCAGATGTGATCTCTAGCGTGTTTGTTCCGATTGTTATCGGCCTCGCGCTTATTACGTTCCTCATCTGGCTGTTCTTCATCGAGCCTGGCGAGCTCGGCACAGCGCTTCGCGTGGCCATCGCTGTGCTCGTCATCGCTTGCCCGTGCGCGCTTGGACTGGCGACGCCGACCTCGATCATGGCAGGCTCCGGTCGAGCGGCTGAGCTTGGCATTTTGTTCAAGGGCGGCGAGCATCTCGAGCGTGCCCATCGGATCGATGCGGTACTGCTCGACAAGACGGGGACGGTGACGGAGGGAAAGCCTTCGCTCACCAGTTACATGGTGGAGTCGGCATTTGAAGAGCGCCAGCTGCTCAGCTGGATTCGAACAGCGGAGAGCAGCTCGGAGCATCCCCTCGCCAGCGCGATTGTGAGCGGCCTCGCAGAGCAAGGAATCGCGCTGGCGGTTGGCAGCGCTGAGCAGTTTCGAGCGGTACCCGGCTACGGAATCGAAGCGCTCGTCGATGGGCGTATGATCGTCATCGGCACAAGGCGATATCTTGCGTTGCATCAAGTGGAGGTACCGGCATCGGCGCTCGCTCAGATCGAGCAGCTTGAAGAGATCGGCCAGACTGTCGTGCTCGCCGCAGTTGACGGCATCTATGCGGCAAGCTTGGCTGTCGCCGATACGGTGAAGCCGACTTCGCGAGCAGCGGTTGCGGCTTTAAAGCAGCTGGGGCTGAAGGTCATGCTTATCACAGGCGACAATGCGGCAACCGCTCATGCGATCGCGAAGCAAGCAGGGATTGATCAGGTCCTTGCCGAAGTGTTACCCGAAGGCAAGGCGGAGCAAGTTAAAGCGCTGCAGCAGCAAGGCATGAAAGTCGCAATGGTTGGCGACGGCATTAACGACGCGCCAGCGCTCGCGACTGCGGACGTCGGCATGGCGATGGGAACAGGCACCGATGTGGCGATGGAGGCAGCAGACATTACGTTGATGCGCGGCGATCTGAGCAGTATTTCTGAAGCCATCGCAATCAGCCGTAAGACGATGGTCAATATTAAGCAGAATTTATTCTGGGCGCTTGCCTATAACGCGATTGGTATTCCAATTGCGGCAGCGGGCTTGCTGGCGCCATGGGTAGCTGGCGCAGCGATGGCGCTAAGCTCCGTATCCGTCGTACTCAGCTCGCTTCGGCTACAGCGTTTCAAACGATAATTTTACAAGAGGAGTTGTTACTCATGACAAGCACCATTCAAGTAAAGGGCATGTCCTGCCAGCATTGTGTGAACAGTATTGAAGGCGCGTTGAAGAAGAAAGACGTAAAGGCAAAGGTTGACCTGCCGGCAGGTCGCGTGACGGTTGAGTTCGAAGAGAGCCGGATAACGATGGCGCAAATAAAAGAAACGATTGAAGACCAGGGCTTCG
Source organism: Paenibacillus sp. OV219 (assembly GCF_900110075.1). GTDB lineage: Bacteria > Bacillota > Bacilli > Paenibacillales > Paenibacillaceae > Paenibacillus_Z. The sequence continues at coordinate 1,105,298 of NZ_FOCJ01000001.1, forward strand.
ACGTTGTATAACCAAGCAAGCCAATGCTATGGCAAGTGATACAGCGTGCGAAATCGATGCAGGAAAATGCAGGCTAACCCAACGCGGGATTAGCCTTTTTCGCTATAAATATGCTATGATGAGGGCTTGATCATTGCAACTGGAGGCCTAATTTTCGTGAATCCATATCCTTTTGAATTTGACCCTAAACAGCCATTCGTCCAGCAAGCTAGTGACTGGATCGCGGATGTCTTCTATGAGCGGCTGCCGGAGGCAGGCTTTGAGCTTCGGGATGAACAAATTTATATGGCGTTTCAGCTGGAACGCGCGTATAACGAGAAACAGACGATTTTTGCAGAAGCTGGCGTAGGGACAGGCAAGACGTTCGTCTATTTGCTTTATGCCATTAATTATGCCAGATATACACGTAAACCAGCGATTATCGCTTGCGCCGATGAATCGCTTATTGAACAGCTCGTGAAGGCTGAGGGAGACATTGCGAAGCTTGCGCAGCATCTCGGACTTACGATTGACGCAAGACTTGGGAAATCCATGAATCAGTACATCTGCTTGAACAAGCTGGATGAAGCCCGCGCAGGCTTCGAGGATACGGAGCTATACGATGAGATGTACAAGACGCTTCCTGATTTCGTGAACAATCCTGGCACGATGAAAGCTTTCTACCCGTACGGAAACCGCAAGGATTACGCGGATCTGACTGATGAGCAATGGGCAGGCGCGGCATGGGATGTATTCCAGGACTGTCTGGTGTGCAACCGTCGGCACCGTTGCGGACAGACACTCTCTCGCGAGCACTACCGTAAAGCGGCGGATATTATCATTTGCTCGCATGATTTCTATATGGAGCATGTATGGACGTATGAAGCGCGGAAGCGGGAAGGTCAGATGCCTCTCTTGCCGGAGCATAGCTCGGTCGTGTTCGATGAAGGCCATTTACTCGAGACTGCAGCTCAGAAGGCGCTCACCTATAAGCTGAAGCATCATGTGTTCGAGTCGATTATTATCCGACTTCTGCAAGGTGAAATTCGCGAAGAGCTCGCGGTCGTCATTGACGAAGCGATTGATCAAAGTGAATTTCTTTTCAAGCTGCTTGCTGAGAGCAGCCGCTCGGTTGTTGCCTCTCATCGCAAAGAGGTCATCATGTCAGATGAGCTTCTGCGCGAAGTAAATAAGTTCGGCTCTGTGCTCAGCGCGATTGAGGAAGAGTTAGTCTTTGAGAGCGGCATGTTCACGATTGATCCGTATCAGCTCACCATCGTTGAGGAGCATATCGAGATGCTCCAAATTGCCCTGAATCTGTTCAAGCAGCCGCAAGGCTTGATCTCCTGGGTGGAAGAAGATCATGAGGGCGTTACGCTCGTCATTATGCCGAAGCTGGTGAAGGAGATACTGCGTGAGCGTGTATTTTCAAAAAATATGCCGATTGTGTTTTCCTCTGCAACGCTGTCGGTCGGCGGTTCTTTCGACTATATTGCTGAGAGTCTTGGCGTTCAAGACGCGCTCTCTTTCACAGTTGCATCACCGTACGATTACGAGCAGCAGATGAAGGCGTCTGTGGCTTTAACGGACGATGTGGCGCTGAAGCATAAGCTGACCCTTGAGAGATTACGGCAGTCAGAAGGACGAGCACTCATTCTGTTCCCTTCGAAAGAAGAGCTGCAGCAGTTCCGTACAGATATGGCGCATATTCCGGGCTACAGCCAGTATCGGTTCTTATTCGAGGGCACATCGGAAATTAGCCATCTGATCTCCGCCTTCCAAAATGACGAGCCGAGCATTCTATGCGCGGTCACTCTCTGGGAAGGACTGGATATACCTGGACCATCGCTGTCGCAAGTCATCATGTGGTCGCTGCCGTTTCCTCCGAACGATCCGGTATTTGCTGCGAAGCGCAGAGATGCCGAGATACCTTTTGAGACTGTAGATATGCCTTATATGCTGCTTCGACTCAAGCAAGGTCTAGGAAGGTTGATTCGCGGACGCGATGATTCAGGCATCATTACAATCTATGGACAGGAGCTGGCTGACCAGCGCGTCATGGATCAGGTGAAACGTATTATGCCGGAAGGCGTGGAGCTGCAACAGTTGTAAACGCGCGGAATTGACATCTAGTAAAGCGGACTCTACAATTTGAGATATGAGATAGAATAGGCTTAATAGATAAGGATGGGAGTAATAACGATGACGCAACCGATGAACAAATCTGCGTACAAAAGCCAGCGTAAAGCTGAGCAGGAGCGTCTAGAGAAGCAGCGGAAGCTAATGCGCAAGCTGATCTGGGCGACTGGAATTATCGTGTTATTAGGAATTGTTGCCGCACTTATTTTCACCCCGAAGTCAGATCCGACTACGTTCGAGTATGACAAGCTGCCTGTTCTTGGTCAAACGGATGCACCTGTGAAAATCGTTGAATTCGGCGATTACAAATGCCCGTCCTGCCAATATTTCAGCCAGCAAATTAAGCCGCAGCTGGAGAAGGAGTACATTGACACTGGCAAAGTGTCGTTCTACTTCATGAACTTCCCGTTCATCGGCGAAGACTCGCAGACTGCAGCGCTTGCCGCACAGTCGGTATTCCATCAGAACAATGAAGCTTTCTGGAAATATTACGATCTCCTTTATAAAAATCAACAAGACGAGCATACCGTTTGGGCGACCCCAGACTTCCTTGTGAAGCTGGCGAAGGACAATTCGCTGCCGATCGACTTTGACAAGCTGCAGTCTGACATCTCGAAAGCGACATACGAGAAGGAAGTCAACTCTGACGCATCGACAGCGAGAACGGCGAAGATTCAATCGACGCCGACGCTGTTCATTAATGGCAAAGAGTTTAAAGGCGAGTTCTCTGACTACCCTTCGATCAAGAAGGCGATTGACGACGCACTTGCGGCAGGTACAACCAAATGACGTCCGAGTCGCGGGTATTCGCGTTCTTCAGCAGATATGCGCTCTACTTGGCGTGGGTTGTTTCCATTGTCGCCGTTGGCGGAAGTCTTTATCTCAGCGAAATCATGAAGTTCGTGCCATGCAATCTGTGCTGGTATCAACGGATCTTCATGTACCCGATTGTCATTCTTCTTGGTATTGCAAGCTACGGGAACGATCGCAAAATCATCAAATACGTGCTGCCGCTCTCAATTATCGGCGGAACGATCTCGCTGTATCATTACTTGGAGCAGCAAATTCCAGCTTTGGCGAAAATGCTTCCATGTACGGTCGGTGTACCATGCAGCGAGGATTACCTGGATTGGTTCGGCGGTTATGTGACGATTCCATTCCTTGCGCTAATTGCTTTTGTTCTCATTTCGGCGCTGCTTATTAACGGTCGCAAGCATGAGGATGTTAGCGTGGACGATGAAGAGGATGAAGCGGAGTTTGAGTCTGCGGTGAACTGAATATTTTGTTGGGGGGGCGACCATGGTGGTCGCCCTTTTTTAGTTGGTGTGAGTTACAGTCACGCTGAGAGAGTGTATAGAGAGAGGCGATGCACTCGTTGGTTGGTTGGAGATGCTGAGAGTGCATAATACGAACTCTCAGCATATTGATCGGCCGATTGGAGCTCTGAGCGTGCAGATTCAGCACTCTCAGATAAGGGACCAGCCGAAAACGACAGCTTGGCGATGCTGAGAGTCCATAATACGAACTCTCAGCATAATAATCGGCCGAATGAAGCTCTGAGAGTACAGATTCAGTACTCTCAGATGAGGAACCAGCCGAAATCGACAGCTTTGGACGTCAATGGCTCGAATGGTCGGAATTCCGGTCTGTTGGACGTCATTAGCTCGAATGGCCGGATTTCCGAGAAAGTAGCTGGTCCCGATGGGACTTCTTTAGCTCGAATGGCCGGATTTCCGCGAAAGTAGCTGGTCAGATGGACTTCATTAGCTCAAATGGCCGGAATTCCGCAAAAGTAGCTGGTCAGATGGACCTCTTTGGCACGAAAGGCTGAGTTTCCGAGAAAGTAGCTGGTCAGATGGACCTCATTAGCTCGAATGGCCGGATTTCCGAGAAAGTAGCTGGTTTGTTGGACGTCATTGGCTCAAATGGCCGCAATTCCGCAAAAGTAGCTGGTCTGTTGGACCTCATTAGCTCGAATGGACGGATTTCCGCGAAAGTAGCTGGTCAGATGGACTTCATTAGCTCGAATGGCCGGATTTCCGAGAAAGTAGCTGGTCAGATGGGACTTCTTTAGCTCAAATGGTCGGAATTCCGCAAAAGTAGCTGGCCTGTTGGACCTCATTAGCTCAAATGGCCGGAATTCCGCAAAAGTAGCTGGTCTGTTGGACCTCATTAGCTCGAATGGACGGATTTCCGCGAAAGTAGCTGGTCAGATGGACTTCATTAGCTCAAATAGCCGCAATTCCGCAAAAGTAGCTGGTCAGATGGACCTCATTGGCACGAAAGGCTGAGTTTCCGCAAAAGTAGCTGGTTTGTTGGACCTCATTGGTTCGGTTGCCATCCCGCGCTGAGTAACGAAGTTCATCTCTTAAGCCAATCGCTCATTCAGCTCTAATAGCGGATGATGCGGATTTAGCCCGAATATTGAAATCCTGGACGCGATTTGCCTGAATATTGTGGCTTTTGAAGCCTTGATTCCTTTAAAAATGGGGATCAGGGCTGTATTTTATGAACTTTACATGGACATTTGCCTATCCATTTGGTCCTGTTGGTTAATTTCTGCTATCATGTATGGATGGATATACTAAAAGTTAAATTTGTCTGATAACAGATATTTTCACAACATGAGCTGGAGGTAACCGGTCAAAATGACAGCAGCGAACAATAACCTGAAGTCACCGTGGGAGTCCTATTATGGACCGAACATGGGGTACATTGAAGAAATGTACGAAAATTACCTGCGTAACCCTGAAGATGCCGATCCTGCTTTTCGCGATCTCATCGCCAAATGGGGACCGCCAACGTCAGCCGCAGCGGTAAATGTGGCAGCACCGACTACTGTAATCGGCGTTTCCGGTTCAAATAATGTACGTGCGATGGACCCATCATTTCTGAAAAAAATCGTTGATGCCGGCAAGCTTGTGCGGAATATCCGCATGTACGGCCACCTTGCTGCAGACAATGATCCGCTTGGAATCGTTGCGCCCGCGGATACAAGACTGCTTGAGCCAACTACATTCAATCTGTCCGCAGACGATCTGGAAGCAATCCCTGCTTCGCTTATTTGGGAAGAAGCGCCTGAGTCGATCCGTGACGGAAAGCAAGCGATCGCGCATTTGAAAGAGTCGTACACGAAGTCGTTCGGCTTCGAGTTCGGTCACATTCACGATCAAGACGAGCGTCTCTGGCTGCAGCGTCAAGCTGAGATTGGCATGGCGAGCAAGCCAATGAGCGCGAAAGAGCGCATTGCACTACTCGACCGTCTTATCCAAGTGGAACAGTTCGAAACTTTCCTGCACCGTGCATTTGTCGGTCAGAAACGGTTCTCTATCGAAGGCACAGATGCGCTTGTACCAATTCTGGACGAGATCATCAGAGAGCTTGCGCATGAAGGCGCGCAGCACGTTATGATGGGGATGGCGCACCGCGGCCGCCTGAACGTACTCACACATGTTCTTGGCAAGTCGTACGAGGCGATTTTCTCCGAGTTCCATCACTCGCAGAACAAAGAGAAGGACCTGCTGCCATCCGAAGGCGCAATGGGCATTAACATCGGTTGGACAGGCGACGTGAAGTATCACCTTGGCGCTCACCGCTCGGTGAAAGAGAACGAGACCGTTGAGACACGGATCTCGCTTGCAAACAATCCAAGTCACTTGGAATACGTCAATCCAATCGTTGAAGGCTATACTCGTGCCGCACAGGACAACCGCAAAGAGCCTGGTTATCCGAAGCCGAACTTTGACAGCGCTGCTGCGATTCTTATGCACGGCGACGCTGCTTTTGCCGGTGAAGGTATTGTTGCGGAAACGCTCAACTTCAAGAAGCTCGCGGGCTACGAGAACGGCGGAACGATTCACATTATCGTAAATAACCGATTGGGCTTCACTACAGAGAGCCGCGATTCGCGTTCGACACATTACGCGAGCGACCTTGCGAAAGGCTACGAAATTCCAATCGTCCATGTTAGCGCCGATGATCCAGAGGCGTGTATTGCTGCGGCTCGGATCGCTTGTGAGTACCGTTTGAAGTTCCACAAGGACTTCCTGATCGATATGATTGGTTACCGTCGTCACGGTCATAATGAAACGGACGATCCGGAAACAACACAGCCGCTTGTTTATCAGAAGCAGCGCAATCATCCGGTTGTTACCCGCATCTATGGCGGCAAGCTGAAAGAGAAAGGCTTGCTGACAGATGAACAGATCGAAGCAATGCGCCAGGAAGGGCTATCCAGACTGCAAGCTGCGCTAGATGAAGTGAAGCAGAACGACAAGTCGTTCAAGCAGCCGCGTGTCGATGAAGCAAGCAAGCGTCGCAAGAAAGAGATTGTGACAAGCGTGCCGATGCGTAAGCTGAGCGCGATTAACGAGGAGCTCTTGAAGTGGCCAGAAGGATTCAGAGTCAACGAGAAGCTGGAACGAATCTTGAAACGCCGTACGACTGCACTTGAGAAAGACGGTAAAGTGGATTGGGGTCTGGCAGAGACGCTCGCGTTTGCGACGATTCTGTCCGATGGCACACCGATCCGTCTGAGCGGACAGGATTCCGAGCGTGCGACGTTTGCATTCCGTAACATCGTGCTGCATGACATTGAGAACAACAATACGTTTTCGCCACTGCACAAGCTGCCTCAAGCGAACGCTTCGTTCGCGGTGCACAACAGCCCGCTGGCTGAAGCATCCGTACTTGGCTTCGATTATGGATATAACGTGTTTTCACCGGAAACACTTGTTATTTGGGAGGCACAGTATGGTGACTTTGCCAACTGTGCGCAAGTTATTATTGACCAATTCATTACAGCAGGTCGTGTAAAATGGTCGCAGAAGTCCGGTCTCATCATGCTTCTGCCGCATGGATACGAGGGACAAGGTCCAGAGCACTCCAGTGCGCGGTTTGAACGCTTCCTGCAGCTTGCTGCGGAAGATAACCTAACAATCGTGAATCTGTCTTCGGCAGCGCAATATTTCCACCTGCTGCGCCGTCAAGCTGCGATTATCAATACGGATGAAGCGCGTCCGCTCATCGTGATGGCGCCTAAGAGCTTGATTCGTAACCCGTCTGTTGCTTCCGAGCCGTCGGAATTTAGCGGCGGCAGCTTCAAGCACGTGCTTGAACAGCCTGGTCTTGGCACGAAGCCGGAGCAAGTTGAGCGCCTGATCTTCTGTACAGGTAAAGTTTCGATTGACCTTGAGACTGGGCTTGAACTGAAAGCAGGGCAAGCGCCGGATCAATGGAACTGGCTGCACATCGTTCGTCTGGAACAGCTTTATCCGTTCCCGAAAACTGATGTGGAGCAAATCATCAGACGCTTCCCGAACTTGAAAGAAGTGCTTTGGGTCCAAGAAGAGCCGCAAAACATGGGCGCTTGGAACTACGTCGAGCCCCGTATCCGCGCTCGCGTATCGAATCAAACGAATGTCCGTTACATTGGCCGTCCGAAACGGTCGAGCCCAGCGAGCGGTTTCCAATATGTTCATAACATGGAGCAGCAGCGAATTGTTAGTGTCGCGCTGAACCGTAGCACGTTAAACTAGTACATCATAGAACAGGAGAACAGCAGCCATGAGTGAAGTAAAAGTACCCGAAATGGGCGAATCTATCGTAGAAGGCACGATCTCGAAGTGGCATGTCAAAGTTGGCGACAGCGTAAATGTCGGTGACGTATTGGCAGAGCTTGAAACAGATAAAGTCAACATCGAAATTAGCGCAGAGCAAGCAGGTTCGGTTGAGCAACTGCTTCGCGGCGAAGGAGAAACTGTAGCAGTAGGCGAGACGATCGCAATGATCGGCAGCGGAGCAGGTGCAGCAGCGCCTGCTCCTGCAGCGGCAGCGCCAATATCGCCTTTCAATGACCCTGCAGCAGCACCTGCGCCAGCTGCACCGGTTGCTCCGGTTGCGGCACCAGTTGCGGCTTCGACACCTGCTGTTGACGTTGCAGCTACGCCGGCAGCGCGCAAGCTCGCTAGAGAGCGCGGTATTGACCTCACACAAGTACAAACGCTTGATCCGATGGGTCGCGTCAACCAAGGAGATATCCAAGCTCATGCTTCCGGCGCGAAAGCTCCAGCAGCAGCACCAAGCGCTGCTCCAGCGGCACCAGCTCCGGCTCCGGCTGCAGCTACAGAGTTCGGCAAGCCTGTAGAACGCCGCAAAATGTCCCGCCGCCGCGTGACTATCGCAAAGCGTCTCGTAGAAGCACAACAAACAGCTGCGATGCTGACAACGTTCAACGAAGTTGACATGACAGCGATTCTTGAAGTAAGAAAACGCCGTAAAGATGCATTCAAAGAGAAGCATGACATCGGTCTTGGCTTCATGTCCTTCTTCACGAAAGCAGTTATCGGCGCGCTCAAAGCATTCCCGCTGCTGAACGCAGAAATTCAAGGCGAAGAAATCGTCGTGAAGCAGTTCTACGATATCGGTATTGCAGTGTCCGCGAAGGAAGGTCTCGTTGTTCCTGTCGTGCGCGATGCGGATCGCCTGAGCTTCGCTCAAATCGAGAAGTCGATTGCTGATCTAGCTGGCAAAGCGCGTTCGAATACGCTTGGCTTGAACGATCTGCAAGGCGGAACATTCACAATTACGAACGGTGGCGTATTCGGTTCCCTTCTGTCCACGCCAATCTTGAATGCGCCGCAAGTCGGCATCCTCGGTATGCACAAGATTCAAGTGCGTCCGGTTGCTATCGACGATACGCGCATGGAGAACCGTCCGATGATGTACATCGCACTCTCTTACGATCACCGTATCGTTGACGGCTCTGAGGCAGTGCGCTTCCTCGTAACAGTGAAAGCATTGCTCGAAGATCCAGAAGCGCTCCTTCTAGAGGGTTAGTCCATCTATATGACTGAAACCTTACTTGTTCACGTTAGGACTTATGTCCCGATACGTCAGCTCGTAAGGTTTTTTCATTTGCGAATGTCACCTGTTCACCATAGAATAAGGGTAATACCGAGCAAACGGAGGGGATACAGATGCAGATGAATGTTCGAAAAATGCGGCTGTTTGATTATGAGAATATCCACTCTAGCGATGATCGGGATGAGTATGAGAAGGATTATGCGCGCCTCATCCAGTCACCGGCTTTCCGGCGTCTGCAGGGCAAATCGCAAGTTTTTGGCGCTGGATCTGGTGATTATTACCGGACTCGGCTGACTCATTCGCTCGAAGTGTCCCAGATCGCACGAGAGGTTGCCCGCAAGCTAGGGAAGAGCTACGCGTTCCTGGCGAAGAAGGAGCATCCAGGCTTAATGCTAGACCCGGAGGTCGTCGAATGCGCATCGCTTGCGCATGATCTCGGACATCCTCCTTTTGGCCATAAAGGGGAAGAAGTGCTTAATGAGCTGCTCCAGGCGGATTGCGGCTTGAAATACGAAGGGAATGCGCAGAACTACCGCATTCTTATGTTCTTGGAGAAACGCGCAGGAAGCGATAGCGGCCTTGATCTTACGGCTGCCGTCCTCCTGGCGATTAATAAATATCCGTTCTGTATCGAAGACCCAGGCAGGGTAAAGGGCGTTTACAGCATGGAGTGGGAGGGCATTCAATCCTTGCGTCAGAAGTGGGGGATGCCGGAAGGCTGCGCAACGCTAGAAGCGCAGCTGATGGACCTGTGCGACGACATCGCCTACTCTACGCATGACATCGAGGACGGCATTCGCGCCGGTAAGATCCAGATGAATACGAATTTGTTCGAGGATGACCGGCTTGTCGCGAACGTCATGCATGAGATTCAGAACGACCCTGGCAACGAAGTGATGCGTTGGGATCAAGTCGATATGAAGCAGATGGTGAAGCAGGCGCTTCATCATTATTTACAGCAATGGGAATCCATCTATGTCGAATGCGGCAGAGAGCCTTCGCGCACTCGGCGGGAAATGAAAGCACGATGGGTGCGCAAATTTGTTAGCGGCGTGGGCATTATCGACGATGCTGCGACAGGCTGGAAGCGCGTGACGTTCATCCGCGACGGTGAGCAGGATATGGAGCTGCTGCGTACGATGGAGATCCTGAAGAAGCTGGCATGGGTGACGTTGATTAAGGATTTTCGCGTACAAAGGCTGCATAAGCGAAGTGAGATTATGATCACTCGGCTCTGGGACAGCTTCAAGCACCCGGACACAGGACGTCTTATTCTGCCGCCAGACTGGCTTGAGAGCTATGAACGGCAGAAGGGCAAATGGCGGTGGGAGCGGATGGTGTCCGATTATATCGCAGGAATGACAGATGCGTATGCGGAGAAGGTGTATGCGGAGTTCTATGCAGGCGGACCGGGTACAAAATGGGGTTCATTGTACGATAGAGATTAACAATAAAGTTCAAGTACAGCCTTAATCTCTTTAGTCTCTCCCATACGGGCAAAGGTGACGTTTATTTCTGTCTCCTTGTCCGTTTCTTCATTTAAATGCTCCCGCAGTCTATTTGCGCTACGTAGGTTGAGACGCTTTTGCCAACCGGTACGGTTTAAGGTGGAAGGCGGCAATTGAGAAGAGATGAACTTCACAAAATTTGAAAAATAGATAAAATTTAGAAGGAATAGGACCTAAGGCGTAGAAATGGTCATTTATTCCCTAACACTTAAGAAGCAACTTCCAACAATAGAATTTATTATATATGCCTCCAGATGAGGGCGACTTGGTATTACGCACGTGGAGAAGATCCTGTACTTGTCGAAAGTGATTTGCAATGTTTTCTGATTAGAGTCGAGGGAGCTGCGTCAATGATGAGGCGCAATTATGTAGCAACGATATTATTCGATTTGGACGACGTGCTTGCCGACTTCTTATCTTCCTTGATTGAAAGGTATAATTTCCGCTACAACGATTCTCTAATGATTGACGATGTCACGCAATGGGACCTAAGCAAGGTCGTAAAGAAGGAATGCGGTTCCCGAATTTATGATTTTTATCAAGAGCCGGGTTTGTTTCGCTATCTCAAGCCAAAGGAACATGCAACGGAGGTTCTTAAACGGTTAATCGACACTGGTTTCGAAATCGTGATCGTATCCGATGCACCGGCCGGTCATTCGTATGACGATTTTGTTTTGGACAAGACCAAAATCACGAATCCCTCGGACGATAAACGAAAGTGGATTTCCGAGAATTTGCCGATGATCGACAAAAATAACATCGTCTTCACGTCGCAGAAGTGGAGAATCATGGGCGATATTTTAGTCGATGACCGGCCGGATACGTTTAACAAGTTCCAGGAACTAGGAAGAAATGCGATTTTGATGGATCAGCCCTATAACCAGGAAATCGACACGAAACAGCGTGCGAGAAACCTTTTGGAAGCGGAACAAATGATTTATTCGTATCTGAATATGAACCAAATGAACCCAAAGGGAGTGCTTCGATGAACCCGCTTATATCCGTTATCATCCCTACCTATAATCGTCCTGGCGCGCTTTGCGAATTGCTGGAGTGCTTATATCGCCAGACCTACAATCATTTAGAGGTCATTATCATCAACGACAATGGTGAAAATATCGATTTCGTGAGCCAGTTATACCCGGAGTTGAACATCGTCGTCATTCATTTAATAGAGAATGCCAAGCATGTCGTTGCCAGAAACGAAGGCATCCGTAGAGCTTCGGGCGATTATATCCTGTTATGCGACGATGATGATTTGTTGGTGCCGACTCATGTGGAGACGATGCTCGAGCGGATCGCCGACGTCGATCTGGTTTATTCGGATGCGGAAATCGTTGAATACGAAACGGTCGGAAAAACAAGAATACCAGTGAATAGGTCGCTGTTCGCCTATGACTCGGATCGGGAAGCGATGAGAAGCTTTTCGACTTTCGTGGCATCGGGCTGTTTATATCACAAAAATATCCATCATCAAATCGGCATGTTTGATGAAGAAGTCTATCACTATTGGGATTGGGACTTTTACTTGCGTGTATCCGAGAACCATGCGGTTAAACGCGTGCCGATCGCCGGTACGCTGTATTCGTTCGCGGCATCGGGGGATAATTTGTCCGGTTCGCTGTCCGACATGGAGCCGTTCTTGAAATTATTATCCGAGAAGCACGATTTGGGCCCACTGCCGACGAAAAACTTCTTCTTATTGTTGGAAGAGCCCGAGATACTGAAACGCAAAGCTGAGAGCAAGGTCGTATGGGACGGCGAACCTACGATCTCTCGATGGGCGAATATTTCATAAGGTGGGGAATACGGACGGATGATGGATTTTTTAATCTTGGTTACGCCAGACGGACATTTAGACGAATCGAAAGTTGTCAAAACGGAAGAGATCAGCAAACAAAAAAACGTCGACCGTTTAAGCTTAACCCGTTTTTGGATCGATAGCGAGCAAGGGTTAAGAAGCTATATCTTTAAACCGTCCAAGGACAGAAAGCCGATTCAATTCGAGCTTTGGCTGCAATCCGTAGTGCTTCCGCGGCTTGAAAACGTTCCTTCTCCGAAACTGCTGGCCAGCAGAATCGACGAAGAGGCGAACGTATTTTGGATGATTTTCGAAGACATGGGCCGGATTGAGCCGGTCTTCAATCATGAGGTAAGAGTCAAAGCGGCCAATAAAATGGCAAGCTGGCACAGCTTGCCGCTAGACACGATCCAAAAGCAGCAACAGAGCTTTATGCCGCTGATCGATGAAACGATGCAAGATCTTCTCAATGATTGGGCTACATATGCCGGGCTTCTGCAGAACACGGGAATAGCGGTTGAACAAACGGAGCTCTTTTTTCGAAAATTGATGGAGGTTAACGGTTCGTTTCCGGATGAACAGGTCGTTTGCCACGGGGATTACCATTGCTTAAATCTATTGGAACGCGTCGATGATTTGATCGTGTTGGACTGGGAATTCATTCAGATCAACTCTATCTATTGGGATTTCTATACGTTATTCGATATGGCCACGCCAAGGTACGAGATCCGGATAAACAAAGAAACCAGATTAGATGCGTTACATCAGTATATCGATCAAAGGACCCAGTTGGGCTGGAACGCGCCACCGGATTTCGTATATAACTACCATTTGTACAGCCTCATTTACTCCGCCTGGATTCTTCGCCTGCTGGAAAACGATCTGAAGGCAGACCGGTTCGACCGCGACGCGCTATTGCGCCAACGCCGGGAGATGACGGAAATCATCGGCGATTGCTTCGATATGATTTTGCCTGTGATATCACATCCAAGCCATCAAATACGGTAAACAACCGCATTACGAGTGGGATACGATGCTTTTGGAGAAGGCGGATACGCATGTTTTAATCGGTTGTGTTACAAATCATAAAAGAACCGTCGGATGTACATGCCAACGGTTCTTTTGCGATTTGCAAACTAAAATTTTAACTTTTATTAATAATATTAATCCCTTGTTTACCCATATCACGTGTTATTTGGTCCATCGTTTCCGAACTCATACTCTTCCACCAAGACGTTCGAAACCAGTCGATCGTTTCTTTTCTCAACTCTTCATATTTCTTCTTAGTCTTTTCAAGAAGATGTTTCACTAACCTTTGATAAGAATGTAAGGCAATCGTTAAAGCTAAAACAAGCATAAAATGGGAATTGCTCATAATGTGATCGACAAATTGAAGTAGATCAGTCTCTTTGCCAACTCGTGCTATATTAATGTAGATGAAGATGAGAAACAATGAGGTGAGTGCGAATGCAAATACGGTGAGCGCTCGATACTCTGTTTTATATCGATCATACTTCTTTTTTCTATCTACAAGGGTATCAAGAATTGCTTTCGCATCTTCAGAGATCTCATCCCGCCACGACATGCTTCATCCGCCCCAATGTATAGGTTATAGTACATGCTATGCGGATAGAAATCGACTCATACCAAAGAACCAATGTGTAACGATGAAGTGAAATCACGTATAAGAAGGTGCTTTAATTGCATGGATAACTTTAACAATGCAAATACTGTGAAATGTACGGTAATCCGGCTCGGCGTGGTGATGGTCATTCATGAGCAATGCGCGGTCATTGAGGTGAGCGACAAGCTGATAGAGATCGCACGGGACAAAATCGCAGACAACGCGGCGATTGGCGATGAGGTGCGGTGGGATGGGCGTTTGTGGAGTGTTCACGAGAGCCGCTGAAGTCCAGCTAGCATCCGTAACAGGTGGATCATGAGAAAAGCTTAATCCCCTCTGCACCCTCTTATGCACGAAGGATTACGAATCTTTCAGTGAGAGGTGATAAAGGGAATGGAACATATGGAATCGAAACGTTGTTTATTTTGCGATGAGCTCGTGCAAGTAAAGAGAAAGGGATCATGCGAGTGGTATATCGGCTGCATTTGTGCGCCTGGCGGCGCTTATGGTCTGCGAGAGGGAAGCTTTGAACCCTTCCGTCAGCTGTCCTATACGGAGAAGCGAAGCACGTTTCCGCTGATCTCTGCTTATATCCGCGAGCAGAATGATAATGAAGAGGCGGTCGTCCTGGATTTTGAAGACCGCATTCGTATTCTGCAATCGCCGGAGCTCCCGGTCACGAGCGAGGATAAGGGCATTCGCCTGCTTCGCTATCTGCACCGCCATACCAGTGGACCGAATGAGCCGCTTGTCATTAGTCAGTTTGCACAAAGTTATAATTTGACTTATTCGCCGAATTTGCAAGAGTTCGTCTATATTACGGAGAAGCTCAAGGAAGAAGGCTTCATCGAACGCATTGGCTCGACGCTCAAGCTGACGGAGAAGGGCTGGGTCGAAGCAGCAGCGCACGCCACAGGCAAGGTGCTCAAGCAGTGCCTTGTTGTACTCACTGGGGGCGAGGAGGAAGCGCGCGAATGGATGGATGCCATCTTCCCGAGGCTGATCCAGCTCGGCTATGCACCCAAGTTGCATGAAGAAGATCGGAGCGCGAAGCTCGAGATGAAGCCGATAGAGTCTGTGCTGCAGCAGTTTGCGAGAGTGAAATTGCTCATTGCGGATGTGTCGGAGCCGAGTGGGGAGATGTGGCTTCGAATCGGATATGCGTATGGTTGCGAAGTTCCGGTCATTCTGACCAGTAGGACAAACGGCGGGGATGAACTGCCAACAGGAGTCAGGCCGCATCGCTATGAGGATATGAACGAGTTGACAGGGCTGCTGCAGAAACAACTGTGCTAGTGAACGTAATAAGTAGGGCTGCATGAACTTTGGGGTTGCTCCTGTTACGCTCATAGGCTACAATGATTTTATACAATTTAATTAGATACAAACTATGATCGTATTTCAGGAGGTGTCTGCACATGAGTATTTATGATTTCACGGTCCGGACGATTACTGGCGAAGAGCAATCGCTATCGGCTTACAAAGGCAAGACAGTGCTGATTGTCAACACGGCGAGCGCATGCGGATTGACGCCTCACTATAAAGGGCTTCAGCACATTTATGATGCGTACAAGGCGGAGGATGTCGTCGTACTCGGCTTCCCTTGTAACCAATTCGGCCTGCAGGAGCCTGGCACGAATGAAGAAATTGCATCATTCTGCGATTTGAACTATTCGGTGACTTTCCCGATGTTCGCGAAGATCGATGTGAAAGGTGACGATGCTCACCCGTTGTACAAGTATTTGGTTGAAGCGGTTCCGGCTCCATATCGGACTGGCGATATCGAATGGAACTTCGTGAAGTTTCTCGTGGACGCGAATGGCGAGGTCGTGAAGCAGTATTCTGCTCGGACAGAACCGTCGGCAATTGAGTCGGACATTCGGAGCTTGATCGACAACGGTAGCATCGGCGCTGCGCCGAACACGGTGAATGACTAAGCTAAGCATTCGTTAGACTATAGAACGTACAAGAGCGCCCTCTAGAGGGCGCTCTTTGATCTTTCAAGCCGTATCTTGCTGCGCAAGATCATTGATTTGAAGGTATTGCCTTGCGTCCGGTATGCATGATAGATAATGCCGAAGAGCAGCCAACCGAAGCCCATAAGCAGTGCGTCCTTACTAAGCAGAGCGAAGAGCCATAAGATAATAATCGCGCCAATGCCGGGGATAATCAGAAACTTTATCGTTTCGACTGTCGATCTTTGTCGTAATTTGATATAATAGTGCCCTATGACTGCTAAATTTACAAAGAAGAAAGCGGTAAGTGCTCCAAAATTAACGAATTTGACAGCTGCATCGAGTGAGATCACGAGGGCGAGCAGAGATACCATGCCGACAATTAAAATATTCACGATCGGCGTATTCAGCTTGGGATGTACATAAGAGAAACAGCGGCTTGGCAGAATAGATTCCCGGCCCATCACATACATCAATCTCGATACACTGGAGACGGAAGAGATTCCTTGCGTAAAGATGGCGAATAAGAGCACAATGATGAAGACTGATCCAAGCGCTGCTCCGCCGACCTTTTGCACAATTTCAAGACCTGCTGCATCAAGATTTACGAATGCGATTGCTTTGGGTAATGCAAGCTGAGTCAAATAGGATGGCGTGATATATAATACGCTCGCAACACCAATAATAATGCCGATCGCTCTTGGGATGTTCTTGTGTGCATCCTTCGTTTCTTCCGTCATCGTCGTGATGGAATCGAAGCCGAGGAATGAGAAACAGATGATGGAGGCGCCTGTCAGTATCGTGGTGATGGGGACTTGTGTTTGCAGAAGCGGCTCTAAAGCTGTTGTATGCATCGAAAAGTTTCGGATTAGCAGTATACAAAACAGCGCAATGAAGCACATTTGAAGAAGGACGAACAGCTTGGATAGATTCGCTGAGAAAGTTGCGCCTTTAATGTTGACGGCAGTCATGAGCAAATTGAGCCCGATCATCCACATATAAGCGGGAATGGCCGGGAATTGTGCATGCATGTAGATGCCGAACGTAAGGCACGCGATAATTGGCGAGAAGAGATAATCCAGCAGCAGCGCCCAACCGACAAGAAACCCGAGATAGGGGTGAATCGCTTTCTTCACGTAAGAATAAGCAGAGCCGGAAGTCGAATGAGCTCTCGCCATCATGCTGTAGCTGTAAGCTGTGAACATAATGGCAATGAATGCGAAGAGATAGGCTTGTGTCAGCATGCCTCCCGCAGCTTCGTACGCGATGCCGTAGATGGAGAAGTAAATCATTGGAGTCATCCAGGCGAGGCCTAGAAAAACAATGTGGTGAAGGGATAAATTTTGTTGAAGCTTCGCTTGTTCTTTCATAGGCAGCATTCCTTTGCATGTACTCTCGGCCTGTTCTAGTTAGCTATTCTGTCATCAACATGTGAATTAAACTTACATGTTAGATAATATAACACGATTGGCCAGATGGTCAATCGAAATAATTTGTGCATCATGAAGAGCATGGGATGGAAAGGATGAACTACAAGTTGTCAATCACCGAAGAAGAGAAACCGAAGCTAATTGCGACAAAGATTTGGAAATGTAAAAATGCGGAGTGTAAAGCGTGGGTAAGAGAGGAATTTGCGAATGAGGGCGAGCAAGCTTGTCCGATCTGTAAAGGTCCAATGCATCGCAGCATGAGACACTTGCCTGCCGTTCAAAATAAAATTAAAAAGCCGCCGCGTAAGCCGAAATCCGAGTTTGATATTTAGTTTATTGGGAACGAGAAAAGCCGCCATTTGGCGGCTTTTCTCTGTATCGTGCACTTGTTGACGTTTCACGAATTCGCTGCAGAAGAGCGGCGTTCATTTCTCGAACTATGTAAACTTATTTAAGGAGCAGGAGATCGGACGTTACTTTTCGAATATCGTTATATACACCGTGACAGCCTACATCGGAATTATCCTCGTAGCCGCTCCAGCCGCTTACATATTGGGGCGCGCTAGCTTTAGGGGGCGAGGGCTTGCGAGCATGATGTTTATGTCCTCGCTGGCAATTCCGAGCATCCTCATCTCGATCCCGTTATTCTCCAGCTTCGTCGAACTGAAGCTCACCGGCTCCATCCTGACACTAATACTGATCTATATTTGTACGTACGAATGTGCCGTTCGCAGTCTTCTTCTTAACGGGCTTCTTCTCGTCGGTCCCAAGAGAATTTGAGGAGTCTGCAGCCATTGATGGATGCGGCCTAATTCGCGCGTTCGCAAATACAGGCAACTATGGAGGCAGCATTTACGCAGTGTGTATGATCATTTTCCTTCCAAGCTTTATCGTCTATTTGTTCGTATCGAAGCAGATCATTGCTGGTTTGACCGTCGGAGCTGAAAAAGCATAAGCAGGAGAGGAAGGTGAAGCATGAAAGTAACGACTTCCACTTTAACGATTGAAGGTGCAAGGCTCGAAGGGGAAAATCCGTTGCCGATATTCCGAAGCAGTCAGCGGCATCGCGTCGTCACCGACAATGGCAGCTTGACGCCGGAATTGAAGCTTCATATGGGCGAGAACACAGGGGAGAGGTATTTGCCATACCGCATTCAGGACCGGTATTCGCGGAAGCGCGATGCGATGGAGCTGAAGACGATCGTACTGGAGAACGACATACTAAGAGCGGTATTCCTGCCTGAGTATGGCGGGAGGCTCTATTCGTTGCAAGAGAAGTCGACAGGCAGAGAGCTTTTGTACAAGAATCCGGTGTTTCAGCCGGCGAATCTGGCGATTCTGAACGCGTGGTTCTCGGGAGGGATTGAATGGAACATTGGGCAAGTGGGACATACGTTCACGACATGTTCGCCTCTCCATGCGGCGAAGCTTAGCGACGATGAGGGCAATGAGTTTCTGCGGATGTATGAGTATGAACGGTGCAAAGGCTTGTTCTGGCATATCGACTTCCATCTTCCGCCGGGAGTGGGGCAGCTCGGCGTCTATGTGCGGATTGTGAACGATCAGACAGCTGCGGTTCCGATGTACTGGTGGACGAACATTGCGGTCGAAGAATCGGAGAAGTCGCGCGTGTTCTCGGGAACAGGTGATGTCATCTACATAGATCCTGAGCAGCGAGGCTATGGTGCGGATCGACTGCCGTATTTGCCTGCGGTGCCGAATGCCGATGTGTCGTATCCGATGGCGTTCCCGTACGCGAGCGAATATTTCTTCCAGACGCCAGTAAGCGAACGATCGCCATGGGAAGCAGTTGCTTACGGGGATGGACGAATGTTCTTCGAGCGTTCAACTTCTGTGCTGCGCTATCGGAAAATGTTCTGTTGGGGCGCTCACATTGGCGGCAGACGTTGGTGTGACTTCCTCGCAAAGCCGGGCGAAGGTCATTATATCGAGGTGCAGGCGGGTCTTGCACCGACGCAGCTGCACGGCATTGAGATGCCTGCTGATTCGGTATGGGAGTTTACCCAGCTAATTGGCGGTCTGGGCGATGCTGACTTGGATCGCGTTTATCAGGAAGATTGGGAGCAAGCCCGTCAATACGTAGAGTCGCGGATTGATGAAGTGCTCAGCGAAGATGACGTATATGTCACGCATGCGAAGCATCGGTCGCTCGCGGATAAAGCTCCTGAAGCACTGCTGCATATCGGATCGGGATGGGGAGCTTTAGAACGGCTGCGCAGAGAGAGTGAGGACGGTCGCTCGATCCCGCAAGGCTTTACTTTTGCGGATGAGAGTTTGGGTGCACAGCAGCAGCTGTGGATGGCGCTGCTCCGGGAAGGTGAGCTGCCTGCTCATGATGTAAATGAAGTTCCTTCATCTTGGATGGTTCAAGAGGAATGGATGGACAGGCTTAGCGCCAGTATTCAGCAATCGCTTGGCGCGGGTCAGACATGGACTGCCTATTTGCATTACGGTGTGATGCTCTATGAGAGAGGGCGGGAGGCTGAGGCAATAGACGCATGGGCAGCTTCGCTTCGATTGGCTCCTTCAGCTTGGGCTTATAGAAATTTAGCTGTAGTGAAGCGTCAGCAGGGGGAGTATGAGCAGGCGCTAAGTTATTATGAGCAAGCTTATGCCGTATCCGGTTCGTTTCCGGATCGAGCTTTTGTGGAGGAATACCTGGGACTTCTTATTCAGCATCGAGCGTTCGAACGAGCTTGGAGCATCTATGAGTCGCTCCCGCAGGCGTACTATGATAGCGACCGCATCCAAATCATTGTCGGTGCTGCCGCGTTGGAGCTCGGGCATGATGCGTTTATGGAGAAGCTGTTTATGTCGGAGTTCGCAGTCATCCGGGAAGGGGAGACGCTGATCATTCAGCTCTGGTATGCGTATAACGCGAAGAAGCTGGCGATGCAGCAAGGTGTGGAGCTGACGCAGGAACGCATCGAAGAGGCGAAGCTGTTGTTTCCTCCGCCTGCGGCAATTGATTTTCGTACGATCGGCTGATGTGGGCGAGAGAAAGGAAACTTATAAAGGCGATACAGCAGCATTCTGCTGTGTCGCCTTTATAAGTTAACTGATTTGCTTCCGTTAGGCTGGCAGGCTGTGGGTTTTCGTTGAGTTGTTAATGCCTGGCGAGTGGAACCAGTGATAGTGGCTGACGCGTTTGAACGAACTCACCTACAACGCGGTTTGCCTTTGGTCCACGCAGCTCTTAATACAGCAATCGCCACAAGTAGAACGTTGCATATGCTTTCCAGTCGCCCCAGCCGGCGGATAGTTCTTTGATCTCTGCGATGGATGGTTTATCAGCTCTATCGAGCAGCAGCTTGAGCGCATTATGAAGTCCAACATCCGCGATAGGAAACGCCGCGGGCACGCGAAGGCAGCGCATGAGCACATAGTTGGCGGTCCACGGACCAATTCCGCGGATGCTCGTCAGTGCTTTTTCAATCTTCGCCAAATCACCTAGCGCCAATAGCTGCTCTTTGGACAACCGCCCCTCGACCATTTCCTTGGCAGTGCCAATTAAGTATTCGGCTTTGCGCGTCGTTAGCTGCATGGGTGTTAAGTCCTCTAAACTAAGGCGCGCGATGGTATCAGGTGTAGGGAAAGTGAAGTAACGTTTGCCTTCATAGTCCTGATAGGCGCCGTATTCTTCTACGAACCGCCGCTTGAGCGTGTAGGCGAATGGCAAGTTGATTTGCTGTCCCATAATGCCCCAGCACATCGCTTCGAACAGATCGTCGATGCCAACAAGACGCAAGCCATAGAATCTACTTGCACACTCCCGAAGCAGATCATCCTGCTCAGCCAACTCAAAGAAGGGTGCAAGATCTCGATCCAAGTCAAACCAATCTCGCACATAGGCTGCGGCTTCAGTGCGAATGTCTTCCGTGAGGTCGCTGTCATCAGCTGCTCTAGAAGGGAATTCGAGGTTTATGCCGCCGTCCACAAGTGATGACAGACGAATCAGAACGGGGCCGGATGAAGTGGTAATCAGTCTTGTTACCATTCGGTCCTCCACAAGAAACATGCACTCCTTGTCGGAGCGACTTAAATAGTCAACCGTGCGGTCATAGCTGAACGCGGACGGCGGTTTAATTTGAATGGAATAATCTCCGATCGTCAAATGAAGCACCTCCTAGCCAAATGCGGCTGTGTATAGAGAGTATCATACTTTTGAAGTAGGAGGCTTTTCTATTCTTGCTGTTTCATCTGGTGCTACTTACATGCAGGTAGGTACAGCGGGTATACTTGGCTAAGAGGTGAAGCGAAAATGATGACCGATGAGCGCTGGAATGCGATCGTCAATTGTGATGCCGCCTATGACGGTCAATTCTATTATGGAGTCACGACGACGGGCATCTTCTGCCGGCCATCGTGCAAATCTAGATCGCCGCTCCCAGGGCATGTGCGGCTGTTTGAATCAGCGGCGGACGCGCTGGCTGACCGCTTCCGGCCATGCAAACGATGTAAGCCTGACGGCATGCGTCTGCCTGATGAAGAGTGGGCGGCTGCGATCAAAGAAGTGATCGAAGCTCGCTATCAGGAGCCGCTTACGCTGCCAGTCCTGGCAGAGCTAATGCATGTGAGTCCTTATCACATGCACCGGACGTTCAAGCGGATGACAGGCGAATCGCCGGCCGCACGGCTAAGTCGGACGCGGATCACAGCCGCGAAGCAGCTACTTCGCACATCGGCGCTGCCGGTCCGGGAGATTGCAGCGCAAGTCGGATTTCCGAACGCCGCGCACTTCGCGACGGTGTTTCAGAAGGCAGAAGGCTGCTCGCCGACTGCGTACAGACAGCAGCAATAATGCTCTCACGCTCTCACGCGACGTTTTAGATAAATTAAGGGATAGGTGATTACATTGAGCAGCATTTATTGGACGATATTTCACCATGATACTTGGCGGCTCTACGTGGCTGCAACAGATGAAGGGCTTTGTTATGTCGGTACGCCGAATGCGCCTTTCGCTGAGCTAAGCGAATGGGTGCAGAAGCGATTTCCTGGACACCAACCCGAGCAGAACGATACAGTTATGACTCCTTATTGCGAGGAGCTCCGACAGTATCTAAGTGGTCAGCTTCAGCAGTTCGAACAGCCCTTACACCTGATCGGAACGCCGTTCCAAATGTCAGTATGGCAAGCGCTGCAGCATATCCCGCACGGGCGTACGTGCTCGTACTCGGATGTCGCCACGGAGCTCGGCAAAGAGAAGGCGGTTCGTGCCGTAGGTACAGCAATTGGCGCGAATCCGGTGCTCTTCGTCGTTCCATGTCACCGTGTTGTAGGCAAGGATGGCTCATTAACAGGCTATCGCGGAGGCATGGACGTGAAGGAAATGCTACTAAAGCTGGAAGGCGTGCTATAATAGAGTGATACCAGAGGCGTTTGCAGCGAAAGGATGACAGTATGTTTACGATTACAGAGTTTGAGGTTAATAAAATTAAAGACCCGTTCGGCATCGTTATTGGCGATCGGTATGAGTTCCGACTGGATCTTGACATTGAAGAGGATGACGAGCTTTATACTGAGAGCGGCGTCTATGTCAGAGTTATCTTCCGTGTAGATGGCGAGGAGTCCAGCGTTGTGAAGTATGAGCTTCACGAGCGGGGCAGCGGCAACTATCTAGACTTTGATCTGGAGGAAGAGGAAGAGCAGTTCATTGAAAGCTTCTGTAAAGAGAATTTCTCCAAGTGGAATCAATAAACTAGAACAGCAAGACGAAGGCGAGATAGCCTGACCACAGCCATTTATAAACAAAAGGACCTTTCGCGTGAGAAGCGAAAGGTCCTTTGTTTGTTATGATGCGCTAGTGATCTTCAATCTGCGTTCCTCACGTTGTTCATCCGTCAGCTTCGGACAGTTGTAGCACTTGTCACCGTTCTCGCGGCAGTAGAACATGCAGCAGCCAGAACGAATGATTATCTTGCTGCCTTGCTGGTAAGGACTATCAATATAGCGCGGCTTATGCTCGAATGGATTGCGCCGACTGCCGAATAGCTCTCCGCTCAGCTGTTCTGTCAGCACGGATTGATATTGTCGGAACCGCGCAAGTGCCTCATCGTCAGATTCCTTATTCGTTAAGGAGCTAGAGAAGCTGATCATTAGACTTCCGGCTTGATTCCAAATGATCCCTGGCTTGACGTTTCCAGCAGCGGCAATGCCTTGAACAGCAGGAGTAATTGTATGCTCGAACAGCTTCGTAAGGGCTTCACGAACGAATGAATCGCGCGACTCCAGGTCTGCAGGGAGCGAGGTGGTGATAACTTCGCGGATTCGGAAACCGAAGCCTGCATACTCGCCAAGATCGTTGATTTGCAGCTCGAGATTTTCAAGAGACAAGTCGAGCGCAACGCCGTTTCTCGCCATAATGACCATCATTCCAGCG
This sequence comes from Paenibacillus sp. OV219, assembly GCF_900110075.1. GTDB lineage: Bacteria > Bacillota > Bacilli > Paenibacillales > Paenibacillaceae > Paenibacillus_Z. Next base: position 1,128,998 of record NZ_FOCJ01000001.1, read on the forward strand.
CATAAGCGAAAGAGCGTAGTTCCAATCAGCGAGGCTGCAAGCTCGTAGCCAAGCGATTTATAGATGCGTCCGGTAAACAGTAAAGCTTCACGTGCGGTATCAGGTCTGAGCATGTCAGCAGCTGGCATAACGAATGATGGCGATGAAGAGCCTTCTGGCGACAGCTGTATGTAGAAAGACTCCAGTGCTTTGAAATCGATCGAAGAATGATTCATGGACTTTCGCACACCTCTTTGATAATCGTTCTCAAGTAGCATGAATAGTAATTATAGAACGACTTCCTCGAAAGTGTCAACGCTTTCTTGGTACGTCTTCCAGTGCTCCCAAGTGGACAGTCTGAGCATGTGCCGCTTATAATGGAGGGATGTTATCGGATGGAAAGTTATTATGGAGTGTCATGAACGGGGCGTAACGCGGATGAAAAAGTTTAAGAAGTTCTATATCGAAATTACGAGCGTGTGTAATCTTGCTTGCTCTTTCTGTCCGCAGACGAAGCGGCAGGCTAATTTTATAAAGATAGACGCCTTTACGAAGATACTCGATGAAATTCGGCCTCATACCGAATTCATCTACTTTCACTTGAAGGGCGAGCCGCTCCTGCATCCGAAGATCGACGAGCTGCTGGATCTGAGTCACGAGCGCGGGTTTAAGGTTAATATTACGTCGAACGGCACGTTGCTTCATAAGGCTAAGCATAAAATTCTCGGTAAGCCAGCGCTTCGGCAGATGAATTTCTCGCTGCACAGCTTTGATGGACATGAGGGCTCGGTAGATAAAGAAGGCTATGTCGGGAGCGTGCTTTCTTTTGCCAAAGAGGCGGTTGCGACATCCAATATGCTCGTCTCCCTTAGGTTATGGAATTTGACTGAGGATAATACGACGAACATGGAACGCAGCCGTAATCAGGTCATTCTCGATCAGATTGAGCGCGAGTTTAACCTCGATTATAAGATCATGGATCAGTTTAAACGAGGCAGTGGCGTCAAGATCGCCGATCGTATCTACGTGAATCATGATCATGAGTTTAAGTGGCCGGATTTGAAGGAGAAGGAAGACGAAGGAGTAGGCTTCTGTCACGGACTTCGCAATCAAGCAGGCATTCTTGTAGACGGAACGGTGGTACCTTGCTGCCTTGACGGTGAAGGTGTTATTAATCTTGGCAATATTCACGAGAAGCCGTTCGGCGAGATCATTGAAGGGGAGCGGGCGAACAAGCTTTATGACGGTTTTTCGCGCAGAGAAGTGGTCGAAGAGCTGTGCCGCAAGTGTGGATATCGCCAACGCTTCAGTATGTAACGGAAAGAAGGTAAGACGAACAATTATGAGTTATTTACCGCTCGGGAACAGGCGGGAGCTGCTCGCTCTTAACCAGAGCAACAAAGGGCGAATTCCGCTGTTTTATGTTGCGATCGTTGTTTTTGTCCTGAAAATGGCGCTGCTGCGTCATTTTCTATTTAGCGGCATTGAATGGAGCCGCATTGCTGCAGACCTATCGGCTGTACTCGTCATTTTGTCTCTGGTAGAACTTATTACGCCTGCGCGGCTGAAGAAGTACGCATATGGCGGCGTGAATGTAATCTACTCGCTGCTGTTGTTCTCGTCAGCAGTTTATTTCGAGCATTTTGGCTCGGTGCCGACGTATACGGCGCTGTACGAGCTGCACCAAGTGACGAAGATTAAATCAAGCGTCGAGTCGACCATTCAGTACAGTCACTATCTCTTCTTCACTGACATTGCACTCGCGGTTGTCATCTGGGTTGTCACTATCATTCTGCGTTCGCGCGGAAGACGTGACAGTGGCCGTAAAGCTTCAGCTGCGACGACAGCGCCGATGTATCGAGTAGTGCTAACGGTGCTCTTTATTGTCAGCGTCGCGCTATCCGCTCGTTTCATTCAGCTTGGTATGCCAATTCAGAACGAGCTGGTTGAAGCGGAGCAAGAAGGCTTCTTGAATTATCAAGTTTCTGCTGTCATCAAGGCTGAGCGGGATGAAAGTATCGCGTCGGAAGGGAATACGGCTGATATTGTAAAAGAGGTGAACGACCTCCAAGCGACCTATCCGTACAAGGACAAGCCTCAGAATGGCACTCCAGCCTATTTCGGGGCGGCTAAGGAGAAGAACGTCATCATCATTCAGATGGAGGCGTTCCAGAACTTTCCGATCCATCTAAAGCTTGGCGGTAAAGAAGTAACGCCTGTGCTTAATAAGCTGGCTGGCGAAAGCTTGTATTTCCCACATGTATTCCAGCAGATTGGGCAAGGTAACACATCTGATGCTGAGTTTATGTCGAATACGTCGATCTACCCAACGGCGAAGATCGCAATGTCGACCGGATATGGCGATCGAATCATTCCGAGTCTGCCGAGATTGCTGCAGCAATTCGGTTATAATGCGAACACATTCCACGTTAATGACGTGACGTTCTGGGACCGCAATAAGCTCTACGCGGCGCTGAACTTCGATCATTACTATGATAAGCCGAGTTATACGAATGATCATTTCAACAGCTTTGGCGCGTCGGATGAAGAGCTCTATCGTGTAGCGACGGAGAAGCTGACGGCTGATAAGCAGCCGTTCTACGGGCAACTCATAACGGTATCCAGTCACTTCCCGTTCGATGTGCCGGTGGATCGAGTGAAGATGACGCTCCCGGATGAACTCAAGGGAACGCAGCTTGGCAGCTATCTGCTTGCTGTCAACTATACCGATTATGCTATTGGTACGCTCATTGACCGACTGAAGGCGGACGGGCTGTGGGACGATACGGTGCTCGTATTGTACGGCGATCATTTCGGCCTACAGCCGAATGACAATGATCCTGAGCAGGTGAGCAAATCACTTGGCGTCAAGTATGATCCGAAGGTTAGCCGGTTCAACATTCCGCTCATCATTCACTTGCCAGGAGCGACAGATGGCAAAGTGGTGGAGCAGGTTGGCGGCCAGCTCGACATTATGCCGACAGTAGCGAATTTGCTCGGTATCTCGCTAACGCAGGAGAAGTTCACGGCGTTTGGGCATGACCTGATGAACATTGACCACAACGTATTCGGAATGCGCTATTACTTGCCGACAGGCTCGTTCTTTAATAATGATATTCTGTTCGTGCCGGGCCAAGGCTTCGATGACGGCACCGCTATTAATATTAAGACGTTAGAGCCGGTAACCGATCTAGCGCCGTACCGCAAGGATTACGACTACATCATGAAGCTGATGACGTTATCGGATCGATATGTGAAGTCACTACCTAAACGGTAAAAGGATATAGATACGTCGATAAAAGCCTCTCTCGCTAGCTTGCGGGAGAGGCTTTTAGCATAGCATGAGAACATCCTAACGAACGTTAATGTAATATTACCTAACATAAGTGTTGACACTTTTCTGTTGCTCCCCCTATAATACGAATCAATAGCAGGTTTTAACAATTGCATATCGGTTCTCATGTCAGGTATTAGCCCATCGAGAATGACAAAGCTATCTAGGGTTCCGTTGATGAGTGATTGCGTTCATCAAGCTGGTCCGAGAGATAGTGTACGGCGCGCGAACGCTGTATAACACGGAAGGACAAAAGCCTGGGAGAACATCTCCTTGGCTTTTTTGTTTATATAACCATTCATTCGTAGGGGGTCATTAGGATGACAACGGTATGGAGCAAGACGATGAATCCAGGGGACAAATGGTCCGGCACGATCAGCAAAGGACGGTTACTTCGGTTTACGTCACTGCAAGACGACGCCAATCTGGCGATGATGTTATTTAACGCAAACGACTTGGCGGAGCGCTACAATATGCCGGATACGCTCAAAGCACAATACACGGCGCACCTGACTCGCGGCCATGTGTTGATGAGCGACAACGGTCGCGCACTTGCGAGCATTGTAGAGGATGAGCTCGGTTGGCATGACACGATTAGTGGTCTGACGACTCGGGCCAGTACGGATACCAAATATGGTACAACGAATTATCAGCAGCTTCGCAATGAATGGCTGCACAGCGGCTACGAGAATATGGTCGTGGAGCTTATCCGCAGCGGGCTTGCAGTTCGTGACCTTGGGCCTGTCATTAACCTGTTCTCTAGAGTGTACTGCGATGAGGAAGGCAGAATGATCTATGACGCCGGCCATTGCAAGGAAGGCGCTACAGTTACACTTCGCACCGACATGGATGTACTCATTGTCCTATCGAATACGCCGAATCCGCTTAATCCGACGACGAGCTATCCTATCGCATCCGTTCAGCTCGAAGTGTTAGAAGCTCCGACACTCGACCCGGCAACGGATTACTGCTACAACTTCCGCGGTGAGAACCGCAGGGCGTTCGAGAATACTGCGGAATATTATCTGCTCGCAGGTCGCTAGTAACTTAAAACCCGCCGCCATTATTCGAAGGAGGAATATGAGATGACCGCATTTGTGAGATATGAGAGTAAGCTGCAGGCTGAGACAGCTATTATAGATGAGATTGTACCGGCAGGGGATGGCTGGATGAAAGAATTGCTGCCAGGTCAGGTGATCCGCATTATGGATCTGGAGGGTAACCAAGCAGCAGATACGTTGTTCTTCGATGCAGATAATCCGGACGATCATTACAGTGCAGTTGCGACTATCGCCGGTCAAGGCAATATCTACTTGACAACAGGCTCTGCGTTGCGAGCGGAATCCGGCAAGGAGCTGCTCAGAATTGTTGCCGATACATGCGGGAGACACGATACGGTTGGCGGCTCTTGCTCAGCGCAGAGCAATACGGTTCGCTATTCGCATGATAAGCTGCACATGCACAATTGCCGTGATACGTTCATGCTTCAGCTTGCCAAACATGACGGAGGCTACAATTATACGAAGCGCGATCTTGCGCCGAACATAAATTTCTTCATGAATGTGCCGGTCACACCGGAAGGTGGACTACGCTTCGCAGATGGTGTATCCGCGCCAGGCTGCTATGTCGAGCTAGAGTCGCTTTGCCGTTCGATGGTGCTAATCAGCAACTGTCCGCAGCTCAACAATCCGTGCAACGCTTATAACCCAACCCCGATTCGGGTACTGGTGTGGAATCCATAGATTATTTGCCCTATAAGTCCATAGAGAAGAGAATCCGGGAGGGAACCTTATGTTTACGAAAGTTCTAATCGCGAATCGCGGCGCAATCGCCGTTCGAATTGAACGTACACTCCGCAAGCTAGGCATTCAATCGGTCGCTGTGTATACAATCGCCGACCAAGACAGCCAACATGTCGACGGAGCAGATGAAGCCGTATGCATTGGTGCAGGGGCGGCGAAGGAAAGCTACCTCGATATGGATCGTATTCTGCAAACGGCGATTGATACAGGAGCACAGGCGATCCACCCTGGATACGGCTTCCTAAGCGAAAATGCTTCCTTCGCACGCGCTTGCCGGGAGCGCGGTATCGTGTTCATCGGACCTACGCCTGAGCAGATGGAGATGTTCGGCCTCAAGCATTCCGCACGTGAAATTGCAGAGCGCGCCGGTGTGCCGATGCTGCCTGGAACTGCGCTTATTACAGATCTGGATGAGGCGATTGCTGAGGCGGAAATCATTGGCTATCCGGTCATTCTGAAGAGCACTGCTGGTGGCGGCGGAATCGGGATGCGGGTATGCAATGACGGGGATGCGCTTCGCGCGGCGTTCGATGGTGTGCGCCACTTGGCGGAGACGAACTTCAAGAACGGCGGTATTTTTCTGGAGAAATATATTGCGCGGGCACGTCATGTCGAGGTGCAAATCTTCGGCAACCGTTTCGGAGAAGTTGCTGCACTAGGCGAGCGCGACTGCTCCATTCAGCGGCGCAATCAGAAGGTCATCGAAGAGAGTCCTGCACCGAACTTATCCGAGGAAGTGCGGCAAGCGATGTTTGCTTCAGCGAAGCGGCTGGCATCTGAGGTTGGTTACCGCAGTGCGGGAACCGTCGAGTATCTGTATGATCCCGAGGAGTGCAAGTTCTACTTCCTTGAAGTAAATACGCGTCTTCAAGTGGAGCATGGCGTGACGGAAGAAGTGCTCGGCGTGGATCTCGTGGAATGGATGGTTCGCGAAGCGGCAGATGAGCTTACTTCTATTGAATCGCTTGTGCAGCCGGCGAAGGGACATAGCATTCAAGCGCGGATCTATGCAGAGGATTGCTTGCAGAACTTCCGACCGAGCGCTGGGAAAGTAGACAAAGCAAGGTTCACCGAGCATGCTCGCATCGAAACATGGATTCGTGATGGTATTACGGTGACGACACTGTACGACCCAATGCTGGCGAAGATTATCGTTCATGGGGAGAACCGATTGGATGCAATCGGTAAGCTCATTCAAGCGCTCGATGACACCCGGCTTTATGGGATTACGACGAATTTGCAATATGTGAAGGCGCTGCTTGGAGAAGAGGAATGCTTGAGCGGTCATGTATATACACAGTTACTGAATGGCTTCGAGCCAGCCGAGCATGCGATTGAAGTTGTTGACGGAGGCGTACAGACGACGGTTCAGGATTTCCCTGGCCGGATCGGACACTGGGACGTCGGCGTACCGCCTTGCGGTCCGATGGACCCGTTATCGTTCCGCATCGGCAACAAGCTGCTTGGCAACGCGGATGATGCTTCTGGGCTTGAACTCACACTGCGCGGTGGCTCGTATCGGTTCCGGGATGACATGTGGATCTGCCTAACCGGCGCAGATATGGAAGCGATGCTGGATGAAGCGAAGGCTCCATTGTATCATCCGATCTTTGTTCGAAAAGGTCAACTGCTTAGCTACGGCGAAGCGAATAGCGGCATGCGCAGCTACTTGCTCATTGGCGGCGGCCTCGATATGCCACAGACACTCGGCAGCTCAGCGACATTCACACTAGGCGGCTTCGGCGGGCACGGCGGTCGCGCGCTGCGTGCCGGTGACGTGCTTGGCGTGAACCGGAGCGGCAGCAATCCGCGGTCCGATATCCAGCTGCATGAGCTGGACCGCCCGTCAATGACCCGCTCATGGACGATCGGCGTCATTCCTGGTCCTCACTGCACGGGTGAGTATTTGAAGCCTACTTATCTGAGGGAACTGGCGAATACACGCTATGAAGTGCATTTTAACAGCTCCCGTACCGGTGTTCGCCTTATCGGTCCAGCACCACATTGGGCTCGCGAAGATGGCGGTCAAGCGGGACTACATCCGTCCAACATTCACGATAACGCGTATGCGGTCGGAACGCTGGATCTGACCGGAGACATGCCGATTCTGCTCGGCCCTGACGGCCCAAGCTTAGGCGGCTTCGTCTGCCCGGTAACGACAGCATCCGCTGAGTTCTGGAAGCTCGGCCAATTGAAGCCTGGAGACAGTGTTCGCTTCCAGCTGCTGACGCTTGCGGAAGCGGATCAGCTGCGCAAGCAACAAGAGAGTAATCTCGAAGCGATTGGTCTCGCACAGTGGCATCGGCTAGTAACGGTAACACTGCCACAGCCGGAGCGTGAGCCAGAGCCTTCGTATCCGCTAATTGCTCAAGAGACGGAGAATCGCCGCTTCCCGATAACGGTTCGCTGCAGCGGTGATGAGAATATCCTCGTGGAATATGGCGAGATGGAGCTTGACCTACTGCTGCGGTTTCAAGTGCATGCGCTCATGCAGGCAATCGAAGCGAGTGGTACGATTCCTGTTCTTGATTTGACGCCAGGCATTCGTTCTCTGCAAGTTCATATTGATCCTAAGCAGACAAACGTGCTTGAAGCGTGCGAACGTATTCTCGAGCTCGACAGCAGCTTGCCGGATCTTTCTTCTATCACGGTACCATCGCGGATCGTGCGGCTGCCGCTCTCATGGGATGACCCAGCGACGCAGCTCGCCATTGATCGCTATCAGAAGAATGTCCGTCCCGACGCGCCATGGTGCCCGAGCAACCTCGAGTTCATCCGCCGCATTAACGGGCTGGATAGTATTGACGAGGTGCAGAGTATCGTGTACGACGCGAACTACCTCGTACTTGGACTTGGTGATGTTTATCTAGGCGCGCCGGTAGCAACGCCGGTTGATCCTCGTCATCGTCTTGTGACGACGAAATATAATCCGGCTCGGACTTGGACGCCTGAGAATGCTGTAGGCATAGGCGGCGCTTATATGTGTATCTATGGTATGGAAGGCCCGGGCGGCTATCAATTCGTTGGACGTACCATTCAAATGTGGAACCATCTTAACCGCGAGTCGGCAAGCTTCGAGACAGGCAAGCCGTGGCTGCTTCGCTTCTTCGATCAAATCCAGTTCTATCCGGTCAGTGCGGATGTGCTTCTGCAATTGAGAGAGGATTTTACGCGTGGACGGTTTGAAGCGGATATTACCGAAACGACGTTCCGTTTAGGCGATTATCTTGCATTCTTGAACTCAATCGAGGAAAGTGCTGAAGCGTTCCGCGAAGTACAGCAAGCAGCTTTCACAGCTGAACGCGAGAGCTGGAAGTCGCAAGGCTTGGCGGAGTATGTCTCCGAATCGGCTGATCTGGGTAAAGAATCTGCCGAAGATGAACTGCCTGAAGGGACGATTGCTGTACGCTGCACGATGCCAGGCAGTGTGTGGAAGGTGCTCGTAGAGCCAGGCCAAGAAGTGAAGAAAGGCGAAACGCTCATTATTGAGGAAAGCATGAAGATGGAGTTCTCGCAGACAGCTCCTTGTGACGGCATTGTCGCTTCCATCTTCGTGAAGCCAGGTGATGAGGTGCACGCAGGACAACTAATTGTTGGTCTTGTGAAAGAAACGGCAAGAGAGGTGACGCCAGTATGACAGGAACTGTGAAATGGCCAGAACAATTGACGATGGACTGGCTGCGAGAACAATACGCCGCGAAGCGAATCACGCCGGCTGAAGTAGTGGCAGAAGTAATTCGACGATCGTCACGAGACGAAGCGATGAATATATGGATAACACCGCCTTCTGCGGAGCTCATTCAGCCTTATCTGGATCAGCTCTCTCGCGTGGATGCAGCAAGCTCACTGCTGTGGGGTATACCCTTCGCCATTAAAGATAATATCGACCTGGCCGGTGTGCCTACGACTGCTGGCTGCGAGACGTTCGCCTATACACCGGATTCGAGCGCTGCCGTCGTTCAGCGGCTTATCGACGCAGGAGCAATTCCAATCGGCAAAACAAATCTCGACCAGTTCGCCACTGGGCTCGTCGGGACGCGCAGCCCGTATGGAGAGACGCATAATGCGCTCCGCGAGGAGCTCATTAGCGGCGGTTCCAGCTCCGGCTCCGCAGTTGCAGTTGCTCGTGGGCAAGCGGTATTCTCGCTTGGCACGGACACGGCGGGTTCCGGCCGTGTACCAGCTGCGCTGAACGGCTTGGTCGGTTACAAGCCGAGTCTTGGCGCTTGGCCGACCAAAGGGGTCGTGCCGGCTTGCGCGAGCTTGGACTGTGTGACTGTATTCACACACAGCTTGAATGATGCGCTAGCAGTTGACCTAATCGCACGCGGCCCAGAGGCAACGGATCCTTGGTCGCGGAATATTCCGCAGCCGCTGACGGGTCAGTTGCCCTCCAAACTGTGCGTGCCGATTGAAGCGCCTGCGTTCTATGGGCCGTTCGCACCCGCCTATCGCGAAGCATGGGAACTGGCGCTGGATCGTGTAAGCGAACTTGGAATAGCGCTTGTCGAGATCGAGCTAGATCTGTTCAATGAAGCGGCGTCGATTCTATACGGCGGTCCGTGGGTTGCGGAGCGATGGGCAGATCTCGGAGCTTTCGTTGAAGCGAATCCGAGCGATGTATTCCCGGTAACGGAGCAAGTGCTGCGCACTGGTGCGTCGCCTGTTTATACAGCAGCATCTGTGTTCCAAGCGGCTCACCGGCTGCAAGCTTTGAGGCTAGCTGCACATCGTCTGCTTGAAGATGCCGTGCTTGTCCTGCCAACTTGCGGAGGCACATGGTCGCGCGATGAAGTGCGCGACAATCCGATTGCGACGAACAGCGATATGGGACGGTACACGAACCATTGCAATTTGCTCGATCTGTGCGCGGTTGCTCTCCAAGCGGGAGAGGCGGATGCAGATTTGCCTTTCGGCATAACGATGTTCGCAACGGCAGTGAATGAGACGCTGCTGTGCAGCACGGCGAAGCGGTTTGTTGAAACGGAAGCATCCGCTGAGACGTCGACAGAAGCGGGAGACAGTATTGCTGTTTCTGAAGCCGTTCCCAATGCAATTTCTGAAGCCGTTCCCGATGCAATTGGCGGAACGCGGCAAGTTACCGTTTCCTCAAACACCGAGACGATGCATGTCGCGGTATGCGGTCTGCATATGCGGGGCTTCCCGCTAGAGAAGCAAATGCAAGCGTGCGGCGCTGTATTCGTGCGTGAGACCGAGAGTGCGCCGAAATATAAGCTCGTCAAGCTGCCGACGACACCTGCGAAGCCAGGTATGATTAAGCAGGAGCAGGGCGGATCAGCGATTACGCTTGAAGTGTGGGAGATGCCGATAGCCTCGTTCGGAGCTTTCGTCGCAGGAATACCTGCGCCGCTTGGTATTGGCAAGGTCGAGCTTGCCGATGGGACGGAAGTGTCGGGTTTCATCTGTGAGGCTTACATTGCCGGTCAATCCGAAGATATTACTGCTGCCGGCTCTTGGCGTAATTTTGTACATCAATAGCTAAACGTGTTCACAAGCCGATTAACGGCATTCGTGAATTCGCAGGCACGCAAGCCGTTTCCCGTTCAGTCATGGCGGGGGCGGCTTGTTCTCGTTTGGAGCAATCGGCGCTATAATAAGGGGATCAGGAAGGAGAGTGCCTTTTGATTCGCAAATGGCTGATTTCTATTATAGTGCTCATTCTACTCCTTGCAGGCGCTGGCGCACTCGCAATCTGGTACGTGAAACCAGAGGAAGACTTGAACTTAAACTACGACCCGGTTCCGATCGTGGACCGAGCACTTACGATGATACGTCATCTGGATACGGAATTCGTGCTCTCCGAAGCAGATATCAATAACATTGGCAAAGCGACTATCCGCTTGCATCCCGATTACAGCCCAGACATTCGAATAACCGGGGCGAGATTTGAACTGCAGGAGGATAAGCTTGTTGCACATGTGAATGTGATGTATAAGAAGCGGATTCCGGCAGGACTTGTCATCACGTATGGACTACGATGGAGCGAGCCCAATGTCGTTGCTGTTGTCGAAGAGGCGAAGCTGAAGGGGATCACGCTGAAGAAGAGTGATTTTGACAATATGGAAATTCCGCTTAGCAGTGAGCTGCCGAAGCTGGTACATATACAGAAGTTGGATGTACAGGGGAAAAGCGTGGTCATTACTATCCGCAAGCCGACGCTGCGGGAGCTGCGAAACCTTCTTTCGCAAGAGCTGAAAAAGCAGGTCGGCTGGACGGATTAGTGTTCAAGCGATGGCTAGCGGAGTTTAGGCATGAGCGGGCGCAGCGTTCGGATGAGGAACGTCGCTGCAATGGCTTTGACCATATCACCGAATAGGAATGGATAACAACCGGACACCATTGCTTTCTGGAAAGAATAGTTCGCTTTATAGGCAAGCCATGGCACGCCTCCAATGTAAGCGAGGACAACGCTGAATAAGACAAGGCTGATGAATAGCAGGATGATTTGATTGCGGGACAAGGATTTGGTACGCGCGAACAAACGGTCGCTGGCAAGTCCGATCAACAGTGCGGATATTGGGAACATCCATATGTAGCCGCCGGTGAAGCCGAAGATCGTTGACAGTCCTCCACTGCCGTGCAGAAGAGGCAAGCCTGCGGCCGTTAACAAGACGACGATTGCGATGCTCCAGAAACCGTATCGCGCACCGAGCAGACCGCCTGCGAGCATGATGGCGAAGGTCTGGAGCGTAATTGGTACGGAAGTGAAGCCGAGTGGGATGCTTACATAACCGAAGGCGATGAAGAGTGCTGCGAACAATGCGGTAAACACAATGCCGCGAATCCAGTATGTAGTCTCGGATTGGTTGCTAGCCGATATCGGAGTATGGCCTGCAGTAGCTTTAGATGATTCCATTGTCATTTCTCCTCTCTAATGTTAACCTTGTTATCTAGTTGTGGTTAACAATTAAAATGTATCACGTGAATTCGATTTTGGGAAGAGGGAGTTTTGTGATCTTGCAGGCACCAGTTGATAGCTTGGTTCTAACAGACGTTAATATTGAACGTATTCTTGAATCTGGCGAGGTTTCTCCTCGTCTAGATCATATTGATTTCTCCATTGCACCGAGCGAGTGGGTGAATATAGTTGGGACGAATGGAAGCGGAAAGTCGACTTTGGCTAGGCTGCTTGCCGGGTTAACAATTGACGGCGTTCATGGATCATGGAATCGAGGTTTTGCTGGCAACCGGCCTATGCCCTATGTCATGCAGTCCCCGGATTCTCAGCTGTTTGCCGAAACGCCAAGGCAAGAAGTTCGCTTCGCGCTTGAGTGGCAGGGCATTGAAGCGGATGAGATTATACAGCGTACGGAGCTTGTTCTGGAGCATACAGGACTGCTCGCGATTGCCGATGTTCCGTGGAATCGCTTATCTGGCGGGCAGCGTCAGCTTGCTGCTGTTGCGGCTGCAACCGCTGCGAGCGCACCGCTCATCGTCTTCGATGAAGCGACTTCCATGCTTGACGACCAATCTTGCGCAGAGGTCATGCGCCTCGCAAGTGCGCTTCACTTGCAAGGAACAGCAGTCGTGTGGGTGACGCAGCGGCTGCAGGAGCTAGGAGGCGGCTCGCGGGTTGTCGCGATGAGAGAGGGACACATCGTGTTCGATGGATTAGGGAGGCATTTTCTATATGGCGCTCATGAAGAAGCGCTTCATCTGAATCCCTTCACTCCCTGCCAAGCTTGTGGACTGCGGCTGCCTTATTTGCCAGCGTTAGCGCTTGAGCTTGGGCGGCAAGGAAAGCTTGCAAGGCCATATCCCGAAACAGCGGCGGAATGGGAGCAGGTGCTTGCGCGGCTATGAACATTATGAACATTGCTAATTGGAACCGAGCTGATCTCACGATACAAGGATTGAAATTCACCCGTGCTGGGGTACATATAGAAAGTGAACGATCAAACGGAGATTCGCAGTCTTCGGAACCGATTGTTCTATCGCAAGGAGAGATTACGGTACTCCTTGGCGCTAACGGTGTCGGCAAAACGAGGCTGATGGAGATCATCGCAGGTTTGCAGGGACCAAGCGGTTTAGCCATACGTTACGGCGATACGGAATTATGGACCGATTCACCACGAACTTCGATCCTCTCGCGAATTACTCGCCGTGTAAGATTGAAACGCAACCCGCAAGCGCTGCATGCATATAGTTATTCCTGCCAGTCGCCTGAAGAACAGCTCTTCGCGCGGTCGGTCAAGGACGAGTTGCACTATACGCTGCGGCCTTACTGCTTACGCGAATCCGAGCAGCGGGAACGAATCGCAATTGCACTCGCTGCTGTCGGCTGGGACGAGTCCTGGCTTGCGCGCGACCCGTATTTCATGAGCGGCGGTGAACGAAGAAGAACCGCGCTTGCCTGTCTATTCGCTCCTCCTGCCAACTGGCTGCTGCTTGATGAACCGACCGCAGGACTTGATGCCGACGGTCAGGAGCAGCTCCGCAAACAGCTCACGCTCTTCGCGGCAGCAGGGCAAGGCGTGCTGCTGATCTCGCATGAGAGCGACTGGGCGCTACAGCTGGCAAGCCGAATCATGCTTATGAAACTGGACGGAAGCGCAGTGCTCTGCACGAGAGATACGCTGCTTGCAAATCCTGAATTGCTGCTCGAAGCCGGAATGGACGTGCCGGACTGGCTGCGGATCGCGCACCAGCTGCACCGAATGGGCATTCCAAGTGAAGCCGTTTGGCGTGCATCTGAGCTTGCAGGCGCTCTCCCGCAGCTGCAAGCTCAGTCGCTGGCTTCCGGCAGCGTGGCTGCTACGAATCGGGAAGCCACTACCGTTGCCTCGCAAACAGGGCAAACAAGCAGAACGCCTTTTCAAGCTCATATCACAGCAGATAAGTCGTCACCACTAACCAAGTTTGATCCGCGCTCGGTATGGCTGACTTATATCCTGATGTCCGCGGCAATTCTAACACAATCGACCTGGCTCGGTGTCGGTGTGATGAGCATCCTTACTGTTATTTGTATCTATGCAGGTCGTATCCCGCTAAGGCGTTGGAGAAACGCGATTATCGCACTTGCTGTCTTCACACTTACACTGTCTATTTTCGCTGGTGTAGGTCCGAATGGACATGGTGATTATTTTAGCGGAAGCAACTTCCTGCAATCGTTGCAGTCGCTCGTTCGACCGTTTATTGCCATGCTGCTCGGTCTAGGTCTGCCGCTAGCCGTCACGCCGCTGCGTCTGCGCAGGTCGCTCGAACAATTGCTTGGCATTTGGGGAAAGGTACCGCTATGGGGGACCAAAATGATTCTAACCGTCACGCTCCTCTTGAGATTTATACCGGTTCTGTTATCTGAATGGGAGCGGTTCGGCCGTGTCACATTGGCGCGAGGCAAGCAGACTCGTCGATCCGGGCGCAGTGCGATCCGTCAGCTGCGGGAAACAGCCGTTCCGTTCATGCTCGCGTTATTTCGCCTCGGGGAACAGGTTTCGGATGCGCTCGAAAGCCGCGGTGTCGGTAAGAAGCGTCAGCCGACCTTGCTGGTAACTGAGAAATGGAAGCTGCGAGATACACTGCTTGCGGTTTGCGGACTTGTTATTCTGCTCTTTATCCGATTGTAGAAAATAGGATTTTGCCTCAGAATCAGCTATGATAGAGGTACCCTCGATTTCATAAAGGAGTGCATGGTAAGCTATGGGTATACCTCTTAAACCGAATTTAGACCGTCATTATACGATTCAATTGCTCGAGCAGCTTCTTTCTACTCCTAGCCCAAGCGGCTTCTGCATGAAGATCATGCGCCTGATTCATGAGGAGGCGTCTAAGCTTGGCTATTTGCTCGAGTTTACGCCTAAGGGGAACGGCATCATTACGATTCCGGGCTCCGATCCGAGAGAAGATGAAGTGATCGCCTTAACTGCGCATGTCGATACATTGGGAGCCATGGTTCGTTCCATCAAGAGCAATGGCACCATTCGGTTCACACCGGTTGGCGGCTACGCGATGCATTCCGTTGAAGGCGAGTACTGTCTCATTCATACGCGGGATGGGCGAGCTTATGATGGAACGGTCTTGACGACGAAGCCATCTGTTCACGTCTTCACGGATGCTCGCGATCTGAAGCGCGAAGAAGCGAATATGGAAATTCGTATTGACGAGACGGTCAAATCGAAGGACGATGTTCAGAAGCTAGGCATCGGCGTGGGGGACTTTATTTCTTGGGATGCTCGGACACGGGTGCTGCCGAGTGGCTTCATTAAGTCGCGGCATCTGGACGACAAAGCAAGTGTAGCTGCAATCTTCGGTCTACTGAAATGGCTGAAGGATGAAGGCAAACAACCCGTTCGTACGGTCAAAATCATCATTTCGACGTATGAGGAGGTGGGCCACGGCAGCTCCTATATCCCGCAGGATATTACAGAAATGATCGCAGTCGATATGGGGGCGATGGGCGATGACCTATCCACAACCGAATATGACGTGTCGATCTGTGCCAAAGATTCAACCGGTCCTTATGATTACTTAATGACTTCTGCGCTTATTGATTTTGCGAAACGTGAGGAGCTTCCCTATGCGGTCGACATTTATCCGCATTACGGCTCGGATGCATCCGCAGCGATGCATGGAGGCAGTAACATTAAAGCGGCGCTGATCGGCCCTGGCGTGCACGCTTCCCACAGCATGGAACGCACACATAGTCATGCAGTTATGAACACTGCAGCGCTGCTGCTCGCGTACATTATGGAGCCTCGCGCATAGCGGAAACTTCAATTTTGGAAAAATTACGAGTAGACAACTCAGAAACGATCATTATATGATGAATGACGGGTGAATAAAAATGACAACTAATAATGTAGACAATACGAATGAGACGGAATTGCCAGCAATTCCGGAAGAAGAGTTAAAACAACTCATTCAAGCCCTATTAGATAACGGGCTGAAAGCACTCCGTTTTAAGTTTGAAGAAGACGGAGTAGATGGACAAGTTATGATGCATGAAGTTTACGGACCGTTATTTGTGTTCAAAGTTGAACGACTAAATGGCCGTAATGTAGTATGCGGATTTTTCATGCGAGAACTATTGAATATATTCCAAAACAATGATGATCCGTCGTTGTGGATGGCTTCTTTCTTCTTGGATCTGTTGGACAAGGGTGGCGATCAATTGCTTCCTAGCCCTCCGCAAACAGAAGATGAAGCTAAAGGAATTATTGATCACTATCTCGTTCCGTATTGCGCGAAAGCGATTCGCGAGGAGTTTCCTGACGAGCAAGTGTATGTAGATCTCGACTTGAACGAGCAGCACGGAGCCGTTCTGGAAGCTGGATTCCCTACGATTAGCGACGGCAACAATATTTGTGCATTGCCGCTGCATATTCTCATGGCACATCATCTGCTTAACCGTGATCCGGCTGAACCGATTATTCAAGGCTTATACCGCATTCGCGAAGAACACGGCTTGGAATAATTGAACATGCATAACAAAAAAAGCCTGAGCAATTGAACTGCACCCCACTTGTTAGACACCATCTAACAAGTGGGGTGTATTTTTGTGGCAAAGTTTACTGAGGAAGAGAAGTATCAAGCCGTACAAGCCTATCTATTGGGTAAGGAGTCCTTCAGGGAGATAGCTGCACGTATTGGTGTGGCCCATTACGCTGTTGTAAAATGGGTAGCCCTTTACCAGGCCAATGGCAAGGAAGGTTTGACCAAGAGATAAGCAACCTACTCAAAAGCGTTTAAACTAGACGTACTGAATTTTATGAACGAGTCAGGGGCGTCTCTTTTAGAAACAGCTGCGAGGTTTAACGTTCCAGCACTCTCAACCATCTTGCAATGGAAGAAGATGCTGGAGCAGCGAGGTGAAGACGCCCTAATACCTAAGAAAAAGGGGCGTCCCTCGATGAAGGATGAAACGAAAAAACCAACTCCACTTGAAGGTTCTGTCGAAGCGTTACAAGCTGAATTAGAGCATTTGCGTATGGAGAATGCCTACTTAAAAAAGTTGAATGCCTTAGTTCAAAGCAAAGAAAAATTACGAAGCAAGACAAAGCGAAAGTAGTCTTTGAGCTGAGGCAAGAATACCCCATTACATCGTTGCTAGCGTTGGCTCAGATTCCGCGCAGCACGTACTATTACTTGGTCGGCACATTCGATCGTCCAGACAAGGATGAAGCCTTAAAAGCTCGTATTACAGCGATCTATCATGATCACAAAGGGCGTTATGGTTATCGTCGTATAACCAGTCAACTTCACAATGAGAAGCACCTTGTTAATCACAAGAAAGTGCAGCGCATCATGCAAGAGCTTGGCTTGACCTGCATCGTGCGTATGAAGAAATATCGCTCGTACAAAGGGAATGTGGGTAAAATTGCGCCGAACATATTAGAAAGGAAGTTCAGCGCTTCAAAGCCAAATGAGAAGTGGGTAACAGATATTACGGAGTTCAAGCTATTTGGGGAGAAACTATACTTATCTCCAATGCTCGACTTATTTAATGGCGAAATCATCGCTTACACAATGGACTCCCGACCAGTCTACTCGCTTGTTTCCAATATGCTGGATAAAGCTTATGAAAGGTTGAATGCCGAAGATACACTACTCATTCATTCCGATCAAGGGTGGCACTACCAGATGCGTCATTATCAACATGCATTGAAGGAACGTGGAATAACCCAAAGCATGTCACGCAAAGGAAACTGTTACGATAATGCAGTCATGGAAAACTTCTTTGGCATCTTAAAGTCTGAGTTCCTATACACGCAGGAGTTTGAAAGTATGGAGCAGTTTAAACAGGAATTGGACGAGTACATGACTTACTATAATCACAAACGAATCAAAGCGAAACTAAAAGGCATGAGCCCCGTACATTACCGGACTCATGCCTCAAAGGTTGCTTAACGATAGTTGTGTCTAACTTTTTGGGGTCAGTTCACAATCAGGCTTTTTTTGTTGCCTTATTATGCGCTCACAGGCTGCTGAGCACTTTGCTCCACAGGCTTCTGCTTCTCAGCACGCATGTATAGGATGAGTCCGATGATGATAAAAGCTCCGCTGATGAGCTGGAAGCCGCTTATCATTTCGCTAAACAGCATCATGCCCAAGAGGCTTGCTCCAACGGGCTCAGCCAGCACTGACATGGAAATCGTCGTCGGCTTGACGTACTTGAGCAGCCAGTTGAAGATCAGATGGCCGAACACAGTTGGTACGATGGCGAGCAGCAGGAACACGATCCATTCACGCTGCGCATAATCCGTCATCGAGATGCCCATCGTAACATTGTAGATGAAGAAGCATACTGTCGTAATGCCGAACACGATACAGCTGTACAAGTACGACGAGACGCGCTTCATAATTTGCTTCGCAAGCAGCATATTTACGGATACAGCGAGTGCGCCGAGGAATGACAGCATGTCGCCGAAGAATGCGCGCGACGACAATACAATATCGCCTGAGCCGATGCCCATAGCGCCGACTAGCGCGATGACTATGCCGATAATGGCTAGTTTGTTCGCTTTGTCTCGGAACAGGAAGTACGCCCCTACCAAGACGAATACAGGCTCGAGCGCAAGCAGGATGGTGGAGCTGGCAATGGATGTGTACGTCAGTGATGCCATCCAGAGCAGGAAATGCAGGGCCAGGAAGATGCCGGCGAGGATGAGCATGAGCCAATCCTTCCTCGAAATATGCTTCACGTCACCAAACTGTTTGGAACCGAAAGGCAGCATGAGCACGAAGGTGAACAGCATTCGGTACATACCTTGGACAGATACAGGCGCGTGTGAGTAACGGACAAGTATAGGCGCGAACGAAATCGCAAGCATGCCGATTAGCAGCGGGATGACAGGAGAGACGGGCAGTTTGGATGATGTTGGTGCTAGCTTCAAATTCTAGTTTCCTTTCTTACACGGGATCATGCTTAATATCTATAAAACGACCTTCATCATTATGCACCTTAAGCAGATTTGCTGCAATAGTGTGAAAAAGTCAAAATGTGTTCATTTGTCGAAACCAAATGACATCTGTTATGCTTTTGATATAGAGGCAAGCATCCCTTCAGGTAAAGGAGAGAGATTAGATGGGTGTACCGACAGGAGTTTGGATTTCGGCAGCAATTATCGCGATATTAGTCACTTGGATTACCATTTGGGTGACGAATAAAGCGTATTCGAGAAGATGGGAAGACCACGGCATGGAGAATGAGCACAAAAATAAGCAGTAATCGTCAATTGACATGAAACCAAAAGGTGTCATATAATCAAAAGCGAAACCAAATGGTTTTGCTTTTTTCAAATCCATCCAAATGAATCTAACACTTCGAAGGAGATAACGCCTACATGGAAACACAAAACTCACTTCCAGATATTAGCCAAACACTTACATTCAAAGCACCGATTCTCAAAGTATGGGACGCTGTCTCGACCTCGAAGGGACTAAGCACCTGGTTTATGCCCAATGACCTTGAAGCAGTCGTTGGCCATGAGTTCAAACTTGATGCAGGACCTTTCGGCGTTCAGACATGCATCGTGAAGGAAGTGGAAGCGCCTAACCGCATTTCGTTCAGTTGGGGAGTACATTGGACGCTTACGATTCTTTTGAATGAGCTTGCTGATAATGAGACCGAGTGCACGCTTATTCACGCAGGCTGGAGAACAGACATTGTCGAGCACGGTATGCCGCATGCCGCTATCCGCGAACGGATGAACGATGGCTGGGCCGGTATCCACCGCGCACTTGGCAAGTTCGTCGAAGCTTAATATGGCGCTGCCATCCGGGAAGCATGATGTCTTTCAAGCGATAGCGGACCCTACCCGCCGCGAGGTGCTAAAGCTTCTTGTTGACCATGAAATGCCGGTCACTGCGATTTCAGGCCATTTTACTATGACGCGTACTGCGGTTTCCAAGCATCTGCGTATTCTTGCGGAAGCGGGGCTTGTGAAGGAGCGGAAGGTCGGGCGCGAGACACGCTACCGGCTTGAGACACAGCCTTTACAGGAACTTAAAAACTGGTTGAACTACTATGAACGGTACTGGGAAAATAAGCTTACTGCCTTGCAAAGATTCGTCGAAGCTGAAGATGAATAGTAATAATTAGGAAACCCGCGATTTACGTATCGCGGGTTTTTCTGTTACGCTTAAAGGGAGAGGAGCGTGCTTGCCATGAATTCGAATAGAAGTGTTGAAACAGCAGCAATTCAGTATATTGGCCAGGTTGGCGTCATTATTCGCCGCAATGGATTCACGGTTGCGATTGATCCTTATCTCACTGATTCGGTGGATCGTTTGGTAACGGAGCCGGCTAATTTCTGGATTCGCAATTATCCGCCGCCGGTACAGCCTAGCAGCTTAACAGACATTGATCTCATTCTCATCACGCATGAACATTTGGATCATATGGATCCAGAGACGCTGCTGGCTATTGTAGAAGCTTCGCCTCGCTGTAAGATTGCAAGTCCTCGTATATGTGCACCGATGCTTCGGGAAGCGGGCATTGAGGAACACCGCCTGGTGCAGCTCAAGCATGGCGCGCCAATGCTGTGCGAGGCTGGGCTCATTATTCGTCCGATTCCGGCTTGGCATGAAGCGCGGGAAGTCGACAACGAAGGCTGGGACCGTTATTTGGGCTATATGCTCGAATGGGACGGGCTCACGATCTACCATGCTGGCGATACGCTCGTGACAGAACAGCTCATTACGATATTGAAGACGTTTGACATTGATGTTGGCATGCTGCCGATTAACGGAAGAGATCTGTTTCGGGACCGGGCAGGCATCGTCGGCAATATGAATGCACGCGAAGCGGCAGCGCTCGCGTGGGAAGTAAAGATGGATATGCTCGTTCCGCTCCACTTCGATATGTACCCAAACAACAGTGAAGGCATCAGCGGATTTGTGGAGGAGCTGTATCAGAAGTACCGCGGACAGAAATATCATATTTTTCAGCCTGGAGAGACGTGGATGGTTTGCCGTTCTCGCCGTGTATAGCGCAGATAACAATTTCGTAAAGGGTACACATTGACGCATTTACCGCTTGAACGCCACGTATATTGATTGTACGGCATGGCTTGGCTGCTCGCAGATCATGTGGAGAGAGGGAGCAAAGCAGATGGAACGGGGACCGATACTCATCCTTACCGGAGACTACGGCTCAGGTCATATTCAAGCTGCGGCGGCGCTGCGAAATGCGATAAAGGCGACTCATCCGGAGCTTCCCACGATTGTTATGGATTATATGGCACAGGCGCATCCGCTTGTGCATCCGTTCAGCAAATATATGTATTTGAACGGCGTGCAATCATTTCCTCGTACTTATGGTTATATATACAGTAAGACGCGCGGGCAGAATCGGCTGTCCAGCAGCCTCAAGTATATGCACGGATTCGGCCTTGGCAAATTTCTCGCCATGCTGGATCGAGTGAAGCCTTCGGCCATTATTTCAACATTCCCACTGGCGGCCGGCGCTGCTTCCCTCATGAAGGTAGGAGGGTATTGCCATGCTCCGCTTATTACTGTCATTACTGATTTTACAGACCACAGCTACTGGCTTCACCCGCAAACAGACCTATATATCGTCGGCTCTCAGGAAGTCGCGCAACGCTTAACAAGGGTTGGCGTCGATCCTGGTCGCATCGCAGTCACAGGCATTCCAATCCGTCCTGAATACAGCCGTTCCTATGACAAACAAGCGATTCGGGCTGAGCTCGGATTGCGAAGCGAGCTGCCGACTCTACTCGTCATGGGCGGTGGCAATGGCTTGATGGGGCAGGAAGTGACGGAGTCGTTGTGCAGCTGGGTGCAAAGCCATGAACGTCCGGATTTGCAGCTCATCATCGTTTGCGGGCATAATGATAAATTGAAGCAGCAGCTTAGCCGGCTTCGTGAGATTTCGCGAGTGCCGCTGGTCGTCACTGGCTTCACGGATCGTATCCCGGAGCTGATGGCAGCTGCCGACATTCTCATTACGAAGTCGGGAGGGCTAACGTCCTCGGAGGCGCTTGCATCGGGGCTGCCGATGCTGATCTACAAACCGCTGCCAGGCCAGGAAATCGACAACGCGAACTTCTTGCGTCATTCCGGTGCGGCGATGCATCTGTCCAGTCTCGATGAACTGAAGCACGCAGTCCAGATGCTGCTAAGCAACCCTTCGCATTTGGAGGCGATGCGCCGCCAAGCACTGTGCGTCAGCAAGCCTTACGCTGCTGATTCAGCAGCTCAAATCGCAGCAGCACTTGTCTATCAGGCGAACAAAATAACCGTATAAGAGGAGTAGTGGCGATTTATGAAATATCGGAGACTTGGCAAGACGGATCTGAACGTATCTGTTATCGGTATTGGTACATGGCAATTTGGAGGCGAGTGGGGTCAGGATTATACGCAGGCTGAAGCGGACGCGATTCTTGACCGTGCAGCAGAGCTTGGTATTAACTTGATCGACACGGCGGAGTGCTATGGCGACCATCTGTCGGAAGCGTTCATCGGGGATTATCTTTCACGCCGGAAGCGGGAAGAATGGGTCGTCGCTACGAAATTCGGCCATCACTTCCATGAGCGCTTCACCCGGACGGATAAGTTCGCGCCGGAAGACATCGTGCAGCAGCTTGATGCCTCGCTGAAAGCGCTTCGGACAGATTACATAGATCTCTACCAGTTCCACTCCGGCCCGGATGCCGTGTTCGATAATGATGAGCTCTGGACGGTGCTCGATAAGCAGGTAGCTGCGGGCAAAATCAGACATCTCGGTACTTCTATCGGGAGTAACAGCAACTCGCATCAAGTTGATGCCTCCACAAAGGTCGGTTCGAAGGTCATCCAAGTGGTATATAACCGTCTGGATCAAGCTCCTGAGAAAGACGTATTCCCATCCTGTATCAGACAGGATCTTGGCGTATTGGCGCGTGTCCCGCTTGCAAGCGGCTATCTCAGCGGCAAGTACAAGCCGGGCGCTGTGTTCGACACGACTGATGTGCGTCATCGCCATGACCAGGAGAGCACGCTGCTCAAGCTGCAGGAAGTGGAGCGGATCGCGAAGGAAGAGGTGCCATCAGGCGTTGATATGGCGGCATGGGCGCTTGCTTGGTGCTTGAAGCATCCAGCCGTTACCGCTGTAATTCCAGGCTGTAAGAACCCCGCGCAGGTCGATTCCAACGCAAGTGTCGTTGCACTGCTCGAAGATTCGCATCCGCAAGATATGAAGCAATAAAACGCGAGGGGCTGCTTAATGTGAAGCTGATAATTAGCTTCCGGGGCAGCCCTTATTTTGTCCCATAAAATAATAATTGAAGTACATCCCGTCCAGATGGTACGTTTATAGTTGATTATCGTTTCATGTGAAAGGCTCTGGGAGGTTGACACTTATGCTGAAACTGCGCCGAACAAGCTGCTTCAGTGCATGTTTATTGTTGTTTATCCAAGTATGTTTTCTTGCGTCGCCCTCGCATGCGGAAGGGCTAACCAATGATGAACCGAATATCATTTCTGAGTCAGCTGTGCTCATGGATGCCCAAACGGGGACTGTTCTGTATGCGCAGAACGCGGATAAGGAGCAATTTCCAGCAAGCATCACGAAGATTGTGACCGGCATTGTAGCCTTAGAGAATGAAAGCGCTTTATCAAGCTTGGTAACCGTCTCTAAAGAAGCGCGCGGTGAAGACGGCACACGAATCTACTTGGCAGAAGGCGAGCAGGTGACGCTGGAGAAGCTGCTGTATGGTATGCTAATGAATTCGGGCAATGACGCAGCGACTGCGATTGCTGAATATATGGATGGTACGAAGGCGAAGTTTGCTGAGCGGATGAACGCTTGGGTGAAAGAAAAGGCTGGCGCGGAGCATACCCATTTCGTTAATCCGAGCGGCCTGCCGGACAAGACACAGGTGACGACGGCGCGCGATATGGCCAATATCGCGAGGTATGCCATGCAGAACGAGAAGTTCCGCCAGATCGTGGCTACGAAGCGGATGCCTTGGGTCGGCAAAGAATGGACGTCTACGCTCATCAACCATAACGAGCTGCTCAAGGACTATGAAGGCGCAACCGGCATAAAGAATGGCTATACAGAAGCGTCAGGTTTTACACTGGTTGCTTCGGCAAAGCGAGATGGGATGGAGTTGATCGGTGTCCTGTTGAAGTCGCCTTCGAAGGCAGTTGTGTATAAGGATATGCGCAATTTGCTCGACTATGGATTTGCGAGTTATGAGCTTCAGCAGGTAATAAGTAGCGATCAAGCTTATCCATTTATGAGCGAGGAGCCAGCGCATTTTATCGCGAGAGAGCCGATATGGGCGGTGCTGCGTAAAGGGGATATACCTAGCGTGGGCGTGACGGAAGACGGCGATGTGATGGTTACCAGCTCGCTTGGCACGGTCAAGGCGGGTACGATGGAACCGGTGAAGCCGACGGTAGAATCGGTGATTGCGGAGTCTCCAGAAATGACTGCAGATATAGCTAGCACTGCGGTTGCTAAGTCGGCTGATGCGTCAACTGAGCCAACGCGCGGGCAGAAGCTGTCGATCTTTTTTGTATGGATGGGCTTACTTGTTTATTTGGCAATCCTCGCGTATATTCGATTGAAGCGGCAGCAGCAGGAGCACGGTCGTGGGTTATAAAGCTATCCTTTTCCATAATTGGCAAAGAGGTAATTTGGTGTTCGGTGGCGTATATATTACATGTAACCGTATCCAAAACGAGGAGATGGGCGCGATGAGAATTGTGGTGGAACAGTCGGCTGCACGCTGGTATATGAGAGAATTGGATTTAACTAGTGGCGATCATTTGCGGATATTCGTTCGGTTAGGTGGCAGCGGCAGCGTTCAACCTGGTTTTTCGCTCGGAGTAATGAAGGATACACCTCGAAATCCAGGCCTGCATCAGGTTGTGGAAGGGATTACGTTCTACATGGAAGAAGACAATTTATGGTATCTGGAAGAGAAGGATCTGTACCTGCGGTTTAATGATCATGAAGATGATATTTTGATGGAAATCGGATAATTGGGTAAGGGTCGGACATAGTCGAACATAAATAGGACGGTGCGCCTCACTTGTTGTATCACTTTAGCGAAGACCCGAATATCAAGTTATTTACGCCGAGACAGCTGGAATACCGGCTTGACGAACCGGCGATGGTGTGGGCGATTGACGCTTTCTATGCGGTGCATTATTACTTCCCGCGGGATTGTCCTCGGATCTGTTTGTGGCCTATGAAGGGGACGACTGCTGAAGACAGAGAGCGGTTCTTCGGTTTGTCTTGTACGGAGCGGCTATTGGCGATTGAGTCTGCTTGGCTGGATCGACTGCGGACGACGGTATTGTATCGGTACAGATTTGATGATGCGGACTTCGAGTTGTACGAAGCGAATGCGGGGTATTATACAGCGACAAAGGAAGTGAAGCCGGTCTCGGTCGAGCGGATGGATGATCTGCTTCAGTGGATTGTAAGCGCTGGTGTGGAGCTTCGCGTTATGCCGAGTTTGCAGCAGCTTCGAGATGCGGTGCTGACGTCGACGGTAAATTTCTCGATGATACGGATGAAGAATGCAAGGTCGACGTGAGGGCAGGCTATTACAGCTTGCCCTTCTGTTATTTGGCAGGCTATAATGATTCATCAACGTTTACAGGGCGTGAGTGCGATGGATTTCAAGAAATATAAGACATTCCAGGTTGTTGCCGATACGCTTAACTTAACGAGAGCGGCTGATCAGCTCGGATACACGCAGCCAACCATTACGCTGCAGCTCCAGTCATTGGAGAGCGAGCTCGGTGTGACGTTGCTCGACCGAGTGGGGAAGAAAACGTATTTGACCCCTGCGGGCAAAGTAGTGAAGCAGTATGTGGATCAGACGTTTGCGCTCATGGATGAAATGGAAGCCGAGCTGCGCAAGCTTGATGACCCTCATGGTTTGCTCACTGTTGCAGCGCCTGAATTTTATTGTACGCAATATTTGTCGCTCATCATCCATTCCTATATTTCGGAAAATCCGAAGGTAAAGCTACAGCTGTTCTCCTGCGACAGCAACGATGCGATGAAGAAGGTCGCGGTGGGCGAAGCGGATTTGGCGATTATCGCAGGGCCATGCGATTCCCCGCAGATGGAAACGATGCCGCTCGGTAAAGAAGACCTCGTGCTCGTGACGACGAAGGAGCTCTTCGAGCAGCACGATACGCAGGAGCTGCTGGCGTCGTATCCGTTCATCACGTACAAGTCGGGCTCCAACATCCAGCGGCTGGTGAACGAATGCTTGCAGGATTATGGCATCACGCCGGACAAGTACATCGAATGTGTATCCGACGAGACGATCAAGCGGACCGTGATGTACCACACAGGCACGGCCCTTCTCGGATCGGCGCTCGTCGAAGAAGAGCTACGCAAAGGCACACTCGCCGAGATCCACCGCTTCCCTGGTGTTATCGAAACGTCTATGGTCATCCTAAAAAAACGTGCCGACGAGCAAAATATCCGTTCCTTCTCCGAGATCGTGCAGCGGATTTGGAAGGAATGGGGATAAAGGGCTCGGCTAAGCGGCAAGTTTGTGTTTAACCTCCAGTTCTCGCGAGTTAGCGGGGAGTGGAGGTTTTTTTGTGCTGAGGCAGCCTACCGTGACTGTGGCGGACCTGTATCTTACCGTCAACCGGCAAGTCCCTTCGACTTCGGCGCGTGGGAGTCGCCGCACTGCTGCTCTCCCTCGCGATGTAGTCGAACAACAGACTTTTCGTTCCTTCTTGATGCATAAGCATTTCCAATCGTAATCATTGATTTATTCAATTTTTTCGCGAAAACGGGCTATGTTACAATACATGTACACGAAAAGATGGAAGGAGTGCTGCACATGAACGCGGTGAAGAATAACAACATTTCCATTATTGGTGTACCGCTGCAATACGGCGCAGACCGTAAAGGTGTCGACCTTGGACCGGATGCGATCCGCGGCGCGAATTTGCATGAACGACTGAAAGCGCTTGGCTTTAACATAAATGATTTGGGCAACCTCGATGTCCACCGGATGCTCACTGCTCCCCAAGAAGGAGAGAAGCTGAAGCATCTGAGCGAAATCGTACGCGTCAATCAGGAGCTGTGCGAACGCGTCTCAAGTGAAATGGGCAAAGGCCAATTCCCGCTCGTACTGGGCGGTGACCATAGCATTGCAATTGGAACAATCAAGGGCGTCCTGCAGCACGTGAAACGGCTCGGCGTTATCTGGTTTGATGCGCATACGGATGTGAACACGCATGAGACGACCCAGTCTGGCAACATTCATGGCATGTCGCTCGCTGCGGCGCTCGGATACGGACATCCCGAACTTGTTAACATTGGCGGGGCGGAGAACAAGCTGCTTCCGGAAAATGTGGTCATTATCGGCGCTCGCTCGATCGATCCAGGCGAGCGTGCGTTCCTTAAACAAAAAGGAATACGCGTGTTCACGATGCATGACATCGACAAGAGCGGTATGAAGCAGGTGATGGAAGAAGCGATGGAGATCGTCACGAACGGAACCGACGGCGTCCACCTGAGCTTGGACCTCGATGGCATGGACCCAGGCGTGGCGCCAGGTGTAGGTACTCCTGTGAACGGAGGCATGTCGTATAGGGAGAGCCATTTTGCGATGGAGCTTCTGTTTGAACGCAATATTCTTGTATCTGCGGAGTTTGTGGAAGTGAACCCGATGCTTGATCAGCATAATATTACAGCCGTTGCGGCAGTTGAATTGATCGGCTCTGTTTTTGGCGAACGTATCCTGTAGGTGCATACGATACAGGAGATAAGTATAGAGGAGAGTGGCAGGATGGAAACGACAACAAGCCGCATTATCGAGCAAACGGAGCGTTTCGGCGCGCATAACTATCATCCGCTGCCAATTGTCATTTCGAAGGCGGAAGGTGTATGGGTTGAGGATCCGGAAGGCAACAAGTTCATGGATATGCTGAGCGCTTACTCGGCGCTTAACCATGGTCACCGCCATCCGCGTATCATCGCGGCGCTCAAGGAGCAAGCGGATAAAGTCACGCTCACTTCGCGTGCGTTCCATAACGACCAGCTCGGGCTGTTCTATGAGAAACTGACGGCGCTTACGGGTAAGAGGATGATTTTGCCGATGAACACAGGCGCGGAAGCGGTAGAAACAGCGCTGAAGGCGGTTCGCCGCTGGGCTTACAGCGTGAAGCAGGTGCCGGAGAATCAAGCGGAAATTATCGTGTGCGATGGCAATTTCCACGGACGGACAATTACGATCACTTCATTCTCCTCCTCGGATGAATATAAGCAAGGCTTCGGCCCATTCACACCAGGGTTCAAAATCATCCCTTATGGCGACATTGAAGCGCTCAAGGCCGCGATTACGCCAAACACGGCTGCTTTTCTGGTCGAGCCGATTCAAGGCGAAGCAGGCATCGTAATGCCACCGGAAGGTTTCCTGGGGAAAGCGTCAGAGCTCTGCAAGGCGAACAATGTACTGCTCGTGGCGGATGAAATTCAAACTGGCTTCGGGCGTACGGGCCGCATGTTTGCGAGCGACTGGGAATCCATCGTCCCTGACATGTACATCATGGGCAAAGCGCTCGGCGGCGGCGTGTTCCCGATCTCGGCTGTAGCAGCGAATGAGGACATTCTCGGCGTGTTTAGTCCCGGCTCTCACGGTTCCACTTTTGGCGGTAACCCGCTCGGCTGTGCAGTTGCGATTGCTGCGCTCGACGTGCTGCAGGACGAAGAACTGGTGAAGCGCTCGAATGAGCTAGGGAATTATTTTATCGAGAAATTGCGTCAAATTAACAGCCCTGCTATAAAAGAAGTACGCGGCCGTGGCTTGTTCATCGGGGTAGAATTGCATGGAGAAGCACGTCCCTATTGCGAGAAGCTGAAAGAACTTGGTATTCTATGCAAAGAAACACATGAGACGACCATTCGCTTCGCGCCTCCGCTTACGATTTCGAAGGAGCAGCTCGATTGGGCGATCTTGCGCATTAAACAGCTTTTCTAAGTAGAGGACGGTGCAGAACATGACAGAATCGACAAATTCAGCAAACCGCACGAAGAAGCTAAGCTTAATTCATGTGCCATTCGGCCTTGGAGCCGGCCGTCCTGGGACGGAAGAAGGCCCGGAGAGCATGGTGCAGATCGGCCTCATGAGACAGCTTCGCAAAACCGCTTTCGAAGTTGCAAGCGAGCATAAAGTGAAAGTACCCTCCCACCCGGCAGCAACAACAGGAGACCATATCGGTGGCGTGAAGCATCTCGCAGAAGTGAAAGAGATGGGCGCTCTTGTTGCGGAGCAGGTGTCACTTGCAGCGAGCAAAGGGCATCTGCCGCTTGTGCTTGGCGGCGACCACAGCGTGACGATAGGCGCACTCGCCGGGATGGCTGCGCAAGTGGGAAAGCTAGGTGTAATCTACTTCGATGCACATCCAGGCTTGCAGACAGAAGAGTCGCATCCGATTAGCAGAATGGGCAGCATGTCGCTATCCGTTGCACTTGGCAAAGCAAAGTTGAAGCTGGCTGAGTTGAATCGAGATGTACGCGAGAATGCTATAGACAAAGCCAACGTTGTCCTGATCGGTGTGCGCGACGTGGAGCCGGAAGAGCGCGCAATCATTAAAGCTGAGGGCATTACCGTATTCTCCATGCACGAGATTGACCGTATGGGAATCGAGAAAGTAATCTCGAAGGCGGTTGAGGTCGCTGGAAACGGCACAGACGGCATTCATGTCAGCTTCTCGGCAGACTGTCTTGACCCAATTGAAGCACCAGGAGTTGACATGCAGGTTCCGGGCGGTCTGACGTACCGGGAAGCGCATTTTGCATGTGAGCTGCTTGCAGAAACGGGCCTCATTCGTTCCATCGACGTTGTCGAAGTGAACTCCAAGTTGGATGAGAGCAGACGGACAGCTCGTCTCGCTATTGGACTTATTGCATCGCTACTGGGCAAACGCATTCTGTAAAGTAAAGTGAAGTGAAGTAAACATGAACAAAGCCGTTACGGTGAAGATCCCGCATGGATGCGAGATAATCACTGTAACGGCTTTTTGCTTGGCGCGAGATGGCCTGCTACTAACGTTATTCCAGCCCGAATTCTTTCATCTTGTTGTATAGTGTGCCGCGCGAGACGCCAAGGAGCTTCGCTGCCGCGCTCTTATTGCCCGCGGTCTTCGCTAACGCATCATGAATGAGCGTTTGCTCATCCGCTTCAGCGGCAACAGTTGGGCGCAGCCTATTCTCGGCCATTGCCGAAGCTGCGGCGAAGTTGGCATCGCTCAACTGCTGAAGCACTAAGCTAGGCTGCTTCGCTTGCAAGACAGGGGGCAGATGCTCGAGCGTAATCATATCGTCATCGCACAGAATGACACAACGCTCCAGCACATTGCGCAGCTCGAGGATGTTGCCTGGCCAACTGTAGTTCGAGAAGGCGAGCATCACTTCCGGCGACAGGGAAGGGAGTGGCTTCTGATACTGCAGCGAGAATTGCTTCAAGTACATTTGAATCATTGCCGGAATGTCTTCGATCCTCTCGCGCAGCGGCGGGATCGCAATAGAAACGACATTAAGCGCGTAATAGAGATCGGCGCGGAATGTGCCTTTCTCGACTTTAGCGGCGAGATCCTGCGTCGATGCCGCAATAACTCGCGTGCGCAGCTCGATAGGTTTATTGCCTCCTGAACGCACAATGGTCTGCTGCGACAGATAATGGTACAGCTTCGCCTGAAGCTCGAGCGACAGCCGGTCGATCTCATTCAAGAACAGCGTGCCATCTTTCGCAAGCTCTAGCTTGCCGGCTTGTCCAGCTTCGCTGCCGGTAAACGCGCCGCCTTGGAATCCGAACAGCTCGCTCTCGAGCAGGCCCATTGGCACGGTACCGCAATTGGCGGAGAGGAACGCCTGCTCCGCGCGCGGGCTGGAGTTGTGAATGATCTGCGCGAGCTGCTCTTTGCCAACTCCGCTCTCTCCTATGAGCAGAACAGGAGTGTCAGCAGCCGCAACCTTACGTGCCCATTGAATGACGCGGAAGATGGCAGGACCTTTTCCTTTTACAAGCGAGAATAGCTCCGTATTCGCCGTCCGATGCTGATGGGCGTAAGTATGGGCGCTCGTCAGCTCTTCATTCAGCTTCACCAGCTGAGTAATGTCCTGCTCAGCCGCGATTCCGCCGATAATCGTCCCTTCCGCATCGCGAACAGGGGAGGCATTAATAAGTACATGCGTGTCCGAGCGAGGACGGTGATACGTGTTGCGAATGAGTCTGCCCTCATCAAGAATTTTGAGCACCATAAGCGTTTCTTTCTCAAAATGCTCCCCGATTCGCCGACCCAAAATATCCGCCTTAGGCAAATGATAAATATCTTCGGCGACCGGATTCCAGCAAATAACCTCGCCGCTTCGATCCACGACAGTAACCGCTTCTGTAACCGTCTCTGCCAATGTGGAGAAATAGGCTGACCAACGCTGCTGTTCCTTCATACTGTGGCTCAGTAGCTTATTTAGAGGCACATAGCCAATAATGGTTTCACTGTTATCAGCCCTAATGACTAGTGGACGATCGTTCAGTAATTGAAGTTCCGATTGCAAATCGGTGGAGCTGTTACAAATAGTCGCGTAATAAGGGAAGTCCCGTAGCGCTTCCACAGCATCCATATCGCGATTCATGAAGCAGCGTTCAATAATAGGGAGCTCCTCTGGCAAAATCAGAATAGAGCGATCAGCGTGATCTGCAAGCTCGATGATTGCAGCGGATTTCTCCGTGAGCGCATGGAGCACATGTTCAATTGTTGCGCCAGTAGGAAGCGAAATGAAATTGGTGTACAAGTAGTGCTGTTCAATTTTGAACATAGATGTCCTCTCCGCTTACTGTGATTTGCATCAAATTTAACATACCTTCAACACTTAGATCAATCATTGTCTCATTAATCTGTCAATTATGTTCTGTATAATTGTCCAGTGCAGTGGATAAACATGAATTTTGAACATATACTGTTCAAATCATAAATATTATTGTACAATTCATGTAGAGAAATTGAACAACAGTGTACAACTCCAACGGGGGTATAAAATATGGAAATGATGCTGCGCAACATGTTTCAAGCGCTGGGCAAGAGTCGGTCAGCGAACCGACTTGCCAAGAAATATGGACTGCGCTTTGGAGCAGCGCGTTTCGTTGCTGGCGAGACAATTAAACAATCGATCGAAGCCGTGCGCAATTTAAATGACGATGGCCGCGTCGCAACGTTGGACCATCTTGGTGAATTTGTATTTAGTGAAGCGGAAGCAGCAGAGTCTGCAGACATGTGCATTCAGACGCTGGATGCGATCGCAAACTCAGGCGTGCAATCGAACTTATCGCTCAAGATGACGTCACTTGGCCTCGATATTAGCAAAGAGCTATGCGTGAGCAATATGAAGCGTATCCTGAGCCGGGCCCAAATGCACAATAATTTCGTTCGTATCGACATGGAAGATCACGCGCATTGCCAAGTATCGTTGGATATTTACCGCGAGCTTCGTCAAGAATTCGATAATGTCGGTATCGTGATTCAAGCTTACTTGTTCCGCACTGAGCAAGACATTGTCGATCTGAACGAGCTAAACGCTAACCTTCGTCTCGTGAAAGGCGCATATAAGGAGTCGCCTGAGGTTGCTTTTCCAGAGAAGAAGGACGTCGATGAGAATCTTAAGAAGATCATCAAGCAACACTTATTGAATGGCAATTATGCAGCTGTCGCTTCTCACGACGAGGCGATCATTAATTATACGAAGACGCTTGTGCAAGAAAATGGTATCGCGAAGGACCGCTTCGAGTTCCAGATGCTGTACGGCATTTGCGAAGATTTGCAGAAGCAGCTCACTGGCGAAGGCTACAGAGTACGCGTCTATGTTCCTTATGGCGTCGATTGGTTCGGTTATTTCATGCGCCGCCTTGCGGAGCGTCCGGCCAATGTATGGTTCGTGCTTAAGAACATGTTTAAATAAAATAACCGGATATACGGAGAGGAGCCTTACCCTACCATGACAACAACACCTTACACACAAGTGAAACCATATGCGAATGAGCCGTTTACGAACTTCACACTCGATGAGAACAAGCAAGCAATACAAGCAGCGATTGCGAAAGTAAAGACAGAGCTTGGACGGGGCTACCCGCTTACAATCGGCGGCGAGAAGATCGAGACGGAAGCAAAAATCACGTCGATCAACCCAGGTAATGTGGACGAAATTATCGGTTATGTGAGCAAAGCGGATCAGCAGCTGGCTGAACAAGCGATGCAAGCTGCACTCGCAACTTTCGAGACTTGGAAGAAGGTTCCTGCTCGCGAGCGTGCGGAATATCTGTTCCAAGCTGCGAAGCTAATGCGTGAGCGCAAGCATGAATTCTCCGCACTCATGATGCTCGAATCCGGCAAGAACTATGTAGAGGCTGACGTTGATACAGCAGAAGCGATCGACTTCCTGGAGTTCTATGCGCGTGAAGCGATTCGTCTGAGCAAAGTCGATGAAACGTTGCCGCTCGCGAAGATTCCAGGCGAAGACAACCATGTCACTTACATTCCGCTTGGCGTTGGCGTTGTTATACCACCGTGGAATTTCCCGCTTGCGATCTGTGTGGGCATGACGGCAGCCGCAGTTGTATCAGGCAACACAGTATTGCTGAAGCCGGCATCGACGACTCCGGTAATCGCGCATAAATTTATTGCGCTGATGGAAGAAGTGGGCTTGCCAGCTGGCGTCATCAACTTCATTCCAGGCAGCGGTGCTGAAGTAGGCGACTACTTGACGACTCATCCGAAGACTCGCTTCATTAGCTTTACAGGCTCCAAGGAAATCGGTCTTCGTATTAACAAGCTTGCGGCAGACACGGTTCCAGGCCAAATCTGGATCAAGCGCGTTATTGCGGAGATGGGCGGTAAAGATGGTATCGTCGTTGACGAAACGGCAGATCTGGAAGCAGCAGCGACTGCTATCGTGGCAGCGGCATTCGGCTTCCAAGGCCAGAAGTGCTCTGCTGGCTCTCGTGCGATCATCGTTGAATCGGTATACGATCAAGTTGTCGAACGCGTAGCGGAACTGACAAAGCAGCTGCAGGTTGGACCGCAGGAAGACAATTATGCAATTGGTGCGGTTATTGATAAAACGTCTTATGATCGTATCCTTGATTATATTGAAGTCGGCAAGCAAGAAGGTACACTGCTTGCAGGCGGCGGCGCAGCAGAAGGCAATGGCTACTACATTCAACCGACTGTATTCGGCGATGTGAGCGGCAAGGCGCGCATCATGCAGGAAGAAATCTTCGGACCCGTTCTTGCGATTGCGAAAGCAAAGGATTGGCAAGAAGCGATTGCGATGTACAACGATACAGAGTTCGGTCTGACAGGCTCGTACTTCTCGACAGACGAAGCGCGCATCGAAGTGGCACTTGAGACTGTACACTGCGGTAACCTATACATTAACCGTAAGTGTACAGGAGCTCTTGTAGGCGTGCATCCGTTCGGCGGCTTCAATATGTCCGGTACGGATTCCAAAGCAGGCGGTTACGACTATTTGCTGCTCTTCTCGCAAGCGAAACTGACTTCCCGCAAAATGTAATGAGCTTTGCGGCCCTCTACCTAGCTGGTTAGAGGGCCTTCTCTATGCACATAAATAGCTGAGGCAGCAGGTTCTTCACTTACCAAGGGGGATAACAAGATGCTTAAGGTCAAAGAAAATGTCGATGTACTCGCAAGAACACAGCAAGTCATTGAAACGGCTTTAACTAAGTTTGGTTTTGATAGCGCTTACTATGAGCTGCTGAAGGAGCCATTACGACTTTTGACAGTTCGAATCCCGGTTAAGATGGACGATGGTAAAGTGAAAGTGTTTACTGGCTACCGTGCTCAGCACAACGATGCTGTTGGCCCGACGAAAGGCGGCGTTCGGTTCCACCCGGATGTCACAGTCGAAGAAGTGAAAGCGCTCTCGATGTGGATGAGTATCAAATGCGGCTTAACGAATTTGCCGTATGGCGGGGGCAAAGGAGGTATTCAGTGCGATCCGCGCACGATGTCTCTTGGCGAGCTTGAACGGCTTAGCAGAGGGTACGTACGCGCGATTAGCCAGATCGTCGGCCCTTCCAAGGATATTCCAGCGCCAGATGTGTTTACGAATGCGCAGATTATGGCGTGGATGATGGACGAGTATAGCCGGATCCGCGAGTTCGATTCGCCAGGCTTCATCACAGGGAAGCCGCTTGTGCTTGGCGGTTCGATTGGCCGCGAATCCTCGACGGCACAAGGCGTGAGCATTGTGCTGCATGAAGCGGCAGCCGTTCTCGGCATTCCGATTGGGGGCGCTCGCATTATCATTCAAGGCTTCGGTAACGCCGGCAGTTACTTGGCAAAGTTTCTTCATGAGGCAGGCGCTCTGGTAGTAGGCATCTCAGATGCGGCGGGGGCGCTGTACAATCCGAATGGTCTCGACATCGAATATTTGATGGACCGCAGAGATTCATTCGGCTGTGTGACGAACCTATTTCCAAACCGGATTACAAATGAGGAATTATTGATCCAAGATTGCGATATCCTAATTCCAGCAGCAATTGAGAACCAGATCACTGAAGATAACGCATACTTGATTAAAGCGAAGCTGCTCGTTGAGGCTGCGAACGGACCGACGACGCAAGCGGCTACGGAAATTTTGACAAAACGTGGTATTATGATTGTACCGGATGTGCTTGCGAGTGCAGGCGGCGTAGTCGTATCGTACTTTGAATGGGTGCAGAACAATCAAGGGTTCTATTGGAGCGAAGAAGAAGTGAACACACGGCTCAAGAAAATTCTCGTCGATGCGTTCAATAACGTGTACCAAACTTCGCTTGAGAAGAAGACGGACATGCGTCTGTCGGCATATATGGTTGGACTGAAGCGAACAGCTGAAGCTATGAAATGGCGGGGGTGGGTATAAGATGGCAAAAACAAGTATCATCTTTCGACTTGAGCTGGATCATAAGAAAGTAACCTTTGCAGATGTAGCGGCAACGCTAAGTAAAGCAGGAGGCGACATTACGTCCATCGACGTCATTCGTCCAGGACATGATACTTCGACGCGCGACATTACGGTGGATCTGCCGGATAAGAACGAAGCGGCGGCGGTTGACGCGCTGCGTAATCTCGATGGTATTACTGTGATTAACGTTTCAGACCGGACATTCCTCGTTCACTTAGGGGGCAAAATCACCATTCAACCGACGCTTCCGATTAAGAATCGCGACGACTTGTCCAAAGTGTACACGCCTGGTGTGGCGAAGGTCTGCGCAGCGATTGCGGAGAATCAGAACAAAGCGTACTCGCTTACGATCAAGCGGAATACAGTTGCCGTCGTTACGGATGGCACAGCGGTGCTCGGTCTCGGTGACATTGGACCGCATGCTGCGGCGCCTGTTATGGAAGGAAAAGCGATGCTGTTCAAGCAGCTTGCTGGCGTTGACGCCTTCCCAATCTGCCTCGATACGAAGGATACGGAGGAGATTATTCGCACCATTAAGGCAATGAGCCCGATCTTCGGCGGTATCAATCTGGAGGATATCAGCTCTCCGCGCTGCTTCGAGATTGAGACTAGGCTCGCGGACGAGTTGGACATCCCTGTATTCCATGATGATCAGCATGGTACGGCGGTTGTCGTTATTGCAGGCTTGCTTAATGCACTCAAAGTGGTCGGCAAGCGAATAGAGAACATTCGCGTCGTCGTCAACGGCATTGGCGCAGCTGGTGTTTCGATCTGTAAAATGCTCCTGCAAGCAGGCGTGAAGCGTCTCGTTCCGGTTGATCGTGACGGAGCAATCGTCCGCGGAGGCAGCTACGATCATCATCCGATGTGGCAATGGCTTGCGGAACAGCCGCAGGTTGAAGCGCAAGCAGGGGATCTGAAGACCGTCATCGCGGATGCAGACGTCTTTATCGGTGTCTCGCGTGGCCGCTTGTTGGGTGAAGAGGACGTGAAGAAGATGGCGCCGGGCAGTATCGTATTCGCAATGGCGAACCCAGAGCCGGAGATATCACCGGAGGAGGCGCTGCCTCACGTCGCTGTGTTTGCGACCGGGCGCAGCGACTACCCGAACCAGATTAACAATGTGCTCGTGTTCCCAGGCTTATTCCGCGGAGCGCTTGACTGTCGTGCCCGCCGCATTAACGAGCCGATGAAGATGGCAGCTGCCCGCGCAATTGCTGCAGTCGTCTCCGGGAGCGAGCTGAATGAGCATTACATAATCCCGAGTATATTCAATGAGCAGGTCGTTGCCAATGTGCGCAAAGCGGTCATTGATGCCGCGATTCTAACGAATGTCGCACGCAGAACGCCGCCGGAGTTCCGATAGTTAATAGCACGAAAGGGCTTCCCATCATCACCTAGATGACGATGGGAAGCCCTTTTTCTTTAAAGGCTTAGTCTGGTTAAACAGGAAACTTCGCTGCCCGAATGTTCCTACGATCGCAGTTGTTTTCAGAATCGCGGGATTGACATGCTGAGTGCACATATATGATCTCTCGGCCAACTTTGGGAGCGATTCCCATGCTGAGAGAGCGTATTTGAACTCTCAGCTTCGCCCAGCTGCCGATTTCGGCTGGTTCCTTATCTGAGAGTGCTGAATCTGCACTCTCAGTGCTTCAATCTGCCGATTTCCATGCTGAGAGAGCGTATTTGATCTCTCAGCTCCGCCAAGCTGCCGATTTAGGCTGGTTCCTTATCTGAGAGTGTTGAATCTGTACTCTCAGAGCTTCAATCTGCCGATTTCCATGCTGAGAGAGCGTATTTGATCTCTCAGCTCCGCCAAGCTGCCGATTTCGGCTGGTTCCTTATCTGAGAGTGCTGAATCTGTACTCTCAGAGCTTCAATCGGCCGATTTTCGCGCTGAGAGAGCGTATTTGATCTCTCACCAAACTTTTCAGCGTGATTCTGATTTTACACGTGCGTCTCATATAATGGATCTGATATCAACGGATGATAAGTTGATGCGTAAGGGGCTGAGAGTCGATGGAATGGCAGGGCATACATCACATCGCATTAACGACCAAGGATTTAGAAGAGACAATCCGTTTTTATTCTGAAATGCTAGGTATGCAGTCCAGCCCTATCTTTCCGGCTAATCCGTTTCACGGGCGGCATGCTTTTATCCATCCAGGAGCTCCTGCAACAGCATTGGGCCTTCATTTCTTTGAGGTTGCTGACGCTCAGATCCACACCCATCCCGAAGCGCTGCAGCGGCTCACCTTCATTCCCGGTGCAATGCAGCATATTGCTTTTGCGCTTCAAGATGAGGCTGCCGGATTGCTCATGCGTAATCAACTGGAAAGTCGCCAGATTGAGATGACCGCCTTGCTCAGCAACGGGCCGACGCGAAGCTTCGGGTTTCTAGATAATAACGGCATTCAGCTGGAGGCAATCTGGCCTAAGCCACCGCAATGATCATTTCATAGGAGATGATTCCTGGATATGCTCTGGAGTCAT
The DNA here is from genome assembly GCF_900110075.1 of Paenibacillus sp. OV219. Classification (GTDB taxonomy): domain Bacteria; phylum Bacillota; class Bacilli; order Paenibacillales; family Paenibacillaceae; genus Paenibacillus_Z. Next base: position 1,167,525 of record NZ_FOCJ01000001.1, read on the forward strand.
CTTTTATTTCACTAAGCGGGCATTTTGCGAGCTATATCCTGCGATTAGGAATATTTCATTCCTTCGATGAGGTGACTCGCTTATTTTCCAATCATAGCCCATCTCGCCTTTAATTAGTTCAATCGGGCTTTTAATGTCGTTCGTTTTACGCCACTTCCCACGAATGATTTTGCCTTGTACGAGGCTGTTCCAAATGTACGTCCCATCGCTAGAAATAATCAGCCCGCCGTTTAGTGCTCCTACGCTTGTCTTCGTGATGTAATAGTCTTCTGTCTCGAGGCTCACAGTCGAGCCAGGTATGTACACTTGATAAGTATGACAGATGAGAGACATCGTCCGGATTGATCGTGAACTGAATTGTACCCTTTGCATTGGCGCTCGGCACACTCCACGTTCCGCTTAAATGATTGACATCGGTCATTCGAACAGTAATTGTATTGCTAGGAAAATCATATACATTCCCTTTATAAGTACGACTTACTTGACTAAATACGAGCTTATCGCTTTGTACTTTGCCTTGGTTCGTATCCACATAGCCATAAACAATCTCGTCCCAGACAATTGTTCCGCTGAAAGTGCCTATCTGCGCATCATAATGATCAAACGTGATGTACAAGAAATCACCATACGCTTTGCCGTTCTGGAGGGAAGAGCCGTAATTACGTTTCCCCGACTTTAATGCCGTTAACACCGTGTACTTCGCTAGAACGCTATTAATAAACTTGCCGGTTACTTTCTTCCCATTCGCGTAATAGAGTGTTCCGTTGCCATCGATCATACCATTCTTAAATTCACCTACATACTTCTTCACATCGCCCTTTGGATACGTCAATGTTCCCTTGCCATGCGGAACTCCATTCACCAGCTGTCCGGTATACTTGCTGCCGTCCTTGTACTTTATGCTGTCTTGTTTGGCTGCCGCTGCAGCTGCCGCAGGCGATTCACGAAGACCTCTAGTTACGGTGAAAATCAAAATCATGCTTAGTACAATACAGAGAATGCGTTTCAATCCGTTCCCCATCTCCATTATTTTCCAAACCAAGGCAATTCGATTATATCAGAGGACTTCTAACTTTAGACTTTGACAGGGATATGATTTAAAATCTAATCGTCAACTAATAAAGGAGAAACGCTTTTTAGGTCGAAAGATAACGATAACGGAATATAGATACAAAAAGGAGCAAGGAAGTGGAGCAAATGTTACGTGATAAACTATTAGCGAAGAAGCCCGGCATCATTTCTTATGGCATGACGCCGCCGAAGGCAACAAACACGACGGAGAAAATTGCGGAGATTGCGCAGAAGCAGTGTGAACGGCTGCGTGACCTCGAGCTTGATGCACTCATCCTTTATGATGTTCAGGAAGAGGCGGACCGGATCGAGCAGGAGCGTCCGTTTCCTTATTTGCAGACGGTATCACCGGATACATACAGTAAGCAGTATTTGAGCGGGCTTGATGTACCCAAGATTATCTATAAATGCGTTGGCAATTATTCAGAGGCTGAATTTACAGATTGGGCGACAAGTGACGCTGATCAGGACAAGTATTCGGTATTTGTCGGCAGCAGCTCGAATAGACAGCATGTGCATCTGGGGCTGAAGGATGCCTATCAGTTAAGCAAGCAGCACAACCGAAACCTTACTTTCGGAGGCGTCATCATCCCTGAACGGCATATGACGAAGCAGGACGAGCATCTACGGGTCGTAAGCAAAATGAAAAATGGCTGCGATTTCTTCGTCACACAAGCGATCTACAACGTAGAGGCTTCGAAGAACTTCTTGTCCGATTACTATTACTACTGCAATGAGAACGGTATCGACATGGTTCCGATTCTGTTCAATTTGGCGCCTTGCGGCTCAACGAAAACGCTGGAGTTCATGAAGTGGCTCGGCATCAGCATTCCGAAATGGCTGGAGAATGACTTAAAATATTCGAGCGATGTACTGGATCAATCGATTCGTCATTGCCAAAAAATATTCGAAGAAATATTCGAATACGGTCTCGAGAAGGGCATCCCGATTGGCTGCAGTATCGAGAGTGTTTCGACGCGGAAAGTCGAGATTGATGCTTCCGTACAGCTTGTGAAGAACATTAAGTCTGTTCTGAACAAGAAGCTTAATCACACGGCTGTGAAGTAGTGTATGTCAGCAGCGTAGAGCAGAAACCACTGGAAGAACTCGATCGTTAATGGGGTTAATAAAACGATGTCAGTCGCCCCGAGGCTACGCGGCGGCACCACCTATATTCCTCTTCGCTTCATGAGCGACGCTACAGGCGGTCAACTCATTCTCTATGGGAAAGACGGAGGGAATGTTGCCTGGTTCCTCTCTGCCAACCAACAGATGCTGGAGAGAGCCTTATACCGTGTCGATCTTGTAACAACGGAGAAATGGCTGAAGCTTGGCGCGGATCCATCTGTTGAGCTTGATCCCGGCATCCTGCACAGCGCAATATCGAACAACAGAATTAACATGGTTAAATATCTGCTTGATAACGGTGCAGACCCGACTCTTGATTCTTTCATTGGCTCACCGCTTGAAATTGCCAAACGCGACGCCTCGTATGAGATTATCCAGCTCGTAGAGAGCTACTTGAACAAGGATGGCATCAACGATGAGACCGTGCATGAATCAGCAACAGCCGAGTAATCCATAACCTATAATAATAGTAAAGCCGTCTTCAGGAGGACATGATTCTCCGAAGACGGCTTTTTTCTTTACCCAGTAGAAGGGCTATTCGGTACATGACCTTTCTGGTTGCGGTTGCGATCGGTAGAGCCTGCAACGTCATTCTCGGCCTGGCTGTCCTTCATTTCCATCGCCTGCATCTTCGCGCCATACGGCTGGTTCTTCTTGCGGGACACGCTGCTTCCTCCCTTCACAAGCGTCTATTCTTGCTTAGACAAGCTATTCTAGATTGCCCAATCGGCTTTGAATCCAATCCATTTATTTGATAATCCGTCCGAATCGGAGAATTTATTGTCCAGATCAGCCATGAATTGATTGGATGAGACACGTATGATGAGAATAGTAACCGTTTCCATGAGCAGTCCCAATACCATTCATGACGGAGGGAATGTATGAATGAGACGAAAGGCGTTGGTATTCTCGGCTTCGCGCACGGCCATGTCAACGTTTATTGTGAAGAATGGAAAAACGCAGAGTTAGGCGTTAAAGTAATCGCCGGTTGGGATCATGACGCTGCTAGGCTAGAGACCGCCAAAGGCAGTTTCGGCTTGGAAGTGTATGAGCATGCAGCCGATCTGCTGAGTCGAGATGACATTGACGCTGTTGTCATAGGCGCAGAGACATCCAGACATGTCGATCTTGTCGAGCTGGCCGCGTCACATGGCAAAGCGATTATCGTGCAGAAGCCAATCGCGCTGACCATGGCGGAAGCAGACCGGATCGTTCAAGCGGTGGAGCGTCATCAAGTGCCGTTCACGCTTGCTTGGCAGATGCGCGTCGATCCGCAAAATGTTCAGATGAAGGAATGGATCACGAGCGGCGAGCTCGGTCAAGTGTTTATGGTACGTCGCAGACACGGTCTGCCGATGGGGTTAAACGCTGATTTTGCAAACTCTTGGCATGTCGATCCTGCATTGAACCGTGATATTTGGGCGGATGATTCGTCGCACCCGATTGATTTCATCCACTGGCTGCTAGGTGAGCCGGAGAGCATCACAGCCGAGCTCGGCTCGCTGTATAATCCGCGAATCCCGAATGACAATGGCATCGCGATCTTCCGTTATCCGAATGGACCGATTGCCGAAGTTAGCTGCTCGTTCACTTGCAACGCAGCACAGAATACGACAGAAATTATCGGCGAGCACGGTACGGTTGTTCAGAACTACGGCGATGCGATCAGCTGTAATGTGCCAAGGCCGACGGACGGAGCAGGTTTACTTAAATATACGGCATCAACCGGGGAGTGGACGGCTAGCGAAATCGCCTCACCAGCGAGCCATGTTGCCCGGCTGCGAGGCTTGGCGAGACCGCTGGCTGAGTTTTTGCACGGAAAACGGGAGCCGATTGCGACCGCAGAGGAAGGCCGCACATCACTGCGCATGGTGCTCGCTACATATGTAGCTTCACAAGAAGGACGCCGCATTTCGTTGAGTGATGCGAAGATTGAAGCGGTATAAACAACATTTTGAGGAGGAAATAGAAATGGCAGTTAAGATCGGTATTGTTGGTATGAACGGAATCGGGAATCATCACGCTGTTTGTCATAAGGAAGATGAGTTGGCGGATCTGGTCGCAGTGTGCGACGTAGTGAAGGAGCGCGCAGATGCTGCGGCTGAGAAGTATGGTGTGAAGGCGTACTACAGCCTGAAAGAAATGATCGAGAACGAACCGGACATTGAAGTCATTGACGTCACGACAGGCGGGATCGACAACGGCAGCTGGCACTTTGAGCCGGCGATGGAAGCGATCAGCTATGGCAAGCATGTGCTCGTTGAGAAGCCACTGTGCCACGATATTCGTGAGGCGCGAGAGCTAGTTGCCTTCGCAGAGAAGAAGAAGGTTTATCTCGGCTGCAACCTGAATCACTACTTCACAGAGCCTGCTGCTAAGGGCAAGCAATATGTAGAGAACGGCGAAATTGGCGAGCTCGTCTACTGTCTGGCGAAGATGGGCTTCAATGGCGGGGAAGCGAACTACGGACTTGCAGGCTCGGATAAAGTGAAAGGCCATCCGTACTTCCATATGAAGGCGTTCCTGACACATCCACTCAGCGTCATGCGGCACTTCTGCGGCGATATTACGCACATCCAGACGTTCTCAGACCGTCCAGGCTTCAGACGTAATGCGGGAGATGTTATGGCATCGATCAACTCCATTCATGTCAAGTTCCAGAACGGCGGCGTCGGCTATCTGCTCAGTCAGCGCGGTGATGCGGTTTATGGTCTCGGCGGCTGGTGGAGCCTTGAAATGGCAGGCTCAAAAGGCACGTTCTGCATCGAGAACTGTGTCGAGAAGATCTCGTACTGGAAGGCAGAGAAGGGTGTACCTGCGATCAGTACGCCGATAGTGCCAGAAGTAACGGATTACGGCACGACGGACTTCAACCGCACGTTCAACAACCGCTTGCATGCGTTCCTGGAGGATGTATCGAACAAAGTATCGTTCGATCAGCTGCGTGCGAACGGACGCGACGCGCTCGCTGTACTGGAATACACATTCGCGGTAATTGAGTCGTATGAGCGCGGAGGCGAGATGGTTCGTCCACATCCATTGCCGCCACTGCACGGCGATCCGCTGTTCCTTAAATAATAATCGAACTTGAAGCATAGGAGGCTATCATTCCATGATTAAATTAGGCGTAAATTCGGTCTTATTCAAAGAGTATGATTTCGCACAAGCAGCTCGTTCCATCGCGGCATGTGGCTACGATGGTGTTGAAATTTCTGCAATTCAAGGGATGTGCGAGCACCTTGACCTCAGCCGCTGGAGCGAGCAGAAGGAAGAGCTGCAGTCCATTATGCAGGAGAATGGCTTGAAGTTTCTGTCGATGGAGGTTGCATCGCTTGATGAAGAGCGGCTCCGGCTTGCTTTTGAAGCGGCGGCTGCAATTGGCATCCCGGTCGTGAATATCGGCCCTGGCGGCAAGTCCGGCGTAGAAGAAGACTTGGCAGCCTCGATTGCCAACCTGACACGTTTATCCGAGATTGCCGACTCTTACGGCGTAACGCTCTGCGTTAAGGCGCATGTTGGCAATGCGATCTACAATACGCCGACGACGCTTGCCGCGATGGAGCAGATTTCATCCTCGTCGTTCGGAATTGACATGGACCCAAGTCATATTCACCGTTCAGGTGAGAATGCAGAAGAAGCTCTACCAGCGGTAATTAACCGCGTTAAACATATTCATATCCGCGATTGCAAAGGCAGAGCGCAAGGCCCTGGTCCAATTGAGCTGCAAGCTTGCGGCAGAGGCGATATCGATCTCTATGGCTACTGTGAAGCAATGGTGCAAGGCAGCTACGACGGACCGGTCGTGCTGGAAGTGATCGGCGCGCAACCTGCGCACACCTTGGATCAAGTGACAGCCGTTGCGGCTGAATCGTACGGCTATTTGAATGCTTGCTTGAAAAAACTCGGCGCACGCTAGCGCTACCCATATTAGGAGGCGAAATTCTAATGTCCGCAAAAAAACCTAACGTTATCTTCTTCGGCATCGACAGCTTGCGCCGTGACCATATGAGCAGTTATGGCTATGACCGTCTAACGACGCCATATCTCGATAAACTAGCTTCACAAGGGGTACTGTTTGAGAAGCATTTCAGCCCTAGCATTCCGACGACACCGGCGTACGCTTCGATGCTGACTGGCATGGACGTCTTTGGGACGGATGTTGTGGCACTGCGCCATGAAGGACCACTCGGCGGTCACGTGCATACGCTTGCTGAAGTGCTTGAATCAAGCGGCTATAATACGACCTGTATCGGATTTACAGGTAATCCGTCCTCGCGCGGCTTCCAGAACTATCTCAATTATGAGTCATGGCTGCCAGACTCCGAGAGCGGTCGTGCGCCGAAGGCAGAGCTTCTGAATGATGTTGCAATTCCAGAGCTGGAGCGACTTGCAGCGGAAGACAAACCGTTCTTCCTGTTCATGCGCCATATGGACCCGCACTCCCCGTATTTGCCGCCTGCGCCATTCGAGCGGATGTTCTACGGCAAGGATGAGAGGGACTCGTCGAATCAATCGATGGAATCGGTATATAACTTCAAGCCGTTCGGGGACTACATCGGCTCATGGATCCCGGAAGGTACGACAGACCATGAATATGTGACCGCGCAATATGACGGCGCGATTGCTTATATGGATATTACGATTCAGACGCTCCTCACGAAGATTGCTGACATGGGCCTCGAAGAAGACACGCTTATTGTCATCACATCCGACCACGGCGAGACGCTGTATGAGCATGATTGCTACTTCGATCACCATGGTCTATATGATTGTACGCTCGTCGTTCCGCTCATTCTCAAATTCCCAGGACGCGTGCCATCAGGCCGCAGAGTGAGCGATGTCAGCCTGATCTCTGACATTATGCCAACAGTGCTTGATTTGCTGCAGATTGAGACGGACATTGCTTTTGATGGCCGCAAGTTAACGTCTGCAATCACGGGAACTGCAGAAGCGAGCACGCAGTTCAGCGAATTCTATATTACAGAATGCACATGGATGCGCAAACACGGCTGGCGTACGCCGGAATGGAAACTCATCTGTGCGCTTGAGCCGGATTTCCACTTCAAGCCTGAGATTGAACTGTACAACCTGACGAAGGACCCGCTCGAGAACGTGAATATCGCCGAGCAAGAGCCAGAGGTTGTCGCGTTCCTGACGCAGCGTATGCATGATTATATCGCAAGACGTGAGGAGCAGACGGGCCGGACGAATCCGATCTATACGAACACGAACTGGCATGGACAGAACAAAATTTTCACCTCTTCCCAAGAAGCCTACGACTCGCTATATATCGGCTCGATTAACGTAGCGCGCTCCCTGCAATCGAAGGAGAAGGTTCAAGAAGAACAGAAAGAGCCGGTAGAGAGCAATGATTAGAGTTGCTGTCGTCGGTGTGAATCACATCGGCAAGATTCATTGCGGGGTGTATAAGCGTCACCCCGATACCGTACTTGCCGCGGTGTGCGACTTGATGCCTGAGCGTGCAGCGGCAGCGGGCCGCGAGCACGGTGTACCGCACTATACCAATCTGAGCGTGCTGCTCGAACGTGAAGCAGTTGATGTGGTCATCGTTGCAACAGCAGGCATCGAGAAGGGCAGTCATCACTATGAACCCGTCATGATTGCCATTGAAGCAGGGAAATCGGTCTTCGTCGAGAAGCCGATTTCCAACAATATTGAAGAGGCGCGCCGAATGGTTGCTGCTGCCAGAGAAAAGGACATCAGGCTCGCATGCAATCTGAATCATCGCTTCACGCCAGCAGCTTATAAGGCGAAGGAGCTTATCGATGCCGGGAAGATCGGCACGGCGCTGTTCATTAACATGAGGCTGACGATCCGCAACCCGCAGGAGGATACCGAGTGGCTGCACATGCGCGCTCTGCATCCTCATTCCATTGATGTGATGCGTTACTTCGGCGGTGACATCAAGCGTGTACAGTCCTTCATGACGAAAGCGCCTGATCGCAGTTCTTGGTCGACGGTGTCCATTAACATGGAATTCGCATCCGGTGCGGTCGGTCATCTTACCGGCAGCTACGATATGTCGATGCGCCATCCGATTGAGTTCTGCGAAGTGGCGGGCAATGCCGGACGAATTATCGTGGACAATGTGTATGAGAGCATGACATACTATCCGCATGAATCCGACGAGCTGACCGTCGTGCGCAACTCGCTGTTCGGCGGCATGAAAGGCTTCGACGATACGTTCGATCAACGAATCAACCGTTTCATTGAGGAGCTTAAGGCGGGCGTGAAGCCTGAAGAAATCACAGCGTCCGGCGCAGACGCGCTCGCGGCGCAAGAAGTAATAGAAGCGGCAATACAATCGCATCAGCTTGGCGGCGTTCCAGTTACAGTCCCTGCCTAGGGATGCAGATGGAGGGGGAGCAAGCATGAACAACACCTATGGCTCGGTATTATGGTTCACCGGATTATCCGGAGCCGGCAAAACAACGACAGCGATGAGCGTAGAGAAGAAGCTCCGCGAACGCGGACGGCGCGTCGAGCTGCTCGACGGCGATGAGCTGCGCACCACCGTATGTAAAGGGCTCGGCTTCAGCCGAGAAGACCGGATTGAAAATGTGAAACGAATCGCTTATATCGCGAATTTGCTCTCCCGCAACGGGGTTGATGTGCTGGTCTCAGCCATCAGCCCTTATAAGGAGATGCGCGATTATGCAAGACAGCATATTGCTAATTACGTCGAGGTTTACGTGAATTGTCCACTTCATGTGTGCGAAATGCGCGATGTGAAGGGGTTATATGCGAAGGCGAGAGCAGGCGAGATCCAGCATTTTACCGGTATTACCGATCCGTATGAAGTACCGGAGAATCCAGAGCTCACGCTGTCTACGTCTAATGGAGCGCTCGAGCAGAACGTGCAAGCTGTGCTTGCTTTTCTGGAGCAAGCAGCGACATCATCGAGCATCAAGAAAGGAATTAGCCTTAGATGAAAATCATTCTAGTTTCACTCGATACGCTTCGTGCCTCGAGGCTGAGCGGATATGGCTATGGGAAGTCAACAAGTCCGCATCTGGACCAGATCGCGCGTGATGGGGTTCTGTTCGAGCGTGCCTACGCAGCAGATATTCCAACCGAGGTAGCCCATACGGGAGTATTCACTGGCAAAATCGGCCTGACAACCGGCGTCATCTCCCATGGCTCCGATCTGACACATTTGCCAAAGTCAGTCGAGTGGCTGCCAAACCTGCTTCGTTCAGCAGGCTTCACGACCGGCGCTGTCGATAATATGTACCAGCTCAAGGAATGGTTCGCACGCGGTTACAACTATTACATCAACTCTGTCGGCGGCAACCGCTGGATCGACGGGCGTAAGGTGAATGATCTGGCACTGCCATGGATCGAGCAGCATCAGGACGAATCGTTCTTCTTGTTCCTGCACTACTGGGATGCGCATACACCATATTTGCCGCCAGAATCGTATATCCCGCAGTTCTACGCCGAATCGAAGGACCCGTTCGATCCAAGCAATAAGAGCATGGAGCCTGCATATAATCACACAGCGTATCCGTTCTTTAAACATCACCATTACGACCTCGTCGGTCAAGTTACGGACACGGACTACTACGATGCGCTGTATGATGCAGAGATTCGCTATCTGGATGACCGTTTGAAGGAGCTTGACGATCATCTTCACAAACTTGGCATCCAAGAAGAAACGCTGCTCGTCCTGTTCGGAGATCACGGTGAAAGCTTGACTGAGCATGATATCTATTGGGATCACTGCGGACTCTATGAGCAAACGGTGCACGTTCCAATTATTATGCGCTGGCCGGGTAGAATTGCTGGCGGTCGAAGAGTGCCAGGGCTCGTTCAGCAAGTGGATCTGCTACCGACGTTGCTTGATGCGGTACGGCGTGAAGCGCCGGCGGGCATTGATGTGAGCAAGCTCACGGATCCTGCGGGACTCGACGGTATCAATTTGTGGCAAGCAATTGAAGGAGAATCCGATGGAGCGCACGAAACTATCTATTTGAGCGAGTGTGCATGGCAGGCGGCGAGGGGCATCCGAACGGGGCGGTATAAGTTTATCCGCACGTATGACTCAGGACCGTTCACGCGTCCGCCGCGGGAGCTGTATGATCTGGTACTTGATCCGGAAGAGAAGGTAAACCTTGCTGAGTCAAACCCAGCGCTCGCTGAATCATTCGAGCAACAGCTTGATGAGGTGGTAAGCCGTAAGCTTGGTGGACGGCCGGACCCGATGGTACAGCAGCTACAGGAGCGAGGGCTTCCGTTCAGACGCAGAATCGAGCAGATTCTGGCGGAGTCCGGCATGAGCTGGGAGGAATGGCAGCGCAATCCTGACCGGGAGAAGTTTGATAACGCCACATTAGCACACAGCCGCGCCAAATCGCATTAGCACTAGCATGGCATTTTGTCGTAGGGGGTGGGTGTGAATGAAAGACATACTAAGCAGCAACCGTTATATGAAAGTCGAGTTTCCGTTCTGGATCACCCGCACCGTGCAGGGCTCAATTGCAGAACATGGCCATGAGTTTGTCGAGCTTGTCTATGTCGTTCGCGGCAAAGGCATGCATGTATTCCAAGGAACACGCTATGAAGTTCATGCCGGGGACGTGTTTATTATTAATCCCGGAGAGACACATGCCTATGAGACGGAGAAGGGCGAGCAGATGGAGATTATTAACTGCTTGTTCATGCCTTCTTTTATACCAGATGCCTTGCTTACCGAGCTTGAAATTACCGGTTCCATGGACTACTTCTATGTACATCCGTTCCTCGATCATGATGTGCGCTTTAACCACCGGCTTAACCTGCACGGACAGGATGCGTCCAATGTATTGACCTTGCTCGAAAATATGATCCGAGAAATCAATAACCGCTCGATCGGTCATACGACGCTTATTCGCTTGCAGATGATTGAGCTGCTCATCCTGTTATCGCGCTACTATACGATGATGCCCCAGCAGCGGATTCACCCGTCGCCGCGCCAGCTGGACCGCGAAATGACCGCGAAACGGATCTATGGATATCTCGAGCGAAACTATGAGAAGAAAATCACCCTGCAGTCGCTGTCACTGCTGTTTACTGCGAGTATTCGGCAGTTGAATCGGCTTATGCAGGAAGAATACAACCGCAGCGTGTTCGAGGCGCTGCATGAAATTCGGATAGAACGCGCCAAGCATCTGCTGCTGGAGACCGAGGAGAAGGTAATTGTCGTCGCGACGATGGTCGGCTACGAGGATCAATCGTTCTTCAATCGGTTATTCATGCGTCATGTCGGCTGCTCGCCGAAGCAGTACCGCGTTACGGGCTAACGAAGAGGAGAGTGTGCATGCAACGGCAGCCTAACATTCTATTCATAACCGCCGATCAGCTGCGTTCTGATTGCGTCGGCTACAGCGGCAAATATCCGGTCCAAACGCCGAACCTCGACCAATTGGCAGCGCGGAGTACCGTGTTCCATCACGCGTACTCCCATTTCCCGGTATGTAGTCCGGCTAGGCAGTCGCTGCTTCATGGCAAGCGTCCTGAGACCTTCGGCGCGTTGTGGAACTATAATTCATTCCTGCCAGTTGGCTATCTTCAGCCGGACCAATATACATGGACGAAGCAGCTCGCTGATGCTGGATACCGGTCCGCTTTTCTAGGCAAATGGGGAGTCAATCCCGAGTTTGGTCCTACTGCATTCGGGTATGAATCTTATGTGAGTGAAGGAGATTACCGAGCGTTTAGACAGAGCCGTTATCCGGACCTCACCTACACGAACGGATTTTTTGGCGAAAATAATCCAGTTGCGTTGGCTGATTCGGAAACGCACTGGTATGCGGACCGCGCAATAGAAACAATAGAGACGCTGAGTCAGGGAGATCGTCCTTGGCACATCGCGCTTCACTTCGCTGAGCCGCATCTGCCTTGCCGCCCATCGGAACCGTTCGCGGAGATGTATGATCCAGCGCAAGTGCCGGAGTGGGATGGCTTCCGCGATAATTTCGCAAGCAAGCCGTATATTCAAGCACAGCAGCTCGCAAGCTGGGGTGTAGAATCCTTTACTTGGGAAGATTGGGCACCGATCGTCGCCAGATATTACGGCATTATTAGCCAGCTGGACGATGCGATCGGGCGAGTGCTTGCTGCGCTTGCGCGGCTTGGGCAGGCGGACAATACGATCATCGTGTTCACAGCTGATCATGGCGACATGTGCGGCTCACACGGGATGATGGATAAGCATTATATTCTGTACGACGATGTCATTCGAGTACCGCTTATCATTTCGTTTCCAGGGGAGTCTTCGCAGGCTGTAGGGTTAGAGCGGGAACAGCTCGTTTACAACTTGCTCGACCTCGGACCAACGCTGCTTGACCTTGCGGGGTTAGACTATTCGGCTGACAGCTTCCACGGAAAATCACTTGCGCCGCTGCTGCTTGCTGCGAATGCGCCGAGTGATGCCGATTGGCGCGACCAAATCGTTGCCACGTATAACGGTCAACAGTTCGGGCTGTATACGCAGCGGATGATTCGGACGAAAGAATGGAAGTACGTTTGGAACCTGACGGATATTGATGAGTTGTATGATATGCAGCACGATCATGCTGAGCTGTGCAATGTTATTTCGTTGCCAGAGCATCAAGAGCGAATTGCCGAGCTGAGAACAAGACTATATGAACAGCTGAAGAAGGAAGAAGATCCCGTCATCTCGAATGAATGGACAAGACGTCAGCTGTTAAACGGAGCGAAACGGAATCAACGTGCATAAGACGAAGGCATCAGGAAGACCATCCCCCGGATTGGTCTTTTTTTCATGGACGCGGGCGGACATCTATGTTAGATTATGTTACATATAAAAAGGAGGGAGGCTTGTCTTATGCGTACGCTATGGAATGATCGCAAATCATGGGCTGGATACGCGTTCGTCATTCTTGCCTTGCACATTACCGGTATCATTGGACTTGCCATTGCTGGCAGACATGATCCAGCTTTCTGGAGCCTCGGATTGCTAGCCTATTCTTTGGGTCTTCGTCATGCGTTCGATGCGGATCATATCGCCGCGATTGATAATACGGTGCGTAAGCTCGTGCAGCAGAAGCGCAGCCCGCTCGGCGTTGGTTTCTACTTCTCACTCGGTCATTCCTCTGTCGTGTTCCTGATGGTGCTCGCTGTTGCGTTTTCTGTCAAATGGATTCAGCGGGAGATGCCGATGATGGAGGAGACGGGGAAGCTGATCGGAACTTCGGTGTCTGGAATCTTTCTTATCCTAATCGGCATTCTGAACTTGATTATTCTAAGCCATTTGTTTCAGCTATTCCGCAAAATGAAATCAGGCAGCTATAACAACGACCAGCTGGAACAGCTGCTTGAAGCGAGAGGGCTGTTCTCGCGGATCTTCCGCCCGCTGCAGCAGTTCATTAGCCGTAGCTGGCATGTGTACCCGCTAGGGTTTCTATTCGGACTCGGCTTCGATACGGCAACGGAAGTCGGCTTGCTCGCGCTATCAGCAGGAGCCGCGAAGAGCGCTGTACCGCTGTTCGGAATCATTGCACTGCCGCTCTTGTTCGCTGCCGGGATGAGTCTGCTCGATACCGCAGATGGCATGTTCATGACGAAGGCGTATCGCTGGGCATTCCATACACCACTACGCAAGCTGTTTTATAACGTGACTGTGACGAGTGTTTCCGTCATATCTGCACTTCTCATCGGCATCGTTGAGCTGCTGCAAATCATATCCGAACGGTTGGAATGGTCATCACCATTTTTCAAATGGCTTGCAACGATGGATCTCGGCGATCTCGGTTATGTGCTGGTCGGACTCTTTCTCGCCGCATGGCTCATCTCGGTAACGGTCTGGAAGACGCTAAAGGTGGAACAGAGATACTAGAACGTTCACGCTGATCTTGCTATAATGGTTGCAGATAATACGAGGTGATCATATGGCGAAGAAGATGAAGAACAGAGTGGCACAGCAGCATCAGGCTGCCGCTGCGAAAGAAGAGAAGCCGGCGACGCTTAAAGATCTGCTGCGACCGGAGATGCTGGATAAGCTGAAGGCAGCTGGGCAAGAGCTGAAGTCCGCAGAGGAAGCTCGCAAGGAAGAAGTGCGCAAGCAAGAAGAAGCAGCGCGTGCAGCCGAGAAGAAGCGGCAAGAGAACGACTTTGAGTATTTGCTGAACAACAGCAAGATGGATTGGCGCTCGAATAAGAGCTAAGCTAGCATGAATGAAGCTTCCGGTCTGGGTAAGATACCAGGCACGGGAGCTTTTTAATATCCTATAAGATACACCTGTCCAATCTTTTTCTTACTGGTAACATATGGTATATGAAAAGGAGGTGATCATTATGGTAGCTAGTTTGTTAGATTCGAAGACATCTCAGAACGCAAGCTATGCCAACTCGATTTCAATTCCGATCACGGTCATCAATACGCCGAACTTGATCGCGCAGCAAACGCTTAATCTCTCCGCTGGAACGGCTGGGCAAACACGCGTAGAGTTCTCAGGCGTCGCTGCAGTTCAGCTTCCGCTGCTTCCGCTTGCTACGAATATCACCATATTCGTAACAAGGGGCTTAACCTCCGGTGACGTTAACGTCTTCTCGGCTGCGCAGAACTTGGACCTTAGTATACTCGGTCCTCAGCTGATCGCATTCTCAGGTTCGGACTTCAACGCGCCCAATATTGCTAGTCAAGCCTATTCGGTGTTTATTCAATCCTCCGCGCTCGGCACAGTGCGGGTAGGTCCGGAGAGCTTCAACTTCACCGCTTTCACAGGCTAATGGTTCCATTTCTCCGAAGAGAGTGGTGCACAATCATTTTTTACATGCTATAATGGGGTATCTTGTAAGTACGTAGGAGGTATCCATTTAGACATCATGTGGACTTAATTCCCTTATCGTTCATGATTTTCGAACTGACGATTAGAGAAGCTCAGCCTGTGCGCTAGAGCGGAATTGGTTACGTATGTCTATAGGAGCTGACTCCTAATAAATCTCTATTCCCATGCGATGCGCATCGGTGTATTAGAGCTTTATTTACGTATCTCTATTCCGTTCATTGTCAGCCGCAGGCGCGATCCTGCGGTTTTTTGTTTTGTCTAAACAACGAATCGCGCTACCAAAGTCGCCCGAAGATCATCGCCCTGTCAGTTATTAAACTTTAACTAAAAGTGGTGATCCATATGACATTATTAACGATACGCGCATTAAAGAAGAGCTTTGGCGACACCGCCGTACTGAAGCAGGTCGATCTGGACCTGGCAGCGAGAGAACGCATTGGACTTGTCGGTATGAACGGAGCGGGCAAGACTACGCTTGCCAACTTAATATTTGGGACGCTGCAGCCGGATGAAGGGAAGCTCACATACCATCATGAGCAGTTGAAGATCGGTTATTTACTCCAGTCAACGTCCTATACCGTAAATACATTCAGCAGCATGATTGGTGATGTAGAGCAATCCCAGGGAGGCGAACAGTTCCTTCATGTGACGAGCCATCTAGGATTGCGGAAGGTGAAGGAATGGGATGGCGAACGGCTTGCTGGCCTAAGCGGTGGAGAGAAGACGAAGCTCGCTATTGCACATATTTGGGCATCGAGACCTGATATTTTGCTGCTTGACGAGCCGACGAACCATCTTGATTTTCAAGGAGTCGATTGGCTTGTAGCGGAGCTTGGGAAGTATGCAGGCACGACGATTATTATCTCGCATGACCGTTACTTCCTCGATCAGACGGTTGATCGGATCATTGAGCTGGATGACGGCAAGTCGATCAACTTCCCGGGCAACTATACGTTCTATCGCGAGGAGAAAGCACGGCGCTATCAGAGTCAGCTGCACCATTTCGAAGAACAGCAGAAATACGAGCAGAAAATTGAAGCGGAGATTAACCGTTTGAAGAACTGGTCGGATAAAGCGCACCGTGAAGCTGGGAAGAAGGGCAAGATGGCGGAGATGCGCACGGGCGTGAAAGAATTTTATCGCAGCAAAGCGAAAGCGATGGATAAACAGATCAAGTCGCGCCTCCATCGGCTGGAGAAGATTGATCTCGAAGGCGTGAAGAAGCCGAAGGAGGAAGCAAAGGTAGCTTTTGGCTGGGATAATCCGGAGAAACGTGGCCGCCGCATTGTGGAAGCATCACGCATTGGCAAAGGCTACGGTGGACGATCACTGTTCGGGGACAGCTCCTTCTATATGCAGCGCGGTGAGAAAATCGGGCTTATCGGGCCGAACGGCAGCGGTAAGACGACGCTTATCCAAATGCTGCTCGGCGAGAAAACGGTAGATACCGGTCAGCTGTGGCTCAGTCCAACCGCGAATGTTGCGTATCTGACGCAGGACGTTACCGATCTTAGCCAGCAGCAGACCGTACTTGAGCTGCTCGAGCAGACGCATGAGCTTCGCAGCGATGTCGGCAAGTCGCGGACGCTGCTCGCGAATATGGGTTTCGATGCTTCCATGCTTCAGAAGCCAATTCACCAGCTTAGTCTCGGCGAGCGCACGCGTATAAAGCTGGCACAGCTTATTAGGAGAGAACATGATTTACTCATTCTTGATGAGCCAACGAATCATCTCGATCTTGCCAGCCGCGAGCAGCTCGAGGAAACGCTCGAAGACTATCAAGGAACGCTAATTATCGTCTCTCATGACCGCTATTTGATTGATCGAATTTGCTCGAAGCTGCTTCTGTTCCAAGACGGTAAGATTAAGCGAATTGAGAGCGGCTATGCGCAGTGGCGAGAGCGCGATGCGAGACCGGCTGACTCAGCGGAAGCGGCGAAGCTGCAGCTTGAGGAAGAGAAGCTCCTCATTGCGAACCGAATGACCTATCTGCTTGGTGAGCTGAGTAAGCTGAAGCCGACAGACGGCGGATACGCGCAGCTTGATGAGGAGTTCAAGCAGCTCGCTCAGCAGAAGCGGAATCTGTCTGCACGCTGAAACTTTTTGGAAAGCTGCGTCGTATGGAGCTGTAGAGGAGGCGGTAGCATGAATGGTAACATGAAGCTGTATTTTCGCGATAATTTCTTTAATGCAGGGCAGACGGAGATCATGAACGAGCAGAACGAACGTGTCGGTGAAGTCGATCTGCGCAGCATGTTTGGTGCAGGACTCGACGTCTATGACGGCACCGGCAACCCGATCTACAGTGGTAGTTTCCCATTTCTGTCGGGCAAATGGGCGATTTCGGGACCGTCGGGCGAAGAAATGGGGCTACTTCGTGCGCGAATGTCGTTCCTCTCCAAGAAGTTTGAATATGAAGCATACGGGCGCGGGGTATTTGAGTTGATATCGCCGGCATTCTCCCAGGAATACGAGATCATTAATGAGAACGGAGCGCTCGCGGCTTCCTTCGCAAGGGTCAGCAGCTGGTTTGAGTCGTCGGCGTATTGCTTGGATAACTTCACGCAAACCGTTGACAGCTATGAATGGATTACTGTCATTCTCGGAATGCATGAAATACAGAAGCGACAGAGGTAGTACCTGAATATAATGAGGTAATGTTTGCAGCGTGAATGAATGACAACGTATTCAGCGCCGCATACTAATCGCGAGAAGGCTGTGCAGTCTGCTTCAGCTTCAGACAACAGGGCGGTGACGACATCATGCATGCAGATGTTACCTCGGAATGGGATGTATATTTATTAGCGGGCATAGGGTCAAGGCGTACGATCTTTGCTGAATGCGTCAAGGAGCTGCAGCACCGGCTGACCGATAATGGAAAGATATCCGCGATACGCGAGCTATTCCCTTACGGCGATCATACGCACAACTTCTTCCAGCAGCTGCTCCAGGTACGTAAAGATTTGTATCGGCTGCGAAGAGCGGTACAATTCGGCGCAAGAGCGGTAGCTGCTCAGGTGCGAAAGCTCTCTACTGGCAGACCGGTGATCTTCATCGGGCACAGCGGAGGCGGTGTTGCCGCCTATCAAGCGGCTGTAATGCTGAGTGAAGAGGGGGCTATATCCGATTGGCGAGTCATTCAAGTCGGTTCACCGAAGCTTCCGATCAAGCGGGAGCACAATCATAAGGTTCACTATGTCGTGGCGGTGAATGAGGACGGTGAATGCGCGGATTACATTACGCGGCTTGGCAGTTGGGGAGGCGTTAGTCGGAACCGGCTCGGTATCTGGTACTGGAACCGGTCGAAGTATGCACCGAAGCATGTCATTCCGCTTACGCTTGTCGGCGGTCATCAACATTATTTTCGCAGGGAAGCGCCTTATGTGCATCCAGAACGCGGAGCGAACCTCATTATCACTATTGATACGATATGGGACCGGGTTCTGCGTGATATATGCGCACCAGCATCCCGCGTGATATAAAACGAAAACAAAACCGCGGCCATCAGGCCGCGGTTTTTCTCTATTATTCGGTTCGTTCAGCAGCTGCAGCTGATTGCGCTCTGCGAGGCTTCGCCATCTCTGCATCGAAATATGCTTCAAGCTCGATAACTTTCCGTGGATCCTCGAGTGATATTTTGTCCGTAAGCACATGCTCTACAATCATTGCCCAAGTAGGCGTCACTTTCTGCTGCGCGATAAGGCGAATGGCATTCTTCACGAGCTTGCGTTCTTTGGCATTGGAGTAGACGTCAACATACTGCTGGATTCGGCTGAAGTCGAGCTCCTTGAACACGGCTCGGAAGATGTCGCCAGTCATTCGGGCATCCTCAAGCGCGCGATGGGCATTGTTGTCTTCGCCGCCTAGACCGAGATCGAGCAGGGCTGCTTCGACGCTAACGTCATTCGAGACACCTTTGTAGCGTATGTAACCTTTAAGCAGGTCGTAATACTTTGCTTCAAGCCAATACGCATCGTCCATCTTATGCATCCGCGTATCGAACACGATCCGCTTCATATCTTCTCCGCCCCATGTGAGAATCAGGAAGTTCTCATGCGGTCCAAGCCAGCTCAAGAAATCAGTCATGACACTTGGAAAGCTGTCAGCGGCATCAATGCCTTCCTGGGGGATGCCGGTTTTCTTCTTAATGAATTCATTCAATTTGGAAAAATAAACCGGTTTAATTAATGCCGTAAATTCATCGACAGGCTCGAGAGCTTCATTCAATCGCACAGCGCCTATCTCAATGACTTCCATCGGCAAATCGCTTGCAAATTTACGTCCGTTAAATTCGATATCAAGAATAATGTAGTCCACGTGGTGCCTCCGCTGTTTACCTAATATTCGTCTTACTTAAACAGTCTAACGCTGCTGCGCACAAAGAGCAACATTGGCATTTCATTTGGATTTCATAGATAATGAGATTATTGATTTCAGGCTTCTTGCCTATTGATGTGGAGGGACTTCGTGGTTACTTTTCTTCAGCTGAATACGATCTTTCTAAGCATGATTATGGAAGCCATTCCATTCATTCTGCTTGGTGTCATTGTGTCAGGACTTATTCAAACGTTTCTATCAGAACGGTGGATCGCACGGCTTCTCCCGCAGAATCGATATCTCGCGTCGCTGCTAGGGTGCGGTGTCGGACTTTTCTTCCCCGCTTGCGAGTGCGGGATCGTACCCATCACGAGGCGACTCATTCGCAAAGGCGTCCCGCTTCATGCAGGCATCGCTTTCATGCTGACTGGACCCATTATTAATCCGGTCGTCTTATTCGCTACCTACATCGCGTTCGGAAACGATTGGCGGATGGTGCTTATACGCGGGGGTTCTGCCGTTGTTGTCGCTTATGTGACGGCAATTGTCATCTCGTACCTGTATCCGAAGCTTCCGATGAGGCTTCATGAAGCTGCCATTATGGAGACGGCTGCTGGCGCTGGCGATGCTTCTTCTGCTCGGTTCGCAAATGATGGATTGCGTGAGCCGCTTCAAAGGCGGCTGTACGATGTCATGCTGCACGCAATAGAGGAATTCTTCTCCGTGGGCAAATATTTGGTGCTTGGAGCATTCATCGCGGCATCGATGCAGACGTTCATTCCAACTTCTTCGCTCATGCATATGGGCAGCAATCCGGTGACAGCCTCGCTCGTCATGATTGGTCTTGCTTTCGTCATGTCGCTCTGCTCGGAAGCGGATGCCTTCATCGCGTCATCGTTCCGTAGTACGTTCTCGGTCGGCGCATTGTCTGCTTTTCTCGTCTTCGGCCCAATGATTGACATTAAGAATACACTTATGCTGCTTGGCGTGTTTAAAGGGCGTTTCGTAATCGTGCTCATTGCACTTGTCGCAGCGTGTACACTAGGCACATCATTGCTGGTAGGGAGGCTGTTCGGATGATTCGTCTCTATATTTTGGCGGGATTCTCCTGCTTATTCCTGATGATGCATTTGAACGGCAATTTGAACAAATACATTAACACGAAATATGCTTATCTGTCAGAGAGTGCGATTGTGCTGCTCGGCATATTGTTCGTCTTCGAGTTTGTTCGATTGTATGTGCTCGAGAGGGAGGCGAATCGGCGTAAGACGAAAGAGCTTCTTGGAGTTGAGGAAAGCGATGAAGGGCAGGGGCATGATTCTCATGCTGACCATGACCATATTCACCATGAGCATGAGCATGAGCATGAGCATGTAGGACATGCCCACCACCATGGGAACGAACACCATCACCACGGGCATTCGCATGCGCACCACGATCATGATCACCACGGGCATTCTCATGATGAGCCGATTCGGTGGAAGAGGTATCTCGGCTATGGCATTTTGATCTTTCCGCTCATAACCGGCTTCTTCTTGCCTGTTCAGACACTAGACTCCAGCTTCGTGAAAGCGAAGGGATTCTCATTCCCGAACTTCGACGCATCTGCGGACAACCCTGGCTTTCACCAGTTTCTGAAGCCGGACACAAGTGTCTTCTACGGCAAACAAGGTTATGCGAAGGTGTCCAAGGA
This sequence comes from Paenibacillus sp. OV219, assembly GCF_900110075.1. GTDB lineage: Bacteria > Bacillota > Bacilli > Paenibacillales > Paenibacillaceae > Paenibacillus_Z. The sequence continues at coordinate 1,188,546 of NZ_FOCJ01000001.1, forward strand.
GGAGCTTGAAGAGTTCAAGCAGATGAAGGATGTAGAGCTGAATGACGTCAATTTTCTAAAAGGACTCGAGTCGATCTACAACTTCCCGACTACGTTCACGGGTCGGACGGTCAGCTTCGACGGCTTCATCTATAAAGGCGAGCAGGTGGAAGGCAATCATTACTTTGTATTCCGGTTTGGGTTCATACACTGTGTTGCGGATTCCGGCGTGTTCGGAATGCTCGTCAATTTCCCAACTGACGCCAGCTTCCAAGACGATGATTGGGTGCATGTTACCGGTAAGCTGAATTGGACATTCTATCAGCCGTTCAAGCAGACGATTCCCGAGCTGACCGTGACGGAATGGAAAGCGATTCCGAAGCCTAAGGATCCGTATGTGTACCGATAGAAGTTAGCATTTTTACAATACGATGTAATGTGGATCGTACTCAAATAATAAAGGCTCTTCACTTACAGTGCTATGATATATACGCACTGAGGTGGAGAGCCTTCTTTTAATGTAACGCCGCTACTCATCATGTGTCTCAATAATAATGGCGACTTCGTTCGAATAAACGGTGTTGGTAACTAAGGTTCCATTCACCTCGTACGACAATACGGCGCGGACACGGAACCGAATGCGGCTCTGAAACGGATGATCGGAGAGACGGAGTCGATAGGTAATGACGACAGTTGCGCCTGGATCGAGTATGCCAATGAAGACACCTTCACCTGGAATAACGGACACTTCGCGTCCATTTACATAGATAACAAGCCCATCGAGCGATGTTTCACTTGGAATGAGATCATACAAAGTAACAGCAGCGGGATAATTGCCTGTATTCGTAATACGCACGGTTACAGCGATAAGCTCGCCCGGAACGACAACAGGCGGCGCAGCAGCAAGATCGGCCACGATAACGGGGAGAATGAGTGCGACAAGTACAGTGTTTGTGAACACGGCTTCGCTCACGATGACTCCATTTGGCAATCGGTAGCTGTATTCAACCTTCGCACGGTTAACGAGCTCGTTCCTGGCTGGACTAAGTACAGATCGGGTCACTGTTACTTGAAAAGAAAGGTCGAACAGATGACCAGGACCGAGTGATCCAAGCGCGATGCCGTTATCCGGGTTAGCGGCCGGAAGCGGCCGTCCATTAACGACTGCACTCCCCTGCACGAATAGAGTGCCTGCTGGAATGGCGTCGCGGACGATCACATCTGCGGCAGTCGTGCCTCCGTTATAGATCGTAATGCTATATCGGACCGTATCGCCGACAGTTGCTTGCGCGACGTTCGCGGATTTGGTGACGGACAGCGCTGGACCGGAAATGATCGTCGTCACCGGATCTGAAGTAATTGACTGATCGAATATCCCAAGCTTGAAGCGAAGCGTAGCCTCGTTCGTCAGAAGTGTACCGACCGACCCTTCAAGTACAATAGCTTTGAATTGCACTTGTACGGTGATACTTGGCAGGATGTTGCCTAGCCCAATCCCGGTTATTGGAGAAGAGGATGGGGAGCGTACACCATCAATGGTGACGCTCCCTTGCACAAAAGACATTCCGACAGGCAGTGGATCTATAAGTACAGATTGACGAAGCGTCTCAGAGCCGATGTTGGCAATCGTTACGGAATAGGTGAGCATATCGCCGACAAAGGTGAAGGCCGAATTGACGCTTTTGCTGATGGTAACATCGAGAACCGTGACTGTCAGTGATACAGCGTTCGAGCTGACAGAGCCGGTAATTGTCCGATCATCCTTCGTAATAAAGAAATAATCCGCGGTCGCTGTATTATCCAGTTGACCCGACGGCGGGACCGAGACGAGCAGCAGCTGGAACAACACCGTTACGGTATCTCCTGGAAAGACATCCCCGACTGGAATGCCGTCCTCCGGCGTTATGCCGGGGATCGGCGCCCCATTCACAATAATCGAGTTCGCGACAAATGTTGTACCGGGTGGCAAGATATCATAGATCGTTACATTGCCCGAACGATTGCCGCTGTTTCGCAGCGTAATTTGATACGTAATTGGCAGACCTAAGCTAGCTTGTGTGGAAGTTGTACTCAGCTCGAGTGTGAAGTTCGGACCGTTCACCATTGTATTGACCGTGTTGGAATAGGAGAACGATGTCGAGCTGCCGTCCGAGAACGTAACGACGGACTGATTCGTAATAGTGAGCGGTGGACCTGGATCTGCCATCATACGACCAACACCTGGAATGTTACCGTTGCGACTGCACCAGCCGCAATGGTGCCGATTTGGATACCTGTATTCGGACTATCTGCCGTCCGAGGGGAACCGTTGACCGTTACGCTGCCTGCGATAAAGCTGGCGCCTGCAGGAATCGGGTCGACGAGTGTAACATTGTTCACCGGCGAGATGCCGTTGTTCGTAGCCGTGATCGTATACGTGATCGTATCGCCGACGACGGCGTCGATCGCATTGCTGCTCTTCACAACCGACACGTTTGGAGACGATACCGGAATGACAACCGTGTTCGATTGCACCGTACCGCTGAGCAAACGGCCGTCAGGCGGAGAGAAGCTATAGTTCGCGGTCGCCGTATTGACCAACTGCTGCGGCGATGGGAGTGCATCTACAGTGACGTTCAGTGTCACGAGAACATGGACGGTCGCTCCTGCAGCAACGACACCGACATTAATGCCTGTTGTTGGATCGGCGCCTGGTTGAGGAACGCCGCCGACTGTGACGCTGTTCGGCACGAAATCGGCTCCGGTTGGAATCTGATCGAAGAGAGTGACCGTTGCGGCAAGGTTACCTGTGTTCGTAACATCCATCGAATATGTGATTGTATCCCCGACGGTTGCATTCGCGGTGTTCGCGGTCTTCAGAACGGCGATGATCGGGTTATAAACAGGGGTTGTAACGATATTAGAGCTTCCCGTACCCGAGAAGGCGCCGGATGTAAAGCTGACCAATGCCTGATTGCTAATTAGGCCGCTGACAGGCAGAGTATTGACGGTGACCACGAACGTAACGGTGACCGAATTGCTCGGTGTGATGCTGCCAAGCGTGATACCAAGAGCGGGGTCGGCTCCTGGACGAGGGACGCCGCCGACCACTACACTGCCCGGCACGAACGTCGTGCCGACAGGAACTGTATCGGTGAGAACGGCGCTGTTTAAGTTCGCGATGCTCGTATTGGTCACCAAGATCGAATAGGTTACGTTATCTCCAATGACAGCGTCCGTAGCAACGGTGCTTTTCACGAGGCTGATATTCGGTGATGTGACCGGAACATTGAGTGTATTGGAGAGCGACGTACGCGCGAATGAACGGTTATCCGGAAGTGTAAATATATAGTTGGCAGTTGCCTGGTTCGTCAGTTGCTGATTAGGCGGCAGTGTATTGATTAGCAGGGTGAAAGTTGCAGTGACGCTCGCTCCAGCAGCGACAGTGCCGATGCTGAATCCGGCTGTTGGGTCGGCGCCTGCTTGCGGAAGGCCATTCACGACTACCGTATTCGGCACGAACGATGTGCCTGCCGGTATCGGGTCGCTAATCGTAACGACGGCCGGATAATTGCCGCTGTTCGTTGTAACGATGTTGTAGTTAATCGTGCTGCCGACACTGCCAGTAACGGTACTTGAGCTTTTCTCAAGATTAATGACGGGCTGATACACAGGTGTCGTAACGGTATTGGAGAACGTGACAGCTGAGAAAATGCCGGATGTGAAGCTCACAGAGGAACGATTGCTGACGAGCTGTTCGTTCGGGACGGATGTGATGGTCACGCTGAATGTGACCGTCACTGTCACGCCTGCTCCGATGGAGCCGAGCGAGAAGCCGGCAGCCGGGTTGGCATCCGGACGCGGTACCCCATCAACGGTTATGCTGCCGGATACAAACGAGGTGCCCGCAGGAATCGGATCAGAGAAGATCACATTGTCGACCGGCGCAATCCCACTGTTCATAACCGTGATCGAATAAACCTGCGTATCGCCGATCGTTGAAGCTGTCAGCGTAGCGCTCTTGACGACATCAACATCCGGAGCGGATACCGCATACGTTAATGAGTTTGATAGCACTGAGCCGCTGAGCGTTCGGTTATCCGGTAACGTATAGCTGAACGCGGCAGTTGCTTGGTTGGTCAGTTGCTGCGATGGCGGAAGCGAAGTAATAATGGCCGAGAACGTCACGTTTACCGTCGTGTTCGGGAACACAACGCCTACGGGGATACCCGTTGCTGGATCGGAACCCGCTTGCGGCTGGCCGCCGACGATGACGCTGTTTGGCACAAAGGACAGCTGCGGTGCAAGCGTCGTATCCGTTAGTGTGACGGCCGCGGCATAGTTGCCGGAGTTCGTGACAGCAAGCGTATACGCAACCATCAAGCCGACGGTTGCATTCGTTGTATTGGCGCTTTTGACGACGGAGATGACCGGTTGGTACACCGGAATATCCACGCCATTGGAGAAAGAGGAGCTAGAGAAGGCGCCTGATGTATAGGAGACGGATGCTTGGTTCGATATAAACGCCGGTGTCGGCACGCTCGTAACAAGCAAGGAGAAAGTGACAGTGGCGGTTGTTCCGTTCGGAACCGTACCGATGGTAACGCCGGCAGCAGGATTCGCGTTCGGCACGACGACGCCGTTAACTGTCACAGAGCCGGCGACGAGCTGAGTACCGCTTGGAATGCCATCGATGAAGACGGTATTCGTTACCGGCGCAATCCCGTTATTCGAGACGAGGATCGTGTAAGGAATGATGTCGCCAATCGATACGGCAGTTTGCGTAGAGCTCTTACCTACGGTTACGTTCGGTGAGGATACCGAAATCGATAAGGTGTTAGACAACTTCGAGAGAGTAATCGTCCGGCCATCAGGCGGCGTGAACGTATAAGTCGCGGTTGCTTGGTTGACGAGCTGCTGTGGATTTGGAAGCGTATCGATGACGACTGAGAACATGACGTAGGATGTGCCGCCAGGGTTCACCGTACCGGCATCGATGCCGCCTGTCGGGGTGGAGCTCGGTTGCGGCAGGCCGTTCACGATGACGCTGTTCTGGACATAAGTAGATGATGGAGGTATCGTATCGGTTACGATGACGCTCGCCGGCAAATTGCCGGTATTGCTCACTGCGATTGTGAAGGTGACCGTGTCGCCGACTTGTGCGTTTGACGTGTTGGCGGTTTTGATGACGCTAATTTCCGGTTGGGTAACGGGCGTCGTTACGACATTGGACGACGACGTGCTCGAGAAGCTGCCGGACGTAAAGCTGACGGTCGACTGGTTAACGATTTGATCGGACACAGGCATGATTAACTTCACCTCGTAGGTCACGGTCGCAAAGGCGCCAGGGCCAAGCGCACCGATCGGGATGCCGGCGGTCGCATCCGCCTGGGGAACTGCTACTCCATTCACGGTGACACTGCCAGCTACGAAGGTCGTTCCTGGAATGCTCGGCCCAACGAAGATGACATTGTTAACGTTCGTAATGCCGTTGTTCGTAACGACGCCTGTATACGTAATCGTGTCGCCGGTGATGACGTCTGGCGCAGTAGTGCTGAGTACGACGGACAAGTTCGGCGCTGAAACCGGGATGGATACGGTATTCGAGCTCACTTCACCATTCAAGATACGCCCGCCTGGCAGCGTGTACGTATACGTGCCGCTTGCACTGTTAACAAGTTGCTGCGGAGAAGGCAGCGTATCAACGGATACCTCGAACGTGACGGTACTGATGCCAAAAGGAGGTACTGTAAAGATCGGGAAGCCTGCCGATGGATCGCTTCCTGGCTGTGGCACGCCATTAAGGATGACCGAGTTCGCGACAAAGGAACAGCCCGAAGGAATATTGTCGCTAAGCGTCATGTTCGCGGCAATATTGCCATTATTGCTGACCTGCAAGGTATAGACGACCAAATCACCGAGTGTAGCTGCTGAAGTGTTCGCGCTCTTCGTGATCGAAATAATTGGCTGATAAACCGGAATCGTAATCGTATTCGAGAACGATGAACCTGTGAATGCTCCGGAGGTGAAGCTGACAGCTGCCCGATTGGAGAATTGCGCGGGCGTTGGCAGGGACACGGCAATGACCTTGAACGAAACGGTTTTAGAAGCTCCAGCCGCGATCGAGCCAACGGCAACCCCAGATGCTGGGTTGGCACTAGGCGCAGGTACACCCCCAATTAGGACGCTGCCTGATTCGAAGATCGTCCCAACAGGGATGGGGTCAGAAACGATAACTTGACTAACCGCTTCTATACCGTTATTGGTGACGACAATGGTGTAAGTGATTTCATCTCCGACGGCGGCTTCCGGTTCACTGATGCTTTTGCTTACGTTCACATTCGGGGCAGAAGCCGGAATCGTGACGCGGTTTGAGCTGCCGCTGCCGTTCATTACCCGAGAATCCGGGAGCGTGTACGTATATGCGAAAGTTGCCTGATTGGAAAGACTCGGCGGATTAGGAAGCGTCTGTAATAAGACTTGAAAAATGACGGTTACCGTTGCGCCAGCAGCGACAGTGCCTACCGGGATGCCGGTCTGCGGCGTCGCACCAGGGCGCGGCGATCCATTAACGGTGATGCTGTTTGCCACATAAGTGGTCCCTGCAGGAAGCGAATCTGTTAATGTGAGCTGTGCATTGATATTGCCAGTATTCGGTATCGAGAACGTGTACGTAATCGTGTCGCCGACTGTCGCTTGGGTGAAATTCGCGGATTTGGATGCGCTAATAATCGGTTGGTAGACCGGCACGTTGATCGTATTCGATAAGGAAATACCGTTGAACGTGCCAGAGTTATAAGAGATCGAAGCTCGGTTCGTAATTTGAGCCGGGTTCGGCAATGATGTGACGAGCAGCTGGAATGCGACGGTCACGGATGTACCGTTGTTAATGGTGCCAAGCGATATCCCGCTCGCAGGGTTGGCTCCGGTTACCGGAGTGCCGCCTACCGTGACTGAGCCTGCAACAAAGCTTGTGCCTGTCGGAATCGGGTCATTGAAGACGACATTGGTTACAGGCGCTACGCCGCTGTTTGCAACGACTGTTGAGAACGTAATCGTATCGCCAACTGTAGTCGCTGTTCGGTTCGAGCTCTTCGATGCGGTGACGTTCGGCACTGAGACCGGAATCGTTAACGTGTTGGATGCAGCGGAGCCGCTCAATACCCGGCCGTCCGGTGGAGAATACGTGTATGTGGACGTCGCTTGGTCCGTCAGCTGCGGCGGAGACGGGAGGGAGTTAACGACGACCTGGAATGTCACCGTTGTCGTTGTGCCCACGGCGACAGTCCCAATCGGGAAGCCTACTGCTGGATTCGCGACTGGCTGTGTCACACTGTTCACGGTTACGCTGTTCGGAACAAGCGTACTGCCTGTCGGTATATTATCGGTTAGCGTTGTTGTTGCGCCGATGCTACCAGAGTTGTTGACGAGTATCGTATACGTGACCGTCGTCCCTATAGCGGCATTCGACGTATTAGCTGATTTAATCAGATTCAGCACAGGAGAATAGACCGGCGTAGAAACCGTATTGGACGGAATTACGCCAGTGATGGTATCGCCGCCGGCGACACTTTGGAACGTAAAAGCAGCGTTTGCGGTGTTATTGACGGTAGGTGGACTCGGAAGAGAGGTAATTCTCGCTTTGTATGTAAGAGTAACCGAGCTGTTCAGCGCAAGAGTACCAATCGGAACACCTGCCGTTATGTCGAAAGTCGGCTTAGCTACGCCTGCTAGCACTACACTTCCTGCGACGAAGGCAGAGCCTGCTGGCAGAGCATCGGTGACAACGACGTTCGATGCATTAGCAGTACCGGTATTGTTGACTGTCACGGTGTATGTGACTTGATCGTTAATGACGGTACCAGCTACATTCGCACTCTTCGTAAGGGAGACGACAGGGGCGTTAATATTGATTTGCAGCGCATTCGCGTTAACGACATACGCATCGCCTGACGTTGTTAGTGTAAGAACGGCAGACGATTGGTTATTGATCAGCCTTGCTGAAACGTCGACATTCGTAATATCCCAGCCTTGACGGCCGCCGATGATATTCGTTCCTGGCGCTCCGTTCGTCTGGTTGCGCGTGCCGAACGTACCGGTCGTATTGAGTGCCCCGGAGTCGTTGTTAATCTGTGATGCAAAGAAGTTGTTAGCGAAATTGTTCGTACCTGACAATGCGACCTGTGTGCCAGAGCTTGGCCCGAACAACGCCTGGTCGCCAGTACGGTTCGCATCGCCTTCTTGCCCGCTAAATAGCGCCCGGCCGCTGAGTGCTCCTGATGTAGGTGTCGCAAAGCCAGTAATTGTCGTCACAACCGGCGCTGAGGTCGATTGGATGAGTACGGCACCTACACGCAGCGACATGTTGCGGAAGGGAAGCGTAGGATTTCCATAAATAACTGCAAGTGTCCATCCCGCATGATTTGCAGTCGGGTCTGTTACCGTTGCGGTTCCCACGACAGCTCCTACATTATAGGTGCCTGCGCCGCCTTGTGAAATTTGCGAGGTGACATTCGCTGTGCGCGTATAACCGAGCGCGCCGCTCCCCAAGTCGAAGTTGTTCGCCGTTGCCGCATCCGGAGATACGCTGAACGTGGTGCTGTTAGGGAGTTTGAGATTGACAGGATTGTTAATAGCGGCTGACAGGTTAACGCCCGGCACAACATAGGTTCCGCCCCAGATTAGCTCCGCGTAGAGAACCGTACTTCCGGCAGGAATGACGAGAATGGCATCCGCATTGTTCAGCAAATAATTGCTCGTCGTGCCGAATGGGTAAGTCCCGACTCGGACAGAGGTATCCGTTGTCACGAACGCGCCGATGCTATCTTGTGTACCGGGAACGCCTACTGTGTCAGAACGGCTAAGACCGAGCGTATTACCAGTAAAAGTAATGGATCCTGTGGCATTAAACTGAGCTCGAACGACTAGTGCAATGCTGCTCACCCCCTTACAATGAACAAGCATATGAGTACAGCAATGTGCACACTAACTGAACATATGCGCCTTAAAATGGAGGTATGCTACGAAGCAAAGTAGCGGCATACGGTTCAGGTAAGGATTGTTCACACAGAGTCAGCCATTCGTTCTCCATCATTGGAGCTTTCACAACGACGTAATGATACATAATCTCATCCACGACATTTGCTTGCAATTCCTTCAGCAATTCAAGCTCTTCCGGTTCGTAAAGCGAGGTTTGATAGGTCTGATTATAGAAGAGCTCCATTCGCAGCAGACGAAAATCATAGGGAGGCGGCGGAAAATACTGATAGGGAACAAGCTGCGGACATGGCGGGCTGCCAGGGGGATCGCGGAACACGGTCGTTAAGTAACGCGGCGTATGTTCATCAAAGCGGCTCTTCAAATACGGATTCGAGCTGTATCTGAAATTATGAGCATAGGGGCAGAGTAGACAGATAATTGCGCCATGCGTACTCACGCGATAGAGCTCGCCCATCGCGTAGTTTAGATCGTTCGCATAAGCTAGCATGCGGCTGACAAGTATAAGCTCAACCGAATTGTCTGGAAACGGAATTTCTGAATTTAGATCGCTGACAAGGTTCACGCCAGGCAGCGCCGTGCGGTCAATGCCATAATAGCCCGGCTGCTTATTCGATCCACAGCCGATATCCAGTTTCATAATCAGGCCTCCTTACAGCGGTAGAGGCTGGTTTTCCTCTTAACAACTAGTGTATGGATCAGCATGTAACCCAGTTAGTACGCTTGCCCACAGCAACAGCAAAAACGTGCAGCACTTCTTATTGAAGAAGCGCTGCACGCGAAGGTTGGCTTTTATGAAATTAGATAACTCGGCGTGCTGTTTTGTACGTCTTGTCCCAGATACTGCCTTTGAACGTTGAGATCGTTACGCCAATGCCAACACGATACGTTTGCAGTACTTTGCCGTTCCCGATGTAGAGGCTCACATGATTAATGATGCCGTCACGGTTCGTATCAGAGAAAATGAGATCGCCAGCCTTCAGATTGCTCTTGGACACAAACGTACCTGCGCGAGATTGATCACGCGAAGAACGTGGAAGTGTAATTCCATTCTTCTTGAATATATATTGAGTGAACGAGGAGCAGTCGAAAGAGCTTGTGATGCCCGATTTGGCACCGAATTTATAAGGTACGCCTAGATAGTGTTTGCCAGTTGAAATAATATTATTTACGAGCCGCGTGTCCGATGCCGTAGAAGCATGTGTCGTCTGTGGTTTGAGCAGCAATCCTGCTGAGCATGCGATTGCTACACTGAGCGTAACGCCGAGCAGTTTCTTGCCGATCCGGTATGTAGTTTTGGTCGTCAATTTCGTATTCATGATGTCATCCTCCTGCAATGAATAGTAGTAGTTGGCTTATACCGTGTTGTCGTCTTGACCAGAGAACACTATAGCACGGCTTGTCTTGCCACTACTTTCCAATGTGGACGGAAGTCCAGTGAATCCGCATGATAGGCTGCATTTGTTAGAATCTCGTGAGAAAAACTTCATGATAATGGCATTGACAATGAAAAAAAGCCAACCAGGACGCCCTGATTGGCTTTTTCGCTTATACGAGTAGGTTATTTATTAGTGCTGGAAATGAGTTTGAAATCATCATAATGGAAGCCAGGTGCTACGACGCATGAAACGAATACAGGTTCATCGCCGAGCGGCTTCGCTTTCTGCCATACGTTCGCAGGGACGAGAGCTTGAGGCCGCTGACCCTTCGAAATATCAGGTCCTACGATAATCTCCTCTGTCGTATGCGGATCATCGTCAGTACCGCCAAGCGATAGAAGCAAGGGACTACCGGAATGCCAGAACCACAGCTCGTCCGACAGAACGACATGCCAATCTGACACTTCATCGGGGTGTAGGACAAAATAGATAGATGTTGCTGCCGCGCGGTTGCCGGAATAACGATCACCGAGAACGGCTTGCGGAATTTCAAAGGATGCTTTCCAGAGCTCTTTGTACCAGCCGCCTTCAGGATGCGGCTTCAGATCCAGCTGCTGAACGAGCGGGGATAGCTGTTTAGTAATCATCAGTATGTGTTTCTCCTTGTTGTCTAAATTTGTCTAATCTCTATTTCTTACCAACTCCATGTAACAATGTAGCCTACCGGCTCTAAGTTGTAAACGGCCATCGACTTCGAAAACAAGCGAAGTGATGACCGTTCCGTGAATAGTTCTTGTTATTGAATAACGCCGCAAGCGATGCGGTCGCCGGAATTGCCAGATGGATCGGTCTTATAATCATCTGCCTGCGCATGGATGACTATTGCTGTGCCGCCTGTTTTCTTTAACGAATTCGGCTGATTCGGCGCGAGCGTAACGATTTTCGTCTCAATATCAACTTTGACCGTACCGTCTGCCGCTACTTGAATGTTCGGCAAATCACCGACGTGGAAGCCCTTCGGATTGTTAAATCCATGCTGCTTCGTCTGTGGATTCAGATGGGCGCCTGCAGATGTGAACTTCGGCCCTTCGCATTTGCCCGTTTCATGGAAGTGAATGCCGTGTATGCCCGGCGGCAAGCTCTTTGCCTCAACATGTAGCCGCACCGCGTCCTGATTCTGCGTTAGTGTTGCGGTGCCAATCTCAGCACCGGAACCATTAACAATCTTCACGTTAACCGTCTCGCCGCTTGTATCCGCCGGAGCGGGATGTGCCTTCACGGATGCGCCAACCGATAGACCAAACAGCATGACGCACAACGCTGTCTTGCCCAGTATGGAACTTGTCATTTTCATAATTGTCTTAGAATCCTCCTGCTTGTTTCATGGTCATAACGTTCCATGCTTATCATTACCGCATTCCTGCTCATACAAACATGGACTATTTGGATCGAAGACAATCATGTTTTGTCGTATTTTTGGATTGGTAGGCGTTATGATTTGTGATAGGTTTAGGGAGTATCTTACATACTTATCCATCACGGGAGGTTAAAGGGCAATGAGTAAAGTTCGTATTGGCATGATCGGCACTGGCGGCATCGCCAATTGGCATGCAAGACAGCTGCTGGAACTGCCTGAGGCATCAATTGTCGCAATTGCAGATCCAAGTGAGCAGAACCGCATTCGATTTGTGGACGAGCATAAGCTCGATTCCGTAAGCGCTTACTCGGATTACAAAGAGCTGCTCGCGCATGCCGAGCTGGATGCTGTCGTGATCTGCTCGCCGCACACCCTTCATTACGAGCAAGCGACCGATGCACTGAACAGTGGACTGCATGTCATGATGGAGAAACCGATGGTTTGTTCATCTGAAGAAGCGCAGCAACTAATTGAACTTTCGAATCAAGTGGGCAAATTGATGCAGGTGTCGTATCAGCGTCATTTTCAACCAGAATTTCTATACATCAAAGAAGCAATTGAAACCGGCGAAATCGGCAAGCTGACGTCGATCACCGCATCGCTATATCAGGAATGGAGACAAGGAACACCTGGCTCATGGCGGCAAAATCCGGCATTGTCCGGTGGCGGTTTCCTGATGGATTCCGGCAGCCATATTATTGACGTCCTGTTATGGACGACAGGTCTTACTCCAGTAGAGGTGAAGCCGCAGCTGCATATGCACGGCTCACCAGTCGAGATTGATACCTTCACGTCGATCCGGTTCGCTGAAGGTCCAGTCGCTGGACTGAATTTGGTCGGCTTCTCGCCATGCTGGCATGAAACATTCGTGTTCTGCGGCGAGAACGGCGGTATTTTCTATGACAATGGCAAGATTACGCTCCGCCGTCTGAACGAGGAGCCGATTGTGCCTGAGCTGCCAGTCGCTGTGACGAATCAGGATAAGAGCTTCGTAGATGCGATACTTGGCCGTCACGAAGTGCTTGTTCCGGGCGAATTCGCTCTGAAAGTTACGAAGCTATCTGAAATGATCTATGAAGCAGCAGGCTATTCACCGCTTGGCACTGCTATCAAAGAGGAGGCAATATAAGGATGAACGTACAAATTGGAATGCGGATTCCGCCAAAGATTGGCGATGAGGGTATTCAGAAGACGGCAGCTTGGGCGGCTGAGGCAGGACTTGACGTGCTGGACGTTTCAAACTTGACTGTCGAAGTGAAGGAAGCTTGTTCTGCGGCAGGCATTGGCATTGGTTCGATAGACGCGCACTATACCGCTCAGCTGCTTAGCCGTGATGAAGCGAAGCGCGAGCAAGCAATTGAAATGCAGAAGAAGCAAATCAGCGGCATCGCTGAGCTTGGCGGCAAAGTGTTGTTCATGTGTCTTGTGCCGGAAGATCTTACATTGCCTCGTCGTGAAGGCTTTGCGCTCTTCAAAGATTCTTTCCCTGAAGTTGTGAAGCATGCTGAACAGAACGGCGTTTATATTGCGATCGAGGGCTGGCCTGGACCGGCGCCGCATTATCCGACTCTCGGCTGTACGCCAGAGATGTGGCGAGCGATGTTTGAAGCGATCCCTTCGAAGCATTTTGGACTTAACTATGACCCATCCCACCTCGTGAGACTTGGTATCGACTACCTGCGAGCGCTTACGGAATTCGGCGAGCGCGTTAATCACGCTCACGGCAAAGATACAGAAATTCTTACGGATGAGCTCTACGAATGCGGCGTACTGGAGGCTACCTTCGGCGAGAAGTACGACTTCTCGGAAGGCTCCTGGCGATATACGATTCCAGGCCGCGGCGCTGTAGAGTGGGGCAAGGTTGCGGTGCGTCTTGACCGTCTCGGCTACAATGGCGCAGTTAGTATCGAGCTTGAGGATCACAGCTACTGGGGCTCGATTGAAGCAGAGCGTCAGGGCATCGTGAAGGCTGCACAGCATTTGAAGCAATATTTTAAATAAGCATCAATTGATTTGTGGCAGGGATCTGGAGCGTGTATCACGCTTCCCGGTCCCTGTTTTCTTTCTGTGCGAGTTTCAAGTAAACTAACGAAGGAGGAGTGATGACGAGCGTGGAGCAACCAATATTTACAATGAGTGAAGCGAATGCGATGCTGCCGCAGTTGCAAGAGGATTTATTTAAGCTTCAGCTGCTAGCTCAGCAGTTCGAAGAGAAATATGAAGAATTACAGATACTTAAAGGGAAACGTGAGCTAGTGAAGCCGCAAGGAAGTACCGAATCCGACCCTTTCTTCGAGCTGGAAAGCCAGCTTGAATTTATGAGAATGGAGATTGATCTGGGCATAAGCAACTTCGAACGCAAGGGCGTCATGCTCAAAATGATTAATCCAGGACTCATTGATTTCCCCTCTCTATTGAATGGTGAGAAAATTCTAATTTGTTGGAAGCAAGGAGAAACTCGAATCTCGCACTATCATGGCTGGAATGACGGTTTTATTGGACGTAAGCCATATCCGGAGTGCTAATATCCGCCCATTTCGGAAGCCTGAAAGCTCAGGCTTCTTTTTTGTTCGTCAAAAGGAGTATGTCATCGACAAAACTACAAAATTTTCTCGCAGAAGGTTTGACATGTTTTTCATAAGATAGCCTTTACAATCTAACCTATATCGGAAAGGCCCTAATAAATACAAGAAAGAGGTGTGTTTATGTCTAGGAGCATCCAATGGAATGTAGTGGCTTATATGATTATCGCGGCGCTGCTTGCGTCGTTCGTCCTTTCTTTTAACCATACGTTTAGCTTGTGGAGTAGCCGATCCGCCGATAATATTTTAACGCAGAAGTTTACTTCGAATAAGCAGATCATGATTGAACGTTTAACGTCCTCCTCGATTATCTCCAAATCAGCGTTTCAGCCGGTTACCGTCGTGAAGAAAGCAACGCCGACGTCGGCCATCTCTGCTCCGATTGCTGCCACTGAGAAGAAGAAGCCCGTCGCAATTGCGAGTGCAAAACCCCTTTATACATATAAAGTAACGTCATTTTACCTCAATGTCCGTTCGGAACCGAATGCTGATGCCAAAATCATGTACGAGGTCAAGCAAGGGACACAGCTGCAAGTGTTGTCCAAGGATGATGCCGGATGGCTTATGCTGAAGAGCGGCGGTTATGTCCATGGCGGATATGCGACTGTAATTGGCATGAAGCAGGCGCCGGCAGAAGTAACAATCCAATCTGCAGAATCTGCTGTCTCTACTGTCTCTACTGTCTCTGCCGTATCTGCCGTATCCTCGGCGGTTACGTCGGCTAAAGTTCTGCAGAACAAGTCGCTACAGGTGGATGTTAGGCCAAAAGTACATACGATGGACGTTAAGGTTAGTCCCATTGAAGATCAAGTGGCAACCGTAGATACGAGTATTGCAGAGGATGATAACGGAAATCCGGTTAAACCGACTTCCCGTGTGAATACGGACTCTGGCTTATCCTCGAAGCAGATTGCACAGCTGCTGAACGGGACGAAGTTATCTGGCCAAGGGCTGGAGCAAGCGGTATTGAGCATTGAAGAGGAGTATGGCATTAACGCCTTCTTCACGATAGCTGTTATGAAGCTCGAGAGCGGCAACGGGAAGAGTAGGCTGGCGAGGACCAAGAACAACTTGTTCGGCTTAAATGCAACTTCCAGCAATCCATATCGAAAGGCAACTTACTTCGAAACGAAAGGGGATTGCGTTCAGAAATTTGGACAACTATTATCGGACAATTATGTGGAGCGGGGCTATACGACCATTGAGAAGGTGGCGAGGAAATATTGTCCCGTGAATTCGAAATGGGCATCACATGTCAGAAGTATAATGCGAAGCGATTTCAGTAAACTTGCCTAATAAAATGGGCCTAATCGGCGGTTGACATTCATAAACTTCTCCTGTAACATTCCAAGAAGTGAAACACAAACCGCATACGAAATTCGTATAACCTCACAACAGGGTGAGGGTTTCTACGGGAAGCCTAAACTTCCTAACTACGAATACGGAATTATCGTAATTGATAATTTTGTATTTGCGGTTAGGAATTTTTTATTGCTCGGAGGGGGCAGCTTAGATATGAAATACTTGTTATCTGTTTTTCTAGGTGCGGTTAGCTACGGCATTCTATCCACAATTGTGGTTCATGCGTATGATGCAGGCTACGATCTCGGTGAAGTTGTCGGGACGCAGCTGTTGATTGGATTTATACTATCATGGCTTATGGTCATGTATATGAAGGTAAGGAATAAGCGCCAGTCGGCGAAAGAAGCTGGCGTGACACAAGAGAAGAGCCTTACTTGGAAGCAACGCTTCATGCTCATGTCAGCGGGTATTCCAACCGCTCTGACTGGCTTGTTGTATTACCAGTCGCTTCGTTACATTCCGAACTCGCTTGCGATCGTGCTGTTGTTTCAATTTACGTGGATGGGTGTTCTTATTCAAGCGATCAGCTCGCGTAAACGGCCAAACGGCATTATGCTGCTGACACTCGCCATCTTGTTCGGTGGGACCTTGCTTGCTGCCGGTATTATGGAGCAAGGCTTGGCGGACTTCGACATGACTGGTGTCGTGCTCGGATTGCTTGCAGCAGTGAGTTACTCGTTGTTTATTCTGTTCAGTGGCAAAGCGGTGCCATCCGTACATCCGGCCTATCGCAGTGCATGGATGATTACGGGCGGACTTATCTTCGTCTTCATTCTATTCCCGCCAACATTCTTGTTTAACGGTGTCATTTGGAGCAGCCTGCTCTTGTTCGGCTTCCTGCTCGGTTTGTTCGGCGCATTCATTCCACCTGTGCTGTTCGCCATCGGTGTGCCGCATATCGGCGGCGGCATGGCAGGCATTGTCGGCGCAGCCGAGCTGCCCGTAGCGGTTATGCTCTCAGCAGTCGTGCTGCATGAGCATGTGAGCATGCTACAGTGGGCTGGGGTTGTAATCGTCCTGCTTGGTGTTGCGCTCCCGGAGCTTATGAGAAGCGTCTCTGGAGGCGGTCCGAGAATGAGCCGCAGAACGCGTCTGACGGAAGTGACATCAACGATCCATTAGCATAAGTGAAGCCCGATTCCGAAGTGATGCGGATCGGGCTTCTTTTTTGTCAGATGTCGATTGAATTATTCGTTCTCTTTGAATGCATCTGCCGCACTTGCAGCAGCCTGATTCGCGCCATTACTGTTCTCGAACGCTTCTGCAGCTTCTTCAGCAGAGAATTCTGTGTCAGCCTCGCCAGCTACGGGTAGCTTGTTTAGTTCTGTGGATTGGACTTCTGCTTTCGATACACCATTACCCTGTTTAGTCATGTGTGTTAGAACCTCCTGCTTCATGTAAGTTTTTTAACAAGCGTTATCGTGCCCGATATTGGGGTAAGAATATACATTTTTGATTTGTAAATTTTTCCTTGACCGATTTTCCCCTATACGCATATAATCTTGAACAGGAATAAATGGAGAGGAGCGATGCTGCTTGATGACGAAGAAGCAAAGAATCAACCGTCCGGCAGTGGAAATACGTTCTTTCCTCCAGTAGTTCAATGGGATTCACGAAACACTAAAGCGTATGTGCTTTAGTGTTTTATTTTTTTAAGGGGGCTGATGTGCGGATGAGCAAGTACAAGCGCGTGTTAATCAAGCTAAGCGGCGGGGCAATTGCAGGCGAGAGTGCGTTCGGATTCGATCCGGAGCGGATGGAGCACATCGCAAGCGAGATTATGTCGGTGGTGGAAAAAGGTATTGAGGTATGCCTCGTCATCGGCGGTGGCAACATATTCCGAGGGAACATGGCTGCGCTATGGGGAATCGAGCGCGCCGAGGCAGACAACATCGGGACGCTTGCCACCGTTGTGAACAGCTTAATGCTTCGCGGGGTACTCAAGGCAAAAGGCAGCCATGAAGTCCGCGTCATGACAGCTATTCCGCTGACATCCGTCGCTGAGCCTTACATTCGGCTTCGAGCCGTTCATCATCTTGAGAAAGGGTATATTGTCATCTTCGCCGGTGGCAATGGCCAGCCGTACGTGACGACGGACTACCCATCTGTCCAACGGGCGATAGAAGTGAGCTGCGATGCACTGCTTGTCGCGAAGCAAGGGGTTGACGGTGTATTCAGCTCCGATCCGAAGAGAGACGTCAATGCGCGGAAGTTCCGGTCGTTGCATTACAACGATGTGCTGAAGCAGGATTTGCGCATTATGGATCAGGCTGCGTTTATTTTGGCGAGGGACTATGAACTCCCAATTCATGTGTTCAACTTCGATGAACCTGGCTCCATGAGCGCGATCTGTGACGGCCAGCATCGGGGGACAGTCATAAGCAGCGAATCTGTGCTCGCCTATGAAGCGGTGGAGAAAGAAGCAGAACGCAATAAAGCACCGTCCTGATGAGGACGATGCTTTAAAGTTACATAGATTAATCGTAGCTTTAGTCTAACGTAGTTCGCAGTGCTGATTAGAGGTTAGCAGCTTTTTCCGCCGTTATTATTCGCTGCCACATTATCGCTCTCCGCCGACAATCGCTCTCCGTATTGATCTAACCGACCGGGATGCGAGGCAGGACCTTTATTCTTCGGCTTGCTGTTTCTTCCTGTCATAAGCTTCTCACCTCCGTCCTCCATAACATGAACGGGGAGAGAGGATTTCATGCGAGCTGAAATAACGTAAGTGAGGCGAGTGGACCTGTTTAACCCATATCAACCATATGCGTTTGTTGTGCGTCCGTAGAGTTCGATACCTTCGGACGCTTCAGCGTCACAGCAAGAATTAATCCTAAGATGGCAAGTCCCGCAAGTGATAGATACGTATCATGAAAAGCATGCGACATCGCGTCTGGCATCGGCTTCTCGCCAGCAGCAGCATGATGATTAGTGCGGCTAACAATTAACGTCGTTAATCCTGCCACTGAGAACGAGGTGACGACCTGCTGCGCTGCGCTTGTCAGCGAAGTGACTCGGCTGACGAGATTGCTCGGGGCGGATTGAATCAGATGTGTGTTCAGCGCCAGGAAGGAGAGACCCATGCCCATACCGAGCAAGGCGCGTGGCAAGAGGAACATAATTGCGTTATCACTCGGATCGATGCGCGATATGAGATAAGCGCCAACGGTTACGATCGTTAAGCCGGTAAGGACGAGCGGCCTAGCACCGATACGGTCGTACAGCCGTCCGCCGATAGGCATGAATAGGCCAGCAGCAATCGCTTGCGGCAGTGTCCACATGCCGGCGTGGAAGGCGGTCATGCCCATCAGCTTCTGCATGAAGAACGGGACAGTGAAGATAATGCCGAACATAACGAATTGCAGCACCCACTGCACTATAATGCCGCGCGTGAAGAGCGGGGAACGGAAGACGCGAAGCTCGAGCAGCGGCTCTTTCTTCCGAAGCAGCTCGACGACAACGAATCCGATGAGAGAAGCACCGCCAACAACGAGGCCGATTATCGTTTTGTCCGATGACCAGCTCGTTGAGCCTTCACTTAGACCATAGGACAAGCCAGAGAAGGCGAGTGGACCAAGAATAATCCCCAGGATGTCAAGCGACGTGGACGCCTTTCTCGGCAGTTTTGGCAGAAGCAGTCCGACTAGTATGACACCGACGATGCCGACAGGGAGATTAATGAGAAAGATCCATTCCCATTTCACATAGTCGACCAAATAGCCGGATATAATCGGGCCTAGCGCTGGAGCGAGAAGAATCGGCATGCCCATAAGGCCCATAATCGAGCCTGCTTTCTCAGGCGGGCTCAGCCGATACGTCATGGCGAATGCGATCGGTGTGACCATACCGCCGCCAAGACCCTGCAGGATGCGGTATGTAATAAGCTGATCGACGGTCGTCGCTGTTGCACACAGCACGGATCCGATCGTAAACAGGACGAGGGACAGGAGGAACACTTCCTTTGACCCGAACCGGTCGGTCATCCATCCAGAGAGCGGGATGACAGCCGCCTGTGCAAGCGCATAGCCGGTTACGGTCCATTGCACCATTGTCAGAGTACTGTGGAAGTCATCCACGAGCACAGGGATAGCGACGTTAACCGCTGTACTGTCGAGAATAACCATGAAGATTCCCACAATAATAGCAATGAGCGGTCCTACAAGTTGGCGCATCGATGTGAATGGTAGTTCTGGAGCTTCAGATTGCATAGGTCATTACAGCCTCCTCAAGTATGTCTGTCTTATCTTTCCACTTTACTGAAGTTAGCAGCATCATGTCAAAAAGATTCAATGAACAGTCTGGAATGGCGAAATTCGCCCTCCAGGCTGCCGGTTTTCGTTACAATATTTTGAAAGCTGCGTTCGGTTTACGGTTCTTTAGCCGGGCCAACGGCTGTCAGAGGTCAGCCATGCTCGGGATATGGAATAACCCAGAGCGCTTCATATAAAAAAAGAGAACCCCGCGGTTTAATAAAAACGCGGAGTTCTCTACACTCTGGAGAGCGAAATTCGCCTCTCCTTCTTTATTCCTCACTATCGCTATCGCTTTGGCTGCGGAAGGCTTGATTATAACACCGTCTGCAAACCGGCTTATAGTCCTCGTTGCCGCCGATTTGGATCTGCTGCCCGGCGTTAACGGGCTGGCCGTCGCGGAACCGGATAACCATCGTTGCTTTGCGGTCGCAGTACCAGCAGATCGTCTTAATCTCTTCGATCTTGTCCGCTTGCACGAGAAGATTGTAGCTGCCTTCGAACAACTGGTTCTGGAAGTCGTTCTTCAGCCCGAAAGCCATAACCGGGATGTTCAATTCATCAACCACTTGCGTTAGCTGGATAATATGATGTTTCTTCAGAAATTGAGCTTCATCAATAAGGACGCAGTAAATTTGCTTCGGTCCGGAAGTGGAGAGATGTGACTTTACGCTCTCATACAGATTCGTCTGCTCATCAACCGGAATGGCTGCCCGCTCGAATCCGACCCGGGAGCCGACAAGCTCTGCGCCGTCTCTTGCGCTGAACGATGGCGAGTAGATGAGGACCCGTTTGCCTTGCTCCTCGTAGTTATGCGCCACTTTAATAATTTCGAACGATTTGCCGCTGTTCATAGTTCCATATTTGTAATAGAGCTGTGCCACGAATGAATCTCCTCCAAGCAATATCATCTATACTCTTTTAACATATTCGAGTGCTTGTGACAAGGAAATGATCTGGACAAAAAAAGGCACATAGGATCACTTAGCTCGTGCATAAATGATAGAGTTGTATTGTTGTTGTTTTATCAGGTGAAGTTCCAGTAAAGGCTTGACCCGCTTCGCGCCGTGCGTTCGTTTACGATTTCTTCATAAACAGGGGGAGACGTCTAGATTACTTTCAATATTGTAAACGGAGAGATAAATCTTTCAGCGAAGGATTGAATTGTATTTATGTGCAAGTTATGCTGAACAAAGCAACACGAACTAATATTAAAACCACAATAACCCAAACACCTCGAAGGATACACTAACATGAAAAATATAGTTTTTATCGACCATAGCAAGCCTATTTACAAAGGTAATCTCCATCTTCATACCACATGGTCGGACGGAAGGAGGTCGCGCAAATGGAAATGAAATCATACATGCGAACAGAGGGGGATATTAATTTATCCCCGGAGCGCCAGCTATGGCAGGATCGGCATTTGAGTGAGGATACTTTGGACATCTTGGAGGAAGACAGCCGTTATTTCATTCATCAGTCGATGTCGACGCCATGCCTGAATGTCATTGTGAATGCAGAAGGCATCTATCTGGAAGATCAGGATGGCCGCAAATATATGGATTTCCACGGTAACAGCGTTCATCAAGTTGGCTATAAGAATCGGTACGTTCTGGATGCCGTCATGAAGCAGCTCGAGGAGCTGCCGTTCCTGCCGCGTCGCTATACGAATCCGGTTGCAATCAAGCTGGCGAAGAAGCTGGCGGAGCTTGCTCCAGGTGACTTGAATAAGGTGCTGTTCACACCTGGCGGCACGAGTGCGATTGGCATGGCACTTAAGCTGGCGCGCAAATTCACGGGCAAATTCAAGACGATCTCGACGTGGGATTCATTCCACGGTGCAAGCCTAGATGCGATTTCGGTCGGAGGAGAAGGGGTGTTTCGCAATCATATCGGCCCGCTCCTGCCTGGCACAGAGCATATGATGCCGTTCAATTCCTACCGCTGCATCATGGGGGAATGTGACGACTACGGGATGAAATGTCTCGATTACTTAGAATTTATGCTGGAACGCGAAGCCGATGTTGGTGCGATTATATTGGAGCCGATTCGCAGCACCGATGTGCAAATTCCGCCAACCGCTTACTTCAAGCGACTTCGTGAATTGTGTGACCGCTACGGCGTGCTGCTCATTTTGGACGAAATTCCGACTGCCTTCGGACGGACCGGCAAGATGTTCGTACACGAGCATTACGATATCATTCCAGATATCGTCGTGATCGGCAAAGGCTTCGGCGGGGGAGTATTCCCAATGGCAGGCATCATCGTCCGCGAAGGGCTTGATATCGCGCAAGATATTTCGCTAGGTCATTACACGCATGAGAAGAGCTCGGTCGGCTGCGCGGCTGCGCTGGCGACGATCGAATACATCGAGAATAATAGGCTGCTCGAACATGCACAGCAGATGGAGCTGTTCCTTAAGGAAAGGCTCACCGAAATGATGGCGAAGTACGAAGTGATCGGTGACATCCGCGTGAAGGGGATGCTGGCTGCGATTGAGCTGGTGACAAGCCGTACGACAAAAGCGAAAGCAGTGGAAGGTGCGGAGAAAGTGATGTACATCTGCATGGAGCGAGGACTCAGCTTCAAAGTGTCGAGTGGCAACGTACTGACTCTAGTTCCGCCACTCATTACGACGAGAGAGCAGCTGGAATGGGCGCTGCAGCAGATTGAAGAAGCGATCGCTGCAGTATTTTCGTGTAATCTCACATAAAAAAGAATAATCAACAACAATACAAAACATTAACGTTGATTTAATCCTCCTTTTGCGTGAGCTCGGACCGCTTGGATGGTATGATCCGACTGCTGACAGCCAATGAAACGATTGTGAACAGCGGCGATACCGTCTATATGCGTATCCGCGGCGACAAGTTCCATCTGTTCGATGAGACGAATAACGGCTCCAATTTGATGCAGTACCGCTAGCAGCTCGAGTATTGCATTTCGCATGTCGAAGAAGGACACTATTACTAGCCAGCCATAATTTGCTATAATTAATGCAATAAAGAATTAACAGGGGGGTAAACGCTTGTCCCTTGCAGGTGAAGAACGGAAGAGAAGCATTATCGCTATGCTCGGTGAGCATGGCAAAGTCAATGTAAGCGAGTTGTCTCGGCATTTCGAGGTGTCGACGGAGACGATTCGCCGCGATCTTGATGAGCTGGAGAAGGACAATAAGCTGAAGAAGGTCTACGGCGGCGCTGTTAAGCATAAAGCGGATATCGAGCTTGCTTACTCAGAGCGAGAGATTATTTATGCTGAAGAGAAGCGGATTATCGGCGCCTTGGCGGCGAACTTAATCGATGACAACGACGTGATCGTCATCGACGAGGGCAGCACTGCCATGCAGATATTGCATTGCCTTGATGGCAAGCGGAATTTGACGATCTTCGTCTGTTCGATTCCGACGCTAACGCTGCTGATTGACTATTATAATCGGGGCTCTTTTGACGGCAAAATCATCTTTATCGGCGGTGAAGTGAATCCGAAGCATCTACGTGTCTCAGGACCGATCGCTGAGAAAATCATGGAGGACTTCTATGTAAACAAGTCGTTCATCTCCGTGGACGGCGTGTCGCTTACGAATGGCCTTACAAGCTACGATTATGATCGTGCGCTGTTCACGCGCAAGCTGATCCGCAGTGCAGAGATTGTCATTGCGCTGGCGGACGAGTCCAAGATTGGCAAGCGGACTGTCGCGAAGATCGCCGAGCTAGGCCAAGTCGGATATGTCGTTTCGAATATCGCTCCGCCTAACGGCTGGCGGCAAGGGCTGCAAGATTTAGGCATATCGTGGATCAACCCGAAATAGAATCGTTAGAACGAATAAAGCTCCCTGTGTGCGACTGTTCAAGCACAGAGAGCTTTTTTGGCATTGGCTATGAAAGTTATTGAACTACGATCAGGTTTCTACATGGAATCTCAACACCGTTCTCATCTTGGACGGTTCAGTCTTGCGAGGATCAGACAAATAGATTTCCCGATGGAGCTTGCTAGAGCGGATATAGCCATGTTCGGCACAGTATGCTTCCATTCGTGCGAAGCTTTCAGGTTCATCGTCGAAACGACCGATATGCATCATTTGACAATTCAAGCCATCTTCGACATGTTCAAACCGAACTCTGTCTAGGTACGGATTTGACTTCTTCAGCTTTGTCTGACTCAAAAAACGTTCGAACAGCTCTACCGTCAAAAAGTCAGGTTGGCGTATCATGAGGGTGTACTTGAAATTGTTTTTGTCAGTTGAGGGCTTTGAGTAATCCATTAAGTCCCATACTCCCTCAAGAGGGAAGACCGTATATTCATAGTACCCAAGGGGTACATCATCACTTTTGTAGGACATTCTCACCGCATAACTCAAGCTGTACAAAGCTTCTGTTGCCTTGGCGAATTCCTCGCCATTAGGATCTCCGGATCCACTTACGATAAAGAAGGGCATCCGCGGCACTTCCACAATTTAGGGATGCGTTCGTGCCATATAGAGTGGCTTGAAATCCTTCTTATAATCTACTTTTTTAATCAAAGTCATCATCCTATTAGGTAAAATATAATCTCAAACCAATTATAGAACAAATGTTCGTAAACATCAAATCACATCTACTTTGTTTAACATATCCCATGCAATTAAAAAAACAAGCTGTCGGTGCATCGGCAGCTTGCTTCAAAAAAACATGGAATTGTGAGTGCTTAGGTGTTCGCGTATCTGTTTACAATTTGTTCTTGAGATCCATAAAGTACTTGAATACAACTCCGAATGCGCCGACGTAATACGCGGTTAACATGATCCAACCCGAAGAATCGAAGGAAGCATCCATGTTCGCCATCAAGAACAATGGGAGTACATAGTACATCATGTCTTTCAGATACATTGTGAACATGTCGCTAGTCATACTGCCTGCCATAAGTCCTTTGTAGAGACCAAGCAAGAAGTTCAGACCCATCATGCCAAGAACAACCCACATGGAATATTGCATCCAATCTGTAAGTGCAAATGTCATTAAGAATCACCTCCCCCTGAGGAAGAGTGTTATTGCATACGTTATCATATGTGGGATCGTCCGAACGGGTACGGGGCAACGTCCTAAATGATGGAAAAAGAAACTTTGTACAGGTAAGTGTCGTATAAGCTTTCAAATCAATGGAAGAGGTGGTGCAGGATATGGAATCGAACAAAATCATTTCGGCTTTATGCTATTTCAGTATTTTCTTCGCGGGCTTCATCGTACCGGTTGTCATCTACTTCGTAACGAACGATTATGAAGTGAAGCAGCATGCCAAGCGAGCGCTATTCTCCCATCTCATCCCTCTGATCGCGGTGCCGCTGTTCCTCGTTGCGATTTTCGGTGGTCATGTTGGGTCGATATTGTTCATTGGACTGATAGCGGCACTACTAGGTTTTACAGTTGTGATCTGGAATGTCGTGATGGGCATTCGCGTGCTCAGCCGGTAAGCATCATCCCAATAGAGGGGAATGGCGTAAAATGACGAATACTATCGAAGCACATCACTTTATGAGGAACGCATAGGAGGACTAGAGCATGGCAAACCTATTAGGCGGGTTGTTTGGCAACTATTCAGAAGTATCCGTACAAGATTTAACGAATCAATATGGCGTGTACTTAATGCCGAATGAGAAAATCCAAATGGGCTTCAAGCTTGTCCGGGACTCGTTCATTATTACAGATGAGCGCCTCATCTTCATTGACCATCAAGGGGTTACGGGGAAGAAGACGCGAGTCGCTTCGATTCATCTGGATTCCATCATTGATGTGACGATGGAGACCGGGGGCACAGGCTTCGACGATAGCGAATTGACGATTCATTACATCACTTCGCCGTATTACAAAACCAATAATTTGCAGGTCGCCAGCTATAAGTTCGAGTTCGGCAAGAAGTTTAATTTGCAGCCGATCTATGTGAATTTCCTGACGCTTGCACACCAAAATCACAAACGTTTAAACGGTTAATAAGGAGCAAGAGCAGCAACATGACAATGGCAGAACAAACTTTACTCGAAGCGTTTAATGCAGCACCCTACCCAGTTACAGGTAATAGTAAATGGAATGTAAATCAATTGCTTGAGGCTTTCCAGTCCGTAGACGGGGAGCGGGACAGTGATGTTTATGGCACGGGCCGGATCATCGAGGAGTTCCAGGCGAAGATCGCAGCATACCTTGGCAAGCCATCGGCAGTCTTCTTCCCGAGCGGCACAATGGCGCAGCAGATCGCGCTTCGTATATGGAGTGATGGCGCGGGCAATAAGAAAGTGGCCTATCATCCGCTGTGCCATCTGGAGATCCATGAACAGAACGGCATTCGTGAGCTGCATCAACTGGAGCCGGTGCTTCTGGCCGATAAGAGCAGAACGATCGGACTTGCAGACATACAGCAGCTGGAAGAAAAGGTATCGTGTATACTGCTTGAGCTTCCACAGCGTGAAATCGGAGGCACATTGCTGCCATTCAGCGAGCTTGAATCGATCTCGGCTTATTGCCGCGAGCGTGGAATTAAGCTGCATCTGGATGGAGCGCGTCTATTCGAAGTGTTGCCATATTATAAGCGGACCGCAGCCGAAATCTGCCAGTTGTTCGACAGCGTCTACGTCTCGTTCTACAAAGGCATCGGCGGTATTGCAGGCGCCATCCTCGCAGGTGATGAGTCGTTCACGACAGAGTCGAAAATTTGGAAAAGACGCCATGGCGGCGATTTGATCAGCTTATATCCGTACATCATTAGCAGCGATTACTATTTCGAGCAGCGTCTGCCGAAGATGGAGCAGTATTACCTCGCAGCCGTTGAGCTTGCAGAGCTGTATAATAACTGTCAGCATATCGAGACGAAGCCGCAGGTGCCGGTATCGAACATGTTCCATGTTCATGCTGCTGTGCCGAAGGAGAAGCTGGAGCAGATGTTCAAAGCGATCTATGCGGAGACCGGCGTCGGTCTGACCCGCTATATTCGTGAAGTGGACGAGAGTAACAGCTACTACGAAGTTAGCCTTGGTGACCGCTACTTGAACTTGCCGAAGGGCAAAGTCCGTGAGGCTTTGGAGCTGTTGGATATGCGATTGGCTGAACTGAAACAGTAATCGTTGATTGGAACAAGTAAACAAGAGGAGAAGGTAGGGTGCTTCACACTTGCCCATAATCTGTTGAAGATGGTAGCAGTGGATGTCAAAAAGCAATGGAGCTAAGCAGAAACAAGCCGCTTAGCTCCTTTTCTATTCAGCGATCTCTACTACGTTTCGACCAACAGCTTTTCGATAGCCGATTTCAGCGAATTTTCGACGATGCAGTGCCTCGTGGACCCCTCATTAACCAATGAAGTCCACCAAACCAGCTACTTTACCTCATCTCGTCGGTTATCCTCAAAAGTAGTCCAGCAAACCAGCTACATTGCCACATCTCGCCGGATTTTCGCCAATGTGTATCCCAGGAGGACACACATTGCCTCATCTCGTCGGTTTCCCACCTATGTGTATCCCAGGAGGACACACATTGTCTCATCTCGTCGGTTTTCTCTTTATCCTCCTTGTTCCTTGCGTCGCGAGGAAGTGGATTCCCTATCTAATTTTGGATAAATAGGACTTTGGAAACAGGATTTTCCTTATGGATGTCGAATCATGTGATGCTGTGGTCATGCCTAGCCAATCATACCTATACCACGGATGGAGGATTCGACATGTTTTGTGTACAATGCGGAAACCGCCTGCTGGAGGAAAGCAAGTTTTGCAGCAAATGCGGTACTCCGGTTCCAGCGAGTGAACCGATACCACCTGAGGTGCTTGAAGAGCTGTCATCGGGCGAGAGTGAGACGGCTGCTTCACTTGCCATTGCGAGTCCCGCTTATGAGGAACACCTAAACAGAGAAGAGGCGGAGGCACCAGTCGATCGGAAACATTCGGCTGTAGCCAAATCGCGTACCGTGCTGTGGGTGCTGCTTCCGATTATGAGCTTCCTGCTCGTCTCGATCGGAATCGCAGGGGACTATCTGTATCAGCAGCATATAACGAAACAGGTTGAAGCGATGATCCGAACAGCGGAGCAGCTGTCTTTGGACGGCAAGTATGCCGAAGGCCAGCAACAGATCGAGCTTGCATTGAAGAAGCGCCCTTCGCATCCGGTACTACTGAATGATCAAGCCGTTCTGGCTGATGTTCTTAAGCTGGTTGGAACCATACAATCGATGGACCACCAGGTGGAAGCGAAGCAATATGAGCAAGCACTCAAGGCAGTCTCGGAGCTGAAGAAGTCAATTGCCTCGCGGAATGGCGCGGTGTTTACACGACTTGCCAGCCAAGCTTCACTCAAGGAAGAGACGTTTACCGTTCTTCAGGTGACCGACCGCCTTGCTAAACGGAAGACCGTGACAGAGCT
The DNA here is from genome assembly GCF_900110075.1 of Paenibacillus sp. OV219. Lineage (GTDB taxonomy): Bacteria > Bacillota > Bacilli > Paenibacillales > Paenibacillaceae > Paenibacillus_Z. The sequence continues at coordinate 1,216,869 of NZ_FOCJ01000001.1, forward strand.
CGTGCCGCTGCTTGCGGACCTTAAACCATACTCTGGGGAGGCAGCGAAGAAAGCGATACAACAAGTGAAGCAGAAAATCGTCGACCTCTCCTATGAGAAAGCGTCGAAGGAGCTGCAAGCGAAGAACTTTGAACAAGCGCTGCAGACAGTCGATGGCGCGCTCAAGCAAGACGTCCAGAATGCGAAGCTGCTTTCGCTGCAGAAGATGATAACTACAAAGCAGAAGGCGTTCGAAGAAGCGGAGCAGCAGCGAATTCAGAAGGCGATTGAGGCATCGACAAAGGAGGATGTGCGCAATCGGACAGAAGGTGTCCAATTGGTCGACATCCACACCGGCGTAGATGATTATGGCAACTTCGTGGTAAGCGGTACGGTGAAGAACGTCGCGACAAGATCGGTCAACTACGTGACTGTTTATTACGACATCCTCGACAGTTGGGGGAATGTCCTCTACAGCGATACGCTCTATGTAACGCCATACGATTTGCCAATTGGCGAGCAAGGTAGCTTCACGAATAGCTACTATAATGATGGCTCATTGTCATCGGTGAATGTAACTCGTATCGAATGGCAGTTGGAATAGGAGGGGGCATACAACATGAGACTAAGAAGCTGGTTATCGATATCATTATCTGTGTTTATCTTACTGGGAGGCACAGCAGCCGTATATATGCTAGACCAGAGATGGGACAACCCTGTTGTGGAAGCTGCGTCGGCACTTGGCAAGCCGGGGATGAATCCTTCTGCGGCTCAAGTGAAGCATAGTTTAAAAGAATTGATCCAAGTGGATCAGAAGAAGGTCGTCTCCATCGAGGTGGACGTAGAGGAAGGCAAGGCAACCGGTTCGGGCTTTATCTATAATGACAAAGGCGATATTGTCACCAACGCGCACGTCGTCTTGGATGCGACAGGAATTACGGTCAAAGCTTCCGACGGTAGTTTGTATGTGGGCAAGCTAATCGGGATTAATCCGGAGAAGGATATCGCCCTGCTTCGTGCCGAAGGGCTTGCAGGTCGTGAGCCGCTTGCGATCGATGCGGAGACGAATGTCGACATCGGCGATGAAGTGATGGCTTTCGGCAGTCCGCTCGGGCTAGACAATACAGTGACGACGGGCATCATAAGCGGCGTCGACCGGGATTTCGAGATTGAAGAGACGAACTATAAGGGGCTATATCAAATTTCCGCTCCGATTACGCATGGTAATAGCGGAGGACCGCTTGTCCTGCAGGCAAGCGGCAAAGTGATCGGAATTAATACGGCTGTCCAAGAGCAGGGGGCGATCGGATTCAGCATCCCAATCGGGCAAGTCAAGGCGATGCTCGAAGCGTGGAGCCAGCATCCCGATGAGGAGTTGGCGAAACGGTCAACCGCGACTTCGGGTACGGGCGGCACAGATAACGAAGTGTACACGAAGGAAGCGATGTCGGATGGAGCGGATTATATCGTCCAACGGTTTTATGAGAGTATTGGAAGCAAGGACTACGTGAACGCGTACAGCTTGCTCGGTAGCGATTGGCAGACGAAGACGGATTACGAAGCGTTCCGAAAAGGCTACCTGTACACGCTTGAAGTCTACATAAAGAATATCTCGATTACATCGGCTGACTCGCAATCCGCGATCGTTGATGTCATCATTGAAGCGACAGAAGATAAGCAGGGCAGCGATGTTGTTGTAAACTCCTACAGCGTACAATACACAGTCAAGCCGGAGAATGGATTGCTGAAATTGATTTCAGGAAAAGGGAAGAAATTATAAAGTAAACCATTAGCAGACCGCCAATAATTGGCGGTCTGCTTGCATTTTACGAATAATTTCCAGCTCTAATTGGAACAATGAGGAAACGGATGGAGAGATCCTGAACACGAAGGACGGTGGAGCAAGAAGTGGAATTATTTTATCGTTTATTCAAATTGATAACTCACCGCCAAATTGTCATGCAGAGGCAGTCCAGAGAGGATCATACGCCAGATCGAGGTACAGTTGAATTAAGCTTGAAAGAGAATCTGGCTAAGTTGCAGACCATCTTCAGTAAAGCGCCAGATCTGATTATAAGAACGTTTATTTATAAGCAAACAGGTCAGAAGGCGGCACTCGTCTATTTGTGCGGCCTCGTGGACAAAAATTCGATCAACAATAATGTGCTCTACCAGCTCATGTTCGAGCCGATTGTAGACAATGAACAGATGAGCCATTTACCCATTACGGTCGGTGATCTGAAGTCGACGACACAGTGGAGCAATATTGAGCTTATGCTGCTGGAAGGACATAGCATTTTGTTCCTGGATGGCGCAGAGCTGGCGTATTCACTTGATACACAAGGCTGGCCGCAGCGTGCGATTTCCGATTCGCAGATCGAAGCGTCGCTGAAAGGCTCACATCAAGGCTTCATCGAATCTGGCTGGCAGAACGTTGCCCTTATTCGCCGCTTGGTCAGTACCCGAGAGCTGAAGATGGTCGAAATGTATATCGGCAGCAGAGTGCCCTGCAAGGTGACCATTCTATATATGGAGGATTTGACGCAGCCGGATCTGCTGCAGGAGCTTGAGAAGCGGTTAAAGGCATTAAATGTGGATTGCATTCTAAATACAGGAGAGCTTGCGGAGTATTTGGAGGATCGGCCCTTCTCGCTGTTCCCGCAGTTCATTACAACAGAGCGACCGGATACAGCCGCTTCTCAGCTGCTTCAAGGCCGATTATGTCTCGTCGTTGACCGCTCATCAAGCGTCTTGATTGCGCCTGTTGGCGTCGCAGCCTTCTTCCAAGGCGTTGATGATTACAGCACGCGCTGGCCGATTGCAACTTTCCTGCGCATCATGAGATTCATCGCTTGCTTCGTTGCGGCGTTCTTGCCGGGCATTTATATCGCTTGCATTTCGTTCAATGTGGAAGTTATTCCGCTTGATCTGATTTTGTCGATCGGTCAGTTTAGAGCTTCAGTCCCGTTCCCTCCATTCATTGAAGCGTTGATCATGGAGATGATGCTTGAGATGCTTCGCGAAGCAGGGGTTCGGCTGCCTGCGCCTGTCGGTCAAACGGTTGGAATTGTAGGTGGTATCGTTATCGGGCAAGCTGCCGTGCAAGCGGGGATTGTAAGCAATCTGATGGTCGTTGTCGTGTCTTCAACGGCAGTCGCATCGTTCATTCTTCCCAATTACGATATGGCTGCATCAATTCGGCTGATTCGATTCCCGGTGATGCTGATTGCTTCCTTATTCGGCATCATTGGCATCGTCGCATGCTTCATGGGGTTACTCATCCATGTCATCCAATTGAAATCGCTTGGTGAGTCTTACAGCACACCGCTTGCGCCTATGCGTCTTGGGGATTGGAAGGATGTCTTCGTTCGGATGCCGCTCTGGAGTATGAAGAAACGGCCGGATAGCATCAGAACGCTGCAGAAGACGAGGATTGGACCAAAACGATCTAAAGGTGATGAGGAATAATGGATGCCGTATTAAAGCCTGGAAAAGCTACCCAAATTACGACGCTGCAATTTATCCTCATCATTCACAGTATGCAGCTTGGAGTAGGCATAATCTCCATACCCAAGGATGTTGCAGCGATTAGCGGGACAGATGGTTGGATCGCGATCATTCTTGGCTGGCTCCTGTCAACAGTAGCCAGCCTAATCATTGTACAAGTGATGAAGAAGCATCCGAATGGTACGATCATCGACTTGCTCTCTCATTTTTTTGGCAAATGGATAGGAAAGCTTGGGATGCTTGTATTTGCATTGTATTTCGCTTTGTACGCTTATCTGATTTTTGACCGAATGGTGATTCTGATTCAAAGCTGGATCATGCAGCAGACCCAAACATGGGTGCTCATGTTATTGTTTATCCTACCTGCGTATATGCTGATTAAAGGCGGGGTCCGTGACATAGGGCGCTTTTCTGAAGCTACATTCCTCGTTTCCGTCTGGATGTTCGGTGTACTGGTGACGTTGTTTCATGAGGGCTCTTGGCTGCATCTGCTTCCTGTCCTGAAAGAAGGCTGGATGCCTGTGCTGCGTACGGTAAATACGACGATCCTGTCGTTCCTCGGATTTGAATGTGTATTCTTCATCTATCCCTACTTGGAGAAGAAACAATCGGCAGCAGTCGGCGTTATTATTGCCAATACGTTTACGATGCTGGTCTATCTCTATGTGACGATCATTTGTTTTGTTGTTCTCAGCCCGGATGAGATTACTTACTTCAACGATACGGTCATTTCGGTTGTGAAAATTATCGAATTCCGGTTTATCGAGCGGTTCGATTTGGTGATGCTGTCTTGTTACTCCATGGTCATCTCCAAAACATGGATTCCGGCTACTTACTTGTCGAGTTACTGCATAAGCCGTTTCTTTACTTTTGGGAAGCATTATATGTACGGCGGGATCATTCTTATCTCGATGGTCGTACTCAATTATTGCTTGAACTCCGGTTGGAATGAGAGTATTAAAGCGGCTAGTATGTTTAGCAAACTCGGTATAGCGGTGGCATTCATATTCCCATTCTGTCTTTGGCTGTTGCTTGCGGTAATGACGCAATTCCCGAGGTGGCAGAAATGAGTCGCTTGAAGCGTATTATGCTGCTCGTGCTTGCCATGAGCCTCACGCTAACGGGCTGTAAGGATCGAGTAGATCTAGAGAATATTACGCTCGTTCTTATGGAAGGCTTGGACCTTGATAAGGACAATAATTTGCTTGTGTATATTTCTAGCCCGGTATTCAACAAGGAAGCGAAGAAACAGAACGAAGCGACGAAAGTTAAAGCGATCTCGCCTCGTGATTCACGCGGTTATTTGGAAGCGAAAGTATCTGCATTAGTCAGCACGGGTAAGCTCCAGAACTTGCTAATCAGTAAGAAACTGCTGCAGCAACCCTATTGGTACAAGCTGCTTGATGTGTTTTTTCGAGATGCGAAAGTGCGCGCAAACGCAAGAATTATTATGGTTGACGGCAATGTAGGGGACGTCGTGTTCTTCGAACCCGATGACAAGCGGAGGCTTCCGCTCCATATCGCTAAATTAGTTGATACGGCACATGAGCGTAATCTCGTTGAAATGACGACGCTATTCACGATACAGAGACTGATTTACGAGAAAGGTGTTACCCCTTATATCACGGAGCTGCGCAAGGAACCAAAAGAAATTCGATTAATGGGTACGGCACTGCTCGATAAGAAGGGCAAGTACGTCACATCCATCAATTTGGTGGAGAATGAATTGCTTCAGATCTTGCAGGATGAGAAATTCCAAGACCTTACGCTTACAGTCGTTCTTCCAGAGAAAGATAAGCCCGGTACGGTCTTTCATATGGGAACGGTTAGTTTCTATGTGAAGAAAGTAAATCGAAAGATTAGAACTTCCTATAAGGACGGCAGATTCCAGTTTACATTTGACATTGGCTTACCGATTCAGATCACGGAGCGACTATTCGATTATGATGTGCAGGATGATGCGCATAAGCTGGAGAAAATGATCAATGAGCAACTGGACAATAAACTGCGTGAGCTTGTGGGCAAGTTTCAGAAGAACAAGGTGGACCCCATTGGACTTGGGTTATTCGCACGGGCGTATCAATACCACAATTGGAAGAAGGTCCAGAACGATTGGCCTGAAGCTTTCGCGGAGGCAAAGATTGATGTTCATGCCCACACGAGCATTAAAGATTATGGTGAAATCAAATAGTGTGCACTTTTGCACTTCGCGTGAGGAGCCGCGCGAGGTGCGGAGAGTGTCGGAGCGGCCCGAACGACGCAGCAGGAGAGGATCTGTGCGGCTCGGGCTATATTTTCGTAGGCTCTGGCGAATCTCGTTATTGAGTTGCTAAGCGCATGACGCTATAATAGTACGAGAAAAACTGTGAATATATAAAAAGTCTAAGCAGAAAAGGTGCAATTATGAGCATATTAAACGTAGAACGACTTAGCCACGGCTTCGGTGATCGGGCGATCTTCAATGACGTCTCGTTCCGGCTGCTGAAAGGCGAGCATATCGGACTAATCGGCGCGAACGGCGAAGGTAAGTCCACTTTCATGAACATTATTACAGGTAAGCTTCAGCCGGATGACGGTAAGGTCGAATGGTCCAAACGGATGCGCGTCGGCTACCTCGATCAGCATGCGGTTCTGAACAAAGGAATGACGATCCGCGATGTGCTCAAAGGCGCCTTCCAATATTTGTTCGACATGGAACAAGAGATGAACGACATGTATGGCCGCATGGGTGAAGTGACGCCAGAAGAGCTTGAGCAAATGCTAGAGGACGTAGGTACGATTCAAGATATGTTGACGAATCAGGATTTCTATATGATCGACGCGAAGATTGAAGAGACGGCGCGCGGTCTCGGCCTCACTGACATTGGTCTTGATCGTGACGTTCATGACCTCTCCGGCGGTCAGCGGACGAAGGTTTTGCTTGCAAAGCTTCTGCTTGAGAAACCAGACATCCTGCTTCTCGATGAGCCGACGAACTATCTCGATGAGCAGCATATCGAATGGTTGAAGCGTTACTTGAATGAATACGAGAATGCCTTCATTCTCATCTCTCACGATATTCCGTTCTTGAACAGCGTTATTAACCTGATCTACCATATGGAAAATCAAGAGCTGAATCGCTATGTGGGCGACTACGATCACTTCATGAACGTACATGAAATGAAGAAGTCGCAGCTGGAGTCCGCGTTCAAGCGCCAGCAGCAGGAAATTTCCGATTTGAAAGACTTCGTAGCCCGCAATAAAGCGAGCGTTGCGACGCGGAATATGGCGATGTCCCGCCAGAAGAAGCTCGATAAGATGGATGTCATCGAACTTGCGAAGGAGAAGCCGAAGCCGCAGTTCAATTTTAAGGATGCGCGGACTTCCGGTCGACTGATCTTCGAGGCGAATGACCTCGTAATCGGCTACGACTCTCCGCTCTCGAATCCGCTGAACCTGCGCATGGAACGTGGACAGAAGATCGCCCTTGTCGGTGCCAACGGTATCGGTAAGACGACTTTGCTTCGCAGTATTCTTGGCGAGATCCAAGCTCTCTCCGGCACGGTACAGCTTGGTGAGACGCTGCACATTGGCTACTTCGAGCAAGAAGCGAAGGACGCGAACTACAATACTTGCATTGATGAGATCTGGAACGAGTTCCCTTCCTTCAATCAGTTTGAAGTGCGTGCTGCACTCGCGAAGTGCGGTTTGACGACCAAGCATATTGAGAGCAAAATCACGGTGCTAAGCGGTGGCGAGAAGGCGAAGGTTCGCCTCTGCAAGCTGATCAACCGTGAGTCTAACTTGCTCGTGCTCGATGAGCCGACGAACCACTTGGACGTTGATGCGAAGGAAGAGCTGAAGCGTGCGCTCAAGGCGTACAAAGGCAGCATCCTGATGATCTCCCACGAACCGGAATTCTATCGCGATATCGTAACCGAAGTGTGGAACTGTGAGTCTTGGACGACGAAGGCTTTCTAAATGTAATGTGAAGCGGCGGCTCCGATGACCTGGCTTGTATGGCCAGCTCTTCGGAGCTGTTTTTTTATATACAGATATGAAATAAAGGTAATTTGGCGCTTATTCGCTTGACGGTCGATTGGGCAAAAAGCTACATTGTCATTATGTGGAGAGGGGGACGAGTTTCTTGAAGCTTCATTATGACAGAGCAGCAAACGTATGGACGGAAGCGCTTCCAGTTGGGAATGGCCGACTCGGCGCGATGATATATGGCGGTGTTGAACAGGAAGAATTGCAGTTGAATGAAGATACGTTATGGTCGGGTTATCCGGCTGATGGTACGAATCCGCATGCGCATGAGGTACTCCCTGAGGTGCGCAAGTTGATTGAAGAAGGTCGTTATGCAGAGGCAGATAAGCTTTCGAAAGAAATGATGGGGCCATATACGCAATCGTATCTGCCGCTTGGCCATCTGCGGCTTACGTTTGAGCATGGTCATTGCTGGACCTCCTATGAGCGTTCGCTTGACTTGGAGGAAGGAATTGCGCAGGTTCGTTACTCGATTGGCTCCGTAGACTACACGCGCGAGACGTTCGCATCCTATCCAGATGGCGTTATTGTGATGCGATTAGAAGTAAGCGAGCCTGGTCGGCTGAGCTTCCATGCGCAGCTGGACAGTCTGCTTCGGTTCGAGACGAAGCGGGACGGCGACCGTTATGTAATGAGAGGTGTAGCGCCGGAGCATGTCGCGCCAAGCTATTATCCAGTCGATCACCCGATCGTCTATGCGGAGGATCCCGCTTCGTCGCGGGCGGTCGCTTGGGAAGGCGGACTGAGCGTTAGTCTAGGCAATGGAGGCGGCCGGTGGTCGATTGATCAGAACGGACTGCGCGTTATAGGAGCTACTACGGTCATGCTCTATTGGAGTGCGGCAACGAGCTTCGAGCGGTTCGATCTTGTACCAGGCAGTGGAAGCAGACAGCCGGGGCCAACTGTTGCTGCTGCGCTGGAAGCGGCTGCTGCGATGCCGTATGAGGAGCTGCGTGCGCGGCATGTTGCCGATTATCAGTCGCTCTTTGGCAGGGTAGAGTTGAAGCTCGGTCCATCTGCTGCGCCGATTGGTATGCCGACGGATAAACGCGTTACCGAATATGGCGCGGAAGATCCTACACTCGTGGAACTGCTCTTCCAATATGGGCGTTACTTGATGATCGCAAGCTCACGTGAAGGAACGCAGCCAGCGAACCTGCAGGGCATCTGGAATAAGGAAACAAGGCCGCCATGGAGTAGTAACTATACGCTTAATATTAATGCCGAGATGAATTATTGGCCCGCGGAAAGCTGTAATTTGGCGGAATGCCATGAGCCGCTGCTTACCTTCGTGAGCAACCTTGCAGTAAACGGTGCGCGGACAGCGTCCGTTAATTATGGTGCTCGTGGTTGGACCGCGCATCATAACTCGGACATATGGGCAGGAGCAGACCCGGTCGGCGATTACGGTCATGGTGATCCGATCTGGGTGAGCTGGCCGATGGGCGGAGCATGGCTTAGCCAGCATCTGTGGGAGCATTACGCATATGGGCGAGATGAAGCTTATCTGCGTGAGAAAGCTTATCCGATCATGAAGGGAGCGGCACTATTCTGCCTCGATTGGCTGATCGATAACGGCGAAGGCAGGCTCGTTACAAGCCCGTCGACTTCACCTGAGCATAAGTTCCATACAACGGATGGGCTTGCTGCAGTCAGCGCAGGCGCAGCGATGGATTTGGAGATCATCTGGGACTTGTTCACAAACTGTCAGGAAGCAGCGGCAGTGCTTGGTGGCGATGATGCATTCAGCTCGCAGCTTGCAGAAGCGAAGGAACAGATGATGCCGCTCCAGATTGGCCGTCATGGTCAGTTGCAGGAGTGGACGAGCGGCGATTTCGAAGATGAGGACGTACATCATCGCCATGTGTCGCATCTGTTCGGTGTGTTCCCGGGGCGTCAGCTGACTGAGCGTACTGCGACAGAGCTGTTTTGCGCCGCGAAGCGATCGCTTGAACGCCGCGGCGACGATGGAACAGGCTGGAGCTTAGGCTGGAAAATCTCACTTTGGGCTCGCTTCGGCGATGGAGATCGTGCACTTAAGCTAATCTCGAATCTGCTTACAGTCGTACGTGAGAACGACCCGAATGGGCATCATGGCGGCGGTGTCTATCCGAACCTGTTCGATGCGCATCCGCCATTCCAGATCGACGGCAATTTCGCCGCTACCGCGGGCATTGCGGAGATGCTGCTGCAATCGCATCAAGGCGCTTTGCAGCTGCTGCCTGCGCTTCCGAGTACTTGGACTAGCGGCTCGGTGAGGGGGCTGCGCGCACGCGGCGGATTCGAAGTCAGTCTCCAGTGGCATGATGGGGCATGGACGGAGATAGAAGTGGTTTCAGTTAGCGGTGAGGATTGCGTAATCGCATTGAATGCGGATGATGTTACTCCTGCTTTGTCAGTACAAGTATCGGGTAACGACGGAGAAGTGGCGATACGAGTCGTTGCCGAAGACCGTATATCGTTTGATACGGTCGCAGGCGAACGGTACGTGCTGCAGCGCAAGTAATGCGTCAACTGATACCCAAATAAGAAGAAGCAAGAAGCTTGGCCTCTCTCTCGAATGCTCGAGATGAAGCCTCTCGCTTCTTGCTTCTTTGTTTCGTTAGCGCGTTCGTTTAGCGCGTAAACCATAAATCGCGGAACCTTACCCAGCCGAGCGATTCAAGTGAAATGCCGCGGATTGAAGGATGGAACGCGGTCTTCAGATGCTTGCGGTAAAGAAAGAGCAAGCTGTGCGATTCCAAGAGCTGCTTCTCAAGCTCCAGGAAGGCAGCTGCGCGGCGCAATGGTGAGCGTTCGGTCAATATGTCCGCGATCTGCTTCTGCAGCAGCAGCCGCATATGTGGTTTCCTGTGATGCTGCATGCTTGTATACAAATCAATGAGCCGTAGTTCACGGTGCTCATCGAGCATGATGGCGAACAGCAGCAGGTCCGCGCTTAGCCGCTCCTCACCTTTGAACAGTTCGGCTTCGATTAGCTTAATCGCAATGGTGATGCCGGCGTCCTCGCATACTTGCTGCACGATGAGGGCATCGGTCTCGTACTGTGGAATCGTAGCGAGAACGATGGGCTCACCTTGGTAGCCAGAAGCTCTCACTCGTTCTTTAATGGCCTCTATGTCAGTGATAGCGATTGTGGTGTCGACGCTGCTTTCTGATGAATCCATCTGCCTATCAGCAGCTTGCGGCCAGAAGCTGTCGGCACGCTCAATGACATCGCCAGACAGACGAGTAATGAGCTCTGAACGGTCAAGCGCGAGATCGAGTGCTTCACGAACAGCAGCAATTGAGAGCGGTCCGTCTCTCAGCTCGTTGACGGTAATGAATTTGCAGGTCATACCGGATTGGCGCACCTGCTGCCATCGGCTTGCGGCAGACTTCGACAGCCGCACATTATGCATCACTTGAAACGAGGCCAGTTCCTCAGCTTCGTCCAGTGGCTTGTCTCCGGGCTGTGACCATACTTCAACCCTGTCAAGGAATCCGCGTCCTTGGAAGTAGGAGGGGAATGCTTCCAGTACGAACACGCCGCTTACTTGCTCCATAAGTCGAAACGGTCCCGTGCCAATCGGCTTCGTCCCGATACTGCTGTATTGTTGCTGGTGCAGGGCATCATCCTGGACTCGATTTGGAGCTGGAACTATGGATGCGCGGTTCGTCGTCAGGAAGGCGAGGAACAGCTCATTCGGCTCGGACAGCGTCATGCGCACCGTTCGTTCATCGGGGGTCTCGATGCGAATAATCTTCATGTAGACCCAGTTAAATAATCCCTTCGGCGCGAGCGTCTGAAGCCGCTCCAACGCATATTTCACATCGGCTCCGAGCATTTCTGTACCGTGATGGAACAATACACCTTTGCGGAGGTAGAATGTCCATACCGTTCGGCTCTCGTCCACCTCCCATGCATGGGCGAGATGCGGCGAAATAGTATCACCGGCAGCACTCATTCGGACAAGTCCGTCATAGAGCTGATTCGCCAGATGGCTCTCACCAGAATAATGGATGCTAGCAGGATCAAGCGAATGAATTCTCTGAGGCAGCGGGAACCGCAAAATATCCATGCGGCGTTCACCCTGCAGCTCCGAATGAAAGCCAAATCGTCCTGATAGCCACTCCTGAAATTGTTGACGCAGCACGTGAGTACCTTCATCCATCGTCTGCAAATATGAGATGGCAGATTGCAAGTCCTGTTTCTCTGCGATTTCCTGCGCCTCTTGCAAGGCAATATCTTCCTTACGCGCTAAGAATTGCAGCACCGAGCGATTGCCGCGCCCGCGTCTAGACTCCCAGCTAAGCCACTGTTCCTGTTGCATCCGCTTGAGCAGCAGTACCATATTGCGGTGTGTGCAATCGAGCACTTCAGCGAGCTCGAGCGTCGTAATCTCAAGCGGCTCCTGCTCTTTATACTTCGGATAGTAATTTCGGAGCGCTAGATAATGCTGCCGAATCTTCATCTCGTTCCCCCTAACAAGCAAACACCTAAAATACGAAATTTCTATTGAAAATCTTACACTTTATGTTCTTATTTTATAGGCTACAATAAAAGGGAGTAAATTACAATTCGCTTCCAGAGCAAGCGAAACTTTAGGAGTGGAGTGAGAGCATGAGAGATCCGGCACCATGGCAGCGTAGATATGAGCGAATCGCTCTGCTGTCGTTGCTGTTTGGTTTGATCAGTCAATATTTAAAGATCGGGCATTCATTAGGCCTCAACGTGCCTCTATTTACGGCGCTGTTCTATGGCTTATTCTTCTATGCCGTCAAGGGGAGAATCGGTGGGTTCGATAATTGGCGAGGTCAGTCCAAATCCGGATGGCTGCTCAGTCTGCCGATTGCGCTCCTGTCGCTAAGTTACGTACTCTTCGCGAATACGATGTTTCAATCGCTTAACATGATCCTTCTCCTAGCGCTTGCAGCTGCCCAGACGGTGCTTCTCACCAGAAGTAGCAATAAACCATGGTATCGTGCCGCATTTTATCATGATGTCTTATACGTTGCATTATTTAGACCAATTACGTATATTACGGTTCCTTTCGGACTGTTAGCAGCACGATTCTTGCCTGATTCCGTCACTCGCGAAGGGAGTAGTCCAGCGGCAAGTACGTTAAAGCGCGTTATGCTTGGCTTACTGCTCGCAGCTCCACTTCTGCTCCTAGTCACGTTGCTGCTCGCTTCCGCCGATACGATTTTTCAAAGCTTAGTAAATCGAATTCCTAACCTGTTTGGCGATTTCTCCATTGGGAATGGGATCGTACGGTTAATCTTCGCTATCGCTATTGGGTTGTATGCCTTCTGCTATCTATGGACGCTGTTGTTCAGGAGGACGGAGAATCAGGTATCAACACCATCGGTTCGAGCTGGCAAAAGGTTCGATTCCATTGCAGCTGCGACACTGCTTATGAGCTTTAATTTCGTTTATTTGGTGTTCGCCGGCATTCAATTCTCCTATCTATTTGGCGCTGCGTCGGGCTTATTGCCCCAAGGGGCTGCTTATGCCGATTATGCAAGGCAAGGCTTCGCACAGCTCGTCGCTGTCGCGCTCATCAATCTCGGATTGCTGCTCGCCGGACTTCACCTTGTGAAACGAGAAGGACAAACGGTAGAGGTGGTCCGTAAATTGTCACTCAGCATGCTAGTCGGCTGCACCATCATCATGCTCGTATCTGCGTTCAGCAGGCTCTCGCTCTACGAACAGGCCTATGGCTTTACACAAACACGTCTGCTCGTACATGGATTTATGTTATTTTTAGGCTGTATTCTGATTGTGTCGCTTATCCGGATATGGAGGGAGCATTTCTCGCTCGCCAAAGCCTATATCGGTCTTGCAGTAGCAGCGTATGTTATCATGAACTATATCAATATTGATGCCATAGTAGCTCAGAGCAATAGCGAACGTTATACAGCCACTGGCAAAATCGATCTCGATTATTTAGCTACATTGTCCCCAGATGCGTTGCCCGCACTTGTTAAACTGCAGAAGGAACAGCAGGGCAATGGTGAGCTGGCAATATTGTCGCATATTATCGAGAGCATCCGACATGATGCAATCGAGAACAGCAGTTGGCAATCCTGGAGCTGGCCGAAGCAGCAATCACAGGATATGAACAGGTAATTAATAAGGTTAACTAAGCTCTACGAGAAATGATTCATGGCATTAACTATTGGTTGAGAAAGGAGTGATCTTGCAAATGAACCAGGATACTGCTGCGAAGAATACGCTGAATGATATCCCGTCTGGACTATCGAAACCGGCGATTCGTGCGCTAAGCAATGCAGGTCTGCAAAGCTTGGCTGATATCGCGAACATGAGTGAAGCAGAGTTCAGGAAGCTGCATGGCATCGGCCCCAAAGCGGTGGATCTGATCGTTGCTGCTTTCGAGGCGAATGGAATTGCTTTTGCAGACAGATAAATTGCAGCAAATTGATGGCTGGCTACGAAAGGCGGAATAAACGATGAAACTCACGTTTCTACGTGTGGAATCAGCGGAACAAATCACAGAATTAGCTCGGTTAGCAGCAGAGATTTGGCGCGAATATTACGTCTCCATCATTACGATGGAGCAGATTGACTATATGATCGGTAAATTCCAATCCACACAGGCGATTGAGGATCAGATTCATCATCAGGGTTACGAGTATTACTTGATTCAGCAGGATGATTCGGCGGTTGGATATATGTCGGTCAGGCAAGAAGAGGAGAAGCTGTTCCTGAGCAAGTTCTATATCGCAAAGGAGTATCGGGGACGTGGTTATGCTAGCAAGGCTATGGTGTTCCTGGTGCAGGTATGTCAGGATCGGAACCTGAGCTATATTGGGCTGACGGTCAATCGTCATAATGAATCAAGTATCGCGGTTTATGAGAAAAAGGGTTTTCGGATCGTGCGGGAGCAAATTGCAGATATTGGAAACGGTTATGTGATGGATGATTATGTGATGGAGAAGAGAATTGAGTCGAGAGTTACATAATAATAGTTATGTAAACAAATTGTGATTCGAAAGTGAACCAAACCAAAAAGGAGCTATCCCATATCATCGGGATAGCTCATTTTCGTGACATAGGTTTACATAACTAATATTATGTAAATAAAAGTATTACCAGTTGTACTCGTTATCCTTTATGAGATCAGCTTCGTGATAGAACAGTACGCGCGCATTCGTCGCTTCTGGTGGTATCGGAATCAGGAATCCGGGTTTATTTCCGACCGGATAGGTCAAATCACTAAATTTACCTTGTTCCCCGCGATAGATGACTTTTACTGAATCGATGTTTGCATTAATCGCATTGTCGTGAATACCGATACCCAGATAATCGCCATAATAGCTGACTGTCAAGCCGTCTTCGGGCATGCTCATTCCGTAGCGAACAATCTCTTCGCCGAGTGCACCGTTCTTGAGTCGCTGGATCAAGAACATCGACACGTCCGAGTCGGATATCTCCAGAACCACTGCCGCGTATTTCGATACGATAGCATAGTCGACGATTGACGTATTGCTCTGCGCGATATAAGCATCAATCTCGTCTTCCGTAATTGATTTCCCGGAAGGGTCGTCATCCGGAAGTGGATATTGGCTCAGCCAGGCTGCCCAATGTTCGGGCGATCGAAGAATGCTGCGATATTCGTCGTTCGTACGCAAATTCACTACATTCGTGCTTGCATTCCAGCTTACAGATAAGCCGAGCTGTTCCGCAACGAAACGCAGTGGTACAAGCACTTGACGGTTCTGCTCGAATGGGACTGCGTCTCCCAAGTCGCCAGACTCCGGAGGATCGTTATCCGATCCGAAGCTGTTATAGAAGCTTTCACCGACGCGCAGCGAAAGGGTTGTCTGCTGGTTGTAGATACTCACTTCGCGGTTCCCCTCATAGTCCATAATAGAGAATTCCGCTTGAATATCCGGATGGTTAAACAGCTCAAGCGGCGCATAAAGCCGATTCCCCGCGCCCCATACAACCGCTATGTCCGTATTCCCAACAGGCTCGCCGTTAATACTCAGACTAACTTGCTGCTTCTCATGTAACCGAACGCTCTGAGCGGCAGCATGCCCCGTGTGCTGCGCTCCAACCGCAATGCTTGCGGCTGCGATCATTGCCATACCTAATTTCAACGCTTTCATACCCATCACTCCACTCCGATAGTCGTAGCCTCTTCCTGTCTAGTTATCGGTAGGAACGATCCATTCTTTTACAAAACATTAAATATATGCATCCGTCGTGCCGCAACGTTCTTAGCAGCATTTATCGAGAAAATGTTCTTGTCACCCAACTGTTGACTTCTCTCTCTAGTTGCTGTAATTTAGTTGACAACAAATTGAACGACATTGATCAAGGATACGCACTCTATATGTTTGTCTGCGCCCAGAGAGGAAGCCTTAAGCTGAGAAGCTTCCCGCAGCTGCTAGAGTCGCCCAGCCTTGTAGTCGCTGCAAGGAACTCGCCTTCGTATTTGCAGCCGGGTCATTCCCGTTATCAAGAGCAAAAGAGCCTTTTTTTAGGCTGAATTTTGGGTGGTACCACGAGAACACGCACTCGTCCCTTAACCAGGGATGGGTGCGTGTCTATTTATTTGGAAGGGGACTGTATCTAATGAGACAAAAACAAGCTTTCGTTCCAACGATGAGAGAAATACCAGCAGATGCCGAAGCGATCAGCCATCAGCTGCTGGTGAAAGGCGGGTTTATCCGCCAGCTTACGGCAGGCGTCTACTCGTTCCTGCCACTTGGGCGCCGAGTACTTCGCAACATTGAAGCGATCGTCCGTGAGGAGATCGACCGCACCGGTGCGCAAGAGGTGCTGCTGCCTGCATTGCAGCCGGCTGATCTCTGGCAGCAATCAGGTCGCTACGAGGTGTACGGACCAGAGCTTGTCCGGCTGAAGGATCGCAGCGGGCGCGAGTTCGCGCTTGGTCCTACGCATGAGGAAGTCATTACGCACCTTGTGGCTGGGGAGATTTCGTCGTACCGGAAGCTGCCGGTTACGCTCTATCAGGTGCAGACAAAGTTCCGCGATGAACGCCGTCCGCGGTTCGGCTTACTGCGGTGCAGAGAATTCGTCATGAAGGATGCTTACTCCTTCGACACGGACCCAGAAGGTCTCGATAAGACATATAACGCAATGTATAACGCGTATCACCGGATATTTGAACGTTGCGGCCTCCAAATTCGCGCAGTAGAAGCTGATGCCGGTTCCATTGGCGGTGAAGGCGGAACCCATGAGTTTATGGCGATCGCCGAGTCTGGCGAGGATGACGTCGTCACGTGCAGCTGCTGTACGTATGCCGCGAATATGGAGAAGGCGATCAATCGTGAGTCGGTAGATTTTGCATCAGACGAACATCAGGTCTCAGCTATCGCTCGGGAATCAGCTCCACTGGATCCATTTCATACTCCTGGAATGCGAACAATAGAAGAGTTGATCGAAGGGCTTGGCGTCAATGGTGCTGAGCTTATCAAGACGCTATTGTATATGGCAGATGGCAAGCCGGTTGCCGTTCTCGTACGCGGTGATCACAGCATCAATGAGACGAAAGTGATCAACGCGCTTGGCGCCATAACGCTCGAACTTGCAGATACAGAAACGGTGAAGCGTGTTACTGGTGCAGGAACAGGCTTCGCGGGACCAGTCGGATTAGATGTACCGCTGCTCGTCGATTACGAAGTGAGCATCATGCCTAGAGCGATTGCTGGTGCGAATGTGACGGATTATCATAGCCGCAATGTCGTTCCTGGTCGTGATTTTGCACTCGCACAAGTCGGTGACTTCCGCAATGTTCAGGAAGGCGATTCATGCCCGAGCTGTACAGAAGGTAAGCTTACGATCATCCGAGGCATTGAGATTGGGCACGTCTTCAAGCTGGGGACCAAGTACAGTGAAAAGCTTGGCGCGCAATTCGTGAATACAGCAGGAGAGTCGAAGCCAATGATCATGGGCTGCTACGGGATTGGCGTAAGCCGTTTGCTCTCAGCGATTATCGAACAAAATAACGACGAGGGCGGAATGATCTGGCCAGCATCAATTGCACCTTACAAGGTGCATCTGATCCCAGTCGCTCATCAAGATGCTGCACAGATGGACGCGGCTGAACGCCTGTATGCGGAGTTGACTGCTGCTGGAATTGAAGTGCTGCTAGATGACCGAGAAGAACGGCTTGGCGTGAAGCTAAAGGACAGTGACTTAATCGGTATACCGCTGCGTGTTGTTATTGGGAAAGGGATCGCGGATGGTATGGTGGAGTGGAAGGAACGCCGTAGCTCAGGACCGGCAGAACGAATCGCGATTACGGAAGTGTTAGCTTCCATTAATGCCCATATTGCACAATCATAAAGGTTCACTCGAGTAAAACAGCCCGCTTCCTTAATAAATGGAAGTGGGCTGTTCGTTTGTTACCCTTCTAGTACTTGCTCGAGACGACCGAGGTGCGCTGAGGCTCACCGTACTAAAAATCTTAAGTTTGTAGTGTGAGGGAGAATTGGTTGGATGGTCATCATGGCTTCCTTTTTAGCTTGATCATTGACATGGGTATAGATTTGTGTAGTTGAAATGTCAGCGTGGCCAAGGAGTTCTTGTAGCGTTCTCAGATCAACCTTACCTGTAGCAAACAAGTTTGTTGCAAATGAATGCCGCAGCTTGTGGGAAGACAAGGAGACGTCTTTATATTGTTCATAGTCTTTTTTAAATGCCTCGAACGTTTTCTCAGCTACATTTTGAATGGCGCTCTTGGAGATTCGGCGGCCAAGACGAGAGATGAACAATGCTGTTTCCTGGCTTCTCTTAGGCAGCAATCTTTCTGCAAGGCAATTATGCAGGAGATCAATTAAAGCAGGCGGAAGGGGGATGTACCTCCATTTCCGTCCTTTACCTAGAACGGCAAGAAGAGCGGCTTTATCATTAAAGTCAGTGATGTTAAGTCGGTGGATTTCCCCTACGCGAAGTCCGCAATATGACATAAGGGCAAGGATTGTGATATCTCTGGTTTGATAGCGGGAGTTGACCTTCTGAAGGAATTCCCCAAGATCATCCTGCGCAATGTAGACAGGGACTCTATTCTTTTCTACTTTCGATTTTTGAACATCTATAGCCGGATTTGTTTGAACCCGATTGAATTCGATCATTACCTTGAAAAAGAGACGTATGGAAGACAACGCCCTATTACGGGCGCCATCACCGGCCCCGCCGTTTCGTATTCGAGTAAGGTGTGCCATGATATCAATTTTACGCAATGTATCGAGAGGCTTCTCAGAGACACTGCGCAAGAATGACCTTACATCATGGAGATAGCCTTTTTGCGTCTCCTGAGAATAGGATCGATCTTTAAGCCATATAAGAAACATTTCCATATCTTCATCATGTTGAGTTGCTATGTTCATTATGTCCACTCCTGTTTCGACTAGGTGAGATTTATTGGTTAGATCGTTAATTCAGCAGAAGGTAATAGGTCATTTTCCTAAAATAAAATGGCTCACAGATCGAACTATATTAAATATGGATTTAATAGAGTTCAGTTCATCTACATATTCGCTTTTCCATCGCTTAATTCCTCTTCATTTTTTGAATAGAATAATCATTTTGGTTGGTGAAGCATTATTTCCCTTTACGATCTCGGCAACAATACTTCAAAGATAGTCGAAGCTTACAGCGGCGGCAGCCTGTTCGACTAACGGGCGGTTTCGCTCAAGACTATATTGACGAAAGGTGGCATTAGAAATTGAAGAGTCGCGATGAACTTGTCCTAGAACCCGAATCTACCATGGCTCTAATCAACGGCTGGGTCACTGAGGGGAATAACGCCAATCAGGGACTCATTTTACCTTGCAACACTAAACAGGGAGAAGAAATTGTTGGCGTTTATAAATAAGACACAATATCAGGAAAGTATTCTATTTACCATAAAGGTGAGATAAGACCCTCTTCGTTCGAGGAATGCCAAGAACTAGAAACCACAGCAGTATGGGCAGATAATCATATCGTAGATAGAATAATGGGAATTACTGTATGGCATGAGAATATGTAGAGATAACAGCAGAAATATTGCGCTAACTAGGAACATTAGTTGAAAAGACTAAGGAGCAGTTTGCCGGTGGCAGCTGCTCCATTTTTCATTAAGCTAACGGGGCAGATTAACGCAGTGAACTTTTTCTATAAGCATCAAAATAATGTGGGATTAACCTATCTCTTGATTAGATAACCCACACTCCGTTGGACAAGTTAGAATACGCTATCACAAAAATAATGAGGTGAGTAAGGAGGAAAATACCATTTGGCTAATACAACCGGAGTTATCCAGAATAATGTCCCAAATCCAGCAGCTATGGTAACCGTCATATTGAGCAATGATGATGTTAGTACTACAGGAATTGTTGAACTAGAGTTATTTGTTAGCTTTGGAGGTGCACTAACACCAATTGTACATGAACTTTTTTCAATTTCTCCACTTATTACCATGATAAGGACATATAGTGTTGCAGGAGGCGCTTCTTTTGAAGTTCAATATAATGTCTCGAACACTCCTGACGTAATAATAAATGTGTTCTCGACAGATTCAGGTGGTAATCTTATTGGAGCCCAACGAGTCCTGAGCATTGAAACCCAAGAGATTTCACAGTTAAAGCCTGTTCCTTAAATAAATTTTATAAATGCAAAGGAGGAGAAATATGCCGAGAACAACAGGCCCTATTCTTAATGATGGCAAGGCTACCGCATTGATTTTTGATATAAACAACGATAGTTTGACACAATCCGTTATTTTTGAACTTGAAGTGTTTATTATTACTGGAAGTGGGATTGCAAAGACACCTATAGCACATGAGCTTTTTTCGATACCACCTCTTGCTAATATAATTAAGACCTATAGTATAGCTGGGACTAAAGCTTATGAGTTTCAAGCCGATGGAATTTCAGGTGTTGATTTTACAGCTAATATCTTTTCGACAGATGCTAGTGGAAACCTTATTTCAGCTCAAAGAGTTTTAGGTTCAGAAACAGTAAAAATTACCACATTAACACCTGTTCCTTAACTGTGGAAAATACAAACATGTTATAGATGAGCTGATTGAATGGAGGGTAGGGAACGTCTAGCATCTATTAATTGTGTCATAAATAGATATCTCCTTTTTCGTGACATACATTAATTAATGAGTACATGCAGGAATCGGCTTGTCCCTGTGATGACTTCATCGTATAAACAATGAAATTTAATGAGAAAAAAACGATGAGGGTTCTCGATCTAACGGAGAACGTTACTTCAACAATAAAGGAGCAGTTAAAACCCATTGGGGGACGAAATGGAGAATGGCAGAGAGTGAAATTGAACCACTCCATCCATAACTGAAGGAATTGGAAAGGAGAGTTTCCTCCAATAATCGGGCATTATGGACTGGAAGAAGTAGTTTAGAATGATGACAAGTGGGCTCAGTTTCTCAAACAAGTAGATGAAAAAACACCTCAAATGAAAAGTTCGGTCGTCTGATTTCAGACGACCGTTTCTTTTTATTGAGAAATATGGTGGAATGCTTGTCCGCTACACAAGGTGACGTCCCATAATGAATCGGTTGTTGAAATAACCGCTCGTAAGGCTCTTGATGTTCACACCAACTCCAGGTTGATTATTAATAAATAGACCATTTCCGATATAGATGCCGACGTGCTGAATTTTGCCCGGAGTACCAATGCTGAACATGACCAGATCGCCTACGCGCAAATCGGATTTCGATTTGACGAGCGTGCCACTTTTTGCTTGTGCTCTAGAACCCCATGGGATGTCAATGCCATTATTCTTAAATACCAATTGGGTGAACGATGAGCAATCGAGAATAAGTTTTTGTAAGTTGCGGGTACCAAAGTGATAACGGACTTTTCCGATATACGATTGAGCATTAGCAACAATATTTTGTTCGGTAGGCGTTACGACGACAGATTGCGTGGATACAGCTTGTGTGGATTTTGAGGTTGCGGCGAACGCCCCGGTTGGCGCTAAGCTAGCACAAACGATAGTTAGAGTAGATACGAAAGCAAGAAACCATTTTTTCATTGTCATGTACTTCCTCTCTTAGTTGAATTATGAGATCGTGCTGATACAGAACCGATTGTAGCACGATTATATTATCCAGATTAACCCAATGAGAAAGGGAAAGCAGTCAGTGTATAGTTATAAACACTTAATGAAAATACGATTAGAAACATCTCATATTTAGCCTGTTGAGTGACAACCGATCGTGAATGCCAATCGATGCAGTACAACTTCGCACACCATGAAATCTTCATGGTTTGGATAGATGACGATCTTTTCATTATAGCAACCGATTTTTTGTTAATAATAAATTAAGTTTTGATTCACAGTAGTTTTAGAATTTCAGGCTAATGTGTGAAGGAGATATTCGTAGCCCCGAAAGGAATTAGATTTCATGAAGAAGGACCCTTGCAACTCGAACTTTACCTCACTTTCGGCAATGGCCATCTCCAAGCATCTACAGCAATCCGTGAGCTCCTCGTAAAAACCGAGAGAAAAACTTCTTAAATTCATTAAGGGGGCATGTACAAACCGTTATATTGCATCAGCCATTCTCATGTTTATCATTGTTATTGGCATCGTGAGACTCATGTTTGGACGAGTTATCATCACAATGAAGTGATGATACCAATAGGAGAGGGGAAGTTACATGTCAGCACATCCCAACAAAATGAAAGTTTTGCTTAGCAAAGTTCCCGAGGTTACGATTTTCTTCTGGATCATTAAGATTCTCTGTACGACTGTCGGCGAAACATTCGCGGATTTTCTGAATTTCAACCTTGGGTTCGGCTTAACGAATACGACGATTATCATGGGAGTCGCGTTTTTCATCGTATTGATCTTTCAGTTCAAAGCAACAAAATATGTACCCGGCATCTATTGGCTAACCGTCGTATTGATCAGCGTTTTTGGAACCCTTGTAACCGATAATTTGACGGATGCGATGGGAGTACCATTGGAGAAAAGCACGATTGTATTCAGCATATTGTTAGGATTGACTTTCCTGGTTTGGTACGCAAGTGAAAAGACGCTTTCCATTCACTCGATCTACACGAGAAAACGCGAAGTTTATTATTGGCTAACCATTCTATTCACATTCGCCCTTGGAACAGCCGTTGGCGATCTGTATTCCGAACAACTCGGACTTGGTTACTTTAACACGGGTATCACGGTTGTTATTATCATCGCGATTATGTATTTTACTTGGAAATGGCTGCGTCTGGATGCGGTATTGGCTTTCTGGGTCGTTTATATTCTGACTCGACCGCTGGGAGCGTCCATAGGTGACTACTTGTCCCAAACCAAAATGAATGGCGGATTAGGCTTAGGTACAACGATAACGAGCATCGTATTTCTAGCAGCGATTTTGGCAGTCATCATTTTCTTGGCTGTTACCAAGATCGATACGGCACCGAAAAGCGATACCGTAGAATCGGGACATGCAAAAGAAAGCAAAAGAAACGTTCTCGTTCAAACTGTTGCCGTACTTTGTGTTTTCTTAGCTATAGGCATCGGTGGATATGTCCAGTTGAGCCATAATATCGTATCGCAAATCGATTCTTCCGGATCGGCCTCATCGTCCAATTCGGCTTCATTAGCCGGACAGCTGCTGGATTTCGTGAATATAGAAAATGATATGTTGAACGCCGTGAACGCGAAGGATTTTGCTGCCGCGAAAAAGGGTGCTGACAATTTAGAGCATCAATGGGACACGGCGGAGCCCAAGCTTAGAAAAATTGACAGCTCCACTTGGACCCAAATCGATGGTACGATCGACGTGGTGTTGGCTGCCGTTCGCAGTGGAAAACCCGATGCGAATCAAAGCAAAAACGCACTTCAAGATTCACTGAAAGTATTGAACGATGCCAACAAAGCAGCGGCTTCACAAGCTCCCGCGTCATCGCAATCCGAGACTCCTCAAGCACCGGCAGCTTCACCGGAAGCGACGACCGATACACCGCAAGCGAAATTGGCCGGACGATTATCGGATTTTATCGATATTGAAAACGAAATGATGAAAGCAGTAAACGCAAAGGAGTTTGCTGCAGCCCAAAAAGACGCTGACAATTTGGAGCACAAGTGGGACATTTCTGAGCCTAAGCTTAGGAAAATCGACGGCTCAACATGGACTAAGATCGATGGTACGATCGACGTTGTATTGGCAACCGTTCGCAAAGGTAAACCAAATGGCAGTCAGTGCATCTCTGCGCTTAATGACTCACTTACTATCATGAGCGGAGCAAATAAATAAAAATAAAAGAACGGTCGTCTGAAGTCAGACGACCGTTCTTTTATTAGAGTCGATGGTCTCGTCCGTTACACAATGTGCCGTCCCAGACGTGATTGCCGGATGGCCAGCGGTTGGAAGAATACTTATTTCTAAGAGCATCATTGCAAGCCCACGACAGCCATAAATGTTTGACATATGATGTACCATCTTGTGTGGCGATTCGGGATGGTGAAGAAGTGAAAATTTTGATGATGGTTAACAGATTAAATATTGGGGGAACGGAGAGACACATTTTATCCATTTCACGAAATCTAATTTCGCGTGGGGTCAGGGTTGGTATTGTAGCTCGTAGTGGTCCGCTTGCCTACTCATTTAAAAGAGCTGGTATTACGAGGCATCTTCTGAAACGAAATCATTTTTCACTTCTATCCGGTATCGCAAAAAGTGGTAAATACAACCTTATTCATGCCCATGATTCCAAATCATTTTATCAGTCGGCAGTTTTATCACGCAAATTAAAAATTCCTTTAGTTGCTACGGTACATGGAAAGTATCATCATCGGGCATCTATGATAAAAGCAGCTCGTACTGCAAAACGAATGATAACGGTCTCTCCAGGGTTAACTAAATGGTTAGTGAACCACAACATCCCAGTGAACAAAATCCGGATGCTACCTAACGGAATCGATTTAAATACATTCAAGCCATCAAGGAAAAAGAATCATTGGAGAAAGGTTCTTCGTTTACCGACTAAAGCTCAAATCATACTGTATGCTGGTAGGTTTTCGAATGATAAATATATCGCCATCCGGAGTTTGGTCTTGGCCGCCCAACGTGTTAGTAAAAGCAACCGTAATTTGATCGTGGTTCTGATTGGTCCAGGATCCCGTCGCTCAGATTTGATCCAACTTGCGGCTAGTGTGAATCGACGGCTTGGTCGTATGGCAATCGTGATCCGACCGCCGATGACCAATATTCAACAAGCTTATTATGCCGCGGACATTGTTGTTGGTACTGGCCGAGTAGCGCTTGAAGCGATGGCATGCGCGAAACCCGTGATTGCAGCAGGGGTAGCAGGGTATTGCGGAATCGTCCGACCAAGAAATATGTCTAAGATGATCCATTGCCACTTTGGCGATCATGGAGCCTTTTCACCAATCACACCTGATAAGTTATCAAGAGATATCCGCATCATGCTGGGCAATATTAAACGAGGTCATTATTGGGGCACTTACGGTGCTAAAACTGTCAAAATGAGATTCTCATTGAATTCAATTGGTATCCGATTGCTACGAATTTATAAGGAAGTCATACTTTAAAAACCAGAGAGCAAACTGAATACGGTACTAATTTGTAAGAGGACATGACCTGACGGAGCTCGGGAAAGACAATGTCTACCCAGAGATGAAGTTCCTGTCTTGGGGCGGCCTAAAGAATTATTCACATGTCTGACGACAAGAACATCTATACAACGGAAGTCGCATAAACTGCGGCTTTTTTATTTACTGTATAGAAAAAAAAAGACGCACTTATTAAAGTGTTAATGTTTAAACATACGATCAGCTTACTTAGTGCAAAGCACAACGTCCGTTAAACGTATAGGTGAAGCGAATCCGTGAGCGAACAATCGCAAAATGTAATTGGGAAGTCATCTTTAGAAGGATAGAACATTCAATTCGTGAAATAGCCAAGACTACTAGAGCATCTCTATATTATTTCGAGAATGGAAAACGATTTCGAGAAGACCCTGATGGTCAAAAATATGTGTTGATAATTGAATCTGATGACACATTATCCGAGTATCTTATGTCTGAAAGTAAGAATGAAAGATATAAGTATGAATTATTCAAAAACAACTCGTAATGCAATCCTATGTAAACATTGTCTAACTGAAATTGAATACCTGCATATGTGGCAAGGTGAGCATTGACGGCGGACGCGATTACTTAAATGAACAGGGAATTTAGAAGATTATTTAGAACTATCAGAATTGATTTCTTCTCATCATAATAGCTCCATGAAGGTTTAGTATGGAGACAAGAGGTGGTTACAGGGTGAATTTTTAAATCACTGAGGAAATGTTTAATAGATTAAATCAATGGGATTCGTGTATTGCAATCGATGTAGCAGGTGCTAAATTGCATACACATTCATTCCTACAAGATTGGGATTAGTTATTAAAGACCATTGTGATGTTTGTAATAGAGAGCTTGATCTTACAGATGATTTTTTACGCTGAAGATGTCGTACAAGAACATCTATACAACGAAGTCGCATAAAATGAAGTGCTGTAAAAAATGGAACTAACGACGGGCGTTAGATGCACCTTGTCGCAGTTTGCCGGCGGCAGCTGCTCCACTTTACGTTACTCTAAAGGACACGATAGTACAAAAAACAGGCTGCCGGTCATCACTTTCGGGTGCCTATTCTGCTAACGGGCAGATAGCTTTATTGGTGCGAGTGCAGGAATCGCATTCTTTATAAAGAAATTGCTAGTGTACATTTTGAATATAAAACAAAATTTAAGAGTTGCTCGCATTGCCCTGAAAGAGGGAATTGAAATAAGAACCATTTCCAATAGTTGTTTTCTTATGGAACGATGTACTTGGCGTTCGTACTGTTACGGATGAGAACTTTCGCATTACGATGGAACAGATGATCAAAGCCGGCATTTACAAAACGTTTGTAGCGTTACATGAGAATCGAGTTGTTGGTTTCATATCTATCGTTCATGCATTAGCTGTAGGGTCTGCGAATGGTTATCTGCATATAACTGGCCTTGCTGTTCATAATGACTTTCAGCGTCTTGGGGTAGGCACTGAACTTCTACGATACACTGAAATTCATGCAAAACACAGCAGAATATCCAGCATTATTTTATGTACAGGAATGAAGCGAACCGGTGCCCATGCTTTCTATGAGAATAATGGCTATGACAAAGATTCATTCTGCTTTGATAAGATTATTAAACTTGACTAATGAAGGACCATTTTGCGTTCAACTACCGGGTAGATATATGGTATTAGAACATTAGCTCGTTACGGATATCGATTAGCCGGTTGAATAATCGCATGTTATCTCTACATACTAAAAACCGCCCTAAATAAGGGCGGTTTTATCAATTAGCCAGTATATAGTATTAGCATTATGCTTCCTTCTGCCGGTCGATCGCCTCGGCCATCGTTTTGTCCGTGAGATGCGCATAAATTTGTGTGGTCTCCGGTGAGGCGTGGCCCAGCTGCTCTTGTGTCTTGTACAGATCATTACGCAAGTAGTAATCGGTTGCGAACGAATGGCGCAGCTTATGTACAGACAAGTATGGCTTGCCGAACCGCTTCGCATACTTGATAACCATCTCTTGTATTGCGCGCTTAGTCATGCGTGCACCTTCCTTCTTGCCATTGGCTATGGCGAGGAAGAGCGCTTTCTCCCGCTTCGGCGCTTTGTACTGCGAATCCCGCTGAGCAAGGTAAAGCTGCAAATCGCGAATTGCTTCTTGGCGGAAGTACACAGGCGTCTTGAACGTATCGTCGTTACTTCCTTTTCGATAGACGTAGAGAAGCTGCTTCTTCATATCGAGATCGTCCATGTTCAGATTGAACAATTCGGATACACGAAGGCCGGAATTGAGAATGAGGCTAACGATCGTCGTGTCTCTCGTCCGGTTGTTCTGATAGGAGTAGAGCGCCTGCTTATTCTCCTTGACCTCTGTACCGTAATCTTCGTTGATATAACGGATAAACTCGTCGATCTCCTGCTCCTGCAGAAGCTTACCCTCCAGCTTAGCGGCAGTATCCTTCGGCTTCCCCGACCGTTTAATGGATACTTTAGCCATGACATTACGCTTCAGAAGCGGGTAGAACTGATCGTCCTCGGCAATTTGGCTCAAGTAATGGAAGAGCGAGCGAAGCGAGGAGAGCTTGCGAGAAATCGTCGTTCTGCTGTTGGACGATTCGGGACGTGTTGCGAGATGCATTTTGAACGAATCAATATTGTCCATATGCAGCTTCTCAAGCTCTTCAAGCGTCACATCTCGAATGGTCGGTCCAGCCGCTATTCCTTCTGCAATAAGCCAACCTAGGAACGCGTCGTAGTCACGCACATATTCGAGCAGCGAGGACGGGGATAGGTCCGGCAGCTTATAGCCGATAAACTTCTCAATATACCAAGGCATCGAAGGTGTTCTGCGGTCGAGCTCCTTTCGGTCCTTCACTTTAATAATATTCAAGCTCGGTCAACCTCCTAACGGCCACGATGTGATTACGTACCGGGATATGCTATGTATATTCTTTATTGTAATCATTATCCGTTGTGCTGCGCAACATTCATCCAGCTGTAAGCGTCAAAGGAGTATGGTATGCTCGCAGACAATTAAATGAATGATAGAAGGAGACTTTTCCAAAATGAGACAGTATCGCAGTCGCTTCGCTCGGAAGCCCATTCTTACACTGATCATGGTATTCATGCTGCTGGCATGTTCACTGCCGAGTCTTGCACTTGCAGAGCAAGCACCAACAACTAAACCTGTTTTCACACAAATTATTGCAGGCACGTACTATTCCACTGCGCTGCGCAGTGATGGAACAGTGTGGGGTTGGGGACGGAACCTATGGTCGGAGCTCGGCATTCAGGAACAAATGGTTTCGACTTCAATTGCTGCGCCCGTTCGGCTTGCAGGATTGACGGACATTGTAGTGATCTCGACAAACAGAAGCGGATACCAGACGGCTGTGAAGAAAGACGGCACGGTCTGGGAGTGGGGAGCTTCGCTTGAAGATGTGAAAAAAGGAATACTCCCTAGGCAGCTTAAGCCATTGACCAGTATGAGCCAAACGATTGCTGGGTCCAAGTTCGGGTTTGGCCTCCGCTCTGACGGTTCGGTCTGGGCATGGCCGCGCAGCAAGGAGCCATCTGCTGGTGGCGCTGCAGTTACGGTGCTGCCTACACAAGTAAGCGGGCTGACAAATGTGAAACAGATCACATCGGTTGATGATACTGTTTATGTGATTAAATCAGACGGCTCGGTCTGGCAGTTTGCGGCAAAGCTGGATTCCGCTACAGCATCCGCATCGACTCCGACTCCGATATCGGCTTCGCAGGTTAGCCTGACATCGCCTGCTCGAATGGTTGGACTGCCGGCGGTGCAGCAGTTTGTTCCGAATTATAACGGCGCATTAGCCCTCGATCTGAAAGGCCAAGCTTGGTTGCTGTCATGGACGCCTGGTGTAAAGCCGAAGCTGTTCCATCCTGAGCTGAAATTGAAGGCGATTAGTACCGGTGCCTACAGCTTGACGCTGCTGTTAACGCAGAGCGGAGAGGTGTACAGCATCAACATGTATAACAGTGCGGACAAAGGGAAGAAGATTCGCCTCTCTTCACCGATACAGGCGATTGCAGCAGGCACTTATCACGGTTTAGCGATGGATAGAGAAGGCCGCGTCTTCGGTTGGGGCGCTGACAATTGGAACGAGACCGGTGGCCCGGCTGTCTCACCGGATCATATGGTGTATGCTCCGATGCAAGTGCGTCGTGATATTACGATGAATGCGAACGGCAAGCCTCTGGCTACAATCTTCCCAGCTATGGCAGGCAGCTCGATCTCTGTACCGCTCAAGGATACTCTTCGCAGCCTCGGCGGCGATTATAAGGTGACGGTCAATAGCAATGCGCAATCCGTCATGGCAATTATCTATAAAGGTAAACAGTACGAAGTGCGATACCAAGACAATCAAGTACTATTGAACGGTGTAGCTACTGGCGTGATAATTCCAGCGAACTTCGGTGCGACCTCCGGCGTCACAATGATTCCATGTGGTGTATTGAAACAGATCGGTATTGGCTGCATATGGAACTCGCTGACGGGTACTCTAAATATTACAGGTTAAAATCAGGCATCGAAGCCGAGCCGCACTCTCCAGGGGGTGCGGCTTTTTTGTTGTAAGCACCATCAGTGCAGCGAATGGCATACGGATCAGTACCCTCAGGCTCCAGGCTCCGAGCTTCCTTGCTTCCCGGCTTCCGGATTCTTATCTGGAGCGGGTGGTGAGCCAACTAAGCAGTGTTTGGTAGATCCATAACAGCAGACCGCTTATGCCGAATAACAACGCGATTGAGGCGGCTACTTGCATGCTGGAAGTGGAGATTAGCAACACAAAGAACGCGAGGGCGCTAGGGATGATGAAGTAACCAACTAGCGCAGCCAATTGCCTTTCAATGCCGGGGAAAGGGATGAATCTCGCTGCGCAAGCGTCTGCGAACAGTGAGAGCGGCAGAATAATTAAGACGGTAACGGTAAGCATCAATAATGAACCAACCGTCAGCTGTCGCTCGAATGAATAGAAGTAATCCAGCTCAGCAATTACCTCATCGTGACCCCATAGTGCAGTTGTGAAGGCCAGTGTCAATGCGGTAAGGAGCGTGGCTATCCATTTGCTCATCCAGGTCAGCTCCTTGAAATGAAGTGTTGAGGTAGTTAAGTTACGCTGGGTATTAACGGAAATTAAATTCGATCTATTGACTTCAATGCTCAGTTACTTATATAGTTAGTTACATGAGTAACTAACCAATGTGGTGGTGCGACAAACAATGGCCAATCAAATCGACGACAGTCGTCCCATTTTCGTGCAAATCGCCGAACGAATTGAGGATGACATTATTGGAGGCGGTCTGCCTGAAGAAACGCAGGTCCCCTCAACAAACCAATTTGCTGCTTTCTACGGTATTAACCCAGCTACGGCAGCCAAAGGCGTTAATATGCTTGTAGATGAGCAAATCCTGTACAAGAAACGAGGAATCGGTATGTTTGTAGCTGCTGGAGCCAAAACAAAGCTGATGGAGAAGCGGAAGGAACAGTTCTATGAGCAATATGTCATAACGATGATTCGAGAAGCCGAGAAGCTCGGCATTACAACAGAACAATTGACCGAAATGATCCATAAGAGAGGGTGAGTGCAATGAGTACGAAAGTCGTAGAAGCCATTCATTTAAGTAAGACGTACGGCAATGTAAAAGCGGTGGACGATGTCAGCCTTACCATTGAAGCGAACAAAATCTATGGTTTGCTTGGCCGCAATGGAGCGGGTAAGACAACGATCATGCATATGATTACCGCTCAACTGTTCCAGACGAGCGGCGAGCTTCGTGTCTTCGGTGAAGCACCATACGAGAATAACCAGGTGTTGCGCCAAATTTGCTTTATTAAAGAAAGTCAGAAGTACCCCGATGCATTCCGCGTGGTTGATGTGCTCGCGACAGCTGCATTATTTTTCCCCAACTGGGATGCTGCCTATGCGCTAGAGCTTCTTGAAGAGTTCCGCGTACCGCTGAAGCGTCGGATGAAGAAGCTGTCGAGAGGGATGCTCTCTTCTGTCGGCATCGTCATGGGGCTTGCAAGTAGGGCACCGCTCACGATTTTCGACGAGCCTTATCTGGGGCTTGATGCGGTAGCGAGAAGCCTGTTCTACGATCGCCTTATGGAGGATTACGCTGAACATCCGCGGACGATCGTTCTGTCAACGCATCTGATCGATGAAGTGAGCCGGCTGCTCGAGCATATCATCGTCATTGATGGCGGGAAGCTGCTTCTGGATGAGGAAGCCGATCTGCTGCGCGGGCGAGCGTATTCGGTAACAGGGCCTGCTGCGAAAGTCGATACATTCGTTACCGGTAAGAAAGTGATTCACGACGAGCTGCTTGGCGGCTTCAAGTCGGCCACGATTTATGAAAGCTTGATTGCTAGCGAGCAGCGGAAGGCAGAGTTGCTAGGGCTTGATTTTGCACCAGTGACGATTCAGCAGCTTATTGTTTATTTAACGAATAACAGCAAATCACGCAAGGAGGGCATCATCTAATGCATCCTGTACAAGGCGTTGTCAAAATGTATTTGAGAGAGAAGATGGGCTGGGTTCTGCTACCGTGGATTATTCTCACCTCTAGCTTCATCATTAATCTATTTATAGCTGCACTTATACCGATGGACGACAAAGTGACGACTGGCGGGCTTGCTTCGATCTTTATCTATATGGGCGTCATTGGCATCATGTCAATGTCCCAGACCTTCCCGTTCGCGCTTGGTCTTAGTGTCCGCCGGAAGGATTTCTTCACTGGCACGATGCTCATGGTTGTTCTGGTTAGCTTCTGTACGTCGATTGTCCTGTATCTGCTCTCGTATATTGAAGGCTTTGGCTTGGTTGGGTGGGGAGTGGAGCTGTATTTCTTCCATTTGCCATACTTAAGCGACGGCAATGCGGCTGAGCAGATCTTCGTATTCTTCTCGATTATGCTGTGTCTGTTTGTTGTCGGCTTCACCATCGGCTGTTTATTCCGTCGATTCGGCAAGACAGGCATGACCGTGCTGACAATCTGTAGTATCGCGTTGCTCACACTGTTCTTCTATGCTGCAAACTATCTGGACTGGTGGATTTCGATTGGACATTACTTTGCTAATCATTCGGCTGTACAGCTAGCGTTCGCTCTGCTTCCAATTACAGTTTGCTTAGGCTTCATTGCCTACTTCTTACTTCGCAGAGCGACGGTGTAGCAAGAGTCTACTTACCTGAATCTGTAAGAATGAGAGATTTTTTAGATGATTAGAAATTCCCCTTAAATCGCATGGCGGGCGTGTGAGATGCTACAATCAGCGTCATACCAAACGTTTGGAGAGGAATGAAGCATCATGTTTAAACAGAGAAGGATAGCGGCACTGGCACTCGTCATGCTTGTATCGGGGGTTCTCGCGGAACAGGTGCCTGTAACAGCAGCAGCTGCACCAGTACTCAAACAAGGCAGTAAGAATAGCGACGTAGCGGACTTGCAATTCCGGCTGCAGACGCTCGGTTACTATAAAGATACAATCACGACCACATACGGCATGACAACGCGTAGTAGCGTCGTGAATTTTCAGAAAGCAAACGGCATTAAGGCGGATGGCATAGCCGGCCCTCAGACGTGGGCGAAGCTGAAGAAGCTCTCTGTCAACAAGCCTGAGCTCTCGAAGCTCGCGCGTATTATCTACTCTGAAGCGCGGGGTGAGGTGTACAAGGGGCAGGTTGCTGTTGGAGCGGTCGTTATGAACCGCCTGCAGTCGCCGCTGTTCCCGAAGACGCTTAGTGACGTGATTTTTGAACCTTACGCGTTCACAGCCGTTGCGGATGGCCAGTACTGGCTCCTCCCGAATAATTCTGCGTTCCTCGCCGCGAAGGATGCGGTTCGTGGATGGGATCCGACGAAGAATGCGGTCTATTATTACAATCCAACGACCGCGAAGTCGAAATGGATCTTGACTCGTAAAGTAACGACGAAGATCGGTAGCCATGTGTTTGCTGTATAGTGTTGATGATCAATGAAATCAGAGAATCGATGAATCCGCCTTCGGGCGGATTTTTTTTCGTTGCAGCCGCAACTTAATAAGCGAGAGACGCGTTTGGAGTGTAAGGAGAACGCGATACCAGGAACTTTGCAGGGGGTCTTACATTTAACACCATTAAAAACATATTTTTCTAAATCACCCCCGAAAAGCTGCATGAGATGACGAAACTTATCTATAGTGGAGCGTTTTCACTAATTTATGGTGTTGGGAGAGAGGCACATGAAGAAGTGGGCAGTCGTCATGCTCGTCCTATCGATGTTTGCATTCACAAGTAGTATAGCTCTTGCACATGGCAATGATCATAAGGATGACTGGAACAAGAGTAAGCTGCAATCCTGTAACGAGGTAGTCGCAAGTCTGAATGTCACGCTAGCAAAGGTGAAGAATGATTGGACTCGCACTGTTCTCAAGCGGATGATCGCGAATTTCAAGGCGGAATGTACACAGGGTAGCAATACTGGCAATCAGAACGACACGAATATCGTGAATGCTGATAAATCGGATCTAGCGCTAACATTCTTAGGCATTGATAATGCGAACTCGGTTACACTGCCGATTATTCTACCACAGACAGGCAAGAACGGCTCTAGTATCAGCTGGGTGTCCAGCAATCCAAACGTTCTCTCGAATGACGGCTTGTCGATTCACCGTTCAACCAACGTCGATATTGCCGTTAATTTAACGGCTGTCATCAAGCGTAACAGCGCATCGGTCAGCAAAACTTTCCGTGTCGTTGTAAAAGCGAATCTGCCGCAAATGACAGACGTAGAGCGCGTACAGAAGGATTCAGCAGCCCTTAAGATTACTTTCGGAGGATCTGACACGATTAACAGCGTGACTCAGCCTTTGATAGAGCTGCCTGCAAAAGGTGTGAACGGATCGACGATCAAATGGACTTCCATGCTCCAATCTGTCATCTCCAATGATGGCAAAACCGTCGTTAGACCCAATAATGGAGCAGGCGATGCTATCGCAGTATTTACAGCAGATATTAAATCCGGCAATTATTCCGAAACGAAAATATTCGTGCTCACTGTAAAAGCAGGCCTTCCGGATGCACAGCGTGTTGCGGCTGACAAGGCAGCGCTGCAAATCACGTTTGGCGGTACCGATACGATTAATCGTGTTACTAGACCTGTCGTACTGCCAAGCGTTGGCGTGAACGGTTCGAAGATTACTTGGACTACGAGCTCGCCTACGATATTGTCGGCAGATGGCAAGACGATTCATCGTCCAGCAGCAGGCGCTTCAGTGAGCTACGTGGCAATGACAGCGATTATATCCAGCGGTTCCTCCACGGATGTGAAAGTATTCGTACTGACGGTCAAACCGCAATTTACGAGCGCTGAGAAAGTTGCTGCGGATAAAGCAGATCTCGCGATCAGCTACAAGGATGGCGATAGCGCCTCAAACGTTACTGGAGCGATTACATTGCCGACAAGCGGTTATTATGGCAGCAAGGTCGTCTGGTACTCTAGCAACCCATCCTTGCTGTCTGACAACGGAACTGTGCTTTATCGTCCAGCGTACGGTCAGAGCGATATTAGCGTGACGTTGACTGCTTTTATCAGCAATGGCGACTCCGGGGATATTAAGACGTTCACTGTGAAAGTAAACCATCTGTAATAAAAGCTTGGTTCATTGGATAGAAGTGGTTGAACTCTGCAAGACTCGGAGCTATTATATACGAGAGCAGTATTCGCATTCTTCTATTCCAATTCGAACCGGGAGACTAATAAGCGATGGAGATTAATTATTGCATGACCTGCGGCACTCCGCTTGCGGTGCGCGACGTAGACGGTACACCCCGCAGTGCGTGTACGGCAGAAGGCTGTAACTTTGTACATTGGGGCAATTATAGTGTCGGTGTCGGCGCTCTAGTTGTTCGGCAGGAGAAGGTGCTTCTCGTTCGCAGAGCGCAGGAGCCAGGCAAAGGCTACTGGACCAATCCAGGCGGCTATATCGAGCAGCATGAACTTATTCATGAGACGATCCGCCGCGAGGTAAAGGAAGAATCCGGCATTGATGCAGAGGTTCGCAGCGTCGTTGCCGTACGAGATCATCCGAGAGGCATTCATAACGTATACATCGCGTTCGCGATGGATTACGTTGGTGGCGAGCCGGTTCCGGATGGCCTCGAGGTTGATGCGGCTGGCTTCTACAGCTTGCAGGAGATGGAAACGATGAATGTCGCCGGATTCACGAAGTGGCTAGTCGACGTTGCATTGCACCGTAGTGGCGAAGGATTGACCGAGGACAAGGATCCGATCGTGAAGTTTGACGGGTACGGATTGTTCCGAGTCTAAGCTAGCAGCTTGCGTAAAAAGCAAAAAGAGCTGGATTGAAATCGGTGCTCCATGCACTCATTTCATCCAGCTCTTCTTTGATTCCTGAAGTGGATTCATTAACTTATAACTCTTCTTGCCGTTACATAAGCGCTCTTCCAATAGCTTGAGTTCAAGTCTGAGATTTCAACGCCTTTGTTCGCGCTGTGCAATATCTTGTTATTGCCTGCGTAAATCGCAACATGGCTAATGCCATACCCGTTTGTCTTGAAGAAGACGAGATCGCCCATGCTCAGGTAGCTTTTTGCCACCTTCTGGCCTTTCAAGGCTTGATCAATGGAAGTACGCGGAAGGTTGATATCAAAGTTATCGTATACATATTGCGT
Organism: Paenibacillus sp. OV219; assembly: GCF_900110075.1. Taxonomy (GTDB): domain Bacteria; phylum Bacillota; class Bacilli; order Paenibacillales; family Paenibacillaceae; genus Paenibacillus_Z. The sequence continues at coordinate 1,252,655 of NZ_FOCJ01000001.1, forward strand.
AAAGGATGAGCAATCGAATGAATTCGTCATGTAGGGAACTGCGCCATAAAGATAAGGAGTGCCTATGTATTTCTCACCATACGAAATCAGTTCTTTGGCTTTCTCTGTTGCGGCAGACGCTTGCGTCGCCGTGCTAATTGTTAGTGCTGCAAATCCGATCGTGGCGCAAAGGCTCACACTTAGGACGCTCTTGAGTAAACGTTTGTTTTTCCATTTCATGTTTAATCCCTCCAGCTTCTACAAGGTGCCATTTGTCATTTACCCACTATAACACACGAAAAAGCACCCGCTTTTTCACATTAGGAGTCGAAAGTGGGCATTTACAAGGGTCTGGATTGGTTTATGAGAATTAAGTGAGAAATTTCTCATTAATTTCGTGAGAAAGATGAGAAGACATGAGAAGCCGTACATTTGGAAAGATCGGGCAGCTTGAGTTATGATAGAGTTATGGAAACATTCGACTAAGAAAGGTGATTAGACCTATGCATAAGGATGAGAATCAAGTTGATAATGGGCAAGATAATCGCTTCGAAAAAGCGACTTTCGCAGGTGGATGCTTCTGGTGTATGGTAACTCCTTTCGATGAGCAGCTGGGTATCGAGAGCGTCGTGTCTGGCTACACGGGCGGACATACGGTAAATCCGACATATAAGGAAGTGTGTACAGAGACGACAGGTCATGCGGAAGTGGTGCAAATCACGTTCGATCCTGCTATTTTCCCTTATGAGAAGCTGCTTGAAGTGTACTGGCGCCAAATTGATCCAACAGATACAGGGGGACAGTTCCATGACCGTGGCAGTTCCTATCGGAGCGCAATCTTCTATTATAGCGAGGAACAACGTATTGCGGCTGAGCGTTCCAAAGCAGAATTAGCGGCTAGCGGTCGCTTCGATAAACCAATCGCTACGGAGATCGTGCCGGCAGCGCCGTTCTATCCAGCTGAAGAGTATCATCAAGATTATCATCATAAGAATCCACTTCGTTATCGGATGTATCGCCAGGGCTCTGGCCGGGATGCTTTTATCCAGCAGCACTGGAATACGCAGTCGGATCGTGAAGCAAGACGCAGTCAGTTGACACCGATTCAATATGAAGTAACGCAAAATAGCGGCACCGAGCCGCCATTCGCCAATGAATATTGGGATTTCAATGGGGAAGGGATCTACGTCGATATCGTCTCTGGCGAGCCGCTCTTCAGCTCTGCTGATAAATTCGACTCCCACTGCGGTTGGCCGAGTTTCACGAAGCCGATTGTGAGCTCCAATGTGAAAGAAAAGCAGGATCTGACCCATCGCATGGTCAGGATGGAAGTGCGCAGTGTTTCAGCAGATTCTCACCTTGGCCATGTGTTCGACGACGGTCCAGGACCAACAAAGCTGCGTTATTGTATCAATTCGGCTGCGCTGAGGTTTATTCCGAAGGAAGAGATGGAGAAAGAGGGATACGGGTATTTTTTGAAAGAACTGAAGGGGTAATCACGCGGGGTAATTAATGTAGCTAATTATAGCTGAACAGGGAAAGGGACCATGGAGTGAAATACTCGATGGTCCCTTTCTTGTGATTCATGACTCACAGACCCAACAACTATGTACTACTCTTTATCAATTGTAGTGATCGTGTTTTCCTTGTACTCAAACTTCACTTTCGTTCCTTGTTCCCATTTGGATACCTTGTCGGCAAGCTCGGCGCTGAGCTGATAAGAAAGCGGTCCAACGCCGGTTTCGATCTCAATAGTCTTGTCCGCATTAATTCCGTTGAATACGCCAGACATAACGACAGGAGCATCTTCTTGCGACACCGCTTCGTCTGTCGACGAACCAGTGTTCGCAGCAGCCGAATCCGAGGAGGAGTTATCAGCTGCAGCATTGTTAGCAGCAGCATTAGAATTCGAAGCTTTTGCCGAAGTGTTATCAGCGGCATTGTTGTTGCTGTTACCGCATGCCGTTCCCAGAATCGTCAAGGAGAGAACGACTACAATGATGGACAGTTTTTTTACAAGATTGTTTTTCATGTTTTTCACCTCCAGACGGTTAAACGTGCATGAGGCTGGAAAAGTTCCGCTGATAATTGTTAAGAATATGTAAATCGAGCTGGTGAACGCAACTTTGCAGATAGTGATAAAGCGATGAAGTGATCTTTATAGATGGAATGGTATATTCATGAAAATCAATGAAAAGATTAGATGGATAATTCAGGATGCAATTGGTTAACATAATATTAGTTATGTGGACTAATTAGAAACAGCTTGTGATTGGAATCAGTTTCAATACAAAATCAGTAATGATTTAATCGGATTGAAACCACAACTGAAATTGAAACAAAACCGAAATTGAATCAAACTTTTAGGTTCAAAGATTTAAAACAAAAACGGAAAGTCCAATTTCAGAAAAAACAAAGAAGTAAAATGAAGAAGAAACAGAAGAACTTTGAAGAAACGAACGGCGCAGCAAAGCCACGGGAATTCCCGTGGCCATTTGTTGTATCTGCGTTACTTTTTCACAAAACCCGTATTTTATACAGATGTCTTTCTTCCTCTGCCATGAATTGACGAAATTGCCATGGAAGTGGATAATATTGCTCAAAATTACATGAGGAGCTTCCGCATGATTAATGAGTATATCGCCCAGTTCAACACGCGGTTCGGACACCGCCGTTCAGTATCCATTTTCATCTGCATCAAGGCTGCGAAATCTTCTTTCTGATCCGGGGCGATGTGAACTACTTCGTCGATAAAGCCGTCTATCCGCTTCAGCTGGGCGATCTGATCATTACGAACGAGCATGAAATCCATAAGCCCGCCCTCACGACAGATGCGCTTTATGAGCGGGTGACCATTGAATTCAACCCTGCGCTTATCGCCTTATTTCAAACGAAGCAGCTGCAGCTGCTTCATTGCTTCTATAACCGCCCGATCGGCGAGCATAACAAAATCACGTTGAACGAGCAGGAGAAATTGCGGCTTACCGAGCTGTTTGCCAAGTATAACGATTGCGTGAAGAATCCCTCCCACGAAGCTCGGGCTGCCTGCCTTCTCGCTATGAGCTTTTTTTAAACCGAAACGTGCAAGCGATTATGCATATAAGTTCTTGTCCTCTTACAGACGACAAGAACTTACTTGATCCCATAAATAAAAAATCCGCGATTTTCACCCGACAACCACTTCAATCGCATATTATTTTCTTATTCTGTTCGGATCTACATAGCCCATTTTATAGGGATAAGTGCCCTTTTTTCGTTCAAAGCATATTGTAGTGTATATTAATAAGGAGGCGCAGCATGATAAGCAATCAGTCATATATTCCACAATCGGCTGTTAAACCCGAGTATTACCAACAAACGCAATCAAATCCGAATCAGGCCAATTGGAGGCCTCAAATGCAACCAAGTCCAAACCGGGCCAATTGGGGACCTCAATCTGTTCATGAGCAGCCTGTTCACCCTACGCATCATAGCAGCGTTGATTATAGTCAGATGCATCACTCACCTTACATGCACGACTCCCACCACATGCATCACTACCATCCCATGATGGATGACTATCATCCGATGATGCATGAAATGTGGGATGAGCACATGTCCTTCGATCATCATCACGATGGATGGGAGCTCGAGGAATTTGATTATCATCATGCTTGGTTTTATCCTATGCCTATGATGCATGTGCATCATCACCTTCATTTCACATTAGATGATCTCCAGAAGCTGGAAGCAGCTCATCAGCCTAAAGCAGCAGTTCAACAGCCTAAAGGTTAAAAATGATAAAAGGCAGATTGAATGGTAATGACATTCAATCTGCCTTTTCTTTCAAAATCAATTATTGAGATAAACTACCCTCAAGCCGTGAACGACTCCGACATGGGCCGATTGGAATTTGGATCAAACTCGTTTGTCCGAGCGGAGTCAATCCATATAGCTCATTCATGGAACTAACGTCAAATCCTAGCAGCGGACGTCCCTCCATTCCAGATGCGCAAGCAGCGAGAAGCAAGCGCTGAACCAACATTCCCGCTTCCATTTGTAGAATCCGATAGCCGCGATAACCAAGCTCGGCGTGGAGATATCCCAGATCACCCGCGACATGAAAACTCAGCGGCACCTGGAATAAGTTCACGTTATCCAACGACATCCCATTCTGAAGCCATGACCTTTGATCGCCGCCCCGAACAAGCTGCAACGTATGTGCTTTATCATCATAATGATAGGCACCATCACGAATTCCTTTAACGCCATAAAAACAGCCAAATAGGTTTACTCGAGACATTGGACTCTGGGTCGAACCATCCAGATCATTTCGATAGTGATAGGAAATCATAACCTCTTGCAACAGTGCCGCTAAATCCGACTGACTCACTTCTTCCCATACAAATTCATTTTCTGGCGAGTAACGCTGCCTGCACACCTCTGCTAAATCATACGTCAGTCTATTCACTTGAGGCAAAACATGAAAATCGGTTTGAGGGACTGCCCTTTGCTCCTTGCCAAGCTGTTTAAATGAAAGGGTGGAATCCATTATGGATGCTTCATTCAACTTGGTCAGCATTGGATAGTCCAATACTTTTTTTGAACGCCTATAGTGATCATGCTTTATGATTGGAAGCTCACTGCATAATTCTGCTGACGACATCCGATTTTGATTGCTAATGTCATGGTGGAACCATTCAATACTTGGATCTGCTGCAAGAGGAATTACAGCATATACACTTTCCTCTGCTTCAGGTAATCCAAGCAAATGGTTGATGGCACGGTCAAGAAACTGAAAGTACACCCCCGCCTCAAAGTCAAAGCGCTTCGCCACCTCATGCAACTGGCCTATTAACAAACCTGCGTCCAGCCCCTGTAAACGATACGAGAAATTATTGTATTTAAAAAAGTTTTTCCAAAATACAGTCGATACAAAAACAGCTGCGAAACAGCTTGTTAAGTCGCAGCGATTGCCTAAGGCCTTGCCCACGTAGGAATCAAATTGACCTTCACGCAATAAAATCAAACGATGATGAGCCGCATCATAATGATAGATACCGTAAGGCAATTCCTCCAGCTTCAAATACAAATAAATTTCGCTCGGATAAAGCCCTCCGCCTGAAGGAACAAATCGTCTGCAGAGCTGTAATGAGCTTTCCCATTTTTCTCCCGTATATTGTTCAATAACAGATTGACTAACCTGTGCCAGACCGAAGGTGTACCAAAGAAAATACCCGATATCCCTAAGTGTTGGTTTCTCTTGCCTTCGCTTGCCCGTTAGTTTTAGCGGAACGTCGGAAGCGAGAGGAAATACAGGCAAATGACGATATAATTTATACGGCAGAGGCGCGTTCTCCCAATCTACCTCCACATCTTGTGGTTTCGTTTTGTCAGGCTCGTATTGCAAGTGGTGCAAAAATGTCTTCAGACTCATTTTTCCTCCTCCTAAGTCCCAGCCCAAGGAAAACCAACGTTTAGGGGAAATAACTGCTTATGGAAAAGGATGCGGATGACAATTAAGTTCTTCTTGCTTAAGCTGCTCCTTCACATAGCCCAGCTCTGCTGGTATTCGCAGCACCCGCTCCAGGCCAGTCAAGCGGACAAGGTGTTGGCCGAACGTCATGGGAAGCATGCCGGGTATGAGCACCTTCACACAATGAAGTCCATTTCTCAGCGTCTCTGGCGTTGACTGATTAACAACAATGACCTCTAGATTAAGATTTCTGAAAGTTTGGATCAACATGTTTAATTCATCGGTTAAATCCACATGCTGTGTCCTTGGTTTGAAAGCTTCTTTAAAAGATAGAACTGGACGATCATTATTTAGCAGGAAATCCAGACGATCTTCTGCTTCCTTCAAACTGTACAACATGGAGTGATCTTCCATTTGCCGAACGAGAAAAGGATCATGCAGCATTTGTTGATATTGCCCGCGGTTCGCCTCTAACTTTTCGTTAAACGCAAGGAGCATGCCCGCTATCTCATGAATTGCACCTTTAGCCGCCCTCACGGGATCAAGATGCGCCCCTGCAGCGCAAATCATATTTACGCCTTGATTAGTTCTGTTTTTGGCAAGCGCCCACACACTTGGAATGCCGTGCTCCATCGTCGAATCGAACAAATGCACATCATAACCGACGACATCGCGTAGCCGCTCCACCATTAAATTCATTTCAAGATCACCCGAGGAATAGGGATCTATAGGAACGAGCGGCAGCTGCGCATACCACGTCATTAGAAAAGAATCCCGCTCTATAACCTCCAATATGCCGTAAAATATCGCTTCCTCCAAGCTTCCTCCTAAGGCGCACCCATTTGAGGTTTCATATACAAAGCCGTGACCGCAGCCGGAGCTGTAATAAGCGAGCAGCTCTGGCACGAGAATCGGCTTCTCCTGCAAGAACGAATATCCCCACACCCAATCTATTTTCTTGTTTGGATCAAATGGTCGAAACGGAAAATCGGGCCGCTCATACAGCGCCTTATCATGTGTTCCTACTCGAGAAGGGTCCAGCGCAATCTCTGTTAAATGATTGAAACTGTCATGAACCGCTGTCTTCTTTCCTCGCGGCGATATGCCGCAATAACGTTCCAATCCTTCTAATATCGCTGTCATTTCACTGTCCCCAAAAGAATGCGTACGCCCAGCGCAGCCTTCATCCCCTGAGAACATCGGTAAATTGATGCTAGCGTCGGCAAATGGTGACATAAGGTCAATCATTTTTCCGTTCAAGAGGCCGCTGCGATTGTCCAGATAATCATTGGAAAGAACCGCCTTCAACTCAACCCTTGAACGGGTGCGGTAGCTGTTTTCACTGCTTTTCGGGCTGGACTGCAGCTTTATTCGCGAAACTATGGCAGTGTCATCCGGTATTTCCCCACATATGGTACACTGCGGATCTGGTAAAAAAAAATGAGACGAGCTGTTGAGCGTTTGCAAATGTATGAGCTTAATATGATTTTCAAGATGAGTCGTATGACGGATAAGAAAGTTGTGGACTTCTGCTGCAATAAGATGAGCCATATGCAATAGTCCGCTGCGAGAAGACCAAATATCAGGGAGAACTTCTCCATGCATGAACAAATGTTGCAGCTCCCACATGTCCTTTCGATCATTTCCAGCCATTAAACGCCGCAAATCAGCGCATTGTGAGCAGCCTGCCTTCCCATGAACGACAAGCGGACCAATGACGCCTTCACCAAATGCTACAAACCCGCGCAGCCACGGAACTCCAGCTTTCTTGAAAACATTCTCTGCCATAAGATGAGAGGATGCATCGTTACCATCACTAAGCACGAGCGCAAGTTCAGTTGATTCTGGTAACTCAGAAGCCATTTCATTCATTTCATTCATCCTTACAAGCTGACAGCTTGCAGATAAAATATCGTTTACATAGTCAGCAAGCTGGCCTACGCCAACAACTGCCACAACAGCGCTCATTCTTCAACCACCTCTCGAAGCGAGACGCCGTATACGCCCGCCAGTTCCTCTCTCAAAAAAGGTTCTGGTGTTACGTCAAATACGAGCAAACGCTTGTGGATGCGATTTAATTGCTGCACGGCCATCTGCAAAACCTCTCGATGCTCGAATGGATCAGAAGCGGGTATCGAAATAGAGTTCATATTAGATTCTTTTACATTTATTGCCGCATGATGCACTTTCCCCGCAATATGATCCGCTTTGTTTTGAGCATCCAATAAGGAAATCATTAACACGTTCCGAAGTGCCCAAGTTACATTGAGATCTGCGGCGTCATACCATCGGTCATTTGCTTGTAACCATACAATAGGAAACCCTAATATATCCTCACCCAGTCCGAACGTTGGTGCCCCTTGCATCGTTGTTAAGGCATTTATATAGTAACGGCAGCGTTCATCCTCTACCTGACTCAGCTTCACCAGCGTGATCGACGGTGTATGAGTTTCATACCGCTTCATCCGTGCATTCATTAGATACTTTTGCAAAGCGCGGCAAACGCCCTCCTCAATCGTTTCACCAGCACCTACGTTAGCAAACTCATCGAATCTTAAAACGTCAGATATACCGTTTTCTTCATACGTCTGATTGATTAGAAAATTAGACATACGCGACACGTAAGCTTCGATTCCACGAAGACCCGCTTCTCTTCTTGCCTCTACATGCTTATAACCATTACATATAATTTCAGGAAGTAGAAGCGCAGGGCCAACTGACAGCGGATCAACAGGCTGAACACAGCACTGCGAAAGCGGAAGCTGCCGCAGCTCCCCTTCCTCCCAAATATGCAAGATGCCTGTCTCCGTTGATGTTAGCTGACTGAAGAAAGGCAGCAATTCGCTTGAAACTCGATTCTCTGCATCCGTTCCCGCTAGCAGCTCGACATCTTCTATCCTCTCGATGAAGCGGTGACCATTTACTAATGGATGGGGAAGAAACGAATGCCAATTCCCTTCCAGCGTCTCTAAATTAAGTAGAAAGAGCTTATTATTTTTCTCGAGTTTTGTTACTTCTGCTGCTGTTTTCAACCATTCGAAGACGATTACATTAGCAAGCAGCGCTTCCGCAACGGAAGAAGCGGCATGATCAGCTGTATCCTTATAAATCGCAGAATGATGGACTCTGCGCCATGCTGATTCCCAATCGCCTACCGAATTAGAATACGAAAATGGAACCGCTAGACCAGCTTGTTCAAAAATAACAGCCAGCAGCAGAACCTTGTTTTTTTGTCGGCAAATTTCATTAAGCAATCTTAGCTCCGGTTCTCCATCTTGATCCGAGACGAATATTACAGCAGTATAAGGCTCTACGATCGAAGACCAATCTGCAACCACATTCTTCGGCCAGCTAATCTCGTCCACCTTGACCTCTGAATCACACTTACGATAATGCTGCTCCAGCTCCCAAATCCGTGCTCGATTCTCCGTTTCTAAGTTCAAGCCTAGAAAGTGGAATTGCGGTAAGCCAGATTCAAATAATGATTTGACAAGAGAAACCAAAAAAGTACCAGTTCCAACAACAAGCACGCTGGACTGACGATACAATTGAAATCGGTATGCACCTGATCCGTCAAAGCTGTCCAAAAATTCAATTTGAGAATCATATTTCTTAACAATACTCTCGTGCAGCTGATTTGGACGATCCTGACTTACATCTTGGACATAACCGTTCGCATATAATACTTTTGCAATCTCATAAACATGATTACGATGTTGTTCCGGCAATCCATCCGTTAAATCATGCATCGTGTGCTCACCATTAAATACAGGTAATAATTTTTCAATCCATTGATTAATTGTGCTGCCTTCCATCCGAAATGAACCAATATTGTTGCGAAAAAAAACACTTCCGTCCGAACTGGGGAGAAAAAAGGTATCTCCTCTTACTTTAAAACGCGTAGAAGGATCCAAATTTCATTCCTCCTTATTATGAAATCTAACTATTCGTAACATGACTTCCTTTATAAAGGTATGTAAGGCCACTTGTCCGTCATGCTCGCACATACATAGAAAGACACCTCTGCAACCCAAAAGCGATTGCAGAGGTGTCTTGAACCATTATTTACAATTAATTGATCATTTTTAACGACAACGGGCACAGCCTGCACAACGGACACAGCCTGCACAACGTGCGCAGCCGCCAAAGCCTCCACATCTAGCACAACCGCCACAGCCGCCACAGCCGCCACAGCCGCCACAGCCTCCGCATGAACAAAATCCGATACAAGATCCGATGCAAAGGCCTATACATAGACGAACATTATTAGGATCCACTTGACCTTGACCTGCATTCGGCGTCATGCTGCTCGCTTTAAAAGCATCTGCATTCAGATTTTGAAGATCGTTCTTAAATTCATTCATTTTATTAGCCTCCGTTATATGTTCATGTGATAATCATCAGCACTTACAAAATAGGAAATGTAAATGAGAACAGCCCAAACTGGTCATATGCCGATAATCGTTCATGACATATACGTATGAAAAAAACTCCGCTGGTGTTACTATGCCAATCGCCTACCAGCCTGAATAGCCCGTTGACGGATTTTGCCGAAAATAAAAGGTTGAATAAAGATTTCTATTCTTTCATAACAGTAAATCAGAGACCAATTTCCAAAACGACAAATAACTCTTGTCTCCGTGCAAGAGCTGGTGTTTTTCATATGCATGTTCATCCTACGTCTAGCAAGAAATTGGGGGGATCGTAATGTATCATGACGGCTCTTCACATAAGCGATTTAGATCATCTCGTACCAAGCTTACTAAATTTGCTGACGAGCTTCCCATTCCCCCTGTTTTAAAACCGCGATGGAAAGATCGAATTCAGACGTATTACGAAGTGAATATGAGCGAATTCAAACAATCGCTCCATAGCGAGTTAAACGACACAACGGTATGGGGCTACGAAGGCAGCTATCCTGGACCGACAATAGAAGTTGAAAGTGGAGAAAAAGTGTTTATAAAATGGAACAACAATCTACCGGACAAGCATCTGCTGCCTATCGATTATTCTTTGCATGGCGCTCATAAGGATGTACCGGAAGTGCGAACGGTTGTGCACGTACACGGCGCTTGTGTCGAATGGGAAAGCGACGGCTATCCGGAAGCTTGGTTTACAAATGGATTCAAGCAAGTCGGACGCTATTTCAAAAAGCAAATCTATCGGTATGATAATTGCAGTCCAGCTTGTACGCTCTGGTATCATGATCATACGATCGGAATTACAAGACTTAACGTTTATGCCGGGTTGGCGGGCTTCTTTCTAATCCGAGATCAACGGGAACGTTCATTTAATTTACCAAGCGGCAAGTATGAAATTCCACTAATTATTCAAGACAAGACATTGAATGAAGACGGATCTCTCTACTATCCAACGCAGCCGAATCCACCTGTCCCGGAATTAGAAACGTCCGTCAGTCCTCAATTTATCGGAGAGACTAATCTGGTTAACGGCAAAGTACACCCTTATTTAAACGTAGAACCGCGAAAATACCGATTTCGGATGTTGAATGGCGCCAATACCCGCTTTTTTAGAATGATGCTTGATTCGGGACAATTGATGTATGTAATCGCTACGGACGGAGGCCTTATGCAGCACCCGGTAGGAGTAACCGAAATGATGTTATCTCCTGCAGAACGAGCGGACGTTATCATTGATTTTACCAATCTGGCAGGCAAGCATATCAACTTGACGAACGATGCCCCTACACCTTTTCCAAGCGGGGTTCCAGTAGACGAAAATACGAGTGTCGTGATGCAGTTTAGAGTGGTGCTCCCGCTCTCCACGATTGATACAAGCGTGATTCCGGCTATGATGGTTGCGATGCCAAAACTAAACGAACAAGCAGCCGATAAGACCAGATACCTTCCATTTCGAAAAGATCTGGATAGATTCGGTCGGCCATATATGCTATTGGATAATAAACCATGGGATGCCCCAATAAGTGAAAATCCTGCATTGGGGTCCATCGAAATATGGTATTTGATTAATGTATCTCCGGATTCACACCCGATTCACCTTCATTTAGTAGATTTTCAAATCATAGACCGAAGAGATATCGATGCCGATAAGTTCGCTAAGGAGGGAATCCTCCAGTTTACGGGGGCGGCGATCCCTCCACAGCCACATGAACAAGGATGGAAAGATACCATACAAGCGAATCCTAACCAAGTTACCCGCATTATTATGCGGTTTGGTCCTTATACAGGATTGTATGTATGGCATTGTCATGTCTTGGAGCACGAGGATAATGAAATGATGAGACCGTTTATCGTTATCAAGTAAGCTGGTACTGACTTCAAGAGTAGCGGATCAAACCTCCATTAACATGGACCACTTGACCTGTGACGTACATGGATTCATCCGCTGCAAGGTATACGTAGGCAGGCGCAATCTCGAATGTCTGCGCCGCACGTCCGATCGGGCTGTTGGTGCCTAGCGTAGCTACATGCTCCTTGGAGTATGTGCTCACATTAAGCGGCGTCCATGAAGGTCCTGGAGCGACCGCATTGACTCGAATCCATTTATCAGCCAAAGACAGCGCCATACTGCGAGTAAAGCTTACGATTGCTCCTTTCGTTGCGGAGTAATCAATGACATCCTTGTCTCCTTCGTATGCGACTCTTGAGGTTGTATTGATGATGGAACTGCCTCTATTCAAATAGGGTAGAGCCGCTTTCGTCAAATAGAACAATGGGAATATGTTGGTTCGAAATGTGAATTACGATCAGTAGTTTTATCCAACAAGAAAAGGCGGAAGAAGCCAAGAAACTGCTGGATTTCTCAACGGACTCCATCTCTACCATCGCAACTCGATTGAACTATTACGACCAGACCCATTTCATTAAGTCATTCAAACGGAATGCCGGTGTCACGCCAAAGCAGTATCGTGACCGCAAGAAGGTGAAGAGGCCAACACCATAAAAATGTTCGTATGATTTAAAAGTAGAATATTAAACATACAAAACAGCTCATCCTAGTTCAGAATGGGCTGTTTTTTCTCGTTCACTAGGCCAAAGCTATAGACTTCTGGCATTCTTGGTAACAAAGATATGAATCACCTCTTTGGTTCAGGTTTCTCAAACCCCAGTTCATACTTCATCATGAAATCGACCCAACGATCGGGGTCCTTGCTGATAGCATCGACGGTGTCTGAAACGGCCGATTCGGGCAATATATCGGCTACTTCTTTCCGCTCCTTTTCCGGATAGGTGACAATCTCAAAGCGCTCGCGTTCAAGTTCGTACAAATAGTGCTCACGGTCCGTCCAAGTACCCGCCCAATCCCATGGCAATGGAGCCCGCGGCGATCCCGGCAAAGCCTGCGACGACAACAAGATTAGAATTGGAGAGCGTACCCGACAATCCAGCAGCGAGCGCGAAAAGCACCGTTAATCCGTCCGCCATCCCAATGACAATATCTTTTATGATATCCGATGCCGTGAAGTGCGCTTCAAGATGCTCTCCATTGTCTGAAGCCATCGCATTCTGTTGGAATTTGGCCATTTCCATACCTCATCTTCTTGTTCAAATGATGGATCATCGTGCCTGACGTGTTCCGGCGAAGATGGATCCTAGACTTTAAGGCGGTTTTAATGCTCTTGTACAGTCTGTTTCGCGTTGCTTGCCGACTTCTCTAGCAGATAGACGAGGCAACCGACCGCGATCGTTGCAGCAGTGGCAATGATCGCCGAACCGCCAGCATGTAACCACAGCACCGGAACCCACAGTACGCCGAGCGTACGATGGACGGTCCGCATCCAATTGTTCCGCACCTTATTGATAAAATAGCCGTACCCGGCTAGGGCGAGTAAAATCGCAAATCCGGCAAGGCCGGAGTAAATATTCTCGTCATGAATTTTCGTGAACAAGAAATAAATGCCGTGAGCGGCAACCAGGATGAACGTCGCCCAGCCCAGCAGCTTATGCAAGGAATAAAACAGCTTGCCGGCTTGGCGGACGAGCATCGATGGAGATTTCCGCTTCTTTTTGAACCAGAACCAGGAGAACCCGGCCGCTCCCAAAAATACGGCGATCGTGCCAAATGTGGAGAAATAACCGCTTAATGTACTGTCTTCCCCATCGGGCCTGTGAATCTCGCCTTTCGGAATCGCTCCATTACCGCCTTGCGCCGGGTGAGGGTGAAATTCTCCTTTGGCATGAGCGTAAATGTAGTAGCACACGACAAGAACAGCAGCTGTTAGAAGGGCGATGATCGCAGGAATCCAAATTTTCTTGCTTTTGCTCATAAGTGTCACCTCTGGTATGTGGATAATGGTTTCTGCTTCTGCCGGTTCGCGGATAACCGCATCTTAAGGACGTGAACAATATTACCAGCCAGCAGTCCGATTAATAGATACAATAAGCCACCGTAAATCCCGTATATGACCGCTCCCGTAACAGCCGCAATTACTCCGAACAAGATTTGATCCATCGTTTTTGCGGGTGAAGTCGGCGGGTCCGTCAGCATGAAGAAGCCGAAGAACAGCGCAGCGTTTATAAACGGTGAGCGCAAGGCATCCACGGAATCTCCCACCTGGATATAGCCCATCACCAGCTGCAAGATGAAGTAGTGCCGAAAAAGGCGAACACTTGCGGAAATTTGCGCACCCGGTCCGTGACTAGGTAACCGCCGACGAAAAGAAGCAGCGCGCTCCAAGCCGGAAGATCACCGAATGCTCCCCACCAGCTTTGTTCGGTGTGAAAAGCAATGACGGAGACGAGCAGCCCGAAAGCCGCCGGGTTCAGCACCGGTTTCTTCTTGTAGACGAGAAGATGCTTGGATGAAATCGCCTTGCCGCGACAACCAAGTGCGACGTATGGGTGCCGAGTATCATCGCAATAATCAGCCCAGTAATGACAGCGCCATCCGGCAATATTCGTTTGCGTTTCTCAAGCAGGCAGCAAATCGTGTCCACCGCCGCTGTTACAATAACGGCGAGTATGCCGTTTACAATCCCCTTCATATCTTGCGACAATGCGATAACAATTAGCATATATGAAGTCAAGGCGATTACAACATACCCTTTAGGCGTCTTCAGCCATTGTTCCAGCGTCATCGAACCTCACCTCCTCCGATCTGGAATATCCTCAGCTCTGGTGTGATCAACACGCCGTCTAAATCGGCTTGCAAGATAAGGCGTTGGCAACTAGCCCGATATCCGTGTGGTTTGGGATGCCAGCACGGATAAAGGAGTCGCCGTTACGGCATACTCTGCAGAGTAGATTGCACCTATTGCGGCGGAACATAGAATCATTTTAGCCATTATGCTACCCCCTTCATTGCGGTTCAGACCAGGGACTTCAACCCGGCATTCCGTGATCGACTTTCTTCATTGGAGGACGAGCTCTTTTGGCTGAGCGGGAGGACATGCTTCTCGCCCATTGATAGAGATTACCGGCCATCAGCCCGATGAACAAATACATCAATCCTCCCATATATCCGTAAGCCAATACGCCGACCACGGCCGTGAGGAAACCGAAAACGACCTGGTCCCCGACTTTATTCGGAGAAGTAGGCGGATCCGTCAGCATGAACAAGGCGAAGAAAACCGCGGCATTGACGAATGGAGGACGGAGCGCGTCGGAGAGGCCCGCCGCGTCGAGATAAGTCATTCCGATATGAACCATCCCATTCCCCAACACGAACAATAATATGAAATACGTTCCGAGAAACGTAAACACTTGCGGAAATTTGTTGATTCGATTGACGACCAGATACCCGCCGGTCAACAGCAGAACGAAATACCATGCGGACAGGTCGCCGAACGCGCCCCACCAGCTCTGCTGGGTTTTAAAGAGAACAATGGAAACGAGCAGGCCGAACGCCGCAGGATTGAACACTGGTTTTTTCTTGTGGGTCAACAGGTGCTTGGACAAAATGGAAATGACCGAGACGGCTGCCACCATCCAAGGAGAAGTCGTGAGACTTAGGATCGAGGCGATGATCAGCCCCGTGACGGCTGCGCCGTCGGGAAAAATCCGTTTCCTTTTCTCAATTAGTCCGCATATGACGTCTACAACAATGGCCGCGACAATCGCGACGCCTCCGTTCCGAACGCCGTTCATGTCATGCGAAGCGTAGGACGCAACGCCAAGATAAATGGCTAAACAAATAAACACCCACGCTTTCGGCGTTTTGAACCATGTTTTGAAACTCATCTATATCCCTCCAACCTTGGTTATTTTCATATCGGGTGCGATCCATATTCCCTTCAGACCCGCTTCTTCGACGAAATCCTTCCCCTCCGCCGAGCCCATCGCGAACGCTGCGGTCGAGAACCCATCCGCCAGCATGGCGAACGGAGCGACGACGCTGCAACTGATCCAATCGCGCGGAGAATGCTGGGCTTTGGGGTCGACGATATGATGCGCGCCCTCCTTTACCGTGCTCCTCCGCTCGTAGCTTCCGGACGTGCAGACGGCTTCGTTGGAAACTTCGACCGTCTCGATGATCCGATCTTTCTTTGCCGGATGACGGATCCCGATTTTCCAAACGTTCGCACGCGAATCCGAGCCTCCTGCGTAGAGATCTCCGCCTGCATTCACAGAGAATCTCTCAAACTCCTTCAGCTCGTTTGCGGCCAAATCGATCGCGAAGCCTTTAGCAACGGCTCCCAAATCGATCACCATCGGTTTCTTAAAGAGCAAAGTGCTCTCCCGGTCGTTCAAAACGATATCCCGGTACGTAACCGAACCTTCCGAAAGACTATCCATGAGCGCTCCGGTCAGGTAATGGCGGTTAAAGCCGAGCTGTTCCATCGTTTTCCCCACGGTGGGATCGAACGCGCCTTCCGTTCTTTCGGCAATTTCCATCGCGAACCGGAGAGGATGGAATACATACGGGCTGAGAGGGACCGGCGTTCCGATCTGCCGGCAGGCCTTCATGAGCTCGCTGTCAGGCTGAAACCGGCTGCAGGCTGATTCCACGATGCGGAACGCCTCGAACGCCCGGTCGACTTTCGCTTCGGTCTCGCGTTCCGGCTGTTCGGACTCCACTTGGATTTCTACGACGGTATCCATGAACAATTTCGCTTTTTTCATATCTTGAAGTCTCCTTTCAAGAGTTCCGAGCTTGGTCCAGGGCATTCTGGACGGCATCCTCGAAGGCTCTGGTGCTGTAAGTCGCGCCTGATACGTTGTCGACTTGCGCGCTCTGATATTGCAGCACCTCGTCCGGTAAGCCTACCACATCGGACTCCGAATAATGCATGGCGAAATCGCTGATTACGACGTCGGTGATTTTGTCATTGTTCAAGGTAACGTCCACTTGGATTGACCCGCGCCGATTGCTTCCCATCCCTGTATAGGTGCCGTTCTTGTAAATTTTGGCGGTCACCGTACTGGACACTTGAGCGTTAGAAATTGGGTCCGCGGATTGGTAAACCGCAGACGGCTGCGCTGCGGACGCTTGAGATTGTGTAGCGATATATTCGGTGGCGTACAATGCTCCAATGGCTGCGGAACAAAGGACGATCCATTTTTTTCCCATTTTCGCCATGAAGTTTCTCTCCTTTAAGGGTTCTTTATCTTCTAACTCGAACTCAGTATAACAAGCAAACCTTTAAATTTTCTTAAATCCGGCCTTAGTGAAAATAAGGCCGGAGGAGACGACCTGCTGCCCGGCATGAGCAGGGTGGAAATCGTGAAACGATTAAGAGCCCACGCCAGTCATTCTTCTAACGGCCAAAGATATCCGGAAGGAATCGTCTCTGTCGGGATCGTCAAAAGTTTGGGAGACGTAGATCTCACGCTGCAACTGCTGCTCGCGGATATCATCGCGGCCTTAGGCGGAATTTTCTTGATCTTTGCTGGCATGTTTCTGTCAGGGCGCGCATTGATTCCCATCCGTCGTTCCTGGGACAAGCAGACGGCTTGGCAAGCTGGTGAACGACCTTCTGACGCTGGCGAGGTCCGATTCGAACCAGACGCTGATCCAACCCGTACGCCTGTCGCTCGATTCCGTATTACTTGAGGTGACGGAGTCGTTACTGCTCCGCTTGATTCTGACGTTGCTTGTGCTTGGTCCGCAGCAACGGAGAACGTTAGTTTAAGTACCAAAACAATGAAGGAGCTGCCGCGGCAGCTCCTTTTGCTTCTTCACAACATCAGAGATTTGGTCTCCAGTTGAAGCTGGATGACTCACTTCCGCTCGACGAAATTGTCCAGGTTAATTGGCGCCGACGACCTTGAAGTCTGCGCTGACGAAGACGTGGTGCGGCCAGCTGACGCCCATGATGTGGACGTTATACTCGCCGTCGCTCATCTTCGCAACACGGTTGACAACGCCCCCCGGATAGGCGTACAGCACAGCTTCCGTCACTTTATCCGCCTCTATTCCGCTAACGATCGTTCCCGATCCCTCACTATAGTCTGCCGGGATCTGACCGACAGACTTTGTCGTAGTCGCTTGATCTTGATCTTGGCCATTACCTTGACCTTGTTTTTTCACGAAGGGGATCACCTCTGAGGCAGTCGCAGATTGGCCTCCAGGCGGTGTCAAGATAACCTGCGATGCCTCAATAGTAGGTCCGTTAGCCGTTCCCAGTGCGAGGACGAAGTCGCCCTTTGCAATGGCATTTGCCGATGTTGAACTCGTTCCCTTCATGTACGTCGTAGAGGACGTTTCGTTGACGGTCACCTGCAGCCCCGTTGATGTCGTCATTGTGAAGCCAGACGTGGACACACTGTCGACCGTGCCAGATGCTCCACCTTGAGCCGGGGCAGACCGAGCGTTTGGCGCCTGGCCGTTTCCTACGACAGATCCGTCCTGTGTCTTCATTGGACCGCCATTTTTCTGTGTTTGTTGTTGTGTTTGTGGAGAACTAGATGAATTAGAAGCTGGTGTATTCGTATTCAGAGAAGAGCATGCTACTAAAGAGGCAAGACATATTCCCATTGCAGTTACTGCAAAAATCTTTTTCATAATGATCACTCCTACTTATAAACTTAATGTTGTTGTGTCTTTCAATAGCTTTATATCCAAGTACCAACTGAAGGCGGGTTTTTCTTTTGGTTTGAAATCAACAATTATTGATTGTTGCTTTGACCGGAATTTTGTTTGCCTCCTGGACCCTTTCCATTTCTGGTATTACCGCGATTGATGTTCATTTTCCCTTCGACTTGATTTTTAGCCTGATCCGTCCATTGCACCTTGCTTTGATTGATTTCGTCATCGGTTTTGCCTTGTTGTTTGGCAACCTCCACTCGCTGTTCAACTATTGCATTGACAATCTGATCCTCCGTCACGCCTTGTTCTTGTCCGATTTCCACAAGTGTTTTACCGTTCTTCAAGTCGGCTTGCAGCGTTTGTTGATCTATTTTCAGTAAGGATACTAATGCCGGATTGTTTAACATACCGCCGCCGCGAGGGCCGAAGCCTGGATTGCCGTTCTCGCCTCCGAAGCCCTTTGCTGCAGAAGCGGGAGGTTGCGAATTGGCGGTTGGCCCCGCAGCCAACGAGCCCGGTTAACATGGCTGCCAAAGTCAGTACGCCTACTCCGTAGCTTGAAGGCGCACGCTCGTATCCATCAAGTACTTGTTCTCAAATCGGTTAAATACTTCAATTGCCATTTGCCTTACGCTCCCTTCTAGTTCCACTTTGGCGTTGCCGCCGCCCTTCCATGTCTGTAGCTTAAGGCGCGAACCTTTAACGAAACTTAAATTGTTAAGTCAGTGTAATTTTTAATAGAAGCATGACAGATGAAGGAGTTGGGGGCAATGTGGATCCTTATTGTAGAAGATGAGGTCCATCTGGCGGAGGCGCTCTCGCAGATATTAATGAAGGAGAATTATGCGGTTGATGTCGCTCATGATGGTCAGGAAGGACTCGATCATGCGCTGAGCGGCATTCACGATTTAATATTGCTGGATATAATGCTTCCTGGCATAGATGGCATTTCGCTGCTCAAGACACTTCGCCGGCAAGGCAATCCGGCACCGGTTATCCTGCTGACAGCAAAAGGTGAGGAGCCTGATAAGATTGCCGGACTCGATTACGGAGCGGACGATTATGTGGCCAAGCCCTTCTCGACATGTTCTGGTCTGGTTTATTAAGAATGCTTGTGAGCTCAAAAACCTGGCCCATTCCACATGCAATAAAAAGGCGTGGCCAACTATAATCATAAAAATGCTTATAAAAATAGGCCAACCAGTATATTCTGGTTGACCTAATAATACGAAAAGCCCGTAGTTTACGTGGAACTCCTGGCATAGAATCCACTACGCCCGCATGAGTCCATACTGGTGACGGCTCAGACTTACCGTACCCTCCCGATATTGGCTTACAGTTATCATTGAACATGAACAGCGCTTTGTTCCGTGAACTGGGCTGTTTTCTGCTGCGTCTGTTTGTACTGCACAAGTTGCTTGTCAATTTCTTGTTGCAATACAGGGGAAGAAGCATTATACAGGTTTGGGATTATACCCGCTTCATTACGTCCACTTCGCGGCCCACTGCTTCATCTCATGCAAAATGCCGTGCAGATCCACGCCTTTGGGGGTAAGCGAGTATTCCACCGTTACGGGGACTGTCGGGAAGACGTGGCGTTCCAGCACGCCTTGGCTTTCGAGATGGCGAAGCGTGTTTGTCAGCGCCCGCGGGCTGACGTAAGAAATTTGACTGCGCAGCTCGCCGAAGCGGCGCTTCTCGCAGAACAGCTCTCGAAGCACGAGGAAGGCCCATTTTCCGCCGATGACATCCAGTGTTTTCTCAATATTGCACTCGATCATGGCAGTTTCTTTCGGAACATAATTGCTTAGGTTCATGGTATTAATGCCTCCCTTTATATACTTAGTATAGCAGATATAATCTGTATACTATAATGAGATTTTTCACATTACTATCTAATATATAGCCTTCGCTGATAGAATAGGGTATCGCAGCCTATAAATCATCATCAAAGGCCGATTAATGCCAAAAATATTTCCGCATTCCGATGATCGCTCACCGTGATCGGGTTCGGCCGTCCGGCATTATTGCAGTACGGGCGTATGTCTACCAGCGCGTTTTGGGATTCTCCCAGAACGCGATGCCTGCTCAGTGCCGCTATGATGCCGTCCGCGTTTTTGATGCCGATTCCGTGCCCGAAATAGAGATCGTCGCTCATTTAGATGACGTTCTCACCTCTCCATTTCCTCCGAGTTGACTTTCTGGTTTTTGAAGTACAACACGTCACCGGGCTGCTGAACAACAAAATCGAAAGGCACCCTTAAGGGTGCCCTTCGAGAAGTGATCATGAGTTAGAATTGTCCGAAAGGCGAACCGTATTCGCCGGCAACAGCCATCAGTCTTTCCTGCTCTTCCTCATTCATCTTGCGGTACCGTTTGGCAGCTTCGACAATCCCCGGAAGTAGGTGGATATCGCCTGCGCTCGCAAACCCGGTTATGCCTGGATGCGAGAGCACGAAAGACACGCAGCGATCGGTAATCGACTGCTCATCGAAAGGCTCGTACCACGTTGCGTATTTCCTCTCTTCATCTTTTGCCCACTCCCCTTTGGCCACGGCTTTGATGACCATCAAGCCGGTGTTTTGATGCGTCGTCTCTTCCACCAACTCATTAAAAATGCGGCGATATTCCAGGTTCTGATATAAAATAAAGTTAAGCGGCGTGAGAACCGTTTCGAACGGAAATCGGCGCAGCGCTTCCAGATGAACGGCCGGCGCGATGTGACCATGCCCAGTGATGCCGATATGCTTTACCAAGCCCTGTTCCTTCGCCCAAATGGCGGCTTCAAGTGCTCCGCCTTTGGCGGTAACCGCGTCGAGTTCTTCGAAGCTCGTCACGGCATGAAGCTGAAGCAAATCCACCTGATCGGTCTGAAGCCGGATTAATGACTGTTCGATTTGCCGCATCGCCGGATCCTTCTGGCGTTCGCCGGTTTTGGTCGCAAGAAAGATATCTTTGCGGATCTTCGGCATCCAAGGACCCATGCGTAATTCGGCATCGCCATAGCTGGCCGCTGTGTCGAAATGATTTATTCCCATATCCAAAGCGTACTGAATCGATTCGTCTGCCTGGTCCTGCGTGACATTTCCCAAACTGGCCGCTCCGTAAATAACGACTGTGCTTTCTTGATCGATCCGGCCAAGCTTGCGGCGTTCCAATTTGTTTTCCATTCATTAATCGTCTCCTTCGGATAAATATAATCACTGCCAAACGATTCGAATTAAGCTACTATAAGAGAGAACGTAAACCGCCTATAAGCGAGGGGAAACACAAATGAAATTCGATCACACCAACGAGCACTTGGATGAAGAAATGGTTGTTATCCAGGCCAATATTGACGATATGAACCCGGAATTGAGTCCTTTTGTGACGGACAAGCTGCTCGAGCTGGGTGCCAACGACGTCTATTGGATCCCGATCATCATGAAGAAAGGAAGACCCGGACTCATGCTGAACGTACTGCTCCACGCGAATTTGCTTGAGAAAGCGGAGAGCGTCATTTTTCGGGAAACAACCACGTTAGGAGTTCGCTATATGCGCGTCGCCTGCCACCGTTTGGGAAGAGGATTCGAGAAAGTGACCACGCCTTGGGGGGAAATAACCGTAAAAACCGGCTATCATCGCGGCGAGCTTATTCAGTTTGCCCCTGAATTTGCGGATTGCGAGCGGGTGGCGAAAGCACATAACGTTCCGTTACAAGCCGTGTATGAAGCGGCACGGAGGCAGTTTGGCATAGAAAAGGACAAATAGACAGATCAGCATTGCCGCTTCAAATCTCTTCCTCGCCAGCTTGATGTTGATTATCGCGAGAATGATCGTGTTCATGCCGGTCTCCGTGTTGGTGATCATGTTCATGTACGTGTTCATGATCGTGTCCATGCCGGTGTCCGTGTTTATGCGCTTCTTCATGAGGCTGCCTGCTGCCATCGCCGTGCAGCGCTTGGAGCTGCAGGCGATCCAAGCGTGGCTGGTCCAATGTGCCGACCACGACGCGGAGAACGTTCGGTTGATCGGGAAGGTCCCGGGTGCCCGCGCCGTAACCGATGGATTCGACAACCATGGGAGGCAGTCCAGAGGAAAATTCGTCCACGATTCCCGAAACGATACCCGCGCCGGTAGGTGTCGTCATTTCCATCCGGTACACGGTCGCGGCAATCGGCAATCCGACCATCATCTCCAGCGTTGCCGGGGCCGGTACGGGGTACAAACCATGGCTGCATTTGACCGTTCCCGATCCGAGCGGCACGGGAGAGCAATAAATTCGTTCGATGCCAAGCGAATCAAGTGCAAGCGCGGCTCCGATGACGTCCACGATGGAATCGATCGCCCCGACTTCATGAAAATGGACGGTTTCGACGGGAATGTTATGGATTTTCGCTTCCGACGTACCGATTTTATCGAAAATGGCAAGACTCAGCGATACGACCCGTTCATTGAAGTCCGCCTGCCGGATCATCGTCACGATTTCCGAATAATGGCGATGATCTTGAGGCTCAGACTCGAGCAGAACGTCCATTTTCAGAGCCGATATCCCCTGCTTGGAAACGCGTTTCCACTGCAAAGTGAAAGGTTCGATGCGAATTTTGGCCAATTCACGCTCAACATACTCCTTGTCAGCACCAGCATCGACTAGAGCGGCCAGCGTCATATCGCCGCTAATCCCGGAGAAGCAGTCGAAGTACAGGATTTTCAAACTATCCCAACCTTTTTGATATATTTTGATTGATGAGTCCCGCCATATAACCGGCACCGAAGCCATTGTCGATATTGACGACCGAAACTCCAGGGGCACACGAATTCAACATGGTCAGGAGTGCCGCCAAACCCTGCAGGTTTGCGCCGTATCCGATGCTTGTTGGTACGGCGATGACGGGGCTGGCGACCAGGCCGCCAATTACGCTCGTCAGTGCGCCTTCCATTCCCGCAGCGACAACTATCGCGTTCGCGCCGCGGATCAAGGGGAGTTTCTTGAATAACCGGTGGATGCCAGCGACGCCGACGTCATATACACGCTCCACCTTGCTCCCCATATATTCCGCCGTTAAGGCGGCCTCTTCCGCTACAGGTAAATCCGAAGTGCCTGCACAGACGACCGCGATATAACCGTTTTGCTTCACCTCGGGCGGGTTGTGAAACCAGGTTACCGCGCGAGGAATCGGATGGTACACTGAACCACCGATTGCCTCGATAATCGCAACCGCTTTCGTGGAATCAATTCGTGTCGCGAGAACGCGATCGTTGTGCGCCATCATCTTCTGCATAATAAGAATGATTTGCTCCGCCGTTTTCCCTTCTCCGAAGATAACCTCGGGAAAACCGGTCCGCAGCTCGCGGTGTAGGTCCAGTTGCGCGAAACCGAGATCTGTTTCGGCCGGTATAATGTTCTTCAACCGGAGTTCGGCGTCCTCAGGTGACAGGTCTCCCGCTTGAACGAGCTTCAGAATGTTACTGATATCCATCATGGGGTGGCCGCTTTCTTGGCTTTGTCCACCGTAACACTGCTGAGCACCTCGTTCATGCTGCCGGTCCGGTAGCCTTGCAGATCGAGCGTGACATAAGAGAAACCAAGCTCGATGAATTTGGCATAGATTTGTTCCCGGTGTTCAAGGACTTTTTGAATTTCTTCCGGCATCACTTCGATTCTCGCGATTTTGTCATGGTGACGCACGCGAATCTGGTAAAAGCCTAACGTGGACAGAAAATATTCGCCCTCATCCAATTGGTCGATTTTATTTTTCTCTATTTTGGTGCCGTATGGAATCCGCGAAGACAAACAGGCAAAGGAGGGCTTGTTCCAAGTCGGAAGTCCCAATTCTTTGGAAAGCTGACGGATCTCGTCCTTTTTCAATCCCGCTTCCTGCAGGATGCTGCGGACCCCCTGCTCATTTTTGGCTTGAAGGCCGGGTCTATAGTCGCCAAGATCGTCTATGTTGGAGCCGTCCAGTAAATAGGGATAATCCAATTCCGCCGCAACCGATTGCAAGTGAGTATATAGACCGGTTTTGCAGTGATAGCAGCGGTCCGGGTTATTGGCAACGAAGCTGGCGTTTTCGAATTCCTTCACTTCCGTTTTATAAATCTGAACCCCAATTTCGGCGGCAAGCTGCACCGCGGCGTCGAATTCGCGGGTTGGGAATGTCTCCGAGGCAGCCGTTATAGCGAGCACTTGATCGCCCAACTCCTGCTTGGCGCGTTTCAAAACGAACGTACTGTCGACCCCTCCGGAAAAGGCAATCATAACGCGGCCCATTTCCCTTAGAGTTTCACCAAGCTTCCGATCCTTTTCACGCAAGGTTGACGTTGTATCCATTTCCGGTTCTCCTCCATATCCTACAAATCGTTTTTTCGATACAGAAATTCATTACGCTCGTTGTTCCAACATTCGACCAATGCAGCTATTCGATCGCTTCTTCTCTTCGATCCGTTGCCGGCGGAGGTGTTATCGAAAGCGCGGAAATTTCCTGACGCCATTCCGGAGTCATTTGGATTTGCAGTGCCGCCAGAGAAGTTTCAAGCTGTTCCACATTGCGAGCACCGATGATCGGCGCTGTAACCGCAGAATGAGACATGACCCATGCGACGGCAAGCGATGCCGGATGCAACCCGTGAACCTGCGCATATTCAGTGAATCGTTCCGCGATCTGGTAATATTGATTATCGCCATACCGCAGATTATACATCTTCTGCTCAACTAAACGGCCTTGAACCGATGCATTTCCGGATCCGTATTTTCCAGTCAACAATCCGCCTCCGAGCGGGCTGTACGAAATAATACCTACTTTCTCGGATTCCGCCATCGGCAAAATTTCCACTTCCGCCTGTCTTTTGACTAAATTATACATGGGTTGAATGCATTCGAATCGTGCCAAGCATTCCTTGGCGGAAATGCCAAGCGCTTTGGTGATTTGCCACGCCGCCCAATTACTGACAGCCGGATAAAGAATTTTCCCTTGCCGCTGCAAATCATCTAAGGCTCTCAGCGTTTCCTCTATTGCCGTATTCGAATCGAAATGATGGACGAAATAGAGATCCAAGCGATCGGTGTTCAATCGTTTTAAACTCTTCTCAGCTTCCAACATAATATGCCGGCGGGATAACCCTCTCGCGTTCACGTCTTTCCCGATCGGCATACACACCTTGGAAGTAAGCACTAATTCATCACGGCTGCCGGCAATCAATTTCCCAAGTATTTCTTCCGAGCGTCCTTCGTTATACACATTGGCTGAATCGAAGAAATTGATCCCCAGTTCAAGGCAGCGCCGAAACATGGCGGCCGATGTCTGTTCGTCGGCGTTGCCGCCAAAGGACATGGTCCCGAAGCAAAGGCTTGAAACTTGAATACCCGTTTTCCCAAGCGATCTGTACTCCATTTTCTTCCCCCCCGTTCATTCATGTTGCATGAATATCGAGTATTTCCCACTGACTCTTCAACCTATTTCACAGCACCAAATACCCTGAAGTTCACACTCTGTCGATCCATTCACTAAATAAGCTCGGCCTCCTGCGACTATCGCCTGAGGCCGAACTGGATGAATGCACAATTATTACTAAAAAGTATAGGGCAAAAAGGCTTAGCCTTACTCCAAGGCTATTTTGCGGATTTCCGCAAGTGTTGCTTCATCCAAAGTGACATCGACGGCCGACAGTACACTCAAGATATGGCTCGGTTTACGAACACCTATAAGGGCGCTGGTCAATGCTGGATGGGCAAGATCGTACGCGATGGCAAGCTGCGGCAAGGTAATGCCGTAACGACTCGCGATAATTTTCAACTTCTCGACGCGGTCCACGTTTTTCCTTAGACCTTCCCCGGTATGGGCAACATTGCGGGAACGCCAATCATCATCCGAGAATCTGGTGTCGTACGTATAATTTCCGGACAGGAGACCCGAAGTCAGCGGGCTGTAAGCGACGACACCTATTCCTTTCTCCAGACAGAACGGCAGAATCTCCTTTTCGATGGCAGGCCTCAGAATGGAATACGGCGGCTGCAGAGAATCGACATGCCTTACGGAAAGCGATGCTTCCAATAATGGAACATTATAATTGCTTACGCCTACGTAACGCACTTTGCCGTCTTGTACGAGCTTATCCATGGCGCGCATGGTCTCTTCAGCAGGAGCGTTCGTATCCGTATCCGGCCAGTGCAATTGATATAAATCGATGTAGTCGGTTCCCAAACGACGCAGCGATGCTTCTGCTTCGCGAAGGATGGAGTCATAGGTACCGTTTTTTGAAATGCTCTTGTTTTCATCCCAAACGAGACCGCATTTTGTCGCCAGCACAACTTTGTCGCGGTCGCCCTTCAATGCTTTTCCGATGACTTCCTCAGAATGGCCCAACCCGTAAACGGCCGCCGTATCATAAAAGTTGATTCCGTTGTCCAATGCGACACGCACGCTTTCCACCGAAAGATCGTCGTCCTGGTTGCCCCAAGCGCTGGCCCAGCCTCCTCCTCCAATTGCCCACGAACCGAAGCCAATCACGGATATTTCGGGGCCGTTCTTGCCGAGTTTACGATATTTCATACGTATGACGCCTCCTGCTTCCACGCTAATTTCCAATTATGTTTTCATTATTATTCATGTAATGTTGCAGCTAAACCATCACCACGCATAAGCTTGCGGAGCTTCCCCACCCGGTCCTGGGAAAATGTCATCCAAACGTTTCATCGTTTCTTCCGTAAGTTTGAGATCTACGACTCTCAGCGTATTCTGGAATTGCTCCAACGTTCTCGGTCCGATAATCGGCGCTGTCATGGCCGGATGCATCAGCGTCCATGCCAGTGCGACGTTGGCTTCGCTTTCGCCGATTTCCCGGCAAAGCGCCGCGAACCGTTCCAGCTTGTC
>NZ_FOCJ01000017.1 GCF_900110075.1 Paenibacillus sp. OV219
GATGCCCTCCTTAAATGCCAATACCAGTATACAAAAAAGCCCCCATAGCCTAAACACCTTTTTTCAAAGTGTCCAGTCTATGGGGACCAGTTTACGCGGCATACCTTTTTTTTAATAATTTCAAAGTCATAACCGCCTGCTCCATCCGCAGCCTGTCAGCATAGGATGATCACATTACTGCACAATGGAGCTGATAAATTTGGCTGTAAAGATAGATGTGCTCATTCCGGCAATAGAGAAGGACCTGACGACTTTGCCCTATGTGATTAACGCTGTCCGCAAGCATGTGAAGCATCCAATTGGCCGTATTCACATCGTATCGCCGAAGCGGTCCCGGATCATCGCGATGTGCAAGCGCAAAGGCTGCCGGTTCGTGAACGAGAATACGGTTCTACCGATTACAAAGCGCGACATCATCTATCGTTCCAAGCGGTGGGAGCGTTCGGGTTGGCTGTTTCAGCAGCTGCTGAAGCTGAGCGGCGATAAGCTGTGCAGCTCGAAGTACTTCCTGACGATCGACGCTGATACAGTGCTCATTCGTCCCCATGTATTTCGGACCGCTGGCGGCAAGACCGTATTTTACAGCCGCAACTGGAGCCAGCCGGAATATTTTCGCACCTATCGCAAGCTAATGGGCAAGAAGAGGTCCGCACCAAGATCGCTCGTGGCCCACTATATGCTGTTCGAGAAGTCGAAGCTGCGGCGGATGAAGCGGATGATCGCAGCAAAGCACGGCACAAGCTGGTATCGGGCGATTATTCGCAGCATGGACCGTACGAAGCAGTTTGCCTTCTCCGAGTTTGAGACATACGGAAATTATGTGTACGCGGGCAATCCGAAGGGCGTGCTGCTGCGTAAAACGCTGAACCGCAGCTTCAATATGAGCATCTCGCGGATGTCGCAGAAGCGGATGCAGTCTCTATCGCGCAAATATCGCTCGCTCTCCTTCCATAAGCGCAAAGGCTACTCAAGAAAAACAAAGTCGGCTTCGAAAAGACGCTAACAGGCGCTTAGAAGGCGGATTGAAGGGGGCATAACGTTGCGAATTGTTCTGCTGTGCGGCGGCTCGGGGAAGCGGCTGTGGCCATTGTCGAATGAGATTAGGTCGAAAATCTTCCTGAAGCTGCTTCCTGTGAATGCTACGAACGCTGGCAGCGCGGATTCAGGCAAAGAGTCGATGATTCAGCGAGTGTGCCGGCAGCTGGAGGAAGCCGGACTACTGACCTTCGCTTCCGTTGTGGCGCATCAACGCCAGGAGGGAATTACGCAGCATCATATCGGCAATCGCATCCCGTTCATCGCGGAGCCGCATCGTCGCGGGACATTCCATGCCATTACGCTCGCTGCGGCGTATTTGCATGCGAAGCAGCTTGCTGGGATGGAGGAGACGATCTGCGTCATACCCGCGGATCTGTACGCAGACGTAGATTTTCTAAGTATGTTGTGCCAGTTTCCTTCCGTCCTTGCTGCGTCGGGAGCGGAGCTGGCTCTGCTCGGGGTGACGCCGGGGCATCCTTCTACTCAATTCGGCTACATTGTCCCAAAGCCGGATCAGACGGCTTCCTATTCCGCTTCTACCGCTTCTTCCGCCCCTCCAGCGGGCTATGCGATGGTCGAGCAGTTCACTGAGAAGCCTGATGAAGCGACTGCGGAGCAGCTCATCAACCGCGATGCGATGTGGAACTGCGGGATATTCGCTTTTTCACTCAAGTTCATACTGGATATTATGGCTCGCAAAGGGCTGCCGACGGACTATGACGAGCTGCTTGCCTGCTACGAGCAGCTTCCCGAGCAAAGCTTCGATGTCGAGGTTGTGGAGAAGACCGTATCGGCAGCAGTTATTCCCTATCACAGAGAGTGGAGGGATTTAGGCGATTGGAACGTGCTCCCGCATTACTTGGGAGGCTCGAAAATAGTAGGTGCAGGATCTGTCTCGAACGATTCAGCGGGTACGCACATTGTCAATGAATTGCAGCAGCCGATTCATGTCATCGGCGTGCCGAACATTATCGTCGCTGCCAGCTCGGATGGCATTCTTGTCGCTCACAAGCAGGCGGCGAACCGGATCAAGTCGATGCATCATGATGGTCAGCGGCTCATGTACGGTGAGGAGAGGTGGGGCAGCTACCGCGTTCTCAATTATTCGTTGCCTGAGCAAGGGCCTCAGACGATGACGAGATTAATTCAGCTGCTGCCGCTTAAAGCTATAAGCTATCATGCGCATAAGCAGCGGGAGGAGTACTGGACGATTCTATCCGGTACAGGGGAGTTTATTCTGGAGGCGGCCAGTCGCCAGGTGCAAGCCGGGGATATGCTGCATATCCCTGCCGGTGTGAAGCACGCGATACGTGCATTGTCGGCGCTTGAATATATTGAAGTGCAGATCGGCAACGAGCTGGATGAAAACGATGTGTCTCAGCTTGATGCAGATTGGGACAACATTGGACAACGAAACGGCCCAGGGGGACTTGCCCAGCCGTAAGCAGGAGCTTTGGCACTGAGCCGAAGGTCCTCTTTTTCTTTTGACAAGGAATATTCTTACATGCTATGTTAGGTTCAATGTGGATATAACAATGAAATTATTGCTGGAGGTCGTGCCATGTTAGTCGTGACAACAGAGGGGATTGCCGGATACCGTATAGAGAAGGTGCTTGGGCACACGTTTGGTGTCGTTGTGCGAAGTCGCGGACTTGGCGGGAATATTACTGCGTCCATTCGCAGCTTGTTCGGGGGGGAAATTAAAGAATATACGGAAATGATCGAGGACGCACGGAAGGCAGCCATTGATCGGATGATTAAGAATGCGCATGCGATGGGCGCGAACGCAATTATTATGATGCGCTTCGACTCAGGTGAGATCGGGCAGACGATGTCCGAGATCGTGGCGTACGGCACTGCCGTTGTGGCGGAGAGGGAGTAGTGATGGGATGCCCTACTTCCTGAGCGTTTATTTTGCCATACAGCTACTTATTGTCATCCTTGCGGTAGTAGGCACGCTTTGGTACCGTCGCAATCGTCTGGCGCAGCGGTCGAACCAACCGCCTAGAGGTTTTCAGCTCACAGATGAAATCTTCATTGATCCGACGACTGGAATTAAGCAGCAGGTGTGGTTTAACCCGCGTACGGGAGATCGGTTCTACCAAACGATAGACTCGTAGTCATTTTCTGCGACAGTAACGAAAAAAAGCGACAATCTAGATGGAGTGAGCAGATGGAATTTCTCATTTATTTTGCACAGTGCAGCGCTATTATCGTTGCTTATGTGTTCCTACTAAGATGGATCTACCCGTTCTATGAGCGATGTTCGCCGAAAGTACGGCCGATCCTCTCCGGGCTCATATTCACGATCATTGGAGTTGCGATTATGCAGAAGCCGCTTGATCTTACCCATGGCCTGCATATGGATGTACGGCATGTCAGCATTATTTTGTCAGGTGTATTTGGCGGGCCAATCTCCGTTCTAATTACGACACTTTGTATTGGGCTTTATCGGTTGTCGATGGGCGGGGAGCTCTTAACGCCCCTTGGATCGCTCATTGTTTCGGCATTCATAAGTGTCGCGGCTTACCGGGTGAAGCAGTGGCGCGAGGATTCATTCGATAAATACATATGGCTGTTCAGCTTCGCAATCGGCTTGCAAATTACGCTATGGTTCTATTTCTTCTCGCCGAATGAATCGTCTCATTACTACATGAATCATTTTTCCGTAACATTCACGCTGTTTCATACCGTTGCAATACCGCTCTATTACTCGTTAATTTCTCGGGAAATAAAGAGATTCTGGGCAGAGCGCTCCCTGGTGGAATATAAGGAGCATCTGGAGGAGCTCGTCGATGAGCGGACAAGCGAGCTTGTCGCCAATAACACGCAGCTGGTAGAGGCGAAGATGGCTGCAGAGGACGCAAGCCGTGCGAAGGGCGAGTTTCTTGCGAACATGAGTCATGAGATTCGGACGCCGATCAATGCGGTTATCGGGCTAAGCTATTTGCTGCAGCGAACGGAGCTTGCGCCTCTTCAGAAGCAGTATGTCGAGAAAACGCTCATATCGGCGAAGAACCTGAATACGCTCATCAATGATATTCTTGATTTTTCCAAGATCGAGTCCAAAAAGGTTGTGCTGGAGCAGGTCGACTTCGATCTGTATGAGGTGCTCAGCCAAATGTCGAAGCTGATCAGTGTTCGCGCGTATGATAAAGGGCTGAAGCTGCATTTTTCCATTCATCACGAAGTACCGCAAATGCTGTTAGGCGATCCGTTCCGGCTGAGTCAGATCCTGCTCAATCTATCGAATAATGCCGTGAAGTTTACCGAGCATGGGGAAGTTTCCTTTGAAGTTACGGTGTACGAGCGTTGCGAGCGCGGAATTGTGCTGCAATTTGCTGTAAGCGATACGGGAATCGGCATTACGGAGGAGCAGCAGGAGCGGCTGTTCCACGAATTTAGTCAAGCGGATATGTCGACGACGCGCAAGTACGGCGGTACAGGTCTTGGGCTTGTCATTAGCAAAAATCTCGTCGAGCTTATGGGCGGCACGATCGGAGTGGTGAGCGAAGCGGGGCAAGGCAGCAGCTTCACCTTCACGGCTAAGTTTGGCTATAGCTCAGGCGCGCTCTATTCGATGCACACTGCGAAGGCGCTGAAATATTTGAAGGTGCTGCTCGTCTGCGAGGATTCGGATATGCAGCTCGTTCTCAAAGGGCAGCTGGAGCAATTCCAGTTCATTGTGACCGTTGTGGAGCCCGGAGTTGATATTATCGAGCATATCTATAATCAAGGCGGTCGATATGACCTTGTCATTCTGGATTGGAAGCCAACGAACGAGGTGGCAATTCCACTCGCTGAACGAATTAAGCATGAATTTGCCAGATCGATACAAGTCATTGTTCTTATTACCGCGTATCACGATCCGGAGCTGCACCAAAGCTTGCAATCGTCTGTGATCGAGAAGGTTCTCTATTATCCGATCAGTCATTCCAATCTGTACAATGAGCTGATGGGGCTGTTCCATGAGCATTTTCTCACCAGCCAAGCCGCTGCTGCGGAAGAGGGAGAACATGCGGAGACATTCGCTTCGCTTAGCCATGCGCGTGTTCTGCTCGTGGAGGATAACGAGATTAACCAGCTCGTTGTCAAAGAAATTTTGCACGGCAAGCATATTCATGTCGAGGTAGCTGAAAATGGTGCCAAAGCGGTCGAGAAGGTGAAGCAGCAGCCGTTCGATGTGATCCTGATGGACCTGCAGATGCCGGTTATGGACGGCTATGAGGCGGCGCGGAGAATTAGGGAGATTCCGTATGCGAAGAGTACGCCAATCATTGCGATGACGGCTGATGCCATGAAAGGCGTCGAGGAGCAGGTGCTCGGGGCAGGGATGGATTTCTACGTGACGAAGCCGTTTGATCCGATGCAGGTGTTTAGTATTTTGCAGCGGTTTATACAGCGTAAGTAGCTGCCGTAGCGCCTATTCGCACGGGTAGCTGCTCTATGCGGAGTTAAGTCTGATGAACGAGCTGGCGCTCATGGCTCACGAAGCGCATAAATTACCCTCGAACGGCCACCGACGCAAGATGCGAAAAAGCTTAGAGTCCCCCATCGACTCTAAGCTTTTTCATGTATGATGGACTTTTTTTGCAATTGTTATTGTTACGGCTGCTAGCTAAGACTACTGGATTCTCATCATCTCAACTTCGTCTTTGCTTCCATTGGATGCCAATGGATCATTTTGAAGAGCTGCTCCTGCATGTAGGCAGGCGAATGGTTGAATCCACTCTCTACCCAGTGAAAAATAAGGCCGAGCAGCGCATGAATAGAGAACGCAGCCTGCAGATCCGGATCGATACCACTCTCGGAGTAGACCAGCTCCTCCATTGAGATCTGCTTTAGCGCCTGGAACATATGCTCCCGCAAACTTGTCGCGACGTTGCTCTGAAGCAGCGTGCTGTAGACGGCGGCATGTTCGTGAATGTGTTCAAAGATTTTAATCGAATTCGCGCTCATCTCGCTGATCCGAAATATCGCTTGATGCTCGTATGGGGCGCGAAACGACTTTAGCAGCTCTAGAATCAATTCGTGGATAATATCGCTCAGCAGCGCATCTTTATTGTCATAGTGTGTGTAAAAAGTGCCGCGGTTATAATCCGCCCGTTCGACAATGTCCGTAATGGAGACATCATCGTAGCCTCTTTCGGACATAAGCGTTAGTAGCGCTTGTTTCAGAGCGATTTTGCTTCGGACGATACGGCGGTCGATTTTCTTAGGTAGCTGGGACAAATTTCTTCACCTCGTTATTCAACATGGGGAATGGAACTGTTCGTTAGTTAACAAAGATAGCGCGTTTACTGATTGTTTGTCTTGTCACTTCTTTATTATACTTCAAATTAACAGGTGTATGTTTACTGAACATCTGTCTAATAACGGGAGGTAGATATTCATGAAACTTTCTGGCAAAGTAGCCGTTGTAACAGGAGCAGCATCTGGTATGGGAAAGGCAATTGCAGAGCTGTTCGCCGCTGAAGGCGCTAACGTGGTCGTGTCTGACATGCGCTTGGAAGCGGCGGAAACGGTAGTTGCAGGTATCATCGCAAATGGCGGAAATGCGCTAGCAGTTGCGGCGAACGTGGCAATTGAAGAGGACGTACAGCGTTTAGTTAATACGACGGTGGAGCAGTTTGGCACTGTTAATATTTTGATAAACAATGCAGGTATTATGGACAATATGGTTCCGGCAGGCGATCTGACGGACGAGCTGTGGGAGCGCGTATTCGCGGTCAACGCGACTGGGCCGATGCGCACCATCCGCAAGGTGCTGCCGATCTTCACAGAGCGTAAGAGCGGTGTAATTGTAAACATCGCATCTGTCGGCGGTCTCAATGGTTCGAGAGCCGGCACGGCTTATACGGCATCGAAGCATGCGGTTGTCGGCCTTACGAAGAACGTTGGCTTCCAATATGCAAACCAGGGTATTCGTTGTAACGCCATCGCTCCAGGCGGTGTGAACACCAATATCGGTACGACGATGTCAGCGCCGAATCCGCTCGGAATTGAGCGCGCGATGCTCGGTATGGGCATCAACCCACGCACGGGCGAGCCTGAGGAAATCGCGAAAGTTGCGCTGTTCCTCGCGTCTGATGATTCTGGCTTCGTGAACGGCACGGTCGTTACCGCCGATGCAGGCTGGACGGCGTATTAAGTGTAAAGGAATTTGGTTGTCCCGCAAGTCACAGTTGTGGCTTGTGGGGCGGCTTTTTTTTGTTGATTGGTCGGTCACGGGAGTAGGGCGAGTTGAGCGGGAATGCACATCTGTCAATAAAGTGGTCACTCGTCATTTCGGCCGGGATTGAGCTGCTGAGAGTCGGATTTTCCGTGTCTCGGAGCAGAACTACGGCTGGTTTTGAACTGAGAGTTGTGTATTCCGACTCTAAGCTTGCATAAGCCAGCGAAAATGGTGCTGAGAGAGCTAATATGCTCTCTCAGCACTAAAAACTAACAATGAAAACCAACGAGAGAAAATATACGTTCTCTCGGAGTAGGTCGAACCCACTCACCGCGCGAAAATGGTGCTGAGAGATCCAATATGCTCTCTCAGCACCAAAACTAACCCGAAAAACCAACGAGAGAACATATACGTTCTCTCGGAGCAAGTCGAATCCACTCTCCGCGCGAATGAGTGAGCGAATACGCTCTCTCGTGAACGAAAGTGACAGTTTGGTATGCTGAGAGAGCAAATAGGCTCTCTCAGCATACCAAATCGTAGAAGGGAAGCCTTCCCGCAGTGGCGAATTATAAGAGTAAAATACGCCTCGAGGTGATTACGATGCAAGACAATGTTTACATATACAATTACTCGCGTTGGGAGTCGCTGGCACAGGCGAAGGCGTTGTTCACGAGGCCGAAGCTGGATCTGACGCCGGATTCGGCGCGCGAGTATTTGGGTCTGGCGCGGCTCGGCATAGATCCCGCGGGAAAGCGAGTGCTCTGCCTGGCCAGCGGCGGAGGGCAGCAATCGGCTGCGTTCGCGCTGCTTGGCGCGGATGTGACCGTGTTTGACCTGTCACCGTCCCAGCTGGAGCGCGATCAAGCGGCGGCGGATCACTACGGGGTAACAATCCGCACACAGCAAGGTGATATGAGGGATTTAAGCTGCTTTGAGGCGAGTTCGTTCGACCTTGTCTGGCAACCGTACTCGCTCAATTTTGTACCGGATTCACGTGTCGTTTTTGAACAGGTATCCCGGATTCTCCAAGCGGACGGACTGTATTACTTCATGTGCGCGAACCCTTTCTTCGCCGGTTTGACCCATGAAGCATGGAACGGTGAGGGTTACACCTTGAAGCATAAGTACGAGGATGAACGCACCACATCGTACCCCGATCAAGAGTGGGTATACGACCAATCAGCAGCCCCTCGCCGAATTGAGCAGCCAGTGGAATATACGCAGACGTTGAGCCGTATGATGAACGCGCTAATTAAGGAAGGATTCCAGCTCGTTTATTTCGGCGAAATAACGAGTGATTATCCGGGTTCGGAGCCAGGAGACTGGGGGCATTTTACAAGTGTTGCTCCGCCGTGGATTGAGTCGGTTTGGCGGTACGCGCCAAGCGCACGTTAACACAGGTGTTTACCGTCATTCCCGCGCACAATCGCATGAGAACTAAAAAAGGTGTTTACTGTCATGTGCATTTGCACTAACAGTAAGCACCTTTTGTCTAATCATGGGCCTGCGAATCCTCGCGGAACCTTGCTGGCGTGACGTTCATCAAGCTGCGGAAGGTTCGCGAGAAGTAGTGCACAGAGCCGAATCCGGTCGTCTCGGCGATCTCTTTAATCGACTGCTCGGAATAGCGCAGCAGCTCGGCCGCTCTGCGCACGCGCTGCTTGCGGACATAGTTCGTATACGATTCGTTCACGCCGGAGGAGAAAAGACGGGAGAGATGACGCGGCGACAAATTAATCTGAGCGGCGACCTTATCCAGCGACAGCTCGTCATCACTTAGATTGTCGGTGATGAACAGCTTCGCCTGCCTCAGCAGCGCCGATGAGCTGCGCCGCGGTGCGATCCATTCTGCTTGAAGCGGCTTCACGAAAACGCCTGGCAGCGCGAGCAGCAGCGAGCACGCGACCTGTGGGAGCACCGCTTCCGGCAGCGACGGCGCATCGCCGCTGCGGCGCATAATGGATCGCCACAGCTGAGCGGCTGCGAGGTCATCGCCATCGTACACGACAACGGTGTCCGACTCCGCCATCGCTTGATACAC
The DNA here is from genome assembly GCF_900110075.1 of Paenibacillus sp. OV219. GTDB lineage: Bacteria > Bacillota > Bacilli > Paenibacillales > Paenibacillaceae > Paenibacillus_Z. Next base: position 9,255 of record NZ_FOCJ01000017.1, read on the forward strand.
AGCACGCATCGCCTCTGAGCTGCTGCTCTCGTCAAGCTCGAATGCAACGTAGAAGATCGCAAGCTCCGGATCGCATTGAATCGTATGGTTAATGCCCGGGCGCGAACAGAACAAGGTGCCGCTCCGAAGCTCATATGTCGTGCCGTCATCTGTATAGGTGCCCTGTCCGCCAAGCACATAACAAATTTCGAAGAAGGAATGCTTATGTAGGAAGTTGGAGGTTAACTGTTCGTTTACACCCCAATAATGAACGGTGAACACGGCATCCGACGATTTCAGCCGAAGAGCATATTGATTTAACCACGTATCGCTTTCATTCCATAGAAACATAGCAGCATCTCCTAACTAATCATTGATGGCGTGAAAAGACAAAAAGCTGGCTTCTCTCTCTAAAGACCGAAACCCCTTGATTCTACTACAATAAAGCCATAAGAAATTAACTAATCTCACGGAGGGATGTAACATGATTACACCACAAGATGTAGATTTTTACAACGAGAATGGCTATTTGTTAGTAAAGGGAGTCTTCAATAAACAAGAGATCGAAGAGATGCGCGCAGCAGTCGACAAGATTATTGACCGCGCCTCACGGGCGAATATGGATCAGAACCATCAATGGCAGGGCGACTTCCTCCCTGCGGAAGAGCTGAAGAAGCTTGTGCTGAAAGGCTTCCACGACGTACAGTACCATGACGCCGCTTTCCTGCGCGCAATGGCGCATCCGAATATGACGGCTGTATTGTCGCAGCTCATCGGTCCGAATGTACAGCTTCACCATTCCAAAATGCTCGTGAAGCCGCCGGAGAACGGCGCTGCATTCCCGATGCATCAGGATCAGCCGTACTTCCCGCACGAGAATCACACGATGCTTGCCGCAAGCGTGCATATGGACGATGCCGATATCGAGAATGGCTGCCTCCATGTCATTCCAGGCTCCCACAAGCAAGGTCCGCTGCAGCATGTTGGCAGACATTATCTGAATGCCAAAGAATATCCGGTCTCTGAAGGTACGCCTTGTATTGCAGAAGCAGGCGACGTGCTGTTCTTCAACTACTTGACGATTCATGGTTCGCCTGCGAACAAGAGCGAGCGGACTCGCCGCAATGTACTGTACCAGTACCGCAGCGCGACAGACTTCCCAACGAACCGTGAACACATCAATTGGGGAAGCGGCATTATGGTGTGCGGTGAGAATCCGAACTTTAACAAAGCAAGACCTGAATTTAATCTCGTATAATTCGCTTAGATGGATTTCTAGCAAGCCGGCATGTGCGCATGATGCGCCATGTCGGCTTGTTTATTTTGGTATGCGATTTTCTTCACATGGATTTCATTTATGGATGCTATTGTGAAGCGTGTAACAACAAATAGAGAGGTGGAATTTTAACCTTATGGAACGTTCTAGTATTAAATTAATGGCTGCAGCGATGCTGCTCTCGGTCATGCTGGCCGGATGCGGCGCGAAGGATGAAGGCCAGCCAGCAAATAATGGACAAGCGGCTGTCAGTAACGTGGGTAATAGCGCAAGCGGCAGCGGACCGGTACAGCCGGACCGTACGTCGGACTTCTTTGCTAAAGTAGTCAGCGTCTCGGATAACACCATTGTTGTGCAAAAATCGACGACGAAGCCAAGTGACATGCCGCAAGGAGGCGGTTTTGGCGGCGGAGGTGGCGGTCAGCGTCCAAAAGGTGATGGGAAACAGACTGGCGATAACGGAAATGCACCATCGGCAGATTTTCAGGCACCGGCGGATGGGGACCAGCCTGCTGATGGTGGTGCTGAGCCTCCGGCGGGCGCCGCGCAAGGCGGCCAGAACGGACAAGCCGGAGCAGGCAATGGCCGCGGGGGCAATCGCCAAGGCGGTGGCCGGTTTGGAGGCGGTGGCTTCATGAACCAAATGAAGTATGAAGATGCTCAAACTTCGGTCGCAGTCGATACCGATACGAAGATTGTATCTATCAGTCGCGGGCAAGACGGCATGACGACGAATACGCTGCAAGCTGCTGATCTGAAGGCGGGCGACGTCCTTTCGGTATGGCTCGCGTCCGACAATACAACGGCACAATACATCATGCTCCGGTTTAATCCGGCTGATATGCAAGGACAAGGAAAGGCAGGAAACGGACAATGAGAAAATGGTGGGTGCTTGGCATCGGCGCGCTGCTCGTTGCGGCAGCGGTTGTTGTCTACTTAAAGATGGACAAGAAAGAAGAACCGGTTGCGCAAGCCCAAGCGACGACTCAAGTTGTGAAAGGTACAATTGATGTCAGCGTGAGCGGAACAGGCAGCTTGGCGCCGGTTGAGCGTGAAACGATTAAGGGAAGCGAGCAAGGCACGGTAGATAAAGTGTATGTTAAGGAAGGCGACATCGTTAAGAAGGGCGATGTGCTGCTCTCCATTGAAGGTGAAGACAATTCCGATAAGATCAAGTCGGAGCAAGTGAACCTCGAGAGTAAGAAGCTCGACCTGCAAGATACTCAATCGAAGTTGAAGTCTGCGACGGATGAGAACGATATCGCCAGCATTAAGCTGAATCTGAAGAAGCAGCAGTTGTCGATCGACCAGTCGAACGAGACGATTGCTGATTTGGAGGAGGCGCAAGACGGTGACACAGTCATTGCGCCGATTGCCGGCAAAGTAACAACATTGTCTGTTCTGGTAGGCGACTCGCTCAGCCCATCGACGGAATTGATGGAAATTGCGGATTTTGAACATTTGCAAATCGCGGTCGGCATTGACGAGCTTGATATTGCAAAGGTAAAAGTCGGCCAAAGCGCGACAGTATCTGTAGAAGCGATTACGAATAAGACATTTACAGGTAAAGTAACGAAGATCGCTGACGAAGGTACGTCGAGCAACGGTGTTGCATCCTTCGACGTAACGGTAGCGATTGATAAGCCAGGCGAGCTGAAAAGCGGCATGTCGGCTGAGGCGAGCATTCAGATCGAGAAGAAAGAAAATACGCTCATGCTTCCAATAGACGCTGTTCAATCGCTCGGCAACCGTTATATGGTTATTTTGCCAGCAGGCACAACAGGCACAACAGGTAAAGGCCAAGGCGCAGCTGGCACTGGCACTGGTACTGAAAAAGGTGATGCGGGAGCTGGCCAAGGTGCACAACCAGGAGCAACGAGCGGTGGCACGAGAGGTCAAGGCAGCTTTAGCGGCCAAGGAGCACCAGGCGGCCAAAATGGTCAAACCGGTCGTACAGGTTCAAGAGGTAATTTTGCTAGCCGATTCGGCGGCGGTGTTCCAACTATGATTGAAGTCGGTATTCATAATGAAGATTATATCGAAATTCTTTCCGGACTGAAGGAAGGCGACCGTGTCGTTGTTCCAACGGTGGTCACTTCAACCACTAATCAGCAGCAGCAGAACTTCGGAGCCGGTGGCTTCGGTGGAGGCTTTGGCGGAGGCGGCTTCGGCGGTGGAGGCGGCGGTACATTCCGTGCAGCAAGCGGAGGCGGTGGCCAAGGCCAACGTACAACAAGCGGAGGTGGCGGAGGCGGCACTGGCGGCGGAGGAGGTTCGCGGTAATGGAAGCTAAACCTCTTATCCAGATTGAGACGCTCTCCAAGCAGTATAAGATGGGCGGCGAAACGGTTCATGCGTTAAGCGACATATCGCTGCGTATCAACTATGGCGACTTTATAGCCATTATCGGACCATCCGGCTCCGGCAAGTCGACGCTAATGAACGTCATTGGCTGCCTCGATGCGCCGACCGAAGGCAAGTATTGGCTTGATGGCGAGGAGGTGAGCCGGCTTCGTGAGAGTCGGCTTGCCGAAATTCGTAACAGGAAGATCGGATTTATTTTTCAAGGCTTTAACCTGCTGAACAAGCTCTCTGCGCTTGAGAACGTGGAGCTGCCGCTTATTTATCGCGGCGTTCCGGCGAAGCAGCGTAAGGAGCAGGCAATTGAGGCGCTGACGAAGGTCGGTTTGGGGGAGCGCGTGAAGCATAAACCAAGCGAGCTCTCCGGTGGTCAGCAGCAGAGGGTGGCGATCGCCCGCGCGCTTGCCGGCAATCCGCCGATTCTGCTCGCGGATGAGCCGACAGGGGCGCTCGATACGCGCACAGGCGCAGAAGTCATGCAGCTCATGAAAGAGCTCAACCAGCAAGGACATACGATTATTTTAATTACGCATGATATTGAAATTTCCAAGCAGGCTAAGCGCGTCGTGCGCATTCAAGACGGTCAAATAAGCGAAGAAGGCGGTGAGAGACGTGAACCTCAGTCAAGCCTTCAAAATGGCGGCTAAAAGCATTCTCGCCAACAAGATGAGGTCACTCCTCACCATGCTTGGCATCATTATTGGCGTGGCCGCGGTTATCGCGCTCGTCGGCGTCGGTCAAGGGACAACGAAACAGGTTACCGACCAGGTCGAGAGCCTCGGTACGAATCTTCTCACCGTCAACATTACGGGCCGCGGCTCCAAGACGACGGTGGATTATAAAGAAGCGGAAGAAATTACGAACAAGGACGACATCGCCTTCGCTGCGCCCCTCAATCAGCAGAGCGCGACCATTAAGAACGGCAGTGAGAGCACGACTGTCAGCGTTGTCGGCACGACGGCCGATTACCTCGATGTGAAGGAGTACAGCTTGGCGCAAGGCCGCTTCGTTGCACAAATTGACCTCGATTACTATCAGCGGATTGCGGTGCTTGGCTCGACGACCGCGACGGATCTGTACGGTTCTGCGAACGCGGTTGGGCAAACTTTTCTCATTAATGGCGTGCGGTACAAGGTCGTCGGTGTGCTTGCGTCCAAGGGCAGCTCGCTCACAGGTTCTAACGATGAAGTGGTCATTATTCCAATTACGACGTCCGAACGATTGTTTAAATCCAAAGGGGTTAAGACGATCAACGTTCAAGTGGCGGAAGCGGACAAGATGGACCAAGTTGTAACGGAGCTTGAAACCGCGCTCAGCAAAAAATTCCGCGGCGATACAGACAGCTACCGCGTCTTCAATCAGCAGGATTTGCTCGACTCGTTCAGCAGCATATCCGATACGCTGTCATTGGCGCTCGGCGGCGTTGCTGCGATCTCGCTGCTTGTCGGTGGCATCGGCATTATGAATATTATGCTCGTATCGGTTACCGAGCGGACGAGGGAGATTGGTATTCGCAAAGCGATTGGCGCGAAGAAGCGGGATATTCTGACCCAATTCCTTATTGAAGCGATTGCGCTTAGCGGTCTAGGGGGATTACTTGGCGTCGGCATTGGTATCGGCACGGCCCAAGTGCTGTCCAAGGCGATGTCGATGACGGTCGTCTTGTCGCTGCCGATTATCGGCCTCGCATTCGGCTTCTCGGTCTTCATCGGCGTCGTGTTCGGGCTGTTCCCAGCGAACAAAGCATCGAATCTGCGTCCGATTGAGGCGCTGCGTTTCGAATAACCACAGATGGAACAAGTTCGGATTGGCGCAGACAGCGCCTTCCGATGCTTGTTTCATTTTTTTTATATCCCAGCGCTTTTTTTATATTTCATTCCCGAGCACAGTCTATTAAAGTAGCGTTATAACGGTAATTTAATCGAGAGAGGTGCTAGGCTTGAAGCAGAAGTTTACTTATGTCGCGCCGGCAAACGGCTACCCGGAATGGAATAATAATCCTGAACTATTCGCACTCAATCGGATGAAAGCGCATGCGTCGCTGATGCCTTTCGATTCTGTAGAAGAAGCGCTTAAAGGCGATCGTGCAGCTTCATCCAGCTGCTTGTCCTTGAACGGTATGTGGAAATTTGCTTTTGCGGAGACGCCTTCTCAGCGGATCGTCAATTTCTATGAAGAGGGCTACAACACTTCCGATTGGGCAGAAATCAAAGTGCCTGCACATTGGCAGCTCCAAGGCTATGATTACCCGCAGTATACGAATATTCGCTATCCGTGGGAAGAGTCGGAGCCTGAGCTGATGCCACCTTTTGCACCAACCAAATACAATCCTGTCGGCTCCTACGTCCGCAGCTTCACCGTGCCTGAGGATTGGGCGGGACAGCCGGTGTTCATCAGCTTCCAGGGAGTTGAATCGGCGTTCTACGTATGGGTCAACGGCGATCTTGTAGGCTATAGCGAGGATACATTCACACCGGCTGAATTCGATCTGACGCCATATTTGCGCGCGGGCGAGAACAAGCTAGCGGTGGAAGTGTACCGTTGGTGCGATGCAAGCTGGCTGGAGGATCAGGATTTCTGGCGGATGAGTGGAATCTTCCGTGATGTTTACTTGTATACGACTCCTAAGGCGCATATCTATGATTTCTTCGTGCTTACGGAGCTAGATGAGGCTTACCAGGACGCGGAGCTGAAGCTGAAGGCGACCATTACAAACTACTGGGAAACGCAGCTTGGCACGGTCACAGTGGAAGCGCAGCTGTATGACAGCGAGCATAACCCGGTGCTGGCCCAACCGCTTGTAGTGACGACGACACTCGGCGCAAGCGAAGCGGAAGTGGAGATCGATGCATCTGTTCCTGTTGCGAATCCGCTCAAGTGGAGTGCAGAAGAGCCGAACTTGTACACGCTCGTCATTAGCTTGAAGGACCATGAGCAGCAATTGCTTGAGACGATCAGCTCGCGTGTTGGCTTCCGTAAATTCGAGATCAAAGACGGTCTTATGCTCATTAATGGCAAGCGCATCGTATTCAAAGGTACGAACCGTCATGAGTTCTCTTGCCGCACAGGACGTGCGCTTGAGCTGCAGGACATGATTACGGACATTAAGCTGATGAAGCTCTACAACATCAATGCAGTTCGTACATCGCACTACCCGAACCAACCGGTATGGTACGAGCTATGTAACGAGTATGGCCTGTACGTCATCGACGAGGCGAATTTGGAGACGCACGGCAGCTGGTCGTACGATCAGTTGGAGCTTGTGCCGAAGAATGTGCCAGGAAGCAATCCGGCGTGGACAGCGAATGTGCTTGATCGGGCGAATTCGATGCTGCAGCGCGATAAGAACCATCCGTCCATCGTCATGTGGTCGCTTGGCAACGAGTCGTTCGGCGGAGAGAACTTTGTGCATATGCATGATTTTCTGCGTGAAGCGGATCCTTCCCGAATCGTTCACTATGAAGGCGTCACGATGTGGAGAGATTCAGCTGCAGCCACAGATGTGGAGAGCTATATGTATGCGAAGCCGCACAAGCTGGTAGAGTATGCGCATGATTTCCGTCCAAAGAAGCCATACATTCTATGCGAATACACGCATGCGATGGGTAATTCCTGCGGCGGGCTCCATATCTATACTGAGCTGTTTGACAAGTATCCGGTGCTGCAGGGCGGCTTTATATGGGACTGGGTCGACCAAGCGATCTGGGTGGAAAGCGAAGACGGCAGCGGCGGGCATCTAGCTTATGGCGGCGATTTCGGAGAGAAGCCTCACGATGGCAACTTCTGCGGCAATGGGCTTATCTTTGCAGATCGCAGTGTGACACCGAAGCTTGTTGAAGTGAAGAAATGTTATCAAAATATAGATGTTACTGCTGTTGATCTATCAAAAGGTATTATCAGCGTCCGGAACAAATCACTCTTCACGAATGTAGATCGTTATACGCTGCAATGGTCGGTGGCAGTTGACGGAGTGGTATCGGAGGCCAATTCAGGAAGCCTGTCCGTATCCGTTGCTCCTGGCGAGACGCAGGAAGTGGCGCTGCCGTTGCTGGCGAACAATGAAGGCGAAGCCGTGTTGACGATCAGCTTTGTAACGAAGGAAGCGTCTGCATGGGCGGAAGCAGGCCATGAAGTGGCGTTCGAGCAGTTCATCCTGCCGGCGGCTGAGCAAGCGGTAGCTGCTGTAAAGCGTAAGGAGAGCAGTGGTGCAGTACAGGCGGTTGAAACCGCAGCAGCATTAGCTGTAAGCGGTGCAGACTTCTCTGCAACCTTCGACAAGGCGACAGGCAGTCTCGTTTCCTATCAAGTACGCGGTGCGGAGCTGCTGAAAGAGGCGGTTACGCCTAACTTCTGGCGCGCTTACACCGATAATGATCGCGGCAACAAGCATCATGAGCGTTGCGCAACGTGGCGCAGTGCGGGCGAGGAGAAGGTACTTCGCGAGCTGAGCTGGGATGCGATGCCGGATCGTGTCATCGTTCAGGCATCCTATCTCCTTCCCACGACTTCGGCATCCCAGTGCACGGTTACGTACACGGTTTCTGGCAGCGGAGCAATAGAAGTCGCCCTACAGCTCGCTCCAGGTGAGAGCTTGCCGGAAATTCCGGAGGTGGGCATGATGCTTGTCATGGACAGCTCCTATGACGAATTAGAATGGTATGGCAAAGGGCCGGAGGAATCGTATTGGGACCGTCAATCCGGCGTGAAGCTAGGCTTGTACAAAGGCAAGGTTCAGGAGCAATTCGTTCCATATCTTCGTCCACAGGAATGCGGCAACAAGATGGCTGTGCGCCGCGCTGCAATTACTGTTGGTAAGGGAACCGGACTGCAAATTACAGGGTCGCCTACTTTCGAGCTGAATGTGCTTCCGTATACACCGTTTGAGCTGGAGGCGTATGATCATGCACATCTGCTGCCTGCTAGCGATAAGACAGTCGTGCGGATTAACTACAGACAGATGGGTGTTGGCGGCGACGATAGCTGGGGCGCAATGCCGCATCCGCAGTATCTGCTTCAAACGAATCGGACTTATGCATTCTCGTTTACGATTCAAGGGAAATAAGCGGCTCAAGTGAGAAAAAGCGTCCCGGCGAGTTTGTTGTATGTGTTCCATACAATAAACGGGCTGGGACGCTTTATTTTTAACAAATTAATTATCAATAATGACCTTCTGGCCTTCTGTGATGCCTTGCTTAATCTCAACTTGATCGTTTGTTTTCAGTCCGACTTCGACATCGACCTCTTTCACCCGGTCGTTGTCGATCGTCTCAATGTAGTTGCGTCCGAACATGGTTTGGAGTGCGTCACGTGGAATGACAAGCACATTATCGCGTTTCTCGATAAACAGCTTAATATCAGCCATTGTTCCGATCTGTACTTGTGGTTTCGGTGCATCCATCGCAATAATTAGTGCTCGCGCGTTTCGGCGCTGAATGCTTTCGACATCACTTTTTGGCGCAGATGCTGGCGTTTGAATGACTTTTCCTTTATACGTCTTGTCATCGAATGTCAAAGCGACCTCGATGCCCGGCTTCACGGCGCTGATCTTGCTGACGTCTGTTGCTTCATAGACGAAGTTCACTTTACTCGGATTGGATATGACGGCCATAACACGCTGTGCTTCGACGGCTTCCCCTGGCTTCATTTCATTCAGGTAAGTAATGATGCCATCTAAGGGGGCTAGCAGCAGTGCCTTCGCGTACCGCTTCTCGAGAGATCCGAGCTGAAGCTGTTCCTTCTCGAGATCTATCTTGGCAAATTGGATTTGGTCCTTGTCTGCGCCATTCTTCACGGCATCCGAATATTGAAGAGAACGCTGTTCCACAGTGAGCTTCTGCAGCTTGATCTGCAATGGCAGGTCGCCGGTGTCGATCTCGGCAATCGGATCGCCCTTCTTCACTTTATCGCCTTCCTGGACATGCAGCTTCTTCAATATCCCTCCGGACTCAGTGAAGGAGACATTGTTGTTCGTATCGGATGAAGCGGTTGCAATAGAAGTCAGATATAACTCCATGTTGCCGCGTGTAACGACGGCAGTATCGTGGACTTCTTCTTTCTTCGCAAGGATGGGCGGCTGGAGCGCTTCTTCTTCAGCTGGCAGCAAGGAGCAGCCGCTAAGCAGCGATACTGCAATTGTGCCGGCTAATGTGAGTCGCAGCAAGGAACCTCGGTGGCTGCGGCTTCTGGAACGTCGAGTTTGCACTATGAAATTCTCCCCTTCGTTGGGATTGCATTTAATAGGACAAGAAAATGCTACTATATCAAAGAATAACGGTCGTTCATAGCAATGTCAACGGTTTCATTTCCAGTTATTAGAACAATATGGAAAGCTTAGCTCTTTAATTGTAGCAACTGCGCATCTGTGCTAATGTTGCTTTTAGATTAGGTAGGGAAGGTGACGAGCAAAAATGGCAACAGCTACAGCGCGATCTGCGGCGGTGCAGACCGGCACCATTTATGCGATTCTATTCGCAATAAGTTCGGTGCATTTAATGAATGATACGATGCAGGCGGTCGTCGCGGCATTATTTCCTATTTTGCAGAAATCATTGTCGTTATCGTATGGGCAAATCGGTTGGATCGCTTTTACTCTTAATATGACGTCTTCGGTGATGCAGCCTTTGGTCGGCTACTTCTCAGATAAGAAACCGGCACCATGGATGCTGCCTGTCGGAATGGGGCTTAGCTTAATAGGGATGGCGGGACTCGCATATGCTCCGGGCTTCTTGTTCGTGCTGCTGGCGGTCGTATTCGTCGGTTTCGGCTCGGCGATCTTCCATCCGGAGGGCTCGCGTGTCGTTTACTTCGCTGCAGGCGGCCGTCGAGGCTTGGCGCAGTCCATCTATCAGGTAGGCGGCAACGCGGGCAGTTCGCTGGCACCGCTGATGACGATCTTTATCTTCGTGCCGCTCGGTCAGAGAGGGGCGATCTGGGGCACACTGCTTGCAATATGTGCGATTCTTATCTTGCTTCGCGTCGTGCCGTGGTATCGGGAGCAGCTGGCGCAGAATGGCAAGCCGGTGAAGCGGTCTGCTGCAAAAGCTGGTAACGTTGGTAACGCCGCAGCTGCAGTAAAGCTCAGCCGCTCCGCCGTAACGATGGCGCTTGGCATTCTTATTCTGCTCGTTTTCGCAAGATCGTGGTACATGAGCGGCATCTCGACATTCTATCAATTTTTTGCTGAAAATAAATACAGCTTGTCCGTCCGCGAAGCGCAGGTGCCTATCTTCCTGTTCATGGCAGCAGGCGTGCTCGGCACCTTCTTCGGCGGCGTAATGGCAGACCGAATCGGTCGCAAGCGGATGATCGTGCTATCCATGGCATGCGCTTCGCCGTTCGCGCTCATCCTACCGCATCTTCCTCTTGCGTGGATATATCCGATTGCGTTTATTCTCGGCTTCATCCTACTTTCCGGGTTCTCGGTCAGCGTCGTCTATGCGCAGGAGCTGCTCCCGGGCAAAGTCGGAATGGCCTCCGGGCTCATCACGGGACTCGCCTTCGGGATGGGTGCGCTCGGCGCAGTAGTGCTTGGCAGGCTTGCTGAAGTATGGGGGCTCGACCGAATGATGACGACTTCCAGCTTCCTGCCGCTTATCGGTTTGCTGGCCATCCTGCTGCCGCCAGATCGCCGGGACACGGTATAAGTGTGGGTAAAGTACCCGAGAAAGAAGTCTATTGGACTTGTTTCTTGGGTATTTTTTTGAGAGGGGGCGTATTCTCGCGAGTCGCTTGGTGGGCGGTGAGAGAGTATATGTGGAGAGAGCCGAGAGATCAAATACAATCTCTCAGCATCAGAATCGCGCCAAAAGTTGGTGAAGAGATCTGGTATGTGAATCCGCTATAATCGAACGCGGACTTGAACAGAACCGCTCCGATCGCGTAAGCTATAAGGGACAGCTAACGAGCGGATCGCCTATTTAGAGGAGCGTGCATATTGCATGGCGAAGAGTGACGCAAGGAAACGATTGGAGCAGAAGCTAAGACAGGGCAGTGTCGACCCGAGGATGCAGCGAGGCAGCTGGAACGGCGTGAAACCGGTAACCCAAATTAAGCCGGACAAACGCCGCAAATACTTCATTCCAAAGAATGACGATGATCGAGGCTTTAAGCGACCGCAGAGTGGCTTGAAGCTTGGATCATCGTCATTCTTGTTTACAGCAGGTATATGAATCACTTCACCTCGATCACAAACACAACTGAGCTGTCACCTTTGGAGTACTTTCCGTCCTCCGTCTTCCAATAAGCGGATACGCCATAGTGATACACTCCAGGGGCGGTAGGAGCTTTGAACACGCCATCCGCCAGAGTCACCGTTTCATACGTATTGTTATCGAGAAACTGCTGCGCTATCAAATCCAAAGGTACTGGTACATCCTCAAGGCTGATGTGGATCTCCTTACCAGCTTCAACAGCAGTTGGCTCAAGCCCCCGCGTCATCATTTTCCCCCAAGCATAGTCGGCGCAGCCGCGATTGCCCCAGCAGTATGTACCCTGGGTAACAGGAACAACCGTATCCCCAGCAGAAACATGAAATTCAGGCAGCGAATCTTGAGAGAGTTCACGAACCTTCGTGGATACCTGTCCCTTCCATTCCTTCGTTTTAGGCAAGCTTATGGCCCACGCAAGCGAACAGGCAACGATCAAAATAAGCAGTACCCACCGCCATTGCAGCTGTTTCATTGTTGAATCCCCCTCTATTTTCATTCTAGACGAACATGAAAGGCGAAAGGTTACAGTTCATCAGGGTGGATTGAGGGTGGATTGAGGGTGGATTGAGCGTGGATTGAGGCGAATGGAGCATTAATTGAAGGGGGACTCAGCATGGATTGAACGTGGGATGAGCGGTGATTATCTGCTTGTGAGTGTAAAATCACTCGGATAAGAGCAGAGTAGGGTTGCCAATAAACAAACATAATTATATAATATCTATAAATAAACCAAACTAAATACGGAGTTGTTTGCAAATGAACATATCGGAATCATTCTACAACGCATCTTCCACAGAGCTCAAGCAAGGCTATGCTTATCATGCGGATACTGAAAGCTACTATTGCCTCGTGTGCGGTGAGCAGTTTGAAGAAGGGATCGTATATCAGCTCGATTCGCGCTTTATGGAAGCCCACAAAGCGGTAGCTGTGCATATTACGAAGCAGCATGGGTCCATGCTAGAATATTTGCTTGCGCTAGACAAGAAGCTTACAGGTTTAACTGATTTGCAGAAAGAGCTCATCGGCGCGTTCGCATCAGGCATGTCCGACGCCGACACCGTTAAGATGACTGGCGGCGGCAGTGCCTCGACAATACGCAATCACCGGTTTGCGCTCAAGGAGAAGGCGAAGCAAGCAAAGCTGTTTCTAGCCATTATCGAGCTGATGGACGGAGGATTAGCGGCAGGCCAGAAGTTTGTTCCAGTCCACCGCAGCGCTCCGCTCGTTGATGAACGATATGCCCTAACAAGGGATGAGTACAGCGCACTGCTCACTAAGTATCTACCGCAAGGCTTGTCTGGCCCGCTGACCGGGTTGCCCCGTAAAGAGAAACGCAAAGCAGCACTGCTCCGCCATGTCGCTACCGCGTTCAAGAAAGGTCGCAAGTATAAGGAAACTGAGGTTAACGAGCTACTCAAACGGTTTATGCCGGAGGAGTATGTGACGCTGAGACGATATTTGGTCGACTACGAATTTCTCGCTCGAGAGAGCGATGGCAGCACGTATTGGTTGAACGTGTGACAGGCTGTATGACGTTGGTTTGTACTAGTACAAGTAGGAGGATTTCACAAAATGACAGTAAACAGACGCAAGGAACTGCAAAATGAATATGGCATGAAACAACGCGCAATGGGCGTGTATCAAATTGTAAATGATCGCAACGGCAAACGGTATGTCGCTGCTTCCTCGACGATCGAATCGGCATGGCAGCGAGAGAAATTCACGCTTGATATGGGTGGCCACATGAATAGCGAGCTGCAGAAGGAGTACAAAGAGCAAGCTGGCGCAGATTTTCGCTTCGAGGAGCTGGAACGGCTGAAGCTTGGAGAAGAAGTCCGCAATGATTACAAGGACTCGCTCATTCCAGGCACGAATGCGCTCAATCGGTCCGTCGTCTTGTCCTACCGGGATTCGCTGAAGAAGCTGGAGCAGAAATGGCTTCAGGAGCTGCAGCCGTACATTCCGAATGGCTATAATAAGCCGCCCAAATAGAACAATAAAGGGGTTTGAAAACTGTGTTCCGCAATCGATTTTTCCAAACGATATTAATGTCTAATATTTTGCTGCAACTCGGAATATGGGTCCGTAACTTCGCCATACTGCTGTATGTGACGGATAAGACGGACAATGATCCGGTTGCCGTATCGCTCATCTCGGTCGCGGAGTTCGCGCCGATCTTCCTGTTTGCCTTTATCGGCGGCACATTCGCTGACCGCTGGCGTCCGCGCAGAACGATGATTTGGTGCGACTTCCTGTCAGCTGCGGCTGTCGGCGTCGTCCTGCTTGCGCTCATCTATGAGTCGTGGGCAGCTGTCTATTTTGCCACATTCTTATCGGCTACGCTCTCCCAATTCTCCGCTCCATCGTCGATGAAGCTGTTTAAACGTTATGTGCCGCAGGAGAAGCTGCAAAGCGCGATGGGAATATTCCAGACGCTGATGGCACTGTTCATGATTGCAGGTCCTACGATTGGCACGATTGTCTTCCAGAACTTCGGGATTAATGTCTCGATTGCCATTATGGGCGTCGCCAGCTTATTGTCCGCGCTCGTCCTCATCCGCATTCCGCGCGATGAAGCAGCGGCGCCTTCTGCCGAAGCGAAACAAACAACAGTCCTAACCGAAATGAAGGAAGGCCTTAGCTATGTATGGAAAAGCCGAGTTCTTCGCACCATGTGCATCACGTTCCTGCTTGCCGGTTTATCCGGCGGGATCGGACAAACAATGGGGATCTTCGTCGTAACGGAGCGGCTCGGTCAGCCTAAAGAGTTTCTGCAATATGTGCTCATGATCAGCGGAATCGGCATGCTCGTCGGCGGTGCTGGTGTTGCGGTGCTGTCCAAGAAGATGGCACCAGTCAAAATGCTTGCGCTCGCACTGGCTGTCTGCACAATCGGCACGATCGGGGTCGGGTATTCCACGAACGTTCCGGTTACGCTTACGCTGCAGCTGTTCATGGGAATGATTTTCCCGATGATTCATATCTCGATTAATACGATTATGCTGAAATGGTCTGAGGCAGCTTTCATCGGTCGGGTCAGCGGCATTCTGGGTCCGATGTACATGGGCGCGATGGTGCTAATGATGGCAATCGCCGGTCCGCTCAAGACGGTATTGCCGTTAACTGTCATCTATACGATCTCGGCTTTGTTCATGCTGGCGGGTACGATTTCGCTTCTGCCGCTGTTCAAGCAGCAGGCTCCTAAGATGCCAGACACGAGCCTATCTGCATAAATTTTACAAAAATACCTGTTGACACGTTAAGGGTCAGCAGGTAATATCATGTTAAATCACAGTAAGTCGATAGGAATATAATAAAATAATCCACCGGATAGCCGGAGAGAGACTCGTTCATCTTGAGATGAATGTGTCTCTTTTTTTTTTCCTTACGACCAAATTCCGAAGGAGGTCACGCCTATGAAAACGTATTTTACGAAGAAAACAGCTTTATCTGCTTTCGCCCTCATTATCGCTTCATCCCTCGTTCTAACAGGCTGCGGGGCAAAGACAGCATCGACGACGGCTTCGGCAAAAGGCAGTGATGGCGGTCTGGAAGTAACGGAGCTGCGCTATCAAGGCTCAGTAGGCGCGGTGTCCTTCCCCGAGCTGGCGGAGGATCTCGGTTATCTTGCTCCGCTGAAGCTGAAATTTATCGGCAATACGATTAGCGGACCGCAGGATATTCAGTCCGTTGTGACGGGTGATATTGATTTTGGCGGGGCGTTCAATGGTGCGATTGTGAAGCTGCTGGCGGCGAAAGCGCCGATCAAGTCCGTCATCTCCTACTATGGCGTGGACGATCAGACGTGGACGGGATATTACGTGCTCGACGGCAGTCCCATCAAGTCGGCGAAGGATTTGATCGGGAAGAAAATCGCGGTCAATACACTCGGTGCCCATCATGAATTTGTCATCAAGGAGTACCTGCACCGTGCAGGGCTGACCAAAGATGAGATCGACCAAGTGACACTCGTCGTTGTCCCACCGGTGACTTCAGAGCAGACGCTTAGAGCGAAGCAGATCGACGTCGCTGCCCTCGGCGGCATCCTTCGGGATAAGGCGGAGGAACGTGGCGGCATCCATCCGTTATTCAAGGATAAAGATCTGTTCGGCACATTTAGCGCAGGAAGCTATGTACTAACGAACAAGTTCATCAAGAACAATCCGAATGCGACTCGCAAATTCATTGAAGCGACGGCCAAAGCCATTGAGTGGGCGCGGACGACGCCAAGAGAAGAGGTCGTGGCGAAATTCGAGAGCATTATTGAGAAGCGAGGACGCAAGGAGGATGCGGGCGCGATCAAATTCTGGAAGAGCACAGGCGTAGCAGGCAAGGGTGGACTCATCGCAGATAAGGAGTTTCAAACATGGATCGAATGGCTCGTGAAGGAAGGGAATTTGAAGGAAGGCGAGCTGCAGGCGAAAGACCTTTACACGAATGAATTCAATCCTTACAAAGACGAAGCAAATGCGAAATAGTGCGGCGAAAAGGAGAGGAGAACTGCGATGACGACTGAGACTATAGAGTCGATAGAAACGGCAGAGACGACAGAGTTGACGGCTAAGATCAGCTTGCAGCATGTGCGCAAATCATTCCGCATTCAGCGGAACTTGAACCATCTCAAAGAAGAGCTGCAGCCGATATCTGCGCTGCAGGATATCAATTTGGACGTGAAGCCAGGAGAGTTCATGGTCATTGTCGGCCCAAGCGGCTGTGGGAAGTCGACGCTGCTCGATCTGCTAGCGGGGCTCACGAAACCAAACAGCGGGCAGATCCTAATGGACGGTAAGCCGATCACTGGACCGAATCTCGATCGGGGCATTGTGTTCCAGCAATATGCACTGTTTCCGTGGAAGACGGCGCTTGCGAACGTAGAGTTCGGCCTCGAAGCGAAGGGGGTGCCTCGCAAGAAGCGCGGCGAAATCGCCCGACAATATATTCAGCTTGTTGGCTTAACGGGCTTCGAGCATCGCTATCCGCATGAGCTGTCCGGCGGCATGAAGCAGCGCATCGCCATTGCGCGCAGCCTCGCTTACGATCCCGAAGTGCTGCTGATGGATGAGCCGTTCGCGGCGCTCGATGCGCAGACGAGGGAGACGTTACAAACCGAGTTGCTGCGCATTTGGGAAGCGACGAAGAAAACGATTATTTTTATCACTCACGGTATCGAAGAAGCGGTCTATCTTGGGCAGCGGGTAGCGGTCATGACTTCGAGGCCTGGGCGGATTAAGCAAATTATTGAGGTTCCGTTCGAGTCCAGAACGACGGAGGAGGATTTGCGATCTAACTCCGAGTTCGTGCGGATTCGGCATCAAATATGGGATTTGTTGAAGGATGAGGTGTCGCGGGCGCAGGAGCAGGAGAAGAATAAGAGTCTGAATGCGGCGGGTAAGAAAACAGCAGGCAAAGGAGCGGGTGTTGATGGCTAACGTATCGACAACGACAACTTCAACGTCGACGAGATCCTCCGGCGAGGTACTTGGGCGCTATGAGGCGGGGAATCCGGCAAGCAGCCGATTGAATGGTGGCGTGGTGCTCCGGGCGTTACGAGTGAAGGTGCAGCAATGGTTTCGTAATTTGATCGTCATTGCCGCCTTTCTCGCATTATGGGAGATCGCGCCGCGTACGGGCTTGGTAGACAATACGTTCTTCCCGCCGCTATCGACCGTGCTCAAGGCTTGGTGGCAGCTGCTCTTGTCCGGCGATCTGGCTGAGCATACGGAAGCGAGCTTATCCCGCTCGCTTGGCGGCTTCCTGCTTGCGCTCGTCGTCAGCGTTCCAATCGGCCTTGCCATCGGCTGGTGGAAGCCGGTCGCTGCGTATCTTAACCCGCTGCTCGAAGTGATGCGCAACACGGCGCCGCTTGCGATACTGCCTGTGTTCATCCTGCTTCTCGGGCTTGGCGAAACATCGAAAATCTCCATCGTCTTCTACGCTTGCTTCTTCCCGCTGCTCCTTAACACGATCAGCGGAGTGAAGAACGTCGATCCGCTGCTTATTAAATCGGCAAAGTCGATGGGACTGTCGCATCTTGCACTTTTTCGCAAAGTAATTATTCCGGCTGCGATTCCTACGATCTTCATCGGTATCCGGCAGTCCGGCGCGGCGTCCATACTAGTCCTCGTTGCTGCGGAGATGGTTGGGGCCAAATCAGGCCTCGGTTATCTTATCCAATATACGCAGTTTAGCTTTCAGATCCCTGAGATGTACGCAGGCATTCTATCGATCTCCGTCATCGGCCTTATTCTCAACTATGTCATCTTGTACATTGAGCGGAAATTAACGGCGTGGAAACAGACCTACGGCGACTAAGTGACTTAAGGAAGGTGCGTGAAAAGAAATGAGCAAGCACAAGAAGCAAATGAACCTCAACGTATTTATTATGAACGCAGGTCATCACGAAGCGGCCTGGAGGCATCCGGGAACTGAGCCGCACAACATAACGGACCTTGCTTACTTCCAGCGCATCGCCCAAATCGCGGAACAAGCGAAGTTTGATTCACTCTTCCTGGCTGACGGTCTTGCACTGAACAACAACATTAAGCATGGCGCTTTTGTCGGACTTGAGCCGTTCACGCTGCTCTCAGCGCTCGCTGCTGTCACGAAGCAGATTGGTCTGATCGGCACCGTGTCGACGACCTACAACGAGCCGTTCCATGTCGCCCGCAAATTCGCTTCGCTCGACCATATCAGTAAAGGGCGTGCAGGCTGGAATATCGTCACCTCCGGCAGTGACTTTGAAGCCAGCAACTTTAGCAGTGACTCGCACCTTGCACATCATAAGCGGTATGAACGGGCGCATGAATTTCTGCGAGTTACGACCGGCTTATGGGATAGCTGGGAGGACGATGCAATCGTCATCGATCGTGACGCCGGCGTGTTCGCGCAGCCGGATAAGGTGCGGGCGATCCATCATGAGGGCGATACATTCCATGTCCGCGGCCCGCTGAACATTCCACGCTCGCCGCAAGGCTATCCCGTGCTCGTGCAGGCAGGCTCGTCGGAGGACGGCAAGGAATTCGCCGCGCAGTTCGCGGAGGCGATCTTCACGGCGCAGCAGACTCTTGCGGATGCGCAGCAGTTCTACCGCGACGTGAAAGCGAGAGCGGCAAGGTACGGCCGCAACCCTGACGAGCTGAAGATTCTGCCAGGCATATGCGCGGTCATTGGCGCTACGGAGTCCGAAGCGAAGGAGAAGGAACAGCAGCTTAATGAGCTGACAGTGCCTGAGTACGGTCTGACCCAGCTCTCGAACATGCTCGGCATCAGCTTGTTCACGTATCCACTGGACGGTCCGCTGCCAGAGCTGCCGAACGTCAGCGACATTAACGGCAATAAGAGCAGATTCCAGCTCGTTGCGGATCTTGCGGGGCGAGAGAAGCTCACGATTCGCCAGCTCATTCACCGTCTTGCCGGCGGTCGCGGCCATCGCGTATTCGCGGGTACAGCGCTGCAGGTTGCGGATCAGTTGGAGGAATGGTTCACGCAAGGAGGCAGCGACGGCTTCAATGTCATGCCGCCATACTTGCCTGCTGGACTAGAGGAGTTTGCATCACAGGTCGTGCCGGAGCTTCAGCGCAGAGGGCTGTTCCGCACAGAGTATCAGGGCAGCACGCTACGGGAGCATTTTGGACTTAGCCGTCCGGTTAATCAGTTCGCAGCAACGATTTCGAAGAATAGCCAAATCATCTAACTAATAAGGAGGCCATAAATATGAGCCAAGTAGAACGTAATGAAGCCGTGGAAGCAAACGTGAATTTCGAGGTACGCCAGGTAGCAGGGAGAATCGGTGCAGAGATCCGAGGAGTGGAGCTGTCTGCGGATTTGAACGAAGAGACAGTCAGCTTCATCCGGGAAGCGCTGCTGAAGCATAAAGTTGTCTTCTTCCGCGGTCAGCAACAGCTGGATGACGCTGGTCAGGAGGCTTTCGCGAAGCTGCTCGGCAGCCCGGTGGCGCATCCGACCGTGCCGATCAAGCAGGGGACCGATTACGTGCTTGAGCTGAACTCCGCGCATGGCGGTCGCGCTGATTCTTGGCACACAGACGTCACGTTCGTTGATGCGTACCCGCAAGCGTCGATTCTTCGCGCGGTTGTCGTGCCGGAAGCGGGCGGCGATACAGTATGGGCGAATACGGCAGCCGCTTACGACAACCTGCCTGCGGAGCTGCAAAAGCTCGTAGACGGCTTATGGGCGGTCCACTCGAATGAGTACGATTATGCGGCATATCGGAGCAAAGAAGTGGATGAAGTGTCGCTCGCCAAGCATCGCGAAGTATTCGCATCCACAATATATGAGACGGAGCATCCGCTTGTCCGTGTTCATCCGGAGACGGGCGAGCGTACGCTAGTGCTCGGTCATTTTGTGAAACGGATTCTCGGCCTGTCCTCGGCGGACTCCGCGCAGCTGTTCTCTCTGCTTCAGAGCCACATTACGAGACTTGAGAACACAGTTCGCTGGCGCTGGTCGGAAGGCGACGTGATCATCTGGGATAATCGGGCGACACAGCACTACGCTGTGAACGATTATGGCGATCAGCACCGTGTCGTGCGGCGTGTAACGATTGACGGTGATGTGCCGGTCAGCATTGATGGAAAGCACAGCGTAACCCGCAAGAAGGTGCCGGCATCACCGCAGACTGCAGTAGAAAGCGCATAATGGCTTGAAGGAATAGCCTCTGGCAGTCAGGTACCCGCGTTAGTTGCGAGCGGTGCCGCTGTCAGAGGCTTTTTTTGCATTCCAGGGTGAATTGTTTGCTATGATAGACAATAACAAATAAATTCGCATGGAAAAAGGTGGTGAAAATCATCGTACCGCATGAATTAGCTCCCTCGCATGAAGCGGTCATGGTTTCCAATATGATCGGCTATGTCCTGCTACTGCTCGTGGCGATTCTTGTATGGCTGACTGGGCGCAAATCTAGCGTGCCAGAGCCTTTGTTCTTCCTGAAGCTTCTCGGCTATTTGGTGCTGTCGGTGTTTGCTTTTCGCATCAATGGCTTCGCGCTGCCGCTCGGCTTAGTGCTCGCATATTTAATGATGCGTAGAACGAAGCATAACCGACCGGTGAAGCAGACGGCGGTGCTGTTCGGCGGCATGCTGTTTCTGTTCTCGCTATTCCCGCTCGCTGAAAAGCTGGATCACCTGATGGACCCGCCGCATCAGATGTCGACATATTTGGATCGCGGAATTAATCCTACCAAACAAGGCTTTAACATGACGGTTCTGGACAACGAAAAGAAGCTATGGGCTACACTTGCGGAGCGGGATACGGAGAGCGTGCAACTCTATAAGGAGCTTGCGGATTCAAGATCAATCGAGACCGTTCCGGTATTGTGGGAACCGTCCATCACGATAGAGCTGAGGCAGGATCACAAGCAAGAACGATTCGGGGAGCTACAGTTTCAGTTTGATCGAGAGGGCCGCTATTTCACACTATACAATGGATCGACGACGAATAGCTTTGAAAGTACAGCTGCGTTCAGGGAGATTTTCGTACAGAAGATCATGCCACTTGTTCGGAACGAATCAGCATAGCTGAATGGTACTTATATGCCGCAATAGACCGTATCCCTCGCTAGGGAGGACGGTCTTTTTTCTGGCTATGCGCGTCGAGCAGAGCGAAGCACCGGGAAAAGAGCGGAACAGAACAGTGCGGAACTGAGCGGAACAGCACGGAATAGCACGGAACAGCACGGAACAGCACGGAACAGCGCGGAGTCGCACGTGTCGCTCTAACGAACCGTACGTTCCTTATTGCAGCCCAAATCACACTTATGAAATTCTAACGAACTGTAACAAAACTAATTGGTGATTCTTCGGCGAAAGAGGCTCATATGCAGCAAATAACGTCATACCAGTTCGTTACAGCGCTAGGCTCGGCCTAAAAGGACGGATAACGATTGCTGTAGTTCGTTAGCAGGGAACGGGCATGTGATGAGCGCGGGCGACATTGTGACATCGAGACAGTCCGACATCGCGACAGCCCAACAGCCCAACAGCCCAACAGCCCAACAGCCCAACAGCCCAACAGCCCAACAGCCCAACAGCCCAACAGTCCGCAACTTGCCAGTAGATCCAGATTGCAAGGTGCTAGTCAGCGGGCACGACCAGGAATTAGCCGATTGGGACTGAGAGTCCGATAAACGGACTCTCAGAGCGAAACTGCGGGTAATATTGGACTGAGCGTCGGATTTCCGGACTCTCAGTGTACTTAGCTGTCAGTATGGCCGTGTTTTTTGCTCTGAGAGTCCGATAAACGGACTCTCAGAGCGAAACTGCGGGTAATATTGGACTGAGCGTCGGATTTCCGGACTCTCAGAGCGGAACTACGAAGATAACTGGCCGTCTCGTTTAATAACATGCAAAAAAGGCTGTACCTCAAGTAGGTACAGCCCCTCGCATATTTTAACGGATGACACGGCGTTTATTTGCACCCTATAGCTCTTCTTAAAATCTAACGGTTACCAGAGAGGTTAATTGGACCAATTCGGAAGAATTCGCTGCCAAATCGCCAATTAGCATCGCTGATATCCGTTAAAAATTCGAAAGTGCCGTTATTAGCCTAATGGCGTTCGATGCAACTGTTAGCGAGTTCGCTGAAGAAAGGTTGCACATCCTCTCTAGCCTCGCCTCCCCGCCGCACTAGCTGTCCTAGCTGTCCTTCATCTTCACAAGGAACGCGTCAATCGCATAGTGCGCCGCGCCGCGAACAGCGGACGTGTCCCCAAGCTCCGCATATAGAATCCGCAGCTGTCCGCGGTGATACGCAAGTGCGCGTCTGGAGACAGACTCAGTGACCGCTTCGCTGATCCAAGCTTCTGCGCGTCTCATCCGGTTGCCGATTATGACGACATTTGGATTGAAGATGTTGACGATATTGGCGATGCCGGCGCCGATCCATTCTCCGATGCCCCGGAACAAGGCGATGACATCTTCTTTGCCTTGTTCGGCTGCTTCCAACAGACTGTCCAGATCGTCGTCATAGCCTGCGTTAGCAGCCTGCTCAAGCAGCGCATTCTCCGAAGCATACAGCTCCCAGCAGCCATGGTTGCCGCAGCGGCAAGGCTTGCCGCCAGCTTCAATGGACAGATGGCCAAGCTCGCCGGAGAAGCCGGACGCGCCTTTGTACAGCTCTTTGTCCAGGATAATGCCGCTACCGATCCCGATGCCGATACTGACATAGATTTGTGTAGCAATGCCGCGGCCTGCGCCATACTTCTGCTCGCCCTGCGCGCCGGCGTTCGCTTCATTATCAATCGTCACCGGAACGCCGAACCGTTCCTCGATAAGCGTGCGCAGCGGCACATCGGACCAAGATAGATTCGGAGCGAACAGAATCGTACCCTCATCATTGATAATGCCTGGCACGCCAATTCCGATACCTACCAATCCGTACGGGCTGGTAGGTATTGCTGTCTTGAGCCCTTCGATGCAAGCGATGAGCTGGTTAATGACTTTATCCTGTTGCTGGGTATGCAGCGGCAGCGTACGTTCGACGATGACGGTACCTTCGAGATCGGTGAGAATGCCGCGAATATAGTTGACGCCGAGATCGATTCCGATGGCGTAGCCCGCCTTGGCATGGAACAGCAGCATATTCGGCTTGCGTCCACCGCTGGATTCGCCTGGACCAATATCGACAACGAGGTGACGGTCGATCAGATCTTGAACGAGGCTCGACACCGTCGCCTTGTTCAGTCCGGTCCGCTCCGAGATTTGCGCGCGCGAAAGAGGCGCATGACGAAGCACGGCCTCCAGCACGATTGCTGTATTGATTTTTTTGACTAGCGTCAAATCCCCGGTTTTCTTAATCGCCATACTCTAACGTCCCTTCGAATCCGCCTCTTGCGATGAGTTGGAAACGATTTTACCACGAGGAAGTGGAAGTTGCATCTTTTTATTCCTCATCGTCGTAGACGCGGACGGTCCATACATTGGATAGCGACGTGCCTCTGACTGTTGTTCCGTCATCTGTAAACGTGGAGCTGGCATTCGCTTGGTTATCCAGCTTGCCACCCGGCGGTTCCTCTTTCACCGTCGCTTTGAACGACACGGTTGCATGTGCGCCGGCTGCAATTGTGCCGATCGGAATACCCGCAGAACCCGGAGATGCATCAGGGAGACGTTCGCCGTTCACCCAGACGCTGCCTGGTACGAACACGGCTTCGCTCGGCAGGGGATCACGGAGCACAACATTGGTTGCCGGATACGGGGTTGGGTTGCGGACGATCAGATTGTACGTAATGCGATCGCGGACGTTGACGGACAACGAGCTGGATGATTTCTCGATGATGAGCCCCACAACGTTGACTGTTCGACTTGCTTCAACCCGCCCCGTTTCATTCGACGAAATGACAGCGGTGTTCACGATCCGCGAGCCTGGTTGTGCATCCGCCGGAATGATAAACCATAGATACCCGAGCTCGCTTGCGCCTGGTATCAGCTCATCCAGATGGAAGGACAGACCTACTGGCTCATCGACGAGCAGGATGTTATGCAGCGTAACATTGCCTTGGTTCATAAAGAACAGACTCATACGAAGCTTCTGCCCAGGCAGTGCAATCGGTGGTAGCAGCTTCGTGAGGCTGAGCTCCGGAGCCGGGAGAACGAGAACCGAGGCGATCGTTGTCGCTGGCGGCGTCTCGCTCGAAACCGTCGTGACGACGTTCGTCACGAACGAGTTGGCTGGCGTACCTCTAGGAACGACATAATCAGCAACCAAGGTGATGGATTCACCGATATCGAGTGATTGGATGGTTTCCGAGATATTGAGCAGCGGATCGTCCAGTCTCACATTGGTGAGAGGAGCATTAGACGTATTCGTGACGGTCGTTTTGAACGTAATGACGCCACCTGGCAGCACCTCGCTTTGCAGAGCCGTCTTGATGACTTCAACCGAGTAGAACGGCAGAATGGTCAAGTTTGTCATGGCCTCTACCGTTTCCGTCTGATCGGAGGTGCCAACGACTGTGTTGAACACCCGCGCTCCGGCTGACAGCCCAAGTGGGACCTCGAACGGAATATCGATCGTAAAGGAGTTCAGCGGATTCAGAAGTGTGATCGTTTCATCAAGGCCGATTAGTGCATCCGTTAAGTGAACGTTCGTTAACGGCACGTTGCCGGTATTCGTCACAATAATCATATAGTGGACCGTATCTCCCGGCAGCGCCGACGATTGGCTCTCAATCTTCTGCAGCGTCAGGGCAGGCCCTGGGGTTACGGTCACGGCTGCAACCGCCGAAGCCGGAAGCGTCTGATCAGTGGTCAATGTCACGACATTCGGAATAACGGTTCCGGCTGGCGTGCCAGGCGGTATCGTATAGTTCATCACGATTGTCCTCGATACCCCTGGAGCAATGATAGGCGCCTCAATGAACAGACCAAGGAGTTCATCCGTCATCAAGACATTCGTTAGCTCGCTGCCTGAAGTGTTGGTCGCTACAATCGTGAAAGTAACGATCTCGCCCGGCGCGGCGGTGGCCGGCGTAACGCTTTTCGCAAGAAACACACTAGCAGGCGCACCGATGCTGATCGAAGTCGAGGCTGTTACAGGTGTTGGCACCTGATCAGCGGTCGCTGACGCGGTATTGGTCAGAATCGTGCCCGGCGGTAGGACAGGAACGACGAACGCTACGTTCAGCACCTGGCTTGCGCCAATGGCGAGTGCAGGAATAACGGTAGCGAAGCCTAGCGTAGCATCGGTTACTGTAACGTTTGTTAACGGTGCGTTGCCGGTATTTTGCACGGTAATCGTGTAGTTGACGACATCGCCAGGGGACGCCGTCTGCACATCGGACGTCTTCGTAATCGAAAGGCCAGGGACTGCGTTTACAGTCACGCTAACACTAGCTTCCTGCGTCTCTCCTAATGCTTCGACAGTTACGGTGTTCGTGATGACTGTTCCGGCAGGCGTTCCGAGAGGCACGACGTACGGTACGCTGAGCGCATACAACGTGCTTGGCTGAAGCTCGTTGATCGTTTCGCTGATGCCAAGAAGCGGATCGGTAATAAGGATATCGTTCACGATGCCGGTCGAGTCATTGGTAACCAGGATGGTGAAGAAGACCGTATCTCCCGGATTTGCCGTTAGCGTGTTGACGAGCTTCTGCACCTTGATTTCGCCTGACGGTATAGGCAATACGAGCACGCTTGAGCTTGCCTCACGGTCGCCGGTTTGCGCTGAGGTCGCCACGACGGTATTCGTGAATACTGTGCCAGGCTCGGCATCCTCCGGAATCGTAAATGGAATCAAATACGTTTGGACTTGATCTTGCAGGAGCATCGAGATAACCGTAGAGAAGCCCAAGAACGGGTCAGAAACTTGCACGTTAAAGAGAGGGGCATTACCCGTATTGCTGATTTCAATCGTAAATACGACAGTCTGCCCAGGCAGCGCCGTTGCGATATTTACTGTTTTGGTGACAGCCATATCGAAGAACGCTTCGGTGGTCACGGAAGCATCTGCGGATACGGGCGGCGTCTGGTCGGACGAGACGGTGACTTCGTTCACGAAGACCGTACCGGCAGGCGTGTCGGCTGGAATCGTAAAGTTGGCGGTAATTATCCGGGAGTCACCGGACAGCAAGGCACTATATGTGTAATCGATCTGGAAGAAGGGATCAACGAGATGAACGTTCGTCAACGTAACGGCGGACGTATTCGTCAGTGTTATCGTGAATATGACGGTCTCCCCGGGTAGTGCGGTGGCAGCGCTGACCGTCTTGGTCAAAGTCAAAGTCGGAGGGGTGCCGACCGTAATAAAGGCATCAGCAAACACCGGCGTCGGCGTCTCCGTCGCAACGGCGTTTGCAACGTTCTGGACAATGGTGCCCGGAGGAAGCGCGGGAATAACCGAAGGGAAATCGAAAGCAAACAGTCCTCCGATGGCGATGCTTGGTATGGTCGTATCCACGCCAAGGAGCGGATCCTGTACGCGCACTTGTGTAAGTAGCGTATTGCCGGTATTGGTCACGGTAAAAGTATACGTGATCGGCGTGCCGGGAAGCCCGCTTGCCGGCGTGACGGTTTTCTCCAAAGCAAGAGAAGGCGCTGCCCCGATAACGACCTGAACGGTTGCCGAATGCGGTTCCGTTTGGTCCGAATCGGCGCTAACCGTGTTCGTCAGGAGCGTACCCGCAGGGGTGCCGATCGGGATGGTAAACGGAATGTGATAGATTTGGGTCCCATTCTCTTGCATGACAGGGATCGTTTCGTTCAGTTGTAGAAGCGGATCGCTAATGACGACGTTCGTGATCTCGGTGTTGGATGTGTTCGTAACAACGAGGGTGAAATGGACTGTCTCGCCAGGCAGTGCGGTAGCTTGATCCACTGTCTTCTCGACCGATAAGCCGAAAACAGCTGCAACGGTCACTTCGGCATTTGCCGTGGCGGCTGGCGTCTGGTCAGTGATTACGACTGCGGTGTTAGTCAGCTTCGTGCCCGCGGGCGTCCCAAGTGGAATGACGAATGGAACGGTCGCTACATACTGACCGCCAACCGGCAGAAACGGAACCGTTACGGAGAACGACAGCTCTGGATCCGTGATCATGACGTCCGTTAATGGGATATTGCCCGTATTGGTCACGACGATCGAGTATTCAACCGTAGCGCCTGGAGGAGCTAGCTGCGTGCTTGGCGTCTTTGTGATTGTAATGAGCGGCGCTGGCGTGATGAGTACATTCGTGCTTGCCGTCTCAGTGCCAAGCGAGGACACGAGCGTTGCGGTATTGTGAATGATCGTACCTGCAGGAGTTCCCGGCGGAACGGTGTACATGCCGAAGAAAACAACCGAGGTATTCGGGTCTAGCTTCGTAATGGTTTGATTCAATTGCAGGAGCGGGTCGGTTAATACCAGATTGAAGAGTGGTGTTGCCTGGGATTCGTTTCTGACCGTAAGGGTGTAATGGATGGTTTGTCCGGGAATTGCTGTGGCGGTATCGGCTTCTTTGGTCAAAGAGACAGAGGGCGTTTCTGTGATGAATACCGATGCGGAATCCGTCAGCGTCACAGGCAAATTGCTAGCTGTGAGTGTTGCAGTGTTGACGAAGTTGCTCCCAATTGGAGCATTGGCAGGAATGACGAACGGCACTTCCAGAAGGACTCCACCTGAAAACGTAGGGAACGTCATGTCGATGCCAAGTATCGGATCGACCAAGTGGACATTGGTCAGTGTGACGAATTCCGGAACATCGACGGTAAACGTGTAAACGACGGTATCTCCGTGCATCGCTTCTGTAGGCTGAACGGACTTTCGGAAAACAGCGGTAACGTCTCTGTTTTGGATCGTGATCGTAACAGAGGCGGATTGAGGAGGCGTCAGGCTGCTCTGCGCCGTTACGGTATTCAAATAACTGCTTCCCGGTAGGCCGGGCTGAATTTCGGATAGAATGGTGAACTGCATCGATTGTCCTGCCGGAAGCTCGGGGATCGTTTGTTGAAAGTTCAATAAAGGGTCTGTGACCATAATGTTCGAAAGCTTGCCGGCACCGGTGTTGATGACGGTGATGACGTAGATGAGTGGCGTCCCCGGCGGGCCTGTGACGGAGCTTCCTCCGTTGACGGTCTTCGTGAGCGAGAGCCTAGGCGTACAGAAGACTTCCGGCAAACAGCCAGTGAACGGCACATGATGCTCTTCGATGGAGCCGGTCGTATTCGTGAGTGAATCTGCTACGATCGTGCCGTCGATATTGCCGAAGCCAGAAGCGCTCCAAGCGGCGAACGGCGCGAGCACGGACCCTTTGATCGACAGGTTGAGGTTGAAGGCGTTCGTCGCCTGAAAGAAGTTCCACATGATGAACGCGCCGTCAGCCGCTGTGGACTGACCGCCGTTTCTGAAGATGGCGTAGCTACCGAACCCGACGCTTGTGCCGGTGATATTGACGAGTATCGTAGAGCCGGGAGGCGCAATGATGTTAATGCCGTTCGCAGAGGAGAGGGACACGCCTGAGCCAGCGACGTTGTTCCCGTTGATCGTGAATATGTTCAGTGTTGGGCTATTCCCTTGCAGAACGATTTGTCCGAAATTGACGAATGCGGTTCCGTTCGGGCTAAGAGTACCCCAAGAGGAAGATGCGCAAGTTAAGTATTGTTCAGCCGCAGCAAAGTCAACCGGTGCTCCGCGGAAAGGCTGACCAGAGACGCCGTTATTGTTCGTCATCGTGTACTTAATAATGGTTCCGGTCGGACTGATGACGCTGTTGCCATTGAAGTTCGTACCGCCCGTAATATTCATATTGCCGCCTACGATAAGGTCGGCTCTTGTTTGTGAGGATGTCAAGGCAACGCCAATCCCGTAGCTGTTGTAGGTCGCATTGCCGCCAACGGCTACACGTCCGCCGGAATCGACGAACGATTGCGTATGATTGCCGAACACGAACACGTTAAAATCATTTGCCACGCCTAAGTTACCACAAGCCATTCAGAGGTTCGCCTCCTGAAGAATGCCCAGAACTTTGTCGAAAATAAACTACATACAGGGTATGCTGGCAGTCTGGAATAGGATGCTTGTATGAAAATAAAATCGGGTGAAAAAAACACACTTTGTTTAGTAGACAAACAAAGTTTCTTAATGCTAGAATAGGGTCATAAGAACGTTTACATTATTTCTAGGAGGCAATCATAAATGGCATATTTCAATAACATCGGCAAAATTGCATTCGAAGGCAAAGGATCGGATAATCCGCTTGCATTTAAACATTACAACCCAAGTGAAGTCGTACTTGGAAAAACAATGGAAGAGCACCTGCGCTTCGCGGTTGCTTACTGGCATACATTCACTGGTGCTGGCTCCGATCCATTCGGTGTAGGCACAGCAGTTCGCGGCTGGGATAGCGCTGACGCAATGGATCAGGCGAAGCGCCGCGTTGAAGCGAACTTCGAGTTTCTGAGCAAGATCGGCATCCCTTACTACTGCTTCCATGACCGTGACATCGCACCGGAAGGCGATACGCTGGCTGAAACGAATAAGAACCTCGACGTAATCGTCGATATGCTCGAAGAGAACATGAAAGCAACTGGCGCGAAGCTGCTCTGGAACACAGCTAACATGTTCACGAACCCGCGCTTCGTGCACGGTGCAGCAACAACTTGTAACGCAGACGTATACGCATACGTTGGCGCACAGCTGAAGAAGAGCCTTGAAGTGGGCAAACGTCTTGGCGCAGAGAACTATGTATTCTGGGGCGGCCGCGAAGGTTATGAGACGCTGCTGAACACGGATATGGCGCTTGAGCTCGACAACCTTGCTCGCCTGTTCGACATGGCGATTGCATACTCGAACGAAATCGGATTCGACGCTCAATTCCTCATCGAGCCGAAGCCAAAAGAGCCAACGAAGCATCAGTATGATTTTGACGCAGCTACAACTATTTCGTTCCTACAGAAGTATGGCTTGAAAGACAAGTTCAAGCTGAATCTTGAAGCGAACCATGCAACGCTTGCAGGCCACACATTCGAGCACGAAATCCGCGTTGCAGCAATCAACGGCATGCTCGGATCGCTTGATGCGAACCAAGGCGACCTTCTGCTCGGCTGGGATACAGATGAATTCCCAACTGACCTTTACTCGACTACACTTACAATGTTCGAAGTTCTCAAAGCAGGTGGTATCGGTCGTGGCGGCATTAACTTCGACGCGAAAGTACGCCGTGGCTCGTTCGAAGACCAAGACTTGTTCCTGGCTCACATCGCAGGTATGGACACTTACGCTTGGGGTCTGAAAGCAGCAGCGAAGCTGATCGAAGAGAAGGTTCTCGACAACATCGTTGACAATCGTTACCGCAGCTTCCGCGACGGCATCGGCGCTGAGATCGTAGCAGGCCGCGCAACGTTGGCATCGCTTGAGCAGTACGCACTGCAAAACAACTTCATCAAGAATGAATCCGGCCGTCAAGAGCGGGTCAAATTGATGCTAAACGAAATCATCTACAGCGTATAGGAGGATCAACCCTGCATGTCCTACGTCATCGGTATTGACCTCGGCACAAGCGCGGTAAAGGTGCTGCTTCTTGATCGAAGCGGCACTGTAGCCGCCGAAGCGTCGCGCGACTATCCGCTTTATCATGAACATTCCGGCTGGAGCGAACAAACGCCGGAGGATTGGGTTACGGGCACGATCGGCGCGCTTAGCGAGCTGGTCGGAAGCGCAGGCATTCCGGCTGACGCAATCGAAGGAATCAGCTTCTCCGGCCAAATGCACGGTCTTGTTCTGCTAGACGCAGCAGGGAAGCCGGTACGCAAAGCGATTCTATGGAACGATACGCGCACGACTGCGGAATGCCGCGAGATCGAAGCGCTTGTCGGCCAAGAGCAGCTGCTGACTGTAACGCGTAATCCGGCGCTGGAAGGCTTCACGCTGCCGAAGATTCTATGGGTGCGTAAGCACGAGCCGGAAGTGTTTGCACAGGCGGTTTCGTTCCTGCTGCCGAAGGATTATGTGCGTTACCGGTTAACGGGCGCGCTTCATATGGATTACTCCGACGCAGCTGGCACGCTGCTGCTTGATGTAGCGGGCAAACACTGGAGCAGCGAGGTGCTGGAAGCGGTGAAGCTGCCGGCATCGTTCTGCCCACCGCTTGTCGAGTCGCATGCGATGACAGGCACATTGTTGCCTGAACAGGCGGCGGCTTGCGGCCTCAGCGCAGACACGAAAGTGTTCGCGGGCGGCGCAGACAATGCATGTGGCGCCATCGGCTCGGGCATCCTGCAAGAAGGACTGACGATGTGCAGCATCGGCACGTCCGGCGTTATTCTGTCCTATGAGCAAGGAAGCGGCAATGACTTCCGCGGCAAAGTGCATTTCTTCAACCACGGCAAAGAGGATGCTTTCTATGCAATGGGCGTTACGCTAGCTGCAGGATACAGCCTCAGCTGGTTTAAGAATACATTCGCGAAGGGCGAGTCCTACGATGAGCTGCTTCAAGGCGCAGGCGACGTGAAACCAGGCTCGAATGGTCTGTTGTTCACGCCGTATCTCGTCGGCGAGCGCACGCCTCATCCAGATTCGGTCATTCGCGGCAGCTTCATCGGCATCGACGGCTCTCATGAACGGATTCATTTTGCAAGAGCGGTGATGGAAGGCATTACTTTCTCGCTTAACGAGTCGGTTGATATGTTCCGACAGGCGGGCAAGACAGTCGATACGATCATCTCGATCGGCGGCGGCGCGCAGAATCCGGTTTGGCTCCAAATGCAAGCCGACATCTTCAATGCAGACGTAGTGGCGCTTGAGAATGAGCAAGGTCCAGGCCTCGGAGCAGCAATGCTCGCGGCATATGGCAGCGGCTGGTTCGAAAGTCTCGACGCTTGCGCGGAGCTGTTCGTGAAGCGCTCCTCCGTTTACAAGCCGAATCCGGCTGCTGTGGATGCGTATGCAGGCTTGTTCCGGATTTATCAGGATATCTATGCACAAACTCGTGGCATGAACGCTGCCTTGCAGCCGTACCGCAAATAATAATGTTTCATTAATAAGGCAATCCGTTGGCTCTCGTTCAAGGACGTGAGTCGGCGGATTTTTTTTGTCATTTTATGCGACTATTTAATTATTTAAACTTCTGTAAAGGGATGGTAAAATAGACGAGCAACTATGACGCTAGCACTAGATTGGAAGAAGTTACAAGCGGGAAAAATCGGGATTTGTCGATAAGACCGCTGTTTATTGGGGACTGATCCAAAGTACACTGGTGTTAGTATGACTAGATTATAGCAATCTATTTAACTGATGGCAGAGGCGGAGATCCACGAGATGAAGAAAAAATTGAAGCTAAACAAGAAGCCTGACTTACAACTGAACCCGATGAATGTGAAGCTCAAAATGACGGTTGGCGCCAAACTAATGCTGTCGTTTATCAGCGTTCTCCTGCTGCTCGTTGCTAATGGTGTAATCAGCTCCATGATGATGTCCAAAATGAACGACAATTCGAAGGTCATTGCGGATAGATGGTTGGCCGGCGTAGAAACAATCAATAATATCAACTATATGGCGGATCATGTGTTGTCCACTCAGTATAAGCTTCTCATTGAGCAGAACGGGAACTTGAAAAAGCAGTACAAAGCAGAAGCAGATGCGACGATCCAGAAAGTGAATGACAGCTTCGCATCGTATAAGTCGATTATTAACAATACGGATTCCCAGGATCAAGGGTTGCTCACTAACCTTGAGGAAGCTTGGAAGACGTATGAGAATACATATAAGAAGACGGTTGAGCTTTCAAATCAGAACCTTTCGATAGATCAGGTGTCCAATTTCATGAAACAATCGGAGAAGTCATACATGGCTATTCAGGCCAACATCGACTATCTGGTTCGTAATAACCATAGCGGTGCTGAGGATGCGAAGCAGGTCAACCTTGACATCTATGACCAATCGAAGCAGATGGTGTTGATTGCGCTGGCGATTGGCGTACTGCTCGTCGTGCTGCTCACCTGGTATGTAAGATCTGCGATCTCGAAGCCGATCAAGCAAGCGGCTACAGTTGTGAACGATATCGCCGGCGGCAACCTGCTCGTCACGATGCCGAAGATTCGCAACAAGGACGAGATTGGCGCGCTATTCGCTTCGCTAAGCGGCATGATCAGCCAGCTGCAGACGGCGATGCGCGGCGTGCAGGAAGCGTCCGCAGGCATCGCTTCCTCCTCACAGCAGATGCTCGCGATTTCGGAGCAGAATGCAAGCGCGTCCCAGCAAGCGGCGGAATCCGTGTCGCAGATGGCTGCGGGTACGGAAGTGACGCTGCAGCGCTTCGAGGAAGTGAGCAAGACGACGCAAGATCTTGGCGAAGGCATTAACCGTATTGCGGAGTCGACTTCCGTCGTTGCGAGCTTGTCGGCGGATGCGAGCCGTGAAGCTGCTGTCGGTCTCGAAGCCGTGAAGCAGGCGATGGTGAAGATGACCGGTATTAATGAAACGGTGCAGAAGTCGGTTGACCAAGTGAATCAGCTGGAGCTGCATACACGCAATATCGGCATGATCTCGAAGCTGATCGGCGAAGTGTCGAAGCATACGAACTTGCTTGCGCTCAATGCTGCCATTGAAGCAGCGCGCGCAGGCGAGCACGGCCGCGGCTTCGCAGTCGTTGCCGATGAAGTGCGCAAGCTCGCGCAGCAGACTTCCGAAGCGGTTGATGAGATTGAGAACGTCATCCAGCAAGTAACTGACGATACGCTTGTAGCCGTACAGTCGATGAACGCGACTGCGGTTGAAGCTGGAGAAGGTCTGCGCAGCGTACGTGAAGCAGGCGAGTCGTTCGCAGGGATCGCTGCCGCATCGGAGCGGGTATCCGGCCAGGTGCAGGAGGTTGCCGCAGCTTCGGAGCAGATGGCGGCAGGCTCGGAACAGGTGATAAGCAGCATGAAGCGCCTGAAGGAAATCGCTAGAGGTAGCGCAGAGACCGCGATGACAGTAGCGGCGACGACTGAGGAGCAGACAGCTTCTGCAGAGCAGATTGCTATGTCTTCGCGTTCACTCAGCGAAATTGCGCAAGGGATGAACGAAGTCGCTTCGAAGTTTAAGCTGTAAACGAAAGCTATAAGCAGTAATTAAAAACAACCTCCATTCCACCTCGTACGAAGTGGAATTGGAGGTTGTTTTAGTAAGGAGGCTCGCAGGTGTCTTCCGTTATAGCGAGCCCCAAATTTCGTCTGGCGAGACGCCGAGCTGTTCCGCGATGAGATGCGCGGTGAGGCGCTGTGGCTTTTTGATTTTGCCATTGCGGATGTTGGAGATGGTTGTTAATGAAATCTGTGTATGCTCGGCGAGCTTCGTAACTGTCATATTCCGCTTCAGCATAAGCAAGCGAAGCTTGAAGGACGGTTCGTTCATCTCATCCTGGCTGTATTCTTCCATAGCGATCGTCATATTCTTGGTTGGCTTTTCATCAGCCTGATGGAGCGTTTCAACCGATAAAATGCATATTGCGAAACAGCGGAAGGTGCCGTCCGCATAAAAAAAAGGTCTAATTAGTGCATGGGCTAAGTATTGGTCCTCAAATAGCTGTAGCTTAAACATAAGCGGCTCTGCAGTTGCATCGGTTCGGCTTCGAAGCGTGTCTAGAATGGCTCTAACACGTTCTCGGTCGGATTCAGCAACGAATCTCTGGCCGGGCTGCATCGTAATGGTCTGGCGGTCAAACGGAATTGGCTCATGGTAGCTGCGCATCGACGTAATTGAACCGGCGCTCGTCAAAACCAGCGATAGTTCTACACGCTGCTTAACGAGTAAATCGTCGATCCATTTATGCTCGGAACGGTCTCTGAACGTGAGCAGATAATAGCTGTCATTCGCATATCTGATCGGCTTCACATGTAACTCTGCGAAGATATGCATGTTATTTGGCGCAGTTACATCTACTTCCGCATGCGCTTCAGGCAGCTTGTCCGAAATCATGTCGCACATCCGGTCAATTAGCGGCCAGAGCTCGTTCGTAACAGACTCAGGCATGTTCATCAGCTTGTTGCCAATGAGCGCTTCCTGCTTGAATCCTGTTACATGGCAAAACGATTTCGTGCAATCATGAATATATCTTGAGTTCTGCTGCTCGCGTATAATTAATATCGCATTTGCAGTATTCGCGAACATATCAACCATCATTGTGCATCGCACCCCTGCATGTGTTGTATGCGGGTATTATAACATAACTTTATATAAAGTGAGTGAAGTTGAGATAGGTGGATAAAATATCGCACATGGAGGAACGCTAGCTTAGAATGGATAATTTTAGCTAAAAAGAGGATGTGCACGATATGCAGGATACAGCATTAATGTTTCAATTCGGGGATTCAGGTTCAGCGCTGCTCGCAAGCTCGACCTTGCAAGAGCTCGGCTATGATCCCGTCATTCAGCAAGGATCTAGTGTACATATTCATATTCGGAGCAGCGATCTGACTTCAGCACTGGAGATCGCGCAGTCACACGGCGGACAATTGGCCGTGCAGTCCTCGATCCCGGATATTGAGCTGACGAACGATGCTTACAATATGGCGAACATTACGATTCCGGCACATGTAGTGAATGAGGATTTGGTCGCTCAAGAGGAAGCGCAGGGCGGGTTTAAGAACAGGGATCACGATGCACCGGCTGAGGATGAATTCTTCCCGGACGACGGCTCATACGGGTACTTCTCAGGCGATGTACATACTTGATCAAGAAAGAAAGAAAAGAAAGGCTGGCAAGCGATACTCAATCGCCTGTCAGCCTTTCTTATTTCAGCGCGGCATTTGTGCCGGCCGTATAGCCCGTCGTGAACGCAGCCGTAATGTTATAGCCCCCGGTATACCCGTGAATATCGAGCACTTCGCCGCAGAAGTAGAGCCCGTTTTTCAGCTTGGAAGCCATCGTCTTCGGATCAATTTCCTTCAAGTTCACGCCTCCGCCAGTGACAAAAGCATCCTCCAGCTTCAATGTCCCATAGGCGCGGAGCGGGAATGCCTTAATCAGCTTCGCAAGCGCAAGCCAAGCTTGCTTCGGAATATTGTCATAGGTGAGCTGCTCGTCCAGCTCTGCAGCTGCCAGAAGCAGCGGAACCATGCGCTCCGGCAAGTAGCCCTTCAGCACATTCTTGATGGCCTTCTTCGATTCGAGTTTGAGCACCTGCAGCGATTCAGCGTACACCTCGTCAGTGCTTTTGCCTGGGAAGAGGTCGATTGTCAACAAAACGTTGCCACCGCCAGCCTGCTTCAGCTGCTTCACGACAAACTGACTGCAGCGCAGCGCAATCGGACCGGATACGCCGAAATGGGTGAAGATCATATCGCCCTCATGCGAGATCAGCTTCTTGCCTTTCGCATTCCAGACGGAGAGGCTCACATCGCGCAGCGACAACCCTTGCATCTCCTTACTCGCAATGAACGGCTCGTTCACCGTAATCGGCACCTCGGTCGGGAACAGCTCCGTAATAGTATGCCCCGCCGATTCCGCCCACGGATAGCCGTCGCCGGTCGAGCCGGTATGGGGTACAGATTTGCCGCCAACTGCTATGATGACGCTTCTGCTGGAGATCATTTCGCCGGATGCGGTCGTTACGCCTAGCACGCTTTGCTCGTTGAAATTCACTCGTTTCACCGGCGTATTCACACGAATATCAACGCCTTGCTTGCGCACTTGATTGATAAGGGCGTCAACGACGGTTTTGGCTTTGTCCGAAACGGGAAACATCCGACCGTTATCTTCTTCTTTCAGCCGAATGCCGAGCTGCTCGAAGAACGCGATGATATCCTTGTTGCCGAAATTCGCGAGCGAGCTGTGCAAGAATCTCCCGTTGCCCGGTATGTGCTTGATGAGCTCGTCGATGTCCTTGTTATTGGTAACGTTGCAGCGGCCTCCTCCGGAGATGCCAAGCTTACGGCCGAGCTTGTCTCCCTTGTCCAGCAGCAGAACTTTCGCGCCGTTCTTGCTGGCCGCGATGCCCGCCATTAAGCCTGCTGAGCCGCCGCCGATAATAATTACGTCATATGTCATTAGGTAATACCCCTTATTGTTGCTTTTTGTAGAAAGAGCTTCTATGTCGTTACCTATCATACTATCCAGCAATTTGCCCGTCTACACGGCAGCAGGCATGAAATCTACTAATTCGCAACATTGTCAAATAGCGTCACCTGTGCTTTAATCGGGATAACAGTAAAATTTTGCCCTATTAACAGGGGATTTGGAAGGGTGGGATTCTACTTTGTGTGGAAGCTAATGCTCCTGCAATTTCTTGTCGCATTATTGCCAGTCTTCGTCTTCCAAGTCTGGTTTGACTACTCAAAGCCACGCAAAAATATCCTGATTCTCATCACTTCTGTATGTGCATCAAGCATGATTATGGCGCTGTGCATCTGCTCGGAGGTTCAAGGCTTCGATCTGGACTACCGCTATGTGCCGATGATTGTTGGTTCCTTATATGGCGGCAGCGGCATTATGTTCATACTAGCCGCAATATTCGCCGCATCGGAATGGACAGTGATGCATGGCAACTGGGGCTGGATAGAAATCGGCGGCGCATTGCTCTTGCTGCCTCTAATCTATAAGTTTCAGAAAGGCTTTCTGGATTTATCAAAGCGTCGCAAACATACGATTGTTCTAAGCATGACGGCTGTTATTCTTATCATCCGGGCTTCCTCCTTCATGTACTACTACCATGTGAAGCACCCTCAGCTTACCTCTTCCGAAATGACTCACCTCATTCTTCATGAGCTTGCTTACTTCTTAGTTATGTGGCTGTTTGTTGTTTTCTCGGAAAGTCTGCTGCAAAGAGAGAGAATCGCTCACCAGCTCAAAGGCGTCACGAATAATTACCGCATTGAAGTGCAGAAGCTGCAGCAGTTTATCGACGAGACACCGCTTGGCGTTATTTTCGTCGATTCGTTTGGCGGCATCACCCATATTAATGAGATGGCGATTCATCTGCTGCGGGACAAAGTTGGTGGCAAAATGCGCCATGAGCTGCTCGGTCAGCATTTTACGATTATGTACGATCATATTGAGAAGGATGTGCTCGGGCGGCTTCTGCATCAAGCTCTGAATGGGCATAAGCTATCGACGGAATATGTGGAGGAGCAGGGTAAAATCTACCTCAACTCCGGCATCTGTGTTCGCGATATTCAAAATAATGAAATTATCGGTGCGGCCCTCATCGCGCATGATATTACCGAGCTGAATCGACTGCGTGCGGAGCTTGGGCGGATGGAACGTCTCAGCCTTGTCGGGCAGATGGCAGCCAGCATTACGCATGAAATTCGGAACCCAATGGCAGTAATTCGCGGCTTTGTTCAGCTGATGAAAGAACGCAGTCCCGGCGATCAGCAGCAATATTACCGGATCGTCATGGATGAGCTCGACCGCGCGAACAGCATCATTAATGACTTTCTGTCGCTTGCTCAGAACCGGATCGTTGAGAAGGAGAACTGCTCGCTCCATGTCATTATTAACGATATTATGCCGCTCTTGATGGCCGATGCGAATATGCGAGGGCAATCTATAGAGCTGCAGCTGGATGATCGAATTCCTTCTCTTATGCTGAATGAGAAAGAGATGAAGCAGCTCATCTTGAATTTGGCGCGAAACGGAATGGAGGCTATGGATCAGCACGGAGTGCTTCGGCTGGAAACGACGGCGTATCCGGATCATGTGGAGCTGCGCGTGATAGACAATGGCAGCGGCATTCCAGCGGAGAAGCTAGAGCGATTGTTTGAACCGTTCTTCACGACCAAGACTCGTGGAACGGGCCTTGGGCTACCGCTGTGCCTAAGCATCGTTGAAAGGCATGGCGGAGAAATCGCTGTCGACTCGAGGGAAGGGACCGGCACGACGTTCAAGGTGAAATTTGATCGGAACCGGAATTACTATGGAGTGTCGACTGCAACTGTTGCTGCTGGTGTGCATCTTGCATAGAAGGAGCGTGTGCTTTTGCCGGAAGTTATTGCTGTAGGACCGCTGCGGCTTGATTCCGTGTTGCTTGCTGCACTTATAGCGGGAGCTGCCGGATTTATAGCGATCAAATTGAAGCTGACAGGAACGGAGCGGTCCGAGCTGTGGGGGCAGTTGTATGTGAATGCTGCGATCATTACGCTGCTTAGTTGGAAGCTGTTATTCTTGCTGCGTGAGCCTTCGATGTTATGGGAGCGGCCAAGCTCTCTAGTGATCGTGCGTGGCAGCGGATTCGATGCGATGAACGGCTTCGCCGCCTCAATCGTCTATATCGCTTATGTTCGATATCGCAGGCGAATACCTAGTTTGGTGATGCTGGATACGTGGCCTTTTGCACTTATTCCCGCTTGCCTGGCATGGACGTTGTTAACGGACCTGCGGTATGGAATTGGGTATGTGGTTCTTTATGCGCTCGTGTATGCTGCGATGCTGAGGGTTGATGCAGAGGCAGGGAGCGGTAGACTCGCTTCCATAGCATTGTTAGGTTCTGGCCTTGGTGGCTTACTTGTGAGTCTGTTTGCCCCGTATGCACCTGGTGTTGTACCGGAATTGACGCTTGGTTTAACCCGTCTACAGTGGCTTTTTGTAGGGTGCGGTCTGGTCGGTGCGCTCTTGCCTTTATCTGAGCCCGCAAGGGATAAAGATGAGCATAAGGAGAAGGAGAGCCGCACATACTAGGCTTGGAAGGGGGTGCCAGCAATGGTAGACAACAATCAAGAGTCGCGGGAGAACGCTTCGGCACAGAATACTGCTGCAAGCAAGAGTCAGCGTAGTAATGGAAAAGCACCGGAATCGGAAGGTTACGATAAGAAGTTAGATGGCCCCAATCGCCCTTCAACCTAAGGAGGATGGATGGGGATGAGCAGCCCAGATAGAAATGGCAGCGCTGGTGGCGACGAAGTCAGTCAGGTTGATGGCTTGCGAGATGACCCTGCGCTCGATCCGTATGAAATCAATTTCTTGCCCGGGTTTCGGCAAGGCCGGGGGCCGAGTGCGCCATTCGTGAATGAATTCGGAGTGACCATTGGCGATCATCAATATGAGTCGCCGGAATCGCCACTTAGCCAGTGGACGGAAGAAACCGATCCCGCCGTCATGGCAGGTGATCAATGGGTGCATCCGTTCAAGGACATCGGCTTTATGACGAGCGAGAACCGGGAGTATTTTGAGCAGGGGATCGCACCTCAGAGTGGCATCTTCATGCATCCCGACAAAAACGTTGCGATGGGCATTGAAGAGGGCGATAGCCAGACTTTAGATGAGCAATCTGGTAATTGAGTGAGCAATCGGGCGATAGCCTGGTTGCTTTTTCTTTGCTTTCATTTTCGGCGAGGCGTATAATAGAAAGAAAATGAACTCATAAGGAGCGATTACACATGTCGATGTCTTTTGAACGATACATGCTTGATATGGTACAGCCGATGCGCGATGATCTCACACGTCTTGGAATTGAGGAGCTCCGCACACCTGAGGATGTTGAAACGAAGCTGCCTGGCGCGAAAGGAACTGCGCTTGTAGTTGTTAACTCCGTTTGCGGCTGTGCTGCTGGCCAGTGCCGTCCGGGCGTAGCGCAAGCGCTGCAGAATGACCTGACACCAGACCACCTGTATACGGTATTCGCAGGTCAAGACAAAGAAGCTACAGCGAAGGCTCGTGAATATTTCGCACCTTACCCGCCATCATCGCCTTCCATCGCACTGATGAAGGATGGAGAGCTGGTACACTTTATCGAGCGTCATCAAATTGAGAACCGTTCAGCTGCTGATATCGCTGCAGATTTGACTTCTGCCTTTGAACGCTTCTGCCGTTAAGAGGTGAATTGCTTACGATGAGTCTACAAGGGGAAATCATCAAGCAATTAGGCGTTAAACCAGAGATTGACCCGGCAGCGGAGGTTCGCCAACGGGTAGATTTCTTGAAAGAGTATGTGCTGAAGTCGGGTACGACTGGACTGCTCATCGCCATTAGCGGCGGTGTGGACAGCGCGGTTGCGACGGGACTATGCAAGAAAGCAACAGATGAGTTGTCCGCTGAGACGGGCAAGGACTATATAACGCTTGGCGTGTTCCAGCCGTATGGCGAACAAGTCGATATTTCAGACAGCTACGCAGTAGCTGATGCACTTGGCCTTACGCACCGCGTCGAGACGAACATTCAAGAAGCGGTCGATGAGATTGCGATTGAGGCTGAGCATAGCCTCAAGGCAATCGGCATCTCGCGGCATCTCAGCCGCGGGGGTAAAGGCAATGTGAAGGCCCGCACGCGGATGGTGACCCAGTACGCGCTCGCGTTTGAGCTGAACCTGCTCGTTGTCGGTACTGACCATGCGTCCGAAGCAATCACCGGCTTCTACACGAAGTGGGGCGACGGCGCGGTCGACATCACGCCGCTCAGCACGCTGAACAAGCGGCAGGTTCGCCAGTTGGCGGCCGAGCTCGGCGTGCCGGAGATGGTCATCACGAAGGCGCCGACCGCGGGCCTATGGGAAGGCCAGACCGACGAGACGGAGCTCGGCATCACGTACGATGAGAACAGCGACTACCTCGAAGGCAAGCAAGTGAGCGACGCCGCTCGCGCGAAGCTCGAGAAGCAGTTCGTGCGCACGGCGCACAAGCGGGATCCGATCCCTGGGATTTAAAGCAGTTGTATGTGTGTGGTTGACCCCCTCCGGCTGGGCTGGAGGGGGTTTTTTGCGTCGAAATCCACCCACCGAACTAGCCAACCTTCTGTAGCTGAGAGAACACATACGTGCTCTCGGCGTCAAAATCGCGCCAAAAGTTAGCTGAGAGATCAAATATGTACTCTCAGCACCGAAGTTAAACAAACAAACTACTGTTCTGTCGCTGAGAGAACACATACGTGCTCTCAGCATCCAAACCACGACGAAAACTAGCTGAGAGAACACATACGTGCTCTCAGCACCGCCGTCTTACAATCAAACCAACAATCTGTGGCTGAGAGAACACATACGTGCTCTCAGCATCCAAACCACGCCGAAAGCTAGCTGAGAGAACACATACGTGCTCTCAGCACCGCCGTCTTACAAACTAACCAACAATCTGTCGCTGAGAGAACACACACGTGCTCTCAGCATCCAAAACACGTCGAAAGCTAGCTGAGAGAACACATACGTGCTCTCAGCACCGCCGTCTTACAAACTAACCAACAATCTGTCGCTGAGAGAACACACACGTGCTCTCAGCATCCAAAACACGTCGAAAGCTAGCTGAGAGAACACATACGTGCTCTCAGCACCGCCGTCTTACAAACTAACCAACAATCTGTCGCTGAGAGAACACACACGTGCTCTCAGCATCCAAAACACGCCGAAAGCTAGCTGCGAGAACACATACGTGCTCTCATCGCCGCCGTCTTACAAACTAACCAACAATCTGTCGCTGAGAGAACACATACGTGCTCTCAGCATCCAAACCACGACGAAAACTAGCTAAGAGAACACATACGTGCTCTCAGCACCGCCGTCTTACAAACTAACCAACAATCTGTCGCTGAGAGAACACATGCGTGCTCTCAGCATCCAAACCACGCCGAAAGCTAGCTGCGAGAACACATACGTGCTCTCATCGCCGCCGGCTTACAAACTAACCAACAATCTGTCGCTGAGAGAACACATACGTGCTCTCAGCATCCAACCACGCCGAAAGCTAGCTGAGAGAATACATACGTGCTCTCATCGCCGCGGCCTAAGTAATTTCGCTCAAACAAGGAGCTGAGAGAACATTATGTTCTCGCTAGGACTGTTAGTTTTGGATCAGTTCACAGTTAACTGTGTAACAGCGGATCTTCTTAGAGCCTTTCCCAGCTGGGAGTAACTTCTTCTTATGAACCATTTGATGCAGTACCTCGTATGCATCTCTTTTTACAAGCTGCAGCAGCTCCATCACATCGCGCGGACGGATAGGTCGGTCGAGGCGCAAGGCGTGGCGGAAGATCTCGGCTTCGACGAGTTCGTCGACACTACTGGTCGAAGAACGGTTGCCGCCGAGCCAGCATCCCATGAATTGCTGCAGTGTCTGTTCGCACATCCGTGGTCGTTCGCTCACATCGTCGTATGAGAAGCGGAGGATCTGCCATCCGTCGATGATGAGATGATTTTGGCGCATAAGTGAGTCGGAGAACTGCCAACGGCTGGCTTTGGCGGCGTGGGGACCGTAGCCATCAATCTCTATCGCAAGTTTGATTGGAGATTGAATGAATGCAAAATCCAAGTAACGCGAGCCGTCCTTGAAGTCCGCCACCTCGTACTCTGTTTGTAGATGGTCAAAGCTTCGGAAAGCAGGATACCACACCTGCTGCAAAAATAACTTTTCCGCATGTCCATGCCCATCCTCGAGCCGATGCCGTCTATCTCCCTGTGCGCTACTGCGCTGCCCCTCGAACCATTGCTGATATGCCATCTGAAAGTTCATATCTAGTACGCTCCTCGCTATCTGAAAATAAAAAACCGCCCAATCCGGAACACGTCGTGTCCAGAAAGAGCGGTGTGTACTTCACAACCGTATGCATTTAGCTCACCTTATCACAGCATTGGGAAATTGAAAAGTAGTTAGTGTATCGGGTTGTCGCGTGTCGCGTGTGATATGATAGACGTAGATTAGCATCTCAGGCATGTGACCCGCATTAAACCTCACTGGAGAGGAAATGAATGACGATGGATGGAGCGGTTTGGAAGCATCGCAATCCTTTGGTTCACACACGCAAGGCGCTCGAGGAAGGACAGTTGACGGTTGGATTTATTGGCGGCTCGATTACGGATGCGAGGCCGAGGCATAATTGGCCGGAGCCGGTCATTGCTTGGATCGTGGAGCAATACCCGCAGGCGCGCATCGTTGTCGAAAATGCCGCGATCGGCGCGACGGGCAGCGAGCTTGCCGTGTTCCGGGCGAAGCGGGATTTGATCGACCGCGGCTGCCAGTTAGTGTTTATCGACTATGCGGTGAACGACTCCGGTGAACCTACGGACAAGCGGCAGCGCACACGCGAAGGGCTAGTCCGCAAGCTACTTGAAGACGGTAGCCGGGACATCGTGTTCACGCACACGTTCATGCAGAGCATGTATGCAGCTATGAGCGAGGATGGCGTGCCGGACACGATTGCAGAGCTGGAAACTCTTGCCGATCACTACGGCATCGGCTCGATCTGGATGGGCCTGCACGCTCTGGAGGAAGTGCGCAAGGGCCGCATGCGCTGGGAGGAATGGCTGCCGGACGGCCTGCATCCGACCCATCGCGGCAGCTTGAGCTATGCGCAGAGCATCGTTGCTTTTCTCGAGAAGGAGCTGTACAATCAGCACAATCAACGACTCCACCCAGAG
This sequence comes from Paenibacillus sp. OV219, assembly GCF_900110075.1. Classification (GTDB taxonomy): domain Bacteria; phylum Bacillota; class Bacilli; order Paenibacillales; family Paenibacillaceae; genus Paenibacillus_Z. The sequence goes on from NZ_FOCJ01000017.1 coordinate 53,815, forward strand.
GTGAAGCCTCCGAACTTTCAGGACTCCCTGCAGCAACAGCAGCTACCCGAGCCGCTGCACCCGCATCACTGGGGCGATGCCGAATTGCTGCCGCTCACCGAGGTGCGAACGGAAGGCCCATGGGTCCTCAGGCGATGGCCATTCTACGAGTGGATCGATCAGGTGCTGGAAACGGCTGCGGTAGGGGCGAAGCTTGCTTTTTCGTTCGAGGGACGGGGACTGTCGCTTGGGTTCGATTTTGGCAAAACATCATCTGAATTCCGGTACCGAATCGACGGCGGCGACTGGGTCGCGACCTCACGCGAGCGTCCGGACTGGTGCGGCGACGACGGCTGGTATCGCGATAACTTCTTAGGCGACGAGCTCCCGGCGGGCAAACATAAGTTTGAACTAGAAGTCATTCACGGAGACCGAGCGGAATGCCGGGGAACGAATTTCCGATTGGCGCATATTGGCGTCATTCGATAGATAAGGCGGTTGAACGCGGAAGTGATTATTGGCATCGGACATGACATCTCGTCGATCGACCGAATGGAGAAGCTCCTCCAAGGCGAGATTGGCAACAAATTCATCAGCCGAATATTGACCGGGAGAGAGCAGGAGCTTGCAGCACAAACGAGCGGGGGAAGACGAGTGGAGTTTGTGTCTGGCCGCTTCGCTGCGAAAGAAGCGGTATCCAAAGCGTTCGGCTGCGGCATCGGCAGCACGCTCGGATTTCAAGACATTGAGATCGACCGGCACAGCAGCGGCCGACCGATCTGCCGCTTAAGCGAGGGCGCTTGGTCACGGCTTGGCCTAAGCGCAGAACAAACACGGATTCACGTCTCCATCTCCCACGACCATTCGCTTGCTTCCGCCTATGTAATCGCAGAGCAAGCGTAAGGCTGCTGCGGAATGAAAACGAATGCATAGCGGCGTCACCTTTTGCCCATAATTGGAATAAACCAATAGCAACTACTATGGGCCTAAAGGGAACGGAGCTGCTGAAGCGAATGAAAAGTGAGAACGCATCCAAGCGGTATTACAAGAGCGGTGAGTTCGTGCCGTTCGATGGCATATACGGAGATGTATGGGGCGGCTGGCTGCCTCTAATTCAAGGAGACCTTTTCCCTGCTCATCCGGAAATGGGCATATCCAAGTGGCTTTACCACGGCTCTCTTGCGACAGGATTGCCTGAACAGCGCAAAGGCAGCCATGCGCGTAGAACAGAATCAATCTAAGAACGAGCATAGATAAGAAGACGCTTACGTGTAGGCAGGCAAGAGCAAGCTGCCCCGCGGATAAGTGTCTTTTTTTATTTCTTCTTGCTAAGCCAGCTGGCGAGATCTTCAATCTCTGCTGCAGAGAGCCTGCCCCCGAATGCGGGCATGCCGCCTCCGCCGTCCTTGATTTGCTTCGTAATCTCGTCTTGGGTCATTCTTTTACCGACTTGGGTCAAATTTGTTGAAGCTCCCATGCGCCCTTGCAGGTCGGTGCCGTGGCACGAAATGCAATTGGATTTAAATACCTTCGGGACATCAGCGGCAGCCGTTTGGACCGAAGAGGATGAGTCGCAGCCGCTCAGAAGCGTTGCTGCAAACAAGGCGGAAAGCACGAAAAAGCCCCATTTTGCTGAAAATATCTTATATGTAGAGTGGTTTGACATGAAAGAGCAGGCCTCCTGTTGCATCGATGTATTCAGTATAGGTCGCTCGGCGAGCAGGATGCAACTGTGCGACACAAGCTTCGTCATGAGGTATAATAGAGCGTATTGCTGTAACATCAAAGGCTAGATAATGGGAGAATGGCATCTGTATGAAGCTCACATTCAAAACGATCATACAAAATTATTTTCACCGGTTCCATGCCGATGTATCCATGGCTGCGCACTCTGTGACGAACAAAGGCTGGCAGTCGGAGCAACCACCGGAATTTTACCGCCTTTGGTTCATCAAGGATGGCGAGGGCGGGCTTCAAATCAAAGACCAGTGCTACGAGCTGAAGCCGGGAAGGCTGTTAATGCTGCCACCTGGAGCGCAGCAATTCTTCGGTCCGAGTGAGGGACAGTTCGTCAGCTTGTACTGGTGCAATTTCCGGGCGACGATTGGCGATATGGATTTATTCGATATTCTGAATTTGAAGGTAAGCATAGCGCTGAACGAGCAGGAGCAGGAGCATATTGTGTCACTGTTCAAGCATCTGATCGCAGCGTATCAATCGGAGACGCTGACACGCGGCTTGCGTGTAAGGGCGGCGTTGTTTGAGATGATGGCTTATTTTCTGGAATATAGCGGCTTTAATGAAAAGAAATTTCTCGAGATTGAGCCGATTGCCAAAATTAATCATGTGCTGGAATATATTGAAGAGCATCTTAGTGAGCAGATTTCGGTGGACGAGCTGGCGAAGCTGGCTTTTTTGCATCCGAATTATTTTATCGGCTACTTCAAGAACATTGTCGGCTACGCGCCAACTCAATTTATCAATATTCGCAAAATGGAGCGTGCCAAGACGCTGCTGGAGGATGTGAACATCCAAATAGCGGAGGTTGCTAGCCAGATTGGACTTCAGAATCATTACTTGTCACGTCTTTTTAAACAATACACGGGGCTGACACCGAAGCGATACCGTCAAATTTATGTCTATAACACCCAGCAAGGCAAAGACAACGAGTAGAATTAACATCAATTAGATCATGCATGATCGTAAGGTTTGAGAGGGGAAGAATGGCAATGACAACGGAAGCAGCCCGTTATTTCAGCAGAGAGCTGCTGAGCTGGTATTTGGCGAATCGAAGGGATCTCCCATGGCGGCAAAATCGCGATCCATACCGGGTATGGGTGTCAGAAATCATGCTGCAGCAGACGCGAGTGGATACGGTGATTCCGTTCTACGAGAGGTTTATGGCGAAGTTCCCGACAGCGGCTGCGCTCGCGGAAGCGCCGGAAGCGGATGTGCTTAAGAGCTGGGAAGGGCTCGGCTATTATTCCCGGGCGCGTAATTTGCAGGCTGGTGCGCGGGAAGTACTGAGCCGCCACGGCGGCATAGTGCCGGATGATAAAGAGGCCGTCGCTGCGCTGAGAGGCATTGGTCCTTATACGACCGGGGCGATTATGAGCATCGCTTTCAATAGGCCCGAGCCAGCGGTGGACGGCAATGTGATGCGCGTACTGTCGCGGTATTTCTGCTTGGAGGAAGACATTGCGAAGCCGGCGACTCGCGTTGGTATTGAGAAGATTGCAGCAGCGCTCATCCCAGAGGGAGCTGCTGGTGATTTCAACCAAGCGCTCATGGAGCTAGGCGCGCTGGTGTGTACGCCGAAATCACCGGGCTGTCTCACTTGCCCGGTGATGCAGCACTGCGAAGGCAGGATGGCAGGCAAGGAGCACATCCTGCCAATCAAGACGAAGGCCAAGCCGCCGCGGCCAGAGACGCGGCTTGCTGCAATCATTACCGGCAGCGGCGAGCACGCTGGCCGAATTCTTGTGCGCCAGCGGCCGGAGAGCGGCCTGCTCGCGCAGATGTGGGAGCTGCCGCATGTGCTGTTCGCCCCGGAGGGCGACAGCTCCGGCAGCACGGCGGCGAAGCGGCGCGGGCGCGGCGCCGCCGCCAAAGCGGCAGCTGCTGCGGCGGCCGAATCGGGCGCAGCTGCTGCGCAGCTCGCGAGCGCGGGCGCGGGCGCGGCGCTGGAGCAGCACGCGCGGCAAGCGGATTTTATAAGCCGCGCGCTATCGGCGGAGGAAGGCTTGCTCGTGCGGCCGACGAGCTGGTGGGGCGAGATGGAGCATGTGTTCAGCCACATCGTGTGGGATGTGCAGGTATTCCGCGCGGAGTTCGGCTTCTGGCTGCAAGCCGCTGAGAAACAGGAGACTGCCGTGTTAGCGGGAGTTGCCGCCGAATCGGCTGTGTTATATGAAGCTAGCAGCGCTGCTGCTGACAGCGGGGCGCTCCCAACCAATTATCGCTGGATCGGACCGGAGCATATGAAAGAGCTGGCGTTCCCGAACGTATTCGTACGGATTTTGCGGGATTACTGGAATGAGCTGGACTAATTTGAATTGCTTTTGTAATCGCGATCGTTCTACAATGGGTTATAGCAAAGTCAGGGTCATCAATCAATCCCAAGTGATAGAAACCAAGGAGGCTGCTTAACTTGAGTCAAATGCTGGAACGATTACAGCAAGAGAAGATTGTTGCGATTTTCCGTTTTATTGAGGATCAATACGCAGATCAAGCTGCACAGGCGCTGCTGGACGGCGGCATTTCGCTAATGGAAATTACGATGAACACCGAGGGTGCAACAACGATGATTAGCCGCTGGCGCGAGAAGTTCGGCGATCAAGCCGGAATCGGCGCGGGCACGGTGCTTGATCTCGACATGGCGAAGGAAGCGGTAGCCGCAGGCTCGCAGTTTCTGATCTCTCCGAATTTGGATGAATCGGTCGTGGATTACGGCTTAAAGACCGGCGTACCGGTATGGCCTGGCGTTATGACACCAACAGAGATTGTTCGAGCGTGGAAGGCTGGCGCTGAACTGGTGAAAGTGTTCCCGATGGCCTCGCTCGGCTTGAAATACCTCACCGAAATTCGCGCGCCACTCGACAAGATTCCAATGCTAGCATCTGGCGGCGTCGATCTCGACAACATCGCAGATTATTTCAAAGCAGGCGCATGCGGCGTTGGCATGGGCAGCAAGCTTGTGAACATGGATTGGGTACGCAGCGGACAGTTCAATTTATTAACGGACCGTGCACGGAAGTTCGTAGAAGCGGCGAGCGCGCTGTAGTGATAGAATGAATAAATGAATGATAGAAACCGCCTTGAAGCAGCTTTGCTTCTGGGCGGTTTTTCTATTGTAATAAACCCTATAAAAACAAAAAGGCCTGCGGCATATCCGCAGGCACAAGAGAGAAAATATATAATAAAGGGGGGTCATGTGTTTATTATAGAATCGTAATATGAAAGGAACATGAAACGAATATTACAATTCCATTACAAAGGAAAAATTTAGAATTCCTTAAGGTAACATACAACAAATGGGTGGTGTCAGAATTTTCGAGAAAATGCGCAAAGTTTGTGATAACAAATATTCACTTATATAGATAATATACATAAAATTGTATATTTATTCATAAAACTGCACGAATAACGGAAAACGCCTAAATCAATAACAAAGACGCTAATTCGCGGGCTGGTTGGCTGCTGCTAAGGATATTCAGGGGATCAAGCTAATGCCGCTACTCCCTGAGGGATCTACGTATACAGGTGTTGACGCTGGATGTAAGTTAATTAATTCTTTGCGAGTTTGAGGAATGGTAAAGCTCTTGTCGTAAGGCTGAACCTTTCCGCGTATTGTAGCGGTGACTGCAAATGCAATTAAAGGCGATCGTGAAAATTGCTTGGCGGCAGGGGTGGACACTTATATTAGTAAGCCTATCAATCGAGAAGTCATTGAGAAGCTTTTGTTTTATCCCAATCGAATTTAATGATAACGAGGCTATTAAATAAAAAAGTGCTCCCTGGGTAAACTGGTCCCCATAGACTGGACACTTTGAAAAAAGGTGTTTAGGCTATGGGGGCTTTTTTGTATACTGGTATTGGCATTTAAGGAGGGCATC
>NZ_FOCJ01000020.1 GCF_900110075.1 Paenibacillus sp. OV219
GTAGAGTTGTGTTCATTCTTTTTGGACACCAAAAAAACTCCCCTTCAAGTAGCGGTTTATTTATTAAACCTGTCTACTTAAAGGGGAGCATATCATAATCCGGCAGCTTTTTTTTGTTGTTTGAAGAGAACAAGAACAAAACGTAGAACGAACTAACGGCAAGTTTTATTCCCTATAAAGGAGTAATGAATCCCAAAGAGAATAGTAGTAATGTCTAAATATGCACGCTAAGATCATGAGCTATACTTTCCATACTTTGCGGAGGTGTGATATGAAAGCGTTATTTATTGGAGGTACGGGAACGATTAGTTCGGCAATCACAAAGCAGTTATCGGATGAAGGATGTGAACTGTATCTCCTGAATCGAGGCAATCGAACCGAGAGCCTTCCGGCTAACGTAAATATCCTTCAAGCGGATATCAACGACGAAGATACAGTATCGCAGCTTATCAGTAACTTGAACTTTGATGTCGTGGCGGATTTTATCGCGTTTCATCCCGAGCAATTGGAGAGAGACTTCCGTTTGTTCCACGGTAAAACGAAGCAGTTTATTTTTATTAGTTCCGCTTCTGCTTACCAAAAACCTCTATCAGATTATCGCATTACAGAAAGCACTCCACTTTCTAATCCCTATTGGGAATATTCCAGAAACAAGATCGCTTGCGAAGAATTTTTGATGAAGAAATACCGTGATGAAGGGTTCCCTATTACTATCGTTAGACCAAGTCACACCTATGATGAACGGTCCATACCACTTGGCGTGCATGGGGGAAATGGAAGCTGGCAGGTAGCCAAACGCATGCTGGAAAACAAACCTGTTATTATCCATGGTGACGGAACTTCCCTTTGGACGATGACTCACAATAGCGATTTTGCAAAAGGCTTTATCGGTTTAATGGGTAATATTCATGCAATTGGGGAATCCGTTCACATTACCTCCGATGAAACGGTTACTTGGAATCAAGTCTACGGGGCAATAGCCGATGCTCTTGGCGTAAAGCTTCAAGCGGTCCATGTTTCATCTGAGTTTCTGGCGGCCTGCAGCAAACAGGATTATCGAGGTGGGTTGATTGGAGATAAGGCTAACTCCGTTGTCTTTGATAATTCTAAGCTGAAAAGACTAGTTCCCGGCTTTGCAGCAACAATACGCTTTGACCAAGGGATTAAGCGTACTGTGGATTACATACTAGCCCATTCTGAACATCAGAAGGAAGATAATGAATTCGATATTTGGTGCGATAAGGTGATTCATGTGTTGCAAAAGGCTGCAGCATCCATGTCAGAGTAGTTCCTTCAGCGAAGCGGATTAAAGCATGAACGGAATCATGCGGAGTGGATCGAAAAGACAACCGCTTACCAGACTGTTAGATGACCTTGTCTCCTAAGTAGATTACGCTCTTATCAAATAGGAGGTCTATGAATACGAATGTCGATGCGAATATATATAGTCAGACATGCCCAGCCTGCGGATCAAGAACCGAATTATCCCGGCCATCCGAACTCTCCGCTTGGTCAACGTGGACTAGCTCAGGCGGCATTTGCGGGGGAGCAATTTGCAAACTGGGGTCGCTTGGATGCGATCTACTCCAGTTCTTTACAGCGGGCGATGCAAACGGCGGAAGCGATTTACAAAAAGCAACCTGAGGTTCCTTGGCACGTGTGGCCAATCCTGTGTGAAACAGATCGTAGAGGCTGGCCAGCGATGCGTCAATTGGAGCTGGAAGGGACCTACACGGCCCACGTAGATAATGCAGCTGCAATAAGAGAGGCTCAAGGTGAGAATTATCCAAGGCTGTCGAAACTGGGAGACGTATATCAAGGGGCCCAGGCAAGCCAGATGTTTGATTGGCCGGACGTATGGCAGGGAAGATTGGAAGCAGACACACGGGAGAAAACCTATGAACGGGCTAGACTGTCGATAGAGGCTCTACGAAAGACATACGAAGGGGATGATGCCCGCATCGCCGTTGTTTGTCACGCTGCATTTGGTTCCGTCTTTCTCAACGTACTCATGGGATGCGAGCCGTGTGATCATAACCGCTTCGCCTTCTCGCATGCTTCAATTGCGCGGGTCGATGTTGAGGATGATGGAGCGGTAAGCCTTCAAATGGTTAACTATGTGGGCCATTTACCGCAGGATATGATTACTGAAGGTATTGAAGATTTGTAGATAATACTCAAGGAGTACTTTAATTCGATGATGCTTATGCACTTAGGAAACTTGACTGCGGGTATAACAGGACACTATAGTTCAATTGGAGAAGGAGCAGCAGCTCCTATTTTTCATTGAATTAACGGGCAGGATACTTCCAATAAATAACGAATATTACTCCTATAGACAGCTTACTATTGTTGTGTAAACACAATTAGGATCTTGGATATTTAGCAGGTGAAAGACAATCCAGGGAAGGAAGAGGAATCATGACAACAGTTATTTTGAAGGAAATACGTGAACAATTACTCACACAAGGGTATTGTATTATCCCCGATGTTCTCGATCCGTCAATCCTTCATAAACTTCGGCAAGTAACAGAAGGATTGCTTGCTCAACAATCGGCGGAGGAAATTAAACGACAGCGTTCCACGGGCAGTATGATAAGCATTAGTGTGGATCCTGTTTTTGCAGAATTAATTGCTTGGCCGAAAGCTTTAGAAGGATTGGCGTCTCTCGGGTATGCCGACCCCAGATTCACAAGCGGATATGTGATCAGCAAACCGTCACAAAGTCCCCGATTATTCTGGCATTATGACTATGCATGTTGGGATGATCCAAACGGGTTCGGCGATGTGCCCCAGCAATTATTTCTTATGTATTATCTGGTTGATACAACACCAGAAAACGGTTGTTTGCGTGTCATCCCTGGCTCACATCTTAAAGACAATCCGCTGCATGCTGAGCTGGAAGAAGCTCATTCGAGACAATTGGCTGAAGCAACCAATATGGAGCTGCCAGCATTCTCCCTGCGACCTGATGAAATAAATGTGGAAGTAAAAGCAGGTGATTTGGTCATCGGAGATTCCAGAATTTTGCATGCCTCACATTCCAATGAATCGAATGAACGCAGAACAGTAATTACGTTATGGTTCCATCCAGATATGCAAGCTTTAACTGAACCTGTTCAGGGATTTATTGCTGGGATGTCGACTAAAGTTCCTGAGGATTGGCCTCAGGCTGCAAAAGAAATGATGGCACCGTTATTGGCACGTTACGATGGGGAAGTAGAACCGTTGAAGTGGAATCGCCATCGTCCCGCAAGAGGTTGTTGAAAACTGATTACCAAGAAGCTGATAGAAGGATTCAACTAACGGAAAACGATAGCACAACAACAGCAGGCCGCCGGCAATGATATGCTCCCCTTTAAGTAGACAGGTTTAATAAATAAACCGCTACTTGAAGGGGAGTTTTTTTGGTGTCCCAAAAGAATGAACACAATTCCACGGAGGTTCAAGATTATCTCACAGGCCGCTATTCGCAATACGAAATTATTGATAAGTACAAAATCGCCAGACGCACTCAACTCAATGCGCCAAATAATTGATTACAAAATTTTCATCATACCCATCGCCCACACTGGAGCGAGGCACTAAATACTCCGGGTTTAAAATAATCGGCGAGGCTACCGTTTCAAGGGTATTGCTATCAGTCGCTCTAAGTGAAAAGCTTAAGGACACTCGGGTAACGGCAAATATTTTTCACCCCGGATGGGGCAGTTTGCAATCCGCAACTGCTCCATTTTCATTGCAAGTGATAGGATTGTCGGAATTACGAACTAGAGAAACTACTCAAGATACATGTATTAACCGCAAGCCCTGGAGCGGGATCGGGATCTGGGGCTTTTTAATTTGTGACAAATAATTGACAAAACAATCAGAGACTATTAAGATGATCTATGCCCGTTCAGTATCCCAGTTAATGGGATCGTTACCATTCTATTTTCGAAAGAGCTGATCACAATGCTACCAGAGGATTTAAAGCATGTTTTGAGGCAGCACGATACAGCAGAAGATGAGGTCGTATATAGCATGCTTTGCGATCGTACGACCGAAGGTGAGTTTCTGGATACGTATCTCGTCTTGACTGGTAAGCAGCTCTTCATTGCAACAAGCTTAGAAGAGCCCGCGCAAGAGAAAAATTACAAAGGGTTTGGGGGGCAAGCTGGTTCAAACTTCTCTCGTTCGAAGTCTAGAACTGCGGAAAGCTGGTCGATAGAGGCGATTGACATCGACAAAATTGAATCCGTTTTCATTGTGAATTTGGTTGCATCCGGAATGGTCGTTATTAAAGGCGAGGAACAACGCGCTATTGCCGCATTCACGAATGGCGAGATGGGGAGAGCCTCGAAGTTTGCATCCGCCTTAACGAAGCTGAAGAACCATGAATCGCTCGATGAGCTGCGCTTGAATGAGGATCGCGAACAAGGGACTTGTCCGAAATGCGGGATGGTTTATCCGGATGAAGGCAGGCAGATTTGTCCGAAATGCATGAAGAAGCATGCGATTTTCACCCGGCTGCTTTCTTTTGCAGGGCAGTACAAGAGATCGATTAGCTTAATCATCCTCTTCATGTTGTTGAATTCAGGAACCGGTCTTGTCATTCCTTATCTGCAAGGCTCCGTGCTTATTGATCAAGGGTTGGGCGGGAAAGGGACATTCGCTCATCAAATCGGTTGGATCGTGACGCTCATCATCGGATTTCGAACCTTGTCGCTCTTGTTCGGCGTGCTGTACGGCGTCATCAATGCGAAGATGTCGGCGAATATTGCGTTCGATCTGAAAACGAGCGTATTCTCCGCCATGCAGCGGCTGTCCCTCAGTTTCTTCCAGCGCAAACAGACAGGCCAGCTCATGACCCGGGTAAACAACGACGCGACAGAGCTGCAATATTTCTTCGTCGACGGGATGTCCTACTTTATTGTTAATGCCATGAATATAATAGGAATTACAACGATTCTGCTGGTGCTCGACTGGAAACTGACGCTGCTCTGCTTTATTCCGCTGCCGATTGTAGTCGTTCTGATTCGACAATCTTTTCCGAGACTGTGGCGGTTGTCCTGGAGAAGGCATCGGACGATCAGTCGGATGAATGCGATTATCAGCGACACCATCCGAGGCACGCGGGTCGTCAAGGCGTTCGGGAAAGAACAGAAGGAAATCGATCGTTTCCATACGTCCAATATGGCTTACTCTAATGCGGATCAAACGTTCAATAAGTTTGGCGGCACCATGTTTCCGGTACTGAATATTTTGACGCAAACCGGTGGCGTTCTGATCTGGTCGTTCGGCGGTTGGATGGTCATGGGCGGGAGCATCTCGTTCGGCAAGGTGCTGACCTTCGTCAGCTACATGCATATGCTCTATGGACCGATTCAGTTCATGAACAATATAGTAGGCTGGTGGTCGTACTGTATGGCGGCTGCGCAGCGTATCTTTGAAATTCAGGATTCGGTACCGGATGTTACAGAGAAGCCGAATGCGGTTCACCTGGATCGCATCAATGGCGACATTGAAGTATCGGGCATCGTGTTCGGGTACGAGCCGAATAAAGCCATTCTCAAACAAGTGTCGATGCGTGCGCAGCGCGGGCAAATGATCGGCGTTGTCGGTCACTCCGGAGCGGGGAAATCGACGCTGGTCAATCTGATTTCGCGCTTGTACGATGTTTCCGAAGGCGAAATCCGAATCGACGGAATCAATATCAAGGATTTATCCTTTGCATCGCTTCGGAATAACATTGGGATCGTTTCACAAGATGTCTATGTGTTCTCGGGCAGCATTGCAGAGAACATCGCTTATGCGAATCCGGAATGCAGCGTTGATGATATTATCTATGCGGCGCGTATCGCGCATGCGCATGATTTTATCGAGAAGCTTCCAGATGGCTACGATACGATTGTCGGCACCGGCGGGCATAATCTCTCCGGAGGTGAGAAGCAGCGGCTCTCCATCGCGCGTGCAGTATTACATAATCCGCGTATCCTCATCTTGGATGAAGCGACGGCTTCGCTGGATACCGAGACGGAGCTGCATATCCAAGCGGCGCTTGATTCCCTGATCAAAGGCAGAACGACGATTGCCATTGCACACCGATTATCGACGCTCCGTAATGCGGATTATCTCATCGTCATGGATAACGGTAAAGTGGTGGAGAACGGGACGCATGAGGAGCTCATGAACCACGAAGGTGCATACTTCAGCCTCGTGAAGAAACATGACGAGGCGCTCAAAATGAATGAGGTGATTTCGGCATGACGAATCAAACGGCGGTTTCTGCGAATGAAGTGGACAAAGAAGCAGTGAAGGCAAAGGCAACCTCCGATCTGTCAGATGCGGCGAATATCAAATACTTAACGCATGATAACGCGGTATTCACAAGAACCGAAGGTCAAATGCTCGTCGTCAAAGTGGATGACGAGGAGCATGCAGGCGTATATGTGCATTGCTCCTTCCCGCATACGAACAGAAGCATCTATCTGTCGGTTCGGACAATTGAGAATAAGGAGATTGGCATGATCCGCTCGCTGGATGAATTTCCGGAGGAAATGGCGAAGCTTCTGGAAGAGCAGGTGCGTATCCGTTATTTTGCCCCTGAGATTACGAAGGTGGTCCGAGTTAAAGAAGAATTCGGCTATGCGTACTGGGAGGCGGAGACGACGGCAGGCATATGCCGGTTCACGGTGCGCGGCGGGGGAGGCAACACGAAGCTGATCACCGCGACCCGATTGCTGATCACGGATGTCGACGGCAATCGATTCGTCATCCCTGACCTCAGCAGCTTAAGCGACAAAGAATACCGGATGGTTGAAATGTGCATGTAAGCCAGGTTAGCGCTTGCTAAAAGGGGAGAAGGCTGAAATGAATCTCAATTTCGAGCTTGCGGAGCAGGATCTCGTCGCTGCAAGGCAAGCAGTCGGGCAGACCGTTCTTTATTGCGTGCCTGCCGACTTATCGCTGACTGGACGCAGGATGTCCGGGTTTCTGGTCATCGGGGAAGAGAAATGGGCGTATATCGAGCATGGACGCGTCCTCGAACAACAAGAAATAGCAGATGCAACCAAATATAAAATTCTTCCGCTCATCGGCAATGCGGTGCTAGAAGCCGAGGTTGGCGGGACCAAACGAATTATTGTCCGCGTCACGATGCAGCATGCAGCCCGGTACGGCTTCATCGCTAAAATTCTGAACGACATGTCGGCGAAGAAGCAGATTCGAATCTTCAACAACGAAGAGGAAGCGGTCTGCGCAACATGCGGGGGCCCACTTATTCGAGGCACGCGCGTATGCCCGAGATGCATGAACAAATCAGCAGCGCTCAAACGGCTGTTCGCTGTTTCTCGCTCACACTGGAAGAAGCTTGCACTAGGTCTCCTCGTATTATTTGTTACCTCGGGGATTACGCTCGCAGGTCCGTATTTTCAGAAGCTGCTGGTCAACTCCGCCCTGCAGCCCGCAGATGGTCTAAGTGCTGATAAAGCGATGTTCTACCTGGGTATTGCGGGGATGCTGGCTGTGTTGGTCTTCGGAGAGCTGTTGAACATTTCGAAGAATCGCATTATGGCCGGCGTGAGCTCAGGGATCGCGGCAGATTTGCGGAAGATGGTGTTCGACAAAACGCAGCAGCTGTCGCTCGGATTTCTGACATCGCAGCGAGCCGGGGATATTATGAACCGGGTCACCTCCGATACGGACCGAATCCGGCAGTTGATCCAAGAATTATGTACGACAGCCCTATTCCAGCTCATTATGCTCGTTTGCGCCAGCTATCTGCTTTTTCATGCGGATTGGCGTCTCGCCATCGTTGTTCTTATTCCGGCTCCTATTGTGGCCTACCTCCATCGCTATATTTGGAAAACGGTGCTATGGAAGCTCTTCCACAAGCAGTGGCGCGTATTCGATAAAGCAAATTCGTTCTTGCATGATGTGCTGAGCGGTATTCGAGTCGTGAAGGCGTTCGGCAAAGAAGACCGAGAAATCAAAAAATTCCGCGCGTACAATAGCGAGTTTGCAGCTGCAACAGTGAACAGCGAGAAGCTGTTCAGCATCCTGTCTCCAATTACGAATTATCTCATTGAGCTGGGGCAATATTTTGTGCTGTTGATCGGATGCGGCATGATTCTCGACAAGCAGATGAATATCGGCGAACTCATTCAATTCAGCTCGTATGCATCTATGATTTTCGGACCAATTGCTTGGCTAATGTTCCTCCCAAGGTGGGTAGCCAATGCCGTAATTTCCATTGATCGCGTATTCTCGGTGATCGACGAGCAGCCGGAGGTCATGGATTCAGAAAGCAGCGGAAAGCACGAGATTCAGGGTCATCTGTCGTTCCGCAATGTCATCTTCGGCTATAAGACCTACGAACCAGTACTTAAGGAAGTGAGCTTCGAGGTTAAGCAAGGGGAGATGATCGGGCTAGTCGGTCATTCGGGCTCCGGCAAATCGACACTCATTAATCTCATTTCTCGATTCTATGATGTAACGGATGGTGAAGTTCTCATTGATGGCGTCGATATTCGGACGATCAAGCAGGAAGAACTCCGATCCCAAATTGGCGTCGTGCTGCAGGAGACATTCCTATTCACGGGTACCATCATGGAGAATATCCGCTACGCGAAACCCGATGCGACCTATGAGGAAATCATCCAGGCAGCGCGGGTCGCGAATGCACATCCATTTATCGTGAATTTTCCGGACGGGTATGACACCATGCTCGATGAGAACGGCAATAACTTATCCGGTGGCGAGCGGCAGCGACTCGCGATCGCGAGGGCGGTACTGAATAATCCGCGTATTCTAATTCTGGATGAAGCAACGGCTTCGCTCGATATCGATACGGAAACAGCGATTCAAGAAGCGCTGCAGCGAGTGACGAAGAACCGGACGACAATTGCAATCGCGCATCGCTTGTCCACACTACGGCATGCCGACCGCCTGATTGTGCTAGAGAAGGGTGAAGTTGCTGAAGTTGGCAGTCACTCGGAGCTGCTCGCGAAGAAAGGCATTTATTATAACCTGATAAATGCGCAGCGCAATATGACAAAGAAACAGGATCAACAAGAGCCTGGGAAGAATGAGCCTGAATCGGTGGAAATCACAGCTTAATGTCAACGAAAACGAAGCGGCCCCCAATTTCCATCACGGATTGTGGGCTATTCGTTTTTGAAGCAGGTAGTTTAACTATTAATGTCGGACGACAAGAACTTCAATACAAAGCTGCATCAAAAGCCGCGTTCTACGCGGTTTTTTATTTTTTATGGATCACATTTTAATGTCCCAAAATTCGGCTTTCGTTACATGTTCGTAATGGAGCTGGTACCGTTGTGAAATTCGACCAAAAAACGTTTGGCTGCCTTCATTGAGCTATACGAACGGGCAGAATCGTTGAAGATCGGATTAATTGGTGACTTTGACACAGAAGTTGTAGCACGTGTCGCTATACCTCAAGCTATTCAGATAGTTTCGTCACTTGGCGAATTATTTGGTATTATAACGTTGGATATTTGAAACGGTTCATATTTCCGAGCACATCATCAATGGAGGTAATTTCAGATGAAAATAGCTATAGCTCAAATGAGGCCCCAAAAGGGTAACATCTTGCAGAATATCGAAAAACACAAAGCACTTATCTCTCTTGCAGTATCTGGCCAAGCAAATGCAATCTTTTTCCCAGAGCTATCTGTGACGGGCTATGAACCAGAACTTGCAAAGGACTTAGCGACAGACAAATATGATCGCAGATTTGATGATTTCCAGCACATTAGCGATAAACATCTTATTACCATCGGGGTTGGTGTACCGATGAAATCCATCTCAGGAATTCTTATCAGCATGATAATCTTTCAACCGAATCGATCCAGGCAAACGTATTCGAAGCAAAAATTACATGTCGATGAATTCCCATACTTTGTTGGTGGCCGTGAACAGGTTTTGTTAACTCTTGATGATATAAAGATTGCTCCTGCCATTTGCTATGAATCTCTGCAAATAGAACATGCAGAACAAGCAAATGAGCTGGGGGCAGACGTTTATCTTGCGAGCGTAGCTAAGTCTCAAAACGGAATCAGCAAAGCAACGAGTCATTACCCGCACTTGGCAAAAACATATTCAATGTCGGTTTTGATGGCGAATTGTATTGGGCCTTGTGACAATTTTGAGAGTGTTGGGCAAACAGCAGTATGGAATAATCAAGGCAATATAGTTGATCAGCTTAATGACACAGAAGAAGGAATTCTCATTTACGATGTAACAACGAAAACAATCATGAAGAAACAATATTTAGATGTGTCCGACAACTAACCGATTTATTTGGATACCCGGATGCTTAAGTATAGATTGTTGGTACCTCCTTAGATCATTACGCTAACGGAGAATGTTAGTTCAATACATACTTATGACGAAGCTGCCTGTACAATCGGTGGCTTCAGTATTTTAACGGGAAGATTAACGCAACTAAATCCACCCAGTCACCGTCATAACATTTGCAGGGGGGATTGTTTTGAAAAAGGATAGTTTGCGTACTGCTTACGCTGCTGTATGGCTATCGGGACTCGAAATACATAAGTCTATAAAATGAGAAACATTATTTAAAGATCGCAAGTTCTATATTTCAAAATAAGCAAAACGGAGTGAACAAGGTTGGGTAAATTGTTTATCATTATCTCCACCATTGCTATCTTGTTGGCAGGATGCTTAGAAGATTCAAAGCCTGACGAGCAAAACATAGCAAAAGAGCCGCCGTTTGGTTCAAAAGCGGAATTCGCTGAAGGGGATTTTGTCTATCGCATCGTGTCCGAAAAGCCGGTATATGCAGAAGGCGAGCGAGTAGAGGTCTACGCGGAGTTGGAGTACGTCGGGGATGAGCCAGAAATCGAGATCGCCCATTCCGCTTCGCCGTTCTCTTTCCCAATGAAAGAAACAATAAGAGGATATGATCTCCTCTATATGATGAATCAGCCTCGTATTGTTACCCATCTAAAAAAAGGTGTGCCTCTTAAGGAGCCTTTTAAGGGTGCAGGAGGTTACGGATCACAAGATCCAAAGGATTACGTTGATTTCATGAAAAACGTGGCGGAAGCATCCAAAAAGGGCTCGCTGCCTTTGGGGGAGTACCATGTGTTTGGATCGGCTGATTTCGAACCGATATACGACTCGGAGGGGAGCCAAGATAACGAGCGCCTTAGCTTAAAAGCTGAGATCGAGTTCATCGTGGGAAAACCTGAAAATATCGACAGCCTCAATCCGCTTCTGTATGAGGAAACAATTGGAGAATTAAAGTATGAGATTCGGTTAAGCAATTAGCGCCTGAACAAACCGTTGAACAAACCTTCATATTCGTTCCGAAGTATTATGGTAAATCTGGTCTGGAGCCTGCAATTCCTGGCACGTACGATGTACAGGTCTCGCTCCCTACAGAAGGTATCCAAGTTACGGAAGATTATCAACCAAAGCTAATACATGCACGCCAGAATGCGAAGGTCTCGATAATACTCTACTAAAGTGATGCTTTGCGGAGGTAATAAATGAAGAATCAGTTAAAAAGTAAAGTTATTGTTGTTTTGATAATAATAACTTGTTGTACCACCTTACTTTTATTTTGGTGGTTATTTCATATTCTGAATGCTCCAATGATTCCGTAATCGATTGCTTATTAAACTAACTTTATTACGCTACCGGGCACGTTAGCTCAACACACACCTATGACGAAGCTGCCGGCACGATCGGCGGCTTTATTACGTTAACGGGCAGCAGGATAGTCAAACATTTTCGCGAATACTCCAAGATGATTTTTTTTCGAAGATCGGAAATATGACATTATGATGGAATGAATGGGTGAAAAATGAGAGATGAAATATTAAAAAATTATTTCTATAAAGATGGAAGCCTTCGAGATATTTATATACTACAAACCCATTATTTTGATTGGCATTTGTTATTGGACTATTTTAAATCACACCCTTACTTTGAAATATTTATTTTAAGAGATGGAGAAGAAGTACTCGAGAGACTAAGTATTAAAGAGATATTAAACCTTAAAAATGACTTTTCAATGTCCATTAATATCGTATATAAAGGTATTTCTATATTCGGCTATTTCTATGAGTCTGACAATATCGAATTTGACATAACACCTAAAGAAATTATAAGTCTTGAAGAAGTAAATACAGTAATTCAGTTTATGAAAGAGGAGATAGACTTAACCGAGACTGCTCTCATCAATCCGTTACAGACCTATGAAAAAGATGGGATGACTGTACCTGAGTTAAGGGAAATCGTCATATATTTATTTGCATTAGCGAACGAAGAATTTAAAATGCTATACCATACATACTTTAGCGATTTCGCTAAACGTACTCAAGGAGACCAACTCGCCATTAGCAGACAATTGCCAAAAAATAACTGAAGGGCTTGTGCAATCTCAATGAATGAAAGATATAGTTTTTGTCGGGTGACATAAACAGCTGCACACTTTTACATAATACACTGCATTTTAATGTCCAAAAATTCGGCTTTCATTACATATTCGTAAAGGAGCTGGTGGCAAAAGCTTGCGCATGACTTTCCCCTTTTGATACATCCAAACCAATGACAGGATTCATTTAAAACCTCTGATTACTGCGCTTCAAATAGACGTAGTGCTTTTGTCCTCTTGTTAAGCTCCGCCAATGCTTTCGGTGAAATTCCGTGTTTGTTGGCTAGATTGCAATCTGCCCCGAACTGCAGCAGCATTTCAATTTGGTCCATTTTATATTTTCGTTCTATCGCTTGATGAAGGGCGGTATTGCCATCAGAATCGGCATGGTCAACATTTGTACCGTTCTTTAAGAACCATTCTGATATCTCGAATTTTTTCCAATTGAACGCTGCGCGAAATGCTGCATCCTCAATTTCTGCTCCGTGTTCTTTAAAGCGATTGGCCGCTTTAACATCGTTATACCATGCGATCGCAAACATACAGTCATTTGGGTTTGCACCTTCGTTCAGCAGATAGGTGTAAAGCTTCTCGTTTCTTCCTCGTGTATACGCGTACCAGAGTGGGGAAGCGTAGAAGAACCCGCACCTGTCATCCGGAATTCGTTGAACGCCGTTTAAGTCCATGCCGCTTAATAAGAGCAGCTTTACAATTTGAAGACTCGCATCCACCTTCCGCAGATCATCTGAGATATCCAGTCCGCACACGAAATGGAGTGCATTCTTGCCATCTTCCTCCGACCATTGCAGCCACTTTGGCTCTTTTTGAAGCAGCTCTTTGATGACCGCAACATCTAAGGCTTTCACCGCTCGAATGTATTTGTTCATGATCCACTATAACTCCTTTATAGAACATGTTTTGTTCACACCTACATTTATTCACGGTTCACTCCCATAAATCCTTTAGATAGAAGGCAAGTAATTGGCTGAATCTGTGATCAGTGACTTATTGAATAGAGTTACAA
Source organism: Paenibacillus sp. OV219 (assembly GCF_900110075.1). Classification (GTDB taxonomy): domain Bacteria; phylum Bacillota; class Bacilli; order Paenibacillales; family Paenibacillaceae; genus Paenibacillus_Z. The sequence continues at coordinate 13,431 of NZ_FOCJ01000020.1, forward strand.
GGATATCTATTCAACAAACAAATAGATTCAGTAGGTCTTCAATATTGTTTGCCTTTTCTCCTCAATTCTAAAGAAGTCATGTGGGACCCAGAAATTTTTGTTCCGATTAAAGCCGTTGCTCTTTATTACGGAAACAATATAGAGTGGATCAATAAGAGTAAGACCCTAACAGTCAAACCCAATGTTAAATATGATATACCACCTATCGTTGAATATGTTGAACTCGATAATTTGACTGTACTCCATGAATTTTCAATAGATTTAAACAAGGATGGAATTAACGATGAAATAAGGATAATCACAAGTCATTACGAGAATAATCCAGCCTACTTCACTGCACCTGTATATTTAGAATATCGAATTGATCCTAATAAAGAGTTTCAACGGATAGCATTGGATGTAGATCCCATTGATTTGACTAAAGACAATTTCAAGATTCGCATTGGAGATTTAGACGCCAATAATATTGTTGAAATTGGTTACTCCATAGACTATCCTCAGCCAGAGCACGTTGAAAGATGGCAAAAAGCGGAGAGTTTGAACCAATACAAAATAATTCGAATTATAAGGAAAGTCGTTTGAGTCACTCAATAAACGGAAAATGAGAACTCAATATGGGAAATTACGCTAACCATCAACGAATTTCGTCTAATGGAAAAAAGGAGGTAAGCACTAACCGATGCCCTTTACCTTTGCGCACCCGGCCTACGCTCTACCCTTAAAATTTATCAATCCACGTTACCTTAGCGCAACCGGCCTTGTGCTGGGGAGCATGGCGCCTGATTTTGAATATTTCCTCACTTTGGAGCCCCATCAAACGATCGGTCATTCATTCTCGGGTTTGTTCGTTAGGTGATACCGCTATGTATCCTGTTCGCCTACCTTTTTCATACTTTTGTTAAGGAATCACTCGTCCTACATTTGCCATCCATCTATGGTTTGAATCGGAGGGCGTACAACCTATTATGTACATGGAGTCTAAGGACGCTTCATGACTGGATTGTCTACTTCGTGTCTGTCTCCGTCGGCTTCCTCTCACATATAGCGGTCGACGCCTTCACACATGAGGAAGGTTATATGGTTCAGCAGATCTCAATGCTGCAATCTATCGTCATTTTGGAGCTGCCCGTTTATAAAATTTTACAGCACAGTCTGTCGATGATCGGTATTGCGGTTATCATCGCACAAATAGGAGTCGCGCTTTACAAAACAGTCGTAGCCCCAATCACCGGCTTCTGTGCAGGGATACTCCTCGCCTCGTTGCCTTTCTGGAGCCGTTCCAGCGGGGGGGACGAGCCGTCTCCCCATTCAGATGATTAGGATGAGTGAACCAAAAAGCGGCGGTGCAGGTCATGAGAACCTGTACCGCCGCTTTTTTTTGCCCGGTATTATAATAGATTGCTCACATTAGGGTAAATTACTACTATTATCCAATGGATTAGCGAGAGTAGGCAGCGGAAATCGATGAAGAACGCACCTGGCAAAAGTAAATCAAGATTCATTACAAAAGCGACTGACCCAATATTAGACGCTTCATTAGATATCGGCTTAAAGGGCAGTCTGGAAGACACAGTCGAAGCCATACAGGGCATCATGAAGGATGACGGCGATTTTATCGTGCGCCGCTTCCATCTATTTGGACGCTATGATGCGGTATTGTTCTTCTATAGCACGATGTCAGACCTCGCGACGATTAACAATCATATCCTAAAGCCGCTTATGCATTTGCCTATCTACTTGGAAGGCAGAAGCATTGAGCTGCAAGGATTACGCGATCTTGTGACCGATGACGTCCTTTATCATAGCGGCATCGAATCGGAATCCAAGCTATCCGGGCTTATCTCGTGCATCCTGCGAGGTGACACCGCAATGGTCATTGAAGGATTGGAAGAAGCGTTCTCGATCAGCACAAGCAGCATCGAGAAACGAGCGGTCGATCAGCCGGCTACTGAGCAGGTCATTCGTGGGCCCCGTGAAGGCTTTATCGAAATGCTGGAGAAAAATATCGCACTGATCCGCTACCGCCTCCAAACACCGGAGCTTCGCATTCATTCCCTGGAGCTCGGCCGCAGAAGCCGCTCAAAGGTGTCGGTATGTTATCTAGATGGGGTTACAAACGCCGAGCTTGTGACCGAAGTGAAACGACGACTTTCTATGATCGATATCGATGCTGTACTGGATTCTGGTTACCTGGAGCAATTTATCGAGGATAACCACGTAACCCCGTTTCCGCAGGTGCAGTACACAGAGCGTCCGGACAAGGTCGTCGCGAATTTGCTGGAGGGCAGGGTAGCGATCCTCGTGAATGGATCGCCGCTTGCGCTCATCGTGCCTACTGTGTTCAGCCAGTTCTATCAGACGATCGAGGACTACACGGAACGGTTTCTGCTCATGAGCGCCATTCGGCTGGCGAGATTAGTGGCGCTCGTTTTCTCGCTCGTTTTCCCTGCAATCTACGTCTCCATCATTTCATTCAATCCAGAGCTGATTCCGACGGAATTTGCGGTGGCGGTGGCCGGCGGCAGAGCCGGCGTTCCTTTCCCGGCCGTAGTTGAGGTACTGATCATCGAGATCTCGATGGAAGTATTGAGGGAAGCGACGATCCGGTTGCCGCAGCAGGTTGGCGGCGCGCTGTCGATCGTCGGTGTACTTGTTGTCGGTCAGGCTGCGGTCGCGGCCGGCTTCGCAAGCCCGATCACGGTCGTCATTATTGCGCTGACCACGATTGGTTCATTCGCAACGCCTGCCTATAATGCCGCACTTGCACTGCGGCTGCTGCGTTTCCCACTCATTATCATGGCGGGTATATTCGGTCTGTACGGCGTCGTGATTGGACTCATCCTCATTGCCAATCACCTACTGTCCTTAAAGTCATTTGGGGTTCCTTACTTGAGTCCGCTTATTCCAGGCAACTTCAAGGGGATGAGGGATCTGGTCATCCGAAGTCCGTTGAAATGGATGACGGATCGGCCCGCCTCCTTGCATACGCAGGACAAGAAACGGGTCTCCACCGGCAGTTCAGCCGAGGAGCAGCCTAAGAATGTGCTTGATCCAAGTGAAATCGATCCTTCTAAGGAGGAGCAGTAAGGCATGGAGAACACCCGTCCCATTACAACGATTCAGTCGGCTGCTATTCTGGTCAGCACCATCATCGGAGTTGGCGTGCTTCCGCTGCCCTTGTTTGCCGTCCGTGCGGGCGATTCAGGAGCGCCGCTCGTTACTTTTCTGGGGGCGCTTGTGGGTTTTATCGGACTGGCATTGATTAGCATGCTGGGGATGCGGTTTCCCCAAAAGTCCATTGTTGAGTACAGCGAAGATATTATCGGCAGATGGCTGGCGATTATCGGCAGTTTGGCGATCATTGGTTTCTTCTCTATTCTGACATCGCTTGCTGCACGTGAATTCGGCGAGGTTGTCGTCACCTCTGTCCTTAAGAATACGCCGCTGGAGGTTACCGTCATTGTCATGCTGCTGCTTGCTGCGGTTTCTACGCGAAACAATTTGGTGACCTTCTCCTATATTCATTTATTCTATTTCCCATTTCTCCTCGGCCCGGCCTTGCTCATAGTTGCGCTTTCTTTGAAGAATGCGGATGTAATTAATCTTCAGCCGATTTGGGGGAATAGCCAAGCCCATATGCCTCACGGGATTCTGACTGTCGCTTCCTTGTTTCAAGGCTCATTCGTGATGACGATCATTATCCCCGCCATGCAAAAGCCTAGCAAATCGATGAAGGCAAGCCTCGTAGCGATGCTTATCGCGGGTGGCTTGTATGTCATCATCGTTGTTGCTGCCGTAGGCGTCTTTGGCTCCGAAGAAATTAAGAATTTGTTGTGGCCAACGCTTGAGTTAGCCAAAGCGACTTCACTGCCGGCCAACATCCTTGAACGTATGGATGCGGCGTTTCTGGCGGTTTGGGTAACCGCGGTGTTTACAACGTTGTTCTCCAGTTATTATTTGACCATGCGATTCATCAGCAAACTGTTTCGTCTAAAAGACCACAACATGTTCTCCTTCTTCTTGCTTCCGTTCATTTTCATCATGGCGGTGCTTCCTCAAAATATTTTGCAAATGTACGGGATCATTGAGGATGTCGGGCGGATCGGCTTATTCATTACAATCGGATATCCGGCAATTCTGTTCATCATCTCACTCATTCGCGGAAAGAGAGGCGATAGCGTTGAAGCAGAGCCTGTGGATAAGACCGGTTAAGCTCTCGCTTGTCATGGCGCTGATTGTGCCCATGCTGAGCGGCTGCTGGGATCGACTTGAAATTGAGGAACGTGCCGTCGTGTTAGGGATATCGATTGATGAGGTCGGTCAAGTATCAAAGGAGGAGCAAGAATCGCAGGTCATCGAGACAGCGCCTAAGACAGATATGGTCCGGGTAACGGTCCAAATCGCACTCCCCGGCCGGATCCCGCTTGGCCCGGGAGATAGCAGCGGCAGCAGCGGTGCCGGCACGCAGGATACACTCTGGGTTCTGGATTCCGTGGGGCATTCCGTCGATGATGCAATTATGAACTTGCAACAGCAGCTTTCAAGCAAGCTGTTCTTCGGCCATTTGCGCGTCATTGTCGTATCAGAGCACGTGGCAAGAAGAGGACTGGAGAACGTCAATGATTTCTTCCACCGCAATTCGGAAGTAAGGCGTATGGCGTGGCTGATGATTACGAAAGGCAGCGCGAAGGCATTAATGAAGGCAGCACCTAAGCTGGAACGAGTGCCGACGTTATATTTAATAGCGACATTGGATGAAGGGATTAGAATGGGGAAATTCCCGACCGACTATATCGGCAATTTCTGGAGCAACTCGGTGAAGCTGGGGGAGGAGGGTTACCTGCCTTATGTGGCTATCCGAAAGGAACAGAACGTTCAAATTACCGGATTAGCTTACTTTAAAGGTAATAAAATGGTAGGAACGACAACCGCGACCGAAATCGGGGCCTTTATGGGGGTTAAAGGTATGAATCCCGCAGGCTATCGCATCTTTGTCGATCTTGGCGGACCGATGAAGAATGTAATGACATCGACCACGCACCGGGACAAAAAAATAAGCGTGAGCATCGTGAGCGGACGCCCTAGATTTACGATTTTTATTGCCCTCGAGATTAACGTGGAAGAGAAATTAAGCGATGCAGTCACTATTCGGCATGGAAGGATCTTAAAGCAGATCGAACAAGACGAGAAGGAGAAGGCGATCAAGATCTATAAGCGATTGATCGAGCAGACACAGGAGGATGGCTCTGATATTTTCGGCTTTGGCGAATATGTTCGTGCGAAGAAGCCGGGGTTTTGGAATTCGCAGGTCCGCACGAAGGAACGCTGGCAAGAGATGTACAAGGAAGCCTCCTTCGATCTTTTCGTCAACATCAATGTCAGACGGGTTGGTATGAAATCAACATAAGGGGTGGTCCGCTTGATCAGTGGAAGCTATGTCGCTGTCAGTTTCATCAGCTACTCTATCCCACTGTTTCTCCTTACCGGCTATTTGATTCTGCAATTTGATATTAAGGAATATCGATTCAAGAAGATGGAGAAGGAGCGTAAGCTGTCCAAGGTACTGGGATGGACGAATCTCGGGTTAGGGACTGCTTTGCTCATTATGGATTATTTTATTTTGTAAGCGGCAATGCAAATCGCCCGCCGTGATGCATGTATGCATTACGGCGGGCGATGAATAGAAAACTTGATGTTTAATTTCTAAGTTCTGCAAAGGTGGGGAATAATGGATTTTAACAACTTACATGAATGAGGAAGTTAAAATGACAATAGATCGTATAATCCTTATATCCATATGGGTAGTGAGCACAGTACTTATGGTTATAGCTACGCCGAGAAATAGAATACGTGAAGCCATGGTTATATTTATGTTTAAGCAGGTATTAACTTGGATGCTAGGCATCATTGTCGTTGAGTATAAATTACTTGAATAACCTGTACGGGAATTTCCCTATGCAGTTCGGAGCAGTTTTTCGTTTGAGTATTATATATACCCAGCAATTTGCGTTGTTTTTAATCTAAAATTCCCTAAACGGTGGAGCCATAAGCTACTTTGGTATCTGTTCTTTCCAAGTTGGATGACGGTATTGGAAGTAACTTTAGAGAAATACACCAACCTTATACGATATATCCATTGGACTTGGTGCTTGACCTGGATTACGTTGCTAGTTACATTTTATATATCTCGTGCGTACTATCTTTGGTTTATAAAGCAAATAACAGGTGGCACGAATACGAAGCTAAACTAACTCGCCCTTCGAGGGGGCTAACGGATCAACCGAATTGTCAGCAGCATACGGCGGCGTATACGCAAATGATTTGGGATCACGGGCATCCAATGACTTACGATTTAGTTTTCTCACGAATGCTCGCTTATTCGCAGGATTTCACCCTTGCCAGAATCTAAATAAACGGACGCCGGTCTAAAATTTTTAGCAGTACACGTTCCGAATTAATCTGCTCAGGCATTGCCGATTGCACGAGGGCTAGCGCACATACTGTCCCGCATAGTGAATGCAAATCCTCGAACAATTCATCTTCCGGCCCGGAGGAAAGCACCTCAATGTTGAACAACAGATGAGTGCCGATCGTATGAATCATGGAACGCAGATCGGTTTCCCTATACCGGGTTTGCGCAGCAGCTGTCAGTAATGTATACAGGACATCCAGCTCTACAAAGGATAATTCGCCAGAGACAAGTGGAATCTGGTCTGCTGCGTGTAAAGCAAGACATGTATCGATCCATTGGTTCGGGTAACGCATAGGTCGATTGCGGTAGTTCAGATTGAATAAATAGTGGAAAGAGCTGGCTAAATGATGAAAGAGAGGTGCTCCTCCTTGTATAGCTCCTTTTCGCCAAAAGCCGGTTTCAGGGTCCGTCTCTTGATGAAGCCAGTCAAAATACCACTGCTCCCACTCATAATCAACCTCACCGGCGAGAACCATCGCCGCGTAAATGCCAGAACCTTTATGTGATTCTCCCCACGGTTGATGCACCCAATCGAGGTCTTCCATCCAAGCTTCAAGACCTGTAAGGCTTTTCGTAGGATGCAGAGCCGTCAGAGGATAAAGCGGCTTGCTGTCCAACAACTCCAAAGCCGAGAGGGCATAAGCCGTCCCGTGAACGGGATGATGTCCTATCCCCGGGAAAAGCCCGCTTTCCGACTGTTGAAAGCTTTGCAGAGAATTCACTAGAACTCTATGCTCGTGGCAGCCTATTTGAGGAAGTTGGTCCAGCGTATATAGCAGAATGATCGCATCTGCCGTTCCGTACATATCTGCTGCGGGAGGACTTGAGAACTTTTGACGATAGCCTCCTGGCGGGTCAGCTTTGTGAGCTTCAATAGAACGGATTACTTTTTGTATAAAAGGATAGATATTCGTCATGTATGGCAGGCCTCACTTTATACGGAATTGATTTCATTCTAGTTCAATTGATCGGCGGCAGATATCAGTTCAATTAGAAATACACTTTCACTGGCGTAACCACGAACGGGCAGAATAACGCAACTTCCAACCGTTGGAAAGAGTATACCATAGTAGAATATGTGTTACACCTCAGCCGTTTAGAAAGGAGTTCGACATGTCTTCAATCTTTAAAATCATTAAAGTAAAGTATATTTTTACTGTTTATCTCATTGGCGTAGTTAACTTTGTAATCATTAAATATTTTGGCGACACACAAACCGTTATTAACAGAATCGAAAACGTGAAAGAACAAAAAGCTCAAGGCTTCTGGAATTTACAACTGATACCTTTTAGGACGATCAGTTCATCAATAGATTCAATGTCTCGGTTTGGAATCGACCATCCTGCGACAGTCGCTTTAATTGCGAATATCATCTTATTTGTCCCAATGGGTTTTTTGGTTCCGTTCGTTATTAGAAAAAAGTCGTTTTTAAAAACGATGGGAACCTCTCTAGCAATCATTGTAGCGATTGAAATGATTCAGTATGTAACCAATTTAGGAGCAACGGATATTGATGATGTGATTCTGAATATGACAGGTAGCCTGATTGGTTATATACTTTTCGTGATCTCGCTAGCATTGAATAGGAAAATGGATCTAGAAATTCAGCCTTAAAGCTAACGGAGAACTATAGCTCAATAAACTTCAACGAGGCTGCTGGCAAATGAAGGGCCTGTTGACTAAATATTAATAAAGGCAAGGTTTTACAGAACCATGTAGAAATTTCTAGCAGCAAATAGAGCTTCAAAAGCTACAAGGCGAGAAAATACACGAAAAAAGAAGGCGTGAAAGCGTCTTCTTTTTTTACTTGCGAAGCAAACGTATGTTTGGTATTATTGTGGTAAAAAATGGAGGGGCGATAGAGTTGGTTTGAAATCGCTTACCTAGGCGCGCCGTATGAAGATGTGAAAAGTAACAATTTCGAACAAGAGCCGCAAATGACAAAAGAGCAAGCGTTAGAGCTTTTTCAAACTTCCTATGATCACATCTTAGAGGTTCTCAAAATCATGAAAAAAAATCCGGAAAGACGGAGAACGATAGCGCAACAAGGAACAGGCAGGATAGCAATATCGTTCCTCGAATACTCTATGGAATGGATAGAATCCGAATCGTTTTGTGAAAAAATACAAAAGGGGGTCGAATGCGTATGGCGACAGAAAACTGGGCGAATAAAATTACCGAAATCACATTGTTTGTAAAGGAATTGCATAGGTCGAAGGCATTCTACCAAGAGACGTTCAATCTTGCGATCTTCTATGAAGATGAAGTCTGCGCGGTGTTCGATTATGGCAATACATGCATCAATCTGTTAAAACAATCGCAAGCCAGGGAATTGATTGAGCCCGCGCAGGTTGGGCGCGGCAGTGAGGGGGCGCGGTTTCAGTTCACAATTCAAGTGCCGGACGTTGACCGGGTATGCGAAGAGCTGGAAATGCGAGGAGTTCAGTTATTGAATGGACCGATAACACGTCCTTGGGGGCGCAGAACTGCTTGTTTTGCCGATCCAGATGGGCACGTGTGGGAGATTGCACAGGTTCTGTAATAAATTGGAATTAACGAGGGGCGTTAGATGCACCTTGCAGTTTGCCGGCGGCAGCTGCTCCACTTTTCGTTACTCTAAAGGACACGATAGTATAAAAAACAGGCTGCCGGTCATCATCTTCGGCAGCCTATTCCGCTAACGGGCAGTAATGCGGAATCTTCGTCGTCGTGTAAGTTTTTCATCATAAAAATAACCTTAGATTGGTTGAAGTTTATGATGTGCATGATCGTCTATAATTTTAGAAATCATGTTGCAAAAAGGATGGTGTCGGTTTTTGACTAAGTTGCCTGTTCTATTTCTTATCGCCATTATTTCATTAAGTGGTTGCACCAATAAGAATGAAGATAATTTTCAGTCTCAACCGATTCAAGCCGCGGTGAGTCCAACAACAAGTCAACCTACAAACACGCCAATTCAAACCCCTGAACAAACTCCATTGCCAATGCCGTTACCTTCTCAGAACCAAACGGCGTCATCTTCTTCTGCTGATTCAAACTCCATTGTGTATACGAATAAACAATACGGTTTTCAATTTTCTTTACCCGATAGCTGGAGAGACTATACTATTCATAAAACAAATTGGCAAGGATATGTCCCTGACGAAAATTCCGCAAACGATAAAACTGAGACAGGTCCAATCATTTCAATTCGAGATCCTCGTTGGACCCAGCAGACACCAAGGCAGGATATTCCCATTATGGTGCTTACAAAGGCTCAGTGGACTTCGATTCAACAGGAAAAGTTATTCATTGGCGCTGCCCCGATTGGACCGAGCCTGCTTGGTCAAAACGAAAAATATGTTTTTGTACTTCCTGCACGTTACAACTTTTCCTTCCCGCCTGGATACGAGGAAGTGGATAAGATATTACAAAACTACCCACTTAAAGCTTTTAATTAGGAGATCGTACTCGGCAAACGACTACGATTGAGCAACGAGTACGTTAAGTGGGATTGAGCTAACGGGTACCAATACTACAATAAAGCAACAGCCTGCAGTTTGTCATCGAGCTGAAAGAAACGTCGAACGAATGAGATCTCGAATTTGAAGAACGCCTTGCTAAGTCAGCAGGGCGTTCTTACTTTGTATGGAAATCTACAGTTTCACCTGGATTTCATCGATAAACGTCTATGCGCTGCTGGCTGGATCAACGGTTACTTTGACGTATCTTACTGTGACAGAGAGCCCCCTTGTTCATGGCAGGATTTCTTATAGATGGAGGAAAAGTACCACCACTAGGGAATATCCATAATTAGATTATTTTTCCCGATCCTGTATGTGCGCATAAAATAAAGAGTAAGTTTGGAATGAAAGGGAGGATGAAACAATGAGTTATGGGGATGAAAAAGCAATCTGGGTCAAATTCGAAGGCAATCCGGTACTAGGCGGACAGCTCGGCACTTGTTTCGATCTTGCGGTGCTGAAGGATGGAGGTTTGTACCGCATGTACTTCTCATGGCGCCCTAAACAATCGGTCGCCATGTCTGAGAGTCAGGATGGTATAAATTGGAGCGAGCCCGTTATTTTGATCGAGCCTCGAGAGGAGAGCGGCTGGGAAGAAGAAATCAATCGACCTGTCGTATTGAAGAAGGACGGTCATTATTTGATGTGGTACACGGGTCAGATCAGGCCTGGCCAAGAGCATGGACATTCATGGATCGGCTATGCGAAGAGCGAAGATGGGTACCATTGGTCCCGCTTAGACAAGCCGGTGCTCTCCTTCGACGAGCCGTGGGAGAAGAGCGCCGTCATGTGTTCGCATGTCATCTGGGTTGAGGAGGAAGAGCAATTCCGGATGTGGTATTCGGGCGGCGAGCAGTATGAACCTGACGCAATCGGATACGCGACCAGTAAGGACGGCGTAAGCTGGAACAAGCATAAGGCCAATCCGGTATTCCGCGCGGACCCTACAAGCCGCTGGGAGCAGCAGAAAGTCACTGCGTGCCAGGTTGTCAAACATGGCACATGGTATGTCATGTTCTATATTGGTTTCGAAGATGTGAATACGGCTCGCATCGGAATCGCCCGTTCGCGTGACGGCATCAGCAATTGGGAGCGGCTTCCGGCCAATCCGATTCTATCGCCTGGGGCTGGGGAGTGGGATGGGGAGGCGTGCTACAAGCCCTTTGCAATTTATGAAGACGAATGTTGGCAACTTTGGTATAACGGTAGGAACGGCCATGTTGAACAAATTGGTACGGCTTTCCACGACGGCGAGGATTTGGGATTTTAGGAGGAGACATCGCGCTAACGCAAAATTGCTTAGGAAAATATTAGGTAGAGGAATGAGATCGGTGCCGTTGCAAGCAACTATCTTTTTAATTTCCCTTAGTTTGTTCATTGGAATTGCGAAGCTTATTGAAGCCACTGTTATATCAAAGAAAACTAGAGATCGTTTAAATATCATTGCAGTTACTTTGTTTGTCCTAGTTCTACTGGGAAGTTATGTTTTTAAAGAGATACACAAAGCGGAGGAGTCAGGAATATCAGAAGTTGTTAGTGATGTAACTGATATCATAATATATTTTGGGTTTTTGTTTATTTTTCTACGCTTTAAAGAGCCGATAAAAGAATTAGTTAATACAATAATCAAGAAATATAAATAGTGTTGTGGTAACCGGGTAATATTAGCGAAACAAATAACAGGCTGCCTGCATAATTGGCGGCCATGAACCATTTTTTCCAGTCGAATTCCACGAATGATTCGCCTCCTTTCAGTCTGTTCCCATGATAACACGCATTCACTGACAGATATGGTCACTGAAAATTCTGATAATAGTTGGCTAGCTCCAATACTAGCTCAACCATAGGCGCGATCATCGAGCTATTCAATCGTTAACCGAATTAGGACAAGAACTTGCAATGTTACCCGCAGTTGAAATACCTTCTCAGTGTGTGAAAGTCTTTTTAGCAGTTTCTCTGATATACTTCACAGGGAAGAACCAAGGATGGTATGGAAAAGTTCTCGGGATACGAGTCCTATGACAGAACCGTTACGCTAATGGGCAGCATTCCTATTATGAAGAAATACGAGGTTTGAGAAATAAAAAGACTCCTTGGTATGATGTTAATGGGGTCCACGACGCTGGCCGGCTGAC
>NZ_FOCJ01000032.1 GCF_900110075.1 Paenibacillus sp. OV219
TTCAACTCCCTCGGTACGATTTAGTTTTCTCACAAATGCTCGCTTATTCGCAGGATTTCACCCTTGCAAGAAATATAGAAAGAGAGTAAGGGGGACCTTGTAGTAGACCAGGACAACATGAAGGCGTGAGGAAATAAAGGGGGAGGTTGCAGCCCCATATCCTTCCATATACTGCACGCATTCTCCACACCGCCCCTGGAGGTTTTCACTCCCATGTCTCAACGGGTCTATGCCCTCTCATTCCTTCGTTACGCCTTTCCAAGGGGTGGAGGCCGGTCATGCTAACGGTACGGGTCTGTGCCCTTTGGTTGAAAAAACCCGGTACTCCGTGCTTTCTTTGAAATCCCGCGAATAAGCCAAAATTCGTGTGTCGAAACGGTTGGATGTGCTTAAGCAGCTAGCTGTACTGGCATCGTTTTATGAGGATTGTAGGCTTCACGGCTGCGAGCCATGCCAACGAGTATGCGTGCTAATTTACCACACAGCTTCATAATGGACCTCATTTTCTTCATCTTCTTCACCTGCACATTGTGTGCGTGCATCGCTTGAAATTCCGGATTATTCATGACCAAACTCATCGTCATCATGAAGATAAATCGTCGGAGGCGAGAGCGCCCACGTTTGCTAATTTTCATCTGTCCGGTCCATTTTCCTGAGCTTGCTTCAGCAAGGTTAAGGCCTGCATGGCGGAGTAGGGCATTACCGTGAACAAAACCGCTTAAATCCCCAGCCTCTCCTAGAATACCGGCTAGTGAAATGGCGCTAATCCCTTTGACAGCAAGCATAGATTTCGCAAAAGGAATGCGACCTAAAACGGAAATGATCTCGGTCTCAACCGTTTTAAGCTGCTGGCAAGCAAGGTCGTATTCATCTAGCAACTGCTTTAAGTGAAGCTTGTAAGCATGCGTGGCTTGTTTTGATCCAACAGAACGGCTAGCAAGTGAGCAGAGAGCTCGAGCCTTACGCTCACCAGAATGCCGTTTCATAAGGGTTTTCCAACCTTTAATGATGTCTTGAGGCTGCAGCTTACTCAGATCTTCAGGCGTGGGAAAGAGACGCAAAGTAGCTAACGAGCCGACACACATTAAGCTCTTGAAGACTTGTCGCAGCTCTGGAAAAACAACGTCGACCCACCGATGGATTTGGTTCTTGGCGCTAACGAGTCTCGTTACGACAGAGTCGCGGTTTGAGAGATAGACACGTAATTCTTCGAATGCTTCAGGCGTGTTTCGGATGAACGAGTAGTAGCCGTTTTTAACCATGTCCGCGATGACAAGAGCATCCTTTTTGTCGCTCTTGGATGGCGTATTATCTCGGTTTTCTTTGTTCTTCTTAACCAGATGAGGATTAACGAGAACGACCTCAATCTGTTGCTTAGAGATCCATTTCGAGAGGTTGAGCCAGTAGTGCCCGGTAGGTTCCATGCCAACAATGGCTGCCGTTAAACCATGTGTTGCTTGCAGCGAATGAATCCACCGAAGCAAGATGTGAAATCCTTCTTCGTCATTTGAGAAGGAGAGAGGGCTGCCAACAACAATTCCTCTAAAGTTAACCGCACGTGCGACATGAATTTGTTGAGCGATGTCGATCCCGACGACAAGATGCTGGGCGGTAATTTTTTCAATGAGTTGATTTTGTTTGTCTTGCGATTTAAACTTCATAGTAGAGCGTCCTCCTGGATGATGGGATTTTAAGGGCTATGACCCGTTGCGTACTCCCATCGTACCGAGGCGCTTTTCTTTTTTCAAAGACGAAATTAATCCATCTACAGGAATGCTAACGGGCAGGTAATCGCACGATCCTTGGATACTGTCCGCGATCTTGCTTCGGCTTGAAAACGGGAACGAGCTATCGATTACCGTAATATCGGAGCCAGCCATTATCCGAAAAATGCCTTTGAGCTCTATAAGAGGGCAGATGAACGCATGTATAGGATGAAGAAAGATGCTATGCCGCACGTAAAAAAGAAGTCGACCATCTCGGTGGTCGGCCTCT
>NZ_FOCJ01000022.1 GCF_900110075.1 Paenibacillus sp. OV219
GTTCCATCTGGATGTTATCTGTGAAGAAGAACACTTGGTCAAAATCTAAGAAAACGAGAGCATTTAAGAGAAAAGCGATTCTCCATAGAGGGAGTATAACGGAATAAAACCCTTGATTAAGTTAGATTCTGCGAAGATAATTAAGTAAATATATAAGGTATATGTGACTGGCGTAACGTGGATTACCACGAGGAAGCACATATTGGATATGCCGTACGCCTGGGCAGAGGTAAGGGTTTTTAACCCTTACCTCTGTGTGTTTATATCATATCTGCGCATCATGAAAAAGGAGGGCATTGAGTTGAAAATTGCATTTATTTTGTTCAATGGAGTTACTTTTTTGGATTTCGTAGGATTTTACGATGTAATAACACGATTAAAATATTTTGAAGGTACAAAGGATGTTACTTGGGATATTTGTGGTATGCAGGAAGAAGTTACGGATGAGTTAGGCATGACAATCAAAATGAACAAAATAAAACCCGACTTATCAGTATATGATATCGTATTTGTTCCTGGAGGTCTGGGAACAAGGCAATTGCGGTTTAATCAGGAATTTGTTATTTGGCTAAAAGGAGCTTTAAATGCTCGATACATTGTCTCCGTATGCACAGGGTCATTGTTACTCGGGGCAGCAGGTTATTTGCAAAATGCGAAAGCTACAACGCACCCGTTTACATACGAACTATTAGAGCCATATGCGGGAGAAGTTGCCCATTCAAGGATTGTCCATGATGGAAAAGTCATAACAGCTGGTGGTGTCGCAACATCCATAGATTTGGGCTTATATCTTATCGGCCTATTCATAAGTCAAAGCGAAGTAGATAACATAAAGAAGCAAATGGATTATCCATATTGTGCTACTAAAATCTTAGTTGTTTAAAGTCGTTTAACGGACGCGATAGCAGTAAATATTCATATGTATGTGAAATATTATTGATTCTAAAAATGTGATTTTGTAAGGACTTTAAAGATTGGAGAAGCAGAATGACAAATTACTTTCATAAGCATATTGAAAATATTTTATTTCTTTCTCCGCTAATATTTTTGACCGCATCATTATGGCTTTTCGACAAAACAATTAAGAATAAAAATCATCTAAAAACAATCCGTTTAATCTGTGTAATCTGTGTAATCATTGTGGTTATTTCTTTTTTTCTAATTTATTCTAGGAGAGAATTTTATGTTTATAAGAATGGCGGATATCAAAAAGTAATAAGTGATCTGTTGGAGATGACTTTCTTTATCTATGTTATTAAATATGCTAAGGAAATTGAAAGTACATTTAATAATACAATAAAGAGATTGTTTAAATGGAATAAATTATAAATGAGACCTTAAATGGGAGTTTAAATGTGAAGCTTAATCAAGGCAATACTGGGTAAACCAACATCTCTGAACTAACGGGTACGAGAGTTAAATAGATTACATCATCAAGCTGCAGTGAGAACAAGGGGTAACCACAGATGAAACAGTAGATTAGGGCTGGAAGCACATATATTAGCAACTGGATGAATACAATTACCTAAGCCGTGATTAACCATTTCTATTCAAATCAGGAGGTTGATCGAATTGCTGAAAGCAGTGGATGTCAACTTGGAAGCGGGCGAAATGGTGCTGAAACTGGAAAAGGATATTTCCCCCAAAAAGATAGAATACAGCAAGCTTGAGCGGCTGGAAGTGGTGAAGGAGCCGGTGAGAAGACTACTCAGGACCGTTGAGGTAAAGGTTATCAAGCTTCACGTCAGAGGCTGGGAGGAAACAGTCTTCATTTCCAGTAACAAGGTTGGAGATTATGATTACATCGAGCAATATTTAATGAAGATTGCCGAGAAATACGCGATAGCCGTCGATCATCAATAGTTTCAAAGTTCGTACAGAGCAGATCACAACAGTGATCTGCTTTTTCGTTGAAGTAACGGCCAGGCTAGTGTCCAAGGACACAAAACAAGGGACATTAATGGTTGAACAAAAGCTTGAGAAATCAAGCTTTTTTATTTTTATGTCGCAATTCTTATGTCGTAGTAAAAAGCACAAATGTAGGGACATTGTACTCTAACGACACAATTCTTAAGACATTGCCACAGTATTAAAACTTGGTCGCGTCGGTTGACTAAAACCAGCTAGACACATAGATGGTCTAGAAGGCATTAAGGAAGCAGTGAGGCATGAAATGTCTGGTGAAAAGAACATTATTTCATTAATTCAGGTGTGCAATGACCATATACAATGCACGGAAAAAAATGTCTGTTTTCCGAAGAGCCATGCACATAAATATGGGCATATAACATGTGGAAATTGAGTTTATTTGGAAGTGAATTAAAGTATCACACTTTAATTAATGTTAATCAACAATTTCGCCCAACAGAATTTTTTTTCAGTGATCGGACATTCGTACAGAGAACAATTATATAAACTTTATAACAGTATTCAAAAGTTATTCCTACAAGATATTTGGTCCATTCGAGAACAAGAAATTAATAAAATACTTCAATGGGTCATTTCGAGCACAGCAGCCAACTATTATCTGCCAGGCTTTTACAACTGGTTGAAGTCATCCAAGTATCTACAGTATAAAGAATCGTTATCACTTTCTGAAAAGAAGCAGATCTCACAACTAGAAATTCCAATCACAATTTTTGAGAGCCAATTGACTCCACCTTATAAGTTAAGAGTAAGTTTGCGAACCAAAACACTTAATAATCCAATAGATATATGAATCGACCTGGAAGGGCATCTTTAAAAAGATGAAGATAAGACAATGTAGAACGAGAGCTATTGAATTTAAAACATTATTTTGGTACCAAGTCAACATGATGGCTTGTGGAAGTATAAATGGATGATGCCCCGGATAAAAAGACTAGCAATAAACGGCTTAGTTGTAAAAGATTCAACTCGTCATGGACATGATGCGGAACAACGCGCAAAACATACCGGTGAGGGGGAACAAAATCACCATTCAACATTAACCCCTTACCAAAGAGTGCAGTTCGATGCACATCGTAGAGACGAAAGTTTGCTGTTAAAGTGTGGCGATATGAAGATTTATGGAATTGGAACGAGTTACAATATACCGACGAAAAGCATGCAAATCTTAGGGGAGAAATTAGGAAAGGCTTTGTGCGAGAAATCGACCTCGTGATCATAACAGAGACCGTGCTTGAATCATATTTTATTGCCTAATGTAGCCCGCGGAAAATACGGGCAGTGAACCATACACATACCTATATGATTGTAACGTATTTCTATTTTATATAGGGGAATCATACTGTTTGCAGGAAAAGGTTACACCACCAATCCAATGAGACTGTTAATTCCTTAGAAAGAGGTGTCGATAGGCATGTTATCATTTTTCCGAGTATCCCACTGGCCGCCTCCACGCGTATTGGCATTCGGCTTTGCACTGATCATCTTACTTGGGGGCTTTTTACTAGCTCTGCCATTTTCATCCATCGAAGGATCGACGACTCCTTTTATCGATGCCGTTTTCACGGCCACATCAGCGACTTGCGTGACGGGACTTGTAACGGTAGACAGCGGCAGCCATTGGTCTTTAGCGGGACAGATTATCATTATCTGTCTGATTCAAGTTGGCGGGCTTGGATTCATGACAATGTCGACCTTAATTGCAATCTTACTTCGTAAAAGGATTTCGCTTAAGGAAAGGCTAATTCTCCAGGAAGCGTTGAATCAAACGAACATCGAAGGCATCGTCAGGCTGATTCGCAAAGTACTATTGTATTCAATATCGATTGAGTTAGCGGGAGCGACACTGTTTGCAATTCGATGGTCGTTCGAAATGCCGCTTGGAAAGGCGATATACTTCGGAGCATGGCATGCTATTTCGATGTTCAATAATGCGGGCTTTGACCTTTTCGGCTCTTTTGGGGTTCCTTTCGTCAGTTTTATGGGCTACGTAAACGATCCGATCGTTAATCTTGTGACAAATCTGCTGATTATTCTCGGAGGAATCGGGTTTATCGTAATGTCTGACATAATGGACTACCGCATACATAAGAGGCTTTCCCTTCATTCCAAAGTCGTTTTGTCCATGACGGGAATTCTGCTCGCGATAGGGACGATAGTTATTTTCATACTTGAATATACAAACATGAAAACACTGGGTGAATTAAGCTGGCCAGGAAAAATAATGGCTTCTCTCTTCCAGTCAATAGCGCCGCGAACAGCAGGTCCGAATACGATTGATTTGGCAGCACTGCGCCAAGCCACTCAGTTTTTCATCATTTTGCTGATGTTTATCGGAGCTTCTCCGGGATCGACAGGCGGCGGAATAAAGACGACGACATTTGCAACGTTGATTGGTGCGGTAGCAGCTATGATCCGGGGAAAAGACGATATCGTCATGTTTAAGATGCGGTTGGCCCGTGAGCGGATCTTTAAAGCGTTGACGATTACGATGCTTTCATTGGCGCTTGTCATTGTCGTTACGATGCTGCTTGCGACGACAGAGGATCATCCTTTCATCATGATTTTGTTCGAGACGACATCGGCTTTCGGAACGGTTGGACTTTCACTCGGACTAACGCCTCAGCTGACAACGATCGGAAAAGTATTCATTTGTCTGACGATGTTTGCGGGACGGCTTGGTCCGCTGACTTTAGCATACGCGCTAGGACCGCGTACTGAAAAGGAATTATATCGCTATCCGGAAGGTAAAATTACAATCGGTTAGGGAGGAGATATTAGATGAAGAAAGAACAGTTCGTAGTCGTCGGATTGGGACGATTTGGCTCAAGTCTGGCGAAACAGCTCATAACGCTAGGTTACGAAGTGCTTGGTATAGATAAGGATGATGAGGCCGTTCAAGACATGAGCCAAGTATTGACCCAAGCAGTCGTGGGGGACTGTACGGACGAAGAAATGCTGCGATCCCTCGGCGTTCGCAACCTTGATTGCGGTATCGTTGCGATAGGCGATGATATTCAGGCCAGCATTATGAGCGCGATTTTGCTAAAAGACATCGGAATCAAAAAAGTCGTAGCCAAGGCTTTAACAGAACTGCATGGGCGTGTGCTGAAGAAAGTAGGAGTTGACCAGGTCGTTTATCCGGAGCGTGATATGGGGGTTCGAATCGCGAATCAACTGGTATCGCCGAACCTCCTTGATTATATCGAACTGTCAGAGGACTATACCATTGCCGAAATGGCTGTTCCTAAACGCTTAAGCGGTAAATCGCTACGCGAAATCAATCTGCGCGCCAAATATGGATGCAGCGTCGTAGCGATCAATAAGTCTAAAGGCATCGTAATTGCGCCATCCGCAACGGATGTGCTGTCAGAGAAAGATGTCATTGTGGTCATTGGAACAAATGGACAAATCGAAGAATTCGAAAAAGAGGTCGTCCGCTGACGCATGGAATCCAATACAACAGAGTTGATTCATCACTTGTTTTTTTTGATCCTTTTGATCGTGGCTGCCGGTATGATCGCAGGGGTTATCGCTTACAGGATCAAATTGCCGGATGTTGTGTTGTTTATTGGGGCAGGTATGCTGCTTGGACAAGGACTTCACTGGATTAACGAATCCAGTAATTCGATTACCAATCAGCTGATACTTGTCGCGGGGTCAACGATTATCTTGTTTGACGGCGGTCGCAATATTAAGCTGCAAGGCCTGAAGAAGGTAGGCTGGACGGTTGCTTTACTGAGTGTTCCAGGAGTTCTGATCACTGTAGCTATCGCAGGTGCAGCGATACACTTGCTATTTGGCATCGATTGGTTATACGCATTGCTAGCTGCTGCCGTAATTGCCTCAACGGATCCTGCTTCAATCATACCGGTCTTTCGGCAAGTGAGGATTCGGGAGCGTGTTCGTGAAACGGTCGAAAGCGAGTCAGCGTTCAACGATGCGACCGGCTCGATTGTCACTTTTGCATTGCTTGCAGCCGCTACGGGTGAAACTGTACTTAAAGTCGGTACGATTACCTGGGATTTTGCTCGTACAGCTGTAGGAGGTATCGTACTTGGATTGATAGTCGGATTTATCATCAGCTTTTTGGTTGCGCATGCGAGTATAGGTATTTTTCGGGATTACACAACGATTGCTATGATGGTTACTGCACTAAGCGCCTATCTTATCGGAGATTTAATTCATGTCAGTGGTTTTATGGCAACATTCGTTTCAGGGCTTATATGGGGTAATTCTTCGGATTTTGGCCTTCATATGAAAGAAAAAAATCAGGAAATGATCCATTTCTCCGATAATATCACCGTTATTATGCGAATGCTTATCTTCGTACTGCTTGGCAGTCAAGTCGATTTCAATCTGCTTGTCAATTATTGGTGGCAAAGCCTACTAGTCGTTCTTACGTTAATGCTTATTGCACGACCTGCGACCGTTTTTGCTTCAGCCATTCCAGACCGAAAATCACTATGGTCACTGCGTGAAATGTTATTCATGGTTTGGGTACGAGAGACTGGGGTAATACCGGCAGCGTTATCGGGCATGCTTACTGGAATGGGTGTCGCTCATTCAGATGTAATCGCATCGGTTACTTTCATGGCGATTATGCTGACCATTTTACTCCAGGCGAGTACAACCGCTTGGATGGCTCGGAAGCTCGGCGTGGAGGAAAATCACATGTTACACGATCTAACACAAAAGAGTAAGCCTAACGGTTAAATAACCGAGGTAAGAAGGCTGTCCTGTTCGTCGGTGCAGTCTTCTTGTATGGCATTCCGATTCGCTTGCACCTCGAACGCTATCCTATTCCGGCCAAAAGAGCTCCAACTTTGGAGAGCGGCATCCACGAAAATTGCTGCTGATTCGGAGCAGTAGTAGAGAGGGAACTAAGGACGTTCCAAAAAGGAATATAAAGCCTGATAAATTTCAAATCCTCGGTTCAATGCTTCATGGTCATCCTTACTTGTAAGTCTTATCCCCGAACAAATGGCATCTAGTCCAGCAGCGATCGGTTCCAATGTAATTTCCTGAAGAGTATCTGCCTCGTCAACAATTCGGGCAATATGATGCAGGACCGGATCTTTGAGTTGGAACTCTTTCACAATAGTGTGGAAACTACAATGCCCTCGGTGGTGGCTGTATCGTACGCCAGGAATATCGAACGGTTCCTCGTTTGCAGGGATTTGAGATGACCCGCTTGGAATGAAGGTGAATTCAGCTTCCGTATCAATAAACCGTTTAATAAGCCAAGCGCATGCAATTCTGTCTACGCCTACATTTTCCCATGTGGTCCATTTCATTAATCCGGCCTCCCGCGTAGTTTCAGAAACAAATCTCGAACCTGCAAACCTAACGCAGATTCAAAATAGTCTTTTTGCAGCGTATGCTGGTACTTTCGTGCTTCTGCGTGCAGATCGGCATTTAGTTGCTGCAAGGATTCAAGAATGCATTTATATTCCTCTTCCACTTGCTGTCGAAACTGATCTATTAGCGACTGTTCTTGTCCAATAAGAGCAGAATCGGCTTCCCACACCATAGCATCACCGTTCATTTCAGAAATCTCGGCTGCCAGCCATTGAAAATGTTCTTTGCTCTTTTTCCTTGAAGGGAGTACCCAAATTGAATCATGTACGAGCACGGCTCCAAACTTCTTTAATTTCCGCCAGATGTATACTCTGTTAGCCGAAGGCTTAGGCGGGATCTTGTACGTTAGGAGAATCCAGGTCTTCATCTTACACCTCGATTTATTAATGGACGATCGGATAAACGATCAAACCCAAAACGGCGGCGCCGATCACGATAATGTGTTCGGAAACTTTTTTTACTTTCCATAGCAAAAGCAATGTCACGACGGAGAATAGCAGCGTAGGAATATCGATAATGGATCGCTTGCCCAGCACGATAACTGCTCCCGTGATTGCACCTGTTGCCGCTGCCGTAACGCCGGTCACAAACGTTGCAATACCAGGCCTTTTGCCGTATTTCTTGAATAAGGGCGCAGGAATGATCGTCAGTAAAAAAGCTGGTAAAAAGGTAGCTGCCGCCGCAACAGAAGCTCCTGAAAACCCGGAAACCAAATAGCCGATGAAACCTGTTGTGATGACGACGGGGCCAGGCGTAATCATGGCCACTGCGACAGCATCCAGGAATTGCTGATCCGTCAGCCAGTGATGTTCTTTCACAACACCCGAGAATAGGAAGGGGACGATGGCAAGACCGCTGCCAAATACGAATGCTCCGGCTTTTGCAAAGAATAGCGCGATCGTCCATAATGAAGCCGGTTTGCTGGTTACAGTTGCAGCTTCAACCGCTTGTCGAACAGGCTCAACAAATCCAGCAGATGCGATGTGTCCGTTATTCATCCATTTTGGACGTGATTTCACAACCCAATACAAGATGCCGGCCCCTAGAAACATAAAAACCGCCTCAGATTCGGTCCAAACTGTATAAGCGGCCACGAAAACAAAGATTGCCCAAAGCCATCGATCGTTACCATTCGTTTTCTTGGTTAACTTAAATGCACTAAACGATACAATACCTATGACGCTGGAACCCACTGCATAAAATACTGCCTGCATCCACGTCAAACCGCCATATAAAGTATAAGCCCACCCGAGTAAAACAACCATCACAAAAGAAGGCAAAACAAAAGCTAAACCGACCATGGTTGAGCCGATAATTCCATATTGGACATAACCCAGATAAAAACCTAGTTGTGCAGCCAGCGGACCTGGGGCAAGCTGAGCTAGAGCAAGCCCGTCCTTGTAATCTGAATCGGATATCCAGTTGCGTTTCTCGACCAAATCACGATACATGTATCCTACTAAAGCTACGGGGCCACCAAATCCAATAGATCCTAATTTCAAAAAATAAATAACAAGCTGCCAAAGTGAATAAGCCTTTGCGTCATCATAACTTTTGATAATTCCTGATTTGACATATCTTTAGCCGAGGAGGGAGATTTCTTCAATATGATTTCAACGTGTTGCTTGCAGCAAGAGTCATTACAACCCGATTTCCCTTTAGGGAATAACAAAAAGCCCGCTGAATTAGCGGACTTTTACTCAGCCGGTCGCGTGCGGCCTTTTTTGGGCCGGCGTGCAATGAGCCGAACCAGCTCCAACAATAGTATCGGCAACGATACAGAGCGCGGATACGCAAGATAACGCGGCTCCCAGTCCGGATAGAATTTTTCTTTGTATTTCCGAAGTCCTTTAAATCCATACCAATAACCACCATGCTTAAAGACAAAATGAGCAAGCTTTTCTTCCCGTATGGCCGCCTGAGCTTGACCAACGCTTGAGAGCGGAGCCATACCCAAATTAAAGGTTTCATACCCCTCAGTTTTAGCCCACTCCAACAGACAGACGAATAACTGATCCATCGTTCCGTTCGGCGTATTCGGAAGATGCCGCATGAGGTCGACAGATATACTTCTGCCATCGTCATAGCTAGGTGCCAGCGTTGCGAAAGCGATAATCTCACCTTCGGGATCGATCAAGCGAGCTATTGGAGATAGCTGCAAGTAGGACTTGTCGAACCAACCAAGCGAAAAGCTTTTCTCTTTTTTTCCATGTAGCCATTTCTGTGAGATAGGGCGGAGCTTCTCCAGTAATTGATTGTCGTGGGGCGGCTTTGACACTTCGAAATGGAATCCTTCACGGTCAAATCTGTTTTTGACGGTTCGTAAGTTGGTCATTCGTTTTCCGCTTAAGGTAAATGAATCTAATGGAACCAATGCCTCCTCACCCAATTTGAAGAAACGATATCCGTTTTCATGATAAATCGGAAGATAACTCGGAGAAACCTGATAAAAGACAACCGATAAATCATACAGATCCGCAAAACGCTGACATTCCTGGATGGCTTCACTAATCCTTTCTTTCGGTCCAATGGGGTCGCCGAGGACGACGAGTTTATTTCTAATCATGGAATAAGGAATCAAGACGCGTTCGTTGCTCGCCCAGAAGAAGTTCTTGTCGCCGGCAAATAATACGTGCGTCAATAAGTTGCCTTGTTCGTGTTCCAGGAATAAACGCAATTTCTCTTGTTCTTCTACTGAGGTTCCCTGTTTCACCATGCGACTTGGCCGAAGCAGCAGGATGAGCGCAAGTAATAACCATGTGAACACAATTCCGGTGATCGCTACAAGTCCGTTCAGCTTTGGGTTAATTATCCATGTTAATTTAGCTTCCGAAGTCGAAGGATTCAGCAGAGCAGGGTGGATTCCCGTTACAATGAGATCGTAGACATAGCCGAGTACAAGCGTAAGTCCCCCCCACATAGCTGCCCTATCCCTACTGAAACTTGCGGATATTCTGTAAAACCGATCCCGAGATATCCAAAGTAACAAGGCTACAATAAGCAAGAATAAGGCTTCTTCAATATCAAATGCCTTGCTGAATGTAAATACGGCACCTGCACACAGAAGGAAGAGCGTCAATTGGTACGCACGTTTTACCCGATGAGAGATCCCCCAGGAAAGTACGATCAGAAAGAGGCCGATGATGACGCTAAAGTGATGAGACAATTTCATTAACGGTGCGGATAACAGCTCATCTGAAATATGCAACCGATATAACAGGCCGGGCAGAGCTGCAGAGAGCAGCAGCACGAATCCGCTTGCGAAGACTAGTTTACCAAGCGACCATACGCCGAGTTCTCCGACCAATTTGAACTGGTTCGGCAAATGCCAAATTCTTTGCCAGCTATTCAAGCCGTTCTCGAAATTCTCGTCATCCGGATCTATCGTTTTGTCGCGAACCATGGCGACGTCAGATGCGGCGATAACAAGACCGATCAACCAGGGAAACAAATAATACAGCAAACGGAACAGAACGAGGACGGCAGTTGTCTTGTCAGCAGGGTAACCCAGTTGTTGCAGCCCCAGCAGTGCCGTCAGGTCGAAGCCGCCTATCCCCCCCGGAGCCATCGTGAGCAGTCCAGTAATCGCCGACACTGTATAGATCCCAAGAGCATCTGCCAGCGTAAGTCCGGGGAGCAGGCAGGTGCCGATGAGCCAGAAGCAGATACCTGCGCAGACCCACTCCAGTAAGGACGCGCCGATCGAGGCCGCGATTGTAGATCCTTTCATCCGCGGTAGATTGCGATTCAGCCATTTTGCATAGAACGAGGTACGCTGCAGAAATACGTATCCAGGCAAATACAAAGCGGTTGCCCATACCGCAATTAACATCCAAGGGTGGACATTTACTATCGTATGTATCGGTAAAATACCGAAAATACCTGCCCATGAGAGTATGGAGAGGCCGGTAATCGTAATAGTGGAGAGGAAAGCGATCGAAGCCGTAATCGTCTGCATCGGAATCTTGCGCTTCCGGTAGAAGAAGGTCCGGAAAGCCGCGCCTGCGATTCCGGAGAAACCGATTACGCTATTCGACGTATTTGCGACCCACGCATAACAGAATGTATCCCAGAGGCTGATGGGGATTTTGAAATGACGCCGAAGCACAAAGTCATAAACACTAACCGCAGCAACCGCGATCAGTGCAGTCCCGAATAGATAGAGCACGGTCGCCGGCTTCATATGGTGAAGCGTGTGAAGAGTACCTGTCCAATCCATTCGTTGGAATTCGTTTTTACCTTCCCAGTAAATAAACGCAATCACCGCTGCCGGGATCAGGATCTGCAGGAGCTTATAACGGTGAAGAACCGTGAATACTTGGCCGATCTTAGTGCGGTGCAGCACTTCTTGAAGACGTTTCATTCGTAATTCAGAACTCCCTTAAATAAACTAAATCTATATATGGCTGCCAGGCAACTCAAGTTAGTATTCCCAAATTTTATTTTTTGTAACGATGAACAATCGAGCCCAAAACGAAGTCTTTCCCTATATAGACAGGAGAGGAGACTTCAATCATGAAACGGATTATCGAATCAGTGATGCAAAGATCGACCATTATTTTAGTTTGCGTTGTACTCATATTAGGATGGGGGGCAGTCTCGGCCTTACAAATGCAGAGGGACTACCTGCCGGGCATCAATAACACCACCTTAATGGTGTCTTTACGTGCTTCTTCTTACCAAGCAGATCAAGTAAAGAAAGATATTACGGCACCACTCGAGGATGCAATACGCAAGACCAATGGAATAACCAACCTTGAGACAACCTCGTACGATGGCGGGGTCTTGATGAATATTTACTACCCCATGGATTACGATATGAACAAAGCGGAAAACGCGCTTAAACAAGCATTAAATGATGCGGTATTGCCTGATGGGGTCAACAAACCTGCAGTAACCCGATTAACATCAAGCACATTCCCAATCTTGAGTTACAGCCTAACGGCCAATAATAACAAAGTAGACGATTTAACGCTGCAATCCAAATTGCAAACAGACATCGTCAAGCAATTGAAGTCCGTACCCGGCGTGTCAGATGTCCAAACCGTCGGCGGAGCAAACCGAGGCTATGTCGTCGTCCTGCGAATGAAAGATCTCGTGGCGAATAACTTGACGTTGGACGATTTCAATAAATCTATTACTGCAGATGTGCCAAGCCTGCAAGGAAGCATTGCCAATGTTAAAGCTTCGTTCCCGATTCGAGTAGAAGGATGGGATCTCACGGAACAGCAGCTGAACAATCTTTCGATAAAGAACAAAGACGGCAACAGCATCCCATTGTCGGCCGTTGCTTCGGTATCTCAATCCTTAACCGATGTGAAAACCGTCTCAAGAACGAATGGCAAAGCAAGCGTGATGATCAATGTAATCAAGACACCAACGGCAACAATCACGGATGTAGCAAAACATGTGAAAGAACGCGTAGCTGGCATTTCGGTCGTTCAAAGCGGCGATGTCGCCATGACGCTTCAAACCGACCGTGCGCAAGATCTGAACGGTTCGTTAATGGGTCTGGTTCGTGAAGGCTTATTGGGCTGCCTGTTCTCCATGCTCTGCGTATTGTTCTTCTTTAGAAATGTACGCTCTACACTATTGATTGCAATTACACTCCCTATTTCGCTGCTTGCTACGACAGCGATCTTGAAATCAATGGGGGTTACACTGAACATCTTGACCGTATCCGGACTTATTGTCGCCATGGGACGAATCGTCGACGATGCGATCGTGATTTTGGACAACATGTATAGACGCGTTCAAGAAAACAAAGACAAGCCGGTGTTGAGCGTATTGTCTTCTTCGGTGGTCGAGATGCTTCCGGCCATCTTCGCTTCTACCGCAACCACGGTAGCCGTATATGTACCGATTGCATTAGTCGGCGGCATTATCGGCGCGTCTTATTCTGGCTTTGCTTGGTCCGTTGTTATCGCACTAGGAGTTTCATTCCTTGTCGCGATGCTAGTGATACCTGCGTTCGCATTTATGGGCTGGAAAGAACCCAAGTCGGAAGCAGTCACGCTCGAACCGCTCATGAAGCCGCTTCTTCAATCCGCGTTGAAGCATAAGAAAACTGTGATCAGCATCTCGCTGCTTCTGTTCATTGCCGCTGGTATATTCGCATCGCAGCTGCCGTTCAGCCTGCTGCCAAGTACGGCAAGTGGCCAGGTCGCCGTCAAAGTGGAACTTCCGAAAGGAACGCCATTGTCCGAAGTCGACAAAGAAGTCAAGACTGTGGAGAGCGTCTTGCATAACAATGCTAAGATCGCTTCCTATTCCTCTACGTTCGGATCGACCTTTACGCCAACGGCAGACGACGTCTTTGACCAAGGCGGAGGGTTCATTCAACAGCCGAACGTGGCGAATCTGTCCATTCAGTTGAAAAACAAAAAGGATGTCACGGCTGTCATTCCGGCTTTGCAGGCCGATTTGAATCAAGTGGCCAATAACGCTGCGATTACGGTAACGAATCAGAACATCGCTGGCGATGATTCCACGATCAATATCATGTTAACCGGCGCCGATCAAACTACGCTGGAAAACACGGCTCAGCAAGTTCGCACGAAGCTGGTTACCATTCAAGGTCTGAGCGTTACAGGGAAAACGGATCTGACGAACGGGATACCTAAATATGCGTTCACGATTGATAAAGATAAGGCGTTGCAGGCTGGAATAAAACCTGACGACATCAATAAATTGTTGGCACGTTACATGTCCAAAGCGAAAGACTTTGACATTTCAACGTCCGCAGGCACGATTCCCGTCGACGTGTATATCGATGCTGTTAAGAAAGGCGTTGTGACCGATCATACAATACCCGTGTATACGCCCGAACAAGTATTGGCTTCGATGGCAGCCGAGAGTGTAACCGGAAGTAACGGGCAGAATTATCGTGTGGACCAATTCGTTTCGATTCAGAAAAGCGACGCGGTGTCTTCTATTCAAGAACGCGATGGTCAACCTTTCTCCGTCGTGCAAGTTCAGATCACCTCAAGCGACATGAGCAAAGTGTCAAAAGAAGTCACTCAGTCCTTGAAAGACATGAAGCTCCCGAACGGAGTCACCTATTCACTTGGCGGCATTACCCAACAAGTGACGCAAATGATCATTGAAATTACGATCGCAGTCATCATTTCCATTCTGCTTGTGTTGCTCATAACCAGCTTTGTTTTCAAAGGTTGGAAAGCGCCGCTAGCTGTATTGATCAGCATTCCGCTTGCTTTGTCAGGTGTCGTACTCGCCTTGTACGCCATTCATGGCCAATGGAATCTCGCCGCATTCATCGGCGTATTGATGCTTACGGGAATCGTGGTAACGAACGGAATCGTCCTGATCGATAAAATCGAACGAAATCGCAAAGAAGGCATGGGACTTCGAGATGCCGTTATGCAAGGCAGCCTTTCCAGGGTTCGTCCGATATTCATGACTGCGGGCACGACCGTTCTGACTTTAATCCCGCTGGCGTTATCGCATAGCTCGGATACCGTCATTTCGCAAGTGCTTGGTATTGTGGTCATTGGCGGCATGATCACGTCCACGCTCAACAGCTTTGTCGTGATTCCGATTATTTACGAATGGATGCAGGGCAAGGCTGTGCGAAACGCGGATGCAGTAAACCGGATGAACTGATTATTTTGAGTTAAAACTACAGGAAGAGGAGGGGTATCCGTGTGGGATTGGACGACATGGCTCGAACAGTATGGATATGGACTAATTGGTTTGGCTGTATTCCT